>NZ_NPGA01000020.1 GCF_002259485.1 Rhodococcus sp. 14-1411-2a
GGAAACGCCCGGTCCCATTCCGAACCCGGAAGCTAAGCCCTCCAGCGCCGATGGTACTGCACTCGACAGGGTGTGGGAGAGTAGGACACCGCCGAACACCCGTTGTAAGAAGGGGACCCACTTGGTGGGTCCCCTTTTTGCGTTTGTACCGAAATCCGAAAGGACGCCCGTGTCGGAAGACAACAACGATCGTCGCCCCTCCCGAGGGGACGGCGGCAACCGCCCGAGCGAGTCCCGAGACCGCAACCCCCGCGCTCAGGACCGCCGCGGCGACCCGCGTCGTTCGGACGGTCCTCCCCGCAGGCGTGGCGGTGAGGGCGGATTCTCCGGAGACCGGCGCGGAAACAGCTCACCGTCCGACCGTCGACCGCCGCGTCCCGAGGAGCCGGATCTGCCCGACGAGGTCGAAGCCGGACAGCTCGAACCAGCGGTGCGTCGAGACCTGTTGAGCCTGGACAAGAACAACGCCACCGCCGTCGCACGTCACCTCGTGATGACCAGCAGACTGCTCGACGACGATCCGCAGTTGGCGCTGCTGCATGCGCGCGCTGCTCGTCAGCGCGCCGGCCGCATTGCCGTAGTGCGTGAAACCGCAGGTATCGCGGCGTACCACGCCGGTGAGTGGGCCGAAGCACTGTCCGAGCTTCGCGCTGCCCGACGGATGGCAGGCGGACCGGGCCTCATCGCGGTGATGGCCGACTGCGAGCGCGGACTCGGACGCCCCGAGCGCGCTATCGAACTCGGTCGCAGTGACGAGGCTCGTGAGTTGACCGGCGAGGAAGCGTCGGAGCTTCGGATCGTCGTGGCAGGTGCCCGAATGGATCTGAACCAGTACGACCAGGCCGTCGTCACGCTGCAGACCCCTGACCTCGACGCGTCGCGCTCCGGCACGGCTGCCGCTCGCTTGTTCTACGTCTACGCCGATGCGCTGGTTGCGGCGGGTCGCGTCGACGAAGGTGTGAAGTGGTTCCTCAATGCCGCTGCAGCCGACGTCGATGGTGAGACCGACGCAGAAGAGCGGGTCGAGGAGCTGTCCGGAGGCGGTCAGTGACCGCGCTGCGCGACCTCCATGACGTTCTGCTACTCGACCTCGACGGCACCGTGTACGCAGGCAAGGACCCCGTTCCCGGTGCAGTGGAAGCGCTGTCGGGTGGTGCGGAAAAGCAGTACTTTGTCACCAACAATGCCAGTCGTGCCCCCGAGGACGTTGCCGAACATCTGCGTGGTCTCGGGTTCGACACCACGGCAGAGTTCGTCGTCACCAGTTCCGAGGCCGGTGCCCGTGTGTTGGCTGACAAGTTGGACCCAGGTTCCCGCGTGCTCGTCGTCGGTACCGACGCGTTGGCGAACGAGATCACCAAGGTAGGTCTCGAACCGGTCAGATCTGCCGACGACCATCCGGTCGCGGTGGTGCAGGGGCATTCGGTCGATACGGGCTGGAAGATTCTTGCCGAGGCTGTCCTCGTCATCCGTGCAGGTGCACTGTGGGTGGCAACGAACATCGACGCAACCCTGCCGACCGAGCGGGGACTCGTTCTGGGGAACGGCTCGATGGTCGCAGCGGTGCGCAACGCCACCGAGATCGAGCCGATCGTGGCAGGCAAGCCCGCCGCCCCGATCATGCACGACGCCATCGAGCGCAGCGGAGCACGTTCGGCACTGGTCGTCGGAGACAGGCTCGACACCGACATCGCCGGAGCGAACGAAATCGATCTACCGTCGCTGCTGGTATTGACCGGCGTGAGTACCGCTGCGGAGTTGTTGCATGCTCCTCGGCATTTGCGCCCCACTCACATCGGCCCCGATCTCGGAGTCCTCAACAAGGACGAGATGTCGTCGAGCGTCGGCAGCAAGACCGATTGGACGGTCGGCATCGAGAACGAGGTGCTGTCCGTGCGGTACAGCGGGGACGGTGAGCCGGATGCGTTCGAGGGGGCGCTCGCCACACTGCACGTCGCCTGGTCCGGTTCGACGTTCTCGGATGTTCGCTTCGAGGGAGATCGACTCGGCGATCTGCGTTCGCTACTCGGCTGTTGACGCTGCGTTCGACAGCAGCGTTCGGCGAGCGGCGGCGATCGGGCGTTCGTCGGACCCATCCGATAGCGTGAGAGGCGATGAGCGCGCCTATTCCACTACCAGGACAGCACCGGCCGAGCGGTGTCGTCGACGAGTCGTCGGCAGATCCGGACACTATTCGCACCGAGGTCGGTTCGCTGTTGAATCAGCTCACCATCGAGTCGGCGGACGACGAGGGATCCGAGGCCGTGGACTCCGAGGCCTTGGCGCGCGACGCGAGTCTGCTCGACCGAGCGCACGAAGTACTCGTTCGTGCCCTGAACACCGTCGACAAGACCTGACATGGCTCGTCGCGCACGTGTCGACGCCGAACTGGTTCGTCGTGGACTCGCCCGATCTCGCGAGCACGCTTCGGAGTTGATCGAAGCGGGCCGGGTGAAGATCGCCGGGACGGTGGCCTCGAAGCCCGCTACCGCGGTGGAGCCGGGCACACCGCTGTTGGTGGCCGAAGAAGACAACGAGATCTCGTGGGCCTCCCGCGGGGCGCACAAGTTGCTCGGTGCCCTCGACGCCTTCGAGCCGCTCGGGTTGACCGTCGAGCAGGCTCGTTGTCTGGACGCCGGGGCGTCCACCGGTGGGTTCACCGATGTTCTTCTCAGCCGTGGAGTGCGCGAGGTCGTTGCCGTTGATGTGGGATACGGGCAGCTGGTGTGGCGTCTGCAATCCGACGACCGCGTTCACGTCATCGACCGCACCAACGTCCGGTCGATCGACGCCGACACGATCGGTGGACCTGTCGACGTCATCGTCGCGGATCTGTCGTTCATCTCGTTGAAGCTGGTTCTTCCCGCGTTCGTCGCATGCTCGAAGCCGGGTACCGACATGGTGTTGATGGTCAAACCGCAGTTCGAGGTCGGCAAGGATCGCGTGGGTTCCGGTGGCGTGGTGCGAGATCCAGCTCTGCGAGCCGAGGCAGTGGAGGATGTTGCGAACGCGGCCGTCGGCTTGGATCTGAGTGTTCGCGCGGTGGCGGCGAGCCCGCTGCCGGGGCCGTCGGGCAACGTCGAGTACTTTTTGTGGCTGAGGGCAGGTGCAGACGAGGACTCGCCTCGCGCAGACATCACGGAACTCGTCCGGCTCGCGATCGAGGAAGGACCACAGTGACTCCGTCCCACGCAGCGCCGGAACGGGAGTCGACTCGAGAGATTCTTCTCGTCGCCCATCCTGGTCGACCGGACATCGCCGAAACCGCGCGCCGCGTGGGCAAGGTGTTCGACGAGGCGGGCATCTGCCTTCGCGTGCTCGTGGACGAGGTCGAGCCGTCGAAGATCGAAGCCTCCGATACCGAGGAACACGATCACGTGTTCGTCGCGGACATGAAACTGAACGTCGTCGAGTTCGGACCGGACGCAGCCGCCGGTTGCGAAATGGTCCTGGTTCTCGGCGGTGACGGGACCTTCCTGCGCGCAGCCGAACTCGCGCGAGGAGCGTCCATACCGGTGCTCGGCATCAACCTCGGCCATGTCGGGTTCCTGGCGGAGGCCGAAGCCGACCATCTCGAAGATGCCCTGGCCCGCGTCATCGCCGGGGACTACCGCATCGAGCAACGCATGACACTGGACATCGCGATTCGCGTCGGCGACCAGGTGGTCGATCGCGGCTGGGCGTTGAACGAGGCGAGCATCGAGAACGGGTCGCGGCTCGGAGTGCTCGAGGTGGTCCTCGAAGTCGACGGTCGACCGGTGTCGGCTTTCGGGTGCGACGGCGTCTTGGTCTCCACACCGACGGGCTCGACGGCCTACGCGTTCTCGGCCGGTGGACCTGTGGTCTGGCCGGAACTCGAAGCGATACTGGTCATTCCGAGCAATGCCCACGCTTTGTTCGCGCGCCCGCTCGTCACCAGTCCCGAGTCGATCGTTGCGGTCGAGATCGATGCCGGCGGACACGCGGGATTCGTGTTCTGCGATGGCAGGCGCACGTTGAGCCTGCCTGCCGGCGCTCGCGTGGAGGTGGTGCGGGGAGCGTCACCGATCAAGTGGGTTCGGCTCGATTCGGCACCGTTCGCCGATCGCATGGTCAAGAAATTCGAACTGCCCGTGACCGGGTGGCGGGGGAGAGCGAGGTAGGGATGCTCGAAGAGATTCGGATCGACAGCCTCGGAGTCATATCCGGTGCCAGCGCACAGTTTCACGAGGGGCTGACCGTACTCACCGGCGAAACGGGTGCCGGAAAGACCATGGTGGTCACGAGTCTGCACCTGTTGTCGGGTGCCCGCGCCGACGCGGGCCGGGTTCGACTCGGCGCACAGCGTGCTGTGGTCGAGGGGCGATTCAGTACCGACACCGCGTCGGAGCAGGTGATCGACGACGTCGACAAGGTGCTCGAGTCCTCGGGAGGTCAACGGGACGAGGACAATTCGATCATCGCCGTGCGTACCGTCAACTCGGACGGTCGTTCTCGTGCGCACCTCGGTGGGCGCAGTGTGCCGGCATCGGTGTTGTCGAACTTCACCGACTCCTTGTTGACGGTGCACGGTCAGAACGATCAGCTGCGTCTGCTGCGTCCCGATCAGCAACTCGGCGCGCTGGACAGATTTGCCGGGGACGCGGTGGCGTCCCTCGTCTCGAAATACCGCACCGCGCGCAAGACGTGGCTCGACGCGCGCAACGAGCTGATCGACCGCACCGAACGCAGTCGGGAGCTGGCGCAGGAAGCCGATCGGCTGCAGTTCGGCCTGCAGGAGATCGACTCCCTGGCGCCCGAGCCGGGTGAGGATCGCTCCGTGGCCGAGGATGTGCGTCGGCTGGGGGATCTCGATTCGCTGCGTGAGACCGCGGAAGGTGCCTCGGCGGCGCTGGTCGGGAGTACCGAGGAGGCGTCGGACACGACGTCCGCGCTGTATCTACTGGGCGAGGCTCGCTCTCGCCTCGAACATGCCGAGGACGCAGCACTGACCGAGCTGCTGCCGCGTCTGAACGACGCGATGGCGATCGTGGGCGACATCGGGGCAGACCTCACTTCGTACCTGACGGATCTGCCGTCCGATCCGGGCGCGCTCGACTCGATCCTGAACCGGCAGGCCGAGCTGAAGTCGTTGACACGCAAGTACGCCGCCGATGTCGACGGCGTCATCGCCTGGGCGGAGGAGGCCCGTGAGCGGCTCTCGCACATCGACACCTCGGCCGATGCGCTCGCCGAGTTGAGCGCCAAGGTCGACGCGGCTGCGGTCGACGTCGCGGCAGCTGCTTCGAAGCTCAGTGCGGCTCGGGCCAAGGCCGCCGTGAAGCTCTCGAAGGCGGTCAGCGTCGAGCTGGCGGGTTTGGCCATGGGAAAAGCCAAGCTGCAGATCGATGTTCGCGCACTTCCCGCCGGTCCGTCCGACACGGCTCCGATCGTCGTGGACGGGGCCGAACTGCATGCGGGCAGCAATGGCGTCGACGAGGTCGAGTTCAGGCTGTCCGCGCACGACGGTGCCCAGGCTCTTCCGATCAGCAAGAGTGCGTCGGGCGGTGAGCTTTCGCGGGTGATGTTGGCACTCGAAGTGGTGCTGGCGGGTTCGGACAAGGGCGCGACGATGGTGTTCGACGAGGTCGACGCCGGAGTGGGTGGTCGCGCGGCCGTCGAGGTCGGGCGTCGACTCGGCCGGTTGGCGCGCACGCACCAGGTCATCGTGGTCACCCACTTGCCTCAGGTCGCAGCATTCGCCGACACCCACCTGGTGGTCGACAAGACCGATGCGAAGAAGGGTGCGGCGAACAGCGGGGTTCGGACGCTGTCGTCGTCGGAGCGCGTCGTCGAGCTCGCGAGAATGCTCGCGGGTCTGGACGACACGGAAACCGGTCGCGCGCATGCCGAGGAGCTGCTGGCCACCGCAAACGCCGATCGGGCAGCGTTGTAACTTTTGGTGCTGATGTGATCAGTGTGGTAGTTGTTTCGGCGCGCCTCCGTCGTCGGGCGTGTCGATCGGGTCATCATGGTTCTCATGAAGATGCCGGCTCTGCTGTCACGTAGTCAGGATTCGCTGCCCGGAATCACCGGGATCGCGCGAGTCGATCGCAACACGGCCAAGCTGCTGAAACGGGTCGGCCCCGGTGACATCGTCGTGCTCGACGAGCTCGACCTGGACCGCCTGACCGCTGATGCTCTCGTCGAGGCAGGGGTGCTCGCGGTCGTCAACGCGTCGCCCTCGATCTCCGGGCGCTACCCGAACCTGGGGCCCGAGGCCATCGTGGCCAACGGGATCATCTTGATCGACTCGGCCGGCACCGAGGTCTTCAAGAAGATCAAGGACGGAACCAAGGTTCGTCTCAACGACGGCGGTGTCTACACCGGTGATCGGCGCCTCGCGAAGGGCGACGAGCAGAGCGAAGCCGAGATCTCGGACAAGATGATCGAGGCCAAGACGGGTCTGGTCGACCATCTGGAAGCGTTCTCGGGCAACACGATCGAGTTCATCCGAACCGAGAGTCCGCTGCTCATCGACGGCGTCGGTGTGCCGGACATCGACATCGATCTCGAGGGTCGCCATGTCGTGATCGTCGCCGACGGTCCCGGGCACGCCGAGGATCTGAAGAACCTCAAGCCGTTCATCAAGGAGTACTCGCCCGTCATCATCGGTGTCGGCGCGGGTGCCGACACCGCCATGAAGGCAGGTCATCGCCCCGATCTGATCGTCGGCGATCCCGAGGACGTCACTGCGCAGACGCTCAAATGCGGTGCGGAGGTAGTGCTTCCGGCGGATTCCGACGGCCACGCGCAAGGACTCGAGCGCATTCAGGATCTCGGTATCGGTGCCATGACGTTCCCGGCCACCGGTGCCGCTGCCGATCTCGCGCTGTTGTTGGCCGATCATCACGGGGCTTCTCTCATCGTGTCGGTCGGTAGCCCGGCCAGCCTGGACGAGTTCTTCGATCGCGGTCGACGCAACACCAATCCGGCTGCGTTCATGACGCGTCTGAAGGTCGGTGCCAAGCTGGTCGACGCCAAAGCTGTTGCGACGCTGTATCGCAGCCGTGTGTCCGGTGGTGCGATCGCGCTGTTGATTCTGGCTGCGCTCGTTGCCGTGATCGTGGCACTGGCCGTGTCCAACATCGGCGGTGAAGCGTTGGATTGGGCAATCGATCTGTGGAACCGGTTCGCTCTGTGGTTCCAGGGGTTGCTTTCGTGATTTCGCTTCGCCAACATGCCATTTCGCTGGCCGCGGTTTTCGTGGCACTGGCCATCGGCATCGTGCTCGGTTCGGGTCTGCTCTCGAGCGGGCTGGTATCGGGCCTCCGAGACGACAAGACCGGTCTCGAAACTCAGGTGGATGATCTGCAGGCGACCAACAACCAGCTCGGTGAGCAGCTCAACTCGGCCGACGGATTCGACGCTGCGGTATCGGGCCGGGTGTTGCGAGACACGTTGCTCGATCGCAGCGTCGTGGTCATCACCACTCCGGATGCAGATCCCGGTGACGTGGACGGAGTCACGCGGTCGATCGGGTCTTCGGGTGCCACCGTCACCGGCCGGGTGTCGCTGAACGATTCCTTCGTCTCCGCTGCGAACGGCGACGATCTTCGTACCCGCCTGACCAACGTCATTCCCGCCGGTGTTCAGTTGCGTACCGGAGCAGTGGACCAGGGCAGCTTGGCAGGAGACCTTCTGGGTTCGGTACTGCTGCTCAACGCGGAGACCGCCCAGCCGCAGTCGACTCCCGAGGAGCTCTCACTGGCGCTGGAGACGCTGCGCAGTGGCGGCTTCATCGCATACGACAACGGTGCCGTCGCGCCCGCTCAGTTGGCAGTGGTCGTCACCGGTTCCGGCACCTCGGACGTGGAGGACGGCAATCGCGGTGCCATCGTTGCGCGGTTCGCAGGCGCTCTGGATTCACGTGGTGCAGGCGCGGTACTGGCCGGCCGATCCGGCGCGGCAGAGGGTAACGGTTCCATCGCCGTCGTGCGAGCCGATTCGGCGCTGTCGTCCGCTCTCAGCACAGTCGACAACGTCGACCGTGAAGCGGGACGAATCACCACGGTTCTCGCCTTGGCGGAGCAACTGGACGGTGCGTCGGGCCGCTACGGCACCGGAGCGAACGCGAACGCCGTGACCGTCGGAGCGCCGGCGAGCTGATCGTCGTGGGAACGAGCGTGTCGTTGGCGGTGAGGTAGGTACTGGTGTTACCGTGAAGTCCCGTGGGTAGCAGGCCCAATTTCCACGCTTCACCTCTCTTATCAGCCCCCTGATAGGAGCAAGCCCTGCAGACTCGTCACGGGAGCCTCATTGTCACGCCTTCAGTCGCGTTCCGACACCAAGCACATTTTCGTCAGTGGGGGCGTTGCGTCCTCACTCGGAAAAGGCCTGACGGCATCCAGCCTCGGCCAGCTACTGACCGCACGCGGATTGCGCGTGACCATGCAGAAGCTCGATCCCTACCTCAATGTCGATCCCGGCACGATGAACCCGTTCCAACACGGTGAGGTCTTCGTCACCGAGGACGGCTCCGAGACCGACCTCGACGTCGGACACTACGAGCGATTCCTCGACCGCGATCTGTCCGGGTTCGCCAATGTCACCACCGGCCAGGTCTACTCGACGGTCATCGCCAAGGAACGCCGCGGTGAATACCTGGGCGACACCGTTCAGGTCATCCCGCACATCACCGACGAGATCAAGCGTCGCATTCTCGCGATGAACGGCCCGGACCTGCAGGGTCATCAGCCGGACGTCGTGATCACCGAAATCGGCGGCACCGTCGGCGATATCGAGTCGCAGCCGTTCCTCGAAGCAGCGCGTCAGGTGCGCCACGACGTCGGCCGCAACAACGTGTTCTTCCTGCACGTGTCGTTGGTTCCGTTCCTGGCTCCGTCCGGTGAACTCAAGACCAAGCCCACCCAGCACTCCGTCGCAGCACTGCGCAGCATCGGTATCCAGCCCGACGCGTTGATCCTGCGTTGCGATCGCGATGTGCCGCCGGGGCTCAAGAACAAGATCGCGCTCATGTGCGACGTCGACGTCGACGGCTGCATCTCCACGCCCGATGCGCCGTCGATCTACGACATTCCCAAGGTGCTGCACAAGGAAGGCCTGGACGCGTACGTCGTCCGTCAGCTCGGTCTCCCGTTCCGTGATGTCGACTGGACCATCTGGGGTGGCCTGCTCGAGCGCGTCCACCAGCCGCGCGAAACCGTGCGCGTGGGCCTGGTCGGCAAGTACGTGGACCTGCCCGACGCGTATCTCTCGGTCACCGAGGCGCTGCGTGCCGGAGGATTCGCCCATCGCGCGAAAGTCGAGATCAAGTGGGTTCCATCCGACGAGTGCTCTACGCCTGCGGGGGCGCAGGCCGCGTTGGGCGACGTCGATGCCGTGCTCATTCCCGGTGGTTTCGGTATCCGCGGTATCGAGGGCAAGCTCGGGGCCATCGAATTCGCCCGTACGCGCAAGATTCCGCTACTGGGGTTGTGCCTCGGCTTGCAGTGTGTGGTCATCGAGGCGGCTCGTTCGGTCGGTCTGACCGATGCCAATTCCGCCGAGTTCGACCCGGAGACCAAGGATCCGGTGATCTCCACGATGGCCGATCAGGAAGACGCCGTCGCCGGTGACGCCGATCTCGGCGGCACGATGCGCCTCGGTGCCTACCCGGCCACGCTGCAGAAGGGCTCGGTCGTCGCGGCGTCGTACGGCACCGAGAACGTGTCGGAGCGGCACCGTCACCGCTACGAGGTCAACAACGACTACCGTGACCGAATTGCCAAGAGCGGCTTGGTGTTCAGCGGTACTTCTCCGGACGGGCACCTGGTCGAGTTCGTCGAGCTGCCTGCCTCGGTGCACCCGTTCTTCGTCGCCACTCAGGCGCATCCGGAGCTCAAGAGCCGGCCGACCCGTCCGCATCCGCTGTTCGCGTCGTTGATCAATGCGGCGCTGAAGTACAAGGCTGCGGAGCGTCTGCCCGTCGACATTCACGGTGACACCGTGGCGGCAGAGGAATCGGACGCGGCCGAGACCGTCGGATGAGCGAGCCTCGGCACGAGTTCACCACTCTCGAATCGTCGGTGCCGTACTCGGGTGCCATCCTCGCCCTCCGGCTCGATCAGGTCGCTATGCCCAACGGTCGCAAGGCCGAGCGTGAGGTGATCGAGCATCACGGCGCGGTCGGGATTCTGGCCGTCGACGATCAGGACCGTGTGGCGATGATCGAGCAGTACCGGCATCCCGTCGGTCGTCGACTGTGGGAGTTGCCCGCCGGTCTGCTGGACGAGCCGGGGGAGCAGCCGGTGCTGGCAGCTCAGCGCGAGCTCGCCGAGGAAACCGGGCTAGCTGCCGGCACATGGTCGGTGCTGGTCGACGTGCTGGCCTCGCCCGGGTTCACCGACGAAGCCGTGCGGATCTTCCTGGCACGAGACCTGACGGAAGTGGATCGGCCGGAGGCACACGACGAGGAAGCAGACATCGAACTCTCCTTCGTGCCGATGGACGAGGCCGTCCGTCGCGCACTGGCAGGAGAGATCGTGAACGCGTCCGCCGTGGCGGGCGTGCTCGCATTCGCTGCCGCCCGCGCCGCCGGCACCGAATTACGCCCCGCCGACGCCCCGTGGCCCGATCTGCCGACAGCATTCGAGAAGCGGAAGAGTTCACGAAAGTAGTCACCGTGATCGGCCAGCAGATTCGGACGTACCTCGACCATCTCGTGGTCGAGCGTGGGTCGGCACCGAACACGGTGTCGTCCTACCGTCGCGATCTGGTGCGGTACGAGCGGTTCCTCGGCGGCTACGGCATCGCCGATCTGGCGAAGGTCTCGGAGAACGACATCACCGAGTTCGTGCTCTATCTGCGGCGGGGTGATGACGAATTCCCAGCTCTCGCAGCAAGTTCGGCGGCTCGGACGCTGATTGCTGTGCGCGGTCTGCACCGGTTCGCGCTCGCGGAAGGGATGGTCGAGCGCAACGTCGCGAGCGAGGTCAAGCCGCCCCAGCCGGCGAAGCGGTTGCCGAAGTCGCTGCCCGTCGATCAGGTGGTGGCGCTACTCGAATCGGCCTCGGTTGCCGGTCCCGATGCTCCGCGCGGACTGCGGGATCGAGCGTTGTTGGAGCTGCTGTATTCCACCGGGGCTCGAATTTCCGAGGCAGTGGGGCTCGACGTCGACGACATCGACACCGAAGCTCGCTCGGTGCTACTGCGCGGCAAAGGCGGCAAGCATCGCATCGTCCCGGTCGGTCGACCCGCGATCGAGGCAGTCGACGCCTACCTGGTGCGTGGTCGGCCGGGGCTGGTCTCGCGCTCGAATCCTGCGCTGTTCCTCAACGTCCGAGGCGGCAGGTTGTCTCGGCAGAGTGCGTGGCAGGTGTTGCAGGATTCGGCCGTGCGGGCCGGGATCACCGCGGGGGTCTCACCGCACGTTCTTCGGCATTCTTTCGCTACGCATCTGCTGGACGGTGGTGCCGACGTCCGCGTCGTGCAGGAGCTGTTGGGACATGCGTCGGTGACGACGACGCAGATCTACACCCTCGTCACCGTGAACACGATGCGCGAAGTGTGGGCCGGCGCGCATCCGCGGGCGAGATAGCACGAGGCCGGCGGCCGTGCGTCAGCGTGTCCGATGACGTTGCCGGCGCACCAAGCGGTAGCGTTCTCAGAACTACTCGAAGACGAACGGGACAGGGGAGCGCTGGAACGTGTCGACACCGCAGCCGCCAGCGGCGGAGTCAGCTTTGGATCATCCACATCTCGACGGTGGCCTGTTCCAGACGCGTCAACCGGAATCCAGTCGGGAGACACGCGACATCATTCCTGCTCCGAACGAGCTCGGGCCCACCGGTCGGATGACTCGGACCGTCCCGGATCCGCAACCGTTGGCCAATCACGGCCCGGCCAAGATCATCGCGATGTGCAACCAGAAGGGTGGCGTCGGCAAAACGACGTCGACCATCAATCTCGGTGCCTCGTTGGCCGGCTACGGCCGTCGCGTACTACTTGTGGACCTCGACCCACAGGGCGCACTGTCCGCGGGACTGGGCGTCGCACATCACGAGCTCGATCTGACGGTCTACAACCTCCTCGTCGAGGCGAAGGTCTCCGCCGACGACATCATCATGCGGACTCGCGTCGAGAATCTCGATCTGATGCCCAGCAACATCGACCTCTCGGCCGCTGAGATTCAGCTGGTCACCGAGGTGGGCCGCGAGCAGACGCTCGGTCGAGTGCTGCATCCCATTCTCGACCGCTACGACTACGTGCTCATCGATTGCCAGCCGTCGCTCGGTCTGTTGACGGTCAATGCGCTCACGTGTGCCGACGAAGTGTTGATCCCGATGGAGTGCGAGTACTTCAGCCTTCGTGGCTTGGCGCTGCTCAACGATACCGTCGAGAAGGTGCGTGATCGTCTCAATCCGCGGCTGAAGTTGGCCGGCATCGTGGTGACGATGTTCGACGCCCGCACACTGCATTCGCGTGAGGTGATGACGCGAGTGGTCGAGGTGTTCGGCGACGTCGTTTACGACACGGTGATCACCAGAACGGTTCGTTTCCCCGAAACCAGTGTCGCCGGTGAGCCGATCACCACGTGGGCTCCGAAATCCGGCGGCGCACAGGCGTACCGCGCCCTGGCGCGCGAGGTGATCTACCGGTCGGGTCCGTGACCGTCGACGCTGCCGACGAGGCCCCGATCGAGGTTCCCGCCGACGCGGATCCGTCGAAATTCAGGGTGCGGTTGCTCAACTTCGAGGGTCCGTTCGATCTGCTGCTGTCGCTGATCAGTCAGCACCGCATGGACGTCACCGAAGTGGCGTTGCACACCGTCACCGACGACTTCATCTCGTTCACCAAGTCACTCGGTGCCGATGTCGGCCTCGACCAGACGACGGAATTCCTCGTCGTAGCCGCGACTCTGCTCGATCTCAAGGCGGCGCGGTTGCTGCCCTCGGGTGATGTGGAGGACGCCGAGGACCTGGCGCTGCTCGAAGTGCGAGATCTCCTCTTCGCTCGACTACTTCAGTACCGCGCCTACAAGCAGGTCGCTCTGTTGTTCGGTGAGCTGGAAGCTGCTGCGCTTCGGCGTTATCCGCGGTCGGTGTCGGTGGAGGACAGGTACGCCGATCTGATTCCGGAGGTGCTGCTGGGCGTCGACCCGGCCACGTTCGCCGACATCGCCGCAGCGGCCTTCAGACCCAAGCCGATTCCCCAGGTGGGACTCGATCACATTCATCAGCACGCGGTCTCGATTCCCGAGCAGGCGGCATGGTTGCTGGAGAATCTGCAAGGCCGAGGTCTGAACGAGTGGGCGTCGTTCTCGGAGTTGGTGCAGGACTGCGAGGTGCAGGTGGAAATAATCGCTCGATTCCTGGCGTTGCTGGAGCTGTTCCGGCAACAGGTGATCGCGTTCGAGCAGCCCGAGCCGCTCGGCGATCTTCGAGTGAGTTGGACCGGTAAGGACGAAGGACCCATCGTGGTCACGGAGGAGGACTACGCATGAGTGCCGACCCCGAACTCGAGCTCGAGGACGTCGACGATTCCGAGGAACTCGACGACACCACTCTCGCGTCGGCGCTCGAAGCTGTGTTGCTGATCGTCGATACACCGGCCTCGGACGAGCAGCTCGCCTCGGCCGTGGGTGCCTCGGTGGCCCGCGTGCGCGCGACCTTGACGGCGATGGCCGCCGAACTGACCGAACGAACCAGCGGAATCGACCTTCGCTACGCCGGCGACGGATGGCGTTTCTACACCCGAACCGCCTATGCGCCGTACGTCGAACGGCTGCTTCTGGACGGCGCTCGGTCCAAGCTCACACGCGCGGCATTGGAAACCCTGGCCGTGATCGCATATCGTCAACCGTTGACCCGCGCACGAGTCAGCGCCGTGCGAGGAGTCAACGTCGATGGAGTGATGCGTACGTTGCTCGCCCGTGGACTGATCTCAGAAGCAGGAACGGACCCGGAGACGAACGGCACGATGTACTGCACCACCGAGCTGTTCCTCGAACGGCTCGGGCTCGCATCGCTCGGTGATCTACCCGAACTGGCACCGCTGTTGCCGGGTGTGGACCTGATCGACGAGATCAGTGACAGCATGGACACCGACCCGAGGATGACCCGCTCCACCAAGAACCGCGGATCGAAACCCGATCCGGCAGCCGAGCTCGACTCGGACGACTGATAGGTAAGACAAGTGAACAAGCCCGCTCGCCGTGATGGCACACCGGACCGTAACAAGAGACAAGACCCACGCAGGAAGCCGACCGCAGGTAGGTCGGACACTCCGCGTGACGCGCGCCGCGGAGATCGCACCCGCGACGCTGCGCCCCGTGACGGCGCTCCTCGTACCGGAGGACCTCGCGCAGGAGCTCCTCGCACTGGAGGACCTCGCGCAGGCGCGCCCCGTACCGGAGCTCCTCGAACAGGAGCTCGACCTGCCCCTCGCCGTGGCATCGAGCAGGACGAAACGACCGATTACACGCCCGTCGAGACCGGCGTCAACGACCGCAGCAACGACGCCGTTCCTCGCAAGAAGCCCTCGCGTCCCAAGCCGCCGAAGCCGCAGAAGAAGCAGGTTCCGTCGACCACGATCAGCAACGCCAAGCCGGCGAAGCATCAGCACACCGATTCCTCACCGCGCAAGCACGTACCCGCCGGTGAAGGTGTTCGGTTGCAGAAGGTCCTCGCACAGGCCGGCGTCGCATCGCGTCGCGCCGCCGAGGAACTGATCGCCGACGGCCGCGTCGAGGTGGACGGACGCATCGTCACCGAACAGGGAATCCGCATCGATCCCAACATCGCCGTGGTCCGTGTCGACGGCACCCGCGTTGTGGTGAAGGAAGAGCTGGTTCATCTCGCGATGAACAAGCCGCGTGGATGGCAGTGCACCATGTCCGACGATCTGGGACGCCCGTGCGTCGGCGACATCGTCTCCGAGCGGGTTCAGGCGGGGCAGCGACTGTTCCATGTCGGCCGCCTCGACGCCGACACCGAGGGACTGTTGCTCTTCACCAACGACGGTGATCTTGCTCACCGCCTGATGCACCCGTCGTTCGAGGTTTCGAAGACCTACCTCGCGACGTTGTCGGGCACCATTCCCCGCACGCTCGGCAAGCAGCTGCGTGAGGGCGTCACCCTCGACGACGGACCGGTGAAGGTCGACGGCTTCCAGCTACTCGACATCTCGGACGGCAAGTCGCTCGTCAAGGTGACCCTGCACGAGGGCCGCAAGCACATCGTGCGTCGGTTGTTCGACAAGGTCGGATTCCCGGTCGGGCGCCTCGTGCGCACCGATGTCGGCAACATCGTGCTCGGCGATCAGCGTCCAGGAACACTGCGTGTTCTGGGTCGCGGCGAGATCGGCAAGCTCTACGAATCCGTAGGCCTGTGATGAGTGCGCTCGTCGTGGCGATGGACGGTCCCTCGGGCACCGGTAAGTCGTCGGTATCGCGCAGACTCGCGTCGGCACTGGAAGCCAGCTACCTCGACACCGGTGCGATGTACCGCGTCGCGACGGTATGGGTTCTCCGTTCGGGCGTCGAGCCCACCGATGCGGATGCGGTCGCGAAAGCTGTTGCGGCGCTTCCCCTCGAGATCGGCAAAGACCCGCTGTCCGAGACCGTGTTGCTCGACGGTGAAGATGTCAGCGACGAAATCCGCGGCGACGCAGTCACCAAGGCCGTCTCGGCGGTGTCCGCAGTGCCTGCGGTGCGCGAGTTGTTGGTGCAGATGCAGCGCGACCTCGCGAGCTCGTCGACGCGAATCGTCGTGGAGGGCCGCGACATCGGCACCGTCGTTCTTCCCGACGCCGACGTGAAGGTGTTCCTGACTGCCTCACCGGAGGCGCGGGCAGAGCGTCGCAACAAACAGAACATCGAACAGGGTCGCGACGACGACTACGAATCCGTGCTCGCAGATGTGCAACGCCGCGATCACGCAGATTCGACGAGAGCAGTGTCACCGCTTCGTCCCGCCGAGGATTCGGTGATCGTCGATACCAGCGAGCTGGATCTCGACGGCGTGATCGAGCGTTTGCTGCTCGTGGTGAACGACAGAAGTGGAGCAGTGCAGTGAGTGAAGAATTCTTCTCCGGCGCAGCGGAAACCGCGGGCGACGGAATATGGAGTGACGAGGGCGAGTGGGAGTACGTCGACCTCAACGAGGGCGAAGACGGCGAAGACGCCGTTGCCGTACCGACTCTCGCCGTGGTGGGGCGTCCGAACGTCGGTAAGTCGACGCTCGTCAACCGCATCATCGGACGACGTGAAGCCGTCGTCGAGGACGTACCCGGCGTCACCCGCGACCGGGTGTCGTACGAGGCCAACTGGAGTGGTCGACGCTTCCTGGTGCAGGACACCGGCGGTTGGGAACCCGACGCCAAGGGTCTGCAGGCATCCGTTGCGCGCCAAGCCGAGTTGGCCATGCACACCGCCGATGCGATCCTGTTGGTCGTCGACGCGCGAGTCGGCTCGACGACGACGGACGAGGCTGTAGCACGAGTACTGCGCCGGTCGAAGACTCCGGTTCTGTTGGTGGCCAACAAGGTCGACGACGGACGCACCGAGTCCGAGGTGGCCGCACTGTGGTCGCTGGGTCTGGGGGAGCCGTTGTCGGTCTCGGCCACTCACGGCCGCGGAACGGGTGATCTGCTGGACCGGGTGCTCGAGGCGTTGCCCGAGACCCCGCGCGAAGGGATCCCCGGCGGGGGACCCAGGCGTGTCGCTCTGGTCGGTAAGCCGAACGTGGGCAAGTCCTCGCTGATCAACAAGCTCTCGGGTGACGAGCGCTCGGTGGTGCACGATGTTGCCGGAACCACCGTCGATCCCGTCGACTCGTTGGTCGAATTGGGCGGCAAGACATGGCGATTCGTCGACACCGCCGGACTGCGCAAGCGCGTCAGTCATGCCAGTGGTGCCGAGTTCTACGCGTCGCTGCGCACCAAGTCCGCGATCGAGGCCGCTGAGGTCGCGATTCTGCTTCTCGATGCGTCCGAGGTGATCTCGGAGCAGGACATGCGTGTGCTCAGCATGGTCGCCGATGCCGGCCGCGCGTTGGTGCTGGCGTTCAACAAGTGGGATCTGGTGGACGACGATCGTCGTCAGCAGCTCGAGAAGGAGATCGATCGCGATCTCGCTCGGGTGCCGTGGGCACAGCGAGTGAACATCTCGGCGCAGACGGGCCGTGCGGTGCAGAAGCTCGTGCCCGCTCTGGAGACGGCTCTGGAGTCGTGGGACAAGCGCGTCCCCACCGGCAGGTTGAACACGTGGCTCAAGGAGGTCGTGGCGGCCACTCCGCCGCCGATGCGAGGCGGACGTCTGCCGCGCATCATGTTCGCGACGCAGGCCAGCACCCGGCCGCCGACGTTCGTGCTGTTCACCACCGGCTTCCTCGAGGCCGGTTACCGCCGATTCATCGAGCGGCGTCTGCGTGAGGAGTTCAACTTCGACGGCAGCCCCGTCCGCGTTTCGGTACGTATCCGCGAGAAGCGGGAACGGCCGGGCAAGGGCAACAACCGCTGATGTAGTCCGACCCCGCCCCTGAGCAGGCGATTTCCTCTCAGGGGTAGGGCTGGGGTAATCTCAGCAAGCGCCTTTCGAGGCGCGGCGGGCTGTGGCGCAGCTTGGTAGCGCACTTGACTGGGGGTCAAGTGGTCGCAGGTTCAAATCCTGTCAGCCCGACACATTGCAGGTCGAAGACGGTTTCGGAGTAATCCGGAGCCGTCTTTTTGTCTGCGTTGCCGAGGCGCATCGACGCGTGAACTTCGAGAAATTCCGATGTCGGTGCCCTGTGCGATTCTCGACGGCATGGCGATCTGCATGGCGTGTGAACTGGAAATGCTCGATTCGGTGGGTTGCACGTGACGACCCAGTCGAATACCCAATGGACGGAAAAAGTGCCACGACTGCGCTGGGCCGCCGGGAGCACTTCATCACCCCGGGTGTGACGGTGAGCGGTGCCGATGTGGCCAGATACTCTCGTGCGGCAGCGGATGTGCAGTGGCCGAATGCGAACGTGAAGACGGCCACGACTACGTCGGTGGAAGCTGCAGGTGGTGCGGGCAACCGTTCGGTCAGCTCCGCCTCGTCAGTGGCCCATGACATTGCCGGCAGGCATCTGAACTGTGCAGTCGGTCAGGTCGATCCCCGAGCTGTACAGGTGTCGATATCTTCTCCGTCGGGTGCTGGTTCTAGAGATCACTGCTCTAGGGCATCATGGGCCTATGAGCGATCCCGAATACCTCGCCACTTTGCTTTCTGCGATCGATGGGGAGATCGCGCGAATCTCCGCCGCCGAATCGGGCTCCGACGAATACGCATCGGCGATCGACGATGCCGCCGATGCCGTCTTCCGGTTGCGCGAGAAGGTCAAGGCCGGCTACTCCGGCAAGAAGGCCTATTACCTCGCGGCGTCGACCGATCCGAAGGGGATCAGGGTCGAGGGAATTTCTGCCCTGCACGGCAAGCGTGCCCACGAACTGGTCCGGGACGGCGGGTGGATGCACGCGGATTCCAGCACCGTCCTCGAGGCTCTCGATGACGACCGAATCAGTCGGTATCACGCCATCGCGGGACGTGGGGTCGCACAGACGTTTCGCGACGCACGTGAATACCTGGCGGCGGCAGTAGCTCTCGCCGATAAGTAGTCCGAAGTAGCACCACGTCGAGGCAGCCGAACCCGTCGACGGTAGAAGTCCGGGCCTCACATGCTGAATGCCCCGCTGAAGTCGAGGGGTGCCGCTTCGAGATGTCGGCCGCGGGGAGTGGCGTCGACGAGTTCGCCGTCGTGGACGACAATCTCGCCGCCCACGATCACGGTGACCGGCTTTCCTCGAAGTCGGTGTCCCTCGTAGGGGGTGTAGTCGGTCGCCATGTGCTGTGTTTCGGTGGTCACCGTCCATTCCAGTTCGGGATCCCAGATGGCGATGTCGGCGTCGGACCCCGGCATCAGTGATCCCTTGCGGGGATACAAGCCGTTGGTGCGCGCTGGATTCGACGAGGTCAACTCCACGAATCTGCTTGCAGTCAGACCCAATCCGTCCACATAGTGCGAGTAGATCACCGGAAGACGCGTCTCGACTCCGGGCAGTCCGTTGGGCATGTGCCGCACGTCGTGGCTGTGCACCTGCTTCTGTGCGGTGTCGTAGCAGCAATGGTCGGAACCGATGGTGGTGATGTGCCCGGTGAACAGGTGTCGCCCGAGTTCCTCGACCACCTCGGCCGAGCGCAGCGGTGGGCAGCAGACAAATCGTTCGGGTTGTTCACCCTCGTAGGCCGAGTCGTCGAGGATCAGATGGTGGGCGACCGATTCGGTGAAGGCGACGAGCCCTCGCTTACGAGCGTCCGCGACCAGTTCGACGGCAGCCGGAGTCGACTGATGCACGAAATAGACCGGCGCATTCTGTGATTCGGCGATCGCGAGAATGGCGGCGACCGAGGCAGTCTCGGCGAGCTCCGGCCGCGTCTGCGACATGTGTGCGGCATCGACTCCGTCCGATACGGCTGCGAGGTTCTGCGCGTCGGTGACGATCGCGTCGGACTCGCAGTGGATGATGACCATTCCGCCGAGATCGCGAGTGGCCTGCATCGTGTTGAGGATGGTGTGTTCGTTCGCCATCGTCTCACCGGCGTAGGTGGTGAACATCTTGACCGTCCGAATACCGCCGTCTGCCAGTGTTTTCAGTTGGTCGGCGGTGGTGTCGGTCCACTCGACGACGCAGGCGTGCAGAGCCGAATCGCACAGTCCGCTCGACGCTTTCGCTCGCTGCACCTCGGCAGCGTTGAGCGGCTGTTGACCGGGACGCGGGATAGCGAAGTCGATGATCGTGGTGGTGCCGCCGAAGACGGCCGCCGTCGTGCACTCCAGGTACGAGTCGAGAGAGGTGAATTCGCCGGAGGTGAACCCGACGTGGCAGTGCGGATCGACTCCACCCGGCATGACCAGTTTCCCGGTTGCGTCGATGACCTCCGCTGCCGCGTCGACCTCGCTCCCTGGGTTGAGCACCGCAACGACTCTGCCGTCGTCGATGAGCAGATCTGCCGCAGCGGCCCAATGGGATTCGACGATCGTTCCGCCGCGCACGACCTTCATCGTGTGCTCGCGAGGTAGGTCAGCCATCCTCCGCGATCACTGATGTCGGTGACGCCCGTGGCCGTCAGATAGCTCTCACGCATGCGCATCGACAGGGAGCCCGAGCCGTCGGCCAACTCGATGACGCCGAGTTCGAGTTCCTTCGGTTCCCTGGGAAGGAGCTCGTCGCGTAGTACGTCGTACTCGACCTCGTACAGCTCGCCCGGTACCACGAATCCATCGGTAGGGACCGGGTGCAAACCGGGGAATTCGTCGCGCACGGAGAAGAAGCGGTATTTCGGGGCGGTGTCGACTTTCCCGACCAATCGCGCCTTGTGCAATGCGTCGTTCAGGGTGCCGCCGGACATCGCTTGTCCGTTGACGAACATCGTGACCAGTGCCATGTGAAGCCCTCTTTCAGTGAGTGTGAAGACGGACGAGACGGTCCGGGGAGAACGCGGATACGTCGACCTCGGGTTCGGTGCCTCGCGCCAGGGCCGAGAGAACCTGCCCCCACAGTGGCGCGAAGGTGAAGGAGTAGGTGCCGCCGGCCACGAAGAGGCCTGGGGCTGCGGCGAGTTCGCCGATGACCGGCATCTCGTCGGGGGTGGTGACCACGGGGCCGGTCCAGGTATCGAGTAGCGCATTCCGGGCGAGCGCAGGCAGAAGCCGTCGAACCTGCTCCAGATTTCCTGTGGTGCTGTCGGATCTGCTCGGGGCCGTCTCGCTGTCGTGGAACGCACCTGCTGGCCAACCGCCGCCGAGGACGAGGCGTCCCGTTCGGTCCTGTTTGATCGACATTCCCTCACCGACGTGTTGCACCAGCACTTCGAGTGTCAGAGGTGCGGCATCGAGCGAGTGCATCTGCAACGAGGTCGGGACGAGATCGAGCGATACCCCCGCCATAGCCGCGATCGGAGCCATCCACGGACCTGCAACGTCCATCACTACGGGTGCAATCCACGTTCCACCGTTGGTGCTCACTGTCCAGACATCACCGTCGCGGGCCAATCCGGTGACCGGTGTCGACGGATGTACAGACGCTCCTTCGGCCACGGCCTGACGTAACAGGGCAGGACCGGCGAGGTCGGGTTCTGCGAATCCGTCCCACGGACACCAGGTTGCGGCCTGAACGCTCGGGCCGAGCAGCGGTAGCGCCTGTCGAGCCTCGTCGCCGCTCAGTACCTCCGTCGGGATCCCCGCAGCTCGTTCCCATCGGTGCTTCGCGATGAGGGCGTGGACCTGCTCCTCGGTTTCGGCCACCATGAACCCGCCGCACCGGTTCAGCCCGAGACCGGGCACCGTCTCGTCCAGTGTGTTCCACAGCGAGCTCGTCGATTTCTGCAGTGGAAGCAGCTGTTCTACATCGACGGCTGTGCCCTGCCCGGGCCTGCGCGTATGGATGGTCTGGATGTGCAGGTTGCCTGCAGTCGTACCGGAGCCGGCGGTGTTGGGTAGGGTGCGATCGAGCACAGCAACGCGGGATCCCGCGCGGGTGAGGGCGAGAGCCGTTGCTGCACCGACGATTCCGGCTCCGATGACAACGACGTCGACCTCAGACCGCATGAACGGCTCCTACGGTCGCGTAGGCATCGTCGATACCCGATTCGACGATGACCGATTGCAGGGCGGCAAGCGTGTCGGCGTCGGTGACCGGCAGTAACGGTTCGCGCACGGTGCCTCCCGGCTGGCCGAGAAGGTTCATCACGGCCTTCAGTTGGGGGATGGGGGAGGCGTACACGCCGCTGTAGTCCGAGGCGATGAGCCGGCCCGAGAACGCGCGATAACGATCGACCCACATGCGTGCGGTGTCGGCGTCACGTGCAGCGACGGCCTCGTAGAACGGCACCGCGAAGGGAGCGCCTACCCCGCCGCCGTCGATGTTGCCGTCCCCGCCCAGTTCGAGCAGCGTGGCAAGGCCGCGTCGATGCAGGAAACTCCCGAATACACGGACGCGATCGGACACGGCCTCGACGGTATCGAGCATGGCGAGCCAATCACCGGTGCTGTCTTTGATCGCGACGACGTTCTCCAGGTCGGCCAGTCGAGAGAACAGGTCGGGTGAGGTCCCCATGTCGACCGCAACGCCTCGTGGCCAGTTGTAGGCCATGAACGGCAACGATGTTGCGGTGCTGACGCTTCGGTAGTACTGATAGGTCTCTTCCGCCGAGGTGTGTACGTAGGGCGGAGGCGTCGCCAGTATGCCGTCCGCGCCGGCGGAAGCAGCGTGCTTCGCGAGCGCGGAGGACTGCGCAGCTGTGTACGCACTGACACCGATCACAACAGGGAAGCGGCCTGCGACTGCATCGATCGACGCTTCCGCGACGGTCTTTCGTTCGTGGTCGCTCTGGCTGAACCATTCGCCTGTGCTGCCGTTCACGAGCACACCGTGAACACCCGTCTGCGCGTAGAGATTCATCAAGTCGAAAATTGCCTCGGTGTCGACGTCACCCGACTGCGTGAACGGTGTGGGGGCAGCGGGCCAGTAACCGGACCACGCGACATCATCGCGATTCATGGGAGTGCCTTTCGGGCTCGGGACGATCGACGACGCGTCGTACCCGCATTTGTGGGATCGATTGCATAGACTGCCTTCGGGGTGGTCGAGTCGTCAAGCCGGAAACGTACTTGTAACGCGACCACGGTCGAATATGTTTGTCCGAGGCGTGAAGCAAGAGAACGGAGAACCGATGGCGGTCACCTTGATCGACGTTGCGAGCGCTGCTGGGGTTTCGCGCAGCACGGCATCACGCGCATTGAGTGGATCGTCACTGATCTCCGCGGAGACACGGGCAGCGGTCGAGGATGCGGCTCGGGTTCTCGGATATCGGCCGAACAGGGCTGCGAGTGCGCTGCGCTCGAACAGATCGCACTTGATCGGTCTGGTCATGAACAACCTGCTCAACGCGACCTTTCACACCGTCGCCGAGGTGGTCCAGAAGAGAGCGGCAGCCAGCGGATTTCAAGTCCTGCTCTGCATCACCGATGCCGATCCGGCGCGTGAGAACGACGTCCTGGCCATGCTCGGCGAGCACGGCGTGGACGGCACGATCGTGATCGGCAGCGGTCGAAGTGCGGCGGCGTCGAATGCGCTTCTGGAACAGGGCCGCGCGGTGGTCAACCTGATCCGTTCGGTCAAGGGGAGTTCGGCGTCGACGGTGCTGGCAGACGACGTCACGGGTGCTCGCGACGCGACGGCGCACCTGGTCGAGCTCGGGCACAGTCGGATCGGCTACATCGGTGGAAACGAGGATGCGACGTCCGGGCGTGAGCGCTACGAGGGCTATCGACTGGCGTTGGCCGACGCAGGTATTCCGGTCGACGAGACGATCGTCCGAAAAGGGCCGTTCACCACCGAATTCGGTGCCGAAGCGATCAACTCGCTACTGGATGCACCCCAGGCGATGACTGCTCTGTACGCAGCCAATCACGAGGCTGTCTTCGGCATCCTGCCCACGCTCGTCGGCAGGGGTGTCTCGGTGCCGGACGAGTTGTCGCTGATCTGCCACGAGGACATGCCGTGGCTCGCGATGTGGCAGCCGGCAATCACAGTCGTCGACAACGGCGCGGCCCAATTGGCCAACGTGGCCATGGACCTGTTGTTCCAGCAGATCAAGGACTCGGTCGAACCCGACGGGCGTACGTATCGAATCGGCGCTCGTCTGGTGGAGCGGGCGTCGTGTGCCGAACTGTGATCGACGTTCTCGGATCGCAGGAATGAGGAGCGCGATCACGTGCGAACGGTTAACAGTTGATGTACCGCGTGTCGGCAGTGTTAACCGCGTTGACGCCTCCGAATTCGTCTGCGACGCTTGATGCAATCGATCCCAAAGGATCGACTCTTCTCGAACCACTCCATCATCGTCGCTGCCGCCCCGTCCTCGAACGTGTAGTGCTGCAGTCGATATCGAAAGGCTCGCTCAATGCGCAAGTTAACAGGACTCGCCGCTATCGCTGTTGTGGTGGCCGGCCTCACTGCCTGTAGTTCCTCGGACGATTCCGCGGCCGCGCCGACGGATTGCACACCCACGCTCGGTGCTTCGGACCTCGCCGAAGAAGGCGTACTGACGATGGCCACCAACGCGACTCTTCCGCCGATGCAGTACGTCGATCCGAACGGCGACGTGATCGGCATGCGCGTCGACCTCGGTAAGGAGATCGCCAAGCGCCTGTGTCTGACGCCGAAGTTCGTCAACATCGAGTTCGAGGCACAGATTCCCGGTGTGCAGGCCGGCCGCTGGGACATGATCGACACCGGCATGTTCTACACGCCCGCACGGGCCGAGACCATCGATCTCGTTCCGTACGAGGTGCAGGCAGTCTCGATCTCGGTGCCCTCGGGCAACCCCGAATCGATCTCGAGCTTGGACGATCTGGCGGGCAAGACCATCGGGGTCGAAGCGCCCGGATACGAGTTCGACACGTTGACCGCCATGGCCGAGGAATTTGCAGCCGAAGGAAAGCCGGCGCTGACGGTGCAGACGTTCAAGACCAATGCCGATGCCTATCAAGCGCTTTCGGCGGGACAGCTCGACGGCACCTCCATCGTCGAGTCGGTCACGTCGTTCTACCAGGAAGACGGACGCTTCGAGACAGCCGTCGGTGGAATCAACGAGGCACCCCTTGCCATGGGATTCGCCAAGGGCAGCAAATCGTCCGCTGAGGTGGCGCGTGTGCTCTCGGAGATGAGGAGCGATGGTTATCTGCCCGATCTGTTCGAGCAGTACGACGTCACCGGATACGAGGGCGATATCGCCGTCAGCACCGGTCCTCTCGACAGCTGATCCGACCAACGCAAGTCGAAAGGCACCCCCATGTGGTCCTGGGACGCATTCTTCTCCATCCTGACGAGCACCCAGCTGCTCGAAGGCGCATGGGTCACTATCTGGCTCACCGTAGTCAGCATGATTTTCGGACTCGCTCTCGCAGTGGTGGTGGCCTCCGCGCGATCGTCCAAGCTCGTACCCCTGCGGATAGTCGCCGGGTTCTACGTGTGGCTGATGCGCGGCACGCCTCTACTGGTGCAGTTGGTGATCATCTACACCGGACTGCCTCAGGTCGGCATCAAACTGGGCGTGATCGAGGCGGCACTCGTCGGCCTGGTTCTCAACGAAGCCGCATACCTGTCGGAAATAGTGCGTTCCGGATTGCTGTCGGTTCCCACCGGACAAACGGAAGCGGCACGGGCCCTCGGTATGTCACCCACGAAGGTCTTCCGCGTGGTGGTTCTCCCTCAGGCACTGCGGGTGATGATTCCTCCACTCGGCAACAGCTTCAACGGGCTGCTCAAGACCACAACGCTGGTGTCGGTCATCTCAGTACAGGAGTTGCTGCGACGGACACAGTTCTTGGTGCAGGTGAATTTTCGAGTGCTGGAGGGGCTCTGCGCGGCAGCGTTGTACTTCCTGGTGCTGACAACTCTGTGGGGGTTGATTCAGAAGATGATCGAAGTACGAGTAGGACGTGGATACGACCGCAATTACCGCCGTAAGGGCGGCCCGTCGAGTCCGAAGCTCGACGACAGCGCGATGAAAGCCGAGGCTGTGAACCGATGACGAGTGCGACGTCTGCGACCACGAAGGCCACGACGATGGTCGAGGTCAGGAATATGACGAAGGCCTACAACGATCTCGTCGTCCTCGACGACATCGATTTCACGGTGGACAAAGGGGAAGTGGTCCTGCTCCTCGGGCCGTCGGGAAGTGGAAAGAGCACCCTGCTGCGCACGCTCAACTGCCTCGAGACGATCGAATCCGGGACCGTCCGAGTGTGCGGCGAGATGATGGGCTTCTCGGAAGGCGCCAAGCGAACGCCGCTGTCGGAGGCGCAGATCGCCAAGCAGCGGCA
Organism: Rhodococcus sp. 14-1411-2a; assembly: GCF_002259485.1. Taxonomy (GTDB): domain Bacteria; phylum Actinomycetota; class Actinomycetes; order Mycobacteriales; family Mycobacteriaceae; genus Rhodococcoides. Next base: position 25,875 of record NZ_NPGA01000020.1, read on the forward strand.
CCACACAGGAATGGTGTTCCAGAGCTTCAACCTGTTTCCGATGATGACGGCGCTGGATAACGTCGCATCGGGTCCACGTCATGTCCTCGGTACGCAGAAGGACAAGGCGCGCAGGCAAGCTCAGGAACTGCTCGACCTCGTCGGCCTGTCGGACAAGGGGGAGAACTACCCGTCACAACTGTCCGGTGGTCAGCAGCAACGCGTGGCGATCGCCCGAGCGTTGGCGATGAAGCCCGAAGTGATGCTGTTCGACGAGCCCACGTCAGCCCTCGATCCCGAGATGGTCAACGAGGTCCTCGACGTCATGCTTCGACTGCGCGACGAGGGCATGACGATGGTGGTGGTCAGCCACGAAATGGGCTTCGCGAAAGCGGCCGCAGACAGGGTCGTCTTCATGAGCGACGGGAAGATCGTGGAAGAGGCACCTCCCGGTGAGTTCTTCGACAATCCCAAAAGCGCTCGTACACAACAATTCTTGAGTCGTATTCTCTGACGGGCGTAAGTGGCACCGACCATGCGTGCCGTAGGTCGAATGAATGAATGTCGAGCGAGGACGACTCACATTGCCACCCGGTGCATAGGGTGAGCAGTCGGAGTCCGTTTTGTCCGACAGGAGCGTGTCAGCGTGAGTTCACCCATCCTCGCCAAGGGCCAGAACATTTCCCTGCCGGACGAGGTGACCGAGCTGGATGTCATCGTGTCGTGGGTCGATCCGGAGCGAGATCTCGATGCGTCTGCGCTGCTGGTGAATTCGAGCGGGCACGTTCGGTCCGACGCAGACTTCGTCTTCTACAACCAGCCGGAGTCCGAGGACGCGACCGTACGATACCGCGGGAGCAGTAGCACCGACGAAGGCAAACAGGAACGAGTGTCGATTCACCTCGATTCTCTCGCAGCCGAAGTCGACAAGGTGGTCATCGCGGGTAGCTCCGACGACGTTCCGTTGGGTGAGTTCGGGAAACTGTCGATGCAGGTGCGGGATCAAACCGGTTCTGTGCTCGGGGAGTTCCTCACCGCCGATGCGTCGTCGGAACGTGCGTTGGTGTTCGGCGAGGTGTATCGGCGGAACGGCGCATGGAAACTGCGGGCGGTCGGACAGGGCTGGGAAACCGGTCTCGGCGGTCTTGCGCAGGACTTCGGAGTCGACGTCGACGACAGCGAGCCCGAAACCTCGGAGAACGACGTGGTCGTGGTCGAGGTCGCTGACTCGCATGTTCAGGCCGTGGACACGACCGGTGAGATCGTCGACGTCTCGGTCGTCGATGTCGAACTGCCGAAACGTGGCGTTCGCACCAAGAAGCCCATTGCCAAGAAGGTCACGCCGCCTCGGTTCACCCTGGCCGGAGGAGAATCGTGGCAGACGGCTCGCCTGTTCTCTGTTTCCGGTGTCGGATCCGGTGAGGAGCAGGAGAAGAGGGCCACCTCGGCACTGATCGCGACGATGCAGGCGGTTCGTCCGTTCGCTCGCGCAATCTGCGCACATGCCGGAGCGCCATCCGGTCCCTTCGAGGGCTATCTCGAAGTGCAGTTCGCCAAGGGCGAGGGCAAAGTCATCCCCGACGGTGTGTTCCGGGTATCGCGCGCGGGCCAAGTGTGGACCGCGTTGCTGGAAGTGAAGACCGGCACCGGCAAGCTGCAGAAAGAGCAGCTCGAGAATTACCTCGATGTCGCGAAGAGGCACAGGTACGAGACCGTTCTGAGTTTGTCCAACGACATACCTGCCTCCGCCGGTGAGCTTCCGGTCCAGGTGAACAAGACCAAGCTGAACAAGGTATCGCTGCGGCATATTTCATGGTCCGAGGTCATTCACGAGGCTCGCATGTTGTTGTCACACGGCGACCTTGCCGATTCTCTTCAGGTATGGATTCTGAGCGAATTCGTCCGGTACCTGACGCACCCTAAGTCCGGCGCGACGGAGTTCGTCGACATGGGTCGCCATTGGGTGGCAGTTCGTGACTCCGTCACCGCCGGAACCCTCCGCGCGAGTGATGTCAAAGCGTTGTCGGTCGCGAACACGTGGGCGTCGCTGTCCAGGCACCTGGCCCTGCGGATGACCGCCGATCTCGGCGTTCCGGTGAAGCACCACCTCCCGAGGAAATTCAGCGGAGATCCCCAGGCGCGCAACGAGTACATCGTCGAGCAGCTCGTTGTCTCCGGGTGTCTCTCGGCCACATTGCGCATTCCGGATGCCGCCGGAGATGTCACTGTCGAAGCGGATATGCGTACCAACAAGATTCAGTGCAGTACCGCAGTCGACGCGCCGACCGACGGAACCGCGCTCCGGCGAGCGTCGTGGCTACTCAAGCAACTGAAGAACGCTCCCGCCGATATCTTGGTCGAAGCCGTGTTCGCAGACGCAAGCGAAATATCGTGCGAGAACCTGGCGACCGTGCGAGCGGATGCCAAATCGTTGACCGCAGGCCGATCCAGCGAATTGCAGTATTTCACGCTGACGTCACCGACCAAGATGGGCAGCAAGCGCTCGGGATCCGCGGCCAGCTTCATCGGTAGCGTGACCGATGGTCTAGACGCCTTCTATCGCGATGTCGTTCAACCTCTGAAGCCATGGGTCCCGTCGGCACCGGGAACGTCCTCGGTCGACACCGTGGTCGACTGACCGGACCAACCACACCGAACCCCCGTCGTGTTGGTTAGTCTATCCCAACATAGGCAACGTTTGCCTAACTTGGATGATGGGGAAAGAATGCGGACCTTCAGAATTTCAACGACTCGAACGCGGGGATCTCGGCGCACACTGGCGGCGACATTCGCAGTGCTCTCGATGGTGGGCGTCACCGCGTTGAGCGGATGTTCCTCTTCGGACAACGAGCCGGGGGAGTCGAACACGACCACTTCGGAGTCCGGCTTCAGCTACATGGACGGCCGCGGCGAAACCGTCGAACTCGACGCGGTGCCGTCACGCATCGTGGCCAGCGAACAGGCTGCCGCAGCGTTGATCCCGCTGGGCATCAAGCCGGTCGGCATCTGGGGAGGAAGCTCCTTCGAGTCGTCGATCCCGCTGCGCGGACTCGATCTCGACGGCATCGAAAGCGTGGGACAGGCATACGGCGACATCGACGTCGAACAGGTCGCGGCCCTCGATCCCGATGTGCTCATCACCGGCTGGTACGCCGGGGACGCCTACGGCGGCCTCGGTCTGGAAACATCCGACCTCGCCAACCAACTCGAGCAGGTCGCACCGTTCCTTGCTGTCTCCGCGCAGAAGCCCTCCTCCGAGACCCTGAAGGACTACGAGACACTGGCCACCGAACTCGGTGCCGACGTCGATACCGACGCGAACCGGGCCGACCGTGAGGCCTACGACTCCGCTGTCGCCGACCTGAAGGAAGCAATTGCTGCCAAGCCGGGTCTGACCGCGATGGCCATCTCCCCGTCGGACCAGTACTACGTCGCGATCAACGACGAGTTCCCCGAACTGCGTGACTACCAGAACTGGGGTCTGACGCTTCTCGAGTCCGACGTTCCCCGCGCCGCCGACTCGGGATCCTTCACGCCCGTGAGTTGGGAGAATGTCGGCCAGTATCAGCCGAATCTCATTCTGCTGGACACTCGTTCGTACTCGACCCCGCTGGCCGAACTGGAAGCCGACCGTCCGACCTGGGCCCTGGTGAAGGCTGCGGAGGCCGGAAACATCGCCGACTGGACCACCGACGCGACCAACAACTACGCGAGCTACACCGCGCAGATCGTCGACCTGACGGCGGCGATCGACAAGACGACCGTCTAGATCCACCACTTCGGATCGAAATCCGATCCGAGCGCCCCCACCTCGGCAACCCCGAGGTGGGGGTACGTCATTGGATGCGAGCCCAGATGTAGTCGGCCACTCGTTGCCCGAACACCGACCAGTTGTGCGCCTGACCGAGCTGTGCATGCGCGAGATCGACGGAGTGCACGTGCACGGTCCCGGTGATTCTGTCCTGCCACTGGCGGTCTCGGCGACGCTGCATTTCCAGGGGCGTTCCACGAGAAGCTCCGATCAGCAACGCGTCGCCCGCGTGGCGGCCGACCGTCGGTGGAATCGACAGAGCGAGGTGCCGACCGAGGGTGCGCACCAACCGGTCCTGTACCTCGGAAGCGAAGCTCGACAGCAGCGGATCCGTCTGCATGTGGCGCCGAAAATTGTTCTGCGCCTCCTCTATGCCGTTCTGCGACAGATCCTCACGTTCGGCCGTGTCTGCGGCGGCGACGTCTGCGTAGGAATCGAGCAATACCAGCGACGCCACTTCTTCGCCCCGCTCGTGCAGACGCGCCGCGATCGCGTGTGCGAGCTGCCCGCCGAAAGACCATCCGAGCAGGTGATACGGACCATGTGGTCGGACGGCTCGGATCCGCTCGACATGGTCGTCGACCAAGGCCTCGATCGACGCCAACTCGATCGCGTCGTCGCCGCTCTGCAGCGCCGGGTCCTGGATGGCGTACACCGATATCGAGGGATCGAGGAACCGCAAGGCTCCGATGTAGGACCAACTGAGACCGCCGGCAGGCTGCAGACAGAACACAGCGGGATCGCCGGCTCGACGCAACTCCACCAACGGTGCGAGCATGCCGTCTCCGCCACCGTCGATGACCGCACGTGCCAGACCCGCGACTGTCGGTTGCGCGTAGATGTCGCGCACACCGAGCTCGAGATCCACCGCGCGCAGACGAGACGCCAACCGGACAGCGGCCAGTGAATGCCCACCCAACGCGAAGAAGTCGTCGTCTCTGCCGATCTCGGTCACGCCCAACACGTCGTGGACCGCATCGGCGATCAGCGATTCGACATCGCCCCGCGGACGGTCCACCGGCTCGGCACTCTCCGACGGTGCAGGCAGCGCCGCGACGTCGAGCTTGCCGTTGACCGTCAGCGGCAGGCTGTCGACCACCTGCACCGATGCCGGGACCATGTAGCTCGGAATCAGTTCCCGTAGCCCGTCTTTGACCGATGACGCGGTGATGTCCGACGCTTCCGGGCCGTCGACGAGGACGTACGCGGCCAGTTCCGTACTGCCGGCCCGTTCGAACACGGTCACCGCGGCGCGCACGATGCCGGGGAGCCGCTGCAGCGCGTCCTGTATCTCCCCGGTCTCGACGCGGTGGCCCCTGATCTTCACCTGATTGTCGGCGCGGCCGTGATAGGAGATCAACCCGTCCGGGTCGCGTGATACCAGGTCACCGGTTCGATACATTCGAGAACCGTTGTCCGTGAACGGGTTTGCCACGAAACGTTCCGCAGTCAACCCAGGCCGTCCGTCGTATCCACGCGCGAGGCCCGCACCCGACAGGTAGAGCTCGCCGATGACGCCGGGTGCCGACAGCCGCAATGCGGTGTCGAGTACATGCGCGGTGGTGTTCAGAATGGGCCGACCCAGTGTCGGCGTCGATCGGTCCTGCACGTCGGCACCGAGCGCGTTGATCGTGTACTCGGTGGGCCCGTAGAGGTTGTACCCTCCCGTTCCTGGTGCGTCTCGCAGGTCGGACCACAGACGGTCTCCCACCGCTTCGCCGCCGAGCGAGACGAACACCAGACCCGCGGAGTCGTCGTCCTGCAGGGACGTGTTCAGGCACCGCGGGCGGGCCAGCAGACCGGCGTCGACGAGATGTTCACCGTAGGTCGGTGTGACGTCGAAGGCATCGATTCTCTCCGCATCGAAGTAGTCGAGGAGAATCGCCGGATCGCGTCGCGTCTGCTCGTCGATCACGTGCACCGTGTGGCCCTCCAACAGCCAGAACAACTGCTCCCACGATGCGTCGAACGAGAACGACGTGGTGTGCGCGATCGCCAACTGTCTGTGCCCGGCCCGAGCGACGACGGGCTCGAAAATTTCCCTGCGGTGGTTGACGAACATGTTCGTCAACCCGCTGTACGGGACTGCAACCCCTTTGGGGCGCCCGGTCGATCCCGACGTGTAGATGATGTAGGCAAGCTGGTCGAGTCGCCGAGCGACATCGCCGGGTGCCGGCAGTCCGTTTCCGACACCGTCGATGTCGAGTTCGATGACGACAGCGGGCTGTTCGGTCGTGATGCTCTGGAGCTGTTCTGCCAGCGTGCTCGTCGTCAGAACGACGTGCGGGCGCGATTCGCGCACGATGTACTCGATGCGGTCGGCGGGCATCTCGGTATCGACCGGAACGTAGGCAGCTCCTGCAGCGAAGACACCGAACAGCGCCTCGACCATGAGCTCGGTGCGGGGGAGGAAGAGCATGACCCGCGATTCCCCGACGACACCGTTCGATCGCAGCAGCGCACCGAGATTCAGCGCGCGTGAATGCAGATCGGCAAAGCTCCACCGAACATCCCCGGCCACCAGTGCCAGGTCGTTCGGTCGGTCTGCAGCGCGTGCAGCGAACAGATCCCACACCGTGTGCTCGGGTACAGCCGACTCGAGTGCGCCCGAGTGTTGCCGCGTCCACGCGAGCTCACGCGGAGTGAGCAGAGCGATGCTCGCCGCCGCCTCGTCCGGTGCCGCAGTCAGCGCGGCCAACGCCGCCCGATAGGTGTCGACAATCGCTTCTGCCCGGGCATCGTCGAGAGCGTCCCGTCGATGCATCATTCGCACCCGGGCACCGGACTCCACCGGCGCGACCACCACCGTCAGTGCGTAATGCGTTGCATCACTGAGTTTCTGGTCGATCACCCGAAGTGCGCCATCGGGACCCAGACGCTCGTCGGGCGGAACGACCGGGATGTTCTGGAAGACGAACAGCGTATCGAACAACCCACGGTGTCCGGCGCACTCCTCCAGGTCGGACAGCGCGAGATACGGATGGGTCAGCAGGGGGCGTCGCTCGTCCTGAATACGGGCCAGATGGTCACGAACGGCGAGAGCGGGATCGATGCGCACTCGTAGCGGGACCGTGTTGAACAGCAACCCCAGAAGCTCGTCGATACCGGGGATCTCGGCGGGCCGGCCGGACACCACGGTGCCGAACACCACATCGTCCTGGCCGGTGAACTTCTGCAGAGTCAGCGCCCACGCAAGTTCGTACACGATGCTCGTCGTGACGCCGGTCTGCGCAGCGAGTTCTTTCACGTCTCGGGTGAGTGAGCGATCGAGATGGAAGACCGTCTCCGCCGAACCGGCCGGATCGACCGACGCCGCGGTGCGCCGGGGAGCGAGCAGAGTCGGCCCCGGCGTGCCTGCGAGCTGGCGTCGCCACATCTGTAGGCCCGCATCACGATCACGAGTTCTCAGCCACATCACGTAGTCGTCGTACGACGCACGGTGACTCGATTCGGTGCGGCCGGGCCGGGTGTATTCGTCGAGAACGGCCCGTAGGAATCTCCAGATGGACCACCCGTCGAGAACGAGATGTTCGATGGTGAACACCAGTGCACTCCGGCCCTCGGGGAGCAGCGCCACGCCCAGTCGGACGAGCGGCGGCTGAACAGGATCGAACCCCTGTGCAGCCTCGCGCCTTCCGAAGCGTGACAGCTCCACCTGAGCCGCATCGGCGTCGAGATGTCGCAGATCCGTCGTCGCCCAGGGCATCCGAACCGTCCGCGGCACTGCGGCAACGGTGCGCTCACCGAGCTGGACGTATCCAGCACCGACCTGCGGGTGCGCGGCGAGCACGGCGTCCGCGCCACGTCGCAACAGATCCGTGTCGAGTGAGCCGGAGAGTCGCATCACCGTCTGCGACAGGTAGATCCCCTCGCCCTGTCCGCCCAGCTGCTGATGGAAGAGAAGCCCGTCCTGCAACGACGTCGTCGGGTAGATCGCTCGCAGTGGGCCGAGAATCGACTCCACTGATCGACGCTCCCGCGGGTCGAGTCCGGCCATGTCGGTACTGCGATCGATGCCGTCCGCGAACGCGCTGTCCACCACTGGATTGACTCCGGAACCCACTGCGTTCACCCTGGTCGCGACAGCCGTCGCCAGGCGTGCGGCGACGTGGGCGACGTCGGTGTCGGCGAGGGCGGACACCGAACACGCGCACGACCACGATCCGGTCTCGGTTCGGAGGAACCTGACGTCGATCTCGGGCGCGGAGGCGCTCTGTACGAGGTGCTGCCCTTCGGCACTCGAAATGTGGATGCGGACCTGCAGATCGGCAGGCGGTAGGTCGTCGAACACGCCAGGGGTGTGTTCGCTGAGGTGCGCGGCCACCCCGAAGGATGCGGCGTGCTCGGGGTCGGCCTCTCCGCCGAACAGGGTGCCCGCGTCGATCACGACGGGTAGCCCGCGGCGCAGGCAACCCACTGTTCGGGAACCGTGTTCGACGTTTCGGTCTCGGTCGGATTCGTCGACCCACACCACCATCGACTCGTGTCCGGCGACCTCCGTCATCACCTCGCGCACCGACTCGAGGACAGCCGTCCTAGTCTCGACGATGCCGGGAAGTCCGGTCGTGGTCAGTGGTGCAGAACTCTCGGCACCACTACTCGCGGGTGCTGTCGGGACGGAGAAGAGGGGCGACGCTGTTTCTCGCCGGTCGATCACGTCCACGGCCGCATCCACGACATCGAGCCATGTCTCGGCGTGGTCGACGATCGAAAGGTCCTCTGCCAGTTCCTGATCGTTGCGTGTCCATCGTGCCGAGGAGCCGACCGCCACGTCGACCACCGATCGATCACTCGTCAACGCATCGAGAACGGACGGCCACGACTCCTCGTCGACCGCCGCGTGCGTCATCTCCACTCGCAGTACACCTTCGCCCGTCCAACCGGCTCGAAGACCCCCGTTCGCGACAGCCCCGAATTCCGTTTCTGCACTGTGGATCCGAGACCGCTCGAGAATCTCCGTTGCCGTCAGAGAGGTACGCACCGGCATGTCACCGTCGGTGTCGAGTCCGGTGGAGAGCATGTCGTGCCGAAGGTGGAGGCCGATGAGCGTTGCCTGGGCACGGCGGATCTGCCGCTCGGACAGGGTGAGTGTGCGTGACCACCGGCCGGGGCGCGGCCGAGCGAGTATCGGGGTCCGTTGCGGGGCCGAGTCGTTCGGACTGGTGGCCAGTTCGGAGATCCGCCGGTTCGGATCTGCGACGGCCTGAGCTGCGATCAGTGTCATGTCGTCCAGAATCGATCGAATAGTTCTGTCCTCGAACAGTTCCCGGCGGTAGAGGATGTCGAGTCCGAGTCGACCCGATTCACCTCGTGGACCGATGGCGACAATCAGATCGAACTTTGCCGACGCGTCGTCCGGTGGGCGGAGGACTCCGTCTACGGGCCCCAGCGACACCGGTTTCGGCCGCGTGTCCACCTCGGCGATCATCACCTGGAACAGTGGATGCACTCCCGGCGTCCTCGCGGGCCGGAGCCACTCGACGACCTCGTGGAACGGGGTGGCGCGACGGTCGACACAGTCGAGCGTCGAACTCCTGGTCCGCGCGGTCAATTCGGTCACGGTGGGGTCGCCGGTGAGGTCGGTGGGCAGCACGATGGTGTTGACGTAGAGCCCCACCGCATCGGTCAGCGCGTCGGATGGCCGAGTATCGACGGCCGTGCCCATCGGGATCAGGTCGCCGCCGCCGTGGGCACGCAGTGCGAGAGCTGTGACGATCTGGAGAAAGACCAGTCGGCTGATGCGGTTCGTCGTGCAGAACTGCTCGATGTCGGCGGCGAGGAACGTGGGCAGCGCCGTTTCGATCATCCGCCCCGCGGTGGACGGCACCTCGCTACGGGAGTGATCGAGCGGGAGATCAACGGGATCGACGTACGGTGCAAGAGTGGACGTCCAGAACGGTCGATCTGCCGTGACGTCGATGGAGCCTTCGTCCTCCGCATACTGCGCGTAGTCCACCGCCGACTCCGGCCAGATCGGTTCCTCGCCTCGCGCACGCGCGTCGTACGCGATCCGGATGTCTTCCAACAGGATCGGCACCGAACCGCCGTCGGCGGCGATGTGGTGCACCGTCAGGACCAATCGAGACCGGTCGTAGAGATCTGCGGCGAAGGGGATCTCGGCACCGAGGTCGAATGTGCGGGGGCTGTACGGCTCACCTCGACGGTCCGCTACCTTCACTGCGGCAGTGGGTTTCAGGTGGCGCAGCACCCTGCCGTCGTCGTTCGAGTACACACTGCGCAGCGACGCATGGCGTGTTGTCACATCGGCCAGAGCGTCGGCCAGGACGTCCAGATCCGGATCCGACGTCAGATCGAGGTGAACCGGCATGGTGTACGCATGGCGGTCCGTTTCCATCTGATCGAGGAACAGCATTCGCTGCTGTGCACTCGACGCCGGCCCGGTACGTGCGGACGCGTGGGTGTTCGTCATCGGTGGACTCCTGATGCGAGGGTGCCGAGAAAGTGTTCCGCCACTGTCGACGCGGTGAGAGTGTCCGAGAGCGCGAGGTGATGCACGGACAGCAAGGCGGACCACCCGTCGCTCTCGTGTTTTTCGACGTGGATGTGGAGCAACGGGCCGGTGTCGACATCGATCCCGTTCACGACGCTCGCCGTGTCCTCTTCACCTGCGATGTGCACGACGGTCTCGAGGTTCACCGAGTCGGGATGTACCTCGAAGGCCTTCCACAACCTGCGCCGGGAGCGGTCGATGCGGGTGCGCAGTGCCGGGAACGTCTCCATCAGCGCTGTTGTCGCCCGGCGCACCTCCCTGTCGAGCTCGACCGCGGTCAGCTCGGCGCGGACGTCGATCTCGACCCGAACCGTCTCGATACGATCGTCGATGTCCAGGCCGGATTTCACCGCGGTCCTGGCGAGATCGGGCAGTGGCACAGCGACATCGGCACGGGAAACATATTCGTGTGGAGCATCTTTCGTCGCGCCGTCGGGTACCGCGGCCTCGGCGAGTGCGGCGACTGTGCGGAGATCGAAGATCTGCATCTCGGTGATGCGCCAGCCGCGTCTGCGCGCGAGGGTGACCGTGCGAATTGCGCTGATGCTGTCGCCGCCGACCCGAAAGAAGTCGTCGTCGATTCCCATGTCGTGGGCCTCGAGTCCCAGGGCTTCGGCGATGGAGGCACGGATCGCGATCTCGCTGTCGGTTGTCGGTACTCGATCACTCGACGCCGAGACATGGAATTCGATGGGGGGAAGGCCGTTGCGGTCGAGCTTTCCGCTCGAGGTCAGCGGGATCTCGTCCAGGACTGCGATGCGAGCCGGAACCCACGACGCGGGGAGGATACGGGTGGCCGTGAGGCGAATATCGTTCTCGAGCAGAGTCGTTCCGGCATCTGCGACGACGTATCCGACGAGTCGCGGCCCGGCTGCCGTGATCTGTTGGGCCGCGGCGCTCGACCGGACGCCGGGATGGGCGCGAAGCGCGGCCTCCACCTCGGCCAATTCGATACGTTGGCCGGCCAGCTTGATCTGGCCGTCGGTGCGGCCGAGATACTCGATACTGCCGTCACGTCGTTGCCGCGCACGGTCGCCGGAGTGGTAGAGGCGGGCACCGGGGACGTCGGCCCGGGGGTCGGCCACGAACCTGCTCGCGGTCAGCGCGGCCTTGTCGTGGTACCCGCGGGCCAGTTGCGTTCCGCCGAGGTAGAGATCTCCCTCGGCACCGGGCAGCACCTCGGCGAGCGTGTGATCGAGTATGCGGCAGTGGGTGTTCCACACCGGCGTGCCGATCGCGACGGACAGCCCTGCGACCGGTCCGCGCGCCGAGACGTTCTCGGCGGTCACGTCGATTGCCGCTTCGGTGGGGCCGTACAGGTTCAGCAGGGTCGCCCGCGGGAAGACCGTGGCCACCGACTGCGCGTGCTGCGCGGTCAACGGCTCGCCGCTGCAGACGATCAGCCGCAGCGCACTGGCGTCGAGGACAGGGTTCGCAGGTTCGGACGTCACAGTGGTGAGGAATTCGCCGAGCATCGAGGGAACGAAGTGGACGATGCTCACTCCTTGCGTCGTGATGAGGTCCGCCAGCCGCCGTGGATCTCGGTGGCCGCCGTCTTCCACCACGACGACCGACGTTCCAGTGACGAACGGCAGAAAGATCTCCCAGCCCGAGACGTCGAACGACGCGGGGGTCTTCTGCAGGAACACGTCCGTATCGGTGATCTCGTGATGTTCTGCGGCCCAGAGGACACGGTTCACGATGGCCGAATGGGACACCGCGACGCCCTTCGGTCGTCCGGTCGAACCCGAGGTGTAGAGAACGTACGCCGGATGATCACCGCGTAGCGGGCGTCGGCGTTCGTTGTCGACGACCGGATGTGTAGGAAGTGCGGCCAGCCGAGTGGCCACCGCTGGGTCGGCGAGATCGATCAGGGGCACATCCGAATCGGAAAAACGTGCCGCGATATCGGCGGTGGTGACGATCGTGGCGGCACCGGAGTCTTCGAGCAGGTAGCGAAGCCGTGCTTGGGGCAGTGCTGGATCGAGTGGCACGTAGGCGGCTCCCGAGAAGGTCACGGCGAGGATCGTGACGATCAGCTCGGGTGACCGATCGAGTGCGACCGCCACGACGTCCTCGGGTCCATGACCGGAGTCGATGATCAACCGTGCCAAGGCGGACGCCTCGCCGAGAACGGATTTCAGGTCTCGGCGACGATTTTCGAATATCAGCGCCGCGCCGTCCACCGGGGATGCGCGAGTGATGATTCGGTCGAGCGTCAGGCCGGGTTCGATGTCTCGTCGAGCGCCGGAGAGTCGCGACAGCGTGGCGCGGTCCTGAGCGTCGAGCAGATCCACCGCGTCGACCTGCAGGTCCAGCGACGCAGGCATACGCTGCAACACCGTTTCGAGTCGCCGCAGCAGTGCGTCGGCGGCGTCGGTGTCGACGACGTCGGTTGCGTACTCGACAGCAAGACCGACGGCCGAATCGTTCTCGTACAGAGTGACACTCACGTCGTACTTGGCCGTACCGGTGTCGACGGGCAGCCGTTCGGTGACCAGATCGCCGAGAGCGAGAGTGCCCCCGCCGTCCCGGTGTGGTTGGTGGACCACCATCACGCGCACCGGAGGCTGCTCGCGCAGCGCCGGCACCGCAGCCACGACCTCCTCGTACGGCGCCCTGGAATGCGCGAGCGCGTGCAGCGTCTGGTCCCGGGTACGCGCGAACACTTCTCGTACCGTGGGGTTTCCGCGTAGATCTGCTCGCAGCAGCACGGTGTTCAGGTGGAAACCCACTTCGTCGCTCGCGTCGTCGTGGCCTGTTTCCGGGGACCTGATCGACATCGGCGACGCCGTGAGGAACTGCTCACCCGATCCGCACGCGCGCAGTGCGATCGCCGTCGCAACCTGAGTGGCCATGTACATGCTCGCCCCGCACTCGCGCGCCGTGGACCGCACAGCCGCTGCGACGTCGTCGGCAACGACGCGTCTGATCGTCCGCCCGGTCCGTGCACCGGTATGGCGGGCAGCGCGCCAGCCCGGTACGTCCAGGACCGGCGGTATTGGAGTCAGATGTGCTCGCCACGAGGCGATCTCGGACTCGTGATCCTCCTCGAACACCGCCGTCGGGGGCGGTGCTGTGCCCAGGTCCAGCGGTGTCCGGCCGGCACCGCGCGCAGCGTAAGCGCGCGAGAGGGTGCGCAGTAACGCCGGCTCCGACCATTCGTCCGTCGCGATGTGATGCACGGCGAGAACGAGTGTCGCGCAGTCCTGCTCGTCGTCGTGAACGAACACGCCGGCGCGCAGCGCAATCGACTCCGAGGGATCGAATCGTTCCTGCAGGAACTGCTCGATCGCCTGCGCCACCTTCGTAGACTGCAAGGCGTGACGTCGCAGGGCAGGGGCCGAACGTTCGTCACTCGGGTCGAGGATCTCGACCGTCAGTGCTCCGTCGTTCTCGACGTACAACGACCGCAGAGATCGATGACGTGCGGTGGCGTCGGTGAGTGCCTGTTCGAGAGCGGAGAGGTCGAGGGGACCGGCGACCCTGAACACCAGCGGTACCGTGTAGGTTCCGCCGTGTCCGCTGAGTCTGTCCGCCAACCACATTCGTCGCTCTCCGGCGTTCATCGGCCGGGTGCGCGTGTCGATGTTGACCGTCTCGTCGATATTCGTTTCACTGTCGGCGCACGGCGGCTGTTCCGCTGCGTCGATGTAGTCAGACAGAGTCGCGACCGTCGGGTGATCGAACACCGCTCGCACCGATATCCGTAGGTTCAGATCCCGATTGACCCGGGTCACCAGACGCATCGCGGCCAGCGAATCTCCGCCGAGGGCGAAGAAGTCGCTGTCGGGTCCGATGGAATCCAAGAGCGCCTGCGAGCCGGCTTCGCGACCGAGCAAGGCCGCGATGTGTTCGGCCAATCGCCGTTGACCGTCGGTCAGCGGGCCCGCCGGCGCACCTCCGACATCCGGGACCGGCAGGGCGCGGCGGTCGACCTTGCCGTTGACGGTCGTGGGAAACGCCTCGAGCACCATCAGATGTGCGGGAATCATGTGCTGGGGCAGCAGCGTCGTCAGATGCGCGAGAACACTGCGAGAAAGGTTGTCCGAGTTCGGGTTCGCGTCGTCCGTGGGGATCACATAGCCGCACAGAACGGGTGTTGCCGTTGCGTGCACGAGCACGACGGCAGCGCGAACCTGGGGATGAGTGGCTGCGGCGGCTTCGATCTCTTCGAGTTCGACCCGCATGCCGCGGATCTTGACCTGGTTGTCCGCTCGGCCGAGGAAGTCGAGTGTTCCGCCTTCCGTCCAGCGAGCGCGGTCACCCGTTCGATAGGCGCGGTCGCCGATCTCGCGGGCAAAGGGGTCTGCGACGAATCTCGCGGCAGTCATGTCCGACGCGCCGACGTAGCCGCGTCCGAGCAGGTCACCCGCCGCGTAGAGCTCGCCGCCCATGCCCACGGGGAGTGGTCGCAGGCGGTCGTCGAGCACATACAACCGGCAACCCGGATTCGGTTGTCCGATCGAGGTGGAGATTCGGTCCGATCCGGTCCCGTCGTACACCACGTGGGAGACCCCGATCGTCGCCTCGGCCGGCCCGTACCCGTGGTACAGGGTCCCGGTCATGCGAGACCGGAACCGCGAGAACAACTCCGGAGTGAGAACTTCGCCGCCGCACCAGACGTGACGAACCCCTGCCATCGCGTCGGTCCCAGCGCTGGTCTCGAGGAGCACGTCGAGCATGGAGGCGACGAGATACACGAAGGTCACTCGCTCACGGGATATCAACTCCAGCAATCGCTGCGGGTCCCGATCCTCTCCCGGTCCCGCTACGACGACGGTTCCTCCCGAGCACAGCGGGAGCAGTAGCTCGTTGATCGAAATATCGAATGCGAGTGGAGCTTTGAAGAGGCTGGCATCACCCGGGCCCACCTTCAGGATGTGCTCGATCTGCCACTTCATCCGGCTGGCGATGGCCTCGTGCCGGATCATGGCACCTTTCGGCCGACCCGTCGAGCCCGAGGTGAAGATGACGTATGCCAGGCCGGCTGCGTGACGGACCACTCCCGACGGCGGGGTGACCGGTCGGCTCTCGTGCTCCCATCGGTCGAGGGCCACCGCTATCGACAGCACCTCCGTGTCCTCGTTCGACTCCGAGCTTCCTGGGCCGCGCAATGCCACGCCGATGTTCGCGTCACGGACCACCGCAGCCCTGCGGGCCTGGGGCCATTGCGGGTCGAACGGGACGAACGCTGCTCCTGCCGCGAGAACGGCCATGACGGAGACGACCATCTCGGCGGACCGAGTCATGTCGATGGCCACACGTGCTTCCGGTCCGACTCCCGCCGCCACCAACGAGTGCGCGAGTTGGCTCGAGCGGTGGCTCAACTCGGCGTAGGTCAGACGGGTTGGGCCGGCAACGACGGCGGTCGCGTCACCTGTCCGCGCCGCCCACTCCTCGAACATCTGCACGACGTCCTGCTCGGCGAGGCAGTGACCGGTCTCGTTGACGTCGGTGACGAGCGTCTGCAGCTGCTGCGAGGATGCGAGGGGCAACGAGTCGATCGGAGCATCGGGTGCGGTGGTCGCGGCATCGATAAAGACCGCCAGCGCGTGCGCATGGGCTCGGATCTCCGTCTCTGCGCCGGCACCTCGTAGTTCCATTGCCAGCCAGGAACTTCGAGGGTTCGCACGGTCGATGGTGCCCTCGACCACGAACTCGAGGTCCGTCACAGGGCCGAGCCAGTTCTGACGCAGTCGCGCGCGCTCGCCTCCGAACATCGAGTCACGTTCGGCCACCAGAACATTGATTCCCGGAGCGATCAGCGCAGAGTCTCCTCGCCGCAGCCGGAGCAGCTCGGTCACCACATCGGGTGCGACGGCGGTATGAGGTCGCATCCGCGTCAAGGTGGAATCGACGTCCGCCAGCACGTCGACGACGGTCCTGCCCTCGTGTTCGAGCACGAACGGCACGACGGTCGAGGTCATCGCGATCGGAGATTCCGCCGGGGCGTGGCCGGCGATTGCCAAGCGGATGGGTTGCCGCCCTGCGGGTCTCGTCGTTGCGGCGTATGCGCCGAGGAGACCGACGAGGGTGCGGCGCGGCGACGTGCGCGAGCGATCGGCCAACGCGAGCACGCGGTCGACGAAGTTCTCCGGTAGCTCGACCGCGATGTGCGACACCGTCAGTCCTGTGTGCTCGAGCAGACCCTGATCTTCGGGCAGGCTCGTGACCACCGCATCCCAGTAGTCGCGGTCGTCGTTCGGTGAGGCGGTGTCGGTGCGAGGACGCGTGGATCGGTCGCTCCGAACATCGTTGTAGACGTCGGCGACCCGTTCTGTGAGTGCGGTGACCGAAAGGCCGTCGATCACGATGTGGTGGTAAGCCTGGATCCACCACAGCCGCCCGTCTTCTGCGGCGGCGACGATGTGGTGATGCATCGGGCCGGTGTCCGACGACCCGATCCTGGACCGAGCCTCGGTGACGAGGGAATCGATGTGCGTGTCCGATCCGGACGTCGCACGTGTCTCGATGCGTCCGGGCACCGCGTCGACGATGTCGAGGTCACCGTCCGAGGACGGCGTGAATGCGCGATCGAGATGCGGCAACCCGGCGAGCGTGGCTGACACCGCACTGTGAAGACGCACGGGGTCGGTGGTCGTGGGGAGCTCGAGTCGCCACGCCAGCGAGTACGTGCCCTCGCCTGCGTCGATCTGCGCGGCGGTCCAGACGGCTCTCTGTGCGGGGGTGATTCGAGGTGCGTCGAGCATGGTCATCCGGGTCTCCTCGTCGTGGGTGCGTCTACTCGACATCTGTTCTGCCCGACCATGCCGACCAGAGACGCGCATATCGGCCGTCTGCTGTCACGAGATCGGCGTGGGTGCCGGATTCCACGACACGGCCGTGCTCGAGCACCACGACCGTGTCTGCTGCCACGGCCTGCGTCAGCCGGTGCGCCACGATCACCGTGGTCCGGCCCTCGGTCGCCGCCGATGCGGCTTCTTCGAGCAGGCGGGCTCCGCTACTGCCGGCCTCCGCGGTCGCTTCGTCGAGTATTGCGACCGGGGGATCGGACAGGATCAGTCTCGCCAGTGCGAGCTGCTGCCCTTGGGATGCACTGAGCGGATGCCCGTTCTCCCCGATGCGTGTGTCGAGGCCCTCCGGCAGAGCCCGGACCCAGTCGGCAGCTCGGACCCGATCGAGGGCGTCCCACAGAGCGGCGTCGTCGGCATCCGCGTCCGCGAGCCTCAGATCGTCGGCGAGAGGGCCGGCACTGACGTGGACGTCCTGCGAGAGGATCGAGATGTGCCGCCTGAGTCGGTCGGTACCGAGATCACGTAACGGGATGCCGCCCAACGTGACCGAGCCGCGGTCGGGCTCGAGGGACCCGGCTGCGAGAAGCGCGGCAGTCGTCTTTCCGGCACCGGTCGAGCCGACCACTGCCACCGTACTTCCGGCGGGAACGCTGAGCGAAATTCCGTGCAGAACGTCGCCCCCGGTGGAGTAGGCGTACGTGACGTCGGATAGTTCCAACGTCGCGTCGACAGGTTCGGCGTCGATCCCTGTCGTTCGAGTCGATGCCATGTCGACCACGCCGACGAGACGATCGAGGCTGGCACCGGCGGATTGGATATCGTCGAACAGGAACAGCACCGTACCGAGCGGGTTGAACAGTCGATGGAACATCAACGTTGCAGCGGTGACTGCGCCCAGAGTCACGAGATCGCCTCTGACCAATAAGAACCCAGTACTCAGGATGATGGTGAGACCCACCAGTTCCGCGCGGTTCTCCTTGCCGACGAAGCGAGTCAGCAGTGTGAACGTGGCGATGGAGAAGTCCCTGGCGCGTTCGGATTCCGTCTCCACGGACGCGACAGCAGTGTCTTCGCGGCGGTACGCGCGCACCGTGCGCGCGCCTTGGATGTTGCTGATCAGCGCCTGCGAACGATCGCCCATCGCGGCCCGTTCGGCAGCGTAGAGAGGGCCGCTGCGCGGCAGATACCACCGAAGAGCGGTGACGTACAACGGTAGTGCCAAACTGCCGGCCAGCCCGAGACGCCAGTCGATGCCGTACATCGTCACGACGGACACCCCGATCAACAACACCGCGTTCACCACGGCAGGGAGTACGCCGTTGACGGCGCGGGTCACCTGGGACACGTCATCGCTGATGCGCGAGAGCACATCTCCGCGTCCCGCCCGTTCCACCGTGCGGGTGGGGAGCGCGAGAACTCGGGTCACCACCTGCTCGCGCAGCTGTGCCACCACGCCTTCGCCCAGTTTCGCCACGAGGTAAGCCATCAGTCCGGCGAACACCCCGTTGACGCCTGCGGCGATCATGACCAGAACCACCACCATCACGATCCGGCCCGGCGGCCCGCCCGCGACGACCTCGTCGACGAGGCGACCGAGAATCAGGATCGGTGCCAGAGCCGAGACGGCGGAGACGATACCGACAAATGGAGTCAGGGCAACGAGCCCTGGCCTGGCCGCGAGTTGTCCGCGTAGCCACGACCACGATCGTCCGGCGGTTGCGACGGGCAGACGGGTGTCGTCGGTCATCGCAGCACCGCCTCCGCATAGCCCTCGGCCCGTTCGAGGAGAACTGAATGGGGTGCGTCCGCCGCGATTCGGCCGTCACGTATCACCACTACCCGGTGAGCCACGGACAGCAATGCAGGACTGCTGGTCACGATGATCGTCGTTTTCGGGGTCCGTACGTTCGGCCCGTGACGAAGAGTCGCGATACCCCGAGCGATGGTGTGTTCGGTGACCGAATCGACTGCGGTGGTCGGTTCGTGCAGCACCAGTACGGGAGGCTCGGCGAACAGGGCCCGTGCCAGCGCGATGCGCTGTCGTTGTCCCCCGGACAGATTGGCACCCCTCTCGGTCAGCCGCTGTTCGAGACCGTCGGTATGACTGTCGACGATCTGGTCTGCACCCGAGGCGCGAAGCGCTCCGTCGAGCTGTCGGTCGGTGTATCCGCGTCCGGCGGTGATGTTGTTCTTCACCGTGTCGGCGAACAGGTCGGAGACGTGTGGTTCGACCACGATTGCTGCTCGGACCTGCGCGAGTTCGATGTCGCGGGTGGGCGTGCCTGCGAGCAGAACATCGCCGCTGACGTCGGCAGCCGAAACCTGCCCGGACAGAACGGCCACGATCGACTCGGCGTCCTCGGACCCGTACGCCAGGATTCCGACTGTCTCCCCAGCCGCGATGTCGAGGTCGATCTTCTGCAATGACCGGTGCGTGACGCCGCGGAGTCCGAGATCGAGCCGCTTGCCGGTGATGTGCTGGTTGCCGTGGTGCAGAATTCGATCCGCTCCCAGTACCAGGGCGACGCGATCGGCCGACGCCCGCGCCCGGGCGATGATCGCCGGGGTGGAGGACAACACACCCAGTGGTTCGATGAGGAATTGCGCCAGACCGACGACGGCAATCAATTCTCCGACGGTGATGCGTCCGATGAGAGCGAAGTAGCCGGCTAGCCCCGCGACGGATGCAGCAACCACCGCGCTCACGCCGGTGGTGATCCCCGATTGCGTCGCCAGCGATCTCGCCGTGAGCAGTGCTGCACCGAGGGCTTTCGCGCTGGCTTGTCGATAGCGCGTCGCCGCTACGGTTTCCGCGCCGATACCTTCGATCGACCGATGCCCGCTGACGAGGTCGGTGGCCAGCGCAGTCGCCTCGGCGACCGTTCGCTGCTGCTCGGCTGCCCGCCTGGTCACCCGCGGTGCGACGAGCTGAAGCACGGCGACGAAGATCGGGGTGCCGATGAAGATGGCGAGTCCCAACGGCACGTCGATGACCATCAACGCAATGGCCGTGGCGACGACGGCGGTGGCAGCAGCCGCGATGCGCGGGAACAGATCCAGGAACCATGCCGACTGTTCGGCGTCGGTACTGGAAATGGTCAGTAGCTCACCACCCCGCAGGGTTGTGTCCAGGCCACGCGGATCGAGAATTCGACCGGTGACCTCCATTCGTATGCGGTGCGCCTCGTGCTGCAGAGCGACGTTGAGGAACCGCATACCGAACTGATAAGCCGTTGTCAGACAAAGAAACAACGCTGCAAGTCCGACGATCGAGAGGACGAACCAGGGGACGTCGCCCGAGGAAATCGCCGAGTCGATGATCCACCCCAACGCGATCGGAACTGCAGTCTCGGCAAGCTGGTGGATGCAGATGAGCAGTGTTCCGATGCTCACTCTGCGCTTGTTGCGCGTCAGTGTTCGACGGACGATTCGCCCGCCTGTCACCTCGTCCTTCATGCCGTGGGCGTGAGGTAGCCGCCGCCGGTCACGAAATAGTCGAGCGCATCGACATCGTCCCCACTTTCGGTGCGCACGCGATCTATGACGAGTCCGTGGTTGGTGCCGCGGTGGGCTTCGGGGCCGGACACGATCACCATTCCCGCGCCCTCCCTGATGAATATCCGACCGGGTGTTCCGCCGTAGATACCGTCCGAGACGTGAGCAGTGATGATTCGAAGCTTTCGGCCTTTGTGGAAGGTGTAGGCGTTGGGATAGGGATCGGACATCGCACGAACCAATCTGTCCAGGTCCTCGGCGGGCCAGGTCCAGTCGATGCAGCTGTCCGACTCGTGTCGTTTGTGGAAGAACGTTCGTTTCGTCAGATCCTGCGGAGTCCATGTGGCCGTGCCGTTCTCGATACTCTCGAGTGCGTCCAGCAGCACCTCGGGGATCAAGTCGATCGTCGCCTCGACGAGATCGGTGGAGGTGTCCCTCGGTCCGATCGGAACCGCTCGTTGGGTGATGACATCGCCGGTGTCGAGTTCGCCGTCCATTCGGTGCGCCGTCAGTCCGGTCTCGGCGGCACCACTGATCAGCGCCCAGATCACCGGAGAGAATCCGGTGAAGGCGGGAAGCAATGAGTCGTGCAGGTTGACCGTGCCGTGCGGAGGCATCGCGAAAATCTCGGGAGGCAACCAGGTCCGCCAGTTGTTCGCCACGATGATGTCCGGTGCCCACAGCTGCAGACGTTCCTCCAAGGCTTTGTCGGGGCGCTTCGCCAAGTACACCTCGATGCCGTGATTGCGTGCGAGATCTTCGACGGAATCGGACCAAATGCTCTCGTACGCTTGCTCGCTGACCGGATGCGTCACTACCGCGACGACGTCGTGGCGTGAATCCACGAGCGTCTGCAACGTCTTGTGACCCCAAGTCTGGAAACCGAACAGCACTACCCGCATTGGCTTATCTCCATGTTTCTGCTCCGACGAAGTGGCACAGTGCCTCGCCTTGTACGTGGCCACCGGGGATTCACGTCGTACGCAATCGATCACCCCGGGCCGATAGTTAGGCTAGCCTACCATCAACTGCAGAGTCAGGTGGGTGGGCGAAGTGGCCCCGAACTGCAGAGCCGTCGACGAAAAAGCCCAGCTGGGACGAGGTGTGACGACGGTTCGATCGAATCTTCCGGCGGTGCCGCGATTGAACGTGTCGAACTCTGGGCACAAAGGAAGAATGACCGACAACACGAAAGTCACAGTCGAACGAACCATAGAAGCTCCCGTCGACGCTGTTTTCGACGTGCTGACCAACCCCGAGCGGCATCAGGCGCTCGATGGATCAGGCTTCGTACGAAGCGTCGACCACGCCGACCGAATTCAGAAGGTCGGCGAGAAGTTCACGATGAACATGCAGGGCGATCACATGGGCGGCGAGTACCAGACCGACAATCATGTGACGGGCTACATCAAGGACAAGCTGGTCGCATGGACGACGGCACCCGCAGGCAACGAGCCTCCCGGCTGGGAGTGGCTGTGGGAGCTCGAGTCTCAGGGCCCGAACGAGACGCTGGTCCGTCATACCTACGACTGGTCCAAGGTCACGGACAAGAAGTTGCTCGAGCAGATCAAGTTCCCTCTGGTCACCGAGGATCAGCTGAACGACACACTGGGTCGCCTCGCGGTCGAAGCGACGTCCTGACCCAACGACTCTTCTGGGACGCACAGCCTCAGCTCAGCCGTACAACGCTGTGGCGTCGACACTCTCTATCGGCATCCAACGCCGCCGGGAGTCCGTCGACGTGAAGGTGGCCGTGCGGTCGACTCCACGGCGAAGCTCGCGGGAACCGGCGGCAGCTTGTTCGCTACGAGTTCGGTGCGCGCCTCGTCGGGAGGTCGGCGTCCGGTGAGTCTCCGCTGAATGCGATCTCGTGTGACAATTTCGAAAAATGCTGTCTTACAGCATTATCGAGCTCGTCCCGCGCGATGGATCGGATCAGGATTGTTCACGAGAACACCACCAGGTTGTGCGGCCGCCCACCGTTCCGCGTGCCATCGGGGCACCACATCGCGGGCACGCCGCATCCGTCTTTCGGAACGGAATGATCTCCCCGGTGTGCACTCCACCTTTCGTCGTGGCCGATCGAACAGCGCGACGCAGAACAACGCGAAGCTCGTCGAGCTCCTCCGTCGTGAGCGTGTTGGCCCGCCTGGACGGGGATTGCTCGCTCTGCCACAGCACCTCGTCGGCCAGTAGATTGCCGACCCCCGCTATCGCCGCTTGATCGAGCAGGCGTGCCTTGAGAGGTGCACCGCTGGAACCGATTCGGTGGCGAAAATCATCGCGCGTGATCTCCGCGGCATCCGGACCGAGAGCGTCGATGTCGGGTTCGAGTCGAACCCGACCGAGTCGGCGCTTGTCGAAGAGTCGGAGCTGTCCACCGTCGTCGAACGTCATGGAGAACCGAGTCCACTCCGGCTTGTCGGTCGGGCGCTCGCCGACATGGGGATCGCCGCCTCCGTACTGCGACGTCCGCTCGCCGTCGGGAGCGGTGACGATGACGCGCCCACCCATGCCCAGGTGTATGCCGAGGGTCGGCCCGCTCGAGCCGTCGGCCGTGACGGTCTCGCACCACATCGCCTTACCGCGTCGACGAGCCTCGGTGAGTTTCCCGCCGATCAGTGCGCCGGCAATGTCGCCCGGCATATGAGGTCGGCACTCGAAAGTGTCGGTGTCATCGATGTCGACGATGACGCGACCGAGAGCTTTCTCGACGACCTGTCGGGCGTTTTCGACTTCGGGTAGTTCCGGCATGCATCCGGTGTACCCACTTCGTCGACACTATGCGCGGGTTCCGCCGTCGGTCATTCGGCTCGTTCGTCGTCCTTCGCGGGCACCAGCGGACCCAGTTCGGCATCGAGCACCTTCTGCACGACGCGCATCGCAGCCAGCGCAGCAGGCGCACCGCAGTACCCCGCCGTGTGGACGACAGTTTCGGTGATTTCAGTTCGGGTGAGGCCGTTGCGGAGAGCTCCGCGTACGTGTCCTGCGAGTTCCTCGTGGGCGCGTAGCGCGATGAGGATGCCGAGGTTGAGCAGGCTCCGACTGCGGTTGTCGAGGCCGGGCCGCGTCCACACGCCGCCCCACACGGTGTCGGTGACGAAGTCCTGCAGGGCAGCGGAGTCGGTGTCGGCGGCACTGGCAAACGCCTTCTCGACGTACTCGTGGCCCATCACGTTTCGACGGACCTCGAGCCCGTCCTCGAAGCGCGGACCCCTGTTCCGACTCGTGGCCTCGTCGTCGATCATGGTGGTTTCTCTCCTTCGTCTGCGTGTCGACAGATCATGGCCGGGGTTCCAGCGGAACCCTAGGCCGAAGCGAAGTCGGTCACGGCTCGCTCTGTTCGGTGTGCGTGCGTGGATCACCGTGATCAGGGGGAGTGATGCCACGCTCGCGCGGCGAGCCCATGAAGGCCGATCCTCCGACAGCGCTTTCGATTCCGTGAAAACTGCCGCGCCGCATGCGCGAGCGAAGTAAGCGTGCGATCGATACGAAGGCACCCAGAACGACTGCGAAGCCTGCGACCACGGCAAAGACTGCCAACGATGTGTCCATGATGTCTCCGATCCTCATCCTCGAATCCCGACCGGCCTCTGTCGATTATGAGACCCGGGACCTGCTCGGGTGGTGGAACCGGGACGTAGGTGTGTTTCGCTCCGCTCAGCGCAGAGACACTGTCCCTCCGTCACGGTCGTCGCGAGCAGGTTGTGTGTCGTCGGAGACTTGTTCTGTACGAGTTGCTTCGAGGAACAGCTGAAGAAAGGAAGAATGCTCGCCCCGTTCCTGCGAGGGCCTTCCCACTCGGGGGCCTTCCGATGCCTTCGACATATCGATTCGCGTTCCTCCCGTGTCTGCGATCAACAATCTCAGATTCTGAATAGTCAAGCAACTGAGATAGTAGATACAAAGCGCGGTACTGAGTGAACGATCGGCGACATGCGGCGACCGAGCGACTCCTAACGGTGTGCGTGGGCGGCGAGGGTGCCCAAGAGCTGCAACGCATCGGCCGAGGGGGTGTTCGGTTCGGCGTGATAGGCAACCAGGGTCTGGCCATCGGTACCCGCAACGGTCAGTTTCTCGTGCCGAAGGTCGAGGGGGCCGACCTCGGGGTGATCGAGAAGGCTGGTGCCGCCCGTTCTCAGGTGTACGTCGTGGCGCGCCCACAGCTGCCTGAACACCGCGCTCGCGATCGACAGTTCGCCGACCAGGGCGGTGAGAACCTCGTCGTCGAGATGCGTCGCCGAGACAGCCCGAATTCCAGCCACGGCGTCGGTGGTGACGCGGCTCCAGTCGCGGTGCAACTCTCGCTCGTCGGCATCGAGAAATACCGCACGGAGCAGGTTGACCCCGGGGGAGTTGTTGGGAGACAACGCCGTTGCCATTCGATTCGCGGCCAGCACCGTGAAGCGGCGATCGTGAATCAACGCCGGCATCGGCAACGCGTCGAGAAAGCGAAGAGTTCCGGCCGACACTCGCTCCGTCCTCCTCGCTGGACGGCGGGCCGAAGTAGGGGGAGTGGCCAGAGCGTGCAGGTACGCAGTGCTGTCGGCGTCGAGACGCAACACCGCGGCCAGGGCGTCGAGCACCTGCGTCGACGGAGTCTGGTTGCGGCCCTGCTCGAGCCGAACGTAGTAATCGGTGCTGATTCCCGCAAGCATTGCGACCTCCTCGCGGCGCAGACCGCGAACGCGACGCCGCCCACCACCGATGAGGCCCACATCCTCGGGGTCGAGCTGCTCGCGGCGCGCTCGAAGGTACCCACCGAGCGCCTCGTGGTTGTCCATCGCTCCACCGTAGATCCGGAACCCGGGTGATGAGTAGCCCGCACGAACCCAGGATGCCGCGGGCTCGTGATGGTTCCTGGGAGTACCTCACTCTGGGAGTGCCGCACACAGCGGATTCACGAGAAGGAGTGCGAAATGACGAGAATCGTCACACCGTTCGGTGCCGACGCCACCGCCGACGAAGTCAGCGAAGGCATCGATCTGTCAGGCAATCGCGCCATCGTCACCGGGGGCGCGTCGGGCATCGGAATCGAAACCGCTCGGACGCTCGCTCGCCGCGGAGCACGGGTCACCCTCGCTGTCCGCGACGTCGTCGCCGCCAGGAGAGTCGCCGCGGAGATCGTCGCCGACACCGAAAATTCCGAGATGGACGTACGCGAGCTCGACCTCACCGACACCGCATCGGTGAGAGCCTTCGTCGACGCGTGGGACGAGCCCCTGGATCTGCTCGTCAACAACGCGGGTGTCATGGCCATCCAAGAGCTGACCCTGGTCGAGAACTCGTGGGAAAGGCAGTTCGCGACCAATTTCCTCGGCCACTTCGCCCTCACGACAGGCCTTCACGACGCCCTGCGGCTCGCCGACGGTGCGCGCGTGGTGTCGGTGTCTTCCTCGGCTCACCTGTTCTCGCCGGTAGTGTTCGACGACATCGACTTTCGCTTCCGGCCCTACGACCCGCTGCAGGCCTACGGTCAGTCCAAGACTGCCGTCGTTCTGTTCGGAGTGGCCGCGACCTCACGGTGGGCGGACGACGGAATCACGGTCAACTCCGTGAACCCGGGAGCAATCGCGACCTCTCTGCAACGCCATGTCGGTGGCACGCTCGCCACTCCCATCGAACTGCAGAAGACCCCGGCGCAAGGCGCGTCGACATCCGTGATGGTCGCTACCAGTGGACAACTGGATGGCATCGGTGGCCGCTACTTCAACGACAATCGGGAAGCGATCGCCGTCGATCACAGACCTACCGACATCACCGAACTGGCGAACTCCGTGGCCTCGTACGCCCTCGATCTCGATGTCGCCGAACGGCTCTGGGCCATTGCTGCCCGTGCCGTCGAATGACGATTACATCCCAGCGGCGGTAGGCGGCTCGATCAGCATCCTCTTCATCACTTTGCCGGTCGCGGTTCGGGGCAGTTCGTCGAGGAATGTGATGTCACGGGGAACGCAGAAGCGGCTCAAACGGTTTCGGATGTAGGCGCGCACCATGTCCGCATCGAGGCCCGCTGATCCGCGGCCGACGACGAATGCGGCCAAACGCTGCCCGTATTCGCTGTCGGGCACACCGACGACCGCGACCTCGCCGACCTGAGGAAGATTGGCGATGGCATCCTCGACGGGGCCGGGAAAGACGTTCTCGCCTCCGGAAATGATCATCTCGTCGTCCCTGCCGCAGACGAACAGCCGCCCGTTGCAGTCGATGTACCCCAGGTCGCCGGTATCCATCAGCGCAGCTCCGCGGGCGGACGCCGTCGACGGCGGTTGGGCGTTGGTGTACCCGTCGAAGAGCATGTCGTTGCCGACGAATATTCGACCGAGGGTTCCCACCGGAACGGCAGTACCGTCCGCGTCGAGTACCGCGACCGTCGTACCCAGCGGAGGGCGCCCGGCAGTGGCGGGGGCGGCGCGCAAGTCTTCGGGGGTGGCGATCGTTGCCCACGAGACCTCGGTGGAACCGTAGAAGTTGTAGAGGACGTCACCGAAGACGTCCATGAAGCGGCTCACGGTCGATCCGGTCAATGCCGACCCACTGCATGCGACGACGCGCAGGCTCGAAGTGTCGTAGCGTGATCGGACCTCGTCGGGCAGGTCGAGTATCCGCTGCAGCATGATCGGAACTGCGATCAGCGAGGTGCAACGGTGCGCCTCGATAGCCCGCAAGCAGTCCTCCGGATCGAATCGATCCTGAAGAACCACCGTGGCGCGCAGCGGCGTACTGATCTGCAGTGCCGCCAACCCCCAGCTGTGGAACATCGGTGCCGCGATCAACATCGTCTCGTTCATCCGGAGGGGCATGCGAGAGAGCATGGCTGCAACAGTTCCGAAGCCCTTCGGTGTGGGACGAACCGCACCCTTCGGTGACCCGCTGGTTCCCGAGGTCAACACGACCACCGAACCGGGTCTGTCCGGCCTCGTGAACGTCGCGGACGGTGCTGCGACGAAGTGTTCGAGGGTGCGTCGACGCGGAACGGCGGTATGAGACGACAGGCTCACACGAGTGACGTCGTCGGGCAGGTAGCGAACCATCGAGTCGAACTCGTCGTCGACGAACAGCACTCGGAGCTGGTGTCGGGCGGAAATGGTCTCGATCTGGCGGGCAGCGAGACCGGTGTTGAGAAGGACCACCTCGACCCCGAGCATGCCGCACGCGACGGTGCACTCGATCATGCCGGAGTGGTTTCGGGCCAGAATGCCGACGGTGCTACCAGGACTGATTCCAGCCGCATCGAGACCTGCGGCGATGCGGTGCGATCGCTGGTGGATCTCTGCGAAAGTGCGAGTCCCTCGGTCGTCGATCAAGGCAATCGCGTTCGGCGACTTCGCTGCTGCAGCCGCGAAGCCTCCGCCCAGAGTGAAGCCCCATTTCGCCAGTGAGTTCAGCTGCTTGTACGCGCGGTCGGGACGTGCAGCACGAATGACGCCGGTTCCCACCATCGTCTTCATGATTGCCAACGGGAGTGACCGAGAATCCCCGGTATTGGACACGATCGAGGTCGAGGTGCCGGAGAGGCAGTTGTCCAGTCGGCGTAGACCACCCATCACCCAGTCGACCACCGCGCGGTTGTGCTCGGGTTGGGGCGAGTACGACCCGCCGAGGCCCGCTCTGAACACGGTGACATCGATCTTCGTCTCGCCTACCGAGCGCGCAGTGAGGGTGAATCTGATGAATCCGCCGGACTCGACGTGCTCGATGGTGATGATCGGCCGGTTTCGTCTGTTCACCACCAGGTCGAGGGCGTGCTCGACACCGCCGACTCCGCACCGGTAGCCGGCCGTGGATTCACGGAGCACGCAGTAGTCGAGCCCGGGGAAGTAGCGTGGGAACAGCTCGACCGCGCTCAAGACCCCGCAGACCTGCTCGATGTCGTGTGCGAAGACCGTGCTGCAGTCGATGACGTCCGAGACCATGCCCCACCCCCCGTACCTTGCCGAGCCGGCAGGGACGCCGACTCGACACCGACCAGGGGATGGCGGCGCGCACCTGGAACGGGTCA
Organism: Rhodococcus sp. 14-1411-2a; assembly: GCF_002259485.1. Lineage (GTDB taxonomy): Bacteria > Actinomycetota > Actinomycetes > Mycobacteriales > Mycobacteriaceae > Rhodococcoides. The sequence continues at coordinate 54,431 of NZ_NPGA01000020.1, forward strand.
TCCGCCTGGATGAAGTCGCCATCGTAAACCCGAAGCACGCTTGTCTGGGCGAAATCAGCCGAAGTCGGTCTTCGATCGTGGATTTTTCCTGTCCAGCGCGTCAGAACTGGATGCCCAGCGACCACGCGAACACCGTGTACGCGGCAATGGTGATCAACGAGATGGCGATCAGATTGAGCCAGAAACCACCACGCATCATCTGGCCGATCGTGATGTATCCACTGGCATAGGACACCGCATTCGGTGGAGTCGCGACCGGCAGCATGAACGCACAGGTCGCTGCCAGCGCTACGGGGACGGTCAGGACCAGAATGTCGATGTTCATGCCCATCGCGACGCCCCCTGCTACCGGGAGGAAAGTCGCCGCCGTCGCGGTATTGCTGGTGATCTCGGTCAGGAAGATGATCGCGGCCGTGGCGACGACGACCAACATGACCACTGGAATCGTGTCGAGACCGCCCGCGACGCTACCTATCCACTCCGTCAGGCCGCTGGACTCGAACTGTGCCGACAGGGCGAGCCCGCCGCCGAACAACAACAGCACGCCCCACGGGAGTTTGACGGCGGTCTCCCAATCGATCAGACGCACACCCTTCTTGCTGCCGCTGGGAAGCAGGAACAGCAGGAGAGCTGCGGTCATGGCGATTCCGGTGTCGGATATCGGCGGGCTGTCGAAGAGCAGCGGAACCCCCACCCAGGAAGCGGCCGCCAGGCAGAAGATGATCGCGACCCGAATCTCTCCCTGCGACATCCTGCCCAGGGCGTCCAGTTCACCTCTGATCAGCTGTTTGCCGCCGGGTATGTCGTCGATCTCCGGCTTGAACATCACGTGGGTCAGCAGGAACCAGGCGATCACGAGCAGGATCACGGCGAGCGGAACGCCGGCGATCATCCACTGCAGGAATCCGATGGTGATTCCCTGACCCTCCAGGTACCCGACCAGCAAGGTGTTGGGCGGGGTGCCGATGATCGTTCCGAGTGAGCCGATCGATGCCGCATAGGCGATACCGAGCATCAGAGCGGTGCCGAAGTTGCTCTTGATGACGGCCTGCGTGATGGTCTCGGCGTCCGGGCTCGTTTCACCGTCGGAGCCGGGTACAGCTCCGGCCTTCCTGCCGATGTCGAGAACCAGAACGAGGACCGAGACACCGATCGGAATCATCATCACAGCGGTGGCCGTGTTGGAAACCCACATCGACAGAATGCCGGTCGCGATCATGAACCCGGCGATCACCATGGTCGGTTTGGTGCCCATGGCGTTGACCGTCAGCAGCGCGATACGGCGATGCAGATTCCACCGTTGCATGGCCAGCGCCAGGAGGAAGCCGCCCATGAACAGAAAGATGATGTTGTTGCCGTACGAGGCACCGACGTCGTTGACGACGACGCCGGAATCGAATACCGGAAAGATGACGAGGGGTAGCAGTGCGGTCGCCGGGATGGGCACCGCCTCGGTCATCCACCAGATGCCCATCAATACCGCGGTGGCTGCGGTCAGCCGTGCCGGGTGCGCCACGTCCTCCGGGAGAACCAGATAGACGACAAGTGCCAACAGAACGCCTGCGCCGAGTCCGACCCATTGCCGCTTGCGGCGACCGGGCTGCACTTCGTCTTCGCGTTCTCCGGCCGATTTCCGATCCACTTCGTCGAACTCGTGGCCTTCGGATGCGCGCCCGGCCTTCTCTTCGTCGCCGACCTGCGTCATGGAACCTCCTCGGTGTGGACGTTTCATCACCCTAACGTGTGAATTGTCCGGAAGGTCCGAATCGAACAGCGGCGACAGCCGCCTCGCTTACCGCGCGACGTCGGGCTTGTTCGCCGCCGGATCGTTGTCGAGCACCGGATCCCACACGTCGCCGGGTAGGTCGCCCGGCAGATGACTGTTTCCGCGTCCGACGAATTTGTCGTCGCGACCTTCGCGACGCATCGCCTCGAAGTCCGCCAGCGCACCGAAGGCCCATTTGCCCAGCAGCGCAATGGCTACCAGGTTCACAGTTGCCATTGCCGCCATGGCGACGTCCGCGAGTGCCCATACCGTCGTCAGCGCGGACAGGGAGCCGAAGCCGATGGCTGCAAGGACGATGGTGCGCAACAGGTTCAGCAGTTTGCCCTCGACTCCGAGGAAATTGAGGTTGATCTCGGCATACGAATAGTTGCCCAGGATCGAGGAGAACGCGAACGTGAAGATCAACAGTGTCATCGGAATCGTGGTCCACGTGCCCAGCTGAGCGGAGATCGAGTCCTGAGTCAGAACCGCGCCCGCCACTCCGCTCGGGTTGCTGATGTCGTACACGCCCGAGACCAGGATGATGAACGCTGTCGCACTGCAGATGACGATGGTGTCGAAGAAGACTCCGAGCGACTGGATCAGACCCTGCTTCACCGGATGGGACACCGTCGCGGTCGCTGCGGCGTTGGGCGCGCTGCCCATACCTGCCTCGTTGGAGAACAGTCCGCGCTTGACACCGTTGAGCATGGCGGCCAGGATTCCGCCCGTCGTGCCGCCGATCGCCTCGTTCAAACCGAATGCGCTGGAGACGATCTGACCGAAGACCGTCGGGATCTCCCCGATGTTCATCGCCACGATCACCAGTGCGAGCAAGACGTACACCAGAGCCATGACGGGGAGCAGGTACTCGGCCACCCGCGCGATTCGCCGGACACCACCGAAGAGAATCGGCGCAGACAGCACCACCAGGAACACCGCGATCCACCCGGCATCGATGTTCATCGTGGACGAGAACGATTCGGTGATGGTGTTCGCCTGAACCATGTTGAATGCGAAGCCGAAAGCGAAGATCAGCAGGCACGCGAAGACGATTCCCCATCGACGCGAACCCAGACCCAATTGGATGTAGTAGGCAGGACCGCCCCGGAAGCTGCCGTCGGGATTGCGCACCTTGTACATCTGCGCCAGAGTCGCCTCGATGAACGCCGTCGCCATGCCGACCACCGCGACCAGCCACATCCAGAAGATTGCACCCGGTCCGCCGAGAGTGATCGCGATGGCAACACCTGCGATGTTTCCCGTACCCACCCGGGACGCCAGGCCGACACAGAAGGCCTGGAACGCCGAGATGCCGCCCTCGGCATTCGACCGAGATCCGCCGATTGCCTTGAACATCGACGGAAGAAGTCGAATCTGAACGAATTTGGTGCGAACGGTGAAGTACAGTCCGACGCCGATCAACAAGTAGATCAGGAAGACGCTGTAGAGACGATCTGCCAAGAAGTCGATTATCGAACTGACGGTATCCACGGTGCCATCCTGGAGTGCTCGGTGTGTGGGTGCGTCGACAGCACATTACTCGCAGATGGTCGAAAGTTTGCACCGAACACAGACGCGCGTGGTGGGGTTCGGCGCGTGCTGTCAGCGCTTCGTAGGACTCCAGATGTCGCCGAACGGTATCGAACGCCCCAGAATACGTTCTGCTGCACGGTGTCCCGACTTCAACGCCGCTGTGACCGTTGCCGGATCTTCGGTCCATGTCGCCTCACCGGCGAGGTGAAGCACGTTTGCGATCGGAGTGGCGAGGTCGTCGTGATCGCGCGTACGTGAACCCACCGTCATGTACGAGTACGAACCGTACGAGAACGGATCGTCCTGCCAGCGAGTGACATACACGCGGTCTGGTGCAACGACCCGGTCGCCGTACAGGCCACGCAGCGCCTCGAGAACCGAGTCCGCGATGCGCGCGTCCGACCAGTGCCGAGTCTGCTGCGCACAGGTACCCGCTGCGAACGTCAGAAGCGTCGGACGTCCCTGGGGCATGGTCACGTCGTACCAGGAGTGCCACCAGCGCCCGGCTTCGCCCTGCTGCCGAACGGCATAGACGTTCTCGTCCCAGAACTTGGTGGGGAACCGCAGGAACACTTTCTCGAAGGCATTCATCTCGAGTCGTTCGAGTGCACCCGAAACAGGTTCCGGTAGAGGCGGTTCCACGGTGAACGTCGGCGACTTCAGTACTCCGATCGGCACCGTCACCACAGCGCGCTCGGCCGAGAACGTCCCGGATCCGGTGTCGACCCCAACTCCGTCTCGACCCCAACGGACCTGCCTCACCACGTGTTCGAGCCGGACGTCGAGCCCCACGGCCAATCGAACCGCCAGCTCGTCGTAACCGTCGGGGAACACGACTTCGTCGCCCTCGATGGCGTCGTCGTCCAAACCGTGCGCGTCGAGGAGGTCTTTTCCTACTCCCAACTGTTCCTCGGCTCGATGTCCGAGGAACTCGCGAACTCGTTCGAGTCGGTCGATGTTCCAATCCAGTTGCGTCAGAGTTGCTTCCACTGCGTCTCCGAACGACGTTCCCGGGGACGACGTCGCAACCGTTGCGGCGAACAGTTCGTCGAAGTGGTGAACGTCGGCGCCGAACTGCGCGGCGGACTCGTCGCTCAACCTGGTCCCGGTGGGGGAGTAGTACGCGATGGGCCTGCCGTCGGGTTGGTAGCTACCGACGGTGAACTCGACGGTCCGCATTCCGAAGGCGTGTACGGCATCGGCGAGAGGGTTGTCGTCCGTTCCGTGAATCCAGGACGCGCCGACGTCGAGGATGCCGTCGGCGGTGCGCATCGTCCAGACCCGACCGCCCACGCGGTCTCTGGCCTCGAGAACGACGACTCGCTGACCGGCACGATGGAGGAGTCTCGCAACGACCAAGCCGGAAATACCTGCCCCGACCACGAGGGTATCGACGTGTGTCACCGTCACTCCTGTCCGCCGACGGCCGTGGGGTCAGTTCCCTCGGCCGGAATTGCCGTTTCCGTTCCCGCTGTTGCCATTTCCTGAATTGCCGTTCCCACTGGTGCCGTTGCCGCTTCCCGAATTGCCGTTCCCTGGATTTCCGTTGCCGTTTCCCGGCGGTAGCGGCGCAGGCGCGGCCGGTTCGATCGGATCCGGATTCGACGTGGGGACGGGTGCAGGCTCGGGAGGGTTCGAGAAAACCGGGATCGAGGTCGCCGGTGCGGGCTCAGGTGCAGGTGTTGTGGCCGCAACGGTCGGCGACTCCACGAGTGTCGGAGCCGGTGTCGCAGGTGACATGGGCTCCGGCTCATCACCCGTGCCCACTGCGACCCAGACGATCGCCGCGCCCAGCGAAACGAACAGAGCCGCTGCCGCCGGGATCATCCATCGTCGGCGGTGAGATTCGGCCGTAGCCGACGCTGGAAATGTTGTGGGCGCAGCCCTGTCGATGGGTTCGACGGGCATCACGGCAGTGTGAGCAAGAGGTGTCGTGCTGCGCGAGAGCGCGCGCAGTCGGTGGGCAACTGCAGCTGCGTCCGGTCGATCCTCCGGGCGTCTGGCTGTCATCTCCGTCAACAGCGCGTGCCAGTCCGGTCCGAGCCCCTCGGGGACGTCGGGATCGCGGTGCAGGCGCGCCACCGCTGCTGCCACGGCGCTTCCCTCGAATGCCATTGTGCCGCTCAGGCATTCGATGAGAACGAGACCCAGCGTATAGATGTCCGTCGGCGGGCCGGCAGACGTACCCGTTGCCTGCTCCGGGCTGAGGTAGTGCGCAGTACCGACTGTGGTGCCGTGCTCGGTGAGTCGTTCGGCGTCGACGATACGGGCGATGCCGAAATCGGCAAGTTTGGCGCATTGCCCCACGCCCACGTCCGGTGCCTGCGCGACGAGAATGTTGGCCGGCTTGATGTCCCGATGGACCACACCCCGGTCGTGAATGTAGGCGAGAGCTTCCGCCAACTCGTAACCGATCCGCGCGACGTGTGCGGCGTTCATCGATCGGCTCCGGCGATACGCACTCAGAGTCGGACCGTCGATCAGCTCCATCACCAGGTACGGAACCGGCATCCCGCTGTCGTCGAGTGCAGTGCCCGCGTCGTACAGCGTCACCAGACCCGGGTGCGACAGCGACGCGAGAGTACGAATTTCTGCATCGATGCGCTGTGCAGAGTCCGGCGGCTCACCGTGGCGAAATATCTTCACCGCTACGGACCGGCCGAGAACGTCGTCGTCGGCGTGCACGACGTCGGCCATTGCGCCGCGTCCCAACACGGTGCCCAGTCGGTATCGATCCGCGAAGAGGCGGTCGTGAGGGGCACGAGGGCGAGAGTCCGCTCCCACTGTCGTCACCGCCGTTCGTCGAGTCCTTCGAGCACCTTATAACCAGTCGATCGACGTGCAGACCGCAGTCGGCTGTGGACATCACGGTGCAGTCGGGCAAGATGATGACCCGGGTGGGGACCGATCGATCAGTATCGAGGGAGGGTCCACCCATGTGTCGAGGCTCGACGAGTGCCGCAATTTCGCCGGTGTCGATCGACATCACGTCGGTCTATCAGCCGATCGTCTTGCTCGACGGGCGCGCCGTCGTAGGGTACGAAGCGTTGGTGCGGACCTGCGGAGAAGGTCCGCCGATCCCGCCACCGGAACTGTTGGGGGTGGCACGCGCGCAGGGCGTCACCGCCGATTTCGATTGGCGGTGCAGACTCAGCGCGCTCCGCGGTGCCGTCGAGTCCGGCTATCCCGATCAGCTCGCGCTGTTCGTCAATGCCGAACCTGTTGCCCTCGATGCACCTCCTCCTCGGGACTACCTACCGATGCTCGCCGACGCGTCGCGGCTGTCGATCATCGTCGAGATCACCGAGCGTGATCTGATGGGTGATCCGGCGGGTCTGCTGAGGGCGGCCGAGCACGCCAGAAACCTGGGGTGGCGAGTCGCCATCGACGATGTCGGGGCAGATTCCTCCAGCCTGGCGCTGATCCCGCTGCTGCGTCCCGACGTGATCAAGCTCGACATGGCTCTGGTGCAGGGGCGTTCGAGCAACGAGACCGCCGCCATCGTCGCTGCCGTTGCCGCCGAGGCCGAACGTACCGGTGCCCTGGTCCTGGCCGAGGGGATCGAAACCGAGCGGCACGAGAGCTATGCGCGCGCGATGGGGGCCGTTCTGGGGCAAGGATACCTCTACGGCACACCGGCCCCTCTCCCGGATTTCGGTGAGGTACCCGAACCCGTCCGTTCGCTCGACCTGGATGGAACGGTCACCGTGCGCGCCCCGGTGGCGGTCACGCCGTACGGGCTCACCCATTCGCTCGGTGCCCGCAGGCACGCGGATTCCACACTGCTCGACGCCATCGAGAACAGTTTGCTGCACAGTGCATACGGCACCGGTTCCTCGACCGTCGTACTGGCGACGGTGAGCGCGTCCACCGGCCTGACGCCTGCACGCGAGGCGATGTTCGAGGACCTCGCCACCCGGACCGCGCTGACGGCTGTCTTCGACTCGCATGCCGCGCCGCCTGCGCCCAGCTTCCGTGCTGTGGTGGTGGGCGCGGACGAACCGTTGGCGCTGGAGCGTTCGATCGTGATTCTTGCTCCGATGTCGAGTGTGGCGCTCATTGCGGTGGAGCGAGGCACGGCCGAGGACGGCACCCCCATGTACGACTACCGCCTGACCTACGACCGTCATGTCGTACTGGATGCTGCAACAGTGCTTTTGAGACGAATACCGGCCAGATCTGCGGTCTGAGCCCGCGGGCGTCTCGTCAAGATCGCGTAAATTATTGCTCGAAATTCGGTAAATGGCGTCTTCTGCGGTCAACGTGCTGTTCACTCGAAGCCATGAGCTCTCACCCCCTCGCAACCGATGAACTGGCCGCGGACGGAGGCACGATCAGCTCCATCGAGACGGCGATCAACAATGCCTTCGATCCGATCTCCGCTGCCGTGTCGAATCTCGTCTTCTTCACCGTGAACATCGGCGGAGCCGCTGTTCCACTGATCGTCCTCTGGCTCATCGTCGGTGCCGTCGTCTTCACAGTGGCGTTCAAGTTCATCCAGGTCCGCGGAATCAAGCGTGCGTTGATTCTCGTCAGCGGCAAGGAGGACGAGGCGGACGCGCCCGGCGAAGTCAGCCACTTCAGAGCTCTCACCGCCGCGGTGTCCGGAACAGTCGGTCTCGGCAACATCGCCGGTGTCGCGGTCGCCGTGACACTCGGTGGACCCGGTGCCACCCTCTGGATGATCCTCGCCGGCTTGCTGGGCATGGCATCGAAGTTCGTCGAGTGCACGCTCGGCGTGAAGTACCGAGACATCAACGAGGACGGCACCGTCTCCGGCGGACCCATGAAATACCTGACCAAGGGTCTCGCAGAGCGAGGACTGGCCAAGGTCGGCAAGGTCATGGCCGTCTTCTACGCCATCGTCATCACGTTCTTCGCCATCAGCGGCGGCAACATGTTCCAGGCCAACCAGACGTACGCACAGGTCCGCTCCGTCACCGGCGGTGACGATGGATTCCTCGCTTCCGACGGAGCCAAAGCAGTGTTCGGCATAGTCGTCGCGCTGATCATCGGACTGGTCATCATCGGCGGCATGAAGTCGATCTCGGCGGTGACCGCCAAGCTCGTGCCGACGATGGCGCTGATCTACATCGTCGCGTGCGGCGTCGTCATCGCCGTCAACTTCCGTTCCGTCCCCACGGCGTTCACGGCGATCTTCGAAGGTGCGTTCTCGCCCGAGGGTGTGGCCGGCGGCGTACTCGGCGTCATGATCATCGGATTCCAGCGCGCCGCGTTCTCGAACGAGGCAGGACTGGGTTCGGCGGCCATCGCGCACTCGGCCGTCAAGACCAGGCATCCGGTCACCGAGGGCTTCGTGGCCATGCTCGAGCCCTTCATCGACACGGTTGTCATCTGTACCGCGACCGCACTGACCATCGTGATCGCCAACACCGTCACCTGGCAGGATCAGCGCGCGATCGTCGCCGAAACCGGTGAGCTTCCCGCCGGCGGTGTCACCCTCACCTCCGACGCCTTCGAGACCGTGCTCCCGTGGTTCCCGTACGTGTTGACTCTCGCGGTGGCTCTGTTCGCGCTCTCGACCGCAATCACCTGGGCCTACTACGGACTGCAGGCGTGGACGTCGTTGTTCGGACGCAGCCGCTTCTCGCGGACCTTCTTCAACGTGATGTTCTGCATGTTCACCGTCATCGGAACCGTACTGTCCCTCGGCTCGGTGCTCGATTTCGCCGACGCCACCTTGTTCCTGCTGGCATTGGTGAACATCACCGGCCTGTACCTGCTGTTGCCCGTGGTCAAACGCGAACTCTCCGAGTACCTGGCTATGCGTCGAGGCGAGCCGGACAAGGTCGACGCCGAGGTGTGAGAAGGATCGGTCGACGGGTCAGCCGCCGGGGACGGTACAGCCCTGGCGGCGGGCCTGTTCGAGAAACACCGCAGTGGCGATCCCCGGGAATCGGGGGGAGCCTGCCGGTAGTGGACCGAGAACGTCGAACAGCCGGTCGAGCCGTTGATAGAGCGTCTGCCTCTGTATCCGAAGGCTTTTCGCAGTCTCGGTCTTGCTACCCCAATGGGTGATGTAGGCCAGCAGGGTCACGTACAACTCTCCGTGCCGCTCCCGATCGTGTGCGAGCAACGGTCCGATCTGATCGTGGACGAACTTCTCGACCGTGGATTTCCCCGACATCGACTCCACCAGTAGGGCAAGTGCGAAATTGCGGGCATCGCGGATGCGGTCGTGAGGGCCGAGGTCCAGCGCGAGCACTGCTGTGGCGGTGTCGAAACACCGGCGTAGACCGTGGCGATCGGAGGCTCCCGGACCGACACCGGCTCGCCTGATACGCAACTGCGTCGCCTGCAACGTCGACAGCAGAACCGGCCGTCGGGCATCGAGCATCTCCTGACCGGCGAAACCGAGAACCGCGACGTGTCGGTCGCCGATCTTCTCGCACCAGTTGTGCGGCGACACCGAACCCACTGTGCGCTGCCACGTGCCGGCAGCCGGGTCGTGGTCGAATTCGACCGACACCGTCAGGTAGGCGTCGTGTTCGGGCATGCCCATGCGCTCGGCGACGCCGTCGAGGTGATCGGTGACATCGGAGGCGGGGTAATTCGTCGCCGACAACAGTGAGAAGAAGCGGGTACGCAGTCGGTCTTCCACCCTGGCCGGGCGTGAACTGAGCAACGCGATCGACAGAATTTCCGGAGCTCTCTCCAGTCCGGCGTTTATCGAATAGATGTCGGCATCGGGTCCAGGAGCCACGGTCAACACCGCGACGTCCCGACCACCACTGGTGACGGGCACCTCGAACGAGGTGAAATCGGATGGCTCGGTGACGAGTCCGGATTGCCCGATCAGATCTCCCGACGCCGAATGCAGCGTCACCGACGACCGAGTCTCGGCACCGAGCACATCGAGAACGGCGTCCACCGCCCCGTCCGTTTCGATCGAGGCCGACAACAACCGAGACATACGGTTTGCCATCTGCAGCCGACGCAGAGCGGAGTCGGCAAGTTGACTGTTGATGCTCTCGCATACCTGTACGAACGGCACACGGCGTCGGAGATGCACCACCGGAAAGCCGATCCGTTCGGCATGCTCGACCAGAAGCGGCGGAACGACGTCGAGAATTCCCCCCGTCTCCACCGCGATACCGACGACTCCCGCGGCATTCATCGACTCGAGGTACGTCACCAGATCGGCGTCGGAACACCCGCCGAAGTACACACCCTCCATCAGAATCAGCTCCCCACCGCGCAAGAGCGGTGCGATGTCGAGTTGCTCGCTGGCATGAACCCACCGCAGAGACCGCGACGCAGAACGCCTTCCCGCGACGAGCTCGGGTCGCGCCGCGGAAAGATAGACGTCATCGAAGGCGTCGAGCACATTCATAGGTGACATTCTGTCCACCCGCCGTTACGAGTGGCTTACATTGCGTAAGGGTTCGGGAAACACACGGGCAGCAGGCTTCTCACGAGGCCGACCGAACCGCCGGTCGACCGCATACCGAGGAGTTCACGGTGACCACACATTCCCACGACGTCGAGGATTCGCTCCAGCCGATTCCCGAGAGCCAGAGAACCACCGCGCTGTCCGGTCAGTTCTGGATATGGGCGGGTGCGAACATCGCGCCGATCAACTGGGTGCTCGGCGCGCTCGGCATCAGCATGGGCCTCGGCCTGGCGGATACCCTGACGGTGCTCGTCCTCGGAAACGTCATCGGAATGGCGATCTTCGGATTCTTCGTTCTACTCGGACAACGAACGGGAACGACCGGAATGCTGTTGGGCCGTTCGGTCTTCGGTCGTCGAGGCAACTACGTTCCCTCCGCCGTCCAGGCCGTGGTGGTCGTCGGCTGGTGCGCGGTGAACACCTGGATCGTCCTCGACCTGGTGATGGCCCTGTTCGGCGAACTCGGCTGGGTCGACCCGGACGCCGCGAACGTCGGATGGAAGGTCGCGGTGGCCACAGTCATCATGGCGATTCAGGTCGGTATCTCCATGGCCGGATACCGGGCGATCGCGGCATTCGAGCGCTGGACCGTTCCGCCGACCGTCGTGGTGCTGGTTCTGATGTCGATCGTCGCCTGGTTCCACCTCGACATCGACTGGAGTTACTCCGGTCCGGACGGAGTTGCGCTGGCCGGCACCGAACGCATCGTCGCCATGTCCGCGGTGATGACGGCCATCGGAATCGGCTGGGGACTGACGTGGTTGACCTACGCCGCCGACTACTCCCGCTTCGTGAGTACGCGTGTTCCGCGACGCAAGCTGTACCTGGTCAGTGCACTGGGACAGTTGATCCCCGTCGTGTGGCTCGGTGTGCTCGGCGCGACGTTGGCCACCACCAACGGTTCCGTCGATCCGGGCAAGCTGATCGTGGAGAACTTCGGTGCGCTCGCCATCCCGGTGCTGCTGTTGGTTCTGCACGGCCCCATCGCCACGAACGTCCTCAACGTCTACAGCTTCGGTGTGACGGCGCAGGCCCTCGACATCAAGTTGAGTCGGCGCACGCTGAACCTTGTCGTCGGCGTTCTCGCACTGGCCGCGAGCGTGTTCTTCGTCTTCCAGGAAGATGCGGCGCAGACCCTCGACGCCTGGCTCGTCGGTGTGGTGGGCTGGGTGGCGACGTGGGGCGCGATCATGCTGGTGCACTACTACATCTTCGAGCGCGCCAGCACCCGCTACGGCCATCTGTTCGACGAGGTGGGCTCGACGAGGATGCAGGACGTCAACTGGCGTGCACTCGCGGCGTTCGCCGTGGGAATTTTCGGCACCTGGATGTTTCTCAACGGCATGGTCCCGGCATTGCAGGGGTTCGGTTCGCAGGCACTCGGCGGTCTCGACATCTCGTGGCTCGTCGGCGGTAGTGCTGCAGCATCGACGTACTACCTTCTCGCCCGAAAATCGCATCGGCAGTGGATGATTCGTCAGCAACAGCCCGAAGAGCAGGCTCCGACACCACAGCCGGTCGAATAGCTCCTCGCCGTCATCGCACCGCGCAGTCAAGGAAGGAAACATGGGAATCTTCATCAGGAACGCACGCGTCATCACCATGGACGCATCCACCGGATCCGAACCGATCGTTCGCAGCATCCGGATCGAGAACGACGTCGTCACTGCAATCGCCGCCGATCTCGAACCCGGCGACGGCGATACGATCATCGACGGCCGCGACAGGCTGGTGACACCGGGATTCGTGAACGCACACACCCATTCCTGGGAGACGTTCTACAAGGGCAAATACGACAACATGCCCCTCGAGATGTGGATGGCCATGGCGTATCCGATCCTCGGCGACAGTCGCGTCGAACCGGATCTGGTTCGTCTGCGCAGCACATTGTTCGCAATCGAGTCCCTCGAAGCGGGCGTGACGACGATCGTCGACGACGTTCTCGAGAACCCGACTCAGGATTGGGCGCAACTGTCGGCGGTGTTCGACGCCTACGAAGAGATCGGCATCCGAGCGAACATTTCCGGACACGTGATCAGCAAACCGTTCGTCGATACCGTTCCGTTCATCGTCGATCATCTGTCGCCGGAGGTCACGGCCGAGATTCGGTCGCATCCGGTTCCCACCACGCAGGAGTACCTCGCATTCAGCAGGAAAGCATTCGAGCAGTATCACGGTCGAGGCAACGGGCGTCTGCGATACATGGTCGCGCCGTCCGCACCGCAACGGTGCGGTGCGGAACTTCTGGTCGGTGCCACGCAGTTGGCGACCGAATTCGACGCCGAATGCCATATTCACGTCCTCGAGACCAAGACTCAGTTGGTCACGGGAACGGAGATGTACGGCGGCTCCCTGGTGGAATACATGGGTCGGATCGGCGCACTGTCACCCAACACCACGCTGGCGCATGGCATTTGGCTGACCGAAGACGATATGTCGATGATCGCCGCGGCGGGTACGTCGATTTCGCACAATCCGATCTCGAATCTCAAGCTCGGATCGGGAATCGCCCCGTGGCATGCCCTGCGTAGCGCGGGCGTGAACCTCGGATTGGGAACCGACGGATGCTCGAGCAGTGATTCTCCCCGGATGCTCGACGTCGTGAAAGCTGCTGCGCTGCTGCACAAGGTGACCAACCCGGACTTCACCACCTGGCCCACGGTGGACGAGGTACTACTCGCAGGCACCGTCGGCGGGGCCCGCAGTGCGCTCCTGCAGGACACCGTGGGCACCGTGGAGGTGGGGATGCAGGCCGACCTGGTGATCTTCGACCTCGACACCATGGCTTTCACGCCTCGGCAGAAGCTCGACCGGCAACTGGTGTATTCCGAGAACGGTTCCTCGATCGATGTCGTGATCGTGGCGGGCCGGGTCGTCGTCCAGGGCGGACGCGTCACCACGGTCGACCGGTCGGCGGTGCTGGCCGAACTCGCCGAGCGCCTCGACGAGATCGTGGCACGCCAGAATGCACTCGATTCGCTGAACAAGCCCCTGCTGGATGCGCTGGCGGCCATGTACGACAGAGCGATCGCGACCCGCGGCACCGTCAACCGATTCAGCGACGACGAACGCGCGTGGCTCGTCTGAACAGCGGTGCCGGAGCGGGTGTCATGAAGGTCGATTTCAAGAAGACGCTCGACGCATATTCGGCACGGCACAACATCTTTCGTACCCTCGTCGTTCCGCCAATGACCTACCTGATGATCGACGGACACGGCGATCCGAACACCGCGCCGGAGTATGCCGAAGCAATCGGGGCGCTCTACCCCGTGGCCTATGCCCTCAAGTTCGCGAGCAAGAACGATCTCGAACGGGACTACGTCGTCCCGCCGCTCGAGGCTCTGTGGTGGGCCGAGAACATGACGTCGTTCACCACCGAGAGGGACAAGAGCGAGTGGAGCTGGACCGCCATGATCATGGTGCCCGACTGGATCGACCGTCCGATGTTCGAGGCGGCAGTGGCGACCGCCGCCTCGAAGAGCAACTCGGATGCGTCGAGCAGGGTTCGGTTGGAGACTCTCGACGAGGGACTGTGCGTACAGACGCTGCACGTCGGGTCCTACGACGACGAGACACCGGTACTCGACGAGCTCCATCATCGATACATCCCCAGTTCTGGATTGACGATGACGGGCAGACATCACGAGATCTATCTGAGCGATCCGCGCCGGGTCGAACCTGCGAAGCTGCGCACCATCCTTCGCCAGCCGGTAGCGCATTCAGCGGAGTCGGCGTCGCTCTGACACGATGGCCGTCATGACCAACGCGGTGCGCCCGGCGTCGTTCACAGCCGGGACCCTCACTCTCCTGGGGGCGCTCTACTTCGCGCAGGGAGTGCCGTTCGGGGTTTTCACCCAGGCCTTGCCGGTGGTGCTCCGGGAGTCGGGGTTCTCCTTGGTGAAGATCAGCGCAACCGGTGTGTTGTTCCTGCCGTGGGCGCTCAAGTTTCTCTGGGCACCGTACGTCGATCGGTACGGATCCAGGAGGCGGTGGCTGCTGTCGCTGCAGTGTTCGGCCGCAGCGGTGGCACTGGCGTTGTCGTTCCTCGATCTGTCCTCGACGTTGCGCTGGCTGTTCGTCGGCATCTTCGTCATGAATGCTCTGTCGGCGACGCAGGACATCGCGACCGACGGCATCGCGGTGCGTACGCTCACCGCGGCGCAGCGCGGGTTGGGCAACGGACTCCAGGTCGGTGCCTACCGCATCGGCATGGTGTGCGGTGGCGGACTGCTGTTGTGGCTGTTCACCTTCGCCGGATGGCGGGCGCTGTTCGTTGCGATGGCACTGCTGATCGTGCTGACGACGCTCCCCGTGTGGTGGATGCGCAGACAACTCGACGCGGCCGACGCGGACTCCGATCCGCACGCCGAGCGACCGAGGCCGGGGCGGCTGGCCGGTGCCTGGTGGTCGCGGCTTCGCAGACCCGGAATGGTGGCATTCATTCTGCTGATCATCGGGTTCAAGTTCGGCAACTCGATGGGATCGGCCCTCGTGGGTCCGTTTCTATCGGACAGCGGACTGTCGCTGCCCCAGATAGCGCTGGTCGAGGGCGGTCTGTCTTCGGTGGCTGCGGTCGGGGGAGCCGTACTCGGGGCATGGCTGGCGTTTCGGTACGGACGTCGTCGGGCACTGCTGGTGGGCGGAGTGAGCCAAACGCTGAGCCTTACCCTGTATGTCGTTGCGTCCCTGGGCGTAGGCGGCTTTCCGCTTCTGGTCACCGCCAACATCACCGAACATGTGCTCGGTGGTGCGGCCACCGTGGCGGTGTTCGCGCTGATGATGGACGCGTCCGAGAAGCGCTTCGCGGGAAGCGATTACACGCTGATGGCGTGCGCGATCGTCTTCGCGCAGGGTGCCGCCGGGATTGCCGCCGGTGTGGTCGGAGACCTGTTCGGCTACACCGCGATGTTCGGTTCCGCGCTCGTCCTGTCCGGTATCGGCTGTGCACTGTTGCTGGTGGCACTCGATCGGGGCTGGGGGCCCGAAGGTCTCCGACAGGTGATCCCGCCGAAGACCGTCGTCGTGTAGGAGCGGCCGCGTCGGCGCTCAGCTCCCAGTGTTGGATCCTGCGATGTTGACCATCCACTGGACACCGAACTTGTCGGTCAACATTCCGAACGTGTCGCCCCACGGAGCTTTCTCGAGACCCATGGTGAACTGCGCGTCGACGGCCAACTTGTTCCAGTAGCCCGTCAGTTCGTCCTCCTCGTCGCCGCTGAGCGAGACGCTCATGGTGTTGCCGGGGGTGTGCTCCATCGACGACGGCGTGTCGGCTCCCATCAGAGTGAAGCCGTTCGAGGTTGTCAGCTGGCCGTGCATGAGCTTGTCCTGGTCGGCGGGATCCTCGCTGGCGTTGGCCTCGCCGAGCGTGGTGACGGTGAGCTCGCCACCGAAGACCGACCGATAGAACTCCATCGCCTCGCGGGCATTGTCTCGGAACGACAGGTAGGGATTGAGAATGGACATGATCGAAGTCTCCTTCTTCGCTGAACGAGCGGGCTGAACTACGTCGACGGCATCCGTCGAAACAGTAGACACGCACCGCGACGGAAAGTCACCGCAGAAGATCAGATGGAGGCGTCGGTATCGGCCAGAATAGTGCGCAGTGCAGTCACATGGCGTCGATACGCCGTTCTACCGTCCTTCGTCAACGACAACCACAGTCGACGCGAGTCCGTGCGTGATCGCTGCTGCTCGACGTATCCCGCATCGACCAGAGCGGCGACCTGCTTGCTCAGCGCCGATGCGCTCAACCCGCTGTGTTCCTTGACGATCGAGAGTTCCACCGTCGTGGCCGCGGCCAGAAGGGCACAGATTCGGAGCCGGTGTGCGGGATGAATGATGGGATCGAGATCGCTCGTCATCGACGTGTGCTGCGGTAGTGCAAGATCGATCCGATCGAGTAGATCGACGCAGCTGCGATGGCGAGCAGAAGCACAGGCCAGGCCGGTCCGCCGGGATTCCCGACAGCCTGCGCCAGTGCGACGCAGAGCGCCGAGAGCGCCACGCAGCTGAGGAAGCCTCTGTTGGTGGGTAGGGCCCACGGCGTCCCCATCCGATATCCGGTGATGACGTTGACCGCGATGATCACCGCGGCGACCCCCAGGGGCGCGGCCTGGCTGTCGAGAAGGGCGGTCAGTGCGAAAACGGCAAGCAGTACCGCGTTGACCGGGTACAGCCATATCGGCCACGGAGTGTCTCGTACCGCGCGCTGAACTCGGTCGATGTCGTCGAGGGCTGTCCGTGCTTCGGCAGGTGTGGGTCTTCCGATGCTTTCCATGGTGGAAACTGTATTGGATAGTTTCCATCATGGCAACCATCTGGCGAGGGTCAGGTGTCGGCAGGCCGCGATACTTCCGATTCCCAGCGGGCTCGTCGTTCGTCGTCGGACTGTTCCCACCACGGCGTTCCACGCTCGCCGAGGGCGACTTTGGTGGCGTGCACCCCTGCCCGAGATTCCGGTGCGCCCGACGTCCGTTTGACCTCCCTGCGCCACGCCATCAGGATCGACCGCAGTTCGGCATTGCGATCCTCGGGGATGTCAGGATCCGTTGCGCGCCAACGTCGACCCTTGATGACGATGTAGCGACCGTCCTCGGTGCGTTCCGGTTCTTCGGCCATGGGTCCACACTGCCATGCGTCAGCTGCTCAGATACTGCGGCACTGCAATCCCGTCGAGCCCGAGCGCAACGGCGGCACGAGCGGTGACCGGGCCGACCAGATTCCCTGTCCCGTTGTAGCCGCCGAATGCGACCACGGTGTCGTCGACGACTGTGCACAGCGGGCGCCCGTCCGCGGTGAATCCCACGGATGCAGCCCAACGCGCAAAAACCGAAAAAGATTCTCCTGCAAACGATGTCGCGACAGATTCGATGTAGTCCTGCACCTGGGCGGTCGGTTCGTCGGACGGTGTCCACTCGTCGTCTACGAAGAGGTCACGACCGCCCCCGACATACAGCCGTCCCGACGCGTCCTGCTGCGCGTAGTCGTATCCCCATCGTCCGTACACGGGGCAGGGCAGTCGTCTCGGCGTCACGGGCGAGGTGGCGAGCATCTGCAGACGCGCGGTCCGAACCCGGCCGTCGAGCTGGGGGAGTACCTGTTCGAGCCGACCGTCGACGGCAACGAGAACCAGGCCGCACCGAATCACCCCACTCGGCGTCGTGACTGCTCCTGGCTCGATGGCGGTTGCGGGCGTGTTCTCGTACAACCGGGCGCGGCCCGCGAGGATCGACGCCAACCCCAGCGCGCGACGCGCAGGATTCATCACCGCGTCGTCCGGTAGGAAGATCCCGCGCCCCAACTCGCCGGAATACTGCTCGACGGCAATGTCGTTCTCGCGCAGGCACTGTGCCAGCGCATCGCAATCCTCCGAATCGGCGAGCTCGACCGGCGCGCCGGGCACTCCCGCGAGCCTGATGGATCCGGTACGGCGGACGACGTCGGATCCGAGAATCTCTTCCAGAGAGTCGATCTCGGCCAGAGTCGCTCGATACAGATCCACCGCACACGGGCCCCAGGTTGCGAGCGCAGCGTGCAGAAAAGTCGCCGGACCACCGAGCAGGAATCCGCCGTTGCGGCCCGCGGCACCGGCAGCGATCCGTCCTGCGTCGATACCGACCACATCGAGACCACGGTCCACGAGGTCGGTTACAGCGGCCAGACCCGAGCCTCCCAGGCCGACGACGCAGACGTCCGCGGTGCCGTCACGCTCCAGTGCGGGCAGGCCCGGCCAGCCGGACACGGCCGGGTCGTCGTCCCACGCCGGGCGGGACATGTCGCTGGCAATCATCGGTCGATGGTATCGACGGATTCGGCGGGCGGATGGTTTACGATTCCGGCACCCGCATCCCAGCACCGGTAAGGACCGTCCATGCGCACTGTGATCGTGACCGCGTTCGTTTCGCTCGACGGCGTCATGGAGGGACCGGGCGGCGAGGTGGGTTATCGCAACTCGGGGTGGACGTTTCAGGGCATCGAGTTCGACCCGGCCGCGTACGAGATCAAAGGACGTGAGCAGGAAGAGGCCACGGCGCTGCTGTTGGGCCGCACCTCGTACGAGGCATTTGCGCAGATCTGGCCCACCATGGACGATTTCGCCGGGTACAACGCGATGCCGAGGTACGTGGTGTCGACAACGCTCGAACAGGACGACTCACGCTGGCCGGCAACCATTCTGCGCGGTATCGACGACGTTGCCGAGCTCAGGGACTCCGATGGTGGGCCGATCTCGATCCACGGCAGCGCCACTCTGGGGCGAAGTCTCGCCGACGCCGGACTCGTCGATCGGTACCACCTGCTCGTCTTTCCACTCCTGCTCGGGGCGGGAAAACGATTGTTCAGTGAGGCCGACAAGGACACCACGCATCTCGAACTGGTCGAACACGAGGTCTACGGCAACAGAATTCAGAAGCAGGTGTTCGACGTACGACGATGACCGGGCGGGGCAGGCCTCAGATGTCGTCGCTTCGGATGGTGCGCCGCCGCACGGAGACGAGTTGCAGCTCGGGACGTGAGGCCGCCACGCGCTCGATTCGGTCGAGAACTTCGGTGACGTGGTCGCGATCGCCTGCTACGACTGACGCGCCGACACCTGCTCGTCTGTGCAACTCTCGATGATCGGTCTCCGCGGCCGACACCGCGAACTTACGTTGCAATTCGGAGATCACCGGCCGGATCACGGAGCGCTTCTCTTTGAGTGAGTGAACATCTCCGAGAAGGAAGTCGAATTCTATCCATCCAATCCACATATACCGACCATCCTAACGCTGGGGGATACCCGAGCACTCGGGATTCGACTCGGCGATGCTTCGGATGCGCACCATTCGCCGAACATGTTCGTACACTGGCGGCATGGCTGCACCGGCGGAACACGGCTCCTTGCCGCCCAGCCTTGTCGAAATGGCGACTCGCCAGGTCCGATCCGAGGTGCTCAGCGGTGCGCTCGAGCCCGGATCCCGAGTGGTCGAGGAAACCCTGTGCGCGCGCCTCGGGATCAGCCGAGCACCGGTACGTGAGGCGTTGCGCCTGTTGGCTCAGCAGGGTCTCGTCGAACATCTTCCACGTCGCGGGTTTCGAGTGACGGTGTGGTCGACAGTGGACATTCTCGAACTCTTCGAGCTGCGTCAGGTTCTCGAACGGCATGCGCTCGAGCGCGCGCTCCCGCTCGCGTCGTCTCGCGACGGTGCGTTCGCGCCGGTACGAACGGCGCTCGACGAGATGCGCGACGCCGATGCGCGGGGCGACACCCTCGGCAAGGACGACGCCCACCGGCGTTTCCACGAAGCCATCGTGGCGTTGGCAGGCAGTCGCCAACTCGATGTGGCGTATGCACCGATCCTGCTGAAGTTGCAGCTACCGATGGCCCGCAATCTCAGGGAAGAAGCCCGAGTAGCCAATCCGGTCGACGGGATCCGGCGTCACGAATGGTTGCTCGACGCCATCGAATCGAACGATCTGTCGGTGGCGCTCGCTGCGTTGAAGCAGCACGGCGAGCTGACCTACCTGCATCTCGAGAGTACTTCCTAACAGACTCGAAACACGGCAACAACCTGCAGTAACAGAAAACTGTCGACAATCGACGGTATGAATTCAGACCTTGGACCGGTACTCGGCCCGACCGTTGCCGAGATGCTCGCGGCGTACCGAACCGGTGCCTCGACTCCCACGGCAACGGTGGAGGCCTTCTCGACCGCCGTGGCTGCGCGCGGCGACGACGGAACGTGGATCACCGTCGTGGCCCGTGCGGAACTGCTCGCGGCCGCCGCGGCTCTGGAAGCGCGACCCGATGCGGTGTCGCTACCCCTGTACGGAATTCCCTTCGGCGTCAAGGACAGCATCGACGTGGCCGGATACCCGACCACTCTCGCCTGTCCCGACTACGCGTACACGCCGGATTCGACGGCCCCGGCAGTGCAGGCGTTGGTCGACGCCGGAGCCATCTTCGTCGGCAAGACCAGCCTCGACCAGTTCGCGACCGGGCTGAACGGAACGCGCACGCCGCACCCGATTCCGCGGAGCGTCTACGGCAACGACATGATCTCGGGCGGGTCCAGCTCCGGTTCGGCACTGGCCGTCGCCCTCGGGCAGGTGCCGTTCTGCGTGGCCACCGACACCGCAGGATCGGGGCGAGTGCCCGCCGCGCTCAACGGCATCGTCGGGTACAAACCGTCACGCGGCCTGATCAGCACCGTCGGACTCGTCCCCGCGTGCAAGTCGCTGGACTGCATCACCCTGATGGCGACGACGGTCGAGGATCTCGATCTCGTCTTCGACGTCATGTGCGCCGAGGATCCAGCGGACGGCTGGTCGCGTCGCCGCGGAGAGAAGTTCGACGGGCACGAGGTCACTGTGGGTCTACCGGACCTGCAGCAGTTGGATTTTTTCGGCGACGCAGCCATGTTCGATGCACATTCGGTCGCGCGCCGGTCGCTTCCCGAGCATGGATTACGGACCACCGCAGTCGATCTCACCCCGTTTCTCGATGCCGGATCGCTGCTGTATCAGGGACCGTGGGTTGCCGAGCGGCTGGTCGAGTTCGACGAATTCCTCACCGACAAGCCCGATTCCATCGTTCCGGTCGTCCGCGAGATATTCCTGGGTGGACGGCGGTACAACGCCGTCGACGCCTTCCGTGCCTTGCAGACGCTGCAAGACCTTCGCGCTCGCGTCGCGCAGCTCTGGACATCGATGGACGTGATGATCGTGCCGACCATCGGTACCACCTTCACCGTGCCCGAGGTACTCGCGGACCCCATCGCGTGCAACACGAAGCTCGGCCACTACACCCACTTCGGGAACCTTCTCGACCTGACCGCCGTAGCGGTTCCCTCCGGGCTCACCGAGGACGGTCGACCGGTCAGCCTCATGGTGATCGGGCCTGCGCTGGCCGACGATACGATTCTCGCAGTCGCGGCCCGGTTGCTCGGAGAGGGGCGCACCGTCTCACCGCCTCTCGCTGGCGGAGAGCCGGCGGTCGGGACCATCGACATCGTCGTTGCCGGGCACCATCTGTCAGGAGAGCGCGCCAACCCGCAGCTCGTCGAGCTGGGCGGGTCCCTGGTCGAGGCCACGTGCACCGCGCCGACGTACACACTGCTTCGGATCGGAACCGCCGATCCGACACCCGGTCTGTTGCGAGTTCCATTCGGCGGCAGCGCAATCGACGTGGAGAAGTGGCGTCTGCCCGCTACTTCTCTTGCGGTACTCGCGGGCAGAATGCCAGCGGTGCTCGCTCTGGGACGAGTGCTGTTGGCCGACGGTTCCGACGTTCTCGGCTACGTCTGCGATGCCACTGTGCAGACCGGCGCGGAGGGACACATCGTCGACGACATCAGCGAGTTCGGTGGCTGGCGGGCATATTCCCGGGCGATCAATTCTGCTCACGATACTTCCATTGCAGCACAGGAGATCTCATGACCTCAACACATACACCGACAGTTTCGATACCGTCGGCGTCGCCATCGGAGTTCACCCTCGACGCGTCGACGACGGCACTGCTCGTCATCGACATGCAGAGGGACTTTCTGCTTCCAGGGGGATTCGGTGAGAGCCTCGGCAACGATGTAGGCCAGCTCCGAACCGTGATCGAACCACTCGTGGGTCTCATCGCGGTGGCCAGGGAGGCCGGGATACCGGTGATCCACACCAGGGAGGGGCATCTGCCGGACCTGTCGGACTGCCCGCCGGCCAAGTTGCGCCGCGGCGCGCCCTCTCGGCGCATCGGAGATCGGGGAGCGTTCGGCCGCATACTCGTTCGCGGTGAGTACGGCCACGACATCGTCGACGAATTGGCACCACTCGAAGGCGAGACCGTCATCGACAAGCCCGGCAAAGGGGCGTTCTACGCCACCGAGCTCTCCGAGGTTCTCACGAGCGCCGGAATCACCACCCTGCTCGTCACCGGTGTGACGACGGAGGTGTGTGTGCACACCACGGTGCGGGAGGCCAACGATCGAGGATACGAATGCCTCGTGGTGACGGACTGTGTCGGTTCGTATTTCCCGGAGTTCCAGCGAGTGGGCCTCGAGATGATCTCGGCTCAAGGCGGGATTTTCGGGTGGACCGCGCCGTCGGAGGACGTCGTTGCCGCGTTGGTCGCGTTCGTTCCCACTTCTGCGAGCCGATAGGACCAGAACATGACCATGGACGTCAAAGACTCACCCGCTGCAGGCTCGTCGCCCTCGTTGACCCTCTCGTGGTGGACGAAAGGCGACACCAACGCATTCTTCGGACTCGGCTTCAACATCCTCGTCAACGTTCTCACTCTGACCACCTTGAGCATCGCAGTGGTCGGTATTCCAGGAAGCGACGTCCTCGGGACGCTGCTGCCTGCTCTCGGAATCGCACTGATCCTGGGAAACTTGTACTACATGGTTCTCGCTCGTCGACTTGCCAAGCGCGAGAACCGAACCGACGTGACTGCGCTACCCTACGGTCCGAGCGTGCCGCACATGTTCATCGTCGTGTTCGTGGTCATGCTCCCGGTCTACCTGGCGACGGGCGACGCGGTTCAGGCGTGGGCGGCGGGACTCGCCTGGGCCTTCATGATCGGCATCATCGTCATGATCGGAGCGTTCGTCGGGCCCTACATTCGCAGGATCACCCCGCGCGCGGCAATGCTCGGTACGTTGGCCGGCATCTCCATCACGTTCATCGCGATGCGCCCGGCCGCGCAGATGTGGGAGGCCGCCTGGATCGGGTTGCCCGTTCTCGCAATCATTCTCATCGGCTTCTTCACAGACGTGAAGTTGCCCGGCAACATTCCGGTGGGTCTCGCGGCGCTTCTGGTGGGCACGGCGATCGGCTGGATCGGCGGATACATGTCCGTGCCGGACGTGACCGAGGCGGCGAGCAATATCGCGCTCGGCCTTCCGGATCTGCGCCTCGATCTCCTGCTCGACGGTCTCGGTAACCTGGCACCCCTGCTCGCCACCGCAATTCCGTTGGGGGTCTACAACTTCACCGAGGCGATGAGCAACGTCGAAAGCGCGTCCGCTGCCGGAGACAACTACAACCTGCGCAGTGTGCTGCTCGCGGACGGCTTCGGTGCGGTCGTCGGCTCGGCGTTCGGATCGCCGTTCCCGCCCGCGGTCTACATCGGCCATCCCGGCTGGAAGGACGCAGGTGGCCGCACCGGATACTCGGTCGCATCGGGCGTCGCGATCGGGTTGATGTGTTTTCTCGGGTTGTTCGGATTGCTGGCGACGTTGCTGCCGATTCCCGCGATCGTTCCGATTCTGCTGTACATCGGACTGCTGATCGGTGCCCAGGCATTCCAGTCGGTGCCGAAGCTGCACGCTATCGCGGTGGTGGTGGCGCTGCTTCCCAACCTCGCGGAGTGGGCGGTGGGTCTGATCGACAACGCACTCAGCGCGGCAGGTACATCGGCTACCGAAGTGGGCAGTGAGGCACTGGGTCAGGCGGGTGTCGTCTACGACGGGCTGAAGACGTTCGGATCGGGAGCGGTACTCGCCGGACTGATGTTGGGCACCATCGTCACGTTCGTTCTCGACAAACGGTTTCTCGCCGCCGCAGCAGCGGGTGGGGTGGCCGCGGCACTGTCGTGGGTCGGTCTGATCCACTCACACGAGGTGGGGTGGGCAGCCAACCCGCAAGTGGCCCTGGGTTATCTGTTCTTCGGGCTCGTGTGTCTGGCGTACTCGCGGCTGATTCCCGCCCCGAAGCAGACGGGCGAACCACAACCGGTCGGGGAGTAGGGCTTCCCGATGCGGGCCGCGTGGCCCGCATCGGGAACTGCTCTAGCGCGTGCTCACGAGCTCGAGCGCCACGAGATCGGAGAGGTACTTCTCGATCAACTCGCGCCCGAGGTGCGGAATGTCCCCGACGGCCGAGGCGAACTCGTCGGCGGGCAGCATCGCCCCGGACGACGGGTGTTGCGGGTGTGCGTACGAGTCGATCAGGGGGAGCAGCGAGTGCGAACGCTGCTTCTCCGGCAATGCCTCGACTGCGGCACCGAACCGTTCGAACCACTCGTCGTAGTTCTCGACGATCTCGATGTCGCGACCTGCGTCACGCATCCAATCGACGAACGTGTCCAGCGAGATGTCGTCGTCGTGTGGGTTGAGGATGTCGAACGTTCGGTAGCCAGAGGTATCCCCGCCCGCGATCGACGTGATGGCCGAAGCACTGAAATCGGCAGGCAGACCGTCGTAGTGGGCCAGCGGTCGCCCTTTCTCGTCGGTCGGTGCCCCGGTGTCGGTGGCGTAGAACGTGTGAGGAGCCAGGCCGGTTGCGACGACCGAGAGGATCAGACGCGTGAACACGTCCGGCACGTTGAGCTGACCGGTCCATCTGCTGTGCGCCAGGATCATGTCCGAGCGAAAGACCGACACCGGCAGGCCGAACTCGTCGAACGCGTTGCGCAACAGCACTTCACCGGCCCACTTGGAGTTTCCGTAGCCGTTGGCGTAGGAATCGCCCACAGCTCGCGACGGGCTGTCCACACGGATGTCGCCGTTCTCCCGGAAGTTCTCGACGCCCGCTGCGACGGCCACCGTCGACAGGTAGGTCACCGGCTTGACGTGGTCGGTGAGCGCCAGCCGAATCACCTCGGCGGTGCCGACGACGTTGGGGCCGAAGAGGTGCTCGTACGGCAGTGCGTGGTTGACCAGCGCTGCAGGGTGCACGATGCGATCCACCCGTTGGGCCAGCGCCTCGAACGCGTCAGGGTCCACGCCGAACCGAGGTGTCCCGAGATCGCCTGCCACGACCTCGAGCGCAGCGTCGGCCAAGGTTCGATAGCGTTCCGACAGGTCTGCGTCGCCGCTGTCGAAGGCCGCATCGAGTCGAGCTCGCGCGTCGGTATCGGAGCGTCCGCGCACCAGACAGATCACCTTTCCGCCGACCTCGGCCATGCGCTCCAACCATTCCAGGCAGAGGAAGCGACCGAGGTATCCGTTGGCCCCGGTCAGCAGCACTGTGCTGGTCTGGTCCCGCGGGCCCGGAATGTGGTGCGCTGCGTCGAGGAGGGTGTCGTCCAGAAATGCCGACAGTCGCAGGTCGGACGCCTCGGCGATGGTTGCGCCGCGGCCGTGGATCGATTCGAAAGTGGCCGTGTCGGAATCGGTGTCGCGGGCCGAGGTGATGTACTCGGCCAGCGATGCCAGGTCCATGGCGGGCCCAGTGATCACACCGACCGGAACATCGACGTCGTAGATCTCACGGAGCAGCGTCGAGAACGTCAACGCCGACAACGAATCTCCGCCCAGGTCGCTGAAGTGGGCATCGGGGCGAACATCGGACCCGGCGCATCCCAGCAGGGCTTGGGCGGCATCGCCGACCGTGGCCAGGACCGGGGCATCGGCACCACTGCGCCTGAGCTCGCGCAGCCGGTCGTTCTGACCCGATTCGAGTTCTGCGTAGCGACGCTCGAGTTCGTCTCGGTAACGTTCGGCGAGTTTGGGACGCAGTTGCTTGCCCGCACCGGACAGCAGTCCGTTCTCCTGTGTGAACGGCTCGTGTTCGATGATGACCTCACGCGGAATCTCGTACGAGTTCAGCGCTTCCGTGCGTGCGATCCGTTGCAGCGATTCGATGACCGAACCCGCGGTGGTATCCGGTTGGGCCGGAACGACGACCGCCAACAGATACGCCCGTTGGCCGTTGCCGTAGAGAAATATCTGATCGACCAGCTCACTGGTACCGAACAGGGATTCGAGGCGCGCCAGTGCGACGAACTCGCCCTGAGCCAGTTTCAGAACGTTCTTGCGTCGGTCGACGTAGGCGAGTCGGTCCGGCTCGATCTCGGCGACGACGTCACCGGTGCGATAGAAGCCCCCGGAGTCGAAGACGTCGGCCGTGACGTCCGGACGCTTGTAATAACCGGGAATGATGGACGCCGTCTTGAGCAGGAGCTCACCGCGCGGATGCGGTGTGTCGGTGGAGAAGTAACCGAGTTCGGGCACATCGTCGAGCTTGTATTCGATCACCGGTGGACGTTGCACGACGCCGTCGTGCAACACCATCCCGGCTTCGGTGGAGCCGTAGTTGTCGCGGACCTCGATATCGAGCAGCTCCGTGACGAAGTCCTTGACCTCGGGAGCAATCGGTGCGGTGCCGACCATCGCTGCCAGGACACGTCCACCAAATTGCTCGATCCTGTTGCGCTCCAGAATCTCTCGACGCGTCCTGTCGGCATCGCCACCTGCAGAGCGTTCGACCTCTCGGTCGATCTCGGCGAGGACGTTGTGCCGAATCATCTCGCACACCCGCGGGATCAACAGGGCCATCGTGGGCCGAGCGAGCGCGAAATCCTCGAACAGGGTGGACAGGTCGCTCGCCGCTGCGAAGTGGACGGTGCCGCCGGCCGCCAGCGTCGAGAAGACAAGACCACGCCCGGCCAGGTGACTCATCGGGAGATAGTCGACAGTGATGACAGGGAAAGCCGGCTGGTCCGTGGATTCGGAGGAAGCTCCGGTGTGGTGCCAGGCACCGGTCCAGGCTCCGCACACGATTCGTTCGGTGTGCATCGCTCCCTTGGGCGTTCCGGTGCTGCCGGAGGTGTAGATCAGCGTCGCGAGTCGGTCGGGATCCTCGTCGTCGGGGAGCGGGATTTCCGGCAGTTGCGCGCCGTCGCGAACCAGGTCGGTGAGCGGCCGGACGAAGACTCCCACCTGCTCGGCATCGACCAGCGCGGACTTCATGGTCCGTGCGTGCGCGTCTATCGCAGCGTCGTAGTCGAGGACGACGATTCGCCGAATGGACCGACAATGCGTGGCAACCTGGACCGCAACGGACAAGTTGTCGACATCTGCTGCGAGAACGACGGGTTCGACCTCGTCGGCGATGGCCGAGAGCTGGCCTGCAGTGGCACCGGCTTGCAACGGAACGGCAATCGCACCGAGTCGGATCGTGGCCAGTTCCGCGACGACATAGTCGGCGCTCGCGAATCCCAGGGTTGCGAAGAAGTCTCCTCGCGCGATACCGAATGCGTCGTGCGTCAGCGCCGAGGCCAGTGCGCCGGCATCGCTCCAGGCTCGGCCGTAGGTGATGGTGTCGAACCGGGGGAGAAGGTGAAACGTGTCGACGTCGTCGATCTTCATGATCTCTCGAGCTCGGCGGCCGAGGGCCGGCCGATCGGAGTAACGCGTCATGATCTCGGCAACCACTCGGGCCAGGTTGGGCGACAACTCCTGGGCGGCATCGGCCACGGCGCTGTCCGGTTCCGCGGCTCGAAACTCCCGGTCGGTCTCGTGCAGCTCCTGGAACCGACTGCGTTGCCTGCTCTGTCGATCCTGTCGGCTGTCGACGTCCAGTGTGTGCGTCATGCTCGACTCCCTCCGACGAAGCCCGCCGATCGTTCGGGGACCTCGCGATTGTCGCTCAATATCGTTATCAAAGGTAAGTATATGCCGTCGGGCATCTCGCCAATCGTGACGCTCCTCATAGTCCGATAAGTCGTAAAAGTCTGGCTCACTGCACTTTTGGGGCCCGGATCGCGGACTCTCATGGGGGGTGGCAGCTCCCGTGGGTACTCGGTGAAAGCGGGAGATCGAGACTTGTATGGTGAAACCACAGTCATGTGCGTCACAGTGCTCGTCACCGTCGCGCACCTGTCACCCCTCGCGATCGGAGAAGTGAATGTCGGACGTCCTCTCGCGACGCGACCTGGATTTTCTGCTGTACGAATGGCTGGACGTGGCGGCACTGACAGCTCGACCGCGCTTCGCGGAGCACTCGAAGGAGACCTTCGACGCGGTCCTCGACCTCAGTGCGGACATCGCCCGCAAGCACTTCGCGCCGCACAACAAGAAGGCGGACGCGCAGGAGCCGACGATGAATGCGGACGGTTCGGTCGAGCTGATACCCGAAGTCAAGGAAGCGCTCGTTGTCTATGCGTCCGCGGGTCTGATCGCCGGGCAGTTCGACGAGTCGATAGGCGGGATGCAACTGCCTGCGACCGTCTCTCGGGCAGCGATGGCGTTCTTCCAGGCCGCCAACGCCGGGACCTCCTCGTACCCGTTCCTCACCATGGCCAACGCCAACCTGATCGCGACGTACGGCACGCCGGATCAAGTCCGTGATTACGTCCGGCCGATGCTGGACGGGCGCTGGTTCGGAACCATGTGTCTGTCGGAACCGCAGGCCGGATCGTCACTGGCGGACATCACGACGAAGGCAGTGCCGCAGGACGACGGTAGCTTCCGCATCACCGGTACCAAGATGTGGATTTCGGGTGGAGATCACGAACTCACCGAGAACATCGTCCACCTGGTGCTCGCCAAGACCCCGGGAGGACCGCCAGGAGTCAAGGGAATCTCCCTGTTCATCGTTCCCAAGTTCCTCCCGAACGGCGACGGCGGTACGGGCGAACGCAACGACATCGTGTTGACCGGACTCAATCACAAGATGGGCAACCGCGGTACCACCAATACCCTGCTGGCGTTCGGCGACGGAACCCACTCTCCCGGTGGGCAATCCGGAGCTGTCGGCTACCTCGTCGCCGAGGAGAACCGTGGTTTGTCGTACATGTTCCACATGATGAACGAGGCCCGTATCGGTGTCGGATTCCTGGCCATCGCGCTCGGGTACGTCGGTTACCTGAAGTCGGTCGAGTACGCGAAGACGCGTACTCAGGGACGACCGCTCGGTGCGAAAGATCCGGCAGCACCCCCTGTCGCGCTCATCGAACACGCCGACGTTCGTCGAATGTTGTTGGCGCAGAAGTCGTACGTCGAAGGCGCGTTGGCCCTCGGACTCTATTGTTCGCGTCTGGTCGACCATCAGGATTCGGCATCCGACGATGCCGAAGCAGCACGATCGACACTGTTGCTCGACGTACTGACGCCCATCGCCAAGAGCTGGCCGTCTCAGTGGTGCCTCGAAGCCAACAGCCTGGCCATTCAGGTGCACGGCGGCTACGGATACACCCGCGACTACGACGTCGAGCAGCACTACCGCGACAATCGCCTCAACCCGATTCACGAAGGCACACACGGTATTCAGGGATTGGATCTGCTCGGGCGCAAGGTGATCATGCAGGGCGGCGCGGGATTGGCTCTGCTGGCCGAACACATCGCGGAGACGGTGGCGCGGGCCGAATCAGCAGGCGGTGACGCTGCTCGGTACGCCGCCGAACTGCACGCACGCTTGGACAGAATCGTCGAGGTCACCGCGGCAGTGTGGGGTACCGGCGACGCCGCCGTGGCGCTGGCGAACTCCACGGCCTACCTCGAAGCGATGGGGCACACCGTCATCGCCTGGATGTGGCTCGAGCAGTTGCTGGCGGTCGGCACGAAGTCCGGAGACTTCTACGACGGAAAGCGTTCTGCAGCGAAATACTTCTACGTCTACGAATTGCCGAAGGTGGACGTTCAGCTCGATCTGTTGGCGAGACTGGACCGCACCACCCTCGATATGTCACCCGCTTGGTTCTGAGTCGAAAACAAGGAGATTCATCGAACATGTCGATCTTGGACAAATTTCGCCTGGACGGACGCGTCGTCATCGTCACCGGTGCCTCCTCCGGACTGGGCGTGGCATTCGCCAAGGCAGCCGCCGAGGCGGGAGCGGACGTGGTGCTCGCCGCACGACGAGTGGACAAGTTGGCGCAGACCGCAGAGTTGATCGACAGCGTAGGAGGGCGTTCGATCACGGTCGCCACCGACGTGGTCGACCCGGACCAGTGCACCGCGATGGTCGAGGCCGCGGTGAAGGAGTTCGGTAAGGTCGACATTCTCATCAACAATGCCGGGGTAGGCACGGCCTACCCCGCAACCCGTGAGACACCCGAGCAGTTCCGCTCGGTGATCGACATCAACTTGAACGGGTCGTACTGGGCAGCGCAGGCCTGCGGACGGGTGATGGCGCCCGGCAGTTCGATCGTGAACATCTCCAGCATTCTGGGGCTGACCACCGCAGGCCTTCCGCAGGCGGCCTACAGCGCGAGCAAGGCAGCGATCATCGGCCTCACCCGCGATCTGGCGCAGCAGTGGGGCGCGCGAAAAGGCATCAGAGTCAACGCTATTGCGCCAGGTTTCTTCCAGAGCGAGATGACGGACTCGTACCAGCCGGGATACCTCGACTCGATGGCTCCGCGAATGATTCTCGGACGCAAGGGCGATGCCGAAGAACTGGCTGCAACCGCGATCTGGCTCGCCTCGGACGCCGGGGGATACGTGACGGGTCAGACCATCGCGGTCGACGGTGGAATCACGATCACCTGACGGCTATCGTTCGGCCGGCACGGCGATGCCCTCGCGGATCAGTCTGCGCGCAACCACCAACGCGTCGTCGGTGTCGAGTCCGGGCAGGGCATCGAGGCGGCACGGTGCGCCCTGGTTCAGCAGGTCGAGAGCGTCTGCGCACTGGGGCGGCATCGTCACGGTCTTGGTGCGCACGACCACGGACACTGCGTGGGCCGATCGCACGACACGGGCGAACACGCCGGGCCGTAGTCGGATCGAATCCTCGCCCCGCAACGCTCCCATTGCAGCGACGCTTGCCAGTGGGCGCACCGTTTCCGGTCGGACGAGCTCGTCGTGACGATCAGCGACGCGTTCGGCCAGTCGACGTATCGCGTCGGGGTCTCGGTCGATCTCGTCGAGCGCGGCGCGCATGGCGTCCAAGACTCTGTGTACATGCGCAGCGATGGACTCCGGGTCGGAGTGGTCGAGGCCGGCGGGAAGGGGAGCGCGCAGACTCTCGACGTCGCCCAGCGACTTCAGCACGTGGTGGGCGAGGTCGTAGTCGTTGTACGACGCCACGCCGATGGTCAGGTGCACGGTTGTGTCACCGAGCGCTTGCGCCGAGTGGATCCACCCGCGCGGCAGGTAGAGCACATCGCCGGGCTCGAGGACAACGTCCAGTTCGGGAGTGTTCGATGCGTGGTCTTCGACGGCCGACCGTCGGTCCGACCACGGTTGATTGTTGAGCGGATGCACGTGCACCGGGGAGTGAATGCTCCACCGCTTGGTGCCCGCGATCTGCACGACGAACACATCGTGTACGTCGTAATGCGGTGAAAAGCCTTGCGATGCAGCCGGTGTCACATACGAGTTCACCTGCACGGGGTGGCCCAGCTCGCGAACGAGATCACCGACGAAACGAATCAGCGGCGGCCACAGCCGATGCAGGCCCTGAAGTACCAGCGTGTTTCCGGCCGCGAAGGCTGCCAGCACCGCTGCGGAGTCGACCTGGTCCGTTACCTCGGCACCGAACCCGCCGGACGACGTGAACTGCGACTTGTCCAGCAATCGACCGTCTTTGGCCATCCGCACGAAGGGAGTGCGTACTCCGCGTTCGGAGATCAGCTCGTCGACCGCGTCGAGTGTCATCAGATCGTCGAACGAGTCCGACAGCTCGGCGGATCGGGTCAGTTTGGGAGCTGTACCCCAGAACCGGTCCGCGAACGTCCTGAAGTCGGTACCGGTGAGACGACGAAGCGCGGACCGATGATCCGATCCGCGCTCGCCGCTCGACTCAGTGCTCAAGCGGTACCGTCCGCACCGCCGTCGTGTCCGTTGGGGTTCGATCCACCGTCGGCCGGGCCCTCGCCCGCTCCGGCGGGGCCGTCTGCTCCGCCGTCGTGACCGTCGGGGTTGGATCCGCCGTCGGCGGGTCCTTCACCGGCTCCGGCGGGGCCGTCTGCTCCGCCGTCATGGCCACCGGGGTTCGATCCGCCGTCGGCGGGTCCTTCGCCTGCGGCTCCGCCCGTGGTGGTGATGTCGTCGTCGTTGATGCTCATCGAGGTCCTTCCGGTCGTGGAGGTTCGTGTGCCCGCGCAGCGCGAGAACATCGGAGGTATTGACGCAAACTCTGTTTCTCAAACAGCGGTGGTGTGGCGAATCTCAGACAGAGTCGTCGGCGATCTCGGGCGCGTTCTCCCGCGTCGCCATTCCGCCTCCGCCGCCGCCGTCCACGGGTCCTGGTCGGCCGCCCTTCGGCGTGTCCGATGCCTTCTCGGCGTCTGTCGGGTTCTCGTTGTCGGTGTTCTCGTCACGTCCCATGGTTCGACAGTAGACCGCCGCGCAGGCCGTGGGACGATGGAACGATGGATCGATCCCGAGCGCAGCACGTGGTGCTGCTGGACGACGAAGGCCGCGCCGTCGGCACGCACGACAAGACCACCGTCCACACGCTGGACACGCAACTGCACCTGGCATTTTCCAGCTACGTGGTGAGATCGGACGGCGCAGTTCTTCTCACACGCAGAGCGTCGAGCAAGACGACGTGGCCAGGGGTGCTGACCAACACGTGCTGTGGCCACCCGGCACCCGGTGAGAAACTCGACGACGCCGTACTGCGCCGAATCGGCGAAGAATTGGGCCTGCATGCGGAATCCGCCGAGTTGGTACTGCCGCACTTCCGGTACCGGGCCGTCATGGACAACGGAATCGTGGAGAACGAGATATGCCCGGTGTACCGCGTGAGAGTCGACGAGCACGCGACACTCGATCCCGATCCGGACGAGGTGGAGGAGACTCGATGGGTGTCGTGGCGTGAGTTCTCCGCGGGGGTGCGGGGCGGCACCATCGACGTATCACCCTGGTGCCGAACGCAGGTGGAACAGTTGACCGCTCTGGCCGACGAGCCACTCGGCTGGCCGGCATCGCCGGACGAGATGCTTCCCCCTGCTGCCCGTCCTGCCGACACCCGCTGATCCTGCCCGGCCTCTAGGGTTCGTGCTGTGACCGTCGACAATTCCGACAGGCCGAACGAGGACCTGCTCGATCGTGCCTCCGTCGCGCGCGAACTCGCCCGCTTCTCCCACCGCACCGCCGAAACGGACGGACTCCGCGCCGCCGCCGTTGCCGTTGCGGTCGGTGGACCGCCGGGGGACAGGCGCATGCTGCTGACGAGGAGGCCGGATCGGTTGCGCGCACATCCGGGCCAATACGCGTTGCCCGGCGGAGGTGTGGACCCGGGCGAGTCTCGGATGCAGGCCTGTCTGCGGGAATTGGCCGAGGAGTTGGGAATTCGTGCCGACGAGACCGACGTGCTCGGTAGGTTGGACGACTACGTCACCCGATCCGGATACGTCATCACTCCGTTCGTGGTGTGGGTCGGCGACTACTCGTCCACGTTGCTGCCCAGCGAGGACGAGGTGGCCGAAGTGTTCGAGGTGACAGTCGACGAACTCGACGTCGACGCCCAATTCGTGTCGATACCCGAATCGACGCGTCCGGTCATTCGGTGGCCGTACCGAACGGGTGCCATCCATGCTCCGACCGGCGCGATCGTCCATCAGTTCCGTGAAGTGGCACTGCATGGTCGACACACCCGAGTCGCGGACTTCGAGCAGCCGGTGTTCGCGTGGCGCTAACGTGGCCGCAAGCCCGAGCGGGCAGGCCGCGACGAGCAGCACGAGAAGGAGGTGATCGCCGATGACGAACGACCGTGAGCTCGAGGTATCGGATCGCATCGCGACCGTTCCCAACCTTCTCAGCGCAATCCGGCTGTTGGGTGTTCCGCTGTTTCTCTACCTCATGCTCGGCCCCGAGGCCGACGGGTGGGCGCTGGTGCTCCTGCTGGTCAGCGGTGGAACCGATTGGCTCGACGGCAAACTGGCTCGCATGCTCGGTCAGGCATCGAAGCTGGGTGCAGTTCTCGATCCGTTGGTCGATCGGCTCTACGTGGTCAGCACCCTGGTGGCGTTCGTGCTGCGCGGCATCATTCCGTGGTGGGTTGCCGCGATACTCATCGGTCGCGATGCCGTACTCGGATTGACGATGTTCGTCTATCGCCGCAGATCCCTCCCGCCTCCGGACGTCATCTATCTCGGTAAGGCCGCGACCTTCGTGGTGATGATCGCGCTGCCGGTCCTCCTGGTCTCTGCCGGCAGCAATTCGGTGGCCGATGCCGCAGGACCGCTCGGATACGCGTTGCTGATCTGGGGCACCGCGTTGTACATCTGGACCGGTCTGCTGTACCTCGGCAAGGCGATCGCTGTCGCCAGGGCAGTCGATCCGACAGTGGCCGGCACCTGACGGTGGAGCCTGCGGAACGACCGGGACGGTCAGGAGTGGAGCCTGCGGAACGACCGGAAAAGCAGGTCAAGAGGAATCCCGTTCCGTCTTTGCTGACGTCCTTGTTGACCGACCATCTGGACCCGGGATACGGCGCGGCTGCCGAACGTACGGCGCAGCACACCCGCAAGCCGCGAGTACCTGCGGCGCTCTGGTTGTTGGCCGGTGCCGTCGTCATCGGGGTGATTTTCGGTATCGCGTTCTCGCAGCTGGCTTCCGGCGGTGCCGATGTGGACCGTGCGGGCTCCGATGCGTCGGCTGCTGTGCGCGCCGCGCAGGATCGCAGCGCCGAATTGGAAGCGACACAACAGGCACTGGTCGAGCAGGTGTCCTCGGAGCGTGACAGAGCTCTGCAGTCCGATGTCACGGGAAGTGCCCTGCTGGACCGGTTGAGTGCTGTCGAATCCGCCGCCGGCATCGATTCGGTGACCGGCCCTGGGCTCTCTGTCGTCGTCACCGAGCCGGTGGCCGAGGACGCCGCGTCGGATCGGTCGATTCGTGGGGGTTCGGGCGCAGCCGTGCTGGATCGAGACATCGCTGCAATCGTCAATTCGTTGTGGGCGAGCGGGGCCGAGGCGGTGTCGGTGGACGGTATTCGCGTCGGACCCAACGTGACCATCCGGCAGGCAGGCGGGGCAATGCTGCTGGACAATCGCCCGATCGACTCGCCCTACGCCATCGAGGCGATAGGGCCGCCCCAACGCATCCAGGTCCAGTTCGTCGTCAGCGACGCCTATCTGCGAATGAGTACGGTGGCGCAGTTGTACGACGTCGGATTCACGGTACGCCCGGCAACCGATCTCGAACTCGGTCCCGCCGCTGTGAGAGAGTCGTTCGTGGCAGAGGAGGTAGGCCGACGATGACGGAGCACGATCCACCGAGTGCCCACCCGGCGGAGTCCGACGTGCACGAACCGTCCGATTCGCCGATCACCCCCACCCACGGGGTCTACGCTGTTGCCGCGATCGCCGCACTGATCGTCGGCGTCGTCATCGGGACGGTTGCAGGCCCGCAGGTTCCCGCCGTGGTTGCTCCCTATCTGCCGATTGCCGTCGTCGCGGCGATCGACGCGGTGTTCGGCGGTGTACGGGCTTTCCTCGACGGCATCTTCGACGCCAAGGTGTTCGTGATCTCGTTCGTCTTCAACGTCCTCGTCGCGGCTCTGATCGTGTGGCTCGGCGATCAGCTCGGAGTGGGAACTCAGCTGTCCACGGCAATCGTCGTCGTCCTCGGCATCCGCATCTTCGGCAACGCCGCCGCCCTGCGCAGGCGTCTGTTCGGTGCCTAGATCATGACGGCAGGCGGCGGTCGGCACGGATGGCGCGCGCGACGTACTGGTGCAGAGGGACGAAGGCGCGGAGCGGCATTCGGTGTTCTCGCGCTCGCGCTGTTGTGCGTCCTGGGAATCGGCCTGGCCACGCAGGTACGAGAGACGAGCACCGCTGATGGCCTGGAGAACTCTCGGCCCGAGGACCTGCTGGTCGTGCTGGACACCCTGACCCGACGCGAGGCGTCGATCCGGGACGAGATCAGCACCCTGCAGGCCACTCTGGCGACGCTGCGTCAGTCCGGATCGGGATCGGAGGCGGCGGTGGCGGAAGCTCAGGAACGATTGTCCGCGTTGTCGATTCAAGTCGGTACCGTCGCGGCACAGGGGCCGGGGGTGACACTGGTGATCGAGGATCCGAACTCGGGCGTGGGATCGGAGGTGCTGCTCGACGCCATGCAAGAGTTGCGCGCAGCAGGTGCCGAAGCGCTCCAGCTCGAGGGCGGCGGAAATGCCGTGCGCATCGGCGTCGATTCGTGGATCGCCGGTTCCGCGGGTCGGATCGTGGTCGACGGTCGAGAACTGCGGGCCCCTTACACCTTCACTGCCATCGGGGATTCGCCGACTCTCGCGTCGGCACTGAACATTCCCGGCGGGGTCGTCGACACGGTGACTCGCAACGGTGCGACGTCGAACATCGCGCAGTCGGACCAGGTCACGGTGTCCGCCTTGCGGGATCCGCGCCCGCGTCAATACGCTCAGCCCGGTAACTGACCGCCCGCTCGCCCCGGGCCACGATCGAAGGGAATGCCGCGTTGAGCGACATCGACACACCAGCTGATCTGTACTACACCCCCGAGCACGAGTGGGTGCAGCGGACGGGGCCTGCAACGGTGCGAATCGGTATCACCGATTTCGCGCAGGCGCAGTTGGGCGACGTGGTGTTCGTTCAGCTTCCCTCGATCGGCGACACCGTGACCGCGGGCGCGTCTCTCGGCGAGGTCGAATCCACCAAGAGCGTGTCCGACGTGTTCAGCCCTCTGACCGCGAAAGTGGTTGCCGTGAACGAGGATCTGGACGGTGAACCGGAGAAGGTGAACTCGGGACCCTACACCGGAGGCTGGCTGATCGACCTCGAGGTTTCGACACCGGAGGAGTTGGACGCGGCACTGGCGCAGATGCTCGATGCCGCCGGATATGCTCTCATCACGGCCGAGTGATCGGCCGGCTGTCGACACCAGCCAACAGGCCACACGGCCACCACTGCGCAGGGTACGGTCGACACCGAGCGAATACCCTGTCGGGGCGAAGGTCCAGCAAGCTGTACGACGCTACGCAACACCGAACGCCAAGCAACACCTGATGTGAAGACCATGTACTGCGTTACCCGCGGCGTTCTCTGCCTCGGGTGAACGGACTGAGAAGGAGTAACGGTGAGCCAGAACGACAACGACAGCAACTACGGGGAGTCACCGGCAGAGACCACCTCGGTCTTCCGTGCAGATTTCCTGCAGGAGCTGGACAACTCCGCGGCCGCCCAGAGCACCGAAGCTCCGGTATCGGGTGTCGAGGGGTTGCCTGTCGGTGCCGCGCTGCTCGTCGTCAAGCGAGGACCCAACGCCGGATCACGGTTCCTGCTCGACCAGCCCACCACCTCGGCCGGTCGGCACCCCGACAGTGACATCTTCCTCGACGATGTCACCGTCAGCCGTCGGCATGCCGAGTTCCGGCAGGACGAGGACGACTTCCAGGTCGTCGACGTCGGCAGCCTCAACGGCACGTACGTCAACCGGGAGCCGGTCGACTCCGCTGTGCTGGCCAACGGCGACGAGGTCCAGATCGGCAAGTTCCGGCTGGTGTTCCTCACCGGACCGCGGGGCGGCAACGGATCTCAGGTCGGCGACGCGTCTGCGGGTGCAGGAAGCCAGTGACCGCCGTCGGGCAGCAGTCCAACGGGGGGATGTCGATTGGCTCCGTCCTCGATCGACTTCGGCCCGACTTTCCTGATGTCACCATCTCGAAGATCAGATTCCTCGAAGCCGAGGGGCTGATCTCGCCGGAACGCACACCGTCGGGGTACCGGCGGTTCTCCATCGCCGATTGCGAGCGTCTGCGCTTCGTGCTGACCGCGCAGCGCGATCAGTACCTGCCGCTCAAGGTCATCAAGGAACAACTCGAAGCCATCGACCACGGGGTCGCGACCGTCGAACGGGCCGATGCGTCGGTCAAGCGTCCGCGGTCGCTGACGGTTGCCGCGGGTGAGGTCTCTCCCGAGGAGTTCCTTCCCGATCGTGAGGTTCGCATCGCCAAGGCAGATCTACTCGCTCAGGCGGGGATCGACGATGCGTTTCTGACCGAGCTGTTGCGAGCCGGTTTGATCACCCCGGGGCAGGCCGGTTTCTACGACGACGGAGCGGTGACTCTCGCCCGGACGGCGCACGCGATGTTGCAATTCGGTCTCGAGGTGCGCCACCTTCGCGCCTTCAAGCTCGCGGCGGACCGCGAGGCCGGTCTGGTAGCGCAGATTGCTGGACCCGTGGCCAAGGGCCGAGACGCCGGTGCACGCGATCGCGCAGAAGAAATGATTCGCGAATTGGCTGCACTGTCCTTGACCTTGCACACCTGCCTGGTCAAAGCCGCGGTGCGCGGTGCACTCGACCGGTGACGCTCGCTCGCGTCGTTTCGACTTCCAATAGACTCGGCAGCGACGAGCTGAGCAAGTTTTCAGTGCAGCCCGGAATTTCTCGAGGTGAGAGGTAGACACGATGAGTGAGATGCGTGTGGTCGGTATTCGTGTCGAACAGCCGCAGAACCAGCCCGTGTTGCTGCTGCGTGAGGCTGACGGCGACCGGTACCTCCCGATCTGGATCGGCCAAACCGAGGCTGCCGCAATTGCTTTGGAGCAGCAGGGTGTGCAGCCGGCCCGTCCGCTCACCCACGATCTCGTCAAGAATCTGATCTCGGCGCTCGGGCACCAGCTCAAGGAGGTGCGCATCGTCGACCTGCAGGAGGGCACCTTCTACGCCGATCTGGTGTTCGACAAGGACATCAGGGTCTCCGCTCGGCCGTCGGACTCCGTAGCCATCGCACTGCGGGCCGGGGTACCGATCTTCGCCGACGAGCCCGTGCTCGCCGAAGCCGGATTGATCATGCCCGACGAGCGTGAGGACGAGGTCGAGAAGTTCAAGGAGTTCCTCGACTCGGTATCGCCGGACGACTTCAAAGCCACCGACGGGTAACAGAAGAGTCTCAACCTCAACTTTAGGTTCAGGTTTACGGCGCGTTGCGTTGAATCTGCACGAACGTCCCCATAACGTTCGTGCCAGTGAAGTTCATCGCCGTCGCTACCCATCCGGGTTCGGTTCACGCCTCTTCGATACCTGCCGAGGCGTACTCTGGCCTGGTACACGGTATGACTTCACGCGAGTACACCGAGGCATTTCCAGTGTCCCGGACGGATCGCAGTACTGACTCGATCCGAACGCAGTGAGACATCCGAGAGGGAGCAGTCAGTGGGAGATCAGCCGCAGCAGCATCACGGCCGTCGAGAGTCCGAAGCCGCAGGCCGGACCGAGGACACGCCGGTCGGTGCCGATGCTCGGGTCGACACCCCCGACCAGGCGTCGAGCGCCCGAATCGAATCGCCCCAGGACATTCAACCGGGATTGTTCCCCGACGACTCCGTGCCCGACGAACTCGTGGGCTACCGCGTGCCGAGTGCGTGCCAGATCGCCGGCATCACCTACCGTCAGCTCGATTACTGGGCCCGCACCGGGCTCGTCGTCCCGTCCATCCGCGGCGCAGCGGGATCGGGAAGCCAGCGGCTGTACTCGTTCAAGGACATGCTCGTCCTCAAGATCGTCAAGCGGCTGCTCGATACAGGTATCTCACTGCAGAACATCCGCGTCGCCGTCGATCACCTACGCCAGCGCGGGGTGGGCGATCTCGCCAACATCACGCTGTTCTCCGACGGCACCACCGTCTACGAGTGCACGTCGGCAGAAGAAGTGGTCGATCTGCTCCAGGGTGGGCAGGGCGTGTTCGGTATTGCCGTGAACGGTGCGATGCGCGAGCTCACCGGTACCATCGCCGACTTCCCGGCCGAACGAGCCGACGGCGGTGAAAGCCAGCCGAGCCCCGAGGACGAGTTGGCGTCGCGCCGCAAGAATCGCGCGAGCCGCAAGACCGGCTAGACTTTCTTTCGTCGCGCCCGCGCGGGAGAGTTCCGAGGCATCCAGTCTCGGACGCCGAAGGAGCAATACCTCCCCGTCAATCTCTCAGGCACACGGACCGTGTGGGCTTCGACAACTCTGGAAAGTGGTGGGAGCACCCACCCGCCCAAGGGGAAAGGTGCCGGCGCGCTTCACTGGTGCGCCGTGTCCGACCGAATCTCTCAGGCGCACGCGTCAGCGGGCACACGACAGAGGGGGAGGAGCGGCCGGAGCGCATGCCTCGGCCGTCCGACGCCTCGTCCTGGGAGCACATCGTGACCGACCGAACCGGCTCGCCCGCACACACTTTCGTCGACCGTCACATCGGCCCCGACGCCACCGAGTTGGTCCGCATCCTCGACACCATCGGCGTCGACAGTCTCGACGAGCTGGCCCGCAAGGCCGTTCCTTCGTCGATCCTCGATACCGTGGTCGACGGCGTTCCCGACGGCTTGGCGACGCTACCGCCCGCGCTGAGCGAGCACGAGGTGCTCTCAGCACTGGCCGACCTCGCCGGGCAGAACACCGTGGCGACGTCAATGATCGGCCTAGGCTACTACGACACGCTCACCCCGCCGGTGCTGACCCGAGGCATTCTGGAGAACCCGGCCTGGTACACCGCGTACACGCCGTATCAGCCGGAGATCAGCCAGGGGCGACTCGAAGCGTTGCTCAACTTCCAGACCATGGTTGCCGACCTCACCGGCATGGACGTGGCCAATGCGTCGATGCTCGACGAGTCGACGGCGGCCGCCGAATCCATGACCTTGATGCGGCGCGCGAACAGGGCGTCGAAGTCGCCTCGGCTACTGGTCGATTCCGATGTCTTCCCGCAAACCGAGGCCGTGTTGGCCACCCGCGCCGAGCCGCTGGGCATCGAACTGGTCTACGCCGATCTGACCGACGGACTACCCGACGGAGAATTCTTCGGTGTGCTCGCGCAGCTGGCCGGAGCATCGGGCCGTCTAGTCGATCACACGGCGATCATCGAGGCCGCGCACGAGAGGGGGGCCCTGGTTGCAGTGGGAGTGGACCTGCTCGCTGCCACCGTGGTGACCCCGCCCGGTGAGATCGGCGCAGACGTCTGCTTCGGAACCACCCAGCGGTTCGGTGTTCCGATGGGATACGGCGGACCGCACGCCGGCTACCTCGCAGTGCGGTCGGGTCATTCCCGTCAGCTGCCCGGCCGACTGGTCGGGGTCTCGCTCGATGCCGACGGCCACCGCGCCTACCGGCTGGCGCTGCAGACCCGCGAGCAGCACATCCGCCGCGAGAAGGCGACCTCCAACATCTGCACCGCTCAGGTCCTGCTGGCCATCGTCGCCGCGATGTACGCCAGCTACCACGGCGCAGACGGATTGCGTGCCATAGCAACTCGGGTGAATGCGCGTGCTCGAACCGTGGCGGCAGGCCTGCGGGAAGCAGGTATCGAGGTGGTGCACACGGACTTCTTCGACACCGTCCTGGCGGCCGTCCCGGGTAAGGCTCAGGCCGTCGTCGGCGCTGCCAAGCAACGCGGGATCAATCTGCGGCTTGTCGACGCCGACCACGTGGCCGTCGCGTGCGACGAGGCGACGACGCCCGAGCACATCGCGAACGTGCTCGCCGCGTTCGGTGCAGAAACCGCAGGTTCCGGGGCCGAGTCGTTGCCGGCGAACATGACTCGAACCTCGGAGTACCTCACGCACCCGGCATTCACCAGGTACCGGACCGAGACGGCAATGTTGCGCTACCTGCGCGCGTTGTCCGACAAAGACATTGCACTCGATCGCAGCATGATTCCGCTGGGTTCGTGCACGATGAAGCTGAACGCCACCGCGGAGATGGAGTCCATCACCTGGCCGCAGTTCGCCCGTCAGCACCCCTTCGCTCCGTCCTCGGATGTGCCCGGTCTGCTGAAGGTGATCGCCGATCTGGAACGGTGGCTCGTCGACATCACCGGCTACGACGCGGTCAGCCTGCAGCCCAATGCGGGAAGCCAGGGTGAATACGCGGGGCTGCTCGCAATTCGCCGCTACCACCTCGGCAACGGCGATCCCGAACGCACCGTCTGCTTGATCCCGTCGAGCGCCCACGGCACCAACGCAGCCTCGGCCGTGATGGTCGGGATGCGCGTGGTGGTGGTGGCCTGCCGTCCCAACGGTGACGTCGACGTCGATGACCTGCGCGCCAAGATCGCCGAGCACGCCGACACCCTCGCGGCGATCATGATCACCTATCCCTCCACCCACGGCGTCTACGAGCACGAGATCTCCGAGATCTGTGCTGCGGTCCACGACGCGGGCGGTCAGGTGTACGTCGACGGTGCCAACCTCAACGCTCTCGTCGGTCTGGCGCGCCCGGGCCGATTCGGCGGCGACGTCAGCCACCTGAACCTGCACAAGACGTTCTGCATCCCCCACGGAGGCGGCGGGCCCGGTGTCGGACCCATCGGTGTGCGGTCGCACCTGCAGCCGTACCTGCCGGGTCACCCACTGGCCCCGCAGCTCGGTTCGGGACCGACGGTGTCCGGTGCCCCCTACGGCAGCGCCTCGATCCTGACGATCACGTGGGCCTACATCGCGATGATGGGTGCGACGGGGCTCCGGCAGGCGACGCTGACGGCGATCGCGTCGGCCAACTAC
This sequence comes from Rhodococcus sp. 14-1411-2a, assembly GCF_002259485.1. Taxonomy (GTDB): domain Bacteria; phylum Actinomycetota; class Actinomycetes; order Mycobacteriales; family Mycobacteriaceae; genus Rhodococcoides. Next base: position 97,235 of record NZ_NPGA01000020.1, read on the forward strand.
ATCGCCCGTCGCCTCGACGAGTACTTCCCGGTTCTGTACACCGGCGACAACGGCATGGTTGCCCACGAGTGCATTCTCGATCTGCGGGGCTTGACCAAGGACACCGGAGTCACCGTCGACGACGTAGCGAAGAGGTTGGCGGACTACGGCTTCCACGCGCCCACGATGAGCTTCCCGGTGCCGGGAACTCTGATGGTCGAGCCGACCGAGAGCGAGAACCTCGAGGAGATCGACGCGTTCTGCGATGCGATGATCGCCATCAGGGGAGAGATCGATCGCGTCGGATCGGGCGAATGGACGGTCGACGACAACCCACTTCGAGGTGCACCGCACACCGCTCGGAGTCTGGTTACCGAGTGGGATCACCCGTACTCACGGGAACTCGCTGCCTACCCGGCGGGCTACGACCGTCCGAAGGTGTGGCCGGCGGTGCGTCGCATCGACGGTGCCCACGGAGACCGCAATCTGGTGTGCTCGTGCCCACCGATCGAGGCGTTCGCCTGAGCCGAGAACAGAGCCCGCCACAGCGACGTGGCGGGCTCTGGCGTGGTGGAGTCGGAGGCTTCTAGCCCCGAGTGAGTTCGAGCATTGCGATCTCGGGCGGAGCGGCCACCCGCACCGGTGGACCCCACGCGCCGGCACCGCGGGTGGTGTAGAGCGTGGTGTTGCCGATCGTGTCCAGCCCTTGGACACTGGGCTGCTGCAGCGGCACCAGATAACGGATCGGCCAGATCTGACCCCCATGAGTGTGACCGGACACTTGCATGTCCACTCCGAAGTCCGATGCCTCCACCGCCTGCAACGGCTGATGTGCCATCAACAGTACGAAACGATCAGGATCGATCCCGTCCAATGCCGCGGCCAGATCGGGTTCGTACGGAGCCGGTGCGGTGGCGTCGTTGATGCCGGCGATATCGATGGCAGCGTCGCCACGAGTGATCGTCGTACGCTCGTTTCGCAGCACGTCGATGCCGAGCGTCGACCAGAAGTCGAGCCACTCGCCGCCGTCGCCCGCGTAGAACTCGTGATTGCCGCTGACGGCGAACACTCCCAGCGGCGCTTCGAGATCGCGCAGCGGCTCGAGATCTTCTCCCACCAGAGCAACCGTCCCATCGATGAGATCGCCGTCGAGGAGCACGACATCGGGATTCTGGGCGTTGATCGAATCGACGACCTTCTGCACGAAATCCGCGCCGCGGGAGGGGCCGACATGGAGATCCGACACCAACGCCACTCGGACGCCGTCGAATTCGGCCGGTAGCCTGTCGAGCACGACGTCGGTGTTCGTCGCACGCGGAGTCGCCGCCTCGACGAGTCCGTATCCCACTGCAACCACGCTGACGAGTGCCACCGCCGCCGATCCGATCCGCGACACCCGCAGTCGAACAGCGGACGAATCGCGTTTACGAGCCGCGAACACCACTCTCACGACGGTGCAGACCACGGCCACCAGAATCGTTCCCAGGAACAGGTACAGCACCACGGCGAGCCAACTGAGGCCGACGAAGGCGGGTCCTCGTGCCCAGGACGGATCGAACTCCACGCCGCTGCCGAAACCGATCACCGCACCCAGCCACAGCAGTGCCAGTGCAGCATCGACAGCTCGTTTGGGACGTGTCGGCATCCTGGTCAAGGAGAGAAACCGCCAGTGCAGGAACAGGGTGATGAGGAGTAGAAAAACGCCGACAAAAATTACACGAGACATGTTCTAGTACAGCAACTTTCCGAGTAGATCGATGAATTCCGGTGAATCGGACGTCGGTACGGTCGTGGCAGTGCCGCCGGAACGGGCCGCGATGTCGGTGAACGCAGTCGCGTCGGGGTTGTCGCCGATCATCACCACGTTCACTGCGACCGGACGCGCGGCATCGGACACCGAGTTCAGGTCGGTGAGCAGTTCCTCGGGGGACATGGGCGAATCGTCCGGTCCATCGGTGACGAGGACCACCGAATTCACCCGGCCCGGAACGTATCCGGCCACAGCATCGGCGTACGCGACCAGCACGGATGCGAACGTGAACGACGCACCCGCGGGCGTCGACGCGGCCGCGCTGGATTCCAGAGCAGCCCGCCTGGACGTCGGCCCGATCGCAGCCGACATCGGCCCGGTCGGAACGTCGACCCGGAAGGGGAGTGAATTGTCCAGATCCTCGCCGAAGCTCCACAGCCCCAGCTCGGTGGCGTCGGGCACTCGCTGGAACTGCTCGCCGAGAGCGCGAACCGTGTTCTGCAGCCGAGTCGCGCTGCCTTCGGACGTGCCCATCGACTCGGATACGTCGAGCAGCACCGTGGCGCGGCGCGGCAGGACCGGGCTTCGCAGCACGGCCAGCAGTGCGTCGGCCACCGATCCGGAAGGAGCAGCGAGGGCATCGGCGTCCTGGGTCTCGCCGACGCCGAAGCCCGCATCCGTGAGCAATTGCGCACCGTCCGGCTGCCGGACGAAATCGACGAACGCGGCGGCCGCCCGAGTCGATGTCTCGTCGCCGGAGAGTACGGCCGCGGGATGATCGGCAACGGGAGTGGGGCCCTGAGGTTCGACGGCGGTCAACGTCGACGAATCGGTCGATGCCAGTTGCTGCTCGGTGACCGGGACCGCGTGGACGGGGGCATCGGAGCCGGGCGCGTTCTCCAGTGCCGCGAGCGCGTCGTAGGTGGTGGATTCGGACGTCGCGGAGGCTCCGGTGTCGGTGACGGCCAGCTCCGACACGGCCGAGACCACTTCTCTGGACGAGGCCTGTTCCAGGGTCAATTCGCTGGTCGGATCTTCGCGTATCCCGGCAGCGATTGCGGCGAGCGCCAGTGTGGTTGCGCCGGAATCGGATCCGGTCGGTAGTGCGAGACGGAGTGCGCCCCACTCGCCGAGGCCGAATGCCTGCGGATCACGTTGCAGGCGGACCAGGTCGGCCCAACTTGCCGTGGCCAGAGCGTCGGCCACGGCAGACGGCACTGCGAGCACTACCGGACTCGACGCCAGTGGCCGCGGGGTGCCGTCGACTGCCCCGCGGTCGGTCACGGCCTCCACGTCACCCGACGATCGAGGTATCCACAGGCCCGGCCGAGCACCGAGTGCGCCGACGTCCCAGTTGTCGATACCGGCGTTCAATGCCGTCCGCACAGCATCGGAGGCGGTAGCTCGAACCCGCACCGTCACACAGTGATCTCGCACCACCGGTGTGGTGTCGTTGAACCGGGAAGCCAGTTGTTCGACGGGTCCGGAGATGTCGGGATCGGCGGCGACAGTGAGCACCGCCGATCCCTCCACACATGTGTCGGCAGCTTCGACCCCTTGGTCGAAGATACGATCCCGCAGTTGAAACCATCCGAAGACGGCCGCGACCAGCACCGCGATCGTGATCACGACGATCACGGGTCCGGCGGCTATCGAACGCCCGCGCCCTGTGTTCCGATGTTCACCCACCTGATCGACAAGTCCGTCAGGCGTTGACGGCCTTGTACTCCCGTCGGCGACGATGCAGGATCGGCTCGGTGTAGCCGTTGGGCTGGCTGGTGCCCTGGAAGATCAGGTCACTGGCAGCCTGGAAAGCGATGTTGGTGTCGAAGTCGGGAGCCAACGGCTTGTACGTCGGATCGGCTTCGTTCTGGCGGTCCACCACCGGTGCCATCCGCTTCAGCGACTCGCGCACCTGGTCTTCGGTGACGATGCCGTGGCGCAGCCAGTTCGCGATGAACTGACTCGAAATACGCAGCGTTGCACGGTCTTCCATGAGTGCGATGTCGTTGATGTCGGGCACCTTCGAGCAGCCGACGCCGTGGTCGATCCACCGCACCACGTAGCCCAGGATCGATTGCGAGTTGTTGTCGAGCTCGTTCTGCTTCTCCTCGTCGGTCCAGTCCGTGGACGGCGCGAGAGGAATTTCGAGAATGTCGTCGACGCTGGCCCGCTTGGCCTGTGCGATCTCGTGCTGGCGGGCGAAAACATCGACCTTGTGATAGTGCAGGGCATGCAAGGTCGCAGCGGTAGGTGAGGGAACCCACGCGGTGTTGGCTCCGGCCTTGGGGTGGCCGATCTTCTGCTCGAGCATGTCGTGCATCAGATCGGGCATGGCCCACATGCCCTTACCGATCTGCGCCTTGCCTTCGAGGCCTGCGGCCAGACCGGTGTCGACGTTGAAGTCCTCGTAGGCCGCGATCCACTTCTCGCCCTTCATCGCGCCCTTGCGTACGACGGGACCCGCCTCCATCGAGGTGTGGATCTCGTCGCCGGTGCGGTCGAGGAAGCCGGTGTTGATGAACACGACCCGCTCGGATGCGGCCTGGATGCACGCTTTGAGGTTGACCGTCGTGCGGCGTTCCTCGTCCATGATGCCGACCTTGAGTGTGTTGGTCGGAAGGCCGAGGACCTGCTCGACACGGCCGAACAGCTCCGCGGTGAACGCGACCTCGTCCGGTCCGTGCATCTTGGGCTTGACGATGTACAGCGAACCGGTGCGTGAGTTGGACAGCACGTTGTCCGAGGTCAGCGAGTGCATACCGGCCAGCGAGGTGAACAGCGCGTCGAGAATTCCCTCGGGCACCTCGTTGCCGTCGGCATCGAGGATCGCATCCGAAGTCATCAGGTGACCGACGTTGCGGACGAACAGCAGCGAGCGACCGTGCAGTGTCAGTTCCGAACCGTCGACCGAGGTGTAGGTGCGGTCCTTGTTCATCGCACGAGTGAAGCTCTTGCCACCCTTGGAGACTTCCTCGGTCAGGTCGCCCTTCATCAGACCGAGCCAGTTGCGGTAGCCGAGGACCTTGTCGTCCGCATCGACTGCAGCGACGGAGTCCTCGAAGTCCATGATGGTGGTGACAGCGGACTCGAGCAGAACGTCCTTGACTCCCGCGCCGTCGGTCTTGCCGATCGGGCTCTCGGGGTCGATCTGGATCTCGAAGTGCAAGCCGTTGTGGACGAACAGGATCGCCGACGGCGCATCCGGGGTGCCCTGGTAGCCGAGCAGCTGTGACGGATCCTTCAGCCCGACGGTGCTTCCGTCGGCGAGAGTCACCGTCAGAGACGCTGCGTCGACGACGTATCCGGTGGTACCGACGTGCGAACCGGAACTCAGGGGCAACGCTTCGTCGAGGAAGTCCCGCGCGAAGGCGATGACCTTGTCGCCGCGGACCCTGTTGTAGCTGGTGCCCTTCTCGGCACCGTCGGTCTCGGGAATGGCATCGGTTCCGTAGAGAGCGTCGTACAGCGAGCCCCACCGTGCGTTGGACGCGTTGATCGCGAACCGGGCATTGAGCACCGGCACCACGAGCTGCGGTCCGGCCGTGGTGGTGATCTCGGTGTCGACACCGGAGGTGCTGATCTGGAAGTCGGCCGGCTCGTCGAGCAGGTAGCCGATCTCCTTCAGGAATGCCTTGTACGCGGCGCGGTCGTAGTTCGGCCCCGCGTGCTCACCGTGCCAGGCGTCGACCTTGCCCTGGATCTCGTCGCGGACAGCGAGCAACGACTTGTTCTTGGGAGCGAGATCGGCGATCAGCGACGCGGCACCGGTCCAGAAGGCATCCGAATCCACGTCGGTACCCGGCAGCGCCTCCTTCTCGACGAAATCGAATAGGACCTTGGCGACCTGAAGTCCACCAGCCTGCACACGATCGGTCATGAATTCCTCACTCTTTCCGGTCATGGACACCGGTGACCGGTGTCCCCACGACAACGCTGTCGATGTTACTCGGCGGTAGGTCCGACGCCGAACTCGCCGCCGATCAGTAAATTCTGGCATCGAGCGATCAACGCCGAGCGCAGAGGTGCCGCTTCGCTCGACAACTCTCCCTGCGCGCGCACATATTCCGCTCGTCCGGCCGCGGTCTCTATTCGAATGGGTTCGAGATCGTAGTCACTCAGGTCGTACGGGCTCGCGCGCATGTCGATCGTTCGCGCGTGCAGAGCCAGCTCGAAGCAGTCGGTGAGAAACTCGGAATCGATCAGCGGTCCGAGCTTGTAGCACCACTTGTACAGATCCATCGAGGCGTGAATGCACCCGGGTTGCTCGGATGTCAGACGCGACTCCGCCGACAGCGTAAGAGCATTGCGCGGCGCAGCATCGGGAGTGAAGAAGCGGAAGGCGTCGTAGTGAGTGCACCGCAACGTCATCGAATCGACCACGGCATCGGTTCCGTCGTGTCCCAGACGCAGTGGCACCTGCTCGTGACGCTGCGCCGACGTTCCCCCGCGGTAAACCATCGCCCACTCGTGCAGTCCGAAACATCCGAGCACCGGCGGCCTGTCTCGGGTGGCGGAGAGCAGGCCGAGGGTGAATTCGATGCTCGATCGTCGACGCTCGACCAGATCCGACCGCACCCGAAAACCCGGGCCGTCGGCGGTGTCCACCTGCTCGTAGGACGCGAACTCCGCGTAGTCACGCGCACGATCGCCGGTGAGTACGACGCCGTGACCTGGATTCCATCGGCGTAGCTGACCCGGGCGGTGACTGTAGTAGGTGAACAGAAAATCGAGCACCGGATGGACGCCGCCGTGGCCCCGGTCGGTCAGATAATCACCGACGAGGTTCTCCACCCGCGCCGTATGCGCAGCACGACGAGCGGTCCACTGCCCTTCGCTCACCAACGTCGAATTGGGCATTCACGCGTTCCGTGGGGGAGTGGTCGCAGGCTTGAAGTTGGACGACGATTGACCCGGACGGGGACCGGCCACCCGGTGTGTGCCGTCCCGAACCGTACCGACGAACTCCTCGACCAGGTCCTCGAGCGCGACGATACCGACCGTGGCACCGGTCGCGTCGTGCACGGCACCGAGGTGGCTGCTGGCCCGACGCAACTTGGTCAACGCGTCGTCGAGCACCGTGTCGATGGAGACCACCGGCAGTGCTCGCACTTCAGTGCGGGGAATGACCGTGTCCGGTCCTGCCGACTCGTCGGCCATGTCGTCGAGTACGTCCTTGAGGTGCAGGTAGCCCACAAGTGCACCCGAGGCGTCGCGAACCGGATAGCGCGAGAATCCCGTTTCGATGACGGCTCGTTCGACCGAGCCCAGGGTGGGTCCGAGGGTGTGATCGGGACCGGACAACTCGATACTGCGAACCTGGTGCGAGGGAATCAGAACCTCACCCACCGTTCGGCCGGACGTCTCGAGCGCCTGCCGCAATCGTCGATGCTCCTCGGCGTCGATCAATCCCTCGGATCGTGATTCGCCGATCATCTGCGACAACTCGACCGCCGACACCGACGAACTCAGCTCGTCCTTGGGTTCGATCCGCAGCAGTCGAAGGGTGAGGTTGGCGCACATGTTGTAGAACGAGATCAGCGGCAGTGCCACCTTGATGAACAGCAGATGGATGGGCACCAGAATCATGGCGGTGCTCTCCGGGCCCGCGATGGCGATGTTCTTGGGCACCATCTCGCCGACGAGAATGTGCAGCACGACCACGAGCGTCAGCGCGATGGCGAAGGCGATCGGATGCAGGAAGGACTCGGGAATGCCGACTGCCTCGAGCGGAACCTCGATCAGGTGTGCCACCGCGGGCTCCGCCACGCGACCGAGAAGGATCGAGCAGATCGTGATGCCGAGCTGTGCGGCGGCGAGCATCTGCGACAGGTTCTGACCGGCCTCGATCACGCTCTGGGCGCGCTTCTTGCCTTGCGCGAGCAGAGCTTCGAGGCGATCCCGCCGAGCCGAGATCAGTGCGAACTCGGCACCGACGAAGAATGCGTTGCCGGCGAGCAGCAGAACAGCGAGACCGACTCCGAGGAAATCACCCATCGATCTCACCGTCCGATCTCATCCGAGCCACCGCTGCCGCGTCGACGGGCAGGAGCACCACCCGGTCGATGCGGCGGCCGTCCATACGAATCACCCGTGCCACCCAACCGCCGTCTCGTTCGAGCGGATCCTCGTTGGCCGGGGGAGGCAACAGAACTGCGTCCCCCTCGGTCGGAATGCGACCCAACTCGGTCAGTACCAGACCGCCGATGGTTTCGTACTCGCCCTCCGGCGCGGAATACCCCGTGGCCGACGCGACCTCGTCGATACGCAGCAGGCCTGCGCAATCCCATCCGTCGCCCGACCTGGAGACGTCAAGCTCCGGCTCGTCGTGTTCGTCGCGCACGTCACCGACGATCTCCTCGATCAGATCCTCCATCGTGACCATGCCCGCGGTGCCGCCGTACTCGTCGACGACGAGCGCGACCTGCATACCGTCGGCGCGTACCCGTTCCATCACCGCGTCGCCGTCGAGGCTGGACGGTACGACAGGAACGTCGCGTGCCAGGGACTCGACCGTCGTCGAGCGACGGTGCGCTCCGGCGACGGTGAACGCATGCTTGATATGAACGACGCCGATGGTGTCGTCCAGATCGCCGTCGACCACCGGAAAGCGCGAGAAACCGGTCCGCGCCGCCGTTTCGATCAAATCGGCCACTGTGGCGTCGGTGGCGAGCGTTTCGATCTTGACTCGTGGAGTCATCAGTTCCTCGGCCGTGCGATCACCGAACTGCAACGACCGATCGACCAGTCGTGCAGTGTTCTCGTCGATCGATCCCTGCCGCGCCGACGTGCGGACCAGCGAACCCAGTTCCTGCGGCGACCGCGCGGATCTCAGTTCTTCCGCCGGTTCGATGCCGAGCCGGCGTACCAGCCAGTTCGCCGAGCCGTTGAGCCCGTTGATGGCCCATTTGAAGACCAGTGAGAACCCGGCCATCGCACCGGCGGTGACACGAGCGGTCGACATCGGTTTCGCAATGGCGATGTTCTTGGGAACCAGCTCACCGAAGATCATCGAGAACGACGTGGCCAGGATCAGCGCCACGGCGAGCGAGATTCCTGCGGAGAGGGTCTCGGATGCGCCCAGCGCGTCGGCCAGCGGCCGAATGAAGCCGGCCAGCACAGGTTCGGCCAGGTAACCGGTGATCAGTGTCGTGATGGTGATGCCGAGTTGGGCACCGGACAGCTGAAACGACAGTGTCTTGTGGGCGTGCAGCACCTGGCGTGAGCGCAGGTCGCCGTTGTCGGCCTGTGACTCGACCGCACTGCGTTCGAGAGCGGTCAGAGAGAACTCGGCCGCAACGAACAGTGCGGTGCCGGCCGTCAGAGCGACGAAACCGAGCAGGCTGACGATGGTCAGAAGAAGCGCCACGCGTCAGCTCCGCCTGAGCCGGGACCGTCGAAGCTGGGACAGGAGCATCGCGCCGCCGGAATGCACGTGGTTGCCGAAATCTGAGTCGCCGGGTCTCTCTCCCGGCTCGATAGAGGATCCCTCCGAAGTGGAACCGTCGTCGTGTTGTTCCGCAGTTGCCGCTACGGCAACCGAGATAGTGGGTGCCTCGGGCACCTGATTCCCTTCTGTCCGGTTCGCGATGTGGTCCCACCCCGTGAGGAGCCGACCGTTCCGCCACACGTCGGGAATCGAATGCTCGAATGTCCGACGAGTGACGAGCGCGAACAACTGTGTTTGCTGTGGGTGAGTCTAACCGTGCCCGACCATCACCACCCGGAGGGCAGGGGCCGTCCTTCGGCGAATCCGGCAGCGGACTGGACTCCCAGAACAGCTCGTTCGGCCAACTCCGCAAGCGAACGGGCTCCCGCATACGTGCAGGTACTGCGAACTCCGGCACAGATGTGATCGATCAGGTCCTCGACACCGGGCCGATCGGGATCGAGGCGCATCCGCGAACTGGAAATGCCCTCCTCGAACAAGGCCTTGCGAGCCCGGTCGAACGCCCCATCGGTGGCGGTACGGGCGGCAACGGCTCGCTTGGACGCCATACCGAAGCTCTCCTTGTACCGATTGCCGGATGCGTCCACGCGCAGGTCGCCCGGCGACTCGTACGTGCCGGCGAACCACGAGCCGATCATGACGTTCGCAGCGCCGGCAGCCAGTGCGAGAGCAACGTCACGTGGGTGGCGCACACCGCCGTCGGCCCACACCGAAGCCCCGAGTTCGGCTGCCGCAGCCGAACAATCGGCGACAGCCGAGAACTGGGGGCGTCCGACGCCGGTCATCATGCGTGTCGTGCACATCGCTCCCGGCCCGACACCGACCTTGACGATGTCCGCGCCCGCCTCCACCAGATCGCGCGTCCCTTGGGCGGACACCACATTGCCGGCCGCCAGGGGAACGCCGAGATCGAGGGAGCGCACGGCAGCGAGGGCTTCGAGCATCTTCTGCTGATGCCCGTGAGCGGTGTCCATCACGAGCACATCGGCCCCGGCCTCGACCAGTGCGGTCGCCTTCTCGGCCACGTTGCCGTTGATGCCGACCGCAGCAGCGATACGGAGGCGACCCGACGCGTCGACTGCAGGCGCGTAGATGCCGGTTCTGATCGCGCCGGTCCTGGTGACCACACCTGCCAGGGAGCCGTCGTTCTCGACGACGACAGCGAGGTGGGCGTGTGCCGCCTCCATCAGCTCGAAAACTTCCTTGGGCGACGCGTGGCGAGGGGCTCGCACGAAATCGGCCGACGCCACGGAACTGAGCCGCGCGAATCGGTCGACGTCGGCGCAGGCACCCTCGGACACGACTCCGATCGGCTTGCCGTGTTCGACGATCACGACCGACCCGTGTGCACGCTTGTGCATCAGCGCCAAGGCGTCGGACACGGATGCGTTGGGGCCGAGGACGACCGGTGTGTCCGCGATCAGGTCGCGACTCTTGACGAATGCGACGGTTTCGGCGACGGCTTCGGTGGGGAGATCCTGCGGGATCACTGCGATCGCTCCGCGACGTGCGACGGTTTCGGCCATACGCCGACCCGACACCGCGGTCATGTTCGACACGACGATCGGAATGGTCGTTCCCGAGCCGTCGACCGTACTGAGGTCGACATCGAATCGCGACGTGACGTCGGTTCGGTTGGGGACGAGGAAGACATCGTCGTAGGTGAGATCGTAGGGCGGCTGATGACCATCGAGGAACTGCACGTTGATCGAGACTACCGGTCGGGCGCGATCGGCGGGGTCGACGCCCCGTCCACCGTCTCCCTTTCGATGCGAGTCGACGCCTGGGTCTGAGACAGTCGAATCGTCGCGGCGATCATGACGGACACCGCTACGGCGATGACGGCGAGGGAAGCCCCGTCGGTTCTGATTCGCTCGTCCAGGACCGTGATGCCGATGAACGCAGCGCCGAGGGGCTCGCCGATCGTGACGGCAGGCATGGACGCGGACAGCGGACCGACTTGAAACGCGCGTTGTTGGAGGTAGAAGCCGAGAACTCCCGATCCGACGAGGGCGTAGGTCTGCCAGGCCGTCAACGCGCCGAACCTCTCGTTCTCCACGAGGTCGGTGACCAACTTCGTCAGAGCCGCGGCCAGACCGAACAGCAACCCTCCTGCGGCTCCGAGCAACAGGGCCCGCACACCGGGGGCGGTCAGGAGCAGACCTCCCACTGCTGCGCCGCCGATCACGACCGCGGCGACGAACAGAGGAACGATCCAGTCGGACAGAGGGGCGTCGGTGTCACCTTCGCTGGGGTCGCCGACCACGATGAACACCGCGAGGGCGGCGGCAAGCAGGAATGCGAGCACCCACGTCGAAGCAGGGAGAACCCGGCCCGCCAATTTCGCCGACATCGGGAGTGCGAACAGCAGGGCGGTGACGAGCAACGGCTGCACGACCAGGACCGAACCGACCCACAGTGCAGCGATCTGAACGGCGTAGCCGCCCCCGTCGCCGAGTACGCCCACCCACCATCTGGGGCTTCGGATCAGAGCCGAGAGCAGTGACGTTCCCTCGGGGACCGACGCCGCGGCGCTCTGCTGTGCCACCGACGCACAGGCGAACAGGAATGCCGAAACCAGGGCGAGCGCGATCGACAACCACGAGGCGGTCACCCGCGTCGTCCTCTGTTGCCGCCCCGCCTGCCCCCGGTCCGCTCGCCTCGCTCGTGTCGGACGGGCGCAGCACCGCGCCGCGATCCACGTTGTGCCGGTGCTTCGACCGCTTCGGCCGGGAGCGGCCTGCCGATGGGTGTACGCGCCCCGGTCAATCGACGCCACGAGGTGGGATCGCTCTCGGTGTCGACCACCGTTGCCGAGACACCGGCATCGCCCGCCATCGCGCACACGTGATCCACCTGTTCGGCCGTAGCCAACGTCACGACGGTTCCGCTGGATCCGGCGCGGGCGGTGCGACCTGCGCGATGCACGTAGTCCTTGGAATCCAGTGGTGGGTCCACGTGGACCACGAGGCTGACGTCGTCGACGTGAACCCCACGTGCCGCGACATCGGTCGCGATCAGCGCAGTCGATGCGCCGTCGCCGAAGGCGGCCAGCGAACGTGTGCGGTGCGCCTGAGTCTTGTTGCCGTGCAACGACGATACCGATACACCCAGCCGGCGACAGTCGTCGGTGAGCCGGTCGACCGCGTGAGTGGTGCGGACGAACAGCAACGTGCGACCGTCCCTGTTGGCAAGTGCCGCAGCTACTTCTGTCTTGCGGGCAGCATCGACTCGAAACACGTAATGCGCGATGTCGGGTTCGCTCACCGACTCCGCGGTGGAATGTTCGGCCGGATCGCTGAGGAACTTCTCGACCAGGCGGTCGACGTCTCCGTCCAGGGTCGCCGAGAACAGCAACCGCTGGCCGCCGGTCGGTGTCGCAGCGAGAAGTGAATCGACCTGGGGCAGAAAGCCCATGTCCACCATGCGATCTGCCTCGTCTATCACGGTGACCTCCACCCGATTCAACGTGATCGAACGACGCTCGAGGAGATCGTTGAGGCGACCGGGTGTGGCCACCACGATGTCGATTCCGCGCTGTATCTCTCGGACATTGCGCTCGAGCGGAACGCCGCCGACCACGCCGACGCTGCGCAGGCCGAACGTCGCACCATGGATGTCGAGCACTTCCTGGATCTGGAGCGCGAGTTCGCGAGTGGGAGCCAGCACGAGTCCACGCGGTGCACCGGGCTCGCTGCGTCGGCCGGCAAGCCGCACGAGCAGCGGAAGCCCGAACGCGAGAGTCTTGCCGGATCCGGTCGGAGCACGGCCCAGCACATCGCGGCCCGCGAGCGCATCGGGCAGGGCGGCGGACTGGATCGGAAACGGCTCGGAGACACCCGCTTTCCTGAGCGAGTGCACGAGAACCACGGGCAGTCCCAGTTCTGCGAACGATCGAACGGATTGACCCGGCATGGCTGTGACCATACCGCTGCGTCGGCCGTGCGTCGGAATCTTCTTGTCGGTGCCCCGCGCCATACTCGGGGCAGAACGCATGTTCGATCGGCGTTCGACACCGTGATTGCCGAGGGGGCGATCGCACGCAGAGTGTGGGGGAGCTATGTGCAAGATGTGTCAGGGCCACAGCGTCGACGAGTACATCGAGGGCGTGATACGCACCATCGACAGGTGTGGCTGGGCCCTGCAGTACGTCGAATCGGAAGTCGATCCCGACGGTATCCATCCGGCGTTCTGCTACACGGTCGGTCTCACGAATTTCGGCAGCCCGGAGATCGTCCTGACGGGGCGCGGGCCGCACGAGTCCTCGAGAATTCTCAATTCGCTCGGCGCATCGGTGGTCTCGGGAATGCTGGAGCTCGAATCCGGAATCGGTTGCACTGCAGCAGGATTCGAGCTGTTCACCATCGACGTACCGGACTGTGCGGATATTCTGTACACCGCATCCGACGTGTACGGCCAAGGGTGCTTCAGTGCGGTGCAGGCGGTGTGGAAGGACCTGGAAGGTGCACTGCCGTGGGAGGGCATCCCGTCGACGGTGGTCCAACCGATACTCGGGCCGGTGCCCGTCTGACCTTGTTCTCGATACGTACCACCGGTGGCGCTGCGTGATGCACGCAGCGCCACCGGCGGGCGGTCGTCGGTCAGGCTTCGATCTCGGAACGATCGCCGCTCCACAGAGTGTGGAACTTTCCTTCCGAGTCGGTTCGCTCGTAGGTGTGTGCCCCGAAGAAATCTCGCTGTCCCTGTGTCAGAGCGGCAGGTAGACGCTCTGCCCGCAACGCGTCGTAGTAGGAGAGCGAGGACGCGAACGCGGGGACCGGAATGCCCAACGAAGCCGCGGTGATGACGACCCGACGCCAGCTGTCGATGGCGTTCTCGATGGCATCACGGAAGTACGGGGCCAGGATCAAGCTCGGCAGTTCGGCGTTGTCGTCGTACGCGTCCTTGATGCGATCGAGGAACCGCGCGCGAATGATGCAGCCACCGCGCCAGATCGTGGCGAGGTCACCGGGATGCAGATTCCAGTCGTATTCGGCACTGCCCGCGGCGATCTGGTCGAAGCCCTGTGCGTAGGCGACGATCTTCGACGCGTACAGAGCCCGACTGATGTCGTGTGTGAACTGCTCCGCGTCGGTCGGCTTGTCGGCCAGTGTTCCCGAGGCGAGTCCTACGGCTGCCTTGCGCTGAGCGCGTGACCCCGACAGAGCCCGAGCGAACACCGCCTCGGCGATACCGGTGACGGGAACCCCGAGGTCCAGGGCCGCCTTGACCGTCCAGCGACCGGTGCCCTTCTGTTCGGCAGCATCGACGATCACGTCGACGAGAGGCTGACCGGTCTTGGCGTCGACCTGCCGAAGAACCTCGGCGGTGATCTCGACGAGGTAGCTCTCCAGATCACCGTTGTTCCATTCGGTGAACACGTCCGCTACCTGAGCCGGCGTGTAGCCGAGAGCGTCGCGGAACAGGTTGTACGCCTCACCGATGAGTTGCATATCGGCATATTCGATGCCGTTGTGGACCATCTTGACGAAGTGTCCGGAGCCGTCGGGGCCGATATGGGTGCAGCACGGCGTGCCGTCGACCTGAGCTGCGATCGATTCCAATAGCGGACCCAGTGCCTTGTAGGACTCGGCCGGACCACCCGGCATGATCGACGGTCCGTTGAGCGCGCCTTCTTCGCCGCCGGAGATGCCGGCACCGACGAAGAGCAGTCCGCGCTCCTTCATGGCCGCCTCGCGACGAATGGTGTCGGTGTAGAGGGCATTACCACCGTCGATGATGATGTCGCCCTCCTCCATCGCGCCTGCGAGCTCCTCGATCACCGCGTCGGTCGGGTCGCCTGCCTTGACCATGATGAGCACTCGGCGCGGCTTCGCGAGAGCGGCGACGAACTCCTCGATGGTTTCGGTGCGAACGAAGTTGCCCTCGGTGCCGTGCTCGGCGATCAGGGCATCGGTCTTGGCGACACTGCGGTTGTGCAATGCGACGGTGTGGCCGTGATGGGCGAAGTTGCGGGCGATGTTGGAGCCCATGACGGCGAGTCCGGTGACTCCGATCTGAGCCAGTTCTGTCGGTTCTGCTGCTGAGGTCATACAGACAGCTTTCCCTGCCGAGAGATTTCGCGCGAGCCAACCCCCCGGCCGGTGCCGAACCCGACCACCGGCAACGACAACGGGTGCCGCATTCGCGAAGAATGCGGCACCCGTTGTGTTCGAGTGGTGCTGTGCCGGTCGGGTCACGACCTCACGGTGACGAACCGATCAGTGGCTGCGAGCCGGACCGTCGAAACCGTCGTACGAACGGCGTTCCGTGCGGCTGCGGAAGCCTCCGGAGCGGTGCTCGTCCTGGCGGGGGCCGGACGCGGGACGACGGGTGTCGGAGCCACGACCCTCGTAGCCGCGGCCCTCGGAGCGACGCGGGCGGTCGCCCTGGTAGCCCTCGCTGCTGCGGGGGTTGGAGCCCTGGTATCCGCCGCCACTGCGGGGGTTGGAGCCCTGGTAGCCCTCGCTGCTGCGCGGGTTCGAGCCCTGGTATCCGGTGCGGGGACGGTCACCCTGGTAGCCCTCACTGCTGCGCGGGTTCGAGCCCTGGTATCCGCCGCCACTGCGGGGGTTGGAGCCCTGGTATCCGCCGCCACTGCGGGGGTTGGAGCCCTGGTATCCGCCGCCGCTACGGGGGTTGGAGCCCTGGTAGCCGGGACGGCTGTTCCGGTCACGAGGAGCGGACTCGGCGCGCAGAGGCTCACCGGTCGGCTTCTTCGCCCCGGTGATGCTGTTCAGCTCGGCCGAACCGGGCGAGACGTTGACGGCAGTGGCCTTGACGCCGGCCATACCGGTCAGACGCAGAACCTGACGACGCTGGTTGGGGAGCACGATCGCGACGACGGTGCCCTTCTCGCCTGCGCGTGCCGTGCGTCCTGCGCGGTGCAGGTAGTCCTTGTGGTCTGCGGGCGGATCGACGTGGACGACCAGGTCGATACCGTCGACGTGGATTCCGCGAGCAGCAACGTCGGTAGCGACGAGGACGGGGGTGCGGCCGTTCTTGAAACGCTCGAGAACGCGGGTGCGCTGGTTCTGAGCCTTGCCGCCGTGCAGCGACTCCGCGGCGATACCGAGCGCACGGAGGCGATCGGTGATCCCGTCGCAGCCCAGCTTGGTACGCGCGAACATGATGGTGCGACCGCCTTCGCGAGCACCGATCTCGGAGAGAACGAGATCCTTCTGACCCCGGTCGACCATGAGGACGTAGTGATCCATGGTCCGGACGCTGGCTTTGCCGTCCTGGGTGGAGTGCTCGACGTGATCGGGCAGGAACTGGCGTACCAGTGACTGAACCTCACGGTCGAGAGTGGCCGAGAACAGCATGCGCTGTCCGTCTGCCGGGGTATCGGCGAGCACTGCACGCACCTCGGGCAGGAAGCCCATGTCGGCCATCTGATCGGCCTCGTCGAGCGCGGTGATCTCGATGGAGTCCAGGATGCAGGTGCCCTGGCGGAGGTGATCGGCGAGGCGGCCGGGAGTGGCGACGAGGACGTCGACTCCGCGGCGGAGCTGCTCGACCTGCTTGTTGAACGGGGTACCGCCGACGGCGGGCATGACTCGCAGGCCCTGAGCGTTGGCGTAGGGAGCGAGGGATTCGACGACCTGGAAGGCGAGCTCGCGGGTGGGGACCAGCACGAGCGAACGCGGGCGCTTGGCGGCCGGGCGATCGGTGTGCAGCGACAGGCGCTGCAGGATCGGCAGGCCGAAGGCCAGGGTCTTACCCGAGCCGGTCTGCGCACGACCGAGGACATTCTTACCGGCGATCGCGTCGGGAAGCGCCTTCTCCTGGATGGGGGAGGGCACGGTGATCGAGTTGCGCGCCAATGCGGCGACGACAGCCTCGGGCAGTCCGAGATCGGCAAAGGTGAAGGCCGGTGCCGCTACGGGCGTCGGGACTGCCGTGGTGTCGGAAGTGGTGGAAACGGGTGTGTTGGAAACAGCGTGGGTCACGCAGTAAAGCCTCTCCGGATTACGGGCACGCCAATAAGCCCGAAGCTGAGAGCACCCGAAGAACCGGGAAACACGAAAAACAGCCAGAACACATTGATACGAGCCAGGGCACTGTCACCTGGCCATCAGAATGCAGATGAGAACTGCATAAAGTGGGGCTGTTTGTGCCATTTCGATTGCTAGGTCGCGATGGCGACCGGTCTCTACTGTACGGGACGTACCGCCAATTGTTCGACTCGAGTCGATGTGACCTGTGCGACCCCGACCGCGTGCGAGCTCACCCGATGAGCTTGCTCAGTTCCTCCAGCCACGGCATGGCGACGTAGATCGTCGGAAGAACCAGGATCACCACGGCCGCCGCGTAGGCCGCCGCCGCGATGCGCACATCGCTACCCGGGCCGCTCAAGCGCTGCACACGGATGAGGGTGTGCGGCCCTCCGGCGGCCATTGCACCACGCGGGGCGGTGGACCCCGCGCACGTGACCAGTGCCCTGGCCAACGGAGTGGGACCGGTGACCTTGACCGCCGAGTCGTCTGCGAGCAGCTCGACCAGCAGCTGTACGCTGCCGAGCGCCGACTTGCTACGGACGATCCGCGGGAAGGCTTCGTTGACGGCGGTGAACGCTTCGAGAACCAGATCGTGGCGGGCGCGTAGATGTGACCGCTCGTGGCTGAGGATCGCAGTGACCTCGGCCTCGGACAGGCTGGCCAACGTACCTCGACTCAGGACCACCCGCTGACGCAGACCGGGTAGGCAGTACGCGATCGGTTCGGCCGCGTCGAGTACCCGGATGTCTGCGTCGCGAAGGCCGCGAAAAGGGTTCTCTCCCAAGTCTGTTCGATCCAGCAGATCGACGAGCACGCGATGCCTCGAACGCCGGCGACGGGTTCTGACCGCTACCCGAACGACAGAGAACATGAGCTTGGCGCCGATGCCGAGCGTGATGGCGAGGACGACGACGTACAGAGTCCACAGGGGTAAACCGAGCGCGTCGATCTCGTCGGTCGGTGCCGTCGTGGGACGACCGTCAGGTCCGGGGACGAGCAGCAGTCCGCCGATCGCGAGGCCGGAGCTGAAAGCCGAGAGCACCGCGGCGAGAGCAATTGCCTGCCACAGCACCAGGGCGGCGCGCGGTGACCGGTACGGCCAACTCGCGCGCGCGAGCACTGCCGGAACCGGCCCAGCCAGGATCAGCGCGAGTACTGCGAATACCAGCGCAGTCGTCGAGTTCATGTCCTCACCTACTGCCGCGAGCGTCAGTCCGTCGGACGGCGATCTCCAGCCGAAGGGGACTTTGATGTCGATTGTGCCACTTCCAACGCGGCAAGCGCCTCACGGAGGGCGTCGGCTTCGTCGGCCCCCACCTGACCGACGAAGTGCACGAGTGCCGCTGCGCGTCCACCCGACGCCGGTGCCTGCGACAGCGCGTCGACCATGAGGCTCGCGACCAGCTCGTCGCGGCCGTGCAACGGTGCGTAGCGGTGCGCTCTGTCGTCGCGTTGCTGGACGACCAACTTCTTCTTCGCCAGCCGCTGCAGCACCGTCATCACCGTCGTGTACGCGAGTTCGCGATGCGTCGCGAGTGCCTCGTGGACCTGTCGAACGGTCTGGGGATCCGACGACTCCCACAGATGGTCCATCACTGCGCGCTCTAGTTCACCAAGACCAGCCATTCGTCCGAGTCTACGGCTAGTCCGACGCGGATGCGTACTACTCGTGGTAGTACCGACCGTTCAACTGATGTGGGATCGGTCATAGTCGCAGTCGCGACGAATCGGCGGGTCTCGACCGCAGGACTCCCGGGGCGAATAATCTGTGCTGTGATCGTGCCGCCTTTCGGCCCGACTTTCGAGAAGTGAGCGGAGACGAAAGCGTGGAGTGGTTCGATTCCCTGTCGTTGATCGATGGTCCGGTACCGGTGATCGTGTCCGTTCTCGGTGCCCTCGGTGGTCTGTGGCTGCTCGTCTCGAGATCGCGGCGATACGCCACACGTGCAGTGCCGATCGTCGTCACGGCAGCGATCGTCGTCACGGCGATCGGCTACGCGGTGGTCGAGAAGGTGTGGCGACCGTTCCCGGATCCGATAGAGACCTCGATCTACGTGTGGATCGGAGTGGGCCTCGCTGCGCTGTTCGCGGTGATTCCCAGGGCGGTGAACGCCCGAGGGGTGCTGGGCACGCTGGCGTCGGTGCTGGCGATGGTGTTCGTGGTGGCGGCGTCGGCCCTGCACGTCAACCTCGAGTTCGATGCGTATCCCACCGTGGGCAATGCTCTCGGTGCCGAGTCGGCGGCGCGCATTCAGTTCTCGGATGTGCCCGCTGCGGTGGAACAGACTGTTACGGGCACGCCTCTGGACTCGGTGTGGACAGCACCGGCAGATCTGGCGACCGCCGGGAAGATCACCTCGGCATCCATTCCGGCCACCGCGTCGAACTTCACCGCACGAGATGCGGAGATCTACCTGCCGCCCGCCTACTTCGCCGATCCTCGCCCGCTCCTTCCGGTTCTCGTGCTGCTCGCCGGCCAGCCGGGAGCACCCGAGGACTGGCTCAACGGCGGAAAACTCGCCGAGACGATGGACGATTTCGCTCGCGATCATGCCGGTCTCGCGCCGGTTGTCGTCGTCGCGGACGGAACCGGGTCGTCGATGGCGAATCCGCTCTGTGTCGACTCGCCGCTGGGCAACGTGGACACGTATCTCTCCCGCGACGTTCCCGACTGGATCGACTCGGCGCTGCAGGTGGACCGCAATCGCGCACACTGGGCGATCGGCGGATTGTCCTACGGCGGTACGTGCTCGATTCAGATGGCGACCAATCACCCCGATGTCTATCCCACGTTCCTCGACCTCTCCGGCCAGCGCGAGCCGACTCTCGGCGATCGAGACCGCACGGTGCAGCAGGCCTTCGGAGGAAACTCCGCGGCGTTCACCGCCATCAACCCACTCGACCTGCTGAAATCACGTCAGTACCCCGACTCCGCCGGTATTTTCGTCGTGGGGTCCGACGACAACGACTACAAACCGGGCCAACAGGAGATGTACGACGCGGCGAAGGCCGCCGGAATGGACGTGCAGTACGTGGAAGTACCGGGCGGACACAGCTTCGCGGTGTGGTCGGAAGGCCTCCGGCGCGAGCTCCCATGGCTGGCAACGAGAACAGGGTTGATTTCGTGAACGTGACCGATCCGGAACGACCGTCAGCGGCGGACGCCGAAGTATCCACACCCGCCGAACCGTCGTGGATGTCCGCGCGCACCGAATCCCTGAGGTCCGGTGCGTCTGCAGTGATGCGCCAGCTTCGGCGGGTGTGGGCGCTCATCGTGTTCGGTGCCGTGGGAGCACCGGTCAGTTTCACTTTGCTCGCCGTCGTCTGGGTGATGGGCATCGTCGCCGCGGTCGTGGACAACCGCGGCGAGATGGACAAGTACTTCGCCGTGGGCATCATGCCGTTCGAGCACTGGCACCTGTGGACCCCGCTCACCTCGGGTCTGGCGGCGCCCAACATCGCCGGTTGTGTGGTGGCCACGGTCGGGGTGCTGCTGGCCGCCGCACCGATCGAGCGCCGTATCGGATCCCGTCGCTTCGCCGTCGCTGCGTTCGTGACGCAGGTGGCCGGTTCCTTGTTCGGCCTCGGTCTCGCGGTTCTGGCCAAGACCTTCGACGCGGACTGGGGATTCCGGTTGCACGTCGGAACCGCTGTGGGCCCGACGACCTGGATCTTCGGTGTGGTCCTGGTCGCGACCTCGCGAATGGATACGTTGTGGCGCAGGCGAATCCGCGTCGGCGTGCTGGCCTTGCTGGTGACGTTGGCATTGTTCGGCGGACACCTGCAGGACGTCGTTCGGCTCGCTGCGGCGGTGATCGGCCTGGTCGTGGGCCCGTGGATCGTCGGTCGATCCGCACGTGGCCCTCGACTGGCGGGTACCCGACGCGAAGGACGGGTGCTGGTTGCGTTGATCGTCGCTGCGAGCGCCCTCGGTCCGGTACTTGCGGCCCTGAGCCCCAACGCTGTCGGGCCGTTCGCGGTACTTCGTGATGTGGTGCGGGGGGTTCCGTACACGGCGGCGGAGGTGCGCGAAATCTGCGCCGACGCGACCACCGACCCGGTCGAATGCCGTCGTGGTCTGCTCGATCTCAGACTCGGGGGAGTCGGCCCGACCATCCTGAGCATCATGCCGTCGTTGTTCCTGCTGGTGGTCAGTGACGGCCTGCGTCGAGGCAGGCGTTTCGCGTGGGCCATGGCGGTGGTCTCGCAGGGAATTCTGCTCGCGCTGTCGGTGGCCAACTTCGCGATTCGGTTTCTCGAGTCCGGTGACGACCAGTCGCTGTTCTACGGCTTGGAATCGCCGACGGCGTACCGCACTGCGGTACCGTTTCTGCTGCCCCTGATCGTGTTGCTCGTTCTGATCGTCACCCGCAAGTTCTTCGACGTGTCGGCGCCTTCGGGTACCTACCGTCGATGGGCGGCCTCGGTGGTCGGGGTGGCGGCAGGACTCGCCCTGATCTACTCGATCGGTGGGTATCTGGCCCGCGGTGGCTTCGCCGATTCGCCGTCCTTCGGCGGACTGCTGGTGGACTTCCCGCAACGCTTGGTTCCCCCGGTCTACCTGCAATGGCTCGAACCTGCCCTGCTCCCGCAGAGCACGCCGACGACCCTGCTCTTCGAGTGGACCGGCGTGGTGTTCTGGGTGGTGGTCTGCGTGCTCGCTGCGAGTACCTTCCTCACCCCGGTGTACGGCACCGAGACCGACGCCGCCGAACGTGCGCGCGCTTTGCTGATGTCGAGCAGCGGGTCCGCTCTGTCGTGGATGACGACGTGGCGCGGCAACAAGTACTGGTTCGGTTCCGACGGTCGCAGCTACGTCGCCTACCGCGTCATCTACGGCGTCGCACTGACCACCGGGGATCCCGTCGGTCCGCGGGAGTCCCTGCGGGACAACGTCGTCGAGTTCGCCGAGTTCGCGTCCGAGAACGGGTGGATCCCGTGCTTCTACTCCGTCACCCCCGACGTCCGCCGCATCACCGACTCTCTCGGTTGGGGAGGAATCCAGGTCGGTGAGGAAACGGTTCTGGACCTCGACGGCATTGCGTTCACCGGCAAGCGATTCCAGGACGTGCGGACTGCGCTGAACAGAGCGAAGAAAGCCGGCGTCGTCGCCGAGTGGATCCGCTTTCCTTCTGCCCCGCTGGCGATCACGGACCAGATCACTGCGATCTCGGAGGAATGGGTCGCGGACAAGGGTATGCCCGAGATGGGCTTCACTCTCGGCGGTCTCGAGGAGGTCGACGACGAGAACGTGCGGTGCCTGATCGCCGTCGACGAGAACCAGACCGTGCACGGCGTGACCTCGTGGATGCCGGTGTACGAGGACGGCGTCATCGTCGGATGGACGCTCGACTTCATGAGACGCAGATCCGAGGGCTTCCGGCCCACGATGGAATTCCTCATCGCATCGGCGGCCCTGCTGCTCGAACAGGAAGGCGCCCGATTCCTCAGCCTCTCGGGCGCACCCCTGGCCAAGGTCGACGAGAAGCAACCCGAACACGTCTCCAGCGCCGAGCAGTCCACGCTGTCGGGGCTGCTCGAGCGGTTGCTCGACGTCCTCGGACGCACCCTCGAACCCGTCTACGGATTCCGTTCCCTACTGGCGTTCAAGTCGAAGTTCCAGCCTCGCTACGAACCGATGCACATGACCTTCGCGGATCCGGCCGCTTTGCCCAGCATCGGAAATGCGATCGGCCGGGCGTATCTGCCCGACGTGTCGATCGGTCAGGGTGTCAAGCTGGTACGCACGATGATCGAGCGGTGAGAGCCCGCGCTACCGCTCGGTGGAAGCCCCTGCGGCGGCGCGACTCTCGGCCCGGACGGGTCCACCGACCGACCCGTACACGTGGCGGGTGCCGATCGGAACGATGAGCGGACGATCGGACATCGGGTCGTCTATCACGGCGGCTTCGAGGCCGAACACGTCGAGCAGCAGCTGCTCGGAGATGACGTCCTGTGGCCTGCCCGAGGTGACGATCCGGCCCTGCTTCATCACGATCAACCGGTCGCTGTACCTGATTGCCAGGTTCAGATCGTGCAGGACCATGACGATGGTGCGGCCGAGTTCGTCGTGCAGGCGGTCGACGAGATCCAGGACCTCGATGGAGTGCGCCAGATCGAGATAGGTGGTCGGCTCGTCGAGCAGCAGGATGTCGGTGCCCTGGGCCAGTGCCATCGAGATCCAGGCGCGTTGTCTTTGGCCACCGGACAATTCGTCGACGGGTCTGTCGGCGAGGTCGCTGATTCCGGTCAGTTCGAGTGCGTTCGCCACCTCTGCCTCGTCGTCCGAGCTCCACTGCCGGATCCACGATTGGTGGGGGTGACGACCGCGTGACACGAGATCTGCGACGGTCAGTCCTTCGGGAGCAGTGGGCGCCTGAGGCAGCATTCCGAGGGTGCGGGCCACCTCTTTGGTCTTCATCGACGAGATCGCCCGACCGTCGAGCATCACGCTGCCGGCCTTGGGCTTGAGCAGACGGCCGAGCGAACGCAACAGCGTCGACTTTCCGCAGCCGTTGGGTCCGATGACCGTGGTGATGACACCGGTGTGAATCTCGAGATCGAGGTGTTCGACGATGGTGCGGTCGCCGTACCCGAGGCTCAGATCGTTCGCGATCAGACGCGAGGTGTGGCTGGTGGTCATACGGAGGCCTTTCGGTTACTGCGAACGAGTAGGTAGAGCAGGAACGGTCCACCGAGGGCCGAGGTGACGATGCCGACCGGGAGTTCCACCGGCAGAATCGTGCGCGCGATCAGATCGCTTGCCACGACCAGCAGTCCCCCGAGAAGTGCCGACGCGATGATCGGCGGGCCGGGCGTTCGCAGCACCCTCAGCGCTATTTGGGGAGCGGCGAGCGCCACGAATCCGATGGGTCCCGCGGCGGCGGTGGCGATCGCGGCGAGTGCGACGGCCGCGAGCAGCATCATGGCCTGACTGTGTTGCAGACGAACCCCGAGCGATCGTGCGTTGTCGTCGCCGAGTCTCAGGGCACCCAGCGTGAACGTCGCGACGACGGTGCCGCCGCCGACGAGGACGACCGCGATGGCCACCGGCCAGACCGCGGACCAGTCCGCTCCGTTGAGTGACCCGTTGAGCCAGACCTGAGCACGGGAGACGTCGTTGATGTCGGCGCTGATCAGCAGCCAGCCGATCACCGCGGTGAGCATGGCGTTGACGGCGATGCCGACCAGAATGAGGCGGAATCCGTCGACGCCCTTGCGCCAGGCGAGGGTGTAGATCGCGATGGCGGTGAGCAGCCCGCCGATCAATGCCGCCAGAGGAAGACCGAGGGTGGCGAGCAGCCCGCTGAAGCTGCTGCCACCGCCGAGCACGATCAACGCGACGGCCGCGGCACTGGAACCGGCCGTGATGCCCAGGATGTCGGGGCTGGCGAGGGCGTTGCGGGAGATCGACTGCGTGATCGCGCCGGATATACCGAGAGCGGCCCCGACCAGGAGCCCGGTCAGTGATCGGGGCAGCCGCAGGTCCATCACGATGAATCGTTCGATCCTCGAACCGCCGCCGAGCAGAACGTCGAGGACCTGCACGATCGACAGCGGGAAGTCGCCTCGGCCGATGTTCACGCACATGACCAGCACCAGCGCCGCAGCCAGTAGGACGGTCGTCAGGACCATCAGTGGCCGTCGAACCATCGAGATCGGACCGAGGCGGAACGCAGGCCGGGTGCGAACGCCGCCTTCGCCGGGCGTCGGTGTGGGGGACTGCAGGTCGGCGGTCACAGGCCGACCAACTTCCGGCGTCGGACGAGAGCGATGAAGAACGGCGCTCCGATCAGTGCCAGAACGATGCCCACCTGAAGCTCGCCCGGGCGCACCACGACCCGGCCGATGACGTCGGCGATCATGAGCATCACTCCGCCCATGAGGCCTGCGTACGGGACGAGCCAGCGGTAGTCGGGTCCGGTCACCGCGCGGGCGATGTGCGGGACGACGAGGCCGACGAACGCGATGGGCCCGCATGCTGCGGTCGCTGCACCGGTGAGCAGCGTGATGGCGAGGATGCCGACGGTTCGGGTGATCGCGATGTTGGTCCCGAGCGATCGTGCGACGTCCTCGCCGAGGCTCATGACGTTCAGGCCGGGGGTGCTCGCCAGTGCGATGAGGACGCCGATCACCAGGAACGGCAGGACCTGCCACAGTACGTCGAGGCCGCGTCCGGCAACGGATCCGACCACCCAGAAGCGGTAGCCGTCCAAGCTGGTCTGATCGAGCAACACGACGGCGTTGGTCATCGCCGAGAGAAAGAATGCGACGCCGGCTCCGGCCAGGGCGAGATTGACCGGGCTCGATCTGCCCGACCCGATCGACGACAGTCCGAAGACGACGATGCTCGCCACCGCCGAACCGGCGAACGCGAACCACAGGT
The DNA here is from genome assembly GCF_002259485.1 of Rhodococcus sp. 14-1411-2a. Taxonomy (GTDB): domain Bacteria; phylum Actinomycetota; class Actinomycetes; order Mycobacteriales; family Mycobacteriaceae; genus Rhodococcoides. The sequence goes on from NZ_NPGA01000020.1 coordinate 122,800, forward strand.
ACTGACTCGGCGAGGTGAACCGAAACAGATAGATGGCCATGACGACGAAGAACGCCGCCCCGGAATTGAGGCCGAGCAGGCTGGCGTCTGCCAACGGGTTACGGGTGTGCCCCTGGATGAGAGCGCCTGCGATGCCGAGTGCGATGCCGACGACCAGTGCGAGCACCGTGCGTGGGATCCGCAACGTGCGCACGATGATGTCGGTGTCGGTGCCCGTCGAATTCAGCAGCGCATGGGCGATTTCGGCGAACGTCAGTGGCCGCGCGCCGATGGCGATGCTGGCGAGGATGCCCGCCACGAGCGCGACGACCAGGACTGCCAGGCCGAGCAACCTGCGCCTTCGGATCGCGGCGACCGAGCCGTCCTTGGGAACGGGCTCGAATCCTTCTGCTGCCGCGGTCTTGTCGCGGACCACTTCCGACGACGACGTGTCGATCCCGAACTGACGACGCAGAGCCCGGCGTGCGCCGATGGGGCCGTGGGTCGAGGTGTCTCGCAGCGTGAGCCCCAGCCAGCGCTTGCCGGTGCTCTGGCCTTCGTTGCCGTCGCGGTATCCGCGGTTCCAGACGAACAGAGCCGCCGCGACGCACACCGCGATGGTGCCGAACACGAATCGGTCCGCCTGGCCGCCACCGTTGTCGTCACGAAGCGCGTCGACGATCGACCAGCCGACGAACAGGGGGATCAGCACGATCAGTGCGTCGATCGCGGCTGCAGCGAGGCGAGAGCTACGCGGCGGCGGCCCGGTGGGCACGTCCTCGGTCCCGTACGGCTCGTCGGAAGACCGGCGTGCGCCGTGGGGGCCGAGTAGCGGAGCTGTTGTCACAGTGCTCGTGACTCCTCGCTGTTTCGAAGGGACACGGTTTAGGTTACGGAACCCTTCCTCGGCGCGTGAGGTGAGGTAAGGGTAGCGGTGCCTGACCGTTATATGATCTGGTTAGGCTAACCTACTTTGAGTGGGTAGGGGTGTGACGCGTGCACCCGCCGGGAAAGTGAGGAGCGATCAGGTGTCAGTTGCAGCAGCGTCGTATACGGGTTGGGCCGATGTGCATCGATTCTCGAGTCGATCCGGCGGGGCGGCGCTGTTGGCCGACTCGTGTGCGACCCTGCGTGCACTCAACCCCGATTACCCGCGGATGTACGCGGTGGCAGCGATGGCGAACGAGGGCAAGCGCCGTTGGTGGCAGTTGGCGGTGGGTCTCGACGACGGTCGCGTCGAGCAGATGTACCGACGATCGCTCGAGGATCTCGATGTTCCCGAAGCTGCGGCAGTGCAGGTCGCTACGGCTCTGATCCATGCCGTCGTCGGGCGCGTGGCCGCGCTGCTGGTGTTGGAGGCGCGAGCCTGGGATCCGGGCATCGACAATCTGTGGATCCACATGGACAGTGACGGCGGGATCGATTGGGCAGGAGTGACATCGCCGATCCTGCGCGTGCTAGCCGAGGATCCCGCCGCGGGTGAGCCCGGCACGGTCACACTTCCGTGCGAGCAGGCTCTGTTGGTCTGGACTGCACATCGATGCACGACGTCGCTCGGCGCGGTGTTCCGCGCGATCGCCGACCGCGCACCGCTGGATGCGCGTGTCTTCTGGGCTCTGGTCGGCGACGCAATACTGGGGGCCTCGACGTATGTACCGATTCTGGCTGGGGCGAGCGCATCGGCAGGTGCGCGCCGGGGTCAGATGCTGCTCGACGCCATGGTCGCGGCCGGGGCACCCGTGCGGTCACGCGTCGGCGTTCCTGGCCGCGCGAGACTGCGGGCATCGTGAAGGCCTTGCGCCATAACTAAGGTTTGCCTATGCTGACTTCGTACCACCGGACCGCGCCGGAGTCCTGAGGGCTGCAGTGACTCCCGGTCCTTGCCACGGTGGGCCTCTCGTTCTTCGCGAACGAGAGGCCCACCGATTTTTGTGGGTCCATCGTCGTGTATCTCTGAACGGGAGCCGACTGCCGAGTCGGCCACCCTCTCGACGCAACCGGAAGGCACAGCAATGACGGACTCGAACGGCACCACGGGGGCGACCTCCTTCGACACCATGACGCCGGAACAGCTCACCGAATTGTGTGCACGGGGATTCGACGGGGTCGTGGGCCTGCGGTACCTCGAGGTGTCCGGCGATGAGGTGCGCGCGGAATGGACCGTCACTCCGCAGCTCCATCAGCCGGCCGGAATCATGCACGGTGGGGTTTTGTGCTCGGTGGTCGAGTCGGTGGCGAGTATCGGCGGATCGGCCTGGTTCGGCTCCCGGGGGCACGTGGTCGGAACCAACAACAACACCGACTTCCTGCGCGCGACTCGATCGGGAACCCTGGCCGCGCACGGACATCCGATTCATCGGGGCCGCACCCAGCAGCTCTGGCAGGTCGACATGACGGACGAGAGTGGACGCCTGGTTGCTCAAGGCAAGGTCCGGCTGGCGAATATCGAAAACACGGCGCATCTGGGACAGTGATGCCCATGACGGGACACAGCGACAGCGCCGACTCTTCCATCCGGCCGGGCGCAACTTCACTGACTGCCGACGCCTTCGATCGCCTCGAATCACTGTTCGGTCCCATCGACGACGAACTCGCGCAGCATTATCCGGGTGACCGAGTCGGTGGCCAGCCCTCTCACACCGTCTACGTATCGGCCTCGGATGCGTCGGCGGCTGTGCCCGCCGAATGGGGTGGTGCCGCTCTGGCAATCCTGGACGCCCACCCCGAGGCGTTCGCCGGACTCGACACCCAGAACGCCTTACCTCTCGTACGCGACCGACTCGGAAGTGCGCCCATCCAGGACCTCAGATTCGATTTCGAGGACGGTTACGGATGGCGATCCGACGCCGTCGAGGACCGCCACGCGACCGCAGTCGGGGCAGCTCTGTCCACTTTGGCCGAAGATCCGGCCGGTCCGACGTGGCTCGGGATCCGTGCCAAAGGGCTTGCCGCACATGAGCGTCGGCGTGGGATTCGGACCCTCGAGCTGGTCCTGGACGGCGCCGGGGGAGTGCCCGACGGCTTCGTGTTCACCGTACCCAAGCTCCGTGCCGCCTCGCAGGTAGCCGCCGTGGTCGCCCTGTGCGAGGAACTCGAGCGTGCGCACGGCCTGCCCGAGCGCGCCCTTCGATTCGAGCTGCAGATCGAGAGCCCACAGGCGGTGATCGGGGCCGACGGAACGGCAACCCTCGCGAAGGCGATCACCAGGGCGGACGGCCGCTGTACCGCCCTGCACTACGGGACCTACGACTACAGCGCCGCCTGCGGAATCACCTCTGCGCAGCAGTCACTGGCCCATCCGGTGGCGGACCATGCGAAGAACGTCATGCTGGCGGCGGCGGCGCAAACCGGGGTATGGGTGTGCGACGGTTCGACTCAGGTGGTGCCGACGGGCGATTCCGCGCAGGTGGCAGCATCGGCGCGTCGACATTTCGAGCTGGTGACCAGATCCCTCGAGCGCGGCTTCTATCAGGGTTGGGACATGCATCCCGGCCACCTGGTGACGCGGTGGTCGGCGACATTCGGCTTCTTCCGTCAGGCCATGCCGGTCGCTGCTGCTCGGCTGGGCAGCTACCTCGACCGCCAGGGTGGTGAGGTGATGGACGAGCCGGCGACAGCGCAGGCGTTGGCAGGCGTTCTGGTGCGGGGCCTGGATTCGGGCGCGTTCGGCATCGCCGAGTTGCAGAACGTGGCTGCCGGCATCGACCGAAACGTGCTGCGGGGACTGCTCGATCGATCGGTGACCGTGCCGCTCGGATGAGATGCGTCGGCGCGCTCCGCTGCCGGCGGGTCGTAGGCGTGTCAGAATTGCCGGGCACCATCACCGATCGGGACGGAGAACTCCAATGCGGTTGTCTCCGCACGAGCAGGATCGACTGCTCGTCAGCTACGCGGCCGAGCTCGCTCGGCGTCGCCAGGCACGCGGCCTCAAACTCAATCACCCCGAGGCGATCGCGGTCATCACCGATCATCTCCTCGAGGGTGCCCGTGATGGCCGTTCGGTCGCAGACCTGATGTCCTCGGGTCGCGAGATTCTCGGTGCCGACGACGTGCTCGACGGGGTGCCCGAGTTGCTCCCCGAGGTCATGGTCGAGGCGACCTTCCCCGACGGTACGAAGCTGATCACGGTGCACGAGCCGATCTCACCCAAGCGCGGTGACGGCCACCTGATTCCGGGCGAGATCATCACCGTCGCAGGCGACATCGAGATCAACGACGGCGCCGAGGTGATCTTCATGGCCGTCGTCAACGCGGGAGATCGACCGGTACAGGTGGGCAGCCACGTGCATTTCCCGCAGTCGAACGCAGCTCTGCAGTTCGACCGCGAACGGGCGCACGGCTGCCGCCTCGACATCCCTGCGGGCACGGCGGTGCGTTTCGAGCCCGGCATAGAACAGACGATTCGGCTCGTGCCCCTCGGCGGCACGCGCGAGGTACACGGATTGAGCATGACACCTCCCGGAAAGTTGGACAGCTGATGGCGCGTATGAGTCGCAGTCGATACGCCCAGTTGTTCGGCCCCACCACGGGTGATCGAATTCGCTTGGCAGACACCGATCTTCTGATCGAGGTCACCGAGGACCGCAGCGGCGGACCCGGCAACGCCGGTGAGGAGGCCGTCTTCGGCGGCGGCAAGGTCATCCGTGAATCGATGGGTCAGTCCCGAGCCACCCGCGCCGACGGTGCTCCCGATACGGTCATCACCGGGGTTGTCGTCGTCGACTACTGGGGAATCATCAAGGCCGATCTCGGTATTCGCGACGGACGCATCGTGGCGCTGGGCAAGGCGGGCAATCCCGACACGATGACCGGGGTGCATCCCGATCTCGTCATCGGCCCGTCCACCGAGATCATCGCGGGCAACGGGAAGATCGTCACGGCAGGCGGTATCGACTGTCACGTCCACTTGATCTGCCCGCAGATCAAGGAGGAGGCTCTCGGTGGTGGCATCACCACCGTCATCGCCGGCGGTACCGGCCCTGCCGAAGGCAGCAAGGCCACCACCGTCACCCCGGGCGCATGGCACCTGTCTCGAATGCTCGAGTCGCTGGACGACTGGCCGATGAACATCGTGCTCCTCGGCAAGGGCAACACGGTCAATCCCGACTCGATGTGGGAGCAATTGCGCGCCGGCGCATCGGGATTCAAACTGCACGAGGACTGGGGATCGACCCCGGCCGCCATCGACGCGTGCCTGCGAGTGTGCGAGGACGCAGGCGTTCAGGCAGCACTGCACTCGGACACCCTCAACGAGGCCGGATTCGTCGAGACCACCCTCGATGCGATCAGGGGACGCGGAATTCACGCGTATCACACCGAGGGGGCGGGCGGCGGGCACGCACCCGACATCATCACCGTGGCGGCGCAGCCACACGTCCTCCCCAGCTCGACCAACCCGACGCGTCCGCACACCGTCAACACTTTGGACGAACATCTCGACATGCTGATGGTGTGCCACCACCTCAGTCCATCGATTCCGGAGGATCTGGCCTTCGCCGAGAGTCGAATTCGGCCGTCGACCATCGCGGCCGAGGATCTGCTGCACGACATGGGTGCGATCTCGATGATCGGCAGCGACGCTCAGGCGATGGGCCGTATAGGTGAGGTGGTTCTGCGCACCTGGCAGACGGCCCACGTGATGAAGTCTCGTCGCGGCTTTCTGGCCGGTGACAACGGAGCCGACAACAACCGAGTGATGCGCTACGTCGCGAAGTACACCATCTGCCCGGCCGTCGCACACGGCCTCGACGACGAGATCGGTTCGATCGAGCCGGGCAAACTCGCCGACCTGGTGCTGTGGGACCCGGCCTTCTTCGGGGTGCGTCCCCACATGGTCATCAAGGGCGGGATGATCGCCTGGGCTGCCATGGGCGATGCAAACGCGTCCATCCCGACCCCGCAACCCGAACTACCACGTCCGATGTTCGGGGCGTCACCGAAGGCTGCTGCTGCGACGTCGCTGCATTTCGTTGCCCCGCAGGCGATCGAGGACGGACTTGCCGGACGTCTGAACTGTGATCGTCGGTTGGTTCCGGTCAAGAACGTGCGCGGTGTCAGAAAGTCCGACATGGCACTCAACGATGCGCTGCCCGATATCCGGGTGGATCCCGACACGTTCACCGTGCGTATCGACGGGGACGTGTGGACGGAGCAGCCGGCAACCGAACTGCCGATGGCGCAGCGATACTTCCTCTTCTGATGCCCGATGCCCGACTACAGGTGACGACGCTGCTCTCGCTTGCAGATTCACGCTTGCCCACCGGTGGCCACGTGCACTCCGGTGGAGTGGAAGAAGCGATCGCCTCGGGCTTCGTCCGAGACATCGCGACGCTCGAGGCGTTTCTGCGACGCCGTATCCGAACCTCCGGGGCCACGACGGCGTCCATTGCCGCATCACTGGTGCACGGGTCGTCGAGCACGGACGAGGCCGATGCCGAGTCCGACGCCCGAACCCCGTCCCCGGCTGCCAGGTCTGCCTCCCGTGCTCAGGGCCGTGGACTGCTTCGGTTGGCCAAATCTGCCTGGCCGCATCATGATTGGGCGGCCATCGGCCGCAAGCCGCATCTGGCCGTTGCCGCCGGACACGTCGGACTCGCGGCGGGCCTGTCGGTTGCCGACACGGCCGCCGTCCAGGTGTACATCACCATGACCGGGTCGGCGATTGCCGCCCAGCGTCTGCTCGCGCTCGATCCTGCCGAGGTCGCGGCGTGCACCATTCGGTTGGGCGACTTCTGCGACGACGTGACCGCGGCGGTGTGCGAGTGCCTACCGGAGCTGATGGAGTTGTCGGATCCGTTGCTGGACATGTTCGCCGAAGCCCACGCCGTCCGCGATCGGCCGTTGTTCGTATCCTGAGTACGGATCCATTTTTTCTCTAGCGACAAGGAGTTCGACATGCCCCCGCACCTGATCGACGGTGAGCCCCACGACCACGGTTTGGATCGGCCCAAGCGCGCACGGGTGGCAGGTGACGCGCTGCGCGTCGGCATCGGTGGACCGGTCGGTTCCGGGAAGACGGCGTTGGTGGCGGCACTGTGCCGCGAACTGCGCGACGAACTTTCGCTTGCCGTGCTCACCAACGACATCTACACCACCGAGGATGCGGACTTCCTTCGTCGGCACGCCGTGTTGCCCGACGAGCGCATCACGGCGGTGCAGACCGGTGGCTGCCCACACACCGCGATCCGAGACGACATCACGGCCAATCTCGACGCCATCGACGATCTGATCGAGAACAACCCACCCCTGGATCTGATTCTCGTGGAATCCGGCGGCGACAATCTGACGGCGACGTTCTCGTCAGGTCTGATCGACGTACAGATATTCGTCGTCGACGTTGCCGGGGGAGACAAGGTGCCGCGTAAGGGCGGTCCCGGTGTGACGTTCTCCGACCTGCTGGTCGTGAACAAGACCGATCTCGCTCCGTACGTCGGAGCCGATCTCGGTGTCATGGAACGGGACGCGGCTCAGGTACGCGAGGGGCGCCCGACTGCGCTGATCTCCCTCACCGACGATCCGGCCGCGACCATGGTGCTCGAGTGGGTGCGGGAGCAGCTGAAGGTGATCGCCGACGCCGACGCGCACGCCCACACACACTGAGCGTCGATGCACACAGAGCTCTGCATCGAGGCGAGCCGCAGCCGGAGCCCACGCATCACCTCGGTGGGTGGACTCGCCGGCCGACAGACGGGACTGGACACAGTTCACCTGATCGGAACGGCGGCAACGCCTCTCGGCGGTGACACCATCGTGGTCAGAATTTCGGTGGCGGCCGGCGCGCACCTGGAGGTGCGCAGTGTCGCGGCGTCGTTGGCGATGCCCGGTGGGCTGCACCGTCACTCGTCGGCGAAGTGGCATTTCGAGGTCGGTGCAGGTGCGTCGCTGGTCTTCGACCCGGAACCGATGGTCGTCGTCTCCGACGCCTCGCACTCGGTGATCAACACCGTTGTGCTGGAACAGGATTCGACGTTGTGGTTGCGAGAGCGGACGCAGATCGGCCGCTTCGAGGAAGCGTCGGGACAGTGGAGCAGTGCGATGCGATGCGACGTCGGAGGCAGCCCGCTGCTGCGCCATCGAGTGGAACTGGGCGCGGGATCTGTTGCGCACGACGCATTGTCGGCACCGCTGTCGATGTCCAGCACGCTGAGGTATCCCGATACCCGGGCGTCCGAGGTCGATCTGGCCGACGGTTCCGTCCGGCTGGCGCTGGCCGGAGGCGGTTCGCTGAGTACGTCGGTGGGGCGTCGTCTACAGCCCATCGATTCGCTCGGCTGAGACAGCCCCGACAAACGAACGACGCACGGGCCGACGGTATGTCGTCGGCCCGTGCGTCGTAGTCGTAGCGGCGGGTCAGCTGCTGATCAGCCTGCGGCCTTCTCGCGTTCCTGCTCCTGATCGGCTGCGTCCGTGTTGACGGCACCCGCACGTTCGAGGGAGTTGAGTTGCTCGATGGCCAATCGCGCGAACACCTGCTGTTCGGTCGACGCCATCTGCGCGCGCCCCTTGCCGAGGAACGTCACGAACCACGAGATGACGGTCGTGATGCGGCTGCGGTAGCCCACGAGGTAGTACAGGTGCAGAGCGAGCCACATGAGCCAGGCGATGAATCCACCGAACTCGAGCTTGCCGACCTTGGCGACGGCGTTGAATCGCGACACCGTCGCCATCGAACCCTTGTCGAAGTACTTGAACGGGGCCCGCTGGGCGGGATCGTCCTGGCCCTTGACCGACGCCTTGATCAGCTTGGCAGCGTAGGTCGCTCCCTGAATGGCACCCTGCGCCATGCCCGGAACGTCCTTGACCGACATCAGGTCGCCGACCACGAACACGTTCGGGTGACCCTTGACGGTGAGGTCCGGTTCGACCAGCACGCGTCCGGCGCGATCGGTCTCGGATCCGGACTGGTCGGCGAGCTGCTTGCCGAGTGGGCTGCCCTGCACGCCTGCGGACCAGACCTTGCACTGCGCCTCGATGCGACGCGTCGTGCCGTCCTTCTCCTTGACGGTCAGGCCGTCGTTGTCGACGTCGGTGACCATCGCGTTGAGCTGGATTTCCACGCCGAGCTTCTCGAGCCGCTCGGCAGCCTTGCGGCCGAGCTTCTCACCCATCGGCGGCAGCACGGCCGGAGCGGCGTCGAGCAGGATGACGCGGGCGTCACGCGGATCGATGTTGCGGAATGCTCCGTCGAGGGTGCGATCGGCGAGCTCGGCGATCTGCCCGGCGAGCTCGACGCCGGTGGGACCCGCGCCGACGACCACGAAGGTCATGAGGCGGTCCTTCTCCTCCTGATCGTCGGAGAGTTCGGCCTGCTCGAATGCACCGAGGATGCGTCCGCGCAGTTCGAGTGCATCGTCGATGGTCTTCATGCCGGGCGCGAACTCGGCGAAGTGGTCGTTGCCGAAGTAGGACTGCTGTGCGCCTGCAGCGACGATCAGGCTGTCGAACGGAGTGACGGTGATGCGTTCGAGGAGCTTGGACGTGACCGTCTTGGCCTCGAGATCGATGTTCAGCACGTCTCCGAGCAGCACCTCGGCGTTCTTCTGCTTGCGCAGAATGACGCGGGTGGTGGGAGCGATCTCGCCGACGGACAGAATGCCTGTCGCGACCTGATAGAGGAGAGGCTGGAAAAGGTGGTGTGTCGTCTTGGCGACGAGGGTGATGTCGACGTCGGCTTTCTTGAGCGCCTTGACGCCGAACAGACCTCCGAACCCGGAACCGATGACGACGACGCGGTGACGCTTCGATTCGAGCGGTTGGATGCTCATTACCTGCTCCCTAACGATTGCGGTGTGAGGTCAACGGTAGTCGCCATCGATCGCGACGTCTCGACAAGGTCGTCGTGTCTGTGGTGGCAGCGCACACCTATCGGCCGGCTGCTGCGCGCTTCGCCAGTTCCACGGTCGCGGCTCGCAGTTCGGCAGCCGAGTCGATCGGAGTTGCATAACCGACCCTGGTGTACGCGATTCCGCGCGGCGTGAGCACCTTCAGATCCAGTCCGTAGCGGTCCGCTGCCGTGCACTCCGCGGACGTCGCATCGGGAAAGCCGCCCAGTTCGCGGGCCATCGCAGTCAGCGAACTCGAATGGTCGGCGTTCAAGTGCTCGACCGCGTACGCGGAGGTCGGCGACACCGGATCGGGCGCGGCCTGGGAATACGCTTCGGCAGTTGCCGAATCCATCCGGCCGTATCCGCCGACCCACCGGACCCGATGCACGCGCATGACCCAGAGCGTGAAGTCGCTGTAGTCGAGGTAGTACTTCGCCGCCGGTACGCCGTCGAGGTGCGCCGCGCGTGCTGCGGCCAGCTCGTCGCCCTCCGGCCGCTCGACCACACCTGCCAGCGTGATTCGGCCCGACGCCAGCGGATCGGTCTGCGATTGCGGTGCCACGATCGACAGGCTCATCCGTTGATCGCCGGTGAGATTGCGTCCATGTTCGGCCATTCGCGAGACACACAGAACCGGAGCGCCGTCGAGCAATCCGTACGTGACGAACGAAGCCCAGGGATCGCCGTCCGCGGTCAGGCTCGCAAGAGTTGCGGTGTTGGTGGACGCAGCGATCGTGCGTGCTTCCTCGGCCGCGGACGGCCGACGGTCGTCGACGACGGGGGCCAGGGGAGGGGGAACGGACGGGGCGTCACCGGGATCGCCATGATCGAGTGCCATGCGCAGAAGCTTACGGCGACGACCTACAGGAGGTCTCGGGCATGAACGAGCGCGTCGGCGACGAGTGCGACACCGAGTACGACGAAGATGACGCGGACCGTCGGCGGGCCGTACCGCGTCAGAGCCCGCACGGTCGCGGTGAACGCCCGCCGGGAACGGCGACTCTTCCTCGAAGCCAGTATCAGAACGAGGATGGGCGGTAGCAGCCCGATCAGGCAGTACACGACGACGATGGCCGGCCACCACGGCGGACGGGGATCGTAGGTCGAGAGCATCGTCAACCCGGCGAGATACGGCACTGCCGTCGGGCCCTGCACCAGACCGATCGTCAGTCCGGTCAGGGCAACGACGGGAATGCTCGAGCCGGCTCGGGCTGCCCACGCCGGCGGGCGACGTTCGGTGGTGCGCAGTGCACCGAGACCGATCAGCACCAGCCCCACAACCAGTTCCGTGCGATACCGGAGCGTGGCAGTGATGGTGATGTCGAACAGATCGGTGAAGAAGTCGATGCCGAGAACGGTGAGGATGCCGAACGTGGTCGTGGCCGTGAACACTCCGCCGACGAACGCCAGCCCGGCTCGGAAAGGAGACCGGCGGGTGGTTCTCGAATGCACAGCGATGGCAGCGGTCACGCCGATCAGCAGCACGTCGAGTGAATCGAGTAGTGCAAATCCGACAAGCGCAAGCAGCAAGGTCACCATGGAGGGTCCAGGATATCGGTCAGTCGAAGGTGACCTTCTCGGTGACGACGGCCTCGGCGGTCCGGCCGGGAGCGGTCTGGTTGCCCCAGTAAATATTCGTGTGCGCGATGACCTGCGCAGGTGGCGGCGCGCCCCACTCGGTCAGATCCTCGGCAGTGTGTGCGTCGCTCACCAGCGTCACGTCGTATCCGCGGACGAGGGCACCGTGCAGCGTGGACCTGATGCAGAAATCCGTGTGCGCTCCGGCGATGACGACATGCCCTACACCGGAGGCGGCGAGCTCGGCTTCGAGACCGGTGTCCTCGAAGGCATCGCCGTGCTTCTTGTGGACGATCGGATCGCGCGGATCCATCGGCAACTCCTCGAGGAGTTCCCAACCTTCCGTTCCGATGGCCAGCTCCTTCTCCGAGGAATGCTGCACCCAGATCACCGGAGTACCCGTCTGCCGTGCGCGCGTCACCAGCCTGACGATGTTCTCGACCACGCGTTCTCGCTCGTGCACGCCCACCATCACGTCGTTCTGCACGTCGACGATCACCAGTGCGGTTGCGGTCCGGTCGGGCAGGATGGTCACGGCATCTCCCTTGTTTTCGTGTTCGGTTGCACGTCAACTCCCGACATACGTGGCCAAGTGCTTGCCCGTCAGGGTCGAACCGTCCGCCACCAGGTCGGACGGCGTGCCCTCGAACACGACCAGTCCGCCGTCGTGCCCGGCACCGGGGCCGAGATCGATGATCCAATCGGCGTGGGCCATGACGGCCTGATGATGCTCGATGACGATCACGGACTTGCCCGAATCGACCAGCCGGTCCAACAGCCCGAGGAGCTTGTCGACATCGGCGAGGTGCAATCCAGTGGTGGGCTCGTCCAGCACGTAGATCCCGCCCTTGTCGGCCATGTGCGTCGCCAGCTTGAGGCGTTGGCGTTCTCCACCCGACAGCGTGGTCAACGGCTGGCCGATCTTCAGGTAGCCCAGTCCGACGTCGTTCAATCGTTGCAGAATCCTGTGTGCCGGGAGCAGTTTTGCCGGCCCGTCGGAGAAGAACTCCTCGGCCTCGGCGACCGACATCGACAACACCTCGTCGATGTTGCGCCCGCCGTAGTGGTACTCGAGTACCGATGCCTGGAATCGCTTGCCCTCGCACTCCTCGCACACCGTGGCCACCCCGGCCATCATCGCGAGGTCGCTGTAGAGGACGCCAGCGCCGTTGCACGTCGGGCACGCGCCTTCGGAGTTCGAGCTGAACAATGCGGGTTTGACGGCGTTCTCCTTGGCGAACGCCTTGCGGATCGGTTCGAGCAACCCGGTGTACGTCGCGGGGTTGCTTCGCCGCGAGCCACGGATCGCCCCCTGATCGACCGACACCACATCGTCTGTCCCGGAAAGTGATCCGTGAATGAGCGAACTCTTGCCCGAGCCTGCGACGCCGGTGACGACGACCAGTACTCCGAGTGGAACGTCGACGTCCACGTCGCGCAGATTGTGGGAGTCCGCGCCGCGGATTTCGAGTACTTCGGAGAACTCCCGCACCGATTCCTTCAGTGATGCCCGATCGTCGAAATGCCGACCGGTGACGGTGTCGCTCTGCCGCAATCCGTCGACGGTGCCCTCGAAACAGACGTGCCCGCCCGCGCTTCCCGCACCGGGACCCAGATCGACGACGTGGTCTGCGATGGAGATCGTCTCGGGCTTGTGCTCGACCACGAGTACGGTGTTTCCCTTGTCGCGCAACTGAAGCAGCAGGTTGTTCATCCGCTCGATGTCGTGGGGATGCAGACCGGTGGTCGGCTCGTCGAACACGTATGTCACGTCGGTCAACGAGGATCCGAGGTGGCGAATCATCTTGGTGCGCTGAGCCTCTCCACCGGACAACGTTCCCGACGGACGATCCAGGCTCAGGTAGCCGAGCCCGATCTCGACGAACGAGTCGAGAGTCTCGCCCAGTGTGGTCAGCAGTGGTGCCACCGACGGTTCCTTCAGGCCGCTCACCCACTTCGCCAGGTCGCTGATCTGCATCGAACATGCGTCGGCGATGTTGATGCCCTTGATCTTCGACGACCGAGCACCTTCGTTGAGCCTGGTTCCGAGGCAGTCCGGGCAGGTGGTGAAGGTGATCGCGCGTTCGACGAAGGCGCGGATGTGGGGCTGCATGGCGTCGACGTCCTTGGACAGGAACGACTTCTGAATCTGCGGCACGAGCCCTGAGTAGGTCAGATTGATTCCGTCGACCTTGATCTTCGTCGGTTCGCGATAGAGCAGGTCGTCGAGTTCCTTCTTGGTGTACTTCGAGATGGGCTTGTCCGGGTCGAAATACCCGCAGCCGCGGAATATTCGGCCGTACCAGCCCTCCATGCTGTAGCCGGGGATCGTGATGGCGCTCTCGTTGAGCGACTTGCTCGCGTCGTAGAGAGCGGTGAGATCGAAGTCGCTGACGGAGCCTCTGCCCTCACAGCGTGGGCACATGCCACCGGTCACGGTGAAGGACTTCTTCTCTGTGGTCTGCCTGCCGCCCTTGTCCACCTTGTACGCGCCTGCGCCGGACACCGACGCGACATTGAACGAAAAGGCCTGTGCAGAGCCGATGTACGGCTTTCCGATTCGGCTGAACAGAATCCGCAGCATGGCGTTCGCGTCGGTTGCGGTGCCGACGGTGGAGTGAGGATTGGCGCCCATGCGCTGTTGATCGACGATGATGGCCGTGGTGAGTCCGTCCATGACGTCGACATCCGGGCGGCCGAGCGTGGGCATGAATCCTTGTACGAAGGCACTGTAGGTCTCGTTGATCATGCGTTGCGATTCGGCCGCAATCGTACTGAAGACCAGCGAGCTCTTTCCGGAGCCGGAGACCCCGGTGAACACGGTCAGTCGCCGCTTGGGCAGCTCCACATCGATGTCCTGGAGATTGTTCTGCCGCGCCCCCTGAACACGAATCGAATCGTGACTGTCGGCAGCATGCCGTGCCGAGCCCTCCGAGACCTTCTTCGTCGCCATGAGCAGTCACGCTAGTCGTACCGAAACCTGCTCGCTTCTCGATTCCTGATCGAATCCGGTGGCGGACAGGGCCACGTCGAGTCGGCTCAGGTCGGCGGCCGAGGATGCGAGAAGTGGGCGTCGCACGGTCGCGTCGGAGATGACGCCGATCCTGGCGAGCGCGGCCTTGGCCATGATGGCCCCCTGCGTCGTGCGCATGACGGCGTCGGTCAACGGCAGGAGCGATCGCTGTACTGCGTTCGCTCGGTCCAGGTCGCCGACGCGGATTGCCGCGATCAGCTCGGCATAGCGGTCTGCCACGACGTTTCCGGTGACGCTGACCAAACCTGTTGCACCGGAGGCGAGGTAGGGCAGTGCGAGTTCGTCGATTCCGCAGTAGTAGGCGAGGTCCGTCGAGGACATGACGGTCATTGCCTCGTACAGATCACCCTTGGCATCCTTGACAGCACCGATGAGCGGGTGGTGAGAGAGCTCGACGAGCGTCGACGCCTCGATCGCCACACCTGTGCGCGCCGGGACGTCGTACACCATGACGGGTAGCCCACCTGCTTCGGCGATGGCGACGATGTGTTCCGCGATGCCGGCCTGGGTGGGGCGCGAATAGTAGGGAGCGGTGATCAGCAGTGCGTCGGCACCGGCTGCTGCTGCGGACCGAGCCATCTCCATCCCCGTGGAGGTGTCGTTGGTGCCCACTCCAGCGATCACGCGAAGAGCGTGATCGCGATGCCTGCAGGCGCAAGCGATCAGCTGCGAGGTCTCGTGGCCCGTCAAGGTCGGTGCCTCGCCTGTTGTTCCGGCGATGACCACGCCATCGCATCGTCTCGCCGACAGGTGCGTGAGAAGGGCATCGACGCCGGCTCGGTCGAGTGAACCATCGGGGTGCATCGGGGTCGCCATGGCGACGAGGTTCGTACCGAAGATCGTCGAGGCGAGCGACCGATTGGTGTTCATGGTCCGAGTGTGGACCGCTCGATACCTGAGGTCCAGCGATGCATTTTCGGCATTACTGCGTACTGTTCCTTCATGATCGATACCAGCGCCCTGCACGCACTGCGCGCTGTGGCTGCACTCGGCACTCTTGCGCGGGCCGCCGACGAGCTCGGCTACACCTCCTCGGCGATCTCCCAGCAGATCAAACGACTCGAACGGCAGATCGGCACCCCGGTACTGGCACAGGCAGGCAGAGGCGTGGTGCTCACCCCCGCAGGTCGGGCGGTGGTCGAGTCCGCGGGGGAGGTGTTCGACGCTCTGGAACGCTGCGTCGAGGCCGCTCGATCCGCCGACGGGGGCGTCGCTCGTGGGGTCGTTCGGTTGGTCGGCTTCTCGACCGCGGTGCGTGGATTGGTGGCTCCCGCGCTGATCGAGCTGGACCAACGGTATCCCGATCTGACGGTGCACATCAGCGAGGAGGATCCGGATCGTGCACTGCACAGCGTCTATGCCGGGACCGCAGATTTGGCGCTGGTGCACGATGCAGACGGGGTATCGGCACCCGCTCCTCCCTCGGTCGTTCGCCAACCGATTCACCTGGACTTCGGCGACGTGATCATGAAGCGAACCCACCCTCTCGCCCGACGCGAGACCGCGTTGACCCATGCGGAACTCGCCCGGTACCCGTGGGTGACGAGCCCGGCCGGGACGGTCTGTCACCAGTGGTTTCGGCGGCTGTTCGCCGAGACATCCGCCGAGATCGATGTTCGCCATCTCGTCGATGATTTCTCCACGCAACTCGCGCTGGTCGAAGCGGACGACGTGCTCGCTCTCGTTCCTCGCCTCGCGCGTCCGGTGCTCGGTGCCGGTCTAGTCGCGGTTCCGCTCGAGCGCGCTCCCGCTCGTGAGGTGCAGGCCGCGTGGCGGCGCAGCGCTGATGCCAGCCCGGCAATTCATGCCGTGCTGGGCGTCCTCGGTGCGGCCTCGCGCTGAGTGGTCAGAACGACCAGATGTCCGGTCGCTCGTGTCATGGCCACGTACCTGTCGACGGCACCGGCTGTTCCTGAGCCGAACGAATCCGGGTCGATGAGTACGACCAGGTCGAATTCGAGGCCCTTCGACGACTGTGGTGTCAGCGAGCGGATGCGCTCCGACGGGACAAACGTGGGATCGCCGATGACGCAGGCGATTCCGTCGTTGTTCGACTGCAGCCAGCGATCGAGTATCGACGCCAGCTCTGCCGTGTCTCCGTACTCGACGGGCACTCCGGTACTGCGGATGGAGACCGGGACATTCGCGTCCGGCAGCGCCGCGCGGATCACCGGCTCGGCTTCGGCCATGACTTCCTGCGGGGTGCGGTAATTGACGCCGAGGGTGGCAATCCTGACCCGGTCGAGTCCGACCCGTCGAAGTCGTTCGCGCCAGGACTCGGCGAATCCCAGACGCGCTTGCGCGCGGTCTCCGACGATGGTGATGCTGCCCGACGGGCACCGGCGCAGGACCATCTGCCACTGGGCGTCGGTCAATTCTTGCGCCTCGTCGACGACGATGTGTGCGAACGGCCCCGACAACGGATCCGACGGGATCTCCTCGAAGCCCGCCGAATCGACGAGCGCATCGCGAATCCCATCCTGCCGCAACTGCGCAGCCATCATCTCGTCGTCGTCGGCGGCCATGAGTTCATCGACGACGCGGTCCATTCGCGCGCGCTCGTGTACAGCTGCCAGCTCCCGACGCCGAATGCGCCGTGCATGTTCAGGATCTCCCAGCCGCATTCGTGCGGCGTCGAGCAGCGGGAGATCGGCCACCGTCCATCGCGTCGGATCGGGTCGTTGTAGTGCGCGGACGTCCTCGGGGGCGAGCCATGGTGCGCACGAACGAAGGTACGCCGGCACGCTCCACAGGTCTGCGACGAGGTCGGGAGCATCGATGATCGTCCAGGATCGTTCCAGCTCCGCGCGCAGAGACTCGTTGTTCTGCAGTGACTTTCGTATGTCGGTCGGGGCCTCGTCGCCGTCGTAGCGGTCCATCAGAATCGTCAGCAGCAATTCCCAAACCTGTTCACGAGCCTCGTTGTGTGGAGTGCCGGGGTCGGGTGCCTCGAAGGCCTCGGCCCAATCGGCCGCAGTCAATGTCAGATCGGCCCATTCGGTCTCCACGATCATGGTCCGAGTCGGTGGCTGCTCGTAGAACGCAACGCCCGCTTCGATCGCCACGCTCATGCTCTCGGTCGCCTTCAATTGCGCGACAGAAGGATTCGTCTCGTCGATCGCGTTCGTTCCTTCGGCGACGAGATCTCGAAGAGTACAGGTCTGCACACCGTCCTCGCCCAGACTCGGTAGGACGTCGGAAACGTAAGCGAGGTACGGCTCGTGTGGGCCGACGAACAGCACGCCGCCGCGGCTGTGTCCGAGACGCGTCTCCGTGTACAGCAGATACGCGGTGCGATGCAGGGCGACGACGGTTTTCCCGGTTCCAGGACCACTGTCGACGACCAGCGCGCCGCGGGCGTCCGACCGAATGATCGCATCCTGATCTGCCTGGACGGTGCCCAGCACGTCGCGCATCCGAGGTGAACGCGCCGCACCCAGACTGGCGATGAAGGCGGACTGATCGTCCAGCGCAGCATCGGAGATCGGTCCGGTCAGATCGAACACCTCGTCCCAGTAGTCGGTGATGGTGCCGTTCGTCCACCTGTATCGACGACGACTTCGCAGCCCCATGGGATTGGCGTGAGTAGCACCGAAGAACGGTTCGGCTGCGGGGGAGCGCCAGTCGACGAGGAGTTGCTCGCCCGCGGTTCCCAGCAGTCCGAGTCGTCCGATGTATACCGGCTCGTCCGCGTCGGTGGTCACGACGCGACCCAGGCACAGATCGACTCCGTACCGACGCAGTGAACGGAGGCGGCCGCCCAAGCGGTGTATCTCGAAGTCGCGTTCCATCACTTCTCGGCCCATTCGGCCCGACGACTTCTGTGCTGCCTCCAGCCGTGCCGACGTGTCGAGACGAGACTTCTCGATACTCGAGCGAATAGCTGAAAAGTGTTGCTCGTCTTGGCCGATCAATGCCGAGTCACGCTTGCGCGCGAGATTGTCGGGTAGGTCGAAAACACTCGGGTACGCATGTTTCACAGGACTCCGATCGATTGCTACGTGGCTGCAGCGTGCAATTCTGAGCCCTGTACGGGGTCTTGCCGCAAGCCCCTGGGTGCGCTATACATTGAAAGGGGCCAGGAAGTAACGGTCCCTTTCGATCCAGTCCCCAGACACCAATGCCGACGAAACCGGCTGTGCATCGAATGATTCGAAGTCAGGATCAGGCCACAGGTGCGCGGCCCACGAACTTGCCCTCGTGGTGGGGGTTCATCGATCGCCGAGAAGCAGATCGGCGATGGCTCCGGCACCGACCGGCCGACCCAAGAGGTATCCTTGCGCGAAGTCGCAGCCGGTGGCGGCCAGTGCGTCGAGTTGCTCCTCGGTTTCGACTCCCTCGCCGACGACGGTGACGTCGAATGCGCGGGCGAGCGAGACGATTGCCGAGACGATCGCACGTGCCCGAGGGGCCGGCAGCCGGGCTATGTACGACTTGTCGATCTTGAAGCACTCGAACATGGGGTAGCGGTCGAGATACGACATGGAGCTGTGGCCTTTGCCCATATCGTCGAGCAAGAGAGCCACCCCCATGGCGTGCAGGGCGGAGACGGTGTCGGCGACCCGTTCGGTGTCGGCGACCCACACGGTTTCGGTCACCTCGAGGCCGAGAGCGAAGGCAGGCAGTCCCGTCTCTTCCAGTACCGAGGCGACCTCGGTGGGAAAATCGGGATCGCGGAGTTGAAGCGCGCTGACGTTGACGCGGACCACGATGTCGGAGAACGTTCGCCACCGCGCCGCGGCGGTGCATGCAGTACGCAGCGCCCACGCGCCCAAAGGAGTTGCAAGACCAGTTCTTTCGGCGACTCCGACGAACTCGCTCGGTTCGATGGGCCCGAGTTCGCGGTGATTCCAGCGGGCGAGCGCCTCCACGGCAACGATCTTCCGGGTGGCGATGTCCACCAACGGTTGGTAGGCGAGAGTGAGTTCATCGGCGAGCAGCGCCGCTCGGAGATCGATCGACAGCGACCTGATGCGATCCGCATCGTAGAGATCGGTGGGATCGAACACTGCGTGCCCACCGGTACCACTGTCTTTTGCGCGGTACATGGCCAAGTCGGCGCGGTGGATAAGCTCGTGCCGACTCGAATTAGGTTCGGACACCGCGATACCGATGCTGGCGCTCAAGGGGATGGGCACGTCTTCGGCGGAGAAAGGAACGGCGATGGAACTCGAGATGTTTCGAGCGAGTTCCTCCGCGTGAGCAACGCTGTCGACGCCTTCGCAGACGATCAAGAATTCGTCTCCGCCCAGGCGCGCGATGGTGTCGGCGTCTCTGATGGCCGAGGCGAGCCGTTCGACGAACTTGACCAACGCTCTGTCCCCGGCGTCGTGTCCCAGGCTGTCGTTGATGATCTTGAAGTCGTCGATGTCGAGTAGAAGCAGTGCTACGGTGCCTGACTGTTGTCTGGCGCGGTCCAACGCCGAATCTATGACCTCGTACGCGAGGGTACGGTTCGGCAGACCGGTCAGGGCGTCGTGCGTGCTACGTCGTCGCAGTTGGAGTTCGAGGTCGATCCGTCGGATCGCCGCGGATACGATGCCGGCCACCGAACTGAGAAACGACACTTCTTCGTCACGATAGAGGCGGGCCTCGGCGCTGTGGATGGAAAGAACTCCCCATGCTTTTCCGGCGGCGGTGAAGATGGGGACTCCGACGCCGCTGCGGAGGCCGAGAGAGAGCATCGTGTCGGTACGGAAACGCTTCTCGGCGTGACTGTCGTTGCACACGACAGGCTCCGAGAGCGTCAGGACGAATCCCACCAACGAACCGTTCCCGGACGGAACGTTCTGACGCAAGCCGAGTGCACCGCTGGCCGCGTCCATGGTCAAGTACGGATCGGTCGGGTGCTCGAGATGGGCGATGGCGGAGTTGCCCACGCCGATCAAGGTGGCGGCCGTGTCGGTTGCTGCGGTGAGCAACCTGGGTAGCTCGGCGATGACGGCGAATCGGCTCAGATCGGCGAGAGCCTTCTGCTCCAGCGCGTGACGACCGGCGATCACCGCGTCGGCCGCCATCCTGGCACTGCGCTGTTCCACCGTGTGTCGGTGCCTGATGGTGGATACGACCACGTCGGGGCCACCGTCGTCACGACTGATCACATAGGAAGACACCACGACCGGCATGCCGGTACCGGTCACGTGATGGCGCAGCTCGCAGTAGCCCTCCCACTTGCCTTCGGAGAGCAGACCGGCGGCGATGTCGTCGGTGAGATCGAGTCCGTTGGAAGTCAGCAGATCCAAAGCCGACAGCTGGCCGATATCGGCCACGTCCGTGACCCCGATCAGCTCCGAACCCGCCGGATTGATGTACAGAATCTTCCCCGTGAAATCGGACAGCGCAACGAAATCAGGGGAGCGTTCCAGGAAGGATCGAAGACTCACCGGATCGCCCGGGAGATCGAACATCGGCCCTCCGATCCGTGTGGGCCGGGATACGTGCGGCTCCGGGTCCATGTTATTCGTCGTTCGTGGTCAGTGTGCCCGAACAGTCCGCGCCGGGTATCAGTCTGTCCGTTGTCGTGCCTCGATGGGATGTCGAGCGACGAAGAACGCCACATTTCCCACCATCGTGACCTCTACCTGCTCGAATCTGTCGGCCAGGACTTGTCGTAAGCCAGGCAGGTCGTCGCGCCGTTCACCGCACACCTTGTACGTCTGTTCGACGCCGATCACTGTCGATCCGAACGACCCCGAGCACCGCACGACCGTCCGCTGTTCGGCACGAACGCTGCCCGACACGAATGCGAGCGACGAATGGATGTGCGACCTCGTCCCCGAAGTGGTTGTCGCCGTTGATGATCACGGTCAGCCGATCGACGTGAGCACAGAGTGCAGGGGAGTGGGGCGATTCGTCGTTGTGCGGCCGACCCCAGCTGATGGCTGTGCCGGTCGGACAACGGGCAGTCTGTCGTCGCCGATGGCGGTGATCGGATTCAGGCTCGGCGTCGACGGTACCAGCGGCGGTTCGTTCGGATGCTGGGTGGTGGAAATTGCACCCGGTGACATGCAGTTCAGCCCAATTCGGGGGTGGCACCGAAGGTCGGACTCCACGTCACGAGGGGTGGTCGCGACGGCGATGGTTCCGGGTGGCCGTGGGCGATGACAAGAAGCTCGGCGATATGAGAATCGAACGCTTCCCGTCCGGCACCTGTCAGCTTCACCCACGTCACTCTCCTCGAGTCCGAACGTGACAGCGACGCAGTCTTCTTCATCGAGACGTAGCCCGCGTCGGAGAGCGCTTTGAGATGTTTCGACAGCGACGCGTCGCTGATCTCGAGTGTGTCGCGTATGACCGCGAAGTCGATTTCGTCGATTCGCCGCAGAATTCCGCAGACGCGCAAGCGGATTGGAGCATGGATGACGGAATCGAATTTCGGTCCGACACCGGGATCTTCGGTCACGATCAGTTACTCCTGGACCGGCGGCCGGTGAGCTGCCGGATGCCTCCAGCGTGCAGATGGGTTCGGTACACGCCGTCGAACAGACGACCGCCGAACAGCACGACGACAAAGCACACGGCCTGCGGCAGAAGTACCCACCACGCAGACCGCGACGCCACCACACCGTAGGACACGCTCAACAAGCCGAGCACACTCACCAGGAGCCCGATGAGAACACCCCATCCCACCATGCCTACTGCCGCCGGTCGCACCCCGGATATCCGGGGGTAGAGCAGAGCCAATGTCGCGGCTGCTGCCACCGGGAGGGCGGCGAATGCGGCACCCACTTTGCTGTCCGGCAATACCGGCGTTCCTATGTGCAGAGCGGTCACGGCGGCGAAGACCGGGTAGAACCAGGACGGTGCAGCGAGACGATCTGCGAGGCAGACGCGATCGGCGTGGAGCGCACCCAGCAGATCGCGCACGTCGTCCGGCGACTGATTGCTTTCCATGTTGGCAACTCTAACACTTTCCGTCTAGGCAAGTGTTACGTTGACTCCTGAAAGTACACCGCGCACATCCATGGAGGGTCATGAAGAAGCATCCGGTCGTCACTCGTTCACTCGTCCTCGCCAGCGCGCTCACAGCCGTGATCGGTACCAGCGCCGCGCAAGCCGGTGCCCAGGAGAGATACTTCTCGCCGCAACAACGGATTTACACGCTCGCCGAGGTTCCCCAATGTCTCGGCGGTACCGTCGATGTGAATGTCCAGAGCGGCTACGCGCCCAACGAGATTCGTGCGAATTTCACCACCCACCTGTACAGCCCGGCATGGGCAGGATCAGCCGACTACGAGTGCTATCTGAGCATCTATGCGGATTGGCGTAACCACGACACCGGACTCAGTGGAACCGCCGAGCAGCGGGTGGCGAGCTGGCGGTTCCAGGGCCCCAATGTGGCAAACCCTTACGTGGACATCGAGACAGGGGAGGGTCCGCTCACGGTCACCTTCAGAACGAGTGCCGCGCATACACCTAGCCCCACCTTCGAGGTGCCGGCCCGCTGAACAGCGCCGAACCGGCTCCCGGCGGGCGAGAGCCGTGACGTCTTCATGTCGACTCGAAAGAGAAAAGAGAAAACGTGACAATTGCTAGGAAGTCAGTTGTTCTGGTCGCGACTGTGTGCGGATTGGCCCTAGGTGGTTGTGCAAGTGGCGATTCGGACACCAGTGCCGCGCCGGACACGACGCGTGTGCCCGCTGAGACGACGACGTCGCCCGCGAGGACGAATACCGAGTCGTCGGTTGTGGCCGAGCCGCCGACTCGGCTCGAGGCCGAATCCCCACAGGAATCGGCAGTCGCTCCGCCGACGCGAACGCCGGAGGAAGCAGCGGACCTGGTGCCGGGTGGTGGTGCGATCTTGCAGCCGTCGGGAGACGAACCAGGCAACGTCGATCCCGTGACGTTCCGGACGGGGAGTGACAAATACAACTTCACGTCGCCGACGGGCAACATTCACTGCGGCATCTGGGACGCCGACGGGCCCGAGGGGCGAGTGGGATGTCAGGCCGTGGACGGCAGAAATCATTTCGACGGACCGCAATGCTCGAACGCAGAGAACGACAAGGTCGCTGTTCGCGTAACCGCGGCGGGCTCGGAAAGCATGTGCACGACACAGGGCATCTACGTGGATGCGAACGCCCCAATACTCGAGTTCGGCCAGGTGCTGTCGGTCGAGGACGTGGTGTGCCGGTCCGGGCCCGACGACATAATCGGGTGTACCGCACCCACGGGCGGATTCACGTTCTCCCGAGATATCAACTACACCTACTGATTCGGACGTTGCGGGGTGTGAGTCGACAGTCCACACTGGGACCCATCATGACGAACCACGATCTGCGCGCGAACCCACGAAAATTGCGGCCGCGACCAGCGGTCCCGCGCGAGGCGGCGGTAGAGCTGACGTCCAGCGGGGTGCCTGTTGCCGAGCGAGACTTCTTCGTCGAGGAGTTCCGCGGGGTCACGATCGTGATCGCCCTGCCCATGGTGAGCGTCGCGGCTCTGGAGGCAGTGGAACGGACGGTCGGCGAGTTCGGCACTGGCGACACGCGATTCATATTCGTGGTTCCGGCCGACCATGTTCCGGAAGTCACTGCTGCAGTCGGTGGTGTGGAAATGACCGGTGCGACTGTCTGGAACGACGAGTCCGTCGCCCGCCTGTGGCTCGCAATCGCGGACTCGGAATGCGTCGTGATCGGGGCGGAGGCGGACGCTGTCGCGCGTACTGCCGGCACCGTGTCTGCGAGCGTGCGGGCATCGAAGATGGTCCTGACCGATCCGGGCGGGGGCTGGGGTAATCCTCCTCGTAGCTTCGCCGACATCGACCTGCACCGCGAGCGCCTGGTCGCCCACCTGGCCGAACGGGGGCTCGACGATTTCCCCCCAGCCGCCGAGGCAGCACTTGCCGGTGGTGCATACAGCGTAAACCTCTGTCGTGCTGAGGATCTCGAATTCGAGCTGTTCACATTCGACGGCCGAGGGACCGTCCTGACCCAAGGCCGCTACCTGCACTTGGCCTCGCTACAGGTGGACGATTTCCCGGCAATCGAGGCTTTGGTGGCACAGGGAGTGCGAGAGGGGGTTCTCAAGCAGCGCAGTCGGATCGAGATTGCCAGGATGGCTGTTGGTGGGCTCGGAGCTCGGGTACTGCGCACGGGGCACCTCGCCGGCATCGTCGGACTGGAGGTGGACCGTTACGCCGGAACCGGATTCGGCGAAGTGTCCGGTTTGATCACAGTCGCCGAGTTCTCCGGACTGGGAGCAGGCGGCTTGTTGATGGACGGATTGTTGGAGGTCTGCCGCACGAAGGGCATCTCGACCCTGTTCGCGGTCACCGTCAGCAGTGAGGCCGCGGAGTTCTTCGCCAAACGCAGTTTCGTCGAGGTCGGGCGTCAGGATGTGCCTGTAGCGAAGTGGGAGGACTACGACGCCGATCGGCTCGATTCTGCTC
The DNA here is from genome assembly GCF_002259485.1 of Rhodococcus sp. 14-1411-2a. Classification (GTDB taxonomy): domain Bacteria; phylum Actinomycetota; class Actinomycetes; order Mycobacteriales; family Mycobacteriaceae; genus Rhodococcoides. The sequence goes on from NZ_NPGA01000020.1 coordinate 147,605, forward strand.
GCTGTTTTCTACGATCCGTCTGAATATTTGTGAGCAGTGTTTTACCGGGGTGGACCTGGTGTTGACACTCCCCTTGGGGGAGGCATCACCGTGAGGTCATGACCACACAATGGGATGGACTCCCGGACAACGTGAAGAAGTTCATGACCGCACTCGACTCCAAGCAAGGCGCTCGCGGGCTCACCGTATTCACCGCGGATGCCGTGGTAACCGACGAGGGCCACGACTACTCGGGCCGAGACGAGATCGAGGCCTGGCTGATCGCCTCGGTCAGTGAGAGTGAGTACACCTACACGAGCGAGTTCACCGGAGCGACCACGACCGGTACGACTGTCGACGTCGAGCAGCATCTGGAAGGCAACTTCCCCGGGGGAGTCGTCGACCTGCACTACCGCTTCACGCTCGACGGCGCGCTGATTCAGCGGCTGGTGATCGAGCCATGAGCAAGCGATGGTTCATCACCGGTGGCACACCCGGCGGTTTCGGCATGGCGTACGCCGAGGTGGCGCTGGAGGCGGGGGACCGCGTGGTACTCACCGCCCGGCGTCCGGAGGAATTGGTGTCGTGGGCCGATCGTTACGGTGACCGCGTTCTCGTCGTGCCCATGGATGTCACCGACGCGGCACAGGTGCTCCGCGCGGTGCACACGGCCGAGGAGCATTTCGGCAGTATCGACGTGCTGGTCAACAACGCCGGTCGAGGCTGGTACGGATCGATCGAGGGAATGGACGAGTCTTCGATACGGGCGATGTTCGAGCTGAACTTCTTCGCCGTGCTGTCCGTCACGCGCGCAGTGCTACCAGGTATGCGCACTCGCGGAAGCGGGTGGATCGTCAACGTGTCCTCGGTGGCCGGGCTTCTGGCGGCGGTCGGATTCGGCTACTACAGCGCCACAAAATACGCGATCGAGGCCATCACCGACGCGCTGCGCCAGGAAGTCGCCGAGCACGGCATCTCCGTGTTGGCAGTCGAACCGGGCGCTTTCCGCACGAACGCGTACGCCGGATTCGCCGACGAGCCCATCGGGGAGGCCATTCCGGAATACCGCGAGATGCTGGAACAGGTGCGGGCCGCCTTCGTCGACATGAACGGGGTGCAACCGGGAGACCCGCATCGCGGTGCCCGTGCGGTGGTCGCAGCGATGGCCCAGGACCCACCGCCACACCGGCTGATCCTGGGCAACAGCGGATACGATGCCGTGATCGACGCGCTGGAAGAAAACCTGAGCGACATCCGGTCGAACGAAATACTATCTCGCAGCGCGGATTTCCCCGGCTAGCCAGGCCCGCTGAAATAGAGAGGTATTGCGCTGTAACTGACGTATAGCTGCGGGTTCCGACTAGTTGACATAATGTTGATTATCGGCAAAAAAGAGCCGCAGTTCAGGGGTGTCTCGACGGACGCCGCGCGACTTCGGTTCCTGTGGCCGACCCATTCACAACGCTTCCGCGTCGAACGCTGTGTGCACGTCCCACTCGAGCGCTGCGGCGGACACTCGGCGCTGTTGTCCAACGGGCAGCTCCTTGCGACGGTTGAACGAAATATGCGATTCCGATGGAGCTTGCGCCACTCTCTTGCATTCCCCTCGCCCATCTTCAACCCTACGAATCGTCACAGTGACGTTTTGCAAGGGTGGAGTTGGGACGAGTAGGCCGCGGTCCAGTGGCCGAGTCGGTGTACCTCCCCTGGCCTTCGTATGCTCCAGGCGGGGTCGGTCACGGATGCTCGTCGAGCGGTACCGGTTTCGTGGTCGGCCGATGGACCTTCTCGGACTGTGAGGTATCGAGGTCGGAGTCGCTTTCGTCGCCGACGGGATCGGGCGAAGTGGTGGCCACCTGATCCGCCAATTCCAACCCCGCACCTGCGTAGACATTGAACGCGATGTCGACGCCGTGCTCCTTGGCCCACTGCACTTCGTCGTCGTAGCGGGCCACTGCGGCAACTGTTCCACTGAATCCGGATTCGCGCAGACAGGCGAGTGCTGTGACATTGGCACCGTGACGCGGCATCGCGAGCACGGCAATGCGTACCGACTCGGAATGCCGTAGTTGATGCCAGAAATCGAGATCGGTTGCGTCCCCTTCGATGACTCGTAGTCCCTGATCGGCCAGGCGACGAATGCGAGGCCCGTCGTAGTCGACTCCTACGGCATCGAGGCCGTAGTGATCGGTGAGCCGCTGATATGCCGCGAACCCGACACGCCCCATTCCGATCACGACCACCTCGGCGTCGCCGGCATCGCCGGAGCGTTCCTCGGGATGCAAGCTCGACTCGTCCTGCTCGGGTAGACGGGTCGCGATCTTCTCGACCATCAGGTGGCCACGACCGTTCACCAGAGCCGACGCGACGAAACTCAAAGCCACGGCGATCGACATCTCGACCAGCCAGGCCGGTGCGAGTAGGCCGGTCGTCACTCCTACCGACACGACGATCAGGCCGAATTCGGAGTAGTTCATCAGGCTCAGTCCGGCCAGGAGCGCGGTCCGATATCGCAACTTCATCAGGGCGAACAGCGCCAAGTACAGGACGGATTTGAGTGGCAGCAGAAGCACCATGAGGAGGGCGACACCGAGACTGGGTAGGTCCGGCAGCCCGGACAAACCGATCGAGACGAAAAAGCCCACCAGGAGCAGTTCCTTGATGTGGAACAGCGATCGTGACAGTTCCGACGAGGCCGGATGCGATGCCAGCAACACGCCGATGACCAGTGCGCCCAGATCCCCCTTGAGCCCCAGGGCGGAGAACAGGGCGTAACCCGGGACCAGCGCCATCACGATGCCGAACAGCGACTGCATCTCGCCGTGGCCGAGTCCGCTCCAGATCTTCCGAAGGATCCGCGTCACCGGCCACAGCAGTACGAGCGTCACCGCCCATGGGCTCGGTAGCGAGCCGCTGGTTATGGTGAGGAAAACCACGGCAACGATGTCCTGCATGACCAGGACACCGATCGCCACCCGTCCGTAGAGGGCGTGCGACTCCCCTCGCTCTTCCAGAACCTTGACCACGAACACTGTGCTCGAGAACGACATCGCGAATGCGAGCAACGCTATCGTCGTCAGACTTTGGCCGGACAACATGGCCAACCCGGCGACGGCGGCGAGCCACAGCACGGTGGTACCGACCACGATGCTCGCCACCAGATGCACCGATGTCGTCAGCCACACCTCCCGGCGCAGAAGAATACGAACGTCGAGCTTGAGACCGATTGCGAACAACAGCAGTGTCACGCCCAGGTCGGCGATCAGCTCGAGCTGGGGCACCTCACCGACATCGAGCGCATTGATGACGAAACCGGCAGCGAGAAACCCGACCAAGGGAGCTAGCCGTACCACCATGGCGAGTCCGCCCAGACCGAAGGCGATGACGAGGTAGATCGCGGCAACTGTCATGCACGGTCCCTTTGCTGGTGGGCTGCAACCGGATCTCCAACGGATCTTTCGACGTCGGCACAAGCCGTCGGAGTGCCCCTAGTATCCCGGCATACGCCACATTTCACAGCGGACGACTGCCGACGAGAACGGCGATCGACGAAGTCGCCTGATGACTTCGTCGATCGCCGTCAGCACGATCGACTACCGCAGTCCTTTCGTACGGAAGGACTCAGAGCTCGAACTCGGCCGGATCGATTCCGACAGCGAAGCACGCATTGCGCACGGCAGCCTTCTCGTGATCGTCGAAGTGGCCGTCCGCGCCGCCGATGATGATGCCGATCTGGATGACGGCCCGTGCCTGGTCGGGCTTCGACTTCAGCTTGCCGATCGTGGCTGTCGCCTCGACCTTCCCGAAGTCGAAGTCTCCCTGCAGCTTGTCGCAGTACCAGTCGAACTTCTGCCGAAGCTCGTCGGGCTCGAACACTCTCAGAGCCTCGTTGCCGGCGATCAGTGATGCCGTCTTCTGGCGCTCGGCAGGATCGATGGTGCCGTCCGCCGCCGCGATCAGGGCACACATGGCCATGCTGCCGTTGGCGAATTCCTTGTTCTTGAACTGGCTGGTCTTGGTCTGCAGCTGGCCGTTCAATTCCTGTGCCTTGGATTTGAGTTGATCCCAGAACGCCATGGAGCTCCTCACTAGGTCGTACCGCCTGCGCAGTCGCGCGGGCGGTACGACCATTGTCCATGGAGTCGGTGAACGAGTAAGGAACCGCAGTTCAGCGCAGTCGCTCTGCGTCATGAGCTTTGGCCAACAGCTCGGCGCACAGTCGGTGCAGTTCCGCAGCGTCGGCACCTTCCGCCACCGCCGTGCTGACGTCCTCGGCGGCACACCGAACCTCGAACGCTCTGTCTGCCACGGCCGACACCTCCTCCGCGGTCAGCACGACGGCGTCGTCGGGAATCGACGTCCCTTTCGTCGCGCTGCGCTGCTCGTAGGCTCGCTGACGGCACGATTGACGGCAGTACCGCCGCTTACGGCCGGTTCCTGTATCGGCGACCGGGCGCCCGCACCAGGCGCATGTCTGGTCGCGGCGGGTTCTGGCGGACATGGTCGTTCAGCCTACTGCGGCCGCGAGGTAAGATCGCCCGATAAGCTGCGCCGATGGGATCGCACCGGGACTCATCGGCCCGGGAACGAACCGACGCGCGGCGACGTTGTAGATCAGTGGGTAGACGGTGTAGTTCGATGTCGACGGATGGCTTCGACGCACGTACCTACTATCGATGGAGAGGACTTCACCATGGCAGATCGTGTACTTCGAGGTAGCCGACTGGGAGCGGTCAGCTACGAGACCGACCGTGATCACGACCTGGCGCCCCGCCGCGTTGCGCGCTACCGGTGCGACAACGGCGAGGAGTTCGAGGTACCGTTCGCCGACGATGCCGAGATTCCCGGAACCTGGGCTTGCCGCAACGGTCTGGAAGGGTCGCTGATCGAGGGAACCGCGCCGGAGGCCAAGAAAGTCAAGCCTCCCCGTACGCACTGGGACATGCTGCTCGAGCGTCGTTCGGTCGACGAGCTCGAGGAGCTTCTCAAAGAGCGTTTGGACCTGCTGAAGGTCAAGCGCCGCGGCGCATGACGTTCGCCGCACTCTGCACCGCCTGATTGGAAACAATCCGGCGGTGCAGTTTTTTTTATTTATATCGAACTTATCGGATGTTTTCGCGGACCTTTGTTGCATTCATTGTCGCCTGACCAGCTATTCCAATACGATCGAGTGGCGAGGTGGCTGTCCGAGGTGCCATCATCGAGTATCGGTTGTCACACAAGTGGACGATTCGTGAACGGTCGCCGTAACAGTTGTCGGACAATACCGATAAACAGCGGCATCGCACTCGAAAAATCAGGGGGCAATAACTCGTGAGCCAGGATTCTGATCAGCGCTCGACCGACGCTTTGCGCACGGCGGCCTCCGAAGCGGAATCGGAAGGCCATCGCGCAGTCGGCGAGCAGAAGCTTGCGGAGTTGAGGCGCGAGTTGGACGGAATCGACGAAGTTCTGCGCGCTGCAATTCGAGACCGCATCGATGTGTGTGTACGTGTTGCACACGTAAAACGAGAACACGCCATTCCGATGATGCAACCAGGCCGTGTCGGATTGGTGACAGAGCGAGCGAGAGAATTCGCGTCGGCCAATGGGATGTCCCCCGACTTTCTCGAAGATCTGTACCGAACGATGATTGCAGAGGCATGTCGCGTCGAGGATTCGATCATCGATTCTCCGACGCCCGGGCCGGGCCTCGACAGGAAACGGTAGAAGCACGCCGATGACGATTCATACGCTCCTGGTGGACAATTACGATTCGTTCACCTACAACCTGTACAGCCTTCTCACCGAGGTGAACGGACGGCCGCCGACGGTGGTCAAGAACGACGTCGAGTGGACGTCTTTGGATTTCGAGGCTTTCGACAACGTCGTGATCTCACCCGGTCCAGGGCGGCCCGATGTGGAGCAGGACTTCGGGATCAGTTCTCGCGTGATACTCGAGTCCGGTCTACCGATACTCGGCGTGTGCCTCGGGCATCAGGGTCTGTGCCATCTGTTCGGTGGCAGTGTCGATCTCGCGCCCGCGCCGATGCACGGCAGGATCACCGACATCACTCATTCCGGCGTGGACCTGTTCGCCGGAATCCCCTCGCCCTACTCGGTGGTGCGGTATCACTCGCTCGTGGTGACCCGCACCCCTGCCGACTTCGAGGAAGTCGCATGGACGCCCGACGGACTGGTCATGGCCGTGCGGCACCGGAGCAAGCCCATGTGGGGCGTTCAGTTCCATCCCGAGTCGATCAGTACCGAATACGGCCGCGAACTACTCGCCAACTTCCGCGATCTGACACTGGCTCAATCGGCCGCATCGAGCGCCGCACGGACTCAGGATTCGATCTTCACCATCGAAACACGTTCGCTCGACGAGGCTTTCGACTCCGAGCAGGTATTCGACGCTCTTTTCGCGGACGGCTCGAAGAGTTTCTGGCTGGACGGTAGCGCGGCTCTCGAACCCGACTGCAGATTCACCGTCATGGGCGACTGCTCGGGTCCTCATGCGGAGTACGTGACCTACTCGGTTGCCGAGACCACGGTGACCGTGCAAGGTGCCGACGGTACGACCGAGCGCATCCACTCGACATTCTTCGACTACATCGACGAGCGATTGCGAGAGCGGTCCACTCCCCCTCGACACGACCTACCGTTTGCATTCGGACTCGGCTACGTGGGGTATCTGGGATACGAGCTCAAGGCCGATACCGGTGGCCAACTGGTTCACACGGCCTCGACTCCCGACGCGTCGATGGTCTTCGCAGATCGCGCGCTGGTGTTCGACCATGAAGCCGGCACCCTGTATCTGATGGGGTTGGCCACCACCCCCGGGGATCCTGTGTTGGCGCAGTGGTTCGACTCTGTCACCGAGACCCTGCGTGGCTTGTCTCGAAAGGCAGTCCCGAACGACCACGCGGATGCGCCAGCGTCGGGCACTCCCCTGCTCGGAGCAGATCGATCGCTCGAGCCCCGTCTACGCCACGACCGTGCCCACTACCTCGATCTGATTTCCCAGTGCCTCGCCGAGATTCGCTCCGGTGAGACGTACGAGGTCTGTTTGACCAACACGGCGACCGTAGCCGGTTCCATCGACGCGACCGCCACCTACTCGTACATGCGTGAAATCAACCCCACTCCGTACAGTGCGCTGCTGAAGTTTCCCGAGCTGTCGGTGTTGAGTGCGTCTCCGGAACGCTTCTTGCGCATCGACGCCGACCGCGTAGTCGAGTCCAAGCCGATCAAGGGGACGCGTCCCCGCGGAGCCACGGCGGAAGAAGACAACGCGCTCAAGGCCGATCTCGTCGCGAACGAGAAGGACAAGGCCGAGAATCTGATGATCGTGGATCTGGTGCGCAACGACCTCGCCCAGGTCTGCGTGCCGGGGTCGGTTCACGTACCGAAGCTGTTCGATGTCGAAACCTATGCTCCCGTGCACCAATTGGTCTCGACCGTTCGTGGCCGCCTGCGCGAGGACGCATCCGCGGCGGACTGTATCCGTGCCGCGTTTCCCGGTGGTTCGATGACAGGAGCCCCGAAGATCCGCACGATGGCGATCATCGACAAGCTCGAAGACGGACCGCGCGGGGTGTACTCGGGTGCCATCGGTTACTTCTCGATCACCGGCACCGCAGACTTCTCGATCGTCATTCGCACGATCGTGGCCACCGAGCACGAAGTGACGTACGGAGTGGGTGGTGCAATCGTGGCACTGTCGGATCCCGACGAGGAGTTCGAGGAGACGATGGTCAAAGCCGTGTCGATGCGCCGGGCGTTGACCGGGCGGACAGCGAACAGCGGGTAGAGCGCACGCGCTCCACCCGCTGTTCGGACCTCCGTCGGCTCGGGGCCGTTCTGCCTTACGGAGTGGTGAAGTACTCGAACACGGCAGGCTGAGCCTGCGGGTTTCCGTTGGACGTACCGATGACCGCGCCGGCAACCGTACCGATGACGGTTCCGATGATGCACCCGGAGATGAAGTTCGGGAAGATCGATACACAGCCGATGGCGAAGCCGAGGCCTGCGCCGATCGCCGTGCCGACACCGCCACCGTTGTTCCAGCCGATTGCGAGCTGGTTGACCATGTTGTCGAATGCCTGCTGCTTGGTCCGCGGACCTGCGACCTCGGCGACGGGAACCGTCTGCGGAGTCAACGTCAGTTCGCGACCCTCGGCACCGATCAGCGGTGCGATCGAGTAGACGGTGCCGTTGATGGTGTATTCCAGCGGAACGGTTGCGAGCGTGGCACCGGCCTGGTCGATGACGGACACGTTCTCGCTCGTGGCGTCGACCCGGAACAGCCCGGCATCGAGGATGGTGGTGACCGTGCCGTCCGGGTTGACCGAAGTCTCGTAATTCACCGGGTCCGACGACGGGTCTGCCACAGCATGGCCTGCTCCGGTGGCCACCGCAGCGGTCAACGCCACCGCTACCGTTGCTGTTCTGATCAGTTTCACTTCTGTCCCCTGGTGGTAGTGATTCGTATTCGACGGCATTCGTCTCGAGTGCCGATGGTATTCGTAGATGTGCCCTGCGATGTGAAGAACACATCAATTGTTATTCAGGTGTATTCCCGAGATGAGAATCGACGACCGGCCCGATCACAGTGGCCGCATCTGCATTGGTCATCTCGTTGTGGAAAACGTCGACATCGTGGATGACGATATCTCCTGTCACATACGGCCGCCATTCCTGCGGAGATCGAACAATTCCATCGCTCGCACCCTTCGTTGCGGAGAAGAACAAAACATCTCCGTCGAACACGTCCGGGATGAACTCGGCCATTATTCGAGTCGAGTTCTCGAATCCCGCATTGATACGTCGCAGATGATCGGCGGAAACGCCGGTCGTCTGTCCCAACGACTCGTCGAGTAGTTCGACGCCCCGTTCGTAGGTCAACGGCTCGGTCGAGGGCTGAGCAGTCAGATCGAGCCCCAATCCCGCAAGCAGGTTCTCGACGCTCAACGCTCCCTCGACCGCTTCGCCGTCGTGCCCGTCGACGTAGCTGTCCAACAGTGCGAGGGTGCGAACATCGCTGCCGGTGCTGCGCAGTTCCACCGCTATCGCATGAGCGAGCGAGCCGCCGAGCGACCACCCGAGCAGGTGGTACGGACCCACCGGCTGAACAGCGCGAATCTCGTCGGCGTAGCGGTGCGCGAGATCGCGAATGGACCCGAACGTCGACCCTTCGACGATGCTCGGCAGCTGTAGGCCGTACACGGGACGGTCGTCGCTCAGATGCGAGACGAGACCGGCGTAGCCCCACGACAACCCGATTCCCGGGTGGACGCAGAACAACGGTGCCTTGGACCCGCTGCCGCGCAGCGGAATCACGACTCCGAACACCGAATCGAGATCCGCGCCCCCAGCGTCGGCATCCGCGGCGACCCGCGCTGCCAACCCCGACGGTGTCGGATCGACGAACAGCGCTTGCAGCGGCACCCGCACTCCGATGGCGTTCTCGATGGCAGGCACGATCTTCGTGGCCACCAGCGACGTCCCGCCCAGCTCGAAGAAGTTGTCGTCCATGCCGACCCGATCGACTCCGAGAACCTGCGCGAACGCATCGGCGATCGCAGCTTCCACGTCGGTGGCCGGTGCCCGGTACGGAGTGGTCGACGTCGTCAGCTCCGGAACCGGCAGGGCCCGCCGATCGAGCTTGCCCACAGGCGTCAGCGGAATGTCGTCCAGCTCGATGATCGCCGACGGAACCATATGACGCGGAAGCACTTTGGCGACTCGGTCTCGAAGTGCTTCGGTGTCGACCGATTCGCCGTCGGCCGCGAGAACGTAGGACACGAGAACGGTGTCACCCGACGCCGCCGTGTGCCCGATCGTGGCGGCGAATCCGACCTGCTCGTTCTCGGTGAGTGCGGAGTCGATCTCGCCGAGTTCGATGCGGAAACCGCGCACCTTGACCTGGAAGTCACTGCGTCCGACGAACTCGACGGCTCCGGCACTTCCCCAGCGCACGACGTCACCGGTTCGATACATCCGGTCGCCAGGAGTACCGAACGGATCGGCGACGAAGCGCTCGGATGTCAGCCCGAAACGCCCGAGGTATCCACGGGCGGTACCGGGACCGGCGATGTAGAGCTCGCCCGACACTCCGGCCGGAACCGGCCGCAGTCGTGCGTCGAGCACCTGGAACCGGAATCCGGTTCCAGGCCTGCCGACGTCCACCGTGCCACCGGGCACCAGCGGACCACCGACACTCGCCTGGATGGTGGTCTCGGTCGGACCGTAGCCGTTGAACATCTGGCGGCCCGGTGCCCATTTCGCCACCAACTCCGGAGTACAGGCCTCACCTCCGACGGCGAGGACCCGAACGTTGCCCAGACGTGTCTCGTCGATCGACGACAGCGCCGCGGGCGTCAGGAACGCGTGCGTGACGTGTTCGGATTCGAGCAGGTCGGCCAAGTCGCCGCCGCCGAAGACTCCCGGCGGCACGATCACGACGGTGGCACCGACGCCGAACGCCATCGTCAGCTCGTAGATCGATGCGTCGAAACTCGGTGACGCGATGTGCGAAACACGCGAATCCCGAGTGGGGCGGAATCGCTCGAGCACCTCGGCCTGGAGGTTGGCCAAGCCACGGTGCCGCACTGCAACGCCCTTCGGGCGACCGGTCGAACCCGATGTGTAGATCAGGTAGGCGGGGTGGTCGATGTGCAGGGTCGCCGTACGCTCGACGTCGGTCACCGCGTCCGCCGGGTAGCGAGACAACTCCGCGGAAATTTCCGGATCGTCCAGAACCAGCCACGGGACGGTGTCGGGCAGCGATCCCCTGCTGTCGATGTCGGTCAGACCCATTGCGGCATGGGAATCTTCGAGCATGTGCGCGATTCGGTCCGCCGGGTAGTTCGGATCGACGGGCAGGAATGCAGCACCGGTCTTGGCCACGGCCCACACCGACAGCACCGACTCGATCGATCGAGGCAGCGCCAACGCGACGAACGTCTCGGGCCCGACGCCGTAGTCGATCAGCATTCGAGCGATTCGGTTGGACCAGCTGTCCAGATCGGCGTAGGAAAGGCTGATGCCTCGGTAGGTGACGGCCACTGCGTACGGGTCGAGCGCGACCGCCGCCGCGAGCAACTCCGGCCACGTCCGGACTGCTGCGTCCGGGTTTCCTCGCGCCGGCGCCAACGCGCGCTGCTCGTCGGCGCCCAGAATTTCGATGTCTCCGACCACCGCGTGCCGGTCGCGTCCGACGGCGTCGAGAACTCGAATCAGTCGCGCCGCGATGGCCTCGACGCTGGCCGCGTCGAACAGCGAGGTGGCGTAGTCGAATGCGGCCTCGAAGCCGGACGGACGTCCCGCCTCGTCGAAGGTCTCGGACAGCAGCAGCTGAAGATCCTGCTTGGCTACCGGAACGTCGAAGTCGAAGCCTTCGACGCGGAGGTTCGGAAGCTCGAGCGAGGCCTTCTCGTTGTTCTGGAACGACAGCGCGACCTGTGACAGCGGAGCGTATGCCGTCGAACGGGTGGGATTGAGAACCTCGACGATTCTCTCGAAGGGCATCTCGGTGTGATCGAACGCGTCGAGATCGTGTGCCTTGACCTGGTTCAGCAGATCGTCGAACGTCGCGGACTCGTCGACTCGGCTGCGCAGCACGAGCGTGTTGACGAACATACCCACGAGGTCGTCGAGCGCCGCGTCCCCGCGCCCGGCCACCGGAGTGGTGATCGCGATGTCGTCGGTGCCGCTCAAACGAGCCAGAACGACCGCGAACGCCGCGTGCAGCACCATGAACATGCTGACGTTCTGTTCCCGAGTGATGTCGACGAGCGTCCGATGGATGTCGACATCGACCGTGAAGCGAACTCGGCCACCGTGGAAGTCCTGCGTGGTCGGCCTCGGTCGGTCCGTCGGCAACGGCAGCAGGTCGGGAAGACCCGCGAGCGCGGTGGACCAGTGCTCGAGCTGGGCCGCGGCCACGCTCGACGGGTCCTGCTCGTCTCCGAGCAGCGAACGCTGCCAGATCGTGTAGTCGGCGTACTGGACGGGCAGCGGCTGCCAGTTCGGTGCCTGACCTACACTGCGCGCCGAGTACGCGAGCACGACGTCGCGAGCGAGCGGTGCCATCGACGCGCCGTCGGCGGCGATGTGGTGCACCACCATGGCGAGTACGAAGACAGGATCCTCGGACGCGTCGACGCCGGCATCGAGCACCTCGAACAGCTCGACGTGCACCGGGATCTCGGTGGTCACGTCGAATCCTCGACCGGCCAACAGAGCGACGCGATCGGCCAGAACAGCGGCATCGATCCGTTCGGATTCGACCGCAGGTGCGACCTCGGCAGCCGGGTGCACGAGCTGCACCGGGAATTCCGGACCGTCGGGGAAGGTCGTGCGCAGAGATTCGTGGCGTCCCAGAACATCGACCACCGCGGCGGCCAGAGCAGCGGTGTCGAGCCGCCCGGTCAGTTTGACGACCAGCGGCACGTTGTACGCGGCCGACGAGGTGTCGAACTGGTTGATGAACCACATCCGCTGCTGAGCGAGCGAGAGCGGAATGTTCTCTGGACGTGCCGCCGCAACGAGAGCCGGGCGCTGCGCGCGAGTGTCGGCAGTGCCGACTGCGCTCGCCAGTCCCGACACCGTCGGGGTCTCGAAGATCGTGCGGACACCGATCGAGGTACCGAACTCGGCGTTGACGCGAGCGATCACCCGCGTTGCGCTGAGCGAGTCACCACCGAGCTCGAAGAATCCGTCGTCGGCACCGACTCGATCCACCTCGAGGATCTCGGCGAAGACCGCCGCGACCGTCAGCTCGGCCGGCGTGCTCGGCTCTCGGTACGAGGTGGCCGAGCCGAACGCCGGTACGGGCAGTGCGGCGCGATCGAGCTTGCCCACCGGAGTGAGAGGAATCGACTCGACCACGACGATGGCGCTGGGCACCATGTGCGACGGCAGCGCGGCGGCAAGATGGTCACGCAGAACCGCAGTGTCGAAGGTGTCGACCGCGTGTGCCGGGTTGTCCCCCGTCAGGCGCACGTACGCCACGAGAACAGTGGCACCGGACGGCCCGGGAGTTCCGAAGGTGGCTGCGAAATCCACCGCGGGATGTGCCGAGAGCGCGGCGTCGATCTCGCCGAGTTCGATGCGGAAGCCGCGGACCTTGACCTGCGAGTCGCTGCGACCGACATATTCGATGGCCAGATCCGGCGACCAGCGCACCACATCTCCGGTGCGGTACATGCGGGCACCGGGAGCACCGAACGGGTCGGCGACGAATCGTTCGGCCGTCAGCCCCATCCGATCGTGGTAGCCGCGGGCCAGGCCGACGCCTGCGAGATAGAGCTCACCCGCGACCCCGACGGGAACCGGCTGCAGTCGCGAGTCGAGAACCACCTCGTACACACCCCGCACCGGCCCACCGATCGACACCGGCTCGCCGGCGACCATCGGTGCACTGATGTTGGACATGATCGTGGCCTCGGTCGGTCCGTACCCGTTGAACAGGTTGCGACCGGGAGCCCACTTGGTGACCAACTCGGACGGAACGGCCTCGCCGCCGACCACGACATCGGCGAACGTGTCGAGACCGGCCGGATCGACCGAGGCGAGGGCGGACGGGGTGATGAAGCCGTGAGTGACCGATTCCTCGGCCAGCAACGACGCCAGCTCGGCTCCGCCGTACACCGTGGGTGGAACGATCACCATCGTGGCACCGACGCCGAACGCGAGCAGGTACTCGAGTACGGACGCGTCGAAGCTGGGTGACGAAACATGAAGCGTGCGTGAGTCCTTCGTGACTCGATAGCGCTCGCGCTGCTCGGTCGCGAAGTTGTCGAGGCCGGAGTGGGTGACCACGACCCCCTTCGGTACACCCGTCGAACCCGACGTGTAGATCGTGTACGCCGCACTCGACAGGGTGACGCGACCACGGCGTTCGTCGTCGGCGACGGGCTCGTCGCTCACCGCGTTCGGACCGTCGGTGGCGAGGTCGTCCAGGACGATCCACGGCACGGTCGACGGCAGGTCGTCGAGGTGAGTGCGGGTGGTGACACCGAAGGTTGCTCCGGAGTCGGCCAGCATGTGCTCGATGCGATCGGCCGGGTAGTTCGGATCGACCGGTACGAAGGCGGCACCGGACTTCGCGACGGCCCAGACGGTCAGCACCGACTCGATGGATCGTGCGATCCCGAGTGCGACGAACGTCTCGGTGCGGACACCGCGGCCGATCAGAATGCGAGCGAGCCGGTTCGACTGTCGATCCAGCTCTCGGTACGTCAACTCGCCGTCGACGCTGCGCACCGCGATGGCGTCCGGGTCGACGGCAGCTGCGTCTGAGAAGATCTCCGGTAGCAGCCGAGTCGATCGGCCTTCGAGGCCGAATACCGGAGCCAGAGAAGCGAATTCGGTGTCGGCCAGCAATCGCAGCCGAGCCAGTGGCTGCTGCTCGTCGGCCAGCACTGCGTCGAGCACCCGCTCGACCCGATCGACGATGGCGTGCACGTCTTGGAGCTCGAAGAGTTCGGGCAGGTACTTGGCCTTGAGGTTCAGGCGCTCGTCGACCGAAGACACCAGTGTCAGCGGATAGTGCGCCGCGTCGGTGCCGAGGATGTCCGTCACCTGCATACCTGCGAAATCCGTTGCAGCAGAGGCTCCGGCGCGATCGACCGGGTAGGACTCGAACACCGTCAGCGTGTCGAATGCGACGCCGGCTCCGGCCGCGCGCTGGATGTCGGTCAGACCGAGGTAATGGTGATCGAGCAGCGCTGCCTGTTCGGCCTGCACACGATCGACCAGTGCGCCGAGTGTCTCGGCCCGATCGAGCGTGACCCGAACGGGAAGCGTGTTGATGAAGAGCCCGATCATGCCTTCGATGCCCGGAACCTCGGGCGGACGACCCGACACCGTGGCACCGAAGACGACGTCCTCGCGACCGGTCAGAGTGGCGAGCACGATGCCCCACGCAGTCTGAACGAGTGTGTTCAGAGTGGACCCGCGGCGCGCCGCGAAATCGCGCAACGCCGCTGTGGTCTCGATCGACAACGACCGCTCGGTCTCGCTCGAGACAGTGGACAACTGACGACCCCGGTCACCGGTGACGAGCAGTGTCGGCTCCTCGACGCCGGCCATCGCACTGACCCACTGCGCGGTGGAGATGGCGACGTCGCGTTGCCGCATCCACGCGAGGTAGTCCCGATACGCGGGAACTCGCGGCAGCATCGAATCGTCGGACTCGGTGACGTAGAGGGTGATCAGTTCCTTGACCACCAGCGGCGTCGACCAGCCGTCGAGCAGGATGTGGTGATTGGTCAGCAGCAGTCGCCAGTGATCGTCGGCGAGGGTGATCAGCGTGAACCGAAGCAGCGGTGCCGAGTCCATCTCGAATCGCACGCCGCGATCGGCCTCGAGTACGGCTTCCAGTGCTGCCTCGACATCGGCTTCACCGCGGAGATCGACCTCGGACCACGGCACCGTGACCGAACTCTGCACGATCTGCAGAGATTCGCCGGTGCTGTTGTGCACGAACGCTGCTCGCAAGTTCGGATGACGAGAGACTAGCTTGTTCACGGCGGAATGCATCCGCTCGGCATCGACGACGCCGCGCAGCTCCAGACCGAGCTGCACCATGTAGGCGTCGACTCCCGCACTGTCGCTGCCGACCTCGCCTGCGAGACGGGCGTGGAAGAGCAGTCCGGCCTGCAGCGGCGACATCGACCACACATCGTCGAGATCGGGGAACTGCTTCTCGAGCACCTCGATGGAACGCTGATCGATGTCCACGAGCTCGAGGTCGGACGGGGTGAAGCCGCCCGCGCCCTCGGTCGAGGCGTGCTCGGTGATCGCGGTCAGTGCCTGCGTCCACAGTTCGATCAACCGATCGACCTCGTCCGCATCCAGGATGCCGGCCGGGAACGCGAAGGTGGCGTCGAGCTGGGGCCCGTCGGGTGTCGAGGTGGTGACGGCGTTGATGTCCAGCGCGGCCGGTACCGGCATGTCCGGGTTCTGTGCGTCGCCCAGTTCGGCGTCGGCCACAGGAATCCAGCCCACGTCTTCCATGCCCTCGGACGATCCGGTCGAGAAGCGCCCGAGGTAGTTGAAGCTGACCTGCGGGGCGGCGTAACCGGACAGTGCCTCGGTCCCGTCGGAGTCCAGGTACCGCAGCATGCCGTAGCCGATTCCGTGATCGGGGATCTCGAGCAGCTGCTCCTTCACGGC
This sequence comes from Rhodococcus sp. 14-1411-2a, assembly GCF_002259485.1. Taxonomy (GTDB): domain Bacteria; phylum Actinomycetota; class Actinomycetes; order Mycobacteriales; family Mycobacteriaceae; genus Rhodococcoides. Next base: position 163,748 of record NZ_NPGA01000020.1, read on the forward strand.
CTTGATCAAGGCTCCGGCGGAGTCGCCACCGGACAACGCGTCGGCGATGTCCAGCGAGCCGAGATCGAGTCGAACCGGGAAGATCGTGGTGAACCAGCCGACGGTTCTGCCGAGATCGGCTCCGGGCACCACGGCGTCTTCACGGCCATGGCCTTCGAGTGTGATCAACGCACTGCGAACCGAGGCTCCCCGTTCGCGACGCCACGCCGTCAGTGCCAATGCAAGCCCGGCCAGGAGACCGTCGTTGACGCTGCCGCGGAAGGCATTCGGCACCGCTGTCAGCAGTCGCTCGGTCACCTGGACCGGGAGCGATGTACGGATGCGCTGCACGGTCGCGTCTACATCGACGCGCTTGTCCAGTGGTCGCGAACCCATCGTCGGATCGTCACCGTTCAGAATGCGCTGCCACAGGCCGATTTCGTCGGCGCGGCTCGCGGTGACCTCGGTCAAACCGGTGGACCACCGTCGCATCGATGTGCCGATCGGTGCCAGCGCAGGTGTGTCGCCCGCGACTATCTGGCTCCAGGCCGTCGCCAGATCCGGGACGAGGATGCGCCACGACACGCCGTCGATCACGAGGTGATGTGCGACGACGAGCAGTCGGCCGGACCCGTTCGGGGCCTGGAACCACACCATCTGCACCATGACCCCGTCGGCGGGGACCAGTCGATCTGCTGCAGCGTCGAGTTCCGTTGCGGCACGGGAGGAGAATTCGGGACCGTCCACGGAATCGACCGAGACCGCGTGGATCACCGACGCGGCGGACACAGTGCCGATCGGAGCTACTTCCTCGTGCCAGATTCCGTCCGCGTCCTGGAACAGTCGCGATCGCAGCATGTCGTGACGATCGAGCACGGCCTGCACGGTGCGCTCGAGCGTGACGCTCTCGATGCCGACCGGGAGCTGAAGCAGTGCCGTCTGGGTGTAGCGCCCGAAGTCGGTGCTGCGCTCCAACATCCAACGCACGACCGGAGTGAGGGGCAGCGGGCCGACTCCCCCACCGTCGAGTTCTTCCAGTACGACGACGTCGCCTCCGAGGACCACGACCTCGGCCAACGCTGCGACGGTCTTGCGCTCGAAGATGTCGCGCGGAGCCAGAACCAGACCGGCCGCCTTGGCGCGTGAGACCAGCTGGATGGACATGATGCTGTCGCCGCCGAGCGCGAAGAACGAGTCGTCGACGCCGACGGTGTCGAGGCCGAGGACGTCGGCGAACAATCCGGCGAGAATGGACTCGACTTCGGTTGCCGGCAAACGGCTCTCGGTGACATTGGCGGAGAAGTCCGGAGCCGGCAAAGCCCGGCGGTCGAGCTTTCCGTTGGCGGTGAGCGGCAGCTCGTCCAGCACGATCAAAGCGGCCGGAACCATGTACGACGTCAGTGAGTGTCCGACGAATTCGAGAACGGCGGAGTGGTCGAGTGTTCGGCCCGCCTCGGCGACGACGTATCCGATCAGTCGATCACCGAATCCGTCGTCTCGAACCGAGACCACGGACGCCGCGACGCCGTCGAACGCCAACAGCGCGCTTTCGATCTCGCCGAGTTCGATACGGAAGCCGTGCAGCTGCACCTGCATGTCGCTGCGGCCCAGGTACTCGAGCGCGCCGTCACGATTCCACCGTGCGGTGTCACCGGTGCGGTACATCCGGGCACCGGCGTCTCCGGCCGGATCTGCCACGAAACGGGTGGCCGACAGGCCGGCCCGGCCCAGGTATCCGCGAGAGAGCTGTGCCCCGGAGACGTACATTTCACCGGTGACGCCGGGTGGTACCGGATTGAGACGCGTGTCGAGAACGGCGACGCGCAGTGCGGGGATGGCCTGACCGATGACGCTGGCCGAGGCCGATGCCGCGAACTGCTCGGTCAAGGCCAGGTGGCTCACGTGGACTGTCGTCTCGGTGATGCCGTACATGTTGACCAGAGTCGGGGCGGACTCGTCGTGCCGGGCGTACCAGCGAGCCAACTGCCCGAGATCGAGTGCCTCGCCGCCGAAGATCACGTAGCGCAGCGAGAGATCGGAGTCCGTGGTGCCGGCGAGGTTTCCGGTGGCCACACGATCGGCTTCCGCGAACTGGTAGAACGCCGTCGGTGTCTGGTTGAGCACCGTGACCCGCTCGCGAACGAGCAACTCGCGGAACAGCTCCGGAGAGCGTGCCGTGTAGTAGTCGACGACCACGAGTGTTCCACCGTGCAGCAGCGGTCCCCACAGCTCCCACACCGAGAAGTCGAACGCGTACGAGTGGAACATCGTCCAGACGTCACGATCGTCGAAGTCGAAGAGATCAGCGGTGTTCGCGAACAGCGTCGCCACGTTGCGGTGCGCGATCTGCACGCCCTTGGGGCGACCGGTGCTGCCCGAGGTGTAGATCACGTACGCGATGGAATCGGCGCTGGTGCCACCCGAACGGTCCGCGTCGGTCAGCGGGGCACCCGACATGCCGGCCAGCTCCGCGATCAGCTCGGGCGAATCGATCTCGAGGACATCGAGATCCGAGGCGGGCACCGCCGCACTGTCGGCAACAGTGGAGATCACGCAGACGGGCGAAGCGTCTTCGAGCATGAACGCCAGCCGGTCCGCTGGGTAGGACACGTCGATCGGAAGGTAGCCGCCACCGGACTTGATCACCGCGAGCAGCGCGACGATCAGCTCCTCGTTGCGAGGCATCGCGACCGCTACCAGCGATTCCGACGTCACACCGCGCTGTACGAGAAGCCGTGCGAGTCGGCTGGAGCGGTCGTCGAGCTCGGCGTAGGTCAGCGTGTGATCTCCGAAGACGACGGCGCGCGAATCGGGGAATCGCGCGGCGGCAGCAGCGAATCGATCGGCCAGCGTCGCATCGGATGCCACCCGGCCAGCGTGGTTCCAGTCATGCGTCATGGCGTCGAGCTCGCCCGGCAGGAGCACATCGATATCGCCGACTGCGCGCTCGGGATCGCTCGTCACGGAGGCGAGCACGGCACCGAATCGTGCCGAGAACTCCTCGACGGACGATGCCTCGAACAAGTCGGTCGCGTAGGTGATCGCGGCGGTCATCCCGGCCGGTGCACCGGCCTCGTCGAACTCCTCGGCGACGGTCAGTTGCAGGTCGAACTTCGCGATGTGAGCATCGATGTCGACGGCCTCGACCGTGAGGTCCGGCAGTTCGAGCGTCGCGGACGTGTTGTTCTGGAACTCGAGAAGCACCTGGAACAACGGCGAGCGGTCGGTCGAACGAGCGGGGTCGAGAACGTCGACCAACCGCTCGAACGGCACATCGGTGTTCTCGAACGCCGCGAGATCGGCTGTACGCGTGGCCCGAAGCAGATCGGTGAACGAAAGCTGCGGTGCCACCTCCGTGCGCAGAACCAGGGTGCCGACGAACATGCCGACCAGATCGTCGAGTGCAGCGTCACCTCGTCCGGCGATCGGCGTTCCGACAGCGATGTCCTCGGTGCCGCTGATGCGCGCCATCAGGATCGACCACGCCGCGTGGACGGCCATGAAGACGGTTGCCTCGTTGGCACGTGCGAGGTCGACCAGTCCGGCATGAGTGGTGCGGTCGATCTCGAACCGAACACTGTTGCCGCGCATGGACTGTCGAGCGGGCCGCGGGTGATCGAGCGGTAGCGGCAGAACATCGGGAAGATCCGCCAGGGCGGTCTTCCAGAAGTCCAACTGCTGCGCGGCGAGGGACGCGGGATCGGACTCGTCGCCGAGGACGGTGCGTTGCCAGAGTGCGAAGTCCGCGTACTGAACGTCGAGCGGTGTCCACTTCGGAGCGCCGGCAGCCGCGCGAGAGCCGTAGGCGACCATGACATCTCGCGCCAGGGGTGCCATGGATGCGCCGTCGGCAGCAATGTGATGCACGACGATCGAGAGCACGAACTCGTCCGGTGCGATCCGGTACAGGACCGCGCGGAACGGTAGATCGGTCGAGACATCGAATCCTGTTGCGGCAGCGGCCGAGATGGCCGCAACGACCTCGGTGGCGTCCAGCTCGACGACGGCGAGTTCGGTTCTCGCCGCCTGCACGTCGAGGATCTTCTGCTCAGGACGATCCCCGCGGGTGGGGAACACCGTGCGCAGCGACTCGTGACGTTCCAGAACGTCCCCGACGGCCGCGCTCATCGCGGCGATGTCGAGTCGACCCGTCAGTCTCACCGCAAGCGGGATGTTGTACGCCGCCGAGGTCACGTCGAACTGGTTGATGAACCACATTCGTTGCTGCGCAAGCGACAACGGAATCGAATCCGGGCGCGGCTTCGCCACGAGTGCGGGACGGCGAAGGGTACCGACCGGGTTGCTGAGCACTCGCACCGCGAGTGACTCGACGGTGGGAGCCTCGAACAATGCGCGGACGCTGACCGTGGTGCCGAGGGCGGAGTTGACGCGCGCAGTGAGTCTGGTGGCACTGAGCGAGTCGCCACCCAGATCGAAGAAGCTCGAATCGATTCCGACGCCGTCGATCCCCAGTACCTCGCCGAAGATATCGGCGATGACCTGCTCGGTGTCGTTCCGCGGTGCACGCGAGTCGCCCCCGAGATGGAGATCGGGTGCAGGCAGGGCATTGCGGTCCAACTTGCCTGCCGGTGTCAGCGGAATCGACTCCAGTGCGACGAAGGCCGTCGGGATCATGTGGGTCGGTAGCGAACTCGAGACATGAGTGCGCAGAGCTGCTGCATCGACCTGCTCGCCGGACCTCGGGAGGACGTAGGCAACCAGAATGGTGTTGCCCGTCGGACCGTCGACACCCACGGTGGTGGCGAACTCGACCATCGGATGGTCGGTCAGGACGGCGTCGATCTCGCCCAGTTCGATGCGGAAGCCGCGCACCTTGACCTGGAAATCGCTGCGTCCGACGTACTCGAGCGTTCCCGACTCGGTCCATCGCACCACGTCGCCGGTGCGGTACATCCTGGCGCCGCTCTCGCCGAAGGGATTCGCGACGAAACGGTCTGCGGTCAAACCGAATCGGCAATGGTAGCCACGAGCCAGTGCCGGGCCGGCGAGATAGAGCTCACCCACGACCCCGACCGGAACGGGATGCAGTCGTGCGTCGAGGACCACCTCGCTGAAACCGATTGTCGGAGAACCGATGTCGATGGTGGAGTCGACGTCGAGTCGATCACTGATGGACGAGAAGATCGTCGCCTCGGTGGGACCGTACGCGTTGAACATCCGACGGCCCGGTGCCCAGCGAGCCACGAGCTCGGGCGGACACACGTCGCCACCGGTGGCCACCACGGCCAACTCGGTCAGGCCGTCCGGATCCACCGATGCCAGCGCGGCGGGCGTGACGAACGCGTGCGTGACGTGCTGTGCTGCGAGCAGTTCGGCCAACTCGGCGCCGCCGTAGACGGAGGTCGGCGCGATGACCATGGTCGCGGCACCGGAGAACACCATCAGCAGTTCCAGGATGGAGGCATCGAAGCTCGGGGACGCGAACGCGAGAACCCGAGCGCCCGGGGTCACCTCGAAACGAGTCCGCTCCTCTTCGGCCAGATTGGCCAGCCCGCGGTGGGTGACGGTGACGCCCTTGGGAACACCCGTCGAGCCCGAGGTGTAGATCAGGTAGGCGAGCTGATCGATGTGCATCGGGCGAATTCGGTCGACGTCGCGAACCGGGGCGGTCGAGTGACCGGCGAGTTCGGTGCGCGTGGCGTCGTGGTCGAGCACGGTCCACCGAGCAGAGCCGAGACCGGAGACATCGGCCTCGTGCTCCGACAGGGTCAGACCGATCGACGCGTTCGAGTCGACGAGCATGTGTTCGACGCGATCGCGCGGGTAGCTCGGATCGATCGGCAGGAACGCCGCCCCGGTCTTGGCGACTGCCCAGATACCGAGTACGGATTCGACGGACCGTGGCAGAGCCAGTGCAACGACAGTTTCCGGGCCGGCACCGCGAGCGATCAAAGTTCTTGCGAGAGCAGACGATTGCGCGTCCAGTTCGGCATAGTCCACGGTGCGGCCGTCGCTCCACAGAGCGGTGCCCTGCGGGTCGACTGCGGCAGCGTCGGTGAAGATATCGGGAAGCAGTCGAGTATCCGACGACGCCGGTCCACGAACCGGTGCCAGCTGGCGCAATTCGTCCTCGGACAGCAACGAGAGCGATCCGACGCGTCGACCGGTGTCGGTTGCGATGGCCTCGAGAACACGCACGATTCTGTCGACCGTCGCCGCAACGACGCTGTGCTCGAACAACTCCGGCAGGTACTTCGCCTCGATGTGCAGCCGGTCGTCGACCATGGCGACCAAGGTCAGAGGATACTGCGCCGTGTCGCTTCCGTCGTGTACGTCGTGCACCCGCATTCCGGCGAGGTCGGTTTCCGCCGACAACCCCGCGCGGTCCATCGGGTACGACTCGAACACCGTCAGGGTGTCGAAGGAGACGGCCGGTCCGACTGCTCGCTGAATGTCGGTGAGGCCGAGGTAGTGGTGATCGAGTAGCGCGGCCTGTTCGGACTGCACCCGTTCGAGGTACTCGCCGAGTGTCTCCGACGGATCGAGCACGATCCGGACCGGCAGAGTGTTGATGAACAACCCGACCATCGACTCGATGTCGGAGACCTCCGGCGGGCGTCCGGACACGGTGGCACCGAACACGACGTCGGAGCGTCCGGTCAGAGTGCCGAGAACCAGCGCCCAGGACGCCTGGACCATGGAGTTGATCGTCACGCCACGGGCGCGAGCGACGCTGCGCAAGCGGTTCGTCTGCTCCACATCGAGTGAGACCAACGAGCGGCCCGCCAACGTCGATTCCTGGCGTCGGCTCTCGACCGGCGTCAACAGCGTCGGCTCGGACAAACCGGCGAGAGCGCTCGTCCACGCTTCGAGAGCCGACGAGCGATCACGCTTGGCCAGCCACGACAGGTAGTCGCGGTAGGCCGGAACTCGTGGGAGCACGGTCTCGTCACCGTCGACCACGTAGAGCGTCAGCAGGTCCTTGAGCAACAGCGGCGTGGACCAGCCGTCGAGCAGGATGTGGTGGTTGGTCATCACCAGGCGCCACTCGCCCGGTGCCACGGTGATGAGCATGAAGCGCAACAGAGGTGCCTGTGCCATGTTGAATCGAGTGGCACGGTCCTCGTGTTCGATGCGATCGAGCTCGAGGGCTCGATCCTCCGGATCCAGTGCGGTCAGGTCGATCGACGACCAGGGGGCATCCACGTCGTGGTGGACGATCTGAATCGACTCGCCGTCGCTGTTGTGCACGAAAGCGGTCCGCATGTTCGCGTGTCGACGCAGCAGCCCCCGAGCAGCACGCCGGAACCGCGCCTCGTCGACGCTTCCGCGCAACTCCAGCACCAGTTGGACGATGTAGGCGTCGACGGACTGATCCGACAGCTCGGCGTGAAAGAGCAATCCGGCCTGCAGCGGCGTCATCGACCAGATGTCGTCCAGCGTGGGATAAACCCGTTCGAGGTCGTCGATGGAACTCTGATCGAGCCGCACCAGATCGAGGTCGGAGGGCGTGAAGCCACCGGCCCCCGGTCGCTGGGCCAGCTGCGTCAGCGCGGTGAGAGCCTGACGCCACAGCTCCGCCAGCTCGGTGACCTCGTCCGCGTCGAGCACGCCGGTGGGGAAAGCGAACGTCGCCTCGAGCCGCGGGCCGGTCGGCGTCGCGGTGGTGACGGCATTGATGTCGAGAACGGCTGCGACCGGCAGATCCTCGTCCTGCGAATCGCCGACACCGGAGTCGTCGACCGGCAGCCACCCGTGTCCGCGAAGCTCGTCGGGAACGTCGGTGCTGTAGCGCCCGAGATAGTTGAAACTGATCTGGGGAGCCGGGAAGTCACGCAGTGCAGCGGCACCGTCCTCGTCCAGGTAGCGGAGCATGCCGTAGCCGATACCGTGGTCCGGAACGGCCAGCAGCTGCTCCTTGACCGACTTGATCAGCCGCGCTGCGTCGACGCCGCCTGCGAGTGCGTCGTCCAGATCCAGATCGGCGAGGGTCAGCCTGAGCGGGTAGATCGTGGTGAACCAACCGACGGTCCGGCCGAGATCTGCACCGGGCACCACGTGGTCCTCGCGGCCGTGACCCTCGAGCGAGATGAGAGCGTCGTCGACGACCACTCCCCGACCACGTCGCCATACCGCCGTGGCGAGGGCGAGAGCCGCGAGCAGGCCGTCGTTGACGCTGCCGTGGAATGCGTCGGGCAGTGCCGTCAGTAGCCCCTCGGTGACGTCGGTGGACAGTGTCATTTCGACCTTGTCCACTGTTCGGTAGACGTCGATCTCGCGATCGAGTGCTCGTGATCCGATGAGTGGATCCGGTTGTGCCAGAACGTCGCGCCAGATCGCCAGTTCGTCGCCGCGGGTGGCTGTGACCTCACGCAAACCGTGCGACCAACGACGCATGGAGGTGCCGACCGAAGCAAGCTCGGGGGTGCTTCCACCGATGATCTGAGCCCACGCCGACGCCAGGTCGGGAACCAGGATTCTCCAGGAGACGCCGTCGACGACCAGGTGGTGGGCGACGACGAGCAGACGGCTCCCCTCGGAGCCGGCGTCGAACCACACCATCTGGATCATGACACCGGCATCGGGTGCCAGCCGGCCGACTGCTGCTTCTGCCTCGGCGTTTGCCTGCTCCGAGAACTCCTGTCCCCGAACGGTTGTCGAGGTCACGCGGTGCACGACCGAGTTCGCCGAGACCGATCCGACGGGAAGGACCTCCATCGCGGGGTGCTCACCCCGGTGCAGGACACCGCGAAGCATGTCGTGGTGATCGAGGACCGTCTGGACGGTGGCTTCGAGCACATCGAGTTCGATGTCGACCGGAAGTGTGAGAACCGCCGTCTGCGTGTGCTTGTCGAGAACCTCCGTCCGATCGAGCATCCACGCCACGATCGGAGTCAGAGGTACCTCGCCCACGCCGCCGCCGGGCAACTCGTCCAGTACGAGAGGTGCGGTGCCGTCCGAGGACGCGACCACCTCGGCGAGCGCCGCAACCGTCTTGTGCTCGAAGACATCTCGTGGCGACAGAGACAGTCCGGCCGCCTTGGCGCGCGAGACCAACTGAATCGACATGATGCTGTCGCCGCCGAGAGCGAAGAACGAATCGTCGACGCCGACACGGTCCAGTCGAAGCACCTCGGCGAACAGTCCGGCCAACGTCTTCTCGACCGCATTGTCCGCGTCGCGACCGGACGTGACCTGAGCGGACCAATCGGGTTCGGGGAGTGCGGTGCGGTCGAGTTTGCCTGCCGGAGTCAGAGGAATGGACTCCAACATCACGAACGCAGAGGGCACCATGTGCGCAGGGAGCATCGAACCGGCATGCTCACGCAGCGCATCGACCTCGAGGACCGTACCGGCCACCGGCAACACATACGAGACCAACACCGTACTGCCGGCAGCACTCTCACGCCCGATGGTGACCACGAAATCGACACCCGACACCGCAGCCAACACCGAATCGATCTCACCCAACTCGATCCGGAAACCACGCACCTTCACCTGAAAATCGCTACGCCCCACATACTCCAACGCACCCGAGGCATTCCACCGCACCACATCACCGGTGCGATACATCCGCGAACCCGCAGCACCGAACGGATCGGCCACGAACCGCTCCGCCGTCAAACCCAACCGCGCGTGATACCCACGAGCCAACGCCGGACCCGCCAGATACAACTCACCCACCACACCGACGGGCACCGGATTCAACCGCGAATCCAACACCACCTCAGCGAAACCGATCGTCGGCGAACCGATATCGACCGACTCCCCCACCACCAACGCCGACGAGATCGACGAGAAAATCGTCGCCTCCGTCGGACCGTACGCATTGAACATCCGCCGACCCGGCGCCCACCGCGCCACCAACTCCGGCGCACACACATCACCACCGGTCACCACCACCTCGACCGACTCCAACCCCACCGGATCCACCGACGCCAACGCCGCAGGCGTGACGAACGCATGCGAAACCCGCTCCTCGGCGAGCAACGACGCCAACTCCACCCCACCGAACACCAACGGCGGAGCAATCACCATCGTCGCCCCACCCGAGAACGCCAACACGAACTCGAGAATCGACGCATCGAAACTCGGCGACGCGAACGCCAACACCCGCGACGACGGACCCACACCGAACCGAACCCGCTCCTCGGCAGCCAAGTTCCCCACACCACGATGAGTGACCACCACACCCTTGGGCACACCCGTCGACCCCGACGTGTAAATCAGATACGCCGCATCATCGAGCCGCAACACACCCGAACGCTCCACATCCAACACCGGAGCAGACGACCGAAACGCCAGATCCGCCACCACATCCGGATCATCGAGCACCACCCACGACACCCCACCCACACCCGAGAGCGCACCCACATCCGCACCCAACGTCACACCCACCACAGCACCCGAATCGACCAACATGTGCTCGATCCGATCCACCGGATAATTCGGATCCACCGGCAAGAACGCACCACCGGCCTTCGCCACCGCCCACACCGCCACCACAGACTCCACCGACCGCGACAACGCCAACGCCACGAACGACCCCGGACCCACCCCACACGACATCAACATCCGCGCCAACCGCGACGACGCCGCATCCAACTCACCATACGAAACAGACCGCGACCCCGACACCACCGCAACACCACCGACACCAGCAACACCCACCGCACCAGCCAACAACTCCGGCAACACCACACCCACCACAGACCGCGGACCACGAACCGGAGCCAACGAGTCGTACTCGTTGGCAGAGAGAATCTCGATGTCACCGACTCGGATGGACGGCGTTGCCGTCACGGCGTCGAGGATCCGTACGAGGCGATCGGCGAGAACCCGGACGGTGTCTGCATCGAACAGTTCTGTGGCGTAGCGGAATCCGGCTTCCATGCCGACCGGTGCGCCGGAACTGTCGAATTCTTCCGAGACCGTCAACTGCAGGTCGAAGTTGGAAATGTCGTTGGGTAGCTCGATGCTCTCGATCGACAGTCCGGGCAACGTCACCGTCGGTCGGTCTGTCTGCTGGAACTCGAGCATCACCTGGAACAACGGCGCATGGGCAGTCGACCTCGCGGGATCGACCGCATCGACCACTCGCTCGAACGGGACATCCGAATGAGTGAACGCGGCGAGGTCGACCGAGCGAACGTCCGAGAGCAGGTCCTCGAACCGTGTCGAGCCGGGCACCTTGGTGCGCAGAACGAGGGTGTTGACGAACATGCCGACGAGCTCGTCGAGTGCGGCGTCTCCTCGGCCCGAGATCGGCGTTCCGACCGAGATGTCCTCGGTGCCCGAGAGTCGGGCCAGAAGGACGGCCAGAGCCGCGTGCACGATCATGAACGCGCTGGAATTGTGCTCGGCGGCAACAGCACCAAGACGAGCATGGATTGCGGCGTCGATCTCGAAGGAGACGCTGTCGCCGCGCAGGGATGCGACCGCGGGACGCGGGCGATCGGTCGGCAACGCCAGGACCTCGGGGCTACCGGACAGTGTGTCGACCCAGTAGGCGAGCTGCTTGGCCATCATCGACTCGGGATCGGACTCCGCACCGAGGAACCGGCGCTGCCACAGCGCGTAATCGGCGTACTGCACCGGCAACGGTTCCTGGCTCGGTGCGTGTCCTGCGGCGCGGGCGCTGTAGGACACCATCAAGTCACGGGCCAGCGGAGCGCTGGAGAACCCGTCGGAGGAGATGTGGTGCACCACCATCACGAGCACGTGTTCGTTCTCGCGCACCCGAACCAGTCGGACCCGCAGCGGAACATCCGCCACGACGTCGAAACCCGAGCCGGCGACGTCGGCGATCAACTCGAGGACGTGACGCTCGTCGTTCGCGTGAATCGGAGTCAGATCCGGCAGTGCCGATGCCACGTCGAGGATGGACTGCGCGGGAACGTCGTCGGTCAGCGGGAACATCGTGCGCAGCGACTCGTGCCGGCTCAACACGTCACCGATGGCCGAGTGCATCGCGTCGACATCGAGCACACCACTCAGGCGCATGGCGAATGCGACGTTGTAGGCAGCCGACTCGGTGTCGTACTGATTGATGAACCACATTCGCTGCTGCGCGAGCGACAGCGGCACCACATCCGGGCGCTCCTGCGGGACCAGTCGAGGGGCAGCCGCAACGTCGTGCTCGCCGATGTCGATACCTGCCGACAACGCTCGCACCGTGGGGGCGTCGAACAGATCCCTGATGCCGATGTCCGTTCCGAGGGCCGCGTTGACGCGCGCGACCAAACGCATCGCGATCAGCGAGTTGCCACCGATCTCGAAGAAACTCGACGTGACACTGACCTGAGCGATACCGAGTAGATCACCGAAGACACCGGCGACGATCTCTTCGACCGGGTTCTCGGGGCCGAAGAACTCCGACGCGGCAACGGTGAATTCCGGCGCAGGCAATGCCTTGCGATCGAGTTTGCCACTGGCGTTGACCGGCAGCGAGTCCAGTACGACCACGTGTGAGGGCACCATGTACCCCGGCAGGCGGCGCGCGGCCTCGGCCGTCAGCTGTGCGGGGTCGACGGCGGAGCCGGGTGCACCGACCACGTAGGCCACGAGGGTCTCACCGGTGTTCGGGTCCTTGTGCACCAACGCGACCGCCTGTGCGACCGACTCGGATCGAAGGAGAACCGATTCGATCTCGGGCAGTTCGATGCGCAGGCCGCGCAGCTTGACCTGGAAGTCCGTTCGGCCGATGTACTCGAGTTCGCCGTCGGCGCGCCAGCGCACCAGATCGCCTGTGCGATAGAGCCTCTCGCCGGGCTCGCCGAACGGATCCGCGACGAAGCGATCCGCTGTGAGATCGCCGCGACCGACGTACCCACGAGCGAGTTGCACGCCGGCGAGATACAGCTCGCCGGGAGCACCGATGGGAGCCGGTCGCAACGAGGCGTCGAGCACGTACAAGCGTGTGTTCCACACCGGTGCGCCGATGGGGATCGAGACGGCGTCGCGGCCGGTCACGTGGTAGTAGCTGACGTCGACGGCCGCTTCGGTCGGACCGTAGAGGTTGTGCAGTTCTGCGTTGGAGAACTGCGCGAACTGTGCTGCGGTGGCAGGCGGAAGTGCCTCGCCACTGCAGAAGACGAGTCGGAGCGAGACACATTCCGCAGCTCGTCCACCTGCCGCGAACACCGCGAGCATGGACGGTACGAAGTGCGCGGTGGTGATGTGCTCGTCCGCGATGATGCGGGACAGGTAGACCGGATCGCGGTGTCCGTCGGGTTCGGCCACGACGAGCTTGGCACCGACCTGCAGGGGCCAGAAGAATTCCCACACCGAGACGTCGAACGTGGCCGGTGTCTTCTGCAGAACGGTGTCCGCAGGCTCGAGGTGATACTCGTGCTGCATCCACAGCAACCGATTCACGATGGCCGAGTGCGTGACTGCAACACCCTTGGGTCGACCGGTCGAACCGGAGGTGTAGATGACGTACGCGGTGTTGGAGCCGTGCAGTCTTCCCAGTCGATCCGAATCGGTGACAGAGGTGTGGTCGCGATCGGACACGTCGAGCAGATCGACGGCGAGGACCGGAGTTGCGACCGGGATGTTGATCCAGTCGCGGCTCGTGGTGAGGATGCACACAGGCTGGGCGCTGGAGAGGACGTAGGACGAACGCTCGACCGGATGGTCCGGGTCGATCGGCACATAGGCACCACCGGCCTTGACGATCGCGTACATGCCGACGAGCAGGTCGATCGACCGTCGGATCGCGAGGCCGACGTGCGATTCGGTCGTCACGCCGAGCGAGATGAGATGTCGCGCGAGCTGATTCGCACGTTCGTCCAGTTCGAGATAGGTGACGTGCTCGTCCTCGAACACCAACGCGGTCGAGTACGGGCTGCGCTGCACCTGTCGGTCGAACAGACTGCTGAGCGTCATGTCGACGTCGCCGGCCGGGATGTGCTGGTGGACCGGAGGTTCGATCAGCCGTGCAGTGTCGTTCCACTCGAACAGGACGAGTTCCCGCTCTGCGGCGGACAGGATGTCTATGTCGCCGGTGCGTACGTCCGTCGACGCCCCGATGGTCGACACGATCCGCAGGAAGCGATCGACGAACCTGTCGATGGTTTCGGGATCGAACAGATCTGTGGCGTAGGTGAACGAGGCCGACAGTGCCCCGGACGGATCCACGGGCTCCTGATCCACGCGCAGCTGCAGATCGAATTTGGCTGTGTCGGTGCTGATCTCCTCGAAACCGACGGTGAGATCGGGTAGTTCCAACGTGACAGCTGCATTGTTCTGGAATTCGAGGAGAACCTGGAACAGCGGCGAGTGGTCGGTGGACCTGGCCGGATCGAGTACATCGACCAGTCGCTCGAACGGGATGTCTGTGTTGTCGAAGGCGGCGAGGTCGGAGCGACGAGTGTCGGCGAGCAGTTCGGCGAAGGTGGCTCGAGGCTCGACCTGCGTTCGCAGCACCAGGGTCCCGACGAACATGCCCACGAGGTCGTCGAGGGCCGCGTCGCCGCGACCCGCGATCGGAGTACCGACAGCGATGTCCTGGGTGCCGCTCAGGCGCGCGAGCAGCAATGCAAGCGCAGAATGGACGACCATGAACAGCGTCGAGTCGTGTTCGGCAGCAACCGAATTCAACCGAGCGGCGACATCGGCGGGAATCGTGAACGGGGTGACGCTGCCACGCATCGACTGCCGGGTGGGCCGCGGGCGATCGAGTGGCATCGGCAGCACGTCCGGCAGGTCTGCCAGAGCCGTCTGCCAGAACTCGATCTGCCGCGACGCCACCGAGGTGGAGTCGCTCTCGTCGCCGAGAACGGCGTGCTGCCACAGTGCGAAGTCCGCGTACTGAACGGTGAGTGGCTCCCACGCCGGAATCGAGCCGGCGGAGCGGGCGCCGTAGGCGACCATCACGTCTCGGGCCAGCGGTGCCATCGAGGCACCGTCGGCCGCAATGTGGTGGACGACGATGGAGAGCACGAAGCTCTCCGGGCCGGTCCGGTACAGCACCGCGCGGAACGGAAGATCGACCGTGACGTCGAATCCTGTTGTCGCAGCTGCACGTACGAGCTCATCGACCGAACCGGCGTCGACGTCGACCACGTCGAGGGGGAGCTTCGATCCGGTGACGTCCTCGACGGGTGCGATGACCTGAATCGGCAGATCGCCCACAGTCGGGAACACCGTGCGGAGCGACTCGTGCCGGGACAGGACGTCGCCGACGGCAGCAGCCATCGCACTCACGTCCAGACGGCCGGTCAGGCGCACGGTGAGCGGGATGTTGTACGCGGGCGAGGACACGTCGAACTGGTTGATGAACCACATCCGCTGCTGCGCGAGAGACAGCGGGATCGAATCGGGGCGGTCGACGGGGACGAGTGCCGGGCGGCGATGCAGCGACGCGCCCTTGGCTTCGGCACGTTCCGCCAGAGTCCGAACCGTCGACGCCTCGAACAGATCCAGTACCTTCAGATCGGTTCCGAGAGCCGAATTGACCCGTGCGATCAAACGCGTGGCCACGAGGGAGTTTCCGCCGAGATCGAAGAAGCTGTCGGTGACACCGACTCGATCGACCTCGAGAACGTCGCAGAACACGGACGCCACCGCGGCCTCGTATTCCGTTTCCGCGGCCTCGAATGCACCCTGTGAACCGAGTTCGGGTTCGGGGAGTGCGGTGCGGTCGAGTTTGCCTGCCGGAGTCAGAGGAATGGACTCCAACATCACGAACGCAGAGGGCACCATGTGCGCAGGCAGCATCGAACCGGCATGCTCACGCAACGCATCGACCTCGAGGACCGTACCGGCCACCGGCAACACATACGAGACCAACACCGTTGCCCCGGCAGCAGACTCACGTCCGATGGTGACCACGAAATCGACACCCGACACCGCAGCCAACACCGAATCGATCTCACCCAACTCGATCCGGAAACCACGCACCTTCACCTGAAAATCGCTACGCCCCACATACTCCAACGCACCCGAGGCATTCCACCGCACCACATCACCGGTGCGATACATCCGCGAACCCGCACCACCGAACGGATCGGCCACGAACCGCTCCGCCGTCAAACCCAACCGCGCGTGATACCCACGAGCCAACGCCGGACCCGCCAGATACAACTCACCCACCACACCCACGGGCACCGGATTCAACCGCGAATCCAACACCACCTCGGCGAAACCGATCGTCGGCGAACCGATATCGACCGACTCCCCCACCACCAACGCCGACGAGATCGACGAAAAAATCGTCGCCTCCGTCGGACCGTACGCATTGAACATCCGCCGACCCGGCGCCCACCGCGCCACCAACTCCGGCGCACACACATCACCACCGGTCACCACCACCTCGACCGACTCCAACCCCACCGGATCCACCGACGCCAACGCCGCAGGCGTGACGAACGCATGCGAAACCCGCTCCTCGGCCAGCAACGACGCCAACTCCACCCCACCGAACACCAACGGCGGAGCGATCACCATCGTCGCCCCACCCGAGAACGCCAACACGAACTCGAGAATCGAGGCATCGAAACTCGGCGACGCGAACGCCAACACCCGCGACGACGGACCCACACCGAACCGAACCCGCTCCTCGGCAGCCAAGTTCCCCACACCACGATGCGTGACCACCACACCCTTGGGCACACCCGTCGAGCCCGACGTGTAAATCAGATACGCCGCATCATCGAGCCGCAACACACCCGAACGCTCCACATCCAACACCGGAGCAGACGACCGAAACGCCAGATCCGCCATCACATCCGGATCATCGAGCACCACCCACGACACCCCACCCACACCCGAGAGCGCACCCACATCCGCACCCAACGTCACACCCACCACAGCACCCGAATCGACCAACATGTGCTCGATCCGATCCACCGGATAATTCGGATCCACCGGCAAGAACGCACCACCGGCCTTCGCCACCGCCCACACCGCCACCACAGACTCCACCGACCGCGACAACGCCAACGCCACGAACGACCCCGGACCCACCCCACACGACATCAACATCCGCGCCAACCGCGACGACGCCGCATCCAACTCACCATACGAAACAGACCGCGACCCCGACACCACCGCAACTCCACCGACACCAGCAACACCCACCGCACCGGCCAACAACTCCGGCAACACCACACCCACCACAGACCGCGGACCACGAACCGGAGCCAGGCGCGCTCGCTCGGCGGTGGACAGCAGATCCACATCGCCTATCGGCAGATCGGGCTCGTTGGTCGATGTGTCGAGAACGCGGACGAGGCGACGGGCGAGTTGAGCCGTGCTCGCGGCATCGAACAGTTCTGTGGCGTAATCGAAAACGACGGTGACAGAATCGGACTCGTCGACGGTGACGACCAGATCCATGCCGACTCCGTCACGCGGCAGTGCGGACGGACCGAACCGGAGCGCAACCTGAGCGAGGGGGCTGTGCGATTCCGTTCGAGGCAGATTCAAGGCCTGAACGACGTCGTCGAACGACGTGTCACCGTGTGCCATCGCCGCATCGAAGTCGGCTGCGGACGCATCGACGAATTCGGTGAACGACTGCCGAACGTCGGGTCGGTTTCGTAGCGCGACGGTGTTTCCGTGACCCGCGGGTACGGCTATCACCAGGTCGTCGGTGTTCGCCAGTCGCGAAAGCAGCACGGCGAGAGCAGATTCGAGAACCACGAACGGCGTCGTGGACCGTTCTGCCGCCAATCGAGTCACTCCGGACCACGTTTCGGATCCGATCGTCACCTCGTGGGATGCGCGAACGTGTCCGATGTGCGAGGCGCGCGAGCGGTCGGTCGGAAGATCGAGGAGATCGGGGGCGTCGGCGAGCCGTTCGGTCCAGTAGGCGAGCTGGGCTGCCGCGCGCCGCCGGCGCTGGCCCTCGCGTGCGCTGACCGGATGGACGTCCAGAACAGCGGTCTCGGGCCCGGCCGCGATGAAGGCTTCCACCATGTCGACGAAGCTCGAGTGGTGCGCGGTGAGGTCGTCGTCGTCGTACCGGTTGGGGTTGGCCCTGAAATCGACGAACGTCCGGGCCGGAGATCCGCTTTGATAGACGTTGACCAGGAGGTCCTCGACCGGACCCGAGGTCACGATGTTGAACTCGCCGACGATCGACCCGAGTTCGATCTGCTGATGGAACAGCATCATGTTGACCATCGGGCCGGACAGCTGCTTGTCACTACCCGAGGCCGCCAGCTCGCGCCGAATGTCCTCGATGCTGAAGCGCTGGTGCCGCAGCGCTCCCATCAGTTCGAGCTGCACCTGCTGAACCAGCTCGCCGACGGTCGCGTCCTGGGGCACGTGGATCGAAATGGGGGCGACGTTGACGAGCATTCCACCGGATCGGCGAAGCAACGCGGTGGTGCGCGCGGACACCGGGATGTTGACCGAGACGTCTTCTCGCCCGGTCATTCGCGAGAGGTAGCAGCCGAAAGCGGCGATGAACACCGCAGCCGCGGTTCCACCCTTGGTCGCGTCGGACGCCTCGAGCTCGGCGACGACGTCCTCGGGGAGAGCGACGCTGCGCAACTTGCTGGCAGCGATCGTGCGACCGGCCGTGTTGGACAGAGAAGCTCCGTCCTGGATGTCCGCGGCGCGAGCAGTCCAGTACGCCTTGTCGGACTCGAAGCGCGACGACGTCCGGTATTCCTGATCGAGCTCGTAGAGTCGGCGAAGCTCGGCCGCCTTGTTGGGAGCAGGCTCGACGTGTTCGACGGCCGCCGTGTACAGCGCGGCGGTTCGGTTGACGAGAGTCATGGCACCGTAGCCGTCGAGTGCGACGTGGTGAATCTTGCTATACCAGAGGTTGCGATCGTCCTCGACCTGAATGATCCAACTGTCGACGAGGGGGTCGTGTTCCATGTCGACGGGCTTGACGTAGTTCTCGTCGATCCACCTCAGCGCCGACGCCATCGGGTCCTCGGCATCACGCAGATCGAGGTAGTGCACCGACTGGTCGATGGAGTGATCGACCAGCTGTACGGGTTCGCCGTCCACCTCGGCCAGTCGGAGATATGCGGACTGGAACTCGTGTCCGGCCTGAGCCGAGGCCTCTTGCAGAACGCCGATGTCGAGGTTGCCGCGAAGGTCGACATATTGTGCGATACAGACCGGGACGTCAGGGGCAAGCTGCTGAGCGAACCACATGCCACGCTGAGCGGACGACAGCGGGAAACCGTTCTCGAAGCCGGGGCCGGTCGGGGGCGTCTGAGATCCACCGGAAATTGCTGCGCGCATTCACTTGCCCTTCGACGGCACGGTCACGATGGCCGACATCGGGTCGGTGGACCCGGAGACCTCGGTTCGGTTCGGACTGTCGAGCCGCGGCGGCCTGTGCGCGCGATTGAGCAATTCTGGCTTCCGTTCTGGTCTGCGTTCGTGTCGATTCACACACGTTCGGTGGTGATATGCCGTCGTATCGATTCGTCGCGCACGGCCCACTGGATTGAAACAGGGAAAGGGTACGGTTCTACCGAGGAGAACCAACCTCGAGTTCGCAAACCGAGTGCGTGGTGACTCTCGAATTCGACGTCCTGTCCGACATGAACTCCCCTCCCCACCAGGCGTACGACACGTTCGACCACGTCGGCGTTCGTGCTGCACTCACATACACACACGAGACCGTCGGCCAACCGCCGAAAGCCGACCCGAAATTCCGCGTCGAGCATCCCAGCGGCTTTCAAAGATACAACATCGGCAGGATTCTTTTGTGCAGTAATCATAAGAACCATCGATCGCCGACTCCAGCCTGTTACAGAAGTGACCCCGAGTGCCACCCGAACAGGCGCTATTCGGTCGAACGAATGACTGCTCACGCCGCGTCGCACAGCATTGTCCGACCCGTATCGGACCTGTCGTTCTGATCGACCCGCCGTTTACCGACTCGACGATTGTTTCAGGAGGCGGAGCGGCGGCGCCCGACCACGAGCGTCGCGCCGAGGGCTGCGACTGCTGCCAGACACAACACCAGTTCCGATCCGAAGCCGAGTCGTGTCGCGACGGTGAGGGATTGTCGCAGTACAACACTGGAAACCAGCACGTCGGGAGTGAAGAGTGGCGAATCCTGCAGAACCTCTCCGT
This sequence comes from Rhodococcus sp. 14-1411-2a, assembly GCF_002259485.1. Classification (GTDB taxonomy): domain Bacteria; phylum Actinomycetota; class Actinomycetes; order Mycobacteriales; family Mycobacteriaceae; genus Rhodococcoides. The sequence goes on from NZ_NPGA01000020.1 coordinate 183,743, forward strand.
CCGGTGCCACGATCGCGCTCACACCACTCGTCGCGGCCACCACGACAGTTCTTCCGTGCTCGACGGCGCGCACCCTGGACATCGCGAGTTGTTGGTAGGTCATTTCGGTGTCGCCGAAGGTCGCGTTGTTGGTTGGAATTGCGATGAACTCCGCGCCCGATCGGACCGATTCCTCGAGGGCACGGTCGAATGCGACTTCGTAGCAGGTCGCTATTCCGGCTGCTATTCCCCCGGTGCGGACAACTCCGTTTCCGTTACCGGGAACGAAATAACCCGCTCGGTCGGCATATTCCGAGAACAATCGAAAAAAACTTCGGAATGGCAAGTATTCGCCGAACGGTTGAATTATCTTCTTGTCGTGCCGCTCACCGGGCCCGTCCGTACCGTTCCACGCAATTACCGAATTCGTGTTCGTGCCATCGGCATTGACGAGTACGGTCCCGACGAGAATCGGAGCCCCCACAGCCACGGACGCCTGTGTGATGAGAGTTGCGGCATCGGCATTTCTCAATGGATCTATGTCGGACGCATTCTCGGGCCACACGACGAGATCCGGGGCAGGTTGCCTGCCTGCCTCGACGTCGGCGGCCAAACTCATCGTTTCACGGACGTGATTGTCCAGCACCGCTCGCCGCTGTGCGTTGAAGTCCAGACCCAGACGCGGAACGCTTCCTTGGACGGCTGCGATCGTCACGGTCCGTTCGTCGCCTTCCGGTGCGTCGTTGCTGTGCAGCGTGGGTAGCAGCGCCACGGCCGCTATGGACGCGACCGTCGTGGCGGCGACCGGCCCGAGGAACGAACGCACTCCGTCGCGCCGACTGCTCGCGACCAGCAGCGCGGCCGTTCCGGTTCCGGTCAGTGCCACACCGAAACTGAGCAACGGTGCACCCCCGATGCTCGCCAAGGGAAGCAGCCAGCCCTCGGGTTGTCCGAACCCCAACCGGCCCCACGGGAAACCGCCGAAAGGAACACTGGATCTGAGCCACTCGGTCAGGCTCCAGGCCAATGCCATCGACACGGGCCACCAGGCACTCCGTGCTGCGACCACACCGAGCACTCCGAACAAGCCGACGAAGACGGACTCGGCGACGGCGAGCGCCAGCCAGGGCATCGGTCCCACGTAGACACCGATCCACGGGAGCAGTGGAACGAAGAATCCGAGTCCGGCGGCACAGCCGTAGCCGAATCCCGCTTTCAGCGACAACGGACGTCGGCCGCCGAAGCCGGTCAGGACGAGGGCCAGCAGCGCGATTCCGAGCGGTGCCAGAAACCACAGGGTTCGCGGAGGAAAGCTCGCGAATATCAGGGCACCACCGGCAACGGAGAGTGCAGTGGACATCGAGGCTCGTCGTAGTCGCCCCGCCGACGAGGCCCCGGCCTCGACACCCGAGGTGGACTCAGTTCTCATGGATGACCTGCCCACGATGGACGGTCATCGAGCACTGTGGGCTCGTGGACGACGGGTCGAGACCCGGCAACGGAGATACCCCCGCACGGGGGTCCGTCGACCAGCGTTGCACGCTGTCCTTGGGCGCTCGGACGACGAGTTCGTCGACCTCCCACACCGCGAAGGACGCGGGCGCTCCCGGCACCAACGTTCCCGCCAATCCGTCTCGGACTCCGCCCGCACGCCAGGCTCCGCGGGTACCGGCAGAGAAAGCGGCCCGAGGCGAGATGGCACTGCCCGGCGTGCGGTGGTTGACCGCGGCTCTGATCGTCGCCCACGGATCGAGTCGGGTGACCGGCGCATCCGAACCGAATGCGAGCGCCACCCCCGCCGACGCCAGGCGCGCGAACGGATGGAGCGCCGACGCACGACCTGCGCCGAGTCGCGCCGAGTACAGCCCGTCCGAACCGCCCCACAGGGCATCGAACATCGGTTGCATGCTGGCTATGGTGCCCCACGAGGCCAATTTTTCGGCCTGTTCGGGTGCGACCATCGCCAGATGTTCGAGCCGATGCCCGCACGCGGCGACGGCAGGAGTTCCGAGCTCGGCCACCACCCGCTCGAACGCTGTGACGGCAGCCGACACAGCCGCGTCGCCGATGACGTGGAAACCCGCCTGTATCCCGGCGGTCGTGCACGCCGAGATGTGTGCGGCGATCGCATCGACGTCCTCGTACGGGGCACCCGATCCGGCGCCGTCGGCGTAGGGCGACGACAGCCACGCGGTCCGCGACCCCAGCGAGCCGTCGACGAAGATGTCGCCGGCCAGTCCGTGGGCACCGGTGTCGCCGAGCAGCTGCCGCGCCTGCTCGACCGTCTCGACCAGCTCGCCCCAGTATCCGCGAACCTCCACCCCGTGTTCGGCGGCCATCAGTTCACGGAAGTCGTCGATACCCGACACGATCGGACCGGCACATTCGTGGACTGCGACGATTCCCTGCGCCGCAGCACTGTCGAGCGCAGCTGTTCGAGCCAGAGCGCGGGTACCGGGCGTGATCATCGACCGCGCTGTCTGCCGCGCGAGGTGATGCGCGGCAGCGGTGAGCGGGGACTGCTCCGAGAAGCCGGTGACGGATTCGATACCGGTCGCGGCGACGCGCAACGGCGTCGAGACGGCGGCGGAATGCGAATCGATGCGAGTGAGGTACACCGGACGACCAGGAGCTGCCGCATCGAGGTCGGCTGTGGACGGTGCACGATGTTCGGGCCACCCGGTTTCGTCCCAGCCGTGTCCCCAGATCAGTGCGTCCGAGGACGATGATGCGTGTTCGGCAAGCACCCGCAGGCAGTGTTCGAGCGAAGTGCAGCCGGACAGATCGAGTCCGATCAGCGACAGACCCAGATCGGTGACGTGCACGTGAGTGTCGACGAACGCCGGTGCCACGAAGGAGCCCGCCAAGTCGGTGATGCGGACTCCTGGATGCAGCGCTCGCCCGGTGCGGTCCTCACCGATCCAGCTGACGATTCCATCGGTCACGGCCATGGCGGTGGCGTCGGAGGCCATCGGACTGTAGATCCGTCCGCCGCAGAACAATTCGGTGGTCACGAACGACCAGTCTGCCCCTACCGGTGTGGCTTCCGGAAATCCCCGGCTGCGGGATCGAAGCGGTCGGCCTCGATCACCTGTCCCTCGAGTATCGGCGCAGAACCGGATGCATTCGGTGCTCGCGTGCTGTCGTCGAGGATCTCACCGTCGATGACGGTGGGGCGCATGCGCCGGGTGGCGGTAGCGACCTGTGGCAACCAGCGCGCGGCGGCCCACATCACTGCTGGGCGCAGTAGCCACCTGGTCGGCGGGATCAACAGCAGCAACCCGATCACCGTGGTCACCAGGCCGGGCACGAACATCGCGACCGACCCTGCGGCGAAGAGAGCGCCGTCGGCCACGGCACCGCCGGCCGATCGCTCGCCTCGCGATGCCCGCTGCAGACCGTCCAACACACGTCTGCCCTGCGATCGCACGAGGAGTGACCCGACCAGCGATCCACCGATCAGCAGCACGACGGTCCAGAGCACACCGAGCGCGCTTCCTACGGCGACCAGCGCTGCGACCTCGACCACGATATAGAGTACGAACAGAGCGAGCATGACGGTCCTTTCTTCGCTTCACCGGTACAACGCGCGGGGCATCGAAATAGCTCCCGACTTGCCGTATTTGTCGGCAGATTCTCAGGAACCCGGCCGGACGAGGCCGGTTTCGTACGCCACGACGACGGCCTGGACTCGATCGCGGACGTCCAACTTCGTCAGGATTCGGCCGATGTGAGTCTTGATCGTCGCCTCGGACAGATGCAGGGCGGCCGCAATCTCGGCGTTGGACAAGCCGGTAGCCAAGTGCACCAGCACCTCGCGCTCGCGTCCGGTGAGCGCATCGAGAACGGCGGCATCGGTGGTCGACACGGACTGCTCGACGAACCTCGACAGCAAACGCTTGGTGACCTTCGGCGAGACGACGGCATCGCCTGCGGCCACGCTGCGAATCGCGGAGACCAGGTCCTCGGGTGGAGTGTCCTTGAGCAGGAATCCACTGGCCCCTGCCCGGAGTGCCCCGAGGACGTGTTCGTCGAGATCGAAGGTCGTCATCACCAGAACCTTGGCGTCCGAACCCGATTCGGTGATGCTGCGGGTGGCGGCGACGCCGTCGATGCCGGGCATGCGGACGTCCATCAGCACTACCGCCGGTGCCAGTCTGGCGACGGCCTCGACGGCACCCGCCCCGTCCGAGGCCTCCCCCACCACCTCGATGTCGTCCTGCGCCTCGAGCACCATGTTCAATCCCATGCGCATGAGTTCCTGGTCGTCCACGACGACAACGGTGATCGGCACCGACCCAACCTAGCCCTCACTCGATCGGCAGCGTTGCCCGCACGAGCCAATTGCCGTGCGGCGTCCGCCCGGCGTGCAGGGTGCCTCGAAGCACCGCTACTCGCTCGCGCATTCCGAGAAGTCCGTGTCCACCACCGTCCTCGGACGGTGGTGCGCCGGAGCCGTTGTCGGAGATCTCGACGGTGACCGCATCTTCTCCGCGAACCACCTTGACGACAGCGCGTGGCGCGTGACCGGCGTGGCGGAGGACGTTGGTCAGCGATTCCTGCACCAACCGGTGCACTCCCAGGCTGATCGCCGGACTGATGTCGTCCAGGTTTCCGGTCTGTTCGAGCTCGACGTTCAATCCGGCGCGACCCATCATCTCCACGACACGGGCCAGACCGGCGGTGCCGTACTGGGGCATGTCGTCCGAGTCGGGCGAGGTCCGCAGCAACGCGACCGTTCGACGCAGCTCGGCCAATGCCGAACGGCCCGTTGCGGAGATGTTGGCCACGGCCTGCTCTGCGCGATCGGGATTGCGCCTGATAGCGTACGAGGCGCCGTCGGCCTGCACCACCATGACACTGACGCTGTGGGCGATGACGTCGTGCAGTTCGCGTGCAATGCGAGTGCGCTCGGTGAGCACGGCCTCTTCGGCGCGTCGGTCCCTGTCGTACTCGGCCACGACGAGTCGGGCCTGAGTCGCTTCGTCGTACGCCCGGCGGGCACCGAGAAATTCCGCCGCAACCCACGACAGGGCGTACATCAGCGCGCTGAACAGCAGTGTCGTGAACACCGGTTGGGCGAACAGAAGCAGGTTCGCGGCGGTGTACACGGCGAGTGCGGCGGCATAGACGCCGCCCTGAACTCGACCGACGTACGCGACCAGCGTGTAGAGCATGATCGGCAGGGCGAGCGCTGCCGGGTGACCGTTGTACGCATCGCCCACCAGGCTGCCCGCTATGTCGGAGCCGAGCGTGGTGACGAGAGTCAGTGCTGCGATCGTGCGGGGCAGACGCCGCCGCCACGCGACGGGAATGGTCAGCACGACCGAGAAGACCAGGAACAACGGCCCGTTCAGACCGTCGACCGAGCTGACGAACACCAGAATGTCGACGACGAACAGCCCGACGGCCAGCAGGGCATCGGCCACGAACGGCTGCCCACGGAGCCACAGACTGAATCGACGCATGTGATTGAGTTTGCCGTATGACTGCTGCCGACTGGGGATTGCTGATGGTCGCGGCCACGGCCGCCGGTTGGGTCGACGCCGTGGTGGGCGGAGGTGGCCTCATCCTGCTGCCGGCGATCCTTCTCGTGGCACCTCAGCTCACGCAGCAGGCAGCGCTGGCGACGAACAAGGCGACTGCCGTATTCGGTACGGTCGCCGCCGTCGTCACCTTCGCGCGGAAGGTCTCGCTGAATTGGGCGGTGCTGGTTCCGGCCGGCGTTCTCGCCGCCGTGGCCTCGGCAGCCGGTGCTGCTGCGGTGTCGTTGATCGATCGCGAGCTGTTCATCCCGATCATCATGGTCGTTCTCGTGGGTGTGGCCGTACTGGTCACCTGCCGTCCGACCATCGGTCTGAGCGCGGCATCGTCGCCGCCCACCCATCGCAAAGTTCTGGTCGTCATCGGGTGCGCAGCCGCCGGAATCGGCTTCTACGACGGCATTCTCGGGCCCGGTACCGGAACGTTCCTGATCATCGTCTTCGCCACGATGCTCGGAACCGAGTTCGTGCGCAGCGCCGCGATGGCCAAGGTGATCAACGTCGGGTCCAACGTCGGTGCCCTCACCTTCTTCGCCATCACCGGCAGTGTCTACTGGCAGCTCGGAGCGGCCATGGCGGTGTGCAACGTGTTCGGTGCCGTCCTCGGGTCAAGAACGGCGGTCGCCCGCGGTGCCGGATTCGTGAGAATCGTCCTGCTCGTCGTGGTCGTGGGCATGGTGGTCCGACTCGGATGGCAACAATTCGGCTAGCGTCTTCAGGCGTGACGAGACAATCGGATCGATCGGTCGACGCCGACTTCCTTGCTCTGCCCCTGCAGGCCCTCGCGGACGCCGCCCTGAGCGCGGCCCGCTCGGCCGGGGCAACGCATGCAGATGTTCGCGTGCAGCGCTTGACGACTCAGTCGATATCGCTGCGCGACGGCTCCGTCCAATCCGCAATCGACGCCGGGGAGATCGGCCTCGCCGTACGGGTCGTGGTCGACGGCACCTGGGGTTTTGCATCGCACGCCGAACTCGGCACCGACGCAGCCGCAGCCACGGCCCGCAGTGCGGTCGAGGTGGCCACAGCGCTGCGCACGCTCAATCGCGAACGCGTCGAACTCGCCTCCGAGCCGGTGTACTCGAATGCGACGTGGGTGTCGGAGTACGACATCGACCCGTTCGAGGTACCCACCGCCGAGAAGGTGGCACTGCTGGCGGAGTATTCGTCCCGGCTGGCGGCGTCGGACGGCGTCGATCACGTCACCGCCTCGGTTCTGCAGGTCAAGGAGCAGTCGTTCTACGCGGATCTGGCCGGCAGCGGCATCACGCAGCAGCGGGTGCGACTGCATCCCCAGTTCGAGGCCACCACGGTGGATCGATCCGCCGGTGCATTCGAGACCATGCGCACCCTCGCGCCACCCGTCGGACGAGGCTGGGAGTACCTGGGCGAGCACAGCACGTGGGACTGGGCCGACGAGCTGGCCCGGATCCCCGAATGGCTGGCCGAGAAGGTGAAGGCACCGTCCGTCGTGGCAGGCCCAACGGATCTCGTCATCGATCCGACCAACCTGTGGCTCACCATTCACGAGTCGATCGGGCACGCAACGGAATACGACCGTGCCATCGGCTACGAGGCCGCCTACGCCGGCACGTCGTTCGCGACCCCGGACCAGTTGGGGACGTTGCGCTACGGATCGCCCATCATGCACGTCACCGCCGACCGGACCGAGATCAACGGCCTGGCCAGCATCGGTTGGGACGACGACGGAGTGGCGTCGCAGAGATGGGACCTGGTCCGCGACGGCACACTGGTGGGCTACCAACTCGATCGAGTGTTCGCCCCCAAACTCGGTCTGGAGCGGTCCAACGGATGTTCGTACGCCGATTCTCCGCATCATGTTCCGATCCAGCGGATGGCGAACGTATCGCTGCAGCCCGACCCCGATGTCGATCGTTCCACCGCCGACGTCATCGGTGAGGTGGAGGACGGCATCTACGTCGTCGGAGACAAGTCCTGGTCGATCGACATGCAGCGCTACAACTTTCAGTTCACCGGCCAACGCTTCTACCGAATCCGCAACGGCGTGCTCGACGGCCAGGTGCGTGACGTGGCGTACCAGGCGACGACCACCGAATTCTGGGGCTCGATGGAACTGCTCGGCGGACCGTCCACGTGGCGACTCGGCGGCGCATTCAACTGCGGCAAGGCCCAACCCGGGCAGGTGGCCGCCGTAAGCCACGGGTGCCCCGTCGCGTTGTTCCGCGGCGTCAACGTCCTCAACACCCGATCGGAGGCAGGTCGATGATCGCGCCGCAGCTCGTGATCGAACGTGCACTCGCCTGCGCGAGTGTCGACGACACCATCGTGATCGTCACCGACTCCAGCGATGCAACACTGCGGTGGGCCGGAAACTCCATGACCACCAACGGAATTGCCACCTCCCGGCGCTGGGAGGTGATCTCGATCGTGCGAGAGGCCGACGTCGTTCGGGGCAGGAGTGGAGCCGGCGGAACGACCGTTCGAGTCGGCACCGTGTCGTCGACGAGTGTCGATCCGGACGACATCGAGGCAGTGGTTCGGGCCAGCGAGGCGGCGGCGCGATCGGCAGAGCCCGCCGAGGACGCGATGCCCTTGCTGCCTCGCGAGTCGGTCTCGGACCCGCACGACTGGGACCGCCGAGCACAACATACGTCGGTCGACGTGTTCGGCTCGCTGGCAACGGAATTGAACGTCGGATTCGATGGTGAGGACGCGCTGTACGGATTCGCGCAGCACACCGTCGACAACGTCTGGCTCGGAACCTCGACCGGGGTGCGTCGTACTTTCACACAGCCCACCGGATCGGTCGAGATCAATGGAAAGCGATCCGGTGCGAGCGCCTGGGTGGGCACCGGAACCACCGACTTCCAGAACGTGTCGGCCGAGTCGATGTTGGCGGAGCTGTCCACCCGGCTCGGCTGGGCCCGGAACACCATCGAACTGCCCGCCGGTCGCTATGAGACTGTGCTGCCCCCGTCGGCGGTGGCAGACCTGATGATCTACCTGATGTGGACCATGGAAGGCCGTGGAGCGCAGGAAGGCCGCACCGCTCTCTCGCGGGCCGGGGGAACGAGAGTCGGTGAGAAACTCACCGACCTGCCGCTGACGCTGTACTCCGACCCACGCGCATCCGGACTCGAGTACGCGCCGTTCGTGATCGCCGGCTCGTCGAGTGATGCGGTATCGGTGTTCGACAACGGCATGGACATCGAGCGGGTCGACTGGGTGCGCGACGGTTCGGTCGCGGCCCTGTCCTACCCGCGTGCCGCCGCGCAGAAGTTCGGCGCACCCGTCGCGGTGCCGGGCAACAATCTCGTCATGACCGGCGGCACCGATACTCGGCTGGCCGAGATGGTTGCCGCAACCGAGCGGGGCCTGCTGCTGACCACTCTCTGGTACATCCGAGAGGTCGATCCCACCTCGCTGCTGCTCACCGGGCTGACCAGAGACGGGGTCTACGCCATCGAGGACGGTCGGATCACCGGCGCAGTGAACAACTTTCGCTTCAACGAGAGCCCGCTCGATCTGTTGCGACGCGTCACCGAGGCAGGCGCAACGGAGGCGACACTGCCGCGCGAGTGGAAGGACTGGTTCACTCGCACGGCGATGCCGCCGCTACGCATCCCCGACTTTCACATGTCGTCGGTGAGCGCCGCGCAGTAGGGCTCGGTAGCGCGACCTACTTGTCGGGGCCGGAGAGCTCGAGTGCGATGTTGTCGGGGTCGCGGAACTCCACGATGGACAGTCCGGGCCCGGCGTCCTTGATGCCCTCGTGCGCGATACCCAACTCGTCGAGTGTCTTCACGGCGTCCTCGAGGGCGGCGCGGGTGTCGACGGTGAAACTGAGGTGATCGAGTCCGCAACGGTCCTCGGCGAATGTGTCGTCGCTCGGTGCGACCGGGCGCAGACCGAGCAGGCCACCACCGAATTTGTAGATGACGCCGCCGAAGAGGAACCACAGCGCCTTCTTGGTCTCTTCGTCCGCGTCGGGGTCCCAGGCGTACGCGACGTCGAAGCCGAACACCGAGTCGTAGAACGACCGGGACCGTTCGATGTCACTGACGGTGAGGCGAACATGGTTGTAATCGGTCACTGCGATTGGCACGTGGTGCTCCATTCCGGCAGCAGGGGAAGCTGCCTCACGAAGCATTCGGAACCGCGCATGCGAACGATGGCACCGCTCGCAACTCAGGTGGCGGTGATCGCCAATCCGACGGAACCGCTCTTGCCCCGTCGCAGCACACTTCCCTTGACCGTGAGCCATCCGATGAGTCCGTACTTCGACGCGATCGCCGAGCGAGCCTTCTCCGTCTCGGCCGCGTCGAGAATCTCGGCCCGTGCGTCGACCGCGTCGCCCTGAGGGTTACCGCGCATGTCGCACGGTGCCAGCGTGACTGCGGGGTTGCGGCGAATCCGTTTCACCTTCCACGAATCGGCCACCGTCCAGACCAGCAGCCGATTCCCGTCGAGGGCACCCCACAGCGGAGTCGGAACCCCTGTGCCGTCTTTCTTGAACGTCGTCAGCAGTACGTATTTGCCTTTGGCAATGTCTTCGAAGGTGGCAGCCATACTGCTCAGAATACGTCGCTATTCGCCCTCGAGCTCGCCCTCGGTTTCCAGATACACCTTGCGCAACCCGTCGAGAACCTGCTTGTCCGGCTCGGCCCACATCTTCCGTTCGGCCGCTTCGAGCAGCCGCTCCGCGATACCGTGCAGCGCCCACGGATTGGACTGTTGCATGAACTTCTGGTTCTGCTCGTCGAGCACGTACGTCTCGGCCAGCTTCTCGTACATCCAGTCCTGCACCACGTCGGTCGTCGCGTCGTAGCCGAACAGATAGTCCACGGTCGCCGCCATCTCGAACGCGCCCTTGTACCCGTGCCTGCGCATCGCCTCGAGCCACCGCGGGTTCACCACCCGGGCGCGGAACACTCTCGCGGTCTCTTCCGAGAGCGTGCGCGTGCGAACCGATTCCGGCCGCGTGCTGTCACCGATGTACGCCTCGGGCGACTTCCCGGTCAACGCACGCACGGTTGCGACCATGCCTCCGTGGTACTGGAAGTAGTCGTCGGAATCGGCGATGTCGTGCTCACGCGTATCGGTGTTCTTGGCGGCAACGGCAATGCGCTTGTAGGCGGTGCGCATGTCGTCCGAGGCGGGAACGCCGTCGAGACCACGGCCGTACGCGAAGCCGCCCCAGGTGGTGTAGACCTGCGCCAGGTCGTCGTCGCTGCGCCAGGTCTTGCTGTCGATCAGCTGCAGCAACCCGGCACCGTACGTCCCCGGCTTCGATCCGAAAATGCGTGTGGTGGAACGCCTTTCGTCACCGTGCTCGGCGAGATCGGCCTGCGCATGCGCTCGAACGTAGTTCTGATCGGCCGGCTCGTCCAACGCGGCGACCATCCGAACCGCATCGTCGAGCAATGCGAGCACATGAGGAAATGCGTCACGGAAGAACCCGCTGATGCGGACCGTCACGTCGATGCGGGGTCGGCCGAGCTCGACGAGATCGATCACCTCGAGCCGAGTGACTCGGCGCGACGCCTCGTCCCACACCGGTGACACGCCCAACAGTGCGAAGACTTCGGCGATGTCGTCGCCGGAGGTCCGCATGGCCGACGTGCCCCACACCGACAGCCCGACCGATTTCGGCCACTCGCCGTGGTCCTGGCGGTAGCGAGCGAGCAGTGACTCCGCCATCGCCTGACCGGTCTCCCACGCCAACTTCGACGGCACGGCCTTCGGATCGACGGAGTAGAAGTTGCGGCCGGTGGGCAGAACGTTGATCAGCCCGCGCAGCGGTGAACCGCTGGGCCCTGCCGCGATGAAACCGCCGTCGAGCGCGTGCAGTACCTGGGCGATCTCGCGTGAGGTCCCGCGCAGTCTCGGAACGACCTCGGCTGCGGCGAACTCGAGAATCTGTGCAACCACGCCGCCGTGCTCGCCCGCCACTCGCGCGGCCGCTGCGGGATCCCACTGAGTTGCCTGCATGGCCGCGACCAATCCGTGGGCGACGGCCTCGATACTGTCGACGCGGGTGCGATCCTCGTCTCCGTCCTCGCTCAGACCCAGCGCCTCGCGCAGACCTGGAACCGTCTGCTCCCCGCCCCACATCTGTCGAGCACGCAGCATGGCCAGAACCAACTCGACTTCGGCATCGCCGACGGGTTCCTGGCCGAGAATGTGCAGGCCGTCGCGGATCTGCACATCCTTGATCTCGCACAGCCAGCCGTCGACGTGCAACAGCATGTCGTCGAACACTTCCTCGTCGGGGCGCTCCTCCAGTCCGAGGTCCTTGTGCATCTGCGCCGCGGTCATCAGCGTCCAGATCTGCTGGCGGATGGCAGGCAGCTTGGCCGGATCGAGTGCCGAGATGTTCGCGTGCTCGTCGAGCAATTGCTCGAGCCGGGAGATGTCACCGTAGCTCTCCGCACGCGCCATCGGCGGAATCAGGTGATCGACGAGAGTGGCGTGCGCGCGACGCTTGGCCTGCGTGCCCTCCCCCGGATCGTTGACGAGGAACGGGTAGATCAACGGCAGGTCGCCCAACGCCGCATCGGTTCCGCAGGAGGCGGACATACCGAGTGTCTTGCCCGGCAGCCATTCCAGGTTGCCGTGCTTGCCCAGGTGGACCATGGCGTCCGCACCGAAGCCGCCGTCGGCCTCGGTGGCCGAGATCCACCGGTAGGCCGCCAGATAGTGATGGCTCGGCGGCAGGTCCGGGTCGTGATAGATCGCAACCGGCTTCTCGCCGAATCCCCGAGGTGGCTGCACCATGATCACCACGTTGCCGAATTGCATTGCTGCAATGACGATTTCACCGTCCGGATCGGCAGACCGATCGACGTAGAGATCGCCCGGCGCCGGGCCCCAGTGCTCGATCACGCCGTCGCGCAGATCTGCGGGAAGCTGCTCGAACCACCGGCCGTACTGCGCGGCCGAGATGCGAATGGGATTGCCCTCGAGTTGGGCGTCGGTGAGCCAGTTGGGATCCTGGCCGCCGCGGGCGATCAACGCGTGAATGAGTGCGTCACCGTCGCGAGCAGCCAGACCGGGCACCGAATCCGGGCCGTCGAGCGGTCCGAGGTTGTAGCCGGCGGCGCGCATGTCCGACATCAGCGCGATCGCGCTCGCCGGAGTGTCGAGACCGACGGCGTTGCCGATCCGCGCATGTTTGGTGGGATAGGCCGAGAACATCAGCGCGATGCGGCGGTCGGCAGCGGGAATATGCCGCAGCCGGGCGTGCCGCACCGCGATGCCCGCCACCCGAGCAGCACGCTCGTGGTCCGGAACGTACGTGGTCAACCCGTCGTCGTCGATCTCCTTGAACGAGAACGGAACCGTGATGAGCCGGCCGTCGAACTCCGGGACGGCGACCTGCGTGGCCACGTCCAGCGGGGAGAGTCCGTCGTCGTTCTCGGACCACGTCGCGCGCGAACTCGTCAGACACAGTCCCTGGAGGATCGGGACGTCGAGGGCAGCGAGTTCGGCGACGTCCCAGGCCTCGTCGTCCCCGCCTGCCGACGCTCCGGCCGGTTTGGTGCCTCCCGCGGCGAGAACGGTGACGATCAGGGCATCCGCCGACTTCAGCGTGTCGAGCAGGTCGGCTTCCGCGGTGCGCAGCGACGCGCAGTAGATCGGGAGCGCGGTGGCACCGGCGTTCTCGACCGCGGTGGCGAGAGCGTCGATGTACGTGGTGTTACCGGCCAGATGTTGGGCGCGGTAGTAGAGGATGGCCACCGTCGGACCGTCGGAGCTCGCGGCGGAGTGTCGCTCGAGGTGACCCCACGTCGGGAGGTGTCGTGGGGCGTCGAAACCGTGCCCGGTCAGCAACACGGTGTCGGAGAGAAAGTTGTACAGCTGACGCAGGTTGTCGGACCCACCTTCGGCCAGATAGTTGTGCGCCTGCGCGGCGACGTTCGCGGGGACCGTCGAGATCTCCATCAGGTCGGCGTCGGGTGCCTGCTCGCCGCCGAGTACGACGACGGGCAGTCCGGTGGCGAGGACGGCGTCGATCCCCGACTCCCAGGATCGACGAGACCCCAGGATGCGCACGATGATCAGCTCTGCCGTCGCAGCCATCGCCGGTATGTCCTCGGCGAGAAGGCGAGAAGGGTTTCCCCAGGTGAAGTCGGCTCCACTGGCACGGGCACTGAGCAGATCGGTGTCCGATGTGGACAGCAGCAAGAACACGGGTAACGCCCTCCTCGGGGGTTTCGCGCCCCTGGAAATCGGTGTGTCGGTCTTCGGCTCGTCGGCGAGAGGGTCTGACTCCTGCCCCGTCCCGAGGGACTGGATGGGGCGTCACAGTGGCGCGACCGTACCGGATTCTCGCCGGTTTCCTCTCGGCCTTAGCCGTGGACATCGAATGCTACCGGGGCGAGCATGGAATCGAGCCACCCGCTGCGCTTGTAGCCTGGTGACCATGAGTTCGCCAGAGAGGTCGGTGCCCGACGGCTGCCCCGGAGCGCTGACGACCCATCTGGCCGCTGACGGGCCGCTGGCACGAGTTCGGCTGCCGGGCGGAGTCGTGTCGCCGGGGCAGATGCAGGTGCTGGCGCAGGCCGCTGCAGAGCTGGGTGACGGCACATTGGAACTGACCTCGCGGGGCAACATCCAGGTGCGCGCGGTGTCGGATCCGGACGGCTTCGCGAGCAGGCTGGCCGACGCAGGATTGCTTCCGTCCTCGACGCACGAGAGGGTCCGCAACATACTCGCCTCTCCACTGTCGGGCCGGGTGGGCCGCCTCACCGATGTGCGTGCGCTGATCGGCGCGCTGGACGAAGGCCTGCGCGCACGAGCCGACCTGGCCGAACTGCCGGGGCGAACGCTCTTCGCGCTCGACGACGGCCGCGGCGACCTGTGCGGACTGGAACCGGACTTCGGTGCCTACGCCCAGCCCGACGGTTCGTTCGCTGTGCTGCTGGCGGGCCGGGACAGCGGCGTTCGCGTGGACCGCGACAAGGTCGTCTCGACGCTGCTGGACTGCGCCGGTGCCTTCGTGGAACTGCGGCAGTCCCAGTGGCGGGTGGCCGAACTGGATGACGGCCCGGCGCAGATCATCGACCGTCTCGGGCTCTCGGCCGGCCCCGCCCTGACGTTGCCCGCACCCGTGGAGGTGCCACCGATCGGATGGCTCGACCAGGACGACGGTCTGGTGGCGCTGGCCGCGGGCTTGGCCAACGGTGTTCTCGGGGCGCGGCTCGCCGAGTTCCTCGCCGCCATCGACCGTCCGTTGATCATGACGCCGTGGCGATCGCTGATCGTGTGCGACCTGGACGAGGAACCGGCCGAACAGGTCGTCCGCGTGCTCGCCCCGATGGGACTGATCTTCGACGCAGCATCTCCGTGGATTCGGGTGAGTGCGTGCACCGGATCGCCGGGGTGCGAGAAGTCGCTGGCCGACGTGCGAGCCGACCTCTCCGCGGCAGTCGATGCCCGGATGACCCCGCGCGACGAACGGCAACACTGGTCCGGGTGCGAACGGCGTTGCGGACGACCCAAGGGCGAAGTGACCGACGTCATCGCAACGGGAATCGGCTACCGCGTCGAGTGAGGGGACCCAGACCGGCTTCCGGCTGAGGGGCCCCTCTCCCCTATCGTGACACGCATGCACGACTACGTCCGCGACGGCGCGGAGATCTACCGACAATCGTTCGCGACCATCCGAGCCGAAGCAGATCTGTCTCGATTCGCACCGGACGTCGCACAGGTCGTCGTGCGCATGATTCACGCGGTCGGAGAGATCGATCTGACCGAGACCATCGGCTACACCCCAGCAGTCGTGACCTCCGCTCGCGCGGCACTGAACTCGGGCGCGCCGATTCTGTGCGACGCCAACATGGTCGCCGCCGGCATCACTCGTCGCCGTCTTCCGGCCGACAACGAGGTGCTGTGCACCCTGTCCGATCCTCGGGTACCGGATTTGGCTCGAAGTATGAACACCACGAGAACCGCTGCCGCCCTGGAGTTGTGGGGCGACAAGCTCGGCGGTGCCGTCGTCGCCATCGGAAACGCTCCGACCGCTCTGTTCCACCTGATGGAGATGCTGGAGGCAGGGGCACCGAAACCCGCAGCGATCGTCGGCGGCCCGGTCGGATTCATCGGGGCGGCGGAGTCGAAGGAAGATCTGATCGCCGCGGGCCTCGGCGTCGAGTACCTGGTGGTTCGCGGTAGGCGTGGTGGCAGCCCCATCACCGTCGCCGCCGTCAATGCCATTGCGAGCGAACAAGAATGACCGGCACCGGAAAACTGTGGGGAGTTGGAGTCGGTCCCGGCGATCCGGAGTTGTTGACCGTCAAGGCCGCTCGCGTGATCGCCGAGGCCGATGTGGTTGCTTTCCACAGTGCACAGCACGGTCGCAGCATCTCCCGCGGACTGGCGGCCGGGTACATGCGGAGCGGGCAGCTCGAGGAACATCTGGTCTACCCGGTGACCACCGAGGCCACGGCGCACCCCGGCGGATATCAGGGTGCGATCGACGAGTTCTACGAGTCCGCTGCCGCACGGCTGGCTACCCATCTGGACGCGGGGCGCTCCGTAGTACTTCTCGCCGAGGGCGATCCGCTGTTCTACAGCTCCTACATGCACATGCACAAACGGTTGGCCGACCGGTTCGAGGTCGAGGTCGTGCCCGGCGTGACGTCGGTCAGTGCCGCCTCGGCCGCGCTGGCAACTCCGCTCGTGGAGCGAGACGAAGTGTTCACCGTGCTTCCCGGCACACTGCCGGCAGACGAACTCACGCGCCGACTGCGCGGCACCGACGCGGCCGTCATCATGAAACTGGGCCGGACCTACCCGACGGTGCTCGAGGCCCTGGAGCGTTCCGGCCGGCTGAGTGAAGCGCGCTACGTGGAACGGGCCAGCACACCCGAGCAGCGGGTGCTCGACGCCGTCGACGCAGACAACGTTCCCTACTTCTCGATGATCGTCGTACCGAGCCCCTCCAATCGAACCCAAACACCAACTTGCGCCGGTGAAGTGGTGGTCGTCGGCCTCGGACCAGGCGACGACGCATGGACGACCGACGAAGTGCGCGCCGAACTCGCCGCCGCCACCGATCTGGTCGGCTATGTCACCTACATCGATCGGGTACCGCAGCGCCCCGGTCAGATCCGGCACGCGAGCGACAACAAGGTCGAGTCGGAACGTGCGGCGTTCGCTCTCGATCTCGCCAAACAGGGTCGCCGCGTCGCCGTGGTCTCCTCGGGCGATCCTGGTGTGTTCGCGATGGCAACCGCGGTCATCGAGGTCGCGGCCGAGGAGCAGTGGAGCTCGGTCCCGGTGCGGGTGGTGCCCGGGATGACGGCAGCCAACGCCGTCGCCAGTCGGGTGGGCGCACCGCTCGGACACGACTACGCCGTCATCTCTCTGTCCGACCGCCTCAAGCCCTGGAACGTCGTGGCAGCGCGGCTCTCGGCGGTCGCCGGAGCCGATATGGCGATCGCGATCTACAACCCCGCGTCGAAGTCGCGGACCTGGCAGGTTGCCGCAACGAAAGAGATTCTGCTCGAGCATCGTTCGCCACAGACCCCCGTGGTCATCGGACGCGCGGTGGGCAGCCCGCAGGAATCCGTTCGCACCGTGGCGCTGGGCGAACTCGACCCCGAGTCGATCGACATGCGATGCCTGCTCATCATCGGATCGTCGATGACGACGGTGGTCGAGACGGGAAGCGGGCCGAAGGTGTTCACCTCCAGGCGTTATCCGTCGGCAGGCAGTTCTTAGCGATCCGTCAACCGGTCCACGGCGGCTGCGACGTCGAACACCGTCGGTGCCGAGCCGGTTCGCGTGGGACGGTCGACCATGAGAACCGGAATCGATGCCGCTCGGGCGGCATCGAGCTTGGCTCGCGTCATGTCGCCGCCGCTGTTCTTGGTGATCAGCAGGTCTATT
Organism: Rhodococcus sp. 14-1411-2a; assembly: GCF_002259485.1. Lineage (GTDB taxonomy): Bacteria > Actinomycetota > Actinomycetes > Mycobacteriales > Mycobacteriaceae > Rhodococcoides. The sequence continues at coordinate 201,142 of NZ_NPGA01000020.1, forward strand.
CGGTTCTCTGCCAGCATCATCGACTCGTGGTCGACGTCGAAGGGGCCACGGCTCAGTTGCAGCGTCATGTGCGGCGGCACCGCACCGGTCGGAGGGTCGATCGCCCGGACCAGAAACCACGAGTGATCGACACTCGCGAAATGGTGAACACCCTGCCTGCCTGTCGTGAGGAACACCCGGCTGCCGGGGGTGATCGCCGACGCCGCGTCGGGCAGTGAGGCAACCGAGGTCCATCGATCACCCTCGCCCGCGGTCCACGGTGGCCGCGTCAGCACCAGGAGCGCGACCGACGTTGCCTGAGTGGCCTGCTCGGCGTGTGCGGCGATGGTGGAGGCGAACGGGTGCGTCGCGTCCACCACCACGTCGATTGCGTTGTCTCGCAGCCACACTGCAAGGGCATCCGGACCTCCGAATCCGCCGATTCGAGTCTCGCCGACGGGCAACATCGGCTCGGCGACCCGGCCGGCTAGCGAGGTGATCGTCTCGATCCCCTGCACCGTGTCCAGAGCGGCCGCGAGTGCCCTCGACTCCGTCGTACCACCGAGAATCAGGACCTTCACCGTTTGGTCGCACTCCATTGTGTGACCGGCAGCTGCGGTCTCCACGTCGTGAACGCGCCCAGCGGTTCGCCGCGGTAGATCTGGAACCTGCGGAGCTCGCCGCCGTACTTCGCCGCGGCGGTCAGCAACAACGAATCCGATTCGGCCGTCACCGAATTCGCGACCACTCGCCCGCCGGTGCGCACCGCATCCCAGCAGGCCTCGAGCATGTCGGCACCGGTCAACCCGCCACCGATGAACACTGCATCGGGTACGGCGTCCGAGACCGCCGCGAAACTTTCCGGAGCGCCGCCGTGGACGACGAGGCTCGGAACTCCCAGAAGCCGTGCATTGGTCTCGATCTGCTCACGGCGCACCTGCGAACTCTCGAACGTCACTGCACGACAGGATTCGTCGGTCCGCATCCATTCGATGGCAATGGTTCCCGATCCGCCCCCGATGTCCCACAACAGCTCTCCTGGCACCGGTGCCAACGCGCTGAGCGTCAGTGCGCGAACCTCCCGCTTGGTCATCTGACCGTCTCCGGTGTACGCGGAATCGGCCAGGCCGGGAATGCGGGTGTAGCGGGCAGCGTCGGGATCTCGGACACACAGCAGCGCAACGACATTGAGTGGGTCGACGCCCTCGAACGTCGACTTCGACGCAATCCCGCCGACGACCCGCTCCGCCGGTCCGCCGAGCTGCTCGAGGACCGTCATCTCACTCGCACCGAAACCGTTGGCGGACAACACCACCGCGATCTCACCAGGAGTGCTGCTGCCCTGGCTCAACACCAGTATCCGACGACCGTCGGCCAACTCGGGCAACACCGTCTCGGCCGGGCTGTTCACCAGCGACACCGTCGTGGTGTGGTGCAGCGCCCAACCCAAGCGAGCGCATGCCAACGACACCGAAGACGGGGCCGGGTGCACCCGCAAGCGCTCGGCGCCGAACTCCCGCGCCAACGTCACCCCGATGCCGTGGAACATGGGATCGCCGCTGGCCAGTACGCACACGCGAGAATCGGCGTAGGCGTCGATCATCGGCCGCAGATTCGGCACCAACGGGCTGGGCCATGTCCTGGTCTCGCTGCAGTGCTCCCGTACTCCAGCGACCTGGCGGGCGGAGCCGAACACCACATCTGCTTGCTCGACGGCCCTGCGCGACGCGAGAGGCAGTCCGTCCCAGCCGTCCGCACCGATTCCCACGACCACGATCGGAGTGGGCACGGGTGCCACCATCAGCGCGGCATCCTGCGCCAGAGCCACTGCGGCAGTAGACGCATGGCGAAGAACAACGGTCGCAGTGTGCCGGGGATCCACACGGTGGCCCGACGCGTGCGCAGCGCAGCGACGACGCCGTCGGCCACCTGATCCGGCGTACTCGACATGGGTGCCGGGGTCATCCCCTCGGTCATCGAACCGATGACGAATCCGGGACGAACGAGCAGGAGGTGCACTCCGCTGCCGTGCAGTGAGTCGCTCAGTCCGCTGGCGAAGCCGTCGAGACCGGCCTTCGCGGATCCGTACACGTAGTTGGCGCGCCGCACGCGAATCCCCGCGACCGACGAGAACACGACCAGGTCGCCGCTCCCCTGTGCTCGGAGGATCTTCGATGCGTGCGTCAGCACCGAAACCTGAGCCAGGAAGTCGGTGGTGATGACGTCGAGAGCGTGCTGCGCGTCGTCCTCGGCGCGCCCTTGATCCCCGAGGATCCCGAACGCCAGCACCACGATCCCGATCGGGCCGTATCGCTCGGCCACCCGGCTCAGAAGCTCGGCGTGAGTGTCCATCTCGTTCGCGTCGAACTCGACGGTGTGAACGGCGTCCGCGCCTGCCTGCTGCACTCGTCGTTGCTGAGCATCGAGGTCGGTACTGCGCCGAGCTGCCAGTACGACGGTTCGCCCCGAGGCGAGTCGGGTGGCGACCTCGAGTCCGATCTCGCTGCGCCCGCCCAACAGCAACAGCGTTCCGGCCGCGGGTTCTGCTCGTCTGCTCACGACGACCAGTCTTGCCGATGAAATCGCATTCACTACAGTCGGGGCATGGCCGCCATCCCCGCAGACGCGACTGCCCTCGCCGACGAAGCACTCGAGTTCCTTGCCGAGCGACACCTCGCCACTCTGACGACACTGCGACCCGACGGAACCCCGCACGTCGTCGCCGTCGGCTTCACCTACGACGCCGAGGCCCGGTGTGCTCGGGTCATCACCAACGACGTGTCGCAGAAGGCGATCAACGCCGGCCGCGGTGCCTACGCCGCCGTCACTCAGATCGACGGTGCCCGCTGGCTGACGTTGGAAGGGCCCGCGTCGGTCCGAGACGACCGTGCATCGGTCGTCGATGCGGAGAACCGCTATGCGCAGCGCTACCGCGTACCCAGAGAGAACCCGACCCGAGTCGTCATCGAGATACAGGTGCAGCGTGTACTGGGTAGCCGTTCCCTGCTGAACCGCTAGCGCGTCGTCGGCTCCGTCGGCCACGGCAGAACCGTCAGGTCCGGCCACTCCGTCGTCCACCGGGCAGCCTTGGCCTCGTACACGTGTCGCATCGGCAGCCGTGGGTTCGGCCGCACTATTCCCCCGAACAGATCGTCGAATCCGTGCGGTGCGTACACGACATCGGTTCCGCCCTGGTCGGTGGTCATGCCGAAGCAGCACGTGGTGGACACGAAATGATCGATCGCATCCTCGGTACTTCGGTACGGCGCGATCGGAGTGCCGAAATGCTGTTCGTACCACAGGTGTACGCGCGCCTCGTTGCGCACTTCGACGTCCACCCCGAGGTCGTCGAACACCGAGGCCGCGCGCTCGATGACCTCGTTCTCCGCGTCGTAGGACAGATCGGAGTCGTCGAAATAGAAGAAGTCGTAGTCCCGGATGCCGGCACACAGGTCCCGGCCGTCCAGGTGGTTCCAGACCGTCTGGAAGAGGCCACCTGCCGTCAGATACCACCCGGGAAGCCCGAGTTGCGGCGCGCGCCCCAGTATTTCGGCGACGGCCGGATTGGACCTGACGACCGAGACGAACTCGTCCTCGCCCGGACGCGTCACACCGGCAGGACGGCCAGAGCGTGAGGCCTGAGGTTGACCGATTCGCACCCGTCTGCGGTGACCACGACGATGTCCTCGATGCGTGCACCCCACTGCCCGCGGAAATAGATTCCCGGCTCGATGCTGAACGCCATCCCTTCGGTCAGCGTGATGTCGTTGCCCGCAACGATGTACGGCTCCTCGTGCACCGACAGGCCGATCCCGTGACCGGTGCGGTGCAGGAACGCCTCGCCGAGACCGGCGTCGACCAGGACGTCGCGAGCCGCCGCATCGATGGACTGCGCCGTGACACCGGGCACCACCGCGTCGACAGCCGCCTGCTGCGCCCGCTCGAGTACCGCGTACTGCTCGGCGATCTCCGCCGACGGTTCGCCGAGACTGTAGGTGCGGGTCGAGTCGGAGTTGTATCCCGGTGCGACGGGTCCGCCGATGTCGATCACCACGATGTCTCCTGTCTCGACGACTCGATCGGATACCTCGTGGTGTGGATCGGCACCGTGGGGCCCGGAACCGACGATGATGAATTCCGGTGCAGTGTGGCCTTCTTCGACGATCGCGGCAGCGATGTCCGCGGCGATCTGCGCTTCCGTTCGGCCCACCCGAAGCCATTCGCCCATCCGGGCGTGCACGCGATCGATGGCATACCCGGCTCGCCGCAACGCGTCGATCTCGGCCGCATCCTTGACCATTCGGAGTTCGCGAAGCACGTCGGTGGCCAGAACCGGGATCGTGCCGAAGACACCCGCCAGCGGCACGAAATGCAGGGCGGGCATGGCGTCGGCAACGGCTGTTCTCGTTCCGCCGGGAACCGCTGCTGCCACCAGTGCGTACGGATCCACACCGTCGACCCAGTCGACGAGAGTCAGAGACAGTTCCTGCGCTGCGGAGTCGCCCAGTGCGGCGAGCTCGAGCCGCGGAACGACGACCGTGGGGGTGCTACCGTCCGCCGGAACGACCAGCGCGATGAGCCGCTCGAACGAGCTGGCCTTCGACCCGATCAGGTACTGCAGATCCGGCCCCGGGGTGATCAGCAGGGCATCCAGGCCTGCATCCGACGTCAGGCGAGCCGCGCGGGCGAGCCTGGACGCATAGACATCGCTGGAGAAACGTGAGGAACTGACCGAAGAATCGACACTCATACCTTCAGGCTAATGCCGTACGGCAAGATGAGCGCCATGACCGCCCCCGGAAAGTCTCCGTTGCTGCTCCTCGACGGTGCGAGCCTGTGGTTCAGGGCTTACTACGCACTGCCCGAGTCGATTACGGCCCCAGACGGGCGACCCGTCAATGCCGTTCGCGGCTTCCTCGACATGATCTCGGCGTTGATCGCGCGCACCGAACCCGGCCGACTGGCCGTGTGTCTCGATCTGGACTGGCGGCCACAGTTCCGCGTCGACCTCGTGCCGTCCTACAAGGCGCACCGTGTGGCCGAGGGTGCCCCGGACGTCGCCGAGAGCGAAGAAGTTCCGGAAACGCTGACACCACAGGTGGACATGATCATGGATGTGCTCGCCGCGTTGGGGATCGCGACCGCAGGCGCAGACGGTCTCGAAGCCGACGACGTCCTGGGAACCCTGGCCGCGCGTGAGCGTCAGGACCCCGTGGTCGTGGTCAGTGGAGACCGAGACCTGCTTCAGGTTGCCGCCGACGAGCCGAACGAGGTGCGCGTTCTGTACGTGGGACGTGGGCTGGCCAAAGCCGAATTGTTCGATCCCGCACTGGTTTCCGAGCGCTACGGGGTGCCACTTCATCGAGCGGGTGCGGCGTACGCGGAACTCGCCTTGCTGCGCGGCGATGCCTCGGACGGTCTGCCCGGAGTTAAGGGCATCGGGGAGAAGACAGCGTCGACGCTGATGATGCAGTACGAATCCGTCGCTGCGTTGCGCGCTGCTGCACTCGACCCGGCATCGGACATGGCCAAGGGCATCCGGGCGAAGCTGGCCAATGCGAGCGACTACCTGGACGCGGCGCTGCCGGTTGTCCGAGTCGTCACCGACGCCGACGTCGTCCTGTCGAAGTCAGACGAGATTCCCGCCGAGCCCGCCGATGCCGATGCACTGAACTCGCTCGCCGAGACTCTCGGCATCGAGAACGCCGTGGCACGCCTCGTCGCCGCGATGGCGGCCACGGCGTCGACGACCTGATCGTGCGACCTGAGCGGGTCTACTCGGGCAGGGAGACTTCGTAGTTGGCGTCGTCGTCGAGGAAGGTCAGAGTCACGGTCTTGAACGCACCGTCGACAGTCAGGGTGCACTCGACACTGGTCTGGGCCACGACCTCGATGTCCTGGGGACAGGACACACCGGAGACGTCGGACGCACCGTAGGACTCGGTGACGACCGTGCGAACACCCTCCTCGGCCGCCGCAGTATCGAGGGTGGTCGTTCGACCGAAAGCGAAGAACGACACCACAGCGATCACGGCGAGGACTGCTACCACGGCACCCGCGATGATCAGGGGCTTCTTCGATCGAGCCCCGGCCTGCCCTGGCCCCTGCTGATTCGGATACTGCTGGTTGGGATACTGCTGGTTGGGACTCCATGGCTGCTGTGGTTGCTGGCCGTACGGACCCGGCCCGTATTGCCCACCACCGAATTGCTGTGGTGCGTAAGGATTCTGGTACGCCGAATCGCCCGATGCAGGCGCGCCGTACTGCTGACCGGCGGGGTAGTGCGCGGTGGGGTTCTGTCCCTGGGGGTAGCCGCCCTGTGCATTCGGGGCCGAGGGGTACTGCCCCTGCGGATAGCCGGCAGGTGGGTACTGACCTTGGGGGTACTGGGCCTGGGGGTACTGGCCCTGTGGGTACTGACCCTGAGGATATTGCCCGTGCGGGTACTGGCCCTGCGGGTATTGGCCGCCGGGTTGTTGCGGGCTCTGCCCGTAGCTCTGTCCGGGTTCGCCGTACGGCGTGGCCTGCGGCTGTCCGTACTGACCCCACGCCGACGGCGTCGGAGTCTGTGACTCGGCGGAGGGAGCAGGCTGAGTGTCCGGTGTGTCGTTCGCGGCACTGTCCTGCTGATCGGGCGTGCGCGACCAGCTGTTGTCCGGATCGGTCGGACCGTATGGGCCGCTCATCTCGCCTCCACTGAAAATTCGGATTCGTCGGGGGTACAGTAACCCGGCTGTACGACTCTCCGCTGTACCGACCCGGCAGTCCGATTCGGTGCTGTCATGCGGCATCGACGGCGACCACGCCGCGGCGCAGAGCCGTGATCGCGCGCGCCGCAGTTCGCGACAGTTCCGGCTCCGGGGCCGCGAGCCGAACCTGGTCCAACAGGTCGATCACCTGCCGACACCAGCGCACGAAGTCTCCACCCGAGAGGGCTTTGCCGTTGTCACCCGCGGTGACGAGCGCATCGACCAACGAGTGGTTCGACGCCCACTTGTAGATCGCCTTCACGAAGCCCATGTCGGGTTCTCTTGTCGGCGGCAGCTTGTGTCGCACTTCGTCGGACCGCAGCTCGTGCCACACCCGGACGGTCTCGGTCAGTGCATGCCGAATCGGACCCGTCGGTCCGTGCGGGGTGATGTCACCCTCCGATCTGGACTCGTAGACCACCGCCGAGACCACCGCCGCCAACTCTGCCGGAGAAAGCCCCTGCCACAGGCCGCCGCGCAAGCATTCGGCAACCAGCAGATCGGACTCGGAATAGATTCGGCTCAGCCTGGCGCCGTCCTCGGTGACCTTCGGATCCTTGCCTGCCGTCACGTAACCGCGGTCGGCGAGCAAAGCCAGGATGCGGTCGAATGTTCGGGCCAGGGAGTTCGTCGTGGCCGACACCTTCTGGCGCATCGTTTCGGTCTCTCGCGCCAACCGGTTGTAGCGTTTACCGGTGCGACCGAGCTCGTCGCGGTCCGGGCGAGCGTGCACCGGATGCGAGCGGATTGCTCGCCGAAGGGTGGCGAGCTCCTTGTCGTCCGCCGCCGTCGACTTGCGTCGGATACGGTCCGACGGCTGCGATATTCCGCGGGTGACCAGGGCCGCCGCGAGATCGCGTCGGGTCTTCGCGGTGCGGTGGTCGACGAATCGCGGCAGTCGCATCGTTCCCAGAGACGTTGCGGGCGATGGGAAGTCCGCTGCCGAGAGCCGGCCGGCCCACTTGTCCTCGGTGAGCACCAGCGGACGCGGATCGGCCCGGTCGTCGTCGGGCTCGAGAACCACGGCAAGACCGCTGCGGCGACCGGTCGGCACCGAGATCACGTCGCCGCGGCGCAGGGCACGCAGCGAATCGACGGCCTTGTCCCGCCGATCGGACCTGCTCTGGCGTTCGAGGGTCTTCTCCCGATCCTTCAATCGCTCGCGCAGCCGCGCATACTCGAAGTACTCGCCCTCGGGGCCACCGAGGCGTGCACCGAGTGCCTCCAACGTCTGCATGTTCTTCTCGATACCGCGAACCATCCCGACGACGGAGCGGTCCGCCTGGAACTGCGCGAACGACCGCTCGAGCAGCAGACGCGAATCGGCCGCACCGAACTGTTCGATGAGGTTGATCGACATGTTGTATGCCGGCGCGAACGAACTGCGCAGCGGGAACGTACGCGTCGACGCCAGCCCCGCGACCTCGGTCGGCTCCGTGCCGGGCTGCCACAGCACGACGGCATGCCCTTCGACGTCGATGCCGCGGCGTCCGGCCCGGCCGGTCAGCTGGGTGTACTCCCCCGGCGTCAATTCGGCGTGTGTCTCACCGTTGAACTTGACCAACTTCTCGAGCACGACGGTTCGGGCCGGCATGTTGATCCCGAGAGCCAAGGTCTCGGTGGCGAACACCGCTCGGACGAGACCCTTGACGAACAATTCCTCGACGGTGTGCCGGAAGACCGGCAACATCCCGGCGTGGTGGGCGGCGAATCCCCGTTCCAGTGCGTCGCGCCACTCCCAGAAGCCCAGAACTTCGAGGTCCTCGCGCGGCAGCTCCGAGGTGTGTTTCTCGACGATGTACCGGATCTCCTCGGCCTGCTCGGGCGTGGTCAACACCAGCCGCGAACGCATGCACTGGGTCAGCGCGCCGTCGCACCCGGCACGGCTGAAGATGAATGTGATGGCCGGGAGCAGACCCTCTTCGTCGAGTTTGGCGATCACATCGGGTCTGGCCAGTGGTCTGTTGTTGGCTCCGCTGCCCTGACCGCCACCGCGACCTCCGCCACCCGAACGTCCGCCGCGGCCCCTGCTGTGTGGCGCGTGCCAGCGGTCCATCGAGTCGAGGGACTGGCGTTGTTTGACGTGTCGGACGAGTTCACGGTCGACGACGATCTTCTGACTGCCGTCGGCCGACTGGGCTCGCGTGTCGAACAGATCGAACAGTCGGCGACCGACCATGATGTGCTGCGAAAGGGGCACCGGACGGTTCTCGTCCACCACGACCGCGGTGTCACCGCGAACCGTGCTCATCCAGGCACCGAACTCCTCGGCGTTGCTCACCGTTGCCGACAGGCTGACCAATCGAACGTCGTCGGACAGGTGCAGGATGACTTCTTCCCACACCGCCCCGCGGAAACGGTCGGCGAGATAGTGCACCTCGTCCATGACGACGTGCGAGAGTCCTCGCAATGCATCCGAGGATGCGTACAGCATGTTGCGCAGCACTTCGGTCGTCATGATGACGATGGGCGCGTCGGGGTTGATCGACGAATCTCCGGTCAGCAGCCCGACCGTGTCGCGCCCGTACCGTGCGGTCAGCTCCGCGAACTTCTGGTTGCTCAGCGCCTTGATCGGGGTGGTGTAGAAGCACTTACGTCCCGCGGCGAGCGCAAGGTGCACCGCGAACTCGCCGATGACCGTCTTGCCCGCACCGGTGGGGGCACAGACCAGTACCCCGTGACCGTTCTCCAGCGCTGTGCAGGCATCCACCTGGAACCGGTCGAGGGGAAAGCCGAGCTCGGCGGAGAATCGTTGCAGCTGGGTGGGTCGGGGGCTCGTCCCCGTATCGAGAACCGTCTCGGTCATGCTTTCGACCCTACGGGCCGGTCGATGTCAGATCGTGTCGTCGTACTGCGCCTGTACTCGGGTCGCGGTACCGAGACCGCTGGACGGCGGTGTCGGAGCGACAGCATCCGGTGATTCGATCGAACTTGCGCCGTCGATGCGCGTTGCTTCGTCATCTGACACATCACCCCATTCGTCTCTTCTCTTGCGCAACTTACGCTTGTCGTGAATTCGCGCAATCTGCACTGCCATCTCGAAGAGCACCGTCAACGCCAAGGCCAAGGCCAGCATGGAGAACGGGTCCTGGCCAGGAGTTGCGATGGCCGCGAAGACGAACAATCCGAAGATGAGACCTCGACGCCACGCCTTGAGTCGCTCGTAGGTGAGTACGCCGACGAAATTCAAGGCAACGACCAGCAACGGAATCTCGAAGCTGACGCCGAAGATGATGAGGAGGTTGATCAGGAATCCGAAGTACTGATCACCGCTCAGCGCGGTGATCTGCACGTTGTCGCCGATGGAGAGCAGGAAGTGCAGGCCTTTGGCGACCACGAAGTAGGCCAGGACGGCTCCGGCGACGAACAGCGCAGCCGCTCCGGAGACGAACGAGACCGCATGTCGCCGTTCGTTGGCGTACAGACCCGGGGTGATGAAAGCCCAGATCTGGTACAGCCAGATGGGGCAGGCCAGTACGACACCGGCGGTGAACGCGACCTTGAATCGCAAAAGGAACTGATCGAACGGTCCGGTGGCGAGCAGACGACACTGATCGTCGTTGCTCAGATTCGCGCGCAGACTCGGGTCGAGCGTGCAGTAGGGACCGCGTAGGAGGTCGCCGAGGCTCTCGACGCCGAAGATGGTGTGCGAGTACCAGAAGAACCCGAAGGCAGTCGTCACTGCGACTGCTACCAGCGACCACAGGAGCCGGGTTCGCAGCTCGTACAGATGATCGACCAACGACATGGTGCCGTCGGGATTGATTCGGCGCTTGCTTCGCCGCGGATCGAACGGAATGCGCATGGTGTTCTACGGTCAGCCTTCGTCGGTCGGACGACAGCGAGAAGCCGTCACCGACAGCAGTGAACCTTCGGTGCCGAACTGGCACCGAAGGTGTGCTGAGCGGCCGTGCGCTCAGGCAGACTTCGCGTCGTGCTGGGTCTCGGTGTTCGGCTGCGCGACCGGGGCGGGCGAGGGCAGCTGAGCGGGAGCGACGGGCTGCTGAGCGGGAGCGGTGTCGGTGTCGGACTTGCCGTCGTTCTGCATCTCCTTCACCTCGCTCTTGAAGATGCGCAACGACCGGCCGAGTCCGCGAGCAGCCTCGGGCAGCTTCTTGGAACCGAACAGAATGATGACGACCACCGCAACGATGGCCCAGTGCCAGGGACTGGTGAATCCCATGTGAACCTCCTACAGATCAGATGAATCGAGCGTACCCGACCACGGGTGCCGACTTCGGCAGCGGCGGGTCCGGGTTTGCCAGGTGTTCATGTGGCGACGGGACCGTCTGCGCTGGTCGCGTCGAACTCTGCGTACGCGTCCAGGGCCGAACGTGCTCGGTCGCGGACGGAGTTCACCAAGGATTCAGGTGCCAGTACCGTGACTCCGCCGCCGAAGCCCAACGTCAACCGTGTCATCCACTGCAGCGTGGCGAATCGCATCGTGACCACGATCGACCCGTCCGCATCCGCCGCGACCTGTGTCATCGGGTAGTAGTCCAGGATCCAGGTGAATGCAGGTGAGACCTTCAGCCGCGCCTGCGACAGCGAGGGATCGTCGTTGAAGATCTCGAAGGCGTCCTCGTCCTGCACCGATTCCGGCGGCGCGGACGGTTCGTCGAGTTCGGTTGCCGAGTCGATGCGGTCGAACCGGAACAGCCGAACACCCTCGGCGCTTCGGCACCACGCCTGGACATAGCTGTTGTCGTCGACGACCACCGTCCTGATCGGGTCCACGGTCCGCTCGGTCAGGACGTCCCGCGACGCGGAGTAATACGTCAGTTCCAGAGCGTGCCGGTGCCGCAATGCGGATCGGACGGTGGCAGGGACCGGTCCCTCCTCCGTATCCGTGCCGTCGTGATCGGACGAGAGTGGCACGTTGGCCGCCGCCGATCCTGCCGCGGTCTCGATCTTCGCGATCGCGCGCTGAGCGGCGGACGGGTCGACCATCCCTGGCATCGACGTCAGAGATCGAAGTGCAACCAGCAGGGCCGTCGCCTCGGTCGACGTCAGGCGCAGCGGTCGATCGATGCCGGCCGAGAACGTCACGTCGATGCTCTCCTCGGAGAACGACAGATCGATGAGATCACCCGGGCCGTAGCCGGGTAGACCGCACATCCAGAGCTGATTGAGATCGGCCATCAGCGTCGCCGTCGACACCCCCAGCTCCTGGGCGGCCTCCTCGGCGCTCAACCCGGGATTGGCCATGAAGAACGGCACCATGTTGAGCAACCTGGCCAGCCGAACCGACAGTCGCGCGCTCATCGCTCGTTCTCCACATCGGCCGCTGTCCGCAGTGTCGAGATCACGTCGGCGCGCAGTTCGGCGGGTTCGAGTACCACCGCATCCGCGCCGTGACCTGCTATCAACCGCGAGATCCAGTCCCAGGACCGCACGGGAACCTCCACGACGGTGCCGCTGCGGGCACCGAGACTCTGCACACCCACCACCGTTCCCATCCTGCGTAGTTCCAGCGCCTTGCCGTCGTGCAGCCATACCCGGGCCGTGCCCGAGACCGAGGACGTGCCCGCCACTCGGCGGACGATGTCCTGCAGGTCGATGCCGTCGGGCTTGCGCACGCTCTGCGCGGTGCCGAACGGTTTGACGTCGTCGCCGATTCGGGAGAGGCGGAACGTGCGGGTGTCGTTGCGATCCACGTCGTGTCCCACCAGATACCAGCGGCCGCGAAACGTCACGACACCCCACGGCTGGACGGTTCTGGTGGTGAACGGCTCGGTCAGCGAGGGTCGGTGTTGGAAACGTACCGATCTACCGTCGTCGATCGCGGCCAGCAAGGCACCCAGCGCAGGTTCCGAGCCCCGGGTGCGTGCGGGAACCGCGGTCACCGCCGCAGCGGACTCGCTCTGGTCGACCTGGATTCCCGCCGCTCGAAGTTTGAGCAGCGCGCTCTGCGCCGCGGAGGTGAGCTCCGGTGATTCCCACAGTTTGACGGCGACCGCGACGGCGGCCGATTCCGCGCTGGTGAGGTCGATGTCGGGCAGTTCGTACGCGTCGCGGTTGATGCGATAGCCCTCGACGCCCCCGAACCTGGTGGCAGTGCCGGTCTCCAACGGGACTCCGAGGTCACGCAGTTCGTTCTTGTCCCGCTCGAACATCCGGCTGAACGCCTCGTGGCTGGTGGAGTCGTCGTACCCGGCAACGCTCTCGCGGATCCACTCCGCGGTCAGGAACTGACGTGTCGACAACAGACAGATGACCAGGTTCATCAGGCGTTCGACTTTGGTGGTGGCCACGACAGTCGAGCCTAGTTGCTCATCGGAGGACCGAGCGGTAGCGACCCGAGCTACCGGAGGTCCACCTGGCTACATCGACGCGATCAACCGCTCGACCCGCTCGTCGACCGAGCGGAACGGGTCCTTGCAGAGCACGGTTCGCTGAGCCTGATCGTTGAGCTTGAGGTGCACCCAGTCGACCGTGAAGTCGCGACCTGCCTCCTGGGCGGCCGTGATGAATTCTCCGCGCAGCTTGGCTCGGGTGGTCTGAGGCGGTAGATCGACGGCCTCGTCGATCTGCTCGTCCTCGGTGACTCTCTTCGCAAGACCCTTGCGCTGCAACAGGTCGAAGACCCCCCGGCCACGCTTGATGTCGTGGTACGCCAGGTCCAACTGTGCGATCTTGGGATCGGACAGCTCCATCGAGTACCGGTCCTGGTAACGCTGGAACAGCTTGCGCTTGATGACCCAGTCGATCTCGGTGTCGACCTTCGCGAAATCCTGTGTCTCGATGGCGTCGAGCGTGCGTCCCCACAGATCGACGACCTGCTCCACCTGAGTGTTCGGCTCGCGTGTCTTGAGATGCTCGACGGCTCGCGCGTAGTACTCACGCTGAATGTCGAGGGCGCTGGCCTGTCGTCCGCCGGCGAGTCGAACGGGACGGCGTCCGGTGAGATCGTGGCTGACCTCCCGAATGGCGCGAATCGGATTGTCCAGTGCGAAGTCTCGGAAGGACACTCCCGCTTCGATCATCTCGAGAACGAGGGCCGCCGTTCCGACCTTGAGCATCGTCGAGGTCTCGGCCATGTTGGAGTCGCCCACGATGACGTGCAGCCGGCGGTACTTCTCGGCGTCGGCGTGCGGCTCGTCGCGAGTGTTGATGATCGGCCGCGAACGAGTGGTGGCCGAGGAGACGCCCTCCCAGATGTGCTCGGCGCGCTGCGACAGGCAGAACGTCGCAGCCTTCGGCGTCTGCAGTACCTTGCCTGCGCCGCAGATCAATTGACGCGTGACCAGGAACGGCAGCAGAACGTCCGAGATTCGGGAGAACTCCCCCGCTCGCTGGACCAGGAAGTTCTCGTGGCAGCCGTACGAGTTGCCGGCCGAGTCGGTGTTGTTCTTGAACAGGTAGATATCGCCGCCGATGCCCTCCTCTGCCAGGCGCTGCTCGGCATCGATCAGCAGGTCTTCCAGTACCCGTTCGCCGGCGCGGTCGTGGGTGACCAACTGCAGCAGACTGTCGCACTCGGCGGTGGCGTACTCGGGGTGCGAGCCCACATCGAGGTACAGGCGGGCACCGTTGCGAAGGAACACATTCGAGCTGCGACCCCACGAGACGACTCGGCGGAACAGATAGCGAGCCACTTCGTCCGGACTCAGGCGTCGATGTCCGTGGAAAGTACATGTGACACCGAACTCTGTCTCGATGCCCATAATTCGTCGCTGCACACTTCGACACTACAACGCAACCCTCGAAACGATGTGTCGGAGCGCCCCGATGTCGTCTGTCGGTGAGGATGTCGTCGCACGTGCTTAGGCTGGGCGTCATGACTTCCACGCGCACCTCGATCTCGACGGCCGTTCACGCGTGGGATCTGTCCCTGGTGGCACGAAGTGCCGCTCTGCGGCAGAGCCGGGCGGACGGCGGCCTGCGCGCGCTGAGCAACGCCGCCGATCACGGTCGTCTGTGGCTCGGTGCGGCTGCGCTTCTCGTGGCTGCAGGTGGCCCGGCCCGACGCGGGGGCGTTCGGGGTCTCGTCGCTCTGGCAGGTGCGAGCTCGGTCGCGAACGGCCTGCTCAAACCGTTGTTTCCGCGAACTCGTCCGGATTCCGAGTCGGTTCCCGTCCTGCGTCAGGTGCTGGCTCCACCGGTGTCGTCGTCGTTCCCCTCCGGTCATTCGGCGTCGGCGGCTGCGTTCGTCACGGCGGTGGCAATCGAATCCCCGGTAGCGGGTGTGCTGCTGGCGCCCGTTGCGGCTGCGGTGTGTTACTCGCGGGTCCACGTCGGGGTGCACTGGCCGACAGACGTCATCGCCGGTGCCGCTCTCGGCTCGGCCATCGCGTTGTCCACCCGTCGCTGGTGGGCCGTGCGGTCGGGCAAGCCCGCCGATCTGGGCTCGCCGGTCGACGTCGAGCCGCTGCCGGGCGGCCGGGGGCTGCTGGTGCTCGTCAATCCGGGTTCGGGCGACGACTCGGAAGCCGTGCTCGACTCGATCCGTCGAGCACTTCCCGACGCAGATCTGTTCGTCCCCGATCCCGACCGGGACTTCAACGAGCAACTCGAGCAGCGAATTCGGAGCACCTCCCCGCGTGCGCTCGGTGTCTGCGGCGGCGACGGAACAGTGGTCAGCGTCGCCGCGTCGGCGGTACGCAACGGGTTGCCGCTCGCAGCATTTCCGGGCGGCACCCTCAACCACTTCGCTCGCGACACCGGGCTGACCGTCGTGGAGGACACCGCTGCCGCTGTGGAAGCGGGCACCGCGGAACTGGTCGACATCGCCGAGGTGTCCGTCGACGGCCGCAGCGTGTCGTTCGTCAACACCGCTACTTTCGGTGGCTACCCCGACTCGGTGCGGCTGCGTCAGAAGTTGCAGCGCCGAATCGGCAAATGGCCGGCCGCCGCCATTGCGATGACGAGGGTGCTGGCGGCTGCGGAACCACTGAACATCGGGCTCGACGGCACCAGGCATTCGGTCTGGATGCTGTTCGTGGGCAACGGCAACTACGTACCGGCAGATCAAGTTCCTATGTCTCGCAGCAGCATTCACACCGGAACCCTCGATGTCAGGTTTCTACCGTCGGAGCCGAAGGCATCGAGAACCAGACTGCTGTGGGCAACGTTGACCGGCACCCTCGGCTCGTCACCCGCCTACGTCCGTCGAGCGGTGAAGAAACTGACCGTCGAGGTGGAGGGCACCCCGGTTGCGCTGGCGGCCGACGGCGAAGTGGTGGGCGACGGAACGTGGTTCGAGTTCACCAGTGACGAGAACGGTCTCGCGCTCTATCGGAAGCGATAGAGCGCGAGACCGTGGGAAAATCGGGGCCACCGATCAGGAGGGCGGTGCCGCTTCGGTATCGGTCACTGCCTCGGCCGCCGCAGACGGCGTCGGCAACATGTCCTCGAGCGCAGCTCCGGCTATGCGTCGGAACGCTCGCCTCGGCCGACCCTGGTCCAGCACCGCAACCTCGAGCGCCGATACTTCGAGAACCTTCTTCTCCGGCTCACCGCCCGCCGCAGGCGGCGTCGCCGGACCTGCCGTGAGTGCGTCGACGGCGACACGGACCGCGTCGGCCAGGTCGAGTCCGGAACGGTACGTGTCCTTGAGCGCAGCCACGATCGGCTCGGTCGTTCCGCCCATGACGACGAAATCCTGCTCGTCGACGATGGATCCGTCGTAGGTGATGCGGTAGAGCTGGGTCGCGATCGGCTCGTCCTGATGCGAGACCTCCGCGACACAGATCTCGACCTCGTACGGCTTGAGCTGCTCGGTGAAGATCGTGCCGAGTGCTTGGGCGTACGTCTTGGCGAGCGAACGGCCGGTCACGTCACGCCGATCGTAGGTGTATCCCTTGATGTCGGCGTGCTGAATTCCGGCCTTGCGCAGGTTCTCGAACTCGTTGTACTTGCCCACGGCCGCGAAACCGATCCGGTCGTACAGTTCGCTCACCTTGTGCAACGCGGTCGAACGGTTCTCGGCCACGAAGAGCACCCCGTCCGCGTACGTCAGCACGATGACGCTGCGGCCGCGGCCGATTCCCTTGCGCGCCAACTCCGAACGATCGCGCATGATCTGTTCGGCAGATGCGTAGTACGGCATCGTCATGGTGCGCTACCCCCTTCGCTCACTTGCTGACCGGCCCGGGTGTGATGCTCGGCACCGCCGGAATGTGCGGCGCTCTCGGTCCGCTCCGCGAGGACGGACCGAGCCGCGGCCGAAATCCTGTCGTGCGCAACATCGTCCGCACCGACGCTGGTGATGGCGACAGCCGTCGGGTAGATCCCGCGGGTGACGTCAGGACCACCGGTGGCCGAGTCGTCGTCGGCGGCGTCGTACAGCGATTCCACCGCTGCGCGAATCGCCTCCTCCTCGGTCATTCCGGGGCGATAGAGCTTCTTGAGCGCGGACTTGGCGAACAGCGATCCCGATCCCACCGCGTGGTAGCCCGAACGCTCCTCGTATCGCCCGCCGACCACGTCGTAGGACACAATTCGTCCGGCACGATCCGGATCCGAGATGTCGATGTCGAATCCGACCAACAGCGGGACCGCGGCGAGCCCTTGCATCGCGGCACCGAGATTGCTTCGGACCATCGACGACAGCTTGTTGGCCTTGCCGTTGAATGTGAGCGGCACGCCCTCGATCTTCTCGTAGTGCTCGAGTTCGACGGCGAAGAGCCGCACCAGTTCGATCGCTATGCCGGCAGTTCCGGCGATACCCGCTGCGGAGTAATCGTCGGTGACGTAGACCTTCTGCATGTCGCGATTGGCGATCAGATTGCCCTGCGTGGCTCGCCGGTCACCCGCGATCAGAACGCCGCCCGCGTAGGTCAGCGCGACGATCGTCGTCCCGTGCGGGGCAATACCGGACTTGTCCGACCCGCCGTTCGCGGTGTGGGACGCCAGGTCCGCTGCGATACCGCTCTCGGGCAACAGATGAGGGGCGTGCTGACGAAGATAATCGGAGAACGACGAGCTGCTCGACCCGAACGGAATCGCCGTTCCGTCGCCGGCCGACCGTGGGTCCGAACGATCCACCGTCACTGGCCGCCCTTCTGAACGTAGGCGCGCACGAAGTCCTCGGCGTTTTCCTCGAGCACGTCGTCGATCTCGTCGAGAAGGTCGTCGGTCTCCTCGGCCAGCTTCTCGCGTCGTTCCTGACCACCGGCTCCGGTGTCGCCTGGAACCTCATCGTCGTCGCCGCCGCCAGAGCGCCGTGTCTGCTCCTGTGCCATAGTCGCCGACCTCCTCCGTGTATCGAGAAAACAGATCTACTGCACTCTCACCGGTCGATCCGAGGTGCACCGTCGTGGATGTGCAAGTGCAACCGAACGTTCCGCCGAAAGTGCACGGACCTTTACCCTACCGACAGACCGACTCCGTCGGTCGGCAAGACACCGCGAATAGTCGGTACCGGTCGTCGGGCGCGTCAGTTGGTGAGCTGATCGACGAGTTCGGCGGCACTGTCGACCGACTCGAGCAGCGCACCGACGTGCGATTTCGTGCCTCGAAGCGGCTCGAGGGTCGGGATGCGGACAAGGGAGTCGCCGCCGAGATCGAAGATGACCGAGTCCCAGCTCGCGGCGGCGATGTCGGCACCGAACTTGCGCAGGCACTCACCGCGGAAGTACGCCCTCGTATCATCCGGCGGCGTGCCGACGGCATCGAGCACCTGCTGCTCGGTGACCAGTCGATCCATCGACCCACGAGCAACCAGCCGGTTGTACAGGCCTTTGTCCAGGCGAACATCGGAATACTGCAGGTCCACCAGATGCAGCCGAGGAGCCGACCACCCGAGCCCCTCCCGCTGGCGGAACCCTTCGAGCAGGCGCAATTTCGCGGGCCAGTCCAACAGATGGGCGCACTCCATCGGATCGCGTTCGAGAAGGTCGAGGACCATCGCCCACTTGTCGAGCACATCCAGAGCGCGCGCGTCGTCGCTGCCCTCGGCGGCCACGAACTTCGCAGCACGCTGGTGGTAGATCCGCTGCAGCGCAAGCCCGGTCAGCTCGCGGCCGTCGGCGAGCGCGACGGCCTTACGCAGCGTCGGATCGTGGCTGATCTGATGGACTGCGGTCACCGGCCTGGCCAGCTGCAGATCGGACAGATCGACCCCTGCTTCGATGAGATCGAGCACGAGCGCGGTGGTGCCGACCTTGAGGTAGGTCGACATCTCGGCGAGATTGGCGTCGCCGATGATGCAATGCAGGCGGCGGTACTTGTCCGCGTCCGCGTGTGGTTCGTCGCGCGTGTTGATGATGCCGCGCTTCAGGGTGGTCTCGAGGCCCACCTCCACCTCGATGTAATCCGCCCGCTGCGAGAGTTGGAAGCCCGCTTCGTCACCGGACTGGCCGATTCCGACGCGTCCCGATCCGGTGATGACCTGCCTGGAGGCGAAGAACGGAGACAGACCGGCGATGACCGCCGAGAACGGCGTCTCGCGCGACATCAGGTAGTTCTCGTGGGTGCCGTACGACGCGCCCTTACCGTCGACGTTGTTCTTGTAGAGCTGCAGGCGCGGGGCACCGGGCACACTCGAGGCGTGGCGAGCGGCGGCCTCCATGACGCGCTCGCCGGCCTTGTCCCAGATCACTGCGTCCAACGGATCGCGTACCTCCGGGGCGGAGTACTCGGGGTGCGCGTGGTCGACGTACAGGCGGGCACCGTTGGTGAGAATCATGTTGGCCGCGCCGATCTCGTCGGCGTCGATCACCGGTGCCGGGCCGCTGAAGCGCCCGAGGTCGAATCCGCGGGCATCACGCAGCGGCGACTCGACCTCGTAGTCCCAGCGTGTGCGCTTGGCCCGGGGTACCCCGGCGGCTGCCGCGTAGGCGAGCACTGCCTGGGTCGATGTCAGGATCGGGTTGGCGGTGGGTTCGGTGGGCGAAGATATGCCGTACTCGACCTCGATACCGATGATGCGCTGCATATGTCGAGCCTAGACGTCGGCCGCAGAGCGCTTTCGGGGCGCGCCCTGTGCGGACGCGCCCCGAAAGTGGTGTTCGACGAAGCTACAGATACTGGCCGGTGTTGGCCTCGGTGTCGATCGCCCGGCTCGCGCTGGCGTTCTTGCCGGTGACCAGCGTGCGGATGTAGACGATCCGCTCGCCCTTCTTGCCGGAGATTCGAGCCCAGTCGTCCGGATTCGTGGTGTTCGGTAGGTCCTCGTTCTCGGCGAATTCGTCGACGATGGAGTCGAAAAGGTGTTGAATGCGCAGCCCGCCGTTGCCGGTCTCGAGTACCGACTTGATGGCGTACTTCTTGGCGCGGTCGACGATGTTCTGGATCATGGCACCGGAATTGAAGTCCTTGAAGTACAGAACTTCCTTGTCTCCGTTGGCATACGTCACCTCGAGGAAGCGGTTGTCGTCGCTTTCGGCGTACATGCGCTCGACGACGCGGTCGATCATCCCTCGGATGCAGGCAGCGCGATCTCCGCCGAACTCTGCGACATCGTCGGCGTTGACCGGCAGCGAGTCGGTCAGGTACTTGGAGAAGATGTCCTGCGCCGATTCGGCGTCCGGCCGCTCGATCTTGATCTTCACGTCCAGGCGACCGGGCCGCAGGATCGCGGGGTCGATCATGTCTTCACGGTTGGAGGCACCGATCACGATGACGTTCTCCAGCCCCTCCACGCCGTCGATCTCGGCGAGCAGCTGCGGGACCACCGTCGTCTCGACGTCGGACGAGACGCCCGAACCACGGGTGCGGAAGATCGAGTCCATCTCGTCGAAGAACACGATGACCGGGGTGCCCTCGGACGCCTTCTCCCGTGCACGCTGGAAGATCATGCGGATGTGACGCTCGGTCTCGCCGACGAACTTGTTGAGCAGCTCGGGGCCCTTGATGTTGAGGAAGAACGACTTCGCTTCCTTGGCGTCCTGGCCGCGGGCCTCGGCGATCTTCTTGGCCAACGAGTTGGCAACCGCCTTGGCGATCAACGTCTTTCCGCAGCCGGGAGGGCCGTAGAGCAGCACACCCTTGGGCGGACGCAAGGAGTACTCGCGAAACAGATCCTTGTGCAGGAACGGGAGTTCGACGGCGTCGCGAATCTGCTCGATCTGCCGACCGAGACCACCGATGTCCTCGTATCCGACGTCGGGCACCTCCTCGAGGACCAGGTCCTCGACCTCGGCCTTGGGGACACGCTCGAAGGCGTAGCCGGCCTTGGTGTCGACGAGCAGGGAGTCGCCGGGACGGAGTTTGCGGGACGGTTCGTCCGGGTCGATGGGGCCCTCGTCGTTGACCATGTCGATCAACGGCTTGGCCAGCCACACCACTCGTTCCTCGTCGGCGTGACCGACGACGAGTGCTCGGGATCCGTCGCCCAGAAGCTCACGCAGAGTGCTGATTTCGCCGACCTGGTCGAAGGTGCAGGCCTCGACGATGGTGAGCGCTTCGTTCAGGCGCACCGTCTGTCCCGGTGCCAGTGAGTCCGCCTCGATGTTGGGTGAACACGTCAGCCTCATCTTGCGTCCGGAGGTGAACACGTCCACCGTGCCGTCGTCGAAGACGCTCAGCAGAACGCCGTAGCCGCTCGGCGGTTGGCCGAGGCGGTCCACTTCCTCGCGAAGTGCGATGAGCTGTTGCCTGGCCTCTTTCAGGGTGTCCATCAACTTCGCGTTGCGCAGCGACAGAGAATCGACGCGTCCTTCGAGTTCGCGTACCTGTTCGGGGGACTCCCCCAGTTGACGGCGCAGTGAAGCAGCTTCGGCTCGCACGGCGTCCAGTTCGGCTCTGGCCGCGGCCACATCCGGATTGTCTGTTGAGCTCATGAGCGACTCCTCCCAGTGACGATCTATCAACGCTACCGGCACCGGCCCGAATGTGCGGACCGACACCACGATCGGGACGGAGAAGCAGTGTGTCTCGACCGCACCCGAGCGTCGGTCGAGTTCATGTTAGCCTCACCTGACCAAGCAGCGGACCAACCATGGAATCAGGGGCTTCACCAGTGAAGATGCGCATTTTCTCGGCAGGTGTCGCGCTCGCGGCAGCGATGATTTCGGTGGCCGGCTGCAGTTCGGCCGACGATTCCGATCACACCGATCACAATTCGACGGCGGCCGCCGAAATCAGCGATCCCGCAACCGATGCACCCACCGTCGCAGCACCTACCGCGGCTGAACTCGAAGCATCTCTGCTGCAACTGGTGGCACCGGACGTAGACGCGGCGACGAAGGCGGCTTCGGTCGAGAACGGGCAGGCACGCCTGACCAACCTCGAAACGATGACCGCGGCTCTGGCGAATTACGGCGCCATCACATTCGAGGTTGCCGAACCGACGGTCGAGGGCCAGACGTCCACCGCCGACGTCGCGATCGCCACTCCGCGGGGAACGGCAGCCCCGTCCCCGCAGACCTGGGTGCTGATCGACGGCGACTGGAAGCTCTCCGATGCCAGTACCTGCCAGATTCTCGCCATGGGGCAGGCACCCTGCGCCTAGAGGCCGGGAATCCTAGGCGACGCCGCTGGGATCGTCAGCCCTTGCCGGACCGACGCTGAGGCTTCGGCGTGACGGTGCCCTCGGCGAGGCGTCGGACACTGACGAGGAATGCCGTGTGCCCCTGCATCCGATGCTCGGGACGAACCGCCAATCCGACGACGTGCCACCCGCGCACCATCGACTCCCACGAGCGGGGTTCGGTCCAGCACTCCTGCGCGCGAAGGGCTTCGACGACCTTGGACAACTGCGTCACCGTAGCGACGTAGACCAGCAGCACGCCGCCGGGGACGAGAGCCTTCGATACGGCAGGCAGTGCGTCCCATGGCGCGAGCATGTCGAGGACGACGCGGTCGACCTGCTCGCCGGGACGATCGACACCGAACTGATCCACGTCGGCCACCGTCAGGTGCCAGTTGGACGGCCGCTCGCCGAAGAACGTCTCGACGTTCTTGATCGCGTAGTCGGCATGGTCCTGGCGGATCTCGTAGGAGATGACCGTTCCTGCGGTACCGACGGCACGCAGCAGCGAGCACGTCAGCGCGCCCGATCCGGCACCGGCCTCGAGCACTCGCGCGCCGGGGAACATGTCGCCCTCGTGCACGATCTGGGCTGCGTCCTTGGGGTAGATGACCTGCGCGCCACGCGGCATCGACAGCACGTAGTCGGTCAGCAGCGGCCGCAGTGCGAGGTAAGGGGTGCCGTTGACGGACGTGACGACGCTGCCCTCGTCGGCGCCGAGCAGTTTGTCGTGGGTGATTCCGCCCCGGTGGGTGTGGAACTCCTTGCCCGCCTCGAGCACCACCGTGTAGTGGCGGCCCTTACCGTCGGTGAGCTGGACTCGATCTCCGACGCGGAACGGTCCGCTGCGTGCGGGTCCGGTCGGTACCGGCTCGACCGGCACGTCGTCATCGGTCGCGAGAGCTTCGTCGAGTTCGATTTCGTCGACAGTTGCGGTGACCACTTCGTCCGCACCGATGACCGGGGCATCGACGATCGCGTCGACCTCGGGCCCGTCGGTCGACGCGGACGCGGAATCACCGAAGGACACAGCATCACCGGACGGCACAGCGGAACCTGCTTTCGTTGCTCTGTTCGGTGCCCGACCTGTTGCGGTCCGGCACCTGGGACGACTCGACGTGCCAGACTACGGCCTTGACCGAAGATGTCGGACCAACGGCATAGGGTCGCAGTCGTGAGTATTTCCGCGTCGACGCCCGTCGACTTGCCTCTACTCGATCTCGGCGACAGCGAGCAGACGTCGCCGGCGACGTCCGGCTCCCGCAGTACACCGGCGTTGTCGCCTTCGCGCGCAGGTGATTTCAAGCAGTGCCCACTCCTCTATCGCCTGCGTGCCGTCGACCGGATTCCCGAGGTCTCCACCGAAGCTCAGGTGAAGGGAACTGTGGTGCATGCCGCATTGGAGGCCCTGTACGCGTTGCCCGCACAGGATCGTGTTCCGGCCACTGCGCGAGAACTCGTCGATCCGGCGTGGGAGCGAGTGGTCGCTCGGTCACCCGACATCGAGAGTCTGGTTCCGGCGGACGAAAGACCGGCGTTTCTCGACCGGGCTCGCGCGCTGGTCGCCGGGTACTACGAGCTCGAAGACCCCACTCGGTTCGAGCCCGAGTCCTGCGAACAGCGCGTGGAGGTAGTGCTGGACGACGGTACGCCGCTGCGCGGATTCATCGATCGGATCGACGTGGCACCGAACGGGATGATCCGCGTCGTCGATTACAAGACCGGTCGGGCACCGCGAGAGTTCACCGAGTCCAAGGCGCTGTTCCAGATGAAGTTCTACGCGCTGATGATCATGCGGATGCGCGGAGTCGTTCCGGCACAACTGAAGTTGATGTACCTCTCCGACAAGCAGGAGCTGACCTACACCCCGGACGAGGGCGAGTTGCGGAGGTTCGAGCGCATGCTCTCGGCCATCTGGAAAGCGATTCTGGCTGCGGGCGAGACCGGCGATTTCCGCGCCAAACGGGGCGCGTTGTGCAAGTGGTGCGACCACCAGGCGCTGTGTCCGGAATTCGGTGGTACTCCCCCGGCGTATCCGGGTTGGCCCACGGCCGCTGCCGATCCGGCGGGGGCCGAGCTGTGACCCTCACCGCGAAGGCACTGCCGAACGCCTTCTTCGTTCCCGCCGGTGTCGGCAGCGAAGGCCACGAGCGGGTCACCGCTACCGAGCACACCGTCAGTCTGTGGGCACCGACGATGCAACACGGCGCTCCGCCGTCGGCCCTGTTGGTCCGGGCGCTCGAGCGAGTCGACGCCAGGGAGGACACCCGTATCAGTCGCGTGGCCGTCGACATCCTCGGACCGGTTCCGGTCGGGGACATCGAGATCCGGTCATGGACGGAGCGTCCCGGTGCCAATATCGAGCTCGTCGTCGCGGAACTCTGGGCGGACGGCACGTCGGGAACTGCGCGGGCGGTGGCCCGCGGCAGCGCATGGCGATTGCGCACCACGCCGACCGACGACGTTGCACACTCCGGGGATCCGGTGATGCGACCGGTGAGCGACGGAGTCGATTACACCTTCGGTGGCACCTGGTCGTCGGGTTATCTCGACGCCGTCGAGTTCAGGACTCTCACCGGACTCGGCGAGCCGGGGCCGGGCCAGGTGTGGGCGAGGCCCAGACCCGTTCTGGTGCAGGGTGAATCGATGACTCCGTTGGAGAGACTGTTCTCTATTGCCGACATCGCCAACGGAATCGGAGCCAAGCTCCCGATCGACGAATGGACGTTCCTGAACACCGATCTGACCGTGCACGTGTTCCGCGTGCCGCAGGGAGATTGGATCGGGGTGTCCGCCGAGACCTCCACCGGGCCGGACGGAATCGCAATGTGCGCGGGCACCCTCAGCGACGAACGAGGACCTGTCGGTCGCATCGCTCAGACGGTGTTGGTTAGACGTCGCAGCTGACGTCTCGTCCGATCGAGACGTCAGCGCTGTGACGACGTGAATTCGGATTCAGAACGCGCGGCAGGACCTGATGTCGGAGGCGAGGATCGCCTTGGCACCGAGATCGGCGAGCTGGTCCATGACGTTGTTGTGGACCTTACGAGAGACCATGGCGCGCACGGCAACCCAGTTGTCGTCGACCATCGGCGCCAGGGTGGGCGATTCGATTCCAGGAGTGATCTTGACGGCCTCGTCGAGGATCGACTTGGGGCAGTCGTAATCGAGCATCAGGTACTGCTGTGCGAAGACGACGCCCTGTACGCGGGCGATGAGTTGCTTGCGTGCGGAGTCGGTGCCCGGTGTGCCTGCTCGTTCGATCAAGACGCCCTCGGAATCGCAGAGAGATTCGCCGAATGCCACGAGGTTGTTCTGACGCAGCGAGCGACCCGACTCCACGACGTCGGCGATCGCGTCGGCGACCCCGAGCTGGATGGAGATCTCCACTGCACCGTCGAGGCGAATGACCGTTGCTTCGAGTCCTCGTGCGGCCAGATCCTTGCGCACCAGGTTGGGATAGGACGTCGCGATCCGCAATCCGCCCAGATCCTCTGGTGCCCACTCCTTGCCCGCGGGTGCGGCATAGCGGAAAGTCGATCGGCCGAATCCGAGTGCCAACCGCTCTTCGACAGCAGCACCGGAATCGAGAGCCAGGTCGCGTC
Organism: Rhodococcus sp. 14-1411-2a; assembly: GCF_002259485.1. Classification (GTDB taxonomy): domain Bacteria; phylum Actinomycetota; class Actinomycetes; order Mycobacteriales; family Mycobacteriaceae; genus Rhodococcoides. Next base: position 226,890 of record NZ_NPGA01000020.1, read on the forward strand.
CGGTGATGCCCAGATCCAGTTGCCCGGATCCGACGTAGATCGCGATGTCCTTGGGGCGCAGAAAGAAGAATTCGACGCCGTTCGCCGGATCGAGAACAGTCAGGTCCTTGGAATCGCTTCGGCGTCGGTAGCCGGCTTCACTGAGAATTTCGGCGGCGGACTCGGAGAGAGCGCCCTTGTTGGGTACGGCTACGCGCAGCATGGAGTTTTCCTTGTTCGACGAGTTCGTGAGCGACATGCGGATCGAACTCACAGATGTTTGTAGACGTCCTCGAGTTCGAGGCCTCTACCCACCATCATCACCTGGACCCAGTAGAGCAGCTGCGAGATCTCCTCGGCGAGTGCTTCGTCGCTCTCGTGCTCGGCGGCGATCCACACTTCACCGGCTTCTTCGAGGACCTTCTTGCCCTGGAAATGAACTCCCGCGTCCAACGCTGCTACGGTGCCCGAACCCTCGGGTCGGGTCTTCGAGCGGTCGGTGAGCTCGGCGAACAGCGAATCGAAAGTCTTCACGGATGGATATTCTTTCACGTCGTCGCTCGGGGGTATAAATCGGTCGAGATCAGGATGCCCAGGCTCGCCGCACCTCGTCGGCGGTCAATCCGACGAGACCATCGCGGATGGTGTACCCCGGTGCGGCCTGCACCGCGATTTCGGACGGAACCACCAGCACCGGACAACCGGCGGTGTGCGCCGACAACGAGCCGGTGGGCGAATCCTCGACCGCAAGGCACGAAGCGGCGTCGAGTCCGAGCAACGCTGCACCGCGCAGGTACGGGGCCGGGTGCGGTTTGCCTGCCTCGACCTCGTCGCCGGTGACCGTGATGTCGAAGTACTCGCGCCCCAGGGTGTCCAGAGCCCGCTCGACCAGACCCCGCTCGGTGTTGGTGACCAACCCGGTGGACAGACCCATCTCGCGCACGAGCGCAAGAGCGTCCTTGGCACCGGGTCGCCAAGGAATGCCCTCCGCGAACAGGTCTCCGACTCGGGCCGTCAGCCACTCTCGGCCCTGGACCAGATGCTCGTCGGTGACCTCGACCCCGGCATTCGCCAAGACCTTGCGCAGTGCGTCCCACATCGAGTTGCCGAGGGTGCTCTCACGCACCTCCGCGCTGAGTTCGGTTCCCAGTGTGCGGGAGTACTCACCGATGGCGACGTCCCAGATCTTCTCCGAGTCGAGCAGTGTGCCGTCCATGTCCCACAGGACACCCTGCAGGTGGGTTCTAGACATTGAAGTACTTGGCCTCCGGGTGATGAAGTACGAACGCATCGGTCGACTGTTCGGGGTGCAGCTGCAGTTCCTCGGAGAGCTTCACGCCGATTCGCTCGGGTTCGAGAAGCGCGGCGAGCTTGATGCGGTCCTCGAGATCGGGGCACGCGCCGTAACCGAACGAGTAACGCGCACCGCGATATTCGAGTTTGAAGAAGCCCTCGGCCTCGGTGGGATCCTCGGAGGCGACGGAATTGCCGTCGGAGAGCTTCAGTTCCTCGCGTACCCGGCGGTGCCAGTACTCGGCCAGGGCTTCGGTGAGCTGAACGCCGATTCCGTGGACCTCGAGGTAGTCACGGTACGAGTCGGCGGCGAACAGCTCGTTGGCGAAGTCCGCGATGGGCTGGCCCATCGTCACCAGGTTCATCGGCAGAACATCGACCTTGCCCGATTCCCGTGCCGCCGAACGCGACCGAACGAAGTCCGATATGCAGAGGAAGCGGTCGCGGTGCTGCCGTGGGAACGTGAACCGAAAGCGTTCGGGCGCATCGGGTTCGGGTTCGGTGAGCACGACGACGTCGTCGCCCTCCGAGACCGCCGGGAAGTACCCGTACACCAATGCCGCGTGTGCGAGGATGCCGTCGGTGCTCAGTCGATCGAGCCAATACCGCAGGCGCGGTTTGCCTTCCGATTCCACCAGGTCCTCGTACGTGGCACCTTCGCCCTTGCGGGCACCGCGCAGACCCCATTGCCCCAGGAACAGGGCCCGCTCGTCGAGCAGTCCCGAGTACTCCGACAGTGACACGCCCTTGACGATGCGCGTGCCCCAGAACGGCGGCACCGGGATGTCGATGTCGGCAGCGACATCGGATCGTTCGGGCACGACCACCGGCGCTTCGGCGGCCTTGCGCTTCTCGGCGATGCGCTTGGACCGCTCGTGGCGTTCCTTGCGCTCGGCCGTCTTGGCCTTCGCAGCGAGTGCCTCGGGGCTGTCCGGGGCCGGTCCGCCACCGCGCTTGGTGGTCATGATGGTGTCCATCAGGCGAAGGCCCTCGAATGCATCACGCGCATAGTGCACGTCGCCCTCGTAGACGTCCTGCAAGTCGTTCTCGACATACGACCGGGTCAGGGCCGCTCCGCCCAGCAGAACCGGGAATTGCTCGGCGACACCCTTCGAGTTGAGTTCGATGAGGTTGTCCTTCATGACCACGGTGGACTTGACCAGTAGCCCGGACATGCCGATCACGTCGGCGCGCTTGTCGATCGCGGCTTCCAGAATGGTCGAAATCGGTTGCTTGATACCGAGATTGACCACCTCGTACCCGTTGTTGCTCAGGATGATGTCGACGAGGTTCTTACCGATGTCGTGCACGTCGCCCTTGACGGTACCGAGCACGATGCGACCCTTGCCGTCGTCGTCGGTTGCTTCCATGTGCGGTTCGAGATACGCCACAGCAGCCTTCATCACCTCGGCGGAGGCGAGCACGAACGGCAGCTGCATCTGACCTGAGCCGAACAGCTCGCCCACGGTCTTCATCCCCGAGAGCAAAGTCTCGTTGATGATTTCCAGCGGCGGCTTCTCGGCCATCGCGGCGTCGAGATCGGCGTCGAGGCCGTTGCGTTCGCCGTCGACGATGCGTCGTTCGAGTCGCTCGAACAGCGGCAAACGGCCGAGTTCTTCCGCGCGAGATTCCCGCGCCGACGCTGCGGAGACCCCCTCGAAGAGCTGCATGAGCTTCTGCAGCGGGTCGTAGCCCTCGCTGCGGCGGTCGTACACCAGATCGAGGGCCGTCTCGCGCTGCTCGTCGGGAATCTTGTTCATCGGCAGGATCTTCGACGCGTGCACGATGGCGGTGTCGAGGCCGGCCTGTGTGCACTCGTGCAGGAACACCGAGTTCAGCACCTGGCGTGCAGCGGGATTGAGGCCGAACGAGATGTTCGACAGCCCGAGGGTGGTGTGCACCTTCGGGTACTTCTCCTTGAGCTGCCGGATCGCCTCGATGGTCTCGATGCCGTCGCGTCGCACCTCTTCCTGGCCCGTCGAGATCGGGAAAGTGAGGGTGTCGACGATGATGTCCTCGTGGCGCAGGCCCCAGTTCTCGGTGATGTCGGTGATCAACCGGTCTGCGACGCGCACCTTCCATTCGGCCGTACGTGCCTGTCCCTCTTCGTCGATGGTCAGCGCAACGACGGCGGCGCCGTGCTCCTTGACCAGACGCATGATCTTCTGGAATCGCGAGTCGGGTCCGTCGCCGTCCTCGTAGTTGACCGAGTTGACCGCGCTGCGGCCACCGAGGTGCTCCAAACCTGCTTCGAGAACGGCAGGTTCGGTGGAGTCGAGCATGATCGGCAGGGTCGACGCCGTCGCCAGTCGGCTGGCCAACGCGGCCATGTCCGCGGCGCCGTCGCGGCCGACGTAGTCGACGTTGAGGTCGAGCATGTGCGCGCCGTCGCGGGTCTGGTCCTTGGCGATGTCGAGGCACTTCTCGTAGTCCTCGGCGAGCATCGCGTCGCGAAATGCCTTGGACCCGTTGGAGTTGGTGCGCTCACCGATCATCAGGATGCTGGCATCCTGCTCGAACGGAACGGCGGTGTACAGCGAGGAGACGCCCGGCTCGGGCGCGGGCTGCCGTTCGAGTTTCGTTGCCCCGTGCACCATGTCGGCAACCTGGCGGATGTGCTCGGGCGTGGTGCCACAGCAACCTCCCACCAGAGCCAACCCGTATTCGCTGACGAAACCGCTCAGGGCCTCGGCCAATTCGGGAGCGGTCAGTGGGTACTCGGCCCCTTTCGCGCCCAGGGTGGGCAGGCCGGCATTGGGCATCACCGACACCGGAAGACGCGAATGCTTGGACAGATGGCGCAGGTGCTCGCTCATCTCGGCCGGGCCGGTCGCACAGTTGAGCCCGATCATGTCGATACCGAGGGGTTCGAGTGCCGTCAGTGCGGCACCGATCTCGCTGCCGACGAGCATCGCGCCCGTCGTCTCGACGGTGACGTGGGTGATGATTGGGATGCGGACGCCCAGCTTGTCCATCGCGTGCTGGCTGCCGATGATCGCGGCCTTGACCTGTAGCAAGTCCTGGCAGGTCTCTACCAGGATGGCGTCGGCACCGCCGTCGATCATGCCGAGGGCGGCTTCGGTGTACGCGTCGCGCAGTCGGGCGAAGGGGGCGTGGCCGAGAGTGGGGAGCTTGGTACCGGGGCCCATGGAACCCAACACGAAGCGGCCCATCCCGTCGCGGCCCGGGCCCATCTCGTCGGCGGTCTCACGCGCGAGCCGGGTGCCTTTCTCGGCCAACTCGCGGATGCGGTCCTCGATGTCGTAATCGGCCAGGTTGGGTAGATTGCAGCCGAAGGTGTTGGTCTCGACGGCGTCCGCACCGGCCGCGAAGTACTCGCGGTGAATCTCACGCAGCACGTCCGGCCTGGTGGCATTCAGGATTTCGTTGCATCCCTCCAGACCGAGAAAGTCGTCGAGAGTGAGGTCGGCGTCCTGGAGCATCGTGCCCATCGCTCCGTCGCCGATGACAACACGACGTGAAATCGCATCGAGCAGACTGGGCTTGTGTTGAGCGGGCATCACTACAGAGTAGTGGGCACCGAAGTTACGTCGGGTCGTAGGCTGTCGTGGTGAGTCCCCGAAACCTCGATGGCCAGTCCCCGATCGACGACGGAAACGAAAATACGGACATTTCAGGTGCCGGATCGGATGTGCCTCTGGATGCTGCATTGATCGAGGCCGTCCACGATGCTGTGGCCAATGCCACAGACCTCGACGACCTCGACGACCTCGACGACGTCATTCCCGAGTTGCGCTCCCCGATCCTGGTCGCTGCCTTCGAGGGCTGGAACGACGCGGGAGATGCAGCCAGCGGCGCGATCGAGCATCTGGAGCTGATCTGGGACGCCAGTCCGCTGGCCGAACTGGACTCGGAGGACTACTACGACTACCAGGTCAACCGCCCGACAGTCCGGCAGGTGGACGGTGTCACGCGCGAGATCGAGTGGCCGTCGACTCGGCTGTCGGTGTGTTCGCCTCCCGGCAGCTCGCGCGATGTGGTGCTGCTACGTGGCATCGAGCCGAACATGCGCTGGCGCAGTTTCTGCGACGACCTCCTCGAATTCGTCGAACAGCTCGGCGTCGAGACCGTGGTGATCCTGGGCGCACTGCTGGCGGACACTCCCCACACCAGACCCGTTCCGGTGACCGGCACCGCCTACAGCACCGAATCGGCCGAACAGTTCAACCTGGAACAGACTCGCTACGAGGGACCGACCGGGATCACCGGTGTGCTGCAGGACGAGTGCGTCAAGGCCGGGGTGCCTGCGGTCTCCTTCTGGGCTGCGGTCCCGCACTACGTCTCCCAGCCGCCCAACCCCAAGGCCACCGTGGCGCTGCTGCAGCGGGTCGAGGACGTGCTCGACATCGAGGTACCGCTCGGCGAACTGCCCACCCAGGCCGAGGAATGGGAAGAGGCGGTGACCGAGATGACGAAGGAAGACGAGGAGATCAGCGAATACGTTCGCAGCCTCGAGGAACGCGGCGACGCCGAGGTGGACATGTCCGATGCGATCGCCAAGATCGACGGCGACGCCATCGCGGCCGAGTTCGAGAAGTACCTGAGGCGACGCGGTCCGGGCAACTTCGGGCTCTGACCGACCGCACAGGAGTAGCCGGGGGCCGGTGAGGTCTTTCTGATCCCGACGTAACGTCACCGCAGCGGTGACGTCACCCCGACCCCGCAACCTCGTGGGTATGGCCAGCACACCGCGATTCCTGCAAGGCGTCTTCTCGTTCACCGGACACGGTCTGGACAAGCCCGAGCTGATCGATCCCAGCCTCAGCTTCGTCGTCCCCGAGGGTACGACGGCTCAGCCGCTGTACTTTCGCGGCGGAAATTCGAGCGACGAGCTGGTGGTCGTCACCTTGCTGCGCGACGGCAGTCCGATGCGCATGTTCCCGATGGGTGCCAAGAGCGGCGTGAACATTCCGCTGCGGGTGGTCGAGGACGTGGATCCCGACACGGTGCTCGAATTGGTCGTCGCGGCCCCTGCCGGAACCAGCGGAGAGGTCGTCGTCGATTTCGGTCTGGTGCTGATCTGATGACCGCGGGCAAGCAGCGGCTGCTGGTGGTCGGTAACGGGATGGCCGGTGCCAGGGCGGTCGAGGAGATCATCAAACGCGGCGGCAGTTCGTCGTTCGAGATCACCATGATCGGCGACGAGCCGTACGGCAACTACAACCGAATCATGCTCTCGCACGTGTTGTCCGGCGAGGCCACCGTCGACGACGAGGACCTGATCCTCAACCCGATGAGCTGGTACAGCGAGAACGGCGTCACGCTGCACGCCGGAGACCGCGCGATCTCACTCGACCGGTTCTCCAAGACCGTCGTCTGCGAGAGCGGTCGGTCCGTCGACTACGACGTGCTGATCATCGCCACCGGCAGCAACACGTTCTTCCCCAACATGGACGGTCTCCGCGAGTCCGACGGCAGGCTGGCGCGCGGCGTGTTCGGCTTCCGCACCATCGCCGACACCAACGGCATGCTGCAGATGGCGCAGTCGCGCGACGACGTCTGCGCCGTCGTCATCGGCGGCGGTCTGCTCGGACTCGAAGCCGCATACGGCTTGCGCACGCAGGGCCTGGAAGTGAACGTGGTGCACTCCCCCGGTCACCTGATGAATCAGCAGCTCGACGAGCGTGGCGGCCGCGTACTACGGAACAAGATCGAGTCACTCGGCGTCGGCGTGCACACCTCCAAGCGAACCACCTCGGTGTTGCGCTCCGAGGACGGCGTCGTCACCGGCGTGGGGTTCAACGACGGCACCTCGCTCGCCGCTGACATGGTCGTCGTCACCGCGGGCATTCGTCCCAGCGTCGATTTCGCTCGCGCCGGCGGACTGGTGATCGAACGCGGAATCGTCGTCGACGACCAATTACGTTGCGAGGACGAGGGTTCCATCTATGCCGTCGGTGAATGCTGCCAACACCGCGGCGAGGTCTACGGCCTCGTCGCTCCGCTGTGGGAGCAGGCCGTCGTGTTGGCAGACGTGCTCACCGGAGCCGATCCCACTGCGGCGTACCACGGTTCGCGTCTGACCACCAAGCTCAAGGTCGCCGGTGTCGACGTCGCCTCGATGGGGATCACCGCCCCCGAACGAGACGACGACGAGTTCGTCCAGTTCTACGAGCCGCGCAGCGGTACGTACAAGTCGGTGATCGTGCGGAACAACAAACTCGTCGGTGCCACCCTGCTGGGCGACATCTCCAAGGCCAACTTCCTCACCCAGGCGTTCGACGAGAAAGTGCCGTTGCCCGACGAGCGCATCAGCATGCTCTTCGACATGGGCACCCCCTCTGCGGCAACAGGAGCCGCCGAGCTGGCCGACGACGTCCAGGTGTGCAACTGCAACGGCGTCACCAAGGGAGCCATCGTGGCCTGCGTACACGCAGGCGCGAAGAACCTCGGCGACGTGACCGCGAAGACCCGGGCGGGCAAGGGGTGCGGATCGTGCAAGGGACTGGTGAAGGACATCATCGCGTGCGCAGCAGGCGGTGCCGTCGAGGCCGACCCGACCGCAGACTGGTACGTGCCGTGTATCCCGATGACCAAGCCGGAGCTGATCGACGCGATTCGCGCGCAGGATCTTCGGGCGGTGTCTGCGGTCTTCGCCGCGTTGGCGACCGGTGGAGCGGAGGATGCCGCGGCCAAGATGCCGTTGGCGTCGTTGCTGCGGACGGTGTGGGGCCCGGACTGGGTGGACGAGCGCGGCGCGCTGTTCATCAACGACCGAGTTCACGCCAACATCCAGCGGGACGGCACGTTCTCGGTGGTGCCGCAGATGAAGGGTGGCGTCACCACCCCGGATCAGTTGCGCAAGATCGCCGACGTCGCGGACAAGTACCACGTTCCGCTGGTCAAGGTCACCGGCGGTCAGCGTATCGATCTCCTCGGCATCAAGAAGGAAGACCTGCCGAAGGTGTGGGGCGATCTGGACATGCCCTCCGGCTTCGCCTACGGCAAGAGTATGCGCACGGTGAAGACCTGCGTCGGCAGCGACTTCTGTCGCTTCGGCCTCGGCGACTCGACGGCACTGGGCATCGCCCTCGAAGAACGGTTCCAGGGCTTGGAGACTCCGGCGAAGTTGAAGCTCGCGGTCGCGGGCTGCCCGCGCAACTGCTCGGAAGCACTGTGCAAGGACTTCGGCGTCGTCTCGGTGGGTGAGGACAAATGGGAGATCTACGTCGGAGGTGCGGCCGGTGCACACATCCGCAAGGGCGATCTACTGGCCACCGTGACGGGGGCCGAGGAGGTTCTGACCGTGGCAGGCAGGTTCATCCAGCATTACCGTGAGAACGCCCAGTGGCTCGAGCGAACGTACGCGTGGGTTCCGCGTGTCGGTCTCGAAGAACTGCAGAGCGTGCTGATCGACGACCGCGACGGCATCGTCGCCGGACTCGACGAACGAATGCAGGCATCGGTGGACGGGTACATCGACCCGTGGCAGGACCGCGCCGCACCGAAGTCACCCGCCCAGTTCACCCCATCGCTGCCCCTGCTTCCGCTGCCACAGGTGCCGGTCCGATGAGCGTGCCTGTCGGGGCCGTGGAGGACCTGACGCCCGGCGAGGGACGGGCCTACGTGGTGGACGGCAAGCAGGTGGCGGTGTTCCTCCTCCGTGACGGCTCGGTCCGGGCCATGGACGCCGTGTGCCCGCACAAGGGCGGGCCGCTGGCAGACGGTCAGATCGACGGATCCATAGTCGTGTGTCCACTGCACCAGTACACCTTCTCGCTCGACGACGGCACCTGCCCCAGCGGCATCGACTCGGTGCGCACCTACCCCGCCACAGTGGTGGACGGAAAAGTGACCCTGGAGCTCTAACCGGCACGGTTGAACGACCGACACCGCTGCACCGCCTGGTCGTTTCGCAGGCTCCACTCCTACCCCCTACCCTGTTCCAGTGAGCGAATCAGGCGAGGACGCACGACAGGGAGTCGTGAATGCGTTCGTGGAGGAAGATCGTCTCGGTCTCTTCTCGTTCGCCGTTGCCGAGAAGCGCTCCGAGTACCTGGCTGTTCTCCGGGCATTCGACACTGCACGAGCCAACTACGTCGTCCTGCTGCACTCCGGAGACGTCGCCGACCTCATCGCACGCAGCTCCGGGCACCACGAAGCGCTGAGCACCCTCGACATCGCGCCTCTGCTCGATCAGCTCCACGCCTGGGGCCTGCTCGAACGCAGCTACGACGGCACCCGCGCCGCCACCCTCGCCGAGTACCGCAACCGTCACTTCGTCTACCAGTTCGGCCAAGCCGGCTACAAGGCCTACCGAGCGGTCGAGGACGTGCTCGGTGCGCGCCTGGACGACGCCGCGCTGTCGCGGCTGGTGCTGCCCGAGCTACTGGCCGACATGCACGAGCTGGCCGAGGCGAACCGTCAGGCCGACGGCGATCGCATCTACCGCAAGCTCAGCCGACTCGATTCGACACTGTCGGAGATGGCTACCCGCGCCGCGCACTTCTATCTGGTGCTCGGCGACCTCGTGCGCACCACCGAGATCACGCCGGAGTCGTTCCTGGTCCACAAGGACGCCCTGCTGACACACATGCGTGAATTCAGCTCCGATCTGACCCGCTACGCACCGAAACTCGCCGAGGCGATAGCACTCGTCGAGAGCACCGGAATCGAGGAACTCGTCGAGCGAGCCGCGATCAGCGACGAACGAGTCTTTCTCACCGTCGCCGAACGCCGCGCCGACTGGACCGATCGCTGGGCCGGCCTCTCGCATTGGTTCGTCTCGGCCGAGTCCGAACTCAGCGAGTCCGAGCGACTCCGCGAGGGCACGATGAGCGCGATCGCCGCCGTGCTGTCGCTGCTGCGCCGGGTCACCGAGACCCGCAAGGGCGGAGTCAGTCGCGAGAGCCAATTGCGCCACCTGGCCGGTTGGTTCGCTGCCGCGCCGACCGAAGACAGCGCGCACGCTCTGTTCCATGCCGTGTTCGGCCTCGGCAGACCGCGGCATCTGTCGATGGTGCATCCCGACGCCGACATCATCCCCACGTCCCGATCGTGGTGGGAGGCACCACCGGTCGAGATCTCGCGCACCCTGGCCGAGACCGGACGCACCCCGACCCCCGGTGTTCCGGGACGGGTGCAGCGCAACGACGGCGGCATCAGACGGCTGCGCGAGCAGCAACTCGAGTCGCAGCGATCACGCAGTGCCGCAGCGCAGTCGCTTGCCTCCGCCGGAATCCACGACCGGATTCTCGACGAGCAGGAAACCGAGGTGCTGTTGAGTCTGTTGAATGCTGCGTTGACCGCCCGGGTACGCGTGAGCGGACGCACCTCCGACTCGTCCGGATCGGACAGCGGCGTGCGCCTGACCCTCAGCGAAAGCGACCGTTCGACAATCGTGCGGACCAGCAGAGGCCGGCTGCACCTGGACCGCCTGGCGCTCGAGGTCAGCGAGGTGGCACGCCGATGAGAGCTCGCGAGATCTCCACCCTCGCACTGGATTCCTACCAGCGGGCCGCCCGGGTTGCGCTGTCGAATCACCTGGTGACCACGACGTACCCCGACCGGATCGCGCTGCCACTGCTGCGCAGATGGGCCACCGAGTTGCGCGAGGATCTGCTCGAGCTGTTCGGGTATCGCCTCGAGGTCACCGAGACCACGGCTCGCCTGTTCCCGGTGATCGACGCACTCGATAACAGTCAACCCGCGCGAACGCCCACCGACCGAATCTTCGACCGCCGTAGGTACGCGTACCTGGCGTTGGCGCTGGCGGCACTCGGCCGGGCGGGCAACCAGATCACCCTGTCCGAACTCGCCGATCATGTTGCAGCAGAGGCGAGTCAGGTCGACGGTGTCGAGCTGACAACCGACCGGGCAAGCGATCGAGACGCGTTCGTCGACGCGATCGGGTGGCTCGCGACACGCGGGGCCATCGCGTTGGCCGACGGTGACGCGAGCGGCTGGGCGAACAACCCGTCCGCGGGCGAGGCGCTCTACGACATCGACCGTCCCGTCGTCGTTGCCATGTTCAGGCCGCCCCGCGCCGTGCAGCATCTGCGATCGATTCGCGGGTTGCTGGCCGGCTCGGACGCCGCGATCGACCCCGAGGAATCCGATGCGGGACTGACCGATTCCGGGCGTGAGGCAGATCCGAAGGAAACGCTGCGTGCGGTACGCCGTGCGTTGGTGGAGCAACCGGTGGTCTATGTCGACGATCTCGACCCGGACGGCCGCACGGCCCTCGCCGCGTCGCGCACCGTTGCCGACGTCGAGTTGCTGACCGGCCTCGTCGCCGAGCGTCGCGCCGAGGGAGTGGCCCTCATCGACACCTCGGGACGACTCTCGGACTACCGATTCCCCAGCACCGGAACCATTGCCCAGGTCGCATTGCTGATCGCGGGCGAGATCTCGGACCGGGTGATCGATCCGGATGCACCCGCGCTGGCGACCTACCCCCTTCCCGACGGTGACGCCCTGATCGAGCAGTTGGACGGTGCCATTCCCGACGGTGGAGTCTTCGGTGATCTCGCAGAATTCGGGTTCGGTTCCGATGCAGCGACATTCGACGATGCGGTGGGCAAGAAGCGTCATCCGCTGATCGAGGACAGTTGGTTGGTCTCGGTGGTCGACGATCTCGTCGAACGGTTCGGTCGTACGTTCGCTGCTCAGTGGCAGACCGATCGCGACGGCCTGCGGCTCCGATCGATCGCGATGCTGCATCGACTTCGATTGATACACAGCGTGTCCGGCGGCGTGCTGGTGCTGCCGGTGATCGCGCGCTACCGCGACTTGATGGTCAGCGTGCGCGATCGGACCCCGCAGGATTCGCTGTTCGGTACCGAACAGTCCCCCAGTACCGACCAGTCAAGCAGCACCGATCCATCCGAAGTAGAGGCTTGAGTAGATGACCGCACACTCGTCACGTTTCCGGCCGACGCGAGCAGGGATCGTCAACCTGTGGGACTACCGTGATCAGGAGTTCTCCTTCGCCGACGGTCGTCTGGTGTTGCGTGGGCCCAACGGTTCCGGCAAGACCAAGGCTCTCGAGGTGCTGTTCCCGTTCGTCCTCGACGGTCGTATCGAACCGCGCCGGCTCAATCCGTTCGCCGGAGAAGAGCGGACGATGAAGTCCAACCTGCTCTACCGAGGGCAGGAAAGCGCGCACTCGTACGTGTGGATGGAGTTCGGCCGCGGGTCGCGCGAGGACCCCGAATCGGTGACGGTCGGAATCGGCATGCGGGCGAGCCGCCACAACGACAAGGTGACCCGCTGGTACTTCGTGGCCGACGGCCGAGTGGGCGTCGACTTCTCGCTGTTGGGTTCCGACGACCGTCCGTTGACGAAGAAGCAACTCGGTGAACAGCTGGGCACCGACGCATTGACAGATCGCCCGGTGGACTATCGCGCCGCGATCGACGCCCGCATGTTCGGGCTCGGTGCACAGCGCTACGACCAGTTGATCAACTTGATCTTGACACTCCGCCGCCCACAGTTGGCCAAGAACCTCGACCCGAAGGGGCTCTCGCAGGCGTTGACCGACGGCCTGCGTCCGTTGGACGAGCAGCTGGTGCTCGAAGCAGCGCGCTCCTTCAGTGACATGGAAGAGGTGGGCCGGGCTCTCGAAGGACTGGCGCAGGCCGATCACGCCGCCAAGAACTTCGTCTCGGTGTACTCCAAATACCTTCGGGTGCAGACGCGTTCGGATGTCGAGCAGGTCTCGCGCCGGCTCGAGGCGGTCACTCATGCGACCACCGCACACTTCGCCGCTGCCGCTCTGAAGGACCGCCGTCTGCTCGAACGTGCGGCTGCAGAAACCCGATTCGACGAGGCCGAACGCGCACTGGATCAGGCCGTCGCAGACCGCGAGACTCTACAGCGCTCGAGCGCATACGAGGGCAAGCAGCAACTCGACGATCTGGCCGAATCCGCTGCGAAGCTGGAGATCTCGACCGCCCAGCAGGCCGACCGCGCCCGCAAGGCTCGAGTAGAACTGGAGCAGCGCACCACCGAAGCGGCTCGGGCCGATTCCGCACTCCGGGATTCCGTTGCCGGGGTCACCCGCGCCGAGGAGGAACTGCAGTCTGCAGCCGAGGACGCGGGGATCGTCTGGACACCACTGCCGGGAACCGCCCGTAGCGACCAGATCAGCACCGCGCTGCGCGGCCACGCCGAGGAACGCGACGGCGACGTGCGGGCGGTTCGCGAGGCGCTGGGAACCGTCGAGAAGGCGTCGACGGAACGCACTCGTGCGGAGAAGGCCGCGTCGAAGGCCAGAGAGATGCTCGAGGCCGCGTCGGCCGCGGTCACCGAGGCCGAGGCGACCGTGGACCTGGAGAAGGCGCAGTTCGCTTCGGGACTACGAGCCTGGTGGTCGAACAATTCGGCGCTCTACTCTGCTGCGGGCATCACCTCCGCCGCGTTCGAGGCCCTCGACGCGGCGTTGGCACACGTCGGCGACGACGACGCCCCGAGCCTGGAATCGGTGCTGGCCGAACAGACCGCGGACGGTATCGACGCGCTTCGCGCCCGGCAGGCACAGGCCCGCGTGGACGTATCGACCCGCACGGCCGAGCTGAACGCGCTACGCGACGAACTGTCCCTGGTGCGAGCCGAACACGATGACGCGCCGCCGCCGTTCGCCGCACGGTCCGACTCGCGTGCGGATCTGTCGGGAGCGCCACTGTGGCAGCTGGTTCGGTTCGCGGTTTCGGTCTCCCCTGCCGACGCCGCCGGAATCGAATCCGCGCTGCAGGCGGCGAATCTGCTCGACGGCTGGATCCATCCGATCGCGGATTTCCCCGTCGACTCGAACTCGGAGCAGTATCTGTCGCCGCTGCCGGAGGCCTCGAGGCCGACCGGAACCACGTTGGCGTCCGTCCTCGAACCCGAGCCCGGCACTGCCGTATCGGAATCGCGCATACTCGACGTGCTGAATTCGGTTGCACTGCAACAGGACCAAAGCGCAGTCTCCGGCGGTGCCGTCTCGGTGGGCGTCGACGGTCGGTACTGGCAGGGTGTGCAGCAGGGTCGCCACACCAAGGCCGATGCCGAGTACATCGGTGCGACGGCGCGAGCTCGTCGGCGTGAGCAACGCATCGCCGAGCTCGGTGGCGCGATCGATACCGCAACGGCCGCGCTGGAGACCGCGACGGCCGACGAACGATCTGCGCGCGAATCGGTGCAGGCACTGGGTGCGGCCGCCAAGCAGCTCCCCCGGGCCTCGGCCATCGTGAGAGCGCAACGCGCCGTCACCGCTGCCGCTGGAGCGCTACGCACCTCCACGGAGGGTGCTGCCGCGGCCGACCGTGAGTTCGACCAGGCGATCGCAGACCTGTCGGCGAAGGAGAAGCAGCTGCGCACCGTCGCAGTGGCTCACCGCACCCCCCACATCGGTCGCGACATCGATGCCCTCGCCGCTGCGATTCGGCATTTCGAGCATCAGGGCTCGGTGGTCATCCGCAAGCGTGGCGATCACACGCGCGAAGCAGAACGCGCCCGCGAAGCAACCAACCGGCTCGAAGAGGCGACCGGCCTGGCCGAGGAGCTCGCCGAGGAAGCGGCAATAGCCGAAGAGAACTACCGACAGCAGGTGCTACGCCTCGAGCTCCTGAGCGAGAAGCTCGGTGCCACCGCCGAACAGATCGACACCGATCTGGAGAACGCACGCGAACGCATCGAGAAGTGCCGCGCCGAGCAGCGGGCCGCGCGCAAAGCGGACAAGGAAGCCGGCGAAGCGATCGGCAAGGCCGAGGGTGCCTGCAACACCGCGCTGGAAAGCCTGCGCGGTGCCGTCACCGAAACCCTGGGCGACGCCGTGCGGCTGGCGCCCTACGCTCGCAAGGACCTGCTCGGCATCCTGGGTGTCCACGAGGCGTACGCCTGGCCTGCCAGTGATTCTGCCTGGTTGACCGTGGAGCAGATTCTGTATCGAGTTCAGCAGGCCGACGGTCCCGACGACGAGGTTCCGGTACTACCGCCGGTCGTGAGCGCACTGCATTCGGCACTCGACGCAGCGACGGCGTCGGTGAAAGTCAGTGACTCGAGCCGGAAGTCGACCCGGACGGCCCTGACGAGTGCGCTCCAGGAGTTCGACTCGCAACTCGCCGCATCGGGGCAGGACTACCGTTTGCAGTGGGATGCGCCGGACGGTTTGACCGTCGTACGAGTTCAGGACGAGCAGGGCTATTCGTCGGTCGGAGATTTCGCCGACCGCATCGGCGCGGCGAGGGCCGATCAGGAGTTGCTGCTGACCGAGCAGGAGCGCCGAATACTCGAAGATGCACTGCTGACCGGCCTGGCGCAGCAGATTCACGAGCGCACCGTCGACGCACGCGAGCTGATCGCCCAGATGTCTGCGGAGATGAAGCAGCGCCGCATGTCGTCGGGCAACACGATCGGTGTGCACTGGGTGCTCGCGGACAACCTCGACGACGGGGCCCGGGCGGTGTCCAAACTGCTCGACCGCGACGCCTCGGCGTTGAACCAGGACGATCTGGCCGCAATGCGCGCCCACTTCGCGTCGGAGATCAGAATCGCTCGCGCGGCGCATCCGGAACGGTCCTACCCCGAGATCCTGTCCACGACACTGGACTATCGCCGCTGGCGCGTGTTCGCCTTCACGCTCATCAGCGGTGACGGCAACGAGGATCGTCTCACCGTCGCACGCCACAGTGCGCTCTCGGGCGGTGAGCAGTCGGTGTCGCTGCACCTGCCATTGTTCGCCGCCGCGCACGTGATGCTGTCCTCCGCCGATCCACATTCACCTCGGCTGCTGGCGCTGGACGAGGCGTTCGCCGGTGTCGACGACAACGGCCGCAGCGAATTGCTCGGCCTGAGTGTGCAATTCGACCTCGACCTGTTCATGACCGGATACGACCTGTGGATCACCTACGGGGACGTCCCCGGCTGCGCGCACTACGACCTGGCGCATTCGACAGCCGAGAACACCGTCAGCGCAGCACTTCTGGTGTGGGAGAACGGCGAACTGTTCGCCGAGCACGACGGTACCGACCTCGCCGCGGCACTCGGGTCACCGCTGACGCGCCGGGTGCCGACCCGAACCGAAGGTGGGCTGGAGTTTGAGCGGTAACAGCGAATGGCGCGGCAGCGTGGAATTGGGTGCGCTGCTCGATGCGGCACGAAAGAAGTTGGAGTCCAACTGGCTTCGGGTCGGCGGCAACATCACCGTCGATCTGAGCGATGCTCCGGAGCTGTGGCGTCTGTGCAGCGCGATCTCTCGGTCCAACTCCAGTCTGCATTCTCGGGCGCGCAGCACCAGACTCGACCTGGAGCGATTCGACGCGTGGCTGAGCCATCCGCTCAACGGTGGCCTCGGACTGATCGACACCCTCACGTCGCAGGCCCCGTTGCAGGACAAGAAGCGGATCGCCGCCGACAAGGCTCAGGTGCGCGCCGATGCACTCGATCGGGCCAGGGAGGTTCTCGGCGGCGGCACCGACCGAGAATGGATCGAACATTGGATCGCCTCGTTGCTCAACCAGGACGGCACCCTCGGTGGCCGGGTCGCCGTCGACGCGCTCGAGGTGGCCACGAAGGTCCTCGCGATGCTGCCGGTGGACGGGATGTCGCTCACCGAGCTGGCCGAACTCGCCTGCGGTGATACCAAGGCACTCTCGGCCGGCGGTGCCCCGAAACTTGTCCTCGATGCATTGTCGTTGCGCGAGAACGTCCCTCGGCCCGTCGATCCGGTCGGTATCAGGGCGTTGTGGGAGACCGCAGGTGTGTCGGTCGACGCGGTGTCCAGCCGGGTGCTCGTGCTCGGCTACCGCGTCGACGAGACCCATACCGTGGCAGGGTGGCTGAACGAGGCTGCCGACGAGGGCATCCCCTTCCCCGTCACCGTGGACATGCTCATGCGCGGGACGCTCACCAACAGTTCGGCCACGGTGTTCGTCTGCGAGAACGTGGCGGTTCTCGCCGCGGCAGCCCGCACTCTCGGGTCGAACTGCGCGAGCCTGATCTGCACGGACGGTCAGCCCTCCGCCGCGGTACACCGGCTGCTGGCCTCCCGCGCACCAGGCACCACGATTCGCTGGCGTGCCGACTTCGACTGGGCCGGAGTGCACATGGTGAAACGAGCACTCTCCCGGTACGACGCGGTGCCGTGGCGCATGGACGTCGACTCCTATCGACATGCTCTCGACGCACGAAATTCCGAACCGCTGAAGGGCCATCCGACAGACAGTCCGTGGGACCCGGAACTGGCCGGTGCCCTTCGTGACTCGGGCCGGGCGGTCATGGAAGACCGGCTTGTCCCGGATCTGCTGACGGACCTGCGCCTGGGATCTGGGGACTAACGCAGCGGAACCCCGAGCAAAGCGTCGACCGCGTCGGCGAAGGCGCCAGGTGCGTTCGCGTCCGAGCCACCGCGCTCGACCGCGAAGCTCGCCCACGCGTCCAGAGCGTCGAGTGCCTTGGGGGTGTCCAGATCGTCGGCCAGATGCTGCCGCAACCGATTGATCACATCGTCGGCCGACGCTGCGCTCTCGAGCGCGGCGGCCCGACGCCACAGTGCGAGCCGGGTGTGAGCCCGTTCGAGAACCTCGTCGGACCACGGCCGATCCTGCCGATAGTGCCCGGCCAGCAGACCGAGTCGCACGGCTGCGGGGTCGACGTTCTCGGCCCGGAGCGTGGAGACGAACACCAGATTGCCGCGGCTCTTGGACATCTTCTCGCCGTCGAGCCCGATCATGCCGGTGTGCACGTAGTGCCGCGCGAAACGCGGATCACCGGTCGCCGCCTCCGCGTGGGCGGCCGAGAATTCGTGGTGCGGGAAGATGAGATCGCTTCCGCCGCCCTGGACTTCGAAGCCGGTACCGATGCGGTTGAGCGCGATCGCCGCGCATTCGATGTGCCACCCGGGCCTGCCGGGACCCCACGGCGACGGCCACGACGGCTCGCCCGGCCGCACCGCGCGCCAGAGCAACGCATCGAGCGGATCCCGCTTACCGACCCGATCGGGGTCACCTCCGCGTTCGGCGAAGAACGTGTCCATCGTGGCGCGGTCGTAGCCGGACTCGTAACCGAACTGCTCCGTGGCATCGGCACGGAAGTACACATCCGGGTACTCGGCATCGTCGACGACGTACGCGGCACCGGACGCGACGAGCTTCTCCACGAGTTCGACGACCTCGTCGACGGACTCGACGGCGCCGATGTAGTCGCGCGGAGGGAGCACGCGCAGCGCTTCCATGTCGGCACGGAAGAGCTCGATCTCACGCGCTCCCAGATCGCGCCAGTCCTCACCGTCGCGGTCGGCGCGCTCGAACAGTGGGTCGTCGACATCGGTGACGTTCTGGACGTAATGCACGTCCATGCCCATGTCTCGCCACAGTCGGTTGATCAGGTCGAACGTCAGATACGTCGCTGCGTGTCCGAGGTGGGTGGCGTCGTACGGGGTAATTCCACAGACGTACATCCGAGCCGTCGAACCGGGGGTGACGGGTCGAACCTGACGGTCTGCGGTATCGAACAATCGAAGCGCTGGACCCTGTCCTGGAATTGTCGGGATCTCCGGGCTCGACCAAGAATGCATGCAACCGAGCCTATCCGAGCCCGATCAGAAGGCGGGCCAGGGTATGGGTCTGCTCGAGCGCGGCTCCGGCATGACCGGCCGCGCGATCAGCGCCTGCGCCCGATCGAGAACCGCGACCGTTTCGGTCAGGGTGATCTTGTCGACCAATCGTGGTGCGATGACCGCGTCGAACGTCTCGACGAACCGTACGACGTCGGACATCAACGCATCGTCCACCGCCTGGCCTGCCCACCCCCACAGCACCGTGCGCAGCTTGTTCTCGGCGTGCAGGCAGATACCGTGATCGACTCCGTACACGTAGCCGTCCAGACCTTCGAGCGCGTGCCCGCCCTTGCGATCGGCGTTGTTGAGGATCACGTCGAGCACCGCCATCCGCTGCAGTCGCGGATCGTCGGCGTGGATCAGCGCGATCTCCTCGCCCTCGCCGTCGTACGCCTGCAGTACCGGAATCCATCCAGCCGGTACGAGATCGGGACGGCAGATATCGACGAGGTCGACGCGTCCCTCGGCGTGGTCGTCGGTCGTGTCGATCCACTTCTGCACCATGCCGGGACCGAACGGCCCGTCGCGCAGAACCGTCGGCGGAATGACTCCCCAACCGAGGGCCTCGGAGATTTCGTAGGACGCCACTTCGCGGCCCGCGAGAGTGCCGTCCGGAAAATCCCACAGCGGAACCTCCCCACGAACGGGTTTGTACACGCACCGCACGGCCGAGTCGCCCTCGCCCGCCTCGCACACCAGCGTGGCGTTGCTGGCCGACACCACTCGACCGACGATCGTCAGGTCGCCGGTCTCCATGGTTTCGCGGCCCTCGAACGGCGGCAGTTCGACGGTCAAGACTCGTCGACCTCGGTCACCGGTCCGAACGTCGCACCGCGGCGGTAGCCGTTGGTTCTGATGCAGACGTGTCCCTCGGGGGCCAAAGGCTGTCCGCACAGCGGGCACGGCGCACGGCCGGCCGCGATGACGCGCTCGGACCGCACCGCGAACTCGCGGGCCTGCACCGGAGTGAGGAACACCCGGACGGCATCCGGGCCCTCGTCGGTGTCGTCGAGAACGACCGATTCGTCCACCTCGACTTCGCTGACGGCGAGAAGTTCCACCACGACGGCGTTGGCGTCGGCATCCCAGCCGAGTCCCATCGTTCCGACGCGGAACTCGGTGTCGATCGGGGTCAGCAGCGGACTGGTGTCGACCGAATGGGTCTCCTCGGCCGGAACGTCGGCTCCGAACCGGCGGTGCACTTCTTCGAGTAGCAGCCCCATCCTGTCTGCGAGTACCTGGACCTGCTGCTTCTCCAGCGCGACCGACACCACGCGGGCGTCGTGCACCGCCTGGAGGAAGAACGTTCGGTCGCCCGGTTCCCCAACGGTTCCGGCAACGAAACGATCAGGGGTGCGAAAAATGTGTATGGCGCGCGGCATTGCACCTCCTAACGACTCGAACAGCTCCGCGAAGCGATTCTCGGAACTTTCATTATCGGCCACGGATCGACCGTGGACGGTATTGCTTGCCCTCCAGCCTGCCACCGATAGGGGTGTCAGCGCCGAAAGGGCGCTCTAGCTGCCTGCCCCACCACCGACGACCGCGTCGGAAGAGTCCGCATCGACCGATTCCGGCGTGGCGGGCTCCTCGGCCTTCGGTACGAACGCACTCAGATCGGACCCGGTGTCGTTGGTCCGCAGTACGAACGGCCGCGTCGAGGTGTAGCGGACGACACTGATCGAAGCCGGGTCGGCGACTATCCGCTGGAAGGAATCGAGGTGGGCACCCATGGCGTCCGAGAGCACCGACTTGATGACGTCACCGTGCGAGCACGCCACCCACAACACGTCGCGGCCGTGCTGCGCGGCCAACCGGGCGTCATGTTCACGCACGGCCTGCACCGCGCGTTGCTGCACCGTCGCCAAGCCCTCGCCCTCCGGGAACACCGCAGCCGACGGGTGCTGCTGCACCACCTTCCACAGCGGTTCCGCCAGCAACTCCTTGATCGTCCGGCCGGTCCACTGTCCGTAGTCGACCTCGACCAACCGGTCCTCGACCACCGGCGAGAGCCCGAGCTTGGCCGCCAACGGCTCCACTGTCTGCTCGCACCGCAGCAACGGCGAGCGCACGATCTCGGACACGGGAAGCTCGCCGAGACGATCCGCCACCGCCTGCGCCTGCTCACGCCCCCGATCATCGAGCTCGACTCCCGCGCTCCGACCCGCGAGCGTGCCTGCGGTGTTCGACGTCGAGCGTCCGTGCCGAAGCAAGATGACTGTCATTGCATCGAGCCTAGCCAGTCTTGACCTCTGGGTCGTTCCGCAGGCTCCACTCCCGCACCATCAGGTCGTTCCGCAGGCTCCACTCCCGCACCATCAGGTCGTTCCGCAGGCTCCACTCCCGGCCTCAGGTGGCCGACACGACCCCGCCGGCCAGCAGCCCGAGCACGACGACACCCAGCACGATGCGGTAACCGACGAACCAGTACAGCGAATGGTTCGCGACGAACTTCAACAACCAGGCGATCGAGGCGTAGCCGAGACCGAAGGCGACGATCGTGGCCACCAGCAGCTGCGGGCCGGACGCGGCCAGACCCGTGCCGACCGGCTCGAAGGCGTCGGGCAACGAGAAGAGACCGGAGGCGGTGACCGCCGGGATGGCAAGCAGGAACGAGAATCGTACAGCCGCTTCTCGTTCGAGTCCGAGAAACAGGCCGGCGCTGGTCGTCGCACCGGAACGGGACACTCCGGGGATCAACGCGAGGCACTGCGCCAGACCCATGACGATGCCGTCGCGGGTGGTCAGCTTCTCGATGGGACGTTCCTTGCGGCCGACCTTCTCGGCGATCGCGATGACGACGGCGAACGCGATCAACATGAACGCGATGAGGTACAGGTTCCTGGCACCGGTTCGGATCTGATCCTTGAACAGCAGGCCGAGAACGCCGATGGGGATGGTGGCGATGATCACGTACCACCCCATTCGGTAGTCGAGCCCGCGTTCGTTCTTGTGCTTCAGTCCGACGAACCAGGCCTTGACGATTCTGACGATGTCGCGCCAGAAGAACAGCAGCACAGCGGCTTCGGTGCCGAGCTGGGTCACCGCGGTGAAGGACGCGCCTGCGTCCTCGTTCCAGAACACGCTGGACACGATGCGCAGGTGCCCGGACGAGGAGATCGGCAGGAATTCGGTCAAGCCCTGCACCGCGCCGAGGATGATCGCCTGCAGCCACGTCATGTCGATCATGCGGGGCCACCCTCCGAGATCGGTGTCGATGGACTGTCCAGTGTCGATGCGCGGCCGCCGGCCTGCCCCCTGAATTCGCGATTCACGGGCACGACCGTACCCGGCGCGGCACGTACGCACCGAGCGGCGCGGCGCACTACTGTGCACTGGCGGCAGTGCAGTTCGACACCGACGATCACACGTAAAAGGACATTCGGCACATATGAAGCAGAGATCGGTCGGCACCAGCGGACTTCGAGTCTCGAGACTCGGCCTCGGCACCCTCGGATGGGGTAGCGGAACCGACGGTGACGACGCCGCAGCACAGTTGTCGGCGTTCGCCGAGGCCGGCGGCACGCTCGTCGACACGTCTCCGGCGTACGGCGACGGACGGGCGCAGCGAGTGCTCGCCGAGTTGCTCGACGACGTCGTCCCGCGACACGAATTGGTGATCAGCAGCGCAGCGGGCCTCAGCTCACGCTACGGCCGCTATCACGTGGATTGCTCGAGGCGCGGACTGCTCGGCCAACTCGACGCCACGCTGCGCGAATTGGGAACCGACTACCTGGACCTGTGGCAGGTCGCGACCTGGGACCCGATGACGCCGGTCGACGAGGTCGCCGCAACGCTGGACTACGCCGTGACCAGCGGACGGGTGCGCTACACCGGAGCCCGCGGATACCTCGGCTGGCAACTGGCGACGGCAGCGGGCGCAGCCGGTACCGGGCGCATCGTGGCCACTCAGGCGGAGTACTCGCTGCTCGCGCGCGGAATCGAGGACGAGCTGGTTCCCGCCGCGCACCACCACGGCATCGGCATCCTCGCGGCGGTACCCCTGGCAGGCGGCGTGCTGACGGGCAAGTACCGCAGCGGAGTACCCGCGGACTCCCGCGGGGCCGACGAGTTGCACGCCGAGGCCGTGCACGCGTACCTGACCGATTCCGCCGTGGGCGTCGTCGACGCGGCCGTCACCGCTGCCGACGGTCTGGCCACCTCTCCCCTGGTGGTCGCACTCGCGTGGGCGCGGGACCGACCGGGAGTGAGCAGCGCGATCGTGGGAGCGCGGGACCTCGCGCAGTTGATGGGCGCACTGATGGCCGAGGAACTCGAGCTGCCGCCAGCGATCGCGTCGGCCCTGGACGACGTCAGCGCCTGATCACGCACCAACATCGGACAGGCTAACCTTCCGTGGTGACCGTCAACCGTCTCGCCGCCGTGCTCCTCGTCGCCGGAGTCCTGGTCGCCTGCTCGGCGAACACCCCCGGCACCGCATCCTCGGACTCCATCGGCCCCCGCACTGCCGTCGTCGACGATCCGAATCCGGAACCCGTCGTCGACGATCCGGCGGAGGTACTCCCCGTGACCGTGACCGGATTCGACGGCGTCCCCGTCACGGTGACGGACAACAGCCGCATCGTCGCTGCCGACCAGTACGGAACGCTCGCCGAGACCGTCTTCGCACTCGGACTCGGGGACAACCTCGTCGGGCGTGACACCTCGGCTGCATTTCCCGCGGCCGAGAACGTGCCCGACGTCACCCCGACCGGCCATTCGCTGAGCGCCGAGGGAATTCTGGCACTGTCGCCGACCGTCGTACTGACCGATACCAGCATCGGTCCACGTGCCGTGCAGGATCAGATCCGAGCCGCGGGCATTCCGCTCGTGTACTTCGATCCCACGCGCACTCTGGCCGGCGTCGCCCCTCAGATCGAGGCCGTCGCAGCTGCCCTGGGTGTGCCCGACGCCGGTGCCGCACTCGCCGAACGAACGAACACCGAGATCTCGGCAGCGGAGAACGCCGCACCCGAGTCCTCGGAACCGCCGAAGATCGCGTTTCTGTACATGCGTGGCCCGGACATCAAGATGCTCGCCGGACCCGGCTCGGGAGCGGACGCACTGATCGAGGCTCTCGGCGCCAGGGACGCCGGTGTCGAATCGGGTCTGACCGAACAGTTCGTGCCGGTCACCAGCGAGGCGTTGATCGCCGCGGCACCCGACGTCATTCTGATGATGACCAAGGGCCTGGAATCGATCGGCGGTATCGAGGGGCTCGAGCAGATCCCCGGAATCGCGCAGACACCGGCAGGCCGAGATCGCCGGGTGGTGGACATGGACGACGGCACCATCCTCAGTTTCGGCCCGAACACCGGAAAGGTGTTGGGCGCACTGTCGAAGGCCGTGTACGACCCCGCGTCATGACCGACCGCGCACTCGCCGAAACGCGCACGGGCCGAGGGCGGGTTCTTGCAACATTCGGAGCCCTGGTCGTGGCACTGGTGTGTCTGGCCCTGATCTCGGCCGTCGTGGGGCAGGTGCCGACGACACCGCTGGAAGTGTTGGGCAGCCTCGCGCATCGGGTGGGACTCGACATCGGCCCGATGCCCGCACACCCCAGTGGCGAGGTGACGTTGTGGCAGGTCCGATTCCCGCGCCTGACTCTGGCAATCGTCGTCGGCGCGTGTCTGGGGTGCGCGGGTGCGCTGCTCCAGGGGGTGTTCGCCAATCCGTTGGCCGAGCCGGGTGTCGTCGGGGTCTCCTCGGGCGCTGCCGTCGGTGCCAGCTCGGTCATCGTGCTCGGCGGCAGCTTCGCCGGAGTCTGGAGTGTGGCGTTCGCAGCATTCGTCGGCGGCCTCGTCACCACGATCGCCGTGTACTTCCTCGCCCGCAACGCAGGACGCACCGAGGTGGTGACGCTCATCCTCACCGGCGTTGCAGTCAATGCATTCGCCGGCGGTGCCATCGCGTTCTTCACGTTCGTCGCCAGTCCCGCAGCCCGCGATCAGATCGTGTTCTGGCAACTGGGGTCACTCGCGGGCGCGACCTGGCAGTCGGTGGCCGTGGTCGGCCCGCTCGCACTGCTCGGAATCGGAGCTTCCCTGGCGATCGCGCGCCGACTCGACCTGCTTGCGCTCGGAGAGAACGTGGCACGCCATTTGGGAGTGAACGTCGAACGACTCAGACAGTTCGCCATCGTCGTCGTCGCCCTGCTCGTTGCGTCCGGCGTCGCCTTCACCGGAATCATTCTGTTCGTGGGGCTGGTGGTTCCGCACGCCGTGCGGATGGTGCTCGGTCCCGCCCATCGACTCCTCGTCCCGGCCAGCGCCCTCGCCGGCTCCGTCGTGCTGCTCGCTGCCGATCTCGTCACCCGCACCCTCGTCGCGAACGTCGATCTGCCGCTCGGCATGGTGACGTCACTGGCGGGTGCGCCGTTCTTCTTCTGGCTGCTCCGCCGTACCCGTGCTCGCCAGGGCGGCTGGGCGTGACGAAGCGAATCGGCACGGCACGCAACGACATCCCGGTCATCCCCGAACCGGGTTCGAATACCCTCGTCGCCCGCGGAGTCTCCGCTCGGCGCGGGGACGCGACGGTGTTGTCCGACGTCAACCTCGACGTGGTCGCCGGCGAGATACTGGCGCTGGTGGGCCCCAACGGCGCGGGCAAATCGACGCTGCTGTCGGTCATGGCGGGAGACACCGAGCCCAGCGCCGGGTCGGTTCTACTGGACGAGAAACCGCTGAACCGCCTCCGCACGGTCGACGTGGCCAGGCGGCGTGCGGTGCTTCCTCAGCAACACAGCGTCGGGTTCGCGTTCACGGCCGGCCAGATCGTTCGAATGGGTCGAGCCCCCTGGGTCGGTACGTCGGCTGCGCGCAACGACGACGACCGCGTCTCCGCAGCCATATCCGCATGCGACGTAGCGGACTTCTCCGATCGACCGTTCGCGTCGCTCTCCGGTGGCGAGCAGGCCAGAGTTGCGCTGGCGCGCGTCATAGCCCAGGACACCGCGACGATCATGCTGGACGAGCCCACTGCCGCACTCGACCTGGGACATCAGGAGTCGGTCATGGCCGTGGTGCGCTCGCTCGCTGCCGCCGGCCGTGCCGTCGTTGTCGTGCTGCACGATCTCGGCCTCGCGGCGGCCTACGCCGACCGCGTCGCGATCCTGGACTCGGGTGAACTGGTCGCAACCGGTCCGCCGCGGGAGGTGCTCACCGCCGAGCGACTGGCCCGGGTCTACCGACATCCCGTCGACGTGTTCGACCATCCCGTGACGGGCGAACAACTGGTGGTTCCCCACCGTGTCAGAAACCCTCAAGCACGGAATTGACTCGGTTGAAGAAGGCTCGAACTGCGGTGGTGTCTCGCTGTGACGCATCGGACAGCTGCTGCGCATGGGCGACCGCGTCACGCACCACACCGACGATGCTGCGCTCGTCCGTCAGATCGACCTCGGTGACCGAATGCTCGGCAACCGCTTCGACCTCGGACCGATCCGGTACCGGAGATTGCACATCTTGGCGGTATATCTCGACGTACAGGGTGCTTCGATGCACACGAAACGCGAACGCCCGACCGTCGTCGGTGCGTCCGAAGCCGTTCGGGTGCGTTCCCGCGTTCACTTCCTCGACGACGAAGTGTGTTTCCTCGGTTCCCACGTCCACTCCCATGTCGTGTACTCACCTCGCCCGATCACGCTACCGCCTGTTCGGGCGAGACCGAACGACAACCGGTCCGGCGCGGTCGATTTCGCCGAGGTCGCTGCACGCTGGTACAGATGTGGCAACGCCTCCACAGGCAGCGTCTTCTCGAGGAAGTAGGTTCGGCCTCATGCGAACACCGTCGGCTCGTTCGATTCGAGCGGCAGTCGCGTCCGCGCTCGCCGTCGTCACAGTCCTGTCGGTCGGCGGGTGTTCCAGCGACGACGAGAACGCCGACGACATCTCCGTCGACCCCCGACCGCCGGCCGAGTCCCCCGAAGCCACTGCCACCCCCGCCGGAACCGTCGGCGCGTTCGCGCCCGTGGACGCCCTCACGTTCGATCCCGTCACCCGCACCCTCGTGGCGCTGACCGACGCATCGACAACCGTGACCCTGGCCCGCGACGGTGCCGCAGCGCAGACCCAGGTGGTCGATCTGGGGGCCACGGGAGCCGCACTCGTCGCCGGACGGGACTCGACAGTGTTGGTGCCCATGGACGGTTCCGTCGCGAGGATCTCCGTGGTGGACGGACAGCGGACCGCCCTGCCTGTCGACGGTGACGCGCTGTCCGCAGCGGACCTACCCGACGGCACGACAGCTGTCGGAGACGTCACCGGAGCGGTCCGTGTACTCGACACGAACGGTGAGGTCACCACCACGGTCTCCGGCGGCAGCGTGACCTCGGCCGATGCTCTGGCCAGTACACCGAACGGGGTCTCGGTTCTCGATCGTCGTCAGACGTCGGTGACCGACCTGAATCTGGACGACGGCACCCTCGGAGTGGCCTTGCGCGCAGGCGAAGGTGCCGCGGAGATGACCAGCGACGAGTTCGGCCGCTTGCTGGTCACCGATTCGACGGGGACCGAGTTGCTCGTCTTCACCTCGCACGATCTGCTGATGCGGCAACGCTTTCCGGTCGGGTCGCAGCCGTGGGCGATCGCCTACGATGAGCAGTCCGGTGTCGTGTGGGTGACGCTTCCGGCTCTCAACGAGGTGGTCGGGTACACACTCGATACCGGAATTCCGGTCGAGGCCGAGCGGTTGGCCACTGTGCGGCAGCCGAATTCGGTTGCTGTCGACGCCGACACCGGCGACCTGTACGTGGGATCGGCAACCGGTGACGGACTGCAGCGCATCCCCGCTGCCGGTCGTTGACCCGCGTGGACGCGGGAGTGGAGCCTGCAGGAACGACCGATAGGGGATGAGGAGGCATATGAACGCTTATGACAGTTCGGCACCGGGGCGCGCGAAGATGCCCGTCGGATGGGAAGTGTCTGCGTCCGACGATTGGGAGTACGTGCCGTTGCGGCTGCCGCCGGATGTGACCCGGGTGACGGCCTCGATGCGGCTGGCGATTCAGGCGGAGTTCGGCGGCTGGGAACTGTCGCGGGTTCGGCTGTACACCGATGGCAGCAGGCGTGTGTTGCTCAAACGCAAGAAGACCGCGCATCACATCCCCGAGCCCGGAATCTGAGCCCGTCGCAGTACTGTTCGACCGCACGATCGTTGACACCACCGCATGAGTTCGACCGAGCCAGATCGACCGGAGAGAAGACCGTGGGAGACCGCCTGTACCGAGTTCTGTTGCGCCTGATGTTCCTCGTGCCACCGGAGAGGATCCATCACCTGGCGTTTCGGGTGCTCCGCGTCGTCGCCGTCGTGCCGCCGCTCCGCTACCTGGCCGAGAAGGCGTTCGTGGTCGACGATCCACGACTTCGCTCGACGGTGTTCGGCGTCGAATTCCCGGCTCCGCTCGGCCTCGCGGCCGGGTTCGACAAGAATGCCGACGGAATCGACGCGTGGGGGCCGATCGGATTCGGTTTCGCCGAGATCGGCACCGTGACAGCGCAGAGCCAGCCGGGCAATCCGACGCCGCGATTGTTCCGGTTGCCTGCGGACCGCGCCATCGTCAACCGCATGGGGTTCAACAACCACGGTGCCGAGCACGCCGCCCAGCGTGTCCGCGCCAGGCGCACGGGCATCCCGATCGGTGCCAACATCGGCAAGACCAAGATCGTGGAGCCGGTGGATGCCGCCGCGGACTACACGGCCAGCGCCCGGCTTCTGGGCCCGTTGGCGGACTTCGTGGTCGTCAACGTCAGCTCCCCCAACACCCCTGGGCTACGTGACCTTCAGGCCGTCGAATCGCTGCGGCCGATCCTCGAGGCGGTTCAGTCCGTGGTGACGGTGCCGGTATTGGTCAAGATCGCCCCGGACCTGTCCGACGAGGACATCGACGCCGTGGCCGATCTGGCCGTCGAACTCGGTCTCGACGGGATCGTGGCCACCAACACGACGATCTCCCGCACCGGGCTGCGCACCGACGCCGACGTGGTCGCCGCAGCAGGAGCAGGTGGCCTGTCCGGTGCTCCGCTGGCAGACCGCTCGATCGAGGTGCTGCGACGTCTCTACCGCCGAGTGGGCACCCGGCTGACGCTGATTTCCGTCGGCGGAATCGAGACCGAGGCGCAGGCGTGGGAACGCATCACTGCGGGCGCGTCACTGGTGCAGGGCTACACCGGGTTCATCTACGGCGGCCCGCTGTGGATCAAGAACATTCACCGGGGACTGGCAACTCGGCTCGAGGAACACGGCTTCGCCACGATCACCGATGCGGTGGGCTCGGCGAACAAGCCCTGAACCGTCGGGTGTCGGAACCGGTGTTCCGACACCCGACGTTCGAGCTCAGGCCTCGTAGATGCCGGTGAGGACCGCACGACCGATGGCGTGCGAGAACAGGTTGAAGCCGAGGTAGGCCGGGGTGGCCGTCTCGTCCACTTCGAGCCGTTCGACGTCCACCGCGTGAACCACGATGAAGTAGCGGTGCGGACCGTGGCCTGCGGGCGGAGCAGCACCGATGTAGCGGAACAGACCGGCGTCGTTCTTGAGCGTCACCGCGGTGCTGGGCACCCCGGTCCCGCCGTCGTCGCCCGCGCCGGACACCAGCGATGTCGTCTCGACGGGGATGTTCGCCACTGCCCAGTGCCAGAAGCCGGAGGCCGTCGGCGCGTCGGGGTCGTAGACGGTGACAGCGAAACTCTTGGTGCCCTCGGGGAAACCGGACCAGGACAGCTGCGGAGAGTTGTCGTGCCCACCGGCTCCCATGATTCCACTGACCTGCTGAGCGGCCAATGTCTGACCGTCCTCGACGTCCTCGGACGTCAACTCGAAGGATGGTAGGTCCGGAAGCGAGTCGTATGGGTTGTACGCCACGATGATTCCTTTCGTGTCAGCTGTGCAGCAAGAAGTGTTCGAGTACCTGTGTACCGAACTCCAACGATTCCACGGGTACTCGTTCGTCGATGCCGTGAAACAACGCCGCGAAATCGAGTTCCGGTGGCAACTTCAGCGGGGCGAAGCCGAAGCAGCGAATACCGATGCGCGCGAACGCTTTTGCGTCGGTTCCGCCGGAGAGCATGTAGGGAACGGTTCGACCGTTCGGGTCGTGGGCCAAGACGGCGTCGTTCATCGCATCGACGAGATCGCCGTCGAAGGTGGTCTCGTAGGGCTCGAGCTTCGTGATCCACTCACGCTCGACGTTGGGGCCGATCAACTCGTCGACCTCCTTCTCGAAGGCCGCCTGACGCCCGGGCAGCACTCGGCAGTCCACCACTGCCGTCGCCGTCTGCGGAATCACGTTGGCCTTGTAGCCGGCCGAGAGCATCGTCGGGTTCGCGGTGTCGCGCAGGGTCGCTCCGACGATGCGGGCGATGCTGCCGAGCTTGAGCAGGGTGCCGTCGATGTCCGGTGACGTCGGGTCGAAATCGAGACCCGATTCCTCCGAGACGGCCTGCAGAAACTGCGAGACCGATTCGGTGAGCACCAGCGGGAACGTGTGATTGCCCAGTTTGGCCACTGCCTCGGCGAGGTACGTCACGGCGTTGTCGTCGTGCAGGAACGATCCATGCCCGGCCCGAGCCTTTGCCGTCAGCCGCATCCACGCCAAGCTCTTCTCTGCCGTCTCGACCATGTAGAGCCGCTTCTCGGTGCCGTCCGGGCGGGCGACGGTCAGGGAGAACCCGCCGACCTCGCCGACTGCCTCCGTGACGCCCTCGAACAGATCGGGTCGGTTGTCCACCAACCAGTGCGATCCGTACTTGCCGCCCGCCTCCTCGTCCGCCAGGAACGCGAACAGGATGTCGCGGGGTGGGACGGTTCCGTTGGACTTGAATTGGCGGGCCAGCGCGAGAGCCATGCCGACCATGTCCTTCATGTCCACCGCGCCTCGGCCCCACACGTAACCGTCCTCGACGGCCCCGGAGAACGGATGCACGCTCCAATCGGCCGGTTCGGCCGGTACGACATCCAGGTGTCCGTGGACCAGCAGCGCGCCGCGAGAGGAGTCCGCTCCGCGCAGCCACGCGAACACGTTGCCTCGACCCGGGGCACCGGACTCGACGTACTCCGTCTCGTAGCCCACTTCCTCGAGCTTGCTCGCCACCCACTCGGCGCATTCCTTTTCGCCGACGGTCGTGTCGAGCTCCCCCGTGTTCGAGGTGTCGAACCGGATGAGGGAACTGACGAGATCCACGACTTCGTCGAGGGCAACGGTGGCGTCGATATCGGTTGTGTTTCCGGGATTGCTCACATCGTTGGGCACACGTCGTTCCTACCACCAGAATCGGCTCCGGGCACCATGAGAAACGGCCTCGAGCATGAACTGACGTGGGGATTTGGGTTATCGGGAACCCGTCGGATAATCTTACGCAGCACACAGCGGCCGGCTGTGAAAGCAACAAAAGAATATGCGGCAGAGGTCGCACTTGTCCGAGTGGCGGAATGGCAGACGCGCTAGCTTGAGGTGCTAGTGTCCTATTAACGGACGTGGGGGTTCAAGTCCCCCCTCGGACACCGTCTGAAAGATGTAGCCAGACAAAGATTTTCACAGATCTGAGTTGAGACAGACGAAACTGACCCTGATTCTTCGGAATCGGGGTCTTTTTCGTTCTGCACTCGCTTTCGTTCGGCTCGAAGGGGCCGATGCTAGGAGACCGACGATGGACGCGATCGACCCGACCGATCTCGAGACGTGCCTGCGCGTGCTGAAGCAGGCCGCAGAGCTGGACAAGAACCATCCGGATTCGATCGCTGTGCAGCGCGCATCCGGTGCCATGTTCAAAGATCTCAAGCGTGCCCGACGCGTCGCGGCGCGCAACGCCGTCAACGCGGCCGACCGTGCCGTCGTCGCCGCCACCGCAACCGGATCCCCGGACCGAATCGACGACGAGACCGCAGGACTGTCCCTGACCTCCCGCGCCGAGGGAGACATCGCAGGCACTCTGATCAAGGCTCGTCCCTGCTACATCTGCAAGCAGCGCTACACCCACGTCGACTCGTTCTATCACCAGCTGTGCCCGGAGTGCGCGACGCTCAATCGAGGCAAGCGCAACGCGCGAACCGATCTGTCCGGCCGGCGGGCGTTGCTGACCGGTGGTCGGGCGAAGATCGGGATGTACATCGCACTTCGACTGCTGCGCGACGGTGCCCACACGACCATCACCACCCGATTCCCCAACGATGCCGTGCGTCGCTTCGCCGCGATGGACGACAGTGACCAGTGGCTGCACCGTCTGCGCGTCGTCGGTATCGATCTTCGCGATCCGGCTCAGGTTGTGGCGCTCGCCGATTCGGTCGCGGCCGAGGGACCTCTGGACATTCTGATCAACAACGCCGCACAGACCGTCAAACGCTCCCCCGGTTCCTACAGCGCACTGGCCGATGCGGAAGCCGAACCGTTGCCCGCAGCCCTGACGGAAGGCGCAGGACCGGAGCGCATCACGTTCGGCAAGACCAGTGATGCGCACCCCGCGTCACTGGCGAGCTCGTTGCCCGCCACCGCGATCGGCGGCCGATCGACTGCTGCCCTGAGCGCGGACGACGTGGCCTCGCTCGCCATGGTCGCCGGCTCGGTCACGGCCGAGAGAATCGAGAGCGGGCTCGCCATCGATGCCGGGGGTCTGGTGCCCGATCTCGCCGAGACCAACAGCTGGATCCACACCGTCGAGCAGGTCGACCCGGTGGAACTGCTCGAGGTGCAGCTCTGCAATTCCGTCGCACCCTTCATCCTGGTCTCGCGGCTACGCACCGCGATGGAGGCCTCGGACGCGCGGCGCAAGTACGTGGTCAACGTCTCGGCCATGGAAGGCCAGTTCGGCCGCGCGTACAAGGGGCCGGGCCATCCCCACACCAACATGGCCAAGGCCGCGCTGAACATGCTGACGCGCACCAGCGCGAAGGAGATGCTCGAGAGCGGGATCCTGATGACCGCCGTCGACACCGGCTGGATCACCGACGAACGGCCACACCCCACCAAGATGCGGCTCGCCGACGAAGGTTTCCACGCTCCACTCGACCTGGTCGACGGTGCCGCCCGGGTGTACGACCCGATCGTGCAGGGCGAACTCGGAGTCGATCTGCACGGCTCGTTCCTCAAGGACTACCAGCCGTCACCCTGGTGATTTTCGCGTGCGTGCCCCTCGGCGAACATGGGCTGCGATACTCGTAAGCCGAAGTCGTTGCGCGCGAGCGAACGGCCCTTCTTCACGCACCGATAGGCGGGCACCATGGGCGAGGACGTCGAGCGCCGTAAGTTCACCAGGCAGGACAGGCACGAGTTTCGCCAGAAGGTGCAGGACTGTCTCGATGCCCTGGCGATCATGTTGGCCGACGAGACCTTCCACGTCGGTGAACCGCAGATCGGCATGGAGATCGAGCTCAATCTCGTCGACGACGACATGGAACCGTCGATGGCCAACGCGGCGGTGCTCGACGCCATCGCCGATCCCGACTATCAAACCGAGCTCGGCCAGTTCAACATCGAGATCAACGTCGACCCTCGGCCACTGCGCGGTGCCTCGATCGCCGAGTTGGAGACCGACCTGCGCAGATCGCTGAATGCAGCGGACGAACGCGCCCGCACCTCGGGTAGTCGGCTCGCCATGATCGGCATGCTCCCGACTCTGGACGAGGAGCACTTCGAGCACCGGTGGCTCTCGGCGAATCCGCGCTACGACCTGCTCAATCAGCAGATCTTCGCCGCTCGGGGCGAGGACATCGAACTGAAGATCGGCGGAGTTCGACTGCCCGGTGCCGCTGCCGCCGAGGATCTCGACATCGTGACCGACACGATCCTGCCCGAGGCGGCCTGCACGTCGGTTCAGCTGCACCTGCAGGTGGCTCCGGACGAGTTCGCGTCGTATTGGAATGCAGCGCAAGCCCTTTCGGGTGTACAGGTGGCGCTCGCCGCCAACTCGCCGTTCTTCGCCGGACGCGCGCTGTGGCACGAGACTCGCATTCCGCTGTTCGAGCAGGCCACCGACACCAGGCCGCAGGAGCTCAAGAATCAGGGTGTCCGACCGCGGGTGTGGTTCGGCGAACGATGGATCACCTCGATCTTCGATCTGTTCGAGGAGAATTCACGCTACTTCCCTGCGTTGCTGCCGGTCTGCAGCGAGGAGGATCCCAAGGCTGCGCTGGCCGAGGGCAAGACACCGTCGCTGTCCGAACTGCGCATGCACAACGGAACCGTCTACCGGTGGAACAGGCCGATCTACGACCGGTCCGGCGACGGCCATCACATCAGGCTGGAGAATCGCGTTCTGCCGGCCGGACCGTCGGTGGTGGACACTCTCGCCGACGCGGCGTTCTACTACGGAACCGTCCGCGCGCTGGCCGATGCCGACCGCCCGCTGTGGTCGCAGCTGTCGTTCGACGCCGCCCAGGAGAACGTGCACTCCGCGGCCCGCGGCGGGTTCGATTCGATGCTCTACTGGCCCGAGGTGGGCTGGGTGAGTCCGCAGGAACTGGTGTTGCGTCGGCTGCTGCCCCTGGCCGACGCCGGATTGGCCGCCTACGGCGTGGACGCGGCGGTCCGCGACCGCTATCTGGGGGTGATCGAGGCGCGGTGCCTGGCCAAGCAGTCCGGCTCGGTGTGGCAGCGCAACGCCGTCGTCGCCCGCGAAAGCGCCGGTGAGAAGCGCGATAGAGCGCTTGCGGGAATGCTCGGTGATTACGTCACCCTCATGAATGCCGGAGAACCCGTGCACACCTGGACGAACTGACGGCGCGTCGACTCGCCGGGGTGACCCGCGTTAGTGTCGCTGGTATGAATTCGCCTGCATCCGACTCCCCCGATCGCACTCACGACATCGTCGTCTACGGCGTCACCGGCTTCGTCGGGAAATTGACGGCGAAGTACCTCGCCGAGCATGCACCGGCAGACACCCGCATCGCCCTCGCCGGGCGCTCTACGGCGAGGGTGGAGGCCGCCAGGAAAGAACTGGGCTCCAGGGCTCAGCAGTGGTCCGTTCTCGAGGCCGACGCAACCGACCTCGCATCGCTCGAGGCCATGGCCCGATCGACCCGAGTCGTCATCACCACGGTCGGTCCCTACGCCAAGTACGGCTTGGAATTGGCAACGGCGTGCGCCGAGGCCGGGACGGATTACGTCGACCTCACCGGCGAGGTCCTGTTCGCTCGCGAGAGCATCGATACCAACCACGAAATCGCTCAGCGCACCGGGGCCCGCATCGTTCACTCGTGCGGCTTCGATTCCATCCCGTCCGACATCGGCGTACACGCGCTGTACGAGGCCGTTACCGCGGACAACGCCGGTGAGCTGACCGACACGACCCTGGTGGTCACGTCGATGTCCGGCGGGGTCAGCGGCGGCACCATCGACTCGCTGCGCGGGCAGATCGAGGCGATGAAGAAGGACAAGCGAGCCCGACGCATCGCCGCGCGGCCGTACTCCCTCAGTCCCGACCGGGGCCTCGAGCCGCAACTCGGCCGTCAGCTCGACACCGTGCTGATCGACGGCAAGAAGATCGACCCGAGCCTGCGTGGTTGGAAAGCCCCGTTCGTGATGGCCTCGTACAACACGCGAGTCGTCCGGCGCACCAATGCACTTCGCGACTGGGCCTACGGAAAGCAGTTCCGCTACAGCGAGGTGATGAGCGTTGGCTCGTCGTTCGCCAGCCCCGTCCTCGCCGGTGCTCTGTCTGCCGGGCTGTTCGTCGGCGTGTCCGCGATGACTGTGCTTCCGGCCAAGGTGCTCGACCGCATTCTGCCCAAGCCGGGCACCGGCCCCAGTGAAAAAGCCCGTGAGAAGGGACATTTCACGGTCGACCTGTACACCCTCACCACGTCGGGGGCTCGCTACCGGGCTCGCGTCAAAGCGTCGGGAGACCCCGGCTACAAGGCCACCGCGGTCATGCTGGCGGAGTCGGCACTCGCACTCGTGTACGGCGGCGACGCCTTACCGAAGGCCGCAGGAGTTCTCACTCCCGCCACCGCGATCGGTGACGTCCTCGTCGATCGTCTCAATGCTGCCGGAATGGAGATCTGGGCCAAGCGGAACTGATCGACCGCGAACTACGACCGCGGGGAGGCCGAGGACAGCTCGGAGTAGAGCTCCTCGGCCTCTGCGGTCGAGTCGACCTGTGGCGGTGAGCCTTCCAACGGTTGGGTGGCGGACTCGCGCAGAAACCCGACCGCGACGAGGCCGATAACACCGCTCACGACGAGGTAGTACGCAGGGATCATCGGGCTACCCGTTGCGCTGACCAACGCAGAGGTGACCAGTGGCGTCGTACCACCGAAGATCGACACCGACAGATTGAACCCGATCGACAGCGCCGCGTAGCGAATTCGGGTGGGAAACAGGGCCGGTAGCGTCGACGCGCTCGGCGCCGCGAAACACGCCAGCACGAGACCGAGCAACAGGCACGCGATCAGCGGGCCGATCCACCCGCTCTCGCGGAGCAGCAGGAAGCAGGGCACGGCGAGAACGATCTGCCCGACAGCACCGAACACGAACACCGGTTTGCGGCCGATTCGATCGGTCAGCCTGCCGACACCCACGATGACGCTCACCACGACGACCATCGCCGACAGGACGAGCAAATCGGCGCTGAGCTGACTGCGGCCGACGACCTCGGTGAAGTACGTGGGTAGATACGACGTGACCATGTAGTTGGTCACGTTGTACAGCAACACGATTCCCGTGCAGATCAACAGAGCCCGCCAATGGTCGGTGAAGATCTTCCCGATCGATCTCCGACCGCTCTCCTGCGCCTTGACCTTGCTGTCGTGTTCGTCGAGTTGTTTGCGGAACGCAGGGGTGTCCTCCAGCTTCAGCCGCAGGTACAGCCCGATCAGACCCATCGGTCCTGCGACGAAGAACGGTATGCGCCAGCCCCATTCGACCATCGTGGCGTCGCCCAACACCGCGTTGAGGATCGTCACCAGGCCGGAGCCCATGGCATAACCGACGAAAGTGCCGAAGTCGAGCCAACTACCGAGAAAACCACGACGCTTGTCCGGGGAGTACTCGGCGATGAACGTCGTGGCACCGCCGTACTCGCCGCCGGTGGAGAACCCTTGGACCAGCCGCGCGACGAGTAGGAGAATCGGTGCCCAGATCCCGATGGTCGCGTAACTGGGGATGAGTCCGACGGCCAGCGTGCCGATCGCCATCATGATCATCGTCGCGGCGAGTACCTTCTGCCGCCCGATTCGGTCCCCCAGTGGTCCGAAGAACAAGCCTCCGAGTGGACGGACGACGAACGCTGCCGCGAACGTGGCGAACGTCGAGATGAGCTGCACTGCGGGCGTGGCGTCGGGGTAGAACACCTTGCCCAACGTCGCGGCCAGGTAGCCGTACACACCGAAGTCGAACCACTCCATCGTGTTGCCGAGAGCAGCGGCCGACACCGCGCGCTTGAGCATCGGCTGATCCACGACGGTGATGCTCTCCTGCGAGAGCGCCGGCTTCCTCCGCATTCGGTTCGTGAACGCGTCGCGTCGAAGAAGCTGGACGTGTCGATGTCCCCACCGCGTGTGCTGCGGGGTTGTCTCAGGCTCTCGGGCTACGGTCATTCCAGCAACGTTAGCCAGACAAACGATGTGATTTCAAACGACCGAACTCGGTCTACCGATGTTCCTCCAGGTGAACGGCAAGGCGTCGAATGTGCCACACCACGTTGACAATTGGAGCAATTCGGCCAATCCGGACAGAGACCGTCGCGGGGCAACGACACCGATCGACGCACAGCTGGCAGGATGGACCCGTGCCGAACCACAACTACGGACTCACGGTGAACTGGACGGGCAACCGCGGCGTCGGTACCACCGGTGCCGCCGCCTACGACCGCGATCACATCGTCTCGGCACCCGGGAAACCCGACCTCCACGCGAGCTCCGATCCGAGCTTTCGCGGCAACCCCGAACGCTGGAATCCCGAGGAGATGCTCGTCGCCTCGCTGTCCAGTTGCCATATGCTGTGGTACCTCGGGCTCGCCGCCGCCTCGGGAGTGGTCGTCACCGACTACACCGACTCCCCCACCGGAGTGATGACCGAGCTATCCGACGGTTCGGGTCAGTTCGTCGAGGTCACCCTCGTTCCGGTCGTGACCGTCGTGGACCCGTCGATGGTGCCGCGCGCCGAGAAACTGCACGCATCGGCGTCTTCGAAGTGCTTCATCGCGCGATCGGTCAACTTCCCGGTGCGGCACACCCCGACGACGGAGGTGGCGTCGTGACCGTCCCCTTGATCGTCGACGTGGACACCGGAATCGACGATTCTCTCGCGTTGCTCTACTTGCTCGCCAGTGAGGATGCCGAGATCCTCGGCATCGCATCCACCGCGGGCAATGTGCCGGTGAACCAGGTTGCCGCGAACAATCTCGCCTGGCTCGACGTGTGCCGCGCGGGCGATGTCGAGGTCTCGCTCGGCGCACAGGTGCCCCTCGTGGCACCACTGATGACCACCGAGGACACCCACGGTCCGCAGGGCATCGGGTACGCGGAGCTTCCGGTGTCGACGCGGCCGCTGTCCGACCGGGACGCCACCACGATGTGGATCGAGCTGGTTCGTTCGCGGCCGGGCGAGATCACCGGATTGGTCACCGGTCCGCTGACCAATCTCGCGCTGGCGATCCGTCGGGATCCCGAGCTACCTCGACTGTTGAAGCGACTGGTGTTGATGGGCGGCGCATTTCAGCACCAGGGCAACACGACACCGACCAGCGAGTGGAACATCGCCGTCGACCCCGAGGCCGCCGCAGAAGTGTTCGCGGCCTTCTCCGGGCTACCGCCGGAACGCCGTCCCGTCGTCTGCGCGCTCGACATCACCGAGACCATCGAGATGACCCCCGAACACATCCGGCGTCTTGCCGAGCGCGCCGGAAGCGTTCCGGCCGAATCGATCTCGTCGAGCGATGCTCCGGGTGTTCGCTCGGCCGCGTCGAACCCGATCGTGCGGCACTTCTCCGACGCGGTGCGGTTCTACCTGGAATTCCATCGCGATCACGATCAAGGCTTCCTGGCGCACATGCACGATCCGTTTGCAGCCGCGCTCGCGCTCGACGCGGACATCGCCACCTACCGACACGCGACCGTGGACGTCGAACTCGTCGGGACTCTCACGCGCGGAACGACAGTGGCCGATTGGCGCGGGATGTGGGGTCGAGAACCGAATGCCGCGATCGCGACTCGTACGGACCCGGAGGCATTCTTCGACCGCTTGATCGAGCGTGTCGGGGGTCTCGCCGCCCGACTCTACCCCGCAATCCCGATCGCCGAGACAGATTCAGGAATCGAAGGCGTCGAGTAGTTCCTGCGCAGCCAGCGCGGCGGTCAGTGAACCGTCGCGTACCCGGGCCTCGACGTCGCCGCGAATCGCCTTGACGGAGGGATTCTGCGCCAGCCTTCGCAGCAGTTGATCGTTGACCATCGTCCACGTCCAATCGACCTGCTGCTTGCGACGCTTTTCCGCGAATTCGCCTGCGTCGCTGAGCACTTGCTGATGGCGTAGCACGGTGTCCCAGTACTCGTCCAGACCGGTGCCCTCGATGGCACTCATCGTCAACACCGGGGGCTTCCAGATCGCGTCGTGCGGATAGATCAGCCGCAGGGCGCCCGCCAACTCCCGGGCCGCGTTCTTCGCGTCGGTCGCGTGCTTGCCGTCGGCCTTGTTGACGGCCACCAGGTCGGCGAGTTCGAGAACGCCCTTCTTGATGCCCTGCAACTGATCTCCGGTGCGCGCAAGCGTCAGGAACGTGAAACAGTCGACCATGTTCGCGACCGTCACCTCGGACTGCCCGACGCCCACCGTCTCCACCAGAATGACGTCGAAGCCTGCTGCTTCGAGGAGCACGATCGTCTCCCGCGTCGCACGTGCGACCCCGCCCAGGGTTCCCGACGTCGGAGACGGCCGGATGTACGCGTTCTCCTGCACCGCGAGACGCGACATCCGGGTCTTGTCACCCAGGATGGAACCACCGGTCCGCGTCGACGACGGATCGACGGCCAGCACCGCGACTCGGTGCCCCTTCTCGATCAACCGCATTCCGAGCGCGTCGATGAAGGTCGATTTGCCGACCCCCGGCACGCCGGTGATGCCGACTCGATGGGAGCCACCGGCATCGGGCAGCACCCGCAGCAGCAATTGCTGAGCCAGGTCTCGATGATCCGATCGGGTCGACTCGACCAAGGTGATGGCACGCGCCAAACCGGATCGCTCGTTCGCTCGAACCGAGTCGGCCACCGCATCGATGTCGATGGTTCGGCCTCTCGGCGACGCTGCACCGGTCGTGGAACTCG
Organism: Rhodococcus sp. 14-1411-2a; assembly: GCF_002259485.1. GTDB lineage: Bacteria > Actinomycetota > Actinomycetes > Mycobacteriales > Mycobacteriaceae > Rhodococcoides. The sequence goes on from NZ_NPGA01000020.1 coordinate 266,971, forward strand.
TGTTGTCGTTCGGAGAACCCATGCTCAGGCGTTGGCCTCGCGTGGTGCGTGCCCGAGCGCAACGGACAGCTTCTCCACCAGGCCGATCGCTGCGTCGGCGATGACGGTGCCCGGAGGGAAGATCGCCGCAGCGCCCGCGGCGTACAGCTCGTCGAAATCGCCGGGTGGGATGACGCCACCGACGACGATCATGATGTCCTCGCGGCCGACGTCGGCCAAGGCCTGCCGCAGGGCGGGCACCAGCGTCAGGTGGCCTGCCGCCAGTGACGACACTCCGACGACGTGAACGTCGTTGTCGGCGGCCTGGCGGGCCACCTCCTCGGGGGTCTGGAACAGCGGGCCGACGTCCACGTCGAAGCCGATGTCCGCGAACGCCGTGGCGATGACCTTCTGACCACGGTCGTGCCCGTCCTGACCCATCTTGCACACCAGGATGCGAGGCCGACGGCCCTCGTCCTCGGCGAACTGCTCGACCAGCGTCGTGGCGCGGGTGATGTTCTCGGATTTGCCTGCCTCGTCGCGGTACACACCACTGATTGTCCGGATTTCGGCCTGATGGCGCCCGTAGACCTTCTCGAGCGCGTCGGAGATCTCGCCGACGGTGGCCATCTTGCGTGCCGCGTCGATGGCGAGGGCGAGCAGATTGTTCTCCATACCCGGCTGATCCGACGCCGCAGCTCTGGTCAGGTTCGCCAGGGCGGCCTCGACCTCGGCGGTGTCCCGCTCGGCCCGCAGTCGCTCGAGCTTTTCGATCTGCTCACGTCGAACCTTGGAGTTCTCGACCTTGAGCACCTCGATGGTGTCGGGCTCGTCGGGCACGTACTTGTTGACGCCCACCAGGGGCTGACGGCCGGAGTCGATACGCGCCTGGGTGCGGGCCGCCGCCTCCTCGATGCGTAGCTTGGGAATTCCCTCGCCGATGGCCTGAGCCATGCCGCCCGCTTCCTCGACCTCGGCGATGTGTGCCCGGGCCCGATTCGCGAGCTGATGAGTGAGCCACTCGACGTAGTGCGAGCCGCCCCACGGATCGATCGGGCGAACGGTGTTGGACTCCTGAGCGATGAGCAGCTGGGTGTTGCGGGCGATCCGCGCCGAGAAGTCCGTCGGCAGGGCGAGTGCCTCGTCGAGGGCGTTGGTGTGCAGCGATTGGGTGTGTCCCTGGGTTGCCGCCATCGCCTCCACGCAGGTGCGGGCGACGTTGTTGAACACGTCCTGTGCCGTCAACGACCAACCCGACGTCTGCGAATGGGTGCGCAGCGAGCGGGATTTGGCGCTCTCGGGCTCGAACTGTTGGACGAGCTCGGCCCACAGCAGACGCCCGGCACGCAGCTTGGCGACCTCCATGAAGAAGTTCATTCCGATGGCCCAGAAGAACGACAGTCGCGGCGCGAACGTATCGATGTCCATGCCCGCATCCAGACCGGCCCGGATGTACTCGACACCGTCCGCGAGGGTGTACGCGAGTTCGAGATCGGCAGTGGCTCCGGCTTCTTGGATGTGGTAGCCGGAGATGGAGATCGAGTTGTACTTGGGCATCTTCTCGCTGGTGTACGCGAAGATGTCCGAGATGATGCGCATCGACGGCTTGGGCGGATAGATGTAGGTGTTGCGCACCATGAACTCTTTGAGAATGTCGTTCTGGATGGTGCCGGCGAGCTTCTCCGGCCCGACGCCCTGCTCCTCGGCGGCCGCGACGTACAGCGCCAGGATCGGCAGCACCGCACCGTTCATGGTCATCGAGACCGAGACGCTGCCCAGGTCGATGCCGTCGAACAGCTGACGCATGTCGTAGATGGAATCGATGGCCACACCGGCCATTCCGACGTCACCCTGTACTCGCGGGTGATCGGAGTCGTAGCCGCGGTGGGTGGCCAGGTCGAACGCCACCGACAGACCCTTCTGGCCGGCCGCGAGGTTTCGACGATAGAACGCGTTGGACTCGGCCGCGGTGGAGAAGCCCGCGTACTGACGAATGGTCCACGGCTGGTTGACGTACATCGTGGGATACGGCCCGCGAAGGAACGGCGGGGCACCCGGGTAGCTGTGCAGCGGGTAGCCCTCGGCCTCGGCGGCGGCGCGATCGGCCTCGGTGAACACCGGCTTGACGTCGATGCCCTCGGGGGTGGACCACACCACCTGCTCGGGTGTGTAGAAGTTGGCCTTCGCGCCCTTCTCCACGTGAGCGTTGACGTCCTCGGCCGACGGCGGCGGCGGAGTCGGCTCGTCGGGATCGACCAGTGGCACCTCGGCGAAACTGCCGATGGTGTGCGAGATTCTGCGCTCGTCGGTATTCACTTCAGGCTCGCTCATCTCAGGCTCCCAGGGTGTCGAGAAGTTCGGTCAGCACGGCGACGGCGTCGACCTTCGCGGTCAGGAATCCATCGGGACGCGAGTCACCCTCGACGCCGGTGAAGATCTTCTCGGGACCGGCGAGCAGCACCTGCGTGACGCCTGCTGCCCGCAGTGCCTCCACGGCAGTGGCGGCCTCGTCGACGTACCTCTTGTCGGTTCCACACACCACCGCTATGTGAGCTCCGGACGCCTCCACTGCCCCGGCAACAGCCTCGACGGTCAGCGGACCCGGGTTGACGGCCTCGATCCCGCCCGAGGCCAACAGATTCGACGCGAATGTCGTCCGGACGTTGTGTTCGGCAACGCTGCCCAGCGGTACCAGAAGCACGGTCGGCCGTGAATCATGCTGAGCCAGATGAACATCCGAGCGATCCCGCAAAGCTTCGAAAGCCCTGGCGTACCTGTACACGGTTGCTGAATCCTGCGGCTCGGTCTGCTCCGGGGTCAGTGGTGCCTCGGCCAGGTTGGGAAACTCGTTGACGCCGGTCAGCGGGGTCACTCGGTGAGCGATGTCGGAATCGCGTTCGGCGCGGGTCTTCTCGATCGCGGCCACGAGCGAACCGTCGGCGACGGCGGCACGGAATCCGCCCGACGCTTCGATGGTCTGGAAGAACTCCCAGGCCTTCGCGGCGACCGCAGCGGTCAGTTCTTCGATGTACCAGGACCCGGCACCCGGATCCAGGACCCGTCCGAGATGCGCCTCTTCGAGCAGCAGCAGCTGGGTGTTCCGGGCGATGCGGGCCGCGAACGTCTTCGACACCCCGGCTGCGCCGCCGTCGAGTGCCGCATCGAACGGGAGCACGGTCACCGCATCGGCGCCGCCCACTCCCGCGCCGAACGACGCCAGCGTGGTCCGCAGCATGTTCACCCACGGATCCCGCTGCGACATCATCGCCTCCGAGGTCACCGCGTGCTGAGGAGCGTCACCGGCGTCGGGGGCTCCGCAGACCTGCGCGATGCGCGCCCACAACGTGCGAGCGGCCCGGAACTTGGCGATGGTCTGGAACTGGTCGTCGGTGGCGGAGAATCGGAACTCGATCTGTCTCAGGGCATCCGAGATGCCGATACCGGCATCGGTCATGGACCGGAGGTACTCGAGGCCTGCGGCGATCGCAGCACCGAGCTCCTGCGCGTCGCCGCCTCCGAGATTGTGGAACACGGTGCCGTCGACGGTGATCGCACGAACCGTCTCGGTGCGACCGATCGATTCACGAACCAGTTCGAGTGCCTCGTCCATCTCGATCGACTCGGTTCCGCCCAACGGCGCTGTGAGAGTGGCCACGCCGAGCCGGATGTCGACTGCGGCGCGATCGTCGATATCGGCCGAGTCGAGCACCCCGAACACTGCTGCAGCTGCTGCCCGAACATCCCCGCGCGCATCGAGCGTCAGCGGTGCGAGCTCGAGAAACACTCCACCGAGAACCTCCGGGAGCGCAGTCGGATCCACACCGCCGGTGCCGACCGTCAACCACAGAGCGCTGGTGCCGTTGGAGAGGGAATCGAGTATCTGCGTGTTGAGCGTCGACGCGTCGTCGGCGCCGTCGCCGCGGACCGAACCGTGGCGGGTGCACACCTTCCAGCCGGCGTTGACGTCGCGGTGGGGGTCGCGGCCCCGCAGGTAGGGAAATTGCCCCGGCAGTGGACCTTCCGGGCGCTCGTCGAACGCGGTGTACAGCGGGGACACGGTGACCCCGTCGTACGTCGTCGAATCGAGTAGATGTTCGGCGTCGGCGGGCAGATCGGCCACCTCGACCCGACGAGATTTGGCCAGGACACCGGCCACTGCCTTCTGCCAGGCCGCATGAGCGCTGCGTGCGGCATCTTCGTGCGACGCGATGGACACGTGTGCTGCTCCCTCGGTTCGGCGGGTAGTCCTGCGCCCGACTTGAAGTGATGCTAACCCCACCGCCTTGCAGGTTATCGTGAGGATCACCTCACGTTCGGTAGGACGGCTGAGCTCTCGCACTCGCCGAAACAGCGAGGTGTCGTCTCGCGCCGGTACGCTTGCCTCTCGTGACCCGGCACCTGCGTGACGTTCGACTGATCGCGCTGCTGGCGGTTGTTGCCGTCTTCGCTCTCGTGGCGGTGTTCGCACCCCATCCGAGTGTCGAACAGATTCGCGATTGGGGCGTCTCAGTCGGCCCGGCATTTCCGCTCGTGTTCTTCGGCGTGCACGCGATCGTGACCGTCGCACCCGTCCCGAGAACACTGTTCACGCTCAGCGCAGGAGTGCTGTTCGGGCCCCTGACCGGATTGGCGGTCACCATCGGCGCGTCGACGGTAAGTGCGATTCTGGCTCTGCTGTTGGTCCGCGCGATAGGTCGAGAAGCCGTGGCAGCGCGGATGTCGCACTCGGTCCTGGATTCGGTGGACGAGAGTCTGCGGCGGCGCGGATGGCTGGCCGTCGGCTCTCTACGCCTGATAGCGCCGGTGCCGTTCTCGGTGGTGAACTACGCGTGTGGTGTGTCGGCGGTTCGGCCCGTCCCGTTCGCGCTGGCGACGGCCGTCGGGATGCTGCCGGGCACTCTCGGAATCGTCGTGATCGGCGGAGCGATCGGGGGCGAGACACATCCGGCGCTGCTGGTGCTGTCCGCGGTCTGTATCGCGATCGGCCTCAGTGGGCTGGTCGTGGATTGGCGTCTGTCGCGCGGTTCGCGATCCGAGCCCACACCCGCGGGCAGTCGACAGGCCGGGAACCTTGATTCTGACTAATCAAGCATTGAAGCTTGACTGGGTCACATCAACGATCTAGCCTTGTCCGATGTTCGTACTGACCGTGGACCAGCGCCGCAGTAGGCGCGATATCGATCGCGTACCCGAACTGCTCGATCGCTACCGCGACCACGAGCTGATCCGTCCCTTCGAGCGAACCGCAGGAGACGAAGTGCAAGCCGTCTGCGAGGAGGCCGCCATCGTCGTCTCGATCGCCCTCGAACTGGTATCCACCCCGCACTGGAGCGTGGGCATCGGCATCGGCTCCGTCGAACTCCCGCTGCCCGAGACCACGCGCGCCGGACGCGGACCGGCGTTCGAGGCAGCCCGGGACGCCGTGACCAGAGCCAAGAACGCACCGGCTGCACTCGCCGTCAGCGGCCCCGACGCCGCTGCCGCCGAGGATGCGGAGACCGCATCGACCCTGGTTGCGCTGCTCGTCGGCAGACGCTCGGACCAGGGCCGAGAAGCAGTCGAACTCATGGCTCGCGGGTTGTCGCAGACCGACGCGGCCGAACGACTGAAGATCAGCAAACAAGCCATGTCACAACGACTCTCGGTAGCCGGCTGGCACGTCGAGAACGCGGGCCGCACCCTGGCGACTCGCTTGCTCGACACCGCGAACACAACGGAAAGCCATCGGTCATGATCGTCGCCACCCTCGTGCTGCTTGCACTGACCGCAATCGCCGCTACGGTCCCGGCCGGCACCGGAATTCGACGATGGTTGCCCACCGCCGCCGCGTCGAGTCTGCTCGCGGCAGCGGCAGTCCTGGCCACTGTCGCCGGACCGGCCTACGGTCTCGGCCACGCCATCGGAGTGGTCCTGAGCGTCGTCGCTGCGGCACTGGGTGGAACAGCGGTGGTGCCCACCGTTTTTCGCGTCGCACGACGACGAAGCGACTCGACCGGAGAAGATCCGGTCGAGCCGCTTCGTGGTGGACTGACCATCGGCATCCTCGAACGCGTGGCCGTTGCCGTGTCGATTCTCGCCGGTTGGCCGGAAGGGATCGCCATCGTGCTGGCAGTCAAGGGACTCGCGCGCTATCCCGAACTGCGCGAATCCCATGCCTCCGAACAGTTCATCATCGGCACCTTCGCCAGCGTGCTGTGGGCCCTGGCCGCTGCCGGCGTCGGAACCGCCCTGATCAGCTGATCAGGGCGGACCTCAGCGCTGTTCCGGCTCCGCCTCGGGCGACGCCGCCAGGGCACCGAGGTCCAACCCTTTGGACAGTTCGGGAGACGCAGCCAGCGACGTGTCGACCGGCTTGCGCGCCACTGCTTCTGCCGCCTTGACCGCCTCGGCGACCGCCGGATCGGTCTTGGTCTCGAACCATTCGGCGACCTCGTCGGAGTCGTCCTCCGGCTTGGGCTCGTTGCCCGCCGACTCGTTGGGCTCGTAGCGGAAGACACCGTCCTCCCCGGGCGCACCGAGTGTCTTGGCGAAGCCCTTGAGCGCATCGCCGAAATCGCTCGGAATCATCCACACCTTGTTCGCATCGCCCTGCGCCATCTGCGGCAGGGTCTGCATGTACTGGTACGCGAGCAACTCGGGGGTCGGCTTGCCGGCCTTGATGGCACCGAACACCTTCTCGATGGCTTTGGCCTGGCCCTGGGCCTCGAGATACTTCGCAGCTCGATCACCCTGCGCCCGCAGGATGCGTGACTGCCGCTCACCCTCGGCGGTGAGGATGGACGCTTGCTTGCCACCCTCGGCCGCGAGAATCCGACTCTGCTTGTCGCCCTCGGCGGTCTTGATCGCCGACTCACGATGGCCCTCGGCAGTGAGGATGGTCGCTCGCTTCTCGCGATCGGCCTTCATCTGCTTCTCCATCGATTCCTGGATCGAGGGCGGCGGATCGATGCTCTTGAGCTCCACTCGGGCCACTCGCAGACCCCAGCGGCCGGTCGCCTCGTCCAGCACGACGCGGAGTTGACCGTTGATCGAATCACGCGAGGTGAGCGTCTCCTCCAGCGTCATTCCGCCGACGACGTTACGCAGTGTGGTGGTCGTCAACTGCTCGACGCCGACGATGTAGTTGTTGATCTCGTACACGGCCGACTGCGGGTTCGTCACCTGGAAGTACACGACGGTGTCGATCGACACGGTCAGGTTGTCCTTGGTGATCACCGGCTGCGGGGGAAACGACACGACCCGCTCGCGCAGGTCGACCTTGGCGCGGATGCGGTCGACGAACGGCACGAGGAACGTGAGCTGTCCGGACACGGTGCGTGTGTAGCGGCCCAGCCGTTCGATGACGGCGGCCTCGGCTTGCGGGACGATCGAGATGGACTTGGCCATCAACACCGCAACGAACGCGACGATGACAGCCAGTGCGATGAGTGCTTCCACTTGGCTACGGTCCCTTCCATACGACGGCGGTAGCGCCGTCAATTTCCATCACGGTCACGGTGGTGCCAGGGGCATAGACCTCGGTATCGTCGAGAGGACGAGCCGTCCACACCTCACCACCGAGCTTGATCTGGCCTTCGTGGGCAGTGACCTGTTCGAGAACGACCGCACTCTTGCCGGTGAGCGCCGCCATGCCCATCGGGGTATCGGGCGGATTCGCGAACCGCCGCAACAGAATCGGTCTCAACCCGAGCACCAACGCCAGTGACAGGACACCGAAGACGATCGCATCGGCCCACACCGGGAAATCCGTCAGAGCAGAGACACCGGCAGTACCGAGCGCACCGCCGGCAATCATCAGAAGAAAGAAGTCGCCCGTCAGTGCCTCGGCACCGGCGAGCACCACTGCCGCTATGAGCCAAATGATCGCTGCCACAGCCTCCATACAATCACGAATCGGACAATTGCCGGTGCGTTGCTGGACAGAGCCCTACTCGGTCACGAAGTCGACCAATTGTTCGACGGCACCGATCAACGGTGCCTCGAGATCCCGAAAGCTCGACACCGACGAATACACCCGACGCCACCCCTCCCGGGGAGTACCCCACCCCAGCTCTCGGCAGATCCCGGTCTTCCAATCCTCGCCGCGCGGAATCTTCGGCCACGCAGCGATTCCCACGGCCGCCGGCTTCACCGCTTCCCAGACGTCGATGAACGGATGACCGGTGACCAACACGTGTTCGCCCAGCGACCTCGTCAACTTCGACTCCTTGGACCCGGTCACCAGATGATCCACCAGGACTCCGACGCGACGGCCGGGGCCAGGACCGAAATCGGCCAACCGCTCCCCCAGATTGTCCAGACCCTCCAGATGTTCGACGACCACGCCCTCCACCCGAAGATCGTGTCCCCACACACTTTCCACCAGGGCCGCGTCGTGCACGCCCTCGACCCAGATGCGGCTCGCCCGGGCGGTGCGCGCGCGCAGTCCCTCGACTTTGGTGGAACCGGATGCGGAGCGCGCCTGCTGTGGCGTTGCAGCGGCGGGCTTCGGACGCACCAGAGTCACCCGGCGTCCGTCGATCAGGAATGCTGCCTCGCGCAGGGCGAACAGCCGCGTCGTACGGGCACCGTCCTCGAGACGGACGAAATCTCCGTCGTAGGTGCGCTCGAAGCCGACCACGGCACCGCAGTACCCGGTACCGGCGTCTTCGACAACCAATCCACGATCGGCCGACACCTCCGGTGCCGGAACCTTGCGCATGCGACTGTGCCCTCTGAGAATGTCTCCGCCGTACATGTCGTTCACGGCAACCAACGCTAGCGACACCGGCCTCTCCAGCACGGTTCGCCACGCCGACCTATGCTCGTGAGTCGTGTGTTCCTCTAGCGCAAGTCTCGCCCTGTGGGCCGGTTCCTGGCTGGCCGGTTCCAGCTCTCCCGACGACGTCATCGACGCGATGTCCGAGTGGGCTCCGATGCATCTCGTCGGTGCAGGTGATGTGGACGCAGCCAACGATTTCGGGCTGCAGTACCCCGGCCACGCCGAGGGAATAGCGGGCCTGCTGCACGCGATCAGAGCGGCCGCAACTGCGTCGACGCCCACGGCCGGGGACGATCGGATCAAGCTCGTTCTGCCCGCCCCCGGCGCGGTGAGCGGCCTCCCCGCCAACACCGACTTCTCCCGAGCTGCCCTGAACACCGGTCAAGCGGTGGTGATCGGTACCTCGGGCAACACCGGGATCGGGTTGGTACCCGTCGTGGAGGGGCCGGATGTGTTGCGCTGGACCGTCTACTCGATCGTCGTCCCCGAGCACGGTCATCGGGATCGGGGGTTGGGTGAGGCCGAGTACGAGATGCGTGAGGCCGTACGCGGTGCGGCCGACGCTCTCGCACGGATGCAGTCGCTACCCACCCGGACCCTCGACGCCGATCCGCGCACTCGTATCGCCGAGTTGATCGCCGACGCGGCACGGCATCGCTACCCCGCAGACATGTCCGACAGGGCGTTCCGCGTCCTCGAATCGGCGGATCGGGTGGCCGCCATTCTGACGGTCGCGGCGGGATCGGCTCCGTCGGAGGCACCGACCGCGACGGCAGCTGCAGCACGGGAAGAACTCGTTCGACCGCTCTGGGTTGCGGTGCGCACCGCACGCACCATCGCGGTCGCGACGAGCATCGCAGCGGCGATGCATTCCGCCTGACACCGCGCCCGGCCGCGGTGTCAGGCGGCAACGTTCACGACGTGGCAGCGGCGGGCCGGGAGGGCCTGGTGGGCTGCTCACAGCACCCGACGGCGCAGCGACTGCCGTCCAGTGTCGAGCCGTAGCCGGGCACACTGCCGAGACCGCGGCATCGGCCGCCGACTCGGTATTCGTCCACCAGCTCGCGGATCATCCGTGGAAAACGCGCGTCGGATCCGGGCGTGCCTGCGCGCGCGAAAGCCATACCGAGTTCGCGAGCCTTCTCCTCCGCTTCGGTGTCCAGATCCCACACGACCTCGAGATGGTCGGACACGAATCCGATCGGACACACGATCACGGCGTCCACGGACTTCTCCGACAGCGCTTCGAGGTGGTCGCAGATGTCGGGGTCGAGCCACGGCACCTGCGGGGGCCCGGAGCGGGACTGCCACACCAGGTCGTAGTCGTCGACGCCCGACGCGGCTGCAACGAGCCTCGAGGCCTCTGCCACCTGACGGCTGTAGAGGTGACCGCCGTCCTCGGGCGGGCCGGCGTTGGCGTCGGCGGCCGAGGGGATGGAGTGTGCGGTGAACACCAGACGCGCGCCGGCGCGGTGCTGCTCGGGCAGTGTGGCTCGCGCCGATGCGACGGCGTCGCTGAACGCGTCGACCATCAGCGGGTGGTCGTAGTACTGCCGGATCTTGAGCAGATGCGGCGCATCGTCACCGACGGCGGCGCGGGCCCGGGCGATGTCCTCGTGGTACTGCCTGCATCCGGAGTATCCGCCCCACGCGGAGGTGGGAAACACGAGTGCGTTCCTGATTCCGTCCGACTTCATGGTCGCGACGGTGTCCTCGATCATCGGATGCCAGTTGCGGTTTCCGAAGTAGATCGGCAGATCCACTCCGGCGGAATCGAATTCGACACGGAGGGCGTCGATGATGTCTCGGTTGAGCCGGTTGATCGGCGAGACGCCCCCGAAGTGCATGTAATGCTCGACGACCGCGTCGAGCCGCTCGGGCGGCACTCCACGTCCGCGAGTGACGTTCTCCAGGAAAGGGCGTACGTCGGCGGGCTGTTCCGGCCCGCCGAACGAGAGCACCAACAATGCGTCGAAGTCTCCAGGGGTGGTCATGTGTCCATTGTGCCCCCGTCGCCGACCGGACCCGGTGGGGGTCCGATCGGCGATCGAAACCTCTCGGTGGGCGAAACCACGTGCGGTTCCGCCCACCGCGGTGTCACATGTTCTCGGGGAGGTACGTGTTGTGGCTGGCTCCACCGTCGACGTACACGATGGATCCGGTGGTGCCGGGCAGCCAATCGGACAGCAGCGCGACGATCGACTTCGCGACGACAGTCGGATCGTTGACGTCCCAACCGATGGGAGCGGCACCGTCCCAGTAGACGTTGAGCTGGTCCATCTTGGCGGCATCACCGGTCGCGGTACCCGCAATCGCCTTGGCTGCGAGAGTCCTGATGGGCCCTGCTGCAACAAGATTGGAGCGGATGCGCTTGGCTGCGCCCACTTCCCGTGCCACGTAACGGTTCACGGACTCGAGGGCGGCCTTCGCCACACCCATCCAGTTGTAGTACGGCATCGAGGTGCGCGGATCGAAGTCCATTCCGACGATGGAGCCACCCTCGTTCATGACCGGGAGCACGGCGCGCGCGAGCGACGCGTAACTCCACGCGGAGATCTCGAATGCCCTCGCGGCATCGGGTCCGGGGCCGTCCAGGAACGGCTTCGCATCGGGGCCCATGAGGGTGCGGGGCGCGAATGCGATCGAGTGCAGAACCCCGTCGATACCTTCCGGTGCCACTTCGCGTACGCGGTCGGCCAGCGCCGCGAGGTGCTCCTCGTTGGTGGCGTCGAGCTCGATCGCCGGGGGCACCTCCTTGGGCAGACGCTGCGCGATGCGGTCGATGAGTCGGAGTCGATCGAACCCGGTGATGATCACCTTGGCGCCCTGCTCCTGCGCCATGGCTGCAGCGTGAAACGCGATCGAGGCGTCGGTGATGATGCCGGTGATGAGAATGGTCTTGCCTTCGAGCAATCCGCCCATAGTGCTGTATTCCTTAATTCGGAGGTGTACGTCTGTCGGAATCGTTGTGCGAGTAGGACTTCAGTGCCCCATGCCCATACCACCGTCGACGGGAATGACCGCACCGGACACGTACGACGAGTCAGGTCCGGCAAGGAAGCTCACCACTGCCGCAACGTCCTCGGGCTGACCGAGACGCTGGAGGGGGATGTATTCCTTCGCCTTGCCGCGCAAGTCGTCCGAGAGCTCTGCCGTCATGTCGGTTTCGATGAAACCCGGGGACACGACGTTCGCCGTGATGGAACGCGAGCCCAGTTCCCTCGTGATCGATCGAGCCATTCCGATGACGCCCGCCTTGGACGCTGCGTAGTTGATCTGCCCCGGTCCGCCGGCCATGGCCACGACAGAACTCAGGAAGATCATCCGACCCCAGCGCGCGCGCAACATGGCTCGGTTGGCGCGCTTGGCGACGCGGAAGGCTCCGGTCAGGTTCGCGTCGATCACACGCTGGAACTGGTCCTCGGTCATACGCATCAGCAGCGTGTCGTCGGTGATGCCGGCGTTGGCCACGAGCACCTCGACCGGTCCCTGCTTCTCTTCGACCTCCTTGAAGGCCGCGTCCACCGAGGCGGAGTCGGTGACGTCGCAGACGACCCCGAACAGCCCGTCGGGAGCGCCGGAGCCACGGTGGGTGACGGCCACCTTGTGGCCGTCGGCTTGGAGTCGCTGGGCGATGGCAAGACCGATTCCCCGGTTACCTCCGGTGACGAGTACCGATCGCGCGATGAAGTCAGGTGTGGACATGCCTAGCAACCTATCTGTTCGTCCTGGAATGACAAAGCGAAACTTACTGGTGAGTAAGAACAACGATCACGGGAGACGTTGCCGCATCACCAATGCCGAACCGAGGCCAGCCGAGATGCACAGGACGCCGAGTATCAGCCACGGACGCGACGCGTCCCCGCGGGTGATCTCGAACCCGATCTGTTCCTCGAGGGTGTCGTAGACGTCTCTGAGATCCTCGAGCGACGACGCGGAGAAGAAGCTGCCGCCGGACAGATTCGCGATCTCCCGCAACGACGGATCGTCGACCGGTACGGGCACACGTTCGACGCCGTTCTCGTCCTCGATCTCGACGGAGCCGTAGCTCGTGCCGAACGAGATGGTGGAGATGGGCACGTTCTTGTCCTTGGCGGCACGCGCTGCGGTGTACCCGCCGCGGGGGTCGTCGAGGTTCTGCGGAACGGTCTGCTTACCGTCCGAGAGCAGCACGATGCGCGCAGGCGGCGCCGCGTCGCCGCCGCCGAGTATCGCGCCGAGAGTGTCGATCGACTGGAGCGAGGTGAAGATCGACTCGCCGGTGGCCGTTCGTTCGCTGAGTTGCAACCTGTCGATGGCGGATTTGGTGGCTTCGCGGTTGGCCGTGGGCGAGACCAGGACGGACGCCGTTCCGGCGAACGCGACCAACCCGAGATTGATGCCGGGCGTCAGACCGTCGGCGAAGGATTTGGCTGCTTCCTGCGCGGCTGCCAACCGAGTCGGCTCCACGTCGGTGGCCTCCATCGACAGCGACACGTCGATGACGAGCATGACGGTCGCTCGGTTCCGTGGCACCCGCTGGTCCGCCGTGGGACCGGCCAACGCGACGGTCAGGAACATCAGGCCGACCAGAACCAGTGCCGTCGGCAGGTGTCGCAGTCGATTGGGCCGATCCGGCGCAACGGACTCGAGCAGTTCCATGTTGGAGAACCGCAGCACGTGCTTCTGCTTGCGCCGCTGGATCACGACGTAGCCGACCGTCAGTGCGATGACGACGAGGAGAAAGCCCAGCCACCACGGCGAGGCGAAATCGGTCAGGCTCATCGCGGTGCCCGCGCTGTGTTGGTGAACCCGGACCCGATGGTGTGCCTGCGTGCGGTCACGAACCGTACGATGTCTGCGATCCAGTCACCGTCGGTGCGGAGCGTCAATCGGGGTGCGCCGCACCGACGTAGCGCCTTCTCGACGTCGTCGCGGTGTGCTGCAGCTGCGCGCGCGAAATCTGCACGCAGCCGAGGCGTGGTACTGAATTCGCGAGTGCGGCCGGATTCCGGATCGTGGAGAACCACGTCACCGACGTCGGGCAGTTCCAGATCACGTGGGTCGAGTACCTCGACGGCCAGCACGTCGTGTCGAGCGGAGATGGCCCGAAGCGACCGCTCCCAATCGATCGGCCCGAGGAAGTCGCTGATCACCACAGCCATTCCGCGGCGGCGTTCGGGCCGTCGCAGCGCTTCGATGGCGGCGCGCAGGTCACCGCGCACACCGTCGGCCGCAGCCGGCGTCGTGGCAATGGCACGGAGCATCGACTGAGTGTGCACGCGGCCGCCGCGTGCAGGAATGCGGTTGGTCTCGGAACCGGTGGCCACCACCGCGCCGATTCGATTACCGCCACCGCCGGACAGATGAGTGATGGCGGCCGAGGCCGCGACCGCGAGATCGCGCTTCTCGCACCCGGTGGTGCCGAAGTCGAGGCTGGCCGACAAGTCGACGACGAGCCAGGTCTCCAGCTCGCGGTCGGCCACGGACTGCCGCACGTGCGGATGCGTCGTACGCGCGGTGACCGACCAGTCCATCTGGCGGACGTCGTCGCCCGGCTGGTATTCCCTGGCGTCGCCCGGTTCCGAACCGGGACCGGGAATCAGCCCGAGATGATCGCCGTGCAGCACCCCGTCCAATCGGCGGCGGACGGTCAGCTCCAAGGTCCGCAGCGCGGCAGCCAGTTTCGGATCGCGCAGTTCACCCGATCGAAAGGACGGCGGCCGAGACACGACGGCACGGGATGCGGTCACGGAAGCGGTGTCGGATCCGCTCACTGCCCCGGCGTACCGATCGCCGATCCGTCACCCGACGGCTCCTGCAACGACGGTGCCGGCTGACCGTACTGACCGTACTGACCGCCCTGTGGTTGCTGAGGTCCGGGCTGCTGCTGAGGTCCGGGCTGCTGCGACGGAGGCATCTGGCCCTGCGCGGGAAACTGCCCCGGAGCGGGAAACTGGCCGGGATGCTGACCCTGGCTCGGGTAGGGGCCCTGTGGCTGACGTCCGTCGAAGTGCGGGGCGTCCGGACCGGCTCCGTTGCCCTGCGGCACCGGTACCGCCTGCGGTGACACCTGCGGCAACCCGACGGTCTGCAGCACCCGGGAGATGACCGTCTCCGGGGTCACCTCGTCGGCCAGAGCGTCGTAGGACAACACGAGACGGTGCCGGAGCACATCGGGGATGACCTCGAGAACGTCCTGGGGAACGACGTAGTCGCGACCACGGAGCAGAGCCAGTGCGCGGGAGGCGGCGATGATGCCGAGCGTCGCACGCGGCGATGCACCGTAGGCGATCCAGCTGGCCACGTCGTCCATGCCGAACTGCTCGGGAGTTCGAGTAGCAGAGATGACCCGGACCACGTAGTCGACGAGCGCATGGTGCACGAACACCGAGCTGGCCAGATTCTGCAGGCGAACCAATTCGACCGGGTCCAGGATCTGCTTGGGCTCGGGAGCCTTGATTCCCATGCGGTAGACGATCTCGCGCTCCTCCTCGACCGTCGGGTAGTCGACGACGATCTTGAACAGGAATCGGTCTCGCTGCGCTTCGGGAAGCGGGTACACACCTTCGTTCTCGATGGGGTTCTGCGTTGCCATCACCAGGAACGGATCCGGCATCGGGAACGTCTTGCCGCCGATGGTCACGTGTCGTTCTGCCATGACCTCGAGCAGAGCGGACTGAACCTTGGCCGGTGCACGGTTGATCTCGTCGGCCAGCACGAAGTTGGCCACGACGGGTCCGAGTTCGGTGTCGAACTCCTCACGACCCTGACGGTAGATTCGAGTGCCGACGAGGTCGGTGGGAACCAGGTCGGGTGTGAACTGAACTCGCGAGAACGAGCCACCGACCACACGTGCGAACGTCTCGACGGCAAGAGTCTTCGCGACGCCGGGAACACCCTCGAGCAACACGTGTCCGCGGGCGAGCAACCCCACCAGAATGCGCTCGACCAGCCGATCCTGACCGACGATCACGCGCTTGACCTCGTACACGGCTTTCTCGAGAAGCTGGACGTCCTCGGCCAAGGCCGGACTGTCCACCCGCTTCGGCTCCACACCCGGTGGATTCGACGTCTCGGACTCGACTCGCGTCGACCCCTCGTCGTTCGAAATCCGGCCGTCACGTGATGTCACCAAGAATTCACCGCTTTCAGTCGATCGTCGTCGGGCACGTTTCATACCGCCGCAATCAACTATTCCAGGTGTTCGGCACGCGCGCCGAAAGGCACCCCCGACGCGCGCGCCGGATCCGGGCTCAGGACACCATGCGCACGGCGTACGGCGTCATTCCGCTGTATCGCACGTCGGACACCTTGACCACCGAACCCGACTGCGGAGCTTCGAGCATCTTGCCGTCGCCGAGGTAGAGCGCGACGTGTTGGCTGGCGTTGGGTCCGTAGAAGATCATGTCGCCCCGCTTCATCTCCGAGGACGGCACCTGCTTGCCCGCTGTGTACTGGTAACCGGTGTAGTGCGGCAGCGAGATCCCCAGGCCCGCGAAGGCGTAGATCATCAGCCCCGAGCAATCGAAGCCGACCTTGTTGTAGTCGCCGTAGCTGTCCGCTACTCCGCCGTCCCTGATGCCCTTGGTCGGTCCGTTCTCGTCGCCGCCACCCCACGAGTACGGCACGCCGAGTTGACTCATGCCGCGGTCGATCGCCAATTCGACGGCTGCGCTTCCGGTCACCGACGGGGTCGTGGACGTCTTCGGTTTGGCGGGCGTCTTCGGCGTGGTGGGAGTGCTCGGCGTGGTCGGGGTGGTCGCGGTGGAACTGTCCGAGTCGGTCGATGAGCTCGAATCCTCGTCCACGTCCACGTGTGAGCGCTGGCCCTCGGCGATGGCCGCCGCGCGCTGTTGCGCCGCCAGGTTGGCCGATACTCGCGCCGCTGCCTGCACGGCAGCTTCCTTCGCTGCGGCCGTGGCGGCGGCGATGGCCGCGTCCTCGGCCGCCTTCTGCGCCTCCCAGGTGCCATACGCCGCTCGCTGATCCTGCAGACCGGCGACGTTGCTGCGGGCGGCATCGAGTTCGGCCTGCGCCGAGTCACGCTGCGATTCGATCGTGGCCTTCCGGTCGGCCTCTGCCTGCAGCGCTGCCTGCGCCTCTGCGATGGCCTGCTCGGCCTCGGCCTTCTTGGCCTCGGCCTCCGACGCGGCCGCGTCGGCCTGCTGCTTGGATTCACGGGCCGCCGAATCGCGGTTCGCCTGCTCGGTACGGGCCCGCTGCAACCCGTCGAGTACCGCGTTCTGGCTGTTGGAGAGCACCTTGAGGACCTGGGCCCGGTCCAGCACATCGTCCGGTCCGCTGGATCCGAGGAACGACGCCATCGAGGCAACCCCGGAGCCCTGGGTGTAGCTGGATTTGGCGAACTCGTCGAACTTCTTCTGGGCTGCCTGGATCTGGGTGCCCGCATCGGCGAGAGCCTGCTGCGCGGCACCGACGACGGCCGCAGCGACATCGGCCGCGTCACGCGCATTCTGCAGATCGACAAGGGCCTTGTTGACGCCTTCTCGCTTCGACGCAACCTCGTCGTCGAGTTGGGCGAGTTGCTGGTTGGCCGACGCGATCGCGTCGATCAGCTGGCCCACCTGGCCGAGGCTCGAATCGACGGCGCTGCCTGCGGCGGCGAGGTCGGTGTCCGAGGGGTTGGGCGGTGGCGGAGGTACCGCGGCGGCAACCCCGGGAAGGGTCGCCGTCAACGCGAGAACGAGGCCTGCGCCCACCAGCACGAATCGGGTACGGACGAGTGCACGGCGGTGAGTTCCGCGGACTTGACGTCGGCTCACAAATGTCTCCCTCGGGTCCGGCACTCACTCGGGTTCGCGTCGAACCGTCGTGCCGTCGAGGTGCTCTCCGTCCTCCACCCCGATCGCAGGTGACGGTGAGCGTTCTCGCCGGGCAGGAAAGAAACACGCAGCGATACGACAGGTGCGAACCACGTCAGTCACACCCGAAGCAGTGGCCTCCCGAGTTCCCCACGGATGACAACCGCCTTCTGCGACACTCCTTCCCCAGCAGTGCCAATGGCACCGTACGACACTTTGCACCCTGAGGAAACTCCAGTCACAAATGACACATTGGTAATTCCACCAGGCACAACGCCGTGAACTCGGGGTTTACCGGAAACAATTTTTCCGACTTTTTCGGACGACCTCACGGTCACGATCGCGACCGGGTCCGACAGTGCGGGTGTCGGTCACTCGAACGACACGCGCAGGAGAGTGCTCAGTCGCTGACGGGCTCGCTGTGAGCGTGATCCTTCGACTCCGAACGAGAGCGGTATCTGCGGACCTTGACGGCAGCGGTCAGGGTCGCGACCGCGGCGACGACGATGACCAGGCCGCCGGTGAGCAGGCCCCACGGCGTCTGGTCCTCGACGAGGGTGTCGACGAAGTTGTCCGCGGCGACGACGTGGTTGCCGGTATAGGTACGGTCCTGGCCTGCTTCGAGGGTCACCCGACTGATCGAGTCGCTGAACGTGCCCACCTGACCGGGACTGAGCACGAGAACCGTGCCGCCCTCGCGCGCTCCGACAGCGGTCGCGAGGTCTCGAAGTTGCGAGTCGTGGCGAGGTTCGGTCGGCACGATCACGATGCTCAGGTCGATGCCATGGTCCTCGGCGCGCGCGACGGCCGCAGACAACCCGGCTTCTTCGTCGGCGGGGGCACTGACACCGGACTCGCGGACCGTGGCGACGATGCTGTCGACGTCCAGACCTGCCGGTATGTCGGTGGCAAGTGGGGAAACGGCGTGAATCGGCTCAGGCATCTCTCGTCCAGTCGGTAGGAACCAGTCGGGTCGAACCCTACGTCACCGCCGCGCCCGTACCTGGTAGGCCCGCAGGTCCGACGCAACTACTGAGGTCGCCCTTCATTGCGCAGCCGGGAGCACTACGTGAGGATCGGTCTCGCGACACCCACCGAGAACCGGACCGCAGGTTTTCACAGGACAAGCGTACTGTTAGACTTCCATCGAGACACCGACTGTGCGTCCGCCTCGAACTCTCGTTACCGAGATTCGAGGCCGAGGCCCGCAGTGGGAGCCTCGCTTCAACCGTCGACACAGCCCCGTCGGCGGTGTGCCTCATAGACGAGTGGAGCTGAAGTGACCGCAAGTAAAGATTCATTCGGTGCAAAGGGCACCCTCGAAGTCGGCGAGAACTCGTACGAGATCTTCCGACTGTCGGCTTTGCCCGGTGCCGAGAAGTTGCCCTACGCACTGAAGGTCCTCGCGGAGAACCTCCTTCGCACCGAGGACGGTGCGAACATCACCGCCGACCACATTCGTTCGATTGCCTCGTGGGATCCGTCCGCAGAGCCGAGCTTCGAAATCCAGTTCACCCCTGCACGCGTCATCATGCAGGACTTCACCGGTGTTCCGTGCATCGTCGACCTCGCCACCATGCGTGAAGCCGTCACCACCCTGGGCGGTGACCCCAACAAGGTCAACCCCCTCTCCCCTGCCGACATGGTCATCGACCACTCGGTCATCCTCGACGTCTTCGGCCGCGCCGATGCTCTCGAGCGCAACGTCGACCTCGAGTACGAGCGCAACGGTGAGCGCTACCAGTTCCTGCGTTGGGGACAGGGCGCATTCGACGACTTCAAGGTCGTCCCCCCTGGCATGGGCATCGTGCACCAGGTCAACATCGAGTACCTCGCACCGACGATCATGACCCGCAAGGGCCAGGCCTACCCCGACACCTGCGTCGGCACCGACTCGCACACCACGATGGTCAACGGCCTCGGCGTGTTGGGCTGGGGCGTCGGCGGCATCGAAGCAGAGGCGGCCATGCTCGGCCAGCCCGTCTCGATGCTCATCCCCCGCGTCGTCGGCTTCAAGCTCTCCGGTGAGATCCAGCCCGGCGTCACCGCGACCGACGTGGTGCTGACCGCAACCGAGATGCTGCGCAAGCACGGCGTCGTCGGCAAGTTCGTGGAGTTCTACGGCGAAGGCGTGGCCGAGGTTCCGCTGGCGAACCGCGCCACCCTGGGAAACATGAGCCCCGAGTTCGGTTCCACCGCAGCGATCTTCCCGATCGACGAGGAAACCATCAACTACCTGCGCCTGACCGGCCGCAGCGACGAGCAGCTCGCTCTCGTCGAGGCGTACGCCAAGGAACAGGGCATGTGGCACGACCCGAAGAACGAGGCCGTGTACTCCGAGTACATCGAACTCGACCTCAACACGGTCGTTCCGTCCATCGCAGGCCCGAAGCGCCCGCAGGACCGAATCCTGTTGTCCGAGTCCAAGGTTGCGTTCCGCAAGGACATCCACAACTACGTCGAGGAGAACCACCCCAAGCACGAGGGTGACAGCAAGCTCGACGAGGCCCTCGACGAATCGTTCCCGGCCAGCGACTCCGCGTCGCTGAGCTTCGCCGAAGAGGATTCCGTCGACGTTCGTTCTGCCGCATACGGTTCCGAGGGTCGTCCGAGCAAGCCGGTTCGCGTCACCACCGACGAGGCAGGCGAATTCGTGCTCGATCACGGTGCCGTCGTGGTCGCGGGCATCACCTCCTGCACCAACACCTCGAACCCGTCGGTCATGCTCGGCGCGGCACTGCTCGCCCGCAACGCCGTCGAGAAGGGCCTGTCCACCAAGCCCTGGGTCAAGACCAACATGGCACCCGGCTCGCAGGTCGTCACCGACTACTACGAGAAGGCCGGCCTCTGGCCGTACCTCGAGAAGCTCGGCTACTACCTCGGCGGTTACGGCTGCACCACGTGCATCGGCAACACCGGTCCCTTGCTCGAGCCGATCTCGAAGGCGATCAACGACAACGACCTCTCGGTCACCGCTGTGCTGTCGGGTAACCGCAACTTCGAGGGCCGCATCTCCCCCGACGTCAAGATGAACTACCTGGCCTCACCGCCGCTGGTCATCGCCTACGGCCTCGCGGGCACGATGGACTTCGACTTCGAGACCGACGCCCTCGGCGAGGATCACGAGGGCAACCCGGTGTTCCTGAAGGACATCTGGCCGTCCACGCAGGAGATCGAAGAGACCATCCAGTCCTCGATCAGCCGGGACATGTTCACCAAGTCCTACGACACCATCTTCGCCGGCGACAGCCGCTGGCAGAACCTCTCCACCCCCGAGGGCGACACGTTCGAGTGGGATCCCAACTCCACGTACGTGCGCAAGCCTCCGTACTTCGACGGCATGACGATGGATCCGGCTCCGGTCGAGGACATCAAGGGTGCACGCGTGCTGGCCCTGCTCGGCGATTCGGTCACCACCGACCACATCAGCCCGGCAGGCCCCATCAAGGCAGGCACGCCTGCCGCGCAGTACCTCGATTCGCACGGTGTCGAGCGCAAGGACTACAACTCGCTCGGTTCGCGTCGTGGAAACCACGAGGTCATGATTCGCGGAACGTTCGCGAACATTCGCCTGAAGAACCAGCTCCTCGACGACGTCTCGGGCGGCTACACCCGTGACTTCACGCAGGACGGTGGACCGCAGTCCTTCATCTACGACGCGTCGCAGAACTACCAGAAGGCCGGCATCCCGCTGGTCGTGCTGGGCGGCAAGGAGTACGGCAGCGGCTCCTCGCGCGACTGGGCGGCCAAGGGCACCTCGCTCCTCGGAGTCAAGGCCGTCATCACCGAATCGTTCGAGCGCATCCACCGCTCCAACCTCATCGGCATGGGCGTCGTTCCCCTGCAGTTCCCGGCCGGTGAGAGCGCAGCGTCGCTCAAGCTGGACGGCACCGAGACGTTCGACATCGTCGGCGTCGCGAAGCTGAACGAAGGCACCACCCCGAAGACGATGACCGTCATCGCCACCAAGGAAGACGGCTCCAAGGTCGAATTCGAGGCCGTGGTTCGCATCGACACCCCGGGTGAAGCGGACTACTACCGCAACGGCGGCATCCTGCAGTACGTGCTGCGCAACATGATCAGAGGCTGAGTGCGCGTCGTCTGACGTATGCCTCGAACGGCGATGGGCCCGGAACCGACAACGTGTTTCCGGGCCCATCGCCGTATCGGTCGAGGCCCTCATCGAAAGTAGGAAACCCACACGTGCCCAAGGTCAGCGAAGACCACCTGGCCGCCCGTCGAAGTGAAATCCTCGACGGCGCGCGCAAGTGCTTCGGCGAGTTCGGTTACGAGGGCGCGACGGTACGGCGCCTGGAAGAGGCCACCGGCCTGTCGCGCGGAGCCATCTTCCATCACTTCAAGGACAAGGACGGTCTCTTCCTCGCGCTGGCGCAGGAAGATGCCCGACGCATGGCAGAGGTCGCGTCCACCCAGGGTCTGGTGCAGGTCATGCGAGACATGCTGGCGCAACCCGAACAATTCGAGTGGCTCGGAACGCGGCTCGAGATCACCCGACGACTACGCACGGACGCGGACTTCCGGAGCAGCTGGGCCGAACGGTCTGCAGAGCTGACCGACGCGACGCTGGGGCGACTCGAGCGTCAGAAGACCGCAGGAAGACTGCGCGACGACATTCCCAACGACGTCCTCGCCGACTACCTGGATCTCGTGCTGGACGGCCTGGTGGCGCGCATCGCGTCGGGCCACGGTAGGTCCAACCTCTCGGCGATCCTGGACCTGGTCGAGGAATCGGTTCGCAGGCAAGACCGATCGGAATGACCCTGGCGAGCGGGTCAGGCCAGCTGGATCAGTTCCAGGTACTCCTGCGACCAGTGGTCCTCGGTACCGTCGGGAAGCAGAATCACCCGCTCGGGTGAGAGTGCTTCGGCGGCACCGGGATCGTGCGTGACCAGCACGACGGCACCCTTGTAGCTGCGGAGCGCGTCGAGGACCTGCTCGCGTGAGATCGGGTCGAGGTTGTTGGTCGGTTCGTCGAGCAGCAGCACGTTCGCCGCCGAAGAGACCAAGCCCGCAAGTGCCAGGCGGGTCTTCTCACCGCCCGACAGTGTCCCTGCAGGCTGGTCGAGCTGGGGGCCGGTGAACATGAAGGCTCCCAGGAGCGACCGCAGTTCCTGCTCGCCGGTGTCCGGTGCCGCGTGCCGGATGTTCTCCCAGACCGACGCGTGGTCGTCGAGGGTGTCGTGTTCCTGTGCGAAGTATCCGACGCGCATGCCGTGGCCGGGTTCGATCTCACCGGTGTCGGCCTTCTCGGTTCCGGCGAGGATCCGCAGCAGCGTCGTCTTGCCTGCACCGTTGAGCCCGAGCACCACAACGCGGCTGCCTCGGTCGATGGCCAGGTCGACGCCCGCGAAAATTTCCAGCGATCCGTACATCTTGGTGAGGTTCTTCGCCATCAGCGGCGTCTTGCCGCACGGTGCGGGCTCGGGGAAACGGATGTGCGCCACCTTGTCGGACACCCGCTCGGCGTCGAGGTTGGCGAGCAGCTTGTCCGCGCGCTTTGCCATGTTCTGTGCCGCAACGGCTTTCGTCGCCTTGGCCCCCATCTTGGCGGCCTGCACTCGCAGTGCGCCGGCCTTCTTCTCCGCGTTGGCGCGCTCACGGCGGCGACGTTGCTCGTCCGTGGCGCGGGCGTCGAGGTACTTCTTCCAGTTCATGTTGTAGATGTCGGCTTCGCCGCGCACTGCGTCGAGGAACCACACCCGGTTCACCACGTCTCCGAGCAGTTCGACATCGTGACTGATCACGATGAGTCCGCCCTCGTGGCTCTGCAGGAATCCGCGCAACCAGGTGATGGAATCGGCGTCGAGGTGGTTGGTGGGCTCGTCGAGCAGCAATGTGGTGTTCGAGCGTCCGCCACTGCCGTCGGACGCGGCGAACAGAATTCGAGCCAGTTCGACGCGTCGGCGCTGGCCACCGGAGAGAGTCCGCAGCGGTTGACCGAGGATGCGGTCCGCCAAGCCGAGGCTGTTGCAGATGCGCGCTGCCTCGCTCTCGGCCTCGTAGCCGCCGAGGGATGCGAACCGCTCTTCGAGTTCGCCGTACTTGCGCACGGCCTTGTCGAGCAGCGCCTCGTCTGCGACCTCGGCCATCAGGGCCTGCTGCTTCTCCATGCTGTGCAGGAGGGTGTCCAGGCCCCGGGCCGAGAGCACTCGATCCTTGGCCAGCACGTCGAGGTCGCCCTCTTTGGGATCCTGCGGAAGGTAGCCGAGCTCTCCGGTACGCACGACCTCGCCCGCGTACGGCTCTCCCTCACCTGCCAGGATGCGCAGCGTGGTGGTCTTGCCTGCACCGTTGCGGCCCACCAACCCGATGCGGTCGCCTGCCTGTACGCGGAGCGCGGGCCCCTCGGTGGACAGAAGGGTCCGCACACCGGCACGAACTTCCAGGTCGGTGGCGGTGATCACGCGTGCGCTCCTAGCGATTGCCGAACAAGACCGTTGCCCGTCGACCGACGGGCGAACTCAGGTGTGCCGTCGAACGGCACAGCAAACCCCCATTTTAGCTCAGCATTCACGTGCCCTCACCCAGGAACGACGGTGACACCGGTAACGTCTGATCGATGACCGACGCCCCCGAAACCGTCAGCCCGTCCAGCGCGCCGATCCCCGACCTCGCCGGGCGCACCGCACTCGTCACCGGCGGCAGCCGAGGCATCGGCAAGGCCATCGCCGCGGAACTGCTCGCTCGCGGCGCGAACGTCGCCATCACCGCCCGCAAGCGCGAACCACTCGTTGCGGCGGCAGCAGAGCTCGGCGATTCCGTGCTCGCGATCGACGGCAACGCAGGCGACCCGGAGCACCGACGCACCGCGGTGGCGCGCACGGTGGAGACCTTCGGTTCGCTGGACATCCTGGTCAACAACACCGGTATCAATCCCGTCTACGGTTCGCTGATGGATGCCGACCTGGCGGGCGTGAGCAAGATCTTCGACACGAACGTGGTGGGGACTCTCGGCTTCGTCCAGCAGGCCTTCCATGCCTGGATGGGCGAGCACGGCGGCGCGGTCGTCAACATCGCGAGCGTGGCCGGCATCCGCTCGACCGGGGTGATCGCCGCGTACGGCGCATCCAAGGCCGCTCTGATCCGCCTCACCGAGGAGCTCGCCTGGCAGCTCGGTCCGAAAATTCGCGTCAATGCCGTGGCACCGGGCGTGGTGAAGACCAAATTCGCCGAGGCCCTCGTCGCCAACGGAGAAGACGCGGCGGCGGCCGGCTACCCGATGAAGCGTCTGGGAAACCCGGAGGACGTGGCTGCGTTGGTGGCCTTCCTGGTCTCGGACGCCTCCTCCTGGATCACCGGCGCGACCGTGCGCGTGGACGGTGGTTTGCTCGCCACCGGCGGAATGTGAACGATTTCTCGGCCGACGTCGCGGTCGTCGGACTCGGTCCAGCCGGACGGGCGGTCGCCCATCGATGTGCCGAAGCCGGACTCGATGTGATCGCAGTCGATCCACACCCGTCGCGCACGTGGACACCGACGTACTCCGCCTGGGCCGACGAGTTGCCGTCGTGGTTGCCCGAGACCGCGGTCGCCTCGACTGCACGCAAACCCGCGGTGTGGACCGATCACCAGCGGATCATCGACAGGACGTACTGCGTGCTGGACACTCCTGCACTGCAAGCGGCCTTGTCTGTCGACCTGGTGCGGGTGCTGGCCGCGACGGCTGTCGACGTCACCGGTTCGCGGGTGACGACCGCCGACGGCTCGATCGTCGATGCCCGTCACGTCGTCGACGCCCGTGGCACACTCGATTCGCGCGACCTCGCCCAGCAGACCGCCTACGGGATCGTCGTCGAACGCGACCGCGCCGAACCGATCCTCGAAGGGGCCGACGCGTGGTTCATGGACTGGCGCACCGACAACGGGGCTCGGCACGGTGAAGCCCCGAGTTTTCTGTACGCCGTGGCACTCGACGACGATCGAATCCTGCTCGAAGAGACCTGCTTGGTGGGCCGACCCCCGCTGGAACTCGCAGTTCTTCGGTCGCGGCTGCACCACCGTCTGACCCATCGCAACCTGGAACCGACCGGCAAGGAGGATGTCGAACGAGTCCGCTTCTCGGTCGAACCGCCGCCTCGGTCCCGACTGCACACCGGGCGAGGCGGTCCGGTGCTGTTCGGGTCTCGCTCGAATCTGATGCATCCCGCCACTGGGTACAGCGTCGCGGCGTCGCTGGCGTCGGCGGATCACCTCGTCGAGCGTTTCCGAGGTGGCGGTCGGTCGCGCGCGAACCGCCCGGTGCACGTCTGGACGGTCCAGAAACTTCGTAACCTCGGACTGCGCACGGCACTGGCTCTCGAACCCGAGATGGTCCCCCAGTTCTTCACCAGCTTCTTCTCGCTCCCGGTCGAACTGCAGCGCTCGTACCTATCGGGCCACGACGACGCATTCGGGACGATGACCGCGATGCTGAAGATGTTTCCGACGCTTCCGGCGTCGGCCAGGCTCGCGATCGCGCGCACGATCGCGCGCTCGCCGGGCCGTGGCTGAGTTTCTCGCCAACGGTCGACACACGGGCACCCGGTCGGCGATCATGGACAGATGCGCAGCATTTGGAAGGGCTCGATCGCCTTCGGACTGGTCAATGTTCCGGTGAAGGTCTACTCGGCCACCGAGCAGCACGACATTCGGTTCCATCAGGTGCATGCGAAGGACGGCGGTCGCATCAAGTACGACCGGATCTGTCAGGAATGCGGCAAGTCGGTGCAGTTCGCCGATATAGACAAGGCCTACGACTCCCCCGACGGTGAACGCGTCATTCTCACGGACGACGACTTCGACAAGCTGCCTGCGGCGGAGAAACACGAGATTCCGGTTCTCGAATTCGTGCCGACCGAGCAGATCGATCCGATCCTGTACGACAAGAGCTACTTCCTCGAGCCGGACTCTGCCTCACCGAAGGCCTATGTGCTGCTGCGCGAGACTCTCGAAGAAACAGAGCGCACCGCGTTGGTGCATTTCACTCTGCGACAGAAGACCCGCCTGGCCGCACTGCGTGTGCGCGACGACGTCCTGGTGATCCAGACACTGCTGTGGCCGGACGAAGTCAGGGCGGCTGAATTTCCTTCGCTCGAGGACGCGCCGTCCGCGCGCCCGCAGGAAGTGAAGATGGCGACGTCCCTCGTGGAAAGCATGTCCTCGGAATTCGATCCGACCGAGTACACGGACGACTATCAGACCGAACTGCGCAAGCTGATCGACGAGACGCTCGCCAACGGCGGTGAGAAGGTCATCCACACCGAAACGGAAAAAGACGACGACGGCGAGGACGCCGAGGTCGTCGATCTCGTGGCGGCCTTGCAGCGGAGCGTCGAGGCGGCCGGCAAGAACGCGAAGTCCGGGTCGGCCACATCGGCTCCGGCGAAGAAGGCACCCGCCAAGAAGGCAGCTGCGAAGAAGGCTCCGGCCAAGAAGGCGGCTGCGAAGAAGGCCTCGGCCAAGTCCGCCGACTCGAAAGCCGACGAAGCGAAGGGTGCGTGAGGGGGCCGATTCGGCCGTGCGTCAGACGGTGAAGCCGAGGGCCCTGAGCTGCTCGCGACCGTCGTCGGTGATCTTGTCCGGGCCCCATGGCGGCATCCAGACCCAGTTGATCTTGAGATCGGCGGCCAGTCCGCTGCGCACGAGCGCGCCGCGCGCCTGATCCTCGATGACGTCCGTCAACGGGCATGCCGCCGAGGTGAGCGTCATGTCGACGGTGACGATGTCGTCGGCGTCGATCTTGATGTCGTACACCAGTCCCAGATCGACGACATTGATTCCGAGCTCGGGATCGACGACGTCGCGCATCGCTTCTTCTAGGTCCTCGAGCACCTTGATCTCGTCGGCGGTCAGTTCCACCGGCGTGGTCTCGGCTGTCACTGCCTGCGTCGTCTCTGTTGCTTCGGTCATGATTGCTGTCCTCCGGAAAGTGCCGACCGGGCGGTCTCGCCCGTCGTGGCTGTCGAATCTGCGTCCACTACTTGAACAACCGCGTCCTTGAAAGCCATCCATCCCAGCAGAGCGCACTTCACGCGAGCCGGATACTTGGCCACACCGGCGAACGCAATGCCATCGCCGATGACGTCCTCGTCACCCTCGACGGTACCTCTGCTGCCGACCATGTCGCTGAACGCGTCGACCGTCTTCAGCGCGTCGGCCACGCTCAGGCCGACGACCTGATCGGTGAGAACGGACGTCGCTGCCTGACTGATCGAGCAACCCTGGCCGTCGTACGAGACGTCTGCAACGGCGCCATCCTCGATCTGAACACGCAGGGTGACCTCGTCGCCGCAGGTGGGGTTGACGTGATGTACCTCCGCGCCGAAGGGCTCACGCAGTCCACGGCCGTGCGGGTGTTTGTAGTGATCGAGGATCACTTCCTGATACATCTGTTCCATCCGCATCTAGAGCTGCCCTCCCCCGCCGTGGTCGTCGGAGCGAGCGGTTCCGAAGAACGTTTGCGCGCGGCGAATCGCCTGTGCGAGAACCTGCACTTCCTCGACCGTGTTGTACAGCGCGAACGAGGCGCGCGCTGTCGCAGCCACACCGAACCGTCGGTGCAGCGGCCACGCGCAGTGATGCCCGACGCGAATGGCGACGCCCTCGTCGTCCAGGATCTGTCCGAGGTCGTGGGCGTGAATGCCGTCGACCACGAACGACACTGCCGAACCGCGGTCGACGTTCTCGGTCGGGCCGATCACGCGAACACCGTCGATTTTGACGAACTCGGCGAGAGTTGCTGCGACCAAGGCCTTTTCGTGCGCGGCGATGACATCGATGCCGATGTTCTCCAGGTACCGCACAGCGGCACCGAGTCCGACGACCTGCGAGGTCATGGGAACCCCGGCCTCGAATCGTTGCGGAGGCGCGGCGTACGTCGTCTTCTCCATGGTGACGGTCTCGATCATCGAACCGCCGGTGATGAACGGAGGCATCGCCGCGAGGAGTGCAGCCTTGCCGTACAGCACGCCCACTCCCGAAGGACCGAGCATCTTGTGACCCGAGAACGCGGCGTAGTCGACATCGAGCGCGTGAAAATCGACCTTCATGTGTGGCACCGACTGGCATGCGTCGAGAACGACGAGCGCACCGACCGCCCTGGCCCGACGCACCAACTCCTCGACCGGGGCCACCGCGCCGGTCACGTTGGATTGATGTGTGAAGGTGAGAACCTTGACGGCGGAAGACAATTCGAGCGAGTCGAGATCGATGCGTCCGTCGTCGGTCACGCCGTACCAGCGCAGCGTTGCACCGGTTCGAGCCGCAAGCTCTTGCCACGGAACGAGATTGGCGTGGTGCTCGAGTTCGGTGACGACGATCTCGTCGCCGGGACCGAGGTGACGATCGAATCGTTGATCGGCAAGCACGTACGTCACGAGGTTGAGCGACTCGGTCGCGTTCTTGGTGAACACGATCTCGTCGACATCCGCCCCGACGAACGACGCGATGGCCGCGCGCGCACCCTCGTAGGCGTCGGTGGCCTCTTCGGCCAACTGATGCGCCCCGCGATGCACAGCGGCGTTGCACGTGGTCAGGAACTCACGCTCGGCGTCGAGTACCTGCACGGGCCGCTGCGAAGTGGCACCGGAATCGAGGTACACCAACGGCTTCCCGTCGCGGACGGTGCGCGAGAGGATGGGGAAATCGCGGCGAACCGTGGCGACATCGAACGATGTCGCCACCGCCGCAGCTGCGGGTGCAGCCATACTCATGCTCCGGTGGTCGCGGCCTGCGCGTAACCGGCGTATCCATTGGCTTCGAGCTCGTCGGCCAGCTCTGCACCGCCGGACTTCACGATTTCGCCGTTGACGAAGACGTGGACGAAGTCGGGTTTGATGTAGCGCAGGATGCGGGTGTAGTGCGTGATCAGCAGCACTCCGCCGTCTTCACGCTCCTTGTACTTGTTGACGCCCTCGGACACCACGCGCAGAGCATCGACGTCGAGGCCGGAGTCGGTCTCGTCGAGGATGGCGATCTTCGGCTTGAGCAGTCCCAGCTGGAGAATCTCGTGACGCTTCTTCTCGCCGCCGGAGAAGCCCTCGTTGACGTTGCGCTCGAGGAAATTGGCCTCGATCTCCAATTCGCTCATGGCGGTCTTGGCTTCCTTGACCCAGTGCCGAAGCTTGGGGGCCTCACCGCGCACGGCGGTGGCGGCGGTACGCAGGAAGTTCGACATCGAGACGCCGGGCACCTCCACCGGGTACTGCATCGCCAGGAACAGGCCGGCACGGGCGCGCTCGTCGACACTCATCTCGAGCACGTCTTCACCGTCGAGGGTGATGGTGCCGGAGGTCACCGTGTATTTGGGGTGGCCCGCGATGGCGTAGGACAGCGTGGACTTGCCGGAACCGTTGGGCCCCATGATCGCGTGCGTCTCACCGGACTTCACGGTGAGGTCGACACCCTTGAGGATGTTGATGGGCTCCGCGGTCGAGTCGGAGTTGGCGACGCTGACGTGCAGATCGCGGATTTCGAGTGTGGACATCACAGTTCCTTTGTGCAGTCGAGAAAGGTTCGGGTGAGACCTACGCGCCGGCGACGGCGAGTTCGGTCTCGATGGCGGCGTCGAGACGCTCGCGTACGGCGGGGACCGGAATCTTGTCGATGATCTCGTGGAAGAAGCCCCGGACGACGAGTCGACGAGCAACCTCCTCCGAGATGCCACGAGCGCGCAGGTAGAACAGCTGCTCGTCGTCGAACCGGCCGGTGGCGCTGGCGTGGCCTGCTCCGACGATCTCCCCGGTCTCGATCTCGAGGTTCGGCACCGAGTCGGCGCGAGCGCCGTCGGTCAGGACCAGGTTCCGGTTGAGCTCGTAGGTCTCGGTGCCCTCGGCCTCGGCTCGGATCAGAACATCTCCGATCCACACGGTGTGCGCGTCGACCGTTCCGGGTCCGGTTTCGCCCTGCAGCGCGCCCTTGTACATCACGTTGGACTTGCAGTGCGGTGCCGAGTGGTCGACGAGCAGTCGCTGCTCGAGGTGCTGGCCTGCGTCGGCGAAATACACACCGAGCATGTTCGCGTCGCCGCCGGGTGCGCTGTAGCGCACGGTCGGGCTGATGCGCACCAGGTCGCCGCCGAGACTGACGTTGTAGTGCCGCAGCACGGCGTCGCGTCCGAGCATCGCGTGGTGTGCTGCGACGTGCACGGCGTCGGACTGCCAGTCCTGGATCAGTACGACGTGCAACTGCGAGCTGTCGCCGAGAACGAACTCGACGTTCTCGGCGTACGTTCCGCTACCTCGCTGGTCGATCACGACGGTGGCGCGAGCGAACGTGCCGAGCCTGATCTGCACGTGGCCGTAGGCGACGTGGTCGACACCGGGACCGTCGACGGTGATCTCGATCGGATCGGCCACCTCGACCTCGTTCGGCACGGAGACGATCGTGGCCTCGGTGAACGCCGAGAATGCCTGAGCGGCAATACGATCGGCAGGAACACCGGCCTTGCCCAGCCGCTCGTCGTCGCGGCCCACGGTCTCCACGACCACCGATTCCGGTGCACCGACGGTGACCTGAGCGGCCCCGTCGGCGACAGCGGAACCGTCGTGCAGGCCGCGCAGCCGACGCAGCGGCGTGAAACGCCACAGCTCGTCACGGCCGGACGGGATCTCGAACGCATTGACGTCGTAGGACGTGAACTGAGCGCCCTTGTTCTCGACGAGCTTCGACTTGTCTTCCTTGGCCGACTCTGGATTCTCGGATGCCACGGCACCCATGACTCCGGTGAGGGGGTTGTTCACTTATCCGACCGACCCTTCCATCTGCAGCTCGATGAGCCGGTTGAGCTCGAGCGCGTATTCCATCGGCAGTTCGCGAGCGATCGGCTCGACGAAGCCACGCACGACCATTGCCATGGCCTCGTCCTCGGTCATGCCACGGCTCATCAGGTAGAACAACTGATCGTCGCTGACCTTCGAGACGGTGGCCTCGTGGCCCATCGACACGTCGTCCTCGCGGATGTCGACGTACGGGTACGTGTCGGAACGACTGATCGTGTCGACGAGCAACGCGTCGCACTTGACCGTCGAACGCGAACCGTGCGCACCCTTGTTGATCTGGATCAGACCGCGGTACGACGTCCGGCCACCGCCGCGAGCGACGGACTTGCTGACGATGTTCGAGGACGTGTGCGGTGCCAGGTGCAACATCTTCGAGCCGGTGTCCTGGTGCTGATCCGGGCCTGCGAACGCGACCGAGAGAACCTCACCCTTGGCGTACTCACCGGTCATCCAGACA
The DNA here is from genome assembly GCF_002259485.1 of Rhodococcus sp. 14-1411-2a. Classification (GTDB taxonomy): domain Bacteria; phylum Actinomycetota; class Actinomycetes; order Mycobacteriales; family Mycobacteriaceae; genus Rhodococcoides. Next base: position 298,750 of record NZ_NPGA01000020.1, read on the forward strand.
GCGGGGTACTTCATGGTGACCTTGGAGCCGATGTTGCCGTCGACCCACTCCATCGTTGCGCCTGCCTCGGCCTTGGCACGCTTGGTGACGAGGTTGTAGACGTTGTTCGACCAGTTCTGGATGGTCGTGTAGCGGCAACGACCACCCTTCTTGACGATGATCTCGACCACGGCGGAGTGCAGCGAATCCGACTTGTAGATCGGCGCGGTGCAACCCTCGACGTAATGCACGTATGCACCCTCGTCGACGATGATCAGCGTGCGCTCGAACTGGCCCATGTTCTCGGTGTTGATCCGGAAGTAGGCCTGCAGCGGGATGTCCACATGGACGCCCGGCGGGATGTAGATGAAGGATCCACCGGACCACACCGCGGTGTTCAGTGCGGAGAACTTGTTGTCGCCCGCGGGGATGACGGTGCCGAAGTACTCGCGGAACAGCTCCGGCTGCTCCTTGAGGGCGGTGTCGGTGTCGAGGAACAACACTCCCTGAGCCTCGAGGTCCTCACGGATCGAGTGGTAGACCACCTCGGACTCGTACTGGGCAGCGACACCGGAGACGAGGCGCTGCTTCTCCGCCTCGGGGATGCCGAGCTTGTCGTACGTGTTCTTGATGTCTTCCGGCAGGTCTTCCCACGTGGCAGCCTGCTTCTCGCTGGACCGCACGAAGTACTTGATGTTGTCGAAGTCGATGCCGTCGAGGTTGGAACCCCAGTTCGGCATCGGCTTGCGCTCGAACGTCTTGAGCGCCTTGAGGCGCGCCTCGAGCATCCACTCGGGCTCGCTCTTCTTCTGCGAGATGTCCCGGACGACGGCCTCGGAAAGACCGCGCTTGGCACTTTCACCGGCTACGTCCGAGTCGGCCCAGCCGTATCCGTAGGTGCCGAGCGAGGCGATGGTCTCGTCCTGGGTCAGCGGCGCGGTGGGTGTCACCTGGTCTGGTGTGACGGTCATGCGGGCTCCTTCCGGAGGCGTGGGCGTTCTCCGACGCGGGGCTGCGCGTCGGGAGTCTTCTTGTCGGAACTATCGGTGTTCGAGTACCGCGTCGGTGACAGCGGTACGTGCGTCGTGCATGCGCAATTGCCGTTGGCGATGGTCGCCAAACGCTGCACGTGCGTGCCGAGGATCTCGGCGAACGCGGTCTGCTCGGCCTCGCACAACTCCGGAAACTCGGAGGCGACGTGCGACACCGGGCAGTGGTGCTGGCAGATCTGCACACCGTTGCCCACCTGACGGGTGGTGGCAGAAAAGCCCGCCGCGCTGAACGCGTCGGCGATTCGGTCGGCAGCGTCCTCCACGGCATGCGCATCGGAACCCGTGGCCGGCTCCACGTCGGCCACGATGGTGTTGACGCGTTGCCGCGCGAATGTCTCGATGGCCGCATCCCCGCCGATCTTGCGTAACTGCCGCATGGCGGCACCGGCAAGATCGTCGTAGGTGTGGCCGAGACGGTTACGTCCGGCTGCAGTGAGCTGGAAGTGCTTGGCCGGTCGGCCGCGGCCCCGTTGCCGCGCACCTGCGGGGGTGGTGATGCGGGCCTCGCCCGCGTCGATGAGTGCGTCCAGGTGACGTCGGACACCCGCCGCGCTCAACCCCAGTCGAGTGCCGATGTCCGAGGCGGTGATGGGGCCTTCCTCGAGCAGCAGCGTGACCACAGCGCTCCGCGTCTGCCCCTCGGGCGCCGACGTGGGTCGCACCGACGAAACGCCTGCGCCGGAGGCCGACGACTCGACACTTCCCGGACGCACGAGCGAGCTCTCGGTTGTTTTCACAACACCAGTGTGACGGAATTGCTGTACTCGGTCCAGCAAGGGTGCCCTATGCGGGCTGCTCACCCAGCGCGGCGGCCGATGCGCATGTCATCGGGTGGAGCACGGTGCAGGTGGTGAGCGAGTGCCCCGCTACGCTCCCACTGTGCCATCGACCGACAGTGAGCCCAGTTTCGAGAGCTCACCTTCTGCGGGCGGTCCCGGGTCTCCCCCGGTGTCCGGCACATCGAAGTCCACGCCGACTGCATTCGTCCACAGGTTCGTCGTGGCCCCGGCACGTCGAGTCATCGGCCTCGAGCCCACGCCTCCGGGCGGGGTGGTCGCCACCCTGCACGGAGACGAGCAGGAGACACCGGGGCTGAATCCGGCGGAGACGAACCAGCTCAGGAACATCCGCCGTTTCGGTGCCGCGGGCGCACTGCTGATGGCGATCGGAGCACTCGGCGCAGGCGCGCAGCCGGTGCTGCAGAACCCGATCGCAGGCGTCCGACTTCTGAGCCTGCCGTCCCGGATGGCGACCACCGCACTGACCGTCACGATGACCGGAACCGTCATCGTGGTGCTCGCGTGGTTGCTGCTGGGAAGATTCGCGTTGGGACGCTTGCGATCGGGAGCGACCCCGCGGCGACTCACCCGCTCCCAGATGGACCGCACGTTGCTGCTGTGGATCCTGCCGTTGTGCGTGGCACCGCCGATGTTCTCGCGCGACGTCTACTCGTACCTGGCTCAGAGCGAGATCACCGCACGCGGACTCGACCCGTACGAGGTCGGTCCGGTCGATGCACTCGGGGCCGACAACGTACTGACCCGAACTGTTCCCAACATCTGGCGGGAGACCCCGGCACCCTACGGCCCACTGTTCCTGTGGATGGGGCGTGGCATCACGTACCTGACCGGCGAGAACATCGTCGCCGGCATCTTTCTGCATCGTCTGCTCGCACTGGCGGGCGTGGCGTTGATCGTCTGGTCGCTGCCCCGCCTCGCCCGACGCTGCGGGGTTGCGTCGGTGACGGCACTGTGGCTCGGTGCCGCGAACCCGTTGCTGCTGTTCCACCTGGTCGCCGGTATCCACAACGAGGCCCTGATGATCGGGCTCATGCTGGCCGGTACCGAACTGGCGCTTCGCGCGATCGAGCGCTCGGGTCCCCTCCGCAGCACCGATATTGCATTCCTCGTCGGCGGAGCAGGCCTGATCGCGCTGTCGTCTGCGATCAAGATTCCCTCGCTCATCGCACTCGGTTTCGTGGGGATGGCCCTGTCGAGGCGGTGGGGCGGGACCCTCAGATCCGTGGTGTACGCGGCAATCCTGCTCGGCTCGATCGCCGTCGCGGTCCAAGTCGCGGTGAGCCTGGGCAGTGGGCTCGGCTTCGGCTGGATCAACACTCTGGGGACCGCCGGCGTGGTGCGCAGCTGGATGTCGATTCCCACGATTCTCGGGCTGGGCACCGGATTCGTCGGTGTACTCCTCGGCCTCGGCGACCACACCACCGCCGTGTTGGGTCTCACTCGCCCGATCGCTGCCGTCGTCGCGGGAATCATCGTCGTCCGCATGCTGATCGCCGTTCTGCGCGGCCGGCTACATCCGGTCGGCGCACTCGGCGTCGCGCTCGGTGCCGTCGTCCTGTTGTTCCCCGTGGTCCAACCCTGGTACCTGCTGTGGGCGGTGATTCCGCTGGCGGCATGGGCCACCACTTCCTCGTTCCGGCGTCCGGCCATCGCCTTCTCGTCGTTGGTGAGTGTGATCCTGATGCCGAACGGCAGTGAGTATCAGCCGTTCCAGATCGTGCAGGCCGCAGTCATGACCATCCTGACGATCGCAGTGCTCTACCTGTTCACGCGAAACCGGATGCCGTGGCCCACCCGCACCGGACCACCGGCACGCGACCGCAGCGCAGACGAATACGCTGAGTCCTCGTGATCTCCGGGACGTCCGACGCGACGCAACCTGTCGTACAGCTGACCGACGTACGCAAGTCGTACGACGGTGTCAGTGCCGTCGACGGATTGAGCCTGAACATCGGCCCCGGCGAGGTTCTCGCACTGCTGGGCCCCAACGGTGCCGGAAAGACCACCACCGTCGAGATGTGCGAAGGATTCGTCGTCCCCGACGGCGGCTCGGTCCGAGTCCTCGGACTCGACCCCGTCGCGCAGTCGGCGCAGCTGCGGCCACGCATCGGCGTCATGCTCCAGGGCGGAGGTGCATACCCCGGTTCCAAAGCCGGCGAGATGCTCCAACTCGTCGCCTCGTACTCCGCCGACCCCCTCGATCCGGCATGGCTCCTCGACTGCCTCGGCCTCACCTCGGCCGTCCGCACCCCGTACCGGCGGCTCTCCGGTGGGCAGCAGCAGCGGCTCGCCCTGGCGTGCGCCATCGTCGGACGGCCCGAACTGGTGTTCCTGGACGAACCGACCGCCGGGCTCGACGCCCAGGCCCGGCTGCTCGTGTGGGAGCTGATCGACGCCCTGCGCCGCGACGGAGTCGGCGTTCTGCTCACGACACATCTGATGGACGAGGCCGAGCAGCTCGCAGACCGGCTGACGATCATCGACAACGGCCGCGTCGTCGCCTCGGGCACCCCCTCGGAGCTGACCAAGCAGGGTGCCGAGGGCCAGCTACGCTTCACCGCACCCCCTGGGCTCGAACTCTCCATGCTCGACGCGGCTCTTCCCCCGGGGTACGTACCGTCGGAACCGACGCCCGGTTCCTATGTGGTCGCCGGTGTGATCGAGCCGCAGATCCTGGTGATCGTCACGTCCTGGTGTGCACAGCAGGACGTGTTGGCGACCGAACTGCAGGTCGACCAGCGCCGGCTCGAGGACGTGTTCCTCGAACTGACCGGCAGAGAATTGAGGAAGTGACCGTGCGCAGAGAAGCTCGGCTCGCCGACAACCGATTCGAGACAGGTCTGTTCGCGCCTCGCCCGCAGCCCGCGTCGGCTGCACGTATGTTGCTCGCGCAGACCCGCCTCGAGCTGAAGTTGTTGCTGCGCAACGGTGAACAGTTGCTGCTGACGATGTTCATCCCGATCACGTTGCTGATCGGCTTGACCCTGCTGCCCTTCGGCGAGCTCGGCGTCGACCGAGTTGCCCGAGTGGTCCCGGCCGTGATGATGGTGGCCATCATGTCGACGGCGTTCACCGGTCAGGCGATCGCCGTCGGCTTCGATCGCCGCTACGGCGCTCTCAAGCGGCTCGGGGCGACACCACTTCCGCGGTGGGGCATCATCGGCGGCAAATCCGCCGCCGTGGTGATCGTGGTGATCCTGCAGTCGATTCTGCTCGGCTCGATCGGAGTCGCTCTCGGATGGCGCCCGAGCGCGACGGGGCTGTTGCTCGGTGCCGTCATCATCGCTCTGGGAACCGTCACCTTCGCGTCCATGGGGTTGCTGCTGGGCGGCACCCTGCGCGCCGAGATCGTGCTGGCGCTGGCGAACATCGCCTGGTTCGTGATGCTGGGCGTCGGAAGCGCTGTGTTCGTCGACGACCAGATCCCCAAGGGACTGCAGAACGTGGCACGCATCGTTCCGTCCGGCGCACTGGGCGAGGCACTGAGCAGGGGTGTGGCGTCGTCGTTCGACGTGTTCGGTGTGGTCGTACTGCTGGTGTGGGCTGCGGTGTGCAGCACGCTCGCCGTCCGCACGTTCAAGTTCACCTGAGTCACGCTCGCTACCCAACGACGCTGTGTAGTTGATCGGCGTTTACCATCGTGGAGTGCCTTACCTCCCACGGAAGCTCTATGGCGTATTCCTGCGCGTCGTCGATCTCCTGCCACTGCCGTCGCTTCGTGTGCAGCGAATTCTGGCTTTCATCGCGATCCTGACGCAGGGCGGCATCGCCGTCACCGGTGCAGTCGTTCGCGTCACCGGATCCGGTCTCGGCTGCCCCACGTGGCCGCAGTGCTTCCCCGGTAGTTTCACTCCCGTCGGAGTGTCCGAGGTGCCGATTCTGCATCAGGCCGTGGAGTTCGGTAACCGCCTGCTCACATTCGTGGTCGTTCTCGCGGCCGCCGCTGTCGTCATCGCCGTCACCAGGGCGCGGCGTCGTCGCGGAGTGCTGTTCTTCGCGTGGCTGATGCCACTCGGTACCGTCGTGCAGGCCGTGATCGGTGGATTCACCGTGCTGACCGGACTGCTGTGGTGGACCGTCGCCGTTCACCTCGTCGTCTCGATGGCGATGGTGTGGCTGGCCACGCTGCTGTACGCCAAGGTGGGCGAGAGCGATGCGGCATCGGAGTCGACGCCGACGGTGCCCGGTGCTCTGCGAGCGCTGACGGGACTGTCCGGGATCGCTCTGGCGGGCGTGCTGATCGCGGGCACCATGGTGACCGGAGCAGGTCCGCACGCAGGCGACAAGAGCATCGAGGAACCGGTACCGCGCCTCGGTATCGAGATCGTGACGCTGGTGCACGCGCACTCGCAGTTCCTGGTCGGCTACCTGGGGCTGCTCGTCGGACTGGCCTTCGCCCTGTATGCCGTTCGTGCGCCCAAGACGGTCACGTTTCGACTCAATGTCCTGATCGTTCTGGTGTTGGCACAGTCTCTGATCGGATTGGTCCAGTACTTCACCGGGGTTCCAGCCGTACTCGTCGCCTTCCATGTGGCCGGTGCGGGCGCGTGTACCGCCGCCACCGCTGCCGTCTGGGCGGCCTGCCGAACTCGCGGCCCGGCCGCGACCGACAAGATCGAGACCGCCGAGGACGTCGCAGTTCACTCGTGACGATCGATCGATCTTCGAACAGGGTGGAGGGGCAGCCGACCTCCCCCTCAGATGGCCGACTGCCCCTCCACTGATTTCGACGCACCGGGTGCCCAGATGGTTCCCGCCGAATCGAACAAGTTTTGCGACTTTTCTCCGCTCAGACGATCGCCTGGTTGCGCGCCTTCGGGAACTTCTTCTGATGGGCTACCCACCCGGCCATCTTCTCGTGGTGTCCGGGTGCCGGATTGACCGAACTGGTCAACTCGCGGTCCCATTCGGCCTCGGTCAACTGGTCGAGACCGTCGACGATCGCGCGGGCGATGGCGGTCGTCGCCACCACCTGGTCCCCCAGAACTCCGTCGGCACCGACCATGGTGAGCCGAGTCCCGGCGCGACCGACCGGCTGAATCACCACGTTGGCAGAGTTGCCGTGGTCGGCGAGGAAGCTCTTCACCGCCGCGAGCGTTCCCTTGGGAACGTCGTTCGACTCGTTCTTCTCGATGCCCGCACTGTCGATTTCGGTAGCCATGCCGACACGATACCGAGGCCGTTCGCAGTCCCCGCATCGACCCGTCCAGTCGTTACTGATCGGTAACTTCGCCCGCGTGCGTACATCGAGCGGATCGATGCCACCGGGTGCGACGCGCCGGTGTAGAACGGACTTCATGCGTGCCATTCGAATAGACAACACCGGCGGACCCGAGGTCATGAACGTCGTCGATGTTCCGATACCGACGCCAGGACCTGCTCAACTCCTGGTCAGGACGGACGCCATCGGCATCAACTACATCGATACGTACTTTCGGCGCGGCCTGTATCCGCGCGCACTCCCCTACGTTCCCGGCGACGAGGGGTCCGGAGTGATCGATCAGGTCGGGGCGGACGTCACGGACTTTGCTCCGGGAGCTCGCGTCGCCTGGGCCGCAGCACCCGGCAGCTACGCCGAATACGTCCTGGTGGACGCTTCCTCGGCCATCGCGGTTCCCGACGGTGTTCCTGCCGATCAGGCCGCCTCGGCGCTGCTCCAGGGCATGACTGCGCATTACCTGATCGAGTCCACCTATCCCGCCCAGCGGGGCGACACAGTGCTGGTACATGCAGGCGCAGGTGGCGTCGGACTGTTGTTGACGCAGATGGCGGTGGCGAAGGGCGTGAACGTGATCACCACGGTCTCCACGGATGCCAAGGCCGAGCGGTCGACGCAGGCCGGTGCCGCCCACGTGTTGCGCTACGAGGACGACATCGCCGCCCGCGTGCGTGAGATCACCGCTGGTGAGGGTGTCCATGCGGTGTACGACGGCGTGGGTGCCGACACGTTCGAGGCAAGTCTTGCGTCGCTTCGGATCAGAGGGACTCTGGCTCTGTTCGGTGCCGCGAGCGGTCCCGTCCCGCCCATGGATCCGCAGCGCCTGAACGGCGCGGGCTCCCTGTTCCTGACCCGGCCCACGCTCGCACATCACATCCGAAACCGGGCCGAACTGGAGTGGCGCGCCGGAGATGTGTTCGCAGCGATGGCCAGCGGCGCTCTGACGGTCGAGATCGGTGCGCAGTACGCGCTGGAGGATGCTGCTCGGGCCCACATCGATTTGGAGTCACGCAAGACGATGGGGTCCATCGTGCTGGTTCCCTGACGCCGACTGTGCCGGACGGCTCGCTCAGGAAAGGATCTGAGCGAGCGTCTGCCAGCCGAGAACGGAGTCGACGGCCAAGCCGCAGAACACCAGTGCCAGGTATTCGTTCGAGAGAATGAACAGCTTGAGCGGCTTGACCGGTGTTCCCGCACGCACGCCTGCGTAGAGACGGTGGGCCACGACGAGGAACCACACTCCCGACGCCACAGCGACGGCTGCGTAGACGATGCCCGAGCCCGGGGCCAACGCGAGCGTTGCGGCAACGGTGGCCCACGCGTAGAGCACGATGTGCTTGGTGACCTTCGTTTCCGAGGCGACAGCAGGCAGCATCGGCACGTTGGCGGCCTGGTAGTCCTCCTTGTAGCGGAGCATGAGTGCCCAGGTGTGCGGCGGCGTCCACAGGAAGATCACCAGGAACATCACCAGCGCCTGCCACCCGATCGTGCCGGTCACGGCGGACCAACCGATCATCACCGGCATACATCCGGCCGCGCCGCCCCACACCACGTTCTGCGAGGTGCGCCGTTTGAGCACGAGCGTGTAGACGAAAATGTAGAAGCAGATCGTCACGACGGCGAGCACACCGCTGAGCAGATTCGTGGTGGCCCACAGCCAGAAGAACGAGAACACACCCAGGACGAGCCCGAAGATCAGGGCGTGCGAGACGGGCATGGCACCGCGCGCGAGTGGGCGCTTCTCGGTGCGCTTCATCACCTTGTCGATGTCTGCGTCGACGACCATGTTCAGAGTGTTGGCGCTGGCTGCGGCCAGCATTCCGCCGAAGAGGGTGGTGAGGATCAGCCAGGGATCGACGTTTCCTCGGTCGGCCAGCAGCATCGCCGGAATGGTCGTGACGAGGAGGAGTTCGATGACCCGGGGCTTCGTGAGCGCGACATACGCAAGAAAGAGTGCGAGTGCTCTGCGCGGGGCGGACGTCGCCGGCGCGGCCTGCGTGGGCTCACCCTCGTCGTCTGCTCCGAATCCGGGGCCGCCGGCGAAACCGTGTCCGCCCGGCTGCTGCCCAATTCGCACTGCGTCTCCTCGCACGACTGTCGTTCTCTGGCGCTCGGCCACTTGCTCGCATGCCACCGGCACGCGGGTTGACTCTTCATGGCGACACTTCGGCGCCTTCGCGCACGCGCCGACCCCCGCGTTCACTACCGCGGCAGCCGACGAACGTACGCCTACTACGACCGATGGTAGACGGCTGGGTTTGCACCTCCAATTCGCAGGGCACCCAAAGTGAGGAATACGTCGCCTACGAGTAACCCGCGCGCAATCGCCCGGGGGAAGGCACGACAGTAGGGTCGGACGGAACTAGGCTGGTGGGGGAGGTCCTTCGGCACCGACTGCGCGCGCGCTCCACCCAGGCGCATTGCAGCGGACGCCGAGCGACGATTCCTCGGAGCCACAACTCGAACGAATGTCAGGAGATTTCTGCTCGTGTCGATCACAGACGATATTGACGTCCTCACCACGGCGCACCACCCGAGCGACTGGACGGACCTGGACACCCGAGCGGTCGACACCGTTCGTGTTCTGGCAGCGGACGCAGTGCAGAAGGTCGGCAACGGCCACCCCGGAACCGCGATGAGCCTGGCCCCTCTCGCCTACACCCTCTTTCAGCGCACCATGCGCCACGATCCCACCGACACGCACTGGATCGGCCGCGACCGATTCGTCCTCTCGTGCGGTCACTCGAGCCTGACGCTCTACCTGCAGCTCTACTTGGGCGGCTTCGGACTCGAGCTCGCCGACATCGAGGCGCTGCGCACCTACAAGTCCAAGACTCCCGGGCACCCCGAGTTCCGCCACACCGACGGCGTCGAGATCACCACCGGCCCGCTCGGTCAGGGACTCGCCTCCGCCGTGGGTATGGCCATGGCGGCGCGCCGCGAGCGTGGCCTGTTCGATCCCGAGCCCGCACTCGGCGAGAGTCCGTTCGACCACTTCATCTTCGTGATCGCCTCCGACGGCGACATCGAAGAAGGCGTCACGTCCGAGGCGTCGTCGCTGGCCGGTACGCAGCAGCTCGGCAACCTGATCCTGTTCTACGACGACAACAAGATCTCGATCGAGCACTCCACCGACATCGCCCTGTCCGAGAACACGGCCGCGCGCTACGAGGCCTACGGCTGGCACGTGCAGGTGGTCGAGGGCGGTGAGAACGTGACTGCCATCGAAGAGGCCGTCGAGGCTGCCAAGGCTGTCACCGACAAGCCGTCGATCATCGTCCTGCGCACCATCATCGGTTTCCCGGCCCCCACCATGATGAACACCGGTGCTGTTCACGGTGCCGCACTGGGCGACGAGGAGATCGCAAAGGTCAAGCAGGCACTCGATTTCGACCCCGCCAAGACGTTCGAGGTCACCGACGAGGTCATCGGCCACACCCGCAAGCTGCAGGAACGCGGCCGTAAGGCTCACGCCGAGTGGACCGTCGAATTCGACGCCTGGGCCGCGCGCGAGCCCGAGCGCAAGAAGCTATTGGATCGCCTGACCCAGGGCACGTTGCCCGAGAACTGGACCGACGTTCTGCCCACCTGGGAGCCCGGCAGCAAAGCCGTCGCGACACGTGCGGCGTCGGGCGAGGTCCTCAACGCCGTCGGACCTGTCCTCCCGGAGCTGTGGGGCGGCTCCGCCGACCTGGCCGGCAGCAACAACACCACGATGAAGGGTGCGAAGTCCTTCGGCCCCACGTCGATCTCCACCGACGACTGGGACGCCGAGCCGTACGGCCGCACGCTGCACTTCGGTATCCGTGAGCACGCGATGGGTGCCATCCTCTCCGGCATCGTCATGCACGGCCCGACCCGCGCATACGGCGGAACGTTCATGCAGTTCAGCGACTACATGCGGCCGGCAGTTCGGCTCGCATCGTTGATGGACATCGACCCCATCTACGTGTGGACACACGATTCCATCGGCCTCGGCGAGGACGGCCCGACGCACCAGCCGGTCGAGCACCTCGCCGCGCTGCGGGCCATCCCCAACCTCTCGGTGGTACGCCCAGGTGACGCCAACGAGACCGCATTCGCATGGCAGGCAGTGCTGGCCAAGTCCAGCAGCAGCGGACCCGTCGGCCTCGCGCTGACGCGTCAGGGCATCCCGATTCTCGAGGGCACCAGCTTCGAGGGCGTCTCCAAGGGCGGATACATCCTTGCCGAGTCGTCCAAGGCGACCCCGGACGTCGTGCTGATCGGCACCGGTTCGGAGCTGCAGTACGCCGTGGAAGCGCAGAAGCAGCTCGAGGCGCAGGGCATCGCCGCCCGCGTCGTCTCGATGCCGTGCGTCGAATGGTTCGAGAGCCAGGACCAGAACTACCGCGACCAGGTGATCCCGCCCACCGTCAAGGCCCGGGTGTCGATCGAAGCCGGTATCGCTATGCCGTGGTGGAAGATCGTCGGCGGCTTCGGCGAGATCATCTCGCTCGAGCACTATGGCGAATCTGCCGATGCTGCAACACTTTTCCGCGAGTTCGGCTTCACGGCCGAGGCCGTCACCGCAGCCGCACAGCGCTCCATCACCAATGTGAAGGGATAATCCATGACCCAGAACAAGAATCTCGCAGAGCTCTCAGCCGCCGGAATCTCGGTATGGCTGGACGACCTGTCCCGTGACCGCATCCGCTCGGGCAACCTGAAGGACCTGATCGACACCAAGAGTGTCGTCGGAGTCACCACCAACCCGTCGATCTTCCAGGCAGCCCTGAGCTCGGGCGAGGCATACGACGAGCAGGTGACCAAGCTCGCCGGTGAAGGTGCCGACGTCGAGACCACGATCCGTACGGTTACCACGGACGACGTCCGTGAGGCCTGCGACATCCTGATGCCTCAGTACGAGGCCAGTGCAGGCGTGGACGGACGGGTGTCGATCGAGGTCGATCCCCGCATGGCCCACGACGCAGACAAGACCTACGAGCAGGCCGTCGAACTGTGGAAGATCGTCGACCGCCCGAACCTGCTCATCAAGATTCCGGCCACCGAGGCCGGAATTCCCGCAATCGCCAAGGTGATCGGTGAGGGCATCAGCGTCAACGTCACGCTGATCTTCTCCGTCGAGCGCTACGAACTGGTGATGAACGCGTACCTCGAGGGGCTCGAGAAGGCGCGCGCAGCCGGTCACGACCTCGACAAGATCCACTCGGTCGCGTCGTTCTTCGTCTCCCGCGTGGACAGCGAGATCGATTCCCGGCTCGATGCGATCGGCACCCCCGACGCCGAGGCGCTCAAGGGCAAGGCCGCTCTGGCCAATGCTCGGCTCGCATACGTGGCGTACCAGCAGATCTTCGAGGTCGCTCCTCGGTTCCGTGAGCTCGTCGGCAGTGGCGCGCGCGCTCAGCGGCCGCTGTGGGCGTCGACCGGCGTCAAGTCCGACGCCTACCCGGACACCATGTACGTCACCGAGCTCGTCTCGCCCAACACCGTGAACACGATGCCCGAGAAGACCATGGACGCGGTTGCCGATCACGGCGAGATCGTCGGCGACACCGTCTCGGGCAAGGGACCGGAATCGCAGGAGATCTTCGACCGCATCTCGGCGCTCGGTATCGACATCACCGATGTCTTCGTGACGTTGGAGAACGAAGGCGTCCAGAAGTTCGAGGCCGCCTGGAACGAGTTGCTCGAGGCCACCGGCGAGCAGCTTCGCCAAGCAGGTCAGAAGAGCTGACCGACTGTGCCCACCGCAGAAACCGAACCTCTCCATTCCGCGGACTGGCTCAACCCTCTCCGCGACGCGCGGGACAAGCGGCTCCCCCGCATCGCGGGCCCGTGCAGCATGGTCATCTTCGGAGTGACCGGAGATCTCGCGCGTAAGAAGCTCATGCCTGCGGTGTACGACCTGGCGAACCGGGGGCTTCTACCCCCCGGTTTCGCCCTGGTCGGATTTGCCCGGCGGGAATGGCAGAACCAGGACTTCGCCAAGATCGTGCACGACTCCGTGCGCGATCACGCGCGAACACCGTTCAGTGAGGAGGTGTGGAACACCCTCGCCGAGGGATTCCGGTTCGTCCAGGGCTCCTTCGACGACGACGAGGCGTTCGACGAGCTGTCACGAACACTGACCGAGCTCGACGAGACCCGCGGCACCGGCGGTAATCACGCCTTCTATCTGTCCATCCCGCCCAGCGCGTTCCCCGTGGTCCTCGAGCAGTTGTCGCGCTCGGGCCTGGCGCAGAGCAAGGACGGCAATTGGCGACGCGTGGTCATCGAGAAGCCGTTCGGACACGACCTGCAGAGCGCGAAAGAGCTCAACGCTGTCGTGAACCGAGTGTTCCCCGAGGACACCGTGTTTCGCATCGACCACTACCTCGGCAAGGAGACGGTGCAGAACATCCTGGCACTGCGCTTCGCCAACCAGCTGTTCGATCCGATCTGGAATGCGCACTACGTCGACCACGTTCAGATCACGATGGCCGAGGACATCGGATTGGGCGGTCGCGCCGGGTACTACGACGGAATCGGCGCCGCCCGTGACGTCATCCAGAACCACCTTCTGCAGCTTCTCGCCATCACTGCGATGGAGGAGCCGGTCAGCTTCAACCCCAAGGAGTTGCAGTCGGAGAAGATCAAGGTGCTCTCGGCAACCAAACTTGCCGAGCCACTCGATCGCACCTCGGCGCGCGGTCAGTACTCCGCGGGGTGGCAGGGCAGTCAGAAAGTGAAGGGGCTCAAGGAGGAAGAGGGATTCGACTCCGAGTCGAACACCGAAACCTATGCCGCCATCACTCTGGAGGTGGATACGCGGCGCTGGGGTGGGGTGCCGTTCTATCTCCGCACCGGCAAGGCACTCGGGCGTCGAGTCACCGAGATCGCGATGGTGTTCAAGCGCGCTCCGCACCTGCCGTTCGACGCGACGATGACCGAAGAACTCGGTCAGAATGCGTTGGTGATCCGAGTCCAGCCCGACGAGGGCGTGACGATGCGCTTCGGCTCCAAGGTGCCGGGATCGAGCATGCAGGTGCGCGACGTCAGCATGGACTTCAGCTACGGCCAGGCGTTCACCGAGTCCTCTCCCGAGGCATACGAGCGCCTCATCCTCGATGTGCTGCTCGGCGAGCCGTCGCTGTTCCCGGTCAATGCCGAAGTGGAACTGTCGTGGAAGATCCTGGATCCGATTCTGGAATTCTGGGCTTCCGGCGGCACCGCGGAGCCGTACGAAGCCGGTACCTGGGGGCCTTCCTCGGGTGACGAGATGATGCACCGCACCGGACGCGAATGGAGAAGGCCGTGATTGTCGACATCCCCGCCACGACGACGGCCGAGGTCGGCAAGAAGTTGGTGGAGGTGCGTGAAGCAGGCGGTGCGGTGACCATCGGTCGGGTGCTGACGCTGATCGTCGCCAGCCGTGATCCGGCCAAAGCCGAACGAGCGATCGACGCAGCCAACGAAGCGAGCCGTGAGCATCCGTGCCGCGTCATCGTGCTCATCCACGGAGACCGATCCGCCGAGTCGAGCCTCGACGCACAGATCCGGGTGGGCGGCGACGCCGGAGCGTCGGAGGTCGTGGTGCTGCGCTTGAACGGCGAACTCGCCGATCACGAGCACAGTGTGGTCATCCCGTTCCTGCTGCCCGATACCCCGATCGTGGCGTGGTGGCCGGACGAGGCACCGACCGTTCCGGCGAAGGATCCGCTGGGGCGCTTGGCAATTCGGCGGATCACCGATGCCACCAACTCCCCCGACACCACCGCAACGATCAAGGGTCGGCTCAGCAGCTACACCGAGGGCGACACCGATCTCTCCTGGAGTCGCATCACGTACTGGCGCGGCCTGTTGGCCACCGCGCTCGACCAGGCTCCGTTCGAGGCGGTCGTCTCGGCCACGGTGTCCGGACTGGCCGAAGAACCCGCACTCGACATCCTGGCAGGTTGGCTGGCCGCCAAACTCGACGTGCCGGTCCACCGCCGTGCGGGTGAGCTGAAGGTGGAGCTGATCAGAGAGAACAGCAGCATCTCGCTGACGCGTCCGCAGACCGGCAAGACCGCAACCCTGCGACGCACCGGTCAGCCCGACGCGGAGGTCGCACTGGCGCGTCGCAACACTCGCGAGTGCCTCGCCGAGGAACTGCGCAGACTCGACACGGATGAGATCTACGAACTCGCCTTGCACGGACTGTCGAAAGTGAGCTATGAGTAAGACATCGGTACTCCAGTACTTGGACGCGCAGGCCCTGGTCGACGCTGCACGATCTCGCTTCGTCGACGTGGTCACGGCCGCGCAGGCCGAGCGCGGCTTCGCATCGGTGGTGCTCACCGGCGGCGGCACCGGAATCGCGCTGCTGCAAGCGCTACGTGAGGACTCCGGATCGATCGACTGGGGCAAAGTCGACATCTACTTCGGCGACGAACGCTTCCTACCCTCGGGTGATCCCGAACGCAACGAGGTCCAGGCCTCGGAGGCGCTGCTCGATCACGTCGATGTCCACCCGGATCGGGTGTTCCGGATGGCCGCATCGGACGGACCGCACGGAAGCGACCCCGAGGTGGCCGCGGCAACGTACGCACAGATCCTGCATTCCGGATCGGAGGGTGAGCCGACGCCCCGGTTCGACGTCCATCTCCTCGGTATGGGCGGCGAAGGCCATATCAATTCACTCTTCCCCCACACCGATGCAGTGCGTGAACAGCACCGCTTCGTCGTGGCGGTCGAGGACTCCCCCAAGCCCCCGCCGGTGCGCATCACACTGACACTGCCTGCGGTTCGCCGCGCACAGCACGTGTGGTTGCTCGTCTCGGGAGCGAACAAAGCCGACGCCGTCGCCGCTGCGGTGGGCGGAGCCGATTCCGACGACGTCCCGTCGGCAGGCGCGCTGGGCACCGAATCGACGGTCTGGTTCCTCGATGCCGGCGCAGCGTCCAAGCTGGACACCGTCTGATCCCACCCGACTAATCGGGGTCGGCAGCGTCGGGGTCACATCCCGGCCGCTCGCAGTCGTAGTCGCCGACGCCCCGGGCATATCCTGATATCGAACGACCGATCCGCCTACTGCTCCCGCGGTAGGCGGATCCGTCTCTCCAGGTATCGATCGAACTACTGCACTGCGTCATACCTCGTTGGACGCGATCGACCGACGACCGGTTCCTCGCCCCTCGTGCGTGGCTAACCGCTGTTGCGCAGCGCCGTCGCGAGACCGTTCATCGTCAGCAGAATTCCTCGCTTGACCCGTTCGTCGTCGTCACCGTTGCGGTATCGACGCAGCATCTCGACCTGCATCTGATTGAGCGGCTCCAGGTACGGGAAGCGATTGTGCACCGAGCGCTCCAGCGACGGGTTGTCTTCGAGCAGGCGACTGTGACCGGTGATCTTCAGGTACATCCGCACCGTCGTGGCATGTTCGGCTTCGATCATGCCGAAGATCCGCGCACGCAGGTCTGCGTCGGGAACCAACTCCGCGTACCGCGCCGCGATACCCAGATCCGACTTGGCCATGACCTGCGCAAGGTTGGACAGAACGGTCTGGAAGAACGGCCACTTCCGATACAGGTCGGTCAGTACCTCGAGCTTGGCGTCGTCGTCGCCGACCCACTCCTCGAACGCCGAACCGGTGCCGTACCACCCGGGCAGCATGACGCGGCACTGGCTCCACGACATCACCCATGGGATTGCTCGGAGGTCGTACACCGAGTTCGTCGGCTTCCTCGATGCCGGACGGGAGCCGATGTTCAGCTCACCGACCTCGGCAACCGGAGTCGACGTGCGGAAGTACTCGACGAACCCGGGCTCCTCGTGCACCAGCCGGCCGTATGCCGCGCGGGCCTTCGCGGCGAGGTCGTCCAGGATGTCGTACGCGGCTTCTGCGCCGTCCCCGAGACCTTCGACGTCCAGCAGAGTCGATTCGAGGGTTCCGGCAACCAGAGACTCGAGGTTGCGACGCGCCATGGACGGCTCGGCGTATTTGGCCGCGATGATCTCGCCTTGCTCGGTGAGCCGCAGCGATCCCTGCACCACTCCGGGCGGCTGCGCCAGGATCGCGTCGTAACTGGGACCGCCGCCGCGGCCGACCGTGCCGCCGCGACCGTGGAAGAGCCGCAGGCGAATACCCGTCTTGCGTGAGGCCTCGAGCAGATCGAGCTCGGCGCGGTACAGCGCCCAGTTCGCCGCGAGGTATCCACCGTCCTTGTTCGAATCCGAATACCCGAGCATGACTTCCTGATTCATGCCGCGCCCGGCCACCAGCGCACGGTAGATCGGAACGTCGAGCGTGGCGAGCAACGTCGCTGCGCCCTGCTGGAGATCCTCGATGGTCTCGAACAGCGGCACGACACCCACCGTCGACGTGGGCGCCGAACCGTCGGTGCCGGGGTCGAATATCCCCGCTTCCTTGAGCAGCAACGCCGCTTCGAGCATGTCACTGACCGACTGACACATGCTGATGATGTAGTTCTGGATGGTGTCGGGGCCCAGGTGGTCGATGGCCTCCTTGGCGGCCTTGACGATGCCCAGTTCCTTGGTGGCGAGCTCACTGAGTTGCGCGTTGGGGCCGACGAGCGGCCGCCTGGTCGCAAGTTCGTGCGACAGAACCGAGACCCGTTCGTCCTCCCCGAGGGACATGTAGTCCGCATGTACACCGGCCCAGGCCAGCAGCTCGGCGACCACCTCTTCGTGAGTCTCGGAGTTCTGCCTCATGTCCAACGCCTGCAGATGGAAGCCGAACGTCTCGACCGACTGTCGGAGCCGGAGCAGTCGATCGTCGGCGATCAGGGCATCGCCGTCCGCCCGCAGCGCGCGGTCGATGATGTCGAGGTCGTCGAGGATGCCCTGCGGACCGTCGTACTTCTGCGCCCCGAGATCGATCCCGGAGACCGGCACCGCGTCGAGCACGGTCTGGGCGGTGGCGGTGAGCCGGGCTCGGATACCGACGACCGCGACCCGATACGGCTCGTCCGATCGACGGTCGTCCGGCTCGGTCGATGCGCCGGCCAGAGCCTTCAGATCCTCGGTGACATCCACCAGACGCGCGGACATCGACAATTCCTTCTCCAGCGCGACCAATTCGTCCAGGTAGTGCTCGAACGCTACGTATCCCGCCTGATGGGTCGCGGTGTGGACCACCTCTGCGGTCACGTTCGGGTTGCCGTCCCGATCGCCGCCGATCCAGGAGCCGGGGCGAAGAATGGGCCGTGGCAATAGGTCGTCCTCGGGCCACCGTGCCCGCAGGGCTGCCCGCACGTCCGCGTTCAACGCCGGCATGACATCGAACAGGGAGGACTCGAAGTACCGGAGGCCGACCTCGATCTCGTCCTGAATCCGCAAGCGCGACAACCGAATCAGAGCCGTCTCCCACAGGGTCAGCACTTGCCTGCGGATCTGCACGTCGATGGCGGCCAATTCCTTCGCCGCGCTGGCGGCCTTGCCCTCACGCGCCGCGGCGGCGACATCGCGGCGCCGCATCAGCTCGGTGATCTTGGACTGCACATCGAACACGGTGCGTCGACGGGTCTCGGTGGGGTGCGCGGTGATCACCGGTGCGACCAGCGCATCCGTCAGGGCCGCGGCCACCTGCTCGCGCGACGGGGCCGCGGCATCGATCTTGAGCCAGGTGGCGTCGAGGCTGCTGTTCTGCGGCGGGTCCTCGCGGTCGAGGTGAATCGCGCGACGACGTTCGCGGTGCAGGTCCTCGGCAAGATTGGCCAGCAGCGAGAAGTGACTGAATGCTCGAATGAGTGGAACCGCTTGTGCCACTTCGACATCGGTGTAGCGCCCGACCGAGTCGTCGCGCTCGATCTCGGATCTGCGTACTGCGAAGGATTCGACTCGCGCCGCTTCGATCAACTCGAATACGTCGTCGCCCTCGTGCTCGCGAATGATCTCACCCAGGATGCCGCCGAGATAGCGGATGTCCTCACGGAGAGGCTCTGTCAACTCCCGACCCTGAGCTGTCGGTGGGACGAAGGCTGGGGAACCGACTGACTCGTAGGAGGATTCGCTCATCCACCCAGTATCGTCGCTCCGTCACCAACTCGCACTCGGAGCCGAATCCGATCAGGTGTACTTGATCTCCAGGCCGATACCGAGGATGGCGATGAGCCAGATGATGCCGGTGAAGACCGTGAGGCGATCGAGGTTCTTCTCGACGACGGTGGAACCGGAGAGGCTGGACTGCACTCCGCCACCGAACAGGCTGGACAATCCGCCGCCCTTGCCGCGATGCAGCAGGATCAGCAAGATCAGTGCCAGGCTGGTGACGACCAGCAGAATATCCAGAAACAGATCCATGTCCACCTCAAACTCGATTCGATGCCTTCAGCAGCCTACCTGGCCCCGCGAACGGCTTCGGACACCCCGCCGAAGCGAGGTGTCCGAAAACCGTCCGATACAGCGTTGCCGATGGCCGATCAGGGCAGGGGTCCACCTGCGGCGATGGCCGACAACGTGGCGAACTCGTCCGCCTTGAGCGAAGCGCCACCGACGAGGGCACCGTCGACGTCGGGCTGTCCGACGATCTCACCGACGTTCTTCGCGTTGACCGAGCCGCCGTACAGCACGCGCACGCCCGCGGCGACCTCGTCCGAGGACAGCGCCTTCAATTCCTCACGAATGGCACCGCACACTTCCTGAGCGTCCGACGCCGACGCGACCCGGCCGGTACCGATGGCCCATACCGGCTCGTAGGCGATGACGACCTTGGAGATGTCGTCGGCCGACAGTCCTTCGAGTGACCCTCGCAGCTGTGCCACGTTGTAGGCCACGTGCTCGCCGGCCTCACGGATGTTCAGACCCTCGCCGATGCACACGATCGGAGTGAGGCCGTTCTTCAGGGCCGCCTTCGTCTTGGCGAGCACGACGGCGTCGTCCTCGCTGTGCAGCGTGCGTCGCTCGGAGTGACCGACGACGACGAAGGTGCACCCCAGCTTGGCCAGCATCGATCCGCTGATCTCGCCGGTGAAGGCACCCTTGTCCTCGGACGAGACGTCCTGCGCACCGTAGGTGAGCAGCAGTTTGTCGCCCTCGACCAGGGTCTGCACGCTGCGGATGTCGGTGAACGGCGGGATCACCGTCACGTCGACCTTGTCGAAGTACTTCTCGGGCAACGAGAATGCGATCTTCTGCACCAGCGAGATGGCCTCGAGGTGGTTGAGGTTCATCTTCCAGTTGCCCGCGATGAGCGGCTTACGTGCCATGCGTTACGCCTCCAGGACGGATAGGCCGGGGAGCTGCTTGCCTTCGAGGTATTCGAGGGATGCACCGCCGCCGGTGGAGATGTGCGAGAAACCGTCGTCGGGCAGTCCGAGGGTGCGTACCGCAGCGGCCGAGTCGCCGCCACCGACGACGCTGAACGCGCCCTTCTCGGTGGCTCCGATGATCGCTTCGGCGATGCCCTTGGTGCCGGCCGAGAACTTGTCGAACTCGAACACTCCGGCCGGTCCGTTCCAGAAGACGGTCTTGGCATTCGAGAGAACGACGGCGAAGCGGCTGACCGAATCGGGTCCGATGTCGAGGCCCATCCAGCCGTCCGGAATCTCGGATGCCTTCACGGTCTTCGCCTCGGCGTCCGCCGCGAACTTGTCTCCGACGACGATGTCGACGGGCAGGTGGATCACGTCACCGAAACGCTCGAGCAGGTCCTTGCAGACCCCGATCTGGTCCTCCTGCAACAACGAGTTGCCGACCGAATATCCCTGCGCGGCAAGGAAAGTGAACGCCATGCCGCCGCCGATGACCAGGGTGTCGACCTTGGGGGCCAACGCCTCGATGACGCCGAGCTTGTCCGAGACCTTGGAGCCGCCGAGCACCACCGCGTACGGACGCGCGGCGTCCTCGGTGAGCTTGGCCAGTACCTCGACCTCGGCCGCGACGAGAGTGCCCGCGTAGTGGGGCAGCAACTGCGCCACGTCGTAGACCGATGCCTGCTTGCGGTGCACGACGCCGAATCCGTCGGAGACGAAGGCCGCGTCGTCGCCGGCCAGAGCAACGAGCTCACGAGCCAGAGCAGCTCGCTCGGATTCGTCCTTGCTGGTCTCGCGCGGATCGAAGCGAATGTTCTCGAGCAGCAGCACGTCGCCGTCGGTCAGACCCTCGGCCCGAGCCTCGGCGTCCTGACCCACCACGTCGCCCGCGAGCTGAACGTGGCGTCCGAGCAGTTCGCCGAGCTTCGCTGCGACCGGAGCCAGGCTGTACTTCGCGTCGGGCTTGCCGTCGGGACGACCGAGGTGCGCGGTCACGATGACTTTGGCACCCGCCTCGACCAGTGCCCGGAGAGTCGGGATCGACGCCTGGATGCGGCCGGGGTCGGTGATCGTGCCGTCCTCGAGCGGGACATTGAAGTCCGATCGCACGAGGACGCCACGGCCTTCGACACCGGCATCGAGCAGATCCTGCAGTGTCTTGACAGCCATCGGTGTCAGAGGGACTTGCCGACGAGACCGATGAGGTCGGCGAGGCGGTTGGAGTAGCCCCACTCGTTGTCGTACCAGGAGACGATCTTGACCTGATCGTCGATGACCTTCGTCAGCGGCGCATCGAAGATCGACGAGTGCGGGTCGGTGACGATGTCCGAGGAGACGATCGGATCGGTGTTGTACTTCAGGATGCCCTTGAGGGGGCCCTCGGCTGCGGCCTTCATGGCGGCGTTGATGTCGTCGGCGCTTGCCTTCTTCTTCAACAGCGCAGTCAGGTCGGTGACCGAGCCGGTGGGGATCGGTACCCGAAGCGCGTAGCCGTCGAGCTTGCCGAGCAGCTGCGGGAGAACCAGGCCGATGGCCTTGGCCGCGCCGGTGCCGGTCGGGACCACGTTCAGGGCTGCAGCGCGGGCGCGACGCAGATCGCTGTGCGGGCCGTCCTGCAGGTTCTGGTCCTGCGTGTACGCGTGAATGGTGGTCATCAGACCCGAGACGATGCCGAACTCGTCGTCGAGAACCTTGGCGATGGGGCCGAGGCAGTTGGTGGTGCACGACGCGTTGGAGATGATGTTCTGGCTGCCGTCGTACTTGTCGTCGTTGACGCCCATCACGATGGTGATGTCCTCGCCCTTGGCGGGCGCGGAGATGATGACCTTCTTGGCACCGGCATCGATGTGGCCCTGTGCCTTGGCAGCGTCGGTGAAGATGCCGGTGGACTCGACGACGACGTCGACACCCAGGTCACCCCACGGAAGTGCGGACGGGCCCTCACGCAGCGACAGCGCCTTGATCTTCTGGCCACCGACGACGATGGTGTCCTCGCCCTCGAGCGAGACATCGTGCGGCAAGCGACCCAGGATCGAGTCGTACTTGAGCAGGTGTGCGAGCGATGCGTTGTCGGTCAGGTCGTTGACAGCAACGATTTCGATGTCGGTGGTACCGAGCGCCTTCTGCGCATCGACAGCCCTGAAGAAGTTACGCCCGATGCGGCCGAAGCCGTTGACGCCTACCCGGATCGTCACTGTTCGCTCCTAAAAGTTGTGAAAACAGATGTCTGATTGTGCCTGCGTGCGGGGTGCCACACGCGGTTCCCACCCTAGTGTGCGCGCAGGCAGAGCGCGCGCATCACGTGATCGGGCCGGTCATGCCTCGTCGAGCAACTCGGCGGTGACGGCGGACTCGGTGTCCGGAATTCCGGTTTCCTTCGCCTTGCGGTCGGCCATGGACAGCAGGCGTCGAATTCGGCCTGCCACAGCGTCCTTGGTCATCGGCGGGTCGGCCAACTGGCCGAGTTCCTCGAGCGACGCCTGGCGATGCTGTACCCGGAGCGAGCCCGCGGCGGCCAGATGATCCGGCACGTCCTCGCCGAGGATGTGCAGGGCCCGCTCGACGCGCGCTGCGGCGGCGACGGCGGCCCTGGCCGAGCGGCGCAGGTTGGCGTCGTCGAAGTTGGCGAGCCGGTTCGCGGTTGCCCTGACCTCGCGTCGCATCCGTCGTTCTTCCCAGATCAACCGGGTGTCCTGTGCGCCCATGCGGGTGAGCAGTGCCCCGATCGCCTCGCCGTCGCGGACGACCACTCGATCGGTGCCGCGGACCTCGCGTGCCTTGGCGGCCACGCCGAGGCGTCGAGCGGCTCCGACGAGCGCGAGAGCTGCCTCGGGACCCGGGCAGCTGATCTCCAGAGCCGAGGATCGACCCGGTTCGGTGAGTGAACCGTGCGCCAGGAATGCGCCCCGCCATGCCGCCTCGGAGTCCCCCACCGTGCCGCCGACCACCTGGGCGGGCAGGCCGCGAACCGGGCGACCGCGCAGGTCCAACAGGCCGGTCTGCCGCGCCAGTGCCTCGCCGTCCTTGGCCACGCGCACCACGTAGCGAGAGGTCTTGCGGAGCCCGCCTGCTCCGAGCATGTGCACGTCGGAGGAGTAGCCGTACAGCTCGAAGATCTCCCGACGCAGCCGTCTCGCAATGGACCCGAGATCCACCTCTGCCTCGACCACCACGCGGCCTGCCACGATGTGCAGTCCGCCGGCGAATCGCAGGAGTGCGGACACCTCGGCCTTGCGGCAACTGACCTGACTGACGGTGAGCCTGCTCAGCTCGTCCTTGACCTCCGCTGTCATGGCCACGAAGTGATCCCCTCTCTGCGTGCGGTAGTCGGTGCGGTGCCGTCGGTGGACGACACGATGGAACCGAGAGCCGCAGCAAGCTTGCCGTAATGATGTGCGTGGGTGCCGTTTTCGGCAACGTCGACGTAGACGACCTCGGCACCGAGCCGGGCCGCTGCCCGCGCCACGTGCTCGCGGTTGCTGCCTTCCGGGACCGAGGCGGAATCGACCAACACGTAGTCGATTCCCAAATCCGGTGCGTGTTGGGAGAGTACGTGGACATGGCGCTCGGCGGAGAATCCGGTGGTCTCCCCCAGCTCCGGTGCCAGGTTCAACACCAGTACCTTCGGCGCGCTCGTGCGAGCGAGCGCGGCGAGCTGATCGGGCACCAACACGTGCGGGATGACGCTGGAGAACCACGATCCCGGTCCGAGCACCACGAGGTCGGCCTTATCGATCGCAGCGAGTGCATCCGCCGAGGCAGGCGGTTCGGGTGGCAACAGTCGAACGCGGCGAACCTTGCCAGGAGTCGTCGCCACCGCAACCTGTCCGCGAATGACGCGGCTCACACGTGGGTCGTCCTCCAGACCGGAGACGTCGGCCTCGATGTCGAGTGCGATCGGCGACATCGGAAGCACCCGTCCGTCGATTCCGAGCATCCGCACCATCTCGTCGAGTGCGGCGATCGGATCGCCCAGTACCTCGGTGAGGCCGGCGAGGATGAGGTTGCCCACCGAATGTCCGGCCAGAGCGCCCGTGCCGCCGAAGCGGTGCTGCAGGACGTCCGTCCAGAGCTGCGTCCTCTCGTCCGATCGTGCCAGCGCAGCCAGTGCCATGCGCAGGTCTCCGGGCGGAATGACGCCGAGCTCGGCCCGCAGACGCCCCGAGGATCCCCCGTCGTCGGCGACCGTGACGATGGCGGTGACGTCGGGACCGAGCAGCCGGGCCGCCGACAGCGTGGCGTACAGGCCGTGCCCGCCGCCGAGCGCGACGATCCTGGGGCCCGCTGTCGGTACTTCGGTGTCGACCTCGCTCATTCGCGACCCAGATCCCGATGCAGCACGCGCACCGACACATCACCCTGGTCGGCGAGAATTGCCGCCAGTGCCTCGGTCATCGCGACACTTCGATGCTTCCCTCCGGTGCAGCCAACGGCCACCGTCATGTACCTCTTGCCTTCCCGCACGTATCCCTCGATGGTCAGATTCAGCAGGTGCGTGTACGTCTGCAGGTAATCGCGTGCCCCGTCCTGCCCCAACACGTAGTCGCGAACGTCCGCGTCCTGGCCGGTGTGTTCGCGCAGCTCGGGCACCCAATGTGGGTTGGGCAGAAAGCGCACGTCGCAGACCAGGTCGGCGTCCATCGGCAGGCCGTACTTGAAGCCGAACGACTGCACGGTGACGCCCACTCCGGTGGTCTCGGCCGCGCCGAACACCGTCTCGATCTTGCGCCGGAGTTGATGCACGGACAGGGACGTGGTGTCCACCGTGAGATCCGCAGCTGCCTTGACCTGAGCGAGTCGCAACCGTTCGGCGGTGATGCCCTCGGTCAGCGTTCCGTCCTGACCGTCGTTCTGCAGGGGATGGCTACGCCGGTTGGACTCGAATCGACGGATCAGCACGGCGTCGGACGCGTCAAGGAAGAGCACTCTGTTGCGCACGCCCTTGGAGTCGAGTTCTTTCACCACCCAGCCCAGATCGCCGGTGAACAGGCGGCTTCGGACGTCCATCACCAGTGCCAGTCGCTCGATTCTGGGCTTGGACTCGCGTCCGAGATCGACCATCTTGGAGATGAGCTCCGGCGGTAGATTGTCGGCGACGTACCAGCCGAGATCCTCGAGAATCTTGGCCGCAGTGCGCAATCCTGCACCGGACACCCCGGTGACCAACGCCACCTCGATCTCGTCGTGCTGCGACTCCCCCTCGATGGACTGCTCGAGGTGTTCTTCGGACGGTGGATGTCTCTGTGTCTGGTGTTCGCTCACTACGAAGCCTGTCCCGCCGATTCCACACGCGGTGCGATCGCATGTTCCGCCGTGTTCTCGCCCGATGTCGTTGCACTTGCGTTGCCATCATCGCCTACATCGGCGTCGTCCGTGTCGGAACCCAGCGCGGCCAGCACCGACTTGGCCGTGGTCTCTCCGATTCCCGGAACCTCGACGATCTCCGCGACCGTTGCACGCTTGAGGTTGGCTACCGAACCGAAGTGTGCCACCAACGCTGTTCGACGCGACTCACCGAGTCCGCGAACCGAATCGAGGGCCGACGCCGTCATCCGCCGTGATCGCTTGCTGCGATGGAACGTGATCGCAAACCGGTGCGCTTCGTCTCGGACCCGTTGCAGCAGATAAAGCGATTCGCTCGTGCGCGGCAGGATGACCGGATCCTCCTCCCCCGGAACCCATACCTCCTCGAGACGCTTCGCCAGACCGACCACAGCGACGTCGGTCACGCCGAGCTCGTCCAGTACCGCTGCGGCGGCGGCCACCTGAGGGGCACCGCCGTCGACGACGAACAGGTTGGGTGGATACGCGAATTTTCGCGGTCTGCCGGTCTGCGGATCCAAGGCCGCTTCGGGGGCCAGATCGCCCCCTGTTCCCTCGGCCGTACCGTCGGCCGAATGTCGCAAAAATCGGCGACGAGTCACCTCGGCGATGCTCGCCACGTCGTCGGAATGCCCGTCGCCTGCCGCTTCCTTGATCGCGTAGTGGCGGTAGTCGCTCTTGCGGGGCAGTCCGTCCTCGAAGACGACGAGCGAGGCCACCACGTCGGTTCCCTGCACGTGGGAGATGTCGATGCACTCGATGCGCAGTGGTGCGGAATCCAGATCCAGCGCCTCCTGAATACCCTGCAGCGCAGCCGATCTGGACGTGAAGTCGCCTGCACGCTTGAGCTTGTGCTGCTGCAGGGCCTCCTTGGCGTTGCGCTCGACGGTCTCGGCCAACGCCTTCTTGTCGCCGCGTTGCGGAACTCGCAAGGTCACGTTCGAGCCCCGGAGTTCACTGAGCCAGACCTGAACCTCGTCGGCGTTGTCCGGCAGGACCGGAACCAGTACTTCCCTCGGGACGGCATTGGATCCACCGTCGTCGCCGCCCGGTGCCTGTGCGGACAGGGCTGCCTGCTCGCCGTAGAACTGCGTCAGGAACTGTTCGACCAGGGCGGGCAGATCGGCCTCGTCCTGGCGTTCGATCACCTCGCCTGCCTTCTCCACCACCCAGCCGCGTTGCCCTCGCACACGGCCGCCGCGGACGTGGAATACCTGAACTGCCGCTTCCAGGGCATCGGTGGCGAAGGCGACGAGATCGGCGTCGGTGCCGTCGCCGAGCACCACTGCCTGCTTCTCCAGTGCTCGACGCAGCGCACCGACGTCGTCTCGCAGACGCGCGGCGGTCTCGAAATCGAGGTCCTCGGACGCAGCCTGCATCTTCTTCTCGAGCTGACGAACGAGCTTGTCCGTCTTACCGGCCAGGAAGTCACAGAAGTCCTCGACGGTGCGCCGATGCTCGTCGGCGCTGACTCGGCCGACACACGGTGCCGAGCACTTGTCGATGTAACCCAGCAGGCAGGGCCTGCCGATCTGATTGTGGCGCTTCAGCACTCCGGTCGAGCACGTGCGGGCGGGGAACACCCGCAACAGAAGATCCAGCGTCTCCCGAATCGCCCACGCGTGCGCGTAGGGGCCGAAATACCGCACGCCCTTGCGCCTCGGTCCGCGGTAGACGAACAACCGCGGGTATTCCTCGTTCATCGTCACCGCGAGCATCGGGTAGCTCTTGTCGTCGCGATATCGGACGTTGAACCGTGGATCGAACTCCTTGATCCAGTTGTACTCGAGCTGCAGGGCCTCGACCTCGGTGGTCACCACCGTCCACTCCACCGAAGCCGCGGTGGTGACCATCTGGCGAGTGCGAGGATGCAGCGAGGCGATGTCTGCGAAGTAGGAATTGAGCCGACTGCGGAGGCTTTTGGCCTTTCCTACGTAGACGACGCGACCGTGCGGATCGCGGAATTTGTACACCCCCGGCTCCACCGGGATGGTTCCGGTGGCCGGGCGGTAGGTAGCGGGGTCGGACACGGCAACCACGTTAGCCGTCGGGTCCGACGTTCTCCGCATCCGCAGCTCAGCTGTGGTGCGGAGTTCCGACGTCAGTCCCGATCGACCTCGATGTCCGGAACCGAGGCGGCGGGCGCGTACTTACGCTCGAGTGTGCGGAACTGTCTCACCGCCGCGACCGCGTGGTCACGATCGTTGGACTGGATGGCCATCACGTTGATGAACTCGTCGTCGGGAATGTCGACTCTGGCCCACATGGCTCCGTCCGGGAAGGACAGGCCACGCACCAGATCCCATTCGATGAGACGCTCCGACAACAGGTTCCGTACCGCGACACCGGCCGGCCCGACGCGAATGCGCGGGCGCGTCAGCACTAGCGCCAGGCCTCCCAGAAGGACTCCGATTCCCGCCATCGCGAGCTGGTCGGCGGTTCTGAAGTACACCCCGGTCGGCGACACTCGCAGCAGGACGGCGACGGTCGAGTGCGCCACCACGAGCAGTACCGCGGTCGCGATGGCGTAGCGGGCCGACTTACGCGACTTCACCACCATGTCCCACTCGGCGGACGGTGCGCTGCCGGTCACGTGAACTCCTGATTCGTCCAGGGTTGGCGGAGGTGCTTGAGAGTCAGCGCCGTGTCGATCGCGGCCGCCGTGGCCTGTGCGCCCTTGTCCTCGAACGAACCGGGCAGTCCGGCGCGATCGAGCGCCTGCTGCTCGTCGTTGGTGGTGAGCACGCCGTTGGTGACCGGAGTGCCCTCGTCGAGCGAGACACGCGTCAGCCCGGCCGTCACGGCGTCGCACACGTACTCGAAATGTGGTGTGCCGCCACGGATGACGACGCCGAGAGCGACGACGGCGTCGTGGTTGCGGGCCAGCGCCTGCGCGACGACGGGCAGTTCGATGGCTCCGGCGACACGGATGACCGTGACGTCCTCGATCCCCGCCGACTCGGCTTTGCGAAGTGCACCGTCGAGCAGCGCCTGGGAGATCTTCTGGTGCCATTGACCGGCCACGATCGCCAGCTTGAGATCACGCGCGCCTGCCAGCTGCAGGGTGGGTTCGCCTTCGCCGCTCATGATGTGGCCCCATTCTCGTGGGCGGGAGTGGAGCCTGCGGAATGACCATTTTCGAAGTCGTCGAGCCCGGTGAGGTCGTGGCCCATGCGGTCGCGCTTGGTGCGCAGGTAGGTGAGGTTCTCGGCGTTGGCGCGCAACGGCATCGGCACTCGCTCGGTCACGTGCAGTCCGTAGCCGTCGAGTCCCACTCGTTTGGCGGGGTTGTTGGTCAGCAGCCGCATCGAGGACACGCCGAGGTCGACGAGGATCTGGGCACCGATTCCGTAGTCGCGCGAGTCGGCGGGGAGTCCGAGCTGCAGGTTGGCGTCGACGGTGTCGGAGCCTGCGTCCTGGAGTTGGTAGGCCTGGAGCTTGTGCAGCAGACCGATGCCGCGACCTTCGTGTCCGCGCATGTACAGCACGATGCCGCGGTCCTCGGCGGCGACCATTTCCAGCGCCGCGTCGAGCTGTGGTCCGCAGTCGCAGCGCAGTGATCCGAACACGTCGCCGGTGAGGCATTCGGAGTGCACTCGAACGAGCACGTCGTTGCCGTCCCCGTCGGGGCCCGCGATGTCGCCGCGGACGAGCGCGACGTGTTCGACCTCGTCGTAGATGCTCTGGTAGCCGACGGCGCGGAAGGTGCCGTGGCTGGTGGGGATTCGGGCGTCGGCGACGCGGACGACGTGCTTCTCGTGCTTGCGACGCCAGGCGATGAGGTCGGCGATGGAGATGAGAGCGAGGTCGTGTTCGTCGGCGAAGACGCGCAGTTCGTCTGTCTGGGCCATCGCGCCCTCGTCCTTCTGACTGACGATTTCGCAGATGACGCCTGCAGGCCTCAGGTCTGCCATGCGCGCGAGGTCGACGGCCGCCTCGGTGTGGCCGGGGCGACGCAGCACTCCGCCGTCCTTGGCGCGCAGGGGTACGACGTGGCCCGGCCGGGTGAAGTCGTTGGCTCCGGTGTCGGGATCGGCGAGCAGTCGCATGGTGGCCGCCCGGTCGGAGGCCGAGATTCCGGTGCCGATGCCTTCGCGGGCGTCGACGGTGACGGTGTACGCGGTGCCGTGCTTGTCCTGATTGGTGGCGAACATCGGTGGCAGGCCGAGCCGGTCGCAGTCCTCACCGGAGAGCGGAACGCAGAGGTAACCGGAGGTGTAGCGGACCATGAAGGCGACCAGTTCCGGTGTGGCCTTCTCGGCGGCGAAGATGAGGTCGCCTTCGTTCTCGCGGTCCTCGTCGTCGACGACCACCACTGCTTTGCCCGCAGCGATGTCCGCAACTGCGCGCTCGATACTGTCGAACCTGGTCACCACGGTGTGCTCCATACGTCTCGGGCCTGGCTCAGCGCCCTGGAAATTCTCCGATGCACCATCGATTGCGTGCACGTCAACAGTACTTACTGTGCGTCGATCGTCTGCAGCCGCTCCACGTACTTGGCGATGACGTCGACTTCGAGGTTGACCGGCGTTCCGACCTCGGCCGTGCCGAGAGTGGTCAGGTCGAGGGTGGTGGGGATCAGGGAGATCTCGAACCAGTGCGCACCGTCGTCGGTGCCGAGTCCGGAGACGGTGAGCGAGACGCCGTCGACGGTGATCGAGCCCTTCTCTACGACGTAGCGTGCGACCGAGGTGGGCAGTGCGATGCGTACGACCGTCCAGTTCTCCGACGGGGACCGGCTAATGATGGTCCCGGTGCCGTCCACATGGCCCTGCACCAGGTGCCCACCGAGACGGCTGCCGAGCGCGGCTGCCCGCTCGAGGTTGACGCGGCTGCCCACATCGAGGGCGCCGAGGCTCGAGCGGATCAGAGTTTCCTGCATGACGTCGGCGGTGAATCCGCCGTCGGGCAGCACCTCGACGACGGTCAGGCAGACGCCGTTCACCGCGATGGAGTCGCCGTGGCCTGCATCGGAGGTCACCACCGGTCCGCGGACGGTGAACCGCGCGGCGTCGGGAAGTTCGTCCTTGGCCACGATCTCGCCGAGCTCTTCGACAATTCCGGTGAACATCTACTTCGCTCCTTCGGGCACGACGCCGATCAGAATGTCGTTGCCGATCATGGTGACTGTCTCCGTGCGGAACCGAATTGCGTCGGCAATTGTTCCGATACCCGCATTCTCCACCGCTGCGGGCCCGCTGCCCAACACGGCCGGCGCGACGTACGCCACGACGCGGTCCACGAGCCCGGCGGCGAGGAACGCTCCGGCCAACGTCGGACCGCCTTCGAGCTGGATGTCGGTGTGCTCGTGCAGAGCGTCGATCACGGCGGCGGGGTCGTGTGTGTCCAGGAACACGGTAGGTGCGTCGGATCCACGGATTGCCGCGGTCGACGGAATCGGCCGAGATCCGACGACGACGCGGACGGGCTGGTGGGGCGCAAGGGTCCCGTCGGGACGTCGTGCGGTCAGGCGCGGGTCGTCGGCCAGTACGGTGCCGGTTCCCACCACGATGGCGTCGAGCTTGGCCCGTTCGGCGTGGACGTGCGCCCGGGACTGCGGTCCGGTGATCCACTGGCTCGTGCCGTCCGCCGCCGCGCTACGGCCGTCCAGGGTGGCGGCATACTTCCACGTCACGTGCGGCCGCCCGGTGCGTTGCTTGTGCAACCAGGCTCGCAGCGGCCCCTGCCGCACCTCGGTCTCGCCGGTCCCCTGTTCGACGCGAATGCCCGCCGCGCGCAGGGTGTCTCCGCCGCCCGATGCGAGCGGATTCGGATCTGCGACGGCATGCACGACTGCGGCGATGCCCGCCGCGATCAGGGCCTGTGAGCACGGTCCGGTGCGGCCGGTGTGGTTGCAGGGTTCGAGGGTCACCACCGCGGTACCGCCGCGAGCTCGGTCCCCGGCCTCGGCCAGCGCGACGATCTCGGCGTGTGGTCCGCCGGGCGGGCGAGTCGAACCGATGCCGACGACGATGCCGTCGGCATCGAGGATCACCGCGCCGACCGGGGGGTTGGGACTGCTGATGCCCCGGGCGGCTTCGGATGCCTCGACGGCGAGGGCCATGGCGTCCGCGACGGACAGTGTTGCGCCCTGGCCGTTCATTACGACAGGTGATGTGATGCGCGGGCGGCGCGGGCACGGAGGTCGCGCACGGCGACCGCGGGGTCGGCGGTGTTGTAGACGGCCGATCCGGCCACGAAACAGTCGATTCCGGCCTCCGCGGCCTGCTCGATCGTATCGGAGTTGATGCCGCCGTCGATTTCCACTATCAGCCGGAGATCACCGGAATCGACAAGTGCCCGAACAGCTTTCGCCTTGGAGAGCACCTCGGGCAGGAACGACTGTCCGCCGAAGCCCGGCTCCACGCTCATCACCAGCAGGGTGTCGAAGTCGCGCAGGATCTCGAGGTACGGCTCGATGGGTGTTCCCGGCTTGACGGACAGGCCTGCTTTCGCGCCCGCGGCGCGGATGTCGCGTGCCACTGCGGACGGGTCGTCGGTTGCCTCGGCGTGGAAGGTGACGTTGTACGCCCCGGCCTCGGCGTAGGGCGGAGCCCAGCGGGCCGGGTCCTCGATCATCAGGTGGCAGTCGAGGGGGATGTTCGTCGCCTTCAGCAAGCTCTCCACGACCGGCAGACCCAGGGTGAGGTTCGGCACGAAGTGCGCGTCCATGACGTCGACGTGCAGCCAGTCGGCTCCGGCCACCGCCTCGGCTTCGGCAGCCAGACGAGCGAAATCAGCGGACAGGATCGAGGGGGCAATCATCGGGGAAACCACGATTGACGAGCCTAGCCCAGCCGGTATCGTTCGCCCATGACCACCATGGATTACGCGGCGACGGTGATCGCCGAGTTGCCCGAGGTCACCGAGGGTGTTCGGTACGGCCATCCGGCATGGTCGGTGGGCAAGAACGTCTTCGCGTGGATTCGGCCGTTCAGCAAGGCCGATCTGAAGCGGTTCGGCAGCGAGATTCCGCCCAGCGGGCCGATCCTCGCGGTCCGCACCGCTGATCCGAACGAAAAGGAAGCCATCCTCGCCGCCCACCCGCGGGCGTGCTTCACCATCCCGCATTTCGACGGGTTCGCCGCCGTTCTGGTCGACATCGACAACACCGGCGACGACGAACTGCGAGAACTGATCGTCGACGGCTGGCTGGTCTACGCCCCGAAGGATGTGGCCGAGACGTTCCTGGCCGGCGACTGATCACATCGGCATGCTGTTTACATCGGTTTACGCAGCGCCGCCATGAACATCGCGTCCGTACCGTGTCGGTGCGGCCACAGTTGCACCGACGTGCCGTCTCCGAGTTGTGGGACACCCGGCACCAGCTCACGGGTATCGAGCGGCTCGACGCCGTAGCGGCGGATCGCGTCGGCGACGACGGCCGTGGTTTCGGACAGATGCGGCGAGCAGGTCGAGTACAGCACCACTCCACCGGGGCGAACCAGCTGTATTGCCGCTGCCAGCAGTTCTTTCTGCAGAGTCACGAGCGCCGCCACGTCGGAAGGTTGTCGACGCCAGCGTGCTTCGGGCCTGCGTCGCAGGGCACCGAGTCCGGTGCACGGCGCATCGACGAGCACTCGGTCGTAGCCGCCGTCGAGTCCGGACGCTCGACCGTCGACGGTGTGCACCGTCACCGGAAGATCTTTCGTCGTCTTCGACACCAGATCGGCTCGGTGCGGGGTCGGTTCGACGGCGTCGACCGTGGCACCGTCGATTTCGGCGATGGCACCGATCAGGGCAGCTTTACCGCCCGGTCCGGCGCACAGGTCCAGCCACCGGCCACCGTCCTCGCCGACGAGCGGTGCCAGGGTGAGCGCCCGGCCGACGAGTTGACTGCCTTCGTCCTGCACTCCGGCCAACCCGTCACGGACGGCGTCGATCTTGCCGGGATCACCGCCGTCGAGGTGCACGGCATACGGCGAATAGGGCCCCTCTTCTCCCCCGGTGATCAGCGCCAGTTCTTCGGCGGAGATCTCTCCGGGCCGGGCGACCAGGTGCACCGAGGGGCGCGCGTCGTCGGCCTCGAGGACGGCGGCGAGTTCACCGGCGTCGGCACCGAGTGCATCGGCGAAGGCCTGCGCGATCCACGTGGGATGCGCGTACTCGAACGCGAGGTGGCCGACGGGATCGACCCCCGCCTCGGGCGCAAGTTCGTCGACCCACTGCGCCGCCGTACGTTCGGACACGCGCCGCAACACGGCGTTGACGAAACCTGCTTTGCCGGAACCGAATTCGGACCGAGCAAGGTCCACCGACGTGGCGACGGCGGCGTGAGGAGCCACCCGGGTACGCAGCAGTTGGTACGAGCCGAGCCGCAGAATGTCGAGTAGTGGTCCGTCGATCTCGGCGGCGGGCCGACCGGCGGCGTGGGCGATCACCGCGTCGAGCACACCACGCGCTCGGGAAGCGCCGTACGCGAGTTCGGTGGCCAGTGCCGCGTCGCGTGAGTCGAGCTTGCGCTCTCGCAGCAAACCGGGCAGCACCAGGTTGGCGTAGGCATCCCGCTCGCGCACGGCCTTCAGCACGTCCCTGGCCGCGCGACGGGCCGGGTCGATCGCGTCGACGGCACGGGGTCCCCCGCCCTGCGGGGGCCGGTTTCCCTTCGGACCACGCGCACCGGGCGACTTCTTGGTGGTCTTTCGGGCCGGACTCGACTCGCGCTTTCGAGGCCTGTCGGGTTCTGTCATCGCGCTACCGCCGTATCGTCCAGCCGAGCGCCGCGCGCCCAGTCGAGTGCCTTCATGAGCTTCTTGCCCTGCGGTTGAACTTCGCCGAGAACCACTGCCGTCGTACCTGTTCCGATGTGCACCCCGGACTTGCGCACCTCGATCGAACCCGGCGCGAGCGTGTCCTCGGAGTGCTGAACCGGTGAGATCTTGACGCGGAGTTCACCGATCGTCGTCCATGCGCCCGGTGCGGGGGTCACCGATCTGATGTGCCGATCGACGAATGCAGCAGACCGCGTCCAGTCGATGCGTGCGGCGTCGACGCTGACCTTGCTCGCGTATGAGATCCCGTCCTCGGGCTGCGGATGCGCCGATGCCGTCCCGTCCTCGATCGCGTCGAGGGTGGCAGCGAGTAGGTCTGCTCCGCTCGACGCCAGCCGGGTGAGCAGGTCCCCCGTCGTGTCGGTTGCGCGTACCCGCTCGGTGACGACGCCGAGTACCGGGCCGGTGTCCATTCCCGCGTCGAGCAGGAAGGTGGAGGCACCGGTGATCTCGTCGCCTGCGGCGATGGCGGCCTGTACCGGCGCGGCACCTCGCCATGCGGGCAGCAACGAGAAGTGCAGATTGATCCAGCCGAAGCGAGGGATGTCCAGCACCGGCTGCGGCAGCAGTGCCCCGTACGCGACCACCGGACACACGTCGGGTGCGAGTTCGGTGAGCTGTGAGACGAAATCCGGATCCGCGGGCTTCGCGGGTGTGAACACGGGGATTCCGTGCTCGTCGGCCAGCTGCCCGACCGGTGAGCGCATCGTCTTGCGACCTCTACCGGCAGCGGCGTCGGGCCGAGTCACCACCGCGATCACCTCGTGGCGTTCGGACTCGAGCAGTGCCCGCAGCGACGGGACCGCGGGCTCCGGTGTACCGGCAAAGACGACGCGCACTCGAGCAACTCCCTGGGATGGACGAAAGGATCTCGGGTGTCCATCCTAGGGAGTCGCAAGCACTGCGGACGATTCCGCACCTGCCGGTCACGGCGCGTCGGGGGCGTCGACCGTGTCGTCGGGATCTCGATCGGTCGAACCGTCCTCGGCAAGTATCCGATACAGCGACCTGCGGGCTTCGGTGAGAATCTCGGCGGCCCGCTCCACCTGTTTCGGTGTGCCCACTCCGGCGACCTGACCGGCTGCGCCCATCAACTGGCCGATGAGCGCCCGAAGATCCCGGGCGTCGACTCCGACGGACTCTGCCACGTCGTCCCACGGGCTGCCCAGGTCGGCACGATGGGCCTCGATGTGTGTTCGACCCTCGTCGGTCAGCGCAGCGGTCTTGCGGCCGGCCACCTTGTCGATGAGGACCAGGCCCTCGTCTTCGAGTTGCGACAGGGCCGGATAGATGGAGCCAGGACTCGGCTTCCAGGTGCCGTTGCTCTTCTCGGCGATCTGCTGGATCAGTTCGTATCCGTGCATCGGACGTTCCTCGAGCAGCAGGAGGATTGCAGCGCGCACGTCCCCGCGACGCCCTCGCCCTCCCCGACCGCGACCTCGACCGAAATCTGCGTTCGGCCCGAAACCACCGGGACCGAAACCACCGGGACCGAAACCGGGGCGCATGCCTTCCGGTCCCCGTCCGAACGGCCCACCGGCACCGTGCCTGCTCCGTTCACCGTGACCTCTCCTGCCGCGGCCGCGCTCTCGTGGACCGTGATCGTCCGACGGGCCGCGGTCCTCACTCTGCGCGACCCACATCTGGAACGGCGCGCCACGCATGTGTCGACGTGCTCCTGCGCGACGTCCGAATTCGTGTGCGAAACCTTCGAATGCGTAATTCATGTCGTACTCCTTAGTATCGATTGACACAGCGACGATATATCGCCAATAGATCTTTGGCAAGGTCCAGAGGCAACCTCCACGTTTCCGACTCCGAGGAACGCGCCCTGGACGGCTCTCGCTCGCTAGGATGACGCGGTCGGTACGAGCTCTCGTCCAACGGACCGAAACAGCGGCCGGCTCTACCGCGCTCGCGCAACCACGCTCGCGCACCAACGAGGGAGGCCGTGTGGCCGGATCGACGAGGCGATGCGTGACCGTCGTGCTCGGATGCGTCCTCGCCATCGTCCTGCTCGCCGGCTCCAACGTTCTCGGCCAACGAACCTCCGTACTGATCGACGACATCGCACAGCTCGCGGGAGGTATCACGGCGACGATCGTCTGCTGGCGGACGGCGTCGAGAAGAACGGGCACCGAACGGCAGTGGCGCGTTCTGATGGCCGCCGGAATGGCCTGCTGGAGTGCAGGCATGGCGGTCTGGGCCTTCTATCGATCCGCTCTCGGCATGCCGCTGCCGACCGCGTCCGTCGCCGACGTCGGCTTCTTTCTCTTCCCGATCCTCGCCGTGCCTGCCCTGCTGGCCTTCGTCGGCCCGTCGCCCTGGCGGGCTGCCTCCAGTGCACGCCATGTCTGGGTGATGTCGTTGCTCGACGGGGCCGTCGTCGTCGGGTCGCTCTTCGTTCTCTCCTGGGCAACCGTGCTCGGCGCGGTCGTGCATTCGTCGGAATCCGACTCGATCGAGTTCCTGGTGGCGATCATGTACCCCATCACCGACCTGGTACTCGTGGCCATGATCGTGCTGCTCGCCGTGATCCCGAGGATCGCCGCGCGATATCGGACGCAGCTCACCCTGCTCGGCGCCGGAATCCTGATGATGGCGATATCCGACAGCATCTACGCGTATCTCGTCGCCACCGGTGCGGACTTCATGCCGGT
Source organism: Rhodococcus sp. 14-1411-2a (assembly GCF_002259485.1). Classification (GTDB taxonomy): domain Bacteria; phylum Actinomycetota; class Actinomycetes; order Mycobacteriales; family Mycobacteriaceae; genus Rhodococcoides. The sequence goes on from NZ_NPGA01000020.1 coordinate 335,766, forward strand.
TCTGACCGACGGCGGATTCATCGCAGGCACAGCGCTCATCGCTCTCGCGGCTGCTGCCCCGAGGACCGTGGACGACAACCCGGCACCGCGTGACTCGTCGACGCACGGCTCGTCGCTGTACGGATCGTCGCTGCACGGATCGCAGCCCACCGAGTCGGACTGCACCGAGGCCGTCACCGGCGCGAGAACGCAATTGCTGTTGCCGTACGCACTCATGGGTGCGATCGGGATCGTGTTGGCGATACTGCGGGTGCAGACCGGAGAGCTGGACTCGACCGTGGTGATACTCGGGGTTGCAGTGGTGTTGCTCTCACTCGTTCGCCAGGTGATCACCCTGGTGCAGAACGACAATCTGCTGCGAAGCCTGACTCGGGCGCAGGCCGAGTTGACGTACCGCGCGCATCACGACGGGTTGACCGGATTGCTCAACCGGTCGTCGTTCGACGAACACCTTCGAGCGGCGGTGCACGACGCCCGAGCGGGCCGGGGCCGCGCCGTCCTGCTGCTCATCGACCTCGACGACTTCAAGAGCGTCAACGACAGATTCGGACACGGCGGCGGCGACCGACTACTGGTCGAACTCGCACGCCGCCTCGAGCGATGCGTCGTGGACGGAGTAGTGGCGCGCTTCGGCGGCGACGAGTTCACCGCCCTGGTGTACGCCGACCTCGATGCCGGTCGCGCGACGGCGGTCCGCATCGCCGAGACGATGCGGACCGCCCACGAGATCGACGGCCATTCGGTGTCGGTCGGCGTGTGCGTGGGCGTGGTGCAGATCGGTCAGCTCGACCGCACACCCCACGACAGCACGAGCGTGGCCGGCTCCGACACCGCCGACGAGGACGAGCTGATGCGGCTGGCCGATCGAGCGATGTACGAGGCCAAACGCGAGGGCAAGGCCGGTATCTACGCCTACGACACCGCGGGTGCACTCACCGCGGTGCCGAGCACCTCAGATCAGGCGACCCTGGGGACCAGGCCGAAAATGGTTGCAGGTGAACCGGATCCGGCTCGGTTGATCGGGCCGCCGACCAGAACGTAGGCACCCGTGGTCGGAATCGACTCCAGATTGGTCAGGTTCTCCAGACTGATCCGACGCCGGTCGTAGAGCTTGACCGACACCGGATAGGTGTCGTCGTTGCCCAGATCGGGTCCGAAGGTGTCGGTGCCGAGGGCACCTCTGTCGGCTAGCCTGCCCGTGTCGATCAACCACTGCGCTGCTTCCGGAGAGAACCCGGGTTGGTGCGTCACACCGTCCGCGTCCGCGTTGGCGTACGCATCGGTCCCCCAGCGTGACGCCCATCCCGTCCACAGAACGACAGCCGCCCCTGGTGGAATGGCACCGTTGACTGCTTCCCAGTTCTGCAGGTCGGCCACGGTCACGGCGTAGTCGGCGTCGGCCGCCGCCCGATCACGAATGTCGATCTTCACCGCGGGCAGAAACAGATCCTCCGGATCGAGCTGGTCGGCGGTCAGGCCACCTTCCTGGAAGTGCGCGGGTGCGCCCCAGTGCGTGCCGGTATGCTCGCCCTCCTTGACGTACTGGAGGTAGAAGCCGTCGTCTGCGACTGTGAACGCCGTCTCGAGCGAGAATTCGGGATCGCCGGGAAAGATCGGAGTGAGCGCCGGATCGTTGATGTGCGACAGGGACACGATCCGGAGCATTCGATCCAACGGAACGGCCGGTGTGGGTGGCTGCGCCGAGCCGGTACCCGGCAGGGCGTCGGCGGTGGCAGGTGCGGCCAGACGGGCACCGATCACCACTGCCAAACCTGTTGTCGCACGGCGAAAGAGCTGCCTTCTCTTCATGTCCCCGACCCACCTTTCATCGGCGCCCCGTGCGCCGCCCCGAGGCAACCCTAGGCCACGTCGAGCCGGGACGGCGGAATCAGCCGATTCGAATCGGGTCTATCTGGACCCGCACTCCGCCGCCGAGTTTCTTGGCACTGCGCGATGCCTGCGCGGTGGCCAGTGCCCGCGCCAACGCCGCCCCGGTGCTGCGCGGCACGCGTATCAACAACCGCTGCACATCACCGGGAAGTGCGTCCTCACCGCCGCCCGCCGGCGCCCGTTGGCCGTCCGGCAGATCGACCGGTCCGAGTATTTCCACCGACTCGGGCAGATCTGCGCTCTCCACCAGCGCGGTGATCGCATCGGTGGTTCCGTCGACGGCCGCAACGTGCACGGCGGGCGGGAACCGTACCTCCACTCGTTCGTCCAACTGACTTCTGGCGTGCCACAGCGGGTCCCAGCGAACCAGTGCCTGCACCGTGGGTATCTCGGACTCGGCGACGACGACCACTCGTCCGCCTGCCGTGCCCGGCCGAACCAAAGCGGCGGCGGTCATCCACCGACGCAGCGTCTCCTCGGCCGCGCGCAGGTCTGCCCGGCCGAGCAGGGCCCAGCCGTCCAGCAAGAGGGCCGCGCCGTATCCACCGTCGACCGTCGGCTCGGCACCGACGGTGGACACGACGAGACCGGCACCGGGTCGGACGGCGTCGAGCACGGCGGCGCCTCCCGAGTTGTGAACCGGTACTCCGGGAAATGCCCGTCCGAGTTCCTCGGCGGTACGGCCCGCGCCGATCACGACCGCACGCAGGTTGCGCGATCCGCATGCCGTGCACCGATGCGCGGTGTCTGCGATTCCGCACCACGAGCACGTCGGACTCCCTGCTCCGTCGCTCCCCGGGGCCGACGGAAGCGCCAACGGACCGTTGCACCGGCGACACCGAGCCGGATGTCGACACTTCGCGCACGCCAGTGACGGCACGTAGCCCCCGCGCGGAACCTGAACCAGCACAGGCGAATCGGCCTTCAGTGCGGCCCGAGCCGCCTCGAACGCGATCGCGGGCAACCGGGCGACACGGGCTGCCGGATCCCGCGCGAGCGCATGGTCCGAGTCGGCCAAGGCCACCACGTGGGGTTGACGCTCACGGACAAGCTCACGAGGAGCCACCAGGTCGTGTGCCCAACCGGAATCCACGAGAGCTTCCGCCTCCGCAGTCCGCGCATGTCCGCCGATGACCACCGCGGCTGCGGACACGTGCGCTCGCAGCAACGCCACTTCTCGGGCATGCGGATACGGCGAACGGGGCTCGGCGAAACTGTCGTCACCATCGTCCCAGATGGCGATCATGCCGAGAGTGGACACCGGAGCGAACACGGCGCTGCGCGTCCCCACCACGACGACCGGGCCCGATCGCAGCCCACGCAACCATTGCCGATACCGCTTCGCCGGGCCCAAACCGGCCGACAGCGCCACCACCCGGTCGGCACCGAGCAGAGCCGTGCAGGCCGTCTCCAGACGATCGAGGTCTCGTTGATCGGGCACCACGACCACCGCGGACCGACCGCCGGCCACGGTCACGGCGGCGGCCTCCGCCAACCGCACCGGCCACAGCTCACCGGGCAACGCCTGCCATACCGCGCGCGGTACGCGTCCCGATGCCAATGCGTCGAGGAAGTTCGAGCCGTGGGTGTAGGCCGACCAGGCCGCTCGGTCGATGTCCGGCTCGGCCGGGGGCTCGACGATGGGTGTCTGTTCCGCCTCGACTCGGGCATGGCGAGCCGGGATCGCCAGCCGTAGCACGTCAGCCCTGGTCCCGGCGTATCGATCCGCCACTGCCGCGGCCAGTTCTGCGATCTCCGGAGTCAGAACCTGCTCCGCGGACACCACCCGATCGAGCCAGCCGAGCTTGCCGGAGTGCTCGGTCTCGGCCAGTCTGGCCAGCACGAAACCATCGACCAGTCGACCCGCGAACCGCACCCGAACTCGGACACCGGGCTGAGCATCACTGCTCACCTCCTCGGGAACGAGGTAGTCGAACTCGCGGTCGAGATGCGGCAGCGGCAACATCGGAAGAATGCGCGCGATCGGAAGATCCGACGCCGCCACCCGCGCTACGCCCGCCACCGCACCTCCTCCTCGATTCTCACCCCACACTCGATGTCGGAGCACCGAGCCGGTGCGAGCAGGGTACGTGCAGAACGGTCGACGCCGAACTCAGAGTCCGGCAGCCTCGCGAAGCTTGCCGGCGCGATCGGTGGACTCCCACGGAAGATCGATGTCGGTGCGGCCGAAGTGACCGTACGCCGCAGTGGGCGCGTAGATCGGTCGCAGCAGATCCAGATCACGAATGATGGCACCGGGACGTAGATCGAACACCTCGCTGATCGCCGCCTGAATACGCGCGGGATCGGTCTTCTCGGTGCCGAACGTCTCGACGAACAACCCGACCGGTGCCGCCTTGCCGATGGCGTACGCCACCTGGACCTCGATGCGATCGGCGAGACCGGCGGCAACAGCATTCTTCGCAACCCAGCGCATCGCATAGGCAGCACTGCGGTCGACCTTCGACGGGTCCTTGCCGGAGAACGCGCCACCACCGTGCCGTGCCATACCGCCGTAGGTGTCGACGATGATCTTCCGGCCGGTCAGCCCGGCGTCACCCATCGGTCCACCGAGCACGAACTTTCCGGTGGGATTGACCAACAGACGCACATCGGACGTGTCCAACGTCGGCACGTCCAACTCGGCGAGCACCGAGCCGAGCACCTTCTCCCGGATATCGGGAGTGAGCAGGTTGTCGAGATCGATGTCCGCTGCGTGCTGAGTCGAGATCACCACGGTGTCGAGGCGAACGGCGTTGTCACCGTCGTACTCGATCGTCACCTGCGTCTTGCCGTCCGGACGCAGGTACGGCAGCACTCCGCTCTTGCGGACCTCGGTCAGTCGCCGAGAGAGCCGGTGCGCCAACGCGATCGGCAACGGCATCAGCTCGGGAGTGTCGGTGTTGGCGTAGCCGAACATCAACCCCTGATCCCCCGCGCCCTGACGGTCGATCTCGTCGTCGGACAGTCCCTCGACTCGGGCCTCGTGCGAGTGATCGACGCCCTGAGCGATCTCGGGTGACTGCGCGCCGATCGCAACGTTGACACCGCACGAATTTCCGTCGAACCCCTTGGCCGACGAGTCGTACCCGATCTCGAGCACCTTCTCGCGCACGATCTTGGGGATGTCGGCGTATGCGGTGGTATTGACCTCACCCGCGACATGCACCTGGCCGGTGGTGACCAGGGTCTCCACGGCCACCCGAGCACGCGGATCCTCCGTCAGCAGAGCATCGAGAATGGAATCGCTGATGGCGTCACAGATCTTGTCGGGGTGACCCTCTGTGACGGACTCGCTGGTGAAAAGCCGACTACCGGACTTGCTCACGGACTTCCTCTCGACGCATGTTCCTGCCCGACCCGACGCCTCGCGCCGGTCGGGCACTCCACGAAAATTGACGTTCCCTCGGTGTTATCGCCCCTGCCGGAGCCGCGCAAACCTCTACGGCACTACACGTGGTGCCCAGCACGGTAGCCGGTACGACATCGATCGTGCACTCTCGGCATCGTCACGGATTCGACTTCGGTCGAGTACTCCGCGCATCGAGCATCTGCGCCACCGAATCCAGCACGCGGCTCGCGAGAAGTGCTTTGGAGCCCTCGCCGAGCGCCGCCTCGGAACCGTCGGAACCGAGCAGCCAGCCGTCGTTGTGGTCGACCTCGAACGCCTTGCCGTCCCCGACAGCGTTGACCACGAGCAGGTCGCAGCCCTTGCGTTCGAGCTTGGCCCGCGCGTACGTCAGCACGTCGCCGTCCGCGTCCCCGGTCTCGGCGGCGAATCCGACGATGACCGTCGACGGTTCGAGCTCACCGTCGCGGCGAGCCGACACGAGGCCGGCGAGTATGTCGTCGTTGCGGACCAGCGGGATCGACGACGGTTCGTCGGCCCCCTTCTTGATCTTGCTGCCCGCGATGGACTCCGGGCGGAAGTCGGCGACCGCGGCCGCCATCACCACGGCGTCGACACCGACGGCAAGTTTGCGAACGGCCTCCTGCATGTCCGACGCCGTCTTGACGTGCACCACGTCGACCGCGGCCGGAGCGTCGAGGTCACTGGTGTACCCGGCGACCAACGTCACCTGGGCTCCTCGTTGCGCTGCCACTCGCGCGAGCGCATATCCCTGCTTGCCCGAGCTTCGGTTGCCCAGAAAACGAACCGGATCGAGAGGCTCGCGAGTGCCCCCGGCAGAGACCAGAACACGGCGTCCTTCGAGATCGCGAGGAAGCGCGTCCCCTCGCTCGGTCACCAGCATGGAGAGCGCGAAGATCTCGTCCGGCTCCGGCAGCCGACCCGACCCGGTGTCTCGCCCGGTCAGACGCCCCGATGCCGGTTCGATCACGTGTGTTCCGCGAGAACGAAGGGTCGCGACGTTGGCGACCGTGGCGGGGTGCTCCCACATCTCGGTGTGCATCGCCGGAGCCAGGACCACCGGGCACCGCGCCGTGAGCAGGGTGGCCGTCAGAAGATCGTCTGCGCGTCCCCCCGCGATGCGGGCCATGAGGTCCGCGGTGGCGGGGGCGACGACGACGAGGTCTGCCTCCTGACCCAGGCGCACATGCGGAACTTCCGGCACGTCCGCGAACACCCCGATGTGTACCGGTTGGCCGGACAACGCCTCGAATGTCGCACGCCCGACGAACTCCAGGGCGGATGCGGTCGGAATAACCCGTACCTGGTGCCCGCCCTCGGTGAAACTACGGATGAGCGAACAACTCTTGTAGGCGGCGATACCTCCGCCGACTCCGACGACAACGTGCAAGTCAGATGTCCTCTGTGAGGTTCTTATTCGCCTTCGGTGTGCTCGAGCAGGTCCGCGTGGATCTCGCGAAGAGCGATCGACAGCGGCTTCTCCTGCAGACCCGGCTCGACCAGCGGTCCCACGTACTCGAGGATGCCGTCACCGAGCTGGTTGTAGTAGTCGTTGATCTGGCGGGCACGCTTGGCTGCGTAGATCACGAGGGCGTACTTGGACGAGGTGCGGGCGAGCAGCTCGTCGATGGGCGGATTGGTGATGCCGAGCGGCGTGTCGTAGGCCGGCAGAGCGCTGCGTCCGTCGAAGTCGGAAACGGCCGCTGAAATGCTGCTCACTGATGATCTCCTGAAATTGCATCGTTGGTGCTACGAACTAGCTGGTCGGGGCCTCATGCGCCGTGAAACTGGTCAGCTGTTGCCGACCGACGACCTACCGACCAACAAGGATACCAACTGTTCGCACGAATGGTCGACATCGGTATTGACAACCACCGTGTCGAACTCGTCCTGTGCGGCCAATTCCACCCGTGCGGTCTCCAATCTCCGCTCGGTGGCCGCGCTCTCCTCGGTCGCGCGCCCGACCAGACGAGAGACGAGGTCGTCCCACGTCGGTGGAGCCATGAACACCAGCATCGCCTCGGGCTTGGACACCCGCACGGCACGGGCACCGGCCAGATCGAGCTCGAGCAACACCGGTCTACCCGCCTCCAGCGCGGCCTCCACCGGTGCGGCCGGAGTCCCCGACCGCTGCAGACCACCGTGAATGCTCGCCCACTCGAGCAACTCGTCGTCGGCGATCATCCGATCGAACTCATCGGCCGACACGAAGTGGTAATCCTGACCGTCCACCTCACCGGGCCGCGGCGCTCGCGTCGTGACCGACACGCTGAACACCAGCTCGGGCAGCGCAGCACGCACGAGCCGAACGACACTGGACTTGCCGACGCCGGAGGGGCCGGACAACACCACCAACCGGCCGCGCTCGATCTCCGGGACCGATGTCGCCGCAGTGTCACTCACCGTCGTCAGGCCTCGAAATCGAACTTCGTCAACAGCGCCTTGCGCTGCCGATCTCCGAGACCGCGCAGTCGACGGGTGGGCGCGATCTCCAATTCCGTCATCAGCTCCGCGGCCTTGACCTTGCCCACCTTCGGCAGGGCCTCGAGCAACGCGGAGACCTTCATCTTTCCGAGAATCTCGTCCGTCTCGGCATCTGTGAGCACCTGCTTGAGATCGGTGCCCCCGCGCTTGAGGCGCTCCTTGAGCTCGGCGCGCGCTTTCCTGGCGATCGCTGCCTTCTCGAGGGCAGCGGCACGCTGCTCGGGCGTCAACTGGGGAAGGGCCACTGTCGGTTCCTCCGTCTTCTCGTTCTGGGCGATACGACGTGCACGATCGCTGTCGGCACGTCGACCATCGATGTTCCACTGCCACGGACCACGTTCATCGGCGCTCCGCACCGGCGATCCGCACTGTTCGTCGGCAGCGCTAGCGACCGTACCGACGACTGCCGCTCACCGCTAACCCGCCCCCGAATGCCGGAGCGCGGCAGCGTCGACTATGCGAGACCGGCTTCGATCTCGTCGCGCAACCGCATCGCCGCGTCGCGCAATGCCGTCACCGACGGACCTGCCGCCAGGACACCCCGAGAGGAGTTGGGAAGCAACAGCTCACGCGAATCGCGGAAGATCTCCGCAAGATCTGCAACCGTTGCTCCCTGCGCTCCCAGACCCGGCGCGAGGATGGGTCCGGTGTAGTTCGACAGGTCGAGACCGTGATCACGAGTGGCACCGACGACCAAGCCCACCGTGTCGGCGTCGACCCGGTTGCGCTTCCCCGCCGCGTCGACGATCGACTGAGCCACCGTCTCGCCGTCCGAGGTCGCCGCCTGCTGCAGGGCCGAGCCCTCCTCATTCGAGGTCCGAGCCAGCACGAACAGACCGCGCCGGTGTCGCACCGCTCGATCGACGGTCTCCCCCAGTGAATCGAAGCCAAGGTACGGCGACACCGTCACTGCATCCGAGGACAACGGAGAATCGGGTTCCAGCCAGGCCTGCGCGTACGAATCCATCGTGGTTCCGATGTCGCCGCGCTTCGCATCGGAGATCACCAGGGTGCCCGCATCCCGAAGCACACTCACAGTGCGTTCGAGCACCGCATACCCGGCAGATCCGTACGCCTCGAAGAACGCCACCTGAGGCTTGACGATGGCCACCTCGCCGACGAACGCCTCGACGCACAGCTCGGCGAACACCTCGAGACCGTCCGCCGAGCGAGGCAGGCCCCACGCCTCGAGCAGCGCCGGGTGCGGATCGATTCCGACACACAGTCGACCACGGGCCGCAACCGCGGCGCGCAACCGATCCGACCACGTGTGATGACTCATTGCTTTCCCCGCTCTCCCTGACCTACCTCAGCCTTCGAGACCCTGCTTCAGACCGGCGTGCAGGTCCTGCAACGAGCGAACACCGATTCCTCCGGCGATGCCGGCTTCGATGCCCTGCACCGCTGCCGACGCACCCTGCACCGTGGTGATGCACGGAATGTTCTGCGCCACTGCCGCGCTGCGGATCTCGTATCCGTCGACGCGGGGGCCGGAGTTGCCGTACGGGGTGTTGATCACCATGGCGATGTCACCGGCGAGAATCCGGTCGACGATGGTCCGCTCCCCTGCGGGCACGTCCTCACCGGACTGCTTGTAGACCTGTTCGCATTTGATTCCGTTGCGCCGCAACACATCTGCGGTTCCTTCGGTCGCCAGGATCGTGAAGCCCAGATCCGCCAGTCGCTTCACCGGGAAGATCAGTGATCGCTTGTCCTTGTTGGCCACCGATACGAACACCGCGCCACCCGCAGGCAACGAGCCGTACGCCGCAGTCTGACTCTTGGCGAACGCGGTACCGAAATCGAAGTCGATTCCCATCACCTCACCGGTGGACTTCATCTCCGGGCTCAGCAAGGTGTCCACTCCGGTCCCGTCCGCGCGGCGGAACCGGTTGAAGGGCAACACCGCTTCCTTGACGGCGATCGGGGATCCGGCCGGGACGGTGCCACCGTCTCCGGTCTCGGGCAGGATTCCCGCGGTCCGGAGTTCGGCGATGCTCTCCCCGAGCATCACGCGAGCGCAGGCCTTCGCGAGCTGAACTGCCGTCGCCTTGGACACGAACGGAACCGTGCGGCTCGCGCGAGGATTGGCTTCGAGGACGTACAGGATGTCGTCCTTGAGTGCGTACTGCACGTTGAGCAGACCGCGTACGCCGATGCCCTTCGCGAGCGCCTCGGTGGACCGTCGGACGTTCTCGATGTCGGTCTTGCCCAGCGTGATCGGCGGCAACGCACAGGCCGAGTCGCCGGAGTGGATACCGGCCTCCTCGATGTGTTCCATGATGCCGCCGATGTAGACCTCGGTGCCGTCGCACAGTGCGTCGACGTCGATTTCGACTGCGTCTTCGAGGAACCGGTCGACCAGCACCGGACGGTCGTCCGAGATCTCCGTCGCGTTGGAGATGTACGTGGCCAGCGATCCCTCGTCGTACACGATCTCCATGCCGCGTCCGCCGAGCACGTAGGACGGGCGCACCAGCACCGGGTAACCGATTCCGGCGGCGATCTCACGGGCTCCGTCGAACGTCGTTGCGGTGCCGTACTTCGCTGCCGGCAGTCCGGCTGCGTCGAGCACCTTGCCGAACTCGCCCCGGTCCTCGGCGAGATCGATGGCCTCGGGCGACGTTCCGACGATCGGGACGCCCGCGGCCTTCAGTCGCTTGGCGAGTCCGAGCGGGGTCTGACCGCCGAGCTGGACGATGACGCCTCGCACCGTGCCCGACGCGGCCTCGGCCCGGTACACCTCGAGTACGTCCTCGAAGGTCAGTGGCTCGAAGTACAGGCGGTCGGCGGTGTCGTAGTCGGTGGAGACGGTTTCGGGGTTGCAGTTGACCATCACCGTCTCGTAGCCGGCCTCGGACAGTGTCTGCGCCGCGTGTACACAGCTGTAGTCGAATTCGATGCCCTGGCCGATGCGGTTGGGACCCGAGCCCAGGATGAGCACCTTGGGGCGGTCCGGCTGCGGGGCCACCTCGGATTCGGCCTCGGGGTCGAGCTCGTAGGTGCCGTAGTGGTACGGCGTCTTGGCCTCGAACTCGGCGGCGCAGGTGTCGACCGTCTTGTAGACCGGATGCACACCCAGCTCGGTACGCAGCGCACGCACACCGTCCTCACCGCCCAGTTCGGGACGCAGAGCTGCGATCTGGCGGTCGGACAGACCGTGGTACTTCGCCTGACGCAGCAGCGCCTCGTCGAATTCGGCCGCCTCGCGGACCTGGACGCCGAGTTCGTGGATCTGCTGGAACTGATCGAGGAACCAGGGGTCGATCTTGGTGGCCTCGAAGAGCTGCTCGAGGGTGGCGCCCATCGCGAAGGCCTTCTCGATCCCGTACATCCGACCGTCCTGAGGAACGGACAGGTCCTTCAGCAGAGCGTCGAGGCTCTCGGCCTCGACGTCGGGGCCGGTCCAGTACCCCGCGCGCTTGGTTTCGAGCGAGCGCATCACCTTGCCGAATGCCTCAGTGAAGTTGCGGCCGATGGACATCGCCTCACCGACGGACTTCATCGTCGTGGTCAGCGTGCCGTCGGCACCGGGGAACTTCTCGAACGCGAACCGCGGTGCCTTGACGACCACGTAGTCCAGGGTCGGCTCGAAGCAGGCCGGGGTCTCGCGGGTGATGTCGTTGACGATCTCGTCGAGGGTGTAGCCGATGGCCAGCTTGGCGGCCATCTTCGCGATCGGGTAACCGGTTGCCTTCGATGCCAGCGCCGACGAGCGCGACACGCGGGGGTTCATCTCGATGACGACGAGGCGGCCGTCCGCCGGATCCATCGCGAACTGGATGTTGCAGCCACCGGTGTCGACGCCCACCTCACGGAGGATGTCGATGGAAAGGTCGCGCATCTTCTGGTACTCGCGGTCGGTCAGCGTCATGGCCGGGGCGACGGTCACCGAGTCGCCGGTGTGTACGCCCACTGGGTCCACGTTCTCGATGGAGCACACTATGACCACGTTGTCGCGGCCGTCGCGCATCAGCTCGAGCTCGTATTCCTTCCAGCCGAGGATGGACTCCTCGATGAGCACGTTCGCCGTGGGTGAGGCCGACAGACCGCCACCGGCGATTCGGGTCAGGTCCTCGTCGTTGTAGGCCAATCCCGAACCCAGACCGCCCATGGTGAACGACGGCCGTACGACGACCGGGAAGCCGAGCTCGGCGACGGTCTCGCGCACCTCGTCCATCGTGTAGCAGACGGCAGACTTGGCGGATTCGCCACCGACCTTGGTCACGATGTCCTTGAACTTCTGCCGATCCTCGCCGCGCTGGATGGCGTCGAAGTCGGCACCGATCAGCTCGACGCCGTACTTGGTGAGAATGCCCTGATCGTGCAGTGCGACAGCGGCATTGAGTGCTGTCTGCCCACCCAGGGTCGCGAGCACGGCCTGGATGGGGTGGCCCTGCTCGGCCTCGCGGGCGAAGATCTTCTCGATGAATTCCGCAGTGATCGGCTCGACGTAGGTGGCGTCGGCGAACTCGGGGTCGGTCATGATCGTCGCGGGGTTGGAGTTGACGAGGCTGACGCGCAGTCCCTCCTCGCGCAGCACTCGGCAGGCCTGGGTGCCGGAGTAGTCGAACTCACAGGCCTGACCGATGACGATCGGGCCGGATCCGATGACCAGGACGTGGTTCAGGTCTGTGCGGCGTGGCATTACTTCTTCTCCTGAAGGACGCTGGTGAAACGGTCGAAGAGGTAGGCGGCGTCGTGTGGACCTGCCGCGGCCTCGGGGTGGTACTGCACGGAGAAGGCGCTACCGCTGATCAGTTCGACGCCCTCGACGGTGCCGTCGTTGGCGCAGGTGTGGCTGATCCGGGCGCGGCCGAAGTCGGTGTCGAACTCCTCGCCCGCTTCGCCTTCGAGTGCGAATCCGTGATTCTGCGCGGTGATCGCGATGCGTCCGGTGGTGTGCTCGATGACCGGGATGTTCATGCCGCGGTGGCCGAACTTCATCTTGTAGGTGCCACGGCCCAGTGCCCGCCCGAAGATCTGATTTCCGAAGCAGATACCGAACAGCGGCAGCTCACGTTCGAGTACCTGCCTGGTCAACGCGACGCTGGTGTCCGCCGTGGCCGGGTCGCCCGGTCCGTTGGAGAGGAAGACACCGTCCGGGTTCAGTTCCAGAACCTGCTCGATGGTGGTGTTCGACGGCACCACGTGCACGCGGATACCGCGCTCGGCGAACATCCGCGGAGTGTTGGTCTTGATACCGAGATCGACTGCGACGACGGTGAACCGAGCATCACCGGACGGCTCGATGGTGTAGCCGGCTCCGGTGGTCACTTCACCGGCGAGGTCGGCACCGAGCATGGACGGCTGATCGACCACCTGCTCGAGCATCTCCTCCGAGGTGCCGAGTGCGTCGCCGGAGAACACTCCCGCTCGCATCGAGCCGCGGGTGCGCAGGTGCCGTACCAGGGCGCGTGTGTCGATTCCGGCGATGCCCACCACGTTCTGGGCCTCGAGCTGATCCTGCAGAGTTCCGGTCGAGCGCCAACTCGAGGTACGGCGCGCCGGATCTCGAACGACGTATCCGGCGACCCAGATCTTGTTGGGATCCTGGGCGCTGGCGGCTTCACCGTCCTCCTGGTTCCAGCCGGTGTTGCCGATCTGCGGCGCGGTCGCGACGACGATCTGTCGGTGATAGCTCGGGTCGGTCAGTGTCTCCTGGTACCCGGTCATTCCGGTACAGAACACGGCCTCGCCGAGGGTGCGCCCCTGTGCGCCGAATGTGGTGCCGCGGAATGTCCGGCCGTCCTCCAGAACAAGAACTGCGCTGCTCACGCGGTTTCCTCCTTGGTTTCTCCGGTGGAACTCGCTGTCCACACCGGGTAGATCTGCTTGTCGTCGGCCCGGAAGCCGGTGTCTATCTCGGTCCCCGTCGGGAGCTCCCAACGAATGACCAGAAGCCCGTCCTTGGTCATGACCTTGCCCGCCAACCCGCGCTCGGTGCGGATTGCACGAATCGATTCCGCTGGAATCCAGATGGGAGATTCACCGTCTCGATCGAGCAGAATGCCCTTCTCGTATCGCGACAGTTCGCCGGTGGCGCGATGGCCGATGTCGCCGACGGCGATGCGGTCCTGCCAGCTCGGCGCGATGGTGCTGCCGACGTACAGGCCCGTGGCCGGCTCGATGTGAGTGGCACCCAGATTTTCGGGCACGGCCGGGAATTCACCGATTCGGTCTTCCTGACGCTTCTGCCGTCCTCTCCAACCCCAGAAGATCAGGGCGATCATCAGCGCCCAGAACAGGACGAATCCGATGACGATGAGAACTCTGTCCACGGCTCTACTCTCCCGCTCTGTTCGCCACGACTCCGTCGCGAGCGGTGATTCGTCCGCGCAACACCGTCGTGGTCACCTTCGAGGAGAAGGTCATGTCCTCGAACGGCGTGTTGTGTGCGACACTGGCCAGCTTCTCGCCCGAGACCGTCCAGCTCGAATTCGCATCCACCAGCGTCAGATTGGCGATCTCACCGACCTCGATGGGCCGTCCCTGATCAACCAGTCCGACGATTTCGGCAGGACGCTCGCTCATCACCCGCGCCACGCCGCGCCAATCGAGCAGGCCCGGGGTCACCATCGTGTCGACGACGATCGACAGTGCGGTTTCGAGCCCGAGCATCCCGGGACGGGCGATCGAGAACTCACAGCACTTGTCCTGTTCGGCATGCGGCGCGTGATCGGTTGCCACACAATCGATCACACCGTCGGCCAGGCCTCTGCGCAGGGCGTCGACATCGGACTTCTCGCGTAGCGGCGGGTTCACCTTGTTGATCGCGTCGTACGTCTCGAGCCGCGAATCGTCCAGCAGCAGGTGATGCGGGGTGACCTCGGCAGTGATCAAAATACCCTGTCCGCGTGCCCATTTCATCAGCTCGACGGTTCCCGCGGTGGACGCGTGGCAGATGTGCACCCGCGCACCCGCGTCACGGGCCAGCAGGGCGTCGCGCGCGACGATCGATTCTTCTGCCGCGCGTGGCCAACCGGCCAGTCCGAGCCGCGCCGCAGTGGGGCCCTCGTGGGCGACGGCACCGACGGTGAGCCTGGGCTCCTCGGCGTGCTGAGCGATGAGGACACCGAGCGAACTCGAGTATTCCAATGCCCGACGCATGATCAGTGGATCGTCGACGCAGTGGCCGTCGTCCGAGAACATCTTCACCCGGCCGATTCCCGCTGCCATCGTGGCCATCTCGGCGAGCTGCTTTCCCTTCAAACCGACCGTGATCGCACCGACCGGGTGGACGTCGACGAGGCCCACTTCCTGTCCTCGACGCCACACGTGATCGGTGACCACCACCGAGTCGGCAACCGGATCGGTGTTCGCCATCGCGAACACCGCGGTGTAGCCACCCAGAGCCGCTGCCGCCGAACCGGATTCGATCGTTTCGGTGTCCTCGCGGCCGGGCTCGCGCAGGTGCGTGTGCATGTCGACGAACCCGGGCAGCAGAATCTGGCCGCGGGCATCGACCACCTCGGCACCGTCGGCGTCGAGGTCCGCACCGATTCCGGCGATCTCTTCGCCGGAGATCAGAACGTCGGTCTCTGGGCCCTCGCCGTACAGCAGCACGCCGCGGAGCAGGACGGAGGTCGCAGGTGCGTTCACGATGCACCCCCGTCCGAACCGACCAGCAATCGGAACAGCACCGCCATCCGCACGTGAACTCCATTCGTAACCTGTTGCAGAACTGCAGTTCTCGGAGAATCGGCCACCGAGGACGCGATCTCCATACCGCGAAGCATCGGACCCGGGTGCAGGACGACGGCGTGCTCGGGCAGCAGGTCGAGGCGGCGCTGCGAGAGCCCGTACGTGATCGAGTACTCACGAGCGGAGGGGAAGAACCCGCCGTTCATTCGCTCGGCCTGCACCCTGAGCATCAGCACCGCGTCCAGACCGGGCAGTTCGGCGTCGAGGTCGTGCGAGACCCGCACCGGCCAGCCGGTCACTCCGACGGGCAGCAGCGTCGGTGGTGCGATCAGCACCACCTCGGCACCGAGCGTGGCCAGCAGGATCGCATTCGAGCGCGCCACCCGGCTGTGCAGGATGTCGCCGACGATCGCCACCCGACGGCCGGCGATGTCCCCGAGTCGTTGGCGAACCGTCAGGGCGTCGAGCAGCGCCTGGGTGGGATGTTCGTGGGTACCGTCACCGGCATTGATCACCGCCGGGCCGCCACCAGGAGTGGAGCCTGCGGAACGACCATCGAGGCCAGGAGTGGAGCCTGCGGAACGACCGTCGAGGCCAGTTCCCTGATCGGCGGTCCATTGAGCGATCTGATGCGCAGCACCCGATGCCGGGTGTCGGACGATGAGCGCGTCGGCTCCGGCGGCGCGCAACGTCATCGCGGTGTGGCGGAGCGACTCCCCCTTCGACACCGACGAGCTGCTGGCGCTGACGTTGATGACATCGGCGCTCATCCACTTGCCTGCGACCTCGAACGAGACGCGGGTGCGCGTCGAGTTCTCGAAGAACACCGTCATGATGGTGCGTCCGCGCAGTGTCGGTAGTTTCTTGACCTCGCGGCCGAGAAGCGCCTGCTCGAATCGTTCGGCTTCGTCGAGGATCTCGGTGGCCGATTCGGCCGTCAGGTCGGCGACCGAGAGCAAGTGCTTCATCGAGCGGATCCTCCCTCGGACAGGCTGACCCCGTCGCGGCCGTCGTGTTCGGAGAGCAGCACCGACACGTCCTCGGTGCGCGCTGTGGGGACGTTCTTGCCGACGTAGTCCGCACGAAGTGGAAGTTCGCGATGGCCGCGGTCGATGAGGACCGCCAGCTGCACCGCACGGGGGCGACCGAGGTCACGCAGTGCGTCGAGCGCGGACCGTACGGTTCGCCCGGAGAACAGTACGTCGTCGACCAGTACGACCAGCGCGTCGTCGACGCCGCCTGTGGGCACCGAGGTGCGCTCGAGTGGTCGGTGCGGCTTGTTCCGCAGATCGTCGCGGTAGAGAGTGATGTCGAGGGACCCGAGCGGAGGCCGCACGCCCGAAAATGCCTCGATACGTTCTGCGAGCCGTTCCGCCAGCGTGGTCCCACGTGTGGGGATGCCCAGTAGCACCACGCGCGGCGAGTCCGCAGCGTCGAGGGCCGTCTTCTCGATGATCTGATGGGCCATGCGGGAGATGGTGCGTCCCACATCGGCCGAGGACAGCAATTCACGAACGGCGGGGTTCGCGGACGAGCTTTCGGGCGCAGGCAAACTACGACCTCCTTCTCCGCCTCTCTGGACGGATCGTTAAAGGATGTCTGACAACAACTGCGTAGAGCCTAGCAACGCTCTGCGAACCGAGACCAGCAGGCTCGCAGAGCGTTCGGTCACACGTGCGTCGACCGTGCGATCACTGCTCGGCGTCGACCGACGCTTCACCGGACGCATCGGACTGGGTACGGCTCGAGACGGCCGCGGCCGCGGCGCGTACCTGCGGCGCGACCAGGACGATCTGACCCAGCACGCCGTTGACGAAGCCGGGCGAATCGTCGGTGGAGAGCTGTTTGGCCAGCTCGACGGCTTCGTCGACGGCGACGACCGGTGGCACGTCGGTGGCGTGGAACAACTCCCAGACGGCGACGCGCAGGATCGCCCTGTCCACCGCAGGCAGACGGGTGAGCGTCCAGTCCTTGAGGTGATCGGCGATCACGCCGTCTAGGCGATCGAGATTCTCGGCTACGCCCTCGACCAAGGTCGAGGTGTAATCACTGACGGGAGCGATGGTGTCGTCGCCGCGTGCGAGTTCGATGCGCTCGGTGGTCAGGTTCACCGGGTCGACGTTGCGCGCCTCCGCCTCGAACAAGAAATCCACCGCCCGCTTGCGGGCCTTGTGACGCGCACCCAGCTTCTTCGCACCGGGAGCACCGTTCTGCGAGGCGGAGGACGTCGACTTCTTCGATGACACGTTAGGAGTTCACACGCCCGAGGTAGTTTCCGTCACGCGAGTCGACCTTGAGCTTGTCGCCGGTGTTGATGAACAGCGGCACCGAGATCTCGGCTCCGGTCTCGAGGGTCGCCGGCTTGGTGCCGCCGGTGGAGCGATCGCCCTGCAGGCCGGGATCGGTGTGCTTGACCTCGAGCTCGACGGTGACGGGAAGCTCGACGTACAGCGGAACGCCCTCGTGCATGGCGACCTGAACGCGGAGGTTCTCGAGCAGGAAGCGTGCGCCGTCACCGACGGTGGCCTCACCGATCGAGAGCTGGTCGTATGTGTCGGCGTCCATGAACACGTAGTCGCTGCCGTCGTGGTAGAGGTACGTCATGTCGCGGCGGTCGACCGTTGCGGTCTCGACCTTCACACCGGCGTTGAACGTCTTGTCGACGACCTTGCCCGAGAGCACGTTCTTGAGCTTGGTCCGCACGAATGCGGGTCCCTTACCTGGCTTGACGTGCTGGAATTCGATGATCGACCACAGCTGGTTCTCCAGGTTGAGAACCAGTCCGTTCTTGAAATCGCTGGTGGAAGCCACTTGCTTCGCGTCTCCTCAATCGTTTGTGCGCGTGACGCGCCGTCGGTCACGGGCTTGGATTCGCTCCCGCCCGCGCGCTAGACGGACGTGAGTTCCTTGCTTGTCAGGGTGAGCAGTTCCGGACCCCCGTCGCGAACGACGAGTGTGTCCTCGATCCGAACGCCGCCGCGACCGGAGAAGTAGACACCCGGCTCGACGGTGACCGCTGCACCGCTCAGCAGTGTACCGGTGCTCGTCTTCGCGATTCCCGGCGCTTCGTGGATTTCCAGGCCGACGCCATGGCCGAGCCCGTGGAGGAAGTACTCCCCGTACCCTGCGTCCTCGATCACCGAGCGTGACGCGGCGTCGACCGAGGCGGTGGTCACTCCCGGTGCCAGGGCGTCGCGACCGGCAGTCTGCGACCGCTGCACCAGCTCGTACAGATCGCGCTGCCACTGCGCGGGACTACCGATGGCGAAGGTTCGAGTCATGTCCGAGTGGTAGCCGCCGACGAGTGCACCGAAGTCGAGCTTGACGAAGTCGCCGTCGGCCAACACCGCATCGGTGGGCCGGTGGTGCGGGACCGCCGAGTTGGCACCCGCCGCAACGATGGTCTCGAACGAGATCGCATCGGCACCGTGGTCGAGCATCGCCGATTCCAGCTCGCGGGCCACCTCACGCTCGGTCCGGCCTGCCCGGATGCCGCCTCCACCGATCAATCGAGCCAGGGCCTCGTCGGCGGCGCGGCAGGCGTCCCGGAGCAACCCCACCTCGAACTCGTCCTTGACCATGCGCAAGGACTCCACGACACCCGGTGCGCGGACCAACTCCGCAGCACCGTCGAGCTCGGACCACGCGCGATGGGCGTCGACGGTCACCACGTGACTCTCGAAACCGATCCGGCCGCCGCTACCCGACACGCCCGATCGAAGCAGGTGTATCGCCGACGCCCGGTCGATCTCGGCCCGAAGATCCGGCACCTGCTCGGCCACCTGAGTGACGTACCGACCGTCGGTGCAGATGACCGTCCGATCCTCGTCACCGGCCGAATCGGCCACCGAGACCAGTAGCGCGGCGTTGGACCCGGTGAATCCAGTCAGATATCGCACGTTGAGAAGATCGGTGATCAGCATCGAATCGAGTCCGTCGGCGGCCAACAGTTCTCGTAGGGCACCACGACGGGCACCGAAATCGGCAGGCATGAGCCCGACATTACCGGTCGCCCCACAGGCTCCCCCTCCCTCGACCGGCTCGTCGAACTTGTGGGCCCCGACACACAAACTTCGACGTGCGGATATGCTGTGCCGCATGACTGGGTGGGCAGTGCGTGGCATAAGTATGGGATTGGTCAACGTCGTCGTCCGACTGCTGCTGGGGGCAGCAGTGTCGATGTGGCCGCTGAGCGGATCGGCACTGCGCTGGGTGGCATACGCCCTCGTGCTGCTCGTCATCATCGTGTGGGCCGGCATCGATGGAATCCGCGACCGGCGCAAGCATCCCGACCCCGAGGACGGCGAGGACCTCACCATGGTCTGGCTCAAAGCCGCTGTGGTCGGTGGACTCCTCGGTGGTCTCCTGAGCTGGATCGTCGACTTCTTCGTCGACTTCAGCCTGGGTCAGAACGGTCTGGTCTTCGAGCTCACGTCCGGAGCCGCGTTCACGATTCTCACCATCTTCATCGGTGCCAGCGTCGCGGTGTTCGTGGGACGACAGATCGTCAACCGCGAGGCCAAGAAGAAGTTGGCCACCTCGGACGCCGAACGTGCGCACGACCGCCAGCTGGTCAACGCCGGCCAGGAGAACCGTTCGGGTCAGGCAGAGGCGACGCGGACCGAACCCACGCGGACCGAAACGCAGTGGGCTCCCGAGCACGGCGACGCCGACACCGAGGTGTTCTCGGCAGTGGACGCGGACGGCAAGCCGCGGCTCGACAAGCGCGGCCGCCACGGCAGCGCCGACGGTTCCTGACTCCCCTACATCGACCTACGGGCGGTGATCGACGCTGTAAGCGTCGATCACCGCCCGTTGTCGTCAGGCCCCGAGACGGGCCGACGGCGTCACAACATGATGGCCGACCCACCTGCGGCCGGGGCCTCGCGGCCGACCGCGGAGAATGCAGCGACGAGCAGTGCCGGATCCGGACCTTCGAGCCGTCCGGGCTTGGCCAAACCGTCCAGAACCACGAACCGCAGCAGCCCGGCCCGGTTCTTCTTGTCCGTCTGCATGCCCTTGAGCAGATCCGAGAACGCATACTCGTCGTAGGTGACCGGCAATCCGACCGATTCGAGAATCGAACGGTGGCGGTCGGCAGTGGCGTCGTCCAGGCGTCCGGCCAGACGTCCCAGCTCGGCCGCGAACACCAGACCGACCGACACCGCGGCACCGTGACGCCACCGGTACTGCTCCCGCCGCTCGATGGCGTGCGCGAGCGTGTGCCCGTAGTTCAGGATCTCGCGCAGGTTCGACTCACGCAGATCTGCCGCCACGACCTTCGCCTTGACCTCGACCGAGCGCCGAATCAGCTCCGGGAGCACGTCGCCGGTCGGATCCAGCGCCGCGGCAGGATCGGCTTCGATGATGTCCAGAATCTTCGGATCGGCGATGAATCCGGTCTTGATCACCTCGGCCAGGCCCGACACGATCTCGTTCTTCGGCACGGTCTCCAGGGTCGCCAGATCGATCAACACGGCAGCCGGTTCGTGGAAGGAGCCGACGAGGTTCTTGCCGGCATCGGTATTGATGCCGGTCTTGCCGCCCACGGCCGCGTCGACCATGGCCAGCAGCGTCGTCGGGACGTGGACGATACGAACTCCGCGCATCCAGGTCGCGGCCACGAATCCGGCCAGGTCCGTCGCCGCTCCGCCGCCCAGGCTGACGATGGCGTCGCTGCGAGTGAGACCGATTCGGCCGAGGACCTCCCAGCAGAACCCGGCCACGGCCAGATCCTTGCCGTCCTCGGCGTCCGGAATCTCGATGCGATGAGCGTCGATTCCCTTGTCCGCCAACGCCGCTCGCACTGCTTCCGCGGTCTCTGCCAGCGGAGGCTGGTGGAAGATCGCCACGGTGGCCGTTCCGGCGAGCTGGTCGACGAGATCCGTCAACAGACCTCGGCCGATGATCACCGGGTACGGGTTGGCAGTCTCGACCTGGACGCGCACTGGCTCTGTCATCGAATCACCTTCATCTACTGGGGGTTTTTCTCGTTCGCATCGCGCCCGGGAACAGGGGCGATGGCGGTCAGCTTCGACACCAACTGGCCCACGACCCGAGCGGGGCTGCGACTGTCGGTACGCACGCGCACCGTGGCCACCGATCGATAGAGAGGTCGCCGATGACGCATCAGTTCCTGGTACTTCGCACGCGGATCAGGACCGGCGAGCAACGGCCGAACCGTGTTCGCACCGGTACGCCGAAGCCCTTCGGCCACACTGATTTCCAGGTACACCACGGTATGCCCGGACAGCAGGGCGCGGGTCGCGGGCGACAGCACAGCACCACCACCGAGGGAGACGATCCCGTCGTGCGAGGCCAGAGCACCGGCGACTATCCGCTCCTCGATCTGCCGGAAGGCCGGCTCGCCGTCGTGCGAGAAGATATCGGCGATCGTACGACCGGTGTCTCGCTCGATGGCCACATCGGTGTCGAACAGGTCCAGGTCGAGAGCCTGTGCCAGCCGCCGACCGATCGTCGACTTGCCTGCTCCCGGCGGTCCGACGAGGACCGCGTACGGGGTCATCGTGGAGGTCGGGCGGCGGTGCCCTTCACGTAGTGGTCGACGTTGCTCGTCGTCTCCGCCAGCGAGTCCCCACCGAACTTCTCCAACGCTGCCTGCGCGACGACCAGGGCGACCATCGTCTCGGCCACGACACCGGCAGCAGGAACAGCGCAGACATCCGAGCGCTGATGAATGGCCACCGCCTCGTCGCCGGTCGTCATGTCGACCGTTGCCAACGCGCGCGGAACCGTCGAGATGGGCTTCATCGCCGCCCGCACTCGCAGTGCCTCACCGTTGGTCATACCGCCCTCGATGCCGCCTGCCCGGTTGGTCGAGCGCAACACACCGTCCGGACCGGGCTTGATCTCGTCGTGAGCGACGCTTCCGCGTCGACGCGCGGTCTCGAAGCCATCCCCGATCTCGACCCCCTTGATGGCCTGGATTCCCATCAGGGCCGCGGCGAGTCTTGCGTCGAGCTTGCGTTCTCCGGAGACGAACGACCCGAGGCCGACGGGCAGACCGTGCACCACGACCTCGACGACGCCGCCGAGGGTGTCACCGTCCTTCTTCGCTGCTTCGATCTCGGCGATCATCGATTCTTCGGCGGCCTTGTCGAAGGCGCGAACCGGAGATGCGTCGATCGCGTCGAGGTCCGCGCCTGCGGGCGGCGGCCCGACATAGGGGTCGGATGCCCCGATGGAGATCACGTGGGACACGACATCCACTCCGAACGCCTGCTTCAGGAACAGGCGGGCGACGGTGCCGATGGCGACCCGGGCGGCTGTCTCACGCGCGCTGGCGCGCTCGAGCACCGGGCGAGCGTCGTCGAAGCCGTACTTGAGCATCCCGGAGAAGTCGGCGTGGCCGGGCCGCGGCCGCGTCAACGGGGAGTTGCGCGCGAGATCCGCGAGCACTGCCTCGTCGACGGGATCGGCCGACATCACCTGCTCCCACTTGGGCCACTCGGTGTTGCCGACCTCGATCGCGACCGGACCACCCATCGTGCGTCCGTGTCGGACACCACCGGTGAGGGTCACTTTGTCGGCCTCGAACTTCATGCGGGCACCTCGGCCGTAGCCGAGGCGACGGCGAGCAAGTTGAGAGGCAATGTCGTCCGAGGTCACCTCTACTCCCGCGACCATTCCTTCGAGAATGGCGACGAGAGCGGGTCCGTGGGATTCTCCGGCAGTTATCCAGCGCAGCACTCGAACATCTTTTCACGCCAGGGACGCCGCGGATGCCAGCAGGGTGGCCGCGCACATGGACGGGCCGTGCGGGATGCGGGCTCGCCGGTGCCCCAACGCCGCGGCGATCGACCCCACCACGGCAGTTGCCACCGGTGCCGACAGCGCGGCGATCGCCCATCCTCCCCCGCCGCCGACGGACGCGATCGAGCCGACCGACCAGGCGAGTTTGACGTCCCCCGCTCCGAATGCCGCGGGCGCGAGGAGGTGAACGACGAGGTAGATCGCGAACAACAGAGCACCGCCCAGCAGTGCCCCCGGCGAACCGGTGAACACGAGCGCGATCGTCACCACGACCGCCCCGGGGACGGTCAAGGCGTTCGGCAACCGGCGTCGCTGCAGGTCGACCGCGCTGAGTGCGGCGAACCACCACGTCGTCACGCACAACGGAACCGCGTACTCGGTACCGCCGAAACGCCACCAGACCCATCCGGTACCGATCGCAGACAGCAGCGGCAGGAGCCGAGGACTCCATCGGACCAAACATCGGCGCATCGTCAGCCCCACAACGGCACCGACCACGACCGCACCACACACGACAATCATGACCGAAGGCTTGCACCACGGCAGCGATCGACTGTGACGAAAGCCCAGGTGGAACATTGCCCTGTGCACAACTCGGGGCCTGTGGACTACTCCGGCCCGTGGACTACTCCGGCCCGTGGACTACTGCCGGCTCGAACTCACAACGCGGTGAACAGTGCGTCCCGCATGACCGCTCGCGGCGCGGGCCTGCCGGTGAACTGCTCCACCTGCCCGTACGCCTGATTGAGCAGCATCGACAATCCGCTGATGACGGTTCCACCGGCCTCGTCCACGGCAGTTGCCAGGGGCGTCGGCCAGGGATCGTAGATTGCGTCGAGGACCAGGGGCGCCTGGGCGAGATCCGACGCGATGTCCGCAGCCCCGGCCGCGGGCACGGTGCTGACGAGCACAGCGGACTCCGCTGCGACGGTGGCGAGCCGAGGGTAGGTCATGTCCGCGAATTCCGCGCGCATCCCCGCGGCGACGGCGCAGTCCAGTGTGTCTCGGGCGCGGTCGGCCGACCGCGCGACGACAGTGACCGCAGTCGCTCCGAGTCCGGCCAGCGCCACGATCGCCGGCCTCGACGTTCCTCCTGCGCCGACCACCGTCACGGTGCGACCGGACAGGTCCTCGATTCCGGCGTCGCGCAGTGCACCGACTATCCCATCGACGTCCGTGCAATCGGCGCGCCAGCCCGACTCGGTGCGCACCAGGGTGTTCGCCGAGCCGGCCAGAACTGCCCGCGCGGTGCGCTCGGTCGCGTACGCCAGAGCCGCGACCTTGCCCGGCATGGTGACCGACACGCCGACCCATTCGGGGCCGAAACCGTCGAGCAGGCCGGGCAACTGCTCACCGGTGCAGTCGATGCGCTCGTACGTCCAGTCGGCGAGGCCGAGCGCGCGGTACGCGGCACAGTGCAGCACCGGCGACTTCGAGTGTTCGACAGGGCTTCCGAGTACAGCGGCGCGCACGTCAGCGGCCGCTGTCGAGGAAGCCACCCTCGACCTTGGTGATGTTGGCCAGGTGTTCCTCGTAGCTGCGGGTGAACAGGGTTTCGCCCGCCTGGTTGATGGTCACGAAGTACAGCCAGTCACCGTCGGCGGGCATCTCGACCGCCTGCACCGCACCGATACTCGGCGAGGAGATCGGAGTTGCCGGCAGCCCTTCGCTGGCATAGGTGTTCCACGGTGTGACGCGGGCGCGATCGGCGTCGGTGGTGGCCACCTCGGTCGTGTCGAGCGAGTAGTTGACCGTCGAGTCGAACTCGAGCTTCTGCGGCACCGCGAGCCGATTGAGGATCACCCGGGCCACCTTGCTGAAGTCCTGCGGCAGCGACTCCCGCTCGACGAGCGACGCAGCGACGAGGGTGTCGTACGGAGTCAGCCCGGAGTTGGCACCCGCGGTGAGGATTCCGGTGTCCTCGTAGCGGGTCGCGCTCTCGGACACCAGCTGCTTCAGAATGTCGGTCGGAGCCGCGCTGGGATCGAAGTCCCAGGTTCCTGCGGCGATCAGGCCTTCGAGCTGGCGATCGCGGTCCGGGACTCCCTCGACGCGATCGGTGGCCCAGTCGGGCACGCCCAAGGCGGCCGGGTCGTCCACGGCTCCGGCCACGTTGAGGTCGTCGTAGCTCACGCAGGTGGGGGTTCCACTGCCGGTTCGGTCCACGCAGCTGGCCTCGGAGATCAGGGTGTAGATGCCCTTCTTGACGGCACCGGTGTTCACGTCGCGCGCGTCGTGCAGCTGACGGCCCTCCGAGATCACCATGTTGCCCACCCGGGACGCGGGGTCGACGAGTTCGTTCACGGCCTGCGAGGCAGGCACGTTGCTGGCGAGCAGATAGAAACCGGGTTGAACCGAGGTGATGGCGTTGTTCAGGAGCGCCGCTTCGAGGAAGGCTCCCGAACTGGCGACCACACCCTTGTCCGCTGCCTGGGTACCGATCTGTTGCGCGGTGTCGTTGGGATGAACCTGAATCACCACGCCGTCCCCCGGTGAGCCCGCGGTGAAGTCGGCGTTCGGTGTCGTGCGATTGCCGAACTTGTTCACCGCGAAATACGCTCCTCCCGCGACTGCCACGACCAGTACGAGCCCGAGTACCAGAGCGATCAGGCGGCCGCGGCGCTTGCGGCTGGAGGCAGCTCGGTCCTTCCGGGTCGCGGCACGGCTGCGGCCGACCTCCTGTGGCAACGCTCCGCGCTCGGCCTCGTGCTCCCGATCTGCGTCACGAGAGGACCGGGGATGCGGCTCCTGATGCTGCGGCGGGCCGTGCACAGCGCGGTGGAACTCGCTGCCCTCGTCCACGCGATAGCCGATCGGGTCGGTGTGCGCCTCGTCCGAGCGCGCATCTCGCCGGTCCCGATCGGACCCTTCGTAGTTCACTCGTCGACCTCCGTCGATCCTGAATTGTTCGCTGCACGATCCGATACGGCACGGCGCTCGTCGAGCCAGCCCTGCAGTATCGCGACCGCCGCAGCCTGATCGATCACCGATCGTTGGTTCTTGGCTCGCACTCCACTGTCCCGTAGCGCGCGCGATGCACTCACGGTAGTCAGTCGCTCGTCGGCCATCCGAATCGGCACATCACCCAGTCGCCGGTGCAGGGAGCGGCCGAATTTCTCGGCTGCGTCG
Organism: Rhodococcus sp. 14-1411-2a; assembly: GCF_002259485.1. Taxonomy (GTDB): domain Bacteria; phylum Actinomycetota; class Actinomycetes; order Mycobacteriales; family Mycobacteriaceae; genus Rhodococcoides. Next base: position 362,056 of record NZ_NPGA01000020.1, read on the forward strand.
ACGGCGTTGCCGCGCTCTCCGCGCAGCGTCCGAGGAAGCCCGATGACGATCTCGACGGCCTCGTATTCGGCGACGATCTCCGCCACCCGCGCCACGTCCGGGGCGTCGGGACCCTTGATCTTCGATCGCGGCACGGTCTCGACCGGCGTGGCGAGTACACCGTCGGGATCGCTCGAGGCGATACCGATGCGCACACTGCCGACGTCGATGCCGATACGACGGCCGCGGCCGGGATCGTCGACTCCTGGCCGATCGGGGCCGCGCCCCTGAGCTACCACGATCGTCAGTGGGTGGTGAGTTCGGTCAATCGAGCCCGGGCTGCGTCGATACCGGCTGGAATTCCGGCGAGGTCCGATCCCGAACCCTGAGCCAACTCGGGCTTGCCGCCGCCTCGGCCACCGATACTCGGACCGAAGGCCGCCACCAGATCGCCTGCCGCGATGCCTGCATCCTGAGCTGCCTTGTTGGTCGAGACCACGAACGGGACCTTGCCGTTCACGGTGCCGAACAGCACCACCACGGCCGGATCCGCGCCCAGCCGGCCTCGGATATCGGTGACCAAGGTGCGCAAGTCGTTGCCGCCGACGCCGTCCGGTGCCTGCGCGATGACCGCTCGCACGTCGCCGAATCGCTCGGCCCTGCCGACGAACTCCCCTGCCGAGGCCAGCACTGCGGCGGCCTTGACGGCGTCGAGTTCCTTCTCCGCGACGCGCAGACGCTCTACCAGGGTCTCGATGCGGGCCGGAACCTCCTCGGACGGCACCTTCAGCGAGGACGCGATGCCGGCCAGCAGCGCGCGTTCCTTGGCGAGATAGCGGTACGAGTCGAGGCCGACGAAGGCTTCGACTCGGCGTACTCCCGAGCCCACGGACGATTCACCGAGAATGGTGACCGGGCCGATCTGCGACGAGTGCTGCACGTGCGTACCACCGCACAGTTCCATCGAGAACGGTCCGCCGATCTCGACGACGCGCACTTCGTCGCCGTAGTTCTCACCGAACAGGGCCATGGCGCCCATCTTCTTGGCACTGTCGAGGTCGGTGACCATGGTGTTGACCGCGAAGTCCGAGCCCACCGCGTCGTTGGCGACGTTCTCGATGTCGTCGCGCTGCGCCTCCGAGAGCGCTCCCTGCCACGAGAAGTCGAACCGAAGGTAGCCGGGCTTGTTGAGCGATCCGGCCTGTGTCGCGTTCGGCCCGAGCACCTGTCGCAGTGCCGCGTGCACCATGTGGGTACCCGAGTGGCCCTGAGTCGCGCCCTTACGCCACGCGTGGTCGACGTCGACGTGCACGGTGTCGCCCTCGGTGATCTGACCCGACTCGACCACCGACTTGTGCGTCCAGAGCTTCTTGGCGATCTTCTGCACGTCGTTGACCTTGACGCCGAGGCCGGGTGCAGTGATCGTGCCGATGTCGGCGATCTGGCCACCGGACTCGGCGTAGAGCGGGCTGCGGTCGAGGATGATCTCCACCGAGTCTCCCGCAACCGCGGTCGGTACGCGGACGCCGTTCGAGATCAGGGCCAATACCGTGGCCTCGGAGCCGAGTTCGTCGAATCCGGTGAACTCGGTCGGCGAACCGTCGACGAAATCCTTGTAGACCGTGAGGTCTGCGTGTGCGTGCTTGCGGGCACGGGCGTCGTCCTTGGCCCGGTTGCGCTGCTCGGCCATCAGCGAGCGGAAACCGTCCTCGTCCACCGACAGGCCGGCCTCGGCGGCCATCTCGAGCGTCAGATCGATCGGGAAACCATAGGTGTCGTGCAGCGCGAATGCCTCGGCACCGCCGATCTTCTTCGCGCCCGACGCCTTGACTGCCTCCGCCGCTCCCTCGAACAGCCGCGAACCCGAGGTCAGGGTCTTGAGGAACGCCGTTTCCTCCCCCACTGCGACGGTCAGAATGCGATCGAAGTCGGTGACCAGATTCGGGTACGACTCGGCCATCGTGTCTCGTACGACGGTGACGAACTGCGCCATGGTCTCGTCGGGTGCGCCGAGCAGGCGTGCCGATCGGACGATGCGGCGCAGCAATCGGCGCAGCACGTAGCCGCGACCGTCGTTGCCGGGATTGACTCCGTCGGAGATCAGCAGCGCGGCGGTCCGGGCGTGATCGGCGATGACTCGGAAACGCACGTCGTCGTCGTGGTTGGCACCGTAGGCGCGTCCCGAGAGTTCCTCGGCCTTGGCGATCACCGGTCGGACGAGGTCGGTCTCGTAGACGTTGTCCACGCCCTGCAGCAGGAAGGCGACGCGCTCGACGCCCATGCCGGTGTCGATGTTCTGCTTCGGCAGCGGACCGAGGATCTCGAAGTCGTCCTTGCTGATTCCCTTGCCGCGTTCGTTCTGCATGAACACGAGGTTCCAGATCTCGATGTACCGATCCTCGTCGGCCTCGGGACCGCCCTCGGCACCGAACTCGGGTCCTCGGTCGTAGTAGATCTCCGAGCACGGGCCACAGGGTCCGGGAATGCCCATGGACCAGTAGTTGTCGGCCATTCCTCGGCGCTGAATTCGCTCGTCGGGCAGGCCTGCGATCTCCTTCCAAAGCTCGATCGCCTCGTCGTCGTCGAGATACGCGGTGGCCCAGATGCGCTCGGGATCGAACCCGTATCCGCCGTCCTCGACGCTGTCGGTCAACAGAGACCAGGCGTGCCGAATGGCGTCTCGCTTGAAGTAGTCGCCGAACGAGAAGTTTCCTGCCATCTGGAAGAACGTGTTGTGGCGGGTGGTGATACCGACGTTCTCGATGTCGAGCGTGCGCACGCACTTCTGGACGCTCGTCGCCGTCTTGTACGGCGGTGTCTGCTGACCGAGGAAGAACGGCACGAACGGAACCATGCCCGCATTGACGAACAGCAGATTGGGGTCGTCGAGGATCAACGACGCACTGGGTACTTCGGTGTGTCCCGCCTTCACGAAATGGTCGAGGAAACGCCTGCGGATCTCATGGGTCTGCACGGATACAGGTTAGCGTCGTCGGACCCCGCACCGACTCGAGGGCCTATCGGCCTCGGATGATGCGGCGCAGTTTCCCGACCCTGGTCGCGATTTCCCGCTCGGCACCGTGCTCGGTGGGCTCGTAGTAGTTCACGCCCACCAGTTCGTCCGGCGGATACTGCTGCCCCAGTACGCCGCCAGGACTGCTGTGCGGGTACCGATACCCGACGGCGTTCCCCAGCCCTTGAGCTCCCTTGTAGTGGCCGTCGCGCAGATGCGGCGGCACCGATCCCGACTTGCCTGCAGACACGTCGGCCATGGCAGCACCGAGTGCGCCGATCACGGCACCGGATTTGGGCGCAGTGGCCAGATGAATCGTCGCCTGCGCCAGCGCCAACCGTGCCTCGGGCATACCGATCATCTGCACGGCGCTGGCAGCGGCCGTCGCGGTCTGCAGTGCCGTGGGGTCGGCCATCCCGATGTCCTCGCTGGCGTGCACCACGAGACGTCTCGCGATGAACCGCGCGTCCTCGCCTGCCGTGATCATCCGCGCAAGATAGTGCAGGGCGGCGTCGACGTCGGACCCTCTGATCGACTTGATGAACGCGCTGATGACGTCGTAGTGCTGATCTCCGTCGCGGTCGTAACGCACGGCGGCCTTGTCGACACTGGACTCGACCGTCGCGAGGTCGAGCATCCCGTCGGTTGCAGCGCCCGCTGCCGCCTCGAGTGCCGTCAACGCCCGTCGGGCGTCGCCGGCAGCGAGACGCACCAGGTGATCCATCGCGTCGTCGGCGATGGTCACCGCACCGTCCAGTCCGCGCGGATCGTTGGCGGCGCGAGTGAGCAACAACTCGATGTCCTCGGATGCCAGCGGCTGCAACTGCAGAACCAACGACCGGGACAGCAGCGGCGACACCACCGAGAACGACGGGTTCTCCGTGGTCGCAGCCACCAACAACACGATCCGATTCTCGACGGCAGCGAGCAGTGCATCCTGCTGCGTCTTGGAGAATCGGTGCACCTCGTCGATGAACAGCACCGTCTGCTCGCCCGAGAGCAGTCGGCGGCGCGCGAGTTCGATGACGTTGCGTACTTCCTTGACACCGGCCGAGAGAGCCGACAGCGCCTCGAACTTGCGTCCGGTAGCCCCCGAGATCAGCGACGCCAGCGTCGTCTTACCGGTTCCCGGTGGACCGTAGAGCATCACCGAGGACGCACCGGAGCCCTCGACCAGCCGGCGCAGCGGTGCGCCCGGAGCCAACAGATGAGACTGCCCCACCACCTCGTCGAGGCTCGTCGGACGCATACGCACCGCCAGAGGTGCGTCGGGCCTGACGTAGGTGGACGTGGGACGGGACTCGGCGATCATCGCCTCCGGGGGCGCAGGCGCGTCGAACAGTCCGTCGCCCAACTCGTCGCTTCCCGAGATGTCCCCGCCGGAGAAGTCACTACCGATGCCGCCGCTCACCCGTCGAACGCTACCGATGCGACCGGCGGATGCGCGAACGACGTCTTCCTCAGCGCTCCCACTTGGTGCGCAGAGCGGTGGCGACCGACGTCGCGTAGTCGGCGATGTCGGTCTCACCGACGCGCGCGGCACTGTCTGCCAGCGTCGTCCACCGCGAGATCAGTGCCTGCGACCGCGGAACCGACAGGTGGTGAGCACGCGCCGCTGCGATGCGAGTGTGGTCGTCGGGCAGGAACCAGTAGGTGCTCAGCCACACCCAGATCAGACGCGCGTCGAGAATCTTGCTCGCCAGCGTGGTGTCGTCGGCCAACGCTGGCCATATCCCCACCACTTCCGAGCGCCACGCGTCGATCATCGCCTGCTCGCGATCGTGTGAGAGCTCGAAGCTGCACAGGCAACCGGGGAACGACGCCAACGCGTAGGTGATGTCGAGGGTGGCGTCACGAAATCCGCCCCACTCGTAGTCGAGGAACCGCACGCCTTCGTCGTTGACGATGATGTTGTCGGGACACAGGTCTGACGGGCTGAAGGCGCGGAAGGCTCCGTGCGCGAACAGCCGTCCGCTGCGAGAGACGCGATCGAGAATGGCATCCGGAGTCGTTCCGACGCCGAGGAGATCGGTCAGCAAGCCGGAGACCTCGGCGAGCGCGTCGGGTATCTGGGCGGAGATCCCGTCGGTGGAGTCGGGTTGTCCCACCCGTCGCAGCAGAGCAGCGAAGTCGTCCTCACGGCCGACGGTGGCGGCGTGCATGCGGCCGAGCGCCTGCGCCATGGCCATCAGGGAATTGGTCACCGCGGCTTCGTCCGAGTTGCGCAGCAGAGCAGTGATGGGACTGGCGTCGCCGAGATCGCTGAGCACCAGCAACCTCGCGTCGAGGTCGTACGCGTGCAGCTCGGGTCCGGGCCTGCTGTCCGTGGCCAGAGCGTTGGCGAACTGGTACGACGCCGCCTCGCGCAGGAAGGCGCTGGAACCGGAGATGTCGGCGAGCTCGGCATGCAGTTCCGATTCGGCGGGCAGCTCCCGGACCTGCTTGATCACCAGGGTGCGGGGCAGCTGAAACGGGTTCTCGGACACTCTGACTCGCAACACGATCGCTTGACCGCTACCCCCCAGATTCACCGGGTCGATCAACGTCACCGGAGCTCCGGTGCGTTTGGTGAGGAGTCGCTGGGCTGCTGCTACTACCTCTGATACAGGGTCTGCCAGTGTTGCGGTCATCGATATCCAAGCTACCCGTTCGGTGTGTTCTGCTGTGCCGTCTCGGTGACTACGAATGGGAAACGATTGTCCGTTTTGCGGCTTTTCGCACGTTGCATTCGTAGATTCGACCAGATGGTCGGTTACCCCCGAGCCACCGAATTATGCCGGGTTCGCTACTCCGGTGCAACGTCCACCGATACGGCGATGGTGCTCTCCTCCGCTTCGGTGTAGATCACTCCGCGCAGGGGAGGCACGTCGGCGTAATCGCGTCCCCACGCCACGGTCGCGTATCGCTCGTCGACCAGCTGATCGTTGGTGGGATCGAACGCGAGCCACCGATCGTTCGGCATCCACACCGCAGCCCACGCGTGGGTCGCGTCGACACCGATCATCCGTTCCTTGCCGGGCGGAGGTTCGGTTGCGAGGTATCCCGACACGTACCGGGCCGCCAGACCCTGGGACCGCAAGCACGCGATCGCAAGGCGAGCGAAGTCCTGACACACTCCCGACCTCGCGGCGAGGACGTCGACAACGGTGGTCGAGACCGTCGTCGAGCCGGACAGATAGCGAAAATCGGTGAAGATCCGATGCGTCAGATCTACGACGACGTCCGCGAGAGGACGACCGGGCCAGAAGCTGGGGGCCGCGTAGGCGCGCACCTCGTCGGTGATCTCCGGAGTCGGCAGATCGAGAGCGAACTCCACGGCCGACGCGCGGGCCGGATCCGCAGGCACGCTCGCATCGAACAGCGCCATCCGAGCCGACTCCCAGGATGCCGTCGCCGGCCACGAGGTCGTCTCGTCCGCCGGACGAGGATAGACCTCCACCAGCGAATCCGCCGTGACCACCAGCTTCTCGTGGTCGTGCGTGACGTGGAAGTACACGTCCTCGTTGCCGTAGACGTCCACGCCGAAGGATTGATCGGTGGGAGCCGGCTCCACCGTGACCGACTTCTCCAGACAGTGCTGCCCGTCCATGTCGCGCGGCGCGAGGAATCCGCGCCCGTAGGACGAGGTCACGCGGTCGGAATACGTGTAGGTGGTGATGTGCTTGATTCGGTACCGACGACTCATCACCGCACTCCGTTCGCAGTTCGGATGTTGGCGCTGCCCCACAGCGGCTGCGTGCCACCGGGCAACGACATGTGCGTGGCGAGGACGACGCGGGACAATTCCTCCAGCGAGTCGTGGATGCCGTCCACCAGCTCGAGCAACTCCACTCGCCTGCCGTTCGCATCGACCGATTCCAGATCGCCCGGGTCAACGCGCCGCAACCGCACCCGCATCTGCTCGACGAGCTGCTCGGGCCGCGACGTACCCGAGGCGTCGGGCAACGAACCCAGGTCGTCCCGAAGCCGATCGAGCTGGTAGACCAACGCTCGCGGATTGCCCTCGTCGAACAACAACAGTTGCGCGACGGCAGCCGGACGCGCGCGCCCGCTGTTGCGTCTGCGGTAGATCACCGAGGACTCGGCCGCGGACAGCACCGAATCGATGACCGCTTGTTCGGTGGACGGCGTGAGAGCGTGACTCAGCGTGGCCGAGAGCAGCGCAGTCAGCTGCAGACCACGCTCGATCCGTTTGCCTGCATCCATCAGGTACCAGCCCGCGTCTCGCACCATCGATTCCGATGCCAAGCCGGCCAGCGCAAGCAACCCGCGCAGCACACTCGACTGCGACGACGCCAGTTGCGCGCCGTTGTGAACCGGCGACTCGGCCAGCTCCTCGAGCGCGGTGTCGATGCGATTCAGCACCGCCCAGGTGTCGTTCGAGAGCTGGTCGCGCACCGCGCGCGCCGCTTGCTGCATCCGATCCACCGATTGGGCCAGCGAACCCAGACGTCCCGTGGAGAGCATCAGCGAGCGCATTTCCACGCTCGCATCACCGCGGTTCTTCTCGTCGAGGAATCCCGGCCAGGTGCGCGAGACCTTCGTGACCGCTTCGAGAAGGATCGGCAGACTCTCGCTGCCTTCGAGCCACGGCATCGAGCGGTAGTCCTGATTGCGTTCGCGCGCGGCGATGAGCAGTCGAGTCATGTCCTCGGCACGCTCGCTGTAGCGGCCGAACCAGAACAGGTCGCCGAGCACACGCGGGGAACTGACGACATCGACGTTGGACGCGGCGTACTGCGGCAACTCCTCCACCGTGGCGGGCGGGGTGTGCGGAGCGGAGTCCGCCGGGGTGACCCGTTCCACCGACTTGACCCATACGTCCTTCGACGCCACTGTGATGAGCGGTTCGGTGACCGGTGCGGTGAGCACCACCTGCCCCAGGCCGCCGCGCATCGGCGTGTACCCGCCCCGCTGGGCAACCGTGAACAGCCGCATCCCCACCTGCGCCGGTGCCACCGACAACTGCGAACCCGAGCCGCCGTCGATCGACGAACCGACCGGAGCCAACGAGAACTCGGGGACTTCCTGCCCGGTCCACTTCCATGGCTCGGCGAGAATTCGCTTCCACAGCTCCTCCGCGGCGACGTCGGTGAGATCGTGCCCCACCACCGTGCGACGTGAGGTGGTCGAGCGCAGCACCAGCGAACGCATCCGGCTTCCGATGTGCGAGAGCTGATCCGGGTCGCCACCCCAATAGGTCTGTACCGAACCGAGAATCAGATCCTCGTCCAGCAGGGCACGGCTCAACGCCGGAAGCAACGGAAGAAGAGCCGGGTTCTCGAGGACACCACTACCGAGAGTGTTCACGACGCTCACGGCCCCACGCCGCAGCACTTCGACCAGACCGACGACTCCCAGATGCGAATCCGGGCGCAGATCGAGTGGGTCGGCGAACTCGGCGTCGACTCGGCGCAGCACCACATCGACCCGGCGCAACTTGCCGAGCGACCGCATCCACAGACAGCCGTCGCGGACCACGAGATCGGCATTCTCCACGAGCGGAAAGCCGAGAACCGTTGCGAGATAAGCCTGATCGAATGCCGTCTCGGAATGCGAACCGGGACTGAGCACCACCACGACCGGATTCTCGGCCGATGCGGGTGCCGCATCGCGAAGCGCCAGACGAACCGCCCGAGCGAACGTGGACAGCGGCCTGGGATTGCTGGCCTGGAACAACTCCGGCATCGCGCGCGACATCACCCGCCGATCGGCGAGCGCGTACCCCACTCCCGACGGTGCCTGCGTGCGGTCGGCGACGACCCGGAATTCGCCGTCGGAACCTCGGGCGACATCGGCGGCATGCATGAACAGCTGATGCGGCCCCGGAACGGTGATCGCATGCGCCGTCCGCAGATAGCCCGGGTTGCCGAAGACCAACTCCGGCGGAATCAACCCCCGACGAACGGTTTCCTGAGCACCGTAGATGTCGGTGAGCATCGCATCGAGCAACATCGACCGCTGAACCAAACCTGCTTCCAGACGGTCCCACTCGTCGGCCGCGACGACCAACGGAACACTGTCCAACCCCCACCGAACAGCACTGGGCAACGCCTCGCTGCCACCCGACGGAATCGGGTTGTACGTGATGCCGTGGTCGTCGACCAGACGGCTCACCCGCGACTGCAACGTCTGCATGGCACCCGAGCCGGCCTCGCGCATACCGTCGATTAATTCCGCCCAATGCGGACGGACGGCGTCGTCGGCATCGAGCATCTCGTCGAACCGATCGACACGACCGGTCACAGCCTCACGCCGACCGCGATACGCGAGCCACGGCGACCCGGCACCACTCGAAACGTCGTCGTTCCTGCCGGCCCCACTCGAAACGTCGTCGTTCCTGCCGGCACCACTCGAAACATCGTCGTTCCTGCCGGCTCCACTCAGGGTGGTATCCACGGGCACCATCGAGCCGTTGTTCCTTCCGTCGGTCGATCACACTCCGCCGCCGGGTGACTCCGCTGCCTGCGGAACCACCCGATACGCGTCGGACCGAGATCGCTACCGGTCGACTCGTTCTCCTGTGCAGTCGCGCGTCAGGACGTGATGACTCCGGTCCGGCGCAGGTCGAGCATGCCGGGCGCGGACACATCGATCGCTTGGCGAGCGTGCATCTCGAGCAATCTTGCTACGTCCACCTTGCCCGAGGTGAACCCGCCCTCCTCGAAGCGGCCGTTACGGCGCGCTTCGGCTTCCACGGAGTTGACCGGCGGTCCCTCGTACGAGCGACCGCCCGGGTGCACCACGTGGTACGAGCACCCGCCGACCGCACGTCCGGTCTGCATTTCCACCAGATCGAAACGCAGCGGACTCTGCACCTCGATCGTCGGGTGCAGAGCACTCGGCGGCTGCCAAGCGCGGTAACGCACACCGGCGACCTGCACGTCCTGACGCTCGGTCCGCAACATCGGCACCGGCACCCCGTTGCACGTCACCATGTAGCGGCCCGCGTCGGCTCCGGCGACCTGAACCTGGATTCGTTCCACCGAAGAGTCCACGTACCGAGCGGTGCCCGAGGACGTCGATTCTTCGCCGAGGGTGTTCCATGGCTCGATCGCACCCCGCAGCTCGATCTCGGCGTCACCGACCACGGTGGTGCCGATTCGGGGGAATCTGAACTCGGTGAACGGATCGAGCCAGCTGGTGTCGAAATCGATGCCGTGCTCGCGGAGGTCCTCGACGACACGCCCGATATCGTTGATGACGAAGTGCGGCAACATGTACCGACCGTGCAGATTGGCACCGTGCCGGATGAGAGGTGCCTTCAGCGGGGTGTCCCAGAACCGCGAGACCATCGATCGCACGAGCAGTGACTGCACCATCGCCATCTGATGGTGCGGCGGCATCTCGAACCCGCGCAGTTCGAGCAGTCCCAGTCGTCCGCGAGTGGAGTCGGGACTGTAGAGCTTGTCGATGCAGAACTCGGCGCGGTGCGTGTTGCCGGTGATGTCGGTGAGCAGGTGCCGCAGCGCTCGGTCGACGACCCAGGGCGACGCCGATCGGTCGGCCCCGGTCAGTCGTTCGATCTCGCTGAATGCGACCTCGAGCTCGTAGAGCGATTCCTCGCGGCCCTCGTCGGCGCGAGGAGCCTGCGACGTGGTGCCGATGAAGCGGCCCGAGAACAGGTACGACAGCGACGGGTGCCGCTGCCAGTGCGTCAGCAGCGAGACCAACAGGTCCGGTCGACGCAGAACGGGTGAATCCACCGGCGTCACCCCGCCGAGCGTGATGTGGTTTCCACCGCCCGTTCCACGCGTGGTGCCGTCGTTGTCGAATCCCTCTGTGCTCAAACGGGACTGACGCGCCTCGAGGTAGAGACGCTCCATCAGATCGTTCTGTTCCGCCCACGAGGAGGTCGGTTGCACGTTGACCTCGATCACACCGGGATCCGGTGTGACGGTGAGGGTTTGGATACGAGGATCGGACGGCGGACCGTAGCCCTCGATCACGACGGGCGTGTCGATGGTCGACGCCGCCTGCTCGACCCGCGAGACGAGATCGACGAAGTCGTCCAACCGATCCATCGGCGGCATGAACACGTGCAGGACGCCGTCGCGAACCTCGGCGACCAGTGCGGTGACGGCGGTGCCGCCCACCCCGGACGTCTCGTTCACCAACTGCGCGTAACGCGACTCGGCCGGGTTCACCGCACGCGGCGGTTGCTGGGTCAGCTGCGGTGTGGGCAGATCCGGCTTGGGCGCGGTGGGGTCTGCCGGGTTCTCGACGGGACCGCCGTCCCAGGAGATCGCGCGAAGTGGCAGCCGCAGGCCCGCGGGAGAATCGCCCTCCAGCAACACTATTCGGCCGCGGCGCAACTTCCAGTCCGAGCTCTCCCAGCCGGAGCCGTCCTCGGTGCGCGAGATGGGCAGAACGAATGCCGCAGGCTCGTCGGTACTGGCATCGAGCCGTTCGAGCAGTTTCTTTCTGGCATCCGCGGAATCGGCTCCCGGTTCGAGATCCTCGTCGTCGGCGGGCGGATCACCGTAGGGCTGGCGAACCAGGTCCAACAGTTTCACCAACGGGTCCTCGTAGGCGGGACGCGCCTGTGAGGCGGGCAGTCCGAGCGCCTTGACCAACTCGTCGATCAATGCCTGCGACGCCGAATTGTCCACCGGATCCGGGCGCAGGTCCTCGGCCAACCAGGGATCGGCGATCAGATCGGAGTCGTGCCACAGAGCTTGACCGTCGGTACGCCAGAACAGTCCCACCTGCCACCGCGGCAGAGGTTCGCCGGGGTACCACTTGCCCTGGCTGCGCTGCACCAGACCGTCCGGTGCGTAGATGGTGCGAAGCCGTTCAGCGAGCACACTTGCCAGCTTGCGCTTGTGCGGACCGTCGGCAGTGGTGTTCCACTCGGGCGCTTCCTGATTCTCGATCGCGACGAACGTGGGCTCGCCGCCGACGGTCAACCGAATGTCCTGATCGATCATCCGCTCGTCGATCTTCTCGGCTGTGGCCTTGATCGATTCCCACTGCTCGGCGGTGTACGGCAACGTCGTTCGCGGATCCTCGTGGACGCGGACGACGGTGTTCGAGAAGTCGAGTTCGGCCTTGCACTTGCTCGTCGCACCGGAGATGGCGGCGGCCGTCGACGGGTGCGGTGTGGCCGACAGTGGAATGTGGCCCTCGCCGGCGAACAGACCCGATGTCGGGTCCATCCCGACCCAGCCCGCACCGGGGAGGTAGACCTCGGTCCAGGCATGGAGATCGGTGAAGTCCTCCACCGGCCCGGACGGGCCGTCCAGCGACTTTACGTCGGAGGACAACTGAACCAGGTAACCCGAGACGAACCGCGCTGCCAGACCCATCTGACGCAGTACCGACACCAGCAACCACGCCGAGTCGCGGCACGACCCGACGGCGGACGTCAGGGTCAGATCGGGGGTCTGCACTCCGGGTTCCATGCGCACGGAGTACCCGACGTCGCCCATGACGGCTTGGTTTGCCATCACGAGAAAATCGATGGTGCGCAACGACTCTCCGCGTTCGGTGACAGCCGCCTGTAGCTTCTCCACCCAGGCCGAGACCACCGGTCCCGGTCCGGATCCGGCCTTGCCCTCGTCCACCGGCCGTAGATACGGCTCGAGGTCGGGCAGGTCGTGCTCTTCGTACGCGAAGCCGTAGTGCTCGGCCCATTCCTCGACGAAGAAGTCGAGGGGATTGATGGACGCCATGTCCGCGACGAGTCCGACGGTGATCGACAGGTGATCGGTTCGCTCGGGGAAGACCACCCGAGCGAGGAAGTTTCCGAACACGTCCTGCTGCCAATTGACGAAATGCTCCGCCGGCTCGATCTTCAGCGAGTACGCCTCGATGGGAGTGCGCGAATGCGGTGCCGGTCGCAGCCGAATTTCGTGCGGAAAGATCTTGACGGTGCGGTCGAATCGGTAGCTGGTGCGGTGTTCGAGTGCAACCTTGATGCCCACGGCGAGCCCCTCGTGATAGTCCCGGTATGGGTAGAACACCCAACCCTAGTAGGACCGGGCCCGGTGCGCTCGGCGAGAAATCGTGTCCGAAATGTACCGACCGGGCAGGTGTGTAGTGCTTGACACCCTCTTCGTGGTGGGGTTCGCTCGGCGAGAATCGAGTATTCGTTCGACGCACGCCACACTTTGCAACCAAAGGGAATCTCGTGAGTGACAATTCACCCAACGGACCGCAGTACGGCTCCGATCCGAACCAACCCCAGTACCCCACGAATCCAGCGTCCGGTTACCCGCCGCCCGGCAACTACCCACCGCCCGGCAACTATCCGCCCCCGGGCAACTATCCGCCGCCACCGGTAGGCGGAAACGCCGGATTCGGACTGGGCTCGCAGTTGCCCGGCGGCGCGCAGCCCGGCAGCCTCGGATCACGTTTCGCGGCGCGCTTCCTGGACTTGCTCATTCTCGCGATCGTCCAGATCATCCTGTACTTGATTCTCCCCAGCGGGTTCTTCGGAACTTTCCTGATGGGTCTCGCGACTGCGCTCCTCGGCTTCGCGTACTTCACGCTGCTCGAGTCCTCCCGCGGCCAGACTCTGGGCAAGCAACTCCTCGGCCTACGCACCCTCGGCCCAGCAGGCGGACTGCCCACTCAGGCCGAGGCGGCCAAGCGCAATGCCTTCCTTCTGCTCAACATCGTGCCGTTCGTCGGCAGTTTCCTGGTGATCGTGGCGTACATCGTCGTTGCGGTGACCATCAACTCCAGCCCGACCAAACAGGGCAAGCACGACGAGATCGCCGGCGGAACCCAGGTCATCAGCATTTCGTAACAACCCGTCCACGCACGAGCGGACCTCCGACATCAGGCGGAGGCCCGCTCGTCTGCGTTCACAGTGTTTCGGGGTCTCGGTGCTCCGAACCACCCCACGCGTCCCGACCACAGACCAGGAGAACGACGTGAACGACGATCCGACCGACGAACCTCGGCCCGGCCAGGGTTCCGATCCCGACCGCCCCGAAACGCCGAACACTCCCCCGCCGAACACGGGAAACACCCCGCCGCCTGCCGGCGGTCAGTATCTGCCCCCGCCCGGGAACTACCCGCCGCAGGGGAACTACCGACCGCAGGGACCTCAGGGCGGCTACCCGCCTCCCGGTGGCTACCCACCCCCGCCAGGAAACTACCCGCCTCAGATCGGCGCGCCCGGCAGCTATCCACCGCCACCCGGTGCGTATCCACCCCCGCCCGGCAACTACGCGAACTACGGCAACCAGGGGTACGGACAGGTGCCGTTGGGTCCCAATCCCGGTCGCCTGGATGTCGGTGCAGCGCTGAGCTACAGCTTTGCCAAGTTCAAGGACAACGTCGGCCCGTGGCTCGCCATCACGGCCATCGTGTGGGCTGTCAGTGCTATCGGGGTCGTCCTGATCTTCGCGTCGACGTTCACCGCGGCGATGGCAGCCGCCGACAGCGGTGACACGACGTTCACGACCACGACATCCGGGGTGGCCATCGTCGTCACGGCCATCGCCACGTTCGTGTCGTATTTCGTCAACGCCGCCTACGTTCGCGGAGCCCTGGACGAGACCGGCGCTCCCGAGAAACCGTCGTTCGGGCGGTTCTTTCAACTCACCAACGTCGGCCAGATCGCCGTCCTGGCGTTGATCTGGACCGTCGTCAGCGTGGTGCTCGGTTTCATCCCGTTCCTCGGAACGGTCCTTCTGATCGCGATCGGCTTCCTCGCGAACTTCGCCTTGACGTTCCTGATCGATCGCAACCAGTCGGCGATCGAATCCATCAAGTCGAGTGTCGACCTGACCGTCAAGAACTTCGGCCCGATGCTGCTGCTACTACTTCTGTTGACCGCGATCAACATCGGCGGCGCGCTGCTGTGTGGCCTCGGTCTGCTGTTCACCATCCCGATCTCGGTGATCGCGACCAACTACGCCTACCGCGTCCTCACCGGCGGTCCGCTGTCCCCCGCACGCTGACCCACTGCTCCTGAAAAAACTCCCCCTACAGACGAATGTCCCCGTAGCGCAGTGCGTTACGGGGACATTCGTTTTCGATCCTTCTAGGCCTCGGCTGGTTCTTCCTTCTTCTCCGGCTTGAAGTCGACGCCCGATTCCTTACGCTGCTGCGGCGTGATGGGTGCGGGCGCGTCTGTCAACGGGTCGATGCCGCCGCCGGACTTGGGGAACGCGATGACCTCTCGGATGGAATCGACTCCGGCGAGCAGCGCGGTGATGCGATCCCAGCCGAAAGCGATGCCGCCGTGCGGCGGTGCGCCGTACGAGAAGGCATCGAGAAGAAAGCCGAACTTCTCCTGTGCTTCTTCCTTGCCGATACCCATGATCGCGAACACCCGTTCCTGAATGTCCTTGCGGTGGATACGAATACTGCCGCCGCCGATCTCGTTTCCGTTGCAGACGATGTCGTAGGCGTAGGCCAGAGCAGATCCGGGGTCGGTGTCGAACGTATCCATCGACTCCGGCTTCGGCGAGGTGAACGCATGGTGCACCGCCGTCCACGCACCGGATCCGACCGCTACGTCCCCACTGGCGGTGGCGTCGGACGTGGGCTCGAACAGCGGGGCATCGACGACCCACACGAACGCCCACGCCTTCGGGTCGATCAGGTCGAGCTTCCGAGCGATCTCGCCGCGCACGGCACCGAGCAATCCACGGGATGCCTTGACAGGGCCGGCGGAGAAGAAGATCGCATCTCCGTTCTTCGCGCCGACGTGTGCGGCGAGGCCGTCGCGCTCGGCGTCGGTCAGGTTCTTGGCAACCGGACCACCCAGCGTGCCGTCCTCACCCACGAGAACGTACGCGAGGCCCTTGTGGCCACGCTGCTTGGCGAATTCCTGCCATCGGTCGAGCTGCTTCCGGGGCTGGCTCGCGCCACCGGGCATGACGACCGCACCGACGTACGGGGCCTGGAACACTCGGAAGGTGGTGTCGGAGAAGAAGTCCGTGCACTCGACCAGTTCGATCTCGAAGCGAAGATCGGGCTTGTCCGAACCGTAGCGACGCATCGCCTCGGCGTAGGTGATCCGCGGAATCGGAGCCGTGAAGTGATGCCCGACGAGCTTCCACAGCGATGCCAGGATCTCCTCGGCCAACAGGATGACGTCGTCCTGGGTGACGAAGCTCATCTCGACGTCGAGCTGAGTGAACTCCGGCTGACGGTCGGCGCGGAAGTCCTCGTCTCGGTAGCACCGGGCAATCTGGTAGTAGCGTTCGATACCGCCGACCATGAGCAGCTGCTTGAACAGCTGCGGACTCTGCGGCAGAGCGTAGAAGCTACCCGGCTGCAACCGCGCCGGCACCAGGAAGTCGCGGGCACCCTCGGGGGTGGATCGCGTGAGCGTCGGAGTCTCGACCTCGACGAACTCGTGGTGCGCGAGCACCGAGCGGGCGGCGGCGTTGACATGAGAGCGCAGGCGAATGGCATGCCCGGGGCCCTCACGACGCAGATCGAGGTAGCGGTACTTCAGACGCGCTTCTTCGCCCGGCTGGTCGTCGAGCTGGAACGGCAGCGGTGCCGCCTCGGACAGAACCTCGATCTCGGAGGCCTCGACCTCGATCGCACCGGTGGGGATCTCGTAGTTGGCGTTGCCCTCGGGGCGGCCCTCGACCTTGCCGGTGACCTTCACGACGTATTCGGCGCGCAGGCGATGGGCCTGCTCGAGTGCTGCTCCCTCACGGAAGACGACCTGGGACACACCGGACGCGTCGCGCAGATCGATGAAGATGACGCCGCCGTGATCGCGTCGGCGGGCCACCCATCCCGTCAGCGTCACGGTTCGGTCGACGTGCTCGGGGCGTAATGAGCCGGCGAGGTGGGTGCGCAGCACGGGTGTCCTTTCGAGAAAAATCCGCTGATCGTGTTCTTCGCTCACCGATCCTACGGAGCACATGACCGTAGAAGGAAACGAGATCGCGACGCGGCATGCGAAGCTATGGCCGACAGCAGCGATGTGTGTTCTCGCCACAGGGTGGGAGCTCGGCGGAGAGGAACTCGGGCATGACCTTCAGAGAAGGTTCGCGGATGGAGCGGGGTCGAGTCTCCGTCGGCGGCAGCGGTGGCGGCGGACGCGGTGGCAAACTCGCCATCGGCGGTGGTGCAGGCGGCCTGATCATCATCGTCATCGCGCTGCTCTTCGGCGGAGATCCCGGTTCGATTCTCAATCAGATCAGTGGCGGTGACAGCTCGGCGGGGCAGGTCGACTCCGGCACCTCGGGGACCCTCGAGGGCTGCGAGACCGAGGCGGACGCGAACACCAAGATCGACTGCCGTATCGGATTCACGGTGTCGAGCCTGGACACCGTCTGGGAATCGCAGCTGCAAGCTCAGACCGGCGTCGCCTACGTTCAGCCCGGCGTGAATCTGTTCTCGGGAGCGACCAATACCGGCTGCGGCAACGCCACCAGCGCCGTCGGGCCGTTCTACTGCCCCGCCGATTCCACCGCCTACTTCGACACCAGCTTCTTCCAGGTTCTCGTCGACCAGTTCGGCTCGAGCGGCGGCCCCCTGGCGCAGGAGTACGTGGTGGCGCACGAGGTCGGCCATCACCTGCAGAACCAACTGGGCGACATCGGCCGCGCGCAGGCCGATCCTCAGGGACCCGAGTCCGGTGGCGTCAAGGTGGAGCTGCAGGCCGATTGCTACGCGGGAATCTGGGCGCACTATGCAGCCGACACAGTCGATCCGGACACCGGGGTTCCGTTCCTCGAGCCGCTGACCACCACCGACATCGATGACGCTCTCTCCGCCGCGTCGTCGGTGGGCGACGACCGGATTCAGCAGGCATCCACCGGCAGCGTCAACCCCGAGGGCTGGACGCACGGTTCGTCTGCACAGCGACAGGCATGGTTCACCGCGGGCTACGAGACCGGGCAGGTGGCGGCCTGCGACACGTTCTCGGCGCGGGACCTGAACAATCCCTGATCCCCGAAGTAGTCGGAACGACGTAGTCAGAACAAGGTGAGGGCCGGCCCCGAGGTCACCGACGCTCGGGGTTCGGCAGGTTCGTTCACGGGCAGCGAGCGGGTCTGCTCTGGGGCGAACCCGTACTTGTCGAGCAACGGATCGATGCGGCCACGTAGCCACTGCTTGTACTCCGGAGTCACGTAGGCCCCGTGCCCGTAGAGCTGACGGTACCGCCGCACCAACGCGGGGTGCTCCTTCACCAGCCAGCTCATGTACCAGTCTTTGGTGCTCGAACGCAGATGCATCGGCAGGGCCGTCACGGTCGTCGCACCCGCCTCGGCCAGAGCACCGATGAGGCCGTCCAGTTGCTTGGCCCCGTCGGTGAGGAACGGAATGACCGGTGCCACCAGAACTCCGCACTCCAGTCCGGCGTCGCGGACCGCTCGAACGAGGTCCAATCGTGCTCGCGGACCGGGGGTTCCGGGCTCGAGCTGCTTCTGCAGGTCGGCGTCGTGAATAGCGAGGCTGATGCTCACGTGCACGTCGACTTGCTGGGCAGCCAACGTCAACAGGGGTAGATCGCGTCGCAAGAGTGTGCCCTTGGTCAGAATCGAGAACGGAGTGCCAGATTCGGTCAGCGCCCGAATGATGCCGGGCATCAACCGATATCGGCCCTCCGCGCGTTGGTAGGGGTCGGTGTTGGTTCCCAGCGCCACCGGCTCACGCTTCCACGATCGCCGCGAAAGCTCCTTGCGCAGAACGGCCGCGACGTTGGTCTTGACGACGATCTGCGAGTCGAAGTCGTTGCCGGAGTCCAGATCCAGGTACTCGTGGGTGGGGCGGGCGAAGCAGTATCGACATGCGTGCGAGCATCCGCGCATCGGGTTGACGGTCCACGAGAAGGGCACCTGCGATTCGCTCGGAACCTCGTTCAGGGCGCTCTTGCACAGCACCTCGTGGAAGGTGATGCCCTCGAACTCCGGCGTCTGCACGCTGCGGACCAAACCCGACCGCTTGAGCCCCGGTAGCGCCCCGTCGTCCGCGGCGTCGAGAGTCTGACCCGCCCATCGCATGCACACAGTCGAACATTTGTTCTATGCCGTGTCAAGGCCGGCCCGCCACTGCCGATCCCCGCTCGGGTGTGGTCATGGGAAGGCGATACCGTAGGCCCCCAGTCGATCCTAGGAGTGCACCGCCGTGACCGCCCCGAACACACCGACCCTCGAACCCATTCTGCGTCTCGGCCTCACACTCGGACCTGGAATCGACATCGGTTCGGTACCCGCGGGCGAGCGGGTCGTCACCACCGTGCTCGGCGGCGCAGCTCCCGGCCCCGACATCGAGGGAACTCTCGCAGCCGGGTCGACCGTCGTCAGCGTGACGCGGTCCGACGGATGCACCGAGTTCAGCAGCGACCTCGTTCTGGAATTGGCGACCGGAGGCTACCTCTCCTTGGACTACCGAGGGGTTCAGTTCGGGCCTGCCGAGGTCATCGAAGCTCTGAACGATCCCGAGCGAGAGGTCGATCCCGCCACGTACTACTTCCGCGGCACACTCCGCGTGTCGACCGCAGTGCCGAAGTTCACCTATCTCAACCGCGCACTCGTCGTCACGTCCGGATCCCGCTCCGCCGAAGCCGTCGTGCTCGACGCCTTCCTGGTCACCTGATCACGGTTCAGTCGAGCAACTGCGCGACCTCGCGGTCGGTCAGCGTCGCCTGCGGAGTTCGCCCTTTGCTGCGAACCAGTTCGACGGCGCGATAGAGCGGCCGCTGATCGAGTCCGGCATCGCGCGCCTCGGCACGTAGCTGATCCACCAGCACCGATGCGATCGCTGCGGCTGGTACCAGCTCGGTGGTCCACAGCGAGTCGGCGAGGCTGCGTAACGCGAGAATCGGCAGCTCACGGCCCCCGTCCCTGGTGTAGAGCGCAAGCGGAACCACGATGTGTGTACGCCCGTCGTAGAGCCGCAGCGAGATCTGATCGATTCCGGCCGTCCGAATTGTCAGTTCGGCCGTCACCACCTCCGGCATTTTCAGCCGGCGAGTGCGCAACCCTCGCGCGCACAGTTGCGGGCCGTCGAGCCACACCCGTCGGCGCAGACCGAGCCAACCCGACAGCACTGCGGGACCGCCGACGATCACCCCGACGAGAACTGCGACCCACACCGGCGCGAACAGCGCCAGGACGACGGCGAGAACGATCCCGATCACGGCCGACCCGACCATTATCTTGCGCAGGCGCGGTGCCAGGAACTCCACCGAGACCAGGTCGAGGGCTACCGGCCCCGCGTTGGACCGAGAGTCACCGGGCCGGGACTCACTGGGCAAGGCGCGCTCCGAGGGCGTCGACCACGTCGGCCATCGGAACGGTGTCCTGCTCGCCGTTCGAAAGGTCTTTCACCAGAACCGATTCCGCAGCCAGTTCCTGATCGCCGAGCATCAACGCGAACCGCGCCCCGGACCGGTCGGCGGCCTTCATGGCACCCTTGATCCCGCGATTGCCGTAGGCCATGTCCACGGCTATTCCTCGTTCGCGTAGCTGAGCCGCGATGTCGACGATCGCCAGCTTGGCGCCGGCACCCATCGGAACGCCGAAGACCTGGCATCGTGACGTTGCGCCCGCGGTCTTGCCTTCGGCGGCGAGGGCCAGCACGGTGCGATCGACGCCGAGGCCGAACCCGATTCCGGAGAGCGCCTGCCCGCCCAGCTGTTCCATCAGCCCGTCGTAGCGTCCGCCGCCGCCGATGCCCGATTGTGCGCCGAGCCCGTCGTGCACGAACTCGAACGTCGTCTTGGTGTAGTAGTCCAGGCCCCGCACCATCCGCGGATTCACCAGGTACGGAACGTTCATCACGTCCAGGTATGCCAGCACTTCGTCGAAGTGTTCCTTCGCCGATTTGGAGAGGTGATCGAGCATCAGCGGTGCGTCTGCGGTCATCGCGCGCACCTCAGGGCGCTTGTCGTCGAGCACCCGCAGCGGGTTGATCTCGGCGCGTCGACGGGTGTCCTCGTCGAGGGGAAGCGCGAACAGGAACTGCTGCAACAGCTCTCGGTACTGCGGGCGGCAGGTGTCGTCGCCGAGCGAGGTGATCTCGAGCCGGAACCCGGTGAGCCCGAGGGTACGGAAACCGGCGTCGGCCACGGCGATGACCTCGGCGTCCAGCGCCGGGTCGTCGACGCCGATCGCCTCGACACCCACCTGCTGCAGCTGCCGATACCGGCCGGCCTGCGGGCGTTCGTAGCGGAAGAAGGGCCCGGCGTAGGCGAGCTTGACCGGCAGCGCTCCCCGATCCAATCCGTGCTCGATCACCGCGCGCATGACTCCCGCAGTGCCTTCGGGACGCAGCGTCACCGATCGATCTCCGCGGTCGGCGAAGGTGTACATCTCCTTGCTCACCACATCGGTCGACTCCCCGACTCCGCGGGCGAACAGCCCGGTGTCCTCGAAGATCGGCAGTTCGATGTGGCCGTAGCCGGCGTTGCGGGCGGCGTCGAGCAGCCCCTCGCGTACTGCGACGAACTCGGCCGAGTTCGGGGGGAAGTAATCGGGGACGCCCTTGGGCGCAGAAAAGGCGGTCGGCTTGCTCACGTTCACAGCTTCCCTTGCTCGGGGTCGGTGAGTCCAACGAGGAACGGATTGGACTCGCGCTCCTGGCCTATCGAGCTCTGTCCGCCGTGCCCCGGGAGCACCACCGTGTCGTCACTGAGCGGTAGCAGCCGACTCGCGATCGATCGCAGCAGCTGATCATGATCGCCGCCGGGCAGGTCGCTGCGCCCGATCGATCCCGCGAAGAGGGTGTCCCCGGTCAGTGCCAACGGAACCGAGCCGTCGGGCCCGACTGCATGGGCGAGGAACACGACGGATCCCTGGGTGTGCCCGGGGGTGTGCACCACCGTGAACTCGATTCCGGCGAGCTCGAGCCGGTGACCGTCCGTGAGCTCGATCACCTCGGCCGGTTCGTGGAACTCGAGGTCGCCCAGCACTGCCGCCAACGTCGGACCCGTTCCCTTGATCGGATCGGCCAGCATGTAGCGGTCCTCGGGTGCGATGTACGCCGGGATGCCGTACTTTTCGCAGATCGGCTCCACCGACCACGTGTGGTCCAGATGACCGTGCGTGAGCAACACTGCGGTGGGGGTGAGCGAGGACTGCGTCAGGAAGTCGATCAGCGGATCCGCGGCGTCCTGACCGGGATCGACGACGACACACTCGGACGCGTCGTCCTGGGCCAGGATGTAACAGTTGGTCTGAAACATGCCTGCGGGGAATCCGGTGACGAGCAAGACAAACGCTCCTAAAGGCTGAGGCCGAAGTACCGAGCAAGCTTAGTGTGGCCGCTCGCGTCGGGTCCCCCCAGCATGCTCTCAGGCAACAGTGGCAAACTCGCGTTGGCCGATTCTCGGCCGGTTACCACACGATCGGTCCGTGCAGCGAGCGGGCGAGGTCGTTTTTCGACAAGCGGGAGGAACACGAATTGCCCAGCAACGAGCAACGGCGCGAGGCTGCCAAACGAAAGCTCGAACGCCAACTCGTACGCCGAGCCGAGCGAGCGCGGCGTCGTAAGCAATTGACGATCGTCGGTTCCGTTCTCGGCGTCGTCGCGGTCGTGGCCGTCGTCTCGGTCGTGTTCGTGGTGACGCGCGGTGACGACGATGCGAGCACCGCGCAGGAATCGTCGACGTCGGCACCCGCCGATTCGATCATCGCAGCGGGACGCACCGAGCCGCTGCCCGAGACGGTGAACTGCTCCTATCCCGCTGCGACGCAACCGGCGGCCAAGGAGAACACTCCCCCGCGCACCGACAACGTCCCCACCAGCGACGAGCCGCTGAGCTACAGCGTGACCACGTCTGCGGGCAACATCGGTCTGACACTGAACAATCCCGAGGCTCCGTGCACGGTCAACAGCTTCGTATCGCTCGCCAACCAGGGCTACTTCGACGGCACCACCTGCCATCGACTCACCACGGGCGCGGGCCTGCAGGTGCTGCAGTGCGGCGATCCCACCGGCACCGGGTCCGGCGGGCCGGGGTACCAGTTCGCCGACGAATTCCCCACCGATACCTATGCCGAAGGCGACCCCGCCGCACAGACCCCGATCTCCTACCCGCGCGGAACGTTGGCCATGGCCAACGCAGGCCCGGGTACCAACGGCAGCCAGTTCTTCCTCGTCTACGGCGATTCCGAACTGCCGCCCGCCTACACCGCGTTCGGCACCATCGACGAGACCGGACTTGCCACACTCGACGCCATCGCGGCCAAGGGTGTGGAGGGCGGCGCATCCGACGGAGCCCCCGCCGAACCGGTCGACATCACGTCCATGCTGAGCGACCTGTGAACCGCGCCTCGGCGCTGACGATCGCGGTCTCGGCCACCGCGCTGGTACTCGCAGGGTGTTCCGGTTCGACCGAACCGGCAGCCGCACCGACCACCACACCGTCGTCGCCGACGACCACGACGACCGAAGCACCCGCGCCGCGTCCTGCACTCGACCTGTCCCGGTTCGGTGCGTTGCCGCCCGTGCCGCAGCCGACGACCGATACGGTGTCCTGCTCGTATCCGGCGGAGTCGCCGGCCGCCAAGGAGGTCGACGCTCCTGCGACCGACAACATCGACGTGTTCGGAAACGTCGACGTGACGCTGTCCACCAATCAGGGTCCGATCGACATCACACTCGACCGCACTCAGGCACCGTGCACCGTCAACAGCGTCGTCGGCCTCGTCCAGCAGGGATATTTCGACGGCTCGCCCTGTCACCGACTGACGACGTCACCGGGCCTCGAGGTATTGCAGTGCGGTGATCCGTCCGGGTCCGGTCGAGGTGGACCGGGATACACCTTCGCCAACGAGTACCCCACCACCGCGTACACCGACGACCCGGCCCAGGCCGAGAATCCGGTGGTCTATCCCCGAGGAACGTTGGCCATGGCCAACGCAGGCCCAGATACCAACGGCAGCCAGTTCTTCCTGGTGTACGCCGATTCGGTGCTGCCGCCGCAGTACACGGTGTTCGGCACGATCTCGGACTCCGGTCTGCAGACCCTCGACGCCATCGCTGCGGGCGGGGTCACCGGTGGCTCCGAGGACGGCGCACCGGCGAACCCGGTGATCGTGGAGTCCGCCGCCTGAGTTCGCGCTCGAAGGCCGAGAGGGTGAGCAGAACATCTGCTCACCCTCTCGTCGTTCTCGGACTGCCGCTCAGGCAGCAGACGTCAGGCGGTACACGTCGTAGACGCCCTCGACGTTGCGCACCACGTTCAGCACGTGCCCGAGGTGCTTCGGGTCGCCCATCTCGAACGTGAACTTGCTGATCGCCACCCGGTCCCCCGATGTCGCGACGGACGCCGAAAGAATGTTGACCTTCTCGTCGGCGAGCGCCTTGGTGACGTCGGACAGCAGTCGATGACGGTCGAGTGCCTCGATCTGAATGGCGACCAGGAACACCGACGACGCCGACGGCGCCCACTGAACCTCGATGAACCGTTCGGACTGTTCCTCGAGCGACCGTGCGTTGGTGCAGTCGGTGCGGTGGACACTCACCGATCCACCACGGGTGACGAATCCGAGGATCTCGTCTCCCGGCACCGGGGTGCAGCACTTGGCGAGTTTCGCGACGACGCCCTCGGATCCGGTGACCAGTACGCCCGCGTCGCCGACCTGACGGGGTCGAGTCGGGATGGTCGACGGGGTCGACCGCTCGGCGAGCTCTTCCTCGACATCGCCGACGCCGCCGAGATGGGCGACCAGCCGCTGCACCACGTGCCGAGCGGACACATGATTCTCGCCGACCGCGGTGTAGAGCGCAGAGACGTCGACGTACCGTAGCTCGTGCGCGATTGCCGACATCGACTCGGCATTCATCAAGCGCTGCAAGGGTAGCCCGCCTCGACGGACCTCCTTGGCGATGCCGTCCTTGCCCGCCTCGAGAGCTTCCTCGCGGCGCTCCTTGGCGAACCACTGGCGAATCTTGGTCTTGGCACGCGGTGAGGCGACGAAACCCTGCCAGTCCCGGCTCGGACCGGCAGTGGCGGCTTTCGAGGTGAACACCTCGACCACTTCACCGTTGTCGAGAGTCCGTTCCAGTGCCACGAGTCGACCGTTGACCCGCGCACCGATACAGCGATGCCCCACCTCGGTGTGCACCGCGTACGCGAAGTCGACCGGACACGATCCGGCGGGCAGGGTGACCACGTCGCCCTTGGGCGTGAAGACGAAGATCTCCTTGACCGCGAGGTCGTAACGCAGCGACTCGAGGAACTCTCCCGGATCGGCGGCTTCTCGCTGCCAGTCGAGCAGCTGACGCATCCACGCCATGTCGTCGACCTCGGCATTGTCCTGTGAATGCTTGCCCTTGGTCTCCTTGTAGCGCCAGTGCGCCGCAATTCCGAACTCGGCTGTACGGTGCATGTCCCGCGTCCGGATCTGCACCTCGAGGGGCTTGCCCTCGGGTCCGATCACCGTGGTGTGCAGCGACTGGTACACCCCGTAGCGCGGCTGCGCGATGTAGTCCTTGAAACGGCCCGCCATCGGCTGCCACAGCGAATGCACCACGCCGACAGCGGCGTAGCAGTCGCGGATCTCGTCGCACAGGATGCGGACGCCCACGAGGTCGTGGATGTCGTCGAAGTCGCGGCCCTTGACGATCATCTTCTGGTAGATCGACCAGTAGTGCTTAGGGCGACCCTCGACGACGGCACTGATGCGCGACGCGGCGAGTGTCGCGTTGATCTCGGCCCGAACCTTCTCGAGGTAGGTGTCGCGGGACGGCGCACGATCGGCCACCAGACGCACGATCTCGTCGTACTTCTTGGGGTGGAGTA
This sequence comes from Rhodococcus sp. 14-1411-2a, assembly GCF_002259485.1. Classification (GTDB taxonomy): domain Bacteria; phylum Actinomycetota; class Actinomycetes; order Mycobacteriales; family Mycobacteriaceae; genus Rhodococcoides. The sequence continues at coordinate 387,729 of NZ_NPGA01000020.1, forward strand.
TGGCGAACGCCAGGTCTTCGAGCTCCCACTTGACCGTGGCCATTCCGAGCCGATGGGCAAGCGGCGCAATGACTTCCAGCGTCTCCTTGGCCTTGCGCGCCTGCTTCTCCGGGGGCAGGAACCGCATGGTGCGCATGTTGTGCAACCGGTCGGCGACCTTGATGACCAACACCCGTGGATCTCGCGCCATCGCGATGATCATCTTGCGGATGGTCTCGCCCTCGGCCGCAGTTCCGAGCACGACCTTGTCGAGCTTTGTCACTCCGTCCACGAGATGAGACACCTCGTCGCCGAATTCCTCGGTCAACTTGGCCAGCGAATACCCGGTGTCCTCGACGGTGTCGTGCAGCAGCGCCGCAACCAGGGTGGTCGTGTCCATTCCGAGTTCGGCCAGAATGTTCGCCACAGCGAGCGGATGCGTGATGTAGGGATCGCCGGACTTGCGCATCTGCGAGGCGTGCAGCTCGTCGGCCACGTCGTAGGCCCGCTGCAGCAATGTCAGGTCGGCCTTGGGATAGAGCTCGCGGTGCAGGCTGACCAGTGGCTCGAGCACCGGCTTGACCGCCGCGCTGCGTCCGGCGGTGATGCGGCGCGCCAGACGCGCCCGCACCCGACGCGATGCCGAGGTGGGGACGGGTGCCGAATTACGGGTTCCCGACGGAGCCTGCGCATCGTTCGCCACCGGGCCGTGGGGTACCGGAGTGTCGACGGCCGGGCGGGAATCACCGGACGCGGCCTCGTCTGTCGTGACGACGTCGACACCGGTCCGTTCGGTGACCCCGGTCTGATCGGCAACGGGCCGTTCGGGGACGGCAGGCCCATCGGGCAAGGGCTGATCGATGTAACGGGTCACTCTCATCACCTCCTGCCACACGTTCCGCGTTGTCGCCGGAATTGTTCGGTCAACGCTTCGTGAAAGCGACTTTAGTCCTCATACTCGAACCAGGCAGCCGAGCGGGTAGCCACTGCACTTGTCGCGCCCACCCAGAACAGCGATCTCGAGAACCACAGCGGCTCCGGCGATCACTGCTCCCTGCTCGGCCAACAACCGAGCCGTCGCATCGACGGTACCGCCGGTCGCCAGTACGTCGTCGACCACCAGCACTCGCTTCCCGGTCACGTCGATCGCAGTCGGGATCTGCAATTCGGCGGTTCCGTACTCGAGATCGTACGACCGTGAATGCACCGGAGGCGGCAACTTTCCCGCCTTGCGCACCGCCAGCACACCGCACCCGAGTTCGAGGGCAACTCCGGCCCCCAACAGAAATCCCCGTGCGTCGATACCCGCCACCAGGTCGACGTCCTCGAATCCCTGCGCCAACTCCGATACGACGCTGCGTAACGCCGGCCCGTCCGCGAACACCGGTGTCAGATCGCCGAAGCGCACACCGGGGACGGGAAAATCGTCCACCCACCGCGTCAGCCTGGCCACGGCAGCGGCCGCACCCACTGCACCGTCTGCATCGTTCATCGAAGAAGCACCCACCGATCCATGTTCCATCCGGCACCAGCGGCAGTCGGGTTGGGCACCACGTCCTGCATGCCGTCACTGACGACGGTCGTACGCGGCTCGTTGTACAGGGGAAGCGACGGCATGTCGTTCCACAGGATGTTCTCGCCCTCGGTGGCCAGCGCCAGAATGCCCTCGGGATCGTCGGTCACCGCCAATTGATCGACGATGGAATCGATCCTGCCGTTGCTGTATCCGCCGACGTTCAGACCGATTCCAGTGCGCAGCGAATACCGTGCGGTCACCGCGGCAGCCGAACCCGAGGGTCCAGGAAGCGATCCGCTGCTACCCAGGACGGCATCGACCGCCCCGGCCCGCAGGACGGACGGTGTGAAGTCCGGCGAGCTCGCATCCTCGACGGTGATGCCCGCGGCGGCACAATCGGCGGCCATGCGGCTCACCACCTGGGCGCGCCGCGCGTCCGGTCCCCGGTAGCCGACACGAACGGTCATTGCATTCTCGCCTGCGGCCTCGAGCTCTCGGCCGGCCTGGTCCAGGTCCGAGCGCTGGTAGCGATCACCCACCACCGCCGCGACCGACGGGTACACCAGCGTGTCGGGCTGAACGAGACGCGAGTCGACGACACCAGAGCCGAGACCCGCATCTGCCGCCTCGGAACCGGGGTGGCCCAGTGTGTCGAACAGGTCCGATCTCGGGATGCATGCGGCCACTGCTCGACGTGCACTCGCCTGGCCCAGCACCCCCTGGGTCGAGAACGTCAACTGCTCGACGCCTCGCGACGGTTCCTCGGTGGTGGTGAAACCCTCGGTGGTCCCGAGATCGACGGCACCGGCACCGTGGTCGACCACATCCAGCGAACCGTCCGCGGACTTCGCCGCCAGGTCGGTGCCCTTGGGCCAGACGACCACCTGTTCGGTCTGAGGCGGGTTTCCCCACCAGGCGTCGTTCGCCACGAGCACGAGACCGTCCTCGGCGGTGTAGGACTCGACCCGGTACGGGCCGGCCGACGGCAACAGCGAGGTGTCGATCGAACCCGGCGTCAGGGTCCATCCGGTGTTCCAGAAGTCGGCGATGCGGCGCACCACGTCGTCGTCCTCGGCCAGGATGGGATCGACGACGTTCGGCACGCCTGCGACCCGGGCCGCGACATGCGCCGGTAGCAGATCGGTGGCACCGAACAGCGCTCGCCAGTTCTGGTAGCTGCGGCCGGATGCGAAGACGACGGTGGCTTCCTTGGCCCCCGGAACGCACTCGATGCGCTCGATGTCGGAGTACCCGGCCGTCGACGCCGCGTCGAACATGGGGCGGTCGGTGGCGAACCTTCCGCTGTTCGCCGCCCAGGCCAACACCAGGTCGTCGCAGGCCATAGGCGCACCGTCCGAGTACGTCGCGGCCGGGGCGATGGAGTACTGCACGGTCAGGGTGTCACCGGGTACCACCGATACTGTTCCGATGTCGTTGTCCGACAACGCGTCTCCCTCGGGCCCGAGGTAGCTGAAGCCCACCTGCACCCGGGTGAACGCCTGCCGGGCTCCCGACGCCGCGCCGTCGACGGTTCTGGCGTTGTACGTGTTCACCACGTTGTCGAACGAGTAGCCGATCGAGGGCACCTTGTCCTCGGGCGACGAACACGCCGTGATGGACACCGCGCCGACACTCGCTGCCACCAGTGCCGCGATCCACCGTCGTTTCACGTGCACTCTCCGTCCCTGTCGAAGGTGGTCTACCGACGCTTCTTGTTTCGTTTCCCGGTGGGGCGGTTGCCCGGCTGGGGAGCAGAAGACTTCGGAGTGGCCACGCCGACAGCCACCGGCTCAGGAGCGAGACCGGCCGCGCGAGCCGCCGCCTCGGCACGCTTGGAGTGGACCTTGCGGGTGTGGACTGCGACGGGGCCCCACTTCTCCTTGAGCGTCACCAGCAACGGAGTGGCGAAGAAGATCGACGAGTAGGCACCGACGATCATGCCGACCAGCTGTACCAGCGCCAGATCCTTGAGCGTGCCCACTCCGAGTAGCCACACCGCGATGATCATCAGTGCGATCACCGGGAGAACACCGATCACGGTGGTGTTGATCGAGCGCATCAGGGTCTGGTTGACGGCCAGGTTCGCCTGTTCGGCGTAGGTCTTGCGATGCAGGTTGAGGATGCCGCGGGTGTTCTCCTCGACCTTGTCGAACACCACCACGGAGTCGTACAGGGAGAAGCCGAGGATCGTCAGCAGACCGATGACCGTCGCAGGCGTCACCTCGAATCCGACGAGCGAGTACACACCTGCGGTCACCAGAAGGTCGAAGGCCAGGGCAGCCAGAGCCGCCAACGCCATGTCTCGCTCGTATCGGACCGCGATGTAGATACTGACGATGACCAGGAAGACCACGAGTGCGATCAGGGCTTTCTGGGTGATCTGGCTGCCCCAGGTCTCACTGACGTCGGACACGCTGATGGCGTTCGGGGTCGCGGTACCCGAGTTGTCCTGCGGCTGGAAGGCCTCGAACAACGCCTGGCGAAGGGTGTCCACTTCGGCGGGGTCGAGAGCTTCGGAACGAATCTGCACCGTTGCTGCGGCACCCGAACCGACGGTCTGAACCGAGACCGGCGGCATGCCGAGCGAGTCGTCGTAGACGGTTTCGACCTGCTCGGTGGAGATGTTGTCGGCGGCGGGCAGCGCGATCCGGGTTCCGCCCTCGAAATCGATACCGAGGGTGAAGCCGCGGACGAGGAAGCTCAGCAGGCACACCAGCACGATGACGCCGGTGAGGATGTAGTAGAACCGGCGACGACCGACGATGTCGAAGGCACCGGTGCCGGTGTACAACCTGGACAGCCAGCTGTGCTTGGGCTGGGTGGATTGATCGACGCCCGAATCGTCGAGGGGCGATGGGGTCGACGTGGTCGTGTCCGACATGTCATGCCTCCTTCGACGGCGCAGTGCCGGTCTTGACGGCGAGTGCCTTGTTGGCTGCGCGCTTGCGTTCGAGCGCGATCTGCTGGACGGCACCGAGGCCGTTGACCGATGGCTTGGACCAGAACGTGGATTTCGACGCCAGGTACACCAGCGGCCAGGTCACCAGCACCACGACGATGATGTCCAGGATCGTCGTCAGTCCGAGGGTGAACGCGAAGCCGCGGACCTGACCGACGGCCAACACGTACAGCACCGCGGCAGCGATGAAGCTGACCGCGTTGCCGGACAGGATCGTCTTGCGTGCGCGTGCCCAACCACGAGGAACCGCCGAGCGGAAGCTGCGGCCCTCCCGGATCTCGTCCTTGATGCGCTCGAAGAACACCACGAACGAGTCCGCGGTCATACCGATACCGATAATCAGGCCTGCGATTCCTGCCAGGTCCAGCGTGAAGCTGATCCATCTGCCCAACAGAACGATGATTCCGTAGACGACGAGACCGGCCAGCGCCAACGACAGCGCGGTGAGCAGCCCGAGGGCACGGTAGTAGAGCAGGCAGTAGACCAACACCAGCGCCAGTCCGATGGCACCTGCGAGCAGTCCGGCTTCGAGCGAGGCCAATCCCAGTGTGGCCGAAACAGTTTCGGCCTCGGAGGACACGAAGGACAGCGGCAATGAGCCGTACTTGAGCGTGTTGGCCAGCTCCGAGGAGGTCTGGGCATTGAAGTTGCCGGTGATCGAGGTGGCGCTGCCGGCTGGGGTGGCCCCCTGGATGACCGGCGCACTGATCACCTTGGAGTCCAACACGAACGCAGCCTGCTTCTGCAGGTTGGCCGCGGTGAACTGAGCCCAGGTGTTCGAGCCCTCCGTGTCGAACGTCAGGCTCACCTGGAACTGTGCCTGCTGACTGTCGAACCCGGAGGTCGCGTCGGATATCTGCTGACCGTCGATGATCGTCGGACCGAGTAGATAAACGGCCGTTCCATCGGTCGAGCATGCGACGAGGGGAAGAGCGGGATCGTCGTTGCCGGCGAGCGGGTCGGCGGCGTTGCAGTCGAGGGACTGCATCGCGAGTTGTTGGACCTGCTGGTCTTCGCTCTGCCGCAGTGCCTTCGCGTCGGCGATCTCCTGGGCGGCACGATCGGCGTCGGACAGCGAAGCGTCGGTGGCGGGGTCCTCGGCCGGTGCGTCGGTGGCCGGTGCATCCGTGGCAGGTGCATCAGTGGCGGGAGCGGGAGTCGGATCGACTGCAGACGGATCCTGCGCCGGGAACACACGTTGCTGCGGAGTGGCCGGATCTGCGGGTGCAGCCGGATCCGCGGAAGCAGCAGGGTCTGCCGGTGCCGCAGGATCGACCGGCGCGGCCGGGTCGACCGGGGTCTGCTGCGTGCCTGCACCCTCGCCCGTCGACGGAGCAACGGATCCGATCACGGGACGGATGAACAGTCGCGCGGTCTGCCCGAGGGTGCGCGCCTGAGAGCTGTCGTCGCCGGGCACCGTGATGACGAGGTTGTCGCCGTCGATGACCACCTCGGAGCCGGAGACACCGAGACCGTTGACGCGGGTCTCGATGATCTGCTGCGCCTGCTGCAAGCTGTCCTGCGTCGGTGCGTTGCCGTCGGGGGTCCGCGCGGTGAGTGTCACGCGCGTGCCGCCCTGCAGGTCGATTCCCAACTTCGGCGAGGGGTCTTTGTCTCCGGTGAAGAAGACCATGGCGTACACCGCTGCCATCAGCACCGCGAAAACGGCGAGATAGCGGGCGGGTTGCACCGGTCCGCTGGAAGGTGCCACGGTGTGTGTTTCTCCTCTGAGGCGATGGAAAATGTCGGTTCCTGCAGGGCCTGGCGGCCCGCTGTGTCAGCGGTGAGCGGTGCGATTGTGCACCACATCGGTCACCGCAGAGAAAACCGCTGCCGGATACTGTCTCCGACAGCGGTTGTCGATCACATCGAGCTCACTCTTTTTCGAGCCTCTTCGCCGTCTGCTCGACGGTCTCGTCCGGCCGGGCCGCGTCTGTCTTGCTCAGCGACGGTCCCGCGGTGTTGTTCGAGCCGAGGGCCGCGATGTCCGCCTCGGTGGTGGCGTCGATGTCGGTGTCGTCGAACTCGGAATCGTCGGGCAGCACCTCACGCACGACTGCGCGCGACCACGTGGTGATGACGCCGTCGGCGATCTCGAGGTCGATCGTGTCGTCCTCGACCAGGACGACGCGGGCGTACAGACCGGCGGTGGTGACGACCTCGTCGCCGATCTTCAGCGAGTCCTGCATTTCCGTGGTCTTGGCCAACACCTTCTTCTGTCGACGCGCATTGAGAAACAGCGGTACCAGAAGGGCCACGATCAGCAGCGGAAACAGCAAATCCATCGGAAGGTCAGTCCTCGAAGTCGGGTTCGATATACGTCATTGTCTCGTGCGAGAACGCCGCCGGTGCGGGCCTCGCAGCTACCCAGTGTGCCATTACCTGGAACCGGTCCGGTCCGTTCGTGTCCTGTTGTGCCCGATTCATTCGAATAATCCCTGCTGGACCTCCGAGGATCGGACCGAAATCCCACCCACTGCGAGGTCCGGTGGCGGTGTCAGACCGAGGTGTTGCCACGCAGCAGCGGTCGCCACGCGCCCGCGGGGGGTGCGGGCGATCATTCCGGCACGCACCAGAAACGGCTCGCACACTTCCTCGACCGTCGACGGTTCCTCGCCGACGGCGACGGCCAGTGTCGATACACCCACCGGCCCACCGCCGAAGCTTCGGATGAGCGCGCTGAGTACCGCGCGATCGAGTCGGTCGAGCCCGAGCTTGTCGACGTCGTAGACCACCAGCGCGGCCTTCGCGGTGTCCTGGGTGACGGTGCCGTCGCCGCGCACGTCCGCGTAGTCACGAACTCGCCGAAGCAGTCGGTTCGCGATTCTGGGGGTGCCGCGCGAACGACCGGCGATTTCCGCGCAGCCGTCCCGGTCGATCGGTACGCCCAGAATTCCCGCCGACCGCATGAGGACGCGCTCGAGTTCGCTGGGCTCGTAGAAGTCCATGTGCGCCACGAATCCGAAGCGATCTCGCAGCGGCCCGGTGAGCGCACCCGACCTGGTGGTGGCACCGACGAGGGTGAACGGTGCCACCTCGAGTGGAATCGACGTCGCTCCCGGCCCCTTGCCGACGATGACGTCGACGCGGAAATCCTCCATCGCCAGGTACAGCATCTCCTCGGCCGGGCGGGCAATGCGATGGATCTCGTCGATGAACAGCACGTCCCCCTCGACCAGATTGCTGAGCATCGCCGCGAGATCGCCTGCCCGCTCGAGCGCCGGACCCGACGTGAGCCGCAGCGAGGTTCCCAGCTCGGCGGCGATGATCATTGCCATGCTGGTCTTGCCGAGTCCCGGCGGACCGGACATCAGGATGTGATCGGGGGTTCCCCCGCGCATCTTGGCACCCGACAACACGAGCTGGAGCTGCTCTCGCACGCGCGGTTGACCGATGAAATCGGTGAGATTCTTCGGACGCAGACTCGTCTCGACATCCAGATCGTCGGACATCGCGTCCGCACCGACCTGGGATTCGGCGAACTGGTCGTCCTCGGTCACCCGGGCCTACCTGGACTTTCCGAGGTACGCCAGCGCCGACCTCAACGCGGTCGACGTCGTGGCCTCGGGCTGCTGGGCGAGCACCGCATCGGTGGCTTCCTCGGCCTGCTTGGTGGGGAATCCGAGACCGATCAGCGCTTCGACGATCTGGTCTCGCATCGAGTTGCCGGCACCGGACCCCGGCACGGCTGCGCTTCCGGCGCGCCCGACCACCGCGTCGACCTTGTCGCGCAACTCGACGACCATTCTCTCCGCGCCGCGCTTCCCGATACCGGGCACCCTGGTCAGAGCTCCGATATCACTGTCCGCCAACGCAGTTCGCAGCGCATCGGGCTCGTGTACGGCAAGAGTCGCCATGGCGATTCGCGGGCCGACGCCGGTCACGGTGAGGAGCAACTCGAACAGCTCACGCGACTCCTTGTCGGGGAACCCGTACAGCGTCTGCGAATCCTCGCGCACGATCATGGTCGTCAGGAGGGTCGCTTCGCTCCCCCGGTGCAGCGTGGCCAGCGTCGCCGGAGTGGCGTTGACCCGGTACCCGACGCCCGCGGCCTCGAGCACGGTGTGATCGAGCGCGATGTCCACCACCGAACCCCTGATCGACGCGATCATCGTGCGCCCGCCTCCTTCTTGGCCATTTTCTCGATCCTGCGTGCCACGACGGCGCGAGCCTTGCGCTCCTCGGCCAGACGCGCGTCGTACTTGCGTTTCTGCTCGGCGGCCATGGCTTCGGCCTTCGCCATCCGCGCGATCATGGGTGCTCGCCAGCAGTGACAGATACCGAGGGCCAAAGCGTCGGCCGCGTCGGCGGGAGTCGGTGCAGTCTGCAGTCCGAGAATGCGCATGACCATGGCGGTCACCTGAGCCTTGTCGGCCGAACCGTTGCCCGTGACGGCCGCCTTGACCTCACTGGGAGTGTGAAAGCAGACGTCGACGCCACGCCTGGCCGCTGCGAGGGCGATGACGCCACCGGCCTGGGCCGTGCCCATGGCCGTGCGAACGTTGTGTTGAGCGAACACTCGCTCGATCGCCACCACCGAGGGCTTGTGGGTATCGAGCCAGTATTCCGCCGCCTCGGAAATCCGCAGCAGACGCTGCGCGAGGTCCATGTCCGCGGGCGTTCGCACCACATCGACATCGAGCGCAACCACCGTTCGGCCCACACCGCCCTCGATCAGACTGAGCCCACACCTGGTGAGACCGGGGTCGACACCCATCACCCGCACGCCACCACACCTTCCGCTTACGAACTGTTGTTCGATAGCGTAGCGGAGCCCCCCGTCGGATCAGGGATACGACACCCGGTCGATCACGTCGTCGGATGCGAGGGGCGTCAGTCCTCGGCGTCGAGCTCGGCCATGACCTCGTCGGAGAGGTCGACGTTGGACCACACGTTCTGGACGTCGTCGCTGTCTTCGAGTGCATCGATGAGCTTGAACACCTTGCGTGCACCGTCCGCGTCGACCGGGACGTTCACCGACGCCTGGAAGCTCGCCTCGGCCGAGTCGTAGTCGATTCCGGCCTCCTGCAACGCGGTGCGCACGGCGACCAGGTCGGTCGGCTCGCTGACGACCTCGAACGTGTCGCCGTTGTCGTTGACTTCCTCGGCACCGGCTTCGAGAACGGCCATCAGGACGTCGTCCTCGCTCTGACCGTTCTTCTCCAGGGTCACCACACCCTTGCGCGAGAACAGGTACGACACCGAACCCGGGTCGGCCATGTTCCCGCCGTTACGGGTCATCGCGACACGAACCTCGCCTGCGGCGCGGTTGCGGTTGTCGGTGAGGCACTCGATGAGGATGGCGACACCGTTGGGTCCGTAGCCCTCGTACATGATGGTCTGCCAATCGGCCCCGCCGGTCTCCTCGCCTGCACCTCGCTTGCGCGCCCGCTCGATGTTGTCGATGGGCACCGAGGTCTTCTTCGCCTTCTGAATGGCGTCGAAGAGCGTCGGGTTGCCGGTGGGGTCACCGCCACCCGTGCGGGCCGCCACCTCGATGTTCTTGATGAGCTTGGCGAAAGACTTGCCACGTCGGGCGTCGATCACCGCCTTCTTGTGCTTGGTGGTGGCCCATTTTGAGTGGCCGCTCATGCGATAGGGCCCCTTCCTGCTCGAAATCAGTGTTGTCGACTTTACTCGCCCGGTACCGCGCTCGGCACCGTCCGACCGTCGAAGGTTCTAGCGGCTGCGCACCATGTCGACGAAGAGTGCGTGCACTCGATCGTCGCCGGTGACCTCGGGATGAAAACTCGTCGCGAGAACGGAGTTCTGGCGAACGGCAACCACGCGTCCGGCGGCCGGTCCGTGCGGCACGGTGGCGAGCACCTCGACGCGCTCGCCCACCCGCTCGACCCACGGCGCGCGAATGAACACCGCCCGCACCGGCCCACCGTCGATACCGGTGACGTCGAGATCGGTCTCGAACGAATCGACCTGACGACCGAAAGCGTTGCGCCGCACGGTGATGTCGAGGCAATCCAGATGTCGGGCGTCGGGCCTGGTGTCGAGAATCTCGGACGCCAGCAGAATCATGCCCGCACAGGAGCCGTAGGCAGGCAGTCCCTCCGCCAACCGCGCGCGCAGCGGGTCGAGGAGCTCGAACACGCCGAGCAGGTTGCTCATGGTCGTCGATTCCCCGCCGGGGATGATCAAGCCGTCGATCTGCGCCAGTTCGGCAGGACGCCGCACGGTGACTCCGCGCGCACCGCTCGACTCGAGCGCAGCCAGGTGTTCGCGAACGTCGCCCTGCAGCGCGAGAACACCGATGGTCGGAGCGGTCACTTGCGGCCGAAGGGATCGACATGAGGCGCGTCCGGGTCCCGCTCGTAACGCATGAGCCCTTCTTGCACCACCGCGGCAACCATGCGTCCGGACGTGTCGAAAATTCGCCCCTGAGCCAGTGCCCGGCCGAAATCGGCCGACGGTGACGTCTGGTCGTAGAGCAACCATTCGTCTGCCCGGAACGGCCGCAGGAACCACAGCGCGTGATCGAGCGAGGCCGTCTGGGTGACGGCGTCCGGGTGCGGCACCTTGGCGGAGCCGATCAACGTCATGTCGCTCATGTACGCGAGTGCGCAGACGTGGAACACCTGATCGTCGGGCAACGTATCGCGGTAGCGGAACCACACACGTTGCTGCGCAGCGAAACTGGGATGCTTGACGGTCTGGTCTTCGGGAATGAGACGGATGTCCCATTCCGACCACTCCTTGTAGTACGAGTGGTCGTATTCGGCGAGGGTGGTGGGATCGGGCAGGCTGTCCGGTCCGACGACCTCGGGCATGACGTCCTGGTGCGAAATGCCGTCGTCGTCGCCGTGGAACGAGGCAGACATCGTGAAGATCGCCTTGCCGTGCTGAATTCCGGTGACGCGGCGTGTGCAGAACGACCGGCCGTCGCGGATCCGATCGACCATGAAGACGGCCGGTTCGTTCGGATTGCCCGGACGCAGAAAGTAGCCGTGCAGCGAGTGCACACGAAACTCGGGAGCCACTGTGCGCACCGCCGCGACGAGCGCCTGGCCCGCCACCTGACCGCCGAACGTACGGGGCAACCGAGAAGGGAAAGTCCGTCCCCGATAGATGTCGTTCTCGATCCGTTCCAATTCGAGAATGTCCTCGATGCTGGCCATGGCTGGTGTCCACCTTTCTGTGACAACGGCTCAGGCTAACAATGGATGGACCAGGCAAGATGGTCGGTGTGGGTCAACCGATGCCGATATTTCCCGATCTTCTCGTCGAGTCGATCGTCGATTCGTGCCCGGACGGTGCCCGCTCGATCGTCGTGATCGACGGTGCCGATGCCGCGCGACCGGTCGACTTCGCCACGCGCACAGCCGAACACGCCCGCTCTCGGGGCCGTCCGGCTGCCGTCGTCGACCTGCACGACTACGTCCGACCTGCGTCCATTCGATTCGAATACTCGCGGACCGACGAATTGAGCTATCGCACACTGTGGTTCGACTACGACGCCCTGGTTCGAGAAGTCATCGCCCCGCTGGGACCCGGTGGCGGAGGTCACTTTCTACCGCGACTGTGGGATGAGGCCACCGACCGCTCGGCTCGGGCCCGCACAACCTCGGCGGCGGCGAATCAGATCGTCCTGGTCGCGGGACCCATGCTGCTCGGACGGGGATTGAACGTCGATCTGTCGGTGCAGCTACGCCTGTCCGCGAACGCTTTACGCCGCAGAACGAGCGCCCCCGATCAGTGGACCTGCGCCCCGTTGCTCGAGTACTACGAGAGCCTCGACGGCTCGGCCGAGCGGCCGGATCTTCTGGTCCGATGGGACCATCCCGACCGCCCGGCACTCGAACGCTACTGACGCAGAACCGTCACCAGCCACGCTCGGCGAGACGGTGTCCGACGGGGAGGTCGTCGACGTTGATGCCGACCATTGCCTCACCGAGACCGCGCGAGACCTTGGCGAGCACATCGGGGTCGTCGAAGAACGTGGTGGCCTTGACGATCGCCTCGGCGCGCTCCTTGGGGTTGCCGGACTTGAAGATTCCCGATCCGACGAACACGCCCTCGGCACCGAGCTGCATCATCATCGCTGCGTCCGCGGGAGTGGCGATGCCGCCGGCGGTGAACAGTGTGACGGGCAGTTTGCCGGCCCGGGCGACCTCGACGACGAGGTCGTACGGGGCCTGCAGTTCCTTCGCCGCCACGTACAGCTCGTCCTCGGGGAGCGAGGTGAGGCGACGGATCTCGTCGCGGATCTTGCGCATGTGCGTCGTCGCGTTCGAGACGTCGCCGGTTCCGGCCTCGCCCTTGGAGCGAATCATGGCCGCCCCCTCGGTGATTCGACGCATCGCCTCACCCAGGTTGGTGGCACCACAGACGAAGGGAACGGTGAAGTTCCACTTGTCGATGTGGTTGGCGTAATCGGCCGGGGTGAGCACCTCGGACTCGTCGATGTAGTCGACGCCGAGGCTCTGCAGAATCTGCGCTTCGACGAAGTGGCCGATGCGGGCTTTCGCCATCACCGGGATGCTGACCGAGGAGATGATGCTGTCGATCATGTCGGGGTCGCTCATGCGCGACACCCCACCCTGAGCGCGAATGTCGGCGGGGACGCGCTCGAGGGCCATGACGGCAACTGCTCCGGCGTCTTCGGCGATCTTGGCCTGATCGGCGGTGACCACGTCCATGATGACGCCGCCCTTGAGCATCTCGGCCATCCCCCGCTTGACGCGCGCGGTGCCGATTCCGTTCTCGCCCGAACCGCCTTCGGCAGATCCAGCGGGTGTAGTGGATGCGTGTGGGGTACTCAAGCCGACTCCTGTGTTCTGGGCACCGTTCGTGGCGCTCCGGACTGATATGTGCGACCACGTCCAGTCGCGCAATCGATCACGCGCGGCGCGAAGTCGCGCCCAGAACTGTAGGCCTCCTGGCGACAGTTTCCCATAACCACTTCATGATTGCTGGACTGCTCGAAAAGGGTCCAGATTGCTACCGGATAGCGCGCACGTCCGGGTCGCCGCGTCGCGCGAGAGCCACGTTCACCTCGTCCAGCAGTTCCGCGAGGTCCTGGGGATAGACGTTCTCGCCGACTGCGCTGAGCGCACGGATGTCGGCCTCGGTGCACCACTGATGGCCGGTCACGGTGCGGCGCTCGAAATCGGTGAACCCGGCGCTGTGGGGCTCGAACTCCTGCGTACGGATCGCGAAGAACAGTTCCTCGGAACGGATCAGGGTTCCGTTGAACGGGAACGTGGCAACCCGTCGCCACAGTGGACCGCGCAGATCTGCCGCCGCGACGGTCAGGCCGGTTTCCTCGTGCACCTCGCGCACCGCTGCTTCGCGGAGCGACTCGCCCTTCTCCACTGCCCCACCGATGGTGAACCAGAAGAAGGTGTCGGGCACCGTCGGATCGTGTCCGCGCAACAGCAGAACGCGGCCCCGTTCGTCGAGCAGCACCACCCGAGCGGATGTTCGCGGAGTGGCTCTGTTCTCGCTGCCGAACGTCGCGGCAGCAGACCGCTCGGCGATCTCGAAATACGACGGCAGGGCCGCGGTACCACCCAGATGCAACCACCGGACCGGGCGTCTGACCCGCAGCGCCAGAGTGTCCCGGACGGCGTCGTTGTGGAAGCGCCGTGCGATCAGCACGCGGGCCTCGGCGTCGGCCAGTTCGGCGACCAGTTGCGGGGGCAGGGCGTTCGGCTCGACGACGGCAAGAGCCATGGACACCGCGTTCTCGGCCTCTTCCCGCTGCGACCGGTCGGCGCGTTCGGCCCGATCGGCCAGTGCGGCGAGTTCTCTGCTCGCCGAGGCCGTGTCGCGGGTGGCAGCGGACACCGCTCGCGCGACGACGGCACGGCGGGCCAGTGCTGCATCGAGTGCCTGCCAGGCAAGGTCGGTACGCACGTGCAAGCGGTCCAGTCGGTTCGCCGTGCCGTACGCCCACAGGCCGACGACGAGAATCAGTACCGCGACCAGACCGAGTACCAGGATCGTGAGCGCCGAGAGGGTCATCAGTTCGCCGCCCGCACTTTCTGGCCCCCGAGGGTGACGGTTTCGTAGACCCGCAGGATCTGCTCGGCGACGACGGGCCAGTCGTAGGCGGCCACGGCGACCGAGGCGGCATCGACGAGGCGAGCACGAACGGTGTCGTCGGAGAGGATCGCGGTCACTGCGGCGGCGACGGCATCGGAATCGTCGATCGGAACCAGCAGTCCGCAGGTGCCGTCCTTGAGCACCCGCCGGAATGCGTCGAGTTCGCTTGCCACCACCGGAGTTCCGGCGGCCATGGCCTCGACGAGGACGATGCCGAAGCTCTCACCGCCGAGGTTGGGTGCGCAGTAGACGTCCGCGCTGCGCATCGCCGATGCCTTGGTCGCATCGTCCACCTGCCCCAGGAACGTCAGGTGCGAGGCGAGTGCGCCTGCGTCCTTGCGGAGCTTGTCCTCGTCGCCGCGGCCGACGATGAGGATCTCGATGTCGGGATGGGATTCGACGAGGGTGGGCAGTGCCCCGAGCAGGACCGCCATTCCCTTGCGTGGTTCGTCGAAGCGGCCGAGGAAGAGCACCGTGCGACCGGCACGTGGATAGCCTTCCAGGACAGGGGCGTCGGCGAAGGCAGGAACGTCGACTCCGTTGGGGATCTCGACGGCGTCGGAGCCGAGGGCCTCGACCTGCCAGCGTCGGGCGAGTTCCGAGACAGCTATACGTCCGCTGATCTTCTCGTGATACGGCCGCAGCACACCCTGAAAGGTGCTGAGCACCAAGGACTTCGTCGTCGAGGTGTGGAAGGTTGCCACGATCGGTCCGTCCGCGGCCTTGAGCGCCAACATCGACAGGCTGGGCGCGTTCGGTTCGTGGATGTGCAGCACGTCGAAATCGTTGTCGGAGATCCACTTACGGATTCGGGAATACGTGATCGGCCCGAATCGAAGCCGCGCGACGGATCCGTTGTAGGGAATGGCGAGCGCCTCGCCCGCCGACACCACGAAATCCGGCAACTCGACGTCGTCCGACGCCGGAGCCAGGACACTGACGCGATGTCCGCGTTCGATGAACACCTCGGCCAGCTGCTGAACGTGCGCCTGCACTCCACCGGGAACGTCGAACGAGTACGGGCACACCATGCCGATCTTCACGCGCCCTCGATTCGGGCACGTCGCTCGGCCGACCAGTCGCTCATCCACAACGGTTGCAGCATGTGCCAGTCCGCCGGATGCGCTCGGATGCCGGCAGCGAAGTGATCGGCCAACGTCTGGGTGGCAGGACCGACTCCGGCCGAGACGTCCACTGCAGGCGAAATGTCGAAGCCCCAGCCGTCGCCGTCGAAATAGCCGTGTACCGGCAACAGCGTCGCTCCGGTGTCGATCGCGAGTTTCGCGGCACCGGCGGGCATCCTGGTCGGTTCACCGAAGAAGGTGACCGGCACGCCGTGCTTGGCGAGATCTCGCTCGCCGAGCAGGCAGACCACCTTGTTCTGGCGCAGTCTCTCGGACAGTGCGAGAAGCGGCGGTTGCTCGCCGCCGCTGAGCGGAAAGATCTCGAAGCCCAGGCTCTCCCGATAGGCGACGAATCGCTGGTACAGAGATTCGGGCTTCAGCCGTTCGGCGACGGTCGAGAGCCCACCGTGCGTGCGCACCAGCCACATTCCGGCCATGTCCCAATTGCCGCTGTGCGGCAACGCCAGCACCACTCCCTTACCGGCGGCGAGTGCACCCTCGAGATGTTCCTTGCCGTTCACACACCGATCGATGACGGCGGCCTGCGCAGCCAGATCCATCGACGGCAACCGGAACGCCTCGCGCCAGTACCGGGCGTAGGAGCGAACGCTGTCGCGGATCAGCTCGTCGGGCACCTCGGCGGGAGTGGTCCCCAGGACTTGAGCGAGATTGCGACGCAACTGATCCGGGCCACCGCCTCGCGTCGCTGCGAAGTCGGCACCGCGATCGAACAGGCGTCGCGCCACCGGCTCGGGTAGAGAACGGACGAGTCGCCAACCGGCCGCGTAACCCGCGTCGCTCGCCCTGTCGGAGAGATTCACGACGCGGCCACGTCGCCGTCGCCGGATGCCGGTGCCACCGGAGGCACGATGATGTCGCGAGCACCCTCGGATCCGCGGACCGCGAGAACGCGCTGGAACACGGTCACGACACTGAGCACGGCGAGAATCCACATCGCCGGATAGATCACGCTGTCCAACCACGGAATGTCGAAATGCCGTCCGACGCCGGTGAATCCGGCACCGACGAGCACGATGACCAGGCGATCGGGACGTTCGATCCAACCCCCGTCGGCCGAGAGTCCGCTGGCCTCGGCGCGTGCCTTGACGTACGAGATCACCTGGGAGGTGACCAGACAGATCAGGGTGGCAAGGAGCAGTGGTTTGTCCTGCTCGGAGTACACCGCCCACCAGGCCAAGCCGCCGAAGATCGCGCCGTCGGCCACTCGATCGCACGTCGCGTCGAGGACGGCACCGTATTTGGTGCCACCGCCCCGTGCCCGCGCCATGGCCCCGTCGAGCATGTCGAACAACACGAACAGGGTGATGACGACCGAACCCCACCACAGGTAGCCGGCGGGGTACATCGTGACCGCGGCCGTGACGGTGACGACGGTGCCGATGATCGTCACGGAGTTGGGGGTCAGCCCGGTGCTGTTGAGGGCACGCCCGAGCGGCGCGGTCACCTTCGACACCGGCGCACGGCCGAAAATGCTCAGCACGGCGCGTGCTCCTCTCGCCTGTGGTTCATTCGTTCCAGGCCGACGCGAGCAGGGCCCGAGTGTCACGGAGCAACTGCGGCATCACCTTCGCACCGCTGATCACGGTGATGAAGTTCGCGTCGCCGCCCCACCGGGGCACGATGTGCTGATGCAGGTGCTCGGCCAGCGATCCGCCTGCGGCAGCACCGAGATTGAGTCCGACATTGAAGCCGTGCGGACGTGACACTCGCTTGATGACGCGAATCATCTGCTGCGTGAATGCCATCAACTCGGCGCTCTCCGCAGGTGTGAGGTCTTCCAGTGCCGCGACGCGGCGGTACGGCACGATCATCGCGTGGCCGGGGTTGTAGGGGTACAGGTTGAGTACCGCGTACACCGATTCGCCTCGTGCGACGACGAGTCCGTCCTCGTCGCTCATCTTGGGAATGTCGGAGAACGGCTCGTTCGATTTCGCCGAGCCCTGCGGAGCCTCGGCGATGTAGGACATCCGGTGCGGTGTCCACAGTCGCTGCAGCCGATCGGGCTCACCGGCCCCGGTGACGACGATCGACTCGTCCTGTTCCGACATGATCAGCTCACTCCTGCGGGGTCGGTCTGCACGAGCTCGGCGGTCGGTGATGCGTTGTTGCGCTGAGAGATCCAGTCGGTCACGATCGTGATCGCCTGCGCCACCGGGACGCCGTTGACCTGGGTGCCGTCCCGGAATCGGAAGCTCACGGCTCCGGCTTCGACGTCGCGTTCGCCGGCGAGAAGCATGAAGGGGACCTTCTGCGCCGTCTGGTTGAAGATCTTCTTCTGCATCCGATCGTCGCTGGCATCGACCTCGGCGCGCACACCACGCTTCTTCAGTTCGTTCACCACCGCGAACAAGTGATCCTGGTAGACCTCGGCAACCGGGATGCCGACGACCTGAACCGGTGCGAGCCAGGCCGGGAACGCGCCCGCGTAATGCTCGGTGAGCACCCCGAAGAAGCGCTCGATGGAACCGAACAGAGCCCGGTGGATCATCACCGGGCGTTCCTTGGTTCCGCCCGAGCCGGTGTATTCGAGCTCGAAGCGCTCGGGGAGGTTGAAGTCGAGCTGAATGGTCGACATCTGCCAGGTACGCCCCAGCGCATCCTTGGCCTGCACCGAGATCTTCGGTCCGTAGAACGCGGCACCACCCGGATCGGGCACCAGGTTCAGGCCCGACGCCGCCGCCACCTCGGCGAGGGTGTTGGTTGCCTCTTCCCAGACTTCGTCGCTGCCGACCGACTTCTCCGGGTTGCGAGTGGAGAGTTCGAGATAGAAATCGTCGAGGCCGTAGTCCTTGAGCAGCCCGAGAACGAATTCGAGGGTGCTGGTGAGCTCGCCCCGCATCTGCTCGCGGGTGCAGAAGATGTGCGCGTCGTCCTGGGTCATGCCGCGCACGCGGGTGAGACCGTGGATGACGCCGGACTTCTCGTAGCGGTAGACCGAGCCGAACTCGAACAAACGCAACGGCAGTTCTCGGTACGAGCGGCCGCGGGAACGGAAGATCAGGTTGTGCATCGGGCAGTTCATCGGCTTGAGGTAGTAGTCCTGGCCGGGCTTGCGCACGTCACCGTTCTCGTCGAGCTCGGCGTCCAGGTGCATCGCCGGGAACATGCCGTCCCGGTACCAGTCGAGGTGACCCGAGACCTCGTAGAGATGGCCCTTGGTGATGTGCGGGGTGTTGACGAACTCGTAGCCCTCTTCGATGTGCCGCTGCCGCGAGTAGTTCTCCAGCTCGTTCCGGATGATGCCACCCTTGGGATGGAACACCGGCAGACCGGAGCCCAGTTCGTCGGGAAAGCTGAACAGGTCCAGCTCGGAGCCGAGCTTGCGGTGATCGCGACGCTCCGCCTCGGCCAGCAGTTCGAGATGCGCGTCGAGCGCTTCGGTGGATTCCCACGCAGTTCCGTAGATGCGCTGCAGTCCGGCGTTGTCCTGATTGCCGCGCCAGTACGCAGCCGAACTACGGGTGAGCTTGAACGCGGGCACGTACTTGGTGGTGGGGATGTGCGGTCCGCGGCACAGATCGCCCCAGATGCGCTCGCCGGTCCGGGGATTGAGGTTGTCGTAGGCGGTCAGCTCTCCCCCACCGACCTCCATGACCTCGGGATCGTCGATACCGGACTTGTCGTCGATCAGCTCGAGCTTGTACGGCTCGCCGGCCAACTCCTCGCGGGCCTGCTCCACCGACTCGTAGACCCGACGCGAAAAACGCTGTCCGGCTTTGACGATCTGCTTCATCTTCTTCTCGAGTGCCGTCAGATCCTCGGGAGTGAACGGCTGCTTCACGTCGAAGTCGTAGTAGAAGCCGTCCTTGATGAACGGTCCGATGCCCAACTTGGCGTCGGGAAAGAGCTCTTGAACGGCCTGCGCCAACACGTGCGCGGCCGAGTGCCTGATGACGCTTCGTCCGTCCTCGGTGTTCGCCGGAACGGGCTCGACCTCGGTGTCGCTTTCCGGTGCCCACGACAGGTCACGGAGCTTGCCGTCGGGATCGCGTACCACGACCACTGCGTCGGGTCCCTTGTTGGGCAGGCCGGTCTCGCGGAGCGCCGTACCTGCCGTCGTTCCGGCCGGCACCATGATGCGGGCGGGCGAAACGGCGGCGACAACGGGCATGCTCACAGCGATGTACTCCTCGATCGATTCTTCTGGCCAGGAAGGCCTCCGACAGCCTATCGGCAACGGTCCACTCGATTGGCCTCAGCGCGACGGGTGACGTCAGATCGGGCTCTCGAGCCACGTCCACTCGAGTCCGATCCAGCCCCCGACCAACGCGAACGTGCCGAGCAGCCACAGCGTGGCCAGCACGACGACCGTGGTGAACAGAACTCCGAGACCCTTGACGAACATCGATTGCTTCGAGAACCACGCCATGAATGCGTCGTATCTCTTGCGGACGAACCGCAGCGCACTCTTGGCCCAGGCGAATTCCGACGCCAGGATGCCCAGGCCCGCGAACACGATCAACCAGCCGGGCCCCGGGTAGGGAATGGCGAGTACACCCAGCACCAACACCACTGTTCCGACGACACCGACCGTGATTCGGTATGCGAGATCGAGGGACTTGTTCTCGGCGATGCGCGCCCGGAAGCGACGGTGCTTCACCTTGGCTGTGTCCATCGGACCCTGGTCGGCGACGGCCTGAGGCTTCGATTCTTCGGTGCTCACCGGCTCAGGCTACCGGCCTCGAACGCAAGAAGGCCCGCACCGACGGGCGGTGCGGGCCTTCTTTTCTGTGGTCCCGGCTGGGATCGAACCAGCGACCTTCCGCGTGTGAAGCGGACGCTCTCCCACTGAGCCACGGGACCGAACGAGGCAAAACATTAACACGAGGTGCCGCGACGAACCGAATCGCCTGCCCGATCACCGAATTCGTCCACGGACCGCCTTCGCAGAGCTCCCATCGCCTCTGCTTTCACATCTTTCACAGCGTCGATCGTGCCAATTCCGGGGCTGACCACGAGATTTGTGAGTTTCACTCCCGTTGGGTTAATGTTTTCCCCGCACCACGGAGACAACAACTGCCCAGCAGTGAGCGCCTCCGGGGTATGCGGATGTGGCGCAGTGGTAGCGCATCACCTTGCCAAGGTGAGGGTCGCGGGTTCGAATCCCGTCATCCGCTCGAGGGTCTCGACCCATGGTGGAGTGGCCGAGTGGTGAGGCAACGGCCTGCAAAGCCGTGCACACGGGTTCGATTCCCGTCTCCACCTCGCTAGTGCATCGGTCGCAAGACCGTTGCGAGGACACGCGCGATTAGCTCAGCGGGAGAGCGCTTCCCTGACACGGAAGAGGTCACTGGTTCAATCCCAGTATCGCGCACCACAGCAAGACAGATCAGGCCCCCTTTCGAGGGGGTCTTTTTTGTGCTTCACGAATCAATTGTGGTGATTCACGCCATAGAAGTGCACAGTGGAGATGACGCACACACTTCGATGGAAGGACACTCACGTGTCGGACGATGCTCAGAGCGAACCCACAGTCGACGACGCCACCCTGGAAGAGGCGAAGAAGTCCGTGGAGGGCCTCGACGATCGCTATCGACCCGGCGCCCGGCCCACCGTCGCACTGCCGGGAACCAACGGCACCGTCGCCGGGACCGCCTTCGCGGACATGGTCGACGACAACGGCGAGATGGTGGACGCCGATGACCGGGACTCCACCGACTCCGACGGCTCTGCTGACACCGATCACGCCGACACCCAGGAAAAGGTAACGTCCTCGAACGATGCCTGAACTCGATGGTCCCGACGCCCCCGCCGACATCGATCTCGGCGGGGGCGTCGCCTTTCTGCACACACCTTCCATACCCGCACGGGGCGGCCTCGCTCTCACGCACGGTGCGGGCGGCAACTGCGAGTCGCCTCTGCTGCGGCGCATCGCGTCGGTATGGGCGGCAGCCGGATTCACGGTCCTGCGTTTCGACCTTCCTTTTCGAGTACGCAAACCCAAGGGACCGCCGCACCCGTCGAGAGCGGCCGAGGATCGGCTCGGAATCGCGTCGGCCGTCGACCGCCTCCGCGCCGAGACCTCTGGATTCATCGCATTCGGTGGGCATTCCTACGGTGGCAGGCAGGGCTCCATGATCGCGGCCGAGCGACCGGGTCTCGTCGACGGACTCGTCCTGACCTCCTATCCCCTGCACCCGCCGGGCAAGCCGGACAAGGCTCGTACACAACACCTTCCCGAACTTCGAACACCGACGGTGGTGGTGCACGGCACGAAGGACCCTTTCGGCACCACGACCGAATTGAGCGCTGCGCTCGCGCTCGTCCCGGCTCCCACTCTGCTCGTCGACATCGAGGGCGCGGGCCACGACCTTGCTCCGATGAAGTACGACGCAGCGACGAAAACCCTTGCCGGAGCCGCCTCGTTGTTCGGTGCCCCGACGTCCGATTCGTCGGTTGTCGTCCCGCTCTTCGACCCGTCGCGCTGAAGTGGTCTACTAAGGCATGCCGACCTGGGGATGGTTCATCGTGGCGTTGGTCCTCGTCGACGCTGCAGTGCTCGCGGCGTGGCTGTTGGCCCGCAAGAAGCCGGGCTCGTCCCCGGAGACCTCGCGCAACATCAGGCTCATCGGTCTCGACGAGAGCGCCCGCGCAGACATTCATTCGCTACTGGCCGCGAACAAGAAGGTTCAGGCCATCAAGGTCTTTCGTGAACGAACGGGTGCCGGACTCGCCGACGCGAAGAACGCGATCGAGAGCGTCCAGCGCGGCGAGCCGTTTCCGTCCTCCGCCACCATCGTCGACGCGGCACAAGCCGGTCCGACACCCTGGGACGATCTGATCCCGCGATTGCAGTCACTGAAATCCGAGGGTAAAGCGATCTCGGCCATCAAACTGCTGCGCGACCGAACCGGGCTGTCGTTGCGCGATGCCAAGAACGCGGTCGACCTGCTGTGACCGTGCGCGTGGCAGCACGTGCCGATGCACGTCGCGTCGCCGAAGTGGCCGCGTCGACCTTTCCCCTCGCCTGCCCGCCGGGAACCCGGCCCGAGGACATCGCGCAGTTCGTCTCGAACGTGTTGTCGGCCGAGCACTTCGAGAACTACATCGACGACGCGGCCAGAACGGTGCTGATCGATGAGACAGCCGATGCCGACGTCGTGGGCTACGCGATGCTCGTGTCCGGGCCGCCCGCGGACCCCGGAATTCGCGCGACACTCTCGCCCGAGCCGACCATGGAAGTCAGCAAGCTCTACGTGCAGCCGACCCAGCACGGCAGCGGCGCCGCGGGGCGATTGATGTCGTCGTCACTCGACCATGCACGCCACTCCGGTTGTGCGACAGCATGGTTGGGCGTGAACCAGCAGAACGTGCGGGCGCAGAAATTCTACGCCAAACACGGATTCGAGATCGTGGGTACCAAGACGTTCGTCGTCGGCGTTCAGACGCACGACGATTACGTCATGCAGGTGAGGCTGTGACGACCGCTCAGCCGACTGCAGCGAAACGGGACAGTGCCAGCAGACGCGAGGTGGCGCGCAGGTACTTCTTTCGGTAGCCGCCGGCCAGCATCTCCTCGGTGAAGATCTCGTCGAGCTTGCCGCCCGAGGCCGTCACCGGGATGCCCGCGTCGTACAGGCGGTCGGCGAGGACCACCAGGCGCAGAGCGATGGCTTGATCCGATGCCGGGTGCACGTTCTTGAGGAACACTGCCGGAATGCCGTCGAGCAACTTGCCGTAGCGGGAGGGGTGCAACGTGCTCAGATGCGCCAGCAGCTCGTCGAAATCGTCCAGGGTTGCACCCTCGACGGTGTCGGCGCGGTCGATCAGCTCGGACTCCGAGGTGGGGTCGGGAGCCGGAGGCAGATCGCGGTGGCGGTAGTCGGGGCCGTCGACCCGGATGGACTCGAAAATGGAGCCGAGTTTCTTGATCTCCCGCATGAAGTCCTCGGCGGCGAAGCGACCCTCACCGAGCTGCCCGGGCAAGGTGTTGGACGTCGCGACGATGGATACCCCGCGCTGCGAGAGCTCGGAGAGCAACCGCGAGACCAACATCGTGTCGCCGGGATCGTCGAGCTCGAACTCGTCGATGCACAACACGCTGTGGCTCGAGAGTTCCTCGAGCGCCTTGTTGAAGCCGAGAGCACCGACCACGTGGGTGAGTTCGACGAACGTGCCGAACGCCTTGGGCTCGGGAACGCTGTGATAGATCGAGGCGAGCAAGTGAGTCTTGCCGACACCGAAGCCGCCGTCGAGGTACAGGCCCGCACCGATGGCCGGGGTCTTCTTACCGAAGAGACCGCGCTTGCCCTTGCCGCGGATCTTCTGCACCTTGCTCGCGAACTCCTCGGCCTTCGCAACCGCAGCAGCCTGCGTCGGCTCCTTGGGGTCGGGAATGTACGAGGAGAAACTGACGTCGTCGAACATCGCCGGCGGGACCATCTGCGCGATCAGCTGATCGGATGGAACCACGGGATTTCGGTCGACAAGGCGTGCGGGCATTTGCCGAGCGTAACGACGTGGTCTGATCTCTCTCATGCAGCTTCTCCATATTGGGACCTACTTCACATCGGAGCAGGCACCCGAGTCCGTGCCCAGCGTCGGATCGACACTCGACGACGATGCCGTCCGCGCCCTGCACGCGTATCCCACCGACGTGGACAGACCGTGGATTCGCACGAACTTCGTCGCCAGCATCGACGGATCGGTGACCGCGAACGGTAAGTCGGCGGGCCTGGGAACCCCCGCCGACGCCCGCCTGTTCGGCATCCTGCGAGAACTGTGCGACGCCGTCCTGGTCGGTGCCGGAACCGCGCGGGCCGAGAACTACGGCGGCGTCTCGCTGTCCAGCGAAGCGAAGGCACGTCGGGTGGCGGCCGGGCTGGCACCGGTTCCGACGATCGTCGTGGTCACCGCCTCCGGTTCGATCGACGCGGATTCTCGATTGGTCACCGACACCGAAGTGCAGCCGGTGGTGCTGACCTCGGCGGCGGCGGACGGCTCGAAGGTAGCCGCGCTTCGGGCAGCGGGAGCGACGGTGATCGAGGTGACCGGCGATTCTGTCTCGACCGGCGACATCGTCGCGACTCTGAGCGAACTCGGATTTCGCCGCGTCCTGTGCGAGGGCGGACCGGGACTGTTCGGACAGCTCGTGTCCGACGGGGCGGCGGACGATCTGTGTCTGACGATCTCGCCGATGCTGGTCGCCGGAGAGGCGGGCCGTATCGCCCACGCATCCGACGCCGCCGACGCGCCGATGCACCGGGTACACGTTCTGGGCGACGCCGACGGAACGCTGCTCACGCGCTGGGTGCGTCGGCCATGAACAGTGCGCGGCCCGGCATCGATCGAAAAGTCGATAGCCTCGCACGGTGACGCAGAAATCAACGTTGCTCGCCGCGGTCCTCGTCCTCGCCACGATGTGCGCGGCCTGTGGTGCCGGCCCGTCGATCCGACCCGACGTCGCGGTGGAACAACGCTCCCCCGGTCAGCCCGCCGAGTCCTCGGCAGAGGCGCCACCGGAACCGGTCGCACTTGCCGTTCCGGCCACCGATCTGGCCTGGGCCGACTGCACCGCAGCCACACTCGGGGCGTTCGGGCTCACCGCCACCACTCCCGGCCTGACACTCGAATGCGCAGAATACGAAGCCGACGTCGATGCGAGTGGACAGATGTTCGGCACGTTCGCCGTCGGCGCGTTGCGAGCGCGGCTCGACAGAACGCCCACCGACGCGGGACCTCTGGTGCTGACGTCCGGTTCGGATCGGTCCTCGACGGCCACGTTGGCCACGATGGCCGCCGGTCCGCTCGCGACGCTGCTCGAGGCTCATCCCATCGTCGCGGTGGATCGACGCGGCATCGGCCGATCCACTGCCGTGGACTGCATCGACGCAGAGACCAAAACCGAGGTCGACGCGCTGGGGCAGTTCACCAGATCCGATGCCGACACGGTCGACCGCGCCGTCGACGCCGGTCGTGACGCCACGATCGAATGCACCGACACCTTGCAACCGCAGGAACTCGCGTTCGGAACCACCTATGCGGCGGACGATCTGGACCGCCTGCGGCAACTCTGGGGTGTGGAACAGATAGGTCTGATCGGATCGGGCAACGGCGCGCTCACCGCGTTGGCCTACGCAGCGAAGTTTCCGGCCAACATCTCGCGTTTGATCCTCGATTCACCGACCGGAGTCGGCGCCGATCAGATCACGTTGGCCGAACAACGGACACAGGGCAAGGAAGCAGCCTTCGCGGCGTTCGCGCAGCGATGCGTCGCGCTGAACTGCTCCCTCGGCAGCGATCCGACGGCGGCCGTCGCCCAGCTGCTCCTACGCGCCGCCGGTGGCGAATTCTCGCCGCTGTCCACGCACGAGATTCTCGACGGCATCACCTTCGCCCTGGCATCCACCGCAGGCGACGCGTCGTCCCGCGCCACCGGGCTCTCCACCGCCCTGTCCTCGGCCGCCGGGTCCGACACCAGCGCGCTGGCCGCGCTCGCCGAGCGGGGGCGGAACGCCTACGGCACCGACGGTCAGTTCGTGTCCCGGTGCACGGACGGCCAACAGTGGCCGTCGCCGCAGGGCGTTCGCGACCTGTCGTCTCAGTGGAACGACCGCTATCCGATCTACGGCACCGACGCTGCTCTGACAGCACTACTGTGCTCGTCCTGGCCGACTGCGCCGTCGACTCCGCTGCCCACCTCCCTGGACGTCCCGGTGTTGGTGCTGGCCAACGCAGGCGACCCCATCGTCGGCAACGGCGGGTTGTCCTCGATCACCGGGTTGGTCGGGGCAACCGGTGCGGCCGTCGCCTCGGCCGCGTGGCAGGGCAGCGGGCATCCGAGTCTGGGCGGATCTCAGTGTCTGCAGGGCGCCGCGGTGAACTACGCACGAGACACCGCGCTTCCGACCGACGGCACCGTCTGCCCCGCCTGAGTCGGGTACGCATCGCGGGGTGTCCTTCGCCGGTACGGTCACCGCCTCGGGTACCGTTCCCGGGTGTCACTTAGCTTTCTGGAGCCGCGGTCAGGGCGGACGACCGCCGAGGTTATCAAGTACGCCCTGTGGCCGATCGCCATCATGACCGTCATCCAGCGCGTGGTGATCAAAGCCGTGAACGGAGACATCACCAACGATTTCAACCCGGTGTACAGCGCCGCCCTGGCATTCCTCAACCGCCAGCCGGTGTACACGGCGAACTTCGACTCGGTCGATCCGCACTACCTGTATCAACCGAGCGCGACGATGCTGCTCTCCCCCATCGCAGTCATCGACCCCGAGCGATCCCGCTGGCTGTTCATCATCGCCAGCACGGTCGCGATACTGCTGGCCCTGTACATCCTGTTGCGCATCTTCGGATTCCGGCTCGATTCGGTCGCGGCCCCTGCGCTGCTGCTGGCCGCCTTCGTCAGCGAGACGGTGACCAACACGTTGGTGTTCACCAACTTCAACGGCTTCGTACTCCTCGGCGAGGTCGCCTTCCTCGGGTTCCTCCTCCAGCGCAAGGACCTCTCGGCCGGTGTCGCCATGGGTCTGACTCTGGCGATCAAGCCGATGCTCGCCCCACTGCTGTTGCTTCCGCTGATGACGCGTCAGTGGAAGGTCTTCATCACCTCGATCGCCATCCCCGTCGTGATGATGGCCATCGCCTGGCCGCTGTCGGTGGATCCGATGAACTTCATCGACCGGACACTGCCGTATCTGCTGCAGACCCGCGACTACTTCAACAGCGCTGTCGTCGGTAACGGCCGCTACTACGGTGTTCCCGAACTCCTCACCCTCGGCATCCGAGCGGTCCTGGGAATCATGGTTCTGATCTCACTGTGGCTGCTCTACCGATACTGCCGCGAGGACCGCCTGTTCTTCTTCGCGACCACCTCGGGCTTGATCCTCACCGCACACTGGCTGTTGGGCTCGCTGGGTCAGATGTACTACTCCATGATGCTGTTCCCGCTTCTGATGACCGTCGTGCTGAAGAACTCACTGCTGCGCAACTGGCCCGCCTGGCTCGCGATCTACGGGTTCATGAACTACGACCGATGGCTGTCGGGTCGCTGGATCGAAACCGGTCGCGCATTGGACTACCTGCGCACCACTTTCGGCTGGGCCCTGCTCATCGTCGTCATCTTCGGCGTGCTCGTCGGACGCTATTTCGCCGCCCGAAGCGAAGGACGACTCGACGACGGAATCGAACCGAGCTACTTGCTGCCGAGCGCTCCACCTGCGAAAACGGCATAGCCCGACAAATCGTATTAGCGTGTGAGCATGAGTTCAGCAACCGACAACAATTCCGCCCCGGCCGTCCAGCTCACCGACGCACAGTGGCGCGAGAAGCTGACCCCCGAGGAGTATGCGGTGCTGCGGCAGGCAGGCACCGAACGCCCCGGCGTAGGCGAATACACCGACACCACCACCGAAGGTATCTACGAGTGCCGCGCCTGCGGAGCCGAATTGTTCCGCAGCACCGAGAAGTTCGAGTCGCACTGCGGCTGGCCGTCCTTCTTCGACCCGGCCGACAGCGACGCCGTCATCCTGAAGGAAGACACCACACTGGGAATGCGCCGCGTCGAGGTCGTCTGCCGCAGCTGCCACAGCCACCTCGGGCACGTCTTCGAGGGCGAGGGTTACCCCACCCCGACCGATCAGCGGTACTGCATCAACTCGATCTCGTTGACACTCAAGCCTGCATCCTGATCGGACAGGACACTCGGATGTCGCCGCGCTGAACGCGCCACGAGCTACAGATTCGTCGAAATGGAGCCCAGACCGGTAAATTTACCTTTGATTACCTATGCATAAGGTAAATTTGCCGTCATGGCCACTTCGATCAAAACATTCTGGTGGCGTCAGGTAAAACTCACCGGCGTCAGACCCAATTTCGGCGACGAATTGACGCCCGAACTGGTGAAATCACTGTTCGGGCAGAAATGTTCCTGGCGTCGTGCGAAGCGAAGCGACATGATCGGAGCAGGTTCCACTCTCGAAATGGTCCAGCTCATGCAGGCGCGGAAGGATCTCAAGGTCTGGGGTTCGGGATTCATGCTCAGCGAGACTGCCCACGAAAAAGACTTCAGCTGCCCCGACTTCGACTTCTACGCTGTGCGCGGGCATCTGTCATCGAATCGCATCAAGTCCGAGCGCAAGGTCGCGGTCGGGGACCCCGGGCTGTTGGCGAACAGGGTCTATTCACGCTCCCCGCGGGTACCTGGACGAATCGGTCTCGTCTACCACTGGGTGCACAAGAAGGATCCCGTAGTGCTTGCGCTTGCGCGAGAAAAGAACGTGTCGTTGATCGACCCGTCCCGAAAGCCGGCCAAGGTCATCGCCGACATCACCGCATGTGACTTCGTGATGTCGACGAGTCTGCACGGCTTGATCGTCGCTGACTCCTTCGGCATCCCCAATGCGTGGATAGAGCTGACGCAGGATATCGGCGGCAACGGATACAAATTCGACGACTACTACTCAGTTTTCGGCCGAGAAGCGGTTCAGCATTCGTCGGACCTCGCGCGCGATCACGACAAGATCGCGCAGCTTCGGAGCGAGTATCGACCGGTCCCGAATCTGACGGAAATCCAGGACAATCTGATTGCCGCTTTTCCCTTCGCGACGCGCTGTACGGCCTGAATTCAGCAGACCGACAACGAAGCCGAACATCGCGCGCCGCGCTCGCTCACCTTCGAGCGTCATACTACGACGGTGCATACTGTGAGTATGCGCACTTTCACCTCACCAGAGCAGATCAAAGCAGCCGTCGGGGAAGACCTCGGCACCAGTGACTGGCTGCAGATCACCCAGGAACGGGTCAACACCTTCGCCGACGCCACGGGCGATCACCAGTGGATCCACGTCGACGTCGAGCGGGCGAAGAAGGAGAGCCCGTTCGGCGCACCCATCGCCCACGGATTTCTGAGCCTGTCCCTGGTATCGATGCTCAACTGGCAGATCTACACCATCGAGAACACCAAGCTCGGAATCAACTACGGCTCCAACAAGGTTCGCTTCATCAACCCGGTGAAGGTGGGTGCTCACGTGCGCCTGCAGACCACCCTTGTCTCCGTCGAAGAGGTATCGGGCGGGGCGCTACAGATGGTGACGGCAGGAACGTTGCAGATCGAGGGCGAGGACAAGCCGGCGCTGGTCGCCGAGATCATCTCTCGGGTCGTGTTCTGACCTCGGACCGAGCAGGTGGATCGAACGCGGTGATCGGCGGCAACGGCTCGTCGTAGCGTTCGATCTCCACCAGTACGTGCTGGCCGGTGCAGCCGCGCGCGAGCGCCGACGAGCCCTCGTCCGCGGTGAGCACGTTCACGCTGCCGTGTACGCACATCGAATCGGGATCTGCCGGATCCAGTGGGTCGTACCAGGCCCCGGTGGACAACTGCACGACCGATTTCAGCATCGCGTCGTCGACAACCACACCGGCCAAGCACGAGCCACGGTCGTTGAACACCCGTACGACGTCGCCGTCCGACACTCCCCTGGACCCGGCCGCCGACGAGTGCATTCTTATCGGCTCTCTACCCTCGATCTTCGAGTTACGGCTCACCGCACCGTGATCGAGCTGACTGTGCAGCCTGGTGCGCGGCTGGTTGGCGATCAGATGCAACGGGAACTGCTGCGCCCGGGGTCCACCGAGCCATTCCTGCGGCTCGAACCACATCGGATGCCCACGGCAGTCCTCGTAGTCGAACCCCGCCACGGTCGCCGAGAAGATCTCGATCTTTCCACTGGGGGTGCGCAGCGCGTTGCCCACCGGGTCGCGTCGAAAATCCTCGAAGAACGTCAGATCGTCCTCGGTCTTCATCCGAAACGAACCCTCGCGACGGAAATTGTCGTACTCCGGAGTATCGACGCCCCCGGCGCGCAGATATCCGCGCCACTGCTCGTACAGATGCTCGAGCCACTGTTGCGAGCTACGCCCCTCGGTGAACTGTTGCCCCACACCGAGTTTCGTAGCCAACTCCGCGAACGTGTCGTAGTCGTCGCGGGAGTCCGCGTACCGCGGGGCGGCCGGCTCCATCGCGACGAGCAAGGGATCGTTGCGTGTGCAGCTCAGATCCGATCGTTCCAACGACGTCGTCGACGGGACGACGACGTCGGCGTGCTTGGCCATCGGTGTCCAATACGGGTCGTGCACAACGACGGTGTCGGGCCTACCGAGAGCGCGACGCAGCCGCCCCAGATCCTGGTGGTGGTGGAACGGATTTCCGCCGGCCCAATAGACGATCTTGATATCGGGATAGGTCAATCGCCTACCGTCGTAGTCGAATTCGGCACCGGGATTCAGCAGCATGTCCGAGACCGCGGCGACCGGAATCAGGTCGGGAACGGGATTGACACCCTGCGGCAAGGTCGGCAACGGATACGGAACCGGTGCCAGACCCGGCTCGTTCATCGACCCGTAGCCGTGCCCGAATCCCCCACCCGGAACGCCGATCCGGCCCAGCATCGCCGCGAGTGTCACGCCCATCCACGGGGCCTGCTCACCGTGTCGCGTCCTCTGCAGTGACCAGGTGACCGTCACCATCGTGCGTTTCGACGCCATCTCCCGGGCAAGTTCCGCGATCAGGGCGGCCTCGACGCCGCAGATCGCCGACGCCCACTGCGGTGTCTTGGGAATTCCGTCCGTGATGCCGAGCAGATATCGCTCGAACTCGGGGTAGCCCTGGCAGTACTTCTCCAGAAACTTTGTGTCGTGCAGCTTTTCGTCGGCGAGCACGTGAGCCAGAGCCAGCATCATCGCCACGTCGGTACCGGGCCGCGGGGCGATCCAGCGCGCGTCGCCGTTCATGTCGTTGCGGAGCGGACTCACGGTGACGATCTGCCCACCGCGGGCGCGCATCGCGTCGAGCGAATCGACGGTCGGATGATCCGACGTACCGCCGTGATTGATGCCGGTGTTCTTCACCGGAACTCCGCCGAACGCCACCAACAACTCGGTGTGGGCGGCGATCACGTTCCAGGAGGTGGAGCGCGAGAACATCTTCCAATGCGCACCGAGGACGTGCGGCATGATGACCCCGGTCGCTCCCAGTGAGTAGCTGTGGACCGATCGCGTGTAACCGCCGATGCAGTTGAGAAAGCGATGCACCTGACTCTGCGCGTGATGGAAGCGTCCGGCACTCGCCCACCCGTACGACCCGCCGTAGATGGCCTTGTTGCCGAATGCGTCGACGACCCTGCGTAATTCGGCTGCCAGCAGATCGGTGAGCTCGTCCCACGAGACGTCGACGAACTCGTCACTGCCACGGGTGTCGGTCGGCCCCGGCCCGTGCTCGAGCCAGCCCCGGCGCACCGCCGGGGAGGTGACGCGCGATCGATGGGTCACCGACCCGACGAGGTTGCCCAACACCGGAGAAGGGTTGCTGTCGGTCACCTGGGGATGGATTGCGGTGACGTCACGTCCGTCCGACTCGGCGCGAAACATTCCCCAGTGGCCCATGTGCTGGACGCCGGCCACGCCAGTCATCGAACCACCCCGGTCATCGAATTCCGAACTCGCGCAGCGCCTTCAGTAGTGCATCGGGGCGCTGCGACGTCGGCACCGGATCGACGAGAGCGAAGTGGCATCCGATCTCTCGTGCCGCACCGTCGGCCTCGTCACTGTCGCCCACCATCAGCGTCACCGCGGGGTCCACACCCAACGCCGTCACTGCGTGCCGGAAGATCTCGGGCTGCGGCTTGACGTGACCGACCTCGAACGAGAGCACGAATTCGTCGACGAACCTGTCGAGACCGCGATCGACGAACGCGGGACGGATGTCGAATGCGATGTTGCTCAGGACCCCGGTCCGAATCGATTCGGCAGCGAGCTTTTTCAGCACTGCTTCTGTATCCGGGTACGGCGTCCAAGAATCTGCGTCGATCACGCGACCGTAGACGGATTGTGCGTGCGCCGGATCGGTGACACCGGACTGCGCGAGCACATGCAGATAGGCCTGCCGGTGCAGGGCCGGATCGAGGTCTCGGTTTCGCCACGCATGACGCGTCGCATCGTCGAACTCGACCGTCTCCCCCACCGGTGCCGTCATACGGCGCATCAGTTCCGCGGCTCCCGCACCGTCGACGGGGGTGCCGTCGGCGTCGTGGATCCCGTCGAACCACGAGGGGTGCTCCTCGAGCCTGAACAACGTGCCCGAGAAGTCGAACAGAACGGCCTCGATCGCGGGTGCGCCTGTCGTCGTCACGGCAGGGATTCGACGAGCGCGTCCACCTCGACCCGAGGGCCGGTGAAGAACGGGGTCTCCTCGCGCACGTGTCGCCTCGCCTCGGTGGCCCGCAGGTCGCGCATCAGGTCCACGATGCGATCGAGTTCGGGAGCTTCGAAGGCCAGGATCCACTCGTAGTCGCCGAGTGCGAACGACGGCACGGTGTTCGCCCGCACGTCCTTGTAGTCGCGTGCGGCCTTGCCGTGATCGGCGAGCATCGTGCGACGCTCGTCGTCGGGCAGCAGGTACCAATCGATCGAACGGACGAACGGGTAGACGCAGATGTACGCGCCCGGATCCTCGCCGGCGATGAAGGCCGGGACATGGCTCTTGTTGAATTCGGCGGGGCGATGCAGCGCGGTGTTGCTCCACACCGGAGTACTCGCCTTGCCCAGCGCGGTCGTGCGACGGAAATCGGAGTACGTCGCCTGGAGGTCCTCGATACGCTCGGCGTGCGTCCACACCATGAAGTCGGCGTCGGCGCGCATACCGGCGATGTCGTACACCCCGCGCACCGCGACACCCTTGTCTTCACGACTTTCGAAGAACACCTTCGCTTCCTTGGCGGCCGCGGCCCGATCCTCGCCGAGAACACCGGGCGTGACCTTGTAGACCGAGAACATCAAGTAGCGAAGAGTCGAGTTGAGCGCTGAGTAATCGAGGCGTGCCATGGCCCTATCGTGCCACTTCGACCAGACGGGCGGCAGCGGTGGTGGCGGACGCAATACACGCGGGCACCCCCACACCGCGCTGCCAGGCACCGGTGACCTCGAGACCGGGTAAGTCGGCGACTCCTGCCTCGATGGCGGCGACGCGATCGAGGTGCCCCGGCGCGTACTGCGGTAGGCCTCCCGGCCAGCGCTGCACGGTCGCAGCGATCGGCTGCGCATCGATGTTCGCCACCGTCGCGAGATCCGCGAGTGCGATCTGGATCGACTCCGCGTCGGATCGGTCCGACGCCGTCGTGTCACCGAAGCGGCCGAGCGAGGCCCGCAGCAGTACCGCGTCACGCTCGGCCAGGTGCGGCCACTTGCGGCTCGACAGGGTGAATGCCTTCACGTCCAAGCCCGCGTCGGTGGCCACCAGGATTCCCGAATTCTGCGGAAGTTCGGTCGTCTTGGGAAAAGCGAGCGCGACGACGACCGAGGATGCGAGATCGATGTTCCGCGCGGCCTGCGACGCCGCGGGCACCACCTCGGCGATGAGCCGGCCGAGAATCGGCGCAGGGACCGCCAGCACCACGCCGTCGACGCGTCCGACTCCTTCGACGAACCATCCGCCGGACTCGCGGCGGATCTCACCGACGCCTGCACCGACCACCGTCCGGGCATCGGTCGCAGCGACGAGGGCATCGAGCAACACCGCGTAACCGTCGCGCAGCCCGCCGAACACTGGCCCCGGCGACGGGGTGGGCAGCGCTGCCAGCACTGCCTCGGTCAGGTTGGCTGCTCCACCGTCCAACGCGGCAGCCAACGTGGGCAGTGCCGCACGGATGCCGATCGAGCTCGACGAACCGGAGTACACGCCGCCGAGCAGCGGATCGACCGAACGGCTGACCACCTGGGAGCCGAACCTGGTGCCCACGAGATCGGCCACACCGACGTCCGAACCCGCGGTCCAGGCGAAGGGCCGAGAGGTCTCGGTCTCGATGAGGTGCAGGTCCTCGGGGTCCACCAGATCCCGTACCGAATCGGCGGACGACGGGATGCCCATCAGAGTGCCGACCGGGAGCGCGTGAGTTCGACCGCCGGAATAGACGAGCGGACGGACCGGCGCCGGGTAGACCAGCTGATCCGACAGACCGAGCTCGGCCAGCAGTGCCGGCACTTCGGGACGTCGACCGATGAAAGCCTCCGCACCGACGTCGAGCGAGTCCGCGCCGACCGCGGTGGTGCGCAGCGTGCCGCCGAGACGCGACGACGCCTCGACGACAGTGATCTCGGCACCCGGCCCGCAGGACTGTCGAAGGCGATACGCCGCGACGAGGCCGGAGATTCCGCCGCCGACCACGGCGTACCGCCGAACCGTCACAACGAATGCACCAGCGAGACCACCCGGGTCAGAATCTCCGGATCGGTGTCGGGGAGCACTCCGTGGCCCAGGTTGAACACATGTCCGCGGGCACCGGCCGCCAGCGCGCGATCCGCCTCGGCGGTGATGCGTCGAGCCTCTGCCTCGACCGCATCCCAGCCGGCGAACAGCACCGCCGGGTCGAGATTTCCCTGCAGCACCTTGCCGCCGCCTACGCGATGCACGGCGTCGTCGAGTGGGATTCGCCAGTCGACACCGACGACGTCGGCACCGGCTTCACCCATCGCCCCGAGCAGTTCGCCGGTTCCGACGCCGAAGTGGATCTTGGGTACACCGGCCGAGGACACGGCGTCGAACACGCGCGTCGAGTGCGGCAGCACGTACTCGCGGTAGTCGGCGAGGGACAGCGCACCCGCCCAGGAGTCGAACACCTGCACTGCGTCGACGCCTGCGGCGAGCTGAGCCTGCAGGAAGGTGATCGTCGTGGTGGCCAGTGCGTCGAGCAGGGCGTGCCAGGTCGCCGGATCGGACCGCATGAGCGCCTTGGTCTTCTCGTGATTACGACTCGGGCCGCCCTCGACCAGATACGACGCGAGGGTGAACGGTGCGCCTGCGAAACCGATGAGCGGTGTACCGGCGAGCTCACGGGTGAGGATCCGCACCGCGTCGGCCACCGGCTCCACCTGATCCGAAGTCAGGATCGGCAGTGCGGCCACATCGGCAGCCGACCGCACCGGCTGCGCGACGACCGGTCCGGTGCCTGCGACGATGTCGAGATCGATACCGGCAGCCTTGAGCGGAACGACGATGTCCGAGAAGAGAATTGCCGCGTCCACGTCGTGCCGACGGACAGGTTGCAGAGTAATCTCGGCCACGAGATCGGGTCGGAAGCACGAGTCCAACATGCCGATGCCGGCGCGAATCTTGCGGTACTCCGGGAGCGATCTACCGGCCTGGCGCATGAACCACACCGGCCGACGCGAGGGAGCTCGACCTGCGATCGCGGCCAGGAACGGCGCGTCCGGGAGTTCTCGACGGGCGGGGGCTGTGGCGTGCGGTTCGGCGTTCATCATGTTCCATGCTGCCACGCGCGAGGAAAGCTCCTGCCACCAAGGGCGACACACCGACTTCGGTTGCATCACGGCCCGGCGCGCCTCCGCGTCCAGGCAACGTGACGCGTCTAACGTCCGGTGACGTGACCGAACCCCAATCCACCGCCGAACCTGCGCCGTTCCGCGCCGCCATCGACGCGATGCATCGGGCTCAGGTACACCCGGCGATCGAAATCGGTCCGATCCGGCCGCCGCAGCGTCTCGCCCCCTACAGTTACGCGATCGGGGCCGAGGTCAAGCATCCGGAATCCGACCGGATCGACGAACAGAGCGACGGCGACGCCTTCGGCCGCCTGATCCTGCTGTACGACCCCGACGGTGCCGAGGCCTGGAACGGCACCCTCCGATTGGTCGCGTACATCCAAGCGGACGTGGACGAATCCCTCGCCGACGATCCTCTGCTCCCCGAGGTCGGCTGGAGTTGGCTGGTCGACGCGCTGGAGTCGCGCTCGGAGCCGCTCAACGCACTCGGCGGTACGGTCACCTCGACCAGCTCGGTGCGCTACGGCGACATCGCCGGGCCACCCAAGGCCCACCAGCTCGAACTACGCGCCTCGTGGACGGCCACGTCCGAGGACCTCTCGACGCACGTCGAGGCGTTCTGCGAGGTGCTCGCCTACGCCGCCGGTTTGCCGCCCGCGGGCATCACCACCCTCGGCCAGCGCAGTTCCAGCCGGACATAGTGGGCGGTCCTTCCACCCGCAGGGCTTAGAGTCACATCTCATGTCAGCCGAGAGTTCTCCCGAGACCACGCCGGACGACGAGGCAAACGAGCCTGTCGCCGTTCCGCTACTGGCCCCGGCTGACGGCGTACCCGACGTGGTCGACACGCCGGACGCCGTGCGCGCGGCTGCCGCGCTTCTCGCATCGGGTCACGGCCCCCTCGCCGTCGACGCCGAACGTGCGTCGGGCTTCCGCTACTCCCAGCGCGCCTACCTCCTGCAGTTCCGCCGCCGCGGCGCAGGCACGGTTCTGCTCGATCCGATCCCGGTCACCGGCGACCTCGCTCCGCTCGCCGAGGTGATCAACCCGCTCGAGTGGGTACTGCACTCCGCAGATCAGGACCTGCCGGGACTCGCCGAACTCGGCTTGGTACCCGCCACGCTCTACGACACCGAACTCGCAGGCCGCCTCGCCGGATTCGATCGAGTGGGGCTCGGAGCCATCGTCGAACGCACCCTCGGACTGGCCTTGCAGAAAGGCCACGGAGCGGCCGATTGGTCCACCCGGCCGCTACCCGACACCTGGCTCAACTACGCAGCACTCGACGTCGAGGTTCTGCTCGAACTGCGCGACGCAATGGCCGAAGAGCTCGAACAGCAGGGCAAAACCGAATGGGCCGCACAGGAATTCGCCCACATCCTCACCCTCGGGCCACCCAAACCCAAGACCGACAGATGGCGTCGGACATCGGGAATCCATGCGATCAAATCTCCCCGCACTCTTGCTGCCGTTCGCGAATTGTGGAGCACACGAGACGAACTGGCGGCCAAGCGTGACGTGGCACCGAGCCGGGTGTTGCCCGACTCGGCCATCGTGGCGGCCGCAACGGCGGACCCGAAATCCGCGCGAGAGCTCGAGCAGCTACCGGTCTTCGGCGGTCCCCGTCAGCGCAGATCGTCCCGATTGTGGGCCTCGGCCCTGACCCGTGCGCGGGCGCTCCCGACATCCGAACTGCCCTCGATGGCAGCGTCTTTCGACGGTCCACCCCCGGTCAATCGGTGGGCTCGCCGCGATCCCGATGCAGCAGCGCGACTAGCCGACGTACGAGCGGCGATGACCGAGCTCAGCGAATCGGTGTCGGTGCCGGTCGAGAATCTGTTGATGCCGGATCTGCTGCGCCGCCTGGTGTGGGATTGGCAGAGTCCGGTCGATCCCGACGTCGACCCTGCCGAGCTGATCGAGGCCCGACTGGCCGACGGCGGGGCCCGGCCCTGGCAGCGAACGCTGGTGGTGCCGGTACTGACGAAGGCACTGCACCCTTCTCAAGTTACCGACGGGTAATACCCGCTACAGTAGGGGTCGCGTCCGGGCACCCGGGCGAGTCGTCCGCATCTGTCGGGAGGATCGAAAAGCGTGTCTGTACCCGCGTCCACCAGCTCACAGAGGAATGTTGTCTTCGTCGACGGCATCCGTACCCCGTTCGGCAAAGCAGGCCCCAAGGGCATGTACGCCGACACTCGCGCAGACGACCTCGTCGTCAAGGCAATCCGCGAACTCCTTCGCAAGAACCCCAATCTCCCTCCCGAGCGCATCGACGAGGTCGCGATCGCCGCGACCACGCAGACCGGTGACCAGGGTCTGACCATCGGCCGTACGTCCGCGCTGCTCGCCGGACTCCCCCGCAGCGTCCCCGGCTTCGCGATCGACCGCATGTGCGCGGGCGCGATGACCTCGGTGACCACCACCGGGTCGGGCATCGGCTTCGGCCAGTACGACGTCGTGATCGCAGGTGGCGTCGAGCACATGGGCCGCCACCCGATGGGTGAGGGCGTCGACCCCAACCCGCGTTTCCTCGCCGACAAGCTCGTCGATCCCAGCGCGCTGGTGATGGGCAACACCGCCGAGAATCTGCACGACCGGTTCCCGAGCATCACCAAGGACCGCACCGACGCGTACGCCGTCGCCAGCCAGAACAAGTACGACGCGGCCAAGAAGGCCGGCTTCATCGCCGACACTCTCGTGCCCGTCGCCACCAAGTCCGCCGCAGGATGGGGCCTGGCCACCGAGGACGAGCCGCCTCGCCCCGGAACCACCGTCGAAGACCTCGCCAAGCTCAAGACGCCGTTCCGTCCCGCCGGTCGCGTCACCGCAGGCAACGCCGCAGGACTGAACGACGGTGCCACCGCCGCGATCCTCGCCGGCGAGGACACCGCGCACGAACTCGGCCTGAACATCGGTATGCGCATGGTCGGCTTCAGCTTCGCCGGCGTCGATCCCGCCGTCATGGGCATCGGACCGGTCCCCGCGACCGAGAAGTTGCTCGGCCGAACCGGATTGAGCATCGACGACATCGGCCTGTTCGAGATCAACGAGGCCTTCGCCATCCAGGTCCTCGCGTTCCTCGAGCACTACGGCATCGCCGACGACGATCCGCGCGTCAACCAGTGGGGCGGCGCCATCGCGTGTGGCCACCCCCTCGCATCCTCGGGTGTTCGCCTGATGACGCAGCTGAGCCGCCAGTTCGCTCAGCAGCCCGACGTCCGCTACGGCTTGACGACCATGTGCATCGGTCTCGGCATGGGCGGCACCGTCATCTGGGAGAACCCCAACCACGCTGACTATTCAGGAGCGAAGGCATGAGCGACATCACCACAGCGTTCAGCGACGAGGTAGTCACGAACGCGTTCACGAAGCTTGTCTCCGTACCGGGGCTCGACGGCTCCATCGCCCTGGTGACCTTGGACAACGGCTTCGATCACACCAAGCCGTCGACCTTCGGTCCCGGTGGACTGGCCAAGTTCGACGCCGCCCTCGACGAGGCATTCGCAGCGAACCCGGTGGCCATCGCCGTCACCGGTAAGCCGTTCATCTTCGCCGTCGGTGCCGACCTCAACGGTGTGCCGAACATCAAGACCAAGGACGAGGCGCTGCAGATCGGACAGCTCGGTCACAAGGTCTTCCGACGCCTGCGCGAGTCGACCGTTCCGACGTTCGCCTTCATCAACGGTGCCGCACTCGGTGGTGGCCTCGAAGTGGGACTGCACTCGCACTATCGGACCGTCGCGGAGAACGCTGCCGCACTCGGTCTTCCCGAGGCCTTCCTCGGCCTGGTACCGGGATGGGGTGGAACTCAGTTGCTGCCCAACATCATCGGAGCCTCGAACGCGGTCACCGTCGTCATCGAGAACGCACTGAACCAGAACCGCGTCCTCAAGCCGCAGCAGGCACTCGACCTCGGCATCGCCGACGCCCTCTTCGGCGGAGCCGACTTCCTCGAGCAGTCCCTCGCGTGGGCTGCTCAGGTCGTCAAGGGCGAAATCACCCCTGCCCGTCCCGAGATCGACCGCGGGCAGGCCTGGGACGACGCCATCGCCCGCGCCAAGGGCATCGTCGCGGGCAAGACCAACAACTTCGCCCCCGGCCCCGTCGCCGCGGTGGAGCTGCTCGAACTCGCCAAGAGCACCGACATCACCGACTCTGCTTCACTCGACAAGGCCTTCGCGGCCGAGGACGAGGCCCTGTCCACGTTGTTGGTCAAGGACGAGCTCCGGGCCGGGCTGTATGCCTTCGACTTGGTGCAGAAGCGCGCCAAGCGTCCCGCCGGTGCACCCGACAAATCGCTGGCGCGCAAGATCTCCGGCGTCGGAATCGTCGGTGCCGGCCTGATGGCCAGCCAGCTCGCACTGCTGTTCGTTCGGCAGCTGAAGGTGCCGGTGATCCTCACCGACATCGATCAGGAGCGCATCGACAAGGGCGTCGGCTACGTCCACGGCGAGATCGACAAGCTGCTCGGCAAGAAGCGCCTGTCCCCCGATGCCGCAAATCGGTTGAAGGCGTTGGTGTCCGGCTCGATCGACAAGTCCGCGTTCGCGAACACGGATTTCGTCATCGAGGCCGTGTTCGAGAACCTGGACGTGAAGAAGAAGGTGTTCGCCGAAGTCGAGGAATTCGTCTCTGCCGACACGATACTCGCGACCAACACGTCCTCGCTGTCGATCACCAAGATGGCGGCAGACCTGAAGCACCCCGAGCGCGTGGTGGGCTTCCACTTCTTCAACCCCGTCGCAGTCCTGCCACTGCTCGAGGTCGTCAAGGGTGAGAAGACCGACGATGCCACTCTCGCAACGGCATTCGCGACGGCCAAGACCCTCAAGAAGTCGGCCGTACTGTCGGCGGATCTCCCCGGATTCGTCTTCAACCGTCTCGTCACTCGCGCGTCGAACGAGATCATCAGCGCCATCGACGAGGGCACCCCGTTCGATGTCGCCGACGGCGCTGTGGGCGAACTCGGCATGCCGATGAGTCCGCTGACGTTGCTGGCACTCGTCGGACCGGCCGTCGCTCTGCACACCGCCGAAACCCTGGCCGAGGCATACCCGGAGCGGTTCAAGGACTCCGCCGGGTTCCGCGCTCTCGTCGAGGCGAAGAAGCCGGGTGTGTGGACCTACGGACCCGAGGGCCAGGTCGTCGATCCCGAGGTCGCCGCACTGTGGCCGCAGGGCGATTCGCCGTCGACCGCCGAGCAGGTGCTCGAGCGCACCCGCAACGCGATCGCCGACGAGATCAAGATCATGCTCGACGAGGGCGTCGTGGCTGCAGCCGAGGACATCGACCTCTGCCTGCTCCTCGGCGGCGGATTCGGCTTCTGGAACGGCGGCATCACTCCGTACCTGGACCGTAGTGGGGCTTCCGAGGCCGCCACCGGTCAGCGCTTCCTCGCACCGGGCGTCGCCAGCGTCTAGCACTGCCCGCCGAGTTCGAGGTTATGGACGGATTTCTCCGCATTTTCGTCCACAACCTCGAACTCGGCTTTTTCGTGTCGAGATAAGGTCTGATCCGATGAACAGCGAACGCAGTCGGTTGATCGGAATCGGCTACCGCATGCTGGGTTCCTACAGCGACGCCGAAGACGCCGCCTCCGAGGCTCTCGTTCGCTGGTACCGACTCACCGACGCCGAACGCGACGCCATCGACGTCCCAGCGGCGTGGCTCACCCGAGTGGTAGGCCGCATCTGCCTCGACGTACTGAGTTCCGCTCGCGCTCGACGCGAGAACTACGTCGGTCAGTGGTTGCCGGAACCTGTCCCCGGCGTCGATTCCCGCGACGCGACCACGATGGACCCGGCCGACCGAGTAGTGCAACGAGATTCGGTGACCCTCGCGCTGCTCGTCGTGCTCGAGTCACTCGGTCCGGCGCAGCGAGTCGCCTTCGTACTGCACGACGCGTTCGCCGTCCCGTTCGACGAGATCGCCACCGTCCTGGATCGATCACCGGCCGCCTGCCGCCAACTCGCCTCTGCCGCACGAGCTCACGTGCATTCCCGTCACCGCTCCGTCGCCGACCCCATCGACCACGACCGCCTCGTGCGGGCTTTCGCCTCGGCCTCGGCGGGCGGAGATCTCGCATCCCTCGTCTCGGTGCTCGCGCCCGACGTCGCCCTCGTCAGCGACGGAGGCGGTCACGTCTCCGCGGCCCGCAACGCCGTCCTCGGATCCGATCGAGTCGCTCGGTTCGTTCGCGGCATCACCGCCAAATCGACCGACCTCGAGTGGTCCATCGAACCCGTCAACGGCCTGTCGGGCATCGTGATGCGGCGCGGCAGCGCGGTGTTCGGCGTCATCGGGTTCGACGTCGCCGACGACGTGGTCTCGAGCGTCTGGATCGTGCTCAATCCGGACAAACTCCGGCGTTGGGTCTGATGCACGCCATACATTCGTCGCGGCTGTGTCGTCAGAGAGTAGAGGCCCGCCACACGCGGTCCGATCAACTCTCGAGAAACAGGTGGATACGCGATGAAGCTAGCCGTAGCCGGGGGAACCGGAACAGTCGGAGTGCACGTGGTCGAGGTTGCGCGTGAACGCGGCCACGACGTGGTCGTTCTGTCGCGATCTGCGGGTGTGGATCTCGTCACCGGGGCAGGACTGTCCGACGCCCTGTCCGGAGTCGAGGCGGTCGTGGACGTCGCGTCGACGCGGACGGTCTCGGCGAAAGAGTCGACGGCGTTCTTCGCCGCCGTCACGCGAAACCTGCTCGAGGCGGAGAGCGCGGCCTGTGTCGGCCATCACCTGGCGCTGTCGATCGTCGGAATAGACGAGGCACCGCACGGCTACTACGCCGGAAAGGTGGAGCAGGAGAGCCTCGTTCGTGCTGGAGCAGTGCCCTGGACAATTCTTCGAGCCACTCAGTTCCACGAGTTCGCCGGCCAGATCCGCGCGCAGGCGTCGTTCGGTCCGGTGAGCATCATCCCGAAGATGGTCTCGCAACCGATCGCGGCCCGCGAGGTCGCCGAACGACTGATCGACCTCGCGGAGCGGTCCCCGGCAGGTCGGGTCGCCGATCTCGGTGGACCACGTGAGGAACGCATGGCCGAGATGGTTAGGCGCTACGCACGGGCCATCGGTGCTCGCGGCCTGGTGCTCGAGGTCCCGATTCCCGGCGCGTACGGTCGCGCGATGCGAGACGGAACGCTGGTCACCACGACCGAGTCGGATCACGGTCTCCAGACCTTCGATCAATGGTCGGCCGCCCAGGCGCGCTAGCCATCTGCCGCCGAACTCGAAGCTGTGGACGACTTTCGGCAGTTTTCCGTCCACAACTTCGAGTTCGACAGACGGAATATCGGACAATTCACCTTTTTCGGTGAGCCGATTCCTGTAAGCCACGAATATCGAGTCGATTTCGCTCCCATTCCGTCGGTGCGAGGACGATGATGGCGATCGACCACCAAGGATGCTGGTTCACCTCGAAAGCTGGGTCACGTGATGACGCAATCCACCGATCGGCACACTGCCAAAGTCATCGGAGTCACGATTGCCGCCGCTGTCGGCGGCTTCCTGTTCGGGTTCGATTCGTCCGTCGTCAACGGCGCGGTGGACTCCATCCAGGAGAACTTCGCACTGTCGTCGTTCGTCACCGGCTTCGCGGTGGCCATCGCACTTCTCGGTTGCGCGGTCGGTGCCTGGTTCGCCGGCCGACTCGCCGACAGCTGGGGCCGAAAGAAGGTGATGCTGCTCGGTTCCGCACTGTTCACCATCTCGTCGGTGGGATCCGGATTCGCGTTCAGCGTCCCGGATCTCATGCTCTGGCGTGTACTCGGCGGCCTCGGCATCGGCATCGCATCGGTGAT
The DNA here is from genome assembly GCF_002259485.1 of Rhodococcus sp. 14-1411-2a. Taxonomy (GTDB): domain Bacteria; phylum Actinomycetota; class Actinomycetes; order Mycobacteriales; family Mycobacteriaceae; genus Rhodococcoides. The sequence goes on from NZ_NPGA01000020.1 coordinate 431,469, forward strand.
CGCGCCCGCATACATCTCGGAGATCGCCCCGGCCCGCTATCGAGGTGGATTGGCCTCGCTGCAGCAGCTGGCCATCACCATCGGAATCTTCGCTGCTCTGCTGTCGGACGCGGTGCTGCAGAACGCGGCAGGTGGGCCGTCGAACGACCTGTGGTTCGGACTCGAGGCCTGGCGATGGATGTTCCTCGTCGGCGTCGCACCGGCACTCGTCTACGGCTTTCTCGCCACGCTGATTCCCGAGTCGCCCCGATACCTCGTCGGAAAACATCTCGACGAGGAAGCGGCCCGCATTCTGGGAGACATCACCGGGGAGGTGAACCCGAACGAGAGGGTGAAACAGATCCGACTGACCTTGCGTCGGGAATCGAAATCATCCTTCGCCGATATCCGTGGACCGAAGTTCGGGCTGCACCCGATCGTCTGGGTCGGTATCACCATGGCGATCCTGCAGCAGTTCGTCGGAATCAACGCGATCTTTTACTATTCGACGACTCTGTGGAAGTCCGTCGGCTTCAGCGAGAATCAATCGTTCGTCACGTCGGTCATCACTTCGGTCATCAATGTCACGATGACATTCGTCGCCATCTTGTTCGTCGACCGATTCGGCCGACGAAATCTGCTCATGATCGGCTCGATCGGAATGTTCGTCGGCCTCGTACTCGCGGCCGTCTCGTTCAGCCAGGCAGTGGGTAGCGGGGACCAACTCGAATTGCCGTCGCCCTGGGGCCCTGTGGCTCTCGTCGGTGCCAACCTTTTCGTCGTGTTCTTCGCCGCAACCTGGGGCCCGATCATGTGGGTGATGCTAGGAGAGATGTTCCCCAACCGAATGCGAGCAGTCGCACTCGGTATCAGTACTGCCGCGAACTGGATTGCCAACTTCGCCATCACACTCGCGTTTCCGCCGTTGTCCGACACCATCGGACTCGGATTCATCTATTCGTTCTTTGCGTTCTTCGCGATCGTGTCCTTCTTCTTCGTCAAGTACAAGATCAAGGAAACCAAAGGAATGGAGCTCGAGGACATGGAGACCTGACATGCCGATGTTCGTCGTCGAATACGCGTACACCCCCGAGACCTCCTCGGGCCGTGACGATCACCGCACCGATCACCGCGCCTGGTTGCGAGAACTCGAGCGCCGCAAGATCCTCCGATCGTCGAGCCCGCTCGCCGATCACAGTGGTGCCACGATGATCGTCGAAGGCACCGACAAAGCAAGTGTGGAGCGGATGTTCGCACACGACCCCTTCGCCCTGGCCCATCTGATAGATCGCGTTCAGATCGAAGAATTGGCCGCCGGGTTGTAACGGATCGTCGAGTCCTTGCGCAATCCTGTCGCCGCTACCGTCAGAACGATCACGTAGACAACGCAATACGCGTTCCGCAGTCCTCCGTCGAGAATCGGCGATACGGACTGCATGAACGTGCCGATCACCACCACATCGCCCTGAGTGCGATACCAGGCCACGAAAGGCGCTGTGGCGGCGAGTACTCCGAGAACGCGGAGGATGCGGTGTCGTGTGCTCGACCGCGAACACGCGTCGAGTCCGATCACCAGCAGCGGAACGCACCACACCCAGTGATGGCCCCAGGAGAACGGCGAGACCATCGGGGCCGTGATACCGCACAGCGTCATCGCCAGCAGTGTTCTACCCGCCCGGTGAGCTCGATACGACACCCACATGCCTGCGGCAAGGACAACCACCGCCACCGGCAACCACACGAACACAGGCGGATGCTCGGTTCCCCACGCCCGCGCCACCATCCCCCGAACCGACTGATTCGCGGGAGACGTGGTCGACCCCACTCGGTCCGAGGCGAGGATCGCGGAGGTCCAATAGCGCCAAGCGTCGGAAAACACGACCACGAACCCGATCAGCACCGTGACAAGACCGGTGACGGCCGCGGTCCATGCCGTTCGCCACTGCTTCTGCACGATCGACATGACGACGAACAGGCCCGGGGTCAGCTTCAGACCGGCCGCAATTCCGACACCGAACCCTCGGAACCTACTGCCCTCGGGCCGACCGAGATCCCACAGCACCAAGGCGAGCAACAGCAGATTGATCTGGCCCAACCACAGCGACATGCGCACCGGCTCGAGCCACGAGCAGCCCACTGCAAGAGCCACACTCACCACCTTGGTCCGCGTGCTGTTCTCGTAACCGAGTCGACGCCAGCTGAGATGGACCACTCCGTAGAGCAACACGACGTTGGATATGTTCACCAGCAATCCGGTGGCGGTATCGGACAGCAAGCCCAGAGGCGCGAACAGCACCGCGGCGAACGGCGGATACGTGAACGGCAGCGTGCCGAACAACGAGAACGAGTACAGCCCTTCGCCACTGAGCACGGTTGCGCCGCCGTGCCGGTAGACGAGAGCGTCGACACCGTTGCCGAACAATCCGTACAACGAGTCGAACGACAGCAAACGATCGTGAGCAGCGAATGCCACCACACCGATCACTGCCGACATCGCCACGAACCACCGCGAATGCCGTCGCTCCACCCCGTCGTTCCGGGAATCCAGAGCAGGAGTGCAATCCACGGGTTCGACGGCAGCCCAGTCGGAGTCACCGTCGCCGAGAGCCGGATCGATTCGGCTGTCCGAGACGTCGGTTCTACCGTCGAAGACGAGGGTCATGGACAAAACATGCCAGTCGTCCCGGTTTGTCCAGCAACGACACACCAGTCACACAGGTCACATATTCGCAAAGAAAATTATCGTCACTCGGCAACGCAACGGTGGGAACCGTCGGTGCTCTTCTGACTCGTGATGACGGTACCGATGGCAGTCGCGGGCGCGGTGACCGGACGCCGCGCGGTGACCGGACGCCGCGCGTTCTACGGCGTCGACGTCCGGCGAGAAGCCGGCGTCAGAGGCTCTTGACCCAGTGCGAAACCCGCTGCACGACGTCCTCGCAGTTGAGACCGAGTTCGTGGTGAAGCTGCTCGCGCGATGCATGGTCCAGGAATCGTTGTGGCACACCGAGATCGCGACACGGGGTGTCGACACCTGCCGCGCGAAGAGCCGCGGACAGAGTCGAACCGATACCACCGTGCAGGCCACTGTCTTCGAGGGTGACCACCATCCGGTAGTCCTCCGCCAATTTCAGCAGCGCCTGCGGGATGGGCAGCACCCATCTGGGGTCGACGACGGCCGCCGAGATGCCGTCCTGTCGGAGTTTGTCCGCGGCGTGCACGGCCAGCGGACCGAACACTCCGACGGCCACGATCAGCACATCGCCCGTGGCACCCGACGGCTCGCTCAGTACGTCGACGATTCCGTCCAGTCTGCGTACTGCCGGTACGGTCTCGGTCACTGCGCCCTTCGGAAAGCGCAGGGCAGTGGGTCCGTCGGACGTGGCGATCGCCTCGGCCAACTCTTCTCGCAGAGTCTCGGCATCGCGCGGTGCCGCCACCTTCATGCCGGGGACGATGCCGAGCAGAGACATGTCCCACATGCCGTTGTGGCTGGCACCGTCGGCCCCGGTGACACCGGCGCGGTCCAGTACCACGGTGACCGGCAGTCCGAGCAGCGCCACGTCCATCAGCAGCTGGTCGAACGCTCGATTGAGGAAGGTGGAGTAGATCGCGACCACCGGATGCATGCCGCCCAGCGCCAGCCCGGCAGCCGACGTCATCGCGTGCTGCTCGGCGATTCCGACGTCGAACAATCGGTCGGGGAACCGCACTCCGAACGCGGCGAGACCGGTGGGCGCGGCCATCGCTGCGGTGATCGCCACGACGTCCTCGTTCTGCTCACCCTGCTCGATCAATGCCGCCGAGAACACCGAGGTCCAGTCCGGTGCCGACTTGGATCGCGCCAGTCCGGTCAACGGATCGATGATCCCGGTGGCGTGCATCTGGTCTGCGACGTCGTTCTCGGCGTGAACGTAGCCCATGCCTTTGCGCGTCACCGCGTGGACGATGACCGGACCGCCGTATGCCTTGGCTCGGCGCAATGCCGATTCCATCGCGTGCTGGTCGTGGCCGTCGACAGGCCCCAGGTATTTGATACCGAGATCGGTGAACATCACCTGCGGGCTGATGGCGTCCTTCACCCCGGCCTTCATGCCGTGCAACATCGCGTAGGCCGTGGGCCCGACGATCGGAATGCGACGAACGATACGACGACCGTTGTCCAGCACCTTCTCGTACCCGGGCTGGAGCCGTAGAGCCGCCAGATGATCGGCCAGGCCCCCGATGGTCGGGGCATAGGAGCGACCGTTGTCGTTGACGACGATCACCAGGGATCGGTCGCGGCCTGCGGCGATGTTGTTGAGGGCCTCCCAACACATTCCGCCGGTGAGCGCACCGTCGCCGACCACGGCGACGACGTGCCGGTCGGTCTCGCCCTTCAGAGCGAACGCTTTGGCCAGGCCGTCGGCGTAGGAGAGAGAGGCCGACGCGTGCGAGGACTCGACCCAGTCGTGTTCGCTCTCGACCCGTGACGGGTAGCCCGACAGGCCGCCCTGCTTACGGAGCGTGTCGAACAGACCGGTGCGCCCGGTCAGCATCTTGTGCACGTATGCCTGATGACCGGTGTCGAAGATGACGGGATCGCGCGGGGAGTCGAAGATGCGATGAATCGCCACTGTCAGTTCCACCACGCCGAGATTGGGACCGAGGTGGCCGCCGGTAGCGGACACCTTCTCGACGAGGAACGCACGGATCTCGCGGGCCAGTTCGGCCAGCTCCGCACTGCCGAGGTCGCGCAAGTCCTCGGGCGTCTGAATTCGAGCTAGGACACCCAACGAGATCGCTCCCTCCGGCCGGAAAACACAATGGAAATTTAAGTCTACGGAGTTATCGAGCACTGCTGCTCCGCCCAGCATCGTGACGCCGACAGTACCGTCGAACGTGGAGATGCCCTGGGTCAGCCGCCCCTAACCTGGGCAGTGACGAAACGGACATCACACATACAGTGTGGCCTATGAGCAACGTGGTCGATGCCATCCTGCGCCGAGTTCACGAACTGTGCCGCGACGATACGTCCGGGCAGGTGGCGGACTACATTCCCGAGCTCGCTGCCGTCGCGCCGGACGGGTTCGGTATCGCGCTGACGACCACGGACGGTTACGTCTACGAGGTCGGCGACACTCGACTCCCCTTCACGATCCAATCGATCTCCAAGCCGTTCACCTACGCGTTGGCGTTGGCCGACCGGGGCCTGGACGCCGTGGCGCGCAAGATCGACGTCGAGCCGTCCGGTGAACCGTTCAACGAGATCAGTCTCGACCCCGTCACCGAGCGACCACGCAACCCGATGATCAACGCAGGTGCCATCACGTCGGCGTCGCTGATCGTCGGGCGAAGTGCCGAGGATCGATTCGAGCGCATTCGAGCCTCGTACTCGCGGTATGCGGGACGGTCTCTGACGTTCAACGACGCCGTCTACCGGTCGGAGGCCCGCACCGGCAATCGCAACCGCGCAATCGGGTACATGCTCCGTTCGTTCGACATCATCGACCACGATCCCGACGCCGCTGTCGATCTGTACTTCCGCCAGTGCTCGATCGACGTCACCGCCGCGGACCTCGCCATGATGGCGGCAACGATGGCCAACAACGGCGTCAATCCACGCACGCGTGAACGCGCATTGGCACCTGCACTGGTCGAACGAGTGCTGTCGGTCATGACCACGTGTGGGATGTACGACGGCGCAGGCGACTGGGTCGCGAGGGTCGGCCTGCCGGCCAAGAGTGGGGTGGGAGGCGGGATCCTGGCGGTACTTCCGGGGCAGATGGGCATCGCCGTCTACTCCCCGCGGCTCGACTCGCACGGGAACAGCGTGCGTGGAGTCGCCGCCTGCCGAGAACTCTCGACACGACTCGAACTGCACTTCCTGCACGTCACCCGAGCGGCGAAATCCTCGATCCGGCGCCGATACGTGGTCACCGAGGCACCCTCACGCAAACGGCGATCGGACGTGGAACAGGCCACCTTGGCTGCCGTGGGCGATCGCGCCCGCGTGTACGAACTGCACGGGGATCTACTGTTCTCCGGTGCCGAGACTGCCGTCCGTGAGATCGGCGACCTCGATCGGGAACTCGATGCCCTCGTCATCGATGTGCGCGGCGTCGACGAGGTCAGTGACATCGCCCGGACGATGTTCGAGGATCTACGTCAGGATCTCGCGGAGCACGGCTGTGTGGTGGGTCTGGTGGATCCCAGGGCGATCATGGGTCACACGACGTCGAGTCTCGACCCGGCGGACCCCGCGGGCCGAACCTACTCGAGCCTGGGTGCGGCCATCCAGTGGGCCGAGAATCTATTGCTCGATCGTCATTGCGCGGGTGTGCGACAACCGACCGTGGTCACCACGGCCGAGCATCCGTTGCTGGCCGGGCTGTCCGCCGCGCAGTTCGACGCGGTGACTCCGTATCTGGAGAAGCGGCACTACGCGCGCGGAGATGTGATCGTTCGCCAGGGAGATGCGGCTGCGGGCCTGTTCCTGATGCTGCGTGGTGAGGTGACGTCCACGGCCGTCGCCGCCGACGGTGGCAAGCACCGCATCACCACACTCTCCCCCGGGATGAGCTTCGGTGAGATGCCTCTGCTGATGTCGGTACCGTTCCTGCTCGACATGGTCGCCGACACACCGGTCGATCTCGTGGTGGTGTCGGCGGCGCACTTCCGGGCTCTCACACGCGACGCACCGGAGGTCAAGTTGGCGCTGCTGGAAAATCTCGCCACCGGAGCCTACGGCCAGATGGCAGCGGTGATCAGAACGCTCGGGCGGTTCGACATCGGCCTCTGACCGAACGTAGAACCGCCCGAGGCGACTGTGCGTGTGCTGTTCTCAGGCACCCAGCGTCAGCATCGTGAGCACCTCGGTGGGCTGCGCAGACCCGCCCGCGGGTTCGAGCGAGAACGCGAAGTTCGTCGACGACCCGAGACCGTCGACCACCGTGCCGTCCTCGGAGGTGAGCTGATCCTCGGTCACCACGCCGGCAGAGCGAGGTGAACCGTCCACGAACCACATTTGGTAGACGCGGCCGGGTGGTGGCTGCGGGACTCCGTCGAGATCGACGACTACCGCGTTCTGGGACAGCGAGTACGCCACGGTCGCCGAGCCGCCACCGGGGAACTCCGCCGTCACCTGTCGTGAATCGGGCGCGGCCACGATCTGATCCGCCTGAGTCGGCTGCGCATCGTTGCCCATGGTCTGGCTGACCACCACTACGCCGCCGACGGCGACGACCACCGCGGCCGCAGCCGAGACCATCGAGTACCGCCAGGCCTTCGAGCGTTCCCGCCGATGCCGGTGCAGTGGCGTGACGTTCGGTGGCAGCTTGTGGACCGTGGGCTCCTGATCGCTGACGGCGACCTGATCGAGCACCCGTTGCCGGAGGCGCTCGGGTGCAGGAGCGGCGTCGGCCGCCGCTGCCAAGGCCAGCGTCTCGTGGATCTCGCCCACGAGGACGTCGAACTGGGCGCGTGCGGTCTCGTCGACGCGCAGCCGTTCGGTCTCGATGTCGCGTCGTTCGGCTTCGGTGGTCGCGTGCAGGGCATAGACCACCGCGTCGTCGAGCAGTCGTTGTCGTGACGATTCGTTCATTGCGGGATCACCCCCAGGCATGTCTTCAATTTGATCAATCCGTCTCGTATGCGCGACTTGATGGTAGGAACCGCGACCCCGAGCCGCTCCGCAACTTCGCGATAGGTGTAACCGCTGTAATAAGCCATTCGGACCGACTCGCTCTGCGTATCGGTCAAAGTATCGAGACAGGCAACCACGGCCTCGGATTCGAGCCGCTGCGTCACCGTCTCGAGTACCTCGTCGTGCTCCGGTGTGTGACTGACTGCGCCGTACGCGGCCTCACGGTCGGTACCCGACTGCTCGCTCCGAACGCGATCGACGGCGCGACGGTGCGCCAGCGTCATGATCCAGGCCAGTGGACTGCCCTGGTTCGGGTCGTAGTTCGGTGCCGCACGCCAGATCTGAAGGAAGACCTCCTGTGCGGTCTCCTCGCTGTACCCCGGGTCGCGAAGCACCCGCAGCACCATGCCGTACACCCGCGACGACGTCGCGTCGTACAACTCGGCGAACGCCGCCCGATCGCCCTGTGCGACCGACGCCATCAACCGACGGAGACGATCCGTTTCGTCGGCACGCAGGTTCTTGAGCTGTGGACTGGGAACAGCGCACACCGCATCCTCTGCCGCGTAGTTCTCCGAGGCATCGGACGTCGGCCGGTCACGGCCGGCATCCGACGATCCGGACGCATCCGACAACGGCGCGCTCATCGGAAGGTCGTCCCAACAGACGGGTTCATGATCGAGTTCATCGATCACGACACTAGTGGTCATATCGCTCTCATATCGAAACCTCCGCGTTTTCCCGCCGCAGTACATATTCGGAACAAACCGACCGGAGGATGGTTCGGAACCGAAATTCGTTTGCGGAGTTGTGGACCGCGCTTCATCCTTGGTGGAGAATCGGACAATCGCGGGGAATCGGGCGACCGGCCCACCGGAGGGAACGAGAGACATGGCGGCGATCGAGACACACGGTCTGGTCAAACGTTTCGGCACGAACATCGCTGTCGACGGAGTCGACCTGTCCATCCCGTCCGGTGGTGTCTACGGCGTGCTCGGGCCCAACGGCGCAGGCAAGACGACGACCATCCGGATGCTGGCCACCCTGCTTCCGATCGACGGAGGCAACGCCCGGGTCCTGGGCCACGACGTCGCGAACGAACCGGAGGCCGTACGGCAGAAGGTAGCTCTGACAGGACAATTCGCTTCCCTGGACGAGGATCTCACCGGTACGGAGAATCTGGTGCTGCTCGCTCGACTGCTCGGCTACTCACGGCCTGCCGTCCGATCACGAGCCGAGCAGTTGCTGACGGCGTTCGACATCGCCGATGCCGGACCGCGGCAGGTCAAGACCTACTCCGGCGGCATGCGCCGTCGCATCGACATCGCCGCCAGCATCATCGTCACTCCCGAACTGATCTTCCTCGACGAGCCCACCACGGGACTCGACCCTCGCAGCCGAAACCACGTGTGGGAGATCGTCCGTGCGTTGGTCGCAGGCGGAACGACGGTGTTACTGACGACACAGTATCTGGACGAGGCCGATCAACTGGCCGGGCGTGTCGCAGTCATCGATCGAGGCAAGGTCATCGCCGAAGGGACGACGGGCGAGCTGAAGGCATCGGTGGGATCGAATTCACTGCACCTGCGAGTTCTCGAAACGTCCCAGCGAACGGCCGCTGCACGGATCCTGCGAGATCTGCTCGGCGACAACGTCACCGAGGACCCGGATCCGTTCACCGTGACCGCACGGTTGGACAATCCGGCACAGGCCGCGCCCGTGCTGCCTGCACTCGACACTGCAGGCATTCCCATCGCGTCGTTCACGCTGGGGCAACCGAGCTTGGACGAGGTGTTTCTCGCCCTCACCGGGCATGGGGCGGGAGTGGAGCCTGCAGGAACGACCCGAGGGGCGGGAGTGGAGCCTGCAGGAACGACCTATCAGGCCGGCACCACGGTCGAATCCGACCGGGAGGTTGCGTCATGACGACCGAAGCTCAGCAGTCGACGCCACAGGCGTCGACCATCATCGACGTGCTCGGTGCCGCCGGGCCTCGTCCGCCGCGTCCGTCGTCGTTGTCGACGTCGTTGAGCTTCGGGTGGCGTGCGCTGCTCAAGATCAAGCACGTACCCGAGCAATTGTTCGACGTGACGGCCTTTCCCATCATGTTCACGTTGCTCTTCACCTACCTGTTCGGTGGCGCGCTGGCCGGGTCGACCGAGGCGTACATCCAGTTCCTGCTCCCCGGCATCCTCGTGCAGACCGTGGTGATGATCACGATGTACACCGGCGTGACCATGAACAAGGACATCGAGAAGGGCGTGTTCGATCGATTCCGTTCGCTGCCCATCTGGCGTCCGTCGCCCGTGGTCGGTGCACTTCTCGGTGACGTCGTTCGCTACACGCTGGCGTCGGTGATCGTGCTGATCCTCGGGTTGGTCCTCGGCTTCAGGCCGCAAGGTGGTGTCCTCGGCGTCGTGGCGTCCATCGCCCTGCTGCTGGTGTTCTCGTTCTGCCTGTCCTGGATCTGGACCATGATCGCGATGATCGTGCGCACCGAGGCCGCGGTGATGGGCGTGTCGATGTTCATCCTGTTTCCGCTCACCTTCGCGAGCAACATCTTCGTCGACCCCAGCACGATGCCCGGTTGGCTGCGCGCATTCGTCGACGTCAACCCGGTCAGCTTCCTCGTCACGTCACTGCGCGGACTGATGCAGGGCGATGTGGACACCGGTCGGCTGGGGGTGACGCTGATGCTGTGCGCGGTGTTGCTGGCGGTGTTCGGGCCCATCACGATGCGCTTGTACAACCGAAAGTCCTAGCGCACACGGTGCGCATCGCCTCGATCACGAGGCTGCGCGTGCTCGATGCCTGCGGACCGCGTCGCGATTGGAGCACACCGTTCCGCAGTAGCGTTGCCTGCCTGTCCTCGAGGTGTCGGCGAACGCGAGCGTGCAGTCGGCGGCGGCGCAGCGATCGAGGCGAGACATTCCGCGTCCGGTCAGATGCAACGCTGTGCCGACGCTGACCAAGGCCCTGATGACGCCGCCGAGTCCGATGTTGGGATCGCGATAGTGCATGTGCCAGCCGTCGTCGGCATGGTTGGTCAGCCGCGGGTACGCCGACGCCTGTGCCAACAGCGTATTGAGCTCGTCGGCCCGGTCGTTCTCGGTGGTTGCATCCACCACACGGGCCCAGTCACGCAGGAACTCGAGGGTGTCGAGAAGATCGGCGTCGGTTGCTGTCCAGTCCGGTACGAGGCCGGCGTCGACGCAGCGGTTGCCCAGTTCGGTTGCCGACGTGGGCGGTGAATTGAGCAGGTCGATACCGAGTTTCACCGCATATTCGCCGTAAGGGTTGATGTGCACAAGACCATTACATCACGATGGACGCATGCACACCGAACACACCACACACACCTGGACCACCCACTCCACCCACGACACGAGCGAGGGACTCGTCGGATATCAGGGGTGCACATGCGGCGCCCAGCGCATCGTGACCGTTCCCACGCACACCTTCGCCCCAGTCGCCGAAGTTGCGTACCGGACCTGATCGGTCGCCGCCCTCACCGACGAACGAAACGGCCGATGCATTCGACGTGGCTGGTCGAAGGAAAGGCGTCGAACGCGCGCATGTCGACCAGTTCGTATCCCGCAGCTCGATACAAGCTCACATCCCGTGCGAACGAGGCCGGATCACATCCGATGTGCACCACCGAACGCGGAGACCTGACGGCGAGGGCGTCGATCACGTCCCGTCCGGCACCCGCCCGAGGTGGATCGAGCACCGCAACCGCTACCGGCTCGGTCAACGTCTCGAACGACCGCTCGACCCGACCCGGCACGAACGAGACCTGCGGTAGATCCTGCAGCGCCGAACGGCCGTCCTCGGCGGCGCGACGGGAGAATTCGACGCTGGTGACTCGGCCGCTCGGACCCACCCGATCGGCCAGCGCGGCGGCGAACACACCGACACCGCCGTACAGATCCCACGCACCGTCACCGGCTGTGGCGTCCGCCCAGTCGCCCACCACATCGGTGTACACCTGCGGCGCGCCGCGGTGGGCCTGCCAGAATCCGGTGGCGTCGAGGGTCCACGCCCTGTTCGAGACTTGTTCGGTGACCCGACCCGATCCGATCACGGCCTTCTCCGGCCGGGACCGCGACGACGCAGCCCGACGCGCGGCCGCGCCACGACGCCCCGGCGATCGGCGTCCGGTGGGCGAGAGCTGCGCGGGCGCGATCTCCACCACGTGCCGCTCACCTTCCCCGTCGAGCACCACCTGCAGCTCGGCACCCGGCCGCCATTGCTGATCCGCCAGACCCTCGAAGGCCGCGGAATCCATTTGCGGACACGTCAGTTCGGTGACGATCGAGCTACTGCGATAGCGGTGATAGCCGGGCCGTCCGCCGGAATCGACGGCGAGTCGCACACGGGTTCGCCACCCGGTGCCGTCGCCGGACCCCGGTAGTTCCTCGACGTGCACCTCACGCTCGATTCCGGCGACGCGGCGAAGTTGTTCGGCGACGACGAAGGACTTCAGTCGCCGTCCGGCATCGGCACTCGCGTGGGAGTAATCGCAACAGCCCGAGCCGCCGGGTCCGGAGATGGGACAGCGCGCGTCCACCCGGTCCGGAGAGGCAGACAGAATCTCCACGGCATCGGCGCGACAGAACGATCCGCCCCGGTCCTCGGTCACCTTGGCCAGGACCCGTTCACCGGGCAATCCGTGACGCACGAACATCACCCGGCCGTCGTGGCGGGCCACACAGAACCCGCCGTGCCCTGGCGCGCCCAATTCGACCTCGAGCAGGAGCCCGAACCAACTCTCGCTCACTTGCCGGCCGGAGGCTCGTAGCCGCGACGCGACGCACCGGGCGCATTGCCGAGCACCTCACGCTTGGCCTTCTCGGACGACCGAAGCTGCCACGGCACGCTGGTGACCATCACGCCAGGCTGGAACAGCAGTCGGGATTTCAGTCGCAGCGCGCTCTGATTGTGCAGAACCTGCTCCCACCAGTGACCGACCACGTACTCGGGAATGAAGACCGTGACGACGTCCCGAGGCGAATCGCGGCGAACTCGCTTGACGTAATCGAGAACCGGTTTGGTGACCTCTCGGTACGGCGACTCGACGACCTTGAGCGGCACCGTGACGTCACTCGCCTCCCACTCCCTGACCAGCGCGCGCGTGTCGGCTTCGTCGACGTTGACGGTCACCGCCTCGAGTGTGTCGGGCCTGGTCGCCCTGGCGTACGCCAACGCGCGCAGGGTCGGCATGTGCAGCTTCGAGACCAACACGATCGAGTGCGTCCGGCTGGGCAGCACTCCGTCCCATTCCTCGTTCTCGAGTTCACGGGCCACGGTGTCGTAGTGCTTTCTGATCATGCGCATCAGGACGAAGATCGCCACCATCGCCACGATCGCGATCCACGCACCGGCGGCGAACTTGGTGATCAACACGATGACCAGCACCGTTCCGGTCATGCCGAGACCGACCCCGTTGACCACCCGCGAGCGCTGCATGCGCCGGCGTTGCTCGGGATCGGTCTCGGTGGCCAACAGCCGCGTCCAGTGCCGAACCATGCCGGTCTGACTGAGGGTAAACGAGACGAACACACCGACGATGTAGAGCTGAATGAGTTTGGTGACCTCGGCGCCGAACACGACGACGAAGGCGATCGCGGCACCGGACAGAAAGAGGATGCCGTTGCTGAAGGCCAAGCGGTCACCGCGAGTGTGCAGCTGGCGCGGCAGATACCGATCCTGTGCCAGCACCGAACCGAGCACCGGGAATCCGTTGAACGCAGTGTTGGCCGCAAGAACGAGGATGAGGGCCGTGACGGTGGTGATGAAGAAGAACCCGATGGGGAATCCGCTGAAGACCGCCTCCGCCAACTGAGCGATGAGCGTCTTCTGTTGGTAGCCCTCCGGCGCTCCGACGAGTTGGTATTCGGGATCCATCGCGTATTTGATGCCGATCTTCTGCGCGAGCAGGATGATGCCCATCAGCAGTGTGATCCCGATGACTCCGAGCAGCAGCAGCGTCGTCGCGGCATTGCGCGACTTCGGCTTCTCGAATGCCGGTACCCCGTTGCTGATCGCCTCCACCCCGGTCAGTGCCGCACAACCGGACGAGAACGCTCGCGCGATGAGGAATGCGAACGCGATGCCGTACAGGTGCGAATCCTCGGCCCGCAGATCGAAGGCTGCCGATTCGGCATGGATGTCGTCGCCGAGAACGTAGACCCGGAACAAGCCCCACCCCAGCATCAGGACCATGCCACCCATGAAGGCGTACGTCGGGATGGCGAACGCAGTTCCGGACTCCCGGATGCCACGAAGATTGACGGAGGTGACCAGGACGATGGCCACGACAGCGAACAGCACCTTGTGCTGGGCCACGAACGGCACCGCAGACCCGATGTTCGACGCGGCCGCCGAGATGGACACGGCCACGGTCAACACGTAGTCGACCAGCAGTGCGCTGCCGACCGTCAATCCGGCTGCGGGGCCAAGGTTGGTGGTCGCGACCTCGTAGTCGCCACCACCGGAGGGATAGGCATGCACGTTCTGTCGGTAGCTGGCCACGACGACGGCCATCACCACGCAGACGGCGAGACCGATCCACGGGGTGAACGCGACTGCCGAGATGCCCGCGACAGACAGCACCAGAAAGATCTCCTCGGGTGCATACGCAACCGACGACATGGCGTCCGAGGCGAACACCGGCAACGCGATCCGCTTGGGAAGCAACGTATGACCGAGCTTGTCGCTGCGGAACGGCTTACCGAGCACTAGCCGCTTGGCGGCAGTCGAGACCTTGGACACGCACAGAAGCGTAGGCCGTCCTCCTACGGTCGTCTCAACCACGCGCCCGAAACTGCGTCGGAGCGCACCCTCGATCCGTACGGTGGCCGATCCCCCGATACGTTGGTGCACGCCTGCCGGTCATGGCAGTGTCGGTCGGCAGTGGTCGACCATCGAGATCGGGACGGAGCTGGGCGTTGTACGTAGTTGTGATGGGATGTGGCCGCGTCGGCGCATCGCTGGCCGGGGCGCTCGAACGCATCGGACACGAGGTAGCGATCATCGACCGCGACGAAACAGCCTTTCTGCGTCTGGACCCCGACTTCGCCGGCCATCGCGTCGTCGGCATGGGGTTCGACCGAGATGTGTTGGTGAGCGCGGGAATCGAGAAGGCCGAGGCCTTCGCGGCCGTGTCGTCCGGCGACAACTCCAACATCATCTCCGCCCGCGTCGCACGAGAGACGTTCGGCGTCGACAAAGTGGTCGCGAGGATCTACGACGCCAAGCGCGCCGCCGTCTACGAACGCCTCGGCATCCCGACCGTCGCCACCGTCCCCTGGGCCACCGATCGTTTTCTGCACAACCTGCTGCGCGACGACCCCACCACCAAGTGGCGCGATCCGTCGGGCAGCGTCGCCGTCGTCCTGCTCGACTTCCACGACGCCTGGATCGGCAAGAAGCTCTCGGTACTCGAGGAAGCCACCAACTCGCGGGCCGCGTTCGTCATCCGTTTCGGCAGCGGACTGCTACCGGACAAACGAACCGTGATCCAAGCCGGTGACGAGGTGTACGTCGCCGCTGTCTCGGGAACCGTCGCCGAAGCCATTGCACTGGCGGGCAATCCGCCGCCCTCGGACGACTGATGCACGCGCGCACATTCCCCACCTCCCCCATCGACCCGAACGGGAAGCCATGAAAGTCGCTATCGCCGGAGCCGGCGCAGTCGGCCGATCCATAGCACGCGAGTTGATCCGCAGCGAACACGATGTGATGCTCCTCGAACGCAAACTCGACCACGTCGATCAGGCCGCCATCCCGGAAGCGGAATGGGTGCTGGCCGACGCGTGCGAGTTGAGTCTGCTCGAAGCCGCCCACCTCGAGAATTACGACGTGGTGATCGCTGCCACCGGTGACGACAAGGCGAACCTGGTGCTCAGCCTGCTGGCCAAGACCGAGTTCGGCGTCAATCGCGTGGTGGCCCGGGTCAACGATCCACGCAACGAATGGCTGTTCGATGCCGCCTGGGGCGTCGACGTCGCAGTCTCGACGCCGCGAATGCTCGCGTCCCTGGTCGAGGAAGCCGTGTCGGTAGGCGACCTCGTCCACCTGATGACGTTCCGCAAGGGTCAGGCGAACCTCGTCGAGATCACGCTGCCGGAGAACACCCCCCTGGCCGGCAAGCCGGTCCGCAAGCTCCAATTGCCCAGGGACGCAGCGTTGGTGACGATTCTGCGCGGCGGTCGAGTGATCGTTCCACAGCACGACGATCCGCTCGAGGGCGGCGACGAGCTGCTGTTCGTCGCGGCCAAAGAGGTGGAGAACGAACTACGCTCCGCTGTCGGCCTGATCTGACGACAGCCGATCCCGACTGCGGTCCGCGCTCGACGCAGCGTCGAGCGCGCGATCGGCAGCACGCACGGCCCAGAGCGTGACCAACAGCGCCACCCCTGTCAGCGGCCAGCCCATGCCGATGCGGGCAACGGCGAGCCAGCCCGTCTGGTCGGAGTCGTAGAGCTGCGACTGAACGATGTATCGAGCGCCGAACACCGATGCCCAGGCGATGGTGGCCACGTCGTAGTAGCGCACAGCCGGCCGGTGGCCACGCCACGACGTTCCCTTGCCGTTGAGGTATCCCCAGATGATGCCGACCAACGGCCAGCGCGCGAGCACCGACAACACGAAAGCCGCACCGTAGGCGAGCGAAGTGTAGATGCCGAACAGGAAGTAGCCCTTGGCATCTCCCGTCCGGTATGCGATGAACGCGCAGATCCCGACTCCGAAGAATCCCGAGATGGCGGGTTGAATGGGGCTGCGACGAACCAACCGCCACACCAACACCGCGGCGGCAACTCCCAGAGCGGACCAGAGGGCGACCGACAGGTTGACGTAGCTGTTCACAGGAACGAAGACGACGACGGGCAAGGTGGAGTAGACGAGCCCGCTCAGACCGCCGAGCTGTTCGAGGACGGTGGGAGCCACCTTCTCGACGCGGTCCGTGTTCGACGCGTCGGTTGTGAGTTCCGGCGTGTTCGATGTCGGCGTGGGCGGCACGGAATCGTCACTGTTGGTCACGACAACGAGAGTGCCATACCGGCGACGATCAGCTGTCGTCGCGCAGTTCGTAATAGGGGTTGTAGACGATCTTGCGTCCGTCGCGTTCGCCGACACGTCCGCGCACGAGCAGAGTCTTGCCGGGTTCGATACCGGCGATCTTGCGGCGCCCGATCCAGAGCAGCGTCACCGTGTCGGTGCCGTCGAAGAACTCGGCTTCGATGTTCGCATTGGCCGCCTTCGAACAGGCTTCGACGCTGCGCAACCGACCGAGCATGGTCACTTCCTCGCCTCGCAAGCAGTCGCACGCTCGCCGAGCCCCGGAGGCTTCGGAGGTTTCGGCCATCTCCTCGGCATCGAGTTGATCGATGTCCTCTGTCAACTTCCGCGTCAGGCGGCGAAAGTATCCTGCGGCAGCGGGTGCCATTGTGCGCTCCAGCGGTGGGGGTCGTTCCCTCGTCAGGGTGGGTACTTCGCCACTGTAGACCCCAAGTGTCACGCTGACCAACCGCCGCTACGGAGGTGTCGGAAGGCGTGCACAATCGTGTCGTGCACAGCCGATTCGACACCCGCAATGCGATCGTTCTACCGGGAACGGGGTCCGATGCCCGGTTCGCCGCCGACGCGTTCTCGGCCGCATTCGAGAGTGTGGGATTGACCACCATCGCGGTCGAACCCGACCCGGCCGCGGTGGTCGAGAGCTACCTGACCGCCCTCGACGACGCCGCGCACCGACACGGACGCGTCGTGATCGCGGGGATATCCCTCGGGGCCGCGGTAGCGGTTCGCTGGGCCGCGGCCAACGCATCGAACACTGCGGCTGTTGCACTCGCGCTCCCGGCGTGGACCGGAGACCCGGCCGGCTCCCCCGCGGCCCTGAGCGCGGAGTTCACCGCTCGATCCCTGCGTGAACAGGGGCTCGACACCGTCACCGCGGCAATGGCCGCGTCGAGCCCGCCGTGGCTCGCGCGCACGCTGCGGAGGTCATGGGCTGCCCAGTGGCCCGCGCTTCCGGACGCGCTGGACGAGGCGGCTCGGCACCGCAGCCCCGAACTCCACGAGCTCGCTCGGCTGGAGCTGCCTGCCGTCGTCGTGGGAGCAGTGGACGACGCGGTCCATCCGATCGAGGTGGCTCGACAGTGGGCGCGGGCGCTACCGAACTGCGCGCTGCGTACCGTGACCCTGGACGACATCGGACGCGACCCGGGATGCCTCGGCCGAGCGGCGGTCGACGGTCTCGACGGTCCGCAGGCTCAGCCGCCCAGCTGCTGAATCGCCGATCCCGACGCGCCCCGACGCGGCGCGCGGTCACGCTCGGCGGCGGTCGGCTGCGGCGTCGAATCCTGCTGCGGCACAACAGGTTCTGCGGTGGGTACCGCGGCCTGGGGCTGCGCGGCCTGTTGCGCAGCGTTCTGCTGAGCTGCCGCCTGCTGCTGCGCGGCTGCAGCAAGTTGCTCGGCCAGTACCTGCGGCAACACCACCGGCAACGGGGTCCGAACGGGATGCGGCTCGGTACCCCGATCCACCACGGTCTGCCGAAGGATCGTGTGCGCCAGCCGCACGAGCGGTTGGCCCTCGCCCACCGCACCCGACGGACCCGCCAGCACGCAGCGGACCATCCAGCGATAGCCGTCGACTCCGATGAAGCGCAGGTCGGCGTTGGCCGTGACACCGAGGAGTTCGCGTCCCCACGGACCCGTCTCGACTGTCGTCTCGGCCTTGTCGTTGCGCAGAGACGACGCCAGATCGGCTGCCACTTCGCGCCACTGACCGGGCGATTTGGGTGCCGCGTAGGCAGCGATGGTGATGCGCCCGAACTGCGTCACGATGTGCACTGCCTGCGGGCTACCGGCCTGCGACATCTCGACCTGGAGTTGACCGCCCTCCGGCAGCGGAATCAGCACCGAGCCGAGGTCGAGTCGCGTCTTGGCGACGGTCTCGCGATCGTCGTCGAGGTCCTCGAGATCCTGGGGCCCGTCTGCGGTCGTGTCCGCGGCCTCGACACCGTCGTCTTCGTCTTCGACGCTGTCGACGAATGGCTCCGCACCGGGCGCGGAGGCACTGCCGGCGTCGTTCTTCTTACGCCGTCCGAACATGTTCAGCTCTCTTCTTCTCGGTTGCTTCCACTGTGCCTGCCACCGGTGAACGTCGTGGCGGAACTCACTGCTTCAGACTCGCATGGCCGCCGGTCGAACCGTGACCACCGGCCCCTCGAACGGTGTCGTCCAACTCGTCCACCTCGACGAACGTCACCAACTCGACTCGCTGCACGATCAGTTGGGCGACGCGGTCGCCGCGCTCGAGTTCGATCGGAGTGTGCAGGTCGTGGTTGATCAGACAGACCTTGATCTCCCCGCGGTAGCCGGCATCGATGGTGCCCGGGGTGTTGACCACCGACAGGCCCGACTTCGCCGCCAACCCCGATCGCGGATGCACCAGCCCGACGGTTCCCAACGGGAGAGCGATCGCGATTCCGGTCCCCACCAGGACGCGTTCGCCCGGTGCGATGGTCACCGGAGCCGTGATTCGCAGATCCACGCCCGCATCACCGTCGTGCGCACGCGTCGGCACTGGAAGCTCGGGATCGAGTCGGCGTACCAGGACCTCGGACACCGGATCGGAAGGCAGGCACGGGATGGTGGGTCGATCGACGGATGGTTCGCTGCCGGACTCGGTGACTTCGTCGCTCACGTCGTACGAGACTACGCTGGCCGGCTTCCGTCTCGGTGTGGCGACTACCCTGGGACTCGTGACTGCAGATCGACAGGCCGAACACGCGTCGGAGTCCGGCGACTCCACTCCCCACACGGGTTCCTCAGCACCCGCGAACTCCGTGCTGTACTCGGAGCGACTCTGGGTGCCGATCTGGTGGTGGGCGGCGGGTGCGGCCGTGGCGGTCTTGCTGGCTGCGGAGATCCACATGGGTGCGCCGGGCATCAGGGCCTGGCTGCCCTATGTCGTGTTGCTCCCACTGATCGCGTGGGCGTTGTTCGCCTTCAGCAGGCTGCGCGTCGAGGTGGGCACCGGAGCGACCGGCACCGAGTTACGCGTCGGGTCTGCTCATCTGCCACTCGATGTGGCATCGAAGGCCGCGATCGTTCCCGCGACAGCAAAAAGTGCGGCGCTGGGAAGGCAACTCGATCCACTGGCCTTCGTGCAGCACCGCACCTGGGTGAAGCAGATGGTGATCGTGGTCCTCGACGACCCGGACGATCCGACGCCCTACTGGCTAGTCAGTACCAAGCGCCCCGAAGAGCTGCTGGCAGTCCTGACCGCGCACGGCGTCGAAGCGCGCTGATTCACCCGTCGATCGACGGTCGGAACCGTCGACACAGACCTGACCCGCTGGATCAGGTCTGTGTGGAAAAGGTCACGCCGCGCAGTCGCGGCACATCAGTACACCGTTGGCGTCGCTGGCCAGCCGGCTGCGGTGATGGACCAGGAAGCAGCTCGAGCAGGTGAACTCGTCGGCCTGCTTGGGAACGACCCGAACCGACAGCTCCTCGCCGGACAGATCTGCACCCGGAAGCTCGAACGACTCCGCGGTGTCGGATTCGTCCACGTCCACCACGGCGGACTGAGCCTCGTTGCGTCGGGCCTTCAGTTCTTCCAGCGAGTCCTCCGACACATCGTCGGATTCTGTTCTTCTCGGTGCGTCGTAGTCGGTTGCCATTGTCTTCGTACCCCTCATCTTCGTGCGTGTGTGTGGTGAAAGCTGCCGATGTGGTCGGCTTGTGGCCGTCGGCTGTGAAGAGGGCGCTTGCTCGCTCCCACCGATGTTCGTATCTGTTCAAACCGTTCGTCGTCGCGCGGTGCCCGAAACTACACCGGGTAGTTCCCAGAACTCGCCGGTTGAAACCCGATCGAGACCTCGCTCACCTGATCGATCGTGCACCGGTGTCCGATTCTTGAAGCACCGCGGCCGCCAGACAATAGCCGAAGCCGGTCGCAAAGCAGAAACCGAATCGCCGACTGGTCCTTCACCTGGCTGCACGCCGCAACAACACCGGGATGGGCGGCTTCATTCCTTGCATCGCAGAACACTTCTCGCCCCCGGTTTCAGGCTCCGAATCGGGCGTCGCGCACGGGATCGGAGTAGGTGCCGGCCGAGTGTGCCGCCCCCACCGACCGCGGGCATCTACAGTAGGCACCGCGTCGGTGTGAACCGACTCTGTGGACCGGTCTCGGCAACTGCCGACGGAAAGGCGAAGATCACCGTGGTTTCTCTGATCACCGAAGGCCATTCGGTCGACGGTCGAGGTCGTCCGTTCCGTCGACGCCGCGCGTTTCCGATGATCGCGGTCTTCGCCGTGCTGGCCCTGCTCGGAGTGCTCGTGTGGGTCAAGGTGTTCACCACCTCCGAAGCCGCCTCCGCAACGGCCGAATGCAACGTGCCCACCACCACCGCCGCGACGGACGGGACGCAGCCGGCACCTCTCGGCGAAGAAGTGGACCCGACGACACTGCTCGACGTCGAGCCTGCGGCCCTGTCCGCATCGAAAGTGCGCGTCTTCAACGCGAACGGTGAGCGCGGACAGGCAGCTCTCGTCGCCGCCCAGCTCATCGATTACGGTTTCGCCAGCGCACCGGACGTCCAGGTCGGCAACGATCCGGTCTACGTCGATCAGAACATGCAGTGCCAGGGCCAGATTCGGTTCGGCCCGGCCGGCCTGGCGGCGGCCAGTGCCGTGTCACTGGTCGCGCCGTGCGCCGAACTGATTCAGGATGCCCGCGCCGACGACTCGGTCGATCTGGCTCTCGGTACCTACTTCAGCGAGATCCAGCCCAACGACGACGCCGAGGAAGTGTTGCGCACGCTCGCCGGTACCGCACCCGGTGCCGCCCCTGCGCCACTCGACGCCGATCTGCTCTCGGCAGCACGCGAATCGCGCTGCTGACCGACCGGCGGCGCGTCAGCCGGGTATCGGATCGAGTGCACCCGCGCTGCGCAGTACCGCCAGGAAGGCGTTCGAGACCCCTGGGGCAGCGGCCACCGTCACCGCACCCTGAGCGCTGGTGCTGTCGGCAGCAGGCAGCCTGACCGTCGCGCCAGCCTCGGCTGCGATCAGCCCACCCGCCGCCCAATCCCACGGACTGAGCCCGTGCTCGAAGTGTGCGTCGACAACTCCGGACGCGACCATGCACAGATCGAGCGCAGCCGAACCGATCCGGCGGATGTCACGCACCTGAGGCAGCAGTTCGGAAATGATCGCGCCCTGCACCGCGCGACGACCGGATCCGTAGCCGAATCCGGTGGCCAACAACGTCATCGACACATCGGTGACACCCGAACAGTGCAGCTGCTCCTGGGTACCGTCGGCTCGCTCCACCGTCGCCCCGCGCCCAAGAGCGGCCGAGTAGACGAGCTCGCGGGCGACGTCGACCACGGCCCCCGCAACACTGACACCGTCGATCTGAACCGCGACCGACACCGCGTACGCCGGAATTCCGTACATGAAATTCACGGTTCCGTCGATCGGGTCGAGCACCCACCGCACGCCGTCGAGCGAGTCGTTCTCGCTGCCTTCCTCCTCACCGAGAATGGCATCCTGCGGCCGAAGCCGCGCCAGCAGCTCGCGGAGGACGCTCTCGGTTTCGGTGTCCACGATCGTCACCGGATCGGTCGGCGTGCTCTTCGACTGCACCGCGCCGTCACCTTCGATCGGTTCGCCGCCGAAGACCTCCGGGCGGCGTCGCCTGACGTGCTCGGCGGCTCGCGTCGCGACCCGTACGGCGACCTCGCGCAGCACGTCCACCTCGCGGGTGTTCGATCCCTCTGCTGCCACCTGCTCTTCCGGCAATTGTGTACTGGCGGTGTCGGTCTGCGATCGGTCTGGTTTCGGCACACGTACATCGCAACACACACCGACGTTCGAGCACCACCGCAGCGACCGCCGGTGACGTCACCGTCCCACGAACGCCGAAACACACTATTGTTCGGAACCGACGGCATCACACGGATTCGATCACGCCAGGAGCGGCATCCACATGACACAGGCAGGTTCGGACAACACCACCGCTGCGGCGGCGCGCCACGGGTTCGGCGTCGACGTCGGCGGCAGCGGCATCAAGGGCGGAATCGTGGACTTGAGCACCGGTGAGCTCGTCGGCGACCGCTACAAGATCGAGACGCCGCAACCGTCGACCCCCGATGCCGTCGCGCGCACCGTGGCCGAGATCGTCGCGCACTTCGAGTGGACCGGCCCGGTGGGCGTCACCCTGCCTGCAGTGGTGACCAACGGTGTCGCTCGCTCGGCCGCCAACATCGACAAGTCCTGGATCGACACCGACGCCCGCGCGCTGTTCGCGAAAGCCATCGGCACCGAGAACGTCACCGTGCTCAACGACGCGGATGCAGCCGGAGTGGCCGAGGACAAGTACGGCGGCGGCAAGGGCAGGGACGGCGTCGTCGTGCTGTTGACGTTCGGCACCGGGATCGGTTCGGCCGTGCTGCACAACGGCGTTCTGCTTCCCAACACCGAATTCGGCCACATGGAGATCGACGGCAGGGAGGCCGAGCATCGTGCGGCGTCGTCGGTGAAGGAGAACCAGGGCCTGTCCTACAAGGAGTGGGCCAAGGAGGTCTCGAAGGTTCTCGAGACGTTCGAGGCGCTGCTGTGGCCGGATCTTTTCATCGCCGGCGGCGGCATCAGCCGCAAGAGCGAGAAGTGGATTCCGCACCTGACCAATCGCACACCCGTGGTTCCGGCAACCCTGCTGAACACTGCCGGGATCGTCGGTGCCGCACTCGCAGCGGACTCCGCCGTACCGTCCGCCGAGACCGGTACGTCCGCCGGATCGCTGGACTGACACGCGGGTTGCCACCTGCGTAGGGCGAGGGTCGGTAACAAACTCCTGAGAGGTCGTTACAATGGTGTGTGCCGGTACGCAGCCGGCCGAATCCGAAGACCTCTCCGCCGGAAACAACTCTGGCGTGACGCCGCACGACTTCGTCACGAAAGGGCGTACGTGGCAGCCACCGATATCCGTCAGACCGTAGATTCCGAAACCGAGTCTGCGACACCTGCACCTGCTGTCAAGGCACCCGCTGCGAAGGCACCGGCAAAGAAGGCACCGGCCAAGCGTGCCGCAGCCAAGAAGGCCCCGGCGAAGAAGGCCGCAGCGAAGAAGACAGCAGCTGCTCCGGCTTCCGACGACGCCGACGAGAGCACTCCCGGGATCGAGGACATCGACATCTCCGAGGGCGACCTCGCCGCTGCCGCCAACGATGTCGTCGAGGTGGTCGCCGCCGGTGACGACACCGAGGAAGACGCCACCGCCGAGCCGACTGCCGAGGACAAGGCGTCCGGCGACTTCGTCTGGGACGAAGAGGAATCCGAGGCGCTGCGTCAGGCCCGCAAGGACGCCGAGCTCACCGCGTCCGCCGACTCCGTGCGTGCCTACCTCAAGCAGATCGGCAAGGTCGCACTCCTCAACGCCGAAGAGGAAGTCGAGCTGGCCAAGCGCATCGAGGCAGGCCTGTTCGCGGTCGAGAAGATGCGAGAGTCCGCGGAGAAGGGCGAGAAGCTTCCCGTTGCGCAGCGTCGCGACATGACGTGGATCTGCCGTGACGGCAACCGCGCCAAGAACCACCTCCTCGAGGCGAACCTTCGACTCGTCGTCTCGCTGGCCAAGCGCTACACCGGTCGCGGCATGGCCTTCCTGGACCTCATCCAGGAAGGCAACCTGGGTCTGATCCGCGCGGTCGAGAAGTTCGACTACACCAAGGGCTACAAGTTCTCCACCTACGCCACGTGGTGGATCCGGCAGGCGATCACCCGGGCCATGGCCGATCAGGCCCGCACCATCCGCATCCCGGTGCACATGGTCGAGGTCATCAACAAGCTCGGACGCATCCAGCGTGAGCTCCTCCAAGATCTGGGCCGCGAGCCCACCCCGGAGGAGCTCGCCAAGGAAATGGACATCACGCCGGAGAAGGTGCTGGAGATCCAGCAGTACGCGCGTGAGCCCATCTCCCTCGACCAGACCATCGGCGACGAGGGCGACAGCCAGCTCGGTGACTTCATCGAGGACTCCGAGGCCGTCGTGGCCGTGGATGCCGTGTCGTTCACCCTGCTGCAGGATCAGTTGCAGTCGGTCCTCGAGACTCTGTCCGAGCGCGAAGCAGGGGTGGTACGCCTGCGCTTCGGTCTCACCGACGGACAGCCCCGCACGCTCGACGAGATCGGCCAGGTCTACGGAGTGACCCGCGAGCGGATTCGTCAGATCGAGTCCAAGACCATGTCCAAGCTGCGTCATCCGTCGCGTTCTCAGGTACTGCGCGACTACCTGGACTGATTCGTTCGCTCCATCTCGAACAACGACCGCCGATCACAGTGATCAGCGGTCGTTGTTCTTTTGCGGCGTGGATGCCGTCACACCTGCGGCACCCCGAACGTTCCGTCCGGCCCCGGCCGATAGTCGACGACCGCGGTCACGGCCGCGATCGGTAGCGGTCCGTACAGGTGCGGGAAAACCATCGACTCCGGATCTGTCGGTACCCCCGGTTCCCACCGAACGGGTGCCGTCAGACGAGCTGTATCTATGCGCAGCAGAACCAGATCCGTGCGCCCGGAGAAGAGCCGATTCGCCGGCAGGTGCACTTGTTCGGGTGTGGACAGGTGCACGAACCCGACGGAATCGTACGAGTCCGGGGTGTATTCGGCCCGACCGCGCATCGCGAGCCACTCCCCTGCCGTGCAGATGTGAACGAGGTCGTCCTGCTTGCTGGTCACCGTTCCATTCTGCAGTGTCGAGTGCGGCTCAGGGCGGTGGAATGTCGGCAACGCCACGATCTCTGCGGGCCGGCAGGCCACCGACGACGACGGCAGCGATGACAGCCACGATTCCCAGAGCCTCGAGAGCCGTCGGAATCTGGGTCAGCACCACGGCACCGACCACCGTCGCCGTCGCCGGAAGCAGCGCCAGCAACAATGCGAAGCGCGCCCGGCCCACTCGCACCAGGACGTACTGATCGAGAACGTAGGGAACCACACTCGACAGCAGCCCGACGCCCAATCCGAGAACCCAGATCCGCCAGTCTCCCAACGCATTCGAGTGCGCGGCCGCGAACGGTCCGAACAACGGCACGGCCAGGAGTACGGACGCGATTCCGAACCCTGCAGCCATGTCGTCGAGTCCCTGGCCTGCGTCGGCAACAGATTTGCCCAGCACGATGTAGGCAGCCCACAGGGCCGCCGAGCCCAGCGCGAACGCGATCCCGACCAGCCCCACCTCACCGCCCTCGAACTGCGCGGAAGCGATGGCCCCGACACCGGCCACCACCAGGAGCAACGCGCACACATCGGCAGGCCTTCTCGACCCGGCAGCAGCGACCGCGATCGGCCCGAGAAACTCGATGGCCACCGCCGCGCCGAGGGGAAGCCGGGCGATCGCCTCGTAGAACATTGCGTTCATGCCGATCGTCGCACCGCCGAACGCGGCGGCCGTGATCGCCCGACGCACGGTCCACGCACCGCCGGTGCCCGCCCTGCGCCGCCACGGCCGTCGCCAGAGCACCAGAACCAGCGCCGCACCGAAGCCGCGCAGCCACGCCACCGCTGCCGGATCGACGACGTCGAACAGGAACACCCCGATCGCCGCGCCGACGTACATACACACCGCGCCGATGACGAACAGGGATGGAATACCGAGCTTCGATGCGCCGGAGAGCGAAGTGGAAGTCGAAGACACATCGGCGACCCTACTGCCGTGGCTCGCGTGAACCGGTATCAGCTCTCAGCGAACACTCTGGGAGATGTTCCTGCTCGTGGGACATGTTTCGTGTTAGTGACAACACAAAGAAACGCGCTCGGGAACAACGCGTGACCGCCATACGTCTGACAGAGTGAACGAACCGCGCCATACCGACGCGGCGGACCGGCCCCAGGCGAACGGGACAACCCGCAAGCCAGTACGGAGGAGTCATGCCCGGAACATTGACCAGCCCACAATTGACAGCAGCGGACCGGTGCGACCGGTGCGGTGCAGGGGCTCGCGCGCGTGTCGTGCTCTCGACCGGTGGAGAACTTCTCTTCTGCGGTCACCACGCCACCGAGCACGAAGCCCGTTTGCGTGAAGTGAACGCAACGGTGATGACCGAATCGGACTCCACGGTGTAACCCACCTTTTGTGTCGGGGGAAACAGGTTCGCCACGATCGACGAACACGAAGAAGACGGACGGTCATCAAACCGTCCGTCTTTTTCGTGCCCGGTTCCGCCCGTGGCCCTACATCTTCCGCAACTGCGCGATTCGCTCGCCCAACTGATCGGCCGACGCCATCGCCGTCGGCGGGCCGCCGCAGATACGACGCAGATCGCCGTGAATCACCCCGTGCGGCTTCCCGGTGCGGTGGTGGTACACCGCGACCAAACTGTTCAATTCACGCCGCAGGCCGGCCAACTGGCCCGCACTGGTGGCCCTGTCGTTGACGACGGCAGGAGCCGGCACCGCAGGGCCCGCAGCGGGCTTGTCGATCTGCTCTTGCTGACGCTGACGCAACAGGTCGCGCATCTGCTTCGCGTCGAGCAAGCCGGGCAGACCGAGATAGTCGGCTTCCTCGTCGCTGCCCGAGAACGTCGCGGTACCGAACGAGGAGCCGTCGTAGATCACCTGATCCAGTTCCGCATCCGCACCCAGCGAGGTGTACGCCTTCTCTTCCTCGCCCAGTTCGTCCTTCTGCTTGTTGGCGTCGGCCAACAGCTCGTCGTCGAAACCGTCTTTCTCCCGGTGCGGTTTTCCGAGAATGTGATCGCGCTGCGCCTCGAGCTGCGACGCGAGATCCAACAGCACCGGTACCGACGGCAGAAAGACGCTCGCGGTCTCCCCCTTGCGCCGAGACCGCACGAAGCGGCCGATGGCCTGCGCGAAATACAGCGGGGTCGACGCGCTCGTCGCGTAGACACCGACGGCCAGTCGCGGAACGTCGACGCCCTCGGACACCATGCGAACCGCGACCATCCAACGCTGATCGCTCTTGCCGAACTCGGCGATGCGAGCCGAGGACGTGGGGTCGTCGGACAGCACGATCGCCGGTGTCTCCCCCGTGATCACCTCGATCAGCTTCGCGTAGGCCCGCGCCACCGTCTGATCGGTCGCGATCACCAGACCGCCTGCATCGGGCATGCCTCCTGCCCGCAGTTGCGCGAGACGCGTGTTCGCCGCCAACAGCACGGCCGGCATCCAGTCGCCCTGCGGATCCAGTGCGGTGCGCCATGCCCTCGCGGTCTGTTCGGCATTGAGCGGCTCACCGAGCCGGGCGGCGTACTCCTCACCGGCACTGTCCCGCCAGCGCGCCTCTCCGGAGTACGCGAGAAACACGACCGGGCGGACGACGCCGTCCGCAAGAGCATCGGAGTAGCCGTACGCGTGATCGGCCTTGGACCGCATCAGGCCGTCCTGATCCGGTTCGTAGTTGACGAACGGAATGGGACTGTCGTCGCTGCGGAACGGCGTACCGGTCAGTGCGAGCCGTCGCGTGGCGTCTCCGAACGCTTCGCGAATGCCTTCACCCCAGCTCTTCGCGTCGCCGCCGTGGTGAATCTCGTCGAGAATCACGAGAGTCTTACGCGATTCGGTGCGCACCCGATGCTTGAACGGGTGCGATGCGATCTGCGCGTACGTCACGACCACGCCGTGATAGTCGCTCGAGGTCTGCCCGGTCGAGTTCGAGAAGCGCGAGTCCAATGCGATGCCGACCCTGGCCGCCGACTCCGCCCACTGGTGCTTGAGGTGCTCGGTGGGCGCGACGACGGTGACCTGATCGACGGTGCGATGGGCCAGCAGTTCGGCAGCCACCCGAAGGGCGAACGTCGTCTTGCCTGCGCCGGGCGTTGCGACCGCGAGAAAGTCCTTGGGCGAGGCGACGAGATACTTCGTCAGCGCCCGTCGCTGCCACGCGCGCAGCGGTGCTCCCCCGCTCGTGGGAGCGGCAGGCTGCTCGGTCGATGGTGGTGTCGGATCGAACATGTCAGCGCTCACTGGCCGCCGGTTCCTGGCATCGATGTAAATTCCTCGCGCTCTCGGTAGCCCTGCAGTGTCCGCCGAGGAGCCTATCGCTCCGCACCGACCGATCCCGCATCGCTGGGGCGAGTCGGATGCGACACGGCGAGTCGGATGCGACACGGCGAGTCGGCTGTTAGGCGAAGACGCCTTTCGTCAGGAATGCTGGAGGAACCATGAGCGAGTCTGCAGGCGGAACTCCACCACCGGAACGATTGTCGGCGAGAAAACCGCTACACGCGGTGTGGAAAGTGACTGTGCGCACTCTGAGCAAAGCGTGGGACGATTCGATCTTCAGCAAGGCTGCAACGGCCGCGTTCTGGCAGACGCTGTCACTGCCGCCGCTGCTGCTCGGTGTGCTGGGCAGTCTGGGACTCGTCGGCGGATGGTTCGGACCCAACACCGTCGAGATCATCGAGTCCAAGATCATCACGTTCAGCAACACCCTGTTCAGCGGCAGCGTCGTGGACCAGATCATCGCGCCGACGGTCAAGGACGTCCTCGCTCAGGGCAGCGGAGAGATCGTGTCCGTGGGCTTTCTGCTCTCGTTGTGGGCCGGGTCGTCGGCGATCTCGACGTTCGTCGATTCCATCGTGGAAGCGCACGGCCAGGCCGACGCGCGAAACCCCGTCTGGCAGCGGTTCTTCGCGCTGCTTCTCTACGTGGGTTTCCTGGTGATCGCGGTCTTCGTGCTTCCGCTCGTCGCCCTCGGACCGGTGTACGTGCAGCAGATCCTGCCGGATTCGTGGATCACGGTGGGCAGCGAGCTCGTCGACTTCTTCTACTACCCGGCCGTCGGTCTACTGCTGATCATGGGTTTGACGACGCTGTACAAGGTTGCTCTGCACACCTCGCTGCCGTGGCATCGTCTCCTCGGCGGCGCTCTGCTGGCCGGGGTGTTCTTCATGATCGCGAGCGCGGTCCTGCGTCGATACCTCGGCTGGGTGACGAGCACCGGGTACACCTACGGCGCCCTGGCGACACCCATCGCGTTTCTGCTGTTCACGTTCTTCCTCGGCTTCGCCGTCGTGCTCGGGGCCGAGTTCAACGCGACGATCCAGGAGTTCTCACCTGCACGGGCAACACGAATGGACCAGATGCGCGAGTGGATCGCAGCGCAGACCGCAACCGACGACAAGCCGTCGGGGCCGGTGACCGCTGTCGCCCGACGGCTCGCCACGGGGCCGATCAAACTGTCCGGCGACCGCGCCCGCTCGGGGCGTCCCGAGCCGACCCCCGACCGACACCCGGGAGACGGTGCTCAGTCGCCTTTCTTCAGGCCCTCGTAGACCTTCTTGCAGTCCGGGCACACCGGTGATCCGGGCTTCGCCGACTTGGTGACGGGAAACACCTCACCGCACAGCGCGACGACGTGCGTACCCATCACTGCGCTCTCGGCGATCTTGTTCTTCTTCACGTAGTGGAAGAACTTCGGCCGGTCGTCTTCCGTGGTTTCGTCCGGTGCGATATCGGGACGGTCCTTCGTCTGAGTGCTCATGGACACAGATTAATCCGTGAATCCCCATCGAGGGGTAACCGGTTGCACAAGCTCGTTGCAAGCATTCTGTGAGCAGTAGTGCCACAGTGGAGGTATGACGAGAACCCCAGGGTTCGACGGAAGCGCGTACAGCGACTCGCCGGATGGGCCCGTCCTTATCACCGAGGCGCAGCAGTCGGTCGAGGAGCAGCACAAAGCTCGCGTCCGCAAATACATGTTCATCATGTCGTTCCGCATTCCGGCGTTGGTGTTGGCTGCCATCGCGTACGGGATGTGGATGAACCCGTGGATCTCCATGGCAATAGTCGGAGCGTCCATTCCTCTGCCGTGGATGGCTGTGCTGATCGCCAACGATCGGCCGCCCCGCACCAAGGACGAGATGAGCCGGTACGACTACCGGACCGTCGACAGGCCGCAACTGGAATCGAGCAACCACCGGGTGATCGAAGCGGGCGACGACTGACGCACCGGCCCTCGCCGATGCGACACTTGCGTCGTGACTGCACCGAACTCCACGTCCCCGCTCGTCCTCGCCTGCGCCGGTCTTCGTGATGCCTTCGAGCGGGCGGGGTACGACGCCGACGGCGTGCTGACGCTGCTCGGGGACGACGCCCATGCTGCCCTCGGTCGCAGCGAGCCGGTGCCGGTCCGCAACGCCAGTCGGGACGGCGGCGCGCTGGGTGTTCTGGTGCGCCTGTTCCTGCTCGTCGACGACTGCGCCGAGTCCGACGTCGCCGACGCCATCGCACCGTTGACGGTCGACGACGCCGTCTCGGCCGGGATCCTGACCCGTTCCGGGTCGACGGTGCGGACGCTGCTCGACATTCGACCGCTCGACGCCGGACACGGAACCCGATGGATCGTCTCGGATCCGGACGGCAGCATGCGCGTCGCCGAGACTGCTCGCGACCACGTGCTCGGCGTCGGCCAGGCCTCGTTGTCGCTGCTGCGGGGAACCCCCACGTCCCCGGTGACCAGCGTTCTCGACGTCGGCACCGGCTGCGGCGTCCAGGCCGTCCACGCCTGCGACTACGCGGCGCAGGTGACCGCAACGGACATCAGTCCGCGGTCGATGGACCTCGCGGCGGCGACAATGGCGCTCAACGGCCTCGACGTCGAGTTTCTGCACGGTTCGTGGTTCGAGCCGGTTACCGGGCGTCGATTCGATCGCATCGTCGCCAACCCGCCGTTCGTCGTCGGCCGCGCCGAAGTGCTGCATTCGTACCGCGATTCCGGCCTCGATCTCGACGGCGCGAGCGCTCTGATGATCGGCCGGGCCCCGGACCACCTGACGCTCGGTGGTACCGCTGCCATCCTGGCCTCGTGGGTGCACGTCCGCGGCGAGGACTGGCGTGCTCGCGTGGCGTCGTGGCTTCCCGCGCACGGGATCGACGCCTGGGTCGTCGAGCGCGACGTCGCCGATCCCGCGCTGTACGTGGGCACGTGGATGCGCGACGGCGGACTCGATCCCCGCGATCCCGACGCGGCCGCGGTGGCACAGTCCTGGCTCGATCACTTCGCTGCCGCCGACGTGGAAGGAATCGGTTTCGGGTTCGTCTATCTCCGCAGTACCGATGCGCCGACCGACCTTCTGGCCGAGGAGCTCACGCACGGCTTCTCCGACCCGCTGGGCAACGAAGCGATCGAGTACTTCGCGCGGCTGGACTGGCTGCGAGAGCACGACATCCTCGACTCGGTGCTGACTCTGGAACCGAACACCGCACTCGAACGGGTATATCTCCCCGGCGACGAGGGCTGGGCTCCGGTAGCGGTGCGAGTCCATCGCGGAAACGGCCCGCAGTGGCAGCACGACGTCGACGAACTCGGTGCGGCTCTGCTCGCCGGGCTGCGACCCGATGGCCTACCGGTCGGTGAACTGGTGGAGTTGCTCGCTGCTGCGCACGACGAGGACGCAGAGGAACTGGCACAGCATGCGGTGACGATGATGCAGGGGCTCGTCCGGCACGGCCTGGTTCTGCCGGCCCGATGAGTCCCGGACGTCACCCCACGAGAGCGACCGTTCCCGGCGGTTTCACTTCTCAGCAACTTCTCAGGACGAACATGACGTAATCCCTGGTCACGCGGGTATCCACCGGATCGGCGTGGGAACTTATCGGAGTCTCCCGAGCGTTGAACCCTGTGAGACACCACCGACCAGGAGGCAAGTCATGACCAGCCCCAGCACCACGATTCGTCCACGGCCGACCGACGCCGATCTGGACGCCCAGAGCCCAGCAGCCGATCTCGTTCGCGTGTACCTCAACGGAATCGGCCGCACCGCGTTGCTGACGGCTGCCGAGGAAGTAGATCTGGCCAAGAGGATCGAGGCTGGTCTGTACGCGAAGCAGGTTCTCGAGAACACGAAGAGGTTGAGCGCGGTCAAGAAGCGCAACCTCGCCATCATCGTTCGCGACGGCAGTGCCGCCCGCAGCCATCTCCTCGAAGCGAACCTTCGCCTGGTCGTGTCTCTTGCCAAGCGCTACACCGGGCGCGGGATGCCCTTGCTGGACCTGATCCAGGAGGGCAACCTCGGACTCATCCGCGCGATGGAGAAGTTCGACTACGCCAAGGGCTTCAAATTCTCGACCTACGCGACCTGGTGGATTCGTCAGGCCATCACCCGCGGGATGGCAGATCAGAGCCGCACGATCCGGCTCCCTGTCCACCTGGTCGAACAGGTCAACAAGCTGGCCAGGATCAAGCGTGAACTGCATCAGCAGCTCGGCCGCGAGGCAACGGACGAGGAGTTGTCGAGCGAATCGGGTATCGCGGTGGAGAAGATCGCCGACCTGCTCGACCACAGCCGCGACCCGGTGAGCCTGGACATGCCGGTGGGCAGCGACGAGGAAGCACCCCTCGGCGACTTCATCGAGGACTCCGAGGCGACGTCCGCGGAGAATGCCGTCATCGCCGGACTGTTGCACAGCGACGTTCGCGTCGTTCTCGGCACTCTCGACGAGCGGGAGCAGCAGGTCATCCGTCTCCGATACGGCCTGGACGACGGACAGCCCCGCACCCTCGATCAGATCGGCAAGCTCTTCGGGCTCTCCCGTGAGCGTGTCCGTCAGATCGAGCGCGAGGTGATGGTGAAGCTTCGGCAGGGCGACCGCGCCGAGAAGCTGCGGTCCTACGCCAGCTGAACGTCACCACCGACCGGTGGCGCAGCGGTGATCATCCCCGCTCGCGCCACCTCGTGCGGTAGCCGAGTCGACGTCCTCTCCCCCTGGGACGTCGCCTCGGCTTCTGCCTTTTCGAAGCCGGTCTTCGGTCAGCGCAATCGACGCGGGCCCAGATCGGCCTTGGTCGGTTCCGGACCGATGCGAACGCGCGCATCGGTGATCTGTGCGCCGTCGGCGGACGCCAGAACCGGCTCGCACGAGATCTCGCGAATGTCGGCGATATCTTCTGCCAGTGCCGAGATCCGCTGCACGAGGTCGATCAGGGCATTCTTGTTGACGGGCACCGCATTGCGATATCCGGACAGCAGCGGAGCCGCCTTGGGCGCGTCGATCAGCTGCGCGGCCTCGTCCTCGGTCAGCGGAAGTACCCGATAGGCACGGTCGCCCAGCAGGTCCGAGATGACGCCGGCCAGACCGAACGAGATGAGCGATCCGAACGACGGGTCGTCCTGTACGCGTACGACGCAGCCGATTCCCTTGACCGCCATGCGCTGGACGTGCAACAACGGCTCGCCCGAGTCTGCCGCCAGATTGCGATACGCCACCCGCACCGCGGACGCGTCCGCCATGTCGAGGCGCACTCCACCGAGATCCGGCCGGTGCCGCCACCGTTCACCGGTCGCCTTGACCGCCACCGGGTAGCCGAGTTCGTCTGCCGCTGCGACGGCCTCGTCCTCGTCGGTCACCGTCCGGAAAGCGACGACGTCGAGTCCGTAGCAGCCCAGCAACTCGGCGGTTTCGAAGTCGGAGAGCCACCGTCCGTGACTGCCTGCCGAACGCCAGCCCTCGACCAGCTGCTTGGCGCGTTCGGAATCGATGCTCTTGGGCCGGACCAGGTTCGACACCGGTCGCGACCGCCACGCGGAGTAGCGCCACGCGGC
The DNA here is from genome assembly GCF_002259485.1 of Rhodococcus sp. 14-1411-2a. Lineage (GTDB taxonomy): Bacteria > Actinomycetota > Actinomycetes > Mycobacteriales > Mycobacteriaceae > Rhodococcoides. The sequence continues at coordinate 465,656 of NZ_NPGA01000020.1, forward strand.
GGCGAGGGCGGCAACCGCTCGCTCCGGGCTCGAGTACGAGGGCACCGAACCGCGGATGGGGTATCCACCCGGCCCCCGGACCGCCAGGACGTCCGGAATGCCCTCGGTAGCGAGGAACGTCGAGAGTACGGGCTTGTCGGATCCACGGACGGCGTTGCCGAGCGCGGTCGCGAACGGCTCCACCTCCACCGCCACCGGGGGTACGAACACGACGATGACAGCGTCGATGTCCGACGCGGCCAGTGCCGACGACACGGCCGCGGCGAAATCCTCGGGACCGGCCTGCGGACCGACGTCGATCGGGCTGCTCGCATGCAAGCCCTTGGCCCGCGCAGCGTCGACCGCCAACACCCCGAGCGCGGTCGAGTTTCCCACCACGGCAACCCTCGGTCCGACGGGCAGCGGCTGATTTCCGAAGAGCACCGCGCAATCGAAGAGTTCCGAGATGGTGTCGACCTGGATGACTCCGGCCTGAGCGAACAGTGCGCGCACGATGGAGTCGTCGATGTCGGCACCGATCGCATGTGCGGGCGGCACGGCCCCGCGGCCGCTCTTGACCGCGATGATGGGCTTGCTGCGCGCCACCCGTCGGGCGATCCTGGTGAACTTCCTGGGATTACCGAAGCTCTCGAGGTACAGCAGGATCACCTCGGTGGCCGGGTCCGAATCCCAGTACTGCAGTAGATCGTTACCGGACACATCGGCGCGGTTTCCGGCCGAGACGAAGGTCGACAGTCCGAGCCTGCGGTTGGCGGCCTCGTCCAGAATCGCGATGCCGAGGGCACCGGACTGACAGAAGAACCCGACGTTGCCCGGAGTGGGCAGATGCGGAGCCAGAGTGGCGTTCAGACCGAACTCGGGATCGGTGTTCGCCACACCGAGCGCGTTGGGCCCGATCAACCGCATTCCGTGCGCCCTCGCCGCGAGCACCAGCCTGCGCTCGCTCTCCTGCCCCGCGGGTCCGGTCTCGCCGAATCCACCCGACACCACCAGCAACGCTTTGACGCCCTTGTCGAGGCAGTCGTCGAGTACCGCGTCGATCGCATCGGCCGGTACCGCTGCGATCGCAAGATCGACCGGATCCGGGATGTCGTGCACCGTGGCGTAGGCGCGGACCCCGCGAACCGAACGATGGTCGGCGTTGACGGGATAGACGGGCCCGGTGAAGTTGCCCGCCAGCAGATTCGCCAGAACGGCGTTGCCCACCTTCGAGCTGTCCGTCGACGCTCCGATCACGGCCACCGATCGTGGGCTCAGTACATTGCGCACACTGCGGGCCTCGGCGGCACGCTCACGGGAATTGCGCACCGACAGCAGAGCTTCGCTGGGGTCGATGGCGAACTCCAGTCGCAGCACACCACCCTCGAAGGACCGGCTGACCTGGTATCCCGCTTCGCGGAAGACGGTGACCATGTTCCGGTTCTCGGCGAGCACCTCGGCGACGAACATGTTCACACCGTTCTCGGCGGCCGCTCCGGCGAGGTGTTCGAGCAGGATCGGACCCAGCCCGCGACCCTGGTGTGCGTCGGCGACGACGAAGGCCACCTCGGCGGAGTTGCCGTCTCCCTCGGGCAGTCGCTCGTAGCGGCCGACCGCGATGATGTCGTCACCGAGCACTGCGACGAACGCCACCCGGTCGTGGTGATCGACCGTGGTGAAGTTGAGCACGTCACGCTGCGGCATCGTGGGGTACGGGCCGAAATACCGCAGGTATCTCGTCCGCTCGGACAACCGGCCGTGGAATGCGACGATCCGTTCGGAGTCCGACGGGACGATGGGACGCAGGTGCACCACACCGCCGTCGGAGGTCAGGACGTCGGCAACCCAGTGCCGCGGAAAGGATGTTTCCGCTCGCTCTCTGGCCAGGTCCTTGTCGCTCGGTTCCTGGTTGCTCGGTTCCTGGTCGCGCGGTTCCTTGTCACTCGGGTCCGACGCCGCAACGGCCGGCTCCTCGTCCGAGGGGCTGTCGGTCGGATCAGTCACGCGGGTCCTCCGGATCGAGTCCGAGCAGTGGAAACACTGCTCGACGGGTGGCGATGATGGCCGAGTCGACGCGCTCGAGCGCCCTGTCGGTGCCGTCGGTCCCGGCGAGGGATCCCCCGGGTCCGTCCCAGGCGGGATAGTCGACGTCTCCCCCGTCACCCATCGTCTGCGGGAGGTCGACACTCGGTGCCATGGTCCGTACTCGCTCCCGCCACGTGTCCGGCAACGCCGACATCGGGTCGATGTCGCGACCGAGCGCGGCAGCGATGAGGTACGTCCAGGCCCGTGGAACGACGCGCACCAAGCCGTACCCTCCGCCGCCGACGGCCAACCACCGACCCTCGGAATGTTTGTCCGCCAGATCACGCATGGCCAGGAATGCCGCATTCTGGCCGTCGACGGTCAGGGCCAGGTCCGCGAGGGGATCCTCGCGGTGGCTGTCGACACCGCACTGGCTGACGATGATCTGAGGCGCGAACGCCGCGATCGCACCCGGCACGATCGCGTGGAACGCGCGCAGCCACAACCGATCCGCGGTGCCGGGCAACAATGGAACGTTGATCGAGGTTCCCTCACCGCGTTCGGCTCCCACCTCGGTCGACCATCCGGTGTTCGGCCACAGCGTCGCCGGATGTTGGTGCAACGAGACGGTGAGCACTCTCGGGTCACCGAGAAATGCCGCCTGAACGCCGTCTCCGTGGTGAGCGTCGACGTCGATGTAGGCGATCCGGTCGAACCCGTTGTCCAGCAACCACGAGATGGCGATCGCGGCGTCGTTGTAGACGCAGAAGCCGGAGGCCCAGTCGGCCATCGCGTGGTGCATGCCGCCGCCGATGCTCACCGCGCGTCGAGCACGTCCCGACGCGATTTCGCGGGCGGCGGCCAGAGAACCACCGGCGAGCATGGCGCTCGCCTCGTGCATCTGCGGAAACACCGGGTTGTCGTCGGAACCCAGTCCGTGGACGACGTCGTCGGGATCTCGCAGAGCCGGGCCCTGCGACGGTGCCTGTTTGACGGCCTCGATGTAGGCGCTGGTGTGAAATCGGAGGAGCTCGGAATCGGGCGCGGCAGTGGGCTCGACGAGTTCGACGCCCGCGAGCAGGCCGATGTCGGTAGCGAGTGCCATTGTCAGATCGAGTCGAGTCGGATTCATCGGGTGGTCGTCGCTCCACCGGTAGCCGAGGTAATCCGCGCTCCACACGACGATGTCCTCGGGGCGGTTCGGGATGGGCGCGGCGGCGCGTGTCGCCTGATCAGACATACGGACAAAACTACGTTGTCGGACGGGATGGTGTTGCCGGGTTCCGGTGTTGTCCCCACAGTCCCCTTGTGAGAAGCCATGGGAAACGGCGTACGCCGTTGTGGTGCGCCGCGCCCGCTGCGGCTGGGTGCAGCGCTCATTTCGGGGCGCTGACGGTAGGATCGAGCCCGACGAAGGGGTTGAGTGTGAAGGATCTGGTCGACACCACGGAGATGTACCTCCGGACGATCTACGATTTGGAAGAAGAGGGCGTGATTCCGCTCCGCGCGAGAATCGCCGAACGGCTCGAACAGAGTGGTCCCACCGTCAGCCAAACCGTTGCTCGGATGGAGCGAGACGGGCTGTTGTCCGTCGCAGGCGATCGACACCTCGAGCTGACCGAGAAGGGCCGAAGCCTGGCGGTCGCGGTCATGCGCAAACACCGTTTGGCCGAGCGTCTGCTCGTGGACATCATCGGTCTGCGCTGGGAAGACGTGCACGCCGAGGCGTGCCGTTGGGAACACGTGATGAGCGAGGAGGTCGAGCGACGTCTGGTCACCGTCCTGAACAACCCGACCACCTCGCCGTACGGCAACCCGATCCCCGGTCTGGAGGAACTCGGTCCCGGCCAGTCGACTCTCGCACCGGAAGCTCTCATCCGCCTCACGGATGTGCCCGTCGGCCAGCCGACCGCTGTCGTCGTGCGACGCCTCGCCGAGCACGTTCAGTCCGACCCGGAGGTCATCGCTCAGCTTCGCGAAGCAGGCGTGGTCCCCGATGCTCGGGTTACAGTCGAAGCCAAGCCCGGGTCGGTCACGATCACGGTGCCAGGACACAGTGGTGTCGACATATCCGAGGAAATGGCGCACGCCGTCCAGGTGAAGAAGGTCTGACCTCACACCGACGACGGCGTCGGACGCGTGTGAGGGAGAACGAACAGTGAAGCTTCTGGTTACCGGTGGTGCTGGCTACGTCGGCAGCGTCTGCGCGGCTGTGCTCGTCGAGCGCGGTCACGAGGTCGTGGTCGTGGACAACCTGTCCACCGGTAACCGGGACGCCGTGCCCGGTGGTGCCACATTCGTCGAAGGCGACATCAAGGACGTCGCCGCGGACGTACTGATCGGCGGCGGGTTCGACGCCGTCCTGCACTTCGCCGCGCAATCTCTCGTCGGCGAGTCGGTGGTCTCGCCCGACAAGTACTGGAGCGGAAACGTCGTCACCTCGCTGGCGTTGCTCGATGCCATTCGTGCATCCGGCACCGCGAAGCTGGTGTTCTCCTCGACCGCCGCCACGTACGGCGAGCCCGAGAAGACCCCCATCACCGAGGACGCACCCACCCGCCCCACCAATCCTTACGGTGCCACCAAACTCGCGATAGATCACGCGATCACGTCGTACGCCGCGGCCTACGGCCTCGCCGCCACGAGCCTTCGGTACTTCAACGTCGCCGGCGCCTACAACGGTTTCGGAGAGAATCGCGTCGTCGAGACCCACCTGATTCCGCTCGTGCTCCAGGTCGCACTCGGGCAGCGCGAGAAGATCTCGGTGTTCGGCACCGACTGGCCAACTCCGGACGGTACGGCTGTTCGCGACTACATCCACGTCGCCGACCTCGCCGAGGCGCACATACTCGCTGTCGATGCCGCACAACCGGGCGAGCACACCATCTACAACCTCGGCAGCGGCACCGGATTCTCCGTGCACGAGGTCATCTCGTCCTGCGAGCGCGTCACCGGTCTGCCCATCGCCGTCGAACATGCTCCCCGTCGTGCCGGTGACCCTGCCGTGTTGATCGCCTCGAGCTCGCGCGCAGTCGAGGAGTTGAAATGGACGCCGGAGCTGACCGATCTCGATCGGATCGTGGCCGATGCGTGGACATTCCTGCAACAGCTCGGCGATCGGTCGCACGCGGCGCGCTGACCCACTCGCCTGCCGATCGTCGATGTGCTCGACTGCCGTCACCGTCGACCGAAGGGGTCGCCGGGGAGCCGAACTCCGCAGGCGCGAGCACACGCGAAGCCGCTCTCGGCCACTTCCCGAACGAGATCGGGACCTGCGCCGGCGCTGAGCGACCGGTCCAGCAGTCGCGCCAGCGAGTAGTTCTCGTCGGCTTCCAGTGCCGCATCGATCGCGATGCGGGCCATCGGTCCGTCTCCGCGGACGTACGCGCTGAAGGCCAGAAGTGTTGCGGCGATGGCTCGTTCGGCCTTCGGCAGGACGCGGGACATCCTCGCCCAGAACTCTTCGACGAATCCCGCGTCGTCACCGAGAGTCAGGGCCAGCAGTGCGTCACGCACCTGGACATGACCGATCGCGAGTGCGATCCGAGCGATGTCGGTCGGATCCAATTCGGTGTCGTACGGCGCTCGCGCGACGTACGACAGCACCGACGTCAGCTCGTCGGTACGAGATCGAATCCCGTCCCGTCGTTGTCGCGAGATCTCGGCGGCAACGGCCCGCACGGTCGCGTCGGGGCCCGGCGCGATGGTCTCGGCCAGCTCGGACCTGGATCGTCTGACGGAGTAGCCGTCGAGCACGCGGGCCACGGTCATCGGCGACGCCGACGGATCGGACATCAGGCCGTGCCGCTGTGGTCCGCGCAACGTCCACCAGTCGGCGGATTCGGCGATCTCCGACGCCGCAAGGGCCTCACCGAGCTGCACTCCGAACGAGGCGAGTGTGGCGTCGAGTTCGGTCACCAGTGCTTCCACGTCGAGTAGATGCGATGTCCGGACGGTTCGATCGAGCCTGTCGTCGACGAACACCGCCATGACCGCGGGAATGTTCTCCATCGCGCAGTAGCCGGCCAGGTAGGCGATGACGTCGAGCATCTCCGGGGTCGCGCGGGTGTGACCGCCCGCGCGCCGATCGATGTGATCGCCGGCCAGGACGAGGTCGTGACGCATCGTGGGTCCGACGCTCGCACCGCCGTCCTTGACCGCGATGAGCACCATAGATCGGTGCGGGTGGAACCCGAGCATGGCCGGTACCGCGGTGATCAGGTCGCTCGGGTGGCCGAGCCGCACGCGATGGCGGGAGTCGAAGTTGCCGTGAGAGTTCGTCGGTGTGTACATACCGGAGAATCCTGGCCGGGGTCCCGACGATCGAAAGAGTCTCGACCTGGGCTTTCGTACTGCCCTGTGGAGAACTGCCGTGCTGTGGATGAATCGCGCCGCCGGCGCTGTGTCCGACCGATTCGTGTCGGTGTCGTCTGCTAGTGCTGCGTCAGCTCTGGCCGACCTTCTGGACTGCCGCGGTGAACAGCTCGTCGAGGGTCATCGCATCGGGCGTGCCCGAGCCGAACGACATGAACGTGGCCGACACTCGCACGTCGTCGATCTGGGCCATCAGTGTCAGCATCGATTGTGTGACGGCGTCGCCGCCTGCTCCCGATGCGACGGTCTGCCGGACGGCCAACGTGTCGTCCGCATCGATGGGCGGTGCAGGCGTCAGAGTGGAGGTCACCGTCGAGGTCGCGCCGGACTTGGTTGCGGTCACCTCGGCGCACTGTTCCAGTTGCTCCTTGCGCGCCGAGAGCGGTTCGTCCACCGCGGTCAACTCGATCGAGATGGTGGACCGGCTGTCGTTGTCGGTGCCGACGATCATGGCCGTGCCCGTCGGGCCGAAATCCTGGTCGGCAGGCTTGCATCCCGCCGGGCTGACCTCGGCACCGGCAGGAATTCCGCTGAGATCGGGTGCGGCTTGCGAGATCGCCTGCTGGGGCAGCACCAGGGCGTCGTACGGTGCCGGGAAGCTGGACGGATCGATCAGCAGCGTGTTCAGATCCACGCCGGACTCCGGCGTCGAAGTGGGGGCACCCGCGCTGGGCTCGGGAGTGCCGGTGACCGTGGAACTGCAGCCGACCAGCACGAGAGCTGCGATCGCTGCCGAGGTCGCGGCGATGGACAGGCGGGTTCTGCGTGCGGCGGGGCTCACAAGACGTCCTCTTCGGGTCGGTGGAACGCCGCAGCACACGCTCCGGCGTCCCACCACTGTCTCATTCCGACCACCTCGAACGCGGCAGGCGACCCACCGCGGTGTCGCAATTCAGCTGCCGCGGGCGATCCATTCCTCGAGGTGCGGTGCTTCGTCGCCGATGCGCGTCCCGTCACCGTGGCCGGTGTTGACTCGGGTCTCGACGGGAAGCGCGAAGAGCCGATCACGGATGGACCCGATGATGGTCGGGAAGTCCGAGTACGACCGTCCGGTGGCACCCGGGCCGCCGGAGAAGAGGGTGTCGCCGCTGAACAACTCCCCCGCTTCCGGCAGGTACAGGCACGTCGATCCAGGTGAGTGCCCGGGCGTGTGCAGCGCCAGGATGTCGGTTCCGGCCACCGTGATGCGCTGACCGTCCTCGAGGGTCGAGTGCCCGACGCCCGGGTGCGTCTGTTCCCACAGCATGTCGTCGGCGGGGTGCAGCAGAATCGGCGCGTCCAACGTATCGGCCAGTTCCGGTGCCACGGTCACGTGGTCGTTGTGGCCATGGGTGCAGATGACGGCCTTGACCGTCCGGCCGGCAACCGCGTCGACGATCGGGGCCGCGGTGTGCGCTGCGTCGACGATCACCACCTCGTCGTCGTCGCCGACCAGCCAGATGTTGTTGTCGACGTCCCAGGTGCCACCGTCGAGGCTGAACGTGCCCGAGGTGACGACGTTCTGGACGCGGAACTTCCCGCTCACAGGACCACCACCGAACGCAGGACGGTGCCCTGATGCATCTTCTCGAAGGCGGCTTCGACGTCGTCGATGGTGATGCGTTCGGTGACGAACTTCTCGAGCGGCAGACGGCCCTGCTGATACAGATCGACCAACTGCGGGAAGTCGCGCTCGGGCAGGCAGTCTCCGTACCAGGAGGACTTGAGCGATCCGCCGCGGGAGAAGAAGTCGATCAGCGGCATCTCGAGGGTCATCTCGGGTGTCGGCACGCCGACAAGCACCACGGTTCCGGCGAGGTCGCGTGCGTAGAACGCCTGCTTCCAGGTCTCCGGGCGACCGACGGCGTCGATGACCACGTCGGCACCGAAGCCTCCGGTGAGCTCCTGGACTGCTTCGACGGCGTCGACCACCGAGGAGTCGACGGTGTGGGTGGCTCCGAGGCCCAGTGCCCATTCGAGCTTGCCCGGGTCACGATCGACCGCGATGATCGTCGACGCGCCGGCCAGGCGTGCTCCGGCGATCGCGGCATCGCCCACTCCGCCGCAGCCGATCACGGCCACCGAATCCCCACGCGAGACGTTGCCGGTGTTCATCGCCGCTCCCAGACCTGCCATCACGCCACAGCCGAGCAGTCCGACCACGGCGGGATCGGCGTCTGCGGCGACCTTGGTGCACTGGCCCTCGTGGACCAGGGTCTTCTCGGCGAATGCGCCGATGCCCAGCGCCGGGGTCAATTCGGTACCGTCTTCGAGGGTCATCTTCTGTGCTGCGTTGTGGGTGTCGAAGCAGTACCACGGAGTGCCGCGCTTGCAGGCTCGACATTCGCCGCACACGGCGCGCCAGTTCAGTACGACGAAGTCTCCGACCTCGACGTGCTCGACGCGGTCGCCGATGGTCTCGACGATTCCGGCCGCCTCGTGTCCGAGCAGGAATGGGAATTCGTCGTTGATGCCGCCTTCGCGGTAGTGCAGGTCGGTGTGACACACCCCGCAGGCCTGGATCTTCACGACGACCTCGTTGGGCCCGGGATCGGGGATGGTGATCGTCTCGATGGAGACGGGCTCGCCCTTGCTCTTGGCGACGACGGCGCGGACCTGCTGCGGCATGTGTTCCTCCACTGAAAATCGGGTGTTTCGTGCTCTGTTCAGCCTCGCACAACGCATCAGCACGTGGCGACATCTGCATGGGTTCGACGCACCGAATCATGGAGTTCACAAGGTTGTGACCGGGTGGGCACGCAGTCTTTGCGTGCGAGCGGTAACTATGACGAATGTCTGAACCCATGGAGTACGACCTGGTGGTCATCGGCTCCGGCCCCGGTGGCCAGAAGGCGGCCATTGCGGCTGCGAAGCTCGGCAAGCGGGTGGCGATCGTGGAGAAGGGCCACATGCTCGGCGGGGTCTGCGTCAACACCGGGACCATTCCGTCCAAGACGCTGCGCGAGGCCGTTCTGTATCTCACGGGCATGAATCAACGGGAGCTGTACGGGGCGAGTTACCGGGTGAAGGCCGATATCACTCCTGCCGATCTGTTGGCCCGAACCCAGCACGTGATCGGCAAGGAGATCGAGGTGGTGCGTTCGCAACTGCTCCGGAACCGCATCGAGCTGATCACCGGCGTCGGCAAGTTTCTCGACGCGCACACCATCGTCGTGGAGGACGAGACGCGGGGTGAGCGCATCACCGTCGCAGCCGCCAACGTGGTGATCGCCACCGGCACCGCTCCTGCCCGTCCGGCCGACGTCGCGTTCGACGACTATCGAGTGCTCGACTCGGACGGAATCCTCAATCTCGAATTCATTCCGGCGTCGATGGTCGTCGTCGGGGCCGGCGTCATCGGAATCGAGTACGCGTCGATGTTCGCTGCCCTCGGAACGAAGGTCACCGTCGTCGAGAAGCGGGATTCGATGCTCGACTTCTGCGATCGAGAGATCATCGAGTCGTTGCAGTTCCACCTCCGCGATCTCGCGGTGACGTTCCGATTCGGCGAGGCGGTGACCGCGGTCGACGTCGGGCCGAACGGGACCGTGACCACGCTGGCGAGCGGCAAGCGCATCCCGGCCGAAACGGTGATGTACTCGGCCGGTCGGCAGGGCCTGACCACGGCGCTGGATCTCGAGAACGCAGGTCTGGAGGCGGACGCCCGGGGTCGGATCTTCGTCGACGAGCACTTCCAGACCAAGGTCGATCACATCTATGCCGTCGGCGATGTCATCGGGTTCCCGGCATTGGCCGCGACGTCGATGGATCAGGGCAGGTTGGCCGCGTATCACGCGTTCGGCGAGTCCGACGCGAAGTTGACCGACGTTCAGCCCATCGGTATCTACTCCATCCCCGAGGTCTCGTACGTCGGAGCCACCGAGGTCGACCTGACTAAGGGATCGATCCCCTACGAGGTCGGGGTATCGAGGTACCGCGAACTCGCCCGGGGGCAGATCGCCGGCGACTCGTACGGGATGTTGAAGTTGCTCGTCTCCACCGAGGATCGGTCGATTCTGGGCGTGCACATCTTCGGGTCGGGTGCGACGGATCTGGTGCACATCGGGCAGGCGGTGATGGGGTGCGGCGGCACCGTCGACTATCTCGTCGATGCCGTGTTCAATTACCCGACGCTGTCCGAGGCGTACAAGGTCGCCGCCCTCGACGTCACCAACAAGATTCGCGCGCTGGCCAACTTCGACCGCTGATCGCCTCGAGTCACCGAGAGCCCTCGGCGCAGGATGGGCGACCGTCCGGGAATGAACGGCAGGCAATCGGTTGTTCTTGTCGGTAGTGATTCGCCACGTTCGACGTCGGCGCGTACACGGCGCGAGCCGAGGGTCGGCGTATTCTGGCTCGAATCTCGCGTCGAGGTACCGACGAGTCGATCCGAAAGGGGCCAGGCCATGACCGAACAGTCGAAGATGTACGAGCTGGAGTTTCCGGCACCGCAAATCTTCTCCAACGACGGCGTCGGACCCGTCCTGGTGCACGGCCTGGAGGGTTTCTCCGACGCAGGTCACGCGGTGAAGTTGGCCACCACCCACCTGCGCGAGAGCCTGGAATCGGAGCTGGTCGCGTCGTTCGACGTCGACGAGTTGATCGATTACCGGTCCCGCCGGCCGACGATGACGTTCAAGTCCGATCATTTCTCGGACTACGACGCTCCCGAACTGAACCTCTATGCCGTCAAGGACAAGTCGGGCACTCCGTTCCTGCTGCTCGCCGGTATGGAACCGGACCTGCGGTGGGAGAAGTTCACCACCGCTGTCAGGCTCCTCGCCGAACAGCTCGGTGTGCGCCGCACCATCGGTCTCGGCTCGATCCCGATGGCCATCCCGCACACCCGGCCACTCGGTGTGACAGCCCACGCCAGCGACAAGGAGCTGGTCAAGGAGGGCAACAGCTGGGCAGGTGATCTGCAGGTACCGGGCAGCGCCTCGTCCCTGCTCGAGCTTCGGATGGCGCAGCACGGTCACGAGTCCATGGGTTTCTCGGTGCACGTTCCGCACTACCTCGCACAGACGGACTACCCCGGTGCGGCCGAGACGTTGCTCGAGAACGTCGGTGAGGCCGCCGACCTGGATCTGCCGCTTGCCGCCCTGGGTGAGGCCGCGGCGCGAGTTCGGGAACAGGTGAACGAGCACATCACCGGGAACGAAGAAGTCCAGTCGGTGGTGCAGGCGCTGGAGCGTCAGTACGACACGTATGTCGCCGCGCAGGAGCAGCAGTCGACGTTGTTGGCCAGTGACGAGCCACTGCCGAGCGGCGACGAACTCGGGGCCGAGTTCGAGCGCTTCCTGGCCGAGCAGGCAAATCTCGACGAGGGAGAGGACAACACCGAGCAGTGACAGTGTGAGTGGTCACAGAACATGATCGATTCGTCGGGCATATAGGACAGTCCGGACCGATCGAAACATACCTGTAACCGCAAATACGCTCGATGTTCTGCCCCGAGCGTCATCTCGTGCGAGAGTCGTAGCAACACGTACTCCGGTACGAAAGTCCACACACTCGTGCACGGCGTCGCCGTTCTGTGCCGCATCGCGCGGTGCACCAGGGAATTTCAGGAGGCGCAGATGAGCACCAATCCGCGCAATCGCAAGCTCCGCCCGGTTCCCGACGAAGAACCACGGCTGATCTTCCGGACCATTCACGGATACCGGCGGGCATTCCGCATGGCCGGCGAAGGTCCGGTTCTGCTGTTGATCCACGGTATCGGTGACAACTCCGAGACGTGGAACGAAGTCATCCCGCACCTCGCGAAGAACTACACCGTCATCGCTCCGGATCTGCTGGGTCACGGTCGCTCGGACAAGCCGCGTGCGGATTACTCCGTCGCCGCGTACGCCAACGGCATGCGCGATCTGCTCTCGGTGCTGGGCATCGAGCACGTCACCGTCGTCGGTCACTCACTGGGCGGCGGCGTCGCCATGCAGTTCGCGTACCAGTTCCCGGGCATGGTCGACAGATTGGCTCTGGTGTCCTCCGGTGGCGTCACCAAGGACGTACATCCCATTCTTCGACTCGCGTCCATGCCGTTTCTGAGCGAGGCCGTCAAACTGCTCCGCCTACCCGGCGCGATCCCGGCGGTGAAGCTGGCGGGTGGCCTGCTGAGCAAACTGCACAGCTCTCCCCTGCGACCCGGATCGCTCCTGCACGACACTCCGGATCTGATCCGCGTGCTGAGCGAGCTCCCGGCCCCGACGACGTACGAGGCGTATCTGCGGACCTTGCGCGCCGTCGTGGACTGGCGCGGCCAGGTGGTCACGATGCTGGACCGCTGTTATCTCACCGAGAATCTCCCCGTTCTGCTCGTGTGGGGTGACCAGGACTCGGTGATTCCGGTCAGTCATGCGCGCCTCGCCCACTCGGCCATGCCCGGTTCCACGTTGGAGGTGTTCGAGAATTCCGGACACTTCCCGTTCCGGGACGATCCGATGCGCTTTCTGCAGGTCGTCGAGGACTTCATCGATTCCACCCCGTCACTGACCTTCGACGAGGTGCGGTGGCGCAACCTGCTCATCACCGGTGTCGGTGAGGACATGATCACCGGAAGCGCCAGCACCCGGATGGCCGTTCTCGGCGCGATGGGTTCCGACGAGCGCAGCGCGACCTGAGGCGTCGCGACGGCCGCTCGGTGTCGATGCGGGTTCGGCCGTCGATCCCACATAGCCTGTAGAGGTGCTTCTCACCGAACTGATTCCCGATGCCGCCGCCGCTCGGTCCGACGGCGTCGACCCGGACGTCCTGTTCGACACGTTCACCACCTGGACTGCCGATCGTGGTCTGACCCTGTATCCCGCGCAGGAGGAAGCTCTCATCGAGCTGGTCTCCGGCTCCAACGTCATCCTGGCGACGCCGACCGGATCGGGCAAGTCGATGGTGGCCATCGGAGCCCACTACGCCGCGATGGCCGCAGGCGTTCGGAGTTTCTACACCGCGCCGATCAAGGCACTCGTCAGCGAGAAGTTCTTCGCCCTGTGCGAGATCTTCGGAGCTCAGAACGTCGGCATGATGACCGGTGACGCGTCGGTCAATTCCGGTGCTCCGATCATCTGCGCCACCGCCGAGATCGTCGCGAACCTCGCTCTGCGCCAAGGTGCCGACTCCGACATCGGTCAGGTGATCATGGACGAGTTCCACTACTACTCCGAGCCCGATCGAGGGTGGGCCTGGCAGGTTCCGTTGATCGAACTGCCGAACGCTCAATTCCTGTTGATGTCGGCGACTCTCGGCGACGTCTCGTTCTTCCGGGACGATCTGACCCGACGCACCGGACGCACGACCACCGTGGTCTCGGGCACCGAGCGTCCGGTTCCCCTGATGTTCTCCTACGTCACCACTCCGATCAGCGAAACCATCGAAGAGTTGGTGCAGACGCACCTCGCGCCGGTCTACGTCGTGCACTTCACCCAGGCTTCGGCACTCGAACGCGCTCAGGCATTGACGAGTGTGAACGTTGCGTCCAAGCAGGAGAAGGCCGAGATAGCCGAGGCCATCGGTGCCTTCCGCTTCACCACCGGATTCGGCAAGACGCTGTCGAGGTTGGTTCGGCACGGTATCGGGGTGCATCACGCAGGCATGCTGCCCAAGTATCGACGGTTGGTCGAGAAGTTGGCGCAGGACGGGCTGCTCAAGGTGATCTGCGGAACGGACACCCTCGGTGTGGGCATCAACGTCCCCATTCGCACCGTGCTGTTCACCGGACTGACCAAGTACGACGGCGTCCGCACCCGCAAACTCCGGGCCCGCGAGTTCCATCAGATCGCGGGCCGCGCGGGGCGAGCCGGATACGACACCCTCGGCACCGTCGTGGTCGAGGCCCCCGAGCACGACATCGAGAACGCCCGTCTGGTGGCCAAGGCCGGCGACGATCCGAAGAAGCTCAAACGCGTACAGCGCAAGAAGGCACCCGACGGTTTCGTCTCGTGGGGCGAGCCGACGTTCGAGCGGATCATCACCGCAAGTCCTGAGCCGCTCACCTCACGGTTCTCGGTGAGCAACGCCATGCTGCTCAATGTCATTGCCCGGCCGGGCAATTGCTTCCATGCCATGCGTCACCTGCTCGAGGACAATCACGAGACCCGGCCCGCTCAGCGCAAGCACATTCTGCGGGCACTCTCGCTCTACCGCGGTCTGGTCGATGCGGGCATCGTCGAACAACTCGACGAGCCGGATGCCGACGGTCGACACGCTCGACTGACCGTGGACCTGCAGCCGGACTTCGCGCTCAATCAGCCGCTGTCGACGTTCGCGGTCGCGTCCTTCGAGCTGCTCGACGCCGAATCACCGACCCATGCCCTCGACGTCGTTTCGATCATCGAATCGACCCTCGACGATCCGCGTCAGATCCTGATGGCGCAACAGCACGCCGCGCGCGGCGAAGCGGTCTCGCAGATGAAGGCCGACGGCATCGAGTACGACGAGCGAATGGAACTGCTCGAGGAGGTCACGTGGCCGAAACCTCTTGCAGAGCTGCTCGTTCCGGCATTCGAGATCTATCGCGGCACGCATCCGTGGCTCTCCGAGGTCGGCCTGTCCCCCAAGTCCGTGGTACGCGACATGGTCGAGCGCGCGATGACATTCGCAGAATTGATCAGCCATTACGGTCTGATGCGGTCCGAGGGACTCGTCCTCCGCTATCTCGCCGACGCCTATCGCACACTGCGCCAGACGGTTCCGCCGGAGTCTCGAACCGAAGAGGTACAGGACATCACCGAGTGGCTGGGTGAACTCGTGCGGCAGGTGGATTCGAGCTTGCTCGACGAATGGGAGAACCTGACGGACCCGGGTGCCGAGCCGGAGGCACTCGTCGAGGCGTACGGATCCGATGTGCCGCGTCCGATCTCGGCCAACCCGCGGGCCTTCCGAATTCTCGCGCGCAATGCGATCTTCCGCCGAGTCGATCTGGCGGCGCGCCGACAGTGGAACGCCCTCGACGACCTCGACGACGGCCCGGACTGGGAGACGGAACTGGAACCGTTCTTCGCCGAGTACGGCTCGATCGGAACCGGACCATCGGCCCGCGGCCCCGCGCTGTTCACGCTGAACGTCGGTGCGGAGTCCACCACGGTGCGTCAGGTGTTGGAGGATCCCGACGGTGACCACGGCTGGTCGCTCGACGCCGTCGTCGATGTGCCGGAGTCCGATGCGGCGGGCGAGATCGTGTTCGACGAGATCGTGATCACGCCCGGCTGAGTCCACGTGCGTTGTCGGCGAGGACCTCTGCGGCGAGAAGACTTGCGAGCGCACTGTATTCGGCGGCGCGCGCACTCGAAGCTCGGTGAACGAGACCGATGGTGCGGCCGGGAGCAGGGTGGGCGAACTCTGCGGTGGACAAGCCCGCACGAGCGACCTCGACCTCGACGGCGCTGCGCGGCAGCAGCGTCAGGCCGAGCCCTCCTGCAACGCACTGCACCACCGTGGTCAGCGACGTTGCCCGGGTATCGCTCGCATCGGGTGCGGTGTCGACCGAGCGACACAGATCCAGGGTCTGCTCGCGCAGGCAGTGCCCCTCGTCGAGGAGGAGCAGAGGGAGACCGCGGAGGTCGGCGACCGTCAGATCCCGACGCCCCGCGAGAGGGTGCTCGGCAGGGAGCGCGAGCACGAAATCCTCGGTGTACATGGCTGTTTCGATCAAACCCGGATCGGCGAGGGGCAGCGCGAGAACGGCGACGTCGAGTGCACCGGACCGGAGTCCGTCGAGCAGTCGAGCGGTAAGATCCTCCACTATTCTCGGTACGAGGTCGGGGTACTCGACGCGCACGGCCGGGAGCACTGCGGGCAGCACGTAGGGTGCCACGGTGGGAATGATCCCGAGCCGCATACCACCGGTCAGCCGACCGCCCAATCCTGCTGCGGTAGCGACCAATCCGTCCACGGCGTCGAGTGCCGCAGTCGCCCGACCGAGTAACTGACCGCCGGCCGACGTCAGCAAGACCCTGCGGGTGCTGCGCTCGATCAACTGCACCCCCAGCCCCTGCTCCAACGTGGCGAGAGCTTGCGACAGAGACGGCTGAGTGATGTTCAGTTGCGTTGCTGCACTGCCGAAATGGCGATGACAGGCAATTGCGACGAAGGCACGCAGATGCGACAGGGTCGGCTGATAGCTTCGATCGGTCACGCCTATCAGTGTAGTGCCACTCATCACGTTTACCTTTCACCACATTTTTGGCACACTCGTACCGGTCGGCCGGGCTCGTACGGCTGCATTCACGCCACCGATCCGAACCGCCCACATACGGAACCGACGCGATCATTCGACACGAGGAGACCACATGGCACTGTTGACAATTGGCGACCAGTTCCCTTCATACAACCTCACCGCCGTCATCGGCGGAGACCTCTCCAAGGTGAACGCCCAGCAGCCCGACGACTACTTCACCACCGTCACCAGTGACGACCACGCGGGCAAGTGGCGCATCGTCTTCTTCTGGCCCAAGGACTTCACGTTCGTGTGCCCCACCGAGATCGCCGCGTTCGGCAAGCTGAACGAGGAGTTCGAGGACCGCGACGCACAGGTCCTCGGCGCGTCGGTCGACAACGAGTTCGTTCACTTCCAGTGGCGCGCACAGCACGACGAGCTCAAGACGCTTCCCTTTCCCATGCTGTCGGACCTCAAGCGCGAATTGGCTGCTGCCACCGGCGTTCTCAATGCCGACGGTGTGGCCGACCGCGCCACCTTCATCGTCGACCCCAACAACGAGATCCAGTTCGTGTCGGTCACGGCAGGCTCGGTGGGGCGCAACGTGGACGAGGTCCTGCGAGTTCTCGACGCCTTGCAGTCCGACGAGCTGTGCGCCTGCAACTGGAAGAAGGGTGATCCCACCATCGACGCAGGCGAACTGCTGACGGCGAGCGTCTGACATGACGATCGACAACCTCAAGAACGCCGTCCCCGAGTACGCCAAGGACCTCAAGCTCAATCTCGGTTCCATCGCCCGCTCCACGGTGCTCAGCGAGCAGCAGCTATGGGGCACCCTGCTGTCGGTGGCCGCAGCGTCGAAGTCCGCGACGACGTTGAAGGAGATCGCCGAGGACGCAGCCGATTCACTGTCGGCCGAGGCGTACAACGCCGCCCTCGGTGCCGCGTCGATCATGGGCATGAACAACGTCTTCTACCGAACCAAGGGATACCTGGACGGCAAGTACGACGATCTGCGCGCCGGTCTGCGCATGAACATCATCGGCAACCCCGGCGTGGAGAAGGCCGACTTCGAGCTGTGGTCGCTCGCGGTCTCGGCCGTCAACGGGTGCAACCACTGCCTGGAAGCACACGAGAAGACGCTGCGCGCCGAGGGCGTCGACCGCGAGAAGATCTTCGAGGCCATCCGCGCCGCGTCGATCGTCGCGGGTGTCGCGCAAGCGATCGAAGCAGGGCGAATCCTCGACGGTGCCGCCGTCTGAGCGTCGACCCGACCTGATCACCGAACGAGGGATCCGCGACCGCGGGTCCCTCGTTCGGCGTTTGGTACCGTCCGGGCATGGCTACCGACGTGTCCGTCGTCCGAGTGTTCACCGATGCCGACGGCAGGTTCGGTAACCCCCTCGGCATCGTCGCCGCGGATGACGTCGCCGAGGCGGACCGACAGCAGTTCGCCACCGAGCTCGGCTTCAGCGAGACGGTGTTCGTCGATCGCACCGATTCCGGTACGGCCTCGGCCACCATCTACACGCCCGCCGTGGAATTGCCCTTCGCCGGGCATCCCACGGTCGGACTCTCGTGGTGGCTGCGCGAGCAGGGACACCCGATCGAAGTACTCACAGTTCCTGCCGCGCCGCTGAACATCCGCTACGAGGGCGAGCACACCTGGGTTCGGGCCCGAGCCGACTGGACTCCGCACTTCACCTTCCATCAGGTCCAGGACGCGGCCGAGGTGACGGCAGCGGACCCGAGTGCGTACGACAGCGGGCACCACTACGTCTGGGCCTGGACCGACGAGGAGCACGGCGCGCTGCGGTCACGCATGTTCGCACCGATGATGGGTATCGCCGAGGACGAAGCGACCGGCGCTGCCGCCGTCCGGCTGACCGGTGAACTCGGCCGGAGCCTGAACATCCTGCAGGGAGCCGGATCTCGATTGCACACTACCTTCGAAGCCGGATGGGTGGAGCTGGGCGGACGTACCGCGGCGGACGCGTCGATCAGCGTGTGACGGGTACGTCCACTTCGATTTCCTCGCCCAGACGAACACCGTCGGCGAGTGGGAGTCGATCGCCGCTCCAGAACTTTCCTGGGTCGAACCAGTTGGCTTTCTTGTTGCCCGTGAGCAGACCCATCGCGTCGTAGGTCATGGCCACCACCTCTGCGCAGTAGGCGGTTTCGAGGGTTGCTCCCTCACGTTGGCTGCGACGCAGTGTGGGGACTCGGCCCCGGAACCAACGACCGGCGAGCGAGGCGGTGGTCGGAAAGGCTGTGCCGTCCAAGCGGGCGATGGTGCGAAGCAGGGCGTCCTCCTGCTCTTTCGTCACGGACGGGGTGGAGCCTGCGGAACGACCCGCGTATCCGTCCAATTGTCGCAGCCAGCACCGCTGTTCGTACTTCGTGGCCCACTGGGTCACGGCCGCTTGCAGATCGTGCAGCTGCACTCCGCGCTGGAAGTTGCCGCTCCACATGTCCTGCAACGACTTCCCCAGTTCGGCGTGCCACATCAGCGGAGGCAGGTCGGCGATCACGACGGACATGCCGACGTGATTGACCGGACTGTTGGTCAGTGCCTGGATTGCGCGATCGGCGTTCGACTGTCCGCGGAAGATCCAGATGTCGCCCGTTCTGGTGGCCTCGACTGCGGTATCGAGGCTGATTCGCGACGGATTCATGGTCCACACCCTAGATCTCGTGACGGTACGGTGGCCGGATGAACGTGTGGAAGGCTGTCGGTCTCGCCGGGATGGTCGGTGTCGCGGCCACCGGGGCGTTGGTGGTTCGATCCGAGCGCAAGCGTCGTGCCTACGCGCCCGAGGAAGTGCGCGAGCAGCTGCACCGTCGTTTCGCGGCTGTCTCCGACGAGCCGACACCGGCACCCGCTCCCCCGCTGTCGCGAGGGAAGCAGCTGCTCGGCAGACTTCGGTTCAGCCGAGCGCGCTGAGGATCCGCGCGGCCAACTCTTCGATCTCGGCGTCGGTCATGACGAATGCAGGCGAGATCTGCATCGCACCCTGGCCGGCGGCGCGGCCGGAGACCCCGTGTGCCCGAAGCGTTTTGACGAAAGGCAATGCTTCGGCCGGGTCGGCGAGCTGCACGGCGGCAACAGCACCGATTCCGCTGCGGATCTCCGATACTCGGTCGTGTGCGGCCAGTGGCGCGAGGTGGGTGTGCAGGGCCGCCTCGATGCGCTTGGAGTGCGAGAGCAGCTCTTCGCGCTCGATGATGTCGAGGTTGGCCATCGCTGCCGCGGCCGCTCCGGCGTGGCCGCCGTAGGTGTACCCGTGTCGCCACCACACGCCGCCCGCGAAGAACGGCTCGGCGATCTTCGGGGCGATGAAGACAGCACCCATCGGTACGTACCCGGACGTCAACCCCTTGGCGGTCGTCATCAGGTCGGGTTCGAGCTCGAACCGGGTGGAGGCGAACCAGCTGCCGCCGATCCGACCGAATCCGGTGACGACCTCGTCCGCGACGAACAGCACGTCGTTGTCGCGACAGATCTGCCGCACCTCGCGCAGGTAGCCCTCCGGCGGCAGGTAGATTCCGCCGGCACCGATGACCGGCTCGCAGAAGAAGGCGGCCACGTTCTCGGCACCGACCTCCTCGATCAGCGCCAGCAGCGACTTCGCGTCGTCCCACGCCACTGTCTTGGCGTCGGGCATCAGCTCACCGTAGTTCTCCTTGTTGACCGGGATACCGGCCAGCGCGGTGCCGGCGACGTGCATGCCGTGATAGGCCTTCTGTCGTCCGACGATGATCTTCTTGGCCGGTTGTCCCATTTCGACCCAGTAGCGGCGCGCGAGCTTCGCGGCGGTATCGATGGAGTCCGAGCCACCGGAGGTGAAGAAGATCTTGCTACCCGGAACCGGTGCGATGGCAGCGAGACGATCGGCCAAGGCCAGCGTGGTCTCGGGTACGAAGTCGCCGAAGTTCGAGTAGTGAGCGATCGAGCTCAGCTGTGTGGCAACGGCATCGGCGATCTCGCGTCGGCCGTGACCGACGTTGGTGAACCACAGACCGGCGGTCGCGTCGAGATACTTCGTTCCCTTGCTGTCGAAGATGTACGCACCCTCGCCTCGCGAGACGACGAACGGCCCGCTGGCGGTGACGTTGCCCATGTCGGCGAAGCCGTGCCACAGCGCGGAGGAGTGTGTGGTGGCCGCTGGATCGAGGTCGGAAGACATGCGCTACACAGTAGTGGAGTCCGATTCGCTCGAGACCGATCCGTGCCTCCACCGTCCCGCGAGCCGTCCGAGAGCATTCACTGCCAGCGCCATGAGCGCGAAAGCGACGGTCAACACCACCAGCCCGACGGCAAGCGCGGGGTATCCCCGTTCCCTCGGCTCGAGGAAGGGATACGGGTACCAGTCGACGACGGGTCCACGGATCAGGGTGTAGATCCCATAGACCAGCGGGAAGAGCAACCACGTCAGGCTGCGTGACTCGGAGATCTGCCGACGCGGTGGAGCGAGAATCCAGTCGAACAGAAGGACCACGGGCATGATTCGATGCACCACGTTGTCGGTCCACGGATCCGCGACACCGACATCGATGTTCGCGAGCAACACCGCGTAGATGATCCCGGTGATCACCATGTAGAGCGTCACCGATCCGCGAACAGCACCCGCAGCGTCCTGATCGGTACCGGCGTACGCGGTTCGGCAGTGACATCGTGCACGATGCTCATACGGCGATCCTGGCACAGTCTCGGCCGCCATTCACGACGGTTGCATCGATGCGGATATCCTGGAGCGAGTATGTCTACCTCGAATTTGTCCGGTCAGCGAAAATCTCTCGCTACACGTCTGGCAGACGTCACGATCCGGGACGAGAACCGGCTGCGGCGGCGACTGGACAAGGCTCGTACCGACGACGCGTTCGCCGCTCTCGAACGCGATGTCGCCCGCGCCGAGACGGTAGTGGCCAATCGCCGCGCGGCGGTGCCGACCCTCGAGTTCCCCGAGTCGCTTCCGGTCAGTCTGCGCAAGGACGACATCGCAGCCGCCATCGCCGAACACCAGGTCGTCATCGTCGCCGGTGAGACCGGTTCAGGGAAGACCACTCAGATTCCCAAGATCGCTCTCGCACTGGGTCGCGGAATTCGCGGGTCGATCGGTCACACCCAACCGCGCAGGCTCGCTGCCCGCACGGTGGCCGAACGCATCGCCGAGGAGGTGGGCGAGCCCCTGGGCGAATCCATCGGCTACAAGGTGAGGTTCACCGATCAGTCCTCGGATTCGACCCTCGTCAAGCTGATGACCGACGGCATCCTGCTGGCGGAGATCCAGCGAGACAGACTGCTGCGGCAGTACGACACCCTGATCATCGACGAAGCGCACGAGCGCAGCCTCAACATCGACTTCATCCTGGGTTACCTGGCGCAGCTTCTCCCCCGGCGTCCCGACCTCAAGATCGTCATCACCTCGGCGACGATCGACCCCGAACGGTTCGCCCAGCACTTCGCGCGGGACGGCGTGCCTGCCCCGATCATCGAGGTCTCCGGTCGCACGTTCCCGGTCGAGATGCGCTATCGGCCACTGACCGTCGACGCCGGGGACACCACGATCGATCTCGACCCCGTCGACGCGACCTGCCAGGCCGTCGACGAGCTGATGGCCGAGGGCGACGGCGACATTCTGGTGTTCCTGTCCGGTGAACGCGAGATTCGCGACACCGCCGACGCCCTGAACGATCGCAATCTCCGCAACACCGAGATCGTTCCTCTGTATGCGAGACTCTCTGCGGCCGAACAACACCGAGTGTTCTCCCCGCATTCGGGTCGACGCGTGGTGCTCTCGACGAACGTCGCGGAAACATCGCTGACGGTCCCTGGCATCCGCTACGTGGTCGACCCCGGTACCGCCCGCATCTCGCGATATTCGTTGCGCACCAAGGTGCAACGACTCCCCATCGAGCCGATCTCCCAGGCGTCGGCGCGGCAGCGGGCCGGCCGCTGTGGCCGCGTCGCCGACGGCATCTGCATCCGGCTGTATTCCGAAGAGGATTTCGAGTCACGTCCACAGTTCACCGAGCCGGAGATACTGCGCACCAACCTGGCGTCGGTCATCCTGCAGATGACCGCACTCGGGCTGGGCAAGATCGACGCGTTCCCGTTCGTCGAACCGCCCGATCCGCGCAGTATCAGGGACGGAATCGGACTGCTCGAGGAACTCGGTGCGCTGAAGCCGGCCACCAAGGACGGCACTGCAGAGCTGACCCCGATCGGCCGGGAACTCTCGGCACTGCCGGTCGATCCTCGGATGGCTCGGATGCTCGTCGAGGCCAACGGCAACGGCTCTCTTCGCGACGCGTTG
Source organism: Rhodococcus sp. 14-1411-2a (assembly GCF_002259485.1). GTDB lineage: Bacteria > Actinomycetota > Actinomycetes > Mycobacteriales > Mycobacteriaceae > Rhodococcoides. The sequence goes on from NZ_NPGA01000020.1 coordinate 488,477, forward strand.
GTGGTTGTGGCGGCCCTGTCGATTCAGGACGTTCGGGAGCGGCCCGCCGAGCATCAGCAGGCAGCGGACGAGAAGCATGCACGCTTCGCAGTGGAGAACTCCGACTTCCTGGCGTACGTGAAACTGTGGACGTATCTGCGCGAGCAGCGAAACGAATTGTCCTCCAACCAGTTCCGACGCATGTGCCGAACAGAGTTCCTGCACTACCTACGTATTCGCGAGTGGCAGGATCTGCACGGCCAACTGCGTCAGATCACCCGCGGGCTCGGGTGGACGGTGCCCGACGCCGATTCCACCGAGACCGCCCTGCATCAGTCGCTGCTGTCCGGGCTGCTCTCGCACGTCGGACTCAGGGAGGGGGACAAACGCGAGTTCCTCGGCGCGCGCGGAGCTCACTTCGCGATATTCCCCGGTTCGGGTCTGTTCAAGAAGCCCCCGCGCTGGGTCATGGCCGCCGAGCTGGTCGAGACCGGGCGCCTGTGGGGCCGTATGGCTGCTCGCATCGAACCGGAGTGGGCCGAGCGGTTGGCACCGCATCTGGTCAAGCGGACGTACTCGGAACCACATTGGTCGATCAAGCGTGAATCGGCGATGGCCTACGAGCGGGTGACGCTGTACGGCATTCCGTTGGTGACGCAACGTCCGGTGAACTATCACCGTATCGACCCCGAGGCGTCCCGAGAGCTGTTCATCAGACATGCGCTGGTGGAGGGCGAGTGGAAGACCCAGCATGCCTTCTTCCACAAGAACAGGGCACTGCTCGACGACGTGGGTGAACTCGAACATCGCGCCCGACGGCGAGACATCGTCGTCGACGACGACGCTCTGTTCGACTTCTACGACGCCCGCATCGCCCCAGAGGCGGTGTCGGCACGGCACTTCGACACCTGGTGGAAGAAGGCCCGCAGACAGGACCCGGCGCTGCTCGACTTCACCACCGACACCGTCGTCAACTCCGACGCGGCCTCGGTACTGACCGGCGCGTATCCCGACGCATGGCGACAGGGCGAGATCCAGTTTCCCCTGACCTACCAGTTCGAGCCGGGCACGGCGGCCGACGGCGTCACCGCACGAATTCCGATCGCTCTGCTCGCTCAGGTACAGCCGGTGGGCTTCGACTGGCTGGTCCCTGGGATGCGCGGTGAGTTGGTGACCGCACTGATCAAGACGCTTCCGAAAGCGTTGCGCCGCAATGTCGTACCGGCCCCCGACTTCGCAGCCGCGGCGTTGGCGGTCATGCGGCCCCGCGCCGAAACGTTGGTCACGGCATTGGCCCGTGAGCTCTCGCGGGCGGCCCAGTGCCACATCACGGCGAAGGACTTCGATGTTGCGGCACTCCCCGAGCACCTGAGAATGACGTTCGCGGCCGTCGATCCGTCCGGAAAGGTGTTGGGCAGCAACAAGGATCTGACCGCTCTGCGTACCGGTTTGTCCGGTGAGGTCGGCCGTCAGGTGGCCAGCGCGGTGGGTGACGCCGAGCGTGCGCCCTCGCTGGCGTGGACCTCGAGCACGCTGGGACGGTTGGAGTCGACCGTCACCCGAGATGTGGGAGGCCAGAAGGTCACCGGCTATCCGGCTTTGGTGCCGGAAGGACCGGGCGTGGCGGTTCGAGTCCTGAGCACCCCTGCTCAGCAGCGGGCAGCGATGCGTTCCGGAACCAGGGCTCTGCTGCTGTCGACTGCGCCGAAGGGCACCAAAGCACTGTTGGCCGGATTACCGACGGCGGAACGGCTTGCCCTCGGCCAGAATCCGTACGGCGGAGTCGATGCACTGCTCGAGGAATGCCGGGTTCTCGCGGTCGAGGAAGCAATGGACGCGCACGGTGGACCGGTACGAGATCCCGAGGCTTTCGACAAGCTCAGGGCGCTCGTGCACGCGGAGGTTCCGCAGCGTACCGCCGCGGTCCTCGCCCTGGTTCGTCCTGTGCTGACCGCTGCCCTGGCTTTGTCGGCGCAACTGCAATCAGCCTCGGGTGAGCCGGCAGACGATGTTCGGGAGCAGCTCGACGGCTTGATCTTTCGCGGATTCGTCACCGAGTTCGGTTCTCGCAGATTGGCGGACCTGCCGCGCTATCTCGCGGCGGCGACGAAGCGGTTGGCCACTCTGCCGAGCAGCGCAGGCCGTGACGCGGCGGCGATGGATGTACTCGATCGGGTGTACGCGTCGTACGGACGACTGCTGGATTCGCTTCCGGAGAGCAGAAAGAACAGTTCCGGGGTGCAGGAGTTGTTCTGGATGATCGAGGAGCTGCGCGTGGGACTGTTCGCCCAAGGGATTCGTACGGCGTATCCGGTCTCCGAGAAGCGCATCGAGAAGGCGATCTCGGACCAGAGCCGCTGACGGGCGGAACTGTCAGTCGATGTCGGCGGACTCGCGGTGCTTACGCAGTTCGTGGATTTCCTTCTCGAAGTCCTCGGCCGAACTGAACGAGCGGTACACGGAGGCGAAGCGCAGGTACGCCACTTCGTCCAGATCACGGAGCGGACCGAGAATGGCCAATCCCACTTCGTTGCTGGGGATCTCCGCTGATCCCGCTGCACGGATTGCGTCCTCGACCTGCTGTGCCAGCAGGTTCAGCGCATCGTTGTCGACATCTCTGCCCTGGCACGCGCGTCGAACTCCCTTGACGACCTTCTCGCGGCTGAACGGCTCGGTCACGCCGCTGCGCTTCACGACTGCAAGCACTGCTGCCTCGACGGTCGTGAAACGACGACCGCACTCCGGGCAGGAGCGACGCCGCCGGATTGCCTGTCCCTCGTCCATCTCACGCGAATCGACCACGCGTGAGTCGGGATGCCTGCAGAACGGGCAATGCATGAGGGACCCTCCGTCGTAGCCGATGCTCCGACGACGAGCACGCACATCGGGGCAGTCCACCGAGGATACTCAGCCTTCTCGAACCCGACGGGGGCGGTGGTCATCTGCCGGTCGTGTACTCGACGAGAGCCCCGTCGTGCACTTCGACCACACCGGCCGGCTGCACACCTGCATCGGGTGCAACTGCTCGCAGGTTCGCGATGCCGATCAGACCACCGGCCACGACGACCACTGCGAGCATCCACAACACCAGCGATCGCAGTCGAACCGGCTGGCTCGCGAAGTGCGCGGAGGTCGCGTCGAACTCGCGATCGGCATCCTCGCGGTCGGTGACGTCGGTCCACGACGGGTCGAGGACCGGAAGGCACGGTGCGCTCTGTGTGCGAGGCACCGTGGTGACGCCGTGCATCCCGAGGGGACTCCGCAGAACGGGACGGGCCCGGCGACGACGCTCGACGACGGTGGACCGGGCACGGACACCGGCGGCGGTGGGGCGATCGGTGATGATGGTCATCGGAACCTCGACTTCGCTCGTTGGATCGATTGTTCGATCAGGCGTTCGATGGACGCTTGTTCGAAGTTCTATCACGAGCCTCCGACAAAGTCTGCAGAAAACGCGACACGAGTCGAACAGATGTTTGATTCAACAGCTGATACACGCTAGATTCGTGTCAGAAACCACACGCCACACGAGTCGACACCATCAACTCCAGTCCGCGCAGACCTACCCCGCAGACCGGATCCCAGGACACCAGCAGGAGGCCGACAGCATGAAGGACGAGACCTCGACGAGGTCGACCACGCGTTCCACGACGACGGGTTCCAGGACGACCGGAGCCAAGGCCACCGCCACCAAGGCCGCAGCAGGAAAGCCGGCCGCGGAACCCACGTCCAAGGCAATGGAGGTCGGCACCGACATCAGTGCGGGTCTGACCGAGCGGCAGCGGAAGGTACTCGAGGTCATTCGCGCGTCGGTCACCGAGCGCGGCTACCCGCCCAGCATCCGCGAGATCGGCGATGCGGTCGGTCTGACATCGACCTCCTCCGTTGCTCACCAGCTGCGCACCCTCGAGCGCAAGGGCTTCCTCAGGCGCGACGCCAACCGCCCCCGTGCCGTCGACGTCCGGGGTCTCGACGAGGTGCAGGCCGACCAGGCTGCCGCCGCGGTCGACGGTTCCTCGGCGTCCGAGGAACAGGATCGGTTGCCGACCCCGACGTTCGTGCCGGTGCTTGGCCGGATCGCAGCCGGCGGTCCGATCCTGGCCGAAGAGGCCGTCGAGGACGTGTTCCCGCTCCCCCGCGAGCTGGTCGGTCAGGGCTCTCTGTTTCTGCTCAAGGTGGTCGGCGAGTCGATGATCGACGCGGCCATCTGCGACGGCGACTGGGTGGTGGTTCGTCAGCAGTCCGTGGCCGACAACGGTGACATCGTCGCTGCGATGATCGACGGGGAGGCCACCGTCAAGACGTTCAAGCGGTCCAAGGGCGAGGTGTGGCTGCTGCCGCACAATCCGCTGTTCGAGCCCATTCCGGGCAACAACGCCGCGATCCTCGGCAAGGTCGTGACCGTGATGCGCAAGCTGTAGAGATTGTCACGGCAGTGACATGCGAAGGGCCGCAGCACATGTGCTGCGGCCCTTAGCGTGCTTCGGATCAGCGGATCACAGATTCAATCCGCGGCCGATGATCTCCTTCATGATTTCGGTGGTGCCGCCGTAGATGGTCTGCACGCGGGAGTCCATGTACGCCTTGGCGATCGGGTATTCCTTCATGTAGCCGTAGCCACCGTGCAACTGCAGGCACCGGTCGATCAGTTTGACCTGATTCTCGGTGGTCCACCATTTCGCCATGGCAGCCTCTTGCACGGTCAGCTTGTCTTCGTTGAGCAGTTCGATGAACTTGTCCACCATGATGCGGGTGGCGGTGGTCTCGGTGGCCAACTCCGCCAACACGAATCGGGTGTTCTGGAACTTGCCGATCGACTTCCCGAAGGCCTTGCGGTCGCGGCAGTACTGGATCGTCATCTCGAGCGCGGATTCCATCGCGGCGGCCGCGACGACGGCGATCGACAGGCGTTCCTGGGGCAGATTCTGCATGAGGTAGATGAAGCCCATGCCTTCCTCGCCCAGCAGGTTGGCGGCGGGCACGCGCACGTCGGTGAAGCTGAGTTCGGCGGTGTCCTGAGCCTTCATGCCGATCTTGTCGAGGTTGCGGCCGCGCTCGAATCCGGGCATGTCGCGTTCCACGACCAACAGGCTGAAGCCCTGTGCGCCCTTCTCGGGGTCGGTGCAGGCCACGACGATGATCAGGTCGGCGTTGATTCCGTTGGTGATGAACGTCTTCGAGCCGTTGAGCACCCAGTCGTCGCCGTCACGGACAGCCTTGGTCTTGATGCCCTGCAGGTCGCTTCCGGTGCCGGGCTCGGTCATCGCGATCGCGGTGATCAGTTCGCCGGAGCAGAATCCGGGGAGCCAGCGCTGCTTCTGCTCGTCGTTGGCAAGGTCGATGAAATACGGCGCGACGACGTCGTTGTGCAGGGTGAAGCCGATACCGCTGTATCCGCCGCGGGTGGTTTCCTCGGTGACGATGGCGTTGTAGCGGAAGTCCTTGACTCCGCCGCCACCGAATTCCTCGGGCGCTGCCGTTCCGAGGAAGCCCTGCTTACCGGCCTCGACCCAGACGTCGCGGTCGACGATGTTCTGCTCTTCCCACTTCGCATGGTTCGGCGCTACGTGCTGATCGAGAAACTTCCGGTACGACTCCCGGAACAGCTCGTGCTCGGGCTCGAAAAGTGTGCGTTCCACGCAGATCTCCTTGTTCGGTGCATACCGACATCGACCTGTGAACGGTGTCATTCGCGGTCGTCGGTACGACTGACGTCACGCTCCAACAGTACGTTCGGGACGTCACGGAGGTCGATGACCAAAACGCGCGCGATTCGTGACCGACCCCGTTACCGTGCGCGTTTGCCCGCACTTCTCGCGAGCGCCGAGACGATCGGGTACCCGAGAAGGATGCCGACCGAACCCCACGCGATACCGCCGAGCTCGACCGATCCGACGGACAGCGTCAGGTCACCGATTCCGGCGACGAGCGCGGCAGCGACGACCATGAGATTGACCGGATCGGTGAAGTCGACCTTCGCGTCGGTCCAGATACGTACGCCCAGCAGCCCGATGAGGCCGTACAGAACCAGGGTTGCGCCGCCGATGACCCCGTCGGGCACGGTGAAGATCAGTGCACCGAACTTGGGCGAGAACGCGAGCACCGTCGCGGTGATCGATGCGACCCAGTACGCAGCGGTCGAGTAGACACGAGTGGCCGCCATGACGCCGATGTTCTCCGCGTAGGTGGTGGTTCCCGAACCGCCGCCTGCTCCGGCCAGCGTGGTCGCCAGACCGTCGGCGATCAAGGCGTCGCCTGCCACATCGTCGAGGTTCTTGCCGGTCATCGCGGCGACGGCTTTGACGTGCCCCACGTTCTCGGCGACCAGGACGATCACCACCGGCAGCGCCACGAGGATCACCGACAGCTCGAACGACGGTCCACGAAACTCGGGCAGACCGATCCAGCTCGCAGCGCTGAGTGCGTCGAGTCGCGGTTGCGCGATCCCTCCGGTGACTGCGGCGAACACCCAACCCACGACGACGCCGAGCAGAATTCCCAGTCGCCCGATCAGGCCGGGCCCCACCGCTGTCGCCAGCAGAATCGCGACCAGGGTGATGGCTGCGATCAGCGGCTGTGCCTCGAACGACGTGGTGGCGGCCGGTGCCAGGTTCAGCCCGATGAGCACCACGACGGCTCCGGTCACGACGGGCGGCATCGCCGCGTCGAGTACCCGCTGCCCTGCGAACTTCACCACGAAGCCCACTGCTGCCAGTACGACGCCCACACACAGGACGGCTCCGAGCTGGGCGGCAGGTCCGTTCGCTTGGGTGGCACCGAGCGGGGCCAGGAACGCGAAGGAGGAACCCAGGTAGCTGGGCACCCGGCCTCGGGTGATGAGCAGGAACAGCGCCGTCCCTATGCCCGAGAACAGCAGCGTCGTCGACACCGGAAATCCGGTGATCGTTGGAACCAACAGGGTCGCGCCGAACATCGCGACCACATGCTGCATACCGATGCCGATGGTGCGGGGCCACGTCAATCGCTCGTCGGGCGAGACCACCGCCCCGGCGTCGACGGTCTTTCCGTTTCCGTGCAGCGTCCAACCGAGAGTTCTCATGATGGAAGGCAACACTATTGGATCAGCCGAGAATCGCGCTCACTGCCTCGCGGGCAGCGGCGGTGCTGTCCGTTTTCAGGGCGGCCGCGGCCGCTTCCTTGCACTGAGCGAGCGTGACCGTTGCCAGTTTCGACCCGACATGCGCGACGGCAGCCGACGCAGCCGAGAGCGAGGTGATGCCGAGCCCTACCAGCACGCAGGCCAGCAGCGGATCGGCAGCGGCCTCACCGCAGACTCCGACGGGCTTGCCCGCCTTGGCTCCCGCGGCCGCGGTGTGCGCCACCAGCGCCAACACGGCCGGCTGCCACGGATCGGTCAGGCCGGCGAGCTGAGCGGACATGCGGTCGGCGGCCATCGTGTACTGCGCCAGATCGTTGGTACCGATGGACAGGAAGTCCACGTGCTCGAGGATGTGTTCGGCGAGCAGAGCGGCGGCGGGGATCTCGATCATGACCCCCGGAGTGAGTCCGCGCTCGCGGACGTCGGCAGCGAAATCCTTTGCCTCCAGCGCCGTCGCGATCATCGGAGCCATCACCCACGGGGAGGAATCGGTCGCCTTCGCGGCTGCTGCGATGCCGTCGAGCTGGCGGTACAGAATCCCTCGGTCGGCCTCGGCGATGCGGATGCCGCGAATGCCCAGTGCCGGGTTGGCCTCGTCGGGATGAGTGGCGAACCGAAGTGGCTTGTCCGAGCCGGCGTCGAGAGTCCGAACGACGACCTTCTTGCCTGCGAACGCGTCGAGTACCTGTGCGTAGATCTCGGCCTGCTCGTCGACGGTGGGTTCGGAGTCGCGGTCGAGGAAGCACAGCTCGGTACGAAACAGACCGACGCCGTCCGCTGCGCTCGACCGCGCCGCGCGAGCACCGGCACCGTCCTGGACGTTGGCGAGAATGTCGACTGCGTGGCCGTCGGCGGTGGTTCCGGGACCGACCCACTGGGATACCCGGTCGAGCTCGTCGCGGGCAGACACGACGGCAGCGCGGGCCGAGTCGGCGTCGGGTTCGAGATCGATGCGGCCGCTGGTTCCGTCGACGGATGCGTTCGTACCCGCGGCGATGTCGTCGAGCCCAGCCACGGCGACGATGCACGGAATGCCCAGCTGGCGCGCGATGATCGCGGTGTGACTGGTCGGACCGCCCAGCGAGGTGGCGAGTCCGACGATCAGGGTGGGGTCTAGACCCGCGGTGTCGGCGGGCGCAAGATCGTCGGCGAACAGCACCGACGGCAGCTCGGGTACCGGAACACCGGGCTCCGGAACGCCGAGGATCTCGGCGATGACGCGATCGCGAATGTCACGCAGATCGGTCACGCGCTCGGCCATCAGTCCGCCGAGCTGGGTGAACATCGCGGCGAACTTCTCCGTTGCCGCTGCCGTTGCCGTGACGGCAGAACTGCCCTTGGCGATCGAGGAGCGAGCGGCCCCGAGCCATCCGCGGTCGGTGGCCATCGCGGCGTTGGCAGACAGAACCTCCGAAGCAGCGCCGGTCGCGAGTTCCGCGCGACCGCGTAGTCGGGAGGCGACAGCATTCGCTGCGGCGTCGAAAATAGCCTTCTCGGCCTCCCGATCGGCCTCGGCGACCTCGCCGGTGTCGGCTGGGATGGACGGTCGGGCACCGGGACGAATGACGGGGCCGTATCCGACGCCGGGCACGACGGGTGTGCCGCGCAGTGTCGTCTGCGCTGCTCCGGCCCCGGCTGCATCGACTGTGGTGTCGGTGTGTCCGGTCGAAGCGGTGCTAACCGATCCCGTCATGTGGTCCTCCTCGGATCCTGCGTGAACAAAGGTCATCGCATCTGTTCGGCGAGCTGTGGCGTACTCACTCACTTGCCTGTGTTGTGACCGAGATTACTCCAAACCCTTGACATGTCAACACACACGGGCGTAAAACAACATAAAGCAACATCAACCGGGAAGGAGACGCAGGTGTACGCCGAAGAACGCCAACACGCCATCGCCGAACTGATCAGCACGCACGGCCGCGTCTCCGTCAACGATCTGTCGGCCACGTACGGCGTCACCACCGAAACCGTGCGACGCGATCTCGCCACCCTCGACCGAATGGGAGTCGTCCGCCGCGTTCACGGTGGAGCAGTACCCGCGTCCGCACTGACCACACTCGAGCCCGGCGTCTCCGAGCGAGAGTTCACCCGCGCCGACCAGAAGGACGCCATCGCAGCCGCGGCGTTGTCCTTCCTGCCACCGGTGGGCGGCAGTGCGGTGTTCGACGCGGGCACCACGACGGGCCGGTTGGCGGGCCTGCTTCCACACGACCGCGAGCTGACTCTGGTGACCAACTCGGTGCCGATCGCCGCGCGAGCCTCAACCATGCCGAGCGTGAGTCTTCGACTGCTCGGCGGGCGGGTGCGCGGAACCACCCAGGCTGCCGTCGGCGACGAAGCACTGCGCGCCCTCGAATGGCTACGGGTGGACGTCGCGTTCATCGGTACCAACGCCATCAGCGTCGGGCACGGCCTGTCCACCCCGGACAGCGACGAGGCAGCCGTCAAGCGCGCGATGGTCGATGCAGCCAACCACGTTGTGGTGCTAGCAGATTCGTCGAAGATCGGACGCGAGCACCTCGTCAGCTTCGCCCGAGTGCAGTCCATCGACGTCATCGTCACCGACAGCGACATCTCGAACAACGACCGTAAGAAGCTCAGCGACAAAGGAATCGAGGTGGTGATCGCATGATGGTCACACTCACGGCCAACCCGAGCATCGACCGCACGGTCACGCTCGACACACCACTGGTTCGCGGGGGCGTGCACCGGGCATCGACGTCGGTCTCCGACCCGGGCGGCAAGGGCGTCAATGTCGCTCGTGTCCTCGGCGGATCCGGAATCGACGCGATGGCCGTACTCCCGGCCAATGTCGGAGACCCGCTGCTCGACGCGATGTCCGACAAGGGCGTGCGGTACTCCGCCGTTCCGACGTCGGGGCCGGCCCGTACCAACATCACGGTGAGCGAGGTCGGTGGCACCACCACCAAGATCAACGAGCCCGGTGCGACGGTGTCGGAGCAGACCCGCACCGAGCTGCGGGAGCGAATCCTCTCTCTCGCAGTCGATGCCGAATGGGTGGTGCTCTCCGGTTCGCTTCCGCCCGGTCTGCCCGTCGACTGGTACGCCGAGCTCGTCACGGCGCTGCGTGCCACGTCGGCGAAAGTTGCGGTGGATACCTCCGACGAGCCACTGCTCGCTCTCGCGGCGGCCTTCCCGGCGTCGGCACCCGATCTGATCAAACCCAATTCCGAGGAACTCGCCCAACTCACCGGGTACGATTCCGAAGAGTTGGAAAGCGCAGCGGCGCAGGGTGATCCGACGGCTGCGATCGCAGCCAGCACCATCCTTCTCGGCCGAGGTGTCGGCGCGGTGTTGGCCACTCTCGGCAGCGCCGGAGCCGTGCTGGTCACCTCCGGCGGATCCTGGTACGCCAGCCCACCCCCGATCACCGCGGTCAGCACGGTCGGCGCAGGCGATTCCTCGCTCGCCGGCTACATCCTCGCCGACGCCGAGAACTGTTCCGACGCAGACAAACTTCGCCGCGCCGTCGCCTACGGAACGGCGGCAACCGCGCTTCCAGGCACCACGCTTCCACTGCCCGAGCAGACCCATCCGAATTCGGTGACGGTCCGTGCGCTCGACATCCCCACCTCCGTCAGCCCGTCCACGCTCTCCCCTTCTTCGAATCGTCTCTAGGAGTCCTCAATGTCCACCCCCACCGAAGATCAGCAGATCATCGCCGAGGATCTGATCCTCCTCGACGCCGATCTCGGCGAATCCAAGGAAGCCGTCATCGAACGCCTCGCAGGCGTTCTGGCTTCCGCGGGTCGCGCAACCGAGACCGATGCTCTGCGCGACGCCGCTCTGGCCCGCGAAGCGCAGTCGGCAACAGGCCTGCCCGGCGGAATCGCCATCCCGCACTGCCGATCCGAAGCGGTCACCTCGGCCTCGCTCGGATTCGCCCGACTGAACCCCAAGGTCGATTTCGGAGCCCCCGACGGCCCCGCCGACCTCGTGTTCCTCATCGCCGCGCCGGCCGGTGCCGGATCCGCACACATGAAGTTGCTTTCCAGCCTGGCGCGTGCCCTGGTCAAGCCGGAGTTCGTCACCTCGCTGCGCAACGCGTCCTCGGCAACCGAGATCGTCACACTCGTCGACGGCGTCATCAATCCTGCTGCCAAGCCGGCCGCGACGACCACTGCGGCAGCCCCCGTGTCGACCGCCAAGCACAGCGCGGCCGCCACTCCGGCCGAGGCCACTGCCCCGAAGCACATCGTCGCAGTCACCGCCTGCCCCACCGGAATCGCGCACACCTACATGGCTGCCGATTCCCTGGTCGCCGCCGGTGAGCGCGCCGGAGTCACGGTGCACGTCGAGACCCAGGGCTCGAGCGGCAGCACGCCGCTGGACCCGAAGATCATCGCCGGAGCCGAAGCAGTCATCTTCGCCACCGATGTGGGCGTCAAGGGCCGCGAGCGTTTCGCCGGCAAGCCCGTCATCTCCTCGGGCGTCAAGCGCGCCATCAACGAGCCCGACGTCATGCTCACCGAAGCCCTACGCGCTGCACTGAACCCGGACGCAGCTCGCGTCGGCGGTACCGCAGTGGCTGCCGGATCGAACGACTCCGCAGGTGAACTCGGCTGGGGCACCCGCATCCGCCAGATCCTGCTCACCGGCGTCAGCTACATGATCCCGTTCGTCGCGGCCGGTGGTCTGCTGATCGCTCTCGGCTTCCTGCTCGGCGGATACGAGATCTCCGGAGTTGCCGAGGACATCGTCGTCAACAACTCCATCACCTCACTGCCCGAAGGCGGAATCGCCGCCTACCTCGGTGCCGTGCTCTTCCAGATCGGCGCGCTGTCCTTCAGCTTCCTGGTGCCAGCACTGGCCGGCTACATTTCCTACGCCATTGCCGACAGACCAGGTCTGGCACCAGGATTCACCGCAGGTGCGGTGGCCGTTCTGGTGGGTGCAGGCTTCATCGGCGGTCTCGTCGGTGGTCTGATCGCCGGCTTCGTCGCACTCTGGATCAGCAAGTGGAAGATCCCCGCAGTTCTGCGCGGACTCATGCCGGTCGTCATCATTCCGCTCTTCGCCACACTCATCGTCGGCGCGATCATGTTTCTGCTGCTCGGCAAGCCACTCGCCGCGATCACCAGTGGACTCACCGACTGGCTCAACGGCCTCAGCGGTTCCTCGGTCATCATCCTCGGCATCATTCTCGGCCTGATGATGTGCTTCGACCTCGGCGGACCGGTCAACAAGGCAGCCTACGCATTCGCCACCGCAGGCCTGTCGGTCACCGACACCGCGTCGCTCCGCATCATGGCAGCGGTCATGGCCGCCGGAATGGTGCCGCCGCTCGCCATGGCACTCGCCTCGACCGTCCGCGCACGCCTGTTCACCGAAGCCGAACGCGAGAACGGCAAAGCCGCGTGGTTCCTGGGAGCTGCATTCATCTCTGAGGGCGCAATCCCGTTCGCCGCGGCGGACCCGTTCCGCGTCATCCCCTCGATGATGGCCGGCGGCGCAGTGACCGGTGCGATGATCATGGCGTTCGACGTCACCCTCAGCGCACCCCACGGCGGCATCTTCGTGTTCTTCGCGATCGGAAACATCCTGTGGTTCATCCTTTCGCTGGCAGCGGGCACCATCGTCTCGGCGTTCCTGGTCGTCTCGGCCAAGCAGTTCGTCAAGGGCAAGAACGCCCCGTCGGACGCCGAACTCGATCCCGCACTCGCCACCGTCTGACACTCGCTACGATCGCAACAACCCCACTACGAAGGAGCACCATGCCCAGCACCACAGTCGCCGTCGGATCCTCGATCGGTCTGCACGCCCGCCCCGCAGCACTGATCGCCGACGCCGTCGCCGAAGCCGGCGTAGACGTCACCCTCGCAGTGGCCGACTCGGAGCCGGTGGATGCAGGTTCGGCCCTGATGATCATGACGCTCGGCGCCACCAAGGGCACCGAAGTCACCGTCAGCAGCGACGACCAGGCCGCACTCGACAAGGTCGTCGCCCTCGTCGAAGCAGACTTGGACGCATAAGTCGTTCCGCAGGCTCCACTCCTGCGACGCATAGGTCGTTCCGCAGGCTCCACTTTTGCGACGCATAGGTCGTTCCGCAGGCTCCACTCCTGCGACGCCTAACGAGAGCGCATCGATCGCCGGACGGTGAATCCCACCGCTCCAGCGATCAGCACCACACCGGCAGCGACGGCCGCTCGGAACTCCCATTCCGAGTCCGTCGCTGTCGGCGTTTGCGGCGACCGATCTGCGCTCGAGGTCGGCGACACCGACTGCGGCGCACTGGATTCGGCGGCGGTGGGCTCCGGAACAGCGAGTTCGAGAGACCGCGCATCCGTGAATCGAAGAATCGGCGGAAGGCTTCCGTCCGTCGGAGCGTAACCCGCTTCCGACGCCAGGAGCAGACTTCCGTCGTCGAGGAACGCCAGTGCCTCGCCCTGCGGTTGATCGGGCAAAGCCGTCACTGCCCGCGGCGTGGCAGGATCGACCAGCGCGGACGCAATATCGCCATCGGACGAATCGAACAGGTACGCGTCGGTGTACGTGCGCACCGCGGCGACGGTGCCGTCGGCGCTCACCGCTCCCCCGGTCGCCAATATCGATCCGACCACGAACGGCGGCCCACCGACCGTGTCCGTTGCGGTGAACGCCAGATCTCCCACCTTGCGCATCGGCGTCGGCCCTGGACTGCTCAGATCGGTGACCGATTCGTCGCCTGCAGGTACGTACACCCCGCTCACGCCCGAGAGTTCCTTGGTGACGATCACCGGTCTACCACCGGGCTCGATCAGGATCGCCTCGGCGTCGTGTGCGCCGTCCGGGTAGGTCAGTCGGTACAGTTCGCCCGCACCCGATGCCGGGTCCATGCGCGTCAATGCCACTGTGTCGCGCCGCATCTGATTATCGCCGATGTCCGCCAACCACAGCGAGCCGTCGTACGACGTCAGGTCCTCGACGTCGTACGGGTCGACGGGAACGTCGATCCATCGCTCGACCGTGCAGTCGGCACCGAGCGCCGCGACCCGATCATCGGCTCCGCTGTCGCCGATTGCGTAGAGGACCCCGTCGATCGAGGTCAGGCCGGACAACTCGGCGAGACCAGGATCGGTTGGTCGACAATACGTTTCGGTCTCGATCGGAGCTGCGAAGGCAGGCCCCGAGAACGCGACCGTCGTCGCGACCGCAGCCGCGGCCGCTCCGCACACCACCAGCCGTGGCCCCACCGAGATCAGGCGGTGGGAACGGTTGCCGTGAACTCGACCAACGCTGCCGCGAGCGATTGCGGCACACGCGCTTCCACGCGCGTGCCCTCTTCCTCGTGGGTGGATTTCACGATCCGGCCGTCGGTGTGGATGCGCGCGACCAGATCGCCACGGGTGTACGGCACGAGTACGTCGACCAACACGTCCGGCTCGGAGAGGATCTCGGCCAGGTGATCTCGCAGGGCGTCGATTCCCTCGCCGGTCTTGGCCGAGACGAACCGGGCACCGTCGAGCAATCCGCGCAGCTGGGTCAGCTGTACCGGATCGGCAGCGTCGATCTTGTTGACCACCAACAACTCCGGCGGCATCTTCGCATCCTGCTCGCGAACAACCTCGGTGATCACCTCGCGCACGGCCTTGATCTGATCGATCGGAAGAGGATCCGATCCGTCGACCACGTGCAGCAGCAGGGTTGCATCGGTGACTTCCTCGAGCGTCGAGCGGAACGCTTCGACCAACTGAGTCGGAAGGTGCCGAACGAAGCCGACGGTGTCGGTCAGCACGATCTCGCGGCCGTCTTCGAGGGTCGACTTCCGCGTGGTGGGATCGAGGGTGGCGAACAACGCGTTCTGGACCAACACACCGGATCCGGTCAGGGCATTCAGCAGACTCGACTTGCCCGCGTTCGTGTATCCCACGATCGCGATGGACGGCACCGTACCGCTCAGGCGCTGTTCGCGTTTGGTGTCGCGGGCCTGCTTCATGCCCTTGATCTCGCGGCGCAGCTTGGCCATTCGCTCGCGGATGCGTCGACGGTCGGTCTCGATCTTCGTCTCACCCGGTCCGCGCAGACCCACACCACCGTTGCTTCCTGCACGTCCACCGGCCTGCCGCGACATGGATTCACCCCAGCCGCGGAGCCTGGGCAACATGTACTCCATCTGCGCGAAGGCGACTTGCGCCTTGCCTTCTCGCGAGGTCGCGTGCTGGGCGAAGATGTCGAGGATCAGCGCGGTGCGGTCGATGACCTTGACCTTGACGACCTTCTCCAGCGCATTGAGCTGAGCAGGCGTCAGTTCACCGTCGCAGATCACCGTGTCGGCACCGGTCGCAAGGACGATGTCGCGCACTTCCTTGGCCTTGCCGGAACCGATGTACGTCGCGGCGTCGGGCTTGTCGCGTCGCTGCATCAGCGCTTCGAGTACCTCCGAGCCGGCGGTCTCGGCGAGTGCAGCCAGTTCGGTCATGCTGGACTCGGCCTGCGCGGCCGTGCCTGTGGTCCAGACTCCGACCAACACGACGCGTTCGAGGCGCAGCTGCCGGTACTCGACCTCGGTGACGTCGGTGAGTTCGGTGGACAGTCCGGCCACTCGACGTAGCGCGGTGCGGTCTTCGAGCTGCATGTCGCCGGACGACGGGGAGTTCTCGTCGTTCAGTGGAGACCGAGCCAGTCGCCTCGACCATGCGTCGGACTCTTCGCGAGTCCAGGCGGATTCGGTTTCGGGAGCACCGTCGACCTCGTCGCGACTGTCGTCGACCGGTTCGCCCGCAGGGGATGTTTCATGTGAGTTCGTCATACGAGCTCCATGATCCACGAAAAGCCCAGCGTATGCACGCGGGTTTCGGTCCGGGCGGATGCCGAGGCCGGTGCGATCGTCAGGACTGAGCCTTCAGCCACCGGTCGTCGATCTCGCCGCGGGCCAGCAGCACCGACGGTCCGCGCAGAGTGGCACCGACGTGATCGATGTTCACGCGCACCCGACCGCCGAGCACACCGACGCTCACCTCCCCGGTCTCGAGGCCCTCGAAGGACAGCGCGGCTGCGGCCGCCGCCACGGTTCCGGTGCCACACGATCGCGTCTCCCCGACGCCGCGCTCGAACACGCGCATCTCGACGGCTCCGTCGTCGAGCCTGGTCAGGATCTCGACGTTCGCGCCGCGGGGAAAGAACTCGGAGTCCAGTGTCGGCGGCGCGGTCAAGTCGAGAGCGCCGAGAGATGCGCGCGTCAACGCACCGTCGACACAGGCCAGATGAGGGTTCCCGACGTCGATCCCGACGCCCTCGTACGTTCCACCCGCGAGGGTCACCGAGCTCGAGCCCATCAGCGTGACATCACCCATCGCCACGGTGACATCGGCGTCGGTGTCGTCGAACGAGTGGACGGTCACAGCGCGTGCACCGGCCCGCGAACCCACCACGAACTGGTCGCGTTGTTCGAGATCGTGCACCCGCAGATAGTGCGCGAACACGCGGACGCCGTTGCCGCACATCTCGGCGATGGTGCCGTCACCGTTGCGGTAGTCCATGAACCAGTCCTCGGGCTCGACACCCGACGGAATTCGATCGAGTACGCCTGCATCTCGGAGCACACCGGCCCGGGCGACGCGCAGAATGCCGTCGGCACCGAGGCCCTGGCGTCGATCGCACAACACCGAGACCGCCGACCTGGTGAGTTCGAGCTCGGCTGCCGGATCCGGCAGTACGACGAAGTCGTTCTGAGTTCCGTGGCCTTTGGCGAATTCCATGGCCGCGAGTCTACGTGGGCTCGGTTACGAGGGATCGATCGCGGACAGGGCGTCGGACATCAGCGTGGGCGACGCACCGTCGAGCCAACGGACACGGTCGTCGCGGCGAAACCACGAGCGTTGGCGTCGCACGTAGCGTCTGGTTCCGATGAACGTCCGTTCGCGTGCGAACTCGACGTCGTACTCCCCCGCCAACACGTCGAGAGCCTGCGCGTACCCGATCGCGCGCGACGCAGTGACGCCCTCACGCAGCCCCAGACCGAGCAGCCCCTCCACCTCGTCGAGCAGTCCGGTCTCGAACATCTGTCGCGTGCGCTCGGCGATCCGCTCGTCCAGTTCGGCCGTGTCGCGGTCGACTCCGAGCACCACCGTGCCCCAGCGAGGTGCGCCGATCTTCGGAGCCGAGGCCGCGAACGGCTGCCCCGTCAGCTCCACCACCTCGAGCGCCCGGACCATGCGCCTGCCGTCGGTGGGCAGTATCGACGCGGCAGCCTCGGGATCGGCGGCCGTCAACGCGCGATGGATCTCCTCGACACCGTCGCGTTCGAGGACTGCTTCCCACTTCGCCCGCACGACGGGGTCGGTTGCCGGAAAGGCCCACTCGTCGAGCAACGATTGCACGTACATCATCGATCCCCCGACGATGATCGGGCGCAATCCGCGCGATCTGATGTCCTCGACGTCGGCGACCGCAGCCGCTTGATACCGCGCGACCGTGGCGATGTCGGTGACCTCGAGCACATCGAGTTGATGGTGCGGAATCCCCCGCCGCTGAGCGACTGGCAGTTTCGCGGTCCCGATGTCCATTCCCCGGTACTGCTGCATCGCGTCGATGTTGACGATTTCGCCGCCGAATTTCTCGGCCAGATCGAGAGCCAGATCGGATTTACCTGCGGCCGTCGGGCCGATGATCGCGACCGGAGTCGTGGCCGGATCGCTCGCCCCGTCAGTCACGAGACCAGGTCCCCACGAAGTATCCGACGCCGAAGGGGGCACCTCGGTAGAGCTCCGTCGTCGTCTTCGCATCGGCTCCGGCGAGTGCTGCCAGCACCTGCCACGCCGCTCGGCCGCCGACACCGAGCGATGCGCACAGGTCCGGTTCCAGACCGGCCAACGCGTCGACGTCCGCTGCCGCGAGGGCATCGTCGATCCGGCGCTGGACCTCCTGGGCGCGCTCGTCGAACGATCCGGGGGCCTTCGGAGTCAGCGTGTTCGCCCCGTCTGCCAGCACCAGCACGCCCCAGCTCTCCGCCGAGGCGTCGAACTCTCGGCGCAGCTTCTCGCCGAACTCGGCGCACCACTCGGGGCTCGCATCGGCCGGGATCGTGCGGACCTCGACCGCGTCGTCGGGCGCAGCCACTCCTCGCAGCCACCCCGCGATCAGAACGGCCAGCGGCAGGTCCGGGTCTGCCGCAGTCTGATCCGCGGCGCCGGACAGGGTCACCACCACGTCGACTCCGAAGCCTCGCAACGTGCCGACCGTGGCCTCGCCGAACGTGGAGGACGTGCGATCGACGCCGACGGCGATCCAGCGGTCGACCGTCGACGTCAGGTGTGTCGTGGCGCTGACGGCGGCGGCCCGAAGATCTGCTGTCTCGGCCGCCCCCGCGCCCATCAGTTCGGGGACCAACAACGGCGGAGAGGGCACCAGGGCCGCGGCACGAAACACGAGCACCACGCTAGTCGCTGGTGCGACTTGGCCGGACGGGTCCACCTCGAGTCGTCTGAGCTGTTTCAATGGTCCGATCGGTCGTCACCTAGTTCAATGGTGTCCAGATCGCGATTGAGGCAGCCGTGACGCGCGGCAGAGATGAGGAACAATGACCGACCCGAACGCCGGTACCCCCACCACCCCCGAGGCTCCGTCCTCGGATGCACCCGCCCAGCCCCCCGGTGCCACCGCTCCCGATGCGGCGAACCACGGCGGACCCAAGCCCGGAGGTGGACCCAAGCCGGGCGGTGGACCGAAGCCCGGTGGTGGACCCAGGCCCGCGGGTCCCGGTACCGGTTCTCCTCGGCCCGGCGGTTCGGCCGGTGCCAAACCTCACCCCACGCCCTCCCACGTCCCCACGGCAATCCCGGCGGTCACGCCTGCGAGCGATCCCAGCAAGTTCGGCAGAGTCGACGACGACGGTACGGCGTGGGTGACCACCTCCGACGGCGAGCGGCAGATCGGGTCCTGGCAAGCCGGAGACGCAGCGGAAGGGCTCGCCCATTTCGGTCGGCGTTACGACGATCTGGCCACCGAGGTCGGTCTGCTCGAAGCTCGATTGACCTCCGGTACAGGCGACGCCAAGAAGACCAAGGCCGCAGCGTCCGCGCTGCTGGAGAGCCTGCCGACTGCGGCAGTGATCGGTGACCTCGATCTGCTCGCGAGGCGACTCGACGCGGTCGTCGAGCATTCGGACGCCGCAGCAGCGGTGGCCAAGCACGAGAAGGAGCTCGAACGCGCCGAACACACGGCACGCAAGGA
This sequence comes from Rhodococcus sp. 14-1411-2a, assembly GCF_002259485.1. Taxonomy (GTDB): domain Bacteria; phylum Actinomycetota; class Actinomycetes; order Mycobacteriales; family Mycobacteriaceae; genus Rhodococcoides. The sequence continues at coordinate 507,749 of NZ_NPGA01000020.1, forward strand.
AGCTCTCGCAGTCGAAGCCGAACAGATCGGCAGCGAATCGACCCAGTGGAAGCACGCGGGAGATCGGCTACGCGAAATCCTCGACGAGTGGAAGACGATTCGCGGGGTCGACCGCAAGATCGACGATGCCCTCTGGAAGCGGTACTCGAAGGCTCGGGAAAACTTCAATCGTCGCCGCGGCGCGCACTTCGCCGATCTCGATCGTGAGCGCGGTGCGGCCAAGACTCGTAAGGAAGAACTCGTCGAGCGGGCCAAAGCCCTGTCGTCGTCCACCGATTGGGGTCCCACCGCAGCTGCGTTCCGCGATCTGCTGGTGGAGTGGAAAGCATCCGGCCGCGCTCCTCGTGATGCCGACGACGCTCTGTGGAAGAACTTCAAGGCCGCACAGGACGTGTTCTTCGCCGCCCGTAACGCCGCGGCCTCCGAGCGGGACGCCGAGTTCGAGGCCAACGCCGAGGCCAAGGAAGCCCTGCTGGCCAAGACCCACATCGACCCGAGCAAGGACCTCGACGCTGCCCGCTCGGCGCTGCGCGATCTGCAGGACAAGTGGGATGCAATCGGCAAGGTCCCGCGCGAGAAGATGCAGGAACTCGAAGGCAAACTGCGCGCGATCGAGAAGTCGGTGCACGACGCGGTCGAGTCGCAGTGGCGTCGCTCCGACCCCGAGGCCGTTGCCCGCGCGGCCCAGTTCCGCGAACGGGTGGCTCAGTTCGAGGATCAGGCTGCGAAGGCGACCGCAGCAGGCAAGACCAAGGATGCCGAGCGTGCGCTGGCACAGGCGCAGCAGTGGCGCGAGTGGGCCGACGCAGCGGAGAACGCCGTCGACGAACTGTGAGTCGACGAACTGTGATTCGCTGATCCGGGGACGGCCGTTCGGGCCTACGGGGCCGAGTGGCCGTCCCACAGTCGGAGCTTCTGTTCACCCGACGCGGCCGCGATGCGTCGCTGCTCCTGGGCGGCGAGTTGGGCGTTCGTCTTCTTCCACACGGCCTTGAGCCAGTGGAACGTCAGAGCGATGACGGTGATCCACGCGATGATCAGGCCGATTCCCGGTCCGGCGCCCTGCACGTTGTCCGGCACGGTCTGCCGCGTCCAGATCGAGAACATTCCGTACACCGACGACACCGCACACCCTGCCAGGGCAGCCCAGGCCAGCGCCCAGATACGGGTGACGAGTGCGAGCACCGACATCACCACACCGAACGTGAGCACGAGCACGACGAAGACGCGCGACGGCAGTGCGATCGATTCGGCAACTGCGGCATCGCTGCCCGTGAGCACGTCGAACCCGCTGGCCGATCCGGTGTGCGGCAACGCGAACGTGAACAGCAGGACCATGACCAGCCCGGCCACCACCATGGCCCGCGCGCCCGGATCCAGTTCGGTCATCACCGCCCTCTCGGTCCGCCCGAGTTCCTCTGCGGATCGAGAGGGTACGACGCGATCGGGTCCGTCTGTCTCTGTCATGCGGTGCATCCTGTCTCTGGCGTCAGCGGCGCCGGTGCGCCGATCGAGGGAAGTCCGAGGCCGACGCCGATCGGTGCAGTCTTCGGCATCACTCCGCGTTCGTGGGCATCGCCTGCTGCCGTACGCCGGTGGGTGAGCACGCCGGCATCGGCGATGAGGTGGTACGGGGCGGCTGCAGTGAGTGTGGTCGTGACGACGTCACCCGGACGAATCTCGCTCGCCCTGACGGCGTCCACGGCGAAGTGGACGAGTCGGCCGTCCCTGGCTCGCCCGCTCATCCGATGGGTTGCTGCGTTCTTGCGACCTTCACCGGTGGCGACGAGCAGTTCGACCTCGGTACCGATCAGCGACTGGTTGGCCGCGAGAACGATCTCCTCCTGCAACGCGATCAGCCGCAGATACCGTTCTTGCACAACCTCTTTGGGTACCTGGTCGGGCATGTCGGCCGCCGGGGTGCCCGGACGCTTCGAGTACTGGAACGTATAGGCGTTGGCGAACTTCGCCCGTCGCACCACGTCGAGGGTCTGCTCGAAGTCGTCCTCGGTCTCGCCGGGGAAGCCGACGATGATGTCGGTGGTGACAGCCGCGTGCGGCATGGCCGCACGCACCTTGTCGATGATGCCCATGAACTTCGTCTGCCGGTAGGACCTGCGCATGGCCTTGAGGACACGGTCCGATCCGGACTGCAGCGGCATGTGCAGGGTGGGGCAGATGTTCGGGGTCGACGCCATGGCCTCGATGACGTCGTCGGTGAACTCGGCGGGGTGCGGCGACGTGAAGCGCACCCGCTCCAGCCCCTCGATCGAGCCGCAAGCGGTCAGCAGCGAGGCGAACGCGCCGCGATCACGGGGCATGTCCGGATCGGCGAACGAGGCACCGTACGCATTGACGTTCTGGCCGAGCAGAGTCACCTCGAGGACGCCCTGATCCACCAAAGCCTGTACCTCGGCGAGGATGTCACCCGGCCTGCGGTCGATTTCCTTGCCGCGCAATGCGGGGACGATACAGAACGTGCAGGTGTTGTTGCAGCCCACCGAGATCGACACCCAGCCGGCGTAGGCGGATTCTCGCTTCGCGGGAAGGGTGGAGGGAAAGGCCTCGAGCGATTCGAGAATCTCGACCTGCGCATGTTCGTTGTGCCGGGCGCGCTCGAGCAGAACCGGCAGCGACCCGATGTTGTGGGTGCCGAAGACGACGTCGACCCACGGTGCCTTCTCCACGACGGTGTTGCGGTCCTTCTGCGCCAGGCAGCCACCGACAGCGATCTGCATGTTGGGATTGCGCGTCTTCGCGGGCCGCAACATGCCCAGGTTGCCGTAGAGCTTGTTGTCGGCGTTCTCGCGCACCGCGCACGTGTTGAACACGACCAGATCCGCATCGGTGCCCGAGTCCGCCGGCACGTAGCCCGCTTCCTCGAGCAGTCCGGACAGCCGCTCCGAATCGTGGACGTTCATCTGACAACCGTGCGTACGCACTTCGTAGCTGCGGGCACCTGCCGCCGACCCGTCGGTGAGCGGTACGGGCTCGGTAACCCCGCGTTCGGTCACGTCCACGGTCGGAAAAACACTCGTTTGCACCCCTCCAGGGTACGTCCACCGCACCGACCGACACGCCGGGGTCGAGGGCTCCACCGGAGACTGTCCAGGGCCGATGCAGACCGTCAGTAAAGTTTCCATTACATAATCGAAGATGACGGGCGAAAACACCGGTCGGCGAGGAAACTACGCATAGGGTTTCGATCTATGACGCACGCCACCGACGCGCCGGCATCGACTCCCCCGCCGGGCGCACCTTCGATGATCTCGCTCAAATCCGTCGACAAACATTTCGGTGATCTGCACGTCCTCAAGGACATCAACCTGGAAGTGCCGGCCGGACAGGTCGTCATCGTCGTTGGTCCTTCCGGATCGGGCAAGTCGACCCTGTGCCGGACGATCAATCGGTTGGAACCGATCGATTCCGGTGCCATCGAGGTGGACGGAGACCTGCTCCCCGCCGAGGGCAAGGCCCTGGCCGCACTGCGTGCCGACGTGGGCATGGTGTTCCAGTCGTTCAACCTGTTCGCGCACAAGACGATTCTGCAGAACGTCATGCTCGCGCCCATGAAGGTGCGCAAGCAGAAGAAGGACGAGGCAGAGAAGAGCGCATTGGCTCTGCTCGAACGCGTGGGCATCGCCAACCAGGCCGACAAGTACCCCGCCCAGTTGTCCGGTGGTCAGCAGCAGCGTGTCGCCATCGCTCGATCTCTCGCCATGAACCCCAAGGTGATGCTGTTCGACGAGCCCACCTCGGCCCTCGACCCCGAAATGGTCAACGAGGTACTCGACGTCATGACCTCGCTTGCCAAGGAGGGCATGACGATGCTCGTCGTCACCCACGAGATGGGCTTCGCTCGCAAGGCAGGCGACCGCGTCATCTTCATGGCCGACGGAGCCGTCGTCGAGGACACCGATCCGGAGACGTTCTTCAAATCCCCCAAGTCCGAACGAGCCAAGGACTTCCTCGGCAAGATTCTCGGCCACTGACCCGCTGCACCGTTCATCCCATTCACCCCACCCGATCCTTAAGGACATTCACAGTGAGAATCACCCGCCCGATCCGCCTCGGAGTTGCCATTGCAGCTCTGTCCATCGTTGCGACCGCCTGCGGCGGCGGCGAGGAAGCTCGCACCATCTCGACCAGCGCCGAGTCCGGCAACCTCATCGTCGGCATCAAGTTCGACCAGCCCGGCCTCGGGCTGCGCAACCCCGACGGCACGTTCAGCGGATTCGACGTCGAGGTGGCCAAGTACGTGGCCGGTCAGCTGGGTGTCGACGAAGCCAACATCGAGTTCAAGGAATCCCCCTCGGCCCAGCGCGAGACGCTGATCGAGAACGGTGAGGTCGACTACATCGTCGCCACCTACTCGATCACCGATACGCGCAAGGAAAAGGTCGGTTTCGCCGGACCGTACTTCGTGGCGGGACAGTCACTGCTGGTGAGCCAGGACAACACCGACATCACCGGTGCCGATTCGCTCGAGGGCAAGCGTCTGTGCTCGGTCACCGGCTCCACCCCGGCCCAGAACATCGCCGACGAGTACCCGGGTGTGCAGCTCCAGCCCTTCGACACGTACTCCGCCTGCGTCGAGGCACTGCGCAACGGCACCGTCGATGCGGTGACGACGGACGACATCATCCTCGCCGGCTACGCCGCACAGTCTCCCGGACAGTTCAAGGTGGTCGGTGAGCCGTTCACCACGGAGAACTACGGCATCGGCCTGAACAAGGACGACACCGAAGGACGCAACCAGATCAACGACGCCATCGAAGAGATGGTCTCCAGCGGTGCCTGGGAGCAGGCCTTCAACGACACCGTCGGCGCATCGGGCTACCCGCTTCCCGCCGCGCCGACAGTCGACCGCTACTGATCGACTCGATCGTCGTGTCCCGCAAGCCTCGCTTGCGGGACACGACGGTTCGATCTCTCCGAGCCGTGAGGATCAACAAGCACCGTGAATCTATTGAGCAAGTACGGCGATCAACTGATCGAAGCATTCCTGACGACGATCTATCTGACATTGGCATCACTCGTCGGTGCGCTGATCATCGGAACCGTCGTCGCCGCCATGCGGGTATCTCCTATTCCGATCGCACGCGGAATCGCTGCCACGTACGTCACCATCTTTCGTAACACTCCGTTGACCCTGGTCATCCTGTTCACCTCGTTCGGCCTGTTTCAGACAATGGGCGTCTCTCTGGCGTCTCAGTCGTCCCCTACGGGCCTCGACGACAACAACTTTCGCCTGGCAATCCTCGGTCTGAGCATCTACACCGCGTCGTTCGTCGCCGAATCGCTGCGGTCCGGAATCAACACGGTCCCGGTCGGTCAGGCCGAAGCGGGTCGCTCACTCGGCATGACGTTCACACAGAACATCTCCATCGTCGTTCTGCCACAGGCATTCCGAGCCGTGATCGGACCTCTCGGCAGCGTCGTGATCGCGCTCACCAAGAATACGACCATCGCATCGGTGATCGGCGTCGCCGAGGCGTCGTTCCTGATGAAGAACATGATCGAGAACGAGGCCGCGATCTTCGTCGTCGGTGGCATCTTCGCACTCGGGTTCATGATCCTGACGCTCCCGACCGGGTTGCTGTTCGGCTACATCAGCAAGCGATTGGCGGTGTCATGATGAGTGATGCAGTAGCAGTTCTGTACGACGTCCCGGGCCCGAAAGCGGTACTGCGATACCGCATTCTGACCGTGGTCGTTGCAGTCGTCTCGCTGGGGATCGCGTTTCTGATCTACCGGGCGCTCGACTCGAAGGGGCAGTTGACCGCTGAGAAGTGGGATCCGTTCCTCGAATCGACCACGTGGACCACCTATCTCCTGCCCGGTATTCAGGGCACGCTGGTGGCAGCGGCCCTGTCGATCGTGTTCGCCCTGATCCTCGGTGCCGTACTCGGTATCGGCAGGTTGTCCGATCATCGAGTGGTCCGCGTGATCAGTGGCGCATTCGTCGAGGTGTTCCGCGCCGTTCCGGTGCTGATCCTGATGATCTTCCTGTACGCCGTCTACGCCGACTACGAGGTCTTCAAGGTCAAGTACCTGGCCTTGGCTGCGGTGGTCACGGGCCTGACCCTGTACAACGGTTCGGTCATTGCCGAGATCGTGCGTGCCGGCGTCAACTCCCTGCCCAAGGGCCAGCGCGAAGCCGCGTCGGCGTTGGGCATGCGCAAGAGCCAGGTCATGCTCCTGGTTCTGCTCCCCCAGGCCGTGACCGCCATGCTTCCGGCGATCATCTCGCAGATGGTGGTGGCACTGAAGGACTCGGCGCTGGGTTACGTCATCGGTTACGTCGAAGTCGTCCGTTCCGGGCAGCAGGTGGGCGCGTTCTACAGCAACTACCTGCCGTCGTTGGTGATTGTCGCCGTCATCATGATCATCATCAACTCCGCTTTGACGAAGCTGGCCACCGTGGTGGAACGTCGTCTGCGTTCTCGCAAGCGCAAGGCCGGCGCGACTGAAGTGGTTCCGGCTCTCGACGGTGGTCAGGCAGCCTGACCACACGACACTGAAACTGGTCGAGGCCCTCGACAAGTAAGGCCCGCAACACCGATGGTGTTGCGGGCCTTACTGTTTCTCGACGGCACCGGCTCGAGGTGGACGATCACATCGAGTCGGGGCCGTCGAAGTCTTCGGTATCGGCACCTGCGCAGTCGAGCTGCTCTTTGACCACTGCGAATGCCATCGACTGCGAGTAGCCGCGGCGGGCGAGCATGCCGACCAGCTTGCGCACAACCTTGTCTCGCTCGGTTCGAGCATCGGGTCCGCTGGGATCGGGCAACTGCAGCGTGCGGAATCGCTTGCGTATCAACTCGGCTGCGCGCTGACGCTCGTCGTCGGCATCGATCAGATCGAGTGCATGCACAGCGAGTTCGTTGCTGACTCCCTTGTTGCGGAGCTCCATGCTCAATGCACGTTTACCCTTGCCGGAGTACTTGTGCCGGGACTGGACCCACTGCTGAGCGAAGGATTCGTCGTCGACCAGCTTGGCCTTCTCGAGCCGGTCGAGAACGGCGTTCGCGATCTCTGCGGTGAAACCCTTCTTGGCCAGGCTCGCTTCGAGTTCGTGCCTGCTGCGCGCTCGGTCGGTCAGCAACCGAAGGCAGACATCTTTCGCCTGCGCCTCGGTGCCGCCGCCTTCGTCTCGCTGCTGCACAGCGACAACAGGTTAGAAGTCGACCGGAGCAGCTGCGGGCTCCTCTGCGGTGACGTCCGCGCCGATCTGCAGCTTCTCCATGATCTTCTTCTCGATTTCGTCCCGCACGTCCGGGTTCTCGAGCATGAACTTGCGGGCGTTCTCCTTGCCCTGGCCGAGCTGGTCACCTTCGTAGGTGAACCACGAACCCGACTTACGGATGAAGCCGTGCTCGACGCCCATATCGATCAACGAGCCTTCGCGGCTGATGCCCTTGCCGTAGATGATGTCGAACTCGGCCTGCTTGAACGGCGGTGCCACCTTGTTCTTGACCACCTTGACCCGGGTGCGGTTACCGATGGCATCGGTTCCGTCCTTCAGGGTCTCGATGCGGCGAATGTCGAGACGAACCGAGGCGTAGAACTTCAATGCCTTACCACCGGTGGTGGTTTCGGGTGAGCCGAACATGACGCCGATCTTCTCGCGCAGCTGGTTGATGAAGATGACGGTGGTGCCCGAGTTGCTCATGGCACCGGTGATCTTGCGCAGCGCCTGGCTCATCAGGCGGGCCTGCAGACCCACGTGGCTGTCGCCCATCTCACCCTCGATCTCGGCGCGCGGTACCAATGCCGCCACCGAGTCGATCACGAGGATGTCGAGAGCACCCGATCGGATCAGCATGTCGGCGATTTCGAGAGCCTGCTCACCGGTATCGGGCTGCGACACCAGCAAGGCATCGGTGTCGACGCCGAGCTTCTTCGCGTAGTCCGGATCCAGAGCGTGCTCGGCGTCGATGAAGGCAGCGATGCCGCCGGCTCGCTGAGCACTGGCCACTGCATGGAGGGCGACGGTGGTCTTACCCGAGGATTCCGGACCGTAGACCTCGATGACACGTCCACGCGGCAACCCTCCGATGCCGAGTGCCACGTCGAGCGCGATCGATCCCGTGGGGATGACGGCGATGGGCTGTCGGACCTCGTCACCGAGGCGCATCACCGAGCCCTTGCCGAAGTTCTTGTCGATCTGCGCAAGTGCGAGATCGAGCGCTTTGTCGCGATCGTATGCAGCCATCGTGAGCTCCCTGTGTCGTGTCGTTCAGCTGTGTCGTATCGATCAGCTTTGTCGTCGGTAACGCTAGAACGGGGTACCGACAAGAAGTTTCTCGAGACCGCTCAGCAACCGTTGATATCAGCATAGGGGAACACGTGTTCGAGTCAACTACCTCGGCTTTCGACACGCCGGAAAAGATCGACCGGACCGGTGCGGTACTACCAGCGCTCTTTCGGAACGTCGAACTCGTAACAGATCGAGCGCCACACTTCTCGCGGGTCGACGCCGTCCTCGATGGCCTGCGCTCCGGTGCGACCGATGCCGGACAACACATGATCGGCCAGCAGGGAGTTTCCTCGAACGGAGCCGAACTCCTCGGTGAGGAGTTCACGAAATTCGGTCAGACGCACAACGACAACCCTAGCGCCCGCTCCGTGGACCGCTGCGGGCGAGCACGTGACGACACACCGACACCGGATCCTCGACGGACTGCGACCCGTCCGCCGCCGCCCCCGCTGCCCGGGCGAAACGCGGATCGGACAGCACCGTGGCCACCGCGTCGGCGATCGAGGTCGGCGTCGGGGGTCGTACGATGACCGCACTCCCCTGCCGGGCGGCCCGATTCGCCAGCTCCCACTGATCACCACCGCCGGGGACGGCCACCACCGGAACGCCGTGGACGAGAGACTTGGCCAGCATGCCGTGGCCACCGCCGCATACCACCACATCGGCACGGCGCAGCAATTCGTCCTGGCGGCCGAGGCCTGCGTTCGCCCAGCTCGGGAGAGCGTCGGGACCTCCGTCGAGAACGGAGGCCACGACCCGCACCCCCTTGCCGTCCAACCCTTTCAGCGCCATCTCGAGCATTCCTTCCGCACCGGTGAAGGCGGTCGACGGCGCGACCATCACCAGCGGTGTCGAGCCGTCGGGAGCATCGAGCAGGTCGTCCGTCGGCTCCCACAGCAGCGGGCCGACCACGTGCGCCTCCGCCGGCCAGTCGGGACGGTGCACCTCGAGCGCGGGAATGGTGGCAACGAGCCGAGCAGCGGGGCCCGGGTCCTCGGCAGGCAACCCGATGCTCGTCCGTGCGTTGGAACGCTGTACGCGCCCCTGAGCGATCGAGCGTGCCGTCAACGCGCGCATCACCACATCGCGCAGCCTGCCGCGAATCCCGATACCCGGAGCCAAGCCACTTCCGATGGGAGGCAACCCTTTCGAGGGCGAATACAGAGGATGGGGCGAGAGTTCGACCCAGGGGATACCGAGACGCTCGGCGGCCATGCCACCCCCTGCGGTGAGGATGTCGGACACGACGAGATCGACGTTCTCCCGCTCGAGGTCGGGTAGCAACTCGGTCGAGACGAACGCCGCCCGAGAGTGGATCCGTTGTCCGGCATCGAGATCGTCGTCTTCCGGCCGCGGTGCGAGTCCACCCAGCGGAAGCGCTCGCAGCCCCGCGGCGTGCGCGGCGGGTACCCAGCGGCTACCGGTGAAGAGGATCGGTTCGTCGCCGGCCGCGCGGAAGAGCAGAGACAGGGCGATCGCCGGAAAGGCATGCCCCGGATCGGGCCCGGCCACCACTGCTACTCGCACCGACCCAGCGTGCCACACTCGAGCCGTACCGCTCGACGTGTGCCGAGATGAGGTTGCGAGAGGGGCGGTCAGGTCAGGACGCAGCCTCGTTCACGCACCCTCGGGTCGCAGATAACGGTCGACGGCTAACGCCATCTGGCGTGTGACCTCGGCACCGGACACCCGCTCGGACACCATCTCCGCGGACTGGACCGCAGACTGCACCATCAGCAACACCAACGTGGCCAGAGTGGTGGGATCCCCCGGACGAATCGAGGAATCACGTTGTCCGGCAACGACCAGAGAAGCCAGTGCATCGATGATCAACGCCTGACTGGTTCCGAGCCGATGCAGAATGTACGTGGCGAGCACGTCGGAATCGGAACGCAGAATCTTCACGAAAAGCGGATGGAGTCGAATGCGGTCGGCAACGTCACCCACGGCAGTCACGAGCTGATCACGAGCCGGCGCCGAAGCGTCGAAGCTCGGAATCAGGGCACCGATCTCTCGCGTGAGCAGGCTCGAGACCACAGCTCGTGTATCGGCCCATCTTCGGTACACGGTGGGCCTGCTGACCTTGGCGCGACGCGCGATCTCGGCCAAGGTCGTGCGCTTGACTCCGTGTTCGAGGATGCAGGATCGGGCCGCGTCGAGAACGGTGTTCTCGACCGACTTCTCGGGAGCGGCGGTCCCGGACGACGACTGCGGGGGCTCCGACGAGACAGGACTCGACACCGGCTGCTCGATCACGTGCCACCTTTCTCGATTCGGACAAAAAGACCGTATTACGCGTAGTAACAGTCTATTTCGTTACAGTACCTCACGGTTACACGCACATCGGGCCGGAAGATCGCTACTAACACGCATGCGCAATCTGCATCGGGGGCATTCGACCAGGAATCGCGTCGGTCACCACCACGACAATCGTCGACCCTGGCAAGCTGATCGATGTGATCGAAAAATCGTTGCGAGCATGACCCGATCGGTGACGGTGTTGACCAACCCGATGGCCGGCGGTGGGCACGCGGGGCACGCCGGACGGTGCGCCGTGGCTCGACTGCGGGAGCGTGAACTTCACGTCACGGCCATCGAAGGCCGCACACCCGGGGATGCGTTGACTTTGCTCGAGAAGGCAGTCGGCAGCGGTACGGACGCGGTGGTCGCCGTCGGCGGCGACGGGCTCGTCAATCTCGTCGTCCAAGTACTGGCCGGCACCGACGTCCCGATGGGCCTGATCCCGGCCGGTACCGGCAACGATCTGGCACGGTCTCTGGGACTGCCTCGTGGCGATGCTGTTCACGCCGCCGACATCGTCGCCGACAACGTCACCCGCGCAATCGATCTCGGACGGATCGGCGAGCGCTGGTTCGCCACCGTCCTGTCCAGTGGGTTCGACTCGCTGGTCACCGAGAGGGCCAAGCGACTGCGCTGGCCACGCGGACCGCTGCGGTACAACGCAGCGATGATGCTTCAGCTGGCGTCACTCCGAAAGCTGCCGTACGTCATCGAACTGGACGATGCCGAGCTTCGTCTCGACGCCACCTTGGTCGCTGTCGGAAACGGCAGAAGTTACGGTGGCGGGATGGTCGTGTGCCCCGCCGCGCTCGTGGACGACGGCCTTCTCGACGTCACCGTCATCCGAGGGGTGAGCCGGACTCGACTGCTCGGACTGTCCCCCACGCTCTACCGGGGAACACACATCGACCGGCCCGAGGTGGACACCTACACCTCGACGCAGGTCACGCTGCGATGCGACGGAATCGTCGCCTATGCGGACGGTGAGCGAGTCGCCGAACTACCTGTCACCGCGCGTTGCGTGCCGCGGGCACTTCGGGTGTTCGTGAATCAGGATTCCGTGGCTCGCGGGTGACCGAGCCGCCGCGTCAGAACTTCAGCGACGAGCGATCGTTGTCGGAGGAGATCGCCTTGTACAGCCATACCAGGCCCAACACGATCGCGCCGGCCACCACGAGCCAGAAGACACCCTTGATGATGGTGCCCAGAAGCGCGAGCGCAATCCAGATCAGAACGATGAATCCCAGTACTTTCCAGAACATGAGTGCTCCTACCGTGTCGCCGCGCACCGTGTCGTTTCGCGTACTTCGATACTGGCACTCGCGCGCGACGAACACATCGGGGTGAACCCTGAATTGTCTCAGCGGTGCCGCGACCGAATCCGGTCGAGTTCGGTGAGCGCCTCGGCCCACCCCTGCAGTCGATCCGTAGCCGACAGCAGCTCGCGTCGATGCGATTCCACAACCGTCGTCGACGCCGATCCTGCCGGTCCGGTCATCCGCGCGGCCGCGGCCACGAGCTGCTCGTACTGATCGACACCGGTGGCGAGTTCGGCTGCAGCCGAGGCTATTCCGCCCCGCAGGTGCTCGCGGGTCACAGCGCTTGCCGCCCCCGCACGTTCCAGAGCGGCGATGTCGACGGCGACTCCTTCGAGCCCGCGGGCTGCGTCGGAGGTCACCCCGATCATCTCCTCGACGTCCTCGGCACCGATCGTCTCGGATCTCGCCAGGATTCCCAGTAGCTCGAACAGACTCTGCTCGGCACCGGCCAGTCGGGTCATCGACTCGTACGCGGCAGATCCGCGCTGCGGCAACACGCGCTTGGTCGGTAGTCCCACCGGCACCGGTTGGGCTCGAAGTCGCCGCAACCGCGTCGCCGCGAATGCCGCCGGGACGGCCATCAGCGCCGCACTACCGCCGCCCACGAACAGAGTCCACTCCGGTGCCGACAGCACGGCCATCCCCGCAGTTCCCACGGCCGTCGTCGTGGACGCGGCACCGAACCTGATTCCGCGTCGTCTGGCGCGGCGAATCTTCTTCAGGTGCTTGACGCGGGGATCTCGTCGGCGCCCTGCGGCGTCGAGAATCGAGGTCCCGACACTCCGAGCGGACTCCGCCAGAGATTTGACCACGGCACCGGACTCGGTGACGGCTGCGGTCACGGCCTCGCGATCGAGCGAAACGGCCGGCCGCTTACGCGACCGGCCGGATTCGTGTTCTCTACTGTTCATGTCGACGTTGCTGTCGGACGTCCGAGCTGTTCGCCGGCTCGATCTATGCCTGAGCCGGTGGCTCGGGCGTCGCGTCCGGGGACTTCGAGATCGAGGGCTTCGCCGCGGCATTGCCCGACGGCAACGAGTCACCTGCCATCGATGCACGAATCTGTTCGAGGCGGCTGTGACCCGCCATCTGCACCGACGCCTGCTGAACCTCCATCATGCGACCCGACACGGTGTTCTGGGCCAGCTCTGCCGATCCGAGGGCATCAGCGTAGCGACGTTCGATCTTGTCGCGCACCGCGTCGAGGCTCGGGGTGTTGCCGGGCGCGGACAGCGTGCTGTCCATCGACCGCAGGGATTCGCTGACCTTCTCCTGCATCTTCGCCTGCTCGAGCTGGCTCAGTAGCTTGGTGCGTTCTGCGACCTTCGACTGCAGAGCCATGGCGTTCTGCTCGACGGCCTTCTTCGCCTGGGTGGCCGCCTGCAAAGACTGGTCGTGCAGGACCTTGAGGTCCTCGACACTCTGCTCGGCGGTCACCAGCTGTGCTGCGAACGCCTCGGCTGCATTCGTGTACTGCGTGGCCTTCTCGATGTCGCCTGCAGTGGCGGCCTGATCGGCCAGCGTCACCGCCTGCCGCGCGTTCGCGTTGAGCTTCTCGACCTCGTCCAGCTGACGGCTGAGCTTCATCTCGAGCTGGCGCTGATTACCGATGACCGACGCGGCCTGCTGGGACAGAGCCTGATGCTGTCGCTGTGCGTCCTCGATCGCCTGCTGAATCTGAACTTTGGGGTCGGCCTTCTCGTCGATCTTGGAATTGAAGAGCGCCATCATGTATTTCCAGGCCTTGACGAAAGGATTAGCCATGGGGTGGTCCTGCCTCCATCTGTTGCGCCGCGGTGGCCGCGTACGGGTCGGCTGCTCTCGCAGTGACCGAAATGAACCTGTCCGTGCTGTGAAAGTCGGGTGCGTGGTCTGGGTCAGGAGTGGAAACTGGGTACTTTTCCGATCTTAGGCGGCGGCGAGTGCTCTGGCAGCAGGTGCCGGAATCACGACGCGAGTATCGCCGTCGATGCGGGTGGCGACCACCGCCTCGTCGAGCCGCGCGGCGGCGGTCGAGGCGTCGGACAGTGTCACACTGACATCGCTCATGACGTCCGAGAGCGGGACGGCGAGGGCGTCGCAGATCGCAGCGAGGAGCTCGCTCGACGCTTCCTTGCGACCGCGTTCGACCTCGGAAAGGTATCCGAGGCTGACGCGTGCGGTGTTCGAGACTTCACGCAGGGTTCGGCTCTGTGCGACGCGAGTACGCCGCAAACTGTCGCCGAGTGCTTCACGCAATAGCAGCGCCATCTCGCTCCTCCTCGTTGGTGTTCGTGCCGACGGCTGTGCCGTCGAGACGACAACGTTCACATCTCGTTCGTCCGGAGCCGTCACGATGTTCAACGTCCCAGTCGGTCCGATTGGTTCCCGACCCTATATGCCCGTTCACTGCGACACGCGCCGAAACAGCTGCGACACGGCCACCACGACTGTAGCCCGCCGACGAGTTCACGCGGAGGACACGCCTCGGCGCAGACGAACGGCCTGCACCACGTAGTCCACACCGGTGTAGACGGTGAGCAGAACCGCCAGCGCCATCAAGGCGACCGCGACCGGGTCGAACACGCTCGGCAGAGGGCACAGGTACACCCCGATCGCGAACGTCTGCACCAGAGTCTTCACCTTGCCGCCGCGCCCTGCGGGGATCACTCCGTGGCGGATGACGGCGAACCGCACCGCGGTGATGCCGATCTCCCGCACACCGATTATCACCGTCACCCACCACGACAGGTCGCCCAACATCGACAGTCCGACGAGCGCGGCCCCGATCAGAGCCTTGTCCGCGATGGGGTCGGCCATCTTCCCGAAGTCGGTGACGAGACCGTACTTGCGGGCCAACTGACCGTCGATCCGGTCGGTGATGGCAGCAGCAGCGAAGATCGCGGTTGCCGCCAGCCGCCAGGATGTGTCGTGGCCGTCACCGACGAACAGTGCTGCGAGAAAGACCGGAACCAGTGCGATTCGGAGCACCGTCAGGACGTTCGCGATGTTGAGCAACGGCACTTCGTCCGGACCACCGGTGACGGCGTTGCCGTGAGGCAGTCCCGAATCACGCAGTCCCGAATCACGCGGGGCCGAAGCACCGGAGGGACGGTTGCCCGGAATCTCGCCGCTGGATGGAACGCCGTGATCGGGCGTCACCGGCCCGCTCATCGGCAGAACCGCGCGCCGTCGACGACGTACCGGTCGGTGTGTCGGCTTCGGCGCAGCACCGATCCGCCGAGACGGGGACACAGCTCACTGAACGACACACGAAAAGTTTATCGGTTGCGGTACTGACTACTGTTCACCCCATGACTTCTGGGCCGAATCGGGCGAGTCGCGACATCGCAGACCCCGAATCCGACGTGCAATCCGACATTGCGGACCTCGGCTCCGCTGACGACGGCACTCTCGTCGTGCGTCGAGCCAGAACCTCCGACATCCCCGAGATCAAGCGTTTGATCGACATCTACGCCGGACGCATTCTGCTCGAGAAGAACCTCGTCACCCTGTACGAGGCGGTGCAGGAGTTCTGGATCGCCGAGCGTGACGGCGAGATCATCGGCTGCGGTGCATTGCACGTGCTGTGGGCCGATCTTGGCGAGGTTCGCACGGTCGCCGTCGATCCCGCCGCCAAGGGGCACGGCGCAGGCCACCTGATCGTCGCCAAACTGATCGAGGTCGCTCGTGATCTGGCGTTGCAGAAAGTGTTCGTGCTGACCTTCGAGGTGGACTTCTTCTCTCGACACGGGTTCGCCGAGATCGACGGAACCCCCGTGACGGCCGAGGTCTATGCGGAAATGTGCCGTTCCTACGACACCGGCGTGGCGGAGTTCCTGGACCTGAGTTACGTCAAACCGAACACTCTGGGCAACACGCGGATGTTGCTGTCGCTCTGACAGAATTCCGGGATCACCCCTCGAATCCGGAAGAGAGCTCCATGCCCCTGATCGCCGTCAGCTACACCTACTCACCCGCCACCACAGACGGGCGCGACACCCACCGCGCAGCACATCGCGCCTGGTTGGCCGACCTACTCGACCGGAAAACCCTGGTGTCGAGTGGACCGTACGCCGATGGCAGCGGTGCTCTGCTGCTGGTGGAGGGCTCGGATGCTGCCACCGTCGAGACGCTGTTCGCGCAAGACCCGTTCGCGGTGGAGAACCTGATCGAGTCGGCGACGTTCCACGAATGGACGCCCGTCATGGGCACCTTCACGTCCTGATCTTCCCCGCTCCCCCCCGTTCGAATGAATGGACCACTGCACCGCCGAGACGGCTGCAGTGGTCCATTCACCCACGCCGGGAAGCGGTCAGAACTCCTCCGACGCGGGCTGCTCGTCCGGGTCGCCGCCCTTGATCGACCACAGCAGACCGTCGAGTTCGTCGGGCTTGACGAGTACCTCGCGGGCCTTCGAGCCTTCGCTCGGGCCGACGACTCCGCGGTTCTCCATCAGGTCCATCAATCGCCCGGCCTTGGCGAAGCCGACTCGAAGCTTGCGTTGCAGCATCGACGTCGAACCGAACTGACTCGTCACGACCAGTTCGACCGCCTGCAACAGCACGTCGAGGTCGTCGCCGATGTCCGGGTCGACGTCCTTCTTGTCCGAGACCTTCGCAGCGGTGACGGTCTCGTTGTACTCCGGCTCGGCCTGGTTCTTGGCGAAGTCGACGACGGCGGCGATTTCCTCGTCGGTGATGAACGCACCCTGCAGACGCGTCGGCTTGCCCGCACCCATCGGTAGGAAGAGCGCGTCTCCCATACCGATGAGCTTCTCCGCACCCGGCTGGTCCAAAATGACGCGTGAGTCGGTCAGAGACGACGTGGCGAAGGCCAGTCGCGACGGCACGTTCGTCTTGATCAAGCCCGTCACGACGTCGACCGAAGGACGCTGGGTGGCGAGCACCAGGTGAATGCCGGCGGCGCGCGCCTTCTGGGTGATCCGCACGATCGCCTCTTCGACGTCACGCGGGGCAGTCATCATCAGGTCGGCCAGCTCGTCCACGATGGCCAGGATGTAGGGATACGGCCGGTAGACGCGTTCGCTGCCCAGTGGTGCGGTGATCTCGCCGGACCGCACCTTCTTGTTGAAGTCGTCGATGTGACGAACCTTGTTGATCTGCATGTCCTGGTAACGCTGCTCCATCTCCTCGACGAGCCAGGCCAGCGCCGCGGCAGCCTTCTTGGGCTGCGTGATGATCGGGGTGATGAGGTGCGGAATTCCCTCGTAGGGCGTCAGCTCCACCATCTTCGGGTCGATCAGGATCATCCGAACCTCGTCCGGCGTCGCCCGTGCGAGCAGCGAGACGAGCATCGAGTTCACGAAGCTGGACTTACCGGAACCGGTGGATCCGGCCACCAGCAAGTGCGGCATCTTCGCGAGGTTGGCGCTGACGAAGTCGCCCTCGATGTCCTTACCGAGTCCGATCACCAACGGATGGTGGTCCTTGCGCGTCGACGGCGCGGTCAGCACGTCCGCCAGACGGACCATCTCACGGTCCGAGTTGGGCACCTCGATACCGACCGCGGACTTGCCCGGGATAGGCGCGAGCAGGCGAACGTTGTCGGTGGCGACGGCGTAGGCGATGTTACGTGCGAGTGCCGTGATCTTCTCGACCTTGACGCCGGGGCCAAGCTCCACCTCGTAGCGGGTGACCGTGGGGCCGCGGGTGAAACCGGTGACCGCGGCATCGATCTTGAACTGTTCGAGTACCTCGGAGATCGCCTCGATCATGGCGTCGTTGGCCTGACTGCGGGTCTTGGGCGGATCTCCGTCGATCAACAGCGACAGCGACGGCAGCGTGTAATCCCCGTCGACGACGCGATCGACGACGATCTTGTCGTCCTCGGCCGGCTGTTTCGGTTCGGCCGCCTTCACGATCGGCTTGGGCTTCGGCCGCGGGGGCGCGACCGGCTCGGGAGCAGGTGCGGGAACAGCGGCGGCGGGTGCGATGACCTCGGTGGCAGCCTCGGGCGGCGGGGTCTTGCGCGCGCGTGGCGGCTTGACGACCGGGATGTATTCCTCGGTCGGGTAGTTGTCATAGGGGTCTGCGCCGCCGTGGACCGGGTAGCCGTCGGCGTCGAAGTTGCTGTCGTAGTCGCCGTAGCCCTCGTCACCGAATTCGGAGCCGAAGTCGGCCGGGTCGTACTCGTCGTATTCGTCGCCGCGGCTGTCGGTGCCGAACAGTGCACGCATCCGATCGGGTACGTCGCGCACGGTGGTGCCGGTGAGAAGCAGTACTCCGAACAGGCCTGCGAGCAGCAACAACGGTACGGCCAGCCACACGGTGAGGCCGTCGGCTATGGGTCCACCTGCCACGTATCCTATGAAGCCTGCGCCCTCGGATCGGCCGGCGGCGTCGGTCGGTGAGCCTGCGGCCATGTGCCACAGGCCGAGGATCGGCAGGCCGAGCAGGATCGATCCCAGAACCAGTCGCGGCCGTACGTCGGGATGCGGTTCGGAGCGCATCAGAACGACGGCGATTGCGACACCGAGCACGGGCACGACGTAGCCGGCTTCACCGATGACGGCGCGGATACCCACCTCGATCCATTCGCCGACCGGTCCCCCGGCGCTCAGCCACACACTCGCGGCGACGACGACACTGACGGCGATCAGTCCGAGGGCGATCCCGTCCCGGCGGTGGCCGTGCTCGATGTCGGCGGCTTTGCTCACCGTCCGCGTCGTGGCACCGACTCCGCGTGCCGCCATCGACCAGGTGGACGCGATGCCTCGCCCGATCGCGTCGAGGGCACCGCGTGACTTCTTCTTCGCCGCAGGCCGCCGAGCCGTCGACGCGCCCCTGGCTGGGGCCTTGCCACGGGAGGATGCGTTTGCACGCGACGTCGCGGGGTTGCGCGGAGCGGTGGGCTTCTTCGGCGTCGTCACGGTGCGCGCAGTACGCCCGCCACCGGATTTACGGGCGGTGCCGGACGCGCGCGAGGAGCCGGATCCGCTGGATCCGGCTCTGGCGGTGGAGGTGCTGGTCTTTCCTGCCATGCCCCCAGGCTAGTCGCAACAGCCCCGTCGAAACCATCCGCAACACCAGTAACAGCGGGGGTGAATGTGTCAGAAGCTCAGATCGAGTGCCTTCACGGCAGCCACGTCGTCCGCCGAACCCTCGTACAGCACCTCGATCTGATCGCGCCCGAACGCGTAGAGCAGCAGTTCCGACGGCTCCCCCACCACGGTCACGCCCGGGCCCGATCCACCCTTGAACGTGGCCGTGCGGCCGTCCGGGGTGCGGACGTGCACCGGAATCGGCGCAGAACGGTGTCCGGCCCGGCCTATCAAACGAACCTGCGGCCACAGGCGCGTCTCCACCGCGGCCGGCAACACTCGCCGAGACCAGCTCTCGCCTGCCCGGCGCAGATCCTCGTGATGAACGAACATCTCACCGAGATTGATCAGGGGGTCCAGCAGCGCGAACGGCGACCACATGGGCGGCCCCGTCCGTATGTCCTCGACCACCGTCGTGAACGGCTTGTCCGCAACGGATCGCTGGACGCGCTCCGTGTACCCCGCGAGCGGAGAGAGAAATATGCCGGGCGAGGCGTCCAGGCGTCGTTCCCGGACGACGAGATGCGCCGCCAGATCGGCTGCGGTCCACTCACCGCACAGCGTCGGCGCATCGGGACCCACGTCGAGAAGGGTCTGGACCAGTTGGGAACGTTCATCCTGGGCGAGGCTCACGCGGTCCACGGTACGTCCCGAGCGATCCGACGGCATCCCGCCGCCCCACACTCCCCGATGTTCGATGCACCTGCGGCGTCGGTAGCCTCCCAACAGTGCCGGTATCGGAAATTCTCGTCATCCTGCTCGCCGGACTCGGAGCCGGAGCCATCAACGCCGTCGTCGGTTCCGGGACGCTGATCACGTTTCCGACGTTGGTCGCATTCGGCTATCCCCCGGTGGTCGCCACCATGTCCAATGCGGTGGGCCTGGTGGCGGGAAGCGTCTCGGGTACGTGGGGTTATCGGCGCGAACTGCGCGGGCAGTGGCATCGACTGCGGTGGCAGTTGCCTGCCTCGTTCTTCGGCGCGCTCGGCGGTGCCTGGCTGCTGCTCCATCTACCCGAAACCGTGTTCGCCGCAGTGGTTCCGGTATTGCTCATCGGCGCGTTGATTCTCGTTGTCGCACAACCGAGAATCCAGGCCTGGGCCAAACGGCGATCGGAAGCCGCAGGCAAGGCCGCGAACCACATCAGCCGTACCCGGATGGCCTTGGTCACCGGCGGCACTCTGCTGGTCGGCATCTACGGCGGCTATTTCACTGCCGCACAGGGCATTCTGCTCATCGGGGTGATGGGAGCGCTGCTCCCCGAGACCATGCAGCGGATGAACGCAGCCAAGAATCTTCTGTCATTGGTCGTCAACGTCGTTGCAGCGGTGACGTACACGATCTTTCGCTTCGACGACATCAGCTGGCAGGCAGCGGGACTGATCGCGGTCGGCTCGCTGATCGGTGGAGCCGTCGGAGCGCGCTACGGCCGCCGGCTCTCGCCGGCGGCCCTGCGCGGTGCCATCGTCGTCCTCGGTCTGATCGGACTCTGGCGACTGCTCGTCTAGACGATCGCGTCCAGTTCGGCTGTGGGAGCGCCTAGTTCGACTGCGGTTGCGGCTTGACTGCGATGATCGTCGGAACGATCATCGGCTTGCGGCGATACTTGTCCGCCACCCACCGACCGACGACACGACGAACTGCCTGCGCGATGCGGTGCGTATCTGACACGCCGTCGGACGCCAGACGCTGCAACTCCGACTCGACGAGTTGACCGGCTTCCTTGAGTGCAGCCGGATCGTCGGAGAATCCGCGACCGGACACCTCGGGTGCGGTCACCGCACGACCGGTGGCCGAATCGACGGCGACGCTGATCGCGATGAAACCACCCTCGCCCAGCACCAGTCGGTCGGACAGCGTCGAATCGCCGACGTCACCGACAGAGAGGCCGTCGACGTAGACGTGCCCCACGGGCACCTGTCCGACGATCTCGGCGAGACCGTCGACCATGTCGACCACCACGCCGTCCTCGGCCAGCACCACTCGCTCCTCGGGTACGCCCGTCGCCTTGGCCAGCGCCGCGTTGGCGCGCAGGTGACGCCACTCGCCGTGCACCGGCATGGCATTGGTGGGCCGAACGGCGTTGTAGAGGTAGAGCAGCTCACCCGCCGACGCATGGCCGGAGACGTGAACCTTCGCATTCTGCTGCGTCACGACGGTCGCACCCCGCTTGGCGAGGCCGTTGACCACCGCGAACACCGAGTTCTCGTTGCCGGGAATGAGTGAGGACGCCAGCACCACGAGATCGTTCGCCTTGACGTTGATCTGTCGATGCTCGCCGCGAGCCATCCGGGACAGCGCCGACAACGGCTCGCCCTGCGAACCGGTGGAGATCAGCACCAACCGGTCGTCGGGAAGCGTTGCGGCAGTGTCGACATTGACCTCGAGACCGTCGGGCACACGCAGGTAGCCGAGATCCTGAGCGATCTGCATGTTGCGGACCATCGACCGGCCGACGAACGCCACGCGGCGGTTGTACCGCTCGGCGACGTCGATGACCTGCTGAATGCGGTGCACGTGACTGGCGAACGACGCGACGATGACGCGCTGCTTCGCCTTGCCGATGACGGTGTCGAGTACTCCGCCGATCTCGCGTTCCGGCGTGACGAATCCGGGCACCTCGGCATTGGTGGAGTCGACCAGAAAGAGGTCGACACCCTCGTCGCCGAGCCGGGAGAAGCCGGCCAGGTCGGTCAGGCGACCGTCGAGCGGTAGCTGATCGAGCTTGATGTCACCGGTGTGCAGCACCAGCCCGGCATCGGTCCTGATGGCGATGGCGAGCGCATCGGGAATGGAGTGGTTCACCGCGAAGTATTCGCAATCGAACGGGCCGTGCTGCGTGTGCTGGCCCTCGATGACCTCGACGAGGTTCGGCCGCAATCGGTGCTCACGGCACTTGGCCGCGACGAGCGCGAGGGTGAACTTGGATCCGACGACGGGTAGGTCGGGACGCAGGCGCAGCAGGAACGGGACAGCACCGATGTGGTCCTCGTGACCGTGCGTCAGGACCACGGCCTCGACGTCGGCCATGCGATTCTCGATGTGCCGGAAGTCGGGCAGGATCAGGTCGACACCCGGCTGCTGATCCTCGGGAAAGAGCACGCCGCAGTCGATGATCAGCATTTTGCCCTGGTGCTCGAACACCGTCATGTTGCGACCGATTTCGCCGATGCCACCGAGCGCGACCACTCGCAGGCCCTTGAACGGGGCCTTCGGCGGTGTGCCGAGACGCTCCGTCGGGTCGAATTCACGACGCTTGTCGGGACGCTGAGTGCGCGCCGAGTTCTGCACCATCGGCTTCCCCTGCCGAGCCCCTGCCGGTTGGCCCTGCTTCGGGGCCGGACGCTCCGAGGGGGGTCCAGCGTTTCGGGTTGCGCGTCCGCGCGATCTGTTCGGTCGTGTCATACAAGAACTCCTGCCGCCCGCAGCTCTGCTGCGAGCAATTCGATGTGGTCGATGCTCGGTGGCACCTGGGGAAGTCGTGGTTCGCCGACATCGATTCCGATGAGGCGAAGGCCGGCCTTCGATGCGCTGACGCCGCCGAGGCGCGCGACCGAACGAATGACCGGGATGAGGCTGACGTTGATCGCCTGAGCACGCGCGATGTCGCCCATCATGAAGGCGGTGTGCAGCTCGCGGAGGCGAGCCGGAACGAGGTGGCCGATGACGCTGACGAAGCCTGTTGCTCCGACCGAGAGCCAGGGCAGGTTCAGCGGGTCGTCGCCCGAGTAGAACTGCAACCCGGTCGACGCGATCAGTTCGGCACCGGCGTTCAGATCACCCTTGGCGTCCTTGACCGCGAGGATCCGTGGATGCTCGGCGAGTCGACGCAACGTCTCGGTCTCGATGGGAACGACCGACCGCGGCGGAATGTCGTAGAGCATCACGGGCAGGTCGGTGGCGTTCGCGACCGCGGTGAAGTGCGCGTACAGACCGGCCTGCGGCGGGCGGGAGTAATACGGGGTGACGACCAGAAGACCGTGTGCGCCTGCACGGGCGGCGTCACGGGCCAGCTCGACGCTGTGTGCGGTGTCGTTGCTGCCGGCTCCGGCGATGATGCGCGCCCGATGACCGACCGCGGCGATCACTGCGCGAAGCAGTTCGAGCTTCTCGTTCTCGGTGGTGGTCGGCGACTCGCCCGTCGTGCCGGCCAGAACCAGTCCGTCGTTGCCCTGCTCGACGAGATGATGTGCCAGCCGAACGCCCGCATCGATATCCAACTTGCCGTCCGCCGTGAACGGGGTCACCATCGCGGTGAGCACCGTACCGAACACAGGCGCAACGGAAGGAGCGGCGTCACCGTAGGTCATGGCAGCAGATTACCCGGTGCTTTGCCCACTCTCGCGCAGCGGGACTCCCCGCCGACACCGTCCAGCCATACCCGGTCTACGGCGCAACCGAACCTCGTACTCAGACCTCGGTCACGAACGGGCTGCGGGCGACTTCCGTGCCGTCCGGCAGCGTCGAGATCTCGAAGTCGCCGAACACGTCGGGAGCCACTGCCACGAGCTTACGCAGACATTCGACGGCAACGCGTCGAATCTCCACGTCCGCGTGCTCGGAGGCACGCATCGACACGAAATGCCGCCACGCACGGTAGTTTCCGCTCACCACCACGCGTGTCTCGGTCGCGTTCGGCAACACCGACCGAGCCGCCTGCCGCGCCTGTTTGCCCCGTAGAGCAGCGTTGGTGACCGATTCCAGTTTCCCCTCCAGCGCACCGAGCAGTTCGGTGTAGGCCGCCCGACTCGCCTCGGTCGCAGACGCGAACAGCGCCTCGAGCTCGGGATCGCCTTCGACAGCCGGTGGAAGAACCACGTTGGCGTCGTGTTCGGGAACGAATCGCTGCGAGAGTTGCGAGTAGGAGAAGTGCCGGTGCCGGATCAGTTCGTGTGTGCACGATCGCGAGATTCCGGTGATGTAGAAACTCACGCTCGCGTGCTCGAGAACCGACAGGTGTCCGACGTCGAGCAGATGACGCAGGTACGACGCATTGGTCGCGGTCCGAGGATTGGGCTTGGACCAGCTCTGGTAGCAGGCACGACCGGCGAACTCGACCAATGCCTGCCCGCCGTCCGCGTCGGTTTCCCAGGGAATGTCGACGGGCGGAACGAACTCGGTTCGGGCGACCAGTTGCACTTTCAGTGCAACCGTCCGCGGCACAGCTCTACCTTCGTTTTCTGCTGACACCGCACAACCCTAAACGCGGCACCGGTGCCCGGCGAACGATGGCGTCACGGTGCCGCCACATGACGTCATCAGGCACGCTTGACCGACGTCACCTATGACGCCACACTGGCGTCATGGAACTGGACAAGTACACCGCGTCGCTACGCACGGATCTACTCGCGGCAGCCGCTCTGGGCGACGAGCACACCCGCCAGACGGCCGAAGCTCTCGGCAAGACGGCGGAGGCGTCGGCCAGATTGATGCTGCTCACGGCACTGTCGGACTTCGCGGCAGAGGTATCGAACGACCTGGATGGTCATACGGTCACCGTTCGCCTCGACGGTACGCAGGCGCACGCCGATGTTCGACGCGACGGCCCGCTGCCCGGTCTGCACGACGTCGATCCGGCAGAGCCCGTCACCGAGGACTACCCGACCATGGACGACGTGTCCGGTGAGGTCCGACGGGTGACGCTGCGACTGGTCGAGCAGATCAAGGAACGGGCCGAGGACGCCGCGAACAACAGCGGAGTGTCGCTCAATTCGTGGTTGTCGCAGGCAGTTCAGGGCGCACTGCGTGATCAGATGCGCAAGGACCGTGGCTGGAACAACTGATCGGCCTACTTCTTCTCGCGCCACTCCCGCTCGAAGGGCAACCGCCACGCGTGTGGGGCGATGAGTTGATGAATTGCGTTGGGACCCCACGACCCCGGTGCGTACGACCGGACCGGGGGTGGATCGGCGAGCAGCGGTTCGGAAACCTGCCACAGCCGCTCGATGCCCTCGGCCGTGGTGAACAGGGTGTGGTCGCCGTACATGGCGTCGAGGATCAGCCGTTCGTAGGCTTCGAGTACGTCTCCGACTCGTTCGGTTTCGTGAATCGCGAACTGCATGCTGAGTTTGTCGAGGTGCATACCGGGACCGGGCCGCTTGCCGTAGAACGACAGCGAGACCTTCGAGGCGTCCGCGAGGTCGAAGGTCAGATGGTCGGGACCTTGCGCTCCCACGCCCGAGCCGGCCGGGAACATGCTCTTCGGTGGTTCCCTGAAGGCGATCGAGATGATGCGCTGCCCTTCGGCGAGTCGCTTACCGCTGCGCAGATAGAAGGGCACACCGGCCCAGCGCCAATTGTCGATTTCACACTTGAGAGCCACGAAGGTGTCGGTATCGGAGTCGGGGGCTACGCCCTCTTCTGATCGGTACCCCGAGTATTGCCCTCGCACAACGTTTTTCGGGTCCAGGGGCAGCATGGATCGGAAGACCTTGTTCTTCTCCTCGCTGATGGCGCGGGGTTCGAGCGCCGTCGGCGGTTCCATGGCCATGAATGCCAGCACCTGGAACAGGTGCGTGACCACCATGTCCTTGTACGCGCCGGTGGATTCGTAGAATCCGGCTCGGCCGTCCAGTGCGAGCTTCTCCGGGATGTCGATCTGGACGTGATCGATGAAGTTGCGGTTCCAGATCGGCTCGAACAACCCGTTGGCGAACCGGAAGGCCAGGATGTTCTGAGCGGGTTCCTTGCCGAGGAAGTGATCGATCCGGAAGACCTGATCCTCGTCGAACGTTCGGTGAACCCGAGCGTTCAGCGCGATCGCGCTCTCGAGGTCGGTGCCGAACGGCTTCTCCATGATGATTCGGGAGCGCTTCACCAGATCTGCCGATGCGAGCGTATCCACTACTGCCAGAGCAGCTCTCGGCGGAACAGACAGGTAGTGCAGCCGTTCGGCGCTTCCTCCGAGGTCGATCTCGGCCTCGGCCACGGCCTCCCCCAACGCCGCCGGTCCTGCCTGCTGCGACACGTAGGTCAGTCGCGAGGCGAAACGATTCCATTGCTCGTCGCCGACTTTGCGACTCGAGTGGGTGTTGATCGATTCGCGAGCGAGAGCGCGGAATTCGTCGGTCGACATCTCTTCGAGAGATGTGCCGACGACCCGGATGTTCGGCGCGAGATCGGACAGCGCCAGATGCATCATCCCGGACAGCAGTTTCGCTTGGCCAGGTCTCCTGTCGCCCCGAACAGGACGACGACCTGGGGTGGGAGTTCGGGGGCGGTGTCTGTCCGGCGCGAAGTCACACTGGAAATAGTGACACCGATTCTTCCGACCTGCACTTCGGCAGAATCGAACCCCCGACCGACGTCATCGCAGTGCGGCGACGAGGTCTCCCCGGTCCCCCACCACCACGCGTTCGAGTTCGAGCCAATCCGCCATCTCCCGCAGTACGTCTCGTAGTCGAGGCGCAATGTCACCGGCGTTGCGGTCGCCTTCGACGTAGGCCGCGATCACGTGCAGTTCGGACTGCGCTCGCACTGCCTTGAGATCGACGCGAGCCACCAGATGCCCGTCGAGCAGAAAGGGAAACACGTAGTAGCCGTGGACTCGCTTGTGCTGCGGGGTGTATATCTCGATTCGGTAGTGGAAGTCGAACATTCGCTGCACCCGGGGCCGAAAGAAGATCATCGGATCGAACGGGCACAGCAGTGCGGCGGCGGTGGCCGTTCGCGGTGTCCTGGCGTCGCGGTGCAGGTATGCCGGTGCGTTCCAGCCTCGGACGGTCACCGGTTCGAGTACGCCGTCCTCGACGAGATCGCCGATCGCCGCCTTGGCCTGCTTCTGCGAGAGCCGGTAGTAGTCCCTCAGATCCGGCTCGGTACCGATTCCCAGTGCCCGAGAGGACTTTTCGATCAGTTGCCGTACCGCGTCCGGTTCGTCGACGTGCCTGTGCAGAACGTTCTCCGGGATCACCCGTTCGCTGAGCTCGTACCGGCGCACGAATCCCGTCCGTGTCGGCACGGTCACCACGCCGGCCGCGAACAGCTGTTCGCAGACGACCTTGACATCACTGCGATCCCACCAGGGACCTTTGCGGCCGGGGGTGTCCAGCTCGAGGTGCTTCTCGATCTCACCCGCGCTGGCCGCACCGATGTCGCCGATCACCGCGAGGACGTCGTCGACGAGAGTCGGTTCACGATCGAGGATGTGCGCAGCTCCGCCCCACCGCCCGTGTCGATACAGCTCCATTCGCCATCGCATCAGCGGCCAGTCCTCCACGGGCAGCAATGCGGCCTCGTGGGCCCAGTACTCCACCAGTCGACGAGGTCGACGCGCAGTGTCGGTCCATGCGGCGTCGTCGACGACAGTGCGATCGTAGGCACCGACGCGGCTGAACACCGGTGCGTAGTGCGCCCGCACCACCACCGACACGGAGTCGATCTGCAACAGTCCGGTGGTGTCGATGGCTGCGTGAACCGCGGCCTTGCTCGCCGGCCGAGTACGCGACCGCCTCGACGCCAGCCCCTGGGCGGCCAGGGCGGTACGACGCGCGGCGGCGGCACTCATCTCCTGCATCGGACCAGCCTGTCACGGCCCACCGACACGTCGACTCACGTGCTGAACAGGTTCGCCGCCTTGAGGATCAGTTCGTACAGTCCGTAGGCGAACGGCACGGCAACCCACGCCCATGCGACCGCCATCGTGACCTGCTTGCGTCCGCCGCTCATGCCTTCGCTCCTGTGGTCGTCGCGGCCTTCGCCGGATCGGCTTCGTGATACTTCGATGCGACCGGCTTGATCGCCTCGTTGGCAAGGAAGCCGACCACGAGCAGACCGATCATCACGTAGAACGCCGGTAGGTATCGGCCGGTGGTTCCGGGTTCTCCGGCGTCGGCGATGGCGTTGACGATCAGCGGCCCCAGGACACCGGCCACCGACCACGCGGTGAGGAGTCGTCCGTGGATCGCGCCCACCTGATACGTACCGAAGAGGTCCTTGAGATAGGCCGGAACCGTGGCGAATCCCGCGCCGTAGAACGAGAGAATGAGCAAGGCCGAGACCATGAACAGGATCTTGTTGGTGTTGGTGAACAACGCGATGTACAGGTACAGCAGTGCGCCGACACCGAGGTACATCCGGTAGATGTTCTTTCGCCCCACCACGTCGGACACCGAAGACCAGACGAACCGTCCGATCATGTTGGTCAGGGAGAGGAACGCGACGAAACCGGCAGCCGCAGCGGCGAGAGATTCGGGCGAGGTCGCGTCGGGAAAGAAGTCCTGATAGATGCCCGATCCGCGCTCGAGAATGCCGATTCCGGCAGTGACGTTGAAGCACAGGACGACCCACAGCAGCCAGAACTGGGGAGTCTTCACTGCGTTCGCGGCCGAGACGTTGTGCGTCGAGATCATTGCCGAGGACGCGGGCGGGGTCCATCCGGCCGGGGTCCATCCCTCGGCCGGCACTCTGATCAGCACGACTCCCAGTGCCATGAACACCGCGTATCCGACGCCGAGCGTGAGGAACGTCTTGGCGATGGACCCGTCGGTGAAACCGCCGAAGTTCACCATCAGCTGGCTGGTGAGGGGCGACGCGATGAGTGCGCCGCCGCCGAAGCCCATGATGGCGATACCGGTGGCCATGCCCGGCCGGTCCGGGAACCACTTCATCAACGTCGAGACCGGTGAGATGTAGCCGATTCCGAGGCCGATACCGCCGACGAACCCGTAGCCGAAGATCACCAGCCAGAACTGTCCGAGGGCCATGCCGAGCGCGGACAGCAACAGTCCCGAGACGAAGAAGACCAGGGAGACGGCCATAGCCCACCGCGGACCGTTCTTCTCGACGCGGGTTCCGAAGATCGCCGCGGACAGGCCGAGCATCACGATGGCGAGCTGGAACGGAATGGCAGTGACGGTGCCGCTGAGCCCGAGTGCGTCGGGCTGCGAGATGGCGTTCTTGAACACGCTCCAGGCGTAGGCGGATCCGATCGCGAGGTGAATGGACAGCGCGGCCGGAGGTATCAACCAGCGGCTCCACTCGGGTGTCGCGACGATGGCGGAGCGATCGAGAATGCGGAGGGTCATCGAAATCCCTTGAGATAGAAAGCGGTACAAGCGTGCAGTATCTCCTGCAGTCAAACACGTGTACCGCCCTGCTCGCTCACAACTGTCAATAGTTTCTTCACCGAACTCACTTTTCTTACCGCGTATCCTCGCGGCAGTGGATATCGAGCGGTGGCGCAGCAGATTGCCGGTGAGACGAGCCTCCGACGGTGAGGTGATCGGGTGGACCGTCGCCCACGACAGGAGTGCACAGGACGAATACGACGACGATTACACCGTCGATGCCGTCAATCCCGCCGGCATCACCGTTGCGCACGGCGTGCCGATCGAGACTGCGATCGCCCAGCTCGAGGATCGCGGTCTGGCATCGCTGTCGGCTCCGCACTGGACCAAGGCACCCCTGCCACTCGAATCCGAGACCGATCTGAGTGCACCGCAGGAGGACTGGCCGTGGCGGCGGGTGCTGATGACGCAACTCGACGACAACCGAGTGTGGATCAGGCCCGCGTATCCGAGTTGGCCGGAGCGCCTGCTCGAGATTCCGCTGCCGATCCCGGCCGACGACATTCTGCGCCCGGACTCCCCCGCCGACTCCGACTGAATCAGTAGCGCCCTACTACGGACCTGAGGGCGTCGGCTACTTCGTAGTTCTCGGGTCGGGTGTGCGAGCAACCGAAGGAGCGCGCGAGGAAGTCCTCAGATCGACAACCCCGCCGCAACGGTTCCGCCGAGTTCGTAGCAGCGTTCACGTGCAGGTTTGCCGCTCTCGGCGACGTGCAGGGTGCCGAACACCTTCTCCAGACCCCAGCCCGACGCGATCTTCTCGATCGCCCGGCCGGCACCCACGGTGTCGTCGTTGCCGTGAACCCAAGCAGCGTAGGGCTTTCCGGCAACGGCACCGAGACACGGGTAGTACACGGTGTCGAAGAAGTGTTTCAGAGCCCCGCTCATGTATCCGAAATTCGCCGGTGTTCCGAACAGAAAGCCGTCGGCACCGAGTACGTCGGGAACGGTCGCGCCGAGAGCAGGCACACTGCGCACGTCCACGCCGGTGATCTCGGGGTCGTGAGCGCCGTCGAGAACTGCCTCGAGCAGCTCGTGCGTGAGCGGGCTCGGGGTGTGATGAACGACCAGCAGGGTGCGCGGCATCGAAGGTCAGTTCTCGTCCCGTTCGAGTGCCACAGCCCGCTTCATCGTCTCGCGGGCCCGTCCACGGTCACCGGCATAATCGTAGGCGCGAGCCAGCCGGTAGGAGTTGCGCCAGTTGTCCGGATCCTTCTCCCACTCGGTCTTGACCTGTTGGAACAACTCATCCGCCGCATCACGTTCGATTCGACCCGACGGCCTGCGCGGAAGATCCGCGACGTCGAGTTCGAGGCCCTCCTCGTGAATGCGCGAGGCCAGCCGCTGGTGGTCGAAGCCGGCTTTGAGGGTGGCCCAGACGATCCACAACCCGAGTATCGGCAGCAGCAGGACCCCGATCCCCAAGGAGATGCTCGCCACGCCACCGTTCTGGATCAGAGTCACACCGCGCTGGCCGAGCAGAAAGAAGTAGAAGCCGAGAATCAGCACCATCACCGCGAGGATGGCGAGCACCTTCGTCGTTTTGTTCACCGTCGATCAGCTCACAGATCCAACAGCGGATCGAGGCCGACGGTCAACCCCGGTCGTCCCGCGATCTCGCGGACTCCGAGCAGCACACCGGGCGCGAACGACGTTCGATCGAGCGAATCGTGCCGAATGCTCAGTGTCTCACCCTGCGTGCCGAGCAGAACCTCTTGATGCGCAACCAGTCCCGCGAGCCGGATCGAGTGCACACGCACTCCGTCCACATCGGCACCACGTGCGCCGTCGAGTTCGGTCGTCGTCGCATCGGGGCTCGCCGGAGTGCCTGCGGCCGCTCGTGCCTCGGCAATCAGCGCGGCGGTTCGGTACGCCGTGCCCGACGGCGCATCGGCCTTGTTGGGGTGGTGCAGTTCGATCACCTCGACCGAGTCGAAGAACCGGGCGGCCTGCTGCGCGAATCGCATCGACAACACCGCGCCGATGGCGAAGTTCGGTGCGATCAGTACACCCGTCTGCGGCGATCCCGCCAGCCATTCGCGAACCTGCTCGAGCCGCCGTTCGTCGAATCCGGTGGTGCCGACCACTGCATGGATACCCTGCTCGATCAGGAACTGCAGGTTGTCCATCACAACGTCGGGGTGCGTGAAATCGACGACCACCTGGGCGTTCGCATCGACGAAGTTCGCCAGCGGATCGCCCTGGTCGACGGTCGCCACGAGCTCGAGATCCTCGGCTGCCTCGACGGCGGCACAGATGGCCTGCCCAACCTTGCCGCGTGACCCCAGTACCCCTACTCGAACAGGTGCCGTTGCACTCACGTCGTACCCACACTCGTTTCG
This sequence comes from Rhodococcus sp. 14-1411-2a, assembly GCF_002259485.1. Taxonomy (GTDB): domain Bacteria; phylum Actinomycetota; class Actinomycetes; order Mycobacteriales; family Mycobacteriaceae; genus Rhodococcoides. The sequence continues at coordinate 539,083 of NZ_NPGA01000020.1, forward strand.
TCGTCTTGTCGGTTCTACCGACCTCAGAGCCTACTTCTCCACGATCCGTCCCAGCAGCTACGGTCGTCCGGTGCCATCCAGCGTCCTGTTCGCCGACCGAGTCGATCTCGTCCGTGGCGGGCGATACCTGCTCAGCGATGCCTCGCTGCGGGTCGAGGAGGGTCAGCACTGGGTGTTGCTCGGTGCCAACGGCGCGGGCAAATCCACCCTGCTCAGCTTGCTCGGCGCGCTCGTCCATCCCACGCACGGTGCAGTGCACGTTCTGGGCCATCGCCTCGGGCGAGTGGACATGCGCGAATTGCGGACGCACATCGGCCACGTCGACCCGCGGTTGAAGATCGAGGCTCCGCTGACGCTGTTCCAGGTGGTGCTGACCGGGCTGACCAATACTCCGGATCTGGTCCCGAGATGGTCGGCCGACAACCACCAGATCGCCCGCGCTCACCGTCTGATCGAATCCCTCGGCGTCGCCCATCGCACCGACGCGTCGTGGCACACGCTCTCGCAGGGCGAGCGAGGCCGAGCGCTCATCGCGCGCGCCCTACTTCCCGACCCGGCGCTGCTGTTGCTCGACGAGCCTGCCACCGGGCTCGATCTCGCTGCCCGCGAACAACTTCTGAGTGCACTCGACTCGTTGCGGGCCGAACACCCGACCCTGGCCAGCATTCTGGTGACTCATCACCTCGAGGAAATCCCGACCTCGACCACCCATGCCCTCCTCATCCGCGACGGAAGAGTACAGACACAAGGAGCCGTCGACGTAGTACTGACCACCGACAACATCAGTGAGTGCTTCGACCATCCCATCGAGATCTCGAAGCAACGCGGGCGGTGGGTCGCCACGGCGGCCCACCGCTGATGCTCAGTCGAAGACGATGACCTGACGGATCGCGTTGCCGTCGGCCAATTCGTCCATGCCGCGGTTGATCTCGTCCAACGTGATTCTCGACGAGATCAGCTTCTCGACGGGAAGCCGTCCCTCACGCCACATCTGTGCGTAGGTCGGGATGTCGCGAGCCGGTACAGCGGAGCCCAGGTAGCTGCCGATGATCGTGCGGGCTTCGGCCACCAGGCCCAGCGGTGAGATGGACGAGCGGGCGTCGGGTGCGGGGAGACCGACGGTGATGGTCTTGCCGCCGGGAGCCGTTGCAGCGACTGCAGTTTCGAATGCTCGCGCGTTGCCTGCCGCCTCGATGACGATGTCGGCCTTGATCCCCTTCTCGGCGAGCTCGGCCGGCGAATACACCTGCGTTGCGCCCAGATCGGTTGCGGTGGACAGCTTGTCTGGCACCCCGTCGACTCCGATCACCTCACCGGCACCCACCGATACGGCCGTCAGAACCGCTGCCATACCGACTCCGCCGAGGCCAACCACCATCACCGACTGTCCGGGCTTCGGAGTGCCGGCGTTGAGCACCGCGCCGCCACCGGTCAGTACCGCACAACCGAGGACTGCTGCGATATCGGCGGGGATGTCGTCCTCGACCGGAACCACCGACTTTCGGCTCACCACAGCGTGTGTGGCGAATCCGGAAACTCCGAGGTGATGCTTGACCTCTTCCCCGTCACGGTGCAACTTGATGCCTCCGCCGAGCAGTGTCCCGGCATTGTTCGACGCGCTGCCGGTGACGCACGGCATCTGGCCGTCGGTGGCGCACCCGGCGCATTCGCCGCAGCGTGGCAGGAATGTCATGACGACGCGGGTGCCGACCGCGATGTCGTCGACGCCCGCGCCGACCTCCTCGACGCGGCCTGCGGCCTCGTGGCCGAGCAACATCGGCACCGGACGAACTCGATTGCCGTCGACCACCGACAAATCCGAATGACACAGGCCCGCGGCTTCGATTCTGATCAGCAGCTCCCCCTCGCCCGGCGAACCGAGCTCGAGGTCGGAGACGGTGATGGGATGCGAGTCCGCGAAGGGACGAGATCGGCCGATTTCTTCGAGTACTGCGCCGCGAATCTTCATCCCGCCAGACTATGCGGCTCCGCCGCATGTGCGTGGAACTTCGTAGTGGGCTACGAGTTTCCACGCACATGGGCCGCAGGCCCTCAGAGCGGCAGACGGGGCCTGAGCAGGTGCGCAACCAATGCCGTCCATCCGGTTTGGTGTGTGGCCCCGAGTCCCTCGCCGGTGTCTCCGTCGAAGTACTCGTTGAAGCTGGGGTGCACGCTCCACAGCGGGTCGAGGCTCGATTCGATGCGATTCCCGTCGGCGGGCCTCTTGCCGTCCACCGGTCGGAACAGCCCGGCGAGACCGTTGTCGATCAGATCGGCGGCATCGGTGAGGGTGCGATGGTTGCCCGAGCCGGTGGGGATCTCGATGGTGAACGAGTCGCCGTAGTACCGGCCGTAGGCGCGCAGCTTGTCGGCCAGCAATACGTTCACCGGGAACCACACCGGACCGCGCCAGTTGGAGTTCCCACCGAACATTCCGGTGCGCGACTCCCCCGGCTCGTATTCGATGGACAGGCTCCGGCCGTCCACGTCGAACGTGACCGGTTCGCGGTAGGAGGCCGAGAGCGATCGAATCCCGAAGTGCGACAGAAACTCTTCGGAGTCGAACATGCGAGCCAGGATGCGCTTGAGTCGTTCGGGTTGGACGAGTGTCAGCAGCATGCGCACCTCGCCGCCCTCGCGCCGAGCCAGCAGCGGGCTGACCATCTCCGGTCGCCTGCGTTGAATCCAGCGCAGTCGAGCGGTGAGATCGGGACATTCCTCCTCGACCCACGGCGGAATCTCGGTGGCACCGAGAATGGGCAGCAGTCCCACCATCGACCGCACCCGCATCGGGACCGCATCGCCCTCGGGCTGAACCAGGACGTCGTAGAAGAACCCGTCCTCCTCGTGCCACAGCGAAATATGCTGCGATCCGAAGGAGTTCACTGCCTTGGCGATCGAGAGGAAGTGCGAGAAGAACTTGGTCGCGACGTCGTCCCAGGCGCTGTCGTGTCGCGCGAGTTCCAGCGCGATCTTGAACATCTGCTGGCAGTAGAACGCCATCCAACTCGTCGCGTCCGACTGTTCGAGCCGAAATCCGGGTGGCAGTGGGGCAGATCGATTGAACAGTCCGATGTTGTCCATGCCGAGGAATCCACCCTCGAAGATGTTCGAGCCCTCGGAGTCCTTTCGGTTGACCCACCAGGCGAAGTTGAGCAGCAGCTTGGTGAACACCCGCACCAGGAATTCGCGATCGCGGTAGCCGTCGATGCGATAGACGTGCCATGCCGCCCACGCGTGCACGGGTGGGTTGACGTCACCGAACTCCCACTCGTACGCGGGCAGTTGGCCGTTGGGGTGCATGGCCCATTCCCGGCACATGAGCACCAACTGTTCCTTGGCGAAATCGGCGTCCACGTGCGCCAACGGAATCGCGTGGAAAGCCAGGTCCCAGGCCGCGAACCACGGGTACTCCCACTCGTCGGGCATCGAGATCACATCGGCCAAAGCCAGGTGACGCCAGTGCGCATTGCGTCCACCCGGGTCCTGCCTCGAGTCCGGAGCCGGAGCGCCGACCTTGTCGCCCTCGATCCACTCCTCCACGTCGTATCGGTAGAGCTGTTTGGTCCACAGCAAACCGGCGTAGGCGCGCCGCGCGACATGCCGGTCGACATCGGTGAGGTCGGCTCCGATCACGGCACCGTAGAACTCGTCGGCCTCGGCCTGCCGGTCGGCGTGGACGGCATCGAATCCGGCCCCGAACGTCTGCTCGTCCGGCCGGTTGGGCGACAACCGCAGTCGGACCGATTCCGTTGCACCGGGGGCGATGTCGTCGAAGCGGTACCAGAACGCAGCCTTCGTACCGGTCTGCTCGGGGTTGACCGCGTCGAGCTCCCCGTCGACGACTCGGCGGCCGATGCCGTCCTTGGGGTACGCCGAGATGTTCTCCTGTCCCCACAGAGCCTCGGCATTGGTTTCGTTGTCGCAGAACAGAACTGCCGGTGTTCCCTCGGCACTGAGGTAGTAGCGACCGAGGAATCCGTGGTCGACGGCGATGGCTTCGAGTCCACCTGCCATCAGGTCCGGCGGGCTCAGCTGCGCCAGCGTGCCGCCACGCTCGTCGCGTCCCCACGACCAGGTGTTGCGCAGCCACAGGTGCGGCAGTAGATCGACCGACGCCGCCTCGGGGCCGTGGTTGGTGATCGAGATGGTGATGCAGATGTCGTCGGGTGAGGCCTTGGCGTACGTGACCTGGACGTCGAAGAATCTGTTCTCGTCGAGGATGCCGGTGTCGGCCAGCTCGTATTCGCGGTCGTCACGTCCGCGTCGAGCATTCTCTTCCCGCAGGTGAGCGTACGGATACTCCGCGTGCGGATAGCGGTAGAGCCATTGCATCCAGCTGTGCGTCGGTGTTCCGTCGACGGCCCAGAAGTATTCCTTGACGTCCTCGCCGTGATTGCCCTCCTCGTTGGCGAGGCCGAACAACCGTTCCTTGAGGATCGGGTCCTTTCGATTCCACAGTGCGAACGAGAAGTTCAGGAACCCGAAGCGGTCGCAGATTCCGCCGATTCCGTCCTCGCCCCAGCGGTAGGCGCGCTTGTGCGCCTGATCGAACGGAAACGACGCCCAGGCATTACCGTCCTCCGAGTAGTCCTCGCGCACCGTGCCCCACTGGCGCCCCGCCAGGTACGGGCCCCACTGACGCCAAGGTCCACTGACCCCGGGCGATTCCGCCAACCGATGGTGTTCGACGGTGGACGGGATGGGAACGCTCACGGGATTGGTGGTCACGGCACACAGTCTGGTCGTTGCAGGTCATCGATGCACGCCGACGTTGGCCGCCAGATACCCGACGCGTCGTTGCACCGCGGCGATCTCGCGGATGCCGTCGGTGAGCAGACTCCGCTCCAGAGGTGACAGATCTGCCATGATCAGCACGTCACCGGGTCGGTGGCCGGCCGTGATCTGGTCGATCTGATGCGACAGTCGAAGCCGCTGCAGCAGCTCGAACACCTCGGACAGTGCAGCGACATCACGTTCGGAGAGCATGCCGTTGCCCGACGCCGCCGCGAGCCGCGCGGGGGTCGAGGCCGATGCCATGCCGACCGACAGCCCACCCCACCGAGCGAGGTTGACGATGGGCGTCAGGGCATGGGCCTTGAGGTCGAACGTGCCGCCGCGCCGAGCCAACACGTCTCGCAGCGATCGCAGCCGAGCCCGTCCGGCGAGGGCGTCCCGCAGTTGCAACCGCAGGGCGTCGGGGTGATCGACCAGGAGTCGCCGGTAGGCCTCGGGCACCGTGTGCAGTTCTTTCGGGCCCCACACCACTCTGCCGTCGATCATCAACGAGGACATGATGAGGCCGGAGTCTTCCGCCGGATTGCCACGTTCGCCGAACGGGTTGCTGAGCCAGTGAGCAGCGGCCCTTTCCCATTGACCGGCCGAGCGTGCGAATCGGGGCGAACTCGCGACCGCTCCATTGGTGTCCGACGGCAATCCGGCACCGTCGAGGCTCACGTGCACACGGGTGGCCAAGTCCATCAACGCCTCGTCGCGGGTCCACGACACCGCGTTCGATGTCCCTCGCACATCGGGATCTGCGGTGGAATCCGCCCATGTCAATGCACTGTCGACGTCCGAGGAGGGCATCGCTTCTCGACGCGCCACGCTGCCGAGAGTGATCCAGGCGAAGTGGTCACGCGGCACGTCCGGACGTGCGGTCCATTCGATCTCGACGGCCCGGCGGACGAGGCTGTCGACCACGACGGAGAGGATCGCGCTGACCGCCATCGCATCGGTTCCGCCCTCGAACAGATCCACCACCAGGCGAGGAACGAGCCTGCCTGCGTCGGCGAGCTCGGCGGCGGTCGAGGCCGAAGCCACAGCTCGGCGGACCACGAAACTGCGCCGGGTGGACGCGGCATGCAGATCCGAATCCTCGACGACGCCGAGTACCTCACCGCGGGTCGACACCACCGGCATGTGCCGCAGGCCTCGCTCGAGCATGTCCATCAGTACCGTGCCGGCCAACCGGTCCGCCGTCACGGTCTCGGCAGGCGAGGTCATGACCTTCTCGATCGGAGTATCGACGCCGATCCCGGCGGCCACCACCCGAATTCGGAGGTCGCGGTCGGTGAAGATGCCGTGGCGAGAACCGCGCAGCGGAACCAGAACGTAGGAGCTGCCCTGCTCGGTCATGTGCCGGACGGCATCTCGAACGGTGGTGCCGACGGGCGTGAACACCGCTGGGGCCGAGAGTAATTCACCGACGGTGCGGCCCGCACTCCCCTCGACCGGCCCGCCGCGGTGCGCGGTGGCCGAGGTGACGGCGTCGGCCAGGAACGCCAGGCCGGTCGGCGTCGCGAACAACGGCCGAATCAGCTCGCCTGGCAATCGAATCACGATGCTCGGTTCCGTTGCTCGCGCACGGAATTCGACGGTTCCGCCGGAGAGCAGAGCCGAGAAGCCGAAGACACCACCGGGCCCGATGGTGTCGATCGGCACCTCGGTGGGAGAGGTGGCATCCGGGTGCGTGATCACCACACGCCCGGTGCGCACCACCCATACGGTGTCGGCAGCTGCCGAGACGTCGGTCCGCGGAGGGTCCACAACCCATGCCCCACCGCCGTACTCGCGTTCGACGGCCGAGGCAGCCAGCTCGGCCAGGACTGCCGGTGACGCGCCCTGAAACGGTGGATGCGCGCCGAGAAAATCGGCCAGCTCCGATCTATCCGCCACGGATCAGGTCGGCGCATTTCTCCGCCATGGTCATCACCGTGATGTTGGGATTGACGTACGGCAGCTTCGGCATCGCCGACGCGTCGACCACGCGCAGGTGCGCGATGCCCTTGACGCGCAACTCGGGATCCAGCACGGCCATGGTGTCGTCCACCGATCCCATTCGCGCCGTGCCTGCCGGGTGATAGACCGTGTTGTGGGTCTTGTGCACGTAGTCAAGCAGGTCGTCGTCGGTGACAGCATCGGGTCCGGGAGCAAGCTCTCGTTCGATCCAGCCTGCGAGCGGACCGTCCGCGGCAATCCGACGAGCCAGCTTCAGACCGGCGAGCATCACCGCGTCGTCGTGGCCGTCGGAGTCGGTGAAGTAACGCGGGTCCACCTTTGCCCGATCGCGAAAATCCCTGCTGCGCAACCGAACAGTGCCCCGCGAGCGCCCCTGGGTGACGTTGGGCGTGAGACAGAAACCGTTGTCGGTGGTCGGGTAGCCCCAGCGAAGGGTGTTCATGTCGAACGGCACGCTGCCGTAATGCATCATGATGTCCGGGTAGTTCAGCGAGTCGTCGGTCTGCGCGAACACGCCGATCTCCCACCACTGCGAGGACGTGGTGACCATCGGCTTGCTCGCCTCCCAGAACACCAGCCCCTCGACGTGGTCGTCGAGGTTCTCGCCCACTCCGGGTGAATCGACCCGAACGGTGATCCCCATCTCCTGCAACTGTGCCGCCGGTCCGATTCCGGAGAGCATCAACAACTTCGGCGTGTCGATGGCACCGGCGGTGACGATCACCTCGCGACGCGCCGAGACGGTGTCGTAGCCGGTGAGATCGGGGCGTTGGTACCGCACTCCGGTCGCGGTCAGCGATTCGTCGATCAGAATCTCGCTGATCCAGCAGTCCGTTCGCACCTCCAGGTTGGGGCGCGTGCCGATGATCGGATGCAGGTAGGCGTGTGAGGTCGACATACGCAAGCCGTCTTCGCCCGCATTGATCTGGAACCAGCCGGCACCGTTGAGTACCGGCATTCCGCGGTTGAATGCGACCGTCGGAAGACCTATCCCGGCGGCCGATTCGAGCACTGCCGCACCGCACGGATCGTTCGGTGGCACGTCGCGAATACGCACCGGCCCGTCCTGGCCGCGACCGGTGTCGTTGCTCTCGACTCGCGCGACGAGCGGAAGGACGTCCGACGCGCCCCATCCCGTCGCGCCCGCAGCCGCCCAATCGTCGAGGGTTTCCGCCGGCGGGTGAAAGGCGATGCAGGAGTTGTGCGAGGAGCAGCCACCGAGCACTCTCGCCCGCGCGTGCCGCATGAAGCTGTTGCCGCGCTCCTGCGGTTCGACGGGATAGTCCCAGTCGTAGCCGGAGTCGAGTAAGTGCATCCACTCGGCCAGTTCGAGAATCGCCTTGTCGCCGACGTCGGTCGGCCCTGCTTCGACGAGGCAGACACTGACGGAGGGGTCCTCGCTCAGCCGAGCAGCGAGGACACACCCCGCCGTCCCGCCACCTGCGACGACGTAATCGAACTGGGTGTCTGTCACTGCACGCTCCTTCTAGTCGCCCGTGGAGGCATGTGATTTCAGAGTGCCGATGTGCTTGCGTCCCTTGACTGCGTACCACAGCAGGCCGACGCCCAGAATGCCGCCGATGTAGACGAACGCACCGAACGTGTTGTACCAGGGGGTTCCGTACACGGCCTCGCGCGGCCAGGCGAGGTTGATCGCCATCCCGGCGCCCCACACCACTGCCGCGATGTTCACCGGCAGGCCCCACCTGCCCATCGTGAAGTACCCGCCGGGCTTCAGGTCCTCCGGCGGCCACTCACCCTTGATTCGCTTGACCAACAGCGGCCCGGTGACCATCAGATACGCGAGGTAGATCATGATGATCGCGATCGACGTGAGGACGGTGAAGATCTGCGGCTGACCGATGTTGACGACGAGAATGACGATGGCCAGCACGCCGATGGTCACTGCGGGCACCACCGGGGTCTGGGTCTTCGGGTTCACCTTGGCCAGACTCTCGCCGAAGGGCAACGCGTTGTCTCGCGCCATGGCGAACGTGAGCCGGATCGCCGCGGTGTGCACCGCCAGCGAGCAGACGAAGACCGCGATGACGATGCAGATGAGGAAGACGGTGCCCAGTGGGCCCCACATCACGGCTTCGACGATGGACTGCAAGCTACCGTCCGGGCTGCCGAGCGACGGATCGTCCAGATCGGGCGCGGCCATGACGGCGAACACCAGGATGGCTCCACCGATGACGAACGACGCGAGGATGGCGCGCAGGATCGCCTTCGGCGCGGTACGCCGGGGTTCGACGGTCTCCTCTCCGAGCGAGCTCGCAGTGTCGAAGCCGTACATCACGTAGCCCGACGCCAACGACGCCACCAGGAAGGCTCCGAGGTACCCGCCGCTCTCACCGGCACCGTAGCCGTTGGTGGAGAAGAACACCTCGGGGCCGCGGTTGATGTTGGCCGCGAGCAGAATCGCGATCAACACGGCCGCGATGAGCTCGATGAACACTCCTGCGCTGTTGATCATCGCCATCAGCCGGACCCCGAGCGCATTGATCGTCGTGGTGATGGCGATGAGGATCGCACCGAGCAGCACCGCGTTGGCCGCGAAATCACTGGCGCCGGAACCGTCACCGATGATCTGGAATCCGCTCCAGATACGGGGCAGATTCAGCTGCAATGCCAGCGCCACGGCGGACAGCGTCACGATCGAGGCCGTCAGCATCAACCAGCCCGCAGACCATCCGACGATTCTGCGGCCCAACAACTTCGCCCAGTTGTACACCGAACCCGCTACCGGATACTTCGCGGCCAGTTCCATGAAGCACAGTGCCACGCATAGCTGACCGACGAACACTGCAGGCCACGACCACAGATACGCCGGTCCGGCCGCACCGAATCCGAAATAGAACAGCTGGAACGTACCGGTGAGAATGGAGATGTAGCTGACGCCCGCAGCGAAGCTGGCGAATTTGCCGAGGCTTCGATCGAGTGACTCCTTGTAGCCGAAGTCGTCCATTCCGCTCGAACTGTCGTTCAGTAGTGCCATGCGCCTGGCCTTTCCGATCTTTTCGTTATCGGGTGCCGAACCACCCCGCCGCCGTGGGCGAGGTGTTGTGCCAAATATGCTTCGCCTCTTGATATTCGGACATTCCGGACGGACCGAGTTCACGGCCGTTGCCGGATTGCTTGAAACCGCCCCATTCTGCGGCCGCGGTGTAGACACCGAAGTCGTTGAGCCACACCGTTCCATGGCGAAGCCCACGCACCATTCTTTCGCCTCGCGCGGCGTCGGATGTCCGAACTCCCGCGGCGAGACCGTAATTCGTATCGTTACCCAGCAGGAGTGCTTCGGCCTCGGTGTCGAAGCGTTCCACAGTGAGTATGGGCCCGAATGTCTCCTCCTGCACGATATTCATCGACCGATCGCAATGGTCGAAAATCGTGGGCAGAAAGTAGCTACCGGCATCGAGTTCCGGATTGTCCGGTTCGGTGCCACCGATGACCAACGTCGCACCCTCTTCGATTCCGCCCGCGACGAAGGCTGCGATCTTCTCTCGCTGAGCCTGCGACACCAGCGGTCCGGTCTCGCTGGCCGGGTCCATACCCGGGCCGATCACGATGGTCTTCGCACGTTCGGCAACGGCAGCAACGAAACGGTCGGCGACCGATTCTTCGATGATGAGTCGGGTGCCTGCCGAACACACCTGACCCGAATGCAGAAAGACTCCGGTCAGGACGTTGTCGACCGAGTCGGCGAATGCCTGATCGTCGGCCACCGCGTCGGCGAACACGATATGTGGATTCTTGCCACCGAGCTCGACGGCCACCTTGGTGACGTTCTCGGCCGCCGCGGCCAAGATGTGCCTACCTGTCGCCAGCCCACCGGTGAAGGAAATGAAGTCGACGTCGCGGTTCCTGGTGAGCGCGTCCCCGAGAACCGCGCCGCTACCCTGCAGCAGGTTGACCACACCGGCCGGCACTCCGGCTTCTTCCACCAACTTGGTGAACGCGATGGTGCTGAGCGGAGTCACCTCGCTCGGCTTGAGCACCATCGTGCAGCCGGCCGCCAACGCCGGGGCGATCTTCCACGAGATCTGCAGCAGCGGATAGTTCCACGGCGCGATCATGACGCAGACGCCGATCGGTTCGTGCACCACTCGGCTGATGATTTCGGGTCGGTCCACGTCGATCAGACGATCGGCCTCGACCACTGCGAGATCGGCGTAGAAGCGGAAGACCGACGTCACGTCGTCTATGTCGATTTCACTCTCGCCGAACGTCTTTCCGGTATCGAGAGTCTCGATACGCGCGAGCTCGGCCTTGTCTCTCTGGAGCAGATCTGCGATGCGATTCAACAGATTGCTGCGCTCACCCACCGTCACCGACCGCCACGGCCCGTCGTCGAACGCCGCCCGCGCCGAGGCCACCGCGCGCAGAGCGTCGTCCGGAGTTGCCTCGTCCACGACGGCGACCGTGCTGCCGTCCGCGGGGTTCACGATGTCTCGGGTTCCGCCGTCACCGGATCCCTGCCACTGCCCATCGACGAACAACGAGGGCCGCAGCGCGGTCGGGTCGAATCCTGCATCGGAGTCGGTCACCGAAACACCTTCTTCCGTATGGGGGGGTCGGGTCGTGTGTCTACGCTATGCCCTCAGCGCCCGGCGGTCCCGTCGATCCGTTCGTGAACCTCGTCTTCCCGCGGACCGATGCGCGAACGTACCGTCCTCCCCGCTGAGAGGCATTGGCCTCCGCCCTTTTCCTGCTGCGATTGTCGAACATCCGACGGCACTGTGTCGGACATGCAACAGCACAGTGCAGCGCAGCGCATTACGCTGGGATTCATGACTATCGAAGATGTGGGCGGCAGACGAACGGTGACGGCGGACGAGCTTCTTCTCCTGGTGGGTGATCACCTGCTCATAGAGGAGGGTGTCGCGACCGGGTTCATCGAGAGCGCGGGCCAGGTTGCCGAGAGCGTGGCGGTGACGGTGACCGACGGCGTCGACGGAACCACGACGACCGAACGGGTGTTCCTTCCCGATGCCGAGGTGACCATCGAACCCGCCGATCGCGGACGCGCCCCTGTCACGATGTGAGGGCAGGACAATCCCTGCTCAGAAGTACATTCATGTAACTCGAACAACTCTGCTCACTCCAGTCACACAGGCACCGAACTGAGCTAGGGTGGCGGAAACCCGTCACCGTTCGGAAGGACGTCAGCAGTGCGACAAGGCCGAGGACACCCGACCGTTCGCGTTGCCGTCGTGTCCTGTGCCGCTGCCCTCGCCGTCGGTTTCGGCTCGTTCACGGCAGTGGCCGATCCCGAGGCGTCGGCCCCGGCAACCGCCGCCGAGACGGTCCGCTCGGCCGACGCAGATCAGTACAACAGCGCGCAGGACGCCTTGGTGAAGGGTCGCTACGACGACGGTTTCGCTGCCCTCGACGCACTCGCACTCGCCGCCCCGGACGACGCCAACGTGGCAGCGCTGCAGACGTTCTATGCCAACGCGACCGCCGACACCGATGCGCGTGCGCAACACTCGGCTCGTCTGCACACGCTGTCTCCCACCCTCGCCGATGCAGTCGACCGGGCCATCGCCGTCATCGACGAAGCCGCTACGGAGACAATCGACTTCGACCCGATCACCGACGGACCCCGCACCGCGATCGTGGTACTCGGTGTGGGCCTGAACGGCGACGGCAGCACGACCCCGGAGTTGGTGGAGCGTCTCCGCTCGGCCGTCGCCGCGGCGGAGCGCTCCCCCGATTCCCCCATCATCGTCACCGGCGGAAATCCGCATAGCGGCGTCACCGAGGCCGAGGCGATGCAGCGATGGCTCGTCGAGGAAGGCATCGCGGCCGACCGCATTCACATCGAATCGACCGCGAATTCGACTGTGCAGAACGCACAGCGCGCTACCGCACTGGCCGCCGAGATCGGCGTCGACGATCTCGTGCTGGCGACGACCCCCAGTCATCTTCGACGAGCGATCTCCGACTTCGAGATCGCGGGCGGTGACGTGATCGGCGCTGCGACAGCAACTCCCGACGATCTTCCGGATCTGCCTGCACTCGCTCCGACGGCACGGTTGGGCATGACCGTCGATGCCACCAAGATCCTCGGGATCCCGCGCACCTACTGACGCGTCCACCCTCGCAGCACCGACTCCGTTCCGGCTTCGAACATCGCACGACGGGTCTCGTCGTCGGAGTTCGTCGGCATCGCCAGTTCCAACGACACCAGACCGTGCACGATCGCCCAGAACGAGTGGCTGATCAACTCGACCGGCGCCCCGGCCATGATGCCGTCCGCAACGGCGCGTGCCACCGCCGCCCGAAGCGGGTCCATCGCCGCGGATGCGAGTTGCGCCTCGTCGGATACATCGATCGAACCGAGCACTCCGCCGAACATCACCGCGTACAGATGCGGATTGCGTAGCGCCCAGTCTCGGTACGCGATAGCCAGTGCACGCAGATCGACCTCGGGATCGCCGGTGACCGGAACCTCGCGCTGAGCGTCCCCGAAGCTCGAGAACGACGTGGCGAACAGTGCCACGAGCAGCTCGGCGCGACCACCGAACAGTGAGTAGATGGCGGTGGTCGAGGTGCTCTGCGCAGCCGCGAGTTTACGTAGTGACAACGAGTCGACGCCCTGCTGCGCAACGGTTTCCGCCGCGGCCTCGAGTAGCCGGGTCCGCAACTCGGCGTCGTGAATTCTTGGTCTCGCCACTTGCGAAACCTACCACAACGGTGTTTTATAACAGTGTCACACAACGCTTCGATCCTCGAACGGACGGGAACAAGTCATGCCAACCATCATCGACGGCCGCACCACGGTCGAATCCGAACGAGACACCGTCACGGTCTTCCTCATCGGAATGCGCATCAACAATCCCCTTGCCGTTCGCTCCTGGTTACCTGCGGTGCGGGCGATGCCGCGGATGCTCGGCCATCTCGAGCGGGATCCCGCATCCGGGCTGCTCGGCTACCACTCGTGGTTGGGACGCACCACCATGCTGGTCAGTTATTGGCGCAACGCCGAGGACCTCACCCGGTTCGCCTCCGACCCCGACGCACCACATGCACCCGCCTGGCGCGCCTTCAATCGATCGGTAGCCGCAACCCGCCACGTCGGAGTGTGGCACGAAACCTATACCGCGACAGCACAGAACAGTGAGGCGATCTACGTCAACATGCCTACGTTCGGACTCGCGGGAGCCATCGGTGGACTCCCGGTCGGTACCGGCTCGCACACGTGGAAGCAGCGAATGAAGTCTGCGCAGTAACAGTTCGACGGTTACAGGAAGTTCCCGGCACGCGCAGCCAGGTCGAGAACGGGCTGCGGGAAGACTCCGAGGGCCACGGTGACCACCACCGAGACCCCGATCGCGCACGACACCGACGCCGTCGGCCGCACGATCGTGGCGGTCCGCTCTCCTGGATCGGTGAAGAACATCAGCACGATCACCCGCACGTAGAAGAACGCTGCAATCGCGCTGCACACCACTCCGACCACGACCAGTGCCGCTCCCCCAGCGCCCGAGGCAGCGCTGAACACCGCGAACTTGCCGATGAACCCACTGGTGAGTGGAATGCCGGCGAACGAGAGCAGGAACAACCCGAACACTGCCGCGACCAGCGGTGAGCGACGGCCGATTCCGGCCCACCGTTCCAGATCGCTCACTTCACCGCGTTCGTCGCGCGCCAACCCGATGATCGCGAACCCTCCGAGAGTGCTGAAGGCATAGGCCAGCAGATAGAACATTGTGGCCGACACACCGGAATCACCCACATCACCCAGTGCCGTCACTCCGGTGAGGATGAATCCGGTGTGCGCGACGGACGAGTACGCCAGCATCCGTTTGACATCGGTCTGCGTCACCGCGACAACGGAACCCAGCACCATGGTCGCGATGGCCACGACCCACAGCATCGGCCGCCAACTCGATTCGAGACCGGGAAGCGCCACCCCGAAGATGCGAAGAATCGCACCGAACGCCGCGACCTTGGTCACCGTGGCCATCAGAGCTGTCACCGGAGTGGGGGCACCCTGGTAGACGTCGGGAATCCACGAATGAAACGGCACAGCACCGACCTTGAACAACAGACCCACCGCGAGCAGGGCGGTTCCGATCAGCGCGAGCGATCTGCCCTGACCGTCCACCGCGATCGCGTCGGCGATGCCGTCCAACCGAACGGTTCCGGCGTACCCGTACAGGAAGGCAACCCCGAACAGAAAGAATGCGGACGAGAACGCGCCCAGCAGAAAGTATTTGAGGGCAGCTTCCTGCGAGAGCAACCGACGTCGTCGGGCCAGTCCGCAGAGCAGATACAGCGGCAACGACAACACCTCCAGCGCCACGAACATCGTCAACAGATCCGTGGACGCCGGAAACAGCAACATGCCGCCGATCGCGAACATCGCCAGAGGAAACACCTCGGTCTGGGCGACGCCTGCGTCGATGGCCTCCTTCTCCGCCACGCTGCCCGGAGTGGTCGATGCCTGCGGGGTGAACGAATCGATGCGACGCTCGGCACCGGCCCCGGTGACTGCAACGGTGCGCTCCGCCAACAGCGCGATCGCCGGAATCGACACCAGCACAATGGTTCCCTGCAGAAACAGCGTCGGACCGTCGATCGCGACCGCGCCGGACATCGCCGACGCCTCGGTGCCTGCCAGACCCAGGATGGCCGCCAGCGCCGCCACCAGTCCCGCGAGAGCGAGACCCACATGCGTGATCCGACGGGCCCGCAGCGGCACGAACGCCTCGACGAGAACACCGAGAACTGCGACCGAGAACACGATCAGCATCGGTGCCAGCAGACCGTACTGCACCTCGGGTGTGGTCATCGCTGACCTCCTGAACTGTCGACGATCGTGGATTGCACTGCCGGGGTGATGACATCGAGCGCAGGTTTCGGATACACACCGAGCACGATCAGCAACGCGATCAACGGCACCACCACGGCCAGTTCGCGGCGAACGAGATCGGGCACCGTCTCGTTGCCCTCCCGGACCGGCCCGGTCATGACGCGTTGGTAGAGCCACAGTATGTAGATCGCCGACAGCACGAGGGCTCCGGCGGCCACTATCGCGGCGACTCCGTATCGACCGAACGTGCCGATCAGCACGAGGAATTCGCTCACGAACGGGGCGAGGCCGGGTAGCGAGAGCGTGGCGAGTCCCGAGATCAGGAACGTTCCGGCGAGCACCGGTGCCACCTTCTGCACACCGCCGTAGTCGGCGATCGCTCGTGATCCTCGACGCGACACGAGGAAGCCTGCGATCAAGAACAGTGCGGCCGTGGAGATTCCATGGTTGACCATGTACAGCGTGGCACCGGCCTGACTCTGACCGGTCATGGCGAAGATCCCGAGAATGATGAATCCGAAGTGTGAAATCGACGTGTAGGCAATCAGTCTCATCATGTCGGTCTGGCCGATCGCCAGTATCGCGCCGTAGACGATGCCGATGACTGCGAGTGTGATGATCCACGGCGCGAACGTCTGCGACGAGCCGGGGAACAGTTCGAGACAGAACCGCAGCATCGCGAACGTGCCCACCTTGTCCACCACCGACATCATCAGCACCGCGGTGGCGGGTGTGGACTGCACTGCGGCGTCGGGTAGCCACGAGTGGAACGGCCACAACGGTGCCTTGATAGCGAACGCGAACATGAAGCCGAGGAACAGTGCGTTCAGAACCGTCGGATCCACACCGAGTCCGCCCGATGCCGCCGCGTCGGCGATCGCGCGCAGATCGAATGTCCCGCCGTCGAAAGGCCCGTCGGGTCGCGCGGTCACCACGTACAGGCCGATGACGGCCGCCAACATGACCAGACCGCCGAACAGGTTGTACAACAGGAACTTCACCGCGGCGCGCGTTCGATGCACTCCCCCGAAACCACCGATGAGGAAGTACATCGGAATCAGCATCGCCTCGAAGAAGATATAGAACAACAACACGTCCAACGCGAGGAACGACACGAGCACCATCGACTCGACCACCAGGATCAACGCCATGTACGTGTGCGACACCCGACGGGAGCCGTAATTCGCGACGCGACTGCCGTCGTACCAGCCCGTGACGAGCAGCAAGGGCGTGAGAACGGTGGTGAGCAACACCAGGACCAGGCCGATTCCATCGAGTCCGAGGGTGTACCGCGCACCGAAAGCCGCTATCCACGAATGGTCTTCGACGAATTGGTACCGATCACCACCGGAGTCGAACGACACTGCCAGGGCGACCGACACGGCCAGTGTTCCGGCAGCGAAACCCACTGCGACACTGCGCGCGACGGTCGGGCGAGCGGCGGGCACCAGGGCGACGACGATCGCACCGAGCATCGGGAGTACCCACAGGACGGTCAACCAGGGAGTCGTCACAGAGCCACCACCATCAGTACCACGAGAACGGCTCCCGCGAACATCGCCAGCGCGTACGACCGCACATAGCCCGTCTGCAGCCGCCCGGACCGCGTCGATGCGCCACCGATCGAGCTCCCCACCCCGTCCACGACGGCGTCGATACCGTTGTCTGCGTGCACCAGTGCGCGCGTGAGTGTCTGCCCTGGCCGCATGAATGCCGCCTCGTTGACGGCATCTCCGTAGAGATCGGCACGTGCAGCTCGGGTCAGGGGCGAGACATCCTCGGGTGGTGTCGGCGGAACCTCGTTCGCGATGTACTTGCGGTACGCGATGCTCGCACCCACCAGCACGACCACCAGGACCGCGACGGTGACCACCCAGGCCGGAATCGCGTGCTCCTCGTGTTCCGATCCCACCACCGGTTCCAGCCATGCCTCGAGGCGCCCACCCACCGCGAGGAAGGCTCCCGACGCCACCGAGCCGACGGCCAACACGATCATCGGGACGGTCATCGTCGCCGTCGCCTCGTGCGGATGTGCCTGCGCGGACCAGCGTTTCGGACCGAAGAACGTCAACAGCATCACCCGAGTCATGTAGAAGGCCGTCAGCCCTGCACCGAGCAATGTCACGCAGCCGAGAATCGGACCTGCCACTCCCTCGGCGGCGAATGCAACCTCGATGATCGGATCCTTGGCGAAGAAGCCGGAGAACGGCGGCAGTCCGATGATCGCGAGATAGCCGAGGCCGAACGTGACGAACGTGATCGGCATCGCGGCGCGGAGTCCACCGAACTGTCGCATGTCGGTCTCGTCGTTCATCGCGTGCATCACCGAGCCCGCGCCCAGGAACAAGCCCGCTTTGAAGAAGCCGTGCGAGATCAACAGCACGATGGCGTAGGCGTAACCGGAGGGGCCGAGCCCGGCTGCGAGCACCATGTACCCGATCTGACTCATCGTCGATGCCGCGAGCGCCTTCTTGATGTCGTCCTTCGCACAACCGATGACGGCACCGAACAGCAAGGTGACCGCACCGACGGTGACGGTGGCCGCGCGGGCGGTGGGCGACGCCTCGAACACCGGTCCGGAGCGAACGATGAGATACACCCCGGCCGTGACCATCGTGGCCGCGTGAATCAGTGCCGACACCGGTGTCGGGCCCTCCATGGCGTCCCCGAGCCACGATTGCAGCGGCACCTGCGCCGACTTTCCACACGCCGCCAACAGCAACATCAGCGCCATGGCGGTGGCCACCGATTCGCTCGCCTCGCCGATTCCGGCGAACACGTCGTCGTACTGGACGGAGCCGAAGTTCACGAACATGATCATCAGCGCAACGGCCAGGCCGATGTCACCGACTCGGTTGACCACGAACGCTTTTCGGGCAGCCGATGCAGCCGACGGCTTGCGCTGCCAGAAGCCGATCAGCAGGTACGACGCCAAACCGACTCCCTCCCACCCCAGGTAGAGGCCCAGGAAGTTGTCGGCCAGAACCAGCAGCAGCATGGCGGCGAGAAACAGGTTGAGGTACGCGAAGAAGCGCCGCCGCTCGGCGTCGTGGCTCATGTAGCCGATGGAGTAAACGTGTATGAGCGACCCGACTCCGGTGATCAGCAGGACGAAACAGATCGACAGTTGATCTGCGCGCAAACCGAAGTCGACCTGCAGTTCGTCGACCGGAACCCACCGAAACAGGGTCTGGGTGAGCGTCCTGTTCGACTCGTCACGCCCGAGCATCGAGGCGAACACCACCGCGGCCACCACGAAAGACGACACCGCTGCCGCCGTCGCGACCAGATGCCCCCAGGAGTTGCAGCGCCGGCCACCGAGCAACAGGAACGCCGCACCGAACGCCGGCAGAGCCGGAAGAAGCCACAGGATCGACATCGTT
The DNA here is from genome assembly GCF_002259485.1 of Rhodococcus sp. 14-1411-2a. Lineage (GTDB taxonomy): Bacteria > Actinomycetota > Actinomycetes > Mycobacteriales > Mycobacteriaceae > Rhodococcoides. Next base: position 558,031 of record NZ_NPGA01000020.1, read on the forward strand.
GTTCCCCCGTCAGTTCTTCATCAGTGAATTCTCGTCCATGGAGATAGAACGACGAGAACGGAAGATGGCCATGATGATGGCCAGGCCCACCACCACCTCGGCAGCGGCGACCACCATGGTGAAGAACGCGAACAACTGCCCGTCGAGATTGCCGTGCATTCGGGAGAACGTCACGAACGCGAGATTGACTGCGTTGAGCATCAATTCGATGCACATGAACACGATGATGGCGTTGCGCCTGACTATCACGCCTGCCGCGCCGATCGTGAACAGCAGAACGGACAGGTAGAGATAGTTCTCCGGATTCATCGCTCGTCACGCTCGATCCGAGGATCCGCGAACATGGCATTGACGGAGGACTCGGATTCGGTTCCGTCGGGCAACAGAGCGCGGCGATCCACCCCGTTGTGGCGGGCGTACACCCCTGGACTCGGCAGCGGTGTCACTCTCGAACCATCGCGGAATCGATCCCGGGCCATTTCTCGCTGTCCCTTGACCGGCCCCAGAGCTTCCCGGTGCGCCAGAATCATCGCCCCGATGGTGGCAGTGATCAGCAGTGCCCCGGTCAACTCGAACGCCCACACGTACTCGACGAAGATCAGCTCGGCCAGGCCCTCGACGTTTCCGGTGGAGTTGACGGCGTCGAGACCGGCGAAGTCGAGCCGACCGTTCCGGACCGAATCGCGCAGCAGCACCCCGATGATCAACAGCCCGAAACCGATTCCGATGACGACGGCCGCGATGCGGTGCCCGCGCAGGGTTTCGGTCAGCGACTCCGAGGTGTCGACTCCGACGAGCATCAGCACGAACAGGAACAGCATCATGACCGCACCGGTGTAGACGACGATCTGCACGACACCGAGGAACAACGCCCCCTGCGCCATGTAGAAGGTCGCCAGCACCACCATCGTTGCAGCGAGGAACAATGCCGAGTAGACGGCTTTGGTACTCACCACCACGCCGAGTGCACCGATGACGGCTACGACGCCGAGGGTCCAGAACTGCACTGCCTCACCGGTGGACGTGGCCTCGAGGGCGAGCTGAGCGATGGCAGTCATCGAACCGGACCGCCCTCGGTTTCGTTTGTTTTATCGTCGCCGGTGACGATGCCGCGGTAGTAGTCCTCCGCCGAACGGCCCGGAGCCATCGCGTGCGGCGGGGCCACCATGTCCGGCTCGAGCGGAGCCAGCAGGGAGTCCTTCTCGTAGATCAGATCGGCTCGGTTGTCACCGGCGAGTTCGTACTCGTTGGTCATCGTGAGAGCCCTGGTCGGGCAGGCCTCCACACACAATCCACACCCGATGCACCGCAGGTAATTGATCTGATAGACCCCGCCGTAGCGCTCACCCGGAGAGAACCTCTCGGTCTCGGTGTTGTCGGCTCCTTCGACATAGATGGCGTCGGCCGGGCAAGCCCACGCGCACAGTTCGCAACCGATGCACTTCTCGAGACCGTCGGCGTACCGATTGAGTTGATGACGACCGTGGTAGCGAACCTCCGTCGGCTTCTTCTCCTCCGGATACAACTCAGTCTCGGCCTTCTTGAACATCGTCGCGAAGGTGACTCCGAAACCGGCTATGGGACCCAGAAATTCAGGCATCGGCGTTCTCCTTCGACGAACTGGCGGCAGATGAGCGCACACCGGCGTGCCGGCTCGGGAAAGTCGAGCCTTTAGTGGGAATGGGAGGTACAGGGAATCCGCCTGCCACAGCGTCGAACTCGGCGACGGGCACACCAGGCGGCACGTTCCGCTCCCGTGCACGCCTGCGCACCATCAGCAGCAAAGAACCCAGTACGGCCACCGCGAAGATCATCGACACGACGAACGTGACCAGCGGTACGTCGTAACGATCGGCCCCGAGTACCCGTACCGTCGCGATCACCATCACCCAGATCAGGGCAACAGGAATGAGAATCTTCCAGCCAAAGCTCATGAACTGGTCGTAGCGCAGCCTCGGCAGCGTCGAACGCAGCCAGATGAACACGAACAGGAACACCCAGACCTTGAGGGTGAACCACAGCACCGGCCACCACCCCGAATTGGCACCGCTCCACAGACTCAACGGAATCGGAGCCTGCCAGCCGCCGAGGAACAGCGTGGTCGCGAGCGCCGAGACGGTGACCATGTTGATGTACTCGGCGAGCATGAACATGGCGAAACGCAGAGACGAGTACTCGGTGTGGAATCCGCCCACCAACTCACCCTCCGCCTCGGGCAGATCGAACGGAGCGCGGTTGGTCTCGCCGACCATCGCCGTCACGTACACCAGGAACGACGGCAGAAGCAGGAAGATGTACCAGGTGTTCTGTTGCGCAGCAACGATTCCGGAAGTCGACATGGTCCCGGCGTACAGGAAGACCGCCGCGAACGACAGGCCCATCGCGACCTCGTAGGAAATCACCTGTGCCGTCGAACGCAGCGCACCGAGCAGCGGATAGGTCGAACCCGACGCCCACCCCGCCAACACGATCCCGTACACACCCACCGACGTGACCGCGAGAATGTACAGAACACCCACCGGCAGGTCGGTCATCTGCAGCGGCGTCGTCGTACCGAACACCGACACCTCGGGACCGAACGGAATCACGGCGAAGGCCATGAACGCAGGAACCACCGAAATGATCGGAGCCAGAACGTAAATCGGCTTGTCGACGCCGGTCGGAGTGATCCCCTCCTTCAACGCCAGCTTGATCCCGTCCATCAGCGACTGCAACAGCCCCCACGGGCCCACCCGGTTCGGCCCCACCCGCATCTGCATCCACGCCATGATCTTGCGTTCGGCGTAGATCGCGACCAGCGGCGTCAACACCAGGAACACGAAGACCGCCAGGGCCTTGCCGACAACCAGCCACCACGGATCGTTGCCGAACATCGACAGATCGGTCGGCGCGGCCACGTTCATGACTGCCCACCTTTGGGTCGTTCCGCAGACTCCACTCCTGCACCCCTGGGTCGTTCCGCGGGCTCCACTCCTGCACCCCCGGGTCGTTCCGCAGGCTCCACTCCTGCACCCCCGGGTCGTTCCGCAGAACCACGCCGAATACTCACCGCAGCGCCCGACTGCACCCCCAGCGAGCGATACACCGTCGAACCGGGCGAGTTCATCGGTATCCACACCACGGTTTCGGGCAGATCGGTGATCGTCAGCGGCAACGTGATCGAGCCGCGGTCCGTCGCAACACTCACCAGGTCGCCGGTCGCCGCTCCGATGGCCGAGGCCGTTGCGGCCGACAACCGAACGGTGGGTGTGCGACCGGTCGCGGCGAGATTGTCCTCCCCGTCCTGCATTCGTCCCGCATCGATGAGCATCCGCCATGTGGCCAGAATCGCCTGCCCCGGACCGAGGGTCGGAACGTCCGCGCGGGGTGCCACCCGGGCCACCGCGGTGCGCGGGCCGTGCCACACACCGAGGCGAGCCATCTCGGCGCGTGCCGCTGCCGCGTCGGGCACGGCCAGTTCGACGCCCATCTGCGCGGCGATGGTGTCGAGGATGCGTTGATCCGGCATCACCGCGCCTGCACCGAGTGCAGTGTCGAACGTACGGGGCCGTCCTTCCCAGTCGACGAAAGTTCCCGACTTGTCGACCACCGGTGCTACCGGGAACACCACGTCGGCCCGCTCGGTGACCGCGCTGTGGCGCAGTTCGAGGCTCACCACGAACGCCGATCGGTCCAGTGCGGCGAGTGCCTCCCGGGGGTCCGGCAGATCGTCGAGATCGATTCCCGCCGCGACCAGAGCGCGATTCGTTCCTGCGTCGGCCAGGATCGCCGCCGTGTCACGGCCCACCTCCGCCGGCAACTCGGGCACTCCCCACACCGCGGCCACCTCGGCGCGCGCAGCCGCATCGGCAACAGGACGCCCGCCGGGCAGGACGTTCGGCAGCGCCCCTGCGTCGAGCGCACCGCGTTCGCCGGCGCGTCGAGGAATCCAGGCCAGGCTCGCGCCGGTGTCGTCCGCCAGTTTCGATGCCGCCGCCAGACCACCGGGAACGCAGCCGAGCCGCTCGCCCACGAGAACGATCGCACCGGGCTCCCGGAGAAGATGTGCAATCGATTCGGTGCCGCGATCCCCGACGTGCAACGCATCGAGCCAGCCCGGCTCGTCGCCGGGAATCGATTGCAGCAGGACGCCGTCCAGCTTCCGTAGGCCCCGGGAGGAGAACGGCGCGATCGATGCCACCACTACTGCGCTCGCGCGGTGCGCCTTACGCAGCCTCAGGAAAACCAGGGGTGACTCTTCCTCGGGCTCGAAGCCGACCAGCAGCACCACGGGGGCGTTCTCGAGATCGGAGTAGGTGACCCCCAACCCGGCCGCCGCGATACGACCGGCCAGGAAACTCGCTTCCTCGGCGCTGTGATCCCGATTGCGGAAGTCGATGTCGTTGGTGTGCAGCACTGTTCGGGCGAACTTGGCATAGGCGTAGGAGTCTTCGAGAGTCGATCGTCCGCCCACGAGTACTGCGGCACGTCCGACCGATGCGGCCAATCCCGTTGCCGCAGCCGCCAATGCAGCCGACCACGACGTTTCGATCAACTCCCCGGATTCGTCGCGGATCATCGGCGCGGTGATGCGATCGGGTTCGGTGGCGTACTTGAATGCCCACCGGCCCTTGTCGCAGTTCCATTCCTCGTTGACCTGGGGATCGTCACCGGCCAGCCGTCGCAGGACCTTGCCGCGTCGATGGTCCGTGCGTTGAGCACAGCCCCCAGCGCAGTGCTCGCACACGCTCGGCGACGAGGTGAGGTCGTACGGGCGCGCCCGGAACCGATACTCGGTGTTGGTCAGCGCACCCACCGGACAGATCTGCACGGTGTTACCCGAGAAGTAGGAGTCGAACGGCTCGTCGCCGAAGATCCCCACCTGTTGAATCGCACCACGTTCGAGTAGCTCGATGGACGGATCGCCGGCCACTTGAGCTGCGAAACGAGTGCATCGCGCACACAGGACGCACCGTTCGCGGTCCAGCAACACCTCGGCCGACAGCGGAATCGGCTTGGGGTACGTGCGTTTGGTCTCGACGAACCTGGACTCGGCCCTGCCCGCAGCCATCGCCTGGTTCTGCAGTGGACACTCACCGCCCTTGTCACACACCGGGCAATCGAGCGGATGGTTGATCAGCAGCAGCTCCATGACGCCGCGTTGCGCCTTCTCCGCCGACTCCGATGTCACTTGGGTGCGCACGATCATGCCCTCGGCCACTGTCGTGGTGCAGGACGCCAACGGCTTGCGCTGCCCTTCGACGTCGACCAGGCATTGCCGGCACGCCCCCACCGGATCGAGCAGCGGGTGATCGCAGAAGCGCGGAATCTGCACGCCCATCAGCTCGGCGGCGCGAATCACCAACGTGCCCTTGGGAACACTGATCTCGTGGTCGTCGATGGTCAGTGTCACCATTTCGACCGGAGTGACCGATTGCTCCGTCTGTGCCGTCATGACGTCAGCTCCTCTGCCATCAGGGTCGATCGGTGTGGATCGAATGGGCATGCCTGTTCGGCGACGTGTCGGATGTATTCGTCGCGGAAGTACTTCAGCGAGGACACGATCGGGCTTGCGGCTCCGTCTCCCAACGCGCAGAACGATTTTCCGGCGATGCCGTCCGCGATGTCGAGCAGTGTCGTGAGGTCGGCTTCGGTACCGGTTCCGCCGTCGAGGCGGCGCAGGATCTGCACCAGCCAGTAGGTTCCTTCTCGGCACGGCGTGCATTTGCCGCAGGATTCGTGTGCGTAGAACTCCGTCCATCGCAACACTGCTCGCACGACGCAGGTCGTGTCGTCGAAGATCTGCAGGGCCTTGGTACCCAGCATCGATCCGGCGGCACCGACGCCCTCGTAGTCGAGCGGCACGTCCAGGTGTTCGCCGGTGAACATCGGTGTCGACGATCCTCCCGGTGTCCAGAACTTGAGCTCGTGACCGGGCCGGATACCGCCCGCGTAGTCCAGCAGATCCCGCAGGGTGATGCCCAGCGGGGCCTCGTACTGGCCGGGTCGACACACGTGGCCGGAGATCGAGTAGAGGGTGAACCCGGGTGATTTCTCGCTACCCATCGATCGGAACCATTCGATGCCCTTGCGCAGGATCACCGGGACGCTGGCGATGGATTCGACGTTGTTGACCACCGTCGGCCGCGCGTACAGGCCTGCCACCGCGGGGAACGGTGGACGCAGTCGGGGTTGACCTCGTCGCCCTTCGAGCGAGTCGAGCAGCGCCGTCTCCTCGCCGCAGATGTAGGCCCCGGCCCCGGCATGGATCACCAGCTCGAGGTCGAACCCCGATCCGAGGAGGTTCTTGCCCAGGTAGCCGGCGTCGTAGGCCTCGGCAACTGCGGCCTGCAGTCTGCGCAGCACCGGTACCACTTCGCCTCGAACGTAGACGAATGCGTGCGATGCACGTATTGCGTATGCCGCGATGATGATTCCTTCGATCAACGTGTGCGGGCTCGCCATCATCAAGGGCATGTCCTTGCAGGTGCCCGGCTCCGACTCGTCGGCGTTGACCACCAGATAGTGAGCTTTCCCGTCACCCTGTGGAATGAAGCTCCACTTCGTTCCGGTGGGGAATCCCGCACCGCCACGGCCGCGCAGGCCGGAGTCCTTGACGAACGCGATGAGATCGTCGGGGTCCATGGCGAGGGCCTTCTCGAGCCCCCGATAGCCGTCGTGACTGCGGTAGGTGTCGAGTGTCCACGAGTCCTTCTCGCCCCAGAACTCGCTCAGCACCGGCGTCAGGGCCATGTCATTTCCCCTTCGTCGGTGGATCGGTTTCGGTGGTGTTCGGCTGCGGTGGAACGGTCGCCGAAGGAGCCGGAGCCGGTTTCTCGCGCACCGTTTCCGCCACTGCTTCGGCACCGAGATCGGGATGATCGTCCGGGGAGCCGGTGACGGCCCGGGGAGCCGTCATCGAGTGCTCACGGGCGTACCGCAGACCCGCGAGACTGGCTTCGCCTGCGCTGCCGGAGGATTCGAGTGCACCCGGCCGATCGTCGGCGAAGCCGGCCAGAATCCGCTCGGTCTCGCGGAACGTGCACAGCGGAGCGCCGCGGGTCGGGGTCACCTGCGCACCGGATCGAAGCGCATCGACCAGTTCTCGTGCCGACGCCGGAGTTCTGTTGTCGAAGAACTCCCAGTTGACCATCATCACCGGTGCGAAGTCGCAGGCGGCGTTGCACTCGATGTGCTCGAGAGTGATGGTGCCGTCGGCGGTGGTCTCGCCGTGGTCGATATCGAGGTGATCACGCAGGGCATCCATGATGGCGTCGCCGCCCATGACAGCGCACAGGGTGTTGGTGCACACTCCGACGCGGTAGTTTCCGGTGGGCTCGCGGCGGTACATCGAGTAGAAGGTCGCGACCGCGGTGACCTCTGCTCCGGTGAGATCGAGTACGTCCGAACAGAATTCGATTCCGGCCGGCGTGAGATATCCGTCCTCGGATTGCACCAGGTGCAGCAGCGGTAGCAACGCCGATCGGGCCTGAGGATAACGACTCAGGATGACCTCGGCGTCGGCGCGCAGGCGGGCACGAACGTCGGCGGGATAGAACGCACGTGCGTCGGGGCCGACCAGCTGTACTGCTTCCTCGGGGCGAGCTCCGAGTTGGACGAGCACCGGCTCCGAGCGTGGCGTGGTCATCGGTCCACCCCGCCCATCACCGGATCGATACTGGCGACGGCAGCGATGACGTCGGAGATCATGCCGCCCTCGCACATCGCGGCAACCGCCTGCAGGTTGGTGAACGAGGGGTCTCTGAAATGCACTCGGTACGGCCGAGTTCCACCGTCACTGACGATGTGCACACCCAGTTCGCCTCGCGGCGATTCCACCGTGGACAGCACTTGGCCCGCCGGCACACGCATGCCCTCGGTCACCAATTTGAAGTGGTGGATCAACGACTCCATCGAGGTGTCCATGATGGTGCGCACGTGGTCCTGAGAATTGCCGAGACCATCGGGTCCGGAGACGAGTTCGGCCGGCCAGGCGATCTTCTTGTCGTCGATGACCACCGGTCCGGGCCGAAGACGATCGAGAGTCTGCTCGACGATCTTGAGCGATTCCTTCATCTCTTCGACGCGAATCAGATAGCGCCCGTAGCAGTCACATCCGGTGTCTGTGACGACATCGAACTCGTAGTTCTCGTACCCGCAGTAGGGGTCGGACCGGCGCAGATCGTAGGGCAGTCCGGTCGATCGGAGCACCGGCCCGGTGACGCCGAGGGCCATGCATCCGGTGAGGTCCAGGTAGCCGACGTTCTCGGTTCTGGCCTTCCAGATCGGGTTGTCGTTGAGCATGAGTTCGAGATCGCGTAGCCGTCCGGGAAGAACCCGCAGCAACTCGCGGACCTTGTCGATCGCATCGGCGGGCAGGTCCTGAGACAAGCCGCCGGGACGGATGTAGGCGTGGTTCATTCGAAGTCCGGTGATGGCCTCGAAGACGTCGAGAATCAGCTCGCGCTCCCGGAAGCCGAACAGCATCGCCGTCACGGCACCCAATTCCATTCCACCCGTGGCCAATGCAACGAGGTGCGACGAGATCCGATTGAGCTCCATCAGCATCACCCGGATCACCGTCGCGCGCTCGGGAATGTCGTCGGTGATGTCGAGCAGCTTCTCCACCCCGAGGCAGTACGCGGTCTCGTTGAAGAAGGGCGAGAGATAGTCCATCCGAGTGACGAACGTGACGCCCTGAGTCCAGTTGCGATACTCGAGATTCTTCTCGATACCGGTGTGCAGGTACCCGATTCCACACCGGGCCTCGGTGACGGTCTCGCCTTCGATCTCGAGAATCAACCGAAGCACACCATGGGTGGACGGGTGCTGCGGACCCATGTTGACCACGATGCGTTCCGTGGTCGACCCGCGCGCAAGTTCGACCACGTCGTCCCAGTCCTGGCCCGACACTGCATAGATGGTTTCGTCGGTTGCGCTCATCAGTTGTACGACCTGCGCTCGTTGGGAGGCGCGACCCGAGCGCCCTTGTACTCGATGGGAATTCCGCCCAGGGGATAGTCCTTGCGTTGCGGGTGTCCGACCCAGTCGTCCGGCATCTCGATCCGCGTCAGTGCGGGATGACCGTCGAACACGATGCCGAAGAAGTCGTAGACCTCACGTTCGTGCCAGTCGTTGGTGGGATAGACCGCGCAGAGCGACGGTGTGTGCGGATCCGCATCGGGCACAGCGACTTCGAGTCGCAGGCGGCGTCCGTGGGTGATGGACACCAGATGGTAGACCGCGCGCAGTTCCCGGCCGACCTGATCCGGGTAGTGCACACCCGATGCTCCCGTGCACAATTCGAATCTCAGTTCCTCGTCGTCACGGAGAGCGCGGGCCACGGCGGGCACGTGTTCTCGCGAGAGATGCAGCGTCAGTTCGTCGCGAAAGATCACGGCACGCTCGACGGCGTCCTCGAACGGCACGGCCGCGTCACCGGTGTCGAGGACCGCGGCCAATCGATCGACCACGGCGTCGAAGTAGCTGCCGTAGGGCCGGACAGCCGTGTCCACCGATGCCAACGGCGGCTGCAACCGGCCGTAGCCGGAGGTGTCACCGCTCCCCCGGACGCCGAACATTCCGCGGGGTCCGTGCGGCGTCATCTCAGCAGCCCCTTCAGATCGATGGTCGGGGTGGACGCCAACGCCGCAGCCTCGGCGGCCGCGCGCACCTGCTCGCGATTGACACCCAGCGGCATCTGCTGAATCTTTTTGTGGAGCTCCAAGATTGCGTTGAGCAGCATCTCGGGTCGGGGCGGACAACCGGGTAGATAGATGTCGACGGGAACGATGTGGTCGACGCCCTGCACCACCGCATAGTTGTTGAACATTCCGCCCGAGGACGCGCAAACGCCCATGGCCAGGACCCATTTCGGTTCCGCCATCTGGTCGTACACCTGCCGCAGCACGGGTGCCATCTTCTGGCTGACACGGCCTGCCACGATCATCAGGTCCGCCTGTCGCGGAGACGCACGGAACGCTTCCATGCCGAATCGCGCGAGATCGAACCGACCGGAGGTGGTGGCCATCATCTCGATCGCGCAGCACGCGAGACCGAAGGTCGCGGGCCACAACGAGCCCTTACGAGCGTATCCGGCCAACCCCTCTACGGTGGTCAGCAGAAATCCGCTGGGTAGCTTCTCTTCGAGTCCCATCGATCACACTCTTTCCGCATCCACTCGAGGTGAGAACCGTGCATCGTGCCGTCGCCGATCAGTGGTTGGACGTCAGTCCCATCCGAGTCCGCCTCGCCGCCACTCGTAGACGTAGGCCACCGACACGTTGACGACGAACAGTGCCATGGCAACCAGTCCGAACGCGCCCAGAACATCGAGATGGACGGCCCACGGATAGAGGAAGACGATCTCGATGTCGAAGATGATGAACAGCATCGCGGTCAGGTAGAACTTCACCGGAAATCGTTGGCCCGTCGGCGCATGCATCGTGGGCTCGATTCCGCACTCGTACGCGTCGAACTTCGCTCGGTTGTACCGCGCGGGTCCCACCATGGTGCCGACCATCACCGAGAACACCGCGAACACGACCGCAATGGCACCGAGAACGAGGATCGGAACGTAGGCGTTCATCCCGGCATCTGCTCCCTCGATCGACTACCGCGCCGGCGCGTAGTAAATGCGACGGCCGTACCAATGTGACCTGAACCACACAGTATGGGTTCGGTGTCGATCTCGCGGGATTTCGAGGAGTCCAGTTTTCGTAAAGCGTTGACGCGCATGGATCACCCGAATTCGTACGCCAAGGAACTGTGACTCAGATCACCTGTCGGCCCCATGCGATCCGCACCGACGAAAACGACAAACCTCCCGACGATCTCGGCCGGCCGAACAAGGCTGCCGACATGGAACAGGAGAGATGATGAAATCGATTTCCGTCTCGGCGCTCGCCGCCGAGGGACTGGGAACTGCCCTGCTCGTGATCTTCGGCGTCGGCACCGCGGTGATCGCGGGCGACACCGTCGGAACCCCGGGCATCGCCCTGGCATTCGGCCTCACGCTGCTCGCGCTGGTCTATGCGATCGGACCGATCTCGGGATGCCACATCAACCCGGCTGTGACGATCGGAGCCCTGATCGCTCGCGCCATCACCCCGATCAAGGCTGTGTTCTACATCGTCGCTCAGGCCGTCGGTGCACTGATCGGCGCGCTGATCGTACTGTTCGTCGCGTCCGGCCGTCCCGGATACGACATGGCGTCGGACGGTCTGGGCACCAATGGATTCGGCAGCGCCTCGCCCGGAGGATACGGGCTGGCGTCGGTCGCGGTGTTCGAGACGATCGCGACCGGCCTGCTCGTCCTCGTCGTACTGGCCACCACGGCTCCCACCGTTCACCCCGTCGTTGCAGCCGGCATACCGATCGGCCTGACCCTGACCGTGGTTCACCTGCTGGGCATCGGAATCGACTCGACGTCGGTCAACCCTGCTCGGTCCCTCGGCCCGGCCCTCCTCGCCGGCGGACCTGCCCTGTCCCAGCTATGGGTGTTCGTGGTGTTCCCCGTACTCGGAGCAGTCGTCGCCGGCGTGATCCATCGGTTCGTGCTGACTGTGCCTGCATCGGAGAAAACGGTCTGATCTAGCGCGATCGAGAGACCCGGGCACCGACGCGTACCGAGCGCTGCTTCAGCAGATCGACCACCGCTCGACCCAGCCGGATCGGATCCAGCGGGTGCGGAACGGCAGCCTCGGCGCGCGACCACTCGGCCAACCACGCATCGTCCGGACGTCCGATGAGTACCAACACCGGTGGGCAGTCGAGGATCTCGTCTTTCAACTGCTTCGCCAGACCCAGACCGCCGACAGGTGAGGACTCGCCGTCGAGAATCGCCAACGCGACATCGCCTGCATCCATGTGCTCGATGACAACGGCTGCCGTGGCGATGTCGACGTACTCGATGTCACCGAGTGCAGGATCCGGTCGAGTTCCGACGGCAGACCGCACCTGGGCGCGGGTTGCGGCATTGCTGCTGTACACGAGCACGCGGACACGACCGGATGGACTCGTTCCCGCTGTGGCGTCGGACACATCGCGATGCTACCGCGCGGTCCCCGGCATACGGATCGAAACAGCCACGGCCGACATGTATTCGACGTTGCTGCGCCGGTCAGTTCTCGACGGTGACGACGACCGCGGCCGGTTCTTCGGTGGTTGTCACCGTGAACGCGGGTCGATCGGCCGCAACTCCGATGAAAGCCTGCGAGATTCCGCCGGGATCAGCCAGAAAATCGGCCGAGACGATCGTAGACTCCGCGTCACCTCGCACCCGTTCCGGCCCAGCATACGGAGAGAAGGTGTCGTCGGAGTCCGTCGACGTACCCGACAGGTCCACCTGCAACACCGATCTCCCCGGCACTGCCAGCGGTTCACTGGTGCCGTAGCGAATGGCCTCGTCGACGTACCGCACCGTATAGGACACGGGGCCGTTGCCTGCCAACCTGAATTCGACGGCCGCCGACTCCGCGAACACCACGTCGGTGACACCGACCGGCGACGCACCTGGGAATCGCGCGCCATCGAGGCTCAGAGGAAGCTCTGTCACCGCGGGCGGCAGCGCTTCGACGGTCGGCCTGGGATTGGACATTGGATCACCGACGACCAGTGATCCCGTGACCGTGGTGTAGTTCGTGTCGGCCGAGACCTCGTCGACCGGGCCACTGCCCCCTGCGCCGGCACAGCCCGCGACAAAACCGAGTATCAGTGATCCGACGACCGAGAGCGCGACCGGAGCCCTGCGGTGGCCGTCGTACATCGCCTCACCGTACTGAAGAAACCGATCGGTTCGGTAGTGCTGCGTCGACGCGATTCGGTCATGATTGCACCGACCTCCGATCCTGCTAGCGTCAGAGGGTATGGACCCGAAGAGCTATTCGTCCGGTGAGCGTGTGTTCGGTCCGCCCAACGGAACTTTCGACGCGGATTGGGCTGCGACCGCCCTGCGATCGAACCGTCCCGAGTTGGACCACCCCACCTCGGTGCGGCTGGTGGAACAGGCCTGGGACCTACTCCGAACGCAAGGGCTGCGCGGAGAACGACTCGCCACTGCGCTGGACCTCGAGCCCGGTCTTGCTGCTGCAGTGTCCGCGGTAGCCACCGAGACCGCCGAGCTCTACCTGGACCCTCGGTAGCTCCAGGTCTCAGCTCGGACCGAACTGCTCCCACGCGAACCCGGCCACGAGCACCGCTGTACCGCCGATTTCGGCAACGATCAACGACACCATGAACAGGTGCGTCCCCGGGACGGGATCGACGAACTGGTTCTCGGTGTCTCGCCGAAATCCGTGGACGGTGTAACTCGCGACGGCTGCGACGAAGAACACCAGCACCACCGACGCGGCGATCAGGTCCACCGTGACCGACCACGCGCTGAACTGCGCCAGCACTGCGAGCACCAGGGCGGCGAACGAGTACATCAACGCTGCCCGATGGGCGATGTCGACATAACGATGCGCAGTGCCATCCGGTGACGTCGACATCTGGTGATACTTGATCACCCCCAATCCCAATGCCCACAGCAGCAGGAGACCGGCCACGAGGACGATCACCTTGGTGTCCAGGTCCAGCTGCATGTCTACCTCCCCCACTCGATCCCGCGCCGAAGGTATCACCGGCACCGGACTTGATACCGTTCCGCAATGCCGGCCGACCCCGTACTGTCCCAGAACGCATTCGGGCTCCGCTTCGACTGGGGTCTGTCCGGTGCCGACGCCATCGTCGACGGCGCAGACGTCGCCGTCGTCGTGGACGTCCTGTCCTTCACCACCACTCTCACGGTTGCTGTGGACGCGGGCATCGACGTCATCCCCAGTCGGTGGCGCGACGACCGGGCCACGCAGTTGGCCGAGCAGTTCGACGCGGTCCTCGCCGTGGGGCGGTCGGCCGCCTCACCGGGCCTGATCAGCTTGTGCCCGGCGACCGTCCGGGCCGCGCCTGCTCCGACACGACTGGTGCTGCCGTCACCGAACGGATCCACCATCGCCCACGAGCTCGCGAGCACGGCCCCGCTGTGCGTGGGCGCGTCGCTCAGAAACGCATCGGCCGTAGCGCAGTGGATACGTGCCAGGAACCCAAACGCAGTGACAGCGGTCATAGCGGGCGGTGAAAAGTGGCCGGACGGATCCCTCCGGCCCGCCGTCGAGGACCTGTGGGGTGCCGGTGCAGTCATCGCTGCCCTCGTCGACGCCGGAGCTGCCGATGTCTCCCCGGAGGCGCGCGCAGCTGCGTCCGCGTGGCGAGCCGTGGAGCGAGACGTGGGCTCGGAGCTGCGGCAATGCGGCTCCAGTCGTGAATTGGCCGGGATGGGGCACCTGGAAGACGTGGACATCGCAGCCGAGGTCGATTCGAGTTCGAGCGTTCCGATTCTGCGCGGCGGCGTATTCGTCGACGCGACTCGGGCATGAGTCGACCGGCGCTCGAAAACGACCCACGATACCGACCCGACACGGCCGGTCGTGTCCGATATTTGGATCGGAACCCCGAATCACGGATCATACGGTGGTGAGTACGGAACGAGTCGCCCCGAAGACCACCGTCGTTGTACCGACGTACAACGAACGTGAGAACCTCCCCAAGCTCGTCGAGCTGCTGGCAGGGTTGCAGGTGGAGGGGCTCGGTGTGTTGGTCGTCGACGACAATTCGCCCGACGGCACCGGCGACGTCGCCGACAAGTTGGCCATCGACGGCCCCATCGAGGTCAGCGTTCTGCACCGCACGGAGAAGAACGGGCTCGGACGCGCGTACGTCGCAGGCATGACCAGGGCCCTCGACGAGGGTGCGGACATCGTCATTCAAATGGACGCCGATCTCTCGCACCCCACCGAGGTGATCCCGGCGATGATCGACAAACTGAACACCACCGACGCGGCCGTGGTGCTCGGATCGCGATACGTACCGGGCGGAGCGGTCGCCGCCGATTGGCCCTGGCACCGCAAGGCCCTGTCCGCATGGGCGAACTTCTACGTCAACACGATCCTGCGCCTCGGCGTCAAGGATGCGACAGCGGGATTCAAGGCGTGGCACGCGCGCACCCTGCGCACCATCGATGTTGCCTCGGTCGAGAGCAACGGGTACGCATTCCAGGTCGAGATGAACTACCGAACCGTCAAGCACGGCCTCACTCTCGCCGAAGTGCCGATCACCTTCGAGGAGCGCAGCGAGGGCGAATCCAAGATGAGCCTGTCGGTTCAGCTCGAGTCGGCATTGGTGCCCTGGAAGCTGTTGCTGCGCAAGAAGAAGCTCTGACCGAGGCGTCACGGCGTGAAGCGTCGGAATCCGCCTTCGGCACCGATGACCTGACCGGTGATCGAGCCCGAATCGGGCGAGAGCAGCATCGCCACGACCGCCGCGGCCTCGTCCGGAGAGTTCCAACGACCCCGCGGCATGTGGCGCAAGACGAACGTGTCCAGATCGGCACTCGCCCAACCGGTATCGGTCGGACCAGGATTGATCGTGTTGACGGTGATACCCCGTTCGATCAGCGAATCGGCCAAGGTCGGTGTGATCGCGGCGATCGCGCCCTTGGTCACCGCGTAGGGAATCTCGGTCGGCATCGGCCCCTCACCCTGCCCGGACGTGAACAGCACGATGCGTCCGCCGTCGCGGTGATCGACGTACCGTTCCGCAAATTCCTGCACCAGAAGTAAGGACGCGCGCACGTTCACCGCCCACGTCAGGTCGAGGCTCTCTGCCGTCAGAGACCCCACGTCGCCCAGCTGTGATCGCGCATGGTTGATGACCAACGAGTCGACGGCTCCGAACCTGGATTCGGCAGCATCGAACAGGGCGGCAGGTGCTTCGGGATCGGAGAGATCGATGTCGAGATGCCCGAGCCTGCTTGGCGCGGTGGACAACTCGGCCAGAACCTGTACTGCTCCCGGCGTCCCCGCTCCCCACGGCTCGCTCACGTCGTAGGAATCGCAGGATTGAACGAAGACGCGGCCGCGCTCATCCTGCAGCAACCTACGAGTGATAGCGTAGCCGATACCGAGGCGTCGACTCACACCGGTGACGAGGACGGTACGCCCATCGCTGTTCATGCTGCATTGTCGACCTTAGCGGCATACACGTCAACGCCGAGAGCACGGTTGCCACCGTCGCACCGGAGAATCCACAGTTCACCGCCCTGCGACTGTGGACCTCCGTGCACGGAAACAGCGACGTGATCGCCGACGCTACCGAACCAGAGACTTGACCGACGCCGGCAGCTGGCGAACGTTTTTGTAGGGGCCGACCACCGCGGCACCGAAAGGACGGTCGAGCAACACGGCAGCGACCTCGCGTACCTCGTCGTTGCCGACACTGTCGATCCGCGCCAACGTATCGGTGATGTCGCGGTGATTGCCGTAGTTCAGTTCGCTACGACCGATCCGGTTCATCCGAGAGCCCGAATCCTCGAGTCCCAGAACCAATCCGCCGCGCAGCGAACCCTTGGCCCGCGCACACTCCGCGTCGGTGATGCCCTCGGAGGCGACCTTGGCGAGCACTTCCCTGATCACCGTGGTCACTTCGCCCAGGTTCTCGGGCTGACAACCCGCGTAGACGGAGAACGCACCGCTGTCGGCAAACGTGTCCACCGAGGAGTACACCGAGTACGCCAGTCCGCGCTCTTCCCTGATCTCCTGGAACAGACGAGAGCTGAGCCCGCCGCCCACTGCCGAGTTCAGCACGGACAACGCCCAGCGATGCCCTTCGTGTCGACCGAACGCACGTACGCCGAGGCACAGGTGTGCCTGTTCGCTGTCACGAGTGGTCAGGCTCAATGTGGGGGCGTTACGCAATCGCGCTGTGCCGCTTCGCCTTTCGGCCGGTCGCAGTCCCTTTTCCAGATGGCCCCCGAAAGCGCGACGCACCAACGACACAATCTGCTTGTGATCGACGTTGCCAGCGACAGCAACGACCATGCGCTGCGGCGTGTAGCGGCGAACGTGGAACGAGTGCAACTGCGCACGGGTCATCGACTCGATGGATTCGACGGAGCCGATGATCGGACGCCCGATCGGATGATCACCGAACATGGCTTCCAGGAAGGCATCTCCCAGCAGATCCTCGGGATCGTCGTCGCGCATGGAGATCTCTTCGAGGACCACCTGGCGCTCGACGTCGACATCTGCCGATCGGCAGCGGCCGCGAAGCACCACATCGCTGACGAGATCGATGGCGAGCGCCACGTCCTCGTCGAGCACGTGCGCGTAGAAGCACGTGCTCTCCTTCGAGGTGAACGCGTTCAGCTCTCCCCCGACACCGTCCATCACCTGGGCGATCTCGAGCGCACTGCGCGTGGGCGTCGATTTGAACAGCAGATGTTCGAGGAAGTGTGCCGCACCGGCAACACTGGGTTGCTCGTCGCGCGAGCCGACTCCGACCCAAACACCGACCGAGGCCGACCGAACGCCTGGCACGAACTCGGTGACGACCCGAAGACCGCCGGGCAGAGTGGTGCGTTGCACGCCCGTGTCGATGCCGGTGCTCTCTGGAACGGCCGAACGGTACGTCCCGAGGGGACGTACCGTTCGGCTCGATTGCTTCTTACTCAGCGCTGACCTCGGCGGGTGCCTCGGGAGCGTCGGCGGGAGCAGCAGCGTTGTCGTCTTCGACGGGAACGAGGCTGATCTTGCCGCGGTTGTCGATATCGGCGATCTCGACGCGCAACTTGGATCCGACGCTCACGACGTCCTCGACCTTGTTGATGCGCTTGCCGTTACCGAGCTTGGAGATGTGCACCAGTCCGTCGCGGCCCGGGAGCAGCGAGACGAATGCACCGAAAGCCGTTGTCTTGACGACGGTTCCGAGGAATCGCTCGCCGACCTTCGGCAGCTGCGGGTTGGCGATGGCGTTGATCATGTCGATCGCGGCCTGTGCGGACGGGCCGTCCGCTGCACCGACGTAGACAGTGCCGTCATCTTCGATCGAGATGTTGGCACCGGTCTGCTCGGTGATGGAGTTGATCATCTTGCCCTTGGGCCCGATGACCTCGCCGATCTTGTCGACCGGCACCTTGATCGCGGTGACGCGAGGTGCGTACGGGCTCATCTCGTCCGGGGTGTCGATGGCCTCGGCCATGACCTCGAGGATCGTCGTGCGCGCATCCTTGGCCTGCGACAGCGCGCCGGCGAGCACCTTGGAGGGTATGCCGTCGAGCTTGGTGTCGAGCTGCAGTGCGGTGACGAAGTCCTTGGTTCCAGCGACCTTGAAGTCCATGTCACCGAATGCGTCCTCGGCACCGAGGATGTCGGTGAGGGCGACGTAGCGGGTTTCACCGTCGACCTCGTCGGACACGAGGCCCATTGCGATTCCGGCGACCGGGGCACGCAGTGGCACACCGGCGTTGAGCAGCGACAGCGTCGATGCACAGACCGAGCCCATCGAGGTCGAGCCGTTGGAGCTCAGTGCCTCGGAGACCTGGCGGATGGCGTACGGGAACTCTGCCTGGCTGGGCAGAACCGGCAGCAGAGCGCGCTCGGCGAGTGCGCCGTGGCCGATCTCGCGACGCTTCGGCGAACCGACGCGGCCGGTCTCTCCGGTGGAGTAGGGCGGGAAGTTGTAATGGTGCATGTAGCGCTTGGACGTCTCGGGCCCGAGCGAGTCGACCTGCTGCGCCATCTTGACCATGTCAAGGGTGGTGACGCCCAGGATCTGGGTCTCGCCGCGCTCGAACAGGGCGGATCCGTGGGTACGCGGGATGATCGCGACCTCGGCGGACAGCGACCGGATGTCTGTGATGCCGCGGCCGTCGATGCGGAAGTGATCGGTGAGGATGCGCTGGCGAACCGACTTCTTGGTCAGTGCGCGGAATGCGGCACCGAGCTCCTTCTCGCGGCCGGCGAAGCTGTCTCCGACCGACGTGAGCACCTGAGCCTTGACCTCGTCGAGCTTGCTCTCACGCTCGGCCTTGCCTGCGATGGTCAGCGCCTCGTTGAGCGGGATCTTCGCGGCGTTCTCGACGGCCTCGAAGACGTCCGACTGGTACGCCGGGAAAACCGGATAGTCGCCGGTGGGCTTTGCTGCCTTGGACGCGAGCTCCTGCTGTGCGGTGCACAGGGCTGCGATGAACGGCTTCGATGCCTCGAGGCCCTCGGCGACGACCGCTTCGTTGGGGGCGGTAGCGCCACCCTCGATGAGCTCGATGACGTTCTCGGTGGCCTCGGCTTCGACCATCATGATCGCGACGTCTGCGTCGGCACCGGAGCCGGAGACGATGCGGCCGGCTACGACCATATTGAACACGGCCTTCTCGAGCTGCTCGTTGGTCGGGAACGCGACCCACTGCTTGTCGATCAGTGCGACGCGAACGCCGCCGATCGGCCCGGAGAACGGCAGTCCGGCGATCTGCGTCGAGGCCGATGCCGCGTTGATCGCGACGACGTCGTACAGATCGGCTGGATTGAGGCTCATGACCGTGATGACGACCTGGATCTCGTTGCGCAGTCCGTCGACGAACGTCGGACGCAGCGGCCGGTCGATCAGGCGGCAGGTGAGGATGGCGTCGGTGGACGGACGGCCCTCGCGGCGGAAGAACGATCCGGGGATACGGCCCGCGGCGTACATGCGCTCTTCGACGTCGACCGTCAGCGGGAAGAAATCGAAGCCCTCACGAGGGTGCTTGCCGGCGGTCGTTGCCGACAGCAGCATGGTGTCCTCGTCGAGGTACGCGGCGACTGCGCCTGCGGCCTGCTGCGCGAGGCGGCCGGTCTCGAAGCGGATGGTCCGCTTGCCGAACGTGCCGTTGTCGATGATCGCAGTTGCTTCGTAGACGCCTTCTTCGACGTCCAAGGTTGTGGTTTCCGACATGTGTTCTGTTCTCGTCCTCTCGTCTTTGCCGTGCCCGCGTGGACACACCACCAGCCCTCCTGGCTGTGGCGGCATACCTGTGCCGTCCATCTCCGAGCTTCTCTCGGGACGCGGCTGCGCGGAGGCGGCCATCGATCGAAGCCCACCGGATCTCGTATCCGAAAGGCCACTACCGAAGACCGTCACCACGGCATGACAGGCATACACGGCGGTGTGCGAATGCTGTGCATTCGCTTTCTCGTGCTGGCGAAACTGTTCTTGCGGTACAAACACAGATAGCCAACGAGGAACAGTCTAAGCACTGCCTCGTTGGCTACTGCACTATTGCTGCGAGTCGGGTGCGCACCGGCGCGTCGAACCGTGCATCGGTGACATCCTCGCGTCGATGCGAATTATCGACGCAGACCCAGACGCTCGATGAGCGAGCGGTAGCGGGTGACGTCGACCTTCGCGATGTACTTGAGCAGACGACGACGACGTCCGACCAGCAGCAGCAGGCCGCGGCGGGAGTGGTGGTCGTGCTTGTGCGTCTTGAGGTGCTCGGTCAAGTCGACGATGCGCTTGGTGAGCATTGCAACCTGCGCCTCGGGCGAACCCGTGTCGGTGGGGTGCAAGCCGTACTCGCCGAGAACGGCCTTCTTCTGTTCGGTGGTCAATGCCACTGGTACTACTCCTGATCAATGACGTCCGCGTGAAAGGAAGCTACGCGCCCGGTGTCGAGACCACGGGATCGAAGCCGGTACAGCCGCCGCGGACCGCAGCGAGCACCGAGGGGACAGCCTATCAGGCCGTGCTGGCCGCCAGGATCGTCCGGGCCCGCTCGGCGTCGCGGCCCATCTCCTCCACGAGGGCTTCCATCGAGTCGAACTTCTCCATGCCGCGCAGTCGGTCGACGAAGTCGACTGCCACGTGCTGCCCGTACAGGTCGGCCTCACCGTCGAGGACGAATGCCTCGACGGTCCTGGTACGACCCGAGAACGTGGGATTGGTGCCCACCGATACGGCAGCCGGATGCCGCTCCCCCGGAGTGACCGTCCCCATGATCGGACCCGGCCCGAGCACGGTGAACCATGCCGCGTACACGCCGTCGGCGGGAATGGCCGAGTACATGGGCGGCGCGACATTGGCTGTGGGATAACCCATTTGGCGACCTCGGCCGTCTCCGTGCACGACGACTCCTTCGACGCGATGCGGTCGCCCGAGCGCGGCGGTGGCTGCAGCGACGTCACCGGCGTCCACACACGATCTGATGTACGTCGAGGAGAACGTCACGGCGTGCTCGGCGAGCAGGTTGACTCCGTCGACTGCGAATCCGGACCGTTCGCCGATCTTGCGCAGCATGGGCACGGTGCCGAGCGCCTTCTTCCCGTAGGTGAAGTTCTCACCGACGACGACCTCGGCAACGTGCAGGCGTTCGATCAGGATCTCGTGCACGTAACGCTCGGGAGTGAGCTTCATCAACTCGGGCGTGAACGGCATGACGCAGAAGACGTCGATACCCAGCTCCTCGGCGAGTTCGGCCCGCCTCGTCAGGGTCGTCAACTGAGCAGGATGGCTTCCCGGTCGCACGACCTCCATCGGATGGGGATCGAACGTCATGAGCACGCTGGGAACGCCGCGCTTCTTCGCAGCGGCCACCGCTCGCCCGATCAGTTGTGCGTGTCCGCGATGAACGCCGTCGAAGACGCCGATCGTGAGCACGCACCGACCCCAGTCGGCAGGTACATCGTCGAGACCTCGCCATCTCTGCACACCGCGAAGCCTACGGCCCGACGGCCGCTCGGTCACTCTCGGACAGGCGTGTCGCGCGCGGCACGTATGGACAAAAAGGTATCCCCACGGTAAATGTTTCGGTGTGCCTAACTTTTTTCTTCGCCGGTGTGGATCGCGCAGTGGGCGGATTCTCGCGAGCTGGGCCGTGGTGGGACTACTGGTGGCAGCCTCGAGCGGCTGCGCCCGTGCCGTCGGGGAGGACGATCCGGCGGTGCTCGACGACGGCAGACCCCTGGTTCTGACGACCTTCACCGTCCTCGCCGACATGGCCGCCAATGTCGCCGGCGATCACCTCCGAGTGGAATCGATCACAAAAGCCGGAGCCGAGATCCACGGCTACGAGCCGACCCCAGGAGACCTACGCACCGCAGAGCAGGCCGAGCTGATCCTGGACAACGGTCTCGGGCTGGAGGCCTGGTTCGATAAATTCGTCGAGCGCATCCCCGCACCCCACGCCGTGGTGAGTGCGAACGTGGACCCGATCTACATTCGCGACGACGCCTACGCCGGCAAAGCGAACCCCCACGCATGGATGTCGCCCGTCGTGGCCGAGACGTACGTCGAGAACATCGCCGACGCCTTCGTCGCGCTCGATCCCGCCAACACCGACGACTACCGCGCGAACGCAGCCGCATACGTGGGACAACTACGCGAGGTCGGTGCCGAACTGGCCGCGGATCTCTCCGGGCTACCGGCTCGTCAGCGCGCGCTCGTCACCTGCGAGGGCGCATTCGGCTATCTGGCCCGCGACTTCGATCTGCAGGAGGCCTACCTGTGGCCGGTCAACGCCGAGCAGGAAGGAACGCCGAAGCAGGTGGTCCGCACCATCGACTTCGTTCGCGACAACGACGTACCTGCCGTGTTCTGCGAGTCGACGGTCTCGGACAAGGCGCAGCTGCAGGTCGCCGAGGACACCGGCGCGCGGTTCGGCGGACAGCTCTACGTCGATTCTCTGAGCGACGCCACCGGACCGGTCCCCACGTACCTGGATCTACTGCGCTACGACGCACGGTTGATCGCCGACGCACTGGTAGGAGAACGATGACCCAGCACACTGGAGACCCGCGTCAAAGGACCCCGCACGAGACCGGGGCAGCGCTGTCGGTGGACGCCGTCAACGTTCGATACCGCGACGTCGTAGCCCTCACCGATGCCAGCCTGACCCTCGCACCCGGCCGGGTGTGCGGGTTGGTCGGAATGAACGGGTCAGGCAAGTCGACGCTGTTCAAAGCCGTCATGGGAGTGGTCAAGCCCAACTCCGGCTCGATCACCGTGTTCGGCGGAGACCCGGCGCAGGCGCGCAAGGCCGGCACGGTCAGCTACGTGCCCCAGGCGGAATCCGTCGATTGGACATTCCCGATCAGCGTGCGCGACGTGGTGATGATGGGCCGATACGGGAAGCAGAATTTTCTCCGCACTCCCCGAGCCGCCGATCGACTGGCCGTCGACGAGGCTCTGCAGCGCGTCGACCTCGCCGAACTGGCGAACCGACAGATCGGCCAGCTCTCCGGCGGTCAGCGCAAGCGTGCGTTCGTCGCCCGCGCCATCGCCCAGGAGGCATCGCTGCTGTTGCTCGACGAGCCCTTCGCCGGTGTGGACAAGAAAACCGAGGCAACCATCACCCGGCTGCTCCGCGAACTCGCAGCACAGGGTGCGTCGGTTCTGGTGTCCACACACGATCTACATGCCCTACCGGAACTGTGCGACGAAGCGATCCTGCTGCAGCAGCGCGTGCTGATGCACGGCAGTCCGACCGACGTACTGCGCCCGGAGAACCTGGCGCTGGCCTTCGGCATCGACCCGTCGAAGGTCGGCGAGTTGGGTGCGGGCACTCGAAATCCGGCCACCCGAACCACGGAAGCGAGCTGAACCGTGTATCTGATCGATTTTCTCGTGGACCCACTCGAATACACCTTCATGCAGCGAGCCCTCCTGGTCACTGTCACCGCCTCCATCGTGTGCGCGGTGCTGAGCTGCTGGCTCGTCCTCATCGGGTGGTCGCTGATGGGCGACGCCGTCTCGCACGCAGTTCTTCCCGGCGTCGCGCTGTCGTACCTGTTCGGGGCACCGTTCGCGATCGGAGCGCTGCTGTTCGCCCTCATCGCGGTCGGTGCCATCGGAGTGGTCCGCAACACCACCATCGTCAAGGAGGACGCCGCGATCGGCGTCGTCTTCACCACCTTGTTCGCGCTCGGCGTCGTCCTGATCTCCAAGTTTCCGAGTCAGATCGACCTCAATCACATCCTGTTCGGCAATCTGCTGGGAGTCTCGCAGGCAGACATGGTTCAGGTGTTCGTCCTCGGCGGTATCGCGCTGGTCGTCATGATCGTCAAGCGTCGCGACTTCACTCTCTTCGCCTTCGACCGCACCCAGGCCCGCGCCGTAGGCATCAACCCGTCGGTGATCTCGGCCGTCATGCTGACCCTGCTCGCCCTGACGACCGTGGTCGCGCTCCAGGCCGTCGGCGTCATCCTCGTGGTGGCGATGCTGATCACTCCCGGTGCGTCCGCCTATCTGCTCACGCACAGCTTCGGCCGCATGCTCGTGCTGGCACCGGTCATTTCGGTGGGTTGCGCGCTGGTGGGGATCTACGCCAGCTTCTACCTCGACGTGTCCTCCGGCGGCAGCGTCGTGCTCACCCAGGGACTGGTCTTCGTCCTTGCCTACCTGCTGAGCCCGTCGCAGGGCATCGTCGTCCGCGCCCTGCGGCAGCGCAGACAGGTGCCGGTGGCTCCGGCCGGGTGAGATGTCTTTTTCCATTGGATTGCCTAAGCTCGGCGACGTGGCGCTACGAAAAGACGATCCCGCACCGGCCGACGAGGGCGTCCAGCTGTCCGCGGTTGCGCAGGACTATCTCAAGGTCATCTGGACGGCCAGTGAGTGGAGCGAGGACTCGGTCAGCACCAAGATGCTCTCCGAGCGCATCGGTGTTTCCGCCTCGACGGTGTCCGAGGCCATTCGCAAGCTCGCCGACCAGGGCATGGTCGACCACGCCCGTTACGGAGCCATCTCACTGACCGAGAAGGGTCGTCTCGCTGCCATCGGTATGGTGCGTCGACATCGACTGATCGAGACCTACCTGGTCCGAGAGCTGGGTTACGGCTGGGACGAAGTGCACGACGAGGCAGAGATCCTCGAGCATGCCGTCTCGGATCTGATGATGGATCGAATCGACGCCAAACTGGGCCACCCCGAACGCGATCCGCACGGCGACCCGATTCCGTCCGTCGACGGTGCGATCGAGGCCCCGTCCGCGACCCGCCTGAGCGACTACCTCGACGGACAGTCCGGCCGAGTCGCCAGAATTTCCGACTCCGACCCGGCGATGCTCCGCTACTTCGACTCCGTCGGCATCACGCTGGACCTGCCGATCACGGTGGTCGAACGACGCGACTACGCCGGCACCGTCGCCATCGAGTTGGCCCGCACCGACGCCACTGATTCGATCGATCTCGGCCACCGCGCCGCAGAGGCGATCTGGATGGTTCCGGCGACCTGATCGCCGGGTCGGTGCCGCATCCGTGCCGAATGTTTCAGTGCCCGCGCAAGGTCGCGGGCCGCACGACCATGACCGAACTGGCGCGCTTGCCCTTCTCCTGGAGCAGAGCGATGGTGTGCCCGGTGGGATCGACCGCCGCGTACACCCCGTCGATTCCTATCGGATCCAGCCACCGTCCCTGGCTCAACGATTCCGCCTCACTCGCGTCGATCTGCCGGTGCGGGAACGCCGTTCGGGCCGCCTGATCGATGTCCAGGCTCACGGCCGGGTCCTCTGCCAGTTCTTCGAGTGTCCGTGCGTGGTCGAGGGTGAAAGGTCCGACGCGGGTGCGGCGCAGC
The DNA here is from genome assembly GCF_002259485.1 of Rhodococcus sp. 14-1411-2a. Taxonomy (GTDB): domain Bacteria; phylum Actinomycetota; class Actinomycetes; order Mycobacteriales; family Mycobacteriaceae; genus Rhodococcoides. The sequence continues at coordinate 583,420 of NZ_NPGA01000020.1, forward strand.
ACGGTCAGGTGGCCGCCGACGCCGAGCGCCGCGCCGAGGTCGCGCGCCAGAGCCCGAACGTACGTCCCCGACGTGCAGTCAACCTCGACATCGAGGTCGACGAACGCCGATTCGCCCTCCGCCACGTCGCGCCTGGCCGTCACGTCGAATCGGGTGACGCTGACCTTGCGCGGGGCGAGTGTGAATTCCTCACCTGCGCGAGACAGTTTGTGGGCGCGTTGCCCGTCGACCTTGATGGCGCTGACACTGGCGGGAACCTGCTCGATGTCACCGGTCAGGGCGGCAATCGCGGTCGAGATCTCGGTGTCGGAGACATGCGCGGCCGAAACATCGGCCAGGACGTCGCCCTCGGCGTCGTCGGTCGTCGTGCTCCGGCCGAGCCGGATGGTGGCGGTGTACGACTTGGTGGTCAGCGAGAGCAGTCCCAGCATCTTGGTCGCACGCTCCACGCCGAGCACGAGCACGCCGGTCGCCATGGGGTCCAAGGTCCCCGCATGGCCGACCTTTCTGGTGCGCAACAGTTTTCGGCACGACGCCACCACATCGTGGCTCGTCACTCCCGGCCCCTTGTCGACCACCAGCAGGCCGGCACCGACGAGACCGGACGAAATCTTTTCGCGAGCACTCACGAGAGAGCATTGTGCCAGGCTCGCGGAGCAGGTCGTCACATCACCGAGATCGCGGTCATCACCAGACCGCCCGCCACCATCCATCGACCGTCGAAGGCCCGCAGCGGCGGACCGGACACCGTGTCTCCTGGCACCAGCAGCTCGGAACGGAACGTTCCCGAAATGTCGTCACCGGAGCCGGTGCGCTCGAAGGTGATGTGTGCGTCCTCGAAGCCGAGCCAGCGTCCGGTCAACGGCTCCCAGGCCTTGTACGTCGCTTCCTTGGCGCAGAACAACACTCGATCCCAGTGCACGTCCTCGCGGCCCGCGGTCGCGAGCCACTCCCGTTCGGCCTCGAGACTCACCGCCTCGAGCACTCCATCGGGCAAGGGTCCGTGCGGCTCGGCGTCGATTCCCACCGAACGCACCTGCATCGAGTAGGCCAACACCGCACCGCGATACCCGTCGCAGTGCGTCAACGATCCGACCACACCCTTCGGCCACTGCGGAGCACCGGACTTGCCGCGCATGATCGGCGCAGGCTCGACACCCAGCTTCTCCATCGCCACCCGCGCACAGTGTCGGGCCGAGGTGAACTCACGCTTGCGCTTGTCCACCGCCTTGGCCACCAGCGGGGCCTCGAGCGGATGGGGCGTCAAACCCGGTGGGTCCGCGAACAATTCGGCCGAGACGACGCCGTTGGGAAGTATCGATTCGATCACTTTCCTGCCCTCATCTTCTCTACCTCTGCCTCCATTTCGGGCGTCACCGTGAAGTGCCCGCCCCACTTGTTCAACGCGCCTGGCGGATACTCGGGGACCGGAAGAATCTGTCGCAGAACGTTTTTCGGTAGGCCGCGGCGCTGCCATTCACGCGGGTAGCCCACCGACACCTCCTCGAAGCGAACGCCGTCGTAGTAGGTCGTCCGTGGAATGTGCAAATGCCCGTACACCGAACAGATCGCGTTGTACCGCGTATGCCAATCCGCCGTCAGAGTGGAACCACACCACAGTGCGAACTCCGGGTAGAACAGCACCTCGGTCGGCTGCCGAACCATCGGGAAATGGTTGATCAACACCGTCGGAACGGAGGTGTCGAGCGCATCGAGACGCTCCCGGGTGGCGTCGATCCGCGCATGGCACCAGGCATCGCGCGTCGCGTACGGCTGCGAGGACAGCAGGAATTCGTCGGTGGCGACCACGTTCTTCTCACGTGCGATCGCCAGGCCGTGTTCCTTGTCTCTCGCTCCCTGCGGCAGGAACGTGTAGTCGTAGAGCAGGAACATCGGCACGATCGTCGCCGGGCCACCCTCACCCTCCCACCGCAGATAAGGGTCCTCCGGGGTGACGACGTCGATCTCGCGGCACAGGTTGACCAGGTACTCGTACCGAGCCGCCCCGTGGATCTGGACGGGATCTTTCACCGTCGTCCAGAGCTCGTGGTTTCCGGGAACCCAGATGACTTTCGCGAAACGGCTACGGAGCAGTTCGAGCGCCCACTTGATGTCGTCGGTCTTCTCCGACACGTCGCCGGCGACGATCAGCCAGTCGTCGGGCGATTCGGGAAAGATGTCCTCGGTCACGGGCCGGTTGCCCCGATGTCCGACGTGAATGTCGCTCACTGCCCACAGCTTCGCTGCCACTGAAAATTCCTTCCGATGCGCTCGGCCGCCGGCGTCGAATCGCCAGAACCGTCCGAGAACGTACCAACGTCCAATACTCCCTGCAGATTCCGCGACGTATCCGGCGGGGTGATGCGGCAACCCGGTCGACGGTGGGACGGTACGGCTCACCGAAAACAGGATCTGGTCGAAACACCCGCAGATTCGGGTATATGGTGCCGTTCATGACTTGTTTGCGGATGTCTGCTCGGGTGGCGTCTCGATGACGGTGCCCCCGGTCCGCGTTCGAGACGCCGCAGCACTCCTCGGTGTCAGTGACGACACCGTCCGTAGATGGATCGACACCGGAGCGCTCCCGGCGCTCGAGGACGAGAACGGACGCAAGGTCATCGCCGGCCGGGACCTGGCCGACTACGCGCGCGAACATGCTGTCCCTCCGCCGGAGATCGCGTCGGGCGGAAGCTCTGCACGCAACCGACTCGTGGGGTTGGTCACCGAGGTCGTCTCGGATGCGGTGATGAGCGAGGTGAGCATGCAGTGCGGGCCGTTCACGATCGTGTCCCTGATGAGCACCCGCTCGGTTCGCGAACTGGGGCTCGAGCCCGGCAAGGTCACCGTCGCTGTGGTCAAGGCCACGACCGTCATCGTCGAGACACCGTAGGACACAGGAGATGTTCGTGAAGACACTGCGCCCGGTATTCGCGCTCCTCATTGCAGCCACCCTCGTGCTCGTCGGGTGCAGCTCGCAGTCCGATTCGACCGCGCCCGATGGACCCTCGGACGGCAGCGCGGTCCGAGGCAAGATCACGGTCTTCGCCGCAGCATCGCTTCGCGCGACGTTCACCGAGCTCGGTGATCGATTCGAGGCCGAACACCCCGGCACCTCGGTGGAGTTCAGCTTCGCGGGCTCATCCGATCTGGCCGCGCAGCTGATGTCCGGCGCCCCTGCCGACGTCTTCGCCTCCGCGGATACGAAGAACATGACCGAGACGGTCGACGAGGGCCTGGTTGCGGATGACCCCGTCGACTTCGCGTCCAACACGCTGACCATCGTGACCGCCCCCGGAAACCCGGACGGCATCGCATCGTTCGCCGATCTGGCGAATCCCGACGTTCTCACGGTGATCTGCGCGCCCCAGGTGCCATGCGGCGCGGCGACGGCCTCGGTCGAGGCCGCTACCGGCACGCAGATCCCGGCCGTGAGCGAAGAATCCTCGGTCACCGACGTGTTGGGCAAGGTGACCTCGGGGCAGGCCGATGCCGGACTGGTCTACGTGACCGACGCTGCCGGGGCAGGAGAGGCCGTGACCGCGGTGCCCTTCGAGGAGTCGAGCGAGGCCGTCAACACCTACCCGATCGCGACACTGAGCGGGTCCGACAACGAGGGCACCGCTCGCGCATTCACCGAGTTCGTCACCGGCCCCGTCGGGCAGGACGTACTCGGTCGAGTCGGCTTCGCAGCTCCGTGACCGTACGAGTCGCACACAACGGGCGGTCGACCGTCGGTGTGCCGGTGTGGATTTTCGTTCCGGCAGCCATCGGTGCACTCCTCGTGGTGGCACCGCTGGCCGCGATGTTCACCCGAATCGACTGGTCCAATTTTCTCGGACTCATCACCTCCGAATCCGCTGTCGCGGCGTTGATCCTGAGCCTGAAGACGGCGACGGCCAGCACCGCAGTGTGCGTGGCTATGGGCGTGCCGATGGCAATCGTGCTCTCGCGCAGCTCGATTCGCGGGCTCTCGATCCTTCGCTCTCTCGTCGTACTGCCCTTGGTTCTGCCCCCGGTGGTCGGGGGCATCGCGCTGCTCTACACCTTCGGGCGACAAGGCCTGTTGGGCGAGCACCTCGACGCCTTCGGGATTCGAATAGCGTTCACCACCTCGGCCGTGGTGCTGGCACAGGTGTTCGTATCGCTTCCTTTCCTGGTCGTCAGCGTCGAGGGCGCACTGCGCACGGCCGGCGACCGGTACGACGTGGTGGCCGCGACGCTGGGGGCCACCCCCACGACCGTCCTACGGCGCGTCACCGTTCCGCTGATACTTCCCGGACTGATATCAGGAACCGTCCTCGCCTTCGCGCGCGCACTCGGAGAATTCGGAGCGACCTTGACCTTCGCCGGATCCCTCGAAGGCGTGACCAGGACACTGCCGCTGGAAATCTATCTGCAGCGCGAGAGCGACCCCGATGCCGCGGTAGCGCTCTCGCTGGTACTGATTCTCGTAGCGGCACTCGTCGTCGTGACCGCACGCGGCACTCGGTCGTCGGGAACGCTGTGAACTCACTGCACCTGCGGGCCACACTCGGCGTCCGCGGCATCGATCTCGAACTGGACGTCCCCGAGGGTGAGACGGTGGCCATCCTCGGACCGAACGGGGCAGGCAAATCGACACTGCTGCAGCTCGTCTCCGGTGTGGTGGCACCCGACGAAGGAATCGTCCGACTCGGCGAGGACGTGCTGACCGATACCGTCTCGAACACCGTCGTCCCGATTCACGCCCGAGGCGTCGCGACCCTCTCTCAGGAAGCTCTGCTGTTTCCTCACATGGACGCTCGTACGAACGTGGCCTTCGCGCCGCGTAGCGCAGGCGCGAACCGCGTCGCCGCGCGTGCCGTCGCCGATACCTGGCTCGACACGGTCGGAGCCTCCCACCTGGCCGATCGCCGCCCCGGCCAGCTGTCCGGCGGGCAGGCTCAACGAATCGCCATCGCGCGCGCTCTTGCGGCCGACCCACGCCTGCTGCTGCTCGACGAACCCCTCGCGGCGCTGGATGTGGACACGGCACCGAGCATTCGACGAGTACTGCGCACGGTGCTGCGCGAGAGCGGTCGCACGGCTTTGATCGTCACCCACGATCTGCTCGACGTCGTCGCGCTCGCCGATTCCGTCGCGGTCGTCGACGGCGGACGCGTCGTCGAGCGAGGCTCGGTCACCGAGGTCCTGACCGCACCTCGCAGCGAATTCGGTGCCCGCATCGCGGGGGTGAACCTGCTCTCGGGACGGGCTGTCGACGCCGACGACTCGACGTCCCTGACCACGAACTGGGGACTGACGGTCCACGGCTCCGGGCGGTACACCACCGGAACCGCACTGGTGGCGGTGTTCTCCCCCGCCGCCGTCTCGGTACACCCGACGGCCCCGCACGCCAGCCCGAGAAACGTGTTCGAGGTGGTGATCGAGGAGATGGAGGTGCAGGGCTCCGGCATTCGTGTTCGATCACGTCCGCAACCCGACGGGTCTCCCGGCATGGCTGCAGACATCACCCCTGCCGCGGTGTCCGATCTCGGGCTCGAGCCCGGCGGCACCGTCTTCTTCGTCGTCAAGAGCCGTGAGGTGGCATTGCACCCCGCGTTGCCGTCGCAACCCTGACGGCTATCGGCGGAGTTGGCGATCGCTGCCGATCACCAGCCACTTTCCGGACAGTACCCGGCCCGCGACTGCAAGCATCCGCAGTGCGACGAAGACGCCGAGCCCTGTCCAGATCCCTACCAGTCCCCAGTCGAACACCAGAGCCGACCAGATGAACGGCAGAAAGCCCACAACGGCGCAGGCCATGGTCGCGTTTCTCAGAAATGCAGCGTCGCCGCTGCCGAGCAGCACACCGTCCAACGCGAACACCACGCCGGCAATGGGGATGATCGCGACGAATATCCACCAGATCGCATGCATCTCGTCGATGACCGATGCGTCGGTGGTGAACAGATCCGGGACGAACGACCGCCCGACGGCGAACACACCGGCGAGAACGACCGCGAACACCGTCGACCATGCCGTCAATCGCCACGCCAGGGCGCGCGCATCGTCGATCCTGCTCGCACCCAGGGCGGCTCCGACCAGGGTCTGTGCGGCGATTGCCAGTGAATCGAGCATCAACGACACCAGGTTCCACATGTGCAGAACCACCTGGTTGGCGGCGACCGAGGCGGCGCCGAACCTCGACGCGACCGCTGCGGCGGACAGAAAACAGGCCTGGAACGCCAGACTGCGCACGATCAGGTCGCGGCCCAGCACCAGTTGTGCGCGCATCACCGACCAATGCGGGCGCAATTCGGTGCTCGCCCGCACGACTGCGCCGACGAACAGCGCACCGGCGACGCCCTGGCCGATCACGTTCGCCACGGCCGATCCCACCAGCCCGAGCCGTGGGAATCCCAGCAACCCGTGGACCAGGAGGGGGCACAACACCGCTGATACACCGAAGCCGAACACGACGAAACGTAGTGGCGTCACCGTGTTCTGAACTCCACGCATCCATCCGTTTCCGGCCAGCGACACCAGGATGAACGGCACACCCAGCAGTGCCACGCGCAGCCACGCGACGGCCTCGGCAGCGATGTCCCCTCCGCCGGTCAGCACCGAGACCACGGGCTCGGCGGCGAGCTGCATCACCGCGACGATGGCGATACCGATCGCGAAGGCCAACCAGGTTGCCTGCACACCCTCACCGACGGCGTCGCGTTCGCGGCCTGCACCGTGCATGCGAGCCGCTCGCGCGGTCGTGCCGTAGGACAGGAACGTCAGCTGCGTGCTGACCTGGGCCAACACGAGCCCACCGATGGCCAGGCCGGCGAGAGCGAGCGCGCCGAGCCGGCCGACCACGGCGGCGTCGAACAACAGGTACAGGGGCTCGGCAGCGAGGACGCCGAGAGAGGGCAACGACAGACCGAGGATCTTTCGAGCCGTGACCGGGGTGGAACTCACGACGCCGACAGGGCCTCACGCAGCGCATCGATCACGTCGGGCAGGTCGCCGGTCGCGGTGTAGCCGGCTGCATTGCGGTGCCCGCCACCGCCGAGCGCGCACGCCACCGCCGACACGTCGACCTCGGTCTTCGACCGCAGAGAGACCACCCAGACCGACCCGAAATCCTGTTGCTTGAGTACCGCGGCGACCTCGGCCTCGGAGGTGGTGCGCACGATGTCGATCACGCTCTCGATCTCCTCGGACCGCAATCCGGCGGAATCCTCGCTCCTGATGACGGCGTACACCAGCCCTCGTCCGTCGGCTGCGTCGGGAAGCAACGATGCCGAACCGAGCACCGACCCGAGCATCGGCAACCAGTCGAACGGGTGAGTGTCGAGCAGCTTGCGGGCGATGTGAGCCCCGTCGATCCCCGTGGCCAACAGTCTCTCGGCCAGCAGATGAGAACCCGGGCGAACCCAGCGGAACGACCCGGTGTCGGTGACCAGACCCGCGAACAGCAAGTGGGCCAGATCGGCATCGATCTCGACGCCCCACCGATCGAACAACCGCGCGATGACGGCGGTGGTGGACTCAGCAGACGCGTGCACCACATTCAGCGTTCCGAATCGTGTGTTGCTGCGGTGATGATCGATGACGAGGCTGGCCGACGCCGTATCGAGTCGGTCGCCCAGCGAACCCAGCCGCCCCCTGCTTCCGGCGTCGACCGTGACCACCAGATCGACGGACTCGCTGACCTCGTCTGCGCCGACGAGAAGGTGTCTACCCGGTAATTCGTCCATCGACTCGGGCAGGGACGCCGGTGCTGCGAATGCCACCTGAACGGTCGCGCCGCGACGTTCGAGCACCGAACCGAGCGCAAGCCCACTACCGATCGTGTCGGCATCGGGTTGAACATGGCACAGCACGGTCACCGAGGATGCACGTTCGAGCATCTCGATCGCCCGCGCCAGATCCTCGTCGGCCTCCGACACTGCCCCCGAACCGTAGGACATGTCAGTCGGCTTCGGCGGGCTCGACGCCTGCAGGAGTGGAGCCTGCGGAATGACCATCTGTGTCTGCGACTTCGCGTGGAGCTTTGTACGGATCCGGGTCCCCGGCGGGCTTGGCGTTCGCACGCGCGCGGGCCAGTTCTTCGTCGGCCACGCGGGCGCGTTCGAGCAGGTCTTCCATGTGGCGTGCGGTGTCGGGCACCGTGTCGGTCACGAACGTCAACGTCGGCGTGTACCGCACACCCGTTCCGGCTCCGACCTTCGAGCGCAGCACGCCCTTGGCCTTCTCCAGCCCTGCCGCGGCGGCCTGCAGATCGGGCGGAGTATCGAGGTCTTCACCCATCACGGTGTAGTACACCGTGGCGTCGTGCAGGTCGGCGGTCACCTTGGTGTCGGTGATGGTCACGAATGCCAGCCGTGGATCCTTGATCTCGTGATCGATCGCCGTTGCAACGATGGCGGCGATTCGCTTGGACAACTTTCGAGCCCTGGCCTGATCCACCACGACAATCACACTCCTCTTTCATGGCCGAACGTCGATTCTGTTCCGACGAAGCGGCGGTTGTGCACTTCTCGTCCGCCGAGCAGCGCTCGGCGGACTTCCCGGATCAATCCTCGGGTCCGAAGATTCTCCGGCGTACTGCCAACAGTTCCAGATCGTGGCGTTCGGCGACATGCCGTTCGCACTCGTCCAGTTTGTCGTGCAGTAGGTCGACGTCGGTACCGGCCGCGGCAACCCCCAGCAGGGACCGCCGAATACGTTCTCGCTCACCGGTTTCGGCAGCCGAGACTCCCAGCCGTTGCAGATCACCGAGCACCGGTTCCACCATCGACCGTTTCTCGGCGAGCGAACGCACATCCCCCAACAACACGTCCAACTCCAGAGCACCCAGATACACGCTGACGTCCTTCGATCAGCTTCGACGACAAAGCCGGTGGCGGTACATCTGTCGTACCACCACCGGCTCGAAAGTCGGAGCGCAGTGTCACTCCCCTGGCTTCACCACCGAGCCGACGCGACCGGGTGCGGAGCCGAAAGGCTCCGCATCCGTTCTAGTCGCGCGGCTTTTCACGGAGCTCGTACGCCTCGATGACATCGCCCACCTTGATGTCGGAGTACGTCACCGTCAAACCACATTCGTAGCCCTCGCGGACCTCCGTCGCGTCGTCCTTCTCGCGACGGAGCGAGGAGATCGTGACGGTTTCCGCGACAACGGCGCTGTCTCGGATGAGTCGCGCCTTGGCGTTGCGACGGATCGTACCGGAGGTGACGAGGCAACCGGCGATGTTTCCGACCTTGGAGGAACGGAACAGCGCGCGGATCTCGGCCTGCCCGAGGGCAACCTCTTCGTACACCGGCTTGAGCATGCCCTTGAGGGCCTTCTCGATCTCGTCGATGGCCTGGTAGATCACCGAGTAGTACCGGATGTCGACGCCTTCACGGTTGGCCAGCTCGGTGGCTTTGCCCTCCGCTCGAACGTTGAAGCCGATGATGATCGCGTTGGATGCCGACGCCAGGTTGACGTTGGTCTCCGTGACGCCACCGACACCGCGGTCGATGACGCGCAGTTCGACCTCGTCGTCGATCTCGATTCCGAGCAGCGCCTCTTCGAGCGCTTCCACGGTTCCCGAGTTGTCACCCTTGAGGATCAAGTTCAGCTGCGAAGTCTCCTTCAGAGCTGCATCGAGATCGTCGAGGCTGATGCGCTTGCGGCTCTTGGCTGCCAGAGCGTTGCGCTTGCGCGCATTTCGACGGTCGGCGATCTGTCGAGCGATTCGGTCCTCGTCGACCACCAGAAGGTTGTCGCCTGCACCGGGCACCGACGTGAAGCCGATGACCTGCACGGGACGAGACGGCATCGCTTCGGTGACGTCCTCGCCGTGCTCGTCGACCATGCGACGAACGCGTCCGTATGCGTCACCGGCGACGATCGAGTCACCGACACGCAAGGTTCCGCGAGCGATGAGCACGGTCGCGACCGGGCCGCGACCACGGTCGAGGTGTGCCTCGATGGCGACACCCTGAGCGTCCATGTCCGGGTTGGCGCGCAGATCGAGCGACGCGTCGGCCGTCAGCAGCACCGCTTCGAGGAGGGCATCGATGTTGGTGCCCTGCTTGGCGGAGATGTCGACGAACATCGTCTCGCCGCCGTATTCCTCGGCGACCAGACCGTATTCGGTGAGCTGCTGCCGGATCTTGTCCGGGTTCGCGCCCTCCTTGTCGATCTTGTTCACCGCGACCACGATCGGCACGTCGGCTGCCTGTGCGTGGTTGATGGCCTCCACCGTCTGCGGCATGACGCCGTCGTCGGCTGCGACCACCAGGATCGCGAGGTCGGTGGCCTTGGCACCACGGGCACGCATGGCCGTGAAGGCCTCGTGACCGGGGGTGTCGATGAACGTCACGAGACGCTCGTTGCCTTCGAGCTCGGTCAGCACCTGGTACGCACCGATGTGCTGCGTGATTCCGCCGGCCTCGCCTTCGCGCACCGTGGTGTTGCGAATCGAGTCCAACAGTCGCGTCTTACCGTGATCGACGTGGCCCATGACGGTGACCACCGGGGGACGCTGCTCCAGATCGTCCTCGCCGCCGGCATCCTCGCCGTAGGTGAGGTCGAACGAGTCCAGCAGCTCACGATCTTCGTCCTCGGGACTGACGACCTGAACGACGTAGTTCATCTCGCCGCCGAGAAGCTCCAGCGTCTCGTCGTTGACGGACTGCGTCGCAGTGACCATCTCACCGAGGTTGAACAGGGCTTGCACCAGTGCAGCCGGGTTCGCGTCGATCTTGTCCGCGAAGTCCGACAGCGATGCGCCGCGGGCGAGACGAATGGTCTCACCGTTGCCGCGGGGCAGCCTGACGCCGCCGACTGCGGGAGCCTGCATGCTCTCGTACTCGGCGCGCTTCGCCCGCTTCGACTTGCGGCCACGACGAACTGCTCCGCCGGGACGACCGAATGCACCTGCTGCTGCGCCGCGCTGACCGGGGCGTCCACCGCCACCGGGACGACCACGGAAACCACCTGCGGGAGCGCCGCCTGCGGGGGCACCACCGGGAGCGCCGGGAGCGCCGCCACCGCGGTAGCCACCGCCACCGCCGCCGCCCGGGCGTCCGCCCGGAGCACCACCGGGACGACCGGGGCGACCTGCTGCGGGGCCGGGACGTGCCGAACGGGTCGGCATGGCACCGGGGTTGGGACGAGGAGGCATCGAGCCGGGGCTCGGACGAGGTCCGGCCTGGCCCGGTGCGGGACGGGGCCCACCCTGCCCTGGAGCCGGACGACTGCCACCGGACGGTGTTGCGGGACGAGGCCCACCTTGTCCGGGAGCGGGGCGTCCGCCACCGGGGCGCGGAGCACCGGGAGCGGGTCGAGGAGCTGGACGCTCCACGGGAGCCGAGGAGTACGGGTTGTTACCGACACGCGGAGCCTTGGGGCCGGGCTTGGGGCCGGGACCTGCGGGCTTCGGAGCGGCCGGGGCCGAGGCAGCGTCGCTGGTGGCAGCCGACGCGGCGGGAGCCTGCTCGACCGGAGCGGCCGGAGCTGCGGGCTCGGGGGTAGGCGCTGCGGGGGCCGGAGCCGGCGCGGCAGCCGGAGTCGCGGGTGCAGCGGGTGCTGCCTCCACGGGAGCTTGCGCTGCGGGTGCTTCCGGCTCTGCCGGACGCGGTGCCGGCTTGGGGCCGGGACGGGGTCCGCCCGGTTTGGCGGCACCCGGCTTCGCGGTGCTGCTCGCTGCCCGATCGGCCGCTGCGCGACCGTTCGGTGCAGCTGCGGCCGGTGCCGACGCGTCCGTGTTCTCGGACGGGAAGGATTCACGCAGTCGACGCGCCACGGGGGCTTCGACTGTGGATGATGCGGACTTGACGAACTCGCCTTGCTCTTTGAGCCGTGCGAGTAGTTCCTTACTGGTGACACCGAGTTCTTTTGCCAACTCGTGCACGCGGGCCTTGCCTGCCACTGCTCTCCTCACTGAGAGGCCGAGCGAGGCTTGGTGCCCGCACGACCTCGGGTTATCTCCGATGGACGTTCATCGTTGGTGCTTCACGGTGTGCTCATCAGTGCTGTTGCCTGTTCTTGTCGACGGGTGTTGCTCTTGTCGTGTCCTCGACCTGCAGTTGTTCGTGCTCGTCGAGCACGGCTGTCACTGCGGACGATTCCACATTTCCCGATATCCGAAACGCACGACCGAAGACTCGGCGTCGTTCCGCATTGTGCAGGCACTCTCGGTTGTAGTGCAACCACGCACCACGGCCGGACATCGAATGCCGGACATCGGGGACGAGAGCGAATTCGTGCGAACCAGCTTCTCGAACCACGATCCTCAACAGATCGGCGGCCGGCACTCGCTCCCTGCACCCGATGCATGTACGAATCGGCCGGCTTGTCACTGCCGGATACTCGCGTTCATGCCCCTGGGCGGAGAGGTCGTTCCCGAACCATCGACCACTCTACCGCTGTATTGCCCCGAACTCCGCATTCCGGCCCTACGCGCTGGTCGTCTCGGGTGCCGCCGCATCGCTGCGGATGTCGATGCGCCAACCGGTCAATCGAGCAGCCAGTCGGGCGTTCTGCCCTTCCTTGCCGATGGCCAGGGAGAGCTGGTACTCGGGAACCACGACACGGGCCGCACGGGCAACCGCGTCGACGACGGTCACCGAAACAACTTTCGACGGGGACAGTGCATTCCCGACGAACGTGGCCGGGTCCTCGTCGAAGTCGATGATGTCGATCTTTTCGCCTGCCAGTTCGCTCATCACGTTGCGCACGCGCTGACCCATCGGTCCGATGCAGGCACCCTTGGCGTTGAGCCCGGACACGGTGGACGCGACGGCGATCTTCGAGCGGTGCCCCGACTCGCGAGCCACTGCCACGATGTCGACCGAGCCGTCGGCGATCTCGGGAACCTCGAGGGCGAACAGCTTGCGCACCAGATTCGGGTGCGTGCGCGAGAGCGTGATCTGCGGACCCCGGTTACCCCGGGCGACTCCGACGACGTAGCACTTGATGCGCTCGCCGTGCTCGTAGCTCTCGCCCGGCACCTGCTCTGCGGGCGGCAGCAGGCCGTCGGCTCCGTTGGCGTCACTTCCGATACGGACGATCACGGTGCCCTTCGCATTGGCACGCGTGTCACGCTGGATGACACCGTTGACGATCTCACCCTCGTGCGTGGAGTACTCACCGAACGACCGCTCGTGCTCGGCGTCGCGCAGGCGCTGCAGGATGACCTGACGCGCCGTGGTTGCCGCAATGCGTCCGAAGCCTTCCGGGGTGTCGTCCCATTCGGAGATCAGATTGCCGTCGGCGTCGAGTTCCTTGGCCATCACCCGAACGGAGCCGGTCTTGCGATCGACGTCGATCCAAGCGTTGGACTGGTGACCCTCGGTGTGCCGGTAGGCCGTCAGCAGCGCAGTCTGGATCGTCGAGATCACCATCTCGATCGGAATTCCCTTGTCCGCCTCGATGGCACGCAATGCGGCTATGTCGATATTCACTTGTCCGACCCTTCTTCCGGTGCTTCCACGTCCACGATCTCATCGGTGTTCGCGGGTGACGGCCTACTGCCGACCACGCCACCCGCCAGGTCCATCTCTTCGGCGCTCGGCCGGGAGAACTCCACCTGTACAACAGCTTTCACAACATCGGACAAGGCAACGGGGCGAGTCGACAGCGCACCCTTCTCCTTGATCACCACGGTGACCGAATCGCCGTCGAGTACCCCGACGCGACCGTCGAACTTGCCGTCGGCCAGTTCGATACGCACTTTGCGTCCGCGAGCCCGACGCCAATGCCGTGCCTCGGTCAGTGGGCGGTCGATTCCGGGGGTGGTGACTTCCAACGTGTACGGAGCTTCCCCGAAATCCGTCACGGCATCGAAGGCATCCGAGATCTCGCGGCTCAGTTCCGGGAGAGCGTCGAGGTCGATTCCCTCTTCGCGATCGACCATGATCCGCACTGCACTGTGCTTTCCTGCGGCGACGACGTTCACGTCTTCGAGGTCGTAACCCCGTTCTCGAACGAGGTCGGCGAGCAGTTCGACAACCCTTTCCTTGGACGGAACAGGCATGTCGCGAACTCCTCGTGTGTAGTTGTGGGCGATCCGGCGTACGGCAGCAGGACTGCGTTTGGTGAACCAACAGCCTACCGCCCCGCAGGCAGTGCTCGTGACCACGATCGGCCGACGCGACACACGGGCACGGCACGTGCGAGCGCCGCGGTCTGGCACGATATCGGAGTGCCAACGCCGACCGTCCCCTTCGCGCTCAGTCGCCGCGGGTTGTTCCGACTCGCCGGCGTCGCTGCTCTGTCCGCGGCCACCGTGTCGACTGTTGCGGCCTGCGGTCAGGAGACGATCTCGGGTCCTGCCCTCGACACCCTGACTGCGCAGTTGCGCGCTGCCCGCGCCGACGCCGCGGATGCCACCGCGGCCGCGACGGTGATCGCCGACTACGCCGCCGCCCTGGGGATCGTTGCGGCGCAGCGGACCGAGCACGCCGATGCGCTCGACACCGAGATCGCCCGCGCCACCGGCGCCTCGACCGAGACGTCGTCGGTCACGGCCACCACGACACCCGTTCCCACGACGCCGCCGCCCGATCTCGCCGCCGTGCGAGAGATGTTGACGGCCTCCGCTCGCAGCGCGGCAGATGCGGCTCGCAACGAAAGCGGTTACCGAGCAGGCCTTCTCGGTTCCATCAGCGCCTCGTGCACGGTCTCGGCCCTGGTGGTGCTGGCATGAGCGATCTCGGCCCGGAACAGCAAGGCCTCGTCGATGCACTGGCCGCCGAGTATGCGGCGGTGTTCGCCTACGGCGTCGTCGCGGCATTCTCCAATCCCACGCGAGCAGATCTGGTGGCGTCGAACACTGCCGCCCACCGCGCGCGTCGAGACGCGACCATCGATGCACTCCGGGCGGCGAGTGTCACTGTGCCGCTGCCCGATCCGGCGTATGCGTCCCCGTTCCCGGTGACCGACGCGATCTCGGCCGCGCAGTTGGCCGCGCAAGCCGAGATCGACACCAGCATCGCGTGGCGTTCGCTGATCGAACGCAGCAGGTCGGGAGCGACCCGCGACATGGGTGTTCAAGCGCTGACCGACGCCGCGATTCGCCTCGCGACGTGGCAGCAAATTCTGGGAGTCAGTCCGTCGTCGACGGCATTTCCCGGCCAACCGTGAGCACGTGTGCCGATCCGACGGAACGCCCCGGCATGAACAACGCCGCCACCAGTCCGATCGCCACTGCCCCAGCGCCGACGAGCAGAGCGGGTGCCAAGGCGTCGGTGTAACCGGTGGGCGTCAGTGATCCACCGGCTCCGATGAACACCGCTGTCAATACCGCGATGCCGAGTGCGATACCCACCTCCCGCACAGTGGAGTTGGCGCTGCTGGCGGTGGCGTGATCGTCGTCCTTCATGTCCCGCAGCACTGCGGTGGCGGACGGTGCGAACGTCAGCCCCATGCCCACTCCCGCCATCAGCAGGGCCGGGACCATCGACGAATACTCGGTGTCGGGTCCCAGGATCAGCGCCATCCACACGAGCGAGACCGACTGCAGCGACAGGCCGCCGACCAACAGCCCACGCAGTCCGACGCGCTCGGCAAGCAGACCTGCGATCGGTGCGACCACCATCGGTGCGGCGGTCCACGGCAGCGTGCGTAGGCCCGCCTGGAACGGCGTGTAGTTCATCACGATCTGCAGGTATTGCGCGAGGAGGAACACCGCCCCGAACATGCCGAGCGAGAACGTGATTCCGATGATGTTGGCGATGGTGAAGCTGCGCGAACGAAAGAGTGCGAGCGGCAGTACCGAGTGTCGGGTGCGCGAGGCGCGCAGAACGAACGCCACGAGCAGCACCGCCGAGCCGATGAAACCGGCGAGCACCGTGGCCGACGCCCACCCGTCGTCGTTGCCGTGGACCACCGCCCACACCAGGAGGAAGACACCGCCGCCTGCGAGGACCACGCCGGGCAGATCGAGCGGTTGGATGCGCCCTGCTGTTTCCTTCAGCGCGACGTACGCCAGCGGAACTGCGAAGAGGGCCACCGGAACGTTGATCCAGAAGATCGCCTGCCAGGAAATCCCGTCGACGACGGCTCCGCCGACCACCGGTCCCAGCGCGACGCCGAGTCCGGAGACTCCACCCCAGATCCCGATTGCCATCGCGCGCTTGCCCACCGGTACCACCGCGGCGAGCAACGCCAGGGACAACGGCATGATCGCGGCGGCACCGATTCCCTGCACGGCGCGCGCGGCGATAAGCATCGCTGGACTCGCAGCGAGCGCGCTGGCCACCGAGGCAAGAGTGAAGACCGCGATGCCGCCGAGGAATACCGCGCGCCTGCCCCACCTGTCGCCGAGCGTCGCCGCCGTCAGCATGAAGGTGGCGAAGCTGAGGGTGTACGCGTTGAGGAACCACTGCAGTTGTCCGACAGAGGCGTTCAGGTCCTGCTGGATGACCGGTAGTGCGCTGGTCATCACCAGATTGTCGAGGGTTGCCATGAACATCGGCAGGGATGCTGCGAGGATGCCGAGCCACACGGGAACGTTCCGAGTGGCGGGCTGCACTGCAGGTGGAGAGTCTGTGGCGGTCATTGTGGTCGTCCCGTCTCACGCTTGTAAGCATCGAATGATTACTTATTCGAGACCGTAAGTTATCAACTGATAACCTGTCAACATGTCCGACCCGTCAGCGCCCAAGCCCAGAGCCACCCGCATGGATGCGGCCGACCGCCGAGAGCTCGTGCTCGACGCAGCGATGCGCGCGTTCGCGCGCGGGGGTTACGCCGGCACCAGTACCGATGCGGTCGCGAAGGAAGCGGGCGTCTCTCAGCCGTATGTGGTCCGCATGTTCGGCACCAAGGTCGAGTTGTTTCGTCTGGTGTTCCAACGCTCCGTCGACGGCATCATGGCCGCGTTCGATGCCGTGCTGGCGGCGGGCCCGCTCGACCCCGACGACGACAGCACCTGGGCGAATCTCGGTTCCGCCTATGCCGATCTGGTGGCCGATCGCGACCTGTTGATGGTCATGATGCACGGATTCGGCGCAGGCTCGGTACCCGAGATCGGCCGGGCAGCCCGGGAGGGAATGGGTGCCATCTACGGCCAGATACGTGCCGGCACAGGTTGTTCCGAGGATCAGGCACGGCAGTTCATCGCGCACGGGATGCTGCTCAACGTCCTCATGTCGATGCAGGCGCTCGAGCATCCGAACGACAGCGCCGGACTGCACGAGATGACGGTGTGCGCGTTCGGAACCAATCTGGTCCCGGCCGATCCCGGCTGAGCGTCGGCGCTAGGGACGCATCTCGTACCGACCGTCGTACGAGACGACCTCGTTCCAGACCGTCTCGAAACGCCCCGCGTCGACCACCGGCTTGCGAATCGAATCGAGCGCCCATTGCTGTTGCGCTCCAGTCGATGACGGCTTCCCGTACAGCGCGACGGCATAGCCGGAGAAGTCTCTGATCTGGAAGTCGAAGATCTGGTCCATCATCTCGGACGAGATCTCGTCGGCCTGCTCGAGCAGAAGGTGACCGTAGACCACGAGCGAGAACAGGTGACCCACCACCAGCAGGAAATCGAGGTCCTTCTGCTGGGACTCGTCGGGCGCACACTCGGCGAGGAACGAGGTGAATGCCTGTGCCTGCTCGTAGAAGCGTCCCACATTGGGGATGCCGGAGTGCTTCTCGTACAGCGGCTTCCAGTCGTGGAACCGCACCGAACTCGCACCGCGGGCCGGCCCCTGGGCGAAGAAGAAGCTGTCGTCGACCGGCTCGGTTCGGGTACCGACGTCCGGATAGTCGGTGGGCGAGAACATGTAGGCCGGCATGAATTTGAGCATCAGCGCCACGTTGACGTGCACCGTGCCCTCGAGCTTGGGCAGTGTTCCGATCAGCTGGGCGGCTTCGCGGAAGTAGGTGTTCTTCTCGTAGCCCTTGGCCGCGATGACGTCGTGCAGCAGCCGCACGACGGTTTCGCCCTCCGAGGTCACCTTCGCCTTCGTCATCGGGTTGAACAGCAGGTAGCGCCGGTCCTCGGGCCCTGCGGCACGGAAGTAGTCCAGTGCCCGCGCACTGAAGAGCTTCATCGCGATCAAGCGCGAATAGGCATCGACGAACGCACTGCGCACGTGCGGAAAGTCGGTGACCCGATTGCCGTACAGAATTCTGTTGTTCGCATGCGTGATCGCCTCGTGGAAGGCGTGCTCACAGATGCCGATGGATCCGGTGCACAGGTTGAACTTTCCGACGTTGACCGTGTTGAGAGCTGCCGAGAACGCGTCGGCACCGGTGTGCAGGATGTCCTGTCGCCGGACGGGGTAGTTCTCGAGTGCGAACGTGCTGACGTACATCTGACCGTGAACGACGCTCTCGCGGAGCCGATAGGCCGGGTGCGCACTGTCGGCCACGAAGAACACGTACGAATCGGGTCCGTCCAGGTCGGTGCGTCGGCCGAACACCGAGACCATGCCCGCGACGTTGCCGTTCCCGATGTAGTACTTCTCCCCCGACGCGGTGAACTCGAGTTCGGAGTCCTCGGGCGTGGGCGTCAACAGCATGTCGGTGGAGTAGACGTCGGCTCCGTGTGCGCGCTCGGACAGTCCGAACGCCATCACACCGCCGCGGTCCAGCTCGCGTGCGGCGCGGCGTTTGGCGTCGTCGTTGGCACTCATCCAGATGGGCCCGAGACCCAGCACGGTGACCTGCCAGGTGTACCAGTAGGCCAGACCGTAGAACCCGAGAACCTCGCTCAGCGCGGCGTTGCGAGCAGCGTCCCATCGCGTGTTCGGCAGTCCCTCCGCATAAGCGGCTGGCGTGGAGAAGGTTGCGAACAGCTTCTGCTCGGCGACGAATTCGAGAAAGTCGGCCGGCCAGACGCTGTCCAGATCGTCCGCCAGAAGCCTGCCTTTGCCGCGACTCTCGAACCACTCGATCAATGCACGCAATTGTCGGCGAGAATCCTCGTCGAGCTCGGCCGGATCGAAGGTTGTCGGATCGAACAGCGCATACTGAGCCACGGTGTGACCTCTCCTAGTCGTTGCCCCGAAGCTACCAGCGGGTAAACGACCGCGCAGAAAGATCGCGAGACTGTTCTACGGGGTGTTTCGCACGGCCTTGACGATCTCCTCGACCGCCGAGTCGATGTCGAGTTCGCGACTCTCACCGCTGAAGCGATCACGGATCTCGACCTTGCCGTCGGCCCAACCGCGGCCGAGAACGACCACGAGCGGAACACCGATCAGTTCCGAGTCCTTGAACTTCACTCCTGGCGAGGCCTTGCGATCGTCGAACAACACCTCGATGCCCTGTGTATCGAGTTGTGTCGCAATCGATTCCGCGCCCGCGCGAGCAGCGTCGTCCTTGTTCGCGATCACCAGGTGGACATCGGCAGGTGCGACCTCCGACGGCCACCGCAGGCCCTTGTCGTCGTGCATCTGCTCGGCGATCACGGCGACCAGACGCGAGACGCCGACGCCGTAGGAACCCTGAGTCAGGCGAACCGGCTTGCCGGTCTCGCCGAGCACGTCGACGGAGAACGCGTCGGTGTACTTGTAGCCGAGCTGGAAGATGTGCCCGATCTCGATTCCGCGAGCACTGACGAGCGGTCCACGACCGTCGGGAGACATGTCGCCGTCACGCACCTCGGCTGCTTCGATGGTGCCGTCGGGGACGAAATCGCGACCGGCGACGAGGTTCACCACGTGCTTGCCCTTGACATCCGCGCCGGTGATCCACGACGTGCCGTCGACCACCCGGGGATCGACGAGGTAGCGAACTCCGTTGGCCTGCAACGCGCGAGGCCCGATGTATCCCTTGACGAGGAACGGATTGGCTGCGAAGTCCGCGTCGGTCAGAAGAGCGAACTCGGCCGGCTCCAGCGACGCCTCGAGGCGCTTCTCGTCGACCTCGCGGTCACCGGGTAGGCCGACGGCGAGCAGTTCCCACTCACCTTCGGCACCCCGCACCTTGAGCAAGATGTTCTTCAGCGTGTCCGCGCCGGTGACGGTGCGTCCGAGATCGGCGGAGTTGGCCCACTCCACCAGGGTCGCGATGGTGGGGGTGTCGCCGGTCTCGTGATCGACGGCAGCGGGCTGCCCCTCGATGGGCAGCGGCGCAGGTGCCGGAGTGGTGACGGCCTCGACGTTGGCCGCGTATCCCGACTCGATGCAGCGCACGTAGGTGTCCTCACCGATGTCGCTCTCGGCGAGGAATTCCTCGGAGGCGCTGCCGCCCATGGCACCGGACGTGGCGGCGACGATGACGTAGCTGACACCGAGGCGGGCGAAGATGCGCTGGTACGCCTCGCGGTGGGCGGCGTAGGACTTCTTCAGTCCGTCCTCGTCCATGTCGAAGGAGTACGAGTCCTTCATCACGAACTCGCGGCCGCGAAGAATGCCTGCGCGGGGACGCTCTTCGTCGCGGTACTTGGTCTGAATCTGGTACAGAGTGACCGGCAGGTCCTTGTACGAGTTGTACTCGGCCTTGACCGTCAGCGCGAACAGTTCCTCGTGGGTGGGACCGAGCAGCATGTCGTTGCCCTTGCGATCCTGCAACCGGAACAGGGCGTCGCCGTATTCGGTCCACCGATTGGTGGTCTCGTACGGCTCGCGCGGCAGCAGTGCGGGCAGGGATATCTCCTGTGCACCGATGGCGTTCATCTCCTCGCGCACGACACGCTCTACCTGGCGCAGCACCCGCAGACCCAGCGGCAGCCAGGAGTAGACGCCCGGCGCGATACGACGGACGTAGCCGGCGCGGACCAACAGCTTGTGGCTGTCGACCTCGGCGTCGGCCGGGTCGTCGCGAAGGGTACGAAGGAACAACTGCGAAAGACGGGTGATCACGGGTTGTCAGACTAGTCGCTCCTGCAGTGCCTGTGAGCAGGCGGCCGTACAGTGAGTAGCCTCGAGCCCGTGCTGATTCTGCTGCCTCCCTCCGAGACGAAGTCCGACGGCGGTTCCGGAGCACCTCTCGATCTGGACCGACTGTCGTTGGCCTCGCTGACTCCGCTTCGTCGAAAGCTCGCCGACGCGCTGGTGGAATTGTCCGCCGACGTCGACGCGTCGATCGCGGCGCTCGGCCTGGGCCCCACCCAGGTGGACGAGATCGAACGCAACGCCCGGTTGTGGACCTCACCCACCACACCTGCGCTGCAGCGGTACACCGGCGTGCTCTACGACGCCCTCGACGCGGCGTCGTTCACCCGGGCCGGTCGCGCCCGAGCGGACGCGCGGCTGTGGATCGGCTCGGCCCTGTTCGGAGCCGTCCGTGCCTGCGACCCGATTCCGTACTACCGACTCTCCGGTGGATCGACCGTTCCGAATTTCGGCACCCTGCGCTCACACTGGAAGCCCGAACTCTCCGACGCCATCGACGCCGAGGACGAGGGGATCGTCGTCGACCTCCGATCCGGCACCTACCAGCAGCTCGGTCCCGTCCCCGGTGCGATCACCGCCACGGTGCTCACCGAGAAGCCCGACGGCACCCGTTCGGTGGTGAGCCACTTCAACAAGCATCACAAGGGCCTGCTGGCACGCGCGTTGACTCTGACCACCGCCGAGCCGAAGGACGTGAAAGCCGTTGCGCGCGTGGCGTCCAAGGCCGGACTGCGAGTCGAAGTGGCATCGAGCACCGAATTGATCGTGCTAACCGAATGAGCGAGATTCCTGGACTGCTCCGCCGCGGCGCCGACGCCTCGGTCGGCAAGACCAAGAGCCAACGCGTCGCCGACGACGTCGCGGATCGACTGGTCTCGATGGACGCGACCGAACTCGGCTCTCGCGCGCTGACGAACATGATCGAGACGATGTACGAAAACGGTTGGCAGCCCATGGATCTGGTGCACGTCGTGCGGCGTCAGCACACGGTGGCCGTGGCCGATCTCGCTGCCGCGGTACTGCTGCATCAGGCCGATCTCGCCGACGCGGACTCGCGGGCTCCACAGGACTGGGTGGATCAGATGTCCACGATCTGCGAGCAGTTCCCGAAGGTTGCGGCCCGGGTCGAGGCCACGCCCGATTTCCTGACCGCGTACCTGACCTCTTCCCGTAAGACCGATTACATCGCGGCCAGTGATCAGTGGCTCGACGTACTCACCCTGCTCGGTCGATGGCAGACACTCCCCCGTTGGCCTCAGCTCGGCCCGAAACCGTCCCAGTGGCCGCGCACTCGTCCCACGGTGACGGGTGTTTCCGGTTCCGACTCCCCGAACACCAAGATGCTGAGCAAGATTCGCGGCTTACTGGCCAAGGCCGACGCCACGGACTTCGAGGAGGAGGCCGAGACGCTGACGGCCAAGGCGCAGGAGTTGATGACGCGCTACTCCATCGACACCATGTTGCTCTCGCAGGGCCACATCGATATTCACGGCCGACGCGTTCATGTCGACGGCCCGCATGCCCCGGCCAAGGCGCAGCTGTTGCACGTCGTCGGAACCGCCAACCGCGTCAAGGCGATCTGGGACCCGGAGTTCGCCGTCGCAACTCTGGTCGGAGCGCCGGTGGACGTGGAGCAAACCGAGTTGCTGTTCACCTCTCTGCTCGTTCAGGCCACACGCGCCCTCGGGCATTCACCGCAGGCGAAGAAGCGCAAGAAGGCCGGATCGGCGGCGTTCGGCAAGGCATTCCTGTACGCGTACGCCGTCCGTATCGGAGACCGTCTGACCGACGCCGATGCGAACGCCCTCGAGGAGGCGAGTCACGAATCCGGTGATCTACTACCGATACTCGCCGCACAGACCGTCGCCGTCGAAGCCGAATTCGATCGACTGTTCCCGACGGCGAAGCCGATGCGCGGCCCACGCCTGGACGCCGAGGGATGGGATTCGGGCCAGGCTGCGGCGGATCGGGCCGATCTCTCGCGCTGAGGTATGTGAGTCGACCGCCCGTTCGCAAGGCAAAATGGTTCTGTGCCCGAAACTCTCGACGACATCATGACGCGAACGTCCGAACTCCTGACCGCCCGTGACATGGCCGCCCTGTCCACTCTGATGGGCGAGCTGTCGACGACCGATGCGGTGCGCATGCTCGAGCGTGTCGACTCGTCTCGACGCGCGGTGTTGTTTCGCCTTCTGCCCAAGGACGAGGCCGTGGCGGTCTTCGAACGCTTCGACGCCACCGTTCGCGGTGAGTTGTTCGAGAGTCTGCGCAGCGACGATGTGATCGCGCTGTTCGAGGATCTCGACCCGGACGACCGTGTCGAATTGCTCGACGAACTCCCCTCCAATGTCGCGCATCGACTGTTGGTGGGCCTGTCCCCCGACGAGCGCGCACTCACCGCGCCCATGCTGGGGTACGACCGCGGGTCGGTCGGCCGCCGGATGAGCCCGGAGTTCGTTCGGCTACGGACCGCCGCGACCGCCGGCGACGCACTCGTCGCCGTGCGGCGGACCGGCTCGGACGCCGAGTCGGTGTATCTGTTGCCGATCACCGACGATCACCGAACTCTGCTGGGGGTGGTGACCCTCGCCGATCTGGCGACGGCGGCACCGAGCACTCCGGTCGGGGATCTGTACTCGGATCATCCTGTGGTCGAGGCCGATTCGTCGGCGGAGGAGGCTGCACGGCTGTGCTTCGAGCACCGCAGTCCTGCGGTGGTGGTGGTCGATTCCGAGCAACGGCTGATCGGCATTCTCACACTCGAACAGTCCTCTCGAATCCTGGAGGAAGCCGAGGACGAGGACGCCGCTCGCGCGGGTGGCTCGGAGCCGCTGCGTCGGCCGTATCTGTCCACGCCGGTGCTGTCCATCGTTCGCTCGCGCGTGGTGTGGTTGCTGGTGTTGGCGCTGTCGGCCATCCTCACGGTGCAGGTTCTAGAGATCTTCGAGCACGCGCTCGCCGCAGTCGTCACTCTCGCGCTGTTCATTCCGCTGCTGACCGGGACCGGCGGCAACACCGGCTCGCAGGCCGCGACCACTGTCACGCGGGCACTTGCGCTGGGTGACGTGCGACCGCGGGACATCGCCTCGGTGCTGTTTCGCGAGGTTCGCGTCGGCGCGACGATGGGTGCGATGCTCGGCACCCTGGGCTTCGTCATCGCCGGACTCGTCTACGACTGGCACCTCGGGGTCGTCATCGGTACGACGCTGTTGTCGATCTGCACTCTCGCAGCCACGGTCGGCGGTGCGATGCCGCTGATCGCCAAGAAGATCGGGGTGGACCCGGCGGTCTTCTCGACGCCCTTCATCTCCACCTTCTGCGACGCGACGGGGTTGATCGTCTACTTCCTCATCGCCAAGGCCGTACTGGGCGTGTGATCGGCCCTGCTCGTCAGCCCTTCTGGGCGTCTTCCTGAGCGGCCTGTGCCTGCGCGACCTGCTCCGGGGTGAAGCGAATGAACACCGCAGCGATTCCCGCGACCACGGCGCAGACTGCGCAGCAGAAGAGCGCGAACATGTAGCCCGAGCTCAACGCGTCGAGTTGGCTGTCGTTCATCAACGTTGCCGGTCCGGAGATGCCACCGAGAGACAAGGTTCGAGAGGTCACCAGCGCACCGATCACGGCCAGCGCCAGCGGCCCGCCGAGGGTCTGGGCAACCAGGGCGATGGCGGTCAACGGGCCGATCTCGGTGGGGCTGACTCCAGCGATGGCGCACAGCGGGAGTGGCACGACCGTCAGGCCGACGCCGAATCCGATGCCGATGACGGGGAAGAACAGTCCGGGGAAGTACGACGAGTCGGCGTTCATCGTCGCGACCGACACCATCAGCCACCCGACCATGATGACGGCACCGCTCAGTATCAGCCACCGTGGGGCGATGCGCGTCACCAGCTGCGAGGCGAGGAATGCGGCGGCACCGAGTCCGAAGGCGAACGGCACGAACGCCAGGCCCGCATGCAACGGGCTGTATCCCAGGATGTCCTGGACGAACAGTGCCACGTAGGCGGCGAGGCAGAACATCACGCCACCGGCGAAGAAGATGGCCACGAACGTCGCCACCCGGTCTCGGCTGCCGAACAGCGAGAACGGCAGCAATGGGTTGTCGGCACGACGCTCGACCAGCAGGAACAGCCCGAGGAAGAGCAGACCGGCGATCAGCGAGACGATGACGATCGGATTGGTCCAGCCGAGTTCGGTGCCCTCGCTCAGAGCGAGCACCACTCCGGTGCAGCCCAGCGTCGCCAGAATCGCTCCCGGCACGTCGAGCGGTAGCTTCGCCCCCACCGTCTCCTGCAGCGACACGACTGCGAGCACCACGATGACGACACCGATCGGCACGTTGATCAGGAAGATCCACCGCCACGACACCTCGGTCAGCGCACCGCCGATGATCAGGCCTGCGATGGAGCCGACACCGGTCATGGCCGCGTAGATCGCGATGGCCTGGTTTCGTACCGGGCCCGGCGCGAAGGTGGTCGCCACCAGCGCGAACGCCGTGGGCGACGCCACCGCGGCTCCGACGCCCTGGAGCGCGCGCGCCGCTACCAGCGTTGCCTCGTTGACCGCGAGCCCGCACAGCAGGGACGCGATGGTGAACAGCACGACGCCGGCCAGGAACATCTTCTTGCGACCGAAGGCATCACCGAGTCTGCCGCCGAGGAGCATCAGCCCGCCGAAGGCGAGGGCATACGACGTGAGCACCCAGTTGCGTCCGGCATCGGACAGGCCCAGATCCGCCTGCAACGGAGCAAGTGCCAGATTGGCCACGGTGCCGTCGAGCACCACCATCAATTGCAGGCCGCTCAGGACGATGATCGCCAACCCGAACGCTCGGGTCGTCACCGGGTACTTGACCTCGGTACTGGAGGTATCGGACATCGATGATTCAGGCACGGGCGTTCACGTTACCGGCGTGTACAGAGAAACCGGCAACGGTTCCGATGACCACGATCGCCGGAGGCCTGATCTCCGCGTCGCGAACCGCATCGGCGACGGTGCTCAGAGACGCGCGAACTTCACGCTGGGTGCGCATGGTGCCTTCCTGGACGACGATCACCGGGGTGTCGGACGGCCGACCACCGGCGATGAGAACGTCGGCGAACAGCCCGATGCGTTCGACGGCCATCAGCAACACGATGGTGCCCTTGAGTTTGGCCAACGCGTCCCAGTCGACGAGCGAATCGGGATGGTCGGGTGCCACATGGCCGCTGACAACGACGAACTCGTGGGTGACGGCGCGATGCGTCACCGGGATCCCGGCGGACGAGGGCACCGAAATGGCGCTGGTGATGCCGGGCACCACGGTGACCGGAATTCCCTCGGCAGCGAGCGCTTCGAGTTCTTCGTATCCCCTACCGAACACGTAGGGGTCCCCGCCCTTGAGTCGGACGACGAACTTGCCTGCCTTCGCCCCGTCGATCAGCGCCTGGTTGATCGCCTCCTGCGCCATCGCGCGGCCGTACGGAATCTTCGAGGCATCGATGACCTCCACGTGCGGGCCCAGTTCGGCCAGCAGCTCGGGCGGCGCGAGCCGATCGGCCACCACGACATCGGCATAGGCGAGCAGCCTGCGCCCGCGGACGGTGATGAGGTCCGGATCGCCGGGTCCGCCCCCGACCAGCGCGACGCCCGTCAACGGCGCACGGTCCGAGTCGGCGACCACACCGGACTGCAGGGCTTCCATGACGGCATTGCGTACCGCGGCCGATCGACGGTGCTCACCGCCGGCGAGCACTCCGAGGGTCAGCCCGTCCCATTCGGCGGACGCCGGGGTGACCGCGGTGCCGTCCTTGGCGATGTCGGCTCGCACGCAGAAGATCTTGGACGCGGTGGCCTCGGCGACGATGGCGATGTTGGTCGCGGCCTCGTCGGTGCACGCGACGGCGTACCAGGCGTCGGCGAGGTCGCCCTCGCGATAGTCACGCAACTCCATGGTCACCTGACCGGCAGTTGCCATCGCCTCCACAGCGGGCGTGGCCTCCCGAGTGATGACGTGAACCACAGCACCGCAGGAGATGAGCAGCGGCAATCGGCGCTGCGCGACGGTGCCGCCACCGACCACGACGACGCGTCGACCTTCCAGATTGAGGCCGACCAGATAGGGAGAGTCAGTCGCGTTCACGAGAGGAAACGCTACCGCGCGCGCTGCACCCGCTTCTCGTCCCATACGGGCTCGTTCGATTCGTAGGCCTGACCGGTGCTGCCGAACACGAGGAATCGGTCGAAGCTGCGCGCGAACCAGCGGTCGTGGGTCACGGCGATGACGGTGCCGTCGAACGCGGCGATGGCGTCTTCGAGTGCGTCGGCGGACATCAGGTCGAGGTTGTCGGTCGGCTCGTCCAGCAGCAGCAGGGTGGCCCCGGAGAGTTCGAGCAGCAGAATCTGTACGCGCGCCTGCTGGCCACCGGAAAGATTGTCGTAGGACTGTTCGGCGGCTCGGGCCAGACCGTAGCGGTCCAGTGCCCGGCCCGCGGCCTCCCGGCCCATGCCGTCGCGGTGTTCGTTGCCCATGTGCAGGATATCGAGGAGTGTGTTGCCCGCGAGATCGGGCCGAGTGTGGGTCTGCGCGAACAGGCCGGGCCGAACGCGAGCGCCGAGCACCGCGGTGCCGGTGTGCGGAACGGGATCGAGTGCCAGTTCCTGAACCGGCTCGTGCTCCTTCTCCGGATCGGTTCCACCGTTGGCGAGCAAACGCAGGAAGTGCGATTTGCCGGAACCGTTGGAGCCCAGCACGGCGACGCGGTCTCCGTACCAGATCTCGGTGTCGAAGGGCTTCATCAGTCCGGTCAGTTCCAGTGCCGTACACACCAACGCGCGCTTGGCTGTGCGGCCGCCGCGCAGACGAACGGTGACGTGCTGCTTCAACGGCACCGCTTCCGGCGGTCCGGCCTCCTCGAACTTCGCCAATCGAGTCTGGGACGCGTGGTAGCGCGCAGCGACCCCGTCGTTGAACTTGGCCTTCTCCCGCAGGCGCAGCACCAGTGCACGGAGTTTGACGAGTTCCTCGTCCCACCGCCGTCGCAGTTCGTCGAGCCGAGCATTCCGGTCCTCACGCGCAGCGTGATACGTCGCGAACCCGCCGCCGTGCACCCAGGAAGTGGCACCGCTGACGCCCGGTTCCAGGGTCACGATCCGATTCGCGGCGTTGGCGATGAGCTCCCGGTCGTGACTGATGAACAGGACGGACTTGTCGGAATCACGAATGGTCGATTCGAGCCAGCGCTTGCCCGGCACATCGAGGTAGTTGTCCGGTTCGTCGAGAAGCAACAGATTGTCCGAGCCCGCGAACAACGCTTCGAGCACCAGGCGCTTCTGCTCACCGCCACTGAGAGTCGATGCAGCGCGCCACTTCGCGCGGTCGAACGTCATTCCGAGGGCCGCCGTGGTGACCTTGTCCCAGAACGGTTCGAGGTCGTAACCGCCGACATCGCCCCAATCCGACAGGGCCTGCGCGTATTTCATTTGGGTCTTCTCGTCGTCGACCTCGATCATCGTGTTCTCGGCAGTGTCGAGGGCAGCGGCGGCCGTCCGCACGGCCGGGGACGCAACCGACAGCAGCAGATCACGCACTGTCGAGTCGTCTCGTAGCTGGCCGACGAACTGCCGCATCACTCCGAGCGAGCCCGAACTCGACACCGATCCCTCGTCGGGGGTCTCGTCACCCGCGATGATGCGCGTCAGCGTGGTCTTACCGGTTCCGTTGGGCCCGATGAGGGCGGTCTTGGCACCGTCGCCGACACGAAACCCGACACCGTTGAGCAACTGCCGCCCGTCGGGCAGGAAGTAGACGATGTCGTTGAGTTCGAGGTGGGCCACAACGAACCAGCCAACCTCATCGGCCCGGCTATGGCCAATCGTTTACCGTTCGCTAGGCGAGGGCCAGGGTCGACGTCTCGGTGAGCACCTGCTTGCCCGCGTCGTCGACATGAGCATGGTGCACCCGCAACCGGGCGGAGTCGCCGTGCAGAGTCAGCAGCATGACGCCGTTGGCGAACCATGGCCCGGCCTCGGCCTCCCATTCGACACCGGAGGGGCCCACGTGGGCAGCGCGCGCCAGCTTCGACAGAATTCGGGCGGCGGGACGCTTGATGGCCAGCTTGTTGACCGCGCGAATCGGCAGATCGAGTGGATTGCGGAACGGCGACATAGTGAGCTGATACGTGGCCGGTACCTCGCGCCCGCCGACACCGAAGTCCGCGTTCGCCACGTAGGAGCAGTGCACGTCTCCGGACAGCCACATGATCGAGGCGGGTTTGTTCTCGCCGCGGGAGAGCTCACGCGTCAGAGCGGCCATGTCGTTGAACGAGTTGGTGAAAGCGGCCCAGTGTTCGAGATCGAGACCGATCCGCATCTTCTCGGCCACCTTTGCCGACATCGAGCCCCAACTGCCCTGCGCCACAGCCTCGTTCCACTGTTCCAGGTAGTGCAGCGCGGGCAGCATGAGGTAGGGCAACGACGATCCGAACAGCAGATGCCGCGGAGTGGTCTCGAGCGCGCGTTCACGTACCCACGCCCACTCCTTCTCGTCGACCATTTCTCTGTTGTCCGGATCCAGGTTTCGAGAGCAGCGCGAATCGATCATGATCAGCCGCGTGTCGCCGAAGTCGCGGTAGAAGCTCCAGCGTCCGGTCTCGGGCCGCCGGTCGACTCGTAAAGCGAAGTCGGACAACAACTTCTCGCGCTCTGCGTCACTGGCGGCCGATCGTACCGCGGCATACATCTCATCCTGCGCAAGCTCCTTGGGCGAGAGGTTGCCCAAGTGCTGATACACCCAGTACGACGAATACGCGCCGACCACTCGGTCGTTCCACCAGGGCCGCGTCACGATGTCTCGACGCCAGGAAGCGGATGAATTCCAGTCGTCGCGCAGGTCGTGGTCGTCGAGGATCATGCACGACGGGATGCTCGCCAACAGTGTCCGCACCGGCTCGAGTCCCCAGGACTCTCGGTACAGCCACGAGTACTCCTCGAAATCGCAGATCTCGTTCTCCGCGTCGGTACCGACGGCACTGCGTGGACCCTCGCCGGACCGACGCCGCGCCTGCAGCCGTTCGACGATTTCCGGCGACGGATCGTCGGCGTAGACCTGATCGCCCAGGAGCAGCAAGGCCTGCGGCCACCGGCTCGGGTCCTCCTCGATCAGCGCGTTCCCGAGCCCGGCCAACGCGTCGGCTCCGATCTCCTTCAAGGATTCGTCGCTGTAGTTGTCCCCTCGCCGACAGGATCCGAATGCCAGCGTGACAGGCCCTTCGGCGTCGACCGTGTGAATGGCGGCCCTTCGGCCTTCCGGCGGCCACACTCGACGCTCGTCGACGAACACCTCGTAGTGCACCGAAGAGTTGGCGGGCAGACCTTCCAGTGGCACCAGCGCATAGTGGTGTCCGTGCACGCCCCACGTTCGTTCTTCTGCGCGGACGCCGACGTCGGTCACGACCGTTACGGTCGACGATTCGGCCATCTCGAACCACAGGGTCGCAGTCTCGGTGCCGACGTACCGGACGATCGGGCCGAGTAGGACGAGGCTGTCGGAAGTCATTGGATCCACATTGCCTGCGTCGGCCCGCTTTCGCCAGTCAGTGGCGCGGATCGGTCCTCACGAGCGGGCTGCGATCACAACCTTTCCCCGTACGTGCCCGGTTTCGACCAACCGATGCGCTTCGCGCAGCTGCTCGGCATCGATCGGAGACAGAACCGTCGTGACGGTGGTGCGCACCGAACCCGCATCGACGAGCTCGGCCACCCTGGTCAGTAGCTCGTGCTGGCGAATCAGATCCGGCGTGTCGTGCATCGGACGCGCGAACATGAACTCCCAGTGCCACGAGATCGCCTTCGTCTTGAGCGGCAGAACGTCGAGGGTCTCCGGATCGTCGATCGCCACGATCTGACCGAACGGCGTCAACAGGTCCGCGTAGATCTCGACCTGCCCGGAGGAATGAGCAGTGAACACGTAATCGACGCCGTCGGGCGCTACTCGGCGTACTTCCTCCCGAAGATCGCGTCGGTGATTCACCACCTCGGCTGCACCGAGAGAACGGGCCCACTCCTCGGCGTCCTCGTCCGCTGCCGTCGCGATCACGCGGACGCCAGGAACGAGGCCCCGAACCAGCTGCAGCACAACGGATCCCACACCCCCGGTGGCGCCCACCATCAGCAAAGTTCCGGTGGTCTCGGCAGTGATGCGGAGCTTGTCGAACAGACCTTCCCAGGCAGTGATCGCAGTCAGCGGCAATGCCGCAGCCTGTGCGAAATCGAGGGTGGTCGGCTTCTTCGCCACGATGCGTTCGTCCACCGCATGGAACTGCGAGTTCGTTCCGGGTCTGCCGATGTCGCCCGCGTAGTAGACCTCGTCGCCGGGCGCGAACATGGTGACGTCGGCACCGACAGCGCGCACCACACCGGCGGCGTCGAACCCGAGGACCTTCGGGGTGCCCTGCGGATCGTTGCCGGCGCGGACCTTGACGTCCACCGGATTCA
Organism: Rhodococcus sp. 14-1411-2a; assembly: GCF_002259485.1. GTDB lineage: Bacteria > Actinomycetota > Actinomycetes > Mycobacteriales > Mycobacteriaceae > Rhodococcoides. The sequence goes on from NZ_NPGA01000020.1 coordinate 614,689, forward strand.
CCGACACGGCACGCACGTCGACCAGAAGATCGCGCGGGCGCACGGTGGGCAGGTCGAGGACCACATCCGTCAGGCCGGCAGGATCGTCGATCGGAAGCGAGCGGGTGTAGGCAACGGCTTTCATCGTCTCGGTCATACCTACAGGATGGCCCGAACCCCCTGTCCACCGTCAAGGCAGAGCTCGACCACGGCAACGGTGACACCGTCCAGACCGAACCTGGGTACCGTCACCTCCGTCGAACGACCGGCCAGCAGTGCCGCTGCTTCGGCGACGCTGGCGCATCCGACGGCATCGAGCACACGCACCGACACGGTGGGTGTCACGACGGTCGACAGTTCGAGCGCGGAGTACGTCACGCCCCGAACCCCCATGCTCGACGCCACCGCGGCAACCAGGTCGGCTTTCCGGTCGATGGAAGCGATCGCCTCGACGCTCCAGTCCGGTTGCAGCACCGTCGAGATCGCCGCCTCGACGTCGGCGGCATCGACGCCGGCTCGGGCACCTATTCCGACGACGACCCGCATTCTCGCGATCCCACTACACTCGCGCGTAGTCGACTGCGGCGGCAACGAACCGGGTGATGGATCCGGGATTGCCCGCCGCATGGGTGTGCAGGTACGACGCGTGAACACCGCCCTGCACGAATCCCTCGCGCGCCGCAGTTCTGCCGTCGGGGCTCTGCTTGTGCCAGCCCCACGCGGCCGAGGCGCTCTCGCGCACGTCCACGAGTTTCGTTCGGTGGAACTCGTGGCCGGTGACGCGGGTACCCGCGTCGAACAGTGTGGACGATTCGAGGGCAACCGCATCGCGGTATCCCAGCGTGAGGGTGTTCCCGAATTCCGCGTCCACGTCGACGACCCCGGCCATGGCATGACCGTCCAATCGGCTTGCCAGATACAGCAATCCGGCGCATTCGGCATGAATGGGCAAACCCTCGGCCGCGGCCGTCCTGATATCGGCCAGCAGCAGTTCGTTCGCCGCCAACGCGGCCGCATGCTCCTCGGGGAATCCGCCGGGGAGAACGACTGCCGCTGTGCCGGTGGGTAATCCGTCACGCAGTGGATCGAACACGGCGACGTCGGCCCCGGCTGCGCGGAGCAGTTCGACGTGCTCGGTGTATCCGAAGGTGAATGCCGGGCCACCGGCCACCGCGACGACGGGCGATCCCTCGCAGGTGCCTACCTCGTCCTCCGGGGACCACTGCGGCGCTGTCACCGACGATCGAGCCAGGGCGCTCACTGCCTCGATATCGACGAACCTCGAGACGAGGGCGCTCATCGCGTCGACGGCATCGGTTGCGGCACCGCCGTGTTCGACTGCGGTGATCAGCCCCAGATGCCGTGACGGGACCACCAGTTCGCTCATGCGCGGCAACGCGCCGAGTACCGGAACACCTACCCGTTCGCACGCTTGACGCAACACGTCCTCGTGCCGCTGACTGCCGACGCGATTGAGAATCACACCGCCGATGCGGACGCTGGCGTCGAACGTCGAGAACCCGTGCAGCACAGCGGCAAGCGACTGACTGTGTCCACGGGAGTCGACCACGAGGATCACCGGGGCACCGAGCATCGCGGCCACCCGTGCGGTCGATCCCTCGGCGGAGGCCTCACCCGGTCCGGTCATGTCGATCTTGCCGTCGAACAGTCCCATGACGCCCTCGACGACCGCGATGTCGCAGCCCCGACTGCCGTGTCGGAACAGGGGCCCGATGCGGTCGGCACCGACCATCACGGCGTCGAGGTTGCGGCCCGGGAGTCCGGCCGCGAGCGAGTGATATCCGGGGTCGATGTAGTCCGGACCCACCTTGAACGGTGCGACGGTGCGGCCGGCGTTGCGCAGCGCGCCCATCAGTCCGGTGGCCACCGTCGTCTTTCCGCTGCCCGAGGCGGGAGCCGCGATCACCACTGCGGGACAGGACTGGTTCACCATTCGATGCCTCGCTGACCCTTGCGTCCGGCGTCCATCGGATGCTTGACCTTGGCCATCTCGGTGACCAGGTCCGCTGCCTCGATCAGTTCACGGGGCGCGTCGCGTCCGGTGATGACGACGTGCTGATTGCCCGGTCGGCGGGTCAGGACATCGACCACCTCGGCGACGTCGACCCACCCCCACTTGAGCGGGTAGGTGAACTCGTCCAGCACGTAGAAGCGGTGCGACTCCTGCTCGATTCGCCGGGCGATCTCGTGCCAGCCCTCGGCCGCGGCCTCGGCATGATCGACGTCGCTGCCCTTCTTCCGAGTCCACGACCAGCCCTCGCCCATCTTGTGCCATTCGACGGCTCCGCCGACCCCGGTGCTCTCGTGCAGTTCGCCGAGTGTGCGAAACGCCGCTTCCTCGCCGACCTTCCACTTGGCACTCTTGACGAACTGGAACACTCCGACGTCGAACCCTTGATTCCAGGCCCGCAACGCCATTCCGAAAGCCGCTGTCGATTTTCCCTTGCCCGGTCCGGTGTGCACGGCAAGCACGGGCAGATTGCGACGCTGACGCGTCGTGAGACCGTCCTGCGGAACGGTTCCGGGGGCCGGTACACCCTGAGGCATCGCGAACCCCCCCTACGCCGCTGCGCGAACGACTGCGGCGACCTGCTCCGCCGACAGATCCGCCAGCGCCACGTAACCGCCGCCGAGGCACGCCGCGAAATCGGCAGCGAGCCCGAGGCGCACCATTCCCGATTCGCAGTCGACGACGACGGAGGCGATCTTGTCCGACGCGATACGCCCCGCGGCGATCCGGGCCCGGCCGACGGGGTCGGTGCCTCCGGTGGCACGGCCGTCGGTCAACGCGACGACCAGAGCGCGGCGCAGCGGGTCCCGAACACGCTCTCGCAGAACGAGTTCCCGTGCCTGCAGAAAACCCTGCGCCAGTGGCGATCTGCCACCGGTCTTCATCTTCCGCAACCGCGTCACCGCCACGTCCACCGACGACGTCGGCGGCAACACCGTCTCGGCTTCCGTGCCGCGCACGGTGATCACCGCAACCTTGTCGCGGCGCTGATACGCATCGCGCAGCAGCGAGAGCACCGCACCGGTCACCGCGGACAGTCGATCTCGCGCAGCCATCGAACCCGAGGCATCGACGACGAAGACGATCAGGTTGCCCTCGCGGCCCTCCTTGATCGCGCCCCGCAGATCCGCGGGCTCGAGCTTCAGCCGGCCGGAGGTGCGGCCGCGGACGACCTGCTGCTCGGCCGCGGCGAACAGGGTGCCAACCAGGTGCAGGCCCTTGCCCGACTCGACGGTGGGACGTACCGATCGTCCGTGCGCGGACCGTGACCGCGAGCGTCGACCAGGCGCACCCTCGCCCACTCCGGGAACCTCGAGCAACCGGGCTCTGAACTGTGCTCCCGGAGTGCCTGCCTGCTTCTCGCTGCCGGTACCCGAGGGCGGCGGTGGTTGCGCCGAATCCTCGTTCGAATTGGAGGACTGTGTGTCGGAGGACGGGGACTGGGAGGCGTCGTCGGGAGCCTCGGGATCGGGAGCTCCCCCACCACCGTCGGGGTCTGGATCCGGATCCGGCTGCTGCTCGGCCTGTTCGGCCGCGTCCCGCATGGCGTCGTCCAGTTGCTTGTCGTCGATGCCCGGCTCGTCGAAGGGATCGCGCCGACGCCGGTGCGGCAGAGCCAGTTCGGCGGCAATCCGCACGTCTTCCTCGGCCACGTCGCTTGCGCCTCGCCAGGCGGCGTGGGCGGATGCGGTGCGAGCGAGCACAAGATCGGCGCGCATACCGTCGACGTCGAATGATGCGCAGAGCGCGGCGATACGCCGAAGTTCCTTGTCGCTCAACACCACATCGTCGAGAATCTTTCGGGCGGCCAGAATCTGCTCGGCCACGGCGATGTCCTCGTTGCGGTACTCGGCGGCGAACGCATGCGGGTCACGCTCGTAGTTCATCCGGCGGCGGACGACGTTCATGCGAACGTCCACGTCCCGCGACGCCGTCACCTCCACTGCCAGACCGAACCGGTCGAGCAGCTGCGGGCGAAGCTCGCCCTCCTCGGGATTCATCGTGCCCACGAGAACGAATTGCGCTGGGTGAGAATGAGAGACTCCGTCACGCTCGACATGCACCCGACCCATCGCGGCCGCGTCGAGCAACACGTCGACCAGGTGATCGTGCAGCAGATTCACTTCGTCGACGTACAGAACACCACGGTGCGCAGCCGCCAGCAGACCGGGTTGAAACGCACGTTCGCCGTCGCGCAGAACCTTCTCGAGGTCGATGGACCCCACCACTCGGTCCTCCGTTGCCCCCACCGGAAGTTCGACGAGCTTCGCCGGACGCGAGCCGTCCTCGTCTTCCACGGCGGGCAGCAGTGCCGCGAGTGCGCGCACCACCGTCGATTTCGCGGTGCCCTTCTCTCCTCGCACCAGTACACCGCCGATACCGGGGTGCACGGCACACAGAATCAGCGACAACCTCAGCTGATCCTGACCGACGATCGCACTGAACGGATATCCCGGTTCGGGAACACTCCCACTTCGCTGCACAGCCAATTCCCTTCGTGCCCGGAGTTCCGCGCCGGACGTTCGGTCGAGATACGCGAAGCCGAGCGGCGATCTGGCTGACAGGGGAATCTCCTCGAGCGAAGATTCTCCTGAACACAGTGGCGGGACCGCGCCTGATTGACACAGGACTTCTCCGCGACCGACTTCGAACGGAACACTACCGCCGAACGAACGAATGCCACACACGGTAGGGCCGTGTGTGGCATTCGTTCTTGTCGTACTACAGGGAGGTCAGCTCTCGCTCCAGGCGGTGCCGCCACCCCGACGCATCGGCGTGTGCGGGATGCCGTCCTCGAGAACTTCCTCACCGTCCGGCAGGAAGCCGTGCTTGGCGTACATGTCGACGAGGTAGCTCTGAGCGTTGATCCGGCACGGGGCCGAACCGACCTCGGCAAGCGCGGCTCGCAGAATTCGCGTGGTGTGGCCCTGTCCCCTGGCCGAGCGCTGCGTGCAGAGCCGGCCGATACGGAACGCCTTCTCGCCGTCGTCGTGCTCCTCGAGCAGGCGAAGTGTGCACACCACTTCGCCGTCCCGTTCGAGCCAGAAGTGCCGTGTCTCGGTCAGCAGGTCACGCCCGTCCAACTCCGGGTACGCACACGCCTGCTCGACCACGAACACCTCGACACGCAGCTTCAACAGGTCGTACAACGTGCTGTTGGACAGGTCTAGAGCCCATGATCGTTTGAGAGCTGCTGCTTGCGTATTCATACCTTTTGCTATCACACACCCGTGGGCTGTGCGAGCTCACGAGCATTTTCCAGTTGCAGTGTCTTGGACGTCCAGCCCCAGACCTCGTCGAACAACGAGCTGTTCTGCGCCAGCTTGACCCCCAGCGACGGGACCATTTCCTTGAGCTTGGGCTGCCACGCGTCGTACTTGTCACCGAAGCACCGCTGCAGCACGTCCAGCATGGCCGGAACGGCGGTGGATGCGCCGGGAGAGGCACCGAGCAGTCCGGCGATGGTGCCGTCCGCTGCGTTGACCACAGCGGTGCCGAACTCGAGCACACCGCCGCGACCCTTCTTGCGGATCACCTGGACGCGCTGACCCGCGGTGACCAGCTCCCAGTTCTCGCCGAGCACCGAGGGCGCGAACTCGCGCAGCGTCTCGACACGATCTGCCTGCGACTGAGCCAGTTCACTGACCAGATACTTGACGAGTCCGAGTTCGGTCACACCGACCCCGAGCATCGACATCAGGTTTCCGGGCTTCACCGAGGTGGGCAGGTCGGTGATCTTGCCCTGCTTGAGGAACTTGGGCGACCAGCCGGCGTACGGGCCGAACAGCAGACCCTGCTGGCCGTTGATCACGCGGGTGTCGAGGTGCGGGACCGACATCGGCGGAGCACCGACCGAAGCCTTGCCGTACACCTTGGCCGAGTGCTGCTCGATCAGAGCCGGATCGGTGCACCGCAACCACTCGCCGCTGACCGGGAAGCCGCCGAATCCCTTGATCTCCGCGATTCCGGACTTCTGCAGCAGGTGCAGTGCGCCGCCGCCTGCGCCGACGAACACGAACTTGGCGTTGACGGTCTTCTTGACGCCGGTGCGCTGGTTGGCGACCTTGACGTCCCAGCTGCCGTCGGACTGCTTGGTGATGTTGCGCACATCGTGTCCGAAGTGCACTGTGCCGCCCGCGGACGACAGGTAGTTCAGCAGTTGCTTGGTGAGCGCACCGAAGTCGACGTCGGTGCCTTCCTGACTCCAGTTCAGGGCCACGGGATCGGAGAAGTCACGGCCCTTGGCCATCAACGGCAGTCGCGCCGAGAACTCGTCCTCGGAGTCGATGTACTCCATGCCTGCGAACAGTGGGTTGCCCACGAGCGCCTCGTACCGCGCACGGAGGTACTTCACGTTCTCGGCCCCGTGCACGAAGCTCACGTGCGGAATGGGGTTGATGAAGTTCTTGGCGTCGGAGAGCACACCGGTCTCGATGCCGTGTGCCCAGAACTGACGCGACACCTGGAACTGCTCGTTGACGTTGAGCGCCTTGGCGATATCGACGCTGCCGTCCTTGTTCTGCGGCGTGTAGTTCAGTTCGCACAGTGCCGAGTGGCCGGTGCCCGCGTTGTTCCACGCGTCGCTGCTCTCGGCTGCGGCCGCGTCGAGCCGCTCGTAGACGTCGATCGACCAGTTCGGCTCGAGCTGACGGAGCAGCGCACCGAGGGTGGCGCTCATGATTCCGGCACCGACCAGAACGACGTCGGTCTTGATCCGCTTACCCTGCTCATCTTTGGACACTGGAGAATCGACTTCCTTGTCTGTGGAGGTCTCGGCCGGTGGCGGTATCGACCGGAGAACTCTGCTGTAGAGGGCTACTTCACCCGATGCGGTCAGGTTACTAGCTGGGCCTACCCCGTCGGACACCACGTCAACCCGGTTCCGATTGTGCTCCTCGGACGCCGCCCGCGGTGCCCACTACAGTTGTGATCTGTGACTACCTGGGTGCCCGACGTCCTCGGCGACGGCTACGAACAGACGACCATTCCACTCGGCAACGATCCGGACGGCGAAGGGCAGGTCGAGGCCACTCTCGTGCGGTACCAACCGCCCGGTGCCGCCAACTTCGAGCGTTCGGTGATCTACGTCCACGGGTTCACCGACTACTTCTTCCAGCGCCACATCGCCGAGCACTTCGCAGCGCAGGGATACGCCTTCTACGCCCTGGACCTGCGTAAATGCGGACGCTCGCGCCGCGAGGGCCAGACCGCACACTTCGTGACCGATCTGGCGATGTACGACGCCGAGCTGAACGAGGCTCTCGCCCTGGTCCGCACGGAACGCCCGGGTGCCCCGGTCCTACTCATGGCGCACTCGACCGGCGGCCTCGTACTGCCGCTATGGCTGAACCGTCTCAACCGTCAGGAGGGCGGATCGGCCGGGCTGGGCCTGTCGGGTGTGGTCCTCAACAGCCCGTGGTTCGATCTGCAGGGCCCACCTGCCATCCGCAGCGTCGGTACCGCCGCGATCGACGTCATCGGCAGGTTCCGGTCCAAGGCACAGGTTCCCGGCGGCGGGCTCGATACGTACGGGTTGTCGCTCGCGGCATCGGAAAACGGCGAGTGGGACTACGACCTCGACTGGAAGCCCCTGGCCGGCTTCCCCATCACCTTCGGGTGGATTCGCGCCGTCCGCCACGGACACGCCGAACTTCATCGCGGCCTCGACATCGGTATCCCCGCACTGATTCTGCGCTCCAAGGTGACGCACTTCTCGCGCCGATACAGCTCCGCAGTCGACGCCGCAGACGCCGTACTCGACGTTCGCCAGATCGCGCGCTGGGCGGGCTGCCTGGGCGACCGCACCACGATCGTGCCCATCGAGGGAGCCCGCCACGACGTCTTCCTGTCCACCGAGACTCCACGCGCTCGGGCCTTCGAGGAAATGGACGAGTGGATCGAGTGGTTGCACCGAAGCGAGAGCACCGACCACGCGTCGGGCAAGGACCACACCGAGAGCGGGCACATTTCATGACCGAGCATTTCGACGTCGCGATCATCGGCTCCGGATCCGGCAACTCGATCGCCGATTCGCGCTTCGAAGACAAGAAGATCGCTCTGATCGAGGAGAACTCGACCTTCGGCGGCACCTGCCTCAACGTCGGCTGCATCCCCACCAAGATGTTCGTCTACGCCGCCGAGGTTGCGCGGACGGTACGCGATTCCTCGAAATACGGTGTCGACGCCCACGTGGACGCAGTGCGCTGGCCGGACATCGTCGATCGCGTCTTCGGCCGCATCGACCCGATCTCGGAGGGCGGCAAGCGTTACCGCGCCGAAGGCAGCCCCAATCTCACCCTGTTCGAGGGTCACGCGCGCTTCGTCGGCCCGCGCACCATCGACACCGGCACCGGCGCCGTGATCACCGCCGACCAGATCGTCGTCGCCGCCGGATCGCGTCCGACGGTGCCGCAGGCCATCGCCGATTCGGGTGTCGCGTACCACACCAACAGTGATGTGATGCGTCTCCGCGAGCTACCCGAGCACCTGGTGATTCTCGGATCCGGTTACATCGCAGCAGAATTCGCGCACGTCTTCTCGGCTCTCGGCTCCAAGGTGTCGATCGTCGCCCGCAAGGACACCTTGCTCCGCGCACTCGACGCCGACATCTCGAAGCGATTCACCGAGCTCGCCCGCGCCAAGTGGGACGTACACCTCGACTCCGGCGAGACCACTCCCCTGTCCGAGGGCGGGTTGCACGGGGTCCAACTCGCCGACGGCACCAAGGTCCTCGGCGATGCGTTCCTCGTCGCCGTGGGCCGCGAGCCCAACGGAGACCGTCTCGATCCGGCTGCGGCAGGCATCGAGCTCGACGACGAAGGCCGCATCGTGGTGGACGAATTCGGCCGCACCACGGCCGAGGGAGTGTTCGCACTGGGCGACGTATCGTCTCCGTACCAACTCAAGCATGTGGCCAACCAGGAAGCTCGGGTCGTTCAGTACAACCTGCTGCAGGACGCGTGGCACGGCGACACCTCGACGCTACGGAAGAACGACCATCGGTTCGTTCCCGCTGCGGTGTTCACCGATCCCCAGATCGCCGAGGTGGGCATGACCGAAGAGCACGCCCGCGACGCCGGCCTGGACATCACCGTCAAGGTCCAGAACTACGGAGATGTCGCCTACGGCTGGGCCATGGAGGACAGCGAAGGTCTGTGCAAGATCATCGCCGAGAAGGGCACCGGGAAGATCCTCGGCGCGCACATCATCGGCGCACAGGCCCCCACGTTGATCCAGCCACTCATCCAGGCCATGAGCTTCGGTTTGTCCGCCCAGGACATGGCCCGCGGTCAGTACTGGATCCACCCCGGTCTTCCCGAGGTGGTCGAGAACGCTCTCCTGGGACTCGAACTGTAGTTCCGGTTCACCAGGGGCTGGTGCGGAGCACGATCTCGGTGGCCAGCGCAGCCGGCTCGTCGGCGACGACATTCGCGCTGCCGTCGAGTTGGACCACGCGGAAGTCCGCGTAGACGAACCGTCCGCTCGCGTCGGCGGATGCGCGGCCCAACGAGGACCCGACGACCAATGTCGTCGGCAGCTCGACCGGGGGGCAATCCGCGCCGCGTACGGTTCCCTGCTCGTCCGCGATCGCGGGGTGGCACCGGTTCACCGCGATCAGACTTGCGAAGCGTCCGAAGGTCTTGGCGGCCAACGTCCATGCCGTTTCCGCACCCGCTCCGCTGCCGACGAGGTGCACCCACGACAGCTTCAGCTCGTCGAGAACCGTCAGGATTGCCTCGTCGCTGATGCCGTCGATGCTCTCCAGCGCAACAGTTTTCAGATCCGAATTGTGCAACCGTTCACTGACGGCGTCGTAGACATCCACCGGATCGCCTGCATCGGGAAGCAAGAGAACGGCGTGCCTGCTGTCCGGGCCTGCGACTCGCACCGAACATTGCCCACCCGCAGCACTCACATGCGTGAACTCCATGGGGACGACGGTACTGCCTCTTGCGCCGACCACGCGTCGGTTCTATGGTTAGTTACATGAGTAATGAACCACTGAGGCAAGCAACCTCGACGCACCGGCGGCGGTTCTGATGGACGAGGGCAGGCCTATCTTCCTGCAGATTGCCGAGATGATCGAGAACTCGATCATCGACGGCTCCCTTTCAGAGGAAGAGCAGGTCCCCTCGACCAACGAACTGGCCGCATTCCATCGAATCAACCCGGCCACCGCAGGAAAGGGACTCGCCAAGCTCGTCGCCGACGGTGTCGTCTACAAGAAACGAGGTATCGGAATGTTCGTGACCACAGGCGCTCGGGACGCTCTTCGATTCCGTCGCCGAGACCTCTTCGCTCGCCAGTACATCGATCCGCTCGTCACCGAGGCTCGCAAGCTCGGCATGACCGTCGACGAACTCAAGACCATGCTCGACAACTGGGAGGCAGCACGATGAGCGTCCACACCCTCGACTCGTTCGACGAACCCAGCAGCATCGTTGCGTCGGCCACGCACCTGACCAAGAATTTCGGCTCGTTCACCGCGGTGGACGATGTGAGTTTCGAGATCGAACGCAACAAGATCTACGGCTTCCTCGGCCGCAACGGCGCGGGTAAGACCACCGTCATGCAGATGATGACGGCTCAAATGCGCCAGAGCGCCGGGGACATCTCGGTATTCGGACAACGTCCGTGGGAAAACCCTCACGCGCTCGGTCACGTGTGCTTCGTCAAGGAAAGCCAGAAATATCCCGACGATCTCAAGGTCAAGCACGCCGTCTCGCACGCGTCACATGTCCTTCCACACTGGGACGGCGACTTCGCCGCCGAGTTGCTGCGCGACTTCGACCTGCCCCTCGGCCGCAAGATCAAGAAGCTCTCGCGAGGAATGACGTCGGCTCTCGGAATCGTCATCGGACTCGCGTCGCGTGCACCACTGACCTTTTTCGACGAGCCCTACTTGGGACTGGACGCGGTCTCGCGACACCTGTTCTACGACAGATTGCTGGCCGACTACGCCGAGCACCCCAGGACCATGGTTCTGTCCACTCACCTCATCGATGAGGTCAGCGATCTCATCGAACACGTGATCCTCATCGACAAGGGCAGGATCGTGCTCGACGACGAGTCGGATACCCTGCGCGAGAGTGCGTTCGAGATCACCGGTCCTGCGCCGGCTGTCGACGCGTTCGCCGCTGCTCACCGGACCCTGCACCGCTCCGCTCTTGGACCGAGCGTACGAACGACGATCGACGCCCGACTGACTGCTCAGCAGAGATCCGACGGCCGAGCCGCAGGGCTCACCATCGAAGCTGTTCCACTGCAGCAGTTGATCATCGAACGCACCACCGCCGAGGAGGCGTTGTCATGAAACGGATACTGAACGTAGCTCGCATCCACAACACTTCGTGGGCAACGACATTCGTGTGGCCGATGGCGGTTCTCGCGATTGCCTTCGTGATCACCTTCGGCATATTTCTGGTCATCCCGACCACAGACTCCGAATACAACTTCACCGGTAGCGTCTTCTCGATCTATGGATTCGCCATGGCGTTCTACATCACCGCGATCACTCAGTGCTTTCCCTATGCCCTGGGTCTGAGCATCACTCGCCGCGAATTCCTCACCGCCACAGCGTTGGTAGGTGTATGCCAGTCGATTGCATTCGGCACGATCATCTACGTGCTGTCCTTGATCGAAGCAGCCACGGATGGATTCGGCCTGAAACTGCGAATGTTCGGCATCGCTCGGTACGCGACAGACAATCCGTTGGTGCAGTGGGCCGCACTCGTTACCGTCATGCTGCTCCTCGGCGGCTTCGGTGCATTCATCGGCGTCGTGTATCGACGGTTCCGCACCAACGGATTGTTCACCCTCGGACTCGGAGCGCTAGTAGTCTTCGGCGGCGGATCTGTACTCGTGACCTGGCAGAACTGGTGGCCCAACGTCGGCGATTTCTTCACCGACACACCGCGAATTCTGCTACTGGTCGTCATTCCGTTGACCATCACGGCGATACTGTCTGCGGCCAGCTGGTTCGGTCTGCTCAAAGCAACTGCGTGACAATGGTGTCGAGGCCCGGATCGACGCCGTGCTCGATGAGGTCGAGTACGGCGTCGACGTCGAGGTTGTCTTCCACCAGATCGGCCAACAGATCCAACTGCTGCTCCCGCAGTGCCGCGACCGACGTGTCGGGTGCCACCTCGAATCCCGTACGACCCGACTTCTCTGCCACCCAGGTGAGCAGGGAGCGACGGAAATCGTCGGACTCGAGCAATCCGTGCCAGTGGGTACCCAGAACGCTGCCGCGTAGGCTGCCTTCGGCGATACCCGACGCGGTGGTCGACAAGGCGTCGTCGCCGTTTCGTGCGACCCTGCCGTGGTGAATCTCGTAGCCCGACACGGGATTCGGGCCGAACTGTATCGACTGCCCCGCCACCTGCGCGAGTACCTTGTCGGCTGCGAACTCGATGTCGAGATCGAGCAGACCGAGACCCCGGACTGCCCCCGCTCCGGATTCGACGGTGTCGTCGATCGTTCGGCCCAACATCTGATAGCCACCGCAGATCCCCAGAACCGGAAGGCCCGCAGCCCCGCGTGCCGCAATCGCATCGGCAAGACCGGTGCGCCGCAACCACTCCAGGTCCGACACGGTGGACTTGCTGCCCGGAACGACCACCAGATCCACATCCTCGAGCCGGGACGGCTCGGTGACCCAGTGGACCGACACCCCGGGCTCGCAGGCCAACGCCTCGACATCGGTGGTGTTGGAGATTCTCGGCAAACGCACCGCAGCGACGCGCAACCACTGCGAGCCGTGCGGTGCACGCGGCCGCCCCACCGGAGCATCGGGAACGGTTCCGAGTGAATCCTCGGCGTCCATCCACAATCCGTCTGCGAAGGGAACGACACCGTACGTCGGACGTCCCGTCAACGCGCGCAACTGATCGAGACCGGGTGCCAGCAGAGCAGGATCACCGCGGAACTTGTTGATCACGAATCCGGCGACGAGCGCCTGATCCTCCGGAGACAGCACCGCAACGGTGCCGAACAGATGAGCCAGCACTCCCCCTCGATCGATATCCCCCACCACGATCACCGGAAGAGACGCCGCCGTCGCCAACCCCATGTTGGCCAGGTCCGTGGCGCGCAGATTGATCTCGGCGGGCGAGCCCGCCCCCTCGCAGATCACCACATCGAATTCCTCACGCAGAGAGGCCAATTCGTCTGCCACCACGGCGCGCAACGACTTCCGATGCTCGATGTAGTTGCTCGCACTCACCTGCGCAACGGCCCGCCCGCGCACCACCAACTGCGAGGTCCGGTCACTCCCCGGTTTCAGCAACACCGGATTGAAGCGGACACTCGGCTCGAGACCACAGGCCGACGCCTGCATCGCCTGCGCTCGACCGATCTCACCGCCGTCGAGCGTGACCACCGAATTGTTGGACATGTTCTGCGCCTTGAACGGAGCAACCCGCACGCCCCGTCGTGCCAACATCCGGCACAGGCCGGCGACCAACACACTCTTGCCTGCGTCGGATGTCGTCCCCGCAACCAGCAAGGCACCTTTCGGATTCACGGCATCGTATTTCTATTCACTCCGCAGGCTCCGCTCACGGGAGGGTCAGAATCTCGCTGCCCGTCTCGGTGACCACGAGAGTGTGCTCGAACTGCGCGGTCCACTTCTTGTCGTGCGTGACGACCGTCCAACCGTCGTCCCACATCTCGGCGTTGATCGTGCCCAGGTTGATCATCGGTTCGATCGTGAACGTCATACCCGGCTCGATGACGGTGTCCACCGACGGCTGGTCGTAATGCAGAACGACCAGACCGTTGTGGAAGGTGGTACCGATGCCGTGGCCGGTGAAGTCCTCCACCACGCCGTAGCCGAACCGGTGCGCATACGACTCGATGACGCGGCCGATCACGTTGAGCGCGCGCCCCGGCTTGACCGCCTTGATGGCACGCATGGTGGCCTCGTGCGTACGTTCGACCAGCAGGCGCGCTTCCTCGGAGACGTTGCCGGCAAGAAAGGTCGCGTTGGTGTCGCCGTGGACGCCGTCGATGTACGCGGTGACGTCGATGTTGACGATGTCGCCGTCCTCGATCACGGTGGAATCCGGGATGCCGTGGCAGATGACCTCGTTCAGGGAGGTGCAGCAGGACTTCGGGAACCCTCGGTAGCCCAACGTGGACGGGTACGCACCGTGATCGATCATGTACTCGTGGGCAATCCGGTCCAGCTCGTCGGTGGTGATTCCCGGCGCCACCGCCCGGCCCGCTTCCTGTAGTGCCCTGGCCGCGATCTTCGACGCCACTCGCATCTTCTCGATGACCTCGGGGGTCTGGACCCAGGGCTCACTGCCTTCGGCCACGGTCGACTTCCAGGCGTATTCGGGGCGCTCGATGGACTTGGGCACCGGGAGGACGGGCGATACGACGCCTGGTACGAGTGGCTGACGGGGCTTGCTCTCGGCGGTCACAGACATGGCGTCCAGAGTAGTCGGCTCGTATTCGGCCCCGAACCGCAGCGCAGTGGCCCGTGCCAGTCGAAACAGCGCTTGCCGTTGTGGATATGATCTGGATCACGTTCGTCGCTCGTGCATCCGACACGGGAAAGGAAGCTCCGTGGTCCATTCGAATCTGTTGCGGCCCCGTGACGGCGATGCCCTACGCGCCGAACTGCGCCAGGTGGCAGCGGCGTCCGACGTGCCCGTCGTGTTCGGCGGCGAGGTCTCCTCGGAGACCCTGTACCTGAGTGAATTCCACGGAACCAGAACCCGCGGCCTGGACGGACTCGCCATCCCACCCAGATCCGGCCTCGGCGGGCGAGTCATGGAACAGCGCAGGCCCGCGGCCGTGAGCGATTACGGCGCGTCGATGTCGATCACCCATCACTTCGACCGACCGGTACTCGGCGAGGGCCTCAAATCGATACTGGCCGTGCCGGTGGTCGTTGCCGGTGTGGCGCGAATAGTGATGTACGCGGCCCTACGCGAACGCGGCCCCCTCGGAGATCGCGTCGGCGACATCATGACGACCGCCGCCAGGCGTCTCGGCCAGGAGATCTCCGTGCGTGACGAGGTCGACCGCCGGATCCGTCTGCTGGCGACCACCCGCTCGATGCTCGACTCGGATCTCTCCCGCACGGCCGAACTGCGCAGCGTCCACGAGGAACTGTCCGATCTCGCCCGATCTGTCGGTGACGTGGCCATCCGGCGCAGACTCGACGCGGTCGCAGCCCGCGTGGCCGCGTCGTTCGGCCAGGAGATGCCCCACGACCCGCGGACCCAGGACGTGTCGCAGTCGCTGACACCACGAGAGATCGACGTGATCTCGCAAGTTGCTCTGGGCTGCACCAACATCGAGGTCGCCGCGCGTTTGTCGATCGGTGCCGAGACCGTCAAGTCGTACCTGCGCAGCGTGATGCGCAAAACCGAATCGCACACTCGATACGAAGCCGTGGTGGCCTGCCGTCGACTCGGAGTGCTGCCCTCCTGAACCGGGCACACCGCCGAGCGGTCAGTACCCGGGCGGCAGTTGCTCGAACATCTCTCGGGTCACCGCGACCGCATTGTCCGAGCTGCCGCCCCGCACCACGAGGGTGGCGAAGGCGATGTCTCCGCGGTAGCCGACGAACCACGAGTGCGAGCCGCCGTCGACCTCTGCTTCGCCGGTCTTGCCGTACACCTCGCCCTGGTCTGCGATGCGCTCGGCC
Source organism: Rhodococcus sp. 14-1411-2a (assembly GCF_002259485.1). Lineage (GTDB taxonomy): Bacteria > Actinomycetota > Actinomycetes > Mycobacteriales > Mycobacteriaceae > Rhodococcoides. Next base: position 630,363 of record NZ_NPGA01000020.1, read on the forward strand.
GTACCGCTGGTGACCACCGAACGCATCATCCCGCGCAGCCCGTCGACCATCGCAGGCTCGATCTGCGGATGCTCTCCTGTGATCACGGTGTCGCGTCCGACCAGGAGGTTCGGCACCGGCGTCGAGCCATGGGCCACCGTCGCGGCGGCCAGGGCCATACCGAACGTCGACACGACCACTCGGCCCTGACCGAAGCCGTCCTCGGTGCGCTGGACGAGCTCCTCGGCCGGGGGCACCGAACCGGAATCGGTAGGCAGCCCGACGACGTCGTAGTCCGGCCCGACGCCGAACTGGGATGCCGCCACGGTCAATGCATCCGGTGTCATCTCGCTGGCCAGCTTGGCGAACGAGGTGTTGCACGAGCGAGTGAACGCAGTACTCATCGTCACGTCACCCAGTGCGAACTCGTTGTAGTTGGGCACACTGCGCTCACCGATGACGATTCGACCCGGACACGGGACGGTGCTTCCCGGAGACGCGAGTCCGCTCGAGATGGCGGCACCGGCGGTGATGATCTTGAAGGTCGATCCGGGTGGGTAGAGGCCGGCCGACGCGACCGGTCCGTCCCGATCGGCAGCCGGGTTCTGTGCCACCGCCAGAATCGCCCCGGTGGACGGCTGGATGACCACCGTCATCGCCTGCTCGGTGCGTGCGTTCACCGCACGCTGCGCCGCGACCTGAATGTTGCGATCGAGACTGATGGAGAACGACGGAGAGGGCTCCGGCGGAGTGTCGGTGAGGACATCGATGTCGACGCCGTTGCGATTCGTGGTGACCACACTCCACCCCGCCTTGCCGTCGACCTCGTCGATGACGGCCTTCTTGACCTGGCCGACCAGGTCCGGCGCGAACGTGGGGTCGGTGGACACCAGATCCGATTCGTCGGATGCGGTCACTCCCGGGATCTCGGTCAGCGCGGCCGAGATGGGCTGGTAGTCACTGTCTCGAAGCAACGCCACCGGATAGTCGCCGTCGACAGAGGTGGCGGATTCGACGATGGACTGCGCGGTGATGGACGCATCGAACGGCGTCAGCAACGTCGACAGCGCCGTCGCCGAGGCAACCACATTGTTCGCATCGGCCGCGTCGAATTTGATTCGGTGCACCACCCCGGGCACCAACACATCGGTCCCGGAGCGCTCGTTGACTCGTGCGCGAGGAGCCGCCGTGGATCGCAAGGACATCGTCTGAGTGTCACCGAGCTTGGGATGGATGTCCGACGCCGTCCAGCGCACCACCCACTCGCCCTCGCTGCGACCCATGTTCAGCTGACCGTCGTACGTCCACACCCGATCTTTCGGCAGCTGCCACGTGTATTTGTAGCCGACTGTGGCGGTGTCGCCGTCGACCTGCACCGACGTCGTCTCCGCTTCCAGAGCCTCGGCCTGAAGATTGGTCCACGCCTCGGTCAGTGCCGTGGCCGCCGCGTCGGGCTTGTCGGTGTCCGCGGCCGCGGCGGCGATGTCGTTGGACTCGAACGCGGCGAGAAATGCCTGGGCAGCCGGCTCCGGGCCGTCGGGCTTGGGGGTACATCCGGCGAGGGCGGCAGCAACGACGGCTGCGACCACCGATACCGCGCCGATCCGATACCGCACTTCGGTTGCACCACGTGATCTCATTGCGCCCCATAGTAATAGGGCGCTGCCTCCGGCTGCGGCAACGAATCGCGGTTCGGCACAACCCGTTCGAGCGACGGCCGATCTAGTCGAGGAGCACGGTCGTGAAGGTCGCCACCTGGGTCAGACCGATCTTCGCGTACGCCCGTCTGGCGACGTAGTTGAAACTGTTGACGTAGAGGCTTGCGGTGCGGCCCTGGCGGACCACCGAATTCACCACCGCTGCGGTACCGGACGCACCGAGACCGTGCCCACGCCGATCGGGGTGAACCCATACCCCCTGGATCTGCCCCACCGTCGCCGACTGCGACCCGATCTCGGCCTTGAACACCACCCGACCGTCCTCGAATCGAGCCCACGCACGCTGCGCGGCAATCAGACTCGAGATCCGTCGCCGGTATCCGCGGCCGCCGTCGTTCTGCCTCGGGTCGACTCCGACTTCCTCGATGAACATGGCCACGGCCGCAGTCAGATACACGTCCAGTTCCTCTGGGCGAACGAGACGTACGTGTGGATCGGGGGTGACCCACGATCGAACCGACGTGGCCAGCAGTGGCTGCTCACCGCGAACCTCACGAGCCGGGCCCCAGTCGGTTTCGAGCATCTCCCACAGCGGCAGTGTCAGTTCGGCTCGACCGACCAGCGAGGAACACAGCCGTGGACCGCGACATGCGCGGTCGGCGAACGACCGCAGATCGTCACTCGATCCGAGCAGAGGGACGAGGTTGGCTCCGTAGAAACACAACGACTCGTCCGGTCCGCCCCGGCTCCACATCTCACCGTGAAACGACCTCGGATCCAGTCCGGATTCCTGCACCCTCGCGGCGACCATGCAGGTGGCAACCGGGTCGGCATCGAGCACTCGTAAGACATGCGCAACGTCCCGATTACCGAGAGGCTTCGCACCGAGGAGCTTGAGCACCTGCCGACCTCCTGACCCACCTACCGCATACACACCGACCGAGCGTGTAGCGAATCATTCCAGAGAACCTGTTCCCTCGGTGGCAGAGCGGCAAACCGGACACCGACCGGATCGATCCTGCTCAGCTGACCGTCACCACCGGAGCGCCGCCGTCTGCGGTCTCATCCTTCTCGAATTCCTCGGCGATGCGCATTGCTTCCTCGATCAAGGTCTCCACGATCTGCGCCTCGGGCACGGTCTTGATGACCTTGCCCTTGACGAAGATCTGGCCCTTGCCGTTGCCCGACGCCACGCCGAGGTCGGCGTCGCGCGCCTCGCCCGGACCGTTGACGACGCATCCCATGACGGCAACGCGCAGCGGAATTTCCATGCCCTCCAGGCCTGCGGTGACCTCGTCGGCGAGGGTGTACACGTCGACCTGCGCGCGTCCGCACGACGGGCAGGAGACGATTTCGAGCTTGCGGGGACGCAGGTTGAGCGACTGCAGAATCTGGTTACCGACCTTGATCTCCTCGGCCGGCGGAGCCGACAGGGACACGCGGATGGTGTCGCCGATTCCACGAGACAGCAGTGCGCCGAAGGCCACCGAGGATTTGATGGTGCCCTGGAAAGCGGGGCCGGCCTCGGTGACACCGAGGTGCAGCGGGTAGTCGCACTGCGCGGCCAGCTGCTCGTACGCGGCGACCATGATGACGGGGTCGTTGTGCTTGACGGAGATCTTGATGTCACCGAATCCGTGTTCCTCGAACAGACCCGCCTCCCACAGCGCGGACTCCACGAGGGCCTCCGGTGTCGCCTTGCCGTACTTCTTCATCAGGCGAGGATCGAGCGAACCGGCATTGACGCCGATGCGGATCGGAATGTTCGCGTCACCGGCTGCCTTGGCGACTTCCTTGACCCGGCCGTCGAATTCCTTGATGTTCCCCGGGTTGACGCGCACAGCGGCGCATCCTGCATCGATCGCGGCGAAGATGTACTTGGGCTGGAAGTGGATGTCGGCGATCACCGGAATCTGACTCTTCTTGGCGATGATCGACAGCGCATCGGCGTCGTCCTGTGTGGGGCATGCCACACGCACGATGTCGCAGCCCGACGCCGTCAGTTCGGCGATCTGCTGCAGAGTGGCGTTGATGTCGTGGGTCTTGGTGGTGCACATGGACTGCACCGAGATGGGGCTGTCGCTGCCCACTCCCACCGACCCGACCTGGAGCTGCCTGGTCTTTCGACGCGGCGCGAGTACCGGTACCGGCGGTGCCGGCATTCCCAATCCGACTGACACGGACACAGTGGCCTTCTTTCCTAGCTACGACTGACGAGTCTACTTAGAACAATTGAATCGGGTTGACGATGTCCGCCGTGAGTGTCAACAAGGAGAACCCGATGAAAACGACGATGACCACGTAAGTGACCGGCATCAGCTTCATGTAGTCCACCGGCGCGCCGTCCGGTAGGCCACGGCGGTTTCGGAAGATGTTGCGAATGCGCTCGTAGATGGTCACGGCCATGTGGCCACCGTCGAGCGGCAACAGCGGCACGAGGTTGAACGCCCCGAGGAAGAAATTCAACGACGCGAGCAACCCGATGAACGTCGCCCAGTTCTCCGTCTCCGCTGCCTGACCACCGATGACACTGGCACCGACGACGCTCATCGGGGTGTCGAGGCCACGCTCACCGCCGAAGATCGACTCCCACAGCGCCTGCACCTTGGTCGGCAGTTGCACGAGTGCCTTGCCGGTCTGTACGAAGATGTCGCCGGTGAAAGCGAACGTCTCCGGCACCGCCTCGATCGGGTTGTACGTGACGTTCGGTGGCGGACCCCCGGTGACACCCACCGCCCCGACCGTCGTCGATTCCCTCGCTCCGGTGTCGGGATCGACGACGTATCGCTGAACCTGTGTGACCGGGACGGTGATGGTCTGCGAAGCACCGTTGCGATCCACTGTCAGCTCGACCGAGCCGGTGGAGGCCTGAATGGCCAGAACCGCATCCGACCAGACCTCCGTGGGGGTGCCGTCCACCGCTGTGATGATGTCGCCCTCACGCAGCCCTGCCGCGGCGGCCGGACCGTCACCCGAGCAATCGGCGATCTCACCGTCCGGTGTCTGCGTCGTTCCGACGCAGCCGACACCCTGGACAGTCGTGGTCGGAGTGACCCGATCGGGCGTGCCCCACCCGAGAACGAGCGCATAGATCAGCACGATTCCCAGTACGAAGTTCATCGCGATGCCGCCGACCATGACGACGATCCGCTTCCACGTCTTCTGGCGATACATCGCGCGCTCGACCTCGTCGGGTGCGAGCTCGTCGATCGCCGTCATTCCGGCGATGTCGCAGAATCCGCCGGCCGGAATTGCCTTGAGGCCGTATTCGGTCTCGCCGCGTCGGAAAGAGAAGATCTTGGGGCCGAACCCGATGTAGTACCGGCGGACTTTCATGCCGAGCGCTTTCGCGGTCCACATGTGTCCTGCCTCGTGCAGCGCGATCGACACACCGATGCCGACGGCGAACAGCACCACACCCAGAGCGAACAGCATGTAACTCAGAGGCCCTTCTGTTTCAGGAGCTCACTCGCATGTGCGCGAGCCCAGGAATCCGCCGCGAGGACGTCGTCCACGTCGGTCGGCACCGTCGACCATTGTCCACTGCCGTCATCGACGACGGCGCGCACCGTCTGCACTATCTGCGGGAACTCGATGCGCCCGGCGAGGAACGCCTCGGCCGCGATCTCGTTGGACGCGTTGTACACCGCCGTCGTGCACCCGCCCATGATTCCGGCCTCGCGGGCCAGCTGCACGGCGGGGAACACTCGATCGTCGAGTGGCTCGAAGTCCCAGGAGAACGCTGAAGTGAAATCGAGTGCACGCGCAACATCGGGAACTCGATCGGGCCACCCGAGCGCCAACCCGATCGGAAGCTTCATGTCCGGCGGGCTGGCCTGGGCAATGGTGGATCCGTCCACGAACGTCACCATCGAATGGACGATGGATTGCCGATGCACGGTGACGTCGATCTTGTCGTACGGCACCCCGAACAGCAGATGCGCTTCGATCAACTCGAGGCCCTTGTTGACCAAGGTTGCCGAGTTCAATGTGTTCATCGGACCCATCGACCAGGTCGGATGAGCCGCGGCCTGGGCAGGCGTCACCGACTTCAGTTCCGCTTCGCTCCACCCACGGAACGGTCCGCCCGAAGCGGTCAGGATCAGTCGATCCACCTCGCTTCGGTGGCCACTGCGCAGGCACTGCGCCAGCGCCGAGTGCTCCGAGTCCACCGGAACTATCTGTCCCGGTGCGGCGGCAGCGAGCACCAGTTCCCCGCCGGCGACCAGAGATTCCTTGTTCGCCAACGCCAGCCGCGCTCCGGTCTTCAACGCCGCCAACGTCGGCTCGAGACCGAGCGAGCCCACCAGTGCGTTGAGCACCACGTCCGCCTGCGTGGACTCGACGAGCTCGGTGACCGCGCGCGGCCCGCTCAGAACCCCGGGAAAGTCGAGCTCGGCGGCAGCGGCGGGGTCGGCCACGGCCACGCGTCGAGCACCGGTCTCGGCGATCTGACGGCGAAGTAGCTCGATGTTTCCACCGCCCGCAGCAAGACCGACGACGACGAAACGGTCGGGGTCGGTGGCGATGACGTCGAGCGCTTGGGTTCCGATCGAGCCGGTGCTGCCCAACAGCAACACTCGAATCGGCTCGGGACGATCCGAGGAGGTCGTTCGCTCACGATGGTCTGGCACCGGTCCATTGTTGCCTACCGAGGCTGAGAAACCCCTATGTGCCGCCGTAGCTGGCACGCTGGAGGGCATGGACGTCTCGAAGTATCGCGCGGCATCGTTCAACTACGTCGACGTAGGAGCAACGAGCGGCAGGCTCCCGTCCGGCTACCACCACGTCGAGAAATCGCGGGTGATCGGATCCGGACTCGAGGACTTCGTGGCCGCAGCCGACACGCTGATGCGCTGGGACATGCACCGCGGCACCGGACTGAAGGTCCATTCCGACGCCGACAACGCCGTCCCCGACGCCGTGGTCGTTCTCACGCTCGGGCCCGTCCGCATCCCCTGCCGTGTCGTCTACGTCATCGACGAAGCCAACCGACAGGGCTTCGCCTACGGCACCCTGGACGGCCATCCCGAGTCCGGCGAGGAACTCTTCTACGTCGACTACTCCCCCGAGGACGGGACGGTCTCCGCGCACATCACCGCGTTCTCGAACCCCGGCCGCTGGTACACCAGGCTCGGCGGTCCGGTGGGCAAGCGGGTGCAGGCCCTGTTCACCGACCGCTATCTGACGGCGCTGGCGTCGGCGTGCCGGTCGCCGCGCTGAGTCAGGAGGAGGGTGGGTGCACTGCGCGCCAGTGCTCGGCGATGTCGATTCGCTTGGCCACCCACACCTTGTCGTGAGACTGAACGTGATCGAGAAAACGCTCGAGGGCGGCGATACGAGCCGGTCTGCCCACCAGCCTGCAGTGCAGTCCGACCGAGAGCATCTTGGGGCTGCCGTTCTCCCCCTCGGCGTACAGCACGTCGAACGCGTCCCGTAGATGCGCGTAGAACTCGTCTCCGGTCGAGAACCCTCCGGGCGACGCGAAACGCATGTCGTTGGTATCGAGGGTGTACGGCACCACCAGGTGATCGACGATCTCGGAGCCACGAGAGACCTTCTCCCAGTAGGGAAGATCGTCGGCGTAGGAATCCGAGTCGTACACGAAGCCGCCGTGCTCGACGACGAGCGACCGGGTGTTCGGAGAGTCACGTCCGGTGTACCACCCGAGCGGGGCCGAGCCGGTGAGGCCCTGAAGGATGGCCACGGCCTCGGCCATGTGCTCGCGCTCGACGTTCTCGTCGATCTGCTGGTAGGAAAGCCACCGCAGACCGTGGCAGGCGATCTCGTGACCCAATTCCGACAGTGCGGCAACCACTTCCGGGTTTCGTTCCATGGCCTTCGCGACAGCGAACACCGTCAGGGGTAGGTCGCGCTTCTCGAACGCCCGCAGCACCCGCCACACGCCTGCCCTCGAGCCGTACTCGTACAGCGACTCCATGCTCATGTGCCGATTCGGAAAGGCTTGTGCCCCGATCATTTCCGAGAGGAACGTCTCGGATTTGGTGTCACCGTCGAGGACGTTGTTCTCCGCACCCTCCTCGTAGTTGAGGACGAACTGGACGGCGATGTTGGCCTGACCCGGCCACTGGGCGTGCGGCGGCGTGCGGCCGTACCCCACCATGTCTCGGGGGTAGCTCAGCGGAAACTGGGTCAGTGGATGCGGAAGGCGCTCGGACGTCACCGCCGCAGTCTCTCACCGAAGTCGGCAGTCGCGCCGGGTGAGCACACTACCCTGATGGCTACGACGGGCGGTCGTATGCCAATATTGTCCGAACGCGCAGGCTCGACGCCTCGTGAAGTACGACTTCGAGAATTCATCACCCGAGAGGACCGACCGGTGGCAAATACCGAACTGGAATCCGCTTCGTACGACCCGGTCGTCGATACCCGCAACGAGGTGCCGGACGTGCCGTCCGCCGAGTGGGGGTGGAGTGGTGAATCGAATCGCGCGATGCGGGTGGCCGCCATCGTCGTAGCCGTGTTCCTGCTGTTCATGATGATCGGCAACCACACCGGCAAGGTCGAGGATCTGTGGTTGATCGGATTCGCAGCGATGCTGGTCGGGCTCGTGGTGCGAGACATCGTCGTCCGCCGCAAGCCCCGCTAGCAACCGAGTCAGTTCTCGGCTGCCAGCTGACCGCACGCTGCGGCGATCTCCTGACCGCGGGTGTCTCGGACGGTGCACGAGACGCCCTGCGCAATCACCCGTCGGACGAACTCTCGCTCCACCGGCTTCGGGCTGGCGTCCCATTCGCTACCCGGAGTCGGATTGAGTGGGATCAGGTTCACGTGAACTCGTGAGCCGAGTGCCTTGTGCAGCTTCTTGCCCAGCATGTCTGCTCGCCACGGCTGGTCGTTGACGTCTCGGATCATTGCGTACTCGATCGAGACACGACGACCGGTCTGGTCTGCGTAGTACCTTGCCGCCGACAACACCTCTGCCACCGACCAACGGTTGTTCACGGGCACCAGCGTGTCGCGGAGTTCGTCGTCGGGCGTGTGCAACGACACCGCAAGCGTCACCGACAGTCCCTCGTCGGCCAGCTTGCGGATTGCCGGTGCCAGACCGACCGTCGACACCGTCACCGAGCGCTGCGAGAGACCGAGTCCGTCGGGTGCGGGCGAGACGATCTTGCGCACCGCGGAGACGACCCTCTTGTAGTTCGCCAGGGGCTCGCCCATCCCCATGAAGACCACGTTCGACAGTCGACCTTCACCCCCGTGGACCACGCCGTCGCGCAGGTCGGCTGCAGCCGAACGGACCTGGTCGACGATCTCGGCCGTCGACAGGTTCCTCGTCAGACCCGCTTGGCCGGTCGCGCAGAAGGGACAGGCCATTCCGCAGCCGGCCTGACTGGAGATGCACAGAGTGGCCCGATCCGGGTACCGCATCAGAACGCTCTCGAGCAAGGTTCCGTCGTTGGCCTTCCACAGGGTCTTGCGAGTGTCACCGTCATCACATGCCAGGTGCTTGATCGGCGTCAGCAGCGTGGGGAAGAGATCGGCACCGACCTTTTCGCGGGCCTCGGCCGGAAGATCGGTCATCTTGGTGGTGTCGGCCTCGAGACGCCCGTAGTAGTGCCGGGCCAGCTGATCGGCGCGAAACGCAGGTAGACCGAGCGCCTTCACCGCATCCCGCAGACCCTCTTTGTCCAGGTCGGCGAGGTGGCGCGACGGCATACCGCGACGCGGCGCAGTGAAGACCAAGGGGAGATTGGGCCTCTTCTGCTCGGTCGACGTGTTCGTTGCCTCGACGGAGTCGCTCATACTCCACCCCACATCTTTCGGTGACACTGCATTCCTCCATTGTCCACCCCATCGCCTCGCAGTCCTATTCGCGACTGTTTCCGTCCGTTATCCGATGGGTATCGAGGTCGTGGCCGGATGCACGTGCATTCGGCCAACACGTGCGGAAGGATCATCGACATGGCCACCAGAGCTGACGACAATCACGAGACATCGCTGGACAAATCGGGCGCAGCGCACCCCGGCGAGCCCAGCGCCTCGGGCGACCTCGCTCCGATCACTACTCCGGATTCGGACGGCCATTCCGCTCCCGATCCCGAGTTCGTTCCCGAGCGACAGGCTGCCGCTCCGACCGATATCGCCCACACTCGCACCGCCGCCCTGTGGACCGGCCTGGTGGTCGGAGCTGTGGTCCTGGTGATCCTGCTGGTGTTCATCGTGCAGAATCTCGACTCCGTCACGGTCCAGATCTTCGCGTGGCAGCTCGATCTGCCCCTCGGCATCAGTATGTTGCTGGCCGCGATCGCCGGCGCGCTGGTGATGGCAATGGTGGGCGGCGCTCGAATCCTTCAGGTGCGACGTTCGGCCAAGAAGAAGTAGCGCCACTCGTGAACACTATGTACAGAAGCTGGCGCTGACTCACTGAATCGATCAGGCTTGGGGTGCCCCACTTCACTCGAGGAGCATGACGTGACAACTTTCATGGAGACACCTGTGGCATCCGGCGTTGCCCCGGACCGAGCCCGGTCCTGGCTGCTGGTGCCGGCCACCAAGCCCGAGACCTTCGGCGACGCCGTCGCGTCGGGAGTCGATGCCGTCATCCTCGACATCGAGGACGCAGTCGCTCCGGCCAAGAAGCCGGCCGCGCGCGAGGCCGTCGTGCAGTGGCTCGGCGAAGGAAACTCTGCGTGGGTACGCATCAACGATGCAACGACGCCGTATTGGGCCGATGACCTCGCCGCGTTGTCCGGTCTGCCCGGACTGGTCGGCGTCATGCTCGCGAAGACCGAGAGTGGCGGTCAGGTCGAGGCCACAGCTGCTCGCCTGGCACCAGGCACTCCGATCCTGGCACTGGTCGAGTCCGCGATGGGCCTCGAAGCCGCGACGGAGATCGCCCGCGCAGAGTCGACCTTCCGTCTCGCTTTCGGCAGTGGCGACTTCCGCCGCGACACGGGTATGAGCGACGACCCGCTGGCTATGGCGTACCCCCGTTCACGCCTCGTCGTCTCCTCACGCGCAGCGCGCATTCCGGGACCGATCGACGGACCGACGCTGACGGCCAACGACAGCATCCTCGGACGCGACGCAGCTCTGACCCTGTCGATGGGCATGACGGGCAAGCTGTGCATGCACTCGGAGCAGGCTGCCATCGTCAACCGCGAGCTCGCGCCGTCACCGACGGATGTGTCGTGGGCCCGTGACGTCATCGATGCCCTCGGTGCCGACGGCGCGCACGTCAAGGACGGAAGCGACCTGCCCCGCCTGGCGAAGGCGCTCAAGATCAACGAGCTGGCCGAGATCTTCGGGATTTCCGCCGCCTCCTGAAATCACCTGGGGTCGAGGTGCGTTCGGCGAAAAGCCCATCGGCTCGCTAATGCAGCTCGATTCCGGTCGGTTTGTACCGGACGTGGACTCGATACCGCACGTCGAACGAGACACCGTCCACCGACTTCGCGGCCTCACGTGCGACGCGTGGACCGAACTCGATTCCCAGCACATCGCGCAGCATGCGTCGATTCGGAAACGACCATCTCGTGTCGACACGGGTGAGTGCGAAACCCTGTGCCTCGAAGAACGCCTCGACTGTTGCCGGGTCGTAATGCGGCAGATCGGCCCGCATCCAATCCCCGTACGGCAACGCGGTCGCGTCCAGATCCACGACGACCAACGCCCCTCCCGGCCCGAGCACGCGCATGGCGTCGACGATTCCCGGCCCGCAGCCCGGTCCGAAGAAGTACGCGGTGCGCGCATGGACGATGTCCACGGTGCCGTCGTCGATCGGGAGGGAATCCGCTTGGGCGATCTTCACCTCGACATTCGGCAGGTTCGCGACTCGCAGTCTCGCCGCAGCAGCGAGTGGTTCGTGCGGCTCGACGCCTATCACCCGGTCCGCGTCGGCCGCGAACACCGGAAGATGAAAGCCGCTTCCGCAACCGACGTCGACGACCGTCTTGGCCGTCCAGTCAGCCACCGAACGGATCGCGTCGAACAGAGCACCGTCGACGTCCTGAGCACGGTTCTCCGCCTCGTACAGGTGAGGCCAGTTCCAGATGTTCGGGCTGGGAATCACCCCGGTGACTTCGCTGCGTACGCCCGAGAACAGTCTGCTCAGAGGAGAACGGTGAAGACGAGCCATGCCACGAACGCCGAGGGCAGCAGCGAATCGAGCCTGTCCATGATGCCGCCGTGGCCGGGCAGCAGGGTGCCCATGTCCTTGATGCGGAGGTCACGCTTGACCTGCGACTCGATCAGATCACCCAACGTGCCGGTCACCACCAGAACCACGCCGAGAAGGATGCCGATCATCGAGTTGGCCTCGAGGATGAGCGTCACCGTCAGCAGACATCCGATGATGCAGAAGATGAGCGAACCGGCGAGCCCTTCCCATGACTTCTTCGGGCTGATGGCGGGTGCCATCGGATGCTTTCCGAACAACACACCCGCGATGTATCCGCCGATGTCCGAGCACACGACGCCGATGACGAACACCAGGATGCGGCCTGCGCCGTTGTCCTGCAGCACCATCAAAACGGTGAACGAGGCCAGCAGCGGCAACCAACATGCCACGAGGACGGTGACGGAGAGTTCTTCGAGGTAGTTCTTCGGAGCGGTGCCGAATCCCTGCCGCAGCAGCAGCCACACCATGCACACCAGGACGGTGCCCACCGCCGCGCTGAGCACACCGACTGCCCCGAACGGCCAGCCGAGCCAGATCATCGCCTGACCGCCGAGGATCAGGGGGATGCGGGGCACGAGGACCCCACCCTCGCGCAGGCGCTTGGACACCTCGTAGGTAGCGACGGCCAACGCGACGGCCACCACGCCGATCCACACCAGCGGCACGAAGACCAGGACGAGAATCAGGCCGATTCCCAACGACCCGCCGACTCCGATCGCGGCAGGAAGATTACGACCTGCCTTGCCCGTCGACTTCGCTGCGGCGACCCCGGACGAGGCAGCGGGCGTACCGCTGCCCTCCTGCCGATCCGGTCCCACCACTGTCGTCATCTCCTCGAAATTCATCGTCGTCCGTCGCGAAAAGCAGCTGTCGAGGTCGGGTCAGACCTCCATCAGCTCGCCCTCTTTACGCTTGACGAGTTCGTCCACGGAAGCGGTGTACTTGGCAGTGGTCTTGTCCAGATCGTTCTCGGCGCGGACGACCTCGTCCTCGCCTGCTTCGCCGTCCTTCTGAATGCGCTTGAGCTCTTCCATCGTCTTCCGGCGAACGTTGCGAATCGATACCTTCGCGTCCTCGCCCTTGCCCTTGGCCTGCTTGACGAATTCGCGGCGACGTTCCTCGGTGAGCTGCGGAACTCCGATTCGAATGAGGTTGCCGTCGTTGGTGGGATTGACACCGAGATCGGAGTTGCGAATGGCGGTTTCGATCGGTCCCAGCTGATTGGACTCGTACGGCTTGATGACCACGAGGCGCGCTTCGGGGACGCTGATACTTGCCAGCTGAGTGATCGGTGTCGGAGCACCGTAGTACTCGATGACGATGCGGGAGAACATCCCGGGGTTGGCACGTCCGGTGCGAATCGAGGACAGATCGTCACGTGCAACCGATACGGCCTTTTCCATCTTCTCTTCGGCATCGAAGAGAGCTTCGTCAATCACGATCTGTCCTCCATCGTCTTCGTCTTCGATTTGCTCACGTCACTGTCGGCAACGATCACGACGTGACCAGCGTGCCGATCTTCTCACCGGAAACGGCGCGAGCGATATTTCCCTGAATCAGCAAATTGAACACCAGCATCGGCATCTGATTGTCCATGCACAGACTGAAGGCCGTCGCATCGGCAACCTTGAGTCCCTGTTCGATGGCCTCGCGGTGCGTGATGGTGTCGAACATCGTCGCATCGGGGTCCAGTCGCGGATCGGCCGAATACACGCCGTCGACCGCCTTGGCCATCAACAACACCTCGGCACCGATTTCCAGCGCGCGCTGCGCAGCCGTGGTGTCGGTGGAGAAGTACGGCATACCCATGCCGGCTCCGAAGATCACCACGCGCCCCTTCTCCAGATGACGTCGTGCGCGGAGCGGGAGGTACGGCTCTGCGACCTGACCCATCGTGATCGCGGTCTGCACCCTGGTGGCAACGCCTTGCTTCTCCAGGAAGTCCTGCAGCGCAAGACAATTCATGACGGTTCCGAGCATGCCCATGTAGTCCGAACGGGACCTGTCCATGCCGCGCTGCTGCAGTTCGGCACCACGGAAGAAATTGCCACCGCCGATCACCACTGCGACCTGGACCCCGGTGGCCACCACCTCGGCGATCTGTTCGGCAACGTTGTTCACGACATCCGGATCGAGACCGACCTGGCCGCCTCCGAACATCTCCCCACCCAGTTTGAGCATCACGCGTCGGAACCCGGGACGGTCAGGGGCCGGATCGGTCATAGCTCTCCTCGGTACTCGTCGAACACTACGGTTTCCTCTCGGATCATCCTGCCCTATCGAGGCCCGGGTGGTGGACAGGGCTCCGGCCTGCACACCCACCTGCCCCGCGCACGAGCGATGCCGCCCACTCGATGGAATCGAATGAACGGCATCGCTCGACCGAACCGGTGCGCAGACTAGCTGGCACCGACCTCGAAGCGCGAGAAGCGGGTGATGGTGACGCCGGCCTCGTCGAGAATGGCCTTGACGGTCTTGTTGCCGTCCTGCACCGACTTCTGTTCGGTGAGAACGACGTCCTTGAAGAATCCGTTGACGCGACCTTCGACGATCTTCGGCAGTGCCTGTTCCGGCTTGCCTTCTTCGCGAGCGGTTTCCTCGGCGATGCGACGCTCGGCGGCCACCAGGTCCTCGGGGACCTCGTCGCGCGTGACGTACTTGGCCTTGAGGGCGGCGATCTGCATCGCAGCTGCGCGCGCGGCATCGCCTGCGGCGTCGCCGTCACCGGTGTACTCGACGAGCACGCCCACGGCAGGCGGCAGGTCCGCGCTGCGCTTGTGCAGGTACGTCGCGGTGTTGCCGTCGTAGGACACGACGCGACGCAGCTCGAGCTTCTCGCCGATCTTGGCCGACAGCTCGTTCAGAGCCGTTTCGACAGTCTTGCCGTCGAGGTCGAGCGCCTTGAGGGCATCGACGTCGGCAGGCTTGCCTGCTGCAGCCGTCGCTGCAACGGATGCGGCGAACGTCTGGAACTCGTCGTTCTTGGCCACGAAGTCGGTTTCGGAGTTGATCTCGACGAGCACTCCACCCTCGGCGACGACGAGGCCTTCGGCGGTGTTGCGCTCGGCGCGCTTGCCGACGTCCTTGGCACCCTTGATACGCAGGTACTCGACGGCCTTGTCGTAGTCGCCGTCGTTCTCGGCGAGCGCGTTCTTGCAGTCCATCATTCCGGAGCCGGTGAGCTCACGGAGCCGCTTGACGTCGGCGGCAGTGTAGTTCGCCATCGTGGGCGAGCCTCCTCAAATGTCTGGGTACGGGCGTTGACGAAAAATGCTGTTCTCAGGGCGTGATCGACGGACTCGTTGCGGAGCCGTGCCGACCTCGACCCTGACATACCGAAGCGGCCCCGGCCCACCCCTGAGGGTGAACCGGGACCGAATTCGATCAAGCCTGAGCGGCCGGTGCTTCTTCTGCTGCCGGTGCTTCTGCTGCCGGGGCATCGGCTGCGGGAGCGTCCGCTGCCGGGGCGTCCGCTGCGGGAGCCTCTGCTGCCGGTGAAGCCTGAGCGAGCTGCTCGAGCTCCCACTCGGCGAGGGGCTCGCCTGCGCCGACCTCGGGCTTGGCGTCGGATGCAGTGTTCTGACCTGCTCGCGCCTGCACGCCCTCGGCGACTGCGGATGCGACGACCTTGGTCAGCAGCGCAGCGGAACGGATCGCGTCGTCGTTACCCGGGATCGGGTAATCGACCACGTCGGGATCGCAGTTGGTGTCGAGGATCGCGATGACCGGGATGTTCAGCTTGCGAGCCTCGGCAACCGCGAGGTGCTCCTTGTTGGTGTCGACGATCCAGATGGCCGACGGAACCTTGGACATGTCCCGGATGCCACCGAGGGTGCGGTCGAGCTTGGTCATCTCACGCGTGAGCATGAGGATTTCCTTCTTGGTGCGTCCCTCGAAGCCACCGGTCTGCTCCATGGCCTCGAGCTCCTTGAGGCGGAGCAGACGCTTGTGCACCGTCTGGAAGTTGGTGAGCATGCCACCGAGCCAGCGCTGGTTCACGTAGGGCATGCCCACGCGGGTTGCCTCAGCGGCGATGGACTCCTGCGCCTGCTTCTTGGTGCCGACGAACAGAACCGTGCCGTTGTGGGCGACGGTCTCCTTGACGAACTCGTAGGCCTTGTCGATGAAGGTCAGAGTCTGCTGCAAGTCGATGATGTAGATGCCGTTGCGGTCGGTGAAGATGAATCGCTTCATCTTCGGGTTCCAGCGACGGGTCTGGTGTCCGAAGTGTGTGCCGCTGTCGAGCAGCTGCTTCATTGTTACTACAGCCATGGCTGAAGAACTCTCTTTCGATGGTGCGGTTGACGCAGAGTGTCGGTGACCTCTGCCCTGGCGCCCGCTGAAGTTGCCGGACCCGACATCACGAAGATCTCGGGACCGCCGACAACCGGTTCTCGTATCGGTGATTCTGCGCGAGGCAGACGATGCGATGACGCGGACGCGCGAAGTCGACCCGTGCACGCACAGGCCGCAAGTGACGAGTGTAGACCTGCCACGTCCCCCGTCATAACCAGGCCCGACTGTCAAGGGATTCCGATGCCTGTGGACAAAGAAACTTCTTGTCCACAAATCGCGTCCGGGTTCGTTCGATTGCTCATATCCACGACATGGTCGACGGGTGAACATCTCTCTCGCGCTCCGCGCACTCGCGGTGTGCCTCGTCACCGCGGTAACGATCTCGACGCCGGTCGCCTCGGCGCAGCCAGGCGCATTCGCCTGGCCGCTGCAGCCGAAACCGCAGGTCGTCACCCCGTTCGACCGTCCCGAGCAGAACTGGCTGCCCGGCCACCGTGGTGTCGACCTCGCCGCCCGCGAGGGCCAGTCGGTTCTCGCCGTCGCCGACGGAATCGTGGTGTACGCCGGGTCGGTCGCGGGAAAGCCCGTCGTATCGGTCGATCATCCGGGCGGACTGAGATCGACGTACGAACCGGTGTCGGCGTCGGTTGCCGTCGGCACGCGGGTTCGGCGAGGGACCGTGCTGGGTTCGGTGACATCGGGGCACGAGGGCTGCTCGTCGACGTGCCTTCACTGGGGCATCAGACGTGGCCGGGACTACCTCGATCCCACGGCGACGGTGCGCGCAAGCCCGATCAGGTTGAAACCCCTCGACGAATGACGGCAGATGACCGTCAGCGCTGGGTGCCGGAATGCCTGCCGGACGCCGCAGGAAAATCGTCGGCCACCATCGCGGCGAGCTCGACGAACGCGCTTCGAGTCTGGGGACGCAACAGGTCGAGGTCGACCACGGCACCCTCGGCCAGGTGTTCGTCGAACGGAATCACCAGCACAGCACGGCAGCGCTCGAGAAAGTGCTGTTGCAGCAGGTTCATGTCCACCGCCGACGAACCCGGGCGAACCGAACTGATCACCACGACGGTCCGCTCCACCAGATGTCCGTAGCCGTGCAATTCCAACCAGTCCAGCGTCGCCGCAGCACTGCGCGCGCCGTCGACTGCAGGCGAGCTGACCAGAACCAGTGCGTTCGCCAGTTGCAGCACCCCGTTCATCGCCGAGTGCATGATCCCGGTACCGCAGTCGGTCAGGATCAGGTTGTAGTACACCTGCAACATGTCGATGACGGCGCGGTAGTCCTCCTCGCCGAACATCTCCGACGCTGCGGGATCGCGCTCGCCTGCCAACACTTCGAGTCGACTCGGTGCTTGCGAGGTGTGCTCGCGGATGTCGGAGTAACGACGAATGTGTGGTGCCGCGGCGAGCAGATCACGCACGGTCGACGACGTCTGCCGCGGAACTCGCTCACCCAGGGTGCCGAAGTCGGGGTTCGCGTCCACGGCGATGACGCAATCTCCGCGCAGCGACGCGAAAGTCGAACCGAGACCCAGCGTGGTCGTCGTCTTGCCGACGCCACCCTTGAGCGACAGAAACGCGATCCGGTAGTCGCCGAGCACCGGCTGCCGAATACGTTCGACCTGGTTTCGGTACCGCTCTTCCGCCGTCGATTCGCCGGGGTTGATGACTCCGCCGGTGAGTCGGTGCACTCCTCGCCGCCAACCGGAGTTCGACGCTCGCTTGGGACGCTTGAGCAACGAATCCGCGCCCAGATCCTGACTGTTGGGTCGGTAGGCGTTGGGTGCCCCCGACCACGGTTGCGGCGACCACCGATCCGGCTGCGTTCGCGAATCCTCGGTGTGTGGCGGTACCGGCAGGTACCGGTCCGGCTGCGCTGCCGGCGGCCCTGGCTCGAGCGGCACCGGCGGGCTGTACCTCGGCGGCAACGGCTGTCGGTCGCCCGAGTCGGGCGTCTGCCAGGGTGGAGGTTGCCGAGGCGTCGAACGAGGAGTGGACATCGAGCCCGACGATACGGGCCCGCTGCCGTTGTCGCGTGCGTTGTCCGATCGCCCAGGGGGATTCCGATGGTCGGCGGCCGAGCCGTCGCGGACATGCATGGACCACGTTTCCGAAGTACCTTGCGGTCGGTCGCGGTCCACGGTCCCCCGTATTCGGTGTCGTAAGTCGTCCACGACGCTACCAAACGTTGCGCCGCCGACGCTCGGCTCATGCCCGGGGATGAGCCTGATCGTGCACGGCACGCAGCCGTTCCACCGACACGTGTGTGTAGATCTGGGTGGTCGCCAAAGAGGCGTGGCCGAGCAGCTCCTGCACCACTCTCAGATCGGCCCCACCTTCGAGCAGATGTGTCGCTGCGGTGTGGCGCAGGCCGTGCGGACCGAGGCTGGGACCACCGGGGACGGTGTCGAGTACCTCGTGCACCGCCGTTCTGGCCTGCCGTTGATCGAGCCGTCCACCTCGCCGTCCCAGCAGCAATGCCGCACCGGATCGATCGGAGGCCAGTTCGGGCCTGCCGCTGACCAGCCAGTTCTCGACCGCATGCGCTGCCGGCGCACCGTACGGTGCCGAGCGTTCCTTGTTGCCCTTGCCGAGCACACGGATCAAGCGACGCTCGGTGTCCACGTCGTCGACGTCGAGTCCGCACAGCTCCCCCACGCGCACCCCGGTCGCGTACAGCAACTCGACGATGAGCCTGTCCCTCAGCGCGATGGGGTCGAGCTCGGCGGCACCCGATTCGGCCGCGGCCAGCGCGTGCTCCGCCTGGCTGTGGCGAAGAACACCGGGCAGCGTGCGGTGGCCGGCCGGACCGGCCAACCGTTCCGCCGGTGCCACCGCCACCGCTCCCACCCGTTCGAGCCACTTCCCGAACGTCCTCGCCGACGAGGTGCGTCTCGCCATCGAGGTCCTGGCGGATCCGGCGGCCGAGTGCGTGGCCAACCACGAGCGCACCGCGCGGAGGTCGAGGTCGGCGATGGTCGCATCCGGCGAGCACTCCGCGAAGTGCGCGAGCAACGAACGAGCGTCCGAGACGTAGGCCCGAATGGTGTGCTCGGATCGCTCTCGACCGAGTCGAAGATGCTCGGCGAACTCCTCGACGTGAATGCCGAGGTGAGGCGGCAGCGAATCGGTCATCGGGTCAGCTTGGGCTCTGGCAGGCCGCGCGACAACCGGACACGCCGTTCGGGGTGGGTCGTCGCGGGATCAGGCGTCGACACCGGATTCGGCCTGCGCGAGTTCGCGCTTCCACACTCGGAACGTCTCCTCGGTTCGGCCGCGACGCCAGTAGCCCGAGATCGAGGCCCACTCGGCACCGACACCCCGCTCCTTACGGATGTAGGGCCGAATGTTGTGCATGACGGCCTGGGCTTCGCCGTGCACGAAGACCTGAGCCTGCCCCGGCAGCCATTCCGTTTCCTTCACCGCTGCGATCAGCGGTGCGTTGTCTCCGGCTCGGTCGTCTCCGACCTCGTTCGAGGACGCACCCCGGTGAATCCAGGTCACGTCGACGACAGCGAGCGTCTCCATGTAGATCTCGTCGTGCCTGTCGGCAACTTCGATGAAGACCTTGGCGACGGCATCCTCCGGGAGTGCTTCGACAGCAGCCGAAATCGCCGGAATCGCCGATTCGTCGCCGGCGAAGAGGTGCCAGTCCGCGTCGGGGCGCGGGGCGTACCCACCCGACGGGCCGAAGAACGACATCTCGTCCCCCGGCTTCGCCCGGGTGGCCCACGGCCCGGCGACTCCCTCGTCTCCGTGCACCACGAAGTCGATGGCGATCTCCCGAGCGCGAGTATCCACCGAGCGAACGGTGTACGTGCGCATGATCGGTTCGTCATCGGTCCCGAAGAACAACTTGACGTAGGCGTCGGTCTCGTCGATCGCATCGAAGTCGTCGAAACCGGCCCCACCCAGGTAGACCCGGTGCATGTGCGGGGTGAGCGCTTCGGTGCGCAGGACGGACAGGGTGGTTTTCTTGCGTGGCACTTCTGACCCCTCTTCGAGTGAACGACGCCGACAGCCGATGCGTCGACTAAGCATTACCTAACACCCTACCGTTAGGCTCTCGAATCGTGGTGCGCTCACCCACGCACGACGCGGAACCATCCGGTCTCGTCGCTGGCGACGAAACCGTCCATCTCCAGTACCGGCAGGGATGCGCGCACCTTGTTCAGCGGAACACCGGAGTGCTCGGACAGCTCTCTACTCGATACCGAACCGGTTGCCGGCAACGCGTCGTAGATCAGCAGGGCGGTGTCCGACAGCGCATCGGTCTCCCGAAAGAGGTCGGGTCGAGGCTCCTCCGGGGACCCGAGTGCACCCGCCTCGGCGACCACATCGTGCGAGCTCGACACCAGCACGGCCTCGCCGTCCCGGATCATGCGGTGGCAGCCCGTGGACGTCGGCGAGGTGACCGGCCCAGGGACCGCGAGCACGGGCCTACCCAATTTCGCCGCCCACGCCGCTGTGTTGCGAGCACCGCTGCGCCACCCGGCCTCGACGACCACCACAGCCGATCCGAGTGCCGCGACGAGCCTGTTGCGAGCGAGGAAACGATGCTTCGCCGGTGTCGTACCCGGCGCGTATTCACTGAGAACCAGGCCACTGGCAGCGATCTGCCGCAGTAACCGCGAATGGCCCGCTGGATACGCACGATCGACGCCACAGGCGAGTACCGCCATCGTCGTACCCTCGACTCCGAGAGCCGCCCGGTGCGCCGCGGCGTCGATACCGAAAGCGGCTCCCGAAATGACGGTCCACCCGTCGAGCGCCAGATCGGCGGATATCTCCGCCGTCACATGATCACCGTAGGGACTCGAGGCGCGTGTCCCGACGATGGACACCGAACGCTCGGTGATCGTTGCGACCGGCCGAGTTCCCAGTGCCCACAACGCAATCGGTGGGCAGGTATCCACCCCTGCGGTCATACCCGGTCCGTCGAATCCGAGAAATCGCCACGCCGGCCACTCGTCGTCGTCCGGCGTGATCAACCGACCACCGAGCGCAGCGATGTGATCGAGATCTGCTGCCGCGGTGTCGATGTGGGCGCGGACCGCGAGCCGCTCCCCCAACCTGCCCGCCCGCACGGCTTCTGCCGTCGCTTCGGGACCGTGCGCTGCAGCATGATCGACCACCGGCCGATGCGGACCCTGCGCCACGCGAGAGAGATACGCCCAGGCGAGTCGACGCGCGTCGTGCGTCATGCCACTCCCCTGTCACGGAAATCCAACGCGGCTCCGACCTCGTCGGCACCGGGGACCGAACCACCGGCGAGATCGTTCAGCGTCCACGCCACCGAATGGCTCGGTCTGCGCCGCGCGCGGTCAGCGATCCGTTGCGCAACGCACGCTCGACCGGAGCGAGCGTCGAGCGTGCCAATCGAAATCGTTGGCGCAGAGCGGGTCCGGGAACCTCCGCATTGGTCCTCCAGCCGAACTCTCGCCACCGCTGCGCGGCGGCGTCCCTGGCCCCCGTCACGCGTGCGCGAATTTCGCTCGTACCCTCCCCCACCTCGTCGACCAGTGCACCTGTCGCGACACCCATCATCTGAATTCGCAGATCGACGCGATCCAGCAATGGCCCGGACAGCTTGCCGAGATATTTGCGTCGCGCTGTGGGCGGGCAGACGCAGTCGACCTGCCGCGCAGGCGCACACGGACACGGATTGGCTGCGAGAACCAACTGAAACCTGGCCGGATACCTGGCCACACCGTCACGACGGGCAATACGAATCTCTCCGTCCTCCAACGGAGTACGCAACGCCTCGAGTACCCGGACGCTCATCTCGGCGCACTCGTCCAGAAACAGGACTCCGCGATGTGCGCGGCTGACTGCCCCCGGTTTGGCCATTCCGGTTCCGCCCCCGACCAAGGCACTCACCGAGGTCGAATGATGCGGCGCGATGAACGGCGGTGACGTGATGAGCGGCCGCGCCGTGGTCAACAGGCCCGCCACCGAGTGGATGGCTGTCACTTCGAGCGCTTCGGATTCGGTCAGCGGCGGCAGAATCCCCGGAAGACGTTGCGCCAACATCGTTTTTCCGATGCCCGGTGGCCCGGTCAACATGATGTGATGTGCGCCTGCGGCGGCGACCTCCAGAGCCCATCGCGCATCGGCCTGTCCGGCAACATCACTGAGGTCCGGATAGATCTCCTCGTGCCATTCGGTCGGGACGGGTGATTCGAGGGCCTGCTCACCACGAAGCCAGGCCACCACGTCCCCGAGCGAACCCGCACCCAGCACCTCGATTCCGTCCACCAGACCCGCCTCGGGCAGACATTGCAGCGGAACGACCACTCGCTGCCAGCCCGCACTCTTGACCGCGAGCACCCCGGGCAGGACCCCACGGACTGCGCGCAGCCTCCCATCGAGTGCCAGCTCACCCAGAAACACGGTCTCGGACAGGCATCCACGCGGAATCGCCTTCGCGGCATCGAGAACCGACAACGCGAGTGCGAGGTCGTACACCGATCCGCCCTTGGGCAACGTCGCGGGCGACAGAGCGAGAATCACCCGACTGTCCGGCCAGGTACCGCCCGAGTTCTTCACAGCGGCTTTGACTCGGTCACGCGATTCGTTCAGCGCAGTATCGGGAAGACCGACAAGATGTGTGCCAGGTAGGCCCTGCCCGATATCGGCTTCGATTTCCACCAGCACACCGTCGACCCCGTTGACCGCCACCGAATGCGCTCTCCCGAGTGGCATCAGAACGCGGCCCGAACGTGCGTGATGACCGGTTCCTCGTGGCGACCGACCACGATCGCGATCACGTCGAATCTGATCTGCACCCACGGTCCCTGCTGCAGCGAAAGCCACCGCAGCGCCAGCCCTCTGATTCGAGTCTGTTTCGTGTACGTCACCGCTTCGGCGGGTGTTCCGTATCCGATTCCCGATCGAGTCTTCACTTCGACGAACACCACCGTCTCGCCCTCGCGCGCAATGATGTCGAGTTCTCCGGAACGATGCCGCCAGTTCCGCTCGATCACCTCGAGACCGATGTCCTCGAGATGGCGCACCGCGAGTTCCTCACCGCGCGCACCGAGTTCCTGGTTGGTTGCCATGTCCGCCATTCCTCCACTCTCCGACCGTGCATTGCGGCCGATTCGGTCGTCTCGACGGTGGCACGACCCGAAAGAGGAGAAGCGAAGAAAGCGCAGGTGGGAAATTGCCCTGTGGACAACTGCTCGACTGTGGACGAACGGTCCGATTGTCGGCGGCGATCAGTCCACCGTGTCGGACCGCCGTGCTATGGCTCGTAGCGTGTCCGAGCCGCCGGGCGAAAGCGGACTCCATACGCAAAAAGCTCCGTCCTGATTCAAAGAATCGGACGGAGCTGATGCGGCTTGTCGATACCGACATCGAAAGTGCCGATACGCAAAACGTGCTGCCGAGACACCGAGCCTCGGTTCGCGAAAGGACGGTCAGTGAGCAGCCTCGTAGGCCGCTTGCACATCCTGACTGATACGGCCGCGGGCACTGACCTCGTGACCGTTCTCGCGGGCCCATGCTCGAATGTCCTGCAGATCCACCTTGCCGCGAGCCGGTGCCGATGCAGCGCCGCCCTTACGGGTGCGGCGTCCGGAAATCTTCTCGGCGTGCTCGATCCAGAATGCCAACTGTTCGTGCAATTCGTTGGCATGTTTGAGGTTCAAATCGATGCGGTACTGGTTTCCACCGATGCCGAATTCGATGGATTCACCTTGGCCGTCTTTGATGACCGATCCGTCCACATCGTCGATCATCTGCACAAGCGTCTTGCGTGCCATCTCGTACCTCTTACACGTCTGGGGGATGTGATATTCAAGTTCTACCACCCATTCTCGTATCCACGCAAAGAACTGCAGGCGTTTCGTGACGTGTCGAATCGACGAATATCGGTGCAGAAATTGTCCAGCATTTCGAGCGACTAATCGACCAATTCGAATAGCTTTGTTGCGCAATCGATTTCACACGGGAAAACCGATCGCAACCGCCGTGCACCATTGGACGGGGAACAACTTTCCGTGACACCGAACACGGAAACAGGACATGCGGACCGATTTGGCCGGGCGTCCAATTTTTCGGGTGGCAAAACGATCGGTACAGCACGACCGCATCGCATCGGGTGGTTCGCAGCAGGCTGATCCGACATCCGACGCTCAGGGCGACTCCGTCAGGCCCCAGCCTCGGACGAGGAGCTATTCCGGCAGACGAAGATCTGGTTTGTCCAACTCTTCGATGTTGACGTCCTTGAAGGTGATCACCCGGACATGCTTGACGAAACGGGCGGGGCGATACATGTCCCACACCCACGAGTCGGACATGCGCAATTCGAAGTAGATTTCACCGTCGGCGTTGTGCGGAATGAGTTCTACGGAGTTCGCCAGATAGAACCGCCGCTCGGTTTCGACGACGTAGTTGAACTGACCCACGATGTCCCGATACTCGCGATACAGCGAGAGCTCCATCTCGGTTTCGTACTTTTCGAGATCTTCGGCACTCATCGGTCTCTTTCATCCTCCAGTCGGGCGTGAACAGCAATCATCGCGTACCGGCGTCGCGGCAGTCCATTCGCCCCAGGGCGTCGACGGCGTCAGGAGAAAGCCCCGCGGCGGCCGCTGCGACATTCGCGTAGGACATTCGATGCTCGCGGCTGGGCCCGAGAGCGGTCATGGCGGCCGAGTGAGCACGGGTGCTGTACCCCTTGTGCACGGCGAATCCGTAGCCGGGAATCGTTTCGTCCAACTGCACCATCAATCGGTCCCGGGAGACCTTCGCGAGCACGCTCGCCGCGGCGATGCACGCTGCGGTGGCGTCACCGGCGATCACCGGTAGCGACGGAACCGGAAGGCCGGGCACTCGAAAGCCGTCGGTGAGTACGTAGCCCGGGGTCATGCCGAGCCCGGCAACAGCGCGTCGCATTCCTTCGATGTTCGCCACGTGGACCCCGATGCGGTCGACCTCGGCCGCATCGATCGACACCACACTCCATGCCAGTGCCAGCCTCTGGATCTTGGGAAAGAGCTCTTCGCGCCGTCGCTCGGTCAACTTCTTCGAGTCGTCCAGATCCGCCAGGGCGGCATGTGCTCGCGCCCCGAGAACACACGCTGCGACCGTCAACGGACCGGCGCAGGCTCCTCTTCCCGCTTCGTCGACTCCTGCGACCGGCCCGAGTCCGCTCCGCTCCAACGCCGATTCCATCGTCCGTAATCCGGCCGCTCGTCGGATGATCGGACGCGGCGGCCACGACGACCGAGTCAAAGTTGCGCGCGCACGCGGCGCACGTCGCGGGGTTGCCGTCATCGACCCTGGATGTCGGGAGAATCCAGGATGCCGGTTCGTGACGGCGGCAGTGCGATGAACACGGCCTTCCCGATCACGTTGTCGAGGGGAACGGTTCCGGTGAATTCGTCGGTGACGTGATACCGGGAATCTCGCGAGTTGCTCCGGTTGTCGCCCATGACCCAGACGTTGCCCTCCGGCACGGTGACGGGGTCGAAGCATCGTCCGGACTTCAGTTCGGTGTCGCACGTCATCGTTCCCGGGGTGAACGGGAAATCCATCTGGATGTACGGCTCGTCCAACGGCTGTCCGTCGACGAGCACTCGACCTTGATCGTCACAGCATTCGACGGTCTGACCGCCGGTGGCGATGACGCGCTTGACCAGATCGTTCTCGTCGGGCGCGACGACTCCGATCAACGAGCCGACTTCCTGTGCGCCACGAATCACCGAGTTGTCGGACCGCTGTGACACGAATTCGTCGTTCCACGAATCCGGGCCACGGAAGACGACGATGTCGCCGGGCTTCGGGTCGCCGAACCGGTATCCGATCTTCTCCACCACGATGCGGTCACCGGTGCAGCCGGTGCAGCCGTGCAAGGTCGGCTCCATCGATTCGGACGGGATCAGATACACCCGTGCGACGAATGTCTGGAGCAGAAAACTCAGTACCAGCGCTACCAGAATCAGAATGGGGAGCTCACGCCAGAACGATCGGGGCTTGCGTTCCCGACGCTTCTTCCGTGAAGACTCGTCGTCGGGCTCGTCGATTGGATCCTGTGGGGACTGCGTCACGTGATCAGGTTAGCCGGAACCGTCGCCCGCACGGCCGGACGGTCTGCGCATGGGCGGTTCGCGGCTCTCGATCCGCCCGTCGGCAGGGTTGAATGCGGGCCGATCGCGGGCAGAACGCACCATGCCGCGTCGCCCTGACGGGCAACGCGGCATGGTGTGAACTGATGTGTCCGGGCGGAACCGGTCAGCGCTTTTCCTTGATCTTGGCGGCCTTGCCACGCAGATCGCGGAGGTAGTAGAGCTTGGCGCGACGGACGTCACCGCGGGTGAGGACCTCGAACTGGGCGATGTTGGGGCTGTGCACCGGGAAGGTGCGCTCGACACCGACGCCGAACGAGACCTTGCGGACCGTGAACGTTTCGCGAACGCCACCGCCCTGACGTCGGATGACGACGCCCTTGAAGATCTGAATGCGCTCCTTCGAGCCTTCGATGACCTTGACGTGCACGTTCAGCGTGTCGCCGGGGCGGAAATCGGGGATGTCGCTACGCAGCGACTGATTGTCGAGAAAGTCCAGAGTGTTCATCGGTTGTGCCATCCTTGCGTTCTGCGCATGAGTAGAGGAACCGAGCGGCTCGCTGACACAGCGGCTCGACTGGTTCGTACTCCGAGTGAGGTCCGTGCCTGCTAGAGGCAACCCGACCATTGTGCCAGACCATCAGGCGTTCGACGAAATCGGCGCTTCTCGGCTCGCCGCCGTCCCGCTCGGCATCGGCGCAGGCAGTACCGTCCGCGCCAATTCTTGCTCCGTGGCCTCACGTGCATGCACGATGCTCGGCTTGCCTGCGATCGCGTCCTGAAGATAGATCTTGGCCCGAATGATCGGCCGTCGCCACCGCTTCTCCCGGCGCAGTGCGCGTTCCATCTTCTTCGGCCTGGTGGTGTAGCGCCACCTCGCCCACGGGGCACTCGGCCTGCTCAACCGCACTGCGGCCAGAACGAGGATCGGCAGGACGAACAGCCCGAGCAGTCCGGTCCAGATCTTTCCTTTGAGCAGTACGACGACACCCAGCGCGAGATTGGCCAGGGCCAACACCGCAAGGGTGCCGCGCACCCACGGGTCGGGATCGGACCGGAAGCCGGCCGGGCTGAGCAGCTCCAGAGGGTGCAAGCCGAGCAGCAGCAGGCCGGTGAATCCCACTGCCGCGAACACGGCGTCCACCGACGTGCGCCCCTGTTCGGACCAGTAGACATCGCGGAGATAGAAGATCAACGCGAACTCGTCGAGGACGAGAGCTGCCCCGATACCGAAGATCGCGGCCAGCATCGCCCCGACCGACTCGGAACCGTCGACGTACACCGCGATCAAGCCGATCCCCGCCAGCAGCATCAACACGATCCCGAAGACGACATGGTGGATGTGCTGACCGCCGGGCGTGATGTTTCCCGGCCACCACTTCACATCTGCGCGAATCATCCTGACGCTGAGTCGGATCAGCAGGAACCCCAGCAACAGCCCCAGTAGGAAGCACAGCAGCGGCAGGCGGCCGTGATCGATGACCCCGTGTTGCAACCACCTCACGTGTGGCTCACGTCCTTCCTGCCGAACGGCCGAACGACCGGTGAATCACCGTTCACACTATTCGTGTTCGGGACCGCCCAGGGCAGCATCGACCCGAGGATCCGCCCACTATTTTCCGAATCCCGCCTTCCGAAGCGCATCGGCCATGGAACCGGCCGCCGGTGCTGCCGACTGGCCGCCGCCGCGCTGTGGGCGCGCGTCTCGACTTCGGTTGCTCTGGCCGCTGCCCGCAGCTCTGCCCTGGCCTCGGGGCCGGTCGGGCTGCTGTCCGCGAGAGGCGTCCTTGCCGCCACCGGCACCGGGCTCGTCGTCCAGCCGCAGACTCAGGCCGATGCGCTGCCGCGGGAGGTCGACCTCCATGACCTTGACGCGCACCACGTCACCGGACTTGACGACCTCACGAGGGTCCTTGACGAAGTTGTGCGACATCGCCGAGACGTGAACCAGACCGTCCTGGTGCACACCGACGTCGACGAAGGCACCGAAGGCGGCCACGTTGGTCACCACGCCCTCGAGCGTCATGCCCGGCTTCAGATCGGCGACCTTCTCGATGCCGGCCGCGAAGGTAGCGGTCTTGAACTCCGGACGAGGGTCGCGGCCCGGCTTCTCGAGCTCGGAGATGATGTCCGTGACAGTGGGCAGTCCGAATCGCTCGTCCACGAATTCGGCGGGATCGAGACCCCGCAGCAGCGAGGTGTTGCCGACAACGTCGCGCACCCCGACGCCGGCCTTGCCGACGATGCGGCGCACCACCGGATACGCCTCCGGGTGCACGCTCGACCGATCGAGTGGGTCCTCGCCGCCCGAGATTCGCAGGAACCCGGCGCACTGCTCGAAAGCCTTCGGCCCCAATCGCGGAACGTCCTTGAGGGTGCTACGGCTGGCGAACGGACCGTTCTGGTCGCGGTGCGCCACGATGCTCTCGGCGAGAGAGCCTGCGATACCGGAGACCCGCGAGAGCAACGGTACCGACGCGGTGTTGACATCGACGCCGACAGCGTTCACCGCGTCCTCCACCACGGCCCCGAGGGAACGGGCCAGCAGGGTTTCGGAGATGTCGTGCTGGTACTGCCCGACGCCGATGGACTTGGGATCGATCTTGACCAGCTCGGCCAGCGGATCCTGCAACCTGCGGGCGATCGAGACGGCACCGCGGATCGAGACGTCGAGTTCGGGCAGCTCGCTCGAGGCGTACGCGGAGGCGGAGTACACCGACGCGCCGGCCTCGGACACCACCACCTTGGTCAGGTTGGCGGCGGGGAACTTGGCGATCAATTCTGCTGCCAGCGAGTCGGTTTCACGCGATGCGGTGCCGTTGCCGATGGCGATCAGTTCGACCTTGTGCTTGGCGGCCAGGCCGGCGAGGGTGGCCACCGCCTGATCCCACTTGCCCTGCGGCTTGTGCGGGTAGATGGTGTCGTGGTCGACGACCTTGCCGGTGGCGTCGACGATGGCGACCTTGGTGCCGGTACGGAAGCCCGGGTCCAGGCCCATGGTGGTGCGGTTGCCTGCCGGAGCGGCGAGCAGCAGGTCCTTGAGGTTGCTCGCGAAGACGTCGACGGCGTCCTTCTCGGCCGACTGACGCAGTCGCATACGAGTGTCGAGGGAGACGGTCACCAGCATCTTGGTGCGCCACGCCCATCGGACGGTATCGAGCAGCCACTTGTCGGCCGGCCGGCCGCGATTCGCGATTCCGAACTTGGTGGCGATCCGACCCTCGTAGACGCTC
Source organism: Rhodococcus sp. 14-1411-2a (assembly GCF_002259485.1). Lineage (GTDB taxonomy): Bacteria > Actinomycetota > Actinomycetes > Mycobacteriales > Mycobacteriaceae > Rhodococcoides. Next base: position 659,761 of record NZ_NPGA01000020.1, read on the forward strand.
GGCACCCCGGGGGTCGGTTCGTCGCGCTCGGGCTCGAAGCCGAGCGAGAGCACCTCTTCCTTCTCGCCTCTGAGCGTGGCGAGGATTCGGTGCGAGGGCAGGCTCGTGAACGGTTCCGAGAACTCGAAGTAATCGGAGAACTTGGCACCCTCCTCCTCCTTGCCCTTGCGAACCGACGCGACGAGCTTGCCGGATGTCCACATCAGTTCGCGCAGCTCGCCCACCAGGTCCGCGTCCTCGGCGAAGCGCTCGACGAGAATCGCCCGTGCGCCGTCGAGTTGCTCCTGATCGAACTGGGCCGGGTCGGTGGTGGGGTCGGAGAACAGAGCGTCGGCGACGGGCTCGTGCCCGGCCTCACGCGCGATCTGAGCCTTGGTTCGACGCTTGGGCTTGAACGGCAGATAGATGTCCTCGACGCGCGCCTTGGTGTCGGCCAGCATCAGCGACTGCTCCAGCGCGTCGTCGAGCTTGCCCTGCGAGCGGATGGACTCGATGACGGCGTCTCTGCGCTCGTCGAGCTCGCGCAGATACCGAAGTCGCTCATCGAGCTGACGCAGTTGCGTGTCATCGAGAGTGCCGGTGACTTCCTTGCGGTAGCGCGCGATGAACGGGACCGTCGACCCGCCGTCGAGCAGTTCCACGGCGGCACGAACCTGTTCTTCACGAACGTCGAGTTCTTCGGCTATGCGCTTGTTCACAGATTTCAGAGCAGTGGTCACGGCGATGGACCCTACCGCTAACGTGGGACAAGTCGGTCAGCGGTTCAACGTGTGGGAGAGATACGCGGATGGTCAGGGGGTCTCGGTTCCTGGCTGCAGCCTGCGCCTCCCTGATACTGGCCGGATGCTCGGCTCCTCCCGACGACCAGGTCGGCGACTCCGACTCGAAGGACACCGCCGAGACGTCGGCGTCGCCCTTTCCCGACATGAAAAAGGTCGACGGCGTAGCCCTCGAAGCTCGTATCCCGATGGCGATCGCGTCGGCCCAGGCCCGCGGTGCCGACGTCGATTTCGCACTGTTGGATCGTCGGACGGGCTCCTATTACAGCAGCAATGCCGATATCCAGGTCGAAACCGCATCGGTATCCAAGCTGTTCATCGCCGACGAGGTGTTGTTCCGAGCACAGTCGGAGAACCGTCCTGTCTCTGCCGACGACCTGACCACCATGACGAGCATGCTCGAGTTGTCCGACGACAACGCCGCGTACACGCTCTGGTATCGCTACGGCTCGTCGGAGATCGTGCGCACGGTCGCGGCTCGCTACGGCTTGACGAGCACCACGCCGCCCGGGGACGACGAGTGGTACAACACCGAGACCACGCCCAGCGACCTGGTCGGTTACTACGCGGGGTTGCTCAACGGCAGCGGCGGTCTGACCACTGCATCCACGGACATCGTGATCGGAATGCTGCGCCGTTCGGCACCGATTGCCGCGGACGGCTACAAGCAGCACTTCGGGATCGTCGACGGTTTGCCCGGCGAGAGTGTGCACGCTGTGAAACAGGGCTGGATGTGCTGCGTGTCCGATCGGTGGGTACACCTGTCGACGGGCACCATCGGTGTCGACAACCGCTACGTTCTGGCTCTGTCGTCACGCGAGGACATCTTCTACGCCGACGACTTGGAAAGTTATCCGGACACCGCGGTGGTCGACGTCAGTGACGACGCCAGCGCGCTGCATGCCAGGGACACTCTCACCGGATTCGTCTCGATGCTCTTCCCCGACGGCACCGTCAGCTGAATTCGTCAGTCTTGCAACAGGTCCGGACGACGCTCGGCGGTCCTGTCCAGTGACTGCTGTCGGCGCCACGCAGCGATCTTGGCGTGATCACCCGAGAGCAGTACCTGCGGAACGTCGAGATCACGCCACTGTGCGGGACGCGTGTAACTCGGCCCCTCGAGCAGACCGTCGGAGAACGAATCCTCCTGGTGCGACTGCTGATTGCCGAGAACCCCTGGCATCAGCCGCACCACGGCCTCGGCCATGACGAGAACAGCCGCTTCGCCGCCGATGAGCACGTAGTCGCCGATGCTGACTTCCTCGACACGGACCCGACGTGCGGCATCGTCGAACACTCGTTGATCGATGCCTTCGTATCGGCCGCAGGCGAATACGAGATGCTTTTCGGAGGACCACCGCTCGGCTGTCCGCTGGGTGAACGGGACGCCGGCAGGCGTCGGAACGACGAGGAGAGAATCGTCGGTCAGCACGTCGTCGAGTGCGTCTCCCCAGACGGTCGGCTTCATGACCATTCCCGGTCCGCCGCCGTAGGGCGAATCGTCGACGGCCTTGTGCACGTCATGAGTCCACGACCGCAGATCGTGGACCTCGACCGAGACCAGGCCGCGGTCGATTGCTTTGCCCAGCAACGCGGTTCGGAGCGGCGTGAGGTACTCGGGAAAGATGGTGACGACGTCGAGGCGCACGATCTACTCCGGATCCAGCAGACCCTCGGGCGGATCGATCTCGATCGTCTTGTCTGCCAACGACACCGTCGTCACGATGGCCGCTACGAACGGCACGAGGATTTCGGCGCGTGCTGCTTCGCCGGAACTCGGATTCGGCGTGATGGAGAGCAGCTCCCCCGCTGCGGAGTGGAGAACTTCGCGGACCGTTCCCACGACGGTGCCGTCGGTCAGGATCACCGTGAGGCCTTCGAGTTCGTGGTCGTAGAACTCGTCCGGGTCGTCGGACGGCGGAAGATCGGTGGATTCGACGACGAACAGAATGCCCCTGAGTTGGTCTGCGGCCGTCTTGTCGTCGATACCGTTCAGACGCAGCAGAAGCCGCCCGGAGTGTTCCCGGACGGCGTCCACTGTGTACGAGGCTGGCTCGGCGTTCGATCGAGGCTTGCGGCCCGACAGAACGGTTCCTTCGGCGAAGCGGTCGTCGGGGTTGTCGGTGCGAACCTCGACGACGACTTCGCCTTTGATGCCGTGCGACTTCGCGACACGGCCGATGACCAGCTCCATGATGGGTACGTGACCTACTGGTCCGTGTCGACCACGTCGACGCGGATGCCGCGACCACCGATTCCCGAGACGAGAGTGCGCAGTGCCGTAGCGGTACGACCGCCACGGCCGATGACCTTGCCCAGATCGTCGGGGTGCACGTGGACCTCCACGGTGCGGCCCCGACGGCCGGTGATCATCTCGACGCGAACGTCATCGGGATTGGCGACGATGCCGCGAACGAGGTGTTCGACGGCATCGGCGACAACGGCACTCACTTCTCAGCAGCCTCGGCGGCCGGCGCGTTTGCCGTCTCGGTTGCTGCAGCGTCGGTGGTCTCCGCAGCGGCGTCGTCGGCCTTGGGAGCCTTCTTCTTCTTGGCGGTGGTGGCCTCGCCCTGGGGCTCGGAGTCGGCCTGCGCCAGTGCGGCGTTGAACAGGTCGAGCTTGGACGGCTTGGGCTCGGCGAGGCGGAGGGTTCCCTCGGCACCGGGGAGGCCCTTGAACTTCTGCCAGTCGCCGGTGATCTTGAGCAGAGCCTCGACCGGCTCGGTCGGCTGTGCGCCCACGCTCAGCCAGTACTGCGCCCGCTCGGAGTTGATCTCGATGATGCTGGGGTCCTGCTTGGGCTCGTACGTGCCGATGGTCTCGATCGCACGGCCGTTACGACGGGTGCGGGCATCGGAGATGACGACGCGGTAGTGCGGGGTGCGGATCTTGCCGATACGCATGAGCTTGATCTTGACAGCCATGTTCTGGTGGAGCCTTTCGAAAGTTGGTCACGGCGCAATTCAGCGGTCCGCACGGCATGCGAACCCGGTTTTGCGTTGAAGGGTGTTGTGACCGCCGCTCGGTACGTAACCGGATGACGGGCGAACAGCTGTTCATTGTGCCAGACGGGTCGCACTATCGGTGAATCGGGCCCGCAGAACCACTCCCGTCAGGCGAGCAGGACCACCAGGGCAGGAAGGGTGTTGTTCAACGAGTGTGCCGTGATCGACGCGACGATCGAACCGGAACGCATTCGAGCGATTCCGATTGCGAATCCTCCCCACAACAGCACCACCAGGCGCCACCACTCTCGGTGCCACACCGCGAACAACACCGCGGTGATCGCCAGGACCACCCATCGGTTGCCCAACCAGGCCATCGGCATCGGGCGGGTGCGTTTCTCGAGCGCTCCCCACAGCATGCCGCGGAACATCGTTTCCTCGCAGATCGGTGCACCGAGCCAAATCCACAGGGCCAGAACGATTTTCAAGCCGACTGCCATATCCGTGACCGCGCCGAGGGGCGTCGGGTCGCCGACTTCGATACGGGACAACAGAATCAGAGCCAGCACTATGCCGCCGACCACGGCGACGCCACCCCACGCCAACCCGGATCGGAGGTGCCCGAGAAATTCGGGGATGGATCTGGGGAGGCCGAAGTCGACGACGGGGCCGTTGCCCCGCGACTTCGAGATGGCCACCGCCACTCCCGTGGCGAGCAGGCTCGGGATCATGATGCCCACCACGAAGACGGCCGAGGCGTCCGACGTCACGACGAGGCCGAGCACCAGGAATCCGGCCAGATTGAGCCCCAGCACCAGTGCCGCGGCCGGCAGTCCCCACCGTTGGCCGCGTCTGCGTTCGAGCGCGGCCTGCTCGGCGCGCCAGTAGGTTTCGGACAGTCCCGATCCTTGCTGATGAACGTGATTCATCGGAGCCAGACCGGCCCAGCTGGGGCGGTCGGGATCGGCTCGTCCTGCGCCGTCACCCGGGTCGGTCACCCCCGGACCGTCGATCCACTCGTCGTGCGACCACGCCGGTCGGTCACTCGTCCGCGAAGGATCACCAGATCCGGGTTGGACAGCACATCCGGTCCGCCTCGCGGATCCTCGACGTAGACCACGAGATCGGCGGGCGCGCCGTGTTCGAGCCCCTGTCGACCCAGCCACGACCGGGCCTCCCAGCAGGCGGCACCGAGTGCATCGGTCGGTGAGAGTCCGACGGCCGCGAGTGCGGCGACCTCGTCGGCGATACGACCGTGCGCGATCGAACCGCCTGCGTCGGTGCCTGCGTAGATCGGAATGCCTGCGTCGTGAGCTCGTCCGACGGTATCGGCGACGCGTTCGTGCAGCGCCCGCATGTGCCGGGCGTAGACGGGATACCGGGTGGCGGAGTCGGCGATGCCGGGGAACGTCTCGATGTTGATCAGCGTCGGTACCAGTGCGGTGCCGTGATCGACCATCATCTCGACGGTCTCGTCGGTCAGGCCGGTGCCGTGTTCTATGCAATCGATTCCCGCCGCGATCAATCCGGGCAGGGCATCCTCACCGAAGACGTGTGCGGTCACCCGCGCGCCCTCGGCGTGGGCAGCGGCGATGGCGTCGACGAGGATCGAGTCGTTCCACAGCGGTCGGAGATCTCCCACCGAACGATCGATCCAGTCGCCGACGAGCTTGACCCAGCCATCGCCGAATCGTGCCTGTTGGGCCACCGCCTCGGGCAGCTGCGATTCGTCCTCGATGTCGATTGCCAGACCCGGGATGTAGCGCTTCGGTGATGCGATGTGACGGCCCGCTCGGATGATGCGGGGAAGGTCCTCGTATTCGTCCAGCTCGCGCGTGTCCACCGGAGACCCGGCGTCGCGCAACAGCAGCGCGCCGACGCCTCGCTCGGTCTCGGCCTGGCGGATCGACCCGATCAGGTCCGTGTGTCCCCCGCCGTACTCGATTCCGACATGGCAGTGGGCGTCCACCAGACCGGGCAGAATCCAGCCGCCGTCGTGAACGAGATCGGCATCCGCGATCGGCTCCGTGGACAGGACGCCACCCTCGATCCACAGATCGATCTCGGACCCGTCCGGCAGTCCGCGGCCCCGCACCCGCATCGCCGACACGTGCGCGCTTACTTCTTGGGTAGTTTCAGCTGCGACAGATCGATGCCTTCGAGCCCCGGTGGCAACTGGTCGAGGCCCTTGGGCATGGACGACAGGTCGGGCATTCCGGCAGGCATTCCGCCCGGCATGCCCGGGAATCCACCGCGGATCTTCGGCTGCGTCGGGCCGCGTGCACCCTTCTTGCCCTTCTTGCCCTTCTTGTTGTTCCGCACCTGCTTGCGCGCGCCCGGCATTCCCATCCGACCGGCCATCGCAGACATCATCTTGCGCGCCTCGAAGAATCGGTCGACGAGCTGATTGACGTCGGAGACCTTGACGCCCGAGCCGTTCGCGATACGGAGTCGACGCGACGCGTTGATGATCTTCGGGTCGTTCCGCTCCTGTGGCGTCATGCCGCGGATAATCGCTTGCACGCGGTCGAGTTGTTTCTCGTCGACGTTGGCGAGCTCTTTCATCTGCCCGGCACCGGGCAGCATACCCAGCAGGTTTCCGATGGGTCCCATCTTGCGGACGGCCATCATCTGCTCGAGGAAGTCGTCGAGCGTGAGTTGCCCCGAGCCGATCTTGTTGGCCGTCGCCTCGGCCTGCTCGGCATCGAAGTGCTGCTCGGCCTGCTCGATGAGGCTCAGCACGTCGCCCATGCCGAGGATGCGGCTGGCCATGCGATCGGGGTGGAAGACGTCGAAGTCCTCGAGCTTCTCACCGGTCGACGCGAACATGATCGGCTGGCCGGTGACCTCGCGGACACTCAGCGCGGCACCGCCGCGAGCATCGCCGTCGAGCTTGGTGAGAACGACACCGGTGAAGCCGACGCCGTCACGGAACGCCTCGGCGGTACTGACGGCATCCTGGCCGACCATCGCGTCGAGAACGAACAGTGTCTCGTCCGGCTGGACCGCGTCACGAATTCCCGCGGCCTGACTCATCAGCTCGGTGTCGATGCCGAGGCGACCAGCGGTGTCGACGATGACCACGTCGTACTGCTTGCTTCGAGCCTCGGCGATGCCGGCCCGAGCGACCTCGACGGGATCCGCGGCCGAGACTCCGAGTGCATTGTCGCCGCCACCGATGGACGTGCCCGGATGCGGCGCGAAGACGGCGGCACCGGCGCGCTCGCCCACGATCTGCAGCTGGCTCACAGCACCGGGACGCTGGAGGTCGCACGCGACGAGCAGTGGGGTGTGGCCCTGGCCCTTGAGCCATTTCGCGAGCTTGCCCGCCAGCGTCGTCTTACCCGAACCCTGCAGACCGGCGAGCATGATCACCGTTGGCGGGTTCTTGGCGAACACGAGCCTGCGAGTCTCGCCGCCGAGGATGCCGACCAGTTCCTCGTTGACGACCTTGACTACCTGCTGGGCGGGGTTGAGCGCGCCCGAGACCTCGGCACCCTTGGCCCGGGCCTTGATTCGGCTGATGAACTCACGTACGACGGGCAGTGCCACGTCCGCTTCGAGCAGGGCAAGACGGATCTCACGGGCGGTGGCGTCGATATCCGCGTCGGACAGTCGACCTTTGCCACGCAGGTCCTTGAGAGTCCCGGTCAACCTGTCGGAAAGGGATTCGAACACCGATTGCACTCCTGAGCTAGCCGATCACCGAAAACGAGCCGAATCCGGCACGGTCACCACACTAGCGGCAGCACGCCGCGCCGTCTCTGGGGCGTTCGACTGTCGTGTCGAACGTGGCGATGTCGAGTCAGGCCAGGCGCGCGGAATCGTTCCACGTCACTGCAACTCCCCGCGTCGCGAGCCACTGCGCGGGGTCGACCTTGACGCCGGAGGGATCGTGTACCTCGAAGTGCAGATGTGGGCCGGTCGACTGGCCGCGGTTGCCCACGGTTGCGATCTGCTCACCGGCCGCCACGCGCTGACCGGGCTGAACCGAGAAGTCGTTGACGTGCCCGTAGACCGTCTCGGTGCCGTCGTCGTGCCGCACCTTGACCCAGAGACCGAAGCCGGATGCCGGTCCTGCGTCGGACACGGTGCCGTCAGCGGCGGCGTAGATGGGCGTTCCGATGGGTGCCGCGATGTCGAGGCCGCTGTGCTGGGTTCCCCATCGCGAGCCGAAGTTGGACGTCAAAACTCCTGCCACGGGCTGCACTGTGCCCTTCTTCAGCGAGCGCAGGCTGTCGAGAGGAGACTCCGCACCCAACTGCCCCAGGCCGACGTCGTCGAGCCATTGCTGGGCGGCAGCACCGGGATCGGCGACTCCGAACGAGGCCAGTGGGTCGGCGGTCGGTGCCGGTGCCGGTGCAGGCGCGGGTGCGGTAGGCGCGGCCTCGGGCGGTGCCGGCTGCGACGGTGCGGGCGGGGGCGCGAACTGTGGGGGAAGGAACTGCGGGAGCTCGAACTGGGGCAGCTCGAATCCCGCGGGCAGCAGACCCTCCGGTACGGCGAACGGCAGTCCTGCTGCGGGTGCCTCGGGGATCGGCGCGGCACCTGCGGTACCGGCACCCATCGTCGTCGCGCCGACGACGATCGCGCCGGTCGCGGCGACGATGGTTGCCGCCCGTCGGCCGAGGTCGGGTGTGTCCTGTACGGCGCGGTGTCTGCCGCTCGTCGGACGCGCCGCGATGTCGGTCGGTGTGTGGACGGTCGACCGTCGGTGGGATCCCACAGTTGGTGCCTCTCGAAAGATCAGGAGTGGAGCCTGCAGGAACGACGTGGTTCGAGCAGTGTGGAGCCTGCAGGAACGACGTGGTTCGAGCAGTGTGGAGCCTGCAGGAACGACGTGGTTCGAGCAGTGTGGTGGTCGCTCGAACGGTCGAGAGTGTCGTTTCTGCGTCTGGGACGAATGTAACAAATCGGCATCGGCGCAAGGCCCGGTGGCCGGAAGTTCGTGAATAGTCACCAGCGCGAGTCGGTCTGCTCTCGCATTCCGACCCGCGGTCAGGTGCCTTCGGGCTTTTCCGGGGGCTTGGGCGGTTCCGGGGCAGGTACCACCGCGAGGATCGCGCGCTCGAGGTCCTCGCGAACCGCCCTGCTGTCGGCTCCCGCAAGGTCGATGCAGAAGGAGTCGACCACCGAGCTACCCAGGGTCGAGACGCGGGCCCACCGGATGTCCGATCCCTGCTGTTCGATCGCACTGGCCAGTCGGCAGAGCAGACCGAGCCGGTCCTCTGCTCGTAGCTCGAGCACCACCTGCCCGGGTTCGTTGTCGTCGAACCACAGCACCCGAGGCGGAGCTTGGGCGTAGAGAACCGGGACTGCAGAATCCTCGGCATCGTCCTCGACGGTTTCGGCTCTGGCGTCGCGTTCCTTGGCGTCGAGCACGGCGACGAGGTCGAGTTCGCCGGCCTGGGCTCGGATGATTTCCTGCCGCAGCAGACCGGCCTGTGGCGGGGATCCGAAGAGCGGCGCGACGTCGAACGAGTTGATCGCCGATCCCTCGTGACTTCCGAGGGAGGCCGAGAGAACGCGAAGCGAATGCAGCGCGAGGACTCCTGCGGCGTCGGAGAGCAGCCCGGGCGTGTCGGGGGCGATGACGGTGACGACGAAGGTGTGCAGCCCGTCGGTCGGCGCGATGTCGACATGGACGCCTCCCCGCGCTGCGAGTTCGACGTGCGCAGGGTCGAGTGGATCCGGAGAGGGCAGACTCTCCCCCGCCATCACCAATCGGCAACGGCGCACGAGCTCGCGGATGAGCGAGGCCTTCCAGTCGCCCCACACCCCCGGTCCGGTGGCGAGCGAATCCGCCTCCGCCAGTGCGTGGAGCAGCTCGAGCAAGATGGTGTCGGCACCGAGGGCGTCGACGACGGTTTGCACGGTTGCCGGGTCGTCGAGGTCGCGTCTGGTGGCGGTCTCCGGCAGCAGCAGGTGGTATCTCACCATCGACGTCAGCAGTGCCACGTCGGACGGCCACAGTCCTAGCCTGTTGCCGATCTGGATGGCCAGATCTGCACCGACGACGCTGTGGTCGCCGCCGCGTCCCTTGCCGATGTCGTGGATCAGCGCGCCGAGCACCAACAGGTCCGGACGCGCAACTCGGGTGGTCAATGCGCTTGCGTAGGCTGCAGTTTCGACCAGGTGCCGATCGACTGTCCACGTGTGCACGGCATCTCGCGGTGGCAGATCGCGTACCGCGCCCCACTCCGGAATGAGCCTGCCCCACAGTCCGGTTCGATCGAGAGCTTCGATGGCCGCGATGGCTTTGCGACCCGATCCGAGCAACACGAGCAGATCGTTGAGGGCTTCCTTCGGCCAGGGTTCGCGGAGCTCGGGCGCGCTGTCGGACAGTCGGTTCAGGGTCGAGGCCGACATCGGCATTCCGGTCTGCGCCGACGCCGCAGCGACACGCATGATCAGACCCGGATCCTTGTTCGGCCGCGCGTCGCGGGCGAGAACGACCTCGCCGCCGTGTTCGACGACCCCCTCGTCCAGCGGCCGCCGGATCGGAACTCGACGAAGGCGTGAAAGACCCTTTCGGGGAAGCGAATTGCCGGCGGTGCGCAGTCCGACGTCGACCGAGTAGCTGATGGTGCGGGCCGAATCGCTCAGTACGCGAGCGAGATCGAAGCGGTCTCCGATCCGCAGCGCGGCACCGATCTCGTCGGCGTCCTGCGCCCGCAGTTGATCCCGTGCTCGACCGGCGACGCGGTGCAGTTCGGTGCGCACGTCCAACAGGCGTCCGTGTGCGAAGGCCAAACCGCCACCGGGCGATTCGGGCCCGAGCCCGGGCATGCCGTCGGTCAACTGCGCGATGGAGAGGGCGTCGAGCAACTGAACATCACGCAGCCCTCCGCGGCCGCTCTTGAGATCGGGTTCGGCGCGGTGTGCAATCTCACCGCTGCGCGACCACCGCCCGCGGGTCTGCTCGATCAGCTCGTCGAAGCGCCCTCGAATACCGTTGCGCCACTGGCGACGTACGCCGCCGATGAGGAGGTTGCTCAATTCGACGTCGCCGGCGATGTGCCGCGCCTCGAGCATGCCGAGAGATGCCGTCATGTCGGCCGCCGCCACCTGCAGAGCCTGTGGCACCGTTCGCACGCTGTGGTCGAGCTTGATGTGTGCGTCCCACAACGGGTACCAGAGCTTGTCGGCGACATCGGAGACGATGCGTGGTTCGAGATCGTCGTGCAGCAGTATCAGGTCCAGATCCGAGTACGGCAGCAGTTCGCGTCGAGCAAGACCGCCTACGGCGACGATCGCGAAACCGGAGTCCGGTTTGATCCCGAGCTCTGCACCTTTGGTGGTCAGCCAGAACTCGTGCAGATCGACCAGAGCCTGCCGGAGCGAGGGTGCATCGAGTCGACGATTGCGTGTTCCGCCGTCGAGCAATTGTTTTCTGGCCCGAGCGAGATCTGCTGCAGCATCGCTCGTGCCCTTCGATGCGGAGCCCATGGAGACCGAAGGCCCCGATCCTGACGCTTTCGCGCCAGAACCGGGGCCCACGGCCCGAGACCCTTTGGGGTCAGAGTGCATCAGCGCCACGTTCTCCGGTGCGGACTCGGATGACCGAGTCGACCGGGGAAACCCAGACCTTGCCGTCACCGATCTTGCCGGTGCGTGCAGCCTCGACGATGACCTCGACGACCTTCTCCACAGCGGCGTCGTCGACGACTACCTCGACACGGACCTTCGGGACGAAGTCGACGGAGTACTCCGCACCTCGGTACACCTCGGTGTGGCCCTTCTGGCGGCCGTATCCCTGAACTTCACTGACTGTCATTCCGAGTACGCCGGCCTGCTCCAGCCCCGTCTTGACGTCCTCCAGGGTGAACGGTTTGACGATTGCCGTGATCAGCTTCATTTTTGCTTCCCTTCACAAGACCTCGAGTGCCCGTTGTCGTACGGTGCAGCGTTCACGTCTATCTCTACCTTGTCAGGCGAAATCATATGCAGTCTCAGCGTGCTCGGCTTCGTCGATGCCGTTCGTCTCCTCCTCGTCGGAGACGCGCCAGCCGAGGGGCTTGAGCGCGAACGCGATGACCGCGGTGACGATGGCGGTGAAGACCAGCGCGAACAGTGCGATGACGATCTGCACGACGAGCTGCTTGTAGTCGCCGCCGTAGAACAGGCCGGTCTCGGATGCGAGGAAGCCGATTCCGATCGTTCCCCACAGTCCTGCGACGAGGTGAACGCCCACGACGTCGAGCGAGTCGTCGTAGCCGAACTTGAACTTCAGTCCGACCGCGAGTGCGGAGAGCACACCGGCGACGACGCCGAGGATCATGGCACCGACCGGCGTGAGCGTGCCTGCGGCCGGAGTGATGGCGACCAGACCTGCGACGATGCCCGAGGCGGCGCCGAGGCTGGTGGCGTGACCGTCACGAATGCGCTCGGTGATGAGCCAGCCCACGATCGCGGCTGCCGTGGCGGCGGTGGTGTTGACCCAGGCCACGCCGGCGATGCCGTCGGCGGCGAAGGCGGAGCCTGCGTTGAATCCGAACCAGCCGAACCACAGCAGCGCTGCGCCGAGCATGACGAACGGAAGGTTGTGCGGGCGGTAGGCGACCTTGCCGAAGCCTGCGCGCTTGCCGATGATGATCGCCAGAATCAGGCCGGCGATACCGGCGTTGATGTGCACCACCGTGCCACCGGCGAAGTCGATCGGAGCGACGCTGGCGACGAGTCCGCCCTCTCCGTCGTCGGTGGTTCCGAAGATCATTGCCGCCAGCCCGTTCTCGGATCCGGAGAGCAGTCCGCCGCCCCAGACCATGTGAGCCAGCGGGAAGTAGGCGAGGGTGACCCAGATACCGGCGAAGGCGAGCCAGGTGCCGTACTTGACACGGCCGGCGATCGAGCCGCTGATCAGTGCCACCGTGATGATGGCGAAGGTGACCTGGAATGCCACGTCGATGATGTTGGCGTAGCCCCATGCGCCGGCGATGTAGTTACCGTCGGCATCGGTGATCGAATCCTTGAGTCCGAAGAACTCGAACGGGTTGGCGAAGACACCGCCGATGTCCTGGGTTCCGTAGGACATCGACCATCCCCACAGGAAGTAGATGATCGAGACGACGGCCATTGCTCCGAACGACATCATCATCATGTTCAACACGGACTTCGACTGCGACATACCGCCGTAGAAGAACGCCAAGCCCGGCGTCATCAGCAGTACCAGCGATGCTGCCATCAGCATCCACGCGGCGTTGCCGGAGTTGGCCAACATATCCTCGGGACTCACGTACACCCTCCATTCTCCTGCACACCGGTTGGCGCGCCGTTACGCAAGAAGAGTGGTTTCACGAAGTTTCATCCGTGACACTCGGGTGTTTCGGGCATGTGAACGCATGACCGAATTCTGTTGCAAAAAGGTTTCGTGCTGGCGTTTGTGCTTTTGCCCCGGTTCGGGAACTGCCCCCGAGTCGAGATCAGCCCAGCAACGCGTCGACGAAGGCACCCGGCTCGAACGGTGCCAGATCGTCGGCACCCTCGCCGAGACCGACGAGCTTGACGGGCACTCCGAGTTCACGTTGCACCTGAAAAACGATGCCACCCTTCGCGGTTCCGTCGAGCTTGGTCAGCACGACTCCCGTGATGTTCACGATTTCGGCGAAGACACGGGCCTGCGTCAGTCCGTTCTGGCCCACGGTTGCGTCGAGAACGAGCAGAACGTCGTCCACGCGGGCACGCTTCTCGACGACTCGCTTGACCTTGCTCAGTTCGTCCATCAGACCCGATTTGGTGTGCAATCGTCCCGCGGTGTCGATCAGAACCACATCGACGCCGTTCTCGATCCCCTTGCTCACCGCGTCGAAGGCGACAGCAGCCGGATCCGCGGCCTCCCTGCCGCGAACCACCTCGGCACCCACTCGCTCGGCCCAGGTCTGCAGCTGATCGGCCGCAGCGGCGCGGAACGTGTCGGCGGCACCGAGCAACACCCGCCGCCCGTCCGCGACCAGCACGCGAGCCAGTTTGCCCGTGGTCGTGGTCTTGCCGGTTCCGTTGACCCCCACCACCAGCAACACCGCGGGCGCGCCGTCGTGCGGCAACGCGCGAATCGAACGATCGAACTCGGGGTGCAGCTGCGCCACGAGGATCTCGCGCAGCAGAGCCCTGGCGTCGGCTTCGGTGCGAATACTGCGCGCCGCCATCTGCTCACGCAGCGTCCGCATGATCTCCGCGGTGGTGGCCGAACCGATATCGGCGATCAGGAGGGTGTCCTCGACCTCTTCCCACGAGTCCTCGTCCAGGTCGCCGCCGCCGAGGAGGCCGAGCAGGCTCTTGCCCACCGCGGACTGAGATCGTGCCAGCCGGCCACGGAGACGGTCGAGTCGTCCCTCGGTCGGTTCGATGGTGTCCAAGCGGCGAGGCGCGGGAGCAACGGTGTCGGCCACCGACGGCTCGGGAGCAACGGGATCTTCGACGGTGGCATCGGTTGCCGGGGCCTCCGGCTCGGACACCTCCGGTTCGATCCAGACGGTCTCCGATTCGACCGGTTCAGGCGTGGGTACCACCGGCGGCCGCTCGACCGGCGTGGACTCGACGGGAATGTTCTCGACCGGCTTCGCCTCGGCAGGCTTCGGCACGACCGGCTTCGGCTCGGGCCTGGGGGCCTTCGGGGCAACAGGCTCGGCTGTCGCCGTTCCCTGACTGAACGAGAAGCCGCTACCCGCGGTGTAGCCACCGGATTTGTCCTTGGTGGCCGCGCCCTCGATTCGCGCTGCCTCGTCCGACTTGAGGGACACTCTCCGGCGACGGGAGAGAACCAGCCCGACGACGAGGACGACGAGCAGGACGGCAGCGATCGCCGCGACGATGATCCACGCTTGGTTACTCACGTGGAACATCCTCTCAGGCGATCGCGGCCGTTCGTCACCGGTGGTGCACCGACCGTGAAAATGCGCTTCCCGCCCGCAAGTCCGTGTCGATAACATTCACGGTCATGGAGTGGACCACGGTGCGCGACGCCGCCGAACTGACCGAGATGTTCGGAGAGCCGAGCTTCCGAGCCGCCAACAAGGACCGGCGCACGCTGCACCCTCTGGACGTGCAGTGGCTCGCTGCCTCCCCGTTCTGCCTCATCGGGACCTCGGACGCGAGCGGGCGATGCGACGTTTCGCCCAAGGGCGATCCGCCCGGGAGCCTGGTGCACGTCCTCGACGACGCCACGATCGCTCTCGCCGAACGGCCGGGCAACCGCCGGATGGACGGCTATCGCAACATTCTCGAGAACCCGTTCGTCGGGCTGAACTTCTTCGTCCCCGGTCGCGGTGACACCCTCCGCGTCAACGGTCGCGCTTCCTTGGTCACCGACGCCCCGTTCTTCGACGAACTGCAGGTCAAGGGCCACCGCCCGATCATGTGTCTGGTCGTCGACATCGAGCAGGTATTCCATCACTGCGCGAAGGCGTTCATGCGGTCAAAGCTGTGGCAGCCCGAGACCTGGGATGCCGACGCCATCCCCGACGTCGCGACGCTGACGAAAGCGTTGATTCCTCAGGCTCCCGAGACGGTGGAGGAACTGCGGGAATACTACGGTCCGTCCTACGCCGAACAGCTCTACCCGAAGCAGTAGCCACGGAGGACGCTGCTCAGGAGACGGTGTCGGATTCAGCGACCGCATCCGGCTCGGTCGGGTCCGGCTGTACTGCGTCCACTGCGACGCGTTCTCGGTTCAACCGCTGCGAGATGACCGTGGTGATTCCGTCGCCGCGCATGCTGACGCCGTACAGCGCATCGGCCACTTCCATCGTCGGTTTCTGGTGCGTGATGACGATCAACTGCGACTTCTCGCGGAGCTGCTCGAACAGTCCGATCAGTCGACGCAGGTTGGTGTCGTCCAGTGCTGCCTCGACCTCGTCCATGACGTAGAACGGTGACGGTCGGGCGCGGAAGATGGCCACCAGCATGGCCACCGCGGTCAGCGATTTCTCGCCACCGGAGAGCAGCGAGAGCCGCTTGACCTTCTTGCCGGGTGGGCGGGCCTCGACCTCGATTCCGGTGGTGAGCATGTCCGACGGGTCGGTCAGGATCAGTCGTCCTTCGCCGCCGGGGAAAAGCTTGGCGAACACCCCGGTGAATTCTCGTTCGACGTCGAGCCACGCCTCCGTGAAGACCTGCAGAATCCGTTCGTCGACGTCGGCGACCACGCCGAGCAGGTCCTTGCGCGCGGACTTGACGTCTTCGAGCTGCGTGGACAGGAAGTTGTAGCGCTCCTCGAGGGCGGCGAACTCTTCGAGAGCGAGCGGGTTCACCTTGCCGAGTGTCGCGAGGTCACGCTCGGCGCGTTTGGCGCGCTGCTCCTGAGTGGCGCGGTCGAACGGCATCGGGGCCGGTGCCACCACCTGCTCGCCTCGCTCCTTGGCTGCCTCGTACTCGGCCATCTCGAGTTCGGTGGGTGGCAGGGCCACGTCGGGCCCGTACTCGGCCACCAGATCGTCGAGGCCGATGCCGTGTTGCTCGAGAATCGTCGTCTCGAGTTGTTCGATCCGCAGCGCGGCCTGGGCGCGGGCCACCTCGTCCCGGTGCACGGCGTCGGTGATCGACGCCAGCTGCCCCTGCAGGGCTCGAACCTGCTCCTTCACCTTGTCGAGTTCGATTGTGCGCGTTGCACGTTCGGCAGAGAGCTCGTCGCGCCTGCGTGCAGCGGCTGCCACGACCGTGGCCAACCGCGCAGCGACTTCCTCGCCCGATTCTCCGACCGCCGCCGCCACTGCGGCCGCATGCCGACGCGCCGCGCTCTCACGCTCGGCTCGCGCCCTGGCCTCACGCTCGGCTCGCGCCGCCCGTCGAAGCGAATCCGCCTTGCCGCGCACGGACTGTGCGCGCTCTTCGGCGGTCCGCACGTTCAACCGAGCTTCGACCTCCACGGCACGCACTTCGGTCAGCGCCGCTGCCGCCATCTCCCGTTCCATGGTGGTCGCAGCGTCACCGCTCTCGCCGTCTCCCGCGAAGCCCGATTGCTCGTCCTCGGCCGTCCGCAGGTTTTCCTCGAGCTCGGCCAGCCGCGCAATCGCTTCTTCTCGACTGGCCTCGGCAGAGCTACGCTGCGTCGTCAATCGCGCCGACTCCGCATGAGCCGAACGCGCCAGCTGCCCCAATCGGCCCAATTGCTCGTACACCGCGGCCATCGCGGCATCGGATTCGTTCAGCGCTGCGAGCGCTTGTTCAGCCGATTCGCGCCGGTCGCGCTGCTCCTCCAACGCTCCCGAGAGTGCTGCATCGAGCTCCTCGGAACGGCGCACGGCCGCAGCCAACTCGACCGTCGACGTATCGATCGCCGACTGCACTTCGAGAGTGCTGGGTCGACGATCCGAGCCGCCGGTGACCCAACCCGGTTCGACGACGTCGCCGTCCTTGGTCACCGCACGCAGATCACCGGATTCGGAGACGAGACGGTGTGCAGCGTCGAGCGATTCGACGGCGACCATACCGTCGAGCAGGGCCGCCATGGCTCCGGCCAACCGGTCCGGATACTCGATCAGGTCCAGCACCCATCGAGCGCCGTCCGGCAGTTCCGGACGTGAAAACGACTGCGCTGCAGCGACACTGCCGTGCACGATGGACGCGCGCCCGCCGTCGGCCGCACGCAGCGCCAGCACGGCATCCCGCGCGGCGTCGAACGACTCGGCGTGTGCGGCATCGGCGGCCGGACCCATGGCCACTGCCACCGCGACCTCGTAGCCAGGCACGACCGTGAGATGGCCGGCCAGCAGACCCGACAGACCGTCCTGCTGGTTCTCCACCAGCCACCCGGCACCGTCCTTGCGTTCGAGGCCCATCGTGAGCGCTTCGATCCTGGCCTCGAACGACGCCACCTTCTTGCCCGCGATGCGTTCTTCGGCCTGCAGTTCGGTCACTCGAGCGTCGGCATGTCGAAGCGCGGCGACGGCTCGTTCGTAATTGGTGTCGAGGCTCAGTTCACTCGCATCGAGGGTACCGATCTGATCCTGCACACTCTCGAACTCACGCTGAGCCGATTCGCCCCGCTCTCGGGCCTCGTCGATGGCCACCGACAAGCGCTCCACCTCCGAGTCGATCGACTCGACCTTGGTTCGGAAGGTGTCGACTCGGCCGGACAGGCGAGCGAACCCCTCACGGCGGTCGGCCACCGCGCGTACAGCGGCGAGGTGGGCGCGCTCGGCGGCCGCAGCGGCCGCTTCGCGCTCGGCCAGCTGCTCGCGTGCCGCCTCGAGGGTTTCACGTGCCATCTCGACTGCTTCGACGAGTTCCATCTCTTCTTCGGCGACCCGCTCGGCCTGCGCTTCGAGCTCGTCCGGGTCCTGCCCTCGACCCGTGGATCGAACGGCGTCGAGATGCCGAGCCCGTTCGTGTGCGATGCGCACCGTCGCGTTGACGCGCTCGGCCAGGGCCGACAGGCGGAACCACGTCTGCCCGGCCGCTTCGGCACTGGGGGTCAGCCGGGCGACCGCCTGCTCGTGTTCGCCGAGTGCCACCGAGCCGGCTTCGAGGGCGTCCTGCACCATCGCGTACTGCTCGCGTGCCGCTTCCTCGTCCTGGGTCTGGTTCGCGAATTCCTCGCGCCTGGCCACCAGATCGTCGGCCACCAGTCGCAATCGGGCATCACGTAGGTCGGCCTGGACGGTCTGCGCGCGGCGCGCAACCTCGGCCTGCCTGCCGAGAGGCTTGAGTTGGCGGCGCAATTCGGTCGTCAGGTCGGTCAACCGCGCCAGGTTGGCCTGCATCGCGTCGAGCTTGCGGACGGCCTTTTCCTTGCGCTTGCGGTGCTTGAGTACCCCGGCTGCTTCTTCGATGAAGGCTCGCCGGTCCTCGGGCCGCGATTCCAGGATCGCGGCGAGCCGGCCCTGCCCTACGATCACATGCATCTCGCGGCCGATGCCGGAGTCGCTGAGCAGTTCCTGGACGTCCATCAAACGGCACGAACTGCCGTTGATCTCGTACTCGCCCGCGCCGTCGCGGAACATACGCCGAGTGATGGAGACCTCGGAGTAATCGATCGGAAGTGCGCCGTCGGAATTGTCGATCGTCAGAGTGACCTCTGCGCGGCCCAGCGGGGCGCGCCCCGAGGTGCCCGCGAAGATGACGTCTTCCATCTTCCCGCCGCGCAACGCCTTGGCACCCTGTTCACCCATCACCCAGGTCAGGGCGTCCACGACATTTGATTTACCCGAGCCGTTGGGGCCGACGACACAGGTGATTCCCGGCTCGAAACGCAGAGTCGTCGCCGAAGCAAAGGACTTGAAGCCCTTCAGCGTCAGACTCTTGAGATACATAGCGTCCGTACTTTACCGGCACGCTGCGCAAAAGCGCGCCGAGCCTCCCGCAACGGACGATCAGCGTTCGACGAACCCCGCCAGATCTCCGCGGGCGTTGTCCCAACTCTCCACCACGAGCGTGACCGTTCCCGGCGTCCGGTCGCCTCGGAGCAAGGCCAGCAGTGCCTCGAGACGCTCACGTGGGCCCTCCGCTATCACCAGGACCCGTCCGTCCGCGTGGTTGGTCGCGTGACCGACCAGTCCGAGTTCGAGTGCGCGCGAGCGCGTCCACCACCGGAACCCGACGCCCTGAACGAGCCCGTGCACCCACGCCGTCAGCCGTTCTTCGCTCATTCGCGAGCCAACTTTCGGACGTTTCCGTCGAAACCGGTGCCGGTTCGCGTATCGAAAAGCCCTGCGGCAGCGCTGTTTCCGGTCGTGAAACACAGCGTGTCACCGTCGGTGACCAGTCTGCCCGGCGAATCGACGTCGGCAACGAGTGTGCCCCGGTCACCGCTCGGAGCGGCGGTACGCAGAGCGCCCGATCCGGCGGGAGCCGGAGCAGTCGCCGCGCCGAGGAGCAGACCCGTGACGTCCACGGCTGCTCTGGCTTTCATCAGGCGTCCACGTCGATGTCCAGGGTGACAGTCGTGCCGGCCTTCAGGGTCCGGCCCACCGTGCAGACCTTGTCGATGGCGCGCTGGACGACGGTGAGCAGCCGCTCCTGTGCCTCGGGGTCCATTTCGCTCAGGTCGACCCGAAGAATCTCGTTCAGTTCCGGGTACAACTCGTTTTCCCGATCCGCGGCCCCTGACACCTCGACGGTGGCGGAGTAGTCGTCTCCCAGTCGACGCGAGAGCGGTAGGTCCGAGCTCATCCCGGTGCACGCTGCGAGGGCGATCTTGAGCAGCTCGCCGGGGGTGAAGACGCCCTCGACCGACTCGGACCCGATGAGCACTTCGGCTCCTCGCGAGCTGCGGCCGGTGTAACGACGTGTGCCTGTGCGCTCGACCCAGAGGTTGGTCGGCGTGCTCTGTTCTGCCATGACCGAAATACTAGGCGGGCGGTTCAGAAGTGGAGCCTGCGGAATGACCCATTAAGACAGGACAGGAGCCTGCGGAATGACCTGCGTCCGGTCAGCCGCGCACGTGTCGGGGTCGCGGCTGGCAGGTGGGGCAGCTGAACGACGAGCGGTTCATGAACTTCTCGCGTCTGATCGGGGCTCCGCATCGCGAGCAGGGCAGGCCCTCCTGCCCGTAGGCGTCGAGGGATCGATCGAAGTAGCCGGATTGACCGTTGACGTTCACGTACAGCGCGTCGAACGAGGTTCCGCCCTGTGCCAAGGCCTCGCCCATCACCGCGTGCACCGCTGTGAGAAGGCGCCGCAGCGCCGGCCGTGTCAGAGTCTCCGCGATTCGATTGCCGTGGATCTTCGCACGCCACAGCGCCTCGTCGGCATAGATGTTGCCCACGCCCGAGAGCACGGTTTGATCGAGCAGTGCCCGCTTGATCTCGGTGTGCTTGCCGCGCAACACGTTCACCACCGATTCGGCGTCGAACAGAGGATCGATCGGGTCGCGGGCGATGTGTGCGACCGGTTCGGGTACCTCGGTGCCGTCCACGGTGACAATCGGGGCGAGTGCCCAGCCGCCGAACGTGCGCTGATCCACGAAGCGCAGATCGGTGCCGTTGTCGAGTCGAGCACGAATGCGCAGGTGCCTCTCGTCCGGGGCGGACGGCGGCTGCACCAGCATTTGCCCGCTCATACCCAGGTGCACGACGGTCGCGAAATCGCCGGGTTCCATCACCAGCCAGAGGTATTTTCCGCGCCGTCGAGCGGAGGAGATGCGTCGACCGCGCAACTGGCCGATCAGATCGAGACCACCGAGATCGTGACGCCGCACGGCGCGGGGGTGCAACACCTCCACCGACCGCATCGTTTTGCCGACGACATGAGATTCCAGACCGAGCCTGACGACCTCGACCTCGGGTAGTTCCGGCATCAGGAAGGGTCTGGGGCCGACTCGGCCGGAATCGCAGTGTCGTTGTTCGACAACGCATTCCACGCCAGACTGGCAGCCTTCTGTTCGGCTTCCTTCTTCGATCGGCCGATACCGACGCCGCGGGGGAATCCACCGACCAGCACGGTCGCAGTGAATTCCTTGTCGTGATCGGGCCCGGTGGACGAGATTTCGTACGCGGGAACGCCGAGTGCACGTTCGGCGGTCAATTCCTGGAGGCTCGTCTTCCAGTCCAGTCCTGCACCGAGCTTGGGAGCCCGGTCGAGGAGGCCTGCGAACAACGTCAGAACGACGGTGCGCGCAACGTCGATGCCGTGCTGCAGGTGAATTGCACCGAGCAACGACTCCATGCCGTCGGCAAGGATGCTCGGCTTGTCGCGTCCACCGGTCTGCTCCTCACCTTTGCCCAACAGCAGGTGGCGACCCAGGCCGCCGTCGCCGAGTCCACGCGCGACCTCGGCCAGCGCATGCATGTTGACCACGCTCGCCCTGATCTTGGCCAGCTGACCTTCGGACTTCGCGGGGTGCACCGCGTAGAGGTGCTCGGTGACAGCAAGACCGAGGACGGAGTCCCCCAGGAACTCGAGACGCTCGTTGGTCGGCAGACCACCGTGTTCGTACGCGAACGATCGGTGCGTCAGAGCCAATGTCAACAACGGTTCCGACAGGGAAACACCGATAGCGGCGAGGAGCGACTCTCGGTCGTCCCCGCCGCTGACGGCAGTGGAGCTATTCTTCTGTGAACCGCTGTTGTGCCGATCCACTACTTCGTGTGTCACGTAAGCGGAAATCAGACCGCTGCGACGACCTGGCGGCCCTTGTAGGTGCCGCACGAGGGGCACGCGATGTGGGGCAAGGTCTTCTCGCCACAACCGCGGTTGGGGCACGTCACGAGGGTGGGCGCAGTGGTTTTCCACTGTGCACGACGCGACCTCGTGTTGGAACGCGACATTTTGCGCTTCGGGACAGCCACTTACTTCTCCTCGGCTTCGTTGTTCACAAGTTCTGTGCTCGGTTCTGGATCCACGCCAAATTTGGCTGCAAGACCAGCCCAGCGAGGATCAATTGTATCGTGAGAGTGGCCGGATTCAGCAATCGCCAGGCGAACGCCGCATTCTGGGCACAATCCCTCGCACTCGTCACTGCAGACGGGGTGGAGTGGAAGCTCCAGACCGACCGCGTCGACGATGACGGGTTCGAGGTCTATCAGGTCGTCGGCGATGCGGTGAATCTCGTCCGCATCGGTGGTCTCCTCGGTGATGCTGTTCGGGTAAGCGAACAACTCGGTCAGGTAGACGTCGACGTTGCCACTGACCGGGTCGAGGCACCGTGTGCACTCTCCGGCCGTGGCTGCTAGTACGGAGCCGGTGACGAGAACGCCCTCCGAGACCGCCTGCAACTGCAGATCGAGCGAGACCGGTACACCGGCTTCGATGGCAATGGCATCGAGGCCGATTCGGGAAGGAGCCGGAACCGTCCGCTCGATGGCCTTCGTAGACCCGGGTCGACGACCGAGGTTGAGAATGTCCAGAACGAATCCGTCGTCCAATTCCGGACGGGTCGTTCTCTTGGGCGGGGGCACGGCTGATCTTCCTTACTGTCGGTATGCCTACTGTCGGTAAGCAACCTCACAACGATACGCATACACGCATACGAGGGCAAATTGCTGCCGTTCAGTGGCGGCTTCGACGCCCCTGCTCCGGGCTTCCGTACGCCGATTCGCCGTACGGCTCGCTGCCGTATTCCGGTACACCCGAGCCGGTTCGCAGTTGCTGACGCCCACGGCCCACCGAACGGATGGTGCCGCTGAGGAACTCCTCGAACTCTGCCAGCTTGGTGTCGACGTAGACGTCGCACTCGCTGCGCATCCGATCCGATTCGGCGTGCGCGCTGTCGATCACCCGAGCCGACTCGGCGTGGGCCGCCTGAACGACCTCGGTTTCCGACACGAGACGGTTCTGTTCGGCGGTGCCGTCTGCGACCGACCGCTCGTACGACGCCGTACCGGACTCGATCATCCGATCGGCTTCGGTGCGGGCGCGAACGGTCAGTGCCTCGTACTCACGCTGGCCTTCCAGCACCGTGCGCTCTGCTTCTGCCTCGGCATCGGCCACGAGCTGGTCGGCGTGCGCCGACGCCTCGGACACCATGCGATCCGCCTGAGCCTTGGCGTCGGCGAGAATGCGATCGGCCGAATCCCTGGCGTTCTCGACCGTGTCCTGGGCCTCGGCATTGGCGGTGCTCACCGTCTTCTCCGCGGTGGCCCTGGCATCGCCGACGAGCTTGTCGCGATGGTCCAGTACGTCCTGGGCGTCGTCCAGCTCGCCGGGGATGGCGTCTCGGACGTCGTCGAGCAGTTCCAGGACGTCGCCGCGAGGGACGACACACCCGGCAGTCATCGGAACGCCGCGCGCCTCCTCGACAATGGCGACGAGCTCGTCGAGCGCCTCGAATACGCGGTACACCGGTTACCCCAATCGTCGAATCTGCCACTGCGCGGTCTTCACTCGCAGTGCTGCGCTACCCAGTCTGCCCGCCGACGCGCGCGTCTGCGCTATACCGGCCCGGTGTGTCGCTCCTCGAACTAGTCTGCCGCCCGCTCGGCGATACGGGCCAGCAGTCGGTCCTGAACGAACGGCGGCAGCATGCCGGTGACGTCTCCCCCGAAGGTCGCGACCTCCTTGATCAACGAACTCGACAGGAAGCTGTGCGCAGGATTCGCCGGAAGAAACAGCGTGTCCACACCGGTCAACGTTCTGTTCATCTGCGCCATCTGCAACTCGTAATCGAAGTCGTTGGCACTGCGCAGACCTTTGACGATCGCCGAAAAGCCTTCTTGCCGAGCATAATCGACCAACAAGCCGTACCAAGAACCGATTCTGACGTTGGGCAGATGCTCCGTGGCGACCTCGAGCATCTCGATCCGCTCGTCGATGCTGAACATGCCCTTCTTGCTCTTGTTCACCATCACCGTGACCACCACCTCGTCGAAGGCGGCGGCTGCGCGCTCGAAGATGTCGAGGTGACCGTTGGTCACCGGGTCGAAGGATCCAGGGCAGAGTGCGCCAGTCATGCCCGCGAACCTATCAGCCGATCCCGGGCTCACCCGTCACGCGCGTGCCGCAATCTCGATTCGACTCTCGCCGTACTTCTTCGACTTCTCCGGAACGAGTCCGGTCGGCCATCGGGTCTCCGGCGACCGCGACGAGCGCTCGAGGACGACGACCGCGTCGGGGGTGAGCCACCCCCCGGTGACAAGCCTGTCCAGCAGACCGGCGACGGCGGTGTCGGTGACGGCATACGGCGGGTCGGCCAACACCAGGTCGTACGCCGCGTCCGCGGCCCCGGCCAGTACCGAGGCCACCGGGGCACACCGGACCGACGCACCGGGCAGACCCACGGATTCGATGTTCTTTCGCACCACCGCTGCCGCTCGGGCGTCCGACTCGACCAACAGCGCCGACGACGCGCCGCGCGAGAGTGCTTCGAGCCCCAGTGCCCCCGATCCCGCGAACAGATCCAGCACCGCGGCACCACCCAGTTCCATCCGACTCTCCAGGGAGCTGAACAGCGCCTCGCGCACTCGCTCGGAGGTGGGGCGGGTGCCCTGGCCGGGTACCGACAAACGTCGACCGCCCGCCACACCCGCCACGATCCGCGTCATTCGCTGCCGGCCTCTTCGCCCGTCGACCCCCCACCGATGACGACGAGCAGATCGCCGCCCTCCACCTGCTGCACGCCCGAGATCGCCAGACGGGTCACGGTGCCGCCGCGAGGTGCAGTGATCGCGGCCTCCATCTTCATGGCCTCGATCGTGGCGACGGTGTCACCGGCCGAGATCTTCAGTCCCTCTTCGACAGAGAGCGTCACGACACCGGCGAACGGTGCCGGAATATGACCGGAATTGGAACGGTCCGCCTTCTCGACAGTGGGTGCCTCACTCGAGATGGACCGGTCACGCACCGAGACAGGACGCAACTGTCCGTTGAGAATGCACATCACGGTACGCATCCCGCGCTCGTCGGGGTCGGAGATAGCCTCGAGCCCGATGAGCAGTTCGACGCCCTTCTCCAGTGCCACCCGATGCTCCTCGCCCTGCCGCAGGCCGTAGAAGAACTGATTGGCCGACAGCCGCGTCGTATCGCCGTACTTCTCGCGATGAGCAGCGAGTTCGGCTGTGGGACCGGGGAACAGCAGACGGTTGAGAGTCTCGCGGCGCTGAGCCGACGTTCCGTCGAGGCTCTTCTCGTCCTCCTCGGTGAGTGGTGTCACCGGCTTGCCTTCGCCGCGCCCCTCCAGCGCCTTCGTCCGCAACGGTTCCGGCCATCCGCCCGCAGGCGTACCCAGATCGCCGCGCAGGAAGCCGATCACCGAATCGGGGATGTCGTAACGACCGGGGTTCTCGGCGAACTCCTCGGCGGACGCACCTGCACCGACCAGAGCCAGAGCCAGGTCGCCGACGACCTTCGAACTCGGGGTCACCTTGGTCAGGCGGCCCAACATGCGGTCGGCTGCAGCGTAATTGGCCTCGACGGTCTCGAACCGATCACCGAGCCCGAGCGAAATCGCCTGCTGCCGTAGATTCGAGAGCTGTCCACCTGGAATCTCGTGGGTGTAGACGCGACCCGTCGGTGCCGGCAGCCCGGACTCGAACGGCGCGTACACCTTTCGCACGGCTTCCCAGTACGGCTCCAGGTCGCAGACGGCCTGCAGATTCAGACCGGTGTCGCGCTCGGTGTGTGCCGCCGCCGCGACGATCGCAGACAACGCGGGCTGGCTGGTGGTGCCTGCCATCGCCGCACTGGCACCGTCGACGGCGTCCGCCCCGGCCTCCCAGGCCGCCAGGTACGTCGCGAGCTGCCCACCGGGGGTGTCGTGCGTGTGGACGTGGACGGGTAGATCGAAATTCGAGCGCAGCGCCGTCACCAGGGTCTTGGCTGCGGGTGCGCGAAGCAGTCCTGCCATGTCCTTGATCGCGAGCACGTGCGCGCCCGCGTCGACGATCTGCTCGGCCAACTTCAGGTAGTAGTCGAGGGTGTAGAGGTTCTCGTTCGGGTTCGACAGATCACCGGTGTAGCTCAGTGCCACCTCGGCGAGCGCCGTGCCGGTCTCGCGCACGGCATCGATGGCCGGACGCATCTGATCGACATTGTTGAGCGCGTCGAAGATTCGGAAGATGTCGATGCCGGTGTCGGTGGCCTCGGCAACGAAGCTGCGGGTCACCTTCTCCGGATACGGGGTGTAGCCGACGGTGTTCCTGCCGCGCAGCAACATCTGAATTGCGATGTTGGGCACGGCCTCTCGCAGGCTCGCCAGTCGCTCCCACGGATCCTCGTGCAGGAATCGCAGTGCCACGTCGTAGGTGGCACCGCCCCACGCCTCGATCGAGAGCAACTGCGGCGTCGTGCGCGCCACGTACGGGGCGACGCCGAGCAGTCCGCTCGTCCGCACTCGCGTCGCCAACAACGACTGATGTGCGTCACGGAACGTGGTGTCGGTGACGCCGAGAGCCTTCTGGTTCCGCAGATCGCGAGCGAAGCCCTCGGGTCCGAGCGCCAGCAGACGCTGCCTCGAACCGTCGGGAATCGGTGCCGAGAAGTCGACCGGGGGGAGCTTGTCGTGCGGGTACACCGGAGACGGACGCTCGCCGTGCGGCTTGTTGACCGTCACATCGGCGAGGTAGGCGAGGATCTTCGTGCCACGGTCGCCCGAGGATCGCGAGGTGAGCAGTTCGGGGCGCTCCTCGATGAACGAGGTGGTGACGCGACCGGCCGTGAAGTCGGGATCGACCAGAACCGCTTGCAGGAACGGAATGTTCGTGGCCACACCGCGAATCCTGAACTCCGCCAACGCTCGTCGGGCACGAGCCACAGCGGTGTCGAAATCACGGCCACGGCAGGTGAGCTTGACGAGCATGGAGTCGAAGTAGGCCCCGACCTCGGCACCCAACGTGGTTCCGCCGTCGAGACGCACTCCGGCACCGCCCGGCGTGCGGTATGCAGTGATGCGCCCGACGTCCGGACGGAATCCGTTCGCCGGATCCTCGGTGGTGATGCGGCACTGCAGCGCCGCACCGCGCAACACGATGTTCTCCTGCTGCAGACCCAGATCCGCGAGCGTCTCCCCCGAGGCGATCCGCAGCTGGGACTGCACCAGATCCACATCGGTCACCTCTTCGGTGACGGTGTGCTCCACCTGGATTCGAGGGTTCATCTCGATGAAGACGTGATTGCCGCGGGTGTCGAGCAGGAACTCGACGGTACCGGCACACGAGTACTCGATCTGCTTCGCGAACGCCACGGCATCGGCGCAGATCTTCTCTCGCAATCCTTCGGGCAGATTGGGAGCCGGAGCGAGCTCGATGACCTTCTGATGCCGACGCTGCACACTGCAGTCGCGCTCGAACAGGTGCACCACGTTGCCCTGGCCGTCGGCGAGGATCTGAACCTCGATGTGCCGAGGATCGATCACGGCCTGTTCGAGGAACACCGTCGGATCACCGAAGGCCGATTCCGCTTCGCGCGCAGCAGCTTCGATGGATTCGCGCAGCTGCTCGGGCTCGGCCACCCGACGCATGCCGCGACCGCCGCCACCGGCGACCGCCTTGACGAACAACGGAAACGTCATGGTCTCGGACGCCGCGACGAGCTCGTCCACGTCGGACGACGGTTCCGACGACGCCAGCACAGGAAGTCCCGCCGCCTTGGCTGCCGCGATGGCCCGCGCCTTGTTGCCGGTCAGTTCGAGCACGTCGGCCGACGGGCCGACGAAGGTGATGCCCGCCTCGGCGCACGCGGCGGCCAGATCCGGGTTCTCGGAAAGGAATCCGTATCCGGGGTACACCGCGTCCGCACCGCTGCGCTTGGCAGCGGCCACGATCTCGTCGACCGAGAGATACGCGCGAACGGGATGACCCTTCTCCCCGATCTGATACGCCTCGTCGGCCTTCGTCCGGTGCACCGAGTTCCGGTCCTCGAACGGGAACACCGCAACGGTCGAGGCACCGAGTTCGTAGGAGGCGCGGAAGGCGCGGATAGCGATTTCACCGCGGTTGGCAACCAAAACTTTGGAGAACATTGGCTCAACTTACCCGGCAGAGTGAGCCACCGAGGTGTACTGATCTCACCATTCGAGACGAATTGGTCGAATCGGCCCTCTGAAACGGTGCAGTGCGTCCCGACGGCCGTTCCCGATCGTTCCCGGTCGTTCCTGCAGGCGCCACTCCTGCCTTCCCCTGTCGTTCCTGCAGGCTCCACTCCTGCCTTCCCCTGTCGTTCCTGCAGGCTCCACTCCTGCCTTCCCCTGTCGTTCCTGCAGGCTCCACTCCTGCCCCGTCAGGACTTCTGCAGGTAGTCGACTCGATCCGATCTCCAGGCCGACCGCATCATCGACGCGATGCCGGGATCGTTCGCCAGCGACGGGTCCCGCGCGAACAGCGATCGTGCGCAGTCCTGCGCGTCGGCGATGATGTCCTCGTCGTCGATGAACGAGAGCAGTCGCAACCCGCTGACCGTGCCCGACTGTGCGGCACCGAGAACGTCGCCCTCGCGACGAGTGGCCAGATCCAGCTTGGCCAACTCGAAGCCGTCGTTGGTCGCTGCCACCGCCTCGAGCCGGGCGAAGGAGCCGCCCGCGGGGCTGAGATAGCTGATCATGATGCACAGGCCCTGGTGCCCGCCTCGGCCGATTCGGCCTCGCAACTGATGCAGTTGGCTCACGCCGAATCGATCCGCGTCCACGATGACCATGACCGTCGCGTTGGGAACGTCCACTCCCACTTCGACCACCGTGGTGCAGACCAGGACGTCGATCTCGCCGGAGTTGAACTCGGACATGGTGATGTCCTTGTCGTCCCCCGACAATCGTCCGTGCAGCAGCCCCACGCGCAGATCGTGCATCGGCCCGGAGGAGAGGGTCTCGTACAGGTCCACCGCAGCGGTCGTCTCGGGGCCGTCCTCCGCGCTCGCGCTCTTCTTCTTCGCAGCGCTCTTCTTCCCGGTCTCGGTGTCCTCGTCGTCACCGATGCGGGAGCACACCACGTACGCCTGCCGACCTGCTGCCACTTCCTCGTGAATACGCTGCCACGCTCGATCGACCCAGCCCGGTTTGCTCCTGGCGGGCACCACGTTGCTGACGATGGGCGATCTGCCGCGGGGCAGTTCGGTGAGCACCGACGTCTCGAGGTCGCCGAGGGTCGACATCGCGATGGTGCGCGGGATGGGGGTGGCGGTCATCACCAGCAAGTGCGGACTGGTGTTGTCGCGAGCTTTCGCGCGCAACGCATCTCGTTGCTCGACACCGAACCTGTGCTGCTCGTCGACGACGACCATCGCGAGATCGAGGAACTCCACTCGGTCCTCGATCAGGGCGTGGGTACCGATCACGATGCCTGCGTCACCGGTGACCGCATCGAGCAACGCGGACCGCTTGGCCGCAGTGGACATCGAGCCGGTCAACAAGGCGACCTTGGTCGCCAGCTCGTGCGATCCGAGTTCCCCACCGGCTGCGAGGCTTCCGAGCATTGAGCGAATCGAACGCGCATGTTGGGAGGCGAGCACCTCCGTCGGTGCCAGCAACGCGCACTGGTGTCCGGCGTCGATGACCTGCAGCATCGCCCGCAACGCGACGATCGTCTTACCCGAGCCGACCTCACCCTGCAGCAGCCGCGACATCGGATGCGGTGCCGACAGATCGTGGGCGATCTCGGCCGCGACCTGGTGCTGACCGGCCGTCAACTCGAACGGAAGACGCCGATCGAACTCCGCCGCGATACCGTCGGTGATAGGTGGGCATCGCGCTGCCACCCGGGTGGATGCGTCGCGTCGGCGGTCGGCGAGGACGAGTTGAACGGCGAGCGCCTCGTCGAACTTGAGCCGCTCGCGCGCGGAGTCCTTGTCCTGTGCGGTGTCCGGGAAATGGATCGACCGCAGTGCGGTGTCGATGTCGACGAGACCGCGCTGCGCACGTACCGACTCGGGCAGCGGATCGACCACTGCGTCGAGTTGGTCGAGCACCTGCCGCACGCAGCGCATGAACGTCCAGCTCTCGACGTCCTTCGCGGCCGGGTAGATGGGCACGAATGCTCGATCGAACACCGACATGTCGACGGCTCCGGAGGAATCGACCGAGCCACGAGCGAGTCCGGCCAGGGTGCCGCCGCCGACGATTCGACCTGCGGGCACGACGGCACCGTCGTTGTCGTCGCCACCGAGAATCACGTAGCTGGGGTGCGTGAGATTCCACCGCTTGCCGAAGTACTTGACCTTGCCGGAGAACATCCCGCGTCGCCCCGGCACCACCACATGCTTGAGCTTGTGCGGACTGAAGAAGGTGGCTTCGATGCGCTGTCCGTCGGCGGCGAGTGTCACCGCGAGGAACTGGCCGTTGCGGTTCTTCATCGACCGCAGCGTCGCGGACTCGACCGTCGCGACGATGGTGATGTGCTCGCCCTCGGGCGGCTCCTTCTCCCCCAGCTCCGAACCGTGCGTCATGTAGCGGTGCGGATAGTGCCGAAGCAGATCCTCGACGGTGTGAATACCGAAGACGTCGGCCAGCGGCGTCGCCGCCGCGGCTCCGAGGACGTGATCGAGCCGGTCCACCAACGTTGCCATTGTCCGAGATTCCCTATTCCACTCCGAATTGCACGAGATCCCCCGGCTGCCCACCTGTATAGACCACCACGTCGACCCCGGGGTGTGCGCCCGCCACGTACTCGGCCAACTGATCGCCGAAATCCTCCGAGGCCTCGGCACCGACGAGCACTGTCACCATCTCCCCGCCCGTCGCCAGGAGCTGATCGATCAACCGACACCCCGCATCGAGCGGACGAGCGGCGACGATCACCACTTCCTGCCCCGCGAGCCCGATGCAGTCGCCCGGCTCACACGTGCCGACCCACGTCAGCGATCGCTCCCGCGCGATACGCAGAGATCCCCATCTCGTGCCCGCCGCCGCCTCGGACATCGTGAATGCATCGTCGACCGCAGCCCTCGCCGCATCGTGCACCGCGAGCGCGGCCAAACCCTGCACCATGGCCGAGCACGGCAACATCACCACGTCTTTGCCGTCCGCTCGGGCAGCTGCGCCGACGGCAACCAGTTCCTGCGCGGACAACGCGCCGTTCGGCAACACCAACACCTCGCGGTGCTTCATCCCGACGATCGCACGATGCAGCACCGAGGAGTCGATCGCCTCGTCGCACCGCACCACCGTCGCGCCTTCCTGAACGTAGAGATCCGCGGCACCCTCACCGGCCACCAGCGCCAAAATATCGCGACCCACCGACAACGCTGCTTCGTCGTGCGCCCGGGGGCTCACCGCTGCGTCGAACTCGGAGAATCCGAAACACGAGATACGCACTCCGCGAACGTCTCCGGCTGCGATGCCGAGATCGACGGCACTGCCGGGGTCGGTGGTGTGAACATGGGCGGACCATGCCCCGGAACCGTCTCCGGCGACCACGACGGAGTCTCCGATGTCGGCCAGATCGCGTCGAAGTTTCGCCGCCCTCGCGTCGTTCGGGCCGTGCACGACGTAGACCACCTCGTACCCGAGAGGGCGACTCGACCGGTACCCCGACACACTCTCGGGTGCACCGCCGCACTCCGACGAAACGTTCGACGCACCGGTCACCGCCCGGCGTTCGTGCTCGTGTGGGCGACGGTAACGCCGGCGCGGCGGGGTGCGGCCGATCACCACCTCCACGAGGGCATCGATGATCACCGAGAGACCGAGAGCGCCTGCGTCCACCACTCCCGCCTCGCGGAGTTCGGCGAGTTGGTCCGTCGTGCTGTCGACAGCCCGAGCGGTGGCCTCGGCGATGTCGACCACCAGCGTCGAGAGGCCGACGTTGGCGTCGTGGGCGGAGGCCTCCCGATCGGCGGCGTCCAGAACCGTGAGCATCGTGCCCTCGACGGGAACGCTCACTGCTGCTGCGACCAGGACTTTCGCGCGTCGCAGCATCGCCTGGATCGACACCGCGTCGAGCGGGCCGTCTGCTGAGGCCTCGGCAACGGCGCGCAACAGCTGCGACACGATCACTCCCGAGTTGCCCCGCGCGCCCGCGACCGCCCCCACGGCCAGTGCCCGCCCGATGGCGCGGGCGTCCGCAGTGGGCCCGGCTGCGCGCATCGACTCCACCGCGGCACGGAAGGTGAACATGAGATTGGTGCCGGTGTCCGAGTCGGGAATGGGGAACACGTTGAGTGCATCGATCTCGTCGCACCGCGCGGTCAAGGAATCGACACAGCGGTAGGCCCACCGTCGTAGGGCCGCCGCATCGATCGATTCGAGAACGTCGACCACGTCGAGCAGCCTCCCCCCGCGTCACATCCGCTACCTGGTCCGAACTCCCTCGCGGACAGTGCCCGAAGCTTAGTCGGGCATGATCGGTGGCGCGCCGTCCGTGAGCCCTCACGCAGCGTCTGCCGTGGCGGTTTGGTGATTGCGGGCCGCGCCGCTATTCTTGCAGGGTTGCCTCGAGGCGATCTTCACGCATTGCAATCCTTGCATCTGCTCGTAGTTCGTTTCGATGTCTTCGACCACATGTATCGATCAACATCTATCAAGGAGTTCGCGACTATGGCTGCCGTCTGCGACGTATGCGCCAAGGGGCCCGGCTTCGGTAAGTCGGTCTCGCACTCGCACCGACGGACCAACCGTCGTTGGAACCCGAATATCCAGACCGTTCACGCTCAGGTTGCGCCTGGTAACTCCAAGCGCATGAACGTGTGCACCTCCTGCTTGAAGGCAGGCAAGGTGGTCCGGGGCTGATTTCGGCCTCGCTCTTCGATTTCCTCCACGGCCTCGACTGCGTGCGAGCACTGTACCCCGCCCCCGATTTTCGGAGGCGGGGCACAGTCGTTCGTGCTTCCGGCCCGTTCCGTTCCGTTCTGTTACACAGCCGGTAAGTGCCGGAAGCGGGATCGCGGATCCGTACCGAGGCACCGCGGCCCCACGGCGGAATCACGACGTCGGTTAGAGTCCGGAACGTGACTTATTCGGACGCCGACATTTCCAGCAAGGTCCGCATCGAGGACGGTGTACTGCGCATCGTCGTCGCCACCGACGCCGGCGGTGCGTCGCTCGACCTGGAGGGTATCGCCGACGGCACCGCGGCTCTGAGCTCCGTCAACGACGGCAGCACCGCGATCGGAAGCGTCCTGCTCATCGGTCGAGGGCCGAATTTCTGCGCAGGTGGCAATGTTCGCGATTTCGCTGGTGCGGCCGATCGGGGCGCCTTCGTCGGTTCTGTCGCCGACACGTTCCACGCCTTCGTTCGTGAATTGGCCGCCGTCAGCGTCCCGGTCGTGGCCGGTGTGCACGGTTGGGCTGCCGGTGCAGGAATGAGCCTGGTCTGCCTCACCGACATCGCCATCGGCGGGCCGTCGACCAAGCTTCGCCCCGCGTATCCCTCGATCGGTTTCACTCCGGACGGTGGCATGTCGTGGACACTCCCCCGAATCGTCGGTTCGGGCCGCGCTATGGACATCCTTCTCAACGACTCGATCATCAACGGCGAGGAGGCAGTTCGTCTCGGGATTCTCAGCCGCCTGGTGGGCGACGACATCGTCGACAGCGAGGCCGAGCGCCTGGCGCGAACCCTTGCCGTCGGGCCGACGTCGGCGTATCAGGGAATCAAGACTCTGCTGCGGGCCGCCGAATCGGTCACGCTGACACAGCAGTTGGACGCCGAAGCCGCCTCGATTTCCGCAGCCGCGTCGTCACCTGCCGGACGTGAAGGCGTCGACGCGTTCGTCGAGAAGCGTCGGCCCGACTTCTCCTGATTCGATCACGGCAGCGTCCAGTCGATCGGTTCGTCTCCCCCCTCGACCAACAATTCGTTGACACGGCTGAAAGGCTTGGATCCGAAGAATCCGCGTGACGCGGACAGCGGAGACGGGTGCGCGGATTCGATGTAGGGCACCGATCCGAGCATCGGCTTCAGGCTCGCCGCGTCACGTCCCCACAGAACGGCGACCAGTCCGGGCGCGTCGGGATTCTCGGCCCGGGCGACGAGTGCACGAATTGCTTGCTCGGTCACCGCTTCCCACCCCTTCTTCCGGTGCGACGCAGCCTGACCCGGCTCTACGGTGAGCACCCTGTTGAGCAGCATCACCCCGCGGTCCGCCCAGGGTGTCAGATCACCGTTGCTGGGCGTGGGCAACCCCAGATCGTCCGAGTACTCCTTGAAGATGTTGCTCAGACTGCGCGGTACGGGTCGCACATCCGGGGCAACGGAAAAGCTCAGCCCCACTGCGTGTCCCGGCGTCGGATACGGATCCTGACCGACGATGAGGACGCGAACTCCATCGAAGGGGTGGCGGAAAGCGCGCAGTACGTTCTCGCCGGCGGGGAGGTAATGACGGCCTGCGGCGAGTTCTGCCCGTAGGAAGTCGCCCATGGCAGCAACATTCGACTCGACCGGTGCAAGGGCGGCCGCCCACCCCGATTCGACGCTCTCGGCGAGCGGACGCGGCGTCACCGATCGATCCGGCGCAGCGCGTCGCGGTAGTACGCGGCGTTGGCCGAGTACATCTGCACGTTGATGTCGACATGCCCTTCGGGAACCTCGTACCCCTCGCGAATTTTCGCCGGAACCCCCAGCGCCATGGAGCGTTCGGGAACGACGAACTTGAACGGCACCACTGCGCCTGCTCCCACGATCGAACCGGCACCGATCTTCGAGCCGTTCAGTACCACCGAGCCCGAGGCGATGAGGCAGTTGTTCCCGATGGTCGCACCCTCGACGTGCGCGTTGTGGCCCAGTACGCACCCGGAACCGATGACCGTTGCGTCGATCGGGGTGCAGTGCACCACGGTCCCGTCCTGCACGTTGGTGCCCTCGCCGATCGAAATGGTGCCGTAATCGGCCCGCAGAACGGCAGTGGGCCACACCGACGATCCGGCCGCCAGAGTCACCGCTCCGATGACGACGGCGTCGGGATGGACGTAGGCGTCGGGGTGGATGTCGGGTTCGCGATCACCGAGTGCGTAGATAGCCATCTCTGCAACTTAGCCGACCCGATGAACCCGACCGCGTTCACTCGCCCTCGAAACTCGACCATCCCGATCTACCCGAATGGGGGCGTCCGCCGACCGTCACTCGCGGGCTCTGTCCGTCACCGCCGTGCTGGACACGGCCGATCACCGTCCATCCCCGGGGAACGCCTGCGGTATCGGGGAAGGTGCCGACGAGAGCGTGATCCTCGCCTCCGGTGAGCACCCAATCCAGCGGATCGTGACCCATCAGTGTTGCGGCCGAACGCACTTCGACCGGGATGTCCAGCAGGTCGGGGTCGACGTCCAGCAGAACGCCCGACGCGTCGGCGATGTGACCGAGATCGGCCAACAGGCCGTCGGAGACGTCGGTGAGAGAGGTCGCTCCCGCCTCTGCCGCGTCGATCCCGGCGCGATACGGAGGGACGGGCACTCGGTGCGCGTCCACCACGGCGTCGTGGCCGGTTCTGTCCCTGTCGCCGAGCAGGAGGGCGAGTCCGGCCGCCGACCAGCCGAGCCGTCCCGCGTACGCGATCACGTCACCGGCACGCGCCCCCGATCGAAGAACCGGGGCCCGGCCCTGAAGGTCGCCGAGCGCGGTGATCGAGATCACCAGCTCCGGCGACTGCACCATATCGCCGCCGACGATGGCCGATCCAGCAGCGACCGCCTCGAGCCACATGCCCTCGTTGAGGCCGTCGGTCACGCTCACCGGCGTGTCGGCCGGGCATCCGAGAGAGACGAGAAAACCCGAGCACTGCGCGCCCATTGCGGCGATGTCCGCGCCGTTCTGCGCGATCGACTTGCGCCCGATCTGTATCGGACTCGACCAGTCGAGCCGAAAGTGCCTGCCGTGCACCAACATATCGGTCGACGCCGCGATCCGACCGTCGGACGCGGCGACGACGGCTGCGTCGTCACCCGGCCCGACGATGGTCGACGGTGGCTGCACACGGTCTGCCACGGCGCGGGCGATCACGTCGAATTCACCGACCTGCGCGACGGTGCGCTCGCTGCCGGTGGACGAGTCGGTGACGGTGTCGTCGATGATGTTCCTCCCTGAGAACGCGGTGCGTGCGCGACGGTCTCACGCGGAGCGCGCGCCGAGCCTGCGGTACCTTTTAGCGGCGGTCGGGACAGTACCGATGCAGCAGGTTACGTGCGAAGAGAACGTAGTCGAACCAACCTACAGTCGAGAAGTCCGGCAGGGGAAAGGGACCACCGATGGTGCAAGCATTCGTTCTCGTTCAGACCGAGGTGGGCCGTGCGACGGCCGTCGCACAGCAGATCGAGGCCGTCGACGGTGTCGTGTCGGCGGAGGCCGTCGTCGGGCCCTACGACGTGATCGCGCGCGCCGACGGTGCCTCCGACGCCGAGATCGCCGAGATCGTCTCGCGCATCCAGAAGGTCGATGCCATCACTCGCACCCTCACCTGCCCCGTGGCCCCGCAGTCGACGACGTCCGTCGGATAGCTCGTGAATTCACCCGACACCGGCAACGACGCCGGCACCGAAGACAGCCCGGCCGAGACCGAGAGCACTCGCGAGCAGCGCCATCCCGCAGTCATCGCCACCGCGATCGCGTTGCCGGTCGCGCTGGTCGTCGGAGTTCTGGTTGCCGCCATCGCGGTCAACCGCTCGCCCGTCCGCGATCCGGTCGCGCTGGGCCCGGTCGACTCCCCCGATGCCGCGAGCGCGCAGTGCACGTCCCTGCTCGACGCCTTGCCCGAGAACCTCGGCGACTACACCGGAGCCGAGTTGGCCGACCCGGCCCCGGTCGGAGTCCGCGCGTGGGCCTCGGACGTGGAGAACGCCGAGCCGGTCGTGTTGCGGTGCGGCCTGCCCCGGCCCATCGGGTTCGATGTGGCCGCACCGCTGCAGGTGATCAACGGCGTTCAGTGGTTCGAGGTGTCCGGGGAAGACGACGGGATCGATGCCAGCACATGGTTCGTCGTCGATCGCGGCGTCTACGTTGCCCTGACGATTCCGGGCGACTCGGGCCCCACCCCGTTGCAGGACGCGTCCTCGGCCGTGTCGGATGCGCTGCCCCAACAACCTCTCGACCCGGCTCCGTTGCAGTAGTGCTGGGCCGCAACGGCTCTAGCGCAAACCGGTGCCGCGGGCGAGTGCGGTGTCGATCAGAGTCGCGATGAGAGTCGGGTAGTCGACGCCGGATTCCGCCCACATCTTGGGGTACATCGAGATCGAGGTGAACCCGGGCATCGTGTTGATCTCGTTGATGACCGGACCGTTCTCGGTGACGAAGAAATCCACCCGCGCGAGGCCCTGGCAGTCCAACGCTCGGAAGGCCGCGACGGCGAGTTCACGTATGCGGTCGCTCGTGGCGTCGTCGAGTGCCGCCGGGATGTCGAACTCACTGACATCGTCGAGGTACTTGGTGTCGAAGTCGTAGAAAGCATGATCGTCGATGTCCGCGTCGGGAATTCGGATCTCGGCGACGGCGCTCGCGCGCACGGTGCCGTCGGGAAATTCCAGCACCCCGCACTCGACCTCGCGGCCGTGGATCATGCCCTCGACGATCACCTTGGGGTCGTGTTCGCGTGCGACGGCGATCGCGGTGGGTAGTTGGTCCCACGCGGTGATGCGCGAGATTCCGATGGACGATCCACCTCGGGCCGGTTTGACGAATGCTGGCAGGCCGATTCGCTCACGCTCGGCAGCCGTCAGGTCGTCGACCGCGCGTCGGAGTACGACCTGGCGACCGATCGGCAGTCCTTCGGCTCCGAGCAATTTCTTGGTGAATTCCTTGTCCATGCCCGCAGCGCTGGCCAACACGCCCGGCCCGACGTACGGAACGCCTGCCAGTTCGAGCAGACCCTGCAGGGTGCCATCCTCGCCGTACGGTCCGTGCAGAACGGGGAACACGACGTCGACGGATGCGAGCACCGTCCCGCCTTCCCCCTCGCCGAGGGCGAGAAGAGCACCGGCGTGGCCGGGGTCCGTACTGAGCGCAAGCGCGGCGCCCGTCTTGTCGACGGTCGGCAGCACCCGGTCGTGAATCGCCAACGCATCGATGTCGGAGGAGCCGAGTACCCAGGCACCGTCCGCGGTGATCCCCACCGGAACCACCTCGTACTTGGCCGGATCGAGGTTCTGCAGCACGCTACCTGCCGATACACAGGACACGGCATGCTCGCTACTGCGGCCACCGAAGACGACGGCAACTTTGATGCGGGGAGTACTCACGATGAGAAACCGTACCGCCGCGGCTCATCGAACGCGGATTCGCCCTGTTCGTCGCGAGACCGCGATCACTGCCTCACTCGGGCTTGATACGACGTCCCAGCAGGTGCCCGACCGCATCCGGAACGGACATGCCACCGTGACACACCCGATGCACCGCGTCGGTCAGTGGCATCTCGACGTCGTAACTCTCGGCGAGCGCTCGCACCGAGGTGCAGGACTTGACGCCCTCGGCCACCTGCCCGTGCGCTGCCTCCTGCGCACTCTCGAGGGAGCCACCCGAACCCAATCGCTCTCCGAACGTCCGATTGCGCGAGAGAGGCGACGAGCAGGTGGCGACCAGGTCGCCCACGCCGGCCAGGCCAGAGAGCGTCGACGGCTTGGCACCGAGCGCCACTCCGAGGCGGATGATCTCGGCCAGACCCCTGGTCATGATCGACGCGAGGGTGTTCTCGCCGTATCCGACGCCTGCGGCCATCCCGCAGGCGAGGGCGATGACGTTCTTGCAGGCACCACCGATCTCGGCGCCGATGACGTCACTGTTGGTGTAAGGCCTGAAATATCCGGTCGCGCAGGACTTCTGAATCTCCAGGGCTCGCTGGGAGTCGGAGCAGGCGATGACGGTGGCTGCGGGCTGCCCCTCGGCGATCGGGCGCGCAAGATTCGGCCCGGACAGGCACGCCACCCGGCTGGGATCGGCACCGGTGACCTGAGAGATCACCTGACTCATCCGCATGAGCGTTCCGGTCTCGATTCCCTTCGCCAGAGAGAGCAGCGTTGCCTGCGGTGGGATCGAGTCGGTCCAGGCCTCCAGATTGGCCCGCAGACTCTGCGACGGCACGGCGAGAACCACGATGTCGGCTCCGTCGAGGGCACGGACCGGATCACTCGTCGCGCGGATGGACGACGGTAGCTCGATTCCCGGGAGGTAGTCCTTGTTCTCGTGGTCGTCGGTGATGGATGCAGCGAGTTCCTCCCGGCGGGCCCACATGGTGACGTCCGTTCCGGCATCGGCCAACACCTTGGCGAATGCGGTCCCCCACGAACCCGACCCCAATACCGTTGCTCTGCTCATTCCGCCAACCCCTCGCCTACTTCGCCGATGCCCTGTCCACGCGCGCATCACCCTAACTCGCAGACCTCCTCGGGCGGTCGGAGTCGGCACAGATCGGTGACGCTGGCAGGATCGAGCACCATGGGCGCATCACGAGACGACGACGGCGACCGCGTCGTCAGGGTTCTCATCGCGGTGAAGGATCTCACCGCGGCGAAGTCGCGCTTGGCGGCGGAGTTCTCGGCACCCGATCGGACTCGCTTGGTGCTCGCGATGCTCAGCGACACCGTTGCG
This sequence comes from Rhodococcus sp. 14-1411-2a, assembly GCF_002259485.1. Taxonomy (GTDB): domain Bacteria; phylum Actinomycetota; class Actinomycetes; order Mycobacteriales; family Mycobacteriaceae; genus Rhodococcoides. Next base: position 699,286 of record NZ_NPGA01000020.1, read on the forward strand.
GCCGCCGACGCCGTCTCGGTGGTCGATTCGGTCACGGTGGTCACCCCGGATCCTCTCGTCGCAGAGACGGCCCGAAGGATCGGCGCACTGGTGTTCGACGAACCGGTCCGCGATCCTGCGCTGCAACCGGACCAACGCCTCAACCACGCGTTCGCGGCCGCAGCGCACGTACTGCGTCACGGTGACGCTGGTGTGGACGTCGGTGTGGATGTCGGTGGGGGCGAGACCGTCGCCGCGCGCCGCGTCGACATCATCGCGTTGCAAGCAGACCTGCCCGCGATGCGTTCGGCCGAACTCGCGCAGGCCTACGCCGGGTCCCGCCGGGGAGGCAGATCGCTCGTGGTCGACCATCACGGCACGGGGACCGCCGCCCTGATCCTGAAGGACTCCCCCGACGAGTTGGCACCACTGTTCGGACGGGACTCCGCGCGTCGCCACACCGTCTCGGGCGCACGGGAACTCGACGGCACCTGGCCGGGTCTTCGACTGGACGTGGACACCGCCGACGACGTCCGCAGAGCGCACCGTCTGGGAGTCGGACCGGCGACGGCGGCCGTGCTCCACTCGCTCGGGTGGAGTGACGAAGCATCGGCGACGACTGCCTGACGGTGCGGACCGCCGTGGGAGTCGAGTGAACGGAGACTCGAGTTCGGCCATCGGAGTTTCACCGACGCCCGGTATGGGGGATGATCGTGCGGTGAGCAAAGACGACGCGCAGTCAGCGAACCAGGATCCTCCGATCGAGACCGGGAAGGCCACCGGTTCGGACCCGGCATGGAGCGCTCCGATCGCGGCGACGATGCCGAGTATTCCCTCCGCGCTTCCGGCTGCCACACCGGAATCCGTCGACGCTGCCACCGTGCTCCCCGAAAATCGCTATCTCAACCGGGAATTGAGCTGGCTCGATTTCAACTCGCGTGTTCTCGCGCTCGCGGAGGACTCGTCGCTCCCCTTGCTCGAGCGGGCGAAGTTCCTCGCGATCTACGCGTCGAATCTCGACGAGTTCTACATGGTTCGGGTTGCGGGTCTCAAACGCCGTGACGAAACCGGACTGTCGGTTCGGTCCGCCGACGGCATGACTCCACGCGAGCAGCTCGCTGTGATCGGTCAACGCACCCAGGAGCTCGCGCTCAAACATGCGCGAGTACTGCTGGATTCGATCCTGCCCGAGCTCACCGCCGAGGGCATCGCGATCATCCGATGGTCCGACCTGGACACCGACGAGCGCGCCCGGCTGTCGGAGTACTTCACCGAGCAGGTCTTCCCGGTTCTCACACCGCTGGCCGTCGACCCGGCCCACCCCTTCCCTTACATCAGCGGGCTGAGCTTGAATCTCGCTGTGACAGTGAAGGATTACTCCACCACCGGTGAGCACTTCGCCCGCGTGAAGGTGCCCGACAACGTCGATCGCTTCGTGCGGGTCAAGCGCGGCGAGGGCAACCACCGCATCGACGCCTTCCTGTCGATGGAGGAGTTGATCTCGGCTCATCTGGACGTGCTCTTCCCCGGGATGGAGGTCGTCGAGTCTCACGCGTTCCGGATCACGCGCAACGCCGATTTCGAGGTCGAGGAAGACCGCGACGAGGATCTCCTCCAGGCACTGGAGCGAGAGCTCGCCCGTAGGCGTTTCGGCTCTCCGGTCCGCCTCGAGATCGCCGACGACATGACCGAGCACATGCTCGAATTGTTGCTTCGCGAACTCGATGTCGATCCAGGCGACGTCATTCAGGTTCCCGGACTGCTCGACCTGTCGTGCCTGTGGCAGGTCTACAGCGTCGACCGCCCCAACCTCAAGGACGCCCCCTTCGTTCCGGCCACCCATCCGGCATTCGGTGAGCGCGAGACCCCCAAGAGTGTCTTCTCCACCCTGCGCGACGGCGACGTCCTGGTCCATCATCCGTACGATTCCTTCTCCACCAGCGTTCAACGCTTCATCGAGCAGGCCGCGGCCGACCCGCAGGTGCTCGCCATCAAGCAGACGCTCTATCGGACCTCCGGAGATTCCCCGATCGTCAACGCGCTCGTCGATGCCGCAGGCGCGGGCAAGCAGGTGGTTGCGCTGGTCGAGATCAAGGCGCGTTTCGACGAACAGGCGAACATCGAGTGGGCACGCAAGCTCGAAAAGGCGGGCGTACACGTGGTGTACGGCCTCGTCGGCCTCAAGACGCACTGCAAGACGTGCCTCGTGGTGCGCCGAGAGGGATCCGTCATTCGCCGGTACTGCCACATCGGTACCGGCAACTACAACCCCAAGACAGCGCGAATCTACGAGGACGTGGGCCTGCTGACGTCGTCGCCCGAAATCGGGGCCGACCTCACCGATCTGTTCAACTCGCTGACCGGATACTCGCGAAAGTCCAAGTACCGCAACCTTCTCGTCGCACCGTACGGAGTTCGGCGCGGCATCGTCGAGCGCATCGAGGCGGAGGTCGAGCACCTCAAGGAAGGCCGCAGCGCCGGAATTCGCCTCAAGGCCAACGCCTTGGTGGACGAGCAGGTCATCGACGCGCTCTACCGAGCATCGATGGCAGGAGTGCCGGTGAAGGTGGTGGTGCGCGGAATCTGTGCTCTCAAGCCAGGAGTTCCCGGTCTGTCGGAGAACATCGAAGTGCGTTCCATCCTCGGCCGATTCCTCGAACACTCGCGTGTTCTGCACTTCCAGGGTGCGGACGAGTTCTGGATCGGCAGCGCAGACATGATGCACCGCAACCTCGATCGCCGAGTCGAGGTGATGGCTCAGGTCAAGGATCCTCGGTTGGCGAACCAGCTGAGCGACATCTTCGATTCTGCCCTCGACCCCACCACTCGATGCTGGGAGCTGGGACCGGACGGCGGCTGGGTCGCGTCACCGGCTCGGGGTGAGAAAGTTCGTGAGCATCAGGTGGACCTGATGCGCAGTCGGAGGAATCAGGGCTCCTGATGGGCACTTCCGACGGCTCCCCCCGCGCCAACATCTTCGCGGCGGGCTCGATCCTGTGGCGACATTCACCGAGCGGCGGCTCGGGCGTCGAGGTCGCCTTGGTACACAGGCCGAAATACGACGACTGGTCGTTCCCCAAGGGAAAGCTCGATCCCGGTGAAACAGCTGTCGACGCAGCAGTCCGAGAGGTCAAGGAGGAGACCGGATTCGACTCGAGACTCGGACGGTCTCTGTCCTACGTCACGTACCCGATTCCGGGGCACCGTCGGGTCAAGAAAGTTCTGTACTGGGCAGCGGAGGTCACCGGGGGCGAGTTCGTCCCCAACGTCGAGGTGGACGAACTGCGCTGGGTAGCGCCCGAGGACGTCGGCCGCGAACTCTCGTATCCCATGGACCACAAGATCCTTCGCCGGTTCGTGGCCAAGCCTGCCGACACCTCCACAGTGCTGTTGGTTCGGCACGGCAGTGCCGGGTCGCGCTCACGGTTCAAGGGCAACGACGTCGACCGTCCACTCGACAGGATCGGACGCCGACAGGCCGAATCCTTGGTGTCGTTGCTTCGGGCCTTCGGCGGCGATGCAGTGTACGCAGCCGACCGTGCTCGATGTGTGCAGACCGTTGCTCCGTTCGCGGAATCGTTGGGGGTGGACATCACTCCCGAGCATCTCTTGTCCGAGGAAGGGTATGCCGACGACCCGCGCAAGGGCCGCCATCGCGCTCGCGACATCGCCGAACTTTCCGGCACCCCCGTTGTCTGCAGCCAGGGAAAAGTGATCCCGGACTTGATGCGTTGGTGGGCTGAGAAAGACGGAATCACGTTGCCGGCCAACAGAAATCGCAAGGGCAGCGTGTGGGTGCTCTCACGCCGCGACGGCAGGCTCATCTCGGCCGATCACATCGCCAGTCCGTTGCCCACCCTCGCCGCCGACGGCTGAGCGGCACAAACGACAAACAGAAGGCCCCCGACTCGATCTTCGAGTAGGGGGCCTTCTGCCGTTCACAGCCTGTCTCACTCACGCTGCCGCGTCAGCGGCTGCGCCTGACGAGTGAAAACCTGCAGGCTCTACTTCTTCGCTGCGCGCTTCGCGGGTGCCTTCTTGGCGGGAGCCTTCTTGGCCGGGGCCTTCTTGGCGACGGTCTTCTTGGCCGCTGTCTTGGCCGGAGCCTTCTTGGCAGGAGCCGTAGTGGTTGCAGCCTTGCGAGCGGTCGTCTTGGCCGGAGCCTTCTTGGCAGCAGCCGTCGTGGTCTTGCGCGCGGTGGTCTTCGCGGGTGCTGCCTTCTTGGCAGCCGTCTTTGCGGGAGCTGCCTTCTTGGCGGCGGTCTTTGCCGGAGCTGCCTTCTTGGCTGCCGCGGTGGTGGCCTTGCGGGCGGTCGTCTTCACCGCTGCCTTCTTGGCGGCCGTCTTCTTCGCTGCCGCAGTCTTCTTGGCCGGAGCTGCAGCCGAACCGCGCTTGACGGCAGGTCCGGTTGCGGGCAGCTTCTGTCCGCCCGCGATGACGGCCTTGAACTGTGCACCCGGACGGAATGCCGGAACGTTGGTCGGCTTCACGCGAACGGTCTCACCGGTGCGGGGGTTACGGGCGACACGCGCTGCGCGACGACGCTGCTCGAACACGCCGAAGCCCGTGATCGTGACACTCTCGCCGCGGTGGACCGCGCGCACGATGGTGTCGACGATGTTCTCGACAGCCTCTGTGGCGCTCCGCCTATCAGACCCCAACTTCTCGGTCAGGGCGTCAATCAGCTCTGCCTTGTTCATGGATTTCCTCCGCTATATGGTGGTCCATCGTCGGACCGACTACTACAACGGTAAACCCCAAGTCGTCAAGAGTCTATGCGCCACGCCAATTTTCATTCCGGTGTTGCGGAATGGTTCACGGCCCCAAAGCGTGTCGGACCGGTGCCAGGTCAACTTTCGGAGGGTGTCTCGATCCGCGCCGGGAGGGTCAGGGGTTTGTATGAAGGCCTTGACTTTTCGTACTCAGCAATGGCCTCTACCTGGCGTAACGTCAATCCGATGTCGTCGAGACCCTCCAGCAGACGCCATCGCGTGTAGTCGTCAATCGCGAAGCGCACCACCAACGTTCCAGCCGTTACGGTCTTGTCGACGAGGTCGACAATTACTTCGAGACCGGGCTGTTCTTCTAAGGCTTTCCACAGCAATTCGACGTCCGACTGATCGACTTCGGCGGCCAACAGCCCGGCTTTCCCCGAGTTTCCGCGAAAGATATCGGCGAAGCGAGAGGCGATCACAACCCGAAATCCGAAGTCCGAGAGTGCCCAGACGGCATGTTCGCGTGATGATCCCGTACCGAAATCGGGCCCGGCAACGAGCACCGAACCTCGGTTGTAGGGCTCGAGATTCAAGATGAAGTTCGGGTCCGAGCGCCAGGCCGCGAACAACCCGTCCTCGAATCCGGTGCGCGTGACGCGCTTGAGGTAGACCGCGGGGATTATCTGGTCGGTGTCGACGTTGGACCGCCGTAGCGGAACTCCGATACCGGTGTGTCGAGTGAAAGCTTCCATCGAATGTGCTCCTATGCGTTCGATCGATCCGAGCGAGGACGCGCGTTACGCGAGATCCGCCGGAGAGGACAGGGTTCCGCGGATTGCGGTAGCGGCGGCAACCAGAGGCGACACGAGATGAGTGCGACCGCCCTTGCCCTGCCTACCCTCGAAATTCCGGTTGGACGTCGACGCCGATCGCTCGCCCGACGCCAACTGATCCGGATTCATTCCCAGGCACATCGAGCAACCGGCCTGACGCCACTCCGCTCCTGCGGCCGTGAAGATCTCACCCAGGCCTTCCTCCTCCGCCTGCGCTCGCACCCGCATGGACCCGGGTACCACCAGCATTCGCACTCCGTCGGCAACCCGATGCCCTTCGAGAACGGATGCGACGGCCCGCAGATCCTCGATTCGACCGTTGGTGCACGAGCCCACGAACACGGTGTCGACAGCGATCTCGCGGATGGGTGTACCCGCTTCGAGGCCCATGTACTGCAAAGCCTTCTGGGCTGCCGCCCGCTCGCTCTCGTCGACCATCGCCTCCGGATCGGGCACCGTATCGCCCAGTGGCGCACCCTGACCCGGATTCGTTCCCCAGGTGACGAACGGCGTCAACGTGTCGGCATCGATGTGGACCTCGTTGTCGAACACTGCATCCGGATCGGTCGCCAGTTCGTCCCACGCCGCCACCGCCGCGTCCCAGTCGGCTCCGCGAGGAGCGTGCGGGCGTCCCTTCAGGTACTCGTACGTGATTTCGTCGGGTGCGATCATGCCTGCCCGCGCACCGGCCTCGATCGACATGTTGCAGATGGTCATTCGCGCTTCCATCGACAGCTTGCGAATGGCCTCACCGCGGTACTCGAGGACGTAGCCCTGGCCACCGCCGGTGCCGATCTGTGCGATGACGGCAAGGATCAGGTCCTTGCTCGTCACACCGGGGGCGAGCTGACCGTCGACGTTGATCGCCATCGTCTTGAAAGGACGCAGCGACAGGGTCTGCGTCGCCATGACGTGCTCGACCTCGCTGGTACCGATCCCCATTGCGATCGAGCCGAAGGCACCGTGCGTCGAGGTGTGGCTGTCTCCGCACACCACGGTCATGCCGGGCTGGGTCAGACCCAACTGCGGCCCGATGATGTGCACGATGCCCTGATCGAGATCGCCCATCGGGTAGAGCCGAACACCGAATTCCTCGCAGTTGCGGCGAAGAGTGTCGACCTGTGTGCGCGAGACCAGATCTGCGATGGGCGCGAAGATGTCGGCCGTCGGGACGTTGTGATCCTCGGTCGCGATCGTCAGATCCGGACGTCGGAGTCCGCGGCCGGCCAGCCGAAGGCCGTCGAACGCCTGCGGGCTGGTGACCTCGTGCACCAGATGGAGATCGATGTAGATCAGATCCGGCTCACGCGCTCCGCCTTCTCCGCCGCCTCGGACCACCACGTGCTGGTCCCATACCTTCTCCGCCAAAGTCTTCGGTGTTTCGGACATCGCTGTCGCGGACCTCGCCTTCCCTGTCGTCGTCGCGCCGATGAACGGGCTGGTCCACCTCGCGTGATCGTCTCGACATCATGCCCCCGGCAGGTACTGAAGATCTCGTAGTTGTGCAATCTCAGCATTCGGGAGGCTAATATCGTTCTATGAGACAGCATAGCCCCAATGGCCTCGTCGACAAATCGAGCGGTATCGGTGTTCTCGACAAGGCGATGACGGTGCTGCACGCGGTGGCGGAGACGCCCTGCAATCTCAACGACCTGTGCGCTCGAACGAGCCTGCCCCGGGCAACGGCCCACCGCCTCGCGGTAGGACTGGAGACCCACCGCCTTCTGGTACGGGATGCCGACGGCCTGTGGCGGACCGGTCCGGGATTGGGAGAGCTTGCGGCGAGCGCATCGGACACCCTGCTCGATGCCGCCGCCTCGGTTCTCCCACGCCTGCGCGAAATCACCGGTGAGAGTGTGCAGATCTATCGGCGCGAAGGGACGGTGCGGGTGTGCGTGGCATCCATGGAGCCGCCGACCGGACTTCGAGACACCGTACTCGTCGGCGCACGTCTGCCGATGACGGCTGGATCGGGTGCCAAAGTCCTTCTCGCATGGGCAGATTCGCAGACCCAACGAACAGTTCTGCCGGATGCAGAATTCAGCGAGCGTGTTCTGCTCGAAGTTCGGCGGCGCGGATGGGCACAGAGTGCCGGCGAGCGCGAACCGGGCGTGGCGAGCGTCGCCGCGCCCGTGCGAGACGGCAACGACACTGTGGTGGCGGCGATCTCGGTATCCGGACCGATCGATCGAATCGGACGCAAGCCCGGAGCGCGGTGGGCCGCGGATCTTCTTGCCGCCGCGGACGCTCTGCACAAGCGACTCTGAGGTAAACCGCAGCCCCGTCGGCCCGAGAAAAACGAGCTGATCGAGCTGCGAGAGTGGGGTACCTTCGTCTCGAGCGGCCTACCCGGTCGGTCGACGACTGCGAGGAGTCACCCCATGCCCGAATCCGGCAGTGAAGAACTGAAGAAGAAGTTCCGCGAGGTTCTGGAACAGAAGAACAGCAAGTCCCACAATTCCGTCGAACACAAGGACGGTGGACCGAAGGTCAACAACGTCCACGGTCCGGCCGACCATCAGAAGATGTTCCGCCGCAAGAGCGTCTGAGACGCACACACCGAAACGACAACACCCTCCCGATCCTTGGATCGAGAGGGTGTTGTCAGTTGTAGCCCCGACGGGATTCGAACCCGCGCTACCGCCTTGAGAGGGCGGCGTCCTAGGCCGCTAGACGACGGGGCCAGGAACTTCACCTGCATTGTGTTCGAGCTTGTACGTGCTGAGCCAGCTTAACTGCCTCGGCCTCGGCGACAAAATCGCCTTCACCTGCTCGCTGGGGTACCAGGACTCGAACCTAGAATGGCGGTACCAGAAACCGCTGTGTTGCCAATTACACCATACCCCAATGGACTTGAATCGAATTGCTCATCACGATCGATGTGCACTGCGTTTCGAGCCGGGATAGAGACTATCAAAGGTGACTACCCATTCTCCAAATCGGCTGCTCAGAGCCACCGAAACCGCGCCGTGGACGCGTCGGGGGCGGCCGAGACACCGTCGAGTGGGCACCGGAAGAGCCCCCTCCACACCTCGGCCGACGAGTGGAGCAGACTTGTCCTTCGTGACCGATCGCAGACCCGGCCGACTCCGATGAAGGTTCTGCTCGTCCCTCAGGGCGAGCAGGCCGTGCTGACGCACCTCGCCGACGACGGCTCGACGCTGAGCGATCCCACCGCGGCCGAGGATATCGTCGCGGCCGTAGCCGAGCTCGAGCGCGACGAACGGCCGAGGTGGGTGTGGGAAGACACGAGCCGGATCTACCCTCGACTGCTCGAACGGGGAGTCCGCGTACGCCGCTGTCACGATCTCGCCTTGGTCGGTGCCATCCTGTCGATGCGAGCCGGCTCTGCGACTGTCTCGTCGGCTCCCGCCGACCTGAGGCCGGGTCTGTTCGACGCGAACCCGAACTCCGATCCGGCGGCGGTTCTCGCCGAGTATCGGCGTCAGCTCCGGGACGTCGGTGACGATCGCGCACTGAACCTGCTGGCAGCAGCCGAGTCGGCCGGAGGACTGGCCGCAGCGGAGATGACCTTCGACGGGTTGCCGTTCTCGGCGTCGGCGCATCGCCGTCATCTCGAGACGATGCTCGGTACCCGGCCGCTCGATGGATCCCCTCCCCCGGCCCTCGTAGAGCTCGAGAATCAAATCTCCTCGGCGTTCGGCCGACGCGTCAATCCTGCCTCGCCCGTGGAGTTGGTCGCCGCGTTCGCGCGCGTCGGTATCGAACTGACATCGACTCGCGCGCATACCATCCGCGACGTCGACCACCCGGCGGTTCCGCTACTGCTGCGGCACCGTGACCTCTCGAAGCTGCATGCCGCGAACGGGTGGGCGTGGCTCGACGCGTGGGTTCGCGACGATCGTTTCCGGCCTGTCTACGTTCCCGGCGCTGTGGTGTCGGGTCGGTGGGCCAGTCGCGGCGGGGGCGGCCTTCAGATCCCGAAACCCCTGCGCGCCAGTGTGATCGCCGATCCCGGCCACACCTTCGTGGCCGCCGACGCCGGCCAGCTCGAACCACGCATCCTCGCGGCGATGTCCGGCGATCCCCGCATGGTCGCCGCGGCAGGCACCGCGGATCTGTACGCACCGGTGGCCGCAGAATCGTTCGACGGCGATCGCGCCCACGCCAAGGTCGCCGTTCTCGGGGTGCTGTACGGCGCGACCTCGGGTGACGCGCGCGCTCTGCTGACGCGACTACGGGCCAAGTTCCCCGGTGCCGTTGCACTGGTGGAGGAGGCCGCCCGAGCCGGTGAACGTGGCGAGGTCGTTCGTTCCTGGCTGGGACGGGCCTGCCCACCGCCCTCGGTGCAGTGGTGGTCCACCGGTGACGCCCATGCGCGTGGCCGGTTCACCCGAAATTTCGTCGTGCAGGCCACCGCCGCCGAGTGGGCGCTGTGTTTGTTGGCGGATCTGCGCGGACGGTTGGCCGGGAGCGGAGCCCGCAGGAGCGACCGGAATTCCGACGAAGGGAGCGGAGCCCGCAGGAGCGGAGCCCGCAGGAGCGACCGGAATTCCGACGAAGGGAGCGGAGCCCGCAGGAGCGACCGGAATTCCGGGAGCGGCAGCGAGTTGGTGTTCTTTCAGCACGACGAAGTGGTGGTGCATTGTGCTATCGCCGAGTCGGGTCGTGTCGCCGAAGCGATTGCAGAATCGGCGTTGTCGGCCACCCGGCTGATGTTCGGTGACACGGCAGTCCGGTTTCCGATGGAAATCAGAGTCGACCGCTCCTACGGTGCCTCCGCTGCCGGTTCCGAGCTGGATTCGGACTGAGCTCGCGGCGGGTCGACGAACGTCACGTCGATGTCCTCGAACGGCTTGCTGCGTTGCGCTTCTGCCTGCCCGGTGTACGTGAGCTTGTCGCCCTGAGTCAGTTCGACGTCATCGGTGAACGGGGCCAGCAGCGCGCGTGGGAAGAGCCGATCGACGCGAACCACGTTGATCTCGATGCACATCACGATCGACACCGACGTCACGTACAGAAACGCCAGCAGTCCCAGAACGACAGCGAACACACCGTTGGTGACGGTCGCGTTGCTGACGACGTACTTCACGTACACACTGCCGAAGGTCTGCAGCAGCTGCCAGATCAGACCGGCAACGACGGCCCCGGGAAGAACCTGTGGGATCGACACCGACCTCGCGGTGGCGAGCCTGAACGCCACGACGAACACACCGACGTAGAAGAACGTGCCGACCACGAACACCACGAGGCCCGATTCCGGACCGAAATATCCTGCGGCACTGAGCACATTGAGTGCTGTGATGGCCAGGACGGCCAGGCCGACCGTGCTCAGCAGACCAAAGCCGCGCACCCGGGCGCGGATGGGATCGGGCCTTAGGTTCTTCGGCACCGTCCACGCCGTGTTCATCGCGTTCTGGAGCGCCACGGCCACCCCGAGTCCGCCGTACAGGGAGCCCAGGACACCCACCACCAGACCCACGGTGCCTCCACCGATGCGGTCGGGCCTGCCCAGTTCGTCCCCGATCACCGGGATCTGACCGAGCGCCGAGTTCAGGATCTGCTGCTGCAGTTCCGGACTACCGGCCAATACGATTCCCAGAACCGTCGAGAACAGCAACAGTGCGGGAAACAGCGAGACGAAGGCGTAGTAGGTGATCAGGGCCGCGAGGTAGCCACCCTGATCGTCGACGAACTTGTACACCACCGCAATGGGATATCCCAGAACCGGCCGCCTGCGCTGGAGTCCATCCAGTCGATCGGAAAAACTCATTGGAGGCTCTCCCCGAGGACCGGGGTGCGCCGGCGACCGTGCGCCCTCACGCCACCTGGGCGCGTGCTGCGGCCAGGCGCGCCAAGGTCTTCTCGCGCCCGAGCAATTCCATGGACTCGTACAGCGGCGGGCTGATGTGCGACCCGGTCACTCCCACCCGGATCGGGGCGAAAGCCTTGCGCGGCTTGAGCTCCAGCTTCTCGATCAACACGTCCTTGAGAGTCGCCTCCAGGTCGGCCGTGGTCCAGGTCTGCAACGCCGTCAGTGCCTCCACAGTGGCGTCGAGAACGGGTGCGGTATCGGCACCGAGGTTCTTGGCCGCGGCTGCGGGGTCGATCTCGAAGTCCGCCTCGTCGACGAACAGGAACTTCAGCAGTCCCCATGCGTCCGACAGGACGACGATGCGGGTCTGCACCAGATCGGCCGCGACAGCGAAGACCTTCTCGTCGACCGGCTCGGTGAGATGGCCCTGGGCGACGAGGTATTCACGCAAACGCGCCGCGAAATCCTCCGCTGCCAGCATCCTGATGTGCTCGGCGTTGATCGCGTCGGCCTTCTTCTGATCGAAGCGCGCCGGATTGGAATTGACGGACGAGATCTCGAACGCCGCCACCATCTCGTCGAGCGTGAACACGTCGTGATCGTCCGAGATACCCCATCCGAGAAGCGCGAGGTAGTTCAGCAATCCCTCCGGCACGAAACCACGATCACGGTGGATGAAGAGGTTGGACTCGGGATCACGCTTGGACAGCTTCTTGTTGCCCTGGCCCATGACGAACGGCAGGTGCCCGAACTCGGGGGTGCGTTCTGCGACACCGATCCGGATCAATGCCTCGTAGAGAGCGAGCTGGCGAGGCGTCGATGACAGCAGATCCTCGCCGCGCAGGACGTGGGTGATCTTCATCAAAGCGTCGTCGACCGGATTGACCAACGTGTACAACGGAACTCCGTTGCCGCGGGTCAAGGCGAAGTCCGGCACCGTCCCGGCCTTGAACGTGGTCTCCCCGCGCACGAGGTCGTTCCATGTCAGATCGTGATCGGGCATCCGCAGTCGCACGACGGCCCCGCGCCCCTCGTCGAGGAATCCCTGTCGCTGCTCCGGCGTCAGGTCGCGGTCGAAGTTGTCGTAGCCGAGTTTGGGGTCGCGTCCGGCTGCCTTGTGTCGCGCTTCCACTTCCTCCGGCGTGGAGAAGGACTCGTAGGCCTCCCCGGCGTCGAGCAACTGCTGCACGACGGCGAGGTGCTGGTCGCGACGCAGCGACTGACGGTACGGCTCGTACGGGCCACCCACTTCGGGGCCCTCGTCCCATTCGAGGCCCAGCCAGCGCAACGCGTCGAGCAGGGCGGCATAGGACTCCTCGGAGTCGCGTGCGGCGTCGGTGTCCTCGATGCGAAAGACGAAGGTGCCGCCGTGATGCCTGGCGAACGCCCAGTTGAACAGTGCGGTGCGGACCAGGCCGACGTGCGGGGTACCGGTGGGCGACGGGCAGAACCGAACGCGGACATCTGTTGGTGTGGTCATGCTCGCCCTACTTCTTCGCTGCGACGGGGTTGGTGAGGGTACCGATTCCCTCGACGGTGATCGACACGCTGTCTCCGTCGGCGATGGGTCCGACTCCCTCGGGGGTTCCGGTGAGGATGACGTCTCCGGGTAGCAGCGTCATCACCGCGGACACCCACTCGATGATCTTCGGAATGTCATGCAGCAGAAACGAAGTGCGGCTCCGTTGTTTGACCACGCCGTCGACCTCGGTCTTGATCTCGAGATCGGTCGGGTCGAGCGAGGTCTCGATCCACGGCCCGAGCGGACAGAAGGTGTCGTGTCCCTTGGCGCGCGTCCACTGTCCGTCGTGCTTCTGGTGATCGCGGGCCGAGACGTCGTTGGCGACGGTGTATCCCAGCACCACCTCGTACGCCTTGGCGGCGGGGACGTCCTTGCACGGACGGCCGATGACGATCGCCAGTTCGCCCTCGAAGTGCACTTCGTTCGAGGACGGCGGCAACACGATGGAGGCACCGGGGCCGACGATGGAGGTGTTCGGCTTGATGAAGATCACGGGGTCCTTCGGTGCCTCACCGCCCATCTCGGCCACGTGCGCGGCGTAGTTCTTACCGATGGCGATGACCTTGCTGGCGAGGATGGGCGCGAGCAGTCGCACATCGGCCAGTGGCCACGACCGACCCGTGAACGTGGGTGTGCCGAAAGGATGTTCGGCGATTTCCTTCGCAGTCTGCGAGTCACCCTCACCTTCGATACTCACGAATGCCACACCATCAGGACTTGCAATTCGACCGAGACGCATGTCGGAAGTCTATCGACATGCGTGGTGTGCACTCCGCCACCGTCCGTTCAGCGCGATTCGGGCCGGTGTAGGGTCGGTCTGTAGTTCCATATTGCAAGAACGCACGTCCATATACTGAGACGGAGAACTGATGGACGCCACCGCGCAGATGTCCGACATCGGCGAAATCAGGCGATGGTTCATGCTTTCGCTCGGCATGCTCGCGCAGACCGCAGGCGCGGTGTTCATCAACGGTGCAGCATTTCTCATTCCCGCCCTGCACGACGACCGCGGCCTGAGCCTGCCCGCCGCCGGACTCGTCGTCGCCATGCCCACCGTGGGCATCATGTTCACCCTGATCGCCTGGGGTATGTTGGTCGATCGGATCGGCGAAAGACTGGTTCTCGCAGTCGGGCTCGGCCTGACGGCGCTCGCCGCTGTAGCCGCCGTGTTCACCACCTCCGTTCCCCTGCTGGCAATCCTGCTCCTGCTCGGCGGTATGGCAGCGGCGAGTGCGAACAGCGCCAGCGGGCGTGTGGTGGTCGGCTGGTTCCCACCTCAGCGTCGTGGATTGGCCATGGGAATCAGACAGATGTCGGTCCCTCTGGGCGTCGCCATCGCAGCCCTGACCATCCCACCCATCGCCCGGGACCACGGCGTCGGAGCGGCACTGCTCGTACCCGCGGCCGTGTGCGCAACAGCCGCAGTGATGTGTCTGGCGGTCGTCGACCCCCCGCGTCCCAATCGCATCGATGCCGCGGAGCAGGGTCTGCTCGACAATCCGTACCGGGGCAGCAGGCAGCTGTGGCGCATTCACGCCACCTCGATCCTGTTGGTGGTGCCGCAGTACGTGGTCTGGACGTATGCGCTCGTATGGCTGATGACCGACCGAGGATGGACAGCAGCGGCGGCGGGCGTCCTCGTCACGGTGACGCAGATTCTCGGCGCACTGGGCCGGATGAGCGTCGGCGCGTTGTCCGATCGGGTAGGCAGCCGCATGCGGCCCCTCCGGTGGGTCGCGGTGACCGCCGCCGTCAGCATGCTCGGACTCGGAGTGGCCGACTGGTTCGACTCCCCCGTCGCGATCGTCATGCTCGTCGTCGCGTCGGTCGCCACGGTTGCCCCCAACGGTCTTGCCTTCACCGCTGTTGCCGAGATATCAGGACCGTATTGGAGCGGACGCGCCCTCGGCGTGCAGAACACGAGTCAATACGTGTTCGCGTCGGCCGTGCCGCCGGTGTTCGGGGCCCTCGCGGCGGTCAGCTTTCCAGTCGCATTCCTGGTGTCGGCGGTCTTCCCCGCACTCTCCGTGCCGATCGTCCCCGACGATCCACGTCCCGAGAGTCCCGACGAGAAGGCCGACAGTCCCGAAAAGAATTCCGACCGCGTCGGCTGATTCAGCACGGTGGGGATGTCCGGAAACACGAAATGCCACGGTGGCCGGTCGGCCTACCGTGGCATTCGTGTCGATTCGGTTAGAGGCGAGCGGCGATTCGTGCGCCGATCTCTTTCGTCGACGCAGTCGTGGTTCCCCGCTCGGCGAGGTCCGCTGCGACAGCGGCTTCCACACGCGCCGCTCCTGCCGCGTCGCCGAGATGATCGAGTAGCAGCGACACCGACAGGATGGCAGCGGTCGGATCGGCCTTCTGCTGCCCTGCGATGTCGGGAGCGCTGCCGTGCACGGGCTCGAACATGCTCGGATTGGTACCGGTCGCATCGATGTTTCCGCTTGCGGCCAAACCGATTCCACCGGTCACCGCCGCCGAGAGGTCGGTCACGATGTCGCCGAACAGATTGTCGGTGACGATGACGTCGAACCGGCCCGGGTCGGTCACGAGGTGAATCATCGCGGCATCGATGTGCTGGTACGCGACCTCGACGTCCGGGAACTCCGCCGCGACCTCGTCCACTGTGCGAGCCCAGAGGCTGCCAGCGAAGGTGAGCACATTGGTCTTGTGCAGCAGCGTCAGATGCTTGCGCCGCGTCAGCGCCCGCTCGAAACCGTTGCGCACCACCCGTTCGACGCCGTAGCGGGTGTTGACACTGACCTCGGTGGCCACCTCGTGCGGCGTGCCGACGCGAAGCGCTCCACCGTTTCCAGTGTACGGACCTTCGGTGCCCTCACGCACGACCACGACGTCAATCTGCTTGTCACCGGCCAACGGCCCGACCACTCCGGGGTACAGCTTGGCCGGGCGCAGATTGATGTGGTGATCGAGCTCGAACCGAGCTCGCAACAACAGTCCACGCTCGAGCACGCCGCTGGGCACCGACGGATCTCCGATGGCTCCCAACAGAATTGCGTCGTGCTCACGCAGTTCCGCCAACACCGAGTCCGGCAGCAGTTCTCCGGTGGCGTTGTAGCGACGAGCACCGAGGTCGTACTCGGTCTTCTCGGCTCCGGGTGCGACCACGTCGAGCACGGCGAGCGCCTCGGTGACGACCTCGGGTCCGATTCCGTCCCCGGCGATGACGGCCAGCTTCATCTCACTCCTCGTGATTGTTCGACTTCGTTCGATCGACTGCGAGCGATGCTCAGGACAGGTCGACCAGCTCGATGGTGGACGCGCCGACCGCCGATGCGATGCTCGCGCTCAGCTCGTCCGGAACGTCCTTGTCGACGCGCAGCAGAATCGTTGCACCGTCGCCCTCGGAGTCCTGGCTCAGGGCGGCGGCCTGGATGTCGATGCCGGCATCGCCGAGCAGGGTGCCGATCCGGCCGAGGCTGCCGGGCTGATCCGCGTAGTTGACGATCAGGTTCTTGCCCTCGGCACGGAGGTCGAAGTTGCGACCGTTGATGTTGACGATCTTCTCGACCTGCGTGGTGCCGGTCAGCGTGCCCGCGACGTTGAGCACCGAACCGTCGCCGTAGACGGCGCGAATGTCGACGACGCTGCGGTGGTTCTCGCTCTCGGAGGCTGTGGTGACCTCGGCGGTGACGCCACGCTCCTCGGCGAGCGAGGGGGCGTTGACGAACGTGACCGCGTCCTCGATGACGGCGGAGAAGAGTCCGCGCAGCGCCGAGAGCTTGAGGATCTCGACGTCCTCGGTGGCGAGTTCGCCGCGAACGTCGACCGACAGCGAGGTGGGAAGTTCGGTGGACAGAGCGCCGAGCAGCACACCCTGCTTGCGCACGATCTCGAGCCACGGGGAGACCTCCTCGCCCACGGCACCACCCTTGACGTTGACGGCGTCGGGCACGAATTCGCCTGCGAGAGCGAGCAGTACGGACTTGGCGACATCGGTGCCCGCGCGGTCCTGGGCCTCGGTGGTCGACGCGCCGAGGTGCGGGGTGACGACGACCTGAGGCAGCTCGAACAGCGGGCTGTCGGTGCACGGCTCGGAGGCGTACACGTCGATTCCCGCGGCGAAGACGTGGCCGGAGGTGATGGCGTCGGCCAGGGCCTGCTCGTCGACCAGTCCACCGCGAGCGGCGTTGACGACGATGACACCGGGCTTCGTCTTGGCGAGGGCTTCCTTGCCGATGATTCCCTTGGTCTCCGGGGTCTTCGGCAGGTGAACCGAGAACATGTCGGCACGCTCGAGCAGCTCGTCCAGGCTCACCAGTTCGATGCCGAGCTGGGCGGCGCGGGCGGCCGAGACGTAGGGGTCGTAGGCGATGATGTGGGTCTCGAATGCGGCCAGGCGCTGCGCGAACAGCTGACCGATGCGGCCGAGTCCGACGACGCCGACGGTCTTGCCGAAGATCTCGACACCGTTGAACTTGCTGCGCTTCCACTCGTGCTGACGCAGGGTGGCGTCGGCGGCGGGAATCTGGCGCGCGGCCGACAGCAACAGCGTCACCGCATGCTCGGCAGCGGTGTGGATGTTGGAGGTCGGGGCGTTGACGACGAGGACACCGCGCTCGGTGGCTGCAGGTACGTCGACGTTGTCCAGGCC
Organism: Rhodococcus sp. 14-1411-2a; assembly: GCF_002259485.1. Lineage (GTDB taxonomy): Bacteria > Actinomycetota > Actinomycetes > Mycobacteriales > Mycobacteriaceae > Rhodococcoides. The sequence goes on from NZ_NPGA01000020.1 coordinate 716,729, forward strand.
GACACCGGCGCGGGCGACGATCTTGAGTTTGGTTCCGGCGGCCAGAACCTCTGCGTCGACCGTGGTCGCGGAACGCACCAGGATCGCGTCGGCCTCGGGAACCGCGGCGAGCAGCGCGGGGCGATCCGGGCCGTCGACCCAACGGACCTCGACGCCGTCGCCCAATGCCTCGACGGTGGACGGCGCAAGTTTGTCGGCGATCAGAACGACAGGACGGCCTGGCTGGCTCACGTGAAAAACTCCCTATGTCGGTTCGAGACTGTTGTCGATGAAAATTCGGAGCTGGTGCAGCAGAAACAGTTTAGAGGCCGGAGACGTCGAGCTGCGACGCCACCTGGTGCACGCACCGAAGGGCACCCCTACCGATGCAGGGGTGCCCTTCGATCAGCATGCGTGCGAACGTGATTCGATGAGAATCAAGCCGTTTCGGTGATCGGGCGATCGACCCAGCTCATCAGGTCGCGCAGCTTCTTGCCGGTGACCTCGATGGGGTGCTCGGCGTTGGCCTTGCGCAGGCCTTCGAGCTCGGTGTTGCCGTTCTCGACGTTGGCGACCAGGCGACGGGTGAACTCACCCGACTGGATGTCGGCCAGGATGGCCTTCATTCGCTCCTTGGTGCCTGCGTCGATCACGCGCGGGCCCGAGAGGTAGCCACCGAACTCCGCGGTGTCGGACACCGAGTAGTTCATCCGAGCGATGCCGCCCTCGTACATGAGGTCGACGATGAGCTTGAGCTCGTGCAGCACCTCGAAGTACGCCATCTCGGGCGCGTAGCCGGCCTCGACCATGACCTCGAAGCCCGTCTTGACGAGCTCCTCGGTGCCACCGCACAGCACGGCCTGCTCGCCGAAGAGGTCGGTCTCGGTCTCTTCCTTGAACGTGGTCTTGATGACGCCTGCGCGCGTTCCACCGATGCCCTTGGCCCAGGACAGGGCCAGTGCCTGACCTTCGCCCTTGGGGTCCTGGTCGATGGCGATGAGCGCGGGAACACCCTTGCCGTCGACGAACTGGCGACGCACGAGGTGGCCGGGGCCCTTGGGTGCGACCATGCCGACGGTGACGAACTCCGGAGCCTTGATCAGGTCGAAGTGGATGTTGAGACCGTGGCCGAAGAACAGCGCGTCGCCGTCCTTCAGGTTGGGCTCGATCTCCTCGGAGAAGATCTTGGCCTGCGCGGTATCGGGTGCGAGCACCATGATCACGTCGGCCCATTCGGACACCTCGGCGGGAGTGCCGACCTTCAGGCCCTGCTCCTCCGCCTTGGCGCGGGACTTCGAGCCCGCTGCCAGGCCGATGCGCACATCGACACCGGAGTCGCGCAGGCTCAGCGAGTGCGCGTGGCCCTGGCTTCCGTAACCGATCACAGCGACCTTGCGGCCCTGAATGATCGACAGATCAGCATCGTCGTCGTAGAACATCTCGACTGCCACTGTTTGTAACCTTTCCTCTTCGATTTCGCTGAAAATCACGTCCGTCGCTCAGCGCGACGCTGTGATCGATTTCGGTCCACGTCCGACGGCAACGACTCCCGACTGAACTATTTCTCGAATTCCATAGGGGTCCAACATCTTCAACAACGCATCGAGCTTCGAGCGGGTGCCCGTCGCCTCGACCGTCACGGCCTCGGGAGACACGTCGATCACCTTGGCGCGGAACAGGTTCACCGTTTCGATGACCTCACTGCGCACACTGGCGTCGGCGCGGACCTTGATCAGCACCAACTCGCGAGCCACCGAGGAGTCGTCGTCCTGCTCGACGATCTTGATGACGTTGATGAGCTTGTTGAGCTGCTTGGTCACCTGTTCGAGCGGGAATTCGTCGACGGTCACCACGATCGTCATCCGCGAGATCTCGGGAATCTCGGTGCCGCCGACGGCAAGCGAGGAGATGTTGAATCCACGGCGCGAGAACAGCGCGGCGACGCGGGCCAGCACACCTGGCTTGTCCTCGACGAGGACGCTGAGGGTATGGCTCGTGCTCACTTGTCGGTGCCTTTCACGTCGTCGATCTGCGGGTGCGGGGCCTGCTCGCGCTCCATGGCCTCGTCGAGGCCGGGCTCGCTGCCCACGGTCTCGTCCTCGTCGAACAGCGGACGGATTCCGCGGGCGGCCATGATCTCGTCGTTGCCCGTTCCGGCAGCGACCATCGGCCACACCTGCGCGTCGGCTCCGACGATGAAGTCGATGACGACCGGACGATCGTTGATCGCTCGCGCCTGCGCGATCACCGCATCGACGTCCTCTTCCCGCTCGCACCGCAGCCCGACGCAACCGAGCGCCTCGGCGAGCTTCACGAAATCGGGAATGCGGACGGCACCGTGGGTACCGAGGTTGGTGTTGGAGTAGCGCTCCTCGTAGAACAGGGTCTGCCACTGACGGACCATGCCGAGGTTGCCGTTGTTGATGAGCGCGACCTTGATCGGGATGCCCTCGACCGCACAGGTCGCGAGTTCCTGGTTGGTCATCTGGAAACAACCGTCACCGTCGATGGCCCACACCTCGGCGTCGGGGAGGCCCCTCTTGGCACCCATTGCGGCCGGGACCGCGTACCCCATCGTGCCGAGGCCACCCGAGTTGAGCCACGTGCGCGGCTTCTCGTAGTTGATGAACTGCGCGGCCCACATCTGGTGCTGACCGACGCCGGCGCAGTAGATCGCGTCGGGTCCGGCGAACTTGCCGACCGAGCTGATGACGAACTCCGGGGACATCGATCCGTCGGCCGGGCGGTCGTAGCTCAGCGGGTAGGTCTTGCGGATGCCGTTCAGGTAGACCCACCACTGCTCGAGGTCGAGCGTGGTTCCGGTCGCGCGGTCCGCCCGCAGCGCCTCGATGAGCTCGGTGATGACCTCACGGCAGTCGCCGACGATCGGCACGTCCGCGTAGCGGTTCTTGCCGATCTCGGCAGGGTCGATGTCGGCGTGGATGACCTTGGCATCGGGGGCGAAGGACGAGAGCTGACCGGTGACGCGGTCGTCGAACCGGGCACCGAGCGTGATCAGCAGATCGCTCCGCTGCAACGCGGCCACCGCGGCGACGGTCCCGTGCATACCCGGCATTCCCAGGTTCTGATTGTGCGAGTCGGGGAACGCGCCGCGAGCCATCAGAGTGGTCACGACCGGAATTCCGGTCAGTTCGGCGAGCTCGAGCAGTTCCGCCGAGGCGTCGGCCTTGATGACGCCGCCGCCCACGTACAGCACCGGCTGCTTGGCGTCGGCGATGTAGCGGGCTGCTTCGCGGACCTGCTTGCCGTGCGGCTTGGTGACCGGACGGTATCCGGGCAGACGCATCTCCGGCGGCCACGAGAACGTGGTCTGTGCCTGCAGCACGTCCTTGGGGATGTCGACGAGCACGGCACCGGGACGGCCGGAGGAGGCGATGTAGAAGGCCTCGGCCATGATGCGCGGGATGTCGGCACCGTCGGTGATGAGGAAGTTGTGCTTGGTGACCGGCATCGTGATACCCGAGATGTCGGCTTCCTGGAAGCCGTCCGTCCCGATCAGACTGCGGGCGACCTGACCGGTGATCGCGACGACCGGAACCGAATCCATCTGAGCGTCGGCGAGTGGGGTCACGAGGTTGGTCGCGCCGGGACCGGACGTCGCCATGCAGACGCCGACCTTGCCGGTCGCCTGGGCGTAGCCCGTCGCGGCGTGACCGGCACCCTGCTCGTGGCGCACCAGAATGTGGCGCACCTTCACCGAGTCGAAGAGCGGGTCGTAGACCGGGAGAACCGCGCCACCGGGAATGCCGAATACGGTGTCGACGTCGAGTTCTTCGAGGGCCCGAACGACCGACTGTGCGCCGGTGACCTTCTCCGGTGCGACGTGGCGTCGCGAACCGTTGGTCGCCGTTTCTGCGGACGGGCTGGTCGACGGGCTGGAGGCTGTCCCCGACTTACGGGTCGTGGGCCCTGGGCGTGCGGTTGGTGCGCTCACTGATTGCTTCCTCAGGAATGTGAAATTGCTGGGCGATCTCTGGGCAAGAAAAAACCCCCGTCAGCGTGAGCTGTACGAGGGTGGCGCGTCGATGCGAGTTTGAACAACCGGCTCAGGCGTTGACGCGCCGGCCGATTACGAGTATCCAATTCCGCTTCACGCGCTCGACGGTAGGCGCGCGCACAGGGAAGAGTCAAACTCGTCACGACGCAATCCCATTATGTGAGATCGCGTAGATGCAATGCGAAGATGAATGGGTGTCGTCTTCGCAGCAGTCCGAACCACCTCGGCCATCATCCCACACCGCACCCGAGTCACCGAACGGTGCCGAGGGAGCGCAACCATCGAGAACCCAGGTCATCCGAGTCCCGCGCCTCGCGCTCCTCGGCGTCGGCCTGCTGCTGTTCGGCACCGGACTGACTGCCGCCAGCTGGCCCGCGGCCATGGGATGGCTGCTGATCCTGCCGATCGTCGCGGGCATCTGGGTGTTTCGAGTGCGCACGGTCATCTCTCCCGAGGCGATCACGGCTCGACGGTTCGTGGGTTCGGATGTGATCGCGTGGGAATCGGTGGCGGGTCTGCACTTCCCGGATCGCCGCTGGGCGCGGGTGGTCCTGACCGACAAGAGCGAGAAGTCGTTGCCGCTCGTGCGTTTCGATCTACTCCCCCAACTCGCTGCGGCCAGCGGGGGCCGCATCACCGATCCCTACGCAGCGGCCGCGGCCGCTGCCGAGGATCGAGACCGTGCGGAGGCCGAGAACGCCGAGGAAGACGGCGAGCAGGCACCGAAGGAGCAGTAGCGGGCGGCGAGTAATCTCGTCGATGCGAGAAACCGCTGCAACGAACGAGGACTACGCACTATGCCGCCGCTACGCTCACGGGTCACCACTGTCGGACGCAATGCCGCGGGCGCACGCTCGCTGTGGCGCGCCACCGGAATGACCGATTCGGATTTCGGAAAGCCCATCGTCGCCATCGCGAACTCGTACACCCAGTTCGTCCCCGGCCACGTGCACCTGAAGAACGTCGGCGAGATCGTCGCCGACGCCGTCCGGGCGGCAGGCGGAGTTCCCCGGGAGTTCCACACCATCGCCGTCGACGACGGGATCGCCATGGGCCACGGCGGAATGCTGTACTCGCTGCCCAGCCGCGAGATCATCGCCGACTCCGTCGAGTACATGGCCAATGCGCACACCGCCGACGCGCTCGTCTGCATATCCAACTGCGACAAGATCACTCCCGGCATGCTCAATGCGGCAATGCGCCTGAACATCCCCGCCGTGTTCGTCTCCGGTGGACCGATGGAGGCGGGCAAGGCCGTGATCGTCGACGGCGTCGCGCAGGCACCGACCGACCTGATCACCGCGATCTCCGCCAGCGCCAACGACGCCGTGTCCGAGGCAGGCCTCGACGAGGTCGAGCGCAGCGCGTGCCCCACGTGCGGTTCGTGCTCGGGCATGTTCACGGCGAACTCGATGAACTGCCTCACCGAGGCGCTCGGCCTGGCACTGCCCGGCAACGGCTCCACCCTGGCAACTCATCAGGCCCGTCGAGCACTGTTCACGCGTGCCGGCACCACCATCGTCGAGGCCGCTCTGAAGTACTACCGCGACGAGGACGAATCCGTACTCCCCCGCAACATCGCCACTCCGGCCGCGTTCCGCAACGCGATGGCTCTCGACGTGGCGATGGGAGGGTCGACCAACACGGTGCTGCACACCCTCGCCGCCGCACAGGAGGGCGAGGTCGACTTCGACCTCGACACCATCGATGCCATCAGCCGTAAGGTCCCGTGCCTGTCGAAGGTCTCCCCCAATTCCGATTACCACATGGAAGACGTGCACCGCGCAGGCGGAATCCCGGCTCTCCTCGGCGAACTGCGGCGCGCGAACCTGCTCGAAACCGACGTCTCGACCGTGCACACGAAGAGCTTCGACGAGTGGCTCGACACCTGGGACATCCGATCCGGGAAGGCGTCCGCCGAGGCCGTCGAGTTGTTCCACGCCGCCCCGGGCGGAGTCCGCACCGTCGAACCGTTCTCCACGGGAAACCGCTGGTCCTCGCTCGACACCGACGCCGCAGGCGGCTGCATCCGCGATCTCGAACATGCCTACACGGTCGAGGGTGGCCTGGTGGTACTGCGCGGCAACATCGCCGTCGACGGTGCAATCCTCAAGACCGCAGGCATCGACGAGGACCTGTTCTCCTTCCAGGGTCCGGCACTGGTCGTCGAGTCGCAGGAAGAAGCCGTCTCGGCCATCCTGCAAAAGAAGATTCAGCCCGGTGACGTGCTGGTCGTTCGCTACGAGGGCCCCAAGGGCGGTCCGGGCATGCAGGAGATGCTGCACCCGACGGCTTTCCTCAAGGGTGCCGGTCTGGGCAAGGTCTGTGCACTGATCACCGATGGCCGCTTCTCCGGCGGAACGTCGGGACTGTCCATCGGACACATTTCCCCCGAGGCCGCTGCCGGCGGTGTGATCGGACTCGTGGAGAACGGCGACCAGGTCCGGATCGACGTCGCGACTCGCACCCTCGAGATCCTCGTCGACGAGGAGACCCTCGAGACGCGGCGAGCGAAGATGAACGCGTCCGAACGACCGTGGCAGCCGGTCGACCGTCAGCGCACGGTCACCACCGCTCTGCGCGCCTACGCGGCGTTGGCGACATCGGCGGACAAGGGTGCAGTTCGCTACGTCCCCTGAGGGTGAAACGCACGTGAGCAGAACGTCGTAGCAGGCTACGAGGTTCCGCTCACGTGGTCTGGAGGGTATCCGGAGTCAGCGGACGACGGGGTTGGCCCCGTTGAGGAAGATCCAGATGCACACGCCCGCGGCGATACCGACGACGAGTGCGAGGAACGAACCGATCCGCGGCCGGGTGGCCCATCCGCGTCGGCCGTCGAATGCGATCTTGCCCGGGCCCGTGAGGATGATCGCGGCAGCGGCGAAGCCGAGAACCGTCTCGTACTCCACGCCGCCGGTGCCCGAGAACTGCAGTCCGGGCTCGACGGCTTGCTTGAAGCACCAGGCGTTGATGATCGTGGCGAGCACAGCGGCACCTGCCAGTGGTGTTGCCAGACCCAGGATCAGCAGCGCGCCGCCGAGGGTTTCGCCTGCCGCGGCCGCGATCGCGAGGATCTCCGAGTAGCGGAATCCGGAAGTCTCCAGCAGGTTCTGAAATCCGTCGAGGCCGGGGCCGTTCCACAGTCCCACGAGCTTCTGCAGTCCGTGACCGAGAAACACCGCGCCGATGGTGACGCGAAGGATGAACAGGCCCAGGTCGGTGCTGCCGCGGCGCGCGGGAACCTCGACGGTCTCCGTACGAATCTCCGGCTCGGACGCGACTGCTGCTGCCGGAGCCGCGGCAGCGGTGGTGCCCAGATACTCGGTGGAGCGATCGGAATAGGCGCTCGACGACGTGTTGTCGGAGGCCGACGGACGGTCGGTCGACGAATCGGCGAAGGCGGACGGGCGATATGCCTGCATCTTCTCCGTCGGCTGTGCATCGGCCGAGCGTGCACCGGACGAGGACGAGTGCGGAAAGTCGAGTTCGTCGTCGGTACGCGGCAGTCGGTCCGAACGCTGAGCGCCGAACGCCGTGGTCGGCGCACCCGAGGTGTCGGTGCGGTCGGACGCAGGCGTCTCGGAGGTGGAGCGCGAGGGTGGAATCTTCTCGGTGGGGTTGTCGTACGGGCTCTCGGCCGGTTCGTACGGCGTATCCGGCCGGTTGGGGTCGCGCGGTGTATCGGTCACCTCTCCACACTAGAGCCGATGAGTGCTCCTCACCGACGTTGACGCTCACGGCCGCGTGGCGAGTCTTCCCCGGCGTTCCGTACCGTTCGAGGTATGAAGCCGGTCGGAGCGTCGCCACGAACTGCAACCGCTGCCGTCGTCGCCCTGTCGATGACCGCTGCCCTGCTCGCCGGGTGCGCCCGATTCGACGACTCGAATGCGTCGCCGTTCACTCCTGCGCCGGAGGTGGGCGCGGCCGAACTGGAGCCGACGACCCCCAGCGAGACGACGCCGCCGTCCGATCCCGATGCACCGCCACCGCCGTCCGGTCCGTGTGTCGACCCCGATCCGGCGGTCATCGCGACGTGCCTGGACACCACGGGCGGGCTGGTAGCGCTCCCCGACGGACAGTCGGCGCTGGTTGCCGAGCGTCGCACCGGTCGCATCATGGAGGTCACCGCCGGCCGGACGCCGGTCGAGGTGGCGCGAATCGATGTCGACGGCACCGGCGACGGCGGCCTTCTCGACATCGCGTTGTCTCCGACGTACATCGAGGACGGGTTGCTCTACGCCCTCATCACCACATCCGCGGACACCAGGGTGGTCCGCCTGGCTCAGGGCGATGTACCCAAGGACATCCTGACCGGTATCCCCCGCGGCGCGACGGGCAATCGCGGGGCGATCGACTTCTACACGCCGAACGAACTGCTCGTCCTCACCGGCGACAACGGCGATCCGGGTGCGGCGGCCAGCCCGAACTCATTGTCCGGCAAGTTGTTACGGGTGACCTCACTGTCGCCGACAACGAACCCGCCGCGACCGCAGATCGCGCTCAGCGGTATCGGTACGGCGGGCGACGTCTGCACCGACGGCACCGGAAACATCTACGTCACCGACCGCACCGCGCTCGAGGATCGCCTGCAGCGCATCGACTCACTGGGCGCAGTGTTCAACCCTGTCTGGACGTGGCCGGACCGTCCGGGTGTTGCCGGATGCGCAGCGGGAGAAGGTGGCGTGGCGGTTGCACTCACAACGGCCAAAGCTGTTGCAGCACTGACCACGGACGCGAACACCGGAGCTGTCTCGGCCGAACCGACACTGCTGATCCAGAACGAGTACGGCCAGTTGAACGGCGCGACGAGCTCGGCCGATGGACAGATTCTGGTGGGCACCGTCAACAAGAACGGTGCGGAGCCCGGACCCACCGACGACCGCGTCGTCAAAGTGCCGTTCCCCGGCGGCGGCGGAGGCGGCTTCGACTGAACGAGAAACGACCGAGGCCGAGCGCTCGATTGCGCTCGGCCTCGGTCGTTCTCCGTCGTGATCAGGGCTGGCCGCAGGCCTCCAGTACGAGTTCCTTGACGCGAGCGGCATCGGCTTGGCCGCGTGTCGCCTTCATCACCGCACCGACGATGGCCCCGGCGGCCTGAACCTTGCCGCTGCGGATCTTCTCCACCACACCGGGATTCGCTGCGAGCGCCTCGTCCACGGCGGCCTGCAACTTGGTGTCGTCCTTCTCCAGTACGAGATTGCGCGCAGCCATGACCTCTGCAGGCTCACCCTCGCCCGCCAGCACCCCGTCCACGACCTGACGGGCACCGTTGTTGTTGAGCTTTCCGTCTGCGACCAACGCCGCCACCTCGGCGACCTGAGCCGGGGAGATGGACAGATCGGTCAGTTCGACTCCGGCGATGTTGGCCTGCTGCGCCAGGTACGACACCCACCACGACCGCGCCGCCTGCGCCGACGCACCCGCCTCGACCGTCGCCGCGACCAGCTCGAGCGCACCGGAATTCACCAGATCGCGCATCTCCTCGTCGGAGACACCCCACTCCTTCTGAATCCGACCGCGGCGCAACCACGGCAGCTCGGGCAACGTCGTCCGAAGCTCCTCGATCCACGCCGCGTCGGGAGCGACGGGCGCAAGATCGGGCTCGGGGAAGTAGCGGTAGTCCTCGGCGGTCTCCTTCTTGCGACCGGCGGTGGTGGTGCCGTCCGACTCCTGGAAGTGCCGAGTCTCCTGCGTCACCTCTCCGCCCGATTCGAGAACCGCTGCCTGACGCCGCATCTCGTACCGAACGGCAACCTCGACGCTCTTGAGCGAGTTGACGTTCTTCGTCTCGGTGCGCGTGCCGAATTCGGTTGCCGTCTTCTCCATCAGAGACACGTTGGCATCGCAGCGCAACGAGCCCTGATCCATCCGCACATCGGACACGTTCAGCGACTTCAACAGGTCACGCAGCGCGGTGACGTACGCCCGGGCGACCTCGGGCGCACGGGCACCGGTTCCGGTGATGGTCTTGGTCACGATCTCCACCAACGGAACCCCGGCACGGTTGTAATCGAGCAGCGAATGCGACGCCCCCTCGATACGGCCGGTCGCACCGCCCACGTGCGTCGACTTACCGGTGTCCTCCTCCATGTGCGCGCGCTCGATCTCGACTCGAAACGTACTGCCGTCGTCGAGCAACACATCGAGGTAGCCCTCGGTTGCGATGGGCTCGTCGTACTGCGAGATCTGATAGTTCTTCGGCTGATCCGGGTAGAAGTAGTTCTTTCGAGCGAACCGTCCCCACGGGGTGATCGAGCAGTTGAGCGCCAGCCCGATCCGAATCGCCGACTCCACCGCAGCCGAGTTCACCACCGGAAGCGCGCCGGGAAGGCTCAGGCACACCGGGCACACCTGAGTGTTCGGCTCGGCACCGAATTCGGTGGGGCAGCCGCAGAACATCTTGGTCGCCGTGCCCAACTCCACGTGGACCTCCATGCCCAACACGGGGTCGAACTTGGCGAGCACATCGTCGTAATCGATCAGATCGACGGTTGCAGCAGTCATGGTCAGTAGTTTATGCATTGCACACGACGCGCGAGTAACCACGTGCACTCGTTACCGTGCACGGGTGACTCCCCCAGAGAAGCAGACACTGTCCATGACCGTGCTGATGACACCCGACATGGCCAACTTCTCGGGCAACGTCCACGGCGGCACGATTCTCAAGTTCCTGGACCAGGTGGCGTACGCCTGCGCCAGCCGCTACGCGGGGGCCTATGTCGTGACTCTGTCGGTCGATCGCGTCGTGTTTCGCGAACCCGTCCACGTCGGAGAACTGGTCACGTTCTCTGCGTCGGTCAACTACACCGGCCGCACCTCCATGGAGGTCGGTATCCGCGTGGAAACCGAGAACATTCAGCGCGGTGAATTGCGCCACACCAACAGCTGCTACTTCACCATGGTCGCGATCGGCGACGACGGCAAGCCGAAGACACTGCCCCAGTTGACGCCGACCACCGAGGTCGGTGCTCAGCGCTTCGAGGCAGCGCGGCGACGGCGCGAACTACGCCGCGAGACCGAGGAACGCGAAGCCGAAATCCAGCAGGCCTCCGGTCGCATCTGACGGCTCACGACGCCACACCGAATTCAGCCGAAGAACGCGGCGGCGTCGTCGTATCGGGTCTGCGGTACCCGCTTGAGTTGCTTGGTGGCCTCGGCCAGAGACACCAGGCCGATCTCGGTGCCGCGCAACGAGACCATCTTGCCGAAGTCTCCCGAATGCGCCGCATCGGTCGCGTTGACGCCGAATCGTGTTGCGAGAACACGGTCGTACGGCGTCGGCGTTCCACCGCGCTGGACATGGCCCAGCACCGTGGTGCGTACTTCCTTGTTGATACGGCGCTCGATCTCGACGCCGAGCTGGTGGGCAACTCCGGTGAATCGAACGTGGCCGAACTCGTCGATTCCGCCGTCGAGAAGCTGCATCGAGCCCTCGATCGGCTTGGCCCCCTCGGCGACGACACAGATGAAGTGCGAGTCTCCGCGCTGAAAACGCTTGCGCACCAACGTGCACACCTCTTCGACATCGAACGGCTGCTCGGGAATGAGCGTCATGTGCGAACCGGACGCCAGGCCGGCGTGCAGAGCGATCCACCCCGCGTGCCGACCCATCACCTCGACGAGCATCACGCGCTGATGGGATTCTGCGGTGCTGTGCAGTCGGTCGATCGCATCGGTGGCGATGGTCAGCGCCGTGTCGAAGCCGAATGTGACGTCGGTGCAATCGATGTCGTTGTCGATCGTCTTGGGCACGCCGACCACCGGCACACCCTCTTCCGACAACCACGCGGCAGCGGTGAGGGTTCCTTCGCCGCCGATCGGGATCAACACGTCGATGCCGTTGTCCTCGAGAGTCTGCTTGACCCGATCGAGTCCGGCGCGCAACACATCCGGATTGGTGCGGGCGGTGCCGAGCATCGTGCCACCCTTGGTGAGCAACCGGTCGTTGCGGTCGTCGTTACGCAGTTGCACTCGACGGTCTTCGAGAAGACCTCGCCATCCGTCCTGGAAACCGACGACGGTGGAGCCGTACCGGGCGTCCGCGGTGCGTACGACTGCGCGGATCACCGCATTGAGCCCTGGGCAATCGCCGCCTCCGGTCAGAACTCCGATGCGCATCGATTTTCGCCTCTCTGCTCGCAGGTCCGTGAAGCGGACCCGGTGACGGACGTCAGCCTAATCGGGCGTGGGATGCTGCGCGCGTCGGTACCGTTCGGTGCTCACTTCGTCGAGGCGAGGCCGTGCGTCAGTCGAGCAGACCCACACGCTCGCCGAGCCAGTCCATCTCCTGTTCCAGCGCCGGGGCCCAGACCTGCATCGAGTGCCCGCCGGGCAGCTCGCTGTAGTGCACGTCGAGACCCGCGGACTCTGCGGCCCTGTATGTTCGCTCGGTCTGCGGCCGGAACTCTTCGTCGTCGGCTCCCACGACGAAGGCACCGGCCGAATCGGGAAAGCTGGTGCGCGAGAGTATGTTCAGCGGCGTCGTGCGCTCGAAACGCGCCTCGTTCGCCGGAGTGTCCGTGCCGTATGCCGCTGCAACGGATTCGCTTCTCGTGCCCCGACGTTGCTCGTCCTCACCGGAGATGTCGAGAAAGGTGGGGTACACCGACGGTGCCGTCACCGCCAGCTGCAGCGCGCACGTTCCCCCGTAGGAATAGCCGCCGACCGCCCAGGCCCTCGCATCCGAGGACACCCGAAAATTCGACCGAATCCAGCGCGGCACATCGACCGACAAGTACGTCGCGGCATTTCCGAGATTCGAATCCATGCACATCGGATTCGCCTCGGTGTCACCCAGACCGTCGGCCACCACGACGATCGGAGCCGCACCGCCGTGCCGCGCCGCGAAGGCGTCCATCGTCTGGGCCAGACGACCACCCTCGATCCAGTCGACGACGTGGCCGGGTTGGCCGGTGAGCAGCACCAGCACCGGCAGATCGCTCGCTCCGGCGTCGTACGACGCCGGAACGTAGACGGTGGCGGGCCGCGCGGCGAACTGCGACACAGTGCCGGGCACGTCCACATCGACCAACCTGCCGGTGCCCTCGGTCACGGCCGGACGGTGGCCCAGCGCCACGGCCACCGTCGGGTATCGAGTGACGGTCAGATTGGTGAGCACCGTCGCCGCCAACAGAAGCGACGCCACGAGCCCGAAAGCGCTCAGCGGACCGAACACCGCTCCCAGTGCTCGGCCTCGCCGGACCCGCAGCACGACAGCGACGGCGAGGACCGACGTCACGACAACGGCCGCCGTCGACGCGAGCACGGGCACTGCACCGGAAAGCAAGGGCAGATGAGCCAGATCGGCAGCCCACCGATGCAGCACCTCGAACTACCTCAGATCGCCGCGAGCGGCCTCGTATGCGGCACCGACGCGGTAGAGCCGCTCGTCCGCGAACGCCGGAGCCATGATCTGCAGACCCACGGGTAGTCCGTCCTCGGTGGCAAGACCCGACGGAACCGACATCGCGCAGTGACCGGCAAGGTTGGTCGGCAGCGTGCAGAGGTCGTTGAGATACATCGCCATCGGGTCGCCGACCTTGTCCCCCAACGGAAATGCCGTCGTCGGGGTCGTCGGCGACACCAGCACGTCGACCTTCTCGTATGCGGCATCGAAGTCACGTGCGATGAGCGTGCGCACCTTCAGAGCAGAGCCGTAGTAGGCGTCGTAATATCCCGCGGAGAGGGCGTACGTCCCGATCATGATGCGACGCTTGACTTCCGGCCCGAACCCCTGCGCGCGCGTGGTGGCCATGACCTGCTCGGCGCTGTGCTTGCCGTCGTCCCCCGCACGCAATCCGTACCGCATGCCGTCGAACCGAGCCAGGTTGGACGACACCTCCGACGGAAGGATCAGGTAATAAGCGGCCAGTGCATGCACGAAGTTGGGGCACGACACCTCGACCACCTCGGCACCGAGTTCGGTGAGTGCGGCGACCGCAGCATCGAACGACGAGATCACACCGGGCTGGTACTTGTCCGAGTGCAATTCCTTCACCACACCGACGCGCACGCCCGTCAGGTCACCACGAGCACCCTCTCGTGCCGCTGCGACGACCGGTCGAACAGCCGTGTCGACCGATGTGGAGTCCCGCGCGTCGTATCCGGCGATGACCTCGTGCAGCAACGCGGTGTCGAGCACGGTCCGACCGCACGGGCCGCCCTGATCGAGTGACGAGGCACAGGCGATCAGTCCGTAGCGCGAGACGCTGCCGTAGGTCGGCTTGGTTCCCACGGTGCCGGTCAGAGCCGCCGGCTGACGGATCGATCCGCCGGTGTCGGTGCCGATGGCCAGCGGGGCCTGGTACGACGCGAGCGCCGCAGCACTGCCGCCGCCGGAGCCGCCGGGGATGCGAGTGGTGTCCCAGGGGTTCTTCGTCGGACCGTACGCCGAGTTCTCGGTGGACGAGCCCATCGCGAACTCGTCCATGTTGGTCTTGCCCAGCACCGGAATGCCCGCGGCCCGCAGCTTCGTGGTCAGCGTTGCGTCGTAGGGCGACATCCACCCGTCGAGAATCTTCGATCCGGCCGTCGTCGGCATGTCGGTCGTGGTGAACACGTCCTTGAGAGCAAGCGGCACGCCGGCCAGAGCCGAGGCAGGTGCGTCTCCCGCCGACAATCCCGCATCGACGTCGGTCGCTGCTGCGAGTGCCTCGGACCCCGCGACGTGCAGAAATGCGTGCAGGTCACCATCGACCTCGGAGATCCGGTCGAGATGCGCCCGGGTCACCTCGACGGCGCTGATCTCACGCGCGTGGATGCGGGTCGCGAGCTCGGACGCGTCGAGCTTCGTCAGGTCGGTCATTCGCTCTCTCCCAGAATCTGCGGCACCGCGAAACGGCCCTCCTCGGCGTTCGGTGCACCGGACAGCGATTGCTCCGGCGTCAGGCCGGGAACGATCACGTCGGGACGCGTCACGTTCACGATGTCACTGGGGTTGGCCGTCGGCGGAACGTCGTCCGTCGCCACCTCCGCCACTGCCTTGACGTGATGAAGAATCGAATCCAACTGGCCGGCGAACTCGTCGAGTTCGGCGTCGCTGAGAGCCAAGCGCGACAGCCGGGCGAGGTGAGCGACCTCGTCGCGGGAGATGTCTGGCACCGCGTAGACCCCTTTCAGACGTGAGGAGCGGAGCCCGCAGAAGCGGCCCCGTATTCGTGCAGAGCGAACCTCACGGGTTCGCGAACGCGGTCCAGCCTAGTGCGCAGCATTACGCAGGCTTCACTCACGCCTCGTGGCTTGCGTCGAGTGTCGGAATTGTCACGGCCCGCGTTGCGCGACGTACCGGACAGGTCGAAGATGCAAGGATTGCTCGCGCCGGGGTGCACAGTGTTCCCTTCTGCCAGCCAGCAACGACCGCTGACGCTGGGGTGGCCGCAGTACGCCAGAAGTCGAAAGGGAGCGTGACATGTCCTACCTGCTCCGCGTCCAACTGCCGGATCGTCCGGGCAGCCTCGGATCGTTGGCCGTCGCGCTCGGGTCGGTCGGGGCGGACATCCTCTCCCTCGACGTCATCGAACGCGGCGACGGTTATGCGGTCGACGATCTGGTGGTCGACGTTGCTCCGGGTTCGCTTCCGGACACGCTGATCACTGCTGCCGAGAACCTCACCGATGTCCGGGTCGATTCCATCCGCCCGTACACCGGCGTCCTCGACACGCATCGCGAACTGGAACTGATCGATCGGGTCGCCGCGGCGTCCGACGATCGACTGCAGGTGCTCGTCGACGGAGCGCCCCGTGTCCTTCGAGTGGGGTGGAGCACCGTCGTTGCCACCAACGCGCACGGCCCGTTCCGGCTGGTGGGCAGCTCCGGTGCTCCCGAGACTCACGCCGCCGAGCTACCGTGGTTTCCGCTGAACGCCCCCGCTGCTCTGGACTCCGACGCCGAGTGGGTGCCCCAGGTATGGCGCGACATGGACACCAAGATCGCCGCTGCTCCCCTCGGTACCACCGGCACCGTGCTGATGCTGGGCAGGCCGGGCGGCCCGGAGTTCAGGCCCTCGGAGGTCGCCCGCCTCGGCTATCTCGCCGGCATCGTCGCGACGGTACTGAACTGACGCACCGAGGCACTGACGCGTCCGGGCTCGGTCAGTCCGCCGATCCGGGTTCTGCTTCGGTCGGAGCCACGGCCTCGGGTCCCTCGGTCAACAGCAGGGTGAAACCCGCTTCGTCGAGTACCGGCACGCCGAGCTCGATTGCCTTGTCGTGCTTGGACCCCGGAGCCTCGCCGACGACCACGAACGCCGTCTTCTTGGACACCGAACCTGCAGCCTTGCCACCTCGCAACAGAATCGCTTCCTTGGCCTCGTCACGCGAGTAGGACGTCAGCGACCCGGTGACCACGATCGAGAGCCCCTCCAGGTTCCGCTCGATCGACGCATCGCGCTCGTCTTCCATCCGCACGCCTGCTGCCTGCCACTTGTCGACGATGGCGCGGTGCCAGTCGACCTCGAACCACTCGGAGACTGCGGCCGCAATGGTGCCGCCCACCCCGTCGACCGCCGAGAGTTCCTCGACCGACGCCGCCCGTATCCGCTCGAGGCTGCCGAACTCCCCTGCCAGTGCCCTGGCTGCCGACGGCCCCACGTGCCGAATGGACAGACTGACCAGCACCCGCCACAGCGGCTGATTCCGTGCGGTGGCCAGGTTGTCGAGCAACTTTCGACCGGTGGCGGACAACGACCCGGATTTGGTGCGAAAGATCGCCGTCTTCATCAAGTCGTCCTCGGTGAGCGAGAACAGATCGCCCTCGTCCTCGATGGCCCCGGTGGCCAACAGGTCGGATGCGGCCTCGTACCCGAGGCCCTCGATGTCGAATCGCTGCCGCTCGGCGACGAAGAACACTCGCTCGCGACGCTGCGCCGGGCAGAACTGCGAGTTGGGGCACCGCAGGTCGGCGTCACCCTCCTTGGCCGGTGCCAGTGGCGTCGAGCACTCCGGGCACTCGGTGGGCATGACGAACTCGGTCTCGTCACCGGTCCTGGCGTCGACGACCGGGCCGAGAACCTCCGGAATGACCTCTCCCGCTTTGCGAATGGTCACGGTGTCACCGATCAGAACGCCCTTGCGCTTGACCTCCGAACCGTTGTGCAGCGTCGCCAGCGACACTGTCGACCCGGCCACGAGCACCGGCGTCATGTACGCGAACGGCGTCACTCTGCCCGTCCGGCCCACGCTGACGCGGATGTCGAGCAGCGTCGTGGTGACTTCCTCCGGTGGGTACTTGTACGCGATGGCCCACCGCGGCGCGCGAGACGTCGTCCCCAGTCGACGATGCAGCGACATGTCGTCGATCTTGACGACCAGGCCATCGATCTCGTGTTCGACGTCGTGACGGTGCTGGTCCCAGTAGACGACCTTCTCGACGACTGCGTCGACGCCCTGCACGCGGGTCGTGTGGGTGGAAATGGGCAGCCCCCAGGAGCGAAGCGCCTCGTAGGCGTGCCACTGCGACTCCGGGGTGAAACCCACCATGCGACCGAAGCCGTGGCAGATCATTCCCAGACGTCGCTTGGAGGTGACCGCCGGATTCTTCTGTCGCAGCGACCCCGCCGCCGAGTTTCGTGGATTCGCGAACGGGGGCTTGCCCTCTGCCACGAGCGAGGCGTTGAGCGCCTGGAAATCCTCGAGCCGGAAGAAGACCTCGCCGCGCACTTCCAACAACTCCGGCACGGGGTACTGCTCGCTACCCGTCAGAGTGTCCGGGATGTCGTCGATCGTGCGTGCGTTGAGCGTCACGTCCTCACCGGTCCGCCCGTCACCTCGGGTGGCACCGCGCACTAGCGTCCCGTTCTCGTACACCAGATTCAGGGCGACGCCGTCGATCTTGACCTCGCACAGGTACTCCAGATCAGGCCCTGCCTCGGTCTCGACTCTTTTGGCCCAGGCACGCAACTCGTCGTGATCGAACACGTTGTCCAAGCTCAACATTCGTTCGAGATGGTCCACGGCGGTGAATTCCGTTGCGAAGCCTCCCCCGACGAGTTGCGTCGGTGAATCCGCGGTGCGCAGATCCGGGTGTGCTTCTTCCAGCTCGTTCAGCTCACGCAGCAACGCGTCGAACTCGCCGTCGGACACGATCGGGGCGTCGCGCACGTAGTAGCGAAACTGATGACCGCGTACTTCCTCGGCCAGCATCTGCCATCGCTCACGATCCGCCGACGACGCGGCATCGAGTTCGACACCGACGGTCCCTGCGGTCTCGTCGTTTCCTGCGGGCGGTTCGGTCGCTTCTGGCACGTGTCGAAGATTATCCGAACCCACCGACAGAGAAGCACGGGCTGCAGCGCAGCGACTACCGCCCCAGCAGACCCAGCAACAGCGTCGCGGCGATGATCGCCACCGCGCAGACACCGGCGGTCAAGGCGAATCCGGTCACGAAGGAGTCGGCGTAGATTCCGCCGAGCACGGAGGCCATCACCGACAACAGCACTCCGGCAGGCAGTCCACGTCGCTGAGCATCCGATAGCCGATACATCGCACGATCATCGCAGAGGTCCCACCCAGGCACACCGGCGCATCGAGCGACGTGGTGCTATGGCTCAGATCTCGTCGATGACCAAGCTGTTTCCTCCGGACTGCTTGGACCGGTACATCGCCGCGTCCGCCGTACGGGCTGCTCTGCCGACCACGGACTTCCCCACGTCCCACAGAGCCGAATCCTCGCGCAACAACGCCATTCCCACGCTGACGGTGACGGGGATGTCGTCGCGGTGGTCGCAGAGCATCCGAACCGCGTCGAAGCCGAGATCGACCATCCCCCGCGCATCACCGACCATGGCGACGAGGAACTCCTCGCCACCGGTTCGGGCGAGCACTCCGCCCTGATGCCGGACCAAGCGGCGCAGCCGATCGGCGACGCGCACGATCACTTCGTCGCCGCGGCTGTGCCCGAATCGGTCGTTGACGGACTTGAACTTGTCGATGTCGACAACCAGGAATGCCATGGACATGCCCCGCTTGCTGGCCTGATGCCACAGGTCCAGCAATTCGCTGTCGATGCCGCGCCGGTTGTACACCCCGGTCAGAGGATCGAGAACCGATCGCTTGGCGTCGTTGGACAGCGTCGTCCACGCCACCTGAGCGAACACCGGCACACCGACGGTGGCGAGAAGGAGAACCACGGTGGCCGTCGCCACCGAAGGCCCGTCGATGTATCCGACCTCGCCGTTCATCACTGCCAGGAACACGCGGACACCGAACCCGATGATGAACGTGGCGGTCCATACCAGGTGCGCCACCAGCAGCCGCGGACTGAGGAAGTAGGTGCAGAACGCCCCCGTGACGGCGAACAACACCGTTCCGATCAGGGAAGCGACAGGTGCGTACAGAATCAACACCGATGTCGTGAGAATGTCCCCGAAGGCCAGAAACGCGACGAAGAACTTCTTCCCGGGGATCGGCCCGAACACGCACCGTGCGGCGACGAACACCTGGGTGACGAGAACGAAGAGAACCCAGCCGATGGCCACACTGCCCTGAGGACCGAGATCGCTGAACAGCATCAGGATCGACGTGACGGCGTACATCATCGTGGCGGTGCCGAACACGGCACGAATGATCCCGGTCAGCGGACGGGTCGATCTGTGATTGAGGATCCACTCGAAATCGTGCGGAGCCCCGTACCAGTCGGAGGTGGCCGCGGCCAGTTTCGCCAGGAGACCTCGGCGGTGCCTGCCGGAACGCCGGAGGGAGGCAACCTCGTCGAAGTCGCGACCACCTGATGCCATTTCCGAACTCCCACGTATTCAACAGACCCCCAACGGCCATGTGAATAGTGTCACACCTGTTCGACGTACTAATTGTAGTGGGCTCGATCCTCCGGAGTCCGCGGTGTTTCACTCCGTCCGGCTGTGTGATCTCACAACGAATCGGGTGAATCTCCGAACGCGGCGGCCACGTCGTGGGCGAGTCCTGTTGCGCGACGGGCCCACTCCGGTGTGCTGCCCGCCAATCCACATACAGGCGTCACAGAAATCCGGGAGGCGAGAACCGACCTGTCGAAACCGAGTCGGTCGATCAATGTGACACCGGGCTCGGCCAGTTCGCGCCACTGGGGTGGCCGCGCGGGGGCTTCGGACGGAATCAACCCGAGCATCAGTGTCTTGCCGGATTGCAGCAGCTCGCCGACTCCGTCGAAGTCGCTGCGGCGCAGCGCAGTCGCGTCGACGGAAACCGCAACGGCACGCGAGCGGCGAAGAAGATCGAAGGGAACGTCGCCGTCGCAGCAATGCACCGCAACGGGAAGGTCTATCGTCTCGATCAGTGAATCCAGCAGGTCGAGAACGTCCGGTTCCGGGACTGCGCGCACCGAATCGAGCCCGGTGATCCCCGTCAGGCTGCCGGCCAGAACGGCTGCGAGACTGGGTTCGTCGAGCTGAACGACGACCTCGACCCCCAGCCGACGCGTCAACTCCGCACAGTGCAGACGCAGCCCTTCGCCGAGAGATTCGGCGAAGTGCCGCAGCGCCCCGCGATCGGTCAGGGCCCGATGCCCGTGCCGAAGTTCGACCTGCGCTGCCATCGTGAACGGACCGGCGGCCTGGACCTTGATGGTGCGGCCACTACCGCGAAGCCCCGAGACCTCCCACAGTTCCTCGAGCACATCGAGGTCCTCGGCC
The DNA here is from genome assembly GCF_002259485.1 of Rhodococcus sp. 14-1411-2a. Classification (GTDB taxonomy): domain Bacteria; phylum Actinomycetota; class Actinomycetes; order Mycobacteriales; family Mycobacteriaceae; genus Rhodococcoides. The sequence continues at coordinate 737,347 of NZ_NPGA01000020.1, forward strand.
AGGAAATCGGTCGCCCGACGGCCGGCGAGCATCGGACGTGGCACGACGCGATAGCCGGAGGTGCGTACGTCGAGTTCGACGTCGACCATGATGGCTCCGGTGCGCCCGATCATGTCCGCGCCCAGACCGCGGGCCGGAAGTTCGACGATGTGTGGAAGCTCGGTGAACTCCCCTACGACGACCGCCGCGGCCTCACGGATGTCGGTGCCCGGCCACGAACCGATACCGGTCGCGAGCCCCGCGAAAACGCTCGGGGTCACTCGCGCTCGGATCGAGTGCCCGAGATGGTCGAGCTGCCGATGACGATGTCTCCGTGAATGTCTTTGCGGTACAGCACCGCTGCCTGCCCCTTGGCCACACCGGTCAGTGGAGACCGCAGTTGGATCTCCATGCCGTCGCCCGCTGCCTCGGCGACGGCCTCGGTCAGTCCACCGTGCGCGCGAACCTGGACGACGCACTCGATGGGGCCGGTCGGGGCGGTACCTTCGGTCCACACCGCGCGGTCACCGCTGATCGCCCAGACGTCGAGCTTCTGCGCGGAGCCGACCATGACCGTGCCACTGTCGGGTTCGATCGACGTCACGTAGCGGGGACGGCCGTCGGCGGCCGGTCCTTCCACACCGAGACCCTTGCGTTGCCCGATGGTGAAGCCGTGCACGCCCTCGTGATCGGCCAGTTCGGCTCCGGTCTCGGAGTCGACGACCTTGCCCGGGCGCACGCCGATGCGCGCGCCCAGGAATGCGCGAGTGTCGCCCGAGGGGATGAAGCAGATGTCGTGACTGTCGGGCTTGTCGGCAACGGCCAACCCTCGCTCGGCAGCTTCCTCGCGAATCTCGGACTTCGGGGTGTCGCCGATGGGGAACATCGCACGCGAGAGCTGTGCCTGGTTCAGTACCGCCAATACGTACGACTGGTCCTTGTCCGCGTCCACGGCACGTCGCAAGACGCCGTCGTGCAGTTGCGCGTAGTGCCCGGTCGCCACGGCGTCGAAGCCCAGCGCGAGAGCGCGGTCCGCCAGAGCGGAGAACTTGATCTTCTCGTTGCAGCGCAGGCACGGATTCGGGGTCTCGCCCGCGGCGTAGGACGCGACGAAATCGTCGATGACGTCCTCTTTGAAGCGATCGGCGAAATCCCATACGTAGAAGGGGATTCCGAGTACGTCGGCAGCGCGACGAGCGTCACCCGCGTCTTCCTTGGAACAGCAACCACGCGAACCGGTGCGCAGAGCTCCCGGAGCGGTCGACAGAGCCAGGTGCACGCCGACGACGTCGTGGCCCTCGTCCACGGCACGGGCCGCGGCCACGGCCGAGTCGACTCCCCCGCTCATAGCAGCCAGAACACGCATCAGCGATTTCCTCCTCGAGCTCCGACGCCGGCCATTCCAGCGGCGCGAGCACGTTCGACGACCTGCGGCAGAACCGCAAGCACAGTGGTGACGTCCGATTCGGACGAGCCGGCTCCCAGCGAGAACCGCAGTGATCCACGGGCGACGGCCGGATCGCACCCGAGCGCAATCAGTACATGGCTGGCACTGGCGACGCCTGCGGTGCACGCCGAGCCCGTCGAGCATTCTATGCCTGCCGCGTCGAGCAACATCAACAGCGAATCACCCTCGCACCCGGGAAAGGTGAAATGCACGTTCCCGGCCAGCCGGTCGTCGCCTTCCGGACCGTTGAGGATCGCGTCGGGAACGGCGTCTCGGATTCCGGCGATCAACCGATCTCGTAGTGCTCCGAGTTCTGCTCGGTGCCGCGCGGAGTCCTCGACGGTAGAACGCAGCGCAGCCGCCATCGCGACGACGCCTGCAGTGTCCGGAGTGCCCGATCGAACGTCTCGCTCGTGCCCCCCGCCGTGGAAGAGCGGAACACACGGGACCTGGCGGCCGAGCAACAACGCTCCGACGCCCTGGGGTCCGCCGAACTTGTGCGCGGCGATGCTGAGGGCGGACAGGCCGCTCTCGGAGAACCCGACGGGCAGATGCGGCACGGCCTGGACCGCATCGCTGTGCATCGGAACCCCGTATTCGGCGGCCACGGCTGCGAGCTCGGCGATCGGCATGACGGTGCCGATTTCGTTGTTGGCCCACATGATCGTCACCAACGCGGTCTCGTCGGCATGCAGGGCCAGCTCGGCGCGCAGGGCATCCGGGGTGACCCGCCCCTCGGCGTCGACCGGGAGCCACGTGACACTCGCACCGTCGTGTGCGACGAGCCACTCCACTGCGTCGAGTACCGCGTGATGTTCAACCGAGCTGGCGATGATCCTGGTCAGCGCCGCATCGGAGTCTCGACGCGCAGCGAAGATGCCCTTGACGGCGAGGTTGTCACTCTCGGTACCGCCGGAGGTGAAGATCACCTCGGACGGGCGCGCGCCCAGATCCGCAGCGATCGACTCGCGGGATTCCTCCACTCGACGCCGAGCGGAACGACCGGAGGTGTGCAGCGAGGACGCGTTGCCCACCGTGGCGAACACAGATGTCATCGCCTCGATCGCACTCGGCAGCATCGGGGTCGTCGCTGCGTGATCGAGGTACACCGGTGGCCGCGGCGGGACGGGAGCAGTCGTACTGCGCACAGAAGGCATAACAGGCTAGACGATACCCGCTGCCGTGACCGCGGACCTACCTGCGCGAGGTGGGTCCGCGGTCACGGTGATCGATGCTCGGTCAGGCCGCCGCGACCTTCGGCGGCACCGGGCTGCGTTCGGCCTCGGCCACGACCTCGTGCACAGCGGGGTCGTAGACGTCGTCCCGGCGAATCGCCACCTCGCACCGCCGGGCGAGGTCGCGTCGATCGCCGCCGGGTGCCTCCGGGGCCGTGAACTCCACCTCGGCGCGCAGTCCTCGCAGTCGGAAGATCCGGCCGATGGAGGCACCGATCGTTTCCTCTCCCACGAAGCAGGTGGCGGTGGTCTGCTCGCCGGTCCGGTCGACGTAGCGCAGCCGAATCGGTTGCACCCAGGTCTCCGAATCGATCGCGGCCTGCAGCAGCGCCGGCCGTAGCGAGCCGTATGCACGACCACACCAGGTGGTGGCCTCGGGGAAGACGACGACCGACCCGCCTGCGCGGACACGATCGGCAACCTGATCGACGACGCCGGGAAGCTGATGGAGTCGAGCTCGATCGATCGGAAGTACCTTCATGGCCCGCGCCAGGCGACCGAGCAGCGGCCAGTCGATCAGGTCGGCACGCGCCACGAAGGTCGACGGCTGTACCGCGGTGAGCACGACGACGTCGGTCCAGGAGATGTGACCGGCGACGTGCAGTGCACCTGCGGCGGTGCGGGAGCGTTCGCGGTCGGAGCGAGCGTCGAGCACGGTCAGATCGATCCCGATGGCGAACAGCAGAGTGCGAGCACCGATCCGCGTCAGCGAGCGGCGAACCCGCGGGAACGGAACCCCGAGGACGACCAACACCGGCAGCAACCCGAAGGCCACCATCGCCAGTGCGATTCGGAGCGCGAGGACGATTCGTCCCACCGTCGGTGGGTTCTTCGGCAGACAGCCGTCACTGCACGGCGACGACGGCATCCACGCGTGCACGATCGGTCGTGTCACCGGACACCCGACTCGAACGTCGTTGCTGCCGAACGCAACCGGTCGAGATAGCGAGTGTTGGCCTCGTGCAGCCCGAGCAATGCGACGAAATCGGCGACACCGAATTCCGGATCATGAGCCGGCTCACCGCAGATGGAGGCACCGAGCCGGAGGTAGCCGTTCATCAACGGCGGCATCGACGTTCGCTTCGCGGGTTCGATGTCGATCAGATCCACCCCGTCGACGACGACCGGAGCGTACGGCCGGACCCGACGGTCGGGCGGCGTGGCGTGCCTGTCCAACAGGCGGTCTCGAACACCGCGAACGTTGGCCCCGATCGGATCCCCTGGTGCCGACTGCATGGGCACCGACACGCACCCCATGACCCACTCGTATCCCGTCACATCGAGGTAGTGCAGGATTCCGGCCCACATCAGCCCGAGCACGGACCCGGACCGGTGATCGGGATGAACTGCAGCCCTTCCCATTTCGACGATGTTCATGCCGACTGGATCGAGCGCGGAGATATCGAATTCGGTTGCCGTGTAGTACCCGCCGGCGGACACGGCGGCCTGCGGAGGCAACATGCGGTAGCAGCCGACGAACGTGTCGGTCCACTGGTCACGAACGAGCAGGTGATCACAGAATTCGTCGAACCGATCGGCGTCGAGGCCGTCGGTGTCGGTGGGAATGGAAAACCCCGGCTCGGAAGCGAACACCTCGTAGCGCAGACGCTGCGCGGCGAGTCGGTGCTCCGGGTCGGTGGACAACACCAGCGAATAACGGTCGGTGGCCGGGACGATCGATGCAGTCGAGCTCATGACGGAAGTGGTCATGAGGTGTGTCTAACGAGCGGGGAAGGCCACCGGGCATCGTCGGGGAAACGTGTCGGAAGAGTTTGTGTGAACAAGGTTGCGCTGCCCGAGACGACAGGCCCCCACCGCGCGAGCGGTGAGGGCCTGTCGTCGAACAGCGCTGGAGGCTATCCCTTGTGCTTCTTGACTGCCTCGGTCAGCTGCGGTGCGACGTTGAAGAGGTCACCGACGATGCCGTAGTCGGCGATCTCGAAGATGGGCGCTTCCTCGTCCTTGTTGACCGCGACGATCGTCTTCGAGGTCTGCATGCCTGCACGGTGCTGGATGGCTCCGGAGATACCCAGCGCGACGTACAGCTGCGGGGAGACGGTCTTGCCCGTCTGACCCACCTGGAACTGGCCGGGGTAGTAGCCGGAGTCGACAGCGGCGCGCGAGGCACCGACTGCGGCACCTAGCGAGTCGGCCAGATCCTCGACGACGGTGAACTTGTCGGCGCTGCCGACACCACGTCCACCGGACACGACGACCGATGCCTCGGTGAGCTCCGGACGGTCGCCGCCGACGATCGGGTCACGCGAGGTGACCTTGACTGCCCCCTCTTCCTGCGCGGGAACCTCGACGGTTTCGCGGGTGCCCGCTCCGGCCTTCGGCTCGGCCTCGACTGCACCGGGGCGCAGCGAGATGACCGGAACGTCGCCGTTGGCCTTGGCCTCGACGGTGAACGCGCCACCGAAGATGGAGTAGACGGCACTGCCGTCGCCGTTGATTGCGACGACGTCGTTGTGGTAGCCCGAGCCGAGGCGTGCTGCGAGCCGTCCCGCAACTTCCTTGCCCTCGATCGTGGCAGCGGTGATGATCGCTGCCGGCGAGACCGACTCCGCGAGTGCCGAGAGCACGTCGACCTTCGGGGTGACGAGGAATCCGTCGACCGCGTCGGATTCGGCGGCGTAGATCTTCTCGGCACCGGCTTCGGTCAGTGCGTCGGCGACCTTGTCGGTGGTGCCGACCGGGCCGGTGACGACCGCGGACGGCTCACCCAGCGCACGAGCGGCGGTGATCAGCTCGGTGCTGACCTTCTTCAGTGTTCCCTCGACGTGCTCCACGAGCACGAGTACTTCTGCCATGACTTGCTCCTCGTTTGTCTTCGATTGCTCGGTGGGGCGGGATCAGATGATCTTCTGGCCGACGAGGTAGGTGGCGATCTTGTCGCCGCCGTCGCCCTCGTCGGTGAGCCGCTCGCCTGCAGTCTTGGGAGGCTTGGGGGTGGACGACGTGACGGTCGTTCCCGCGTTGTCGACGCCGACGATGCCGTCCTCGACACCGATGTCGGCGAGCGTGATGGTCTGCACCGTCTTCTTCTTGGCGGCCATGATGCCCTTGAAGGACGGGAATCGCGGTTCGTTGATCTTCTCGGTGACGCTCACGATGGCGGGCAACGCGGCTTCGAGGCCGAAGATGCCTTCGTCGGTCTCCCGCTCGCCGGTGACCTTGCCGTCGGCTACGACGAGCTTGCGCATCTGCGTCAGGGCCGGGATCTGCAGGTACTCGGCGATGATCGCGGGAACGGCACCGGTGCGGCCGTCGGTGGCCTCGTTGCCGGCGATGATGAGATCGGCCGGCTCGTCGTTCTCGAATGCGACGTTGCCGAGCGCTGCGGCCAGCGCGTATCCGGTCTGGATCGCGTCGGAGCCGTGCAGGGTCGGGTCGTTGAGGTGCACTGCACTGTCTGCACCCATCGACAAGGCCTTGCGAATGGCATCGGTGGCACGGTCGGGGCCTGCGGACAGAACCTTGACCTCACCGCCCTGGGCTTCCTTGATGAGCAGTGCTTCTTCGACGGCCCGCTCGTTGATCTCGTCGAGGACGGCGTCGGCAGCCTCGCGATCGAGGGTGTAGTCACCGTCGGTGAGCTTGCGCTCGGACCACGTGTCTGGAACCTGCTTGATCAAAACAACGATGTTCGTCATGGGTCTGCGTCGACCTCCTGGTCATGTTCTGCTGATCGTGAGTGTTCTAACGGTTGGTGCAGTACTGGTTGGTGCAGTTCTACGGTCTGGGACGAGGTTACCTCACCGTAGTTACTCGTGGGTAACTTACCTCCCTGCCTGTCCGACCATACATCTGCACCCCGACTGTTATGGAGACCACGTTGGCTTACCTCCCGCGCGCCTCCACTAACCTTTCGGCGGTGAACGATTCATCGGCTCAGGCACCGGCACCGGAACCACTCCCCCTCACCGGAGAGCGCACCGTGCCCGGCATCGCCGAGGAGAACTACTGGTTCCGCCGCCACGAGGTGGTCTACCGCGCACTCGTCGAGCGCTGCCGCGACCGAACGGTGCTCGAAGCGGGATCCGGAGAAGGCTACGGAGCCAACATGATTGCCGATGTCGCGTCGAACGTTCTCGGTCTCGACTACGACGCGTCGGCCGCCGCACACGTGCATGCCCGCTACCCGAGGGTGACCATGCTGCGTGGCAACCTCGACCGCCTTCCGTTGGCCGATTCCTCGATCGACGTCGTCGTCAATTTCCAGGTGATCGAGCACCTCTGGGATCAAGGTGCGTTCCTCGCCGAGGTGCACCGGGTGCTCGCGCCCGGCGGCATTCTGTTGATCAGCACACCGAACCGCATCACGTTCTCGCCCGGCCGCGACACCCCGCTCAATCCCTTCCACACCCGCGAACTCGACGCGGCCGAACTCACCGAACTACTCGTGGACGCTCGGCTCGAAGTCGACGAACTCACCGGGGTCAGGCACGGACGCACTCTGGCCGCCCTCGATGCCAAGCACGGCGGTTCGTTCATCGACGCTCAGATCGAACGAGCCCTGGCCGGCGAACCCTGGCCTGCCGAACTCACCGAGGACGTCGCGGCTGTCTCGATCGAGGATTTCGACATCACCGCCGACCGCATCGACGACAGCCTCGACCTGGTCGCCGTTGCCCGCAAGAGCTCGAGCACGGTGATCGGGTGACATCCGGTGCAACCGTGCCGGGCATGTTCTCTCTCGTTCTGCACTCCCACCTGCCGTGGTTGGCCAATCACGGCAGGTGGCCGGTAGGCGAGGAGTGGCTGTATCAGTCCTGGGCCGACTGCTACCTGCCGCTCACCGCGGTGCTCGAGCAACTGGCCGAGGACGGTCACACCGACGTGCTGTCGCTGGGGATCACCCCGGTTCTGGCCGCTCAACTCGACGATCCACACTGCCTGTCCGGAATGCACCACTGGCTCGGGAACTGGCAGCTCAGGGCCCACGAGGCAACAGATCGCGACCTGTCCGTTCGTGAGCACCGAGGTTCTGCCGCGGCGCTCGATCGATTCGAGGCCCGGTGGCTACACGGCGGTTCGGCGGTGCTCCGGCCGCTGGTCGACACCGGCACCGTCGAACTGCTGGGTGGGCCGCTGGCGCATCCCTTCCAGCCGCTGCTCGATCCGCGGCTTCGGCAGTTCTCACTGAGCGAAGGTCTGCTCGACGCCCGCTCCCGGTGGGGCACCACGCCCCGAGGCATCTGGGCACCCGAATGCGGATTCACCCCCGGCATGGAGACCGAATACGCCGCCGCCGGGGTCTCGCACTTCATGGTCGACGGGCCCGCGATGCGTGGAGACACCTCCCTCGGCAGGCCGGTATGGGACTCCGACGTCGTCGCGTTCGGACGCGACCTGCCGGTCAGCTACCGCGTCTGGTCACCGAAGTCCGGCTATCCCGGCCACGGTTCCTATCGGGATTTCCACACCTACGATCACGCGACCGGTCTCAAACCGGCCCGGGTCACCGGCCGCTCGGTCGCGTCGAACGACAAGGCTCCCTACGATCCCGAGCGGGCGGCAGCGACGGTGGACCGTCACGTGGCCGACTTCGTCGATGTGGTTCGTCGGCGCCTGATCTCGGAGTCCGAGCGGATCGGTCGCGACGCCCTCGTCGTCGCGGCATTCGACACCGAGCTGTTCGGGCACTGGTGGCACGAGGGTCCGCAGTGGCTCGGCAAGCTGATGCGCGCGCTTCCCGCCGCAGGCATCACCGTCGGCACGCTCGGCGACGCCCGCGAGCAGGGATACGTCGGAGCGCCACTGGAACTGCAGGATTCGTCGTGGGGTTCGGGCAAGGACTGGCGGGTGTGGGCGGGCGACGACGTCGCGGACCTGGTCGCGCTCAATGCCGAGGTCTCTCGGACCGCTCTCGACGCCGTCGATACCGCCCGAGCTGCACAGCGTCGCGCCGGTGGACCCGAACTCCGCAATCGCGTCAACGATCAGATACTGCGTGAGACACTGATGGCCGTGGCCAGCGACTGGGCATTCATGGTCAGCAAGGATTCCGCCGCAGGCTACGCGCGGGAACGGGCACACGTTCACGCACATGCGTTGCGCGAGATCGCTGCCGCGGCCGCGGGTGGGTCACCTGTTCGAGCGGACGAATTGGCTCGGCAGTGGAACCGCGCGGACGGGCTGTTTCCTGCGTTGGACGCGCGCCGACTGCCCGGTACACACGTCGGCGGCGAGAGAGAAGATGCAGGGGGGCGTCGATGAAGGTTCTGATGGTGTCGTGGGAGTACCCACCCGTGGTGGTGGGCGGTCTCGGTCGGCACGTTCATCACCTGGCAACCGAACTGGTCCGATGCGGCCACGAGGTCGTGGTGCTGTCGCGTCGACCCACCGGAACCGACGCCGCCACCCATCCGACGTCGCACCACATCGAGGACGGGGTGCTCGTCGTCGCCGTAGCCGAGGACCCGGCTCACTTCGTCTTCGGGGAGGACATGCTCGCATGGACCCTCGCGATGGGGCACGCGATGGTGCGTGCCGGCGTCGCGCTGGGAAAGCCGGGTCTGGGCGACGGCTGGCAACCCGACGTCGTGCATGCGCACGACTGGCTCGTCGCGCACCCGTCGATCGCACTGGCCGAGTTCTACGACGTACCGCTCGTCTCGACCATCCACGCCACCGAGGCCGGCCGCCACAGCGGCTGGATCTCCGGCCCCGTCAACCGTCAGGTGCACTCCGTCGAGTGGTGGCTCGCCAACGATTCCGATGCAGTGATCACCTGCTCGGGGTCGATGAAGGACGAGGTCACCACCCTGTTCGGAGTATCCGAGTCGGCGGTGACGGTGATTCGCAACGGAATCGACCGATCCACCTGGCACTTTCGTCGACGAGAGCCCCGATCGGAGCCGGCCAAACTGCTCTACGTCGGCCGACTCGAGTACGAGAAGGGCATCCAGGATGCCATCGCCGCCCTGCCCCGCATCCGACGAAGCCACCCGGGCACCACCCTGCACATCGCCGGCGAGGGAACACAGTTCGCCTGGTTGGCAGGGCTGACGCGCACGCACAGGGTTGCGCGCGCAGTGTCGTTTCTGGGCAATCTCGACCACACCGAACTGCTCGGCTGGCTGCACGGAGCCGACGCCATCGTCCTACCCAGTCGATACGAACCGTTCGGCATCATCGCGCTCGAGGCGGCGGCTGCGGGCACCCCACTGGTCGCGTCCACCGCAGGCGGTCTGGGTGAAGCCATCGTCGACGGCGTGACCGGCCTGTCATTCGAGCCCGGCGACGTCGGTGGGCTCGCTGCCGCCGTGCGGCGCGTTATCGACAACGCGGACGCCGCGCAGGAACGAGCCGTGGCCGCCCGCGACAGGCTCACCGTGGATTTCGACTGGAAGCACGTCGCCGAGTCGACGGCCCAGGTCTACCTGGAAGCCAAACGCAAGGTTCGGCATCCCCTGGCCCGCCCACACATCGCCGAGCGCGCGATCCCCGGCCGTACCTGAGAACACCGGAGTCAGATCTCCCGCGCCGCCTCGGCCTGTCCGAGCGCCTTCTTGCGGGCGATATCCTCCAGCGCAGCAATGTATTTCGCGCGGTCGGCGGCACCGGCCTCCCACGCGTCCTTGCGATTGCGGACGACCTTGGCCGGGGCCCCGACCGCGATGCTGTAATCCGGGATCTCACCCTTGACGACGGCGTGGGCTCCGAGCACGCAGCCCCGCCCGATCCTGGTCTCGCGCAGGATCGTCACCTTGGCGGCGATCCACGTGTCCGGCCCGATCCGCACCGGGCCCTTGACGATTCCCTGATCCTTGATGGGCATGTTCACGTCGTCCATCCGATGATCGAAATCGCAGATGTAGCACCAGTCGGCCACCAGCGTCGATGCGCCGATCTCGATGTCGAGGTAGGTGTTGACGACGTTGTCCTTACCGAACACCACCTTGTCGCCGATCCGCAGCGAGCCCTCGTGGCAGCGAATGGCATTACCGTCGCCGATGTGGACCCAGCGCCCGATCTCGAGACGAGAGAGTTCCGGGGTCGAATGTATCTCCACGTTCTTGCCGAGAAACACCATGCCCCTCAGGATCACGTGCGGATTGGCGAGCTTGAACTTCGCGAGGCGGTAGTACCGCACGAGGTACCACGGCGTGTACGCCTTGTTGGCGAGCACCCAGTCGAGGGACGCGCGCGTGAGGAACCGCGCCTGCTCGGTGTCGCGTCGTCTCGACCCGCGCCAGCGTGTCCGCAGCGGCGCGTTCCACATACTCGTCATGGACGTTCACCCTAGTTTCTCGTTCGCCCGCTCTCTGCCGGCACCCTTGCGCGGGCTAGGGTTGCCTGTCGACTGTTGCTCGTCGACGAGACGAACACGGACGCACCGGCACCACGTCGGGCACGGAAATCAAGACACGGGGAGCGATCGATGCGCGGCGTCACGGCCAAGGGCAGGACCGGCAGAAGGGTCACTGCGGTCGCTGCGGCGATAGTCGTGGTGACCGTGAGCGGTTGCAGCGCCGACACCTCGGCCATCGAACCGCTCTCCCCTGATTCGTGGCCCGCAGCGCATGCGAACTCGCACAACAGCGGCTCGACGGACGTGTCGGTGTCGACACCGCTGTCCCTGGACTGGACGCGCCCCACGGGCGGCACGGTGACCTCTCCGGTGTCCATAGGATCGACGGGCCAGATGTTCGTCACTGCCGCCACCGAATCCGGCTGCAACCTCTTCTCGTTCGAGATCGACTCCGCCCGCAAGCGCTGGTGCAATCGAGTCGGGCCGTCCGTCGTCACTGCCACGCCGACCGTCGATTCGGCCATCAACGTCTACATCGGCGACGACGGCGGCATGAACTCGTACAACGACCACGGACAACTGCGTTGGCGCACACCGGTGTACGGAGTGCCCAAGTCCGCCCAGTTCCTCGGGGACGGCAGCCTGCTCTCGATCACCCAGATGGGCCAGGTCAGCGTTCTCGATTCGCAGAACGGGCAACTTCGAGTGCCCATTCTGGATCTGGTTCCGACGCCGGATTTCCTGACCGAGCCGAACTCCGATTTTCAGCCGATGGACACCGGACTCGCCCAGTGCAGCTCGGGTGGATCCGAATGCCCCGTACCCGCAGCACCCGCGGTGGACAGTGCGACCGGAACGATGTACCTGACACTGTGGCGTCCGGGTTCGATTGCACCACAACTCGTTTCCGTGCAGTACGACCGGGACGGCTCTCCCGGACTCGTCGAACGCTGGTCCTCGGACCTGCTGCCCGCCGGAGTCGCGTCGAGTCCGGTGCTGTCCGAGGACGGGTCGACGGTCTACCTGGCCGACGTCGACGGCAGGTTGACCGCGTTCGACACCGCCGACGGGCGACAGAAGTGGACCGAGGGCACCGGGCTCGGCATCGGTGCCAGTCCCTCGATCGCTTTCGACGGCACGATCGTGCCGTCGGGCGGAGACGGCACCCTCATGGGCGTGCGCGACAACGGAGATTCGGCCGAGCGAGTGTGGGTCCGCGACGACATCGAACAGGCAGGCAGCGCAGCCCAATCCGCAGACGGACGGGGCCATACCGTCGTACGCGAGGACGACGGGCTGGCCCTGCTCACGTTCGATGCGGCCACCGGAGAAACGGTGGACGTGCAACCGGTTCCCGACGTCGTCGGCACCACCGTCGGCACGTCCATCGGCCCGGACGGCCAGGTCGTCACCGCGAGCTACCTCGGCGAGATCTTCACCTACACGGGCTGAGCGACAGCGCCCGGAGCGCAGACGAACGCCACCGCGGACCGTTCGACTCGGGCGATCACCACCGACAACGCCACGGAGCCGCGCAGTTTGAGCCTGGGCCGCAGTATCGCCGGATCCACGTCGACCCCGCGGACGAGAATCTCCACCGAGCCGCAATCCATCCGATTCAGTTGTTGCCGAAGCACTTTCTCCGAGAACTTGGACTGCTCGAGAATTCGGAAGCCGCGAACCCCGGCCGGAACGGTGTCGCCGGTCAGATACGCGATTCTCGGATCGAGTTGCCACAGACCGAATCTGGCTCCGTAGTGCCGAACCAAGCCGGCTCTGACCACCGCCCCGTCGGGATCGACCAGATAGCGGCCGGGGGGCCGAACCGGAATGTCGTCCGACTCGGCATCGGTGAATTCCAGAACACTGCCGTCGGATCGAAGAACCGCTGCCCGGCGCCGAACACCGCGCTCGCTCAACCCCTTCGACCACAGGCACGCTTCTCTCACTCCCCCGTCGAGCGAGACCACCTCGATCTCGCCGGCCCAGTCGAGCGCGTCGAAATCCAGGCCGGGCGCACACTTGACGACCAGGTCTCGGCCTCGATAGGCGTCGAACAGATCCGGGAGCGGCGGCTGCAGAGCCGCCGGGTCGTGGCGTCGCCGCCCACCTGCTCGGCGGCCCGGATCGGCAACGACGACGGTCTCACGCGTCGTCGGGGTCAGTGCGTCGGCGCACAGCAGAGTGGCCTCAGAAACGTTGTGTGCGGCCATCCGAAGCCGAATCGGGTCGAGGTCGCTGCCCACCGCCAACTCCGCCGTAGCGACGAGGACGGACAATTCACTGCCGATCGAACACGTGACATCGTGCACCCGTCGGCCCGCGAGTCGAGCGGCCCGCCTCCGCGCGACGAGCGTCGGCGTGGCCTGCTGGACCGCCTCGTCGGTCACCAGCCACCGATCGGAGTCGACCAACTTCACTCGGGCCTTGCGCCGGACCGTGACGGTTTCGATCAGTGCACTCGCGTGGTCCGGGAAGCGAGCGCGCACCGAGGCCGTGTCGCGCACCGACGTTCGAGCGCTGAGCTCGAGATCGTCGACCGCAGCAAGAGCTCTGGCACCGGCCTCGCCCGAAAGGAAGTCGAGGTCGGTGCCGGTGAATTCGTAGCCCACTAGCGGACTCGAGCGCAGAGCCTGCGGCGGTCCGAGCCGATCAAGCGCGAGGGGCGGGCTTGATGCCGGTGATCATCACGTTGTAGAACAGTCCGCGCGGTACCACGTGCTGCAGCACGTTCTCGTCCACCCAGCTCAGTGTCTTCCAACCGCCGAAGGCGAATTTCGCCCAGTTCCATCCCAGCTTGCCCTCGGGTACTGCGGCCTCGAAGGTCCGTACCGGCCAACCGAGCAGAGCGGCGGCGAACTCCTCGGTGTTCGCCTGCACGGACTCGGCACCGGCCGACAGCGCGATGTGCTCGAGATCGGTGGGATCGAACGTGTGCAGGTCGACGACGGCCTCCAGTGCCGCCGCTCGCGAGGATTCGTCGAGCTCTTCCTGCGGCTTGCGCCAGCTCGCCAGGAACGGAAGTTTGGTCGCGCGGGTGGTCGCCTCCCACGTGATGCGTCCGAGCCACCGCGCGTAGAAGTTGCCGACCGTGGTGGGTTCGCCCGCGAAAACGAAGCGACCGCCCGGCTTGAGTACCCGCAGCACCTCTCGCAGGGACTGTTCGACGTCCGGGATGTGATGGAGGACGGCGTGCCCGACGACGAGATCGAACGTGTTGTCGTCGTACGGAATCGTCTCCGCATCGGCGACCCGGCCGTCGACGTCCAGGCCGAGGTGCTCGGCGTTGCGAAGAGCGACCTTGACCATGCCGGGCGAGAGGTCGGTGACCGAGCCCTTGTCTGCGATGCCGGCCTGCATCAGGTTGAGCAGGAAGAACCCGGTACCGCAGCCCAGCTCGAGGGCGCGGCCGTACGGCAGTGCGGAGTGCGCCGACGCGTCACCGGACACCGCCTGATCGAATCTGCCGCGCGCGTAGTCGATGCATCGCTCGTCGTAGGAGATCGACCACTTGTCGTCGTAGGTTTCGGCTTCCCAGTCGTGATAGAGCACCTGAGCCAGTTTGGTGTCCGACCGTGCGGCCTCGACCTGCTCGGCAGTGGCGTGCGGGTTCGGGGCTGGATCGACCTGGCGGTCATCGGTCTCGGACGACGCCGAAGGCACCGCGTTCGAGATCGATCGATTGACACCGTCGTGGGGGCTTGCAGTCATCAGGCGAGCCTACTATCCGGTAGCTGTGGAACAACTCGGCTCTGCGGGACCGTTGCTTCACCGTCCGGTGAAGGTTGCTTTACCAGGGCCGTCGGCCACGAAGGACGTCATGCCGATCGTGCGATCCTCGGTGGCGAACAGCGCCGCGAACTGCTGAGCCTCGATCCGAAGACCGGTGGTGAGATCGACGTCGAGCCCCTGATCGATCGACGCCTTCGCCGCTGCGAGCGCTCGCGATGCACCCGTGGTGAACTGCATGGCCCAGGCGCGCGCTGCGTTGTACACCTCGTCCGGTGCCACCACCTCGTCCACCAATCCGATACGCAACGCTTCCTCGGCACCGACGAAGCGGCCGGTGAAGACCATGTCCTTCGCACGGCTCGGGCCGATCAGCCGAGCCAGCCGCTGCGTTCCGCCGCCGCCGGGGATGACACCGAGCAGCACCTCGGGGACACCGAACTTGGCGTTGTCGCCGGCGATCCGACGGTCCGCACCCAGTGCAACCTCCAGCCCACCACCGAGTGCGTACCCGGTCACGGCCGCGACCACGGGCTTGGGAACGGTACTGAGCGAGCCGAGGGCCGACTGCAGATCTCCGGCGATCGCGGCCATCTCCGACGCGGACAGCGCCACCATCTCCTTGATGTCGGCACCGGCGGCGAAGACCTTCTCGCCGCCGTAGACGACGACGGCCTTGACGTCGGCATTCACCGTGGCCTCGCGAGCCGCCGCTCGGATCTCGTCCTGCATCTGCCGATCGAGCGCATTCATCGGCGGACGGTCGAGGCGGATGGTGCCGATGCCGTCGGACACTTCGAGATTCACGAACTCAGCCATGGGCCGAAAGGCTACCGGGCCGAGGACTAGCGATCCGACCAGGGATGGCGCGCTCCGGCGTAGTACGCGTCGTCGCCGTCGAAGAGCACCCGGACCGTCCCCTCGTCGCGGGTGAGGATCGGTAGAACCGGGGCGATCTCGCGGTCGTGGTCGACGACCTGTGCGACGGTGTCGAACCGAGACAGTGCGTCGAGTTGGCTCCAGGTGGGCGGAAGGAGGATGGTGTTCCCCGACCGCCAGTCCGCCAGTGCGTCACCGGTGGAGCGCCAGCTCACCGACGCCGCCTCGCTGGTCTCGCCGTCCGCATTCTGCCCCTCGGGCAGCACTGCTACGAAAAACCGGGTGTCGTACCGTCGCGCTTCGCCCACCGGGGTGATCCAGTGCGACCACGGCCGGAGCAGATCCGATCGCAGAACGAGATCGTGGGCGGTGAGGAATTCGGCGAACGACACCTCACGGCGCTCGAGCCGACCCCGCTCTGCCGCGAACGGGGCGGTATCGGCAACGATCGAATCCGGTGTCGAGCCGGCCAACAGCACGCCGCACTCCTCGAACGTCTCGCGCGCCGCGGCACACACCAGGGCCTGCGCCTTGCCCTCGTCGGTTCCGAAGCGCTCGGCCCACCACGACGGCGGCGGTCCTGCCCAGCGGACGTCCGCTGCCGCGTCCGAGGGGTCGACGCCGCCACCGGGAAACACCGTCATGCCACCCGCGAAGGCCATGCCACCGACACGTTCGAGCAGGAACACCTCGATGTCGGGTCGTGACAGGCCGTCACGAATCAAGATGACCGTCGAGGCGTCCCGGGCCTGTACGTGATCGGCAGCACTGTTCGAGCTCATGAAAGGGAACGTACCGCTGCACTGCGCAGCGGAGTCGATCGGTCCGCTCTATCGGCGGTGCGCCCCGGCAGCGCGGGTCCGCCGCGCGAAGAAGCGACCGTCGACGCGATCGAGTGCGATCGACTGACTGAACGCCTCGGTCAGATTCTCTGCGGTGATGACGTCGTCGACCAATCCCTGCGCCACCACCCCGCCTTCCTTGAGCAGCAACGCGTGACTGAATCCCGGCGGAATCTCTTCCACGTGATGGGTGATCAGGACGGTCGCGGGGGCGTCGGGATCGGCAGCGAGGTCGGTCAGCCGCGCCACCAGTTCCTCGCGTCCACCGAGGTCGAGACCTGCCGCAGGCTCGTCCAGCAACAGCAGTTCGGGATCGGTCATCAGAGCGCGGGCGATGAGAACGCGCTTTCGTTCGCCTTCCGACAGCGTGCCGTAGGTACGGGTGGCGAGATGCTCGGCACCGAGGCTCTCGAGCATTTCCACTGCACGCTCGGTGTCGACCGCGTCGTATTTCTCACGCCAGCGCCCCAACACCGAGTAGCCGGCGGACACCACCAGATCGGATACGAGTTCGTCGGCCGGAATGCGTTGCGCCAGCGAGGAGGACGACAGGCCGATCCGCGGTCGGAGTTCGGAGACGTCGGCCTTGCCCATGACCTCGCCGAGAACGTGGGCGACACCGGACGTGGGATGGATTTCGGCCGCTGCGATACGCAGCAGGGACGTCTTTCCGGCACCGTTCGGGCCGAGGACGACCCACCGTTCGTCCAGTTCCACCTTCCAGGTGACGGGTCCCACCAGGGTCGCACCGCCGCGGCGGACGACTACGTCGGTGAAATCTACGAGCAGGTCGGGATCCGGTTCAGACACGACGCCTATCTTCCCGCACATCGACCACGCATTCACGGCAGGATGTGCACGCGTGTCGCCCAATGACGATCTGCCTCGTAGCTTGCACCGGACCACCGGCGGCGAGTCCGTCTCGAACCCGCCCGGATCACCGTTCCCACTGGGTGCCACCGCGATGCCGACTGGCACTCAATTTGCAGTCCACGCACCCGAGGCCGACGGAGTCGAGGTGTGCCTGATCGATCCGGACGGCGGCGAGCGACGGGTGGAACTGACCACCCGGACATTCGGAGTTCGACACGCCTTCGTCCCGGGAGTGCGGCCAGGTGATCGATACGGCTTCCGCGCCCACGGGAGATGGGATCCGCACTCCGGGCGCCGGTTCAACGGTGCCAAGATTCTGCTCGATCCCGCGGCGCGCCAGGTGATCGGCGCATTCGGAGACCCGTCGGCGTTGCTCGCCTACGAGGACGACCCGTTCGGTGCGCTCAGTTCTCGCGACTCGCTCGGGCACCTCCCGCTCGGCGTCGTCCGCGCAGCCCCCGATCGCGTCGGCCGTCCCGCTCGCCCCGAGGTGCCGTGGGACCGAACCGTCCTGTACGAGCTGCATGTGGGATCGTTCACGGCCCGCAATCCTGCTGTCCCCCAGCATCTTCGCGGTACGTACCTCGGCCTGGCCGAGCCGGCCGTCCTCGAGCATCTCGCTCGCATCGGCATCACGTCGGTCGAATTGCTGCCCGTACACACCACATTCACCGAACCCGGCGTCCGTGCCAGGGGGATGCGAAACCACTGGGGGTACTCGACGGGTGCGTACTTCGCACCGGATCCGCGCTTCGCCGCCGTTCCCGGTGACGAGGTGGACGAATTTCGCACCATGGTCGACGCATTGCACGCTGCCGGAATCGAGGTGATCCTCGACGTCGTCTACAACCACACGTGCGAATCCGCGATCGACGGCCCCTCCATCAGCTGGCGTGGGCTCGATGCGCCCGGCTACTACCTGCTGGACGGACGCGGATCGGACGTCGATCTGACCGGCTGTGGCAACACTCTCGATTCCGCGTCGCCCGCGGTCGTGCGGATGGTGTGCGACAGCCTTCGGTACTGGGTCGAGGACATGGGCGTGGACGGGTTCCGATTCGACCTCGCCAGCACTCTCGGCCGACCCGGCGGTTGGCGATTCGATTCTCGCGCACCGTTGTTGACCGCCATCACCACCGATCCCGTCCTGGCTCGGGTCAAATTGATCGCCGAGCCGTGGGATGCCACCGGTGCCGGCTATCAGGTCGGCAACTTCGGAGTGGCCTGGTCGGAATGGAACGATCGCTACCGTGACACGGTCCGACGCTTCTGGGCGGGCCAGCACGGCGTCCGCGAATTGGCCTCGCGCCTGGCCGGTTCGGAGGACCTCTTCGCGAGCAGTGGACGCTTGCCATGGGCGTCGGTCAACTTCGTCACCGCGCACGACGGGTTCACCGCCCGTGATCTGGTGTCGTACGACCGAAAGCACAACGAGGCCAACGGCGAAGAGAACAGGGACGGTACCGACAACAACTCGTCGGTCAACCACGGAGTGGAGGGTCCGAGCGAGGATCCATCCGTCGCCGAGGCCAGGGGACGCCATGTCCGGGCACTTCTGGCAACCCTGACGCTCTCGACCGGAACACCGATGCTCCTTGCCGGCGACGAACTGGGACACAGTCAGGGCGGCAACAACAACGCGTATTGCATCGCCGAGGATGCACCGGCGGCCGATGCCTGGGCCATCGACTGGGACAGTGCCGATCAGAACATGATTCGCTTCGTGGGTCGACTCCTTCGTGTCCGAGCGAGCGCTCCGACACTGCGTCAGCAGGAGTTCTTCACCGGCCGAGCGACACCGACCGGCCGACCCGATCTGGTGTGGTTCGATTCCGCCGGAGTCGAATTCGACACGGACCGATGGAACGACGATTCGGTGCGCACCATTCAGGCCTGGGTGGACGGTTCCGACGTCCGCTCCTTCGCCTCCGACGGCGGGCAGGTCGACGATGCCAGCTCGCTCCTCGTTCTCCATTCCGGAGGGCCAGCCGATATCGTTCTGGCGTGCCCGAGTTGGTCGTCGTCTCGGTTCGTTCCGGTTCTCGATTCCTCGAGTGTGGACGGTGTGCCCTCCGATACCACTGCGCTGGAACCGGGTTCGACGATATCGGTGACCGGATCGACGGCCCTCGTGCTGCGCAGCGCAGGCAGGTGAGTCATGAACAATTGCACGAGCGGACCGACTCCGAGCGCATAGAGAACCGTCCCGACGCCGAGCGTCCCGCCGAGCAACCAACCGGTGAGCACCACCGTGCACTCGATTCCGGTGCGGGTGAGGCGAATCGACCATCCGGTCCTGGCCACCAGACCGGTCATCAGTCCGTCTCGCGGCCCCGGACCCATCCCGGCACCGATGTACAGCGCCGTTGCGAACGCGTTGACCACGATGCCCGACACCATGGCCAGGGTCCTCACCGGGAGCCCGTCCAGGTCCGGCAACATCGCCGACGTCGTGTCCACCGCAACTGCGATCACCACCACGTTGCTCACGGTGCCCAGGCCAGGACGTTGCCGTAGCGGGATCCACATCAGCAGTAAGGCCGCGCCGGTGATCGCGGTGATGGTTCCGAAGCTGAGCGACAGGTGGCTTTCGAGCCCCTGATGAAAGACGTCCCACGGGTTGACGCCCAGTCCACCGGCGATCATGAACGACATCGACGCCCCGTACAGCCACAGCCCTACGTAGAGGGCAGCCAACCGAGCAGGGAGTCGGCGACCGGCGAGTAGACGACGTGGTGAGGTGAACATGCTTCCAGTCTCGGGGCTACTGGATATGTTCGGCATAGCCACTTGTGCGACAGTGGACCCCAGAGCTACGGAACAGCGATGACGGTTGTCGAACCGGGTGCCACTTCGGTGAAGCCTGCATCCCGCACCGCGACGGCGCGACCGGCACGAACCTCGCCCAGTGCACGCGTCCATTGTTCCGGGTTCGCGGATCGGACCGAACATTCGAAGCCCGACGCAGCCCACTCGCGGCAATGCGCTGTGCTCATCGCACCCGCCAGCAGCATGGACGCGTGCCCCACCTGAGCGGCTGCCTTGCCCACCGTCATCGACAGGGAGGCGTCGACCCACAGCACCGGTCCGGCCGAGACCGAAGGTTCGTCGTCGGCCGACACGTCGGTTCCGCCGATCTGCAGCCGCTTGATCCGAGGATCCAGATCTCCGACCCGACCGGGCACGAACGCACGTGCCGACGCTCCCCCGACGTCGACCGTGACACCAGGAACGTCCTGCGCCGCACGCCACTGCGCACCGCGTGCACGTCGGGCAACCTTCCGGATGCGGGCCGACGTCCACTCGGTGAAGGCCTCGTTCCAGGACGCGTCCACGCCCACTCGTGGGTCCAGGCACAACGCAACGGTTGCTCGTGCAGCCGCCTCGAGCAACTCGCTGCGCAGGGGCGGATCGATCTTGGGGATGTGCAGCACCAACGGCATCGCCAGAACCTGTGCCGGATCTGCCGGGTCCTCCGCTTCGCCGTACCCACCAGCGAGCTCGGCGTGGCGCGAGACGAACGTGTTCTCCGGTGAGAATTCCTCGACTGCAGTCTCGGCCACCACATCATCCGATGTGTCGCCGGTCGTGGGATCGCCGGTCACGGGATCGCCGGTCACGGGATCGCCGGTCACGGGATCGGGACGCGGCGGACTCCCCCGTCCACTGCGTCCGCGGCTTCGATCTCGTTGCGGGTGACGCCGAGGATGAACAGGACCGCGTCGAGGTACGGATGGGAGATGGCGGTGTCGGCGATCTCTCGCAACGCAGGCTTGGCGTTGAAGGCAACCCCGAGGCCTGCTGCGGTGAGCATGTCGATGTCGTTCGCTCCGTCGCCCACGGCGACGGTCTGCTCCATCGGCACTCCCGACTGCGCCGCGAATTCACGGAGTGCGGTCGCTTTCGCAGCACGATCGACCACTTCCCCGATGACCCGTCCGGTGAGCTTGCCGTCGACGATCTCGAGAGTGTTCGCCTTGACGTAATCGAGTTCGAGTTCGTGAGCGAGGCCCTCGATGACCTGTCGGAATCCCCCGGACACGACGCCGCAGGCGAAGCCGAGACGCCGGAGGGTGCGGATGGTGGTTCTGGCCCCCGCGGTCAGTTCCAGACTTTCGCCCACTTCGTCGATGACGGATTCGTCGAGTCCCGCCAACACGGCGACCCGCTGTTCGAGCGACTCCGCGAAGTCGATCTCACCGCGCATGGCAGCTTCGGTGACCGCACGTACCTCGTCCTCGCGTCCCGCGCGGGCAGCCAACATTTCGATGACCTCACCCTGGACGAGCGTGGAGTCGACGTCGAACACGATCAGTCGCTTGGATCGCCGTGCGATTCCGCCGCGCTGCACGGCGATGTCGACGCCGATTCCGGCTGCGATGGCCGCGAGCCCCGTGCGCAACTGCAGGTCGGCATCCGGCGACGTGTCGGTCGCGGTCACCTGCAGTTCGAGGCCGGTGACGGGATAGTCGGCAATTCCGCGTATGGAATCGATGTTCGCGCCCTGGCGGGCGAGTTCACGGGAGATGGTGCTGAAAGCACGCGCTGTCACGGGTCGTCCGAGAACGACGACGACGTGGGTGGCCAAGCTCTGACCACCGCCCCGCGCGGTGTCGATCTCGACATCGACGTGAACGCCGACCGTCGCCATCGCGTCCTCGAGCTCCTCCTGGAGCGCCTCGGGATCGCGCGGGCAGGACAGGAGAACGCCCAGTGTCAATCTGCCGCGGATGACCACCTGCTCGACGTCGAGCAGACTGACGTTGTGCCGTGACAGTGCTGCGAACAGCACCGATGTGACGCCCGGCTTGTCGGGTCCCGTCACCGTCACCAGCACTGCGGTGTCGCTCGAA
Organism: Rhodococcus sp. 14-1411-2a; assembly: GCF_002259485.1. Lineage (GTDB taxonomy): Bacteria > Actinomycetota > Actinomycetes > Mycobacteriales > Mycobacteriaceae > Rhodococcoides. Next base: position 759,444 of record NZ_NPGA01000020.1, read on the forward strand.
GTCACCGAATCTCCCTTTCGTGCACGGCCCCAGCGGCCGGATAGGTCTTCGTGTCACCTGTCGTGGACGAGCGAGCCCGAACACGCCACGAGATTGTCGCAAGCGAAGAGCCCCACCCGGTAGCCGGGAGGGGCTCTCGCTGCGCTGTGGACTACTTGGGGTCCGGGTCTCCGGATCCTTCGTGATCGCTGGTGGCGATCGGGGCCCGGCGGGCCTGTTCGAGTACTGCGGTGGTCTTACCGCCGTGTGCTCCCGGCCCGACGTGCGCTTCCGCGCGCATCCGCTCGACCATGTGCGGGTAGTGCAACTCGAATGCCGGACGCTCGGAACGGATCCGAGGCAGTTCGGTGAAGTTGTGTCGCGGCGGCGGGCACGAGGTGGCCCATTCCAACGAGTTGCCGTAGCCCCACGGATCGTCGACTGTGACGACCTCGCCGTATCGGTAGGACTTGAACACGTTCCACACGAACGGCAGTGTCGAGGCACCGAGAATGAAAGCACCGACCGTGGAGATGACGTTCAACTCGGTGAACCCGTCCGAGGGAAGGTAATCGGCGTACCGACGCGGCATGCCCTCGTTTCCGAGCCAGTGCTGCACCAGGAACGTGGCGTGGAATCCGAAGAACGTCAGCCAGAAATGCCACTTGCCCAGAGCCTCGTCCATCATCCGGCCCGTCATCTTCGGGAACCAGAAGTAGATGCCGGCGTACGTCGCGAACACCACGGTGCCGAACACCACGTAGTGGAAGTGGGCTACCACGAAGTACGTGTCGGTGACCTGGAAGTCGATGGGCGGCGATGCCAGCAGAACACCGGTCAGACCACCGAAGACGAAGGTGATCAGGAACCCGATCGAGAACAGCATCGGCGTTTCCAGTGTCACCTGGCCTCGCCACATCGTGCCGACCCAGTTGAAGATCTTCACACCGGTGGGCACCGCGATGAGGAACGTCATGAAGGAGAAGAACGGCAGCAGCACAGCGCCGGTGGCGTACATGTGGTGCGCCCACACGGCGATGGAGAGCGCGGCGATCGCGATCGTCGCGTAGATCAGACCCGAGTAGCCGAAGATCGGCTTGCGCGAGAAGACGGGGAACACCTCGGAGACGATTCCGAAGAACGGCAGCGCGATGATGTACACCTCGGGGTGGCCGAAGAACCAGAACAGGTGCTGCCACAGCAACACGCCACCGGTGGCCGGATCGAACAGGTGCGCGCCCAGGTGGCGGTCGGCCGCCAGGCCGAGCAGCGCCGCCGTCAGCAGCGGGAAGGCCAGCAGGATCAGGATCGACGTCACCAGGATGTTCCAGGTGAAGATCGGCATACGGAACATCGTCATACCGGGGGCGCGCAGGCAGATCACCGTAGTGATCATGTTGACGCCACCGAGGATGGTGCCGAGACCGGCAACCGCCAGGCCCATGATCCACAGGTCCGCGCCGACGCCCGGCGAGTGCAGAGCCGACGTCAGTGGGGTGTACGCGGTCCAACCGAAGTCCGCTGCGCCACCGGGAGTGATGAACCCGGCCGTGGTGATCAGGGCACCGAACAGGTAGAGCCAGTACGAGAACGCGTTCAACCGTGGGAACGCGACATCGGGGGCACCGATCTGCAGCGGCAGGATGTAGTTGGCGAATCCGAACACGATCGGCGTCGCGTACAGCAGCAGCATGATGGTGCCGTGCATGGTGAACAGCTGGTTGTACTGCTCGTTGGACAGGAACTGCATTCCCGGTATGGCCAACTCGGCGCGCATCAGCAGCGCCATGAGTCCACCGACCAGGAAGAACGCGAACGATGTCGCGATGTACATGATTCCCAACACCTTGGGATCGGTTGTCGTCACCGCTTTGTGCAGGAACGACCCCTTCGGTCCCGTCCGCGGCGGGAACGGCCGAGCAGCATCCACCGCAGGTGCGGGCCTAGGCGCTAGGGCAGTCACAGATCCTCCTGATTGCGCGTCGGACCTCGAACCACGAGGCGACGTCATCTAGTCGTGCGCTCCTCGAATCGTAGACCTTCGGACCGACGCTTGCCGAACCGGTCCTACCGTGTGTCGTATTGGGCCCGATCGGCCGTGCCCGGATCGCGCGATCTGCCTGCGCTGTCGGCCTTTCCGGCGCAGTCGGGGACGCCGCGGGAGTTGCCGATTCCGCACGCTCCGCGGTGTCCGTTCGGGTGTTCTGCGACGGCCGCCTTCCGATACTGTGTGAGACCACCCGACCCGTCGAAGGAAGTCCCGCGTTGCCACTCCATCCACGAGTCCCCCGTTCGTGTGCGCCGCGCAGGATCGGTGCCGTCGCCTCCGTGTGCCTCGCCGCCGCCGTGGCGCTGGTCGGTTGTTCCGACTCCGAGGCGCAGGACGACGCATCCACCATCGTTCGCACCACCACGAACATCGCCGGTGCCGGAGTGGTCGGCAACAACCGGGACACCGCGGGTCTGTGCCCCGCACTGGCACCACTCGATCCGACCGGTATCGAGGGTGACACCAGACCCGTCGGACATGCCGAGGGCATCAGCGTCCTTCCGGCCGACCCCCAGCGCATCGTCGTGCTCGATGCCGCAGGCCTGGACGCGAGCTGCGCGGTCGGCATCTGGGAGCGCGTCGTCGGGGCGGCCACGATCGACCCCGATTTCCGGGGCGACGGAGACCAACCGCTGTACCTGGGCACCGGACTGGCGTCCGTTCCGTCCGTCGGGCCGGTGGGTTCACCCGACATCGATGCCATCGCTGCCCTCGACCCCGATCTGATCCTCGGTGCCGAGTCGCTCGGATCGACTACGTACGACGAGCTGACAGCCATCGCCCCGACCGTCTTCACCGCAACGGGGCAGGGTTGGAAGGACACCTTTCTGCAGTCCGCGGCGGCGCTCGGTCGCGGCCAGGCTGCATTCGAGGCACTCGCCTCGTTCTCCGCGGACGCCGAACGAGTAGGTCGTGAGATCGACGCCACCCAGACCCAGGCGTCCGTCGTCCGATTCGCGGCGGACTCCATCGAAGTGGACGGACCGAACTCGTTCGCGGGCCAGATACTCGACGAGGTCGGAGTCGGCCGGCCCCAGAGCCAGCGCGACGCCACGTTCTCGGTCGAGTCGGACAACCTCACGCCGGTCGAGGGAGACATCGTCTACGTGCGATTCGCGGGCCCCGACGGCGAGAGCTTCGGGCGCGAGGTGATGGACTCCGATGCGTGGCACGCTCTCGGTTCGGTCACCGACGGTCGGGTCTTCGCCGTCAACGACACTGTTTGGTCGGGGAGCGGCGTCGTCGCGGCACGGGCCGTTCTGGACGACCTGTCCGCCTCCCTGAACGCCTACGTCTCCTGACGCGATGCCGATTCCCGAATTCGTCCGTGCCCTGCGCAGTGTCGTCGGAACGTCGCCGTTGTGGCTGTCCGGTGTCAGCGCAGTCGTTCTCGACGACAACCGGCGCGTGCTGCTGACGCTGCGAGCGGACAACAACACCTGGGCCGTGGTCTCGGGAATTCTCGAGCCGGGCGAGGAACCCGCCCCGGCAGCGCTGCGTGAGATCGGCGAGGAAACCGGGGTGGACGCCTCGATCGAGCGCTTGACGAGCGTCGACGTGACGGAGCCGATCACCTACCCCAACGGCGACGTCGCGCAGTATCTGGACATCACGTTCCTCGCTCGATACACCGGCGGCATCCCGCATGTGGCCGACGACGAGAATCTCGACGTTGCCTGGTTCGCACTCGACGAGCTCCCCGAAAACCTCACGGCCACTTCGCGATTGCGAATCAAGAAGGCCATCGCCGACGATCCGTCGGCGTGGTTCCGGCGCTGACTCCCGACCGCACCGAGGACACAGTTCGACCGAACCGCGTTGACCTGTCCCAGGGCCATCTCGACGCGAATCCGCAACCACGAGACCGGACAATCCAAGGTCAACGACACCGACGGCAACCCTATCGAGATCTCCGCCATCGTCGTCTGGCAGGTCGCCGATACCGCACTGGCGTCGTTCCAGGTCGATGACTACGAGGAGTTCGTCGCCGTCCAGACCGAGTCCGCCGTCCGGCACATCGCCGGCAGCTACCCGTACGACGCCGAAGGGCGAATGTCGTTGCGGGAGAACGCCGACGAGATCACCCCCGCCATGTCGGAGGAGGTGCACGCACGGGTACGTTCGGCCGGTGTCGAGGTGATCGAAACCCGAATCAACCGGTTGGCCTACTCACCGGAGATCGCTCAGGCAATGTTGCGGCGGCAACAGGCAGGCGCGGTCATCGCCGCCCGTCAGCAGATCGTCGAAGGTGCCGTCGGAATGGTGGAGATGGCGCTCGGGAAGCTGGAGGAAAAGCACGTCGTCGAACTCGACGAGGAGCGCAAAGCCACGATGGTGTCGAATCTGCTCGTGGTCCTGTGCAGCGACCGAGACACGCAACCAGTCGTCAACACCGGATCGCTGTACCAGTGAGCCATGGCCGTCGAGCGTAAGAAGATTCTGCTGCGGTTGGACCCAGCGGTGCACGACGCTCTCGCCCGTTGGGCCTCCGACGAGTTGCGGAGCACCAATGCTCAGATCGAGTTCCTATTGCGCCGCGCTCTGAGCGAGAAGGGCCGAATGCCCAAGGACGCCGAGGACATTCGCCCGCCGGGACGCCCACCGAATTCGTGAGCGTCCCGGCGTGGCGAACGGGCTCAGAAGTCCCAGTCCTCGTCTTCGGTGTTGACGGCCTTGCCGATGACGTACGAGGAACCCGAACCGGAGAAGAAGTCGTGATTCTCGTCGGCGTTCGGTGAGAGCGCCGACAGAATCGCCGGGTTGACGTCCGTCTCGTCCTTGGGAAACAGGCCCTCGTAGCCGAGATTGTTCAGTGCTTTGTTGGCGTTGTAGCGCAGGAACTTCTTGACGTCCTCGGTCAGGCCGATCTCGTCGTAGAGGTCCTGGGTGTACTCGACCTCGTTGTCGTACAACTCGAACAGCAACTCGAAGGTGTAGTTCTTGAGTTCCTCGCGCTGCGCCTCGCTGACCTTCTCGAGACCCTTCTGGTACTTGTACCCGATGTAGTACCCGTGCACGGCCTCGTCGCGGATGATCAGACGGATCAGGTCCGCGGTGTTGGTGAGCTTGGCCCGTGAGGACCAGTACATCGGCAGGTAGAAGCCGGAGTAGAACAGGAACGATTCGAGCAGCGTCGACGCGACCTTGCGCTTGAGCGGATCGTCACCGTGGTAGAAGTTCAGGACGATCTCGGCCTTGCGCTGGAGGTTGACGTTCTCCTCGGACCAGCGGAATGCGTCGTCGATGTCGCGGGTGGAGCTGAGGGTGGAGAAGATCGAACTGTAGCTCTTGGCGTGCACCGACTCCATGAACGCGATGTTGGTGTACACCGCCTCCTCGTGGGGAGTGATGGCATCAGGAATGAGGCTGACGGCGCCGACGGTGCCCTGAATGGTGTCGAGCAGTGTCAATCCGGTGAACACACGCATCGTCAACTGCTTCTCGACGGCGGTCAGCGTTGCCCACGACGGAATGTCGTTGGATACCGGCACCTTCTCCGGCAGCCAGAAATTACTGGTGAGGCGCTCCCACACTTCGGAGTCCTTGTCGTCCTGGACCCGATTCCAGTTGATCGCGGAGACGCGATCGATGAGCTTTACCATGGGTGCCTACCTACAGGTCGATGAGCGAGAACTGGGACGGAACTACGTGAAAAGTCGCTGACACGAACACTACCCGTTGTGTCCGACAAGTCCGGTAGGCACTACAAAGTGTGCCGCGAGTGTTGCCCGCAGAGACGACCCCTACGCCTGCTTCGGTCTGTCACCACCCCACCGAGCACGGGACGGTTCCGGCTTCGATGGCCTCGACCAACTGCGCGTGATCGCGCTCGTTCTGATCGGCGTAGGCGTGGGCGAAAGCCACCATCGCCCGATCGACCTTGTCTCCTCGGCCGAGGTAGTCGGCGATCGCCTCCGCGTCACCACTTCGGGCGTGCGCTCGTGCGAGCACCTCACCGCATGCGGTTGCGAATTCGGTGAGGTACGGCCCGATGATCTCGCCGTCGGGAATGACCTTCATGTCACGGAACTGCCGAACGTAGAAGTTCATGTCCCCCACTGCAGTCCATCCCACGAACATATCGGTGGCACTCTGCAGCATTCGCTGTCCACTGACCACGCGCGCACCGTGATTGTCGTACCTGCTCGGTTCGAGAAACCGCTCGAACACCGACGGCCCCGCCTGCTTGATCTGCAGGAAGAACGGATCGCCCGTCCGCCGTTCTTCCAGCAGCGCCAGATACACCCGCATCCCTACGCTCCCGACGCCGACCACCTGCCGAACCACGTCGAGAACTCGGAACCTGGACAGCAGACTCCAGATATGGTCGTCGACCGACTCGCTGTAGCCGGCGATGACCGCCTGCACCAGTTCGATCTGGGAATCACCCACGTGGGTGCGAAAAGGCGGGTCCTCGCGAATTCGTCGACGCCCGTCCCTCGTCTCGGTGAACTTGCGGGACGCTCCACGGCTGGTACGACGCTCGGCTTTCGTTTCGATGAGTTTCTCGGCGTGGCGGGCGATGCCCGACGAGAAGTGACCGAGCAAACCCGCGACGTCGATGCGGTCGTACCAGATGTCGATCTCCGGGGTCTTCGCGTACGCCCTCATCTTTCTGCAGTACGCCGCTGTCATCGCTGCGACCGCCCGATCGGAGCGCCGCGCATCGACCCCGTTCTCGCGACCGAGAACCACCAGAGACGTCGCCAGCCTCTGGAGATCCCACTCGAACGGGCCCGGCAGCGTTTCGTCGAAGTCGCGGAGATCGAAGTACAGGTTCCGTTCGGGGGTGGCCCACAATCCGAAGTTCAACACATGGGCGTCGCCACACAACTGGACCTCGATGCCGGTGTGCGGAGTCGACGCGAGATCGGCCGCCATCACGGCCGCGGCCCCACGGAAGTAGGTCCACGGCGACGCGGACATGCGGGCGTAGCGGATCGGGAGTAGCTCCGGCACTCGAATGGTGTTCTGCGCCAGCACCGTTTCGAGCGCATCATGGCCACGTGAGGCTGGATCCCACTCGCCCAACCCGCGGCGGGGTACGCGCCGTCGGGCGTGTCGACCACGCGACAATTGCTCGGAAGGACGTGCGTCCTTCCGAGCAATCGTCACATCGATATCGGATTCGACCTCGTCGCCCGCTTCGGTGTCCATGCCTGATTATGCTCCGCGGCGCACCGCGATATCGCGATATTCGCCACAGGCCGACCGACCGAGTCGACTACAGCATGCAGGACACGCAACCCTCCACCTCGGTGCCCTCGAGTGCCAACTGACGCAGACGGATGTAGTACAGCGTCTTGATGCCCTTGCGCCATGCGTAGATCTGCGCGCGGTTGATGTCGCGAGTGGTGGCGGTGTCTTTGAAGAACAGCGTCAACGACAGGCCCTGATCGACGTGTTGTGTTGCGGCAGCGTAGGTGTCGATGATTTTCTCGTACCCGATCTCGTACGCGTCCTGGTAGTAGTCCAGGTTGTCGTTGTCGAGGTACGGTGCCGGGTAGTAGACGCGGCCGATCTTGCCTTCCTTGCGAATCTCGATCTTCGACGCCACCGGGTGAATCGACGAGGTGGAGTTGTTGATGTACGAGATGGAGCCGGTCGGCGGCACTGCCTGCAGGTTCTGGTTGTAGATTCCGTACTCCTGCACCGACGCCTTCAGCGCGGACCAGTCGGCCTGCGTCGGAATGGTGACATCGGAGTCGGCGAACAACTTCGCGACCTTGGGCGTAGCGGGTTCCCAGACCTGATCGGTGTACTTGTCGAAGAACTCCCCCGACGCGTACTTGGAATCCGGGAAGCCCTTGAAGTACTGGCCGCGCGCCTTGGCCAGCTGGTTCGATGCCTGGAGAGCGTGGAACAGCACCGTGTAGAAGTAGATGTTGGTGAAGTCGATGCCCTCGGTCGAGCCATAGTGAATGCGCTCCCGTGCGAGGTAGCCGTGCAGATTCATCTGCCCGAGGCCGATTGCGTGAGAATCGTTGTTGCCCTGCTCGATCGACGGCACGGAGAAGATGTGCGTCTGATCGGACACTGCGGTGAGTCCGCGAATGGCCACGGCGATGGTCTTACCGAAATCGGGCGAGTCCATCGTCTTGGCGATGTTCAGCGAACCGAGGTTGCACGAGATGTCCTTGCCGACATGACTGTACGAAAGGTCGTCGTTGAACGTCGACGGCGTCGAGACCTGAAGGATCTCCGAGCACAGGTTGGAGTGAGTGATCTTGCCCTTCACCGGGTTCGCGCGATTGACGGTGTCCTCGTACATGATGTACGGGTAACCGGACTCGAACTGCAACTCGGCGAGAGTCTGAAAGAACTCGCGCGACTTGATCTTGGTCTTGCGGATCCGCTTGTCGTCGACCATCTCGTAGTACTTCTCGGAGACGTCGATGTCTGCGAACGGGACTCCGTAGATGCGCTCGACGTCGTACGGCGAGAACAGGTACATGTCCTCGTTCTTCTTGGCCAGCTCGAACGTGATGTCCGGGATGACGATTCCGAGCGAGAGCGTCTTGATCCTGATCTTCTCGTCCGCGTTCTCACGCTTGGTGTCGAGAAACTTGTAGACGTCGGGGTGGTGAGCATGCAGGTAGACCGCGCCCGCGCCCTGACGCGCACCCAGCTGGTTGGCATAGGAGAACGAATCCTCGAGCAGCTTCATGATCGGGATGACACCCGAGGACTGATTCTCGATGCGCTTGATGGGCGCGCCGGCCTCGCGAATGTTGCTCAGCAGCAACGCAACTCCGCCACCACGCTTGGACAGCTGCAGGGCCGAGTTGATGGAGCGGCCGATGGACTCCATGTTGTCCTCGATACGCAGCAGGAAGCACGAGACGGGCTCGCCGCGCTGCTTCTTGCCGGAGTTGAGGAAGGTGGGCGTCGCGGGCTGGAAGCGGCCTGCGATGATCTCGTCGACCAGATCGGTGGCCAGGGCCTCGTCGCCTGCGGCCAGCGTCAGCGCCACCATGCACACCCGGTCCTCGAACCGCTCGAGGTAACGCTTGCCGTCGAACGTCTTGAGCGTGTACGAGGTGTAGTACTTGAACGCCCCGAGGAACGTGGGGAACCGGAACTTCTTCGAGTACGCGTGGTTGATCAGGAACTTCACGAACTCGCGGGAGTACTGGTCCAGAACCTCGGGCTCGTAGTAGTTCTCCTCGACGAGGTAGTCCAGCTTCTCGTCCAGATCGTGGAAGAACACGGTGTTCTGATTGACGTGCTGCAGGAAGTACTGATTGGCGGCCTCGCGATCCTTCTCGAACTGGATCTCACCGTTGGGCCCGTACAGATTGAGCATCGCGTTGAGCGCGTGGTAGTCCATGTCGCCGTCGCCGCGGACGGTGCTGGGTACGGGTCCTGCGTCGGTGATGGTCGGTGCCACGGCGATGCTCCTACTGGGTATGTGGTGTGTGGTGCTCTAGTGCGTGTGGGCGGCGCGTCGGACTTCACGTTCCCAGAAGTCCTCCAGCCCCTCGCGGACCCGCACTACGTCCTCGGGGGTGCCCATCAATTCGAATCGGTAGAGATACGGAACTGCGCACTTCTGCGAAATGACATCTCCCGCGAAGCAGAACGAGTCACCGAAGTTCGTGTTTCCGGCAGCGATGACAGCTCGGATCAACGACCGATTGTGCTTGTCGTTGAGAAACTTGATCACACGCTTGGGGACGTAGTTGGTGTCGCGCCCGGAGTACGTGACCCCTCCCCCGTACGTCGGCACGATGAGGACGTAGGGAGTGTCGACACGAAAAGTGCCGTCCGGATCACGTAATGGAATGCGCGTCGCAGGAACGTCCAGCTTCGAGACGAAGCGATGAGTGTTCTCGGACGCGCTGGAGAAATAGACCAGTGAGTGGGTGGACTGCGGTTGGAAACTCACCGCTCACTCACTTCCTCGTTCTGTTCAAGCAGCGTTCGCTGCAAGGCTCTTGATGCGGTCCGGACGGAAGCCGGACCAGTGATCGTCACCGGCAACGACGACCGGAGCCTGCAGGTAGCCGAGAGCCATGACGTAGTCGCGCGCTTCGGGGTCCTGCGAGATGTCGATGACGGAGTACTCGATACCGGCCTTGTCGAGGGCGCGGTAGGTGGCATTGCACTGAACGCAGGCGGGCTTGGTGTAAACGGTGATGCTCATGGTGTCCCTCTTTCCGTTGTCGCCATCGGGTGAACCGACGCGACCGATGTGCTCTGCGTGTGGCACCGAGAACATCTCCCGCTCAGGGCGACTTCGACCTGCTCGAACCCATGTGTGCAGGCTCTTCGAGTTGTGGTCTCTCGGTTGGTCAAACACTACACCTAGTGTCCGACATCTGCCTAGAACACGAGATGTTGCGAACAACATGCTTGGTATTCGCTGGTCACGGCGTTGTGAAGCCGCAAGAATCGGAGGACATCGGCGTGTCGCACGTCACATCGCGCGCATGTTGTTCGTCACAGGGAGACCGGGCCGGGTCCATGACGTGTACCGAGAACCGCCGACCCTCCCCACGACACGCCGAAGGGCCCTCGAACTTCTCCGAGGGCCCTTCGGCGATCACGCAGTGGTCAGCGCTGGCGCGCCTTGAACCGCGGTTCCTTCTTGTTGATCACGAACACCGTGCCACGGCGTCGTACCACCTGTGCGCCGGGCTTGTTCTTGAGCGATTTCAACGAGTTTCTCACCTTCATGCCGCAAACCCTACATGAAAACGATTCCCACAACCGAACGGGTCACGCACTCACGAGTTCGTCGGCGGCCTTCACCAGTTCGGCAACGACGTGGCCGATCTCACCGGAGACCTCCGCGTTCTCACGCGGGTGGGCCGAGCCGAACTTGTCGATGGTGCCACCGATGGAGAGCCGAACATCCTCGAGAACCGTTCCGCCGGCGATGCGGACGGCCTTGCTGGTGTCCTCGTGCGCCCACTTCGCTCCGTTGCCACTGGGGGAAGCGCTGATGACGACGACCGGCTTGCCCACCATGGCACCCGCACCGTAGGGGCGCGAAAGCCAGTCGATGGCGTTCTTCAGCACGGCCGGAATGGTGCCGTTGTATTCGGGCGTGACCAGCAACAACGCCGTGGCCTTCTCGGCAGCGGCCCGCAGAGCGAGTGCGCCCTCGGGCACCGATCCCTCGACGTCGATGTCCTCGTTGTAGAAGGGGACATCTCCGAGTCCGTCGTAGACCACTACCTCGGCACCGGCGGGTGCCACGGTGACAGCAGTCTCGGCGATCCGCTTGTTCACCGACTCGGCGCGCAAGCTTCCGACGAGAACGAGTACATGAGCGTCTGACATGAGGTTATTCCTTCGCGAGTTCGGATGACGTGATCGTCGTGTCAATTCCTACCATCCAAACGGACCGTGGTCCATTTATGTTCCCGGCAAGGTAGGCTTCGTCTGTGACCGGCCCCATGCTGCCCATAGCGGGCGAGGAATCCGAACGGTGCGACGCAGCTCGCAACCGTCGCCTTCTCCTCGATGCCGCAACGGATCTGGTGGCGGCCGTCGGAGCCGACGCCATCACCATGGACGCGGTGGCCACCAAGGCCGGAGTGGGCAAGGGCACGGTGTTCCGTCGCTTCGGGAACCGGGCCGGGCTGATGCGTGCGTTGCTCGACCACACCGAGAAGAAACTGCAGCACTCGTTCATGTTCGGCGATCCGCCGCTGGGCCCGGGAGCCGACCCGATCGACCGTCTCGTCGCCTTCGGCCGAGCGCGACTGGAATTCGTCAACGTTCAAGGAGAAGTGCTCCGCGCCGCGGAGAGCGCCGACGACGCGCGGTATTCCGCCCCGGCGCACATGGTCAACTTCACCCATGTGCTGTCGCTGCTCCGCGCCGCCGAGGTGGACGGGGATCTCGAATTGCTCGCGTACTGGCTGCTCACACCACTCGAAGCCACCCTGGTCCTCCATCAGTACCGCGATCTGGGAATGCCGATGGATCGCCTTGCCGACGGTTGGGAAGACTTGGTACGCCGGGCAACTCGAGTCCGATAGCCATCGCGGCAACTCGCACTCGGTAGGTCCTGCGTTCAAAGACGGACGACGGCGGCGGCCGCCGCGTGCAGCGCGGTGCCGTACGAGCGGCCGTGACCGGCTGCGTGAACGGCGAGTGGATGCAGCTGATGCAGTGCTGTGCGTTCGCGCCACCCTGCTCGCAACGGCTGCACCGTCTCGTACCCGCCGACGACGACGTCGAGGTGGGGGCAACCGAACAGCGCCAGCATCGCCAGATCGGTTTCGCGGTGCCCACCGTGCGCCGCCGGATCGATCAGCACCACTCCCGAGTCGGTCCAGAACACGTTGCCGTTCCAGAGATCGCCGTGAATACGACTCGGCGGCTCTGCATCGTCGAAGTCGCCGTCCGCGATGCGTCCACACGCCGATTCGACGACCGACGCCTCCCCCGGCGTCACGGTTCCGGCGTCGACCGCGATTCGGAGAAACGGCAACACTCGTTCGGCCGCGTAGAAGGCACCCCAGGTTCGATGCACCGTACTGCTCATGGGCCGGGATCCGATGAACAGCTGACCCGAGAAGGCGACGCCGTCGGCATCCACGGGTGGCGCACCGAACCCGGCGGCTTCGGCCGAGTGTGTCGCGGCGAGCGCGCGCCCGAATCGTTCGGCTCCGGCAGGCGTGGGACGGGCCGCCACCAGCCGCTCGAGTTCGATGTACGCCCGGCCGTGCCCGACGACCCCGACGACCGGGGCCCCGGCCTCGCCGAGCCACCCGAGCCCGGTGGCCTCGGCGGCGTAGAAGTCGGGGTGTGCCTGGGGGTTTCGCTTGACGAAGGTATCGGAGGTTCCACTCACGACCACCGACACTACGCACGGCGCGAGATCGGCCCCGGCATTCGTCATTAGGATGACGTGATGGGACACATCAACTCGGAATTGCGCACGGGGATCATGCGCGAGCTGGCCGTGCAGTCGAGCATCGACCCGATCACGGAGGTCCGCAGGCGAGTCGACTTCCTCAAGGACTACCTGGCGTCGACGCCGGCCTCGGGGTTCGTGCTCGGCATCAGTGGCGGACAGGACAGCACGCTCACCGGCAGGCTCGCCCAACAGGCTGCGACGGAGCTCCGAGCGGACGGACACGAGGCCGAGTTCGTCGCCGTTCGCCTCCCCTACGGCGTGCAGGCCGACGAGGACGACGCCTCGATCGCGCTGAAGTTCATCGATCCCGACCGCACGGTGACGGTGAACATCAAGGACGCCGCCGACGCCGCAGCGGCCGCGACGGCGGAAGCACTCGGTAGTGCCGGAATCCGAGACTTCGTCCGCGGCAACATCAAGGCTCGCCAGCGCATGGTCGCGCAGTACGCCCTCGCAGGCGAACTCGGCTACGTCGTCGTGGGCACCGATCATGCCGCCGAGGCGATCACCGGCTTCTTCACCAAATTCGGTGACGGCGGCGTCGATCTGACTCCGCTGACCGGCTTGAGCAAGCGCCAGGGCGCGGCACTGCTGCGCGAGCTGGGGGCACCCGAGAGCACCTGGCGCAAGGTTCCCACCGCAGATCTCGAAGACGATCGACCTGCGCTACCCGACGAGGAAGCCCTCGGCGTCACGTACGAGCAGATCGACGACTACCTGGAGGGCAAGGACGTCACCGAGGAAGTCGCCGACAAGCTGGAGAAGATGTTCCTGGCAACTCGTCACAAGCGCACGGTGCCTGTGACGCCATTCGACGATTGGTGGAAGAGAAGCAGCTGAATCGGGCAGCCACGGGTCGGCGGCGGGGTGTGCTCAGCCGCCGGCGAAGGGCGGCAGCACGTCGACCCTGCCGCCGATCGTGCGCCCCAGATCGCGGGTGAGATCTTCGCCCACCAGGTACGCCGACACCCTGAGAATCGGCTCCATCGGCGCGCCGTGCCGGGACAGAATCAGCTCTCTCAGATCTGCGAGGGTGGCACCGACCGGCACGGTGAGGTACTCGGACTCGCAGTGCGACGCGTCGACCGCTGCAGCGAAATACCGCACCTCCACCTGGGTGTCACCCACCGATGGCTCCCATGCTGCGGGTGGGAGGTACGAAGCCGTCGGCGTCGATGCCGTGTCCCGCCCACTTGTTCCACATGGCCCCACGCCATACCGCTGCCAGTTCTTCGTCGGTGGCACCGCCGCGCAGAGCGGCCCGCAGGTCGGTTTCGTCGTCGCTGAACAGACAGGACCGAATCGTTCCTTCTGCAGTGATCCTGGTGCGGTCGCAATCACCGCAGAACGAGCGCGTCACCGACGCGATGATGCCGACGGTGGCGTCGGTGCCGTCGACGCTCCACTCCTCGGCAGGGGCCGAGGGGTCGGCACGCCCCACCTCACGCAGGTCGAATTCGGTGGACAGCTCGTCGAGCAAGGTCTGGGCGTCGATCATGTTCGCGCGGGCCCACTCGTGATCGGCGTCGAGCGGCATCTGCTCGATGAATCGAAGTGCCACCCCCTCGTCGAGACACCAGCGCAGCAGATCGACGGCACCGGACAGTGTGTCGCGCATCAGAACGGCATTGACCTTGACCGGTCCGATCCCGGCTCGCTGCGCTGCCCTGATTCCGGCGAGCACGGAGGGCAACCGGTCTCGTCGGGTCAGGCGAGCGAAATCTTCGCGGTCGACGGAATCCAACGAGACGTTCACTCGGGTCAACCCGGCGTCGGCCAAGGACCGAGCCCGGTGTTCGAGACCGACGGCGTTGGTGGTCATCGACAGCGGCACACCCTCCGCGGCATCGCGGCACAACCGCAGAATGTCGTCGAGGTCGCGGCGCATCAGCGGTTCACCTCCGGTGAAACGCACATCCCTGATACCCAGCAGCCGCACGGACACCGAGACCACGCGAGCGATCTCGGCCGGTGTCAGCAACGCTGCCGCCGGGATAGCCGGAAGGCCCTCCTCGGGCATGCAGTACGTGCAGCGCAGCGAGCATTTCTCGGTGATCGAGATACGCAGGTCGCGGGCCACCCGGCCGAATCGATCGATCAGGTGTGGCACGTCCGGTCGATCGGACACGGAGTTCACCCCGCCTGCCGCAGAACCCGTGGTGGTGCCGAACGTTGGAATGCCGAGCGAGGTGACACTGTCCACCGTCACCTCGTACCTCGTCTCTGTCGGGAATCACGCCTGTCGTAGATGTGTCTACCCATTATGCCGCAGCCCACACCGAGCGGACGGATCGGCGTGCCTAGGATTGGCACCCATGACGGTTGAGCAGACGCACGCGATCACTGGATCCGCACGGTGACCGCGGTATCGGTCGAGGAACATGCCGCCGCGGTCGAGACTCTGCTCGCGGCGCTGACAGCGAGAACCGCTCAGCGAATCCTTCTCGACGACGCGTTGGGCCGCGTCTCCTTCGAGGACGTTCGATCTCCGGTCGATCTGCCACTGTTTTGCAACTCGCAGATGGACGGCTACGCCGTGGATTCTCGATCCGTGGCGACGACCCCGGTGACGCTTCCGGTCTCGACGATCATCGCCGCAGGCCCGACGCAGTCGGCAGTTCTCGCGCCGGGCAGCGCCGCCAAGATCATGACCGGTGCCCCCATTCCGGACGGAGCGGACACCATCGTCCCCGTCGAGGACACCTCGGTACCGACGGCCGGCTCCGTGACGATCGAAAGAGGCCGCGCAGCAGGCGAATTCGTACGCGAACAAGGAAGCGACGTGCGCGTCGGGACAATCCTGGTCGAGTCGGGTCGAGTGCTCGAACCCCGCCACATCTCCGTTCTCGCCGCCGTCGGATTCGGCGAAGTGGACGTTCGCTCGCGCCCCCGGGTGGCCGTGGTGACCACCGGAGCCGAACTGGTCGACGCCGGTTCGACGCTGACGCCCGGTCAGATCTACGACTCGAACGGCATCACCCTTGCCGCACACCTTCGCGCCAGCGGCGCAGAGGTGGTCTCCGTTTCGCGCAGCTCCGACGAGCCGAGCCGCTTTCGCGAGATCCTCGACGCCGCAGCCGAATCGGCCGAGCTGATCATCACGTCCGGCGGAGTGTCGATGGGAGACTTCGAGGTGGTCAAGGACGTGCTCCGCCCCCTCGGCGGCAACTTCGGATCGGTTCGTATGCAGCCGGGCGGACCGCAGGGCATCACGATGTTCGACGGCGTCCCCGTGCTCAGCTTTCCCGGCAATCCCGTCAGTACGGTCGTCTCGTACATCATGTTCGCGCGCAACATCGTTCGGCGGGCGGCCGGTCTGCCGCCGGTGCTCTCGACCACCGCGGCCCTGCACGAATCGATCGTGTCACCGCCCGGTCGCAGACAACTACTTCGTGGCCGATTACGCGACGACGGTCGGGTCGAGCTCGTCGCCGGCCCCGGCTCGCACCTGGTGGCCGCACTGGCATGGGCCGATGTGCTGATCGATATCGACTCCGAGACAACCGAACTCGCCGCAGGAACCGACGTGGAGGTGTGGCCGCTGTGACCACCGACGCCCCGCAACCCCAGCTGTCTCATCTCGACGATCAGGGCCGCGCCCGCATGGTCGATGTGGCGCACAAGAAGGAAACCTCGCGCACGGCCGTCGCCGCCGGTGAATTCGTCACCACGGCCGAGGTCATCGCGCTCGTGCGCGCGGACGACATGCCCAAGGCGGACGTTCTCGCCACCGCCCGCATCGCCGGCATCTCGGCAGCGAAGCGGACGTCGGAACTGATTCCGCTGTGCCATCAGCTCGCCCTCTCCTCGGTGAAGATCTCGTTCGGATTCACCGAGTCGTCCATCACGGTCGAGGCAACCGCCCGCACCACCGGACGTACCGGGGTCGAGATGGAAGCACTGACCGCGGTCGCCGTCGCCGGCCTGACCCTGCACGACATGGTCAAGGCCGTCGATCCCGGTGCCACCATGAACGGCGTCCGGTTGCTCACCAAAGACGGCGGCAAGCACGGACATTGGCAGCGGGACAAAGCAGAGGTCTCCCCCGAGGCTGCGGCTGCGCCGGTATTCGAGTCCTCACGGTCCGCGGCGGTACTGGTGGCCTCCACCGGCGGCGCGAACGGAACTCGACCGGACACCACCGGCCCCACCATCGCGTCCTGGTTGACCGATCGAGGCTTCGCCGTGCGGGGCCCACTCGTGTACGCCGATGCCGACATCGCTGCGGGGCTGCAGGACGCTCTGCTCGGCGAACCGTCGCTGATCGTCAGCACCGGCGGCACCGGCGTATCCCCCACCGATGCGACCCCCGAGGCGACGGCGGCCCTCCTCGACATCGACATGCCGGGCATCGCCGATGCCATCCGAACCCGCGGAACGTCTGCGACGCCTCACGCGGTGCTCAGCCGCGGCGTCTCGGGTCTGATCGGACGCACACTGATAGTCAACCTGCCGGGCTCACCGGGTGGCGTGAAGGACGGACTCTCCGTTCTCGACCCGCTCCTCGACCATGTACTGGCCCAGATCGCCGGAGGAGGCCCCCACGATGAGTGAGCTCGTCGCCCGTATCTCGAACGAACCGTTGAGCACTGCCGAAGTAGAGGCAGCAGTGCAGGATTCGCGTCACGGTGCCGTCGTGCTGTTCAGCGGAATCGTGCGCGATCACGACGGCGGACATGCGGTGGAGACTCTGGAATACCGCGCCCACCCCGATGCAGAACGGTTCCTGAGCCGCTGCTGCTCGGAGGTATCGGCAGAGACCGGATTGGCGGTGGCCGCAGTGCATCGCGTCGGCGATCTGCGCGTCGGCGACCTCGCACTCGTCGCGGCCGTCGGCTCGGCTCACCGCGCCGAAGCGTTCGAGGCCTGCGCCCGACTCGTCGAGCGGATCAAGGCCGAGGTTCCGATCTGGAAGCGTCAGGGATTCGAGGGCGGACGTACCGAGTGGGTCGGGCTCTAGGGAACTAGCCGCTCTCGAGGTAGCGATGGACCGGAAGCATCGCGGAGGCGTCGGCGGCGTCGTCCGGTCCTCGCACACAGGCACGCAACCGCTGCTCGACGGCCGACGCATCGAGTTCGGTACCGATCAGCACCAGTGAGGTCTGCTCGGGCTCGCCTCGGGCCCACGACGCAGCCTCGAATCGAATGTGTCGGCCCACCGTGTGCACGACGAACTTCTGCGGGTAGCCGGCGATGCCGAAATGCACGAATCCCTTGATGCGATAGAGGTTCCCGGAAGGATTCTCCAGGAACTCGATCAACCGACGCGGTTCGAAGGGCTCCGCCGTGACGAATTCGGTGTGTGAGTACTGCGCGTGCAGGTGTCGGTCGTGCTCGTGGTCATGGTCATGGTCATGGTCGTGATTCTCTCGGAGTAGTTCGTCGAACGACAGCTGCACCGCCATTGCCGAATTCACCGAGTGATCCTCGCGTCTGTCGAACAGCAGCAGCGGGTCGACGCGACCGAAGGCCACGGGTACGACGGGCACGTCTCCTACGACCGACTGCACCGTCGACACCACCGCGGAGCGTTCGGACTCGGTCACCGCGTCGGACTTGTTCAACACCACCAGGTCGGCCAATTGCAGGTGCTGGTCGATCTCGGGATGCCGCACGCGGGTCTGCGGGAATTCCACGGCGTCGACGACCCCGACGAGCCCGCCGTAGACGATGAATTCGTTCTCGCTGCCCCGGACCATTCTGATGAGATTGCGGGGTTCGGCCAAGCCGCTGGCCTCCACCACGATCACGTCGATGGCGGACCGACGGTGTGCGAGGGCGTCGAACATGGCGTCCATGTCGCTGATGTCGACGGCGCAACAGATGCATCCGTTGCCGAGCGAGACCATCGAATCGACCTGGCCGGCCACGAGCATCGAGTCGATGTTGATCGCCCCGAAGTCGTTGACCACAACACCTATTCGGATACCGGAATCATTGCGCAACAGGTGGTTCAGCAGGGTGGTCTTGCCTGCGCCGAGAAAGCCCGCAACTATCACCACCGGAATTCGTCGACGCGCCACGGCGTCCGAGACTACCGGTCGGCGAGAATCTGCTTCAGCAGGCCTCGAGCGAACGTCGACACACTGCTCACGTTGTCCGGGGTCGCGAGTGCTTCCAGGCCGTCGACGCCCAACGCATTCACGTACGGGGACACGCTCTCGAGCAACCTGGACAACGCGCTGCGCCCCTCGTCCGCGGGGCCCGCGCCGCTGGGTGCTGCCGCAGACGCGGCGGTGTCGGTGGTGGCAGTCGCGGCGGTGTCGGTGGTGGCAGTCGCGGCGTCCGTTGGGGTCGAGGGGGTTTCGGCCCCGAGGAGGTAGTCGATGATCCCCGTCGAGATGGCGATCGCATGCTCGAGCTGACCGTCCGAGCTCTCCAGCAGAGCTGCGTCGTCGGGGTTGGATCCGTTGCCCATCTCCACGAACACAAGAGGCACCGTGGTCAGCGCAGGACCGGCGATATCGGATCGCTCCTGTATTCCGTTCTCGACCCCCGCGTAGTTCGCGGGCTCGAAGCCTGCGCGCACGTAGGAGTCTCGCATCAGCGTCGACGCCGAACGTCCCCCCTGGGACTGGGCAGCGTCGGCAGCGGCGCTCGGAATCGGCAGAGTGGGCACGATCAGATGGAACCCGTGCCTGTCGGTGTCGGTCGTCGTACTCGTGGAGTCCGCATGGATACTCACGGCCACGTCGGCCCCGGACTCGCTGGCTGCCTTCGCCCTGTCGTCGACGCATCCGCCCCAGCCGGTGTCGTCTGCTCGACTCGTCTTCACCGTCGCACCCAGACTCTCCAGGCTCGATCGGACGAGCTCGCTGACTTTCCAGTTGATCGTGTGCTCGGGCACGCCGTCCACTGTGGTCATGCCGGTGGTCTGGCAATCCTTGGTGCCGCCCCGTCCGTCGTTCACCTGCCGCTGCAGATTCTCCGAGTGTGCGGTGCCCTGGTGACCCGGATCGAGGAACACTGTCTTCCCCGACAACTCCGTGCCTGCGGCGGGTGCCGTGCCGGCCGGTGCTGCCATGGCAGGCGCGGACACGAGCACCCCGGCACCGAGAATCCCGACGCACATCAGCGCCGTCACTACCGATCTGGTCATCGGTGCAGATTTCATACCGTCTGGCGCAACGGTGGAACTCGCTGCGCAACTCCCCTCTCGACCCCTCGGACACCGCTGATCCGAGCGGGTCACCGCACCGCGGGGCACCACACGTCACAACAGACACTTGCGCCTCAAGTGAAGCAGATATTGCCGTCGACGCGTCTCGGGTGGTCTTTCGTTAGTGAAACGATTGCGTTTCGTGACCGATTCGTTGCCGGATACATCGAAGCCAAGCGGCACCAACCGATCGCATTCGATCGAACCCGAACCGACC
Organism: Rhodococcus sp. 14-1411-2a; assembly: GCF_002259485.1. Taxonomy (GTDB): domain Bacteria; phylum Actinomycetota; class Actinomycetes; order Mycobacteriales; family Mycobacteriaceae; genus Rhodococcoides. The sequence continues at coordinate 779,725 of NZ_NPGA01000020.1, forward strand.
CGAGGATGGCACTACGTATTCAAACCGGACAGTTCGTCTTTCTCACGGATAACGATGAACAGGATCGCCGAGACAATGCTTCTCACAATCACCTCGTCGGTTTCACGAGGTGTCGAGGTGATTGTGAGAATTCTGCGAATCGAGTAACAATTCCCCGACCCGCATGGATAAAGACATTGTTCAGCCGTATAGTCGCTTCAGTTCGATCTGGACATCCCCGCATCATCCCCTGCATCATTGGAGAGCTTCAGCATGGCCAGAAAAGTCTATGTGCAACTAGTCGACGACATCGACGAAAAACCGATCGAATCCGGTGGCGAACACATAACCTATTCGGTCAACGGAGTCAGCTACGAAATCGACCTGAGCGACAAGAACGCGAAGGAATTTCACCGCAAGCTCGACTATTACATCGAGCACTCGACCAAGGTCGGTGGAAAGCGAACGAAGAAGTCGAGCACCCCGGCAACCGGTGCCAAGCGCGACGCCAATCAGACCAAAGCCATCAGAGAGTGGGCAAAGGCGAACGGCCACAACATCTCGGCGCGAGGCAGAATCCCCGCCGAGGTCGAGCAGGCATTCGACGCCGCTCACTGAACCACCACAGCCGAATCGGGCTCCGGTCCGACACTCGAAAGCCGATCCGGCGGTCTCGACACCGAAACACGAAAAAAGCGTCGCCCGAGGGCGACGCTTTTTTCATTGACCATCTTGGTGAAGCTTGTTACTCGGTGAAGCTTGCTTCTCGGTGGAGCTAAGGGGACTCGAACCCCTGACCCCCACACTGCCAGTGTGGTGCGCTACCAGCTGCGCCATAGCCCCGAGTTACTGCGTGCTCCCGCTCATGCGGTTGCTCGAACGAAGTTACACCATCGGTCGCAGCAGCAACAAATCACCTGGTGCGACCGGTACCGAAACCTCCACGACCGATCGCACCGACGCCCGAGATCAGTTGATCGACGCAAGCCATTCCGAGTCACCGAGCGCATCGACAACCTGACCGTCCACGAGGACCCCCGGCGTTCCCCGGGCACCCGACGCCGCCAGTGCGTCCCGTCCGGTGTTCGCATCCGCTACTGCTGCATCGCGCTGCGCACCGCTGGTGATGCATTCCGTTGCCAGCTCGCTCGCTCCCGCAGATCCGGCGAGTTCGGCGAGTTCGGCATCGGTTCGGTCGGAGTCACCGCCTTCTTCGGGGCGAAATTCCGGGTCGAACAACCCGGCGTGAAATGCCGAGTAGACCCGCGCGTTCTCGGTCGCTGCCACGCAGTGCGACGCCGCGACGGCACGCGTCGAATAGTCACCGGACGCCGACTGTGGATCCAGGAAATTGACCAGGTGGTAATTCACCGAGACGACACCGTCGTCGATTTTCTGAGCCAACTCCTGGCCGTGTTTCACTTCGAGGTCGCCGCAGAACGGGCACATCGGATCCTCGAAGACATCGATGACCCGCTGCGCTTCAGGACGCGACAGCTGCACCACACCGTCACCCGGCAACGACAATTCGACCGCCGGATTCTTGACCGTTCCGTAGCCGTCGTTGCGGGGAGCGTCGCTTCCGCTCTGCCACATGATCGCCACCACGATGACGATCACCACTACGACGAATGCGATGCCGCCCAATACGTACGTCATCGTGTTGGAGGTTGCCTCGGGTGTGTGTTTCGTACTCGATATCTTCTTCTGGCTCACACAGCGAATACTACGGTTGCGTGCGTCAGGTGCTCTCGCGCCCGAGCGTGTCCGGAACTCGCGACCACCAGAGTCCGGCCAGGAGAAGCAGCGCTCCCGTCACGGCGAAAGCCGGACCGAACGAGACCTGCTCGACGATCATCCCGGCCACGATCGGGCCGATGACCGCACCGACATCGGAGGCCATCTGGAATGCAGCCAGCACGGGCCCTCCGCGCGCCTTCGATCCGATCACGTCGGCAACCGAGGCCTGCTGGGCGGGGCTCATCAGTCCCGATCCGATTCCGGCGATCAACGACACCACGAGAAACAGCACGGGATCGTGCACGTACCCCATCACGACGGTTCCCAGGCCGCACACCGCCAACCCACCCACCATGAAGGGCTTGCGACCGCGCACATCGGACAGGCGACCGGCAGTGGTGAGCACCAGTGCATTTCCCACTGCGAACACGGTCAGCGCGATACCGACGAACACCTCGGATCGCTGCATCGCCTCGACCACGAACAACGGCACCAAGGCCACCCGAACACCGAACACTGCCCACCCGTTGGCGAAATTCGACGCCAGCGCGGCTTGATACGACGGAATCCGCAGGGCGGCGAGCAACGACATCGTGGGCGGTGCGGAGCCCTTCTCGGGCTTGACGAGGTCGGAATCGCCCAGGGTGAAATACACGACGGCCGCGGCGATCACGAGAGCCACGGCGTAGATGACGAACGGCACCCGCAGACCGAATCCGACGAGCGCGCCGCCGACGAGTGGACCGCCGATGGTTCCCAACAGGAAGGCGGTCGCATACAGGCCGGAGATGCGGCCACGACTGGTCGGAGGACTGATCCTGATCAGCAGTCCCAATGCCGACACCGAGAACATCGTCGAGCCGATGCCGCCGAGTCCGCGAAAGAGCAGCAGCTGCCAGTACGTCTGGGCCAGAGCGCACGCACCGGTGGACACCGCAACGATCAGCAGTCCGATCAGGTACACGGGCCGCTCGCCGAGCCGCTGCACCAGAGCGCCACTGGCAGGTGCGAACAGCAACCGCATGAGGGCGAATGCACTGATGACCGCCGACGCCGCGGTGTAGCCGACGCCGAATTCCCGGGCGAACTGTGGCAGAGCGGGCGCGACGATGCCGAATCCCAGCGCGATGACGAACGCCGCCGATACCAGAACCCAGATCTCCGGCGGGAGCTTGCCTCCGGGTTGGAACGCCGGCTCGGGCGTCGAACTGTCGTGATCGGGTGGAGGTGAGTCGGTCACGAGCTCTCGAGTGCGGACGACACCAGTTCACGTGCTGCGGCTTGAACCCGGGCCAGATGCTCCTCGCCCTGGAACGACTCCGCGTAGATCTTGTACACGTCCTCGGTTCCGGACGGGCGCGCAGCGAACCAGGCGCTCTCCGTCGTCACCTTCAGTCCACCGAGGGCAGCTCCGTTACCCGGCGCCTCGGTCAGCGTGGCTGTGATCGGTTCCCCGGCAAGCTCGGTGGCGGTGATCTGGCTCGGTGAGAGCTTGGCGAGAACGGCCTTCTGCTCGCGGGTGGCCGGCGCATCGACGCGGGCATACGTCGGATTGCCGAACTTCGCGGTGAACTCGCCGTAGCGCTGAGACGGCGTGAACCCGGTGACGGCGGTGATCTCGGACGCCAGCAGCGCGAGGATGATGCCGTCCTTGTCGGTGGTCCAGACTCGGCCGTTGCGTCGGAGGAACGACGCGCCTGCGCTTTCCTCGCCGCCGAAACCGAGCTCACCGGCAAGCAGACCTGGAACGAACCACTTGAACCCGACCGGCACCTCGAGGAGTCGACGACCGAGACCTCCGACGACCCGGTCGATCATCGACGAGCTCACCAACGTCTTGCCCACTGCCGCCGTGGGTGACCAATCGGGTCGGTGCGTGAACAGGTAGTCGATGGCGACGGCGAGGAAGTGGTTGGGATTCATCAGGCCACCGTCGGGAGTGACGATGCCGTGCCGATCGGAGTCGGCGTCGTTTCCCGTCGAGATGTCGAAGCGATCGCGGGCAGCGATGAGCGACGCCATCGCGTTCGGCGACGAGCAATCCATCCTGATCTTGCCGTCGGTGTCGAGAGTCATGAAGCGGAATGTGCCGTCCACCAACGGGTTCACCACGGTCAGGTCCAGATTGTGCCGCTCGGCGATGGCATCCCAGTAATCGACACTCGCACCGCCCAACGGATCTGCTCCGATGCGCACCCCGGCCGCACGAACAGCGTCGAGATCCAGCACGTTCGGCAGGTCGTCGACGTAGGTGCCGAGGAAGTCGTAGCGCGAGACGCTGCCCGCGAACGCCTGCGCGAGAGTCACCCGCTTGATACCCGAAATGCCATCGCGCAGAAGCTCGTTCGCACGAGCGGCAATGACCGACGTGGCATCACTGTCGGCCGGACCGCCGTGCGGAGGGTTGTACTTGAAGCCGCCGTCCCGGGGCGGGTTGTGCGACGGCGTCACCACGATGCCGTCGGCCTTCGCCGACGGGCCGGATTCGTTGTACCGAAGGATGGCGTGACTGACGGCGGGAGTCGGCGTGTATCGGTCCCCCGAATCGACCAGGACGTCGACGTCGTTGGCTGCCAACACTTCCAGAGCCGTCGTCCAGGCGGGTTCGGACAACGCGTGGGTGTCCCGGCCGATGAACAACGGCCCGGTGATGCCTTGTGCCGCGCGGTACTCCACGATCGCCTGCGTCGTCGCCACGATGTGTGCCTCGTTGAACGCCGAATCCAAGCTGGACCCTCGATGTCCCGATGTGCCGAACACCACCTGCTGACTGGGTTCCGACACGTCGGGAACCCGCGAGTAGTACGCCGTCACGAGCTGCGAAAGATCGACCAGATCCTCCGGCAGTGCAGTGGTTCCAGCTCTCTCGTGCGCCACGATGCGCCTCCTCGTTGATCGACGAACCGAAATCCTCGACCAACCCTAGCGCCGCTGCCCCACCCGCGAGCTACTTGCCGGCTCGTTTCGGCGGCCGTGGGAGGAAATAGCTGGTCCGCTGCTGGTATTCGCGATACCCCGGACGCTTTTCCATGCTGCGCTCGAGCAACCGCGCACCGGTGGCGAACACCAGGAAGTACGTCATCGCGATGGGCGACAGAAACGTGAACACTCCGGGCCACGCCGACGCCGAGACGAGAAACAGTCCCCACCAGACCGCCGAATCGCCGAAGTAGTTGGGGTGCCGCGTCCACGACCACAGACCACGATCCATGATCTTGCCCTTGTTCGACGCGTCGGCCTTGAAGGCCGTCAACTGCGCATCGCCCACTGCCTCGAACGTCCATCCGAGAATCCACACCAGTACACCGAGTACGACCACCGGCAGAACGGATCCGCGGGCGACCGCTGATACCTGCAGCGGCAGGGACACGAACCACAATGCAATCGCCTGCGTCAGGTAGATCTTCCGCAGCGCGTACAGGGTTTCGTTACCGGTGGCCTTGGCGAGCAGTTCGGTGTAGCGCGGATCCTCACCGTGCCCGCGCGAGCGCCGAAAGACGTGCACTGCAAGTCGAAGTCCCCACACAGCGACGAGGACGAGCAGAAGTATTCGACGCCACAGTTCGCCTGTTCCGGTCGCAGCCGAGATCAGCGCGATCAGAACGAACCCGCCGCCCCACGTCACGTCCACGACGTTGTGGCGTCCGATGCGCGCGCCGATGAGGGCGGTGACGATCATCAGAAGGGCGGTGCCGCCGAGGCTCGCCAGCGATACGGTGAGGAAATCTGACCAGTTCACCGTGGGCACACCCACACCGGCCGCACCGGTTCCATGTCGGACGGTCCGTTCTCGGACCGAACCGCCAGAATCTGGTCGACGCCCATCCGGTTGTCCCGGAACGCCATTCCGCCGCCGATCAGGTACAGCCGCCACACGCGAGCGACCTCTTCCCCGACCATCGCCACCACATCTTCGAAGCGCGCCTCGAAGCGTTCCGTCCAGACGTCGACGGTCCGCACGTAGTGCTCCCGAAGGGCATGGACGTCGCGAACCTCCAGTCCTGCCTCCTCGATCATCGCGACGGTCCGCCCGACCGGGCGCATGTACATGTCCGGCGCTATGAACGATTCGATGAATGCTCCGCCGCCGGGGTTGTCCCCTTCTCTTCGCGACATCTGCTGAATCAGCACGCGTCCACCCGGCTTGACGTTCGAGTGCAGTGCGGCGGTGTAGGTGGGGTAATTGGCCTCCCCCACATGCTCACCCATCTCGATCGACGCCACCGCGTCGAAGGGCCCGTCCGGAATCTCTCGATAGTCCTGAATTCGAATCTCGACGTTGTCCTGCAGTCCTCGGTCGGCGATTCGCGTGTCGATGAAGGCTTTCTGTTCGCGCGAGATGGTCACTCCGACGACCTGCGCTCCGTACTCCTGAGCGGCGTGCAGGCTCAGGGACCCCCAGCCGCAGCCGACGTCGAGAAAGCGTTGCCCTGCACGCTTGTCGAGGCCGATCTTTCGACAGACGAGGTCGAGTTTGTCGCGCTGGGCATCGTCGAGGGTGTACTCCGGCGAATCCGAGGTCCAGTAGGCCGACGAGTACGCCATATGCGAATCGAGCACCAATTCGTAGAAGTCGTTCGACAGGTCGTAATGGTGGCTGATCGCAGCGCGGTCACGGAGCATCGAATGCAACCGACCCTTCACCGAGGCCTGCGACACGGGCGGAGGTAGTGGGCGACCGAACACTCCGAGGTCCTTGGCCAGTTTCGCCAACCGCACCAGCGACGCCGGCCCCGGTCGGATCGCCGACAGTCGGCGCGCACGCACCACTCCCCAGACGTGATCCAGGGCCGCGGCGAGATCACCGTCGACGTCCAGCTCCCCGGTGACGTATGCCTGCGCAGCGCCGAGTTCGCCCGGGCTCCACAGCAATCGACGAAGGGCGCTCGGGCTCCGCAACAGCACTCGCGGTGCCGACGCATCTCCTGCAACGGATCCGTCCCACGCCTGCAGCCGAACGGGAAGCGGACCACCCACCAGGGGTTCGATCAATTCGGCAATCCGATGTGCAACACCGACACTGCGATCGGTCCGGTCCACGGAAAGTGTCGAGGCGGTCATCGGTTGTCCCTTCGGTCGAGCACGATCTGCTGAACATCGAGGTACCCGGATCGAAATCCGGCCTCCGAGTAGCACAGGTAGAAGTGCCACATTCGCGCGAACACCTCGTCGAAACCGAGCTCCTCGGCCTCGCTGCGGTATTCACGGAAACGCCTGTCCCACTGAGCGAGGGTGCGCGCGTAGTGATCGCCCATCGACAGACGCTCGCGAACCCTGAGCGAGGTGCTCTGCTCGGTCACCTCCTCGATGGCCCGCACGGACGGCAGGAACCCGCCGGGAAATATGTACTTGTGTACCCAGGTGTACGTGTTTCGGGTGGCCAGCATTCGGTCGTGCGGCATCGTGATGGCCTGAAGAGCAACCCGCCCACCCGGCGCGAGCAGCGCGTCGATCGTCTCGAAGTACGTCGCCCAGTACTGATGCCCGACGGCCTCGATCATCTCGACCGACACGATCGCGTCGTACTCGCCGTCGACGAGCCGGTAGTCCAGTAGGTCGATCTGGACCCGTTCACCGTATCCTGCTGCGGCACATCGTTTCTGTGCCAATTCCTGTTGCTCGACCGACAAGGTTACCGAGCGAACGATTGCTCCTCGCGCAGCCGCGCGGATGGCCAGTTCGCCCCACCCGGTGCCGATCTCGAGCACCCTGGTTCCCTCGCCGACGCCTGCCCGGTCGAGTAGCCGGTCGATCTTCCGGCGCTGAGCATCGGCGAGTTCTTCGCTGTCGTCGCTTCCCGATGCGGCGAACAACGCACTCGAGTAGGTCATCGTCTCGTCGAGGAAGAGCTCGAAGAGGTCGTTCGACAGGTCGTAGTGGCGCGAGATGTTCGATCGCGTGTTCGTGGTCGTATTCCGCTCGCTCCGTGGAGGTTTGGGGACATAGATCCCTCGGAGGCGCTGCAGGGACTTCGGAATCAGGGACGCCATGCGCCGGGCGAAGACCTCGAGCACAGCAGTGAGGTCCTCGGCCTCCCAGTCTCCGGCCATGTATGCCTCACCGAATCCGATGAGTCCGCTGTCGCCGACCCGTGCTGCGAAGTCGTGTGGTCGACGGACGGTCATCAACGGTGCATCGGCCGAGCCTGCCCCGATCACCTCACCGTCGGGCATCGCGACCCGAACCTGCAATCGCGCGACCGCGCGGCGAAAGAGGAAATCGGCGACGGGTGCGGCAGCCGCAACCTTGGCGCCACCGGGGACATGGGCGATCTGAGGCCACACCCGTGGATCCACCGATGGACGCGGACCGACGGCGGAAGCACCGTACGGGTTCGACACAGAATCGGCCTTCGACACAGAAGTCATCTGCGGGCCCCTTCCTTCTGGAATTCTCGCGCCCCGGGAGGGGCAGGTTTCTGCACGATCTTCAGACCCCGAGCCCAGAGCCGAATGCCCTGCCAGCGGATCTGTATCACCACACGCAGCGGCGCACAGGGGATCTCGAGTGCGGTGCGAAGAATCGACCGCGTCGTCACCTCTCGTCGACGGCCGTCCACGGTCGCCACGAACGGCGGCTGACCGGGCCGCTCGAGGACGATCGACAGCCGGAGTGCCGCGTCCGGCTCGGGTAGCCGCATGGAGTATTCGCCGTCGACGTCGTTGAACGGCGAGACGTAGAACTCCTTGGAGGTGCGGGCCGCGCCGCGATGGTCGGTGTGCAGCAGATACCGGTATCGCTCGCCGTAGGTGTTATGGACCTCCGCCACCACGCAGCGGAGGTCTCCGTCGCGATCGTGACACCAGTACACACTCAGTGGGTTGAACGTGTGCCCGAACACCCGCGCGCTGGCCAACATCGTGATCCGTCCGCCGCCCAGGTCGATACCGTTCTCCGCCAGGAACCCGTCGACGTTCTCTCGAATGGTGGCGTCGGGGTCACCGAGATGGTCACGGGCGTCGAACGAGGCCAGCGGCCGCAGCATCCGGGGCAATTCGGGGAGTGCGTCGAGGTCGACGAGCCAGCTGTAGCTCTTGTACGAGAACGTGTTTCGGATCGGCGCGCGTCGAACGTGGTCGATTCGAGTGCGATACAACGCCGCCCCGTGTGCGCGGGTGCTCGGCAGAACGGATGTCAGAGCCACGTGGCCCCCACCCGTTGTGCGGCGCGCGCTCCCGACAACGCACCGTCCTCGTGGAATCCCCAGCCGTGGTACGCACCGGCGAAGGCGACTGTGTCGGTATCCAATTCAGGAAGTCGACGCTGCGCTGCAACCGATTCGGGGGTGTATTGCGGGTGTTCGTAGGTCATCTCGTCGAGTACCGCATTCGAGTCGATGCGATCCGCTCCGCCGAGGGTGACCAGCATCCTGCGATCGGTGTCGCCCAGACGCTGCAACCTGGTCAGGTCGTAGCTGACGAGCACCCGGTCGGGTTTGGCGGCGCAGGACGGCAGGTGGTAGTTCCACGACGCCCGAGCCCTCGCGTTCTTCGGCAACACCGACGAGTCGGTGTGCAGTTGCGTGTGATTGGTCGAGTACAGCATCGCGCCCAGGATGCTGTGCTCGAGAGCCGTCGGTTCTGCGAGCATCTTCAGCGCGGCACCGGGATGCACGGCGATCACGGCCGCGTCGAACGTGCGCAGGCGGTCGTGGCCGTCACGGATCTCCACGGAGTCCTCGGACCTGTACACCGCGCGCACCGGGGTATCGAGCATCACCTCGTCGATGTGCTTCGCAACCCGGCGAACGTATTCGATGGACCCGCCGGTGACGGTGCGCCAGGTGGGAGATCCTGTGACGGTGAGCATTCCGTGGTGGCGGAGAAAAGTGAACAGGTAGCGAGCCGGGTAGGCGAGAGCAGTGTCCGGATCGCACGACCACACCGCAGACACCAACGGCGTCATGAAGTGGGATTCGAAGTACGCGGAGAACGAATGATCTGCGAGGAACTGCGCGAGGGTCGTCTCGGACTCCAGCGTTTCGGCACTGTCCAGCAGTTCGTTGGCCAGGCGATGAAAACGCTTGACATCGAGCAACATCGAGACGAATCGTGGCTTGAACATCGCGGTGCGCTGCGCGAGGATCCCGCGCATGCCCTGGCCGCCCGAGTACTCGAGTCCGCACCCGTCGCAGCGCACGGACATGCTCATGTCCGAGTCCTGCGTCGGCACGTTCAGTTCGTCGAACAGGCGCAGCAGAGTCGGATAGGTCCGGTCGTTGTGCACGATGAACCCGGTGTCGACGCCGACAGGACCGTCGGGGCCGTCCACGTAATGGGTGTCCGCGTGCCCACCGAGCCGAGAGTCCGCCTCGTACAACGTCACCGACGAGTTCTTCGACAGCGCATACGCGGCCGTCAGTCCGGCGATACCGCTCCCGACCACCGCGATGCGACGGCGCGTCACGACGGTGTGCCCATGCAGTCGGCCCGCGCATCGTCGGCGATACCGAGAACGAAGTCACGCGTCGCCCGCGACCAGACCCGCGGATTGCGCAGCATGAAGTGCCCACCCGGAACGGAGAGATAGCGGGCGTCCGCCCCTCGGGATGCTGCTCGCTCGGTCGCCCGGCGCGAGGTTCGAGGATCGGTCCACTTGTCGGCCGTCCCGTGTACGACGAGCAACGCATGCTGCAAGCCGAATCCGTCGGCCTCCGTACCCTCCGGCCACCACGGAGCCAGCGCGACGACACCCACGACGAAAGGGTCGTCGATCAGAGCAGCAGCAGTGCGGCCACCCATCGAATGGCCGACTACCACCACATGAACGCCGGGGTACTCGGCGTGTATGCGATCGAGCGCCCACCGCGCATCCTCGACCGGAGACCGCTGGGGGGCGTTCCAACCACGAAACCGATACTGCAGCTGTTGGACCGAAATGCCGCGTGCCCGGCCCGCGCGACGAAGCATCCAGGTGAACGGCCACATGCGCAGACCGGCCAGGTGCCACGGCCTACTGCGCGCCCGGCTCACGTCCTTGCCGCCGCCGAGGACCAACACGACCAGTGCAGGCTCGGAGACTCTTTTCCCGGTCCGCAGAACTGGAGTCGGCTCGTTGCTCATGACCACTATTCGGCACTGCGGCCGCTTCGGGTGGGATGGGTCGAGTCGAGTCGATTGTGACCTGGCCGACAGAGAAAGAAGACCGGGCCGAGAGTGTGTCTCTCGGCCCGGTCTTCTGCGGTGGAGCTGCCGGGAATCGAACCCGGGTCCTCTGCTGCATTGCCAGGGCTTCTCCGTGTGCAGTCCGCTATGCCTCTACTTGGATCTCCCGATCTCGCGAACAAGTCAGGATGACGATCCCAGCCACTGTTTGATGTTCCTCATCATCCCGCGGCCGGATGAATCGGTAAGCCCTCTAGCTGATGCCAGTACCCGGACCGAGGGCGAGCCCGGACTGACAGACACGCAGTCGCTACTTAGGCAGCGAGTGCGTAGTCGCGCTGATTGGAATCGGCGCTTATAAGGTTGCGATGACGCTTACGGTGGTCTCTCGCCTGCACCGACACGCTTCCCCTGACTCAACATACAAAGTCGAAACCGTTCAGCCCCGTATGTTCCCGAACACCGTGTCCGGGCTGTTCAGTGTAACGCCTCTCCCGAGCACATTCATTCCATTAACGGCCGACCCGGCGATCCGTCGTGTTCGACGCGGCATCTTCGTCCACTCGTTGCACGACCGTGCGCAACATTCGACGTGTCATGACCAGGCGTGCCGGCAGCGAGGCGTACCAGACCGCCCGACCGGCCAAGCCGCGTGGAAAGAACACCAACCGTTGCTCGATCGTCGGCTGCTTCGCCGTGCCGCCGACCGTCAGATCCAGCCACGCCTCTCCGGGCAGACGAGTCGAGGACTTGAGCCGAGTGGTGTGTTCGGTGCCCGACGCGGATGCGTCGGGTCCGGTGACGTCGCGACGCCAACCGGTGAGAACGTCGGCGTCGGCCAATCGTTCGAGAGCGGGCCTGATCGCGGTCGACGGTGCCGAGCTTCGGGCGACCCGGGTGTCGGTGTAGACGACCTCTCCTGCCCACGTCGGATCCGAGGGCAACGGATCCGACGGTGCCGCGGTACCGGTGGCGTCGGTCCACCGCGTCTCGACCTCGCCGTCGTCGATCTTGCGCAGTGCCAATCTCACGGAGTCGCGGTAGCCGGTCAGGCCGCCGTCCGGACGCGGTACGACGGCGTCGATGTCCATCTCGTGGCCCACGGCGTCGTACTGCAGAGATTCGATGAGCGGCATCGCCAGGCCGCGCGGAATGGGAGTCACCAAACCGATCCAGTGGCCGGCCAGTCGAGGAGTCAACACCGGGAGAACGATGATCCGACGCTGCCGCAGACCCGCGACGTCGGCGTAGATGTTCATCATCTCGCCGTACTGCATGACGTCGGGTCCGCCGATGTCGAATGTCCTGGATTCGGTGATCGGCGCACTCGCGGCCCCGATCAAGTAGTGCAACACGTCGCGAACGGCGATGGGCTGGATGCGGTTGTGTACCCACCGCGGTGTGGTCATCACCGGTAGCCGATTGGTGAGGTGCCGGATCATCTCGAACGACGCCGAACCGGATCCGATCACGACGCCTGCCTGCAGCACGATCGTCGGCACACCCGAGTCGATCAGTATGCGTCCTACTTCGGCTCTCGACTTCAGGTGTGGTGAGAGCTCACCGGTCGGTGGATGCAGCCCGCCGAGGTAGACGATGCGGCCGACGCCGCACTCGGCAGCGACAGCCGCGACGTTCTCGGCGCTGTCGCGCTCGGTATCGGCGAAGTCGGAGTGACCTGCGGTGCCCATGGAGTGCACCAGGTAATACATGATGTCGACACCGGTCAAGGCTTCTTTCAGCGACTCGCGATCGCTGAGATCCCCCTGGACGATCTCGACGTTCGCCGCCCACGGCACGTTGTCGAGCTTGCTGGGGGTACGAGCGAGCACCCGCACCCGATAGCCGTCGTCGAGCAGGCGCGGTGCCAGACGCCCGCCCAGGTATCCCGTGGCACCGGTGACGAGTACGCGGGGAGGCTGTCCGTCGACCTGGGCCGCGGGGATGTCGGACGACGAATCGGAAGCTGTCATAACCGGGGTCATTACCCGTCTGCGAGCATGTTCAACCCGCGAGCGCGATCATGGCGATGGCACCGAGCGCCAACGCCATTCCCACTTTCTGCAGCGTTCCGACCCGTTCGCCGAGCATCACCATCGCCAGCAACACCGTGGCTGCGGGATACAGCGAGGCAATGACGCTCACCAGCGACAGCAAACCGCCCTGATACGCGTAGATCATCGCAGCGTTGGCGACGACGTCGAGCACGCTGACGAAGGCGGCGAGTTCGAGGACGCTGCCGTGCGGAGGTGAGAAGTGACCGGAGGCAAGTGCCACGATCCAGACGACCGCGGTCGCCGATGCGCGCGACGCCGCGAGCGGCCACAGCCCACTGCCGTCCCCGATCCGGTGCAGAAAGATGAAGGCGAACGCGAACGTCACCCCCGAACCGACCGTCAACCAGGCGACCGTTCGGGTGAACTTCATCTCTCGACCACCGGCAACCTCACCGGTCACCTCGTCCGGCGATTCTCTGCTGACCAGCACCACGGCCACCAGTGCGACGGCGATACCGACGAACGCGATCACGCCGGGCCGCTCGCCCATCGACAACCCGACCAGCACCGGGATACCGGCGACCAGCACCGCGGTGACCGGCGAGACCACGGCCATCGGTCCGGCGGCGAGGGCCAGGTAGAACCACCACACGGCAACTCCGCCTGCGACACCCGAGGCCAGGCCCCAGAGCATCGCCGGGAGTTCGATGGTGCCGCCGACGAACGGAGCGACGAGCAGGACGATCACCAGCGAGAGCGGGTAGGACACGATGACCACCCGGAGGGCGGCGACCCGGCGGGATGCGACACCGCCGACGAAATCGCTCACCCCGTAGCCGACGGCAGCTACCAGAGCGAGCAGAACAGCGGTCAGCGCATTCCCTTCACGCGACGGCCCAACTCGCGAGTGACCTCGCGTTCGGCGGTGCGCTTGGCCAGCGACTGTCGTTTGTCGTAGTCCTGCTTGCCCTTGGCCAGTGCCAGCTCGACCTTGACCTTGCCGTCGGAGAAGTACATCGACAGCGGCACCAACGTCAGGTTGCCCTCTTTGACCTTGCCTGCGAGGCGGTCGATCTCGCGGCGGTGCAACAGAAGTTTGCGGTTGCGCCGCGGCGCGTGGTTGGTCCAGCTACCGAGCGTGTATTCCGCGATGTGCAGTCCGCGTAGCCAGATCTCTCCGTCGTCGACGGTCGCGAAGGCGTCGACCAGCGAGGCCTTGCCGTCACGCAGACTCTTGACCTCGGTTCCGACGAGGGCAACTCCGGCCTCGACGACGTCGAGTATGGAGTAATTGTGCCGCGCCTTGCGATTGGTCGCGATGGCCTTGCGGCCCTTCTCTCTCACTGCAGGGCCCTTTCTCGAGCGTTCGTCGCGCAGACCGGTTCCACGGGCAACCGCTCCAGCATAGAACCGAACGGCAAGCGAATTTATTCGCGCACGTACAGGCGCAGCGTGATGTAGGCCGTCACCGCGGCCATTCCGACTCCCACCAACGCCAGGAACGGCGAGACGAGCAGCACGTCACTGTTCGATATCCGGGCCAGGATGTTGGCCTGATACACATCCGACAGAACGTCGTCGATGAACATGTTCTTGGCCGTGAACAAGCCGGCAATGGCAAGTGCGGAGCCGATCAAGGCCGCCACCACCGCCTCGAGCAGGAACGGCAGCTGGGTGTACCAGCGAGTGGCACCGACCAAGCGCATGATGCCCACCTCGGTCCGTCTGGTGAACGCGGCGATCTGAACCATGTTGGCGATCAACAGGATTGCGGCGATCGCCTGCACCGTGGCGATGGCGAATGCAGCGTTGCGCACGCCGTTGAGCACGCTGAACAAGCGCTCCACCAGGTCGCGTTGGTTCAGCACGCTCTGCACGCCGGGTCGATTCTCGAAGTTGTCGTTGATCACCCCGAACCGCTCCGGGTCACTCAGACGAACCTTGAACGATGCGGGAAAGCTGTCGGCACTGACCAGTTCGGCCAGCTCGGGCTGATCCTTGAACACTCGCTCGGTGGCGTCCTTCACCGCATCCTCACGATTGAGGTACTGCACCGAAACCACCGACGGCGTGCTCTCCAGATCCGAGCGCAGGGTGGCGCAGGTGTCCTCGGCGCAATCGGGATCGGTTGCCGAGATGTCGTCGGTGAGGAAGATCTGCACTTCGACCCGGTCGAGAAAAATCTGCTGTGTCTTGCCCGCCATCTGCACCACGAGCAGTCCCCCGCCGAACAGGCCGAGAGAAATAGCGGTCGTCAAGATCATGGCGATCGTCATGGTGATGTTGCGGCGAAGTCCGGTGAAGACCTCGCTGAAGATGAAACTTGCGCGCATCGCGGAATCCGAGCCCTTCGATTCGTTCGGTCGTGAAGTCCGATAGGTCCTGGTCGGGTGTCGTCAGCGACCGACGCCGTAGACCCCGCGGGCCTCGTCACGAACGACTCGTCCGTTGTCGAGTTCGACGACGCGTCGGCGCATCGAATCGACGATGTGGTTGTCGTGGGTGGCCATCAGCACCGTGGTGCCGGTGCGGTTGATGCGCTCGAGCAACAGCATGATGTCCTGACTGGTATCCGGATCGAGGTTTCCGGTCGGCTCGTCCGCGAGCAGCACGAGCGGACGATTGACGAACGCCCGAGCGATGGCGACTCGCTGCTGTTCACCACCGGACAGCTCGTTGGGCAGACGATCCGACTTGCCGCCGAGTCCCACGAGGTCGAGCACTTCGGGGACGGTGCGCTTGATCATCGAGCGCGGCTTGCCGATCACCTCGAGGGCGAACGCCACGTTCTCCACGACGGTTTTCTGCTGCAGCAGACGGAAGTCCTGGAACACGCAGCCCATGCTCTGCCGCAACCGCGGGACACGACGGGCCGCCAACCTGTTGACATGGAAGTCGGCGACATGGATGTCGCCGGAGGTGGGCGTCTCCTCCTTGAGGAGCAGCCGCATGAACGTCGACTTCCCCGAACCCGATGGGCCGATCAGAAACACGAACTCGCCTTTGTCGATGGAGACCGTCACCTTGTCCAGGGCGGGCCTGGTGGAGGTCTTGTAGGACTTGGAGACATTCGAGGTGCTGATCACGGGTCGCCAGTGTAGTCCTTACTCACCGGTAGCTGCCGGAACCGCTCGGGCGTCGCGGCGAGTCCCGAGAGACGGTAAAGGCCGACTCAGCGCGCGGATGTCGGCGCAGGTTGGCTGGGTATCAGCGACTGGATGGCCGGCGGAATCGGCACGCCGAACGGCGCGGTCGTCGTCGGTGGCACAGTCGTCGTGGTTGCCGGCTGACCGGATCCGTCGACGCTGTCCGATCCATCCGGGTCGGTGGTGGCCGTCGGCGTGGGTGAGACCGTCGTGCTCGTGAAACTCGGCTCCGTGGTTTGCGGCTGGGTGTACGGGGTGAGCTCGCCTGGGTCCACAGCAACCGGGCCCTGAACCTGTTCGCTGTCCCTCTCGGCGATCTCGGCGCTGACCTGGCCGTACCAGAGACCGGTGAGCACGAAGCAGATGCCGAACGCGACGGTGGACGTCCGGACGCGGCCGTAGATCTTTGCCGGGATGCGCCACTGTCGCCAGTTCCGCTGCGGGTGTTCGGTTCCGGTCTCCGTCGTGCTCACTGTTCCTCCCTCCGGTCTCGTCCCGACGCATCCGGTGCGACCCCGGCCGTACTGACGTCGGGAGCAACACTGATGCCCTCGGGGCGCAGTGCGGCAGCCACCCGGACACGAAGTTCTCGTCCCACCTGGAACTGCTTGCCGGGCAATGTTCGCGCCACGAGACGAACGTTGACCTGGCCCACCTCGATGCTCTCCACGCCCATCACGGTCGGTTCGTCGAGCAACAGGGGCCGCAGCCGGGTGTCCGCGAACGCGTCGCGGCCGACTGTGCGGAGCAGTGCGTTGACCTGGGTGAGATCCGCTGTGCTCGGCACGGGAACGTCGACGACGGCGCGCGCCCAGTCCTTCGACAGGTTGATCGCCTTGACGATCTGCCCGTTCGGCACGGTGATGACCTCGCCGTCGACGCTGCGCACCCGAGTTACTCGTAGCGTGACGTCCTCGACGGTGCCCTCGGCGTCCTCGGCCGAGCCGTTGACGGCGATCTGCACGACGTCACCGAATCCGTACTGACGTTCGGTGATGATGAAGAACCCGGCCAGAATGTCCTGGACCACGCGCTGAGCTCCGAAACCGAGTGCCGCGCCGATGACCGTCGCGGGTGCCACCAGCCCGCCGACGCCGAATCCGAAACGCCTCAACACCTCGATGGTGACCAGGATGTAGATGAGGGTGACCACGACCCAGGTGATGACCTGGGCAAGGGCGTGCCGATGCTTGGCGGCCTCGGACCGCACGAGCGCATCGCTGTGCTGGTAGTTCTGGTCGATGCGGGCAGTGATCCGCGACCCGGTCCAGGTGACGAAGCGCGCGGCCAGAAGCCCGCCGAGGATGTACAGCAGTATGCCGAGGGCATTCTGCTTCAGGTCGAGCGTCGGGTTCAACCAGCTCGTCATCGGATCGTCGGAGCGGAGCCTGCGCAATGACCGGTCATCTACTGCTCCCCCCGCATTCGCCATCGAATTCCCGATTCCAGGAATCCGTCGATGTCTCCGTCGAGAACAGTAGACGGATTGTTCACCTCGTACTCGGTACGCAAATCTTTGACCATCTGGTACGGGTGCAGTACGTACGAGCGCATCTGATTTCCCCAGGAGCTGCCGCCGTCTCCCTTGAGCGCGTCCATCTCGGCGCGTTCTTCCTTGCGCTTGACCTCGAGCAGCTTGGCCTGCAGCACTCGCATGGCCGATACCTTGTTCTGCAGCTGCGACTTCTCGTTCTGGCAGGTCACCACGATCCCCGTCGGGATGTGCGTCAACCGAACGGCGGAGTCGGTGGTGTTGACCGACTGCCCACCCGGCCCGGACGAGCGGTACACGTCCACGCGAATGTCGTTCTCGGGGATCTCGATGTGGTCGGTGGTCTCGACGACCGGAAGAACCTCGACCTCGGCGAAGGACGTCTGGCGTCGACCCTGGTTGTCGAACGGACTGATCCGCACGAGCCGGTGTGTGCCCTGCTCCACCGACAGCGTGCCGTACGTGTACGGGGCCTTGACCGCGAACGTCGCGCTCTTGATGCCGGCTTCTTCGGCGTAGGACGTGTCGTAGACCTCGACGCCGTAGCCGTGCTTCTCGGCCCAGCGGATGTACATGCGCATCAGCATCTCGGCCCAATCGGCAGCGTCGATTCCGCCTGCACCGGAACGGATGTTCACCAACGCGTCGCGCGCGTCGTACTCACCGGACAGCAGGGTCCGTACTTCCATGGCTGCGATGTCCTCACGGAGCGACGCGCGTTCGGCGTCGGCATCGGCGGTGGCGGATGCGGCGTCGTCACCTTCCTCACCCTCGGCGAGCTCGTACAACACCGGCATGTCCTCGAGGCGCTGACGGAGCTCTTCGACGCGGCGCAGCTCGGCCTGCGCGTGGGACAGCTGGCTGGTGACCTGCTGAGCGTGTTCCTGGTCGTTCCACAGGTCCGGTGAGGCCGCCTGATGTTCGAGTTCGTCGATGCGTCGCCGCAGTTCCTCGACGTCGAGAACAGACTCGACGGTGGAGAGAGTGGTGTCGAGCTCGGCGAGGTCTGCAGAAACGTCGGGATGCACGAGAGTCAAGGTTACCGGCACGCGAACCCGAACCCGACCGCCCCCGAGCAACACCGGGCACAGTCGGATGTGTCCGTCGTTAGTCTTACGCGGTGACCGACTACTCCGAGGATCTTTCTCTCGCCCTCCGACTCGCCGACGAGGCCGACGCCATCACGCGGCGGCGATTTCTCGCCATGGACCTCTCGGTGGATTCCAAGCCGGATCTGACACCGGTGTCGGACGCGGATCTGGCCGTCGAGACGACGATCCGCGGCGTGCTCGGAGCGCAACGCCCTGCCGACGCGTTGCTGGGCGAGGAATTCGGCGGCACTGCAACGTTCAGCGGACGCCAGTGGGTCGTCGATCCCATCGACGGCACCAAGAACTTCGTCCGTGGCGTTCCGGTGTGGGCGACGTTGATCGCGCTGCTCGACGACGGAATACCCCGTGTCGGCGTGGTGAGCGCGCCCGCCCTGGGCCGACGGTGGTGGGCAGCACTCGATCTGGGAGCCTGGACGGCATCGGACGGGGGCACCCCGCGCCGGATCGAGGTCTCGAAGGTCGATTCGCTGGCGTCGTCGAGTCTGAGTTTCTCGAGCCTGAGTGGGTGGGCGGACCTCGGCATCAGGGATCGTTTCCTCGATCTGACCGACGCCGTGTGGCGGGTTCGCGGCTACGGCGACTTCTTCTCCTACTGCCTCGTCGCCGAGGGGGCGGTCGACATAGCCGCAGAACCCGAGGTCTCACTGTGGGACCTGGCCGCACTCGATGTCCTCGTGCGCGAAGCCGGAGGCAGTTTCACCGCGCTCGACGCCACGGCAGGCCCGCACGGTGGCAGCGCCGTGGCCACCAACGGTCTACTGCAACACCAGGTCCTCGCGCACCTGTCCCCCAGCGCCTGAATCACGCCTGGAGAACTGCAGCCAGGATCAGCGCGATCAGCGGTGTGATGCCCTGGACGAATGCGGGCCGGAAATACTTCGCACCGCCGGTCGCCAGAACGATCGCTGCGCCGACGATGCTCGCGCACGCGAAGTAGACGACGGCGTCGCCTGCGGACCCGCCCACGACGAGTCCGACTGCGATCCCGACAGCCAGAAACAGGTTGTAGAAGCCCTGATTGAACGCCATCGGCTTCACGACATCGGCGTCGTGCTGGCTTGCGACGCCGAACTTGGCCCAGATGACCGGCTTCGACCACAAGACACTTTCCATGACGAAGATGACGACGTGGAGGGCCGCGGCGATGGCGGCGAAGACCTGGGCGATCGGGTGCACGGACGTAGCGTGCCATACCCCTCGTCGCCGGAGGCAACGTTCGGTTCGCCGGCCTCCTGGAAAGGTCAACTTACTCGACAGTAGACAGCTATCTTACTCGGGAGTAAGATCTGTGGAGTCCGTGCCCGACGCCGAGGAACTGGTGATCATGAGCAAGCAAGACAGTGTGGTCGACGCGAAGGCCCCGAAGGTGCCCCGCGATACTTCTGCAGTTGGCCTCAATCCGTTCAAGCGGGATGCGATCGGAACCGCCATGCGCGTTCTGACCGCCATCACCGGATCGGAACTGGCGGAGAAGTACAACCTCCGCCAAACCATCGACCGGGTGACGTACGAGAGCACCAAGACCGGGTTCAAGACCCTCGGCGCTGCCAATCGCACGTTCGCCAAGGTCACCGGTGGCGGCAAGCCCAAGCGTCTCGACGACGGCGCTGCCAAGAACCTGAGCTACTTCGACCTGACGCCCGACGACGAACAGCGCATGATCGTCGAAACGGTCAAGGAGTTCGCCGAGGAGATCCTTCGCCCGGCTGCGTTCGACGCAGACCACAGCGCCTCGTCGCCCGAGGATCTGGTTCGGCGCTCCGCCGAGCTCGGCATCACGCTCATCAACGTTCCCGAGGAACTCGACGGTGCCGCCACCGAGCGTGGCGCTGTCACCAACTCTCTCGTCGCCGAGGCACTCGCCCATGGCGACATGGGGTTGGCACTGCCAATCCTCGCGCCCAGCGGCGTCGCCGTCGCTCTCACCCAGTGGGGCACCGACGCGCAGCAGAAGACCTACCTCCCGGCCTTCGTCGGTGAGAAGGTGCCGAATGCAGCAGTGGTCGTCAACGAGCCCCGCGCACTGTTCGATCCGTACGCGTTGCAGACCAAGGCCGTTCGCTCGCCCAGCGGCTACAAGCTCAACGGAGTCAAGAGCCTCGTGCCTGCTGCCGGCAGTTCCGAGCTGTTCGTCATCGCCGCAGAACTCGAAGGCCGTCCGGCATTCTTCATCGTCGAGTCCGATTCCAAGGGCCTCGTCGTCGAAGCCGACCCGAGCATGGGTCTGCGCGCAGCCGGCCTGGGCCGCCTGATCCTGACCGACGTCGCGGTTCCCGAGTCGGCCCTGCTCGGCGACGGTGACGCAGACCAGCGTGCCGCCGAGTACAGCGCTGCGATCGGCCTCGCGCGACTCGGCTGGGCATCGCTGGCCGTCGGTACGAGCCAGGCCGTACTCGACTACGTCATTCCGTACGTCAACGATCGTGTCGCCTTCGGTGAGCCGATCAGCAATCGCCAGGCCGTGGCATTCATGGTCGCCAACATCGCCATCGAGCTCGACGGCATGCGGTTGGTCACGTTGCGCGGCGCTTCGCGGGCCGAGCAGGGACTGTCGTTCACTCGTGAATCGGCGCTCGCCCGTCGACTCGCCTCCGAGAAGGGCATGCAGATCGGTTCCGACGGCGTGCAGCTGCTCGGCGGTCACGGCTTCACCAAGGAGCACCCGGTCGAGCGTTGGTACCGCGATCTGCGGTCCGTCGGCGTCGCCGAGGGCATCGTTCTCATCTAGCTCGCCGCCCCGAATTTCCATGGCACTCACCCAAGGACATACACGATGATCAATCTTGAACTTCCCAAGAAGCTTCGGGCGCAGGCGAATCAGGCTCATCAGGTCGCTGCCGAGATCTTCCGCCCGATCTCCCGCAAGTACGACCTCGCCGAGCACGAGTACCCGGTGGAACTCGACACCATGGCGTCGATGGTCGAAGGCATGTCCGACGCCGGTGGCGAAATCGGCGGAGCCGCCGGTGGCCGCGAGAAGGACAGCGAGTCGGCCAAGCCCAGCAAGACCGCGAACGCCAACGGCGGCAACATGTCCGCTCTGGTGAACGTGATCGAGACCTGCTGGGGCGACGTCGGCCTCACCCTGTCGATCCCCTACCAGGGACTCGGTAACTCGGCCATCGCCGCGGTGTCCACCGACGAGCAGCTCGAGCGCTTCGGCAAGGTGTGGGCTTCGATGGCCATCACCGAGCCCGGCTTCGGTTCGGACTCCGCAGCTGTCACCACCACCGCCGTCCTCGACGGCGACGAGTGGGTACTCAACGGCGAGAAGATCTACGTCACCGCCGGCGAGCGTTCCACCCACATCGTGGTGTGGGCCACGGTCGACAAGTCGCTCGGCCGCGCGGCCATCAAGTCGTTCGTCGTCCCGCGAGACGCTCCGGGCCTCTCGGTCGCCCGCCTCGAACACAAGCTGGGCATCAAGGCGTCCGACACCGCAGCCCTGCTGCTCGAGGACTGCCGCATCCCGAAGGACAACCTCCTCGGTACCGCCGAAGTGAACGTCGAAAAGGGCTTCGCCGGCGTCATGCAGACGTTCGACAACACCCGTCCCCTGGTGGCAGGCATGGCGATCGGCGTCGCACGTGCGGCTCTCGAAGAACTGCGTTCCATCCTGGTGGACGCCGGAGTCGACATCTCCTACGAAACGCCCGCCTACAACCAGCACGCGGCGGCCGCGGAGTTCCTGCGCCTCGAAGCGGACTGGGAGGCAGCACATCTGCTCGCACTGCGTGCGGCGTGGATGGCCGACAACAAGGAGCCCAACTCCCTCCAGGCCTCGATGTCCAAGGCCAAGGCCGGTCGCTCGGCAGTCGACATCACCCTCAAGGCAGTCGAATTGGCCGGCACGTACGGCTACTCAGAGCGCCCGCTTCTCGAGAAGTGGAGCCGCGACTCCAAGATTCTCGACATCTTCGAGGGAACGCAGCAGATTCAGCAGCTGATCGTTGCTCGCCGCGTACTCGGAAAGTCGTCGGCAGAATTGAAGTGACACCTGGCTCGTCGTCGAGCCGAAGAGTAACCGCTGAACGGCACCGGACCTTGCGTCCGGTGCCGTTTTTCGTGTGTGAGAAAGAAAAATCGGGAGCCGGTGTCGATATCGTGGTCTGTCGAACGTCGTCATCGTGTACGGCGACTCGCGCCGCGACACCGAGGTACCGACCCCAGGAGCGCATCATGAAGTACATCCTCTTGATCAACGCAGACACCGCGCCCGGAGCAGCACCGGGCTGCAGCAGTGTCGAGGACTGGATGACCTACGAGAAGGAGATGAAGGACGCGGGCGTTCACGTCTCCGGTCACGCGATGGTTGATCTCACCACGGCCACGGCTGTGCGCGTCGACGCCGCCACCGGAGAACGCAGTGTCACCGACGGACCGTATGCCGAATCTCATGAGGTTCTCGGTGGCTACGACGTCATCGACGTTCCCGATCTGGACGCTGCACTCGAATGGGCGGCCCGATGCCCGGGCTCCAAGGACGGCGGCTCGGTGATCGTACGTCCCCTTGCAGAATTCTGACCTGCGGGACCGTTCGATGAGCGAGTCCGATGTTCATCGAGCTCTCGACTCGGTCTTCCGCGCCGAGCGCTCGATTCTGCTCGCCTCGCTGGTGCAGCGGTATCGCGACCTCGACCTCGCCGAAGAAGTGACCTCGGACGCCATCGAATCGGCCCTGAAACACTGGCCGGTCGATGGTGTCCCGGCCAAGCCCGGTGCCTGGTTGCTCACCACTGCCCGGCGGAAGGCAGTCGATCGCTTGCGGCGCGACCAGACCCTGGCCGCGAAAGTCGGGGTGCTGCAGGCGGATACGGATCGTAGCGAACCGAGTCGCTTGAATTCGCTCGACGAGACCCTGCCCGACGACCGACTGCAGTTGTTCTTCACCTGCGCGCATCCTGCCCTTGCCGCCGGTGACCGGCTCGCACTGACTCTTCGATGCCTGGCCGGTCTCACCACCGGTGAGGTCGCCCGGGCTCTGCTCATCCCCCCGGCGACAGCAGCGCAGCGAATAGTGCGAGCCAAGAACAAGATTCGGGCCGCACGGATACCGTTCCGTCTCCCGGGCCCGGACGAGTTGGCAGGCAGGGTCCCGATGGTGCTCGAGGTGATCTATTCGATCTTCACCGAGGGCTATTCGGCGACGTCGGGTGATCACGTCGGACGAATCGATCTCACCGACGAGGCCATCGGGATGGGCCGTCTCCTGTACGCCGCATTGCCGACGGAGTCCGAGGTGTTGGGTCTACTGGCGCTGATGTTGCTCGTCGATGCCAGACGCGACGCGCGAACCGGACCGGACGGTGAGATCGTCTTGTTGGCCGACCAAGACCGTCGACTCTGGAATGCCGAGTTCATCGCCGAGGGTAGGGAACTCGTGGTCGAGGCTCTCGGCGGCGGCCGGAGCGGTCCTTACGCTCTACAGGCTGCCATTGCTGCACTGCACGACGAATCACTCGACGCCGACAGCACGGACTGGCCTCAGATCGTTGCCCTGTACGACGTACTCATGACGCGGGCACCGAGCCCGATCGTCGCGCTGAACCGGGCGGTTGCGCTGGCGATGCGCGACGGTCCCGCAGCCGGTCTGCACGAATTGGACCTGCTTGTCGACGAGCCGTCCCTACGCCGCTATCACCCGTATCCCATGGCGAGAGCAGATCTGCTGCAACGACTCGGCAGGTTCGAAGAGGCGGCAATCGACTATCGACGAGCGTTGGATTTCGCCCGAACCGCACCGGAGAAAAGCCTGCTTCGCGCTCGGCTCGCGGAGGTGCGCGCGTACCCCGGTCAGGCCGACAGCACCACGTCCACCTGATCTGCAGTCAACGCGCGGTCTGAGTACACCAGGCGTACTGCGTCGACATCGGGGTTGCCGACGTCGGGTCCACGGGCGATCAACTGCAAGCCCGCGCGCTCGGCCACTCGGGCCGACGCGACGTTGTGTTCGAGGAGGTACGCCACGATCGGCAATTCGGGCTCGGTTCGGTGCGCACACTCGACTCCGATCTCACACATCTCCGTTGCGTACCCGTTGCCCTGTGCGTCGGGATGGAGGCGATACCCGAGATTCCAGAAGGTGTTCCGCCGCTTCGAGCATCCGCCGTAGCCACTGATCGTGCGGCTGCCGCGCTCACGAATGATCCACGTGGACAGTCCATCCCGCCGCCACTGCTCCGCCCAGCTCTGCAACATTCGTTCGGTTGCACCGGGATCGGTGTGTCGCAGGCTCGGGAAGTGCGTCCACGACTGCGGGTCGCTGCAGATCGCGTACAGCTCATCGAGATCCGTGCCGACCGGCTCGTCGAGATCGAGACGCGAGGTTCGTGTTGGCACACCATGGATCCTAGGGGTGAAGAAGTCTGGTAGACCGGTGGTACACGATCGAGCGAAGGGTGTCACCGTCATGGCCGAGTGGATCAAGAAGATGGAAGAGAACGCGAAAGGCCTCATCGCCGAGGCAGAGCAGGAACTGACCGCACTCGAAGGCGTGGACACCGTCGACCTCACTGCCGATGATGCGGACGACGAGGGCGGCCCCGCCCCTTCCGAATCGGTCACCAGTGACGATGCCCGCGAGCAGATCACGGACTGAACTCCCGATACGGACCGGTCGACCGCGACCGTACTGGACGGCTCAACCGTCGAACAACGACCAACAGATACTGCTTCTTCTCTCCTGGTCTTCCAGCACCAGTTTTCGCACATTGTTCGGGAGCCGGTCGCGCTGCCATTCGAGTTCCTTCAGACCTGCACTCGGCTCCAGGCCGTCACGCGCGGCCGCCCGAGCTGCCTTGATGGCATAGGCGGCCGCTCCGAGGTCGTGTTCGGGTACGTGTGCCACACAGGCTGCCTGCCCCGCAGCGTATGCGGCGAAGCGAGCGCAACCGTGCAGCGGCCGTGCCGCACCCATGGCGTGCCCGCCGAGGGCGCGGGTGGCCATCATCGCGAGCTCGCCGCGCGTCCACCCACGAATGCCCTCGATTGCCTCACGCGGCCGCGGGTCGGAAGGTTCGAGCTCCTCGAACAGGTGGAGAACATGTTCGGCACACTCGGCCGCCCAGAGCGCGAGGCTCCGATGGTCGTCGTCGGACAGAAGGCCGCCGCGATGCACGGTGATGAGGCGCGGATCTCGGACGGCGGGGAGAATCATGCGAGGCGAACCTTCCGGTATCGAACGTGCAGACTGCGGCCGAGAGTCCGTTCCGGACCCATCCGAGCACGCAAAAAGACCCAGGACATATGTCCTGGGTCTTCTTCAGTGGTAGCGGGGACAGGATTTGAACCTGCGACCTCTGGGTTATGAGCCCAGCGAGCTACCGAGCTGCTCCACCCCGCGTTGCGTCTATGAAGTTACTCCCGTGCGTACAACCAATGCAAATCACGTGACTTCTCCGCGCTCTCGCGCACCCCGAACGAGTACACCGCGACGCGTCACGGCACGCGTTTATCACGCCGAACGCCGCAGAAAATAGTGCTCCGCGTCTCTTTTGAGGCGTGTTTCGAGTCACATAACGTTCGGGTTACGAAGTAGAAACATTAGCGCCACGAGCTGGTCTGAACTGCGGAAACACCCCCTCGCGTCCCACTATGTGGACATCGACTATCCCATTCCGGCTCAGTGACGGTGAACGGATCCTCGACTACCTTCACGGACGGCCCTAAACCGCTGGGCCTGCACCACCCCGCCGCTCCTTTCGCTCTGCCCCGCGGGTGTGGTCCCCAAGACGTACGGGGGCAGAGCCGCGACGATACGAAGCGCCTGGTCACCCATCGCCATCCACACCGGCGAGGTGATTGCAGGCCAGTCGCGCCAGTCGAGCGCGGAGAGGATTCACCCCGAATGACCACACTGAACAATGTTGGCAAGCGCGCACTCGGATTGGCCGTCATCGCAGGTGCCGCTGTAGCAATTCCCCTCGGCGTCTCCGCCGGAACCGCCAGCGCAGCCCCGAACAACTGGGACGCGGTCGCACAGTGCGAGAGCGGTGGCAACTGGAGCATCAACACCGGAAACGGCTACTACGGTGGCCTGCAGTTCTCGCAGAGCACCTGGACGGCCAACGGCGGATCCGGATCACCGGCCAACGCATCAAAGGCCGAGCAGATCCGCGTTGCGGAGAACACCCTTCAGACCCAGGGACCGGGCGCATGGCCCGTGTGCGGTCAGCAGCTGAGCAAGGGTGCCTCCGCTCCCGCGCCCGAGGCAGCTCCCGCACCGGCACCGCAGCCGGCTCCCGCACCGGCACCGGCACCGGCCGTGGCTCCCGAGGCCGCAGCGGCCACGCAGGCTGCACAGGGCGCGTTCGACGCGGCGTCCAAGCTGGCCGACCAGTACGGCTTGAGCACGCAGTTCCAGCACTTCGTTGCTGCCAACGCCCCGGTGCTCGCGCCCATCGGACGCTGATCACCCGGCAGTTCGTCGAACTGCCACTCACCTAGGCGTTGTACCGCTGTACCGCGTGAACGAGCCAGGTGACGAACGACGAAAGAGCCGCCTCACCATTCGGTGAGGCGGCTCTTTCGCTCGGTCAGCGGGCCGTGGCCCTACCGATCAGTTACCTGCCTGGTTGTAGGTATCGACGGCGGTCTGCAGATCCTCCAACGCAGTACCGAGCTCCGCGAGATTTCCGCTCTGCTGCGCAGTGCGCACAGCCGCGAGTGCCGAATTCAATTCGGACACGGCCGCATCCCTGGTCGTCGAACCGCCGGTGGCCGGCGCCGGAGTTGCCGCAGGCGTGCCACCGTCGGACGGTGCGGTCTCCGGCACGGCACCGGGCTGCGCGGTTCCGTCGGTCTCACCGGGTGCGGTGACAGTGCGTCCGGCACCCGCTCCGAAGACCTGCTCGATCGCTTCGGGCAGCGTCGCGGCGTATCCGACGCGACCCTCGTAGGAAACCAACACTCGAATCAACTGCGGATACGCCGACGCCTCGTTGGTACGAGAGGCGTACACCGGTTCCACGTAGATCAATCCGCCGTCGCCGACCGGGAGGGTCAGCAGGTTTCCGAACTCCACGGTGTTCTCTCGGCGCACGATACCGAGACTCTCGGACACGTCGGTCGTGGTCGTCATCTGGTTCTGTACCTGATTCGGACCCTGCGTGGATGTATCCGTCGGCAATCTCAACACGGTGATCTTGCCGTAGTTCTCCGGATCGGAATCCGCACTGACGTACGCGCCCAACACCTCTCGGCGGTAACCGACCAACGCACTGGTCAGCTGGAACGACGCCTGATTCTCCTGGTTCGAGATATCGGATGCGACGACGTAGTACGGCGGCTGCTTGGCCGCGGTGTTCTCTGCGGTCGGGTCGGTGGGAACCTCCCAGAACGCGTTGTTGGTGAAGAACTCTCGCGGATCGTTGACGTGGTACTTGGTCAGCAGTTCACGCTGGACCTTGAACAGGTCTTCCGGGTAGCGGAAGTGATCGCGCAGTTCGTCGGACACCTGGTCCTTCGGGATGACGGTTCCCGGGAACACGCCTTCCCATGCCTTGAGAACCGGATCGTTCTCGTCCTGCTCGTAGAGCTTGACGGTGCCGTCGTAGGCATCGACGGTGGCCTTCACCGAGTTTCGGATGTAAGACACCTCTCGGCTCGGCAGCGCACGTGTCGTCGTCGACTCGATGCTGTCGGCAGTGGCGTCCTCGAGCGACATGCGCTGGGCGTACGGGAAGTTGTCCAACGTGGTGTACCCGTCGATGATCCAGACGAGCTTGCCCTCGACGATCGCCGGGTAGGTCGATCCATCCGTGGTCAACCACGGTGCGACCTTCTGTACGCGGTCGCGGGGGTCACGGTTGAACAGGATCTTCGACTCGTCCCCGATCACGCTCGAGAACAAGATGTTGCGCTCGGCGTACTTGCTGGCGAACACGAGTCGATTGAAGAAGTTACCGACGTCGACGCCTGCGGCACCGGTGTAGGTGTAACTCTTGCTGTCGGTGTCGTACTCGCGGGGCTCGCCGGTGGAACCGACGATCGAGTAGTCGGCATCGGAGTTGGCGATGACCGGGCCGAAGTAGATGCGCGGCTGATCCAGGTCGCCGGGTCCGTCCTTGCGGATGGTGCCCTCGGAATCGTTCTCGATCCAGTTGACCTGGTAGTTCGGGTAACCACCGCGTCCGCCGCTGGACTCGTCTGCGACGGCCTCGTCGACGGAGTTGGCCGGCGCTGCGACGAAGCCGTTTCCGTGTGTGAACACGGTGTGGCGGTTGATCCAGTCCCGCTGGTTCGCGTCGAGCGTCTGCGGTGAGATCTCGCGGGCTGCAACAACGTAGTCGCGCAGGTTGCCGTCCGCATCCGGGTACCGGTCGACGGCCAGCGTGTCGGGGAACCCGTAGAAGTTACGGATCTGACGCTGCTGGGTGAAGGTGGGCGCGAGGATGTTGGGGTCGAGCAAACGAATGTTGGACATCGTGGCCGACTCGGACGCCACCTCGCCGGGGCTCAATGCCGCTTCACCGGAATAGTCCCGATAGGTGACCACGTCGTCGTTCAAGCCGTACGCGTCCCTGGTTGCCGCGATGTTCCGCTCGATGTACGTGCTCTCCTTGTCCGCCGCGTTCGGGCGCACCGAGAACTGTTCCATCACCAACGGCCAGACGGCACCGATGAGGATCGACGACAGCACCAACAAAGCCGTGGCCAACGCCGGGATACGGAGATCACGCAGGAATATCGCTGCAAAGAAGGCGATCGCACAGATGACGGCGATTGCCAGCAGGATCAGTTTGGCCGGCAACACCGCGTTGATGTCGGTGAAGCTGGCACCGGTGAACGTCGGCTCCTTGCGACTGCTCGACAGCAGCGTGTACCGATCGAACCAGTACGCGATGGCCTTCAGCAGGACGAAAGTACCGGCCAGAACCGCGAGTTGAATCCGCGCTGCGCGAGTGAGTGCACCCTCGCGCCCGGCGAGACGAATTCCACCGAACACGTACTGCGTCACCAGGTTCGCGAAGAAGGCAACCAGGACGGCGACGAACAGCCAGTTGAGGATGAACCGGTAGAACGGGAGGTCGAACGAGTAGAAACCGACATCCAGATTGAACTGCGGGTCGGTTATGCCGAAGTCGCCGCCGTGGATGAACAATTGCACGGTCGCCCAATTGGTCTGGGCGATCATGCCGGACAGGAACCCGAACACCACAGGAATTCCGATGCCGAACAGGCGCAGTCGGCTCATCACCGTGGTGCGGTATCGCGCGATCGGATCGTTGGGCCCGGCGACGGGCACGAACACCGGACGGTTGCGGTACGCCACCGCCAGAGCTGCGAACACGATGAGTCCCACAACCAGGGCGACGACGAAGAAGATCACCAACCGCGTCAGCAGAGTGGTGGTGTACACGCCGCGGAAGTCGACTTCGCCGAACCACAACCAGTTCGTGTACACGTCGATCAGACGGGGACCGATGAGTAGCAAACCTGCTGCTACCAAGGCCAATACGAGCAAGATCCGGCTGCGCCGCGACAAGGACGGCATACCGGTGGGGGGCCTCATGCCCACGAGCCACACTCCAACTTCGGGCGACGCCGACCGGCGCCGCAGATGACTTCGGCGGCGCACTCGCCGTGCGCCGCATGTCCGTTTCGCCCTACTGTACGTACGTTGATCCTACGGCTGCGACGCCCGTACCGCGGCCACAGCGGACCGCAGGTCAGGAGCCTCGCATCCGAGGAACCATCCGAATGCGAGGATAGTGCGGTGAGCAACGACAGCGACGGACTGCCCGGCCGAGACGATTTCGGTGTCGAGTTCGACCCCGAGACGGGTGGACAGGATGTGGCCGACGCCTTGGCGCGGTGCGCGCGGGAGGTGGCGGACTTCGTCGATGCCGGCGGATGGCACCAGGCACCCCAGATGTTCGCCTTGGTGCCCACAGCCGCACTCGCCGCAGCCGAGCCGGGACTGCTCGACGATTTGGCCGACGGCGCTGCCCTGACTCCGATCCAACAACATTCGCTACCCGAGGACATCACCGGCGGCTCCCCCGCCCTGGACGAGTTCCTGGCCACCTCCACGTGGCCCGAGGGTGTCGTCGGATGCGCCTTGGTCCAAGAGATCGTAGTTCTTCCCCCGGCAGCCGAATCGACCCTCGACGATGCCTTGATCCCGCTGCTCGCCGATCCCGATGCGGCCGACCAGGCCGCTCGCTCGGCTGCCGAGAACCACCCCGAGAAACGAGATGCGCGATTGATCGTCGCGGTCCTCAAGGACGGTCCGTCCCTGACTCTTCTGCAGTTGCACCCGGACGAGGACGCCGATCCATTCGCACCCATCGACCTTCGCATCGCGGAGGACCTGGCCCCCAACGTCGTGCACGGTCTCTACGCCACGTTCGACGCCGTCGACGACGACTAGCGACAGGGCTGGGTCAGCTGCAGGACGGCACGTCGCCGCCAGAGCCGATCGCCTGCAGCGAGTCGATTGCACCGTCCAACGATTCGACACGCACCAGCCTGAGGCCGTCGGGGACGTTCTGTTGCGCCTCACCGCAGTTCGCATCCGGTACCAGGAACGTGGTGGCTCCGGCTTCACGGGCGGCGATCAGTTTGTACGGAATGCCGCCGATGGGGCCGACCGTGCCTTCGGCGTCGATGGTCCCCGTCCCCGCGACGAACTCTCCGTTGCTCAGCTCACCGGGACTGAGCTTGTCGACCACGGCCAGGCTGAACATCAGTCCGGCCGACGGTCCACCGACGTCGGCAAGGTTGAACGTCACGTCGAACGGCACGTCCGGCTGCTCCTCGGGCGTGACGCCGAGGTATCCCAACGCGTCGTCGTCGGGCCGGGCTTCGAGCACCACCGAATCCGTCCGCGTCGTGCCGTCCCGGACGTACTCGATATCGATGGAATCACCCGGGGCCCTGGAGCTGACCGCCTCGCGGACCGCGGACGCCGTGGAAACAGGGGCTCCGTCGACCGAGACGAGCGTGTCCCCCACGTTCAGCACGCCGGCAGCGGGCCCGTCATCGGCCACACTCGCCACCGCGAGCGTCACCGGCAGATCCAGATGATGCAGCGCGGCGAGTTCGGCGCTGGACTCCGACTCCTCGAAGTCCGCCTGATTGCCCTCCTGCACTTCTTCCTTCGACATGTCCGGCGGGTAGACCTCCTCGCGCGGAACGAGTCCCTGCCTGCCGCTGGCCCAGAAGCCGAGTGCCTCGAACAGATTGAGCTGATCGCGCACGGCCACGGTCGTCATGTTCAAGTGGCCCGCGGTGGGGTCGACCTCGGTTCCGTCGATCTGCACCACGGGTACCCCGTCGACGTCACCGAGAGTGTTGTACGTCGGGCCGGGGCCGAGAGCGGCGAACGGAACGGTGACGACCGAGCCCGTGACGCCCAGCACCACCACAGGTACCAGCGCAGCGACAAGAGTGGCGATCCTTCGGTTCACTCCGTAGACACTAGATCCGAATACGGTCGACGGTGCAGACCGCCCCTACCGAGTACGTCCGCGCCGACTTCTCACGGCTCGGACTGTTCGCCGTCAGCGTGACGATCCACCACTCTCTACGTTCGTCGGGCTTGTACCGTTGAGTCATGAGCAATTTTGGTTTCGGTGCCTCCGACGACGACCCGGACAAGAAGAAGGATCCGGACGGCTCGGGCAACCCTGCCGGTTTCGGCTTCGGCGGCGAGGGATTCGACCCCGCACAGCTGGGCCAGATGCTCACCCAGTTCGGCCAGATGCTCAGCGGCATGGGAGCTGCGGGCGGAACCGGGTCGGGGCCGGTGAACTACGACCTCGCCAAACAGCTCGCACGTCAGCAGATGGGCGATTTCAGCCCGGTGTCGGCAGGCGAACGTGAGGCCATCACCGACGCCGCACACCTGGCCGAACTGTGGCTGGACGGGGCGACGACATTGCCGGCCGGTGCTACGAAGACCGTTGCATGGACACCGGTCGATTGGCTCGACAACACGATCGACACATGGAAGCGCTTGTGCGACCCGGTCGCCGAGCAGATCTCGGGCATGTGGACCTCCGGCCTGCCCGCCGAAGCGCAGCAGATGGCAGGTCCGATGATGGGCATGCTGACGCAGATGGGCGGGATGGCGTTCGGCTCGCAGCTCGGCCAAGCACTCGGCCAGCTGTCCAAGGAGGTGCTGACCTCCACCGACATCGGCCTGCCCCTCGGACCGTCGGGAACAGCGGCGTTGCTGCCGTCTGCCATCTCGTCGTTCAGTGAGGGACTCGAGCAGCCCGACCGTGAGGTGTTGGTGTTCCTCGCCGCACGCGAAGCCGCCCACCAGCGGCTGTACAGCCACGTTCCGTGGTTGCGGCAACGGGTTCTGGCCACCGTCGAGGAGTACGCGCGGGGGATCAGGATGGACTTCTCGGCCATCGAGGAGGCCGCCGCAGGACTCGACCCGTCCGCGTTGACCGACCCGTCGAAGATCGAGGCGATCCTGCAGCAGGGTGCTTTCGAGCCACAGACGACGCCGGAGCAGAAGCACGCTCTCGAGCGTCTCGAGACACTGCTCGCCCTGGTCGAAGGATGGG
Organism: Rhodococcus sp. 14-1411-2a; assembly: GCF_002259485.1. Taxonomy (GTDB): domain Bacteria; phylum Actinomycetota; class Actinomycetes; order Mycobacteriales; family Mycobacteriaceae; genus Rhodococcoides. The sequence goes on from NZ_NPGA01000020.1 coordinate 812,817, forward strand.
TCGAGACAGTGGTTGCATCAGCTCTGGGCGACCGCCTGCCCGGTGCCGTCGCACTCGGCGAAACGATCCGACGCCGCCGGGCGTCGGGAGGCCCCGCCGAACAGACCTTCGCGACGCTGGTCGGCCTGGAACTGCGACCCCGCAAGGTTCGCGAGGCCGCCGAGCTGTGGCGTCAGCTCCTCGCCGCAGCCGACGTCGAGGGACGCGACGGTGTGTGGGCACACCCCGATCTTCTGCCGGAATCCTCGGACCTGGACAACCCCGCGGCGTTCATCGACCGCGTGGTCGGCGGTGGAACGTCGAGCTTCGACGACCCGATCGCGCAGCTCGAGGCGATGGAGGCCAAGGAGCGCGCCGAAGCGGCCGAACGCGCCGCGGAAGGCGACGACGAGGGCACCGACGGAGACCCCGAGAAGGGTTCATCCACACCCTGACCCGTCGGGTTCGCGCCACTTCGATCGAGACCGTCGAACGCCTGCTCGGAGGCACTTCCACCCTGTGGATAACGTGCCCTGAGCGGGCGTTCTTCGTTGTCGGCGCTGTCAGAGTGTGTCTCATGATCACACCGACCGTTCGACTCGATCCTGCAGTGGCAATTCTGCCGCGTCGAGACGGCACCGTTCAGTTGGGCTGGAATCCCGAGACCAGCGTCGTCGTCACGCCACCTCCCGGTGCCGAACCGGGCTCGATACTCGAAATACTCCGGCTGCTGGCCGCGGGTCATTCCAGACCTCATATCGTCTGTCACGCAATGACATTGGGACTCTCGGCCAATCGGACCTCGGCGATGCTCGGCGAACTGGAGGACTCCGGGTTGCTGATGCACGGCACGAGAGAACCCGTGGTGCCCGACGCCTCGCCGCATGCGTCGCAGGCCGGATCGGGGACGGTGAAGACCGTCCACCTCGTGGGGCGGGGTCCGATCTCGGACGCGTTGGCCTCCGGTCTGAGTCGAACCGGTGTCACGGTGAGTCGAACGAGTCTGACTCCGACGCGCTATCCGCATTCGGTGGTGAGATCGTGGAACTACGACGTCGTGGTGCTCGCCGACGATCTGGTTGCCGAACCTCGACTGGTGACCGACCTGGTGCGGCTGCGCATCCCACATCTGCAGGTGCGACTGCGAGACGGAAAGGGCATCGTCGGTCCTTTCGTGTTGCCCGGTCGGACGAGTTGCCTGCGGTGCGCAGATCTGACGCGATGCGACTTCGAGCCCGAGTGGCCGCATCTTTCCGCTCAACTGCTCGGCACGGTCGGCCAGGCCAGCAGCGCGACGGTGTTGGCCACGGCAGCGTTCGCGTTCGCTCAGTTGGAGAACCTCATCGGCCGTTCCGACGCCGCGCTTCCCGAGACCGCCGACTGCACCATGGAACTGGACTTCGCAGCAACCGGAACCACCGTGCACAAACGCCTGTGGTCCAAGCATCCTCACTGCGATTGCTGGCACTGACCACACGCGCTTATAGCGAGCTCACCACGACCGATGGGGTCGGCGCGGGGCGGTCCGAGCAATTGTCGGAAGGTTCAGCCATGATGGAGCTGTGTCTGACATACCGCGCCGTGGATCGACTCGTACTGCAAAACTGGCCAGCATTCCCCTCGGGATGGCCGGTCGTGCCGCCATGGGGTTCGGCAAGAAGCTCGCCGGCGGCAATCGTGACGAAATCGATGCGGACATGGCCGCGAAGGCAGCCGAACAGCTCTTCTCCGTTCTCGGGGAACTCAAGGGCGGTGCCATGAAGCTCGGGCAGATGCTCTCGGTGATGGAAGCGGCCGTTCCGGAGGAGTATTCGGAGCCGTACCGCGAGGCGTTGACCAAACTGCAGGCGCAGGGCCCGCCCATGCCCGCGAAGACCGTGCATCGGGTGTTGGACCAGCAACTCGGAACTGCGTGGCGGTCACGTTTCCTCGATTTCGACGACACTGCGATCGCGTCGGCGAGCATCGGACAGGTGCACCGCGCAACCTGGGCCGACGGACGCGATGTCGCGGTCAAGATCCAGTACCCCGGCGCGGACGACGCATTGCGCTCCGACCTCAAGACGCTGTCGCGGTTCGCGAACCTGTTCAGCACGGTGCTCGCGGGCACGGACGTCAAGCCGGTGCTCGAAGAATTGACGGCCCGTACCGAGGACGAGCTGGATTACCGTATCGAGGCCGCGAACCAACGTGCCTTCAGCAAGGAATTCGCAGGCGACTCGCAGTTCGCGATTCCCAAGATCGTCGCCAGTGCTCCCAAAGTCGTTGTCAGCGAATGGATGACCGGCAGGCCGTTGGCCGATGTGATCGCGAACGGGACGGCCGAGGAACGTAACCGGGCGGGCGAACTGCTCGCGTTGTTCGCATTCGTGTCCCCGGCGCGCGCGAAGTTGCTGCACGCCGACCCTCATCCGGGCAACTTCATGATGCTCGACGACGGACGCATGGGTGTCATCGACTTCGGTGCGTGCGCTCCGATGCCCGACGGTCTCCCGCCCGTCCTGGGTCGTATGGTCTCGCTCGCCCGCGACGAGAAGTTCGACGAGCTCGTGGTGTTGTTCACGGAGAGCGGCTTCGTGGTGCCGGGCCGAACGGTGACAGAGAAGGAGATCGAAGACTATCTGCGTCCCTTCACCGATCCGATTCACACCGAATCGTTCCACTTCACCCGGGCCTGGCTGCAGAAGGCCGCGGGCACCGCTGCAGATTTCAACAGTGCGCAGTTCCGCACCGTTCGGGCACTGAACATGCCTGCGGAATACGTGATGATCTTTCGCGTGCTGGGCGGGCTGGTCGGAATCTGTGCCCAACTCGACGCCTACGCGCCGTACATGGCGATCCTCACCGAGTGGATGCCCGGCTTCACCGACTGATTCGTTCGGCGAAACCGGGCACCGGTCTCGGGCGTCATGCTGCGTTCTTGCGTGGCCGTCCCCGGGGACGCTTGCGGGCGATGACGACACCCTGCTCGAGGATCTCGCCGCCCCAGACGCCCCACGGCTCGGCGCGGTCGAGGGCCGCGCTCAGGCAGGTACGCCGGATGGGGCATTGGGCGCACAGCGCCTTGGCCTGCTCGAGTTCGGCAGGGGTGTCGGCGAACCACATGTCGGGGTTCGCCGCTCGGCAGGGCACCGACAAGGCCAGTTCGACCGATTCGGTCGAATACTGTGCAGCGTAGGCACTTTCGGACTCTGGTCGGCATGTCGTCCGGATCGTGGCGGTTGACACGTCGGTCTCCTCTACTTTTCGTGCGGCGTCGTTATCGGTTCGAGGGGTGATGCGAACCAGTCGGCCTCACGCTCGGATAGAGGAACTACCTGAACGAGAAAGGCCACGGTCCGCGAGTGCGGGTCCGTGGCCTGGTGGGGCTTGTCGAAGCGTCTACCGACAGTGAAGTCGGTGTCTGCTGTCGAGCACGGACGCACGTGGTGCGCGATGACGTCGAGCTGCCTGAGCAACTGCTTTCGCTCCTGGTGCCAGGGCGACCTGGGCGGAATTCGACACCGAGTCCGCATATGCGGACTCCTGGATGGGGCCGAAAGCAGAGGAACGAATCCATGTCTGCGCAACAGAGCCTGCGGCGGCGGCATGAGTGCCGAGGGGGGCAACTCCGAACGGTGCCGTGCCGAGGACAGGGCTGAACGCGACGGTTGCGTGGGCAACGGCGGCGTGCAATGTGTTGATCATTTTCTTCAGCTCCTGTTCTGGTCTCGTCGGCGGATTGGACAGTGCGCGATCTCCCGCGGCACGTGAAACAGACTAAGCCCCCTGCCGATATCTGCACAAGTTATTTTCTACCTGCGGTTTTGCGGAAATTTTCGGACCTCCGCGTCACGTGTCCGAGGCTCGCACCACGGTGAGAACTTCTTCGCCGAACCGCTCCAACTTCTTGGCGCCGATTCCCGGAATCGCGACCAACCCACGCTCGTCCTGCGGTTGCTGCTCCGCGATGGCCGTCAGCGTGTTGTCGCTGAACACCACGTACGCGGGCACCTTCAGTTCGCGGGACTTGTCCAATCGCCACGACTTCAGCGCGTCGAGCAGGGCGATGTCGACGTTCGACGGACAACTGTCGCACCGACCCAGCATGGTCGCGGACGTACCGATCAACGGCTTCCCGCACAACCGACACTTGGGCCCAGACTTCTTGGCAGCAGGCGCGGCGATACGCGAGGCGGGGGAGTCCTCGGGGATCAGACCGTTGAGAAACCTCGACCGCCGCCGCGATTTGCGTCCACCCTCGTTGCGGGCGAGCGCCCAGGACAGATGCAGGTGGACACGGGCGCGGGTGACACCGACGTAGAGCAGCCTGCGTTCCTCCTCGACGGCCGCCTCGTTGTTGGCACTGGGATCGTTTCCGATCGCGTGCGAGATCGGCAGAGTGCCGTCGGCGAGACCGACGATGAACACCGCATCCCACTCGAGCCCCTTCGCCGCATGCAGCGACGCAAGGGTCACGCCCTGGACGGTCGGTGGGTGCCGCGCCTCGGCGCGCGCGGCGAGCTCCCCCAACAACTTCTCGAGAGTCAGTTCCGGATCGTGCACCAGAAGTTCTTCGGTGAGCTGCACCAGACCGCCGAGAGATGCCCACTTCTCGCGGGCCTGTGCACCGGTCGGCTCGGTTGCCGTCAGGCCGAGCGGGGCCAACACCGCTCGCACCAGAGCCGGCAGTCCCTCGCCGGCCTGCGCGCCGTCGGGCAGATCGTCACGACCGCCTGCCTGCCGCAACGCGTTGACTCCCTGCCGCACCTCGGGCCTGGTGAAGAACCCCTCGCCGCCGCGCACCTGGTAAGGGATCTTCAGCTCGGTCAACGCCTGCTCGTGTGCCTCCGACTGCGCGTTGATGCGGTACAGAATCGCGATCTCGGCCGGTTCGACGCCCTTCGAGATCAATCGCTTGACCGCGCGCGCTACCCCATCGGCTTCCGCCGGCTCGTCGTCGTACTCGAAGAACTCCGGCTCGGGTCCCGGCTGACGCTGACCGATCAACTGCAGTCGGGTGCCGGCGATGCGACCGCGAGCGGCACCGATCACGCGATTGGCCAGCGACACCACCTCGGGTGTGGAACGGTAGTCGCGCTCGAGCCGAACCACGGTGGCCTCGGGGTACTTCCGTGAGAAGTCGAGAAGATACCGCGGAGATGCGCCGGTGAAGGAATAGATGGTCTGGTTCGCGTCGCCGACGACGGTGAGATCGTCACGCTCGCCCACCCAGGCGTCGAGCACCCGTTGCTGCAACGGAGTGACGTCCTGGTACTCGTCGACGACGAAGCAGCGGTAGCGCTCACGGAACTCGTCGGCCACCGACGAATGTTCTTCCAGCGCAGCGGCCGTGTGCAGCAGGAGGTCGTCGAAGTCGAGCAACATCCCGTCACCACCGCGGGACTTGAGCTCCTCGTAACCGGCGTAGACGGCGGCGACCTTGGTCGCGTCCATCGGAACGTCACGACGATTGCTCGCCGCGATGCGCGGATAGTCCTCGGGTGCGATCAGCGATCCCTTGGCCCATTCGATCTCGCCCGCGAGATCGCGGATGGCGTCCGTCGACGTCGACACCCCGGCACGGTTCGCCGCCTGCGAGACGACGGTGAACTTGCGGTCGAGCAGCTGCCAGCCGGTGTCGCCGACCACCTGAGGCCAGAAGTACTTGAGCTGGCGCATGGCCGCGGCGTGAAACGTACGTGCCTGCACCGGAGGACCGTCTCCCCCGACGCCGAGCTCGCGCAGACGGCCACGCATCTCGCCGGCCGCGCGCGCGGTGAACGTGACCGCCAGCACCTGCCCCGAGGACACGTGCCCGGCAGAGACGAGGTGGGCGATGCGTCGGGTGATCGTACGTGTCTTTCCCGTGCCCGCACCGGCCAGAACGCAGACCGGGCCACGGGGAGCCAGTACCGCCGCGGATTGCTCCGGATCGAGTCCGGCGGTCATCGCGTCGTCAGCCATGAGGACCATTGTGTCAGTGCGTACCGACAGTTCCACCCGGGGCCGAACCGGGTGGCCGACGGCCGATGCAGGTGTCGGCCGGAACAATCGCGCCGGTGCTCCTGTTGACTGTTCACGTGACCACTACCGAGAACACCCCGCAGACCCCGGCCGCGCTGACCGTCTACTCCACCACGTGGTGCGGTTACTGCCGCAGGCTCAAGACCCAGCTCGACCAGGCCGGAATCGAGTACGCCGAGATCGACATCGAGCAGAACCCGGAGTCGGCCGACTTCGTCGGCAGCGTCAACAACGGCAACCATGTGGTGCCGACCGTGCTCTTCGCCGACGGCTCGACGGCCACGAACCCCACTCTGGCCGAGGTCAAGCGCGCACTCTCGCTCTGACCGGACGTCAGGCCGTCGCCGCCCACGCCTCGAGCATTCCCCGTGCGATGGAGATCGAGCCCGGCAGAAGCAACCGGGACGTCGAATCCGATCCCCAGTCGCCCACCTCGAGCGCGGCGAGAACTTCGGCCCGATCGAACCAGTGGGCCTCGGCGATCTCGCCGTCCTGAAAGTGCAGCGGTTGCTCCGGGTCGGCGACGGCGGAGAACCCGATCATCACCGATCGCGGAAACGGCCACGGCTGGCTGCCCAGATACTCGATACCGGAGACGTCGAGGCCCACTTCTTCTCTGATCTCCCGTGTGACACAGGTTTCCAGCGACTCACCGGCCTCGACGAAGCCCGCGAGCACCGAGAAGCGACGCTCGGGCCACGCGGGTGCTCGCGCCAGCAGCACTCGGTCGCCGCCGTCGTGAACGAGACAGATCACCGCCGGATCGGTACGCGGGAATTCCTCGTGACCGGTGGACGTGCTCGTTCGCGACCAGCCTGCGCTCGACGGAACGGACGGCGCGCCGTCGAGTGAGCTGAATTGCGCGCTCGCATGCCAATTGAGGATCGCCAGGGCTCCGGTCACCGTCGACAACGCGGCGCTGTCGAGTCGATCGCCGTCGGTGCGCAGGTCGCCGACCGTGCCCGCCACGACCTCCACCCGGCGGGCCCACAGATGCCGATCGCCGTGAATTCCGAGGAACACCGCATCGGCCGTCGGCTCGGTAGCGAGATCCGCGGCAGAGCCGAACACCAGGCCGTTCTCGTCAACCGGGAATCCGCCTCTGCCGTCCACGTTCAGGATGCGAGCAGTCGGCCAACCCGCTGCCAACGCTGCGGTGTCTCGGCGAAGTTCTTCTGCCCTGTTCAGTGGCGATCGGGACAGTCGAGGGGGGTGAGCGAGTTGGAATTTCGGCACGCGCACGACCCTACTTGGCCGTGACTAGTCGCCGACGCGACGGATGTAGAGCAGTCGGTCGGAGGCCTCGACCGCATCGACTTCCGGAGTACCGACTCGGAACAGTTTGCCGCCCCGCACCACCCCGAGAACGATGTCGGTCAGGTGCCGCGGAGAACCGCCCACCTCGTCACGCTCGACTTCGCGCTCCGCGATCGCGAAGCCTGCCTCCGGCGTCAACAGATCTTCGATCATCTCCACGACGGACGGAGTCGACGTGGCGATACCGAGCAGACGTCCCGCGGTCTCCGAGGAAACGACCACCGAATCGGCACCGGACTGACGCAGCAGGTGCGTGTTCTCCGCTTCCCTGATTGCTGCGACGATCTTGGCTTTGGGAGCGATCTCTCGGGCGGTCAGAGTCACCAGCACTGCGGTGTCGTCTCGATTGGTCGCCACGATGATGGCCGACGCGTGCTGGGCGCCGGTGAGTCTGAGCACGTCGGATTTGGTCGCCGAACCGTGGACCGTGACCAAGCCCATGGCCGATGCGGTGTCGAGCACCATCTGATCGGTGTCGACCACGACGATGTCGGACGCCGACACGCCGTCTCCGAGCATCGCGTCGACTGCGGTACGGCCCTTGGTGCCGAAACCGATGACCACGGTGTGATTGCGCACGCTGCGTCTCCATCGCTGAATTTTGAATGCCTGCCGGGACCGCTCGGTGAGAACCGACAGCGTGGTACCGACCAACAGAATGAGGAATAGGACCCGAAGGGGTGTGATGACCAGGATGTTGACCAGTCGCGCCGACGGGCTCATCGGTGCGATATCGCCGTATCCCGTCGTCGACAGCGACACTGTTGCGTAGTAGAAGGCGTCCAGGAAGGACAATTCGCCGTTCTGGTTGTCGCTGTAACCGTCGCGATCGAGATAGACGACGAACGCCGCCAGGAACAATATCCCCAGCGCCATCAGAACCCGCTTGTAGATTGCGCGCCACGGGCTCGATTCCAGTTCGGGTACCCGGAGCACTCCCACGAGGGCGAAGTCGGGCTTGTCGGTCAGCGCGCCGCTGTCACCCAAGCGCGCTCGAAACCTACCTGCCACGTCGCCCGCCGAGGTACTCGCCGATGTCGAGATCATTCACGGCACGCAGCGTAACCCCATGCCAGGCTTCCGTGCCGACGACGCTGGGTGTGGCACGGTATGGGCATGACACAGAGATCGAGTCAGGCAGCCGCACTGCGCCTCGCGGGACTGCTCGCCGGAGCCGGAGTTCTGCACTTCGCCACGCCGAAGTTCTTCGATGTCCAAGTACCGACGGCATTGCCCGGCTCGGCGCGGACCTACACGCAGGTCTCGGGTGTGGCCGAACTCGCCGTGGCCGCAACGCTGGCCGCACCACGGACTCGTCGACTGGGCGGTGCACTCGCGGCCGCGCTGTTCGTCGTGGTCTTCCCCGCCAACATCAACCTCGCGTGGAAGTACGTACAGAGCCCGAAGACCTCACCGGCTCTCAAAGCAGCGATGATCGCCCGGCTGCCGCTGCAGATTCCGCTGGTCACCGAGGCTCTGAAGGCTCGTCGGAACGCACCGTAGGCTCCGGCTGCTCGGGCCCGACCCGACCTTCCAGAAGCTGAGCCAATTCCGTTGCGTCCGGCAGGTTCTCGGGCGAAATGGTGTGACCGCTGCGCACGTAGTGGAACGCTGCGCGCACTCGGTCGAGCGGAACCGGTTCGGCGCGCCCGATGGACATCAGCTCGGCCCACGCCAACCGGTAGGCCGCGAGCTGCATCGCTACCGCCCGCTGTTCCGACGCCGTCGGCTCTGCGCCCGTCTTCCAGTCGACGACGGTCCAGCCGCCGTCCGCGTCCGCGAACACGGCGTCGATGCGTCCTCGCAGTACCGTTCCCGCCACGGAGGTCTCGAACGGCACCTCCACTTCGACGGGGCTGCGGAGCGACCAGTCCGATTCGAGAAACGCCTGCTGGAGGGTTTCGAGGTCGACGTCGGCCGAGGCTCCGGTGTCGGCCGAGCCCGGCAGTTCGTCGAGATCGAGCAATCGGGTCGCGCCGAAACGGCGCTCGATCCAGGCGTGAAACGCGGTTCCTCTGCGCGCCAACGGGTTCGGTGGAAACGGCAGCGGCCTGCGCAGGCGTGAGGCCAACGCATCGGGGTCCGCCGCGAGGTCGACCAGCTGCGTCACCGACAGGTTGCCGGGAAGAGCCACGTCCACTCCCGCCACCGATCGTGCGGCCCGCTCGGCCAGCAGAGTGTCGACGTCCGCGGCCCAGTTCTCGGGGTCCTCCCGGGTTCGATCCTGGATGCCGTCACGCTCTTCGCTCGGTGTGGCCGAGATGTCTGCCAGCGCGCGCAGCACTTCCTGCGCACCGCTCTCGATCGCTCCGCGCCTGGAGCCGAGTGGATCGCGTGGCCAGGACGCGGTGTGCGGCACGGCTCCGAGCGGGTTCGACGCCCCATCCTCCGGGGTGGGTGCCCACTGCTCGATCACCGCGGTGTCGGCGAATTGCTCGATGTGCGTGTGCAACTCGGCGAGAAACTCCGACGGCCCACGCGGCTTCGTGGCGGTCTCGTCCCAGTGATGCGCGGATACCAGCAGCACCCGCTCGGTTCGGGTGAGTGCCACGTAGAACAGTCGGCGATCCTCAGCAAGTCGACGCCTCGCCAGCGCATCCTTGTGACTCTTGACGGCGTCCTCGAGGTCCTTGCGATTGTGGAGTCGGTCGAGTTCGAGGACCGGAACGCCTTCCGAGCCCTCGCCGTCGAGTGCACGGTCACCGCGCAGCGACGGCGGCAACTCGGCCATCGCCCCGAGCCAGGTCGAGGATGCGTTCGCGGACGGGAACACACCCTTCGCCACGTGCGGGACAGCCACCACCTCCCATTCGAGGCCTTTCGCGGAATGGACGGTGAGCACCTGCACACGATGGGGCGCGACGTCGACCTCACCGGGGGCGAGGCCGTCCTCGACCGTCTCCGCCGCGGCCAGGAACGACAGGAATCCGGTGACCGTGGCAGTCGGGTTGTCGGCGTAATCGGCTACCACATGGGCGAATTCGTCGAGATGTTCACGACCGACCGCGCCGTCGGTGCTGCTCGGTGTGCGGGCCTGAGCTTCGACACCGATCCCTATGATCCGTTCTATGTCGCCGACCAATTCCGTCAGCGGCTGACCGATGCGGTCGCGCAGCAGGTGCAGTTCACCTGCCAGGGCGACGATCCGGCGATGCCCCACCTCCGAGTACCGCTCGGCCGGACCTGGATCGGCAATCGCGTCGGCCAGACCGGCCTGCTCCGACTGCTCGCCGGGTAGGGCGCTACCGAGCGCAGCATCGAGTGCCTCCGGGTCGTCGACGCGACCTGCGGTGCCGTAGCCGCCGCGGATCTCGAGTTCTCGGGCGCGCTGCGAGAGTGCCCGCAGATCCGTCGGTCCGATCTGCCACCGAGAGCCGGTGAGGATGCGCATCGCCGAGCTTCCGGCAGTGGGGTCGGCTACCAAACGCAGCATCGCGATGATGTCGGCCACCTCGGGAACGTGCAGCAATCCACCGAGGCCCACGACCTCCACCGGCAACCCGCGGCTGCGCAGCACATCCGCGATCGGCTCGGCGTCGGCGTTGCGGCGCACCAGAACCGCGGCGGTGGGCGGCGTGCGATCCTGCTCGAGGGCAGCGCGGTACTCCCCCGCGATCCGGTCGGCGATCCACTCTCGTTCGCCCACAACGGTATCGGTGACGGCCAGTCGGACATCACCGGGAACCGCACCCGGGCGGGCCCGCAGGGTCGGCACCGGCACCCCGACGCGGCGCAGTGGGTCGGTGATCAGGTTGGCCAGCGTCAAGGCCTCGGGCGGATTTCGCCAGCTGGTGAGCAGCTCGAGCCGGGGTGCCGGGCTTCCGTCGGCCTCGGGGAAATCGGTGGCGAACCGAGGCAGATTTGCTGCCGATGCGCCGCGCCACCCGTAGATCGACTGCATCGGGTCACCGACGGCGGTCAGAGCCAACTGCGGATCGCTGCCGGAACCGAACAGCGACGACAGCAGGACGCGTTGGGCATGCCCGGTGTCCTGGTACTCGTCGAGCAACACGAGCCGGAATCTCTGCCGTTCGGCGATTCCCACCTCGGCATGCTCGGCGGCGACCCGAGCCGCCATCGACATCTGCGAGCCGAAATCCAGTGCGCCCTCGCGCCGCAGCGTCTGCGCCAGCCGTTCCACCAACGGCAGCAACCCGATTCGTTGATGTTGCGCGTCGAGGATGTTCAGCAACTCCTTGGTGGGGCCACCACGTTGTCGCGGTCCCGGCCCGAGAGTGTGCACCAGCGTCTCCAACTCGACGTGTGCATGGCGCAGATCCTCGGGATCGACCAGATGCTCGGCCAACTGACCGGAGAGTGCGAGTACGGCCTCGGTCACCGACGTGGGATTGCGGTCGGTGTCCAGGTCGCCGTCCCAGGTGCTGACGACACGGTGGGCCAGCTGCCACAGTTCGGTTTCCGACAACAGAGTCGCGGACGGTTCGATCGGCAGCAGCAAGCCGTGCTCGGTGAGCAGCCGGCCCGCGTAGGAGTGGTAGGTGCTCACTTCCGGCTCGGCACCGAGGATTCGCTCGCGCAGTGCCAGGCTGGGGTCGAGTGCGTGCACCAGATCGGATCCGGCCAGCCGAGCCAGCCGAGCTCTGATCCGAGAGGTCAACTGCTGTGCGGCTTTTCGGGTGAAGGTCAGACCCAGAACCTGGTCGGGGTCGACGAAACCGTTGGCCACCATCCACACCACGCGGGCCGCCATGGTCTCGGTCTTGCCCGCGCCTGCCCCTGCGACGACGAGCGTCGGGCCGGGCGGCGCTGCGATCACCGCGGCTTGTTCGTCGGTCGGTGGATGTTTCTGCCCGAGCGCCCGGGCGAGCTCGACCGGCGACACCCGTACCGAGCCGGTCCGTGTCTTCGTCGAAGTCGTCACTGCTCGGTCACCTGCCTTCCCGTCTCGTGTGCCGGGCAGCTGGACTTGACCGGGCAGTGCCTGCAGCCGTCGTTGATCCGCGCCTCGAACGTGGGTCCCTGCGTCGCCGATGCGGCCTGATGCACGGTGTCTCGCCACTCCTCGAGTTTCTCCGGTGTCGGCACTTGCTGGACACGCTGCGTCGCCCCGTCCTTGTTGTGGGGCTTGGCCACGAAGACCAGCCGCGCTCCGCCGGGCTCGCCCGCAGGCTCGCCCTCGATGGCACCGGCTGCCGCGGCGACCTGGTAGGTGGCCAGCTGATGATGGCCCTGGGCGTCCTCCTTGGACATCACGGTCTTGGCCGTCTTGACGTCGATGATCACCGGCCGACCGTCCGGATCGTGCTCGAGTCGGTCGATGCGGCCGCGCAACGCCACCGCCGGCTCGTCCTCCGACCGAGCGTCGAGGATGCCGTCGACGCGCACTTCGACTCCGGCCTCGGTGAGCTCGCCTCGACTGCCCTGCAACCAGGTCTCGAAGGTCTCGAGCATCGCCCCGGTTCGGTCGAGTTCGTGCCGTGAGAACCATTGCGATCCGAGATCTACTGCATCCCAAGCTGTTTCGAGCGCCCGCCGGAGTTGCTCCGGCGGTATCCGGCCGGCCACCGCCTGGACGAGAGTGTGTACGAGCGTGCCGGTGACCGCATGGGTGTTGGTGCCGTCGTTGCCGCCGTGACGTTCGAGCATCCACCGCAGCGGGCAGGTGGTGAGTTGTTCCACCGTCGACGGCGACAGCGGCACAGGACCGTCGCCGAGCTGCCACAGCGGCGCGTCGGTGCTGGGCCCTGCCACTCCGAACCACTCGTCGGGATGCGCGCCTCGGACGCCGGCGTCGGCGAGAGTGGCCAGATGCCGGACCGCTCGGGCACGCTTGTCCGGATCCTGTTCGGCGACAATCGGATCGCACACCACACTGCGGAGTTCGGCCACCAGCATGGGGAGCGCCAACACTCGGTGCGCGGTCTCCGGCACGGGGGTCCCGGGTGCGAGATCCGACTCGCCTCCGCCGTCGACGCCGCGTAGTTCGTCCACGAATCGCGATCGGACCAGATCCGCATCTCCGGTACTGGAATCGACGGCTGTCACGAGCAAGGTCGATCGAGCGCGACTGCACGCCACCAGAAACAGCGTGCGCTCCTCGGCCAGCAACGGTGCCGACTTCGACAGTCGCCCGTCGAGCGCCGCTGCTGCATCGACCTTCCCGGATACGAGGTCGACCAGGGTGTCGGTGCCCAGCAGGCTGCCGCGTGACCGCAGCCCCGGCCACAGGCCTTCCTGTACCCCGGCGACCGCGACGAGCTCCCATTCCCGACCCGCGGCGGAATGCGCGCTCAGCAGCGTCACCGCGTCGGCCCGAACCGTGGGTCGGTGTGAGTTCAGGGTAGGAATCTCTTGCTGCGCAATGTAATCGAGGAATCCACCGATCTGAGCCCGCGGCAACCTGTCGACGTATGCTGCCGCCGCGTCGAACAGCGCCACCACCGCATCCAGGTCGCGGTCGGCCTGGGCACCGGCCGAGCCACCCCAGGCGGACGCGGTGGACCAACGCCGCTCGAGCCCCGATGCCTGCCACGCCGCCCACAACACGTCCTCGACCCCGCGGCCGGTGCGGGCGAGCGCCCGTGCCTTCCGAACGACACCGAGGGCTCGACGCAACGGGGCGGACTCCACGTCGGAGAGTCCGCCGATCCACCCGGCGCTCCCCCGAGTGTCGTCGGTGAGTACGACTCTGAGCAGCTCGGCGGAGTCGCGCTCGCCGCCCGATGCGAGTTCGAGCCTGCGCACGCCCCGGCGCAATCGCCGCAGACCCACCGGATCGGCCCCGCCGATCGGCCCGGAGAGCAGCGCGAGGGCATCTTCACCGTCGAAGCTCGGGTCGGAGATGGCACGCAGTACCAGCAGGAGACCCACGGCCCCGTGCTGGCGATGCAGCGGTAGCTCCGAGGTCGGGGTGATCATCGGCACCCCTGCGCCGTGCAGCGCCCGACGCAACGGTGCGAGGGTGCGCGGCACGGACCGCACCACGATCGCCATCTCGGACCACGGCATGCCGTCGATCAGGTGGGCACGACGCATGGCGTCGGCGATGATCGCCGCCTCCTTGGCAGGCGAGGACACGACGTGCACGCGCGCTGCCGGTTCACCGAAGCGTGCGGTGCCCACCGGTTCGGGACAGCGGTGCCGACCGAGCCCGGGCAACCGTCCGGCGATGATGTCGGTCAGCTCTGCGACCTCGGGAACGGACCGGTGATTGCGAGTGAGCATCACGCGACGCGGCGAATCCACCTCGACCAGGTCGGCCACGAAAGAGGGGTCGGCACCGCGGAAGGTGAACACGGCTTGATCGGGATCCCCGGCGACGACGGTGGATTCGGTGTCGGTTCCGATCAGCCGAACCAGCTGTGCCGCTTGCGGATCGAGGTGCTGCGCGTCGTCGACGACGAGGTGCCGGATACGGGCGCGTTCGCTGCGCAGCAATTCCGGATCGGTGGCGAACGCCATGAGCGCGGCACCGATCAGCTCGGCGGCGTCCAGACCCGGTGCCGTGGCTCCGGCCGCTTCCACTCCGACGGCACCGCGCAACAACATGGCCTGCTCGTATCCGGCAGCGAACCTCCCGACGGCAACCCACTCGGGTCTGCCGTGTTTGCGACCCAGTTTGACGAGGTCTTCCGGTCCGACCCCGCGTTCGGCGGACCTGAGCATCATGTCTCGCACCGCAGTGACGAATCCCGCGGTGCCCAGTGCCGGACGCAGCCGCTCCGGCCAGTTTCCTGCTCCGTCCTCGAGATCGCCGCGCAGCATCTCACGCACCACGGCGTCCTGCTCGGCACCGGTCAGCAGTCGCGGTGGCGGATTGCCGTACAGCGAGGCCTGCAGCCGCAGCACCGCGAAGGCGTAGGAATGCACCGTGCGTACCAACGGTTCACGGGTAGCCCGCAGTGCGTGATCGCCGCTGAAGAGACCCGAGGTGATGACCTCGCGGACGGCGGTTGCCGCCCGTTTGGACTGGGTGAGCACCAGCACCGACTCCGGATCACCGGTGACGATGCGCGAGACGGCGTAGTCGGCCACGAGCGATGTCTTGCCCGTGCCGGGACCACCCAGGATCTGCCACGGATTCCATCGCGGTGCACCTGTCGCGGCCTCTGCTGCCGAGTCGGGCGTCGAGGACAGCAGCCGCGCTGCCGAGCCGGTCCACTCACGTGCCGAGCGAGCCACCTTGGGCGCACGCACGAGTGTGACCGTCGCGCCGTGTCTGCCGTCCGAGCTCATGACACAGATGCAATCACGAGCCACCGACACATCGGCCGCCGCCCGGACCGACCGCCGGCCCGGTCAGTCGAGCAGGCCGTCCCGCAGCGCACGCAGAACTGCGCTCGTTCTGTCGTTCGCACCGAGTTTGAGAATGGCCGACGACATGTGGTTCTTGACGGTTCCCTCGGCCAGATGCAGTGCGTCGGCTATCGATCTGTTGGTGTATCCGCTTGCGACGAGCCGTAGGACGTCGATCTCGCGGGCGGTGAGTGTGTCGGCGACTCCGACGTCGCTCGGGCCGTGCTTCCCGGCCCGGAGAGCGTCCAGCAGTCTCTCGGTGATGGCGGGTTGCGCCAAGGTGCGCCCGGCCGCGAGTTCACGTACGGCACCGCCGAGCCGCTCGAAGGTCACATCCTTGAGCAGGTATCCCTTCGCGCCCGCACGCAGCGCCCCGAGCACCAACTCGTCGTCGTCGAACGTCGTCAGAACCAAGACCGGAACCCGGATTCCTCTGTCCTGCAAGGCCCGAAGCGTCCACAGTCCGTCGAACCGCGGCATGCGTAGGTCGAGCAACACCACATCGGGAGGATCGAGTTCGATCGACGCGACCGCAGCGGCACCGTCGTCGGCTTCCCCGGTCACCTCGATGTCGGGGTCCAGTTCGAGCAGGCTGCGGATACCCTGCCGAACCAGAGTGTGGTCGTCGACGATCAAGACCGTGATCACGGTGCGGGCACCGTCGCCTGGACCACGAACCCGCGATCGACCGAAAACGTGACCGTACCGCCCAGTCCTTCGATGCGCTCTCGGATTCCTTGCAGCCCGTGCCCCGGCTCGAACTCGGCCGACGCCCGGCCGTCGTCGCGCACCGAGACCGACAGCGCACCGGTCGGATCCGCGCGTACCTCGATCCACATCTCATCGGCATTCGCGTGACGAATGGTGTTGGTGATCATCTCCTGTACGCAGCGGACCACCGCCACCGCGCGAGCCTCGTCGACCCTGATCTCGGGGTCGACCGTCAGATGCACGACCGGTTCGGGTAGCCGGGCAACCAGTCGATCGAGCGACTCCCCCAGCACCGGAGTTCTGGCGCGGACCTCGCCGACGGTCGATCGCACGTCCCCGAGCAGGTCACGTGCGATGGATTGCGCCCTGACGACATGCTCGCGCGCAGGCTCGGGTACCCGGTGGGACGCCACCTCGAGCTCGAGACTCAGTGCGGTGAGCTGGTGACCGAGCACGTCGTGCAACTCTCGCGCGATGCGCAATCGCTCGTCGGCACGGGAGGAATCGTCCAACAACGCACTGGCGGTGCGTAGTTCGGCGTGTGCGACCGCAAGTTCCCGGCGCAACCGAGCCTGTCGCAGCTGCGCGGTCACCGACAACGCACTGGCCACCTGCAGCGCTCCGTAGATCGACGTGATCAGTGCGATCTCCGAGATCCGTCCACCCCGGATCGCAACCGACACCCCCACACAGCAGGTGTAGACCGCAACGATGACCGCCACCGAGGACCCGGTCACCCGATACACGGCGAACGTCGAGGTGAAGACCAGCAGGATGGGCAACCAGCTTGCCGTCGGGGCGGTCAGCACCAGAATCGGTGCCAGCACCACCTGCACGCCGAAGCATGCGCGCACGAGACGATCCGGCAACCGGTCTTCCCACCACATGCCCGTGGTCTGGGCAACCAAGAAGGCCGCGAACAGCGAGGCCCAGACCCACAGCGGAACCGAGAGACCGTCGGCGATCGACCGATCGAAGACGACGAGAGCGCCCATCGCGACCGCGAGTGCGGACACGAACGCACCGGCCAGAACGTCGGGTCCGAGGCGTCTCATTCTGTCGACCCTATCGCCCGGTCCGCCCGCGCACCCCTGCCGAAAGTCACGATCACCTTCGGTGACGATCGGCACCTGTGCGCAGGCCACGGCGGATCTAGCGTCGAGATCGATACGATCGAGAAGGGAAAATCGGATGGCAGCGATCGACGTTCGAGACATCACCCAGCGTTATCGAGAGCGCATCGCCGTGGCAGGCGTCAGCCTCACGGTCGCCGAAGGCAAGACGCACGGCCTGCTCGGGCGCAACGGCGCCGGTAAGACGACCCTGGTCGAAACCATTGCGGGCCTTCGTAAGCCGAGCTCCGGTGCCGTGCGAGTTCTGGGACTCGACCCCTTCACCGACCGCAATCGAGTACGCGCGGTTCTGGGAGTACAGCTGCAGTCCAACGACCTTCACACCGCGCTCACCGTTGCCGAACTGGTCGATCTGTTCGCCTCCTTCTACCGTCGACCTGCCGATCGAGACGCGCTCGTTCGTGCGGTGGGCCTGCACGAGCACCGCCGGGTGCGCTACGAGCGGCTGTCCGGAGGCCAGCAGCAACGGTTGTCGGTGGTGCTCGCCCTGATCGGTTCCCCTCGGGTCGTCATACTCGACGAGCTCACCACCGGACTCGACCCGGACGCACGACGCACCGTGTGGCGACTGATCGAGGACCTCCGCGCAGACGGTGTCACCATCTTGCTGATCAGCCATCACATGGACGAGGTACACCGCCTGTGCGATCGCGTCACCGTCCTCGATCGAGGCTCCGTCGTGGCCACCGGCACACCGGATTCTCTGATCACCGACGCCGGCCTGCGAGGCGACCACCGGGCCACCCTCGAAGACGCTTTCCTGACGCTGACGGAACGGAGTTCGGCATGACCGCACACGAGATCCACGCTGCACCTCGTCCGGGCCTGCGCGCCACCGGCGCACTCGTCGGGGCCGAAATGCGCATGGTCACCCGGGACACGGCAGGCCTGATCGTTCCCATCGCCCTCCCGGTTCTCGTACTGGTGATGAACGGCTCCGGTACCTCGGCGGAGATCGTCGGGCCTGGCGCGATCACGGCATTCGATCGGTTCGTACTGCCGCTGGCCCTGACCATGATCATCGCCGTCATCGGAATCGTGAACATGCCGAGCTTTCTTGCGCTCTATCGCAAGTCCGGCGTGCTGAAGCGACTGTCGACGACACCGATCGGACCGACGCAGGTGCTGGCTGCGCAAGTGATCACCAGCGCCGTCCAAGCCACACTCGGAATCGGTATCGCTCTGTCCACTGCTGCCCTGCTCTTCGGAATCACTGCGCCGCACAATCCGATCCTGGTCGCGGCCGTTCTGGTACTCGGTGCCGCGGCGATGTACTCGCTGGGGATCGTGGTGGCCGCCGTCGCGCCGACAGCGAACTCGGCCGTCGCGATCGGCCTGACCCTGTTCCTGGTTCTCGGTGCCACCGGCGGACTGTTCGGACCGGTCGCGGATCTACCGGGTCCTGTTGCGGCCGTCGGTGAGGTACTGCCCTTCGGTGCCACCGTCACCGCGCTGGGATCTGCCTGGGCCGGAACGCCTGTCGACATCGGCGGACCCATCGGACTCGTGGTCGCGGTGATCGCCGGAACCGCCTGCGCGATCCGGTTGTTTCGCTGGTCCTAGCGCGATACGGCATAGTGGTCGACGTGACCGAGTTGAATCTGCACACGTTCGGACCCGCAGACGGTCCTGAAATCCTCGCCGTTCACGGTGTGACCGGCCACGGTGCCCGGTGGTGGGACCTCGCCGAGAACCACCTTCCCGAGGCCAGGATTCTGGCACCCGACCTCATCGGTCACGGGCATTCCCCGTCCACACCGCCCTGGGACATCGACGCACAGGTCACTGCGCTCAAAGCCGTGCTCGACGCCTATGCGCGTGGACCGGTCGTGGTCCTCGGCCACTCGTACGGTGGCGCGTTGGCCGTACATCTCGCACAGAGGTTCCCCGAAGCTGTGCGGGCGCTGATTCTGCTCGATCCCGCGATCGCTCTGCCGCCGGAGGAGCTACTCGAGGTGGCCGAGGCGACCGCGAAATCCCCCGACTACACCGACGTCGACGAGGCGCGCTCGGAGAAGATCCACGGGGCGTGGGCGGACGTGCCCACCGAATTGCTCGACCGTGAGGTCGCCGATCACCTGATCCCCGCCGACGACGGAAAGGTCGCGTGGCGAATGTCGATTCCGGCCATCGTCGCGACGTGGGGCGAGCTCGCACGTCCGATCGTGGTCCCCGCCGAGAGTGTCCCGACCATCGTGGTGCGGGCCATGCGCGTCGAACCCCCCTATGTCACAGAGGAATTCCTCTCGGCGCTGCGAGACAAGCTCGGTGACAACCTACGAACGGTCGAACTGGACTGCGATCACATGGTCGGCCAGGCCAAGCCGGTCGAGGTCGCCGAACTGGTGCGATCCCTGCTGTAGATGGCCCCGATCACCGAAGCCCAGGTCGAGAAAGTTCGCGCGTTGGTCGCGTCGATCCCCCCTGGATTCGTGGCCACCTACGGAGACATCGCGGCCGCCGCCGACCTGTCGAGTCCTCGCATCGTCGGATGGATCATGCGCACCGATTCCGCCGACCTGCCCTGGCATCGAGTCCTCGGCGCGAGTGGAAGGCCCGCCCCGCACCTGGCCTCGAGACAGCTGGAGACTCTGCGCAGCGAAGGCGTCCCGAACCACGACGGGCGCGTCCCACTGAGCTCGATTCGATTCGACTTCGGGGCGCTCCCACCGCCTCCGCCGCCGACCACTAATCTCGGAGAATGAGCATCAGGGACGCACTCGAGCAGTTCGATCCACGCCCCACGGCGAAGTTCGCGCTGTCGAAGGCGAGCAGCTTCGTCGCCTCTGCCGGTCTCGTCGTCGACGAGGTCTCGGGCACCAGGGTGGCCGGGCACATCGAGTTGACGGATGAGCACTTCACGCCCTGGGGGGTCGTCCACGGCGGCGTCTACACCACTGCCGTCGAGAGCGCAGCGAGCATCGGTGCCAGTGAGGCGGTCAAGGATCGCGGTGAATTCGCAGTCGGCGTACACAACGGCACCGACTTTCTCCGCGCCAGCAAGGGCGGCCGCGTCGATGTTGTCGCAGAACCGTTGCAGCAGGGCCGTGTTCAACAACTGTGGCTGGTCACGATCACCGCCTCCGACAGCGGAAAAGTCATAGCACGCGGGCAGGTTCGCCTGCAGAACGTGCCGCTGCCGACATGACAGAGCTCGCAACGTGACGCAACCGGTCTGCGACGCGATCGTCCTCGCCGGCGGTCGAGGATCGAGGATGACAGATCCCGAGGACCCCGCTGCGCCGCACGAGGTCGACAAACCTGCCATGACCGTCGGCGGGCGCCGCATGGTCGACATCGCCGTGGACGCGGTGACGAGTTGTCGCAGAACGGTTCTGGTGGGTCCGACCCGTACCGGAGTGCCCGATCACGTGATGCAGACTCGCGAGTCCCCCGCGGGCGGCGGCCCGGTCGCTGCACTCGCCGCGGGCCTGCGATCACTCGACGATTGTGAAGAAGGCACCGCAGATCTGGTGGTGGTCATCGCGTCGGATCTGCCGTTTCTCGACGCCGCGACGGTCGAGTCGCTGATCGGTGCCGTATCGCGCTCGCAGACCGACGCCGTCTTCGCCCGCGACAGTGCCGGTCGTACCCAATTCCTGCTGGGAGTCTGGCGGCACGCCGCGTTGCGTTCCGCGCTGGCACAGCCGGATTCGGTGGAGGGCGCGCCCATGCGCACGATCCTTCCTGCCGATCATCTGGTGATCGCGGTGTCCGGTGTCGAGGACTGCGACACCCCCGCCGATCTTCTCGCCGCCCGTCTGGCCGCACAACAGCCGGAGACGCTCGAGGTGAGCGACGCACTCGAACGCGTTCGGAGCCGACTCCCCGCGTTGCCGATCCGTCGAATTCCCCTGCAGGACAGTGCCGGAACCGTGCTCGCGGAACCCCTCGTCTCCCGAACCGCGCTGCCGGCAGTCGACATCTCCGCGATGGACGGCTACGCCGTGTGCGGCACCGATCCGTGGACGCTCCGGTCCGACATCGCGTACGCCGGCACCTCCGACATCGCCCCACTCACCGAAGGAACGGCCGTGCGCATCGCGACGGGCGCAGCGCTTCCGCCCGGAGCGACATCGGTGGTTCGCGACGAGCACATGACCCGCGAGTCCGACGGATCGGCTCGACGCATCCCGACGGCATCGCAGTCCGACGACACGCGTCGACGCGGTGAGGACTGGCTGCCCGGTACCGAACTCGTCGCTGCCGGCACCCCGATCGATGCGGCCGTACGTTCGCTCGCTGCCAGTGCAGAGGTGTTCGAGGTGGCAGTGCGCGGTCCGGTCCGCGGACGAGTAGTCATCAGCGGCACCGAGATTCGATCCACCGGACCACTCGCTCCCGGCGAGACCAGGGACGTGCTCGGGTCGGTGTTGCCGGAGTACCTGGCGCACTGCGGCATCACCGTAGTCGACGTGACGCTGCTCGAGGATTCTGCGACGGGGTTTCGAGACGTGCTGACCCGCACTCGGGACGTGGACGTGATCATCGTCGTCGGGGCGACCGGAGGCGGGGCTGCCGATCAGCTCCGCGGGACCCTCGCCGGCATCGATGCCGAGACCGTCGTCGGGCGAATGCGCATGCGTCCCGGCGGTTCTCAGATCACCGCGGCGTTGCCCGACGGCACAGTGGTACTCGGCCTACCGGGCAATCCGCTGGCGGCCGTCGGTACCGCGATGCTCGCCGCGCCCGCGATCGTCGATGCCCTGACCGGGAGAACGGTGCGGCCACCACGGATCGGCCTGTTGTCCAATGCTGCCGAGGTTCGATCCCCGACTCCTCGGATCGTCCCGGTCACCGCGGACGGCACACGGTGGCGGGCAGATACCCGAGTCCGCACGGCGCACCTGGCTCACCTCGTCGGCCGCGACGCACTGGCTGTGATCCCGGCCGAGGTCAGCGCCGACGAGCCGGTGACAATTCTTCCGTTGCCGCACCACTAGTTTCACCGAGAGATCGAACACCCTCGCGGTAGCGCGCGACCACGAGATCGACGATCGCGGCATGCACTCCGAGCGGCTCACCGACGCCGTCGGCTCCGGCGTCGGCCAGACGGTTGTGAAAGAGGCCGCGCGCCAACAGATACGACGCCACGAACACACGTGCGTGCCCGGCTTCTCGCAGGGTCGACACCGCGTCGGACACGGTGGGGGTACTGGTGGCGACGTAGCCGATACTGACCGGAACTCGCGCGACATCGGCCAACATCGCCGCCGCGCGCCGGTGTTCTTCCAACGCACGAGCATCGGACGATCCTGCGGCAGCGAGCACGATCGGATCACCCGAGCGCCACCCGGCGTCACGTAGTCGATCGACCATGACCTCGGCCAGCACTGGGTCGGGTCCGAGAGCGCGGGTGACGGCGACGGACGTGTGAGCGCTGTCGGCGATCTCTCGCGGCACATCGGTGTGCACGTGGTAGCCCGACGCGAGGAAGGCGGGAACCACGACAGCCGAGCCGGCGGTGTCGCGCAGCACCTCGGCCGGTGACGGCCCGAGTACGTCGACGAATGCCACGCGCGTGGTACCGATCTGCGCCGACACAGCATCGGCGAGTGCGGCGACCATCTCGACACCACGGGGGTTTCGGGTGCCGTGTGCAACCAGAACAAGAGTCGGTGTCATCAGTACTTTCCCCCTTCTACGACGGCCACTCGATCAGCCGGTTCCTCGGAATCGCAGTCCGTCTCGGTCTCGATGTGATCGAGTGCGATGCGATAGCCACGCTTGACCACGGTCTGGATAGCTTTCGGCGCGCCCAGCGAGGACCTGAGTCTGGTCATCGCCGTCTCCACAGCGTGGGTGTCGCCCCCTCCGCCGGGCAGCGATGCCAACAGGTCCTCGCGGGAGACGACGCGTCCTGGATTGCGAGCCAGTGTCTTCATCAAAGCCATGCCTGCTGGGGACACCGGTCGAACTTCACCGTCGACCACCACGCACTTACCGCGGACACTGACCACGTGACCGCCCGCATGCAGACGACCGGTGCGCCTCGGCAGTTCTTCGGCGATGTGCCGCGCGAGTGCCCCCAGACGCGCCCGGGTCGGCTGTGTGGTGGCCACGTTCAGCTGTTCGAGGGGCGCGGCCGTCACCGGCCCGACGCACACCGGCAGCACCCTCGATCGCATCGACTGCAGCAGAGGTTCGAGCACACCGTTCTCGTCGGCGCGCATCAGCATCGACGCCACCGCCGGTGCCGAGGTGAAGCTGAGGGCATCGAGATCACCGACGATGACGGCTTCGATCATGCGGTCCATCGGGCTCTGGTCGTCGGGCGCTGTCCAGCGGTAGACCGGCACCGGAACCACCTCGGCTCCCGCGCAGCGCAACACCTCGCAGAAATCGGGGACCGGCTCCCATTCGGTGGTCGCGCCGTGCAGCTGCACGGCGATGCGTTTGCCCTCCACCCCTTCGGCCAACAGATGTTCGAGTACCTCCGCCGAGGATTCCGAGGCGGGCGACCACTCCTCGCGTAGATCGGCTGCTCGGATGGCCCCTTTCGCCTTCGGACCGCGAGCGAGCAGACGGGACGCACCGAGTGCGCGCCCCAGCTCTTCTGCCTGCCCCCACCCGTCCGCTGCCTCGACCCAGCCACGAAATCCGATTCCTGTTGTGGCCACGGTGATTTCCGGTGGATCAGCGATGACGGCGGCGGTGACGCGTTCGAGCTCGGCGTCGTCGGCCAGTGGGATGATGCGAATAGCGGGGGCATGCATCACGGTGGCCCCGCGCCGCTCGAGCAGAGTCGCGAACTCCTCGGCTCGACGCGATGCGGTGATCCCGACGGTGAACCCGACCAGAGGCATTGCAGCCCCTGCGATTTCGCTCACGTAGATCCGCCGCGGACCAGCACGACGCCCTCGACGCAGGAGACCTCGAACGATCCGAGGGTGACCTGCGTGTCATCGAGGCAGCGCCCGTCGGCCAGCGAGAAAACCTGCTTGAGCAACGGCGATGCGACGGTGGGTTCGCCCCCTCGGTCTCCCACCAGTCCGCGTGACATCACTGCTGCACGCCCGTACGGATCGATGTTGCCCACCGCGAACAGTCGTCCGTCGTCGAGCAGAAACAGCGCCGCCTGGGTGCCTCCTCGCAGGAGCACCGCCACTCCGCGCCCCGGAATCAGCGCGTCGAGCGTGCAGGCCGGGGTCCAATCACGAGCGATGTCGTTCGGTACCGCTGATGGTGACTTCACTGCTGACGAATCGATGACAGTCATGGCGTACCTCCTGATCAGCTATTCCACGTTGCTTGTGTTTCTTGGCCGTTAAGTCGCGATTACTCGTCTGTGCACATGCACTCAGTCTCGTGACCTGCCGGTTGTCAGCTCCCGTATCGGCTCACGCGCCCACTCGTGGCATTCCCATCAGCACAGGCACCTTGCGCGCGCCGGACTCGTCGAACGCGATGGTGGGGTCGGACTCGTCCGGAGCATTGACGAAGGAGACGAACCGACCGAGCTTCTCGTCGTCTTCGAGCACGCCGGCCCACTCGTCCTTGTAGCCGGCGACGTGGCGTTCCATGTCGGCTTCGAGTTCGGCACCGATGCCGAGACTGTCCTCGCACACGACGGCTCTGAGGTGGTCCAGTCCCCCGTCGAGCGATTCGAGCCACGGTGCCGTGCGCTGCAGCCGGTCGGCTGTACGCACGTAGAACATGAGGTAACGGTCGATGTAGCTGACCAGGGTGGCATCGTCGAGGTTGGACGCGAGCAACTGCGCGTGCTTGGGCGACTGACCTCCGTTACCGCCTACGTAGAGGTTCCAACCACCCTCGGTCGCGATGATCCCGACGTCCTTGCCGCGGGCCTCGGCGCATTCGCGAGCGCAGCCCGAGACGCCGAACTTGATCTTGTGCGGCGACCGCAGACCTCGATAGCGGTTCTCCAGATCGACGGCCATCCCCACCGAATCCTGGACGCCGTAACGGCACCAACTCGATCCGACGCAGCTCTTGACCGTCCGCAGCGACTTCCCGTACGCCTGGCCCGACTCCATCCCTGCGTCGACGAGGCGCTTCCAGATCGCCGGCAACTGCTCGACGCGGGCACCGAACATGTCGATGCGCTGCCCTCCGGTCACCTTCGTGTAGAGCCCGAAATCGCGAGCGACCTCGCCGATGACGATGAGCTGTTCCGGAGTGCACTCGCCGCCGGGCATACGCGGCACCACCGAGTAGGTGCCGTTCTTCTGGATGTTGGCCAGGAAGTGATCGTTGGTGTCCTGCAACGACGCCTGCTCGCCGTCGAGAATGTGGTCGGAGGACGTCGACGCGAGAATCGACGCGACGACAGGCTTGCAGATGTCGCAGCCGGTTCCCGAGCCGTACTTGGCGATCAGCGACGAGAAGGTGCGGGTGTTCGTGGCCCGAACGATCTCGTACAGCTCGGCCCTGGACTGAGCGAAGTGCTCGCACAACGACTTCGAGAGGACCACACCGGACGCGGCGAGCAACGACTTGATCGAGGGCAGGCATCCGCCACAGGTGGTGCCCGCGGTGGTGCAGCTCTTCACGGCCGCCAGGTCGCAGGCTCCGTCGGCTATCGCCGAGCAGATGGCACCCTTGCTCACACCGTTGCACGAGCAGATCTCGGCGTCGTCGGGCAGTGCACCGATGCCGACCTGCTCGGCGGCTGGTGAGATCAGAGCGCCCGGATCGCCGGGCAACTCGCGACCGACCAGTGGCCGCAACAGCGAGTACGCGGAGGCGTCGCCGACGAGGATGCCGCCGAGCAGGATCTTCGCGTCGTCGGTGACGACGAGCTTGGCGTACGTGCCTTTGGGGGCATCGCTGAACACCACTTCGAGAGCGCCCGGCGTGGCCGCCATCGCGTCGCCGAAGCTCGCGACGTCGACGCCCATCAGCTTGAGCTTGGTGGACATGTCGGCACCCGGGAATTGCGCTGCGCCGCCGAGCAATCGGTCGGCCACCACCTCCGCCGTCGAATACCCGGGAGCGACCAGTCCGTAGCACCGACCCTCGACCGCAGCGCATTCGCCGATCGCGTAGACGGCAGGGTCGGAGGTACTGCAGCCGATGTCGACCATGATGCCGCCGCGCTCACCCACCTCGAGACCACTCTCGCGTGCCAGCCGATCCTGGGGACGCACACCGGCGGAGAACACCAGCAGCGCGGCGTCGATGGTGCTGCCGTCGCTCAGTTCGACCGTCAGACCGGCGCTGTCGTTCTCGGAGATCGACGACGTGCCCACTCCCACATGGACGTTCAACCCGAGTTCGGTGACCAGACGCGCCAACAGCGCGCCGCCGCCCTCGTCCACCTGCAGCGGCATCAATCGTGGAGCGAACTCGATGACGTGCGGGGTCATGCCCATCTTCTTCAGTGCATTCGCCGCTTCGAGACCGAGGAGGCCACCGCCGACCACCACACCGACCGCGCCCGGTCCTGCGGCGTCGGCGCGGGCACGGATCTTGTCCAGGTCGTCGAGGGTTCGGTAGACGAAGCACGCGGGCAGGTCGTGTCCGGTGATCGGCGGCACGAACGGGTAGGAGCCGGTGGCGAGGACGAGAGCGTCGTACTCGACGGTGTCCCCCGCCGAGGTCACGACGGTGCGGTGATCGCGGTCGATGCGATCGGCCCGTACTCCGGTGCGCATCTCGACGAGGGTGTCACCGGGATAGTCGTTGCCCGCCAGAGCGAGTTCCTTGTGGTCCCAGGCACCGACGTAGGACGACAGTCCCACCCTGTCGTACGCCGCCAGTGCCTCCTCGCACAGCACCGTGACCTTCCACTCGGCCGCCTCGTCGCGCGCACGCAACGCTTCGACGAATCGGTGTCCGACCATCCCGTGACCTACCACTACCGCGTTCTTCATTGCGGGTCCTTCCGATCTACGTTGCCGTGCAGTGTGTTTCGTTCTCGCCGGTGATGGACCCTCAGACTGCTACCGGTGCGTCGGCGTCGGCGGAGTTGGTCTTGCGCAGGTAGATCGCCCACGTGACGATCGCGCAGACGATGTAGAAGGCGAGGAACACCCAGAACGCGGTGGTCGCGGACTTCGCGGTGCCCGAGTACGACGCCCGCAGCACCAGGTTGATTCCGACGCCGCCGAGAGCGCCGATCGCGCCGGCGATTCCGATGAGGGCACCGGACATCTTGCGCGACCAGTGCTGTTGCTCGTCGACCGTCATGCCCTGAAGCTGAGCGGATTTCGCAGCGAATATGGCGGGGATCATCTTGTACACCGATCCGTTTCCGAGGCCCGAGAGCAGGAAGAGTGCGATGAATCCGACGACGAAGAGCACCATCACGGTGCCGCTGGCCGCGCCGGGAGTCGAATCGTCCCAGGTACTGGCCGCAACCAGAATCCCGGTGGCGAACGTCATGGCCACGAACGTGTACAGGGTGATCTTGCCGCCACCGATCTTGTCGGCGAGCTTGCCGCCGAACGGACGCGACAGCGATCCCAGCAATGGTCCGATGAACGCGATCTGAGCGGCTTGCAGCGATGCCTGCGCCTGTTGAGCGGGAGTCGCCGGTGCTCCGTCGGTGAGTCCGGCGAGGAAGTTGATCTGCAGGACCTGCCCGAACGCGAAGCTGAAGCCGATGAACGACCCGAACGTGCCGATGTACAGGAAGGCGATCCACCACGAGTCCGAGAACTTCAGCACGTCGATCATGGAGCGTCCGTTGGTCTTCTGGTTGTCCAGGTTGTCCATGTACAGCGCGGCACCGACGGCGGCAAGCGCGATGAAGACGAGATAGACGGCGCACACGATCTCGGGGGCGGTGTTGCCGATGGTGGCGATGACCAACAGGCCGATGAGCTGGATGACGGGCACACCGATGTTGCCGCCGCCCGCATTCAAGCCCAGCGCCCACCCCTTCTCGCGTTGCGGATAGAACGCGTTGATGTTCGTCATCGAGGATGCGAAGTTACCGCCGCCGAGTCCGGCGAACGCCGCAACGATGATGTAGGTGGTGTACGACGCCGGGTTGAGCATGAAGTACATGGTCAGCACGGTGGGGATCAGGAGCACCAGAGCACTGAAGATGGTCCAGTT
This sequence comes from Rhodococcus sp. 14-1411-2a, assembly GCF_002259485.1. GTDB lineage: Bacteria > Actinomycetota > Actinomycetes > Mycobacteriales > Mycobacteriaceae > Rhodococcoides. The sequence goes on from NZ_NPGA01000020.1 coordinate 841,244, forward strand.
ACGGCCACCGAACTTGGCCGTGGCGAAGGTGTACGGAATGCGCAGGATCGCGCCGACGAGGGTGGGGACGGCCACCAGGAAGAACTTGCCCGCCGCGTCGATGCCGTAGACCGACAACGGCATGAACAGCACCATCACCGACCAGATCGACCAGATCGAGAATCCGACGTGCTCGGCGATGACCGACCAGATCAGATTGCGCTTGGCGATCTGCTTGCCGCCGGCCTCCCAGGCCTCGACGTCCTCGGAATTCCAGTGCGCGATGTGATGGTTGACGGAGACGGGAACTGTTCCGGGTGGAACAGTCGCCGTGGTGGCTGAGCCGGCATCTGCCGAAGCGCTGCGAGAAAGGCTGGTCACGTGTGGCCTCCTGATCGGTGTGTGAACCGAACATAGGAAAGCCATGTTGCAGCGGCGCTGCGCGCGATGACTCGTTGATTAACTTGGTCTCACGTGCCATCGAGCACCGACGTGAGCTGAAGCGTCAACGTGCACCGAACGTCACCAGGTGTCTTCGAGCATCCTCGGTCGGCAGCACAGAAATCCTCCGACCAGCAGAACCGCTACACATCCGGTCAACAGAACCAACGGCAGTCCCCAGCCCCCGGACTCGGTGTGCAGTAGACCGAACAGAATCGGACCGGTCGAGGACACCACGTAACCCAGCCCCTGGGTGAATCCCGAGAGCGAGGACGAGCCAACGGCCGTGCGCGTCCTGAGGTTGATCAGCGTCAGCGACATCGGGAACGTCATCGTGCCCAGCCCGACCAAGCACACCCACGCGACCGTACCGGCAGTCGGAGACCAGTGCAGGCCCGCGAACCCGCCGAGGTAGCACGCCGCGGCAACCATCACGATGCCGTACGGATTGCGCACGCGCGCACAGAGCGTCGGCGCGGCCAGCGACGTGATCAGTCCCATCGCTCCGAACGCCGCCACCGACGCACCGGCCAAGCCTTCTCCGATCCCCGCATCGATGAGGAGCGTCGGCAACCAGGTGAGCATGGAGTAGGTGATCAGGGAGGTCATTGCGAACATCATCACCATCCCCCACGCCAGAGAGGACCGGTGGATTCGGCCGCTCGGCGATGCGTGGACCGACGCCGACCCGGCCTCACCGGAGACGTCCTTCTCGTCGCGGCCGCGTCGGGCGATGACGACACCGAGCCACGGCAGCGCGGCGGCCAGGCCGACGACGGCCCAGATCCCGATGGAGATGCGCCAACCGTGCGCGTCGGCGATGGGGACGGCCAGCAGCGGCGGAACCATGGTGCTGACCTGCATGGCGCAGATGTAGATGGTGCTGACGACGGCGAGCCGCTCGGAGAAATACCGCTTGACCAACGGCGGGATGACGACGTTTCCGATGCCCATGCCCGCGAGAGCGATCGCGGACAGCGCGAGCAGAGACGCGGTGTTCGGCGCGAACGCACGAGTGGCCATACCGATCGTGGTCAGCGCCATCGCCAGCAGAGCTGCCCGCTCCAGGCCGGTGCGCTTGGCGAGAAGCGGCGTGGCCAGGCCGAAGACGGCGAACATCGCCGGAGGCAACATGCCGACGATGCCGATGACGGTGGTGCCGAACTGGAGGTCGGTGCCGATTCTTCCGAACAGCGGGCTGATCGAGGTGACGGCGGCGCGCAGAGTCAGCGCGGACACCACGATCGCGGAGAAGACGAGTACTCGACCACGCACGAGCGAGGTACCGACGAGGCGGGTATCGGGGGCGGTGGGCGCACTCACCGCGTAATCATAGGATGACCGGATCATCGGGTGCAAAGCAGTACTATCGACGCTGCAACGTCCCCGGCATGAGGAGTCCACGTGCGGCAGGTCCAGCGATCGAGCCTGATCTCCCAGGTCACCGCTCAGCTGCGCGAAGAGATCACGTCGCAGCGATGGCCGGTGGGCACCCGCATCCCCACCGAACCCGAACTGTGCGAGATCACCGGCACCGGGCGCAACACCGTGCGCGAGGCCGTGCAGGCACTCGTGCACGCCGGCATGGTCGAACGCAGGCAGGGTTCGGGCACCTTCGTCATGACGTGCTCCGACCTCGGCGGAACCCTGGGAAAGTACTTCTCGGACGCCAGGCACCGCGATGTCACCGAACTACGCGAAACCTTGGAAGTCACTGCGGCGGCTCTTGCGGCCGACCGACGCGACGACGACGACATCCGTGCCATGCTCGGCGCGCTGGCCGATCGCAACGCGGCGTGGTCCGACGAAACTCCGTTGGCCGATGCAGTTCGGATCGACGCACGCCTGCACCGCGCCATCGTCGCGGCCAGCCACAACGCCATCTATCTGGAGTTCTACGATTCGCTGCTACCGGTGATCCACGACGCCATGCGCCACCACGCCATCGAGCACGACGACGATTACATCGACGAACACACGGCGCTCGTGGAGGCGGTGATCGCCGGTGACGCGGCCCGCGCGATGCAGGCCGCTCGATCACTGTTCCACGAACTCTCCGAATCACCGGCTCGCGCAGCGGAAGTCAGAGAATAAGGCGTACCAGATCCGCCGTTCGCGCCAAGCCGGGGAACGCCTCGGACGTCGAACGCGGATGAAGCGCGTGCACCGCGAGACGAAACATCAACGCGCGCAGCAACATCTGCGGCCATTCCGGTAGATCGTCCCAGCGGTTGACCAGACCGTCGTCCGCGTCACCCCAGGAAAGGGCGTCCACCACGGCCACCCCGGCAGCCCAGGGCGCAGGACGCCAGTACGGGGTGATGTCGCTGATCCCTGGTGCCTCGCTACCCGAGAACAAGACCGTTCCGAACAGATCACCGTGTACCAACTGGTCCGGTGACTCGACGGGCTTGCGTAGTGTCGCAAGCTGTTTGACCAATTCCAGGCTGCTCTTGCCATCACTGGACGACGGCTCGGGTGCGCCGGCGCCGCGAGCAGAGCGCAGCGGGACCGCTTCCCAAGCAGCTCTGTCGGCAGCAACGAAAACATCCACGTCGGCCCACGGGGCCACGGGAGGCTGAACCAGAAATCGCGGTCGCTCGAGTTGCGCGGTCGCCGCGTGCAACCGCATCGACAACGAGACCACCTCGTCGTGACGAGGCTCCGGTTCGCCGGCGACGAACGTGTCTGCGCGCCAGCCCGACACGACGTATCGGCCGTCGGTCGACCGGACCGGTCGGGCGAGACGGACCCCGTCCACGGTCAATGTCTCGCGCACCTTGGCCGACCATGCGGCGCGGGCATGGTCTGCCACCGGGGACAGGACGACGTCGCCCAGACGCCATCCACCGTCCCAATCCGCACCGAGTGGTGCAGGCTCGACATCGCGCAGCCCGAACGTAGAGATCACGTGCTGAGGAGGTTCGACAGAGCTCACGAGCGCCACGCTACCGCCGATCGCGGTGCCGCTGCGGACGACGCGCACACGCGACACATCAGTACATGGGCAAACCAGGATCGATCTGCTGGGCCCACTCCACTATTCCGCCGTGCAGATGGGCGGCGTCCGAGAAACCGGCTGCCACGAGGGCGGAGAGCACCTCGGCGGACCTGATGCCGGTTTTGCAGTAGAGCACGATGGGGATGTGCTGCGGTAGATCCGACATCGCCGCCCCCGACAGGATTCGACCCTTGGGAATCGAGCGCGCACCGTCGATGCGGACGATGTCCCACTCCACCGGCTCACGCACGTCGATGAGGGCGATCTCGCGACCGGACTGCATCATTGCGTGCAGCTCCGCCGGAGTGACCGATTCGCCGGTGGACTCGGCGGCCGGCACCACTCCGCAGAATGCCTCGTAATCGATCAGCTCGGTGATCGGCGTTCGATGCGGGTCCCGAGTCAGACCGACGGTTCGATAGCTCATCGCCAGTGCGTCGTAGATCATCAACCGACCCAGCAACGTCTCGCCGAGTCCGGTGATCAGCTTGATCGCCTCGGTGACCATGATCGACCCGATCGACGCGCACAGCACCCCCAGCACCCCACCTTCGGCACACGAGGGCACCATGCCGGGCGGTGGAGCCTCGGGGTACAGGTCGCGATAGTTGATACCTGCGTCGCCGGGGGCTCGATCCCAGAACACCGACACCTGCCCCTCGAACCGGTAGATCGAACCCCATACATAGGGGATCCCGACCAGCGCGGCCGCGTCGTTGACGAGGTATCGGGTGGCGAAGTTGTCGGTCCCGTCGAGCACGAGGTCGTACTGCCGAAAGAGCTCGAGTGCGTTCGACGAGTCGAGTCGAACACGGTGCAGCGTCACCTCGACGCCGTCGTTGAGTTCGAGAATCGAGTCTCTCGCGCTGTCGGCCTTCGAGCGACCCACGTCGGACCGGCCGTGGATGATCTGCCGTTGCAGGTTCGACAGTTCGACGTCGTCGAATTCCACGATGCCCAGAGTCCCGACACCGGCGGCCGCGAGGTACAGCAGTGCGGGTGAGCCCAGTCCCCCGGCACCGACGACGAGCACGCGGGCGTTGCGCAGTCGCTTCTGACCGTCGGTTCCCACACTGGGAATGATCAGGTGCCGGCTGTACCGGGCGACGTCATCGGGCGACAGTTCGCCTGCGGGTTCGACCAGCGGGGGTAGGTGGACCACGACGCAGCGACGCTCCTCGACTCGACACGGCGGCCGGTGACCCGGCGCGACACGTTCGAATCTAACTCAGCCTGTCCGAGTTCCAGCCGATCAGCCTCGCGGGTAGGGCCACGGATTGAATCGGCATGTCTTGCCGTCCATCGGAACGACGCCCGCTGGGTCCAGTCGCGCGATGTCGTCGTTGTTCGTCCCGAACGTCTGCTGCATCATCACCGGAGCGAGCCCGCCGTCGGTCTCGCACGGTTGGTGCTGCTGGTAGCCGATCGCGTGGCCGACCTCGTGATTGATCTGGTACTGGCGGTACGAGCCGATGTCGCCCTGGAACGAGATCGCCCCACGCACCCACCTCGGCTCGTTGAGCACCACTCGCTCGATGCCGGGGTTGTAGCAGGAGACCTCGAGCTGAATGTCGTAACCGCAGGCCTGCCGGATCGACATCTGCGACGTCAGCGAGATCCTGAAGTCGGGATCGCCCTGATCGATGCGACGGAATCCGAACCGTGGATCGTTGGTCCAACTCTTGGGGTTGGCAAGGGTCTGATCCACCAATCGGCCGAACGACTCGTCGCCGCCGAACCCGACCGTGTCCACGCCGTCCTCGACCTCGACCGTGTAGGTGAACACCCGCTCGGTCCCCTGCCCCACCTGCTCCGTTATCCCCGGCACGGTGTGCCACGTTCCGGCCCCCTCCACCGCGAACGGACCACCGTCGGGCAGTTCACCCGACGATATCGACGCTGCGAAGTTACCGTCGGCCTGCGGCGGAACGCCGATGATTCCGGTACCCGACGTCGTATCCGAACTCAAGGTGCCGAATCCAGGATCGGCGTTGGTCGACTGCGCTGCGGTGCCGGTGACGGGGTCACCGGTCCGCACGGCATCGAACACGACGAGCGCGGTCACCACGATCAGAATCGGCACCGCGTACGCCCGCCAGCCGTAAGTGGACGCGAACTTTCCGAGCTTGCTCTGCTTCCTGATATCGCGATCCGGTCGACGACTGCGCAGCTTGACCTCGCGTTGCGTCGGATCCCACTGCGCGCGGAGCGGTTGATGCGACCCGCGACTGCCCACACTTCGTGGGAAATCGTCCGCGCGATCGTCGTAACCGTCGTCGACGCCGTCCGACTGCACACCACCGCGGATACGCGGCCCGCCTCGGTCAGTCACTCGAACACGATCTCACAATCCTCACCGCCCGCTGCTCGGCACGCCGATACCGGGAATGGAACTATCGGGTTTTCGGTACGAAAACATCGTACGAACAAACCGCTCGACATGTTCCGGTATCGCCCACTTTCCGCAACGGTCCCCCAGGATCCCGTGGGTGCCGGCCGCCACGAGTATCGTTGCCCGTGATCTGCGCTACGAGCGGTCCGAACCGACGGCCACCCGCCGGGAGTTCATGCCGGACCGTTCGTTGTCGAACCAAGACGAGCGCAGCTGTCGACGCGGATGGGAACATAATTGATGACAGATCTCGACGACCGGAGGTCTTCGGACCGGCCGGCCACCACCGGCAATCGGCGCGGCGCACGGCTGCCTCGCGATGCCCGTCGGGCGCAACTGCTCGCTGCGGCGAGCGAGATATTCGTGACCCGTGGGTACCACGCATCCGGAATGGACGAGATCGCCGAATGCGCGGGCGTCAGCAAGCCGGTCCTGTATCAGCACTTCCCCGGAAAACTCGAGCTGTATCTGGCGGTGCTGCAGAGTTACGTCGACACCCTGATCGCAGGAGTACGACAGGCTCTGCGCTCGACCACGGACAACAAGCAACGAGTTCGTGCCGCGGTGCTGGCGTTCTACGACTTCGTCGACACCGATACACAGGGATTCCGCCTTGTCTTCGAATCCGATCTGATGGGCGACCCGCAGGTCAATGCACGCGTCGAGCAGGCAACCGAAGCGTGCGTCGATGCCGTCTTCGACCTCGTTGCCCACGATTCCGGACTCGATCCCTATCGAGCTCGCGTACTGGCCGTAGGCCTGGTCGGTGCCAGTCAGTTCACTGCTCGGTACTGGCTCGAAGCCGACCGGCCGATCTCGAAGGAAGACGCCGTCGACACCACGGTTTCGCTGGCCTGGGGCGGTCTGTCGCACGTTCCCCTGCAGGCACCGTAGCCTCGCAACCCGCAAACTCGACACGCCCCTCACTCGATGCGAGTGAGGGGCGTGTTCTGCGTTCCGAGCAGTCTCAGGCGGTCGCGAATCCGACCTTCCGAGAATCGGACGGACCGATCTCGACGTACGACACCTTGGAAGACTGGATCAAGAACTTGCGTCCCTTCTCGTCCTCCAACGCCAGCACTCCGTCCTTACCGGCGAAGGCGGTCGATACGAGCGCTTCGACCTCGGCCGGGGACTGCGTGCTGTTCACGACGAGCTCACGGGAACTCTCCGAAACACCGATCTTGACCTCCACGGTCAACCTCCGAACTCTCGACAACTCTGCTCACGCCAGGCTAGTGCAGCGGCGTCGAGCCAGACGCCCGACGCCCTGTGCTGTCAGCGAACACAGTCCTGTGCGGTCAGTCGAGGCCGAGTGAGGACATCCGTTCCGCGTGTTGTTCCTGCATGCGATCGAACAGTGCGACGACACCGTTGAGGTCTCCCGATGCGGTGATGACGAGATCGGTCAGCGACTCACGGCGAGCGAGCACGAACTGCGCCTGGGTGATGGCCTCACCGAGCAGACGACGACCCCACAGCATCAATCGCGCCTTCTCCTGCGAGCTCGCACGAACCCGATCGGACACCTCGTGCACCACGAATTCCGAGTGCCCGGTCTCGGCCAGCACGTCGCGGACGATCTCGGCCACGTCGGGGGTGAGACTGTGCGCGATCTGCCGGTAGAAATCGGCCGCGATGCCGTCGCCCACGTACGCCTTGACCAACGACTCCAACCACGTCGACGGCGTCGTCGACTCGTGGTACTCGTCCAGGGCGCGAACGAACGGGTCCATCGAGGCGTAGACGTCGAGACCACGATCGGACAAGGCTCTCTGCAACGTCTCGAAGTGGCTCATCTCCGCAGCCGCCATGCTCGCGAGCGCGACGCGACCCTCCATCGACGGAGCCATTCGAGCGTCGTCCGCCAGGCGATAGAACGCGGAAATCTCGCCGTACGCGAGCACCGCGAACAGATCCGGAATACCGGGGTGATCGTGCGCGATCGACGGCTCGACTCGATCCGACTCGGGCGACTCGACGACAGAGGTGGGTGAAACTGCGGACGACGGCTCCGACGAATGGGCTCCCATGGCTGGCAATCGTAGTCCGGTGCCCGACGCCTCGTCGCGGCGCGCGCTGGACGTACCGTGACCTGCCGACAATGGAGAATTCCGTTCGGCAAGCTACCATGGTGCTCGATCGTCACTCGCGGACCGATGAAACGGACCGAAGAAGCACACGACGGTCATCGATAATGTGTGCGCACCTGATCCGGGTCGCCTCGACAGCTTCGCCGCAGCGGACATCGCAGTTCGCGGCCGCGCTGAGGCTGACGGCGACATCACATCGGATCGAGGGCATCGACTTCGGCCGGCAATAGGCCTATGCCCTTCCTCGTGCGCACGTTCGACCACGAGGAAGGCCAGTCCCCTGAGCAAGATAGTCATCGACCAAGAATCCGACACCGGCGACACCACGCTGTCGGCGCAGCTGGACGACAAGCACGTACCCCCCACTTTCGCCGAACTGAACGTTGACCCCACCATCGTTCGCGCGCTCTCCGAGATGGGAATCGAGCGGACGTTCGCCATCCAGGAGTTGACGCTGCCGCTCGCCATCGCGGGCGACGACCTCATCGGTCAGGCACGCACCGGAATGGGCAAGACGTTCGGCTTCGGTGTGCCTCTGCTGCACCGACTCGCCACGGACAACTCCGGTACCTCCCCGCTCGACGGCACTCCCCGCGCCCTGGTGATCGTGCCGACCCGTGAACTGTGCGTTCAGGTCAGCTCCGACCTCGAGAACGCATCCAAGTACCTCAGCGGCGCGAACGGCCCCGTCAAGGTGCTCTCCATCTACGGTGGCCGTCCGTACGAGGCGCAGATCAGCGCGTTGCAGAACGGCGTCGACGTCGTCGTCGGCACCCCGGGCCGACTGCTCGACCTCGCCAAGCAGAACCACCTGATCCTCGGCAAGGTCGGAGTCCTGGTCCTCGACGAGGCCGACGAGATGCTCGACCTCGGGTTCCTCCCCGACATCGAGCGCATCCTCGGCATGGTTCCCGACAAGCGTCAGACGATGCTGTTCTCGGCGACGATGCCCGGCCCCATCATCACTCTGGCCCGGACGTTCCTGACTCAGCCGACGCACATCCGCGCCGAAGAGGCGGAGTCCTCGGCCGTCCACGACCGCACCGCCCAGCACGTCTACCGGGCCCACGCCCTCGACAAGGTCGAGATGGTCGCCAAAGTTCTCAAGGCCGAGGGTCGCGGCGCGACCATGGTGTTCACCCGCACCAAGCGCACCGCTCAGAAGGTCGCCGACGAGCTGGCCGAGCGCGGATACTCGGTCGGTGCCGTGCACGGTGACCTCGGCCAGGTCCAGCGCGAGAAGGCCCTCAAGTCGTTCCGGACGGGCAAGATCGACGTTCTGGTGGCGACCGACGTCGCGGCCCGCGGTATCGACATCGACGACGTCACCCACGTCATCAACTACCAGTGCCCCGAGGACGAGAAGACCTACGTGCACCGCATCGGCCGCACCGGCCGTGCCGGGCGCACCGGCATCGCGGTCACCCTGGTCGACTGGGACGACATCCCCCGTTGGCAGCTGATCGACAAGGCGCTCGATCTCGGCATGCCGGATCCGGTCGAGACCTACTCGAGCTCGCCGCACCTGTTCACCGACCTCGGTATCGCCACCGACGCCACCGGCACGGTACGCAAGGCACCCTCGCGCGCCCCGGAGAAGGCGGACGACGGCGAGGCGACGGCAGCGCCTGCGGCCGACGCGTCTTCGGCTACCAAGCCGCGCCGCTCACGCAGTCGGCGTCGAACCCGCGCAGGGCAGGACGGCGACAACACCGCCGCAACCAGCGTTGCGCAGAACGATTCCGCACCGGCAACGAAATCGGTTGCCGAACAGTCGGATACGTCCGATGCGGCGTCCGCGGACACGGTCACCAAGACTGCGCCGCGCCGCCGCAGGCGTCGTCGCCCCAGTGGATCGTCCGCCGACGCCGGACCCTCGACTGCGAGCGCGTCGGAGTAATCTCCCGCCGTGCTGGCTCCAGAACGAAGGACGAGAACCGACCTCCTCGTCGCCGCCGTCATCGCGGTGGTGGTAGTGGTTGCCGCGAGCATCGCCTGGTTCACCGGTGATGCTCGCGGAACCACATCGATCCCGGCCGAGGAGCCGCTGGCTCAGGCCGAGCCCGCGCTCGCGGTGCCCACTGCGCTCACCGAACTGTGGCGTGCGCCGAGTGCAGCGACGGATTCGACGCGAACCCCGCTCCCTGTCGTCACCGGATCCACGGTGGTGACGGCGGACGGGGGCTCCGTCCTCGGCCGCGATCCACGGTCAGGAGAGCCATCCTGGTCGTACTCGAGAGATCTCCCGCTCTGCTCGGTGGTCTCGTCGTGGAACACCGCGGTCGCGGTCTACCGCGACGACCGCGGTTGCTCTCAGGTCACCGAACTCGACGGGCCGACCGGAGAGCGCAAGGCGCAGCGCACTTCCGACGCCGACGATGCGGTCCGCCTGTCCTCCGATGGCACCTACGTGACGTCGAGGGGCGACACGCGCATGGAGCTGTGGCGGTCGGACATGGTGCGCACCCTCGAATACGGTCGAGTCGATGCCCCGGTCAATCCGGGTAGTCAGCCGCGAACCGGGTGCACGCTGCTGTCCTCGGCGTCGACGAACTCGCGGACGGCTGTGCTCGAACAGTGCCCGGGAGAGACCGCTGCCCGATTGTCGCTGATGAATCCTGCACCCAAGGACGCCGGTAAACCTGAGGAGTACGGGTCGACGGTGGTACCGGAACTCGTTCCCCGATCCGACGCACCCACTGCCGGGCAGATCATTGCGATCACGGGCAGCGTTGTCGCGCTGTACATTCCAGCGGAGAACGGCGCGCCCGACCGGGTAGGACTCTACGACGACGCGGCCGCGAAACTGTCCGAATTCACTCTTCCGGCCGGCTCCTCCCCTACCCCGAATCTTCCTGCGACGAAGGCAGGTTCGGCTCTCACCTGGTTCACCGGCACGGGGGTCCAGGCGTTCGATTCCAACAACCTGAGCCCTCTCTGGACCGTCCCCGGAGCCCTCGGAAGTGGAGCGGTCATGGCAGGCCGACTCCTCTTACCGGTGCCCGACGGCATCTCGGTGGTCGATCTCTCCACCGGTGTCAGGGTGGCCGACATTCCGGTCGACCGAGGCGATTACGCCGGCCCGATACAGATGTCGGTGATCGGCGATGTGGTCGTCGAGCAACGCGGTTCCGACGTGGTCGCTCTCGGCTGACCCGCCGGCACGGGCTTCGTTCTACTCCGCCGGATCATAGGTCTTCAGATCGGCTTGACCGTCCCAGTACGCCAGCAGATTCTCGGCAAGTTCTCGATAGGCCTGTGCGCCCTTGTTCTTTCGTCCCGAGAGCACCGTCGCGCCCGAGGCACTGGCCTCGGCGAAGCGTACGGTCCGCGGAATCGGCGGTGCTAGAACCGGCAACGAGTAGCGGTCCGAGACGTCGCCGAGCACATCCCTGCTGTGCGTGGTGCGGGCGTCGAACAGTGTGGGAAGGGCACCGAGCAGCGTCAGATCGGGGTTGGTGATCTGTTGCACCTCGGACACCGTTCGCAACAACTGCCCGACCCCGCGATGAGCGAGAGTCTCGCACTGCAGGGGCACGAGCACCGACTGTGCGGCGGTGAGGCCGTTGAGGGTCAGGACCCCCAACGACGGCGGACAATCGATGACGACGACATCGAAGTCCTCGAGGATCGGCGCGAGTGCACGCTTGAGCGCGAACTCACGACCCGCGCGCATCAGCAGCAGGGCTTCCGCACCTGCGAGATCGATCGTCGCCGGAAGCAGAACGATTCCTTCCGCAGTCTCGATCAGCACGTCCTCGACCTTCGCATCCCCGGTCAGCACCTCGTGCACCGAGGAATCGAGCTTGTCGGGATTGTGTCCGAGAGAGAACGTCAGACAGCCCTGCGGGTCGAGGTCGACCACCAGGACTCGTCGATCGAGAGCATGCAGCGCCGCCGCGAGCGAAGCCACCGTGGTGGTCTTGGCGACGCCGCCCTTCTGATTCGCAACCGCGAGAATTGTCGTCACGGCCCTGATCCTTGCTTACATCGAGCCGATGAGCGAGGGTTCGGCATCTCTCGGGCGCGTCAGTGCAGCGAGATCGGTGCCGCGGACCGCTCGGTCACGTGCTTCGTCCGGGGCAGGAAGAAGGCGGGAACGAACGTGACGACGATCAGAACCAACGCGACCATGAAGGTGGTCCCGAAGGCCCTGGCCGAGATGTCGAAGGCCTCGATCTGGCTGGTTGCGGTCAGTGCGGGCTTCTGCTGAGCGGTCAGCACCACCGACATCAGTGCGGTACCTATCGACCCGGCCGCTTGCTGGACGATGTTCATCAACGTCGAGCCGCGCGCAACCGTCTCGTCGGTCAACGTCTGCAGCGCAGCCGTCATGATCGGCATCATCGTCGAACCGAGTCCGAGTCCCATGACGAACAGTGCACCGATCAGCAAGGTGTACGAGGTGTCGGTGCCGACCCGAGTGAACACCGCCATCCCTGCGGTGATGAGCACCATCCCCACCAGCACGATCCTGCCGGGACCGAACTTGTCGGCGATCACTCCGGCGATCGGCATCGCGATCATCGCGCCGATGCCCTGTGGTGCGAGCAGCAGCCCGGCAGTCAACGTCGTTTCTCCACGAAGCAGGAAATAGCTCGGGAACAGCAGACCCGCGCCCATGAAGGCGACCATGAAGAGCGTCGTGGTGATCACGGCCACGGTGAGCGACCTGTTCCGGAACAGCCGTAGATCGATCAGGGGATGCTGCACGCGCAGTGCATGGAACACGAACAGAACGATCAACACGAGTCCGATGATGACCGGGACCAGCACCTTCACCGCGAGAACGGTTTCGGTTTCGACGACCGAGGACGCGCCGTAGAGGAACAGTGCGAGGCCGGGCGAGAGCATCAGCATGCCGCGGAAATCGAAGGACTCGGACGGAGTCGGGTTGTCCTTGGGGAAGATCAGCACGGCCGCGATCAGAGCGAGGATGCCGATCGGCAGATTGATGAGGAAGATCCAGTGCCAACTCGCCGCCTCGATCAGCCAGCCTCCGAGGATCGGCCCCGCGATGGGCCCGATGAGCATCGGGACGCCGAGCACGGCCATCACGCGCCCGATCCGCTCCGGGCCTGCGGCGCGCGTCATGATCGTCATGCCCAGTGGCATCAGCATGCCTCCGCCGAGGCCCTGCAGCACTCGGAAGACGATGAGCGAGGTGATGTCCCATGCGAAGCTGCACAGCACCGAACCGAGGACGAACAGCACCAGCGCCGTGATGTAGAGGCGCTTGGTTCCGAACCGATCGGCAGCCCACCCCGTCAGCGGTATGACGGTGGCCAGGGCGAGCGTGTAGCCCGTCATCGTCCACGCGGCATTGGCGTAGGTGGTCTCGAAGACGTCGGTGAAGGTCCGGAGCGCGACGCTGACGACGGTGACGTCGAGTATCGACATGATGGCCCCGAGCACGACGACCCCGGCGATCTTCAGCAACGCGCCGTCGAGCTTCTCCGGAGAATCGGGCGACGCGGGCTTCTGCAGGTCGGTCATGGTTCTCCAAGTCGATGAGAAGGAGCTGTGCGGCACGACGGACAGAGCTGCGTCGCCCATGGCAGTGACGATTCGGAACGAGAGTAACCGGCCGGTAGGTCTGTACTCAATCGACAAATCGGACACATCCGCAGGTCGACTATGACAAGGGCCACATCACGCGGGCAGGCATGATCGTTCCATGACCACACACGGCGGCGTCGAGGCAGGCAGAGTCGTTCTACTCCGGCACGGCGAGACCGAATGGGCTCTGGCCGGCAAGCACACCGGTAACACCGACGTCCCCCTCACCAGCGTCGGCGAGCAACAGGCCGTCGAGGCCGGATCGCTGCTCCGATTACTGAACCTGCGCGATCCTCTGGTGATCACGAGCCCGCGCGAGCGCGCACGTCGAACCGCCGAGCTCGCAGGCCTCGAGGTCGATCGGGAGTGGGATGCGTTGTCGGAGTGGGACTACGGAGACTACGAAGGCATCACCTCGACGCAGATCCACGAAACTGTGCCGCACTGGACCGTCTGGACGCATCCATGTCCGGGTGGTGAGTCCATCGGTGACATCGCCGTGCGCGTCGACATGGTGCTCTCGGTCGTCCTGCCGCTGTTGAGCGGCCGCGACGTCGTGTTGGTCGGTCACGGCCACTTCTCGCGCGCACTGATCGCCGGCTGGACCGAGGCCCCCATCACCGAGGGCAAACGCTTCGCCCTCTCGCCCGCCGCGTACTCGTTGCTCGGCTTCGAGCATTCGTTCCGCCAGCTCGTCGCGCACAACGTGCACCCGTCGATCCTCACCGCCGCCACGGCACCGAAAGGAAACCCAGGATGATTCGCCGCGCCACCGAGGCCGATGTTCCCGCCGTCACCGCTCTCGTGCACGAACTCGCCGCCTACGAGAAGTCGTCCTCGCTGTGCACCGTTCGAGACGAGCAGCTTCGCGCCGCTCTGTTCGGAGCGCAGCCGTCGGTGTTCGCACACGTCGCCGAGCACGAGGGGACGGTGGTGGGATGCGCGTTGTGGTTCCTGAACTTCTCCACGTGGGACGGAGTCAACGGAATCTATCTGGAGGATCTCTACGTGCAACCCGCCGCGCGGGGAGAAGGCTTCGGAACTGCACTGCTCGCCGCATTGGCCGCCGAATGCGTCGATCGGCAGTACACGCGGTTGGCCTGGTCGGTTCTGGACTGGAACACCCCGTCGATCGGCTTCTACCGATCGCTCGGAGCAGAGCCACAGGACGAATGGACCACGTTCCGCCTTGCCGAGGATGCATTGGTCGAGTTGGCCGAACAGGCGCGTTGAAACGACTACGTCAGCGGAGGTCGTCGTCGACGTCGCTGTATTCGGCGGCCATCCACCGAGAGGACGGCGGGCTGAACAGCAAGACGAGCACGCCGACGACCACGACTCCGAGGGCGACGCCGTAGACGGTCTGGTGCGATCCGGTCAACAGCGACCATACGACGGGCAGCAGCAGGAGCTGTACGACGGTGGCGATGGATCGTCCCCAGCGTTTTCCGAGGACCAGGGCAACGCCTGCGGCGCCGACTCCGATGCCCAGGACACCGAACCACCCGGCGGTGCCGTACCCGTTGGCCACTGCGTTCTCTCCCTCTCCGGAGAACGCTCGGACGAGTAGGACGATCGCGGCCACCAACGACGCCACGCCCTGCGCTGCGACGAGCGCCCCGGCGGATCGAAACGTGGCCGGCGGGGTGAGGTTCTCGGGTGAGGTGGACACGCGACCAGCCTAGGCAACCGGGAGTGGAGCCTGCGGAACGACCCAGGGGCGGGAGTGGAGCCTGCGGAACGACTCAGGGGCGGGAGTGGAGCCTGCGGAACGACCCAGGTGACCGGGAGTGGAGCGTGCGGAACGACCCGGTTAGTGTCATTGCTCGTGCGTGCGCTGCTGATCGTCAATCCCAATGCGACTTCTACGACTGCTGCGGCTCGGGATCTGTTGGCTCATGCGTTGTCGAGTCGGGTGCGGGTGACGGTTGCGCAGACGACTCATCGTGATCATGCGTCGGAGCTGGCTCGGGGTGCCCGTGAGGACGGGATGGGGTTGGTGATCGTTCACGGTGGTGACGGGACGGTCAACGAGGTGATCAACGGTTTGCTCGGGGTGCCGTTGCCGACGTCGATGCAGGCGGTGACGATCGGTGCGATTCCGCCGATCGCGGTCGTTCCTGGCGGCAGTGCGAATGTGTTCGCTCGTTCGTTGGGTATCGAGGCCGATCCGGTGGCGGCGACGAATCAGTTGATCGGGCTGCTCGATGCACGGGCGCGGCGGACGATCGGGTTGGGGCATTGCGACAATCGCTGGTTCACCTTCAACGCGGGTATGGGTCTGGATGCCGATGTGTGTCGGGCGATCGATGCCGGCCGTAAGGACGGCAAGCCGGTGTCTGCGACGCGGTATCTGCGGTCGGCTGTGCAGGAGTTCTTCAAGCACAAGCGGCAGCCGGCTCGGTTGACGGTGGAGGTTCCGGGTCGGGATCCGTTCGAGGGAGTCCACTATGCGTTCGTGTCGAATTCGAGTCCGTGGACTTATTTGAACCAGAGGCCGGTGCACACCAATCCGGGTACCGGTTTCGATTCGGGTCTCGGAGTGTTCGGTATGCGCTCGACTGCGTTGTTCCCGACGTTGCGGGTCTCTCGCCAGCTGCTTGCCAAAGGCGCAGAACCGAAGTCTCGCAAGCTGATTCGCATCGACGATGTACCGAGCGTCCGAATTTCCTCGGCAGAACCGGTCGGTTTGCAGATGGACGGCGACTACCTGGGCGAACGCACCGAGGCCGAGTTCTTCTCCACTCCCGACGCGCTGCAGGTGGTTGCGCCGAGCATGTGAGGGCAGCGTGCGCCGAGCCACACTGAGGCGCAGAGCGCACTTTCTGTGAAATCACGAGCGAAATCTGTTCACTCGGGGTACAAAGGAGCGCAGAAGGCTAAAGCGAGCCTAACAGAGTGAGCTTGACCACGGTCACGCGCGTACCCCTTGACTTCACCTGAGTTCGTGAAAGCATTCACAAGCAACAGTGCGGAAACATTGGTTACCCACTCGTGAACAGAAGAGAAACGAAACGGCGCTACGGCGCCCGGTAAGGAGCAGAGGATGGACTGGCGCCACAAGGCTATTTGTCGCGATGAAGATCCGGAACTATTTTTCCCGGTGGGAAACAGTGGTCCGGCGCTCGCGCAGATCGCCGATGCCAAAGTCGTCTGTACTCGGTGCCCCGTCACCGCTGAATGCCTGTCCTGGGCACTCGAATCCGGCCAGGACGCAGGAGTATGGGGCGCAATGAGTGAAGACGAGCGCCGTGCACTCAAGCGACGCAACGCACGTACGCGCGCACGCAGCTCCGTCTAGGACGCGAAACCAGCACACGCTCGAGGCCCGGTATCCGCTGTAGCGGATACCGGGCTTTCTGCGTTCCACGGGCCTCCAGCGTCCCTCTGGCGGTCGAAGAGCCCGTTACGCACTGTTCACCGAACGTGCATCAGGGCCTGGGCACACGCCGTCCCAGAGGAACCCTCAGCATCGCGTCGGTTCCCCCACCCGCCGCGGGATGCAGACCCAGCGATCCGTTCAGCTCCACCGAGACCAGAGTGCGCACGATCTGCAGTCCGAGGCCGTCCGAACGTTCCAGAGAGAACCCGGTGGGCAGACCGCGCCCGTCGTCGTGGATGACCACATCCAGCCATTTCGCGGACCGGTCGGCTCCGATTCGGACGACACCGGCCGACCCGGCGTCGAATCCATGCTCCATCGCGTTCTGCACCAGCTCTGTGAGCACCATCACCAAGGGCGTCGCGCGTTCGGCCGAGAAGACTCCGAGTTTGCCCTCGCGCACCACTCGCACCCTCGGATTGACCGTGGCTATATCCAGCATGATCGGCACCAATCGATCGACGATCTCGTCGAGGTCCACTTCCTCGTCCACCGACATCGACAGCATTTCGTGCACGAGTGCAATGGACGTGACTCGACGGACCGACTCGGACAACGCCGTGCGCGCTTCCTCGTTCTCGAGTCGGCGCGACTGAAGTCGGAGCAGCGCCGCCACCGTCTGCAAGTTGTTCTTCACCCGATGGTGGATCTCCCGGATGGTCGCGTCCTTGCTGAGCAGAGCACGATCGCGGCGCTTGACCTCGGTGACGTCGCGGATCAACACGGCCGCCCCGGCAGACCTTCCGCGCGGCTGCAGGGCCAGCGTGCGCACGAGAACTGTGGCACCGCGGGCATCGACCTCCATCCGATGTCCAACGTTGCCGTTGAGCGACGACCTGATGTGATCGGCCACTTCCTGCGAGTCGAAAGGGTCGGTGACCAGCGACCGCGTGACCGACGCCAGATCCCGGCCGGACAGCTCGGTCGTCAATCCCATCCGGTGGTACGCCGAGAGGGCGTTGGGACTGGCGTAGTCCACCAGCCCCTCGGTGTCGACGCGAATGAATCCGTCGCCTGCACGGGGGGACGAGTTCACATCGGTGCGCTCTTCGGGGGTGGGAAACGTGCCTTCGCTGATCATCAGACACAGGTCGTCGGCGCATTCTCGATACGCCACCTCGAGGGCGCTCGGCGGTCGAAGCTGCGCGGGATTGGTATCGCGGGTCAGCACCGCGATGACGTGCTCTCCGCAACGCACCGGGATGCTCTCGGTTCGCGTCACCACGCCTCCGTGCACGATCTTCCGCTGCTGCAGCGCGACCATCACATCGGGGTGCTCGGATTCGGAGATCGTCGTTCCCACGATGTCGTGAGTGAAGACCGTGGGCGCGGTCGTCGGCCGGCACTGGGCCACACACAGCACGTCGGCAGTCCCACTGGAGACGTCGTCCGTGCCGACCCACAGCAGCACATCGGCGAACGAGAGGTCGGCCAGCAGCTGCCACTCGCCTACGACGCGTTGGAGATGGTCCACCGCAACACCGGGGAGGTCGGTGTGCTCGGCCAGAAGGTCACTGAGGGTCGACACGAGATCTCACGTGATCGTTGCTCAGGACACGACGGCGATGAGGTCGCCCTGCTGAATGACGTCGCCCACCGCGACGTCCACCGACGTGACCGTCCCTGCGGTCTCGGCCAGCACCGGAATTTCCATCTTCATCGATTCCAGGATCACGAGGGTGTCACCGACCTCGACGGCATCGCCTCGGGCCACGACCACCTGAAACACAGTGGACACCATTTCCGCGCGAACGTCCTCGGACATCGGCGAACCCCTCTCTCACGTCACCACGAACTGCGCTGGACACCCATATGAGACCAGGCCCGTCACAGTAAGCCAATCACACGTGGGAGACTGTAGTGAACAAACGAGAGGAGCCCATCATGGGAAAGCGTGGACGTAAGAAGCGTGCTCGTAAGGGCAACAAGGCCAACCACGGCAAACGTCCCAACAGCTGACGGTTTGCCACAAGCCGCGAGGGGCCGAGAAGCGACTGCTTCTCGGCCCCTCGTCGTTTGTGAGTAGGAACTGCGACTACTCGGAGTCCGTCTGGCGGATCAGCACGGTTCGTCGAATTTCGACGCTGAGTCGTTCGCGCAACCCGGCCGGTGCCTGGTCTCCCCCGCACTTGCGTGAGATCAGCCGCTTGACCTTCTCTTCGATTCCGTAGGCCTCGAAGCACGATCCGCATTCGTCGATGTGCTTCTGCAGACGGGATCGGCTCGCTTCGTCGCATTCGTTGTCGAGCATCACCCACACGTCCGCGATCACCGCCGAGCAGTCGAGGCGCTCGAACTGTGCGTCGCCGTCGTTCCCGCCGTCGATCTTTCCGGTGCCCGTCACTGGACTACCTCCTGCTCGTGCCGGTCGACTGCGCCGTCCCGGTTGAAACCACGCTCGCGTGCAACCCCTGCCAGCAGGCCCCGCAGCTGCTTGCGTCCGCGGTGCAGACGCGACATCACCGTGCCGATGGGAGTGCCCATGATCTCGGCGATCTCCTTGTACGGGAACCCCTCGACGTCGGCGTAGTAGACAGCCATCCGAAATTCTTCGGGAAGAGACTGCAGCGCCGCCTTGATGTCGTCGTCCGGCAACGCGTCCAGAGCCTCGACCTCGGCGGAACGCAGCCCCGTCGACGTGTGTTCGGCGGTGGCGGCGAGCTGCCAGTCACTGATCTCGTCGGTCGGGTACTGAGCGGGCTGACGCTGCTTCTTGCGGTAGGAGTTGATGTAGGTGTTGGTGAGAATTCGGTACAGCCACGCCTTGAGGTTCGTGCCCTCACGGAACGACCGGAAAGCCGAGTAGGCCTTCACGAACGTCTCCTGAACCAGATCCTCGGCGTCGGCGGGGTTGCGCGTCATACGCAGAGCTGCGCCGTAGAGCTGATCGAGCATCGGCAGCGCGTCGCGCTCGAAGCGCTCGGTCAACTGCGCCTCGGTCTCGGCAGCTCTGCGCTCCGCGATCGCCTTCTCGTCGTCCACGTCAGCGACGGGATTGCTGGCTTCTGTCACGCTGATCCCTTCGATAGCTTCCACCGCCCAGGCTACCGCGCCCGAAGTCGACTTCTGCGAAGAGATCACCCCCTTCAGCGCGAGGGGACGTCCCGCGGTCAGCACTGCCATTCGTCATTCCTTCCACCTGCATTCGTATCTGTTGTTGCACAACACGGCGTCGTGCCGCCGTGTTCCCGCCCGATCGCTAGAGTCCCGTGAATGGCTGCGTCCACACCTGCTCTCGCGCTGCTCACCGCACGAAAAGTGGCGCACACCGTGCATTCGTACGACCACGACGCACGGGCGCAGTCCTACGGCGAGGAGGCGGCACAGATACTCGTCGAACGACTCGGCGTTCGGCCCGAACAGGTCTTCAAGACTCTCGTCGTCGAACGAGCGGATCGCTCGCTGGCGGTGGCGATCGTCCCGGTGACGACGACGCTCTCGCTCAAGGCCGCGGCCGCCGCGCTGTCCACCAGAAAGATCACGATGGCCGACAGGACTGCCGCCGAGCGCTCCTCCGGGTACGTCTTCGGCGGTATCTCACCTCTCGGCCAACGCAAATCCCTGCCCACCGTGATCGACGTCTCGGCCCTCGGTCTCGAGACGATTCTGTGCAGTGGAGGTCGGCGCGGACTCGAGATCGAACTCGCACCGGCCGATCTCGTCCGGCTCACAGCCGCTACATCCGCGCCCATCGCCGCGCGCTGATCCCGAATGAGAGAAGATGGACGGGTGAGCAATTGGACAGCCCCCGCCGCCGTCGCACCCGTCGACGCGACAGTCACTCTGCCCGGATCGAAGTCGATCACCAATCGCGCACTGATCATCGCCTCGCTCGCCACCGGCTCGTCGACGATGACCGGTGCCCTGCGCAGCCGTGACACCGATCTCATGATCGACGCCCTGACAACCTTGGGCATCGATATCGAGGCCGCGGAGGACGACAGGACGTCGTTGCGGGTGACTCCGGCACCGCTGCACGGCGGAGCCGTCGACTGCGGGCTGGCAGGTACCGTCATGCGCTTCGTGCCACCCCTGGCTGCGCTCGCCGCTGGCGAAGTGTCGTTCGACGGCGACGAGCAGGCACGTATCCGACCGCTCGACACGATCCTCGACGCTCTGCGCGCGGTGGGGGCCGAGATCGACGCCAGCGCGCTGCCGTTCACGATGCGTGGCACCGGTTCGCTGCGCGGCGGATCGGTCGAGATCGACGCCTCGGGCTCTTCGCAGTTCGTCTCCGGTCTGATGCTCTCCGCTGCGGCCTTCGACGAGGGAATCGAAATCCACCACATCGGCAAGCCCGTTCCGTCGATGCCGCACATCGACATGACCGTGGAGATGTTGCGGCGTGCGGGCGTGCGAGTCGATACCCCCGAGTCCGGTGGTGACGCGAACACCTGGCGGGTGCACCCAGGCCCGGTCGCGCCGATCGACTGGACCATCGAGCCGGACCTGTCCAACGCCACCCCCTTCCTTGCTGCAGCGGTGGTGACGAAAGGCAGAGTGCGCGTGCCGAATTGGCCCGAATCGACCACTCAGCCCGGCGATGCATTCCGCGAGATACTCACCCTGATGGGCGCTCGGGTCGACCTGACCGCAGGCATCCTGACCGTCGAGGGCCCGGATACGTTGCGCGGCATCGATTTCGATCTGCACGATATCGGCGAACTGACCCCTACGGTCGCGGCGCTCGCCGCACTGGCCGCGGGGCCGTCGATTCTGCGTGGCATCGCCCATCTGCGTGGCCACGAGACCGACCGACTCGCTGCACTGACAACCGAGATCGTCCGACTCGGCGGACGCGCCGTCGAGACCGACGACGGCATCCGAATCGATCCGGCACCGCTGCACGCAGGCGTCTGGCACTCCTACGCCGACCACCGCATGGCGACCGCAGGCGCGATCGTCGGCTTGCGGGTACCCGGGGTCGAGGTGGACGACATCGGCACCACCGCCAAGACGCTCCCCGGTTTCGAAACGCTGTGGGACGCAATGCTGTCCGCACCGACACCGAGCGGGGTCGGCTCCTGACCGCGCGCCGGTACGACGAGTCCGACGTTCGGATCCGACCGGGCAAGAGTTCGCGACCACGGACCAAGACTCGACCCGAGCACAACGACGCAGAAGCAGGCATGGTCGTGTCCGTCGACCGCGGCCGCTGGGGATGCGTGCTCGACGGTGACCCGGCACGGCCGGTCGTGACGATGCGCGCCCGCGAGCTGGGCCGAACTCCGATCGTGGTGGGAGACGAGGTCGGTATCGTCGGAGATCTGTCGGGCAAGGTCGACACTCTGGCTCGCATCGTGCGCGTGGCCGAGCGGCGGACGGTGTTGCGTCGCACCGCGGACGACACCGACCCGTTCGAGCGCGTCGTGGTGGCCAATGCCGACCGGCTGCTCATCGTCGCCGCGCTCGCCGATCCACCTCCTCGCACCGGCTTCGTCGAACGAGCACTCGTGGCGGCGTACGTCGGCGGACTCGAACCCGTTCTGTGCCTGACCAAGAGCGATCTGGCCGACCCCGAAGAATTCACCGCCGCCTTTTCCGATCTCGACGTACCGGTGGTGCTGGCGGGCCAGTCCGAGGACCTCACGGAGCTGACCTCGATGCTGACGAACTCGGTGACCGCGCTCATCGGACACTCGGGCGTCGGAAAGTCCACGCTCGTCAACCGGCTGGTGCCCGACGCCTATCGCGCCACGGGGGTGGTTTCGGGCGTCGGCAAGGGCCGCCACACCTCGACACAGTCGGTGGCGCTACCGCTTCCCGGCGGCGGCTGGGTGGTGGATACTCCCGGGATCCGGTCGTTCGGACTGGCGCACATCTCCCCCGAGAACGTCGTCGCAGCGTTCTCCGACCTGGCCGACACGATCGAGAACTGCCCCCGAGGATGCACGCACCTCGGCCCGCCCGCCGATCCCGAGTGCGCCCTCGACTCCCTCACCGGAGACGCAGCTCGACGTGTTGCTGCGGTGCGCCTCCTGCTCGAAGCCGTTCGAACGAACGAAGCCTGGTAGCAACCACCCGCTCGGGGTCGGTTGCCACCAGGCTCCAATTCGGTGCAGGACTTACGCGGCCTTACCGACCAGCCTGCGAATTCCCTTGCGCTTCTTCGTTTCTGCGATGGCGGTGCGCAAACCACGACGCTTGCCGGTTTCGGGATCGACGGTGAACAGGCCCGCCGGCGCGTCGGCCCACTTACGCTCGGACGCAGTCTCGGGGGCGTCGTCGCTGGTCGCCCTCAGGTACTTGTTCGGCAGCGACAGCTTCGCGATGGTTCTCCAGGACAGGAAGTACTGGTGAACGATCGAACCGGTCGTGTACGGCAGGTCGTACTTCTCCGCCAGTTCGAGCACCCGAACCTTGATCTCCCGCAGGCGGTTGCTGGGGAGGTCCGGGAACAGGTGGTGCTCGATCTGGTAGCAGAGGTTGCCGCTCATGAACTCCATGACGGGACCGGCATTGAAGTTCGCGCTGCCGAGCATCTGACGCAGGTACCACTGCCCCTGCGTCTCACCCTCCATGTCGGACTTGGTGAACTTCTCCGCACCGTCCGGGAAGTGGCCACAGAAGATGACGGTGTTGGTCCACACGTTGCGGATCATGTTGGCGACGATGTTCGCCGTCAACGTGCTCTTCCAGGCAGGTCCGGTCAGCAACGGGTGCAGGATGTAGTCCTTGCCGATCTGCTTGCCGACCTTCTCGAGCACCTCGCGCCGCTTCTGCTCGAATTCCTCGCGGGGCACTCGACCCTTGGCGACCTTGCCCAGTTCGAGGTGCTGAAGCGCCACTCCGTACTCGAAGAACAACTGCAGCAGCAGGTTGTAGACGGGGTTGCCGATGTTGAAGGGCTTCCACCGCTGATCGCGGGTGACGCGGAGCAGACCGTAGCCGACGTCGTCGTCCATGCCGAGCACGTTGGTGTACTTGTGGTGGATGTAGTTGTGCGTCTGCTTCCAGTGAGCCGACGGGCCCGTGTTGTCCCACTCCCACGACGTGGAGTGGATCTCCGGGTCGTTCATCCAGTCCCACTGGCCGTGCATGACGTTGTGGCCGAGCTCCATGTTCTCGATGATCTTCGCGACCCCGAGCATGGCGGTGCCGACCAGCCAAGCGGGACGCTTGCGGCTGGCGAAAAGCACGGCCCGGCCACCGATGTCGAGGGATCGCTGCAGGCGGATCGTGTTCTTGACGTACCGGGCATCGCGTTCGCCGCGGGACGCTTCGATGTCACGTCGGATGGAGTCGAGCTCGTGGCCCAACGCCTCGATGTCGGCATCGGTCAGATGCGCGTATTCTTTGACGTCCGTAATCGCCATGGGATACAACCTCCTGGCAGTCGTGAACACACAGCTCGCGTTATCAGGCCATGTGCAATTCCGTCACCTACCGTATCGTAAGTTACGGTTCCGTAGGTTAGTGGCGGAAATCTGTGTGACGATTCACAACGAAACGCGGTCACCCGAGCGACGCAGGCTCTTGGCCTGACGCTTGGCTTCCTTCTTGGCGTTGCGCAAGCTCACGCGTGCCTCTTGCATTGCCGAACGCAGACCTCGGCGCTGCCCGGTGAGCGGATCGATTCGAAGCGCGTGGACGGTAGGCGAATCGCCCTCCCGCCATCGTCGCTCGGACGACGTCTCGGGAGCGTTGTCGGACGTGGCGCGCAGCCACGAGTCGGGCAGCGACAGCTTGTGGATGGTCCGCAGCGCCAGCAAGTACTGCTTGCCGAGTGATCCTGTGGTGTACGGCAGATCGTACTTCTCGCACAGAGCGTGCACCTTCTCGGCGATCTCCGAGTACCTGTTGCTCGGCAGATCCGGGAACATGTGGTGCTCGATCTGGTAGCAGAGGTTGCCGCTCATGAAGGCCATGACCGGACCGGCCTCGAAATTGGCACTACCCAGCATCTGACGCAGGTACCACTCGGGGCGTGTCTCGGTCTCGAACTGCCCGATCGTGAACTTCTCGGCGCCGTCGGGGAAGTGACCGCAGAAGATCACCGCGTAGGCCCACAGATTACGGACCAGGTTGGCCGTCGCGTTGGCGGTCAACGTGGACTTCCAGGCCGGGCCGGACAGTGCTGGGAACAGGACGAAATCCTTGCCGACCTGCTTGGCGATCTTGCGCGCGAAGGCTCGGCTCGCCGGAGACTTCAGCAGACCCTTCTGGTCCTCGCCGTCCAGCTGCTTCTGCGCGTCGTAATCGTGCAGCGCGATGCCCCACTCGAAGGTGGTGGCCAGCACGATGTTGGCAAGCGGCTGAACGAGATTGATCGGCTTCCACGGCTCGTCACGGGTCATGCGCAGAATGCCGAAGCCGATGTCGTCGTCCATGCCGACGATGTTGGTGTAGGTGTGGTGCGAGTAGTTGTGGGCTCGCTTCCACTGCTCGGACGGCCCGGTCTGGTCCCACTCCCACGAGGTGGAATGGATCTCCGGATCGTTCATCCAGTCCCATTGCCCGTGCATCACATTGTGACCGAGCTCCATGTTCTCGATGATCTTGGCGACACTGAGCATCGCTGTGCCGGCGATCCACGCCGGCCGATACTTGCTGCCGAGCAGCACCGCGCGGCCGCCGAGCTCCAGCAACCTCTGCAGTCTGATGGTCCGACGGATGTATGCGGCATCGCGCTCGCCACGGCTGTCTTCGACGTCTCTACGAATCGAATCCAGTTCGCGACCGAACGCTTCCATGTCCGCTTCGCTGAGATGAGCGAACTCTTTGATGTCGGTGATGGCCACCGGGTCCTCCAACAGTTGAGTGCAGTGCCCGAAATATCGGGTTTCGACGTGGGCAACCTACGTAAGCGTAACCGAACAGTCTGAGAAGGCAGTGTGCGAGAAACAGACCTACAGTTCCAATGTGCAGTCGCCCGCAGCTGCGGAAATGCACGTCTGGACGCGGTCGCCCTCGCTGTGTTCCTTACCGGAACGCAGGTCGATCACATGCCCCGAAGTCAACGGCACCACACATGTCTGGCAGATACCCATCCGGCAGCCGAACGGCATCTGAACTCCGACGTTCTCGCCTGCTTCGAGCAGACTGGTCGCGCCGTCGACAGTGGTCTTCTTGTCCGACTTGGAGAACGTGACGGTGCCGCCGGCACCGGAGGTATCGGCGCGCGAGATCTCGAACCGCTCCAGATGAAGCCGGTCCTCGATTCCCTCTCGCTTCCAGGTCTTCTCGATCTCCTCGAGCAGTGCTGCCGGTCCACACGCCCAGGTGTCGCGCGTGCGCCAGTCGGGGTAGAGCTCGTCGAGCGAGGCGAGTGCGAACTTGCCGTCCGATCGTGTCAGCTGCACATGCGAGGTGAAGTTCGGATGCGATTTCTCGAGCGCAGCGATCTCGGCCGCGAACATGACTTCGTCCTCGGTCGGTGCCGAGTGGATGTGCACGGTGTCGGGCATGTCGCCGTGGCGATCCAGGGCCCGCAGCATCGAGATGATCGGGGTGATGCCGCTACCGGCCGTGACGAACAGGATCTTGTTCGGCGGCGGCACGGGCAGCGCGAAATTGCCCTTCGGGGCGGCCAGCCGAACGATGGTCCCCTGCGGCACACCGCCGACCAGATGCGAGGAGAGGAAGCCTTCCGGCATCGCCTTGACGGTGATGGAGATCAGCTTGTCTTCCCAGTTCGGCGGGGAGGTCAACGAGTACGACCGCCAGTGCCATCGCCCGCCGAGGTGCAACCCGATCCCAATGTACTGACCGGGCCGGTAGTCGAAATTGAAGCCCCAACCCGGCTGAATCACCAGGGTCACCGCCGTGGCGGTCTCCTTCTCCACTCGCACGATGCGGCCGCGGAGTTCGCGTGCCGACCACAGAGGATTCGCGAGATGAAGGTAGTCGTCGGGCAACAAGGGGGTGGTGATGCGGGTGAAGGCACCACGCACCATGTTCAGTCTCGGACGCTTGGGGGCCGATACTCCGGCCGCCGGAGCCTCCAGCCACTTCTTCAGATCCATCGGGTGTTCCATCCCCTCGATCGAGATACTGAACCGCTTGCGGTCATCGAGGTTACGCTACCGTAGGTTCGGGTTCGGGAACACCTGTGTCGGTGTGAATCGTGTGCGAACGAACACGACGGAATCACAGCAGTTCGAGCAGAAACGACAACTCTTGCGGGGCGTACCACGCGAGCGTGTGATCCTCGGCATCTCCCAGCACGAACTCCGCATCCTCGTCTCCCATGTCCGCGGCATCGACCGCGGCGACGGCCTTGGCGACCGCCGATTCGGCACCTTCGAGATCGACGTGGACCGACGCGACCTGATCCATCCGCAACGGCTCTTTGAGGCGGACGACGGCGTCGTCCAGATCGGGACGCAGAGTGGGATCGTCGACATCGGCCGCGATCACCGCCCTCCGATACACCACCCCTTCGGCGACTGTCCCGGTGTCGGTCTCGTCGTCGACTGCTGCGGCGATCAAGCGCAGAGAGGCCCGGGCGGCCTCCCCCATCGCCACCTCGGAGAGCTCCTCGTCGTCGCCGGACGAATAGGCCTCACGCAGTGTCGGTGTCACCGCGAAGGCCGTGCGCGAGACCGGGCTGAACTCGCCCTCCGCCGACAGCACTTTCAAGAACTCCAGCGTCGCCGGAACGTAGACACGCATGACAGAAGACCTCACACTCTCGATTCGTTACTCGCGTCGACCAACTCTTCCAGCGCCTCGTGCAGAAGCGCCGTGACGACGTCCACATCGGGCATGGCACCTCGATCTGCATTGAGCCCGAAGAACACGTAGCCGTCGTAGGACGTCAGCCCGATGCTCATCGCCTGGTTCTCGAACAGCGGCGACACCGGATACATCTCGAGCATGCGCGCACCGCCCACATACAGCGGGAACTGTGGTCCGGGGGCATTGGTGACGATCAGATTGAACACCCGCTGGGACAGCCGACTACCCGCTCGCGCGCCCATCGCGTGCAGGCTCGCAGGCGCGAATCCGGAGATGCGCATCAAGGTCTGAGCGGTGACGCCGCGACTCTGCTTGGAGTGGGCCTCGGTGGCGTGCGCAATGTGCGAGAGCCGCACCACGGCATTGGATTCACCGACGGGCAGGTCGACGAGAAACGACGAGACCTCGCTGCGATCTTCCTCCGTCGCATCGATCGGCCGATCGGCCGCATCTCCGAAACCGACCCGATCGACCGAGACGTACACCGACATGGGCACCATGGCCCGCACCGTGGAGGACGCCGTGACGGGCTCGCCTCGGGAGAGCAACCAATTGCGCAGTGCCCCGGTGACGACAGCGAGCACCACGTCGTTGATCGAGCAGCCGAACCTGTTGTGCACTCTGCGATAGTCGGCGAGCTCGGTCTTGGCCACCGCGAATCTGCGGTTTCGCGAGATCGGGGCGTTCAGCGGACTCGACGGCGCGCTCTGGGTCGCGGTGCGCAGCACGGCCGCGACCTTCGCTGCGGCCCGCAGGGCCCCACCCGCGACACCGGCAGCGCCGTGGACCGCGCCGCGCAGTGCCTCGACGCTCTCCCCCGGACGTACCACCAAGTCGGTGAGAGCATCGATGACCAACGCCGAATCCTTGGGCTCGCGCGCGGGCATCCAGAGTTCCTCGGCCATCGGCGGCGGATTCTTGCTGGCATCGAGTATGACCTGACCGATGTCGAGCGCGTGTTCACCGTCGACCAGCGCCGAGTGAGACTTGGTGAAGACGGCGAAACGATTCTTCGACAACCCCTCGACCAGGTACATCTCCCACAGCGGACGGGTGCGATCGAGTGGGCGCGAGGTCAGCCGCGCGATCAGATCGTGCAGCTGATCGTCCGAACCCGGCTTGGGTAGTGCCGAACGGCGGATGTGGTAGGTGATGTCGAAATCCGCGTCGTCGACCCACACCGGCCTGGCCAGCCCGAAGGCGACCTCACGCACCTTCTGCCGGTACCGGGGAACCAATGCCAGGCGTTGCTCGACCAACGACAGCAGACGGACGTAGCTGAATCCACTGCGCGGAGTCCGGAAGATGGCGAGCGACCCGAGGTGCATCGGGCTGCTACTGGCCTCGAGAAAATAGAACGACGCATCCTGCGCTGTCAGCCTGGTCGCCATCGCGTGTTCCAGTCCCCGTCCTCGCGTGAAGTACGCGCCGATTCCTGTGGCCGAGCGCGCAGTGTGCTCGAACCTAGAGTACGTGGCGGACGAATGTCGCTCTCGGGGTCGTTCGAGGACCGTGTCGCGTGTTGTTCCCGGGTTTCGACGGGAACCGAACGCGCGCTCGGACCGTCAATGTCGGTGTGAGCGTCATCGAATCGAACGACCCGCCGCACATCGCGGACACCTCGGCCCCGGGCTCGCAACTCCGCGCCGAACATCATTGCTTTCTCTCGCGTGCCGCTCCGTTCGAGCCGCCGCTCAGCTCCGGTGCCGTGCACACGTGGGATCCAGCGGCGATCACCGATTCGCCGCCCGCCCGACACCGACCCTCCGTGCGCAGCAACCGTTCTCGACGGCGCATCGAGCCTCCCGGCCGGCCGACGGTGCCCGCCGATGCGCGCTGGAGTGCCGACCGGGCGATGCGCATGATGATCGAGGTGATCGATCGTCGACGCAGCGCAGACCAGCTGTCGCCGTTGTTCACCGCCTCGATGATCGACCTGGTGCGGACCATAGTGCGAAACCCACCGCCAGGAAGGCGACTCGGTTTCGCCGCAGTGCGTCGAGTGCATGTGGCGTATCAGTCGGATGTCTCGGCGGAGATCTTCGGCTCGTACACTCGCGGCCCACGTATGTTCGCCTTCGCGGGCCGAATCGAGCTCGCCATCGACCCGCGCCGCCCCGGGTGGACGGTCACGTCGTTGCGAGTGGGGTGAGGGTCGCGTCGCCCCGCGGCGACGCGACCGTCGTGTACTACCTCTTGCGCTTGGAGCGAGCTGCCTTCTTGGGGGCCTTGCTCTGAGTTCTCGCCGCCTCGCGACGCTCGCGGCGGGTGCCCTCGGCCGCGGACTCGCTGCCGGTCGGGGTCGGCCCGGATCGACGAACGGCAGTGCCGCCGCCCTCGGCCGGACCGGAGAAGGTCAGTCTCTGGTCTTCCTGCTCGTCGAGACCCTTCGCCCGCAGCGCCGAGGGCACCGCAGGAGCAGTAGGTGCCGGAGCGGTGGGTGCGGGAGCCGTCGGTGCAGGTGCCGTCGGTGCAGGTGCTGCGGCGGGTGTCGCTGCCGGGCGGCCGGAGCCCACCGGAGAGGACAGTCCAGGAGCCACTGCGAGACCTGCAGAGGCTGCCGGACCTGCCGGAGCCGGTGTGGCCTCGACCTGCAGGTTGAACAGGAAGCCGACCGACTCCTCCTTCAGGCCGTCGAGCATGCCCTGGAACATGTCGTAGCCCTCACGCTGGTATTCGACCAGCGGGTCGCGCTGCGCCATCGCGCGCAGGCCGATGCCTTCCTTGAGGTAGTCCATCTCGTAGAGGTGCTCGCGCCACTTGCGGTCGAGAACCGACAGCAGAACTCGACGCTCGAGTTCGCGCATTCCGTTCTCGCCGGCGATACCGTCGATCTCGGCCTCGCGCTTGGCGTACGCCGATCGCGCGTCCTCGAGCAGCGCCTCACGCAATTCGTCGCGGGTCAGGTCGCCCTTCTCGCCGTCCTCGTTCTCGCCGGAGAGGACCTTGTGGTCGATTCCCACCGGGTAGAGAGTCTTCAGCGCGGTCCAGAGCTGTTCCAGATCCCAGTCCTCGACGTAGCCCTCGACGGTGGCACCGTCGACGTAGGCGGTGATCACGTCGGTGATCATGCCCTCGACCTGGCCCTCCATGTCCGCACCTTCGAGGATGCGGCGGCGCTCCTCGTAGATGACGGTGCGCTGCTGGTTCATCACCTCGTCGTACTTGAGAACGTTCTTGCGGATCTCGAAGTTCTGCTGCTCCACCTGCGTCTGAGCACTCTTGATGGCCTTGGACACCATCTTGGCTTCGATCGGGACGTCGTCGGGCAGGTTGAGCCGAGTCATGATCGATTCGAGTGCGCCGCCGTTGAATCGACGCATCAACTCGTCGCCGAGAGAGAGGTAGAAACGCGATTCGCCCGGGTCACCCTGACGACCGGAGCGGCCTCGCAGCTGGTTGTCGATGCGGCGCGAATCGTGCCGTTCGGTACCGAGGACGTACAGCCCACCGGCCTCGCGCACGGTATCGGCATCGGCCTTGACCTGCGCCTTGACCTCTTCCAGCGCAGGCTCCCAGGCGGCCTCGTATTCCTCGGGGGTCTCGACCGGGTCCAAGCCCTGCTTCCGGAGCTTCAGGTCGGCGAGGATGTCCGGGTTGCCGCCGAGCACGACGTCGGTACCACGACCGGCCATGTTGGTCGCGACGGTCACCGCGCCCTGCCGGCCCGCCTCGGCGATGATCGTCGCTTCCTGCTCGTGGAACTTCGCGTTCAACACGTTGTGTGCGACGCCGCGCTTGGTGAACTGCTTCGACAGGTACTCCGAGCGCTCGACGCTCGTCGTGCCGATGAGGACCGGCTGGCCCTTGCCGTGCCGCTCGACGACGTCGTCGACGACCGCGTCGAACTTGGCCTCTTCGGTCTTGTAGATCAGGTCGCCGTTGTCCACTCGAACCATCGGACGGTTCGTCGGAATCGGAATGACGCCCAGACCGTAGATCTGGTGGAGCTCGGCGGCCTCGGTCTCGGCGGTACCGGTCATGCCGGAGAGCTTGTCGTAGAGGCGGAAGTAGTTCTGCAGCGTGATCGTGGCCAGAGTCTGGTTCTCGGCCTTGATCTCCACCTTCTCCTTGGCCTCGATCGCCTGGTGCATGCCCTCGTTGTAGCGGCGTCCCACCAGGATGCGGCCGGTGAACTCGTCGACGATGATGACCTCGCCGTCGCGAACGATGTAGTCCTTGTCCTTGGTGTAGAGCTCTTTGGCCTTGATCGCGTTGTTGAGGTAGTTCACCAGCGGTGAGTTGGCGGCCTCGTACAGATTGTCGATGCCGAGCTGATCCTCGACCAGTTCGACGCCTGCCTCGTGCACACCGATGGTCCGCTTGCGGATGTCGACCTCGTAGTGGGTGTCGACCTTGAGCATCGGCGCGATACGGGCGAACTCGCCGTACCACTTGCTCGACGCATCGGCCGGTCCCGAGATGATCAGCGGCGTACGGGCCTCGTCGATGAGGATGGAGTCGACCTCGTCGACGACGGCGAAGTTGTGGCCGCGCTGCACGAGATCGTCGAGCGAGTGCGTCATGTTGTCGCGCAGGTAGTCGAAACCGAACTCGTTGTTGGTGCCGTAAGTGATGTCCGCGGCGTACGCGGCGCGGCGTTCCACCGGGGTCATGCCGGAGAGGATCACGTCGACCGAGAGACCGAGGAAGCGGTGCACGCGGCCCATCCACTCCGAGTCGCGCTTGGCGAGGTAGTCGTTGACCGTCACCACGTGCACACCCTCGCCGGAGATGGCATTGAGGTAAGCCGGGAGAACACACGTCAGTGTCTTGCCCTCACCGGTCTTCATCTCGGCGATGTTGCCGAAGTGCAGAGCGGCACCGCCCATGACCTGTACGTCGAAGTGCCGCTGCGACAGCACTCTCCAGGACGCCTCACGGGCCACGGCGAAGGCCTCGGGCAGGAGCTGATCCAGGGTCTCGCCTGCGGAGTACCGCTCCTTGAACTCCGCGGTCTTGCCGCGCAGTTCGTCGTCGGAGAGGCTCTCGACTTCCGAAGACAGGGTCGAGACGTGGTCGGCGATGCTCTTGAGCCGCTTGACCATGCGACCTTCACCGACACGGAGCAGCTTGGAAAACGACAGCGACGGCACGGGCTTTCTCGTCCTCGATCCTCGGTTCACGGGTATTGGTACGAACAACACTGCATACTGCACGAGCTCACGGGTTCGTCACCACGACATCTGCGCGGCGGGTAACCCGAACGCGTCCATGGTAGGCGGTGTCGCTGTGAACCCGGCAGCCCGACTATCGGTCGTCGGAGATCGCCGGTCGGCCATTCGGACAACACCGACACAGCACTGCAGGCTCGACGTGGGGATCGAGTCTCCGGCGTCGAGCCTGCAGCGGTGAAAAGATTTCACGGACGGCGAACGTGTCGAACCGTCCCGATCGGTCCGGTCAGGTGAGTCTGATCAAGCCGTAATCGAAGGCGTGCCGTCGGTACACGACCGAGGGGCGATCGGTTGCGCTGTCGTGGAACAGGAAGAAATCGTGGCCCACGAGTTCCATTTCGTACAGTGCGTCGTCGACGCTCATCGGTGCGGCCGAGTGGGTCTTCGTCCGCACGATGTGCCCCGGGCCGCTCTGGTCGTCCTCGAAGGTGTCGAGTTTCGTGTCGGGGTCGAGTGCCAGCGTGTCGTCCTCGGCGAGTTCGGCAGTGGCCTCGGCAACGGACACGGGCCGCTTCTCGCCGTAGTGAACCTTGCGACGGTCCTTGGTGCGTCGGAGTCTGCTCTCGAGTTTCGACGTCACCGCTTCGAGTGCGGCATAGAAACTGTCGGCGCACGCTTCCGCTCGAACGACCGGGCCCTTGCCCTTCGCGGTGATCTCCACGCGTTGACATGCCTTGGCCTGGCGGCGATTTCGTTCGTGCTGCAGTTCGACGTCGAACAGGTAGATGGAGGGATCGAAGCGCTCGAGGCGAGCCAGTTTCTCGGAGACGTATATCCGGAAGTGATCCGGTATCTCGACGTTGCGGCCCTTGACCACGACGTCCGCATTGCTCTTGGCGGGTTCTTCCGAGGGCTTCTCGTCGAAGAAAACCGAGGCTTGTGAAGGGGTCGTCACGCGTACCTCCCGATATCGGCCACGCCCACTGTTGGACGCGGCAAGTGTGCATGCCGAATGGGGAACCTTCCGGCATCAAAGTCCGGGGCATCACCTCACATCTGGTCCAGTCGGTGCGTGTCCGCGACGTTAGTCGGTCATCGACTCGTGTGCCACCGTTCACCCCGAATTGGTTGTCGGCGTGTCCTTCCCCTCCGCCGTCACGCACTCGCCACCACCAGCGCTCCGGCTACCGGGACTCCGAAATCGGTTAGCACTCTTGCACATTCGGCCAACGTGGCACCGGTGGTGACGACGTCGTCGATCAGCAGAACGGTGAATTCCGCCGATGGCGTCACGCGTGCGTCGGCGTGCGAACGAGCCAGCCCGACGGCCTCGATCCGCCCTGCCACGTTGTGCTGTCGTTGTCCCGCCGACAGTCCGACCGAATCACGTACTCCACCGGTCATGCGGAGCAACTCGGGAACGAGCACACGCTCGGGTGCCAACTGCTCGGCGGCGATTCGAGCGCATCGCAGAACGGGATCGCCTCCACGAGCCCGCGCCGCACGAGCCCGAGAGGGCGCGCAGATCAGAATCAGCGGACTCAGCTCCGGTGGATCGATCTCACCCGCGTCGCGTAGATGTCCGACGGCCTCGGCGAGCGCTCGCCCGAAAGGCCGGGCCACCGACCGCCGACCTCGCTCCTTCAGCGCGATCACACCACTGCGGCGCGGCCCGCTGTACGTACCCAGGGACCAGCAGGGCACACCGGGATCGACTCGTGGCCGAACGGCAACGGGCGGGACGAACAGGGCCAGAGAACACCCTCCGCACCAGTGCTCCCCCGGCACACCGCACCCGGCGCACTCGAGGGGCAGAACCAGATCGAGGAGCGTCCGCATGGATGCGGAGTCTGCCCCGGCCCACCGACAGAGATCTGCGACCGACGTCAGCCGGGCAGAATGGGCACAGCTTTCACGCCGGCCAGACCGGTGACCTCACGCCAGTACCGGTCGCCGACCGGATCGGAGTTGTTGAGGGCGAACACGGCCCGTGCATCGGCCACGTACTCCGTTTCCGGCGAGGCATCGACCGCCAACACCGGGGTGGTCAGGTTGCGTGACGGCAACGGATCCATCCGGGATCCGTCGACGCTCACCTGGACCACCGGGGAGTCGGTCGCGACCCGCGCGATCACGATGGTGTCGCCGGTGCTCCAGTCCAAACTCGTGGCGTCGCTACCGAGTCCGATGGCCACGGCCCTCGGCTCGGTGAGGGAGTACACACCCGAGGGCTCGCGCACCACCGTTGCCACGTACACGACGCCGTCGACGATGAGCGCAGCTCGCACGCCGTCGCGGGCCAGTCGCAATTCGGTGATCCGGTTGCCGAGTGTCGTGACGGCGGTGGCCTCGACGGGTACCACCGACACCTGGCCGGTGGAAGGATCGCGGGCGGCCCGGATGACGTTGGTGCCGTCGATCACCGCCCAGGCTGCGTTGTCGTCGGCTCCCCAGGTGGGTCGAGTGATCGATTGTCCCTC
The DNA here is from genome assembly GCF_002259485.1 of Rhodococcus sp. 14-1411-2a. Classification (GTDB taxonomy): domain Bacteria; phylum Actinomycetota; class Actinomycetes; order Mycobacteriales; family Mycobacteriaceae; genus Rhodococcoides. The sequence continues at coordinate 876,368 of NZ_NPGA01000020.1, forward strand.
GGCCACGGGAAACGCGCCGCCGTCGTAGCTGCCGACCATGAGCGTGCTCGACGGCGCAGGGGCGGGCCGTCCGGTGTCCGCAACTCCTGCCACGAGCGTGCCGTCGTTGGACAGGGCCACCGAGCGCAGATTGCGGGCCTGCCCGAAGTACCCGGGAGCGGGCGTGGTCTCCGCCTCGTCGACGCGAAGCAAGGTGCCGGACGCGAGTGCGTGCAGTCCGACACCGTCGCCGGTACTGCCCAGCGGATCGAAGGAGTCCACGCCTGCGGTCGTCCACCCGTCGGGCTTGGTCGTGTCGATCGGTTGACCGTCGGCGAGCAGCACGTAGGGCCCGGCCACCTCGGCCGAGGCCAGGGTCCAGATCACTTGCGCAGCAAGCAGTTCACGGTCGCGATCACCCTTGTTCTGCAGGCCGCCGAAGTCGATTCTGATACCACCGAGTCCCACCCCCACCTGTGAGGTCTGACCATCGGCCTTGGTTATGGGCCCGCGAATACTCACGTCGTCGGACAGTTCGTTGCTCACCGCGGCCGACAGTGCGGACTTGGGGCCGTCGATGAGCAGCTGTACGAGCTGGTTGGCGAGCTGGTCCTGCGATCCGCTGGTCCACCGCACATCGGGCACGAGTACGCCACCGAGCGGATCGACGAAGTAGAGCGATCGCTGCTGATAGGTGTTCAGAAACGCGGATCGATCGATGACGACACCGGGGGGCAGTTTCGAGATCCGCCACTGACCGTCCACCCGTGCCATCTCGATCTCGGCGTCGAAGGTGTCCGATCCGGCCTGGTACTCGCCGCCCGAGGCCAGCATCCCGGCCGTCGCCGAGCGGATCGTGAACTGCGCGGTGTCGGGGGTTCGCGGACCGGACAGGGTGTCGATCCGATCCGCCACGACCGTCCGTGCGCCGTCGTCCCAGGTTCCCGACGCCTCCTCGGTGAGAAACTGCCGGGCGGCCTGGTGTCTGTTGGCAGAGACGGCGCTGGCCTCGAAGAAGTCGTCCAGCAGGCGATCGGGCTCACGTCCCGGCTCGGGGGCCGGAGCGCTGGTGGGCACGGCACCGGCGGTCAGGGTGCCGATGGCCTGGGGGCTGGACGACTCGGGAAGGCTGGCGCATCCGCTCACGAGGGCGACGACGAGCACACACATCGCCAGCACCCGGGTGCGACGGCACGAGAAGATCACGTCGCGGGCTCCGACGTGGCTGTCTTGGCTGCGGTGATCGCGGGAATCGGTTGTCCTTGTGCGAACTTCTTGGTGCTGGGTTTGAGGGGCAGTGGGGATCCGATCACCTTGTGCCCGCGCACGAGCGGCAGAGTGAGTCGGAAGCATGCGCCTTCGCCCAGTGCTCCCCACGCCTCGAGCTTACCGTCGTGCAAGCGGGCGTCCTCGACGCTGATCGCCAGCCCCAGGCCGGTGCCCCCGGATCGTCGAACGCGGGAGGGATCCGAGCGCCAGAACCGGTTGAACACCAGCTTCTCTTCGCCTGGTCGCAGACCGACTCCCTGATCGCGCACGACGAATGCTGCCGCGTCGGCGTCCGAGCGTAGCCGCAGCAGGACCGGCTTGCCTTCGCCGTGGTCGAGTGCGTTGGCCAGCAGATTGCGCAGAATCCGTTCCACCCGTCGGGGGTCGACCTCGGCGATGACTGCCGTCTCGGGCATGTCGACGATCACTTCGGTGCCGGTCTCGCGCGCCAGGTGCCGCACGGTCGACACTGCCGCCCGGGCGCACATCCGCAGGTCGAGTTGTTCGGCGGCCAGCTCGGCCACGCCCGCGTCGTGGCGGCTGATCTCGAGCAGGTCACCGAGCAGGGTCTCGAACCGATCGAGCTCGTTGACCAGCAGCTCCGAGGATCGCTTGAGTGCAGGCTCCAGGTCGTCGCTGGCGTCGTGGATGAGGTCTGCGGCCATCCGGACGGTGGTCAGCGGGGTGCGCAGTTCGTGGCTGACGTCGGAGGTGAATCGGCGCTGGAGGTTACCGAATTCCTCGAGCTGGGTGATCTGTTTGGAGAGACTCTCGGCCATCTCGTTGAAGGACATCGCGAGTCTGGCCATGTCGTCCTCGCCGCGGACCGGCATGCGCTCCTTGAGCCTGCCGTCGGCGAACCGCACCGCGATCCTCGACGCCGAACGAATGGGCAGAACCACCTGACGTGCGACGAGCATCGCGATCGCCGCGAGCAGCACCAACAGCACCACTGCGCCGATGAACAACGTGCCGCGTACGAGCGAGAGCGTGCGATCCTCGCTGGCCAACGGAAAGATGAGATAGAGCTGCAGGGCCGAGATGTCGGATCCGGTGGGCGATCCCATGATCAGCGCCGAGCCGGAGTACCCGCCGTCACTGTCGGTCACCGTCGCGTACTGCGAGCTGATCAGGCCCTTCTTGACGAAGTCGCGCAGGCTGTTCGGGATCTGATCGACCGGGCCAACCGAGGCCTCCGCGCGGGTGGCGTCGCCTTCCACGATCAGGACCGGATCGAACGATCCCGCAGACCCGGTGGTCGACGCGGCGTCCAGGTCCTGGTTGGTCAGCGCCGCCCTGGCTCGTTCGAGGCGCGTCGCGAGCCCGCTCGAGTCGTCGGCTCCGGCGAGGTTGCCCTCGACGGTGGTCCGTGAGCGGTCGAGTTCCTCGGTGGCTGCGGACAGCTTCGCTTCGAGCAGCCGATCGGTGATCTGAGAGGTCAGCACGACCCCGAGGATGAGGATGACCACCAGGGACAGGGTCAGCGTCGACACGACGACGCGCAGCTGCAGTGATCGACGCCAGGCATGGCCCAGCGACGTACTCAGCGAACGAAACCAACGCAGTACGGGAGAGAACTTGCCGTTGATTCGCCGCCGAGAATGGGAGAAACGGATCACGGCGGTCCGGCCTTGTAGCCGACCCCCCTCACGGTCAACACCACCTCGGGGTTCTCCGGATCCTTCTCGACCTTGGCGCGCAGACGCTGCACGTGCACGTTGACCAACCGGGTGTCGGCCGCGTGGCGGTAGCCCCAGACCTGTTCGAGCAACACCTCTCGGGTGAACACCTGACGTGGCTTGCGCGCCAGTGCCACCAGCAGATCGAATTCGAGCGGGGTGAGGGAGACGAGTTCGTCACCGCGACTGACCTTGTGGGCGGGCACGTCGATGACGATGTCCGCGATGGACAGCAGTTCGGCGGGTTCGTCCTCGGTCCTGCGCAAGCGCGCACGAACACGAGCGACCAGTTCCTTCGGCTTGAAGGGCTTCATGATGTAGTCGTCCGCACCGGACTCGAGACCCAGTACGACATCGACGGTGTCGGTCTTGGCCGTCAGCATGACGATCGGCACGCCCGAGTCGGCACGCAGGACGCGGCAGACGTCGATGCCGTTCATGCCGGGAAGCATCAGATCCAGCAGCACCAGATCCGGCCGGTTCTCGCGCACGGCCGCCAGTGCTTGGGTACCGTCGCCGACCACGAAAGGCTCGAACCCCTCACCGCGCAACACGATGGTGAGCATCTCCGCCAGAGCCGAATCGTCGTCCACAACCAGAATCCGAGGCTTCATGGTCCTATGGTGTCACTTTCCGAACGCCTGATGGCTGATTGAACATGTCGGCGGCGAGTCGATCGGGATCGACGTCGGCGGTGACGACTCGCCACGGTGACACCCAGTGCGAAGCCGCGAGCCTGCCGTACGCAGCCGAGGTTCGGCTCTGCAATGGGCCGTCCCTCTCGTAGGCGTCCCGGGTTCGAGCGAGGTCCGCACTCTCACGGGCCGCCGCACGCTCGGCGGCGAGCGCCACCGGGACGTCGAGCAGAATCTGGACATCGGGAACGGGCACGGCGAATCGGTCGAATTCGAGCGACCTGATCCATTCGACGGCCTCGCCGTCCGCGGACTGCTCCAGCCGAGCCGCGGTGTAGGCGGCATTGGATGCCACGTACCGATCGAGGAGAACGATGTCGTTGTCCGAGAGCAACTTTCGGATCTCGTCGCCCGCGTCCCGGCGATCGAGCGCGAACAACAGGGCCATCGCGTGCACGCTGCCCGCGGTGTCACCGTGCTCGCCGTGCAACGCCTCGGCCGCCAGATCGGCGTGCACCGACCGGTCGTACCGGGGAAACCCGATGCGCTCGACCGACAGGCCCTGGCGTTCCCACGCCGAAACGAGCCGACGGGCGAGCGTGTTCTTGCCCGCTCCGTCGACTCCTTCGATGACGAACAGTTTTCCCACTGACGGTGCGGTCAGTAGCGGTAGTGCTCGGGCTTGTACGGGCCCTCGACGTCGACGCCGATGTACTCGGCCTGCTCCTTGGTGAGCTTGGTGATCGAGCCGCCGAGCGCTTCGACGTGGATTCGTGCGACCTTCTCGTCCAGGTGCTTGGGCAGGCGGTAGACCTCGTTGTCGTACTCGTCCGGCTTGGTCCACAGCTCGATCTGAGCGATGACCTGGTTGGAGAAGCTGTTGCTCATGACGAACGACGGGTGGCCCGTGGCGTTGCCGAGATTGAGCAGACGCCCCTCGGACAGCACGATGATCGAGTGCCCGTCCTTGAACTGGTACTCGTCGACCTGCGGCTTGATGTTGATCCGCGTGACATCGGGGGCCTTCTCCAGACCGGCCATGTCGATCTCGTTGTCGAAGTGGCCGATGTTGCCCAGGATGGCCTGGTGCTTCATCTTGCGCATGTGCTCGAACGTGATGATCGACAGGTTGCCCGTCGAGGTGATCACGATGTCGGCCTGCTCGATGAACTCCTCGACCGTGCGCACGTCGAAACCGTCCATGAGCGCCTGCAGGGCGTTGATCGGGTCGGCCTCGGTGACGGTCACACGTGCACCCTGACCCTTGAGCGCCTCGGCGCAGCCCTTGCCCACGTCGCCGTAGCCACAGACCAGAACGGCCTTGCCACCGATGAGGACGTCGGTGCCGCGGTTGATGCCGTCGATCAGCGAGTGGCGGGTGCCGTACTTGTTGTCGAACTTGCTCTTGGTGACGGAGTCGTTGACGTTGATGGCGGGGAACGTGAGCTCACCCGCAGCTGCGAACTGGTACAGCCGCAGCACGCCGGTGGTGGTCTCCTCGGTGACGCCCTGCACGGACTCGGCAACCTCGGTCCACTTGGACTTCGATGCCTCGAGCGAACGACGCAGCAGGCCGAGGAACACCTTGTACTCGTCCGAATCGTGATCGTCGTCGGTCGGCGGAACCACGCCTGCCTTCTCGAACTGCGCGCCGCGCAGTACCAGCATCGTGGCGTCGCCACCGTCGTCGAGAATCATGTTGGCGGGCTGATCGGGCCAGGTGAGCATCTGCTCTGCCGCCCACCAGTACTCTTCGAGGCTCTCGCCCTTCCACGCGAACACCGGGACGCCCTTGGGCTCCTCGACGGTGCCGTACGGGCCGACGACGACGGCCGCTGCTGCGTGATCCTGGGTGGAGAAGATGTTGCACGACGCCCACCGCACCTCGGCTCCGAGCGCAACCAACGTCTCGATCAGCACCGCGGTCTGCACGGTCATGTGCAGCGATCCCGAAACTCGCGCTCCCTTGAGCGGCTGTACGTCGGCGTATTCGCGACGCAGCGCGATCAGACCGGGCATCTCGTGCTCGGCGAGCCGAATTTCCTTGCGGCCGAATTCCGCGAGGGACAGGTCCGCGACCTTGAAGTCGATTCCACCGCGGTGTTCCACGATGAGTGCCGATCCTGACGTAACTGAGGTCGTCATCTTGCCTCTCCTGTTGACTGAGTGTCTGCCGTCCAGGCTATCGGGTCCGCACGCTTCGGGCTTCGACTGCCCGGAAGTGCAGAGGTGGAGCCTGTCGCCTGCGACCGATTGTCGAGAACCCGCGCTATCCGTTTCGTCCGGCTCGCGCCAGGATTCGAGCCCGTTTGCGGGGCAGGATGTTCGCTCGGGTGATATCTCCCTGGTAGTGCGCCAGTACCCGCGGATCCATGACCCGACGCCACAGCGGCGGAATTGCGGCGAGCATCACCATCGAGGCGTAGCCGGCAGGGAGCTGCGGAGCCTCGTCGCAGGAGAGCAGGGTCTGGTAACGCTTGCCCGGATTGGCGTGGTGGTCGCTGTGTCGCTGCAAGTGGTACAGAAATATGTTGGTGCAGATCCTGTCGCTGTTCCAGCTGTGGCGGGGCGAGCACCGAACGTATCTGCCGCGATCGTTGGTTTCCCGGAGCAGGGCGTAGTGCTCCACGTAGTTCACCATCTCGAGCAGCACGAATCCGACGACGGCCTGCAACAGCAGGTACGGCGCGATGGACCAGCCGAACATGATCAACAGCGTGCCGAACAGCACCAGGCTGAGCAGCCACGTGTGCAGCAGGGCATTGGTCGGGCTTGCGACCGAGCGGCCTTTGCGCCGAAGTCGCTGCGACTCGAGCTTCCATGCGGAGCCGAGGCCGAGAATCGTGCTGCGCGGCACGAAGCTCCACACGCTCTCGCCCAGTCGTGCGCTCGCGGGGTCGTCGGGCGTCGCCACTCGAACGTGGTGTCCGCGATTGTGTTCGACGAAAAAGTGTCCGTACAGCGTCTGAGACAGGGCGATCTTGGCCAGCCACCGCTCGTGCTGCTCGATGCGGTGGCCCAGTTCGTGGGCCGCGTTGATGCCGGTACCTGCCACCAGACCGACGGTGACCGCGAGGCCGATCTTGTCCACCACGCTCAGATCGCCGTACGCCCACATCCAGCAGGCGACGAAGAGCCCGACGAACTGAACGGGCAGGAAGAGGTACGTACACCACCGGTAGTACCGGTCGTTCTGCAGCTTTTCACTGGCCGAAGCGTCCGGATTGTGCCCGTCCTCGCCTGCGATCACGTCGATCACCGGAATGATCACGAAGAAAACCAGCACGCCGCTCCACCAGAACAGCGGTATGCCCGTCCAGTAGACCAACTGCGACGGCAGCAATGCCGACGCCGGGGCCAGCAGCCCCAGCATCCATAGATATCGTTTGTTGTCCTGCCAGCGAACCGACCGCTCACTGGCCTTCGAATCCCGCCCCCCGAAAGCGACACCCGAACCCTCCAACGAAGGAATTCGGCCGTCCACACTCACTGTTGCAACACCCTCTCATCGAACTTTTTGAGTCCTCCAAGTCTGTTTTCGAGGGTATAACATTCCAGCGGTTTGATGTGACGCTATCTAAATTGCGCGGAATGTCCCTGGTCGGGACGTGAGTCGGTATATCCGCGTCGCCGATGCCGGGGTCAGTTCCCCGACCTGTCGGTACGAGCCTTCTCGGCTTCCCGCAGTCCCATCACCGAGTGCCGCCTGCTGTACACGACGTAGATGACGACACCGGCAGCCATCCAGACCAGGAAGCGCAGCCATGTTTCGACCGACAGGTTCAGCATCAACCACAGGCACGCGAGGACCGCGAGGATCGGCACAAGGGGAACCCAGGGAACGCGGAAACCACGCTCGAGGTCGGGTCGAGTTCGGCGTAGTACCAGAACCCCGGCAGAGACCAGCACGAACGCGAACAACGTGCCGATGTTCACCATCTCCTCCAGCGTGCCGAGCGGAACGAAAGCGGCGAGCAGGCCGACGATGACACCGACCAGAATCGTCGTCCGGACCGGCGTGCCCTTCTTTCCGGTGTGTGCCAATGCACGCGGCACCAGTCCGTCTCGCGACATCGCGAACAGCACCCGGGTCTGCCCGAGCATCAACACCATCACCACGGTCGTCAGACCGGCGAGTGCGCCGAACGAGATGATGTTCTTGGCCCAGGTCAGCCCGTTCAGTTCGAATGCCGTCGCCAGCGTGGAACTGTCACCGGCCAGATCCGTGTACTTGACCATCCCGGTCAGAACCAGAGTGACGGCCACGTACAGCACGGTGACGATCGCGAGCGATCCGAGGATTCCGCGGGGAAGTGCCTTCTGCGGTTCCTTGGTCTCTTCGGCGGTCGTCGCCACCACGTCGAATCCGATGAATGCGAAGAACACCAGGGACGCCGCGGCCAGCAGTCCGTACCACCCGAACGTGCTGCCTCCTGCGCCGGTGACGTACGAGAGCAGAGATTGATGCAGTCCCTCGCCGGTGGATCCCGCTTCCGACGGCGGAATGTAGGGGTCGTAGTTGGCGACCTTGATGTAGAAGGCTCCGAGTACGACGACGAACAGCACGACGATCACCTTGATCGCGGTGATGACCAGCGACACCCGCGAGGACAACTTGGTGCCCGATGCGATGAGCACCGTCAGGACCACCACGATCAGCAGTGCACCCCAATCGAAGTTCAGTGAACCGATCTCGAGCACCGGAGCGGCCGTACCGAGCAGATCGCCCAGATAGAGCGACCACGCCTTCGCCACCACCGCGGCTGCGAGGCCGAACTCGAGGATGAGATCCCATCCGATGATCCAGGCGATGAACTCACCGAACGCCGCGTACGAGAACGTGTACGCGCTTCCGGCCACGGGCACCGTCGACGCGAACTCCGCGTAACACAGCGCCGCGAGGCCGCAGGCGATGGCCGCGAGCACGAAGGCCAACGACACTGCCGGTCCCGCAACGTTTCCGGCGGTCCGCGCGGTCAAGGTGAAGATGCCGGCACCGACGGCGACGGCGACGCCGAACACGGTCAGATCCCAGGATCCGAGTTCTTTCCGGAGCTTGGTGTCCGGTTCGTCGGTGTCCTGGATCGACTGCTCGATCGATTTGGTCCGGAACCAACCCGTCGTGCGTGGGGTCTTCGCGGGCCGGTCTGCTCTGGTCATCGGGTCTCCGTATCGCCACTTCACATCTGTCGACGGATCACCGAACTCATCCGTCACTTCGATTCACTGTGGCATCAGACTATTGCCTCCGGGCGGACCGTTCGCACAATTACGCAGTCCGAAACCGCAAGCGGCGCAACGATGACCGAATTGCCCGATCTAGACGCGTCCGACGGAGGCCACGAAGACCTCGGCCTCGCCCGACTCGGCGGTCACGGTGACGGATTCGTCTGCAGCGGGTATCCAGGCAGAGCTGCCCTGCGGCACCGTCAGCCCGAACTGGGTGCCCTTCGTGGCGGCCACGACGGTGCCACTCGTGCACAGCAGGATTCTCGGGCCGGAGCCGGGCACGGCGACCGTCTCCCCCGCCGCCACCGCAGTCCGGCTCAGCGCGAATTCGGGTGCAGGCGTGGAATACAGGTAGGTCGGTCGATCGTCGGCACCCGGGGTGATGGGAGAAAGATCGGCCGGCTCGAAATCCAACACGCGCAGCAGTTCCGGGACATCGACGTGCTTGGGTGTCAGTCCTCCGCGCAACACGTTGTCGGAGTTCGCCATGATCTCCACGCCCGTCCCGCGCAGGTACGCATGCAGGTTTCCGGCGTCGAGGTACAGGCCCTGGCCGGGAGTCAACGTAACCCGATTGAGCAGCAGCGCCGCGAGCACTCCGGCGTCACCGGGATACGACTCCCCCAGCTCGAGCAGAGTTCTGGCCTCGGCGGCGAATCGTCCACCGTCCGAGCGTGCGGGACCGGAAAGATAGTCGATGCACCCCTGGGCGACCGCAGGCAGAATGTCGTCCAATGCCTGCCCCGGCAACGTGATCCACGAGGTGAACACCGTGCGCAGACCGGAAGCATCGGGCTGAGCGGCCAGCAGGGTTCGATACCCGCCCAAGGCGGGGACGGCCAACGCGTCGAGCAGTTCGACGGTGTCGGTGGGCCGCCGGAAGCCCGCCAACGCCTCGAACTCCGTGAGCGCGACGATCAGTTCGGGCTTGTGGTTCGGATCCCGGTAGTTCCGTACCGGTGAATCGATGGGGACACCCGCGGCATTCTCGCGAGCGAAGCCTTCACGGGCCTGAGCACTGCTGGGATGCGCCTGCAGAGACAACGGCTCTTCTGCGGCAAGCAGTTTCAGCAGATACGGCAGACGAGACTCGAAATGCTGCGCGGAGCCGCCCAGGTGAGTACCCGGATCTCCGTCGATCAGCGTGAGCAGTGGCGTACTGCCACCCTCGTGCACCACGTGCGCGGAGTCGGCCGGATGAGCTCCGAGCCAGATCTCGGCCTCGGGATGATCGGACGGCACCGGCCGGCCTTGAATCCGAGCCAGTGCTGTTCGCGAACCCCATGCGTAGGACCGAACCGCGCCTCGCAAGAGCTGCACTAGCTACCGCCCATCAACAGCAGATACGCGGCAGTGGTGTCCAACCGCGTCGCCAACACGGACATCGTGTCGAGCACCGAGAGTCTATCCGGATCCGGTGCCGGAGCGGGGTTGTCGAATTCGGATCTCGCGCGGTCGCCGCCGAACAGCGCTTCACTCGAATCGGCGAGCAACAACTCCGATTCCGGAACACCGGCAATTCGTCGTTCGGTCATCGCCCGATCGGCGTCCGAGGCCACGACGACGACGCGCATCGGCAACGCCGGTGGCGGCCCGTCGAGCTGCTCGTCGTGAAAGAACGAGTCGAATGTCTGTGGTGCGCGCGACGATTCGACAACCGACGCCCGGATGGACGCGGCAATGACGTCGCCCAACTCCCCCGCACCGACGACGACACCCGCCACCCGCAGCAGCACCTCGCTGCCGTGCCGAGCCACCTCCACTGCGGCGGGACTGGCCCCGGTCAGCACCACCCGCCGACCGTTCAACCCACTTGCGAGGGCCTTGGCCGGATTGTGGAACATCTCGTTGGACGGGCTGTTTCGTACCGCTTCCGCGTCGAGCAGATCCGCAAGTCGAGACAAATTGGGCAGCAACGTCTTCCACGATCCGCCGGCAACCGCCCCGAGTACGGCCACGAAGGCCGCGAGGTAGCGCATCAGAGCATTGTGGTCACGAACTGCGATTCGCGGCGGAAGCCACATGACTCTGGCTCCCCGGACGGCGCGCAAGGGCCCCTCCTCCGGGGCGACCACGACGACTTCGGCCCCACGCCGGGCTGCCGCGTCCACCGACTCGGCCAGTCGCGGATCCCCGGCGTCGTCGCCCGCCACCACCACCACATCGAGTGGGCCGATCCACGGCGGGGTTCCGGTGCTTCGGACCAGGGGCACCCCGAGGCGATCACCGAGCGCGGCGACGAGCAGCGACGCCGCCCGGCTGCTCCGCCCGTCGCCGGTCACGATCACCACACTTCGGGGACGCAGATCGGCCAACCGCTCCAGGACCGACTCGTCGACCGCGGTCGCGACGGCGCGCACCTGCGCGCCCGCCAGCGCTGCGCTACGCAAGGAGCCCTCACGATCGGCTGCGATGAGAGCATCCGAATCGTCGAGATCGACCAGAGACGACACTGCCGTCATGGCTGCGACACCTCCCCTTACGTCACCCTGCGCGAAACCGCTGTATACCCACTCATGAACCCTCGGTAACCACTATTCCAGTCCGGCGCGAACGATGCTCAATATCTCTGTCGAAAGCGCATCGACGTCCGCTTCGGTGCGTGCTTCGACGTTCAGCCGCAGCAGTGGTTCGGTGTTCGAGGCTCGGAGGTTGAACCAGGCACCGTCGGCAAGATCGACCGTCACCCCATCGAGTTGGTCGATGCCTGCAGTCCGATCGGCAAATGCCGCCAGGACCGCCTCGGTGCGTTCGGCGGCGTCGTCGACGGTCGAGTTGATCTCGCCCGATGCACTGTAGGTCTCGTAGCTGGCCATCATTTCCGACAGCGGACGGTCCTGTGCCCCGAGTGCGGCGAGAACGTGCAGCGCGGCGAGCATGCCGGAGTCTGCACCCCAGAAGTCACGGAAGTAGTAGTGCGCGGAGTGCTCACCGCCGAAGATCGCCCCGGTGTCGGCCATCTGCTGCTTGATGAAGGAGTGCCCCACTCGGGTACGAACCGGTGTGCCACCGAGCTCGGTGACCAATTCCGGAACCGCGCGTGAGGTGATCAGATTGTGGATGACCACCGCGCCCGGTTCCTTGGCCAGTTCCCGCTCGGCCACCAGGCAGGTGACTGCGGACGGCGAGACCGGGTCGCCCTTCTCGTCGACGACGAAGCACCGATCCGCGTCGCCGTCGAAGGCGAGTCCGATGTCGGCACCGGTCTCGACGACGAAACGCTGCAGATCCACCAGGTTCGCCGGATCGAGCGGATTTGCCTCGTGATTGGGAAAGCTGCCGTCGAGCTCGAAGAACAGCGGCTCGATCGTCACCGGCAACGGCCCGAACACCGCGGGCACCGTGTGACCGCCCATTCCGTTTCCGGCGTCGACGGCGATCTTCATGGATCCGATTCCCGACAGATCGACCAGGTCTCGGACGAACTGCGCGTATTCGTCGAGCACATCTCGCGATGTCGCTGTTCCGGACGGCCCGTCGAACTCCGGTACCCCGTCCACCAATTCGGCTTTGACCGTGGCCAGGCCGGTGTCCTGGCCCACTGGCTTGGCACCGGCGCGGCAGAGCTTGATCCCGTTGTACTTCGCCGGATTGTGACTGGCGGTGAACATCGCTCCCGGGCAATCGAGCATGCCGGAGGCGAAGTAGAGCTGGTCGGTCGACGCCAGCCCGATGTGCATCACGTCGAGGCCCTGAGCGGTGACGCCGTCGGCGAACGCCCGTGACAGTGCGGGCGAGGAATCACGCATGTCGTGGCCGATGACGACCGAGCGCGCGGCCCCTACCTCGTCGCGAACCAGTCGCGCGAACGATGCACCGACGTCACGCACGAACGCCTCGTCGATCTGTTCACCTACGACGCCACGGACGTCGTAGGCCTTGATGACGGCGTTGACGGACTCTGCGGTTCGGGCCACGAAGATTCTCCTGGTGATCGTTCTTGACGACGCCGCACATCGGCGTCGGAATCGAGCGTCGGTAGCGGTGCGATCCACACCGAGTATCGGCATACCGCAGCTGTCCGTTTCGGTCCTGCTCGTCGAACCTTGCCAGACGGCAGACGGACCGGCCAGTCGGACCGACGCACACCACACTCGGTGTGCTCGGGCTGCTCAGGACGTGGGGTCGGGAAGAACTCGAAGGTGCCCGCGCCTGCCCGTTCGGACGGCCGGAGCGGATCGGCGTTCGGTGTCGGACGGCCGTGAGCTCGAGCGGTCGGAGCTCTCGCGGTCCTCGGACCGGACGCGATCGCCGCGGCCGGCCTCGCGGACGGCCTCGGCCAGAGCCGTCAGGTCGTCCTCGTCGGGGCTCGACGTCGAGTAGCCGCCTTCGTAGCGCACCAGTTCCCAGCCCTTGGGAGCGGTGGTGGTCGACGCATGTACCTCGCACAGATCCCAGGAATGCGGTTCGTCGACTGTGGCCAGCGGCCCGACGACCGCGGTGGAATCGGAGTAGACGTATGTGAGCGTCGCAACGGCAGAACGGTTGCAACCAGGCCTGCAGCAGCCACGCAGTGATCTCACGAGTGCAGAGTATCCGGTGGGTGCAACCGACCGAACGACCGACACACCGGACGAGCGCGATAACCTCCCCCTATGCCTCGATTCTCATCCGCGCGCAGGATCACCTCTCGGTCCGTGGCCCGGCACGGACGCGGCGTCCGCGGACCGGTTCTGCCCGAGGACATCCCGGCCAGGCGCTCACGAGCGGAGAAGTTCGACCGGCTGGTACTCGAAGCGTTCGCGCGGATCGATCATCGATGGCACGAGAAGCTCTCGAAGCTCGACATCGCCGTGGACGAGGTACCCAAGATCAGGGCGTTGGACCCGGAATCGGTGACGTGGCCACCCGAGGTGGTGGCAGAGGGTCCGGTACCGCTCTCGCGGCTGGTACCAGCAGGCATCGACAAGCGCGGAGAGACGACACGCGCCAGGGTAGTGCTGTTCCGGCGGCCGCTCGAGCGGCGGGCGAAGCACCCGGAGGACTTGGAAGATCTGTTGTTCGAGGTTCTGGTGGAGCAAGTGGCCACGTACCTCGGCATCGACCCCGACGAGGTCGACCCGGCCGGGGTATGAACGATCCGTGCGGTTCCGATCACCGAGACCGAACGAAACCGCTCAGCCGATTCCGCGCTTGAGCCTGCGACGCTCGCGCTCGGACAACCCGCCCCAGATACCGAACCGCTCGTCGTTGGCGAGCGCGTACTCGAGGCACTCGTCCTTGACCTCACAGCCGAGGCAGATGCGCTTCGCCTCGCGGGTGGAGCCACCCTTCTCCGGGAAGAAGGCCTCGGGATCGGTCTGCGCACACAGAGCGCGCTCCTGCCACTGATCCTCGATCTCCTCGAACATCTCGTCGAAACCCGCGACGAGACTGAGGAACGGCTTGGCCGGGGGAACCGACTCGGCGACGAACGGCATCGAGTCGATGTCGGAATCGGAATCGAGCTCTGTGTCGGAATCCGAGTCCAGTTCGGCGTCGACGACATCGACCTCGTTGTCGGACTCGTCCGTTCGGCCGACGTACGCAGAACCCGCGTCGATCGAGACGCTCGAATCTGCGCCGATGCCGGACTCGGTTTGCGGCGCGTCGTCGACAGCGCTGAGATGTGCAGTGGGTCCGCCCCGCTGATCACGTGTCACGTGCTGGTCATACATCGCTTCCGCCTCCTCACCTGTGGTAGCGCAGATACTTTCGGTCCTCGTGTTCTCGAATACCTTGCCCCGCGCCGGTATTCGATCGAGCTGGTCCAACGTGCCGATCCGACTCTCGACCTCTACTCGACGTCCAGTCAGGGACGAACAGGAAGGGAACGAGTGTTCGAAACCAGGTTCGCTGCAATCGAACTCGTGTTGCGAACACTGAATGACATACCTGTGATTAGACACGTCCAGGTGTGTCGCGGTCAAGCCGATCGCACAAATCCAATACCATCACATGCCCGAAATCGGCGCTCTCCCCGGATCGAAGCCCGTCCCGTGCGTGTCGCATCGGTTCTCCCGGTCACAAACGGTCCCCGCGGACGTCGGCCCACGGGTGGGCGCTCACCCCGCACCACCGCAACCCCACTAGGCTCGCATGTTGTGAAAGTTACTGTTCTGGTCGGTGGCGTCGGTGGCGCTCGGTTTCTGCAGGGCCTGAAAACCTTGTTCGGCGACGAGCCCGAGCACGAGATCACCGCCGTGGTCAACGTCGGTGACGACGTGTGGATGCACGGTCTTCGCATCTGCCCGGATCTCGACACGTGCATGTACACCCTCGGCGGAGGAATCGACACCGAGCGAGGCTGGGGGCGCATCGCGGAGACCTGGAACGCTCGGGACGAGTTGGCAGCCTACGGTGCCGATCCCGACTGGTTCGGACTCGGCGACCGCGACATCGCCACACACCTGATCCGCAGTCGTATGCTGCGCACCGGCTTTCCGCTGTCCGCCGTCACCGAAGCGCTGTGCAACCGTTGGCAACCCGGAGTTCGGCTCCTGCCCGTCACCGACGACCGCTCCGAGACCCATGTCGTCGTCACCGATCCGGACGACCCGACCGGGGAGCAGCAGCGCGCAATTCACTTCCAGGAGTGGTGGGTTCGGTACCGCGCACAGATTCCGACCCACAGCTTCGCCAACATCGGAGCCGAACAGGCAACTCCGGCACCGGGAGTCGTCGAGGCGATCGCCGAGGCCGACGCCGTCGTCCTAGCTCCGTCCAACCCGGTGGTGAGCGTCGGTGCGATCCTCGCGGTGCCGGGTATCCGCGGGGCGCTTCGCACGACGGCCGCCAAAGTGGTCGGCCTCTCCCCCGTCGTCGACGGTAAGCCGTTGCGCGGCATGGCCGACGAGTGCCTGTCCGTCATCGGAGTCGAGACCACGGCGCAGGCGGTGGGCCGTCACTACGGAAGCCGAAGCGGTACCGGCATTCTCGACGCATGGCTGGTGCATACCACCGATACGGCGGTCGTCGACGGGGTGGACGTGCAGTCGGTTCCGTTGCTGATGACCGACCCCGAGACCACAGCGGTCATGGCCCGAACCGCTCTGCGCGCAGCCGGACTCGACCTGTGACCGACACTCGCGATACCGACTCGCTCCGGTCGGCACCCGAGGATCACGCTCCGGGCGGCTCGATCGAGATACTGCCGGTGACCGGCCTCCCCGAGTTCCGGCCGGGCGACGATCTGGCCGCGACCGTTGCGGACCGAGCGCCGTGGTTGCGTGACGGAGACATCCTGATCGTCACCAGCAAGATCATCTCGAAGGTCGAGGGCCGTCTTGTGCAGGCACCTCGCGATGCGGACGAGCGAGACGCCGCCCGCAGAGTCCTCGTGGAACAGGAAGCAGTGCGCATCGTCGCACGCAAGGGCCGAACCCTCATCACCGAGAACCGACTCGGCATCGTGCAGGCCGCGTCGGGAATCGACGGCTCCAACGTCGACGGAGGCGAACTGGCACTGCTGCCCGAGAACCCCGACGCCAGTGCCGCCGCGCTCCGCACTGCCCTCGGCGCACTGCTGGGGGTGACGGTCGCCGTGGTCGTCACCGACACGATGGGACGGGCGTGGCGGATCGGCCAGACCGACGCCGCCATCGGTGCGGCGGGCCTGGGCGTCGTCCACGCGTATGCCGGAGCCGAGGACGGTCAGGGAAACGAGCTCGTGGTCACCGAGGTCGCGATCGCCGACGAGCTCGCGGCCGCAGGCGATCTGGTGAAGGGAAAGCTCGGCGGAGTTCCGATCGCGGTCGTGCGCGGACTGACCCCCGTCGACGACGGTTCCACCGCGGCGACGCTTCTGCGCGGCGGCGAGGACGACCTGTTCTGGCTCGGTACCGCCGAGGCACTCGATCGCGGTCGACGCGAGGCGCTGCTGCGCCGACGCTCGGTGCGCTCGTTCACCGACGAACCGGTCGATCCCGACGCCGTTCGTGCAGCCGTTGCCGATGCACTCACCGCACCGGCCCCGCACCACACCCGTCCGGTTCGATTCGTCTGGGTCAGAACCCCTGCCGTCCGGCGTCGACTGCTCGAGACGATGCGTGAGCAATGGCGAGCCGACCTGGCCGGCGACGGGCTGAGCGAGGAGCGGATCGCGGCGAGACTGAGCCGCGGCGACATCTTGTTCGACGCCCCGGAAATCGTGATCCCGTTCTGCGTGCCCGACGGCGCGCACTCGTACCCCGACGAGAGGCGTCGAACCGCGGAGGACACGATGTTCACCGTGGCTGTCGGTGCGGCCGTGCAGGGGTTGCTCGTCGCCCTCGCGGTGCGTGAACTGGGCAGCTGCTGGATCGGTTCCACCATCTTCGCCGCCGATACCGTGCGCACCGAACTGGGCCTGCGCGCGGATTGGAAAGCCATGGGAGCCATCGCAATCGGGCATCCCAGCGAATCGCTGACCGTCCGGGATCGGGTGGTTCCCGGGTCGTCACTGGTGGAGCTCTGACGTGTCGGCGTCCACACTGTGGCACTCGGTCGCCACGACACTCGACCGATGGGCACCCTCCGATTCGAACGACGAGTCGCTTCGACACACGATGCTGGCGTTTCTCGACAGCAACCCGGACGCCTGCCTGCGGGCCAACGAGGCCGGCCATTTCACCGCGTCCTCGTTGGTGCTCGACACGTCGGGTACCCATGTGCTGCTGACCCTGCATCCGAAGGTCGGTCGGTGGATTCAACTCGGCGGCCACTGCGAACCGTCGGACAGCACGGTTGTCGACGCAGCGCTACGGGAGGCCACCGAGGAATCCGGGATCGCCGATCTGACGGTCGACCCGATCATGCTCTCCGCGCACACACATCCGATCACCTGCTCGCTCGGTAAGCCGACGCGGCACCTCGACCTGAGGTTCCTGGTCCGGGCCCCGGACGGAGCGCGAGCAGTCCGCAGCGAGGAATCGACGGATCTGCGCTGGTGGCCGGTCGATGCTCTGCCCGACGACGCGGAGCGCGAGACGATCGACCACCTCGTCTCGCTCGCCGCGCGTCGCCGGTAGGGACCGCCTGGGTCAGACGTCGGTGGAGAAGCGGACTCCACCGTCGGGCAACTTGACGCCTGGCCACACGCGCGCGCCGCGGAGCAACTCGCAGCGGGCTCCGATGTCGGCACCGTCGCCGATGACCGCGTCGCGCACCAGAGCGCGGGGTCCGATACGAGCACCGAAGCCGAGAATCGATCGCTCGACGACGGCACCCGCTTCGACGACGGCACCGTCGAACACGACGGCTCCGTCGAGGCGGGCACCCGCTCCGATCTCGGCACCGCGTCCGACGACGGTTCCACCGATCAGCAGTGCGCCCGGTGCCACTCCCGCGCTCGGATGTACCAGCGATTCGCCGCGGTCCCCGTGCAGCGCAGGCGACGGCGCGATGCCGCGAACCAGATCGGCCGAGCCCTTGACGAAGTCCTCGGGTGTTCCCATGTCGCGCCAGTACGCACTGTCGACGTGTCCGTAGACCTTCTTGCCCTCGGCGAGCAAGGCCGGGAACACTTCTCGCTCCACCGACACCGGACGGCCGGCCGGAATGGACTCGATGATCTCGCGCTTGAAGACGTAGCACCCGGCGTTGATCTGATCGGTCGGCGGATCCTGCGTCTTTTCGAGAAACGCTGTCACTCGGCCGGATTCGTCGGTCGGCACGCAGCCGAACGCGCGCGGGTCGCCGACACGAACCAGGTGCAACGTGACATCGGCATCGGTGTTCCGGTGCGTGTCGAGGACCGCGGTCAGATCGGTGCCGCCGAGGACGTCGCCGTTGAAGACCATGACGTTGTCCGCGCGCAGGCGCGGAAGTACGTTCCTGATGCCGCCACCGGTACCCAGCGGCTCGGTCTCGAAGACGTACTCGAGGTCGATGCCCATCGAGGACCCGTCCCCGAAATGCTGCTCGAACACTTCGGCTTTGAACGACGTTCCGAGGACGACGTGCTCGATACCCGCGGCCTTGATGCGCGCCAGCAGGTGCGTGAGGAACGGCAGGCCTGCGGTGGGGAGCATCGGCTTGGGTGCCGAGAGTGTCAGCGGCCGGAGCCGAGTTCCCTTGCCGCCGACCAGAATGACTGCGTCGGTACGTGCGGCGACCGATGTGGGACTATCCGGCATGTCCAGCCTCTGTTCTCTCGTCCGATTCTCGTCCGTCAACTGCTCGCGCCCGAAGCGCCGAGGCCACAACGATCTTCGAACGAAG
Source organism: Rhodococcus sp. 14-1411-2a (assembly GCF_002259485.1). GTDB lineage: Bacteria > Actinomycetota > Actinomycetes > Mycobacteriales > Mycobacteriaceae > Rhodococcoides. The sequence continues at coordinate 895,338 of NZ_NPGA01000020.1, forward strand.
ACCGAGACCGCCACGCAGGGCCCATCGTAAGGGAGCCTGCCACGTTCGGTCGTGTCGATCGGCCTGGAAGCGGTACGCACTGGTGTGATGTGCGGGCAACATCACTTCCGGATGCCGTCCTGCCGCATGGCCTTTCGAGTGGGTCACCTCGACGTCGGGAACGTAGACGTTGTGCCAGCCCGCTCTGCCCAGACGGTCGCCGAGATCCACGTCCTCCATGTACATGAAGTAGCGCGAGTCGAATCCGCCGATCGAATCGAACGCCGAACGCCGCAGCAGCAGACAGGATCCCGACAGCCACCCCACCGGCCGCTCGCTGACGGTCTCGTTCTCCTGGCGATACCGCCGAGTCCACGGGTTCGTCGGCCAGAGCTTGCCGAGCACCGCGTGGCCCGCACCGGACGTGAGATCGGGTACCGACCGTGCCGACGGGTACCGCGAGCCGTCCGGCTCGCGAATGAGCGGTCCGAGGGCACCCGCCCGTGGCCACCGCGCCGCTGCGTCGAGCAGACCGTCGAGCGATCCGGGATGCCACCGCACGTCCGGATTGGCCACGACGACGAACTCGATGTCGGGGTCGATCTCGGCCACCGCGCGATTGACCGCTGCGCCGTAGCCGATGTTCGCGCCGGTTCGCAGCAACTCTGCTTCCTCGAACGCGACCTCCGCTGCCTCGGGCGCGCCGTCGACCGAGCCGTTGTCCGCCATGATCACCCGAAGGGGACGCGTCGTCGCCTCACGTAGAGACGTCAGGAACTGGTCAAGGTATTCGCCGGGTGAATAGGTCACCGTCACCACGGCCAGCTCGGAACTCACGCGGGCAAGACTAGCCCGATCTCGCGTCGAACCCTCATGTCGACTGCGTCAAGGCTGCTGTCAACGCATCCGACCACGGCCGCGCCGGGGTCAGACCGGCATCGACCCACGCCGTCGGTGAGAGCACCGAGTACGCGGGCCGAGGGGCCGGAACCACGTATTCGGCGCTCGAGCACGGCTCGACTCGCTCGGGATCGGCACCGATCCCCGCGAACACCGCGCGTGCGAGGTCGAACCAGCTGGCCTGCCCCGCATTGGTGAAGTGCAGTGTTCGTCCACGCACAGCAGGGTCGGCTTCGATCTCGAGCAGGCCCGACGCCAGATCCAGGGCGAACGTGGGCGAACCGATCTGATCGTTCACCACGGAGATCGTTTCGCGCTCGCCTTCGAGTCGGCGCATCGTGGTCACGAAATTCTTGCCCGTGTTGTCGTACACCCAGGCGGTCCGCACGACCACGGCCTCGGGCAGCTCCTCGTGCACAGCGAGCTCGCCTGCGAGCTTGGTGCGTCCGTACGCCGACTGCGGTGCGGTCTTCGCATCGACCTCGTACGGTTCGGTTGCTGTGCCGTCGAACACATAATCGGTGGAGACGTGGATCAACCGGGCTCCGACACGCCCGCAGGCGCGCGCGAGATTTCGAGGGCCGTCCGCGTTGACCGCCGACGCCCGGTCCTCGTCGGTCTCGGCGGCGTCGACGGCGGTGTAGGCAGCGCAGTTGATCACCGTTGCCCCCGCGCTCACCGCGGCGTTCACGGCGTCGGGGTCGGTGATGTCCAGGTCGGCGGACGAATATCCGACCACCTCGACTCCGTCACCTCGTTCGGCGGCCAGAGACATCACTCGGCGGCCCAACTGGCCGTGTGCACCGGTCACCACGATCGCATTCACGGTTGCCAAGTGTGGCACGCCGCGTTCGCTTCGGCGAGGCAGCGACCGGTGACAAGTAACCTTCGAACGGCGGGGGGAGAACAACGAAGTAGGCGGGTTTCAGGCCGGCCGGAAACGAGAGAGGGTCGTCACGGTGCCACGAGATCCAGGCACGCCCGGAGGTGAGCGCACTCCCCCGCCGAGGCGGAGCGCTCCCCGGCGATCCGACGATCCCCGAGCGCGCACCTCGGGACGCTCCAGCGAGCGCGAGGGCGCCGCCCACCGATACGTCGACGACGAACACCGCGGAGAACGCCGCACCGGAGAACGCAGACATGGCGCTCCCAGCGAACGCGCGACCAGATCGCGTCGTCCCGATCGGCGAAGCCCTCGCGGTGGCGTCGAGCGACCCGGATCCGGCGGCAGGGGCCCTCGCGTCGGCAGTACCCGATGGCCCGCGACCCACGTCGCGGTCGCAGTGCTCTCGATTCTCGTCCTGCTGGTGACCGGTTTCGCGTGGCGCAGTGTCGACAGCCTGCGCTCCAATATCGCCACCGCGGGTGGTCTCGGTCTCGGCGGAGCCGCCGACGGTGCCGTCGACATTCTGATGGTCGGCACGGACAGTCGTACCGATGCCCACGGCAATGCGTTGTCCCCCGCAGAACTCGCATCCCTCAATGCCGGCGAAGAGGTGGCGTCCAACACCGACACGATCGTGCTGATCCGCGTTCCGAACGACGGTTCGTCGGCCACCGCGATTTCCATTCCGCGGGACTCGTACGTCGAGGTACCCGGCATCGGCATGTCCAAGATCAACGCCGCGTACGGCGCGACCAAGGAGAACAAGCGACTCGAATTGGTCGAGCAAGGGGTGACGGACGCCGATGCCGAATCCCAGGCCACCGAGGCCGGCCGAGAGGCCCTCATCGATTCCGTCGCCAACCTCACCGGCATCACCGTCGATCACTATGCCGAGGTGGGCTTGCTCGGCTTCGTGCTGCTGACCGATGCCGTCGGCGGTGTCGAGGTGTGCCTGAACAACCCTGTGCAAGAACCACTGTCGGGTGCGAACTTCCCCGCGGGCGAGCAGAATCTCTCCGGTTCGCAAGCTCTGAGTTTCGTCCGACAGCGGCACGATCTTCCGCGCGGAGATCTGGACCGCATCGTGCGCCAGCAGGTGTTCATGGCCTCGCTCGTGCGGAGTGTGCTCAGCGCCAAGACGCTGAGCAACCCCGGCAAACTGGGCCAACTCAGCACCGCGGTGCAGCGATCGGTGACTCTCGATTCCGACTGGGACATTCTGCAGTTCGCCACTCGCCTGCAGGATCTCGCCGGCGGCAAGGTCAAGTTCGAGACGATCCCGGCAGTCGACATCAATGCGACCACCGACTACGGCGAATCGATCGTGCAGGTCGATCCCGCTGCGGTGAAGAAGTACGTCGCAGGCCTGCTCGCCGACGGTAATTCGGCGGAGGCCAACGCCGAGGATTCGGACGCACCGGCTGTCGATCCGTCTACGGTGACCGTCGATGTGGCGAACGACAGCGGTATCGACGGGCTGGCCAACGGTGTCGCCGGTTCGTTGACGGCGTTGGGGTACGTCGACGGCACCATCGGAAACTACGAGGGCGCGTCGATCTCGGCGAGCCGCATCCAGGCTGCCGATGTGGACAGCGATGCCGCGCGCGCCGTCTCGGCAGCGCTCGGCGGACTGCAGATCACCGCGGACGACACCCTGTCGGCAGATACCGTTCGGGTGGTCCTCGCGAACGACTACGCGGGGCCGGGCTCGGGTCAGGCCGCGACGGCGGAAACCGTTGCTCCCGAGTCGGGTACGGCGGTTCCCGAGGCACCGGCTGCTCCGATCGACGCCGGTTCCGTCGGCCCGATGTGCGTCAACTGATCGGCGTTCGCTCAGAGCGTGTGAATCGGAGTCGTCGAGCGTCATCTAGGGTCGTGGGGTGGCTTCGAATCTGACTCAGACCCTGCTCGACCCGATTCTCGCCGCCGATCCGGCCGGTCCGCGCATCACGTTCTACGACGACGCGACCGGTGAGCGGGTCGAGGTGTCGGCGGTGACCCTCGCGAACTGGGCGGCCAAGACCGCCAATCTGTTGCGCGACGAGTTCGGCTTCGAGGTGGGTGGCAGGGTGAGTGTGCTGTTGCCCGCGCACTGGCAGACGGCTGCGGCGCTGCTCGGAATCTGGTGGGCAGGCGGCGAGGTGATCCTCGGGGCCGACGACTCCGCGGACGTCGCGATGGTGTCGGGTGATCGGCTCGACGAGGCTCCCGACACAGACGAAGTGCTGGCCTTCTCGCTCGACGCCTTCGGCAAGGCGGTCCCCGATCTGCCGATCGGGATGACCGACTACGCGACATCGGTGCGGGTGCACGGCGATCAGTTCAGGGTCGCAGGTTCCGGGAGCGCGGGTTCCGGGAGCGCAGCCGCGGCGCTGGACGGACGTTCGGTGGACGACGTTCTCGCGGCCGCTCGTGAGCGAGCCGACGCACGGGCCTGGACGGCCTCGGATCGGGTCATGTCCAGCGCGTCCTGGACCACAGCCGACGAGCTGATCGACGGTCTGATCTCGGTAATCGTCGTGGGGGCGTCGCTGGTTCAGGTGGCACATCCGGACGAGGAAAAGTCGCAGCGGCGCGCCGAGACCGAGAAGGTCACCGGCAATCTTGCTCAGCCGGGCTGACGGTAGCCACCGTCGGCGAGTCCGGCCTCGATCTCGTACTTGTTGGCCGGGCCCCGATGTCGCGCTTCTTCGGCGAGGTAGCGGAACGGGAAGGTGACCCCGAAGTTCGCCCATTGGTCTGCATGGACGGCCTCGTGTCGCAGTACCCGACGGGCGGTGTTGCCCTTCGTCAGGTAGGCACCGCCGAATGTCGTTCCGCCGCGGCCGAATCCGCCACGCAGACCGGTGCACACGAACAGGGAGAATTCGTCGTCGAAGCGCGCCATGCCGCGCCAGAGTCGGGCATAGAACAGCGCCAGCCGCGTCACCAGCATGGACTGCCGACTACCGCGACCGGCGCGCCGGATCTGCTCGCTTCGTGACACGGCTGCGCTCACCCGAGCAGAGTGGTGCGCAGAGCTTTGTCCTTCTCGAGCACCATGGCCTCGAGTGAGGCCTGGAACGCGGACATCCGTTCTTGCAGAGCCGGATCGGAGGCACCGAGAATCCGTACCGCGAGCAACCCTGCGTTGCGTGCACCGCCGATGGAGACCGTGGCCACGGGGACTCCGGCGGGCATCTGAACGATCGAGAGCAGCGAGTCCATACCGTCGAGGTACTTCAGCGGCACCGGCACGCCGATGACCGGCAACGGCGTGGCCGACGCGACCATGCCGGGCAGGTGGGCCGCTCCCCCGGCCCCGGCGATGATCACGCGGATCCCCCGACCTGCGGCCTCGCGGGCGTAGTCGAGCATGCGCTGCGGGGTGCGGTGCGCGGACACGACGCCAACCTCGAAGCGAATTCCGAACTCCGCGAGCGCTTCTGCCGCGGCTTCCATCGTCGGCCAGTCGGAGTCGCTGCCCATGATCAGGCCGACGGATGGGCCTGAGTCGATCGTGTTGTCAGTCATCGTGCGGGTCCCATCCGTCGGTCCATTCGGCGTGCGACATCCAGTGCGCTGCGCGCTCGGCTCGCTCGCGCACCGAGGCCACGTAGGCGGGGTCGGCGAGCGAACCCGATTGCGCGCCCAGGATGTTCACGTGTCCGATCTTGCGATCCTTGCGCTCGCCCTTGCCGTACAGATGCACCTTCGCATCGGGCATTCGGGCGAACAGGTGATGCAGCCGCTCGTCCATCGTCATCTCGGGGGCCTGCGGCGCGCCCAGAATGTTGGCCATGACCGTCAGCGGAGCGAGTGGATCGGTGTCACCGAGCGGGTAGTCGAGTACCGCACGTAGGTGCTGCTCGAACTGCGAGGTACGGCACCCGTCCATGGTCCAGTGACCGGAGTTGTGGGGTCGCATGGCCAATTCGTTCACCAGGAGCTTGCCGGAGGTGGTCTCGAACAGTTCGACCGCGAGGTCTCCGACCACGCCGAGCGCACCTGCGATGTCGAGGGCAAGCCTGCCTGCGAACGTGGCCACGTCCTCGTCGAGGTCGGGAGCCGGTGCCAGCACCACCGCGCACTGGCCGTTGCGCTGCACTGTCTGCACCACGGGCCATGCAGCTCCCTGGCCGAACGGCGATCGTGCCACCATCGCCGACAGCTCACGGCGCATGGCCACCTTCTCCTCCACCATGAGCGGTACACCCAGGTCGAGTTGTGCGGTGACGATCTCCTCGGCTTCCTCGGCGTCGGCGGGCATCCACACTCCACGCCCGTCGTAGCCGCCGCGCACTGCCTTGAGCACCACCGGCCAACCGTGCTCGTCGCCGAACGCGATCGCGTCCTGCGCCCACGAGACCTCCGCGTAGGCGGGACCGGGCGCGCCCAGTTCGGCGAGCTTGCGACGCATGCGCAATTTGTCCTGGGCGAAGATCAACGCGCTCGGCGGCGGTTGTACGTTGACCCCTTCTGCCACGAGAGTCTCCAGGTGCGCGGTGGGCACCTGTTCGTGGTCGAAGGTGAGCGCATTGGAACCGGTCGCGGCAGTGCGCAGCGCATCGAGGTCGTCGTGGTGGCCGAAGACGACGTCGGGGCTGACCTGAGCTGCCGGCTCGTCGGCACCGGCGGCGAGAACACGAAGGGTCTGTCCGAGTTCGATCGCGGACTGGTGAGTCATGCGGGCGAGCTGACCGCCGCCGATCATCGTCACCACGGGCATTCCGGTCGACGACGGGCGCGCAGCAGTGGGGCGCGGTTCGGTACCTGTCACGGCTCACCATGGTGTCATGTCGCACGCATTCGGTCCGAACCGGCAGTCTCACTCGAGACGGCGGACTCGGCGAGGACCTGTGGAAACCCTGATGATCGGAGCCTCGGTTCGGCGGAACCGGAATGTGTTTCGTAGACTTCACCGTTGTGCCGACGATCGCAAGCGTGCTCCAGCGCTTACCCACGCCCCTTCGGGACCTCGCGATTCGGCACAGTGAGCTGATCAAGTTCGCCATCGTGGGTGGCACGACGATGGTTTTCGACCTCGTCATCTTCTATTCGCTCAGCCTGACGGTGCTCGAGCAGAAGCCGGTGATCGCCAAGATCATCTCGGGTGTCCTCGCCACCCTGCTCAGCTACTTCCTCAACCGTGAGTGGGCCTTCAAACACCGCGGCGGACGCGAGCGGCACCACGAGGCCCTGCTCTTCTTCGCGATCAGCGGTGTCGGTGTGCTCATCGCAGCCGGTCCGCTGTGGATCGCGAACAACGTCTTCGACATCCGCGATACCAGCGAATCCCTGACGACCGTGGTCATCATCGACTTCGTCCTCAACTACATCATCGGCAACCTGTTGCAGATGGCATTCCGGTTCTGGGCACTACGCCGCTTCGCTTTCCCCGAGGACAACGCGCGCACGATCCTGGAAGTGGACGCCGAACGCAACGAGGATCCGACCGACGCAGCGGACGCACTCGACCAACCCTGAGATGCACCGACGCTGAGATGCTCAGCGCGGTTCGCGCCGAGGCACGGCAGGCGACGGTTCCCGCCACGCAGGCAGGAACACCGAGAAGAGTGCCGGGCGGCGTCGCTGCAGTTCCAGACGGCCGCCGTCCGCCTCGATCAGCGCCCGGGCCAGTGCGAGCCCGACACCGGTGGAACCGGCTCCCGAGAATCCGCGGTCGAAGATGTGCGGAGCAAGTTCGTTGTTCACCCCTGGCCCCTCGTCCGAGACCTCGACGCAGACCAGTCTTTCGCGGCGTCCCTCGGTGCTCTCGACGGCCGAGACGGCTCGAACCGCCACCGTGCACGCTCCCTCTCCGTGCACCAGGGAATTGTCGATCAGCACCGAGACCGCTTCGCGCAAGCGCGATCCGGTCACCGAGGCCTTCAGATCCGCGTCGCCCTTGATTGCCAGGGTCCGACCCACGTCCTCGAAGTTTCGCTGCCATTCGACGATGGTTCCTGTCAGTTCCTCGACGACCGAGACCTCGTGTGCGTCGGCCGCGCCGTCACTACGAGAGGATCGAACGAGCTCGTCGATGGCAAGGGTCAGCCGATCCACCTGGTCCATCGCCTCGTTGGCCTCGTCGACCACCGCCGGGTCCGGGTGTGTGGAAATTTCGTCCAGGCGTAGACGGACAGCGGTCAGGCGACTGCGAAGCTGATGCGAGACATCGGCAACCAACGTGTGTTCACGCTGCAGCCGTCCGGCGATCTCGACGGTGGCCGAGTCCAGAACCTCCGAGACCCGATCGAGTTCGGCGATGCCGTGCCGTCGTGGATCCGGCCTGAAGTCGCCCTCGGCCAGGCGAGCAGCTCGCCGCGCCACATCCTGCAGCGGGTCGGCCAGGCGCTTGGCAGTCACGACGGCCACGACGGTGCCTGCCATCGCAGATGCGAGCACGACGAGAGTCACCGCTCCCAGCGCTTGGCGCTGAAGGGACCGCATGTCGTCGGACGGCACTTCGAGGCGAAGCGAACCCGAGGTACCCATCGACAGTGATTCCACCAGCGGGCGAGGCACGGACGACTGCCCGATGTCCGCGCGCGAGGCGGCATCCTCCGGAGTCGGATAGATGACCACGAGCCGGCCGCCCTGCGGGATCGCCAACCGGAGCGAGCCGATGTCGAGTTGACCCTCGATCAGCCCCGCAGACCCTTCCTGCGAGATGATCTCCGCCGCCATTCGATCCAGGCGTGCCTGGAGGTCGTTGCGGGTGAAATCCTCCACCCACAGCCACGCGGTGTACATCAGGGGCAAACCGAGCAGCAACGCCGTCATGACGACGACGGCGAGAATCGAGACCAGAATTCGACGCCGCATCGACCGCTAGTCGCTGTTGATGCGGAAGCCGACGCCGCGCACCGTGGCGATGCGACGCTCGGCCACCGGCCCTTCGTCGCCGATCTTGCGACGCAGCCAGGACATGTGCATGTCCAGAGTCTTCGATCCGCGCAACTCTGCGTCGCCCCAGACCTCACGCAGGATCACTTCGCGAGAGACGACCTGGCCCGCATGGTCGAGCAGGACCTTGAGCAGCTCGTATTCCTTGTTGGCGAGAGATATCTCGGTGCCACCGACCAGGACGCGTCGGGCAGCGGGTTCGAGACGGATAGCGCCGACCTCGATCGGGGAATCCTCCCCGGCACCACGGCGGCGGAGCAACGCACGTACGCGGGCCATGAGCTCGGCGAGGCGGAAGGGCTTACCGACGTAGTCGTCGGCCCCGGCGTCGAGGCCGACCACGAAGTCGACCTCGTCGGTGCGTGCGGTGAGCATGAGCACGGCAACCTCGGATCGGTTGGCACGCACCTGCCGACACACTTCGAGGCCGTCCATCCCCGGCAGGCCGAGGTCGAGTATCAACAGGTCGAATTTTCCGTCCAGCGCACGCTGAAGGGTGGCGGGGCCGGTCTGTTCGACGGTCACCGTGTAGCCCTCGCGCCCGAGCGCTCGGGACAGGGGTGCAGCAATGGCTTCGTCGTCTTCGGCAAGCAGCACGTCGGTCACATCGGTCACCCTACGGTTCGAAGGTGAGAACAGCCTGTGTTACCTGCGTTTACCGGCTCGCCAACCGGGCTTGGACTCGCCGGCCGAATCCTCGGGCGTCGGCTCGAACGCCGCTTCCCGGCCGTGCACGGGTTCGCGACGGTACTCCATCGAGTCGAATACTTGCTGGTAGAGCAGCGAATGGACGCGTTGTACGTGCGGAATGTCGTCGAACTCGAGTGGGTCGTCCGATGCCGAGGCGATGATCAGCGTGCCGGTCCGCAACATCCGGTCGATCAGTCCGTGTCGAAACTGCACATTGCTGATTCGGCTCATCGGAATGTCGATGCCGGAGTGGGTGAGCACGCCTTGTCTGATCAACACTCGTCGATCGGTGACGATGAAATGCGTGCACTTCCAGCTGATCAGCGGCACCAGGCACCGCCACACGACGATCGCCGCCCACAGCACCGCTGTGGCGATCATGGCGGCGTTCGCTGCCGTCGAGTCGAGGCGTGCACTCGCGGCCCCCAGACCGACGCCTGCCAGGCCCGTGACGAGAACGAACGTGACCGACGGCAGGACGAGCATCTTCCAGTGGGGGTGATGGTGAAGCAGGAGCTCTTCCTCGTCGGCCAACGCGTCCTGTGGATAACCCACGTGCACTCCTGACTACTCGCTACGACTTCCGTCGAGTCGATATGGTCTCACGCGAGAGGTCGCAGATGAGTGACATCACCGGCGGCCACGGCCAGCACCGACGGGTGATCGGACCCGGGGTGCTCGACCTCGATCACGATCCGGCCGTGCTCGTCGACGTCGACCGCGGTTCCGACCTTCTGGTCGCCACCGGGCAGATCGACTCGCACACGCTGCCCGATCGTGCCGCACCTCTCCCGGTACCGGTGGGCGAGGGCGTCGGTGTTCCAGTTCGAGTCGCGCCACGAGTCGACCTCGGCGGCCATCCCCCGCAGAATCGCCCGAACCAACGTGTCGCGGTCGAGAACCGCGGCCCCCTCCAGCGCCAATGACGTCGCCGTGGGTACCGGCAACTCGTCGACGGTCATCGTCACGTTCACCCCGAGCCCGATGACGACAGTGGGCGACGGTCCGTGCGCGGCGACCTCGGCCAGGATGCCCGAGACCTTCTTGCCTCCGATGAGGACGTCGTTGGGCCATTTCAGCCGAGCGTCCACTTCACCGACGGTGCGCAACGCGTCGACCAGAGCGATTCCGGTCATGAGCGACACCCACCCGAGCACGGCGGGATCGATTCCCGGGAACTTCAGCAGCATCGACACGAGGATCTGCGACCGAGGCGCGCCGGAGAACGGTCGCGCATGCCTGCCACGTCCGCTGTCCTGGTGTTCGGCGATCAATGCCGTCCGGTCTGCGTAATTCGCGACCCCCGCGATCAGGTCGGCATTGGTCGAACCGGTCTCCGCCACCACGTCCAGCCGGGACCACGAGGCCTGCGGGCCGTCCACCAGTGCCCGACGAAGCGCGCGGACGTCCAGTGGTGGCCGATCGAGGTTTGTCCACATGCGCACCAGCATATGGGCTCGCCGACAGGCCGACGGCCTGTCGCCGACCACCCTCGGTCGGGGCGCAGATCACACTCGCAGTTAAAGTGGTTCCCCATGACCAGCGTCCAGGATTCCACTGCACACGGGTCGGCCGAAGCCCCCGATATCCATACCACTGCGGGTAAATTGGCCGATCTTCGTAAACGTCTCGCGGTTGCGGAGATTCCGTCCGGTGAGGCAGCGGTGGACAAGGTCCAC
>NZ_NPGA01000011.1 GCF_002259485.1 Rhodococcus sp. 14-1411-2a
GGCGGGGTTGGGCGGGCGGGGTGCGACTACAGCGGCATTGCCCACATGGAGCTCGAGCGTTCCTTGAATGCCGTGCAGTTGGCGTGTTGTTTACTGGCCCGCTGGTAGAAGGTCTGCAGCGGCTCGGTGGGTTCGGGCGGCTGCGGTGTGGGCGCAACCGGCAGGTCGCTGAGTTCGAGCGCTGCGTCGAGAGCTTCCTCGGCCTCGACGCGTCGGGTGCGCGCCAGGTTGGACAGGGCGAGCTGATGGATCGTCACGCGGTCGCCGGACTTGCTGTCCACCGTGGCCTGTCGGGCGACGGAGGCGTCGAACTCGTACACCTTCGAGGCCAGCTGATAGATGCTGGGACGCTCGAGCTCGGCGTCCACCAGAGCCGGCTCGGCCACGGTGCGCGCAGGTGTCGGTGCGGTCTCCTCCGCGGTTCGCAACGCGTGCCGTGCGCCGGAATTCTGGGGCTTCGCCGACGGCCGCTCCAGTAGTTGCTCGAGCTCTGCAACCTCACGATCGGCTACCGGGTCCTTTGCCGGCGGCGCGACGAAGGGCACGATCGGCTCGAACTCGATCTTCTCCGACGACGTCGCCGCAGTCGCATTCTTGGACGGAATGAGCAGCGCGACGATCACCGTGCCGACGCCGAACACGACGGCGGCAACAACACTCGTGTGCACCACTGCGTCACCGAACGCCGCGACGGCATTGGCCTCCAGATTGTCGGCGAACCCACTGAGAAATGCGTTCTGGTCACGGATGACGTCGGAGACGATCACCGCACCGGCCAACGAATCCTGCGATGCCGCAAGCCCTTCCGCCGCCTGCCCGGTGTACTGGCCGTTCGGTTGCTTGCCGGGGAAGGTCTGCAGGAATCCTTCGATGCCCTGGCGGTAGGACGCGGCGAGCACCGATCCGAGCACAGCGATACCGAGCGATCCGCCGAGTTCGAGGGCGGTGTCGTTGAGGCCGCCGCCCACTCCGAGCTTGCTGTCCGGGAACTCGCCCATGATGGAGTCGGTGCAGGGCGAGACGGACAGTCCGATTGCCAGACCGAGCAGCGTCAGCACCGGAAGGAAGTCGGAATACGTTGCGGTCGAGTCGATCCCAATGAGCGAGATGACCGACAGCGTTCCCACGATCATGCCCGCGGTGACGGTGACGCGCGGTCCCAGCTTCGGCGTGAGCCACATCGTGATTCCGGATCCGACGAAGACCGCACCGGCCAACGGCAAGAGGTGAACGCCGGTGGACACCGGACCGTAGCCGAGAGCGAACTGCAGATACTGGGCGACGAAGTAGATGGCGCCGAAGGTGACGAGGAAGAAGATCAGCACCGCGAGGGTGGCCCCGCTGAGGATGCGGGAAGAGAACATCCGGACGTCGAGCAACGGATTGGGATGCCGCAGTTCCCATCCCACGAAGCCGAGGACCGACAGCAACCCGACGAGCGCGAAGTACAGCGGCCCGACCGTCCAGCCGAAGTGCATCCCCTCGATGATGGCGTACACGATGGTCGACACGGCCAGCACCGACAGCAGTCCACCGATCCAGTCGATCGCACCCGGGTCGACGGCCCGTGACGGCGGGACCAGCACGACGGCACCGACGATGGCGGCCAGCGCGATCGGAACATTGATCAGGAACGTCGAGTGCCAGGTGAAGCTCTCGAGAAGCCAGCCCGCCAACAGCGGCCCGGCCGCGATCGCGAGTCCCGAGGTTGCCGCCCACACGGTGACAGCGGTGGCGCGCTCCCGCTTGGGGAAGGTGGCGACCAACAGCGACAGTGTGGCGGGCATGACGATGGCTGCGGCGACACCCATGACGATGCGGGCCAGGATCACCCCGAGGGTGGCATCGGTGAGTGCCCCGGCCACAGATCCGGCGACGAAGATGATCAGGCCGAGAATCAGAGCGCCGCGGCGGCTGTAGCGATCTCCGATCACCCCGCACAGCAACATCAACGACGCGTAGGGGACGGTGTAGCCGTCGATCACCCATTGCAGGTCGCTGCTCGTCAGACTCAGATCGAGTGTCATCGACGGTGCGGCGACCAACAGGGACGTATTGGCCATGACCACGATCAGCAGGCTCAGGCACAACACCACCAGCGCCGACCAGCGTCGTGGGTACGGTTTGTGCATATCTTGGACAGGCGTCATCGCAAGCAGTGTCATCGTGTGTTCCCCCCCGTTGGCAAAGTGCGAGACACACCTTGCACAGTGCTGTGCAGCTTAGGAAGCGTCGACTAGGATCGGCAATCTTTTGTGGCGGCAACCACACTCCCCGCCCGCGATCGTGCTAGATGTTGTCCTGTGCGTAAGACGACGGAGTCGAGTTCGATTGCACGGGACGCAGCTGCGCCGCCCGTGCAACGACGTGACGCCCGATCCAATCGAGCGCGAATTCTGCACGTTGCACAGGGGGTACTGGCGAACAATCCCGATGCGACGATCAACGACGTCGCCGCCGCTGCGGGAGTGGTCCGGCGAACCGTGTACGCCCACTTCGCCTCTCGCGAAGCGTTGATCGACGGTATCGCCGTGGAAGCAGCGGAACGAATTTCGGCTGCGTTGACCCGCGTTCCTGCCGCAGACGAATCGGCGGTGACGGTGTTCGTTCGGCAGACACTGGCCCTGGCACGCGTCGGAGATCAGTACCGGCTGTTACTCGCGGTCGCACGGTCCGATCTGGGACACAACAGCATTCACGATCTACTGACTCCGATGCGCGAGTCGGCCGCCGCGGTCATCCGACGGGGACAGCGCGAGGGTGTGTTCTCCTCGTACCTCGCCGCCGAAGTGCTGATTCTCAATATCGAGGCCATTGCGCTGTCGATCCTCGACGCCACCAACGCCGGATTGATCGGCGATCCGGCCGGAGCGGCGACGACGTCGAGCCTGGTGCTGCTGGGAATCGCGCCGGACGACGCGGAACGCATAGTCGCAGATGTTCGGTCGTCCGCCCGCGCCCGCTGAGAGCAGTACCGACCCCACGCACGACGAAGGCCCCGTCGCAGTGTGTTGTGCGAACGGGGCCTTCGGCCGAAAACGGGTGGATCTAGGGAGCCGGGACGAATCCTGCGCCGAGTCCGTTGCCCTGATCGACGTTGCGGAGTATCGCGTCGAAGTTGGTGCCGACCTCGGGTCCGAAGCACGCCACGCCGAGGTAGGCATTGACCATGCCGACGAGGGTGTTGCCGACGACGACCGGGCTGCCCGAGTCACCTTCGACGACACACAGCTGCGCCCAGGTCTCCTGCGACTGCAAGACGTCGCCGTACGCGAGTCCGCAGGTGTTGCCGGTGGTACGGCCTTCCTTGCAGACGATGTTCGGGAATGCCGTCGGCGGACCGACCTGCGAGATGGTCACGTTGCCGACGCGGTTGATCGGTGCGACCTTGTCACGCTGGAATTCGATGAGGGCGTAGTCGTATTCCGGGTTGGAGAACGCGATGCGGCCGACCTCACCGAGGGAGGTGTCGTACTCGGGGACGATGGAGGCGCCCGCTTGGCCACAGTGACCGGCGGTGAAGCCGACCAGGTTTCCGTTGCGGTCGTTACCGATCGTCGTCAGCGTGCACTCGGCCGCGCCTCCGACGATGATTCCCGAGCCGCCGCCGAGAGCAGCTGGAGTGGCCGCGGATGCGGACCCCACGCCGACGCTGGCTACGATTGCAGCCGCCCCCACGACGACGAGCATGAATTTCTTGAACATGTACTCCCTCTCAGCGGTGTCGGCAGAACCCTAGCAACAACAGGTGTACGAACACGAGCGAGTCGTTCATACGTCCTGCTCGAGGGCGGCAAGCGTCGTGCGCGCCTCCTCGAGTTGACGGCTCAGTTCTGCAACGCGTCGGGCGGCTTCCTCGCGCGCGTGGGAGATGACTGCCTCGACTGCGTCGCGTGCAGTGGGGTCGCCCAACTCCCGAACAGCGCGGCTCACCGACTCGGGGCTCACCGGTTGCGATTTGGTGGGCCGCTTCGCCCCCTGGGTGACCGTGACGGACCAATCGTTGTCGGCCCCCGCATGAATGGTGACGCTGACGCCGCCCGGTGCCTTCTTGGCTCGACGGGGAGCCGGACTCGGCGGTTGCACGGCCTTGGGGCGTTCCGCCACCGTCTTGGGCTGTGCCGGCTCCGCGTCGGGCCGAACCGCTACGGGTTTGGGCTGCAACGGCTCGGCGCTCCTTGCCGGCGTCGCCTGAGGCGGTGCCACCTTCTTCGCGGGCACGCGCTTGGCCGGCGCAGGCGGAGTTGCCGCGTTGCGAGTGATGCGCAGTTCCTCTGCCTCGTAGGGCAATTCGTCGTTGACACCCTTCGGGCTGATGGTGACCGTGGTGCCGTCGATCGACACGACCTTCGCCGACGTCCCCTCGGGCAGGCCCAGACTCGGGTTGGGTTCACGAAGATAGACGGTGGCCCGACGCCCCTCGGCGAGCGCCGCGGCCAGAGCCGTCAGATTCTCGGGAGTCAACGAATCGTTCACGGCGCGCCCACGGGGTGGCATCGACTACCGGCCTTTCTCGAAAGTGTTTGCGAATACTGTCGCACACTTGCAGGTGAGATGCGGCCGGGGCAGCACAGGGCGCGTCGGATCGGCGTATCGAGAGGAGGTTATCCGTTAATCCAAGTAACTGTAACCACAAGTAACTGTAACTTGGATTAACACTTAGAATTGGTTGGCCGAGAAGGCCGATGTCTCTCACTGTATACGACAGCCGCCCGGCGCACCGCGCGCGCACTCAGAGGTGCCATCGGCCCCACCAGGGTACCGGCGAGTAGCCGCGCGACTCCCGGGCGAGATCGGTGTCCCGGAACCACCTCACCGAACCGCCCTCGCACACGGTTTCTGCCGCGTAGCCTGGCGGCGTGCCTCCTTGCGAAGGTACGGAACAGGAGTCTCGATGTACCACCTCGACGCGGACGAACAGTCGCTCAGCGACGGTCCGCACGTGTATTTGCTCGACGCCAAATCCACCCTCGAGGTTCAGGCTCTGAATCAGTGGATCGACGCCACCACGCCGGACGGCGAACCGCGACCACCCTCGGTGGTGCTCTCCGGTGAGGCGAAAACGTCACTCTCGGACAGTGTTCGCGGCTACGCCGACGATCCGCTGCTGATCCCGCTGCGGGTGACTCTGTCCGATCGCAAGAGCGGCATTCTGCACCGAATCTTCGCGCCCCGTGGTCGGTCCAAGCCAACGCAGGTGTGGCAGCGATGGGTGGCAGGCGACGACCCGGACCACTCCGCGGTGTTGGTCGGCGAGCCCGCGACTCTCAGTGATCTGCAGGATCGGTTCGAGCGCGGCGGCGGCACGTCCCTGTCATCGTTCATTCTTCGTCAGGCCAGTCTGGCGCTGGACAAGGCCGAGCGCGGCGTCATCGGCTCCGAGTACAAGATCCCGCGATTCGTCGTCGAGGACATGACGGAACAGAAGAAGTTCCGGGACGGAATCACCGAACTCGCCGAGGAGGTCGGCCAGGATCGCGACGCCGTCGACACCCGCGTCCAGGAGATCCTCGGTGAGATGGTCGCAACCGAGACCCGCCGCGCGGTCGAGATGTGGGGAACCCTCGGGGCGTACTTCTCCCGGGCGTACAAGGTCGACGTGGACCGTGATCAGTTGCAGAAGGTACGCGAACTCAACAAGAACTATCCGCTGGTGTTCCTGCCCAACCACCGTTCCTATCTCGACCCGCTCGTACTGCGTCCTGCCCTGCTGGCCGAAGGCCTGCCGCTCAACCACGTCATGGGCGGCATCAACGTCGGCTTCTGGCCGCTGGGCCCGATCGCCAAACGCAGTGGCGTCGTGCTCATCCAGCGCAAGTTCTCCGACGCGATCTACAAGTGGACGCTGCGTCAGTACATGAGCTTCCTGCTGAGCAAGCGGTTCAACCTCGAGTGGTACATCGAGGGCGGCCGTAGCCGCACCGGGAAGCTCCGCCCGCCACGGTTCGGCCTGCTGACCTATCTGGTGGACGCACTCGAGACCAGCGATGCGGAGGACGTGTACCTGGTTCCGACGTCCATCACCTACGACCGGCTGCACGAGGTCGGTGCGATGGCCGAGGAATCGCACGGCGCGAAGAAGCAGGCCGAGGGCATTCGGATGGCCATCGGGTACATCCGCGCGCAGGGCACGTTGCGCGGCAACGTGTACCTGAACTTCGGCGAGCCGATGTCGGTGGCGTCGATCGTCGCCGAGAACTCCGACAAGCGGGTGGCGGTGCAGAAGATCGCGCTCGGTGTATCCCATGCGATCAACGACGCGACTCCGGTGACGCCCGCGGCGCTGGTCACCATGGCCCTGCTCGGCATCGAGGATCGCGCCCTCAACGTCAACGAGATGTGGGCCATCATCGCCCCGCTCGCCCGCTACATCAAGCGCCGCAACCTGCCCACCGCGGGCGGCGTGGACATCGCCGACGTCGACGTCGTGCGCTCGGCCGTCATCGCACAGGTCAACGCCAACGTCGTCAAGCGTTTCGACGACGGTCCCGAGCCCCTGTTCTACCTGGCTCAGGACAAGCATCTGGTCGCAGCGTTCTTCCGCAACAACGCAATCCACTTCTTCGTCATGCGCGCCATCGGCGAGTTGGTCGTGCTGCCGACCAGCGGCGATTCGACGCCACTGACCCAGGAGTCGCTGTGGCAGTCGGCACTGCAGTTACGCGATCTGCTCAAGTTCGAGTTCTTCTTCGGCGACAAGAAGGACTTCGGCGAGCGGCTCGAATCCGAGGTCGATCTCATCGACCCGGACTGGCGCGCCAACATCAGCGATCCAGATTATGCTGCGCGACAACTGCAGTCGCAGGATCTGCATCTGGCGCACCGCGTGCTGCAGCCGATCTTCGAGGCGTACCAGGTGGTTGCCGATCAGCTGATGTTGCTGCCGCAGAGCGGTGAGTTCGACAAGGCGAAGTTCATCACGGAATGCCTCGGTGCAGCTCAAGCCAGACGACTTCGTCAGCAGCTCGATCACAGCGAGTCGATCTCCGGCGAATTGTTCGATACAGCATTGCAATTGGCCGAGAATCGCGATCTGGTCGATTCCACGTCCGACGGTATCGCGCGCCGCAGGCGGGACTTCGCGCTCGAGATCGACGAGTGGGCACGCAAGGTGCGTACGATCCGCGACATGGCCCACCGCATGCTGCGCGAGGTAGAACCGATCTCGGCCCCCGAGGAGAACAATTCATGACCGAGTTCGACGATCGACTGATTGCGATCGCCGCCGCTCCACCCGGCCGGGACACCGTTGCGTTCTTCGATCTGGACGGCACGCTGATCAACGGATTCTCGGCCCGTGCAGTATTTCTCGAACGACTCAAGACTCTCGACGTGACGGTCAAGGAACTGTGGGAGATATCGAGTGCCGTCGTCGAGATGCGGATGCGCAACTCCCCGGTCGACAACCTGATGGGCAAGGCCGTCCGGGGCCTGGAGGGCCGTCGGGAAGACGATCTGATGGAACAGGCAGACACGCTGTTCCGCAACGAGATCGCGCCGATGATCTACCCACAAGCCCGCATCCTTGTCGAAGCACACCGTCACGCCGGTCATCGACTGGTGATGGCCACCTCGGCCACGCCGTACCAGGCGCTGCCCGTACAGCAGGACATGATGTTCGAGACACTGCTGTGCACCACCCCGGTGGTCACCGACGGCATCCTGACCGGGGAGCTGGTCGGCGATTCGCTGTGGGGCCCACGTAAGGCCAAGGCCGCGATCGGCTACGCCGAACGTGAGGGAATCGCTCTCGCCGGCTGCTTCGCCTACTCCAACGGCGGTGAGGACATTCCACTGCTCGAGGCCGTCGGCCGTCCCGTCGCCCTCAACCCGGATCCCGAACTGCAGCGCTACGCCGCCAAGAAGAAGTGGCCGTCGCTCACGTTGGAGAGCCCCAAGCGCGGCACCGATCTGACCTCGGCCGTGCGCAGCACCGCAGCTCTGGGGTCGGTGCTGGCCAGCGCATCGATCGGCCTCGGCCTCGGGTTACTGACGCGCAGCAGGCGCAACGGAGCGAACATCACCAGCACCATTGCGCCGGACATCGCTCTGACCATTGCCGGAGTCAAGCTCGACGTGACCGGCACCGAGAACGCGTGGTCGGCGCGACCTGCCGTGTTCATGTTCAACCATCAGAGCACTGCCGACTCGATCATCGTCACCTCCATTCTTCGACGCGACATCACCGCGGTCGCCAAACGAGAACTCGAACGCGACCCACGATTCGCACTGCTGGGCAGAATTTTCGACGTCGCCTACGTCGATCGTGGTGATCCCTCTCAGGCGCGCGAGGCGATGCGCCCGGCCATAGAGAAATTGCACAATGGCATTTCCGTCGCCATCGCGCCCGAGGGCACGCGGATGCCGACGTCGCGTCTCGGCCGATTCAAGAAGGGCGGCTTCCACCTGGCGATGCAGGCCGGAGTGCCCATCGTTCCCATCGTCATCCACAACGCGGGTGACGTGATGTGGAAAAAGGATTTCACCGTCCATTCCGGTACCGTCAAGGTCACCATCGGCGAGCCCATTCCCACCACGGACTGGGAGCCCGACAAGATCGACGCGTACGTGGACGATGTCCGTTCCTATTTCGACAGAACGTTGGGATATGCCTGAGAACCAGATCAACTCGGTGGTGCAAGCGGAGATCGAACGCAATCTTCTGGGGGGCACTCCGAAGTACACCCGGTCCGACATCGTCGACAGGTCGGGGTTGCCGCTCGAACGGGTCATCGCGCTGTGGATCGGCATGGGCTTTCCCATCCACACCGATACCGAGGCCGTCGTCTACACCGATGCGGACCTCGAGGCACTGAAGTTGATCACCGGGCTCACCGAGCAGAAAGTCATCAAGCCCGAGATGGAGGTGGCGATCGCACGCACTCTCGGCCAGTCGATGTCCAGACTCGCGGAATGGCAAGTGGGCGTGGTGAACTCTCACATCCTCGAGCGCATCACCAGCAGCGACGAGGACCAGAACGACATCGACACCATCCGGCACAACGCCAGGGATATCGCTGCCGAGACGGTCCCCACCCTCGAAGCGCTCCAGGCGTACACCTGGCGACGGCACTTGGCCGCGGCGGCCGGACGGTCCATCGCCGCTCCCGACGACGCCACCGACAGCCCCGTCATGGCCGTCGGCTTCGCGGACATGGTCGGCTACACCAGCCTGACGCGTCGACTCGACATCGGCGAACTGACCACGCTCCTCGAGGAGTTCGAGTCTCTCGCCACCAATATCATTGCGCGCGGGCGTGGTTCGGTGATCAAGAACGTCGGCGACGAGGTGATGTTCAGCGCCCAGACTCCCGAGGACGCCGCCCACATCGCTCTCGATCTGCAGGACGCCTTCGCCGAGCAGGAAGACATGCCGGACCTGCGGGTCGGGCTGGCCTGGGGTCCGGTTCTCGCCCGTTACGGTGATCTGTACGGGTCGGTGGTCAACATCGCTGCGCGCCTGACCAGTTCGGCCAATCCGGGAACGACTCTCGTCGACACCGTCATGACCGAGGAACTGCGTCACGACTCCGAGTTCTACCTCAAATCGATTCGCTCACTACGGGTCAAGGGTTTCCACAAGCTCAAGCCCCATCGGCTCAAGCGCAACAAGCGCAGCGGTCACCGGAGCGAGGAGTAGAACTCCAGATGTTTACGCGCGGCCTCGTCCCACGTGAGGCTGTGCGCCAGCGTCAGGCCCGGTAGCGGATCCTGCGGTTCCCGCACGGCACGTTCGAGCTCGGCTGCCATGGTCTGCGCCGAGGACGCGTAGGTGACGCTGTTGCCGAACACTTCTCGCAGTACCGGCAGATCTCGCGCGACGACGGGGGTCGACGCCGCGAGTGCTTCCATGGCGGCCAGTCCGAAGCCCTCCTTGGTCGAGAAGAACGGCAGCACAGCAGCCTGTGCCACGAGGTGCGGCAGCTCGTCGTCGTCGACGGTACCGAGTATCACCGGTTCGATACCGAGTTCGGCTGCGCGGCGGTCGAATTCGGCGCGATAGTCGCGATAGTCGAACAGCGTCTCGCCGCCGGCGAAGACCAATCGCAGGTCGTGCGCCCGCAGCCGGGCGAAGGCGTCGAGTAGATCCAGGCTGCCTTTGCGCGGTTCGATACCTCCCACGGCGAGCACGTATCGGCCGAGCTTCCCGCGCCAGTGCGATCGGTCCGATTGCGCCGCTGCGGTGAACCTCTCGGCGTCAACGCCGTTGGGGATGACCGTGGGCTCGAATCCCCATCCGCGGCGAACGTCGCTCGCCACCGCCGCCGACACGCAGATGCGCGCGTACGGGGCGGTGATCGCGCGTTCGTGGCACGCGGCCAGCTCGGGCGTGGTGAACTCGTCCAGATGATGGATGGTCCTGATGCAGCGGCCGACGGCATTGGCGGAGATGCAGTCCTGCGCATGGACGATTTCGTACTCCTCCGGTGTGAACGCCTGCCGCAGAACATCTATCGACCGCAGAATTCGTTCTCCGACGTTCTCCCCTTCCCGGTGCTCGAACGGGACCATTCTGATGTCGACGGCGGGGTCCACGTCACGAAAGAACGTACTGTCGCCACCGCGGCCGAGGGACCACACCGACACGTCCTGCCCGGCGCGCGCCAGCGCCTCGGCCAGCGCCAGTGTGTGCACCACTCCGCCGCGCGGCTTGGACGAGTAGGTCGACAAACTGATCTTCACTGACCCGGTTTCTCCTGCAACAGATTCGGATACGCATCCACCCGACGCTCGGCCAAGTGATGCAGCCCCCGGCGCGCTCGGTCGACCTCGGCGTCGACATCGATCTCGTGCACCGCAAGGCCTCCTTTGGACCAGGTCCGAGCCAATACGTCGCCACCGGGGCCGACGATCTTCGCCTGCCCGAGAAAGCGCAGCGAACCCATCACTCCGGTTTGATTGGACGAGACCAGCACCACCTGATTCTCGGCCGCGCGGGCAGCGTCGTACAGATCGAACAGACGGGACTGCCGATCGTTCGGAAGAGAAGACGCTCGATCCGTGACGCTGGCAGGCCACGCAGACAGGGCCGCAATGATTCTCGCGCCGTCGAGCGCCAACGTCCGCGCCGACTCCGGGAACGTCTTGTCGTAGTCGATCAACATGCCCATCCGCCCCACCGGGGTGTCGAAAGCCTCGAAGTGGTCACCGGCCGCATAGGCGAGCGACTCCCCGAGCGGCTGGTGCACCTTGCGGTGACTACCCAGGATGCCGTCTCCGGTCAGACAGGCGGCAGCGTTGTACCGCAGTCCTTTCGACAGCTCGGTGTACCCGATGCAGATCGTCATGCTACCGGCCGCCGCGATGATCGCCGCCAGTTCCGGACCGTCGGGATCGAGGGTGGGCGGCAGTTCCGCGGGATCCGGATTGCTCAGACTGTTGATGTAGCCCCCGAGGGACGCGTCGGGCAGCACCAGGAGATCGATGCCTTCTCGGGCCGCACTGGAGATGATCGTGGTGATCTTCAGTACGGCTCGGTCGACGTCTCTCCCGAAATGCGCTGCCAGCGCGCCGATCTTGATGGGGGCCACGAGAAGCTCAGACCATCTGACTCTGGGGCTGCGCCGAGCTCTGAGACTGCGTAGCGTTTCGAGACTGCGCGGCACTGATCTCGAGGCCGATCTGATCGGCGAGGAACTGCGCGTCCCGGGCCACCGAGGCGAAGCGTCCCGAACCCCAGGTGTGCTGCCACGGCAGACCCAGGAAGTACAGGCCGGACACCGAGGTGACGCCGCGGTTGTGCGTCGGGTGGCCCTCGCCGTCGAACGCGCCGACCTTCAGCCAGCGATAGTCGGTACGGAAGCCGACGGACCAGACGACGGCCTTGATATCGGCGGCGGCGAGGTCGAGTTCGGTGGTCTCGGTCTCCGGACGCCACACCGGAACGTAACGCTCCTCGGTCGGCGCGCTGATTCCCTCGCGCTCGATGTAGGCGTCGATGTTGTCCTTGATGCTCTCGGCCACGCGGTCCGCAGCGTCGAGGGAGGCCTCGAGGGTGGGCGCGAACTGCAGAACGCCGTCCTCGACTCCCAGTAGGCGGCCGTAGAGTTTCATGCCCTCGGTGGCGAATGCGCGCAGGTCGATGTCTCGACCACCGTCACGTCCGGTGACGTAGTGGTTCGTGTTCTCGCGTTTGCCGACGCCGCCGGGTTGATCTTCGATGGAGACATCGTAAACCCCCATGTCGTGCAACCAGGCGACACAGTCGCGGCCGCGATAGAAGCGCGCGACGCGGGGAGCGGTGCCCGCCACCAGATGGACGCGGCGGCCGTCGAGGTGCAGGTCCTCGGCAATCTGGGCACCGGACTGGCCGGTGCCGACGACCAGCACGTCGCCGTCCGGGAACTGTTGTGACCCGCGGTATTCGGAGGAGTGGATCTGGACGATGTCACGGGGCAGCTTCTCGGCGAACCTTGGGATGGTGGGGATGTGGTACCCACCGACGGCGACGACGATCTGATCGGCATGCATGGGGCCGGCGGAAGTCTGGAGGTCGAAGCCACCCGCCACCGACTGGAGTGCCTGATCGACCGAAACGTGCTCTCGGACCGGTGCATCGAAGCTTTCCGCGTAGCGGCGTACGAAGGCGTACACCTCGTCACGCTGCATGAATCCGTCGGGATCGTCACCGTCGTAGGAGTACCCGGGGAGCGCGCACTGCCAGTTCGGAGTCACGAGGGTGAAGTTGTCCCAGCGGGAGTCCTTCCACTCGTGCGCGATCGTCTCGCGCTCCAACACGACATGGTCGATGCCACGCTGCGTCAGATGCCAGCTGATGGACAGGCCGGCCTGCCCGCCGCCGATGACGATCACGGGGTAGTTTTCTATTGCACTGTGATTCTCCGTCATAGCAATTCAGCTCCCGACATGTTCAGTACGCGAACGGCACCGGCCTCGTACGCGGCACTGACACCGTGAATCTCCTCCATCTGCTGCGCGGCCGAGGTGCACCGCATGCCGAACTTGGCGAGCACTCGATCGCTGGCGATCGTCAGCGCCTCCGACGTCCGCTTCACGAACTCTGCCACCGGGTAGTCCTCGCCGGGCGTCAGGTAGTCGTGCATCACCAGAGACGGCGAATAGCAGGACTGTTCGCGTCCGTCGGGCCATCGAACGAGGAACGACATCTCAGGCATGGATCGGCTCCTTCGTGATGGTCCGGTACACGGACGGTCGGCGATCACGAAGGTTGTACATGCCGCCGCCACGTGCTGCGCCGATGAGGGCAGCGACGTCGACGGTGGCCGTGGCCAAGCCCGGTTCGACGCCCGTACCGGCGAGAACCTCCCCGCCGGGCCCGACGATCTTTGCGCTGCAGACGAATCGGAGAGATCCGAAGGTACCTGCCTGATTGGCCGCGACCCAGATGATCTGATTCTCGAGAGCGCGGGCTCTGTCGTAGATGTCGAACCGCTGCTTCCAGCGGTCCTCTTCCATGTTTTCGACAGTGGCGGTGCGGGCCGTCGGCCAGGCCGAGATGGACGCAACGATCTCGGCACCGTCGAGGGCGAGTTCCCGTGCTGCCTCTGGGAATCCCTTGTCGTAGCAGATCTGCATCCCCATGCGGCCGATCGGAGTGTCGAAGGCGGAGTAGCTGTCTCCCGCGTCGTAGCAGAGGTTTTCACCCAGCGGCTGGTGCACCTTGCGGTACGAGCCGAGGATTCCACTGCCGTCGACGGTCACGGCGGCGTTGTAGCGGGTGTCGCCATCCTTCTCACAGAAGCCGAACGTGATGACGGTGTCGCCGGCCATGTCGATGACGCGTCTGATCTCCGGGCCGTCGAGTTCGAGGGCGGGCGGCAGGGCCTTCAGCCGACGCTGACGCGATTCCTCGGTCTCGTCTCCTCCGCCGAGACTCGGCAGGTAGCCGCCCAGGCACGCCTCGGGCAGGACGAGCAGTTGACTGCCGCGATTGCGCGCTTCCTCGAGCAACGCGGCGATGGTGGCGTAGCCCTGTTCCATGTCGCGCCCGAATTCGGCGGCGGCAACGGATATGGTGACGGGCTTCGGGTGGGTAGTCATGCTTCTCCCAATCCGGTCACGGTGGACGTGACCGCGCGAGTGGTGATTCCGTCGGGCCATCGCAGCGCGACGCCCTGAATGTCGGTGAGCTCTCCGCAGACTGCGGACAGTGCAGGTCCGGACGGCGCAGTGGGTGCACCGGGACGGTCCGCGGTGATCATCGCGAACCCTGGAAAACACGTGATCCATTCGCCCATCGACGCTGTGTCGGGCTTCGGTATCGAGGCGACGTCGAGTACTGCACCCGTCCCGCTCGCCTCGGCCAACATTCCGGTGGTGCCGGCCAGGCCTGCCATCGAGACGTCCTTGGCGGCTTTGGGCGCGGTTCGGGAAACGAACGTCGCCATGGCCGTCAGTTCGTCGGAGTTCCGACGAGACGACGAATCCCATTGCTGGCCATGGTATCCGCGTCGCCACTCGCCTTCGATGTCTGCGGTGAGCGTCAACCGATCGCCGACGCCACCGCCACCGGCCGGCACCGGTCGCGAGGTCCGGCCGAGTGCGGTGACCGACAGCGACGACGGCACCCCGGCCTGGGTGTGGCCACCGAGCACCGGAACCTGCCACGCTGCAGAGGCGTTGGCGAGACCTCGGATGATGCGGGTCAGCCGACTCTGCGTGGGTGCGCCGACTGAATCGAGCATGCCGACGGCTCCTGCTCCCATCGCCGAGAGGTCGTTCAGATTGACCAGCGCAGCACACCAGCCGGCCCACTCCGGGTCGCGATCGACCATCGACGGGATGATGGCATCGCACGCTGCGATCATGTCGCTGCCCGGTACCGGCACGCCGTCGTCGCCGCGAAAACCTTTGGCACCGAGCCCGAGTGGCTGCGCACGAAGGGGAGCGAGTACCCCGGCGAGCATCGCCTTGGTCGAGGAGACGAGCCGTTCGATCCGGTCGATCGGCCAGTACATCGCCACGTGCGGCGTGTTGGCCACCTCGACGTCGCCGCGGCGAATCCACCCGAGGCGATTGAACAGTTGCTCGTTGCTCTTCTGTACGGTCGCGTCGAAGCGAAGAACACCTCTGCTCTCGGCGTGAGCGCAGGCAGCCCGAACGAGGGCAGGCCCGACGCCGGAGGTGCGCGCCGAAGCAGCGACCACGAGCCGGCTTCCTGCCCACCACCCCAGATCCGTTGCGGTGCAGGGTGCCAGCCGTACTCCGCCGAGAACAGTGCCGTCCCGGTCGGTGGCGACCAGAACGACTGCTCGCGGATCGTCGTCCACGTCGTCGTGATCGGTGCCGGCGAACAAGCCCTGTTCGGCAACGAATGTCGCTCTCCGGAGTGCACGATAGGCGTCGAGCTCCGCTGTACTTCCGCACGGCTGGACTATGAACCCGGGCTCGACGACAGTGGTTGCAGTACCTGACAATCCGGCGAGGTCGCCCAGTTCCACGACACCGAACATGTCAGCCTCCCGCGTTCTGCAGAACGCTGCACGCACCGCATGCCGCGCAGCCTGCCTTCTGTTCGGTTCCGAGCATCGCCGCGGCCTGAAGCTCCTTGGCGACGCGTCGGGTGACGTTTTCGAGAACGTCTCGGCTCGGTGCCGTCGCTCGGTCGATGTCCACTGCCAACGTTCCGGCGAGCGGCCGGAACGGAACCACGAAGGGGTAGACCCCCATCTCGATCAGTTCTGCTGCGCCTGCGACCAATTCGTCGGGATCCTCACCGAGTCCCACCAGGATGTACGTCGAGACCTGATTGCGTCCGAAGACACGAACCGCTTCTTTCCACGCCGCGCGGTACTCGTCCATCGAGACCGAGGCCTTGCCCGGCATCCACCGGCGCCGAACGTCGTCGTCGAGAGATTCGACGTGGATGCCGATGGATTCGGCTCCGGCGTCGTACAGATCTTGGATCGTCTGCAGGTCGCCGGGAGGTTCGCACTGCACCTGGATCGGGAGCTGTGGAACCACCGCCTTGATGGCGCGCACGCATCGGGCCAAGTGGCGAGCACCGCGGTCCTTCGCGGCCGAGGTTCCCGTCGTCATGACCATCTGTGTGACGCCGTCGAGTCGCACCGCCGCCTCGGCCACCTCGGCCAACTGCGCCGGGGTCTTGACCGCGATGGTGTCGCCGGCCTCGAGCGAGGCCTCGATGGAGCAGAAGCGACACCGCTGGTCGGCGTCGTAGCGGATGCACGTCTGCACCACGGTCGTAGCGAGGACGCTGGAGCCGTGGAGCTTGGCGATCTTCTCGTAGGCGACGCCGTCGGCGGTGGCGAGGTCGTAGAACTTCGGGCGATCGACGGCCTGAACATCGAGTCCGATGTCGTTGCCGTCGAACAACACTCGACCCTCTTCGAGAACGTACGGGCTGAGCGGATTGCGGGGGATGGCTGCGCCGAGACCATCGATGCGGACATGTCCATCGTCACTCGGGCCTGCACCGGCAGTTCTGGACACCGGCGTTGCTCCTCGAATTCCGAGCAACGCCAGATCCACGCGTGTAGAGATGGACATGGGTGCCCCTAGACCATGTAGGTCGAATTGATGATGGCACCCTTGCGCGCGTAGTGGATCAACGCGTCCTGCACGTCCAGGGGATGGGCCGGGATGACGCCCTCGATGAGGTCCTCTTCGCGGCCACCGTGCAGTGCGAGCCCGAAGCGGCAGCAGAACACGGTGCCACCCTCGGCGATGAATGTCGCGAGCGAATCGTTGATGTTCTGCTCGCCCGGGAAGCCGGAGTCACCGGTCGTCGGAAAGCCCCGAGTGGCAAGGCAATTGATAGCGCCGGGGCCGTAGAAGTACATGGCCGACTCGAAGCCCTTGCGCAGAGCGCGGGTTGCCTGGAGCACAGCGACGAAGGAGACCGACGACTCGTGTGCGATGCCGTGCACCAGCGTGAAGTAGCTCTCGCCGTTCTCGGCCTTGTAGTCGGGGAAGATCTTGGTGGAGCCGTAGATGTTGCTGCCCTTGGGGAGTGAAGGGTGCGGGATCTCTTCGAGCGACTTCTTGATGTTCTCGGCGATGGCCTGGTCGATGTCTGACACGGGTGTCTCCTGAAGTTCGCAGAGCTGGCTGGATGGGGTGGACGCCTGTGGCCACCGTGGGAAGAAAGGTCATGTCCGGCGAGAGAGCAGATCCTCTGCGGGCATGGAACAAGTACAAGCCCCATCCATTTCCGATTGGTCACACCCGGAACAACGCCGTGTTTCGAGGGCCTCACAGTGTTGACGTGGCGTTACGCGGATAGTGTGGAGGTCGAACCACCCATCCACTCCGAACTTGACGAGGAACTCGATGATCGGCGCCGTCACCGGCTTGTTGTACGCGTTGTCCCTGGTCGTAGGCATCTGGGTGCTCGTGAAGCTCGCCATGAACCGACCGGTCCTGCTGAAGAACAAGTCCGATCGAGCCCTGTTCTGGACCATCGCTGCCACCGAGGCCGTCGTCGCGCTGCAGGCCGTCATCGGATTCGTCATGATGTTCACCTCGGATCGAGACATACACCGACTGACGTTCGGGTCCTACCTCGTCGGACTGCTGTTTCTGCTTCCGCTCGGGACGTGGTGGTCCCTGGGCGACCGCTCCCGCGGCGGCACCGCTGTCCTGCTCGTTGCCGTCCTCACCCTCGCGGCCATGGTGCTGCGCCTGAGCCAGATCTGGGCCGGATATGCCTGACAACCTCCAGCAAGCAACGCGCACCGGATTCGGGCGCTTCCTCATCGCCGTCTACGCCGTGTTCGCCGTCGCGGCGACAGCACGCTCGATCGTGCAGCTCACCACTCGATTCGACGACGCCCCGATCGCGTATCTGCTGTCGGCTTTCGCGGCGGTCGTCTACATCGTGGCCACGGTAGGACTGGCCCGAGCAACCGAGGCATCCCGACGCGTGGTGACGGTGTCCTGCATCATCGAACTCGTCGGAGTCATCGGCATCGGCACCCTGAGCTACATCCAGCCCCAGGACTTCCCGGAGCCGACGGTGTGGTCGCACTTCGGATCCGGTTACGTCTTCATCCCGGTGATACTTCCCATCGCGGGACTGTGGTGGTTGCGAAAGACTCGGCAGCGGTAGGGGTCTTCCGCAATTTTTGCTCCACTCGGACGGGTCGCACGCGGGGAACCTCTCGATCGAGGCCTTGAGTGGAGCATCCCATGCAGTCTCCAGCCCCGCACCGAAACATCGATGCGGGGCTGGAAGAGGTTGTCGTGCAGCTACTTCAGCAGAGACGTGTCAGCTCAACGCCGCCAGGTTCGCAACGGATTTCTTGACATCGGTGTCCAGTGCCCGCGCCACCACCGATCCCACCGGACCGAACAGCACACCCCCGCCGAACTTCGCATCGAGTGTCAGCTCCGAACCGCCCTCGGCCTCACGCACATGGACGGTCAGCGAGATCCGCACCCCGCCCTTGCCGCGGCCGGACATCTCGATCAGCTTCGGCTCGTCATACTCCGTGAAGGTCCAGTTGATCGTGTTCTTGAAGCCCTTCACCTTCACCAACGACTCCACCTCGGTGCCCTTGCCGACCTTCTTCGGCGGCGGGCTGCACCACCCACCGTGAATGGTCATCCACTCGTCGAACCGATCGAGCGCGGAAGCTTTGTCCCACGCGCCCTGCGGATTTTCGGGCATCTGTACCGAGACACTGATCGTCGCCATGTATTCGAGCCTGTCACAACTCCCCCGCATCTTCAGACGGCGGCCGTTAACCTATGACGATGGCCACGCTCGAGATCGAGGGTCGGAAGGTCTCCGTCACCAACCTCGACAAAGTGCTGTTCCCCGAAACCGGCACCACCAAGGGCAACATCATCGAGTACTACGTTGCCATCGCACCCGCCATGCTCCCGCACCTCGTCGGCCGCGCCGTGACCCGTAAGCGCTGGCCCAACGGCGTTGACCAATCGTCGTTCTTCGAGAAGAACCTGGCCGCGTCTGCCCCCGACTGGCTCGATCGTCGTTCGATGCAGCATTCCGACCGCGTCGTCACCTACCCACTGTTCTCCACCGCAGCCGATCTCGCATGGCTCGGTCAGCAGGCAGCCATCGAAGCGCATGTGCCACAGTGGCGATTCGACGGCAACGATCCCGGCCCCGCCACCCGCATGGTCTTCGACCTCGATCCCGGTGACGACGTGGATCTTGCCCGGTGCGCCGAAGTAGCCTGCGAGATAAGGGATCTGATCGGCGATATCGGGATGACCGCGTATCCGGTCACCAGCGGCAGCAAGGGAATTCACCTGTACGTGCCGCTGGAGAAGCCACTGTCGACCTCCGGCGCCTCCACCGTCGCCAAACGTGTGGCCACCCTGCTGGAAGAGCGTTCACCGGACCGGGTGACGGCAACGATGGCGAAGGCTAAGCGAACCGGTCGAGTGTTCGTCGACTGGAGCCAGAACAACGGCAAGAAGACGACGGTCGCCCCGTACTCGCTCCGCGGGCGAACCCTACCCACCGTCGCAGCACCACGCACGTGGGACGAGCTGGAAGCGACGGGCCTGCAACAGCTTCGGTTCGAGGAGGTGTTGGAGCGATTCCACGACCTCGGCGATCTACTGGCAGAACTGGATCCCACCATGGACTCGGCACCCGAAAGTAGCTTTACCACCGACAAACTCGTCAAGTACCGCAGCATGCGCAGCGCCGACAAGACTCCCGAGCCGATACCGACCACCACCGAGCCGCAGGGCAACAACGACACCTTCGTCATCCAAGAGCATCATGCCCGACGACTGCACTACGACTTCCGACTCGAACACGACGGCGTCCTGGTGTCGTGGGCCGTCCCGAAGAACATCCCGGTCGACCCGAAGCAGAATCGACTGGCGGTACACACCGAGGACCACCCGCTCGAATACGCGACATTCTCCGGACGAATACCCAAGGGCGAGTACGGCGGCGGCGACGTCACGATCTGGGACAGCGGAACCTACGAACTCGAGAAGTGGCGAGACGACGAAGTCATCGTCGTCCTGCACGGACAGAAGGCGCGCGGGCGGTTCGCACTGATCCGCACCAAGGGCAGCCAGTGGTTGATGCACCTGATGAAAGACGCACCCGACAAGCCCGAGCCCAAGAACATCTCACCGATGCTCGCCACCGCAGGCGACATCCGCGATCTTCCGAACGACGAGTGGTCGTTCGAAGGCAAGTGGGACGGGTTCCGCATCGTCGCCGAACTGACGCACGGTTCGATGACGCTACGCACGCGAAGCGGCAACGACTACACCGAGAAATTCGGCGCACTCCAATCGTTCGCAGACGACCTTGCCGAGCACGACGCCGTCGTCGACGGGGAAGTCGTCGTGTTCGACGACAGCGGTGTCAGCAGCTTCGAGAAACTGCAGAACGCGACCCGTGACGAGATCCGGTTCATCGCGTTCGATCTGCTTCACCTCGACGGCACGTCACTGCTGCGCAAGAAGTACTCGGATCGACGACGGTTGCTCGAACTTCTCACCACCGGACTCGACTCCGTGCTGGTGCCACCGCGACTGACGGGGACCGCTGCGGATGCCATCGCCGAAAGCAGAGAGCGGGGCTGGGAAGGTGTCGTCGCCAAACGCACCGACTCCGTCTACCAACCCGGCAAGCGCGCCCACACCTGGATCAAGTTCAAGAACTGGCGAACACAGGAGATCGTCATCGGTGGGTGGCGTCGGGGACAGGGTCGCCGTTCCGGCGGGTTCGGCTCGTTACTGATGGGCATTCCCGACGGGGAGCGACTGCGCTACGTGGGACGCGTCGGAACCGGGTTCGACGACCGTGCGCTCGATACGCTCGGTGCCCTCCTGGCCCCTCTCGAGGCGTCGGACAGTCCCTTCTCCTCGGTGTTGCCCCCGGCCGATCGGAACGGAGCGGTGTGGGTCGAGCCTGTACTCGTCGGCGAGGTCCGGTTCTACGAGGCCACCGGATCCGGCCATCTGCGGCATCCGAGCTGGCGCGGTCTGCGCCCGGACAAGGAACCGAAGGCAGTGCGTCAGGAATCACGAGAATGCCCCCGGTCGAATACTTGATTTCTACCGAAGAAACGAGCATAGGTAACGTTCGGTTGCCATAAAATGAGCGGATGCGTACCGTGGCGCACATCGTTTCCGGGGGAGCGTAACAAGTCACGAGTCGTCAGCTATAACGGTTTGCGGGCCGGCTCTATGGGGGCTTGCCAGATCACTGCAGCGCTCGTCGCTTCGGTTCAGGCACGGAGGGGTTTACCACATGCGGGTTCTCAAGTTGGCAGGCGCTGTCAGCATGACGGCAGTTGCAGTCCTGTGTTCGTCACTCGTCGGCGCAGGTCAGGCAGTTGCAGCGCCGTTGTATCCGACGCCTATCGCCGATGGTTTCTACTCTCCGCCTGTGGATCTCGATGCGCTCGCACCGGGCGACGTGATCTCGAGCCGCCCGATGCCCCCGCCCCCAGGATTCTTCGGCGTCGACGTGTGGCAGCTGAATTTCCGCTCCACAAATTCGGCCGGCGATCCCATCGCCGCAATAAATACCGTGTTGGTTCCGCAAAACAAAGCACCCAACGGGCCGGTGCTTTCCTACCAACACATCATCAATGCTCTCGGTCTCGAATGTGCACCTTCACAAGCGCTGTGGACGAACGACCCCAATCTCCAGATTCGTGAAGCACCCGCACTGAATGCAGTACTGCAGCGCGGCTGGACCGTCGTCATCGCCGATCACCTCGGACCCAACAGCGCCTACGGCGCCGCCAGGCTCGGCGGACAAATCGTGCTGGACAGCATTCGCGCCACTCAGCGCTTCGATCCCATCCAGGTTCAGCAGAGCCCGGTCGCGTTGGCCGGCTACTCCGGTGGTGGAATGGCCACCGCATGGGCAGCTGCGCTTCAGAACGACTACGCACCCGAGCTGAACATCGTCGGCAGCGCGAACGGTGGTGCTCCGATGAACCTCGAGCGCATGGCCCGCGATCTCGGTTTCGCCCCGCACCCCATGTTCGGTCTGGCGTTCGCTGCCGCGCTCGGAATCGAGCGCGAGTACCCCACCCGCATCCCGATCAGCTCTCAACTCAACCCGCTCGGCAAGCAGATCGAGAGCCAGATCCAGAACGGGTGCACCAACGACATCATCGCGGCAGGCGCAGGCAAGAGCGCCATGGAGGTCGCTGGCACGCTGGATCTGATCAGCAGCCCGGAAGCGATCGCCGCCGTCAACGACAACAGCGTCGAGCTGTACCCCGGCGTACCGAAGGCACCGTATTTCGAGTGGCACAGCCCCTCCGATGCGTTGATCCCGGTCAGCGCCATCGACAACACGATTGCCCGGTACTGCCGCGCCGGAGTACTGGTGACCGAGGTGAAGGTGCCCAGCAACGATCACCTGACTGCTGCAGTGCTCGGTCTTCCGCAGGCACTCGAATGGATCGACCAGCGATTCGCAGGTGTACCGGCGACGTCCACCTGCTGATCGGGACGTCCGACCCCGGCACGTGATCGACGCTTCGATGAGTCGGTTAGGCTAACCTCGCTAAGTTCCGTTGCGAGGAGACCCCATGAAGAAGTCTGTCCAGCTCGTCGTCGCCGGTGCCTCGGTTCTGGCGCTGGCCGTCGGCTGCTCGTCCACCGACGAGCCCGAACCCACCGGTAACTCCGGGAGCGCCGACGGATTCCCGGTCACCGTCGATCACCGGTTCGGTGAGACGGTCATCGACACCGAGCCCACCCGCGTCGTGACGATCGGGTTCAACGAGCAGGACTTCGCCCTCGCGCTGGGCGTCAAGCCCGTCGCGACCCGCGGCAACCTCAGCTACGACTACCGGCAGCGCCCATGGGCCCAGGAAGCGTTGGGCGGTACCGAGATTCCCGAGGTCGGCAGCACCGATCTCAACCTCGAGCAGATCGCCGCGCAGGCACCCGACCTGATCCTCGGCCCGTACTCCTTCATCGACCAGGGCCAGTACGACCAGCTCTCCGGGATGGCCCCGACGATCGCCGACATCGGCGGCTACGAGAACGTGCCCGCCGCGACGTGGCAGCAGGAGTTCGCCGTCGTCGGCGAAGCACTCGGCAAGCAGCAGGAAGCACAGGACCAGACGGCTACGCTCGAGCAGAAGTTCGCCGACACCGAGGCCGAGAATCCTCAGTTCACCGGCAAGTCACTGTCTCTCGCGTTCGTCATGGACGACGGCAGCTACCTGCTGCTCGGCAGGGACGACATCCGCGCCCTGTTCTTCACCGACCTCGGCTTCGAGATTCCCGACGCCTCCGAGACCATCAGTCCCGAAAATCTCGACCGACTCGACACCGACGTCCTCGTCATCGCCGGCCAGAGCCGCGAGCAACTGCAGGCCAACCCGATCATCGCCGCACTCGACGTCGTCGAGCAGGATCGAACCGTCTACATCGGCTCGTTCAGCACCGATCTGCCCTCGGCCCTGGGATATTCGAGTCCGCTCTCCCTGGACTACGCCATCGACGGATTCACCCCGATGCTCGCAGCGGCGACCGACGACGACCCGTCCACGGTGGTCCCGGACGCTTAGCCGGTTTGTGCGAACTGCGTCCGATGCAGCTCCTCGTAACGGCCTCCCGCTGCGAGGAGCTCGTCGTGCGTGCCCCGCTCGGCGACTCGCCCGTCCTCGATCACCAGGATCACATCGGCTGCCCTGATGGTCGAGAGCCGGTGCGCGATGACCACCGACGTCTTTCCTTCCAAGGCCTCGGCCAACGCAGCCTGCACGGCGGCCTCGGACGTCGAATCCAGTGAAGCCGTTGCCTCGTCGAGAATGACGACTCGTGGCTGCGCGATCAGCAACCGGGCGATCGTCAGGCGCTGACGCTCACCACCGGAGAGTCGGTACCCTCGCTCGCCGACAACGGTGTCCAGGCCGTCGGGCAGCGATCGCACGAGGTCGGCCAGCCGCGCCCTCGACAGCGCATCCCACAGTTCGACGTCGGTTGCCTCGGGCCGAGGCAACAACAGATTCGACCGGATGCTCTCGTGGAACAGGTGACCGTCCTGGGTCACCATTCCCACTGTGCCGCGGACGGATTCGGCCGTCAGGTCTCGCACGTCGACTCCTCCGAGTCGAACCGCACCGCCGTCGACGTCGTACAGCCGTGCGATCAATTGCGCGATCGTGGACTTGCCCGCACCGGACGTACCGACCAGCGCGACCATCTGGCCGGGTTCGGCTCGGAACGAGACGCCGTGCAGCACTTCCTCTCCCCCTCGCGAATCCAGGGTCGCGACCTCCTCGAGTGAGGCGAGCGAGACCTTGTCCGCCGACGGGTACGCGAACCGAACGTCGTCGAGCTCGACGGCCACCGGCCCCGGCGGCAGAGTCCGTGCGTCCGGCTTGTCTGCGATGAGTGGAACCAGATCGAGAACCTCGAAGACCCGCTCGAAGCTGACCAGTGCGCTCATGATCTCCACCCGAGCACTTGCCAGCGCAGTCAGCGGGGAATACAGGCGAGCCAGCAGAAGAGACAGCGCAACAACCGAACCCGGGTCGAGCGTCCCCCGCAGGGCGTAGAAGCCGCCCAGTCCGTACACCACAGCCAGGGCCAGTGCCGAGACGAGAGTCAGCGCCGTCACGAACACCGTCTGCACCATGGCGCTGCGTACACCGATGTCTCGGACGCGCTTGGCGCGCACCGCGAACTCGACCGATTCCTGTTCGGGATGACCGAACAGTTTCACCAGTGTTGCTCCCGGTGCCGAGAATCGTTCGGTCATCTGCGTACTCATCGCCGAATTGTGCGCTGCCGCTTCACGTTGCAACCGCGCGAGGCGTCGACCCATCCGGCGAGCGGGAAGCACGAACACCGGAAGCAGAATCAATGCCAGAAGCGTGATCTGCCAGGAGATCCCGATCATCACCACCAGGGTCAGCGCCAGCGTCACCAGGTTGCTGACGACCCCGGACAGCGTGGTGCTGAATGCGCGTTGCGCTCCGATGACGTCGTTGTTGAGTCGACTCACCAGCGCACCGGTGCGGGTTCGGGTGAAGAACGCGATCGGCATGCGCTGCACGTGATCGAACACCGCGGTCCGCAGATCCAGGATCAAGCTCTCACCGATGTTCGACGAGAGCCACCGATTGATCAGACCGACCACGGCGTCCACCAGAGCGATGGCCGCGATCGCCACGGCGAGCCACACCACCACTCGCAGCTCGCGCCCGTCGACGATGGCGTTGACCACCCGGCCGGCCAACACCGGCGTGGCCACGGCAAGAACGGCCAGGGCCACGCTGAGCACCAGGAACCCACCGAGGGCACGGCGATGCGGCGCAGCGAACGTCAGGATCCTGCGGGCCGTCACCTTAGAGAACGACGACTGAGTGTCCGGCCTGTTCATCGTGCGATACATCTGGTTCCAGGCGGTCATCTCCATGCTCATGTCATCAACCTCATGTCACCAACGTAGAACCTCGACATAGGTCGAGGTCAAGTGCGGATCCCCTTACCGACCTCGACTGCACCGAACTCACGCCGCCACGGTTGCGGCCGTCGGCTCCAGGGCGAGCGCGATGATGTCGGCGACGTCGGTCATCGGGCGAACATCCAACGCCTCCAACACCTCTGCGGGCACATCGTCCAGATCCGGTTCGTTGCGCGCCGGTATGAACACCGTCGTCAGGCCCGCACGCTGCGCAGCCAGCAACTTCTGCTTCACCCCGCCGATCGGCAGCACCCGACCGTTCAGCGTGACCTCACCGGTCATGCCGACATCCGAGCGCACCGGCCGTCCGGTGGCCATCGACACCAGGGCCGTCACCATCGTCACACCCGCCGACGGACCGTCCTTCGGCACCGCGCCCGCCGGAACGTGCACGTGGATGCTGCGGTCGAGAGATTCCTGCGTGACGCCGAATCGTGCTGCGTGCGAGCGCACGTAGGACAGTGCGATCTGCGCGGACTCCTTCATCACGTCGCCGAGTTGACCGGTGAGCTTGAGACCCGGATCGCCTTCGGTCGACGCAGCCTCGATGAACAGCACATCGCCGCCGAGTCCGGTGACCGCCAGACCCGTTGCCACACCCGGCACTTCGGTGCGCTCGTGCGCCTCGGGAGTGAAGCGCGGACGACCGAGGTAGGTCACCAGGTCCGGCTCGTCGATGGACAGAACCTCGGTGGTGCCCACCAACTTCGTCGCGACCTTGCGCAGCGCCTTGGCCAGCAGGCGTTCGAGCTGGCGCACTCCCGGCTCGCGGGTGTACTCGGCCGCGATCGTGCGCAGCGCGGCGTCGGTGACCGTCACCTCCTCGGATGTGATTGCCGCCCTGTCCATCTGACGAGGGAGCAGGTAGTTGCGGGCGATGACGACCTTGTCGTCCTCGGTGTAGCCGTCGATGGTCACCAGTTCCATCCGGTCGAGCAACGGGCCGGGAATCTGGTCGATCACGTTGGCGGTGGCGAGGAACACCACGTCGGACAGGTCGAGATCCAGATCGAGGTAGTGATCACGAAACGTGTGATTCTGCGCCGGGTCCAGCACCTCGAGCAGAGCGGCGCTGGGGTCGCCGCGATAGTCCGAGCCGACCTTATCGATCTCGTCCAGCAGGACAACGGGATTCATCGATCCCGCCTCACCGATGGCCCGCACGATCCGGCCCGGCAACGCACCGACGTACGTACGACGGTGCCCGCGGATCTCGGCCTCGTCGCGGACGCCACCGAGGGCGACGCGCACGAACTTCCGACCGAGCGCACGGGCCACCGACTCACCGAGCGAGGTCTTGCCGACTCCGGGCGGGCCCGCGAGCACCATGACGGCACCGGACCCACGCCCACCGACCGACTGCAGACCACGTTCGGAGCGACGCGCCCGAACGGCCAGGTACTCGACGATCCGATCCTTCACGTCGTCGAGTCCGTGGTGGTCGGCGTCGAGAACCGCACGTGCAGAATCGATGTCGTTGTTGTCGGTGGTGGTGTTGTTCCACGGCAGATCGAGCACGGTGTCGAGCCACGTGCGGATCCAGCCCGACTCCGGGCTCTGATCGCTGGCCCGTTCCAGTTTGCCGACCTCACGCAACGCCTGTTCGCGCACCTTCTCGGGCAGGTCCGCAGCCTCGACGCGGCCGCGGTAGTCGTCGGCACCGTCGGGCTCGTCCTCGCCGAGCTCCTTGCGGATGGCTGCCAACTGCTGCCGAAGCAGGAATTCTTTCTGGGTCTTCTCCATGCCCTCGCGGACATCACCGGAGATCTTGTCGTTGACCTCGACCTCGGCGAGATGGGCCCTGGTCCACTCGATGAGCGAGGTCAGACGCGTTGCCACGTCCGGTGTTTCGAGAAGGTCCCGCTTCTGCACGTCGGTGAGATACGACGCGTAGCCGGCGGTATCGGCGATCGCGGCCGGATCGGTGAGCTTGTTGACCGAGTCGATCACCTGCCATGCGTCGCGGCGTTGCAACATCGCCACGACTAGCTGCTTGTATTCGGCAGCAAGGGCTTTGAGGTCATCGCCTGCGGCCTCGTCCGGTACGGGGTCGGCTTCCACCCAGAGGGCAGCGCCCGGCCCGCTGACGCCGTGGCCTATGTGGGCGCGGCGGCCGGCCTTGATGACCGCGGCCGGACGGCCGTCGGCCAGGCGTCCCATCTGCACGATCGTGGCGAGGACGCCGTACGCGGCATAGCGATCTTCGAGACGCGGCGCGACGAGCAACGTGTCATCGTTGCTCGCCTTCGCCGCGTCGACGGCGGCGCGCGCAGCCTCGTCGAGCTCGACGGGCACCACCATTCCGGGCAGGACGATCGGGTCGGTCAGAAAAAGCACGGGGACACGAACGGTTTCGGTCACTTCTCCTCCAAAAGATTGAGCTATTGGGGCTCAACTTCGAAAGCAGTAGTGCTGTTCCCGTCGGTGTCCGCTGTTCTCCGTGGGCTGAACGCCGACCGTCCAGACCTGCTACTTCAGCGCGCTGACCAGCTTCTCGGCGAGAGGACGCGTCGACGCCGGGTTCTGACCCGTGTAGAGGTTGCGGTCGACGACGACGTTGGGTGCCCAGGCATCGGCGGAATCGAACTTCGCGCCGTTCTCGCGCAGCCGGGTCTCGAGCAGCCACGGGGCCTTCTCGGCGAGACCGGCCTGGGTCTCTTCCTCGTCGGTGAATCCGGTGAGCTCGTATCCGTCGAACGCCCAGGTCCCGTCACTGCGGACGGCAGGGAGGAGAGCGGCCGGTGCGTGGCACACCGCGGACACCACCTTGTTCGAGTCGAGGAAGTCGACAACCAGGGCACCGAAGCTCTCGGAGACGGCGAGGTCCTCCATCGGGCCGTGACCGCCGGGAACGAAGACGACGTCGAAGTCCGACGCCTTCTGCTCCTCCAGCTTTGCGGGCGAGGACAGGATCGACTCGATAGAGGCGAGGTAGCTCTTCTGGTCCGCTACCTTCTCTTCGTCGCCGCCGTTGGCGTCGACCGCGAGGCTGCCCTGGTCGACGACCGGAGCCCTACCGCCAGGCGTGGCGACCGTGATGTCCCAGCCGGCATCGACGAACGTGCGATGGGACTCGACGAGCTCCTCGGCCCAGTATCCGGTGGGGTGCTTGCTTCCGTCGTTCAAGGTCCAGTGATCGGCAGCGGTTACCGCAAACAGCAAAGTAGTCATGCCCCGGGGAATGCCACGAAGACCCACGATCGAAACACCCGGTCGATCACTGCTGGCCGATCGAACCGATCACCACGACGGCGTCGAACATCTCGGACTCGCTGATACTGGCTGCGAATCCTGCCTCGACCACGGTCTGCAGCGTCGAATGCATCAGTGCTGCACTGGTTTCGACGAGGAGATGCCCGCCTGGGGCCAGCCATTCCGGCGCGCCGACGGCGACGCGACGATGAATCCCGGCACCGTCCGTACCGCCGTCGAGCGCGATGTGCGGCTCGTGGATCCGCGCCTCTCGTGGCATCAGCCCGATGTCGCCGGTCGGGACGTAGGGAGCGTTGACAACGATCGCGTCGAATCTGCCGTGCAGTTCCGGCGGCAGTGCGTCGTACAGGTCGCCGCGGTGCACGTGACCGACCGGCACCGCGCCCCCGTCGGCATCGAGGTTGCGCCTGGCACACGCGACCGCCGCGGCGTCGATATCGGCGGCGTGCAATTCGGTGAGACCCTCGACCGACAGACCTATCGCTCCGGAACCGCAGCACAGGTCGAGCAGCACCGAAGGGCGCAACGCTGCAGCACATTCGACGAGAAATTCGGTGCGGCGTCGCGGAACGAACACGCCCGGTTCGACGGCGATGCGTCGACCACAGAACGACACCCACCCGACAACGTGCTCGAGCGGTTCGCCGGCGACGCGGCGTGTGAGCATCTCTTGCAGCTTGGCCGGAGTGGACGCGGACTCGACGAGGATGCCGGCTTCCTCCTCGGCGAATACACACCCGGCAGCACGCAGCGAGGTCACCACCTCGTCGTACTCGAGTTCCGACATCGACCGTGCCTTCCGGAGTGCTTTTCGCCCGCCTGCCCGCTCGCTGAAATACTGTAGCGCGGTATGTCGCACGAGAGGACGAACTGGGAAGCCGCAGTCCGACGGATATGCCTGGCCCTGCCCGAGACCTACGAGGAGCAGGCATGGGTCGGGACGCGCTGGCGGATTCGCGGGCGCACCTTCGCCCACGTTCTCGAAATTCTCGACGGCACCCCACCTGCATTCGCCAAGGCCGTCGGCACCGACGGCCCGGCGCACGTCCTTGTCTTCCGTTCCAGCGGAATCGAACTCGACGCACTCTCCGCCCGCGCCGGGTTCTTCGCGCCCCGATGGGGTCCCCAGATCATCGGCATGCTGCTCGACGAGTCCGTGGACCGGGCGGAACTCGGCGAGCTGATCACCGAGAGTTACTGCGATCGAGCCCCGAAAAAGCTCATCGCGCTTCTCGATCGACCGCAGCAGTAGCTCACCCCAGGTGCTCGCGCGCCACCGAGACCGCAGCGACCCGGTCTCCCGCCGCGATGGCGTCGAACAGGGCTTCGTGCAGGTCCACGTCAGGCTCGGTGCCGCGTGGGGCAGTGCCGTACCTGCCGATCGATCCTGCCGACGTG
This sequence comes from Rhodococcus sp. 14-1411-2a, assembly GCF_002259485.1. Lineage (GTDB taxonomy): Bacteria > Actinomycetota > Actinomycetes > Mycobacteriales > Mycobacteriaceae > Rhodococcoides. The sequence continues at coordinate 30,002 of NZ_NPGA01000011.1, forward strand.
GGACGCGACTACGACGCAGTCATCCGAGTGAACAGCCAATCCGGAAAGGGCGGGATCGCGTATCTGCTGTCGGTGGACCACGGCCTGGAGCTCGCCCGCAGGTTGCAGATCGACTTCGCCCGGGTGGTCCAGCACGACACCGACTCGACGGGCACCGAGATCAGCTCGAAGGAGATCTGGACTCTGTTCGAGGACAACTACATTCGCACCGGCCGTCGCACTGGTGGCGTGGTCGATAGATGCGGACTCCACCCTGTCGGTCACCCTCGCCGACGACGACGGCGAGCATCACCACAGCGCCGTCGGAACCTGGCCGGTCGACGCATTGGCGCAGATTCTGGGAGTCGAGGTACTCGGTCTGTCTCAGCACTCCATCGGGGACAGTAATGGAGCCTGCGGAACGACCCGAGAACACGGCTCGAACAGTGGGGCAGCGACGTACGTCGAGGTTCGTCGGGGCGGGAAGTCGGCGTGGGGAGTGGGGATCGACGGGTCCGTGGTCGCCTCGTCACTGAATGCGGTTGTCGCTGCGGCGAACAATCTCGGGTAACGGCCCAGGCCTGGGTGTCAACCCAGCGATCGACCGGTCTGCTCCAGTGCTGCCTGGATGACTGCCAGCGATTTCGGACCGACACCGTGCAGTGTCTTCAGCTCGGCCGCGGGGACCCCGGCGAGATCGTCCAGGCACCGGTATCCCGCCGCGCGGAATGCCCGAGACGCGGGATTTCCGGTGCCCTTAGGAAACTCCGCATGTTCGTCGGCTTCTGCTCTACTCACGGGCAAAGTCTAAAACAGACCGGTAGCCTGGCGGCGTGCCCGAAACCAAGCAGAGACGCGTTGTCATCACCGGTGCGAACACCGGTATCGGCTACTACACCGCCTTGGAGTTGGCGAAGCGAGGCGACCACGTGACGCTCGCGTGCCGCAACAAGGACAAGGCCGATGCCGCTGCGGCCAAAATTTCGGCGGAGGCACCCAACGGAACCGTCGACACCGCCACCCTGAATCTCGCCGACCTGGCCTCGGTTCGTGAGTACGCCGCGTCGGCACCGGAGTCGATCGACGTGCTGATCAACAACGCCGGCGTCATGATGCCTGCGTTGCGGACCGAGACGGCGGACGGGTTCGAGCTCCAGCTCGGCACCAATCATCTCGGCCACTTCGCCCTGACCGGCCTGCTGTTCCCCAAGCTCGCTGCGGACGCCAAGATCACCACCATCGCTTCCGTCGCGCACCGGCAGGGCCCCAAGCTCGATTTCGACAATCTTCAGCTCGAACGCGGGTACAACCCCCAGCGTGGGTACGCGAACTCCAAGCTTGCGAACATCCTGTTCGCGCTCGAACTCCAGCGCCGGATCGACAAGGCCGGGCTGAAGATCACCAGCAATGCCGCGCACCCAGGAATCTCGGCCACCGAGCTGTACTCGAGCCCAGACGGTCTGGGCAGCAACAAGATACTGTCCACTCTGGCTCCGATCGGACTGAAGTTCTTTTCGCAATCTGCCAGTGCCGGAGCACGTCCCACGCTCTACGCGATCGATGTTGCGGGTGGCGGCACGTACAGCGGCCCCAAGTCCTTGTTCGAGACGCGCGGTAAGCCGGGCCCGGCGAGCATGACCAAGACCGCACAGGACCCCGCTCTTGCTGCGAAGCTGTGGGACGCCAGCGAGAAGTTGACCGGAGTCGGCTACCCGTTCTGACGGGGAATCGTCACAGGGCGGGCGCGGGCAATGCCAGTCCGCGTTCGCTCATGACGGTGCGCAATCGGTCCGGGTAATCGGTGATCAGTCCGTCGACGCCCATATCCATCAGCGCGCGCATGGTGTCGGGATCGTCGACGGTCCACGGGATCACTCGTATTCCGCGCTCGTGCGCGGAGTCCACCATGTCCTGGGTGACGTAGAGCTCGAAGTCGGGGTCGCCGACCTTCCCGCTCTGCGGGGTCCCCTGCACGGGCGAGTACGCCGACGCTCCGAACGAATCGATCGCGGCAATCGCATCTCCACCGAAATCGTCGACGTCGATTCCGCCCAGCCAGGGAGACGCACCATCCTGGCCCACCTGCAGGAAGTCGCCGTTGGTCAGCGCCACCACCGGCACCTCAGGCGCGGTGTAACGGACCAGTTTCAGTGCGCCCCAGTCGAAGCTCTGCACTGTGACCCGGTCCAGCATGTCTGTGTCGCGGATGGTCGCCAGAACCGTGTCGACGAACTGCTCGCGCGGAGCGGTTTCGGTGGGGCTGCCGGCCTCGACCTTGGTTTCGACGTTCAGCTTCACATCCGGTGCTTCGGCCGACTTCACCAGATCCAACACCTCGGTGAGGGTCGGCATTCGAGCACCGGCCACGCGTCGTTGCTCCGGGTAGTCCGCGAAAGGTAGGGCTCCGCAGTCGAGGGTGCGAATCTGCGCGAGTGTCAGCGTGTTCACGAACTTCCCGACGTACGGAAACTCGGGGTCCCCCGGTGTGAGCGCACCGGTATCGACGCACTTGCTGTCCGAGACCTTGCGGTCGTGGGTGACGATCGCGATGCCGTCCTCGGTGATCTGAGTATCCAATTCTAGGGTGCTCACCCCGAGTTGCAGTGCGTTGGTGAACGATTCGATGGTGCTCTCGGTGACCAAGCCGAGTCCGCCGCGGTGCGCTTGCAGATCGAACGAGCCGAGCGGGGTCGGGTCCGCTGCCGTGTCCGTTCCGCACCCCGTCAACACCGCGAGAGGAACGCACACCAGGGGCAAGAACCGACAGAATCGCATGCTGGCCGAGGCTACGGAGGGTCGGTGTCCACCCGGGTCCCTCGCAGTGAACTCCCGGTACCCTGCAGGTAGACGGAGATCGGTATTCGCAGCGTTGCAACATCTTTCGAAGTGCGACGGCCGAACACCACGTCGGCGATCAAGCCCTCACAGAGCGAGACCAGGCCACCTCCATGAGCCGGGTCGTCGAACAGCTCCCGCGCCCTGTCGAGCGAGAAGAACGATCCAGCCAGCACATCCCGAACATCCTGCGCAACAGCAGGATCGAGCATCAAAGCGTAGCGGGCCCGAAGCTCGATCATTCGATGAGTGAGCGCATCGTGGAGATAGCGCGCGACGACCGTGGCGACATCACTCTCGTCGCCGGCTGTTTCCATGAACGACGCGTGCGAACGCTCGACGAGGCGTGCGGCCACTGCAGCCAACAGATCGGACTTGGTGCGAAAGTAGTAGGACGTCGACCCTGCCGGGTAGTCCAGCGCCGAATCGATCGCCCGATGCGTCAGTGCACGCAGGCCGTCGCGGGCGATGACTTCGAGCGCCGCATCTGCGATGGCGGTTCGGCGATCCATGATCGTGACCCTACACACCCGCTCTACAAAAGTAGAGGATGGCGGCGTACGGTTCGGTCATGAGGCCGAGCGCACCGCGAGACAACTTCGAGACCCACTTCACCCTCGACGACGCCCAAGCCGCAGCCGCCGACGCGCTCTCGACCCCCGGTGCCGTCGGCGTCTACCTGTGGGGTCCGGTCGGCCGCGGCAAGACCTGGCTGCTCGACGCCTACTTCGCCGGAGCCGAGACCACGGCGAAGAAGCGCGTCCACTTTCACAGCTTCTTTCGCGACCTGCACGCCGCGTACTTTCGCCACGGCTTCTCGATCGACGGTGCCATCGACGACGTCCTCTCGACGGACGACACCGGACTGCAAGCCGAACTGCTGTGCTTCGACGAGTTCCACGTCCACGACATCGGCGACGCCCGGCTCATCACGCGCTTGCTCGACGCCCTCTTCGCCCGCGGGGTCGCTCTGGTCGTCACCTCCAACTACGCCCCCGACGACCTGCTGCCCAATCCGCTGTACCACCCGACCTTCGTTCCGACGATCGAGAAGATGAAGAGGAATCTCGAAGTGATCTGTGTCGACGGTCCCGTCGATTACCGCGCAGCCGGCACCAGTGGGTCGCGATTCGCGTCGGGAAGTTGGATCCTCGAGTCTGGCATCGAAGGTCGGACGTTTGCCGATCTCTGCTGCGCCGCTCGCTCGACGGGCGACTACCTTCGGCTGTTCGAGGAGACAGCCAGCCTGACCGTCACCGAGGTGCCCCCGCTGTCGACTGTCGACGAGTTCGCCGCGCAACGGTTCGCGAATCTCGTGGACGTCGCCTACGACCGTGATGTGCGGGTCGACTTCCACGCCCTCGTCCCGCTGGATGAATTCGCCGTCGGATGTTCGGGTCTTGACACCGATCGATTGGTCAGCAGGCTCAGTGAGTTGGGCCCTACATCGTCTCGAGCACCGTTCGATTTCCGCCGTCCGCCTTCGCCCGGTACATGAGAGAGTCCGCCGCGCGCGTGACGTCGTTGACCACGTCGACCCCTGATGTCCACGCGTCGGAATCAGGAGCGATCACGACTGCGCCTGCGCTCACTGTCACCGGTATCGGATCCGAGCAATCCGTCAGAGTGCCACTCACCTCGAGTACCAGTTCACACAGTTGTTCTGCCTCGCCGACGAGGACGGCCACGAACTCCTCGCCCCCGGTTCTCGCCACCACGCCCGACTTCCCGAGGTGACCGTGGAGACGGTCGGCAACGAGCACGATGACGGCATCACCCTGATCGTGACCGTAGCGATCGTTGACGCTCTTGAACCGATCGATGTCGACCAGAACGAGAACGAATGCCAACCGCTCACCGCGAGCGACCGACCACAGATCCTCGACGGCGTTCTGCAGTCCGCGCCTGTTCTTCATCCGTGTCAGCGGATCGATCTCGGACTGCCGTGCATCCTCGCACACCAACGACCAGGCGATCTGGGCGAAGATCGGGACACCCGACGTCGCACCTCCGGCGACGAGGACTGCGGCGATCGCATCCCACGGACCCCACAAACCCTGTACGTACGCGGCCGCCCCGATGTAGCCGATCACCAGATTGGCGAACACCAGGTGTGCGACGAGCAGCCTCGGTCCGAGAAAGAAGGTGCACATCGACCCTGTCAGCGCGAAGAGGAACGTGCCGATCAGCGCCGACGTGGGTACATCGAGAAGAATCACCGACGTGAGCCCGACGTCACCGAACACCAGGAACGCGACCACCTGCCACTTACGATCCGGCAGCGGCCCGACCAGCAACCACACGATCACAGCGAATTGCAGAACCAGGATGAAAAGTACGTAGGCAACAGGCCCCGATCCCGTCGGCCCGTTCGGCGACGCCAACATCAGGATCGACACGGCCGCGTACAAAGCCACGCAGCTCGCGAACACGACTCGGATCAATCTGTGCAGCGGACGAGTCGACTTGTGCACGAAAATCCAGTCGAAATCGTGTGGAGCAGCGAACCAATGGCGGATGACCTGAGCCGCACTGGGTTGCGGACCGAGCGGTGGAACGGTGACGCTCGAGTTCGACCTCGGTGACGAGATGGTGGTCGACCGTTTGCGGTGGCGACTCCTGGTCGCGCTGTGCACCTGCCTCGAACGTGGTCGTAGGGACGCATTCGATCGCTCGCCGTGCCGCGATACGGGCGATCGAGAGTCTTCTTGCATGGGGCTCCCTTGTGAAACGAACTGCCCAGGCCCGAAAGCGTACCGATCATAGTTTCGGCTCGCCCGAAATTTCCTGATCCGGTCTCGCCCAGCCTGCGCAGCGCTCCACGGTCACCTGCCCAACCGATGTGGACACCTGCGCTCCACAAAAAAAGGGAGACACCCACTACTGACGGCGGTCGGGGGCGACAGCAGTAGCGGGTGTCTCATTGGGCATTCGCAGCACCTCGCAAGGTGGATGGGTTCCGGATGAGAAATTCTTTCGAAGTTTTTCGTCGACCCGAGGAATAGCCTGTGACCATGCCTTTCACAGCAGCGAATCACTACGATTTCAACGGCGACGACATCACCGGGACCCTCGATGCCCATCGATCCGACCTGGGTTCCGTGGTTCGCACCGTCGTCGAAAATCGCGTGTAGCGACGGATCCAGCATGTCCGGAACAGCCCGCGTCCACATCCGGTTGTACGAGGTGAACGCGTGAAGCAGCGAGCTCCGAGAACACAGGCAGGCATCGAATGACCATCGAGATTCTCACCCCACGCGAGGTTCCCCTCGGCGGTCCTCGCGCACTGAAGGTCCGGCGCACGCTCCCCCAGCGACAGCGTTCACTGATCGGCGCGTGGTGCTTCGCCGACCACTACGGCCCCGACACGTCGTCGATGGACGTACCGCCGCATCCGCACACCGGACTCCAGACCGTCAGCTGGCTGTTCTCCGGGGAGATCGAGCATCGCGACAGCGTCGGATCGCATGCCATGGTGCGTCCCGGAGAGCTCAATCTGATGACGGCCGGCTACGGCATCAGTCACTCCGAGACATCCACCCCGGAGACCGAAATTCTGCACGGCATGCAACTGTGGGTGGCACTTCCGGCTCGCTCCCGCTTCACCGCACCGACTTTCGAGCACTACGTGCCGCGGACTCACACGAGCCAGGGGCTGACCGCGCGAGTATTTCTCGGCTCACTGCTAGGAGAGACCTCGCCGGTGGCCACGTTCACCCCACTCCTCGGAGTCGAGATCGTGCTCGACGCCGGGGCCCGCGTCACCCTCGACGTCGACCCGACGTTCGAGCACGGCGTCATCGTCGATCAGGGCACCGTGACGATGGACGAGACCGTCCTCGCCGCAGCCGAACTCGGCTATCGCGAACCGGGCGATTCGACGCTCGATCTGCACAATCCGACCCGAGAGCCGGTGCGGATGCTGCTGCTCGGTGGACCGCCGTTCGGGGAGCAGATCGTCATGTGGTGGAACTTCGTCGGTCGCAGCCACGAGGACGTCGTCGAGTATCGAGCCGCCTACGAGCGGGGCAGCGAGCAGTTCGGCACCGTCGAGGGGTATCCGGGATCTCGACTGCACGCACCTGCGCTACCCAACAGTCGGATGCAACCGCGCGGCTGAATTGTCCTGCTGTGCAGCACGAGCCGTGGGCAGTACCCGTTTGATGACGTCGGTGAGCGTGACGATGCCGAGGAACTGTCCCTCGGTCTCGACAACCGCGAGCTGAACGCTGCGGTTGCGCATCTGCCGTAACAACTCGTACACCGGTGTCGCTCCGTCGACCGAGTAGGCCTCCCGTGCGTAGTCGGCGGCGGGTTCTTCGGCGGCTGCCAGCAGCGTGTCACGCACGTGCACGACACCGGGCGTCGCGCCTGCGCTGTCGGTGAGCAGTACCCGCAGGTGACCGGACCGCAGCGCCGCGGCCTGCACGTCGGACACCGTGGCACCGTGCGGAACCGACGTCGCCTTGGAGTCGGGCACCGTGATCTTCTCGACGGTCAGCGTCTCGAGTTCGATCACCCGGGTGATCTGGGTTTGCAGTTCCGGTTCCAATACGCCGACCTGCGACGAGTACTCGACGAGGTTGCGGATGGTCTCGGCGTCGCGGCCGCCGACCGCAGCATTCTCGACCGGCTCCACTCCCGACCGTTGGACGAGCGTGTTGGCGATCTTGTTGACCCACACCAGGAACAGCCGAAAGGGTCGGATGAACGCCCGAGACGGCAACCCGATGATGGTGGCAGCGAGTTCGGGGTGCGCGATGGCCCAGGATTTCGGGGCCATCTCGCCGATCACCAGATGCAGGAACGTCACGAGCAACAGCGACAGTGCGAACGCGGCGGTTCCGGCCAACCATTCCGGAACCCCCCACGAGGTGAACACCGGGCCCAGCCAGGAATCGACGGCAGGCTTGGTGACGGCACCGAGGGCGAAGGTGCAGGCAGTGATGCCGAGCTGCGCGCCTGCCAGCATGATCGTCAACTCGTTCATTCCGCGCAGCGCGGCCCGCACCGATCGGCTCGTGCCTGCCTTCTCCTCCAGTCGATGCCTACGGGCACCGAGCAGCGCGAACTCGATGACGACGAAGAACGCACTCAGCGCGATGAGCAGTACCGTCACCGCAACGACGACCCACGCGTTCATCGGTCCGTGTCCTCGTCCGACTCCGACGACGGCTCGCTGCCGTCCGGCGAGTTCTCGTGCAGTCTGATTCTCAGCTCACTCGGCACGTGCCGGTCCACCTCGAGCACCTCGACTTCCAGGGACGGACGCGGCGGTTCGTCTTCCATCAGATCGGCTCCGAACACCGCGAGATCGATACGAACGGTGTCCCCGACCTCGGGCAGATTCCCGCCCTCCGCGATGAGCAGGCCTGCGAGCGTCTCGTAGTCCCCTCGCGGCAACAGCATGTCGCGACCGATGGTGCGTTCGACCTCGTCGACGTGGACGTCGCCGTCCATGAGCCACACTCCGTCTTCCTGATCGTGCACGCCGGCGATGTCCTCGTCGTCGTCGTGCTCATCGGTGATCTCGCCGACCAATTCCTCGGCGAGATCCTCGATGGTGAGCACCCCGGCGAATCCGCCGTACTCGTCGATGACGCATGCCAACTCGTTCTTGGTGCTGGACAACAACTCCAGGGCATCCTCTAGTGGCATGAGCTCCGGCACGATCAGCGGTGCCCGCATGATCTCGGTGACCGGCCGTGTGTCGTCGGGCGCAGCGGCCATCACCTCGGCCAGCTGCACCACACCGATCGGCTCCTCACGGTCGCCGATCACCGGGTACCGGGTGTGCGCACGCACCATCCGCGCCCGCATCTCACCGATGGCAGTGGTGGGCGTGACCGCATCCACCCGAGTACGGGGAATCATCGCGTGTGCGACATCGCGCTCGGGAAAGTCCAGGATGCGATCGAGCAGCAACGACAGGTCCTCGGTCAGATCCCCGCTCGCGCGGGAATCCTCGATGATGCTCTCGAGATCCTTCGCGGTGGCGCTGCTGTCCACGTCGTGCACCGGCTCGACTCGCAGCAGCCGCAGCATCGCGTTGGAGGACTTGTCGAAGAAGGTGATCAGCCAACCGAAGGCGGCCAGGTAGATGAGCGTCGAGCGGGCAAGGCGTCGGGACAGCGGATCGGGACTGGCGATGGCGAGATTCTTCGGATACAGCTCGCCGAAGATCATCTGCACGACGGTAGCGAGCACGAGAGCGCCAACCGTGCCGATGGAAATACCCACCGCGATGGGCACTCCGGCACTGCTGAGCAGCTCGCCCAGCGATTCTCCGATGAACGGCTCGGCCACGTATCCGACCATCAGACCGGTGACAGTGATGCCCAACTGCGCGCCCGACAGCATGAACGACGTGCGCTTGGTGACCCTCAGTGCCCGCTCGGCCGACGCGTCGCCCTTCTCGGCACCGGTACGCAGCGTCGCCCGGTCGACGGACATGTAAGCGAACTCCTGGGCCACGAAGTATCCGTTGGCCGCGATGATCGCGGCGGTGAGCACGAAGCCGAGGAGCAAGGAAAGCAGCGCGGTGATCACCATGCGATCACGCGAGAACGAGCGGCCGGAGCAGCGGCCACGGGTGGCCGAAAGAAAGCTATGGAGTGCACAGTGCGCTCGACGCCTCCGGTGTCAGAGAATCCGATTCGAGTGGAATGTCCAGATTCTACCGGCTGCCGTTGTCCAATTCTCACGTCCGGGCCGGATGCCCGATCAGAACAGCGTCGGGACCGCGTCGTCGGACGTGGGCCGTGTCACCGGTGCCGGAGCGGAAGGAGCAGCAGCTACCGGAGCCGGTGTTGTCGCTACCGGTGCCGACGTACCGGCGGCGGCCACGGCGCGCGCGGCTTCACCTGCCAAGGCGTCGGCCGCTTCGTTGAAGTGATTGCCGACGTGTCCGCGGACCCACCGGAACCGGACCGGACCCTCACGTTCGGTGATGGCTCGCTCGATGCTCTGCACCAGCTCCAGGTTGCGCACCGGAGTACCGCCCGCTGTTTTCCAGCCCTTGCGCTTCCAGCCCGCGAGCCATTCCGACGCGCACTTGATGGCGTACTGCGAGTCGGATTCGATCAACAGCGGCTCGGGGCCCGGGTGCGCCAGAACCGCCTCGAGCAGGGCCCTGAGCTCGGCGACCTGGTTGGTGCCCGAGGGCTCACCGCCGGAGTTGCTCGGCCCCGTGTGGTTGACCCACGCCCACCCGATTGCTCCGCCGGGGTTACGCAGACACGAGCCGTCCGTACTCACGATGATCACGGTCTCAGACCCTACGTCGGGGCACCGACAAACTCCGGGTGACTCGCGCACGAACACCGAGGTACTTGGCACTCGACTGCGCGGCAGTGCGAATTCGATTCCGGCGCACTGCCAACCGGGTCAGGCGTAGTGGGACTCCCTCGCCTTCCTGCCGTCGAGGGTGAGCAGCACGAACGCCACCGCCGCGAGCGCTGCGACGAGCGCGGAGAACACCAGTCCCGCAGTCACCAATCCCCATTCGTTCGCCGCAGCCCCGGCCCCGATGACCGGCAACGAGATGGCGACGTACAGCACCACGAAGAACGTCGAGGTCACTTCTGCTCGACGTTCCGGCGGAAGCCCAGCGGCGATGGCCGCCATACCGTTGCTGAACGTCACACCCTGCCCGACGCCGCACAGCAGCGCCGCGATCACCAGGACCGGCAGCGACGTCAGGAGCAGCGACAGCGCCAGGACCACCAGCCCGACCGTCAGAACGAAGCAACCCCAGCGCTGCGCCGACGTCGGATCGGCCCGGCCCAGCAGGATCTGCGCGGTCGCGGATGCCGCGAAGACCGCGAACACCACGACCCCGGTGACGGCATGATTGTCGATCTGCAGCACCCCCGCGATGAATCCCGGTGACACCGCGGTGAACAGGCCGAGCACCGCGAAGCCGGCGAAACCACCGATCGACGCGCGCAGAAAAGCGCCACGAACGTCCGCCGGTACGGACAGTCGTTGCATCTGCGGGCGCGCCCCTGCTGCGACCCGAACGGTTTCGGGAGCGAGAAACACCGCCAGAGCGGCCACGGCGAGCAGGCCGATGTCGACGAAGAAGGTCAGGCGTAGCGGTTGCGGAAGGTATTCGGCCAGCAACCCGGCCACCAGCGGACCCAGGCCGAGGCCGCCGATATTGGCCGCCGTGGCGATGGCCGGGGCACGATCCCGCCACTTGTCCGGCACCAGTTCGATCAGGGTCACCGTCGCGGTTCCGACGAAGATTCCCGCCGACAGTCCGGACAGCACCCGCCCGATCACCAGCGCCGTGAGCGAACCCGCAGTCACGAACACCACGGCACTGATCAGGCCGAAACCGATGGCCGCCAACAGCATCGGACGACGACCGAGCGAATCCGACCACCGCCCGAAGGCCAGCAGGGCAGCGAGTACACCGACCGCGTACGCCGCGAACACCAGCGTGACGACGAATACGGAGAACCCGAACTCGACCTCGTACAACGCGTAGAGCGGCGTCGGCATGGTCGTACCCATCATCGCCACGACGAACGCGTAGGCGACTCCGACGAACGATGCGGCACTCGATCGAGCCACGAAAATCCTCCTGACGCTGTAGACCTGGCCAGAGGCGGCGAGAGAGTCCGTGCGGTACTCCTGCGCTCCGAGAGGCACTATGTATCTTGCCGTCGGTGTTGCAACAGTGCCGACCGACGCCCTGAAGGGGACCTTCTCGGTCCGCATGGCCACGACCGTTCGGAGGTGACGAACCGATGCCCGACGACGCCGGTACCGACGGGCTGGCCCGCGTGGTCACGTCCGAGCAACGCATCGACGTCCGGATGTCGGTGTCGCCGCTGCGCCGTGGCCGCGGCGACCCCACCTACGAGTCGACGCCGGACGGCGGCATCTGGCGCACGTCGCGAATGAGCTCGGGCCCGGTGACCTACCGCCTGACGCAGGTGTCGCCGACGAGCGCGCAGGTTCGAGCCTGGGGCCCCGGCGCACCCGAGCTGTTGGACGCGGCACCCGCTCTGCTGGGGCTGGACGACGACGCCGGCACCTTCGCACCGGAGCATCCGATTCTCCGGGAAGCCCATCGGCAGCTACCGCACCTGCGCCTGGGCCGTACCGGACTGGTACTCGAGGCCCTGATTCCGGCGATCATCGAACAACGCGTACACGGAATTTCGGCGTTCGGTTCGTGGCGGTACCTGGTGAGCAAGTTCGGCGAGAGCGCACCCGGACCCACTCCCAAGCCGATGTTCGTCTTCCCGACACCCGACGTGTGGCGTCGCATTCCGTCCTGGGACTACCACCGCGCCAACGTCGACCCGGCCCGGTCGAAGACCATCGTCCGCGCTGCCTGCGCGGCCGGACGCCTGGAGGAGGCGTCGGGAATGACGCCCGAGGACGCTGCGCGCAGGCTGCGGGCAATCCCGGGCGTCGGTGTCTGGACGGCGGCCGAGACCGCGCAACGCGCCCTCGGGGATCCCGACGCATTGTCGGTGGGCGATTACCACCTGGCGTCGGTGGTGGGCTGGTCTCTGCTGGGTAGATCGATCGACGACGCGGAGATGGTCGAGTATCTGCAGCCTCTGGCCCCGCATCGGCATCGCGCGATTCGGCTGCTGTACTTGAGCGGCAAGGCCACCAAGCCCAAGTTCGGTCCGCGAACCGCTCTGGTGGACCACACCTGGCATTGAGCCCCGGACTGCTCGTACAGTCGAGTTGTACGCCAACGTAAGGGGTTTTTCGTGGTTGCTATCGGCCGTTCCGATCTCGACATCTTTCCGCTCGCCCTCGGCGGGAACACCTTCGGCTGGACCAGCGACGAGGCTGCGTCCTTCGAGATTCTCGATGCGTTCACCGCGGGCGGAGGCAACTTCGTCGACACCGCAGACTCGTACTCGGCATTCGCCGACGGCAACTCCGGCGGCGAATCCGAAACCGTCATCGGCAACTGGACCAGAGCCCGCGGAAACCGGGACGACGTCGTCATCGCCACCAAGGTCAGCCAGCATCCCGAGTTCCGCGGACTGGCCCCGGACAACATCCGGGCCGCCGCCGACGCGTCGCTGAGCCGGCTGCAGACCGACCACATCGACATCTACTACGCGCACTACGACGACGAGAAGACCCCGCTCGTGGAGTCCCTCGCCGCATTCGACGGGTTGGTCGAAGCAGGCAAGGTCCGGCACGTCGCCATCTCGAACTACTCGCCTGCACGCGTTCGCGAGTGGCTGGAACTGACGAACGAGAACGGTTTCGCGCCACCGATCGCACTGCAGCCGCACTACAACCTGGTGGCCCGCCGCGATTACGAGGGTGAACTGCAGCATCTGGCCGTCGAGAACGACCTCGGTGTGTTCCCGTACTTCTCTCTCGCCGCCGGGTTCCTGACGGGCAAGTACCGCACCCGCGAGGACCTGGCCGGGAAGCAGCGCGAACGTCTGACCACGGGGTACTTCTCCGATGCCGGTCTGGATGTGGTGCAGGGCCTGCGCGAGATCGCCGAATCCCGTTCGGCAGAGATCTCGAGCGTCGCGCTGGCCTGGCTGCTGGCCCGACCGGGAGTCACCGCGCCGATCGCGAGTGCAAGCAAGCTATCTCAGCTACCGGCCCTGCTCGATGCGCCGGCGTTGGCTCTGACCAGCCAGGAAGTCGAGAAGCTGACCGTACTGTCCGAGGCCGTGGCCTAGAACACGAAAGTTGTAGTCAGCAACGGGAACAGAACGAGTACCCCGGTTGCTGAACCTCGGGTGGCCCAAGCACCGAACACGTCAGCAACCGAGACAGCCGTAGCCGAAGCACCGGTAACGAACACGTCCCCCGAGCCGACCTCCAAGGAACGCCTGCGGGTGATCCTGGTGCTCGGCGCGCTCATCGCGCTCGGCCCCTTGACCATCGACATGTATCTGCCGGCTCTTCCGGCGATCGCCGACGACCTGAACACGTCCTCGTCCGCCGTGCAGCTCACCCTCGCAGGCACCCTGGTCGGTCTTGCCCTCGGTCAGCTGATCATCGGCCCGCTATCGGACATCGTCGGTCGACGGCTGCCCCTCATCGTCGGCACCGGAGTGCACATCCTGGCCTCCGTGGCGTGCATCGTGGCTCCCAACATCGCTGTTCTCGGCGGCCTTCGCGTCGTACAGGGTCTGGGTGCTGCGGCCGCAGCCGTGGTCGCGATGGCCATCGTGCGCGACCTGTTCAGTGGCCGTGCCGCCGCGACCGTCCTGTCCCGCCTGATGCTGGTCATGGGCGTCGCTCCCGTGCTGGCTCCGTCGCTGGGCGGTGCCGTGCTGCTGGTCGGATCATGGCGTCTCGTGTTCGCGGCGCTGGCGATCATGGGTGTTGCTCTGATGACTCTTGCCATCGTCTCGCTCCGCGAGACGCTGCCACCCGAGCGTCGCCGCGCCAGCGGCGTCATGCCGGTACTGCGCACCTACCGTTCACTGCTGCGGGACGCCCAGTTCGTCGTTCTCGTCCTCGTCGCCGCACTGGCGATGGCCTCGCTGTTCGCCTACATCGCCGGGTCGTCGTTCGTCCTGCAGGAGGAGTTCGGCCTCGACGAGCAGCAGTTCGCCATCGTCTTCGCCGCCGGTGCCATCTCCCTCATCGGCGCTTCCCAGCTCAACGTCCTTCTGCTCGGACGCTTCGCACCGGTGCAGATCGTGCTGACAGCGCTGTCCTTCGCCGTGTTCGCGGGTGCCGTCATGACGGTCCTCGCGATCACCGGGGTCGGCGGCATGGCCGGCTTCGTCGTCCCACTGTGGTTCGTGCTCGGGGCCGTCGGATTCGTGATGCCCAACGCGCCCGCGCTCGCTCTGTCCAGGCACGGTGAGGCCGCAGGCGGTGCCGCTGCCCTGCTCGGAGCAGCTCAGTTCGGACTCGGTGCCATCGTCGCGCCGATCGTCGGCGTGCTCGGAAACGACGCGATCGCCGTGGCCACCACGATGGTCGTGACCTCTGCTGCAGCGCTGATCGCGCTGGGCGTCATCACCGCGCGCTCGACTTCCCACCGATGAGCACGGTGGTGCGGGCCGCCACACACTAGGGTTTCCGCCATGGCCGAACGCGAACGTGATGCGCACGGTAAACCCCTCAATGCCAGGCCTCGTGACGGTCTTGGGCGTCCCATGGCCCGCGGTGGAAACGGAACCCCGCGGGTGCCGGACGACCTTCGGCTTCCGCCCACCGCCGCTCTCGTCGAAGCGCAGAAATTCCTGGACGCGAACATGCCGTTCCATGCGCACGAGGTACTGGAAGGCACCTGGAAGAGCTGCCCGTCCGACGAGCGTCCGCTGTGGCAGGGCCTCGCCCAACTCGCCGTCGGGTTGACCCATCTGATGCGCGGGAACCGCGTCGGTGCCGCCTCGCTGCTTCGGCAGGGACACGACCGGCTCGTCGGCTTCGAGTCCAACCCACCACATCACCTCGACGTCACCGGGCTGCTGACCTGGTCGGAGGGCCTACTCGGCGAGCTCGAGACAGGAAGATTGCCGGTCGTTCCCGGCATTCCAGCGCTGCGCGTCACCGACTGAACCGATCCCGACAGGGGGCGTCCTGGCGTCCGATCACGGCTCGAGCTAGCCTGGCGAGGGTTAGGTAAGGCTAGGACAATCTGCACCGAAAGTGGGGTTCGTCGCCGTGACCGTGTTCGCACCGCTCAGACTCGTGCACCGCGAGAAGATCAGTCCGGCTCAGCTCGGACGCACTCTCTGCACCGAGGTGGCCGAACAGGTTCCGTACTGGGTGGCCGTCCTGACTCCGGCGGAGCGTCCGTTGCTCACCGAACACACCGCAGTCCTCGAGCAGACGTCGATGACGTTCACTCTGCCCGACGGCCGACACCACCGCCGCATTCTGCTGCTCGCCGCTCTGGGCTCGGCCGTGTCCACGTGGCAGAGAAACAACCGACGCGGCTCCTCGGCCGGCGTGCTGGTGGACCTCGACCTCGAGAGCACCGGCGCAGTTCACCCGGTCCGGCTGCCCACGCTTCCCGTCGACGCTCTCGCCGTCCCTTCGCACCGCGAGCACCTCGTCGACGAGGTCTCGAGGCGACTGGGCTCGGTGCCGAACGGCGGCTGCGACTACGCGCTGGCTCGCAACTATCCCGCGCTGGCCTCACGCGCGGGAGCACAGATCATCGTGCACGAGGATGCACTGGCAGAGCCCAGCCGAGAGCACGCCATCGACATCGGGATCACCGTGACGAGTGCGGGTACCGCACTCGCGCGCATCACCTGGGCTGCGAATCTGCCGGGCATCGACGAACTGATCCGGCTGTGGGCGTCGGCCGTGAACGACCTCGCCCTCAGCACTACAGGCTCTTCAGCAGCCTGACGTCGTCTTCGATACCTTCGGGCGGGGTCTCCAGGATCACCGGCGCGTCGGCCGCCAGGGCGACGGCGGTCAGGATCTCCGCGTCGATCGTTCCGGTGCCGAGGTTCGCGTGCCGGTCCCTGGCCGAGTCGAACTCGTCGCGTGAGTTGTTCAGGTGCACCAGATCGATGCGTCCGGTGATGGCCTTGATTCGGTCGACGACGTCGACGAGATCCTCTCCGCCGGCCCAGGCATGGCAGGTGTCCAGGCAGAAGCCGGCACCGAACTCGCCGATGGCATCCCACAGGCGGGCGATGTCGTCGAAGTGGCGTGCCATCGCGGAGTCTCCGCCCGCGGTGTTCTCGACGAAGATCGGTACCCCGAAGCCGCCCTGCTCCGCTTGGCGCTCGAACAGCTTGCGCCAGTTGTCGATTCCCTTGGCGGTGTCCTCACCCTCACGGACGTGGCCGCCGTGGACGACCAGCCCGATGGCCCCGATCTCGGCCGCAGCAGCAGCCTGCTCGACGACGGCCTTGCGCGACGGAATGCGGATCCGATTGTTCAAGCTCGCCACATTGAGGACATAGGACGAGTGCACCACCACGTCGACCGAGCCGTTCAGCAACGCCTCGCCCTGCGGGTGTGGTTCGAGCTTGTTCCACTTCTGCGGATCGGTGAGGAACATCTGGACGAGGTCGACGCCGAGCGCCTCGGCCGTTCCGAGAGGGTCGCTGCTGTCGCGGACGTGGGCTCCGATGCGCATGACGCCCATCATAGGGGTGGTGTTCAGGGTCTCCCCTGATAGCGACGGGCGCGGAACGCTGGAACACTGGCACCCATGAGCGACATTGCCGCACGTGCGGTCGACGTATCGAAGGTCTACGGATCAGGGGACACCCAGGTCCACGCACTGTCCGGGGTGAGCGTCGAATTCGCTCGCGGAGAATTCACCGCCATCATGGGCCCCTCGGGTTCGGGCAAGTCCACGCTCATGCACTGCCTGGCCGGCTTGGACAACGCATCCTCGGGAACGGTGACCATCGGCGACACCGAGCTGACGGCGCTCTCCGACAAGGAGATGACCGGATTGCGAAGGGACCGAATCGGATTCGTGTTCCAGGCCTTCAACCTGGTGCCGACGCTCACCGCGCTGGAGAACATCACCCTGCCCCTCGACATCGCCGGCCGCACGCCGGACAAAGAATGGCTCGACACCGTGGTCGACCGACTCGGCCTGCGCGACCGCCTCGATCACCGCCCCAGCGAACTCTCGGGCGGACAGCAGCAGCGAGTGGCGTGCGCCCGCGCTCTGGCAGGCCGACCCGACATCGTGTTCGGCGACGAGCCCACCGGTAACCTGGACTCCCGCTCGTCCGGCGAGGTGCTGTCGATTCTGCGCACTGCCGCAGACGAATTCGATCAGACCGTCGTCATCGTCACGCACGATCCACGCGCGGCCAGTTACGCCGACCGCGTCGTGTTCCTCGCCGACGGCGCAGTCATCGATCAGCTGAACTCGCCCACCGCCGACGCCGTACTCGAGCGGATGAAGAAGCTCGAGACGGTCCGATAATGGCGCACTCCATCTCCAAGAAATCCGTCTCCGACAAACCTCCTCGACAAAAGCCGTCGGGCAATCCCATGCGCAAGGTGTCACTGAGAAACCTTGCCGCACACAAAGTCCGACTGGCCCTGACGGTACTGTCGGTCGTGCTCGGCACGGCATTCGTCGCGGGCTCGTTCGTGTTCACCGACACCCTTCAGCGCACTTTCTCCTCACTGTTCGCCGATACCGCGCAGGGCGCGGATGTTCGAGTGAGCCCCGAGGACGCACGCTCGTCCGGCGTGCCGAACGAGGACATCGCGGCGATCTCGGCGTTGCCGAACGTGCGCGCCGTATCGCCGTACGTCGGCGGACAGTTGGTACTGCTGGGGTCCGACGGTGCCGCCGTACAGTCCGGTGGCGCACCGACCATCGGCGAGTCGTATCTCCCCGACGACCAACGACTCGGTGATCCGACCACCTTCGTCGACGGTTCGGCTCCCACCGCCCCCGGCCAGGTCGCGATCAACGCCGGTGGTGCCGAGCGCGCCGGACTCGAGGTGGGCGACGCCACCCGGGTACTCGTGCCGTCCAAGGGCATCACCGACATCACGATCACCGGAATCTATTCGACAGCAACAGAATCCGGTGGCTACATCGGAATCCAGTTCGTGCAGAGCCAGGCGAACGAGCTGTTCACCGACGGTGCCCACGTGCAGTACATCGACGTCGCAGGCACCGATCTCGCCGCGCAAGGGCTGACTCAGAGCGATCTCCGCGACGAGATCGCCGCGGCGTTCCCCGACCTGAAGGTCCAGACCGCCGCGGACGTACAGGCCGAGACTCAGGCCGAGGTCGAGTCGGCACTGTCGTTCATCAACTACTTCCTGCTGGCCTTCGGTGGGATCGCCCTGCTGGTCGGCACCTTCATCATCTACAACACGTTCTCGATGATCGTCGCTCAGCGCGTCCGCGAATTGGCACTGCTGCGCGCCGTCGGAGCCAGCCGCGGGCAGGTCAGCCGCTCGGTCGTTCTCGAAGCTCTCGTTGTCGGCATCATCGGCAGCATCCTCGGCTTCGTCGGCGGGGTAGGGCTGGCCTACGGGCTACGGGCACTGCTCAACGCCTTCGATCTGGGTCTGCCGTCGGGACCGTTGGCACTCGAGCCGCGCACCGTTGTCGTCGCGTTCGCCGTCGGCATCGTCGTCACCGTGCTGAGCGCGTACGCGCCGGCCCGGCGGGCAGCCAAGATTCCACCGGTCGCCGCGATGCGCGAGGAATTCGCCTCTGCGGGTGACACCCTGCGTACCCGAACGTTCGTGGGCGTCGGCCTCGGAATCGCGGGCGCGGCCGCGCTGATCATCGGCGCGCAGTCGACCGGCGGGGCGGCCGCTGCCACGGTCGGCGCGGGAGCCGTCGCGCTGATCGTCGCCACCGCACTGGCCGCGCCGTCGCTGTCACGGCCGGTCGTCGGCGCACTGGGGGCCGTCATCACCCGTCCGTTCGGAGCGATCGGACGCCTGGCCAGGACCAATTCGGTTCGCAACCCCAGACGCACCGCGGCCACCGCCTTCGCCCTCATGCTCGGACTCATGCTCGTCACCGTCATCGGCGTGCTCGGATCCACCGCCAAGGCCAGCGTCGACTCACTCGTCGACACCGGGGTCGAGGCGGACTACATCCTCTCCGGCCCGCAGTCGATCGGCGTTCCGACCGGTGCCACCACGGCCGCACAGCAGGTGACCGGCGTGGACCGTACTGCGGTGCTGCACCCGGTGTTCGTGACGATCGCAGACCAGGAGGAGTTCGGCGCCGCGATCGACGGCTCCCCCGAGGGACTGCTCGAGCTGTCGATGGTCCAGGGCACGGCAGATCTGAACAGCAACGGGTTCTCGGTGTCGGAAACCGAAGCGGCGAGCCGCGGCTGGACCGTCGGAACCGAGGTCACCTTCGACACCGTCGACGGTGCGTCCGTCCCGGTGACGGTCACCGGGGTCTTCACCGACAATCCTCTGATCGGGAACTGGATCGTCTCGGGCGACATCTACCAGGAGGTGACGCCGTCGATCACCCGCTCGGACCTTCTGGTTCTCGTCAAGGCCGCACCCGGCACCGACCTCGACACACTGCGCACCGACCTCGAAGCCGCGACCAAACCGTTCGTCGTCGTCCAGGTTCAAGACGTGGAGGAGTTCAAGGGCAGCCAGGGACAGCAGATCGACACGCTGCTCGCGGTGTTGTACGGCTTGCTGGCATTGGCCGTCGTCATCGCTGTGCTCGGCATCGTCAACACGCTGGCCTTGTCGGTGGTGGAGCGGCGTCGGGAGATCGGCATGCTGCGCGCGATAGGCATGCAGCGGCCGCAGGTCCGTCGCATCATCTATCTCGAGTCGCTGCTCATCGCGCTGTTCGGCGCGATCGTGGGCGTGGTCCTCGGAATCGCGTTCGGGTGGGGATTCGTGCAGACCCTGCGCGACGAGGGCCTGGGCACCATGACCGTGCCGTGGGGCCAGGTGGTGGCCATGCTGCTCGGATCGGCCGTTGTCGGTGTGTTGGCGGCACTGTGGCCTGCTGTGCGAGCCGCGCGTACGAAGCCGTTGGAGGCCATCGCGGACCTGTAGGGCCGAGCCCGAAACAGACCGGGCATTCCGCAACGTCACCCGATTGTTGTGGAATGTCCGGTTTTCCGCTTGCGCGAAAAGGTTCTGCACGTTTACCTTTGAGTCGGTAAAAAGTCTTCGAGCCGGTTTGTACGTTTCAAACCGACTCCGACATCACGGGTCGGGCTCGTGCAAGGAGAATCATGTCGATTCAGGACATCGATGCGCCGACCCGTCTTTCACTGGCCCCACTGTGCCGGCCGGAACGCCGCGACACCCTGATGGCCCGCTACCGCGAGGTGGCTCACGCGCTGCCCGACGCCGTCGCGCTCGACGTCGACGGCTCGTCCCTGACCTTCGACGAGCTCCTCCATCGCGCCTACTCTCTGGCTCGTAAGATCGCCACGCTCTTTCCTGCCGATTCTCGGCCGCTCGCCGTGGACACCGACGCGACGACGGACTCGATCGTGCTGATGCTGGCCGTCGTCGCTGCAGGCCATCCCCTGGTGCCGCTCGACCCCATGCTTCCCGCCGAGCGCCGCGCCACGATCATCGACCAAGCAGGTGCGACGGCGATCGACTCCACCACCGTCGCCGCCGCCATGGACTCGTGTGTGCCGCTGCCGACGCTGTCGGGCGACCACACCGCGGTGATCAACTACACCTCGGGATCCACCGGCACCGCCAAGGGCGTGATCCTCAGCCACCGCATGTGTCTGACCAAGGCATACGAAGTCGCCAACGCGTTGGCGCTGGGCCCACACGACCGCGTCGGAAACTCGCTTCCGGTCAGCTTCGGGGCCGGCTTGAACACGTTGTTCGCGGGGTTGCTCAGCGGTGCCGCCGTGCACTGCCGCGACCCGAGGGCAGGTGTCCCCAGCAGCACCGTCGAGTGGACAGCCGCGCATTCCCTGACCACGCTGCACTGCTCGTCGTCGCTGCTGCGCGCAGTCTCCGCCGCCGATCACGGACCCACCGGTCGGGCCGTACCCACGCTGCGGGTGGTCATCACATACGGGGAATCCCTGCACGCCGACGATGCCGACGGTTTTCGGCGGCGATTCGACAGCCGCGCCACGGTGGTCAACTGGTACGCGACCACCGAGGCCGGGGCCGTCGCCTACAGCGAATACCCGCTCGAACGAGCGCTGCCGTCGGGCTTTCTCCCTGCGGGCAGACCCATCGCAGGCAAGCTGGTCGAAGTCGTCACCTCCGACGGTTCGTCGTGTGCACCGGACGTGATCGGCGAGATACGGGTGACGTCGAACTGTTTGGCCGACGGCTACCTCGGCGGTGCCGGTCGGGATTCCCAGCGATTCGCCGCGCTCGGCGACGGTCTGTTCCGGTACCGCACCGGCGATCTGGGACGACTCGACGAACACGGGACGCTGCACCTGGCCGGCCGCATCGACGACGCCGTCAAGGTGCGCGGATACCTGGTGGAGCCGGCCGAGGTCGAGGCAGCACTGCGCGCCATGCCGGAGATCGGCGACGCAGCGGTGATCGGCAGGACTTCCGGCACCGATACCGACCTGGTCGCCTACGTGTGCTCGGCGCGTTCCGGTCGTCGACCCTCCGTGGGCGAGATCAGAGCGTCGCTGCGCCGGACGCTGCCGGAGTGGATGGTGCCCACCCACATCGTCGCGCTCGACGCGATGCCGCGCAACGAACGCGGCAAGCTCGACCGCGGCGCACTGCCCGAGCCGGCCGATCGACGCGTCGAGCGCACCGCGGTCGGCCCGACCGAGTACATCGTGGCCGAGGCTGCGCGCACCGCGATCGGGCTGGACACCATCGGACGGGACGAGGATTTCCTGGCTCTGGGCGGAAACTCGCTGACCACCACGGCCATGCTGGCCCAACTCCGCGAGAACCTGAAGATCGATCTGACACCGGAGGACGTGTTCGCGGCGACCACTGTTCGAGAGTTGGCCGTGACAGTCGACGCCCGCCTCGAAGACGCGGCAACTGCGCGTCGACGCACGGCAGGCGAACACGACGTGCTCGTGCCGCTGCGCACAGAGGGAAGCAAGGCACCGATCTTCCTGATCGGCGGTGCAGGCGTCGGCGCGATGGCATTTCTGAATCTCGTCAAGCACATCGACGCCGACCGGCCGGTGTATGCCCTGCAGGCGCACGGCCGCGGCAAGCGAGGACGGCCGGACCGGACGATTCGGCGAACCGCGAAACGCTACGTCGACGCTGTTCGCACAGTCCAGCCCGAGGGCCCGTTCCATCTGGTCGGCCACTCGCTCGGCGGCTGGATTGCCATCGCGATGGCAGAGGAGATCCGAGACTCCGGCCTCGGGTCTCCCCACCTGTTGCTCCTCGACACACGGCTGTTTCGGCATCTGCTGGACAGGTTGCCCGGCGGTACCGAGGTTCCGGCTGCGCCGCCGGCGCAGACGCGTGAAGAGGCGGGCTTCCACCTAGGCCGCGTCGGCACCGCTGCCCTCTGGTTACGGATGCAATTCGCCGGGCTGCTGCGGTACCCGACGACGATGGAATGGTTGGTTTTCGCAAGCATCGGGTACGTGGCGTTGAACAAGCACGTGCCGACACCGTGGTCGGGTTCGATGACCGTGGTTCGCACAGCGGAGAACGTGAAAGATCTCAGGTCGTGGCAGACGGTCGGCCGTGGTGAGCTGACCTTCGTCGACATCTCCGGAGATCACGTCGACATGCTGCGTGAACCGATGGCCGAGCACTTGGCCGAGACGATCGCGAACACCTTCGACGATGCGGGCCTCGCACACTGATCGACGGTCTGTCGTTGGGTGGGCTCAGCTTGTACGTTTGTGCCAACGGCTCACCGAGCCACGCACCGATCCGGGCATCACACGACGAGGAGGTCGACCATGAGTTCATCGTACGAATTGCAGTCGGTGGAACTACACAAGGACGTCCTGCGATACGTGGACATGGGCGAGGGCCCACCCGTGATTCTGGTGCACGGACTGCTCGGATCGCATCAGTCCTGGGGCCCGCAACTCGAGCGTCTGTCGCAGAAGTATCGCGTCATCGCTCCCGACCTGTTCGGGCACGGAGACTCCGACAAGCCGTCCGGCGACTACTCGCTCAGTTCGCACTCGGCCACCATTCGCGATCTCATGGATCACCTGAACATCGACTCCGCCCCGATGGTCGGTCACTCGCTCGGCGGGGGCATCGTCATGCAGCTGACGTACCTCTTTCCCGAACGCGTCGATCGCCTGGCGTTGGTCAGCAGCGGCGGACTCGGTCCCGAGGTGAGCCTGCTCCTCAAGGCTGCGACGCTGCCCGGCAGTGAGCTGGTTCTGCCGCTGCTCGCATCGGACTGGTTCCGCAAGAACGCAGAGGGCGCGCTGGCGCAGTTGGGCAAATGGGGTCTGCCGGTCAAGCCAGGTCCCAGCATGGCCGAGACCTGGCGGTCGTTCCGGTCGGTTGCCGACCGCTCTACCCGCGGGGCCTTTCTGGCGTCGACGCGAGCCGTGGTGGGCCCGCGTGGGCAGACCGTGAGCGCGAAGCAACATTTCGAGAAGTTCGAGTCCATTCCGTCGCTGCTCGTCTGGGGCGGCAAGGACCGGATGATTCCCGCCAAGCACGCCGACAACATTCGACGTGAGGTTCCCAACAGTCGCGTCGAGATCTTTCCCGACGCCGGCCATTTCCCCCAGCTCGACGAGCCGGACTTCTTCTTCCGCTTGCTCGACGAGTTCCTCGACGCAAACGAGTCCGACAAGAGCGCGCCCGCGGCCATCACCCCGGCGGCTGTTCCGTTGCAGCACCCGTGAGCGTGACCCCGATGTTCCCGCTCGGCAGCGTGCTGCTCCCCGGTGAACGCCTACCACTGCACATCTTCGAGCCGCGCTACCGAGCTCTGGTCCACGACTGCCTGAAGCAGGACGATCCGAGCTTCGGCGTGGTCCTCATCGCACGTGGGCACGAGGCCGGTGGCGGCGACGTCCGGCACGATGTGGCCACGACCGCACACATCATCGGTCACGAGTCCATCGGCGACGGCCGATATCTGCTCGACTGCGTCGGCGGCGAACGGATCAGGATCGACGCCTGGCTGCCGGACGATCCGTACCCACAGGCCGACGTTCGAGCATGGCCGGACGAAGAGACCGATGCGGTGATCGCCGACACCGAGTTCGACGCCACTTGGGCGCGGATCGAGGATCTCTACGAGCTGATCGGTCGACTCGAATCGACGGAAGTCGTTTCCACACCCGGTGTTCCGGACTTCCTGGGCCTGCCGATCTCGGCCGCCGAGAAGATCTGGTCGCTGACAGCTCTGATTCCGATGGGTCAGTCCGATCGACTCGACATCCTGTCTGCACCCAACGCCAGAGCGCGCAAGACCGCACTCGACGACGCCATCGAGAATGTCACGGCGGTGGTGCAGTTCAGACTGCAACCCTGATACCTACGAAACACGTCAGGCCCGACATCATCGATGTCGGGCCTGACGTGTGTAGTAGCGGGGACAGGATTTGAACCTGCGACCTCTGGGTTATGAGCCCAGCGAGCTACCGAGCTGCTCCACCCCGCGTCGGGTGTTCACCACGCTACATGCCATCTCGGCAGTCTCCCAATCGCCAGGTCAGCCGCACGCTCTACCGTTCAGGTATGCCCATTGCGCTGTCTCCAGTCCTGACCTTCCCGCACGCCGCCGTCGCGCAGATCACGCTGAGCAACCCGCCGGTCAACGCGCTGACCCGTCCGGCGACGCGGCGACTGCGCGCCGTGCTTCTCGAATTGGCCGACGACGCCGCGATTCGGGCGGTCGTTCTCACCGGCGACCGGGTGTTCAGCGCCGGCTCGGACATTTCCGAGATGCCCGAGATGCAGGACCGCGGTGACGTGCTCGCCCGCAAGAGCATTCTCGAGAACGCCACCCTCGAGATGCTCGACGATCTGCCGCTGCCGACGGTCGCGGCAATAGACGGATTCGCGTTGGGCGGCGGCCTCGAGCTGGCGCTGTGCTGCGACCTCGTCGTCGCCGACGCAGGGGCTCGACTCGGACTCCCGGAAATCGACCTCGGTGTGATCCCCAGCAGCGGCGGATCGATGCGCGCGCTGCGGCGGGTGGGTCAGGCGCGCGCCGCCGAACTGGTGTTACTCGGCGAGCCGATCTCGGCCGAGACTGCACTGGAGTGGGGTCTGATCAATCGGGTCGCTCCACGCGGACAGTCGTTGTCGGTGGCACTGGGCGTGGCGCAGGCGCTGGCGCACAAGTCCCGCTCTGCCGTTCGAGCGAACAAGCGTGCCCTCGCTCTCACGTTCGGCGAGTCCCCCGGCCTACCGGCGCAACGGGCATTGCCGGTGTTCGAGGAGGCGTTCGAGTCGGCGGACGGCAGGGAGGGCGTGCGCGCCTTTCTCGCCAAGGAGTCACCCGAGTTCGGGTAGGCGGCGCTTGACCAGAATCGTTGCGCCGGTGACGATCTCCCATCCGATGATGGTGTAGACCGAGATGCGCTCGAAGGTTCCGCCGCCGAGGATTCCGGTGTCGGCGAGAAACAGGGTCAGCCCCACCAGACCGGCCACGCCGGCAGTCGCACTGCCCACGGTGTACCAGCGCGGCGCGCCGACGCGGCCGCCGTACCGTCCTGCCGCCAGCAACACCAGGTTGCCGCCGACGATCGCCATGCCTGCACCCACCGCATGGGGCGTCGAAGCCCCGTCCACCGAGGCGTGGGCGAGCCCGACGACGATGCTGCCGACACCGTGCACAACGGAGGTGCCGGCGACGATCCACCGCGCCCGGCCTTCGAAGAGCACCGACAGTCCCAGCCCGGCCAGGACGAACAACGTGCCGTCGACAACGAAGCCGGTGTTCATCACCGCGTGCAGCGGCGAGATGTCGGGGATGCCGAGATCGCTGATGTTGTTGCGGGCGTAGCTGTACGGCCGGTCCGTCCAACCGAGTGCGGCGACGGCTTCGGCGGCCAGATAGGTCACCCCACCGACGAGGAAAGCCCCGGCGGCCAGGACGGTCGTTCTCTTCACAGCTGCACGTCCACTCCCGGAGCCCCGATGGGTCATTTCGCAGGCTCCACTCCCGGAGCCCCGATACACCTGGCGTGTACCGATTGGTACAGTACCGGCTCATGAGCGATCGCCACGACGTGGTGCCGATACTCGCAGGGGTGTTCCGCGACCATGGGTTCGACGGTTCCTCCCTCGCGGTCATCAGCAAACAGACCGGCCTGGGGAAAGGCAGTCTCTACCACTACTTTCCGCGCGGAAAGCAGGAGATGGCCGAAGCCGTCCTCGACGACGTGGAGCTGTGGTTCCACCACAACGTGTTCGAGCCGTTGCGACAGGGCACCGATCCCGCGTCGACGACGCATGAGATGTTCGAGCAGACCGCGCGATACTTCCGGTCCAATCGTCTGGTGTGCCTGTTCGGCGCATTCACACTCGGTCTCGAACGTGCTGTGTTCTCTGGACGCGTCGCAGCCCATTTCACCCACTGGATCGACGCGCTCACCCCGGTACTGAGTCGCCTGGGACACGGCGAATCGGCAGCCGAACTGGCCGAGGAGATCGTGGCCGGAATTCAGGGCGCACTGGTGCTCTCACGCGCCTCGGACGATGCGACGCGGTTCGATCGATTGTTGGCGCGCCTGGAAGCCTCGGCGGCGCGCGTGCCGGTGGGGGTGCACGTATGAATCCCAAGCCCGCACCCCAGCTGAAGACGTTCGGAATACGAGAACTGCTGCGACTCATCGTCATCGGCACGGTATTGGCGTACTTCCAGATCGTCGCGGTCGGCCGCTGGGTGCGCGCGCCACGGCGCGGGTGGCCGCTGCACGCCTCGGAGGCCGTCGTCGACGCCTTCTTCGTTCTCGGCCCCACCTTCGTCAAGGTCGGGCAGCTGATGGGATCCTCGCCCGGGCTGTTCCCCAAGGTCCTCGCCGACACCTGCCTGCGCTGCCTCGACGAGGTGCCACCGTTTCCCGGGTCGCAGGCGCGAGCGGTGATCGAGGCCGATCTGGGCCGCGGAATCGACGACCTGTTCTCCTCGTTCGACGACGTGCCGCTCTCGTCCGCCTCGGTCGCTCAGGTGCATCTGTGCGTGCGCCGTGACGACGGCCGTGAAGTGGTCATGAAGGTACAGCGGCGAGGCATCTATCACCGCATGAAGATCGACCTGCGTATCGCGTACCTCATCGCCCGCGGACTCGAGAAGTTCATTCCGTTCTTCGCCACGGCCAACGCGTCGGCGATCATCGTCGACCTGCACGCCGCCACCTTCGCCGAACTCGACAGCGCCGTGGAAGCCAAGCGACAGGCCAGCTTTCGCGCGGCCATCGGCGCGTTCGGCGACAACGCCCACGTCACCGCGCCCGAGGTGTTCCTGGACTACTGCGGCGGCCGCGTCATCTGCATGGAACGCATGCACGGTTCTCCCCTCGACCGCTACGAGCCGGGAGAGCAGTCCGAGCTCATCGTCCGCCGCGCCGCCAAGGTCTGGATGGAAGCCCTTGTGCTGCATGGTCTCTTCCACGGCGACGTGCATGCGGGCAACGTGTGGGTGCTCGACGACGGCAGGGTGGCGTTCCTCGACTTCGGAGTCATGGGCGAGGTGGACGAGCAGTGGCGCGCACTGCTGCTCGATCTGTTTCACGCCACCGTGATCGACGGCGACTTCACCCGACTGGCCGGTACCGTCAAGCGGCTGGGAATCGTTGCGCCGCAGATGGGTTCGGACGCCGAGGTCGGGGCGATCCTGCAGTCGGTGTTCGCTCCGATGCTCTCGGCAACTCTCGCCCACTTCAGCCTGGCCGACTTCATTCGGGCGCTGGTGAGTATGGGTAAGCAGTACAAGACGTCGAGCCCGGAAGAATTGATCCTGGTGGCCAAGCAACTCGGCTACTTCGAGAGATACGCCATCGAACTGGCACCGAACTGGGCCCTGGGTACCGACCCGTTCGTGTTCAAGAACGTCTTTCCCGCCGAGATCGCGGCACTGGCCGAGGCGCGAGGCGTCGAACTGCCGGAGTGACCCGGCAGCTCGACCCAGCATCAGTGGGTGAAGTCCAGCACCACTTTGCCTGCCGCAGTACGGTTTTCCAGTGACGCGATGGCCGAGGCAGCGTCTGCGGCCGGGAACACCGACGGCTCCGGCGCACCGAGAGAACCGTCGGCGAGGAGCGGTTCGATCTCGGCCCACTGGGTGGCGAGGTAGCCCGGGCGCGTCATCCACCACGCACCCCAACCGACGCCGACGACGTCGACGTTGTTGAGCAGCAGTCGATTTACCTTGACCGTCGGGATCTCACCACCGGTGAAGCCCAGCACCAGGATTCGGCCCGAGGGCGCGAGCGAGCGAATGCTGTCGGTGAACCGGTCACCACCCACCGGATCGACGACGATGTCGACGCCACGGCCGCCGGTCAGTTCCTTCACCGCGTCCTTCCAGCCGTCGACGAGAACGACGTCGGTGGCTCCGGCGGATCGTGCGATGTCGGCCTTGGCCTCCGAGCTCACCACAGCGATCACGCGAGATGCCCCGAGCACCGGAGCCATTCGCAGCGCGGAGGTTCCGATGCCCCCTGCTGCGCCGTGCACCAGAACCGTCTCGCCCGGTGCCAACCGGCCACGTTCCCGGAGCGCGAAGTGCACCGTCAGGTCATTGAACAACAGCCCAGCGCCTGCGGAGAGCGACACCGACTCCGGCAGCGCGAACACCGTGTCCGGGGATACGACGGCGACCTCGGCCATACCGTCGCTCAGTCCCGTCAGGGCCGCTACTCGATCACCGGCGGAGAAGCCGGACTCCGGCGGAGCCGACCGAACGATGCCGGCGATCTCGCTGCCGGGGACGAACGGCAACTCGGGCTTGTACTGGTAGAGCCCGCGAGTGAGCAACGCATCGGGAAAAGCGACGCCGGCGGCATGGACCTCGATGACCACCGACCCGTCGCGCGCAGCAGGCTCGTCGATGTCCACCACACTCACCGAGTCGGGTCCGTCGAGGCTGGAGATCTGTACCGCGCGCATGAGTTGTCCTCTCGGTCGGGATCGTTCCCTGCACGCCACCGTACAAAACTGCAGCAATCACCGTCGCTACCGGCATCCACTCCTGCCTGCTGGGTCGTTCCGCAGGCTCCACTCCTGGTGGTGTGCTCCAATCGACGGATGAACACCACTCCCCTCACCGTCGTCCGTCCCGACGGGGATGCCCGCGGCGGCGTCATCGTCATCCAGGAAGCCTTCGGCGTCACCGATCACATCGTCGACGTCTGCAACCGGCTCGCCGCCGCCGGTTGGGTCGCGGTCGCACCGCACCTGTTCCACCGACAGGAGGGTGTGACCGTGTTGTCGTACTCGGACATGGATTCGGCGATGGCGGCAATCGGGCGGCTGCAGGCGGACGAGGTGGACTCCGACGTGGACGCGGCGGCGAGTGCGCTCGCCGAGCTCGGACTCGAGCCGTCGTCCATCGCGATCGTCGGCTTCTGCATGGGCGGCACCGTCGCGTTCCACACCGCTGTTCGACGGCAACTCGGTGCGGCAGCGACGTTCTACGGCGGCGGAATCGGCAAGGGCCGCTTCGGTTATTCCGCAATGGCGTCGGTGGGCGACGCACTGCAGACACCCTGGCACGGATTCTTCGGGGATCTGGACGAGGGCATCCCCGTCCAGGAAGTCGAGACGCTGCGCGAGATCACCGCAACGGCGCCGGTCGACACGGAGATCACCCGCTACGAACACGGCAAGCACGGGTTCCACTGCGACGACCGCCCCGCCGTGTTCGACGCCGACGCCGCCGCCGACGCCTGGGGCAAGACGCTCGAGTGGTTCGACGCCCATGTCGCACGCTGAGCCACCCCGCTCCGACGCCGAACTCGCAGACGAGACCGAAGGCATCGTCGCTTTCTGGACCGAACTGTCGCTGCCGGGACTGTTCGACGTCCACACGCACTTCATGCCGAAGAACGTGATGGACAAGGTGTGGAGTTACTTCGACAGCGCCGGGCCGCTGACCGGCAGCGTCTGGCCCATCTCCTACCGGTTCGCCGAAGAGCAACGGCTCGAGGTCATTCGGGGGTTCGGAGTCCGGCACTTCACGTCGATGATCTACCCGCACAAGCCGGCGATGGCAGCCTGGCTCAATTCCTGGGCAGCAGATTTCGCGGCGCGCACCCCCGACTGCCTGCACACCGCGACCTTCTACCCCGAGGACGGTGTCACCGGGTACGTCGAGCAGGCGTTGACGAGCGGTGCCCGAATCTTCAAGTCGCACATTCAGGTCGGGAACTATTCACCGAACGATCCGCTGCTCGACGGCGTCTGGGGCGCACTCTCGGACGCGCAGGTACCCGTGGTGATCCACTGCGGGTCCGGCCCGGCTCCCGGCACCCATACCGGCCCGGAGCCGATTGCGGCACTGCTGCAACGGTTTCCCGAACTCCCGTTGATCATCGCGCACATGGGGATGCCGGAGTACGGCGACTTCCTCGATCTGGCCGATCGCTACCGGAACGTGCGACTCGACACCACGATGTCGTTCACCGACTTCTCCGAGGCGAGCGCACCGTTTCCGAAACACGAACTGCCCCGGCTGGTCGACCTGCAGGATCGCATTCTGTTCGGCAGCGACTATCCGAACATCCCGTACCCGTATCTGCATGCCCTGCAGGCGGTGCGCCGACTCGACCTGGGAGACGACTGGGTTCGTGCAGTGTGCTGGGGCAACGGCGCCGCACTGTTCGGATAGAGAGGTTCTCTAGACCCAGAACTCGGCAATACGCTCGGCGATGGCATTGCCCTGCGCCCGTCCGGCAACGGCCGCAGCCGATCGGACCGCGATGTCGGTGGCATCGGGGCCGATCGCGGCCGCCGAATCTGCGTCGGGGGCAATCACTTCCACCTTCGAGCCGCCCTTGACCAGCCGCTCCCGTTCGATGTCGAACGGATCGTGCTCGAGGTCGAGTGCACCGACCCTGAACACCAGTACCTTCTCGAAACCGACTGCCAGATCCGCATTTTCGCTGGCGCGGATACCACCGTCGACGTAAAGATGATCACCGATCGTCACCGGCGGCCACATTCCCGGGATGGCGCAGCTCGCGGCCACCGCATCGACCAGCTGAACGCCCGAGCCACGATCGAGAACCCGATGCCGACCGCTCACCGCGTCGACCGTGACGATACGCAGATCGCGGTTCGGCCAGGAGTGCGACGGTAACCGTCGTTCGATGATGGCCCTGCGCTCACGCTCGCTGATCGTCGAGGCCGACAGCGCCTCAGTGCCGATACGCCTGCGCGTGTCGATGGCACTGCCGTCGGAGTTCTGGGCAGCCCGAGCCAACATGGAGACCAGTTCGTCGATGGTCGAGTCGGCATGCGGTTCGTGGTCCTGCTTCGCTTCGTCTGCCTGCCGCTCGAACAGCTCGGTCAAGGCGGCTCCGCTCGAGATCTGGGCTGCGACCGAGGACCCGGCCGAGGTCCCCAACAACATCTCGGCGTCGCTGACGTCGGCTCCGGCTTCTGCCAATCCCAGTAGGACACCCGTCTGCCACGCAATGCCTGCGACTCCGCCGCCGCCCAATACGAGTGCTCGCCTGGTCATGGTCGTACCCCTTCTTCGAAAAGATCCGTCAGGAACTTACAGCGCCGGTGTGTACACGTGGACGCAGCCAGTCGATGAGATCGTCGAGTACGCGCTCCTTCTCCGGTTCGTTGAACACTTCGTGGAACAGCCCGTCGTACGTTTTCAGGGTCAGATCGTCGGATCCGGCGAGCTCGGCGATGAGCTCGCTGCCCGAGACGTCCGCCAAGCGGTCCGCCGTCCCGTGCTGGAGCAGCACGGGGATCTTCAGCGACGGCAGGCGAGCAGGGAACGTATCTCCGACGCCCAGCATCGCCGCGGCAAGGCCCGCCGAGACGCTGCCGTGGTAGCCCAACGGGTCGGCGACATAGGCGTCGACGACGTCCTTGTCGCGGGAGACGAGAGTGGGATCGAGCTTGAGCACCGGGGCGGCCGGTACGAAGCGTCCGAGGAGCTTACCGACCGCCACCAGCGCTTTCGGTTGCCCGACGCTGGGGACGACGGCAGGGCCGGACAGCATCAGACCGTCGAGATCGGCCTGATGGTCGAGGGCGTAGGACAGTGCGATGGCACCGCCCATGCTGTGGCCGAGCAGGAAGGTGCGCTGATTCGGATGCTCGGCAGCTGCGATGCCGAACAGCGTGTGCAGGTCGTCGGTGAAGTCGGACCACTTGTCCAGTGACACTCGTTTGCCACCGGATCGGCCGTGTCCGCGGTGGTCGGGCGCGTAGACGACGAGGCCGAGCGAGCCCAGCCGTTCGATGACGTGCCGGTACCGACCCGCGTGCTCGGCCAGGCCGTGGGCGAGCACCACAATCCCGGTCGACGTGGTCTCGGGGGTCCAGACGTCGTAGACGATTCGGGTTCCGTGAACTCCGACGAACGACGACTCGACATGCTTCATCCGGTCACCGTACAAGGGCAGCGGGGCGTTCGACTGCCCATCGGAGAACCTGCAAAATTTGCTTGGGTAACTATCCTGGTGGAACGGGCGATGTAGTTGTGACACGCCACTACCGTTTGTCCCCGCACCTCGGGGCACGGCACCGACCAGGACTCAGGAGTGAAGAATCCAGAATGCGTGATGAGTCCGCCACGAGCACGTCGCCGCGGTGGCGCGACCCCAAGCGCTACCTGTGGCCGCTGGGGCTGACGATTCCTCTCAGCCCGTTCCTGGCCTGGGGGCTGGTGACCCTTCTCGGCCCCGGTGCGTTCTGGACCCTCGGCCTGATGATCATGGGTGTCGCACTGCCTCTGGTGGACAAATTCGCCGGAGTGGACCGCAGCAATCCCCCGGACGAGGCGATCGCCGCACTGGAGAAGGATCCGTACTACCGCTGGTGCGTCTATCTGTTCCTGCCGTTGCAGTACGCGGGTCTCGTTGCGGCCTGCTATCTCTGGGCGCACGGCCCGCTGGGAGTTCCGGAGCGGATCGGCCTGGCCATCACCGTCGGCATCGTCGGTGGGGTCGGCATCAACGCCGCGCACGAGCTGGGCCACAAGCGTGAGCGTCTGGAGCGATGGCTGTCGAAGGTGACACTGGCACAGTCCCTGTACGGCCACTTCTACGTCGAGCACAATCACGGCCACCACCTCCGCGTCGCCACCCCGGAGGATCCGGCGTCGGCAAAGTTCGGCGAGTCGTTCTGGAAGTTTTTGCCGCGCACGATCGTGCACGGCCTGCGCTCGGCCTGGCAGCTCGAGACTCGACGCCTCGCCCGCCAGGGCCTGTCTCCCTGGTCGTACCGAAACAACCTGTTCAATGCCGCGGCCATGAGCGTTGTGCTGTTCGGCGTGCTGATCGCCGTCTTCGGTGTGGTGACCGTGCCGTACCTGTTCCTGCAGGCTGCGATCGCGATCGTCCTCTACGAGGCAGCCAACTACCTCGAGCACTACGGACTGCTGCGGGAGAAGCGCAAAAGCGGTCGATACGGCAAACCGACCCACCGCGACAGTTGGAACAGCGACCACCTGTGGAGCAACCTGTTTCTCTACCACCTGCAACGGCACAGCGACCATCACGCGAATCCGGTGCGCCGCTACCAGGCACTCCGGACCGTCGACGAGTCCCCGCAGCTACCGGCCGGATATGCAGTGATGATCTTCTGCGCGCTGGTTCCGCCGCTGTGGCGCAAGGTGATGGATCAGCGACTGATCGACTTCTACGACGGTGACGCCGAGCTCGTCAACGTCGATCACTCCGACCCCAAGGCGATGCGCAAGCTCGAGCAACTGTGCGTCGAGCGCGCCGAGGCGTACCGATAGTTCACACCGCCGCAGGTTCGTCGGTCTGGGCCCGTAGGTAGCGACCGAAGTGCGGCACCGTGAACGCGATGGTGCCGCGCTCGGCCGAATAGATCAGACCCTTCTTGATCAGTCCGTCGCGGGCCGGGGACAGCGATGCCGGCTTGCGCTTCAGTTCGGTCGCCACGGCCGAGGTCGGCACCGAGCCGTCGTCCACGGACAGTTCGGCCATCGCACGCATGTATTCACGCTCGGCAGGCGTCGCACGCTCGTAGCGAGAACCGAAGAATCCGACGGCCAATTCCTCCTCCGCCGTCGGAGCGGCGACGCGCACGTCCTCGACGGTGATCGGGGTGTCGGCCGCGAGATCCCACGTCGCCTTGCCGTAGGCCTGGACGAAGTACGGGTAGCCGTCGGCGGCCGCATACAGCGCGTCGAGCGCGTCGGGGGTGAATTCGACGTCCTCGCGGTCGGCCGGAGCGATCAACGCGAGGTCGGCCGCGGCTCGTTCCAGTCGGCCGATCCGGTGGTAACTGAACAGGCGCTCGGAGTAACTCTTGGATGCCGACAACACCGCAGGTAGGTGTGGCAGCCCGGCCCCGACGATGATCAGCGGCGCGGTGTCCTGACTGAGCTCGTGACAGGCCGCACACAACGCGGAGATGTCCGCGGCACCCAGATCCTGCATCTCGTCGATGAAGATGGCGATGCCCACGCCCACGTCGCCGGCCAGCGCGGAGGCGTCGAGCAGCAGTTCCACGAGGTCGATCTCGATGTCGCCGGAGTCGGCGCGGCCCGTCTTCGCCGGGACGTCGATGCCGGGCTGCCACCGCTCCCGCATGCCCTTGTCCGCGGTGGCGCGTAGGGCGAAGGCCTTGAGGACGCCGAGGAACTCGTCGACGCGTTCGGGATCGCGATGCGAGGCCGCAATCCCGCGGACGGCCATGTGCAGCGCAGACGACAGCGGTCGACGCAATTCCTGGTCGGGCCGAGCCTCGATCTTGCCGGTGCCCCAGCCGCGGGCGATCGCCGCGGATCGGAGTTGGTTGAGCAATACCGTCTTCCCGACGCCTCGCAGCCCGGTGAGAACGACGCTGCGTTCCGGCCGGCCGCGGGTGATGCGTTCGAGTACGACGTCGAAGGCGTCGAGCTGCTTCTTTCGGCCTGCGAGCTCGGGTGGGCGCTGGCCGGCGCCGGGGGCGTAGGGGTTACGCACGGGGTCCATGGGGCCAAAGTTACAACGAATCGTGCGATATATGCGGACATCTAGTTCGTGTCCTAGAGATCTGTATTCACTCGATACTTGCGCGCGACTGCGACGGAGGACTACTTTCTGGGGTGTGAAGCGCATTCTCGTAGTACGCCGCCGTAGCGGGGTCTGATTCGGACCGACCCCTCGCTGCGGGTCGTCGTGCTCTCTCGGTCCTCCCTTCACATTCGCCAGGACCATCCTCATGAATGCATTTGCTTCCACTCTCGCCACAGATCCGTTCCACGCCCGTTTCGGTTGCGCCCTGCCGCGCACGATGCGCGACGAGATCACCTGGCAACACATGTCGTGGACGAACTTCACCGACCGCTTCTCGCCCAGCACCGGGCCTCTTCGGCTGGGGTCATGGACGGCCGACAGTGCAACTGGCGGGAGGACTGCTTTCGACGCGACCTTCGGCGTCGGCGATACGATCATCGCCTGTGCGGCAACGACTTACGGGCCGATCGAGGCATTGACGTCGATGCTCCACGACGCCGGATTCCGCATCGAGATCCTCGCGTTCCACCAGCAGATCATCGGCGACGAGACCGCCACCTTCGTCCTCGCCGAGCACGACGGTCGCCGCGAATGGTCGATGGGCATGGATCCCGACGCACACCTGTCGGCCGTGCGAGCCGTCGTCGCCGGAGCGAACATTCTGCATCGGTAGCGCTTTCTCGGGCGTTCTAGCGCGTATGCAAGACAGGCGAAGATCTCGCTAGCGAAACCAACACTCAGGTCGGAGGTTGCCCGTCGATCTCCGGCATGTATCGGCGCATGAATCGATCGAACTGGGGAACGGTGAACTTCGCGTAACCGTAATTCGGGGTGTACAGCAAACCCTTGTTGATCAACCGTGAGCGCAGCGGCGACACCTGTTCCGATTGCTTTTGCAGGAGGAGCGCCACGTCGACGGCCTTTTGTTCCTTCGGTCCAAGCTCGGCCATAGCCCGCATATAGCGAAGCTCTTCCTTCGTACAGCGCTGAACACGTGTCCGGAAGAAGCTGTCGTCGAGTTCATCATCGACAAGATCGGCAGCAGCGACCGCGTCAGCTTCCGTGATCCTCGGACCCTCGGCCAAGTTCCACACTGCTCTCCCGAATTCCTGGATAAAATAAGGATACCCTTCGGTGTAGTGCAGGATCTTGTCCATGGCTCCGACGTCGTACTCGACGCCTTCCAGCTTCGCTGGTTCGGTCAGGGCCGCGATCGCTTCCGGCCCGGGTAGCTCACCGATAGACGGGAATCGGAACAGCCGCTCAGCATAGGACTTGGCATCACCTGCCAAACCCGGAAGCTGCGGCAGACCGGCACCTGCAAAGGTGATCGGAAGCTCCCGCTGGACAGTTCTGTGGACGGCACCGATCAACGCTTCCAGCTCACCCTTCG
Source organism: Rhodococcus sp. 14-1411-2a (assembly GCF_002259485.1). Lineage (GTDB taxonomy): Bacteria > Actinomycetota > Actinomycetes > Mycobacteriales > Mycobacteriaceae > Rhodococcoides. The sequence continues at coordinate 66,701 of NZ_NPGA01000011.1, forward strand.
ACAGAAATTGAATCTCGTCGAAAAGGAATACCACCCCACTGTCGCTCTCCCGAGCGGCCAACCCGACTGCCTCGAAGACATCAGCGAGGTCGTCATTCAGGTTTCCCGTGTCGGCCTGTCCAGCAGCTGGATCGACGTCCAAACCAATATTCAGTGATCCATCCGGCTGGATCGACAGCGAGAACGACTTGAGCACCGCAGCCGATCTGTGAATACGGTCGTTCCACTTCGCCCTAGGTGACGTTTGCAACAAAGCGCGCCGGGCCAGGCTGGCAATCTGCGGACCGAATGCGGTGCTCTTCGATACCTCGGCTTCGACTGCAACCCAGCCCTCATCCTCAGCTATTTCGCGATACCGACCAAGCAAAACAGTCTTGCCGACGCCACGCAGGCCAGTGACGATCAGCGACTGCTCGGAATAGCCCCTCCGCAACCGATAGAGCAGGGTTCGAAAGTCATCGAGCTCCACCTCGCGACCCGCCAAATAACGCGGTGGCGCGCCAGCGTTGGGCGTATACGGGTTTCGCCGACGGTCCACTGTTCATCCCCCAAATAGACAACCTGAACCTACTTTAACAAATCTTGTTAAACTCTACATAGCTCGTAAAACTGGCCGTTTCGATCGAGAAGTCGCGTGGTTCGCTCAACCACATCGACATACGCCGCAGTCACCCACCTTCGATGAACAGCAGTCCTTGGTCCGCGCGAACTAGGGCATCTCGATCGTCTCGGCGCGGCGCACCTCGGCCAGTGCGTACCGCAGATAGGTCTCGGCTCGGCCACGGCGCACCGCGAGCAGGTCTGCGACCACCAGCAACGCATGTGCGGGACGCGGCCTCACTCGCGACTGCTCTTCGACGTCGGACACCCCCAGCGCTCCGGTGAGCACCTCGACGAACCCGGCGATGTCCAGGTTCGGCAGCCAGTCCGCTCCTCGTACGGTTCGGCCGAGCACCTCCTGGACGTTCTCGCCGGTCAATCCATCGCTGTATACCTCTTCGAGCAACGTGCGTACCATCTCGGCATGCACGTGCCCGGCCTGCGCCGAGTCCGAGCGGCCCAACGATTCGACGGCATCGTCGAACGCGACCGAATTCCGCGAGGCGACAGCAGCCAGCGCGTCGTTCGTGGCATCGGCGATGCGCCGAACTTCGGTGGGCCACTCGGCAGGCCAGGTGACGGGCATACGACTCGGGGGAGTCGACACGGGGGAGGAGTCGGTCATGACAGAAGTGTCTCATCGGATACCGTCACGGTTCCCTTTATCTGTTACCGGTGTTTATACTAAGTCTCGCACTGTGGCATCGGCCACACCTGCGAACGTGGAGGAGGTGGCTCGATGAGCGAACGGAAGATCGTCGCATCGGATCCCGGTGAAGTGATGCTGCAAGCCAGAAACGTCAAGTTCGACTGGAGCGATCTGCCGATGCACTGGGTGCCGGGCGATCCGTACACCACGCACGTACTCAACGTGCTGCATCTACTGCTGCCCGCCGGCGAGCACTGGTTCGTCGACACGTTCAAGGAAGCCCTGCCGTACATCGACGACGAGAAGCTGCGCGACGACGTCATCGGCTTCATCGGCCAGGAAGCCGTACACGCCGAGGCCCACACCGGCGTCCTCGTGCATCTCCAGGCCAAAGGACTCGACCCGACTCCGTTCACCGACCAGATGGAGTGGGCCTTCGGCAAGGTCCTCGGCTCCGATTCGGTGACCAGCCTTCGATCGAAGAACAATCTGGTCGAGCGCTTGGCGCTGATCGCCGCGATCGAGCACGTGACGGCATTTCTCGGTGACTGGGTACTCAACGCCGACGGTCTCGACCGCGCGGGCATCCACCCCACCATGCTCGATCTGCTGCGCTGGCACGGTGCCGAGGAAGTCGAGCACCGATCGGTCGCCTACGACACGCTGCGATACTTCGACAAGCGCGAGGTTCGCCGATTGCGCACGTTCGTCGTGGTCGTGCCGTTGATGGCCTACATCTGGATGCGCGGGATCATCTTCCTGATGAAGAACGACCCGGAGCTGCAGTCGGCCCCGAAGTCCGTCCGCAAGCCGCGCTCGGCACTGTGGCGAAAATCGGTCCGCCGCGGCACCCTTCCCGCGCTGACGCACGTCGGTCGCAGCATGTCGCGCTACCTCAAGAAGTCGTATCACCCCAGCCAGGAAGGCTCCACAGCTCAGGCCGTCCGGTACCTGGCGTCCTCTCCGGCCGCTCAGGCTGCAGCGAGGTGAAGCTGTCTTCACGACGCGTTCCGCGGCTGCTCCCCAAGGATGCGCCGCCGGATCTGCGCGGGCGCGGACGTCCTGATCGCTCGATGCAGCTGCTCGGTACGTTTCTCAACGGCTACATGCAGGCGGCGGCCGGAGCGGAGTACAACGATGCCGTCGCCGGCCACAACCCCGATTCAGCGCTGAAGTTGGTCGTCACCGAACGCGAGATCGTCGCCGAGGACAACGATGTCGCAGCCCTCACCCTTGCGTCGCCGACGGGTGCGCAGCTGCCCATCTGGCATCCAGGGTGTCATCTCGATCTACATCTGCCCTCGGGGCGTCGTCGGCAGTACTCACTGTGCGGCAACCCGTCCGACCGCAGCTCCTATCGAATCGCGGTGCGTCGAATCCCCACCGGTGCAGGCGGATCCATCGAAATGCACGGACTGGAACCCGGCACCGAGGTCACCGTCCGTGGCCCTCGCAACGGATTCCCTTTCGTCGGTGAGGGCAGCGCTCTGTTCGTCGCCGGCGGTATCGGGATCACTCCCATCATCGCGATGGTCCGCGCCGCACGGATTCTCGGCATGGACTGGCAACTCGTGTACTGCGGTCGATCCCGCGACACCATGCCCTTTCTCGACGAGATCGAGAGCTGGGAATCGGACCGGGTGTTCGTCCGGACCGACGACGTGTACGGGTACCCCACCGAGGGTGAATTGCTCGAGCGCGCACCCGCAGGCGGTGCCGTCTACTGCTGCGGCCCCACCCCCATGCTCGACGCCGTCCGCCGCGACTTTCGCTGGTGCCCCTCCACCGCACTGCATTTCGAGCGATTCGGCCCGCCGCCGATTCTCGACGGCACGCCGTTCGAGGTGCAGTTGATCAGCACGGGCGCCGTGCTCGACGTCGCCGCCGACGCCTCCGTGCTGACAGCGGTCAAGGAGCAGAAACCCAACGTCGCGTACTCGTGCCAGCAGGGCTTCTGCGGTACCTGCAAGGTACGGGTGCTCTCCGGTGAGCCCGAGCACCTGGAAAACAGACTGACGCCGGAAGAGCAGCGCGATCACATGCTCATCTGCGTTTCGCGCGCACGCAGCGGGCGTCTCGTACTCGATCTATAGAACGGAAAATAGTTGAGCAGCAATGCGGTTCGTACGACGGTCGTCAACGAGGGCATCCGCCTGGCGGTGTTCGAGAGCGGCAATCCCGACGGCGATCCCATCGTCCTCGTGCACGGCTGGCCCGATACTCATGAGCTGTGGAGCCACATCGTGCCGCAGCTGGAGGACCGCTTCCGGGTGATCAGCTACGACTCCCGCGGCGCAGGCGAGAGCTCGGTCCCCGCCGAGCAGTCGGCGTACAAGCTGGCCCGGCTCGCCTCGGATTTCTATGCCGTCGCCGATGCCGTCAGCCCCGACGCCCCGGTTCATGTGCTCGCCCACGACTGGGGTGCCGTCGAGGTATGGGAGGCCGCAGCCCAGCCCCAGGCGAAGGACCGAATTCGTTCGTACACATCGATTTCCGGGCCGAACCTCGATCACCTCGGCAAGTGGTCGCAGTCCCGCCTGCGCAAACCTACCCTCACCGGCATCAAGCAGGTGCTCGCCCAGGTACGCGCGTCGTGGTACACCGTCACCTTCCACATCCCCGGCCTGTCCACGCTGCGCATCAAGCGGCAGTTCGCCAAGGGGTGGCCGGCGTTCCTCCAGGAGTTCTCGGGCGTCGACCCCAAGCTCGTCACCCAGAACCCCACACTGTGGTCGGATGCCACCAACGGCACCAAACTCTACCGGGCCAACATCATTCCGCTCCTCGGCAATCCACGCGAGCGGTACATCGACATCCCCGTGCACCTCATCGTCAACACCGAGGACGTCGCAGTGCGTCCGTACCACTACGACGACACCGGCAAGTGGGTGAAGAACCTCACGCGCAACGACATTCCGGCGGGACACTGGTCGCCGATCTCCCATGCCGACGACATCGCGAGACTGACGAGGGAATTCATCGACTCTTTGGACCGACGCCAGCCCTGATCACCCCGCCAGGTGCCCGCGCAGCGTCGACGCGGTGTAGTCGGCGCGAAAGGCCCCGCGCCGCTGCAGGATCGGAACCACCTGATCGACGAAGTCCTCCAATGAGTCCGGGTAGCGCGGACACATCAGATTGAATCCGTCGGCTCCGCGGCCGATCCACGACTGCATCTCGTCTGCAATCGATTCCGGTGTGCCGATCATCGTGGCGTGGCCTCCGCCGGCCGCGAGGGTACCGAGCAATTCCCGCACGGTGGGAGCGTCCTTCTCGACGATCCGCAGGATTGTCTCGTAGCGGCCCTGCGGTCCGGTGAACTCCGATGCCGGCGGCAGGTTCGGTACCGGAGCATCGAGTTCCCAAGCAGCGCAGTCCTGCCCGGTGAACGTCGACAGCATCGCCAACGACTGCTCGGTGGGGAGCAGCCGATCCAGTTCCGCTTTCTTTCGGCGGGCTTCTTCCATGGTCGAGCCGATATAGGTCACCAGACCCGGCATGATCCCCACCGCCGCGCTGTCGCGACCCGCATGGCGGATTCGCGTCTTCACGTCCCCGTAATAGCTTTGCGCTGCAACGAGATCGTAGGCGACGGCGTAGATTGCCTCGGCGTATTTCGCCGCCAGTTGGCGACCCGGCCCCGACGCCCCGGCTTGGAACAGCACCGGCCTGCCCTGCGGCGACCGCGGTACCGTCAACGGGCCGTCGACCCGAAAATGTTTGCCGTCGTGGTCGATCAAGTGGACCTTGGCCGGGTCCGCATACTGTCCGCTTCGATCGAGCGTCAATGCGTCGGCATCCCACGAATCCCACAGCGCCAGAGCCGTATCGACGAACTCTTCGGCGCGCGCGTAGCGCTCCTCACGAGCGGGGATGACGTCCATTCCGTGATTGCGGGCCTCGGCGTCGAACATGGAGGTGACGACGTTCCAGCCTGCCCGGCCGCCGCTGATGTGATCGAGCGACGCCAGCATGCGTGCAGCATGGAACGGGGTGTAGAACGTCGACGACACCGTGGTGACCAGACCGATGTGCGTGGTCGCCCTGGCCATGGCCGACAGCGCGGTGATCGGCTCGAGGAACCAGGTGCCTGCCCCGGCGGGGTCACGCACCGAATGACCGTCGGCGAAGAACACCGCATCGAACTTTCCCCGTTCGGCGAGCTGCGCGAGTTCCTCGTAGTAGGAGATGTCGCCGAGATCCTCCACTCGCGAACCGGGATGCCGCCACGCGGCGCTGTGGTGGCCGCAACCGTAGAGAAATGCGTTGAGGTGCATGTCAGTTCTTGACCAAGCCGCCGTCGACGACGAGATTCTGGCCGGTCACCGAACGCGCCCACGGCGAAGCGAAGAACAGCAGGGCATCGGCGAACTCCTCGGGCGTGGTGACGCGTTGCAGCGGAGTGGAGGCGGCGATGAAGTCGAACACCTCGACCGGGGTAGCGGCACTGGCGTCGGTGGTGCGCAGCAGTCCGCCCGAGACCATGTTGACGGTGATGTTGTCTGCACCGAGGTCCGCGGACAGAGTGCGGGTCAGCGAAAGCAGTGCGGCCTTGGAGGCGGTGTAGTCGTGGTACGGGACCACCGGATTCTGGAACAAATTGGTGCCCACGTTGATGATTCGTCCGAACCCCGCCTCGCGCATGCCCGGCAGTGCCGCCTGGGTGGTGAGCAACGCCGCGCGGACGCTGCCACGCAATTGAGCGTCGAAGCGTTCCCAGGTGATGGTGTCGGCCTTGGGCCGGGCATCGCCGTCGAAGGAGAAATCGGCCAGCGCATTGTTGACGACGGTGGTGATCGGAGTGCCGAAATACTCACGCGCAGTATCGAACAGCGCGGCCACCGCGGAGTCGTCGGTGACATCACCCTGGACCGCGATCGCGTTCTCACCGAGTCGGTTCGCCAGCGCTTCGGCGTCCTCTTTGCTGTTGCGGTAGTCGATCACCACTCGGGCACCCTGGCCGGCGAACGCCGCGGCGATCGCTGCTCCCAGTCCGCGTCCACCGCCGGTGACCAACACTGTCTGCTCGTCGAATTTCATGCGCCTCGCCTCTCGTTCGAGGTCGGGACCGTCACGAGGGGACAGGAATACCGCAACGCCACGACATTCCCTTCGCTGGTCCTAACCAGATCAGGTTCGACGGGTGTGTTCTCAGCCCTGACGGGCACCCCGTGTCGCGGTCGACTGTACCTGTAGCGGTTTCTCGCCGTGTCTTGTTTTCACGCTAGAGAGACGAATGGAACCGAATGCACGCGTTCAGCCGATCACGGCCCAGCCGTGCGGCGGGACGCTCACCCGCCCGTCGTGCAGATCCGCTTCGCCTGCGAGCACCTCGTCGCCTTGAACCGGGTAGTCGATGGCGTCGTCACCGAGGTTGAGCGCGACCGTCAGCGATTCGGCGTCGGCGTGCGCGCGATAGAGCAGTGCGGTGTTGGTGAGTTCGAGCGTCTCGGTGCGCGCGGAGTACAGCCACGGATTGCGACGCCGAAGTGCGATCAGCTCCTGATGCACTCGGTACACCGGCCAACCGTACGGAGCGAGATTCTCGGACGTGTCGGGGTACTCCGGACGCACCTCGTCGTCACCGCCGACCCGATCCTCCTTGATGCCTCGAAACGCCTGCTCGTCGCCGTAGTAGATCATCGGCATACCGCCCACGGTGAACAGAACCACCAACGCGTGCAGCAGATGTCGCTCGTCCTCGATGACGCTGGCGATGCGGTTGACGTCGTGATTTCCGACGAACGTGGCGGGCACGAAGGCGTCGAGCCAGCCGTTGTGACGCTCGAGCGCATGGGAGAGCTCGAAGAAGTTGAGCTCGCTCAGGCCGCTCCAGACGGCCTTCCACAGCTCGTACTGAGTGACCGAGTCCAGTGTGGAGGCCGAGACGATTCGGTCGTAGTCGCCGTGGATGACCTCGCCGAGAAAGTATGCGTCCGGGTGCTTTTCCCGAACCTTCGGCAGCACCGCGGCCCAGAAGCGTGGCGATACCGCATAGGCCGCGTCGAGCCGCCAGCCGTCGACGCCACGTTCGAGCCAGTGCGAGAGCACGTCCACGACGTACTGCTGCACATCCGGGCTCTCGTGATTGAGTGCGACCAGTTCGTCGTGGCCCTCGAAGTTGCGATGCGTCGGCTTTTCACCGGACCAATCGAGGTGGAACCACCCCGCGGCCTCGGAGTCCGCACCCTCGGTCAGCGCTTCCTGAAACTTCGGAAAGCTCTGCGCCACATGGTTGAAGACGCCGTCGAACATGATCTTCAGGCCGCGGGAGTGCGCCGCGGCGATCAGGGAGTTGACATCTTCGTCGGTGCCGAGCCGGCCGTCGATGTGGAAGTAGTCGACAGTGTCGTAGCCGTGCTTCTCGGACTCGAAGATCGGACCGAGGGCGATGCCCGACGCACCGAGTTCGAGCGCGTAGTCGAGCCAGTTCTCGATCCTGTTCAGCCGGTGCAGATCCGCCTGGGATTCACCGTCCCAGCCGTGCACCGGCGCTCCGGTGAAGCCGAGCGGGTACAGGTGCCACCAGATGGCGTGCTTCGTCCACTCCATCAGGACTCCATGATCGAGTCGCGGCCCAGCTCGCCCGCACCGGTATGACCGGACAGGCTCGTCACCAGGTCGAATTCGGCCAGCAGACAACGCAATACGTGCGTGACGCCCTCTTGACCACCGAGCGCCAGGCCGTAGAGGAACGGGCGGCCGAGCAGCACCGCATCGGCTCCGAGAGCAAGAGCCTTGGCCATGTCGGCTCCGGTGCGTACTCCGGAGTCGAACAGGACTGTCAATTCCTCGCCCACCGCCTCGACGATGGACGGCAACGCGTCGAGTGACGCTCTGGCCCCGTCGATCTGACGGCCGCCGTGGTTGGAGACGACGATGCCGTCGACTCCGTGCGCGGCCGCCTCCCGGGCGTCGCCAACGGTGCAGATTCCCTTGAGCACGATCGGCCCACTCCAGTGCTCTCGGAGGAACGCCAGGTTCTTCCACGACAGACCGGGGTTGGGGAACATCTGCGCCCAATGCATCGCGGCGGCAACGGGATTCTCCTCGACCGACTGTCCTAGTCCGGCCTGGAACGCCGGATCGCTCAGGTAGTTCTCGATGCCGAGGTTGGCCAGGAACGGCAGGTAGCCGCGGTCCAGATCGGCAGGCCGCCAGCCCAGCAGCGTCGTGTCGAGCGTCAGTACCAGCGCGCTGAATCCGGAATCCTTCGCGCGCTGCAGGAAGCTCAGCAACACCGACTCGTCCGTCGGCCAGTAGAGCTGATACCAGCGCGGAGCGTCGCCACCCGCCTCGGCGATCTGCTCGAACGAGTGCGAGGCCTGGGTCGAATGTATGTACGGCACACCGAGTTCCGCGGCGGCGCGGACGGTGGCGAGTTCCCCCTCGGGGTGCGCGAGAGTCTGAATGCCCACGGGAGCGATCATGAGCGGTGCAGGCATATCGGTGCCGAGCACGGTGCACGCGTGATCGCGGGCAGCCGAGCTGCGCAGCATCCGCGGCGTGATGGCCCAACGGTCGAAGGCAGCCCGGTTCGCCCGAGCCGTCGAGCCACTGCCCGCGCTGGCGACGATGTAACCGAGGGCCTCGGGCGAGAGCGTCTCGGCAGCCTGGTCCTCCAACCTCGCCAGATTGGTGGTGATCGACGGTGTCTGCTGCGCGAACATCCCGGCGGCGTAGATGCCGAGTTGGTGATCGCTGAAGTTGCTGGGCCTGGCCTCGGTCATCGTTCGACCCTACCGGGGCACCGCCGAGGATCGGGCGAGAAATGCGTCGAGCAGAGCCGAGCAACGCACCCGAGCTGCAGGTTCGGCGTCGGCGATGGCTCGGCGGATCTCGTGCACATCCACCGCATGTTCGACGCCGTCGCGGTCCCACGCCGCGGCCCACGCGTCGTAGGTGTCGAGGTCGATCTCGGGGTGGAACTGCAATCCGAGGTGCGGCCCGAGTACGAAGGCCTGCTGCGCGGCTTCGTTGCGGGCGATCACTGTGGCCTGCGGGGGAGCGGTGAATGTGTCGCCGTGGAACTCCATCCACGGTCCGGGGGCGATGAGCTCGGGCTCGGACGTCTCGACGTCGACGAATCCGTACTCGGGATGCTCGGATTTGCGAACGGTGCCGCCGAGTACCCGAGCGAGCAACTGTCCGCCGAAGCAGACACCCAGGATCGGGACTCCTGTGTCGATCGCCTCCCGGACGTACGCGATCTCCGGCGCGAGCCAGGCCAGCGTGTCGTCGTACGCGGCGTCGGGCGAGCCCATGACGACCAGCACCTGTGCGCCGAACAGTGGCGGCGGCGCGAGGTCGGGGCTGTGGTCGAAGGAGTGCACGTCCAACTGGAAACCCCTGGTGCGTAACTCGGCGTCGAGAGTACCGATGTCGCGTCGCGCGAGAGCCGGGTCCTGATCGTGGACGAGCACTACGGCGCGCGGGTCGTTCGTGTGTGTCACAGGGCTCCTTTACGGTGTTCGTGCACACCGTACGACAGACTGGATCCGATGCCACCTCGTAGACGCACAGCCCGATCCACCACTGCCCGCACCGTCAAGGCCGGGCAGAGCAGTGCTGCGCGAAAGTTCGCGGCCGCCGAGAACGGTGAGCCTGCACCGAAAAAAGCTGCCCCGAAGAAGGCCGCGCCACGCAAGCGCGCAGCGCCGCGCAAGACGTCGCCTCGCAAGACTGCTGCCCCCGATCTGCGGGTGCCCGATCCCGGTGAGCGCGTCTGGGTGCTGGACGTGCCGTTCGAGGATCGGTCGGCGGCGGGCGCTGCCGGGGCGCGCTGGTATCCCGGACCGCGGGTGTTCGCGTACTACGGCACCGAGTTGCCCGAGTATCTGCAGCCGTACGAGTCGATGCCGTACAGCCTGCAACGGTGGCTCGAGGACGATGCCAACGAGAACTGGCGAGACGAGGTGGTGCGGGAGCGCGCGATGCAGCCGCGTGAGACCCAACTCGAATCCGTTCGACGCCATCTCGCCGCCCTCGACGCGGGATTCCCGTACTTCGCGCAGATGGATTCGACGGGTCTGGGCAAGACGTTGGCGGTGTGCGAGGCCGTTCGGCAGATGTCGGCGGCCGAGATCGGCACGGTGCTGGTGGTCGCACCCAAGGGCGCGCTGCCGGGATGGCGGCGCACCATTGCAGACAGCGAGGCCGATATCGAGCCCTCCGAGCGCAAGCGCTGGCTGCTGATCACGTACCAGTCGACGAAGAAGCTCCTGTCCGTTCCGCCCGAGACCGACCTGGGCAAACGTAAACGGACACAGAACAAGCGGACCATCTCGCTCGGCGAGCTTCGATTCGACATCGACGTGGTGATCGCCGACGAATCGCATGCGCTGATGAACATCGAATCGCAGCAGTCGCAGATCCTCTGGCGATATCAGCAGGCAGCGCGCTCGGTGGTGTGGATGTCTGCCACGCCCGGTTATCAGCCCCTGCACTTCGCGTACATGGCTCGTGCGGTCGAGCGCAGCCGTGGGGTCGAGATCCTCGGCGACGAGGAGTATCTCGGCTACGCGGTGACGATGAAGTGGGCCGAGTTCCTCATCGAGTCGGGGTTCGCCGTCAAGGCAGGCAAGGCGACGACGGGATTGACGACGTGGCGGTGGGAGCCCGAGGACGCGGCCCGACGCGCCCGCGATATTGCGTCCGTACATGGGTGGCTGTCGGGAGGTGCTGTGCCGTGGTCGATTTCGCGTCCCTCGCCACCGACCCCACGCGAGCCGCTCGGCCAGGAACTCACCGCCGCGCAGAAGCGGCTGTACAACTCGGCGTGGGTGGACTACCGCAAGGAAGTCGGGCTACCGATCTGGAAGGCCGTCGGCGGCAAGCGCGTGCTGCAGAAGAACCCGAGCACCCGCGCCGCGACCCTGCGATTCCGCCAGAAGTGTTCGTACCTACGCATTCCCGCGTCCGCCGACCAGGTACGCACCTGGGTCAAGGCCGGCAACCAGGTGTTCGTCTCGATGTTCTACCGCGAGTCGGTCGCGGCGTTGGCGCAGACGCTTCGGGACGAGGGCCTCGAGGTCGCGGTCGTCGACGGGAGTATGAGCAGCCCGGATCAGGAGGCGTCGATCAGACGCTTTCAAACCGGTGACGCGTCGGTCATCGTCTCGACCACCACCAGTGCGATCAATTTGCACACCAACGAATTACTGCTCCCGGAGGGCACGGTCTCCACCCTCGCACCACGCGTGACGCTGATTCACGATCCACGGTGGACGCCCATCGACATTCGGCAGATCGAGGGCAGGGCCAACCGAATAGACAAGGACCACAACCACACGACGTCGACATGCTATTACGGCTACGCCGAGGGCACGGTCGAAGAAGAGATGGTGCTCACCGGTATCGAACGTATCGCTGACCTGGGATCGATCGTCGGGCAGGCGGATCTCATCGACCCCGAGGCGTTTCTCGCTGCGAAAGTGGACGCCGGAAAATAGCGACAATTGTGAGCGATCGTCCACGCGCCCGAGTAGGTTCGGTCCCATCGGCAATTCGTCGATAGCGGGCTCACAGTGGCACCAGGAGTAGTCATGATCGTTCTCGGAATCATCCTCGCCCTCATCGGCTATTTCGCCGGTATCTCGATCTTGACGACCATCGGCATCATTCTCGTGGTCGTCGGCGCGGTTCTGACGTTGCTCGGTTCGATGGGGCGCGCAGTCGGTGGCCGCAAGACGTGGTTTTGACCTACGAGTTAGAACACACGTTCGATTTCTGTTAGTCTGAGCGGGCCCCCGAAGTTGGCGATGCGGCCAGCGGAGCCACTTCGGGCGGTCCATATCGGACGGTAGACAGTGTCGAAGGCGGTTGCGCGCGATGGCATCCGACGAGCGCGACACCGACCCGATTGCCGGATCGCTCTATCGCGTCGGCGATCGGTGGGCGGAACGAGCGCCTTCTCGCTGCACCAACGGCCATCCACTCGTCGCCGGTTCGGTGTTGGTGGGTTCACGTGCCTGTTCGTGCGACCGAGGACATCACCGCACCCATCAGTGCGAACGCTGTGGCGTCGTGCTGTTCACACCGGAGCTACGCAACTCGTGCAGTGACGCCAGCTTCGATTCCCGCGCTGCGCGAACACAGTCGCCCGTCGTGGACAATCAATGGCATGAACAACAGTGAGCCCGTCGTCGATCTGGGTCAACTGAGACAAGATTTCACGCGATTCATGATGAGCTACAAGTTCGGGATCGACGAGCTGATCACGAAGATCAACATCTTGAAGCAGGAATTCACCCACATTCACCGGTACAGCCCCATCGAGCACGTCTCGTCGAGGTTGAAGACTCCGGAGAGCATTTTCGAGAAGGCGCAGCGGAAGAAGTGCGCCCTGACGCTCGATGCGATTCGCGAGAACATCTTCGACGTCGCCGGAGTGCGCATCACCTGCAGCTTCATCTCCGACACCTATCGCATCGCCGACATGCTCAGCAGTCAGAGCGACGTGCGCGTCGTCGAGATCAAGGACTACATCGCGAACCCGAAAGCCAACGGCTACAAGAGCTTGCATCTGATCGTCGAGATTCCGGTGTTCATGTCCGATCGCGTCCAGCCGGTCCTCGTCGAACTGCAGATCAGAACCATCGCAATGGATTTCTGGGCGAGCCTCGAGCACAAGATCTTCTACAAGTATCGCGGGCAGATTCCGGAGACCCTGTTGGCGGAGCTGACCGAGGCGGCCGAGAGCGCCAACAAGCTCGACGAGAAGATGGAAAGCCTGCACGACGAGGTGGTCGAGCTGGGCGGCGAGGCGGAGAACTCCATCGCTCTCGGCGCGCTGCCTCCCATGGCTCTGCCTCCCGAGTTGCTGCACATGCTGCTCACGGCGCAGGCCGAGGCGATCGACCCCGATCGGGCTTGACGGCCACCACAACGAAAAACCCCGCTGCTCGACGGCCGAGCAGCGGGGTTCTCTTCTCGTATGCGCTAGCCGATGTGGACCGGAGTGTCCCCGACGGGCAGGTCGTCCTTCTTGGCACGGACCAGCACCAGCACGACCGGGCACACCAACGCGACCAGGATCGCGGCGGTTCCGAAGGCCCACGCGTAGCCCGACACCTCGGCTGCGAAAGCGTGATCGATGGTGGCGAGCACGAAGTTGCGGATCGGTTCCGGTAGCGCGGCCAGCATCTCGTCGCTGGGGATTTCCTGGCCGGCAAGAGCCTCCGCAGGAACTCCTGCGGGCGGCGTCGGTGCCGGGTTCTCGGCCAGGAACGTCGTCTTGGACGAGGTGTACACCGTGGTGAACACCGCTGCGCCGAGTGCGCCGCCGACCTGAAGCGTGGCGTTGATCAGCGCGGATGCAGCACCCGCATCGTGATCGGGGACGCCGATGAGAGCGACGTTCTGCATCGGCACCATCAGCAGGCCGAGACCGAGCCCGAGCAGTACGACTCCGGGGAGCACGTGCGTCCAGTACGAGGTGTCGACGCCGATCTGCGTGAGCAGCAGCAGGCCGATCGCCGAGACGACAGGGCCGACAGCCATCATCGGCTTGGGACCGATCTTGGGCACGAGCGCCGAGGCGATCGCGGCGGTGATCAGAATTCCGCCGGTCATGGGCAGTGACGCAACACCTGCGATGACCGGGCTCATCTGGAGCACTATCTGGAAGTAGAAGGTCAGATACAACGTGCCACCGAGTAGTGCTGCACCGATGACGGCGGACCCGATGTATGCGGCACCGCGGTCTCGGTCGAGCAGAACGCTCAGGGGGAGCAGCGGGTTGGCGGACTTGGATTCGACCACGACGAACGCGGCGAGCAGCGCGAGGCCGAGAGCGATGAAGGAGATGGTGGGTACCGTCGCCCAGCCGTCCTCGGCTTCGGTGAAGCCGTAGACCAGCGAGGCCAGTCCGAGTGCGACGAGGATCGCTCCGGGCAGGTCGTAGCGGGTGTCGCCGTGTGCCTTGCTCTCCTTGACCAGCGGGACTGCGGCGGCGATGGCAATGATGGCGACGGGGATGTTGACGAGCAGGCACCAGCGCCAGTTCGCGTACTCGGTGAGCACTCCGCCGAGGAGCAGTCCGACGGCTGCGCCGCCACCGGCGATCGCGCCGAACACGCCGAATGCCTTGGCGCGCTCCTTGGTGTCGGTGAACGTGACCGTCAGAATAGCCAGCGCTGCGGGTGCGAGCAGTGCCGCGAAGACGCCCTGACCTGCGCGTGCGATGAACAGCTGCCAGCCCTCCTGGGCGAGTCCGCCGACGGCGGAGGCAACGGCGAAGCCGGCCATGCCGACGATGAACGAGCGCTTGCGGCCCCAGTAGTCCGCGATTCGACCACCGAGCAGCAGCAGCGCGCCGAACGCCAGCGCGTATGCGGTGATCACCCAGGTGCGGCTGGTGTCGCTGATGCCGAGATCGATCTGCGCCTGCGGCAGGGCGATGTTGACGATGGTGCCGTCCAACACGATCGTGAGCTGCGTGATGGCGACGATGCAGAGCACCAACCAGCGGCGTTCGTAATTCGGATTCTCGGCCAGCGCCCCGTGTTCGGAGACCTGCGACATGTTTCTACCCCACTCGTACTCGTTGATTCTCTGGGCACGAAAAATGTCCCGACCGAAAAGGTAAGCGACGATGGACCGACTGTCAAACGAACTAGTTGGTTGGCGGTAGGGTGGCCGCCATGAAGCCTGACGCAAGCGCCACCCGCGCCCGCATCGTCGTCGCTGCCCGCGCAGAATTCTCCGAGCACGGCCTGGCCGGCGCGCGGGTCGACCGCATCGCGGTCTCGGCCAAGGCGAGCAAGGAACGCCTGTACGCATACTTCGGAGACAAGGAAGCACTGTTCCGGGCCGTCGTGGAAGACGGGTTCGCGCGCTTTCTGGAGTCGGTTCCCTTCACCGTCGACGATCTCGGGGGATACGCCGCGCGCGAGTATCTGCACCTCGCCGCGAATCCCCAGGAGCACCGACTGCTGCTGTGGACGCAACTTCAAGGCGGCACGGCGGTCGCCGCTGCCGACGACATTCATGCGGTGATCGCCGAGCGGCGAAACGCCATGGCGGCCGCACAGCAGGCCGGACTGATCTCCGACGCCTTCACCGTCGACGACCTGTTCACCATGATCTTCGGCATCACCTCCGCCTGGATGACCGCGCCCGGCAGCGACTGCGGACCCGTCGACGACGCCGAACACCAGCGTCGGGCGTCGAAAATCGAAGCAGCGGTCCGGCGACTCTGCGCTCCGTAGCATTGTCTATCGATATCTAGCTTCGAGTGAAGAGTTACGAATAGTGGGGTAGCGGGCCGATTTTCCCGCAGACGCGCGCGCGTTCGCCATACGCGCGCGAATTCGACACCGATCCGTTGACGATTCCGAACGCGTCTGACAATTCCGCGCGCATCTGTTCCCTACGCGTACCCAGCCCAACTCACGTGAGCCCGCGGGCCGCCAGAATTGCCGCTTCACGGTCTGCCGAGAGCCCGACCGGTGGTCGCTCACTCCTCATCGGCGATCGACCTTTCAGCGATTGCAGCCACGTCCACGTGTCCGCGACGGTCTCCTGAATCGGTCGCGTCCGAAGCCCCGCGGCGAATGCCTTCGATACGTCGGATGCATGCAGCGAATCATGATCCGCGCCCGGCGGAATCCAGATCGGGAGCTCCGTCCACGGCTGCACACCTGCAGTGCGAAGCACGTCCGGCTCCACCCAGCACAAGCGTGCGTCGGACCGGGTGGCGGCGATGCAGCACTGCAGAAGCTCGCCGATCGTGGCGTGACCCGGCCGACTCACCACGTCGAATGCCCCGCCGAGACCCCGGGCGGCAGCGTCCAGACTCCAAGCGACCAGATCACGGGCATCGATGTACTGCAGTGCCAGATCGACCGGACCGGGCGCAAGCACATCCCCGGCGGGCTCGATTCTGTTCAGCCACCAGGGAAGTCGACCGATATTTTCGTAGGGTCCCAGGATCAGACCGGCACGAACCAGCAACGCATCAGTTCCGAAGCCGGCGACTACGGCCTGCTCGCCGCCGAGCTTGCATCGCGCATAGTCCTCGCCAGACCCCTGCACCGTCGGCCAGGCCTCGGTAGCTCCCGCTTGCGGGGCGTCGTACACCGAACGGCTGGAGACATACACGTAACCACCGACTCGACCGGCGAGCAGCGCCGCCGACTGCGCCACCACGTCCGGCTCCCACGACCAGGTATCGAAGACTATGTCCCAGTTACCTTCTCGGATCTCATTCAGTCCGTCGGGCGAGCGCCTGTCTCCCCGAAGTTGTGTGACACGAGGATCCGACGCGGTTGTGCCGCGATTGAGTACCGTGACGTCCCACTGCAGATCGAGAGCATGTTCGACGGCAGTTCGCCCCACGAAGTCGCTGCCACCGAGGACCAATAGCTTCATGAATCCAGTGTGCCGGTGAGCAGTCCGTCCGTTCTGCCGAACGCCCGGTTCGGATCTCTGCTGACAGCAGAGCGGCTCGGGCTACACAGGAAGCTTGCTGAGTCCCGTCTCCTTGATGGTCAGTACCGTCGCTACACCGATGACGCACACGCCCATGACCCAGTACGCCGGTGACATGGCATTGCCGGTCGATTCGACCAATTGTGCTGCAACGTAGGGGGCAGTTCCGCCTGCCGCGATCGTTCCGATGTTGAAGCCCAACGACACTCCGGTGTAGCGAACCGCCCGAGGGAAGAGTTCGGTGAACAGCGGGAAAGCCGGGACCTGCACCACACCGTTGAGCACCATGTAGACGAAGTAGACGACGCCGACGACGAGAATGCTCGACGTGGCACCGAGAATCATGAACACCGGCAGCGCAATGATCACGTAGGCCACATAGCCGAACAGCAGCACCGGTTTGCGGCCGAACCTGTCGGTGAGCATCCCACTCAGCGGGAATGTGGCGCAGGCCAATGCAATTGCCACAGCAGACGTCCAGTACACCGAATCTTTCGAGAAGCCGAGGTCGTTGATCAGATACACGCTGAAGTAGGTCAGTCCGATGTACCCGGATCCGTTCATGGCGATCGCAATGCCGACGACGCGGAGCACAGACCACGGTTGCTTCTTCACCACGTCGCTCAACGGGCTCTTGGCGACCTCGTTCTTGGCTGCCATTTCCTCGAACTCAGGGCTGTCCTCGAGCTTGAGCCGCACACGGAGGCATACGAAGGCCAGGGGCAGTGCCAGCAGGAACGGGATGCGCCATCCCCACGACGACATTTGTTCGTCGGTCGTGATCAGAGCCACGAGCCCGACGACGGCTGCGGCGACCGCGAAGCCGAGAGTCGATCCCACCGGCGTGAAGGACCCGAAGAATCCTCGACGGTTCGGCGGTGCCGACTCGGCGATGTAGGTTGCGGCACCGCCGATCTCACCACCTGCCGAGAATCCCTGGGCGAGCCTGATGATGACCAGCAGAACGGGGGCCAGCACCCCGACACTCGAGTGCGTCGGCAGCAGTCCGAGAATGCCGCAGGCAACACCCATGCACACCACGGTGATGACGAGGGCGTGCCGACGACCCTTGCGGTCTCCGAGCCGACCGAAGAAGATTCCGCCGAGCGGACGGGCGACATAGGCGACGCCGAACACGGCCAGGGTCGCGAGAATCGACACGCCTGGGCTGGTGGATGGGAAGAACAGCGGTGCGATGATGACGGCGAGGAAGCCGTAGACCGCGAAGTCGTAGTACTCGATGAGCGTACCGACACCTCCGGCCAGCGCAGCTCGACGCGCGGTCGTGGTGTCCGCCTTGGGCGGTGCAACTCCTGCGCGGGAGTGTTCGGTGTTCGTCATCGCGCTGATCCTTCTGTGAGTGGTTGCTTGCTTCGGTGTTCGGAGAGAAGAAGTTCGTACGAACCGCCCGCTTCGATGACGGCGACGGTTCGGGCATTCGGTGGATGGCCGGTGATCGTGGTGCCGTCCTGCTTCGACACCTCGGCCCGACGCCAGTCGAGTCTGACATCGTCGCCGACGGCCACCGCGTCGGATATCCCGGGAACGGTGATCAGGGGCATACCGTTGAAGGTCTCTCCACGCCAGAATCCAGGCGAGAACGATTCCGCCACAACGGCACTGATGCCCAGGTTGCGCAGCGCGACCATCGGCGGATAGTGCGGATGTCCGTAGCCGAAGTTCCGCCCACCGACGATGACGTCTCCGGGTCGAACTCGATCGACGAATTCCGGGTCGTACGCCGCCATGCAGACCGACCTCAAATGATCGGGGTCGTAGGACTTGATGTTCCCAACGCCCACGACCAGGTCGATATCGAAGTCGTCACCGAATATCCACGCGACCGCACCGTCGATGACGTCGGGCGGGGGCGGGTAGGCGCTCACGACCCCACCTGCGCGATCGTCCCGGCGAGGGCGCTGGCCGCGACGGTGAAGGGCGAACCCATGTAGATGTTGGCGTCGGAGCTACCCATTCGCCCGGAGATGTTGAGCACCCCGGTGGAAATGCAATTCTCGCCGGCCGCGAGGGGCTTCTGGTATCCGAAGCAGAAGTCGCAGCTCGACACCGCGATGTGTGCACCAGCTGACCGCAGGATGTCCAGCAGCCCTTCGCTTTCGGCTTGATCGTGCACCTTCTGGGAGGTCGGTACCACGTTCAACTCGACGCCGGGGGCGACAGTCCGCCCGTCGAGCACCAGTGCAGCAGCGCGCAGGTCCTCGATGCGGCCGCTGGCGCAGGATCCGATGAACGCCTTCGTGATCGGGATTCCGGCCAGATCGGCAGCGGTGTGCGTGTTGGCTGCGCGAGCCGAACCGGGTTGCACCACCTGCGGAACGATGGTCGACAGGTCGATGGTGTGGCAGGCGGCGTAGGCGGCACCCTCGTCGGGGAGCACGGGGGTGAACGCCTGCCGGGCGACGTCATGGGCGTAGGCGAGAGACAGTTCGTCGGGTTCGAAGATCGCCGAGACCGCACCGGTGAACATCGCCATTCCGCACAAACCCTGGCGGTGGTCGATCTTCATCGACCGCGCTCCTGGACCACCGAACTCCATCACCTGGTGGGCACATCCGTCGGCACCGACCAGGTCGATGATCGTGTGAACGAGATCGCGACTGTCGACGCCGGCACCGAACTCACCCACGAGGTCGAACCGTGTGGTGGCCGGGATGTCGACGTACAGCTGTCCCGTCACCCAAGCCTCGATCAGATCGCGCCTGATGCCCCATCCGAGAGCACCGAAGGCACCGATTCCGCTGATGTGCCCGTCGAAGTGGACGAGAAAGTCTCCTGGCGTCGCGAGTCCGAGTTCGGCAGTGAGCTGGTGGCCGATGCCTCGGCCCTCGTGCAGCTCGATGCCGTAGAACTCGCACCAGTCTCGCGTGACCTGATGCACCTCTTGCTCTTTGGCGTTCTTCTTGGTGAGCATGTGGTCGATGAAGACGACGTAACGAGATGGGTCGTCGAGTTCGGTGATGCCGAAGTCCTCGCGCATCTGCCGGAACATCACGTCGGTGTAACCGGGGAAATCGTAGGCAATCATGCGAGCGGGCCGGACGGCGTGATTCTCTCCGGCGTGCACCACATCGGCATCACAGGTTCGGCCGAGGATCTTCTCGACCATCGTCAGTGCGTCGGAGCTCATACCGATCACGCCTTCGCGTCGGCGGGAAGGTACTTGCGTTGTGCTGCTTCCACTTCCGGGAAGCCGATGAGATCGACGAACTCGTGGTGCTGCAACGCGTCGGCGCTCACGTCGGCCGGGGCTTCGCCGCCTGCGAGTCGGCGCAGAGCTTCACGAGCTGCTCCGGTGGCGGCCATCAGCACCTGGGTGGGCAGGAGAGCGAGTCGAACGCCGATCTGCCCGAGAACCTCGGGGGTGAACTCACGCTCGGTCCAGGTCGACGCGGTCAACGTCGCCATCAGCGGAACGCCTACAGCGTCGTGACAGCGAGCCCACTCGTCGGCGGTCTCGAAGGTCTTCGTGACGGGCATGATCATGTCGGCACCGGCGTCGACGTATGCGGTAGCGCGTCGGATTGCGTCGTCGCCACGAGCATCGGTGCGGGCGATCATCAGGACGTGCTCCGGCAGCGAATCTCGGACGGCTCGAACCTTGCCCGACGCTTCCTCGATGCTGATGAGGTCCACCGGCTCGCCAACGCAGATCGGGCACTTCTTGGGTGAGAGCTGGTCTTCCATGAAGACGCCCTGCACGCCCGCGGCAGCGAATCGGCCCGCGGTCCGCGCCGCGTTGACGGCGTTGCCGTAGCCGGTGTCGATGTCCGCGACGAGCGGGAGGGAGGACGCTTCGCCGATCGTGCGCACCGCCTGGAGGTTCTCGGTCATCGTGTAGAGCTCCGCGTCGGGCAGCCCGAGGGCCGCCGACACGGCGAAGCCGGATGCACACAGGGCCGAGAACCCGGCCTGTTCGGCCAGCTTCGCCGTCAGGCCGTCCCATACGCCCGGGGCGTACACGAGGCCCTGTTCGGTCAGATCTCTGAGTGTCGCGGTCATGAGCACCATCCATTTCGTATTGCGGAACGCATTCCGAAACTAGAGTGGTGGCGATCACAAGTCAAGGGGGGTTCGTAGGATGGCGGCAGCACTTCCCAGTCCGATCGAAGGAGCACACGTGGCATCGCCCACCGAGTCCGACGACCACGCCGGCCGCGACATCGTGGGCGCGGTGGTCAAGGCCTGCACGCTGCTCGATCATTTCGATACGACGCACCCCGTGTGGACGCTCAACGAGCTGACGACGGCAAGTCGAATGAACAAGACGACAGTGCACAGACTGATGACCACACTGATCCACGCCGGCTGGGTGGACCGGACGGCCGAGGGCTCGTATCGAATCGGCATGCCCGTGTTCGAGATCGGGTCGTCGGCACTGACCCAACTCGACATCCGCGGTGCGGCACAACCGTACCTGTCGGAGATTGCGGAAAAGTTCGGCGACACTGCGTATCTCATGGTTCCCGCAGACGAGGGAGCCGTGTGCATCGATCGCCATGAAGGGAGCAATCCCCTTGTGGTCGCGGGTATTTCCATCGGTTCGGTTCTCCCGTATCACGCCACCGCAGGCCCGATGGCCATGCTGGCGTTCTCAGCTCGGATTCGCGACCGCTGGCTCACCCAGGATCTACCTGCCTTCACGGATCGAACACCGACGGCGCCGGACGAGTTGCTGACACGCCTCGAACAGATCCGATCGAAGGGGTACGCACTGAGCAATTCGGACTACCTCACCGGCGTCGCGGCCGTCGGAGCACCGATCCTCGGACGAGACGCCGCGGTAATTGCGTCGATCAGCGTAGGCGGCCGAGCGGAGACATTCGAGGGCGATGCCCTGAGCGCAAAGGTCGCGACGATTCTGGCCGCCGCAAAGGGTCTGTCTCGGGTTGCAGAGGCCCTACCTGCGCCAGGAGGAGAACATTGAAGTATCCGCATATCTATGAAATGGGCTAGAGAGTCGAATACTCATCTACCGATTCGTTCGATCAGTTTCATTGCGTCGAAGGGTGCGTAGCCCTTGATGTCGTTGTCGAAGTACACATGGACGTCTCTGCCCGTGGCCGTCCAGTCCGAGATCTTCGCAGCCCATCGATCGAGCGCCGCATCCGTGTAGCCGCTGGCGTACAGCTCCTCGTCGCCGTGCAGGCGGGCGTACATGAAATCGGCTGTGGGGGTGTCGACGTATGGGTACTTACCGGCGGTGTCGGCGACGACGAACGCAATATC
The DNA here is from genome assembly GCF_002259485.1 of Rhodococcus sp. 14-1411-2a. Classification (GTDB taxonomy): domain Bacteria; phylum Actinomycetota; class Actinomycetes; order Mycobacteriales; family Mycobacteriaceae; genus Rhodococcoides. The sequence continues at coordinate 88,629 of NZ_NPGA01000011.1, forward strand.
GTTCTCTCGCAACAACTCCACTGCCGCTTCAGAGGCGAAACTCTGATGCCGCGCTTCCACACAGTGCCGAAGCGGCCGCGACGACGAAGCAGGCAACAACACTCGATCCTCGGCCAATTTGTCGTCCCTCATGCCCGCCAACGAGACTGCAGCAGAGACCGTTCGGGGCAACATGGCAAAGAAATCCGACATCTTCTGCGCGTCGAATTCGAGATTCGGCGGCAACTGCCACAGGAACGGTCCGAGCTTGTCGCCCAGCGTCAGCACCCCGGTGGCGAAGAAGTTCGCGAGTGCCGCCTCGACTCCGACGAGCCGCTTGATGTGGGTGACGTACCGACCACCCTTGATGGAGAACACGAAGTCGTCCGGCGTCTCGTCGTGCCACTTGGTGAAGCTCGATGGCTTCTGCATCGCATAGAACGTGCCGTTGATCTCGATCGATGTCAGATGTTCCGACGCGTACCCGAGTTCCTTGCGATGCGCCAAGCCCGCCGGATAGAAATCTCCTCGCCAGGGCGCGTACGTCCAACCGGAGATGCCGATCAGAACTCGGGGTCGACGCGACGCGGGCATGAGCAGACTGTAGACGGGCGCACAAGCAGGCACCGCAGGCCGTGATTGCCAACTAGCTGGCACCACCATCGCCACCGGACCATAATCGGTCTCTATGCGGTCGGGTGGACGAGCGGTGGTGTTGACGCTGGTCGCTGCCGGCGTGTGGCTCTTCGCGACGCCGTCGCTCGATCCCGGAACCGCGGACTTCGTCGCAACTCCGGCACCGGCCGTCGCACCCGTCGCCGAACCGCCACCCCTGACGCTCGAAGAGCTCACAGCTCGCGTCGATCCCACCGTTGTCACACTCTCGGCATCCGCAGGATTCTCCGGGGTCGCGGGCACGGGCTTCGTCGTCGCCCCCGACGGAATCGTGCTCACCAACTTCCACGTCGTCGAGAACGCCACCGACATCAGCGCAGTGCACATGGGCAACGGACTCATCTACGACGCCACCGTGTTGGGTTACGACAAATCTCGTGACGTGGCGGTCGTGCAGTTGATCACCGCGGCCGACCTGCCGGTGGTCGAGCTTGCCCCGGACCCACTTCCCGAGGTGGGTGATGCGGTGACCGCCGTCGGGAATGCCTCGGGTGCAGGGGTATTGGTTCCGGCGCCGGGAGCGGTGACCGCCCTCGATCAGCAGGTGCGTACGCGCAGTTCGGTGGACGGTTCGGGGAATACGTTGGAGCGAATGATTCGCGTCGATGCCGATGTGCGAGCGGGGGATTCGGGCGGGCCCCTCTTCGATGCCTGGGGCCGAGTGGTGGGCGTGAACACCGCGGGGTTGTCCGACGAGGCGCGCAACGGCACCGAGTTCACGCCGCCGCAGGCACCCGAGGCGTACGCCGTCCCCATCTCCGAGGCGGTCTCGGTACTCGACCAGGTCCTCGCGGGCCAGTCCGGTGGCACCGTACATGTCGGTCCCACACCGTATTTCGGAGTTTCGGTGCGCGATGTGTCGGTCTTCGAGAACAAGCCGGCGATCGGTGCGGCCGTGGTATCGGTGACCTTCGATTCTCCGGCGGAGGTCCTGGGACTGTCCGCGGGGGACATCATCGTGACGTTCGACGGCACGGAGATCGGATCCTCGTCGGACCTGTCGGAGGCGCTGCTCGGACGTCGCCCCGGCGAGCCCGCCGTCGTCGAATGGGTCGATGACGCAGGCGTAACCAGCTCCGGCACAATCACACTCGCCGCGGGAATGCCGACAGCCTGAGGGTCAGTCCTGCAGCACCGACAACACATTGCCCGCCGGGTCGGTGAACCAGGCGATCAGCGGTCCGCCATGGCGAAAGATTCCCTTCTCGTCGGTACCCATGGCAGGAGTGGAGCCTGCGGAACGACCCTGTATGTCCGGATACTGCGCGAAGACAACTCCTTTGGCGATCAGGGAGTCGACAGCGCTCTCGATATCGGTCACCGGAAAGTTCAGGATGGTGTACTGCGCGGGTACGTGCCCTGGACGCGGATAGATCAGCACGATCGCCCCGGTCCCGAGGTGCAGCTCGAGCATGCCCATCTCGTTCTCGGTGACCGTCAGTCCGAGCGTCTCGGCATAGAACGTGCGCGCCGCCTGCAGGTCGTTTACGCCGAATCCGGAGAACGGCTGCCTGGTCAGCTCCAAGAATGTCATCGTCGAATTATCGCGCTCCGGCACATGCCACGGGCCGATATCCGAGTAGCGTGGATCTCGTGACTATTCGCCTCGGTTACCAGATGCCCAACTTCAGCTACGACGGTTCGGTCGCAGAGCTCTTTCCCCAGGTCATCGCGCAGGCGCGCGAGGCCGAAGCGGCCGGGTTCGACACCGCATTCGTGATGGATCACTTCTACCAACTTCCCGGGATCGGCAAGCCCGACGAGCCCATGCTCGAGGCCTACTCTGCGCTGTCCGCGCTCGCGACGGCCACCGACACCATCCAGCTCTCCGCGCTGGTCACCGGCAACACCTACCGCAACCCGGCGATCCTCGCCAAGACCGTCACCACGTTGGACGTCGTCAGCGGCGGTCGCGCGATCCTCGGGATCGGAGCCGGCTGGTACGAACTCGAGCACCAGAGCTTCGGACTCGAGTTCGGCACGTTCACCGACCGTTTCGAGCGACTCGACGAGGCACTGCAGATCATCGAACCGATGCTCCGCGGCCAGCGTCCCACGTTCGACGGTCTCTGGTACCAGGTCGAGAACGCGATGAACGAGCCCCGCATCCGCGACGACCTGCCGATCATGCTCGGCGGTGGCGGCGAGAAGAAGACCTTCGGCTTGGCCGCCCAGTTCGCCGATCACCTCAACATCATCTGCGACGCAAACGAATTGCCGCGCAAGATGGCGGCCGTCCAGGCCCGCTGCGAGGAAGTCGACCGCGACCCGAAAGACCTCGAGACGAGCTTCCTCGCGTTCGTCATCGTCGACGAGAACGGCGACAAGGCCAAGGAACTGCAGCGCGAGTTCGTGCTGAAGCAGGGCCTCGATCTGACGAACCTGTCGGAGGAGGATGCGGCAAAGGCCACCGATCGCCACTTCTGCGGAACCCCCGACGACGTCGCCGAGCAGGTGCAGAAGCGGGTCCTCGATCAGGGCGTCGACGGCATCATCATCAACCTGATCACCAACGGACACCAGCCGGGAGCCGTCGAACTGGCAGGTAAAGCCCTGAAGCCGCTCGTCTAGATATTTTCTCCAGCAGTAGCCGCGGGGGCGCGTGCAGTGGCATAGTTCCCCCGTGGCTCAGCTGAGGATGAACGGGCACCGTGTCTTGGTCGCCGACCTGACCGGCGACTCCCTGCGCGCAATGTCGGGCTCGATGGTGGCATACGAGGGCGATGTCGCTTTCAAGAGCGCCGGCATGGGTGGTGGCGGGGGATTGCGCGCCGCACTCAAACAGAAAGTGACCGGCGAGTCGCTGTCGCTGATGGATGTGTCCGGCAAGGGCACCGTCTACTTCGCCGTCGACGCTCAGGACATCACTCTCGTCGAGGTCCAGGGCGACAACCTCCACGTCGAATCGTCCCAATTACTGGCTCTCACAGGGCAATTGAAGACGGACATCAAATTCTCTGGCTTACGCGGTGCGAGTTCCGGCCAGGGACTGTTCACCACCGTCGTCAGCGGATCCGGCACCGTGGCATTGCTGTCCAAGGGCGGGCCGATCATCGCCCTCGCCGTCGATCCGCAGTACCCACTCGTCGTCGATCCCGATGCCTTCGTCGCCCATCGCGGTCAGCTCAATCAGAGCTTCGTCACCGACGTCACGTGGCGTTCCGCCATCGGCGGCGGCAGCGGCGAGGCGTTCTCCCTTCGCTTCGACGGCCAGGGCGTCGTCTACATCCAACCCGAGGAGCGCTGACGTGCCGCTCGAACTCGTCAACGGCAAAGTCGTGAAATCCGTTCTGGCACCGAACCAGAACGTGCTCGCGCGTCGGGGATCGATGCTCTACTACACCGGCGACGTCCGGTTCGTTCCGCACTCGATGGGCGGCTCGGCCGGTGCCATGCCGGGCATGGGCGGCGTCGCCGGGATGGCCGGGCGGATGATGGCGGGCGAGCACGTGGCGATGATGGCCGCCGAGGGGCAGGGCGAGGTCTTCTACGGTCACGCCGGGCTGTACATCGAGGTGATCCATCTCGATGGTTCGTCGATGCTCACCGTCGAAGCCGATCGACTCCTGGTGCACGACGGCTACCTCCAGAGCTCCATCGTGGCCCTGACCTCGCAGGGCGGTGTCCGCGGAGCGGTGCGCGGCGCGATGACCGGACAGGGCTTGTTCACGACACAACTGACCGGCCAGGGCAGCGTCGCGGTTCTTTCGCACGGGGGCGCGACTCCGCTGCAGATCGGACCGGATCACCCCCAGGTGGTGGTCGATCCGCAGGCGTACGTCTGCCACATCGGCAACATCAACGTCGACATCTCCGCGAACGTCGGGTGGCGCGACGCCGTCGGCAAGGGCAGCGGCGAGGCGATCCAATTGAAGATGACCGGCATGGGCACCGTATGGGTGCAGGCGTCCGAGCAGAAGTTCTAGGGAGCACTGTCGTGGAAATACACACCCCGTACACCCTCCCGGTCAACGACAACGTTCCCGGAAACGACTATGCGTTCTGCGTCGAACTCGCAGGCCAGCCGTGGTTCACGTCGAAGGGCGCGATGATCGCTTACTACGGCAACGTTCGCTTCGAGCCGCTCGGGCAGACGTCCATGCCCGCCATCGTCGCGGCGCGGTTCTCGTCTCCGTTGTACTCGAACGACTGGGTACTCGCGCAGGGTCAGGGCAAGCTGATCCTCGGCGATCGCGGTTTCAATATCAACAGCTACGACCTCGACGACGGCAACCTCACCATCCGGGCGGCGAACCTCCTTGCGTTCGAGCCGACTCTGGATCTCAAGCAGTCCATCGTCCCGGGATTCCTGACCCTGTTGGGTACCGGCAAGTTCCTGGCCTCGTCCAACGGCCCCGTCATGTTCGCCGAGCCGCCGCTGCGTATCGACCCGGAAGCCCTTGTCGGATGGGCGGATTGCCCCTCGCCGTCGCATCACTTCGACGCCGACTGGATGCAGAACTTCCTCGGTGCAGCCCGCGGATTCCTCGGGGCGAACAGCGGCGAGGAGCGTCAGTTCGACTTCACCGGGGCCGGCACTGTGCTGATCCAGTCGAGCGAGAAGGTGCTCGACGATTCACACCTGTTGCGCTACATCGAATCGCAGACGGTCTCGCTGGGCCAGAACTCGCTGCGGGCGCTGCACAACACCATCGGGGCTCGGCTACAGCAGTAGCCCGCCTCGCAGCACCTCGACGGTGAACACGGCGGCTGTTCGGCGAGAACGCGCATACTGGAGTTTCACCTAGGAGGTACAGCCATGGCCAACCAAGGACCGTTCGGATTCGGATCCGACGACTTCGACAAGTTCGCCCGTGAGGCAACCGAGGGACTACGCGAGGTGGTCGGATCGCTGTTCGCCTCCAACACCGGGGCACCCAAAGCTCCGCCGGAGCCCGAAACCACAGGTCAGAAGGGGGACGGAGTCTGGGCGATCTACAGCGTCGACGACGCCGGATCACCCCAGATCGACCAGCTCTACGCCACCGAACTCGATGCCCTGCGTGCGCACAAGGACAACACCGACCCGCGCCGACGCGTCCGCTTCCTGCCCTACGGCGTGAGCGTCAGCGTTCTGGAGGACTGAATCGGGTGCACTGGACCGCGCTCCGCGCGGCTGGCTGCACCGGATTCACGCATGCTGGAACCGGACCGCGGCTATACCCGGACCTCACCGGTACCGATCGGTGCCGCAAACCGCGATGCAGGACTGCGAGTCGGTCTCGAACAGAAGGTTCGCAGGTTTCTTGATGCGTTTGCTGCGCCGCGCCCGAAAAGTGCCAAACGGTCTATTTTGAGGCAGACTCTGATGCGAACGATGCCACTCGACGACGAGGACCCGTCATGCGAACGACATTGCCCACCTTGGCCATTGCATCAGCTTGCACCACCCTCGCCCTCGTTGCACCCGCGTCAGCGCTCGCGGCCGAGCCCGAGGACATCAGATTCTCGTTCGCGGTCGACGGAAACAGCGTGACCAATACGATCACCAATTCCTCGGGCACGGTTATCGGCTGCGGGACATCGCTCGCACCTGCGCCGAACGGTGTTCTTCCTCCGGTTCTCGAGGTGATCGGTAACGGTCAGTCCCTGTACACCAACGGAGACACCCAGCCAGGTTCGACGGTCCAGACGATTGCCGACGTCCCGGCGGCCGGCTCCTATGTCGCGCTGGCGTCGTGCACTTCCGTCGATGGGGACACCACCACCGCATGGATGTCGGATTACCCCGGACTCGACGAATTTCTGAACGGGCTCCCCTGGACTTCACACAAGGTGGAGCAGTCCTCCACCGTTGTCACCGTCGAGCCGAGTACGCCGACCACCGATCTCGGATCTTTGCTGGACAGCGGTAGCGCCAACTGAATCACGCGAGAAACGCGACTATCGCATCGGCCGCCTGTTCGACGCCACCGTGTGCTCGCACCTGGGCACTCATTGCCGCGGCGCGCGGTGTCAATTCACGAGCTGCAGCGACCGCGTCGACCAGGATCGAAGCCGTGACCTTCTCGAATTCCAGGTGCACGCCGACGCCGAGTTCGGCGAGCATCGCCGCATTGCCGAATTGATCGACGGCCTGGGGGATGGCAACGGTCGGGACACCGAACCACAGCGCCTCGGTACAACCACCCATCCCGGCGTGAGTGACGAAAACGGTCGCAGCATCGAGCACCGCGAGCTGCGGAACATGTTCGTGTACCTGGACATTCGCTGGTAGCTCACCGAGCACGGCCGGGTCGACGCGTCGGCCGATCGAGATCACCAGATGCCAGTCGGAGTTCGCGAAGGTCTCGATGCACAGTCGGTAGAACTCTGGTCGCTCGTTGTAGCCCGTGCCGAAGGAGATGTACAGGATCGGCGCGTCGGGTGCCGTCCAGCTGCGGTCCTGCAGGCGTACCGGATCGAGGCATGGCCCTACGAACCGCACCGATTCCGGTACCCGATCCGCGTTGGGCTGCATCACTTTCGGGATCAGCGACAGACAGTGCTGCGGGTAGGTGATCCATTCCCAGGGATCGGCGTCGATGTCGTTGTCTCGCAACCACGCCGTGTACGAAGCGTGGTACCGCAGACCACCAGCGGATTCACGCATCGGCGTCAGTACATCGGAAAGATCCTCGGCGTACCCATCCCACGCCACGTACGTCGGTGAGAGTTGCACGGCCGTCACTCCGTATCGCACTCCGAGAACCGGTGCTGTCATGCCGCCGATGTCGTACAGAAACAGATCCGGCTGATCGTCGTCGTAGAACGCGGTGAGCACCGGATACGACGCGATCGCCTCGTCGAGGAAGACCTGCATGGCCGCGGCCGGGTCATCCGGCCACGACGCCTCCCCGTCGGGAAGTATCGAGGTGAACGGCACCACCTCGACGCCCGCGGGTTCGACCACGTGTCGCAGAGAATCACCGACGGCATAGGTGACGCGGTGTCCTCGCCGGACCAGCTCGGCAATCACGGCCAGCGATGGATAGATGTGGCTGGGAGCCGTCGTGCCGATCATGGCGATATGCATGATCCCCACCGTAGGGCGCATCACGCGCCGCGAGCCAGCGAATTTCGTCGGCGATCAGATCCATCAGTAACGGTAGCGAGACCGTGATGGTCGCCTGCTGTGACCCCGCCTTCACCGAGGTGATTGCCCTAGTACTCATGGCCGTCACCGCAGTGCTGATCGTCATGCTTTCCCGGACGGGCAGATCCGACGTATCGTCGGCGAATGCCCTTTCTGCAACCGGTGACCCTCACTGACGATCTCGTGACCCTGGAGCCGCTGAGCCACGATCATCTCGAAGGTCTGTGCGATGCCGCCCGCGACGGGGAGCTGTGGAATCTCTGGTACACCAGTGTTCCGAAGCCCGAGGACATGGCGGCCGAGATCGACCGTCGACTCGGATTGCTCGATGCAGGCACGATGCTTCCGTTCACGCTGCGCCGCAACGACACCGGGCAGATCATCGGAGCGACAACGTTGTGCAACGCAGACGCCACCAACCGTCGCGTCGAAATCGGATACACGTGGAATGCCCGCTCCGCGCACGGAACCGGCACCAATCCCGCGAGCAAACTGCTGTTGCTGACGCATGCATTCGAGGAACTGGGATGCATCGCCGTCGAATTTCGTACCCATTGGATGAACCTGCAGTCGCGGACGGCGATCGCGAAACTGGGTGCGAAGCAGGACGGGATTCTGCGCAATCATCAACGCATGTCCGACGGTTCGTTGCGCGACACCGTCGTGTTCTCGATCATCGAATCCGAATGGCCCACCGTCCGCAACGAACTCCGCAGGCGTACCGCACGGTAGGTTGACCCCATGCGTGTGGATGGGCGGGACGTTCCCGTAGCGGGGAACCTGCTTCAGCCGCTGGTGCGCAGAACCAGCGACATCATTCGGGTCGTATCGGCCGCGGCGCTACTGGGTGTGGTGATCGCCGGTTCGCTGATCACCAGAAATCAGTGGGACGCGCTCGAGCAATCGGTGTCGAACATCGTCGGCGTGCTCAGCCCCGACCAATCCAATGCCGTCTACATCGTCTACGGCGTCGCAATTCTCGCGCTCCCGTTCGGCGTCCTGATCGGACTGATCGCGGGCCGCAAATGGAAACTGCTCGCCGGGTACGCGGCCGCGGCACTGCTGGCCGCGCTGGCGTTGTCGATCACCGGAACCGGGATCTCCACTCCCACCTGGGACCTCGACGTTCCCGAGCGACTCGACACGTTCCTCTCGCAATTCCTCGACGATTCGCGCTGGATCGCCATGTTGGCCGCGGCCCTGACGGTGTCCGGCCCGGGCCTGCCCGCACGATGGCGTCGGGCATGGTGGACGCTGTTGCTCGCGTTCGTGCCGATTCACCTGGTCGTCTCCACCGTGGTCCCGGCTCGCTCGATGCTCGGACTTGCGGTCGGCTGGCTCGTCGGAGCCGTCATCGTGTTGCTCGTCGGCACGCCCGCGCTGGAGGTTCCGCTCGACGCGGCGGTTCGCCTGTTCCACAGCCGAGGTGTCACCGTTCGCAGCTTCACCGTCGTACGCCCGGCCGGCCCCGGCCCGTTGGTGTTGAACGCACACACTCCCGACGCCGATGTGGTGGTCGAGTTGTACGGGCAGAATCAGCGCAGCGGTGGTGCCCTACGCCAGTCCTGGAGGTGGATCACACTGCGTGGCAGCGAAACTGCGCCACTGCACGCGTCGATGCGCCGGGCCGTCGAGCATCGCGCCCTGATGGGCCTTGCCATCAAGGGGTTGGGTGCGGCGGGAAGTCACCCACTGGCGGTGGCCGCGCTCGACAGAGGATGGACCCTGTACGCGCACAGCCTTTCCATCGGTGATCCGATCGAGGCGGAGCACGACGACGCCACCCTCGGCGCTCTGTGGTCGGCCCTGCACACTCTGCACGAGAACCAGATCTCCCACGGCGACCTGCACCGAAACGAACTCCGGATTCACGACGGCAAGGCCCTCTTCTGCGGTTTCGGTCATGCCGAACTGGGTGCCTCGGATTCCCAGATGCAATCCGACGTCGCGCAGTTGTTGCTCACCACCGCAGACCTGTTCGGCTCCCAGCGCGCCGTCGCGACCGCCATCGACGTACTCGGCTTCGAGACCGTGGTTGCGGCCTCGGGTCGCTTGACCAAGTCCGCCATCCCGCCGCGCATTCGCCAATCGGTGCGCGACGCCGACAAGACGATGAAGGCAGTCCGGCTCGAGGTTCTCGAGCAGACCGGTGCGGCCAAGATCGAGGCCGAGCAGGTCACCCGATTCAGCCGCAACCAGATCATCTCGCTCGTGCTGTTGATCGGATTGGTCTACGTCGCATACCCGTTCATCAGTGCGGTGCCCGCGTTCGTCACCGAACTCGGTTCGGCGAACTGGTGGTGGGCTCTGCTCGGTCTGGCGGTGTCCGCGCTGACGTACGTCGGTGCCGGAGCCGCGTTGTGGGCGTGCGCGCTGGGCAAGGTCAGCTTCTGGAATCTGACGGTGATGCAGGTCGCCAACACCTTCGCGGCGACGACGACACCCGCCGGCGTCGGCGGACTGGCCCTGAGCGTGCGATTCCTGCAGAAGGGTGGGTTGGGAACGGTTCGCGCGACGGCGGCTGTGGCGCTGCAACAATCGGTCCAGGTGATCACGCACGTGAGCCTGCTGATCTTCTTCAGCGTCGTCGCAGGCACCTCGTCCGGTCTGTCGAACATGGTGCCGGGCAACACCGTGCTGTATCTCATCGCAGGTGCCGCTTTCGGCGTCGTCGGGACGTTCATGTTCGTACCCAAGCTGCGACGCTGGCTGCGGGTAGCCGTTCGTCCGCAGATCAAGGAAGTCCTCGGCGAACTGGGCGAACTCGCCCGCGACCCCAAACGGTTCTCGATCATCATCCTCGGCTGCGCGGCCACGACGTTGGGTGCCGCGCTTGCACTGTGGGCGAGCATCGAGGCCTTCGGCGGCGGCACCACGTTCGTCACCGTGACGGTGGTGACGATGATCGGCGGAACTCTGGCCTCGGCCGCGCCGACGCCGGGCGGTGTGGGTGCCGTGGAGGCCGCACTCATCGGCGGTCTGGCCGCCTTCGGAGTGCCCGCCTCCATCGCCGTGCCGTCGGTCTTGCTCTATCGCGTCCTGACCTGCTGGTTGCCGGTGTTTCTCGGGTGGCCGACACTACGGTGGCTCACCAAGCGAGACATGGTCTGACGCACTGCAGACAGCGTGTATGCCCGATTCCGGCACAGCTCCACGTGGCGCTGGTAGCGTTCAGCCGGCCGGGGATCTGCCCATGAGAGGTATGCCCATTTCCAGACCGGGGATTGCGGTGACGGCCGAGGGCCGTACGCGATACAGGCCTGGGCTCCACGCCACGCGCGCGAGAGTCGACGACGACTACACGTACTTCGCGAACACAGCGCGCGAGCGTTGGGTGCGGTATTTCGTCGGAACCCTGACACTGTTGTTCGGCCTGTCCGGGATCCTGATGGTTCCCACCGGCATCCACTACGACGGCCTGGCGGTATTCGTCCTCCTCGGGGCGTTGACGACGATACCGGTGGCGATCGCGTGGTTCCTCGGACCATGGCCGTCACCGCGTCTGGCCAATGCCTTCGTGTTCTACGCAGACGTCGGCATCGTGGGCATCCTGTTCAGCAGCACCGACCGTTATGTGCCACTGGCCGGATGCATGATGTTCACGATCGTGGCTGTCTTCACCGTGATTGCAAGCTCGTTCCGAGTGATGTGGATTCACCTGGCGGTCTCGGTGGCGACGGTACTTGCACTCGGCATACTTGCGGTCGGTCAGGGAAAGAACCCGTGGCTGGTGGCCGCGACCGCAGTCACCGTCGTCACGTTGTACCTCACCCCCTTGATGATGCGGGCGTACATCCGGCATCTACGTTCTCGGGCATCGGGAGCCGTCATCGATTCGCTGACGGGCCTGTACAACCGGCGCGGATTGCTCGAGGCAATCGATGACGTCGGTACCGCCTCCACCGACAGCCCCTCGGATCGAACCATCGGGGTCACCGTTCTCGACATCGATCGGTTCAAGGACATCAACGACCGATTCGGTCACCCCACCGGCGATGCAGTACTGATCGAGATCGCCTCACGGCTCACCGCCGCGGTACCGCAGACATCGGTGGTCTCGCGCCTGAGCGGAGACGAGTTCGTCATCGTGCACATCGGTTCGCCCGGCGAGATCGAATCGGCCGACCACAGGATCCGGATCGGTCTCGACGAAAGCTTCTCCGGACCGCCTTTCACCGCCAGTGTCGGTTCTGCCTCGGAACTACTCGGCGGCGAACCCGTCACCCCTACCGTCGTGCGCAAACTGATCGCATCGGCCGATATCGAGATGTATCGCAACAAGTCTCGACTCTCCGAGGACGACGGCAGCGCCCGCGGCACCAGCACCGGAACGCGAGCGGACATCCGCACGCGCATCGAGACCTTGATCTCGCGAGGCGGGCCTGACGTGGTGTTCCAACCTATCTGCGACACGGTCACCACAAGGGTCGTCGGTTACGAGGCACTGTCTCGTTTTCCTTTCGGCTACGGCTCGCCGACGATGTGGTTCCGCGACGCCACCAATGCGGGAATCGGACCGCTTCTCGAAGCCGCCGCCATCGACCGCGCGCTGGCCGCGTCCGCGTCACTTCCCCGCGGGATCTTCGTTTCACTCAACGCGTCTGCCGACACCATTCGTTCCACCGACCTGGCCGCCGTGCTGAAGCCGTTCCAGAAGAACCGACAGTTCCACATCGAAATCACCGAACACGAGCGGGTCCACGACTACCGCGCGGTCGCCCGAACCATCGAATCCATGCGCGGAGCAGGCATATCCATCTCCGTCGACGACGTAGGTGCCGGCTTCGCCGGACTTCGCCAGGTGGTCGAACTGCGCCCCGACACCCTGAAGATCGACTACGCACTGGTGCACGGAATCGACACCGACCCGATCCGAAGGGCCGCCGCTGCATCGGTGATCGGATTTGCACACGAGATCGGGTCGACGGTCATCATGGAAGGCGTCGAAACCGAAGCGGAACTCCGAGTGGCCGCCGAACTCGGAGCAGACATGGTGCAGGGCTTTCTCACCGGACGACCACTACCGCTGTCGGACATCACCGGGTAGTGCTGCGCGGCCCCTCCAGCCGATCAGATCGACGAGTCGACCGTGAACTTCGTCAGTGTCGGAGCGGCAGCAAGCATCGGCGGCAGTTCGGTGATCTGGCCGGGACCGGCGCGGAACTCGCGGTACTTCGCATCGGCCTCGGCCGACTCCCACGTCTCGTAGGCCACCACGTGGGCCTCGTTCTCCTCGTCGACCCACACGTCGACGCCGAGGCAACCCTCGAACGCGCGGGTATCGGCCAGCACCGTGCGCAGCAGTGCTCGCGCGTCGGCAAGAGACTCGGGCTTGAACGTCAGATCCAGTGTTGCAATGAGAGCCATGGCTCCAGAGTAGACCGCGACGGGTCACCGCAGCCGTAGTGCCAAGTAGAACTCGATCCGGTCCTCCAGTCGCGACAGATCGCGGCCGGTCAGTTCCTCGATGCGCTGGATGCGATATCGGACGGAATTGACGTGCATGTGCAGTTGTTCGGCACACCGCGTCCAGGCTCCGTTGGTGTCGAGGTACACCGACAGCGTCTCGACGAGATCACTGTTGTGCAGGTCGTCGTAGTCGACCAGGGGAGTCAGCAGTCTCGAGGTGAACATGCGTCGCACGTCATCGGGAACGTTGGCGAGAAGTATTGTCAGCGTGGCCAATTCGTCGTGACCGACGACACTGCAGTCCGAGCCATGACGCTCGGCGAGTCTGCGGGCGTAGCGCGCTTCCTCGATCGCGCTTCGGATGTCGACGGGCGCGGTCGGAGCGCTGACACCGATCGAGGTACCGCTACCGACCAGTCCCGGTGCCAACGTGTGGACCGCTCGCCGAACGGAATCGGTTCGGTCGGTTCGCGCCTCCACCAACGCGATGGCCTCACCGTCGACGATTCCGAGGGTGATCTCCAACGGTGCCAGCACTTCTCGTAACAGCGGGCGTAGCTCGCCGAGCCGCAACGTCTCCCCGGACGTGGCCACAGCCACTGCAGCATACCGTGTTTCGATGTCGAGTCCGATGACGTGCATCTGGGCGAGGATGTCAGCGGCCGTCGCACCGCCGACGATCGTGCGCACGAATTCCTGCGCCAGAATTCCCGACCCGGACAGGCGATCGTCGACGCGACTGCGTTCCACCGCCACGATCGACGCCAGCTGTCCGGCCAGGGAAAGTCTCGGCGCATCCCATGTCTGCCAATCGCTTTCGAAGGCCACGAACCAATCCACGACGCGCGGTGCGGACTCACCGTCGACGGCGAACACCGAGACTCGCTGCTCCGGGCAATAGCGCGGCAGCCGTACCGAGCTCATGAAGTCCTGCGCCACCGCTTCGGTGTCCGGCGGATTTTCGGATCCGGCGAGTACCCGTCCCGACGACGTGACGACCCAGCAGTTCATACCCAGATCGGAGCTGACCATCTCCAGCAGCGGACCGAGACCCCCACCGGGCCCCGCGCTAGCCACCAGGCGTCGATGCCGATCGAGCACCAGACTCAGGTCCGAGGCCCGGGCCGTGGACAGTTGCCGGACCACGCTCTCGGTGACGGTGGCGAAAGCGATGTCGGCGGGTACGCGAAAGAGCGGCAGGCCGTGCTCGAGGCAGGCGTCGACCAGATCGTCGGGCACCACGCCGTCGTCGGATGCCGCCAACGCCGAGATCCCGGCCTTGGACACCGCCCGGACGAACGTCCTCGAGTCCTCGGGGCCCGTCCGCCACATCAGACCGGTCAGCACCAGCTCTCCGCCGCTGAGGTAGCGACTCGGATCGAGCATGTCGGTGGTCACGACCCATCGGATGGTCGGATCGAAGTGCTCGGGAGTGACGATCGGCTGCAGTTTCAGGTCGGGGAGATCGGCCAGATCACGCAGTCTCACGGTGCATCGACCTCCTCTTCGTAGGATCCTCCAAAACCTACACTGTGATCGGCGTCATACTTCGTCGTTCCTGTCTCTCGTTCGCATGGCCTCCGGCGGTTGTACTGGGTGAACACGACCGAAAGACACGTGAGCGGAGAACAGCACGATGGAATTTCTACGACCACAGACCTGGGGCGACGCGTTGGCCGCGAAGGCCGACAACGTCGACGTGGTGCCCATCCAGGGCGGCACCGACGTCATGGTCGAGATGAACTTCGACCTGCACCGGCCGGGCGCATTGCTGGATCTGAACCCGATCACCGAACTCACCGAATGGGCGCACCTTCCCGACGGGACGCTGCGGGTCGGCGCAGGCGTGCCGTACGTCCGCATCATCGCCGAGCTCGGAGACATGCTTCCCGGCATCTCCCAGGCCTCCCGCACCGTCGGCTCACCGCAGATCCGCAATCGCGGGACCGTCGGCGGCAACCTCGGCGGCGCGTCGCCAGCAGGCGATCTGCACGCGCCTCTGCTCGCAGCGGGCGCGACCGTCGAGGTCGAATCGGCCGAGCGCGGAGTACGCATGATCCCCGCCACCGAGTTCTACCTCGGCGTCAAGCGCAATTCCTGCCTGCCCGACGAACTCATCCGCGCCTTTCACGTGGCACCGGCAGCGGGACCGCAGTACTTCTCCAAGATCGGCACCCGCAACGCGATGGTCATCGCAGTCTGCTCGTTCTCGATCGCACTGTTTCCGCAGGAGGGTCGTGTGGGTACCGGGCTCGGCTCCGCTGCGCCGACGCCGCGCCGGGCTTACGATGCCGAGAACTACCTCGCGGCCGAACTCGAGTGGGACGGTGCCCTCGATCCGCGGGTATCGGAGGAATTCGGCCGATTGGTCAGTGCGGCAGCAAGTCCCATCGACGACGTACGAGGCACTGCCGATTACCGCAAGCACGCCCTGTCCGTGATGGCCCGGCGAACACTGGGCTGGGCATGGCGAGACCTCACAGCCGCACGGAAGGTGGCCTGAACATGCGAGTCAACTGCACCATCAACGGAAAAGACATGGAAGCCGACGACGTCTGGGAGGGCGAGAGTCTGCTCTACCTGCTGCGTGAACGCATGGGACTCCCCGGATCCAAGAATGCCTGCGAGCAAGGTGAATGCGGTTCGTGCACCGTCTATCTCGACGGCGTCCCCGCATGTGCCTGCCTGGTGGCCGCCGGTCAGGTCGAGGGCCGCGAGATCCGTACCGTCGAAGGCCTCGCCGAAGGCGACAAGCTCGATCCGATGCAGGAGGCGTTCGTCGAATGCGGAGCCGTCCAATGCGGCTTCTGCACCCCCGGGCTCGTGGTGCAAGCACACGATCTGATCGAGCGCGTTCCCAATCCGTCGGACGTCGAGATCCGTGAATCCCTCGCCGGAAACCTCTGCCGCTGCACCGGATACGAGAAGATCCTGGACGCCGTGCGGCTTGCAGCAACTCGAAAGGCCGAAGCCAAATGACCACTGTCATCTCGGGTGCCTACATCGCGCCCATCGTCGGCGACGAGATCCCCGACGGCTACCTCGTCGTCGAGGGCACGATGATCACCGCCATCGGATCGGGTCCCGCCCCGATCATCCCCGGCGCCGAGACGATCGACGCGTCCGGCTGCCTCGTCACCCCCGGCCTGGTGAACACACACCACCACCTCTACCAGTGGGCGTCCCAGGGCCTCGCCAAGGACAACACTCTCTTCGAATGGCTTGTCGCGCTGTACAAGCCGTGGTCCAAGATGGATGCCGAGGTCGTCGGCGGTGCTGCCGCGGCCGGGCTCGGATGGCTGGCCAAATCGGGATGCACCACGAGCACCGATCATCACTACATCTTCCCCCAGGGCCGAGGCGATCTGTTCGCCGCCGAGATCGACGCGGCGCAACGCATCGGAGTCCGCTTCCAGCCGTGCCGAGGCTCGATGGACCGGGGTGTGTCCGACGGCGGCCTGCCACCGGACGAGGTGGTCGAATCGCTCGACGACATCCTCACGGCCACCGCCGAGGCCATCGACACCTATCACGACGCCTCCTTCGGTTCCATGCTCCGCATCGCGGTCGCGCCCTGTTCACCGTTCTCGATCAGTAAAGAGCTACTCGTCGAGTCCGCAGGGCTTGCTCGCGCCAAAGGCGTTCGGCTGCACACTCATCTGGCCGAAACCCTGGACGAAGAAGAGCACTGCCTCGCTCAGATGAACTGCACCCCGGTCGAGTACATGGAGCAGGTCGGCTGGCTGGGTGACGACGTGTGGTTCGCACACGCCGTGCACCTGCACGATTCCGACATCGCGAAGATTGCGGCAACCGGTACCGGCACCGCCCATTGCCCGAGTTCCAATGCTCGGCTCGGCGCGGGTATCGCCCGGATCTCGGACCTGCTCGCCGCCGGCGCACCCGTCGGCCTGGGGGTCGACGGTTCCGCCTCGGCCGAAATGGTGCCCCTGGCAGGCGAGGTCCGTCAGGCCATGTACATGCAGCGGGCCAAGTACGGACCGACAGCACTGACCGCGCGTCAGGCACTCGAGCTCGGAACACTGGGCGGCGCAACGGTACTGGGTCGTCAGAGCGAGATCGGTTCGCTCGAGGTCGGCAAACTGGCCGACATCGCGATCTGGCGCACCGACGGGTTCTACTCGGCGGTGGACGATCCGGTCGTCGCGTTCGCGTACGGGCAGACACCACCGCTCGCGCGCTTGATGGTGGGAGGCCGGACGATCGTCGAGAACGATGTCTTGACCAGCGCACCGCAGGACGAAATAGGCCGCGCCGGAGCCGATGCGCACCGTCGCCTGATGAAACTCGCGGAGGACGTGCTGTGAGCGCCCCGACCACCACACCCCGGCAAGCTCCCGCCGACATCCCCGCCCCGGGTCGCGGTCGCGTCGGCGACAGCCCGCTGCGACCCGACGGCACGCTGAAGGTCAAGGGCGAGTTCGCCTACTCATCGGATCTGTTCATCGACGGGATGCTGTGGGGTGCAACCCTTCGTAGCCCGCATCCCCGCGCGAGGATCGTCTCTGTCGACATCTCGAAGGCGCTGGCAACTCCCGGCGTCGAGGCGGTACTCACCCACGAGGACGTGCCGGGGCGCAAGTGCTTCGGGCTCGACCACACGTGGGATCAGCCCGTGCTGGCCTTCGACGAGGTGCGGCACGAGGGCGAACCGATCGCGTTGATCGCAGCCGACCATCCCGAAACCGCCCGGCGCGCAATGGAAAAGATCGTCGTGGTCTACGACGTGCTCGAGCCTCTCACCGATGCCCGACGCGCAGCCCTGGATCCGGACTACCCGAAGGTGCAGGAACGCGGCGGAGTGGCGCGACATCAGCCGGTGCGCGTCGGCAACGTCGCCGCCGCACGGGCCACCGCGGATGTCATCGTCATCAGCGACTTCGCCGTCGGCATCCAGGATCAAGCGTTCCTCGGACCCGAGTCCGGCTTGGCCGTTCCCGCCGAGGACGGCGGCGTGGATCTCTATGTCGCGACCCAGTGGATGCACAACGATCTGGCGCAGATCGGGCCGTGTCTCGGCCTGTCCGAGGAGAAGATCCGAATGACGCTGGCCGGCGTCGGCGGTGCATTCGGTGGCCGTGAGGACCTGTCGATGCAGATCCACGCGGCGATGCTCGCCATGCACACCGGCAAGCCCGTCAAGATCGTCTACAACCGGTACGAGTCGTTCTTCGGCCACGTACACCGCCACCCCGCACAGATGCACTACGAGTACGGTGCCACCAGGGACGGCAAGCTCGTGTTCGCCGATGTCGAGATCATCCTCGACGGCGGTGCGTACACCTCGGCCACTCTCAACGTGGTCGGCAACGCGGCCTCGCTCGGTGTCGGACCGTACGTCATCCCCAACATCGAGATCGACGCGTACGGGGTGTACACCAACAATCCACCGTGCGGTGCGATGCGTGGATTCGGCGCAGTGCAAGCATGTTTCGCGTACGAGTCGATGATGGACAAGCTCGGCGAGGCCTGCGGTATCGGGCCGGTGGCAATCCGCCAGATCAACGCCGTCAGCCAAGGTTCCATCCTCGCGACCGGCCAGGTCATCGAAGCACCTGCCCCACTGGCCGAGATGCTCGCCCGAGCCGAGGCGATGGAACTACCTGCCCCGCTGGACGCGTCGGACATTCGAAATCTGCCGGGTGGGGCATCGCAGACCACCCACGGCGAAGGCGTCGTACGTGGGATCGGATACGGCGTCGGCATCAAGAACATCTGCTTCTCCGAGAACTACGACGACTACTCCACTGCTCGCGTCCGGCTGGAGGTGATCGGCGGCGAGGCAACGGCATTGGTGCACACGGCTGCTGCCGAGGTGGGGCAGGGACTGGTGACGTTGGAGGCGCAGATCGCGCGCACCGAACTCGGCGTCACCAAGGTCGTCATCCATCCCGCCGACACCAAGGTCGGCAATGCCGGCTCTTCGTCCGCGTCGCGCCAGTCGTACATGACCGGTGGCGCAGTGAAGACCGCGTGCGAGGCCGTGCGCGAGGCGGTGTTCGTCCTGGCCGGCCTGTATCTGGGCCGCGCGGTGGCCGACCTCAGCCTCGACGGCGGCAAGATCGTCTCGGCCACCGACGGTGTGCTGGCCACGATCGAGGACGTACTCGGCGATCGCGTCATCGAGCAGACTCGTGAATTCCACCATCGCCCCACCAGCGGAATGGATCCGGTCACCGGACAGGGCGCGAGCCACACCCAGCTCGCCCTGTGTGTCCACCGCGCCGTGGTGGACGTCGACGTCGAACTCGGACTCGTCAAGGTCGTCGAGATGGCGGCCGTGCAGGACGTCGGCAAGATCCTCAACCGGCTTTCACTCGAAGGCCAGATCCACGGCGGCACAGCGCAGGGCCTCGGCCTCGCGGTGATGGAAGAAATCGTCGTCGTGGACGGTCTGGTGAAGAACCCGTCGTTCACCGACTATCTGATTCCGACCATTCTCGACATGCCGCCCATGAAGCTGGACATCCTCGAGAACCCGGATCCCCTGGCACCGTACGGCCTTCGTGGTGCCGGCGAGCCACCCACCCTCTCGTCGACGCCCGCCGTCGTCGCAGCCATCCGTAACGCCACCGGACTCGCGTTGACCCGCGTACCCGTTCGACCCGAACACATCATCAACAGCTGATCCGAGTTCCATCCCCATTCGACGAAACCTTCTCCGGCACAACCGTACCGACTCCAACTCCCCCGGCATGTCGGCCCGGCCCGACGCTCGACGAGGTTGATCACGCCCTGGGAGGGCCGATCATGACCGACGTACACACATCCAGCACTCGCCAAAGCGGACGAGGTCGATCCCAGATCGACAAGTTCTTCGACATCACTGGCCGCGGTTCGACGCTGTCACGCGAAATTCGCGGTGGTGTCACCACATTCGTGGCCATGGCCTACCTGATCGTTCTCATCCCTCTGATCATCGGTGATGCACGCGATGTCACCGGTGCCACGCTCGATCCGGCTCAGCTGTCGACCATGGTGGCACTGTCCGCCGGGCTGACGACCATCCTGATGGGGGTCGTCGGAAACGCGCCCCTCGCGATGGCAGCCGGCCTCGGGGTGACGCCGATCGTGGTGTTCCAGGCGGCCCCGTACATGACCTGGCCGCAGGCGATGGGTCTGGTAGTTCTCGAGGGCGTCGTCATCGTCGTCTTCGCTCTCACCGGCATTCGGCAACTCATCATGGATGCCATACCACTGGTACTCAAGCAGGCGATCGGCGTCGGAATCGGTGCATTCATCGCGCTGATCGGCCTGGTCGATGCCGGGTTCGTCGGGCACCACGAGTCGGCAGCAACCGCCGTCACCCTCGGCACCTTCGGCAAGCTCGCCGGCTGGCCGGTGTTCGTGTTCTGCGTCGGGCTCATCCTGATGATCATGCTGTTCGTTCGGAAGGTGCCGGGCGCGATGCTGATCGGCATCTTCGTGGCCACCAACTTGGCGATCATCCTGAACTCGGTGTTCGACATCGAGCCGGAGGCGTGGGGACCGGTCGTACCGAAGGTGCCCGACTCCATCGTCGCCACACCACAATTCGACCTGCTGTTCAACGTCGACCTGTTCGGCGGCTTCGCTCGGGCCGGAATCGTCACGGCGTCGGTCGTCCTGTTCACGCTCGTTCTCTCGGGCTTCTTCGACGCGATGGGCACCATCCTCGGAGTCGGCGAGGAAGCGGGTCTGGTCGACAAGCAAGGCAGGATGCCCGGACTGAGCCGCATCCTCACCGTCGACGGCATCGGTGCCATCGTCGGAGGCGCAATCAACGGCTCCGCCAACACCGCCGTGGTGGAATCTGCGGCCGGCGTCACCGAGGGTGCCCGAACCGGTCTCGCCAGCGTCGTCACAGGCGGGTTGCTGACCAGCTTGATCTTCTTCACTCCGTTGGCCGGGGTGGTTCCCGTCGGTGCAGCTGCGCCGGCCCTGGTTTTGGTGGGCGCGCTGATGATGACGCACGTACGCAAGATCGACTGGGAGAACACCGAAATCGCGATCCCCGCCTTCCTGACCATCGTGCTGATGCCCTTCACCTACTCCATCACCGTCGGTGTTGCGGCCGGTGTCATCTCGTACACCCTCGTTCGTCTGGCCAAAGGCAAAGCACGCCAGACGCATTGGCTGCTGTACCTGATGTCGGGTATATTCTTGGTCTACTTCGCCCTGCACCCGATCGAAGAAGCGTTGGGAATCTCGTAACGTGAAAGAGATCGTCGATCGTCTGTCCGCCTGGGACCGCGCTGGCATTCCCTATGCGGTAGCGACTGTCATTGCGGTATCCGGAAGTGCCCCAAGGCTTCCGGGTGCCGCGATGGCGGTCTGCGCCGACGGTGAAGCAGTGGGCAGCGTCTCCGGTGGCTGCGTCGAAGGCGCCGTGTACGAGCTGTGCCGCGAGGTTCTCGAGACCGGTGAGTCCAAGCGAGAGTCGTTCGGCTACAGCGACGTCGACGCTTTCGCTGTCGGTCTGACCTGCGGGGGAGTGATCGAGGTGTTCGTCCGCCTCGGACCTCCGCGTGCCGTGCTCGCGGCCATCGCGTCGGACTCGGCGGTGGCCACGGTGACGATGCTCTCCGGGTCAGGGGAATCGCTTGCAGTGTCCTCCTCGGCCACTATCGGCAGCACCGGGTTCTCCGACGTCGACGCCGTGGTCGTCGGTGAGGCGCTGGCGATGCTGGACTCCGGCGGTACCGGAATCCGGTCGGTGCGGTGCCGGCCTGATCTCGACGTGTTCGTGCAGTCCTACGCCACGGCCCCGCGGCTGCTGATCTTCGGGGCAATCGACTACGCCGGCGCACTCGCCCGCGTGGGTAAGTTCCTCGGGTATCACGTGACGGTCTGTGACGCGAGACCGGTATTCGCCACTGCTGCACGGTTTCCCGACGCCGACGAGGTGGTCACCGAATGGCCGCACAGCTACCTGGCGCGGACGGCCGTCGATGCCCGCACGGTGATTTGCGTCCTGACGCACGACGCCAAATTCGATGTGCCGCTGCTCGAGGTGGCCCTGCGACTGCCGGTGGCCTTCGTCGGGGCGATGGGATCACGCAGGACTCACGACGATCGCGCCGTCCGGTTGCGTGACGTCGGGTTGACCGAGCAGGAGCTCGCACGCTTGAAGTCGCCGATCGGCTTGGACTTGGGTGCGAGAACTCCAGAGGAAACTGCACTGGCCATCGCGGCGGAATTCGTCGCCGTGCGACGTGGGGGTAGTGCTCTGCCCCTGACACATACAGCGGGTCCGATCCACCACGACGGGGCGGCGGGGGATGCGAAGTACGCGTAACTACCCTGGGTACGGGATGTCCACCTCTCTGCCGTAAGGGATCCAGTTGATTCGCGACCTACCTCGGTATCGACGACTGAACCTGTTGAGCGTTGCCCTTCTCGGCACCATGGCTGCAGTCGCCACGATCCAGGTACTCGCCCTGTCCAATTTCGGCAGGGGACTCGCGCACGCGGCAATCCTCATCTGTGCGGTTGCGGCCGTTGTGTACGGAGTCTGCCGCGCAGCCCGCAAGCCCACGTGGCTGCTTGCTCGCATGGCGCTCGTCTTCTTCACGCTCGGATCCGTGGCGTCACTCATCGGAGGGAGTTATCTCCCCGCAGCCAGCGGCGCGATCATGGCTGCCATTCTCCCGATGTTCTTGACTGATGAACGGTGGGACAGGCTCTTCGGGTACCGCGCGATCGCGAATTGAACCAGGACTTCGGGCAATCGATAGTCGCAGTGCAGACGGATTCACGCCGCCCTCGATTCCGACCTCGAGTTCTTGTCGGTGGGTCGAGATAGTCTTCTTTCAGTTCGAACGCACGTTCTGAAATGTTGCTCACCGGGGGGGTGAAAAAATGGGTGCAATACCGACCGTGTCACTGGAGGCGTTGACCGCTGCCGCGCGCGAGGAGAATCGACAGGCGGCCCGCAAGATCACCGCCTGCTACCGCGTGCACTGCGACTGGATCACCCGCGACACAAAACACAAGCACTACAGCCGATACGGACGCACCGAAATGTCAGTGGCGTTGGGCTGTTCGGCGACCGTCGCCGAAGCGTACGTCTCGGTCGGCGTCGCCCTGCACACGCGGATGCCGCTGCTACGGGCAGCGTTCGAGGCCGGTGAGATCGACCTCCCCCGCGTGCGGACGGTGTGCCGGATCCTCGACAACCTCTCCGACGACATCGTCACCCGCGTCGAAGCCGAGGTGGTCGAGGCGGCGCGGAGATCGTCCCCGGGCCCGCTCGAACAGGCGATCTGGGACATCCTGCTGCGCGTCGCACCCGAGGAAGCCGCCGCGTTGCGGGAGTTCGCGAAGAAATTCCGCACCGTCACCTACAGCCCCGCCGGCGAACTCGCCCGCATCCGAGCCGAGCTGACCGCCCCCGAAGCCGCCGCCGCATGGCAACTCCTCGAAGAAATGGCCGACACCCTCTGCCCCAAAGACCCGCGCGGTAAAAAAGAACGCCTGTGCGATGCATTCATGGCCCGCATGCACGGCGAACCCCGACTGGCATGCCTGTGCCAACGCACCGATTGCCCGAAGAAAGACACAGCGTTGCCGGATCGACGGGTGCCGCTCACGATGATCACCGTCGACATCGCCACCCTCATCGGACTACTCGCCAACCCCGCCTACCTCGCCGGGCACGGATCCATCGACCCCGACCTCGCGCGAGAGTTGGCACGCAACAGTCACTGGCAGATCCTGCTCACCGAAGCAGTGACCCTCGCCGAGAAACTCGGACTCGCTGTGCAGAACCCGGAGACCGGGGAATGGGAACAACGCTCGGACGGCGAGAAGGCAGGGGCTGCAACAGAACCCGAGACGGGAACAGCGACGGAGACAGACGCGGGCTTGGGCTTCGCTGCAGACTCGGCTGCGGATGCGGATGCGGGAACTGGGTCGGGCGCGGACTCGAGGGCTGCGACAGAATCCTCGACCGAACCGACCCCGGCCAGTTCACCTGCACCTGCACCTGCACCTGCACCTGCACCGGGAAATACCTCGACACCAGCACCGACGCCCGCAGCACCGGCAGATGAGGTCGACGAGACCGGGGAGACCGGCGAGACCGGCGATGCCGAGGAGAACGACGAATCCGCACCCGTACCTGCGACCGCCCTTCCAGCTCAAGCAACGTCGGCCACCGGCCCTGAAGCCGCGGCTTCGCCTGCACCGGCGTCAGCGTCAGCATCACCACCACCTGCGGAACAGACACCGCCGATGCCTGCTATCACACCGAACTGTTCGGAATCACGCTCTTCCACAACACCATCCGACTCCACAACATCCGGTCCGACGTCAGCCCGAGGCCCGGAACCGGGAACAGGCTCGACTGCCACTGCCACTGACGCTGCTACTGCCGCCAGCGACAATCCACGCCAGCGTCGCCTGGGATCACTGACCTCCGCTGCAGCCCTGTTCTGCACCCACACTCCCGTCGGCCGGGGCACACGGCACAGCTCTGCCCTCGACCTGGACGACATCAGACATCCCGCCCACAACATGAGAGCACTCGACCTACGCTCGGCGATCCGGATGGACAACCGAACCATCAACACACCCTCAGGCCTCTACCTCGGCAACGCCACCCTTGCCGCCGCGCTCGAAGCCGCGATCGCCGCCGACCCCACCCTCGGAAAATCGGTCCCCCGCGACCCGCTCACCGACCGCGCCCTGATCTACCGACCCGACGCCCTCACCACCGCCGCGGTCCGCCTGCGCGACAAACACTGCCGATTCCCTGGCTGCCACCGACCCGCCGCACGCTGCCAACTCGACCACATCGTGGCCTTCGACCACGCCAACCCTCGCGGCGGCGGCTGGACCACCGTCAACAACCTCCAATGCCTCTGCGACTACCACCACTCCGTCAAAACCGCCGGCTACTGGACCGCCACCATGCTCCCCGGCGGAGCCATCCTGTGGACATCGACATCCAAGACCGCCCGAATCACCCTGCCCACCAACGCAACATCCGTACCCATCCTCGGCAACGACCTCAGACCACACATCCCCACCACACCGAAACGATCCGGCCACATCGCCTACCCCAACCCACCCGACAACCACGACCCCGAAACAAAACCCATAGCCGAAGACTCCGCAGAGCCACCGTTCTAGAAGGTCAGCGCTGACGCCGCAACAACTGTCCGGTCGACGACTCCGAGCCCGCGATCCATGACCGTCGCACCACACCCGACAAGCCCACCCGGTCGTACGCAGTCACCGGGTTACGGTGGTACAGCTGCGCGACGTCGACGGTGAACTTCTCATCCGGAGCGAAGACCACGAGATCTGCAGCACAACCGATCTCGATGCGTCCACGATCTGCCATACCCACCTGATCGGCCGTGTTGGTGGCCATCCATCGCACGATGTCGGTCAGTGCGAAGCCGCGAGAACGCGCCTCGGTCCACACCGCTGCAAGTGACACCTGCAGCGACGCAATCCCACCCCACGCATCGCCGAAGTCTCCGGTGTCGAACCGCTTCAGGTCGGGCGTACAGGGCGAGTGATCGGTGACAATGGTGTCGATCGTGCCGTCGGACAGACCCTGCCACAACAACTCGCGGTTGCCGGCCTCGCGGATCGGCGGGCAGCACTTGAACTGGGTCGCCCCAGCCGGCACGGCCTCGGCGTCGAAACACAGGTAGTGCGGACAGGTTTCGACGGTCACCCGCACACCGTCGCGCTTGGCCGCCGCAATCATCGGCAACGCATCGGCGCTCGACAGATGCAGAATGTGCACCCGACACCCCGTCCGCCGAGACAGCTCGATCACCTGCTCGATGGCCCGATTCTCGGCCGCACGTGGACGCGATTCCAAGAATCCCGAGTACTCACGGCCCGCCGCGGACGGTGCCTCGGCGATCACCTCGGCGTTCTCGGCGTGGACGATCATCAGCCCGTCGAACGATGCAATCTCGATCAGAGCCTTCTCGAGCTCCGGAATCGTCAGCGGCGGAAACTCGTCCACGCCCGACGCCAGCAGGAAGCACTTGAAGCCGAAAACACCCGCATCGTGCAGTGGCCGCAGCTGATCGACGTTCCCCGGCACGGCACCGCCCCAGAACCCGACGTTCACGACCGACTGATCCGCTGCCACCCGCCGCTTGATCTCCAACGCCGCAACGTCCACCGTCGGCGGGATGCTGTTGAGCGGCATGTCGACGATGGTGGTGATGCCACCAGCCGCGGCAGCCCGGGTGGCGCTGGCGAACCCTTCCCACTCGGTGCGCCCCGGCTCGTTGACGTGAACATGCGTGTCCACCAAACCCGGCAGCAACACCTCGTGCGAGCCGAGCTCGACCACGGTGCCGGCGAGCACCGCACCACCGGCATCATAGGAGTCGATCGCCACGATCCGGCCGTCCACCACCGAGACCGAAGCGGCGACCTCCCGTCCGCCGATCACCGCCCGCGAAGCGCGAACGACCAGATCGATCGAATCAGATTGCACTGGAGGCGCTCTGAAGCTCGGACGACTTCCATGCAACATCAGCCGCATCGAGAGCCTCGGCGTCGAGTTCACCGAACAATCTCAATCGGGACAGGCCGCCGTCGGGGTACACGTCCAGTCGCAGGTGCGTGTACGCATCGGCCTCGTTCAGCAGGAAGCGATGACGCGTGTCCGGCTGAACGGCGGTACGGGGCAGAATCTCGCTCCATGCGGTCGGGTCCGTGATGTGTCGGCGACGAGAATCGATGGCGCTGAGTCGAATCCACCCCGGCGCGTTTCCGACGTAGTAGCTGGTGTCGACCTCCACGTGTCGCGGAGCACCGGGTGAAGCGAGGGCGAAGACCGCGAAGTCGTTGCCGCCGTGACGTCGTCGCGAGTTTTCCCAACCCTCGCCCATGTTGCGAGCCCGCCCGGGCAGGATGATGTTGGCCGGGGAGGAGTAGAACGCGTCGGAGCAGTCGATCAGCCGAGCTCCGTTATCGGCGGCCAGCAGATCGACGGTGCCGGCGAGGAACCGCGGATCCTGAACCACCTGGCCGTGCACACGGAACCGGGCAACGCCGCCGTCGGGGTAGATCGACAGACGCACATGCGTCCACCGGTGCCGATCGTCCACCGCATACATGTTCGCAGTGTCACCGGCTGCGGGAGACTTGTCGACGATGCTGTGCCATTCCGCATTCTGCACATCCTCGATGGACGGATAGCCCTCGATCGACGCCGCCTCGACGGAGACGAACGGCGGGTAGTTGCCAGTGAAGTGAGCCGTGTCGACCACGACGCCGTGCACGATGCCGGGGGCTCCAAGTCGCACGATCGCCCAGTCGTGGCCACCCTCGTCACGGCGACGCCGAGTCTCCCAGCCGTCGTACACCTTTCCCTTGTGTCCGAAGTCCGCGGGATCGAACAGCGGAGCGTCCGGCTTGATCAGGTTCTCGCGCTGGGCGAACAGCTCGTCGTTCGCTGCGGAGACGCTGCCGCCGAGCGCCCGAGAGGCAAGGTCGGTCAGCGTGGTGAAATCGGTTCCGGTCATGAAGTTCCTTCCAAAATGTGTGTGGTGGCCAACGTTCGACCTACCTCGTGCAACAACCGAGCCGCGTCACGCATGGAGATCTGCGGGTCCGGCTCCAGGTCGGTCAGCGAATAGGAGGCGGTGATTCCGTAGGGGCGCAATCGATCCAAGCCGACGATGCTGCGTCCCGCCACGGTGATCACCGGGACCCCCGCCGCGCGCGCTGCATGGGCGACTCCGATCGGTGCCTTGCCGTGCAGGCTCTGCTCGTCCAGCGAACCCTCACCGGTGACGACAAGGTCGGCCGACGCCAGAGCGCTGCCGAAGTCGATCAGCTCGAGCACGGTGTCGATCCCCGGCTTGGCCGCAGCACCGAGTACAGCCATGGCACCGAAGGCGGTTCCGCCGGCCGCCCCGGTGCCGGCGAGACCGCTCATGTCGCGGCCGATTGCGTTGCGTACCAGATGCGCCCACTGGCGCATCCCGTGTTCCAGATACAGCAACTCCTGCGGTCCTGCACCCTTCTGTGGGCCGTAGACAGCCGCGGCTCCGGTGACACCGAGCAACGGATTGTCGACGTCGCAGGCCAGCTCGAACACCGCATTCCGGGCCGACGGCAACAGGCCGCTCAGGTCGAGTTGGACTGCACCCCGCAGCGGACCGCCGCCGAGCGCGACGTCGTTGCCGTCGGCATCGAGGATGCGGGCACCCAGCGCGCTGAGCATTCCGGCGCCGCCGTCGGTGGATGCGCTGCCCCCGAGTCCGACGACGAGACGCCGCGCACCTGCCTCCAGAGCGTGCCCGATGACGGTACCGAGACCGAACGTGCTGGCTCCCAGCGCAGCCGGCTGTCCATTCGGCAGCAGCTCGAGCCCTACCGCCGAGGCCAACTCGACGACCGCCGTATCACCACGACGGGCATACGACGTATCGACCGGCTCACCGGTCGGTCCTGTGCAGGTCACTGCCACTCGATCCCACCCGGCGGTGACGGCAGCATCGACGGTGCCGTCACCGCCGTCGGCGACGGGTAGGCACACCGTTTCGAGCGACGAGTCGACCGAGAGCATCCCCTCGGCCACCGCCTGCGCGACCTCCGCCGCCGACAGCGAACCCTTGAACTTGTCGGGAGCGAGCAGAATCCGCGTCATCTCTAGTCCAGCAGGAGCAGCGCAGTGGGGGCATCGGCCGATGTGTTGGCCAGCTCCTCGAACTCGCCGACGTTGTCGATTTCGGTGCCCATCGAGATGTTCGTGACCCGCTCGAGAATGATCTCCACCACAACGGGAACCTTGTGCTCGGACGCCAACGTCCTGGCCCGCACCAACGTCTCGCCGATGAGGTCGGGCTCGGTGACTCGAAGCGCTTTGCAGCCCAGCCCTTCTGCCACTTGAACGTGGTCGACGCCGTAGCCCTTGGGGATACCGGGCTGAGCGTCCAAGGTCTCCTGATGGTTGATGTTGTCGAATCCCAGCTGCACGCAGAAGTCCATGTCGAAGGCGCGCTGCGCCTGCCGAATCAGCCCGAGGTACGAGTTGTTCACCACCACGTGCACGTACGGCAGGTTGAACTGCGCACCGACGGCCAACTCCTCGATCATGAACTGGAAGTCGTAATCACCGGACAGTGCAACGACATTCGCCGTCGGATCGGCAGCCACCGCTCCCAGTGCCGCGGGAATGGTCCAGCCCAGCGGGCCGGCCTGACCGCAGTTGATCCAGTTGCGGGGAGAGTAGACGTGCAGGAACTGCCCGCCCGCGATCTGCGAAAGTCCGATGGTGCTGATGTAGCGGGTGTCGCGGTCGAAGACCTTGTTCATCTCCTCGTACACGCGCTGCGGCTTGATCGGCACGTTGTCGAAGTGCGTGCGCCGATGCATCGTGCGCTTGCGCGTCGCGCAGTCCTCCACCCAGCCCGACAGATCACGCAGCGTGCCTGCCGCCCGGCGCTCCTCGGCGACGGCGACGAACTGCTCGAGGGCCGCCTTGGCGTCGGAGATGATGCCGTAGTCGGGTGCGAAGACACGTCCGATCTGGGTCGGCTCGATGTCGACGTGGACGAACTTGCGTCCCTTGCGGTAGGTCTCCAGACCGCCGGTATGCCGGTTGGCCCAACGGTTTCCGATGCCGAGTACGAAGTCCGAGGCCAACATCGTCGCGTTGCCGTAGCGGTGCGCGGTCTGCAAGCCGACCATGCCAGCGGCGAGACGGTGATCGTCGGGGATGGTGCCCCAGCCCATCAGGGTCGGGATGACCGGCACGTCGAGAATCTCGGCGAGCTGAACGAGCAAGTCGGAGGCGTCGGCGTTGATGATTCCGCCGCCGGCCACGATCAACGGGCGCTCCGCAGCCAGGAGCATGTCGATGGCCTTCTCGGCCTGAGCGCGCGAGGCGACGGGCTTGTGCACCGGAAGAGACTGGTAGGTGTCGGGATCGAAGTCGATCTCGGCCAGCTGCACGTCGATGGGCAGGTCGATCAGCACCGGGCCTGGCCGTCCTGAGCGCATCAGGTGGAATGCCTGCGCGAACGCACCGGGAACCTGGGCCGGTTCGAGCACGGTCATCGCCATCTTGGTCACCGGTGCGGCGATCGACGCGATGTCGACAGCCTGGAAGTCTTCCTTGTGCAGCCGCGCGACCGGGGCCTGGCCGGTGATGGCGAGGATCGGAATCGAGTCCGCCATGGCCGAATACAGCCCGGTGATCATGTCGGTTCCGGCCGGGCCGGAGGTTCCGATACAGATGCCGATGTTGCCCGGAGCAGCCCGGGTGAAACCCTCGGCCATGTGCGAGGCACCCTCGACGTGACGGGCCAGCACGTGGCGGATGCCCCCGTGGTTGCGCATCGCCGCGTAGAACGGATTGATCGCGGCACCGGGCAGACCGAATGCCGTTGTTGCACCTTCGAGTTCGAGGATCTTCACTGCGGCGTCGGCCGCGCGCATCTTGGCCATGTCAGTTGCCCTTGCTCGAGATCGGGGAGCCCGAGAGCCGAGCGACACCGCGGTACAGCGCCGAATGATCCAGGCCGCCATCGCCGTTGGCGCGGGCGGAGGCCATCAGCTGCGCCAGCACGGCGCCCATGGGGATCACGACGCCCGCTTCACGTGCAGCGGAGGTGACGATGCCCAGGTCCTTGTGGTGCAGATCGATGCGGAAGCCGGGCTCGAACGAGCGGTCCAGCATCTTCTGCGCCTTCTGGTTGAGCACGGCCGAACCGGCGAGGCCTCCGCCGAGAACCTCGACCGACGCTGCCAGATCGACGCCGTAGGCCTCGAGGAACGCGATCGCCTCGGCCAGCACCTGAATGTTACCGGCCACGATCAGCTGGTTGGCTGCCTTGACCGTCTGCCCGGAGCCACTGGGGCCCACGTGCGCGACGGTCTTGCCCACGACGTCGAGAATCGGCTTGGCCGTTGCGAAGTCGTCTGCGCTGCCACCGACCATGATCGACAGCGTCGCGTTCTCGGCACCGGCCTGGCCACCGGAGACCGGGGCATCGAGGATACGGAAGCCGCGTGAGATCGCGTCAGCAGCCAACGTGGCAGTGACGTCGGGACGGATGCTGGAGAAGTCGATGATCAGCGCGTCGCGTCGAGCATTGTCGAACACCCCGCCCTCACCGGCGAGAACCTCCTGCACATCCGGAGAATCGGGGACCATGATCGCGATGACGTCTGCGTCATGAACGGCCTTGGCGATGGAATCGGCTGCGGTGCCGCCTGCCTCGACCAAAGGACCGGTGCGATCGGGGGTCAGGTTGTAGCCGACCACCTGATGGCCCGCCTTGGCGAGATGAACGGACATGGGACTGCCCATGATTCCGAGGCCGATGAATGCAATGGTGCTCATGAGAAATCCCTACTTGGTAGTGGTGGCCAGTTCGAGCCACGCGAACGGGTCCGGCTGGGTGGCTTTGTATTCGAGTCCGACGTAGCCGTCGTAACCCCGTGCGGCAAGGCCGGCGAGTTGTCCGCCTAGGTCGAGTGAGCCGGTACCCGGTTCTCCGCGGCCCGGTGAGTCGGCGATCTGAACGTGCCCGATCAGATCGTGGTGGGCATCGAGCGCTGCGGGCACGTCGTCTCCGTTGACGGCGAGGTGGTACAGGTCGGCAAGCAGACGCAGGTTGTGTACGTCCTGTTCACGCGCGACGCGTCGGATGGTGGCGACGGCACCGGCAGCGGACTTGATCGGGTAGGCGGGCGCGCCGCTGACGGGTTCCACCAGCACGACGGCGCCGATGCTGGCTGCGGCCTTCCCGGCGGCGGCCAAGTTCTCGATCGCGACCTCGTCCTGGTCGAGCGGATCGACGCCGTCGATGCGGTTTCCGTACAGGGCGTTGAACGCTGTGGTGCCGAGTTGTTCGCCGATGCCGACGGTGGCGGCGATGTTGTCTCGGAAGGCCTGCACCTGCGCTGGATCGGACAGAATCCCACGATCGCCTGCAGGCATGTCGCCGGCCGCGAAGTTCAGCCCGGTCAGCTGTACCCCGGCATCGCGAATGGCGGACACGAATGCGGTGACATCGGCGTCCGAGGGCACCGGGCCCCCGAACGGCCACCAGAATTCGACGGCGTCGAATCCGGCATCTCGCGCGCGCTGCGGTCGATCGAGCAGAGGCACGTCGGTGAAGAGGATGGAACAGTTGACGGTGTATCGGAGTCGAGAATCAGCAAAGATATTCATGCACAGTGCCTTTCAGTTCTGAGGTTGCGGCAGTCCGCGGTATCTACGCCAGCTGCCTGCGTAGGTGATGTCGGTCAGCTCGTCCGGTTGCGCATCGAGCACCCCGGGGCGCAGGCCGACGCCAAGGACCGAGCGCCCATCCTCGAGCGCCACCACGGTGAGCTCGAGCTCCGGCGGTTCGTCCGGCAGGAACGCCGTCCGGATGTCGTCGAGCGGAATGTCGTACAGCTCGCCTTCGATGGCCGCGCCGGCAGTGTGGTCGAGCAACAGTGCCGGGAACTCGTCACGCACCGAGAAGAAGCGGTAGTTCGGGGTGGTGCGCACTGTCCCCACGAACGGGTGGGACGAGACGTTGTGGTGCAGGCTGCCGCCACGCATCGCACCACCGTTGCAGAAGAGCTCCGTCATGAAGTCGTTCCTCTCGGGCTCGAAGGGTCGGACTCAAAGTCCGTATTGTGGAATATGTATTCCGTTTGATGAACCGAGTGTGGCGTGCGCCACGTGGATCTGTCAAGACCCGAGTGCACGGACCGCGCGACCGAAGTGCCCAATAGCGCAGTGCAGCAACGCCGAACGGATCGACGTGGATGCCTCGAGATCGACCCTTGACACTGCATGTGATCGGTGTCACGCTCACTTGGTGGAATCAACATTTCGTATTGCGGAATCGGATACAGTCGTCGACTTGAACACGGCCTCCGAGGCCGACGCGGCACGCACACTCTCGCTGTGCCTCGACGTACCTCGCTGGGTTCGGGAAGTTCTGAGCGCCCGGCCGTTCACCGACGTGCAGGCCCTGCGCCACGCCATCCATCGCGCTGCGGCACCACTGACAGCCGAGGAAGTGCACCGTGCACTCGCCGTGCACCCGCGCATCGGCGAGAGACCCGACGGAGACGATGCCAGCGCTCGGCACGCGAGTACCGAGCAATCCGGCGTCGACATCTCCGACGCCAGCGTCGAACAACGCCTGAGAGCGGGAAACGTGGCCTACGAGAGGCGGTTCGGGCAGGTGTTTCTGATCAGGGCCGCCGGCCGGGATGCTCACGCAGTTCTCGATGCTCTGCACAGCAGGCTCGGCAACGACCCCGAGACCGAGGCCGCCGTCGTCGAACACGAGCTGCGGGAGATCGCCGAGTTTCGTGCGACAGGAAGTCTCGGCAATGCCTGACGCGAAAAGTCAGGTGACCGCTCACGTGCTCGATGCGGCAAGAGGCGTTCCCGCACAGGGTGTCTCGATCGTGCTTGCCGATCACCACGGCACCCCGGTCGCCGACGCAATCACCGATGAGCAGGGCCGGGTCTCGTCGCTCGGTCCCACCGAACTCGAACCGGGCATCTACCGCCTCACCTTCGCAACCGGTGCGTACTTCGCGTCCCAACACACCGAATGCTTCCACCCGGAGGTCGTCGTCGCCTTCGAGATCACTGCACCAGACCAGCACTACCACATCCCACTTCTGTTGAGCCCGTTCGCTTTCACCACCTATCGAGGGAGCTAGAACCCATGACCATCGTGCTCGGAACAAACCAGTACGGCAAAGCCGAATGCAGACTCGTCCGCATCGACCGCGAGACTCCTCGCCACCGCATCACCGACGTCAGCGTCACCTCGCAGCTGCGCGGGGACCTCGAGGCCGTCCACACCGAGGGTGACAACGCCCACGTCGTCGCGACCGACACCCAGAAGAACACCGTGTACGCCTTCGCGCGGGACGGCATCGGCGCGATCGAGAACTTCGCGCTCCGGCTCGGAAAGCACTTCACCGGCAACTTCGACTGGATCACCGGTGGCCGCTGGGAAATCGAGCAGTACTCCTGGTCGCGGATCCCGAACGGAAGTGCAGGAGTGGAGCCTGCGGAACGACCCGGCCAGGAAGGCTACGACCACTCGTTCGTCAAGGCCGGCGACGAGAAGCGGAACACGATCGTCACGATCGACGGAGAAGACATCTCCATCGTCTCGGGCATCAGCGACCTCGTGGTGCTCAATTCGACGGCGTCGGAATTCTGGGGCTACCCGAAGGACCGGTACACCACACTGAAGGAGACCACGGACCGCATCCTGGCCACGTCGGTCAGCGCCCGCTGGCGGTACCTCACCACCGAGCTGGACTTCGACAAGACCTTCGACGACGTCCGTTCCATCATGCTCGACGCCTTCGCGTCCACTCACTCTCTTGCGTTGCAGCAGAGCCTGTTCCAGATGGGTAAGCAGGTTCTCGAAGCCCACCCGGAGATCGGTGAGATCAAGTTCTCCATGCCCAACATCCATCACTTCCTCGTCGATCTCGAGCCGTTCGGACTCGACAACCCCGGTGAGGTCTTCTACGTCGCGGATCGTCCCTACGGCCTGATCGAGGCCACGGTGGAACGCGACGATGCCCCGGACGCGGGCCGCGCCTGGGATACCGTGCCCGGATTCTGCTAGGAGCGAGGCAACATGAAGCTGACGAAGCGCAAGCCGAACAACAACCGTGCGCCGCATGACCCCGCCCGTCCCGAGGACGAGCGATTGTCGATCGGCAGGTCGTACGTCTATGGATTGCAGCACATCCTGACGATGTACGGCGGAGTCATCGCACCGCCCCTGATCGTGGGCGGCGCAGCGGGACTGACCGGTACCGAGATCGCGCTGCTGGTCTCGGCCGCGTTGTTCGTCAGCGGAGCGGCCACCTTGCTGCAAACCCTGGGAGTGCCTTATTTCGGGGCGAAGTTGCCGCTGGTGCAGGGTATTTCGTTCGCATCGGTGTCGACGATGGTGGCCATCGCGAGCGGGCCGGGTGGCTTGAACTCGGTGTTCGGTGCCATCATCGCGGCCGGTGCCATCGGGATCCTGATCACCCCGTTCTTCAGCAAGATCGTGCGATTCTTCCCACCGGTGGTGACCGGCACGATCATCACCGTCATCGGTATATCGCTACTGCCCGTTGCGGTTCGGTGGGCGATGGGCGGTGATCAGCAGGCCGCCGACTGGGGCTCGATGTCCAACATCGGGCTCGCGGCCTTCAGCCTCGTGGTGGTGCTGCTGGTGAGCAGGCTGGTGCAGGGCACGCTCTCGCGCCTGTCGATCCTCATCGGCATCATCGTCGGCACGGTGTTCGCAGTCCTCGTCGGCAAGGCCGACTTCTCCGGTGTGGGCGACGGTGCCATCTTCAGCCTCCCCGAGCCGTTCGCGTTCGGAGCCCCGACCTTCCAGATCGCGGCGATCCTGTCGATGGTGGTGGTCATCCTCGTCATCATGACCGAGACCACCGCGGACATCCTGGCCGTCGGCGAGATCGTCGGCACCGATGTCGATGCTCGACGCGTCGGCGACGGACTGCGAGCGGACATGGTCGCCACCACCATCGCGCCCGTGTTCGGCACCTTCCCGGCCAGTGCGTTCGCCCAGAACGTCGGTCTGGTGGCGGTCACCGGAATCAAGAGTCGCTACGTCGTCGCGGCCGGCGGCTCGGTACTGCTGTTCCTCGGGCTCTTCCCCGTCCTCGGATTGGTGGTCGCCTCGGTGCCGCTGCCGGTACTCGGCGGTGCGGGCATCGTGCTGTTCGGCTCGGTGGCGGCCAGCGGCATCCGGACGCTGTCCAAGGTGGAGTTCGACGGCAACCTGAACCTCGTCATCGTGGCGGTGGCCATCGGCTTCGGCCTCATCCCCATCGCGGTGCCGGGCTTCTACGCGGCGTTCCCGGACTGGGTCCACGTGGTGCTCGACTCCGGCATCAGCGCCGCGAGCATCGTCGCCGTCGTACTGAACATCGCCTTCAACGTCGTCACGATCGGCCAGAAACCCTCGCCCTCGGTGGTCACCGCTGCACCGCCGGTGGCGACGCGGCATCACCAGTAGTGTTCTATCGAGATCGGTAGAAGCTACGAACATGCGAGGTGGGACTGTGGCGGCAGGTGGCGGGGTGCAGTCCGTGGAGCGTGCGTTCGAACTGCTCGACATCATGGCTGCCTCGGGCGGATCCATCGGGATCAGCGAACTGGCCGAGGGTACCGATCTGCCGATGCCGACGGTGCACCGTCTGATCGGAACCCTCGTCTCGCTCGGCTACGTCCGCCGGCTGCCGTCCCGCCGATACGCACTGGGCACCAAGCTCATTCGTCTGGGCGACAGCGCCTCGAAGTTGATCGGCGGATGGGCCAAGCCGTATCTGGCGGAACTGGTCCGGATCACGCACGAGACGTCGAACATGGCGTTTCTCGAGGACGGCATGGCGGTGTACGTCGCGCAGGTCCCGTCCGAACACGCGATGCGGATGTTCAACGAGGTGGGTCAGCGCGTGTTGCCGCATTCCACCGGCGTCGGCAAGGCGCTGCTCTCGCAGTTGGACGACGATGCCGTCCGCGCGATCGTCGGCCGCCTCGGCATGGCTCCCCGCACCGTCAACACCATCACCACGCTCGACGCGTTGCTCGAGGACCTCGCAGTGATCCGCGAACGCGGCTATGCCATCGACGACGGTGAGCAGGAAGTGGGCGTCCGCTGCTTCGCCGTACCGGTACTCGGTGCCCCGACCCTCACGGCGATGTCGATCGCCGGGCCCACAGCGCGCGTCACCCTCGAATCGGCCGAGCAGTTCGTGCCCCTGCTGATCTCGGCCGCCGAGCGACTGGCGAAAGACCTTGCCGGGAATGCCCCAGCACCCTAGTCCCGCAACACCTTCGCATCACGTGCGAAAGTTGTGACCTCCTCCGTCAACCACACGTGCGCCGGAACAGCGCCACCGAGAAGCTCCCGAGCCAGCGACGGCGAATCCCCGATCGGCACATCGCTGCCGGCGATGATGATGTTGCCGTAGCGCCTGCCCTTGAGCATCGCCGGATCGGCGACGATCGCGAGGTGCGGAAAGACACTGCGAAGAGTCGCCGCCTCCTGCTTCGCGAGCGAGAGATCCCGGCGGTCACCGCAATTGACGACGTACATGCCGCCGGGGGAGAGGACGCGTCGAACATGGGCGGTGAACTCGGCCGTGAGCAGCGGGGCAGGAGTGACCGCTCCCGCGAACACATCTCGCACGATGAGGTCGCGACTGTTCTCGCTGAGCGTCTCGGTGACCGCCCGAGCTTCGCCGACGCGGATGCGCAGCAGCGGTGCCCGCGGTAGGTCGAACCATTCGCGTACCAATTCCGAGAGCTTGCCGTCGAGCTCCACCACCACCTGACGCGCCCCGGGATATTCCGCGGTGAACGAGCGCGCCAGGGTGCACGCCCCGCCCCCGAGGTGCAGCGCCCGCAGCGGAAAGCTCGAATCCCACTGCGACCGAACCAGGCCCGAGATCCAGCGCATGTACTCGAACTCGAGCACCGTGGGGTCGTTCATGTCGATGTGCGAACTCGGGACGTCGTTGACGTTGACGACCCACCCGTCGTCGGAGAACGCGTCACGAACCAATTTACAGGTGCCCGAATCGATTTCGAACACTCCGGGCTGGAGGGAGCCGACCGGTGCCGACGCCCGTTTCCTACCCACGTTGGCCTTCGAGCCGGAAGTCCTCGAAATCGAAACCGGGGGTGACGGTGCAGCTGACCAGACTCGGTTCGTTACCCATCGGACGCGCCCGCTGCCACACCGACGGCGGCACGATCTGCTGCGGCGAATCGGGCCCGACCAGTAGCGAGGTCACCGCCCCAGGCTCGTCCCCTGCGCCACCGAGATCGAGTTGCACCGGACTACCCCGGTGGTACAGCCACATCTCGGTGCCGCGGACGGTGTGCCACGCCGACTGCTGACCGGGCATGAGCAGGAACAGGATTGCCGTGCCCGCCGCTCGCGGGCCGGGGTAACCGTCGGGCAGGAGCTCCTGCGGGATGGTGACCTCGCTGCGCCAGGTCTCGCGGAACCAACCACCCTCGGGGTGGGGTGCGAGGTCGAGGGCCTGAGCCCAGTCGGGCAACGATGTCATGCACGCAACCCTAGTCAGTCCATGGAGACAGTCAGTCCGTGGCGACCTGAACCCGGAACCTGTCGCGTTCGGTGTGCAGGCTCCACAGCTGCTCGGCGAGTGCCTCGGGGCTCTTCCTCGGATCGCTACCGTCGATGGCACCACCGATGATCAACTGCGACAACTGGATTCCCTCGGCGGCCAACTCCTCGTTGAGCAGCTGCGCGTATGCGGCCTGG
This sequence comes from Rhodococcus sp. 14-1411-2a, assembly GCF_002259485.1. GTDB lineage: Bacteria > Actinomycetota > Actinomycetes > Mycobacteriales > Mycobacteriaceae > Rhodococcoides. The sequence goes on from NZ_NPGA01000011.1 coordinate 127,062, forward strand.
CCTGCGAACGCGATGGAGGTGCCGGTGACCGTACGCCCGGGCTTGACCGCAGAGCCGCCGTTGACGAACAGAATCGTGCCCTTGTTCTCGCCGAGGAACCGCATGCCCGGCAACACCTGGTGTACGGCGGCGATCGGTCCGTAGATGGAGAACTCGACCGGCCCGACCATGTCGGCCGGGGTGGTCTCGAGCACGGGCCGCATGAAGTCCTTCTGCGGAAGCGGGCTGTATTGCAGCACCTCGATGGGTCCGAGTGTCTCGGTGACCTGTTCCAACGCCGACGCTATCGAGGCCGGATCGCGCACGTCGGCGACGAAGCCCTTGGCGGAGATACCGTCGGCAGCGAGCTGATCGGCGAGAGCGTCGACACGGGCCTGATTGCGGGAGATGAGGCCGACCGAGAAGCCCTGCGCGCCGAACTTGCGCGCGACTGCTGCTCCGAGACCTGCACCTGCTCCGACTATTGCTATCGATGTCATGTCGAATGCAAGGACCGAGACTCGAAGACTATTCCGACGACCGTCCCGAGCAGGGCCTCCGCAGTCCGATGCAACGCGGTGACATCCCCGGTCCAGCCGAGTACTCGCAGAGCGGCCTCGGCGATTCCGGCCGCGTCCGCCGTCGCGTCCTGGCGGCCGTTCTCCCGATCGGCCCGCGCGTTCACCACGGTCTCCACCAGCCGAAACGGCAGGTCCTCGGTACCCGGCCTGCGCTCGGAATCGAGCTGGACCAACGTGTCCGACGCAATGGCCGCATACAGGCTCATCAGCGTGTACCGATGGTCGCGGAAGGTCTCGAAGCGCTCGCTGCGCAGTTCGGGCAGTAGATAGAGCGCGCCGAGATTCCAGGTGGACGCGCCGAGCTGTCCGGCGTCGAAGTAGGCCAGTGCGTACATCTGGGTCGCCGCGTCGGCCGACGAGTCCCGGATGCGCAGCGCGACGGCCAGCGGCGCATCGACCGTGCCGCTGAGCAACGCGTCGAGTATGTCGTCCTTGGTGGCGAAGTGGTGATAGAGCGAGGCCTGACGTAGACCGACGGCGTCGGCTATGACGCGGGTGGAGGTATTGGTGAATCCGCGAGTGGTGAAGAGCTCGGCCGAGGCGTCGAGAATTTCCTCGCGAGCGGTGTCGCCCGGCCGCTTCTTGGTGCTCAGCCTTGGCCTGCCTGCTCCGGTCATGACTGCATCTTGTCAGGTCTCCGTGACGGTGAGATTTCTGTCATCTGATCGAAATAGACGAAACGACATTGTTTCACGACGGACACCGCCAGGGAACGGCGGTGCCGAAAACTATCAACTGACAGAAACCCGCCTCGGCGATGCAGCGGGCGATCACTCACCACCCACCTCGCCCGTAGGAGACTTCCATGAGCTCGACAACACTGCCGGCCCCGGGCTCGGGTTCGGAACCCTCGCCCACCACCGACCATTCCGATCTGGCTTCCCTCGGCTACGACCAGCAGCTGCACCGCAGCCTCGGCAAGTACGCGTCCTTCGCCGCCGGCTTCTCGTTCGTCTCGATTCTCACCACCATCTTCCAGCTCTTCGGACTCGGCTTCAGCTTCGGCGGCCCGGCCTTCTTCCTCACCTGGCCGCTCGTGTTTCTCGGGCAGTTCATGGTGGCCCTGAACTTTGCCGAACTCGCTGCCCGCTATCCCATCTCGGGCGCGATCTACCACTGGTCCAGGCGGATGGGCGGTGAGCTGGTCGGATGGTTCGCCGGGTGGTTCATGATCATCGCGCAGATCGTCACCGCCTCCGCAGCCGCGATCGCACTGCAGGTCGTTCTCCCCAGCATCTGGGGCGGATTCCAGCTGATCGGCGAGGACACCGCGCTCACCTCGCCGAGCGGAGCCGCGAATGCCGTTGTGCTGGGCTCGATTCTGCTGGTGCTCACCACCACGATCAACTGCATCGGCGTGAACTGGATGTCGCGCATCAACAGCATCGGCGTCACCTGTGAGATCGTCGGCGTCATCGCGCTGGTGCTGGTGTTCTTCACCCACGCCGAGCGCGGACCACAGGTGGTGTTCGATACCGGAAGTGCCGGAGCCGATCCCGGATACATCGGTGCCTGGATCGTCTCGGGCCTGATGGCGGCCTACGTCATGGTCGGCTTCGGCTCGGCAGGCGAACTCGCCGAGGAAACCCGCAATCCCCGACGCGTCGCGCCGCGCACCATCCGGCTCGCACTGTCGGCATCGGCACTGGGCGGTGGCCTGATGATCGTCGGCGCACTGATGGCCGCACCGAGCCTCACCGACGGCCAGCTCGCGACGCAGGGGCTTCCGTACGTCATCGACTCGATCCTCACCTCGCCGTGGGGCAAGGTCCTGCTGGTCGACGTCGCCATCGCGGTGTTCATCTGCACCCTCGCCATCCAGACCGCGGCATCACGGCTGATGTTCTCCATGGCCCGCGACGGACGACTGCCCGCCTCGACAGCTCTCGCGAAGGTCAACTCGCGCACCGGAACCCCCATCGCACCCTCGGTCCTGATCGGTCTGGCCTGCGTGGCGATCCTGGCCGTCAACGTCGGCAACTCCGCGATCTTCACCACGCTCTCCAGCGTCTGCATCGTGCTGATCTACCTCGCGTACATGATGGTCACCGTCCCGCTGCTGATCCAGCGACTCAAGGGCTGGCCGCACGGCGGCGTGCAGCACGACTCCGACGGCCAGAAGCTCTTCACCCTCGGCCGTCTCGGCCTGCCGGTCAACATCGCCGCCGTTCTCTACGGCGGCCTGATGGTGGTCAACCTGTCGTGGCCGCGAGCCGAGATCTTCGACCCCACCGGCGAATTCCCACTGCTGCGCTGGGCCGCACCCCTGACCGTCCTGGCCGTGATCGTCGTAGGTATCGCCTGCCTACCCCGCGGCAAAGCCCACCCCAAGCCCGTCACGATCGGAGCCTGAACCAGCATGAGCACGGCAACTGCAACCACCCACTCCGCCAAGGAACACGCACGCTCCCAGGCGACGGTCGCACCGGCACCCACTGCACCGGAGGGCATCTCGGAGCTCACCTGGGCAGAATCGGTCCCCGGCGGCAGCTACACCACCAAGGTCCTCGCTCGCGGAACCCGGCTACGCCTCGTCGACGTCGACGGTGATGCCTGCGCCAACCTGCTGCTCTACCGCGCCGACGCCCCGTGGGAGCGACTCAACACCGCCGACACCGTCAAGGTGCCGTGGCAGGCGTATCTGAGTGCCGGCCATCCTCTGCTCTCGGATCAGGGGCGCGTTCTGGCGACCATCGTCGACGACACCTCCGGCCACCACGACGCCCTGTGCGGCACCACCTCCGCTGCTACCAACACCGCGAAATACGGAGTCAGCGGACCACATTCGTCGGCTCCCGCAGGCCGCGAACTGTTCACTCTGGCCGCAGCAAAGCACGGACTGGAACCACGCGACGTCGCACCGTCCCTGTCCTTCTTTCACGGCGTGAGAGTCGACGCCGACGGGGCTCTGGTCGGCACCGGCTCGGCGGGAGCGGGGAAGTCGGTGGATCTGCTGATCCACCTGCCGGTGATCGTGTTGCTGGCCAACACCGCTCACCCGCTCGACCCGAGGTCCGAGTACCCCACAACGGCCCTCGACGTGCTGGCGTGGCGAGCACCCGAAGAGCTGCTCGCTCTCGGCAACACCGAACCCGAGTACCAGCGCGCAGTGCAGAACACCGAGGACGCATGGAAGGCAGCACAATGACCACAGGAACACTCGAGACCACGATCGTTCGTGACGAGATCGCCCCCGCATTCGGCCCGTGGTCCGCCGTCGTCGAAGCCGGTGACGTACTGACGATCGTCGATCTGTACGGCAATCAAGCCGTCGACACCCTGATGTACGGCGCGCACGATCACTCGATCCGTTACTCCGCCCCCGCCACCGTCACCGCACAGCAGAACTTGTTCCTGACCACCGGAACCGTTCTGCGCAGCGATGATTCGACTCCGATCATGACGATCGTCGACGACGAGGTCGGCAACCACGACACCGTCGGCGGTGCGTGCTCCAAGGAATCGAACACCCTGCGCTACGGCCACCACACCCAGCATCAGCACGCGTGCGTCGAGAACTTCCTCATCGAGGGATCCAAGTGGGGACTCGGCAAACGGGACCTGGTGCCCAACATCAACTTCTTCATGAACGTCCCCGTCGACGCCGACGGCACGCTCGGCATCGTCGACGGTCTGTCGGCTCCCGGAAAGAAGCTTTCCTTGCGTGCCGAGATCGACACGCTGGTCCTGGTGTCCAACTGCCCGCAGATCAACAACCCCTGCAACGGATTCGACCCCACCGCGGTGCGGATGATCGTGACGCGAGAGCCGGGCGGTCGAGCATGAACGCTGTGAACAGTACGGCCGCCAAGATGACCGTCCAGCGACCCGGCATGATCACCACCGTGCAGGACTGGCCGGGTCGCATCGGGTACTGGAAGGTGGGCGTACCGCCGTCGGGGCCGATGGACGACCTGTCGTTCCGGCTCGGCAACGTCGCGCTCGGCAACGCCGAGGGTGCCCCGGGCCTCGAATCCACCATGGCCGGGCCGGCATTGACGTTCGACGCCGACACCTACGTCTGCGTCACCGGCGCAGCGGTACCGGTGCGCATCGACGGCCGATCGGCCGCGCAGTGGAAGCCGGTGCTGGTTCCCGCCGGCGCCACCCTCGATGTCGGCACCACCACCGGGCACGGGCTACGGGTCTACGTTCTGATCCAGGGCAGCCTCGACGTCGACGACTATCTCGGCAGCGCAGCAACGTTCACTCTCGGTAAGTTCGGCGGACATCGTGGCGGCACCCTCGGTGAGGGCGACGTCATCGGCCTGGCCGGACGCTCGGACAACTCCGAGATCCTCGGTCCGATTCCGATGGAACACCTGCCGGTGCTGACATCGAGCTGGGACATCGCCGTCACCGAGGGCCCCCACGGCGCGCCGGAGTTCTTCACCCGCGAGGACATCGACACCCTCTACGCCACCCGCTACGAGGTGCACTTCAACTCCGATCGCACCGGGGTCCGGCTCATCGGGCCGAAGCCGCAGTGGGCCAGGACCGACGGCGGCGAAGCCGGACTGCACCCGTCCAACATTCACGACAACGCCTACAGCGTCGGCGCACTGGACTTCACCGGCGACACCCCGATTCTGCTAGGACCGGACGGCCCGAGTCTGGGCGGATTCGTCTGCCCCGTCACCGTTGTCGCCGCCGAGCGGTGGAAGCTCGGCCAGCTCCGCCCCGGGGACACCATCCGCTTCGTTCCGGTGCGAGCCGCGGCCACCGCCCCACTGGGATCACTCGGTCTTGCCCGGCGCGCATCTCTGCCTGCAGTGTTCTCCGCAGGCGGCGACGGGGACGACGGCGTTATTGCTCGACGCGACGCCGACACGTGCGTCACCTACCGGCGTTCGGGAGACGACAACGTCCTCGTCGAGTACGGCGACATGAAACTCGACCTGGCCCTGCGTGCGCGAGTCCACGCCCTGCACCAGCGCGTCGAGGCACTCGCCCCGCGCGGGTTGGTGGACCTGACCCCGGGCATCCGCTCGTTGCAGGTGAAGGTGAATCCCGATGTGCTGTCGATCGATTCGTTGATGGGTCTGCTGTCCGAGGTCGAGGACGATCTTCCCGCGGCCTCGGAGCTCGTGGTGCCCAGCCGCCGGGTTCGGCTCCCGCTCTCGTGGGACGACCCCTCGACCCGCGAGGCGATCCAGCGGTACATGCACGGTGTGCGCGCCGACGCGCCGTGGTGCCCCTGGAACATCGAGTTCATCCGACGCATGAACGGACTCGACTCGGTGGCAGACGTGTTCGACACCGTCTTCGCCGCCGACTACATGGTGCTCGGACTCGGTGACGTGTATCTGGGCGCTCCGGTGGCGACACCACTCGACCCCCGACACCGCCTGGTGACAACCAAGTACAACCCGGCGCGAACCTGGACGCCGGAGAACGCCGTCGGCATCGGTGGGGCATATCTATGCATTTACGGCATGGAGGGTCCCGGCGGATACCAGTTCGTGGGTCGAACCACGCAGGTGTGGAACCACAGCGCCGCCTACAGTGACGGCCCCTTCGAGGAGGGCACCCCGTGGTTGCTCCGGTTCTTCGACCGAATCTCCTGGTACTCGGTCGAACCCGAGGAACTGATGGATCTGCGCGCAGATCTGGCAGCAGGCCGCGGCGGCGGAGTGGACATCACCGACGGTGAATTCTCGCTGGCCGAGCACGAGAACTTCCTCGAGACCAACGCGGACTCCATCGCCGAGTTCCGCGCGACGCAAGCCGTTGCCTTCGGTGCCGAGCGCGACGCGTGGTCGGCAGCAGGCGAATTCGATACGACGAAGGGCAAGACCGATGCAGCCTGAGGTACGAGAGCGAGTTCTGCAGGCCTACAAGCGGATCGCCGAGGTGGATCGGCCCGAGGTCTGGATCACCCTGCGCGACGAGAACGACGTGCTGGCCGAGGCAGTCGCCCTCGAGGAGGCACTCGCGGCCGGTGCCGATCTACCGCTCGCGGGCACACTGGTCGCGGTCAAGGACAACATCGACGTGGCCGGGCTGCCCACCACCGCGGCCTGCCCCGAGTTCGCCTACACCCCTTCGGCATCTGCCGTCGCCATCGAGCGACTGACCAGCCAGGGCGCACTGATACTGGGCAAGACCAACCTCGACCAGTTCGCCACCGGATTGGTCGGCACTCGCAGCCCCTACGGCGCGGTGCGGTGCGCCTGGGATCCCACGCTGGTCTCGGGAGGCTCGAGTTCCGGGTCCGCCGTCACGGTGGCACTGGGCATCGCGGACATCGGAATCGGCACCGACACAGCAGGATCGGGTCGAGTACCCGCAGCCTTCCACGGAATCGTGGGCATCAAGACCTCACTGGGTATCGTGCCGAACACCGGTGTCGTTCCCGCCTGCGCCGACTACGACTGCGTCACCGTTCTCGCCCGTGATCTCGACAGTGCCACTGCGGCCATGAAAGTCATGACCGGCCCGACCGCCACCGATCCACGCAGCCGGGCCTGGCCCGCCGACGTCCGACTGGCCGCATCCCCGCAGCCCCGTGTCGCCGTCCCACGAGGTGAGGATCTGACGTCGCTCAGCCCGGCGTACCGTCGGGCATTCGAGGAGACGGTCGCCGGCCTGGCCGACAAGGGCATGTCCCACGCCGAGGTCGACATCTCGGCGCTGCTCGACGCTGCAACACTTCTGTACGACGGAGCGATTGTGGCGCAGCGCTATTCGGCCGTCGGAGAGTTCCTCGACACCGCGCCTGCCGGTGCCGATCCCACGGTGGCCGCGATCGTTCGATCGGCTGCAGGGCCGTCCGCGCATCGATACGTGGACGATCTCGACACCCTTGCGCGAGCGAAGACAGCAGCCCGCACACTCCTCAGCGAGTTCGACGGCCTGCTGTTACCCACCACCACCGAGCATCCCACTATTGCTGCGGTGCAGTCGGATCCGATGAGCATCAACCGGCGGCTGGGTACGTTCACCAACTTCTGCAACCTGCTCGACATGGCCGCGGTGGCCGTTCCCGGAGCCCCGACGCCGGATGGCACTCCGTTCGGGGTCATGGTCGTCGTACCTGCGTTCGAGGATCAGATCGCAATCGACCTGGCGGCACAGTTGAGCGGAATCGAGTCACCGTCGTTGATCGACGACGGCATCGAGGTACTGGCCGTCGGCGCACATCTGCGCGGTTTTCCGGTGCATCACCAGTTGACCGATCGCGGTGCGCGATTCAGCGGCGAGGTGACGACCACGGCGGACTACCGGCTGGTGGATCTGCACACCACCCCGCCCAAGCCCGGCCTGATACGGCGGGCTGGCGACGGCGCACCCATCTCCGGAGAGCTCTATCGCATGTCCGCTGCCGCGCTCGGAACCTTCCTCGCCGGGCTCCCGTCACCGATGGGTCTGGGTCCGGTCGAATTGTCCGACGGCCGCTGGGTCACCGGATTCTGCTGTGCGCACGACGCCGCCGAGTCGGGAACCGACATCACCGAATTCGGCGGCTGGCGCGCGTACAGAGCTCACGCCGGGACCGGTTTGCCCCCATCGGTCGCCACTCGCACCGCGAGGAGCCCGAGCACCGTGCCCATGACGTAGCGCTGCACCCGCAGCCACGTCGGGCGAACGGCGAGGAACTGCGCGATCGATCCGGCGAGCACCACGATCGCCAGGTTGACCGCTACGGCCACGGCGACCTGCACCCCGCCGAGCGTGAATCCCTGCAGCAGAATGTGTCCCGCCGCAGGGTCGACGAACTGCGGGATGACCGAAATGTACATGATCGCGATCTTCGGGTTCAGCAGGTTGGTCGCCAAGCCCATCGTGAACAGCCGGCGGTTCGAATCCTGTTGCAGCTCGGTCGGTTCGAATGCCGACACCGTCCCGCGCACGGCCTGCACCGCCAACCAGGCGAGGTAGGCCGCGCCGGCGAGCTTGACCGCCGTGTACAGCGCGGGCACGGCCGTGAACACCGCGGCCAGGCCGAGATTGGTGGCCGTCAGATAGATCAGGAATCCGATCGCGACGCCGCCCAGCGACACCAGTCCCGCCCGTCTGCCCTGCGAAATACTGCGCGAGACAAGGTAGATCATGTTCGGCCCCGGTGTCAGAACCAACGCGAGAGCCACTGCGAACACACCGAGAACTGCGGAATACGAGACCATGCGATCAAGACTTCACGTCGACCGGCCCGCAGGAGAAGAGCCAGTTACGGTGTCGTGGTTCCCTTATCCGGCACGCACTGCCGAGGCCACCGCGGCACCGATCGCCGCCATTCCCGCCGCCGTCGGATGCAGGGGTGCCGCAGGATTCTGCGGGACGACCCCCTCGAAGTACCGCTGATCGGCAGCCACGCACACGTCGTGGCCGACACTCAGCGCCTCGGTGTCGACGAACTCTGCACCGTGCTCGTCCGCCTGCTGCTTCAGTGCCTCGTTCATGGCGGTGATGCTGCCCTGGATGTAGTCGGCGTCCTCCGGCAGCATCGGTTGCGTGGGGAAACAGCCACCGTCGGGCAGATAGGTGCCGTAACCGACGACCAGAATCCGCGCGTCGGGCGCACGTTCGGCCACCGCGTCGAGCATCGCTCCCCAGCTCGGTGCAGCGTCCTCGATGGCCGCGGCCACGGAGTCGACGCCCCCTGCGGTGAGCCGGTCCCTGCAGACGTTGGTGGCCGAGGTGTCCGCGAACGTCAGGCACTGCACTGCCGTCGAGACCAGCCCGATGTCGTTGCCGCCGATCGTGACGGTCACCAGATCGGTCTCGGGGGTCAGCGCATCGAGTTGCACGGGCACCTCGCCGCTGGATGTTCCCTGCGCAGTGGAGACGATGTTCTCGGTGACCGCACCCGAGCAGGTGACGTCGACGAACGAGCCGACTGCCAAGTCCTCGGCGAGTACGTGTGGGTAGTTGGAATCGGACTGCTGGCATCCCGGTGCGCCGACCTGATCGGGGATCCGCGGGCCCGATGCGGCCGAGTCACCCAGCGCGACGTAATTCAGCGGAACGGACGCGTCCTCCGACGACCCAGCAGGCGCTTCCGACACCGAAGACTCCGACGAACAGCCCGCCAGTACGCAGGCGGACACAGCAAGACCGACGAGAATTCCCTGGCTCCTCACAGCTTCGACGCTACAGATGCCGGTAATCTCGACCGGGTTGTCCAGGACAGACGTCCATCGCATCGAACAGAGGAATTTTCATGATCACCGCGTTCATCAACCAGATCCTCAGCGGCTTCGGCTCCATTTCCGCTGGCAGCAGTGGCTTCGAGCTGGCACCGGGAACGCTGCCCTTCGGGCTGTAGAGACCACCGCATACTCACCCGCGCGGTGGCCGACGATTGCTTCTTCCGCCGCGCGGGTAGTCCGGCATCATGACTACCCACGACAACGACTCGAAGACCCCCGACGCCGAGAAGGACGTGACGTCCGATCCGGCCGCGGCTGCAGAAGACAACGATTGGTCGAGCGAAGGCGGAGCGATCGAAACCGGTCCCGCGACCGACGACGAGCGAACCGACAGCAACTAACCGATCAGACGGCGGGGCGCGGCCCGCAACGTGCGGACGTCGCCGTCGGCGACGATGTGCTCCACCGTCTCACCTCGGGTGCGCGTCGAATCGCCGACGGTGAACCTCACGCGAGCGTCACCGAGCCAGTCGACTCCGACGACGATTCCCACGGTGCCCTTCGGTATCCCGCTGCGCCACCGCAGGTGCCCCAGATTGCGTACCGTGATCACGGTCTCGCCGATCTCGAAATGCCCCATACGCCCCCCCGGCTCGATTCTTACCGACCAGTAGACCTCGAGTGAACGCCCTGTTCAAGCGGTACATCCGCGCTTACTTCGCCCGCTGACAGCCTCGGTGCCAGTCGGCACGATCACAATTCGGCAATTGGCCCATTTGCGGCCATCAACCCCGACCTGGGGTATCTTTCGCTTCTACCATTTGCTGTCCTGGCAAGAATTATTGCCAACTTTCGGACCGTGTCGGACACTCTTCCCATGACTACAGACACCGATCGACACACTCCGGTCGACGCGATCATCGTCGGCGGCGGAGTCGCCGGACTCAGCGCCGCCGTGGCCCTCGGCCGTTCCCGACGATCCGTCGCGATCATCGACGCGGGCGATCCCCGCAACGCTCCGGCAGCGCATTCACACAACTACCTCACCCGCGACGGGGAATCGCCTCTCGAGCTGGTTCGCCTCGGCCGAGACGAGGCGCGACACTACGGCGCACGCATCGTCGAGGGTGTCGCGACGTCCGCGAGTCGAACCGAAGCCGGGTTCGAGGTGACTCTCGCCGACGGTTCCGTCGTCCGCGGCCGCCGCCTCCTGGTCACCACCGGCCTCACCGATGTACTGCCCGACATCCCCGGCCTCGCCGATCGGTGGGGGCGCGACGTACTGCACTGCCCGTACTGCCACGGCTGGGAGGTACGCGATCGCAGGATCGGCATCATCGGCAGCGCCATGGTCGGGCATCAGGCACAGATGTGGCGTCAGCTCACCGAGCAAGTCACGGTGTTCGCGCACACGGCACCGAATTCGGCCGAAGAGGACCTCGAACGACTCGCCGCACGTGGCATCGAGGTCGTCGACGGGGAGATCGCTCGGGTCGATGTCGACGGCGACGCAATCGTCGGAGTGACACTCGCGAGCGGCACGCAGATCCCGCTCGACGCGTTGGTCGTCGGACCCAACTTCACCTCCCGCGCAGACGTCCTGTTGTCGCTGGGGCTCGCCACGACCGAGATGGTCATGAACGACCACGTCCTCGGCACGTACGTCGAGGCCGATCCCGTCGGCGCCACCTCCGTTCCCGGCGTGTGGGTTGCAGGCAACGTGTCCGCACCGATGGACACCGTCGTGGCGGCGTCCGCGGCCGGAGTGAAGGCAGGCGCGGCTATCAACGGTGACCTGATCGAGGAGGAGGTTCGCATCGCCGTCGAACGGGCAAAGGCCATCGCTTCGTAGATGCCCGGAGACCGACACCCGTGAGCTGTCACAACATCTGTTGAGCTTTTCCCACCTACAGGCCGGCTTCGGCTCCGTATGCGCTGCGCAAAGACGTATATTCACCCATGGAGGCGTCGCGAACAGCCATGCGAACGCTACGAGCGAGAAGGAAGTAGGTCCTTCGATGAGTACGAAGGTCGCTGCGCCCTTCGCCATGCACACCGTACGAACCGTCGGTCTGGGTGCCGTGGTCGTCGTCGCGAGCACCGTCTTCGTTCTCGGCGACGCCGGAATACGGGCCGGCGTGCTCGCCACCGTCGCAGTCGGATCGGTGCTGGCCATCAGCGCCGCTATCCGTCGATACCGTCCCGACGACTCTCGGTGCTGGTGGGCACTGTTCGGTGCCTCGGTGCTGTTCATGTTCGGGGTCTCGCTCCGCAGCGATCCCACCGCACTGAACCATTCGTTCCCGCTGCTGCCGGATCTGTTCACCCTGACCGGGTACGCCCTCGTAGGGTACGCACTGTCGCGGTGGATCCGAGATCGACAGTCGATCGACGACATCACTCCGCTCGTCGATGCAGGCCTGATCTTCCTCGGCACCCTGTTCCTGTCGTGGTTGCTGTTCATCTCCCCGGCCCTCGAATCTCCCCGGTCGTCGGCATCGACCGTGGTCAACGGGCTGTATCCGGCGATCGACGCAGCACTGATCACCCTGACCACCTACCTGCTGTTCTCGTCCAAACCCCGCACCCCCGCGCTGCAGTGGGCTCTGCTCGCGCTCGTCGCGACACTCGTCGGCGACATCTCGTACGCGTTCGCGGCCACCACCGACGACGCGCCGTCCTCGGGATTGCTCGACGGCATCTACCTGTTCGCGTATCTCGCCCTGGCGATGGCCGCCCTGGATCCGTCGATGCGTACCGTCTCCCAGCGGCAGACTCCTGCACCGGCGCACAGCAACCGCCGCGTCGTGTTCGTGGTGACGCTGCTGGTCGTCTGCGCTACGGTCCCGCTGCTGGGCTCGGCCGTGTCCACCGGAGATCTGATCGTCCGATCCCTGTTGCTCGCCTCGATTCTGGTGGGGGCCTTCCTGCGCGGCGAACGCGCGCTGGCCCGCGTGCAGGTCGGTGAGGAGCACGCGAAATACCTGGCCGCTCACGATCTGTTGACCGGCCTACCGAACCGCACGATGCTCGACGAGGAATTCACCCGGCTCGAGCGCACCCAGACTCCGGGGCGCACGTGCGTCCTGTTCGTCGACCTCGACAACTTCAAGATGGTCAACGACTCGTACGGTCACCGCGTCGGTGACGAACTCATCGTGGCCGCAGCGCGACGCATCCGCGCCGCCGTCGGTGCCGCCGACACCGTGGTCAGGTACGCCGGTGACGAGTTCGTCGTGTTGACCCGCCGCGATCGCGGCGGAGCAGAAGCATTGGCCCGCCGCATCATCGATCGAACGAACGAGCCGTTCCCTCTGAGCGCCGCAACGGCATACGTCACGGCCTCGGTGGGAATCGCGGACGCGGACCGACTGCACGACGCCATCCGCGAGGCCGACACCGCGATGTATCACGCGAAATCTCTCGGCGCGGCGCGCTACGCGTTCTTCGACGAGTCCCTGCGTGCGCGAGCCACATCCGCGATCGAGACCGCCACCGCGCTGCGCGGTGCAATCAGACGCGGCGAGCTCGAGGTGTACTACCAGCCGATCATCGAGACCACCTCGCGCACCACCGTCGTCTACGAGGCACTCCTGCGCTGGAACTGGCAGGGGCGAGTGCGTACCCCCAACGAGTTCATCCCGATCGCCGAATCCACCAACCTCATCAAGGAAATCGGCGAATGGGTGCTGCGCACCGCGATGTCGGATCTGGTGACACTGCGTTCCGACGGGCAGGACGTCACCATGTCGGTGAACGTGTCCCCGATGCAGTTGCGTGACGATTCGTTGCCGGTGATCGTCGGGAGACTGCTCGACACGTACGGCCTCCACGGAGCGGATCTGGCCCTCGAGATCACCGAGAGCGTGCTGATCGACGACATGGGTACGGCGAAAAGCGTTCTCGACCGACTCGCTGCGATGGGTGTGCTCATCGTTCTCGACGACTTCGGTATCGGCTACTCCTCGTTGAGCAGGCTGCGCGCGATGCCGATCGCACTGCTCAAGATCGACAAGTCGTTCGTCCACCAGATCGGCACTTCGGAATCCGACACGCAGCTGATTCGCGCGATCGTCGCCATGGCGTCGGCGCTGCCGGTGGCCACGGTGGCCGAGGGCGTCGAGACCGAGGAGCAGGCCGCGATCATCGAGGCTCTCGAATGCCGCTTCGCGCAGGGCTTTCTGTTCGGTAGACCGGCACCCGTCGCACATTGGCTTCTCGAATCTGCCGAGACCCGTGCCGGCAGGTGAGCCGGGTGTTAGCGTCGGGCGGTGTCTGTAATCGGAGTGCACCGCTCGACTGTCCTTGCGTGTGCCCTTCTGCTGGTGCCGCTCGCCGCGTGCAGTAGCAGCGAGAGCACCGATCCCGACCCCGCGTCCGAGAACAGCTGTGTTCTCGGTGCCAGCGGCGGCACCCCGGTAGAGGGGACGCCGAGTGCGAGTTCGGGTGACATCTCCACCAATCCCGAAGTGGCGACCGGGTATCGATCCGACATGGCTCCGGTGGAGACGGCCTCGTACTCCGTCTCGACGGCCAACCCGGTTTCCACCGAGGCCGCGTGCGCGGTCCTGCGTGACGGTGGCACCGCGGCCGACGCGCTGATCGTGGCGCAGACGGTGCTCGGCCTCGTCGAGCCGCAGTCCTCCGGCATCGGCGGCGGGGCCTTCCTGATGTACTACGACGCGGCCACCGGTGAAGTACAGAGCTACGACGGCCGCGAGACCGCCCCGATGAGTGCGACCGGCGACTACCTGCGGTACATCGACGACGTCGATCGCACTCTGCCGCAACCCGATGCCCGTTCGAGCGGTCGATCGATCGGCGTCCCCGGGGTGCTGCGGATGCTCGAGCAAGCCCACGACGATCACGGCACCAAGCAGTGGGGGGAGCTGTTCGAACCCGCAATCGGTCTCGCCGACAACGGAATCGAGATCAGCCCGCGCATGGCATCGTCCATTGCCGACTCGGCACCGAAGCTCGCCCTCGACCCCGCGTCCAAGGATTACTTCCTGCAGCCGGACGGCACCGGCAAGCCGGCCGGGACGGTGCTGAACAACCCGGCGATGTCGAAGACGCTGTCCGCCATCGCAACCGACGGGGCAGACGCCTTCTACACCGGTGACATCGCGCAAGCCATCGTCGACGCCACCGCGGACACCACCGCCGGCCGTACCCCCGGACAGATCACGCTGGAGGATCTCGCCGCATACGAACCCAAGACCCGCACGGCCGTCTGCACCGAGTATCGCGACCACGACATCTGCGGTATGCCCGGCCCGTCCTCGGGCGGTATCGCGGTGGCGTCGGCGATGGGGATTCTGTCGAATTTCGATCTCGCGCAATACGCCCCGACGGGAATGGACGCCAACGGCGGAACCCCGACGGCCGAAGGCGTGCACCTGATCGCCGAGGCCGAGCGCCTGGCCTACGCCGACCGCGACAAGTACGTCGCCGATCCGGACTTCGTACCACTGCCCGGTGGATCCCCCGATGCACTGCTCGATCCCGAATATCTCAGTGAGCGAGCGGGACTGATCGACGAGGGCAGATCCATGGGCACAGCACAGCCCGGCGACTTCGGCCCGGTGCAGTTCGCGTCGTCCACCGATCCCGAGTTCGGCACCAGCCACATCTCCGTCGTAGACAGCCAGGGCAATGCCGCCTCGATGACGACGACCGTCGAGTCGGCTTTCGGCTCGTTCCACATGGTCGACGGCTTCCTGCTCAACAATCAGCTCACCGACTTCTCGGCATCGCCGGTGGCCGAGGACGGTACGCCGGTGGCCAATCGCGTCGAGCCGGGGAAGCGTCCACGCAGCTCGATGGCACCGACCCTGGTCTTCGACCGAAACGAAGACGGCACGCGCGGAGATCTGGCGCTCGTCGCCGGCTCTCCCGGCGGTTCGGTGATCATCCAGTTCGTCGTCAAAACACTGGTGGGACTGCTCGATTGGGGCATGGATCCGCAGCAGGCGGTGTCGATGGTCGACTTCGGTGCGGCCAACACCCCGTCGACCAACTACGGCGGCGAACACCCGAACGTGATGGGCGAGAACGATCCTGTGGTCGCGGCGCTCCGCGAGATGGGCCACCAGGTCTCGGTCGCCGACCAGTCCAGCGGCCTGAGTGCACTGCAACGAACCGACGGCGGTTGGATCGGGGGAGCGGACCCACGCCGCGAGGGTGAGGTACTCGGTGGATAGGTGCGAGCGCGGTCAACTCACAAACCGGTAGCCCATACCGGTTTCGGTGATCAGATGCACCGGGGAGGCCGGATCTCGTTCGAGCTTCTGTCGCAGTTGGCCGAGATAGATTCGCAGATAATGTGTTTCGCGCTCATGCCCGGGTCCCCAGACTGTGCGCAGTATGTCCTTCTGCGACACCAGCTTGCCCTCGTTGCGCACCAGTAGTTCGAGAACCCCCCATTCGGTACGGGTCAGGTGCACGCTCACACCATCTCGCACAACGGTTTTCGTGGCGAGGTCGACGGTGAAGTCCTCGGTGACGACAACGGGGTCGGCGACGGAGTGCGGTCCACGGCGCAGGGCGGCGCGCAATCGGGCCAGCAACTCGTCCATGCCGAAGGGCTTGGTGACGAAGTCGTCGGCACCGGCGTCGAGTGCCTCGACGGTATCGGCCGAATCGGTGCGAGCCGAGAGCACCAGGATCGGTACGTCGGTCCAGCCGCGCAGACCGGCGATGACGTCGATTCCGTCGATGTCGGGCAGCCCGAGGTCGAGAATCACGATGTCCGGGTGGAAGTTCGCGGCCACCCGCAGCGCCTCTCCGCCGCTCGCCGCGCTGACCACCTCGAACCCACGCACGTTGAGGTTGATTCGCAGCGCCCGCACGATCTGCGGCTCGTCGTCGACGACGAGCACCCGCACCTTCACCTACTCGCCGCCTTCAACTCGACCGTCATCGTCAGCCCGCCGCCCACGGTGTTCGATGCCGTGACGGTACCGCCCATCGCCCGGACGAATCCTCGCACCACCGACAACCCGAGCCCGACGCCCACCGAGTTGTCGCGATCCCCGAGGCGTTGGAACGCGTCGAACATCGTCTCCTCGGCTCCCTCGGAGATGCCGGGTCCGTGGTCGGCGACGGAGATACTCGCCCACTCGCCGTGCACCGCCGCACTGACGATGATGTCCCCGGTGGGGGCGTAGCGGGCACTGTTGTGCACCAGGTTCGCCAGTACCCGCTCGAGCAGTCCCGGGTCCGCCAGCACTTCTACATCGCCCACGTCCACACGAACCCGATCGTCGGCTCCGATCAATGCGCCGCCCAACACGTCGTCGACGAAAACGGGTCGCAGACTGGGCTGAACCACGCCGGCCTGCAGCCGCGAGGAGTCGAGCAAGTTACTCACCAACGCGGTCAGCTGATCGGCCGATTCGTCGATGGTGGCGAGCAATTCGTCGGTGTCCTCGGGCGAGAACTGAACGTCGGTGCTGCGCAGCGACGAGGACGCCGCCTTGACCGCCGACAGTGGCGTCCGCAGATCGTGGCTCACGGCCGAGAGCAATGCTCGACGCAACGCGTCGGCCTCGGCGAGCGCGTTGGCTCGGCTGGCTTCCTCGGCGAGACGCGCCTGACGGACCATGCCGGCCGCTTGGTTGGCCACCGCCGCGAGTACCCGCCGATCGTGCGCGCGGGTACGTTCGCCGACGAGCAGCAACGTGAAGTCGCCCGCGTCGACCTCGGTGTCGGCTGCGGCACGATCGACAGGAGCCTGCGCGCCGGCGCTGCCCACGATGGATCCGGACTGGTTGTCCCACAGCGCAACGCCCGTCTGCCGATAGGTCTCACGGGCGCGTTCGAGGAGTGCGGTCAGATCCGCTCCGCGGAGTACCGATCCGGCGAACAGCGTCAACAGCTCGGCTTCCTGGGTGGCCCGGCGTGCCTGACGCGTCCGCCGGGCGGCGGCGTCGACGAGGGCGGCGACGGCAACGGCGACGAGGAGCAGCACGACGGTGACGACGAAGTTGTCGGGCTCGGCGATCGTCAGGCTGTACCGGGGTGTGGTGAAGAAGTAGTTGAGCAGGAAGCCCGCGATCAATGCCGAGAGTGCTGCCGGCGCAACCCCTCCCAGCAGCGCGACGCACAGCACCACCATGAAGAACAGGGCGCTCTCACCGCTGGAGTCGAAGTCCGGTCCGACCGTGCTCAGTACGGCGGCGGCCAGGCACGGCACCAGGACGGCGGCGACCCACGCGATGATCCGTCGACGACCCGAATCGACCTGCATGCCCCTGCGGGTGGCCTGCTCGGCGTGGGTGACCATGTGTACGTCGATCTTTCCGGAGTTCTGCACCACCGCCGCGCCGATGCCCTCGTCGAGGATGCGGGCGGCACGTGACCGTCTTGAGGTGCCGATCACCAGCTGCGTCGCATTCACCCCGCGGGCGAAGTCGAGCAGCGTCGTCGGCACGTCGTCGCCGACGACACTGTGCACGCTGGCACCCAGCCCGGCGGCCAGCTTGCGCACCGAACCCATCTGCGGTGCCGAGACACCCATGAGCCCGTCGCCGCGGACGATGTGCAGCACCATCAGCTCGGCACTGGACTTCGAGGCGATGCGACTGGCGCGGCGCAGCAACGTTTCCGATTCCGGGCCACCGGTCACCGCCACCACCACGCGCTCGCGGGCCTCCCACGTGTCGGTGATGCGATTGTCCTTGCGGTACTTCACCAGTGCCGCGTCGACCTGATCGGCGATCCACAGCAGCGCCAGCTCGCGCAAGGCAGTGAGGTTGCCGCCGCGGAAGTAGTTGCTCAGTGCGGCGTCGACCTTCTCGGCGGCGTAGACGTTGCCGTGCCGCAATCTGCTGCGCAGCGCCTCGGGGGTGATGTCGACCAACTCGACCTCGTCAGCGGCTCGAACGACGCTGTCGGGCACAGTCTCTCGCTGCGGCACTCCGGTGATCTGCTGCACCACGTCGTTGAGCGATTCGAGATGCTGGACGTTGAGGGTGGAGATGACGTCGATGCCTGCGTCGAGCAGCACTTCGACGTCCTGCCACCGCTTGCCGCGCACGCTGCCCGGGGTGTTGGTGTGCGCCAGTTCGTCGACGAGCACCACCTGCGGCTTTCGGGCCAGGACGGCGTCGAGATCGAGTTCCTGCGCCGAGGACCCGCGGTACTCGACGGTCGCCATCGGCAGCACTTCGATGCCGTCGAGCGCGTCGATCGTTCGCGCTCGGCCGTGTGTCTCGACCACGGCCGCCACGACGTCGCAGCCCCGGCTGCGCAGTCGATGCGCCTCGCCGAGCATGGCGAAGGTCTTGCCGACGCCGGGTGCTGCGCCGAGGTAGATCCGCAGCTCACCCCTGTCCGCCACAGCCTGTCTCCTCACCCGGCCGGTATGTGTCCCGTAGTGCCAGGTTCAACTCCGGAACGTTCACCGCTTCGGCACCGAGTACACCGTACTGCGGCCCGTGCGTGTACTCGGCGACCAGAGCCTCGACGTCGCTCACCGAGGCTCCGTTCACCTGAGCGACTCGCGCGATCTGGATGGCCGCGTAGGCGGGGCTGATGTCGGGATCGATCCCCGAACCGGACCCGGTGACGGCATCGGCCGGTACCGCAGCCGGATCGACGTTCTCCCGGGCCGCGATGGCAGCGCGGCGCTGCTCGACGAACGACGCCAGCACCTCGCTCGACGGCCCCTGGTTGGTCGGCAGGGCCGCGGCCGGATCCCCCGGAGCGAACGCGTCGTCGTCGGACACCGACCCGGTGACGCGGGTGTGGAAGAACGGATCCGGCTCTCCCGGAGCCACCTGCGGGTCGACGCCGATCAACGCGCTTCCGACGACGCAGCCCCGGGCGTCGCGCAGCGGCGAACCCTCGGCGGAGTCGGTCCCGATACGGCTGATGCCCCAGACCACGGCCGGGTAGACGATGCCGAGCACGACCGTCAATGCCAGCAGCACTGCGAAGCCGGCAACAACCTGGCGAAGAAATCCCTGTACGAAGCGCATGATCAGCCAATCCCTGGAATGTGTCGAACGAGGAGGTCGATGAGCCAGATGCCGACGAACGGGCTGATGACGCCGTACACCAGCAGGTTCCGGCGCAGCAACGCTGCCGCCGATGCCGGGGTATAGCGAACACCTTTGAGCGCCAACGGGATCAGCGCGACGATCACCAGTGCATTGAAGATCACCGCAGACAGGATCGCCGATTCCGGCGTCGCCAGACGCATGATGTTCAGCCCACCGAGCTGCGGATAGACGGTGGAGAACATCGCCGGCAGAATCGCGAAGTACTTCGCCAGATCGTTGGCCAGCGAGAACGTCGTCAGCGCGCCGCGGGTGATGAGGAGCTGCTTGCCGATCTCGACGATCTCGATCAACTTGGTCGGGTCGGAATCGAGGTCGACCATGTTGCCGGCTTCCTTGGCGGCAGACGTGCCGGTGTTCATCGCGACACCGACGTCGGCCTGGGCAAGAGCCGGGGCGTCGTTGGTCCCGTCGCCGGTCATCGCGACCAGCCTGCCGCCCTCCTGTTCCTGCCGGATCAGCGTGAGCTTGTCCTCGGGCGTCGCCTCCGCGAGGTAATCGTCGACCCCGGCCTCGGCGGCGATGGCCTTGGCGGTGAGCGGGTTGTCGCCGGTCACCATGACCGTTCGAATTCCCATGGCGCGCAGCTGTGCGAACCGCTCGGCGATGCCCGGCTTGACCACGTCGGAGAGCTCCACAACACCGAGAGCACGAGCAGCAGCACCGGTTTCGCGTACCGCCACCACCAGCGGCGTACCGCCGTTCTGGGCGATGTCGTGCACGGTGGCGTCGAGATCCGCCGTGCCGCCGCCCTCACGGATCCAACTGTAGACCGAATCCGCTGCACCCTTACGGATCTCCATGCCCGGAAGGTCCAGCCCGCTCATCCGAGTCTGCGCCGTGAAGGCCACGAACTCGCCGCGCTCGGATTCGCCTTCTGCCATCGAAGATTCGAAGTCACGCTCGACCAGTTCGACGATGCTGCGGCCCTCGGGGGTGCCGTCGGCGAGTGAGGACAGTCGAGCTGCCCGAGCCAGTTCGACGGCGTCGACACCTGTGGCCGGGTGCAGTCCGGTCGCGCGTCGATTTCCGAAGGTGATGGTGCCGGTCTTGTCCATCAGCAACGTGTCGATGTCGCCTGCCGCTTCCACTGCGCGTCCGGACATCGCCAGCACGTTGCGCTGCACCAGGCGGTCCATGCCCGCGATGCCGATCGCCGAGAGCAGCGCGCCGATCGTGGTGGGGATGAGGCAGACCAACAGTGCGATCAGCTGGATCGGATCCTGTTGCTGCCCCGCGTAGTTCGACATCGGACCGATGGCGACGACGGCGAAGAGGAACACGATCGTCAGGGACGCAAGAAGAATGTTGAGCGCGATCTCGTTCGGTGTCTTCTGCCGAGCCGCGCCCTCGACGAGTGCGATCATCCGGTCGACGAACGTCTCACCCTGCGCTGCAGTGATTTTCACGACGATCTCGTCCGAGAGCACGATGGTGCCGCCGGTGACCGCCGATCGGTCGCCGCCGGACTCGCGCACCACGGGAGCCGATTCTCCGGTGATCGCCGACTCGTCGACGGTGGCGATGCCCTCGATGACGTCGCCGTCACCGGGTATGACCTCACCTGCCGAGACGATCACCTCGTCGCCGACGAGCAATTCGGCACCGGCGACCTCTTCCACTCCGGATGCTGTGCGCCGTCGGGCAACAGTGTCCTGCTTGACCTTTCGCAGGCTGGAGGCCTGGGCCTTGCCGCGGCCCTCGGCCACGGATTCGGCGAGGTTGGCGAACAGCACCGTGAACCAGAGCCATCCGGTGACGAACCAGGCGAACACCGACGGCTGTGCGATCGAGAGGATGGTGGTGACGATGGAGCCGAGGAAGACGACGAACATGACCGGGTTGCGGGCCAGGTGCCTCGGGTCGAGTTTGCGGAACGCGCCGGGGACGGCCGTTCTCAGTGACAGGTTCATTGCATGGCCTCTGCTATGGGTCCGAGAGCAAGTGCGGGGAAGAACGTGAGGGCGGCGACGAGAATCGCGGTGCCGATCAGCAATGTGCCGAACAGCGGCCCGTCGGTGGGGAGGGTGCCTGCGTTGGGTGCGCTGCGTTTGGTCGTCGCCAGTGATCCGGCCAGTGCCAGCACGCAGACGATCGGCAGGAAGCGGCCGAGCAGCATCGCGACACCGAGGGAGATCTGGAACCAGTCGCTGGTCACCGTCAGTCCACCGAAGGCGCTGCCGTTGTTGTTGGAGGCCGACGCGTAGGCGTAGAGCACCTCGGTGAAGCCGTGGATACCGGGATTGCCCTGATAGCTGGTCGTCGATTCGAGAATCACGGTGATGGACGTGCCGACGAGCACGAGGATCGGCATCACCAGTACCGACAGTGCGGCCATCGTGATGGCGCGTCGACCCAGCTTCTTGCCGAGGAACTCGGGAGTGCGGCCGACGAGCAGGCCGCCGACGAACACGGCGATGACCGCGAGCACGAGCAATCCGTACAGGCCGGTGCCGACGCCGCCGGGTGCGATCTCGCCGAACAGCATGTTCAGCAGTACTGTTCCGCCGCCGAGTGCAGACATACTGTCGTGCGCGGAATTGACTGCACCGGTCGATGTTCCGGTGGTGGACATGGCGAACAGCGCCGACGCCGGAATGCCGAAGCGGACTTCCCTGCCTTCCATCATCGCGCCCGCAGCGGTGGCTGCGACGCCCCGGGTTCCGGACTCGGCGAACAGCGTGACCGTCAGCAGCGTGGCCCAGAGCGTCGCCATGACCGCCAGCAGCGTCAGGCCCTGCTTGCGGTTGCCGATCATGGTGCCGAACGTGCGGGTGAGCGCGACCGGGATCAACAGCAGCGAGATGATCTGCACGATGTTGGTCAGCGGGGTCGGGTTCTCGAACGGATGCGCCGAGTTGGCTGCGAGGATGCCGCCGCCGTTGGTGCCGATTTCCTTGATCGCCTCCTGAGAGGCAACGGGCGCAAGCGCATTGGTGACCGTCTGCCCATCCAGTCCGGTGGAGGTGAATCCGGTCGAGAACGACATGATGGTGCCCTGAGTCAGCATGATCACGGCCACCAGCAGCGCCAGCGGCAACAGAATGCGCAGTGTTCCGCGAGTGAGGTCGACCCAGAAGTTGCCGAGCTCACCGCCGGTGGAGACACGCACGAAGCCACGGATGACGGCGATCGCAACCGCGAGACCGACTGCGGCAGAGACGAAGTTCTGCACCGCGAGACCCAGCGGCTGCGTCAGGTTGGACAGCGTGGTCTCGGGGACGTACGACTGCCAGTTGGTGTTGGTGACGAACGACGCGGCGGTGTTGAACGCCATCGCCGGGCTGACCCCGGACAGGCCCCCGTTCAGCGGCAGCACACCCTGAATTCGCTGCAGTACGAACAGGAACACGACGCCGGCGAACGAGAACCCCAGCAGACTGGTGGAGTAACCCACCCACGTCTGTTCGGAGGCGGAGTTCACCCGAGCCACCCGATAGAGCAGACGTTCGACGCGCGTGTCGTGGGACGAGTCGAACACTCGGGCCATGTAGTCGCCGAGCGGTACGTACGCCGCAGCCAGCACGACGATTACCACCGCGATCTGCAGGCCCGCGACAAGAGCAGGATTCATGGCGGCGTCAGAACCTCTCCGGATCGAGGAGAGCGACGAACAGGTACACCGCAACACATGCGGCAACCACGAGACAGAGCAATTCGGTCATTGCTCGATCCTGAATCCCGCGACCGAGCCGAACCGCGTTCCTTACGCTTTCTTACGCCGTCGACCAGCGGTCATGACGCAGTTTTTACGTCAGCGCCAGCGCTCCACCGACCATGGCGATCCGCTAGCGCTCCTCGATGTCGTCGACGCGGATCTCCACGACATCGCGTTCGAGGGTGGTGCCCAGCAGATCCGACACGGTGTCGATCGCGATGGTCGCGAGCTCTTCTCCCGCGGCCTGCAGGTCGTCGCCGTACACCCCGATCACCGCGACGAACAGGCCGATACAGGCATGGTCGTCGAGGTCGAGGTCGATCTCGGTCGGCTGCGCGCCGCGTACACCTGCGAGTGCACGCCGGAGCGTCGTCTTGACGATGTGATCGCTGATCCGCAGCGAGTCCGCCGGTCCCGCCGTGGAGCCGAGCGGATACGCGCTGTCGATAGGCCACGTACGCCTGGTGGTGTTACGTACCTTCGTGAGGATGGACGCGCTGATGTCCACCCAATTCGGTTCCTGCGGTGCGTCCCGAAGTTCGGTGGCAGCACGCGCGAGAACCGAATCCGGCTCTACTGGGTTCGCCATGTTGCCAACCTTTCGCTCAATGTTGCTCGTGCTCTGGTCAACTGACCACGTACTGCGCCTGCGGACAACGTCATGATCGCGCCGATCTCGGGATGCGTCAGGCCCTCGACCTCGCGAAGCAACCAACAGGCCCGCTGGCGGTACGGCAGCTCCGACAGCGCGACGCCCAGCTCGGTCATGAAGCTGTCGGCCTCGACATCGGCCTCGGGATTGCTGCCCGCGCCGGTGCTCTTGCGCTCGAACAACCAATCCTCGGCGGGTGGAACGCTGCGCTTGCGGCGATGGTCGATCACCTTGTGCGAGACCAACGAGAACAACCATGTTCGCAGAGCCGAGTCCCCACGGAAATTGTCGAGGCCCTTCCACGCTGCCACAAAAGCGTCCTGCACCACCTCCTCGGCGGCACCTTGATCGGACAGCATGTTGCGCGCATAGCGGAACATCTCCGGGCCGTAGCGCCGGACGATCTCCTCGAACGCATCGGTCTCGCCCAGCGCCGCGGCGCCGACGAGAACGCGGTCCGACGCGTCAACCCACTCCATCGGGCCCCCAGTTCGCTTCATCGTGGTCATCGATCACGCAAGTCTTTCGATACCGGTTTACCAGTGGACGTAATCTATGACGTAGGTCACTTTATTTGGACGTGCGTTTCACCGATCGAGCTACGACCAACTCCTGTCACACACTCTGCACCGAAGACACACAACGAAGAGAGGCATTCATGAGCTCCACGACGGACACCAAGGCAACCGTATCCGCAGCAGGCGAAGGAAAGACCGACATCACCACCAAGTCGGACTCCGTGCTCGTCAGCTCGCAGGGCCGCACCACCATTGCCGATACCGTCGTCTCCAAGATCGCCGGCATCGCCACCCGTGAGGTCCAGGGAGTGCACGCCGTCGGCGGCGGAGCCAGCCGCGCAATCGGCGCTCTCCGCGAGCGCATCCCCGGTGCCCGCGTCAACCAGTCGCAGGGCGTGTCGGTCGAGGTCGGCGAGCGTCAGGCAGCGGTCGACATCGACATCGTCGCCGACTACGGCGTTTCCATCGCAGACCTCGCAGCGGGCATCCGTCGCAACGTCATCAACGCCGTCGAGCGCATGACCGGCCTCGAGGTCACCGAGGTCAACATCGTCGTTCACGACATCTACCTCGACGACGGCTCGGACGACGAAGACACCACCAGCGAGCCCGCCACCACCCGAGTGCAGTGACCGACCCGCACATGACGGAACGTGACAGGTCCGAGGACATCGCCGACGCCGTACTGGCGATCGACGGTGTCGTCGGGCTGCACGGCGGCATGTTCGGTGAGGCCGCTACGTATCTGCCCGGGCGTCGTATCGCCGGCATCCGAATCGGTGAGGACGGGACCGAGGTCCACGTATCGCTGGAGTTCGGAGTCGCAGTCCGCGAGACGGCCGATGCAGTACGACGCACAGTGGCGACGATGGTCGACGGGCCCGTGCACGTCACCGTCGAGGACATTGTGCGAGTCTGACCAGGTGAACCAGCACGCAGCGCACGACCGAGCCGCCGAGTACAAGGCGGCTCGGCGCGCTGTGGCACGCGAGCACCACCCCGACATCGGCGGCGACCCGGCCCGGTACATGGCCGCACTCGCAGATGTCGACCGAAGATTCGCGGTGCTGCCCTCGGCCCCTGTCAACGCAGCGAGCACACCGACGGCATTCCGTGCGTCCTCGATTCCGTCCCCGCTACGCACACTTCCCAAGCGGATCGCTCGTATCCGCAAACGCGTCACCAGGCGCAACTACTTCGAACTCTGAGTGGAGATCAAGACCATGACCACTGCAACCATCGGTTTGTTCGTGGGACTTCTGCTGGCCATCGCCGCAGCGGCAGGCGGCTTCACCGGCTTCCTCATCGCCATCGTTCTCGGCGGCCTCGGATTCTTCGTCGGCCGCTACATCGACGGCGAACTGGACCTGAACTCGATCATGCGTGGTCGCGGTCGTGACTGAGACAGCTGCGACCGACACCCCCGAGGACGCCGGCGAACGCGGATCACTGGAGATCAAGCACAAGGCCGTCGAGCGCCTGGCAGTACTCGCTGCCCGCAGCACCGACGCCGTTGCCGATCCTCAGCCGGGCCTGCGCGTCCTCGGTGGGCGTGACCTACCCAAGGCCGACGTGACGATCAACGGCTCCCGCGTTCGCGCCCAGGTCGCGGTGGCGGTCACCTGGCCATCGCCGCTGGCGAAGGTGGCCGCTGACGTTCGTGCCGCCGTGGCCCGGGATCTGTCCGAGCTGGGCATCTACACCGTCGATCGAGTCGACGTCACCGTCCAATGCGTACCCGCCGAAGCCACCGTCGAAGAAGGGAGAGTGCAATGACCGCGAAAGCGACGAAGAAGCCGGTAGCCAACCCCGCCGCCGCCGTACCCGCAATCCTGTTCGCACTCGTCCTCATCGGAGCCGGTGTGGTCCTCGGCCGAGAAGCGTTGCTGAACCTGGGTGCCATCGACGGCCCCGAGTGGGTCGGCCCCGCTGCCACGAACCTGGACGGGCTCACCGCGCAGAGTTGGATGCTGCCGGCCGGGATTGCCGCCGTCGTCGTCGGATTCATCCTCGTTCTGCTCGCCGTCAAGCCACGCCGGCGGACTCACCGTGCCCTCACCGAGCAGGACGTCTGGCTCCGCAAGGGTGACGTCGCCGCTGTTGCTCGCACCGCCGCTCTCGACAACGCCGGAGTCGACTCCGCGACGGCCAAGGCAGGAAACAAGAAGGTCACCGTCGCCGCGTCGACCGTGACGGGCACCGACACCGCAGCGCTGAAATTGTCGATCGCCACCTCCGTCGACGACGCTCTCCGCCCACTCGCGCCGGCACCGAAAGTCCGCACGCGAGTGCGAACGACAGGACAACCATCGTGAAACGCGCAACTGCCTCGGTCGACCGAACCAGTACAGCGGTCGTCGGACTCGCACTGATCGCCCTCGGCGGCGGAGCAATCGCGTGGGAACGTGGCCAGTTCCCGGGCCGCGAGCGCATCGATGCCGCGTTCGTCGACACCACCGTCGACGCCGGCTGGTGGCCCTGGGCTCTCGGAGCAGCCGCGATCGTTCTCGTACTTCTCGGACTCTGGTGGCTGCTCGCGCACCTGCCCCGCCGTTCGGTCGGCACCGTCGCGTTCTCGTCCACTGCAGACTCGGATGTCGACGGCAGGCTCAGTGTCGATCTGACCACCGCCGCCAAGAGTGCTGCCAAGTCCCTGGCAGCCCACGAGGGCGTCGTGTCGGCACACGGCCGATCGGTGTCGGACCGCGGTCAGCGGGTCGTCGAGATCACCGCGACCATCGACCCGGCCGTGACGACACTCGACAAGGTCTCCGCGGTGGCGGCACAGACGCGCAACGACATCGTGACGTCACTGGACGGCACTCCCGCCGCAGTGCGAATCCTGTTGCAGTGCGGAAAGTCTCGAAAGCAGTCCGTTCGCGTGAGCTGAGTTCCGCTCGCACGCTCAGGAGAATTCGATCTCCCCGATCAGGCCGTGATGGTCCGATCCGGGGAGATCGATTCTTTCCAGCGACCGCGCATGACCGGAGTTGGTGAGGATGTGGTCGATCCCGACGACAGCGGGCGTGCCTTTGTCCGTGGGATAGGTCGGGATCAGGCCCTTGCCCAATTGTGCTGCGGCGTCCGAGTATCCGACGTCGAGCAGGTTGCGGAACTTCTTGTGCGAGTACGTGGTGTTGAAGTCCCCGCTGACGATCACCCGGCCGGTGCCTGCCACCGCCTCCAAATCGTTTCGGAGCGTGTCCAATTCAGCGGTCCAGATGTCCGCCGGGGTGATGTAGGCGGGACCGGGATGCACGGCCAGCAGCGTGACCGACTCGGAACCGGGGACCTCGACCTCGGTGGCGAGATTGACCGGGCCGTATCCGTCGAGCTGCCGGTTGCCCGAGATCGGGAATCGGCTGTAGATTCCGGCCCCGCCGCCGCCGGTCACGTGCGGCTCGAGGTAGCTGTAGGGAAAGAGTTCGTCCATACCGGCGTCACGGAGACCGACCACCGACGCGTCGGTCAGTTCCTGGATCGTGACGACATCGACGGCACTGTCGCGGGCCTGACCGACCACGGCAATGGGATCGGCCAGCCCGATCATCAGATTCGCCTGCATGACGCGCAACCGCACGCCCTCGCTGCCCGTCGCGTCCTCGGGTGCCGCGTCCGCCACGTAGAGCGGTGCGTAGGCGACTGCGCCTGCAGCGAGAACCAGGGCGGAGACTCCCGCCAGAACCCAGCGCCGACCGATCAACGCCACCAGGGCTCCGACCACCACGGCGACGAACATCAGCGGAACGAACGACGCGAGCGCGATCAGAACGTTGACCCGGGTGTCGGTGTAGTAGACGCCCAGTGCCACGAGCCCGGTGGCGATGCCCAGAATGGCGATCGAGCCGGTGAGTATTCGTATCCAGGTTCGCTGCATCCGCCCTAGAGTAGCTACGCTCGCACGCCGCCGACCAACGCTCGGATGGTCGTCCAGGTCATCGACAACAAACCGCGAACCGCCGCGAACGAGAACGCAATGGACCACACCGTTCGTGTCGACGGTTCTTCGACCGGCACTCCGGCGAATCGATCGGACAACCAGTCCAAGGTCAGCGGCGCACCGATCGGGTGCAGCGACAGGTGTTCGCTCAGCCGATCCCGCAGATAGGTCACGTGGGCTCCGGCCTCGATGTACCGACCCACCTGTCCGTCGACGTCGTCGACGGCGATGATCTGATCGTGCACCGATTGAATGACCAGCAGCGGTGCCGTCGGCGCGGTGCGCCCGGGCTGAATATCCAGGAACACCTGCACGATCTCGGGCAGTGCCAAGAGATCGGCCAGCGGAACGTCGATGTAGTGGTCCAGGTCGTGCCTGGCCAGTTTGGTCACGGCGCGCACTGTCGTCATCGACTCCACGGAATCGAGAATGCGCATTCCGTCCTCGTTGACGTGCTGACGGATCACCCGATCGAGCTCGGGGTAGGTCCGCCGCAGGCCGGCCACCACCAGTGTCGGCAATGCTGCGTGCAGCGTCGCATTGAGCCGGGTGAACGCCGACCCCGGATCTCCGACGGGGGAGCCGAGCGCGGCACCGACCAGCTCGATCTCCGGTGCGTATTCCGGTGCCATCTCCGCTGCCCAGGATGTTGCGAGCCCGCCGCCCGAGTAGCCCCACAGCGCGACCGGCGTGCTCTCGTTCAATTCGAGCGGCTCGAACGACAACGCCGCGCGGATGGCGTCGAGCGTGCAGAAACCGGGTTCCTGCGGCGAACCCCAGTGGCCGTCGGGTCCCTCGTGATCCGGGATCGAGATGGTCCACCCTCGGCGCAGGGCGTGCAGTACCAGCAGGAACTCGAACTGTGGGACCGCGCCGAAAGCCCGCGAGCCACGCCGAAGCGCGTAGGACGGGAAGCACGAGGACGCGACGCCGTCGATCGCACACTGATAAGACAGAAGTACCGGCTCCGCGTCCCGCGGGCGCAGCACCGTCGTGACGCTGGCCTGGGGATACCCACCGAGATCAGCGGTGCGATAGAGCAGCTGCCACGCATCGACTCGCTGGCGCACACGACCGAACATCGCGACCTCGACCGGCCGCACCTTGAGAATCGTCCCCGGTGGAGCCGCTTCGTACCCATCGGGCGCGGCGTAGAAGGGGTCGTCCTCCGGCCTGGTCGCGTCGCTCCGGCTCGGTGCTCGTTCCACCGGCCAGGGCTGTTCGTCTTCTATCGATCTGTCGACGCTCATGTCCCACCGCTTCTTGTCCGAGTCTCGCCGTCACACTAACTTGCCCTCAACGACCCCATTTCATGCAGCCTGCTGCCAATTGGTGATCAGGACATCGGTCGCGTAGCTGAGGTCGAGGCCCTCCCCACCCCAGTTCGGGATTATGGCGTCGGGCGCGATGCCTTTGTGTCGCCGCCGGAGTTCGTCCGCGTCGCCGGACATCGTCGGTGCGTGAATCATCTCGATTCCCGAAGGATGGTGAAACGAGAAGCGTTGATCGTCGAGGGCTTCGATGAAGAAGTACCCGTCGTGCAGCGCTCGATGGTGTTCGCCGCACAGCAGGACCAGGTTGTCGAGCGTGGTCTTGCCTCCCCGTGAGCGGTAGGTGACGTGATGGGCATGCAGAAATCGAGTGCGCCCACATCCGGGCACCGTGCAGCATCGATCTCGAATGATCAACTGCCGCAATTGGGTTCGGCTCGGCGCTTTCGCAGTCGAACTCCACCGCACAGTCTTGCCGAGGCGGCCGTGGCCGACCGTCCGCATGACCGCAGAACACAGCACCTGAGCCAACGTTTCGTCGTCCAGACCCGGGCCGTCGTCGAAATGGGCATGATCGTGACCCGCCTCGTCGATGCCGCCGAGGTGGACCAACACTTCCGCCGCCGGTGAGACAACCGGTGAATCCATTCCGGCACAGACCATCTCGGCCATGGCAATCATCGCCGGCACCGGGTTGGACGGTGCCGGAGCCGCCCGGTCACCCTCGGATTCGCCCTCGGTTCGGGTGCGCTCGTACTCCGCCCTGGTCAATGCAGCCAGAAACCGCTTGCCATCCTCGGGCCGAAAACGCGCCGTCAGCACGAGCGAGCCGTCGTCCTCGTCCCAGCGCCACCGCCCCACGGACGGATCGGCATCGACTCCGTTTCCCCTGGTCGGACGCATCGCTTTCTTCAGGCCACGGCAAAGACGCTCGATGTGGGCGGCGGGTGCATCGAGCGCCTTCTGCAGCAGCGACGCCTCGTTGTCGACCGTGGCCACCCTCGTCATCGCCCGAACCTTGGAGTACGAGACCGTGCCGCTCAGGTACGCCGAGGTGATCAGCGGCAACTCCCGCATCGCCTTGGCCACCCGCACCTGCTCACGAGCCGTGTGCAGGTCGACTCCCGCACGCCACGACAACCAGTGCGCACAGGATCGCACTTCCCATCCCGCCCATCCGCGTCGAGCATCGAACTCACCCACCAGAATCAGATACTGCGCCGACGCGGCAGCGATCTGACCGGCCAGAGCGCAGATCTCGGTCTCGATTTCTCTCGTCTCGATCCGTCCCGCCTCGGATCCTGCTTCTTGCATGTCGCTCATGAACGCCCCCATTCATCGAATGCATGTTCGACGAAGCGTACGACGCGGTACCGACAAGAACTTCTCGACGAGGTCCGACGCGTCCCCGCGGGGACGTTCAGAGCTTGCTTTCTCGCTGTCCGGCCCGATACTGACACCGGATGCTGGTTCCGAGCGGAGGGCGGTAGGCGCACGTGAGCGACGACCCGCCGGTACCCGAGCAGGCCACGAGGCATCCGGCATCGACTGGGCAGCGAATGCCCTACATGGCCGACGTCCGCAATCCTCTCGCGCGCTTTCGCAGTCCGCTGCGCAGCACGTGGCTGACGTCGCTGTTCGGTGCGGTACTGCTCGTCGCGCTGCCGATCATCACGGTGACGGGGCTGCTTTCGTACAGCGCCTACGGACCGCAGTTCGGCCAGGCCAGACCCGCAGCCGTCGGGTGGCTGCGGTTGCCGTACTTCGACTGGCCCACCAACCCTGCCTGGCTGTACCAACTCACCCAGGGCCTGCACGTCGGGCTCGGGCTGATCATCGTGCCGCTCGTCATCGCCAAACTGTGGTCGGTGATGCCCAAGCTGGTCGAACTACCACCGGTCCGATCGCCGGCACATGCGCTCGAACGACTGTCGCTGTTGGCACTGGTCGGTGGCCTGCTGTTCGAGATCGTCACCGGCGTTCTCAACATCCAGTACGACTACGTGTTCGGTTTCGACTTCTACGCCGCTCACTACTTCGGTGCCTGGGTGTTCATCTCCGGATTTCTCGTGCACCTCGGTCTCAAGGTTCCGCTGATGTGGCGCACCCTGAGGTCCGAGTCTCTGATGGACGTGTTGCGGGCTCGCAACGACGCTCCGGACCAGCAGAGCGACGACAGCCCCCCGTCGACCATGAGTCGACGCGGGGCCATCGGATTGGTCGCTGCCGGAATGGGTTTCGTCGCGGTGTTGACCGTCGGCCAGACGCTCGGAGGCGTGCTGCGCAAGGCTGCGATTCTGCTGCCTCGCGGTCGCTCGTACGGTGACGGCCCCAACGACTTTCAGATCAACCGAACCGCCGAAGCTGCGGGGATCACCGAGGCGCAGACCGGGCCCGACTGGCAACTGACGATCAGCAGCGCAGCCGACGACGCCGTCCCGGTGGTGCTGTCTCGGGGCAGGCTGCTGTCGATGCCGCAGCGCACTGCCGAACTTCCGATCGCGTGCGTCGAAGGATGGTCGACCACGCAGACGTGGACCGGTGTCCCGTTGGCCGAACTCGCCGCGCTGGCAGGCGTACCCGCACCGCGATCGGCCGAGGTCACTTCGCTCGAGCAGAACGGTGCATTCACGCGCGCGGTACTACAGGGCAATCAAGCAAGCCATCCGGATTCGTTGCTCGCGTTGCAAGTCAACGGCGTGGATCTCTCGCTCGATCACGGATTTCCCGCGCGCGTGATCGTGCCTGCGCTGCCGGGCGTACACAACACCAAATGGGTTGCCACCATTGTGTTCCGTTCGTGACTTCCGGCTGTGCGCTTTTCAAACCTCCGTGAATGGTAAAGAATCTTTCTTCGGTGGCCCGTGGGGCTGCCGACGAGGGTGTGTTCTCTCGCCTCGATGAGTTCCGAAGGTCATGCCACGATGCTTGCTTTCTCCAGAGGCCTCCTCGCCGCAGGTGCAGCGCTCACGCTGCTGTTCGCCGCAGGATGCTCGTCGTCCGAATCGGGCAATGCCGTTGCCGCAGACACCACCACCTCGTCCGCCACGTCCGCCGCGGGCAGCACCACCGATGACGTCTCCGGCCAGGAAGGCATCGACGCCGGCGGCTCCACCGACATCGATGTCGAGATCGGTCAATGCGTCCAACTCGGCGGAACGATGACGGCCGCCACCATCGAGAACGCCGAATGCGGCAGCATGGAATCGAACTACAAGGTCATCGCCAAGGCCGAGCAGAACGAGCAGTGCCCCACCGACGTGAATCAGACCTACTACGAGACACTCGACGGTGTGGAGCAGGGGGCACTGTGCCTCGATGTCGACTGGGTCGTCGACGGCTGCATGAGCGTGCCCACCGTCGGTATGGATGAGCCCTCACGAGTCGACTGCAACGACCCCACCGCGACCGACGTCGAACAGGTCACCGAGATCAAGACCGGTACCGCCGATCCCAACGAATGCCCCGAGGGTGGATTCGCCTACGATTCAAGGCAATTCGTCGTCTGCACCACGACGATCTCCTAGTCGCGCTGCGCCGTCACCATCTGTGTGACGTAGTGGTAGTCGACGTGGCCGTAGCGGGTGATGGCCGCATGCACTGCGCCCAGGACCTCGCCGCGGCGCACGTCGTCCAGGGCTAGATGGCTCGAGTACGTGGCGGCCAGGGCGCAGAAATCGTCTGCGGAGTAGCGCTGGACCCACTCGTACGTCGAGGTCGTCCACGGACCGAAGCCGGCAGCGCGGGGCACGTTCGACTCCGGTTGCGCACCGAGAGAGAGCGCCAACAGTGGTGCCGCTTCCGGCTCGGTTGCGTCGTAGGCCGCCCGGACGGCTTCCCATGCCGGGCCCTCGAGGTCGCCCGGCATGTTCCACCACAACCGAAGGGCACCGCCGGGGACCAACGCGCGGGCCGCCACTGCAGCTCCTTGCCCGTGGTTCACCCAATGCCAGGATTGGGCGGCCACCACTACATCGAACGCCGCTGCCGGGGCTGCACAATCCTCGAACCGCGACACCTGCACTTCGACGGCGAGGTTCTCGGTGCGCCGCCGAACCAGCTCTGCCATAGCCGGATCCGGTTCCACCGCAACAACGGACGCGCCGAGTTCAGCCAAGGCAACGGTGGCTTTACCGGTACCTGCTCCCGCCTCGAGCACTCGCAGCCCGTCCCCGGTCACGATGTCCGCGTACAACTCGGCGGGGTAGCCGGGACGGGCCCGGTCGTAATTCTCGGCAACCTTGCCGAAGCTCAGTGCACGCGATGACTGCTGTCCGTCGGTCACCGTATCGACGGTACCGAGCGCTGACTTGCCAGGAACCGTACGTTTCGTAAAGAGTGAGACAGGTCACTGAGCAACCCCCGGCGCACGAGGAGAATCGATGACCGAGACCACTGCACCTCCGAAATGGAAGGTGGTCGGCCCCGGACTCGTGGTCGCCGCAACCGGCATCGGGGCTGCCGACCTCGTCGCGACTCTGGTGGCCGGCTCGCGCTACGGCTACGCATTGCTCTGGGTCATCATCGTCGGCGTCGTCATGAAAGTCGTTCTGGTGGAGGGTGCCGGCCGCTACACGTTGGCGTCGGGCAACACGATCTTTCAGGGCTGGCGTTCGCTGGGTAAGTGGACGACGGTCTATTTCGCGCCGTACATCGTGATCTGGGGATTCGTCTACGGTGCTGCGGCGATGTCGTCGAGCGCGTTGCCGATCGTCGCGCTGTTCCCGGCCCTGGATCTGAAGGTTGTCGCCATCGCGTCCGGGCTCCTCGGGTTCGCGTTGATCTGGCTCGGTAGCTACGGGTTCTTCGAGAAGATCATCACCGTCTTCGTGGGCATCATGTTCGTGACCGTGATCGGCGCTGCGGTAGTGGCGGTTCCGAACGTTCCCGCCATCGTCAAAGGCATCGTCCCCACCATTCCCGACGGCTCCATCGTGTACGTCCTCGGTCTCGCAGGTGGCGTCGGCGGCACCATCACGCTCGCCGCATACGGCTACTGGCTGCGCGAGAAGGGCTGGATCACACCGAAATTCATGCGCGTCATGCGCATCGACAATTCGATGGCCTACGTCATCTCCGGCATCTTCGTCCTCGCCATGCTCATCGTCGGTGCCGAACTGCTGTACTCGTCGCAGATCGCGATCTCCACCGGCGATCAGGGCCTGATTCAACTCTCCGACGTGCTCGCCGAGCGCTACGGCACGGTGTTCGGGTACGTGTTCCTCATCGGATTCTGGTCGGCGTCGTTCTCGTCGCTGATCGGGGTGTGGAACGGTGTGAGCCTGATGTTCGCGGACTTCGTCGGCAATCTGAAGGGGCTCGAACAGGGCCACCCCGAAACACGCGTGGGCGGTAAGTACTTCCGCTGGTACGTCGCATGGTTGACGTTCCCGCCGATGGCGCTGCTGTGGCTGGACCAACCGATCGGGCTCGTGCTCGCGTACGGCGTCCTCGGGGCGGTGTTCATGCCGTTCCTGGCGGTGACACTGTTGATTCTGCTCAACAGCGATCGGGTGCCACAGCAATGGCGCAACGGCTGGTTCACCAACCTCACGCTGGGTATCTGCGCATTCCTGTTCGCGTGGCTCGCCGTCGACCAGGTCTTGGACGCACTCGACAAGTACGTGTACTAGTCGGCCGCCTCCAGGCGGGCGCGTAGCGTCGACTCCGTGTGCTTGATCGCCTGACCCACAACGGGTTCGACCACAGCGCCGAGCACCTTGCCTGCAATTCCGCCGGGAAGGCTGTAGCGGAACACCACATCCAGACGGGTACCGCCGTCTGCCGTGTCGGAGAACGACCACGTGGACGAGTTGGACAGGCCCTCGACCGATTCGAGCGTGAGCCTCTCGTTGTGGACCCATTCGGTCACGTGCACAACGGAGGTGAGAGCCTTCGGACCGATCTGCATCGTCGCGTCGTACGTGGCTCCGAGACCGGACAGGATGTCGCTCCTCGGCTCGAACCGGGTGATGCCGAACATCCACTGCGGGACGTTTCTGAAGTCGTCCATGTAGGCGAATGCCGCATCACGACTGGTCGATGCCACGGCCGAACGATTGATTTCACGCACTCGTGCACCTTAGTACATGCTACGGCGTGTTACGCATACTTTGGCGGTCCGTTTCAGCGGCGCACGTACCCCGCCTGCATATCCACCACGTTGACCAATTCCGAACCGCGGACGTACCGCTGCAGGTTGTCCTCGAACAGCGCCCACAGACGCTCCGCGAAATCGTCGGAGTCGCCCGCCAGATGCGCGGTCAGGATGACGTTGTCCATGTCCCACAGCGGGCTCGTGTCCGGCAACGGTTCGACCTCGAACACGTCCAACACGGCCCACCCGATCTCTCCGGATCCCAGGACATCGCACAGGGCCCGCTCGTCGACGACGGGACCGCGGGCGATGTTGACCAGGCCTGCATCGGAACGCATGGCCCCCAGCACCGCCGCGTCGACGAGTCCGCGCGAGGCATCGGTCAGCGGTGTCGCCAGCACGATCACGTCGTATTCGCCTGCATACGAGGGCAATTCTCGAAAGTTTCGGATCCGCGAGAACTCCGAATCGCCCGGTCGCTCGGACGTTGCCGCGGCCTCGACGCGCATACCGAGCGCGCCGAGTACCCGGCCGATCTCGCGTCCGATCGAACCGGGACCGACGACGAGGGCGGCGCGACCGTGAATTCCGCCGGCAACTCTGTGTTCCCACACCCGCTCGCGCTGCCGAGCAAGCGCCCGGGGCAACTTCTTGACTGACGCCAGGATGCCGGCTGCGACGTACTCGGCGATGGCCCGGTCGAGGATGCCACCGGAATTGGTCAGCGTCCACGGACTCTCGCGCAGAACCGGGTCCAGCAGTCTGTCGACTCCGGCACTCGACGCGTGGATCCAGCGAAGATTCTCGGCATCGGGCCACACGCCCCGCAGATCGGCAGTCTCGAAGGTCCGAAACAGCAGCACCTCGGCCCACGACACCGCGTCGGCGAGTTCGTCCATCAGGCAGCTTCGGAACTCGACTCCATCGATCCCGGGGAAGGACATCCGGTCCGAACCGCTCTCGACCACAAGCACGTTCACCACAGAACTCGCCACCTCCGTACCATGGCACCGTGCTCACCGTGGAACCCGCAACTGCCGCCGACGCGGCAACGATACTCGGCCTCAGGCACGCAGCCGAGGACTGGCTCTCGGATCGAGGGATCGATCAGTGGACGCCACGCGAGGTGCCCCTCGGCACTGTCGCAGCGCAGATCGAGGCAGGAGAGTTCTACGTCGCCCGACGCGATCCCGGCGGCCCGATAGTCGGAGCACTGCGCTTGATCGGATCCGACCCGATCATCTGGTCCGAGCACGACGAACTGGCCTGCTACGTACACGGATTGGTGATCGACAGAAGCGAGGCCGGTACCGGCCTCGGCGCGTCGCTGCTCGAGTGGGCGTCGGAGCAGACTCGCCGGGAAGGACGCTCGCTGCTGCGTCTGGACTGCGCCGAGACCAACGGCGCGTTGCGCAGCTACTACCTCGATCAGGGTTTCCGCTACGTCGGCCGCCGCGAGTTCGCCGAGGGCAGTGCATGGTTCAGCGTTGCCCTGTTCGAGAAGTCGACCGATCGGTAGTGTCTCGCCCATGGGCGAGAACCGAGATCGTATGTTGCGTGGAGAGCTGTACCGAGACAGCGATCCCGAATTGGTGGCGTCTCGGATCGCGTGCGGCACGCTCCTGAGCCGATTCAACGCAACCGACGCAGACCGGAACGAAGAGCGTCGGGAGATTCTCGGCGAATTGCTCGGATCCTTCGGAGACGATTTGTGGATCATGCCCAGGTTCCAATGCGATTACGGCACAAACATTTCCATCGGATCGAACAGCTTCCTCAACTACGACGCGATCCTGTTGGACTGCGCGCCCATCACCATCGGCGACGATGTGTCGATCGGACCACGGGCACAACTGCTGACGCCGCTGCACCCCATGGAAGATCACGAGGCGCGCCGAACACGCTGGGAGAGTGCTCTTCCCATCGTCATCGGGAACAACGTCTGGCTGGGCGGCGGAGTCATCGTGTGCCCGGGCGTCACGATCGGCGACAACTCGGTGATCGGTGCAGGCAGCGTTGTCACCCGGGACGTGCCGTCGCACACCTTCGCTGCCGGAAACCCGTGTCGGACCATTCGCGCCCTACCGTGAGATCACCTCGTGCAAGATCTTGTCGGAGTCACCGACGAGCGTGTCGACGGCCATCCGGGCGCCCCACCAGATGCCCAGCCATCCGATAGCCGCGGCCACGGGAACGGACAGGTACGCGAACGCACCGGGCAGGAGCAGTGCCAGCAGCAGACCGGGCACCACCGACACTCCGAGTACGACCATCGACAGCAAGATCAATGCGAACGAACCTCCGTTGAACGACCCTCGGGTGTTCAGCGAAAAGGCCTTGGTGGGTTCGGGGACCGGGTAGGCGGCACGGACCGAGATCACGACGATGAGCCCGGCACTGACGCCGAGCATCGACAGCGTCACCGAGATGGGGACCGCCAACCGGTCGAGTCCGAGGTCGCCGAACACTCGGACCACCGTCGTCGACACGATCGCGAACGGTGCCGCAACCATCAGCCACGCGATCTGCCGACCAC
This sequence comes from Rhodococcus sp. 14-1411-2a, assembly GCF_002259485.1. GTDB lineage: Bacteria > Actinomycetota > Actinomycetes > Mycobacteriales > Mycobacteriaceae > Rhodococcoides. The sequence continues at coordinate 165,450 of NZ_NPGA01000011.1, forward strand.
GGACGTCGTCGCGCAGAGCCTGCGGAATCATCACCAGATGCCACATCGAACCGCCGTCGAGGCCGTACAGATTCGACCCCGCGCCCATCGCCAAGTAGATCACCATCCACGCACCCCACGCTGCGCTGAACGGAATCGAGTCGGTCAGCAACGGGCCGACGCCTCCGAGCACCGTGAAGATCAGCACCGACAGCAACTGGCTTCGACGACGCACGTCGCCGCCCCACAGGGACAACTCCCGCATCACCACCGCGCCGACACGGGTAGCGCGCCAGCCGGTGTCGCTGTTGCGGCCGTTCGTTGCCGTCTGCTTCCGCGACGCGCCGTACGAGGCGGACACCCGCCCCTCGAAGAGCCGCAGCACAAGTCGCTGCCACGCCCACACCACTGCGACGTCGAGCAGCAGCAGGCCGGCCACTGCGCCGATCGCGAGAGGCCAGTTGCCGTCGAGCGCAGCGTCGACTCCGGTGATTCCCCAGCTGAACGGAATCGAATGTGCCAGCGTCAGAGGCCATGTCACTTCGCCCGACAGAACCCGAGAGAAGTTCTGGGTGATGGGGAACTGCAGGAAGTACAGGCCGCCGAACACCGCACCGAACGCCAGCAGAGCGAGCTCTCGACTACGCCGACTCTTCAGTAGCTGAGACATCGCCACGGTGACCACCCTGGACAGCGTCACGAAGAGTACGACGGTCGCAGGCCAGGCCACCAGGGCAAGCGGAAGTGCTGCGAGAGAACGGGACACGGCGTAGATCGGGATCGACGCGGTCGCGATGGCCGTCAACGGCACCAGCATCCCGTACGCCGAGGTGGCCAACAGGGCATGCGCCAGGCGTGAAGGTTTCACCGACAGCATCTGGAAGTGGCGGGGCTGGATGTTGTCGTCGGAGATCCCCGAGAGCACCGGGAACAGCACCCAGCTCAGACCGATCAGTGTCAGCCCGAGGCTCACGGTGCCGCCGACCAACACCTGCGAGGCCCCACTGCGCGCAGACAACACACAAGCCAATACCGCGAAGACCAGCCCCAGCAACCCGAACACGCTTTTCACCACTGCTTGGCCGCCCCCTGAATTGCCTGCGGTAGAGCGTGATTCGCATCTGCAGGACGGTTCGACCGAGAGACGTCACGAGCGCATCCAGGACAGGCCGTCGGGGTTCTGTTCGCGAGTACCGACCAGGCGAACGAAGGCATCGTCCAGACTTCCGCCGTTGCGGACCTCGTCCACCGTTCCCGCAGCCACGACTCGGCCACCGGTGATGACGCCGACGTGGGTGCAGAGCTGCTCGACGAGCGCCATCACGTGACTCGACAGGATCACCGACCCGCCGGAGCGAACGAACTGGACCAGAATGGTGCGAATGGTGGTGGAGGAGATGGGGTCGACCGCCTCGAAGGGCTCGTCCAGCACCAACAGCCGGGGGCCGTGCAGCAGCGCCGAGGCCAGTCCGATCTTCTTGGTCATACCCGCCGAGTAATCGGCGATGACGGTTCCCCCGGCGTCGGCAAGATCCAACGCGTCCAACAGCTCGTCCCGACGCTGCGCAATCACGTCCTCGGGCATCGCGCGCAGTCGTCCGAAGTAGGTCAGAAGCTCGTGGCCGGTGAACTGGGATGGCAGAGCGAGCCCGTCGGGCAGTACTCCGAGTAGCTCCTTCGCGGCGATGGGGTCGGCCCAGACGTCTCGTCCGAACACCAGACTTCGGCCGTACTGTGGCCTGAGCAGACCGACCGCCATGGACAGACACGTCGTCTTGCCTGCGCCGTTGGGGCCGACGAGTCCGAACATCGAACCGGGTGGAACCATCAGCGACAGGTCGTCGACTGCAACTTTTGGGCCGAAAGCCATACAGAGGTGCTCGATCAGCAGGGCAGCAGAATTCGTTTGCACGGGTAACAGACTAACCGGTATGGGACGGTTCGTCATCCGGTATCGATCAGCCGTCCCGGTACCATCTGGGCATGAATCGCACGGCAGTGGTCACCGGAGCTTCGTCGGGTATCGGACGCGCGGTTGCGCAGGCGCTCCTCGCCCGGGGGTATCGAGTGATCGGCACCTCCCGCAATCCGGACTCGATGACCGACGCGCAACGGGCCACCGGCGTCGAGTATCGCGCTCTCGACCTCACCGATGCCGAGTCGATCCGGAACTTCGTCGCCGATCTCGGTGTCGTCGACGTATTGGTCAACAACGCCGGTGAGAGTCAGTCCGGGCCGTTCGAGGAGCTGCCGACCGATGCCATCGAGCGGTTGTTCCAGTTGAACGTCTTCGGTGCAGTGACGCTGTCCCAGGGCGTCATTCCCGGTATGCGCGAGCGTGGATACGGCCGCATCGTGATGATCGGATCGATGCTGGCCAGCTTCCCGCTCGCCTACCGCTCGTCCTACGCGTCGACGAAGGCCGCCATCAAGGGCTTCTCCGATGCCGCGCGCCTGGAACTTTCACCCTTCGGGGTGTGGATGACCACCGTCGAGCCGGGCTCGATCAACACCGGAATCAGTGAGCGACGAACCAAGTACATCGCACCGGATTCGGTCCACCGAGACGACTTCCACACCGCGATCTCGTCCCTGGACCGCAAGGAGGGAACCGGCATCTCCGCCGAGGACGTCGCGGAGGTGGTGTTGAAGGCCACCGAGGCCGACAAGCCGAAACCGTTGTACGCCAGAGGAAGCAACGCACCGATCGTGTTCATGGCGCGGCGGTTGCTCCCGGCGACCTTCATGGAGAAGACAATCGCGAAGATGTTCGGCCTGAAGCGGTAGCCGACGTCACCCGGCGATCGCCGCGTGCATTTCCCAGACGATCACTTCGGCTCCGGTTGCGGTGCTCAGTTTCTGCCCGCCGCCTCCGGAAATCCGCACGGCGTCGCCCTCGGCGAGTACGCCGGCACCTTCGAGCATCGCTTCGCCCTCGGCTACGAAGATGTGCACGAACGGCGCGTCGGGAACGTCGACCGGGGCTTGCCCTGGGTGCAGACGTGCAGCGTGCATCGCGGCGTACTTGTTCTTGATTCGGATCGCCGCGTGATCGGCGTGGCGCGCCATCCCTGACGCCACCGGAACCAAACCGCCACTGAGCAATTCGCCGTCGATCTCGAGCTGTTCGTAGCCCGGGGTGATGCCCTGTTCGTCGGGCACAACCCACATCTGGACGAATCGAACGGGATCGCCGTGCTTGCCCGAGTACGAGCCGGCGGTCTCACCGAGTCGCCACGAGTCGTTCTTCTCGGAGTGCAGGATTCCTGTGCCCGCACTCATGCGCTGCGCGAGACCGGGATAGATGACGCCGGAGTGGCCCATCGAATCCTGGTGCACCAGCGATCCTTGCAGTACCCAGGTCACGATCTCCATGTCACGGTGCGGGTGGGTGTCGAATCCCTGCCCGGGGGTGACGATATCGTCGTTGTTGACCATCAAGACGCCGTGGTGGGTGTTGCCACGATCGAAGTGGTGGCCGAAGGAGAAGGAGTGCTTGGAGTCTAGCCAGCCGATCTTGGTCTTGAATCGCTCGTCGGCCCGCCGGACGTCGAGTGTGGTTGCTGCAGAGGTCATGTCATTGCCTCGAATCTCGAAGTATGGGGTCAGAGGACGTGCGACCCGTACATCTCGCCGAGTGGATCGGCGATCAGTTCGAGACGCGCACCGTCGGGGTCGCGGAAGTACAGCGAGACCTCGCTGTGCTCGATCAGTTCCACTCCGGCGTCGATCAGCTTGGTACGCAGGTGTTCCCACCTGGTGGGCTCGACGCTGATCGCCACGTGGTGGAGGCCGCCGAGCACCTCTGCATACGGTCCGACGTCGAGTCCGGGAAAGTCGAAGAACGCCAGCAGGTTGCTGTTGCCGATATCGAAGAAGAAGTGCGAGGAGCCTGGGTAGTCACGGTTCTCGATCAGTTCGGTGAGCGGGAACTCGAGAAGATCCTGGTAGAAGCGAACCGTGGCTTCGACGTCGCTGCTGACCAACGCGGTGTGATGCAGTCCCCGGGCCGACGACGCGGGCCGCTCGCCTGCAGGCTTCATGTGCTGGGCACGAATGCGGTCACGCTCGATGGTGTGCTGATCTGTCTCGGTCATCGCTCTACCCTTCGGTCAAGTAGTTGCTTCGTCAACTACTACGAACAGTACACCGAGTAGTTGCGTTGTCAACTAATATGGACCCATGGAATCTCCACGGTGGCTCAGCCAGGACGAACAGTCGGCCTGGCGCGCATACCTCGACGCGACTCGGCTGCTGCTTCGCGATCTCGACAACCAGCTCACTCGCGACTCCGGTATCTCGTTCACCGACTTCGAGCTGCTGGTGGTGCTCTCCGAAGCGCCCGATCGCCGACGCCGCATGAGCGAACTCGCCGACGCCGTCACCACTACTCGAAGCGGCGTGACGAGGGCCATCAGCCGGTTGGTCGAGTGCGGTTGGGTTCGACGCGTCAAATGCGACGACGACAAGCGGGGCATGTCCGCCGAACTCACCGAGTCCGGCCTCAGCACCCTCGCCGAGGCCAGTCCAGGGCACGCCGCAGCGGTGCGGGAGAACATGTTCGACCTGGTGAACCCAGAGGATCTCGCGGCCCTCACCCGCACTTTCTCGGCAATGCGGAACCACGCGTCGTGATCAGTATCCGCCGGTAGCCTCGGTGTTCACCGCGCCGGAAACCACCGCTTCCGAACCCGACACTCCCAGCCTGGTAGCTCCAGCCGCAATCATCGCCACAGCATCGTCGTAGCTGCGGATGCCTCCCGACGCCTTGACCCCCAACTTGCCCTGCACGGTGTCGGACATCAGGGATACAGCATGTGCCGACGCCCCACCGGTCGGATGGAAGCCCGTCGACGTCTTGACGAAATCCGCGTCGGCGGCGACAGCGGCGCGGCATGCCCCGACGATCTCGTCATCTGTGAGAGCAGCCGACTCGATGATCACCTTGAGAACTGCCGGCCGCTCGACTGCAGCGCGGACGGCCGCGATATCGGCTTCGATCGCATCGAAGCGACCCTCTCTGGCTGCCCCGATGTCGATGACCATGTCGATCTCGTCGGCCCCCCGGCTCACGGCGAGCCGCGCTTCCGCAGCCTTGACCTCCGTTGCGTGCTTTCCGCTCGGAAAGCCGCACACCACAGCCACTTTCAGATTCGATTCCTCAGGTAGTTCGAGTGGCAACATCGAAGGAGACACGCACACCGAATAGGTGCCGAGCCTCGCTGCGTCGGCGACGGTAGCGGCAACATCCGCCGTGGTGGCCTCCGGCTTGAGCAGAGTGTGATCGATGTAGCGGGCCAGCTGTGCGGGTGAGATCGAAGACGGCATCGGAACTTCCTTGTCGGTAACGAGAATGGTGTGGACGGACTAGCGACTGCCGCGCCTGTCCAGGACATGGTTGAGGATGAGGGCAGCCACGAGAATGAGACCCGTGACGAGCATCTGGAAGAACGAGCTCAAACCCATGAGGTTGAATAGGTTTCGTAGTACCGAAAGCAGCAGCACGGCAACGAAGGTTCCGAAGATGCTGCCCTTGCCGCCGAACAGACTGGTCCCGCCCAATACCACCGCTGCGATGGCGTCGAGTTCGAGTCCCTGGTTGGCGGTCGGCTGCCCGATGGTCAGTCGGGCGGTCAGCAGGATGCCGGCGAAGGCGGCGAGCGAACCCGAGATCACGTAGACGCTGACCAGAATCTTCTTGACCGGAAGTCCGGACAACCGGGCCGCGTCCTTGTTGCTTCCGACGGCATAGATGTATTCGCCGTACGTCGTCTTGTTCAACACGACACCGGCGACGATGGCCACCACGATGAAAATGATTCCTACCGTCGGGATGGGTCCGACCGAGCCGGCCCCCAGAAACCGAAGTCCCAGAGGAATTTCCGACGTGGTCGGCGTTCCGTTGGTGGTCAGGTACGTCAGTCCACGCACCGATTGGAGGGCAGCGAGGGTTACCATGAATGCCGGCAGCATGAGATAGGCGCTCAGGCTTCCCACGATACCGCCGGAGACCGCACCCGCCAGCACAGCGAGCAGCAACGCCACTGGCCACGCGATTCCCATCCCGATGAAGATCGCGACGAGCATTCCAGCTAGAGCCGCAACACTTCCCACTGACAGATCGATACCTGCCGTCAGGATCACCAAGGTCATACCGATGGCCACGATGCCGGTCAACGAAGACTGCTGAAGCAGATTGGCCAGGTTCTGCGACGTCAGGAACTGCGGTGCCACGAGTGAGGCAACGACGAACAGCGCCGCGAAGATGAACAGAAGGTTGAACTTGACGATGATGTTCTGCCGGTGCTGCTTCTGCGTCGACAATGTTTCGGCGACGGCGACAGATGTATCAGACATTGCTCTCGATGCTTCCTGTGACGACGACTCGTGCGATGTCGGCCGATGCGGTTGTGTGGGGGTCGTACTGGGCTACGTTCCGGCCTTCGTGCAGAACCCAGACGGTGTTGCAGTTTTCGGTCAGCTCGGACAACTCACTGCTGGCCATCAGTACCCCGACTCCGGAATCAGCGAGGCCTCGAACCTGCTCGAACAGGTCCGCCTTCGCACCGATATCGAGACCACGAGTCGGCTCGTCGAGCAGCAGCAGCGAGATACCGCGCGCCATCCATTTCGCCAAGACCACCTTCTGTTGGTTACCTCCCGAAAGTTGGCCCACCGCTTGGGTTTCGGATGCGAATTTGACGCCCAGCTTCTGCAGGGGTTCGCGTGCCACTGCGGAGGCGCGTCCTGAAGGATTGATGCCGAAGAGTTTCAAGGCCGCCAATCCGGCGTTGCGGACTACCGACATCTCCAGCAACAGACCCTGTTTCTTTCGGTCCTCGGGTACGAGTCCGATGCCCAACCGAACTGCTCGCTGCGGATTCATCGATGTGAACCGCGTCCCATGCAACGTCATATCCAGTTCCGCTGAGTTGTCGCCGAACACGGCGGACAGCAGCGTGGACCGGCCCGCACCACCCAATCCTGCAAGACCCACGATTTCCCCCGGGCGCACGGAAATTCCTCGAATGTCGAGAACACCCTCGATGGTGGCCCGATCGATGCTCAGGAGCTGCCCGGAACCGGTGAACGGGCCACGGGTTGTTCCGGCCGAATCGACTGTGCGACCGATCATCGCGTCGACCATGCGGGCTTTCGAGGTAGTGGGCACGTCGAACACCTCCACAGTCGAACCGTCGCGCATCACCGTCGCCCGGTGCCCGATCTCCTTGATTTCGTCGAGTCGGTGCGAGATGTAAACGACCGATTTGCCTTCGGCCACCAGTTCACGGATCACGTCGAACACCGCTGCCAGATCATGATCCGTCAGTGTCGCCGACGGTTCGTCCATCACGATGATCCGCGCAGAGGTGGTCAGTGCGCGCGCAATGGCAGTGAGCTGTTGGTCCGATACCGACAGTGCACCCACGGTCGCGGTGGGCGCGAACTTTCCACCGACGCGAGCGATGGCGTCGGCGGCAGCCGCGTTGCGAGCCTTGCTGTCGACGAAAATACCTCGTGTCGGGGCATGCCCGAGGAACAGGTTCTGCGCCACCGTCAGGTCGGGAACCAGGTCGAGTTCCTGGTAGATCGTGCTGATGCCGGCCTTGACCCCGTCGAGGGGGCTGGAGAAATTCATCGACTCACCGTCGACGGTGATCGTGCCGCCGTCGGGGCGATAGGACCCGGACAAGATCTTCATCATCGTGCTCTTGCCTGCACCGTTCTCTCCGAGCAGGCAATGAACTTCGCCCTTGGCCACCTCAAGCGTTGCCTTGTTGCAGGCCAACGTTCCCGGGAACTCCTTGACGATGTTCTCCATACGCAGTGCTGCGTTCATAGCTTTCTCTCCAGAACTGTGCGTGCGGTCTCTTCGTCCGTGATCAGGACCGAACACAGACCGTTTCTCAGTGCGCCCGTAACCACATCGACCTTGCGCAGGCCGGCCGCGACGGCCACCGAGCAACGCGCTGCGCGCAGGTCGTCGAGCGACAGGCCCATCGTGCGAGATTCCAGGTCGGTATCGGCAAGCGTGCCGTCCGGGGTGATGTAATGCGCCAGAACGTCGCCGCACGCCCCCGCCGATTGCAGGCGCTCGAGCTCATCGGAACTGATCGCACCACTCTGCACCAGAACAGAATTCGCATCCAGGGCACCCAGCGAGAACAGCAGAACGTCAGCTGCACGGCCTTTGTCGAGAACCTCACGCATGAACGGCTCGCTGTCGAGTGCACGCTTGGTGGACACCTGCTCGACGATTGCCGGTACCGGCAACAGAACCGCATGACCGTGGGCACTGTGCGCAATACTCGTCGCCACGTTCGCCGCGGTGGTCGGCTTGATGGAGCGGCTTATGCTGCCGTTGATCTGGATGACTTCCACGCCGTCACTCCATCCGGAGGGCAACGCAGCGGCGATGTCCTGCATCGTGTTTCCCCACGACACACCGAGAGTACGGACCTGAGATCCCCTACTCTGCAGATAGTCGGCAGCGGCCTTCGCCACTTGTGCCCGTTGATCCGACAGATCTGCATGAGTCCGCACCACGATGCACTCGGTCAGGCCGAATCGCCTGGACAACTCCAGTTCGAGGGTGGACTGGCGCGCCTGCGGATGAACGATCTGAATGCGGACGATTCCACACTTGCGAGCCTCGTCGAGCAATCGACCGATTTTCCATCTGGTCAGATGCAGTTCTCGCCCGATATCGTCCTGAGTTCGGTTCTGCTCGTAGTAGAGCAGTGCCACTTCGAGCAGCAGTGTGTCGTGTTCCTTGTCCGGCGTCGTCATCGCTTCTCCAATGCGATCACCGATCGATGCATGACGGGCTTGAGCACTGCGGTCAGCTCGACGTAGCTCTCGTAGGTCTGTGTGTAGTGCTCGTGCAAGGCCGCATCGGGGACCAATGTGGTTGTGCGAGGACGGAACAGCGCCGCTCCCTCGTCCAGCGACCCAACGAGACCGGCGGCTCTGGCGGCAATGACGGCGCAGGCGCGCAGCGTCAAATTGTCACTGAGAACCATCTCGGTTTCGATTCCCAGTACGTCTGTGGTGATCTGTTGCCACAGCCGATTCCTCTGCATTCCACCCGAAAATACGAGTCGGTCGCACGAGATATTGCCACGTGCAAAGGAATCGAGTACCGACTTGGTTCCGCATGCAACCGCTTCCACGGTCGCTCGGTACAGCTCTTCCCGAGTGGTACCGAGCGTCAGTCCGACGACCGCGCCGCGCAGCCGAGCGTCCCGGTGCGGAGTTCGGTTGCCCATGAAGAAGTCGAGCGCCAGCAGTCCATGGCTTCTCGGATCGACCGCAGCAGCACCTTCGATGAGAGAACCGATCTGCTCTCTCGGCACCCCCATGATTCCCTCGCCGACCCACTTGAGGATGGATCCACTGGTGATCTGGCCGCCTTCCACCAGCCACTTGCCCTGACGTAACGCGTGTGGGTACGGTCCCCACACTTCGCCGGTGTCACACGGATCGTCGATCTCGGTGATGATCGCTGTGGAAGTACCCGAGACCAAGGACACCAGACCCTCGGGCTTCCCTCCACAGGCGAGCAACGACACGTGCGCGTCGATACCGCCCACGCCTACCACCGCATCGCGTGATATTCCCAATTCTTCTGCGGCACAGGCACGAATTACTCCAGCACTCGATCCGACGGAAAGGATCGTATCAGGCAGCTTGGCGGTCAGCTCCCCGACACCGAGCGCGTCGTACAGCTCCTGTGGCAACCTGCCTGCGACCGAGTCGTAGTTGTACTTGCACACGGCGTTCATCTGCGAACCGACCCACCGGCCGGTCAATTTGAAGGTGATGAAGTCGATGGCCTCGATGATTCGCGTGGCCCGCTGGAAAGTCTCCGGTTCATACTGTTGGAGCCACATAGCCTTGGGAAGCAGCCATTCCGTCGCGTCGGATCCACCCGACCACTTCAGAATGGGATGATCCGCTACGAACGTGGCGGTGAGGTCCGACTGCGCAGAGGCTCTCGAATCCATCCACAGGATCGCGGGGCGCAGTGTGTTACCGGCCTCGTCGACGACAGCAACGGTCGAAGCCGTCGTCGACGACGCCACTGCGAGCACAGGACCCGCAGCAACACATTCGGGCATCGCGAGCAACTCACGCGTTGCACCGACACAGGCACGCCACCAGTCCGACGGGTTCTGTTCGGCCCAACCGGGTCGAGGAAAGGCCGTCGGGTAGGGCCGATGAACGGAGCCGAGAGCGACTCCGTCATCGGTGAAGGCTCCTACTCGAGCGCCTTCGGTGCCGAGATCGAGACTCAGCAGTATTCCCATCGTGGATCAGCTTTCGTTGGGCGTGAAGATGACCTTGGAGCTGAAGACGGACCGGTCACCGAGCGCTTTCATCATGTCCGGCAGCTCCGACAGCGGCAGTTGGTGCGTGATCATGAACTCCCACTTCAGCGATCCGTCGGCCAATTTCTGCGCAGCCGTGTGCCACTCGGAACCGGGGAACGGAGCAGAGAACGAGTTCCACGAACCGTGGAGGCTCGTCTCCTGCCGAAGAAAGTTGTTGAACGTTTCTTTCTCCAGTGTGACCGGTGCATGCGGGATACCGATGAAGGTCGCATGACCTTGCGGTCCGGTGAGTGCAGCAGCGAGGTCGACTGTCGATGCCACGCCGGCGGATTCGAGAACGATGTCGAATCCGCGCCCACCGAGTGCGCGTGCCTCGTCGGCGGACTGCACCGCATGAGTCGCACCGGCTTCGAGTGCCATCGCCGCCTTCTCGGGACTCAGGTCCAGGGCGACCACCTGACTGGCACCAGCCATTCTCGCCCACTGGATACCGAACAGACCGATCGGGCCGGCACCGATGACCAGGACGCGATGTCCGGTTCGCAGGTTGGTCTTCCACAGCGCATGCAATGCGATGGCAGCGGGATCGAGCATCGCCGCCGCCCGTGGATCGATCCCGTCGGGCATCTTCATCAGATTTCCGACAGGGGACGTCACGTACTGCGCATATGCTCCATCGCAACGACTTCCGAAGTAGTCGTAGTCCTCGCACAAGCCGAACTCGCCCTTCAGGCAGTACTCGCACTCGTAACATGGAATGAGCGGCGGGACCGAGACCAGGTCACCCACCTCGAACCCGATCACTCCGTCGCCGAGAACCGCTATGTGAGCAGAGAACTCGTGACCGCAGATGATGGGCATCTTGTAACCACCATTGCGCAGCATACGGGGAATGTCGGACCCGCACACTCCGCATGCCGCGACCTCGAGCAAGACTTCTCCGGCCTTGGGCTCGGGTACAGCGACCTGCTCCACTCGAATATCGCCCGGCGCGTACATCACGGCAGCAGTCATCTGCTGGGGAACCATTATCGAACTCGACTTTCTCGAAATATATTGAGCTACAGGGGCAGAACTGAACCGGCCAGAGACGCTACTGGGCAGAGGACTCGGCGAAGGTGGTATCTCCGACGAGGCTTTCGGCGTTGGACTTGTCCACCAATGCGGTGCCGGCGTCGACGAAGGATTCGACGCTGTCGCCATTGGCTACGGCAATCGCTGTCTGTACTGCCTTTTGACCCTCGCTGCCCGGATCGTTCGAGGCCGTGGCCACATACTGGTCTCCGTCGGCGATGGCCTTCACTGCCTCCATCAGACCGTCGACACCGAACACCTTGACATCGGTGCGGTTGTTCTCCTGAAGAACTTGCAGTGCACCGAGAGCCATGTCGTCGTTGTGCGCATAGACGGCCTTGACGTCCGGGTTCGCCTGGAGCAGATCCTGCATGGCGGTCACCGCTTCGGACCTGATGTAGTTCGCGTACGGACCTTCGACAATGGTGATGTTCGATGCGGCATCTGCGGCGGCGTGGAAGCCGTCGCTTCGGTCCTTCGCGACGGTTCCGCCTGCGTCGCCTTGTATTTCGATGACCTTGCCGCCTGCTTGGCCGAGTGTCTCAACCATGGCTTCACCGACGAGCTGGCCCATCGCCTTGTTGTCGCGCCCGACGAACGACTCCGCTCCCGAGTCGATCGGGCGGTCGACGGTTACGACCTTGACACCTGCTGCCTCGGCTGCGGCGAGCGCCGGCGCGATGCCTTTGGGGTCGACCGGGTTGATGATCAGGACGTTGATCCCGCGGGTGATGAGGTCCTGGACGTCGTTGTTCTGTTTGGTCACATCGCCGTTGGCATCGACGTTGAGCAGCTCGTTGCCCTGTGCCTGTGCCTCGGCGGTCGCTGCATCGGTGAGCGAGACGTAGAAGGGGCTCTGCTGGGTTGCCTGACTGAACCCGATCTTGGCCTTGGCACCTTCGGGCAGAGAATTGGTTGCGGTCGAGCTGCCGTCACCGGGTGTGGAGCATCCTGCGATGACGACGGTCGCGAGGGCAACCAGCCCGGCCGACTTCATTGTCGTGGCGAGTTTCATGGGGTCCTTCCGAAAAAGTGGGGCCGAAGTGGGGCGGACTCAAACGTAGGCAGTGACTCGGGTCACGGTCAACACTTGAGCGCAATTATGCTCATATGAGCATGCGGGGGACCGGCGACCCACCGGAATGCCAGGTTCACCGTCCGCGTTGAGGACATCATGACGTTGAAACCCCAGGTCAACCGCATTGTGAGCGCACAGCGGCATCACTGGTGGAACGAATGGCTCGACTCCAAACAGTCCTTCCCCGCCACCGGCAATTACGACCTGGCGGCGAACGCGCACGGGCTGCTGATGCTGCACAACGAGGACACCGTCTTTCCCGGGGAAGGCTTCGACTCGCACGAGCACCGGAACATGGAGATCCTCACGTGGGTACTCGAGGGCACGCTCGCGCACACCGATTCCGAGGGCCATTCCGGGCTGATCCGCCCCGGGCTGATTCAAAGAATGAGTGCGGGCACCGGCATTCGCCACACCGAACGCAATGCGTCGAGCCTGACCAGCCGCGACAAGCTACGCGTCGTACAGATGTGGATCCCGCCGGATGCCGACGGACGAGTGCCCTGGTACGACGAACTGGACATGCGCGACGAGTTGGCATCCGGCGAGCTGGTCTGTGTGGCATCGGGAATGCCGGGCAGAAGTGGAATACACATCGGCAATCGCTTCGCGGCACTGCACGTTGCGCGGCTCCGGCCCGGACAGTCCATCACCGTTCCCGACGCGCCGTTCGGTCACGTCTTCGTCGCCGACGGTTCAGCGATGTTCGAGGACATCGGCGAGCTCGCCCAGGGTGACGCGGTGCGACTGACCTCCACCGGCGGACACCGTGTGACAGCATCGACCGCGAGCGAAATCATGATCTGGGAAATGCACGCCACCTTCGCCTGAGGGAGTGTCGACCATGCCGACCGTCATCACCGACGATGCCGTCACCCTGAACTATCTGGACGAGGGCACGGGCCCGGCCGTGGTGCTCATTGCCGGTTTCTGCGCGCCCGCGACGACGTGGGTGCTGCAGCAGAAAGCGTTGGTGGACGCCGGGTATCGCGTTCTGGCGCTCGATCGACGAGGACACGGTGCCTCGGAGGCACCGACCCACGGGGCGTCCATGGAGCGGCACGGACGCGACGTGGCGAGCTTCTTGTCCGAGGTGGGCGTCGACGAGGCCGTCTTGATCGGCGGCTCCATGGGGGCGAGCACCATCTGGTCGTACATCTCGCAATTCGGCACCGAGCACGTACGAGCCGTCGTATCGGTGGATCAGACGCCGAAGATGGTGAACACCTCCGACTGGAAGAACGGCTTCTACGGTCTCACCGAGGACAACCGAACGACATTCTTCGACAACGGAATACCTGATACCGGACACGGCCTGCCCAAGTGGAAGTCCGTGCCGTCGCTCCTGAAGCTCGTGCTCGCGCTACGTGCGGTTCCGAAGATGGCGTCGCCCGATACCCCGCCGATGCAGGCTCTGCTCGCAGACCACGCTGCCCGAGATTGGCGCGCGACCATCGCAGCAACGGATCGGCCGCACCTGATGGTCGCCGGGCGTGAGAGTCAGTTCTGGCCCGCTGCACACGCTTCCGAGTCCGTGGCAGGCAACTCACATGGCCGATCGGTAGTGCTGGACAAATGCGGCCACGCCGCGAACATGGACCGACCGAACGAATTCAACACGGCAATGCTGGAGTTCCTCGACTCGATCGAGTGAGGTCACGCGTGCGGGTGGCCGCCCAATGCCTCCGCGCACGCAACAAGATTGCGATGCAGCACTTCCCGCTCCTGCGCGGAGAGCGATTCGATCATGGTGCGTTCCACGTCTGCGACGGCGGCCGACGCTTGTCGTAGGCGTTCGATTCCCCGAGCCGTCACGTGCAGGCGTTGGTCTCGACCGGCACCTTCGATCTCCACCAAACCATCGCGCGTCAGCCCGGCCAGCAGCTGATGGGTTGCCTGCCGGCTGACGAACACCGCGCGGGCGAGCTCTGCGTTGGACAGCCCCGGCTTGTGTGCGAGGAGTTCGAGGCTCGAATACTGCGAGACCGTGATGTCGAGTTCGCGGAGGCGGTCGTCCATCGCCGAACGCAGTGCGGAGGTGGCCCGCTTGAGGGCGTAACCGATCGAGGTGTCGAGGTCCACTTGACTCATGTCAACATCTTGACATAAATTCCATTCGTCAAGAACTTGACGACCACCTCGAAAGGACCCCACATGACCACGGCTACCGTTTCCGGACCGAGCTTCCTCTCTCTGCAAGTACGCGACCTCGCCGTCAGCGCAGACTTCTACGAAAGCCTGCTCGGCTTGGTCCGCGCTCCCCAGGCACCCCCCGGCGCGGTGGTGTTCACGACCTCACCCATCCCGTTCGCCGTCCGAAACCCATCTCCCGGAACCGATCTCGACAGCGGGCAGGCCGGACTGGGGGTAGCCCTGTGGCTCTCCTGCGACGACGCCGAGGCGTTGCACGCGTCACTGGTCGCCGCCGACGTGCCCATCCTGACAGCACCCTTCGACGGCCCCTTCGGTAAGACCTTCGTCCTCTCCGACCCGGACGGATACGCGGTGACCGTGCACAGCAGCTAGTTCCGAAAAAACTATTGCGAAATATTTCTTTCGGGTTATGGTTGTCGTATGACCCCACCACCTCCGGATCGGACGCCACGGAAGCTGACGGACATGTCCGAGCTGAAGGCGCTGACGCATCCCATCCGGCTGCGACTGCTCTATGCGTTGCGCGCCAACAAGTCGATGACAGCGACCCAGCTCGGCGATCTGGTGGACGAGTCACCCGCCTCGGTGAGCTATCACCTACGGAAACTCGCCGAGCACGGGTTCGTGAAGGAGGTCGAGAACGGATCGGACAAACGTCAGCGCTGGTGGTCGGAGGCCAACGAGGGAGGGTTCAGCTGGTCCGAGAACGACTTCTCGGACTCACCCGAATCGTTGTCGGTTGCCAAGGCATCCATGGATTCATGGCTGGCACACCAATGGTCACGTCTGCACGACTTCGGCCGAACCTCGGAATCATGGGGCCAGGACTGGGTAAACGCGGCATTCAGCAGCGACGACGTTCTGCGGCTCACTGCGGAGGAAACGAAGACCATGGGCACGGAGATGCGCGCCGTTATCGACAAGTGGCGTCGACGTGGGGAAACCGCGACCTCGGGGGAGCGCGAACACGTCATGGTTCTGATGCACGGATTCCCCACGACACCATAGGAGCTGGCATGTATCCGTTCGATCCGCACACGTACCTGTTCATCGCCCGGCACGATCGCGAGTTGCATGCGCTTCGAGCCGAGCGCCGCAGACTGGCTGCCGCCCAGAAACGCCTGCGCCGCGACGAACTTCGCGTTCAGCGCGCATGGGACCAGTTGACGGCGTCGCTCGCCGATGTCTCCATGTCCGAGCGAAGGGTGCTCGAGCTGATTCATCGGTGAGGAATGCTGCCACTACTTCGCGGCAGCCCGCTTGGCGAGTACCTTCGAGATTCCCAGCTGCGCAGCGACGATGATGCCGCCCACGATCGCGCCGATGATCGCCGACGCGAGGGTGTTGACGATCCATGCCAGCACTCCGCCGATGCCGGCCACGCCGCGCACTGCGTCCTCGCCGTGGTGCACGAGTTCGTAGATCGGATGGAATCCGAGCTCGTCGATACCGACGAGCAGGATGTGTCCGCCGACCCACAGCATCGCCGCGGTGCCGACGACCGAGAGCACCGACATGACCTTCGGCATGCCCTTGACCAGGCCTCGGCCGAACTTCTCCACGAATCCGGTGGAGCCGTCGGCCAGTTTCAGACCGATGTCGTCCATCTTCACGATGAGCGCAACGACTCCGTACACGACGATCGTGATGACAACGGCGACAACCGCCAGGATGATCAGGCGGCTCCAAAAATCCTCTGCAGCAATGGTGTCGAGCGCGATGACCATGATCTCGGCGGACAGAATCAGATCGGTGCGCACTGCGCCGGAGACAACGGTGTCCTCGTCGCGCGGCTCGTCCTCGGCTGCGGCGTGATGGTCGCCGTGGCCGAACAGCGCGCCCCAGATCTTGTGCGCGGCCTCATAGCTGAGGTAGCAGCCGCCGAGCATCAGAATGGGTGTGAGCAGCCACGGCAGGAACTGACTGAGCAACAAGGCGATCGGCAGAATGATCAGCAGCTTGTTGCGCAGCGAGCCCACGGCGATGCGCTTGATGATGGGCAGTTCACGTTCGGCTGCGAGACCGCGAACGTACTGCGGCGTCACTGCTGCGTCGTCGATCACGACGCCGGCGGCCTTGGCCGTCGCCTTGCCCGTCGCCGCACCGACATCGTCGATGGACGCAGCTGCCAGACGCGCCAGCGCTGCCACGTCGTCGAGCAGGGCTACGAGTCCGCCGGCCATCACAAACCTCCGCGTCGATACGAGAACACCACTGGGCTCCTCATGATGCGAGCCCTTGGAACCCTACCGTCCGCAGGTGGTCTGTGATCGCCGTCCGGCCCCTCCTTGTCGGTGGCTACGCGATCTTGCGCTCCTGCTCGACCTCGACGACCTTCGCAGGCGGCAATCCGATGCTCGGGTCATGTCCTCGGAAATTCTTCAACCACCAGCTCCAGTCCTCGGGCACCAGCGAGAACGGGTCACCATGGCCGAGCTCGCGTGCAGCCCACACCGGCCAGTGCGGGTTGGCCAGCGCCGGACGACCGAGCAACACCACATCGATCTTGCCGTCGCGGATCACAGCGTCCGCATTCTCCGGAACGCCCAGATTCCAGCTGCACGTCACCGGGATATCCAGCTCACGCTTGACCCGCGCGGCGCGCTCGACCATGAACCCCATGTCGCCGAACGGTGGGTCCACCATGTCGTCGGTGTTGAAGCCGAGGCTGACATCCGCCATGTCGAGCCCGTGTTCCTTCATCCATCCGATGGCGATCATGGATTCGTCGAACTGAACTCCGTCGGGGTGATGGTCGTCCGAGCCCAATCGCATGGTGAGCGGGTACTTCTCGGGCCACACCTCACGCACCGCGTCGAGTGCCTCGAGGTGGAACCGGGCCCGGTTCTCCAGGCTCCCGCCGTACTGGTCGGTGCGCTGGTTCGCCAGCGGGGAGAAGAAGCTGGCACCGAGATAACCATGGGCGTAGTGCATTTCGAGCCACTCGTATCCGGCTTCCGCAGCACGAACAGCTGCGTCGGCGTAGCTCTGATGGATCGCCTTGATCTCGGGCACGGTGAGTTCGTGGACGGGGAACGAGTGGTCGCCGCCGTAGGGAATCGCCGACGGCGCAACGCACTCCCATCCGTCGGGATGGTCTGCCGGAAGCTGGTGTCCGCCCTGCCACGGTGGCACTTCACTGCCCTTGCGTCCGGTGTGTCCCAGTTGAATCGCGGGGACCGAGCCCATCTGCTTGATCATCGCCGTCACGCGAGCGTGACCCTCGATCTGATCGTCGTCGTAGATCCCGGCGCATCCGGGAGTGGTGCGTCCGTCGGGCGTGATCGCAACCTGCTCCGGGAACACCATCCCGAAGCCGCCTGCCGCACGCGCACCGAGGTACATGAGGTGGAAGTCGTTCATCTTCCCGTCGACGGCGCGGTACATCGTCATCGGCGACATGGCGATGCGGTTTCGAAGCGTGACGCCTTTGAGCGTGAACGGACTGAAGAGATCGGGCATGGCAGTGGTCCTTTCCTCGGTAGAACCACCTCATCACCTGGCACGTTTCGACCGACTACACCGGTGGTGCAACTCGGTGACGGTTTTCTCACCGTCCAACTCACCCGAGTGTGAGGGCCGGTGTGCGGCTTCCTGTACGCACACCGGTCCACGGTCGATCTTCACTGCCGGTACGAGCTCATGAAGTTGCCCAGCCGCTCGAGCGCCGTTGCGAGATCGTCCACGTTGGGCAGGGTCACCAGTCGGAAGTGATCGGGCACATCCCAATTGAAGGCGCGGCCGTGGCTGACGAGGATCTTCTCGGATTCGAGGAGGTCGAGTACGAATTTCTCGTCGTCGACGATCCCGAATCGGTCGGTGTCGAGTTTCGGGAACATGTACAGCGCACCCGCGGCCTGGACACAGCTGATTCCGTCGATCGAGTTGAGCATGCGATGCGCCAGGTCACGCTGCGCGGTCAGCCTGCCCGCCGGAAGCAGCAGATCCTCGATCGACTGCCTACCGCCGAGCGCTGTCTGTATTGCATGTTGCGCCGGCACATTCGCGCACATGCGCATGTTGGACAGCAGCGTGATGCCCTCGATGAAACTCGCCGCGCGTCGACGCGGGCCGGTGATCGCCAGCCATCCGGCACGAAATCCGCACACCCGGTACGCCTTCGACAGACCCGAATAAGTCAGGCACAGAATGTCTTTCCCGGTCAGAGTGGCGAGGTTCGTCATCACCGACCCGTCGTAGACGACCTTCTCGTAGATCTCGTCGGCGAGGAGAATCAGATCGTGCTCCCGCGCCAGGTCGACGAATCGCTGCAGTACCTCCCGTGAGTACACGGCGCCGGTCGGATTGTTCGGGTTGATGACCACGATCGCGCGGGTACGGGGGGTGATCTTGGCTTCGAGGTCCTCGAAGTCCGGAGCCCAGTCCTGGCTTTCGTCGGCCAGATAGTGGACGGGTACGCCGCCAGCAAGGGCCACCGAACCGGTCCACAGCGGATAGTCGGGCGACGGGATCAGGATTTCGTCTTCAGGGTTGCACAGCGCCTGCATCGTCATGGTGATCAATTCCGATACCCCGTTGCCGAGGTAGACGTCGCCGACGTCGAGATCGGTCAGGCCTTTGGTCTGGTAGTACTGGACCACCGCGGTGCGGGCGGAGAACAGGCCCCGGGAATCCGAATAGCCCTGTGCGGTAGGAAGGTTGCGGATCATCGCCATCATGATCTCGTCCGGTGCCTCGAAACCGAACGGGGCAGGATTACCGACGTTGAGTCGCAGGATCGTGTGGCCCTGCTCCTCGAGTTCTTCGGTCTTGTCCAGAATGCGTCCACGAATGTCGTAGCGCACTTGTCCGAGCTTGCGCGCCTGATCGATCGATTTCGTCATCTCGAAAACTCCTCCTGCCGAACGGTCGGCGACATCCGGGTCCGGACCGCCACTGTTGCACACACGATGACCGCCGCTCCACCCACGAGCACCGGCCACGTCAAGCCTTCACGCAGGATGATCGCGGCCCAGCAGATGGTGAGCACAGGTTGGATCAACTGGACCTGGCTGACGCTGGACATGGGGCCGATCGCCAGTCCCCGGTACCAGGCGAAGAACCCGAGGTACATGCTCACTACCGCCAGGTACCCGAAGGCGGCCCACTCGGATGCCCCTGCTGTCGAGGGTTGCTGCCACCACGCGAACGCGGCCGATGCGCCGGTGACCGGTACGGACACGACCAGCGCCCACGACACCGTCTGCCACGCGCCGAGTTCGCGGGACAACAGGCCGCCCTCGGCATATCCCACCGCTGCGGCGACCACTGCTCCGAGCAGCAACAGATCCGACCACTGCACACCCGTCGACTGCCCGCCCTGCACGGCAGCGAACCCGACCGCGACGGCGGCCCCCATGCCTGCGACCACCCAGAACATCGGCCGGACCGGTTGCCGTTCGTGGATGATCGCGGTTGCGGCGGTGGCGGCCGGCAGCAATGCGATGACGACGGCGCTGTGTCCCGCCGATGCAGTGGTAAGGGCGTACGAGGTGAGCACCGGGAAGCCGATGACCACACCGGCTGCGATCACCGCGAGCCGCATCCACTGCCACCCCTGAGGGAGCCGTTGCCCAGTAGCGGCGAGCGCCACCGCGGCCAATGCGGCGGCGACCACAGCGCGACCGCAGCCGACGAAGAGCGGGGACAGGCCCCCGGTGACGGCGACGCGGGTCAGCGGCACCGTGAACGAGAACGCTGTGACGCCTGCCAGGCCCCAGAGCAGTCCGGCGCGGGATAGCAGACCCGTCCCAGACCGAGTAGCGCTACTATGCTGTGCCATGTCCGACGATAGCAGTTCCCGGATCGTGTCTGCACTGAGAATATGGATTGCGACTGCGCCACCGGAAGCCCGGCTGCCGTCCACCCGCGCCTTGGTCGCCGAACATTCGGCAAGCCCGGTCACGGTTCAGAAGGCCCTCCGCACGCTCATCGCACAAGGCGTCATCGAAAGCCGGCCTGGCGTCGGCACATTCGTCAAGACGGTGCGCACGGCCCGCCCCAACGATTACGGATGGCAGACTGCAGCTCTGGGAGCGCCGGACAATCGACTGCAACTGCCGGCGGCTCTGCAGTCGACCTCCAGCGATGTGATCGCTCTGCATTCTGGCTATCCTGCTCGAGAGTTGTTGCCGGAGCGGCTCGTTCACGCGGCATTCACCCGCGCCTCCCGCACCGACGCGGTGATCGCCCGACCGCCCACCGCGGGTCTACCGGAACTGCGGGCATGGTTCGCCGCCGAGTTGGGGGCGTCGACACCGTTGGGCATCACGCCACCGTCGGCCAGTGACGTCGTCATCATCCCCGGCAGCCAGACCGGACTCAGCACGGCATTTCGGGCCCTCGTCGGCGCTGGGCGGCCGTTGCTCATGGAGTCCCCGACGTACTGGGGCGCGATCCTTGCTGCCACGCAGGCAGGTGTCCGCGTCGTACCGATACCCAGCGGCGTCGACGGTCCGGACCCCGACGCGCTCGCTCGGGCATTCGCGCACACCGGCGCTCGGGCGTTCTATGCCCAACCCACGTTCGCCAGCCCCACCGGTGCACAGTGGTCGCCTGCATTGTCCGAACAGATCCTCGCCACTGTTCGACGCCACGGCGCGTTTCTGATCGAGGACGACTCGGCCCACGATTTCGGCATCACCTCGGAGCCGAGTCCGCTGGCCGCACGAGACGACGCCGGGCATGTCGTCTACCTTCGCTCACTCACCAAGACGGTGTCACCCTCGGTTCGACTGGCAGGCCTGATCGCTCGCGGGCCCGCACACGAGCGCATCCTCGCCGATACGGGGGCCGAATCGATGTATGTCAGCGGGATTCTGCAGTCCGTCGCGCTCGATGTGGTGGCGCAGCCTGCCTGGCGAACCCACCTTCGGCGGTTGAGAACACAGTTGGCTTCACGTCGAGACTTGTTGGCGAACAGCCTCATCGAGTTCGCACCCCGAGGCCATCTCGACGCGGTGCCGCGCGGTGGACTCAATCTCTGGATGCGCCTGCGCGACGACTCCGATCTGGAACGTATTGTGCAGGAATGCAAGTCGGCGGGTGTGATCGTCGGGGCCGGCGACGACTACTTTCCCGCCGAACCCACCGGGAAATACCTTCGACTCAACTACGCGGGCCCCAACCCCGGCGAGTTCGCCGACGCGGCGCGCACGATCGGATCGATCATCTGAGACCGTTCGAGGCATCGACGGCGAACGTCGACTTCCGACCCCAGACGAACCAGACCAGGGGACCGAGGAACGGGAACGCCAGTACGACGAAGATCCACACTGCCCGGCCGGCGACGGTGTAGTTGGGCGAGCCGAGGATGCTGAACAGCGCGGCAACGAAGAGTACGACCGCGCCGAGCACCGCCACCAGAACGATGGTTCCCAACCCCCATCCCAGTACCTGCTCGGTGGTGGACGATTGCTGAGACAGAAGTGTTGCGGCGTGCATGACGGTTCCTCCGGTATCGCTGTGTCGTTGACCTGAACAACGTTACGAACCAGCGGGCCGCGCCACATCGGTCGACGTGAGTATCTCCTCGTACATCTCGAGATGTACATGTGGTCGGGGTCAGGGCCGCGCTTCAGTCGACTGAACGACACAACTCTTTGGGGCACAGAGTATTTGAGACAGAAGGATCATCCGAACAAGGGATACTCGACGCGGTTCCGTTGTGTCAGCATCGCTGAGACGGACAGCCCGTCACGTACTTTCGGTGGAGGAATTGTGTCGAGCAAGAGTGGAACTCGTAAGAACCTGGCGCGCCGTTCGGTGGCGGTGGCCCTCGCCGCCGCGGCGTTCACACTGGCCGCGCCCGCGTCGGCCCTCGCCCAGCCCGAACTCGGCCCGATCGTCGACAGTGGCAGCGCCATCGTCGACAGTGGTAGCGCGATTCTCGACGGCGGGAACATCATCGACAACGGCGCACGCATTCTCGGCAGCGGAAGTGCCATCGCCGGCGGCATTCTCGGCATCGACACAGGTTCGGCGAACGGAGGTATCGCAACCCAGCAATGCAACGCCTCGACATTGTCGGGTGAAGAGGGCGTGACGGAGACCCTGCACGAGTTGGGTCGAACCGGACCGACGTCGTTCGTCCTCAGCTACGACACCGTCAACGTTCCCGATCAGATCGAGGTGTTCTACCAGGGCGCGCTGATCCACAACACCGGCTATGTCGGCGGCAGCACCGGCGTCGGCTCGGTGGTGGTGGCAGTTCCGCCCGGCGCCGCAACCAATGTTCTGGTGCGCGTCACGGGACCGGTCGGCACCGTCTGGACCTACACCGTGAGCTGCCCGGCCTGAGAGAGCTACCCACGACAGGCCCCTCCGGGCTACGTTGTCTCTGAGCGACGTGACCTGGGGGGGACTGTGCAGAACGTCAAGAACGACTACGCCGCGTGGATGGGACTGGGGCCGGGCGGACTTCCCGCGAACGTGGGCGGCTGGCTGATCACCACTGCCCTGAGGCCACTTGCTCGACGCGATCCACTGACGGTCGCCGGCACATCGAGTCCTGGGCTGCACTGGTATCTCGAACAGCGCCCCGGGACTCGGCCGGCGATCGCGCCGCACCCCATTCCTCATCGCCAACTCACCGATCGAGGTACCCCTGCTTCGATCGAGCGTCTGACTGCCGC
Organism: Rhodococcus sp. 14-1411-2a; assembly: GCF_002259485.1. Classification (GTDB taxonomy): domain Bacteria; phylum Actinomycetota; class Actinomycetes; order Mycobacteriales; family Mycobacteriaceae; genus Rhodococcoides. The sequence goes on from NZ_NPGA01000011.1 coordinate 188,702, forward strand.
CGTCAACGAATACGCCGGATCGGAATCGCCGTTTCACATGGAGCGCAGTCGATTCGAGCGACGAGGCGACGCGCTGTACGTCTCGGACATCAACGCTGCCGCGCCGTGGATATCGCGAACGAAGGGCGAAGTTCTGCACGTACACGAGAGCGAAGGCTCGATGCACGTGGTGATGCAGCCGGACGACGCCCAGACCGTCATCTCCGCCGGGTGGGGTGAACTGCACCCCTTGGCCGGACGCCCGATCCTCGGACTACCCGAGACCTACGTCTTCCTCTATGCACCAAGAGATTCCGACGACATCCACGGAATCGAACAGATCATCCGACGCGCGGTCTCCACCGCGAGAACCTGACTCTGCACAAGAGCGGACGATCACCGGTTTTCGTTGGACGCGCCTGTCAGGTGACGGAGCATATCGGCCCGCGTGATCGCGAGCATCGCGTCGAGCATCGGTTGATCGACGATGCGTCGCTGTCGCAGTGACACGGCGCCGTTCATCGCCGCCCAGGCATTCAGAACCAGTGCACGGGGGACGACGTCGGTACCGGCGTTCTCCACCGCTCGCGTCACCGAATCGATGAGTTCTCCGAGTGCAGTGTCGATCCTGTTCTTCGCCTCACCGACCGATACGGACTCGGACTTGTCCACATCCGTCAGCGCCAGCAGTCGCAGCGCCAGTGGATTCTCGCGGTGGAACGCGATGTATCGGTCGAGGAACTCGGCAACCACACGGACGGGGTCGACCGCGTCGATGGGTGCAGACATCTGCTCGACGTGAGTGAGCGCAGTTCGCCACGCCAGTGCCGCATAGACGTCGACCTTGCCTGCGCCGAAGTTGGCGTAGATCGAACTCACTGCCACATCTGCTGCTGCAGTGAGCATCTCGATCGTCGTTCCGCGATAGCCGTGCCGAAGGAAGAGCGTCTGACCGGCGTCGAGCACAGCGTTGTGGGTTCGACGCTTCCGCTTGTCGGTGGGGGTATCCAAGACCATAACTTTATCGTACTCTGATTCCGATATCGGAATCCAATTACGATAGAGGGGTAGTGATGACAACCAACGACGTACAGGCACCGGACAGCGGCAGCGCGGCGATGGCCATGTTTCTCCCGCAGTCACCGTTCGTGCAGCAACTGGGCATCGAGCTGGTCGACATCGACGAGGGCACAGCTCGGCTGCGGCTGCCATACCGCGATGAGCTGTCCACCGTCGGCCAGATGCTGCACGGCGGCGTGATAGCCGGCTGCATCGATATCGGGATCATGACCGCCGCATGGGCCGGATCCGCAGTGCCCGAGAAGCTTCGGGGCGTCACGGTCTCCATGTCTGTGCAGTTCATGGAGCCGGTCTACGCCGAGGGTGTCGACATCGTCGGGACCCGGATGCACGCGGGCCGGAGCCTGAAGACATGTCGAGTCGACATCGTCGGGACCGAATCCGGCCGCCTCGTCGCAACCGGTACGGGAACCTACAAAGTGGGCTGAACTCTGGGCAGAAGCTGCCGAACATGTGACGATCGATGAATGACACTCGACGACATCGTGAACGTGGTCGCCAGCTTCGAGGGCACCGTGACGCAGCGCCCACGAGAGGGTGATGGAACTCCCGAACTTGCTTGGGGCGATGCGTTCTTCTACTACTCACCCGACGGGACGATCCCGACGACGCAGCCGTTCGCAACCATCGTGACCAAGAACTATCCGGGTGACGAATTGTCCCAACTGAACAGGCCAGGCGCGTTCCGCGTCAATATCGTTGCAGGAAAGCAGGATTTCGAGAGGATTCTGGGAATGCCGCCCCGCGAAGCGGCCCACGCACCCCAGGCCGACAGCGACGACGTCATCGCCGCCCACCCTCAGTACGGCACCGCCGGTTGGCTTTCGGTGGTCAACCCGTCGGCGCAGACCGAGACACACGTTCGGGAACTACTGGACTCCGCCTACAACGTTGCCAAGAGCAGATACGAACGACGCCAGGGCTGATCAGCCGAAGAAGTCGTCCATCGATCGGGACAGCCCTTCGACGTCCAGGCCGTTGGCCCGATCGTGTTCGGCCACTGTGCCGTACTTGCGACGCTCTCCGGGCTCCACCCCGATTCCCGACACCCGATGACGCACATCGGCCAAGGCTCGATCGACCTGCAGCACAGACGTTCCCGCGAGATACGGCTCGACGATCATGATGTCCGGCGCCGTCAGCCTCTCTCGTAGAGTGGCACTGTCGAAGGGCCTGATCGTCGACGCATGCAGCACCGTCAGGTCGCGGCCTTCGGCCGCGTTCTGCACCCGATCGGTCATGGGCCCGACGGAGATGACGGTTCCCGAATTGCCCTGCTGCAGAACGGTGAACATCCCGTCGGACCGTCCGTAAGGGCGATCGTTGCACACCCCGTCGAGCCTGATGTACACGCGATCGTCGGTGGCCGCCGCGCTGTGCAGCATCCACTCGACCTCGTCTACGTGACCGGGGACGTGGACCGTCCACTCGCCCAGCGTGTCGAGGAGTGCGACATCTCGCTGACCGAAATGTGTCTCGCCGCCCTGCGGCCATCCGTAGGACCCGCCCGAGCTCACCAGGATGGCACCGACGCCCTGGTGCCCCAGATCGAGCTTCACCTGCTCGAAGGGTCGCTCGATCAGAAACGGCGGGAAGGTATGCACGATCGGCCGCATTCCGGCCAGGGCCAGACCACCGGCGACACCGATCATCGCCTGCTCTCGAATCCCGACGTTGATGACCCGCGATCGAATATCAGGGGTGAGGTGCGGTTCGAGATACCCGGCTCCGATCTCCGCCAGCACCAACGCTGTTCGCTCGTTATGCGCCAACAATTGGGGTACCAGACTGTAGAAGTACTCGCGTTGATCCAGCGATGCACTCATCAGCTCTCCTTCTTTTCGACGTGAGCGACCACCACGTGCGGACGGCCTGCGTGATCGGCGCGAAACGCCTGGCGAAGAGCACTGTGGTCTCGACCGTCGACGTCAGAGGTGAGCCACCCCTCGACAGCGAACCGCGAGGCGATACCTCCGGGCCAACCCAGACCGGCAGAATCGTTGTCGATCACCACGGCGGTCAGGTTGCCCAACTCGGACCGCGCAGCGAATTGGATGGCCTCCATATTGCTGCCCTCGTCGAGTTCCGCGTCGCCGATCAGTACGAAGACTCGGGCAATGCGCTTCTGAATCCGCAGCGCGACAGCAGTTCCAGCGGCCAGCGCCAGACCATGACCGAGCGATCCGGATCCGATGTCGACCCCGCGAATGAGCGTGCGGTCCGGATGATTACCCAGCGGAGAGTGGTAGCTGCCGAACGACGCGAGCTCGGTGGGCGTCAAGAATCCACGTGCCGCGAGCACGGCGTAGTACGCCATCGGGCCATGCCCCTTGGACAGATAGAACCGATCACGATTCGGGTCATCGGGATTCGTAGGATCGAGCCGCACTATGTCGGAGTACAGCACCCACAACACATCCAGCGTCGAAGTGGCACTGGTGCTGTGCTTTTCGTCGCCCGTCATCAATGTCATGAGTTGCGGCAACTCGTCGTAAGTCCTCTGCATGACCCCACCTTGCAACCTCGAGTGCACTCGAGGTCAAGGCAGAAGTGGGTGGTGCGGTGGGTGTCCAACATTTGTGCTCCGATGCGCTTTCCAGATTCTCGAGCAGAATCGTGGACACTGAGCGCACCGCCGCCCGTAGTCTCCAGACATGCCGCGAAAACACCTCGCTGTAGCGGGGACGTCCATCGACTGCGCCGAGCCGGCGGAGCTGGCTCGCTTCTACCTCGCCCTACTCGGTGGAGAGCTGTTGTGGGAGAACCCGTCGAGCTCGGGCATACGCACGCAGGCAGGCCTGAACATCGTTGCGCAGAAAGTAGCGAAATACATTCCGCCCGTGTGGCCGTCGACTTCGATCGTGCACTTCGACCTAAACGCGGGAGGGGACCTCGCGGGATCTGTTTCCTACGCAGTCGAATGCGGAGCGACCGAGGCGGCGGACCAGCCTGACCCCCGTTGGCGCGTTCTCCTCGACCCTGCCGGACACCCCTTCTGCATCACCACGGAGGTGTACGACGGTTGACGGGCGGTATCGAATTGCGACGCTGAGCCGTTGCCCATACCGGGGTGCGGTGACAGCATGAAAGGCATGAAGGCCGAAGAACGCCCCTGGAAGCGATACGGGCTTGCCGCGTTGCTGGCTGCGCTCGCGTTCATGACCATCAGCGACCTTGTGTCCGATCCTTCTGCCTGGAACTGGTCGAAGCTGGTTGTGCTGGCTGTAGCCGGTCCGTTCATCTGGTTCGGAGAGAGCCGGTCCCGGACGTCTCCGGAGAAGATCGGGCCCGAGGCCGTACCCGCCGAGGATGTCGACGCGGTGGTCGCAGAATCCGGCAGAACTGTCCACGCCATCAAAGCGCTACGAGAGATGCATCCCGGTCTCGGTCTGCTCGATGCGAAGAATCTCGTTCAACCGGATCACTGACGGGGGAGAAGTCGATGACATCGGTCAGCGGTACACGTGCCGTCCAGGATGCCGCCGAATTCATCGAGGCTGCGCAGCTGTTGATCGATTTCAATCGCGAGTACGACTACCCGGTGCCCGAGCCCGACTGGCTTGCAGCACATCTCGACACTCTGGTGAAGTCGGGCGACACCAGCGTGCTGACGTTCGGGACCCCCGCTATCGGTGTTGCGGTACTGCGCTTCCGGACCGGTACGCTGAGCGCAGACCTCGAGGCCTACCTGGCCGAGTTCTACATCCAGCCCGGTCTTCGCGGGAAGGGCTACGGCACAACCTTTCTCGATGGCGTCATCGAACACGCGCGCGGCAGGGGTGCCACCTACATGGACCTCAATACCTCAGAGGACGACGAGGCGGCGCGACACGTATACGAAAAGCGTGGGTTCGACTGCCACGAAGGCCGCGGCGAGGGACCGAAGGCTCTCTACTACGAACTCGAACTGAACTGACGCAGGAGATGTAACCTGGCTATATGGTTAGCCGAGATAACAGCTCGACGTCGTTCGGGACCGTCGCCGACGTGTACGAATCTGCTCGCCCCGAATACCCGTCAGCCGCGGTCGAGTGGCTGTTGGAACCCGTTCTCGAGGTCGGCAGGCGTCCTCTTGTCGCCGACGTCGGAGCCGGCACCGGCAAGCTCACCCGCATCATCGTTGCTGCAGGGTGCGATGCCGTCGCCGTCGACCCTGATCCCGCCATGCTCGACGCCCTGCGCGACGCAGTGCCCGGCGTTTCCGCCCACGTCGGCACTGCCGAGTCCCTCCCGTTGGAAGACGGAAGCGTGGATGCCGTCCTGCTCGGACAGGCCTGGCACTGGGTCGAGCCAGTGGCCGCGTCACGCGAGATCGGCCGGATTCTTCGCCCTGGCGGCACCCTGGGACTGATCTGGAACCTTCGCGACGAATCGCAGCCGTGGGTTCGGCGACTGAACTCGGTGGTCTCGCGTGGTGGAGCCCTGACCATGTTCGACGACGGTCCACCGCCGATCGCAGAACCGTTCCATCAGCTCGACGAAAAGCGGTGGGCGTGGTCGCGGACTGTGACTCGGTCCCAGCTGACCGACCTGGTTCGGTCGCGCAGCTTCTACATCACTGCCACCGCCGATGAGCGCAACCCCATCGACCAGGATCTCGCCGCACTGTTCGACGAACTGGGCCTGAACGGCTCGACGACGATCGACCTTCCCTACCTGACCAGAGCGTTCCGCACCACAATGCCGATCCGATGATGCTTCCCGCGACCCCGGAAGTCGCCACAGCCGAACAAAACGAATACGATTCCCAATAAGTGGGTCAGGTTCGAATTCGAGGAGCTACAACATGGCGTTTCCGATCATCGTCGCGAAGGCAGTATCGACGGTCGTAACAGGCGCAGTCGGCGTCGCCGCATACAACGGTGCCAAGAAGCTGTACGACAAGGCTCCCGTCCGCAAGGCTGCGGTATCGGCAACCGAACTCGGTCTCCGCGCCGCACGAAAAGCCGAAATTCACGCCGAATCAGCGCGTTTGGCCGTGTCCGATGTCGTTGCGGAGGCACGCGACCGGCTCGGCGAAGAGGTACCGCCACCCTCGGCCACCGAAGTCGGCCACGGCCACTCGCACTGACCGCGACAGCACGCCGGTTATGACGACGCTCGTCGAACACTCGCTCGATGCGGTTCCCGACCGCGCGGATGGCATCGAAATCCTGTCCGACGCAGCCGGCCGCATGCGGCTCCGCGTCGACTGGCTGCGGTCCAGTCCGGGTCGCGCAGTCGCCGTCGAAGACCACGTCGACAAGATTCGCGGCGTGCGGGCCGTCCACGCGTATCCCCGCACCGCATCGGTTGTGGTCTGGTACTCCCGCACCCGCATCGACCGGGCCGAGTTGTTCGACGCAGTGAACGCCGGTCGCACCACCGACTGGGGACTCGTACCAGTCCGTAGCCCACGGTCTGCGGACGTCAACAACGGCGACGTCCTGCGCATGACCATCGGCGGAGCCGCGCTGGTCCTGCTCGGCTTCCGTCGCTACGCCTTCCGGCGGCCACCCATCCTCGGCCCCACCAGCCGTGTCGTGGCCACCGGAGCCACCATCTTCACCGGCTATCCGTTCCTGAAGGGAGCGCTGCGCTCGCTGGCCGGAAACCGGTCCGCCGGCACCGACGCGCTCGTCAGCGCTGCCACTGTGGCAAGTCTCGTACTCCGCGAGAATGTCGTTGCCCTGACCGTGCTGTGGCTGCTCAACATCGGCGAATACCTGCAGGAGCTGACCCTCAAGCGCACTCGTCGGGCAATCTCCGATCTCCTGACCGGCACGCAGGACACCGCATGGATCCGGCTACCCGACGGTTCCGAGATCTCCGTGGACGTCGATCGGCTGGAGATCGGCGACGAGGTCGTCGTGCACGATCACGTCGGCGTTCCGGTGGACGGGACCGTCGTCGACGGGGACGCGGTGGTCGACCAGTCGGCGATCACCGGTGAGACACTGCCGGTATCGATCGTTGCAGGCGACCGCATCCACGCTGGATCCGTCGTGGTTCGTGGCCGCATCGTCATCCGCGCGTCTGCGGTGGGCCGCGATACGACGATCGGTCGAATCATTTCCCGTGTCGAGGAAGCGCAGGAAGACCGCGCCCCGATTCAGACTGTGGGAGAGAACTTCTCACGTCGGTTCGTACCCGCGTCGTTCATCCTGTCGGCTCTCACGCTCGTTGTCACCCGCGATGTCCGACGAGCGATGACCATGCTGCTCGTCGCATGCCCGTGCGCGGTGGGGTTGTCGACTCCGACGGCCATCAGTGCCGCTATCGGAAACGGTGCTCGCCGAGGCATTCTCATCAAGGGCGGATCGCATCTGGAACAAGCAGGCAGAGTCGATGCCTTCGTGTTCGACAAGACCGGAACCCTCACCGTCGGGCGCCCCGTCGTCACCAATGTCGTGTCTTTTCAGGACGACTGGGAGCCGGAGCAGGTACTGGCGTACGCGGCCAGTTCCGAAATCCATTCTCGACATCCGTTGGCCGAGGCCGTGATTCGCAGCACCGAGGAACGCCACATCGTCATTCCTCCGCACGAGGAATGCGAGGTGCTCGTCGGTCTCGGCATGCGCACCGTCGCAGACGGCCGGACCTTGCTGCTGGGCAGTCCTTCGCTGCTGCGCAGTGAGAACGTCGACGTGTCCGAGTATGCAGCCGACTGGGTTTCGCGACTTCAGCGTCAGGCCGAGACCCCATTGCTGCTCGCAGTCGACGGGGTGTTGGTCGGGTTGATCAGCCTGCGCGACGAGGTCCGGTCGAATGCTCTGGACGTACTGAACGCCCTTCGCGCCGACGGTGTGGAACGCATCGTCATGCTCACCGGAGATCACCCCGAGACCGCTGCGGCCGTAGCCGCCGAACTGGGCATTGCCGAGTGGCGAGCCGAGGTGATGCCCGACGACAAACTCGAAGCCGTCCGAAAGCTACAAGAAGAGGGCTACGTCGTCGCCATGGTCGGAGACGGCACCAACGACGCTCCCGCCCTCGCCGTCGCGGATATCGGAATCGCAATGGGCTTGGCGGGCACCGATGTTGCCGTCGAGACGGCCGATGTAGCTCTGGCCAGCGACGACCTGACACGGTTGCTCGACGTTCGCGATCTCGGCCGACATTCGGTGTCGGTCATCCGGCAGAACTACGGAATGTCGATCGCTGTGAATGCACTGGGCCTCGTCGTCAGCGCCGGTGGAGCACTGTCTCCGGTGCTCGCCGCGATCCTGCACAACGCATCCTCGGTCGCGGTGGTGGGCAACAGCTCACGACTGATCCGATACCGAATCTGATCAGTAGCGCCCGAACGCGAGGGCGATGTGCTCGGTACCTAATCCGCTACTTCGCGCCGCGGAAGTACGGTTCGACCGTGCCCTTGAGCTTGACGAGCATGGGATTTCCGAAGCGATCCTTCGCGGTAGGGACTTCGACTCGCACCCAACCCTCGGACACGTTGTATTCGCGGACACTGGTCTTTTCGACGCCATTGAAGCGAATACCGACGTCCCGCTGAAGAACTTCTTCGTTGTAGAAGGGGCTCCGCGGATCGATCGAGAGGTGATTCGGTGGAACGTCTGTGTTCTGGTCCTCGGGCATGGATCACTTTCGTCGAATGCGGCGTCAGGTGCTCGGTTGATTCACAGCGAGAATACGCGACCCAGCGTTGGACCAGCGCCGTTGGTGTTGGTTCTCGACCTCAGAGATGCTGTCCGCGCAGGTGCACAGAGCGAGAGTTGTTCTCAGACATTGGAGCTCAGGTCAGCCGAGAAGTGCGGCGGGGGTGCTGCAACCGACACTTCCCATGACCGTGCAGTGGCCCGGCAGGAAGATTCGAATGATGTCGTCGACCTGCTCGATGGTCAGACCCGACGATCCGAACGTCGGTGGCGTCGGGTCGCTGGGAGCAGCCGATGCAGACGGGGCTGCGCTCAACATCGCCAAAGCGACGAAGCTGGATACGACCAGGGTGCGTACGCGGTTCGATTTCATGTTCGGCCTCTCATCGGATCGGTGGCGTCACCATAAACCGAACGATAGGTTTGTTCAACCCCTGTTCGCACAAGAGCGAAGGCTGATAGCTGCCGGTGTTGCACCGGACTGTGGGGTTGCAGACCGTTGACGGTCGACGCCGATCGAGCACAGACTCGGGTTCATGGATCTGGAGCACCTCGTCGTCGCCGTCGGCGACCTCGTTATCGGGCGAGGCACACTGGTGGCGGACTCCGATGGTTCGCTGTTCATCGAACCCGATACTCCCGATCGGGCAGCGGAATCCTCGAGTGTGGCGCGGCTACCGTTGAACGGCTCCGATCTCGATGCCTCCGCGGCCGGCAACCTGGTAGCCATTCGCGGAACCTTCCGGGCGGACGGAATTCATCTGCGCGACTTCAGGATTGTCGAGGCGACTCCGTTTCCCGGCGCGCCCACACTGAGAATTCCTGTACCACTCCGCACGAACTGGACTCGCGCGGACGTACTCGACACAGTCGAACATGACATGCCGGCAGAAAACGAACTGCTGGCCGGTAGCGGCGGGACAAGGAATCCCGACGGGTCGGACACGTTCACACTCTTCTTCCTCTACATAGACGACGCGGCCGCCGCTTGGCTGCGCCGTCCTCACCCCGGCCCGATCGACGTGTGGACCGCACTGACCAAAGATCTGCGGTCGGCCGACCGATCCAACTAGCCCCGCGCCATGTCCACGAATCTGGACAGGTGAAGCTGGTGTGCCACGGTGATTGTCGCGGTCGGACCGTTACGGTGCTTGCCGAGAATCAAGTCGGCCTCACCGCCGCGGGGGTCGTCGCGCTCGATCGCGTCGGGGCGGTGCAGCAGAATCACCATGTCGGCGTCCTGCTCGAGTGAGCCGGACTCACGGAGGTCCGAGACCATCGGCTTCTTGTCGGTTCGCTGCTCAGGACCACGGTTGAGCTGGCAGACCGCGACCACCGGGCATTCGAGTTCCTTCGCCAACAGCTTGAGCTGACGCGAGAAGTCCGAGACCTCCTGCTGACGAGATTCGACCTTCTTACCGGACGACATCAGCTGAAGGTAGTCCACCACAATGAGTTTCAGGCCGTTGCGCTGTTTGAGGCGACGGGCCTTGGCGCGGATTTCCATCATCGTCAGGTTCGGAGAATCGTCGACGAACAACGGCGCTTCGCTGATCTCGCTCATTCGGCGGGCCAGCTTGGTCCAGTCGTCGTCGGTCATCTTTCCCGAACGCATGTCGCCGAGCTTGATCTTCGCCTCGGCGGACAACAGTCGCATGACGATCTCGGTGCGACTCATCTCCAGAGAGAAGATGACACTGGGCATGCCGTGCTTGATGGAGCACGAACGCATAAAATCCATACTTAGGGTCGACTTACCCACGCCAGGCCTCGCCGCCACGATGATCATCTGACCCGGGTGCAAGCCGTTGGTGATTTCGTCGAGTTCGGCGAATCCTGTTGGTACGCCAAGGGATATGCCGCCGCGGCTGGCGATGGAGTCGATTTCGTCCATCGTGGGCTGCAGGAGTTCCTCGAGGGGGAGGAAGTCCTCGGAGGTGCGGCGCTCGGTGACCTCGTACACCTCGGCCTGCGCGCGGTCGACGACCTCGGCGACGTCCTGCCCGTCTGCTCCGGCGTAACCGAACTGCACGATGCGGGTACCGGCCTGTACGAGCCTGCGCAGAATCGACTTCTCCGCGACGATCTCGGCGTAGTACCCGGCATTGGCTGCCGTCGGCGTGGTCTGGGTGAGGGTGATCAAGTACGGCGGGCCGCCGATGCGCTTGAGTTCCCCGCGACGATCCAGCTCGGCCGATACGGTCACCGGGTCGGCAGGCTCACCGCGGCTGTAGAGGTCGAGGATCGCGTCGTACACGTTCTGGTGGGCCGGCCGGTAGAAATCGCCGGGACGAAGCACCTCTAGCACGTCTGCGATGGCGTCCTTGCTCAGCAGCATGCCGCCCAGAACGGACTGTTCCGCGGCCATGTCCTGTGGGGGCTGGCGACCGAAATCCTCGCCGGGCCCCTCGCTGGACGAGGGGCCGGAGTAGTCGGACTGTCCTCGATCGTCCACAACTGCCACGCGAACCGGCCGTCCTCTCCCCATTGTCGTCGGCATCGTCGGGTGTCACCCGGCGGTGCTGTGTAGCAAGTTCTACCCCCGGGCACCGACAAGCTTTTTCGGCACCGGATTCGCACTGTCCCGTCGCCGCTGCACGGCATCGAGAGAGACGCTGCACGGACGTTAAGCGCTATCGGCAGGAGTCACAACACGGCCTGTGGATGAACCTGTGCACGAAATGTGGATGGTCTTGAACAACCGTGTTGACCGTCTGGGGATAACCTGGGTATAACTTTCCAAGTTTCGGTCTTTTCGGCAGGTCAGGGCATGTACATAAAGTTTTCTTCCTGTGCATCGATTCTGGATCGGCGTGTCGGCCGAATTGACAGCTCGGGCGTGTTGAGTAAATACCAGGTAAACCCGGGGGTGAACCAGGTCACAGTGGCTGGGATGACTCACAGAAACAGACCAGTGTCCCGTTTGCGCGCGAGGGGCCCGATTCCACGCTGGGAATCGGGCCCCTCGACACTGTTGACGAAAGCTCAGCTACCGAGCTCCTGCGGGCACATCGCCGGGTCCAGCACGGTGACCTCCTTGGTACCGATCTGAAGCACTCGTGCCGTGGGAATGTCGAAGAACAGTCCGGTGATGCGCAACCGCCCCTCGGCATTGGCTCGGCCGACGACCCGGTGACGGGTGAGCGTCTGCAACTGCACCGCCACGTTCACCATCGCGAGTTGGTCCGCCTCCCCGAAGCCGAGCTCTGCCGCCTGACGGCCCACCACGTGCCCGCTGCGGTACGCATCCAGGCTCGTCATGGCATGACCCAGCCATTCCGCCACCGACTCGTCCGCGGCGTTCTCCGGTCCACTCAGCACCGCCTTCATGGCACCGCAGCCCGAGTGTCCGCACACCACCACCGACGAGGTACCCAGTTGATCGACACCGAAGGCCAGCGCTGCCTCCACCGAGCAGTCCTGCCCCTGGGCAGGAACGAGATTGCCCATGTTTCGGACCGTGAACAGATCGCCCGGTCCGCTACTGGTGATCGTGTTCGGCATCACGCGCGAATCCACGCAGCACAGAAACAGGGTGTCGGGATCCTGAGATTCGGTCAAACCCTCGAGGTGCGGTCGAATATTGGGGGCGTGGGTGCGGTGATACTCGGCTACGCCACTGAGGACCGCCCGCAGCGCTACGGGTGACTCATTCTGTGTCACATCGCTTTTCAGCTGCCATGCCCGCCACGGTGCCAACGAGCTGCGTACCGTCGCAGATCCGCGCTTGGGCGGCCCCTCGGCAGCAGCTGCCATCGACGCCGTGCCCACTTCCTCGACTCTCACCGTGCCGCCGCCGAGTTCGTGCTGACGGATCCACTCGTTCAGAGCGTCGTGCACCGCATGATCGAGGAAATCCACTCCCAGATGCACGGTGACGACGGTGCCTGCGGGGACGGTGGACAGTACGTGTGTCAATCGAGGGAGCGCAAGGAAGCTCAACGACCCCTCGGTCGTGACGCGCCAGGTGCCGTCGACCGTCTCCTCTGCGCGAACCTTTGCCCACACCACACGGCGCAGCACGAGAACGATCGACAGTGCCAAACCGATCAGCACACCCTCGAGCAGGTTGAGTGCCACCACGCCTACAACCGTCACTGTATAGACCGCGATGTCTCCGGTCTTGTTGGCGATCTTTATGTCTGCCAACTTGATCAGCTGCACACCGATCATCACCAGCAATCCGGCGAGTGCGGCGAACGGAACCAATTCGACGATCGAGATGAACAGCACCGAGAAGATCAGAATCCACACGCCGTGCAGAATCGCCGACGCACGGGACTTGGCACCGACCTTGACGTTGGTGGCACTGCGCACGATCACGCCGGTGATCGGCAGACCGCCGATGGCACCGGAGGCCATGTTGCCCGCGCCCTGAGCCATCAGTTCCCGGTCGAAGTTGGTGCGCTCACCGCTGTGCATCTTGTCGACTGCCACCGCGGAGAGCAGACTCTCGACGCTGGCGATCAACGCGATGGTGATGACGCCGGTCGCGAAAGCGCTCCACTGCCCGTCGGGCATGATCGGAAAGCTCAGCGATTCGATCAGGTTGCCGGGCAACTCGATTCGCTCGACATCCAGGGAGAAGAAGATCGAGACCGCGGTAGCGGTGACCACCGCGACCAGCGCAGCCGGCACCTTCGTGATCTTTGCCATCACGCCCGACACTCCAGCCAATCGCGGCCAGCCGAACATGAGCACGACCACGATTCCGCCGACGATGATCGACGGCCATTGGCCGTTGGCGACCGATGTGGGAATGGCGAGGACGTTCTGAACTGCGGAGCTTTCGGATTCACCGCCGAGAAGTACGTGAATCTGTTGCAGCGCAATGGTTATACCGATTCCGGCCAGCATGGCGTGCACCACCACGGGAGAGATGGCCAGCGCACTGCGGGCAATCCGGCTCATTCCCAGCAGTATCTGCACCGCACCGGCCAGCACCGTGATGGCACACGTTACGCCCCAACCGAATTGATTGACGAGCTCGGCAACCACCACGGTCAGTCCCGCGGCGGGCCCACTGACCTGCAACGGTGATCCGCCGAGTATGCCGGCGAGAATTCCGCCGACCACGGCGGCAATGAGGCCGGCCATGATCGGGGCACCGGAGGCGACGGCGATACCGATCGAAAGCGGTACTGCCACAAGGAAGACGACCAACGAGGCCGGTACGTCGTACTTCAGGATCGACCCGACGCGAGACTGCGGCTCGGGTCGGGTCTCGGGACTGGGGTCGGAATCGGGTTCCACGGTCGTGGTCACGGCAGCGTTCCTCCGGGCGTCTAGGCGTCAGGTCGGGTGGATCCAGTTGGTGATGATGTTCGATGTCGCCCCGCCTAAAGACTACGCAAAGCTTTGCTCACGAACCTTTGAAGAGAGATGCTTCACAAATCGGAACCCATTGCGACAGTTGATCTTTGTGAGAAGACACGAAAAAGCCCCACGAACCCAGGGTTCGTGGGGCTTTGTTCGACCGAAACGGGCCGAAAGCTGAAATCAGCTTCCGACGACCTCCAGCTTGAACTTCGCGGTCACGTCGGGGTGCAGGTTCACGACGATGTCGTGCTTGCCCGTGCTCTTGACGTGAGCCTTCGGCAGATCGATGCTGCGCTTGTCGACGACCGGGCCACCGGCAGCCTTCAGAGCAGAAGCGACGTCCGACGCGGTGACCGAGCCGAACAGCTTGCCCGAGTCGCCCGCGGTCTTCACGGACAGCGTGACGGCCTCGAGGCCTTCGATGGCCTGCTTGAGCTCGTTGGCGTGCTCGAGGCCGCGGACGGCACGAGCTTCCTGAGCGCGGCGGATGCCGTCGACCTGCTTCTGAGCGCCACGGGTGGCCTGGATGGCCAATCCGCGGGGCAGCAGGAAGTTACGGCCGTAGCCGTCCTTGACCTCTACGGTGTCGCCAGGCGCACCGAGGTTGTCCACATCAGCGGTGAGGATCAGTTTCATACCAATCGCCCTTTCTATCGAGCCGTCGCGGCGTAAGGCAGCAGTGCTACCTCACGCGAGTTCTTCACGGCAACGGCCACGTCACGCTGATGCTGGACGCAGTTGCCGGTGACACGGCGAGCGCGGATCTTTCCGCGATCGCTGACGTACTTACGCAGCAACGTCGTGTCCTTGTAATCGATCGACGTGTTCTTTTCCTTGCAGAAGGAACACGCTTTCTTCTTGAGCACCTTGTCGCGCAATGGCGGTTTGGGCATGGGTCTTTCTCCGTTACATCTGGTTGTTCTCGATCGAAGGATCTAGAACGGTGGCTCTTCGTCTCCGCCACGTCCGCCGAAGGAGCCCGACGCCGCCGGGGCACTGCCCCAGGGATCGTCTCCGCCGGAACCGGAGTTGGACGAGGAGTTCGAGCGGCCGCCGCCCGATCCGCCGGAGGAACCGGAGCCGGAGCCGGAGTTGAAGCCGCCTCCGCCGCCACCTCCACCGCGATTGGCCTTGTTGACCTTTGCGGTGGCGTAGCGAAGTGAAGGTCCGATCTCGTCGACTTCGAGCTCGACGACTGTCCGCTTCTCACCTTCACGCGTCTCGTACGAGCGCTGCCGCAGCCGTCCGCTCACGATCACTCGCGAGCCTCGGGTCAAGCTCTCGGCAACGTTCTCCGCTGCCTCGCGCCAGATGTTGCAGCGCATGAAGAGCGCGTCGCCGTCTTTCCACTCGTTCGTCTGACGATCGAATGTGCGCGGGGTGGATGCAACCGTGAAGTTGGCAACCGCCGCACCGGCGGGGGTGAATCGAAGTTCTGGATCAGCCGTCAAGTTTCCGATGACGGTGATGACGGTCTCGCCTGCCATGGTTCCTCTTTCAGTAGTAAGCGTTGTAGATGCCAGCCTAGAGGCGGGCAACGACAATTACTTGCCCTGTCGCAGGACCTTCGTGCGCAGAACGGACTCGTTGAGTCCGAGCTGACGATCCAGCTCGCTGACCGTGGCAGGCTCGGCGTTGAGGTTCACAACGGCGTAGATGCCCTCGGCATGCTTGAGGATTTCGTAGGCCAGACGACGCTTGCCCCATACATCGACCTTGTCGACGGTGCCGCCATCCTTGCGAACGACGTTGAGGAACGTATCGAGCGACGGAGCGACAGTGCGCTCGTCCAGATTGGGGTCGAGAATGACCATCAATTCGTAATGACGCATAAGACCTCATCACCTCCTGTGGACTAGTGAAAACGGCCACGGACTGTCCGTGGCAGGAGGGTCGTTGCGTCAGCAACCCCTCGAAGATACACGAGGCGGGCCCTGACCTGCTAATTCACGTCGGGCGCACGGTCCGGCGTTCGGGCGTCATAGTCTTGCACCATGCGATCCGGGGTCCGCGCCAATCCGATGACGGTCGTCGTGGTCGTCGCCATGGCTGCGGTGGGATTGATTCTGGGTTATCTGAACAAGGCCCGATGCGCGGTCGCGCCGTTCGACGCCTCCGGTCGCAGCACGATGTTCGACGCCATCAAGGATTCCTCGGTCTGCTACTCCGACATCCAATTCCTGTGGCTCGGCCGAGACATCGACAATCACATCTTTCCGTATATCCACGGGGCCATCACCAGCGACGGAATCCTCACGGGCGGAACGGTGGAGTACCCGGTCCTCAGTGGCTTGCTGATGTGGCTCGGAGCCATTCCGGCCCACACCGATGCACAGTTCCTGTTGACCTCGGCGTTGATTCTCGCGCCGTTCGGTCTGCTCACCGCCTGGATGCTCGGCCGGATGGCAGGCTGGCCCGCCTTGCTCTGGTCGATCGGCCCGCCTCTGGTGATGTACGCCTTCCACAACTGGGAGCTTCCCGTCGTGGCCACCGCCGTCGGCGCGATCTTCGTCATGACGCTGCCGATGCCGCTGCGACGCAAGGCGATACTCGCCTCGGTGCTGCTGGCCGTCGGCTTCTGCCTCAAGCTCTACCCGGGAGCATTCGTGTTGCCCCTGATCGCGTACGTCGTCACCGGCGGCATCGATGGACGTGAGTCCGCCGACACCGTCCGAGCTCGCTGGGACATCCGCGGCGGCCTGATGGTGGCCGGCGCTGCCATCGGCACGGTCGTCGCAGTGAATCTGCCGTTCGCGGTGCTCGGTTACGAAGGATGGCGGGCGTCCTTCACATTCCAGTCGCTGCGGCAGGCAGACCTGACGACCAACTCCATCTGGTACTGGGGATTGCGCCACTTCTACATCAACGACCAGATGAATCCCGATGCCTACGCCGAGGCCGAGGCCTCCTTCCAGAACGTGGTCGACGTGGCGTCGCCGCTGCTGGTGTTCGCCGCGTTCGCTCTCGCGCTGTGGCTCGGATGGCGTCGCGCGAAGGTCGTCGGGACGTACCCGTGGGTCGCGGTCAGCGGATCGATGCTGTGCGGTTTCATGCTGCTGCACAAAGTGCACTCGCCCCAGTACACGCTGT
The DNA here is from genome assembly GCF_002259485.1 of Rhodococcus sp. 14-1411-2a. Lineage (GTDB taxonomy): Bacteria > Actinomycetota > Actinomycetes > Mycobacteriales > Mycobacteriaceae > Rhodococcoides. The sequence goes on from NZ_NPGA01000011.1 coordinate 205,765, forward strand.
GGCTGCTGCCCTTTCTGGTGCTGCTTCGGGTCCCGTGGGGGCTCGTCGCCGCGTATCTGGTCGTCGATCTGTCGATGGGAATCGGCGTCTTCAAGTACTTCGCCGCGTTGGCCTCGGGGGCCGATGCCACCGACGAGGAGTTCTTCGTTCTCGTCGGAGTGTGGGGACGAGCGCTGCTGCTGGTGGTGTTCTTCGTACTGTTCCTCCGAGCTCGGATGCGGGTTCCGTTCCCGGGCGAAACCGACCAGGCGTCTGTATCATCGCCCCGACCAGCAACGATATCGCTGACAACATCACCGGGGCAGTAGCACGTAGGGCGGGGCGGGGACATGACACAGGTGTCGCAATCGCAGGAGAACACCGAGAAACGAACCACCGATGTACGACGCGTCGGCCTCGTCGAGGACCACGAATCGGTAGCGCTCGGACTCAAGGCCATGCTCGCAGACGAACCCGACCTGGAACTGGTGTCCACCGCCGCCACGGTCGCGGAGCTGCTCGCCCAACAGCCGACACTCGATCTGGTGGTGCTCGATCTTCGTCTGGGTGACGGTTCGTCACCCCGCTCGAACGTGGAGCAGTTGCACGCCGCCGGCGCGCGCGTCCTCGTCTACACCGGAGCCGAGAACGCCTTTCTCGTTCGTTCGGCAGCCCGTGCAGGTGTGCTCGGCGTGGTCCGAAAGTCCGCCCCGGCGGCGGCGATCGTCTCCGCGATCCGACGCGCAGCGAGCGGCGGGCAGGTCGTCACGACGGATTGGGCTGCGGCGATCGACGGTGATCCGCAGCTTCCCGACGTCGGACTCAGTCCGCGTCAGCGCGAGGTACTCGCCCTCTACGCGTCGGGCGAGAAGGCCGGACGCGTCGCCCGCCTCGCCGGATTGTCCGAGCAGACCGTCAACGACTACCTGGTGCGGATCCGCAACAAATACGCCGAGGCCGGGCGGCCGGCACCGACGAAAACCGATCTGTACAAGCGAGCGGTCGAGGACGGCTGGCTGCCGATGCCCGAACTACCTCCGCAGGATTGACCCGCGGACTTGCTGTGGTTCATCCCACAGTGTCGACGCGGGTGAGCACCGCGGTTTCCGACGCACTCAGGGGTTCGACGAGCGGAGTGGTGACCGCCCGGATACTGCCGCCCGGCCGCGCGAGGATCGTATCCATCCTGGTCAGCGACTCGAGCGCCGACGTGCGGATCGAACTCGATGCTGAAGGCCGGCAGTCTGTCGTAGCTTCGTGACACGCTTACCGGACGGTTGACGGTTCAATGCCCCCAATAGTCAGGGCAGAAAACCTGCGAATTACCTGTGAGAATCATTCCCATTGGTTTAGTTGGTCTCAACCCACTACGGCGTCCGGGAGAATTGATGTCTGCACTGCTCGAACCCTTGCCCTCCGCGGACGACGCGGGAGTCCCGACGACGCCTCGTTCACGTGGGCCCATCAGCTTGGTTCCGCCTGCGATGCAGATACACCCCGTCCCGGCCGCCCCGAGCCCGTTCCCGCCGCGACCGGATCTGACCGGCCGCGAGATCGAGGTGCTGCTCTGCTGGATTCGACACGACTCGAAGACCGAAGTGGCGAAGACACTGTTTCTCTCGCTCGGCACGGTCAACACACACCTCACCCGAATCCGGGCCAAGTACACCTCGGTGGGGCGCCCGGCACCGACCAAAGCCGCCCTCGTCGCACGGGCCCTGCAGGACGGGCTGGTCGACATCTCGGAGCTGTGAGTCTCGGAGCTGTGAACCCGCCGGTCAGACGCTGACTGCGGTCTCCACGCCTTCGTTCTCCAGACGCTTGTTGCGTCGGATGCTGCTCAGCAGGGCGGCTCCGATGAACAGAATTCCCACGAAACCGGTGATCAGCTCGTTGATGTGCACACCGATCGAGACCAGCAGGATGATGGACAACGCGCCGATCGCCCAGTGCGCACCGTGCTCGAGGTACACGTAGTCGGACAACGTTCCCTTGCGGACCAGGAACACCGTGATCGAGCGGACGAACATCGCGCCGATGAAGCCGAGGCCGAGCGCGATGATGATGGGGTCGGCGGTGATGGCGAAGGCACCGATGACACCGTCGAACGAGAAGGACGCGTCGAGCACCTCGAGGTAGAGGAACAGGAAGAATCCGGCCTTACCCGTCGCCTTCGCCAGTTCGCTCGGTCCGCCCGAGGACTCTTCGCCCTCTTCCTCGACGTGGAAGAGCTCGCCGAGTCCGTTGACCGAGATGTAGGTGATCATGCCCAGCACACCCGAGACCATGACGGTGGAGATCTTGTCGTCCTCGGCCAGGAACTCGGCGCTCAGTACCAACAGCAGGCCTGCGACGACCACGGAGAGCTGATCGAGGCGGCCGATCCGGGCGAGGGGCTTCTCGAGCCAGCTCAACCAGGTGATCTCGCGGTCCTCGAAAATGAAGCCGAGGAACAACATCAGCAGGAACATGCCACCGAACGCGGCGATCTGCGGATGCGCGTCGGTGAGCAGAGTTTCGTAACTCGGCGACCCGTCCGGGAAGGTCGCGGCACCGTCGGCGGGCGGGTTCAGTGCCAGATCGAGTGCCGCCACCGGGCCCAGACCGGACGCGGCCCAAACGATGACCAGCGGGAACAGCAACCGCATGCCGAACACCGCGATGATGATGCCGATGGTGAGGAAGATCTTCTGCCAGAACTCGCTCATGCGTCGCAGCACAGTGGCATTGATGACGGCGTTGTCGAAGGACAACGACACCTCGAGCACGCCGAGGATGAGGACCAGGATCATCGCCTCGATCCCGCCGTACAGGAAAGCCACGATCACGGACACGATGGTGACCGCGATCGACCATCCGAAGATCTTCACAACCACAGTCAGTGGCCTTTCTCGAGACTTGAGACGGAAAAACCCCCGCCCATCATGAATGACGAGGCGGGGGTACTCCCAATCTTGAGAGGGCCTTTACTACACGTTTACCCCGAAATCGCGGGCGATTCCTGCGAGTCCGGATGCGTAGCCCTGACCGACTGCGCGGAACTTCCACTCCGCGCCGTTGCGGTACAGCTCACCGAAGACCATGGCGGTCTCGGTGGAGGCATCCTCGCTGAGGTCGTAGCGAGCGAGCTCGGAGTTGTCGGCCTGGTTGATGACGCGGATGAACGCGTTGCGCACCTGACCGAACGACTGCGAGCGTGCGTCCGCATCGTAGATCGACACGGGGAAGACGATGGTCTCGATCTCCGGCGGTACCGCGGCGAGATCGACCTTGATCTGCTCGTCGTCTCCGTCGCCCTCACCCGTGGTGTTGTCGCCGGTGTGCTCGATGGAGCCGTCCGGAGACTTCAGGTTGTTGAAGAACACGAAGTGCCCGTCGCTCAAGGCCTTCTTCGTCGAGTTCAGAGCGATGGCGCTGGCGTCGAGATCGAAGTCGGTGCCGGTCGTCGTGCGGATGTCCCATCCGAGACCGACCACGACCGCGGTCAGGTTCGGAGCTGCCTTGGTGAGCGAGACATTGCCACCCTTGCTGAGGCTGACGCCCATTGAGAGGTCCTTTCGCAATTGGTTTCCCGTTACGGGTTCAACCGTAGTGGGAATGTCCGGTTCTTGGACGTACTCCGCCAACGAGTACGACATCGCCAGGGTTCCCGTCAGTACTATCGAGCAGGTGACAAGTCGCTGGCCTGGGGTGTTCCGCCGGGGTGCCGAATCCGACGCCGCCGCGCGTCGTTCCCAGGACAACGCTGTCGCCGCGTTCCTCGACATGGACAAACGTCAGTCGATCGCCTCGGCGGGCGTCGAGGCCTCCACCGCACTGCGTCCTCAGGATCGACTCGCGAGCCGGTGGGCAGACACCGAGAAGCAATGTTTCGATGCCGGAGCTGCCTACCTCGCCGCCGTCGATCAGTTCGACGGAATCACCACTCCTGCCGCCAGATCGGCCTTCGACCGAGCGACCGCGCTTCTGCACGACGCCAGCTCGGCTGTGGATCGGTTCTACGAAGCCCACCGAGACACCCTCGAGCAGTCCTCCGCTCAGTTCGCCGCGACCCCGCGCTTGGTCCAGGACGCACTGGCCGAGGCCGACGCCGCCCGATCGACCGTCGACGAACAGTTTGCCGGCTACCCCTCACTCCGGCAGGCGTGGCGCGAACTCGATTCGGCAACAACGCAATTGCAGGCCGATCAGCGCGACCCCCTGCGCGCCCGAGAGCACGCCGCCCTGGTCCGCGAGCGGGCGGCCGCACTGCGTGCTGCAGTGAACTCGGCCCCGGGCCGCCTTCAGGAGGCCCGAACGGCACTGACCTCGGTGCGCACCCGAATCGAAGCCGTGCGAACGAGATCCGAGGGCATTGCCCCGGCCTTCTCGAGCTTGCTGCGGGAGTTCAACGCCAAGAGCTCGGCGGACCTCTCTCGCAACGAACGGTCCAGTGTGCGCCACATCGAGCAGGCCGACGAGGATCTGAGCGCAGCGCGTTCTGCACTCGACGCGGGCAATCCCGAACACTCATTGGATCTGGTGACCCAGGCACGCCAACACCTGAGCGATGCCGAACAACTGGTCGACGCGGTCACCGACCGAGTTCGTCTGCTGCGCGCGGTCAAAGCCGATCCGAAACAGACCGAGAACAAAGTGCGGTTCAAACTTCGTGACGCCCAACAACTCGCGGTCAACCGTGGTCTGGTTGCCGAATGGGGCTCGGTGTTGGATGCTCAGCTCGCCCGGATCGACAGGGCGAGCACAGCCCTGTCGGGTACCCACCCCGACTACTGGTCATATCTGCAGGATCTGGATACCATTTCGGACTTCATCGCAGGCGTGATCGACCGCATGCGTACCTCGCACTGATCACATTCACACGAAGGACAGTGGTGCAACACTTTCGCCATCTCGACGCAGACACCCGTGAACGAGTGTTCTTCCTGCAGCCGGAGGACATCGAGACGAGCGACGGAAACGACCTCGTGGCAACGGCTCTCGGAGCGACGCTGTACATCCCGGCTACGCGTCCCGACCTGACCGCGACGGTGAACAAACGCACCGACGAGGGGGTTCGGTCCATCGTCATCGATCTCGAAGACGCTGTGGCGGACCATAATCTGGAAGAAGCGCTGGCCAACACCGTACGAACTCTGAACGAACTCTCGGGTTCGGGATCACTGGTGTTCGTTCGAGCTCGCACCGCCGCGCACATCCGCAGCATCTGCGCCGGCCTGAACCACGGTGCCGCCGGGCTCGCCGGATTCGTCGTACCGAAGTTCACGGCAGCACGCGGAGCCGAGTTCCTCGACGAGATCGTCGCCGCGTCCACGACACACGGCACCCGTCTGTTCGCCATGCCCGTCCTCGAATCCACGGAAGTGGTGCACCGAGAGACACGCGACGCGGAACTGGTTGCCATCCGTGAACTCCTCGGTGAGTACCGCGACACCGTGCTGGCGGTGCGAATCGGGGCCACCGACATGTGCGGCACCTTCGGCATCCGCCGCGACCGCGACCTGACGATCTACGACGTCCGCGTCGTCTCCGACGTCATCAGCGCTATCGTCAATCACCTGGGTCGTTACGACGGATCGGGTTTCGTCATCACCGGACCGGTGTGGGAGTACTTCGCAGACCACGAACGCATGTTCCGCCCGCTGCTGCGCCAGACGCCGTTCGTCGATCAGGAGGCCGTGCGCTTTCGCCAGCAACTGGTGAGCAGCGACCTCGACGCCCTCCTGCGCGAGGTCGCACTCGACCGCGCGAACGGCATTCAGGGCAAGACCGTCATCCACCCCTCGCACGTGCCTGCCGTGCACGCGCTGTCCGCGGTGACGCACGAGGAATACCACGACGCACTCGACATTCTCTCCTCCGACCAGGGCGGCGTCCAGGCATCCGGCTACCGCAACAAGATGAACGAGCTCGGCCCGCACCGCAATTGGGCGAAACAGACAGTGGTGCGCGCCAGGGCGTTCGGTGTCACCAACGAGGGGATCACGTTCGTGGATCTACTGACCGCACTGGCACAGCGATGAACGCGAATCCGGCCGACGGCATCGTGCTCACCGACACCGGTTCGTCGTCGTCCTGGACGGCAACACAGTTGGTGCTGCCCGGTCTGCGTCGCAACCCTCGCCGCGCCCACCTGTTGGTCTCGACGGTGCTCGGCAAACACATACCCGTCGATCCGGACGTCGTCATCGCCGCCGGCAACGAACTGGCCGCCCTGGTGCAGACCGCGGTGGGCGGCTCCGACGTCGACGTCCTCGGATTCGCCGAAACGGCAACCGGATTGGGCCATACCGTCGCGACGGCTCTGGGCGCGCACTGCTACCTGCACTCGACGCGTCGCCACGTTCCCGGCATGACCGTGCACGGCGAGTTCGAGGAGGGTCACTCACACGCCACCGACCACCTGCTGATGCCCACCTCGGCCGACCTTCTCGCCGGCGACCTACCGTTGATCCTCGTCGACGACGAGATCTCGACCGGAGCGACCGCGCTCGATGCCCTTCGGCAGATTCACGCATCCGCCGGCCGCGCGCACTACGTCATCGCATCCCTGGTGGACATGCGCACCACCGAGCATCTCGCTGCTGCTGCGGCGGTGGCAACAGAACTCGGCGTTCGGATCGACAACGTGAGCCTGGCGCAGGGATCGGTGGAGCTCGAGCCAGGCCTGGTGGAGACGGTGCTGGCCCTCCCCGATCCGGAGTTCGATCCGGTTGCTGCACAGCCTGGTTCGGTTCGCCGCGTCGATGCACAGTGGCCGGCAACCCTGCCCGACGGCGGCCGGCACGGGTTCCTCCGATCCGACGCCGCCGGTTTCGACTCGGCGATCGATGCTCTCGCAGCCACCGTCGACGCGTCGCTCCCCGGATCGGCACCGGTGGTCGTCATCGGCCACGAGGAGCTCATGTACCTGCCGCTCCGACTGGCGGCGGCATTGCAGGAGCGCGGGCACACCGCACTGTTCCAGACCACCACTCGGTCACCGGCATACGTTCTCGACGTGCCCGGCTACCCCCTGCGCCGCGGCTTCGAGTTCACTGCGCCCGAGGACGAATCGGGACTGCGCTACCTCTACAACGCGTCCGGACCGGACGACGCGACACTGGTGCTCGTCGCCGACGCCCCCGCCGACACCGACGCTCTGGCAGCAGCCGCCGAGACCCTGGCCGCCTCGGGTACCGACGTGCTGCTGGTCGTCGTCACGGGCGCGGACCCGGTGGCTCTCGAAGTCTCGCGGCGGGCACGTCCGCTGCGGGGGCCGGATTTCGGTTCGTACGCAGCCGACGAAGTCACCTGGCTGCTCAAGGACCTCTCGTCGGTCTCACTCGAAGCAGGAATCGAGGAGCGGGAGAAGCGCATTCAGGCAGGCGAAGCCCACTACGCCGAATCGCTTCCGGTCGAGTATCAACCGGATCTCGCCTACCGCGAACTGTTCGAGAAAGTGCTGCAGGAGAGCGCGTCACGGCTGGCGGTCGCGGTCGGCACCGTCACCGAGGTCGTGCTGGCCGAGCGCGGACACGACATCGCACTGGCGTCTCTGGCCCGCGCGGGCACACCCGTCGGAATTCTGATGCGCCGCTGGGCATTCTCAGCCCATGGCCTCGAGATTCCGCACTATGCCGTCTCGATCGTGCGCGATCGAGGCATCGACGCCGTCGCCCTGCGCTACCTGGCCGAGCATCACGATTCGCGCTCGGTGGTGTTCGTCGACGGCTGGACGGGCAAGGGCGCGATCGCCCGCGAACTCACCGCGGCGCTGCGCGAATTCCCCGGAGCCGAGTTCGACGACGACCTCGCCGTGCTCGCCGATCCGGGCAACTGCGCTCGCACCTACGGCACCCGCGACGACTTCCTCATCGCGTCTGCCTGCCTGAACTCGACTGTGTCGGGCCTGGTTTCACGAACCGTGCTCAACGACAGTCTGATTCGTCCCGGGGACTTCCACGGCGCGAAGTACTACGCCGATCTCGCCCCCGACGACGTCTCGCGTCACCTGCTCGACACCGTCGCAGCCCGTTTCGAGGACGTCCGAGACGAGGTCGATGCCTCGGTAGCAGCGGTTCTCGGCTCCGACCGAACACCCACGTGGTCCGGCTGGGCATCGGTGGAGAAGGTCCGCGAGGAGTACGGCATCTCGCACGTCAATTTCGTCAAACCCGGCGTCGGCGAAACCACTCGGGTGCTGCTGCGTCGTGTCCCGTGGCGAGTACTGGTGCGCGAGGCCGATGCACCCGAGCACGAACACATCAGGATGCTCGCTGCGGCCAGAGGGGTGCCGGTGGATGTGGTTCCCGACCTCGCATATTCGTGCATGGGGCTGATCAAGAACGTGTCGAGCGTGGACGCGTCGTGAGCGCTCTCGTCGCGGTGGATCTCGACCGTACGATGATCTTCTCCGAGGGCGCACTCGTTGTGCCCCTGGACGATTCGTTCGAGTGCGTGGAGCTGTACAAGGGAAAGCCGTTGTCGTACATGTCTTCTCGTTCGATCTCTCTGCTGCGCGAGTTGAGCGAGAATGTTGTGGTCGTGCCGACCACGACACGTACCATCGAGCAGTTTCAGCGGATCGCACTCCCGGGTGCCCCGTGGCGGTACGCCATCACCAGCAACGGCGGCAACATTCTTGTCGACGGCGAGCCGGACATGCACTGGCGCAACGGGTTCGAGTTGAACCTGGCCGGCATCGGTGCCGAGTTGAGATCGAGGGTCTCCGAGGACTGGGTCCTCAAGTACCGCGAGGCCGACGGCCTGTTCTGCTACCTGGTGGTGAACACGGCGGCCGTGCCCGAGGGCTTCGTCGCGGAGTGGTCGCAGTGGTGCGCCGCTCGGGACTGGAACGTCTCGCAACAGGGGCGCAAGATCTACACGATGCCCAACGCGGTGTGCAAGAGCTCTGCGGTGGCCGAGGTTCGGAGCAGGCTGATACAGGACGGCACCCTCGACGCCGATGCCCGAGTCCTCGCCGCAGGTGACGGTGCACTCGACGCCGAGATGCTCATCGCGGCCGACGCCGCGATCCGTCCGCGGCACGGCGAACTGGAGCTGCTCGGATTCACTCGGCCCGGGTTGACCGTCACCGACTCCTCCGGTGTCCGGGCCAGCGAGGAAATTCTCGAATGGCTGCGGAACCGAACCGCCGTTCGCCGCGTCTAACTGTTCGTCGGGGAGGCAGACGTAGGGCAAGGGGTGGGCATGACGGATCCGTACGAGGAACTCGCAGCGACGATCGACAACATCGTCACCAGTGCGTTCGTGACGCCGATCGGCCCCGAATTTCTCGGCTCCGTTCTGAATGCGGCATTCGAGAAGGCGAACGTGGCCCTCGACTACCGCGGCGAGTTCGAGCCGGCCGAAGTGGTCATCACGGAGGCGTTCGAGGTGATGCCGCACGAGCAGATCGTGACCATGGTGAAATCGCTGGGTACCGAAACCATCGGGGAATCGTCCAAGAACTGGAACGACTTGTCCGCTGCCGCGAACAGCGGATCCGACGGCTTCCGGTCCGGCATCGAGGCGGCCATGACGTCGGGCTGGTCGGGACCTACAGCCGACGCCGTCCGCGGCGGTGTGGGCGACTACGTCTCGTCTGCGAACGCGCTGTCCACCTCCATGAGTCTGATCAGCAACAAGTTGCTCGAGGCGCACTCCGGTTTCACGCAGACGAAGTCGAGGATGCCGCCGGTGGTTGCGGGAGCCGAAAGCAGCTTGATCGATTCCCTGCTGCCCATTCCCTTCGCCGCGAAGGAGGTGGTGTCGGCCCGAGAGGAGCAGCAGGAGGAAGCACGGCGAATCATGCGCTCGGTCTACGTACCAGGGGTATTGCAGTCCGATTCCGAGGTCCCGGTGCTACCGGCAGCGCACAACCCGGTCGTTGACGGTGGCGGTTCCGACGGCAGCTGGGGACAGTTTGGTTCTGCCGGGGGCGGAGATGGGGGTATCGGGTCGACTTCGCCCGGCGGCTCCGGTGCCGTGGGTGGGGCTGACAGGGCAGCGCAGGCGCAGGCCGGCGGCACTGGGGCTGCCGAAGCGGGTCGGAGCGGTAGTGCTGCGTCGGAGCAGCCAGGGTCGAGCGGTTCGGGTTCCCTGCTTCCGGCCGACCACTCCGGTGAAACTCGTGCCGCAGCGGCTACCGGGCCGGGTGCTTCCGGCAGTGGTGCGGGTTCCGGGGTCGGCGCAGGTCCCGGCGGGGGGTTCGGCGGAACAGGACCGGGCGGCAGCGGCTTCGCAGGATCCAATGGTTCCAGCTACGGCGGCGGTGCGGGATACGGGTCCGGATCCGGAGGCAGTTCCGGTACCGGATCGGGTTACGGCGGCTCGATTCTCGGCTCTCCGATCGGCGGCGGCACGGGCGGGATCGGTGCGGGCGGCAGCGGGGCGGGAGGCAGCGGTGCGGGCAGCGCAGCTACGGCGTCGGCCGGCCGCGCGGGAGCGCACGGCATGCCGGGAATGGGTGCCATGGGCGCAGCAGGCGCACGGGGAGCCGGCGACAACGACGGAGAGCACGCCGTTCCCGGCTACCTCGTCGATGTGAGCAACGGCAGCGAGCTGATCGGCGATCTACCCCTGGTCGCACCTCCGGTACTCGGCGGCTGACGGTGACGAAATGGACCATGCCCGGCATCGACTTCATGATGCTGTGCAGTCGATTCGGGCGCGACCGACTGCCGTACCCCCTGGCGGTCACCATCGACGTCGAGACCGTCGACGAACTCCGACAGTTGCGGAGCGAGGCGTCGGCGAGGATCGACGCGATGATGGACGAGAAGCTCGGCGCAGCCGTTCGGACCGTCGTCGACCCGATCGTTCGCATCGAATGTCGCGGCGAGACAACCGATTCTCGTCACGGCATCGTGCGCAGCCACTCAGCGATTCGCCACGACACTGCCGCGGTGCTCACTCGAGAGCCCGGGCCCGACGCCTCCTCCGGCGGTGCCGTCACCGTCGAACTGACCGGCCCTGCCTATGCCCCCGCCGTCGTTCTCGGATCCGTACCGAACATCGCTGCAGGCCGTCGACCGGCCGAGCGACTCGAACGCGTCACTGCTGCAACGACTTCGGGTGGTTCGCATCTGTCCACCGCAACCCGGGGTGCGACGGCGGACGAGCGGTTCCGGTCGTTCTTCGACCGCCCGCGGTCTGCAGTCGGCGAGATCATCGTCGCGCGCGGCCCGACCTACGACAACCGCCGCGACACCGATGCCGTTTCGTTCTTCTGGATGGACTTCGAACACGACGGCCGGTACATCGTCCACTCCGCGGAAACGATCGACATCGCGCCCGCCGATACTGCCGGCCTGGCGTCGGAGATCGGGCGGCACGTGGCAGTGGCGCTGAGGCGGTGAGGACGGCCCGCTCTTGACACCGTATCGATTTTCGATAGGTTATCGATATTCGTTGTTATCGACTATCGATATGGAGGCGGCGGGATGGCATACGGAGTGGGCTCGGCACGGGCGAACAAATGGACGATGGCCGTCTATGCGGCGGCAGCTGTGATCTGGACCGGTCGGAAGATGTCGGAATACCGCTCTTCGGACCACGTCAGCGCAACCGTCACGCCTCTGGAGGAGTCGCCGACGCTCGACCTGTTCGGCGGACAGTTGCAGCCAGGCAACGTCATCGAGCTCAGTGTCGCCAAAAGCGACGTCCAGCGGCTCATCGGGATGATCGACTTCATGAGGTACGGCGAGATCGTGGCCGGCGGAATCCTCATCCTGGTGGGAATCTTCTTCGCGTACCGATTCTTCGACAATGTCATCAAGGAGACCCCGTTCAGCGTCGGTGCCAGCATCGACCTGGTCGTGGTTGCTGCCTGCCTGGTCCTGTACCCGGTCATCACCGGAGGGCTTCGGGTGATGAGTACCAACGCCATCCAGGCCGCACTCGAAACAACCGAGGTCACCGATACTGCACGAAGCTTCGGCTCGGTCTGGCTGGCCTTGATCGTCGCTCTGGTCCTGCAATTCGTCTACGCAGTTCTCCGGCAAGGCTCCAAGCTCGCTCGCGATGCCGATGGTCTGGTCTGATGGCGGAGGAGTTCGTCGACCATCTCGTCGTCTGTCATCTGGGCGAGATTCTCGACGCCCGCGGTATGACTCTCGCGGAACTCTCGCGTCTCGCCGGGGTCAGCGTCGTCAATCTGTCGGTGCTCAAGAACGACCGCGCCAAGGCCATCCGATTCTCGACGCTCACCGCAGTCTGTCGCGTCCTCGGCTGCACACCCGGCGACCTGTTCACCCTCCGCGAGATCTGACGTCCGCCCGATCGCAGCCACACCAGTCGGACAAATCGAACAAGTACATTGGATGACGGTAACCAGCACTACGAGAGAGAGTCCATCACATTGTCTGCTCCGGCCGGTCAACCGTTGTCCAAGGGTCAGAACGGCCCCCTCACCGTCGGTGACGTCGTCGTCTCCATCTCGCTGGCCGTACCTGCGGACCTGTCCGCGCTACTGGTCACCGACGCCGGAAAAGTACGCACCGACGCCGACTTCGTGTTCTTCAACCAGCCCACCGGCCCCGGTGTTCGCCTCGAGCCCGGCCAGGGCGGACCGGCCCGGCTCGCCGTGTCGCTCGCTGCAGTGCCCGCCGACATCGAGCAGATCCGCGCGGTCATCACCCTCGACGACGCGTCGAGCAACTTCGGGCGATCCACCGCCCCCGTGGCGCGGGTGAGCGATACAGCCGGAAATGTGTTGTACGAGTACACAATCGATGGCCTCAGCTCGGAGTCCATCGTGATCGCGCTGGAGATCTACCGCCGTCAGGGAAGTTGGAAGGTGCGAGCCGTCGGGCAGGGCTACGCGGGCGGGTTCGCCGCCCTGGTGACCGATCACGGTGTGTCCGTGGACGACGCCCCTGCTCCGACACCTGCCGCACCGACACCTCCTCCCGCTCCCGTCACTCCACCGCCGCCCGCTGCCCCGCCGGCACCGCCCGCCGCCCCGGTCCCCACCGAGGCTCCGGAAGTCAGCCTCACCAAGTCCAAGCCCGTCAGCCTCACGAAGGGCCAGAAGGTCACCCTCCGCAAGGACGGCGGCGTGGCGCTGACGGTCATCCGGATGGGTCTCGGCTGGGACCCGGTGACCACTCCGAAGAAGGGCGGATTCTTCGGCGGCGGCGGCCGAGCTGCGAACATCGACCTGGACGCGTCGGCGATCATGCTCGCCGACCGCAACGTCAACGATGTCGTCTACTACGGGCAGCTCAATGCCAAGGACGGCTCGATCGTGCACCAGGGTGACAACCTCACCGGCGAAGGCGAGGGCGACGACGAGGTGATCGTGGTCGACCTGACGCGGGTACCCAAGCACGTGACCGGCATCATCTTCACGGTCACGTCGTACCGCGGTCAGACGTTCGAGCAGGTCGCGAACGCATTCTGCCGTCTCGTCGACAACACCACCAACACCGAACTGGCCCGCTTCACCCTGCAGGGCGGCATGCCGTTCACCGGTCTGGTGATGGCGAAGGTGTACCGCCAGGGCAGCGAATGGAAGCTCCAGGCCATCGGCGACGGTATCCAGGCCAAGCATGCCGGTGAAGCCGTCAAACAGCTCGGCCGCTATATGTGACCTTGCGGGCAGTAGTCGTCCGATCTGCAGCGCCGTCGAGCACGCCACCGAGCGGGTCGACGGCGCTGCCGTTTCGAATGAGATCCTCGGCCGGCCGGTAGATCTGCCGAACGATCAACGCGCACAATCCGATCACGGCGACATCGCGCACCACGACGGTCGCGGTGAACCACTGTTCGGGTAGACCCTTGTTCTCCACACCCAGGTAGTAGTACATCCGCGGGAACCAGACGAAGGCGTCGATCGTCATCCACGCCAACAGGATTCGACGATGCGGCAGCGCCAGTACGGCCAGCGGAACCAGCCACAGCGAGTACTGCGGACTCCACACCTTGTTGGTGAGCAGGAACCCGGCGACCACCAGGAACACCAGCTGCGCGAGCCGCGGCCGCGTCGGAGCCGTCGTGCCGATGTACGCGATCAGCGCACACACGATGGCGAACAACACGAGCGTCACGGCATTGAGAACCAACGGTTTGTCGCCCGGGTACAGCGGACCGTCGAAACCGGTCCAACCGGTGAACGAGGTGACCACGTTGTACAGCGAATCCGGGTCCGCGCCGCGCTCGGAATTGAGCCGGAAGAACTCGTACCATCCCGACGGATACAGCAGCGCCAGTGGAAGATTGACCGCCAACCAGGCACCTATCGCCGCACCGGCGGTGATGCCCCACTCGCGCATCTTTCCGGTGCGCCAGCACAGCACCAGCAGGGGCCCGAGGAACAACAGGGGATAGAGCTTGGTGGCACCGCCGAGACCGATCAGAACTCCGGCCAGTACCGGCTTCTTCTTGGCCCATGCCAGCAACCCAGTGAGCGCGAAAGCCGTTGCGAGAGCGTCGAAATTGGTGAATCCGTGCACGATCACCAGGGGCGAGACCGCCACGAGGGCAGCGTCCCAGATGCGGCGTCCGGCGGCTATTGCGGTGGCCCATACGGTGACCAACCAGGCGACGGCCAATCCCAGGGCAACCACGTTGAAGTAGACGACGACCGGCAACGCCTGCGGCAGGAAACTCAGTGAGTTCCATGCCTTTCCGACGACCATCGACCCGTACTGGTAGAGCCCGGCGAGCACCGGGTACTCCATGTACCGAATCTGACTCGACCCGTCGGCCTTGGTCTCTTCCCAGGACTTCTTGTACGGGAACGCACCTTGATCGAGTCGCTCCGCCCCGTACAGCGGCACGGTATCGGAGTAACACATCGCCACGTACTGACGACTGCCACTCCAATCGAGTCCGAGCTCACCGCCCGGTCCCACCGGTGCCTGCTGGATACACGCGGCCTTGGCGAACCAACCGAAGCAGAGAAAGACCACCGCGAGCAGCAGAATCACCCGGAGCGCAGTGAACCAGCGCTGCCGTCCGATGACCGCGTGCTTGCCGACCGGACCGCCGATGACCGAGGACAATTCCTCGGTCATCGGATCGGTACGACTGGGTAGATCGCGGTCCGCAGCGCTCGCCGAATCGAGGCGACCGGGGCTCGCCACGGCTCGACCCTTGCGGTCGGGTTCGGTCGTCACCGCCGCGTCGCTACTGCCCGGGCGCTGCCGGTTCGGGCGCTGCCGGTTCGGGTGCCGCCGGTTCGGGTTCCGCGGGCTGCGCCGGTGCCAGTCCGGGAAGCGGGATGGTCACGCCGGGCAGAATCTCGACCTGCCGCGGAGTGATGACGACCGGCGGCGAGATCTCCGTCGGAATCGGCAGGGTCACCTGCGGCGGAGCTGTCGATGGTGCCACCGTCGTCGCCGGAGCGGGTGCCGAGTACTGCGGCACACCGGCCTGACCCGCGATGGCCTCGGGCGTCGGGAAGGTCTCGTTCGAGGTGCCGTCCAACGTGCCGTCCAACGTGTCTTTCCAGATGTCCGACGGTAGTCCCGAGCCGTAGATCGGTCCGCCGTAACTGTTCTCGAGCGGCAGACCCTGCTCGGTGCCCACCCAGACGGCAGTGGACAGCGACGGCGTGTAGCCGACCATCCAGGCATCCTTGTTCTGACCGGTGTCTCCGAGCTGAGCGGTACCGGTCTTGGCTGCCGACTGGCGACCGCCGGCGAGGTTGTGACCGTTGGAGTAGCCGGCGATCGGACGCATCGCCGAGGTCACGTTGTCCGCAACCGCAGCCGAGACGACCTGCTGGCCGGCTTCGGGAGCCCGGTCGAGCAGCACGGTGCCGTCGGCGGTGACGACCTTCTGCACGAAGTGCGGAGTGTGATAGACGCCGGACGCAGCCAATGTCGCGTAGGCCGAAGCCATGTCGATGACGCGAGACTGATACTGGCCGAGCACGACTCCGTAGTTGGGGCCCGCGTTGTCGGGCTCGGTGAGGGTGGGTCCGACGCCCTCGATCTCCTGCGGGATGCCGAGCGTGTGTGCCATGTCCGCGATGGCCTGCGGACCGTTGTCCATGCTGAGCATCATCCGGTAGAAGCTGGTGTTCAGTGAACGCTTCAGCGCCTCGGCGATGGTGCACGTTCCACAGGAAGCGCCCTCGACATTGCTGATCTCGATGCCGTTGACGTCGAGCGGGGAGCTGTCGTACATCTTCGACAGCGGAATGCCCTGATCCAGCGCGGCGGCAAGACCGAACACCTTGAACGAGGATCCGGTCTGCAAGCCGGACTGGGCGAAGTCGAATCCTCGACCGTCCGCACCGCCGTAGTACGAGCGAACCGCGCCGGTGCGTGGATCGATCGACACCGACGCCGTCCGCAGCTCCGAGGGCTCGCCCTCCATGTTGCTGTTCACGGCCTCGACCGCGGCCGCCTGGGCGTTCGGGTCGATGGTCGTGGTGATCTGCAACCCCTCGGTATTGAGGTCCTGGTCACTGATACCCACCGCCGACAGCTCTCGCAGCACCTGGGCCTTGATCAAGCCGTCCGGCCCGGCATCCTGAGCATCGCCGGTATCGACCTGCGCGCTCGGGACCACCGCCGGGAACGTCATCGACGCCCGCTGGGTCGCATCGAGCTGACCCTGGGAGACCATGCCGTCGAGCACGTAGTCCCAACGCGCTTGCGCGCCGGTGGGGTTGAACTCGGGATCGAGATTGGAGGGTTGCTGGATGACGGAGGCGAGAACGGCACCCTCCTCCACCGACAGCTGGTCGACGGACTTGCCGAAGTACGCCGTCGACGCGGCGGCGATGCCGTAGGCACCGCGACCGAAGTAGATGGTGTTCAGGTACGCCGCAAGAATGTCGTCCTTGGACCACTGCCGCGCCATCTTCGAGGAGATGACGAGCTCACGCATCTTTCGGGTCAGCGTCCGATCGTTACCGACCAGCGCGTTCTTGACGTACTGCTGGGTGATGGTCGAGCCACCGCCGGCACTGTCGCGTCCGAGCACGTTGTCACGCAGAGCCCGGCCGAAACCGGTCACCGAGAATCCCGGATTGGAGTAGAAGTCGCGATCCTCGGCCGAGAGAACGGCGTTGCGCACGTGCTCCGGGATCTGATCGATCGTCACGTCGGTGCGGTTGCCCTCGGGTGGCACCACCTTGCCGAGCACACTCGAGCCGTCGGCCGCGAAGATCGTGGCGACCTGGTTGGTTCTGATGTCGCCGGGACGCGGCACGTCCTCGACGGTGTAGGCCACCATGAACGCCAGGATCGGCACGATCAGACCCAGGGCGATCAACGCATACATCGTGCGTCGAACGACCCGCCACTTGGACTTCTTCTTCGTTTTCGCGGCGGGACCTCTTTCGGGCGGCTCGGGCGGTTCGCTGCCCGAGGAGAGAACTGATGGATCGTTCGGTTCGTGGGGTGGTGGCACAGCGCCGGACCGAGTCACGCCCGTCGGGGCGGCGGATCGCACAGGAGGCGCGATGGGCGGCTCTCCGTACCGACGTTCGCCGTAGGGACGCTCACCCGCGGGACGTCCACTCACCGGATCCACCGGTGGCCTGCCCTGAGCGGGTCGGCCCTGCGGGGGCATGGGAGGGCGGCCCTGCGGGGGCATCGGACGCTGACCGGGAGGGGGACCGGGTCGCTGGCCGGGAGGAGGCATGGGAGGACGACCCTGCGGCGGCATCGGACGCTGACCGGGAGGAGGTCCCGGTCGCTGGCCGGGAGGGGGTACCGGTCGCTGGCCGGGCGGAGGCATCGGGGGACGGCCCTGCGGCGGCATCGGACGCTGGCCGGGAGGGGGTACCGGGCGACGCCCGGGTGGGTCGGAATGGCGGCTGCCGCGCGGCGGCCCGGGCACGTCGGGACGCCGTCCGGAGTCGCTACGGCCCGGTTCGTTGCTACCCGGATTGTTGTCGTAGGGGGAACTCACGTACGAATCTCCAGTAATTTCGGCGGCCGCGTCGAATTCTCGGTGGATGGGATCAGCTGAGCGATTGTGTCACTCACTCGCTGTTCGACGGTTCGGTTGACGGGAACCCGATCGCGGACGACGGGGTTGCTTGGGCGCGGGGACGGCCCCGAGGACATAGGACTGGACGAGGTGGTTCCAACTGCACGACCTACACACCTCGACCACGTGGACCGAGAACTCCTCCTGGGTCGCCGCGAGACGGACGAGTTCGTCCGCCGTTCTCGCCGACCCGGACAGTGCCCCGAGCTTCTCACCGAACACCCAGGACACCAGCGTGAGCTGCTCCTTGCGGCAGATGGGGCACACCACATCGCTGCCACGTCCGTGGAACTTGGCGGCGCGAAGAAGGTACGGATCCGCATCACAGACCGCTGCGACGCCCGTCCTTCCGGAGTACACCTCGGCCAGCAGCGACCGACGCTGAAGGGCGTAGTCCACCACCTGTCGCTGAAGTCGCACGAGGACCAGAGTACGTGCGGCCCCTCCGATGCGGACCTGCGAACCCCGCCTCGACGGCGAGCAGGGCCCATTTCGGCCCTCGGAAACTACGCTCCACCTGTGCCGACGCGGTCTGCCCCTCGACGCAGGCGAGAGACGCAGATCGCACCGACGTCGATTCGGTGTGAGCTCCGGTCCCTACACTTGCTCGCATGTCGGCCACATCGGGAATCCACGTGCGCCCCCGACGACACGGCGACCTGACCACTCTCCTGCCCATCCTGCAACGTGCGCACGAATTACACCGTTATCCCGTGCGCGCAGCGGCGGTGCGAGCCGACTGGCTTGCCCCACCGAACGAACTCGCGGCCTGGGTGGCCGAGTCCGACGACGCCGTCGTCGGCCATGTCGCGCTGCACTCGACGGCGGCACCGGGAACCGATCCCGGCGCGGACGACGCAAGCGCGCAGTGGCGGCGAGCAACGGGGGTGGCTGCTGATCGACTCGCTGTGGTGTCGCGCTTGGTCACCGACGGTTCCGTACCGGGCAGTGGAACGACTCTGCTTGCACACGCGATCGATGCTGCGCGCGATGCAGGGCGCGTGGCGGTTCTGCTCGTCGAGCCGAGTAGCGCCGCCCTCGGCTTCTACCGCAGGCGAGGGTGGCAACAGATCGGGACGTCTGCGCAGCAGTGGGGCGAGTATCGAGTCGATGCCGTGCTGATGGTGGCACCGTCTCGCTGAGCCGACTGGCCACGTGCACGTTCACCCGCGCTCGGTCACGCCGACAGTGCAAAAAACGCACACACCACTGCACCGCAGAGACGTACGCGGTCCGCCGATCGCAGCCGACTCATCAGGTGTTCGTTGCGTCCCGCACGCCCCAGTTCGCCATGGGTGGGGGCAGCCACGAAGGCAGTCGCCGACGCCGAGACCGCCGCGCCGCCGATGCTCGTCAAGACAACCGCATCGATCGGCCCGGACACCAACACCCACAGACACGCAGCAGCGAGCAGTCCGTAGACCGGCCCGACGACGAGGGTTATCCGACGCGAGTGCGCGTCGTGGGCACGCGACCAGTCTTCGTCCGGAACCTCCGCCAGCGCCGGATAGACGACGCCGGTCACCACCATCTGAAAGCCCAGGTGGAGGGCCGCGGCGGCGAGAAGCGCGTCGACCGGGGTCATGTGTCGCACGATACGTGCACGGCCGAGTTGTCAGAATATGTATCGGCGCGATACATTCTTCGATAGTGCGGTCAATCGCATCGTCATGATGTGATCGTTGGATTCGAGAAGGGGGAGTTGCATGCTCGAGCTCGCAATTCTCGGACTGCTTCTCGAATCACCCATGCACGGTTACGAGCTCCGCAAGCGGCTGACCGGCCTGCTCGGAGCTTTTCGAGCGTTTTCGTACGGATCGCTGTACCCGGCACTCCGTCGACTACAAACCGACGGACTCATCGCCGAGGACGCCGGTCCCGACTTGCTCGTGAAGAGACGAGCAAAACGGGTGTATCAGCTCACCCCGCTCGGCAGGGAACGATTTGCCGAACTGGTGGCCGACACCGGACCGCAGAACTACACCGACGACGGATTCGGCGTACATCTTGCCTTCTTCAGTCGGACTCCCGCGGAAGCTCGAGTCCGCATTCTCGAAGGCAGACGTCGCCAGGTCGAGGAGCGCCGAGAAGGCCTCCGCGACGCTGTGGCCAAGGCGAACGGGACACTCGACCGCTACACCCGGCAGCTACATCAGCTCGGTCTCGAATCGAGCGAACGCGAGGTGCGCTGGCTCAACGAAGTCATCGCAGCCGAGCAGGCCGACCCCAACCCAGCACCGTCCCGCACAGCACCAAACAGGACAGTCAAGACAGAAGGAGAACCCGACCATGGGTGAGAACAACAACGCAATCCGCGTGGCCATTGTGGGTGTGGGCAACTGCGCCTCATCCCTGGTCCAGGGTGTCGAGTACTACAAGGACGCGGACGAGAACGCCACCGTCCCCGGCCTCATGCACGTCATGTTCGGCAAGTACCACGTCCGCGACGTCGAGTTCGTCGCCGCGTTCGACGTGGACGCCAAGAAGGTCGGCTTCGATCTCTCCGAGGCCATCTTCTCCAGCGAGAACAACACCATCAAGATCGCCGACGTACCCCCGAAGGACGTCCACGTCCTGCGCGGACCGACCCTCGACGGTCTCGGCAAGTACTACCGCGAGACCATCACCGAGGCCGACGGCGACGCCGTCGACGTAGCGCAGGCCCTGCGCGACGCCAAGGTGGACGTGCTCGTGTCCTACCTCCCCGTCGGATCCGAAGAAGCCGACAAGTTCTACGCACAGGCCGCCATCGACGCAGGCGTCGCCTTCGTCAACGCGCTGCCCGTCTTCATCGCCTCGGATCCCGTCTGGGCCAAGAAGTTCGAGGACGCTGGCGTCCCCATCGTCGGCGACGACATCAAGAGCCAGGTCGGTGCCACCATCACCCACCGCGTCATGGCCAAGCTCTTCGAAGACCGCGGCGTGCAGCTCGACCGCACCATGCAGCTCAACGTCGGCGGCAACATGGACTTCCTCAACATGCTCGAGCGCACCCGCCTCGAGTCGAAGAAGATCTCCAAGACCCAGGCCGTCACGTCGAACCTGCAGAAGGAATTCAACGCCAAGGACGTCCACATCGGACCGTCCGACCACGTCGGCTGGCTCGACGACCGCAAGTGGGCCTACGTCCGCCTCGAAGGCCGCGCCTTCGGTGACGTTCCCCTGAGCCTCGAGTACAAGCTCGAAGTATGGGACTCGCCCAACTCCGCAGGCGTCATCATCGACGCAGTCCGCGCCGCGAAAATCGCCAAGGACCGCGGAATCGGTGGACCGGTCATCCCGGCTTCGGCCTACCTGATGAAGAGCCCCCCGAAGCAGCTGGCCGACGACGTCGCCCGCGAGCAGCTGGAAGCGTTCATCATCGACGCATAAGTGCCTGCGACAGTGGTGTGACTGAGTGCCTGCGACGGCACTCATCCGCGCCACGGCCCCCGCCCGCCAGTCCACTCGATGTGACATTGACCCCCGAAAAGGCCACTGAATGTCACATCGAGTGGACCGGTGGGCGTTCGTCTATCCCGCCGCGGTGATTTCTCGTGGATCGAATGTCACCCGGATTTCTTTGATGTATCCGTCCTCGATTCGCTGCCAATTGGCGGTGCTTGCCGGGGAGGCGATCGACGTGTGCAGATCGAACCACGTCAGTACGTTGGGGCCGTCCACGAAGACGTGGGCGATATCGATGTCGGTGACGATCTCCGACATTCCTTTCAATCCCGCCACACATTCCGCGCCGTTGGCCGCTGTGCCCAGTGGCCCCCGGAATGTCGCGTCCTCGTGCAGGATCGACGCCAGGGTGTCGAAATCTTTGCTTTTCCAGGCCTCGAAGTAGGTTGCGGCAACTTCTTTCGGTGTCCGTGTCATGACCTCGAGTCTCGAGCGCACCGGGTCAGAAGTCCAACAGTTGCTTCCGATGACCATCAGAAGTTCTACTCATAGCCGCAGCTGAAGCTAGCGCGCTATCGTGTGCTGGTGGCCATCGATCCCACGTCCAAGCATCCGGTCCTCGAACGCGTCCGCGCGCTGGCCTTCGCCTATCCCGAGGTGTCCGAGAAGATCTCCCACGGACGGCCTACCTTCCGCACGTCCTCGGTCTTCGTGTACTTCGGCGGTGGCGTCAAAGGCGGCGACCAACACGACCTCTCGATCCTGGTCAAATGCGAGAGCGCCGAGGAACAGCGTGCCTGCGAGCTCGAACCCCGGTACTTCCACCCCGCCTACCTCGGACCGGCCGGCTGGGTGGGATTCGACCTCTCCGACGCCGACGACGACGTCTGGGCCGAGGCCGCCGAACTGATCGACTGCAGCTACCGCGTGACTGCCCCGAAGCGCAACGTCGCCAGACTCGATGCCGGTGAGGGTCCGAATCTGGATGTTCAGCAGTGGAACTGAGGCAGCTGGAGTACTTCGTCGCCGTGGCCGAGGAAGCGAACTTCACCCGCGCCGCTGCCCGAGTTCACATCAGCCAATCCGGCGTCAGCGCCCAGATCCGCGCGCTCGAACGAGAACTCGGTGCCGAATTGATCGACAGATCCGGCGGTACAGCAACATTGACCACCGCAGGCAAGGCCGCGCTGACACACGCCCGTGCGACTCTGGCCGCCGCCGACTCGGTTCGGCAATCCGTCGACGATGTTGCCGGACTTCTACGCGGATCCGTCCGGATCGGCATGGTGACCGCGTGCACCGTCCCACAACTGTTCGACGCGTTGGCCCGCTTCCGTTCGGCGTATCCCGGCGTCGAACTTGCTCTGCAGGAGGGGAATTCGGATCGTCTGGTAGCCGATGTGCGCTCCGGGGATTTGGATCTCGCACTGGTCGGCGTCGCGGCTCGGGCCCCGGACGGACTGGAATCGATGGTGATCGTCGAGGAACGAATCTGCGCGGCCGTGTCACCGAACCATCCGTTGGCATCGCTCGAGCGGGCGACGTTGGCGCAGGTGAATCGCTACCCGATCGTCTCGCTTCCCGTGGGTACCGGAGTGCGGGCGGTGTTCGACCGTGACTGCGCCGGAGCGGGACTGTCGCCGTCGATCACGTTGCAGGCCAGCGCTCCCGACGCAGTCACCGACCTCGCTGCACGCGGCCTAGGGGTGGCAATTCTGAGCGCATCGATGCTCGATACCTACGGCGATCGACTGACTGTGGTGGAGCTGGCGGATTCGACCACGGCAGCGCTGTTGGCTCTCGTCTGGACCCCGAAACCGAACGCCGCGTCGGCGAGGTTGGTCTCGATGACGCAGGATGCCTTCAGTATCACCGTGAGCTGAGCCTAGGCGAAACAAGAGTCGTTCGGCGCGACTGTCGGGACCTCCTACCCCAGCGCCGGATGCACACGCGAACCTACGGTCGAGGACATGAAAACTCCCACCTTCCGTCAGCGTCTTCGCTACGACGCCGGCGGCGTACTTCCGGAAGACCTACGGGATTGGGTCCTCCACGACCTGACGGGGCGTGGATCCACTCCACGCTATCTGGCCCGATTCCTTGTTCCACTCGTCGCCGTGCTCCTGCTGTTCCTCCTGTTTCCAGGGCCGAACTGGATCGCAGCTCTGATGATGCTGCTGATCATCATTCCGGTCGTCTACTTCGCCTCGGGATTGCATCTGGTGTATCGCGCGTTCCGGCTCGGGCAACACGGGATCGACGCAGCCTCGATTCCACGCGCGACGCCCAGCGCTAAGCGCGACCGCAAGACCTACGAGGCCAACTACAGGCACCCGTGACCACCACAGCCGATACCCGACCGAAAACAGCACAGGACAAGGCAACCATGACCAGCACCCAGACAGAGCCCGCAACCGACGTCGGAATGCCACGAATCGGAGACCGCGCGCCGTCGTTCACCGCAGTCACCACGCAAGGGCCGATCGACTTCCCTGCCGACTACCGCGGAAAATGGGTCATTTTCTTCTCGCACCCCGCAGATTTCACACCCGTCTGCACCAGTGAGTTCATCACATTCGCCGCCATGTCCGACGAATTGCGCGAGTACAACACCGAATTGGTCGGACTGTCGATCGATGGTCTGTACAGCCATATAGCGTGGTTGCGCACGATCAAGGACAAGATCAGTTTCAACGGGATGTCCGGCATCGAGGTCAAATTTCCTTTGGTCGAGGACATCTCGATGGACATCGCCCGCGCGTACGGCATGATCATGCCCGGCGAGAGCTCGTCGAAGGCAGTGCGGGCGGTGTTCGTCGTGGACCCGAAGAGTGTGGTGCGCGCAGTGATCTACTACCCGCTGAGCACCGGTCGGAACTTCGACGAGATCCTGCGTCTGATCAAGGCACTGCAGACCGCAGACGCATTCGACGTTGCGACGCCGGCAGATTGGCGCCCGGGCGACCCGGTCATCGTGCCACCGGCCGGTTCGTGCGGTACTGCCGCGGACCGAATGGACGGTACCGATTCCGACGTGGAATGCCAGGATTGGTTCTTCTGCACACGGTCGATCAGTGCAGAAGACATCGAAGGTGCCATCCGCGCACGCTGAGAGTCAGCGAATCTTCTTGACGGTGAACCACAGTGCGACAAGCAGACCCAGCAGCGCCAGCGACGGCAGTACGCCGGGATCACCTCCGATGATCCCGGCGACAGCGAACCCGAGCGCCACCAGCGCGAAGAATCCCAGAATGCCCGCCAACAGCTGCAGATGATCCTGTGCCGTCACGACTTGACGCCGCCTGCGGTCAAGCCCGAGATGATGCGGCGTTGGAACAGCAGCACCATGATCACCAGCGGGATGGCCACGATGGTCCCGGCGGCCATGATTGCCGCATACGGCACCACGAGCGGATCGTTGCCGGTGAACCGCGCGATGGCCACGGTCACCGGCTCGGTGCTGTCACTCGAGAGCTGACTCGCCAGCAGGTACTCGTTCACCGCTGCGATGAACGCGAGGATGGCGGTGGTGAACAGGGCAGGTGCGGCAAGTGGAAGCATCACCAATCGGAAGGCCTGGAAGCGTCCGGCGCCGTCGATCCGGGCGGCTTCTTCGAGCTCCCAGGGCAATTCGGCGAAGAACGCCGCCAGCGTGTAGATCGTCAATGGCAGTACGAACGAGATGTTCGGGATGATCATGGCCTGATAGCTGCCGATCCATCCGATGTTGGTGAAGAACTGGAACAGCGGGGTGACCAGCGCGACGACCGGGAACATCGAGGCTCCCAGAATGATGCCCGTCACCACGTACTTGAAGCGAAAGTCGATGCGCGAGAGTGCATACGCAGTGAAGACACCGATGGTCAGCGCGATCAGCGTGGTCGCTCCGCCGACGATGAGGCTGTTGCCCACCGCCCGCAGAAAGTTGTTGCCGTTCGCGGTCGACAGGGCATTTTCGAAATTTTCCCACGTGACATGCGTCGGCCACGGCGTCGTGTCGAAGGTGTAGCGCGGGTCGCGGAACGCGGTGACGACCATCCAGTAGAACGGTGCCAGTCCCCACACGAGAATGACGACGACGCCGAGATAGATGCGAGCCTGCTTCATCGGCCGGCCCCCTTACGCTGATTGTCCTGAGTGGCAACAGCATTGGCACCGAGGAACTTGACCAGGACGAACGCCACGACGAAGATCATGACGAACGAGATGGTCGACAGTGCCGCAGCGCTGTTGAATCCCTGCCGGATCTGCTCCACCACCAGGATCGAGATGGTTCGAGTGGCGGGGTTGCCTTCGGTGAGGATGGCGGGCAGGTCGTACATCCGCAGCGCGTCCATGGTGCGGAACAGAATTGCGACCATCAGCGCGGGCTTGACCAGTGGCAGCGTGATCTTGGTGAAACGCTGCCATGCCGACGCACCGTCGACGCGAGCTGCCTCGTAGACGTCCGCCGGGATCATCTGTAGCCCGGCCAGGATCAGCAGCGCCATGAACGGCGTCGTCTTCCAGACATCGGCGATGATGACCGCGAAACGCGCGGGCCATGCGTCACCGGTCCACAGAATGTTCGTTCCCAGAATGCGATTGGCGATACCGTCGTACGCGAAGATGAAGTACCAGAGCTTGGCTGTGACCGCCGTCGGGATGGCCCACGGGATCAGGATCGCGGCGCGCAGCAGGGCCCGTCCGGCGAAGGTCTTGCCCATGATCACGGCCATGGCGAAGCCGATGACCAGTTCGATGGACACCGTCACGACGGTGAAGAACGCGGTGTTGCCGACCGCGCCCCAGAACTGAGAACCGAGAGTTCCCGGTGGGCAGGGCACCAGCGTGCCCGACGCCGACGTGCATTGCTGCAGTATCCAATGCGTGTAATTGGCGAAACCCGCAGAGCCACCGGAGACGAACATGCCGGTGGCCGGATCGAGACCGGGATCCTTGGAGAACGACATCACCAGAGCTCGAACGACCGGGTAGACGATGACGATCGCGAGGATCACCAGCGTCGGTGCGATCAGCAGCCACGCCCGACCAGGCGTCAGGCCGAAACGCTTGTTCTTGGACCGCACATGCCGACCGCGGCCGGGGGACGAGCCCCCGGCCGCGGTGGTTGCGCCGGCCCCACTGGTCACACCAGCAGGTACAGCCATTGGTTCTCCCGAAATCAGTTGGCGCCGGCGGTTTCGATGCCGGCCTGCATGTCCGTGATCGCCTGGTCGACGTTCTTCTCACCCTTGATCGCGGCAGACACGTTGTCCTGCACGGCCTTCGACACGGCCGGGTAGAACGGGGTTACGGGACGCGGAACTGCATTCTCGATGGATTCCTTCAGTGCGGGAAGGTACGGCATCGCGGCGATCAGTGCGGGGTCGTCGTACAGCGATGCGAGCACGGGCGGCAGTGCACCCTCGGCGATGATGCGCTGAGCCTGCTCGCCCTGCAGGAATCGCAGGAAGTCGGCAGCGGTGGCCTTGTTCTCGGAGTACGCGCTGATCGCGGCGTTGTATCCGCCGAGCGTCGAGGTGCCGACTCCGGTGACTCCGGGAAGCGGTGCGACCGAGTACTTTCCGGCCACAGTCGATCCTTCCTCGGCCGCGGTGCCGTAGACGTACGGCCAGTTGCGCAGGAACAAGGTCTGACCGTCCTGGAATGCCTGCTGGCTCTCGGACTCCTTGAACGTGGTGTCCTGAGCGGGAATGACGCCGGTCTCGAACGCGGTGACGAGGGTCTGCAGTCCTGCCCTCGCCTCCGGGCTGTCGACGGTGGGGGTCTTGCCGTCCTCGGCCACGATGGATCCGCCGTGCGCATTGATGATCTCCGACGCGTTGGCCGTCAGACCTTCGTACGGGGCGAATTGCCCGGCGTAGCAGTCGATGTTGTTGTCCCGGGCGACCTGGCAGTCCTCGGTCAGCTCGGCCCAGGTGGTGGGCGCCTCGGGGAGCAGATCACTGCGGTAGTAGAGCAGTCCACCGTTGGTGTTCTTCGGTGCGGCGTACTGCGTGCCGTTGTAGGTCGCGCTGGCGACGGTTGCGGGCAGAACGCCTCCGTTGTCGAGCGCGAATTCGCCCTCGAGCGGCACGAGCCAGCCCTTGGCCGCGAACTCGGCGGTCCAGACGACGTCGAGTGCCATCACGTCGTAGTCGCTCTGCTGAGCCTGCAGCTGCTGGACGAAGTCGTCGTGGGCCTGATCGGCGTCGGCGGACTGCTCCTTGAAGGTGACCTGCTCGTCGGGGTGGCTGGAGTTCCACTCCGAGATGATCTGCTGGACGACACCGGTCTCGGTGGTGTCCTGGCCCTCTACATAGGTGATAGGTCCACGGCCGTCGGCATTTTCGGATGCAGCACCCGAATCGCCGCCCGAACCGCTGTCGCTCGAACATCCGGTGAGCGTCAGCAGCGTGGCTGCCGTTGCAACCACCGCCACCTTCGTGATCAAAGACGCCATTGTTCTCTCCACTTACTTCTACGCGGTGGTATGTGCCCGGAGATGGGCACGCAGAATCTCGCTGTGATGCTCCCCCCGACACATATGTCGATGGGTACTGTGGCACACATCGCACCGCGCAGTGGTCGTTATCGCGTTCCTGAATCGGTCAACCAGGACGTGTCGTAAGGGGCCGGTAGCCTTTCGCTCATGAGTTCGGACAAGATGCTGACGCGGATCGGCGGGCTGCTGCGCCAGGCCGAGTCCACCGACAATCCACACGAGGCCGAGGCCTTCATGGAGGCAGCTCAGCGTCTGGCCACGTCGGCGTCGGTCGATCTGGCAGTGGCTCGTTCGCACAGCGCGTCACGGGAACGGCAGGCGACACCCAGCCAGAAGGTGATCCCCATCGGAGAACCGGGCAAGCGTGGACTCAAGACCTACGTGCACCTGTTCGTGTCCATCGCACACGCCAACGACGTCCAATGCGATGTGTCCCGATCGTCGACGCAGGTGTTCGCCTACGGTTTCGACTCCGACATCGAGACCACCGAAGCCCTCTACTCCTCGCTGCTGATCCAGATGGTGCGAGCCTCCGACGCGTACATCAAGTCCGGTGCCTACAAATCCGAGACGGCCATCCGTACCGTCACCGAGATCAAGAATCGCCGACGCTACACCCGGCGCGAGGAAGTGCCGGTCGCTGCGGTGACGGCGCGGCTCAACTTCCAGACCGCATTCGCGTCGCGCATCGGTCAACGACTCGGTGACGTGAAGAAGGACACCGAGGCCAAGGCCATCGCACAGGAGCAGCAGGGCGCTGGTACGGCGCTTGTGTTGCGCAACAAGGAGATCGAACTGCGCGACTACTATCGACAGACCTCGACCGCGCGCGGACACTGGCGCGGCCAGAGCGCGAACGCCGGCTACTCCGAGGGTGCCCGAAAGGCCGGAGATCGAGCGGGGCGAAACGCGAAGATCGGCGGTCATGCCGAAATCGACGCCGCGAGCCGGCAGTTGGGTCGCTGACTACCGAGTTCGCGGCGATGCCGCGAACACCGGCCATCCGATTTCCGTGCGCCACTGCGTCGAATCGTCCGTATCGCGCGGCCCGACGGCGTAGACCTCACGAACCGGCCCCGCGATGGCCAGGCCGTTGGTCTCCACGTAAATCCCCAGAGCGCCGTAGGTGACGTCGATATCGTCGTGGGGCCCATGATGGACCGTCACCGCGAGTTCGGTCGGCTGCAGCGTCATCGGCCGAATTCTGTTCAGAGAGAGCGTATGTGCGGTGGGGACATAGACGGTCATGGCCCCGCGCCCCTCGGTGAACAACTCGTTGTCGTACAACCCACCCGGTGGTCCGGTGTTGTCGGAAACGGCTGCGTCGATCTCGGCCATCGCGTCGGAGTACCAGTCCAGCACCTCGGACGCGTCGACCATCTCGGAAATTGCTGCGACAGAGCACTCTTCGGTGAGGATGCGTCGAACCTCGATGGTCGGTGGCGTCGGGTCGAGGAGTCGCCGCAGGGCCGTGACCGCTGATCGGGTGTCGTCCAACTGCCGCTCGAGCCGAGTGAGGTGTTCGGTGATCAGTCGGGCTCGGGCGTCGGGGTCCGGGGTGTGCATGATCGCCCGCACCTCACGCTCGGGCATCTGCATGGTGCGGAACCGGCTGATGACCTGCGCCGTGGCAACCTGATCGGTGTCGTAGTACCGATAGCCGGAGTAGTCGTCGACGGTCGCAGGCTCGAGCAGACCCGACTCGTGATAGCGCCGCAGCGTCTTGACCGACAGGTGCGTGATCCGAGAGAACTCACCGATCGTCAACAAACCGTTCATATCGACATTCTGACCCCTCCCCCTGCGGGAGAGTGAACACTCGCCTTGGGACAGGGGTGACACTCGGTTCACGGCCGAACTTCGATGCTGGGGATTCGGGTGTAGCCGGGGCTGGTAGCAAATGCGCGCGCATTCGCCAAGTGCGCGGGGAATCGCGTCGAATCGGAGACGAATCTGCTCGCGTATGACAAACGCGCGCGCATTTGCGGGGACTCGGGGTGCGGGGACTCCAAAAT
>NZ_NPGA01000003.1 GCF_002259485.1 Rhodococcus sp. 14-1411-2a
GGAAAACCCCGTCAACGCCCACAAAGCAGGCACCATCACCGGCCTGACCGTCACCGCAGGCGACGCCATCACCCAAGGCACCGTCCTCGCAGAGATCAAATGACGTAGCGATGTCCGAGCTTCCGGAGATCCGAATCGGTACGGCTGATCGAGAGAAGGCCCTCGAGGCACTGAGTCTGCACTTCAGTGAGGGTCGGCTGACTGTGCCCGAATTCGACGAGCGCAGCGCCGTCGTTGCTTCGGCGACGACGCGTGGGGAGATCGACAAAGTCTTCGTCGATCTCCCCGCTGCGTCGACGTCGCACACTCCCGCCCAGCTCGGGAAATCTCCGGCACCGACCGAGGGCGGTGCCGGAATCGATTGGCGCGCAGTGGTGATGCCCCTGGTGATCTTCGGTTCACTGGCATTGTTCTTCCTCACCGACTTCGATCAGAAGTGGCTGTTCTTCCTTCTCATCCCATTGGCGGGTGCGCTGCTGTCGGCGGGCGGTCACTCGAAGAGTCCGAAGAAAAAGAAGAGAGATCGTTGAAGGCGCTTCTGTTCGATGTGTTCGGCACAGTGGTCGATTGGCGTACCAGCGTGGCCCGCGAGGTCGAGTCGCTGTGTGGCCCCGACATCGACAGTCATGCGTTCGCCGACCGCTGGCGCAGCCTGTATCAGCCGGCGATGGAACAGGTTCGGTCGGGCAACCGCCCGTTCACCCGGCTCGATGTACTTCATCTCGAGTCACTTCGAGTCGTGTTGTCGGAGTTCGATGTTCAGCTAGACGACAGTGATGTCGCATCCTTGAATCACGCGTGGCATCGATTGGATCCGTGGCCGGATTCGGTTTCTGGGCTCACCCGACTACGTACCGAGTTCATCATCGCGCCGCTCTCCAACGGCAACATCTCGCTGCTGCTCGATATGGCCAAGAATGCCGGACTGCCATGGGACGCAATCCTCGGAGCAGAACCGGTGCGTGCGTACAAGCCCATGCCCGACGCCTATCTACGCACCGCCGACATTCTGGGTCTCGAGCCGAGCGAGTGCATGATGGTCGCCGCACACAACAGTGACCTCGCTGCCGCTGCCGACTGCGGCTTCGCAACGGCATTCGTCGCTCGTCCCCTCGAACACGGGCCGCGTCAGACCACCGACCTCGCCGCGGAATCCGACTGGAATCACAGCGTCGACTCGATCGATTCTCTCGCAACGCAATTGGGCTGCTGACAACAGCTATCGGGTCACAGGAATCAGCTGGTGCGCAATCCACGCGTCCACGTCCCGGTGCGAACGGAAGCGAACAATCGTCAGCTCCGGGCGGCGCACACTCAGTTGCTGCACTCGCTCGGTAGTCGACCGGTAGGTGTTCCATGCCCATCGAACGATGTGGTCGCGGTCGAAGAGGATGCGGTGCAGTGGGGGTTCGATGTTGCCGTTCCACAGCTCGCGCCTACCGAGCCTGCGCCGTAGCGTCCGAACCATCACCTGCCGCATGACTGTTCGGCGCGGTAGGTCCAGCCACAGAAACAAATCGGCTCGATCGGCGAGACGGTCTCGAACGATGTTGTACTGCCACTCGGTGACCCACGACGGGCGCGCGATGAACTCCTCCACCTCGGACTCGAACGTCGCACGCGGCGTCCAATTCGGGCCGTGGAACAAGCTGTCGATCTCGATGTGTTCGATTCCCAGAATCGATCCGAGACGGGCAGACAGCGTCGTTTTCCCGGAACCGGACGTCCCAGCAACGACGATCCTCGAGGGACAGAACACTGCATCGTTCGGTCCGAGAATCACGGAGACGACGCTACCGAATCGCGAGCACCGATGCTGCGTCCAGCGTGCTGTGCCCGACTGATATCGCCCTCTACGGCTGGGCACACAGCGCTACGATCGCCTCCGCCATGTGGTTCACGAACTCTCGACGCGCCGACTCGGTCAGCCGGTCGAGTGAGAGGTACGGGTTCAGGTCTTCGAGCTCGACCAACAGCAGCGTTCCGTCGACGGTGCGGCATGCGTCCACCCGAGTGATTCCGTGGTCGATGTCGTTCCAATCGACGAATCGTTGCGCGAACTCTCGGTCCTGAGCAGTAGTCGAGTACGGCTCCAGGTCCCAACGTCGGTCGGGGTCAGGAGCGTACAAGGCGTATCGAACTGTGTGGCCGATGAAGTAGAACGACACTTCGTACACGAAATCGATTCGCGGCTGAATCAGGCTGCCCGGCTCTACTTGCGATAATTCGGCGCGCCCGGAATGACGCATGCCGATCGAGTCGGCACCCCATTTCGGTTTCACCACATAGGTATTCACCTCGGGTAAGCGCGAGACGTTCCGCGGGTCGTCGACGGTAGGTATGACCGGAAAACCATCTGCGAAAAGATCGACCAGGTACTGCTTGCCTCTCTGGTCGCCTTTGCCGGTCAGCTGGGTGAAAACCTTCGTGCCGTTCTCGCGCGCATGGCGAGCAAACATGTCGAAAGCATCCTGGTACCCCAGCACAGGCCCGGAGTTCCGGATGACGACCACATCGAAGCCGTCCATCAGCGCAAGCGCGTCGAGCGGGTGACAGAGCGCAATGTCGAACCACTCGCGGAGCTGCGACGACAGAAAGATGTCTTCGTCGCAGTAGCGTCGGCCCTTCGACAGATACGCCAGGTCGGTGACGAAGAGAACGCGTGGACGGGGTGCATGCATCGGGCAACTCCTACCGGTCTCGAAACATCACGATGTTCGTTCGCGGGCCAACAGAAATGCCTGCGATGTCGACTCGTATCCCATCGGAGCTCGATGCACGCGGACGTTCACCTCGAAGTTCGCCTCGACGAGCATGCCTGCGACCATGTCGGGGTCGAGTCGGTATGCGTCGTACGAGACCGAGTGTCCGTACGCCTGCTCGAGTCGCACCCGCTCGTTGCCTGCTTGAAATGCCAACAGCAGCAGACCTTCCGGCATCAGCACCCGATGCAATTCGGCAAAGATCTTCGACAATTGGTGCGGAGGCGTGTGGATGATCGAGTACCAGGCAACGATCCCCGCCAGAGAGCTGTCACCCGCGTCCAACGCCTCCATCGACCCGACATCGAATCGCAGGTGCGGATGTTCGCGCCGAGCGACCTCGATCATATTGGGCGACAGATCCATCCCCGCTACGTCGAGGCCGAGGCGGTGCAGCTGCTCGGTGATACGGCCGGAACCACACCCCACCTCCAGAACGTGCCCACTCGGCACCCGGGCTGCGAACGTCGCCAACAATCCGTGCTCGAGATGTCGGCCGTCGAGTTCGTCGCGAACAAGTTCGGCGTAGCTCTCGGCAACGGTGTCGTAGGCGGCCCTCGTCATCGAAACATGCTGTTGCTCGGCCACAGTGGCTACGGTACCGGCTCACCCGGTGTCGGCAGGTACGAGTGCGTCAGCATCTCGAAGAAGTGCCCGGTCGGGTCGCGGAAATACACTCCGCGGCCCCCGTGGTCGGTGTTGACGGTGCCGGGTTCGGTCATCCGGGGGTCGGCCCAGTGTTCGACGCCCTGGTCGACCAGCCTGGCGTAGGCCGCGTCGAACAGATCGTCGCTCACCCGAAATGCGTAGTGCTGGAACTGAATATCATCGAAGGGGGGCTCGGCGAATTGAACGAGAGTGCCGTCGGTGAGCTGTACGTTGACGAACGGCCCCCATGACGGGGCCTCGGGTAAAGCGAACAGGGTGCAAAAGAATTCGGCCGATGCGGCACTGTTCTTTGCAACGATGATGGTGTGATCGAACGAGATGGACATGCGCTGCCTCCTGGGCAGTACGACGCCTCCATGCCTGACGCAGTCCGTCATCGACACGCGACGCTGAGGACGATGCTCGCACGGACCCCGAATCCGAGTCAACCGGTGAATTCACGGCCGCGATTCGGTCTTCTTCGGTGACAGCATTGCCGAGGAGAGGAACCCACTATGGTCGGTCGACTTCTGTTCGTTCACGGTGCCGGCGGATTTTTCGACGACGCACCGCTGGCCAACGGACTTGCACAGGCTTTGCACCTCGATCTGTGCATGCCCGAACTGTCCGACACTGCCATGGGTTTCGAGGACTGGGCCGCGCCGGTTCGGCAGCACCTGGACCGGCTCGGATCGGATGATGCGGTCATTGCGCATTCCTTCGGCGCATCGATCCTCGTCAGGGTCTTGGCAGAACATCGCCGGGAGCGACCCCTGAGAGCCACTCTGTTGGCGATGCCGGACTGGACTCCGCATGGGTGGGATGTCACGGACTACGCGTTCACCACCCAGGAGCCCGAGACCGACCTGACGCTCGTCCACTGCCGGGACGACGACGTGGTTCCCATTTCTCACCTGGCGTTGAACTCGACGGCTCTCCCGTCGGCAAGAGTGATCGAGTTCCCGACCGGTGGTCATCAGTTCGACGGCATGATCGACGTCGTTGCCGCCGAAATACGCGGACGGACGCGTCCCCGCGGGGACGCTTCTACCGGCCCCGATCCTCGTCGTCGATGACGAGGCCGACTCGGCCGAACATGCAGACTGGGCGTCCGCTCACCGATAGTCGTGGTCGATTCCCGTTGCCCATTGCGAACATTCGACGGCGATCACGTCGTCTCTTCCCCGCAGGAAGTCGCGTGCACCGAAGTCCCCCGAGGCCGATGCCACGGCTGCGTCGACGTGTCGACGCGCCAGGACGACCGGATGTCCGGGACGGCCGTCGAACACGGCCCTGGCCAGACCGGTTTCCCGCGCTGCGGCGAGTACTGCCTGCACCACCTCGGGTCCGACGTCCGGCGTGTCTACCACGTGCACGACCGCGTAGTCCGCGTCCGACGCTGCGGTCAGACCGGCCTCGAACGACGCGCTCATTCCTTGTTCCCACTGGGGTGCATAAACAGCGATCACACCGTCGGGCACGGGCGCATCCGCCGCGCCCAGCACCACGACCACGCGATCACAGCCGCCGTCGCGCAATGCCTGCACCGCAGTCCTGAGCCACAGCCCGTCGTGGGCGAGCACTTTGGGCGATCCGTATCGCGTTCCGGCACCGGCGGCCAATACCACTCCGACGGCAAGGTCCGACACGATCGTTCCTTTCACTCTCGGGTGGAGTCTTGGATGTTCGCACAACGTCCACGTCGAGTACGTCCCGAAGTTTGTGCTCGCTCGACTAGCGAGGATAGGCGTGATGACTGATTCTTAGTGCACTTCTCCTGCAGCGTCGCAGGAATCCTGCCCTGTTGCTTCCGCGAGGTGCCCACCCATGTCCGTCAAGCCCACCACACGCAAACGTGTCCATCCTGTCGACGAAGTGCTCCCCGTTCCGAAACTTGCTGCTTACGGGTTCCAACATGTCGTCGCGTTCTATGCAGGCGCCGTCTTGGTGCCGATCATCATCGGCAGCGCGATCGGACTGACCAACGAACAGTTGATCCACCTGATCAATGCGGATCTGTTCACCTGCGGCATCGCATCGATCATCCAATCGGTCGGATTCTGGAAGATCGGTGTCCGCCTGCCGCTCCTGCAGGGCGTGACGTTCGCCGGCGTCTCTCCGGTGATCGCGATCGCGATGGCGAACGGCGGCGGCACCGAGGGGTTGCTGTACGTCTACGGCGCCGTCATCGTCGCCGGTCTCGTCACGTTCTTCATGGCTCCGTACTTCAATAGGCTGCTGCGATTCTTCCCACCGGTGGTCACCGGTACCGTCATCACGATCATCGGTGTGGCGTTGCTGCCGGTGGCGGTCAACGACGCTGTGACCAATCCTGCTACCCACGAACAGGATCCGTCCAACGGACGGTGGATGGCATACGCGATCGGCACCCTGCTGATCATCGTGCTGATCCAACGATTCTTCAAGGGTTTCATGGCGACCATCGCTGTGCTTCTGGGCCTGGTGATCGGTAGCGCCGTGGCGTTCGCTCTGGGAGACATGAACTTCGACGGCACCTCGGAGGCGTCGTGGGTCGGTTTCACACAGCCCTTCCTGTTCGGCGTGCCCAAATTCAGTGTCGTCGCGATCATTTCGATGATCGTGGTCATGCTCATCATCGCCGTCGAAACCACCGGCAGTGTGTACGCGACGGGTGAGATCGTCGGCAAGCGCATCAAGAAGGACGACATCGCAGCGACACTGCGCGCGGACGGCGTGGCCACCGTCATCGGCGGCACGTTCAACTCGTTCCCGTACACGGCCTTCTCGGAGAACGTCGGCCTGGTGCGCCTGACCGGTGTGCGCAGCCGTTGGGTGGTGGCCACGGCAGGCGGCATCATGATTCTGCTGGGTCTGCTGCCCAAGACGGCAGCCGTCGTGGCATCGATCCCGCCGCCGGTGCTCGGCGGAGCCGCGCTCGCCCTGTTCGCGACCGTCGCCGTGGTCGGAATCCAGACTCTGTCGAAGGTGGACTTCACCGATCACCGCAACCTGATCATCGTCGCCACAAGTCTCGGTCTCGCGATGCTCGTGACCATTCAACCGACGGTCTCCGAGGGTGTGCCCGATTGGCTGGAAATGTTGTTCGGCAGTGGCATCGTTCTCGGTGCGGTCTCGGCAATCGTGCTCAACGTCTTGTTCTTCCACATCGGCAATCGCGGGCAGGCCGTCGCCGGTGGTCCGGGTAAGGGCATCACCCTCGACACGGTCAACGAGATGTCCGCCGAGGACTTCGCTGCCACGTTCGGCGGCTTGGTGCAGGGCACTCCGTGGGTGGTCGAACGCGCGTACCAGCAGCGGCCTTTCGCCGATGCGCACGGGTTGCGCGAGGCGTTCCAGGAGGCATTGTTGGCCGGCACCACCGAGGAACAGATCGAGCTGATCAACAGCTATCCCGATCTCGGTAGCGAGGACGCCACCGGCACCCTCAACGCAGCGGACCACGTCGGCTTGTCCAACCTGGAGGAGGACGAGCACGACAACATCGTCCAACTCGCCGCCGAATACCGCGAACACTTCGGCTTCCCTCTGGTGATCTGTGCACGGGAGACGGAGCGTTACGATCGAGTTCTGGCCAACGGGTGGTCACGCGTCGAGAACGCACCGTCGGCGGAGCGGTCGTTCGCGATGATCGAGATCGCCAAGATCGCGAACTACCGGTTCGACGACCTCGTGGCCGACGCCAACCCGATCGCGGCCGCGCGGTTCGGTCGCATCAACGACTTCAGATAGCGAGCGAGATGTGCTGCACGAATGGATAGGGCTCGACGGGTTCAATCGGCTCAGTGATCGGCAAGCGATGCATGCACTCTACGAGTGCTGCGCATCGTCGATCTGGGCCCGTCGAGTCGCCCAGGGTCGCCCCTTCGAAAGTCGAGATCTGCTGTTGGACAGGGCGGATCGAGTACTTGCCGAACTACCCGAGGCCGAGATCGACCATGCACTCGACGGTCATCCACGCATCGGCGGCAAGGCCGACAACCCGTCCTCGAAACGTGAGCAGGCCGCTGTGACGACGGCGGGTACCGAGGTGCGCGAGAAGCTGGCGGCGGGAAACCGTGCGTACGAGGACAAGTTCGGCCATGTGTATCTGGTGTGCGCCACGGGCAGGTCCGCGGAGGACCTGCTCGCTATCCTCGAGGAGAGGCTCGACAACGATGCCGAAACCGAAAGACGGGTGCTCCGCGTGGAACTGGCCAAGATCAACCGAATTCGCCTCGGGCGCATGCTGGGACCAGAGCAGTGACGGGGCTGTCGACCCACGTCCTCGACGCCACCTCGGGGACACCTGCGGTGGGGATGCGGGTGCGGTTGTTCCATCCCGAGAAGGGTGAGATCTCCACCGCCACCACCGATGGCGACGGCCGAATCGGCGAGGTGGTGCCGGGGCCGATCGATCCGGGCGTGTATCGCCTTTCGTTCGACACCGGCGACTATTTCGAGGCGACATCGACACCGAGCTTCTATCCCGAGGTGTCGATCTCGTTCACCGTCACCGATCCCGATGCCCACTATCACGTCCCATTGCTGTTGTCCCCCTTTTCTTATTCGACCTATCGCGGGAGCTGACATGACCGACCTGACCGGAAAGATCGTCCTCGGATCCAATCAGTACGGCAAGGCGGAGAACCGCGTGGTGCGGATCTATCGCGACTCTCCCCGGCACGAGATCCACGACATCAACGTGTCGAGCGCCCTGCGCGGCGACTTCTCGCCCGCGCATCTGGTGGGAGATCAGTCCAACGTGCTTCCCACCGACACCCAGAAGCAGACCGCGTACGCGTACGCGAAGACCAAGGGGTTGCTGCATCTGGAGAGCTACGGCCTCGATCTCGCTCGGCACTTCGTCGACGATGTGGAACCCGTCGACGGGGCCCGCATCGAACTCGAGGAGTACGCCTGGGCTCGCGCGGTGATCGACGGCGTCGAGCACGATCACACGTGGACCCGCAAGGGTGAGGAGATCCGCACGTCGGCGGTGACCGTCGAGGGCAAGGGCGACGCGCAGCAGACGTGGGTGATCAGCGGCTTCAAGGAGATGGTGATTCTCAAGTCCACGGGCTCGGAATTCCACGGTTTCCTCGAGGACGACCTGACTGTTCTCGAACCCACCACCGACCGGGTGATGGCGACATCGCTGACCGCGCAATGGCGATACACCACCACCGACGTCGAGTGGGACGCCGTGTACGCGGGTGTGAAGGCGGCGATGATCGAGCGGTTCGCCAATCTGCAGTCACTGGCCCTCCAGCAGACTCTGTACGCCATGGGCGAGGCGGTGCTGGAGAAGTATCCGTTCATCGCAGAGATCACGATGTCCGCACCGAACAAGCATCACTTCGTCTACGACCTGGGCAGGTTCGGCATCGAGAACAATCTCGAGGTGTTCAACGCGGACGATCGGCCGTACGGTCTGATTCAGGCAACCGTCGAGCGCGAGGATGCCCCGGACGCCGGAAGTGCCTGGCGGACATACTCTGTCGTCGGATAGAGCGCTGAGCTCACGTGTGCAGCGCCGCAGTCCACTCCACCAACGGGGTCAGGGCTCGCCAGGCATCGCGCACCTTCGTCGCGGCCTTGGGTGTCTCCAGCCACGCGGGTGAGCCGAAATGCTTGCCCGCGGTGAGTGACTTGTGGCGCAACAGGTCGATGCGCGGGTGGTCGAGCTCGTATCCCCGCGGCTTGGTCTTGAGCTTGTCGCCGCCGATCTCGTATCCGGCCTTGGTCAGCGTCGCCAGAACTCGCTCGAGTTCGGCACCGCGGACGTCGTCGTCGACGGTGCGGCGGTAGCGGGCAACACCCTCGGTCGAGGAGTTGTAGAAGCCACCTGCGACGAACAAACCCGCGGGGTCGATCTGGACGTAGAAGCCCAGACTGTCTCCACGAGCGACGAATCCACCCTGATGGGTCTTGTACGGGGTCTTGTCCTTCGAGAAGCGAACGTCACGGTAGGGGCGGAAGACCTTGGCAGTACCGAACTCCGGTTCTAGTGTCGCGAGCAACGCGGTCATCGGCCCCTTGACCGCACTGTCGTAGACCTCCTTGTGCTCGCTCCACCAGAGCTTGCTGTTGTCGGCTTCGAGGTCCTCGTAGAAGTCCAGGGCAGCGAAGGGTATTCCGGTGAAGCCAGTCATTCCTCGATCCTATGCGGCCCCGGTGGCCGACGAAGGAGGGATGGATTGAAGCGCGAGGTAGACATCGAGCCGGTCCGAGGTGGAATTCAGATCCCGGCCCAGCAACTCCTCCACTCGCTTGATTCGGTACCGCACGGTGTTGAGGTGGACGTGCAACGACTCGGCCGTCCGGTTCCACGATCCACCGGTCGCCAGGAATTCGCGGAGGGTGTCGGTCAGACCGGCATCGGTGCGCCGGTCGTAGTCGAGCAGTGGAGCGAGTACGTGTTCGACGAACGACCGACGCACGTCGTCCGGCAGAGCCGAGAGCATCGACACCGCCGAGGTCAGTTGCGCACCCGCGGTGACGGTCACCGGGCTTGACCCTTGTCTGCTGACTTCCAGTGCGTGCCGGGCCGACCGAAGCGCGCCGTCGATGGTGATGCCGGTTGCCTCGGAGCTGACCCCCACGAGCAGACGGCTGTGCCCGATGCCGGAACCCAAGCGAGTCAATCGAGTTCGCAGTGTCTGTGTGAAATTCGGATCATCGGTGTTCACGACAGCGACGATGTCCCCGTGCGTGCTGCACCCGACACAACCCCCACCGAAGGAGGTCAGTGTGTCGCTGAGAACCGTACGCAGCATCTCGCGCAGGTCGATCCGTCCGCTGTGGACGACCCTGACGACGACCAGCGAGCGGTCCGGGTCGACTCCAGCCTGGCGCAGCCGCGTCAGGGCTTCGGGTCTGGTGCTGTCGGCCTCGATCAACGCCACTGCCTGGTCGGCGATTTCGCGTCGGACCAGTCGCCCCTCCTCGCGTCGAGCACGATCGAGCGCGGCGATGGCCGCGAGCTGGCCGAACGCATCGGCGATGGCAGGTGGGAACCTCGCCATGTCTCCCGCCACCGCGAGGAACCATCGGGTGGTCCGCTGCGCGAGCGCAGGCCCGACACCGAAGATGCTGTACACACCTCCGTCACTGAGAGTGGTTGTCGTGGGCAGCCTTTCGGAGGACAGCGCAGCGTGCGTCAGAGTATCGACGTCGGCATCGGAGAACGCCGAGACCTCGGCCACCAGCCGGCGTCCGGTCGCCGTGAAGATCAGACACGCCATCCCGGTTTCCCTCGAGGTGTGCAGCGCCAACTCGTCGAGCGCTCTGCCGTCTGCGATCGCGGTGAGCAGCTGGCGTTGCCGGACGAGCGAGGTGTTCAGCGAGGCTATGCGATCTCCGGTGACACGGCCGACGAGAAACTCCGTCACCTCGCCGAACGAGACGGACTCGGGTACCGCCAGCAGGGGCAGTCCGTGCCGCTCGCATGCGTCGACCAGGTCCGGTGGAATGTGACCGAGCAGCCCTTCACCGGCGGCCAGTGCCGAGGCCCCTGATTCGGCGACGGCCCTGACGAACATCTCACTGTCCGCGGGCGTTCGATGCCATACGAGACCGGTGATGACCAGCTCGCCGCCCGCGATGTAGCGCGACGGATCGGGCAGATCGGTCGTGTAGGTCCAACGCAGCGTGCGGCCGAGGGCGTCGGTATCGGAGGTGAGCAATCGAATGCCGAGCTGCGTGGCGTCGAGCAAGTCCTTGACCTGCACTGCTGTTCCTCCCCCGGCCCTCGCTGAGCGTGCTCGAAACAGCTGAGCTCGTAGGAAAAACAGTATGTGTGGGTTGTTTCGTGCGAGTTTCGGGCGTATCGCCGAACGACCGAAGATCGGTAACAGATACTCACTACAGTTCGAAGGGACACATCGGGTGTTGGATCTGTCGGGGTGGTGGATCTGCCGGCGAGAACGAGGTGAACGAAGGCCATGGATCTCGGCACTGTCGACGACATTCTGCTTCCCGGCTCCCGCGCGGACCTTCCGCCCGGACGCACGGACACCGCTGTCCTTGCCGGCGGTACCTGGCTGTTCTCCGAGAAGCAGGACCACCTGGCCACCCTCGTCGATGTCACCGCCTTGGGCTGGGAGCCGTTGACCGTCACCGAGACCGGGCTCGAGATCGCTGCCACCTGCACCATCGAGACCTTGGCGCGCTACTCCTCTCCTTGGCCGGCCACCGCATTGTTCCCCCGCTGCGCAGCAGCATTGTTGGCCTCGTTCAAGATCTGGAAGACCGCCACCGTCGGCGGCAACATCGCGCTGGCCCTGCCTGCCGGAGCAATGATCTCGTTGACCGCCGCTCTCGACGGTGTCGGGCAGGTGTGGTCGGGTGATGGGCCCGATCACGACTACCGCATCGCGATCGCGGATCTGGTCACGGGCCCGCACGAAAACGCCCTTCGACCGGGAGACGTGCTGCGCAGCATCGATATCCCGCTGCACGCGCTCCAGTCCAGAACGGCGATGCGCAAGCTCGCACTGTCACCGCTCGGGCGATCGGCCGCCGTGGTGATCGGGCGGGTCGACGACGACGGCGAATTCGTTCTGACCGTCAGCGCGTCGACCGTCCGTCCGTTCGTTCTGCGTTTCCCCGGCCTGCCGACGGCGGGCGAACTCGACGACGCGCTCGCCGCCACCATCGGTCCCCAGCACTGGTACGACGACCCCCACGGGGCTCCGGACTGGCGTCGACACATCAGTTGCACTGCAGCGCAGCAGATTCGCGAGGAGTTGTCATGATCGTAGACATCAACGGTGTGCCGACCGATGTCACTCCGCGGCCCGGTCAGTGCCTGCGCACCCTGCTCCGTGAACACGACCACTTCGAGGTGAAGAAAGGGTGCGACGCAGGCGACTGCGGCGCATGCTCGGTGCTCGTCGACGGCGAACCGGTGCACTCGTGCATCTTCCCCGCGTTTCGTGCCGCCGACCGGTCCGTCACCACCGTCGCGGGACTCGGTACACCGGACGACCTCCATCCGATGCAGAGCCGATTCGTCGAAGCCGCCGGTTTTCAGTGCGGATTCTGCACTGCAGGAATGGTCGTCACCGCCTCGACGCTGACCGAGGAAGATCTGGACGAGCTTCCCGAACGGCTGAAGGGAAACCTGTGTCGCTGCACCGGGTATCGCGCCGTGTCCGACGCCGTCTGCGGTGTGGTCAACACCGAGAAGTCCGTCGACGGTCCGGCGTGTGGACGGTCGCTCGCGGCACCCGCCAGCACGCGCATCGTCACCGGAACCGAGCCCTACACACTCGACCACACCCCTGCCGGGTTGCTGCACGCCAGTGTTCTCGGAAGTCCACACGCGCATGCCCGGATCGTCTCCGTCGATACCACCGCGGCAGAGCAGGTGCCGGGGGTGCACCTGATTCTGACTGCGAAAGACAGTCCGGCGACGGCATTCTCGACGGCCCGCCACGACCGCCGCGTCGACGATCCGGACGACACCCATGTTCTCGATACCGTCGTGCGCTTCATCGGCCAGCGAGTGGCGATCGTGGTCGCAGAATCGGTTGCGGCGGCCGAAGAAGGGTGCCGCGCTCTTGTCGTCGAGTACGACGTGCTGCCGGCAGTGTTCGATCCGGAGTCCTCGCTCGCAGCCGATGCGCCGAAGATCCACGGCGACAAGGACTCCACGGCGCGAATCGCGGATCCGTCTCGCAATCTGGTGGCCGAGCTGCACGGCAGTACCGGGGACATCGACGCTGCCGTTCGCGACGCGGCGGCGGTGGTCACCGGCCGCTGGACCACTCAGCGGATTCAGCACGTGCACCTGGAAACCCACGGCACCATCGGCTGGTTGGACGAGACCGGAAAACTGAATCTGCGCACCAGCACTCAGGTTCCCTTTCTGGTGCGCGACGAGATCTGCGAGATCTTCGGTTTGGCACGCGATCGTGTTCGCGTGTTCACCGCGCGCGTCGGCGGCGGATTCGGCGGCAAGCAGGAGTTGCTCACCGAGGACGTGGTGGCACTGGCGGTACTGCGTACCGGTCGGCCGGTGCAGTTCGAGTTCACGCGCACGGACGAGTTCACCGTGGCACCGTGCCGCCATCCGTTCCGCGTCGATGTCACGGCCGCCGCGAGCGCCGACGGCACGCTGACCGCCCTGGCGATCGACGTTCTCACCGACGCCGGTGCCTACGGGAACCACAGTGCCGGTGTGATGTTCCACGGCTGCGGCGAGTCGGTGGCGATCTACCGGTGCGCCAACAAACGGGTCGACGCAAAGACCGTTTACACCAACAACATCCCGTCCGGAGCTTTCCGAGGCTACGGTTTGGGACAGGTGATGTTCGCGATCGAATCGGCGATGGACGATCTGGCGCGAGAGATCGACGTCGATCCGTTCGAGTTTCGCAGACGCAACGTGATCGTCCCCGGCGACGACATCGTCGCCGCCCACCATGAGGGCGACGACCTGCAGTTCGGCAGCTACGGCCTCGATCAGTGCATCGACCTTGCCGAAGCCGCTCTGCGACGAGGCAACGGCGAGCACGCACCGGCGGGCTGGAAGGTGGGCGAAGGAATGGCGGTGGCCATGATCGCGACCATTCCCCCGCGCGGCCACCGCGCCGAGACCTCGGTGGCACTGCTACCCGAGGGGCGGTACGAGATACGCGTCGGGACTGCGGAATTCGGCAACGGAACCACCACCGTCCACACTCAGATCGCGGCGAGCGAACTGGGCACGTCCGTCGACCGCATCGGAGTCGATCAATCCGACACCGACTCGGTCACCTACGACACGGGCGCATTCGGTTCGGCGGGCACCGTGGTGGCAGGCAAGGCCCTCTATGCGGCGGTTCGCGCGATGTCGGCTCGGATCCTGGATCTGGCCGCCACCGCGACCGGACACCGAAATTCGGACTGCACACTCGGACCGGAGGGCGTGCGCTGCGGAGATCGCTTCGTCACCCTCGACGACATTCTGGCGATGGCGGGAGGCAC
The DNA here is from genome assembly GCF_002259485.1 of Rhodococcus sp. 14-1411-2a. Classification (GTDB taxonomy): domain Bacteria; phylum Actinomycetota; class Actinomycetes; order Mycobacteriales; family Mycobacteriaceae; genus Rhodococcoides. The sequence goes on from NZ_NPGA01000003.1 coordinate 14,364, forward strand.
CCTCGTCACCGCAGGCAACAGTGGCGGGCTGCCGCGTTCGCTCGCGTTCAACGTGCACGCGTTCCGAGTGGCGGTGCACGAGGACACCGGCACCGTGAAAATACTGCAGTCGGTGCAGAGCGCGGACGCCGGAACCGTGATGAACCCGCAACAGTGCCGTGGTCAGGTCGAGGGCGGCGTCGCACAGGCGATCGGTAGCGCACTGTACGAGGAGATCCGCACCGACGGTGCCGGTCTGGTCACCACCGATTCGATTCGTAGCTACCACGTTCCGCAGTTCGCGGACATTCCTCGCACGGAGGTCTTGTTCGCCGACACCTACGACCGGCTGGGCCCATTCGGCGCGAAGTCGATGAGCGAGTCTCCGTACAACCCCGTGGCACCGGCTTTGGCCAACGCCATTCGCGACGCCGTCGGTGCCCGACTGTACGACCTACCCATGTCGTCGGACCGCGTCTGGCGGGCGGTCAGCGGTCGTAGAACGTCTGCAGAATGATCGTGCTGCGCGTCTGCACGTTGGCGGTTGCCCGGATCTCCTGCAGCAAGCGTTCGAGCGCCCTCGGCGATTCGACTCGCACCAGCAGAACGTAGCTTTCCTCACCGGCAACCGAGTGACACGACTCGATGGCCGACAGATGCTTCAACCTGGCGGGGGCATCGTCCGGTTGGGCCGGATCGATCGGAGTGATGGCAACGAATGCCGACAGCGGACGGCCGAGGGCCTCCGGATCGACCTGGGCCGTGTATCCACGGATGACGCGCCTGGACTCGAGCCGTCGAACCCTCGATTGAACGGCCGAGACGGACAGGGAAGCCTTTTCCGCCAACGTCGCCAAAGTAGCGCGTCCGTCGGAGACAAGCTCGTCGATGATCAAGCGATCGACGCGATCGAGATTTTCACTCACCTGCGCAATGTAGCCCAGATCCGAGACGAATCAGCGGCCACATCCGTTTCTGCTGGTCGAATCGGTGCTTGTGCCTCTTTTTCACAGGAACAGAGGGGGTAGGGCGAGGACCATGACCGCCGACCAACTGACGTGCGTGAGAATCGGTGCCAGGATGCCACCGGACGCACGCCTCTGCAGACCCATCACGTAACCGAGTAGGACAGCCGCGAATCCCAGCATCGGATTGCCGGATGCGAGGGTGGCAATCGCGTAGATGACGGTGGAGATGATGACCGGATGCTTGACCCCGATGGCCGAGTACAGGGCTCCCCTGAAGAAGATCTCCTCGGCGACGCCGTTGAGCAGCGCGATGAAGACGATCAGAACCAGTGACCCCACCCGGGCGTGTGCGAGCACGTTCTCGGTGAAGTCGGCCAGCGGCGGAATCTGCCGAACCACGAGTCCGCCGAGCAAGAAGACTCCGCCCACGGCGAGTCCGATCAGGATGGGGGTGACGATCGGCCGTCTGATCGACCCGCCGACCTGGATACGGCCCAGGTGCAGTGGCCCGGACGCAAATCCACCGATCGTCCAGACTGCGGCAAGCACCAGCGTCAGCGCATAGAACGTCGGGTCACCCGGCTCCGTCTTGAGCGAGAAGTACAGCACCGTCGCGCCGATCACCAAGGTGATCATCACGACGATTCGGCGCTTGCGAAACGCTGCGTCGGACTGTCGGTGATCGCGCTCGACCGGATCGACCAGAGCGGACTTCATCACGTTGAGCGCGGTCGTGGACCACGTTCCCATCACGCCTCCTCGGTATCGGTCAGTCGGCGTACGGCCGACCTCGCGCGTCGATTCACGTCGGCTATCACGTCGAGATTGGTGCGCACCGCTGCCGCGACGGGCTTGGCGTACAGCAGTCGACGCCCGCCGAGGGCTTCGATCAACCCCCAGGTGCGGTCCGAGGATGCCGCGACACCGCGACGTCTGATCCCCAGAGCGTCACCGCCGCTCCAGGCCGCGTCGGTGCGCGCGAGCCGAAGCGGATCCTTCAGCGCACACACACCGGGAGGGTCACCGACCATTCCCCGCACACTACGGGCCATGGCGTCGGCAATCGTGGTGAGACCTCGGGGAGGGTCCGGCACGAGTTCACGAATCCGACTCTCCGACGTCGTCATCGTGTTGTGCAGCGACCCGACGAGGTCTTCGGCGAGTCCCGCGGGAACCGGAATGATCTTTCCGATGACCTTGCCTGCGAGCGAGGTCGGCACCAGCGGCACCGGAACGCCGATGCGCTGGAGGCCGGCAGCTTCGACGTACGCGAACACCAGATCTCGATACGGCACCACATCCGGCCCACCGATGTCGTAGGAACCCGCTGGGACTGCATCGGTGTCGGCGCTTGCGAGCAGATAGTGCAGAACGTCGTCCACGGCAATGGGCTGCACGGGCTCGGCGAGCCAACTCGGCAGCGGCAGCACCGGCAAGCGGTCGGCGAGGTAGCGCAACATCTCGTACGACGTCGAACCTGCACCCAGGACGATGGCCGCTCTGAGCCAGACCAGCTCGACGCCGTCCACCGTCAGAGCCTCGCCGACGTCCGCCCGGCTCGCGAGGTGCTCCGACAGCTGGTCGTCATCGGGTACGAAACCACCGAGGTAGACGATTCGGTGTACTCCCGCCCGCGCCGCCGCCGCGGCGAACTGCTCGGCAGACCGCCGGTCCTGCGCGCGGTAATCGGACTCGCCGATGGCATGCACGAGGTAATAGGCCACGTCGATGTCGCCGGACTGCGCGAACGCGGCAGCGCAGGACTGCTCGTCGGTGACATCGAGCGAGACTGCGGTGACGGAGTCGAAGAAGTCGAAGGTCCGCAGGTTGTCCGGCGTTCGGGAGCCGACGACGACCTCGAACTCGTCGGCCAGCAGAGCTGCCACCAACCGCGACCCGATGTACCCGCTGGCACCGGTGACGAGAGCTCTCATGCTTCGAGGCTAACGGCACTCGGGGCGTTGTGTCGGTGTGGCATTGTCGCTCCTATGGCTCTGGTCTTGGCAGGTGTGGTTCTCCCCGATCCCCTCGGTACCGAAACTGTGCTCCGGCGAGGAGTCGCGGTCGCTCGGGCCGGTGCGGGCTGGATGCTCACCACGACCGCTTTCGCGCTTACCCTGCCCGGCCGAATCGAAGCACTGCTGACGCGCATTGAGATGTTGATGACACGTATCGATCACGTGATCGACTCCGCCGACGCCGTGGTCGCCAGCGTGCAGCGGACAACCGGGGCCGCGGACGAGGTGGTCGCGTCGGCGTCGGTCGCCTCACACACCGCGCTGGAGCTGATCGAGTTGTTCGATCCCATCGCCAAGAAGTCCGAGCCCATGGCCCGCAAGTTCGTCGACAACCTGTCCGAGGAGGAAGTCGACGCCGCGATCGCGATGGTCGATCAGCTCCCCGGACTCCTCGATCACATGGAAGCGCTGCTTCCCATTCTCGCCACCCTCGACACGGTGTCCCCCGAGATTCACGAACTCCTCGGAGTCACCAAGGACGTTCGGCGCGCGGTCATCGGCATTCCGGGATTCAAGTTCTTCCGCAATCGCGGTGAGGACAAGCTGGCCGACGAGGAACGAGACGCCGAAAAGTAACTGCTACTTGACGAAGGCGAAGTCTTCACCCGCATGGAAGCGGGCGAGGGTCTCCGAAATCGATCGCCGTGACGGCGGGTGGAAAGCGAAGGCATGCAATGCCGCTGCGACGTAAGCGATTTCGGGCGACTTGATGAATCCGATTCCGCCCAGTGACTCGATCGAAGCGGAACTGCTCCGCACCAGAGCGTCGCGAATGGCGATGCGGTTGAACAACAACCTCACCGAGATATCTTGTCCGCGTTCACCTTCGTCGAAAGCGCGGGCCACGTTCTCGATGGCCGCCATGGATGTCTCCAGTTCTGCCGCCGCTCGAACGTAGCCCTCGTGATCGCCCTTGTCCTGCTCGATCATGCGCTCGAGCAGGGACGTCGCTGCACCGATGTAGTTCGCGGAGATCAACATGCCGAACCACAGGTAACCGGTCATCTCGTGCACGCCATCGGGATCGTCATCTTTGTTGGGCAGAACCAGACTCGCGGGCACTTCGACATCTTCGAGCAGGACTTCTTCGCTTTGCGCGCCGGCCAGAATGTCGGTGGTCCAGAACGGCTTCACGCTCATACCGGGGAGGCTGGCCGGAATCAGAGCGACGGCGCGGTCACCGGAGTCGATCTCGACACTGCACGTCAACAGATCCATGGATCGTGCCAGGCTGCACGGCTTCTTGCTGCCGTTGACGATGTAGTTGTCGCCCTTCTTGACGGCGGTCATCGTCGGAATGAACACACTGCCGCCGGTGACACCCTCGGAGAATCCAGAAGCAACGATCGCCTTCTGCTCGACCAATCCCTTGATCAACGCGCGATCGTCCTCGGTGGCACCGCGAGCGAACTCCGTCAGCGAGGCGAGCGAGAGATGATGCATCGTCGTTCCGGCACCGAGAGAGGGCGAGCGAGACCCGATGGCCCGTTGTGCGCGGACCGCATCGATGGCCGGAGCACCGAGGCCGCCCAGCTCGGCCGGGACCACCAAACCGGTGCCGCCGAATTCGCGAAACTTGTCGATCGCGTCCGAATCGCGCGCCTCGAGTCGGTCCAGCGGGGTTGTGTCCAAATAGTGCAACAAACCCGGCATGTACTTCTCGAGGGTTTCCCTCTCCCGCACCATCAATCCAGTCACTGTTCGTCTCCTTGTGTCACTTGTTGATTTCGTACCAGTTTTTGATCACGGCAATTCGGACTTGAATTTACAAGCATTCCGAAGGTGGCACTGGGTGAATTTCTCCAGTTCATCAACGGTACCCGACGTTTCGAGAATGGAAACATAAAAGTTTTCGTAAAGCTTTCCTGAGAAAAGAACTTTGATTATCTTATTGCGACCGTATCCGACGCAATCCTCGATCCATGGGTGCATCGGTTCACAGAAATATTCTTTCCATCAATACCCATCGCTATCCGGTACAGCTCCGAATGAACGAGAAATTGGCGAACATTCTATTTCAACTCTGTGAGGAGTTCTGGTCGATAATGGCTGTCAACAGATTGATGAAGAGACTCGGCGGCGACGAGCGCGTGGACTTGCTGCGGGCCGTTCGGGAAGCCGATGTGGCTCCGTACTTCCGCAGGATGGAGTCCGCCGTGGCACCGGTCGTCCGAGTCGAGGGCAGAGACAAGCTCATGCTCGGCTCCAACAACTATCTCGGAATCGCCGACCACCCTAAGGTAGTGGAAGGAGCCCAACATGCGTTGGACACCTTCGGAAGCGCGGTGACCGGTAGTCGGCTGCTCAACGGCACGATGGACCTGCATCTCGAGCTGGAGAACGAAGTTGCCCAGTGGCACGGAACCGACGACGCGTTGGTCTTCACCACCGGGTACCAGACCAACCTCGGAACCATCAGTGCAATCGTCGGACCCGGCGACACCGTCGTCGTCGACTCGGCGGCACATGCATCCATTCGCGACGGCAGCGCCCTCTCCGGCGCGTCGGTGGTCAAGTTCAAGCACAACGACATGGCCGACCTCGAAGCCAAACTTCAGCAGCCCGTAGTCGACGACGGAGCCGTGCTGGTCATCGTCGACGGCCTGTATTCCATGGAGGGCGATCTCGCACCGCTCGACGTGGTCTCCGAGCTGTGTATCCGCTATCACGCTGCGTTGATGGTCGACGAAGCCCACAGCCTCGGCATCTACGGACCCGAACTCACCGGAGCCGCCGAGCTGTTCGGCATCACCAAGGACGTCGACGTCACGATGGCATCGCTGTCGAAGAGCCCCAGCTCCACCGGCGGGTTCGTCACCGGGTCGAGCGACTTGATCGACACCCTCCGGGTCAAGGCCCGTGCCTTCCTGTTCACGACCTCCGGCGTGCCTGCCGCAGTGGGTGCCGCGTTGGCATCCGTGCGCCTGATCCGAAGCGACGAGGGGAAAGATCGAGCGCGGCGCGTACTCGACAATGCCGAGATCCTGCGCGGCGGATTGCAGTCGGCAGGGCTCGACGTGGCAGGCCGCTCCGCCACCCCGTACGGAGACACCGCCTCCCCCATCGTCTCTCTCCACGTCGGCGACGATCTCGTAGCCATGAACCTGTGGAAGAACCTGTACGACCGTGGCATCTTCACCAGCGCCGCTTTGCATCCCGCCGTGCCCAAGTCCGGTGCACTGCTTCGCTTGTGCGTGATGGCCACGCACACCGAGCAGCAGCTGGCGACCGCCACGGAGCAGATCATCGAGGCCGTGGCAGGGCTGCCCGAATGAGTGAGCACACCCGTGGCCTGCGCGTTGCAGTCACCGGGGCAACGAGTGATTTCGCGGCGGCGATACTACCGCGGTTGTTCGAGGATCCCGAGGTGGATTCGGTAGTCGGCATATCTCGTCGCCCAGCTCGACTCGAACACCCCAAATTCTCCTCACTTCGGTCCGATATCAGGTCACCGGACCTCGAGGAGATTTTCACCGGCTGCGACGTTGTCGTGCATCTCGCGTTCGTGGTCGAGGAGCTCAAGGACAAGGCCGAGACTCACGACATCAACCTCCGGGGCTCACGCAACGTCATCGATTCGGCGTATCGAGCGGGCGTGGCACGAGTGGTGATTGCGTCGAGCATCAACGCATACGGTGCCGACATCGCTCCCGAGCCGCTCACCGAGAACAGCTATCCCGCAGGCGATCCCAACCGTTATTACTTCTACGACAAGGCCGAGGTCGAACATTACGCGGAGTGGTGGCTCCGTAGACACCCCGGCGAGATGACCATCTCCATGTTGCGGTGTACGTACATCGTCGGACCCGACTTCGCCAACGACGGAATCGACCAGTTCACCGGGCCGATCGGTGCATTCCCGGAGGCGGATCGGGCGTCGTATCAATTCCTGCACCAGGACGATATGGCCGACGCCTTCCACCGCGCAGTCAAGACCGATCTCATCGGCCCGTACAACCTCGGTCCGGTGGACTGGGTCGGTGTGCGCGAACTGGCTGCGATGCAGGGACAGTTGATGTTCGACGTACCGCAGAAAGCCGCAACCCACGTCGCGAATGTCGCGTTCAGACTCGGCCTGACACCCTTCTCCGGGCAGTGGGTCACACCCGGGGAGCCCATCGTCGATTCCTCGGCTCTCGGCCGAGCCACCGGCTGGGCACCGACGCTCACGGCACACGAGAGTGCAGCGATGATGATTCTGCTGCAAGGCAAGTCGCTCCTGCGACGTGGCGACGCCCTGGCACGTGGCATTGCCTGCGAAGCGGCACTGCGCCCGGCATCGGAGGCTGTCGGACTGAGCCGAGCGGACGTTGCCGCACTGCAGGTGGAACATCGACAGCTCGATACCGGCCGCGGAAGCGTGCACGTCGAGATCCATCGAGCATCCGTCGGAACCGGAGAGTCGGTGGTACTCGTCGCCGACGCCGGTCTGCATGCACGCTATCTCACGTCGTTGGCCTCGGACGTCGCTGCCGGGGGCGTCCATGCTGTGGTGCTCGATCTACCCGGGCACGGCTTGAGCACCGGTCCACGCGGTCGATCGTCGGCGGCGCAGACCACCGAGGCCGTGGATGCAGCACTACGGTTCGCGCGAGTCGAGCTCGATACCGCGCCGATCACCGTACGCAGCGGAACCCGTCATGCGGCGGACACTCTGGTCAGCGGGATTCTGAGGCGGGCCACCGGCTGGAAGACGATGGAAGAACCGACCCGGCCCGACGGGCTGCTGCCATCGAAGATTCGGGTCGACGGAACATCCGGCATTCCGTTCGTGTCGACGGCCGCCGATGCGCTGGCCCTGCGCACGACGACGACGGGACTCAGCGCCGCCAGGTGAGTGTCCGACGGACGCGCGCCCACCACGATGCTCCAGCTGTATCGGACGCTGCAACCAGGGGTTCGGCCGACTGCGAGCGATGCTCGCGCTCCAGTCGGTCGACCTCCGCGCGGTTGATCCGCCAGCTCTCCATCCAGTTCTCGACGTCCACCGGGCCGAGCGGCACGATCGGCGGCGTCGGGAACCGAATCCAGTCGACGATGCGAGCGTTCAACTCGTCCAACACCTCTCGTGCCGAATCCTCGCGCCGAATGCCGATCAATGTCGACGGCAGCCGCTCGATCTCCTTGCGCAGCTGCAATGCAGTGGGCAGCAAGGCGTCGGCGGGCAGGTTCTCCCGTTTCAGGTAGCCCCGCACCCACCACAGCTCGTCGCCGGGATCGCCGACCGGGATCGGCTTGCCGGTGCCCTCCAGGCCCTCGAACGCACCGTTGTCCTGCGCCTCGCGAATCTGCTTGTCCACCCAGGACTCGAACGTGACTCCTGGTTTCTTGCGTTCGGTCACCCCGTCGACTGTAGATCCGGTGCCGGGCTCCGCGCCACGGCTGCGAACACGACGAAGCCCCGACCCACGTAGGCGGGCCGGGGCCGGTGTCGCGCAGCGGTGCTGGTCAGCCGTACTCGGCGACCAGTCGATCGAATTCCTCGCGGTCGATGACCTGGGGCTCGTTGATGGCGAGAGCCTGCGCGTATTTGCTCGCCAGGTGGTAGTCGCGGCCGAGTGGCCCGTGCTCGGCATCGTCCTCGTCGGACTGGATGCTCGCGCCCGGAGGCACCTCGTTCTGCAGGCCGTTGGTCTTGCTGCCGAGCAGAGCGTCGAGTTTCGCGGAAATCTTCTGCATGATCTCTTGGTCGTCGGTCATGGGGGCGGTGTACCCGAATCGCTCGAATCGACACCGCCGCACGCTCGGGGAACGGCGTGAGGGTTATCTGTCGGTGCCCGGGGGCATGATGATGGGATGGCCAGGCAGAGTACGGGCACCGACGCAGCGGGCGAGCTGTCGGTGATGCAGAAGTTGTCGCGGCCGACCCGGGAATGGTTCACCGGCGCTTTTCCCGCTCCGACGTCCGCGCAGTTGGGCGCGTGGTCGTCCATCTCGAGTGGTTCGCACACCCTCGTGGTTGCTCCGACGGGCTCGGGCAAGACGCTCTCGGCCTTCCTGTGGGCCCTGGACGAGCTGGCGCAGCTGGGTGCGGACAGCACCCGCAAGACCAAAGTCCTCTACATCTCGCCGCTCAAGGCCCTTGCCGTCGACGTCGAGCGCAACCTGCGCGCTCCCCTCGTCGGCATCACCCAGACCGCCAAGCGCCTCGGCCTGAACCCACCGGAGATCTCGGTCGGTGTGCGATCCGGCGACACCAGCGCCGCCGACCGCAGGAACATGATCAAGACTCCGCCGGACATCCTGATCACCACCCCGGAGTCGCTGTTCCTCATGCTCACCTCGGCCGCGCGAGACATCCTCGCCGAGGTCGACACCGTCATCGTCGACGAGGTACACGCCGTCGCAGGCACCAAACGTGGCGCACACCTCGCGGTGTCTCTCGAACGGCTCGACGCGATGCTGGACAAGCCGGCTCAACGCATCGGCCTGTCCGCGACGGTGCGACCCCACGAGGAGGTCGGCCGATTCCTGGCCGGTGCCGCTCCCATCGAGATCGTCGCTCCGCCTGCACCGAAGACGTTCGATCTGACGGTCCAGGTGCCGGTCGAGGACATGACCGAACTGGGCGTCACCGACCCGAATGCGGACACCTCGGCCGCTCCCCCGGCGCAGGGATCCATCTGGCCCCACGTCGAGGAGAAGATGGTCGATCTCATCCTCGAGCACAAATCGTGCATCGTCTTCGCCAATTCTCGACGGCTCGCAGAGCGGCTCACTGCGCGGCTCAACGAGGTGTACGCCGAACGGATCGGCGACGGCGTCGACACCGAGCACAAACCGCCCTCGCAGGTCGGCACTCCCAACGACGTGAACCACGGTGCCGATCCGTTGCTGGCCCGAGCCCACCACGGCAGTGTCAGCAAGGATCAGCGCGCGCTGATCGAAGACGATCTCAAGACCGGCAGGCTGCGCTGCGTCGTCGCCACCAGCAGCCTCGAACTCGGAATCGACATGGGCGCAGTCGATCTGGTCGTCCAGGTCGAAGCGCCACCATCGGTGGCGAGTGGATTGCAACGCGTCGGACGCGCAGGTCACCAGGTCGGCGAGATCTCCAAGGGCGTGTTGTTCCCCAAGCACCGGACCGACCTGATCCACTGCGCCGTCACCGTCGAACGCATGACGTCGGGCAAGATCGAGGCGTTGTTCGTTCCCGCCAATCCACTCGACGTGCTGGCGCAGCAGACGGTGGCGGCCTGCGCCCTCGAACCGATCGACGCCGAGGACTGGTTCGATTCCGTCCGTCGCACAGGCAGTTTCGCCACGCTGCCCCGTTCGGCATACGAGTCGACTCTCGACCTGCTCTCGGGTCGCTACCCCTCGGACGAGTTCGCGGAACTGCGGCCGCGGCTGGTGTGGGACCGCGACGCGAACACTCTCACCGGCCGTCCCGGCTCGCAACGGCTGGCCGTCACCTCCGGTGGCACCATCCCCGACCGCGGCCTGTTCACCGTCTACATGGTGGGCGAAAAGCAGTCCAGGGTAGGCGAACTCGACGAGGAGATGGTCTACGAATCGCGAGTGGGTGACGTGTTCGCTCTCGGTGCCACCAGCTGGCGCATCGAGGAGATCACCCACGATCGGGTGCTCGTCAGCCCGGCGTACGGCCAACCCGGCCGGCTCCCCTTCTGGCACGGCGACGGCCTGGGCCGGCCGGCCGAACTGGGCCAGGCCCTGGGCGAGTTCCTGCGCAGCACCACCGATCGCAGCAACTTGGCCGACCGGCTGAGCTCCGACGGTCTCGACGCCAACGCGGTCAACAACCTCATCGCATTGCTCGACGAGCAACTCGAGGCCACCGGCCAGCTCCCCACCGACAAGACGATGATCGTCGAGCGGTTCCGCGACGAACTCGGTGACTGGCGGCTCGTGCTGCATTCCACCTACGGTCAGCAGGTGCACGCGCCGTGGGCACTCGCAGTCGGCGCGAGGCTGATCGAGCGATACGGCATCGACGCCGCGCCCACCGCATCCGACGACGGCATCATCGTCCGGCTTCCGGACACCGACGACCAGCCGCCGGGCGCAGAACTGTTCGTCTTCGAGCGCGACGAGATCGCCGACATCGTCACCGAGCAGGTCGGCGGGTCGGCTCTGTTCGCATCGAGATTTCGCGAATGTGCCGCTCGCGCGCTGCTTCTCCCCCGCCGCAACCCGGGCAAGCGAGCGCCGCTGTGGCAGCAGCGCCAGCGTTCGGCTCAGCTGCTCGACGTGGCACGCAAGTACCCGACGTTCCCGATCCTGCTCGAGACCGTCCGCGAGTGCCTCCAGGACGTCTACGACCTCCCCGCCCTCGAGGACATCCTGGCCAGAATCGGCCGACGCCAGATAAGAATCGTCGACGTCGAGACGCCGTCACCGTCCCCGTTCGCCAACTCGCTGCTGTTCAACTACGTCGGCGCATTCATGTACGAGGGCGACAGCCCGTTGGCCGAACGCCGAGCCGCCGCACTGTCACTCGACTCGGCGCTCCTCGCCGAGCTGCTCGGACGCGTCGAACTGAGAGAGCTGCTCGACGACAGCGTCATCACCACCACCGAACTCGAGCTACAGCGCCTCCCCGAGGACCGCCACGCCAAGGACATCGAAGGCGTCGCGGACCTGCTGCGACTGCTCGGTCCGCTGACCGTCGAGGAAGTCGGCCTTCGAACCGACGGCGACGAATACCCGCAGTGGCTCACCGAACTCGCCGACGCCAAGCGGGCGATGGAGGTCTCGTTCGCCGGCAAGAACTGGTGGACGGCGATCGAGGACGCCGCTCGGCTGCGCGACGCACTGGGCGTCCCGCTCCCCATCGGAACTCCGTCCGCCTTCATCGAACCCGTCGACGACCCGCTGGTCGACCTGATCAGCCGGTACGCCCGAACCCACGGACCGTTCACCCTCGACGACGCGGCGGCGCGCTTCGGGGTGGGCACCGCCGTGGTACGCGACGTCCTGCGCAGACTCGCCGTCGACAAGCGCGTCGTCGAGGGCGAATTTCGGCCCGGAGCCACCGGCAGCGAATGGTGCGAGGCCGAGGTCCTGCGACGTTTGCGGCGCCGGTCGCTCGCTGCGGCCCGGCAGGAGATCGAACCCGTCTCCACCGCCACCCTCGGCCGCTTCCTGCCGGCGTGGCAGCACGTGGACAGCCGACGCCTGAGCGGAATCGACGGCGTCGCAACCGTCATCGAACAGCTTGCGGGCGTTCCTGTTCCGGCATCGGCCTGGGAATCACTCGTGCTCTCGTCGCGGGTGACGGACTACAGTCCGGCGATGCTCGACGAACTGACCTCCACCGGAGAGGTGTTGTGGTCGGGACACGGCGCGATCTCCTCGAAGGACGGCTGGGTGAGCCTGCACATGGCCGACACCGCTCCGCTGACTCTCGTGCCCGCTGCCGAATCCGACCTGTCGGAGTTGCAGATTCGCATTCAGGACGCCGTTGCGGGCGGCGGCGCGTACTTCTTCCGCCAACTCTCCGACACCGTCGGCAGTACCGATGACACCGCACTTCAGGCCGCCCTGTGGGAGCTGGTGTGGGCGGGCCGTCTGAGCAACGACACATTCGCCCCGCTGCGCGCGCTGTTGAACTCCACGACCACCCGCTCGGCCCCGAGCCATCGAGCACCGCGTCGCACACCGCGGTTGCGCTCGTACCGGCAGTTCGAGCGGCCGTCCCTGCCCACCCGCACCGGACCTCCTACCGCGGGTGGACGATGGTCGAGGTTGCCCGAGCTCGAACCCGACCTGACCGTCCGCGCCCATGCGACCGCCGATGTACTGCTCGAACGCTACGGCGTGGTGACCCGCGGCTCGGTGATGAACGAGGGCGTGCCCGGCGGATTCGCCACGATGTACAAGGTGCTCACCGGATTCGAGGATTCCGGTCGCTGCCGTCGCGGCTACTTCGTCGATTCCCTCGGCGGAGCGCAGTTCTCCACCTCCGATGTGGTGGACCGGTTGCGCAGCTACGACGAACCGAAGAAGAACGCCACCGCCGTCGTGCTCGCGTCGTGCGATCCGGCCAACCCCTACGGCGGAGCACTGCCCTGGCCGAAAGCAGGCATCGGCGAGGCCGGTGTCGGAGACAAGCCGGACGAGACGACGAAGCATCGGCCGGGTCGCAAGGCCGGTGCACTGGTGGTCCTCGTCCGGGGCGAGTTGACGATGTTCGTCGAACGCGGCGGAAAGTCGGTGCTGACGTTCGGTGAGAACACCGAGGACATCGGCGCTGCAGCAACCGCATTGGCGGCCACCGTTCGCCGCGGCGGAGTCGACAAGCTACTCGTCGAGCGGATCAACGGTCACGATATTCACGGCACCGACTTCGCCAAGACCCTGACCGAGGCCGGTTTCTCGGCGACGCCACGCGGCCTTCGTCTGCGTCGCTGAAGCACCGCAACACTCCCCAGGAACGAGAAAGGACACCGATGCCCGAGGGCGATACCGTCTGGCGCGCTGCGAACACTCTGCGGGCAGCGCTGGAAGGCCAGCGACTGACGACCTGCGACATTCGCGTACCCCGTTACGCCACAGTCGACTTCACCGGAGAGACCGTCGATTCCGTCGCCTCACGCGGTAAGCACCTGCTGATCAGAGTCGGCGGCTACGTCATTCATTCGCATCTGAAGATGGAGGGCACCTGGCACGTCTACGCACCCGGCGCTCGCTGGCGTCGCCCCGCGTTCCAGGCACGCATCATCTTGAACACCGCCGACGCGCAGGCCATCGGGTTCGAACTCGGAGTGCTCGACATCGTCGAGGACGAGGACGAGGTTGTCGGCTATCTCGGACCGGATCTACTGGGTCCCGACTGGGACCCGAAAACCGCTTTGACCAATCTGGAGTCGGATCCGGCTCGTCCCGTCGGACTCGCTCTCCTCGATCAGCGCAACATCGCAGGGCTCGGCAACGTCTATCGAAACGAGATCTGCTTCCTGCGTGGCATAGACCCGCGTACACCGGTCGGCGACGCCGGTGACCTGAAGAAGACGATCGACCTGTCCTATCGATTGATCATGGCCAACAAGGATCGAAACCAACGCGTCACTACCGGGGATCGACGCCCGGGCCGACACTTCTGGGTGTACGGCCGGGAGAACAAGCCATGCCGACGCTGCGGAACCACCATCGAATTCGGCCTGATCGGAGACAATCCACTCGAGGAACGGCAGATCTACCACTGCCCGCACTGCCAGAACTGAGGTCTGGCGAGATCGTCCGGTCCGTGGTGTCCTTTTCGACGAACCTCGTTCGTCCTTCGTGTGTAGGTCGACGAACGGCGCCGACCACGACGATTCCAAGGAGACCTCATGACCACGTACGCAGCCATCGTCTACACCCATGACGCCGACTGGACCTCGCCCGAGGTCGCGGACGAGATGGCCGAATACGGTGCATTCAGTGCCGCGGCCGGACCCGCGATCATCGGCGGAGCGGTCCTTCACCCCACCTCGACCGCCACCACCGTGCGCGTGTCGGGCGGGAAGGGAGGTGACGTCCTGACAACGGACGGTCCGTTCGCCGAAGCAAAAGAGGTACTCGCGGGGTTCTTCCTCCTCGAGGCACAGGACCTCGATGCCGCGATCGCACTGGCCGCACAGATCCCAGCGGCATGGAACGGAGCAATCGAAGTACGGCCGATCATCCCGATGGCTCAGTGAGCACACCGGCCGAGCACCTGGCGGCCGTGGTCCGTGACGAGGGTCGCCGAGTGCTGGCGACCCTCGTGCGCACCACCGGCAGCCTTGCCGTCGCCGAGGACGCAGTCTCCGAGGCTGTGGTGACCGCACTCGCTCACTGGCCTCGATCGGGTGTCCCCGACAATCCGCGCGCCTGGCTCACGACCGTAGCTCGAAACAAGGCACTCGACATCATCAGACGCGAGGCCGGGCGCACCACGAAGGAACGAGAGGCGGCGGATCTCGCCGTGCTGAAGCAGAATTGGAGCGAGAGCGACGAGTCCGCGATCGCCGACGATCTGTTGCGGTTGGTCTTCACCTGCTGTCATCCGACGCTCTCCGTCGACGCCCAGGTGGCACTGAGCCTGCGCACGCTCTGCGGGCTCGCCACGTCCGACATCGCCCGATTGATGCTCGTGCCCGAGGCCACCATGGCCAAACGCCTCACACGCGCGAAGAAGAAGATCGCAGCTGCCAACATTCCGTATCGAGTACCGGATTCGGCAGAGTTACCGCAACGACTCGACGCTGTGGCCACCACGGTGTATCTGATGTTCACCGCCGGCCATCTCGGGGGCGAGACGCTGGTGCGGCCGCAGCTGTGCGACGAGGCACTTCGGTTGGCCCGCTTGCTGATCGACCTGATGCCGGACGAGCCGTCACTCCAGGGGCTTCTGGCCCTCATGCTGTTCACGGACTCGCGCCGGGCGACCAGGACCGATGAATCGGGCGGCCTCGCCAGGCTGGAGGATCAGGACAGATCTCGGTGGAATCGAGAGGCTATCGAGGAGGGTGCTCGGTTGATGGACAGTGCACTGCGTCGCAACGACTCTCGGCCCAGCCGCTACACCATCCAGGCAGCCATCGCAGCATGTCACTCCACTGCAGCGACCTACGCCGACACCGATTGGTCACGAATCGTCATGTTGTACGACGCGCTCGTGGTTGTGGAGAACACCCCGATCGTGGCACTGAACCGCGGTGTCGCCGTAGGGGAAAGCCAGGGTCCTGCCGCCGGGCTCGACGCACTCGACGCCATCGATTCTCTCGGCAGCCACTACCTGTGGCATGCCTGTCGAGCTGTGATGCTCGATCGCCTGGACCGCATGAAAGAGGCCGAGAACGCACGAACGGCTGCGCTTGCTCTCGACCCGTCGCCGGTCGAGAGAGCGTATCTCCGGGCGCAGCTCGCGCCGTCCTCGCGCCCTGTCGAGCAAAGACGGGATGAAACCTGAAAGCTCCCTGTCAGGTGCGGCCAAGCCTGTTCACAGCTTCGCCGATCACCATGGATCGTATGTTGACACTTGCGATACTCACCCTGCTGATCATGGCCGTGTCCGGCGCGACAGCTGCTCGCGCACCCCGGACGCTGGTTCGACTGCGCTAGATCGTGCGAACGGGTTCGAGGATTTCCTGGCGGGCCTCGGGAGCGACGACTCGCAGAGCGTCCGCCGAGGCGTCGTCGGGCTGGCGCTGTGACTCGATCTCGGCTTCCACCCGGGCGCGGTAGGTCTCGACCTCACGGTCCACCGTGGCCTCGTCCCAACCCAGGACAGGTGCGATCAACGCCGCAACCTGACCCGCACAGTTCATCCCGCGATGGGAGTACTCGATGGAAATCCTGGTACGACGCGACAGCACGTCCTCGAGATGCAGTGCGCCCTCGGCTGCTGCGGCGTACACCACCTCCACCTGAAGGTAGGCCGGCGCATCGGTGAGTGGTTGCAGCAGTTCGGGTTTGCCGTCGGCCATCGCCAGCACCTCGTCGATCAACGAACCGTACCGATCGAGCAGATGCGTCACCCGATGTGGATGCAGCTTGTACATCTCACCCAGATGCGGTGCCTGATTGACCAGGGCGAAGTACCCGTCGGCACCGACGAGGGGCACCTTCTCGGTGATCGAGGACGCCACCCGCACCGGGATGTCCTCGGCCGCCAGATCGACGGCGTCCTCGGCCATCACTCGGTAGGTCGTGTACTTGCCGCCGGCGATGGCGATGAGTCCCGGGGCCACCCGAGCGACCGCGTGCTCGCGAGAGAGCTTGGAGGTCTCGTCGCTCTCGCCTGCCAGCAGTGGCCGCAGGCCCGCGTACACACCGTCGATGTCCGCGTGGGTGAGCGGCGTGACGAGCACGCCGTTGACCTCGCCCAGGATGTAGTCGATGTCGGCTTTGGTGGCGGCCGGGTGTGCCAGATCGAGATTCCAGTCGGTGTCGGTGGTACCGATGATCCAGTGCGCACCCCACGGAATGATGAACAGCACCGACTTCTCGGTGCGCAGAATGATCGCGGCCTCGCTGACGATTCGATCCCGCGGCACCACGATGTGCACGCCCTTCGAGGCGCGTACGCGGAAGCGTCCGCGCATGTTGGACAGCGACTGAATCTCGTCGGTCCACACGCCGGTGGCGTTGATCACCACGTGTGCCCGCACCTCGGTGGTGGCACCGGTCTCCGAATCACGCACGCGCACACCGGAAACCCGGTCGGCCTCACGCAGGAAGCCGACGACCTGGGTGGAGGTCCGCACCACTGCGCCGTAATGAGCGGCCGTCCTGGCGACGGTCATGGTGTGCCGGGCGTCGTCGACGACGGTGTCGTAGTACCTGATCCCGCCGATCAACGACTTGCGTTTGATCCCGGGCGACATCCGCAGCGCACCGGATCGAGTCAGGTGCTTCTGCTGCGGCACCGATTTGGCCCCACCCATCCGGTCGTACAGAAAAATACCCGCGGCGATGTACGGACGCTCCCACAACCGGTGAGTGAGCGGGAAGAGGAACTTCAGCGGCTTGACCAAGTGCGGTGCGAGCGTGGACAGGGAAAGTTCGCGTTCGTGCAGGGCCTCACGCACCAGTCCGAACTCGAGCTGCTCGAGGTATCGAAGCCCGCCGTGGAACATCTTGGACGAGCGAGACGACGTTCCCGACGCGTAATCCCGCGCCTCGACCAGCGCCACCTTCAGTCCGCGCGTCGCCGCGTCGAGGGCTGCACCGGAGCCGACGACGCCACCGCCGATCACCACCACGTCGAACTGCTCGGTTCCGAGCTGGTCCCACGCCTCCACCCGCTGGTCGGGTCCGAGGAACTTCGTATTCGATCGGTTGCTCATCTCGAACGCTCCCTCTCCATCGAAAATCCCCGCATTGCTTGCACGTCAGGCTACCGCCCCAGGTCCTCGAGGCGCAGAACCTGCCGTGGTCGAAACAGTCCGGTCGAAGCAGTCGGGTCGGGGCAATCGGGTCAGCGCACTCGCATCGACGCCGAGTGCGCGGCACCCAATCGTCGCACTGCCTCTGCCAGCACGGCCGGGGTCGATCCGGCGAAGCTCAACCGCAGCGAGTGACGGTACTGCGCATCCGAAGCAAACGCCGTGCCCGGCACGAAGGCAACTCCGTGATCGAGCGCCGCGTCGAGCAACTCACCGGTGTCGGTTCCGTCCCGGAAGGTGGCCCAGGCGAACATGCCACCCTCGGGGCGCGAGACGGTGAGCCGATCACCGAACTCGGCGACGAGAGCATTCGTCGATGCCGTTGCGCGAGAGCCGTACTCGCGCCGCAGAACGACCAAATGCGCATCGAGCCACGCGGTGTCGGCGAGCATCTCCGCTGCCATCAGCTGCGTCAACGAGGATCCACACAGATCCGCGCCCTGCTTGAGCAGTTCCACCGCCGCACAGATGCTGGGCGGGGCGACGAACCAGCCGACACGGAGCGTCGGAGCGAGGATCTTCGACGCACTGGAGAGTCGAATGACGCGATCGCTGTGACACGCGATCGGCAGCGGCGGAGCGCAGATATCGGATTCCGTTGTGTCGAAACATATCTCACCGTACGGGTCGTCCTCGATGACCCAGAACCCGTAACGATCCGCGAGCGCCGCGAGGTGGCGTCGACGCTGCTCGCTCATCGTGACTCCCCGCGGATTGTGGAAGTTCGCGACGGTGTGGACCACCGCGGGACGCAGCCCCGCCGCCAGTCTGCGTTCGAGTTCGTCGGTGTCCATTCCGGTCTCGGTGATGGGAATGGACTCGATGCGCGCTTCGGCGATCGAGAACACCTGCAGCGCACCGGTGTACGCGGGCTCGTCGACCACGACGACAGCACCGGGGTCGATCAGAGCCTGCGCGAGCAACGTCAGGGCCTGTTGCGAACCGTGCGTCACGATGACGGACTCGACCGGAACGGGCATTCCCCCGCGCGTGAGCGATTCCCTGGCTGCAACGACGCTACGCAGAGTGCGGTGGCCGGATGTCTCGCAGTACTGCACCGCGTCGGGGCGACGAAGCGCAGCCTCGGCTGCTGCGGCGATGCGGTCGATCGGTATCAGATCGGTGGCCGGTAGACCTCCGGCGAGGCTGATCACATCGTCGCGTGCAGTCAGAGCGAGGAGGTCACGGATGGCCGAGCTGGTGAGCGAGCCGGTGCGGGCGGCCAGGCCGGCGGGACGGTACGTGGTGGACATGAGAGAGGCTCCGGGGCAGCAGGAATGGGGAGACGGCCCGCGGATCCGCTGAGTCGAAGAAGGAGCGGACGGGTGTGTCCACTCCTTCGACTGTCTCACGTGCTACCGAAATATGAAACGCAATTCTCACATGATGAGATCAGTCCAGATCGTCGTGCGCCATCAGCTGACGCGCGGCCTCGATGACCGAACCGGACAGCGACGGGTACACCGAGAACGTGTTCGCCAGGTCGTTGACCGAGAGGTTGTTCTGTACCGCCATCGCGATGGGCAGAATCAGCTCCGACGCACTCGGGGCGACCACGACACCACCGATGACGACGCCGGTCGCCGGGCGGCAGAAGATCTTCACGAAACCACGCTTGAGCCCACTCATCTTCGCTCGGGGATTCGTTGTCAACGGCAGCATCACGACGCGCGCCGGTACGTCGCCGGCGTCGATCTTGGACTGCGCGACGCCGACCGACGCGATCTCCGGCCGCGTGAACACCGCCGAGGCGACGGTCTTGAGCTTGATCGGGCTGACGGCCTGTCCCAGTGCGTGATACATCGCAATGCGTCCCTGCATCGCCGCAACCGAGGCCAGCGGCAGCAGACCGGTGCAGTCACCGGCTGCATAGATGCCCGCGACGGCGGTCCGCGAGACGCGATCCACCCGCAGGTATCCGCCCTTGTCGAGTTCGATGCCCACCTTCTCGAGTCCGAGACCGGACGTGTTGGGTACCGATCCGACGGTCATCAGCGCGTGGCTGCCCTCGACGGTGCGGCCGTCCGACAGCGTGACCAGAACGCCGTCGTCGGTGCGAACGACCGAATCGGCGCGGGCGTGCTTGACGAGGGTGACGCCGCGCTCGTTGAACGCGTCCTCGAGCACCAACGCGGCGTCCTCGTCCTCGTGCGGAAGGACGCGGTCGCGGCTCGAGACCGCGGTGACCTTGACGCCCATCTCGGTGTAGGCCGAGACGAACTCGGCACCGGTCACACCGGATCCGACAACCACCAGGTGCTCGGGGAGGGACTCGAGATCGTAGAGCTGACGCCAGTTGAGGATGCGTTCGCCGTCGGGCTCGGCTCCCTTGACCACGCGGGGACGGGCACCGGTCGCGATGAGCACGACATCGGCGTCGAGGATGCGCTCCTCGCCGTCGGCGAGCACCGCCTTGATCTGGTGCGAGGCCATCCCGACGTGGGAGTCGATCATCTCGGCGCGTCCGGCCAGCAGCTCCACGCCGACGGAGGTGACGCGGTGGGCGATGTCGGAGGACTGCGCCTGCGCGAGGCTCTTCACACGGTCGTGAATCTTCGGCAGCGCGACGGCCGCCTGCGACGGATCGAGGGAGATACCGAGGTCGCTGGCTCGACGCATCTCGGTGCGAATGCCGGTCGAGGCGATGAACGTCTTCGACGGCACGCAGTCCCAGAGAACGCAGGCACCGCCGATACCGTCGGAATCGACGAGCGTCACCTCTCCGCCGTACTGTGCGGCAACCAACGCTGCTTCGTACCCTGCCGGACCACCACCGATGATCACAATCCGGGTCATTGATCCTCTTCTCGCATGCTCGAAATCTCTCGCTGTGTCGCGTCAACGGTATTCCAGAGGGCGCCCTCGCGCGTCGGTAGGGCTGGCTTGCCTTGCCCCGTAGGAGGGCGGACCTGCGGCGACGCACCGAAACACGACCACGAGGCGTCAGTGTGCACCGATACGGTTTAGGCTGGCCGACGTGCCAATTTATGCCGCCTACGGATCCAACATGCATCCGGAGCAGATGTTGCAGCGATGCCCTCACTCGCCCCTGTCGGGAACCGGGTGGCTGCACGGATGGCGGTTGACCTTCGGCGGTGGCGACATCGGTTGGGAAGGCGCGCTGGCCACGGTCGTGGAGGATCCCGACTCCCAGGTCTTCGTCGTGCTCTACGACGTGTCCGAGGAGGACGAGGAGAGCCTGGATCGCTGGGAGGGCTCGGAACTCGGTATTCACCGGAAGATCCGGTTGCGCATCGAGACCGGCCGGGAGCCGGTGCTCGCCTGGATGTACGTGCTCGACGCCTACGAGGGCGGCCTACCGTCGGCACGCTACCTCGGAGTCATGGCCGAGGCAGCCGAAATCGCCGGTGCCCCAGCCGAATACGTGCGAGACCTACGTACCCGCAACAGCCGCAACGTCGGTCCCGGTACCGCCTCGTAGTTCGAGGGACGGATCAGAAGTAGTTCTTCATCACCGACGCCACCCAGGCCGGCTCGGTCACGTCCGCACGTTCCGGAACCATGGACTGCAGGAACGGTTTCACGTCGAGGACCGGTGAGCCGTCGATCGCGTCGAGACCTCGGACTCGGATGCGCAGTCCGTCCACGTCGACGATCTCGCAACGCGACACTCCGAGATGATTGGGCCGGTCCTTGACCCGTTGAGCGAGGACACCCACCCGAGGAAGCGTCGTGTCACCGCGGGGGTGCCGCGAGCCGGTGGTCGTCGCGGCCGGATCGCACAGGTGGAAGCCGTAGACCACTTCGAGGTGGGAGAATTCCGCGAGACCGAGGGTCGAGTCGGCGTCGAGCACACTGTCGTGGAGGTCGATGACGGATTCGACGGATCCCCAATTGTCGTCCACCACCTCGGCGCGTTCGGATCTGACGATCCCGATCGGCGACACCTCGAACGCCATCTCGTCTCCTGTCTCTAGTTCGGATCCAGCGCGATTCCGGTCATCACCTTCACGCCCACGGCGAGTGCTCGTTCGTCGAGATCGAAGGTGGGCTGGTGGATGTCGAGTTGTGGCCCGGTACCCGGCCATACGCCGAGTCGAGCCATCGCGCCCGGCACTCGTTCGAGGTACCACGAGAAATCCTCGCCGCCGCCGGACTGCGCGGTATCGGCCAACGCGTCGGGTCCGACCCTCTCGATCGCCTTCTCGAACGTGTGCGTGGACGCCGGATCGTTGACCACGGGAGGCACGCCGCGACGGTAGTGCAGCTCGAAGCGGACACCGGTCGGTGCGAGCAATCCGGTGACGATCTCGCGGACCAGCGGTTCGAGCAACGCCCAGGTCTCGTGGTCGCCGGTGCGGACGGTGCCGGTCAGCATGCCGGTCTGCGGTATGGCGTTGGGGGCCTGGCCCGCGACCACCGCTCCCCACACCATGACCGTGCTGGTCCGCGGGTCGACGCGCCTACTCAGCATTCCGGGCAGGCCGGTGATGACGGTGCCCAGTGCGTAGATCAGATCGGTGGTCAGGTGCGGCCGAGAGGTGTGTCCGCCGGGCGAATCCAGCCGCAGCTCGACGGTGTCGGCCGCAGAGGTTATCGCACCGAGGCGCACGCCGACCTGCCCCACCTCGAGCCGCGGATCACAGTGCAGCGCAAAGATCTTGGTGACACCGTCGAGCGCTCCCGCGGCCACCGCGTCGAGCGCACCGCCCGGCATGACCTCCTCGGCGGGCTGAAAGATCAGGCGCACCCCGTACTGCAGGTCCGGCAGTGACGCCAGCGCCAATCCGGTCGCGAGCAGCACCGTGGTGTGTGCGTCGTGCCCGCAGGCGTGCGACACCCCCGGCACGGTCGACGAGTACACCGCGCCGGTGTTCTCCTGCAGCGGCAGGGCGTCCATGTCCGCCCGCAACGCCACCCGCGGACCGTCGGGCCCGATGTCGCAGATCAACCCCGTTCCACCGGGGAGCGGCTTGGGCGACAGACCCGCCGCTTCGAGATGCTCCATCACGAACGCGGTGGTGCCGAATTCGCGTCGAGCAAGTTCCGGATTCGCGTGAATGTGCCGCCGCCACAGCGAGAGATCTGCCGTGTGCGCGTGAATCCACCGATCGATCGCGTCCTCGCGGGTACTCACGACTGCGCCGCCGAGCGAGCGGTCACGCCGTCGAGCAGACGGGCGCGAGTACCGGGATCGGCTGCGGCGCGCGCAGCAGTTCTGGCGAGACCGAGAGCTCCGTCGAGCAACGCTCGATCGGCCGACTCGGTGACACACGCGGCGGCGAACTCCGGCTGATGGGTCACCGCTCCTCCCGCATCGAGGCCGACGACGGGATGAATACCGGGTAGAACATTCGTCACGTTTCCCATGTCTGTGCTGCCCAACGGGCGAAATCCTTCCAAATCCGGAGCCAAGGGCGACCGGCCCAATGCTTCGATCTCCTGCCGAAAAGCCGCAGCCAGCCACGAATCCGGCGTCAACGCCGCATAGGTCGGCGACACCGTGCGGATCTCGTGAGTGCACCCGGTGGCGATTGCTCCCGCCTCGAAACACGCGTACGTCTTCGCCGTCAGAGCGTGCAGCGATTCGGTGGTGTTCGCGCGCAGGTAGTAGAGCAGCTCGGCATGGCCGGGCACGATGTTCGGTGCCACACCCCCGTCGCTGACGATGCCGTGGAGCTGCTGACCCGGCGACAGATGCTGGCGCAGGAGCCCGAGTGCCACCTGACTGATGGTCACCGCGTCGCCTGCGTTGATTCCCCACTCGGGAGCAGCCGACGCGTGCGCGGCACGGCCGGTGAACTTGACCGCGATGTCCGCCAGCGCCAGCGAGGTCGCACCCACGATGTCGAAGGGACCGGGATGGACCATCAACGCCGCGCCGACGCCGTCGAACACTCCTCGCTCGAGCATCAAGACCTTACCGCCGCCGGTCTCCTCGGCCGGGGTACCGAGCACTCGCACGGTGATCCCGAGCGCGTCGGCGACCGGAGCGAGCGCAAGCGCAGCACCCACAGCCGAGGCCGCGATGATGTTGTGCCCGCACGCATGACCGATCTCGGGCAGAGCGTCGTACTCCGCACAGATCCCGATCACCAGATCGCCGCTGCCGAACGACGCGGTGAACGCGGTGTCGATACCTGCGACGGCCGTCTCGATCTCGAAATCGTGGGCCCGGAGCGTGTCGAGGATCTTGGCGACGCTGCGATGCTCGGCGAACGCCAGCTCCGGCTCCGCGTGGATCGAGTGCGAGAGCGCAACCACTTCGTCGGTGGCGTCGGCCAGGGCGCGGTCCATCGCCTCACCCACGTCGGCACTGTTCGATTCGTCGATCACGAGAGACAGTGTGTCACTAGCGCGACCGACTGTCGGAACAGCTGTGCCGAGTGACTACTTCCCGAAGCTGAAGTTGCTGTCGTCGGTCGCGGTGTTCAGCGCGGCGAGCAGATCCACGTGCATGCGAGCCTTGATGCCGGCCAGGTTGGCACCCCGGGTGCTCGTCAGTGCGGCGGCCTTCGCGACCGCGTCGGACACCAGCGACTCCTCCGCTGCCGTCGCCTCGACGATTCCGGCAACCACGGCGTCGGCACCGCCGTACCGGCGACCGGTCGTCATCGCCTCGACGGCGGTCTGCTTGGGCAGCCGGGAGTTGATCAGAGCAGACATTCCGACGGTGAACGGCATGTTCAGGTTCACCTCGGGCAGGCAGTAGAAGCCGCGATCGAGGCGTTGGATGCGGAAGTCGTGGGAGGTGGCGAACATCGCGCCTGCGCCGAAGGCGTGGCCCTGCACAGCAGCGACGGTGGCCATCGGAAAAGCGAGCAACCGGGTGTAGAGAGTGTGTACGCGGTCGAGATACCAGGTGATCTTGTCCAGGTTGGCGAACAGCCAGTCGGTGTCGAGGCCGTTGCTGTAGAACTTGCCCGCCGACGTGGTGACCAGCGCCGCCGGACCGGTCGAGGCCTCGACCTCGTCGAGCAACGCGTGGGTGGCGTCGATCCAGTCCGGATGGAACCGATTCTCGGGATTGTCCGCCCCGTTCTGGGCACCGAGGAACAGGATGTGGACGTCACCGTCGCGTTCGAGATAAGGCATGCAGCGGATACTACCCAACAGTAACTTCCGCCGGTCGCACATCCGTTGCGTCGATCTCCTACTGTTGTTCATCGTGGCAACCACCGACGCACATGCGACCGACCCCGTGACCGATCCCGAGGGTGCCGCGCGCACCGCCGCCGACGCACTCGCCGCAGCAACCGGAGTCGACACCCACACCGTGGCCATCGTTCTCGGTTCCGGATGGCAGGCGGCAGCCGACGTCTTCGGCTCCCCCACCGCGACCGTGCGCATGGCCGACCTGCCCGGGTTCGCGCCACCGTCGGCGTCGGGCCACTCCGGCACCATCACCTCGGTGGACGTCGGCGGCACCCACACACTGCTGCTGCAGGGACGCACGCATGCCTACGAGGGGCACGACCTGCGACGCGTCGTGCATCCGGTGCGAACCGCGATCGCGGCAGGTGCCACGACCGTCGTGCTGACCAACGCTGCAGGCGGTATCCGGGACGGCATGAGCGTCGGACAGCCCGTGCTGATCTCGGACCACCTCAATCTGACGGCTCGTTCACCCCTCGTCGGGGCGGAGTTCGTCGATCTGGTCGACGCGTACTCCCCCGAACTTCGGGCCCTTGCGGCCGACATCGATCCGTCGCTCGAGGACGGCGTCTACGCCGGCCTGCCCGGTCCGCACTACGAGACGCCCGCCGAGATCAGAATGCTGCGCACACTCGGTGCGGACCTCGTGGGGATGTCGACCGTGCACGAGACGATCGCCGCGCGAGCGAAAGGCGCACGCGTCCTGGGCATCTCGCTGGTGACCAATCTCGCCGCCGGAATGACCGGTGAGCACCTGAATCACACCGAAGTACTCGCCGCAGGCAAGGAGTCCGCTGCCCGCATGGGATCGCTGTTGCACGAGTTGGTCTCCCGCCTGTGACCGAGAATCTCACCGAGCGTGTACAACGATGGATCGCAGGCGATCCCGACCCCGCTGCTCGCGAAGAACTCGGCGGCCTGCCCGATGCCGAACTCGCCGACAGGTTCAGCGGACCGCTGACGTTCGGTACCGCAGGTCTTCGTGGCCCGGTGCGCGCGGGACCGAACGGGATGAACGTGGCGGTGGTGACGAAAACCTCGGCCGGCATCGCAGCCTGGTTGGTCGAGAACGGTCTGGGTGGGTCCACCGTCGTGGTCGGTCGCGACGCCAGGAACGGCTCCGAACAGTTCGCCTTCGCGGCCGCCGAAACCTTCTCCGCTCGAGGCTTTTCGGTGGTGATGCTGCCTCGGCCGCTGCCGACCCCCGTCGTCGCCTTCGCGGTGCGGGCACTCGATGCCGAGCTCGGCGTGCAGATCACCGCGTCGCACAATCCCGCTGCGGACAACGGGTACAAGGTGTATCTCCGCGGCGGCTCGCAACTGATCCCGCCGAGCGACGCCCAGATCGAAGCGCTCATCGAGGCCACTCCCGACGCGATCGAGATTCCGCGCGCGATAGTCCAGCCCGGCGGCTCCGACATCGCTTCTCGGTATCTCGATTCCGTTGTCGCACTGCCACGTTCGAGGGGTCGCGACATCCGCATCGCATTGACTCCCCTGCACGGTGTCGGCGGTGAACTTGCGACGGCAGCACTGCGGGGCGCGGGGTTCCGCGACATCCGGGTGGTCGAGGAGCAGTTCGAGCCCGATCCAGCGTTTCCGACCGTCACGTTTCCCAACCCCGAGGAGCCAGGAGCGGCCGACGCCGTGCTCGCGCTGGCGGCGGACATCGACGCCGATATCGCGATCGCCCTCGACCCCGACGCCGATCGCTGTGCGGTCGGGGTGCCGACGGACAGCGGGTGGCGCATGCTGACCGGCGACGAGACCGGGGCTCTGCTCGCGAACCATCTCCTCGCCGATGCGCCCGCCGACTCGCTGGTGGCCAACACGATCGTCTCGTCGCAACTGCTCTCGGCGCTCGCTCCGGCGCGCGGCGCTCGCTATGCCCGCACCCTGACCGGATTCAAATGGCTCGTCCGCGCGGGCGAGGGCCTGGTGTACGCCTACGAGGAGGCCATCGGGCACTGTGTGGATCCGAACGTGGTGCGCGACAAGGACGGTATCTCGGCCGCGGTGGTGCTCGCAGATCTGGCCGCCGGCCTGAAGCAGGATCGTCGCACCCTGCTCGACGTACTCGACGACCTCGCCGTCGAGTTCGGGGTTCACCTGGGCGCGCAGGTCTCGCGGCGGGTCGCGGACCTCGCCGACATCGGGAACATGATGCACCGGTTGCGCAGCGCACCGCCGACGGAACTGTCCGGCCGGACGGTCACCGTTCTGGACTACGCCCAGCGCGACGACGAATTACGCACCGACGCAGTCGAGATCAGCGGGTCGGGGCTGCGGGTGATCGTGCGGCCCTCCGGCACCGAACCCAAGCTCAAGGCCTACCTCGAAGTGATCGAGCACGTCGACGCCCCCGAGGACCTACCGAGAGCGCGGGCGGCAGCAGCCGAGATCCTGGCCGAACTGACCGACTTCGCCCAGCACCTCTAGGCGTCGACGACCCGAACGTCAGAACAGCGCCGACTGCACCGCAGGCAGATCGGACGTGAAGGCCCCGAGTTCGATTCGCCGACCCTTCAACGGCGCAAGATCCACGACGTAGGTCTCGTCGTCGACGGTCGCGATCACCGCCTGCCCGACGCATGTCCTGATCTCGAGTCCGTGGGAACCGGTTGCGACATCCGCGGGGTAGGCGACGCGGCTGACGTTCTCGCTCAACGCCTCCCGGCCTGCGGGCGGTGCCCATGGTTCGTCGATCGGGGTGCAGCCGGCGACGCCGGCCTCGGTCAGCATCTCGCGGACCTGCTGGGCCCGGACGGCGACGGCGGCCTCGAGCCTGTCCACGCCGATCGGCAGACACAGCGAGGCGGCTTTCGCCGCGGACCGCACGGCCTGCCGTAGCCCCATCGATTCGGTCACGAGGTCCTCGGCCACCCGGACGGCCTTTCCGTCGTCGGCATGGGCGACGTACCGCGCGCAGATGGCACCCTGCTCGGCGAGCCGACCCCATTTGCGCGTGTCCGCCGCCGTCCCGATCTTGAAGGTGCCGTTTGCGAACGCCGCAAGATACAGCCAATGCGGTTGCATCACATGCTTTTCCAGATCACGTGAGACGAATCCGCTGCGATGCACGGTGTGCACGAATCGAAAGCTGTCCTTGTCGGCGCACGTCGCGCACTGTCCCGACGCGACGGCCCGCTCCCGACCGGGGCACGGCACGTAGCGCGGCGGGCCGTCGGCCCGAAATGCCATGCGCCCGGTGCAGTACCGATCGGTCGAAGCACCCGGCGCACGGAAACCGAGCCTGCGGCCGACCAGTTCGTGGAACTCGATCTGCTCGGTGTCGACATCGAGCACCCGCAATCTCGGTCGCGGTGTAGGTGACGCCTCCGATGGCCAGGAGACGCCGAGAACCAATCGACCTGCGACAGAGGGAGTCAGCGCGGACCGAACTGACGATCGCCCGCGTCACCGAGGCCGGGAACGATGAAGGCGTTGTCGTTGAGGCCGTCGTCGATGCTCGCTGCCACCAGTCGCACCGGCAGTCCCGAGGCTTCGAGCGCGGCAACTCCTTCGGGAGCGGCCACGACGCAGATGGCGGTGACGTCCGCCGCACCGCGGCCGACGAGCAGTTCGATCGTGTGGACCATGGATCCGCCGGTGGCGAGCATCGGGTCCAGCACGTAGACGGGCGTCTGCGACAGGTCGTCCGGCAGGGATTCCATGTACGGGACGGGCTGATGGGTTTCCTCGTCACGGGCCATTCCGACGAAACCGACGCGGGACTGCGGGATGAGGCTGCTGGCCTTCTCGACCATGCCGAGGCCTGCGCGCAGAACCGGGACCAGCAACGGCGGTCGCGCCAGCCTGGTGCCCTCGGTGACCGCGACGGGCGTGCGTACCTCGAAGGTGTCGATCGCAGCGTCGCGAGTGGCCTCGTAGACCAGCATGTGAGTGAGCTGACGCAGAGCCGACCGGAACGTGGCATTGTCGCTGCGCTCGTCCCGCATCGTGGTGAGCAGGGCTGCGGCCAGTGGGTGATCGACCACGTGTGTTTCCATGCCGACAAGGATAGGACCTGGGCGGCAGGACGCGAACGGCAACTCGGGGGAACCGAATGGCACGTACCCGCGTCGAACCAATTGGGCGTCGCACTCGGCGACCGTGAATCGATCGCATTCTCAGGGGGCACTGATGGCCGAGCTCGTCGTCGAAACCGAGGGGGTCCTCGCGTACGGTGCGGTGGCGTCGACCATGGCCGAGCAGATCGCCGCGGCAAGTGCTGCTGCCGCCGCGTGCGGCCCCGCGGTGCTGGCTCCGGTCTTCGGTCTGATCGGACAGGAGTTTCTCGATGCGGTCACCGGCACCCATCTGGCGCACACCGACGCCGTCGTACGCCTGGCGAGCACGGTGGCGAGCATCGGTTCCGCGGCCACCGCATCCGCGGTGTCGTACGCCCTCACCGATGCCGGAACCGGCGCAACCGTTGCGGCCTCGGCCGCTGATACCACCGCGGCCTCGGCCGCCGGTATCGCACAGGACGAGCGGTAAGCGCCGATGATCGATCTGCTGGCCCGTCCCATCGTCGATCTGCTCGGAGCCTTCGGCAACGGGGCGCTCCCCACCGGCGGTCCGGCCGACGTACTGCGCGTGTCCTCGGCAGCGATCGAGGCGGCCCAGGGAATCGGCAGGGTCGCGATCACCGAGCTCGCGGCGAACTGGAACGGTGACGCCGCCGACGCGGCCATTCGGTACGCCGAGAACGCTCATACGAGCGCACTTGCCCTCGCCGACCACGCCGACGACATCGCTGCCGTGGTCGACCAGGCCTGCCGCGACACCAATCGAGGCTTTCTCGAACTGCAGTCGATCGTGCACTCGTTCGTGGGAATCGCACTGTCGGCCGGACCGATCATCGCCACCCCGCCGGGGCAGACCATGCTGATCACGGCGGCCATCGAACACCTCGAACGAGCGCTCGTGGTCGTGGCGCGCGTGCGGGGCGAGTTGGCCGTCCACACCGCGAAAGTCGGCGAACTGGCCGCTCCCCCGACAGTTCCCGGCCCCGTCGGCGGCGGACCGACATCGTCCCCCGGCTCACCCTCGAATCTCATGACCTCGCCCGCGACATCACAGGTGATCGAAGCAGGCGAGAAGCTGGCGAAGACGTTCGCGCAGTCCGTCTCCTCCCCCGCCGCCGGAGCCGAGTCACCGAGCAGCGGTGTCGGTGGCGGCGGTGCCCATAACTACCTGGGCAATCCGGGCACCGATCCCTACCGAACCCCAGACAGCACCGGCCGGGGAGTCGAGATCCGGCTACCGGACGGCAGTACCGTCACCGCACCCAACGCCGAAGCCGCAGGTGCCGTCCGTAGCGCACTGACCCAACAGGGCGTGCCCTACGCGTGGGGCGGCACCACGCCGGGCAGCGGACTCGACTGCAGCGGATTGACCCAGTGGGCGTATGCACAGCAGGGCGTCGAGATCCCGCGTCTGGCACAGGAACAGGACATCGGCTCCGCCGTGGCACCGGGTGAGGTGATGCCCGGTGACCTCGCCGTCTGGGACGGACACGTGGCCATGGTGATCGGCAACGGTCAGCTCGTCGAGGCAGGCGACCCGGTGCAGGTGGGGCCGATCAGAACGACCAACAGCGGTATGGGCTTCAAGGGCTTCTACCGTCCGACCGAATGAAGGGCCGGCCAGTGACGGACTCGGACATCACCGTCGTCAGCGCCGTATCGGGAACACGATCGGGATCGGTGACGGTCCGCGCCACCGAACACGGACTGCCGATCGGGATCGCGATCGACGAACGCGAACTGCGCTACGGCGGAGGCGCTTTGGCGTCGACGATTCTCGAGCACTGTGTACGGGCGAGTGCGGCCGCACGAGCTCAGCGACGCACCCTCCTCGCCGAGGACGGCGTTCCCACCGAGGTTCTGAATCGTCTCGGTCTGCCCACCCGTACCCGAGTCGCCGCCGAAGCGAACGAGCATCTCGCAGAGGACTCCGCACCCACGAGTTGGTTGAAGCAGGTATGACCCACGCCCACACCACCGAACTCGACGCTCTGGTCGGCAGCGCCCAGCACCGGCTGGACGCACTTCGCGAAACGCACGAGCGACTGGACCGCATCAGAATTCGACTCACCTCGCCGGACGATCTGGTGACCGTCGTCGTCGATGGGTCCGGCGCCCTGGTCGAGCTCGAACTCGCCGAGAACCTCGGATCGGTTGCCGCTCATGCACTCGCGTCGACGATCACCGTCGTCGCTGCCGACGCAGCACGTGCGGCGCTCGACCAGCGCGAGGCGATCCTGCAAAGTCTGCAGGGTTCGTTCACAGACTCCTGAGATAGGCTTCGCGCCATGGCTGGAGACATCATCCCGATCGAACTCGGTCTCACCGCCGGTGACTTCTCGACACTGTGGGCACCGGAGTGGCGAGAAGGCGACGACGAGTGGGAGGCATTCCTCGGACACGAGGAAGACCTGTACGGATTCTCGACCGTCGCAGAGCTCGCGGCATTCGTCAGATCCGACGACGACAACGACCTCGTCGACCATCCGTCGTGGAAGGTGGTCTCCGCACTCGCCGCACACGAACTCGAGCCCGACGATCTGCACCGCTTCGATCTGGTCGCCGTGCCGGAGTTGGTGGCCTCCGATCCCGAGGCCGACGTTCTCGCCGAACTGCAGGCCACCTTCGACATCGTCTCCTCCATCGGCGATGTCTGCGAACTGCGACCTGTCACAAGCTTTTTCGGATCCAACCCTTTCGTCGGGGCAGTCGGCGGAGGCGTCGAGAACTTCCTCGGTCGCGAGGGCGGTGAACTGTGGGACCGCATCGGTGCAGCGGTCGCCAAGCACTGGGACGACGTGCTCGACGCGGTCGACTCCATCGTCACCTCCCCCGATGTCGACTCCGCTGCCGTTGCCGTCGCCGAAGCCGAGATCACCGCAGCCGCCGAGAACGCCGTCGACGCCGATGACGTCACGGACGACATCGACTCCGATTCGGACGACGACGACGAAGACGACGACTCC
Organism: Rhodococcus sp. 14-1411-2a; assembly: GCF_002259485.1. Lineage (GTDB taxonomy): Bacteria > Actinomycetota > Actinomycetes > Mycobacteriales > Mycobacteriaceae > Rhodococcoides. The sequence continues at coordinate 46,318 of NZ_NPGA01000003.1, forward strand.
GCCGAGGTGGATCGCGATCCGATCGCCGCAGCCGCGGCCGAAGATACCTTCTGGACCACCGTCGGCATCGACCCGATTCGCATCATCACCTCGGACGACACGCTCTACACCCTGCGGTGCTACCTCGGCGACAAGCCGGTGTTCCTCGGTCGCGGCGGTGCCATCAGCGTCTTCGGTTCCGAGCGTTCGTTGGCCCGCTACCTGGCCGACGATCACGATCACGATCTGGCACAGGTCAGCACCTACTCCGATGTTCAGACCGCCGCCATCGACGGCTCCCTCGACATCACGATCACCGACGACAACGTGTACGTCCTGCCCGGCCTGGCCGACGATCTCGCCGACGGGCCAACCGCAGTCGACGTCGAACAACTCGACCTGGCCGTCGAATTGTTCACCGACGCCGCCGATTTCGCCGGTGATGATTCCGTCGACGAAGCACTCGCCACGTCCACGCCACTGGGTTGGTACGTCTCGTACGCCCTCGAGCCCAGTCCCGACCGGCTCGCGCCGAGCGCACCGTTCGACGTCGAGGCCGAAGCGTGGCGCGCCCTCGAGCGCGAGTTCGAGAGCCGACTGCGCAAGAAGTAGCCGGCCCCCGGGGCTGCTCGATCAGCCGATCAGCACCGCGTAACCCGGCTTGATGACGTCGTCGATCAGCGCCAGCCGCTCGTCGAACGGCAGGAACGCCGACTTCATCGCGTTGATGGTGAATCGCTCGAGATCGCTCCAGCCGTAGCCGAAGGTCTCGACGAGCTTGACCATCTCTCGACTCATCGACGTATCGCTCATCAAGCGGTTGTCGGTGTTGACGGTGACCCGGAATCGCAATCGGGCAAGCAGATCGAACGGGTGGGTCGCCAACGACTCGACGGCACCGGTTTGGACGTTCGAGCTCGGGCACAGTTCCAGGGGCATCCGTGTGTCGCGGACGTAGGCGGCGAGCAGGCCGAGCTCGGGTGTGCCGTCGGCGTCGGTGGTGATGTCGTCGGTGATCCGAACCCCGTGACCGAGCCTGTCGGTGCCGCAGAACGCCACTGCTTCCTGGATCGACGGCAGACCGAACGCCTCTCCAGCGTGAATGGTGAAGTGCGCGTTGCTCGCTCGCATGTATTCGAAGGCGTCGAGGTGGCGACTGGGAGGGAAGCCCGCTTCGGCACCGGCGATGTCGAAGCCCACGACGCCGCGGTCACGGAACCGGACCGTCAGTTCGGCGATTTCCCGCGAACGCGCCGCGTGCCGCATCGCGGTGAGCAAGGTGCCGATCGTGATGTTCTTGCCGCGCACCTTGGCCGCGGAGATCCCTGCCTCGAAGCCGGCGAGCGTATGGGTGACGACCTCGTCGAGAGTCAGTCCGCGCTCGAGGTGCTGTTCCGGCGCGAAGCGCACCTCGGCGTACACGACGCCGTCGTCGGCCAGATCCTCGGCGCATTCGCGCGCCACCCGGAACAGTCCTTCGGGAGTCTGCATCACGGCAACGGTGTGCGCGAACGTCTCGAGGTACCGCACGAGCGAGCCGCTGTCCGCGGCGTCGCGGAACCACTCGCCCAATGCCGCGCCGTCGGTGGCGGGAAGATCGCCGTAGCCGCATTCGTCGGCCAGTTCCAACACGGTCTGCGGGCGGAGTCCGCCGTCGAGGTGATCGTGCAGCAACGCCTTGGGAGCTGTCCTGATCGACGCGAGATCGAGTGGCGCACTGCCACCGATCGAGGACTGAGTGTTCTCCGCGGTGCTCATGTGACGACGGTAGCGTGCGGCTCGCACGCACGCGCGTCTGTCATCACCACTCGGCGAGTCCGCGGATTCCCCCGAACTTCACCGCTTCTGCGACCTATTTCGTTGCATTGTTGCTCCAATGAAAACAATTCCGTCGATACACAGCGGATCTGCGACGGAAATCGTAGTGTTCAGCACACACGCGCGGCCGATTCTGTCGGGTCCCCTCCGACGTCCTCGGTCGTCTCGAACCTCGGAGAGATCTATGTCCACTGTGGAACCGCCGAACACCCTTCCGGGTAAAGGACTCAACACCGGCGCTCTCGGGCTGGTCGGCAACATCGTCATCGGCTTGTCGGCGGTGGCCCCGGCCTACAGCCTCGCCGCGACCCTCGGTTACGTGGTTCTGGCCGTCGGCGACAAAGCGCCCTCGATGTTCCTCATCGCCTTCGTTCCGATGCTGCTCACCGCCTTCGCCTACCGCGAACTCGGGCGTGACACACCGGACTGCGGCACGTCGTTCACCTGGGGTACCAAGGCATTCGGGCCCTGGGTCGGTTGGATGGCCGGGTGGGGGCTGGCCGTCTCGGCGATCATCGTGCTGGCCAACGTCGCCGAGATCGCTGCCATCTATCTGTTCGAGTTCCTGGGACTGTCCGGGTTGGCGGAGTCGACCGCGGCCAAGGTCGCCCTCGGTTCGTTCTTCATCGTCTCGATGACCTATGTCAGCTTTCGCGGCATCCTCATCAGCGAACGCATGCAGAACGTGTTGCTGGTCGTGCAGTTCGGGGTGCTCATCGGAGTGTCGGTGACTGCTCTGGTCAAGGTGGGTACCGGGACCGCGGGACCGCAAGCCATCACGCCCCAGTGGAGCTGGTTGGTTCCCACCGGAGTGACGATGTCCGACGCGGCCCAGGCCATCATCCTGTGCATCTTCATCTATTGGGGATGGGACGCCTGCCTTGCCGTCGGCGAGGAAACGAAGGATTCGGAGAAGACTCCGGGACGCGCCGCGGTGATCACCACGCTCATTCTCGTGGCCACCTACGTGCTCGTCGGCTACGCCGTGCAGTCGTTCGCCGGGTTCGGCGACACCGGCATCGGCCTGAACAACCCGGACAACGTCGACGATGTGCTCACCATTCTCGGCGATCCGGTCGCGGGTTCGATCGTCGCGTCGCTGCTACTGCTGACCGTCTCCATCTCGGCACTGTCCTCCACGCAGACGACCATTCTGCCCACGGCCCGCGGAACATTGTCGATGGCCGTGTACGAAGCGATCCCCAAGCGGTTCGCCAGCGTGCACCCCAAGTACATGACGCCCGGCTTCGGCACGCTCGTGATGGGTGCCGCGGCGCTGATGTTCTATCTGGTGCTCACTTTCGTCAGCGCCAACGCGCTGCAGGATTCGGTGGCATCACTCGGGCTCGCGGTCGCGTTCTACTACGGCATCACCGCGTACGCGTGCGCCTGGTACTTCCGTCGCACACTGTTCTCGTCCGTCCGAAACCTGTTCATGCGCGGGATCTTTCCGCTCCTCGGCGGACTGTCGATGACGTGGGCGTTCGTGCAGAGCGCGGTCGACATGATCAAGCCCGACTACGGTTACACCGTCTACGGTCCGATCGGCGGTGTGTTCGTCCTCGGCGTCGGCATGCTGGTACTCGGAATTCCGCTCATGCTGCTGTGCTTCGTGGGCAACAGGGACTTCTTCCAGGGCAAGACACTCACCGCGTCCACCGAAGTCAAGGTTCCGGACACTTACCAGTAGAGAAGGACACCCCATTCATGAAGATCACCGTCGGCTATCTCGCCACTCCCAGCGGCGACGACGGCGTAGCCCTGGCCACCGCCCTCGCCCGCGCCCTCGACGCGTCCATCGACATCGTGCTGGTCATGGCCGTGGACGAACCGGTCATGGAAGGCAGTGGACCGTATCGAAAAGTTCTCGCGGCCAAGGCCGAGGGCTGGGTGGCCGACGCGGCCGCCCAGGTGCCGTCGGGCATCGAGGTGACCACGCACGTGCTCTCGCACGAGTCCTTCGCCCGTGCCCTGATCGACTTCGCGGTGCAGACCGATGCGGACATGATCGTCGTGGGCGGAGCCGGCGACGGCTTGCTGAATCGGCATTCCGTCGGTTCGGTTGCCGGCCAGCTCCTGCATGCGTCGGAGGTGCCGCTGGCACTCGCACCTCGGGGCTACCGGCTCTCGAACGCACCGATCACCGACCTCACCGTCGCCGTCCCCACCCGGGCCTCTGCCCCGAATCCGTTGCCGTTCGCGATCACCATTGCCAGTGCGGCGCACGTGCCGGTGCGCTTGGTCTCGCTGGTCTCGCTCGAGCCGACCGGGGCCCCGAGTGACGAGACCTCACTGGATACGCGGCGACGACAGGTCGCTGCCGCGCAGGACAATCTCGACCACGCGGTGCGCACGCTCCCCGATATCGACGGCCTGGAGTCGATCGTCGCCGACGGTTCGACGCTGGCCGAGGCGATGGGCAACCTCGATTGGAAGCCGGGCGATGTGCTGTTCCTCGGCTCGAGTCGATTGGCCACTCCCAAGCGGGTGTTCCTCGGTTCGAGTGCGGCGAAGATTCTGCGTGCCGCCCCGGTGCCGGTGATCGTCGTTCCGCACGAGTAGAGCGGCTTCGCCGCACGTGAGCAGAAGCTCGTAGCAGAGGTCGAGTTTCCGTGCACGTGCGGCGCAGCCGCTTTAACTGTCGAAGCCCAGACCCAGCGCGTCCATGCCCTTGAGCCACAGTCCTCGTTTACCGCCGTTGCGATCGGCTCGGGCGAATGCCGCGCGGGTGATGTTGATCCCGATCGACTTGAGGGGCTCGGGTGGGAACGGCAACGGCATGCTGCGCACCATCTTCAGGCGTGTTCGTTCGGTGTCCTTGCCGTCGAGCAGATCGAGGGCGGTGCGGGCACCGAAGTGCGACGCGCCGACGCCCAGGCCGGTGAACCCGGCGACCGAGGCCACCCGTCCGTTCATGCCGAGATCCCAGAAGGCGCTGAACCGCGAGCACGTGTCGATCGATCCGCCCCAGGCGTGGGTGGCGCGGATTCCCTCGAGGCTCGGGAACATCTGCAGCAGGTGTTCGGCGAGCAAAGCGAACTCTTCGGGATGTTGGGTTCGGCGTGGGTCGGTGTCGCCACCGTAGAAGTAGTGCGCGTCCCACCCGCCGAACAGGATGCGGTTGTCGGCCGTCAACCGGAAGTAGTGAAATCTGTTGCCGGAGTCGGCCAATCCTTCGCGGCCGGACCAGCCGATGTCGGCGAGCTGGGCCGACGTCAGTGGTTCGGTCATGATCACGTAGTCCCACACCGGGACGATCCAGTGACGGAGTTTGCGACGCAACGATTTCGATGCCGAGGTGGCCAGCAGCACCTTGCCGGCCTCGATGGTGCCGTAGCCCGTCTTGACTCGAATACCTGTGCCGGACTTGCCGATCGACAGCGCCCAAGTGTTCTCGTGAATGCGAACGCCGAGCGACTCGGCCGCGTCGGCCAGGCCCCAGGCGAGTTTGGCGGGGTCGATCATCGCGACATCGGGGTCGAACAGTGCACCGCGCGCCATCGGTGAGGTGATCCTGGACTGCACGGCAGCGGCGTCGAGGTATTCCATCGGCTGCGCCAGTCGCCTCCCCTCGTCGCCGAGCTCCCGCAGGTCGTCCACCTGCCAGTCGAAATTGGCGATGTCGAGCTCGCCGGTGCGTTCGATGTCGGCGTCGATCCCGTACCTGTCCGCAGTCGCGCAGATCGCGTCGAGCGTCTCGGTGCCCATCCGCAGCAGTTCCGGTAGTTCGTCGGCGTAGCGGTCGAGTCCGTTGCCCAGTCCGTGCGTCAGGCTGGCCGCACAGAAGCCGCCGTTGCGTCCCGTTGCGCCCTCGGCGATGCGGTCGCCTTCGAGCAGCACGATCGATCGGTTCGGGTTCTCCTCTGCCGCATGCAGAGCCGCCCACAGTCCGGTGAATCCGCCGCCGACGATCACCAGATCCGCTGCAGTCGAACCGGTGTGCCGAGTCCGTGGTGCCGGGCGTTCGGGACGATCGAGCCAGTAGGACTCCGGTGCCGCGCCGGCCACCATGGTCACGCCGCGGTCGGTGGGGGTGGTTGCCCACGGTGCGTTCATCGGGCATCTCCCTGCGTTGCAGCGTCGACGGACGCGAAGACCGTTCGGTGCCAAGGCTTTCGGGCCACACCGGTGATGTCGGTCATGACGTGCTTGACGGTGAGGTACTCGTCGAGCGAGTAACTGGACATGTCCTTGCCGAAACCCGAGGCCCCGAATCCGCCGTGTGGCATCTCGCTGATGATCGGGATGTGGTCGTTGATCCATACACAGCCGGCGGCGATCTCCCGCGTCGCTCGGCCCGCGCGGTACAGGTCGCGGGTCCACGCCGAGGCGGCGAGTCCGAACTCGGTGTCGTTGGCGCGTCGGATCGCGTCGTCGTCCCCGTGATGCGTGGACACCGTGAGCACCGGACCGAACACCTCGTCGCGATAGATCTCGTCCTGCTCACCGACATCGGCGATCAGGGTGGGCGGGTAGAACGCGCCTCGCCCCTCGGGGACACGGCCTCCGGTCACCACCCTGGCACCCGCGTCGCGGGCCCGGTCCACCATCGCAGCCACCCGATCTCGGTGCGCGACGGAGATCAACGATCCCATGTCGGTTGCCGGATCCCTCGGGTCTCCCACGACGACGCGCCCCATCAACTCGGCGACTCCGGCGACGAAGTCCTCGTACAGGGATTCGGCGACTATGGCGCGGGTGGCCGCCGTGCAGTCCTGGCCGCCGTTGATCAACGATCCCGCGACGGCACCGTGGATGGCCGCGTCGAGGTCGGCGTCGTCGAACACCACCAGCGGTGCCTTGCCGCCGAGCTCGAGCTGCACCCGCGTGCCATGCGCGGCGGCTTGCGCCATCACGCGCCTGCCGACGGGAGTGGAGCCGGTGAACGTCATCAGGTCCAGTCCGGCATGGGAGGACAGCGCGACTCCGGCGTCCACTCCGGTTCCGGTGACGACGTTGAACACCCCGTCGGGCACGCCTGCCTCGGTGGCCAAGCGCGCCAGCCGCAGGGTGGTCAGCGGCGTGAGTTCACTGGGCTTGAGCACGATGGAACACCCGGCCGCCAACGCCGGTATCGCTTTCCACACCGCCATCTGCAGCGGATAGTTCCACGGAGTGATCGACCCGACCACTCCGACGGCGTCCCGGCGGATAACGGAGGTATGTTCACCCGAGTACTCCGCAGCAGCCTTGCCGTCCAGGTGCCGCGCCGCCCCGGCGAAGAACTCGATGTTGTCGATGCTGCCCGGAACGTCGAATTCGGTTGCCAGCCTTGTCGATTTGCCGGTCTGCGTCACTTCCTCGGACACGAAGTTCTCCGCGTCGGCGGCCACGAGACGCGCCAGTTCCATCAACACGGCGCTGCGGTGCGCGGGGGTGGCGGTGGACCATGACGGAAAAGCCGATCGAGCATGCGCGAGAGCCGAATCGACGTCCTCGGCGGTGGCCAAACCGACGTCGGCAACGACAGCTCCGGTCGCGGGATCGTCGACCTCGTACCGATCACCGCCACCGTCGACCGCGCGTCCGTCGATCCAACAACCAGGAATGTTCGCCATGCCTGCGACAGTACCGTCGAACCCACTGATTCTCTCTGTTTCGAGCCTTTCGACAACTGATTCTGTCGTTTGAATCGAAAATTGACACGCTTTTCATCGTGGACGGGTTGTGTTCACGGCCACGACAGTGACAAGATCGAGCCATGCCCGAGCAACCGCCCATCGCACTCGACGACGTCTCCAAGGCGATCATCGAGCAACTCCAAGAGGACGGGCGTCGCTCGTACGCCGCCATCGGCAAAGCCGTCGGACTCTCGGAAGCGGCTGTCCGTCAACGAGTTCAGCGCCTGACGGACTCCGGCGTCATGCAGATCGTCGCGGTGACCGATCCGGTGCAGGTCGGATTCAAGCGGCAGGCCATGATCGGCATCAAGTGCACCGGCGACAGTTACGCCCTGTCCGAGGAACTGTCGGCGATCGATGCGATCGACTACGTCGTCCTCACCGCAGGGTCGTTCGACGTCGTCGTGGAAGTGGTGTGCGAGGACGACGAACAACTCCTGCAGATCCTGAACAAGCAGATCAGAAGTCTCGACGGCGTCACCAGCACCGAAACCCTGGTCTATCTCAAACTCGTCAAGCAGCAATACAATTGGGGAACACGATGACACGAACGACAGCCGAACTCGATGCTTCCGCAGCCAAGCACCTGTGGGGCCACTTCACCCGCCACGGCGCAGGGGTCACTCCCCCGATCATCACCCGCGGGGAAGGCTCGACCATCTGGGATTCCAACGGAAAGAGCTACATCGACGGTCTGTCGGGGCTGTTCGTGGTCCAGGTGGGACACGGCCGTGAAGAACTGGCCGAGGCCGCAGCCAAGCAGGCCAAAGAACTGGCGTTCTTCCCATTGTGGTCGTACGTCACCGAACCGGCCATCGAACTTGCCGAACGGCTCGCCGGTTACGCCCCCGGCGACCTGAACCGGGTCTTCTTCACCACCGGTGGCGGCGAGGCCGTCGAGAGCGCATGGAAGTTGGCCAAGCAGTACTTCAAGAAAGTCGGCAAGCCCGGTAAGCACAAGGTGATCTCGCGAGCGATCGCCTACCACGGCACCCCGCAGGGTGCGCTGGCCATCACCGGAATCCCCGCGCTCAAGGAACCGTTCGAGCCGCTGACGCCGGGCGCGTTTCGAGTGCCGAACACCAACATCTACCGCGCCCCCGCTCCCCTGGACACAGATCCGAAAGCATTCGGAATCTGGGCCGCGGACCGGATTGCCGAGGCAATCGAATTCGAGGGCCCCGATTCGGTGGCCGCGGTGTTCCTCGAGCCGGTTCAGAATGCCGGGGGTTGCTTTCCTCCCCCGCCCGGATACTTCGAGCGCGTCCGTGAAATCTGCGACCGCTACGACGTACTCCTGGTTTCGGACGAGGTGATCTGTGCGTTCGGCCGGATCGGATCGATGTTCGCGTGCAACGACTTCGGCTACGTACCGGACATCATCACCTGCGCCAAGGGATTGACCTCGGGCTACTCCCCCATCGGCGCAATGATCGCCTCCGACAAGCTCTTCGAGCCGTTCGACGACGGCACGTCGAGCTTCGCGCACGGATACACCTTCGGCGGCCACCCCGTCTCCGCCGCCGTTGCCATGGCCAACCTCGACATCTTCGAGCGCGAGGGCATCAACGCGCACGTCGCAGACAACGCCCCGGCGTTCCGTGCCACGCTCGAGAAACTGCACGACCTGCCGATCGTCGGCGACGTCCGCGGCGAGGGATTCTTCTACGGCATCGAGTTGGTCAAGGACAAGGCCACGAAGGAAACGTTCAGCGATGCCGAAGCAGAGCGCATCCTTCGCGGATTCCTGTCCACCGCGCTGTTCGACGCCGGGCTGTACTGCCGCGCCGACGACCGCGGCGACCCGGTGGTACAGCTGGCACCACCGCTGATCTGCGGCCAGAAGGAGTTCGACGAGATGGAGCAGATCCTGCGCAGCGTGCTGACGGAGGCAGGCAACCTGATCTGACCGGGCTCGCTACTGCCCGAGCTCCTCACCGACCGATGCGGTCGATCACCAGGGGCCTCGGCTGCGAGGCCGTGGCCCCTATCTCCCAACTGGATTCGAGTGCCTGCTGCGCATACTCGAAGCGCTCGGGGGTGTCGGTGTACAGCGTCGCCAGTCGATCCCCAGCACGTACCCGATCGCCGGGCTTGGCGTGCAGCCGCACACCGGCAGCGCTCTGCACCGGCTCACCCTGTCGCTCGCGGCCCGCGCCCAGTCGCCAGGCCGCGAGCCCGACGCCCATTGCGTCCAACCCGGTGACGACGCCGTCGGCGGTGGCGGTGAAGTCCTGGCTCTCCCGGGCGACAGGTAGTGCGGCATCGGGATCGCCGCCCTGCGCGGCGATCATCGTTCGCCACCGATCCATGGCCGAACCGTCGGCGAGCTTGTCGGCCGGATCGATGCCCTCGATCCCGGCCGCGGTGAGCATCGTGCGCGCCAGCGTGATCGTCAGCTCGACGATGTCGGCCGGGCCACCTCCGGCGAGAACCTCGACCGACTCCTCCACCTCGAGCGCGTTGCCCGCGGTGAGCCCGAGCGGGGTGTCCATCGCCGTCAGCACCGCCAGAGTCCGCACGCCCGCATCGGTTCCGAGCTCGACCATCGCTGTGGCCAGTTCACGTGCGTCGTCGACGTTCTTCATGAACGCACCGGCACCGACCTTGACATCCAACACGAGCGCCCCGGTGCCCTCCGCGATCTTCTTGCTCATGATCGAGCTGGCGATCAGTGGGATCGACTCGACCGTTCCCGTCACGTCGCGCAGTGCGTAGAGCTTCTTGTCGGCCGGAGCCAGATCGGCACCGGCAGCGCACACGACAGCACCGATCGCCGGATCGGCCAGGATGCGATGCATCTCCTCACCGCTCAGATCCGCTCGCCAGCCGGGGATGGACTCGAGCTTGTCGAGCGTTCCGCCGGTGTGTCCGAGTCCTCGACCCGACAGCTGCGGCACTGCCGCACCGCAGGCGGCGACGAGCGGAGCCAGCGGCAGCGTGATCTTGTCTCCGACACCACCGGTCGAGTGCTTGTCGACGGTGGGCAGCGGCAGTGCCGAGAAGTCCATTCGGGTACCCGACGCGATCATCGCGTTCGTCCACGTACCGAGCTCGCGACGCGACAATCCACGCCACAGAACAGCCATCGCGAGAGCCGACATCTGTTCCGGCGCGACGGATCCGCGGGTGAACTCCGCAATCACCCATTCGATCTGTTCGTCGTCGAGAACGCGCCCGTCTCGCTTGGCGCTGATGATGGATACGGCGTCAGGCATGGTTGTTCACGCGTCCTTCGTCGAGGTTGTCGGGGCCGAAAGCATTCGGGAGCAACTCTGCCAGTCGAGCCGGTCCCGAGACGGTGTCGACGAGCAGACCCGGGCCGCCGAACTCGTACAGCAGCTGTCGGCATCGCCCGCACGGCATCAGAATTTCACGCCTGGAATCGCAGCAGGAAAAGGCGACGAGTCTGCCGCCGCCGGTCGAGTGCAGGTTGGACACCAACCCGCACTCCGCGCAGAGCCCCAAACCGTATGAGACATTTTCCACATTGCACCCGGTGACTATCCGATTGTCGTCCACCAGAGCCGCCGCACCGACCGGAAAGTTCGAGTACGGGGCGTAGGCACGGCCCATTGCCTCATGAGCATTGTCGCGCAACGTCTTCCAGTCGATTTCGTTCATGGTGAACCATCCAATCACGGTGTCTGAATTGATGCAGAGATCCGGTCCGATGAGCATTCATCAATTGGGAAGGCAAACCTAACACCGCATTTCGGCACCGTACGAACCTCGAGTCGAATTAGTTCCGTGTTTCGAATGGGTTTACAGTTTCCAGTAAGCGGCTAGTACAACCAGCACTAGGGCCGAATCGCGACAAATCGAGCCAGGCAAGACCGGCCACCGGGGCTCGATGCGTCCACCAACGACGTTGGAGGCATTGCACTCGATGAGTAGCACGACGGAAGTCGCTCCGGTCAAGGAGCGCAAGCGGTCTCTGTACCGCGGGGACCCGGGCATGTGGTCCTGGGTTCTGCACCGCATCACAGGCGTTCTGGTCTTTTTCTTTCTGTTCGTCCACGTTCTCGACACGGCGATGGTTCGGGTCAACCCCGAGACGTACGACGCCATCATCGAGACCTACAAGACCCCGCTCGTCGGCCTGATGGAAATCGGCCTCGTCGCGGCAGTGCTGTACCACGCGTTGAACGGCATCCGCGTGATGCTGATCGACTTCTGGTCCAAGGGACCGCAGTACCAGAAGCCGATGCTGTGGGCGATCGCAGTCATCTGGCTCGTCGTCATGATCCCCGGCGCGGGACGAATCTTCTACAACATGTTCACGGCGGGTGGTCACTGATGTCGACGCAGGGTCCCGAGGCCAAAGTCCTCGGCACGAACTACGACCGTCCGGCCAGCTTGGCCAACCCACGTTCGCCGCGGCGGCAGAGCAAGGGCAACTTCGAGCTCTACGCATGGCTGTTCATGCGCTTCTCCGGCCTGGCACTCGTCGTGCTCGTCCTGGGCCACATGTTCATCATGCTGATGCTCGACGACGGTGTGCACCGCATCAACTTCGCTTTCGTCGCCGGTCGTTGGGCCAGCCCGTTCTGGCAGTTCTGGGACCTGACGATGCTGTGGCTGGCGCAGCTGCACGGCGGCAACGGCCTGCGCACGATCATCGCGGACTACTCCCGCAAGGATTCGACGCGATTCTGGCTGACCACGCTGCTGGTGCTGTCGATGATCCTCATCATGGGCGTCGGCACGTACGTCATCTTCACGTTCGATCCCAACATCACGGCGAGCTAAGGACACTGACGCTTACATGCAGGAACATCGTTACGACGTACTGATCGTCGGCGCAGGCGGTGCCGGTATGCGTGCTGCGATCGAGGCCGGACCCCGTGCTCGCACAGCCGTACTGACCAAGCTCTACCCCACGCGCTCGCACACCGGCGCAGCCCAGGGTGGCATGTGTGCCGCCCTGGCCAATGTCGAGGAAGACAACTGGGAGTGGCACACGTTCGACACCGTCAAGGGCGGCGACTACCTCGCCGACCAGGACGCGGTCGAGATCATGGCCAAGGAAGCCATCGACGCGGTTCTCGACCTCGAGAAGATGGGCCTTCCTTTCAACCGGACACCCGAGGGCAAGATCGATCAGCGGCGCTTCGGTGGCCACACCCGCGATCACGGCAAAGCTCCCGTGCGTCGTGCGTGCTACGCGGCCGACCGCACCGGCCACATGATCCTGCAGACGCTCTACCAGAACTGCGTCAAGCACGACGTCGAGTTCTACAACGAGTTCTACGCACTGGATCTGTGTCTGACCGAGACCGACGACGGTCCCGTCGCGACCGGAATCATCGCCTACGAGCTGTCCACCGGTGAGCTGCATATCTTCCATGCGAAGTCGATCATCTTCGCCACCGGAGGCTCGGGCCGGATCTACAAGACCACCTCCAATGCCCACACCCTCACCGGTGACGGCATGAGCATCGTCTTCCGCAAGGGCCTTCCCTTGGAGGACATGGAATTCCACCAGTTCCACCCGACAGGTCTCGCAGGCCTGGGCATCCTCATCTCCGAGGCCGTGCGCGGTGAGGGCGGAATCCTGCGCAACGAGTCGGGTGAACGCTTCATGGAGCGCTACGCACCGACCATCAAGGACCTCGCGCCCCGCGACATCGTCGCGCGCTCGATGGTGCTCGAGGTGCTCGAAGGACGCGGTGGCGGCCCGAACAAGGACTACGTCTACATCGACGTCACGCACATCCCCGAGGAAGTTCTGGACGAGAAGCTCCCGGACATCATGGAGTTCTCTCGCACGTACCTCGGTGTCGACCCCGTCAAGGAGCCGGTGCCCGTCTACCCGACGTGCCACTACGTCATGGGCGGCATCCCCACGAAGATCCGCGGCGAGGTTCTGCGCAACAACGAGGACATCGTCCCCGGCCTCTACGCGGCCGGCGAATGTGCCTGCGTCTCCGTGCACGGAGCCAACCGTCTCGGCACCAACTCGCTGCTCGACATCAACGTCTTCGGACGTCGTGCCGGCATCGCGGCGGCCGAGTACGCGAACTCGGTCGACTTCACCCCGCTCCCCGAGGAGCCGGCGAAAATGGTGCAGGACTGGCTGGAGCTGATCCTCTCCGACCACGGACACGAGCGCGCAGCCGACATCCGTACCGAGATGCAGCAGTCGATGGACAACAACGCCTCGGTGTTCCGTACCGAGGAGCGCCTCGAGACGGCACTCAAGGACGTCCGCGCCCTAAAAGAGCGATACAACAAGATCACCGTCGAGGACAAGGGCAAGCGCTACAACAGCGACCTGCTCGAGGCCATCGAACTCGGCTTCCTGCTCGAAATGGCGGAGGTCACGGTCGTCGGTGCACTCAACCGGAAGGAATCGCGCGGCGGACACGCTCGCGAGGACTACCCCGAGCGCAACGACGCCGAGTACATGAAGCACACCATGGCCTACAAAGAGGGCGAAGGTCTGCTCACCGAGATCCGCTTGGATTACAAGCCGGTAATCCAAACCCGCTACGAGCCGATGGAGCGGAAGTACTGACATGAGCGCACCCACCCTGGACAAGAAGTCCAACGAGTCCGATCTGCCACCCGTCCCCGAGGGCGCGGTGATGGTCAACCTCAAGATCGCGCGCTTCAATCCCGAGAGCGGTGACGGTCAGCGCTGGGACACCTTCCAGGTCCCCACACTGGCCACGGACCGTCTGCTCAACCTGCTGCTGTACGTGAAGGGCTACCTGGACGGCACCCTGACGTTCCGTCGTTCGTGCGCACACGGTGTCTGCGGCAGCGACGCGATGCGGATCAACGGTGTCAACCGTCTCGCCTGCAAGGTGCTCATGCGCGACATGCTCCCCAAGGACTCGTCGAAGACGCTGAACATCACCATCGAGCCCATCAAGGGTCTGCCGGTGGAGAAGGACCTCATCGTCGACATGGAACCCTTCTTCGACGCGTTCCGCGCCGTGAAGCCGTTCCTGATGACGACCGGCAACGAGCCGACCCGAGAGCGGATCCAGTCCGCTGCGGACCGCGCCCGCTTCGACGACACCACCAAGTGCATCCTGTGCGCGTGCTGCACCACCTCGTGCCCCGTGTTCTGGAGCGACGGCAGCTACTTCGGTCCGGCCGCCATCGTCAACGCACACCGGTTCATCTTCGACAGCCGTGACGAGGGTGCAACCGAGCGTCTGGACATCCTCAACGACGTCGAGGGTGTGTGGCGTTGCCGCACCACCTTCAACTGCACCGACGCATGCCCTCGCGGCATCCAGGTGACCAAGGCGATCCAGGAAGTCAAGCGAGCGTTGCTCTTCGCACGCTGACAACTCCCCCCGCAGTCGAAAGGCCCCTTCGCACACGCGGAGGGGCCTTTCGACGTTCTACGTCACACGAACGCGCCGAATCCGGTCACTCCGCGTCCGACGATCAGATTGTTGATCTGCGCGGTTCCCTCGTAGGAGTACAGGGCCTCGGCATCGGCGAAGAATCTGATGACGTCGTGCTCGATGAGAATTCCGTTGCCGCCCAGGATCTCTCGGGCCCAACCCACCGTCTCGCGCAGCCGCGTCGTACAGAACGTCTTCGCGAGCGCCGCATGCTCGTCTTGGTGGACGCCGTTGTCCTGCAACTGAGCGACACGAATCGCCATCCCGAGCGCGGCAGTGATGTTCGCCGTCATGCGGGCGATCAGGTCGGAGATCAGCTGGAACGAGGCGATCGGAGATCCGAACTGTTCGCGTTCGCGCGCATACGCCACGGCCCGCTCGTACGCGCCCATCATCACGCCCACGGCTTGAAAGGCCACTCCCCCGCGCGTCAGCCGAAGCACCTTCGCAGTGTCGGCGAACGAGTTGGCCTCGGCAAGCTTGTTGCCGACCGGGACTCGGCAGTTCTCCAGATGGATGTCGGCGTTCTCCACCGCGCGGAGCGAGTACTTGCCCTCGATCTTCTCGGCCCGGAAGCCTTCGAATCCTTGCTCCACGACGAAGCCCTTGACCTCACCGTCGGCCTCGTCCTTGGCGAAAACGATGGTCAGATCGGCGAAGGTGGCATTGCCGATCCACCGCTTGCTGCCGTTGAGGATCCAGTGATCACCGTCGAGGCGGGCAGTGGTCTCCAGCCCGCCTGCGACATCGGAGCCACCGTGCGGTTCGGACAGGCCGAACGCGCCGATCTTCTCCATTCGACGCATGGCAGGCAACCACCGTTCGCGCTGCTCCTCGGAGCCCAGAATCGAGATACTGCTCATCGCCAGCGAACTGTGCACGCTGAACATCGTTCCCGTCGACGGATCGACCCGCGCGAACTCCATTTCGAGCCAGCCGGTGAGCAGCTTGCGTGAGGCCTTGCGGTCCTCGAATGCGTAACCGAGACCGGCGATTTCGAGTTCGGCGATCTTCGGCATCAGGTGCACCGGAGAGGTGGCCTTCTCCCAGAATTCGTTCGCCCTCGGCGCGACCTCGTCCTGCAGGAACCGACGGGTACGCAGGACCACCTCGATCTCGGCGTCGTCGAGCATGCTCTGATATCCGAAGAAATCGGATTCGAGATAGTCCGGCGACAGTGGTCCGAGGGGCTCGTGCTCGCTCATGTTGGCTCCTTCGTCTGGCACCTCCATCGGGCACCGCTATCGGTCTTCTACCCGCCACGCGCGATTCTCACGCATGGGCCCGCGGCCGCCGACCGGTCAGCGACGCAGTTCGTCGGAGAGGGTCTCCAGTTCGTCGCCGCCCGCCATTTCCTTGGTGAGATCGTCGAGGGAGATGTCGTCGTGCGCGCAGTCCAGCGTCTGACGTCCGCGATCGAGGAGGACGAAGTGGTCTCCGACCATGTACGCGTGGTGAGGATTGTGGGTGATGAACACGACGCCGAAGCCCTTCTCCCTGGCCGCGGAGATGTATCGGAGAACCATGCCGGATTGCTTGACGCCGAGAGCGGCGGTCGGCTCATCGAGAATGAGCACTCGCGCACCGAAGAAGATGGCGCGAGCGATGGCCACGCACTGACGTTGACCGCCGGACAGTGAGCCGATGGGGGCATCGACGTCGGGCAGATCGATACCCATCTTGCGCAGTTCGTCGATGGTTCTCGCGCGCATGGCGTGGGTGTCCAGGGTCTTGAAAATCTTGCCCCTGCGCAGCTCCTGGCCGAGAAAGAAGTTGCGCCACACCGGCATCAGGGAAACGACCGCGAGGTCCTGATAGACCGTCGATATGCCCTGTTCCACGGCCTGCTTCGGCGAGCCGAACGTTGTCGCCTTGCCGTCGACGAGCAGTTCCCCCTCCGACTGGCCATGCAGACCGGACATGATCTTGATCAGAGTGGACTTGCCTGCGCCGTTGTCACCGAGCACGCAGGTGACCTCACCGGCACCGACACGCAGGTCTATCCCGTGCAGCGCGATGATGTTGCCGTAGCTCTTACCGACGCCTTTGAGCTCGATCAGGGGCGTGTTCGCGGAAGACGTCATGGTCACCTTTTCGCCGCGTAGTTGCGGAAGGAGCTGTTCGCGATCACTGCGAACAGCAGCATCGCGCCGAGGAAGAACTTGAACCAGTCCGGGTTCCAGCCTGCGTACACGATGCCCTGATTGGTCATGCCGAAGATGAACGCACCGATGAACGCACCGACAGCCGTACCGTATCCACCGGTGAGCAGGCAGCCGCCGATGACGGCGGCGATGATGTAGAGGAATTCGTTGCCCACGCCTTGGCCGGACTGCACGGTGTCGAAGGCGAACAGCAGGTGCATGCCGACGAACCAGGCGCAGAAGCCGACGAACATGAACAGGCCGATCTTGACCCTCGTGACCGGGACGCCGACGGCACGCGCCGATTCCTGGTTGCCGCCGACGGCGAAGATCCAGTTGCCGACCCGGGTCTTCATCAGCACCCAGGTTGCGGCGAGCGTGAACACGATCCACCACACGACGGTGATGCGGACCGAGACCCCCAGCAGCGAGAACGAGGACGAGAAGAAGGCCTTGGCCGAGTCGAATCCCTCCATGTCCGAGATGGACGGAGTGGCGACCTGGCCGGTGACGAGTTTGGTGACGGCGAGATTGACGCCGGTGAGCATCAGAAACGACGCCAACGTGATCAGAAACGACGGAATCTTGGTCGTCATCACCAGGTATCCGTTGAGGAAACCGACCGCCAGTGCCAGTACCAGCGCCAGCGCCGAGCCTGTCCACACGTTGAGGTGCAGGTTGTAGGCCAGCATCGAGGCCATGATCGACGAGAACGTCACCGCGACTCCGGTGGAGAGGTCGAATTCTCCGCCGATCATCAGCAGCGAGACCCCGATCGCCATGATGCCGATGGTCGAGGATGCGTACAGCACGGTCGCGAGAGCCTCGGGTGATCGAAACGGTGGTGCCACGATGCAGAAGAAGACGAAGATGGCGACCGCACCGAACAGGGCACCGATCTCCGGGCGAATCAGCAACCGCTGCAACGGTTTCTGTTTCTTGATCCGCTCATCGGTGATCACGGTGTGTTCGGACAGAGCCGGATCGGCCTGTGTGGACATGCTCTTCCTTCCGCGCCGAAGCGACGCACTCAGCGTGTGCCGTTGCGGGCGTACTCGGCGACCGCGTCGATGTTGGTCGAGTCGATGAACGCGGGCCCGGTCAGCACCGGGGTTCCGCCGCCGATCGTGTTGCCGTTGTTGAGGTAGAGCCACAGCGAGTCGACGGCCAGGTAACCCTGCAGGTAGGGCTGCTGATCGATGGCCCACGCCACGTCGCCCGACTCGATCGCGTCGACGAGTGCGGCGTTGGTGTCGAACGTGACGATCGTGGCGTCGCTGCCCGCGTTGTTCTTCGACTGCACCGCAGTCAGCGCGATCGGAGCGGCGAGGGCAATGACGTGGTCGATGGTCGGATCCTGCTGCAGCTTGGCAGTGATGGTCGACTCGACGGACGGCATGTCCTCGCTGTTGACGTTCAGGATCTCGGTGGTGCCTCCGAAGCCCTGCGTCACGCCGGCACAGCGAGCCTCGAGGGCGACCGCCCCCTGCTCCTGGATGATGCACAGAGTTTTGCGGGCGCCGTCATCGGTGAGCCGCGCACCCGCGGCCTCGCCGGCGATGGTCTCGTCCTGGCCGAAGTACTGCTGGACTCCCATGTCCTTCCAGGACTCGTAACCGGAATTGAACGCGACGACCGGTATGCCCGCGGCGGTCGCTACCTCGACGGCGGGGGCCATCGCGTCGGGTTTGGCCAACGTGACCGCGATACCGTCGACCTTCGAGTCGATCGCACTCTGGACGAGGTTGGCCTGGTTGGGCGCTTCGGGATCTGCGGAGTAGCGCAGTTCGATGTTGTCCTTGGCCGCGGCGGCCTCGGCACCCTTTCGAACCAGATCCCAGAAGGTGTCGCCGGGAACCTCGTGCGTGATCATCGCGATCGTCGCCGACGGAGTGTTTGCCACTCCCGCGTTGCTTCCGTCGTCGGACGATCGAGGAGCACCACCGGTGCTCGAACAGGCAGCGACCGTCAGTGCCGCGACCGCACAGATCGCGCCGACCGCGATCGGTCCGCGCCTTTGCCGAACCCTCATTGCATTTCCTCTCGAACAGCCGACAAGTATTCGGAGCAGCACGGGACCTCGGACGACATGAGAGAACTCTCATGTCCGATTCACGTAGCCACAATCCGCCGTCGTCAGACTCGACCGTGTGCGAACCATCATCGTCTCGGCCCTGGGTCTGCTCACGCTCGGCGTGCTCGTCGTGGCATTGCTGACGACTCGATCGACGGGCGAGCAGACCCCGTTGCCCGCACCCATAGTCGCACCCGCCGCACCCGTGCAATCCGCCCCGGGTACTCCGCAACCCGTTCCCGGTGCACCACAGCCGGGCGAGCCCGCGCCCAGCACCGCGCCGACCGCCGCGCCACAGCCGGTGGCACCGGACGGATTCGTGCCCCCGCCGCCGCTGCCGCCTGCCGACTGGGACGATGACTTCGACGACGACTGGGATGACGATGACGACGACTGATCCTGCTGCAAGACCGACCACGTGATGCGGACGCGACTGCTTGCCCTACGCCCGACCAGCGCCAGGAGCCGCATCTTCTCGTGGGTCCTGTTGCTGGTGTTGGCGTCTCTGGCGGCCGTCACCGTCACCACCTGGCTGCTCATGATCCGCGCCACCGACAACCGCATGCGCGAATCGCTGCGCACCGAGATCGCCGAGTTCACCACCCTCACCGACGCAGGCGTCGATCCCGGAACCGGCGCACCGTTCGACGACATCAACGACGTGCTCCGCGTGGTGATCACCTACAACCTCGCCCGCCCCAACGAGAAGTTCCTGGGCTACGTGGACGGCGTGTTCGCCGTGCAGAGCAGGCAGCAGGCACCGGTGCGACTGTCCGACGACAACGGCTTCACCGCCGAAGTCGGGACCGTCACCGCGCCCGTCGAGGGTTCGTACTCGAGCGCCGCAGGTGAAGTGGTGTACCTCGCGGTGCCGGTCTCGCTGGCGGGCGACCCGGTGACCGGGGTCGTGGTCGCCGCGTACTTCGCAGATCAGGAACGCGCCTCCGCCGACGAGACCGCGACCTTGATGCTCGTCGTCGGCGGCGTCACCTCGGTGCTGGCGGCAGTGGGGGCGTGGTTGGTCGCGGGCCGCATCATGTCGCCGATCAGACACATCACCGCAACCGCCAGAACGATCACCGAGACCGACCTGTCCGGCCGAATCACCGACGCCAGAACAACGGGTCGAGGCGACGACATCGGAGCCCTGATCGACACACTGAACTCGATGCTCGATCGGATCGAGTCCGGCGCGGCCAGTCAACGCCGATTTCTCGACGACGCGGGCCACGAACTCCGCACTCCCATCACCATCGTCCGCGGCCATCTCGACGTGCTCGACCACGACGACCCCGTCGACGTGCGCGATACCGTCGCGCTCGTCGACGACGAACTCGATCGGATGAACCGGCTCGTCGCGGACCTGTTGCTGCTCACCCGAGCCGACCAGACGAGCTTCGTCAACCCCGTCGTCACCGATGTCGACGCGCTCACCCGAAGCGTGTTCGACAAGGTGACCTCCCTCGCCGACCGGGAATGGGTGCTCGAGGCCAGCGCGACCGTCCACGCGCCGGTCGACGCACAACGGCTGACCCAGGCGCTGCTGGCGTTGGCGGACAACGCAACCCACCACACGATGCCCGGCAGTCGCGTCGGCATCGGATCCCAACTGTCCGACGGTGACATCCGGTTCTGGGTCACCGACTCGGGCCCGGGAATCGCGCGCGACGAGCAGGAACGAATCTTCGAGCGCTTCGCCCGCGGGCGCAACGGAACCAGACGCACCGAGGGCGCGGGGCTCGGGTTGTCCATCGTCACCGCCATCGCACAGGCCCACCGCGGACGGGTGAGTGTCGGCAGCGCACCGGGGCACGGTGCCACGTTCACCATCACGATCCCACTGACCGATTCCGTTCCCTCGCAGAAAGATCGACCATGGCCCGCATCCTGATCGCCGAAGACGAACCCCGCATCGCCTCGTTCGTCCAGAAGGGGCTCCGAGCGAGCGGCTTCAGCACGACCACCGTCTCCGACGGTAGATCCGCTTACGAACACGCCCGCAGCGGTGACTTCGATCTGGTGGTACTCGACATCGGTCTGCCGAACATGGACGGCTTCGAGGTACTGCAGCGACTGCGCGGAGAGCAATGCGAGATACCGGTGATCGTGTTGACTGCCCGCGCCAGCGTCCACGATGTGGTGTCCGGTCTCGAGACCGGCGCCGACGACTACATGGCCAAACCGTTCCGGTTCGAGGAACTGCTGGCGCGCATCCGAGTTCGCCTGGGCACCAAGAGAACCGTCGACACCACTCAGCTCACCGTCGCCGACCTCACCCTGGACCTGCGTACTCGACGAGCTGTGGCGGGAGACCGCACTGTCGACCTGTCGGCCCGTGAGTTCGCCCTCGCCGAGACCTTCATGCGCCACCCGGGCCAGGTCCTCTCGCGAGAGCAACTCCTGTCGCAGGTGTGGGGCTACGACTTCGACCCGGGCTCCAACGTCGTCGACGTCTACGTCCGCTACCTCCGGGCGAAATTCGGTGCCACACGAATCGAGACCGTCCGCGGAATGGGGTACCGACTGTCCGAGACATGAATGGCGTCGGCCGGTGCCGACGCCACTGCTCGAGTCTCAGTCGTCCCGGTCGTTGTCGTCGTCCTGATCGTCGTCGTTGTCGTCGTTGCGATCGTCCAGATCGTCCCGGTCATCGTCGCGGTCGTCCCAGTCGTTGCGATCGTCCAGGTCATCGTCGCGATCGTCCCAGTCGTCGTCGTAACGGTCGTCCAGGTCGTCGTTGCGATCGTCCCAGTCGTCCCAGTCGTCGTCGTAACGGTCGTCCGAGATCCGGGTCGTTGCGGGCTGCTGGGGCGCTGCCGGCGGGTTCGAGGCCGAATCTGCCTCCGACAGAGGCTGTTCCACCGAGATCGACGACGGCCGCTGCTGGGCGGGGCCGTCGTCGGCGATCGCGAGTGCGCCGACGCTTCCGAGGGTGACGACAACGGCTGCTGCACCGACGATCATGAACTTTGCCGGCATTCTCATGACTGCTCCTTCGATTCGAGTTCTGTGGGCCACCGTTTCGGTGATGACCTAACGATCGCTGTCGAACGTGAGAACCGAAGGAAGACAACATGAGCGAGTTCTCATTCTGGTGGCGGGTGCGGGCCGCTGCGCGAGGGCCTGCATTCGGTCGTCGCCGCTGGCGATGTCGGGACGAGGATCGGAGTGGTCGTTCGGGCGACGCGCGCCGGTGGGTCGCCACGTCGACCGACCCCCGAGCGCCTATGGTGATTCGCGATGAAAAGGATTCGAGTGTGGTTGGCCGCGTCGGCAGTGTCGATGATTCTCGTCGGCTTCGGCTGTGGACCGGCTCTGGCACAACCTGCCGCCGAGCCACCGGTGGTGACGACGACACCGCCGTTCACGACGCCCGACACCGACAGCTGCCCCTTCGCCGCATCACCGCCCCCTGCGATCGACCTGTCCGAGGTACCGGCCCCTGGAAGCACTGCCCCGCAACCACTCCCGATTCCCGCCGAGGCCGTCGGCGGGGATCGGCTCGCCGAGTGTGGAGCGGTACTGCCGGACGGGGCTCCCCCGTTGCCCGCGGACATCTCGGCCACCGGGTTCGTGGTGGCCGACATGGACTCGGGCTCCGTTCTGGTCGCCAAGGATCCGCACGGGCGGCATCGGCCGGCGAGCACGATCAAGGTGCTGCTCGCACTCGTTGCCCTCGACGAGCTGAACCTGGATACCCAGATCACCGCGACCGCGGAGGACGCCGATGCAGAGGGCAGTGCCGTCGGCATCGGCGAAAACGGTGTGTACACCAATCTCCAATTGATGCAGGGACTGGTGATGGCATCGGGAAACGATGCAGCGCATGCGTTGTCCAGGCAGCTGGGCGGGGACGCGGCCACCGTGGACAAGATGAATGCCAAGGCCGCAGAACTGGGTGCGCTCGATACGCGCACCGCCACGCCGTCGGGTCTCGACGGTCCCGGCATGGCGAGCTCTGCCTACGATCTGGCGTTGATCTACCGCGCGGCCATGCGTGATCCGACTTTCGCGCAACTGATTTCGACCGAGACGGTTCAGTTCCCCGGCTACCCGAAGGATCCCACGATCCCGGACGACCAGGACCGGCCCGGGTTCACCCTCTCCAACGACAATCAGTTGCTCTACAACTACGAGGGCGCACTCGGCGGCAAGACCGGGTACACCGACGATGCGCGCCAGACGTTCGTCGCAGGAGCAGAGCGGGGCGGTCGACGCCTCGTCGTGACGATCATGAAGGGAGACGTGCTGCCGATCCGGCCGTGGGAGCAAGCGGCCCGCCTGTTGGACTACGGGTTCGCTCTCGGTTCGAGCCGCGGCGTCGGCGAGCTCGTGGAGCCGCAATCGACGTCCGCGGTGACGAGCACCCGCGCGCCCGAGACCACGCCGACACTTGCCCAGCCACCCGCATCGGCGTCGGGCTCGAGCTCCCGCCAGTCCGAGATGCAGGCCCAGGGCGACACCGTCGTTCGCATCGCGATCGGTGTCCTCGGGTCGATCGTGGTGATCGGGCTGTTGTGGGGCGCTCGGCGTCTGTCGCGCAACCGCTGATCAGCGACGCCGGTTGCGCAGTCCCGCGAAACCGAGAGCTGCGAGGGCACCGGCACCCACCAGAGCCAGACCGCCCGTGACGCCCCGCCCCTCACTGACCTCGACCCTCGTGTTGATCACCGCCGGCTCCGGGGCCGGAACGTGGGCTTCGGCCAAGCTTTCTCGAGTCGTCGCGGCGAACGACGTGGAGAACAACACGAGACGCGACGTCGTGAACACGAACACCAGCAGACCGATGATCGGTCCGAAGACCACGCCCGCAGGACCGCTCGTCACCGAAGCCAGGTAAAGGGCACCGAGCTGCTTGAAGATCTCGAATCCGACGGCAGCGAGCAGCGCACCTTTGGCTGCGCTGCGCCACGACACCGGCTCGCGCGGCAGCCTCGAGATCACCCAGGTGAACAACGCCCAGGTACCCGCCAGCGCAAGTAGAACGGAGAACACGCGCAGTGCGACGCCCACTCCCGGAACGGAATCGAGATTGGCCCACTCGAGAATGCTGCGCATCAGGCCACCTCCGGCGAGTGCCGACAACGCCAACGACAGCACCAGTGCGGTCCCCAGCCCGAGCAGCGCGGCGAAATCCTTGGCCTTGGTGGCCAGAAAACCACCCTGCTCGTGCTGGCTCTCCCACATGGCGGTCAGTGCTTCACGCAGGTTGGCGATCCAACCGAGACCCGCATACAACGCACCGAGCAGACCGATGATGCCGACGCTCGTCCGAGACTCGATGGCCGTCTGGATCAGCGAGTTGATCGTCTCGCCGAAGCTGCCCGGCACGTTCTCGGCAATCTGCGACTGTATCTCGGCAAGCCACTCGGGCTGATTCACCAGCACGAACCCGGCGATCGCGAATGCGACCATCAGCAGCGGGAACAGGGCCAGCACACTGAAGTACGTCATGCCGGCCGCGTAGTAGTCGCCCTTCTGACCCTGGTACCGCTGCGCAGCGACAACAGTGTGATCGAGCCACGGCCACCGGTTGCGCCGGTCGTCGAGGATCGCCTTGAAATCTGGCATGGCACTCGCCTTCTCGCTGTTGTCGGCTGCTGTCGGATGGTGTCGCCGCATCGCAGCACAGCGAAACCCGGTGTGTCGAAAATGCTATGCGCCAGGCGGCAAGAAACCCACCCGGTCGTACACCTGAGCAAGCGTTCGACTCGCCACTTCCCTGGCTCGATGCGCACCGGACGCGAGGATGCGGTCGAGTTCGGCCACATCGGCCATGAACCCGTCCATCCGCTCCCGCAGCGGAACGACGAACTCGGTCAGAACGTCGGCGGTGTCGGATTTGAGGTCGCCGTAGCCCTTGCCCGCGTACCCGGCAACGAGATCGTCGATACTCACGCCCGACAGCGCGGACTGAATCACCAATAGATTGCTGACGCCCGCTTTGTTCTCCGGATCGAACACGATGTCGCGTTCGTTGTCCGTCACTGCCGACCGAATCTTCTTGGCCGACACCTTCGGATCGTCGAGAATGTTGACGATGCCCGCCGGATTCGACGAGGACTTGCTCATCTTCGCGGTGGGATCCTGTAGATCGAAGATCTTCGCGGTGCCCTTGATGATGTGCGCATCGGGCACGACGAACGTCTTCTTGAATCGCGTGTTGAAACGCTGCGCCAGATCGCGCGTCAGCTCCAGGTGTTGCCGCTGATCCTCGCCCACGGGCACCAGATTCGGCCGATAGAGAAGAATGTCCGCGGCCTGCAGAATCGGGTAGGTGAACAGCCCGACGCTGGTGTGATCGCGACCCTGCTTGGCGGACTTGTCCTTGAACTGCGTCATCCTCGCTGCTTCGCCGAATCCGGTGATGCAGTTCAGAACCCACGCCAACTGCGCATGCTCGGGCACCTGACTCTGCACGAACAGCGTCGACTTCTCCGGATCGATCCCTACCGCGAGCAACTGCGCCGCGGCCACCCGGGTGCGGCGGCGAAGCTCCTTGGGATCCTGCGGAACGGTGATCGCATGCAGGTCCGGAATGAAATAGAACGCGTCGAACTCGTCCTGCAACTCCACCCAGTTCCGCACCGCACCCAGGTAGTTACCGAGATGGAACGAATCCGCAGTCGGTTGGATGCCGGAGAGCACCCTCCGACGCGGACCTTGCGGAGTGTCGATGGAGTCGGAAGAAGACATACCGCAATCTTTTCACGACCCCATCGACACCAACTCCCTGCCTAGCCAACACGGGTCACTCCGCAGGCTCCGCTCTAGCGGTAGCGCACTGTCACCGGAGCATGATCGGACCATCGCTGGTCGTACGCCTCGGCCCGCTCGGTGATCGCTTCCTTGGCGCGCTCGGCCAGATCGCTCGTGGCCAACTGATAGTCGATCCGCCACCCGGCGTCGTTGTCGAAGGCCTTGCCGCGGTAGGACCACCAGCTGTATGGACCTTCGACGCCCGGGTGCAGAGCCCGTACGACGTCGGTCCACGGTGCCTTCTCGGCGAGCAACCGCGCCAACCACTCGCGTTCCTCGGGCAGGAAGCCGGAGTTCTTGCGGTTGGTCTTCCATGCCTTGAGATCGGCCTCGGTGTGGGCGATGTTCCAATCACCGCACACCACCACGTCGCGATCTTCGGACTTCGCGGCCTTGGCCGTCTTGGCCAGATACTTCGCGAACGCCGCCATGAAGCGTTCCTTCTCGTCCTGGCGTTCGGTACCCACCTCGCCCGACGGCAGATACAGGCTCGCCACGGTGACATCGCCGAAGTCGCCTTCGATGTAGCGACCCACATCGGCGAATTCGGCGGCACCGATGCCGGTGCGAATCGCATCGGGAGCCGCCTTCGACAGCAGGGCTACCCCGTTGCGTCCCTTCGCGGACGGCTCGGCCGAGGCCAGGTGCCAGCCCGCATCGAGGGCCGGGGCCAACGCCTTGGTCAGTTCCCCGTCGTTGGCGCGGGTTTCCTGCAGGCAGATGACGTCGGCATCGGTGGCCTCGAGCCATGGCAGCATGCCCTTGCGAACAGCTGCGCGAATTCCGTTGACGTTGACAGTGGAAACAGTGATCGGCACGCCGACGACGGTAGCCGAGCCCACCGACAGTCGGCTGCTCGCCTTCCGTCGGCGGCACCTCCGGCGAGGTTGCTAAGGATGCCTCGGCTTGGCCCCGGGCTTGGGGGCGGTGACCGCCGATGTCACCTCCGGCGAGGTAGTCGGTTCTCGATCGATGCGTCGGTAGACGAGGTGCTGCTGGGCGTAGGTCCAGATGTTGTTGCTCACCCAGTACAGCAACACCGCAACCGGAAGTACCGGCCCACCGACGAGCACGCCTGCCGGGAACACCCAGAGCACGAGCTTGTTCATGATCGCGGTCTGCGGGTTTGCCAGCGCCGCTGCGTCCTGCCGAGCGACGGACGCCCGCGAGTTCAGATGCGTGGCCACCGCAGCGACGATCATCAACGGGACCGCGACGAGCGCGATGCTCAACACCGACGGCACTCCCCCGAACGGGCCGAATGCCTCCAGAACCTCGCGCGAGCTGTTCATAGCAGCAGAGATCGGCGCACCGAACAGCCGCGCGTCGAGAAAGGACTGCACATCGGCGGCGCTCAAGACGTAGTTCGCGGTGTTCGCATTTTCCTGCGCCGTCATACCGAGATGACCGAATCCGGTGCCGGTACGGTTGAACGAGCGAAGCACGTGCAGCGGGCCGATGAACACCGGGCCCTGCGCCAGCAGGGGCAGGCACCCCATCAAGGGGTTGAAACCGTGTTCCTGCTGCAACTTCCGCATTTCGGTTGCCTGTCGAGCACGGTCCGCGGAGTACTTCTTCTGCACGGCCTTGATCTGTGGTTGGAGCCTCTTCATCGCGAGCTGGGAACGAATCTGACTGACGAACGGCTTGATCAACACCGCACGAAGCGTGAAGACCAGAAATATCACGGCCAACGCCCAGGCGAAGCCGTTGTCGGGGCCGAGCACGGACCCGAAGACTCTGTGCCAGAACCACAGCACCGCGGAGACGGGATAGTAGACGACATCGAGCATGGTGGAGCACCTCACTGTGAGAGAAGTCGGTCGGTTGGCGTCTCGACCGGATCTCGCAGTGGCTCAGGAGAACTGGAGCCACCGGTCCGGTCCGTGGACCGAACCGGGTGCTCTGGGCATGGGGCGACCGGGCGCATCGGGTTGCTGTTGCCTGCGGAACGATCCCCGAAGCCGCCGCCCGTCCGCGCCTGCGGCGCACAACGACAGCGGTGCGATCACGGCGAGGTCGCACCGCGCACCGAGGACGACCAGGGACGCCGCGACCAGCGCACCGAACATCGCTATCTGTGCGGCGGGTTGTGCGTCGACGACGGCGAAGACGACTAGCAGGACGGCGAGGACGCCGACCAGCGTCCCGGCGTAGCGTCGAATCGCCAGGTGAAGGGTTCGAGAATCGAGCATCTTGAGTTCCTTGGGACAGCCTCGCGGACAACGGATTGCGAAGGCGTGGGGGAACTGTCGAGCTACAGCGCCCCCACCAGTGCACCGGGTGCTCGTGGCTGTGGGCGGCCCGGAGCATCCGGGCGATGTTGACGCCGGAAAGAGCCTCGCAGATGGCGTTCTTCTGCGGCGGGGCCGACGTTCGGCAGCAGGCGCAGCAGTGCCGGAACATCGACACGGTGCGCGAGCAGCATCAGCGTTGCCAGCGCCGCGACGAGAATCAGGGCCACGTCTGCGGTTGCGGTCGGCATCGTCAGGTACAGCGTCACGAGGAGCAGCGAGGTGACGACCATGCGCTGGTATCTCATCCCGCACCTCCCTGGTGTGCCACCGAACCCGAGTCGTTGCTCAGGGTACAGATACCGAAGGGTCCGTGCACAGGTGCCAGGTATCCCCGACGAACACCGGACCTCGGGCTTGCACGCAGGGACGAACGTAGTCGGGCAGTCGCTCGAGCTCCGCGTCGGCGTCGGACGACAACCCACCGACGTAGGACGTATCGATGCGTCCGGTCTGCTCGAAGCGATCGACGTTGTGCCGTGCGATGTACGCATCCGGATTCAGAGCCGCCAGCGTGAGCACGGTCAGAACCGCACCGACGCCCACGGCTCTCGGTAGCCAGCGCCCCGATATCCGCGCGCCCGAGATCAGAAGCAGTACGAACACCGATCCCAGCCACCACTCGACGGCCGTGACGAACAATCTGAGCGTCGTGTAGCCGTACTGCTGCTCGTACAACGACATTCGATGCAGGGCCGACGCAACGATCACCAACGACAGCAGGCACAGCGCTCCGAGCAACGCCCGCAATGCGATTCGATCTCCTCTGCGGTTTCGCGGAGCCTTGGCGACCGTCACCGCAATGACGAACAGTGTCAGTACCGTCACTGCCAGCAATTGCCAGAAGCCCTGCCGGGCGTACTCGGCATTGGTCAGCCCCTCCGTGGTCGCCACATGCCCCTGCCCGCCGAACAGCGTCGGAACCTGGAACCCGACGAACACGACGAACAACGCCACCACCGCCCCGAGCGGAATCATCCACTCCCACAACTGCACCGATCGACGCGGCGACGGAGCGAGGCGATCGAATCGAGGCGGATGCAGCGCGACGTAGCAGACCGCGAGCGCACCTGCTGCAGTGAGCACGAAGACGAGAATGCGTCCGAAGATGGACACGGCATCGAACTCGGGCGTCACCGCGCCCAGTGCATCCGAGAAGCGCTTGTCGGCCGCACCGAACAACGCTGCGAACACGGCGACGAGTGCGATCGTGACAACGGCGACCATGCCGGCCCGCACCGGCCGCGGCCCCTCCAGGTCGATCGAACCGGCTCCGCGTCGGATCCACCGAGCAACCCGCACCGGCAGCAACACCGGCAGGAGACCGCCGAGTGCAATTCCCGTCCACGTCCAGGCACGGGAGAGCACCACCACTGCGACCACGATGGCCAGCGTCGTCGACATCGTCACGATCCACTCGGCCGCGCGCAGTGCCGACACGCTCGCCAAGGCCAGCGCTCCTGCCACGCCGACCCATTCCCACCGCGAGAGCCTGCCGCGGCGGACCGCGAGCACGACTACGACGAAGGCCACGGCAGTGACCAGTACACCGAACGTGTTGTCCACCAACGTCGCTGCTCCGACCAGTCCGGCGAGAGCCGACCCGAGGAGTGCCGCGCGCGGGGGCTGCGAATACCGCAGCACCGGCCAGGTGCGCGGCCCCCAGACAGAGCGCACGTGCTTCGATCTCGGCTGAATCGGAATGTCGATCGTGCTCATAACACTTCCTTGTTGTGTGTTTCGGGCATGGAAGGTCGGCGGCTGCAGTCCGGAGACGAGCAGTCGCGGTTCGGGTGGATCGGGAAAGTCAGTGCTCGGGGATGGCCACTCTGATGTGGCAGCCGAATTCGGTGTCGAGAACTTCGATGGTTCCGCCGTGCAGCTCGGTGGCCCAGCGGGCGATGCCGAGGCCGAGACCTGTTCCGCCGTCGGTGGATCCGCCGCGGGTGAATCGGTCGAACACCGCATGGCGATCGGCGAGGGCGATGCCCGGCCCCTGGTCTACGACGTCGAATGCATAGGCTCCGCCGATTCGGTGAGCCCGCAGCGTCACAGTGCTCGAATGGGGGGAATGCCGCACAGCGTTGTCGACGAGGTTGGTGATCACCTGTGTCATGCGAGATCGGTCGGCCACGACCGTCGAATCTCCGGGCGAGACGACGATCGACACTCGTCCTCGGTGAACGGAGGTCGCGTCCTCGAGGAATTGCTGCACCGCGAACTCCTCCGGGGCAATGGTGAGCACACCGCCCTCCACCCGAGACAGGTCGAGCAGTTCGCTGACCAGATCTCCGAGTCGTTCGGTTTGACGCAGCGCCACCGACAGCGTTGCGGGATTCGCGTCGGTCACCCCGTCGACCATGTTCTCGAGCACGGCACGCAGCGCAGCGATGGGCGTCTTCAACTCGTGCGAGACGTTGCCGATCAGTTCGCGGCGGTACTTCTCGGCAGCTTCCAGGTCACTCGCCATGGTGTTGAACGCCGTGGCGAGCTCACCCACCTCGTCCCTCGACGTGGCTCGCACTCGTGTCGAATAGTCCCCTCGCGCCATCGCTTTGGCGGCCGAGGTCATCTCGCGCAGCGGCGACGTCATCCCGTGGGCGACGAACTGTGTCACGGCCAAGGACACGACGAGAGCTGCGAGCAGGGTGTAGCGAAATTGCCAGCCCGCCCCGATCCAGAAGACGACGCTCGCGAGCACCAGCACGATACCGACGACGAGGGAAACCTTGAGCTTGAACGACCGCAACGGATCCAACGGACGCGGCAGCATGCGCGTCATCGCGGCGACTCCACGGCATAGCCGACGCCGTGCACGGTGCGGATGAGATCGCCACCGAGCTTGCGCCGCAACGCTTTCACGTGAGAATCGACCGTCCTGCTGCTGGCCGAATCGTCCCAGCCCCAGAGTTCGGACAACAGGGTCTCCCGCGAGACCGCAGTGCGCGGCCGAGCAGCCAGATAGGCGAGAATGTCGAATTCCGTTCTGGTCAAGTGGATGTCACCGGAGGAAGTGGTCACCCGCCGTTCCCGGTGATCGATCTGCACGTCACCGACTCGAACCGCCTGCGGTTCGGCGGCCACCGCTCGCTCGGCACGCCGAACCAGGGCGTGCACGCGAGCGACCAACTCGCGCATACTGAACGGCTTCCCGAGGTAGTCGTCCGCGCCGACCCCCAGGCCGACGAGCATGTCCGTCTCGTCGGACTTGGCCGTCAACATCAACACCGGGACCGGGCGGGACGCCTGGATACGGCGGCACACCTCGAGCCCGTCGAACCCGGGCAGCATCAAATCGAGCACCACCACGTCGGGATCGATCCTGGCGCACGCGTCGACGGCAGCCGGGCCGTCGGCGGCAGTGACGACCTCGTACCCTTCGCCGCGCAGCCGAGCGGCAACGGCGTCGGAGATCGTGGGCTCGTCGTCGACGACGAGAACTGTGCGGCTCATGAGAACTGACCCTAGAGGGCGCACGTGGAGGAGCCCGTCGGGAAATGTGGAGGTTCGGTGAAGGTTGGAGCCAGGCGTTTCACGTCGCGTCTGCAGACGAACCTGCCGAGAATATCATTAGGGTGGGCTACCCTTCCTGCGGTTAGCCAACCCTTCCGAAAGGCGTATCGATGCACATCCGACCACTTCATCGGACCTGGGCGGTGTGCGCAGTTGCACTGACCACCGCGGGACTGCTGACAGCATGCTCGAACTCCTCCGCCGACGAGGCGTCGCCGACGGCCGGTGCGTCCTCCGATTCGGCGGCCTTCCCGGTCACGATCGAGCACGCGTTCGGTGAGACCGTCGTGCCCGAAGAACCCACTCGCATAGTGGTGGCCGGCTACACCGAACAGGACACAGTGTTGGCTCTCGGCGTGATACCCGTCGGCGTGACGGAGTGGTACGGCGATCAGCCCTTCGCCACCTGGCCCTGGGCACAGGCCGCGTTGGGCGACGTGGAGCCCGAGGTGCTCTCGAACGACGACGGATTCGAGACCGAAAAGATCGCCGCACTCGAGCCCGATCTGATCATCGCCACCAATGCGGGACTGACAGCGGACACGTACGACACGCTCAGTGACATTGCGCCGACGCTCGCCCAATCGGACGCCGCCACCGCCTACTTCGAGCCCTGGGACATTCAGGCCGACAAGATCGGACGTGCACTCGGTAAGAAGACCGAGGTCGACGCCTTGATCGACGGCGTGAACCAGAAGTTCGCCGACGCCGCGGCCGCGCACCCCGAATTCGCCGGCAAGAAGGCGATCTTCCTACAGAACGCGTTCTACGAGGGCAAGGCGATCGCGTACCAGGACGGGTTGAGCACGGACTTCCTCACCGAATTGGGCTTCGTCATTCCCGACGACATCGACGCCTACGTTCCGGCCGACGGCAGCGCGCAGGCGAGCATCCCGCTCGAGAATCTGTCGGTCCTGAACGCCGCCGACGTGTTGATCTGGGGAACCGAGGAGCCCGGGGACCGCACGGAACTGGAGAAGGAGGCGGTGTACGGCGCACTCGAGCCGGTGCAGGACGGCACCCTCGTGTTCACCGACGGCGTGACGGCGGGCGCGATCTACTTCACCAGCGTGCTCAGCCTGCCGTACGTGATCGACAGGCTGACTCCGGCGCTGGACCAGGCCCTCGGTGGAACGCCTGCAACGATCACCGGCTGATCCTGGGCGTTCCTACGCGGCGGAACGCTTGTCCATCCACATGGCGGTGGCCAGTACACCGAGACCGGCCACCGCCAGGCCCGAGCCGACGGCGGCGGGTGCCGTGTACCCGAATCCTGCGGCGATCACGGCACCACCGACTGCCGCTCCGATGGCGTTGGCCAGGTTGAACGCGGCATGGTTGAGCGATGCGGCGAGCGTCTGAGCGTCCTCGGCCACGTCCATCAACCTCGTCTGCAGACCGGGGACCACAGAAGAGCCGGACGCGCCGATGAGGAACACCAGCAGGAGTGCGGTGATCGGATTGTGTGCGGCCACGACGAACACCGCAAGAGTTACCGCAGTAGCGGCCAAACCGACGAAGGTGCCCTTGAGCTGGTACCTGTCGGCGAGCCAGCCGCCGGCGTAGTTTCCGACGACCATTCCGAGTCCGTAGATCATCAGGGCGACCGGAACGAGTGCGCGGGCGAGACCGGCAACGTCGGTCAGCGTCGACGCGATGTAGGTGTAGACCGCGAACATGCCGCCGAATCCGACGATGCCCACGAACAGGGTCATCCATACCTGGCTGCGGCGCAGTGCGCCCAGCTCGGTGATGGGGCTTGTGGTCGGCATCGCGTCGAGTCGTGGCATCCAGAGGACGAGGGCGGCGACCGTGAGGGCACCGATGACAGCCACGAGCGTGAATGCACTGCGCCATCCCAACGCCTGCCCGATCCAGGTCGCCACCGGGACGCCGACGACGTTCGCGACGGAGAGTCCCATCATCACCATCGCGACGGCCTTGGCTCGCTTGCCCGGTTCGGCGAGGTGAGCAGCCACCAGGGCCGCGACACCGAAGTACGCACCGTGCGGTAGGCCGGCGACGAAGCGCGAGGCGACGAGTTCGTTGAAGCTGGGCGCGAACACCGTGCCGAGGTTGCCGAGCGTGAAGGCCACCATCAGCGCCAGCAGCAACATCCGCCGGGGAACGCGAGCAGCCAGGGCTGCGATGGTCGGCGCACCGACCACGACCCCGAGCGCATACGCGGAGATCATGTGGCCGGCCGAGGGCTCGGAGATCCCCATCGTCGTGGCGATGTCCGGCAACAGCCCCATCGACGCGAACTCCGTGGTGCCGATCCCGAAGCCGCCGATGGACAGTGCCAGCATCGCGAGCTTGCGGCGGGTGGAGTGCGGTCGGTGACTGACACTCAGGCCACTCGACACCTTGCCGCGCACAGCGCTGACTCGGGCAAGAGCGGAATCGGTGACAGTCACAGCAGTACAACCTTCGTGTGCAAATCGGGGGCAGAGGAAGCGGCCGGAATTCGAGCCTGCGGTCGGGGACCCACCGGGTCCGACCCAGAAGGCAACGTAGCTCCCGTCAATTGTCTTCCCGAGGGCAGATTCTTTCGCGCAGATGCACGGTGATTGTCCTCACCCGAACATCTGCGCGAGCTCGACCCGATCGGACGCCATGCCCTTGTTCCGGTGGGGTGGCCGTTACCCGCTACGATGTTCGCCAGGTCATGAGTGCCAGCATCGAGCCCCGGCTTGCTGGCCGGCAACCCTCCAACCGCGGTGGGGTGCCCCGGGTGAACGACCAGGCCGATACGGCACGCGAGTGCCGTTTCGACAAGCGCGGGTCCGCAGGAAGCGGACCCACTGAACCTTCGGTCCCCAGGGGCCGAAGCCTGTCAGGAGGTTCTTCCATGTGTTGCTGTACCGATACGCCCCGTAGCGCTCGACTTCTCGAGCTCGATTCGACATTCGATTCGTCTCAGACACACTCGTCTCAATAAAACGGAGTATCACCAGCCATGACCGATTCCACCCCCGACGTCGTCGACGCCACCGGAGTACCCACCGAGGATCCGTTCACCGATCCCGCAGCCGACTGGAGCTTCGAGACCAAGCAGATCCATTCGGGTCAGACACCGGACGGCACCACCAGGGCTCGTGCGTTGCCCATCTACCAGACCACCTCGTACACGTTCGACAACACCGATCACGCCGCCGCCTTGTTCGGTCTGGCCGAACCCGGCAACATCTACACCCGGATCATCAACCCGACACAGGATGTCGTCGAGCAGCGCATCGCGGCCCTCGAAGGTGGCGTCGCGGCATTGCTGCTCGCGTCGGGGCAGGCCGCCGAGACGTTCGCGATTCTCAACCTCGCCGAGGCGGGCGACCACATCGTGTCGAGTCCGCGGCTCTACGGCGGCACGTACAACCTGTTCCACTACACGCTCCCCAAGCTGGGTATCACCGTCTCGTTCGTCGACGATCCCGACGACCTCGAGCAGTGGCGTGCCGCGATCACTCCGTCGACCAAGGCGTTCTACGGCGAGTCGATCTCGAACCCCAAGAACGACATCCTCGATATCCCGGGGATCTCGGCAGTGGCCCACGAGAACGGCATCCCGCTGATCGTGGACAACACAGTGGCGACGCCGTACCTGCTGCAGCCGTTGAAGCACGGTGCCGACATCGTGGTGCACTCGGCGACGAAGTACCTCGGCGGACACGGAACAGCCATCGCGGGCGTCATCGTCGACGGTGGCACCTTCGATTGGACGCAGGGCCGTCATCCCAACTTCACCACCGCGGATCCGAGCTACCACGGCGTCGTGTTCGCCGATCTGGGCGCGCCCGCGTTCGCATTGAAGGCACGCGTCCAACTGCTGCGTGACATCGGTGCTGCAGTCTCGCCGTTCAACGCCTTCCTCATCAGTCAGGGTCTGGAGACGTTGAGCCTTCGGATCGAGCGGCATGTGGCGAATGCGCAGAAGGTCGCTGCCTTCCTCGCCGGTCGCGACGACGTCGTCTCGATCAACTACGCCGGACTCGAATCGTCGCCGTGGTACCAGCGTGGGCAGGAATTGTTGCCGAAGGGGCAGGGCGCGATCATCGCGTTCGAGCTGAAGGGCGGTGTGGACGCGGGCAAGAAGTTCGTCAACGCTCTCACTCTGCACAGCCACGTCGCTAACATCGGAGACGTGCGCTCACTCGTCATCCACCCGGCATCCACCACGCATTCCCAGCTGACTCCAGAGGAGCAGCTGGCATCGGGCGTCACTCCCGGCCTGGTCCGTCTCGCCGTGGGCATCGAGGGGATCGACGACATCATCGCCGATCTCGAGGTCGGATTCAGCGCGGCGGCATCTTGAGCAACAGCTGCGACACAGGCGTTCGTCCGGAGGCGGTTCTTCCGTCTCCGGACGGGCGGTTGGGCACCATCGACATCGGTGGTCTCGATCTCGAGAACGGCGAGCGAATCCCCCAGGTGACCGTCGCGGTGCAGCGGTGGGGTGAACTCGCCACCGACCGCAGCAACGTCGTGCTCGTCGAACACGCCCTCACCGGGGACTCGCACGTGTCCGGTCCGCCGGACGCAGATCACGCCCTGCCCGGGTGGTGGAACGGAATGGTCGGTCCCGGCTGCCCCATCGACACCGACGAGTGGTGCGTCGTGGCGACGAACGTGCTCGGCGGGTGCGGCGGGACCACGGGCCCGAGCAGCGTCTCGCCCGACGGCAAGCCCTACGGGTCTCGCTTCCCGGACATCTCCATCCGCGATCAGGTCGCTGCCGAGGCGGCCGTGGCCGACGTCCTCGGAATCGAGCGGTTCGCAGCCGTCGTCGGCGGCTCGATGGGCGGGATGCGCACCCTCGAGTGGATCGTGGGCCATCCCGACCGAGTGGCGGCGGCGTTGGTCCTCGCGGTCGGTGCCAGGGCGACTGCCGACCAGATCGGCACCCAGACAACACAGATCGCCGCGATCAAGGCCGATCCAGGATGGCTCGGCGGCAACTATCACGACACCGGCACCTCACCGTCGGCTGGACTCGGCATCGCGCGGCGCATCGCGCACCTGACGTACCGGACCGAGAGCGAACTCGACATCAGGTTCGGAAACTCACCGCAGAACGACGAAGACCCGTGGGCCGGTGGCAGGTACTCCGCGCAGAGCTACCTCGAGCATCAGGCTGCCAAGCTCGTCAACCGGTTCGACGCGGCGACGTACGTCCTGCTCAGCGAAGCGATGAACCGACACGACGTAGGCCGTGGCCGTGGCGGAGTGGCCGACGCACTTGCGTCCACATCTGTCCCGACCATCGTCGGCGGAGTCGAC
The DNA here is from genome assembly GCF_002259485.1 of Rhodococcus sp. 14-1411-2a. Classification (GTDB taxonomy): domain Bacteria; phylum Actinomycetota; class Actinomycetes; order Mycobacteriales; family Mycobacteriaceae; genus Rhodococcoides. Next base: position 83,161 of record NZ_NPGA01000003.1, read on the forward strand.
TCCGACCGCTTGTATCCGCTTCGACTGCAGAAGGAGATCGCTCGCGAACTCCCCCAGTGCCGCGGACTCGAAGTGATCCAGTCGCGTGACGGACACGACGGCTTCCTCACCGAGGCCGATTCGGTGGCCAAGCTGCTCGCCGAGACGATGGAGCTGGCCCGCCTCGGTCGGCGCTGACACCGCACTCGTTCACCGGGTGCTTGCGCCGAGGTCAGTCGGTTCCCAGCGGATCGATCGACAGCGACAGAAAGACAATGGCTCCGCCGACGCCACCCAGCGCCAGCACATCGAACACGCGACTGCGCACTTGCAGTGTGCCGACACGTGTTTCGGGCAGACACAGCCGCAGGACGGCCGCCAGCAGCGCTGCGCATCCGAAGATGAACGCGCCGCGCCGCCAGCGATCGGCCAGCACCAGGATCAGCGCGGCGAGAACGACGACCGAGACTGCGACGATCGGTAGGTTGCGCGCGACTGCCGCACGAAATCCCGGATCGGGCTCGCTTCGCTCGTGCTCTGCATCGTTCACGTCGGTCCGCTCAGCTCTCGGCGGCGACGCGTTCGGCGCGCTCGACGACATTGGTGAGCAGAAAGGCCCGCGTCAGCGGACCGACACCGCCGGGGTTCGGCGAGAGGAAACCTGCCACCTCCGCGACACCGTCGGCGACATCACCGCGCAATCCGTCCTCGGTGCGGGTCACCCCGACATCGAGCACAGCAGCACCAGGCTTGACCATGTCCGCAGTGATCAATCCGGGCACTCCGGCAGCGGCGATGACGATGTCCGCACGTGAGACCTCGGCGGCCAGATCACGAGTTCCGGTGTGGCACAAAGTAACTGTCGAGTTCTCCGAACGCCTCGTGAGCAGCAGGCCGATGGGTCGCCCGACCGTCACGCCGCGGCCGATGACCACCGCGTGCGCGCCGTCGAGAGCAACGTCGTAGCGGCGCAGCAGGTGCACGATCCCGCGAGGTGTACACGGCAGTGCGGCGTTCTTGCCCAGCACCAGACGGCCGAGGTTGATCGGGTGCAGACCGTCGGCGTCCTTGTCCGGATCGATTCGCTCGAGCGCAGCGTTCTCGTCGAGATGCTTCGGCAACGGCAATTGGACGATGTAGCCGGTGCATTCGGGGTTGGCATTGAGTTCGTCGATCACGGCCTCGAGATCTGCCTGGGTGATATCCGCGGGTAGGTCGCGACGAATCGACGTGATGCCTACCTTGGCGCAGTCGTTGTGCTTACCCCGGACGTACGCAGCCGAACCCGGATCGTCGCCCACCAACACGGTCGCCAGACCTGGGGTGATGCCCTTCTCACGCAGCGTTGCCACGCGGGCGGTGAGATCGACGAATATCTCGTCACGGGTCGCTTTGCCATCGAGAATCGTTGCAGTCACCCGGTCATTGTTCCAGGTTCTGCGTCAGCAGCGGCGCACCGGTCCGATCACCGCCGTCAGCCCTCGACTACCAGCCCGTGCGCTCCTGCATATGCGACAGCCTGCATCAGCTCGATCTTCGCGTTGCGCACGCTCGCGCTGACCCACAGCGATGCGTCGGCGACGGCTCCGCGCAGATCTGCCTCGTCGAACTTCGCGTCGACGGTGCGGGCACCGGTGAAATCGACCGACCGCACCGTGGCCTTGCGGAAGTCTGCGGATACCAGGTTGGCCTCCCGCATTCGGCACCCCGTCAGATCGAGACCGCGAAGGTCGGCCCTGCCCAATGACGCGAGGGTGAAGTCGACCTCGTCGTACGTCGCGGGACGCATGCGACTGTCGACGAACATCGATCCCATCAGAGTCGCATGGCGAAAAGTGCTGTGCTGCAGATTGGTACGAGTGAAAGTGCACGATCGAAACGCGGAGTTCGCGTGAATCGATTCGGTGAGGTCCGTGCCGGTGAAGTCGCATTCGGTGAACACCACCGAGTCGGTTCGGACGCCGCTCATGTCCGCATCGCGAAAGGTGCACCGAACGAACTGCCTACCGGTCCACTCCTGCCCGTCCAGTCGCGTGTCGGAAAAGTCCTCACCGATCGTCTGTTCGTCGTCCACCTGCCCCATACTTCCCGGGCTCGAGATGGCAGAGTGAACCGGGTGTTTCGACTCATGTTCTTCGAGCCCCGCATCCCACAGAACACCGGCAACGCGATTCGCCTGGTCGCCGGCACCGGCTGCGAACTGCACCTGGTGGGTCCGCTCGGCTTCGACATGTCCGAGGCGAAGCTCAAGCGGGCAGGCTTGGACTACCACGACCTGGCGTCGGTGACGGTGCACGATGACCTGCCCACGGCGTGGGCCGCGCTGGCACCGACTCGCGTGTTCGCCTACACCGCACACGCGGCCCGGTCCTACGCCGACGTCGCATACGAACCCGGTGACGTCCTCCTGTTCGGACCGGAACCCACCGGATTGCCCGACGACGTTCTGGACGACCCGCACGTGACCGATCGACTGCGAATCCCGATGATTCCCGGCCGCCGATCGTTGAACCTGGCGAACGCGGCAGCAGTGACGATGTACGAGGCATGGCGCCAGCACGGATACGAAGGCAGCGTCTGACGGGTTAGCGTTCGAGCGCGTTCGAAGCCCTGACTGTCGGGGCGCGCACTGACCGAAGGTGCGTTAGCAGCGGGCGAAACTCTTGTCGCGTCGGATCGTGAGGTCAGGTCTTCGACCATCGACGCAGACGGCCAGCATCTTCGGCCGCGGAGGTGAAACTGATTGTGAGCGTCGACAAATCGATCCGGTACGCGAGGTAGTTCTTCTGTGACACCGAACTGTCACGCTCGCCCTGTCGGCTCGACTGCGCCGATTCCACCTCGATGAGTTCGGCAGTATTCGACGCGGCCGCGGTCGGATCGTCGGCAACCAACGAGAGCCGTCCGGTAACGATTTCCTTGCCTTCGATCGGTGCCGGGGCCCGCTGCCGCGCGGAGCCGCCTGCCACCTCGTACGCGAGCGCCGGCCCTGCCAGAGAAGCCGAAAAGTCAAGTGGTGGAGGCATATTCGATGGATCGAAAGCGGAGCACAACAGCGCACGAACGCGCATACGGGTACCACGACCGCTGCAGTCAGGGTGCGGAGAACCGGACTTCTACGACGATTCATCCCCGGACGCCAGCGGCACCGTTACACAAACCTCACCAGCTTGCTGCCATGGACTCGCGGGGCGGGGTACCGTGTGCCGCACCGGCCCGTTTCGCTCGTGAAGGAGCTTTCTTTTGTTCTCTGTTTCCCTCCCCCGTCTCTCGACCTCCAACTCCTCCTCCGCGCGCACGTCCAGTCGGTTCGGTAGTCGAATTGCCCGCACCGCAGCAATATTCGCCATGGGCTCGGGATTGACGGTTGCAGCCCTGTCGGGCACGGCCACTGCGTCGGCGGCCCCCGTCAACTGTGTGTCTCCGCCCTCGGCCAACGACATCCAGGTCGACGACACCGCGAGCTGCGGAGCAACCTCGAACGGAACCGGACGGGCCACCGCAGGTGCTGCCGACAGCGGCACCGCAGTCAGCGTCAACGACGGCCCGGGCTCGACGACCACCTACGCCGACGGATACGGCGTTGCCCTCGGAGCGAGCAAGAATGCAGGGACGGCGTACGCACTGGCACTCGGCGGCGGAATCGCTCACTCGTGGGCAGACGCCGGACAGACAACACTCGCAGTCGCCGGATGGGGATCCGGCGCTACCTCCGAGGCTCAGGGCGTCGATTGCGTCGGCCCCCTGTCCCTGGCACTGAACCTCACCAGCGGCCAGTTCTGCGTCCTCGGTAGCTGATCGCCCGGTTGCAGGCACAAATCCGGTCTACGGAGCCGATTACCCCGACACGAACTCGTCGAGGTAATCGGCTCCTCCTACATACACGGTGTGACCGGACCTCCTGAACCGCTCCGCACATCCCTCTGGGAGCCGCGGAGCGGTCCGCTGGGTTGCTCGCGGAACGCCGACTGCATGATCACCGCCTCTGACCAGCAAGCCAGCTGTCCCGAACCGCCTTTCCGTTCTTGTCGGTGGGTCGAGATAGTCTTCTTTCAGTTCGAACGCACGTTCTGAAATGTTGCTCACCGGGGGGTGAAAAAATGGGGGCTGTACCGACCGTGTCACTGGAGGCGTTGACCGCTGCCGCGCGTGAGGAGAATCGACAGGCGGCCCGCAAGATCACCGCCTGCTACCGCGTGCACTGCGACTGGATCACCCGCGACACCGAACACAAGCATTACAGCCGGTACGGGCGCACCGAAATGTCCGTGGCGTTGGGCTGTTCGGCGACCGTCGCCGAAGCGTATGTCTCCGTCGGCGTCGCCCTGCACACGCGGATGCCGCTGCTACGGGCAGCGTTCGAGGCCGGTGAGATCGACCTCCCCCGCGTGCGGACGGTATGTCGGATCCTCGACAACCTCTCCGACGATATCGTCACCCGCGTCGAAGCCGAGGTGGTCGAGGCGGCGCGGAGGTCGTCCCCGGGCCCGCTCGAACAGGCGATCTGGGACATCCTGCTGCGCGTTGCACCCGAGGAAGCCGCGGCGTTGCGGGAGTTCGCGAAGAAATTCCGCACCGTCACCTACAGTCCCGCCGGCGAACTCGCCCGCATTCGAGCCGAGTTGACAGCACCCGAGGCCGCCGCCGCGTGGCAGCTCCTCGAGGAGATGGCCGATACTCTCTGCCCGAAAGATCCGCGCGGGAAGAAAGAACGCCTGTGCGATGCATTCATGGCCCGCATGCACGGCGAACCCCGACTGGCATGCCTGTGCCAACGCACCGATTGCCCGAAGAAAGACACAGCGTTGCCGGATCGACGGGTGCCGCTCACGATGATCACCGTCGACATCGCCACCCTCATCGGACTACTCGCCAACCCCGCCTACCTCGCCGGGCACGGATCCATCGACCCCGACCTCGCGCGAGAGTTGGCACGCAACAGTCACTGGCAGATCCTGCTCACCGAAGCAGTGACCCTCGCAGAGAAACTCGGACTCGCTGTGCAGAACCCAGAGACCGGGGAATGGGAACGAACACCGAAAAACCCCACGCCGAAAACAGAAGAAGATACGGATCCGCCGACGAACACCGACCCGGCAGCATCAACGGCAGCGGCATCGGCATCAGCAGCGAGCACCGGCTCGGCAGCACGCAGGACCGAGACTCGCACAGACACAGCATCGGCAACGGACTCCGCGACCGGATGCGGCACTTCCACCGATACCGATGCGACCACTGCACCGGAAACGGAACCGGCGAACAAATCCGCTGCAAGCACTGCCCCCGACACCGAATCAACCACCGCACCATCACCCACCCCAGCTTCTTCGCCGACAAGCGTGACGGCAACGACCACTGCGCCAGCACCGGCGACAGCTGCGGACTCGGCCTCCGGCCCGGGAACAAATCCCGGCCGTGGCGCCGATGCAGCGCAAGCACCTGCACCGATTGCGGAGCCAGCACCCAGCGTTGCGTCCGATACACGTTCAGCTGCAACACAACACGAACGGTCCGATACCGCAACGGCGGCACCGACGGATGAAACTTCACCAGCAATGGAGGACGGACCATCGAGTCCGAGCGCAGACACATCCCCACCCACAGCTGACAGCCGCGACAACCAGCGACGCCCGCAATCGCTGACCTCCGCCGCAGCCCTGTTCTGCACCCACACACCCCTCGGCCGGGGCACACGGCACAGCTCTGCCCTCGACCTGGACGACATCAGACATCCCGCCCGCAACATCAGAGCACTCGACCTACGCTCGGCAATCCGGATGGACAACCGAACCATCAACACACCCTCAGGCCTCTACCTCGGCAACGCCACCCTTGCCGCCGCGCTCGAAGCCGCGATCGCCGCCGACCCCACCCTCGGAAAATCAGTACCCCGCGACCCACTCACCGACCGAGCCCTGATCTACCGACCCGACGCCCTCACCACCGCCGCCGTCCGACTCCGCGACAAACACTGCCGATTCCCCGGCTGCCACCGACCAGCCGCACGCTGCCAACTCGACCACATCGTGGCCTTCGACCACGCCAACCCTCGCGGCGGCGGCTGGACCACCGTCAACAACCTCCAATGCCTCTGCGACTATCACCACACCGTCAAAACCGCCGGCTACTGGACCGCCACCATGCTCCCCGGCGGGGCGATCCTGTGGACATCGACATCCAAGACCACCCGAATCACCCTGCCCACCAACGCAACAGCCGTACCCATCCTCGGCAACGACCTCAGACCACACATCCCCACCACACCGAAACGATCCGGCCATATCGCCTACCCCAAACCACCCGACAACCACGACCCCGAAACAGAACCCACAGCCGAAGACACCGACACCCCACCCTTCTGAAGATCGGAGTTTCACGGAAGTACGGCGAACCCATGCCGCGCGTGCACCAGGGTCGGGAAGCCGAACCCCGCTGCACGAACCCGCTCGGACCCGACCGTCGCCGAACGTCGACGTCGGCCCACGCGGCCTGCAGAGTGGCGCTCGCTCACCGACCGGCATACTCGAGAAATGAGCAATCCACGTGCAACCGCTCGCCCCAGAGCACTGACGTTGCACGGCCGCATCAGAGTGTTGACGATGAGCGTGGCAGCCCTGGCGGTCGCAGTGAGTGCTCTCGCGATCTATCTCGTCGCGGAGCAGGCCCTCCGCTCACAGATCGCGGACCGCGTGGAACGCAACAGCGACGCCATCATCGCCAGCGCGGCAACGGGGGTTCCGGCAAATCTGCTCGGCTTCGCCATCGGAGACACCGAGGGCACCGCGGTGAAGGTCGCCTTCGCGACGACTGACGGCGCATTGGTGACGTCGACGAACGGCTCCGAGCCGTTCACCAATTCCGACGGCGTTCTGGACGCCGCGGAAAGATCGGTCATCGACGGCGACACCGATCAGTCCCTGCGCGAGGCGCGGGGCTACTACATTTCGGCCAAGCGCACCGACACAGGCGAAACGATCCTGGTGGCCGAATCGCTCAGCGCGGCGTCACCGCTGCTCGGCAAACTCACGCTCGCCCTGGTCCTCGTCGGTGCGTTTCTCGTCGCACTGGCAGGTGTCGCGGGTGCGGCCGTGGCACGCACCGGACTCCGCCCGGTCAGGCGACTGCGGGCCGGTACCGAACGTGTTGCCCGCACGGGAGCTTTCGAGCCCATCGACGTCAACGGGGACGACGAACTGGCGTCACTTGCCAACAGCTTCAACGAGATGTTGGCTTCCCTGTCTCGTTCACGAGCGCGGCAGGGTCAGCTGATCATCGATGCCGGTGCGGAACTGATGGAGCCGCTGACGGCGTTACGCACCAACATCGATCTACTGATGTCACTCGACCGGCCGGACACCCCGGACATGCCGGAGGACGAGCAGGACCGATTGCGCGTCGAAGTCATCACTCAGATGGACGTCATCAACGGGCTGGTGCACGACTTGGTCGACCATGCCCGGGAGCCCTCGCCGACCCCTCGGTGACGGCCGAGAACTTTCAGGACGAGAGTCGCACGCCGGTCAGGTGTTCCGAGGCGTCCCAGAGGCGACGCGCATCGTCCATCCTGCGCATCGGCTTCCACATGCCGACCTCGGTCGGTGGCCCGCCGATGACTCGCTTGGGGCCGAAGAACTGATCCCCACCTGCGTCGCTACCAGCGGCCGCAACCAATCCCGGCTGAGCTGCGCTGTCCACAGTGCCGGCAATGCCGAGGCGGGCAAGAACGCCGATCAATCGTCGGCCGGCAGAATCCTTCGGTCGCCCCAATCCCGGTTGTGCCGCAAGCAGATTGGTCGGCGAAATACCCGGGTGAGCGATATTGCTGGTGATTCCCCAGCCGCCTGCCCTACTACGAGCCTCGAGTTCACGTGCGAACAGGGCCACCGCGAGCTTGGATTGGCTGTAGGCCTTCATGACGTCGTAGGAACGCTCCCAATTGAGGTCGTCCCAATTGACGGTCGCCGATCGCGCCGCGATGCTCGTCTGATGGGTGACCCGCGCACTACCCTTCCGCAGCAGCGGCAACAGACCGAGGGTGAGCGCGAAATGGCCGAGGTGATTGGTACCGAACTGCAGCTCGAACCCATCCCGGGTGACCTGACGCTCGGGCGGCTGCATGACGCCTGCGTTGTTGACGAGAATGTCGATCGACCGGCCTTCCGAGACGAGTTCGCTCGTTAACGCTGCCACCGAGTTCAGTGACGACAGATCCAACGTGCGGGTGCTGATCTGTGCGCCGGGTACTGCAGTCCGGATCGACTCCGCAGCACGCTCACCCTTGGCGGCCGAGCGGACCGGCATGACGACCTCGGCTCCGGAGCGGGCGAGTTGCGTGGCGATGACCGTTCCGATCCCGTCGCTTGCTCCCGTGACGACGGCAACCTTCCCCGTCAGATCGGGAAGTGAGGTGTGTGTTTCGCGGCCCATGACAAGCTCCTGTGCTGGTGTCGATCTGCGGATTCGATCTGCAGAACCCATGTTCGACGATTACCCCGAGCTCATCCAGGACTTCCCGATCCACTGATACGGCCGAGCCCATGGATCACGTCAGGACAGAACCTGGGTTCCCACCACCGCGAGCAGCTCCAACTTGGCGTAGCTTTCGCTGCCGGGGACTGCCGTGTACACCAGCAGCCGATGCGCTTGCTCGGGTTCCAGAAGGGTCTGACAGTTCAGCTCCAGCAGACCGACCGTCGGGTGCAGAAATCGTTTGGAATCGGGCGGGCGAACCCCCACTTCGCGTTTCGCCCACAGGGTTCGAAATTCCTCGCTGACCTCGAGTAGCTCTGTGGACAGCTGCGCAGCTGTCGATTCGGGTCCGCGAAGAGTGACGATTTCGCGCAGACCCGACGCGTACACCCGAGACAGCGCGGCACGCTCTTCGGGCGGATACGACTGCCGGGCCCCGGGGTCGGTGAACCAGCGATACCCCAGACTTCGCTCGGGGCCGGTGCGCTGCGAGGCATCGCCGGTCAGGGCCGCACCCAGCGGCGTCTGACGGAGCGTCTCTCCGAGTTCGGACACGATCTCGGCGGGCGTGTCGTTCATTCGATCCAGAATGCGCAGTAGTCCTGGGCTGATGTGGTCGCTCGACGACCCGCGCACGGGAGGATTGTGCCCGGCGAGCCGGAACACGTGATCACGCTCGCCGAGCGACAGATGCAATCCCTGCGCGATGGAGGCGATCATCTGAGTAGACGGGGCAGGTCCGCTGGCCCGTTCGAGTCGTGCGTAGTAGTCGGTCGACATGTGGCACAGTTCTGCGACCTCCTCGCGACGGAGGCCTTGCGTGCGTCTGCGCTGCCCCCGTGGCAGACCGACGTCCTCCGGCTGCAACGACTGCCGTCGCTGCCGGAGAAACGCCGCCAATTCCGGTCGATCGATCACGTCGGTTCCTTCTTTCCCGTGCGTGCGCATCGCGTCTCCAGTGCATTGTGCCTGCTGCGCGATGGTTATTGTCGAGAGATGAATGCTCCCTTGACCGTCGTCACCGGCGGTAGTCGCGGAATCGGCGCGGCGGTGTCCAGGCGGTTGGTGGCCGACGGGCACGATGTGGTGATCGGCTATCGCTCCGACGCCACTGCCGCGGAAGCGTTGGCCGCCGAATTGTCGACCGACGGCCGAACGGTGATTGCCGTGCAAGCCGATACAACCGACGAGCAGGCGGTGATCGATCTGTTCACCGCAGCCGCTGAGATCGGCACCGTCACCGGTCTGGTGAACAACGCCGGTTCGGCGCGCGCCGTGGGGGTGTTGGTGGACAACGACATCGAGACCATCAGAGCGGATCTCGATGTGAACCTGGTCGGGGTGATCACCTGCTGCAAGTACGCGATTGCGGCGATGGCCGAATCAGGTGGCTCTATCGTCAACATCTCCTCCGCCGCCGCGACCCTGGGCAGTCCGGGCATGTACGTCCACTACGCGGCAGCCAAGGCCGCCGTTGATACACTGACGGTCGGACTGTCGAAAGAAGTTGCTGCGCAGAACATCCGCGTCAATGCCGTGGCACCCGGGATCATCGAGACCGACTTCCACCGAGATCGTGAGCGGCCACGGAAGATGGCGTCGAGCATTCCCCTCGGTCGCCCCGGTGTGCCGGACGAGATCGCCGGGGCCGTGGCGTGGTTGTTGTCCGAGGATGCGCGATACGCGACCGGAACCGTCATCAGGGTGGCCGGCGGAATGTGATTACTTCGGTCGCCACTAGCGAGGGGCGATGCGGTGCAGCTCCACATCAGTGAGGGCACCGTCTTCGGCTGTGGCCGTCATGTACGTACAGAACGGTTGCCGACGCCGATCCGTCGGCGATCCCGGGTTGAGCAGCCGTAGACCGTTGTCTGCGAACGTGTCCCACGGTATGTGACTGTGACCGAACACGAGCACGTCCGTTTCCGGGTACGCCTCCGCCATTCGTCGTTCCCGCCCCGTCGCGGCACCGGTCTCGTGGATCACGGTGAACCGCACCCCGCCGAGTAGGACGTCGGCGCGTTCGGGCATCAGAGCTCGCAGTTCCTCGCCGTCGTTGTTGCCCCAGCACGCGACCAGTCGACGAGAGCGCTGCGAGAGTGCCTCGAACGCAGCCAGGTCCACCCAGTCGCCTGCGTGGATCACCACGTCGGCGTCGTCCACAGCCGACCACACCTCGGCGGGGAGATCACGGGCGCGCTTCGGGAGATGAGTGTCGGCAATCAGCAGCAACTTCACCACTCGATTGTGCACGTCGCCGATCCACTACCGCACATAGACGGCAGTGCGATGCCCCTCGACGACGTGGACGCGAACCGGGGTATCGAACACCTCGGTCAGCACGTCGTCCTGCATCATCTCCTCGGCGGTGCCCGTGTTCACGATGCCGCCGTCGCGCATGGCGACGATACTGTCGGAGTAGGCAGCTGCGAAGTTGATGTCGTGCACTACGAGCACGATCGTCTTGCCCAGTTCGTCTGCAGCACGACGCAATTGCCTCATCATCAACACCGAATGCTTGAGATCGAGATTGTTCAAGGGCTCGTCGAGCAGAAGATATTCGGTGTCCTGAGCCAGCACCATCGCCACGAACGCTCGTTGCCGCTGCCCACCGGAGAGTTGATCCAGAAATCGCCCTTCGAGGGCCTTCAGGTTCAAGAATTCCAATGCGTCGTCGATGTGCGCCTCGTCCTCGGGACCGAGCTTGCCCTTCGAGTGCGGGAACCGGCCGAACCCGACCAGCTCACGGACCGTCAACCGCGCGGTGATGTGGTTCTCTTGACGCAGGATCGACAGGTGCTTGGCGAGTTCCCGAGACTTCGTGACGCGAACATCCATCCCGCCCACGGTGATCGTGCCCGAGGTCGGATCGAGCAATCGCCCGATGATCGTCAGCAAGGTGGATTTTCCTGCACCGTTCGGCCCGACGAGCGAGGTGATCCCGCCTTCGGCAATGGCACCGGTGACAGGACCGAGGACGACCACGTCCTGATAGGACTTGGTCACATCACGAAAGTCGATCACAGCGTGCCCCTACGAAGAATCATGATCAAGAACAGGATGCCACCGGCGAATTCGATGATGACAGTGAGGAATCCGCCGGCGTAGAAGATGTGCTGCATGACGAACTGCCCGAGCAACAACGTCAGGAAGCCCAGCAGGAACGCCATCGGGAGGACGTAGATGTGCTTGTAGCTGCCGGTGACCTGGTAGGCCAGCGTCGCCACGATGAAACCGAAGAACGTCATCGGTCCCACGAGCGCCGTCGAGAACGCCACCAGTAGAGCGATCAGCATCAGCATCGACGTCAGTTCGCGCTTGTACGACACCCCGATCCCCATGGCTGCCTCCCGCCCGAGCAACAGTGCGTCCAGGTGGTGTCGTCGCTTCCACAGCACGATTCCGGCGAACAGGCACACCCCGAACGCCAACGGCAGGTAGTCCCCCTTCACTGCGCTCAGTCGGCCGAACAGCTCGACCGAGAGCATGTCGTATTCGGTGGGTGAGAGCAGGCGTTGCAGAAACGTCGAGATACTGTCGAACGCCAACCCGAGCACGACGCCGACCAGCAGCATCAGGAACAGGCTGCCGAGCTTTCCGGAGAACAGCCAGCCGTAAAGCACGGTGGCCAGTGCCACCATCAATGCCGTCTGTGCCAACAGCTTCGGGATCCCTTCGGTGTTCGCGATGACGGTGCCGCCGAAGACGAACACCATCAGTGTCTGCATCAGCGTGTAGAGCGAATCGAACCCGATGATGGACGGTGTCAGAATGCGGTTGTCGGTGACGGTATGAAAGACCACCGTGCCGAGGCCGTGCGTGAACGCCGCAACGGCCATGGCTCCCACCATGTTCAGCCGCCGAGGGAACGCGAATGCGAACGATCCGCGCACGAACAGGAACAGAAAGCACACGATGGCGATCGCCACGATCACCGAGAGCACCGCCAACCGCATCCTCGGAGTGAAGCGCGAGGCCTTGGGTCCGTCCAGAACCGGACCGGCGATGCGCGGGGCCACTCGGGATCTAAGCACTGACATACCGGCGCTGCCTCACGATCAAAACGACGAACACGACTGCCCCCAGAACTCCGAGAACGACCGATGCGGGAATTTCCATGGGTGCCACAACTGTTCGACCGACGAGATCGCATGCCAGCAGCAGACCGGCGCCGACGAGCGCCACCCAGGGGAGGTTCTTGCGAACGTCGTCGCCGAGCATCATCGACACCAGGTTGGGCACGATGAGTCCGAGAAACGGAATGAACCCGACGACGACCGTGGTGACGCCGGTCGCCACGGCGACCATGGCGACTCCGACCAGAACGATCTGCTCGTACCTCATACCGACGTTGGTCGCGAGCTCCTTACCGAGCCCGGCAACTGTGAAGCGATGCGCCAGCAGGTACGCCAGCACCGCAATGACGATCACCGCCCACATCGGTTCGTAGAACCCGCGCACGATGCCACTGAACCCGCCGGACCGCCAGGCCGACATCGCCTGCAGCAGATCGAAAGTCCCGGCGAGGAACGTGGTGACGGCCCCGACGACGGCCCCGAGCATGATGCCGACGAGCGGGACCACCAACGTCGTCCGGACCGACAGCCGCCGGAGCACGCCGACGAACAGCAGCGTGCCGACCAGAGCGAACACCGTGGCGATGAGCATCTTGGTCATCGGCGGTGCGTCGGGCAACACGATCAATGTGGCCAGAACGCCGAGGCCGGCCCACTGCGCCGTACCGGCGGTGGTGGGCTCGACGAACTTGTTCTGGGTGATCATCTGCATGATCACCCCGGAGATGCTCATGGCCATGGCTGCGAAGATCAACGCCAGCGTGCGCGGAACCCGCGAGATCAGGAACATGTTTCTGGCCGCGGGATCGTCGACCATCGAGGCGACGGTGATGTCGTATCCACCGACGAGTAGCGACGCGACGGTCAACAGCGTCACGACCACCACGATCGCGGCAAGCAGGAGTCTCTTGTTCGTCATGTCGGCAATGCGTCGAACGGTGTTCGCCGGGGCCTACGCGGCGTTCTCGAACGCGTCCGAAATCGATTGGAATGCTTCGGTGTACGCCTGGATTCCCTCGCGGGTGTAGAAGAACGGATCGAGGTAGATGATCTGGTCCTCGGTGGTGAAGGTGGTGTCGGCGAAGGCTTCCTGTGCATCGAAGACGGCCTTGGCGGGGGACGAACCGGGCTCACCCGCTGCGGCGTCGCGGTCCAGAACGATCACCCAATCGGGGTTGGCCTGAGCGATGGTCTCCGGTGCCAGACCCGAGTCACCATGGACATCGCCCGCCTGCCCTGCGAATACGTCGGTCAGTGTGAGGGGTTCGAGGAGACGACCGATGCGCGCGGCACCGTTGTCGATCTTGCCGCCGTTGACGTTGGCAAGAAACACCGTCTGCCCGGTGGTCTGCGCTGCGGCGGAAGCCTCCGCGGCGTCGAGGGCCGCGATGATCTCGGCCGCCCGGTCCTCCTTGTCGAAGATGACGCCGAGTGTCTCGGTCTGGGTCTTCAGAGTGTCGACGAAGTTCTCGTCGTCGGGCGAGATGTCGATGGTCGGCGCGATCTGGCCGAGCTCGTCGGTGTACTCCTGAAATCGGTAGCCGCCGATGATGAGATCGGGTTCTGCTTCGCTGACCACTTCGAGGTTCGGTTCGCGATGTGTTCCGACGTCGAGAATGGCATCGTTGTCGATCCACTCCTCGAAGCCCGTCGACGGCATGATGGGTTTGGGCAGAGCGACCGGCTCGATACCGAACGCCCGAAGCGTCTCGAACGAGGTGTTGTCCAGTGCCGCCACGCGCACCGGATTCGCGGGAACCTCCATGCTGCCGTTGTTCGTCTCGATGGTGACGGTTGCGGCGTCGGTCGACTCACCTGTGGCCGAGTCGGTGCTGCACGCACCGAGCACGAGCAGCGAGGTCGCGGCGGCTGCGACAAGCAGGCGGGGGGCGCGGAACGTTCTCACTTCGGTGTACTCCATTGCTCGATCTTTACTGGAACTTTGGTTGAGCAGTAAAGTAGCACTTAGGCAAGGCTATGCAAATTTTAGCTCGAGAGTCAGCGAAAGTCCCTGGATATGGATGCGACTCGAAGATCCATCAGTTGCAGATGATCGGCCACCACGGTCACCGCGCCCTCGGCGTTCTGCACCTTTCCCCGAATCAGCAACGCCGGAGCCGTGATCGCCAGCTTGCGGTACTTGGCCCACAACCCGACCGAGCACACCACGTTGACCATCCCGGTCTCGTCCTCGAGGTTGATGAACGTGACGCCTCCGGCAGTTGCCGGCCGCTGGCGATGCGTCACCGCTCCGCCGACCAGCACTCGGTCTCCGTCCGGAATCTGCAGCAGCCGGTTCGCGGGAGTCACGCCGAGCGAATCGAGCCGATCTCGAAAGAACTGCGTGGGATAGGAATTCGGCGACACACCGGTTGCCCAGACATCGGCCGAGGCCAGGTCGAGATCCGACATTCCCGGTAGCGCAGGCGCTTTCGTCGACGCTCCGATTCCGGGGAGCAGTCCAGGACGCTCCCCCGCCGCTGCACCCGCAGCCCACAGTGCCTCTCGGCGAGTGATGCCGAAGCACCCGAGTGCGCCTGCCGTTGCCAGCGACTCCGCCTGCGCCACCGACAGTTCGACGCGTCCCGTCAAGTCCAGGAACGAGGTGTAGGGCCCGTGTGCGTCTCGCGCGTCGACGATCTTCTGGGCCACTGCGGTCCCGATGAACTTCACATCGGCCAACCCCATGCGAATCTCGAGGCCGTCCGCCTCGAGATTCGCATGGCCGAGACTGGCGTTCACGTCTGCACCGTGGACGAGCACACCGTGCCGCCTGGCGTCGGCGACCAGGGATTGCGGTGAGTAGAAACCCATCGGTTGAGCGCGCAGCAGGCCGGCACAGAATGCCGCCGGGTGGTGCAGCTTGAACCACGAGGAGTAGAACACCAGTGAGGCGAAACTCTGCGAATGGCTTTCGGGGAAACCGAAATTGGCGAATGCGGACAGCTTTTCGTAGATTCGGTCTGCCGCCGTGCCGGTGATGCCGTGAAGATCGCGCATCCCGTCGTAGAACCGCCCACGCAGCAGTTCCATCTTCTCCGGTGATCGCTTCGACCCCATCGCACGGCGCAGTTGATCGGCGTCGGCGGCACTGAAGCCGGCGACGTCGATGGCCATCTGCATCAGCTGTTCCTGGAACAGCGGCACTCCGAGTGTTCGATCGAGTGCCTTCTTCAGCGACGGATGCTCGAAGATCACCGGCTCGAGTCCGTTGCGGCGCTTGATGTACGGGTGCACCGAACCACCCTGGATCGGACCGGGACGGATCAGCGCGACCTCGACCACCAGATCGTAGAAGTTGCGCGGCTTGAGCCGCGGCAGAGTGGCCATCTGCGCGCGAGACTCGACCTGGAACACCCCGACCGAATCGGCTCGCTGGAGCATCTCGTACACCGCAGACTCGGACAGGTCGATCGAGGCGAGTTCGATATCGATGCCCTTGTGCTCGGCGATCAGGTCCATCATGTAGTGCAACGCCGAGAGCATGCCGAGGCCTAGCATGTCGAACTTCACCAAACCCACTGCGGCACAGTCGTCCTTGTCCCACTGCAGCACACTGCGATTCTCCATCGTCGCCCATTCCACCGGGCAGACGTCCGCGATCGGCCGATCGCAGATCACCATGCCACCGGAGTGGATGCCGAGGTGCCGCGGGAAGCCCTCGATCTGCCGCGCGAGTTCGAGAACCGATTCGGGAATACCGTCGCCCTCCTGATCACCGATTCCGGACCAGCGGGTGATCTGCTTGCTCCATGCGTCCTGCTGCCCCTGTGAGAAGCCCAGCGCACGGGCCATGTCTCGCACGGACGACTTGCCGCGGTAGGTGATGACGTTGGCCACCTGAGCGGCATGAGTGCGGCCGTACTTGGCGTAGACGTGTTGGATCGCCTCTTCTCGACGATCGGATTCGATGTCGATGTCGATGTCCGGCGGCCCGTCGCGCTCGGGTGCGAGGAACCGCTCGAACAGCAGCTTGTTCGCCACCGGGTCGACGTTGGTGATGCCGATCGCGAAGCAGACAGCCGAGTTGGCCGCCGAACCTCTTCCCTGACAGAGGATGTCGTGTGTCTTGCAGAAGTGGACGATGTCGTGGACCACCAGGAAATAGCCGGGGAATTCGAGCCTCTCGATGATGTCGAGCTCGTACTCGAGCTGCGAGTACGCCGCCGCGTTCGCCGACTGCGAGCCGTACCGACGGGCGGCCCCCTCGAACGTGAGTCGACGCAGATAGCTGATCTCGGTGTACCCGTCGGGCACCTCGAAGGGCGGGAGGCGTGGCGCGATCAGCTTCAGATCGAACGAGCACTCACGACCGAGCTCGACGGCACCGCGCACCGCGCCGGGATAGTGCTCGAACAGTTCCGCCATCTCCGATCCGGACCGTAGATGTCCGCCGCCGGTCGGTGCCAACCAACCGGCAGCCTCGTCCAAACTGCTCCGAGCGCGCACAGCGGCCATCGCCATGGCCAATCTCCTGCTGCGCGGACTGGCGTAGTGCGCGGCCGTGGTTGCGATCGTCGGAAGACCGTACTTGCGAGCCAGTGCCGCGAGCGCGTCGTTGCGCTCGTCGTCGTCGGCAATTCCGTGCCGGGTGAGTTCGACGGTGACGCGATCGGCCCCGAAGCGGTCGACGAGAGTGCGCAGCGCGGACTCGGCCGCCTCCGGACCACCGCGCGAGAGTGCCTGCCGAACATGGCCCTTCCGACAACCGGTGAGAATCTGCCAGTGCCCGCCCGCTGATTCGGTGAGTTCGTCGATGTCGTACTGCGGCTTGCCTTTGACCCCGCCGGCCAGGTGTGCGGCCGCGATCCGACGCGAGAGCCGGCGATACCCCTCCTGGCCGCGAGCGAGCACCAGTAGATGAGTGCCGTCGGGATCGGTCTCCCCGGCTCGGGATCGATGTGTGTCCAGTGAGAGTTCGGCACCGAACACGGTTCCGATGCCGAGAGCTCTGGCTGCCTCGGCGAAGCGCACGACCCCGTAGAAACCGTCGTGATCGGTGATGGCGATGGACTCGAGGCCCAGGCGTACCGCCTCCTCGACCATCTCCTCGGGCTGCGAGGCACCGTCGAGAAAGCTGAACGCCGAGTGCGCATGCAATTCTGCATACGGCGTCGTGGGCAGCGCGGGCTTGTCGATGGTGCGGTCGTAGACGTCCCTCTTTCGCGACCAAGCCGGGCTGTCGCCGCCGTCGCCCTCGGCCGCCGGCTTGGGACGTCCGGACAGGACGCGCTCCATCTCCGACCACGTGGGTGGTCCGTCGTTCCATCCCATCGAGCCCTCCCCTCACCGCATCGCCGTTGCATCGAACACTTGTTCTAATGAGAGCACGAGGGTCCGACACGATCAACTACAGTCGAGTCGCCACTGACCCCTTCCACAGAGCCGGAGCACCGTCGTGACCCGTTGGGCCTCGTTCGTCGTATCGCACAAACGATGGGTGCTGGCTGTCGTCGTCGCCGTCGTCACGGTCGGCGGGGTGTTGGGACTGAGCGTCTTCTCGAAACTGAGCGAGGGCGGCTACGCAGACGCAGGCAGCGAATCGTCCGAGGTGGCACGGCTCGTACAGGGCATCGGCCAACCGACTCCCGACATCGTGGCGATCTACACCGCACCCGAGGGCGAGACGATCGACGACATCGGCCCCCGAGTGCAAGCGACGATCGACGAGTTCACGGGTCGATACACCCTCGGCAACGTCAACTCGTACTGGACCGCAGACCCGGTCAGCAGAGAATTTCTGATCTCGAAAGACCGAACCAAGGCCTTGGCGACGGTGTCCCTCGGGGCGAACTCGGGCGTCACGTTCAACACCTTCGGCGACCTGCCGCCCCAGCTCGAAGTACCCGGCGTCGAATCGCAGTTCGCCGGCGCATCGGTGGTCGGGGTATCGCTCAGCGAGACCCTCGAACGCGACCTCGTCCGCTCCGAGATCATCGCTGTTCCCATCACGTTGCTGCTGCTGATATTCATCTTCGGCGGGGTCGTCGCCGCAGCGGTCCCGGTGTTCGTCGGCATCCTCAGCGTGCTCAGTTCCCTGGCCATCCTGCGGGTGCTCACCGAGTTCACCGAAGTCAGCTCGTTCTCCATCAATGTCGCGTCGCTACTGGGGCTCGGCCTTGCCATCGACTACGGACTGTTCATCGTCAGCAGATTCCGCGAGGAACTACGCGGCGGGTCGACGCCGTTCGACGCGACCGTCCGCACGGTGTCCACCGCAGGCAAGACCGTCGTCTTCTCCGGACTGCTGCTGATCTGCGCATTCGCGGGCATGCTCGTCTTCCCGCAGGCGGTGATCCGATCCCTCGGGTTCGGGGCCATGGCGGCGGTGGCGAGCGCGGCCGTTCTGTCCCTGACCGTGATTCCGGCGCTGCTCGCGATTCTCGGCCCCCGCATCAACTCCTGGACGTGGTCGCGTACCGCGTCCGATCGCAGCGATGCACGGGCACACAAGTTCTGGGGCGGCGTCGTCACCCGCGTGATGAAGCATCCGGGAATCGTCGCGGCCGTCATCGTCGCCGGGTTGCTGATCATCGCCACCCCGATTCTCAAGGTCTCGCTCGGCGAGGTCGATTACACGGCGCTGCCGAAGGACAATCCTGCGCGCATGGCGTTCGAGACGCTCGGCACCGACTTCGAATCCACCGGCGAGGGTGCCACCGTGGTTCTTCGCGGCCTGGACGGCGTCAAGCCTCAGGGCGCACCCATCGCAGCCCTCACCTCGGCTGTGGAATCCACACCGGGTATCGCTCGCGCCGAATTCCTGGGCTCCAAGGACGATTTCGTGACACTTCAGGCGTCCTACAGCGAGCCGACCGGCGGCCTGACCGAGGCCGAATCTCAATCCGAGGCAGTGTCTGCACTGCGCTCGATCGCCCCGCCCGACGGCACCGAGATCCTCGTCGGCGGCGGACGAGCCAACGTCGACGACGGCAATGCTGCCATCGCGAAGTGGCTACCGGTGATGATCGCCATCATGGTCGTCTCGACGCTGGTGTTGCTGTTCCTCGCGTTCGGCTCGATCGTGCTGCCCGTCAAGGCCGTACTGATGGCCGGACTGAGCCTGGGCGCAACCTTCGGCGCACTCACGTGGGTTTTCCAGGAAGGCCACGGAGCATCCCTGCTCGGCGTCACCCCAGGACCGCTCGAGTCGACGTTCGTCGTTCTCATCCTCGCGGTCATCTTCGGCTTGTCGACCGACTACGAGGTGTTCCTGATGTCGCGCATGGTCGAGGCTCGCGCGGCGGGAGCGACTACCGAGGAAGCGGTGATCTTCGGGGCCCAACGCACCGGACGCATCGTCACTGCGGCGGCGTTGATTCTGATCGTCGTCACCGGTGCCTTCACCATCTCGGGTCTGTCGATCATGAAGTTCCTCGGCGTCGGAGTCATTCTGGCCCTGATCATCGACGCGACGATCATCCGGATGTTGCTGGTTCCGTCCTTGGTCAAACTCATGGGCGAGGCCAATTGGTGGGCACCCGCCTGGATGAAGAAAGTGCACGAAAAAGCCGGTATCGGGCACTAGCACCGGAACTTACTTCGGAGTAGGGTCGGCTCGCATGGCGAACTTCATCGTAACCGGCGGTACCGGGTTTCTCGGGAAGAACGTGCTGCCCCGATTGCTCGAACGCGATGCACTCGCGGCAATCCACGTGCTGGTGCGTCCGAGTTCGGTGGCGCGGCTCGAGCGACTGGCACAGCACCTCGACGGCGGCGACCGAATTCACCCGCTGGTCGGCGACCTCACCGAGCCGGAGCTCGGACTCCGAGACGTGCCTTCCGACATCGACCACATCCTCCACCTCGGAGCCGTCTACGATCTGACCGCGGGCGACGAGCAGACCCCGACCAATGTCGCCGGAACGGCCTCGGTGATTCGTCTCGCCGAGAAGACGGGGGCTCGCCTGCACCACATCTCGTCGATCGCCGTCGCGGGCGACCACCGAGGAACGTTCTCGGAGAACGACTTCGACCTCGGTCAAGCCTTTCCGACGGCATATCACCGCACCAAATTCGAGTCCGAGAAGCTGGTGCGAGAGAGCGCTGCGGACTGGCGGGTCTACCGGCCCGCCGCGATCATCGGCCACTCGGAGACCGGTGCGATCGACAAAGTGGACGGCCCGTACTACTTCTTCCCGTTCTTCGCCGAACTCGCCAAGCTGCCTTCGTCCATACCGATCACGGTGCCGAAGATGGGCTCCACCAACCTCGTTCCGGTCGATTACGTCGCCGACGCCATCGTCGAGCTCGTACATCGAGACACTTCGTCCGGCAGCGTGTTCCATCTGGTGAACACGAGTCCGCAATCCATGGCCGAGGTGTATTCCGCATTCTCGTCGGCAGCCGGATCGCGAGCGAAGATCGTCGACGTACCGGGTGCACTGGTCGCTCCGGTCGTCTCACCCAAATACCGAGCCGTACGTAAGCAACGCGACGCCGCCCTCCGTGATCTCGGCGTACCTCCGGTGATGCTCGACCACTTGACCCTGCCCACGGTGTTCGAGTCGGCAGCGACACAGAAAGCATTGCAGGGCAGCTCGATTGCACCGCCTCCACTGCGCACGTACGCCGATCGCGTGTGGACCTACTGGCGGGAGAACTTCGATCCCAAGCGCAATCGCCGAAACGATCCGCGCGGATCACTGTTCGGTCGTCACATCATCATCACCGGCGGCTCCTCCGGCATCGGCCGGGCCAGCGCCGAGGCGGCCGCACGCAAGGGCGCAGTGGTCATTCTTCTCGCACGCGGGCAGGATCAACTCGACGACGTGGTCGAGAGAATTCGCGAATCAGGTGGCACCGCATACGGTTACCCGTGCGACGTAACCGACAGCGAGTCGGTCGAGCACACCGTGAAAACCGTTCTGAGCGAACACGGTCATGTCGACATGCTGGTCAACAATGCCGGGCGATCCATCCGCCGCTCGCTTTACCGTTCCACCGATCGGTTGCACGATTACGAGCGCACCATGGCCGTCAACTACTTCGGGGCAATTCGGTTGGTGCTGGCGCTGCTGCCACACATGCGCGAACGTCAGTTCGGGCACGTGGTCAACATCTCCAGCGCTGCCGTCCTGGGACACCCCCCGCGGTTCTCGGCCTATGTGGCCAGCAAGGCAGCGCTCGACGGGTTCACCGATGTTGCTGCGGCAGAAACACTCTCGGACGGAATTACGTACACCACGATCCACATGCCGCTGGTGGACACTCCGATGATCACCCCGACGGGCGACAAGAACGTCGGCCCGGTGTTCTCACCGGAGAAGGCCGCGGCCATGGTGATCCGCGCATTGAGCGACAAGCCCAAACGCATCGATACGCCGCTGGGAACGCTCGGACAGTTCGGAGCCATCTTCGCCCCCAAGGGCAAGGACCGCACGATGCACCAGCACTACCGCACGTTCGCCGAGTCCGCGGCTGCCAAAGGAGAAGCGCAGGTACCTCTCGAGGACGGAATGGTGCCCTACCGAGTCCGGCCCTACGATCCGAAAGCTCCGAGCGCACGCATCGGCAAAGTGATCCGTCGCGCCGGCAGATTGGTTCCCGGCACCAGTTGGTGACCGGCGGGGTCAGCGCAGCAGTGCCTTTCCCCAGACACGCAGGAATCCCTGACTCAGGTATGTCAGAGTGCCGATGGCCAGTACCCATTTGACGGTGCTGACCACGGTGGTGGCGCGGACGACGGTGTCGGTGATCTGTTCGCGGTTGTCGACCAGAATCAGTCCGACGATGTTCTCGATGTAGTCGCCGGCAGCAGAGGCCACGGGTGCGACGGCCAATGCAGTCGTCGCTGCAGGGCTCAGCGGGGTCTTGTCCGCCAGGCTCCTCGCGCCGGCACGCAATGCAACGGCGTAGATCGCCGGATGGACGAAATCGGGTAGATAGTGGCTGCGGAACCGGGCGATCTCGGTCTCGTCCATGCTCGCCAGGATCTGCCGATAGCGCTCGGCGGACCACGTCGTCTGCACGGCGAGCACTTTCGAAGCTGCGGGGCCGAGCAGTCGGGCGATGTTGGCCTGGGATACGACGAACAGTGCCGACCAGCCCAGCATTCTGCGATCGAGCGCACCGATAGTCATGTCCGAGACCCTAATGCGTCAGGAACGGGAGAACTGCGGCCTCGAACGCCGAGTAGCCGTCGCGATGAATGCTGTGTCCGGTGCGAAACGCCTCGACGCGGCAGGTCGAGATCTCGGAGACCATCGCGTCCAGTCGTTCCGGATCGACCATGCCGCCGGGACCGCCGCGAAGCACCAACGTCGGAGCAGCGATGTCTGCCAACGACGCCCACCACTTCGGATTCGGACGACGGAACTGTTCGAGAGCAGTGGCGGTCATCGAGCGATCGAAGGCGAGTACCGCGCGGGGATGCAGAACGACGCTGGTCGCTGCGTGCCAGAGCTCGGTGATCGACGGCATCTTGCCGGTCAGGGTCGGCGGAGCGTCCCCCGGCCTGATCGGTATCGGCAGCTCTTCGAGTACCAGACGACGAACGAGCTGCGGGCGACGTTGCGCAACGAGCGAGACCGCGTATCCGCCGAGGGAATGTCCGACGAGATCGACTTCGTTCAGCCCGAGGTGGTCGATCAGCGCCAGCAGGTCTGCCCCGAAGGAATCGAACTCGTACGTGGACGTGTGCGCGCTCTTGCCGTGTCCGCGCAGATCGACGGTGATCACCCGGCTGCCCTGCGCGGTGAGTGCACGGGTGAACCGATCCCAGGTTGTGCTGTCACCGCCCATGCCGTGCACCAGCATCACCGGTGCCGCATTCGAGTTCGCGTGCCCCAGCGGGGTGAACGAGCGATACGCGATATCGACGCCATCGAGGTCGACCGTCTCGGACATCATCTGCATTCCTTCGACGGTAGCGGTGCCGCTATTCGTAGATTCCTTCCACCCGCCACCGACCCTCGTCGAAGACCAGCAGCAAGGCCCTTTCGTCGTCGAGCACCACCTGGGCTCGCGCCGTCGGACCCGTCGCCGCGTGGCCACTGTCCCACCACCGCTCGTCCACCGGCCACGGTCCCGCCAGACCCGTCAACTCCCATTCCTTGGTGCCCCAGCGCAACCGCGACGGGGGCGCATCGAACACCCCACGATCGGTGACGCCGATTCCGGTTCCTGCTCGATTCATCAACGTCACTGTCGGACGTGTCTCGATCACTGCCGCCGGAGCAGGCTCGGGTAGCCGTCCCGGCCAAGGAGCCGAAGGATCGGATATCGGCACCAATTCGTCGCCGAGCGGACGCAACGTGATCCGCTCGGCCGGCCCACGACCACCACTGAGCACACCACCGAGCACCGATTCGCCACCGAGCAGACCCTGCACGCGCACCAACGCCCGACGCGCCCTCTCGTCCTCGTCGCCGACACTGCCCCACAAACCCAGTTGCAGCTCACCTGCGGCCACCACTTCGATCGGTTCGAGCCGCAGCACGGTGATCGCGGACGTCGGCTTGTTCTCGCTGCGCCCGGTGATCCAGCCGTCCAGTTGCCACCGCACACGATCGGCTGTTCCTTCCGGCGTCAACGGCTCCGCGCAGCGCCAGATCCGCGACAGGCTCTCACCGTTACCGGTACTGGCATGCACCAGCAGCCGAGTGCACGCAACGGCAGCGGCGGCAAGCTTGGTGTGCAGCTGCTCGGCCAGGCCGCGCCCGGCGAAGGCAGCGGCGTCGACCCGATCGATCGGCGGGTCGCACAGGTACTCCACATCCAGGTCGGGTGGAAGAGCCCTGGCCGACGGCGGACGCTCGGGCTCGCCTCGCGCACTGCGATGCGCCAACACCGCGTCGGTACCGAACCGGGACGCCACATCCCCCGGAGACAGTGCAGCGAAGTCGCCGATGGTTCGTAGACCCAAGCGCCGCAACAGATCCACCAGCTCACCGCGATCGGCAGCAGACATGCTCGGTTCCGCCGAGAGTTCCGCCACCGGCAACGGCGCGAGAAAGCCTGCACCCCCGCCGCGCGGCACCACCTGCGCATACCGCGCGGCGACGACCGCGGTGGACAGCTCGTCGGCGATACCGATCTGACATTCAACACCGGCAGCCGACGCTTCGTCGATCAGCCGTTCCGCGGCCCGATGCTCGGTACCGAAATACCGTCCGACGCCGCGGGCAGAAAGAACAAGCAGGCCCGGTCGCAGCACTTCCACTCCCGGTGCGATGGCGGCGATCGCCGAGACCACGGGCTCGAACAGTCGCGCATCACGATCGGTATCGGCCAGAGCGACATGCACTTCCGGGCACCGTGCCTGCGCTTCCCGACGGCGCAGGCCACGCTTGATGCCTGATGCGCGTGCCGTCGCCGAGCACGCGACGACCCGATTGGCCGAGGTGACGACCACAGGATGCGTCGCAGGGAGATCGGCCTGGGCAGCTGCTGCAACGGCAGGCCAATCGGGGCACCACAGTGCCAGAACACGGTTGGCATGAACACGGCTGGAGCGGTCGATGCTCATGTCGAGACCGCGATCGACAACGGATTCTGTTCGCGCCCCTCGGCATGCCACTCGATGCGGCCGTTCTCCGAACGCAGGTCGAGTCGAACGGTGCGGGGCCGCATCGCCTTGCCGCGAGCGCACACCGACAAACGGACGCCGCGCAGTCTGCCGCGACCCAGCTCCCGGCCCGTACCGAGGCCGTCGTATCCGTGGACCGATGCGTCCAGTCGTAACTCTGCCCCGTCCCAGTGCCCATCGGTCACCAGCAGCGTCGAGCCCTTGCTACGCGCTCTGGCCACCACGGCCCTGGCCCGAGTGGGCGATACCGACAGACCCCCGAGACCGAGCACGACGAGGTCGACACCGTCGAGCAGAATTGCCGCCACTTCCACCGGATCGGGACCGGGATCGGGAATCAGGGCAAGCTTGCTCAACTGTGCACCCATCTCGACCGCGGCCAGAATCCCGAAACGGGGCTGCCCGATGACGGCGACATGCCCACCGGCACCGGTCACCGCAGCCACCAACCCGATCAGGAGCGAGCCGGCACCGGATACCGAGGCCACCGTTCCACGCACCAGGCCGCCGTGCGGTAGTACCTCGATCAGCGCGGACGGCACCGGCAGAACGGGCCGCTGACGGGTTGGACGCTGCGTCGACGGTTCCTGAATCACGGGCTCGACAGGGTCCGAATTCTCGATGCGCACCGACGCCGTTTCGCCCCGAGAAGGCACGGCAGCCATCCGGCTACGCAGCAACGCCACGCGCTCCGGCAGCGACAACCCGTCGAGCACATCCGGCGTGACAGAAGCTCCCGATACAGTCATGTCACTCCCCTTCGCGGCGTAGAAAATCGAGCCGAAACTTCGGTGTTCGACGGACGCGGGAAGTGGCGCATTCGAACACAATTTCGATCTGCACTCAGTAAAGCCGCTCGGACGGCAACTCGTCAAGGTGATGCCGAAGCCCCTGGTAGATGCCTCCCTTCCGTGGCTGCAGGCACGTCCCGCCATCGTCAACTAACCTGTGGACGTGACGGATCAGCAGCGTGTTCGACGGGGCGTCGGGCCCGACTACCTCCTGGCAGGCAGATACCGCCTGGCCGGCAAACTCGGCGGTGGAGGCATGGGCGCGGTATGGCTCGCCACCGACACACTTCTGCACCGTCAGGTGGCCGTCAAGCAGGTCACGTCCACCACTCGACTGACCCCTCAGCAGGCCGAGGAAGTACGCAACCGGGCCATGCGCGAGGGTCGCATCGCTGCCCGACTCTCCAGCCCGCACGCCATCGCGATGCACGACGTCGCTCTCGTCGACGGTGAGCCGTGGTTGGTCATGGAATACCTGTCCTCGCGCAGTCTCGCGCAGGCCCTCGGCACCACCGATTCGCTACCACCGTTCGAGGTCGCACAGATCGGCGCACAGATCGCCGATGCACTGACCGAGGCACACGAGGCCGGAATCGTGCACCGCGACATCAAGCCGGGCAACATTCTGATCGCCGATCGCGGCAAGGATCTGGGCATCGTCAAGATCAGCGACTTCGGTATCTCCCGCGCCAAGGGAGACGTCGAAGAAGCCGACGACAGCGTGATCACCGGTACCCCGGCTTATTTCGCACCCGAGGTCGCGCGCGGACAGGACCCCACCGCGGCCAGCGACGTGTTCTCCCTCGGCGCAACGCTGTACACGGCCATGGAAGGCAAACCGCCGTTCGACATCGATCACGATTCGATCGCACTGCTGCACCGAGTTGCCAAGGGGCAGATCATCGCTCCCACCCGCAGTGGCGATCTCACGGGACCGTTGCTGCACATGCTAAGGCCCGATCCTGCCCGACGCCCCACCATGGCGCAGGCCCGCGACGAGATCATCGTCGCCGCGATCAGCAAGCGCGGCACCATAGCTCAACTGCGCGGGGCGCCGCTGACATCTGCGGACGGTGTGGTCCCGGCATGGGCCAGGCGCTCGACACCGGTCTCCGAATCTCGCCGTCCGTCGCGGGAATTCGGAAGAACCATCGCGGGCCTACCGGCCGTGCAACCCGGTGAGAGCCAAGCCAATCCGGTCCCGTCCACGTATTCGCCACCACCGTTCGACCTGCCGAAAAAGAAGAAGAACCCGATCGACGACGTTCTGATGCGCATCGAGGACGTCATCGGTGACCGAACGTCGATTCCGTCGACCGCGATCCTCGCAGGACTCGTGCTCGCCGTCGTGATCGTTCTCGTTCTGGTGATCATGCTTGTGATCTGACCCTCGGCACCGATCTCCGCATCGGATTTCCCCGCCCCGACAGCACCCGCAACCACGCGTCGACGATGGGGATCGGCAAGTACCCGCCATCGAAAGTCGATGTAGCCCAGAACGATGTAGCCCAGAACTTTCGGGCACGTCACCCATGGCTCAGCCGAGAACCGGCATCACCAGCGTCGTCAGAGCGCCGTCGACTGCCGACCGCACCAGCATCGGCTGATCCGGCGCGGCGATATCGAGCATCAGGTCCGGCCCGACGGCCGACGCGACGGCAGCCTGCAGGACGGCCGCATCGAAGAACACCGTCATCTCGGAACCGGTGACCCGTGCGGGGACGACAACACCCTCGACCGTCAGGCCGTCCGGGCCTGCGTCGATCCGCAGCGTGCCGCTGTCGAGGGGAACGAAATCTCGTTGCACCACAACCCGCGTCGCGGTCGGAGCCAGACCGTCGACGATCGTCCGCCAGTCGGGGAAGTCGCCGTCGACAAGATCCACGGTGTGTTGGACGCCTTCGGACTCGAGCATCATCGCGTCGGTTGCCGTCAACGCACAGTTCCTCGACGCGGGTAGAGACCCGAGGGAGCCGACCGCTGCGATACGCGACCAGGATGCCCCGGGCGAGCTCTGTGCGACGAGGCTGCGGGTGGAGAGTCGATACCGATCCGTCGCGGTGAGCGTGACAGTGCCACCGTCCACCTCGACCAACACGCCCCGCAGCACCGGGAACTCCTCGCTCGTTCCGGCCGCCGACGCGACCTGTTCCACCGCCGACGCGAAGTCGGCGGCAGATACCGTTGCTGTGCAGTACTTTTCGTCGAACAATCGGCGAATGGACACCGCAGCCTCGGCCGCTGCCCGGGCGCGTGCGGCAAGCTCGTCGACGTGCCGATCCACCATCTCCACCGCTGCAGCTCCGTCGCCGTCGAGGGCGGAGGCCACCTTATCGAGTGGCATCCCGATCTCGCGGAGTTGGCGGATGATGTTCGCTCGCTTCGCTTGTGCTCGGGTGTAGTAGCGATAACCGGACCTGGCGTCGATGGATGCCGGCACGAGCAATCCACAGTCGTCGTAGAAGCGAAGGGCACTGGGGGTCAGCCCGCTCGCGCGAGCGAACACACCGATGGTCAGGAATTCTTCGGCCGAATCAGTCATGGGGAAATCCTGAGGCTTCGGGTAGGTCGAAGGTCAAGCGAGATCCGGTCACCTAGTCGATTCGACGCTTGTGCGCCCATCTGGTGAGCGCATTCCTGTTGGACTGCTGAGTCTTTCGGAGAACGTTCGAGGCATGCGTCTCGACGGTCTTGACCGAGATGAACAGATCCTCGGCGATCTCACGATAGGTGTACCCGCGCGCCAACAACCGCAGCACCTCCAGTTCGCGGGGCGTGAGCGAATCCAGTTCCGGATCCAGCGGGGGCTCCGGGGCGGCACTGCGACCGGTGAACGAATCGAGGACGAACCCGGCGAGGCGAGGGCTGAACACGGCATCTCCCCCGGCGACGCGTCGAACACCGTCGGCGAGCTCCGAGCCGGAGATCGTCTTGGTGACGTATCCCCTCGCCCCGGCGCGGATGACGGCGATGACGTCCTCGGCGGCATCGGACACACTCAGGGCGAGACACACCGGCCCCTCGGAGATGCGGTTCAACACGGCCACGCCGCCGCCGTCGGGCATGTGCACGTCGAGCAACACCACGTCCGGCTTGGTCGATTCGATTCCCGAGACCGCCTCGGCGACGCCTCCCGCTTCCCCGACGACCTCGATGTCCGCCTCGCGGCCGAGTTCGGCTCGCACACCGGAACGGAACACCGCATGGTCGTCGACCAGGAAAACGCGGAAAGGTTCGGTCACGTCGGCTGCTCCTGCTGAGTGGATTCGGATGATTCCGTGGTCACGGAGGCACCGTTGCGCGGCATGAAGATTCGCACTTCGGTTCCCTTGCCGACGGTCGACCGTACCTGCACGGTGCCGCCGCGACGCTCGATACGTCCCCGAATGGACTTCGCCAGGCCCTGTCGATCCTCGGGTACCGCGGACTCGTCGAATCCGGCACCGCGGTCGCGAACGAAAACACTGACCTGGTCCGGTTCGGTTTCGGCGTACAGGTCGATATTGGTCTCACCGGAGTGCTTGGCCGCGTTGACCAATGCTTCTCGGGTTGCACCCAGCAGAGCCGTGAAACTTTCTCTGGACAGGCCGGATTCGACGTCGTCGGGCAGTAGTTGCACGTCACCGACCGTGATCGGTCTGACGGTGACACCGTGCTGATCCTCGACCTCGCCGGAGATTGTCTCGAGCGCATCGGACAAGTTCGAGTTGTCGGTGTCGCCGCCGTCGAACAGCCATTTGCGTAGTTCACGCTCCTGGCCGCGCGCCAACCGCATCACCTCCTGTGGATGATCGGACTGCTTCTGGATCAGGGCAAGTGTCTGCAGCACCGAATCATGCAGGTGCGACGCGATTTCCTCGCGTTCGTCGTTGCGGATGCGCGCAGACCGCTCGGCACCGAGCGCACGCCAGGTGCGCAGCCAGATGGGAACCGTCAACAGGCCGACGCCGACGAGAGTGACCACCACCGCCAGCAGGGACGAGCGCAGCGCCGCCAGATCGACCCGGGCGAGCACGACCACGGCGAGACCGAGCACGATCAACGTCGCTCCGCCGACGACCCTCGCCCAACTCAACACGGTCGGATGCTTGGGGAGCCCCAGAGCCGTTCGCGGCCCCTCCGAGTCGAACTCGCGCCATACCAGGGCAGCACCGATCACCACGACGATGACCGGCACGATGACCGAAGCAGCTGTGCCGCTGAGCAGCCAGGCGAGCCCGACGGCGAGGCCGAGACCGATGGCAGCCAACCCGAGCGCACGCTGACGTTCGGCGGCACTCGGGTGCGCAGTGTCCTCGCCCGCGGGCGTGAACATCCAGATCAGTCCGTAGGCGGCAATTCCGGCACCGGCGGACGCCGCGAGCAGTGCGAATGCGACCCGAACCTTGAACACGTCGACGCCGAGATGATCGGCGAGACCGCCTGCGACGCCGCCGACGATGCGTCCGCCGCCGCGTCGTTGATAGGGGGCAGGAGCGGAGCCTGCAGGAGCGACAGGAAAAAGAGGAACGGCATGGGTGACCGGCACGTCGCCGGCTTCGAAAGATGTGGTGCGGGCGGCGTCAACGGGTGGATTGTCGACAGGGTGCACGCCTCGATCCTGGCACGGACCGGGTATCTGTCGCATCAGGGTTCGCCCTGATGTTTCGCGGGTCCGTCGAGGCGGGCCCGATCTCGGGGACGAAGATCAGGGGTATCCCTGATGTGTTTCTCGACCGGCACCGCCACCATGATTGGCATGAGCAACGTGACCGTCTCGGATCAACTTCAGCAGATGTGGCGCACCCGTCCGCACCGCTTGCCGCAACGCGGGCATGTGGCGGGTGTTGCGGCCGGTATCGGCTACCGCTACGACGTCGACCCCGTTCTGATTCGGATCGCGTTCGTCGTCTCCACCTTGTTCGGCGGTACCGGCATCGTGCTGTATCTGGCGGGGTGGCTGGTACTCAACCGCGCCGGTGACACGGCGTCGGGTGCGGAGTCGCTGGTCGGGCGTGGGAACAGCTCCGATTCGACGACCAAGATGGTGGTCGTGGCAGTGGCCTTGGTCATCGCGGTGTCGACCATCGGCCCGGTAGGTGTCGGGCTCGGCGGTTCGGGGCTGATCTCTCTGGTGGCGATGCTCGGTGGACTGTGGCTGCTGCACCAACGGTGCCCGGAGCCGCCGCCGTACATGCGGACGGCGGAGTTCTCCCGTAATCGCTATGCTCCGATGCCTTTCGGCTCACCCAGCACGTCGGCCGAGCAGTGGACGGCCGCGCAGTATCGTCCGCCACAGTTCCAGCACGAGCGCTACACCCCGTACACGACCCTGCCGAAAAGCTACGTTCCGACGCCGAAGCCCCTCGAGCACACCGGCATCGACGCCGACGCGCACACCGTGAACCTGAGCAAGTCGACCGCATCCGCCGAGAAGCCGGCCGACCTGCACACCGACATGCCGACCGTGACTCCCCCGTCGTGGGATCCGCTCGGTGTGGCCCCGTTCGCCTGGGATCTTCCCGAACCGACAGGCACCTTTCCGCCTGCGGCGATCGAACGCAAGCGCCGATCACGTTGGACGGCAAGCTTTCTCGGCCTGGCTCTGCTCGCTGCCGCAGTCACCGCGGCAGTCGGTTCGGCTACCGGCGGAGACTGGGCATCACCGGGCCGTGTCGGTGCCGTCGCTCTGGCAATCATCTCCGTGGGACTCGTATTGGGCGCGTTCCTACGCAAGGGCTACGGACTGCTGGTGGTCGCAGCACCATTGGCCGGCTTCGTCGTTCTGGCGTCGGCGGTCGGTCCGGTGGACCTGAACAACAGAGTGTCGGGGAATCAGACGATCGCCCCACTCACCGCCACCGAGCTCGACCCCTCCTACGACGTCGGGGCCGGCGAGCTGAACCTCGACCTCACCGGCCTCGAACTCGCCGAAGACCACACAGTCGAGATCGATGTGGCGCTGGGCAGCGCGTCGGTCACCGTGCCCGCTTCGATGAACGTGATCGTGGAGTGCGAGGCGGCGATCGGTCAGTGCCCCACCGAGACACGCTTCGGCCCTGGCACCACCGATACTCCGGTTCTGACGATCGTCGGCGATCTGGCACTCGGCGAACTGAAGGTGGAGAACCTGTGAAGAAGAACAAGACCGACCGCATCGGACTCGACCACGGCAGCGCCGATTCCGACACCGAGGATCACACCTCTGGCCGACGCGGCCCCTCGGCACTGTTGCTCCTCGCCGGCCTCGCTGCCATGGTCGTCTCGGTCGCAGCACTCATCGGCCGAGATGCGATCGCGGCACTGGGCGACGTCCAGTTCCGCTGGGTGTTCGTCGTCGCCGCGGTGGTCGTTGGCTTCGCGCTTCTACTGGGCCCCAGCAGGAAGAACTGACGCCGTCACTCCCACTCGATGGTGCCCGGCGGCTTGCTGGTGACGTCGAGAACGACTCGGTTGACCTCCGGAACCTCGTTGGTCACCCGAGTCGAGATCGTTTCCAACACGTCGTACGGCAGCCTGGTCCAGTCCGCCGTCATCGCGTCCTCGCTCGAGACCGGCCGCAGCACGATCGGGTGCCCGTAGGTACGGCCGTCGCCCTGCACTCCCACGCTACGCACGTCGGCCAACAGCACCACCGGGCACTGCCAGATCTGCTGATCCAAGCCCGCGACCGTAAGTTCTTCTCGGACAATCGAATCGGCATGGCGGAGCGTGTTCAGACGGTCGCGGGTGATCTCACCGACGATGCGGATCGCCAGGCCGGGTCCGGGGAACGGCTGCCTGCCGACGATGTCCTCGGGCAATCCCAGTTCGCGTCCGACCGCACGCACCTCGTCCTTGAACAGTGCACGCAGCGGCTCGACCAGGGCGAACTGCAGATCGTCCGGCAGTCCGCCGACGTTGTGGTGACTCTTGATGTTCGCGGTACCGGACCCGCCCCCGGACTCGACGACATCCGGGTACAACGTGCCCTGCACCAGGAACTCGACGGCGTCGCCGTGCTCGGCGTTCTCGCCCAGCACCTCGGCCACGGCACCCTCGAAGCTCCGGATGAACTCGCGGCCGATGATCTTGCGCTTCTCCTCCGGGTCGGAGACGCCCTCGAGCGCGCCGAGGAAGGTGTCGACCGCATCGACCGTGACGAGCTTGGCTCCGGTCGCGGCCACGAAGTCCTGCTGCACCTGCTCACGCTCGCCGGCGCGCAGCAGTCCGTGGTCGACGAAGACACAGGTCAGACGGTCACCGATGGCCCGCTGCACCAGTGCCGCCGCCACGGCGGAGTCGACGCCGCCCGAGAGGCCACAGATGGCCTTGCCCGTGGGGCCCACCTGCTCCTGCACTGCGTCGACCAGAGCGTCGGCGATATTGGCCGCAGTCCAGTCCGGGGCGATGCCAGCCGTTTCGTGCAGGAATCGGCTCAGCACCTGCTGCCCGTGCGGGGAGTGCAGAACCTCGGGGTGATACTGCACGCCCGCCATGCGCTTGCCCTCGTTCTCGAAGGCAGCCACCGGCGCACCTGCGCTGGTGGCCGTGACGGTGAAGCCTTCCGGGGCCGCGGTGACCGCGTCACCGTGACTCATCCAGACCGGCTGCGTTGCGGGCAGACCGTCGTGCAGACGACCGCCGTCCACGCTGAGCTGAGTGCGACCGTACTCCCGCGTTCCGGTGTGTTCGACGGTTCCGCCGAGGGCCTGGGCCATGGCCTGGAATCCGTAGCAGATGCCGAACACGGGGATGCCGAGGTCGAGGAGAGCGGAGTCGAGCTCGGGCGCGCCCTCGGCGTAGACGCTGGAGGGTCCGCCGGAAAGCACAAGCGCGACAGGGTCCTTCGCTGCGATCTCCTCGGCCGTCGCGGTATGCGAGATCACCTCGGAGTACACGTTGGCCTCGCGCACACGGCGGGCGATCAACTGCGCGTACTGGGCGCCGAAATCGACGACGAGAACCGGGCGTGCGTGTGCGGGATCGTGTGCAGAGGAGTCGGTCACCGGGTCAGTCTAGTGGGACTGTTCCAGCACTCATGCAACACCCGAATGCTCGACGGGCATCGCCGAGGAACCCGACCGAATCTCCACGATCGGCAGTCGCAGACCACCCGGAGCATCCACCGGGACGACCGGAGAGTTCGGGGCGATCGGATCGAGACGCTGGTACGGCAGCCCCTGTGCCGGACGGAGATCCAGCTCGCCCTTGTTCGGCCACAGTGCGGCGGAACGCTCGGCCTGCGCGCTGATGGTCAACGACGGGTTCACTCCGAGGTTGGCCGATACGGCGGCCCCGTCGACCACGCTGAGCGTCGGGTAGCCGTGGACGCGGTGGTACGGATCGATGACACCGTGCTCGGCATCCGAGGCGATGGCACACCCACCGAGGAAGTGGGCCGTGAGCGGGATGTTGAACAATTCTCCCCAGGTACCGCCCGCGACGCCGCCGATCTTCTTCGCGATGCGTCGGGTGGCGTCGTTGCCCTCGGGGATCCACGTCGGGTTGGGCTGGCCGTGCCCCTGCTTGCTCGAGATCTTCCGGCCGAAGGCACCACGCTTGGTGAACGTGGTGATCGAATTGTCGAGGTTCTGCATCACCAGCGCGATGATGGTGCGCTCGCTCCAGTGCCGGACGTTGACGACGCGCAGGAACTGAATCGGGTGCGCGATCAGCGCGAACACGAACTTGAGCCACCGCGGCACTCGTCCGCCGCCGTCGGTCATCAGGGTCTGCAGCATGCCCATCGCGTTCGAGCCCTTGCCGTAGCGGCACGGTTCGATGTGGGTGTTGGGGCTGGGATGGAACGAGGACGTGATCGCGACTCCGCGGGTGAGGTCCATGTTCGGATCGACCGCCAGCTTGGCCGCTCCGACGATCGACTCGGAGTTGGTGCGTGTCAGCTCCCCGAGCGTGTCCGACAGACGGGGCAGCGCGCCGGTGTCCTTCATCTTGTGCAGCAGGTTCTGCGTGCCCCAGGTGCCGGCCGCCAGCACGACGTTGGCTGCGCTGTAGGTCTTGCGCCCCTTGCGCAGCCGAGCGCCGGTGCGTTCGGTGTCGACGTCCCAGGTGCCGTCGGATCGCGGAACGAGACCGGTGACGGTCGTCATCGGCACGATCTCGGCTCCCGCGCGCTCGGCCAGGCCGAGGTAGTTCTTCAGCAGGGTGTTCTTGGCTCCGTGGCGGCAACCGGTCATGCACTCGCCGCACTCGATACATCCGGTGCGTTCGGGACCTGCGCCGCCGAAGTACGGGTCCGGGACGGTCTTGCCGGGCTCGTCTCCGAAGAACACGCCCACCGGGGTCTGGATGAAGGTGTCGGCAACGCCCATGTCCTCGGCAACCGACTTCATCACCTCGTCGGCGGGGGTCATGTGCGGGTTGCGCACGACGCCGAGCATGCGGGTGGCCTGGTCGTAGAACGGGGAGAGTTCACTGCTCCAGTCGGTGATGTGCGCCCACTGCTTGTCCTCGAAGAACGGTGCCTGAGGCTTGTAGAGGGTGTTCGCGTAGTTCAGCGAACCGCCGCCGACTCCGGCACCGGCGAGGATGAGGCAGTCGCGCAGCAGGTGCACGCGCTGGATGCCGTAGAGGCCGAGCTTCGGTGCCCACAGGAAACGCTTGAGGTCCCAGCTGTTCTTCGCGAAGTCCTTGTCCTCGAAGCGCTGCCCGGCTTCCAGGATGCCGACGCGGTATCCCTTCTCCACCAGGCGCAGCGCGGTGACACTTCCGCCGAAGCCCGAACCGACGATCAAGACGTCGTAATCCGTGGCGCGAACAGCTGAACCCATGGTGACCTCCGCTACATCCGATGCTGTCGAACAGTATGCACACCCCCATGTGACTACCGCCACAAGCGATTCTAGCTGTTACGAGAGGTATCACCAACCCAGGGTCGACTTACGTGGACGCCATGCAGCAGAAAGGGCGCGCACCCCCCGTGCGAGAGGAGTACGCGCCCTTTGGAACAGACGTCGTCAGGCCCTGACGTTCAGGCCCACCTTCTGGAATTCCTTGAGATCGGAGTATCCGGACTTCGCCATCGACCGACGCAGTCCGCCGACGAGGTTGATCGAGCCGTACGACTCACGCGACGGTCCGTTGAGCACCTGATCCAGGCTCGGACGGTCCCCCGCCGACATCGGCAGCAGCGCACCGCGCGGCATGGACGGATGCGCCGCGGCGGACGGCCAGTACCAACCTCCGCCGGGAGCCTCGGCAGCGACGGCCAGCGGAGCACCGAGAACCGCAGCATCGGCCCCGCAGGCGATGGCCTTGGCGAGCGCACCGGAGGTGGTGATGTCGCCGTCGGCGATGACGTGCACGTAGCGCCCGCCGGTTTCGTCCAGGTAGTCCCGACGCGCCGCGGCCGCATCGGCGATGGCGGTGGCCATCGGAACGCCGATACCGAGCACCTCACCGGTGGTCGTGCCACCTTCGACCGAGCCGTAACCGACGATGACGCCTGCCGCACCGGTACGCATCAGGTGCAGTGCGGTGCGGTGATCGCTCACGCCGCCGGCGATGACGGGAACGTCGAGTTCCGCGATGAAGGTCTTGAGGTTGAGCGGCTCGTCCTCGCCGTGTGCCACGTGCTCGGCGGAGATGATCGTGCCCTGGATGACCAGCAGATCGAGGCCCGATGCAACGAGGGCAGGGGTGAGCGAGCGAGCGTTCTGGGGGCTCACCCGAACGGCGACGGTCACCCCGGAGTCACGGACCTGACCGACCGCTGCGGCCAGCAGATCCGGCCGGAGCGGTGCGGCGTGCAGTTCCTGCAGGAAGGCGATCGGCGCGTCGGGATCGAGATCGGTCTCGGCGATGTGGATCAGCTGATCGATCTTGGCCTGCACGTCCGAGTGGCGCGCCCACAGCCCTTCACCGTTGATGACCCCCAGCCCACCCTGTCGACCCAGCTCGATCGCGAACTCGGGCGAGACCAGAGCATCGGTCGGATGCGCGAGGAGGGGAATGTCGAAGCGGTACGCGTCGAGCTGCCATGCCGTCGACACCTCCTTCGACGACCGGGTACGACGGGACGGCACGATGTCGATGTCGTCCAGCTGGTAGGTGCGGCGGGCTTCTCTGCCCATGCCGATTTCAACGAGGTCGCGCACGCGCGCACCTTTCTACTTCGGGAGCGAATCGAATCGGCCCAAACAGGCCGAAGCGACTATCGGGTGGTGTAGTTCGGGGCCTCTGCGGTCATCGTGATGTCGTGGGGGTGGCTCTCCTTGAGCCCGGCCGCCGTGATCTGTACGAACTGAGCCTTCTGCAGGTCCTCGATCGAGGTGGACCCGGTGTACCCCATCGCAGCGCGCAGACCACCGGTGAGCTGGTGGATGACCTGGTTCAACGGTCCGCGGTACGGGACGCGACCCTCGATGCCCTCGGGCACCAACTTGTCCTCGGCCAACACGTCGTCCTGGAAGTAGCGGTCCTTGGAGAACGACTTCGCTCCCCCGCGTCCCTGCATCGCGCCGAGCGAACCCATTCCGCGGTAGCTCTTGAACTGCTTGCCGCCCACCAGGATCAGCTCACCCGGAGACTCTGCGGTTCCGGCCAGCAACGATCCGAGCATGGCGGTCGAGGCACCGGCGGCGAGAGCCTTGGCGATGTCACCGGAGAACTGCATACCGCCGTCGGCGATGACCGGCACACCGTGCGGCTTGCACGCGGCCACGGCTTCGAGAATGGCGGTGATCTGCGGAGCACCGACACCTGCGACCACACGGGTGGTGCAGATCGATCCCGGTCCGACTCCCACCTTCACCGCATCCGCGCCTGCCTCGACGAGAGCGAGTGCGCCCGCGCGGGTGGCAACGTTGCCGCCGACGACCTGAACGCGGTCGCCCACCTCCGCCTTGAGCTTGCTGACCATCTCGAGCACCTGCGAATTGTGGCCGTGCGCGGTGTCGACGATGATGACGTCCACTCCGGCGTCGGTCAATGCCATCGACCGAGACCAGGCATCCTGCCCGACGCCCACAGCGGCACCGACCAGCAGTCGACCGTCACGGTCCTTGGTGGCATCGGGGTGCTGCTCGGTCTTGACGAAGTCCTTCACGGTGATCAGGCCGGTCAGCGCGCCTTTGCCGTCCACGATCGGCAGCTTCTCGATCTTGTGACGGCGCAGCAGGCCGAGCGCAGCTTCCGCAGTCACGCCCTCCTGAGCGGTGATCAACGGGGCCTTGGTCATCACGTCGGCGACGCGGCGATTCTGATCGACCTCGAATCGCATGTCGCGGTTGGTGATGATACCGACCAGCGCGCCGGTCTCGTCCGTGACGGGAAGACCGGAGATACGGAAGCGCGCACACATGGCGTCGACCTCGGCCAACGAGTCGGTGGGCTTGCAGGTGACGGGGTCGGTGACCATCCCGGCCTCCGAACGCTTGACCGTCTCGACCTGGGACGCCTGATCCTGCAGTGACAGGTTGCGGTGCAACACGCCCATACCGCCTGCGCGGGCCATGGCGATGGCCATCCGGGCCTCGGTGACGGTGTCCATGGCCGAGCTGACCAGCGGCACTCGCAAGCGGATCTCGCGGGTGATCTGGCTGGACGTATCGACCGAGCTGGGAATCAGATCCGAAGCGGCCGGCAGCAGCAGGACGTCGTCGAACGTGAGGCCGAGCATCGCGACCTTGTTGGGATCGTCGCCGCCTGTGCGGACGTGGGCTCCGGGACTACTCATGCGAATCTGGCCCTCCCTAGAGCCTGGTTGCACTTCGGCGCGGCGTGCGGCCGGTGAGAGCTCGCAGGCGCACCGCAGTGCGGGATTGGAGAACGGATGGAGTTTCGGCACTTGCACTCATCTGTTCAGCGCCGTGAACCATGGTATCGGCTAGGGCACAACCAGTGCGAATGCGTCTCGCTGTGAGTGGCTTCGAGCACCGAAACCCCGGTCCTCGGCGTTGTCGGTGGCAGGTACGTCCGGCATGTCGCGTTCGAACGGCTGGCGCAGACCCACCAGTCCTGCGTACCGTGGAGGCGTGCGCGATCAATTGCCTCCCGGTCTACCCCCGGATCCGTTCGCCGGAGACCCAGCCGACCCGTCGGCCGCCCTCGACGCCATCGAGCCAGGCCAGCCCCTCGATCCTCAGGAGCGATTGGCCGTCGAAGAGGACTTGGCGGACCTGGCTGTCTACGAGGCTCTCCTGGGCCACCGCGGCATCCGCGGTCTCGTCGTGTGCTGCGAGGACTGCCAGCAGGACCACTACCACGACTGGGACATGCTGCGTGCGAATCTGCTCCAGCTGCTCGTCGACGGCACCGTCCGGCCGCACGAGCCTGCCTACGACCCCGTACC
This sequence comes from Rhodococcus sp. 14-1411-2a, assembly GCF_002259485.1. Taxonomy (GTDB): domain Bacteria; phylum Actinomycetota; class Actinomycetes; order Mycobacteriales; family Mycobacteriaceae; genus Rhodococcoides. The sequence goes on from NZ_NPGA01000003.1 coordinate 122,278, forward strand.
CGACGCCTACGTGACCTGGGACTACTGCCGAGGCTTCGCCGACGCTTCGATGAACGACGCGCTGCACGGCGACGGATTCGACAGCTGACCTCCGACACTTCGCAACGAAGAAGCCCGACACGATGATCGTGTCGGGCTTCTTCGTGTCCGCTGAAGGATCGAGAACCTGTCAGCTGCCGCCGGAGGGAACCGACATACGGTCGCGGTTCTCCGAGGAGCTGCTGCCTCCGGCGGTTGCCGTCGGCTGATCGGGCTCTTGCAGCACCGTCGGTGTGACGTCGGTGGTCGTTGTCGGACTCGGCGTCGTCGTCGTGGGCGGAACCTCGGGCGTCGTCGTTGCCGGAGCCGGAGTGCTCTGCACACCCGTGGTATCGGGCGTGACCTGATCCACCGGTGCCGGTGGCACGAAGACCTCCGGGCTGGGGAGCGGAGCCGGAACGACCGGAACCGGGGGCGGGACAGGCGCGGGCACCGTCAGTGCCTGCAACTCCTGCAGCAGACGTGCCAGCCACTGGTCGAGCTCGGCGCGCTGACCGTCGTCGAGAACAGCGGAACTGCTGTTCGACGCACCGTCGAGGAGTGCGCGAGCGGCAGTGGTGTCCCCCGAGGACAGGAGATTCTCCGCCTCTTGCAACTTCGACGTCGTATCGATCTGAGCGACAGTCGAATCCGCCTGCTCCGAGAAGACGACCGATTTGACGCTCCACAACGGATCGTCCGGCGTCGAGTTGTACGAGATGACCACCAGACCACCCATCACGACGGCGATCGCGGCTGCGGCACCGGCGATGGGACGCAGCAGACGCATGCGTCCACCGCGGTTGGCCGAGCTCGAGCGCGCCATGTCGGCGGCGAGCTTCTCGCGTTCGACGGAGGCGACGACCACGTCGAGGGAGGGTCCGGCCGGCATGGCCGGCGTGATCACGTCTGCTCGCCAATTGGCCAACAGAAGGGCGAGTTGGTACTCGTCTGCGTCATCGGTGGCAATCGGTCCGTCGCCACTGATCGCGTCGATGAACGCATCGTCACGACGTACGGCGACGAGGTCCACAGGACCACCGTCTGCGCCGATGTCGGCATAGGGATCGTTCTGCTTCGGTCCAGTGGAGTTCACGTGCTCACCGATACGCGAGATTCCGCGACTCGGCGTCTCACCGGGGCCACCGTGACCATTGTCCCTAGCCATACATTTCACCTGCTCTCACAACTTCGTTCTTCAGTTTTGCGATAGCTCGGTGCTGAGCCACGCGGATAGCGCCTGCAGTGCTGCCGACGGCGGCTGCTGTTTCCTCGGCCGACAGTCCGACGATGAGTCGGAGCACCAGAATCTCGCGGTGCTTCGCAGGCAAGGTGTCCAGCAGTGCAGTCATCTGTCGACTCGACTCGGATTCGAGAGCGCGCTGCTCCGGTCCGTGCTCCATCGACACGACATCTGGTACTTCGGCGGCCGGGTCCGATTTGTTACGCGAGGCACTGCGATGGGCGTCGGCGACCTTGTGAGCCGCGATGCCGTACACGAATGCCATGAACGGACGACCTTGATCCTGGTATCGCGGCAAGGCGGTCATGACTGCCAAACAGACCTCCTGCGCCACGTCGTCGGCCGAAAGCTGACCGCGCTCAGCCGAACCGACCCGTGCTCGGCAGTACCGAACGACGAGTGGTCGGATGAATTCCAAGACCCGGGACAGAGCCAGTCGATCGCCTTGCGCTGCGGCAACGACGAAAGAGTCCAACTCCTCACCCGCACTGTTCATCGTCGACAAATTTCCCCGCGTTACAGGTACGCACCCGCCTGGGAGCGCTTCCACGTGGTGGTGGAACGAGACCAAGGATAGCGACACCACCCGGCCACAACCGAACCGATCGGTCCGCCTTCGACCCAGGTCCTGGTCAACCGACCGTCGAACCCCCCAGGCGATCGATGGCGGCGGCCAGGTCGGCGGACGAGGCCATCCCGGCGTCGACCCCGCCTGTTCCTTCGCAGAGCATCGTGGCGGCCCAGCGCAGGGGCAGCAGCCCGGCCATCTCCGCAGCGCAGGCCACCTGAACGGCCGACTCACGAGCACGACCGGTCTCACCGACACAGCTCAGCGCCGCCGCAGCCACCAAGTCGGTCTTGACGATGTGGCGTAACGAATCGGCATCGTTGGCGAGAGCCCGAGCGGCCTCGGCGTGTCGGACCGCCCCTGGGCCGTCGCCGCGCATCATCGCCAGCTCGGCCGCTACCCACGACGCCCGTAGTGCCGGACGCCACAGCCCCTGACCGGCGGGGTCCTGCCGCTGCTCGGCACTGCGGGCCAACAGGGTGTCCGCGAGGCCGAAACGTCCGATTCCCAACGCATCTGCGGCCAGGCCGGTCAGCGCATCGCTCCGGGCCTCCACCGAGTCCGTCGATCTCGACGGTCCCCCGAGTCCGACGAGAAGGACCGCGATGCCGTCCCAGCGGCGGGCTCGCTCGTGTTCGCCCACCTGACGCAACCACGACGCCGTGGTCGACGCGTGCAGCGACCGAAGCTCCGCGCTGCGGGGTCGATACCGCCGAAGCTCGACTCCGGCTGCGCTGTACCGGCCCTGCCCTGCCAACGCGACACTGCGAAACCAGCTCTCTCGTGGATCGGTGGCTGCAGGCAGCGGGAATCGGCCGGGGTTGCCGCCGAATGCGGCGTCGAAGAGTTCGGACTGCGTCGCGGTGAACAGCGAGCTCTGCTCTGAAGGCACGGAGGCAAGGGTAGGGCCATCGCCGATGACGAACGGCGTCCGAGTCCTACCGATACGACGCGACGCAATTGCGTGAGGCGAATTCACTGTCGGTCCGAAAAGGGACAACAACGCGTCGTTTCGCGCGCAGAGAATGCAGTTTTCAAGGAATTAACAATGTGAACACAGCCGACTCGAAGACGAGAATCTGAACGCTGTGTGGCGAATAGGTTAATCGGCGCAGTCGGTCACACGATCGGCAAGCGATGCGCCGCACGCCGTCCGTTCGCCCCTTCGGGTCCCGGACGGCGCTCCGCGCAATCGCGTCGGACACCTCGCGCGGCCTCGACCGAATGGATCGACGCCTCACCCGACGCGTGCCACGGAGCGGCCCGAAGCACCAACGAAACGCCTGTGAACAGGGAAAACATCAACTACGTCATGCCGGTCGCATCGAGCGATCACATTGACGACCGACGCCGGACGACTGAGCTCCGCGACTTCGCTTCGACAGCCGGAATGCCGATGCCCTTCCCATCGTCTCCCGTGTCGACGGATTCTTCAACAGGAAGGACACGCACGCGGGTGAGTCGAAGTAAATATCGCCCGTGTTAATTCTTTGCCCCATAACTATGCATTTGCACACGACAGAGAACTATTGACTCGATTTCGTCGATCCACATAACGTTGTCGGCATTCGGATCACGAATCCGAGAAGCCACACCACCCTAGGAGTTTCCATGCCGCAGCCGAATCACCTCCCTGGGCCGAACGCCGACATTTGGGATTGGCAGATGCACGGCCTGTGCCGTGGCGTCGATTCGTCCATGTTCTTCCACCCGGACGGCGAGCGGGGCCGGGCACGAGCACAGCGCGAGATGCGGGCGAAGGAAATGTGCCGTAGTTGCCCCGTCCTCGCCCAGTGCCGTACACACGCCCTCAACGTCAGCGAGCCCTACGGGATCTGGGGCGGAATGTCGGAGACCGAGCGAGAACTGCACGCTCGTCACAATCGCCGCCGCATTGCGGTGTAATCACCCGAACACACGAGAAAGCCCCCAACCCGAAAGGGTTGGGGGCTTTCTCGTGTCATCGAACGTCAGTGAGCGTGTCCGTGCCCGGCAGAAGGCTCGGGGGCCTCTTCCGGCTTCTCCACGATCGCGCTCTCGGTCGTCAGGATCATGCGTGCAACCGACGCGGCATTGACCACAGCGGAGCGCGTCACCTTGACCGGATCGACGACGCCATCGGCCAACAGGTCGCCGTACGTCAGGGTCGCGGCGTTGAATCCATGTCCCTTCGGCAGTTCTGCCACCTTGCTGACGACGACGGAACCGTCGATCCCCGCGTTGGAGGCGATCCAGAACAGCGGTGCGTTGAGTGCGTTGCGCACCACGGCCACACCGGTGGCTTCGTCGCCGGTCAGGCCGAGGTCGTCGGCCAGAGCCAACGCTGCCTGAGTCAGAGCCGAACCGCCGCCGGGGACGATGCCCTCTTCGACGGCGGCCTTGGCCGCAGCCACAGCGTCGTCGACGCGGAACTTGCGTTCCTTGAGCTCGGTCTCGGTGGCAGCGCCGACCTTGATGACCGCGATGCCGCCCGAGAGCTTCGCCAGACGCTCTTCGAGCTTCTCGCGATCCCACTCGGAGTCGGTGTTCTCGATCTCGCGGCGGAGCTGACCGACGCGCGCGTCGATGTCGTCCTGCGTGCCCGCACCGTCGACGATGGTCGTGTCGTCCTTGGTGACGACGACGCGACGAGCGCGACCGAGCAGCTCGAGTCCGGCTTCCTTCAGGCTCAGACCCACATCGGCGGTGATGACCTGGCCGGCCGTCACGACCGCGAGATCGTCGAGGAACGCCTTGCGACGATCACCGAAGAACGGTGCCTTGACCGCCACGGCCTTGATCGTCTTGCGGATGGAGTTGACGACCAGCGTCGAGAGAACTTCACCTTCGGTGTCCTCGGCGATGATGAGCAACGGCTTGCCACTCTCGGCAACCTTCTCCAGCAGCGGCAGAAAGTCCGGAAGCGAGGTGATCTTCTCGCGGTACAGCAGGACGTACGCGTCCTCGAGAACTGCTTCCTGCGCGTCGACGTCGGTGACGAAGTACGGCGAGAGGTAGCCCTTGTCGAACTGCACGCCTTCGGTGACCGAGAGCTCGGTGAGCAGCGTCGAGGACTCCTCGACGGTGACGACGCCGTCCGCGCCGACGCGGGTGAGCGCCTCGCCGACGAGTTCGCCGATCTCGGGGTCACGCGAGGACACGGTGGCGACCTGAGCGATCGCCTGCTTGCCCTCGACCGGGGTTGCGGCGGCGAGCAGAGCCTCGGCGACCTTGTCGGCCGCCTTGGAGATGCCGGTGCCGAGTGCGATCGGGTTGGCACCTGCGGCGATGTTCTTCAGACCGCCGCGCACGAGCGCCTGCGCGAGGACCGTCGCGGTGGTGGTTCCGTCGCCTGCGACGTCGTTGGTCTTGGTGGCGACGCTCTTGACCAGCTGCGCGCCGAGGTTCTCGAACGGATCTTCCAGGTCGATCTCACGAGCGATCGAGACGCCGTCGTTCGTGACGGTCGGACCGCCGAATGCCTTGGACAGGACGACGTGGCGTCCCCGCGGCCCGAGCGTCACCTTGACGGCGTCGGCCAGCTTGTCGACGCCGCGTTCGAGTGCGCGGCGCGCTTCCTCGTTGAATTGGATTTGCTTTGCCATGTTTCGGTGTTACTCCTTCGAGTAAAGAAACTCGATCGAACGCACACCGCCCCGGGACCGACACGAAAATCGGATACCGGGGCGGGATGCGTTGTGGCCTACTTGGCGATGACAGCCAGCACGTCGCGTGCCGACAGAATCAGGTACTCCTCGCCGGCGTACTTGATCTCGGTGCCGCCGTACTTGCTGTAGATGACGGTGTCACCTTCTTTGACGTCGACCGGGATGCGGTTGCCCTTCTCGGTGACACGGCCTTCGCCTACGGCGACGACGGTGCCCTCCTGGGGCTTCTCCTTGGCTGTGTCGGGGATGACCAGACCGGAGGCGGTCGTCGTCTCGGCCTCGTTGGCCTGGACGAGGATCTTGTCCTCGAGCGGCTTGATTTTCACGCTCGCCACGTTGAGCCCTCCAAAGTTATGGGGTACGCGTCCGGGGTCGGATCCCCGGACAGCTGTGTGTAAGTACTTCTCCTGCGGTTCTGACAATCACGGCCTGAACTCGTTCCCGTCGTCGCGGGTGCCGGGACTTCGCTCGGTGCCAACTAGCACTCTATACACGAGAGTGCCAGCACTCAAGGGCTGGGTTCGCCAGGTTCGTGACACGTGGGTCGCGCGCGTGCGCACGCGCCCTCCTGCACCACCGCAAAAATCCGAAAACGGGCGAATCAGGACCCGAAACGCCGAACACCGGAGTCGTTTCCCGCTGTTTTACCGGCGTCCGCGAAGCCATCGAAAGACCAGGTAGAAGGCTATGAACTTTCACCGAAGAACCTACCGAGCGGCATATCGCGCTCGCGATGAGGCACGAAGTAACGTTACGATAACGGAGCTGTCCGAGCGATAACGGTCGACAGCCGTGCCGCGACATGGCACACAGAGCAGTCGATTCCGGACAGGTACACAGGGGCGGGAGGTGCAGCATGCGAGTAGGCGTGGGTATATCCACCGGATCCGAGGTCGTGTGCGCAGCCCTCGTCACCGTCGACACCGACGGTAGTCGCACGGTCGAATACCGCACCGTATCCACCGATCGCCAAGCGAACACCGACATCGGTGATCTGGTCACCTCGGCCATCGAACTCATGGCCTCTCTGATTCCCGGTCACCGGACCCCCGACGCGATCGCCGTCACCTACCGCACCGAGGAGCACGCTGCGGGAATTCGCGCAGCGCTGGCCCACACCACCCGCGATGTTCGACTGGTGCCCGAATCCGCTGCCGCGTCCGCGCATCTGGCGACCACCGGCCTCATCGATCGATACGACACGATCGCGCTGGTCGATCTCGGTGCCTCGGGCATGTCGGTCACCGTCACCGATCGGACCACCGACAAGGTACTGGCGCACGGCCGATCGGACGCCGTCGGCGGCGACGCCATCAACGTGCTCGTCCGGAACCTCGTGCAGGACATGACCCGTGACAACCTTCGGGACGACATCCGCGACGACCGCGGAATCGGGTCCGCGCGGTACCGATCGGTCAAGGAACAGCTGTCCCACTCGGACGAAGTCAGCATCGCGCGTTACAGCGGAATCCCGCTGACGGTCACCCGGGACGCATTCGACACCGCCGCGACCCCGATCTTCGGCACCGCAGCCGAGTTCGTACGAGGAGTGTTCGACGAGAGCACTCACGAACCCGAGGTCATCGTGCTGATCGGTGGAGGGGCGCACATCCCCCTGCTCGCCGCCACGCTCACCGACATGTTCCACGCCCCGGTCGTTCGAATGTCCGAGCCCGACGCGGTTCTTGCCGTCGGCGCTGCCTCCGTTGCCGCATCTGCCGACGGCGGCGGCTACCAACTCGTCTCGGCCACGCGCAACACCGCGACCCGGATGAGTCGATACTCCGGTGCGATCGCGGCCGCCGTCGTCGCAGGTGGTCTCGTTCTCGCCTACGGCGTGCAGACGATGACGCCTGCCGACGATGCCAGCGTCTCTCCGGCCGGAAGTACCGCGCGATCCGCGACCGAATCCAGCGATACCGGTGCGCCGGCCACCGGGGGCTACTCCCCCGACGAGGATCAGACGACAGCAGGACGCACCCCCGGGGATCCATCCGACCCCACGGCGACCTCGGTGGACGCCACCGGGTCGTCGGCGCGGTTCACCACGACCGCTCCGCCGACCAGTACCCCGACACTGCGTCCCGCACCGGACCTCCCGCGGATCGAGTGGCCGATCGACCCCACCACGAACCCGTCGTCCCCCGATGCCACCACCGGGATCCCGATCGAGCCGCCGACCTCGGTCACCACGACTCCGGTTCGACCCTCCGAACCGATCGAGTCCTCGGACCCGAGCGACACGACCGAGATCGTTCCCGGCCCGACGCCCGAGCCCACTACCGAGGTCACACCCGAGGTCACACCCGAGTTCACTCCGGTGCCGACCGAGTCGATCACCGTGCCCACCACCGATGTCAGCGGTTCGGAACCCACCCCGGAACTGACGGCACCACCGACGGTATGGTCGCCGCCGGTCGCAGCTCCCGCGGCGTCCGGATCCCCGACCGAGCCACTGTCGGCAGCCGAGCCGTCGGTTCCGCGTTCGTCCGAGACCACAGCCGCAACGCAGGACGCTCAGCCAGGCACCTGACTGGTCGCGACCGAGAGGCCGGGGTCGGTCACAGCGGTCAACGCCGACGGCTCGGCTCCGCCTGCAACGAGGTGGGCACCCAGTGCGGCGATCATCACGCCGTTGTCGGTACACAGTCGCGGCTTCGGAATTCTCAGCGTCAAACCCTGCTCTGTACAGCGACTTTCGATCAGCGAACGAATGCGAGAGTTGGCGGTGGCACCCCCACCCAGCACGATCGTGTCGACATCGACGTCGGTTGCCGCGCGAACGGCCTTCATCGTCAGGACATCGGCGACGGATTCCTGGAAGGACGCCGCGATGTCTGCGACAGGAATCGGATCCCCCGCACGTTGTCTGGCCTCGACGAATCGAGCGACGGCCGTCTTGACCCCGGAGAAGGAGAAGTCGTAACGGGCATCGCGTGGGCCGGTCATGCCTCGGGGAAACGCGATCGCAGCCGGATCGCCCTCGCGCGCAGCATCATCGAGTGCCGGGCCACCCGGGTATCCCAATCCGAGGAGCCGCGCAACCTTGTCGAAGGCCTCCCCCGCTGCGTCGTCGACCGTGGTCCCGAGCTCGGCGATCGGCCGGGACAGATCGTCGACGTGCAGCAGATGAGTGTGACCTCCGGAGACCAACAGCGCCACGCACGACGGCATCGGGCCGTGCTCGAGCGTATCGACCGCGACGTGGCCACCGAGATGGTTGACCGCATAGAAGGGCACGCCCCAGGCCGCGGCGTACGCCTTCGCAGCGGCAACCCCGACCAGCAACGCCCCGGCCAGCCCCGGCCCGATCGTCACCGCGACGGCGTCGGGCCGCTCGATGTCCGCGGCCGCCAGAGCCCGCCGCATGGTCGGCACGATCGCTTCGAGATGTGCGCGCGACGCCACCTCGGGCACCACTCCGCCGTACCGCGCGTGTTCGTCGACGCTGGAGGCGACCTCGTCGGCCATCAGTTCGCACGTCCCCGCTCCGCCCCAGCGGACGATCCCGACTCCTGTTTCGTCGCAGGAACTTTCGATACCCATGACGATCATCGGGCTGATCCTTTCGTGTTCTGGGGCCGACGCATGGTGAAGGCGTCGGCCCCGCTCGGCTGGTAGTACCCGGCCCTGGTGCCCACGATCTGGAACCCTTCGCGTCGGTACAGCTCGATGGCGGGCTCGTTGTCGGTGCGGACCTCGAGAAAGACCGGCCCACCGTGCTCGTCGGCCACGCGCAGCAGTTCGTCGAGCAATCGCCCGCCGATTCCCCTGCGGTGATGCGACGGATCGACTCCGATGGTGTGCACCTCGGACTCACCGACGACGAACGCTCCGCGGCTCGGCTGCCCCAGCAGCGAGATGCCTGCGTAGCCGACGACCTCGTCGTTCTCTCGCGCGGTGACGTAATGATTGTGTGGCGCGGCCAATTCCGCGATGAATGCATCCTCGGCCCACGGGTCGTCACCCGGGAACAGCACGGTCTCGAGATACGCGCACCGAGCAGCATCCGCCGCCGTCATCGACTCGATCGACACGGTCACTTCGGAGCCTTCGCTGCGGCTCGCTCGTCGAGCGTCTTGGCGTCGGGGCGGCGCAGGTACAACGGGACGAGCGGGCCGGGCACGATCCCGCTGCCGATATCGGCGGCGGCCACCGCGACCAGTCCGGCCGGAGACGGTGCCTGCACATCATGAACCGGAAGCTCGAATGCCGCAGCATGCGGTGCCGATCCGGCGACCGCGTCGACTCCCACACGGTCCAGTTCGGCCGGGGCCACGACGTCGGGTCCCGCGACTCGCACTCCCGCTTCGTAACGCGCCCAATAGATTTCGCGTCGACGCGCATCGGTCACCACCAACAGGGACCCGGGTTCGGAGACATCCGAGGCAATGGCGTCGAGACTACAGACGCCGAACACCGGAAGACCGAGTGCGTCACCGAAGGCCGCTGCCGTCGCCATTCCCACCCGTAAGCCGGTGTAGGGCCCTGGACCGACGCCGACGACGACGGCACCGAGATCGGCGGCGGTGATCTGCGCCTCGGACAGGCACTCGAGGATGTTGGGGGTGAGTATTTCTGCATGCGATCGCGCGTCCACCCGAACCCGCGTGGCGAGCGTCGTGGCCACTGCACCGACGGCGGACTCGGTCAGACTCACCACACCTGCGGTGACGGCGGGGGTCGAGGTGTCGACGGCAAGTACAAGCACGATGTTTCAGATTACCCGCACGCTCGCATGCCGACTCACTGCCGTCGTGCACAGCCGGCCGGGCTCAGTGCTGCGGCGTGACCACCGATTCCACGCGGCGTGCCGTAGCGCGTCGAACGTCGGAGTCCGGGTCACGCGTCAGATGAACCGACACATGGCCGTCAGTCAGCTTCTCGACCAATCCCTCACCCCACTCGACCACGACCACGGCGTCCGTGAGGTCGGTATCGAGGTCGAGGGCATCGAGTTCGTCGAGCGCCGACTGCCCCGTCATCCCCAGCCGATACGCATCGACGTGGACGAGCGTAACCGGCGGCAGACCGTGGGGCCGCGACCCGGCCCGGTGCTCACGGGCGATCACGAACGTCGGCGAGGTGACGCGGCCCTGCACACCGAGTCCGGCCGCAATCCCCTTCGTCATGGCTGTCTTTCCGGCCCCGAGCGGGCCGTCGAGAATCACCAGATCGCCGGCGACCAGAACGTCCGCAAGCCGTGCGCCGAACTCGGCAGTGTCTGCGGCAGTGGCCAATTCGACGTCCACCGGCAAGATCAGCGGCTCGTCAGACAACGCCCCACCGCCGCTTCTTGCCCGCGGCCTCCGTTGCCCGTGCCACGAGGCGCGCGATCGCACCGTTGACCTGTTCCGGAAATTCGAGTTGAACCAGGTGCCCGCCCTGGCGCACACGCACCATCTCCGAACGCGGCAGGGCCTGAGCCAGAGCCTCCGAGCTCGCGAACGGAATGATCCAATCCTCGTCGCCACACACGACCGATACCGGAATGTTCTCGAATTCCAGCAAGGCCTCGGACTCGTCGTGCAACTCGAGCGTCTCGAGGAAATTGACGATCGTGACGACGGACGTGTCGTCGATCATCGACTGGGAGAATGCCACCAGTCGTGGGGACACCCTGGTGCCGTAAGACGCCGCGCGCAGTACCGGTGAGATGAGTGCGCGCACAGCTCCGCGACCGAACTGCACGAAGCCGGGCGACGTCCGCACCGCGAGCCGGAACGCGTCGACGGCCGGATTCTGCAGACTTCGGCCCACCCCGGATTGCGCGAGACCGGCAGCTGTCGTCGAGATCAGGACTGCGCCGATGACACGCTGACGCAGCACGTCCGATCGTTGCCGCGCCATCGACAGGATCGACATTCCGCCCATCGAGTGCCCCACCAGAACGATGCGGCCCTTGGGTACCACCGAGCGAATCACCGCATCGAGATCGAGGCCGAGTTGACCGATGGTGCAACTCTCCGGGCTCGGTACTCCCGACCGCCCGTGACCGCGCTGGTCGTAGAAGACCATGCGGACCGTCGAACCCCATTGCTGTTCGAGTGCACGTCGTTGGAAATGCCACGACGACGTGCGAAGGCAGTAACCGTGTACGAATATCACGGTCAGTTCGGCATCCGAGGGACCGACTTCGCGAACCGCGAGCGGCACGCCGTCGTCCGCGGTGACGATACTGCCTCGGTCGGCATCCATCAGGTCGAGATTCTCGGTGGCCAGCGGATCCTTGTTGGACCGGAACGCCGTCTCGCGCACCACAATTGCAATACTCTGCAGCAATCCGAGCATGATCTATTTCGTCGCCTCCCCTGAGTGCGCGGCGACGAACCGTCGTCGAACACGTCCACGAATGCCGGTGACGACCTCGTAGCTGATTGTGTCGAGCGCATCCGCCCAATCCTGAGCGTGCGCTTCTCCCCTGTCCCCTGGCCCGAACAGTAGCGCCTCGTCGCCGACCGCGACACCCGAGCCGCCGCCACCGAGGTCGACGACGAATTGATCCATGCACACGCGCCCCACCGAGGGATAGCGGCGACCTCCGATGGTCACACCGAACCGCCCACTGAGGCGGCGAACGACACCGTCGGCGTAACCGAGAGCGACGAGTGCGACCACGGTGTCTGCGGGAGCGGTCCAGGTGTAGCCGTAGGACACCGATTCACCTTCGCTCACCTTCTTGATGTTCGCCACCTGCGCCGAGAGCGTCAGGACCGGGCGTAGCCCGTATGTCCCCAGCTCGGGTACCGGCGACAAGCCGTACAGAGCAATACCCGGGCGGACCATGTCGAAACCGAGATCGGGTCTGGTCAAGGTGGCAGCCGAGTTGGACAGATGCACGACGGCGGGAGGTGTTCCGCGGCGGGTAGCGCGCCGCACGGCGTCTCGAAGCCGCTCCGCCTGGGCATCGTTGGCCGGGTGTCCCGGCTCGTCGGCGCATGCCAAGTGCGAGAACATTCCGGTCAACCTAACACTGCCCTCCGCGACGGCAACCGCCGTCGTGTCGAGCACGTCGTCGAGATCGGCTTCCGCGACCCCGTTGCGGTTGAGCCCGGTGTCGATCTTGAGCGTGAGATCAGCGGTTCGGCCGACTCGGCGCGCGGCGTCGACCACGGCATCGAGCTGGGCGGCCGTGGACACTGCGATCCCCACCTGCCCGGCGATTGCCGCAGCGAAGTCCGAATCCGTTCGATGCAACCACGCCAGCACCGGGACCGTGATTCCCGCTGCCCGGAGTTCGAGGGCCTCGCCGATGGTGGTGACGCCGAGCTCCTGCGCCCCCGCTGCCACTGCGGCGCGTGCGACTTCGACGGCACCGTGGTTGTATCCGTCGGCCTTGACGACCGCCATCACTGCGGCGTCCCCGGCGAACTGCTGCAACATGTGGACGTTGTGAGCCACTGCGTCGAGGTCGACGGACGCCACAGCGCCCGAACCCGTCCGAGGATCGGTCCTCTCGTCGTCGCAGCCGATACTCACAACATTCGATAGTGCCATCCGGGCCGCCGATACGACGGATCAGGGTGCCACAAGTCGTGACACACCTGGTGTCGGACGTGGGCCACGCACGACCACGGTCACGTTGGGAGTGAGCGCACAATTCGGATCGCGTCGGGAATGGCCTCACACAGTGGGCTCGCAGAAATGGGTGCCGCGAACTCTCCACCGGACCCGTGAGCCGCACGGGCGGCGGCCAGGGCGTGGACCTTCGCTCCGCAGGCAGCCGCCGTGGACGGTGCCATTCCCGACGCGAGCAGGGCCCCGAGAATGCCCGACAGTACGTCGCCCGAGCCGGCGGTCGACGCGGCCGATCCTCCGGCATCGCTGACGAACGTGGTGCCGTCCGCATCGGCCACGATCGTCGCCCGTCCCTTGAGCAGAACGGTGACGCCCCAACGCGCGGCGAGATCTCGAACCGATCCCACTCGGTCGGGTGCGGGGTCGGATCCGGTCAGGCGGGCGAATTCTCCGGCATGCGGGGTCAGCAAAGTCGGTGCGGCGCGTCCGGCAACCCAGCGTTCGTTCTGTGCGAGGACAGTGAGCGCATCCGCATCGACGACCACCGGCAGGTCCGTGTCCAGAACTCGACGCACGATCTCCGCCGAATCCTCGTCGGTGCCGAAACCGGGACCGACCACCCACGCCTGCACCCTCCCGGCCGTGTCGAGATCCGGGGCGGCAACGACCTCCGGACAGTGAGACACGACCTCTGTGCCTGCACTTCCCACGTAGCGGACCATCCCGGAGGTGGCCGCAACAGCCGCGCCTACACAGAGCAGTGCGGCACCGGGGAACGTGGCGCTGCCTGCCAAAACACCCACCACGCCCTGCGAGTACTTGTCGTCCGCGGCCGTGGGAATCGGCCACACCCGTCCTACGTCGGCCGGCTCGAGCGACGCCATCGCCGGCGCGGGCAGCTCGAGGCCGATGTCCACGAGTTCGATTCGGCCACAACGAGGTACGGCCAGTACATGCACGGGCTTGCGCGCTCCGAACGTCACCGTCACGTCGGCGGTCACGGCCGGCCCCGGTGCGGCACCGGTCTCCGCGTCGACTCCGCTGGGAATGTCCACGGCCACGATCGGTGCGGTGATCTGCTCGACCACCGCAGCCGCATCGGGCCGCAACGGACCCTTGCCGGAAATTCCCACGATGGCGTCGACCACGATGTCGGTAGGTCCGCACCGAGTCACCACTCGTCCGCCCGACGCTCGCAGGGCTGCAAGACCTTCCGCGTGCGCCCGCGTCGGGTCGAGCAGGAGTGCCGACACCGAGACACCGCGGCGACGCAGATATGTCCCCGCCCACAGACCGTCTCCGCCGTTGTCGCCCGTGCCCACCAGAATCGTCACACGCCGTCCGGCGACGCCGCCCGTGCGCGCAGCCAGTTCGCCGGCCACGACGGTCGCCAAGCCGTACGCGGCGCGCCGCATGAGAACACCGTTGGGCAACGAGTTCAGCAGCGGCGCTTCCGCATTCCGAATCTGCTCGGGTGTGTAGTAACCACGCATGCCGAGCGCTACTCGACGGTGACGGACTTGGCCAGGTTGCGCGGCTTGTCCACGTCGTAGCCGCGCGCCTGCGCAACCTCGGCGGCGAACACCTGCAGCGGAATCGTCGACAGAAGGGGCTGCAACAGCGTCGAGGCTGCCGGGATCTCGATGAGATCGTCGGCGAAAGGCCGAACGGCCTCGTCTCCTTCTTCGGCGATGACGACCGTTCGTGCACCACGCGCTTGAATCTCGCGAATGTTGCTCAGCATCTTCGAGTGCAACACCGCACGACCCTTCGGCGACGGCATCACGATGATCACCGGGACACCGTCCTCGATCAGCGCGATCGGACCGTGCTTGAGCTCGCCCGCTGCGAAACCCTCCGCGTGCATGTACGCGAGTTCCTTGAGCTTGAGCGCGCCTTCGAGCGCAACCGGGTACCCGACGTGTCGGCCGAGGAACAGAATGGTCGTGGCCGTCGAGAGCTCTCGTGCCAGTGCCCGAACCGGTTCGACCGTCTCGAGCACCCTCTGCACCAACTCGGGCATCGCTTCGAGTTCGGCGAATTCACGCGCAACCTCGTCGGGATACTTGGTGCCGCGAGCCTGCGCCAACGCCAACCCGACCAGATAGTTCGCGGTCACCTGCGCGAGAAAGGCCTTGGTCGACGCGACGCCGATCTCCGGACCGGCACGCGTGTAGAGCACGGCGTCGGCCTCACGCGGAATCTGCGATCCGTTGGTGTTGCACACCGCGAGAACCCGGGCCTTCTGATCCTTGGCGTGCCGAACTGCTTCGAGAGTGTCCGCAGTCTCGCCGGACTGCGAGATGGCGACGACCAGGGTCGATCGATCGAGTACCGGGTCGCGATAGCGGAATTCGCTGGCCAGTTCCACCTCGACCGGAAGCCGAGTCCAGTGCTCGATCGCGTACTTGGCGAGCAGGCCCGAGTGGTACGCGCTACCGCAGGCCACGACGAACACCTTGTCGACGTCGCGCAGCTCCTGATCCGACAGTCGCTGCTCGTCGAGCACGATTCGACCGTTGTCGAAGTGGCCGAGCAACGTGTCCGCCACCGCGGCGGGCTGCTCCTGGATCTCCTTGAGCATGAAGTAGTCGTGGCCGCCCTTCTCGGCGGCTGCCAGATCCCAATCGATTCGGAACGGACGCCCCTGCGCCTCGTTGCCCTCGAAATCGCTGATGTCGTAGCCGTCGGCGGTGATGACGACGACCTGATCCTGGCCGAGTTCGACGGCGTTGCGGGTGTGCTCGATGAACGCAGCGACGTCGGACCCCAGGAACATCTCACCCTCGCCGACGCCGAGAACCAACGGCGTGGAGCGGCGCGCCGCGACGATCGTGTCCGCATGATCGGAATGGGTGAACACCAGGGTGAACGCACCCTCGAGACGACGCAGAACTGCTTTCGCGCTGGCCACGAAATCGCCCGCGGTCGGGCCATCGGCGTAAGCCCGCGAGACCAGGTGCACCGCGACCTCGGTGTCGGTATCGGAGAGGAACTCGATCCCGACCGCTTCCAGTTCGGCACGCAGCGGTCCGAAGTTCTCGATGATGCCGTTGTGCACCACCGCGACCGTTCCGGACGTGTCCCGATGCGGATGGGCGTTGCGGTCGGTGGGACGGCCGTGTGTCGCCCACCGGGTGTGACCCATTCCGGTGGTGCCGACGAACGTATCGGTACCGATGTCGTCCAGTTCGGCTTCGAGATTCGCCAGTCGACCCGCCTTGCGCTCGACGGCTGTCGCTCCTGCACCGTCGAGAATGGCGATGCCCGCGGAGTCGTAACCCCGATATTCCATACGCCGAAGCGCTTCGACCACCACACCCAGAGCTGGGCGGTGGCCGACGTAACCCACGATTCCGCACATGGACAATCAGGGTACTCGGCGGGGCGCGCACGACCCATTCGCTCAGGTTGACGTGTCCGGTGTCCCCCTGACGGGCCGCGGTTCGGTAGCGTCATCTCTCGTGGCGAAACCGAAGAAGCTGGCATCTGCTCTCTCCAAGCGCGGCCCGCACAAGGTGCTGCGAGGCGACCTGGCCCTCGCCGGGCAACCCGGTGTCGTCTACACCCCAGCCGAGGGTTACGGCCTGCCCGGCGTCGCCTTCGCACACGGCTGGATGCTGCGTCCCAGTCATTACACCGACACCCTGAAGCATCTCGCGTCCTGGGGCATCGTGGTTGCGGCACCGGACACCGAGCGCGGTCTCGTGCCCTCACACCGCGGACTCGCCACCGATCTGGGCACTGTGCTCGACATCATGACGGGCGTGCGACTGGGCCCAGGCAACATCAGCGTGCATCCGGACAAACTCGCCACGGCGGGCCACGCGATGGGGGCAGGCACCGCAGTGCTCGCCGCCTCCCGACGATCGGACATCAAGGCCGTCGCCGCGCTGTTCCCCGCACCGACTGCGCCCTCGTCCGAGGACGCCGCAGCCGGCCTTTCCGTGCCGGGACTCGTCGTCGGAGACAACTCGAACGCCGATTCGCTCACCGACAACTCGCTCGCGCTCGCCCAGGCCTGGAACGGCCCGACTGTCCTGCGCCGAATCGACGGCTCGACGGCGGACGGTTTCGTCGAGGGCCGCCGGATACTCGGCGCACTGGGCATCAACAAGCCCGACCGCAAGACTCAGCAGCGCACCCGCGCCGTCCTGACGGCCTTCCTGCTGTTCCATCTGACCGGTGACTCCGACTACGAGGAACTGGCCGGATCGACCGGCGAGATCGACGGCACCCGAGCTGTCGATCCACACGCGCCTCTCGACGCGCAGCCCAAGCCCAAGGCGTCCGCGTCGATCAAGGCGCTGCTCGGACGGGGCTAGTCCCGGCTGTCGTCAGACCAGCCAGGACCTCGGCCGTCCGTCGGGTTCGGTCTCGACGTGCGGCGTGGGTTCGCGACGGTCCAGGTGAGCCGGTTGCAGCACCGATCCCGACCCTGGCTCTACGTCGAAATCCGCTCCGCTCGCCTCGGCCGAACTCCGTGCTCCTCGGTCCATTGCCGGAGCCTGCGCCCGACTCAACGCCTCCGCCGCCCGCCCCATCGCGATTCGGTGCTGGTCTCGTATTCGATGCAACTCCCGACGCCACCCACTGTCGGTGCTCACAGCTCCCCTGCTTCACTGAGGCCCGCACCGCTACCGATGTCGGCGGGTTGCGGATCGGTGACCGGTCGATCCGCAACCACCGGATGCTGCACAGCAGGCTGCTCGATGTCGGGTGACTCAGGCGTGCACTGCACCGATGCATCCGAGTCGAATTCGGATGTGGGTGCCGGTTCGGCAGCCGGCACGGGTTCGGCGGATAACACCGGTTCCGCCGCTGCGACGGATTCGGCCGTGGGTGCCGGTTCTGCCGTGGGTGCCGGTTCGGACGGGGGTTTCAATTCGGACGGCACCGCTGCAGCCGGGGCCGGTCCGTCCACCGCGTCGACGACACCGGGGACCTCGACGATCTGAGGTAGGCCGAGCGGTTCGATTCCGAGCTCGAACGAGCGAGTTCCGAGTCCAGGAGTCTCCAGTTCGACAGACACCGTGCCGTCGTGTTCGAGTGCGATGCGGGCGCGATGCCCGTCGAGCTCGGCCTCGAGATGGCCGCGCTCGTCGCCGGCCGCGGGCCACGACTGCCCGGGCTGCGGCAACGGGTCCGACTCGGGTGGCCGGTCGCCGCTCACGTCCGGAGAAGCTTCCTCGGTGTTCTCGTCACCTGTCCGGCTGTCGAGTGCGGTATCGCCTGAGCCCTGGAGATCTCCACTGTCGATCGTCTCGGCCAGCGCGTCGTCGACACGGTCGACGATCTCGGCGACGACTCGATCCACGAGTCCGTCCAGAGAGTCCCCCAATCGATCGACGACACGACCGTCGGCGATCAGGGATTCGGCCGGATCCACGCTGTCCGATCCGGCGAGTGCGTTGCCGCCGGGTGGCGAGACGGCCGGGCCGACAGCGGCGGGTCCGACCGCTGGCGGCCCGACAGCTGCGGGCCCGAAAGCTGTTCCGGCTCCGGAACCGGCAGGCGTGGAACCGATCCCGGCAGGAGTCGGGTCTACCGAAGAGCTGTCGGGCCCCGTCCACGGCACTGCTGTACCGGGCTCGAGTGCCCAACTGCGCTCGTCGAGTCCGCCGAACGAAGGCTCGTGGACACTGCCCAGAATGTCCACCACCAACTTCAGACAGTCTCTGACGGCGGTGTCCGTGGCGCTGCATGCTGCGAGGACGGCCTCGCACGCGCCCTGTACGCGCGGAACGAACTCGGTGTCGATCCAGCGCCCGCAGCGTTCGGTCACCTCGGCAGCGAACTCGTCGGAGACATCGCCGCTGCGCACACCGTCGTTCAGATCCTCGAACGCAGACGCCAATCGTGGGAACACCGACTCTCGATCGACCGGCAGGCACTCGATTCCCGACGCAAGCAGAATCGCATCGATCTGGCCGACGTCCTTACCGTCCACCAGGTCGATGTCGAGGCCGCCGACGAGCTCGGCCTTGTCGGTCACTGCGTCACGGAGAACGTCGACGGCCGCACACATCGTCTGGTGAGAATCTTCGATCGACGCGAGGAACTGGGAAGCCTTTTGCTGTTCGGCCGACAGATAGGTCTGCACGGCCTGCCCGGCGTCACCGTGCCAACGCAACTGCAGGACTCTACGAAGCTGAATCTGCTCCTCGAGTTGATCGGCGAGTACTGCGGACACCGTCCCCACGGCGTCTGCATCGTGTCCGAGCGCACCGAGGTTCAGCCCACGCTGCTCGTCGTACCTGGCGCACATGTCCTGATACTGCGGAACCTCGACGCCCGGGACACGGCCGACCAGCGGCAGGAACCGCTCGAAATACAGCAAGCCTTCTGCGTTCGCATCGAGAATCTCGTCGATCGACGCCCTGTCACCGGACGAGGCCGAAGGAGGTGTCACCGGGGTGACTCGATCGCGTACGCGGTGGCGTCGTCCTGTTGCTCGTACTCGTTCATCGCGGTGGTGAGGGCATCGGCAATGTCGTCGACCGCGGACCGCCATGCCCCGACGGCACGCCCGAGCCCCAGGTACGCCTGGGAGTACGCAGCGCCCAGGTCACCGTAGTTCCGTCCGGCCCCGGCTGCGCCGAAGCCTGCGTCGGCAACGGAATCGGCGGCGTCACCGAGCACTTCCGCCGACGACACCAATGCATCTGCCACCCCGCGAACCCGGTCCGCGTCCACCCGAACTCCGTCGCTCATACGTTCCCGTTCCCCCTCCGAGTACCCCTTTCTCACTATGACGTGCGCCGACTCACATCGGTTCCCCAGGGAGCGGTAACGTCCCGATGTGAAATGTCCGTAACAGGTACCTGAAGTGGCTGCACCAGCTACTCACCGAACGAGGAGTCCCATGCACATCGGAACGATGCTGAACTACAGCGGTGGTTTCAACGAGACCGTTGCCGAGGTCGCCGAGCTCGAGAAGGCAGGTCTCGACATCATTTTCGTGCCCGAGGCCTACTCGTTCGACGCCGTCAGCCAACTCGGATTCCTCGCGGCCAAGACGAGCACGATCAAGATCGCGTCCGGCATCTTCCAGATCTACACCAGGACACCGTCACTGACCGCCATGACCGCCGCCGGTCTCGACTACGTCTCCGAGGGCCGGTTCGTGCTCGGGCTCGGCGCATCGGGACCGCAGGTCGTCGAGGGCTTCCACGGCGTCAAGTACGACGCACCGATCGCCCGAACCCGCGAGGTCATCGAGATCTGCCGCCAGGTCTGGCGTCGCGAGAAGGTGCAGTATCAGGGCAAGCACTATCAGATCCCGCTGCCGGCCGACCAGGGAACCGGTCTGGGCAAGCCGCTCAAGTTGATCAATCACCCTGTGCGCGATCGTATTCCGGTCGTCATTGCCGCACTGGGCCCCAAGAACGTCGAACTCACCGCCGAAATCGCCGAAGGCTGGCAGCCCATCTTCTACTTCCCGGAGAAGGCCGCCGACGTGTGGGGCGATTCCCTCGCAGCAGGCAAGGCCAAGCGTGACCCGTCACTCGGCGAACTCCAGGTCTTCGCAAGTCCGACGCTGGCGATCGGCGAGGACGCGGAGAAGTACCTCCCCTGGGTCAAGCCACATCTGGCGCTGTACATCGGCGGCATGGGAGCCAAGGGCAAGAACTTCTACAACTCCCTGGCCCAGCGATACGGATACGAGGCCGAGGCCGAGAAGATCCAGGACCTCTACCTGGCCGGCAAGAAGGAGGAGGCCGCCGCGGCAGTTCCCGACGAGCTCGCGCGCGCGGTCAATCTCATCGGCCCGGAAAGCTTCGTCAAGGAGCGGGTCGCAGCCTTCGCCGAAGCGGGTGTCACCACTCTCAATGTCGCGCCGCTCGCCGAGAACACCGCAGGCCGCGTCGCGCAGCTGACCGCGCTGCGCGAACTGACCGCCTGAGAAACGTCACACCGACGCGACCCGGCCCGCCAGCTCTTCGGCGAGCCGGGTCGCGACGTCGAGTTCGGACGCTTCCACCATCACCCGCACCAACTGTTCGGTACCGCTGGGGCGCAACAGAACTCGACCAGATTCCCCGAGTTCGCGCTCGGCCGACGCGACGGCGTCCGACACCGACGGTGCCGACGCCACCGCGGCTTTGTCCGACACACGGACGTTGATCAGCACCTGCGGCAGTGTCTGCATCGCCGACGCCAGGTCCGCGAGGGACCGCCCGGTCTGCGCCATCCGCTCCATCAGTCGCAGGGCAGTGGCAATTCCGTCTCCGGTCGTTCCGACTGCGGGCAGCACGACGTGTCCACTCTGCTCACCCCCGAGCGCGAACCCGCCGCGGCGCAACTCCTCGAGCACGTATCGATCTCCGACCGCCGTGGTACGCAACGTGATTCCGGCCTCGCGCATCGCAATGTGCAGACCGAGGTTGCTCATCACCGTTGCGACCAACGTGTCGTCGGTCAGGTGACCGGCGTCGTGCATCGCGATGGCCAACACCGTC
Organism: Rhodococcus sp. 14-1411-2a; assembly: GCF_002259485.1. GTDB lineage: Bacteria > Actinomycetota > Actinomycetes > Mycobacteriales > Mycobacteriaceae > Rhodococcoides. The sequence continues at coordinate 143,734 of NZ_NPGA01000003.1, forward strand.
ATGATCGCGTCGCCGTCCACCACGGAACCCGACGCATCGACGGCAAGACAACGGTCGGCGTCTCCGTCGTGCGCGATACCGAGGTCGGCACCGTGCTCCACGACGGCCTTCTGCAATCCCTCCAGGTGCGTCGACCCGCACCCGTCGTTGATGTTGATGCCGTCGGGTTCTGCATTGATCGCCACGACCGTCGCACCGGCCCGTCGGTAGATCTCGGGCCCGACGACAGAGGCGGCACCGTGCGAGCAATCCACCACGACGGTCACGCCGTCGAGTCGATGCGACACCGACGAAGCGAGATGCTCGGTGTAGCGGGCTGCCGCGTCGCGCGCGACGTCGATGCGGCCGATCGCGGCACCGGTGGCGTCGTAGGGCTGCCTGTCGTTCGAAGAGCGCCCCTCGGGATCGAGGGCAGCTTCTATCCGGTCTTCGACGTCGTCGTCCAGCTTGTGCCCGCCCGCGGCGAAGATCTTGATTCCGTTGTCGGGCATCGCATTGTGCGACGCCGAGATCATCACGCCGAGCGCCGCGTCGTATTCGGCGGTGAGGTAGGCAACCGCAGGCGTCGGGAGAACTCCGACGTCGATCACGTCGACCCCCGATGCGGTCAGTCCCGCGGACACGGCTGCGCTCAGCATCGCCCCACTGATACGCGGATCACGACCGACCACTGCCACACGTCTGACGCCGCCGACGTTCGGTGCCAACACGGCGGCTGCGGCTCGCGCGATTCTCAACGCCAGTTCTGCGGTCAGAACCCCGCCTGCCAGTCCGCGAACTCCGTCGGTGCCGAACAATCGCGCCATGAACCAAGAACCCTTCGAGCGGAGAGAATGTGGTGGGAAACGCCTCGAGGGCAGGCGTCCGATACTGCTGGATGCCTGCCCTCGAGGATGAAACGGGTAAGACGCGTCAGCGCTTGGAGTACTGCGACGCCTTACGGGCCTTCTTCAGGCCGTACTTCTTGCGCTCGACTGCACGCGCGTCACGGGTGAGGTAGCCCGCGGCCTTGAGCGGCGGGCGATCGTCGGGTGCGAGTTCGATCAGTGCGCGCGAGATGGCCAGACGCAGTGCGCCTGCCTGTCCCGACGGTCCGCCACCGTGCAGCAATGCGACGATGTCGAAGGACTCCGCGCGGTCCACCAGAACGAGAGGAGCCTTGATCAGCTGCTGGTGCACCTTGTTCGGGAAGTAATCCTCGAGGGTGCGGCCGTTGAGCTTGAATCCGCCGGTGCCCGAGGACAACCGAACACGAGCGACGGCTTCCTTACGGCGACCGACAGTCTGGATCGGGCGATCGAACACGATCGGGGCCGGAGCGGCTGCGGCTTCGATGTCCGAGACGACCTCGGGATCTTCGACTGCCACGAACTCGTCGGCGGCGATCTCTTCGATGTTCTCCTGCGACGTCACGTCATTTCCCTCCGGCGCCGTCACTGGGACACCTGCTTGATCTCGAACGGAACGGGCTGCTGAGCGGCGTGCGGGTGGTTCGGTCCCGCGTAGACCTTCAGCTTGCTCGCGATGGCACTACCGAGCTTGTTCTTGGGGATCATGCCGACGACGGCCTTCTCCACGAGACGATCGGGGTTGCTCTCGAGGACCTGACGGGTCGAGCGCGACTTCAGACCGCCCGGATGGCCGGAGTGGTGGTGGTGGAACTTGCCGTCGAGCTTGTTGCCGCTGATGGCAACCTTCTCGGCGTTGATGATGACGACGAAGTCGCCGCCATCGACGTTGGGTGCGTAGGTGGGCTTGTGCTTACCGCGGAGCAGTGTCGCGGCCTGGACGGCGAGGCGTCCGAGCACGACGTCCGTGGCGTCGATCACATGCCACGTCCGGGTGGTGTCCCCGGCCTTCGGGGCGTAAGTAGACACAGAAAATTCCTGTCTTCATGATGTCGCTGCTGGCCAAGACGTGTGGATGCCCTCGGCGGCCAGTTGAGACCCGAGGACAAGAGCTCGATACGCACGTGAATACGTGGCGAGCCCATACACGCCAACGGGGAACGATACCGGGAGCGGACGCCCAGGTCAAAACGCCTCCGCCGTCAGCGCAGGCGCACACACTGCACGCACCGACGGGCAGCGGGCAGCGCCTTGAGCCGGATCGCCGGAATCTCACCACCGCACCGCTCGCAGAAGCCGTACGTCCCGGCCGTGAGCCGCGACAACGCCGCACCGATCTCGCGTATCTCGGATTCGGTGTCGGTGATCAGCGCCGCGATCTTCGCCCGCTCGAACGCGATCGTCGATCCCTCGGGATCGTGCTCGTCGTCGTCGGTGGTGAGCCGCGATCCCTCGATCACCGAAGCGAGTTCGCCACGAAGCGACTCGAGACGATGCAGGGAGCGCGACCGCTCCGTCCCGAGTGCTGCTGCGAAGTCCGTCACCACTCCAGTAGACACCGCGACGCACCGGCATGCGACGAAACGACGTCTGCCCCGACCGATGTGCTCGGTCGGGGCAGATGCGTGGTGTCGAGACCGGTCAGCGAGCCATCCGCGCCTTGTTGGCCATCTCGACGCCGTGCATCGTCTCGCCGCCGGTGCGGGCGGCTGCGACGAGGCTCGACAGAATGAGGTTGAGCTCGTCGGATGCAGAATTCCACTGACGCTGCAGCTCGTAGTAGGACGTCATCGCGTCGCCCTCCCACGACTGGTAGAGCCGCTTCGCGGTGCTGTCCACGTCACCGAGGAGGTCCTTGGTCACGTTCGCCTGCTTGTTCATCGCCTCTGTCAGCGCCGCGATCTGCGCGAAGTCGTATTTCATATCGGATCGGTCTCCTTGGTCGAGCGTGGTCGTGTGAGTTGTCGTGTGGTCACCGGATGCGGCGTCACTTGAACGAGGACAGTCCCGAGTTCAGGGATCCGGCCACCTGGTTCACGGCCGACACGTTGTCGTCGTCGGCGTCCGAGTAGCCGTGGCCGTTGGTCTTGATGTCCGCGGAGATCTGTTCGAGCGCACTGCGCATCTTCTGCGCACTGGTGTCCCACTGGGCCATCACGTCCTGAAACGATTTGCCCGCCTTGCCGACCCACGCCTCGGCGGTCTGCTCGACGATCGAGCGAACGGCCGAATTGGACGCGTTGATCGACACGCTCAGGCCTTCGATCGTGGCTCCGGCAGCCATGAGCTCCTGCGGCGTGACCGTGACGCCGCTCGACGAACCCGTAGATTCCGGTCCCCCTGGATATCCCACTTCGACTCCTTGTCTTCGATACTCGATTCACCTGCACCCGCGGCGCACGTGCTGCTCGACCGAGAGGCCACTGTCGGCCCGCTCACTCCCCTACATCTCCTTGGACGCAACGACCCCTCGATTCGGTTCCGGCCGTGCGTGAAAAATGTGGGCCGCTCTCACGAGGCCGGAACGATGTCCAACGTCTGCGTCGCCTGCCCGCATTCGGCGTCGATCACCGTCGCGTCGTCTCCCTCGAACTGACAACCGAGGCTGACCTGCAGGTCGGATTCGACGAACACCCGCCACAGCACCGTCGAATCGTCGATCGGCCGCTCGGTGTAGGCGATTCCGACGCGGCCGCCGAAATCTCGTGTGGATTCGAGAGATCCGATGGTCGAATCCGGCCCACGGGCATCGATGGCCGACCGGAGCTCGGCAGCGACCTGCTCCTGCGTCGAGCCCGGCAACAGGTCCGCCACGGTGACGACGATCCGACGCTCGGGCGGGGTCGGTGGAATCAGCACCATGCGGTCGGGGTCGTCCAGCTTCGTCCAGGTGCTGGGCAACTGCATCGACACCCGGCCGGACACGAAGGTGACCGTCTCGACCGGCGGTGGCGCGTCGGCTGTCGTGGTCGGTAGCGGTGCGGCTACGGACGAGGATGTAGCGCTCGGGGCCACGACCGGCGAGAACGGTTGTGCTGCAGTCCCATCCGGCTCCATCGGAGACTGTCCGGCGAAATACACAGCTGCGCAGACGAACACGAGGATCGCCGCCACGGCACCCACGGCTGCGAGCAAAGGGCGACGTCGTTTCTCCCGGGACCGCGGCGGTGCGGCGACGTCGTCGAGCCATGCCGCCGATCGCGTCGTCGCGGCACGTACCGACGGTGCCGGGACGAGATCCGCCCCGGCTCGCCGGTACAGCGATCCGGCGACATCGAGACCGGTCAGCCATTGCGTGGGGTGATCGACGACGGGATCCGCTCCGATGGGCGCCCCCACCACGTACACCTCATCGGGGCAGCGCGTGATCGACGACCGAACGTAGTCCCCGACCGCTCGTCGCCACGCATCGTCGTCACCGATGCCGAACGGAAGGATCGCGCCGGTGTCTCCGCCGTGCGCCCCCGACTCGTCGAGCACGACGACGGACGTATCGAGAGCTCCGACTTCGACGACCACCGCGGCCGACGGTGCCCGTTCACCCGAGGACGCAACGGCGGCCTCGGCCGTCTCCACGAGCACCACCTCGTTTGCCGAGGTCGCGAACATTGCACGAACGATGCCCACACGTTCCTCGCCCCAGGTCGACGGATACGCGATCTCCAGCACGTCGAGTCGGTCGTGTACGCCGGCACCGCGCAGGGCCGACCACACGATTCCGTGGAACACCGCCTCTCGATCCCACACCGTGGTCCCGACCGGGATCGACGCATCGTCGATGCACAGCAGCGGCGGTATCTCGTCTTCGGCTGCGCCCCGGCCGAACACCAATCGGCCACCCTCCTCGGTGGCGAACGCCGATCCGACGCTCTCTCTCGGACCCTCGAAGGCTGCGCCCGTGGCGACGACGGAAATTTCCGTGTAGCCCAGATACACTGCGGCATAACGCCACGAGTGGCCCGTCAACTCGAATGTCCGAGCTGGACGAGCGACTGGCCGGAGCGGTCGACGAAGACCCCGCGTCCGGGTGGCATGGCACTGGGACGGACCGTCCCGAGCAGGTTCCCCTCGTCGCGGCTTCCGCTCATGACCAGTCCCGGCGTCACCAGATCGCGCAACCGTCCGATCACCGGGTCGAACAGCGCCCGGCCTGCGCCGCCCGAACGACGCGCCACGATGACGTGCAACCCGATGTCCCGCGCATGAGGAAGGTGTTCCACCAACGGGGCCAACGGATTTCCCGACGACGTGGCAACCAGGTCGTAATCGTCGACGACGACGAACACCTCGGGGCCGTTCCACCACGACCGCTCGCGAAGCTGTTGCTGGGTCACGTCCGCTCCTGGCATGCGATCGGCCATGCGGCCGGCGAGGTCGACGAGCATGGCCGTCAGCGTCGCCTGCGAGGCCGCGTACCCGGCCAGATGCTCGGAATCGACGGTGCCGAGCAGAGTGCGGCGGTAGTCCGCGACGATGAGTTTGACGCTGTCGGGCGAGTTCGCCTCGACGAGCGATCGACAGATTCCACGCAACAAGGAAGTCTTGCCGCACTCGCTGTCACCGAACACCACGAAATGTGGATTCTCCGCGAAATCGACCTTCACCGGTGCCAATTCGGCCTCGTCGATGCCGATGGGAACTGCGAGCTCTGGGATGCCGCCACGGGTTCGTGGCCACGCATCACCGAGCTGATCGAGCACCGCTGATCGTTCGAGCAGCTCCGGCAGCATCCGCACCGGCGACGCTGGAGTTCCCGCAGATGCAGCCGCGATCGCGGCGACCGACTCACCGACTGCGCGAGACAGGTCGTCGACGGAACAGACGTCGTCCACTCGCGGAAGTGCGATCAGTAGATGCAGTCCGTCCCTGGTCATGCCCCGGCCCGGCCGCCCCTCGGGAACGCTCGCCGCCTTGGCGCGACCCATGTCCGAATCCGACGGGTCACCGAGTCGCAGTTCCAATCGGGTGCCGATCAGGTCCTTGGTCGCGGGCCGAACTTCCGCCCACCGCGATGCGGTGAGGATCAGATGCAGACCGAAGGCGAGGCCCTGCGTCGTCAAGGTGGCGATCTGCTGTTCGAGACTCTCGAAATCGGACCTGATCGACGGCCAACCGTCGATGACGAGAAAGACGTCGCCGAATCGATCCTCCGGGTCGACGGAATGCGTTGCACGTCGCCGTCGGAACTCGGCCATCGAGTCGATCCCGCGATCCCGGAACGTCCTCTCTCGCTGCCGAACGACGCCGGCGACTTCGGCCACGGTCCGCCGAACCAGATCGACGTCGAGCCGGTTGGCCACCGATCCGACATGCGGCAGATCGGCCAACCCGGCCAGCGTTCCGCCGCCGAAATCCAAGCAGTAGAACTGGACCTGCGCGGGCGAGTGCGTCATCGCGAGAGCCAGGATCAACGACCGAAGCGCCGTCGACTTACCCGATTGCGGGGCACCGACGATGGCGACGTGGCCCGCAGCACCGGACAGATCGACGGTCAGTAGATCGCGGCGCTGATCGAAAGGCCGGTCGATGATTCCGATCGGGGCGCGGAGGGTGCTGAGCGGACCGATCCTCTCGGTCAGAACCGAAGCGGGCAGCAACCGGTTCAATGTCGGTGCGGTGTCCAACGGCGGCAACCACACCTCGTGGGCCGGCGTTCCCCGACCCCGAATTCGTCCGACGACAACGTCGAGCACCGTCGCACCGGTGCTCTCGGAGTCGACCGGATCCGGTTCTGCTGCCGGCGCAGTGGCAGCCTCGATCCGGCCGACATCGATGGAATCGAGTGGTACCGCGTAGGCGGTGAAGGGCTTCGGCCTGATGTCACCGCCGATCGAGGGCCGCGCGCCAGGACCGGAACGCGGCGGCGAGTAAGGACCGGAGACGTATGCCGCAGCGAACCTGACGATCTCGGCCGAATCGCACTTGAGATAGCCCGCACCCGGCTGAGCGGGAAGGTGATACGCGTCCGGAACCCCGAGCACCGAACGAGACTCGTTCGCGGAGAACGTCTTCAGACCGATTCGGTACGACAGGTGACTGTCGAGACCGCGTAGTTTTCCTTCTTCGAGCCGCTGGCTGGCGAGCAGAAGGTGCATGTGCAGCGAACGCCCGAGCCGACCGATCGCGACGAACAACTCGGCGAATTCGGGTTGCTGACTGAGCAATTCCGAGAACTCGTCGACCACCACGAACAGGGCGGGCATCGGTGCCAGATCCGCTCCCCCGGCGCGCGCCCTCTCGTAGTCGGAGACGTTCGCGAAGTTGCCTGCCGAGCGTAGAGACTCCTGCCGCCGGTTCATTTCACCGGCCAACGCGTCGCGCATTCGATCCACCAACGCCAAGTCCTCGGACAGGTTGGTGATGACCGCGGCCACGTGCGGTGCCGATTCGAGACCCGCGAACGTCGCGCCACCCTTGAAGTCGACGAGCACCAGGTTCAGCTGTTCCGGCGAGTGAGTCGACACCAAGCCGAGCACCAGCGTGCGGAGAAACTCGGATTTACCGGAACCCGTTGCCCCGATGCACAATCCGTGCGGTCCCATGCCGTTCTCGGCCGATTCCTTCAGGTCGATCTCGACGGCACTTCCGTCGGGGGCGACACCGATCGGTACCCGCAGCCTCTCGCGTCCGCGGCGCATCGTCCACGCTCGATCCGTGTCGAGTGCGCCCACATCCGCGATACCGACCAGGCTGTTCCACCCCGAAATCCGGACTCCGCCGTCGTCGACCACATCGACGACCGACGAGGGCGACGGCGCGCGGTACGGCGACAGGCGTCGCGCAACGGCGTGTGCTTGCGTGGTGCTCATCGAATCCGCGACGGCGAACACCTCGACCGTGGTGCCGCTGACCGCTCCGATCGACCCGTTCTCGGCGAACAGCTGGATTCCACGCGATGCAGCCAGTCGTGGGCACAGGCCGGACAGATCGATGATCGTGACGGAATCGAGGCCCGCGTCGGTGAGATCGGTCGAACGGTTGTCGAGAAGCCCGCCGTCCACCACGATCACCAACTGCACGACGCCGGCAACCGGCACCGCTCCACGCGCAAATCGATTCCGCACACTCAGCACGTCGCCCAGCGCACCCTCGAGTTCGAGGAAACTACCGAAGATCATCCGAGCGGACCCGGCCCCGTCGCGCAGAACGTCGTGCTGAGTGTGTGGAAGCCACTTGGCCCATTCCCACTGCTGCACGGTGTCCGGACCACAGACGATCGCGACCGCGACGTGGTCGGGACCGTGAAAGGTGCACAGCGAGGCCAACATCGCGCGCACCATCGCGCGGGCACCGTCCCGGTCGCCCGCGACGGACAGCGCCGCGAACCCCCTCAGTGACACCGCGGTCGGCAGTGCGGGCACCACCGAATGCGCCCGCACGAATCGACGCAGGGACACCGCCGAAACCGGTTCGAGTTCCTCCACGGGCCCGGTCTCGGGCGGAACCAGTCGAGTGGCAAGCCGCTGATCCCCCAGGCCGACTCGGACGTGAGCGAAATCCGGATCCGACAGTCGCCGTTCCCACATGCGCTCGGTTCCGGCGACCGACCACAACGTATCGGGGCCCGGGTGGCTCCATTCGAGGGCTCGGCGCTGCGCGCGTTCGGTTTCCGCGACGTCGCGGCGGAGCTGATCGAGATAGCGGAGGTAATCCTTGCGGTCCTCGTTGGCCTCGGCGGTGCGCGCCCCGCCGGACTTCCCGCCGCCGGCCAACATCCCCACCATGGACATCAGCATCATGGCCGGAAACATCAACATCATCGGGTTCGCCGCTGCCCCGGAGGTGAACATCAGCGCGACCATCCCGACCATCGCGGCAACCATCACCAGCGGCATCAGCTTCATCAGCAGGTTTCCCGGCACCGCGCGTGGGATCTCGGGCGGCGGCTGCAAGGTCACTTCCCCGCCAGGAGATCGAGGCACTTCCCGTCGGGCACCGCGAACGAAGCGCACGGTACTCATAGATCCGCCCCCACGGCCACGCCCCCAGAACTGCATCGCGGCAGCCTCCCCCCGAGGCTGCAGGACGACAGGTTAACGCATCGAAGACCGGGCGGTCCACAGTCGCCGCCGCCCCGGACGGACATGACCACCGGTACGTCCGACGAGAAATAGAACGCTGCCCGACGCCGTTGCAATCGAATGCGGCTCTTCTGCCGCGTGCTCGACGAACGAAAGGCTGGCCCCAACCGTGTCCGTACCCCTGTCCATCCTCGATCTCGCTCATGTGGGCGAGGGCGAAACAGTCCGCGACAGCTTCGATGCAAGCGTCACCCTCGCTCAGCATGCCGAGAACTGGGGATACCGACGCATCTGGTACGCCGAGCACCACAACATGAAGACGATCGCGTCGTCGGCCACGTCGGTGCTCATCGCGCACGTCGCTGCCCACACCGAGCGCATCCGGCTCGGATCCGGCGGGATCATGCTTCCCAATCACGCGCCGCTGACCATCGCCGAGCAGTTCGGCACCTTGGCGACGCTGTACCCGGGACGGATCGATCTGGGGCTGGGCCGCGCACCCGGCAGTGACCAGGTGACGATGCGGGCGATGCGACGCGATCCCGCGTCGGCCGATCGCTTTCCGCAGGATGTCCAGGAACTGCAGGGCTATCTGTCGGAGGAGTCTCTGATCCCCGGAGTGAGCGCGACTCCCGGCGCAGGTACCGAGGTACCGCTGTACATCCTGGGGTCGTCGCTCTTCGGCGCACAGCTCGCCGCTGCACTCGGCCTGCCCTATGCCTTCGCCTCGCACTTCGCACCCGACGCCCTCGAGCAGGCCGTCGAGATCTACCGACGTGACTTCCGCCCGTCCGCTCAATTGTCCGAGCCGCACCTGATCGTGGGCGTCAACGTGATCGCGGCCGATTCTCTGGCCGACGCACAGGCCCAGTTCCTCCGCACCAAGCGCAGCCGCGTCAGCCTCCTGCTCGGCCGCGGCCGGACCTTCACCGACGAGGAAGCCGACATGGTCCTCGAAGCGCCTGCGGGCCAACAGATCTCCAAGATGACCAAGTACTCGGCCGTCGGCACGCCGGACATGGTGAAGGACTACCTCGACCGTTTCGCCGAACGCACGGGAGCGGACGAGCTGATCGTCGCGTCCGGTGTGTCCGATCGCGCATCGTGGCTTCGCTCGTTCGAGTTGCTTGCACAGGTGAGTGACCTGGTTCCTGCCTGACAGCGGCGCTGCGTCACCGGCAGATCCCGACGGGCGATTGCTTGTCGCCGCGATGTCGTAAGGTTTGGACACCGATGCCCACTGGGGCGGGCATCGGAACGCGAATCGAACGTATCCGGGGGGATATCCATGACACGCGCCGACAGCCGTCCATCGGCCGGCATTGCGCCGTCACGCACGGCACCTGCCGATCCGACACAGTCACCCGCCGCCGCGGACGCGAGTCGACGGGCATCGGGTGCGCAGTCCGTTTTTGCGCAGGAAGTCTGTCGGGTGACGGTGTTGGCCAGGTCCACGCAGGTGGACATGGCGCTGCCGGTGGACGTTCCGGTCTCGCTCCTCGTGCCGGGGATCGTCGACCTGATTGCGGCGGGAGTGGAGCCTGCGGAACGACCAAGAAGAGCGGGAGTGGAGCCTGCGGAACGACTTGGTAGAGCGGGAGTGGAGCCTGCGGAACGACCCAGACGAGCGGGACGAGGAGGACCCCGCGACGGGGATCCCGCGTCCGATGGGTTGCCCGTGGCGTGGACGCTCGCGCGGATCGGGTTCCCTCCGCTGTCACCGACTGCGACGTTGGCGGAGCTGTCGGTGCGTGACGGTGAGTTGCTCGTGTTGGGTGTGGCCGAGCGGCCCGCGCCGGTTCCACTGTTCGACGACCTCATGTATTCCGTTGCGCGATCGGGTACCGACGATGTTCCGCACTGGACTGCGCGTACCGCGCGCACGGTGGGTTCGGTTGTCACCGGTGCGCTGGTGTTGCTGGCGTGCGCGGTCCTGTTGCGTGGGCCGATCCGGGCCGGAGCCGAGCACGTCGGCAGTCTCGTCGAGGGGCTCGCTGCCGTCACTGCGTCGATACTCTTCGCGATCGCGGGAGTGATTCTGGGGCGGGTGTATCAACAGCACGCCGTCGCCGTCCTCTTCGGCGGGTGTGCTGTCGCGCTGATGTTCACCGGCGGAATCGTGCTGGTACCCGGGCAGTTCGGCGCGGCTCAGCTGATGCTGGGTTCGGCCATGGCCGGTGCGACGGCTCTGCTGTCCCTTCGTATCGGCGGGACCGGGTTCGCACTGTTCACCGCTGCGATATCGGTGGCGCTTCTGACGTTCGCTGCCGCGGTGTGCGCATTGTTCACCACGATGGCACCACCGGCGATCGGTACTGCCGCGGCCCTCACTGGCCTGGCTGGAATTGCGCTCTCTGCCCGCGTGTCGATGATGCAGGCCAAATTGCCGCTTCCACCGGTCCCCACCGCGGGAGCACCGCTGGACACCGTCGAGGAAGCCGAACTCGACGCGATCTCGTTCGAAGATCTGCAGGTCGCCGCGGCCGAAGCGCGTAGTTACCTGACCGGTCTGCTGTCGGCGTTCAGCGTCGCCGTGGTGGCAGGCGTGCTTGTCGCGGCGGGAGCCGATTCGGGAGATGGCGTCCGTTGGCCTGCGGTCGCGCTCGCGGCGCTGTGTGCGCTCGTCCTGCTGCTGCGTGGACGCACCTATGCCGTTGTGACGCATGCCGTTCCGCTGGTCGCAGGCGGAGCGACGATTCTGCTGGCGCTCCTCGTCGGTGCGGTCGTCGCACTGCCGGATCTCGTCCTCGCTCTGTTCGGGGTGGCCCTGGCCGGCGCGGTGGCCTCGTCGATCTTCGGGGCATTCGTGCCCACCCGCACGTACTCGCCGGTGATGCGGAGAGCGGCCGAACTGCTCGAATACGCCGCCATCGCCCTGGTCATTCCGATCGCAGTCTGGGTGTGCGGTCTGTACAGCGTCGTCCGCGGGCTGTGACGCCGCACCGACGGCGAACGGTCGTCATCGCGGCGTTCACTGCTCTGTCGCTGTCGTTCGACGCAGTCTTCGGCGGGTATCCAGCACGCGCCGAACGTCCGGTGATCGACCCCTTCCAGCTGCCTGCGCCGAGCGCTCCCGGCCCGCTCGAACCCACCGAACAGAAGAACGCCTGCGCGCTGCCGTCCGCGACTGCCGACGCCCAGGTCGTGCCGACCGCACTGAAGGCGCTCGACTTCGCATCGGTCTGGCCCATCACCCGTGGGGCAGGTCAAGTGGTTGCCGTCATCGACACCGGCGTCACCGCACATCCGCGCCTGCCGGGTCTGATCGCCGGCGGCGACTATGTCGGCGCAGGCGACGGGCTGTTCGACTGCGATGCACACGGAACGATGGTCGCCGGCCTGATCGCTGCACAGACCGCACCGGGCAGCGGATTCGCCGGAGGTGCGCCCGACGCACGCATACTGTCGATTCGCCAGTCCAGCAGTGTCTTTCAGATCGTCGACAACCGGCCCGAGGAGGAGAGGACGGCAGAGCCGGAGAATGCCGCGGGCTACGGCAACGTGCGCACCATGGCCATGGCCATCCGAACTGCGGTGGACTCGGGTGCCTCGGTCATCAACATCTCCGAGGTCGCCTGCGTGCCCGCCGGAGGCGGTGTGGCCGACGGTCCGCTCGGCGCGGCCGTGCAGTACGCCGTCCGAGAGAGGAACGTCGTGGTCGTTGCAGCAGCCGGGAATCTCGGCAGCGCTGCCTGCCAGGCCCAGAACCCGACAACCGACCCGCTTCGGCCCGACGCGGACCCGTGGGCGTCCATCGCGACCATCGCGACTCCGGCGTGGTTCGACGACGTGTTGACGGTCGGTTCGGTCGAGTCGGACGGCACACCGTCTCCGTTCAGCCTGGCCGGTCCGTGGGTCGACGTCGCCGCTCCGGGCTCGAATATGACGTCGCTGTCGCCGACGGGCAACGGACTGGCGAACGGCACCCGGGGCACCGATGGCGTGATTCCCATGACCGGAACGAGTTTTGCGGCACCGCTTATTGCTGCGGTGGCAGCGCTGGTGCGCTCCCACCGGCCCGAACTGTCGGCGCTGGAGGTGGTGGATCGGATCGAACGAACGGCGCACGAGCCGGCCGAAGGGTGGAACCCCTTTGTCGGCCACGGCATCGTCGATCCGCTTGCAGCGGTCACCGATTCGGTGACGCCCATCCCCAGGTCGGTTCCTGCAGACAGCATTGCGATGAGTGCGCCGTTGCCGCCGCCCACGCCGGATCATCGACCGCGGACCGCAGCGGTCACCGGTTCGGTGCTGGTGGCAGTGATCCTGGCACTCGGACTCGCGCTGTCGGTACCGCTGCGCCGACGCGGCAGAACCGACTGAGCCAGGCGCTACTTCGTCGGAAGTGCCGCGGCCTGCGGGTCGGGAGCAACACCGTCGTGCATCGTCAGGGCCTGGCCGCGCCCGAGAGTTGGCCCATTGCCCAGCAATTGGAGTATCTGCCAGGGCGCGGGTGCCGGCGGTCCGAACCCCAACGCCGACGCAGCCTCGGCACCGTCGACGCCGTACCGCACTCCGGTATCGGCCACGAAGAAGACACTGCCCTGGCGTGTACTCGACGCGGAGATACCGGTACTGCGCACGAAACCGCCGCTACCGGGTGCCAGATAGACCTGGTCGACGGCGTCGCCGCCACCATCGGCCTGAGCCAGCGCAACCGGTTGTGCATCTGGCTCCAGCGGCAACCCGCGACCGGCGGACTCGACCAGTCGAGCCGACGGCCCGCCGTCGGCAACTGCAAGTGGCTCCCACGTCAAGCAACCCACCGGGCGCTCCCCGGTATCGACGATCGTGGGAGCGGTCTCCGGAAACGTCGAAACCTCCAGCCCGAAGGACGTTTTGGGAGCATTCGCGAGTAGGTCGGGATTGACGGCTGCGATTTCCGGACTGCCCTGCGAATCGGTGAATTTCAGGAGCAGGGCCGCAGTTTCGTTGATCGCTTGTATTCCGTCCTCCAGAACCACGTAGTACTGGACGTCGCGACCGGCGACCTTGACGACCGAACCGATCGTCCGGCCGTCGAACGGAAACGTAGGAGCCTCACCCGCTCGCGGCACGAACGGTGCTGCGACGGGGGGTGATTCGGGCACGGAATTGAGCAGACCGGCACTGACCGGAGACGGTGTCGCGTCCTCGAGTCCGAGTGCCCGGACCACTGCCCTGTTGTTCAGGTCGACCGGCGATTTGGTGCCGTCGTGCACGAGATAGGCAGTGCCGTCCGATGTCCAGAGGAACGCCTCGGAATCGGCGAGCGCAGCCGTGCTTTCACCGAAGCGAGGATCACCCACCACAACCGTTGTCGAGGTCACTCCCGTGATCCGGTCGACGGTGTCGCAGACGGTCCACGTTTCTGCGCTGCCGTCACTGTCGTGCGGTAGCGCAGACGGAGCACCGGGAATACCCACCAGCGCCCCGCGGGGTCGTGCGGACAATTCGGATTCCTTGACCGTCAACGGGTCGTCGGGCTTGCCTACGATCAATCGAGCCGACGCGAGATTGAGCACCGGATGGAACACGTCGTCCACTTTCACGAACATCGCGGCCGAATCCTTGCCCACCACGATCGACGCGTTACCGATCTTGTCCTGCGGCCGAAACAGTGCCAGCGCAGCGCATCCCGCCAAGCCGATGCAGGCTACGACGACGCCCACGAGCAGTGCCCGCGACTGCGACTTCATCGGATCGTGCAGCATCCGAACGTCGCGTCTGATCAGCGCATGTTCCATTCTGCGGACGAGAAAACGGTAACCGCCAACCTGCCACTTCGTTGTCGGCGTCGACGCCACGCTTCCTCCCCAGGATTGTGCGGACCCGATCCCCATTCGGGTCACGCGACACAGTACAGTTCGTCCGCACACCTCGGCGACCGCGTTGGCGTTCGTCGATGGGGCACTGTGACCTTCGGGGGGAGGGTTTCGATGACGCGTACCGGTCGAGCAGGGCGTGGGCGAGCCGCCGTTCCTTTCGTCGCGCCCACGGTGCGGCGGGTGATCGTGGCCGAGACCGCAGCCGTGGCGATCGGCTGGGCTCTGTTCGCGGCACACGTGAGACCAGGGCCGGCTCTGCTCGCTGCTGCGGCGGTAGCGCTCGTTCCGTTCGTCGCCGTTCGGCGCAGATCCGTCGTGGACTGGGTCCGGACCATCTGGCGGTTCCTCGCCGATCGGGTCCCTGACGTCGGCGTGAGCACGAACCACACCGACACGGCAGTCGGCCCGGTCGGGGTCCACTGGCAGCGCGACACCGTCACCTGCACCATCGAGATCGTCCCGCCCGGGCACGCCACCACGGTCCTCGGCAAGGCGAGCGCCGAGACGCAACACACGCTTCCTGTCGACGCGTTGGCGTCGTGTCTGCGACAGCACGACATCGAGGTCTGCTCCATCGACGTCGTTGCACTCGGATTCCGCAGCTCGGCAGGCTCGGTCGCCACCGAGGTGTACGAGTCACTCATCGGTCCGCTACCGGCAGTAGCGGTGCGAACAGTCTGGGTGGCAGTCACTCTCGACCTGCGTGCGAATGCTCGTGCGATCGGGGCCAGAGGCGGAGGCAGGGCCGGGGCAGCCCGCGCCGCTGTCGTCGCGACCACTCGCGTACATCGCGCTCTGAACGCCCACGGGCTGTCCTCACGACTGTTGACGAGCTCCGAAGTGCGATCGGCTGTGTTGCACCTGTGCCGAGGCGTGAGTATCGACGACCTGACCCAGACGTGGTCGACAGCACCCCTACCGGGTGCGTCGAGTACCGGCTTCGGAATCGATTGCAGCACAGTCACTGCCGAGGACATCGCGACCCTGTGGGCAACACCGTCCCTCGGAGCGACGCTGTCCTTCCGCCTGCAACCGACCCACGACACCGGGAAGGTGCGCATCCATGGGTCGTGCAGATTTGCCACTCGAACACCGATCACGAAGCCTCGTGTACGCGCGTTGACCTCGATGAGCGGGAGTCAACGCGACGGCATCCTGGCCCAGCTCCCGCTGGCCCTACCCGCCCTGGATTCGCTGTCTCCCAGCCGAATTCTCGATACAACGACGATGGACGAGCTGAAACTCCCGGTAGGCGGGTGCGGCCAGCTACTGGGATCCGACGCTCACGGACACGGTGTCGCGGTGCGGCTGTTCGGACCGGGCCTGACGCGAGTTCGGATCGCCGGAGAGCTCTACCTCGCCCAGCAACTGATCTTCCGCGCTATCGCCACCGGTGCCAGGGTTCTGGTCCGCACGGATCGCCCGCACGCCTGGAGCGCGATCCTCGACGCCATCGGCGCACCCGATCGATTACTAATCGACGGCACCACCACCCGATCCCGGCCGTCGTACGACGTGATCCTGATCGACTTCGCCGACGGTTCGGCACCGCCTGTGCAACAGGGGCTTTCGGGCGTCACCGTGATCTCGTTGTCCGAGCACCTACCGCGGACCGGCCGCCCCGAACAAGATCGAAGCGTGCCGCAGCCGGATCTGACGATCGTCCAGCCCCATGCGTCGGGGGATCGAATTCACGTCCGGTCCGGTCCACTCGACGTCGAGCTGACACTGGTCACGATTCCTCAGGAGACGGCGTTCATCGGCCGGCCCCGGAGTCTGCGCCCCGCGGTTCGTGCATGACCGATTCTCAGCCCGGGTAGTCGGCGCGCCCACGAGCGCCGGCCACCGCGTCGGCCCACCACACCAGCTGATCGAGAAGACGCCCCAGAGCGTCGACGGCCGCGGCATCGTCGATCCGTCCCGACTCGTCGAACCGCTTACGCACCCGGTGCAGCGACACGGCATCTCGGACCGAGACCATGTGCAATTCGGCAGTGATCTGCCGCAGCTGTTCGGTCGCTCGAATCCCACCGCCCAGCCCGCCGTAGGAGACGAATCCCACCGGCTTGCCACGCCACTCGTACTTCACCGTGTCGAGCGCAGTCTTCAACGCACCGGGTACGCCGTGGTTGTACTCGGGAGTGACGAACACGAAGGCGTCGGCCGCATCGATGATCCCGGTGAAGCGTTCGGAGTCCTCGCTCGGAACGAGAGAGTTCGGTAACTCGAAATCGGCCAGGTCGACGTCCACCACCTCGACGGTGGTGCGTTCGGCGGCAACACCTCGAACCCAGGCCGCGACGGTCGGTCCCACTCGACCGGCACGCACACTACCGACGACGATGGCGAGCTGTATCGGCTGCATCGCTCCGACACTAGACCCGGTGACGCTCGATCAGCCCTCTCCCCCACAGCAACCGCCGCCGGTGATCGCCGGGCGCACTTCTCGGGTGGCCGCGTTCCGGGCAGCCAACTCGCCGGCCGGCGGGTAGTCGACTCGAACCAAAGACAGGCCGTGCGCCGGAGCCACCGCCACCTCGCTCGCCCGCTCGCGGCGAGTCAACAGCGACCGCGCCCAGTCGGGAGTTCGGCGTCCTTCGCCCACGGCCTGCATGGCACCGACGAGGCTACGGACCATCGACCAGCAGAATGCGTCGGCGCTGACGTATGCGGTGAGACGATCGCCGTCGCGCTCCCAGTCGAAGCGCTGCAGTTCCCGAACGGTGGTGGCACCGTCACGTCGCTTGCAGAACGCGGCGAAATCGTGCAGACCGATCAATCCCGCGGATGCCTCACGCATCGCACCCAGATCGATGGGCCTGGGCCAGGAGACGACACCGGCGACATCGAGGGGGTCGACACCGTAGAGCGCAGTGCCGAAACGATATTCGTAGTGCCTGCGGTACGCCGAGAATCGAGCGTCGAAATCCCGGGAGACGGCGGTGATGGCCCGTACTCGAACATCGGTGGGCAGAAACCGGGCCATTCGGCGGACCAGTTGGTCGTGATCGTCGGGAACGTCGACGGCGTCGAAGTGCGCCACCTGTCCCGTTGCGTGGACTCCCGCGTCGGTTCGTCCCGCCACGGTCAGCTCTATCGATTGCCGCAGCACCGTGGAGAAGGCTTCTTCGAGCACTCCGCAGACGGTGCGGATACCCGGTTGGCGCGCCCACCCGGAGAAGCTCGTGCCGTCGTACGAGATGTCGAGCCGAAATCTGGTGGGGACCGACAAAGCGGGCCCGCCTTCCCCTGGGGGAATGGCGGGCCCGCTTCGATCGTGCGCGGAGCTCAAAAGGACTAGTCCTTCTTGGCTTCCTCGGCCTCGGGGGCGTCCGACGCGTGTGCGTCGTTGTCCTCGATGCCTTCGATGACTGCGTCGGCGTTGGCCACCTCGGCGTCGGTCGCGTCGGCTTCGACAGCCTCGACGACGTTCTCGTCGGTCGCGTCCTCGGCCGGAGCCTCGGTTGCGGCGGGAGCAGCCTGCGAAGCCTTCACGCGGCGAGCGCGATCGGCTTCGTTGGACACCGTCTGCTCGTTGACGAGCTCGATGATGGCCATCGGCGAATTGTCACCCTTGCGGGGGACGGTCTTGATGATGCGCGTGTAGCCACCGTCGCGATCGGCGAAGAATGGCCCGATCTCGGCGAACAGCTTGTGCACGACATCTTTGTTGTTGATCGTCTTGAGAACCTCACGACGATGCGCCAGATCACCCTTTTTGGCGTGGGTGACGAGCTTCTCGGCGTGGGGACGAAGGCGCTTGGCCTTCGACTCGGTGGTGGTGATGCGGCCGTGCTCGAAGAGTGACGTCGCCAGGTTGGCCAGGATGGCCTTCTGGTGCGACGCCGACCCGCCGAGACGGCGGCCCTTGGTGGGCTTGGGCATGATGAATCTCCTAGTAAGAGCTCCAGCGAGCTGATTACAGCTGTTCTGTCTCGGCGTAGTCCTGCTCGGCACCTTCGGTGTCGCTGAAGGAGCCGGCGTCGGTGTCACTCCACGTGCCCGTGGTGGCGTCGTAGCCAGGCACGGTGCTCGGATCGAACGACGCGGGGCTGTCCTTGAGGGAGAGGCCGAGCGAATGCAGCTTGACCTTCACCTCGTCGATGGACTTCTGCCCGAAGTTACGGATGTCGAGCAGATCGGACTCGGTACGACCAACCAACTCGCCGACGGTGTGAACACCCTCGCGCTTGAGGCAGTTGTAGGAACGGACGGTGAGGTCCAGATCCTCGATGGGGAGTCCGAAGGAAGCAATGTGATCGGCCTCGGCGGGCGAGGGTCCGATCTCGATGCCTTCTGCTTCGACGTTCAGCTCACGGGCGAGGCCGAAGAGCTCAACCAGGGTCTTGCCCGCCGAAGCGAGCGCGTCCCGCGCGGTGATGGAATTCTTGGTCTCCACGTCGAGAACGAGCCGATCGAAGTCGGTGCGCTGTTCGACGCGGGTGGCCTCCACCTTGTAGGTGACCTTGAGCACGGGTGAGTAGATCGAGTCGACCGGAATACGGCCGATCTCGGCACCCGAAGCCTTGTTCTGAACGGCGGGGACGTAGCCGCGACCGCGCTCGACTACGAGCTCGATCTCCAACTTGCCCTTGTCGTTCAGGGTCGCGATGTGCAGATCGGGGTTGTTCACCGTGACGCCGGCCGGAGGCACGATGTCGCCTGCGGTCACAGCGCCGGGGCCCTGCTTGCGGACGTACATGGTGACCGGTTCGTCTTCTTCGGAGCTCACCACGAGGCCCTTGAGGTTCAGGATGATGTCGGTGACATCTTCCTTGACTCCGGGGACGGTGGTGAATTCGTGGAGGACGCCGTCGATACGGATGCTGGTGACAGCAGCGCCGGGGATCGACGACAGCAGGGTGCGGCGGAGCGAGTTGCCGAGTGTGTAACCGAAGCCGGGCTCGAGCGGCTCGATGACGAATTTCGAGCGGTTGTCGGCGATGACCTCTTCGGTCAGCGTCGGGCGCTGTGAAATGAGCATTGTGTGTTCCTCCTGTACGGGCGTCCGCTATTTGACGCCCACGTGTGGAGGCGAAGACGCATGTGAGCCTCACGGGGAGACTCACATGCGTGCTGCGCCTTACTTCGAGTAGTACTCGACGATGAGCTGCTCCTGGAGCGGCACGTCGATCTGTGCGCGCTCCGGCAACCGGTGCACCAGGATGCGAAGACGGTTGGGGACGACCTGCAGCCACGGGGCGACGGGACGGTCGCCGTAGCTTTCGCGGGCGATCTGGATCGGCAGAGTCTGTGCCGACTTCTCACGCACGTCGATGATGTCGTACTGCGAGACGCGGTAGCTGGGGATGTCGACGCGCTTGTTGTTCACCAGGAAGTGACCGTGCGTGACCAGCTGACGGGCCTGACGACGCGTGCGTGCCAGTCCGGCGCGGTAGACGACGTTGTCGAGACGACTCTCGAGGATGGTCAGCAGGTTCTCGCCGGTCTTGCCGACCGTCCTGTTGGCTTCCTTGTAGTACAGACGGAACTGCTTCTCCATGACGCCGTAGGTGAAGCGAGCCTTCTGCTTCTCCTGCAGCTGGAGCAGGTACTCGCTCTCCTTGATCCGCGCGCGGCCGTGCTGGCCGGGCGGGTAGGGACGACGCTCGAACGCCTGGTCGCCTCCGACGAGGTCGACGCGCAGACGACGCGACTTGCGGGTGATAGGACCGGTATAACGTGCCATTTTCTAAACCTTTCCTTCCCGCTAGACCCGACGCCGCTTGGGCGGACGGCAGCCGTTGTGCGGCTGAGGGGTGACATCGGAGATGGTGCCGACCTCGAGGCCAGCGGCCTGAAGCGAGCGGATCGCGGTCTCACGGCCGGAGCCGGGACCCTTGACGAACACGTCGACCTTCTTGACGCCGTGCTCCTGTGCCTTGCGCGCAGCGTTCTCGGCTGCGAGCTGTGCGGCGAACGGAGTCGACTTGCGCGAGCCCTTGAAGCCCACGTGTCCCGAGGACGCCCACGAGATGACGTTTCCGGCGGGGTCGGTGATCGACACGATCGTGTTGTTGAACGTGCTCTTGATGTGCGCAGATCCGTGCGGGACGTTCTTCTTGTCCCTGCGACGCGTCTTCTGCGCCTTCTTCGGACCGGTACCGCGTGCTTTGGGGGGCATTACTTCGCCTTCTTCTTGCCGGCAATGGTGCGCTTGGGTCCCTTACGGGTACGCGCATTGGTCTTGGTGCGCTGTCCACGGACGGGCAGACCACGACGGTGGCGAAGACCCTGGTAGCAGCCGATTTCGATCTTGCGACGGATGTCGGCCTGAACCTCGCGGCGCAGGTCGCCCTCGACCTTGAGGGACTCGTTGATGTAATCGCTGAGCTTGCGCAGATCGTCGTCGCCGAGATCCTTGCTTCGCAGGTCGGGGCTGACGCCCGTCGCTGTGAGGATTTCCTTGGAGCGGGTACGGCCGACGCCGTAGATGTAAGTCAGTGCGATCTCCATGCGCTTTTCGCGCGGCAGATCCACACCTGCGAGACGTGCCATGTGGCATTTCCTTTTCTTGTCCGGAGGTCTGCTCCCAGTCCGTCCCCTGTGTCCTTCTCACCGCTGGGGTGTGAAGCGTCTTTCAACAAACTCAGTGGGGCCCCGGCCTCCGTGCCGGGGGTCTGCCGCGACGCGTGTGTCGCGGTTGGTGCTGGGAGGTCATCTTCTAGCTGTTGCCAAGCCGACGTGCGAAATGCTCGGTGGTTATCCCTGACGCTGCTTGTGACGCAGGTTGTCGCAGATCACCATGACGCGTCCGTTACGACGAATCACCTTGCACTTTTCGCAGATCTTCTTGACGCTCGGCTGAACCTTCACGTCGTTGATCTCCTGTGTGTAGCTCGGCCCCGCTGCGTGCAGTGGCCCCGAGCATGGTTCTCCCCGACCGGACGTGGCCGGGGAAGCTGTTACTTGTAGCGGTAAACGATGCGTCCACGCGTGAGGTCGTAGGGCGAAAGCTCCACCACGACGCGATCCTCGGGAAGGATGCGGATGTAGTGCTGACGCATCTTTCCGCTGATGTGAGCGAGAACCTTGTGGCCGTTTTCGAGCTCAATGCGAAACATCGCATTGGGCAGCGGTTCGACAACTCGGCCCTCTACCTCGATAGCACCGTCTTTCTTGGCCATATCCTCCGCGATCCTGGCTCTCACACCTGGTTGATTGCATCTGTTTCCGTTACCGTGATGCCCACTGACCGACCCGAATCAACGGGCCGACGTATCGCCGGAACGGTTCGCAGCCCACCAGGGCACGCGAACATCCGGTACGCAGGGCGCACCATCGATCCATGCTACCGGGTAATGCACGTCTGGCCAAATGCGTCCAGTGTCCATACTCCAGGTCAACGTTTGCCCCAGTTCGATTTCCTGAGCTAACGTTCCGCCGGGCTGCATCACAGCCGCACAACCACTGGCCGTACCGACTGCGTTCGCAGCGGCGGCCGTGTCCGCGACGACGACTACAAGGCACCCCTCTTGAGATCAGACACGCGCGCCGGCGACCCGGTCGTATCCGTCATCATCCCAATTCACAACGCCAAGGACGTTCTCGACGATCAACTGCGAGCTCTCGCTCGACAGGACTACGAGCATCCGTTCACGGTGATCATCAGCGACAACGGCTCGACCGACGGCCTTCGCGAACACATCGACTGCCATCACCTTCGTGGCGCTATGGACCTGAGATACGTCGATGCTGCGGGAACCCCGGGGGCATCGTTCGCACGCAACCGGGGTGCAGACGCCGCCCGCAGCGAATTGCTTGCATTCTGCGACGCGGACGACGCGGTGCACCCGAGCTGGCTCCGACGCATCGTTGCGCGCCTCGACGAGTACGACCTCGTGGGTACCGGCCTGGAGACGGAGACACTGAACTCCGTTGCCACGCGAGCATCGACGCCTTTCGCACCGCCCACGGATCAGGGCAAGTCGACATTCCTGCCGTTCGTCATCGGTGCCAGCATGGCGTGCCGCAGATCGACCTACCGTCAGCTCGGCGGCATGCTCGAATACGTACACGCCAGCGAGGACATGGAATTCTCGTGGCGCGCACAGCACGCGGGCCGTCGGTTGCACTTCATCGCCGAACCACTGGTCTCGTACCGACTGCGCACCGGCCACCGGGAGAACTGGAAACAAGCGGGAGCTCTGGGATACGGATCGGCTCACGTGCGCGGCCTCTACCGAGTCCACGGCTGCCCGCCGTTCCGGGCCCGCTCGATCTACGTCGCCCTGCTGATGCTGGGCGTACGGAACCCTCTGCTTCCGACTGCCGTGACCAGGATGCCCACTCGACTCTGGCTACGTCTGGTGGCCGCGCACCTCGGCCTGCTCCGTGGCGGGCGGCGCTACGGCTCGTTGGCCTGGTGACCCCGGCCGGGTCTGCCCCTAGCTGGGTCGCAGCGTCAGGATCCGCGGCCCGTCCTCGGTGACGGCAACGGTGTGTTCCCAGTGCGCGGATCGGGATCCGTCGGTGGTCACGACCGTCCACCCGTCGTCGAGAATGTCGGTGTCGTACGTTCCGAGGGTCAGCATGGGCTCGATCGCGAGGGTGGATCCGACCACCAACTCCGGCCCCTTGCCGGGCGCACCCTCGTTCGCGAGGAACGGGTCCATGTGCATTTCACGGCCGATGCCATGACCGCCGTACCCGTCGACGATTCCGTACTTGCGGCCGTGTGCCTGCTCGGCCGCGTGGGTTCCCGATTCGATGGCGTGCGAGACGTCCGTGAGCCGGTTGCCGGGAAGCATCGCGGCGATACCGGCTTCCATCGACAGCCGCGTCGCCTCGCTCAGCATCGCATCGGCCTCGATGATGTCGCCGACACCGAACGTCCACGCAGAGTCTCCGTGCCAACCGTCGAGAACTGCCCCACAGTCGATGGACACCAGGTCGCCTGCGACCAGCAGCTCATCCGCCGACGGAATGCCGTGCACCACACGGTCGTTCACCGACGAGCAGATGCTGCCGGTGAAGCCGTGATACCCGAGGAACGACGGCACAGCGCCGGCGTCGCGAATGACCGCCTCGGCCACTCGGTCCAGCTCGAGAGTCGAGACACCGGGTACCGCCGCGGCCCGAACGGCAACCAGAGCAGCGCCGACGACCGCGCCGGCCGCAGCCATGGCGTCGAGTTCACCTGCGCTGCGGAACGGCACGACCTTGCGTTTACGGCCGAACGCCATTACTTGCCGTGGTCCTCGATGGACTTCAGCGCGCGAGCGTTGACCTCGTCCACCTCACCGATCGCGTCGACCGTCACGAGTTGACCCTCGTAGTAGTCGAGCAGCGGCGCGGTCTCGTCCCGGTACACCTTGAGTCGGTTCCGGATGACGTCTTCCTTGTCGTCCTCGCGGCCACGCGAGAGCATGCGTTCGACGACGACGTCCTCGTCGACGGCGAAGGAGAGTACTGCGTCGAGCTCGGCGTTCAGATCCGCCAGGATGCCGACCAGCGCCTCGGCCTGACCCACCGAACGCGGGAAGCCGTCGAGCAGGAAGCCGTTCACCGCGTCGGGCTCGGCGAGGCGACTGCGGACCATGTCGATGGTCAGCTCACTGGGAACAAGGTCGCCTGCATCGAGGTACTTCTTCGCTTCGAGTCCGAGCGCCGTCTTCTCACCGATGTTCGCGCGAAACAGGTCGCCGGTGGAGATGTGCGGAACGCCCAGCTTCTCGGACAGGAGGACGGCCTGGGTGCCTTTGCCGGCACCGGGCGGACCGAGCAGAACAAGTCTCACTTGAGGAACCCTTCGTAGTTACGCTGCATCAGCTGGCTTTCGATTTGCTTCACGGTATCCAAGCCCACGCTGACCATGATCAGAACGGCGGTGCCGCCGAACGGGAGGTTCTGTCCTCCACCCGAACTTCCGATGTCGAGGAACAGGTTCGGGAGCACGGCAATGGTGCCCAGGTAGACCGCACCCGGCAACGTGATGCGACTGAGGACGTAGTTCAGATAGTCGGCGGTCGGCTTGCCCGGACGGATGCCCGGGATGAACCCGCCGAACTTCTTCATTTCGTCGGCGCGCTCTTCGGGGTTGAACGTGATCGCCACGTAGAAGTACGTGAAGAAGACGATCAGACCGAAGAAGATCGCGATGTACACCGGGTTTGCGGGGTTCACCAGGTACTCGTTGATGATGCGCTGCCACCAACTCGGATCGACCGCGGTGCTCGCCGAGGTGAGCTGGGCGATGAGGTTCGGCAGGTAGAGCAGCGAGGACGCGAAGATCACCGGGATGACGCCGGCCTGGTTGACCTTGAGCGGAAGGTACGTGGACGAGCCGCCGTACATCTTTCGACCGACCATGCGCTTGGCGTACTGGACGGGAATTCGGCGCTGACCCTGCTCGACGAAGACCACACCGGTGATGATCAGGAACGCTGCGAAACAGACGAAACCGAACACCAATCCGCCGCGGCTCTCGAGGATCGAGTTGCCCTCGGACGGGATACGCGAGGCGATTCCGGCGAAGATGAGCAGCGACATGCCGTTGCCGACGCCGCGCTCGGTGATGACCTCACCGAACCACATGACGACGGCTGCACCGGCGGTCATGACGAGCACGATGATGACGAGGCCGAAGATGCTCTGGTCGGCGATGATGTCCTGCTGGCATCCCTGAAGCAGCTGGCCACGCGAAGCGAGGGCCACCAGTCCGGTCGCCTGCAGGATGGCCAACGCGATCGACAGATAACGCGTGTACTGCGTCATCTTGGCCTGCCCCGACTGACCCTCCTTGCGGAGTTCCTCGAACTTCGGGATGACGACGGTGAGCAGCTGCACGATGATGCTGGCGGTGATGTACGGCATGATGCCGATCGCGAACACCGAGAGCTGTAGGAGCGCTCCACCGGAGAACAGGTTGATCAACGAGTAGATGCCCGCCGAGTCTCCACCGGAGACCTGGTCGATGCATGCTCGGACATTGGCGTAGTCGACACCCGGCGACGGCAGCGTGGCACCGAAGCGATACAGGGCGACGAGACCGAGCGTGAAGAGGATCTTCCGTCTCAGGTCAGGAGTCCTGAGGGCCGACACGAAGGCGGAAAGCAAAGATCCTCCTGGCACGACTGCATTGACGCTGCGAGTACTTCGCCGGGAGCGCAACTGGTGCTCCCGTGAGCCTCACAAGCATGGACTGCGAGCGACATGGGTCGCCCGCATCGAAACGAACTTCTGTGAACTCTAGAACTCTAACAGTGCGTATCGAACCGCCCGACGGTCAGTGTTGGACCCCGTCCGTTCGGTCGACCACGGCACGTGGTGCCGAGGCAACGATGGCCGCAGCTCAGCTGCGAGAGCTGTGGCTGCGGCCATCGTCACGAACTGCTGGTCGATGCGCTGCTACTCAGCACATCGAACCGATGCTCATACCTCGGTTGCAGAACCGCCGGCAGCGGCGATCTTTTCCTTGGCGGAGCCCGTGAACTTGTTGGCCGAGATCTCGACCTTCACGGTCAGGTTTCCGTCGCCGAGAACCTTGACGGGCTCGTTCTTGCGAACGGCGCCCTTGGCGATGAGCTCGGGGATACCGATCTGACCGCCCTCGGGGAACAAACGCTCGATGTCGCGCAGGTTCACGACCTGGAACACGACACGGTTGCGGTTGGTGAAGCCCTTGAGCTTCGGGAGCCGCATGTGAAGGGGCATCTGGCCACCCTCGAAGCGTGCCGGCACGTTCTTGCGTGCGCCGGTTCCCTTGGTACCGCGACCTGCGGTCTTGCCACGCTTGCCACCTTCACCACGGCCGACGCGAATCTTCGTCGACTTGGATCCGGCTGCGGGGCGCAGGTGGTGCAGTTTGATGGTCATGGTTAGACCTCCTCAACAGTTACGAGGTGGCGCACCGTGTTGACCAGTCCGCGGTTCTGCGGGTTGTCCTCGCGGACGACCGTCTGGCGGATGCCCTTGAGCCCGAGAGTACGCAGGCTGTCACGCTGGTTCGCCTTCTGGCCGATGGTGCTCTTGATCTGGGTGACCTTCAGCTGAGCCATTACTTCACCGCTCCTGCCTGTGCGCGTGCGCGCAGCATTCCGGCGGGTGCAACCTCTTCGAGGGTCAGGCCGCGGCGAGCCGCAACTTCCTCGGGACGCTGCAGACCCTTGAGGGCTGCGACGGTCGCGTGCACGACGTTGATGGCGTTGTCGCTACCGAGCGACTTCGACAGCACGTCGTGGACACCGGCGCACTCCAGCACGGCACGCACAGCGCCACCGGCGATGACGCCGGTACCGGCGCTGGCCGGACGCAACATGACGACGCCGGCTGCGGCTTCGCCCTGGATGGGGTGCGTGATGGTGCCGGCGATCATCGGGACGCGGAAGAAGCTCTTACGAGCCTCCTCGACACCCTTCTGGATGGCCGCGGGAACTTCCTTGGCCTTGCCGTAGCCGACGCCGACCAGTCCGTTGCCGTCACCGACGATGACGAGGGCGGTGAAGCTGAAGCGTCGACCACCCTTGACCACCTTGGAGACGCGGTTGATCGTGACGACCTTCTCGATGAAGTTCGACTTGTCCGCAGCGTTGCCGCCACGGCCGTTGTCACGACGGTCACGACCGCCACCGCGGTTGTCGCCGCGC
Organism: Rhodococcus sp. 14-1411-2a; assembly: GCF_002259485.1. GTDB lineage: Bacteria > Actinomycetota > Actinomycetes > Mycobacteriales > Mycobacteriaceae > Rhodococcoides. The sequence continues at coordinate 170,997 of NZ_NPGA01000003.1, forward strand.
TGGTTGTTGTCGCCACCTGCGTTGGGGCCACTGTTCTGTCCGGCGGGGCCGCTTCCGCCGTCACGCCGTTGACGTCCCGGCATCAGGCTGTCCTTCCGTTGTCAGTCATTGTCATCATCAGAACGTCAACCCGCCTTCACGGGCTGCGTCTGCGAGTGCCGCGATGCGGCCGCTGTAGTTGTTGCCGCCGCGGTCGAACACGACTGCCTCGACACCGGCAGCCTTCGCGCGGCTGGCGATGAGCTCGCCGACCTTCGCGCTGACGGCCTTCTTGTCGCCCTCGAGGGCGCGCACATCGGCTTCGATGCTCGACGCGCTGGCCAGCGTGTGGCCGGCGAGGTCGTCGATCAACTGCACGTGGATGTGACGCGAGGACCGGTTGACGACCAAGCGGGGACGCTCGGGCGTGCCGGAGATCTTCTTGCGAAGGCGGAAGTGACGACGTGCCTTCGACAGGCGACGCTTCGTCGAGACGTCGGTGCCACGCGGAGTGCGCTTGACGACGTTCGCCTTGTCTGCTGTTTGCTGGCTCATATCACTTACCCGTCTTTCCGACCTTGCGGCGGATCACTTCACCCTCGTAGCGGATGCCCTTGCCCTTGTACGGGTCCGGACGCCGCAGACGACGAATGTTGGCAGAGATCTGACCGACCTTCTGCTTGTCGATGCCGACAACGGTGAATCGCGTGGGCGACTCGACCGTGAACGTGATGCCCTCGGGTGCTTCGATCAGCACGGGATGGCTGTAACCGAGTGCGAACTCGAGGTCCTTGCCCTTGAGTACGACGCGGTAACCGACGCCGTGAATCTCCATCTTGTTGGTGTAACCGTTGGTCACACCGGTGATGAGGTTCGCGACGAGAGTGCGCGAAAGTCCGTGCAGTGCACGGCTCTTGCGCTCGTCATCGGGCCGGGTGACGGCGATGGTGCCGTCGTCGGCGCGAGCGATCTGGATGGGCTCGGCGACCGTCAGGCTCAGGGCACCCTTGGGGCCCTTGACCGCAACGTTCTGGCCGTCGATGGTGATATCGACTCCAGCGGGGACCGGTACCGGCAATTTTCCAATACGTGACATGGTGGTGGCCTCCCCTACCAGACGTAGGCGAGGACTTCTCCGCCCACACCCTGCTTGGCCGCCTGACGCTCCGTGAGCAGACCTGTGGACGTGGAGATGATCGCCACGCCCAGGCCGCCGAGAACCTTGGGCAGATTGGTGGATTTTGCGTACACCCGGAGACCGGGCTTGGAGACGCGTCGCACGCCGGCGAGGCTGCGCTCACGGCTCGGGCCGTACTTCAGATCGACGATGAGGGTCTTGCCCACCTCGGCGTCTTCCGTGCGGTAATCGGAGATGTAGCCCTCGCGCTTGAGGATCTCGGCGATGTTCGCCTTGAGCTTCGAGTGGGGAAGCTTCACCTCGTCGTGGTACGCCGAATTGGCGTTACGCAGACGGGTCAAGAAGTCTGCAATTGGATCGGTCATCGTCATGGTGTGACCTGTGCACCTTTCTCGCAGCGGTTCCCATGCAGCACGCGCGAGCTGGTGCCCCTGGATTCTCGAGAACCCGGCGGGCCTGGCTCGTCACATCGTGGGCCTACAACGAAGTGAACATGTCCTGACCGACTGTTGCCGGTCAGGGGTTGCGCTCCAAGCAATGCATCGCTGCACTGCCAGGTGTTTCGAGCTTCCGCATTTCGATGCTGACGTACGGAGAACTCGAGGTTGCGTTTCTATTGCAAGGACTCGCGTGCAGGCACGACGAAGCCCGGGCAACCGCTCTAGTGTAGGGAACCGGGTGCCGTTCTCAAAATCGGGCGTGGTAGCGCTCGACGAACACTATGCCGGATGGACGGGGCGGGTACGGCCGAGCCAGTCGGTTCGGTGCAGTAGTCTTCCGACATCATTTCATCGCTCCGGGGGGTTCGATGCGCACAACCGATTCTGTTGCCAGGACGGTCGACGTCCCACCATGGCCGGGTTCGTCCCGCACGACCCTGTGAAAGCCGATCCCGATCGGATCCGCCGTGCCTCTGCTCGGATGTCCGGCCTCGCCGACGTGTTGTGGGATGACATCGATCTCGTCCGTCTCGCCGCAGAGGAATCGCTGGAGACCTCCTGGACAGGCGCTGCGGCCGATTCCCATGCAGTTCTGTGGGCGGAGTGGGTCGATTCGGCTCGGAAGATATGCGGCGCGCTCACCGAGGACGCGTGGCTGCTCGATGGCATTGCGACCGAATATGCCGCATCGGACAACGTGATCGATGAACACGTGGTGGACTCCGGCCTTCGGTTGGACCGTTGACGGCGCGCTACGTCGCCGACGTCGAGCGAATTCTCGCTCTTGTCGATCGCGCGCATGTAGTTGGAGCCACGATCGAATCCGCTATCGCCGATGTCGAGCGCGAGGTGAACGATCTCGGCATCGAATGGGAAGGCGAAGCAGCTGAGGCGCACCGCTCGAAGCACGAGCTGCTCCGGCAGGAACTGACAGATATGCGAACCGCGCTCGCCCAACTCGGCACGATGGCGCGATGCGCCCATGATCGCTATCGCGCAGCCGTGGACCACAACAAGCGAATGTGGCCCTGATGGCCCCGATCAGCGTCGACCCGGACATCCTTGCCGATGCGGCTTCCCAGTACGGCAGCGCCAAGACCATCTCGAGCGGCGCGATAGCGAAACTCGCCGCGGAACTCGACCGGAACTGGGGCTGCGCAGGCACCGACAACGCCGGAGAGTCCTGGGCAGACAGTTACGATTCCGCGGCATTCGACGCCGTTTCCACAGCAACCGACATCACGAATGCGTTCGGCAAACTTCATGATCTGCTTGCAGCAACCGGCGTCAACCACGCTAACGCAGAGAATGCGAACACCGTTCCGCCGACTCCGCCGCTGCCCGCTCCCCCACAACTTCCTCCTACGATTACACCGCGGTTCAACGGTTCCTACGGCGGCGACACCGACGCCCCGATGGGGTGGGGGCTGATCACGCGATGGCTTCAGGGCCACATGTGGCCCAACGGTGATCCGGAGAAGTTGCGGGGTCTCGGAAGCGCGTGGCGCACCGCCGCCGAAGAGCTGAGACGAGCGAGCGACGCCACGAACTCCGCGTGGACCGACATGGAGGAACTTGCCTCCGACGAAGTGCCGCAGGCCCTCGCCCAAATGGACGGCGTCGACAGCGCTGCGCACAACGTCGCCGACCAGTTCGACACTCTCGCGAGCGCTTGCGGCGAATGGGCCTCGACCATTCAGGACGCTCACCAGAGCGTCATCGATATCGTGGGAACCGCCATCGTTGCCGGCACGATCGCCGGCGCAGTTGCCGGCTTCTTCACCCTCGGCGTGGGAACGGTCGCCGTTACCGGCGCGACGGGCAGCGTCATCGCCGGAAGTGTCATCGCCGTCCTCACCGGAGTGGAAGCGGCGTCCGCAATTGCCGTCGGTGTCACCGTGGCAACCGGGGCGGCGGCTATCGGAATTGCGATGGACGTGCAACCGCTACTACAAGCAAGTCCGACGACCTTCAACGCAAACACTGGTGGGGGAAATTGGCACTACCATCCCGCGCCCCGGGGCGGTCTGCCAGGCTTTCCAAACGCCACACGAGGAAAACCGCTCAACCGCAGAACGCGGTGGACTGACGACAAAGGGAACATCTACGAATGGGATAGCCAACACGGCGCAGTCGAGAAATACAGCAAGAACGGCAAGCACTTGGGCGAATTCGATCCGAATACCGGAGCACAAACCAAGCCCCCAGATCCCACTAGAAAGCCTGGTCGATGACCAACCGAGGCCCGACATCTTGGTAACTCGAACCGGAGACGACGCCGGTTCACGACCGCTCGAGAATAAGGCAGCACGGTCTGACTACTACCAACAAGGAGAGGACAATGTGGTACTTGGAATCATACGATAACCAAACCGATTTGATCGCGGACAGCTATCCCCTGACTGCTATCACCGGAGACGAAATCAGAGAACTGATTGACGTCGATGAAAGTGAACTTCCACTAGAAATGGGACCGTACCCAGTCGCATTGGCCGACGTGCCGAAGTTCGCCAAGTACATCGAGGGCGATTTCAGAGTCAGCTCTGATAATGAATACTTCATCGGCTTGTTCACCGACTGAGGACTGAAAACCGGCTCGAAATTCACGTGCTCGGGAACATGACTGTCGACAACCAGTAACTGTCATTCGGCACCTGACATCACAACGCGCCCTGACACGGTCCGGAGGTTCAGATGCAGGCCTCGGGCACGCTTCAACCCTGTTCCAATGTCGTCCGTGAGACTCACCGCCGCCTCGACGTCGCCCTGGGCTCAACTGCAGGGACGATGAAACGCGGGCATCCGCTCGGTTCTGCAAACGCTCAGCCCAGCCATTTCGCAACCCGCAGGTCCAGTTGAATACCCGGACTCCGACTTCTTCGCTAACGTCGGACCATGACGGACTCGAAGGCAGTCGACATCGACCACCTCACTCACACTCTGCGCGACCGCAACATCGCCGGGGTCACCATCGGCTGGGTCGACAACAACGGCATCGTCCGATCACGCACCGTGCCCACCGCGGAATTGACGGCAGTCGCGCGACGCGGAGTAGGAGTCACCGCGGTGTTCGCGGTGTTCGATTCGCACGACGGGATCACGTTCGCCCACGATGGACTGTCGACGCCGTCCGGCGATGTGCGGTTGATTCCGGTGATCGACAACGCGTCGAGCGTGGTCGCACTTGCCGGCCAACCGGGGCTTGCCTGGGTACACGGCCGGCAGCTCTCGGCGGACGGCTCTCCCTGGCCCTACGATCAACGCGCGGTTCTCGAGCGGCAGGTGCAACTGGCGGCCGATGCCGGTTTCGAAGTGCGGGCCGGATTCGAGATCGAGTTCGCGCTCACCCGCGAATCGGACGGCCTGTCCGCTCATCGCGGACCTGCCTACTCTGCGAACGCAGTACGCGACGTCGACGAATTCATCGTGCTGCTGCTCAACGCGCTTGCCACGAACGGTCTGAGCATCGGCCAGATTCACGCCGAGTACGGCGCTTCCCAAATCGAGATCGCACTCAGTCCACTCGATCCGCTTGCCGCGGCCGATGCACAGATCCTCGCGCGGCAGACCATCCACTCAGCGGCACAAGCTCTGGGTCTGCGGGCCAGCTTCGCTCCCCTGCCGTCGTCGAGCAGTGCAGGCAATGGTTGGCATCTGCACACGTCGCTGGTCCGCGACGGTCGCAACGCGCTGACCGGCGACGGAGAGCACGGGCTGTCCGACACCGGGCGTTCGTACATCGCCGGCCTGGTTCGAGAACTGCCGGGACTCACTGCCATCACGGCACCGAGTTCGGGATCGCTGCTGCGTCGTCGACCCGGCTATTGGGCCGGTGCCTTCGGGTTCTGGGGCGTCGAGAACCGTGAGGCCGCCGTACGGCTCGTACCGTCGTCGCCGCTGCTCGGGCCGAATCACACCAACGTCGAGTTGAAAGCGTGCGATGCGTCGGCCAATCCGTACCTGGCGCTGGCCGTCACGATCGCGGCCGGTCTGTCGGGTGTGGCAGATGGCGCGCAGTTGCAGTCACCGGTTCAGGAGGATGTGGGCGGCTGGGACGACGCACGTCGTGACGCCGCGGTTATCTCTCCACTCGCGACGACCCATGCTCAGCAGCGGGAGAACCTGCTGTCATCCGAACTCGTCGCGAACGTGTTGGGCGAGGATCTTCTGGGCGCGTTCGTTGCGTGCCGGGACGCCGATGCCGCGTGGGCAGAGAGTCACCACGAGGACGAACTGCTCGAATCGTTGCGCTGGATCTACTGAGATGCTGCGACGGTTCCCCGGCGCAGGTGCAATCGTCTCCGCACTCGATCGTGTTCTGCCGCAACCGGATCAACTCTGCGGACCGTTCTCGGCATCGGTAGCGTTGACCGCTGTTCTCGACGAAGACGCACCGGATGTGACGGCACTCGCGGTCGCATCGGGATCCGCGATCTGGCCGATCGAGGTCGAGTCGGCGCGTCCCCCTGGATCGCCACGGATCACCGACGGGTGGGATGTACTGCCGAGGGCTGCATCGATCGATGCAGCCGGGACCACAGCAGCAGGTCTCGCGGCGGGCATCGCGACGGCGACCGACCACCGCGTTTCCGTAGTTCCGATCAGGGGACCCGGTACCGAGAGACTGCGTCTGTTTCTTTCCCGCCTTGCGGACGCGCAGCTCCGATTCAGCCTGCTGGCGAATGTACATACTGCAGAGTTGACCGAATTCGATTGGAGCGTAGGGCATTTCGTGACCGTCTGGGGATTCGACCCAGCCGAGGACGGAGTAGCGATTGCCGACACCTATCGAGAACTCGGAGACCCGAGTATGCCACCCGGATGTAGGACCGTCTCCGCCGAGGCTTTCGCGTCGGCGATGTCCGAACGTGGCCTGCTCATGATCGTCGAGAGCGATGATCGCGATGCCGCACTGGCTCTGACCCGATCGCTCGACCTGCGACACGACGTGTGGTCGGTATGAAGCTCCGGGCCTGAGAAACACGAAATGGGCGTGGGTTCCTCGAAAGGAACCCACGCCCATCAGCATGGTGTGGTGAAGCCCGAAGGCCTCAGATCACCAGGAGCTCTTGCGAACTCCGGGAAGCTCTCCGGCGTGTGCCATCTCGCGCACGCAGATACGGCAGAGGCCGAACTTGCGGAACACGGAATGGGGACGGCCGCAGCGGTTGCAGCGAGTGTATGCACGCACCGCGAACTTCGGCTTCTTGTTGGCCTTGTTGACCAATGCCTTCTTCGCCATGGACTCAGTTCTCCTTGAACGGGAAGCCGAGGTGCTTGAGCAGCGCGCGGCCTTCTTCGTTGTTGGTTGCGGTGGTTACTACGGTGATGTCCATGCCGCGCGGACGGTCGATCTTGTCCACGTCGATCTCGTGGAACATCGACTGCTCGTTGAGGCCGAACGTGTAGTTTCCGTTGCCGTCGAACTGCGTGCCCGAGAGGCCGCGGAAGTCCCTGATTCGGGGAAGGGCAATGGAGACCAGACGGTCGAGGAACTCCCACATGCGGTCGCCACGGAGGGTGACGCGTGCGCCGATGGGCATTCCTTCGCGCAGCTTGAACTGTGCGATGGACTTGCGAGCCTTGCGGATCTCCGGCTTCTGGCCGGTGATGGCAGCGAGGTCGGCAACTGCACCGTTGATCAGCTTGGCGTCACGGGCGGCGTCGCCGACACCCATGTTGACGACGACCTTGACGATGCCGGGGATCTGCATGACGTTCTCGTATGCAAATTCGGTGTTCAGGGCGTCTTTGATCTCGGCGCGGTAGCGCGCCTTGAGGCGGGGCTGTTCGCCCGCGATGTTTTCGGTGGTAGTCATCTCAGATGTCCTTCCCGTTCTTGCGGGAAACACGAACGCGCTTGCCGGATTCCTCATCGGTCCGGTAGCCCACGCGAGTGGGGTTTCCGTCCGAGTCGACCACTGCGACGTTCGATACGTGGATCGGGGCTTCCTGAGTGACGATGCCACCCGAGGATGCGCCGCGCTGGTTGGCGGAGACCGCGGTGTGCTTCTTGATGCGGTTCACACCCTCGACCAGAACCTTGGAGTCAGCGGGGTAGGCCTGAATGACCTTGCCCTTGGCACCCTTGTCCTTGCCTGCGATCACGAGAACGGTGTCGCCCTTGTGCACCTTCATTTACAGCACCTCCGGGGCGAGCGAGACGATCTTCATGAACTTCTTCTCACGCAGCTCACGGCCGACCGGGCCGAAGATACGAGTTCCACGGGGATCGTTGTCGGGCTTGATCAGCACCGCAGCGTTCTCGTCGAAACGGATGTACGAGCCATCCGGACGGCGACGCTCCTTGATGGTGCGGACGATGACCGCCTTGACGACCTCACCCTTCTTGATGTTTCCACCGGGAATGGCGTCCTTCACCGTAGCTACGATGATGTCGCCGATTCCGGCGTAGCGACGTGACGAACCACCGAGAACGCGGATGCAAAGGATTTCCTTCGCGCCCGTGTTATCAGCGACGCGTACTCGCGACTCCTGCTGAATCACTAACTTCTCCTTGACCTGGATGTACGTACGTGCCGGATTTCCGTCCCGACACGCGCGGTCGGCTGCCGAGAGCGGGCGCACGAAGACACACCGCTGCCACAGGCAACCGGTCAAGTGTAGGGGAACGGGCCCTCGGGATCCAAATCGCCATCGCTCGAGCACCGGCCGTCGCCTGCGAACCCAGAACTCTCGGTACGGTTTCGGGGATGGGACATCTTCGGATCAGCGGGGCGCGGCGATGACGTCGACGGGCGACGACGGCGGCTGGTGGTCGAGTCTGCCACTGGATAGGGTCGTCCGACTGCACGGCGCAACCGAGCGCGAACTCGCCGAGTCCGTGAACCCTCTGCCGTCGGACGCGCCCTCGATCGTGTTCTTCGCGGTCGATCCCGCGTCGGCGAATCGTGCCGTCGATCTCGTCGATGCGGTGGTCACAGAACTCGAGAACGCGGCAGTGCACTCGGTTCCGCTGTTGCTCACGGAATTCGACCACCACGAAGGCTCGTCGACCTTGGATCGGCGCGCTGCACGCGTCGCCGCCGTGCGGCTCGCCGGCGACACAGCGCACTTCGGTCCGTACGTCGGTGCCCTCGCGGACGCCGCGATCGCGGGGCGGTCGCCGCGTCGAACCGCATTCACCGTCGAGACCCGAGCCGCAGGGTCGGCCCGAGTACTCGCCTCCGCTCAGCACAGAAGCACTGTTGCCCTCGTGTTGGTCGTGCCCGTCGGAACGGACGCCGGAGTCGTCGCGGGAGCCGCGGAATGGTTGTGCGCCCACGCCGGGGCAGGGGTCTGGGTGACGGGCCTCGTGGCGTCGAACATGGACCGATTCCCGTCGGTCTCGGTACGTGCGCCGGAAGTACCCGACGGCGTCAGCACTGTCCTCGATCGATTCCGGCCGCTCAGCTATCCCCCGATCGCGGGTCACCCCCACCCGGCGAGCGAACCCGAAAAGCGTTTGTGCCGCGCGCTGGACGCCCATGACTGGGCCACCGGGCGTGAGCACAACCGCTCGATTCGGCTCGACGAGCTCAGCCGACCGTTCACGGTCGACGTACTGTGGCGCACCGAGAAGGTCGTGGTGGAAATCGACGGAAACGAGCACCGGGCCGTCGATCGGTTCGCCGAGGACCGCGTCCGTGACAACCAACTGCAGACACACGGCTACATGGTGTTGCGCTTCACCAATGCTCAGGTGATCGACGATCCGCAACGTGTGGTCGCTACCATCCGCGAGGCAGTATCGAGAAGACGATCGAAGGGGGATCCTCGATGAGCACCGAAGACCTGAACGGGACGGAAGCGGCAGTGCTGCTCGTCCTGATGGCCGAGGCAAGTCCGGTCAAGAACTCCGAACTCAGAGCGATGGGACCCGAGCTCGCGAAGCCGTCCCGGGACAGGCTGAAGAATGCCGGTCTGATCGAGGTGAATGCATCCGTCCGACCGATGACTCTCGAACTGACCGACAAGGGTTGGCGCACCTGCGGCGAACTCATCGGCGGGGAGCCACCGGCCCGGTCGACGGGAGCAGGAAAGGCCATGTTCACCGTCTTGGCCGGGTTGCGTCGGTGGCTCGACCGCACCGACAGCCGTCCGGCGGACGTGTTCTCGCCCCGCGGAGACGAGGCTGCACCCGACGAACCTGCAATCGACGAGAAGGCCGTCGGTTCCGATACCGTCGACATCGAAGCCTCGATTCGCGCGGCCTATGCCCGGCTCGCCCGCGAACCCGGCAGCACCGTGCGACTCTCCAGGCTGCGAAACGAGTTGCGCGACATACCCAGAAGCGATCTCGACGACGCCCTGGCGCGTCTGCGTCGTGCGGCGGACGTCTCGTTGATTCCCGAAGAGAATCAGAAGACCCTGACCGACGAGGAACGCGCTGCGGCCGTTGTCGTCGGTAACCAGCAGAACCACCTTCTCTCGATCGAACCATGATGGGCGTTGAGTCGACGATGACGGACAGCGAGCAGATCCGAGCTCTCGAATCGGTGCGGTTGAGCTGGGCACCGACCCCCGACGACGTGTGGCGTTCGCAGTCGAACGTGCACGTGCCGGGAATGCACGAACGAGTGTTCCTCGAAGTGATGAATGCCTACGACGACGCGGACGCCTCCGACGACGCCAGTCCGCTCGGGGTCGTCGTGCGCGGCCCGGCTGGTTCGGGCAAGACGCACCTGCTCGGCCAGGTGCGCGAAGAAGTGCAGCTCAAGGGCGGCTACTTCTTCCTGATCAGGTTGCTCGACGCTGCCGGATTCTGGCGCTCGACGCTGATGGGGATGCTCGACGACCTGATGCGTCCGTCCGGTCGTGGATCGGACAGCCAGCTCGGGCTGTTGCTCCGACGCCTGTGCGAGATCGGCGAGATCGGCGACGATCAACGCGCAAAGATCATGGGCGAGAACATGATCGACGCCGAGACGCTCGATGCCTTCGTCACTGCGGTGTACAAGGTCCACCCCCGTCACCGCCGGACGTCGCAGCACACGCTGCGCGCACTCGTGCTGTCCATCGCCCCCGACTCGGCAGTTCAGGATCTGGGTGACGCATACCTGCAATCGATCGACGACGTCGATCCGGACGAGTTCTCTGCCTGGGGCATCCGTCGGGCCGAACTCGGCCATCAGGGCATCGCCGAGAACATCTCGCGTCTGCTTGCCATCACCGGTCCGACGATTCTCGCGATCGACCAGATCGACACACTCGTGGCGCAGTCTCGTACCGGATCGGATCAGGAGTTCGCCGACGCTCAGGAAGACAAGGTCGTCGAGCAACTCGCGCACGGCTTGATGTCGTTGCGCGAGACCCTCCCCCGCACTGCCTCGGTACTTTCTGCGCTGTCGAGTGCCTGGGAACTGATCGCCGCCCGCGGAGTCGCGCCGATGCGTGACCGCTTCCGCGTCACTCAGTCGCTCAAACCGATTCCATCGTCGGACATCGGACGCCTCCTTCTCGGACGACGTCTGGCAGCGTGCTTCCTCGAAGCCGGGTTCACTCCGCCGCACCCCACGTGGCCGGTCGCGCCCGACGCGTTCGAGCAGGCCCCCGATTTCACTCCGCGCCAGCTGCTCATCGCCGTCGATCGCCACATCAGGCACTGCCTCGACGCCGGCGTTGCGTCGGAGTTGGCGAGCTTCACCGACAGGTCGGGTCCGGCCGATGCGCCGGATCTACCCACGGCGCGGGTCAACGAACTCGACGCGCTCGACGATCGCTACAAGCAACTTCGCGAGCAGGTCGACGTCTCGATTCCGCTCCGACCCGACAGCGAGGACTCGATCGTTCCCGCACTGCTGTCCGCGGGCCTGACCGCGTGGATTCACGAGCATCAGTCGTCCGACGACAGCCTGGCCCAGGATCCGCCGCCGAGCGGCAAGCCCGCGCTGCACGCTCGCCTGCGCCACACCGTCGACACCGATACCGACGACGAAGAGCACTGGTGCTTCCGTGCGGTCACGTCCGGTAACGCCCGCGCCGCGCTGGCCCGCGTCGAGCGCGCAGTGACGACGGCGGGTCTGCGGATAGACATGCCGAGGCGTCGGCTGATCCTGATCAGAAACGATCCGTGGCCCAACGGAGCGAAAACCGAGCAGACCATCGCGGCCCTGCGCCGCGCCGGAGGCATCGTGGTGCCCTTCGGCGACGAGGACCGCAGGGCTCTGGCGGCGTTGTCGATCCTGTTGACCGAGAACTCCCCCGCACTCACGTCCTGGCTGCTCGCACGCAAGCCGGCGCACGATGTCGAATTGTTCCGGGCGGTGCTGCCCGCTGTCAGTGTCGTCGACGACGACACCGCCCTCATCGAACCCGAGACGCCGAGCGTCGCAGCGCAGCCCGCGTCGCCGCGGCGACCGTCCATCGTGGTCGGTGCCGAACTCAGCACTGGTGCGGACGTCGCCGTTCCACTCGAAGCGTTACGCAAGCACACTGCGATCTTCGCGGGCTCCGGTTCGGGCAAGACGGTGCTGATTCGTCGCCTGGTGGAAGAGTGTGCCCTGCAGGGAGTTTCGGCGATCGTGCTCGACGTCAACAACGACCTGGCTCGACTCGGCACCGCATGGCCGGAGGACGAGCGGACGTGGCCACCGGGGGACGAAGCGAAGGCGACCGCGTACCTGCGCGACACCGACGTCGTGGTCTGGACGCCCCGCAAGTCCTCGGGTCGGCCGCTGAGCTTCCAGCCACTTCCCGACTTCGTCAGCGTCCTCGGCGACGCCGACGAGTTCGAGGCGTCCGTCGAGTCCGCACTGGCCTCACTCGAACCGGCTGCGGGCGTTCTGGGCACTTCACAAAAGTCCAAACACGGTCGGGCCGTGTTGAAGTCAGCGCTCGACCTGTTCGGTCGACGGCCACAGGGCGGGGACCTGACCGCCTTCATCGACCTGTTGGAAGAGTTCCCCGAGGACGCCAGCGAGATGCGCGATGCGGTGCGCATCGCGGCCGGACTGGCCGAGAATCTCAAGGCCGCCGCCGCGAACGATCCGATGTTCGCGGGAGCGGGTACCCCGGTCGATCCCGCTGTTCTGCTGACTCCGGCAGAGGGCAAGAAGGCCAGGGTCTCGGTGATCAACCTCGCCGGCCTGACCACCGACGAGCAGAAACAGAGCTTCGTCAACCAGCTGCAGATGGGTTTGTTCGCCTGGATAAAGAAGAACCCTGCGGGCGACCGGCCGCTGGGTGGGCTGTTCGTGATGGACGAGGCGCAGAACTTCGCGCCCTCGGACAGGACGACCGCTGCGACACACAGCACTCTCGCTCTGGCATCGCAGGCACGCAAGTACGGGCTCGGTCTGGTGTTCGCCACCCAGGCCCCGAAAGGCCTGCACAATCGAATCGCCGGCAATGCGTCCACTCAGTTCTACGGCCTGCTCAACAGTCCCTCGCAGGTCGAGGCAGCCAAAGAGATGGCGCGGGTGAAGGGTGGCTCGGTTCCCGACGTCGGACGCCTGCCTGCCGGTCAGTTCTACGCGGCCGTGGAGGGCGCAGAGTTTCGTCGTACGGCCACCCCGCTGTGCCTGTCCTACCATCCGAAGAGTCCGCCGACCGAGGAAGAGGTCATCGAGCTGGCGCGCCAGTCGTGACGCCCTCGACAGTGGCACACTGGATTCGATGAAAACCCTCGCACGCGGGGAGAACTGCCCCGCTCCTGCCGGTCCTCTGACGGTGACGCTCGCGGCGTCGACCTCGGTCGATGTCTCCGCGCTGCTTCTGGGGCCGGACGGGCGGGTGCGTTCGGACGCGGACCTGGTGTTCTACAACCAGCCATCAGCCCCCGGTGTCGAGTATCGCCGTGCATCGACCGGGCACCTGCTGATGTTCGACGCCACCGCCGTCCCCGCCGGCGTCGATACCGTGGCCGTGGCGGCGTCTCTCGACGGAACGGGGCCGGCCACATTCGCGGCTGCGGGACCGACGGCGGTGACGGTGTCCGATGCGTCGAACACAGCGCTGGTGGCATTCGCTGCCGATGCACTCGGAGACGAGAGCGCGCTGGTGTGTCTCGAGTTCTACCGCCGCGGCGAGCAGTGGAAGATCCGTGCCGTCGGCCAGGGTTATGCAGATGGCCTGGCGGGGTTGGCCACGGCCTTCGGCATCAGCATCGAAACGGACGAGCGACCGGTGCCCGCCGAGCCGTCCTCACCCATCACCGATCCCACAGTGAATTCACCTGCTCGACAAGGAGTCCTGGCCATGAGAAGTGAATTGTTCACGCCCGCCCACGCCGAGGTTCCCGGCTCGGGCATACAGAAGCAGGGCAGCAAAATGTGCCGAATCGGGATGAACGGTGACGTGATGGCCCGGGCCGGTTCGATGGTCGCGTACCAGGGCGATCTCCGGTTCGAGGCGAAGGGCTCGGGTGGTATCGGCCGGGCGCTCAAGCAGGCGCTCTCGGGCGAGGGTGTCCCTCTGATGAAAGTCACAGGCCAGGGCGACTTCTTTCTCGCCAACGCAGCTCAGGACGTCCATCTGATCGACCTGGACGGGTCCGACGGTCTGACCATCAACGGTGCCAACGTTCTGGCTTTCGAGTCCACGCTGAGCTACGACGTCAAGCGTGTGCAGGGCGCTGCGGCAGGCGGTAACGCGGGCTTCTTCAACTGTGTTTTCACCGGCCGCGGACGGATCGCCATCACGACGGACGGCATTCCGGTGGTGCTGAACGTCGATCAGCCCACATTCGCCGATCCGCAGGCTGCGGTTGCGTGGTCGTCCTCGTTGCAGACGAGAGTCAAAAAGAACGATTCGTTCGGTCTCGGCACGCTGATCGGTCGATCGACCGGTGAGCGGTTCACCCTCGAGTTCGCGGGCCAAGGGTTTGTCGTCGTACAGCCGTCGGAGCAGCCGCCGGGCGGGATGATCGGTGGCAGCGGCAGTGGTGAGCAGGCCGGTGTGGGCGGCGCGCTCGGCGGCTTGTTGGGCAGATAGGCTGCGCGGCCGGAACACAGAAATGCCCGCTCCCAGGAAGGGAGCGGGCATTTGTGTGCAGGTACTACTTGGCCTTTTCGAGAACCTCGACCAGTCGCCAGTGCTTCGTGGCGGACAGCGGACGGGTCTCCATGAGCTGAACGCGATCGCCTACGCCGGCATCGCCCTTCTCGTCATGTGCCTTGACCTTGGTGGTGCGACGGATGATCTTGCTGTAGAGGGGGTGCTTGACCCTGTCCTCGAGCTCGACCACGATCGTCTTTTCCATCTTGTCGGATACGACGTAGCCGATCCGAACCTTACGGTTGTTGCGCTCTTCAGTCACAGTGTTTTCCTCGCTCATGCTGCGTCACCTGCTGTGTCCTCGGAAGGACCAGAGGCCAAGCCGAGCTCACGTTCACGAAGCACCGTGTAGATACGCGCGATTTCGTGGCGCACCACGCGCAGTCGACGGTTGTTGTCCAACTGGCCGGTAGCCATCTGGAAACGAAGGTTGAACAGCTCTTCCTTCGACTCACGCAGCTTGGTGACCAGCTCTTCACCGGTGAGCTCGCGGAGCTCTGCGGCTGGGGTTCCGGTAGCCATCAGAACTGCTCCTCCCTGGTGATGATGCGTGCCTTGATGGGCAGCTTGTGGATGGC
Organism: Rhodococcus sp. 14-1411-2a; assembly: GCF_002259485.1. GTDB lineage: Bacteria > Actinomycetota > Actinomycetes > Mycobacteriales > Mycobacteriaceae > Rhodococcoides. The sequence continues at coordinate 186,128 of NZ_NPGA01000003.1, forward strand.
GCGAGTCAGTGCCTCACGCGCGATGGTCTCGTCGGGGTACGACAGCTCGAAGAGCACACGACCCGGCTTGACGTTGGCGATCCACCACTCGGGCGAACCCTTACCGGAACCCATGCGGGTCTCGGCAGGCTTCTTGGTGAGCGGGCGGTCCGGGAAGATGTTGATCCAGACCTTGCCGCCACGCTTGATGTGGCGAGTGATCGCGATACGAGCGGACTCGATCTGACGGTTGGTGATGTAGGCGGGCTCGAGAGCCTGGATGCCGTAGTCACCGAATGTCACCTGAGTTCCGCCCTTGGCGGCACCCGAACGCTTCGGGTGGTGCTGCTTGCGGTGCTTGACCCGGCGGGGGATCAACATGCGTCAGCCCTCCTGAGTGGGCTCGGTCGAGGCCGGAGCCTCGGTTGCGGATGCCGCGCGGCCGGCCTCGGTGCTGGTCGCCGTGGTGCCCGAGGCACCGCTGCGACGCGGACGAGTGGGACGCTCACGACGGGGACGGTCTGCACCGGCGGCCGGAGCCGCAGCGGCAGCGAGTTCACGCCGTCCGCCGACGATGTCGCCCTTGTAGATCCAGACCTTCACGCCGATGCGGCCGAAGGTTGTCTTGGCCTCGTACAGTCCGTAGTCGATGTCGGCACGGAGGGTGTGCAGGGGAACGCGTCCCTCGCGGTAGAACTCCGAGCGCGACATTTCGGCGCCACCGAGACGGCCGGAGCACTGAACACGAATGCCCTTGACGTTCGGCTGACGCATGGCCGACTGGATGGCCTTACGCATTGCGCGACGGAATGCGACGCGGTTGCTGAGCTGCTCGGCAACACCCTGGGCCACGAGCTGAGCCTCGGACTCGGCGTTCTTGACCTCGAGGATGTTGAGCTGAACCTGTTTGCCGGTCAGCTTCTCGAGAGCTCCGCGGATGCGGTCGGCCTCGGCGCCACGACGACCGATGACGATGCCCGGACGTGCCGTGTGGATGTCCACGCGAACACGGTCACGGGTGCGCTCGATCTCGACCTTCGCGATGCCTGCGCGCTCCATGCCGGTGGCAAGAAGCTTGCGGATCTCGACGTCTTCCTTGACGTACTCCGAGTACTGCTTGTCTGCGTACCAGCGCGACTTCCAGTCAGTGGTGATACCCAAGCGGAAGCCGTGCGGGTTGATTTTCTGACCCACTACTGAGCCCCTTCCTTGGACGCCTGGCCCTTACGACGGTTGCGAGACGTTCCGCCGGTCTTGGGCAGGCTTTCGACGATCACCGTGATGTGGCTGGTGCGCTTGCGGATCCGGAATGCCCGGCCCTGAGCGCGCGGCTGGAATCGCTTGAGGGTTGCACCCTCGTCGACGAATGCAGTGGCGACGATCAGTGTGCTGGGATCGAGATCCAGGTTGTTCTCGGCGTTGGCCGCTGCGGAGGCGATCACCTTGGCGACCGGCTCGCTCGCTGCCTGCGGCGCGAACTTGAGGATGTTGAGCGCGTCCTCGACGGAGCGCCCGCGAACCAGATCCACGACGCGACGTGCCTTCATCGGCGTGACGCGAACGTGCTTCGCTACGGCCTTGGCAGTCGGATTGGCGGTGGGGGTGAAGTTGGTCATCGCCTCTTCGCCTTCCGGTCGTCCTTGATGTGACCCTTGAACGTGCGGGTCGGTGCGAATTCCCCGAGCTTGTGGCCGACCATGGAGTCGGACACGAACACCGGCACGTGCTTGCGACCGTCGTGGACGGCGAAAGTGTGACCGATGAAGTCGGGCAGGATTGTCGATCGACGGGACCAGGTCTTGATGACCTGCTTGGTTCCCTTGTCGTTCTGGACGTCAACCTTCGCGAGGAGGTGATCGTCTACGAACGGGCCTTTCTTCAGGCTGCGTGGCATTCTGAACTCCCTCCTAGCGCTTGTTCTTGCCGGTACGACGACGACGGACAATCAGCTTGTCGCTCGCCTTGTTCTTGCGGGTACGGCCTTCCGGCTGTCCCCAGGGGCTGACCGGGTGGCGTCCACCGGAGGTCTTGCCCTCGCCGCCACCGTGCGGGTGGTCGACCGGGTTCATCACGACACCACGAACGGTCGGGCGCTTGCCCTTCCAGCGCATGCGGCCGGCCTTGCCCCAGTTGATGTTCGACTGCTCGGCGTTGCCGACCTCGCCGACGGTAGCGCGGCAGCGCACGTCGACGCGACGGATTTCACCGGACGGCATACGCAGCGTGGCGTAGGGGCCTTCCTTACCGAGGAGCTGGATGCTCGCTCCGGCGGAGCGGGCCATCTTGGCGCCACCACCCGGACGGAGCTCGACCGCGTGGATGGTCGTACCCGTCGGGATGTTGCGCAGGGGCAGGTTGTTGCCGGGCTTGATGTCGGCATTGGCACCCTGCTCGATCGGCGAGCCCTGGGCGATGCCCTTGGGTGCGACGATGTAGCGCTTCTCGCCGTCTGCGAAGTGCAGCAGTGCGATGTTCGCGGTGCGGTTGGGGTCGTACTCGATGTGAGCGACCTTGGCCGGCACGCCGTCCTTGTCGTTGCGACGGAAGTCGATGAGACGGTACGCACGCTTGTGACCGCCACCCTTGTGTCGGGTGGTGATACGACCGTGTGCGTTACGTCCACCGCGACCGTGCAGCGGGCGGATCAGCGACTTCTCGGGGGTCGAACGCGTGATCTCAGCGAAATCGGAAACGCTGGAGCCACGACGGCCCGGGGTTGTCGGCTTGTATTTACGGATTGCCATGAGTCTTCTCGTCCTCTATATCCGAAGAGTCCCAGTCGCTTACGCGACCGGACCTCCGAAGATCTCGATGGGCTTGCTGTCGGCGGAGAGCGTTACGAGCGCGCGCTTGGTGTCCTTGCGCTTGCCGTAACCGAACCGGGTCCGCTTACGCTTGCCCTGACGGTTCATCGTGTTGACGCTGGTCACGGTGACGTCGAAGATCTTCTCGACGGCAATCTTGATCTGCGTCTTATTCGAGTCCGGGTGCACCAGGAACGTGTAGGTGCCTTCTTCGATCAGTCCGTAGGACTTCTCGGAGATGACCGGTGCCAGCAAGATGTCGCGGGGATCGGCGATCGTGGTCACTTGCTTGCCTCCTCGTTCTTTGCAGGCCCAGCGATGAAGGTGTTCAGCGCTTCCACGCTGAAAACGACATCATCGGCGTTGAGCACGTCGTAGGTGTTGAGCTGGTCGGGTGCAATAGGGTGCACGCCGTCCAGGTTCTGAACGCTCTTCCAGGCTGCGATGTCCTCGCGGCCGACGACGAGCAGGACCTTCTTGCGGTCCGAGATCTCGGCGAGGAACGTCTTCGCACCCTTGGTGGACGGAACCTGTCCGGCAACCAGTTCGGTGATGACGTGCAGACGCTCGCTGCGGGCCCGATCGGAGAGGGCTCCGCGCAATGCGGCGGCCTTCATCTTCTTGGGGGTCCGCTGGCTGTAGTCGCGCGGCTGCGGTCCGTGGACCGTGCCACCGCCGACGAACTGAGGAGCGCGGGTCGAACCCTGACGGGCGCGGCCGGTGCCCTTCTGCCGGTACGGCTTCTTGCCGCCGCCGCGAACCTCGCCACGAGTCTTCGTGGAGTGGGTTCCCTGACGAGCAGCTGCAAGCTGTGCGATGACGACCTGGTGCAGCAGCGCGATGTTCGCCGGAGCGTCGAAGATCTCCGCGGGGAGATCGACGGTGCCGTTGGTCTTGCCGCCGGCTTCCTTGACATCGAGCGTCAGCTTGGTCTCGGTGTTCTTCTCGAGGCTGGTCATGCCCGTGCACCACCCTTCAATGCAGACTTGACGATCACGACGTTGCCGCGACGGCCCGGGATCGCTCCCTTGATCAGCAGCAGACCGTTCTCGCTGTCCACCTTGTGGACCGAGAGGTTCTGCGTCGTGACGCGGTCGCCACCCATACGTCCGGACATGCGCATCCCCTTGAAGACGCGACCGGGCGTTGCGCAGCCACCGATGGATCCGGGACGACGGTGCACGGCCTGTGCGCCGTGGCTCGCGCCCTGACCCTTGAAGCCGTGACGCTTCATGGTTCCGGCGAAGCCCTTGCCCTTGCTGGTGCCGGTGACGTCGACGTATGCGCCGTCCTCGAACACTGCAGCGGTGAGCTCCTGGCCGACCTCGAACTGCGAGGCGTCGGCAACGCGAATCTCCACGATGTGGCGACGCGGCGTGACACCTGCCTTCTCGAACTGGCCGGTGGTGGGCTTGTTCACCTTGCGCGGGTCGATCGCACCGAATGCGACCTGGACGGCGCTGTAGCCGTCACGTTCCTGGGTGCGGATCTGGGTGACCACGTTGGGGCCTGCCTTGATCACGGTCACCGGAACGACGCGGTTGTTCTCGTCGAAGACCTGGGTCATTCCGAGCTTGGTGCCCAGAATTCCTGTTGCAGGCCGGTTCTTGTTATCAGTCATCGTTGTCTCCGCGCTCACTGGATGTTGACGTCGACACTGGCCGGGAGGTCGATGCGCATGAGCGCGTCCACCGTCTTCGGTGTCGGGTCGAGGATGTCAATGAGCCGCTTGTGAGTACGCATCTCGAAGTGTTCGCGCGAGTCCTTGTACTTGTGCGGCGAACGGATGACGCAGTACACGTTCTTTTCTGTCGGCAACGGCACCGGTCCGACGACGCGGGCACCCGTACGGGTGACCGTTTCGACGATCTTGCGCGCTGACGCGTCGATCGCCTCATGGTCGTAGGCCTTGAGCCTGATGCGGATCTTTTGTCCCGCCACGCTTAGTGTCCTTTTCTTGCCGCTTGGTCGTAGAACGGGCCGTTCGGCCTGCTCCACCTCGTCTGCACAGTCCCCGAGCCGTGGGAAACCCACCGACTCGAACTGCCTTCGTGCACACACGACAGTGAAAAACGTTGACGACCAGGCGTGACCTGATTCCGTTGCCGCTCTTCATCTGTCATGGTTCTCCGGTCCACGCGGTCGGGCGTGTCGCGATTCCGCTCATTCTTCTGCGCTGAAACTTTCGCCTCAACCATCCGAATCGAACGAAATCCGCACCGATCGAACTGGTGTTCCGGACGCGCTCACGTGGAGCGCTGGTCTCATGTTCTTGCTCAGTCGGCTTTTCGGCCGACTCACCTGTTTCAGGCCGCACGCATGCGCGTCCCGTGTCCAGGCAACCCGACCAGTATGCCGCAGACCGGGCATCAGATCAACTCGGGGCCGATCGATTGCCATCGCACTACCTTACCGAGCAGTAAGGTAGCGCCATGACCACCGTCGAGAACACTACCGGCGCGACCTATCGCGCCTGGTCGAAGCTACCGAACAACACTGTCGGCTCCACGCTCTTCTCCGTAGGTATGTGCCTACGGGTTCCGTACTTCGCATCCGTGCTGCCCCGTGTCGTCGCGCTCGAGCCGGGGCGCTGCGAGGTCACTGCCCCCAAGTGGTTCGGCATTCGAAACCACCTGGGCACCTTCCACGCCATCGCGGCCTGCAACCTCGCCGAGGTCGCGATGGGCATGCTCGCCGAGGCGACCGTCCCCACCTCGCACCGATGGATCCCCAAATCGATGACGGTCCAGTATCTGACGAAGGCCACCACATCGCTGCGCGCGGTCGCCGCACTCGACGAGGTCCCCGACTTCGGGACGGTCACCGATGGCATCGACATCGTCGTGCCGGTCGCGATCCGCGACACCGCCGGCATGGAGGTGGTGCACGCGGACATCACCATCTGGGTCTCCGCCGCATCGCGTTGACATACTCGACCGATGAACTCGGTGATGCAGACGGAGCGCGAGGACTCGGTCGTGGTGGTCGGTGGGTCAGGGGCCGTCGGTAGCCTGATCGTCGAGCTGCTGCGCGGGGACGGCATCGCCGTGACGATCGTCGACGTACATGCCCGACCGGACGCCGCCTCTCCCGTCACGGTCGGAAACATCACCGAGCCCGACGAACGGCTCGCTTCGGTGCTGGCACGTGCTGCGACGGTGATTCTGGCGGTGCCCGCTTCGGTGGCACTGGCAGCGGATCTGTCGGCCGTGCGCGCCGACGCCCTTCTGGTGGAGACCCTGTCGGTGAAGTCCGGGTTCGCCCGATACCTGAACGACGCCGATCATCTCGGTGCGGCAGTGGGCATCAATCCGATGTTCGCGCCGTCGCTGGGAATGTCCGGACGCCCGGTCGCCGCCGTCGTGCATCGCCAGGGACCACCGGTGGACGCCTTCCTGGAGAACATCGCGCGGTGGGGTGGCCGAGTGGTCGTTCTCGATGCCGCACGCCACGATCGCCTCGCCGCCGCGACGCAGGCCCTGACGCACGCGAGCGTTCTGGCGTTCGGCCTGGCCCTGGCCGAACTGGATCTTCCGTTCGTCGAGATCGACGCCGTTGCACCTCCCCCACACACGACGATGCTCGCAGTCCTTGCACGCATCACCGGCGGCGAACCCGAGGTCTACTGGGATGTCCAGGCCGGAAATCCCCACGCCGCCGAGGCCAGGGCGGCTCTACGCCGAGCGACTCGACAGGTGAGCGAGACGGTGGACTCCGGTTCCGAGGCCGAGTTCGCTCGGCTGCTGACGCAGGCAGAGACCGCGCTGGGCGGGAGCGGGGATCGGTATCGGGCCGTGTGCGCCGAGATGTTCGGTATCGTTCGAGGTAGCAGTGACAACCGATGACCACGGGTACGAGCGCGGAGGCGAGGCACGCGATGTTGGAACAGCCGTCGTTGCCGGAGTTCGACTCCGACGACGTCGTGGAGAGTGCGGTCGTCGCCCGATTGGCGAAGAACTGGGCGCAGCGAGCCACCGTGAAGAAGCCGGAACCCGAGCTGGACGATCTGTTCGACACGACCAAGCAGGATTTTCCCGACGCCCTCATCCCTTTCGGCGAACACGACACCTTCACCGGCGCGACCCCCGAGCAGCAGGATCGACTGCGAGCGTGGGGCTGGATCGCGTTCAACAAGAACGTGATGGACGTCGAGCAGCACGTCGTACACCCCGGTTTCGCACTTCTGGCTCAGGACGTCTTCGAGACCGGAATGGGCGACACCCTGGCCGTCGCAGTGACCCAAGCGATGGTGGACGAGCAGTACCACACGCTGATGCACCTCAACGCGAGCGCAGCCACCAGACGCGGGCGCGGATGGGCCCTGTCGGAGCGGTCCCTGCCCTTCAGCTCCACTGTTCGCCGGCAGCGCACTGCGCAGGCAACCAGTGCCGACCCCTGGTCCGCAGCGATCAGCTCGCTTGCCTTCATGACCGTCGCAGAGATCTCCATCACGTCCTATCTGGACCTGATCGAGGACGACGATGTGATTCAGCCCATCAACCGAGCAACCGTCAAATTGCACAACCGCGACGAGTACTGCCATGCATCGATTGCCGACGACATGGCCGCGATCGTGTTCGACCGACTCGCGCCCAACGACCGCCAGAAGTTCCTGGACGGTCTCGTCGACGGCATGGACGCGTTCTCGAGCAGCGACTTCTCCACCTGGGGACGCATCCTCGAACTCGAAGGCGTCCGCGGTGCCGAGAAGATGCTCGCCGACGTCGAGCAGGACAGGAGCCGCCGTCCTCTCGTTCAGGATTACAGCGGCCTGCGATCTCTGTGTCGGAAGCTCGACGTCGAGGACAGTATCGATATCGACTGGAGTTGACAGCCGAGCTCACCCGGCCTTGACCCGCAGGTAACATTTCCGGGGAATTCCGGTATCAAGTAGTGGCCCTCGACCCATAAGTCCGGTCCGACCATTCGTCCCAACAGCTCGGAGATTCGATGTCGTCAGCTCAACACGCAGCCGTACACGTGGAGGACGTGCACAAGTCCTTCGGCGATGTGCATGCGCTGCGCGGCATCAGCTTCTCCGCCGAGCGAGGAACCGTACTGGGCATTCTCGGCCCCAACGGTGCCGGCAAGACCACGACCGTGAAGGTGCTCTCGACCCTCATCGCACCGGACAGCGGCAGAGCCTTCGTCGCAGGCCACGACGTGGCCGCCGATGCCCCGGCGGTACGACGCTCGATCATGATGACCGGGCAGTACGCAGCCCTCGACGACACCCTGTCGGGCCGCGAGAACATCGAACTCTTCGGCCGTCTCATGGGTCTGGACAAGAAAGCCGCGAAGACCCGCGCCAAGGCCCTGCTCGACGAGTTCGATCTCTCGGACACAGGCAAGCGGCCCGTACGTGGGTACTCCGGCGGCATGCGTCGCCGAATCGACATCGCATGTGGCCTGGTCGTGCGTCCGGAGGTCGTGTTCCTCGACGAGCCGACCACCGGACTCGACCCACGCAGTCGGCAAGGTGTGTGGTCGCTCGTCGAGGCACTCAAGGCGCAGGGCATCACCGTGCTGTTGACCACGCAGTACCTCGAAGAGGCGGACGTCCTCAGCGACAACATCATCGTCATCGACAAGGGCACGGTCATCGCCGAGGGCACGTCGGATCAGCTCAAGGCCATGACCGGTGGTAGCTACTGCGAGGTCGTTCCTCTCGATCCTGGTCAGCTTCGAGCCGCCGCCGCCGCGCTGGGTGACATGGTTCCAGCCGCCGTACATGCCGAGATCACCGCAAGCTCCGACCGGCTCTCCGTGCCTGCGCCCGACGGAGCAGCGACGCTGTCCGAGATCCTGCGCCGCGTCGACGCAGAGGGCATCGTGCTGGCCGACATCGCACTGCGGCGACCCTCGCTCGACGACGTGTTCCTCACCCTGACCGGTCACTCTCAGACGAGTACGACCCCATGACGGCCACAACGCGAGGAGTAGCGAAGACACACACGGTCACGGCGCCGCGAACCGCGGCCGGATCGACGACGCAGCAGCCGAAACGGCGTTCGAGGACCAAGCCGTCCGGCTTCGTGCAGTGGCAGGCTCTCACCGGTCGCGCGCTCTGGACCATGCTGACCCAGGGTGAGTTGCTGGTCGCGGTCATCGCTCCGCTGATCTTCACCATCGGCTTCTACCTGCCGTTGAAGTTCGTGATGGGCCTACAGGGCATCGACTACGCGCAGTTCCTGATGCCGATCATCGTGCTGCAGGCAATGGCGTTCACCGCCATTTCCGCCGCACAAAGGGCATCGATGGAGGCGATGAGCGGACTCAATTCTCGCTTGAAGACCATGCCCGTCGTGCGTGGTGTCCCGCTGGTCGCGCGTATCTCGAGCGGCGTCGTCCGCTCGGTGGTCTCGCTCGTATCAGCCCTCGGTTTCGGCTACGTGATCGGTTTCCGCTTCACTGCAGGATTCGCTCAGGCTCTGTTGTTCTGCGCGCTCGCCATGCTGATCAGCACTACGTTGTCGATCGGTGCCGACGCGATCGGAACACTGTCGAAGAGTCCCGAGGCGACCAGCCAGGTGTTGACGCTCCCCCAGCTCATCCTCGGCATGGCCTCGTGCGGATTCGTTCCGGAGAGCGGTTTCCCGGAACTCATCCGACCGTTCGTTCGCAATCAGCCGATTTCTCAGTTCTCGTTCGCGATGCGGGACATGGCCGAGGGCGGAGTCAGTTTCCAGGTTTTGTGGCCATCCCTCGCCTGGGTGGCCGGCCTGATCCTGTTCTTCGTCCCGCTCGCCATCTGGGCGAGCTCGAGACCAGAATGACGAGTCCGAGATGACGATGTCCGAAGCGTCGGTGAACACCACGCGCGTATCGAACTTGACCTTTCCCGAACCCAACAGGGCCCTGCCGGAAGGCTCCATCCGTGCTCTCGGGACCCATAGCCTGATCCAGGCCAAGCGACTTCTGATGCGATGGATGCGCGATCCGTCGACGATGATTCAAGCGTTGCTATACCCCGCGTTGATGCTGGTCATGTTTCGTGTCGTGCTCGGGAACTCGATTTCCGCGGCCACCGGATCGCCGGCGATCTACGGCCAGGTGCCGATGATCGCCCTGGTCGGAGCCATGTTCGGGTCCATAGTCAGCGCTGTCGGCCTCAAGGGCGAACGAAAGTCGGGTTTGTTGTCGCGGTTCTGGACAACCCCCACTCACCGGGCGGCCGGTCTGCTGGGCAGAATGATCGCCGAGGCAGTTCGGGTGCTCGTGACCACCACGGTCATCATCACTGCCGGTGTGGCCTTGGGGTTCAGATTCACGCAGGGACTTCAAGCCGGCATCTTGTTGCTCCTGATTCCGGTCGTGTTCGGTATCGGCTTCGCAGTCATGATCACGTTCCTGGCCACAGTCGCCGGCGATGCACCGCTGGTGGAAGTGGTGTCGATCTTCTGCACGCTGTTGATGTTCTTCAACGCCGGGTTCGTACCCGTGCTCGCCTACCCGCCTTGGCTTCAACCGGTCGTCGCGGCACAGCCGATGTCGGTGGCGGTCGATGCAATGCGAAACCTGGCAATGGGTGGTCCGGTCCTGACGCCGGTGTTGCACACTCTTGCGTGGTCACTCGGAATGGCAGTTGTGTTCCTGATCCCCGCAATCCGCGGTTACAAGAAGGCGTCCGCCACGGGGTGACCCGACGAGCATCGGTGGCCGGGTGTCGAAACAATGGCCAACAGTGCGCACGTTCGCTTTTGCAGTGAAGGACTCGTACGCTGCCCACGTGACACGTCCCACACCGTCCGTCTCGGTGATCATTCCAGTAGGCGGCTTCGATCGATATCTGGCCGAGCAACTCTCCGCACTGACGGAGCAGGACTACCCCGGCCCCGTCGAGGTGATCGTCTCCGACAACCGGGGTGATCCTCGGTTGGCCGAACGTGTGCACGGCCTGGCCGCCACCGTCGGACCGCCGGTCCGTTACGTCGACTCCGCTCGACTCGCCGGTGCCGCTCACGCCCGCAACGAGGGCGCACGAGTGGCTGCCCACGACTTCCTGGCATTCTGCGATGCGGACGACGTGGTCCGGCCCGGCTGGATCTCGAGCCTGGTCGAGCTGGCGCAGAACGCGGATGTGGTGGGAACTGCACTCGACGCATCGAGGATCAATTGTGAGAACGCCTTGAAGTGGACTCCGACTCCGGCACCGACCGAACAAGGAAAATCGGCGTTTCTACCTTTCGCAATCGGTGCCAGCATGGGTTGCTGGAAAACGGTCTACGAGGCGCTCGACGGAATGGACAACTCGTTCAGGGCAAGCCAGGACGTGGAGTTCAGTTGGCGTGCTCAGTTGGAGGGGTACACCCTCGGGTTCGACCCGGAAGTCCGAGTCGACTATCGACTCCGCAGCCGTCTGCGTCCGCTCATGGCGCAATCGTTCCGACTGGGTTACGGGTCCACGATGCTGCGCGGAGTGTACCGACCCAGGGGGTGTCCGCCGGTCCACCTGTCCAAGGTCGTGCTCGCCTGGATCGAGCTCGCAGTCCGCAACCCGTTGGTACCAGTGGTGATCACCAGGTTGCCGAGGGGCCTGTGGGTTCGCGCGGTATGGCTTCGGGCCGGCGAACTGCGCGGTGGCTTCGGCTATCGAGCCTTCACTTGGTGACCTGCAGTGAGCGAAGGCCGTCACGACGGATGCAGCATGGTGTGCGCGCGATCACTACAAGCAGTCGAACCACTCGGTCCTCGTCCCGCGGACCACCGAATCAAGACTCGACCGAACCGAACTGGGTAATTCCCCGGTTCGGCCTGTCTCGAATCGTCCGTGAACCCGCTAATTATCGAAAAAAAATCTTTGACGCGTGTGCATCAGGTGGATATCGTTGGGTAAATGACAGCGCCCACGCTATCGGTGATCATTCCAGCTTTCGACGAAGAAGATTACATAGGACCGTGCCTCTCCGCGCTGCTCGAACAATCCGAATACATTCACGAATTGATCGTCGTCGATAATAATTCATCCGACGCAACCGTGGATATCGTCCGATCCGTTCAGCGAGAAAACCCCATGGTTCGGCTGATCTCCGAATCCGAACCCGGCGTTGTATACGCACGTGACGCGGGGTTTCGCGTCGCTACCGGCGAGTTGCTCGGCAGGGTCGATGCAGATACCCGCGTGCGACCGGATTGGGCCCGGCAAATTGTCCAGTATTTCGCCGCAAACCCAGAGTCGGACGTAGCGGCAGTCACCGGTCTCAACAATTCCTACGATTCACCTTTCCGAACCCTCAAAGGGCACTGGGTCCAAAAGCAGGTCGAAAAAGGACATTTCGGAGGAATACAGAAATTTCCGAACTTGCACGGCGCGAACATGGCTCTTCGCCGAGATGCATGGAATGCCGTAGAGCATTCCGTGAGTTGCAGAGACGACATCCACGAAGATCTGGATTTGGCTCTGTGCGTCGACGCAGCAGGTGGCCGAATCATGCAACTGACCGATCTGATGGTGGATATATCGCCGCGCCGTGCTTTGACCCCGCCCTCCGAATTCACCTCGTACCTCGATGCGATTTCGGTCACGTACGAACTGCACGGCCGCAACACCGAGACCCTGCAGAAATCACTGAAGCTTCGGTGGTGGTTCCATGCCTTCCTCTGGCTACTGCATCTGCCGTACGACCCGCAACGTGGGCGATACTCCGTTCGCCGACTACTGGCTCCCACGACTCGGCGGGTCTTGCCCATCCGGACTCACACAGCGACGCGGACTGCCGACAAGTCCGCTGAGCACTCCGCCGCACCAAGTTAGCCGATCGCCCAACGATCACGACAGAACAGCCGTGATTCTGACAAGGCACAAAAAGCAACACATAACTAACGGGTACTGTATTGGCGTTCGCCCGGCGACATCTCTCGAGGATGACACCTGGGTTTCCTTCCGGTAACGCCGGATCGCTTGACGCCAGGAGTATCGAAGCCTCATGATTCGCACGTTCGCCCGCGCTGCCGCCACTGTCACGGCCGTACTGGTCGTTTCTGCGGCGTCACAGTTCGCCGCCTCAGCCCAGCCCGTCGAGGTGCAGTTGCCTGCGAATCTCGTACAGCCGCAGGTGGCCGGCGCGAACGACTGGAGCTGCAAGCCCTCGGAAGAGCACCCTCGTCCTGTAGTCCTGATTCATGGAACCGGCATGGACAGCACTGCCTGGACAGTTCTGGCACCCGAACTCCAAGATCTCGGCTACTGCGTATTCGCCGTCAATTACGGTGCCGTCCCGCGCCTGTTGGACCCCAACACGGTCGTATGGGGCGCAGGTGACATCACCCAATCGTCGAAGGAGCTCGCGACGTTCGTTCAATCGGTTCGGGACGCCACGGGAGCGCCGCAGGTCGATCTGGTCGGACATTCGCAGGGAGGAATGCTGGCCAGGCAATACATGAAATTCGACGGCGGGAGCGACCCGGAGGATCCGGAGCGCAACGTAGTGCACTCCTTGATCTCTCTCGGGGCGACCAATCACGGCACGTCGTTCGGCGGGCTTCAAGCAATGACCGCCGACCTCGAGGCATTCGGTCTGCCCGGTCGACTCGTCACCCCGTTCTGGTTCGGTCCCGCAGGTGCACAGCAACTGATCGGCTCTCCTATTCTGGCCAGCCTGAACTCCGGCAGCGAGGTCGAGCCCGGTGTCGAATACACAGCGATCGCAACGCACGCCGATGAGGTGTCGACGCCGCCGGAGGGCGCGTTCCTGAACGACAACGGGACCGCCATCGTCCAGAACAGGTGGGTGCAAGATGTGTGCCCTGCCGCCACGACGACGCACGAAGGATTGATCCGTGATCCCGCGCCTCTGTACATGGTGAAGGTCGCGCTGGACCCCGCCTACGGCGAATCGAATCCTGCTCCCTGCTGACAAAGAAGTGCGTAGCCCTTCGCGAAAGGCCCCGGCGAGAAAATTGCCGGGGCCTTTCGCTTGTCTCGGTCGGTACCCGACCGGTCTCAATCCAGCCGATCGCCAACGATCGGGCCTATCACGGACAGTCCCGGTGTCGACATCATCTCGGTATGGGAGCCGGGCACGACGTGGTTTTCCACGCGACCGTTCACGTAGGGTTCCCACACCCGAGCACCATCGGCTTCGTTCGGACGATCGTGCTGCGCACCGAAGTAGAGCACGTCCCCGCTGAATACACCGGGCTCGTACTCCGTGATGAGCCTCGGACTTCGTACTGCGCTCTGCGCGACGGTGACCATTTGCTCCGCCGTGATCGAGACCAGGTCGCCGCGGAACGCCCGCAGGAGGACGTCGGCCTGTTCGAGGGTGATGTCGTCGAACTCGTCGCCTGCCGGGGCGTCGACGCCCAGATCGGCAAGACCTTGCTTGATCTCGGATCGGAACAGGTCCATATCGGTCTCGAGCACGCTGTCCACGATCACGAGGTTGTCCACTCGCAGTCCGTCGGCCTGCAGTTTCACCGCGACCGCATGAGCGATCACGCCGCCGAGAGACCATCCCAGAAGCGAATACGGACCCTCCGGCTGCGTCGCGAGGATTTCGCGCACGTACCGGTCGGCGTACTCGTCGATGGACTGCGGGCCCGAATTCTCGGTGAGGGCCGGAGATTGCACACCGTAGATCGGGCGGTTCGGCGCAACGAAGTTGACCAGCCCCGCGTAGCAGAACGCCAACCCGTCCATCGGATGGATGCAGAACAACGGAGACGCATCGCCGTCGCTGCGCAGCGGAAGAACGGTCCGCAACGCTGACTCCCCGTGCGTCTCGTTGCCCGCTTCGAGACGGTCGGCCAACGCCTCGACACCAGGCGTGGTGAAAAGCCATGGCAGACGGACATCGACACCGCTGGCCTCGGCAAGCTTCGCAACCAGCTGGGTGGCGATCAGTGAGTTGCCGCCCAGAGCGAAGAAATCGTCATCGAGACCGACCCGCTCCACCCCGAGCACGTCGGCGAACACCCCCGCCACAACCTCCTCGGCCCGGGTGGTCGGCGCACGGAACTCCCGCACCTCGAAGGTGGGCACCGGAAGTGCTTTACGGTCGAGCTTGCCCGAGGTATTCAACGGAAACGCATCGAGAACCACGACCGCCGACGGCACCATGTACGACGGCAGGATCGCGGCGATCCCGTCGGTCAGTTCGTTGCCGTCGATGACCACACCGGGGGTGGGAACCACGTATGCCGCCAGCTGATCGCCGGTGGCCGTGGCCACGACCGCCGCTGCGGCCTGCGACACCGATTCCTGGCTCAACAACGCGCTGTCGATCTCACCCAACTCGATGCGCTGGCCACGGAACTTCACCTGGAAATCGGTGCGGCCGATGTAGCCCAGAAGGCCGTCCTGGTTCCAGAACACCAGGTCACCCGTTCGGTACATCCGCTCCCCCACCGAGGACGCAAACGGATCCGCCACAAAACGATCCACCGTCAAATCCGGACGTGACACATAGCCGCGCGCCAACTGCGGACCCGCCAGATACAACTCACCCGGCACACCCACCGGCACCGGATGCAACCGAGCATCGAGCACATACACCCGAACATTGGCCTCCGGCACCCCGATCGGCACCCCCGACAACCCCACACCCGACGACGGCGCCTGCCAATACGTCACCGACACAGCAGCTTCCGTCGGACCGTACAAATTGTGCACACCCGCCGCACTGATCCGCCGGAAATCGGCCACCGTCTCCACCGGTAACGCCTCGCCGATCACGAACACGTGCCGCAACGACTGCACCGACGCCGGCGGCGCATACGCCGCGAACACCGTCAACATCGACGGAACGAAATCGGTCACCGTCACCGACTCCGCAGCAATCGTCTCCGCCACATACACCGGATCCCGATGACCATCAGGAGTCGCCACCACCAACCGACCACCGGACCGCAACGGCAGGAAATAACCCCACAGCGACACATCGAACGTTGTGGCCGTCTTCTGCAGATAGACATCATCGGCCGTCAACCCGTAAAAATCCGCCATCCAGACGAGCTGGTTGACGATGGCCCTGTGCGACACCGCCACA
The DNA here is from genome assembly GCF_002259485.1 of Rhodococcus sp. 14-1411-2a. Lineage (GTDB taxonomy): Bacteria > Actinomycetota > Actinomycetes > Mycobacteriales > Mycobacteriaceae > Rhodococcoides. Next base: position 201,900 of record NZ_NPGA01000003.1, read on the forward strand.
CCCTTCGGTCGACCCGTAGAGCCCGAGGTGAATATGACGTACGCGGGCGAGTGCGGCCTGATTTCGCCGCGGAGTTCGGACGCTGCGACGATCGAGCCCGATACCCCGGCCAAGTCCACTTCGGAGACGTCGACCACGCGGATGTCGGTGCCGAAGTCGCCTCGGTCGGCAGCGTTGGTCAGTACGCACACAGGATCGGCCGTCTCGACGATGTGCGCGATCCGCTCGACCGGGTGATCGGGGTCGAGCGGAACATACGCACCACCGGCACGCACGATGGCATACATCCCGACCACCAGGTCGATCGACCGTCGCATCGCCAGACCCACCAACGACTCCGGTCCGACGCCGATCCCCACCAGGTACCGCGCCAACCGATTGACCCGCTCGTCGAATTCGCCATACGTCAACGACGCACCCTCGAACGAGATCGCCAGCGCATCCGGAGCCGCCGCCACCCGCGCATCGAAACCGTCCAACAGCAACACCTCGTCGACGACCACCGCCGTCGCATTGCGCCCCACCACCAACTCGTGCAGCTCCGACTCGGTGACGACAGGAATATCACCCACCGCAACACTCGAATCCGCGACCACAGCCTCGAGCACCGCCACGAACTTATCCGCAAAGCCGGCCACCGTCGACTCATCGAAAAGGTCGGTCGCATAAGTGAATTCGGCCGCAATTCCGGCCGCCGCGCCATCGTCGCCGTATCGGTCGTGCAGAGTCAGCTGGAGGTCCGTCTTCGCCAAAGACATCTCGACGTCGACAGAACCGACACGCAATCCAGCCAACTCGAAATCCGACTGTGCAAGATTCTGGAACGTCAACCCCACCTGGAACAGCGGGTTTCGGCCCATCGAACGAGCCGGATTGAGCACCTCCACCAACCGCTCGAACGGAACATCCGAATGCGCGAAAGCACCCAGATCACCCATCCGCGTCGCCGCCAACAACTCGTCGAACGACGCTGCACGATCCACCTCCGAACGCAGCACCAACGTATTGACGAACATGCCGATCAGGTCGTCCAGCTCACGCGCGCCTCGCCCTGCGATCGGAGTACCCACAGCGACGTCGCTCGTCCCCGACAGCCGCGCCAGCAGTACTGCCAGTGCAGCGTGCACGGTCATGAACAATGTTGCGTTCGTCGCCCGCGACAACAAAACGAGATCGTCGTGCAGTCTCGTATCGATCGTGAATCGAACGGTGCGACCACGGAAACTCTGTTGCGCGGGTCGTTGGCGGTCGGACGGCAGATTCAATTGTTCCGGGAGCCCGGCAAGAGTGTGTTGCCAGTACGAGGTCTGTTCGGACGCGACGGAACCTGGGTCTTCCTCCGACCCCAGTACGGCACGCTGCCACAGCGCGAAATCCGCATACTGCACCTCCAGCGGACGCCACTGCGGCACCCGATCCTGCGAACGAGACTCGTACGCCACCATCACATCT
>NZ_NPGA01000005.1 GCF_002259485.1 Rhodococcus sp. 14-1411-2a
CACCCCCGCCACCAACTCCTCCACCGGAGTCGACGGCGCACGATACTCCCGAGCCTCGAACACCGGATCCGGCAACGCCCGCCGATCCAACTTGCCGTTCGACGTCAACGGCAGCGCCTCGAGCACCATCACCACATCGGGAACCATGTACGACGGCAGCATCTCCGCCACAGCTCCGCGAACAACGTCGACCTCGACCGTGCCGGCAGAAGCGACCACGTACGCCACCAGCTGATCGTCACGAACGAGCACCACCGCCTGCGACACCGAATCGTGAGCCACGACTGCGGCTTCCACCTCGCCCAGCTCGATCCGCAGACCACGCAGCTTGACCTGGAAATCGGAGCGACCGACGTACACCAATTCGCCTGTGCCCGAATCCGAGTGCACCCACCGAACGATGTCACCGGTCCGGTACATCCGGTCACCACCCGACGGCGACAGCGGGTCGGCCACAAAACGATCCGCGGTGAGATCGGCACGTCCCTGGTATCCACGGGCCAACTGAACGCCCGCGAGATACAACTCTCCCGCAACGCCCACCGGCACCGGCCGCAACCGCGAATCCAACACCAGCACACGCGTATTCCACACCGGACGACCGATAGGAACCGAGTCGATATCCGACTCGGTCACCTCGTGGTGGGTCACGTCGACGGCCGCTTCGGTCGGCCCGTACAGGTTGTGCAGCCGCGCGGACGGGAGAACCCGAAGTGCGTGTGCTCCCACCTGCGGGGGCAGCGCCTCACCGGAGGCGAATACCAGCGACAGAGACGTGCACTGCGCTGCGGACGGGTCTGCCAGAAAAACCGACAGCATCGAGGGTACGAAGTGAAGAACCGAGACGCGCTCGGTCACGACGACATCGACCAGGTACGCCGGATCACGATGTCCATCGGGCCGGGCCACTACCAGCGTGGCACCGATCTGCAACGGCCAGAAGAACTCCCACACCGAGACGTCGAACGTGGCCGGCGTCTTCTGCAGTACTACGTCATCGGGGCTCAGAGCGTACTCGTGTTGCATCCACCGGAGACGGTTGACGATCGCCGAGTGGGTTATCGCCACGCCCTTCGGTCGGCCCGTGGAACCCGAGGTGAAGATCACGTACGCGGTGTTGGCCCCGCCGAGAGACCCACGACGCTCGTGATCGGCAATCGGATCCGCGGACAACTCCGACACGTCGACATCGTCGAGATCGATCCGAACGAAGTCGCCCGTCGCCTCGAAGCCGTCACCAGTGGTGGACAAGACCACGGCAGGTCGCGCAGTGGAGACGATGTAGTCGATGCGATCGAGCGGTTGCTCCGGATCGAGCGGTAGATATCCACCGCCCGCCTCGAGCACCGCGTACATTCCGACCAACAACTCGGTCGAACGTCGAAGTGCGAGGCCCACCAACGATTCCGGACCCACGCCCTCGGCGATCAATCGTCGCGCCAGCCGATTCACCCGGGATTCGAACTCCCGATAGGACAACGTCTCCGAGCCGAAGACCACAGCTCGCGCGTCCGGTGTCCGAGCAACTTGCTCTTCGAACAACGAGACCAGGGTCGCGTCGGGCACCGGGTGCGATGTCCGGTTCCATTCCGAGACCACCAAACTGCGTTCGTCGCCGATCGACATGTCCACATCGCCGACCACAACGGACGGTTCGGCGATCACCCCGGACAGCAAGCGGACGAAACGTTCGCCGAACGCGACCGCCGTCGCGGAATCGAACAGATCTGTGGCGTAGGTGAACTCGACCAACCAGCCGAGATCATCCGGGGTTTTGTAGGTGTCGGAGACCGTCACCTGCAAATCGAATCGAGCCAGCTCGGCCTCGATGTCCACTTCGGCGACCGTGAGCCCCGACAAGTCGAACGACGACGGCGCGAGGTTCTGGAAGGTCAGCAGAACCTGGAACAGCGGGTGGCGACTGGTCGACCGAGTGGGGTTGATGACCTCGACGAGACGCTCGAACGGGACGTCCGCTTGACCGAAGGCCGAAAGGTCTCGTTCACGAACCGAATCCAGCATGGCCTCGAAGGACACGTCGTTGTCGATTTCGGTGCGAAGGACCAGGGTGTTGACGAACATTCCGATCACATCGTCCAACGCGGCTTCGCCACGACCGGCGATCGGAGTACCGATCGCAAGGTCACTCGAGCCGGACAGGCGCGACAGCAGAAGCGCCAGCACGGCATGAACTACCATGAACGACGTCGAGTTATGTTCCCGCGCAAACGATTCGACCGAGGATCGCATTGCGTGATCGATCACGAACCGGTGGGTGGCACCGCGATAGGACGGTACTCGCGGCCGCGGGCGATCGGTGGGCAACTCCAATTGGTCGGGCAGTCCGGACAGTTCGCCGACCCAATATGCCTCCTGCGCGGAGATCAGCGAGTCCGGATCTCCTTCGGAGCCGAGGACCTGACGCTGCCACAGGGTGTAGTCGATGTACTGAACGGCCAGCGGCTTCCAGGCGGGAATCTCGCCGCGCAGTCGTGCCAGGTATGCCTCCATGACGTCCCTGGTCAGGGGCCCCATCGAGAACCCGTCCGCGGCAATGTGATGCACGACGAACACCAGCACGTGCTCCGACTCCGAGACGGTCATCAGCTCGATGCGCAACGGAACCGATGCCGTGACGTCGAACCCACGGGAGATCAGCGATGTCACTCGTTCCACCACGTCGGATTCGCCGACGTCCTGAGGCTCGAGTTCACCGATCGCAGCGGTAGTCGGAACCACCACCTGAATACCGGTCCCGTCGACGGACGGGTAGTACGTCCTCAACGATTCGTGTCGATCGACCACGTCGACGACGGCTGCTCGTAGCGCCTCGACATCGAGTAGGCCCGTCAATCTCAACGCGACCGGAATGTTGTTGACTGCAGTGTCTGGCTCGAAGCGGTTCAGGAACCACATTCTGTTCTGCGCCAGGGACAGTGGAACGGTTTCCGGTCGCGGCTGCGCGACGAGCGCCGTCCTACCGCCGGAGCCCACGGCAGATTCGACGCGGTCCGCGAGCGCGTGCACGGTGGGTGCCTCGAACAACGTACGTACCGAGACCGACGTATCCAATGCCGCACCGACCCGGGCCACCACTCTGGTCGCGGTCAGCGAATTGCCGCCGATGGCGAAGAAATCGTCGTTGCGGCCGACTCGTTCGACGCCGACGATGTCGGAGAAGATCCCCGCGATGATCTCTTCCACCGGTGTCGCGGGCGGGAGGTACGGGCCCGCGTCGACTGTCGGATCCGGGAGAGCGCGACGATCCAGTTTGCCGTTCGCGGTCACCGGTAGGGAATCGAGAACGATCAGCGCTGTGGGAACCATGTAGCTCGGCAGCACCGCAGACGAGGCGGCCTGCAGATCGGCCGTGTCGACTGCAGCACCGGCTCGACCCACCACGTAGCCGATCAACTGATCGTTACGAACCAGGACGACTGCCTGGTCCACCGACACCTGTTGCGTCAGAACGGCTTCGATTTCCCCGAGCTCGATACGAAGGCCGCGGAGCTTGACCTGGAAGTCACTGCGACCGACGTAGGTCAGAGACCCATCCTGCCTACGGCGGACGAGGTCACCGGTCCGGTACATCCGGGAGCCCTCGCTACCGCCCGGTTCGGCGACGAATCTGTCGGCCGTCAGGTCGGGCCGTGCCACGTAGCCGCGCGCAAGCTGGACACCCGCGAGATACAACTCGCCCGTCACGCCCACCGGCACCGGTCGCAACTGGGCGTCGAGAACGTGCAGGCGGGTGTTCCACACCGGGGCACCGATCGGCACGTCTGCCGTGTCGGTCGGACCCACCTCGTGGTGAGTGACGTCGACCGCGGCCTCGGTCGGGCCGTACAGGTTGTGCAACGCCGCTCCGGGCAACGCGTCTCGCGTTCGTGCCGCGGTGGACGCAGGTAGCGCCTCACCGGAGGCGAACAACAACCGAAGAGAGGGAAGCGACACTGCTCGAACGCCACCTCGCTCGGAGACGGCGGGGTCGGATACGTTGCCGGACAGCAGGTCCGAAGCGAACACCGAGAGCATCGACGGCACGAAGTGCATGGTGCTCACGTGCTGTTCGGCAGCCAGGTCGGCGAGGTAGGACGGGTCGCGGTGGCCGTCGGGACGGGCGAGGACCACGCGGGCACCCACCCGCAACGCCCAGAAGAACTCCCATACCGACACGTCGAACGTCGCCGGAGTCTTCTGCATGACGACGTCGTCGACGTCCAGTCCGTACTCGTCCTGCATCCACTCGAGCCGGTTGACGATGGCCTCGTGCGACACGGCCACGCCCTTCGGCTTGCCCGTCGAACCCGAGGTGAAGATGACGTACGCGATGTCGCTCGGCCGAGGCGTCGCAGTGCGTTCCGAATCGAGAAGTGCTCGACCGGTTTCCGCTGAGGGCGCGTCGGCGGTCACCGAGATGACGGGGACACCGGAATCGGTGGCGAATTCTTCGCGCTCGGTGGTGAGGATGCACACCGGTTGCGCGGTGGCGAGTACGTAGTCGTTTCGATCTGCGGGCTGATCGGGATCGATCGGAAGATAGGCCCCGCCTGCTTCCAGCACCGCATACATGGCGATCATCAGCTCGAGCGATCGTCGGATGGCAAGACCGACCAATCGATCGGGTCCGACGCCCGCCGAGATCAATTCTCGGGCAAGCGCATTGGCCCTGACACTGAGCTCGGAGTAGGTGAGCCGCTCACCCTCGAACACGATTGCGACTGCGTCGGGGGTGCGTGTCACCTGAGTGCGGAACGCGGACAACAGAGTGTGCTCTCCGTCGACATCATGCCGGGTGTCGTTCCACCGCGCCAGCTCCGAGTACTCCTGCGACTCGAGCAACTCGATTCGGCCGGTCGGTACAGCGGGAGCCGTGGTGACGGCCTCGAGTACGCGCAGGAACCGGTCCCGGAATCCGGACACCGTGTCACGATCGAAAATGTCGGTGGCGTACGTCAGGTCGACTGTCCACCCGGCCGAACCGGGATCGGCGTCGACCTCGTCGGAGATCGTCAACTGCAGGTCGAACTTGGCCAGGGCCGCATCGAAATCCACCGCACCGACGTCGAGTCCGTCCAACGACACAGATCGGTGGTCGAGGTTCTGGAATGCCAGCATGACCTGAAACAGTGGATGCCTGCTGGTGGAACGCACCGGGTCGAGTACCTCGACAAGGCGCTCGAAGGGAACGTCTGCATGTCCGAACGCTGCCAGATCGATTCCACGGACCCGAGACACCAAGTCGGCGAACGACATCGAGGGATCGACCTCGACGCGGAGCACCAGGGTGTTGACGAACATTCCGATGACGTCGTCGAGTTCCTGCTCACCTCGACCTGCCACGGGCGTGCCGATGACGATGTCGGTACTGGACGACAGCCGCGCCAGCAGAACGGACAGCGCCGCATGCATCACCATGAAAGGGGTGGCACCGTGCGTGCGCGCCAGCTCCTCGATTCCCATGCGGATATCGTTGTCGAGCGTGAACCTCAGTGTCGCACCGCTGTTCGACGCCTCGACCGGCCGTTGCCGATCGGCGGGCAGTTCGATCTGGTCGGGCAGGTCCGCCAGGGCATCGATCCAGTACCGTTCCTGCTCGGAGATGATCGAGCTGGGGTCCGTTTCCGATCCCAGGACCTCTCGTTGCCAGAGAGTGAAATCGGCGTACTGGACCGGTAGCGGTGCCCAACCGGGCGCGTCGCCCCGTACCCGTGCCGAGTACGCCGTGACGACGTCACGGGTGAGAGGTCCCATCGAAAATCCGTCGGATGCAATGTGATGCACGACGAATACGAGAATGTGTTCGGTGCCGGTGACCCGCATCAGTTCCACGCGGAGCGGAGCCGAGGTCGTCACGTCGAATCCGGTGGAGACCGTGGCGAAGATCGCGGCAGCGATACCGCTCTCGTCCACATCCACCGGCACGAGATCGGTCACCGACTCCTGCGCGGGCAGCACAACCTGGCGGCCGCGTCCATCGACCCCTGGGTAGACGGTACGCAGAGACTCGTGGCGTTCGACGACGTCGCGCAACGCCAGATTGAGAGCGTCGACGTCCAACTCTCCCGTCAGACGCAACGCGACAGGGATGTTGTTCACACCGGATTCGGGGTCGAACCTGTTGAGGAACCACATCCGCTGCTGCGCCATCGACAGCGGGATCTCCTCCGGCCGCTCCCCCGCGATCAACGCCGGACGCGCGCGGACTCCGACGGAGACGGCCTCGTCGGCGATCTCGGCCAGCTCGGCCACCGTCGACGCGTCGAAGAACACGCGGACCTCGATGCGAGTTCCGAGAGCCGCGTTGATTCTCGCAACGACGCGAGTGGCGTTGAGCGAGTTGCCACCGAGGGTGAAGAAGTCGTCGTCTATTCCGATGGTGTCGATTCCGAGGACATCGGTGAACGCGTCGACGAGGACCTTCTCCGTCGGTGTTCTCGGAGCGCGATACTCCTTGACGAGCGACGTGAAATCCGGCTCGGGTAGCGCTTTCCGGTCCAGCTTTCCGCTCGATCCGAGCGGAAACTCGGCCAACGGAACGTAGAGGGACGGGACCATGTACTCGGGCAGCCGATTTCGGACAGCGGCGGCCAACTCGTCGGAATCGATGTCGGCTCGAGTGACGACGTACGCCACGAGATGGTCGCCGAGCGCGGTCTCACCGGCGTCGGTATGCACCACCACCGCGGCCTGCTCCACCGACTCGTGGCTGCTCAGTGCTGCTTCGATCTCACCGAGCTCGATCCGCAGTCCCCGCAGCTTCACCTGGAAGTCGGTTCGACCGACGTACTCGAGGGTGTCGTCACCTCGCCACTTGACGAGGTCGCCCGTGCGGTACATCCGGTCTCCCGGCGCACCGAACGGGTCGGCCACGAACCGGTCCGCAGTGAGGTCGGAACGTCCCAGGTAACCGCGGGCGAGCTGGACCCCGGACAGATAGAGCTCACCCTCGGTACCCAGCGGAGCTCGGCGGAGTCCACCGTCGAGCACGTAGAGGCCGGTCTCGGGCACCGCAGAGCCGATGGGCACGGGGCCGGTCGTTTCCGACTCCGTCTCGAAGTAGGTGACGTCGACTGCCGCCTCGGTCGGCCCGTACAGGTTGTGCAATGCGGCAGAGGAAACGCGGTGGAAGGCGTTGGAGACCGCGGCGGGAAGCGCCTCGCCGGACGCGAAGACGTTTCGAAGAGATGTCACTGTCGCAGCACTCGGCTCCGCGACGTAGACCGCCAACATCGACGGAACGAAGTGTGCGACCGTGACTCGCCGGTCGGCCATGATCGCGGCCAGATAGGCCGGGTCTCGGTGTCCGTCGGGGCGGGCGACGACCAACCGGGCGCCGATCTGCAACGGCCAGAACAACTCCCACACCGACACGTCGAAAGTGAACGGTGTCTTCTGCAGCACTGTGTCGGCGCTGTCCATCGGGTACTCGGACTGACGCCAATCGAGGTTGGCGACGATGGCACCGTGCGAGACGGCGACGCCCTTCGGCCTGCCCGTCGAACCGGACGTGAAGATCACGTAGGCCAGGTTCTCGGCCGTCAGGGCACCGCGTCGATCGGATCGCTCGATGGGTGCATCGGAGTACGACGAGACGTCGACGGTATCGACGTCGACGGTGTCGATTCCGGCCGGAAGGTCGACGTCGTCCGCACTCACGGTGAGGACGACTCGGGGGGCAGCCAGTTCGACGACGTACGACAGCCGGTCGGCAGGGTGATCGGGGTCGAGCGGCACGTAGGCGCCACCGGCCTCGATGATCGCGTACATCGCGACCATCAGATCCAACGAGCGCCTGATCGCCAAGCCCACTCGATCGTCCGGGCCGACACCGAGATCGATCAGATGGCGGGCCAAGCGATCGACTCGCGCGCCGAACTGGGCGTAGGTGAGTTCGGAACCTTCGAATTCCAATGCAACGGCATCGGGAGTGCGCCGAACCTGTGCGGCGAATCGACTCGACAGCGTGTCGGTCGAATCGGCACTGATCGCTCGGGCCGGGGCGGAGTCACCGACGACGGAGATCGCATCTGCGATCAACGCGTCGACCACGGCCTCCAGACCGCCCTGGGTTGCCTCGAGGAGCCCCGGTGCAACCGAGGAGAGAACGACGGGGATCAGAGCATCGACGCCGAGGACACCGCCCATGGCTGCATCCAGGCTGGTGATTTCGTCGTCCAGTCGCGCATAACTCACCGACACGTCTGCGGCGGTCAGGGCAACTCGATCTGCATCGACGGCTCGTACGGAGGAGATCAATCGGGGAAGATCGTCGATCGTGTACTGACTGCGGTTCGAATCTCCGACCGACATCTATCTGTTCCTCCCGCTCGACAACCGAGACGCTGCGATCGCATTACTCGACGCACATCTCGAAACGCACGCGCGTACACGCGCTAAACGCACACTTCTCTCTACGTTCGCACACCTGGTGTACCCGAATCGAATCGCTTCGAACCCACCGATACCGATCGGTCGTTCACTCAATCGTCGGATCCGATCACCGACTGCGAAAGCTCGATCAGGGCCGCCACTTTCGCAGCGTATCCCTGGGCTCCGAGAGCAGGCAGGATGCCCGGAATCAACCCCGACAATGCGACCGTGACAAGAGCGTCCGGCTTCAACGCAGAACCCATTGTCGTGGACACACTGTCGAACTTGTCGCGCAGTTGCGCGAACGTGACGGCCTGACCGTCGTGCTCGACGGCGGTCAGATCCGGCTGTTCCACTGCCGCCTCGGAAACCAAACGCGGTAGGTCCGCGACCGATGCCGCCTTCTTCTTCGGGGCGAACATCTTCTTCTCTCGCTCCGTCGAGATGTCGATCTCTCGCAGCACCACAGAAGCGTCGCTGGTGACCGTACCGAGGACCGTCGCGAATCGTTCCGCCACGGTCTCGATGGTGGAGCGCTGGAACAGTGCGGTGGCGTAGGTGAACACTCCGCGCAGGCCCACCAGCTCCCCATCGGTGTTCACGTCCTCGAACACCGTGAGCTGAAGATCGAACTTCGCCTGATCGGTGTCGATGTCGACGGGTTCGACTGTCACACCGGGGAGTTCCACCGCACCCGGAGCACGGTCCGCGAACGTCAGCAGAACCTGGAACAGCGGGCTGACGGACCCGGTCCGCGGTCGGCCGAAAGCATCGACGAGCATCTCGAACGGAACGTCGGCATGGCCGAAGGCAGCGAGGTCGGTGTCCTTCGCCGAGGCGACGAGATCGGCGAACGTCTCGTTCTCACGCACCTGGGTCCGCAGGACCAGAGTGTTCACGAACATCCCGATGACGTCGTCGAGTTGTTGTTCTCCGCGCCCGGCAACGGGTGTTCCGATCACGATGTCCGAGGAACCGCTCAGCCTCGCAAGCAGGAGAGCGAGCGCACTGTGCACCACCATGAACACCGTCGCGCCGGTGGACCTGGCCGTCTCTGCCACCTGCCGTGCGACGGTAGGCCCGACGGTGAACTCGACGCGCGCCCCCTCGGTCGACGGTGTCCGCGGACGGCTCGAATCGAAGGGCAAGGACAGCTGTTCGGGCACGCCCGCCAGCTGTTCCATCCAGTAGCCGATCTGAGTGGAGATGACGCTGGACGGATCTTCCGGGCTGCCGAGTACGTCGCGTTGCCACAGACCGAAGTCCGCGTACTGAATCTCCAGCGGCGGCCATGCCGGTGCCTCCCCGTGCACGCGCGCGGAGTATGCGGTCATGACGTCACGGACCATGGGCCGCATCGAGAAGCCATCGGCACTGATGTGATGCGCCACCATCGCCAGCACGTGATCGCCGGCGGAGACCTCGAACAGAGCCACTCGAATCGGAACGTCGGAGGTGACATCGAAGCCCTGGCCGAAGAACGCGACCAGTGCACCTTCGATTCCGGTCGCGTCGACCGTACTCGTGTCGAACGGCAGTCCGGCGGCGTCGGCGTCGAGGATCTGCTGGACGGGCCCGTGCGGAGTCTCCGGGTACACGGTTCGCAGAACCTCGTGTCGCCGGACCACATCGGCGACCGACAGTCGTACCGAGTCCACATCGAGAGCGCCGCGGATACGAAGGGCGACCGGGATGTTGTACGCGGCCGAATCCGGATCGACCCTGTTGATCGTCCACATGCGCTGCTGCGCGAGAGACAGCGGAATCGCGTCGGGGCGCGGGCGGTGAGTCAACGGCGCTCGCGCGCCCTCGCCCGACAAGGGCGCAACCCGAGCCGCCAGAGCAGCGACGGTCGATGCCTCGAACACGAGGCGAACAGGAACCTGGGCGTCGAGCGCAACACCGAGTCGGGCGACCACCTGGGTTGCGACGAGCGAATTTCCGCCGAGCGCGAAGAAGTCGTCGTCGAGCCCGACTCGGTCCACGCCGAGCACCTCGGCGTACACGCCGGCCACGATCTCTTCGACCGGTGTCTTCGGCGCACGGAACTCGGTGGAGTCGAGAACCGGTGCGGGCAGCGCCTTGCGATCGAGTTTGCCGTTGACGTTGCGAGGCAACACGTCCAGCACGACGAAGTCCGACGGCACCATGTACGACGGCAGCGCCTGACCGAGCTCGGCTCGGAGTTCGTCCGCGTCGACCGTGGCATCGGCGTCGGGAACGACGTAGGCCACGATTCGGTCACCGACCACGTGGTGTTCTCGAACGATCACGGCGGCGTCACCGACACTGTCGAGTTGTCGAAGGACTGCCTCGATCTCGCCGAGTTCGATGCGGAATCCACGTAGCTTGACCTGGAAGTCCGCACGCTCGACGTACTCGAGCATCCCGGCGGCGGGGTGCGAGCGCGCGGACCAGCGCACCAGATCGCCGGTGCGGTACATGCGACTTCCTGGACCGCCGTACGGATTCGCCGTGAACCGTTCAGCGGAGAGGTCTGCGCGGGTGTGGTAGCCGCGGGCCAACTGAGCGCCCGAGAGGTAGAGCTCCCCTACCACGCCGACAGGGGCCGGGTGCAGACGCGAATCCAGTACCAGCACCTCGGTGTTCCACTCCGGTGCGCCGATCGGCACGACGTCCACATCCGAGTCCGTGACGCGGTGCGCGGTCACCGACACCGCTGCCTCTGTGGGCCCGTAGAGATTGAACAGCTCTGCAGTATTACGCGCGACGAACTGCTGCGCGAGCGCGGCCGGCAGTGCCTCGCCGATCGCCAACACTCGCGAAAGGGTATGCGGCAACGTTCCGTTGCCCACGGACATCAACATCGACAGCATGGACGGAACGACGTGCAGCGTGGTCACTGCACGTTCGCGCAGCAACTCGATCAGGTAGTCCGGATCCTTGTGCCCGTCCGGTTCGGCCACGACCAGACGTGCACCCGACGTGGGGGCAGACCAGAACTCCCACACCGAGAGATCGAATGTCGCCACGGTCTTGAGCAGCACGGCGTCGTCGACGCCGAGACCGAATTCTTCGCGCTTCCACAGCAATTGATTGACGATGGCGCGGTGCGGGACCGAGACACCCTTCGGGCGCCCCGTGGAGCCGGACGTGAAGATCACGTACGCGGTGTTCGAGGCGCGCAGAGGCGCGAGTCGGTCACCGTCGGTCAAGGGTTCTGCCGAGCATTCGGAGAGGTCGCAGACATCGAGCTCGATCACCGTCGCCGTGGTGGACATCGCGGCGGTGTGCTCGGACGTGGTGACGATGCAGATCGGGTCCGCTGTGTCCAGAATGTGGATGTTGCGCTCGGCGGGTTGATCGGGGTCGATCGGAACGTAGGCTCCACCGGCCTCGACGATTGCGTACATCGCCACGACGAGGTCGATGGATCGGCGAAGGGCGAGACCCACCAGAGCCTCGGGACCGACGCCATGACGCACCAGATGCCTCGCGAGCCGACTGACTCGGGCGGCGAATTCCGCGTATGTCAGTGCGTCCGATCCGAATTGGAGTGCGGTCCGTTTCGGGTTCTCGGCCGCGGTGCGGTGAAACAGATCGACGAGCGTGGCCTGGGTGTCGGTCGCCCGGGCCGTGTCGTTCCATGTCGTGAGGACCTGTGTTCTCTCGTCCGACCGAAGTACGTCCAGGTCCGCCACCGGACGTGTCGGGTCGGACGAGATAGCGGCGAGCAGCAACTCGAAACGCTGCACGAAGCTCCGGGCCGTCGATTCCTCGAACAGGTCCGTTGCGTAGGTCATCATCGCGGACAATCCGCTGCCGCCTGCGTCGTCGACCGAGTCGAACACGATCAGGTGCAGGTCGAACTGAGAGTTGACGGATTCCGTCTCCAGGGTGGAGACGGTCAACCCACTGAGCTCGAGCGTGCGCTGCGCGAAGTTCTGGAACGAGAATCCGACCTGGAACAGCGGGTGCCTGGCCGTGGAACGGTTGGGGTTGAGTACTTCCACGAGACGCTCGAACGGGACGTCGGCGTGGGCGAACGCGTGCAGATCGACCTCTCTGGCCTGTGCGAGGAGGTCTTCGAACGATGCACCGTGGTCGACGTCGAGGCGCAGGACCAGCGTATTGACGAACATGCCGATCAGATCTTCGACGGCTTGCTCGGTGCGTCCGGCGATCGGAGTGCCGACGGCGATGTCCGAGGATCCGGTCAGTCGCGCGAGCAGAACCGCGAAAGCGGTGTGAACGGCCATGAACACCGTCGCGTTGTGCGTACGCGCCAACTGCTGCAACGAACGGTGAGTCTGCCCGTCGATGTCGAACTCGATCCGTCCGCCGCGGAAGGACTGATTCTTCGGTCGAGCATGGTCGGTCGGCAGATTCAGCTGATCGGGCAGATCGTTCAGTGCCGAACGCCAGTACGAAATCTGCTGCGCAGCCTGCGATTCCGGATCGTCCTCGGAGCCGAGAGTACGCCGCTGCCACAACGCGTAATCGGCATACTGCACCGGTAGCTGCGGCCACATCGGGTCACTGCCATCGGACCGGGCTGCGTACGCAGCCATGAGGTCTCGGGTCATCGGAACCATCGAGGAACCGTCGGCTGCGATGTGATGGGCGACCATCGCCAGGACGAATTCGTGCTGCGCGACTCGAAAGAGCCTGATCTCGAGAGGGATCTCCCTCGTGACGTCGAAAGTCCGCGAGACGAATCGGTGCACCGCACCGACGACCTCGTCGCCCTCGACATCGAACACCTCGAAGTCCCGCTCCGCCTTCGACGCCGGTAGTACCAGCTGCTGGGGGCCGTCCGGGGAATCGGGGTACACGGTGCGCAGCGATTCGTGTCGCTCGACGAGGTCCGCGAGTGCACCACGCAACGCCTCGACATCGAGCGGCCCGCTCAATCGCAGCGCGAACGGAATGTTGTACGCCGTCGACTCGGGGTCGAAGCGATTGAGGAACCACATTCGCTGCTGGGCCAGCGAGAGTGGAATGCGTTCGGGGCGCCGATCGGCCGTCAACGGCGTACGGCCACCCGCGCCGGAATGCCGTTCCACCCGAAGGGCAAGGGCGGCGACGGTCGACGCCTCGAACAGGGCGCGCACCGGGACCTGGGCGTCCAGTGCGACTCCGATCCTCGAGACCACCTGCGTCGCGACGAGCGAATTTCCCCCGAGTGCAAAGAAGTCGTCATCGAGACCGACTCGGTCGACACCGAGGACGTCGGCAAAAGCACCGGCAACGATCTCCTCGACCGGCGTTGTCGGAGAACGGAATTCCCGCACCTCGGGAGCCGGTTCCGGCAGGGCACGACGATCGAGCTTTCCGTTGACCGTCAGCGGGATGGCGTCGATCTCCACGAATGCCGAGGGCACCATGTACTCGGGCAGCATCTCGTTCACTCCCGAGCGCACCCGGTCGATGTCGATCGTGCCCGGACCCACCAGGTACGCCACCAGCCGTGCCGACCCGGTCGTGTCCTCGCGGACGATCACGGCGGCTTGTGCGACTGTCGGCTGAGCGGCGACGGCAACCTCGATCTCGCCCAACTCGATCCGGAATCCACGGACCTTGACCTGATCGTCGCTGCGCCCCAGATATTCGAGATCGCCGCCGACGCCCCACCGAGCCACGTCGCCTGTGCGGTACAGCATCGACCCCGCTTCACCGAACGGATCCGCGACGAATCGACTCACGGTCAAATCTGCTCGACCCAGATACCCGCGCGCCAACTGCTTACCGGCAACGTACATCTCGCCTGGAACGCCGACCGGAACCGGATTCAGTCTTCCGTCGAGAACGTAGACCCGCAGACCCGCGATCGGAGATCCCACCACTGATGCCGAAGCAGATGCCGCCAGTTCCGCCGTGAGTTCGCGATACGACACGTGCACAGTCGTCTCGGTGATGCCGTACATGTTCACCAACCGCGGCGATCGGTCACCGTGCCGATCGAACCAACCGGAGAGGCGTCGTAGCTCGAGCGCTTCACCGCCGAAGATCACGTACCGCAGAGCCAACTCGGAATCGGTGTTCCCCTTGGCCCTGTCGGTTTCGGCAAGTTGATGGAACGCCGACGGAGTTTGATTGAGGACGGTGATGCGCTTCGACACCAGGAGTTCGTGGAAGGCTTCGGGCGAACGTGAGGTGTAGAAGTCGACGACCACGAGCGAGCCGCCGTGCAAGAGCGGACCCCACAGTTCCCAGACGGAGAAGTCGAAGGCGTACGAGTGGAACATCGACCACACGTCGGAGGAGTCGAACCCGTACGAGGACGCAGTGTTGGCGAACAGACGCAGCACGTTTCGGTGCGGCACCAGGACACCTTTGGGTCGGCCGGTGGAGCCGGACGTGTAGATGACGTACGCGACGTTCGCGGGCCGAAGTGTCGTGGTGCGCTCGTCGTCACGGATCGGTGAATCGTCGAGATCGGTCAGATCCAAGCCGACGATATCCACCAGGGGGACGCCCTCGGGGCGAGTGACGAGATCTCCGGTCGAGAGCACACAGACCGGTCCGGCGTCGGCCATCATGAAGTCGATGCGCTCGGGTGGATAGTTCGGGTCGACCGGCAGGTAGCCACCTCCGGCCTTGACCACGGCGAGGAGCGCGACAATGAGATCGATCGACCGTGGAAGAGCCACGGCCACAAGTGTTTCCGGGCCGACCCCCACCGATATCAAGTGTCTCGCGAGACGGTTGACGCGGCGGTCGAACTCTGCGTAGGACAGCGTCCGATCCTCGAACGTCACAGCAGGCGCGTCCGGGAACTTCGATACCTGATCATCGAAGATGTCCACCAGCGTCGACGGGCTGTCGGGAACTCCGTCGCCCGACGCATTCCAGCGCGACACGACGAACTCGCGCTCGAAATTGTCGAGTATTTCTATGTCCCCGACGGTGATCGAGGGATCGGCCACCACAGCGTCGAGGATCCGCAACAACCTGTTCGCGAATGCGGCCACTGTGTGCTCGTCGAAAAGGTCTGTTGCGTAAGTGAATTCAGCGGCCATGCCCTGTCCGCGACCGTCGGCTCCGACCGACTCGGACAGAGTCAACTGCAGATCGAACTTGGCCACCGCGGCATCGAGCTCGATGGTGTCGATTCCGAGCCCGGGCAGGTCGACGTGCGTGGTGCGCAGATTCTCGAACGACAACACGACCTGGAACAGTGGGTGCCTGGCCGTGGAGCGGACCGGATTCAGTACCTCGACCAGCCGCTCGAACGGTACGTCCGCGTGGGCGAAGGCACCCAGCGCCGAGTCTCGCGCAATCGCGAGTTGCTCGGTGAACGAGCGGGCCGGATCGACCGGTGTTCGCAGGACCAAGGTGTTGACGAACATCCCCACCAGGTCGTCGACTGCCACTTCACCGCGACCGGCGACCGGTGTTCCGATAGCGATGTCCTCGGTTCCCGACAGACGCCCCAGCAGAACGGTTAATGCCGAGTGCACCACCATGAACAACGTCGCATTGTTCGCACGTGCGATGTCGAAGAGCGCGCGATGGGTACGGGCAGGGATCGAGAACCTCGTACGGGCTCCGCGGAACGTCTGTTGCGCGGGACGCGGGTGATCCAGCGGTAGCTCCAGCTGATCCGGCAGTCCGTCGAGTTTGCTCTTCCAATATTCGATCTGTGAGGAGATCAGCGAAGCCGGGTCGTCCTCCGAGCCCAGCACGTCCCGCTGCCACAGTGTGTAGTCGGCGTACTGCACGGGCAGCGGTATCCAGTTCGGGTGTTCCCAGGCCGTGCGCGCCGCGTACGCGGTCATGATGTCGCGTGCCACCGGCCCCATCGACCAACCGTCTGCCGAAATGTGGTGTACGACAATGGCGAGAACGTGCTCGGTCGAATCGACCTCGAACAGGGTGGCACGGATCGGGACGTCGGCCGTGACGTCGAAACCTCGGGATGTCAGAGCGACGACTTCGTGCTGAATGTTGTTCGCGTCCACTTTGATCGGCAGTAGGCTCGGCACGATCTGGGCAGCGTCGAGCACCACCTGATGGGGACCGTCGATGGAGTCCGGGTACAACGTTCGCAGCGACTCGTGTCGATCGATGACGTCCATGATGGACACCTGCATCGCCGCGACGTCGAGTTGACCGGACAACCGAAGAGCGAAGGGAAGATTGTAAGTTGCGGAGTCGGGCTCGAAGCGGTTGAGGAACCACATCCTCTGCTGCGCCAACGAGAGCGGTATCCGGATCGGACGTTCGCCCGCGACCAGAGCGCGACGACTTCCACTACCCGAGTGCTGTTCCACCCGCACCGCCAACGACGCCACCGTCGACGCCTCGAACAGCATGCGAACGGGCACGGTCGTGTCGAGAGCGACGCCGAGTCGCGACACCACCTGGGTGGCAATCAGCGAGTTGCCACCCAGATCGAAGAAGTCGTCGTCGAGACCGACTCGTTCGACACCGAGCACATCGGAGAACACGTCGGCAACGATCTCTTCGATCGGCGTCGTAGGTGCTCGAAACTCCTTGACCTCCAGGACCGGCGCAGGTAGTGCCCGCCGATCCAACTTGCCGTTCACTGTCAGAGGGATGGCGTCGAGCAGAACGAATGCCGACGGCACCATGTAGTCGGGAACCTGTCCGGTGACCGTGGAACGGACGTCCTCGACGTCCTCGATGGGTTGGTCCGCCACCACGTAGGCAACCAGACGAGCAGCACCGGGCGAGTCCTCACGGACCACGACCGCCGCCTGGGTGACGCTCGGGTGCGACGTCACCGCCGCCTCCACCTCGCCCAGCTCGATGCGGAATCCACGAACCTTGACCTGATCGTCCGAACGACCGAGGTACTCGAGCTCGCCCGCGGCGTTCCACTGCGCGAGGTCACCCGTTCGGTACAAAAGCGATCCCTGGCCTGCTTCGGATGCGAAGGGGTTCGCCACGAAGCGAACCGACGTCAACTCTCGGCGCCCCAGGTAACCGCGAGCGAGTTGTCCACCGGCAACGTACATCTCGCCGGGCACTCCGATCGGAACCGGGTGCAGTCGGGTGTCCAGAACGAACACCCGCAGTCCGGCGATCGGCTTGCCGACCACCGACGCGCTCGTCTCGACGGACGCGGCATCGAGCGCACGGTAGGACACGTGCACGGTCGTCTCGGTGATGCCGTACATGTTGACGAGCTGGGGCGCACTGTGCCCGTGCCGTTCGAACCAGCCGGTCAGCCGTCGTTGTTCGAGGGCTTCGCCGCCGAAGATCACGTACCGCAGCGCCAGTTCGCCGTGCGCGGTCGCCGTCGTGCGATCGGCCTCGGAGAGCTGATAGAACGCCGACGGCGTCTGGTTGAGCACCGTGACCTGCTCGTCGACGAGCAGTCGGTGGAATGCCTCCGGCGACCGTGAGGTGAAGTAGTCGACGACGACCAACGTGCCGCCGTACAGCAACGGTCCCCACAGCTCCCACACCGAGAAGTCGAATGCGTAGGAGTGGAACATCGTCCAGACGTCGTCGGCACCGAAGCCGTAGACAGAATCGGTGTTGTCGAGCAGCCGAACGACGTTGCGATGCGGAACCATCACGCCCTTGGGACGCCCCGTCGAACCCGAGGTGTAGATGACGTAGGCGACGTTGTCGGGCCGCAGCGGAGCAGTCCGATCCTCGTCGGTGACGGGATCGTCGGACACCGAGGACAGATCGACGGTGTCGATATCGAGCAGCGCTGCGCCGGTACGTGATTCGACGTCAGACGGCAGTTCGACTCGGTCCGAGCCGGACAACAGAACGGTGGTGGGGCGAGCATCGTCGAGCATGTACTCGACCCGGTCGAGTGGGTAGCTCGGGTCGACGGGGAGGTATCCACCGCCGGCCTTGATCACCGCGACGAGCGCGACGACCAGTTCCGCCGACCGAGGAAGTGCTACGGCGACCAGGCTTTCGGGGCCGACGCCGTGCGAGACGAGAACGCGCGCAAGGCGATTGGACTGCGCATCGAACTCCGCGTAGGTCATCGACGAGCCACCGAATCGCACCGCGACGGCGTCCGGGTGATTCGCGGCAGCTGCATCGAGCAGATCCACCAGGGTCAGCTCTCGTGAGACGTCGTCTCCCGAGACGTTCCACTGCGACACCACGGCACGGTGCTCTGCGGCGTCGACGATCGTGACGTCACCGACCGGCACTGTCGCGTCCGTGGTGACCGCGTCCAGAATCGCCAGGAAGCGACGCGCGAAGCTCTCGACGAGATCTTCGTCGAACAGATCCGTGGCGTACTCGAACACCGCATCGATACCCGCGGGCGCTCCATCGTCGAGGTGCTCGGCCAGCCACAGCTGTATGTCGAATTTGGCGATGGGAACATCGAATTCGGCGGCTTCCGCGCGCAGGCTACCGACGGTGAGTTCACGAGACATCGCCGATTCGAGTGAGATCGCGACCTGGAACAGCGGGTGCCGAGACGTCGAGCGGACCGGGTTCAGCACCTCGACGAGGCGCTCGAACGGCACGTCTGCATGCGCGAACGCGGACAGATCCGTGTCACGTACGCGCGAGAGCAGATCCTCGAACGTCAACGCCGGGTCGACCTCGGTGCGCAGTACGAGCGTGTTGACGAACATGCCGACCAGGTCGTCGAGTGCGGGTTCTCCCCGACCGGCCACGGGCGCACCGATGGCGATGTCGGTGGTACCACTGAGCCGGGCGAGCAGCAGCGCGTACGCCGATTGCATGACCATGAACAGCGAGGCGTTGTTCGCTCGGGCCAGGTTCGCAAGCGAGGCATGCAGATGCGCCGGAACGTCCACCCGGAGCTTGCTGCCCGCATTCGAGGACACGGCGGGCCGTGGCCTGCTCGACGGCAGCGCCAGTTGATCGGGCAGATCTTCGAGAGTCGCGCTCCAGTAGGCGATTTCGCGCGACGCCAGAGACAGTGGATCTGTCTCGGGACCGAGCACAGCTCGTTGCCACAACGCGTAGTCGGCGTACTGGACCTCGAGAGGGGTCCACTCGGGTGCGCGGCCCTTGACTCGGCTCGAGTACGCGACCAGCACGTCCCGCGCCAGCGGGCCGAACGACGCGCCGTCGGCGGCGATGTGGTGGAGCACCATCGCGAGTTCGTGTTCGGTCGGTGAGATCTCGAAGAGTGCGATGCGGAACGGTGTGTCGACCGTGACGTCGAATCCCTTGGCGACCAGTTCGTGCAGCCGGCCACCCAGTTCGTCGCGTTCGATGCGAACCGGCAGAATCGTCGCCGGAGTCCGTGCGGCCGTGAGCACGACCTGTTCCGGTGAGCCGTCCACTTCGGGGTAGACGGTGCGCAGCGTTTCGTGTCGATCGACGACATCGGCGAATGCGGCCGACAGCGCCACCACGTCCAGCGGACCGGTCAGACGAACGGAGAACGGCAGGTTGTACGCCGCGGTGGTCGGGTCGAAGCGGTTCAGAAACCACATCCGCTGTTGCGCAGGTGAGAGCGGAATACGCTCGGGCCGTTCCCGCGACTCCAGAACCGGGGTGTCCGCCCCGAGCCGGGCCGCCGATTCGGCCCTGGCCGCGAGTGCGCCGACCGTGGGAGCCTCGAACAGCTCACGGACACCGAGGCGCACACCGAGAGCGCTGCCGACTCGCGTCACCAACTGCGTGGCGATCAGAGAGTTGCCACCGAGCTCGAAGAAGTCCTCGTCCAGACCGACCTTGGAGGCTCCGAGCAGATCCTCGTAGATGCCCGCGACGACGTACTCCGCTCGGCTCTGCGGAGCCCGGTACTTCTTCGCACTGCTGAACACCGGCTCCGGCAACGCTTTTCGGTCGAGCTTGCCGCTGGTGTTCAACGGCAGGGCGTCGAGGACGACGACCGCTGCAGGCACCATGTACGACGGTAGGGCGTGACCGGCGAACTCGATCGCCGTGGCCGACTCGATGGATCGCCCGGGAGCCGCGACCACATACGCCACCAACTGATCACCGGTGACCGTCTGGACAACCAGTACCACTGCCTGCGAGATGGATTCGTTGGCGAGCAGAACCGTTTCGATCTCGCCGAGCTCGATGCGTTGGCCGCGGAACTTGACCTGGAAATCGGTTCGTCCGATGTAGTCCAGCACTCCGTCGCTACGCCAGCGTACGAGGTCACCGGTGCGGTACATCCGCTCGCCGTCGGTGCCGAAGGGGTTGGCGACGAAGCGATCCGAGCTCAGATCCGGTCGGCCCACGTAGCCGCGCGCCAACTGGACTCCGGCGAGGTACAGCTCGCCCGATTCGCCGATCGGGGTGGGTCGCAGCCGACCGTCGAGAACGAAGGCCCTGGTGTTCCACTCGGGGACACCGATCGGAACGGTGCGGGTGTCCTCCGGTCCGCTGGGGTGATAGGTGACCGAGACCGCGGCCTCGGTGGGGCCGTAGAGATTGTGCAGCCCCGCCGAGCACAGCGCGCGGAACGACGCTGCCGTCTCGACCGGCAGGGCCTCACCGATGACGAACACGTGGCGCAGCGAACTGCAAGTGCCCATCGGCGCGTTGGCCACGAACACCGTCAGCATCGACGGCACGAAATCGGTGATCGTGACCCGATGTTCGGCGATCTTGTTGGCCACGTAGACCGAGTCTCGATGCCCGTCGGGGGTGGCGAGCACCATCGTCGCGCCGACGCGCAGCGGCAGGAAGAATCCCCAGAGCGAGACGTCGAAGGTGGTGGCCGTCTTCTGCAGATAGACGTCGGAGGCGTCCATCGGATACTCCGAGAGCATCCACTCCATCTGGTTGTGGATGGCCGCGTGTTCGACCGCGACACCCTTCGGCCGTCCGGTGGAACCGGACGTGTAGATCACGTACGCAGTATTCGAAAGTCGTAGTGGCGCAGTGCGTTCGACATCCCGAACGGGTGCCGTGGACCTCGCGGCACAGTCGACGAGATCGACCGCAACCGTCTCGGTTCCCTCGGGCAGCGCCACCTCGTCGCGGGAGGAGATCAGCACGCACCGCGGCTGTGCGGAATCCAGAATGTAGGCCGTGCGATCCGCGGGGTGGTCGGGGTCGATCGGCACCCAGGCACCGCCCGCCGCGACGATCGCGTACATGCCGACGACGAGGTCGAAAGAACGGCGAATCGACAGTCCGACGAGCGTCTCGGGACCCACACCCATGTCGATCAGGTGGCGAGCGAGGCCGTTCACGCGCGCCGAGAGGTCACCGTATGTCAGCGCCTCGCCCTCGTACACCAGGGCTGTCGCATCAGGGTTCGCGGCCGCGGCGGCCTCGAATGCGGAGAGCAGAGTCCGTGGCTCGGTCTCGTGCTCGGTGTCGTTCCACCGGTCCACGACCTGCTCGCGTTCGAGACCGTCCGTCAGTGCCAGATCCCATACCGCGTCCTTCGGTCCCGACGCCACGAAGCGGGCGAAGAAATCGACGAAGCGTTCGTGGTTCCGGCCGGCTTGTTCCGGTCCGTACAGATTGGGGTTCGACTCGAAGTCGATGTGCGTGGTGGACCCGGCGACGCTGGTGTACAGATTGAGCCCGAAATCCTCGATGAGGCCGGTCGAGAGAATGTTGATGCCGCCGACCATCGACCCGAGGCGCACCTCGCCGAAGAACAGCATGATGTTGACCCACGGGCCGAAGAACGAGGCCTGACCACTGGCCGAGCCTGCATCGCGCCGGATGTCCTCGTGCCGGTAACGCTGGTGGCGCAGGGCCCCGGAGACCTCGGCGTTGACGCGCGCGAAGAGCGTCTCGACGGTGGTGTCTCCCGACACGTCGAGCCGAAGGGGAACGACGTTGGAGACCATTCCGCCGGAACGGCGAAGTACAGCGGTGGTGCGTGCGGTGACCGGCAGCGAGAGTACGACGTCTTCTCGTCCGGTCATCTGGGCGAGGTAGGCGGCGAAGCCGGCGATGACGATGGTTGCCATCGTGGTGTCCGTCTCGGCACGAAGAGCCTCGAGCCGTTCCATCGTCTCGGTGGACAGAGCTGTGCTGTCGATCTGGCTCTTCGCTGCCGGCGGAGCCGTGTGCCCGGCGAGAGTGGTGACTCCGTCGATGCCGTCGATGCGTGACGCCCAGTACTCGCGGTCGGCCTCGAAACGGGTCGAATCACGGTATGCCACGTCGATGTCGTAGACCTTGGTCAGATCCGATGCCAGGTTCTTGCTCGGCTCGGTACCTTCCACCGCTGCGGTGTACAGCTCCGCCGCACGGTTCATGAACGTGACGGCACCGAAACCGTCGAGCACCACGTGATGCACGCGCTCGTACCAGAACCACACGTCGTCCTCGAGGCGCAGGACGGTCGCCGCGATGAGTCGGTCGCGGAGAATGTCGATCGGCGCGCTGTAGTCGCCGTGCATCCACGCCAGGGCCGCTGCTCGCGGATCGGCCTCACCGCGCAGATCGAGGTAGTTCAGAGAGTCGTCGAGGGTGGGGTCGACGATCTGCCGGGGCTCGGCGTCGACCTCGACGATGCGCACGAATCCCGATTGCAGTTCGAGTGCCGCCTGCGAGGATGCTCGGCGAAGCAGCTCCACGTCGAGGTCGCCGTGCAGTTCGATGTACTGGGCGATGTTCGCGGGTACCGAGGGGTCCACGTGCTGCGCGAACCACATTCCCAATTGGGCCGGTGACAGTGGGAACGACGAATGCTCGGAACTGCCGACTCCGTCGTCGTGTCCAGCACCTTCCACACCTAGCGGGTCCAATCGAAGCCTCTCTTTCCCACAATCACACGCGCCCCCACCGGCTGCCACACGAGCAGCGATCGGCAGGCACCGAACACATCGAGCAAGTTGCTTACTTCGTTCTCTATTTTCTCACCGGAAACAACTCGAAGTTACCTTTCAGTACATATCCGTCCGTATGTACCGGACTGTTACAAGTCGATACCCGATCCGAGCTCACCCGACACACTCCGACTCGATTCGGCACCCGGTCAATCTACAGTGCCGACCGGGCGAAGACCGTCGCTCGTCATGCCGTCATGTCGAAAGCGGCGATCACCTTGTTCGGTGTCACCCGAACGATCAATTCGCCCGGAACACCGTTGCGTGCGCCGAACTCCTCGGCGCGATCGCGGCCCATGTACCGAGCCCCCAGCTCGGTGGCGGTGCGGAGCAACTCGGCGGGATCCTCGTCGACCGACGCGATGCCCTGCACCTGGACGAATCCGTACGGCGGCTCTTCGAGATCGACGGTCAGCACCACGCGGGGATCACGGCGAATCGACTTTCCCTTCGCGGTGTCGGCCCCCGTGTTGAACACGATCTCGTCGCCCTCGACGATGAACCAGACCGGGGCAACCAGGGGCCTGCCGTCGGAGGCCAGGTACCCGAGCTTGCCGGTGCGGGTACCCGTGGACAGAAACTCGCGTACGCGCGGATCGGTGATCGACGTCATCGCAGACACGCTACGCGGGTGGTCCGACAGAATCGGCGATCGCGGACACTTCGGCAGGTCCACGAGATCCATTCACGCTGCTCCGGCCTCACCGGCCGAGAGTCGCTCCGACCAGAAGCAATCTCATCGCTCGCTCCGTGGCGTCGGTCAGGAACTCGGCACCCCGTTCGAGCGCCTCGACCAACTCGACCGGTGAGGGGAGGATGCCGGCGAAGGCGTCGATACCCGAGTCGTAGTTGGCGCGGGCGTCGAGACCGATGGTTCCCGCGAGCGCCACCACAGGTTTGCCGTGAAGCTTGGCTCGGCGGGCGACCTCCGTCGGGATCTTCCCCTTCGGCGTCTGCTTGTCGATGGACCCCTCGGCGGTCAACACCAGGTCTGCTGTCGCGATGAGGCTGTCGAGGTCGACATGATCGAGCATCACCTCGAAGCGTGGTAGCAATTCGGCCCGCAGGACCGCTGCCACGCCTGCCCCCATCCCGCCGGACGCGCCGGTACCGGGCCCGGTGCGGAGGTTCAGACCGGCCGGCCGCGTCGACACGTCACGCTCCAACACCTCGGCCCAGCGGTCCATCGCAGCCGACAGGATCTCCACTTGCGTCGAGCTGGCCCCCTTCTGCGGTGCGAAGATTCGGGCGACTCCGCCGGGCCCACAGAGAATGTTGTGTGGGTTGCATGCGACCCTGATCTCCACACCGCTTCCCGGACTCAGCCGTGAATCGAGGCCGGATACATCGATGTGGTCGAGCCGAGTCAACTCGCCTCCGCCGTCGCCCAATTCGAGGCCTTCGGCATCGAGGAGTCGCACTCCGAGCGCCTGCAGAAGCCCCGCGCCGCCGTCCGAGGTGCCGGAGTCGCCGCAGCCCAACAGGATTCGTTCGGCACCGTAGTCGAGGGCGGTGCGGATGAGCTCACCGACTCCGCGGCTCGTGGTCACCGTCGGGTCGCGCATGTCTCGCGGAACCAGCGACAGACCGGCCGCTGCTGCCATCTCCACGACCGCGGTGACCGGCCCGTCCGTTCCCAGCAGAGCGAAATGGGAATCGACCGGCTTGCCCACCGGCCCGGTCACGACGGTGTCGATCACCTTGCCCAGGGTGGCACCGGCAAGGGCGCGGGCGGACCCCTCACCCCCGTCGACGAGGGGGACCGAGTTGACGATGGCCCCGGGCACCACCCGGCGAATACCAGCGGCAATGGCCGATGCAACCTCGTCGGCACCGAGAGATTCCTTGAACCCGGACGGGGCGACGACGAATCGGAGTGGGGTGGAAGACGGCATGGTGATCGATTCCTTTTCGAGGGTGGGAGATCAGGAGATGGGGGTGCCGAGCAGCGGCCACACGAACACGGCGAAGAACAGCACGGTCCCTGCGGTCAGCGGCGCGAGAACGGCGGACAGGCGTAGCAGGTCCTTCGGTGAATACGTCTCCACACCTTCGGCTTCGGCGAAGATTGCCACCGGCTTCGCCGAGGACGGCATGGTGTGGCAGAAGCCTGCTGCAGCCGTCGACGCGAAGGCCGCGGCCATGGGGTCGACTCCGAGCGCCGAAGCCGTGGTGACGACGAGCGGAACGAGGACGGACGAACGTGCCGAGCGAGATTGGATGAGAAGGTGCGAGGCCACGGACAGCACGATCACCACCGCGATGAACACCCAGGGCGGTGCCGAGCCGATCGGAACCAACGTGAACAGCCCGTCCGAGAGCCACCCTGCCGCACCGGACGTCGTCAACGCGGTCCCGAGGGCCAGCGTTGCCGCCATGAACAGCAGCAGGGACCATGGCACGTTGGCGAGCGCCTTTCCGAAGTCGGTGGTACCCACCCGCGGCGAGGTGGAGATCAAGGCACCCAGCAGGGCGATGATGGCGGGGTGCACGCCGTGCAACGGTTCGGAGCACCACAGCACGATGACGACGGCCAGCAGCGTCGCGGCCCGGTTCTCCGCGATGGTCAGCGGTCCCGTCACCGGTGTCGAGAGTCGCGACGCCATGTCGGATACGTTCACCGTCAACGGTATTCGGCGATCCTCCCGATCGGTGAACAGCGCCAGTACGAGTTCGGCGGCGCAGTGGCTGCTGACCACGGCCAGCGGCACACCGAGCAACAGCCACGCGGTGAAGCTGATCCCGGTACCCGTCGCACTCTCGAGCACCTGGCTGGTGATCAGATGCGCCCCCGCCCCGATGAGCGTCGCCACCGCGGACAGCAGGATGACGGTAGGAAACAGGATTGCCAACGCCCGCACCACCCGCTTGCGCTCGGCGAGCGCCTGCGCCAACGCCAAGAACACCGGCAGCGCAAGGGCCGCGCGACCCGAGGTGGCGGGGATCGCGAAAGCGGTCACGATCAACGCGGCCGTCACCAGATGGGCGAGCTGGCGTACGCTACGCGCGCCACTGACGATGAACACTGCTGCGCGCGTTGCCAAACCGGACTCGCGGACTCCCGCGGCGATGATGAATGCCGCGATGAGAAGCCAGATGGTCTCCTCGCCGAGAGTGTCGAACAGTGCGTCGGTGCTCACCACACCGGTCAGTACCAGAGCAAGTGCGGCACCGAGAGCTACGTAGGTGTCGTCGATCTTCGTGAACACCCAGAGCGCGACAGCTGCGGTGAAGACCACGAGCGTGGTACGCCCGGCGCTGGGCAGCCCTTGCGCCGCGCCGGCGAGTACGGCCAGGAGTACCAGCAACGCAACCGAACTCATGACACCCTGGACCAGTCGGCGGGTCAACAGATCGCGAAAGCGCCATGAGCGCATCGGTTCCGGGACAGGAGGTGGCTGCGTTCTGTAGCTGACCGTGTTCATGGTGACCAGTCTCGGTCCGTCCGATGAAACGTCGATGAACGTTCCATGAGCGTTCTTTCATGTGCCGTTCCACTGCCGTGGGTGACGTGGAAAAATTTCTGGCAGAACGAAATCGTCGGTCGCTCACCGTGCCGGCAGGTCGAGCCCGAATGTCGCACCGGCACCGGGCCGACTGTCGAGTGTCGCGGCACCGTGATGCCCGTCGGCGATCGCTCGCACGATACTCAGGCCCAGACCCGCTCCGCCGTTGTCCGAGCGAGGCGAAGCACTGGTGCCGCGCGCGAATCGTTCGAAGATGGTCGGCGCGTCCTCGCTGGACACACCGGGACCGGTGTCGCTCACCCACAACAGAACTCGGTCCAGGGCGAGCTCGGAGCCCACGACGATTCGGTCACCGGGGCCGGTGTGCGACACCGCATTCTGCGCCAGCTGAAGCACTGCCTGCGTGACTCGTTGTGGATCGACCCGCACCGAGCCCGTGCCGACGTGCCCCAGTATCCAGTCGCGGTCGGCGAGCGCGCGTACCTTCGCGTCGATGTCGCGCGGGAGGGTCTCGAGATCCACAGGTTGCTTGTGCACGAAATCCGGCCGCTCGGCTTTGGCGAGGAGCAACAGGTCTTCCACGATCCGGTTCATTCGGTCCAACTCGTCGGTGACGAGCCGGACCGTCTCTTCGCGCTCGCGTGGGTCATCACCCATCAGTTCGAGATGCCCCAGCACGATCGTGATCGGCGTACGAAGCTCATGGCTCGCGTCGTCGACGAATTGTCGCTGCGCGGCGAACGCGGACTCCAATCGATCGAGCATGTCGTTGAAGGTGTCGGCGAGTTCGGCGACGTCGTCTCGGCCGTCCACTTCGATCCGCCTGGACAGGTCGTCGGTGGTGATCTGGGCTGCGGTCCGCCGAACCAGACGCACGGGCGCAAGGATCTGCCCGGCCACGACCCAGGCGATGCCGCCGGTGAACAGCAGTGCCATCAGTGACACTCCGATCACCACACGAACGGTGTCGGACACGTCCGCGCGTTCGCGGTCGACGAGGATTCCGATCGCGAAAGTTCCGGCCTGGCCTCCGCCGGAAGGTTCGGCGACCTGTTTCGCCCAGGCGACTTCACCTTCCGAAGTCTGCGTCGATCCCACACTGTCGGGTGAGTCCACGATCGCCGATACGACGGCCGCGTCGGCGACCAGATCTCCCGGGCCGCTGCGCTCCTGACGCAGCAGTCGATCGGTGTAGCCGAACAGGATCTCGTCGTCGTCCGGGTATTGGCGCTGTAGGTGCAACTGGAGCAGATCGGCGACATCGCCGAACGGCAACCCGTCGTCCGGATCCCGGCCGGTCGCAGCGAACTCGCTGAACTCGCCGATCTCTTGCTCGAGCGCCACCGCAGTGTCTCTCTCGACATCGGCGAGGAGGATCGTTCGGACGGCAACCCCCACGGCCAGCATGGCCAGTGCCATGACGAACAACAGCCAGCCGAGGATGCGCACCCGCGCCGGAACACGGGTTCCCACCCGGGGACGACGAGGCGCAGGCTCGGGCACAGGTCCCCTCCGAGCGAGCACCTCGGTGCGGGCATCACTGCCGTCGATCAGTTTCTCGGTCGAGTTCACCCGTCGTCGTCTTCCACATCGTCGTCGCCATCCGCATCGTCCGGGCCACCGACGTCGTCATCATCGTCATCACCGTCCGGAATGACTTCGACGGGAGGCGGGGCAGGGACGACGATGGACTGCGGTGCTGCCGGCGGCTCCGCTGCATCCGGAGCCGTACCGCCCACCGGGCCCGTGGCCGCGGGAGGGATTTCGGCCACCGAGGGGGCCGCGGTCGAGGGTGCAGCGGTCGGGGGTGCCACGGTCGAGGAGGCCGGTGTGTCCGATGGGGGCGGTGCCTCGCCGGAGGTCTGGGATGCGCTCGGTGCCGCGACTCCGACGGTGACTCGCGGCTCGAAGCTCGGTGGCTGTGGGGTGTCGGCGAGTACGGTGCTCGCCAGTGCTACGCCCACCGGAACGATCACCACGGCCGCCAGGACGGCGATCTTGGGTGCGAACTTCACATCACCACACTGTCTCGAACGAGTGAGACGCCGATGAGGGCAACATGAGTGAGTTCTCATGTCCGGGTCGAGACCGAATCGTCGTCCGCGAACCCGGTGCCTATCCGGCGGACGCGTGAGTGAGCGCGCCGGCGCAGATCGTCGCTCGGATCTCGGTGTCGGCCAGATCGTGTGCCGATCGGTGCACGGGATGCTCGACGAGAACGACGATGTCCGCCGTATCCCCCACGCGGAGTATCCCGCGGCCACCGCACGCTGCCCGCAGTGCCACCTCGAGAGGTACCGCTTCCTCGGGGTGCCACGGAGGTCGGTCGTCGTCGGTACGGAACACCGCTGCGGCGACTCCCGCCAACGGCTCGGGCGGACTGACCGGCGCGTCGGAACCGAACAGCAACCTCGCCCCGCTCCGGTGCAGGGTTCCGTATCCGTACGCCACCGAGCGCCGTCCGGCCCACAGATCCTCGGCGATCTCGCGATCGGCCATCGCGTGCTGCGGCTGTACCGATGCCGCGACGCCGAGCGCTGCGAAACGCGCGATGTCCTCCGGCAGGATCTGTTGCGCATGTTCGATTCGACCACCGCAACCGGCGCGCTCGAACGCATCGAGAGCAATACCGTTCGCGCGGTCGCCGATCGCGTGGATCGCCGGAACGATGCCGCCGCGTGAGGCCCGCGACACGAGCTCGAACAGACCTTCCCGGGTCTCGAGCAGCAGACCGTACGCGTCGTCGCCCTCGATCCCCGGGTATCGGTCGTGGCAGCACGCCGTCCGGGTGTTGAGCGAGCCGTCGAGCATCACCTTGAGTGGTCCCCGCCGGATCAGTTCCGACAGAGCCGAGACGTCTCCGGTCCGCTCGCCGCGCTCGAGTGCTTCGTCGAGCCATTGCGGCCACACGGTCGTGTCGACGCGTACCGCGGGAGAGCCGGCCGTCAGGCGTCGATCCCAGACCGTCTTGTTGTCGGCGAACTCGAAATCCACGACGCCGGTGACTCCGCGGACCGCCAGTGCCGCGGTGGCGTCGAGCACGGCTCGATCGAGTTCGGCCGGGTCCTCCTGCTCTTCGAGAGCCATGACCGCTTCGAGGCCGTCGACGTCGCGCAACACACCGGTGGGGTGGTCGATACCCAGGTCGTCGAGCAACGCCGGGCTCAGCCACAGCGTGTGCAGGTCCATGCTCGTCATCGCCACGCGGGCACCGGGCAGCGCATTCTCGAGCAGGTCCTTGTGTGGCTCCTCCGGCCACTGTGCGTCGCGGAAACCGTTGGCGCGCACCACGGATTCACCTGCCGTACGCGCGTAGGGGTACACCAGCGCGACGGCGTCGGCCGCCGACATCGCCGGCCCGACGTCGATTCGCCTACGGGCCGCCGCCCACTGCGTCAGATGCACGTGAGAGTCCACGAATCCGGGTAGCGCCACCCCGCCCCCACCGTCGAGCACCTCGTCATTCACTGCACGTCGAGTACCTGCGGGGGTGATCGCCGCGATGACCGACCCTGAGAGTTCGATGTCGACGAGCACGCCGGAACCATCCAGTGCGACATTGGCGATAATCACTCCTGGGACTCTAGAGCGTCGACTTCACGGGCGCGCATGCCATCCTCTAGCAATGAAGACAGAGCCTGTTGCGATGCAGACAGAGCAGACCGGTCCCGTCGGATATCACGCGAGCGTGACGGTGCGCTGGTCCGACATGGACGCCTTTGCGCACATCAATCATGCACGGATGGTCACACTGCTCGAAGAAGCGCGAATCGAGTGGCTGCTCAGCGAGGGTGAGGCCAACGAGTCACTGATCAAGAGTGCGTTGATCGCCAACGTGACCATTGCGTACAAGAAGCCGCTCCGTCATTCGGACGGTCCACTCGACGTCACCCTGTGGTTCGAGAAGGTGCGTGCTGTCGACTTCACCATCGGGTACGAGGTGCGCGCCGCGGGAGCGGCACCGGATTCGCCGCCCGCGGTGGTGGCAACCACCCGGATGGCGATGGTCGACGTCGGTGCCGAGACTCTGCGCCGCATCGCGCCGGAGGAGAAGGCCTACCTCGCGCGCTGGACTCGCTGAAACTCGGCCGCCCGGTCGACGAACCACGCCAACGCAGCCGGGTCGTCGACGGCGCTCGCATCGACGGTGCCTGCCGCAGCGGCACCTTGGAAAAGTCGTTTGAGCGGTACCTCGAGTTTCTTCCCCGTTCGAGTGTGGGGCAGCGCGGGCGTGGCGATGACGTCGTCGGGAACGTGTCGCGGCGACACCTGGGTTCCGATGACGGATCGGATGCGTTCACCCAACTCGTCGGTCGCGCCACCCGGGACCACGACGAACAGCGGCATCCAGTATCCGCCGTCGGGTAGCTCGATGCCCAGAACGAGCGCCTCGGTGACCTCGTCCAGCGATTCGACGGCCTGATAGATGTCAGCGCTCCCCATACGAATTCCGTTGCGGTTGAGCGTGGAATCCGACCGGCCGTGGACGAGCACACTGCCGCGATCGGTCCTGGTGATCCAGTCGCCGTGCCGCCAGATTCCCGGATAGGTCTCGAAGTACGCCTCTCGGTAACGAGATCCGTCCGCGTCGTTCCAGAAGTGCAGCGGCATCGACGGCATCGGCTCGGTGACGACCAGTTCACCGACGGTGCCGCGGACGGGCTCGCCGTCCTCGTCGTAGGCGTCGAGCGCGACGCCGAGGAACGGCACCGACAGCTCCCCCGCCCGGACCGGCGCGGTCCGCACTCCCCCGGCGAACGCCGACACCACATCGGTGCCACCGGAGATGGAGAAGACCGGCACGTGGGCTCCGATGCTCTCCGACAACCAGATCGACGACGTCGCAGGCATCGCGGACCCGGTGATCCCGACGGCCCGCAGTGCCGAGAGATCGTGATCGGAGCCCGGATGTGCGTCGGCCTTGATGCATGCCAGTACGTACCCGGGGCTGGTGCCGAGATAGGTCACACCCAGCCGAGCGGCGATGTCCCACAATGCATCAGGCGTCGGAAATGCGGGATTGCCGTCGGCGCACACGATCGTGGACCCGGCCAGCAGACCGGCGACCTGAAAATTCCACATCATCCAGCTGGGGCTGGTGTACCAGAAGAACACGTCCTCGGGCCCCAGATCGGAGTGCAGGGCAACGGATTTGAGATGTTCGAGCACCACGCCGCCGTGGCCGTGCACGATGCCCTTGGGCAGACCGGTGGTACCGGAGGAGAACACGACCCACAGCGGATGATCGAACGGCACTGCGACCGGTTCCAATTCACGGCTCTGCGCTGTTGCGGCAGACCAGCTCACCGCACTTCCCGACGCCTCGCCGACCGTCACCACCAGCCGTAGCGTCGGCAGCCCGGTCGTGAGCGCGTCGACATCGGCGGCCTTGTCTCGGAACTTCCCTCCGTAGACGTACCCGTCGGCAGTGATCAGTGCCGTGGGTTCGAGTTGTCCCAGACGATCGAGTGCTGCCGAGGCCGAGTAGTCCTGCCCGCACGCGGACCACACCGCACCCAGGCTCGCGGTCGCCAAGAATGCGATCACTGCCTCGGGGACGTTGGGCAGATATCCGACGACGCGGTCGCCGCGTCGAATTCCCGCGCCGGCCAACGTCCCCGCCAGCGCCCCGGCCTGATCGATCATCTCCTCCCACGTCACGGTCCGCGTCGAACCGTCCTCGCGGGCGTGCACGATCGCGGCGCGACCGGGTCGAGCGTACCGAGTCACGTGGTCCACGTAGTTCAGTTCCGTACCCGGAAACCACTGTGCGCCAGGCATCGTGCGCTCCGCGAGAACCGTTGTCGGCACGCTGGAGGAGCGAACCTCGAAGAAGTCCCACACCGCTCGCCAGAACAGCTCCAGCTCGGTGGTCGACCATCGCCACAGAGCGAAGTAGTCCGGGAGAAGCACATCGTGACGTTGCTCGACGAAGCGCGCGAACTCGGTCACCCGAGCCTCGGCGAGGTCGGAATCCGTCGGCGTCCACAGCGCACTGGTCATGGAAGCGAGTATGTCAGCCGAAGGGCAGCTGTTCGATCAGGCCGAGCGATCGCTCGCGCATCTCCACCTTGCGCACCTTGCCGGTGACCGTCATCGGGAACTCGTCGACCACGTGCACGTACCGCGGGATCTTGTAGTGAGCCAACCGCCCGTCGCAGAACTCACGCACCGCTGCCGAATCGAGCGGCGCAGCATCGTCTTTCATCCTGATCCACACCATCAGCTCTTCACCGTACTTCGGGTCGGGCACACCGATCACCTGCGCGTCGAGGACGTCGGGATGGGTGTACAGGAACTCCTCCACTTCGCGGGGATAGATGTTCTCGCCACCGCGAATCACCATGTCCTTGATCCGTCCGGTGATCGCCACGTAGCCATCGTCGTCCATCACCCCGATGTCGCCGGTGTGCATCCACCCCTCGTCGTCGATGGCCTCGGCGGTCTTCTCCGGCTGCTCCCAGTAGCCCAACATCACCGAATACCCGCGCGTGCACAGCTCGCCCGCCTCGCCGCGCGGCAGTGTGCTGCCCTCGATCGGATCGACGATCTTGACCTCGAGGTGCGGACCGACGCGTCCGACGGTCGACACCCGTTGCTCGATGGAGTCCTCGCTCCGAGTCTGCAGGGACACCGGCGAAGTCTCGGTCATGCCGTAACAGATCGACACCTCGGCCATCCCCATGCGCTCGATCACCTGCTTCATCACCTCGGTGGGGCACGGCGATCCGGCCATGATGCCGGTACGCAGACTGCCGAGGTCGAAATCCTCGAAGTTCTCCAGTGCCAGTTCTGCGATGAACATCGTCGGGACTCCGTAGAGCGACGTGCACTTCTCCGTGGAAACGGCCGTCAACGTCGCGACCGGATCGAACGAGGGCCCGGGAATCACCATCGCTGCGCCGTGCGACGTGCACGCGAGATTGCCCATCACCATGCCGAAGCAGTGGTAGAACGGCACCGGAATGCACACTCGATCCTCGGCGGTGTAATGGCAGAGCTCGCCGACGAAGAATCCGTTGTTGAGGATGTTTCGATGACTGAGCGTCGCACCCTTGGGGAAACCCGTTGTCCCCGAGGTGTACTGGATGTTGATGGCGTCGTCGCAGCGGAGCCGCTCGGACACATCGGTGATCATGCGCGGAGTCTTCGCCAGCGCTCGATGCCCGCGATCGGTCATCGCTTCCCACTGGATGCTCCCGATGAACAGCACCTCACGCAGAGACGGCACCTCGGGGCGGGCGTCGTCGATCATCGCCGCGTAGTCCGACCCCTTGAACTCCCTGGCCGACAACAACACCGACACCCCGGCCTGCTTCAGCACGAACTGCAACTCGTGCGAACGGTACGCGGGGTTGATGTTGACCAACACGGCACCGACCTTGGCCGTCGCGTACTGCGCCAGAACCCATTCCGGGCAGTTCGGTGCCCATATCCCGACGCGGTCCCCCACCTCGACACCAGCCACGAGCAAGCCGGCCGCCAACAGATCGACGTCGGCGACGAACTCCGAGTAGGTCCACCGTCGCCCGGACGCAACATCTATCAGCGCATCGCGATCCGAGTACCGCGCCGCAGTTCGATCCAGATTCGCACCGATCGTGTCGTCCAGCACCGCTGTGTCCGACTCACCGGAAGAGTAACTGTCCATACGGCCACGGTAGTGAGCCCGGTCACCCTCGGCCACCCCCGAATAGGGGGATGTCACTCGAGGGTGAGGGCCTCGGCTGCCTCGAGCACATCGGCTCGCGAGGTGTCCTTCAACGCCACACCCGACCGCCCGAGCTTCCTGGCACCGGCCAACAGGCCGGCCACGATTCGTGCCGACTGCGCATACCCCTGGCCTTCCGGCGGATGGATGTTGGATACGCAATTGCGATCGGCGTCGGTGCACCCGGGTTTCGGCAGATGCGTCAGATAGATACCGAGACTGTCGGCGACCGACAACCCCGGACGCTCCCCGATCAGCACCAACACCGTCCGCACACCCATCGCAGCCGCGATGTGGTCACCGAGCGCCACCCGCGCCTCCGTTGCAATCACCGGAGCCGCGATCGAATAACGATCGGAGAGCTCTGCTTTCAGCGCCTCCAGCATCGGCACGCCGTGATCGGCGAGCGCACGTGGGGACAACCCGTCGCCCAGCACGATGCCGATCTCGCTCTCGGAATTCACCACCTCCGACAGATCCTTCGGTTGCCGACCGAGATCTGGCCGTCGCAGATACTCCGCGCGACTCGTCGCCAACGACGTCACCACCGACGGCGCACCGAGACCGACCTGCTCCACCCGGCCCACGAACTCCTCGACCTCGAGCGGCATGTGCACAGCATCACGCGCCGCAGCATGCGCCGAGCGAAACTCGAGCACCCGCGTGGTCGGCAACGAATCACCGATGCGGCCCAACCCGATTCGAGCCTGCGTCATCGCGCGCAACTCGCCCCAGAACTCTGTTTCCGGTCGTTCCGCTGGCGTGCTCATCGCGCACTCATCAACGCGCGCAGCGGCGATCCCGCGGCATCGACGTCGAGGACTCTGCCGTCGGCGTCCACCATGCCCAGTCGGGAGAGCCACGACTCGAATTCCGGTGCGGGTCGCAGACCGAGAACCTGCCGAACGTAGAGCACATCGTGAAAGCTCAACGACTGGTAGCCGAGCATGACGTCGTCGGCACCCGGCACCGCGATCACGAACGCGACCCCGGCGGTACCCAGGAGCGTCAGCAGGGTGTCCATGTCGTCCTGGTCGGCCTCGGCATGGTTGGTGTAGCAGACGTCGACACCCATCGGCAGTCCCAGCAGCTTGCCGCAGAAGTGATCTTCGAGGCCCGCCCTTATGATCTGTTTGCCGTCGTACAGGTACTCGGGCCCGATGAATCCGACGACGGTGTTGATCAGCAGCGGCTCGAGATCGCGGGCCACCGCATACGCACGCGTTTCGAGGGTCTGCTGATCGACGGGGCGGTCGCCGGTACCGATGTGCGCGCCCGCCGACAACGCCGAACCCTGGCCTGTTTCGAGATACATGACGTTGTTCCCGACGGTTCCGCGGTGCAGCGATCGGCCGGCCTCGTTGGCTTGCCGAAGCAGCGGGATGTTCACTCCGAAGCTCGAATTGGCTCCTTCGGTGCCCGCGATGGACTGGAACACCAGATCGACCGGAACGCCCTTGTCGATCAGTTCCATCGTCGTCGTCACGTGCGAGAGCACGCACGACTGAGTGGGAATCTCGAAGCGTTGCCGGATCTCGTCGAGCAGGTGCAGCAGTTCGGCCGTCGCCTGAGGTGAGTCGGTCGCCGGGTTGATCCCGATGACCGCGTCACCCGATCCGAGCAGCAACCCGTCGAGCGTGGCCGCGGCGATTCCGCGGGGGTCGTCCGTCGGGTGATTGGGCTGAAGCCGGGTGGTGAGCGTTCCGGGCAGTCCCACCGTCGTACGAAAAGCCGACGTCACCTGCACGGCTCGAGACACCGCGATGAGATCCTGGTTTCGCATGATCTTGCTGACCGCTGCCACCATCTCCGGAGTCAGTCCGGCGGCCACCGACCGCAACGTCGCGGCCGCGTCCGGCCTGGCGGTGACCTGGAGCAGCCAGTCCCGCAAGCCTCCGACGGTCAGGTGCGACACCGCTCCGAAGGCGATGCGATCGTGTGAATCGATGATGAGCCGGGTGACCTCGTCGCTCTCGTACGGCACGAGCAGATCCTGCAGGAAGACGTCGAGCGAGACCTCCGACAATGCCCACTGGGCTGCCGCGCGCTCGGCATCCGATTCCGCTGCGCAGCCTGCCAATTCGTCGCCCGATCGAAGCGGTGTCGCCTTGGCCATCAAGTCCACCAACCCGTCGAAGGTGTAGGTGGTGCCCGAGACCTGCTGGGTGTAGATCGTCATTCCAGCTCGGCCTCGGCCTCGGCCAGCGCAGCGAACTCCTCGTCCGGCGAGTTCGCGACCAGATGATGCCTGCTGTAGATGCCGAAGTAGGCCATGAACGCGACGAACACGCCGAGGCACCACAGTGCCGCTGTGGAATCGACGACGAACGTGGCGACAACGGCGAGCGCTGCGACGATCAACGCGAATCCGGTGGTCACGACGCCGCCGGGGGTTCGGTACGGGCGTTCCATGTTCGGCTCCTTGCGACGGAGCACGATGTGACTGACCATCATCAGTACGTAGCTCAGCGCCGCGCCGAACACGGCCATGTTCAGCAACATTGCGCCCTGACCGGTCAGTGAGAGCAGGAAGCCGATGACGCCGGGGACGATCAAGGCGAGCGTCGGGGCCTTGCGAGAGTTGGTGATGGACAGTGTCTTCGGCAGGTATCCGGCACGCGAGAGCGCGAAGAGCTGGCGCGAGTACGCGTACATGATCGAGAAGAAGGACGCAACCAGTCCGGCGAGGCCGATGTAGTTGACGATCTTGCTCGCAGTTCCGTCACCGAGGGCTTCCACCAACGGATTTCCCGATTCCTTGACGGCGTCGGCACCGCCTGCGCCGGTCACCAGGAGCAGCACGACAGCACCGGTGACGAGCAGCACGCCCATGGCGGCGATGATGCCGCGTGGGACGTTCTTGGTCGGATCCTTGGCCTCTTCTGCGGCCAGCGGAACGCCTTCGATCGCAAGGAAGAACCAGATGGCGAACGGGACGGCAGCCCAGATGCCC
Source organism: Rhodococcus sp. 14-1411-2a (assembly GCF_002259485.1). Taxonomy (GTDB): domain Bacteria; phylum Actinomycetota; class Actinomycetes; order Mycobacteriales; family Mycobacteriaceae; genus Rhodococcoides. Next base: position 37,204 of record NZ_NPGA01000005.1, read on the forward strand.
AGGTAGCCGAACGGCAGAAATCCCGAAGCTCCGGCTGCGTCGGTGGGCGCGATGTCGGTCAGGTTGCTCGCGTCGAATTGTCCGATGGCGGCGACGGCGAACACGATGAGTCCGACCAAGGCGATCGCGGTGATGACGAACATGATCTTGAGGGCTTCGCCTGCGCCGGAGAGATGGATTCCGATGAACACCGCATAGACCACCAGGTAGACCCACCACCCGTCGGTGATGCCGAACAGCCCGAGGGATTCGACGTAGGCACCGATGAACGTCGCGATGGCGGCGGGAGCGATGGCGTACTCGATGAGAATCGCTGTACCGGTGGCGAATCCGCCCCACGGTCCGAGAGCGCGGCGGGCGAAGGTGTAGCCACCGCCGGCCGCGGGCAGCGCCGAGGACATTTCGGCCATGCCGAGCACCATGGCCAGGTACATGCCCGCGATGATGATCGCCGCGATGAGCAGACCACCGAAGCCACCCTCGGCGAGACCGAAATTCCATCCGGAATAGTCGCCGGAGATGACGTAGCTGACTCCGAGGCCCGCCAGCAGGACCCAGCCTGCCGTCCCCTTCTTCAGGGTTCGCTTGGCCAGGTAGTCACCGCCCTCGACGTGTGACTGAGTGCTCTCGTGGGAGCCCGATTTCGGAGGAGACGACTGGGGGTCTACTACGGACATGACAAGCCTCTCGTAGCCATAACGCTCGGGACGACGGTCACGCCCGAGGGGACGATTCACAACAGGTGTGGCGCGCGAATCGGTTCACGATAGGCGCGTGATGTAAGCGGCGCGTCATCGATGAATGACGGGCGAATTACGGCTGGTACCCGACGGCGTTGACGTCGCCGAGGTCTCCCTCGTCCGGTTCGGCGACTGTCAGTACTGCGTCCACCACAGCTCTGTTGGCTTCCAACTCACGCTCCAGCCGCCGGAGCGTGTGCGCGATGCGTGATTCTGCGAAATCACCGACGAGATCGACACTCGCCACCACGTAGAGCTGTTTGGGACCGACGAACTCGATGCGAACGAACCGGACCGACGCCACGTCGGGAAGTTCCTCGATCCGCTGCACCACCGCGTTCCATAATGCTCTCGATCCCGGTTCGCCGGTGAGGAATCGGCGGTTTCGATCTATCAGTACGAACGCGACGATTCCGAGCAGCACACCCACCAGAATCGAGCCGATGGCGTCGAAGGCAGCGTTACCGGTGAGCTGATGCAATCCGATTCCGGCACCGGCGATGACTATGCCGATCAGTGCGGCACTGTCCTCGGCGAACACTGCGCGCAGTGTCGGATCCGAGGTCTCGAGCGCGTGATCGAGAAAGTCTCTGTGGTACTCGGCGGCCTCGCCGCGAATCTGTCGAACCGATTGCAGAAACGAGACTCCCTCGAGCAGAAATGCGATGCCGAGCACCACGTATGCGACGAGGTAGTTCTCGCTGCTCGATTCGCCGGCGAACAGCGAGGTGATGCCGTGCCACACCGACACCGCCGCACCGGCAACGAAGAGTCCGACCGCTGCGAGAGTCGACCAGAAATAGGTCTCCCGCCCGTACCCGAGAGGCCGTCGATCGTCCGGTCCGCGGGATCCTCGACGATTGGCGACGAGCAGGAATATCTCGTTCCCGGTATCGGCCCAGGAGTGCGCGGCTTCGGCAACCATCGACGCAGATCCGGTGAACACCGCTGCACAGGTCTTCGCGATCGCGACGCCGAGGTTGGCGACGAAAGCGATGACCACGGTGCGCAGGCTCTCGTCACCCTCGACGTGGTTGGACTTCGGTGCGCTCTTCATCGTTCGCACTGTATGCGCTCCGCGCAGTGGTGCGGCTGAGTGCCGCCTGGGGCTCTCAGCCGCGCCACTGCCGCAGGCATTCAGCCCTGGAGCATCCCCGGAACGGGACATGCGTCGACGGCCTCGGCGACCACCAGCGGATCGTCGGGGATCTCCGGCCGTCGGCCTTCTTCCCAGTCGACACCCACGAGCGGTGGGTACTCGGCGAGGATGTCGTTCTCCTCGGCGGTGTACGCACGTCCGCGGCTGAGGAAGCGCACTCCCTCGGGCGATTCGAGCGAGAACCCACCGCCGCGGCCGGGAACCACGTCGAGCACGAGCTGCGTGTGCTTCCACGCCTGGAACTGAGACCCCGAAATCCACACCGGTACACCGTCGCTCCCGCTCGGGAGGCCCTGTGGGACCTCGCCGACGCCGAGCCTGAGGTCGATGTACCCCAGGAGAACGTCCCGGTCGCCGACGATGAATTCGCCGGCGGGATAACACATCGGCGACGACCCGTCACAGCATCCCCCGGACTGATGCATCATCAGTTCGCCGTGGATACCGCCGAGGCGACGGAGCAGGTCCATCGCCTCGACGGTGGTCTTCAGCCGCGCAGGCGGCCGAGGGGCATTCATCAGAAGAAGCCCTGTGCCTTCTGGGCGTAGCTGACCAACAGGTTCTTGGTCTGCTGGTAATGATCGAGCATCATCTTGTGGTTCTCACGGCCGATACCCGACTGCTTGTAGCCACCGAACGCCGCGTGCGCGGGGTACTGGTGATACGTGTTGGTCCAGACGCGACCGGCCTGGATATCGCGGCCGGCACGGTAGGCGATGCCGCCGTCCCGCGACCAGACGCCTGCGCCGAGCCCGTACAGGGTGTCGTTGGCGATCTCGATGGCGTTGTCGTAGTCGGTGAACGACGTGACCGAGACGACCGGCCCGAAGATCTCCTCCTGGAAGATGCGCATGTTGTTCTTGCCGGTGAAGATCGTGGGCTGCATGTAGTAGCCGCCGTTGAGGTCGCCGCCCAGCTGTGCGCGCTCGCCGCCGGTGACGACCTGTGCGCCTTCACCCTTGCCGATCTCGATGTACGACAGGATCTTCTGGAGCTGATCGTTCGAGGCCTGTGCGCCGATCATGGTCTCGGTGTCGAGCGGATCTCCCTGTCGCACAGCCTTGGTACGGATGGCTGCGAGGGCGAGGAACTCGTCGAAGATGTCGGCCTGGATCAGCGAGCGCGACGGGCAGGTGCACACTTCACCCTGGTTGAGGGCGAACATCGTGAAGCCCTCCAGCGCCTTGTCCTGGTAGTCGTCGTTGGCCTGCAGCACGTCGGAGAAGAAGACGTTGGGGCTCTTGCCACCGAGCTCGAGTGTCACCGGGATCAAGTTCTGCGACGCGTACTGCATGATCAGGCGGCCGGTGGTGGTCTCGCCGGTGAACGCGATCTTGGAGATACGCGGGCTCGAAGCCAGCGGCTTGCCTGCCTCGACGCCGAATCCGTTGACGATGTTGAGCACGCCCGCGGGCAGCAGGTCGCCGATGATCGAGATCAGGTGCAGGATCGACGCGGGGGTCTGCTCGGCGGGCTTGAGCACCACTGCGTTACCGGCGGCAAGGGCGGGGGCGAGCTTCCACACGGCCATGAGGATCGGGAAGTTCCACGGGATGATCTGCCCGACGACGCCGAGCGGCTCGTGGAAGTGGTAAGCGACTGTGTCGCTGTCGATTTCGGAGAGCGATCCCTCCTGCGCGCGGATGCAGCCGGCGAAGTATCGGAAGTGATCGATGGCCAGCGGGATGTCGGCGTTCAGTGTTTCGCGGATCGGCTTGCCGTTGTCCCAGGACTCCGCCAGCGCGATGGACTCGAGGTTGTCGGCGATGCGGTCGGCGATCTTGTTCAGGATCACGGCACGCTCGGCCGCGGAGGTCTTGCCCCATGCGGGGGCTGCGGCATGTGCGGCGTCGAGCGCGAGCTCGATGTCCTCGGACGTGGAACGGGCGACCTCGCAGAAGTTCTCACCGGTGACGGGAGTCGGGTTCTCGAAGTACTGGCCCTTGACCGGCGGTACCCACTCGCCGCCGATCCAGTTGTCGTAGCGCGACTGGAACGACATGACGGAATCGGCGGTACCTGGACGGGCGTAGACGGACATTGAAAATCCTCCTGATCGACACGTGCTTCACAGTTGATGCGGTGTGTGATTCAGGACACTAGGGCTTGCAACGTTGCAACTACGTTGCCGATTCCGAGGACGGCCTGGAGCGACCGGTTCCTCAGATGCCGAGATCGCGGTCGAGAAGGTCGATACGCGCACTGACCTGCCCGTAGAGCGCGGAGTCGCGGCTGAGCGTGGCCCGGTACGCCTCCCATGCGATGACGTCCGTGCGACCGTGGATGGACGAGGTCCACTGAGCCAGCAGCACCGGATCTCCGAGTCGGAGCAATGCGGCCTGCATCCGAGACCGCAGTTCCTCGCGGATCTCCTCGATTCCCGGCGCGGACGACCCGGGAAGCACCGGGCCCGAGTAGATGCGCAGAGCAGCGTCGACGTCGCCTCGATCCAGGGCTCGTCGGATATCGCCGACGTCGGAGGACAACTCGCCGACCAGCCGGTAGGGCCGCGATGCCAGGCCTGCAGTACCGAAGGCCTTGCGCAGCCTCGACATCTCGGCGCGAATGGTGACCGAGTCGAGTTCCTGCTCGTCGAGCAGCACGGCGAGGTGGTCGGAGCTCAGGCCTTCGGGATGCTCACCGAGCAGAAGCAGAATTTCGGCGTGCCGCTGCGAAAGCGGTATCCGGCCGGATCCGCGCACCACTCCCGGCCGTCCCGAACCCAGGACCTCGAGCCGGGGAGCTGTGTCGCCCAATGATTTCGGCGAGTTCATCAGATGCAGGCGCAGCTCGGATTCAGCAGCGGCGACCGTTGCGCGCACCAACGAGAGCACCTCGGGCACCGCTACCCGCGGGCCACCGGTGATATCGATGGCTCCCAGGATGTGACCACTGGTGGGGTGGTGCACCGGTGCCGCCGAGCAGCTCCACTCGTGCACCGACCGCGAGAAGTGCTCGGATGCGAAGATCTGCACGCTGTGATCGACCGCGAGCGCAGTGCCCGGGGCGTTGGTACCTTTGCTCTCCTCGCTCCAATCGACCCCCTCGGCGAAGTCCATCGCGAGTGCTCGGTCCTTGGCCGCAGAATCACCCTCGACCCACAGCAGGCGTCCCTCGGCATCGGAAATCGCAACGAGCAAACCGGTGTCGGACGCGTCCTCGACCAGAAGCTTCCGAATCACCGGACGGATGATGGCCATCGGGTGTCCGTTGCGGTAGCGCTCGAGGTCCGCACCGGTCAGCGCAGGAGTGTCGTTGCCACCGTCCGGGTCGACACCCTTGGTTCGGCTGCGCATCCACGAATCGAGAACGACCGACCGGACGGCCGACCCATGGGTGCGAACATCGTCGACGAAAGATTGATGGGCACTGGACATCTGGCGCGCGAGCACAGCGACGTCCTCGCCGGGGCGCACTGCGACCCAGGGGTTGCCACCACTGTCCGATCGGCTTGCCATTCGACGCTTCCTCCGTGACCTGTCCACATCGTTGTAACCCAGCTCACACGCAAGGATACAGCCGTGGCCGACGCGCGCGGCCGTGGCCGGTTGCGCCGACCCCGAGTGCCTACTTCTTCTTGACGGCCGTGGTGATGATGTCGTTGCTGGTGTCACCACTCGATTTGGCCCGCTTGTCTGCGCGCTTGTCCTTGAGTGATTTGCCGGATTTCTTGGTCATCGTGTTGCGGGGCGATTTGTCCGACATGGCAGTAACCCATCTATCGGGGAACCTGAACGGTCCCCAGACCACGAACGCTACGCCTACACACCCCCACCGTGGTCTGCAACAGTCACCGGTCGTTCCGCCGGCTCCTCATCCCATCAACGCAGCGGCGCGTTCGGCGAACATGATCGCCGTCGCATGCGGCCCGCGGCTGGGCACCATCGGGAACGCCGAAGTATCGATCACGAAGACTCCATCCACTCCGCGCACGCGGCAGTGATCGTCGAGCACCGACCCCGGATCCGACTCGGGTCCCATCCTGGCGCTACCGGACAGGTGCAACGACGTGCCCAGTGCAGCGAGAGGGTCGTCGACCGCAGGGACCTCGACGCACGGCATGGACGGCGATGCGATCAGATCTCGCGCCAGTGCGACGCCACCTCGCATCGCCTGCCGATCACCCTCCGATTCGAGATAGCGGTAGCGCACGTCCGGAGCCTCGAACGGATCCGTACTGCGCAGCGCGATGCTCCCTCGTGCCGTCGAGCGCATGAGGCCGACACCGAACACGTGCGGACCTGCGGGGAGCCCGGAAATGAGTCGGTCGAATCTCCCGGTGTACGGCCTGATCTCCACGTCGCCCGCATGCAGCACCGCTTCCAGAGCACGAGATGCCGTCGGGAATTCGTTCGTCGTGACGACGGGAACGGCAACCTCGGGATGGTCACTGAAACCCTGGCCGACTCCCGGACTGTCGGCGATGACCGAAACACCCAGCGCAGCAGAACTTTCCGCCGGTCCTATGCCGGATCGAAGCAGCAGGGCGGGCGTCTGCACCGCGCCGGACGAGACGACAACGGTGTCGGACTCGACGACACTGCGTACACCGTCGGCGATGATCTCGACCCCGATCACCTTGCTTCCCTTGAATATCAACGACGCGACCGTCGTATTCCCCTGTACCCGAAGGTTCTTCCTTCTGACAACCGGCAACAGATATGCCAGAGCAGCACTTACGCGGACCCCGTCGCGAATATTCGAGGGCACGACGCCCACTCCCCCCACGGCCGCGTCGGGAGCGTTCAGGTCCTCGTGGAACAGAAAGCCCGCGTTCGTAGCGGCCTGCACGAATGCCGCCGTCACGGGATGTCGGTCCTGCGCGGGAGTGCGCGAGACCGGCATCGGTCCGTGGGAACCGTGCCACCGACCGGTCGCCCCGACATCGAGATCGGTTTCGGAGCCGATGTAGAACGGCAACACCTGATCGAAGGACCACACCGACTGCGGCCACGCGTCGAAGTCGCCCGGCGTGGCGCGGACGAAGTATCCGCCGTTCACCGCGCCGGAGCCCCCCAGCACCCGGCCTCGCGCGATCGTCCGAGACACATCCGCCGCGAGTTCGGCCGTGTAGGTCCCCACCCATTCGCTCCCCGGGCCGATGGGAAGCGTCGACGCGTCGAGCAAAGCCGCCGGAACATCGGCGACGCCGGAGAACGCAGGCCCGGTTTCGAGCAACAGCACCGACCGATCCGGATTCTCACTGAGCCTCGACGCAACGACGCAGCCACAGGAGCCGCCTCCCACGACGATGACGTCCGCGTGCTCGATTCCGATCACACCGTCTGCGGGGCGGGCCCGGCTCGCACCGCGTCAGCCGTCCAGGCGGGGCTTGAGCGCGTCGATGCTGCGCGCGGACAGTGCACCGCGCCACAGGCCTGCGCCGTACGCAACATCATCGGCACGTTTGTAGAACGCGTACCGAACCGGGTCGAGACCGCCGAGTTCCCGATGCTTGTACCAATCCGAAAACGCCTCTGCAACAGCCAATCCCAGCGCTATTCTACGAATACGACTCGACAGCAGCACGGCGAGCAGGGTGATCGGCCAATAGTGTCGACACAGGGCCGACGCCAACTGCCACAACCCCGCCACGAAACCCTCGGCAGCGAGAATGGCCGCGATTCGCGTGGGCTGATCCAGACCGACGAACATCTTGCGCAGGCGAACGATCGTGACACCGAGTGTGGCGGCGGCACCGACGAGTCCGATCCTCGTCAGACTCGCGGCGAGCAGACACGCGACCAACGTCCACGGCGACATCGCGATGGGCGGCACCATTCCCGGATGACGTGCCGACAACGGTGTGGCACCGGTCCCGTAGAACAGCTTGCGTGCGAACCACTCGACGAAGGTGACGCGATGCTCGTGCGCGACGTGAGCGACGGGTTCGTAGCGCAGTCGCCAACCCGCTTCCTGCAATCGCCAGCACAGGTCCACGTCCTCGGCCACGTGCATCGACTCGTCGAATCCCTCGCAGTCCATCGCCACCGACCGACGAATCAGCATTGCCGCACTGGGCACGTAGGAGACCGAGCTGCCTGCGCGTACCGCTGCTTCCCTGCGACCGAGGTCGAGGGACGAGCGCGCGTGTTCGTACCTGGCCAGGGCGCTGCCCTCGGGCTCCAGCGCGACGATTCGGGGTGCCACCAGCGCCACGGCCGGATCCGAGAAGTGCCCCAGCATCACCTCGAGCCATCCCTTGCGCGGAACCACGTCCGAGTCCAGGAAAGCCACGAAATCAGTTGTTGCACATCGCAATCCCGTGTTTCGCGCCGCAGCGGGTCCGCGCGAGTGCTCGTGTCGGAGCACCGTCACGCTGCCCACACTCCACGAGACCCGCGGCACTGCGACCGGAACGTCCGACCCGTCGTCGACGATGATGACGTGCAGACCGTGGAGTGCTGCGATCAAGCGCTCCAACCCGGCCTCGTTGTTCTTGAGCGGTACGACCACGGTGACGTCGCTCGGCGACGGAATCGACATCGGGCGCGGGTTCCCGACACCCGAGTCGAGCAGTTTGCGAGCGACGAGAGCGGACTGCGAGTCGGTCACTTCGATGAAACCGTCACCGATCATCGCCGCTGCCGTCGGTGCGAGCTTGAGCATGCGTGTCGGTGAACCACCGATCAGGACTCGTCCTTCGGAGAATGTGCGTACGCGTGGATCGACTCGCACCCCGAAGCCGTCAGGCAACCGACCTTCACCCATCAGGAGATCGTAAGCGGACGAGACGCCGAAGTGTCGGCCACCCGTGAAATCGGACGGAACATACCCATGCCCCGTTTTTCCGGAATCGTCGGACGGCCCCTCAGCAGGCATTCCATCGAGCTCGTTCATGTGATCACTCCGTGCTCGGAGGGACTCCATCTCTGCACAGCGTCGCCGGCGCGGGTGCAGAGCTGCTCGAACATCCGACGCCCCTCCTCCGGATCGGCCCCGGTGGGATCACCGAGCACCCCGTTCGCAGTGATCGGTGCCATGCCGTCGACGCGAAGCGCAGGCAACAGGTCGGCGATGTCGGCGACATTGCCCACCTCGGCCTTGCTCATGTTCACCACCTCGGGCGAAAGGTGCAGCAGCAACGACGTTTCGGTGCGCCCGGCGTGAGCATCTGCTCCCGGTATCGCGCACGGAAACCACACGACGTCGCGGCCCTCGTAGCGCAGCAGCAGTACGGCAGAGCGCACGGTGGGGCCGTTGCCTCCGTGTCCGTTGACGAACACCACTCGCTCGGCCCAGCGGCATGCAGAACGTCCGTACTCCACCAGAACCGATTCGAGCGCTACGGCCCCGATCGAGACGGTGCCAGGAAATCCCTCGTGCTCGCCACTGGCTCCGTACGCGATCGCGGGGGCCACGAGAGCATCCTCGATGGTGTGCGCCACGGCGGTTGCGATACGAGTGTCGGTATCGAGCGGGAGGTGCGGACCGTGCTGCTCGATCGAGCCGACCGGCACCACCAGGGTGCGAGACCCGTCCAGGTCCGGCCAGTACTGCGTACCGAGGGGGTCCGTGGCCATGAGTGCAGATGCTATCGGATGGAACGAGGACGTCACGCCGCCGAAACACTGCGACGATAATCTTCGATTCGTGCCACCCCGTCGCCGATCCGTATTGCTCTCGCAATTGTCGATATCGGCACCCGGCGGCCCGCAACCGACAATTCTGCAAGAGTTACGCCGAGTCATTCTGGCCGGCGATGCGCCGCCGAATACGCCGATTCCACTCAATGAAGTAGCGGAACTCTTCGGGGTGAGCAGAATTCCGGTGCGCGAATCCCTCAAGACACTCATCGGCGAGGGACTGGTCGATCATCGACCGAATCTGGGCTACACGGTTGCGCAGTTGACCGCAGCCGAACTTCGCGAAATGTACATTGTGCGAGAGGTATTGGAGACGGCTGCACTACCGTCCGCAGTCGGGCTCGCCACCGAGGCCGACCGGGCCCATATCGTCGAGATCAATCGTCAACTCGAGGCCTCGCTGGCCCAGGACGACTCGCGAGAATACCACCGCCTCTCGCGTGAGTTCCACCTGTCCCTGACCCGTCCGTCCCGCATGCAACGATTGCTGCACATGCTCGAATCCGCCTGGAACATCACCGAACCCGTGCAACCCATGGTGCATGTCGCCGGGTCGGACAGGGCGTCGCTGCACAGCGATCACGCCGAAATGCTCGCGGCATTTCTGGCCGGCGATTCCGCGGGCTTGCTGCGCGCCGCGCAGCATCACCACACGCGTCTCAATTCGGTCATTTCGACGCTGTCGAACGATCATGGGTTGTTCGCCGATCCGTCGTCGGAATAGGGCCACAGGAACGACCGGCAAAGATATATCGCTCTCGTCACGAGTGCGCAACACTTCGCCGCTAACTTTTCCTCATTCGCTCGTTCACCTCCTTCGTTCGTCTCATACGCCATGCCGTCAGGAGCATCGATGACAGATACAGCGCACGGTCCCGCTCAAACGGGAGATCTCGTGGAAGCCGCGGGCCACCCCGTCGGTGGTGGACTGATCAAGGACACCTATGACCCACGGCTGACCAACGAGGATCTCGCTCCGCTGAAGAAGCAGACGTGGACTTCGTACAACCTCTTCGCCTTCTGGATGTCGGACGTGCACTCGGTCGGCGGTTACGTGACGGCGGGCAGCCTGTTCGCGCTCGGGCTGGCCAGTTGGCAGGTGCTGATCGCGTTGCTCGTCGGCATCACGATCGTCTACTTCTTCTGCAATCTGGTCGCCAAGCCGAGCCAGGTGACGGGGGTTCCGTATCCGGTCATCTGTCGTAGCGTGTTCGGAGTGCTCGGTGCCAACATCCCGGCGATCATCCGTGGCCTGATCGCGGTGGCCTGGTACGGCATCCAGACATTCTTGGCATCGGCTGCCCTCGACATCGTGCTGATCAAGCTGTTCCCGTCTCTGGCTCCGTACGCCGTCACCGCGGACTACGGTTTCGCCGGACTGTCGCTGCTCGGTTGGGCGAGCTTCCTGTTCCTCTGGGTTGTCCAGGCTGCGGTGTTCTGGCGCGGGATGGAGTCGATCCGCAAGTTCATCGACTTCTGCGGCCCTGCCGTCTACGTCGTCATGTTCATGCTGTGCGGCTACCTGATCTGGAAAGCCGGCTGGGGCGCAATCGATCTCACCCTCGGCGATGTCGAGTACACCGGCTTCAGCGCCGTTCCCGTCATGCTGGGAGCCATTGCGCTCGTCGTCTCGTACTTCTCCGGCCCGATGCTCAACTTCGGTGACTTCTCTCGGTACGGAAAGTCCTACGCTGCCGTCAAGAAGGGCAACTTCCTCGGTCTGCCGGTCAACTTCCTGGTGTTCTCCATCCTCGTTGTCGTCACCGCCTCGCTGACTCTGCCGGTGTTCGGCGAGCTGATCACCGACCCTGTCGAGACGGTCGCCCGTATCGACAGCACCTTCGCCATCGTCCTCGGTGCCCTCACCTTCGCCATTGCGACGGTCGGCATCAACATCGTCGCCAACTTCATCGCTCCGGCGTTCGACTTCTCCAACGTCAGCCCGCAACGCATCAGCTGGCGCGCCGGTGGCATGATCGCCGCAGTCGGTTCGGTATTGATCACCCCGTGGAACCTGTACAACAATCCCGAGGTCATCCACCTGACGCTCGAGACCCTCGGCGCGTTCATCGGGCCTCTGTTCGGAATCCTGATCGCCGACTACTACCTGATCCGTAAGCAGCACGTGGCGGTCGACGAACTCTTCTCGATGTCCAAGACCGGCCTGTACTGGTACTCGAAGGGCTACAACCCGGCGGCGGTGTACGCGACCGTCGCGGGCGCAGCGGTGGCGATGTTCACCGTGCTGTTCAACGGAGCCGTCGACGGCCTGGAGATCGCCGGTATGTCCACGGCGTCGAAGTACAGCTGGTTCATCGGCTGCGGCATCGGATTCGCCTCGTACTACTTCCTTGCGACGCGAACCAAGCTGGCTGTCACCAACTTCGACGTTCCAGCGAAAGCATAGGATCTCTTCCGTGCTCATCAAGGTCATCAATCCGAACACCACCAGTTCGATGACCGCAACGATCGGTGACTGTGCCCGGGCCGTGGTCGGCCCGGGCACGGTCGTCGACGCGGTCAGCCCCTCGATGGGGCCCGTCTCGATCGAGAGCCATGTCGACGAAGCCCTCAGCGTCCCAGGAATTCTCGCCGAGATCGCCAGCGGCGAGGCCGCAGGGGTCGACGGCTACGTCATCGCCTGCTTCGGCGATCCCGGCATGGACGCGGCTCGCGAGCTCGCGGCCGGGCCGGTCATCGGTATCGCCGAGGCGGCCATGCACGCCGCGAGCTTCCTGGGCCGAGGATTCAGCGTCGTCACCACACTCGGACGCACCGTCGGGCGTGCCCAGGATCTGGCGAACCACTACGGCTTCGGACGCCACTGCCTCGGTATCCACGCGTGCGACCTGCCGGTCCTCGATCTCGAGACGGACCCCGACGCCCGCAAGATCGTCACCGAGGCGTGCCGCATCGCCGTGGACACGGACGGTAGCGATGCCGTGGTCCTCGGATGTGCGGGGATGGCCGATCTGTGCCAACACATTTCGGCCGAGATCGGCGTACCGGTGGTCGACGGCGTCGCCGCGGGAACACTGTTCGTGCAGTCACTGATCTCGCTGGGACTGGGTACCGGAAAGAGGGGCGAATTCGCCGCTCCGCCGCCCAAGCGCTACACCGGGATGCTGGAGGGTTTCAGCCGACCGATCCCTGATCCTTAGCCCTGGCTCCGCGGTCGATCAGGTCTCGCACAACTGCCGATACGGCACCCCTGGCAGATAGCGGGCCCATTCGGCTTCGGTGACCACCGAGCCCCCGGATTCGCACAGGCGACTGCGGACCTCGTCCGGCTCGGTCCGCCACATGCGGAGGTCGCGGGCAGTACCACCGCCGTACAGCACCCCACCGTCGCCGACGAAGACCGCATCGTAGACACGCTGGCCGTACGCGGTGAGGGCTGCGTACTGCTCCGGTGCGGAACGGTTCGCCACAGTCCACACCCAGAGCGTCGATCCCCCGTCACCCGCGGCCAAGCGGGTGCCGGACCGATCGAATCTGAGCGAGTAGATCGGACTGGACGGCCCCACGATGCGACTCCGATGCTGTGGTGCGGATGAATTCTCCATGTCCCACAGTCGAATCGAGCGATCCGCACTTCCCGCGGCCAGAGTCCGCCCGTCCGGTGAGATGACCACGGCCTGGACGGCACTCCCGAAACCTCCGAGTGTGCCCGTTCGGTCCGGATCGGTAGGATCGCCGATGTCCCACAGCTCGACCACGCCACCGACACTGGCGATGGCAAGTACTTTCCCGTCCGGAGACAGCGCCAGTCCCGCCGGATAGTTTCCCGCGTCCAGGGTGGACAACGCGCGCGGAGCAGAAGGATCCGTCAACGACCACAGCGACACGTCGTTCGAGCTCTGGCCGGCCACAACAAGCAGGGTTCCCGACCGGTCGAACGCCATCGCCGCAGTCAAACTGGCGCTTGCCTGCCGAATGCCACCGAGAGCGACCGGATCGGCGAGATCGCTGGTGTCCCAGAGTCGGAACCCCCCTGTGGTCGTGCCGACAGCAGCCAGGGTGCCGTCGGCCGTGAGGGCCACCGCACCGGTCTGCTCGGCGCCGTCCTCGATCACCAACGGCGGCGACGCCACCGGATGCTCCACATCGGAGACGTCCCAGAGGATCGAGCCGGGAGCACGGCGACCGGCACCTGCGAGCAATCGGGTACCGGACTCGTCGGTGGGGGTCTGCCAGACGGTGTCACCGGCATCGGGTAGCGCCGGTCCGAGAATCGGCCAGATTCGGGTGACGCCATCACCACTCGCAGTCACGATCGACAAGCCATCGGGTGAAAATGCCAGCGAACTCACCTGGATCGGACCGGGAAGCGTCAGATTCAGCGTGCCCGAGGCCGCGTCCCACACCCGCGAGGAATTGTCCGAACTCGCCGCAGCAATCCGAGTCCCGTCGCTGCTGAACGCCACATCGTTGACGTAGCTGGTGAAGCCGGTCAATGGAGGCAATGGGGTGAGCCGGCCGGCTGCATCGACGGCCCACCGCAGAACCTCCTGCCCGGTGGTCCCCGCGATCAACGTCGCTCCGTCAGGAGAAAAGGCCAGCTGCTGTGCGGTATAGGTGGAGCCGTCCGAGGGAAGTCCGAGCAGTGGAACAGTCTGTGGTGCAGTCGAACCGGGAAGTCGTTGCGCGTCCCACACCCGCATCGCGCGCCCGGCACCGACCGTCACGAGGAAGCGGCCGTCAGGACTGAACTCGGTCGCTGTCGGCGAACCAGGTTGAGCAATCTCACCCAGCATGCGGGGCCGGGCCGGCTCGGAGACATCGAGAAGAGGCAACGACTCGTCCTGGGTGCCGACGAGCAGTAACCGACCGTCAGGAGAAAACGACAGACTACGAACGCCGGTTGTGTCTGTGCGCGACAACATTATCGGTACCGCCGGGTCTACGACATCCCACAGTTCGACGCCGCGGAACCCTCCCACAGCGAGCATTCCACCCTGCGGATGGAACGCCAGCACCGGTGGGTCACGCGAGACGATTTCACCGAGCTTCGCGTGCCCGTCTGCGAGCGACCACATCCGCACGTGTCCGTCGGAACCGGCTGTCGCCACGATGTTTCCGCGCGGGTCGACCGCGGTCACCGCCTGACCCTCCACTCCGAGCAGCCGCACAGGAGTGTGGATCGCAGATGAATCGAGTAGCGACGACCGCGCCTCCGTCGTGCGGTCCACCTCGTACGACGCCAACGCGAAATAAGCCGCCAGCCCGGGATCTTGACTCCTCAATTGCTGTGCGACACCGGCGATCTGACGTGAGACAGCCTCTGCCTCCGCGCGCTCGGCCTCGACCCGTCGGTTGTTCGCGTCCGACCGAGCAACGAACGCGGTCACTGCCAGTGTCACAGCCAGTACGGTCAGAAGCGCGAGTGCAGTGACGAGCGTTTCGAGGGTGCGTCGCCGACGTCGGTCGCTGCGGTTCTGTTGCTCGATTCGGTTCGCACTCGCGTCGAGATACCGTCTCTCGACCGAGTTGAGATCTCGCCGACGTACCGGACCGAGAGATTCCTGCACCAGCGCCAACCTCGATTCCGGCAGCAACGAACCGTCGTCGCGATCGTTGTTCTCCCACAGTTCTGCGGCCTGGGTGAGCCGACGGTGCTCGACGAGCCACTGACGATCGTCGTCGAGCCACTCGCGCAGCCGCTGCCACGCCGTCAGCAACGCCTCGTGGGTGATCTGGACGGTCTCTTCTCCGACGGTCAGCAGTCTGCGTGCGGCAAACCGTTCGACGACGATGTCGACGTCGGTGACCGCGTCCGCGTTCTCGTCTCCGTTGAACAGCTCCACACGATCGACTCGGCGACGAGTGACGACCTCGTCGTCGAGATTGATCAACCGCATGAAGATGCGCCGTGTCTCGCGCTGCTGTTCGGCGGTCAAGGCCGAGAACACTTCTTCGGCGCTCTGCCCCACGGCACCGCCGATCCCGCCGGTTGCGAGATAGTCCGAGACAGTCAACGTTCTGCCGCTCGACACCTGCCACGTGGTGAGCAGGGCATGGGACAGCAGCGGCAAAGCGCCGGAGTCGTGGGCGAACTGCGATCCGCGTGGACCCAATTCGCCGACCAAGACCTGCACGAGGGCGGCCTCGACGGAGAGACTCGCCTTCGCGGCAGGCGACACGATGACCTCCCGCAGTTGTGACTCGGTGAGACGCCCGACAACCACCGGGTTGTCGGACAGGCCGGCGAGCAGCGCGTCCTCGGACACGGCGTTCTGGTAGAAATCCGCCCGCAGTCCGACCACGAGAACCGACCCCGCGCTCGGCAACGCCGCTGCCGCACGCAGAAAGTTCTCGCGCTCGACCGGTGTCGCCAGTGTCCACAACTCCTCGGCCTGATCGAGGACGAGAACCGATCCCGGCGCAGAGGATTCGGCTCGCTCGGGGAAGGCACGAATATCGCCGACGCCGGAATGGACTTCCGAACCGGGGAATCTCGATGCCAGCCCGGCACGCAGGAGCGAGGACTTGCCGGAGCCCGAAGCACCGACGACGAAGACGATGCCTCCACCGGAGCCGAGGGCTTCCCGGACGCGCGTGCTCAGACGCTCGATCACGTCGTCACGGCCGAAGAACCACTCCGCATCGGCCGGCTCGAACGCCTCGAGACCCTTGTACGGAGGGTCGCCCTTCACCGGATCGACGGTCCGCCTGCCCGGGATCGACCGCACCCTCGACACCGCGTCCCACCACAGGGCGCGCTCGTCCTCGTCGGCGACGCCGCATGCGATCAGTACGGCGGCGAACATCTCGGCGCTGGCTTTGGTCGGGACGTGATGTCCGGAGAACCAGCCACCGATGGTGCCGTGCAAGCCACCGGAACGCTCGACGATCTCCCGGACCGTGGCACCCGCCTCGGTCCGGATCGCACGCAATGCTGCCGCGAATTCCGTGCGGTCCGTGATCGACGAAGGATCCGGACGGTCGATGGTCATGAGCGAGAACTATAGAACCGGGAAAACCTCGATAGAGGCACTCGCGCGTCACGCTGAGCTGCACGAACAGCAAATTGATGCGTTTGAATGACGCTCGTACGGAGTCCGTGGCCGTCCGTATTGACCTTGTACGGACATGCCCGTTCAGCTGGATCTGCGACGAAGTCCAGTCGACGATGGACGGTGTGGTCGGGGCAAGTGGACACTCCAGGGGGGAAATTCTCGTGCTCGAACAAACGCTGGCATCGGCAGTGCATCACCCGTTCCGGAGGCCGGCACAGCGGGGACCCGGTGCAGTCCCGACACCGCTCGAAGCTCGCCACCGCAAGCCTGCGTTGAGCGCCCGCGAGATCGAGGTCATGCTCGCCTGGTTCGCCTCCGACTCGAAAACGGTCGCAGCTCGGTCCGTCTACATCTCGGTGGGCACGATCAACACCCACATCACCCGCATCCGGCAGAAATACGCGGCGGTGGGACGCAACGCGCCGACGAAGGCCGCCCTGTTCGCTCGCGCACTACAGGACGGCCACACTCACCTGTCCGAATGGTGACTGTCGATTCGCCTTTCCATGGCGGCCGGCCGCGTCGAATCGGCTCCTCGGTTCTGGATCCCGGACTCCGATCGGCGTCGGTTATCCCAGACCGGGGAGCTGATTCGACGGCGTGAAGTCAGGCGGCACGAGGACATCCGACGGTGACAGTTCGTGGACCGACGCGTGGCCGAGACCGAGGACCGCAGAGTCCAGGCCGCCGCGCAGGATGTCGAGCACGTTCTCCACGCCGGCCTGACCATCAGCCGCTAGACCCCACAGGTATGCGCGTCCGATCAGCACTGCCCGCGCACCGAGCGCGAGTGCCTTCGCCACGTCACTTCCCCGACGCACACCACCGTCGAGGGTGATCTCGACCTGATCGTCCACCGCCTCGGCGATGGACGGCAGCACCCGGATCGACGCCGGGGAACCGTCGAGATTGTTACCACCGTGATTGGACACCGAAACCGCGGTGACGCCTGCGTCCACGGCCCGCAGTGCGTCGTCGACTCGCGAGATACCCTTGAGCATGAACGGCCCGTCCCACTGCTCGCGCAACCACGCGATGTCATCCCACGTGGGCAGCGGGGTCGCCTTCCACTCTCGATACGCAGCGAAGAACGTCGGCGCACGCCCACCGGGCGGCGCGAGGTTCGGAGCAGTCAGATCAGGGAATACGCCCGACCGCGCCCACTGCGTCAGCCACCGTGGCCGACACAGCGCTTGCGGCGCGAACCGGATCATCGCCCTCGGATCGAGGCGTTCGGGAATCACCGGGCTACCCCAGTCACGGCCCTCCGAGAACGACCAGTCCATTGTCAGAATCAGCCCGACCGCGCCTGCATCACGTGCACGCTGAAGCATGTGCTGCAACAACTCTCGTGAACCGGCCCAGTGCAGCTGAAAGAACGTCTGCGGGTTCGCGGCCACGACCTCTTCGATCGGTTTGCTCGCGAACAACGACAACCCCATCGAAATCCCCCGCGCCGCAGCAGCTCTGGCGACGGCGACCTCACCGTCCGGGTGTAACGCCTGCACACCCGTCGGGGAGATCATCGCCGGGAACGCCAGCGGTTGCCCCATCAGTGTCGTCGACAACTCTCGGGTGTCCGACAATCCTGCCACGTGTGGGGCGAACCCGAGTTGGGCGAACGCGGCGGTGTTGTCCGCCGCGGTCAGACCACGTTCGGAACCTGCTACCAGCGCCGAGTACACCGACGTCGGGAGGCGCTTCCGTGCTCGCCGCTGCGCTTCGGCAACGGTCTCGAACCACACGCTGGTGCTCAGACGCCGAGCTTCCGGTCGAACCCGGGCGGCATCACCACATCCGACGGCGAGAGATCGTGTACCGAGGTGTGTCCGAGCCCGAGGACGGCGGAATCGACTCCGCCGCGCAGAATGTCGAGGACGTTCTCCACGCCTGCCTGACCGCCGGCCGACAGACCCCACAGGTACGCCCGGCCGATGAGCACCGCACGCGCACCGAGTGCGAGTGCTTTCACCACGTCGCTGCCCCGTCGGATTCCGCCGTCGAGGGTGATCTCGATCTGATCGCCCACGGCTTCGGCGATCGCAGGCAACGCCCGGATCGGAGCCGGGGTGCCGTCGAGATTGTTGCCGCCGTGATTGGAGACGGAAATAGCGGTCACGCCCGCGTCGACGGCTCGTTTGGCGTCGTCGACCCGCATCACTCCCTTGAGCATGAACGGCCCACCCCATTGCTCACGCAGCCACGCCACGTCCTCCCACGTCGGCAACGGGGTGCCCATCCATTCGCCGTACGCTCCGAAGAACGTCGGCGCAGGACCACCGGTGGGTGGCGTCAGATTCGGCGTCGTCAGGTCGGGAATCTTGCCGGTCTTGGCGAACTCCCACAACCACTTCGGTCGCATGATGCCCTCGGGAGCGAATTGCACCATTGCCTTGAGGTCCATCTTCTCCGGAATCGACGGGCTGCCCCAATCGCGGCCGTTGGAGAACGACCAGTCCAGGGTCATGATCAATCCGACGGCTCCCGCGGCGCGTGCCCGCTCCATCCGCTGCAGCAGGATCTCGCGCGAGCCCACCCAGTACATCTGGAAGAACGTCTGCGGATTCGCCGCAGCGACCTCCTCGACGGACTTGCTGGCGAACGAGGACAATCCGATCGCAATGCCCCGCGCTGCAGCAGCTCTCGCGACGGCGACCTCACCGTCGGGATGCACCGCCTGGACACCCGTCGGGGAGATCATCACCGGGAACGACAGGGGTTGCCCCATCACCGTCGTCGACAAGTCCCGCTTGTCGGACAGACCGGCAACGTGCGGGGCGAACCCCAGTTCGCCGAATGCTGCCATGTTGTCGTCGATCGTCAACCCGCGTTCGGACCCCGCCACGAGTGCGGCGTACACGGACTTCGGTAGACGTTTCTTCGCTCGTCGCTGCGCTTCGGCAACGGTCTCGAACCACGCACTCTTGGCCATCAGTGGTCCTGTTCCATTCCTGCGAGCGGGTTCTCGTCGCAGATCTTCGCCGGGGGACGCATCATCAGCGTCAGCGGCACCGACTTTCGTGGGGTCTTGCGCTGCCCGGTACGGGAATGATCGACGCTGGACTTGGGGATCTCCCCCGCCGCCGCCAACGCCATTTCGCCGTTACCGATGACGCATTCGGGATCAGGACCGTCCATGGGCAGGCCCGTGAAGAATTTCGCCGCCATGCAGCCACCGCGGCACGCATCGAAATGAGCACACTTGGTGCACGCACCCGAGGTCTGCGGAGACCTCAACTCCTGGAACAATTCCGAAGTCTGCCAGACGGTTTGGAACCCGCCCATGCCGTCTTTGGCGTCTCGCACGATGTTGCCGGCGAGGAAGTTCTCGTGGATGGCGAACGGGCATGCGTACACGTCGCCGATCGGGTCGATCAGACACACCACACGCCCGGCACCGCACAGGTTGAGTCCGGGCAGAGCATCACCGAACGCCGACAGGTGGAAGAACGAATCACCGGTCAACACTCCCTCACCGTTCGCGACGAGCCAGTTGTAGAGCTCTCGCTGCTGCCCCGCCGTCGGATGCAGATCGTCCCAGACATCCGCGCCACGTCCCGACGGCCGAAGCCGCGTGATGCGCAGTGTTGCAGCGTATTTGTCGGCCAAGGCCTTGAAGTCGTCGAGCTGAGAAACGTTGTGCCGGGTGACGACCACCGAGATCTTCGCGTCCCGGAAGCCCGCCTCTTTCAGATTCTCCAACGCACGGCAGGCCATGTCGAACGAGCCCGGCCCGCGGACCGCGTCGTTGACCTCTGCCGTCGCGCCGTCGATGGAGATCTGCACATCCACGTAATCCGACGCAGCCAAACGCGCCGCGACCTTCTTGTCGATCTTGACCCCGTTGGTGGAGAACTTCACCCCCACCTGATGCGCAGTCGCATAGTCGACGAGCTCCCAGAAGTCCGACCGCACCGTCGGCTCACCGCCACCGATGTTGACGTAGAACACCTGCATCTTCTGCAGCTCGTCGATGATCGACTTGCACTGCTCGGTACTGAGTTCGCGCGGGTCACGGCGACCCGACGAGGACAGGCAGTGCACGCAGGAAAGGTTGCAGGCGTACGTCAACTCCCACGTCAGACAGATGGGGGCGTCGAGTCCGAGTTCGAATTGATCGACCAGTTTTCCTACCGGAGCTGGTCTTTCGAGGGTGGAGGTCATGGGCGGAAGTCCTCTTCTGCGATAGGTCAGGGCTTTACGGGCGAGTGATCATGTTCGAGCGGGCCAGCGTCGCGAGTGCCGTGACGTACGGTGCCGACTGCGACTCGGTGATTCCCGCAGCCGCGATCGCCGACCGCATATCCGGGTGGTCGGGCAGCGATTCGATGATCGCCACGATCGTGCGGTTCTTCAGGAACGAGAGCTTGCGAGTTCCGAAGTGGTAGAGCAGCGCCCCGAACGACTCCGGCCGCAACGCCACCTGCGGATGCAGAATCCACCGCACATCCAGGTCCAACTCGTCGAGGTCCTCGCGCACCGCAGTGGTCATGATCAGTACACGCCGCACATGCCGTCGATGGATACTTCCTCGACCAACGACTCTTCGACCAGATCGGATTCGACGACTGCCGTATCGACTACAGCGTTCTCGTTGTTCTTCGACATCGGAAACCTCCTGAGGTTGTT
Source organism: Rhodococcus sp. 14-1411-2a (assembly GCF_002259485.1). Lineage (GTDB taxonomy): Bacteria > Actinomycetota > Actinomycetes > Mycobacteriales > Mycobacteriaceae > Rhodococcoides. Next base: position 58,337 of record NZ_NPGA01000005.1, read on the forward strand.
CGGACCACAATCGGAGTCGACAGTGGCTTGGGTCACCAACATAATGACACTGAGTGCAGAAAACCAGAGAATGGAAAGAAGAAAATGGTCAGGAGCGCAAAACCGTCCAGTCAGCCAGGTAGGCGCCCGTCCACAACGCGAGGCGAACTGAGCGATCTCGGAATCGAACTGTTCGCCGCCAAGGGATTCGAGGAGACCAGCGTCGACGACATAGCCGATGCTGCGGGCATCGCGAGGCGCACGTTCTTTCGCTACTTCCCGTCCAAGAACGCAGTTCCCTGGGGCGATTTCGACGCTCAACTCACGGCATTGAGGACGCATCTGAACGACCTGCCCGGCAGTGTCGGACTCGCGGACGGACTGCACTCGGCCCTGTTGCAGTTCAACACATTTCCCGAGGAAGAAGCCGCCGTACACCGTCAGCGCATGGCACTGATCCTGGGAAATCCAGCACTGCAGAGCTACTCGATGGTGATGTACGAGGGCTGGCGTCAGGTCATCGCCGAATACGTGGCAGCACGGACGAACTCCGACCCCGGCGACCATCTTCCGCGCACTGTCGGATGGATGCTCTTGGGGGTGGCGATCTCGGCGTACGAGCATTGGCTGATCGACGAGAACAACAGCCTTCCCGAGCTTCTGACGGCAGGAGCGTCGGTTCTCTTCACCGGCGTCGGTCCACTCCGAGCGTCCAGCGGCACTGTCGAAAGCCGACTGGACGGAGAGCACATCGAGTGAGCACTGGAAACCGAGCACTGCGCCGACTCACACCGTCAGCTCGATGGAGTCAGCGACGAGATCCGCTCCGACACCACCTCGAGATCTACATCTGCCACCGAACCGGACGGGAAATGATGGCCCGCAGGCGGCGGCGGTAGTACTTCGCCGATTCGCCGACGAACGCGCTCATCGTGGCCGCAGCAGCGTCGGGATCGCGCAAGCTCAGCGCGTCGAGAACGTCCTGCTGCATCTCGATAGCCGCAAGCCGCGTCGCGAGAGGATGCTCGTTCGGTTCGGCGTCACGTACCAACAACCAGAGAGTTTCCATCAGGATGTTCAGGACCGGATTTCCGGCCGCGTCGTACACCCCCCGCTGAAACTCTGCATTGTTCTCCTGGAAATTTCCGTAATCACCAGGGTCCTCACGCATTCGGTCGAGAGCACTCTGCATGTGCTGTATCTGCTCGTCGCTCACATTCGTCGCGGCCTCGCGAGCGATGATGGGCTCGAGCATCAGACGGGCATCTATGACATCGCTGATGTTGGCCCCGTCCAACTGCAGGAACAGCTTCATGGTGTTGCCGAGCGATTCGAGCCTCGGTCGCTTGACCACAGGGCCGCCGCCGATCCCCGACTTGATGGTGACCAGATCACGGCTTTCGAGCAACCGCAGCGCTTCACGGACCGTGGTCCGAGCAACACCGTGCTCGGCCATCATGTCTTTTTCCGTGGGCAACCGCTCCCCCTCCACGACGCCCCCGTCGAGGATCCGGTCCGCGATGATGTTGGCGATCCTCGCGGAGACCTTGGGCGACCGCACCCGCGGAGCGGTGCTCTCCTCAGCTGTCATGTCTATGACCTGACATCGTTGTTCTCGGTGTGATGCGGGCTAACTCTATACATAGTTTGATAGCTTAGTTACTGTAGTGATTGTCAGAAAACTGAGGGACTAGGGCAGGAGCCGACCATGTTGCCGACTCGGCCGCCGGACATCGACCTCGCCCGGACGTATCGCGAACGCGGGCTGTGGAGAGATCTTCCGATCGGGCATTACCTCTCGCGTGCCGCTCGCCTCTACCCCGACGCCACTGCAGTGGTGGACGGCGACCGGCGCGCGACATTCGCCGACATCGACCGTGACGCGACTCGTCTGGCGGCTGCCTTGCACGCCAGAGGAATCACCTCCGACGATGTGATCGCATTCCAACTCCCCAACTGCACCGAGGCAATCGTCGTATTCCATGCCGCGATGAAGCTCGGAGCCATCGCCAATCCGATCGTGCCGATCTACCGGTTTCGTGAGCTGCGATTCATCTTCGGTCAGTCGCGGGCGCGGATCGCCTTCGTACCCGCGGAGTTGCACGGGGTCGACGTCACCGACATGTACAGCGATCTCTCCGCCGAACTACCGGACCTCGAATCGATTGTCACCGTTGGCGATTACGTGGACGACCGACCTGGCACGAGGTGGACCGACCTGATCGGCGAGGTCACGGACTCGATGGTCGCCGACCTCGATGCTGCGACTTCTCCGTCGCCCGACGACGTCTGCTTGTTGCTCTACACGTCGGGGACGACCGCAGACCCCAAAGGCGTACTGCACAGCCACAACACGCTGGTCTACGAAAACCTTTCGATGGCGCGGTGGTTCGGACTGAACGAAACCGACGTCGTCTTCAATCCGTCTCCGGTCACGCACATCACCGGAGTCAACTGCGCTCTGGTTCTCCCGTTCGTAGTGGGCGCAACCGTGGTGTTGCAGGCCGACTGGGATCCGGTGACGGCGTTGCAGCGAGTGATCGACGAACGGTGCAGCTTCATGATCTTCTCGACGCCGTTCCTTCGAGGCTTGCTCGATGCCGCCGAGGCGACCGACTCGTCGACCCCGTCGATCCGGTACATAGTCTGCGGTGGAGCCGACATCCCCGATGCTCTGACCGCGGCGGCCACCACCCGCCTCGGCACCGTCGTTCGGATGTACGGGGCCACCGAGGGGCCGTCGGTCACCACAGCGGACCGGTGGGACCCGCCTGCCCTGCGGATGAAATCCGACGGTCGCCCCATCGAGTCGACCGAGGTGATGGTGACCGATGCCGACGGTGGACTCGCGCAGACCGGCGATGTCGGCGAGATTCTATGGCGTGGACCGGACACCTTTCTCGGCTACCTCGATGCCTCTCTCAATACGGCGGCGTTCACCGAGGACGGATTTTTCCGTACCGGTGATCTCGGCCGCTTCGACGCCAACGGTGCCCTCCATGTGGTGGGGCGAATCAAGGACATCATCAACCGGTCGGGTGAAAAAGTCAGCGCCTACGACGTGGAGAACGAGCTCGGCGCACACCCCGACGTGCTCGAGATTGCCGTGGTGGCAGGTCCCGATCCTGTGACGGGAGAACGTGGTTGCGCATTCGTCGTCACCCGCGAGCACCGAGACCTGAGTCTCAAGGAGGTGCGTGAGTTCCTCGTGCACCGCCGAATCGCCATGCAGAAAATTCCGGAAAGCCTGTTCATCGTAGATTCGCTGCCCAAGACGGCAAGCGGAAAAATTCAGAAGTTCGCGCTGCGCAACTGGACGCAGAACCGCGTCACGGTGCCGCCGCAGATGGCTGCGATGACCTTTGCCGCAGCACACGAAAGATAGGACATCCCAATGCCTCTCCATCCTGATGGAATCGAACATCTCACGGTGACCGAGCCGGAACCCGGCATCGCAGTGGTCGAATTGGCCCGCGGCAAGGTCAACGCCATCGACACGCAGATGTACGGGGAGATCGCTACGGTCTTCGAGGCACTGTCGGACAACCAGGATATTCGCGCTGTGGTGCTGACCGGTCGTGGCCGAATATTCTGCGCCGGAAACGATCTCGGAAGCTTTCGGGTCATGGATTCGATCGGCGGAGAGATCGAGATGCGGGAAGCGCGCCGAGCGATTTTCGGAGTGCTGGACTGCGCACTCCCGGTGATCGCGGCCGTCAACGGCCCCTGCCTCGGAAGCGGATTCGGATTGACCTCGGTCTGCGATCTGGTGGTCGCGTCGGAGCGAGCGACCTTCGGCCTGCCGGAAATGGGGGTCGGTGTGCTCGGCGGCGGCCGGTTCACGGCCCGAATGCTGCCGCAGCAAGCCATGCGGCGGATGTTCTTCACCGCCGAAGCTGTCGACGCCGAAACCCTGCGCAGGTGGGGCGCACCGATCGAGGTCGTCCCACATGACGACTGTCCGGCCACGGCCATGACACGTGCGCGATCCATTGCGTCGAAGAGCCGCTACGCACTCACCCTGGCGAAGAAGTCGCTCAACGGCTGCGAGGACCTCGATCTCAAGCGCGGATACGAGCTGGAACAGACGTTCACACTGCGCCTGTCCGAACACCCGGACTCGAAGTCTGCAGTCGAGGCACGTATTGCCGAGATGGCAGGAGGCAAGAAGGCATGACGCCGGATGATCGCGGTATCGACGTTCGGGCCTTCACCGAGAAGGCCGAGGCATGGCTCGAAGAAAACCTGGCGCGGCGAAGCAACGAATCGACCGATTCGAATTACGCCATCTTCCACGATCGCAGCCACGTCGAGGAGCAGCAGCTCATCGACGCAGCCAAACGCTGGCAGGGGGTGCGCGTCGACGCCGGCTTCGGAGCCATCACGTGGGCTCCGGAATGGGGCGGTCCGGGGTTGACCGCAAGCCACGAGCGCGCATTCGTCGGGCTCGAGCGAGACTTCGCAGCGCCGGACCGGCACGAAAGCGTCCTTGTCACTGTCGAACTGGTGGCCCCGACAATTCATGCCCTGGGCACGGACGAGCAGAAGCAGCAGTTCGTCACGTCCTTTCTGCGGGCCGAACAACTGTGTTGTCAGCTGTTCTCGGAGCCCGGAGCCGGTTCCGACCTCGCCGGATTGTCCACCAAGGCAACGAAAACCGAGGGTGGCTGGCGGGTGAACGGCCAGAAAGTGTGGAGCTCGGGAGCCCAGTTCTCGGAATGGGGTCTACTCATCGCCCGCACCGATACGACAGTCCCGAAACACCGCGGTATGACGGCATTCATGGTGCCGATGCACACCCCGGGTGTCGATATCAGGCCGATCCGCCAGATGTCCGGTGGCTCGACCTTCAACGAAGTGTTCTTCTCCGATGTCGAATTGCCGGACTCGCTGCGCCTCGGAGCCGAGGGGGACGGCTGGACTGTCGCGCTCACGACGCTCGGCTTCGAGCGAAGTTCGAGCGCAGGAATTGTCAGCGCCGGGGGAAACAGTGCCGACTTGGTCCGGCTGGCAAAGACTTTGGGCATAACCGACGACCCACTGGTTCGCCAGCAGCTCGCCGACGCGGCGATCTACGAGCGAGCCGCGGCGTTGCTGGTAGCCCGGTACGCCGAGCGAGAGTTGGCCGGGGCGGTCCCGGGCGTGGAGGGTTCCATCGGCAAGCTGGTCTGGACTCAGAACCTCAAGCGAATCGGCGACGCCGCGGCGTCGTTCCTCGGGCCGAGCATCCTGGCCGACACCGGGGTGCCCGACACCTTCGCCTGGACCGAGCATCTTCTCGGCGCACCCGGCTACCGAATTGCCGGGGGCTCGGACGAGATTCAGCGCAACATCATCGGCGAACGCGGACTCGGCTTGCCGCGTGAACCACGGGAAGGCCTCGTATGAGACTCGAACTGTCGGAAGAACAGCAGGACCTGGGCAGTAGCCTGCGCGCGTCCTTGTCCAGAACTGCCGCAGGACGGGATGTATGGCCTGCGCTTCTGGAGATGGGCTTGACCGAGATTCCGTTCCCCGAACACGTCGGCGGTGCGGGCTTCACGCTGAAGGACACTGTTGTCGTGATGTCCGAACTCGGTCGATCTCTCGGAAGTGCTCCGTACTTCTCGTCGGTGATCTTGGCCGGGCTCACTCTGCTGCATGCCGGTTCCGATGCTGCCTGCGCGCAGTACCTCCCGCCGATCGCCGATGGCTCCGCCACTGCAGCGCTCGTGACGGGATTCCCCTTCGGCACGTCGCTCGTCACCGCGCGCGTACAGGATTCCGACACCGTCGTTCTCGACGGTGCCCAGGAGTCCGTCGTCGACGGCTCCGATGCCGATGTGTTGCTCGTGGTCGCGAACGGATCGGACGGACCTCACCTCGCTGCGATCGACGCACACGCAGAGGGAGTTATCCGAACTCGCCGAGAAACATTGGATTTCACCCGAGGGCTTGCTCGCGTCGAATTCTCCGGTGCCCTCGCGCACCGAATCACCGGCACAGACCTGTCGGCCGGTCTCGACACAGCGCAAGCAGTGGCGATCACGGCACTTGCCGCCGAGCAAGTGGGCGCGGCGCGGGCCTGCCTGGAGATGTCGGTGGACTATGCGAAGACCCGGCGACAATTCGGCCGGGCCATCGGGTCGTTCCAAGCGATCAAGCATCGTCTGACCGACATGTCGATCGCGATCGAACTGGCCGAGGCCGCTGTGCTCGACGCCGCGGGAGCCGACACGCGACGCGGCCCGGAGTTCTCCGTCGCTGCGGCCACCGCGCGAGTGCTCGCTTCGCGGGCCGCTACGTTCGCCGCCGAGGAGTCAATCCAGATCCACGGGGGCATCGGCTTCACGTGGGAACACCCATTGCACAGGTACTTTCGTCGGGCCAAGACCAGCGAGCTCCTGTTCGGAAGCACCACCCTGCACGTGGAGGCCGTTGCGGCCGCCCTCGTGCAGGGTCCCTGAGGGCCCTAGGCCCCTACCACCAACAACAGGTCACCGCCCTCGACCGGTGCCCCGCCGCCGATCAGCACTCGGGTGACAACGCCTGCGGTGGTCGCGGTGATCGTCGCTTCCATCTTCATCGCTTCGATGGATCCGACCGACTCCCCCTTGTCCACGGTGTCACCCTCTTTCACCGACAGCGTCACCACGCCGCTGAAAGGTGCGGACAGATGAGCAGGATCGGTGCGGTCTGCCTTCTCGGCGGACCGTGAGGCGCTCTCGATGCTCCGATCACGCACACGCACCGGCCGCAGTTGACCGTTGAGGACGCACAACACATTTCGACTTCCCGAGGGGTCGGGATCGGAGATCGCCTCCAATCCGATGAGCAATTCCACCCCCGGTTCGAGCACGACTCGATGTTCTTCGCCCTGTCGCAACCCGTAGAAATACTGATTGGTCGACAGCTGCGACGTATCGCCGTAGCTGTCGCGGTGTCGCTCGAACTCAGCAGCTGGCCCCGGGAACAGCAACCTGTTCAACGTCTCTTGCCGCTCGCGTCCCGACGTTGCCAGAGCCGCTCGATCCGCGGCACCGACCGAAACCTGCGGGGAGGCCTCTGCCCTCCCCTTCAGCGCCCGACTCCGCAGCGGTTCGGGCCAACCTCCGGCCGGCGTGCCGAGATCACCACGGAAGAAGTCGACGACCGATCCTGGAATGTCGTAGCTCGACGGGTCGGCAGCGAATTCCGCTGCGGTGGCATCTGCACCGACCAGAGCCATCGCCAGGTCCCCCACGACCTTCGAGGACGGTGTGACCTTGGTGATCCGGCCCAGAATGCGGTCTGCACCTTCGTACGCCTCCTCGATGTCCTCGAAGCGCTCCGCAAGTCCCAATGCGGCCGCCTGCTGCCTGAGATTGGAGAGTTGGCCACCCGGGATCTCGTGCGTGTACACCCGTCCCGTCGGTGCCCGCAGTCCGGATTCGAAGGGCGCATACGCCGATCGCACTGCAGCCCAGTACGGTTCGAGGTCGCATACCGAGCCGAGATCGAGGCCGGTTGCGCGATCGGTGTGTTCGGTTGCGGCCACGATGGCCGACAGTGCCGGCTGGCTCGTCGTGCCGGCGAGCGCCGCGCTTGCGCCGTCCACAGCGTCTACTCCCGCTTGCCACGCGGCGTAATAGGTAGCCAACTGGCCGCCCGGTGTGTCGTGGGTGTGCAGGTGCACGGGGAGGTCGAACCGTGACCGCAAGGCGGTGACCAAGGTGGCTGCCGCAGCCGGACGCAGCAGGCCGGCCATGTCCTTGACGGCCAGAACATGAGCTCCCGCCTCGACGATCTCCTCGGCCAACCGGAGATAGTAGTCGAGGGTGTAGAGGCTCTCGCCCGGATCGGCCAGGTCACCGGTGTAGGACATTGCCACCTCCGCCACCGCGACACCGGTATCACGCACCGCATCGATCGCGGGCCTCATCTGATCGACATTGTTCAGAGCATCGAAGATTCGGAAGATGTCGATACCGGTCTCGGCCGCCTCCGCCACGAAAGCATGCGTCACGCTGTCCGGATAAGCCGTGTATCCCACGGTGTTCCGGCCGCGCAGCAGCATCTGCAGACAGATGTTGGGCATCGCGGATCGCAACAGCGCGAGCCGTTCCCACGGATTCTCGTGCAGGAAGCGCAGCGCGACATCGTACGTTGCACCACCCCACGCCTCCACCGACAACAGCTGCGGTGTCAGTCGCGCGACGTGGGGTGCCACGGCCACCAGATCACGGGTGCGTATCCGCGTGGCCAGCAGCGATTGATGAGCGTCCCGAAACGTCGTATCGGTCACTGCAAGAGCGGAGGCCGAGCGAAGATCGGCTGCGAAGCCGGCCGGGCCGAGTGCACGGAGCCGATCGCGGGAGCCTGCAGGCGGGGCTGTGTGAGCGTCGATGGGAGGAAGCTTGTCGACGGGGTACACCGGCGACGGACGTTCCCCGTGCGGGCAGTTGACGGTCACGTCTGCGAGATACCGAAGAATACGAGAGCCGCGGTCTGCAGAGACGTTCTGCGTCAACAGAAGTGGATGGCCCTCGATGAAGTTCGTGTCGACGTTCCATGCGAGAAAGTCCGGATCTTCCAGGACCGCTTGCAGAAACGAAATGTTGGTCGCGACTCCTCGCACCCGGAACTCGGTGACCGCGCGCCGGGAGCGAGCACAGGCCGTCGCGAAATCTGCTGCTCTGCAGATGATCTTGACGAGCATCGAGTCGAAGTGAGGGCTGATCTCCGATCCGACTCCGACGCTGCCGTCCAATCGCACACCCGATCCTCCCGGTGTGCGGTAGGCGGTGATCTCACCGGTGTCGGGACGGAATCCGTCGGTTGGATCCTCCGTGGTGATCCGGCATTGAATCGCCGACCCCCGGATTTCTATGTCGTCCTGGCTCAGACCCAGATCGGCCAGGGTGTCTCCGAATGCGATCCGCAGTTGCGACGTCACCAGGTCCACGTCGGTGATCTCCTCGGTGACGGTGTGCTCCACCTGGATTCTGGGATTCATCTCGATGAAGACGTAGTTTCCGTGCGGATCGAGCAGAAACTCGACAGTGCCGGCGCAGGTGTAGCCGATGTGTCGAGCGAAGGCCACCGCATCGGCACACATCTGTTGCCGGAGTTCGGGATCGAGACCGGGTGCGGGCGCCACTTCGACGACCTTCTGGTGACGTCGCTGCAGTGAGCAGTCCCGCTCGAACAGATGGATGATTTCCCCACTCGAATCGCCGAGGATTTGCACCTCGATATGCCGGGGATCGATGACCGCCTGTTCGAGGAACACGGTCCCGTCACCGAATGCGGCTTTCGCTTCACGCGAGGCTGCCTCGATCGCGTCTCGGAGTTGCTCCGGCGCAGGCACTCTGCGCATTCCACGTCCACCGCCACCGGCGACCGCTTTGACGAACAGGGGGAAAGTCATGGCCCGGGCCGCGTCGATCAGCACGTCCGGCTCGTCGGACGGAGGCGACGAAGCCAAGACCGGCAACCCGGCCGCTTTCGCTGCGGCGATCGCCCGGGACTTGTCACCGGTGAGCTCGAGGACCTCGACCGATGGACCGACGAAGGTGATGCCGGCATCCTTGCACGCCGTTGCCAATGCCGGGTTCTCCGAAAGGAATCCGTATCCGGGATACACCGCGTCGGCTCCCGACTCACGTACCGCAGCCATGACAGCGTCGACCGAAAGGTAAGCGCCGACCGGGTTTCCCGGGTCACCGATCTGGTACGCCTCGAAGGCCTTGGCGCGATGAGCGGAGTTTCGATCCTCGAAAGGATAGACCGCAACCGTCGAGGCGCCGAGTTCGACGGCGGCACGGAAAGCACGGACAGCAATCTCTCCGCGATTGGCGACGAGGACTTTTTCGAACATGGAGTTCCTCTCCAAGACCAGGGATGTGATCCGAGTCTCGCACAAGACAGTGACCATTACTACACTTCATATAAAGTTACTGTGGAGATTTTCGCCGTCGTCACATGCGTACGACTTGCCGGAAAATATCTCTGTACATGTTTCTTTTGCTCCACAGTTTCTATAGTGTGACTTGAAATACAGTCCGGCATCAACGGCAGAGGAGCACTCAGTGAGCGTCGAGAACGATCGCGACAGCTGGATCACCGACTGGGAGTTCAGCGAGCGGTACCCGGTGTACACCCGAGCCAACGCCGGGGAAGTACTTCCCGACCCGTCGAGTCCCCTGAATGTGACCCTTGTCTGGAACAAGGGCCTCAACATCGGCTGGCGCGAAGGATATGTGGAACACCTCGGCACTCACCTGGCCTCCGAGATCGACGAGACCATGCCACAGATCATCGGCAACTTCGGCGGCTACCACTACACCAACTTCTCGATGACCGAGCTGAACGGAGCCCGCCTGCCGGGCTTGACCGTTCCGGTCTGGAACAGCCTGTGGGTCGGCGATCACCCCGACATCCCGGAATACGTCGAACAGCCCTGGCACCAGAACGACCGACTCACTGCAGGATTGGCCGACAAGACCGCGTGGGCACTGACCACCGACACCTTTCCCGAGGCAGAGGAGGCGAAGCGTCGCGCGGACGACGCCCGCGCCGCGCGCCCCGACATTGCTGCACTGACTGATCGCGAACTGGTCGACCACGCGCGATCCTTCGTTCCGGACCTCGTTTTCTGCTACGCCTACCACCCCGTGACCACCACACTCTCGACCATGGGGCCGGCCGTAGCCGGAGCCCTTCTCGATGCGATCGGTGAGGCCGACAAGCTCGGCGACCTCCTCAGCGGGCTGGGCGGAGTCGACTCGGCAGAACCGTCGTACGCCCTGTGGAACATGGGTCGGTCGGTGGCGAAGTCCGCGGAACTGACCTCCCTGTTCGACTCCGGTCTCGCCACCCTCCTCGAGGCCGTCGACGCCAGTGACTCCCCCGATGCGAAGCAGTTCCGCCAGGACTTCGACGACTTTCTGTACAAGTTCGGATCGCGCGCCCCGAACGAGTGGGACATCCGTTCCGACAGTTGGGAATCGAAGCCGGTGCTCGCTTTGCTCGCCATCAACGGCATGCGCCTGAGTCCCGACGAATCCGACCCCGAGGTCATCAGAGGGCGCAACGAGAACAAGCGCATCGCACTCACCGCGGAGCTCGCCGCCAAGATGCCCGACGACACAACTCGTCAGAGTTTCCTCGACGCCGCCAAATCCATCACCAAGTTCATGCCCTGGCGGGAGCGGACCAAGACGGCCTGCGTCAAGGTCATGGGCGAGATGCGCACGGCCCTCTACGAATTGGGCCATCGTATGGTCGATCGCGGCATCATGGGCGACCATCACGACGTCACCATGTTGCTCGACGACGAACTCGACGCGTTCGTCGCCGATCCCGAAACTTTCAAGAGCACCATCGCGGAGCGGCGCGAGCAGTACCTCGCGCTCTTCGACCTGGAGCCCCCCTTCTTCTTGTTCGAGCCACTCCCGCTCTCGCAGTGGCCCAGAAGGACCGAGAACAAGGCGCAGGTCGCAGCTCCCGGCGATTCGATGACCGGAGTCGGTGGTGCACCGGGGGTCAGTCGTGGACGAGCACGCATCCTTCATGATCCCTACGAGGTCGGTGACCTCGCCGAGGGAGACATCATCGTCGCTCCGCAGACGGACCCGGCCTGGACTCCGCTCTTCGTGTTTGCCGGCGGCGTCGTCGTCAACGTCGGTGCCACCATCACTCACTCGTCGATCGTGTGCCGTGAACTGGGCATCCCATGCGCGGTCTCGGTGCAGGACGCCACCCTGAGAATTCCCGACGGTGCAATGATCGAGGTCGACGGAAACACGGGAACGGTGACCGTACTGTGAGTCTCGCAATCGGGTTGTCCCTTCCTCAGCTCGGCGAACACGTCGATGCCGGGGCCGTCCGCGCCTTCGCCACCTCGGCCGAGGAACTGGGCTTCTCGAGCCTGTGGGTTCAGGAGCACCTGTTCTATCCCGAGCAGAACGAATCGATCTACGGCGGGCGACACACCACCAGTGTGCATCCGGCGTATCGCTCGGTACTCGGTGCCACCGAACTGATGGCGTTCACCGCGGCCTGCACTCGGACTGTCACCATCGGCAGCAGCATTCTGGTGGCCGGCTACCATCGTCCGGTCGAATTGGCGCAACGCTTGTCGACTCTGGACCTGCTGTCGGGCGGACGACTCGTGGCAGGACTCGGGGCCGGCTGGTCCGATGAAGAACATGCTCAGATGGACGTCGATCCGCGCACCCGTGGCCGTCGGATGGGCGAATTGGTGCGGGCCGTGCAGGCCTGTTGGGGACCCGACCCGGTGGAATTCGAAGGCGAGTTCTTCACCATCCCCCGGTCCATCGTGCGCCCCAAACCGGTGCAACAGCCACACCCACCGCTGCTTTCTGGTCTTCGTTCGGCAACCGGATTGAAGCGCACCGCAGCACTGTTCGACATCTGGAATCCCAGTAGCGGCAGCCCGGAAGCTCTGCTCGAACAACTCGAGACGATGCGCGGCCTGCGTCCGGAAGGTGCACACCCGGTGCGATTGTTCCTACGTTCCTACCTGCAGCGTCCGACGGACGCCGTCGGATCCGGAGGCCAAGGCATCGACGGGGTAAGAGGCGACATCCGCACTGCCCTGGCGGCAGGCGCAGAACACCTGATCGTCGAGCCCAACTTCTGGGACGCGATGCGTTCGCCGAACGATTGGGTCGACGCACCGGCACAGTTGGCAGTCCTGCTCGACGACGTCGAGGAACTGTCGACGGCGAGCGCATCGTGAACACCGTCGCTGTGGTCACAGGTGCAGGTTCGGGTATCGGCCGTGCGACCGCTGAGATCATCCTCGAAAACGGCGGCTCGGTCGTTGCATTCGACACCACCGCGGAATCCTTGGATTGGTTGTCCGGCAACGACAATGCGGTGCCGTTCGTCGGCGACGTCACCCGACAGGACGACAACCGCGCAGCGGTGCGTCACGCGGAGACCTCGTTCGGACACCTCGACGCGCTGGTGCTCAATGCCGGTGTTCCAGCTTCCGGATCCATCGAAACCCTCGACATGGAGGTCTTCGACCGCTCGATCGAGGTCAACCTTCGCGCCGTCGTACTCGGTGTGCGCGAATCGATTCCCGCGTTCCGGCGCACAGGCCGCGGTTCGATCGTGATCACCGCGTCCGCAACCGCGCTCGGTGGCGAGCCGAACCGCTGGCCGTACGCCGCGGCCAAAGCCGGCGCTGTGAACCTCGCGCGGTCCTTCGCCCTCGACCTGGCGAACGACCGAATCCGCGTCAACGCCGTCTGCCCAGGGCCCATCAGCACCGGCATGACCCGACGCATCGAGGACAACACCCCCGACCGCTACGAAGCGCTCAAAACGATGATCCCCCTACACCGTTGGGGCACCGCTCGGGAGGTGGGCGAGGTCATCGCATTCCTGGCCTCGCCGCTGGCGTCGTTCGTCACCGGTGTCGCGATTCCGGTCGACGGCGGGGCCACCTGCGGGAGCGGTCAGACAGTGCCGGTGCCGGCTCCCGCCTGACCCACCGCGTCAACGGCTCGGGTCCACCAGCACCTTGGCGTGCCGACTCGTCCCGGAATCGAGTTCGGCGAACATCCCGACCAATTCACCGAGCCCGATCGTGCCTGTGTGCAAGGACTTCAGGTCGATTCGACCTTCGGCAACCAGCGTCATCGCACCGATGAAGTCCTCGTGCGAGTACGCCAGCGAGCCGATCACCGTGAGCTCCCTCGACTGCCAATCGCCGTAGCTGACCGAGGAATCGGTGCCCGGATACCCGAGCAACGCCAGGGTCCCGCCGCGTCTGACGAGCTCGGCGGAGGGCTGCATCAACGCGGCGACTCCGGTGCACTCGAACAGGACATCCGCGCCGAGACCACCGGTGACCTCACCGAGCAGCGCTGCGAGATCCGCCGGTTCCACCACGTCTGCGAAGCCCAGATCCGTTGCTGCCGCTCGACGTGCGGCCGACGGCTCGCTGACGAGAATGCGGCCTGCTCCGGCGGTACGTGCGTGTTGCGCGGTCAGTAGACCGATAGGACCCGCACCCTGAACGACCACCGTGGACCCCAGCGTGATCGCGGCACGTTTGACGGCATGGAACGTCACGGTCGCCGGCTCCATCAACGCGGCCTCCTCGTCGGACAATGCGTCGAGCACCGGAATCGCTCGGCGAGCCGACACCGTGAGGGTGGTGGCAAACCCGCCGTGCACGGGTGCGTCGTCGGTGATGCCGTTGGCTTCTGCAAAGGCCAGGTCGCAGTGAGCGGCGTGACCTGCCCGGCATTGGGCACACACACCGCACGCAGGCCCGACACCGGCCACCACGCGTTGACCCACCCGCAGGGTGGTCACGTTCTCACCGACGGCGCTGATCGTGCCTGTCCATTCATGTCCGAACACGGCCGGTGGCAGAGCAGCGGACGAGTATCCGTGTGTGTCGGTCGCACAGATACCGCAGTAGCGGATGTCGACGACAACAGCGTCGGGGGCAGGCGGCGATGCGGCTTCGATCGTCGTCTCCGCGGTTCCGGGTGCGACGACGTGGACGTACTTGCGCTCGACGGTGCCGGTCATGACAGTATGCAATGCAGTTTGTTGGTCATGTCTCCAGTTTCTCACTTTCCGCGTCGTCGAGCACCTTTCGCGTCGCTCGACCCAGTTCTGCAATCCACGCCCGCGTGTCGGCCGCGCTACGGGCGGACGGGACCTCCACGCTCACCGCAGCCGTCGATGGGAGTGCGTGCACGAGATCGGCCAGTGGGAATGCACCCAGTCCCGGTGGGAGCCTGTCGGTTCGAGCCTCGGTGATCGCAGCATTCAGGTCGTCCGAGGGCTCCGCCGACGCTGCATCACAGATCTGCCAGTACGGCAACGAGTTCTCGTCGACGGCGTCGAGATCGGCCAGCTCCGATCCCGCCCGGATCCAATGCAGGGCGTCGACGAGGACGCCGGAATCGCTCCCCCGAGCTTCGGCGACGAATGCAGCAGCGGCAGTGAAGTCCCGAACAGACGAGAAAATCATCGGCTCGAGACAACACCGTAGGCCGTACACCCCGGACAACTCCGACAGGAGGTCGAAGTTGTCGATTGCTCGACTGCGATCGTCATCGAGCACCGTCACGAGCAGATGCTTCGCCCCGAGTTCGGCACCTGCCTCGACAATCGCCGACCAATCGCCCTCGGAGCTTCCGGGATGCAGCTTGACCACCTCGACATCGAGAACTCGTATCCCGTTGTGCGCCAACGCAGATGCTGTATCCCGCAGCAGCGCCGATCCCGCCGGGAGAAGGAATCCCCTGTCCCGTTCGCCCTGCGCCACCCGGATACCCACCGCGTCGAAGCCACCCGACGCAGCGCAGTCGATCAACTCCGGGGGTGATAGGTGCAGCGCCGACAGATGCGACAGGGACAGAACCCGAGGCGTCACTTCTGCCAGAGTGTCTCGAATTCACCCTGGTAATCCGCGACACCGACGTAGTACCCGGTGTCCTCGTCGAGGACTGCCGACCCGATGTTGTCACTGTTGAGCAATTGCGTGGGGAGGAACGCGGCGTCGGCCGCTGTGAGGTCGTCGCCGTTGAAATGCCGCGCCAGAGTGTCGATGACGCGCCACCCCAGAATCTGCACCGGGAAGCCGACCCACACACTGTTGTCGCCACCCTTCAGCGACTCGAGGTTGTCCGGTGTTGGCGTCTGACCGGCGAAAGTCACCTGATCGGTCAGGCTCGCACCACGCAGCGCCGCATCGACACCCAACACGAGATCGCCGAAGGAGAAGACCGCGTAGTTGATGGTCGGGTCCCGCTGGAGTGTACTGACGACGCTCTGCGGAGTCTTGGTGCCGAGATCGGTGACCTGCTGATTCACGAGTTGGGTGGTGCAGTCCGGGCACTGGGCTTCCAACTGAGCTGTGAATGCGTCGGTGAAGACGTTGAGGATCGAGTAGTCGGTGATCGAGAAGATTGCGACATTCGCCTGCCCATCGCTGTCTGCGACGACCTGACTAGCGACCATCTTTCCCCACTCCTCGACCTGAGCGTCGCCGTCCAAGGCGGTGGAGATGACACCGGCGACGGGAGGGCCCGCGATACTGTCCGCGATGACGGGAATGCCCGCGGCATCGGCAGATTCGATCTGCCGGGTGAGCATCGTGAGCGGGGTACCAGAGATGTGGATCGCGTCCGGCCGCAGCGCGATTGCCTGGTCCATCGCCTTGGGTGCCGCTTCGGCGTCGGTGCCCATCAATACTCGCTGATAGCGCCACCCGAGGACGTCCGCCGCCTGCTGGATGGCATCGTTCTTCGCGCTCGAGATCGGTTGCGGGGTCTCGATACTGATGACGTACTTGCCGCTGTCCGGAGCTCTGCTCAACGGCGTCGTCAGAACCAGATCGGCCGGCGGGGCCTCGTACTGATCGGCGACGGCCTGCGCGCCGGCGACGTCGGCAGCTTCTCCGGTCGCCGTCGTCTCGTCCGAGCTGCTGCATGCGGACACCAACAAGCTTGCGGACACGAGGGCAACGAAAGCCTTCGTCCAGTTGGTCGATTTCACGTGATCACCTTTCGGGTGGAGGAGAGTTCAGGTACGGCGGGCGGTCCGGGCCGCGAGAGCCACGGCGACGATGAGGGCGAGTCCGTTGAAGAGGTCGTTGACGAAGCTGGGAGCACCGGCCAACTGCAGTCCCTTCACACCGGTGGCAAGCAGGTAGATGGCGATCAGCGTGCCCAGTACGTTGACCCGCCCGGCGCGTATCTGAGTCGAGCCGAGGAAGACGGCCGAGAACGCCGGCAGCAGGTACGACGGGCCGATGTCGGGCGCGGCGGTGCCGAGCTTGGCTGCCAGGACGACTCCGGTGAAGGCCGCGATGGTGGCCGACGTCATCAACGCGCCGAACATGATTCGCTCGACTCGTAGTCCGGCGAGCCGTGCGGCCTGACGGTTGCCACCGGTGGCGTAGAAGTAGCGACCCAACGGGGTCTTCTCGAGTACGACGTACATCACGGCGGCGACGCCGATCATGTAGAAAAAGGGAAGGGGTAGACCGAGGAACGGCTTGCTTCCCAGATCGAGGAAGCCGTCGGTGAACCCCTCGGTGATCTGTTTGCCGTCCGTGACCCAGTAGGTCCCCGCCAGCAGAATGCTCGACATTCCCAGAGTGGCAATGAACGAGTCGACCTTGAGCTTGACGACGACGAAACCGTTGACTGCCCCGATCAGCGCACCGCAGAGCAGAGTGGTGACGACGGCGATGGGGGTGCTGACGCCCTGCGAGAGCTGGTAGGACACCATCGCGACCGAGAAGCCCATGATGCCTGCGATGGACAGATCGAACACCCCGGCAGCCAGTGGCACGATCAAACCGATGGCCAGCATCGCCGTGATCGCCTGGTCGCCGGCGATGATGCGGAAATTCCCCTGTGTCATGAAGGTGTCCGGAATCCAGAGTGCGAAGAGCGCGATGACAACGATCCACACATAGAGACCGCTGAAGCGGTCGAGTCCGAGATTCGGTCGTCGTCGAGCCGTGCGCCGTTCCGTACCACCCCTACCTCCGGGCGGCGGAGTGTGCGGCGACGCTGCTGTACCTTCGTGGGATTGTGTTGTCATGGTGATCCTTTCACCGAGGGTCTGCGCCGGACCGCACAGCAGCGGAAGCGGGTTTCTTGAGAGTCGAGGCCGTCAAGCGATCCGGGTCGATGCGAGGGCGGGAGAATTCGTCGACCACCCGGCCTGCCGACAGAACCAGCACCCGATCGCACAATCGCGTGAGTTCCCCGTGATCGGTGGACACCACGAGCACCGCGGCACCGTCCTGCGCGGCCTTGTCCACGAGCGCATGGATGTCGGCCTGAGCACCGATGTCGACACCCTGCGTCGGCTCGTCCAACAGCAACACGCGAGGACTGCGTCGAAGCCACCTGGCCAGGACGACCTTCTGCTGGTTTCCTCCGCTGAGAGTGCCGAGATGGCGCTCGGTGTCACCGGCCGGGCGCACGCCGAGTCGCTCGAGCCACGTGGCCACGTCGGCCTTCTCCCGTTTCACTCGCACTATCCCACCCCGGGAGAACCCCCACGGGTCCGCGACGGAGACGTTCTCGCGAAGGGAGGCGGTAGCGAATGCAGCATTCGAAAGCCGCTCGGCAGGAACGCATCCGACGCCCGCCGACATGGCGAGGTCGGGGCGCCCCGGTTCGACGACCATACCGTCGACGACGACTGTGCCGCGTCGAGACTCGGCACCGAAGAGCGCAGGCACGATCTGCTCACGACCGGAACCGGTGATCCCGGCGATGCCGAGGACCTCACCGGACCTGATCTCGAACCCGAAGTTCTCCACCGCACCGCAACTCATGCCGGACACCTCGAGCACGGGATCCCCATCGGGGTTCGACGTCTCTTCCGGCTCGGCCAGGAAGTCGTCGATGCGACGTCCGATCATCAACTCGACGAGCCCCGATTCGTCGAGACCGTCGAGTGGACGCGTGCTCACGACTGCGCCGTCCCGCATCACGGTGACGCTGTCGCACAGCGAGAAGATCTCGTTCAGATGATGCGAGACGAACAGGACTGCGACACCGCGATCCCTGATTCTGCGCACCAGCTCGAACAGCCGAACGGACTCTGCTGCGGGAAGATTGGCCGTCGGTTCGTCGAGAACCAGTACTGCGGCTCGACCCGACCTGTCCTGAACCGCACGGGCGATCGCGAGCATGGTGCGTTCGCTCATACTGAGCGCCCCGGCGAGCTTCCCCAGTTCCAGCTCGACTCCCAATTCGGCTAGGGCGGCTTCGGCCCGGGATCGCTCGGCACGGAAGTCGATCGTTCCGACCGCGGTGGTCAGGTAGCCGTGGCCGAGTGCCAGATTGTCGACGACATCGAGGGTTTCGACCAACCCGAGTTCCTGGTGGACGAATCGCAGGCCGGCAGCTTCACCGCTGCCGGGGACACCGAGGGCCAGCTCGTGACCATCGACCGATATTCGGGCACCGTCGTCCGGGTCGTGATATCCGGCAAGCACTTTGATGAGCGTCGACTTGCCGCACCCGTTCTGGCCGACCAGCCCTCGAATCTCCCCCGGGGCCAACTGCAAGTCCACGCCGGCGAGCGCGCGATGCCCGCCGAAGGTCTTGGAAAGACTGGTGATGCTCAGTGCATCGGTCATGGAAGCCCGCCTGTGACTTGAGTTACTTGAGTCTCGCTTTTGTTACCCACGTCATACTCAACTATGTACAGGGATAAGTCCAGCAATCTGCGAAACTTGACATTGTTTGCCTCAGTGCAGGAATCATGGAACCTGCCGGAACAGCAGTACCTACGGTGACCGAACGCCGACTCTGCATATCTGCAGTCGTTCATCAGTTAGCAAGCATCAATATCGACAGTGGAAATCGAGGCATCAGGGATGAGCGAGTTCGAGTTGGGCAGTGTGGTTCAGATCGCGTACATGGTCGACGACATTCACGAGGCGGCCGCCGACTTTTCCGTCCGTACCGGGGCAGGCCCGTTCTTCGTGCGTAGAAACGTCATCACGGCCGCCGACGGCCCCGACGGCAGAACGGGGGCTTTCGACCACTCATCGGCCTACGGGCAATGGGGCCGCATGCAGATCGAATTGGTACAGACGCACTCGGCCGAACCGCCGGAATTCGCGGAGACCACGCGAGCACGCGGGTGTGTGCACCACGTTGCGATCATGGTTGCGTCGTTTGCCGAGCACCGACGGCAACTCACCGAGCGTGGTTGGCCGGCATTGCTCTCGGCGTCCACCCCGCACGGCAACAACTTCGCGTTCCACGACGCCCGGCCGCAGCTCGGGCATCTTCTGGAGATCTACGAACCGCGACCGAGCATTGTCGAGCTGTATCGACGCGTTGCCGACGCCGCGACGAACTGGGACGGAACCGATCCCGTTCGCAGCCTGTGACGCGCCTAGGCCTCGGCGAGGAGCGCTGCCGCTCGCTCGCGGGCCAGCGTCAGCACCTGCGGGTTGCCGGAGTTCCAGAGAACCGTCAGTTGCTTCCGGCAGATCTTCCAGTCACCGTCGACTCGCACGACCGAATCGGTGTAGTACCCGCCGATGGTGAACACGGCGTCGCCGGAGGTGTTCGGGAGTACGTGCTCGGCACGCACGTAGGTGATCACCGTGCCCCGATCTCCCGCGACCGTGATGTCGAAGTTCGACAAGAAATGTTGCGATGCAACGAGACCCGGAAACAGCATCCGCCCACGCTGCACCCAGTCCTCGGCGCGGAAGTGCCCACCGTTACCCGCGCGGTAGCTGGTGTAGTCGACGTCGATCTCGTCGGTGAACACGGATCGATACATATCCCAGTCACGCAGGTCGATCCCTCGCGCGAATCGCGCCATGAGCCGGGTGATGTCACCGGTCGCCTCGGCGCTCATGTCGCAGGCAACTGTAGGGAGATCTTCTCGAAGTACTCGTCCAGTCCATCCGGTCCGAGCTCTCGTCCGATACCCGACTTCTTCATGCCACCGAACGGTGCAAGGGCATTGAAGCGCCCCCCGTTGATGCCCACCTGACCGGTGCGCAACCTACGGGCGATGGCAATCGCTGCGTCGTCGTCGGCCGCGAACACGGCTCCGGACAACCCGTACTCGGAGTCGTTGGCAATGCGGACCGCGTCGTCGATCCCGTCGTAGGTGAGCACCGTGAGGACCGGGCCGAACACCTCTTCACGGGCGATCGCAGAATCGTTGTCGACCCGGCTCACCACCGTCGGGCGGACGAAGAATCCCGACCGTAGTCGATCGTCCAGGTCTGGCACGTCGCCCGGCCCACCGACCACGAAGTGAGCGTTCGAGGGAACTGCGGAGAGGTGATCGAGGACAGATTGCTGCTGCTCACGCGATGCCATCGGTCCGATGTCGACGGATTCGTCGAGGGGGTCACCGATCCGCTGCGAGCCGACCAACTCCGCCAGCTTCTCCTCGACGTACTCGAGGCGATCGGCGGGTACCAGCAGCCGCGTTGTCGCAGTGCAGGTCTGCCCGTTGTTGACGTAGCAGCCGCGCACCGCGGCGGTCAGAGCTGCATCGAAGTCGGCGTCGGGAGCGATGACGAAAGCCGACTTGCCTCCCAGCTCCAGAGTCACTTTCTTTATTCCGGCTGCAGCTACCTGTCCGACGCGGGCACCGGCTGCCGTCGAGCCGGTCAGACTCACCATTTCGACGTCCGGGTGTCCGGCCAGCCGCTCCCCCACCCGGCCGCCTGCCCCACTGACGATATTGAGCACGCCCGGGGGCAGAGCGGTCGAATCGGCGATCTCGGCGACCGCGAACGCGACCAGCGGGGCCACACTGCTGGGCTTGACCACCGTGGCGCATCCGGCTGCAATGGCAGGCGCGACCTTGGCGGCGAGCTGGTAGAGCGGGTAGTTCCACGGCGTGATCGCGCCGACGACACCGATGCCGACCTTCAGGATCAACGATGTCCCGCGACGTTCCTCCAACGAGGTGTCCTCGAGAATGTCCGCCATCGATCGGAAGATCGTGACTCCCAGCCCCACCTGTACGGTTCGAGACCGCGCGATCGGCGTCCCGACCTCGCGCGCCATCATCTCGGCGAGCTCGCTCTCGCGTTCGACCAGCCCGTCGGCGATCCGCCGCAACACCGAGACGCGCTCCTCGATCGAGGACTGCGACCACACATCGAAGCCGGAGCGCGCTGCGGCGACAGCGTCGTCGACGTCGGTTTCCGTTCCTGCGGGTACGCGGGCGAGCAGCTCACCCGTCGTGGCGTCGAGCACATCTATGGTGCCCCCGCCCGCGGAGGCCACCCACTTCCCGCCGATGTAGAGCTCGGTTCGGTCGTCCATGTCGCGATCCCTCTTCCCGTACGGCGGTCGGCCGAGTGGCGGCCATCACACGCAGCCTAGCCGCAAAAGGCGACATGCTGTCAAGTAACTAGCCGCAGTCAAACCTGTACAGAGTTGGACAAAGTTTCTTGACATCCACTACTATTTGAGTAGGTTATGAGCACCGTCACAGTCCCGCCTACGGTAGACGTACGTCACTTGCCGAAGGCTGTTCCCCACGGGGGACCGGAGAGCGCCAGGAGCACCATGAACGACCTTGCGACCACCACATCCGAATCGACCGCTCTGGTCGACCTCGTTGTGAAGGGCATGCTTCGAGGGCCGGTCACGCCCGAGCTACAGGCTGTCGTCGATGCCGGTGACGCCGTGGCCAAGGGCCCGGTCGTGATGCCGACGCAGGCCGGAATCGCCGCTGCCGGTGCGCAGGTTCGTCTCACAGACGGAAGCGACGAGCACTCTGCGGTCACCGACTTCCTGCGCGCATTCCTACCGGTCAACCGTCGGCTGCGGGAACTGTGCACCGCATGGCAGTGCCGTCCGGACGGCACGGCAAACGACCACGGCGATGCACAGTACGACGCCAGAATCCGCGACCAGCTCGAGGACATTCATACGTCCGTGGCCAAGCTGCTCCGCCGCGGTGGGAAGCAGTGTGCAGTCCTACTGGAGTACCGCGACCGCCTACATGTCGCACTCGAACGGTTCGACAACGGCGACACCGCGTCGATGACGTCGCCCTTGACCGATGGCTATCACACCGTGTGGATGTGGCTCCATCAGCACGTGCTGATGATGCTGGGACTCACACGCGCCGAGGACGAGGCCCTCGAGGAGGAACTCGTTCGCGGTAGCGCCGAATGACCCTGTCCGACAGTTCCGTACTCACCTCCGCGCGCGCAGCAGTGCCGTACGGGCAAGGCCGTGCTCGCGGTCTCGGTGCCGACGCGCTGGGGGTTCACGGCGTCGAGATGGACAACCTTGTCGCGCTCGGGCTTCCGGTCGTACCCGGGCTGACGGTGCCGATCGGGTCCGGTGCCGGCCTGCGCGTTCCCGACACCGCGAGCGCCACGATCGATCTGTTGGAGAAGTTGGCAGTCCGCGGGATCTGGCCGTCGGTGCGCACCGAGCGCCGACCCATGCTGCTGCATCTGCGATGCAGCGCACCGGTTCCGGTGTCGGCTCTGCCTCCTGCCATCTCGGTCATCGGGCTCTCGCCCCTGAACGTCGATGCACTCGTCGAGGTGATCGGACGCGATCGCGACATCTACGACTCGTGGGCTGCGACCCTTCGATTCGTCGCCGAAGGTACCCTCGACGTCGACACCGACGATCTCGACGATCTGGACGAGGACCACCCCGACAGTCGGTCTCGCGTACCCGCCCTTCTCGAACTGATCGAACGTGCGACGGGCAGTCCGTTTCCCACCGAACCTGCCGAGCAGCTCGGCCTCGCAGCGACCGCCATGTTGGCTCGCTGGGCCTCTCCCCGCGGGCAGCGGGCCCGCCGCTCTCTGTCCCTACCGGACGATCTGGGCCTTGCACTGCACGTCCGTGCTCTGCGACTCGGCCCCTGGGACGACTCGGGCCATGGTTCCGCCGTCAGCCGCGACCTCGAAACCGGCAAGTACGCACCCCACGGCGTGTTCCACCTCGGTGTCCGCAAGGCCGATCCCAATCCCGGTCCTGGCGAACCACTGTCCAGCACTCCCGGTGGTGAACAGATCCTCGATCAGATCTTCGCGACTCTCGAGCCGCATCTGCGCGGTGTCGCCGAGATCGAGTTCGAGGTCCGCGATCGCCAGCTCGCCCTGCTGAGTGCAGGCGCGCTGGACCATCCAGGCCCACGTGCGGTCACCAATCTCGCCGTGGATCTGGCCAACGCGCGATCGATCGACCGCAGCGAGGCAGTGCGCATGCTCGAGCCCGACCTGATGCAGGACCTTCTGCACGCTCAGCTCACCCTCACCGGTAGCGAGCAGTTGCTCGTCCGCGGACTCCCCGCGTCACCGGGTGCTGCCGTCGGCGAGATCGCACTGTCGAGCGATCGAGCACTTGCTCTGGCAGCGCAGGGCAAGGCCGTCATCCTCGTTGCGTCCGAGACCAGCCCCGCCGACGTGCCCGCTCTGTTGGCAGCCACCGCGGTCGTCACGTCCAACGGCGGGCTCGCATCCCACGCCGCCGTCGTTGCCCGCGGTGCCGGTCGTCCGGCGGTCTGCGGCGCGGCGACCATCCGCATCGACAAAGAGCGCGCCACCGTGACGGCCGGCGGCGTGACCCTCGCCGAGGGCGACACCGTCTCGGTCAACGGCCGTACCGGTGACGTCTACGTCGGTACCGTGGCAATTCGGCCGGCCGAGCCGTCAGCGGAACTGGAAGTGTTGCTCGGTTGGGCGGACGACATCCGCGAACTGCGAATCCGCACCAACGCGGACAATGCCGACGACGCCGCTACCGCCTTTCGCCTCGGTGCCGAGGGAATCGGACTGTGCCGCACCGAGCACCAGTTCCTCGGCGATCAACTCCCGCTGGTTCAACGGCTGGTACTGGCCGAGAGCGAGGCCGAGGAGATCGAGGCCATTGCGGCCCTGACCGCCGCGCAACAATCGGACTTCACCGACCTGCTCCGTGTCGTCGGCGACCGACCCGTCACCGTGCGCTTGCTCGATGCGCCGCTGCACGAGTTCCTCCCGGCCGACGGCCACTATCGCGACCGCGAACAAGCCGAACGTGCTGCTGCCACACACGAATCGAACCCGATGCTCGGTCTACGCGGAGTTCGATTCGCAATGGTGCAGACCCGGTTGTATCCCGCCCAGGCCGAAGCTCTGTTCCGTGCGTGGGTCGTGGTGAACGGCGAAGGAATGACACCGCAACTCGAGGTCATGATTCCGCTGGTGTCGCTGCCGGGCGAACTGACCGAGGCCATCGCACAGGTGCACCGGGCCGCTGCGACCGTTGCCGCCGACACCGGCGTCACCGTTCCCTATCTCGTCGGCAGCATGATCGAGACTCCCCGCGCAGCCCTGCTGGCCGAACCATTGGCCG
This sequence comes from Rhodococcus sp. 14-1411-2a, assembly GCF_002259485.1. Lineage (GTDB taxonomy): Bacteria > Actinomycetota > Actinomycetes > Mycobacteriales > Mycobacteriaceae > Rhodococcoides. The sequence goes on from NZ_NPGA01000005.1 coordinate 83,161, forward strand.
CCGAGGCCCAGTTCCTCTCCTTCGGGACGAACGACCTGACCCAGCTCACCTACGGGTTCTCCCGCGACGACGTGGAGAAGACGGTACTGGCCCACTATCTCGAACACGGTCTGTTGACGGACAGCCCGTTCGCCGTCCTGGATCGGGACGGTGTCGGCGCTCTGGTCTCCATGGCCGTCGACCGTGCCCGCACCGCTCGTCCCGACGTCAAACTCGGTGTCTGTGGTGAGCACGGCGGCGATCCGCAGTCCATCTCGTTCCTCAATTCGCTCGGCCTGCACTATGTCTCGTGCTCACCTCGGCGGGTCCCGGTGGCCCGGCTCGCCGCGGCGCACGCCACCCTCGAAAGCCGGTGAATTCCACACGATGAGCGCCGAACTCGACGCCCTTCGAGCTGCCGTCCGCGCTGCTGCCACCGAACTCGGCGGACACGACCTGTGCCGTCGACTCGATCCGGCCGGCCCAGGATGGGACACGCGCGCCTGGTCGATACTGGCGGAGCAGATCGGAACAGCAACACTCGGATTACCCGACTCCTGCGGTGGCATAGGTGGATTGGACGAGTTGGCCGTCGTCGCCGAGGAGCTCGGCGCTGCCCTGCTTCCGGTCCCCTTCCTCTCGACCCTGTTCGCGGTGCAGGTGCTCGTCGGCGCAGGCAGCGCCGAGGACGTGGTGTCCGACATCGCCGAAGGGCAGCCTGCGGCATTCGCCGGGCTCGACCGGCGCGGGTGGTGGTCGCCCGACCACCTGCCGTTCACCGCCTCGGAGAACAGCCACGGATGGACGGTGAGCGGGCACACGCCAGCCGTCCCGGGTGCCGCAGGCTCGCGATGGATCGTCACCGTGGCCGCAACTCCCGACGGCCCCGATGTCTTCGTCCTCGAGGCGTCTGCCGACGGCGCGTCGATCTCCCGCGTCGAGACACTGGATCTGTCCCGCGCTCAGGCCTCTGTGACCCTCACCGATACCTCGGCACGACGTCTCACGACTGGCGGCAGCGCTGCGACCGCACTACTTCCGGCCCTCGACCTCGCCTGCATAGTGCTGGCCGCCGAGCAGCTCGGCGGTGCCCAGGCCAGTCTCGATGCCACGGTCCGGTACGCCAAGGAACGACGGCAGTTCGGCCGCGAGATAGGTAGCTTCCAGGCGGTGAAGCACTCGCTCGCAGACCTACTGGTGCTGGTGGAGTCGAGTCGGTCAGCGGTGACCCGCGCGGTCGAAGCCGAAGACCGCACCGAAGCCGGTTCGGTTGCCCAGGCGTGGTGCTCGGACGCGTACCGAACGGTGACGGCCGAGGCGGTGCAACTGCACGGCGGCATCGGCTTCACCTGGGAGCACCACTGCCACCTGTACTTTCGACGTGCACGCGCAGACGCTCAACTCTTCGGTGGTTCTGCGTTCCATCGGGAACGTCTGGCCCTCGCCCTCGCCTGGTGAGACCTCCACCCGGTAGATCAGCGCTTGTCGCTCCCCGACCACGGCCGATCACGATTCTCCCGTGGCTCGGACGGTAAGCCGAGCACTCTTTCGCCGATGATGGTTCGCTGAATCTGATCGGTGCCGCCCGCCAGCCGGTAACCCGGGCTACCCAACACGTGCTCGGACCACGCGAAGAGGTCGTCGTTCACCCGGGCGGAGATGTTCTCTCCCAACAGGTCTGCGGCAATCTCGCCGATCCTGCTCAGCACGTCCGATGCCATCAGTTTTCCGACCGACGCGGCCGGTCCCGGCGAGATCCCTGCCGCAGCGGCCCTCGCTACCCTGTCGGCGGTGGCGGCGCGCAGTTCGGATCGGATGTACACGTCGGCGATGTCCTGACGCACCAGCGGATCGCCGGCCACGCCGAGGGATTGTGCGAGAGTCACCAACTCTGCGACCGAGCCGCCCTTCTTGCGGGTCACCGAACCGGAGGCGGTGCGCTCGAAGGCCAGAGTGGCACCGGCAACTTTCCACCCCGCGCCGACGTCGCCCAGGCGCATGCTGTCGGGAACTCGAACGTTGTGCAGGAACACCTCGTTGAAGGATGCGCCCCCGCTCATCTGCCGAATCGGGCGGATCTCGACGCCCTCGAGGTCGAGTGGAACCAGGAACGCGGTGATTCCCTTGTGCTTGGGCACGTCGGGATCGGTGCGGGCCAGGAGCATCCCGAGGTCTGCGAACCGTGCGCCCGACGACCACACCTTCTGCCCGTTGAAGATCCACTCGTCACCGTCGCGCACCCCACGGCATCCCAGAGCCGCCAGATCCGAGCCGGCACCGGGCTCGCTGAAGAGCTGACAGGCCAGCAAATCCGTGCGCAGCAGTGGATTCGCGTAGGTCTCACGTTGTTCGTCGGACCCGAACATCGCGACCGCGGGGCCGACGAGACCCGTGGTGACACTGATGAGTTCGGTCGAAGGCGGAACATCGAACTCGCGCTCGGCCTGGGCGATGGCCGATGCGAACGACGCGGGAAGCCCGCGTCCACCGTGCTTGACCGACAACGTCACCGCGCCGTAGCCTGCATCGAAACGCCTGCGACGGTATTCTCTGACGGCGTCGAGCAAGGCCGACTCGTCGTCATCTGACAGATTGCGAAAGACGGCCAGGTCCGGCCGGTCGTCCGGTGACGGGGTCGGCCGCGGCGGGAGGATCGAGCTCAACCACGAGCGGACCTCCGACCGGAAATCGGCCAACTCGGGAACGGTGTCGACAACCTCTGTCATGGTTCGCCTTTCGCTATCGGCTCGTCAGCACGGTGCAGGCCGACAGACCCGGTGCCCCGTAGACATGCGTGAATCCGACGGTCGGCCCGCCGGGCACCTGACGCCCGTCCGCTCGACCCTGCAGTTGACGCACCACCTCGTGCACCTGCCGCAATCCGGATGCGCCGATCGGCTCACCTCCGGCCAGACATCCACCGTCGGTGTTGATCGGGAGCTCGCCGTTCCAGTCGGTCGCTCCGGAGCCGAGCAACTGTGCTTGCTCACCGTGCTCGCAGAGCCCGGTTTCGGCCATGTGGATCAACTCGGACCCGGAATCGGTGTCCTGCAACTGCGCCACATCGACGTCGGCCGGATCCACACCCGCTCCGGCGAATGCAGACGCGGCCGCGTCGATACTCGGGCTGTGCACCGGATCGGTGGTCAACCAGGGTGAGAAGACCTCGAAGGATCCCGGTCGTCTCGTTCGGACTTCGACGGATGCCAGCCGAATCGGCCGCTCGCACATGTCGTGTGCCCGCTCACCCCGAGCGAGAATCAGTGCCACACCGCCCTCGCCCGGCGAACAGAACATGTACTGGGTCAGCGGGTCGTTGATCATCGGGGACGCCAGAACCTGCGCAGAGGTCAGCGGAGTGCGACGCCATGCCATCGGATGCGCGGCCCCGTTGGCGAAGGCCCGCTCGGATACCGCGGCGAGGGCGTACTCGTCGAGTCCGTACCGGTGGAGGTACCGACGAGTCTTCATGGCGAAGTACTGCGTGGTGACCATCAGACCGGTCTGCGCGTACCAGGGGTCGAGACCGTAGGCCGCTGGGTCGGATGCGAATGCTCCTCGCGGGTGCTTGTCGAAACCGACGACTGCGACGATCCCCGCTCGACCGGCGGTGAGCATGTCGGCCGCGGTCGACAGCGCGACTCCCCCTGTGGCGCAGCCGTTCTTGACGGTCGTGAACGGGATTCCGGTCGGCCCGAGCCGAGACACCAGCGAGTCGGGCTTGCCGGAGACGTTGCTGCCACCGACGGCCGCATCGACGTCGGACCACCCGATTCCGGCGTCTTTCAGTGCGGCACGAAGTGCGTGTTCACCCATGTCCATACCGGACACACCGTCGTGTCGCCCGAAGGCGTGCATACCGGCTCCGACGACGAAGATGTCGGCGGGGTTCAAGACGCCACCGTGGTGAAGGCGAAAGTGACGTCGCCACCGCCGAGGTCGAGCACACGCAGTTCGACCTCGTCTCCGATCGCTACCTCACCGATGATTCGGGACTCGACGAGCACCGTACCGAGATCGACGTATCCGACGACGAACGGTTCGAATCCCGACGGCGGCGGCTGGTACGGCGGTTTCGGCGCGAACGCCTGGGTGGTCCACGTCCAGATCGTTCCTCGGTTCGGCAGCGCGATGCGCGTGACGTACTCGCCGGTACACCCCGGGCACCGATGGGCTGCCGGAAAGACGACCACATCGCAGTCGCCACAAGAACTCCCGGCCAACAGTGGTGGGTCGAGTTCGACGAACAGCCTGTCGTCGATCGCAGTCGATTCCATCTCCTACCGCTCGCCTAGTCCGCCAACAGGCTCAGCGGACGCGCCAGGATCTCGCTCACCGTACGGAGGTATTCCGCCGCGGGAGCTCCGTCCACGGCCCGATGATCGAACGTCAAGCTCAGAGTCATCACCTGAGTCTTGACGGGAGTGTGCCCCTCCCAACGGAATCCGTCCTTCACTCTGCCGACTCCGAGGATCGCCACGTTGCCGGGATTGATGACCGGCGTGAAGAAGTCGACTCCGTACGCCCCGAGCGTGCTGACCGAGAACGTCGCACCCTCCATGTCGGACGATCCCAGCCTCCCCGTCCTGGCAGCTGTCGCCAATTCCGTGGTGCGAGCGCCGATTGCGCCGATCGACAACGAATCCGCTCCCCGGACGACCGGAACGACGAGACCACCCTCGACCGACACGGCGACGCCGATGTCGATGGCCTCGAAGAGGGTCACCTCGTCGTCGGCGATTCCCGCGTTCAGCAGTGGATGCTTCCTCAGCGCCAGCGCTGCGGCCTTGACCACGAACGCGTTGAGGCTCGGCGGCTTCGACCCGCTGCGCGCGGACTCGGCTCCCAGTTCGGCCCTGATCTGCACCAGTGCGGTCACATCCGCTTCGTAGCCGTGCGTCAGCTGCGCCATGGAGTGCAGACTGTCGAGCATGTTGCGAGCGATGGCGCCTCGCATGCCCTTCAGCGGAATGACGTCGCCGGCTTTCGGGCCGGTCTCGCGCGCAGGCGCGTCCGCTCCCACCGGTTCCACGGCAACTGGAGTCGACACACTGTGCCCGGCAGCAGCCTCGATGTCGCCCTTGATGATTCGCCCTCCGGTACCGGATCCGACGAGCCGGCTCAGATCCACTCCGAGCTCGGCTGCTCGACGACGGAGTACCGGTCCGACGAACTGTCCGGCCGCGCGGTCCGCACCGACCGCCTTCTGTGCCTGCGCTGCTTCGGGTGTCGCTACCTTCTCGTGAACAGGCACTGCCGCGAGGAACTCCTCGACGTCCTCGGACACGATTCGTCCGCCGGGGCCGGAACCCCGTACACGGGCAAGATCGATGTGGGACATCGCAGCGACCCGACGGGCATTCGGAGACGACTTGATTCGTGAGTCGCTGCCCAGGGTGGGCACCTCGGTCTCGACGGCGGCGGTGGCACCGTCGGCGGCGGCCGGTTCGTCCGCGGTCACGACCGCCGCGTCGACGCCCGGTGCCGTTTCCCCGTCGCCGAGAAGCCACCCGATCACCGCGCCGACGGGCAAGACGTCACCGGCCTGCGCGGTCGTCGCCAGGATTCCCTCGGCCTCTGCCTCGACATCGACATCGACCTTGTCCGTTTCCAGGCGCAGAAGAACGTCGCCCAGACCGATGCGCTGGCCGGATTCGGCCACCCACTCGCCGATCACGCCTTCCTGCATCGTCAGACCCAGCTTCGGCAGCACGATCTGCTGAGCCACGATCAGTTCCTTTCGAGGAGACGGCGTGCACCCGCGACGATGCGGTCGGCGTCGGGAACGTAGGCCTTCTCGAGTGGAGTGCTGAACGGCACAGGCGTGAAGGGCGCGCCGACGCGCAGGACGGGCGCGTCCAGGTAGTCGAACGCCTCCTCCTGGATCTGCGCGGCCACCTCGGCTCCGATTCCGCCGAAAGTCACTGCCTCGTGCACCACCAGAATGCGGTTGGTCTTCGACGCGGACCTCACGATGGTGGCAGTGTCCAGCGGCTGGACCGTGCGAGGATCGACGACCTCCACCGACACCCCGGACTCGGCCAGGATGTCCGCGGCTTTCAGCGCTTCGGAGACCATGCGGCCGAACGCCACGATGGTCACGTCCTCGCCTTCTCGCGGGACGGACGCCTCGCCGAGCGGGATTGCGTAGACGTCCTCTGGAACCTCGGCGCGGGCACCGAGAAGGACCTTGTTGAGCATGAACACGACGGGGTTGTCGTCACGTACCGCCGAAACCATCAGTCCCTTGGCGTCGTACGCGTTCGACGGCATGACCACCTTGAGGCCGGGCGTATGAGCCAACCAGGCCTCGAGGCTCTGTGAATGCTGTGCGCCCGCACTGACTCCGGCTCCGTATGCGACTGCGATGACCATGGGGACCTTGACGTCGCCGCCGTACATGAATTTCATCTTGGCGGCCTGGTTGACCACCTGATCGAGCGCGACGGCCAGGAAGTCCATGAACATGATGTCGATGATGGGGCGTAGACCACGTGCGGCCGCCCCGACGCCGAGTCCGATCAGACCCATCTCGGCGATCGGAGTGTCGACCATGCGGCGCGATCCGAACTCGGCGAGCAGCCCGTCGTACATGTGGAAGACGCCGCCGTAGGCCGCGACGTCCTCGCCGGCGACGAAGACGTTCTCGTCTTCGTGCATGACCTGGGCGACGGCCTCGTTGTAGGCCTTGACGTAGGTGGTGACTCTGCCCGCAGCGGCCGGTGCCGTCGCGGTTGCGTTGGGTGATTCCGTTGCAGTAGACATTCTCAGCCTTTTCAGATCTTCAGTCGCTGTAGACGTTGAGGGCGAAGTCGGCCAGATCCGGATACGGACTGGCCTCGGCGAAACTCACGGATTCTGCGATGTCGGCGTCGACCTCGGCCCAGACGGTCGCGAATTCGGCTTCGGTGACGAGCCCCTCGGTCACCGCCCGCGCTTCGAGCAACTTGATGGCATCGCGCTCCTTCCAGGCCTCGACCTCCTCCGCGGTGCGGTACGTCTTGCGCAGACCCTTCACACCCTGATGGTCGTAGTACCGATACGTCTTGGCTTCCACCAGGGTCGGACCGCCACCGTTTCGCGCTCGCTCGACCGCGCGACCGACTGCGGCCCGCACGGCGATCGCGTCCATTCCATCGCAGATCTCGCTCGGAAAACCGTAGGCCGCAGCGCGATCGGCCACATTCTCCAGCTTCATGTGGTCACGGAGTGCCGTGAACTCGGCGTATCCGTTGTTTTCGCAGACGAAGACCACCGGCAACCCGAGTATCCCGGCGATGTTGGCCGCCTCGTGGAACGCCCCGATGTTGCTCGCTCCGTCGCCGAAGAAGGGGACCGCCACCGAATCCTCCTCGCGGTACTTGGCCGCGAACGCAGCACCTACGGCGATCGGAATACCGCCTCCGACAATGCCATTGGCACCGAGCATGCCGATCGACAGGTCGTTGATGTGCATGGAGCCGCCGCGGCCCTTGCAGTAACCGTCGACGCGGCCGAACAACTCGGCGAACATCGGCTTGAATTCGGCACCCTTGGCGACGGCATGACCGTGTCCGCGGTGGGTCGAGGTGATCTGGTCGGTGTCCCTGAGATTGGACATCGTGCCGGCTGCGACCGCCTCCTGGCCGACGTAGAGATGCAGAAAGCCCGGCATCCGACCGCCCTCCATCAACCGGCCGGCCTCGGTCTCGAACTGCCTGATGCGCACCATCCTGCGGTGCAGATCGAGCAGAACCTCCCTGCTCGGCGTCGGATCGTTCGATCCGATGGGCTCTACGGCCTCGCGGGTCGGGTCGGTCGCGGTCGAAGTCACCACGTACACCTCTTCTCTGCAGACTTTGTTTACGTCTTCACCAGTATGGGCCCCACACTAGCGCAATGTAAGTAGAATCACTATAAAGTTACTTCAGCCCGCCGCGTCACACCTTTGGAGGATCGATCCCATGCTCGACCGAATCAGAGATCGAGCACGAGTCGAGCCATCAGGCCGGGCATTGACGGACGACACCACCTCGATGACGTGGTCCGACCTGCTCAGCGCCCTCGAGGCGCTCGGCGAGCTCCTTCTCGAGATCGCCCCCGATTCGGACGATCGCATCGCCGTCATCGGCGAGAACTGCGCTCCGACCCTGCTCACGCACGTGGCGGCCATCGCGCGGGGGGTCGGTACCGTCGCGATCTCCCGTCAGCTGACACCGAACGAGATGTCGGAGCAGTTCCTCGACTCCGGAACCGTCGCGGTGGTGACCGGTCCGGCCGGCCTTGCCTCGGCCCGCGCCGCAGCGGCCACCGCGGGCCTACGCGAAGTGATTGCGCACGGCTGCGACGGTGGCGTCGACACGGTGGCCTGGTCGGTGGCCGTCGCGCCGCAACGAGCTGCGTCTGCATCCACACCTCCGACCCAGCGCCCCGCACGTCCGCCTCTGGTCTACACATCCGGCACCACCGGCCGTGCCCGAGGCACCCAGGTGCGTTGGTTACCGGCCACGGGCCAGAGCGCTGCAGAATTCGCCGACGCGGTGGCCGCGCGGTCGGGTTACCCGGACGGGGTTCACCTGGTCGTGGGACCACTTCAGCACAACGGGCCGTTGACCGCCGTTCGGCATCTGCTCTCCGGCAACCCCGTGGTGGTGCTGGGACGTTTCGACGCCGAGAGAACGCTGGATTCGATCGACCGCCACCGCGTCACGTCCACGTTGATGGTTCCGACGCACTTCCAGCGGCTGCTCGGACTCGATACCCACATTCGCTCGATGTACGACGTCTCCAGTCTCGAGTACGTCGCGCATACCGGCTCGGCGTGCCCGCCGGCCGTCAAGCGATCGATGATCGACTGGTTCGGTCCGGTTCTGGTGGAGTCCTACGGCGGCAGCGAAATCGGGACGGTGTGCAAGATCGCCTCGCCGGACTGGCTCACGCACCCGGGATCGGTCGGGCGGGCAGTACCGCCCTTCGAGGCTGTCGTGGTCGACGCCGACGGAACCGAACTCGACCGCGGGCAGGTCGGGGTGCTGGGCTTCCGAACGCCGCCGGAACGCAGTGTGGTGTATCACGCTGATCCCGAGAAGACCGCAGCCGCTTACATTTTGCCGGGTGTGGCAACGCTGGGCGATGTCGGCTACGTGGACGAGAACGGGTTCGTCTTCATCACCGACAGAGTCGCCGACATGGTGGTGTCGGGAGGCGTGAACCTCTACCCCGCCGAGAGCGAACGAGTTCTGGCCGCACACCCTGCCGTGGCGGAGGTCGCAGTCATCGGAGTACCGGATGCCGACTTCGGTGAAGCCCTGCTGGCTCTGATTGTCCCGGAACCGAATACACCACTCGATATCACCGAACTCGAAAGGTTCGCCAAGGCGTCGATGGCATCGTACAAATGCCCCAAGCGCTACGTGATCGTCGACGAGCTGACGCGCAACGTCATGGGCAAGCTCGACAAGAAGGCACTGCGAGCGCCGTATTGGGACACCGACCGGACCATCGCCGGGTAGACGTTGGGTAGATGTCGGGTCCGTCGGGACGACGCGGGTCAGGACACCCGGACCAGCATCTTGCCGACGTTTCCGCCGCCGAGCATGGACACGAATGCGCTTGCCGCGTTGTCGAGGCCCTCGTGGATCGTGGACTCGGCCACGATCTCGCCGGCAGCGAGCCAGCCGGCGACGCAATCCTCGAACTCGCTCCTGAGATCCTCGTGATCACGGACGATGAAGCCTCTCATGGTGATCCGTTTCAGGATCACCTCGATCAGACGGTCCAGAGGTGGACTGTCCGGACCACCGTTCGAGATCATTCCGCACAGGGCGACGCGGCCTTGCTGACGAAGCGCAGACAGTGCAGCCACGAGGTGGTCGCCGCCGACGTTGTCGAAGTAGAGGTCGATGCCGTCCGGTGCCGCGGCACGCAGCGCGGCACCGACAGGGCGGGCGCGATAGTCGATTCCCACATCGAACCCGAACCGATCACGCAGCAATGCCGCCTTGTCCGGTCCCCCGGCACTACCGATGACCCGCGTCGCACCGAGCAGTCTCGCGAACTGACCCGCAGCGCTGCCCACTGCGCCTGCCGCTGCGGAGACGAACACCGTGTCTCCCGTTCGGATCTCACCCGCGCGCTGCAGTCCGCAGTACGCCGTGAATCCGGTTTGGCCGAGTATTCCGAGCCAGTGGTGCAGGTCGATACCGCGTGGGTCGATCACCGTGGCCGCTGCGGTGTCGAGCACCGCGTGTTCACGCCAGCCGAGTCGATGCCGAACGTAGGAACCCGCGGGCACGTCGTCGGTGCCCTCGAGCACCACCCCCAGCGCCGAGCCGTCGAGCGGAGAACCCACCTCGATATTGGTGGTGTACTGCATGTTCGACGTCCCCAGGCGGCCCCGAGTCGACGGGTCGACGCTCATGAAGATGTTGCGGACGAGAAGCTGATCCGCAGTGCGTTCGCGTAGTGGCAACTCGCGAACGTCGAAGTGCCGAACTTCTGGTTCGCCCGAGGGTCGTTCGGCGAGAAAGACTGCCCGCGTCGCGGTCACTACACCGGCACTCACGGCAGCTCCAGAATGGTGACCGTGCCCTTGGACCCGTCGATCTCCACGAGCGCTCCGTTGGGAATGCGGCGAGTTGCCGCTGGAACTCCTGCGGCGCAGGCGATGCCGAGTTCGCGGCTGACGATCATCGCGTGGGAACCCATCGCCCCGACGTCGGTGATTGCGCCACCCGAGACCATGAACAACGGTGTCCACGACGGATCCGTCTGTGGCGCAACGAGAATTTCACCGACCTCGAACTCGTCGAGTGCCGCCATCGAGGTGATCACCCTGGTGCGGCCCTGGGTGACTCCCGGTGACGCGCCCGAACCCTGCAGCACATCGCCCACCCGTACGGGCTCGACGGCCGACTGGCCTTTGCGGCCTAGGGAGGACAACGGCGGAAACGCCTCGCGTCCGTCGAGGAACGTGGGCAGCTCGAGCCCGAACAGTTCCTTCCAGTCGCTGTGGCGTTGTGCAAGTGTCGGTGCGATCGACTCTGGCGCACTCGCCAGTACGTCGAGTTCGGCGTCGACAGCCATGAACACGTGGTCGGCCGATTCGAGAAGACCCTCCGAGAACAGTCGGTGTCCGAGCTCGACGAGCGGAACCCGCGCTTCGTGCAAGACCTTGATGCAGTTGGTCTTCGCCCGCTCTCGCCACGCGGCGAAACGACGAGCCGACGCAAGTGCAGCGGTGAGAGTTGCTTGCCCCTCGGCATTGTCGCCGACGATGTCCGCGGCTTCCTTCAGCGCCTTGTCGGTGGCCGACGCATGGTCGGCCAGCCGCGCATGCGGTGAGGCCGCGTCGTCCTGCAGCCGAAGTCGGTCGATCAGACCGAGTACAAGTTCGGGGCGGGTCTCCCACGACACCGATCCCAGATCCCATTCGTTGGGTCCGCGGTAACCGAAGTCGAGCAGGAACTGCTGGAACCGTGTGTCGAATTCGGAGTCGATCCCGTGCACGCGCGCACCGACACCGTGGACACCCTCGTCGAAGGCGGCCATCAGCGTGTCGTTCGCCCGCACCAGTCGGCCCAGATCCCACAGTGCATACGACGGCAGCGCCGAATCGACATCGCCGGCGGAACCCACGAGGGTCACGATGAGGTCCTGATGCTCGGCACCGAGCAACTGACCGAGTACGGCGGGGCCCACCGCGGAGCAGTTGGTGGCGACGACCTCGCCGCGCCAGGCCACTCTCTCCAGGGGCATCACCGAGCGTGCTCGCGCGACGAGAGCAGCCGGGGTCAGCACCGACAGATCCGGCCGTTCGCTCCGGAGGCGATCGGCAAGCGTTCGATCCTCCTCCAATTCGGGGAAATTCTCGGTCGAGAGAGCCCAGGCATTTCGGGCTTCCAGTCGGCGGCTCGCGTCCGAGTTCTCGTCGTCCGGGTGCGCCACGTAGGGAGGGATATCGGGGTCTCCGCCGTACCAGAGCTGATCGACCAACTCGACGGGAAGTCCGCCCCGAATGCCGGTCAGACGCGACATCGACATGTTCACATAGAGATGTCCGTAGAAGATGGCTGCCGACGCCGTCGGATCGGGCGACTCGGCCAACGAGTAGCTACCGAAGCTGGCATAGCCGAAGTTCCATCCCGGCAGGATGTTCTGAATCCAACCCAGATCCGCCCCGAGCGGCGTGATCGGGTCCGACAGCACGTCACTCGCGTTCAAGCGGGTGTACACGGGGAGACGGGTGCTGGGCTCGGTATCGACCAACCAACGCTGTTCGGACATGTCGCTTCTCGTCTCTGACGTCACCGTCGACGTCTCGATGGATAGTTTTTTGATTCGTCCTGCACATTGCTGTGACTTCCGCCACTCTACATGCAAGACTGTAGACGATGACAAGTTACTTGTTCGAGATCCTGTCCGACATTTCCGAGGAGAACTTCGATGAAACTGCAAGACAAAGTTGTTGCCGTCACCGGCGGCACCCAAGGCATCGGTCGCGGCATCGCGGAGGCCGCTTTGACCGAGGGCGCGAAGGTCTCACTCAACGGCCGGTCGGCCGAGAAGGGTGACAAGGCCCTCGCCGAGTTCGGTGTCGGAGATCGCGCTGCATTCTTCGCGGGAGACGTCACCGTTCAGGCGGACGTAGAGAACTTCATCGAGCAGACGGTCGCCACCTTCGGTCGAATCGACGTTCTGGTGAACAACGCCGGTGGCGCAAAAGACCTGCAGCCCACCGTCGATCTCAGCGACGAGGAGTGGACACTGGTGATGAACTGGAACCTGAATTCCAATTTCTGGGCCACCCGTCGAGCACTCAAGCACATGCTGCCCAACCAGTACGGCCGGATCATCAACATCTCGTCCGTCGAAGGCAAGCACGGCAAGCCCGTGTTCACGGCATACGTCGCGGCCAAGCACGCCATCAACGGCATGACCAAGTCGATCGCCCGCGAGGTCGGCACCCAGGGCATCACCGTCAACTCGATCTGTCCCGGACTCGTCATCACCGACATCATCAAGAACAACGGTCCCGGCACCGCCGCGGCGATGGGAATGTCGTTCGACGAGATGGTCGCACTGTTCGCCGAGGAGTCGGCCATCAAGCGGCCCAACACGATCGAAGAAGTATCGGCGATGGCCATGCTGCTCGCCTCGGACGCCGGTGCCGGAATCACCGGAGCCATCCTCAGCGTCGACGGCGGAACTGCGTCCTACTGATGATCACCCCAGCGGTGCAACAACGACGGAGTCATGCATGAGCACAGCCGGATTGTCTGCCAGTCGCGAACTCGCCGAACGCTATTCGGTGGTGATCAGAGGGCTCACCGCGGAGGAGTGGTCGGCTCCCAGTCGCTGCGCCGGGTGGTCCGTCAAAGACCTGGTCGCGCATACGGGATCCAATTTCAGGGTCATGGTGGACCCGCCGCCTCACGACCCGTCGGCTCCCGTGCCGACTACCGCGGAACAGGCGCAGAACCTACTGGTCGATGCCCGACGAGACTGGTCGAGCGCGCAGGTTGCCGACGAATTCCTGTCCAACGCGGCCGGAGCACTCGGAGTACTCGAAGCGATGCAGAGCAGCGAGCTCGCATCGACGCCGATGACACTGACAGATCTGGGAACCTATCGCACCCATCAGCTTTCGGATGCCTTCGCGTTCGACATGTGGTGCCACCTCTACGTCGACCTGCTCGGACCCGACGGTCCGGTGACACGCGATACTCCCGATCCGGAAGACGACCTGGTCCGCACCGCCGTCGACTGGATGTGGACCGGCCTACCGCAGATGTGTACCCCGGTCAGCAGCGTCCTCGACCAGCCGCTCGGCGTGCACCTCACCGGTGCAGGCGGCGGCGAATGGACCCTCCGGCCCGGTTCCGAACTTCTGACGGTCGAATCAGGTATCACGGGCGCCGACACCGTGGTTCGCTCGTCGGCAACAGATTTCGTGCTGTGGGGCACCACCCGAAGTCCCTGGCGAGCGCATGTTTCGATCGAGGGCGACGCAGCCTACGCCGAGAAGGTCCTCGACACCGTCGACATCATCTGAGCACCGGTCGGTCGTGGGCCGTCGCACCGTTTCCGGTGACAGCCCACGACAGGCAGCGCTCGAACACGGTGAGGAACTGAGGTACCGTCCAGCTCCCCCGGTCCACCCGGCCCAGATCGTCGATGCCGAGATCCTGCACATCGAATCGTCCTCGGCAATGGCCGAGCGTGAAGTAACACACGGTCCCCCGGCCATGATCCTTGAGGTAGAGCACCGGACGCGGTTCGTCGTCGGCGGTGTGCCCTTCCTCGAAACCCGTTGACTCACCGACGAATCGAGTGTGCGCCAGGATCTGGATCGGCGGATGCAGCTCGCTGACGTAGAGCTCGTCGGTCACCTCGAACGAATCGATTCCGGCCACGAGCGGGTGCGCCGGATCGGTTATCTCGACCGTGTACGGCGCAATCGGAGGATGTCCGAGAAACTGGCTTCCCAGCACGGGCGCAATCGTGCCCAGAGTTCGTGGCGTCACGTACTTGCTCGACGAACCGGGCGCAGTCCTGTCGATCGCCGAGTTCGTGCCGTGCAAGGCGAGCCAGCGGCCACCACGAGAGACGAACTGGGCCAGAGCATCTTGCTGCGCGTCGTCGGGAACTCGATTGCAGGTGTAAGTGACAAGGAGATCGGCCGTAGCCAGCGCCTCGATGCAGTCGTAGTCCTCGAACACTCTGGTACGGACGTGCTCGTACTCGGCCAGGGACGACAACAGTTGCAGGCGTGCGTAATCGAAGTCGTGCCACTGCCCTCCGCACACGAGAACGGCATCGAGCCGGCCTGCCGGTCCAGGCATCGCTTCTCCTTGTTCGTCAGCTGTGCGCGTGCAGCGCTTTCCCCGCCAACGCGAGGTGCGCCTCCCCCAGAGCTTCTGCCTGGGTAGGATGAGCGTGTACGTGCTGGGCGACGTCCCCTGCGGTCGCTTGCCAGTTGTAGATGAGCTGCGCCTCCCCGATCAGTTCACCGACACGCTCGCCCACCAAGTGAATTCCCACCACGCGACCCTCCGGTCCCGCCTGGACGAGCTTGACCCCACCGGACGTGCGCAGAATCCGACTCTTGCCGTTACCGGCGAGGTCGTAGACCACCGTTGTGACCTCGCCGAACTGCTTCGCGGCTTCGCTCTCGGTCAATCCCACCGACGCAACCTCCGGGTTCGAGTAGGTGACCCGCGGAATTCCGGTGTCCTCGACGGGTGTGCAGTCCAAACCTGCCAACTGCTCGGCCACCAGCATGCCCTGAGAGAAACCGCGGTGTGCCAGTTGCGGACCGGCCACGATATCGCCGACCGCGAAGACCCCGGGAACCGTCGTCTGCAGCCATTCGTCGGTAACGACGAACCCCCGGTCGAGCTCGACTCCCGACTCCTCGAACCCCATGTCGGCAGTACGCGGCCCGCGCCCGACAGCCACGAGCATCAGGTCCGCTTCGAGCTGCGATCCGTCGTCGAGATCGACGTGCACGCCGCCGCCCGGTCGTTCGGTGACTCCGCTGAACGCAGTCTTCGTACGTAGAGTGATACCTCGTTTACGGAAGGCTCGTTCGATCTGCTTGGTCGTCCACGGATCCTCCGTAGGAAGCAGCGTTGCCGCGGCCTCGACGATGGTGACGTGCGCACCGAGCGAAGTCCAGACGCTGGCGAACTCGCATCCGATCACGCCACCGCCCAGCACCACGACACTGTCCGGAAGGTGATCCAGTTCCAGCGCACGATCGCTGGTCATCACCGAACCGCCGATGTTCAGGCCCGGCAACGACTTCGGTTGCGAGCCGGTGGCCAGCACCAGGGCTTCACCTCGGTACGTGCCGATTCCGCCGTCGGCGAGTTCCACCTCCACGGTGCGATCGTCCACGACGCGGCCGCGACCGGCGACGAGCTCGATCTCACGGGACGCCACCAACCCCTGCAGTCCTCGGTACAGGCCGGCAACCACCTCGTCCTTGTACTTGTTCACAGCAGTCATGTCGACGCCGCCGAGGGTTGCCTCGATCCCGAAAGTCGATGCCTCCCGGACCGAATCGGCGATCTCGGCCGCGTGCAGCAGCGCCTTGGTGGGGATGCACCCGGTGTGCAGGCACGTGCCGCCGAGGCTGCCTGCCTCGATCATGACGACCGACAGGCCGAGCTGCGCGGCCCGCAACGCGCAGGCGTACCCGCCCGAACCACCGCCGAGAATCACGACGTCGGCGCTGCCCGTCAGCTTCTGTGCCATGCCGCGCTCAGAAATCGAAGCGGTTGGTGAATCCGCCGTCGACCACCATGTTGATACCGGTGATGTGCCCGGCGGCCGGCGAGGAGAGGAAGGTCACGGCGTTCGCAACGTCCTGCGCCGCAGCCAGTTTACCGAGCGAAGCCGCGTCGAGAGCGGCCTCGTACAGTGCCGGACGACTCGTCTTGATCGTGTCCCAGGCACCGCCCTCGAAGAAGACGGGGCCAGGTGACACCGCGTTCACTCGAATGCCGGCAGGTCCCAGTGCGCGGGCCTGAGCCGACGAATGTTGCAGGACAGCGGCCTTGAGTGCACCGTAGCTGTTGGCCGTGCTGATCGGTCCGGCCTCGAGCGCGGACGTCGTGCTGATCGTGACCACCGACGCGGCGTCGGACTTCTCGAGGTGTGGCTTGGCCGCTTCGATGAAGTTCACCAGGCTCATCAGGTCGACGTCGAAGCTGTTCTGCCATGCCTGAGCACCCTTGCCTGTTGCGGCAGAAGCGTTGACCACGACGATGTCGATTCCGCCGAGGGCACCGGCTGCATCCTCGACGAACGATGCAACCGCGGCGGCGTCGCCCACGTCGACCGCTTTGTGGAAGACCGTGCCCAAAGCGGACAGTTCTCCGGCAACCTCGTTCAGGTGCTCCTCGCCGCGGGCGCACACTCCGACGGAGGCTCCCTCCGCCAGGAGTGTGCGGGCGATCGACAGGCCGATGCCGCGGCTCGCGCCACTGATGATTGCACGTTTTCCACGAAGGTCGAGATCCATGTGAGACTCCTTGACTGTAATTTGATTCGACTGCAGGACTTAAAGATTCATGGCTCCGACGTGCGTCTGGAAGTCGAGCACATGAGTGAAATCGTTCACCGATTGCACCGCGCGACGCGTATCGGCACCGCGCACAACGCTCAGCGAGGTGTGGTGGACTCGAACCGGCATGTCGAATGCACTGCCCAATGCGTCGGCGAGCACGGCGTTGATGACACCGCCGTGGCAGCTGATCACCACTCGCTGGCCCAGATGCGCGTCGACGATCGACGAGATCTGCCGGAGTACACGCGCCCGAAACTCTGCGCCGTCCTCGGCGTAGGTGAACGCACCGTAGCGACGCGTACGAATGTGATCACGGAACATCGCCGCGACCTCTTCGTGCGGGAGCACCTCGAAGGGAGACTGGTCGGCCGGAAACTTCTGCCACGGTTCGTATTCGGAGAGTTCCTCGCGGACGACGGGCTTCAACCCGTGCTTACCCGCGATATGAGTGCCGGTACGCAGTGCGCGACGCAACGGGGAACTGTAGACCGCATCCACCCGTGTGCGCGCGAGTCGGTTCGCAACCGCCTCCGCTTGGCGCTCACCGAGTTCGGACAGGGGTGGGTCGACGGTCTCTTTCGCGCTCAGTTCTTTGCTGAGTATCTGCTCACCATGCCGAACCAGGATCAGTTCACAGAGCCCGGTCAACGGGGCAAAGGGATTGTCGAGATCGATGGACCTGGCGCGCGGCATGGAAGCAAGTCAACCACAAACTGTCGTCGCTCTAAAGATACTTCGCGAAATCGGTACCGCGAGATCCCCCGTCAGACGCTGGAGATGTCGGCCGCGAGCTCGCGAACCTCCTCGGAGAACCGACGTCGGCCGAGGTCGGCCAGAACCGCGTCCTCGGTGAGCCACGACGAGGCCGCCACTTCGAGCAGGGTCGTCAACGCAACAGCTGCGGCACCCTGCTTCGCTTTGGACGCTATGCCGCTTCGAGTGCGCAGTTCGGCCGAGAACAGCGCCAACATCACCGAACGCACTTCTCTTCGCAGGGTTTCGATGGACAGACTCCAGCCGGGCGATCGGGTGAAGTACACCAATGCGGCAGCGCGGTGCTGATCCGTCCACTCGAGCAACGACGAAATGATGTCACCCAGAGCAGCGTCCGGATCGGCCGCGATCTCTGCGCGAAGTTCGTCGAGGAGACCATCTGCGAACAAACGCAACCCGGCGAGCAGAACCTCGTCCTTGGACGGGTAGTGGTAGTAGACGGCCGCCGACGTCATCTGGGCCTCAGCGGCGATATCGGCCACGGTGACGTCCTCGATGGACCTGACCGAATACAGATGCATGGCGGCGTCGACCACTACTTCGCGCCGCGACGGCCGGTGCGCCGCGCGCTTGGCACCCTTGTCCGCCGGGGCCGTCACCGTCGATTTCGGCTTCACTGCCTTTGCTGCCATGACGTAGATCATGGCACCATGCAGTGACCCGGGTGCCGAGGAGGACGCTGTGCCGAGACGAACCAGCAGCTCGACGTCGAAAGTCGACGAGAGTTCCCAGCTCGAGACTGCCGTCGATTCTCCCGTCGCGTCCGAGCCGGACAACGAATCCCTCAAAGGGTCTGCCCACCGACCCTCTCGCCGCCACCTCATCGTCCAGGCAGCGGTGCGTGTCTTCTCTCGCAAAGGATTCGCGGAGACGTCGATTCAGGAGATCGCCGAAGCAGCAGGCATGGTCCCGACTGCGGTCTACTACCACTTCGCCAGCAAGGAAGAGCTGTTCGATACAGCACTCGGATACGCGATGGACGCCAGTACCGCCGCAGCCCAGGCGGTTCGACCGGACGACACCGAGGCCGATGCTGCTGCGTTCAAGGATGTCGTCGACGCCGTGTGGGACTGGACCGCAGAACATCCCAATGCGGCTCGGATGCTGTTCCTGCAGGTGGCCGGTGGTGCCACGCCGGGCACGCGTCTACTGACGAAGGAATACGAGGACAGGCACGTCCGCCGCGCCTTCGACTACTTCCCCGACGCCGAGATACCGGCGAACAAGCGATCGGCCGCGGCGCAGCACGCGGCGCGATCGCTGCGAGCACGCACGATGATCGCAACGACCATCGCCATCCAGCCCCTGCGGATCGAGGGCGGGCCCTTGTCCAACATCGCGGTGTCGCGTCTCCGGTCGGCCACCACCGATGTGTGCGCGAAAATGATCGAGGGTCGCTGAAGCTCCGACGGGCAGCCACCACTGTCGAGTAACTTGACTGGAACAACAGTCGAAACTCTGAACGGACGTCCCTCATGCGTATCGCGGCTTTTTCCGGTGGACACTCCTTCGATCGTGACGCGTTCGCCGAATTTCTGGAGTCCATGCCGGGCGAGGTCACTTGGTTCGAGCACCCCGACACGGATCCCGGAACCACAGCATTCGACGTCTCGCTGCACTACGACATGCCGGGCACGTTGCCCCAGCCGTCCGCGCCCCCCGATTCCCTACGCGAGAAGGTGAGGGCGGCTCCGGAGTCCGGACATGGGTATGTCGTTCTTCACCATGCCATCGCATCATGGGCAGCCTGGGACGAGTGGTCGGAATTCGTCGGCGGCCGCTACCTGTATCGACCGGGCGTGGTGCGTGGTGTCGAGCGCCCCGATTCGGGCTATCGACACGCGGTTCCGCAGCGCATCTCGGTCGTCGACCACGACCACCCGATCGCCGCAGGGATTCCCGAGTCGTTCGACCTGATCGACGAGACCTACCTGTGCGAAGTCTTCGAGGACGACGTGACTCCGCTGCTGCGAACCGATGCCGAGATGACCGACGCCGTTCACTTCTCCACTGCCTCTGCGATGGCGGGCAGGCGAGACGATCGCACGGGGTGGCACCACGCGCCCGGTTCGTCGCTGGTCGGGTGGACGAAGACGAACGGTCGTAGCCGACTCGCATACCTGCAACCGGGCGACGCGGCACCCACCCTGTCGAACCCTGTCTACCGCCGGCTCGTGGGGGCAGCACTTCTCTGGGCCGCTCGGCGATAGTTATTGGAGTAGCAGTAAAGAAAAGTGTGCTCATCGTCACCGTTCACTGTTACAGTTTATGGATAGAACATTAAGTAACACCGCAACTGATCATCAAGGAGATTGCGATGCGACAGATCAAGCATCCGATGAGCCACGCGATCTACGAGTTCGACGACGACTTCAACGTCCTGGTCACCACTCGCGACGGCAAGACCGGCACGTTCGATCCGGAAGGTCGCTACCTCCACGGCGAGGTGAAGGCGGTCGATCCCGAGCTGGCCCGATGGGTGGGTCTCGGTCCTCGCGCTCCCGTCCCCATCACCCAGAACCGGCGCTTCATGGGCGCCGCGAAACTGCTCGAGAAGATGCAGGCCGACAAACAGGCGCAGGACGCCCTCGCCATCACGCTGGAACAGGGAGGCAAGCTGTGACCGACATCGATGAGCGCGCCGAAACACCCGTCGAGAACGGGACGGGATATCAGCGACTGCTCGAGACCGATACGCACCCGGTCCCGGACATCCTGCGCGAGGAATCTCACGAGCAATACGCCGACCAGAACTTCGTGCCGGTATCGCGCTACATCAGCCGCAAGTACCACGAACTCGAACGAGACCGGGTCTGGTACAAGGTATGGCAGATGGCGTGCCGCGAGGAAGAGATCCCCGAGCCGGGTGACACGCTCGTGTACGACATCTGCGAAAAGTCGATCCTGCTCGTCCGCGGTAAGGACATGGGCATCCGTGCGTTCTACAACTCGTGCCTGCACCGTGGCCGTACCCTCCGCGAAGAGGACGGTCCGGCCGGCAACGAAATACGTTGTCCCTTTCACGGTTTCGCCTGGAACTTCGACGGCTCGCTCAAGTCGATGACCTGTGCCTGGGACTTTCCTCAGGTCGACAAGTCGAAGATGGACCTGCCACAGGTCAAGGTGGACACCTGGGGTGGCTTCGTGTTCGTCAACATGGATCCCGAGTCCGAATCACTGGACAGCTTCCTCGGCGATCTCGGAAAGCACTTCGAGGCGTGGCCTCTGGAAGACCGATTCATCCAAGCGCACGTCGCTCAGGTCATCCAGGCGAACTGGAAGATTGCGCAGGAGGCATTCTCCGAGGCCTTCCACGTGATCACCACTCACCCGCAGCGGGTCGTGGGAACCGGCGACTCCAACAGTCAGTACGACAGCTGGGGCAACTTCAACCGCGGCATCACGGCGAACGGAGTACCGAGCCCGCACATCAACTTCGTCCCGACCGAGCAGGAGATGTTCGACTCGATGATCGATGCGCGCATCGACGAGGACCCGATGGTGACGCTCCCCGAGGGTGTGACCGCGCGGGAGATGTCCGGCATGCTGGCCCGCGAGGGTCTGCGCGAGATCATCGGTGATGTCAAGGCGGACAACATGTCCGACGCGGAATCACTGGACAGCATCTACTACACCGTGTTCCCCAACTTTCATCCATGGGGCGCGTACCAACGCATCGTCTACCGATTCCGACCCAACGGTGACGACCACGAGACCTCGATCATGGACGTGTACCTACTGGCACCGTTCAAGGGCGAACGGCCCAAGCCTGCCAAGACCCAGTGGCTGCGACCGGAGCAGTCGTGGTTGGAAGCAACGGTGCTCGGCAGTTCGGCGCGGGTGTTCGACCAGGACGCGTACAACATGCCCAAGGTGCAGAAGGGCTTGCAGTCGGCGCAGTCGAAGACGCTCCCGCTGGCTCGATACCAGGAAGTCAAGATCCGGCACATCCACCATCTGCTGGCACAGTGGATCGGAGAGGAAGTGGACTGACACCGGCGAGCGTGTGAGCGACCGTCATGACGGGAGGAACCGGTCGGCCGTCGGGAGCAACTGCCCGTCCGGGTAGGTGACCGCCTGTCCGGCGCGCGGGGTCCAAGGGTGTCCCAGCGGCCAGAGCTGCTCTGAAGCGGCCGATTCGGCGAGGGTTGTGTGGAACGCTCGACCTCACCGACGGGACGCCCTCGCCGGGCGTCCCACGAACAGAATGGCTTTCGATGACCGAGCTGGATGCACTGGCACCGAGCCCGGATGGAGTGTGGGCTCACGAGAACGTGGTCGTTCGGCATCTTCCCGGACTGCAGTTCGACGCCGCCCGGACAGGGTCGACCGTGCAGGTCGGCCATGGCCTGACGTCGGCCGAGATCGGCGAGCGCCTCGTTCCGATCGTGACCGCACAGGCACGTCATGTGGGTCTTTCTCAGCGCGAGTTCGAGTTGGTGTTGGTCGGGATAGTCCGCACCACGGTCGCCGATCCGGTCGACGCATGGGCCACCTATTACCGCAATTCGTTGGACGAGCTGCTCTCGGGCACCGCCGATTTCGCGCCTGTCCACGAACAGGCGGAGAACCTGATCGTCGGGTCGGTGCTCGACCTGGGTTCGTGCTTCGGCTTCTTTCCACTGCGGCTGGCGATTGAAGGCCACTCGGTGACTGCGACGGACCTGTCGGCCGGAACCATGCGGTTGCTCGCCACCGTGGCCCCACACCTCGGGATCACGCTCGACACCGTGGTGTGCGACGCCGCCAATGTTCCCGTTGCCGACGGCAGTGCCGACACCGTGACTGCACTGCATCTCCTCGAGCACGTCGACGCCGAGACCGGCTCCCGCATAGTGGAAGAAGCGCTACGCATCGCGCGCACCCGTGTCGTTGTTGCCGTGCCCTTCGAGGCCGAGACCACCGCCTGCCACGGACACGTCCGCACATTCGACGAGGCATCACTGGTCGAGCTCGGTCGGTCGTCGGGCCGCGTATTTCGGACCTTCGAGCACCACGGTGGGTGGCTCGTGATCGACAAGACCTCGACCCCCCAACTGGTCTGACAGGCCGCTGGGAGTACCACATCGCAACGCCGACGTGGTGTCAGGATCGCAATGGATCCTGACACCACTGCCTCCGTCGACCTAGGCGTACTCGGGTACCGACAGTCGATTCTCCGCTGCAGCGAGTGAATCGAATCCGTCTGCCCTGAGCAGATTGTGGACGTTGCGCCGTCGGACCCCCATGTTGCCGCCGTCGTAGACCGGGAAGCACAGGACGTCTTCCATGATCGCCGCGATCGGTGTCAGGTTCGTGTACGCATCGACACCGACGAGACGCATGGCGTCGTACACGACCTGCACGGCCGTCTCTGACGCGAAAATTTTTGCCTCGTTGGTCAATTCGCGATCGCGTCCGCCGGTACGGTCGAAATGGTCCGCAGCCTTCCACGCGAAACAGCGGACCGCCTCGATGCGAGTCTTGATGTCCACCAACATGTATCCGGCATTCTGATACTCGATGACGGGTACCGGACCGGAGCGGTGGTCGGTCTTGGCGAAGTGCAAAGAGTAGTCGAATGCAGCTCGCATCCTGCCCACGCACGCGGCAGCGATGGACGAGCAGGTCCAGGAGAAGGCAGTGGCAACGATATCCAACCCGTCGCCCGGCTTGCCGACGATGTTGCCGACCGGCACCCGCACGTCGCGGAATTCCACCCGCGGCGAATTGGTGGCACGATGTCCGATGGTGTCGATCATGTCGGTGATCTCCACCCCGGGCGTTCCCTTCTCCACGACGATGACGGCGAGCGACTCCGACGGCGGCAGTGCAGGATCGGTACGGCAGACCACACTGATCAGGTCGGCACCCTGACCGTCCCAGCCCGAGGCATTGGTGGTGTAGTGCTTGGCACCGTTGATGACCCACTCGTCGCCCTCGCGACGCGCGAAGGTCCGAATTCCGACGGTAGGGTCTTCCGAGTCGTAATTGGCCCCGCCGGTGACTTCCGTGTAGGCGATCGCAGCCAATCTGGGTTCGCCGTCGCAGAACAACGGGAGCCAGCGGTTCTTCTGCTCCTCGGTACCGAAGTTGATGATCGGGTTGAGTCCCAATCCCGTGCCCAGCAATGCCGTCGGAGTGTTGATGTCGACCCGAGCGAGTTCCTCGGCCGCGAGCGCGAAGGTGAGATTGTCGAAGTACGCGCCGCCGTATTGATCGGGGACCAGTCCCTTGACGAATCCGAGACCGGCCAGCTGCTTGTAGACCGGGTGCAACGCGTAGAAGCGATCCTCGGGGCGCGGTATGGAGGAAATAGCGGGCGCTACTTCGCTCAGAATGTCGTCCGCCACTTGCCGCGCCTGCATGCGCACTGCCATCTGCTCGGGGCTGAGCTCGAAACTCAGGGTCATGTGAGACTCCTCGATGTCTGTCCTGGTGGGGGGGTGAAGAACGGAATCGGGCGACGCTGCCCTACCCACCATGTTTCACGGCCCGACGCATCCCGGTCTTGTACCGGACTGCGCCGTCATCGGTACCGTTCTGCACTGTCGAACAGAAAGATTCACCCCTGCGCCGACTGCGGCACTTCCCCTGTCTGCACCGAGTTGCGGTATTCGACCGGACTGCATCCGAAGCGCGATCGAAAGGTCTTGGCCAGATGCGCCGAATCCGAGAATCCCCACGCTGCCGCTATCGTTCCGATCGATCGAGTGTCCCGAGAATCAGCGAGCTCACGCCGACACGCTTCGACGCGATGCTCACGGACGACGGCACCGAACGTGGTTCCCGTCCTCTCGAAGAGGGCATGGAGCGTGCGTACCGATACCCCGACATGGCGGGCCGCATCGGTGGCGGGAACTCGGCCGAATGCAAGCCTGGAGTCGATGTACCGAACTGCGGAGACCCGAAGTGCTTCGTCGGTGTCCAACGAGCATCCGGTGTCCCGTTGCGTCCCTCCCAGTACGGCACGCAGCAGATCGACATGGGCCGCTCCGATCATCTGCCGCTCGGCGGTCTGCAGCGTTGAATCGGTCCGCCAGGTCTCCACCATCAACGAGCTGAGCAGCCGAGCAGAACCCGACGAGCTCGAGAAACGCCGCGCAGTCGTCGCTGCCGACGGGCCGACCACATCTGCCAGCAGAGGGCGCGGCAGTCGGAAGGACAGCACTCGCCACAGTTCGTCGTTGCCGGGCTCGACGAACTCCAGCCGGTACGGGCGAGTCGAGTCGACGACGGCGAACTCACCTCGGGAGACCGTGCACTGCCGCCCGTCCTGAGTGGTCGTACAGTGCCCGTCCAGTTGCAGATTGACGAAGACGACGTCCTCGTCCGCGCGGGCGACCTCGCGCTTTCCATGATCGATTCGCTGTGTGCAGGAGGCGATCTCCGCTGCGTTGCCACCCCCGATCGCCGCGGAGCGCACCCATCCGGGAAGTCCTGAACGTGACGAACTGTGTTCGACGTGGTCCCGGGATCGCCACGGTGCCAGCGGCGTGAATGCCTGGCAGAGAACATCGGCCCAATAGCTCATCTGATCGGCCGGGCCGAGTCCCCTCGTTGTCCAAAATGACGTCATGTTGCACTCCGCGATAGATTCGAGTGCACACACGGTAGGCCTTGGGCGTAAGTCATCCGAGGCATTCGCGTTACGAAATGTGTGCACTCTCCTCACGCCGGCGGGCTGGGCGCGGAGAGGTTCGCAGCGCTTTCAGATGCAGGTACCTCGCCGCGTCGACGCGGCCGAGCCGAGCATCCAGGCGGGGTACTCACCCGGCGGACCCAGGCCGCCGTCGGAGGGCGGAATCACGATCAGAGAGTTGGCATGGGCCAGCGCACCGACCGAGTGCGATCGAATGATCGTGGCGTCGTCACCGTCGACGACGCCCAGCATCACCCGGGGTATCGCCGAGGCAGGAGGCGTATGCCCCTGCGCCCTGACCGTTCTCATCTTTCTTTCCGCCTGCGGGTTTCGCAGTGCCGCAACGACCACCGGCCGGACGAACAGTTCGTAGGAGATCAATGCGCTGACCGGATTTCCCGGCAGGCACAGGATCGGAGTTCCGCCGAACCGACCGCACGCCTGCGGCTTTCCCGGCCTGACTGCGACAGAGACGAAGTCGACCTCCTGATCCGCGAGTGCCAGCCGAACCACTTCCTCGGTACCGGCGCTGATGCCACCGGTCGTGACGATGACGTCCGCAGCGTCGGCGCACCGGGCGAGTGCCGCCCGGCATGCGTCCACGTCATCGGCCACAGCCGGTTCGAGGTGCACGTCGGCACCGCACCGGATGAGATCGGCGACGATCATCGCGGCGTTGGAATCGTGACACTCACCGTTCGCGAGTTCGGTCCCGACGCCGCGGATCTCCGATCCCGTCGAGAGCACAGCGACGATCAGAGACGATTCGACCCGAACGTGGGTGCGGCCGAGAGCGGCGAACAGGCCGACCTGTGCGGGGGTGACCATTGTCCCTGCCCCGACAGCGATGTCACCGACCTCCAGATCCGACGCCCGGGCGCGAATGTTGCTCTTGGAATCGAGCGAGCGGACGGTGACCTCGGCCGAACCGAACGACTCGGCGAATCCGCTGGTTCTCTCGACCGGGATCACCAGATCTGCACCGAACGGCACCACGGCCCCGGTCATGATCTGGACGCACTGCCCCGGCGACACGTGCAGCGGCACCGGTTGTCTGCCTGCGACACTGCGAGCGGAGACGAGCAACCGAACGGGCGCACCGCCCGCACCGTCCACATCGGCAGCGCGGACGGCGAATCCGTCGACCGCCGAGTTGTCGAACGCCGGCAACGCGTGGTCGGCAACGATGTCCTCGGCCAACACTCGTCCCACGGCACTGTGGATCGGCACCGAGCGAACGCGTGGCGACACGCCCAGTTCGTCTATCGCGCAACGATGTTGGTCCACCGTTCGGAGAGGAGCTGGGATACTGCCGACTGTCGTCGACATCATCCGCCGGAAATCGGGGGCAGCACTGCGATCTCGTCGGTGTCCGAGCAGGGCGAATCCTCGGTACGACCCAGCGAACGTCCGTTGATCCAGATCCTGGACACAGCAAGCACATCCGCGAAGGGCGCGCCGTACCGCTCGATCGCGGAATCGAGTACCCTACGGACCGTAGACCCCGGAATGTCTTGCGACGCCTCACCGGCGACCTGACGGGCCGCCGCGAACATCAGGACTTCGGCCATGGACCTCTCACTCTCCGATCATCCACCGATGTAGGACATTTCGATGCGGTCGCGCACTGCACCGTCATTCGTTCCTGCTCGCAGCTCCGAGTATCGATCGTCTCGGCGCAGCCACAGCGCCGACAAGCGCGCCACGAGGTCGCCCTGCGAGGCTCCCGATCGCAGCAGGGCCCGCAGATCGGTTCCCGTCGAAGAGAACAGACAGGTGAACACCTTGCCATCAGCGGACAAGCGGGCACGGGTGCAGGCTCCGCAAAAGGGTTCCGATACCGAACCGATCACACCGATTTCTCCGCCGCCGTCGAGGTAGCGATA
This sequence comes from Rhodococcus sp. 14-1411-2a, assembly GCF_002259485.1. Taxonomy (GTDB): domain Bacteria; phylum Actinomycetota; class Actinomycetes; order Mycobacteriales; family Mycobacteriaceae; genus Rhodococcoides. The sequence continues at coordinate 110,474 of NZ_NPGA01000005.1, forward strand.
CCGCACCGCCACCTCACCGTCGTAGTCCGCGTCGACTCTCTCCAATGGGTGGTTCCGTCCGATCGTGTCGACGATCGATTCGACGTCGACGACCTGGGCCAGCTCCCATCTGTTGGTCGCGCCTACATCCATGTATTCGATGAAGCGCACCACGATGTCGGTGCCTCGGAACCGTTCGGCAACGGCCAGTATCGATCCGTCGTTCACCCCTCGACGCACCACGACGTTGACCTTGACCGGCGACATCCCGGCCCGCACAGCCGCGTCGATGCCGTCGAGCACGGTCTGCACGGGCACGCGCGTATCGCTCATCCGAGCGAAGGTGTCCGGATCCGTGGAATCGAGGCTGACGGTGACACGGCGCAACCCGGCCGCCACCAGTTCTTCGGCATGCGCAGCGAGCAGTGAACCGTTGGTGGTCATCGCCAGATCGATGTCCTCGATCGAACTCAATCGCTCTATCAGCGTGGTGATTCCGGCGCGTAGCAGCGGTTCACCGCCGGTGAGACGTACCTTGCGGATTCCGATGGTCGCCGCCGCTCGAGCGACTCTGTCGATCTCCTCGAAGGACAACAATCTGCTCGCGTTCAGGAACGAATGATCGGGGCCGAATTCGGCACGGGGCATGCAGTACACGCAGCGAAAGTTGCACCGATCGGTGACCGAGATCCGTAGATCGCGAAGGACTCGCCCGCGAGTATCGCGAATGCCAATATCGAGGCCGCTCACGAGCAACGTCCGTACGTCGCGGGCAGCCAGTGCGAGGCCGCTCGCTCGACGCCCTCGATCTGCATTCCGGTCTCGACCCAATCGCTGATTCCGGCCCGCTGTTCGAGCTTCCACACCGGTACGCAGGCTTTGAGAACGTCGATGCAGAACTGAGCCGCCAGAAATGCGTCGACGCGATGGCCCGAGGACACGCAGACGAGCACACTGGCTGCACCGAGTGGAACCGATCCGACTCTGTGCAGCAACGCGATACGTCCGATTCCGGGAAATCGGTCTCGCGCGGCGTCCGCGATCTCGAACAGTCGCACTCGCGCCACCGATTCGTAGGCCTGGTAGTCGATCGACACGACACCATCGGCGGCGCGACCCGCGCCGTCCGTCGAATACTCACGAACCACCCCGGTGAAGGTCACGACGGCCCCGCACTGCGGCAGCGTCGCCCAGTCGATCATCGCCTCGACCGACAGAACATCGGCCACCACGGCGACACACGTATCGGTCGCGCGCGGTTCGTGGTCCGTTGGATTCACTTCCACCGTCCGGACAGTGTCGACTTCGCCCACGGCACACCCCTTTCACCTCATGTGCACCAAGGATTGCCGAGCCGGGTGATCCGCAGTTGACCGTCAGTGACGGCTAGTTGATCCGCAGAGACCACACTGCGTCGTTGTCGCAGGACTTTCCGGCAATGTTACGAACAGCCAATCGAGCCGAAACATTGCGCGTTAACCTCGAACGAAGCCCCTGCATCGCAGTGATCGCCATGATCACGACGAGTCGGTCACGGCGGGCTCTTACGACAAGGGGTTCTCATGCTCTCCAGATCCGGATTCTCCGTCCCGGCCCGGACGACCAGCCGCGGGGACTGGTGCGACATGTTGAACGAACACTTCGTCGCACTCGATGTCGCCGACGTGGCCGACAGCAGATTTACCGGCGCGGTTCGATCGATGTCGCTTGCGCACCTGCAGGTTTCGAGCGTCCGGTCCACCTCGCAGCACATCGCTCGTACCGACTCACTGATCGACAAGGACCGTATCGAGTACGTGCAGATCGGGATGATCCGTCGGGGCCGCGCGATCGTGGTGCAGGACGGCCGTGAATGCACGCTGACGCGGGGCGACTTCGCCATCTACGACACCTCGCGCCCGTTCGACTGGATCATCGACGGCCATCCCGACGACGACCAATGGGAGCTCGAGGTCTTCACCTGGCCCCGCCACATGCTTCGGCTCGATGCGCGCGAATCCAGTGACATGACAGCAATGGCATTCGATGGATCTGCCGGATTCAGTGGGCTCCTCGGGCGGTTTCTGCACGATCTGAGTTCGACGCGCTCGTCGTTGGACATCACCGGAGCGCAGGCCATAGCCGACGAGGTCGGAGATCTGGTCAGCGTGATCGCCCGCAACACCACCACCAGCCCGACGATCGACTCCCCTACCGCAGCACTCGTGCGGTCCGCTCAGCGGTACATCGACGATCATCTCGCGGACCCCGAGCTTTCGCCCGGCGCGGTCGCGGCGGCGATGCTCGTCTCGACCCGCCAACTCCACCGCGTCTTCGCCGCCAGTGGCACGACGGTGGCCCGCAGCATCCGCGTCAAGCGACTCGAGCGGTGCCGTCGTGAGATCATCGCCAGCGTTTCGGCCGACCGTTCCCTCGGACAGATCAGTCGACGGTGGGGATTTGCGGACCTTGCCGTGTTCAGCCGCGCATTCCGTGAGCAGTACGGCATGAGCCCGCGCCATTACCGCTCCGCTGCGTCCGCCCACTCCGACGATCCACGAGCGTTCACCCGGTCGATGCGACCGAACTGAACCGTACGGCCCGCTGGGGTCAGTGGATCGAGTCGCTCGAGTGGCCCGGCACGATCGGTGCCGAGCCGTCCACCAGTGGAGCGATGTGATTGACCGCGGTGGCCGCCTCTGCGAAGCCGACCGCGATCAACTTGACCTTGTCTTCGTGTCCGGCAACGTCACCCACCGCGAACACTCGCCTCCGGTTGGTGCGCATCGTTCGGTCGACGGCGATATCGCGCTGGTACTTGTCCAACCCCCACGTTGCGATGGGACCGAGTGCTGCCTTGAATCCCAGTGCGGCAACAACACTCGACACCGTCAGCTGCCTCCGCTCGATTCCGGCACCGTCGACGATCGTCACCGATTCGACGGTGTCCTCGCCTGCGATCTCCTCGACCTCGAACGGAGTGAAAACATCGACACTCGACCGCTCGAGCAGACCCAGACTGTGCGCGTGAGCTCGAAAGTCGTTGCGCCGGTGCACCAGCACGACCGATTTCGCGATCGGTTCCAGGCTCAGCGCCCAGTCCACCGCCGAATCACCGCCGCCCACGATCATCACGTGTTCGCCGGCCAGATCGTTCAGCCTGGGCACGAAATACCGCAACCCGCGGTCGTGGAACTCGGACCCGGTTGGCAGCGGCCTCGGCGTGAACTTCCCGATGCCCGCTGCCACCAGAACGGCCTTCGCGACGACGGTGGCACCCCTGTCGGTCGTGATGCGGACGGAGTCCTCGAACTCCTCGAATTCGGTCGCGACGTGTCCCACCAGATACGTCGGATCCGCCTGCTCGGCTTGCTCGACCAGTGCGTCGACCAGATGTTGGGCCTTGATCGCAGGGAAGCCCGCGACGTCGAAAATCTTCTTCTCCGGGTACAGCGCGGCCAGTTGACCGCCGGGGTGCGGCAAGGCATCGATGACGGTCACCGTCAGTCCGCGAAAGCCCGCGTAGTAGGCACCGTAGAGCCCTGCCGGGCCGGCGCCGACGATGATCAGGTCACACTCGGAAACCGTTGCACCACTCACTTCTTCGCCACTTCGTCGATCGTCGGATGGTCGTGGCCGACCGGGCCGAGGTCCTCCGCCCCTCCCGACGCGTCGGCGTCCTCACAGAATTCGACTGCGATGTCGACGAACCGCTTCTGCTCGTCCGGAATCTTGTGTTCCCAGAAGATGGCGTCGTTGGGGCAGGCGGGCATGCACTTTCCGCAGTCGACGCACTCGTCGGGGTTGATGTACATCATCCGAGCGCCCTCGTAGATGCAGTCGACGGGGCACTCCTCGGTGCATGCCTTGTCGAGTAGGTCGATGCACGCTTCGGTGACGACGTAGGCCATGGCGAAATCCTTTTGTTCGTAGTAGTGATGACGATCAGGCGTCGAGTGGTCGCACTTCGACGAGGGTGTCGGAGAAGGTCGGGGCGTTTCCGAGGTCTGCGAACACGGTCGGGTTCAGCGAAGCCGGAGTGGACAGCGACAGCATGTTCTTGCGCCACGCGCCCATCGCACAGACCGTGACGCCCTCCATGACCGCCTTGTCCGGCTTGGCGACAACGGTGAACTCTCCACGATCGTTGAAGACCCGCACCACATCCCCCGACGCGATCCCGCGGCGCTCGGCGTCGACAGGATTGACCAACAACGTCGGCTCCTTCTGCACCTTGCGATGCATGTCGAGATTTCCGAAGCTCGAATTCAGATAGGCGTGCGACTTGGGAGTCAACAGGTTGAGCGGATACTTCTGCGCCAGTTCGGGATTGGTTCGCAGCGATTCGCGGGGCGCGATGTAGTGCGGCAGCGGATCGACGGGCTGGCCCGGTTGGTGATCGTTCGAGCCCTGCCGGAAGAGAGGCAGGACGAAATTGCCGCCCGCCGCCGCCGAGGACAGGAATTCCGTTTTGCCGGAGGGGGTTCTGAAATTTCCGCCGGCGTGTGGCGCGTACTCGTCGGGACCGGGCAGATTGAGTCTCTGCCAGCCGAGCCGTTTGAGCGACTCGATGGTGATGCCCTCCATTGCGGGCGCATTCCAGTCGTAGGCGAGACCGATGAGCTCTTCGTCGGTTCGGGAGAACACCGGCTCGGTGAACCCCATGGCCTTGGCCAATCGCCGGAACAGCTCTGTGTTGGGTACGGCTTCACCCATGGGCTCGATCGAACGGTTGTTGTAGGTGACGAACAGGTGGCCCCACGAGAAATTGATGTCGTCCTGCTCGAGCTGAGTGGTGGCAGGCAGGATGATGTCCGCGTAATCGGCTGTGTCGGTGATGAAATGGTCACTGACGACGGTGAACAGATCCTCGCGGCTGAGCCCGTCGATCATCCGCTTCTGATCGGGGCACACCACCACCGGATTCGAGTTGTAGACCATCAGGCCCTTGAGGGGCGTATCCAGATTCAGCCCGCCGGTCAGTGCTTCGCCGAGCTGGTACAGATTGATCACGCGCGTACCCGGAGTCTGCAGATCCGTCTGCAGGAATTCGGGCCAGTTGACCGGAAATGCCCATAGGGGCAGCTGCAGGATCCCGCCGCCCGGCTTGCGCCACGCGCCCACCAAAGACGGAAGACACGAAATGGCCCTCACGCTCTGTCCACCACCTGCGCTGCGCTCGATCGCGACGCCGATACGAATAACGGACGGCTGACTCTGCGCGTATTCCCTTGCCAACGTGTAGATGTCCTCGACGGGAATGCCCGTCTCCTCCGACGCCCACTGCGGGGTGTACTGCTGCACGCGCTCGGCCAACTCGTCGAAGCCGATGGTGTGACGCTCGATGTAGTCGGCGTCCGTCAGTCCTTCGTCGATGATGACGTGCATCATCGCCAGCGCGAGTGCGCCGTCGGTGCCGGGGCGGATAGGTATGTACTGGCTGGCAGCCTTGGCGGTCCTGGTCTTGACCGGATCGATCACCACGACCTTCGCACCCCTCTTCTTCGCCTCGGCCACGTAAGGCCAGAGGTGGAGGTTGGTGCTCATGACGTTCGAGGCCCAGATCAGGATGAACTTGGAATGGACGAAGCTTTCGGGGTCGACGCCCGCCGTGTCGCCGACGGTCATCGCGTAGGCAGTGCACGAGCCGGCGTCGCAGTAGGTGCGCTCGGCGACCGTCGCGCCGAGGCGGTTGAAGAATGCGTCCCCGACGTTGAGCCCCTGCGTGATCCCTTGGGTGCCGAGGTAGTTGCACGGCATGATCGCTTCCGGGCCGAATTCCTCGGCGATGGCGGTGAACTTCTCCGCGATGGTGGCCACGGCCTCGTCCCACGAGATCCGCTCGAAGCGGCCGGAGCCTTTGGGTCCGGATCGCTTGAGCGGGTACAGAACTCGATCGGGGCTGTAAACCTTGTCCAGGTAGTTGTCCACCTTCACACACAGTCCGCCGTTGGTGTACGGGTTGGTCTTGCTACCGCTGACGCTGGTCGCCACACCGTCTGCGACGGTGACCACCATCGAGCAGGAATCCGGACAGTCCTGGCCGCAGGCCCCGAGAACCGTGAGCTCCGTGGGCCGGTCTGTGGGAGCGTCGTCTGGGCGTGTGTCTTCCTGAACGGTCATGGGTGCTCCTCGGCATGGATATCACTGGTGTGTGGTATCCGAAGCCTGCACCTCGAGAGCGCTCCGAACAGGACGCGGAGCGCCGTCTACTTTGCGCTCGGTGCCTCGTTCGGCGTCGCTCAGATCAACCCCTGCTTGCTTGCCGCGTACACGGCCTCGGCTCGCCGAGACACTGCGAGCTTGCGCATGATGTTGCTGACGTGGAATTTCACTGTCGTCGCCGAGATGAACAGGCGGGTGCCGATCATGTTGTTGGACAGGCCCGTCGCGAGTAGCCGGAGTACTTCGAGTTCGCGCTCGGTCAGCCGTTCTATGCTGCTCGGCGTGCCGTTGAGTGATCGCACGACAGCCGAGGCACTCCGCGAATCGAAGGCACTCTCGCCTCGCGAGACAGCACGTATCGCCCGCACCAGTTCGGTGGTATCGACGTCCTTGACGACGTATCCGCGTGCACCGGCGTGCACCGCCTCCACCACGAGTCGGTCGTCGAGGAAAGTGGTGAGCACCAGCAATCCGATTCCGTTGTGCGCCTTGGCCAATTGTGCGCACAGGGCAAGGCCCTCGTAATCCGAACTGGCCGAGAGCTTGAGATCCATCAGCACGATATCGGGCTCGACCCGCGCGACGACGGCCAATCCCTCCTCCCGCGTCGACGCCTCCCCCACGATCGTCAGATCCGACTCGCGCTCGAGCACCGAACGCAGCCCGTCGCGCAGAATTGCATGATCGTCGACCAGGACGATGCGGACAGTAGGTGCCGCCACCTGCCCCATGCCCGTGCGAACCGTCGGAACGCTCACTGTGTTTCGCCCTTCTCGGATCTTTCCTGGAAGGGAATGCGCACTGCCACACGCACACCCCCGGTTCGGGCGCGGCGAATCTCGAAGACCCCGCCGTGTTCGCGAGTGCGGGCCGCCATGTTCGCCAATCCGCGGTGGCGGCCGTCGACATCGGTGGACTCGGCCAGGTGCAGCATCATTCGCAGGTGGGCCGGATCGCCGTCGCCATCGTCGGCGATCGACAACTGCACCTGATCGAGCGAATAGGTCAACCGAAGAATTGCCCGGGACGCGTGCGCGTGCACCGCTGTGTTGAACAATGCTTCGCCGGCGATGCGGAGCAAGGCATGCTCGCACTCGCTGCTCAGCTCGACGGGGGTTCCCTCCACCCGCAACGAGACCTGCAACTCGTCGGGCATGTGGACCACGGAAAGCTGTTCGAGCATTTCCGGAAGGGACGTTCGATCGGCGTCCTGCGGGTGATTGAGCGCGTAGATCGCCGACCGCAGTTGTTCCACAGCCCGACGCGTCAGATCCTTCGCCAGATCCAATCTGTCGCTGCGTTCTTCGGCCGAGATCTCGCTGCGACACACTTCGATCTGCATACCAGCGGACAGCACGGCCTGAGTGACGCTGTCGTGCAATTCGCGAGCGATGCGGTGGCGTTCGTCGTCGAGGACCTGATGCCGGTGCGCGGCACCCAATTGCCGCTGTGTCAGCAACAGTTCGGCATTGCGGGCTGCGAGATCGGCCGCTGTGCGGTTCGCCTGGGCGTAGGCACTCTCGGTCCGCTCGAGCAATTGCCGTCGACTCTGAAAGAGCGCCGAATTCTGCAGCGCCACCGCCGTTTGACTGGCCAGAATGCTCAACACCGCCGCGTCGGTGGCGTCCAGCACCCGCTGCTCTCCGGTCCACGCCGCAAAAGCACCCACGACGCCTCCGTCGAACGCGATCGGCACGAAGGCGTGATGAGCGGAGATCACCGGTGTCTGCCCATCGCCGCACGTCGACTGTCGAATCGACTCGAGGCAGTCGACGACGTCGTCCGGCAACGGTGGCCCCTCGACGTTGTCGACCAGAAACGGCGTGGCGTCCGGTCCGAGCACGAGTCGACGAGGACCGGCATCCGGCAGAGCGCCATCGGCAAGAGCGAAGACCACCCAGCGTGCGCTCAGATGGGCACGAGCTGCTTCCGCGACCGCGCACACCAGCGTCTCGGGCCCGTCGACCGTCCGAACCAGTGCCCGTGAAATCAACTCCAGCGCATAGACGACGCGCTCCAAACGTTCGGCCGCGCCACGATATTGGGGGTAGAACGTGTTCTTGCCCGAACGCAGCCCCGTCAGCAGCGACAGGTCGGGTCCGGACGTCACAGCGCACTCCTGAACAGATCGACCATCTCGCGGTGCGTGGCGGAGCGAGGATTGGTGGACATGCAGGCATCATGTAAAGCGTTGGTGGCCAACACATCCAGATCGGACTCGCGGACACCGATCTGCGCCAGACCGGTGGGAACGCCGACCTGACGTGCAAGGCGATCGACACGGTCCGCCACAGCCATGGCGGCTTCCTCCGGCCTGGCTCTGCCTTCCGGCAATCCGAGGCTCGTCGCGATGGCCACGTAGGGCAACGGATCCTCCGCGGCGTTGAAACGAATGACATGCGGCAGCAGCACTCCGTTGATCACCCCGTGCGGGAGGTCGAGGAGTCCTCCCACCTGATGGCTCATGGCATGGGTGGCACCGAGAATCGCATTCGTGAACGCCAGACCGGCTTCCAGACTCGCCTGCGCCATCGAACCACGCGCGGCCATATCGGTGGGCTCGTCGATGGTGCGCGCCAACTGCGACATCACCATGGTGATGGCCCGAAGTGCATGGTGGTCGGTGAGCTGGTTGTGACCCAGCGAGACGAATGCCTCGATTCCGTGCGTCAGAGCGTCCAAACCGGTTGCCGCGTTGAGCCATTCGGGCATCGTGGTGAGCAACATCGGATCGATCACGGTGATATCGGGAACGAGTGCCCGGCCGAGGATGGTGATCTTGGTCGAGCGCGCCGTGTCGGTGACGATGCAGAACTGCGAGACGTCGGCCCCGGTGCCCGATGTCGTGGGCACCATCACCAGCGGGGGAATCGGCCGAGTGGCCTGATCGACGCCCTCGTAGTCGAGGATTCTGCCGCCGTTGCCCGCGAGGATGGCGATCCCCTTGGCCGCATCCATGACCGACCCACCGCCGATCGCCACCAGCACGTCGCAACCGTTCTCTGCGTAGTAGCCGTGCCCGGCCTCGATTTCGACGTCCTTGGGATTGGGCGTGAGCGCGCTCCAGACCTGGGGGTCGAGGCCCTGGGCAACGAGTAGGTCGACCAACTGCCCGGCCCAGCCGCTCTCGATCAACCCCGAGTCCGTGACGAGCATCGGCCGGACCCCACCGAGACGACATGTCGCGTGCGCGACCTCGCCCAGCGAATCCGGACCGAACACGATCTCGGGTGCGTGGAATTTGAGAACTCGTGGCGTCTCGGCTCGGCTGCGCTGCGCATCGAGGTCGTGCAGCGCCTTGCCGACGTCCGCCGTAGCTGCCTGGTCCACCGTCCACACCCTCGCTGTCCATCGATCCCAGAACTCTCGGACCTGTGATTCAGGTTACAACCTTACGAGCACGGCCGGTCCGATCCCACCAGCACCGGGCCAGGTTCCTACCTGCCCGATCGGGTAGGTAGGCGGCACGATCGGTCAGGTCAGGACAGCGCATGGCCCAGTTCGGCCGCCTGCGAGGTCAACTGTTCGCCATCCCGCGCGACGACGACCCGGTCGCAAATTCGCTCGTAATCCTCCATCGAGCACGCTGCCTGCGCCCAGTAACGACGAGCTTCGGGGGTGATCCACGCGATGCGGTGCACCTTCGACCGGATCTCGTCCAGGGCCTCGAGGCCAGCCGGGCGTCCGTTGCACCGGCCATCACCGACGATGATGACCGCGGTGCGCTTGTCCAGGACTTCTGGGTGTGACTGCAACAGATCGGTGAAGGTTCTGCCGTAATCGCTGCTCGCTTCGAGGTCCAGTCGCGCGTCCGCGAGCACCGCGGCCAGTGCGCCGTCGCCGGTACTGCCGAGCAAGGTGGTAGTCACATCGACCGGTGCGTCGACGAACCCCATCACCGTGCATCGGTGTGCGCGCGCATGCATGGCTTGCGCAAGCCTCAGGGTGAACGCGGTGATGGGCCTGACCGACAACGACACGTCCGCCAGTACCAGCAACCGAACCTTTCCCGGCACAGGGGTTTTCGTCACCAGACGGAACGGGATGCCGTCGGTACGCAGACTGGACCGGACGGTGCGCCGCATGTCGAGCGGTCCGCGTGAATGTTCGCGTGGTCGTGGTCGAGGAGTGCCCCGCATGTGTTTGAGCACTTCGTGACTCGCGCGCTCGATCTCGGCGTGCCGGCCGATCGCCTGCGCCGCGCCGTCGACCGGCACCGGTGACGACATTGTCCCCGTCACATCCCCCAGTGCCGCGACGAAAGCCTCGACGGCATCGGTGATGCGGTCGAGCATCGCAGCGCTCAGTGGACCGGAATCACCCCCGTCGCCGTAGACGCTACTCGGATCGTAGGCATCGAACCACGCCAGGATGCTCGCCGGATCCTCCCAGTTCAGCTGTCCCGCAACAGCTCCGCTGGTGCTCGACGCCAACTCCCCGGCCGCCGTCGACCCGGACCGCTCCAGGTCGACGGTGTAGGTGACACCCCGTCGACCCATGTCGCCGTCGGTGTCGATCGACAGATCGTGGTCCTCGGACGAGAGACTGATGTCGTCGTCGTCCTTGTGCGGGTTGAAGCCCTTGTCCGCTTCCGGGGCGTCGAGCAGATCACCGATCTCGACCGCGCGCTCGTTGTACTCGGCGTATTTGGCCGCTTCCTGGTCTGCGCCGACGTCCAGGTCCGTCGGCAATCCGCCTGCTACCTGCGCTCCCAGTGGTGAATGACGCTCGTCCGTGGCGCTCTCGACGAGTGCCCTGAACATCGACTCGAAGGCCAGATCGAAACCGTGCTGTTCGTGGTCGTACTTGGCACACGTCGCGCGCAAGGCCGCGCGCAACACCGTCAGGTCACGGGCCCCGAGAAGCCCGAGGACGCGTCGAACCTCGATGACCTCGGCCGGCGACGCAGCTACTCCGAAACGCCTGAGCGTGCGCCCGAACACCGCAGCCAGCACGTCGAGCACCACCGATGCCGAGAACGTCTGTGGCACGGTCATCGTCGTATTCCGATGCCACCTTTGTCGCGTCCACCGTGCCCTCTGAAGGCCGACGCGGTCGTGTTGACGACCGTTCCGAGTGATGTTGCTGCAGAGGGTGTTTCTGCGACCGGTCCGGCCAGCGCGATCTTCATGTCCGACGAGTACTTCACCAGGGCCGCGAGCAGGTACTTGCGGGTGTCTTCGGTGTGACCGAGGACCGAGGCGATACGAGCCGCATCGATCACTTCCGAGATCGACGGGCTCTTGCGGAGCGGTAGCTCACGCAATTCCGTTGCCAGCTCCACGATCTCGGACACGATGTGCGCGGGCACCTCGGGGGCACGAGCAGTGACGATCTCGCGCTCACGCGCCGCGGTCGGATAATCGAGATGAAAATGCAGACAGCGACGTTTGAGGGCCGACGACAGCTCACGAGTGTCGTTGGAGGTCAGTATCACCCACGGATCGCTGCGCGCGGTGAACGTACCGACCTCGGGGATCGTCACCTGCTTCTCGGCAAGTACCTCGAGCAGCAAGGCCTCCATCGATTCCTCGGTGCGATCGACCTCGTCGACCAGGAGCACCACCGGCTCCTCGGAGAGCACCGATTCCAACAGGGGCCGCACGGCGAGGAAGGGCTCGGAGTAGAGGCCGAAGTCTTTGGCGGCGAGCATCTTCGAGGCGTCGTCGATGTCGGTGACGTGCTGGGTGAGTGCACCGATGTGCTCGCGCAGCATCTGCACGTGCAGAAGTTGCTTGGCGTAGTCCCACTCGTAGAGGGCCCGATTGTCGTCGAGTCCCTCATAGCACTGCAGGCGTACCAGCTTGCGTCCGCTCGCCGTGGCCAGGGACTTCGCCAGCTCGGTCTTGCCCACGCCCGCGGGGCCTTCGAGCAGCAGTGGGCGATCGAGTGCTGTCGCCAGATGCACCACGGTGGCGAGATCGTCGTCCGCGATGTAGTCCTGCTCTCCGAGCGCGCGTTGCAGATCGGCGGCGTCGGTGAATCGAACGGTGCCGGTGTCGTCGCTACGCACTGTCGACAGCGAGGTCATGTGCTTCCTTTCAGGCGGCTTCGCCGCATGTGAACGGAACTTCGTACCCTGCTACGAAGTTCCGTTCACATGGGTGGCGGTCAGTAAGACTCGTTGATCGCGTGCGAGACGACGGGGATCATCGACTGGACGGTCACCTCACGGGGGTTACCCGGGGTGCACCAGTCCTCCTGGATGTGCTCGGAGATCTTCAGAACCGACTTCTCGTCGCCCTTGATCACGTCGCCCTTGCCGGCGTACTTGCCGGTGTTCATCCGGTTCTTGTCGTACGTCGCCGAACGGATCGATCCGAAGTTGCCCGGAATTCCGACGTCCTTGGCGAGCCTGATGGCCGCCTCGACTGCCGCGTCGGCAGCCTGAACGGTGGTCATGTTCTTCGTGTCCACGCCCATGGCCACGGCGATCTCGGCGTAACGCTCGTAGCGCGAGGGCAGGTTGTACTCCCACACGCGCGGTAGAGCGATGGCGTTGTTGAGGCCGTGCGCGCTGTCGTAGAAGGCGCTGATCGCGTGCGAGATCGAGTGGATGACGCCGAGTCCACCGGAGTTGAAGGCCTGTGTGGCGATGTACTGGGCGTTCATCATGCCCTCGCGAGCCTTCAGGTTGCCCGGGTCGTACACAGCTTCACGAAGATGCTTGGAGACCAGCCCGATCGAGTAGATCGCGTTTCCCAGCGACGGCGCGAAGTCCAGCCGCGAGACGTACGGCTCGGCACCGTGGGCGAGGACGTCGAAGCCGCAGAACGCGGTCCACTGCTGAGGGCAGGTGTAGTAGAGCAGCGGGTCGTCCAGTGCCAGCGTCGGTGTCGACGCCTCGTCGAAGGCGAGCCACTTGTGCGGCTTCTCCATGTCCGAGGTGTCGGTGATGACGTAGGCCCAGGATGTCTCCGAACCCGTTCCGGCAGTGGTCGATACGGCGATGTGCGGCGGGTTCTGCTTGTTGGTGGACTTGGAGAATCCCTCGAACTCGTTGATGTTGCGGCCGTCGTGGGCGACGACGACGCGGATGCCCTTGGCCGCATCGTGGCTCGAGCCACCACCGACGGAGATGACGCTGTCGCACTTCTCCTTCTGGTACAGCGCGGCACCGTCCATGACGTTGTAGTCCTTGGGGTTGGACTCGACCTTGTCGTAAAGGACCACCTCGACGCCCTGGTACTCGATCTTGCCGATCAGTTCCTCTATGATGCCCGATCCGCGCAGACCGGTCGTGACCAGCAGCGAGCGCTTGAATCCGAGTTCCTTGGCCTCGACACCGATCATGTCGTGGGCGCCGACTCCCAGCTTGGCGCGCGGCAGCGGGTGAAACTCCTTGATGGGGAATTCCCAGATCTGATTGAGCTCGATGACCATCGGTGTCTCCTCGGTGAGTGTGAGTACAAGACGCCTTCTTCTGTGATCGGCGTCTCACTGATGACCACACTCCCCTGCCCGATACCGCGTGGGAACACCTCGAGGCGGGAACCCTGCCAACGACTCGACCGAACTACCCGATCGGGTAGGAGTACTCGCTCACCCTCGGCAGAGGAGAACTCACAAGCTCTGGTGCACTATCGATCTCGCCGCTGCGCCAGCGAGAATCCGAGAACCGAGATCAGCGCGAGCGTGATGACGAACCCTCCGTACACCTGCACCGTCGTGCTCAGACCGAGGCGGTGCACGGCCAGCCCGGCGACCACGGCGGGCAGGCTGAACGCGAGGTAGCTGATGACGAACGTCGTGGCGAACACTCCGCCTCGCTCCGCTGCGGGAACCAGCGCGCCGAGCGTGCGCATCGAACCGAGGAACGTTGCTCCCCAGCCCGATCCGGCGATGACAGCCCCGACGAAGTACAGCACGATCGACTCGATCTGCACCGACACCAGGGAGAGCGCGACACCTGCCGCCAACACCGTCGCCCCGATCATCATCACGGTGCGGGGAAACCCGTTGCGTACCACTGCAGCTGCCACCGCGCCCGAGGCGAACATCGCGAAGATCTCCAACCCACCCACTATGTGGTTGTCCACGTCGAACACCGTGCCGATGATCGACGGCCCGAGCGAGAGATGAAACCCGCCGAGCGACCAGGTCGCGAACAGAGCGGGAGCGATGAGCAGGAACGGTGCCCGCACCGACGTGGGGATCGACATCCTCGGCAGCAGGGTCGAGGCGAGGTGACGGCGGGAATCGAAGCCACGCAGTGCCGAGGTCTCGGGGACGAACAGCAGTGCCACCGCGAGGATCAGTGCCGCGCCGATCAGCAGCGCGAACACCAAGATGTCGGGCGCAGGTGCCAATTGGACCAGCAATCCGGCCCCGAGCGCGCCGCTTGCCAGGCCGAGGGAGGGCGCGACGCTGTTGAGCAACGGTCCGGTGGACGCGTCGGGCTGCAGGTCGATGACGGCTGCGCTCAGCGCACCGGTGGCCGCACCCGCGGCAATTCCCTGCACGACGCGAGCCGCGAGGAGTACCGGGACGCTGTCGGCGACGATGAACAGCATCAAGCTGACAGCGAGGAGAATCAGTGAGGCGATCAGAATGGGTTTGCGCCCGATGTGGTCCGACAGACTACCGACGGTGAGCAACGTGGACAGCAACGCGACCGCATAGACGGCAAAGATCACTGTGAGGGTGAGAGCGCTGAATCCCCAGGCCTGTTGATACACCGGGTACAGCGGTGACGGTGCCGACGCCGAGGCCATCAAGACCAGGAAGGCGACGCCGACGACCCAGAACGCGTGCCGATGCGGCATGCGCACCGCCGTCCGTTCCACTGGAGTCCGAGTGCCCACGCCGACCATGTGTTTCCCTTCACCGCAGTAACCGTTAGCTCAGTGAAAGACAACGCTCGGGAGGGCCCCGCATTCCCCGACGGTCAGTGTTGCTCGGCTCGTGCGTCGCCCCGCAGCAGTTTTCCTTCGCGGTACCGCTGCGCGCTCCCAGGCAAGTCGCCCTCGATTCCGCTCAACCACACCGAGACACGGCCGGTGCCCGAACCGCTCGAACCGACTTCGTCGACGCGTCGCACCGTCTGGTTGGCCACCGCCTCGGCGCTGTCGAACATCGTGACGCCGCCCGGCAGCTGCGAGACGATCCGGTCCAACACCAGTGGGTAGTGCGTGCAACCCAGCACGATCGATTCGACGTCCGCGGGTGTCGCGGCCACGGCCGCGGTGATGGCGGCACCGATCCCCCGCTCGTCACCACGGTCGATCGAATCCGCCAGACCGTGGCACGCCACACTCGTCACCGTTCGGTGCGAGGCGAACTGCTCGATCAAACGCCCCTGATAGGCGCTCGCGGTCGTGGCCGCCGTCGCCCAGATCGCTATCCGATCACTCACCGCTGCAGCGGGTTTGATCGCCGGAACGGTACCCACCACCGGAATCGTGTCACCGAGCGCGGCCCGAACGTGACTCAGCGCCGTCACACTGGCGGTGTTGCACGGCAGCACGACCACCTCGGCACCGAGTTCGACGGCATGCCGAGCGGTTCCGACCACCCGGTCGATCACCCACGCATCCGGCTTCGGACCCCACGGAGCGTTGTCGGGGTCCATCATCAGCACCAGATCGAGCTCGGGGCGCGCTTGTCGTAGCCGCGCAGCCGTCGGGAGCATCCCGAGGCCCGAGTCGATCAGTGCGACGATCATGCCAGCGCTTGCTCGACGTCACCGACCAGATCGGCGCCGTCCTCGATACCGACCGACAGACGCACCAGATCGTCGGGCACCTCGAGCAACGAACCGGCCGTCGAGGCGTGGGTCATCGCACCGGGATGCTCGATCAACGATTCGACGCCGCCCAGAGACTCGGCGAGCGTGAAGATCTCGGTCTTCGCGCAGAAGTCCAGCGCAGCCTGCTTGCCTCCGGCCAGACGAACGGAGACCATCCCGCCGAACCGTCGCATCTGCTTCGCGGCGACAGCATGAGACGGGTGAGATTCGAGCCCGGGGTAGATGACCTGCGAGATGGCCGGATGCCCGTCGAGGAATTCGACGATCTTCTCGGCATTGTCGCTGTGTCGCTCCATCCGCAGCGCGAGAGTCTTGATGCCGCGCAAGGTCAGGAACGCGTCGAACGGTCCGGGAACGCCACCCGCGCCGTTCTGCAGGAACGCGAAGGCCGTGTCCAGTTCCTCGCTGTCGGTCACCAGGGCGCCGCCGACGACATCGGAGTGTCCGCCGATGTACTTGGTCGTCGAGTGCAGCACCACGTCGGCACCGAGGCTCAGAGGCTGCTGGAGATACGGCGACGCGAAGGTGTTGTCGACGACGAGCTTGGCCCCACCCTCGTGCGCAACGCCCGACAATGCCTCGATGTCTCCGACGTTGAGCAGTGGGTTGGTGGGCGTCTCGACCCAGACGAGCTTGGTGTTCGGACGCATCGCCGCGCGTACCTCGTCGACGTCCGACACTGCAGCCACCGAGTACTCGATGCCCCACTGGGTGAAGACCTTGTCGATCAACCGGTACGTGCCGCCGTAGGCGTCGTTGGGGATGACGAGGTGATCACCGGGACGCAGCGCCGAGCGCAACAGGCAGTCCGTGGCCGCCATGCCGGAGGAGAACGCGCGACCGTAGGTGCCGGACTCGATGGCCGCGAGATTGGCCTCGAGCGGCCGACGCGTCGGATTGCCGGTGCGCGCGTACTCGAATCCACTGCGCATGCCGCCGACGCCGTCCTGAGCGAAGGTGGAGCTGGCGTAGATCGGCACGTTCACCGCACCGGTCAGCGGATCCGGCTCGTAGCCGGCATGGACCGCCTTGGTGGAAAAGCCCTGCCAGGACGTGTTGTCTGCCTTGCTGCGCTGCTCACTCATGGCCTCCACCCTAATCGGCCTGCGTCGCCGCGCGGGGGCGTGGGTAACCTGCGAAGACAACCCCCAGCGGAAAGAGGCACCGTGGCCAACTCCCAGAGCGTCGACGAACTGTTCGCGATCGATTCACTCCTCGACGACGAGGAACGTCAGATCCGGGACACCGTCCGCAAGTTCGGTAACGAGCGCATTCGTCCGCACATCGCCGATTGGTTCGACGAGGGCACGGTGCCGGCGCGCGAGCTGGCCAAGGAGCTGGGCTCGCTGGGCCTGTTGGGCATGCACCTCGAGGGCTACGGATGCGCCGGAACGTCCGCGACGGCGTACGGCCTGGCCTGCCTCGAGCTCGAATCGATCGACTCCGGCATCCGATCGCTCGTCTCGGTGCAGGGCTCGCTCGCGATGTTCGCCATCTGGAAGTACGGCTCCGAGGCGCAGAAGCAGCAGTGGCTTCCGGGAATGGCCGAGGGATCGCTGATCGGCTGCTTCGGGCTCACCGAGGCCGATTACGGATCGAACCCCGGCGGCATGCTCACCCGCGCCAAGCGCGACGGTGACGACTGGATCCTCAACGGCAGCAAGATGTGGATCACCAACGGACCCGTCGCCGACGTCGCCGTCGTGTGGGCTCAGACCGACGACAAGATCCGCGGATTCGTCGTTCCCACCGATACACCGGGATTCACCGCCAACACCGTGAAGAAGAAGCTGTCGCTGCGTGCCTCGATCACCGGCGAATTGGTGTTCGACGACGTCCGACTGCCTGCCGACGCCATGCTGCCCGAGGCCAGCGGTCTGCGCGGACCTCTGAGCTGCCTCAACGAGGCGCGCTTCGGCATCGTCTTCGGCGCGATGGGCGCGGCGCGGGACTGCATCGAATCGGCGATCGAGTACTCGCAGACCCGCGCGGTGTTCGACAAGCCACTCGCCGGGTACCAGCTCACTCAGGCCAAGCTCGCGAACATGGCCCTCGAGCTCGGCAAGGGCCAGCTGCTCGCTTTGCATCTGGGCCGACTCAAGGACAAGGGCGAACTGCCGGGCGAGCGAGTGTCACTGGGCAAGCTCAACAACGTGCGCGAGGCCATCAAGATTGCTCGTGAATGCCGAACGATATTGGGGGCCAACGGAATCACGCTGGAATACCCGGTGCTCCGTCATGCCAACAACCTCGAATCCGTCCTCACCTACGAGGGCACATCCGAGGTCCATCAACTCGTGATCGGCCAGGCACTGACCGGAACCAGCGCAGTGCGGTAGAGCGGCTGCGCCGCATGTGAACGGAAACTCGTAGCAGGCTACGAGCTTCCGTTCACATGCCTAGGCGCCCTTGCTGAGGAATCCGAGCAGGTCGTGGCGAGTGATGACGCCGACGGGCTTGCCTTCTTCGACGACCATCAGCGCATCGGACTCGCCGAGTGCCTTGGTGGCGTCGGAGACGGTTTCGCCGGCACCGATCAGTGGGAACGGCTCGCTCATGTGCTTGGCGACCGGGTCTGCCAACGCGGCGCGACCCTCGAACACGGCACTGAGAAGGTCGCGTTCGGTGACGCTGCCCGCGACTTCGCCTGCCATGACGGGAGGCTCGGCGCCGACGACCGGCATCTGCGAGACGCCGTACTCGCGCAGGATCTCGATGGCGTCGCGGACGGTCTCCGACGGGTGGGTGTGCACCAGATCCGGCAATGCGCCGGACTTTCCGCGCAACACCTCGCCCACGGAGGTCTCGTGAGTCTTGCCGTCCAGACGCGAACGCAGGAAGCCGTACGAGGACATCCACGAGTCGTTGAAGATCTTGGCCAGGTAGCCGCGGCCACCGTCGGGCAGCAGTACGACGACGAGGGCGTCGGGACCTTCGCGCTCGGCGACCTGGATCGCGGCGACGGCAGCCATGCCGCACGAACCGCCGACCAACAGGCCTTCCTCACGAGCGAGACGCCGAGTCATGTCGAACGAGTCGTTGTCGGAGACGGCGATGATCTCGTCCGGGATGGACGGGTCGTAGGCGGTCGGCCAGAAGTCCTCGCCGACACCTTCGACGAGGTACGGGCGCCCGGTTCCGCCGGAGTAGACCGAGCCCTCGGGGTCGACGCCGATGACCTTGACCTTGCCGCCGGAGACCTCCTTGAGGTACTTGCCGGTGCCGGAGATGGTTCCGCCGGTACCGACGCCTGCGACGAAGTGCGTGATCTTGCCGTCGGTGTCGGCCCAGATCTCGGGACCGGTGGTCTCGTAGTGGCTGGCCGGGCCGGCCGGGTTGGAGTACTGGTTGGGCTTCCAGGCTCCGTCGATCTCGCGGACGAGTCGATCGGAGACGCTGTAGTAGCTGTTGGGGTCTTCGGGTGCGACAGCCGTGGGGCAGACGACCACCTCGGCTCCGTAGGCGCGCAGCACGTTGCGCTTGTCCTCGCCGACCTTGTCGGGGCACACGAAAACGCACTTGTAGCCACGCTGCTGAGCGACCAGGGCGAGACCGACGCCGGTGTTGCCGGACGTGGGCTCGACGATGGTGCCGCCGGGCTTCAGTTCCCCTGCTGCCTCGGCCGCGTCGATCATCTTCACCGCGATGCGATCCTTGGACGAACCACCCGGGTTGAGGTACTCGATCTTGGCCGCGACAGTGCCTGCACCGTCGCCGACGACGGTGGACAACTTCACCAACGGGGTGTTGCCGATGAGTTCGGTGATGTGCTGTGCGATGCGCATTGCTCCATCTTCCCAGATGCACCTGTTTCACTCTCGGTCACGGCCGTCGATACCCCGCATACGATGGTGACAACGGCACGAGGAGAGGGATCGATCTGTGACGGCGAGCGGATGGCGTACCGCTGCGAAAGCGAGCGCCGCGACAGTACTTGCAGGCTCCGGAGCAGGGACTGCATCCTGGGCCGCGTACCGACATCTGATGGCGCAGGCCGCGGCGGCACGCGGCGTCATCGGGCGCACCACCGCCAAGCCACCGGAGGCGGACGGCGTCTACACCGCGGGATGCGCGGCCCCGGAACGATGGCGGATGGGAAATTCAGCAGATATTCATCTGATGATCTTCGGCGACTCCACCGCTGCCGGCGTGGGCTGCACCGTAGCCGACGAAGTTCCCGGCGTACTGATCGCTCGCGGACTGGCCGAGGAAACCGGGCAACGAATTCGATTGAGCACCAAGGCGATTGCCGGTGCCACCTCGAAGGGGCTCGAAGGCCAGGTCGACGCGATGTTCGTCGCCGGCCCGCCCCCGGACGCGGCGGTCATCTTCGTGGGCGCGAACGACGTCACCAAGAAGTTCTCCATCCCGGCGTCGGCGGCCCGGCTGGGCGACGCCGTCGAACGATTGACGGCCAAGGGCTGCGTCGTGGCAGTGGGCACGTGCCCAGATCTCGGTGTCGTGACGGCTATCCCGCAGCCGCTGCGCACCGTCGTCCGCAATTGGGGTCGACGTCTCGCCAATGCCCAGACGGCCAGGACTCTCAGCGCCGGCGGGCATCCGGTGGCTCTCGCCGATCTGCTCTCCCCCGAGTTCCTGGCAGCGCCCGACACCATGTTCTCTGCCGACCGCTTTCACCCGTCGGCCGCGGGGTACGAGCTCGCCGCTCAGCAGATTCTGCCGGTACTCGCCTCGGCGCTGGGCGTGTGGCACGGCGGCCCGTTGCCCGAGCTGCCGACCGTGTCCGCTGCCGCCGAGTCACGCAAGGCCATCCCCCGCGCGACGGCCGCGTTCGATCGCTTCCTGCGCCGGAGAAGCGCCGAGCTCGACGCCGAGATCGTCACTGCGTCGGAGGATCTCGTACGTCGTGCCGGTGACCGATCGGCGGGGTTGTAAGTTCGGACAGGAGACATCGCCTACCCGGCGGTAGCACTGTAGTCACGCAGTATCGATTCGAAGGAGATCTCATGCCAGAGGCAGTCATCGTCGCCACCGCGCGCTCACCGATCGGCAGGGCCATGAAGGGGTCGCTCAAGGACATTCGTCCCGACGACCTCACCGCCCAGATGGTCGCCGCAGCGCTGGCCAAGGTGCCCTCGCTCGACCCGAAGGACATCGACGATCTCCTCCTGGGCTGCGGTCTGCCCGGCGGCATGCAGGGCAACAACCTCGCTCGCATCGTCGCAGTGCAGCTCGGCTACGACTCCCTGCCCGGAACGACGATCACGCGCTACTGCTCGTCCTCGCTGCAGACCACCCGCATGGCGCTGCACGCGATCAAGGCAGGCGAGGGTGACGTGTTCATCTCCGCTGGCGTCGAGAGCGTGTCCAGCTTCGTCCACGGCAGCTCCGACTCGCTGCCCGAGAGCCACAACCCGATCTTCGCCGACGCCGAGGCCCGCACCAAGAAGGCACAGGAAGAGGGCGCGGACAGCTGGACCGATCCCCGCGAGAACGGCGAGCTGCCCGACGCGTACATCGCGATGGGCCAGACCGCCGAGAACGTCGCGCTGCTCACCGGCATCACCCGCGAGGATCAGGACCACTGGGGCGTCCGCAGCCAGAACCGCGCCGAAGAGGCCATCAACGCCGGCTTCTTCGAGCGGGAGATCACCCCGGTGACCTTGCCCGACGGCACCGTCGTCAACACCGACGACGGCCCTCGCGCCGGCACCACCTACGAGAAGATCAGCCAGCTCAAGCCGGTCTTCCGACCGAACGGCACCATCACCGCCGGTAACGCCTGCCCGCTCAACGACGGCGCAGCAGCGCTCGTCATCATGAGCGACACCAAGGCCAAGGAACTGGGCCTGACTCCGCTTGCCCGCATCGTCTCGACCGGCGTGACCGGCACGTCCCCCGAGATCATGGGCCTCGGACCCATCGAGGCGACCCGCAAGGCGCTGAAGATCGCGGGCATGTCGATCTCCGACATCGACCTGTTCGAGATCAACGAGGCCTTCGCCGTGCAGGTCCTCGGCTCGGCGCGCGACCTCGGCATCGAAGAGGACAAGCTCAATGTCTCCGGTGGTGCCATTGCGATCGGCCACCCGTTCGGCATGACCGGTGCGCGCATCACCACCACGCTGCTGAACAACCTGACGACCCACGACAAGACGTTCGGCGTCGAGACCATGTGCGTCGGCGGCGGCATGGGTATGGCGATGGTGCTCGAGCGCCTCAGCTGATCCGAGACTTCACAACGAAAAAGCCCCGCCCTCCTTCAACGGAGTGGCGGGGCTTTTCGCGTGAGTACTAGTCGTTCTGGAAGTAGCTCAGCAGACGCAGGATCTCGACGTACAGCCAGACCAGCGTGATGGTCAGACCGAGGGCGACGCCCCAGGCTGCCTTCTCGGGAGCCTGTGCGCGGATCAGCTGATCCGCCTGATCGAAGTCGAGCAGGAAGCTGAACGCCGCGATGCCGATGCAGACGAGGCTGAAGATGATGGCCAGCGGTCCGCCGGAGCGAAGTCCGAAGCCGTCCTCCATGAAGAAGCTGGCGACGAGATTGCCGAGCATCAGCACGACGACACCGATGAGGGCACCGACGACCATGCGGGTCAAGCGCGGGGTGACGCGGATGGCACCGGTCTTGTAGACGATCAGCATGCCGAAGAACACGCCGAACGTACCGAGGACTGCTTGGCCGATGAGGGCGGATCCACCGACCCCACCGAACTCGACGCCGGTGAACATGAGCGACAGCGCACCGAGGAACACACCTTCGGCTGCGGCGTACGCGAGCACGATCGCCTTGTTGTCCATCTTGCGGCCGAAGGTCGCGAACATGACCAGACCGAAGCCGATCAAGCCACCGCCGATGACGAACGGGATGGCCAAGTCGGTGTTGTTGGAGACGAGCAGGTACGAGATGATCGCCGTCACGCTCAGCACACCGAGGGTGATGCCGGTCTTGGTGACCACGTCGTCGATCGTCATGGCCCGCTGTGCGGGCTGCGTGGTGTACGGGTCGGCCTGCGTTCCGGGATGCTGGCCGAAGGTTGCGGCCTGCGAGGCTCCAGCCGTCGCAGATCCGAATGTGGCGTATCCGCCGCCCTGCTGCTTGGGCAGGTTGCGGAACACCGGGTTGCTGGAGGTGCGCACCGTGTCTCTTCCCTTCGTAAGTTCTGATCCCCACCGGGGATCTCCCCGTCGGTCATCAGTAGAACGTCTGACATCCGGACAAAAGTTCCCGAGCGGAGAACTTCTACGACGGACAAAACGGACTCTACCGGGTACCGGGCACACACGCGGAGACGACCGCGTGTGTGACACCGAATCGAAACGGGCAGTATGAGGAAATGGCAATCGAAGACGGACCCGACCAGACCTTGGACCCCAGTGAAAGCGTCGACTCCGACGAGGTGCGCAACGACGACGGCGACACCGTGGTCGATCCCCCCGACCATTGGAGCGAGGCCAACAGCTTCGGCACCACCGCTCGCGAGGCTGCCGAGGGCGAGAGCCTGGATCTCAAGCTCAGCGAGGAAGAACCCGACATCGCCGTCGAGGAGGAACTCGACCGCCCGATCACCGAGACTCCAGACGACGAACTGACCGAGGAACTCGTCGACCACGTCGTCGAGGAATCCGACGAGGATCCCGACATCGACTACGCGGAAGGCCAGCGTCAGGCCGAGATCGTCGAGGGCACCCTTGTCGAGGACCTCGGGCGCAACCGGGGACAGATCGACGGAACTCCCGAAGACGGCGGCCCGGTCACCTGACAGTCATCGTTGCTCGCTCGGGCGTACCGAGCGAGCAACGGTGAACTTGCCGTTGCGGCCCATGAGATCGGTGGGACCCACCGCGTCGGCCAGTTCACGCCGGTAGTTCAAGTGTGTGTTGTAGACCGTCCACATCTGTCCGCCCGGTCGCAGCACCCGACCGGCGGCAACGAACAATTTGCTCGCCGCGCCCGTGTGCACCGCGGCACCCTCGTGGAACGGTGGATTGCAGACCACCAGATCGACCGATTCGGAATCGAAGGTCGACATCGCGTCATCGGCGATCACCGAAATTCGAGTCCCGTTCGCCGCCGCAGTGGCCGAGGCCGATGCGATCGCTGCCGCCGAGCGATCTGTCGCGATCACCTCGAGATCGGGCCTGGTCCGAGCCAGCTCGGTGGCGAGAATCCCTGTGCCACAACCCAAATCGACGGCGCTGCGGGCTCGCGGCAGCATCTTCGGTGTGTACTCGAGCAGAAAACGAGTTCCGATATCGAGGCCGGCCCCCGCGAACACCGCACCGTGCGCCACCACCGTCATGTCCACATCGGCAATCCGCTTGCTCACCGGATACGTCATGCCCGACGCCACCGCCCCGGTTGCGGTGAGCACTCGGGCTTTCTGCCGGCCGCGGCCGGCCGTGACGGTCTCGAACGACTTTTTCAGGACGTCGTTCATCGCGGGGGTCATGTGTTTGTCTCGCCCGCCTGCGAGGACGACGACGTCCGCCGACGCGTGTGCCGCGATGTGCTCGGCGATCTCGGTGAGTTCGGCCAGACTTCGTGGCAATTGCATCAGTACTGTGCCCACGCCGGTCAGCAGTTCGGCACCCAGGGTGTGCTGGGTGTAGGAGTCCGACAACGAGACTCGCGCGGCGTTCAGCTCGAGTGCCCGCGCGCCGGTGACGGCGTCCTGATGGACGCGAACCGCGGTGAAACCGAGGGAAACGGCACCGAGGGTCATGGCTCCGTACCTGTCGCCGATCACCGCGATCGGCATGGTCCTGTCGATTCCGGGGAGTTCGGCGACGGTATCGAGGACGAGGCGGTCCGCGGCGTCGACGGCATGGAGGTTCGGTGCCTCGGCGTCGGGCTCACGGCGGAGGGCGTCGAACAGGGATTCATCGGGCACCCGAGCAGTATCCCACCCTGCACACCCACGACAGCCCGCGCGGCGAGTGGCTATTGCGGCGAATCAGGGGCATGCTCGGGGAATGGAACACAAAGACAAGAACGAGGCACTCTTCAGCCATCCTGACGATGCATCGACCGATGCACACGCCGAAGCTTCGAAGCCTGCCGTCTACACCGCCCTGTTCAGCGGCGCGAACGAATGACGTTCGGAACGTAACGAGCAACTCTCACGACAGGTAGCGCAGGTACTCGAGCGCCTTGGTCGCATGCACGTGACCGCGCTCGCTCCGCACCGTCATCCGCACCACTCGGTGCCGATCGATCACGAATGTCGTCCGCTTCACGGACAATAATTGCCTCACATATCCGCGACGGCCCGCGTTCGAGTGGCCGCGTTCGAGCTCTCGGAGCCGACGCCGCCGCGTGAGCCACCCGCCTCTACGCACTCCGAACTGTTCGGCGACCGCCCCGTCGGGATCGGAGAGCAACGGAAAGTCGAACGACCTCTGCAGCGCGAAATGATGGTTCCGATCTCGGGTGTCGGTACTGATGCCCACGCGTTGTGCGCCGAATCTGTCGAATTCCGTGCCCAGGTCCCTGAAGTGACACGCTTCGGCTGTGCAGATGGGGCTGTTGGCCGCCGGGTAGAAGAACAGGACGACCGGACCCGACGCCGTCAGGTCGGACAGCGCACGCAGTTCACCGGAATGGTCCGGCAACTCGAAGTCCGGGGCGGTCTTTCCGATGCGCATGGGGCGAGGTTACCGCTCAGCCCTGCACGAGGGCGGCAGTCAGGCGTTGCCGGAGATCCCGATCGATACCCAGGTGGGTCAGATATCCGCCGAACGAACCGTGGTTCGACTCCATGGTGGCCCATCCGTGCTCCAGATAGGACGCACGAACGCCCAGGATCGCCTCGGTCGGCAGAACGTCGTGGAGTCCGGCCCAGGTCCGGCGGACGTGCGCGAGCAACGGCTCCATCGCATCGTTGCTTCTCAGATAGTCCGCGACGATGTCGTCCTCGTCGACGCCTGCCGCGCGCAACACCGTCGCGACCGTCCACCCCGCGCGGTCCTTACCTGCTGCGCAGTGCACCAGGACACCGCCGCGACGCCCCACGATCTCGTCCACCACCCGCTTGATCGCGTGCGACGCTCCGTCGAGAGTCGAGAAGGAGGCATACGCGCGCATCATGTAGTCCACTTGACTCTGCTCGTCGTGAATCGGGGCCGCCTCGTGTGGGGCTCGCTCGCCCTTCAGATTCTCGTACGGCACGGAGATCGACTCGACGCCGGCGGGAACCCTGTCGACACCGCTTCGTTCGGCCTCCGCATCACCGCGGAAATCGAACACGGTACGGATGCCCAGATCCGCGACAACGCGCTGCCCGACCTCGGTCAACCCGCTCAATTCGGATGCGCGATAGAACAATCCGGGCCGAACCGTCGCCCCGTCGGTGGTACGCACACCGCCGAGATCGCGAAAGTTCCAGGCCCCGTCGAGGGCGAATTGATCGTGTACCGGGGCGTCGGGCATGAGTACGACCCTATCGAAGGTGATCCTACGAGCGCGGTGTCAGCCACCGCCGTAGCCGGGCGGTGACGAACGGCATCACCACGTAGACCATCAGCGGTGTGCACATCATCACCACCAGTGCGGTGCGCAGAGCCACGTTCAGGTCGGTCAGATGTGGCGTGAGAACGATGTTGACGAGCAAACTGACGGCGTAGAAGGCCACGCCGATCGAGATCGCCTGCTTCCACCGCGGCGGCGGACCACCGATGACCCGGACGGCGTCGGTGAGGTTGGACTGCGGCTCGAACCATCCCTCCACACCGGAGAGTCGATGGGTCGCAACGTCGTCGGCGATGGGACGGCCGGTGCTGAGCCAGGTGCGCCTGGCATCCGAGCGCAGCCAGGCGTCGAGGTCGTCGTGTGTCTCGAATCGATAGACCACGTGGTAGTCGCTGGAATCACCGGAACTGCGCAGCCAGCCGCCACCGAGAAATCCGGGAAAGGTTCGGACCAGATCCATCCCGCGATCGGTCCACTCCACGAAGTCTGTTTCGTATCCCTGTCGAACGCGTCGTGCGACCGAGGTCGTGACGTGATCGAGCGTGTCGGTCGTGGTCATGACTACCCCTTCTGCGCGTGTTCGTCGCGGATCGATGTGTTCTACACAGAGTGCGGCCAGATGGACCGACTTTCAAATCGAGAGCCGAATCGGAGATCGATGGCTCACGGTCGGGAAAGATGTGACAATTCGTCTACACAGACCCTTTCCGAGCGACCTGGAGTGGACGGATGGCACAGCACCGACCCGAGTACCGTCTCGACGACGTGGACCGACGCATCGTCACCGAGCTCAGCCGTGACGGCAGAATGTCCATGCGTGCCCTGGCCGAGGCCACCCACATCTCGCGGGCGCACGCCTACGTGCGCGTCGACCGCCTCGTCGACGAAGGTGTCATCGAGGGATTCACCGCACGCATCGCCTACGAGAAGGCGGGGTTCGGCGCGTCGGCCTATGTGGCACTGTCCATTCGGCAGGATTCCTGGCGAGCCGTCGCCGACGACCTGAGCACCTTTCCGTTCGTCGAACACGTCAGCCTCATGGGCGGCGACTTCGACGCACTCGTTCTGGTGCGAGCTCCGGACACCTCGGCGCTACGCCATCTGGTCCTCGACAAGCTGCAGGGACTCGACGGGATACTGTCGACGCGAACCTGGCTGATCTTCGACGAGGCGATCGGACCGGGCGCGCAGTGGACCGCAGAGACAACGAACGGAAGCAATCCATGACCACGTCCGAGCGAGATCCGAACTCCACCGACGTCATCGTGATCGGCGGCGGAATCGGGGGTGTCTCGCTCGGATACGAACTCGCGAGCGACCGACGCGTCACGCTGCTCGAGCGCGAGAAGACCCTGGCCTTCCACACCACCGGCCGCTCGGCCGCACTGTTTCTGGAGACCTACGGCAACAGCACCATTCGCGCTCTGACGACGGCCAGTCGAGAATTCCTGACGAACCCGCCGGAACACTTCCGATCCGAATTGCTCGCCCCGCGTCCGCTGCTGCAGTTCGCGGCCAGCGGCCGAGGTGACGCGCTGGAGGCAATGTACGCGGACGTCAGCCGACTGACACCGGACGCCCAACTGGTATCCCCGGCCGACGCGCAGACGCTCTTTCCGCCGCTGCGTCCCGAACTGATCGATTGTGCACTGCACGAACCACATTCGATGGAGGTCGACGTACACGCGTTGCATCAGGGGTTCGTGCGGGGGCTGCGCGATCGAGGTGGGCGAGTCCACACCGGGGCAGGTGTGACGCAACTGCGACGCATCGACGGACTGTGGCACGTGCACATCACGGACGGGTCGGTCCACACCGCGCCGCTCGTCGTCGACGCAGCAGGCGCGTGGGCGGATGTTCTCGGAGCGATGGCGGGAGCCGATCCCATCGGACTCGTGCCGATGCGTCGGTCGGTGTTCATGGTCGCCGCACCCGACAATCTCGACACCGCGAATCTTGCGACGTTGAGCGACATGGACGAGAAGTTCTACATCAAACCCGAAGGCGCACAACTGTTGTGTTCGCCTGCGGACGAGACGCCCACCGAACCGAGTGATGCGCGCCCGGACGAACTGGAGATCGCGCGGGCGTTCGACGACATCGCCGGGGCGACCACGCTGACGGGTAGGCATCTGCGCTCGTCCTGGGCGGGTCTGCGCAGTTTCGTTCCCGATCGCACCCCGGTCGTGGGCTTCGATCGAGAAGTCGAAGGTTTCTTCTGGTGCGCCGGTCAGGGCGGATACGGAATCCAGACGTGTGCGGCGCTCGCCAGAGTGGGCGCGTCTCTGATTCGGCGGCAACCACTTCCGGTCGATGTGACCGAGCGTGGACTACGGCCGGGCGACGTGGCTCCGCAGCGCTTCGGGTGAGACGCGCTTCGCGCCACGTGCACGAAAACTCGACCCCTGCTACGAAGTTTCACTCACGTGCGGCGCAGCCGCTCTACCGACGACGCGTCGCAGATCACGCACCGTGGTTCGGTAGATGTCCAGTAGATCCGCGTCCTGTCCACCGTCGACCCGCTCTGCCCAGTCGTCGAAGGCGATGCGCATGACCATGCCGGCACCCTCCACCAGAAGTCGTGCATAGGAACGTGATTCGTGACCACCGAGCCGTTCGGCCACCGCATCGGTGACGCGGCACAATGTCATCGCGTCGTGGGCGAAGGCCGCGGATCGCAGGTGCGCGTCGGCCCCGATCAGCCGTCTGGTGCGGAGGAGACGATCCCGCACCTCGTCCGGTACGGAAGAAAATCGTTCGACGGATCGCTCGTAGAGTGCTTCGATTCCGGTGATGGTGATGTTCTCCGGTGCCGTGGACGCCAGCCAGGCGTGCAGATCGACGTCCAGCTCGGGGTCGTTTCCGAGGACGGATTCTTCCTTCGACGCGAAGCTACGAAAGAACGTGCTGGGCGATACCCCTGCCCGACGCGCGATCTCGTCGACCGTCGTCGCGGCGCACCCCTGCTTCTCGAACAGGTCGAGCGCGGCGCAGGAGATCTCGAGCTGGGTGTCTCGGCGACGTCGTTCTCGCAGATCCAGCACTCGTTCCGTCATCCTCGTCACTCCTTCGGGTTCTCACCGTCAACTTACCAGTAATATTCAAGTTGACAGTCACTGTCATGGTGACTCAAGCTATCTGGGCGGTCCGTTGTCCGCACCTTGTACCCATACTCGAAAGCTTCCGATGAACTCACCTCAGACCGACCACATATCCGAGTCCGCGCCGGACGACGAACTCGCGCCGGGCAGCAAACTTCTGATCGGCATTCTCGTCATTGCCGCGTTCGTCATGATCCTCAACGAGACGATCATGAGCGTGGCACTCCCGACCCTGATGGTCGACCTGAACATCACGGCGACGACGGCGCAGTGGCTCACCACCGGATTCCTGTTGACGATGGCCGTGGTCATCCCCATCACCGGATTCCTGTTCCAGCGCTTCACGTTGCGCCAGGTATTCGTCGCTGCGATGAGTCTGTTCACCGTCGGCACACTGCTCGCAGCCTCTGCCCCGGGCTTCGAGCTGCTCCTGCTCGGACGCGTCACGCAGGCCAGCGGCACGGCGATCATGTTGCCGCTGTTGATGACCACTGTGCTCACGGTGGTTCCCGCGCACAAGCGCGGCGCAATGATGGGCGTGATCTCCATCGTCATCGCCGTGGCCCCCGCCATCGGTCCGACGATCTCGGGCATCATCCTCGATTCGCTGAACTGGCGTTGGATGTTCTGGCTCGTGCTGCCGATCGCGCTCGTCGCGTTCGCCATCGGGACCACCCTGGTGAAAAACGTGACCCAGACCGGTCGGCCGTCGTTCGATCCCCTGTCGGTCGTCCTGTCCGCGTTGGCGTTCGGCGGTATCGTCTACGGCCTGAGCAGCCTGGGACATTCGGCCGAGGAGTCCGTGGTGCCGGTATGGCTGCCACTGGTGGTGGGAGCGATCGCCCTGGTGGTGTTCGTGCTGCGCCAGGTCTCTCGTCAGGACCGCGGCGGCGCGCTGCTGGACATGCGTCCGTTCCGTACCCCCACCTTCAGCATCGGCCTCGGCATGATCGCAATCTCGATGATGGCACTGTTCGGCGCTCTGATCCTGCTACCGATGTACCTGCAGAACGTTCGCGGTCTCGACACCCTGGACACCGGACTGATGCTGCTCCCCGGTGGACTGCTGATGGGCTTGCTCGCGCCTTTCGTCGGGCGCATCTTCGACCGAATCGGACCGCGCCCGTTGGTCATTCCCGGTGCGATGGTGGTGAGCGCCGCGCTGTGGTCGATGACCGTCCTGGACACGCAGTCCGCCCTTCCGCTTGTGATCGGTATCCACATGCTGCTCTCGGCAGGCCTCGCGCTCATCATGACGCCGCTCATGACCTCGTCGCTGGGATCGCTTCCCGCCCAGCTGTACTCGCACGGCAGTGCCATCTTCAGCACGGTTCAGCAGTTGGCAGGCGCCGCAGGTACCGCACTGTTCGTCACCGTGATGTCGAACGCCGCGGCAGCCCGAATCGCCGACGGCGCAACCGAGGTGGGAGGTTCGGAGGCAGGCATCCACACCGCCTTCCTCTACGGCGGGGCCGTGTCACTGGTGGCGGTAGCAGCGTCGTTCTTCATCCGAGCACCGGCGCGCAGTGATCGCGACGCCGTCGCCCCTGCCCAACCGGTTCACTGAATCACTCGACTTCGATCAGCTTCACAGCCCCAGCGACGATCTGGTCTTCCGACAGGAGGACCAGATCGGCCGCGGCACCGAGTGGTACGAACGAATTCGCGCTCGACACTCTGCCGATGGCACCGTCGTAACCTCCCTCGACCAGAGCGGTCACGACGCCCTCGCCGACTCCCCCGTCGTGCCGGGTCTCGTCTGCGATCAATACCCGTTCGAATTCCGAGAGCCGGTGCAACAGATCCTCGCTCGGGAGCGGAACGATCCATCGCACATCGACCACCGTCACGCCGATCCCGCGTTCGCGCAACGTGGACGCGGCCCGTCTACTCATCACCACGCCGTTCCCGAACGTGACGATGGCCAGATCGACGCCATCGCCATGCGTTGTGACAGTCCCGAACTCGGCCGGACCTTCGTCGGCGCAGCGGAGCGCCCCGTCACCGTCGAGCAGGTCGGTGCGGTGATACAACGCGATCGGCTCCAGAAAGACACATACCCGACCCTCCTCCACGGCCAGTGCCACACAGGTTCGGAGCAGACCGGCGGCCTCCGCCGCCGAACTCGGGACAGCAACGACGATGCCGGGAATATCACGCAGAACCGCAACCGCGTTGTCGTTGTGAAAGTGCCCACCGAAACCACGCTGATACGCCAGGCCTGCGATACGCACGACCATCCCGTTGGTGAACTGCGAATCGGAGAAGAACTCGAGCGACGCGGCCTCACCGCGCAGCTGATCCTCGGCGTTGTGCAGGTACGCCAGATACTGGATCTCGGGTATCGGAACGAGTCCTGCGAGCGCAGTACCGAGGGCGGTGCCGAGCACGGTCTGCTCGTCGAGCAGGGTATCGAAAACCCTTGCTGCGCCGAACTTCTTGCGCAAACCTTTCGTGACGCCGTAGACGCCACCCTTGACGGCCACGTCCTCCCCGAACACGAGGACGTCCGGTCGCGCTGCCATGATGTCGGTGAGGGTCCTGTTGATCATGGCGGCGAGCGTCAGATGCGGCCCGCCCGGTGCAGGCCGCAGGCTCTGCTCGGTGGCGGCCACGGCAACGGGTCGCCGTTCGGTCAGCGGAGCCATCACCGCGTCCGCGGTGGCCAGGCGCGACGACGCCCCGGTCCGAAGTGACTCGACCATTGACTCGGCCTCGGCCATGACGGTCTCGCGCATCGCCTCGTAGCGCACTTCGACGTCGACTGCCGAGAGCACTCCCGCCCCGATCAGCGTACGTGCAGTGGCGAGCAACGGATCTCGTGCATAGTCGCCGACAATATCTGCGTTGGTGCGATAGGCCAGCTCGGCATCGGAACCGGCGTGGCCCATCAGCCGCACCGTCTCGAGATGGAGGACCACCGGTCGACGGCGAGTCCGCACGGTAGCAACGGCGGCGTCGACGATGTGCATCAATGCATCAGGATCGTGTCCGTCGGCCCGCACGTACTCGATCGAAGGAAATCTGCCGAGCGACTGCGCTATCCACCCTCGCGGCGATCGGGTACTGATGCCGATCCCGTTGTCCTCGCAGACGAACAGGATGGGCATCGGAACGGATTGGTGCGCGCAGTAGGCCGCCGAGTTGAGCGCCCCCACCGTCGTCGAGTGGTTGGCCGAGGCGTCGCCGAAGCTGCACACGACGATGGCGTCCTCGGGCCATGGAGTGCTATGCCGCAGAGCCTTCGCCCGGCCCAGTGCGAACGCCAGACCGACTGCGCGCGGTACCTGCGAGCCGATGGTCGATGTCTGCGGAACGATCCCCAGATCCGGATGCCCGAACACCTTGTGCCGTCCGCCGGACATCGGATCGCCAGTCGAGGCGACCAGACTCGCCAGCACATCCCGGATCGGGGTCGCGTCCGAATACTGTTGTGCGCGTGCCGCGTAGAAACCACCGGATCGGTAGTGCAGCAGCGCCGGGTCGGTGACCGTGGTCGCGGCACCGACGGCTGCGTTGGCCTCGTGCCCGGACGAGCCGATGGTGTAGTAGCCGAAGCCAGCTGATTGCAACCAGCGTGCGGCGAAGTCGAGATGCCGGCTCGCGAGTTGCGCGTCGAAGTACCGGAGCAGTCGGTCCGGATCGGCAACGGCCGAATCTCCGTTCCGAGCCGACCGAACCTGCTTCAGGAAGTACTCGTCGATCGCCTCGGCCACACTCGCACCTTTGTCTCCATCGAGCTGTCTGCGTCGAGCCGAGCTGAGGAATCAGCTCAGGGCGATCATATCCATCGGAGTGCTCAGCAACCGGCCGACGAGGGCCAGGAACTGCGAACCTTGCTGGCCGTCGACGAGGCGATGATCGAACGAGAGCGACAGTGTCGTCACGGACCGCAATGCGATCTCGCCCTCGTGCTCCCACGGCATGCGGCGGATCGAACCGAAGCACAGGATGGCAGCCTCGCCGGGGTTGAGAATGGGAGTGCCTGCGTCCACTCCGAACACTCCGACGTTGGTGATCGTGATCGTGCCGTCCGCCAGGTCGGCGGGACTGCTCTTGCCCTCCTTGGCCGTTCGCGTCAGCTCAGCCAGTGCGCGGGCGATGTCCACCAGGGACAGTTCGTGCGCATCCTTGATGTTGGGCACCATCAATCCGCGCGGGGTTGCTGCAGCGATGCCGAGGTTGACGTAGTGCTTGGTGACGATCTCCTGAGCAGCCTCGTCCCACGAGGAATTGAGCGAGGGATTCGATTTCAGCGCAACGAGAACCGCCTTGGCGACCAGCGCCAGCGGGGTCAGCCGCACGTCGGCGAAGTGGGCGGAGGACCGTAGCGAGTCCAGCAGTGTCAGGGTGTCGGTGACGTCCACCGTCACGAACTCGGTGACGTGCGGAGCGGTGAATGCACTGCGCACCATCGCATCTGCAGTATGTTTGCGCACCCCCTTGATCGGGGTCCGCTCTTCGCGGCCGACCCGCAGTGGGGTCTGCTCCCCTGCAGTGTCGGCTCCGTGCAGATACGACTCGACATCGTCTCGGGTGACGTCGCCGCGAGCTCCGGTCGGGGGTACCTCGGCAAGATCGACGGCGTTGTCCTTGGCGATCTTTCGCACCGGCGGTGCAGCCAGCGGTTTGCCGTTCCGCCCGGCCGGTGCTGTAGAGACCGGAGTGGTCCCCCTGCCGCCGCGTCGACTCGACCCTTCCTTCGCCACGCCGTAACCGACGAGAACCGGAACGCGTTCCTCGCTGTCGTCCGCAGGACTCGCGTCGTCCACATCGGTGTCAGCCACGACGACGTCGGGGTCCTCGGTGTCTCCATCGACTCGGATGTCGATGATCGGAACCCCGACCTCGACGGTGTCACCTTCCGACACATGCAGGGCAGCAACGACGCCCGCGAACGGTGACGGAAGTTCGACGGCGGCCTTGGCCGTTTCGACCTCGGCGATGTTCTGGTTCAACTCGATCGTGTCGCCGACCGCGACCAGCCAGGTCAGCAGATCGGCTTCGGTGAGTCCTTCCCCGAGGTCGGGCAACGGAAAGCTCTTGATGGTGGGCATCGTCGAATCCTGTTCGGTACGTATCGGCGGCGGTCGGTGAGCGCGAGGTCAGTGCGAGCGGCAGCGGTCGACTGCGTCGAGAATCCGGTCGACGTCGGGGAGATAGAACTTCTCCAGCTTCGATGCCGGGTAGGGCGTACCGAAGCCGCCGACGCGCAGCACCGGCGCCTCGAGGTTGTAGAAGCAGCGTTCGGAGATCCGAGCGGCGATCTCGGAGCCGAGGCCCATGAACACCGGGGCCTCGTGCGTGACGACCAGACGCCCGGTCTTGCGTACCGAGGCCTCGATGGTCTCGAAGTCGATGGGTGAGAGCGAACGAAGATCGATGACCTCGATCGACACCCCCTCGAGGGCAGCGACTTCGGCAGCTTTGCGGGCAGTGGCGACGAGCGGTCCGTAGGCGATCAGGGTGAGGTCGGTGCCCTCGGTGACCACCCGCGCCCGATGCAGCGGGTACGACGCGTCGGCATCGAGGTCGATCGGGCTCTTCTCCCAGTACCGACGCTTCGGCTCGAAGAACAGGACCGGATCGTCGCTGGCAATGGCCTGCTGAATCATGGAGTAGCCGTCGGCGGCGTTGCTGCACGTGA
The DNA here is from genome assembly GCF_002259485.1 of Rhodococcus sp. 14-1411-2a. Classification (GTDB taxonomy): domain Bacteria; phylum Actinomycetota; class Actinomycetes; order Mycobacteriales; family Mycobacteriaceae; genus Rhodococcoides. Next base: position 145,528 of record NZ_NPGA01000005.1, read on the forward strand.
CGACGCGAAGTCCTGCGGTCTGCGCGAAATAGCCTTCGGGAGACTCCGAGTGATGCTCGACGGCACCGATTCCGCCGCCGTAGGGCACCCGAATCGTCATGGGAATCTTGACGTTTCCACTGGTGCGGTAGTGCAGTTTGGCGACCTGCGAGACGATCTGGTCGAACGCCGGATAGATGAAGCCGTCGAACTGGATCTCGCACACCGGGCGGAATCCCCGCATCGCGAGTCCGACTGCGGTGCCGATGATGCCCGACTCCGCCAGCGGCATGTCGAGTACCCGGCCGGGGCCGAAGTCCTTCTGCAGGCCGTCGGTGATGCGGAAGACGCCGCCGAGCTTGCCGATGTCCTCGCCCATCAGCAGGACCTTCGGATCGTTCTCCATCGCTCGCCGCAGACCTGCGTTGATGGCCTTGCCCAACGGAAGACTGGTGGGCCGCTGCGGCGCAACATGTTCCAACGTGGTCATGACGTAGCTCCTTCGAATCCGGCTCGGTACGAGGCGAATTGAGCGCGCTCGTCGTCCAGGAGGGGGTGGGGATCGGCGTAGACGTTGTCGAACACCGACATCGCTTCCGGCTCGACGGTCTCGAGGCAACCGCGACGAAGCTCGGCGGCGACGTCGTCGGCCGTCCGCTTCACCGAGGCGGCGAACGCGTCGTCGAACACACCGATTCGCCTCAGTAGCTTCTCGATTCGGTCGATCGGATCCTTGGCGCGCCATTCGTCGTCGGTGGCACCCGAGCGGTATCGCGTCGGGTCGTCGGAGGTGGTGTGCGGGCCCATGCGGTAGGTGACGGCCTCGATGAGAGTCGGGCCGCTGCCCTCGCGGGCGCGAGCGAGCGCTGCCCTGGTGACGGCCAGGACGGCGAGAACGTCGTTGCCGTCGACGCGGACCGACGGAATGCCGTATCCCTCACCGCGGGCGGCGATCGTTGCCTTGGTCTGCACGGTCACCGGCTCGGAGATCGCCCACTGATTGTTCTGGCAGAAGAACACCACCGGTGCGTGAAAACTGGCGGCGAAGCCGAGCGCCTCGGAGATGTCCCCCTGGCTGGTTGCGCCGTCGCCGAAGTAGGTGATGGCGGCACCCTCGGCTCCCTCGAGCTGCATGCCGATCGCGTATCCGGTGGCGTGCAATCCCTGCGAGCCGACGATGATCGCGGGCGTCGTCATGCGGTACTCGTACGGGTTCCAGCCGGACAGCGTCGAGCCGCGCCAGAAGCGCAGCATCCGGGTGGGGTCGACGCCCCGGCAGTAGGCGACGCCGTGCTCGCGGTAGCTGGCGAACACGAAGTCCTCGGTGTCGAGCGCTCGAGCCGAACCGACCTGCGCCGCTTCCTGCCCGAGCAGCGGTGCCCACAGCCCCAGTTCGCCCTGTCGCTGCAGCGCGGTCGCCTCGGTGTCGATGCGCCGGACGACCACGAGATCGCGGTACATCTCCATCATCGCGGCCGTGTCGATGTCCGCGACGAGAGGTGAGTAGGTCTCGTTGCGGACCACCGTTCCAGATTCTTTGATCAGCTGTACCAGCGAGGTGGTGTTCATGTTCGTCGCACTCTCCGTCGTGGTGTGATGTCCTTCACAAGAACACCACCGACAGCCAGAGTGCACAAGTGCCGACTTCAGAACTGCGCACAATGCAGAATATTGGGTAAAGACCGAGCGACAGGAAGTGCGCAATGACCGATTTGGACAAGACCGACGCCCGACTCCTCCTCGCCCTCTGCGCCAAGCCGCGAGCCACCGGCGTCGAACTCGCCACCACCTTGGGGCTGTCCCGCAACACCGTGCAGGCGCGCCTCGGTCGATGGGACGACAAGGGATCGCTCACGCCGATCGATCACCGCATTCCACCGAAATCTCTCGGCCGCCCGCTGCAAGCATTCGTCACAGCTCAGGTCAACCAGCACACCCTGGCTGCGGTCACCGAACACCTGCGCACCATTCCGGAAGTGCTCGAGGTGTTCGGACTGTCCGGCGCTGCGGACATGCACATTCGCATCGCCGCAGTCGACGCCGACGACCTGTATCGCATCGCAGGCCTCATCCTCGATATCCCCGGCGTCGAACGCACCAACATGTCCATCGCGATGAGCGAGTTGATCCAGTACCGCACCAAGCCGTTGCTCGAGCAGCTCGCCGAGGACGGCCGACGCTGAGCAGGCAGACCATCCCCGCGAGATCGATCAGGGCCGCACCGTGCAACATGCACGTTCTCGGCAACGGCGGTTGACCAACGTGCACGTTCACGGCACTCTTCGACGGACATGTTCCCGGACACCATCCATTTCCGGGTACCGCCGCCTCATCACCGAAAGAGACCGCCTGTGTCCGTCGTTGCCGACCACCCCGCCGCCGCGCCCACCCCGACCGACCACGTGCCGACGGGCGTCTTCGATCGTCCCGACATGCCGCGCGACTCCGCACACGAACGCGTCGTGTTCTGTCAGGATCCCGACACCGGGCTGCGCGCGATCATCGCGGTCCACTCCACCGCGTTGGGACCCGCTCTCGGCGGAACTCGCTTCTACCCCTATGCATCCGAGCAGGATGCGTTGACCGATGTACTACGGCTCTCCCGGGGAATGACATACAAGGCGGCCGTCGCGGGAGTCGATCTCGGTGGCGGTAAAGCGGTGATCATCGGCAACCCCAACGCCATCAAGACCCCGACTCTGCTGGGCGCGTACGGCCGGTTCGTCGAGTCGCTCGGCGGAACGTACGTGACGGCAGGCGATGTGGGCACCAACAGCGACGATCTCGACATCATCGCCGAAGAGACGGCGCACGTCGTCGGCAAGAACACCACCGCAGGCGGCACCGGCGACAGCGGCCCCCAAACCGCGCTCGGAGTCTTTCTCTCCCTCCTGGCCGCAGCCGAATCGACCTGGGGCTCGGACGATCTGACCGGAAAGCGCGTCGGCGTCGAGGGTGCGGGCAAAGTGGGCTACAACCTCGTCGCCCTGCTTCGCGATGCCGGTGCCGAGGTGATCGTCAGCGACTCCTACGCGCCCGCCCTCGATCGCATCGTTGCCGACTTCCCCGGTGTCACCGTCGGATCCGACATCATCGGTGCCGACATCGACGTCTACGCCCCGTGCGCCATGGGTGCCACTCTCGACGCGTCCTCGGTGGCCCGGTTGTCGGCGTCCATCGTGTGCGGCGCGGCGAACAATCAACTCCTCACACCCGATGTCGAAGCCATGCTGGCTGCGCGCGGAATAGTCTGGGTACCCGACTACGTCGCCAACGCCGGTGGCCTGATCCAGGTGGAAGGCGAACTGCGCGGCAAGGATTCGGCCGAGGTGATGGCCACGATCGGCAAGATCCGCGATACCGTCGCCGGCATCTTCGCCATCGCCCGCACCGAGGGCATCCTGCTGGGAGCCGCGGCCGATCGCCTGGCCGAGGATCGAATCGCCGCCGCGCAGAACTGACCGGCGGCCTGCATACGACGCTCCACTCCCTGCCGTAAATCGGCGATACCCGCGCCACAGGCCGCGGAGTGGAGCGCTACGTGCAGCGGCTACTGCAGCGCGATGTACTTGGTCTCGAGGTATTCCTCGATGCCCTCCGAACCACCCTCGCGTCCGAAGCCCGATTCCTTGACGCCACCGAACGGGGCGGCCGCGTCGGAGATCGCACCGCGATTGACCCCGACCATGCCGGTGTCCAGAGCCGCCGACACCCGCAGGGCGCGGTCCAGGCTCTCGGTGAAGAAGTACGCCACCAACCCGTATCGGGTGTCGTTGGCCCCAGCGATGGCCTCGGGCTCGGTGTCGAATCCGATGATCGCCGCCACGGGGCCGAAGATTTCGTCCTGCAACAGATTCGCGTCGGCAGGAATCGAGTCGAGAACCGTGGGCGAGTAGAAGAAGCCGGGTCCCTCGGGCGTCGTGCCCCCGGTGCGCACCCGGGCACCCTTGGCCACCGCATCGTCAACCAGTGCGGTGACCGTTCGGCGCTGCTTGTCGTTGATCAGTGGGCCGATGTCGGTGCCCTCTCGATCACCAGGGCCGACCGTCAATGCCTCGATGCGCGCCGTCAACTTCGCGGTGAATTCCTCACGCACGGAGTTCGCGACGTACAGCCGATTCGCTGCCGTGCAGGCCTCGCCGCCGTTGCGCATCTTGGCCAGCATCGCCCCGTCGACAGCGGCGTCGATGTCGGCGTCGTCGAACACGATGAACGGCGCATTGCCGCCGAGCTCCATCGACGTCCGTAGCAGTCGGTCGGCTGCGTTGCGCACCAACAGCTTTCCCACTCCGGTCGATCCGGTGAACGTGACCTTCCTCAGTCTCGGGTCGTCCATCAACGGCCCGGTGACGGAGGCGGCGTCGGAGGTGGGAAGTATCGACAGCACACCGCTGGGCAACCCCGCGTCGGCGAACACCTGTCCGAGCAGAAGCATCGTCAACGGGGTGTCCTCGGCCGGTTTGACGATGACGGTGCAGCCGGCCGCGAGTGCCGGGCCGATCTTGCGTGTGCCCATGGCCAACGGAAAGTTCCACGGGGTAATCGCCAGGACCGGCCCGACGGGCGACTTGCTGACCAGGATCGAGCCGTTGCCCGCAGGGGCGGGTGTGAACCGGCCGCCGATTCGGACGGCCTCCTCGCTGAACCAGCGTAGGAATTCGCTGCCGTACTTCACCTCACCGTGGCTCTCCGCCAACGACTTTCCCATTTCGAGTGTCATCAGCAGAGCGAAGTCGGCAGCACGCTCCTGCAGCAGATCGAAGGCGCGCCGCAGAATCTCGGCTCGCTCGCGGGCGGGCGTCGCCGCCCACCCCGGCTGCGCCTCGGCGGCACGGTCGAGCGCGGCGATGCCGTCGGCCGCGGTGGCGTCGGCGACTGTCGTCAGCTCGTCGCCGGTCGCCGGGTTCAGCACGGCGAATCGTGCGCCCGACGCAGAGGGCGATTGCACACCACCGAGCCAGAGATCGGTGGGCAGCGAGGAGATCAGATCGTGAGCATCCATCAGTTCCCCTGCGCCACAGTGCGAAGCGAGTCTTCGAGCACGGTCAAAGCATCATCGAGCAACTCGTCGGAGATCACCAGGGGCGGCAGCAACCGGATGACGTTGCCGTAGGTGCCGCACGTCAGCACGATCACTCCGGCCTCGAGTGCCGCCGCCGCAACGGCTTTGGTGGCCTCCGGGTTGGGCTCACGCCCACCCGGCAGCACGAGCTCGAGCGCAAGCATGGCTCCGCGGCCGCGCACCTCACCGATGATGCCGACCTCGGACGCCAACGCACTCAGTCGCTCGAACACGATGCGTTCGATGTCGCGCGCTCGGTCATTGAGCTCGAGTGTCTCCATCTGCTCGATGGACGCCAGGGCCGCGGCGCAGGCGACGGGGTTACCGCCGTACGTGCCACCGAGCCCACCGGGGTGCACGGCATCGATCAGGTCGGCACGGCCGGTGACCGCGGCCAGCGGCATCCCGCCCGCGATGCCCTTCGCCATCGTGATCAGATCCGGTACGACGCCCTCGTGCTCGCTGGCGAACCAGGCCCCGGTCCGAGTGAAGCCGGACTGCACCTCGTCGGCGATGAAAACGACGCCGTTCTCGCGTGCCCAGTCCGCCAGTGCCGGCAGGAATCCTTCTGCGGGCACGATGAAGCCGCCCTCACCCTGAATCGGCTCGATCAGGATGGCCGCGAGATTGCCTGCACCGATTTGCTTGTCGATGACGGAGATCGCTCGCGCCGCAGCCTCGGCACCGGTGAGCGCAGAACCGTCGACGTTCAGACCTTCGCGGAACGGATACGACATCGGCGCTCGATAGACCTCGGGAGCGAACGGCCCGAATCCGCTCTTGTACGGCATCGACTTCGACGTCAGTGCCATCGTCAGGTTGGTGCGGCCGTGGTACGCGTGGTCGAACACGACGACAGCGGACCGCCCGGTGGCGTGACGTGCGATCTTCACGGCGTTCTCGACGGCCTCGGCACCACTGTTGAACAGGACGCTGCGCTTGTCGTGATCGCCCGGGGTCAACTCGGCCAGCTTCTCGGCGACCTCGATGTAGCCCTCGTAGGGCGCAACCATGAAGCACGTGTGGGTGAAGTGTGCGACCTGATCCTGCACGGCGGCAACAACTGCCGGGTTCGAGGCACCCACGGTGGTCACGGCGATTCCGGCCCCGAGGTCGATCAGCGAGTTTCCGTCCACGTCGACCACGACGCCACCGTCCGCGTCGGCCACGTACACCGGCAGCGTCGACGCCACGCCTGCACCGACGACGGCCTTGCGGCGCTGCGCCAACGCCGCCGACTTCGGCCCGGGGAAGGCGGTGACGATCTTGCGCTCCTGCGGAAGTCGGTACTCGATCGAGGCCATGGGTCGCACCTTTCGTGTGGGCTTGTCGTGCAAGTATGCGACTCGACGAGCGCGACGGCCGGACGCCATTTCGTACACCTCGACGGCACATTGCACTCCATTTCGGCAGTTCTGACGCTACAGTTTCACCGGTGAGCGTGCAGATGTCCTGGCTGTTGAGGCAGCAACACCTTCGCCTGAGTCACCGCGGCGGACCGGAGCGCAGCGCTGCGCCCATCACCTTCGCGCAGGCGACCGAACTCATCGATCCCAGTCCGTGGCTGTCGGGCGGTGAACTGATTCTCACGACCGGACTCGGCTTCGACGCCGACGGCCCGGCCCTCGGTACCTACGTCCGGACCTTGGCAGCCGCGGGTGTCGCCTGTCTCGGATTCGGAGTCGGGTTGTCCCACAGCACTATTCCCCGTCACATTCTCGACACCGCCGAGGATGTCGGGCTTCCCGTCGTGGAGGTTCCCTACGACATCCCGTTCGCCGCCGTCATCAGAGCGGTCATGAAACGCATAGCCGAGCAGGAATACGAGCAGGTTCTGCGTGCGGCGTCGGTCCAGACCCGCATCACCAGGGCAGCACTGCACGGCGGCGTCGACGCGATCGTTCGCGAACTGGCCGTCGCCACGTCCACGTCGGTGGCGCTGATCGGCAATCGCACCGAATCGTTCCATCCCGCCGCCGCAGCGGATCTCGTCGAGCGCGCCCGCGACGTAGCCCGTAGCATTCGCCCGTCGTCGGCACCGGCCACGGTGTCGGTCAGCGAACCGGGGTGCACCGTCACTCTGCATTCGGTCGCCATCTCCGGCGGGGCGTCGAGCTTTCTCGCCATTCGCACCGCAGGCCCGGTGACGGGCGTCGAGCAGATCCTGCTCGGGCACGCGGTGTCGCTGGTGACCCTCGAACTCGAGAAGCCCACGCGGCTGCGCGCCGAGCAGTCGCGACTCAACACGCTCGCGCTCGGATTGTTGCTGGACGGCCATCTGCCCTCCCCGGACGGCAGCGCGCTACCGAGCTATCTCGTCGACGCCGCCGACGACGACTCTCGCATCAGGGTCGCAGTTGTCCGCGGACCGTCCGAGCGCATCGTCGAGGCGATCGATGCCGAGTGCCGAGCCAGGGCGCGGCCTACGTTCACTCGGCAGACCGACACCGGTGTGGTGGTGTTGTTCCGCGGTAGCGACGACTCCGATGTGGTTGCCCGACTGATGGATTCACTGCCGAGGTCGGTGCGCGTCGGGCTCAGTTCCAGCCACCCCATCACCGAGACTCCCCTCGCTCTGAAGCAGGCTTCGCTCGCGTGCGCAGCGGCCGGCTCGGGCGATCGGATCGTCGAATTCACCGGATCGATGCTGTTGGCCTCCGAACCGGTACAGGAATCGTTGCGTGCGATGGCCGCCGTGACCATTGCAGTGCTGTCCGAGTACGACCGCACCCACACCGCCGATCTGGTGGGATCGCTTCGGGCTTTCCTCGAAGCGAACGGGCATTGGGAGACCGCTGCGGCGAACCTGTCCGTTCATCGCCACACGCTGCGAAACCGGATCACCCGATGCGAAGAATTACTGTCGGTCGATCTGACGTCGGCGCGGGTGCGGGCGGAATTGTTGCTTTCACTGCTTGCCGCGACATCGTGAACATCGTCAATCGTGTCAGTATTTCTCGATGAGCACGCCGCAGCCCCACATCGCCGTCGCCACTGCGAAATCGGTTCGACTCGGAGTACTGCTGGCGGCAGTCGGTGGATTCCTCGACGCGTACACCTACATCACCCGCGGTGGCGTGTTCGCCGGCGCGCAGACCGGCAATGTCGTGTTGCTCGGCGTCGATGTCGCCGCCGGTCGGTGGGTCGAGGCTCTGGCTTTCCTACCCCCGTTGGCGGCCTTCGTCCTGGGCGTCGCGACCGCAGAATTCATCGCGCTGCCCGCGGTTGCGAGGATCGTGCGACGACCGGTGCGGGCGGTGCTGGTGTTCGAGATCCTCGTGGTCCTCGTCGTCGGATTTCTGCCGGCCACCGTCCCCGACGCCGTGGTCTCGGTGATCCTCGCTCACGTCGCCGGAGTGCAGGTGACCACCTTTCGTGTGCTGGTGGATTCGCCGTTCAACACCACGATGACGACCGGCAATCTCCGCAGCATGGCGATGGCGGCATTCCACCGGGTGGTCGAACACGATCTCGAGGCCGGCATCCGCGCCCGACGGTTCGGCGCGGTGATCTCCGGATTCTTCGGTGGGGCGCTGCTCGGCGCAGTCGCGGTCGAGCTGTTCGGGCTACGGGCGATCTGGGTCGTAGCCGTGATGCTGACCGTCGCTCTGGCACTGTTCGTGTTCGACGAGCGCACACCCAGGTCGTTGTCTCCGAAAGGTCAGTCGCCCAACCGAAGCGGAGCAATCGACTCGAACACATCGCCCGGCCCCGGATTGCCGTCTGCCGACGAACCGCCCAAGTGATGCACGACGCCCCACACCGCGTTGAGTGCGGTGTGAATGGCTCCCTCGGCCCACCCTGCCGTCCACGAGATGTCGTCGCCGGCGAGAAAGATCCCCCGGTGCCGAGGTTCGAGGTCGTGCTGCACGAAATGGGTGAACAGTCTTTCCTGGTATCGGTAGTGCCCCGGCAGATTCGCCTTGAATGCGCCCATGAAATCGCGTTCGGTTTCCCAGGACAGAGTCACCGGGGTGGAGATGATGTGACTGCGGAAGTCGACACCGGGATAGATCTCCTCCAGCGATCGCAGCATGATGTTCATGCGCTCGGTCGGGTCCAGGGCCAGCAGCTTGAGCGAGTCGTCGGACCACGTGTAGGACAGGCAGATCAGCCCGGGCTTGCCCTCACCCTGGTCGAGTAGGTACGTGCCGCGACTCATTCGATCGGTCAGCGTCATGCTCACCAGATCGCGGCCGGTGACCGGATCCTTGTCCTTCCAGAACGGACGATCGACGAGTGCGAACACCTTGGTCGAGCCCATGTAGTGGGTACGTTCGATGGCGGTCCAGTGGTCGATTGGAAACAGATCGTCGTCGCATCTGATGTTGCTCAGCAGCATCCAGCTCTGGGCGGTCACGACGGCGGCGGCGTAGGTGCGGATGTTGCCACGATCGTCGTGGATCGTGGTGCCGCCGTCGGTGCGCCTGATCTCGGTGACGCGCGACATCGTGGTGCCGCCGTTCAGTGACGCCACCGACGTGCCTGCGGGCCAGTGCGCCATGTTCGCCGGCGAGTCGGTCCACAACCGCATCGGGAGTTGCTGTGAGCCGCCGACGATTCCGCGATGGTGATCGTCCGCTGCCGTGATGACGACGCGAAGGATCTCGAGGATCGAGTTGGGATAGTCGGTGTCCCATCCGCCCGTTCCGAAACCGACCTGGCCGAACAACTCTCGCATCCGAAACGACGAGAAGTGCTCGGACGCAGCGAGGAAACCGTAGAAGGTCTGATCGTCGAACTTCACGATCAGCTCGTTCCAGATCCGCTTGATCTCGGCCACGTCCCGCCTGCGGATGGCGCGCTGCAGCGGAATCAACTCGGCGTGCTCCTCGAGCGTCCTGTTCCACGCGTCGGCGACCTCGGCGAAGATCGGCGGGAGATCGTCGAGCTTGCGTGCGTAGTGGCTCTCACCCTTGAGGTCGATCACCGTACTGGGGGTCACCTCGGCCAGCGGGTTCGGAAACGGCGTCGTCTCGAGCCCGACGGCGTCGAGGTAGTGGAACAGCGCGGTCGACGACGGCGGAAAACGCATCGCGCCCATCTCTGCCACCACACCGGGATGCCCGTCGAACGGTACCGAGCGCATCCGGCCGCCGATCCGATCCGATTCGTACACAACGGGTTCCATGCCGATCTTCAGCAATTCGTGGGCGACGACCATACCGGCGAGTCCGCCGCCGATCACGGCGACCCGGGTACCGAGGGCCGCGTCGGGAATGCTCCCCAGGCCGGCCGGATGCGCGAGGTAATCGTCGTACGCGAACGGGAAGTCCGGGCCGAACATCGTGAGCGGCTGGTCGTCCTCGGATGCGATTGCGCTGTCCGGGGTGACGGGTGTGGTCATCGGTCGGTCTCCTGCTCGGCCCGTGAGGGTCCTGTCGGGTAGAGGTCGGTGCGGCGGTCGGCCAGATGGGTGTTGACCGCACGCGATCGAGCGAGCTCGGCCGGATCCAGCTCGAAGGTCAGCAGTTCTTCGTGTTCACCGGCTCGCGCGAGGTCGTTGCCGGCCGGCCCGACGGCACAGGTCAGCCCGCAATATCTCAAGCTCGCCTCGGTGCCGCAGCGATTGACGTAGGTGATGAACAGTTGGCTCTCGTACGCCCGCGTGGGAACGACGTGAGTGGCGATGATCTCGAACGGGGTCATCAGACCGGTGGGAACGATCAACCATTCGGTGCCGGCATCGGCGTGCGCGCGAACGGCTTCGGGAAATTCGACGTCGTAGCAGGTGAGTACACCGCACCGCAGCCCGCCGAAGTCGAACTGCACCACCAGGTCCGGCCCCGGGGTGAAGTGGGTGCGATCGAGGGCCCCGAACAGGTGCGTCTTGCGATAACGCGCAACCGATTGTCCGGATGCGTCGACCACCTGCACCGCGTTGAACACGGCCTCGCCCCCGTGATTCGAATGACCGAGTTCGGGGTATCCGTACACGATTGCGACACCGTGTGTTCGCGCGATCGAGGCGATGCGCTCGAAGATCGAACCGTCGAACGTTTCGGCTCGTTCGCGCACGAGATCACCGATGTCGTAGCCGCTCACCGACATTTCCGGGGTCACCAGCATCGACGCGCCTGCTTCGGCTGCGCTGCGCGCCGCGGCATCGATCGCCGACAGGTTGGCCTCGACGTCGGCGGAGAACTCCGGCCCTTGGAACAGCGAAACGATGACCGTCATGGGCGAAACTCCGGTTTCCTGTTGTGCAACTCTTCTGGCAGCGCAGGTGCCAGCACCCACAGGACCCGGGCACCACCACTGCTGTCGCTGCGAAAACTGTGCGGGCGTCGCGGCGAGAACGTGAACGCATCGCCCGGTCCGAGCAGCACGTCGTCACCGCCGAAGGCACCGCCTGGATCTTCCTCGAAGGTCACTCGAACCTCGCCGGACAGCACGTGTACGAACGTGACGTCCAACGGCAGGGTGTACGCCTCCGCGCCACTTCCGCCACCTTCCTCGATCTCCCCCAGCAGTACCTGGACCCGCCGCTCCCCGACCGGGGTCAACAGATACTCCGCCATCGCCGTTCCCCCGAACATGATGCGCGGCAACGATTGCGCGCGCACCACTTCACCGGCGGGGGCATCGTCGAACAAAGAGCCGACCGGAACGTCGAGCGCAGCACAGACCCGAACCAACGACGCGACCGATGCGTTCACCTGATCGCGCTCGAGCTTGGACAGGTACCCCTTGGTCACCCCGCAGGTATCGGCGAGTGCGTCGAGAGTCAGCCGCTTCTTCTTGCGTGCTTCCTTCAGTCGCGCGCCGATACGTGGCGCGTCGTTCTCGACCGAAGCAGCAATCGACACCGTCATCGCCTCTCAGGAAACTCGTGTTGACAAGATCGTGCATCAGAGTAACGCTTGCCGGGCGAACTGGTCGACTCCACTGTCACCGGACTCCTTAGAATTCGGAAGGAATTCTCGATGAACCCGAGCAGTCCCGAGCACCCACCGATAGGTCCGGTCGACGCGACCAAGGTCCCCCGCTACGCCGAGCCCACCACGTTCGCTCGGCTCCCGCGCCTCGACGAGGTGTCCCGAGCCGACGTGACCATCCTCGGCGTTCCGTTCGATTCCGGCGTGAGTTACCGTCCGGGCGCACGTTTCGGTCCCGGGCACATCCGTGCTGCCTCGAAACTGTTGCGGCCCTACAACCCTGCCCTCGAGGTCTCGCCGTTCGCCCGCCAGCAAGTTGCGGACTTCGGCGACATCGGAGTCAATCCGTTCGACATCACCGAGGCGCTCACCACGGTGCACGACGCGGTGACCGACCTGCGCGCCGACGGCTCCTCGGTTCTGACCCTCGGCGGCGATCACACCATCGCACTGCCGATTCTGCGCTCGCTCGCACGCGACCACGGACCGATTGCAGTTCTGCACTTCGACGCTCACCTCGACACGTGGGACACGTACTTCGGTGCGCCCTACACCCATGGAACCCCGTTTCGACGAGCCAGTGAGGAAGGCCTGATCGACCTCGAACGCTCACAGCACATCGGTATTCGCGGCCCGCTCTACAGCGAGCAGGACCTCGAGGACGATCGAGTTCTGGGCTTCCAGGTCATTCGTTCCGACGATTACGAGGTCGACGGTGTCGCCAGCGTCGTCGAACGGATGCGCAGACGTCTGGACGGCGGCCCGGTCTACGTCTCGGTCGACATCGACGTTCTCGACCCTGCACATGCGCCCGGCACCGGCACTCCCGAAGCCGGCGGCATGACCTCCCGAGAGTTGCTCAACACTCTGCGCGGACTCGTCGGCCTGAACGTGGTCGGTGCCGACATCGTCGAGGTCGCGCCGGCCTACGACCACGCCGAGATCACCGGAATCGCTGCGGCTCATGTTGCCTACGAGCTGTTGTCGGTTCTCGCTCTCAACCGATAGGACGTCACCGCCGCGGCAACACCAGGATCGGCACCGGCGAATGACGGATGATCTTCGTCGCCCGGGAACCGAGAAACACCCGAGCGATGGGTCCCAGTGGCCCGGACGATCCGATGGTCAGTACTTCGCCGTCCTGCCAGTGCAATTCGTCGAGGGCTTCGCGCCAACTGCCGGCCGAGGCCAACTCGGTCGTCACCCGATCGACCGGGAGTCCCACCGCAACCGCGTCGTCCACTGCTGCGGTGAGCGCCTCGCTGAGCCCCCGGGACAGCTCGGCGGCGACGTCGTCCTCTGCTCGCAGCCCGATTTCGGGCGGGTACATCGTCGCACCGCGGACCACGAACGACGCCAGACGAAGCGGAACGCCCGCTTCGCTGGCCAGTTCGGCGGTGGGTCCCACCACGCGCGAGGCCTCGCTGTCACCGGAGAACGCGCACGTGATCCGTGTCAGAGTCGCGCGCTCGCGCACGCGATAGCCGCGCGGGGCCAGCGCCACCGTCACCGGCGACGAGTGCAGCAGTTTGTCGGCGGTCGACCCGACGACGACCTGCCCGAGTGCGCCGTCGCCCGAGGAGCCGAGAACCAGAACCGCGGCCCCGAGACTGTCCGCCGCATCGGTCAACGCCGTCGACACCGAGCGGTGCGCGAGGCGGTGGAACGACGCGGCGATGTCGGGCGCTTTCTCCTGCAGATAGTGCCGCGCCTTCGCCTCGGATTCGGCTGCCGTTGCCGCCGCCCAATCCGCGAACTCGGCATCGACGCGTGCCATCGACGGCGTCGACCACGGCTTGGGAACCACCGTCGCCACGTCGATGTCGGAACCGGTCGACCGAGCGAGTTGGGCACCGAGATCGAGGGCACCGACGCTTCCCTTCCCCGGCGCGAACGCGATCAGCACGCTCATCGCGCGTCCTGCCCTGCACCACGCAATGCCGAATGGTGCCGACCCCAGAAGTAGTAGAACGCCAACACGACCGCAAGCCAGAGCCCGAACCAGAACCACGTGGTCCAGTGCAGCCCGGACAGGATGTACAGGCACGCGAGGACCGACAGCACCGGAGTCACCGGGTATCCCGGAACCTTGAACGGCCGCTCGAGATCGGGCATCGAGCGGCGCAGCACGATCACTCCGATGGACACGACGATGAATGCGACGAGGGTGCCGATCGACACCAGGTCCGCCAGCTTGTCGAGCGGAATGAACGCGGCGAGGATCGAGATCACGACGGCGACGACGATCGTGTTGTTGACCGGGGTGTGTGTACGGGGACTGACCTTGGCGAAAGCTTTGGGCAACATGCCGTCTCGGCCCATGGCGAACAGGATGCGAGTCTGCCCGTACATCGTCACCAGTGTCACCGAGAAGATGGAGATCACCGCACCTGCAGCCAGAATCGTTGCCGGCCAGGCTTGCCCGGTCACGTTACGCAGGATCTCCGCGAGCCCGGCTTCCTCTTGGCCGGCGAAGTCGGTCCAGGGCTGAGTGCCAAGGGCGGCCACGGCGACGACGAGATAGAAGACGATGACGACGATCAGCGCCGCAATGATGGCCCGCGGCATGGTCTTCTGCGGATCCTTCACCTCGTCGCCCGCGGTGGACACCGCGTCGAGTCCGATGAACGAGAAGAAGATCGTGCCTGCGGCCGCGGTCACACCAGCTGCGCCCATGGGCATGAAGTCGGAGAAGTTTCCGGAGTCGAAGGCGGTGAATCCTACGATCGCGAACAGAGCCAGCACGCCGAGTTTGATGACGACCATGACTGCGTTGACGGCCGCCGACTCGCTCGCACCGCGAATGAGCAGAACGGCGCACAGCACGATCAGCACGACCGCAGGCAGATTCATGATGCCGGGATCGGCGTCACCCGGGGCAGCGGACAGCGCGTGCGGGATGGTGAAGCCGAAGAGATTGTTCAACAACTCGTTGAGGTACCCGCTCCACCCGACGGCGACGGCAGCGCTGGACACTCCGTACTCGAGCAACAGGCAGGCGGCGACGCCCATCGCGACCACCTCGCCCATCGTCACGTACGCGTAGGAGTAGGTCGAGCCCGAAACCGGTACCGCCGATGCCATTTCGGCGTAACAGATGGCTGCGAGGCCTGCCGCGATACCCGCGGCCAGGAACGAGAGCACCACTGCAGGACCGGCTTCGGGAACCGCGAGCGACAGGACGAAGAAGATGCCGGTACCGATGGTGGCACCGACGCCGAACATCGTCAGCTGAAACGTGCCGATGGTGCGTTCCAACCCGCCACTGCTCTGCTGGTCCGGATCCACGATCGGCTTCTTGCGAAGCAGTTGCGATCGCAGACTCGATGCAGGTCTGTTCGACGAGGTCATGTGGGCGACTCCCAACGTGGAGAGAAACTCTCGAATCAATCGGTTCGGCTGATTCTGCTCCCCGATCGAGTGATTCGCACACCGAACCGGCTCGCTCGTCTCCGCGAGTTCTCGATGTCGTTCTCAGCTCAGGTGGTGCACGGACGAGCACAGTGTGTCCAACAGATCCGCGTCGTGGCTGATCACGAGCACACCGAGTCCGCCGTCGACGGCCTGGCGTTCGACCGATCTGGCGATCGACGCCGTCGTCGCCGCGTCGAGCATCGACGTCATCTCGTCGCAGATCAGATAGCGCGGCCGTTGCGCCAACGCCCGTGCGACACAGGCGCGCTGCAATTGCCCGTCGCTGACCTGGTGTGGTCGACGGGACAGCAGGTCCGCGGTCAGACCCACCTGCTCTGCCAGATCGGCGACATCGACCGAGCGCCCGGCGATGACCCCTGGTTGCTCGATGATCGAGCGCAGGGTCATCCGTGGATCGGTCGCCTGCCGTGGAGACTGGAACAGCAGCGCGATCTGTGCGCGTGACGTCGCAGGTACCGAATACCCGACGCCTCGCACGGTGGTCCCGTCGAGCAGCACCGATCCGGTTCGGGGTTTCTGCAGCAACGCAAGCACTCTCGCGAGGGTTGTCTTTCCGCTACCGGACGGGCCGGTCAGCCCCGTGATCGTTCCCGGTTCGACCGAAACGCTGACCTGCGTCAACACATCGGGGCCACCCGGGTAGCCGGCGCTCACGGCCACCGCGTCCAAGCTCATCGGTGCACTCTCGTTCGGTACGACCGCGCGCCCACCGTCACCATTTCCGTGGGTCCACCGGAGTGTGGAGACAATGGCCGGCGGAGGTGATAGACGCAGTCGTCGGGAAGGTCCGTCAACTCGGGCGGCGATCCCGGGAGCGGAGTCATCCCGCGAGAGGGCAGCGCGTCCAGTAGGTCCCGGGTGTAGTCGTGCAGGGGATTCTCGAGCACCGACGCGGCAGGTCCCGTTTCCATGAGACGCGAGGCGTACATGACGGCGATGCGATCGGCGACCTCCGTCCTGATCAACGACGACAGGTCGTGGGTGATCAGCAGTACCGCTGCGCCGTCGTCCGCGCATGCCCGCAGAAGCCCGAGCACGTGGTCGACGGCCGCGCGATCGAGGTTGGAGGTGGGCTCGTCGGCGACGATCACCGTGGGGTCCGCGGCCAGCGCTCCGGCCAGAGCGACCCGCTGAGCCATTCCACCCGAGAGCTGATGTGGATGGAGATCGAGGTGTGCCGGGGCAAGCCCCACCCGCTCGGCGAGCAGATCGGACGTCGACGGCCCTCCGTGCGCGGCTATCGTCTCGTCCAGTTGCGATCGGACGGTTCGGGTCGGCGTGAGATGTGTTGCCGCAGACTGCGGAACGAGCGCGACGTCCCTGCCCCGAAACCCTGCTGCACTCGTCACGTCGAATTCTCGCTCCGCGGTGGTGACCACGACCGATCCGCTCACGGTCGCCCCGACCGGCAACATCGCCATCACCGTCGCCGCGAGAATCGACTTGCCGCAGCCCGACTCGCCGACCAGAGCGGTCACGGTTCCGGCCGGAACCTCGAGGTCGACATCGGAGGCGGCATGCACCCACCGTCGACCGATCGGAATGCGAACGGTCAGGTTTCGGACGGACAGACCCCGGGTCACAGGCGAAGCTCCGACGGACGCGCAAGCGTCACCCGCGCCCGCAGTGCCGAACCCAGTACGGCCACGGACAGCGTGGCGACCAGCAGTATCGCGGCGGGGAACACCAAGGTCCACCAACTCCCCAGCAGCAGAGAACTGCGGGCTTCCTCGAGCAGGGTACCCAGGCTCGGCTCGTGCGGAGGCAGCCCGAACCCCAGGAAGGACAGCGTCGATTCGTGCCACACCGCGTGTGGGAGCAACAGCACGACGGCGATCATGGCCTGGGGTAGAACGGCAGGAACGAAGTGTCGAGTTGCCACGTGAAAACGACTGGCCCCGGCCAGAATTGCCGCATCGACGAACTCTCGCTCGCGCAACCGAAGGATCTCCGAGCGCACGATGCGAGCCACCTGGGTCCAGTGTGTCAATGCGATCGACGCCACGATGGCGACGACGCTACCGCGGAACATCGCCACGATCACGATGCCGAGCAACAGGTGGGGCAGCGCGTTGACGGCGTCGGTGCTGCGCATGACGATGCGATCGACCCGCCCACCCCACACCCCAGCGGCCAGGCCGACGACGCAGCCGAGGATCGTCGCCAGTGCCGCGCAGGCCACCGCGATGAGCAACGAGGTGCCGACGGCCGATGCGCTGCGCACGAACAGATCTCGGCCGGCCGAGTCGGTGCCGAACGGATGCTGCGCCGAGGGCCCCAGCCTCGCCGACGAGAAGTCGACGACGCGATCGTCCACCCCCGCGAGCATGGGGACCGCTACCGCGTACACGGTCAGAGCGGCGAGGGCCACGCCCGCGATCGCCGTTCGCCTATCCATCCGCAGGCACCCTCGGATCGAGTCGCACGACCAGTACGTCGGCGAGCAGAGAGCCGAGCATGACCGCGACAGTGGTTCCGAGAGTCAGCACGGCCAGCAACGGCATGTCGAGATCGCGTGCCGACTGCACGACAGCTCCTGCGACGCCAGGCCACCCGAATATCTCTTCCACCAGTACTGCCCCGACGACCAACTCGGGCAGTCGAACTCCGACGACGTTGACGAAGGGCGCCAATGCGGCGGGCACGATGTGGCGGCGAGTGATCTGGGCGGTGGGAATGCCGCGAGCCACCGCACCTGCCACGAAGTCCTCGCCACGCGCGGACGCGATGGACTCGCGAACCGACAACAGCAGCCACGGAACCTGAGACAGAGCCAGAACCGACGCGGGCAGCAGCAGATGGCGGAGTACTCCACCGAGGGTGGGATCGCTGCCGCCGTCGGAAAGTCCGGCCACGGGCAACCATCCGAGACCGAGCGCGAACACCGCGATCGCGGCGAGCGAGAGCACGAACGGCGGCACCCCCTGAACGGTGACGCACGCGGTGGCGACGAAGCGGTCCAACCGGCCGCCGGCACGAATGCCGGAAGCGATGCCGACCGTGAACGCAATCGCAATCGCGGCCGACAGCGCGACTCCCGCCAACAACATCGTCCACGGAATACGCTCGGCCAGAACCTGACTCACCGGCTGTCCGTAGGAACGCGACTGACCCAGATCTCCTGTCACGACGCCCTGCAACCACTGCCAGTAGGCGACGAACCACGGCCGATCGAGGCCGAGGGCGACCGTCATCGACGCCTTGTCCGCCTCCGTCGTCGTCGTGTATCGGCTTCCGAGGTACCCGACGAGCGGGTCGAACGGGGACACCGCTGCGGCGGCGAAGAGCCCCAGCGAGACGACACCGCACACCGGAACCAGCAGCATCAGTCGACGGCGCACCATCGCTCCGATGCCGCGCGAAGTCGTGGCGTGCCGTCGATCGACGGTCACGACGCGCGAGTCCACGTCTGCAACGACCACCACGGACCCCACGTGACGCCGTGAGAGTGCGGCTCGAGTACCGGGCCGGACATCGTCCAGTCCGAATCCTTCGATACGTACGTGTGATCGAGAAAGACCAGGAAGACGTATCCCGGATCGGCCACGTAGGCGCGCTGCATCTCCCGGTACGCCTCCGCGCGTACCGCAGGGTCGAGGCTGCGCCTGCCGGTGTCGAGGGCGGCGTCGACCGTCGGGTTCGAGTAGTCGGCCGCGTTGTCGTAGACACTTCCGACGCCCGGCGCGACGAACGACGAGTCGAGTGTGCGGTATACCTGCGTATCGGCATCGAACGGCTCTTCTCCGCCACCGAGCATCGTGGAGTCCACGCCGATCCTGGGGTCTATCCGGTCCCACGACAGTGCTTCGAGGGTGACCTCGACCCCCACCGCGACCGCGTCGGACGCGAAAGCCTGCGCCAGATCTCGACGCACGGTATCGGTCGAGTTGTACATCACGGTGATCTCTGCGCGCTGTCCGTCACGCGTGCGAATGCCATCGGGACCGGGAATCCAGCCGCCGTCGGACAGGATCTGGCGGGCCGCGGCCGGGTCGTACTCGAACACCGCAGTCGGTTCGTAGGAGTCGCCGAACACCGGCGGAACGGGTGTGGCCGCCGGTCGGCCGTATCCGCCGAGCACCCCGTCCGTCATCGCCTGTCGATTCACGGCGAGATTGAGGGCGAGCCGCATGTCCCGGTTTCCGGTGACCGGTGAATTCGTCGGCAACGACACACCCCGCCAGTCCGCGGAGACATTGGCCGACAACGACATTCCCTCGCGTCCGTCCAGACTCTGCGCGAGAAGCGGCGGTAGGTTCGTCCCGTCGATGTCGCCCGACGCCATCCGCTGGGCTCTGGTGTTGTCGTCCGGGACGTACAGCAGGGTGAGCTTCTTCACCTCGGGCGCACCGCCCCAGTAGTTGTCGTTGGCCTCGAATTCGGCTCGATCCGGCGACAGATCCACCAGAACGTAGGGGCCGGTTCCCACAGGTGCGCGGTTGAGTGGGGATTCGGCAGCGAGCCCGGGTTCCGCAACGGCTTCCGACGGGACGATTCCGATGAGCAGCTTCGTCGGAAACGGCGCGTACGAATAGGCGAGTCGAAATTCGACGGTCGAATCGTCGATCGCGACGACCTCGTCGATCATGTCGAAGGACGATCTCGCCTCGGACGCCGATGCCGGATCCAGAATCGCCTCGTAGGTGGCGACGACGTCGGCTGCATCGAACGCGGACCCGTCGGAGAAGACCACTCCCTGGCGAAGCGTCGCCGTCCACACCGTCGCGTCGTCGTTCGCCGTGGGAACCTCGACTGCGAGTCCGGGTTCGAGCGGTGGCAGACCGTCGCCGCCGCCGATGCGCACCAGCCCGTCGTACATCTTCGCTTCGCCCGCGGCACCGTACCCGGCGACCGGGTTGAAACCACCGAGTTCGTAACCGTCGGCCAACACCAGCGCGTCGGCCGATGCCGCTCCCGATTGCGACGGTGCAGTGCACGCGCTGACCGACAGCACGCACGCGATCGCGACGACGGTCACCGAGCCGAATCGTGTCATCTACCTACCTTCGTCGAACGCCGAGTCGCGCGCGACGATGCTTCCACACCCGTGTAACCGATCGGTTTCGGCGACTTACGATGATGGGAGTCGACGAGGAGCAAGACACACATGGCCACACAGCGCGATGCGCTACCGCTCGATTCCGTCGCTGCGCAGTCGGCCTCGGACGCAGGCGGACTCGACGTCGCTCTGCTGGGCAGCTTCCTCGAAGTCCTCGCCGACGCCGTCGATGCCGGCGTCCCACTGAGCCGCCCGCAGCTGCACGAGTTCCGAGCGCAGGGTGATGCTGCCGCCCGCGCGGGCGTCGCACTGCGGGCATTGCTCGATCTGTATCTGAGCTCGGCGTGGCGACTGTGGCGCGAACTACCCGCTGTCGTCGCCGCAGCGGAGGACCCGGCCGGGGTCGTCACGGCAGGCGAGGTGATGCTGCGCGCGGTCGACGACGCGGTGGCCGAACTGGCCGAGGGATTCCAGCTCGCCCGGCGCACTCTCGTGCGAGCCGAGGTGCTCGCCCGACGCGAATTCGTCGACGATCTGCTCTCGGGCACCTCCGATGTCGCCGGGGTGCTCGGGCGGGCGCAGACGTTCGGCCTCGATCTGTCGAGTCCCCATGTGGTGGCCGTGGTGACGTCGACCAAGCCCTTCACCGACGCCAGCTCTGCCATCACCCTCGTCGAGCGCAGTGTGCAGGGCAGCAAGGGCGACGCCGAGTTGCTCGTGGCCACCAAGCAGGACAGGTTGATCCTGGTGTTCCCGGCACCCGACCTCGTCGCCGTCGACCACGTCCTCGACCGAGTGGGACGGGCCCTCGGTACGTCCACTTCGACGTCGAGCGAATCGGTCGATCTCCGTCGCAAAGGGGAATACGGCCGGACGCAGATCGGGGTCGGCCGCCCACGCAGCGGGGCGGTCGGTGTCGCGGCGTCGTACCGGGAAGCCCTCGACGCACTCGATCTCGCCGCCTCCCTCGGATTCGATGCATCGGTGGTCGATGCTCGTGATCTGCTCGTCTACCGCGTCCTGATCAGCGATCGTGCGGCGATCGCCGATCTGGTCGACACGTTGCTGACACCGCTGCTGAGCGCGCGAGGCGGCGCGGGTCCACTGCTGGAGACGCTGCAGGTGTACTTCGACACCGGTGCGAACACTGCATCCACCGCACGCCGCATGCATCTGTCGGTGCGGGCGGTGACCTACAGGTTGTCGCGAATAAAGGATTTGACCGGGCAGAATGTGGGCAACCCCGTCGAGGCATTCGCGCTGCACACGGCGGTGCTCGGAGCGAAGTTGCTCGACTGGCCCGAAGTCGGCTCGTCGTCATGACTCAGCGGGGCCGCTGAACTTGCCGTAACCCGGCAACGAAATCGTCCGAAACGTGTCCGCAAAACGACCATGCCTGCAGGAAAGCGAACAGTCACACTGGAGTAGTCGCGGAAAGAGGCAGTAATTTCCGCCCAGGCCCGAACGTACGGCCGGAAATACGGCAAGACGAAGACAGACGAGAACGAAAAGGAGCGTGTGAAGATGGCGTCGTTGACACAGAAGTTGACATCGTTCGCTCGCAGCCCACAGGGCAAGAAAATGATCGACCAAGCACGTCGGTACGCAACCAAGCCCGAGAATCAGGCGAAGTTGAAGCAACTCGGCAGCAAATTCACGAATAGAGGTGGCCGTTCATGAACGTCGTCCCCTGGTGGGCATGGGCGGCATTCGGTGCCGTCGTCCTGATCCTGTTGGCCATCGACCTGTTGGCACACCGCGGTGCCCACATCATCGGTTTCAAGGAAGCCGCATGGTGGAGCGCACTGTGGGTCGGCGTGGCCATCATCTTCGGCATCGTGGTGTTCTTCACCTTGGGCACCACGGCCGGCGTCGAATACACGACGGCCTGGTTGTTGGAGAAGAGTCTGTCCGTCGACAACCTCTTCGTTTTCGCGCTGATCTTCGGCTACTTCAAGGTTCCCCGTGAGTACCAGCACCGCGTGCTGTTCTTCGGTGTGATCGGTGCCCTCGTCTTCCGCGCGATCTTCCTGGCCGCCGGTGTGGCCATCGTCAGCAAGTTCGCTGCCGTTCTGTTCGTTTTCGCGGCCATCCTGCTCTACAGCGCATACAAGCTGATGAAGGACGAGGACGACTCGTACGACCCGAGTACCTCGATCGCAGTTCGTTTGCTTCGCAAGATCATTCCTGTCCGCGACGAATACGAAGGCACCAAGTTCTTCGTCAAGGAAGCAGGCAAGCGAGTGGCCACGCCACTTCTCGCCGTCGTGGTGGCCATCGAGGCCGCCGACCTGGTGTTCGCAGTGGACAGTGTTCCCGCCGTCCTGGCGGTGACCGACGACCCGTTCATCGTGTACTCCTCGAACGCGTTCGCCATCCTCGGCCTACGCGCCCTGTACTTCCTGCTCGCAGGGTTGCTCGAGAAGTTCCACTACCTGTCCAAGGGACTGGCGATCATCCTCGCCTTCATCGGCGTCAAGCTGATCCTGCAGGCCGGACACAAGGTGATCAGCACCTCGATCCCCGAGATTCCCTCGCTGGTCAGCCTGGTGGTCATCGTCGTGGTACTGGCAGGCTCGATCATTCTGAGCCTGAAGAATCCCCCGAAGGAGGACGACGCAGACGCCATCGACAAGGTCGCTGCCGACAGCCCGATCGTCGATCCGACGGACGGAACCTCCTCGGCCGGCACCTCGCCGACCGGCACGTCGAGCACGGATTCACCGCGACTCGACAAGCCCTGACTCTTCACCACACATGCCCCGCCGATTCGATTCGGCGGGGCATGTTTGTGTTCCAGGGGGATGGGGCAATCACTGCACATGGCTGAAAAGAACTCGTACACCGTTCCCGGACTCACCTCGGAAGTGGGCGCGCGCGTCGCCGCGATCCTTCAGGATCGACTGAACGCCTACAACGATCTCCACCTGACCCTCAAGCACATTCACTGGAATGTCGTCGGTCCCAACTTCATCTCGGTACACGAGATGCTCGACCCGCAGGTCGAAGCAGTTCGCGGATTCGCGGACGACGTCGCCGAGCGCATCGCGACCCTCGGTTCCTCGGCCAAGGGCACCCCGGGCACCATCGTCTCCGAGCGCAGCTGGGACGACTACTCGATCGGTCGCGCAACGGCCATCGAGCACCTCGGTGCACTCGACCTGGTCTACACCGGAGTCATCGAGACCACTCGCAAGAACATCGAAGAGGTCGGCGAGATCGACCCGGTGACCGAGGACATGCTCATCGGCCAGAGCGCGCAGCTCGAACTCTTCCACTGGTTCGTGCGGGCACACCTGGAGAACTCCGGTGGTCAGCTCTCCACCGCCAACGCGACCAGCGAGGTCGACGCGGCGAATCAAGCAGGTTAAACACTCACGCCTCACGCACCGACCCCGCCGTCAACCGGCGGGGTCGGTGCTTTTTTCGTGGACCGGCGTCAGTTGGACGGTCTCGCCTCGTGCCCGCTGCGGCCGTGGGTTCGACGCTTCTCCTTCATCTCGGCCTCGAACACGTGGCGACGTCCGTCGAGCAATTCGTCTCGGACGGCCCGCTCGTGTTCGCGCAACGGGCCCCAATATCCGTCGTCGAACTCTTCGACGAGCTGGAACGTCCAACGACCCGGTGCGATGTTTCTGCCGATCATGTCCGTGTCGATTCGCTGCGCGATCGCGTCGTGATCTGCCTCGGCGAGCGCCTCGACGGCCTCCCCCAACAGCAGGTCCGAATGCCCCATCAGTTGATGGAACGAGTACAGGTGTCCCCGAGCCCGCTCCACACACTCGAGCGCCTCGGACATCTTTCCCACTGCGGCCACGGTCGCATCGTCCACTCCGCTCGGTCGCCGGTGTTCGGGTGAGGGCATATCGGGGGCGGAATGCATCTCGGTATCTGGGTCCATGGGCCTCGATTACCCGAATCGGGCCGGCAGAACCCGCAGGTGCAGTGCATGGTTACCGACGTCGATCACGGGTATAGCTACTCGTGAACGGATAGACAATCGATTTCGAGGAGTTCACCATGGCTGATTTCATCGACAAGGCAAAGCACAAGGCAGAAGAGCTCGTGGGCGAAGCCAAGGAAAAGATCGGCCACAAGACCGACAACGACGATCTTGCTGCCGAAGGCGCAAAGGATCAGGCGTCGGGCAAGACCAAGCAGGTCGGCGACGACGTCTCGGACGCCGCAGGCAACATCAAGGACAAGTTCAAGAACTGATCGTCTCGATCGGTCGCAACGAAACCCCGCACCCAGGCCTCGGCCGTCGAGGGTGCGGGGTTTCGTGGTTCCCGGTCCCTCGTCAGATCGGCGGATTCGGCAGCGGCATGGGACGTCCGAACATCCAGCCCTGACCGAGGGTTGCTCCCAGAGACCTGGCGCGACGCAGATGCCTGCGGGTTTCGATTCCTTCGGCCAGCAGAACGGCGTCGCTCGAACCGACGTAGGCCCGCACCTGCCGTATCGCGGCGCGTGCGCGGTACGGGGACCGGACGATCGACGCGTCGAGTTTGACGATGTCCGGCGCGACCGAGGCCAACAGTGCCAACGTTGCAGGCGTGGCACCGACGTCGTCCATGGCCACCGAGATGCCGCGAGCGCGGGCTCCTCGGACCAGAGCCATCAGCAACGGCACGTTGTGATCGAGGTCTCGCTCGGTGATCTCGAGGACGACGTCGAGGTCGTCACCGATCGCGTCGAGGTGGATCTCGACGTCGCGTACGTCGGCGAAACAGCCCGGCTCGATGTTGAGAAAGAATCGCACCCGACGCGAGTAGGCGCATTCACGCGCCGCCCGCAGCGCGGCGGCGCGGCACGCTACGTCTACGCGACCCACCAGTCCGCGCTCTCGCGCCAGCGCGAACACGTCCTCGGGCACGGCCAGGCTCGGAGACGGCCACCTGGCCAGAGCCTCGTATCCGACAACTGTCCCGGTGGCCAGTTCGACGACGGGCTGAAACAGAGCGGCCACGGACTCCACCGAATCGAGCGCCGCCGACGCTGCGAGCACTGCGCCGTCCGGCGCGGTCACAGTGTTCGCTCGTCCACCGGAACGCGACGGGCCTCGAGGCGGTCGGCGATCAGAGCAGCGTGCAGTCTTCGCAGTCCGGACGGCTTCATCGGATCGAGTCCGGTGAGCTGCTCCACCCTTTTGAGACGGTAGTCGACGGTGTTGGGATGCACCGTCAGCCAGGTGGCCGTCTTCTTTCGGTTGGAGTCCGAATCGACGAATGCTTGCAGTGTCGGCAACAGGTCGACCGAATCGCGCAGCGGATCGATCAGTGTCACAAGGTGTTTGCGCCCCAGGCCCGGCCTGCTCACCTGGTACTCGAACACGAGATCCGAAATCCGGTACGTCCCCGGTGCGTATCGGAGCCGACGCACGAGACTCAGCAGTTCGTACAGGTGGGGCGCGGTAGCGGCGATGTCATCGATCGCGGCCGACCCGGTTGTCGCGGTCACCGCCACCTGACCCGCGTCGGCCAGGCGATCGACCAATTCGCCGACGTCCACGCCTGGAACATCGGGCAGCAGGACGGTTCCGCCGGTGGGACTGATCGACGCGATGGGCACGCAGTCCGCGTCGAATGTGGCCAGCGCGGTGTGGATTCTTCGCAGTTTTCGAGCCGCCATCATCGCCGCGTCGATCCGACGGCCACCCTCGTCGGCATGGGCCGGAAAGTGCAGGGCGACAACGTGATAATCCTCGGCGAGCAGCGTTCCCATCCGATCGGCGATCTTGCGAGCCGTGCCGTCACCGGTCAACAGCGCGTCCAGCAGTTCCACGTCGTGACGGGGACCGTTCTGAGCCAGCGTGCGAAATTCCGTCAGGTAGGCATCGGACACGGCCGCGGTGACGACGTCCAACAGTTCCATGACCAGGACGGTTCCGTCGGCGAGTCGATCGTCGGCACCCCCGTCGCCCGGGCGCGGTGCCTGTCGCACAGCCAGTGCGCAGCCCTCGTTGACGGCATGTTGGATACGGCCGAGCGGTACGCCGTCTCGGGCCCACCGGGTCGCTGCGTCGCGAAAGACGTCCATCGCACCGGCTATCGGTAGCCGCCCGGATTCGAGTACTCCGGTCGCCAGTTCGCAGCAGGTCGTCGTCATGTCGTCGAGTTCGCCGCGGGCGCACTCGCGCGGCGGTGGTGTGTCCTCGGGCTCGCCGAAGTACTGATCCAGCATGCGTGCGGCAGTCTCCCTCGGCGTCCGCAGACGGTCGGATGCCCGTCGCCCACTGACGTATTCACCCTGCGACACGTGCACGCTTTCCGTTGCCGTCACCGAAGACCCCACCCCTCGCACTCGAAACCTACTTCAGGTTCGTTTCCCCGCTACGAACAGTAGAACAACAATCAAACCTGGGGATTGTTTTTACGAATATATCCGGCAGTCGGTTCGGATTCGGGTCGTCGGAGCTCAGTTGTGACGATCTCTCACATACGACTCGGCGGTTGCGGGCAGATTCCAAACGCCTGACAGGAGAACGCGAATCACCGAAATCCGCGCTTACTGTTCCGCCTTGTCCAACAATCCTCGTCGAAAGTCAGGCTCCATGACCACTTCTCGGTCCACCTCCCGCACGACGCGGAAGGCAACGACGGTGCGCGCCGCGATGATCGCCGCAATGGCGTGCTCACTCACCCTCGGTACCGGTGTCGCAGCACAGGCACAGCCCGCCACCGCACCTGCTCCGCCCGCCACTGTGCAGGGCGACTCGGTTGTTCCGCCCGGCCCGACCGAGGCCTCCCCCAAGGCCGCCGACCAGGGCATCGCCCAGCCGAACATCGAATCCGCCGCTCCCGCGACCATCACCTACGACCCACGGACCGAGACCACGGGTTACGGACCGGAGCAGACGAACTTCCTGGCCGGATTCCTGTACAGCATCGTCAACCCCAATGTCGCACCTCAGGGTGCCAACGACTGGAACTGCA
The DNA here is from genome assembly GCF_002259485.1 of Rhodococcus sp. 14-1411-2a. Taxonomy (GTDB): domain Bacteria; phylum Actinomycetota; class Actinomycetes; order Mycobacteriales; family Mycobacteriaceae; genus Rhodococcoides. The sequence continues at coordinate 172,816 of NZ_NPGA01000005.1, forward strand.
AGCCGTCGGCAGCGCATCCGCGTCCGGTCGTGCTGCTGCACGGCACGTGGGAGAACGCCTACAACAACTTCGCGCGGATGTCGCCTGCGCTGAAGAAGGAGGGCTACTGCATCTTCGCGCTCAACTACGGCGACAAGGACTCGAGCATCGTCGGCAATCTCGAGTCGCTGCGCGGCACGGCATCCGTCGCGTCGAGCGCGAAAGAGATCGCGACCTACATCGACGCCGTGCGCGCCGCCACCGGGTCCGCTCAGGTCGACATCGTCGGCCATTCCCAGGGGGGACTCGTGACCCGCCAGTACCTGCGCTTCGAGGGTGGTGCCAACCCGGCCGACCCGACGAAGAACAAGGTCAACACCGTCGTCAGCGTCGCCGGGTCGAACCACGGCACCACACTCGTCGGTATCGGCACTCTGGGTCGCACTATCAACAACCTGGGCCTGAACGTACTCGGCGTCGTCGGGGCCATCGCCGGACCCGCCGCCTCGGACCAGGTCATCGACTCGGACCTGGTCAAGGGATTGGCAGTGGGCGGTGACACCGACCCCGGCATCAAGTACACCGTGATCGGCACCAAGTACGACGAGGTCGTCACCCCGTACAAGACGACGTTCCTCACCGCCGGACCCGGTGCCACCGTCAACAACGTCACCCTGCAGAACGGTTGCGAGATCGATCTGTCGGACCACCTGTCGATCTCGGTCTCGCCTCGCGCGATCGGCATCGTGAAGAATGCACTGGATCCGAAGGGCTTCCCGACGAGGTCCATCCCGTGTGCATTCAACTCACCCATCACCGGCGGTTAGTCACCGGCGAGCAAACCTCGGTGAGGGCGATCGGCTGCGCAGGCCGATCGCCCTCACTGTTGCGCGGGGCCCTGCCGGTCCGAGCGAATCAGCCGGCCGTGCGGCGGATCCCGGAGCCGTCGAACTCGACGAGTCCGCGAGCCGCGAAGGCGTCGAGCCATCCGATCATCGGCCACCGCCCCCATCGGTCGAAGAACGTGCGCGCGTTGGCGACGATGTCGTCGAGATGTTCCACCGGAGGATCGGAGACCGGATGGAACTGGTGATAGGCGTGCGCCCCACCGACCCACCGCAACCCCATGCCCAACGCGTCTGCGGTGGCTGCGAAATCGGTGTCCTCACCGCCGTAGCCGGTGTAGTCCTCGCAGAAGCCGCCGAGTTCGGTCCAGGTGGTTGCCCCGACCGCGAAGGACAGCGACCAGAAGAGATCGAAGTTGCCTCCGTGCTCGACGGTGTCGACCGGCGGGTTCGGCCGCGCCGGGTGCGGTGCGGTCAGCAACGTCAGAGCCTCGCCCTCCGCACCCATGTCTTTCTCTTTCAGGTAGGTCACCGGACCGCAGAGCAGGGATCGGTCGTTGCCGGGCAGCGTTGCCGCACGGCGATACAGCTCGATCATGTTCGGGCCCGGAATGCAGTCAACGTCCAGGAACACCAGCAGTTCCGCGCCACGTTCGATTGCTGCGGCCGCGCCTCGATTGCGGGCGCGGGCCAGCGGCAGCGGGGTCTGCGGGGGCATGTCGATGCACGTCGCCGCCGAACCCGATCGAGCGAGCACGTCGACGATCGCATCGTCGCCCATCGAGACCACGACGTGTTCGACCTGCTCTTCCGATGCACTCAGACCGCGCACCTGAGCGGCCAGGTGCTCGTGTCGACCGGACACCACGGTGACGACGACGGCCTTCACTGTCGCGCCGTCCGAGGTGCGGCCTGCTCGATGGCCCTGGCAGCACGGACAGGTGCCCCCTCGGTACGCAACGCGGACCACCGCCGGCCACCGATCTCGAGAGCGCGATCGGCCGCAGCATGCCATCGCGCGACGGACGGCCACGAGTCGAGAACCTCCGCGAACGGGCCGCCCGCCAGCGCCGCGGCGGTGGCATGCTGCTCGTCGAAGGGTCGGGCCTGCGGCACGACGATGGCCGGCGCGCCCGAAGCGGCGACGTCGGCGACGGCGTTCTGGCCGGCGTGCGTGACGACGAGTGCCGCCGAACACAGCACCGGCCACACGTCGTCCACCCAGTCGCCGCCTGCGACGCCGAGCGCGCGGAACTCGAAGCGGGCGTCCACCGCCGACCACGAGTCCACCAGGTCTCGGGTCAGCGCAGTGCCACCGGCGGCACCCAGAACCACCACTGTCGGATCGGCGTGGGCAGTGTCTCTCTCACGTTCGGCGAACCGGCTGATCGAGCCTGCATAGGTGGTCTTCTCGGCGAAGGGGCGCAGCCAGGTCGGGTCGTACACCTCGCGCGACCACGGTGCGACGATGTGGGTCGCAGCCCGGTAGGCGAGGTTGTGGATCGGATCATCCCGCTCCCCCGGTATCGCCATCACGATCACGCGAACACCCATGAGCCGCAGGAACATCGCTACTTCCACCGATACGTCGACCACCACTGCCCGAGGTCGCTCGCGAGTCACCCACTCCGCGATGATCGCCATCCGTTCGGTCAGACCGTCCACGTCGTGGGGAGCCCAGTGCAGCACCCCTCCAGCCGAACTGTGCACCGCCGCATTGCCTTCCACGGAGTCGTCCACGTCGAGAGGAAGCGAGATCCACTCGGCCGCCGCATGCGCTGTCGGTCGAGCACGCGAGGACAACACCGTCATCGGCTCGGCCATCGACCGTGCGATGGCGTCGGAACGGGTGATGTGACCTACCCCGTGGTGGTGCGCGTAGTAGCCGATCATGCGATCGCGAGTCGGTCGTCCACCGAGTCGACCGCTGCGGCCAGAGTCGAGTGGTACAGCGCCTCGTACTCGTCCACCATCCGGCCCATCGAGCACACCTTCTCCGCCCGGGCCCGGACGTCGGACCTCCTCAGCGCTGCCGCCGCGGGGATCGCTGCGGCGAGGCCGTGTACGTCGTCGGCAGCCACCAGCACTCCCGACGAGCCGTCGACGATCTCCGGTATGCCGCCCCTGGCGAACGCGGCGACGGGAGTGCCGCAGGCCAGCGCTTCTGCGACCACCAGGCCGTACGGTTCGGACCAGACCGGCGAGACCAGCGCGACCTCGGCACCTGCCACCAACGCCGCCAGGGCGGGCTGGTCGAGGTGTCCGACGTACCGGATGTTCTCGTCGAGCATGGGTTCGACGAACTCGTGAAAGTACTCGAGATTGCTCAGCGGACCGGCGATACGCAGCGAGCGCCCCGCTTCTTTCGCAGCCGCGATGGCCAGGTGCAGCCCCTTCTCCGGGACCACTCGACCGGACCACACCACATAGTCGCCACCGGTGCCGAACGGCCAGTCCTCCAACGAGATTCCGTTGCGAATGACGACGGTTCCTGCGGTGACATCGGCCCACTGCGAGGCGGCGAACTCGCTGACAGCGGCGAACGTGTTGGCACCGGGAGGAGCCAGCGCAACCGCGGACTCCAGCCACGCGAACGGAGGCGTGTGCAGCGTCGTCACCATCGGTACCGAGAGCGTCGCCGACATCGCCAGCGGCAGGTAGTGCAGGCTGTGGTTGTGCACGATGTCGAACGACCGAGACAGCGTCCCGGCCAGTTCCAACATCACCGCCAGATAGGCGTGATGCTCACGGATCGCGGTGGGGGTGATCGCCACGTCGGCGATCGAGATCGGCGTCAGATCCAACGTTCGGACCGGCAGCATCGTTGCGTCCAGGTCGACGCTCGATCCGTCTGCAGCGAACAGACTCACCTGATGTCCACGCTCGGTGAGCGCGCGCACCAGGTTGTAGACGTGCGCCTCCAGACCGCCTGCGAAGGGTTGCGCCACCGGAAAACTCGACGACGCCAACACCGCGATGCGAAGTGGCTTCTCGTTCAACGCATCTCCTTTGTCACTGCTGAATAGATCGCGGCATGAGTTGCTGCGATTCGCTGTCGTTGCTCCGCGCGAACGCCCGAATCGAGCGCAGGCGTCCGATCGGCGTGCGCTGCTCGCACGGCAGCAACGAGGGTGTCGGGATCGAACGAATCGATTCCCATCCGGAAACTGTGCACCCGGGCCTGATCTGCGTAGAAGCCGCAGTCCGACGCGACCACGGTGGTGCCGAGATCGCGGCAGGCCTCGAGCCAGCCCGAGTGTGTTCCGAAGCGATAGGGCAACACCGAGACATCGATCGACGACAGATAGTCCCACAGCGCGTCGTCGTCGAAACGTTCGTGCACACGCACGTCGACATCGGGAAAGCTTGTGTAGTCCAGCAACTTTGCGCCGACCGTCGGGCTGTACCAATGGCTGGAGGACTCGAACACGTCCTCGTCGATGTCCAACCGGACAGTGGCGTCGGGTAGCGATCGTGCGGCCTCGACCACGGCATCCATCACAGCCAACGGGTCCATGTTGGACCGCAGGTTCTTGGCATGGACGCCGATGACGAACGAGTCCGACTCCGGGCGCGGCAGTGTCATCCGCTCCAGCGGCACGACGTGTGGATGGTCCACCACTGTTGCCTCGACACCCCACCGATCGTGAATCCAGGCAGCGGCTCCCGCGGTGAGGGTGATGACGGCGGCGGCAGCGGGAACCAGTACGTCCAACTGTCGCAGGTGATCGGCACTGTCCGCGAAATGGGGATTGTGCAGGTCGTGAACCGTCAGAACCAATGGCTGCCGGTGGGCGCGCAGATGCTCGACGGTGCGGGTGAGTTCGTCGGACGTGAAGGACTCGAACCCGAAATGCACGTGCAGCACATCGAAGTGCACGTCGGTCTGCTCGGCGAGCCACCGAGCATCGAGCAGTCGTGGGGGCCACCACTGGCCGGGTACGTCGACTCTCGCCGGGGCAGGATCGGGCAGCACGATCACCGCCGAGTCGACGGACATCTCGTTCGGGGCAGCGCCGACGACGGGCTGCAGGTGTCGGACATAGGCGTGCGAGGACGGAACCGATGCAACGCGAATCATGAATTCCTTCGGGTACAGGCAGGTGGATCGTGCCTGGTCCCGACACGCGATACGTAGCCTGTACCCAATTGCACCCGGGTTCAATCGGGGTTGGCGAAGCCCGTCCGCCGGGTCTACGTTGACGAGAGAATGGTCCAACAAGAACGATCACACGACGTCGGGGCAAGCATGGACGGTCGCACCCGCCATTACGGCGAATTCTACGGACTGGCGGACGACGCCGAGAAGGACGGACCGCTCCTGCTCGTCTGGGGAAACTGCCAGGCCGAGGCGCTGCGCATCCTCCTCGGTTCCGACCCGGCCATGCCGCTGCGGACGGTACGCATCCCTCCCGTACACGAGCTGGAAGCCTCGGACCTGCCCCACGTCGACCGCCTCGTGCGCCAGGCGTCGGTGCTGCTCACCCAGCCGGTTCGAGCCGGCTATCGGTCGCTGCCACTGGGGGTGCCCGATCTCGCCGACACGCTCGCACCCGACGCCACTGTGGTCCGGTGGCCGGTACTGAGATACGCGGGGCTGCACCCCTTCCAGGTCATCGTTCGACACCCGAGCGACCCCGCTGCCGTCCCGAACATGGTGCCGTACCACGACTTACGGACGATTCTGGCCGCCCGTCGCGGCCTGGGCGGCGACGAGGACTGGGATCGATCGGTCTCGGACGACGGTCTGCGACAGGCAGCCGAGGCGAGCCTCGACGAGTTGCGCCGACGCGAACGCCGGGACACCGACATCGTTGCCTCCGACCTGTTCGCAGACGCGGGGATCGACGCCACCCACACGATCAACCATGCGACCAACGTGGTGCTCGGCGCTCTCGCCCAGCGCATACTCGATCAGTTGGGGACCGGCAGCACGGTGCGGGATCCGGGACGCGAGTTGCTCGGCGGCGTTCGCGCGCCCGTCGAGGGACGAGTGCTGAACGCACTTGGTCTGCAGGGCGATTCGCGGCCGAACTGGTCGGTGGACGGCGCTGCCCTGTCGCCGGATTCCGTTCATCGCGCTCACCTGCAGTGGTACGCGGATCGTCCCGAGTTCGTCGATGCTGCGCTCGAACGTCACGCCGAACTGATCCGAACCCTGGAGCTGGCACCGTGACCGGGACGGTACTTCATCTCGTCATGGGGCCCGACGAGCACGGTGTCGTCCGCTGTGCGCGCGAATTGGCCTCCGCCACAGCCAGTCCGGTGATATCGTATCTCGAACAGCTCCCCCTCGACAGCGCGATTCACGTGCACTTCACCGACCGGTTGTTCGGCCGTACTGCAGAGGCAGCGGCGGATGCTTTCGTCGCCTTCGCGCAGCGGCACCGCGCACCGATCACCGTCACGATGCACGATGTCCCGCAGGCATCCGACGGCCACGCATTCGAGGCGCGGAAGAAGTGCTACCGGCGGGTGGCCGATTGCGCCTCTGCCGTCGTCGTCTCCAGCATGCACGAGCGGCTACTGCTCGACGACGTCCTGGACGGTGGAGACGACGTTCGGGTGATCCCGCTTCCGATCGGACGCGCGGAGCCACGAACCGAAGACCGCGTCGCCCCGCGACAAGTCGTCGGCGTACTCGGATTCGTCTACCCGGGCAAAGGGCACGAGGAGGTGCTCGATGCCATTACGTCGCTGGACACCGACGTCGACTTTCTCTCGATCGGGTCCGCATCACCGGGCCACGAATCCATGATCGACGAACTCGGCCGTGCTGCAGAGCAACTCGGCCGATCGTTCACCTCGACCGGTTTCGTTCCCGATGCAGAGCTGAACGAGATCCTGCGGTCGATCGCGATTCCCGTCGCGTTCCACCGACACGTGTCGGCATCGGGTTCGATCAATTCCTGGATCGCGGCCGGCCGTCGACCACTCGTCCCGCGCGGTCGGTACGTGGAGGAGATGGAGACCAACTCCCCCGGGGCGCTGTGGATTCACGAGAATTCGGTCGAAGGTCTCGCGTCTGCGATGGCGGAGGCTCTGCGCCATCCCGACAGGACCTGGCAGAACCGCGACGTGGTCACCTACCCCACCCTCGAGCAAGCAGCCGTGCTGTACCGCGCACTGTTCGACGAACAGTGTTCACCAACGGCAGACCAGCTACCCGACGGCCGATGGGTGGTTCCGGGCAATCGGTGGGATCTCGCCGAGCCGGTCGATCGGGATCCGCGAGTGTCCGTGGTGATCCCGTACTTTCGCCAGCAGCGTCAGCTGGAGTTCGTACTGACCGCGCTGACACTGCAGAGCTACCCGGCCTCGCTGCTCCAGGTGATCGTGGCCGACGACGGGTCCCCCGAAGCACCGGACGTCGACGGCTTCCGGACGGCCCTGGACATCACCGTCGTTCGACAGGACGATCTCGGCTTTCGCGCGGCGGCAGTACGCAATCTCGGCGCATCGGTGGCCGACGGGGAGATTCTGTGTTTTCTGGACGCCGATACCGTCCCCGAACCCGGCTACATCGCGGAATCGGTACGGCTGACAGGGGCGGTTCCCGATGCTCTAGCCGTGGGTCGGCGACGCCATGCCGATCTGACGGGCTGGTCCGCCGAGGACGTGGCCGGGTGGTTCGGCGGCGAATTTTCCGGACCGCCGGAGTTGTCGGAGCCGGGGTGGCTTCGGGACGGGTATTTCCGCTCGCGAAACCTGCTCGATGCCGATCGACGTTCGTACCGGTACATCATCAGCGCCGTCATGTCGTGCAGCCGTCGGCTGTTCTCGGAGATCGGTGGATTCGACGAGACCTTCGTCGGTTACGGCGGAGAGGACTGGGAGTTCGCGCATCGCGCCTACGACGCCGGTGCCGTCCTGGCGCACCTGCCCCGAGCGGTCGCCTGGCACGACGGACCCGAATGGGCCGAGCGGACGGGTGGGGATCGCGAACGCAAGAATCTCGAAGCGCTGATGCTGTCCTCGCGCATCACCGACCCTGCGGCTCGCACTCACGGCCTCGTCTACGCCGTGCCCGAGATCGTCGTGGTCGTCGAGTGCGCCGGACACAGCTCTGCCTCGCTGCTCGCCACGGTCGGTTCCGTTCTGCGCGAGCGAGATTGCGCGGTGTGGCTGGACGGTTCGGACGCGGCGTCGTTGCGAGAGCAGTGGGGCGACGTGGACCCACGGGTCCATCTGGGTCGGCCCGGCGACACCGGCCGCAGCCACATGGTCGTACACGTCCGCGGACTCGTACTGTTCGGTGAGCACGCTCTGCGCCGGATGCTGGCAACCGGTGCCGATCACATGACCGTGGACGTGGGCGGCTCCGGTGTCGTCGAGTGTCGCAGTTCGCGGTCGAATGCGCGCGCGGCGCGGTGGGCCGATGAGCTCGGTCGTGATCGGCTCGATGCGGCCGAAGGCCTCTTCGGGCACATGCACCGCACGGCCGTCGAATTCGGGATCTCGACCGGTGAACATCAACCGAATCTGTCCTGGTGAAGGGAAATACGGTGCGGCGGCCACTGATGGAAGAATGGATGTCCGCGCTCGTCGGGGACGACGTAACAGCAAGGTCGGGTGAACAATGAACAGAACGCTGTATTCGATGCTCTGGATGATGGCGATCATCGCCCTCATCGCATTGATCTGGGGCACAGTCGGTTACGTGTACGCCGACGAACATCCTCTGCGCCGTGCGGCGTTCGTCGGTGGCGGAGTGTTGATCTCGGGCTGGCTGATCGTGCTCGCTGCCGTGGGCATCAAGATCTCGCGACTGAAAGCGCGGCGGAGAGCGAGCAACTCCGACGACGACCGATAGTCCGGCTGCGGTGCGGATTGAGAACGCCGCGGGCGGGTACTCCGCATCGAAGTCTCGACGCGCAATCGCCGGTCAACTGCTCGTCGAGTTCCTCTCAGTCAGTGCCGAGCAAGGGTTCTCGATGGTCAATCAGCGCAGTACGTCGAAGCAGCAGGGTGTGCCGGTACGTCCGGCGACTCGCGAGGAGTATCTGTCGACGTGGTCGACGCTGCACAACGGCATCGATCCTTCTGCTTCCGGGTTGGTCTCGGGTTGGCTTCGCGTCGTCTATGCGCTGAGCGCACCGTTGGTTCGCGCGTCCGTATCCGCCCACGCGGTCACCCTGACCGCCGTCGTGGTGGCAGGAGCGGCAGTGGCCCTGTCGCGCCCCGGCACCTCGGCACCACTGATCGCGGCTGTGCTGATCGTGATCTCCGGCCTGCTCGACGGTATCGACGGTGGGGTCGCGATGATCGGTCGCTCCCAAACTCAGTGGGGGTACCTGCTCGATACCGTCGCCGATCGCTGCAGCGACCTGCTGCTCCTGGCGAGCGGTCTTGCGCTCGGAGCACCGATGCCGCTCGTTCTCGCGGTCGGTGTGACGACGATGCTGCACGAGATGGCCCGTGCCCGCGCGGTCGGTTCCGGCATCGAGGATGTCGGCTTTCTGACGGTGTGGGAGCGCCCCTCGCGGGTGATCGCGGCTGCGGTCACGGCGACGGTCGCCGGTGCCGCTCCGGCCGCCGCCGGATCATCGGCGACGATCGGAATGTCGGTGACGTGTGCGCTCGCAGTCGTCGGGTTCATGCAGTTGATGTTCGGGCTGCATCGACGGGCCGATCGAACTCGGCGGTGACCAGCCAGCCGGCCAGAGCCAGTACATGGAACACGAACATCCACAACATCATTGCCACTCCACCGCCGATCGCGGTGAGGCCTCCGAACGGCGCACCCAGGTCCACCGGTATCGCCAGGAACAAGATGAATCCGTGGACGAACCCGGTGACGATGGACGAGGTGACGAGTGATCCGACGATCAACGCCCGCCCGCCCACCGCACGTGGCGCAATCACGCGATAGGTCCATGCCAAGGGGACGGACAGGATCACCCACAGGCAGTTGAAGCCGAGGAACACGCGCGCCGCCATGGCACCGATTCCGCCGCCGCCGGTCGTTGCTTCGAGCAACCGCGCTACGCAGAGGACGCCTGCCAGCAAGACAGGCGCTGCGGCGAAGAACGGCACCATCGCCAGCCGACCCCGCCAACCGGTGAACGATTCTCGGATCGGAGCGAACCGCACGATCGCCCGGCGCAGGCCCTCCCCGTAGAACGTGGCGGGAAAGATGGCGATCAGGACGCCGATCGGGCCGAGTTCGATTCCTGCAGTGGCCAGTCCGTCCACGGCCGCACGAGCACCCAGGGCGTCGGGCAACAACGTCGACATGGCGTCGAAGCCCCCGCGCACCCAGTCGGCCGACACCAGCAGAGCGCAGGCGCGGATGGTGAGGAGCAACAGCGGCACCACGGCGATGACGGCGTAGAAGGTCAGGCCGCCCGCGATCAAGGTGGTGTCCTCGCGGGCGAACCCGGCTTTGATCGCCCCGACCCCCCGCGCTGCCCTGGTGCGTATCGAGGTCATCTCGTGCGGGCACCGAAGTACAGGGCGACCGTCGACGGGTCATTCAAGGGTGACCTCCACTCCGTCGATGACCTTGAGGAACGGGCAGATCGAGGTCGCCTGCGCCAACACTGCTTCGGCGTCGTCGGTACCGGGAAGAGATACCGCGAGTGCGAACGTCGCGTCGTAGCCGGATGCGTCGGAGTCGGTGAGCACCACGGTGCCCTTCACTGCAAGCTCGTCGACGCTGCCCCCGACGGTTCCGAGCGCGATACGCAGAGATTCGACCAGGCAGCTCGACAATGCGGCGGCCATCAGCTGTTCCGGGTTGGTGTGCTCCCCCGGCCCCCCGAGTTGCTTCGGTTCGCGCACACCGAGGGACAGCACCCCGTCGTCGGAGGTGACTCCCGTCGCGGTGGCAGAGACAGTTGCTGTGTACAGCTCGGTGTTCATCGATGTCGGATGTCCAGTCGGCAGCCGATCGAAACCGTCAGGTTCCGCACCTGCGGGACGAGGCCGACGGGTACGTGTCGCTGTTCACATATCGGACACATCAGTTTGGTCGAACCTACCGACGGGTAATGCTGCAGTCAGGGCCGAGCATCACGCTGTGACCCACAGGCATCGGCCAGAGAAAATCGACCACCCGACCGAAAGGGGAGCACCATGAGCACATCGACGTTGATCGCCCAGTTGCGTGTCGCACTGCAGCTGACGAACACCGAAATCCAGATCGCCGAAACTCGCGTCGTTCAGGCGCGCACCGAGGCGGTACGCCGGGAGTTGACCCAGAACGCCGCGAACGGTCGCGACCGCGCCGCAGCCATCGAGGAAGCCCTTCGCGGACTCGGCGGACTGCCCGATCTCGTGTCGCCGTTCCTGGGACGCACGCTCGCCGCAGTCAAGGCAGTGGCCGAGCAAGCACAGCCGTTCGACGAAGCCCTGCTGGGCGATCTCGCCCTCGAGCAGCAGCTGCTGGGCCGCGCCAAGTACATCAAGGCTCTGGCCACCGCAGCGAACGAGCCCACCGTCGTCGCTCTGGCGACTCGGCTGGCCACGGCGCACAGCGCCACGGTGGAATGGCTCGAGACCGTCCTCGCGGAAGATGCACTGGGCGGACCCGCAGCATTGCGTCGCACCCCGTTCCAGGCCGCCGCAGGCACCGCGGTCAAGATCGTCAACGCGCCCGCAACCTGGTCGGCTCGCGGTCTCGACCGCGCACTGGACGCAGCTCGCGCTACCCCGGACCGCCTCGCCGGACTTCTGGGCCGCGGCGCTCACGCCGGTGACGTGGCAGTCAAGACGCTGACGGCAAGTCGCGATGCAGCACTCGAAGCAGCCGAGGACGTCACTCGTAGCGAGGGCGTCGATACCGTCGCCGACGCAATCCACACCGCGCGGTCGGCCAGCGGAACCCTCGACGCCGACGAGCTGCCGATCGCGGATTACGACGACCTGAACGTCTCGGACGCCGTCGCCGCCATCAAGGACCTCACCAACCCGACCGACGTTCGCACCGTCGTGACGTACGAAGAGGCACACAAGAACCGCCACGGAGTCGTGTCCGCAGGACAGACGCGCGTGGCAGCAATCGCCAAGGACGTCATCTCCATCGACTGACGAGGATGGATCGATCCTTCTGCGAATACCGATGCGGCCCGTGAACTTCCGGGCCGCATCGCTGTATTCGAAGGACGTCTCTAGGGCTTCAACAGCACCTTGATGGCACCGTCCTGCTTCTTCTGGAAGATGTCGTACGCATGCGGAGCCTCCTCGAGCGAAAGCTCGTGTGTGGCAAACGAGTCGACGCCGAGAGGATCGTCGTCACCGAGCAACGGCATGATGTCGTCGACCCATCTCTTGACGTTCGCCTGCCCCATCCGGAGCTGAATCTGCTTGTCGAACATGGTCATCAGCGGTAGCGGATCGGCCATGCCGCCGTACACCCCGATGATCGAGATGGTTCCGCCGCGGCGGACGATGTCGATTGCCGAGTACAGCGCGCCGAGTCGATCGACACCGGCCTTCTGCATCATCGGCGCGGCAACGGCGTCCGGAAGCATTCCGACGATCTGCTGTGCGAGTTTGCCGACCGGCGATCCGTGCGCCTCCATACCCACCGCATCGATGACCGAGTCCGTGCCCCGGCCGTCGGTCATCTCGCGGATGACGTCGCCGACGCCACCGCTGTGCTCGGCCAGGTTCACCGTCTCGATTCCCCGTGCCGCGGCGCGGGCGAGTCGCTCGGGTACGAGGTCGACGGCGATCACTCGCGCGCCCTTGTGCTGTGCGATGCGCGCTGCCATGTCTCCGATGGGCCCGAGACCGAGGATCGTCACCGATCCCCCGTCTGGAATTGCCGCGTATTCGACGGACTGCCATGCGGTCGGCAACACGTCGGAGAGGTAGACGAATCGCGAATCCGGCGGTCCCTCCGGAACTTTGATGTGAGTGAACTGCGCCTGCGGGACGCGGAGGTACTCGGCCTGACCGCCGGGAACTTGCCCGTAGAGCTTGGAGAAGCCGAACAGTGCTGCACCCGTTCCCTGATCGCGGACCTGCGTGGTCTCGCACTGGGTGTAGAGGCTCGAATCGCACATGTAGCAGTGCCCGCAGGAGATCTGGAACGGGATGACCACTCGGTCTCCGACTGCCAGATCGCCGGTCTGCGTACCGACTTCCTCGACGATGCCCATCGGCTCGTGGCCGAGGATGTCACCTTCGTCCATGAAGGCACCGAGTGTTTCGTACAGATGCAGGTCGGAACCGCAGATGTTTGTCGTCGTGATCTTCACGATCGCGTCCGTCGGCAGTTCTATCCGCGGGTCGGGAACGGTGTCCACGCCGACTTTCCTCTTGCCTTGCCAGGTCACTGCGCGCATGTGGTCCTTCCGATGGAACGACCTCGAAGTTCGATGTCGTGCAGTGCGCATTGCCTGTTGTGACAGGTCACAAACACAGAGGTCGTGAGTGGTTGGTGCCGAGCGTCAGCGGGTAGCCACCACTATGACCGCGTTGTTCTCAGTCGATCCGTCCACCGCCCGCTGCCCTGCGCTGCCCACTCCCTGTGGGCCGATCTCCGATGCCATCACTCGGTGCCTGGCTGCGGGTGAGCCGAACGGGACTGCGATCGTGCCGACGCCGACCGAGGTCGATGCCACGTCACGAGACGTGCAACTGTCGCTCCTGATCTGCTACGAACTGCACTACCGCGGGTTCGCGGGAGTCTCGGACGCCTGGGAATGGGATCCCGAACTCCTTCGACTGCGAGGAGCTCTCGAGTCCGCCTTCCTGGCCTACGTACGGGAGAACGTGGAACCCGGCACCGACGCGATCGCAGAGATGGACGCACTGTCCGTCGAGGCCACCTCGGGAACCGGCCCGTCCTGGTTCCTGCGCGACGAGGGGTCATGGGAGCAGATGCGCGAATACTTCGTGCACCGATCCGTCTACCACCTCAAGGAAGCCGATCCGCATGCCTGGGCCATTCCCCGCTTGACGGGTCAGACCAAGGCTTCCTACGTAGCAGTGGAATTCGACGAGTACGGCGGCGGTAAAGGCGACCGCCTGCACCAGCATCTGTGGGCCGAATCGATGGTGGCCGCCGACCTCGATGCAACGTACCTCGGCTACGTCGACCGCGTCCCGGCGCAGACACTGGCGTGGGTCAATCTCATGTCGCTCTTCGGCCTGCACCGTGGTCTGCGCGGTGCCACCGTGGGCCACCTCGCGGCAACCGAGATCACCTCGTCTCCGGGCTCACAGCGCTACGTGCAGGGACTGCAGAGGCTCGACGCCCCCGCAGCATGCATCGCGTTCTACGCCGAGCACGTCGAGGCGGACGCCGTGCACGAGCAGGTACTACGTCACGATGTGGTCGGCACGCTCCTCCGCGACGAGCCCGAATTGGAGGCAGATGTGGTGTTCGGAATGCGTGCGCTGGATTTCGTCGAGAACGAGCTCGCCGACCACGTGATGGAGCGGTGGGCTGCCGGTCAGTCCTCGCTGGACTGAGAGGGTCGCCGCTTGGCGCGGTGGCTCGTGTCGCACAGCGGATAGTTCTTGCTCCGCCGACACGTGCACACCGCGACGACGAAGCGATCCGACTCCACCCGCGTACCGTCGTCGAGTTCGATGTTCACCGGTCCGTCGATCAGAATCGGTCCGCCGCGGACGATTCTCACCGTGGTGCGCGCACCTGCCGCGTCATCGCTTGTCGCCACGAACGACCACCAACTCCTCTGTTCGGCACCCCGGAGCCAATGCTCCGCGAGCTTCCAGCCATTCTGCGCGCCGGTGCATCACAGGCCCGAAATCGATGGTCTGCCGGCCGGCTTCCGTCACCGAGAATCCGTTGTCGGAGAGCATTCTCACGGTGCGGTGGGGGCCGGAGAACTCCGAATGGACGACGAGCAGCACGCCACCCGGCGCGAGCAGGTCGGCCGAGGCGCGACACAGCGGATCGAGCACCGTCCGGCCGTCCTCGCCCGCATCCCAGGCGCGGTGCAGGCCCATCCCCGTCGGAGGAAGCTCGGACGGGACGTACGGGGGATTGCAGAGCAGTACATCGAACGGTTCGAGCTCGGCGGCCTCTGCCAGGGAACCCAACCTGACGTCCACCTCGACGCCTACCGAGCGTGCGTTCCGCTCGGCGCAGTCGACAGCGCGGGGCGAGATGTCGAATGCCACCACTTCGCGCGCGCCCAACAGTGCGGCAGTGATTGCCACGGCACCACTGCCGGTGCACATGTCCAAGACTCGCGCGCCGGGGACGATGCCCGTCGTGGCGGCGATGTCACACAGCAGAAGCGAATCCTCCTGCGGTTCGTACACTCCGGGATCGGCGTGCACGGATGTCAATGCTCGGATGGAATCGGATTCGGCTGTCGTCATCGGCGTGCCTCCCACGGTGTAGCGATCGATGTCGTATTCCCGTCGGACCCGCAGTCAAACCCGTTGCCGTTTCGAGGCTTACGAACACCCCACCCCGGGTAGTCCTGTAGAGCGTGGTTGAGGAGTAGCCCGCGGTCCCCGAATGTCGACTGTCGATTCCCCCGTGCGCCGGGCGAGGAGTTCGGCTGCTCAGGAGTGTGTTCATGATCGTCGTACCGTCCATTACGCCCCCGCTCGCCGAAGTGATTCCGTCACTGAACGCCTCGCGGAGCTTCGATACCGAGATGATGCTGTCGGTCGACGAGAGCGCGGGTGCCGACATCGTCGTCCGAGTGACCGGCACGATCGGTGACTCGGATGTCCCCCTCCTGGCCGAAACGCTCGGTGAGGCAGCCGAGCGCGGGCGAGCGTTGATACTCGACCTGTCGTCGGTGGCCGGAGCCTCGGCCGGTGTCCATTCCGTACTCGACGCCACCGCCATCCGACTAGGCCGGTGGAATCAGCAACTGTCAGTGGTACTTTCGCCGGCACTGCAGCAGTCCGGCATCGGTCTCGTACCCGATCGAGTCGAGGTACGAGGATCCACGACCGAATCCGTGCTCGCGCCGACAGCAGACACCCGGTGATCCGTTCGATGACGACGAGCGCACGCACCGAAGCGCGGCAGGTGTCTCTGTGACCACCCCCAACACGACCTACGACGTGCTCGTCGTCGGCGGCGGCAACGCGGGCATCAGCGCGGCAGCGCGACTTCTGAAGAAGGGCATCTCCGACGTGGCGGTGCTCGAACCCAAGAAAGTGCACACCTATCGCCCACTGCTCTCGTACGTGGGCTCCGGTCAGGCAGCTCTGACCGAGGCCGAGCGCACCCAACGTTCGGTGATCCCGACCGGATGCGTCTGGCTGGAGGACTCGGCGACAGCGATCGACCCGGTGAATCGTCTGGTGCGCTGCGCGTCGGGCACCGAGTACGGCTACCGGGATCTCGTGCTCGGACAGGGGCTCGTCGTCGACACCGACGCGCTGCCCGGAGTGTGGGCCGCGCTCCGATCCCCCACCGTCACCAGCAATTACCTCGACCGAGCCGAACGCACCTGGCAGTTGGTACGCGATCTGCCCGCCCACAGCAGCGCGGTGTTCACCGTGCCGCGGCCACCGGTCGGGTGCACCGGCACCACCCTCAAGCCGCTGTTCCTCGCGGCAGACCATTGGACCCGCACCGGCCGCATGCCGGGAATGGACATCACGCTGGTGGTGGATCGACACCGCCTACTGGGTGTGCCGCAACTCGACAGCATCGTGATCGCACGACTACGCGAGCTCGGCGTGCGCATTCTGACCCGCACTGCGGTGACGGCACTGCACCCGGAGAGCGGACACATCATCGTCACGGACCACGACGGCATCGATGAGCGGCTCGGCTACGACATGCTGCACCTCGTACCGCCGTTCCGCGGTCCGAAGTGGCTGGAGGAATCGAATCTGACCGGGTCCGCCTCGCACGGTGTCGTCGACATCGACGGACGAACTCTGCGCCACCGGATCCATCCGGAGATCTGGGCCGCAGGTGACGGCGCAGCCATCGACACCGATTCCTCGGGTGGCGCACTGCGCAAACAGATTTCGATTCTCGTCGACAACGTGATCGCAGCGCGCAGCGGCACTCCGTTGTCGGAGTACGACGGCTACACCGTGGCCCCCATCCCGGTCGACGCACACCGCCTGATCGCTGCCGAGTTCGATCGCACCGGAACCCTGACGCCGTCGTTGCCGTCGTTCGTAGACCCGCTGAAACCCCGGCGCTCCGCCTGGGCGTTCGACCGTTACGGCCTACCGCTGTCCTACTGGAACATGATTCTCGCCGGCCGACTCTGACCGATCGGGCGAGCCCATGAACCCGTCGGGGTCGTGGACGATGACCCGGTGACCGTCGTCCTCCAGGGCGCGAAACGCATCATGCAGGAGCCGTCGAGCCGTGCCGTCGATTGCCCGCACCTCACTGAAATCGACTGTCGTACTGTCATTTTCGCCGAAACCGTGGACCATTCGGGCGATGATCGCCTCGGCACCCGCGAACCGAAGATCACCCTGCAGCTCCACTGTGGTCATACCCTCCGCCTCGGTCACGCTGCGGATGGCCGATTCGCCGCTGGGTGCCACATGCATCATGTGCAGACCCAGATCGCGCGAGAGCCTCTCGAACACCGCCACCCCACGGACGCTGTTGCCGTGCTCGTTCAGCCTCGGAGACAGCACGGCAATCCCCACCTGACCGGGCAACACACCGATGATCGCCCCGGCAACCCCGCTCTTGGCCGGAATACCCACGGACGCAAGCCAGCTGCCGCTGCCGTCGTACATTCCAGAGGTGGCCATGACCGCCAACACGTGTCGATCGATCGCCGGGTCGACCACCTGTTCGCCCGTGCCGGGATCCTTCCCACCGTTCGCCAACACCGCGGCGATCCGGGCCAGATCGTTGCAGGTCACGGTCACCGCGCACTGACGTGCATAACCGTCGACGACATCGGCGGGCTCGGCTCCGAGATGGCCGACCGACTTCAACAGGTGCGCGATCGCGGTGTTCCGGTCGTCGGATTCGAGTTCTGCCTCGTACACCTGACGGTCGACGGAGAGTCCGCGGCCGGCCATTCGGCTCAGAAGGTCCGTCAATCGCCCTGCCCGCTCTTCGCTTCCGTCGCCTCGAATCATCGAATGCACCGCCAGCGCACCGGCATTGATCAACGGGTTCCGCGGTCTTCCGGTCTCCGCTTCGAGGGATATCTCGTTGAACGAGTCTCCCGACGGCTCGACGTCGACGGCCTCGAGCAGCGCCTCGATACCGTTGTCCTCGATGGCGAGCGCGTACGCGACCGCTTTGGCGATCGATTGGATCGAGAATTCGGTGTCGGTGTCGCCCGCTCCGTGCAGCGATCCCCCGACGGTGGCGAGGGCGACCGCGAACGTGTCGGGATCCGCCGAGGCCACTACCGGGTTGCCCTCGGTCACCGTCCCTCCGTCGAACTGTCTGCAGTCCTCCAACACGGAGGCGAGGTATTCGGGAACAGGCGATCTCATGTGTCCACGCTAGTCCTCGGCGAACAGGTCTTGACATCACGGCCGTACTGCCGCTTACACTCCTGGTTCCTCAACCGTTGTAGGGCCCCCTCCCACAAAGATCGGATTCCTGACGTGCGATTGCGACGCCTGATCGCTGCCGACTCGACAGATCGTCTGGCCGTGTACGCACCCGAGTCGGGATCGTGGGTCGACCTCGATACCGCGGTGTCGACATTCGGTGCCGACGAGTCTCTCCGCCCGCTCACCCGCACCGTGCTCGGGTTTCTCGATGCCGGCGAACGGGTGCGCGACGCGGCCTCTGCCGTGGTGCAGCGCGCCGTGTCCGAGGGAGTCGCGGTGATCGACCGGCCGGCACCGACACTTCCGGTGATCCCGGCGTCTCTTCGCTGCTTCCTCGGCTGGGAGGCTCACTGGGATCTGGCCGCGCACAACCTGGTTCGCCGCAACCTGCCGAAAGCTCTCCCGTTCATCCGCGGGTTCGAAGCCGTCACTCGATCGACGTTTCCGGCGCTCCGTCCGGGGCCGGGGTTCGACGACCATCCGGTCTACTACACCGGCAACCACCTCACCGTCGTAGCCGACGAAGCTCCGGTCGAATGGCCGTCCTACAGCCGGGCACTGGATTTCGAGCTCGAGTTCGGAGCCGTGGTGACCAGGCCCGTCCGCGACGTATCCGAGCGGCAGGCCGCTGCTGCGATCGGTGGGTACGTGGTGTTCGACGACATCAGCGCCCGCGACACCCAGTGGGAGGAGCAGCGTCGCACCCCGTTCGGTCCGGTGGTCAAGACCAAGACATTCGCCAGCTCCATGGGAGCCGACATCGTGACCGCCGACGAGATCACGCCGTATCTGGATTCGTTGACGGCCACCGTCACCGTCAACGAGGAACTGTGGTCGACGACCGGCACCGCCGGTATGCGGTACTCGGTCGGCGAATCTCTCGCATACGCCAGCCGCGGCGAAAACGTCCATCCCGGTGAACTGTTGACGTCCGGCACGCTTCCACGTGGATGTGGCCTGGAACTCGACCGCTGGATCGCCCCGGGCGATCGCGTCGAACTGAGTATTCAACGGATCGGATCGGTCACCAACACGATCGGAACTCGCTGAACTCAGCGCTCGGTATCGGACTTGTCGGTGGAGGCATCCTGGAACATCTCCAGGAACGATCCGAAGCCGGATGCTCCCTTGCGTGGTTCGTCCATGTTGTGGTCGACGGCTCCCGCCGCCCCCTCGTCGTGTGTCATGTCCTGTAGCTTGCCGCTCGCAAATTTCAGCGAATCAGGGACCGAGGACACGAATCGGCAACGAAAGATAACGGACCGATAACGACGAACTCGAAGCTATGGATGGATCGAGCACGGTTTCCATCCATAACTTCGAGTTCGGTGGAGAGAGTTAAGCCAGCTCGAAGCGATCGAGCATCATGACCTTGTCCCAGGCAGCGACGAAGTCCGCGACGAACTTGTCCTTGGCGTCGTCGCAGGCGTAAACCTCTGCGAGAGCGCGCAATTCGGAGTTCGATCCGAACACCAGGTCGTTGCGAGTTCCGGTCCACTTCCTCTCACCGGTCGCCGCATCCTTGGCTTCGTAGATGCCTTCCTCCGCGGCCGGGACCCATTCGGTGCCCATGTCGAGGAGATTGACGAAGAAGTCGTTGGTGAGCGTTCCGACCTTGTCGGTCAGGACGCCGTGCGACGACTTTCCGAAGTTGGCTCCGAGCACACGCAGTCCGCCGACGAGCACGGTCATCTCGGGTGCACTGAGCGACAACAGGTTCGCCCGATCGACGAGGGAGTACTCGGCCGGAAGCTTCTGACCCTTGCCGAGGAAGTTGCGGAATCCATCGGCCTTCGGCTCGAGATCGGAGAACGAATCGACGTCCGTCTGCTCCTGCGTCGCGTCCATGCGGCCCGGCGTGAACGGCACGCTGACACCCGACGCCTGCTCGAGTGCTGCGACGCCACCGAGAACGACGAGGTCGGCGAACGACACCGTTCCGGAGAACGACTGCTGGATTCCCTCGAGCACACGAATGACCTGTGCGAGCTCGTCGGGCTCGTTGACCTCCCAGCCTGCCTGCGGCTGCAGGCGCAGACGGCCACCGTTGGCACCGCCGCGCTTGTCGCTGACTCGGAACGACGACGCCGCGGCCCAGGCAGCCGAAATGAGCTGCTGCTGAGTCAGTTCGGAGTCGAGGATCGTCTTCTTGAGCTCGGCGATCTGCGCCTCACCGATCAGTTCGTGATCGACGGCCGGGATCGGGTCCTGCCAGAGCAGAGTCTCGGACGGAACCTCGGGGCCGAGGTAGCGGGTGACGGGTCCCATGTCGCGGTGGGTGAGCTTGAACCACGCCTTCTGGAATTCTTCGGCGAGCTCCTCGGGATGGTCGAGCCAGCGACGAGTGATCTGCTCGTAGATCGGGTCGACGCGCATCGCGATGTCGGACGTGAGCATCGACGGGTGGCGACGCTTGGAGGGATCGGCGGGGTCGGGAACGAGATCCGCGCCCTCGCCGTTCTTCGGGCGCCACTGGTGCGCACCTGCGGGGCTCTTGTAGAGCTCCCACTCGAATCCGTACAGCGTCTCGAGGAAGCTGTTGTCCCACTGGGTGGGTGTGGGGGTCCAGATGACTTCGAGCCCACTGGTGATCGCATCCGCGCCGACGCCACTCTGGTAGCTGTTCTTCCAGCCCAGACCCATCTGCTCGATGGGTGCACCCTCGGGCTCGGCACCGATGTGCTCGTCGGGATCCGCCGCACCGTGCGTCTTGCCGAACGTGTGCCCACCGACGGCGAGTGCCGCGGTCTCGATGTCGTTCATGGCCATCCGGCCGAAGGTCTCGCGGATGTCCAGTGCGGACTGCACCGGATCCGGGTTGCCGTTGGGGCCTTCGGGGTTGACGTAGATCAGGCCCATCTGCACTGCGGCCAAGGGGTTTTCGAGACTGGTGCGGTCACCGTTGTAGCGCTCGTCGCCCAGCCAGGTCTGCTCGGGGCCCCAGTAGACGTCCTCGTCCGGCTCCCAGGCGTCGACGCGACCGCCGGCGAAGCCGTAGGTCGGCAGACCCATGGACTCGATGGCCACGTTGCCGGTGAGCACGATCAGGTCGGCCCACGAGAGCTTGCGACCGTACTTCTGCTTGACCGGCCAGATCAGACGACGAGCCTTGTCCAGGCTGGCGTTGTCCGGCCAGCTGTTCAGTGGGGCGAAGCGCTGCATGCCCGCTCCGGCTCCACCGCGTCCGTCCTGCTTGCGGTACGTGCCTGCGGCGTGCCACGCCATGCGAATGAAGAAGGGGCCGTAGTGACCGAAGTCGGCAGGCCACCAGGGCTGCGAGTTGGTCATGAGGGCTTCGATGTCGCGCTTGACCTCGGCGAGGTCGAGGGAGTTGAACTCGGCGGCGTAGTCGAAATCTGCACCCATCGGGTCGCCGACGGCCGGGTTCTTCTTGAGAATCTTGAGGTTCAGGGCCTTGGGCCACCACTCGCGGTTGCCGCCACCCTCGACGGGCATCGGCATCGAGTCGTGCATGACCGGACACTTGCCACCCGACTCCTGTGGCTGATCCTCGTTCATCTCTTTTTCGCGTGTTGTGTGATCTTGTGACACGTGCTTCCTTCCGAAGTGTGACGATCGGGCTGTGATCGAGGTCGATTCACGAACTCTGCTGTGTTCGAGAACCGGGAGGGAACGAAACAGGAGCTGTCGACTGCCCTCGAGCAGCCGAACACTGTGCGCAGAAGCCCCAGTAGATGACTTCCGCCTCGTCGATCGTGAAACCGACGGAGTCCGATGCGGTGAGACACGGCGTTTCGCCCACCGCGCAGTCCACGTCGGCGATGACACCGCAGGAGCGGCACACCGCGTGGTGATGGTTGTCGCCGACACGAGATTCGTACCGAGCAGGAGATCCTGCCGGTTCGATTCGCCGTACCAGGCGCGCCGCGGTCAACGCATTGAGCACGTCGTACACGGTTTGCCGCGACACCTCGGGCAGCACCGATCGCACGAGCCCGAGGATCGTGTCGGTGTCTGCATGAGGATTGGATCCGACGACCTCGAGCACCGCGACCCGAGGACGGGTCACGCGCATGTCGGCGGTGCGTAACAGCTCCGCGTACGGTGAGATCGGCATCACAGCAATACTATCCTCCGCTTTTCTGGACAAAGTCAAGTATGCAGACGAATTCGCCGAATGTCGACCGCAACGACGCTCGACGCGTCACCTCGGAGCCGACACGACTCCCACTGTTCGTTTTTCGGTCACTCCCCCGTGGCCTCGAACCCGATCTCAGGCCGGGTCGGAGACAGCCGCACCTGTGCGGCCTCGATCAGCGCCTGCCGTTCCACTGCTTCTCGATGCCGCGCAACACCTCGAGCGTCCGAGCAGAATCGGCATCGACAGCCATCCTCGACCGGGCGCGCTCGAGCGCACGCTCGGCCCGCGTCACCGCACGGTGCCCCGAGTCGGTGGCCTCGACCATGTACTGCTGCCGATTTCGCGGATTGACGCTCCGCGCCAGCAGCCCCGCCTCGACCAGACTTGCCGTCGTGGCGGTGATACTCGTCCTGTGCCGCACCAACTCCCGCGACAGCGCACTGTAGGACATCGGCCCTCGTCTGCACACCAGTTCCAGTACCTCGTACCTCGCCCAGCTGAGCCCCTGCGCATCCAATGCCTCGGCCAGACGAACTCGCGCGGCCGACGCCATGCGCAGCACCGTGGACACGATTTCGAGCTCGGTCGAATGCACCGGAGAGCTACCACCGTCGAACGATTCAGCGAGGGCAGTCATCGAACACCCCCTACTTGATCTCTGCGAGGACGGTGCCTTGGGTGATGGCGTCGCCTGCGGTGACGGTCAGGCCGGTGATGGTGCCTGCTTTGTGGGCGTTGACGGGGTTTTCC
>NZ_NPGA01000022.1 GCF_002259485.1 Rhodococcus sp. 14-1411-2a
CGCTATCGGCGCGGGTACCGACGTTGCTATCGCGTCGGCCGGAGTGATCCTCGCCAGCGACGACCCGAGGTCGGTGTTGTCGGTGATCGAACTCTCGCGCGCCTCGTACCGAAAGATGAAGCAAAACCTCTGGTGGGCAGCGGGATACAACCTCATCTCGGTTCCGCTCGCGGCAGGAGTGCTCGCGCCGGTCGGGTTCGTGCTGCCGATGTCGATCGGCGCGATCCTGATGTCGCTGTCGACGATCATCGTCGCTGCGAACGCACAATTACTGCGTCGACTCGACCTCACACCCGACACCATCACCGGAGCGGTGAACGAGGGGAGTTCCAACCCTCCGTCGCAGCGCACACCGTCACTGTGAGAGCTGATCTCGTACCGGGAACGCAGCTCTGACAATTGTGGAACGTTGATGGCCGCACCTTCTCCGCCGGAGAGGATGCGGCCATCGTTGTCTATAGCGGGCCGGGTCAGCCGAGCAGCCGCTGCATGGTGTCGATTTCCTGCTGCTGGGTGGCGACGATGGTGCGGGCCATCTCCAGGGCGTCAGGATTGGAACCGTCTGCGATTTCGGTGTTGGCCATCTCGATGGCGCCGGTGTGGTGGGCGATCATCATCGTCAACCACTGGCGGTCGAATTCCGGTCCCGACGCTGCCATCAACGCGTCCATGTCCTGAGCGGTCATCATGCCGCTGCCGGAGCTGTGGTCCATCCCGCCCATGTCACCCATGTCACCCATGTCACCCATGTCACCCCTGTCCATGTCGGGCATGGGCTGGCCCCACTCGGTCAGCCATGCCGTCATCTGGTCCATCTCGGGCTGTTGCGCGGCGGCGATCGCCGATGCCAGCGACAGCACCTCCGGGTTGTCGGTGCGGCCGTCCGCCAAGTCGGCCATCTCCACTGCTTGCGCGTGATGCGGGTACATCATCTGCGCGAACATCACGTCGGCATCGTTGAACTCTGCGGACGCGCTTGCTTGGGCCGAGGACATCGGTGCCGAGGACATCGATCCCATCGCATGGCCATCCATCGACGAATCCGCCCCGTTGTCGCTACAGCCGACGACGAGGAACGCGCTCGCGGCGGCAGCAGCGATCGAGGCAATGACTTTGGTACGCATGAGGAAACTCCTTGCAAGAGTGAGTAGTACAGAGGATTCGATGTCGTTCGATCCGCCGACAGACACGCGTCTGCCGGGCTCCCTGTCACACTCGCAAGGTCACCGATCTGTCCAACTCCCACAACGTCCACGGCGGCGCACGCCCCCACTCAGAGTCGGTGCGCCCAACGATCCGGTTAAGCAGCGTCGGTACCGGGTCGATGGCTGCGCTCGTCACCGGGACCGTCAGCGCGGGCCACGACGCTGTCGTACCCACACAGGGATGCATCATCTGGTACCCCGACGGGCAGTCATGTTCCCCGGTCATCACCGGAACCGTGGCGTCCGTGTGGGACGGTGCTGCGAACGAGGCATGGCCGCCGCTCATCGATGTGGACATCGAGCCGGTCACGGGCATCGACATCGGTGTCACCGAATGCATCAACAGGACACCGAACACCGTCAGTGCAATCAGTAAAGCTGCCGTCGGAGCTGTGCCCCGTCGACCGTGCCGATTCACTGAGTGCATGCGGCCGATGATACCAACATATACCCCCTGGGGGTACGCCTGTCTCGTCGCGTTCGGTCGTCGAAGCATTTCGTCATGTCTTCGAGGTGTCGAGTCCGAGATCTGTTGCGCGGTTGTAGTCGTCGTCGATGAGCACCACGCTGCGATGTTCCCGGTCGAGTAGTGAGGCCGCGATCGAGGCGCGATAGCCGGAGGCGCAGTGCACCCACACTTTGCCGTCGGGAACTTCTGCGAGTCGGTGCGGCAGTTCGTGGAGGGGAATGTTGATCGCACCGGGGATGTGGCCGTCCGCGTATTCGGACTGTTGACGGGTGTCGAGCACTGCAATGTCCGAGTCCTCTGCGGCGAGTCCGGCGAAGTCGGACACTTCGTAGGACCGTACGCGCCCGTCGCTGGCGAGTGAGTGAATCTCTCCGACAGCGGAGCCGGAGGGGTGGTCGATGCCGATACGTGCCAACTCCCTTGTGGCCTCGTCGATTTGATCGGAGGTGTCGCCGATCAAGGTCAGCGGCGCACCCCACTGGTAGAGCCAGCCGAGGTAGGTGACGAATGTCGTCGACAGCTCGAAGCCGAGGGAACCGTCGAGATGTCCGGCAGCGAAGGCGGTGCGTGCGCGGAGGTCGACGACCCATTGTCCGTCGTCGATGCGGCGGCGTAGTTCGTCGGGGTCGACGGGTTCTGGGGTGGACAGGTCGATCGGGGCCGGACCTTCGGTGTTGATGACGCCCATGTGGGCGTAGTACGCGGGGTAGGCCGACAGTCCTGCGATCAACTCGTCGACGTAGGTTTGTTCGTCCTGGGTCAGCGCGGGATTGGACTGTTGCTGTTCACCGATGGTCGACGAGTCGCCGCTGGTGGGGGTCGCGGAGCAGAAGCTACCGAATCCGTGGGTGGGGTAGACCTCGACGTCGGCGGGGAGTTCGGCGGCGATTCGACGGACCGAGTGGAACTGGGCATGGGTGAGCTCGTCGGTGTGTTCGGAGCCGAGTAGGTCGGTGCGGCCGGTGGATCCGTAGAGCATCGAGCCGCCGGTGAAGATCGCGATCGGTTCGTCTCCGAGTTGCAGTACGTAGCTGACGTGATGATGTGTATGGCCCGGGGTGTGCATGACCTGAAACGTCGCCGATCCCGCGTCGACGACATCGCCGTCCCCCACTGCCCGTCGCTCGAATTCGACCGGGTCACCCTCGGGCACAACGTATTCGGCTCCGGTGGCGCGTGCGAGTTCGAGTCCGCCGGTGACGTAGTCGTTGTGGATGTGGGTTTCGAGTACGTGGGTGATCGCGGCGTTCTTCTCCGTGGCCAGTGCCAGGACGCGGTCGATGTCACGTTGGGGATCGATCACGACGGCGATGCCGTCGTGGCTGATCAGGTAGCTGCGGTCGCCGAGGCTCGACGTTTCGATGATGGCGATGTCTGGATCGGTGGTGCTCACGGGGTACTCCTACGGTGTAATCGGGTCGGCCTCGTTTCTGACGTGAAACGTCCTCGTTCAGGCCAGTGCGAGGAAGAGCTTTTCCAGTTCTGCTTCGGTCATGGGCTCTTTGTTGTCTGCGGTGTCGCCGGTCATGCATTCACGAAGGCCGGTGGCCACGATCTTGAATCCGGCTTTGTCGAGGGCGCGGGAGACGGCGGCGAGTTGAGTGACGACGTCTTTGCAGTCGCGTCCGTTCTCGATCATGCCGATCACACCGGCGAGTTGGCCGTGTGCGCGGCGCAGACGGTTGAGTACCAATGCGATGCTGTCTTCGTCGCCGATCATTGCGGTCTCCTGAGGGTGTGTGATGGTGGTAGTCCTTCCAGATTACCCCCGGGGGCATCGGTTCGGTGTGTGCAGTCGGTCATGAAAGAACGAGGGTGTCGACAAGTACATAGCCCGCGACGGCGAACACCAGGTAGGCGAACCACGTGCGCAGCTTGTCGGTGTCGATGCGTGTGCTCAGTTTTCCGGCGACCAGCGAGCCTGCGATCGCCGCACCGGCGAACGCGGCTGTCAGTGGCCAGTTCCCGCCGAGCCCGTCGGCCTGAGCGATCAGTCCGGCGGCGGAGTTGGCGACGATGACCACCAGCGACGTTCCGACAGCGACACTCATCTCGATTCCCAGCAACAGCACCAGAGCGGGGATGATCAGAAATCCTCCGCCGACGCCGAACAGTCCGGTGAGGACACCGACCCCGAACCCGGTCGGTATGGACCGTGGTGCGCATCGCCGCCAATCGATCCCGGAACTTCCTGTCTTGCAAGCGGTTCCGACATCGTCGGTGCTGCGCAGCATCCGCGCCCCGGCGATGATCATGACGATCGCGAAGCCGATCATCACTGCGGCCTCGGGCAGATGCCTGCCCAGGACGCTGCCGACCAGCGTGCCGACGATACCGGTGGCCGCGAAGATCGCCGCCAGTCGCCATTCGACGAGCTTCGCCCGCACCTTGGGGATGGCCCCGGTCGCCGAGGCGACACCGATCACCAGCAACGATGTCGGTATCGCCTCCGACAGGTCCATTCCCAGGGCGTAGACGAGAACCGGGACGGCGAGGATCGACCCGCCGCCTCCGAGGAGACCGAGCAGGATGCCGACGGCGACGCCGAGGACCAGTGCCAGCGTCAGGGTCATCAGCTGTGGGCTGCGTCCTGGCCACCGAGTGCGTCGATGGCGGCCTGGAGCTTGGTGGTGGCCTCGGCCGCGACGTCGGACAGTGCTGGCTCGCCGGTCGCTTGGACCATGATGTCGGGGTTCATCGCTTCGACAATGACCGATCCGGAAGCGGAGGTGTCGGCGCGGACGACGACATTGCACGGCAACAGCAAGCCGATCTGGCGCATGACCCCGACGGCGCGGTGCGCGAGGGACGGATTGCAGGCACCGAGGATCAGATACTGCTCCATGTCCTCGCCGAGCTTGGCCTTCAACGTGGCCTGCATGTCGATTTCGGTGAGAACACCGAAGCCCTGATCTGCGAGGGAGGCTTTGACGGCGTCGACTGCGGTGTCGAAGTCGGTGTCGGTCAGAGTGGTCGAGAGTGCGATGTTCATAAGGGAAGTTCCTTTCGGTGGTCGAACTGCGGTGATCTGGGCCTACCCGATTCGGGGCTGGCGAATACTCGGCACGCCCACCCTGGTGAGAAGCGCGCTGGCCGGGCACCAGCCGACCGCTGCGTAGAGGGCGAGGTTGGCGGCAGCGAACGCGCTGAGTAGTCGCCATTGCGGTGCGTGTAATTCGCCGAGTGCCAGACCGGTGGCGGTGACACCGGCAGCAAGGGCGGGGACGATACGTTCGATCGGCCATCCTGTGAATGCCGCCGAGTGGGTTGTGTTCGGATCGGTCATGATTGCTCCGTTGGGTGTGGTGAGGGTGTCAGTGAGAGAAGCTGATCGAGGGCAGCACCTTGCGCAGCCAGGCTGGTGACCACCATGCGGCGTGACCGGTCAGACGCAGCAGGACCGGCAGCAGGATGAGCCTGATCAGGAAGGCGTCGAGCAGTACCGCGACACCGAGAATGATGCCCATTTCTTTCGGTGGGAGCGGATCGGAGAGTGCGAAGGTGAAGAACACGGCGACCATGACCGCGGCGGCGGCGAAGATGACGCGGCCGGAGTGGGCGAGGCCGTCGACCTGGGCGGCTTTCGGGTCGCCGGTCTTCTCGTAGTGCTCTTTGGCGGTGGCGAGCAGGAACACGGTGTAGTCCATGGCGATGGCGAAGATCATCGCGAAGAAGAACACCGGTCCCCAGCCGTCGAGGAACCCCTGTGGGGTGAAGCCGAGCAGTGATGCACCGTGTCCGTCTTGGAAGATCAGCTTCGCTACTCCGAATGCGGCTGCGGTCGAGAGCAGACTGACGGCGGTGCCGAGGATCGCGATCAGCGGTGCCTGCAGTGCAACGAGCAGCAGGATGAAACCGAGCGCGAGGATGATCCCGATCACCAGCGGCAGGTAGTCGTTGAGGGCTTGCTGCAGATCGAGGTTCTCCGCCGGTGCCCCGCCGACCAATGCCGACTCCGGGAGCTGCGCGCGCAGGTCACCGAGGATGGTGCCCATACTCTCGTCGGAGGGGTCCACGGCGGGAAGCGCTTGTAGCAGTGAGTAGTTCGAGCCGTCCGCGGCAGGCTGGGGCGGAGTCACCATCGAGATCCCGTCGACGCTGCTGGCTGCGGTGGCGGTCGCGGCGGCGTCGGAAGAGGGGACGACGATCTGCAGTGCGCCGGGTGCGCCGTCGCCGAACTGGGCTTGGACGAGCTCGTAGCCTTGGCGAACCGGTGCATCTTCTGGGACGACGGTGATCGAGGGCATTGCGACTTTCAGTCCGAGGACCGGCAGTGCCAGGACGATGAGGATGCCGACGGAGACCAGTGCGAACGGCCAGGGATGCTTGTGGAGTAGTTCGCCCCAGGCTGCGAATTTCGGGGAGCGGTGCTGCTGGCGTTTGGCGTAGGGCAGGGATGCGGCGTTGACCTTGGAGCCGAGTGCCCCCAGGGTTGCGGGGAGCAGGGTCATGGTGGCGATCAGCACGAACGTGACAGCGAGCATGATGCCGACGGCCATGGTCCGCACGGCCGGTGCGGGAACGAGAAGCACTGCCGAGAGGCTCACCAGGACTGTCAGACCGGACAGGACCACGGCTTTGCCTGCGGTGTCCATGGTTTCGGCGACGGCGGCACGGGGATCGGCGTTGCGTAGTGCGTCGCGGAACCTGGCGACGATGAAGAGGGCGTAGTCGATGCCGAGGGCGAGCGCGAACATCATCGCGAAGTTCATCGCCCACACCGAGATCGGGGTGACGCCGTTGAGCAGCACGAGACCACCGGCGGATGCGACGAGTCCGGCGACGGTGAGTAGCAGCGGCAGTCCTGCGGCGACGAGCGATCCGAACGCGAGCACCATGATCGCCAAGGTGACCGGCCAGGAGAACAATTCGGCTTGGATCATGGCATCGTGGTTGGCTTTGTTGAAGTCCGACCACAGTGCGGAGGACCCGGTCGGGTAGACCTCGATGCCGTCGCCGGAGAGTTCGGTCAGTTCGCCTTTGACCTCGTCGACGGCTTTGACCATGTCATCTGTACTTGCGTTTGCGCCGGCGATGAGGATGCCGGTGCGGCCGTCGGGGCTGATGGTCATGCCTGGCTGGGGGGCGATGATCTCGCCGAAGCGAGTGTCACCGTCGAATACGGCCGCGACGTCGGTGAGTGTCTGCTGCACCGCTGCGTCTTCGATCGTGGCGGTGTCGGAGTGAACGACCACTTGCACTGCCGCAGAGGAGTTACCACCGAAATGCTGCTGGGCGAGCTCGCGGACCTGGACGGATTCGGAACCGTTGGCCTGCCAGCCGGCCCCGGCCAAGGATGAGAACACCGATGGCGCAGCCGATCCCAGGGCAACGAGGGCGATCAGCCAGATGCCGAACACCCACCTGCGGCGGGCGACCATCGTGCTTCCCAGGCGGCCTAGTGCGCCGGGTGCCGGTGGCCGATGGCGGTCGTGGCGGCCGGTGGCCGCCGCGGTAGCGGGCTTGGTCACAATTACTTCTCCTAATACGGGTGGGGGTATTCAGAAGCGTTGAAGACGCCCAGAGATTCCTGCGAAATGCAGTGGAGTGCTGTTGGGGTGGGGGTCAGCGACGAAACAGGGAACGAAAGAAGTTGTCGCGTGTAGCTGGGGCGGGTGTCTCCATGGAGCAGGAGCACTGCTGCGACCGCGGAACGTTCTTCATAACGCTGTCGACATGTCGACCGCAGCCAGCCCAGGTGGTCTTACCGCATGCCGGGCACGGGACGGGGTAGCACATGGCGGTCCTTTCTGGCGGGTACATCCCTACTGTGACACATACCTAGGGGGGTATGCAAGTACCCGTGGGGGTATGAGGGAAGGGGTGGGCCGGAGCCGATCGGTAGACGGCAGTGGTCTTGCCGGATCAAACGCGAGGCTGTGCTGGCGGCCGCATAAGGCGTTTGATGGTCGCCAGTCTGCGAATGCGGTTGCCCCTCACGGGTTGATGCTCCACGTACGCGCGTGTTGCGACGCTATCGTTCGCGAGTTTCTGCGAACCCGCGCAGTTACATCCCACTTCCATTCCCACACCCAGGCCGGTCCGGACGGGAGCGGCCCAGCAGTGGCAAGCATCGGAGACAACGGATTCGGGGGCATCGGCGACGAATGCCCGCGCCGCTGGCATCCGAACCATCTCGAGCAACAGCACCGCGGCTTGCAACACGAAACGGAACTGCTTCACAACGGCGGATCCGCGGTACTTCTAGATCATGTCCGGCAGGCGGTCGCGCCAGCAGGTAGGATTGACATACGTTGCATGACAATGACTTTCGACTGCAACCTGACATAATATCCGTTATCAGCAATGAATATCGTATTCAACTTGCTTTCTAGACAAGGCACTACTCGACATGCGCCTCGGGACACGGTCGGCCCGTGCCTGCGACAACCCTGCGTGCCTGAGTGAGGTTGGCTCGCTGGGCGAGCAAAGAACTCGGTTGTGCGTCAGGTGAACAAGTTGCCGGCCGATGCGATGCAGAGCACCAGCTTCCCGCGCCGGGACTCCGTCCGCGTTCTTGTGGGTGCCAACGAGGCCGACGAAGTGTTGGATATCCGCGAAATTAAGTGCGTCCGGTAGCTGGCCCCTGCTAACCCGAGGTCAAGCTCAGTAGATCGATGCGATTCATCTCCCCCTTGACCGCACAGCCGAATGTCACGTTCGTGATACACATTTGATGTAAAGTCTTTGATACAAGAATGGTCGCAGCGAGCAGGAACGAGCAGACATGGCAGAGTCGACGACGGCGTCCACCAGCACGAGCACGACGACAGCACGCATAGTCTGGGACACCGCAGACAAGTTCCTTCGCAACATCGTCGACGAAGAAGACTACGGAGATTTCATTCTTCCGTTCACAGTGCTGCGTCGCCTGGAATGCATGCTGGCCGACTCGAAGGAGCAGGTTACCGATTTCGTCGCCTCGCGGGGCGCGCTGCCTCCGCACCTGATCGACATCGCGGTCAAGGACCGGTTCAAGCTCAGTTTCTACAACGTCTCGCCGCTCGACCTCGCCACTATCGCGTCCGTCGACGACAACGTCGAGAAGTCGTTGAAGAGCTACATTGCTGGGTTCTCGAATAACATCGCCGACATCTGGGTCTCCTTCGACTTCGTCCGACGAGTGCAAGTCCTTGCCGAGGCAAATCGTCTGCATTCCGTCGTGAAGCACTTTTCAACGCTAGACCTCGCGCCGAGCAATGTTGAGAACACGACGATGGGCGACGTCTTTGAGGACATCATGTACCGCGCCTTCAACAAGAAGGGCAAAGCCGCGGGCAATTTCTACACGCCGCGCGACGCGATAAAGCTCATGGTCGACATCCTGATCACCAACGATGACGACACTCTCGCAGGCGAAAGCGCGGCGCGCTCTGTCTATGACCCAACTGCTGGATCCGGAGGTATGCTGCTCATCGCTCATCACGCACTGAAACGGATGAACGACAAGATCGATGTGACGCTCTACGGCCAAGAGCTCATGCCCTCCGCTTTCGCGCTCGGCAAAGCGGACCTGCTCATCCAGGGAGGCCGACCGGACGCTATCAAGCAAGGAAATACCCTCGTAGAGGACCTCTACGAGGGACAAACTTACGACTATGTGCTTTCCAATCCGCCATTCGGAATGGATTGGTCGGCGGACGAGAGGTCCATCCGTGATCAGGCCAAAGCGCTTGGCACGCGCTTCAGCCATGGTCTACCGAGTACGAGCGACGGGCAGATGCTGTTCCTCGCACACTGCGCATCGAAGCTCAGCCCTGCAGCGAAGAACGGCCAAGGCGGCCGCGCTGCAGTAGTCTCCAACGCCTCGCCGTTGTTCACCAGCGATAAAGGTCCCAACGCGATACGGCAGTGGCTACTTGAATCGGACCTCATCGACGCAATTATTGCTTTGCCGATGAGTATGTTCTACGGCACAGGGATTGCCACCTACGTCTGGATTCTCGACACGAAAAAGGACCCCGAGCGCCAGGGCAAGATCCAGCTCATCGATGGCTCCGGGCAATGGGCCTCAATGCGAAAGGGCATGGGCGACAAACGCCGTGAGATGCGTAAAGGTAACCGAACTGTGGTGCTTGAGGCGTACAAGGCGTTTGAGCACGCCGACCCCGTCATCTCGCGGGTAATGAGACCCGAGGACTTCATGTTTCGGGACGTACCGGTTTTCAAGCAAGCCAGGCTCGCGACTCGGTTCAGCGAGACGAGTGTCGAGCTTTTACGCAAACACCGAGACTTCGCCGACGGGTACATCCCGGTGTTGAAGTCACTGGATCGCACGCCCTGGAACGAGCTGCCGAAGTCATTCCCTCAAGCCGCGAAAGCTGCCGGGCTGAAGTCCTCCATCAGCCTTATCGGCGCAGTCATGAGCGCGTTGGCGGTGCCCGCCGCCGATGCGCCGCTGGCTGTCGACCGCAAGGGCATGCCGGTTATCGCTGACGACTGGAAAATGACTGAACGGGTACCGCTGAGCGAGGACGTAGTTGAGCATATGGAACGCGACGTGCTGCCGTTCGCTCCTGACGCGCAGTGGGATGTCAGCAAAGCCAAGCATGGCAACGAGATCCCGTTCACGCGAATCTTCTATACGCCCGAGGAGCCCCGCCTGCTCGCCGAAATCGACTCCGATGTTCAGAAAATTATGGGCGAGCTGGCAGCGATGTTCGAGGCGGTGAGTGAGGAATGACCCAATCAGGTTCGTGGCCCCCGTCTGTACCTGCTAACTGGACAACATGCAGGGCCCAGTATGTCCTGCAGCCGGTCTGGCGTGAACCGTTGGAAGACGACGAGATTGTTACTGCGTTCCGAGACGGTCAGGTCACTTTGCGCCGGAATCGTCGTCAAGAGGGGTTCACCAACGCATTGAAAGAAATTGGCTACCAACATATTTCACAAGGCGACTTGGTCATACATTCGATGGATGGCGGCTTCGGTGCCATTGGCGTCTCGGACTCTGACGGCAAAGCGTCTCCCGTGGTCCATGCTTATCGGAGCGACGACTGTAACCTCGAATTTCTTGCGTATTACCTGCGTGCGGCTACTGCAGCCGGCTGGATTGCGGCAAATGGTAAGGGCATCCGAGAACGTTCAACGCAGTTCGACCGTGCCGCCCTCGCGAAGCTGGAGATTTCCTTTCCGCTCAAGCCCACTCAGCGGGCCATCGCCGACTACCTCGACCGCGAGACGAGTGAAATCGACGCGATGATTGGTAAATTAGACGAACTGGCCGAAACGCTCAATGCTAGAAGGTCGGCCATGATCCAGGGCGAGACCGTAAACCGTACAGCGGTGTTTACTCGCCTGAAGTTCTGCGCCGACGTTTCGCTGGGTAAAACTGTGCAGGGTACTCAGAAGCACGACCGCGAAAGTTATGTGAACTACGTGCGTGCCGCATCTATTCAGCCCTACGGCCTTGAGCTTGACGATCAGCGCATGTGGATGAGTGACGACGAACTCAGCAAATACGATCTGCGGGCCGCAGATGTCCTAATTGTCGAAGGGGGCGGTGGCTACGGTCGGAGCGTCGTACTCGAAGACGACATGCCTAACTGGGGGTTCCAGAACCACGTGATCCGCGTTCGCCCCCATCCAGACTCAGACGGCAGATTCCTTAACTACTGCATCAAAGGCCACTTCACGGCTGGGCTCATCGACATTATCGTCGGCGGTGCGACGATACCGGCCTTGTCTTCCCAGAAGGCTCGCGAATTGCCAGTTCCACATCTATCGCACTCGGAGCAAACGCGCATCGCCAACCATCTCGATGAGATCACCGACCAGATCGAGGTCATGATGGCGAAAGTTGCAAAGTTTAAGTCCCTGCTCGTTGAGCGCCGAGCCGCGCTCATAGCCGACGTGGTGACCGGACAGAAAGAAGTCGCATGAGCCACGAGCAACTAATGGAACGAGAGTTTGAAAGCAACCTCTGCGCCGAACTTGCCGAGCGTGGGTGGCGGTACGAGGACAGCGGCAAGCCGACCGGCTGGAACATCGCCCTCGCTATGGTCGATGACGACGTGCTGCACTGGCTCAGCAGCCAGTACCCAGGTGAGTTCGAGAAGGCCGTGCCGGGTGATCTTGTCGACGAGCAGAAGTTAGACGCTGAGCGCAAGCTGCTCCAGCACGTCACTAAAGAACTCGCCAAGACAACCAAGATGGACCCGACCACCGGGCATCCGGTCGGCGGGTTGCTCGGTGTACTACGCAAGGGCTTCATCTACGCCCAGATCGGCCGTCCTGCCGCGAAATTCGGGCCGATGATGGCCTTCCCACCAGCAAACCCCAACTTGACCGAGGTGGTAGAGGCTGCGGCTGCTGTTCGTCTGCGCATCCTCCGCCAGGTTCGCTTCGACACGACGTCCAATGAGACCTTCGACGTGGTACTCACCGCCAACGGACTACCAGTCGCGACCCTGGAGTTGAAGACCGACAACACTCAGACGGTCAACCACGCGATCCGGCAGTACAAAGAAGATCGGAAGCCAGGCAAGAACCGTGCACTACTCGCGCCGGGGCGCGCGCTGGTCCATTTTGCGGTGTCCAACGACCTCGTCTATATGACCACGAAACTCCAGGGCGGGGACACAGTGTTTTTGCCCTTCAACAAGGGCAACGAAGGCCACGGGGGCAACCCACCATCGAGCACAGGCTCCTCGACGAACTATCTATGGCGTGAGATCCTCGACCGCCCGATGTTCATGCGCATCCTCAAAGACTTCGCACTCTTCGAGCCAAGCAAGGCCGGCAAAAACGAAGGACGTCTAGTTTTTCCTCGCTTCCACCAGCTACGCGCTGTCGAGCGAGTCGTTGCCGACATCGAGACCAACGGCACCGGGAAGCGCTATCTGATCTGGCACTCGGCTGGTTCAGGGAAGACGAAGACCATCGCTTGGCTCAGCCATCGACTGATCCGCCACATGAGCCCCGATTCGAAGTCGACGTTCGACTCGGTCATTGTCGTCACCGACCGCACCGTGCTCGACGAGAACATCCGCGAAGACATGAACCTTGTGCAGTCGAGCAAGGGCCTCGTCGTGGCCGTTGGCGAGAAGTCGGGTGCCAAGTCGCCGCAGCTCAAGAAATCGCTGCTTGAGGGCGATCACATCATCACGTGCACCCTACAGACGTTCCCCGAAGTCATGAAACTCATCGAGGACACCCAAGAGCTGCGCGGCAGGCACTGGGCCGTGGTGGCGGACGAGGCGCATTCCTCGCAGTCTGGTTCCACTGCGCGTCAGCTAAAGGAGCTGCTGGCGGACGTCGAGCTTGACGCCGACGAGGACACCATCAGCGCCGATGACCTGTTGTTGGCTAAGGATTCGGCGATTGCAGCCTCTAGCAACATCACGTTTGTCGCGCTCACCGCGACTCCGAAGGCAAAGACGCTGCGCCTGTTCGGCACCGAGCGAGATGGCCGCTGGGAAGCCTTCGACACCTACACGATGGCCCAGGCGATCGAGGAGGGCTTCATCCTCGATGTGCTGACCAACTACTCGACGTACGACATGTTCCTCCGGGTGAAGAACACGCTTGAGGCGGAAGGGTCCGAGACCGAGATCCGGGTTAATACAGGCGAGGCAGTCTCAAATATCGTGCGCTACGCCCGTCTCCACCCGACCGCGATCGCGCAGAAAGTCCGCGTCGTGATCGAGCACTTCCGGCGGAACGTGATGCAGATGCTCGGCGGTGAGGCAAAGGCCATGGTCGTAACAAGCTCGCGGATGGAGGCGCTGAGCTGGTCGAGGAAGATGGACGACTACATCGCGACCCAGGGTTACACCGACATGAGCACGTTGGTGGCTTTCTCCGGCGCGCTTACCGATGAGACAGGCGAGAGTGTCACCGAAGTCTCGGTCAACGGTCGCGGCGGAGTCGCCAAAGCGTTTCGAGAGGAGGGCATCTACCGGGTTCTTATCGTGGCCAACAAGTTCCAGACAGGTTTCGATGAGCCGCGCCTCATGGCAATGTATGTCGACAAGAAGCTCTCCGGCGTCGCCACGGTCCAGACCCTTTCCAGGCTGAACCGCATGTATCCGGGCAAGACCGCCCCGATGGTTGTCGACTTCCGCAACACCCCAGCGAGCGTTCAGGAAGATTTCAAGCTCTACTACGTAGATGCTTACGTTGACGGAGACGTCGATCCCAACGCGCTGTACACGATCGGCGAGCGGCTGGACACGGCTGCGCTCTACGACCAAGACGAGATGGATAAAGTCGCTAAAGCCTTCCTGAGCGACGCCGGAGGGGAAGCGATCGCTAAGGCTCTCTCGCCGATCAAAAACCGCTGGAGTGGCCGTTGGCGGCAGGCTGTGCTGACTAAAGACAAAGAGCAGAGGGAAGCTCTCAACGGCTTCCGGACGGACGTGCTCAGCTACCGCAACGCGTGGCAGTTTCTCAGCCAGATCGTCGACTACCAGGACCCCGAGCTACACCGTCGAGCGATCCTTGCAACCTTGCTAGGGCGCAACCTCCACACCGACGACATTGACTACGACGACAGCTACCTTGAGGGCGTGCAGCTTTCGGGAGTCAAGCTCGTGCCGTCCGCTATTAGTGAGGACCACTCGTTGAGCGAGGGCAGCAGCGAAGGGATCAAGCTTCCAACGTTCGAAGGTGAGCACAAGCCGGGGAACACGCCGAAACGCGGCCCCTTGGACGAGGCCATCGACAAAGTGAACGAAATGTTCCAAGCCAAGGGCGTGGACGTGAGCCCCAAGAGCGTCTCCGGCTTCATCACGACTTTCTGGGGGTTCCTCGACACAAACGAAGAGGCCGTGGCGATGGCAAAGAACAACACCGTCGCGCAGCTCAAGGCTTCCGAAGGATTCAGCGGAGCCGTTGGACTCGCTGTACTAAAGACGGTGAGCGAGTCGCAGGAGATCCAGTCCTACATGACCGACCCTGCGTTTCTTGAACAGATCGCCGAGATCGCCGCGGACGCCCTTCATACCCAACATCGCGCTGATCCGGGCTCAATGGTCGAGTCGGAGTTGGAGTCATGAGCGAGCCCGGGCAGGTGGGCTTTGGCGAAACCATCCGCTACGCCCGCAAGAAACACGGCTGGTCGCAGGCGGAGCTTGGCGAGAAATCGGGGGTTTCCCGCCCGACAATCGCGCGAGTGGAGGCGAACTACGATGTCACGACCGCTACGATTGCCAAGATTGCCCAGGCATTGGGGCTCACACTGGAGCTGAAGTGACAAACAGCGCTACATCAGTCCACTGTGCGCATACCAGACTCGAAAATCACTGAAAAATTCGCCATCGAACATTTCCTACGGTCCTCAAAGGCCTGGACAGCGGGCCGGCTATGGATGGTGCCTATGGAAATGTGGCTAGAGAGCAGACTCGACAAAAAGCTGTACCGAATCCCGAAGACGTTCGGGGCTAACCAAATGGCCTGACATAAGGGCTGCTTATCGGTCGCGGCCACGCTGTCATCAGGCCCTGGGACTGCGCTGGCGTTTGCCGTCTCGACGTGCCCGATGGTTCAGGCGCGTTCGACCTGGACAGCGCGGGTGGCGCGCAGCCACCGACCTAGATAGGCCGAGGAGGCGGCTAGGTCGGGGCGGTCGGTGAGGTAGTCGGTGAACCAGCCCGACAGGCCGTCCCAGTGTTGCGCGTCGCCGGGTGGGTGCAGCGTCCAGCCGAGCTCGGGCAGGGTCCAGTGCGCTTTGGCGGAGTTGCGCAGCATCGAGGTGGTCACCCAGTTCGAGGCCTCGTCGGCTCCCCCGCGGGCGACCGGATGGATGTGATCGATGGTCGGGAACAGCTCCCAGAACGCGAAATGGGTCTCGGTCATCTTCCAATTCGAATGTGCGGGAAAGTCGTTCGGCAGCACGACCGACAGCAACCTCAATGCTCCCGGGTGAATCAATTGGTCGCCGGAGTAGCGGTCGAGGAATCCGTCGCGGTAGAACGTGCGCAGCATCTCGGGGAGAGTGTATCGGCGTTGCGCTGCCGTGCCGACGACGTGTGGGTAGTCGGTGCCGATGATGGCCTTGGCGGCGTCAGCGTCTCCGGCGGTCAGGGCCGCGCAGGCCCGGGCGAGGACGTCCGCTTTCTGTGGCGGCCGGGCCGATTCGGAGGCCACGACGATGTCGCCGGTCATGCGGGAAGCTCATTGATGCGGGCGACCGGGTCGATGGCCGAACACGTTGCCGCTACAGCGGCCATTCCCACCCTCCCTGGCCAGGCTCCATGACAACTGGCTGGAACACGATCGTGGTCGAATCAGTTGGAACGTCGAGCACCATGAAACCTTCGTACGTGGATGCAGGCGACAGCTGCGAAGGGATCGAATTGTTGGACTCGGCGCACACCCATGCCGCCGGCGACGTAATTTCGGGAATTGTCACTCCCGATTCAAGAACGGCCGAAAACGAATCGGGAGTGAACATGCCCATGTATTGCGCTACGTTCACACCAGGCAAGATCTCGACTCGAATGGGGAATGCCAGGATCGATCCGAACTCCGGCTGGTACTGCGTCGTCGAGCATTCCGACGCAGGTATTGGCGCTCCGACCACGAATTCGACCTCACAGGGAAACCCGCCGCCGCTCTCGCAGCCAAGGCCCGCCCGTTCGTCGAACGCCTTGACCTTGTTCCCTCTCGGACTCTCGCCGGTGTTTGCAGTCGCTGTAGGAGAACTTGTCGATTCGGAAGTCGCTGCTTGCTGCGTAGGCCGATCCAGCTCCGCTGTCGTCTGTCCGTCGGATGAACATCCGACCGCGAACAGAAAACTCGCCACACCCACTGCGACGACACTTTTCTTCAAGAGACCATCCTCGTAACCAGCACTCCGGGGCACTTCAAATTTCTCGACTCATTGAAGCACCAGAAGCTTTGGGTTGGAGGAGCATCGAACCGACCGGCGCGGCGAAACTTCCGTATCGAGAAGAACGTAGCCGCGCGCTGGTCGATCGGCCGATACCAGTGCGTACGGCAAGCGCGCCGCGTGCGTCGTCGATCGCGAGTCGGTAGCGCCCGACCGGTAGCGCCGAGTCTTTAACTGCGGAATCACTCACGGACGCAGCCACCTCTGTCACGCAGTCCAGTCCAACGACGACCTAGAACGCCAAGGGTTGCGTTTGCGAACGCACAGTATGGAACATTATGACTACTTATGGACAGAACACCATAAATGACTATAGTTCTCCATATGGACCCCGCCTTGAATCCCTTCAAACCAGGATCAGGACTGCGGCCACCAGCGCTGGAGGGGCGAACCCGCCAACGCGAAGAATTCGACCTTCTCGTGGCTCGGAGCAAGAACCGCAACTATGACCGCGGCATGATCCTGTCCGGCCTCCGCGGTGTCGGCAAAACCACCCTTCTCAACAACTTGTCCGAGCACGCCGAACGTCAAGGTTGGTTGACGATTGGCCTCGAGGCGCGACCCAACGAGTCCGGCGTCAGCGCCGTGCGCGCCAAGCTCGGGTCCGAACTCGCCGCCGGCCTGCGCCGGTTCAGCCGCAAACATCAGATGCAGAAGGCGCTCGATGACCTGATCTCCCTCGCCCGCGGGTTCACCCTCGGTGTCGGCCTGGGACCGGCGAAGGTCGAAGTGTCGCTCGATCACGGTGCCGCCAGCGGAGACATCGACCTCGATCTCGAAGAACTCGTCGAGGCGATCAGCGCCGCGATGAAGAAGAAGGGCACCGCGTTCGGGCTGTTCATCGACGAGATGCAGGACCTCGATTCCGATCTCCTCGGCGCGTTGCTGTCGGTGCAGCATCGGGCCAGCCAGCGGGAGTGGCCGTTCTTCGTCATCGGCGCGGGTCTGCCCAACCTTCCGTCGGTGCTCGCCGACAACCGGTCCTACGCGGAGCGGCAGTTCGCCTACAGCACCATCGGTCCCCTGGCACCGGCCGATGCCGCCGAAGCTCTGGAGATCCCAGTCAACCAGCACGGCGGGTCCTTCACCCCCGATGCCCTGGCCCTTCTCGTCGAGGCCAGCGGCGGGTACCCGTACTTCCTGCAGGAATACGGCAAAGCCGTCTGGAACGTTGCTGCCACAGCAGTATTCGACGAAGACGACGCCCATCTCGCGGTCGAGGAAGGACGACGGGCACTGGACGAGGGATTCTTCCCCTCACGATGGAATCGCCCCTCCGACAGGGAGCGCCGCTACATGCGCGCGATAGCACTTGCCTCAGACGAGGCACCGCGTTCGGGAGTCGTCGCCGCGGCGATGGGACAAACGACGACCGGTGTCAGCGACGTCCGCGACTCCCTGATCCGCAAAGGCCTGATCTGGTCCCCCGAACACGGCCGGATCGCGTTCACCGTGCCGGGGATGTCGGACTTCATCCGGCGCCAGCCCACCGACTGAAAAGCCCTGCGATTGCCCAGCGCAGCGCTGTGCACGATCCTGTAGCGATGGCACCGAACAGCAAACGCGTCGTACTGTCCAACGGACGCGACTGGGTCAGCATCTTTTTCGACGGACGCGTCAAAGTTGCGTCCAGGAAACATCTCTGGGAGATCACCGACACCGGCAGGCACACCGCACTGGGTCAGTACGTCACCCTCGGTGTCGGCCGAGAGCTCGACGTGGACCCGCCCAGCGGTGCCGGCAAGGTTCCCGACTTCGCTGTCGACCTCGATCCACAGGGTGGGCAGGCCACGGCGGCCACCGTGGCCGCGGACAACGGCACCTTCGTCGAGCTTCATCATGACGGCAGAATCACCGTGGGGAACGACGGCCGCGACATCGCCGAAACGTTCAACACCGGACGAGAATCGCTCGACGGTGGGCCATCCGGTCGCGGCGGCGCAGTCATGGTCACGTTCGTCGGCACCTACAGGCCATCGCGGTTGCGGGACAACAACTTTCTGGTGGAAATACCCGCTCGTGAGCGTCCGGCTGCCAACCGCCTCTACCCGGGCGAGTACGTCATCGACGACGGCAAGATCGGGCCACCGGCAAATGCTCCCGAAACGTGGTTCAGATGATCGCGGGCCCGCGCATCGAATTTTCTGCCCCCGTTAGCAAACCCGCCCGTTCAGCTCGGGCGCGCGACGGTACCTAGTTTTCCGGGTTGTCGAACGCAGCAATGACATGCGCGGTGGGGTTGCTCCCGGAACGGACTGAGCAGTGACTCCGCGTGTGCCACCACGGAGAACGGATCCCTGGCGGCCGACCTTGACCCGACCGTCGGCGAAGCGAACGAGCTTGAGGCCATCCGGCCATTCGGTGACGTCGTTGCCGCTGCGGTTCTTGTATGTCTTCGGCATTCCGAAGTCCAGCCCATCCATAACGCGGAGTCTATGACTGCCGAAGTCGAACGCGCGGCATACCCGTTTACGACGCAGTCAATCTCGCCGGTGAACGCTGGTTACGGCGACATGTGCGAATCAGCGGCTATCCTGCCAACGAACCCGGCCAGGCCAACGAGGTACCAGGGTTTTCGTGTGCTCAATCTTTCTCTCGACACTACGTCCATCGAATACGTGCCGTTCAGCGATCAAGGCGGTTGGGAAGGAAAGATCGCGGCATCGCCTAGTCAATCGCGAAGGCCCGTGTCGCAGATTCTTCCCACTCTGAGCCCCGATAAGGCCGCCTGCGGCCCGGGCGTCACTCGCCTACGTCAGGGACGGCTCCTACGCACGTGACCGCACTAGCAATTAATCGTAGTCATTCAAACAAGTGAATTTGACACGCCATTGTTGGATGCTTCCGGTGCAGGTCTTGTACGGATTTTGTTAAAGTCCGTGGCTCTATTGGCCCAGCTACATCCAAACAGACCGGGGACAAAGGGTTAACATCCCAGCACCTACGGAAAGTAGGCGGTAATCTGAAGGAGCGAGGATGGTCCTTAAACGGCGGGGAGTAGTGCTGTCGACAGCGTTGGCTGTGGTGGCGTCTGTCATTGTTCCGCTGTGGGGTGCACCCGTCGCGGCGGCAGCAATCTCCAACTGTGTGCCAGTAGTGATCATTCCGCTGCGGGGTTCCGGTGAGACGTCTGTAGGAATGACTAGCTACCCCGGACAGACCGGGGGTGGTTGGGAAGGCCCGACACTCCAGAAACTCCTCGGTGAAGCTGCATGGGGCGGCTACCTGCGTGATGCGCCAATCTTGGATGTCCCGGCCCCAGGAGGTGCACTGGGAACGGAGGGTTACCGGGCGGTGCCGGTGGTTATTTGGGAGGACGGCACGATCGAAAACACGGAAGAGATCATCACCTCAGCGAACGAGGGTGCGGCCGCGGCCCTGCGGGTGTACCGCGAGTTCAGTCAAGCACCCGGTTGCGCCGACCCGAAGGTCGTTTTCATTGGTTACTCGCAAGGGGCGATGGCAGCCCGGGCTGCCGCAAATACCCTCGACATTGTTTACCCCGGTGAATCCCGGGTTGCAGGTGTATTCACCGTCGGTGATCCGCTACAAAAGCCAAATGCCGACGGCGTCTTCGGATCCGGATCGGACGGGCAAGGAATATTTCGGCTTCTGCTTGGAGACTACAACGACACGTTCTACGCGCTTCCCGGTGTCGATCGGATCTCAATCTGCCACGACGAAGACGTCATTTGCGCGGTAGGTCCACCCTTCAACGAAGATACGCACCTGACCTACTTCAACGATGGTATGAAGTTCGTTACGAGTGCCGGCGCT
Source organism: Rhodococcus sp. 14-1411-2a (assembly GCF_002259485.1). Lineage (GTDB taxonomy): Bacteria > Actinomycetota > Actinomycetes > Mycobacteriales > Mycobacteriaceae > Rhodococcoides. The sequence continues at coordinate 20,285 of NZ_NPGA01000022.1, forward strand.
TCGCCCTCGACTACGAGTGAGGTCGAGTTCATGTCGAAGTCCTTGCAGGCCACCATCACAAAAGCCCGACTGGCGTATGGGATGGGGCCACGGATCGAGCCAGTGAAGGACGCATACGGCGTCGGAGATTCAGTCACCGCGACCTACAGTCTGAACCGCCCGGCCATGGCCGGGGAACGGTTGATGATGCAAAACTTTTACGGAGCGCTGGATCAATGCCAGGTCGGAATGAGCATGTCTAACCGGAGCGGCACTGAGCCCCCGAACGCACTCGACATCATCCAGATCACCGCCAACGGGAAAAGACTGTCGAGCGCTGCGAGCCTGCTTGGCTATAGCGACCCGATCGCACTCACCCCAGGATCGACATCGGTGTCTGTGCGTATCACGCTCGACAGTGATGCTCTGAGGAACGCGGCCCTGACGAAGTTTCAGCAAGGACCGCTGTACGCAGACGAGGAGCGTTTCGACCTTAACGGCAACGGCAAATTCGATGGCACCGAGGCGTACGCCGCTTACGAGCAAACACTGTCTGGTCGCTGTGGAGGTCTTGATGCCACCGGTGCGGGAACTAACTGGTTTGCCGAAATCATGGATAGCAACAACGACCCGATTCAGACCTGGCAGGATTCGCCGGCACTGCGACTGCGACTACTCGCCACCGGAACACCGACTGTCACCGCCGGCTATGTGCGGGGCCAGGCGCTCCGCCTGAACATCACTGGCCTCGCCAGCGATGCCCCATACGGCGTCTACTTCGAATCCGACCCGGTCCTTCTCACCACGGTCACTGCGAGCAGCAGTGGCACTGCCACAACAGACATAACTGTCCCAGACGACGCACAACCTGGTCAGCACCACATCGTGATCCGAAGCGCCGACAACAGTGAGGCCGCACGCGTGGCCATCACTGTCACTGCAGTCGGATCGCCAGGACCCGTCATCGACATCCCGCTTTCGGGAGACGGTCCGATCCCCGAAACTCCATCCGCAGGCAGCTCCTCCCCACCATTCGGAAGCAGCTGACTGACCGTCCCAATATGCGCGTCCGTTCCCAGCTATGCGATCGCGGCGCGTCCTACAGTCGACTCAATCTCATGGAGCTGACGCGATACCCCGCCCTCACTCAATGGTCGGGGTATCGGGTAGTCCCTATCCAACCCACGCCTCCGTGGAACGGAAAGATCTCGAATTGGGTCGCCATAGTGCGAGTCGATCCATCACGCCCCCCGACTCATCGCCCGTGTCGCGACTGTCTCCGCCCCACGTGTCGACTTACGGCGCGGCATGCGGCACTAGGAGATTGGGCCGTCATTCCCGCGATGTACTCGCTGGTCGGCACCACAGTGGCTGCACTTGCCCCGTGGCCGTATCTGCTCGGGACACGTGCGGCGTCGGGTTAGCATCCTGGAACGGTGCGTAGCACGCGGCTATGAGCTAGTCTGACTCCGTTCGACCGTCGATGAGGGTCACGGTCGAGCGTCCATCCAGCAACAGCGCTGCACCGCACCTCTTTCGGGTGTCGGTGCGATTGTGCTGTGGGCTGGCCGACGCTCCCAGTGAAGGCCCTCCATGTCGATTTCTCACGCGCTCTCGCCGAGCACTCATCACATCTCGTTCACCATCGACGGTGGTGACCGTCGATGAACACTCGCTCTGTCTCGACCGCGGAGCTGCAGCGCCGCTCACAGATCGCTGCCGCCGCCTACGAACGCGGTCGCCGCGCCACTCTGGCTGCCGCACGACGCCGCAGCCTGGCCGATCGCGCGCACGTCCGCCGCGAGGAGATCCGCACTCGGTCGCACTCCTACGAGCCGCGCAGTGACAGTCGAGCATTCGGGCTGCTCGATACTGACGTGTCGCTGGTGCGGGCCGCTGCATATCTCGCTGCGGCCGGTGTCGCGCACGAGCTGATCACCGCGCAGACCTTCACCGATCCCGTTCAGCAGGAGTGGGCGGACGCCACCGTCGATCGCACTGCGGTGCACGAGGATGCGTGGCGGGAACGTCTGGTCGACAACGGTATCGACGACGCGGTACGCCGGCCGGGTCTGTCGCTGGACGTCCTGGAGTTGCCTGCCGAGCTCGACGGCCTCGATTTCGACGACATCGCCGAACACACCCTCGACTTGTCCTCCACCTCTGCCGACGTCGAACCGCTCCGTCTGGCCGATCTCTTGCTCGACACACCGCGCCAGGAACAGTCCTCGGGTTCGGTCGTCGACATCACCGACCGGGTCGCCCGCGTCATCGAGATCGACCGCGGCGTCGACACAGCCGTCGAGGCTGGTGTGGACGCATGGTGACCAAGAAGGCGACATCGAAGGGTGCCGGCGCGTCCTCGTCGATGCTGCCGCTCATCGCAGTCATGCTCGCGATCGCGACTATCGCCCTCGGATACGGGTCGCTGTGGCTCGGGCACGCGTTCACCGACACCGGCCAGCAGATCCCCGCTAATCCGTTCGTTGCCCTGTTCTCCGTGGCCGGCGGACAGCTGACCTGGCCGACCGTCTCGACATGGATCTTCGTGATCACGGTGATCATCGCCTCCGGTCTGACCGGGGTCGCCGCAGCGGCGCGCGCGACCGGAAGTGGCAAGAAAGACGATGTCGACGCCAAGGCCCGACTGATGGGTCCCACATCGAAGCTCAGTGGAGTGACCGGCAAGCAGGCACTGGAACGAGCGAAGAAGCTGCGACCGGACCTCGTCGACCGGGACACCCTGGACGACGCCGACATCGGGGTCATCGTCGGGCGCACCGTCCAAGGCAACCAGAAGGTATTCATGTCCTGGGAAGACATGCTCTTCGCCCTCGCCGGGCCTCGCATGGGTAAGACCGCAGCGCTGGCGATCGACGCACTGTGCACCGCACCGGGCGCGGCATTGTTCACCTCCAACAAGCGTGACGGTCACGACTTCACCCGAGGTGTCCGCGAGTTGCTCGGCGCGGTGTTGCGCTACGACCTACAGGGGATCGCCGAAGGCCCCCGCACCGGCGACGACGGGTTCTGGTGGAACCCGCTGCGCGCGATCGAGACGATCATGGACGCCCGCAAGCTGGCCTCCTACTTCGCTGCCGCATCGAAGGACGATTCGGCCCGCGTCGATGCCTACTTCGACGGCGGAGCTCAGGAGTTGTTGGCGCAGATGATGCTCGCGGCGGCGTGTGCGGACGGGGATCTGTTGCACGTCTACGGCTGGCTCTCCGACGAGGGGAACGAACTTCCCCAGCGGCTGCTCGAGGTCCACGGACACCACATCATTGCGAACCGTTTGAAGTCGACCAGCGAACTCAACCCGCGCCAGCGAGATGGCCTGTACGACATGGCTCGTCGATTCATCGGACTGCTCGAACAGCGCACGTACGCGATGTCGGTGCTCCCACCGAACCGCCGCGACATCTCCCTCGAGGGCGCACCGGACACCAAGATCGGTGGATCGGTGCGGTACCCGCACTCGATGCGCGAATTCGTCGTCGAGGACTTCGTCACCAGTAACGACACGCTGTATGCGTTGTCGAAGGAAGGCCCCGACTCGTCGTCGGCGCTGACCACGGCGCTGATCGGGTCGATCATCGACGCCGCCCAGCGCGTCGCTCGCCGCAGCCCGCGCGGGCGACTTCCGGTGCCGATGCTCGGCGTCCTCGACGAGGCCGCGAACGTCTGCCGACTCCCCGAGCTCCCCGCCTGGTACTCCCACCTCGGATCGCAAGGGATCTGCGTGATGACGATCGTGCAGAACCTCTCTCAGGCCCAGAAGGTATGGGGCCAGGACGGGGTCAAGCAGCTTCTCGATGCCGCGAATTTCCTCTGGTACGGCGGCGGCGTCAAGGACAAGAACACGCTCTCCGAGCTGTCGGCGCTCGTCGGTGATCACGACGTCGAACGCTGGTCACGATCGAGTAGTGGCGGAATGTTCGACAGTGGGTCGTCGTCGAAGTCGCAGTCCTGGTCCAAGGAAGCGATCCTGACCGTCGACGATCTCGCCGCGATCCCGAAAACCCGAGCTTTGGTGCAGATTTCCGGTAATCGCCCGGTATTGGTGAAGAAGATGTATTGGTCCGACGGCCCCAATGCCGACGCGATCGATGCCTCGTTCGAGATGTACGGGATCCCCGACAAGGACCAGATCCCCGTCCCCGATCGAGTACACGCCACCGCCACCATCGACGACGTCGACGAGGAGCCGTTCCTGTGACCGCTGACGACGACTTCCACCCCGACGACGACTTCCCCGGCGACCATCCCGACAACTTCGATCCCGTTCCCGAGAAGGCTGCGTCGACGAAGTTCTCGAGCTTCGATGCCTGGTTCGAGACGTGGCTGTCGGCAATCGTGGCCCGCAAGCTCTCGTCGTCTACCGGGAAGAACCGGGTGTTCTGCCCACGTTGGTTCGAGCATCCCGAGGTTGTGGTGCGTCTGCACGCACTGTGGACGGCATGGGAGGCAGCGTCCGCAGCCGAGGACGGTGCCGCGATGTCGGCGTGGTGGGTCCATCACGCGGACCCGCAACTGCGCACGATGCTCGACGCCGAGCACGGCCCGATGTACCTGTGCAGCCGCGACTCTCATCAGAAGACACCGCCGATACGACTGAACCTGGCGCAGGCCCCGGCCGGCTGGTTCGACGAGCTCACCGGCTGAAAAACCTGACACAACCCCTGACCCGAAACAGCCAGAAGCCCTGGTGGGTCCTGCATGACCCACCAGGGCCCTTAATGGCCGGAGATTGCGCCTCCAGCCGACGACGACGTTAACGACCCCCACCCGGCCTCGGGTTGCGCGGGTCGCATACACCTCTCGCCCGACTTCAGGAGCGCACGCTGTGGCCAAAGATTCCGACGATTTCCAACTCGATTTGTTCGCCGAGACAGAGGACAGTGACACCCATGATCGACCCGATAACGCAAGACATCATGAAGCTCTATCTCCAGCACCAGGGGCTGCCGCCGGAGTTGAGCCCCGAGGATCAACAGGCGTTCCTCGAGAGCGAGAGCGAGCGGATCGCGGAGCGGATCGACAACATGAAGATCCATATGCAGGACCAAGTTCTGCGGAACTACATGCGCGACAACGGCCAACCGCCCCCGTACATGGAGAAAGTCGGGTTGATCAACCAGGCCTGGGCGCAGGCGACGGACTTCGTGATCAACGAGGAGATCTACAACCAGCTCCCGGAGGACATGGAGGCCTACCCGCCGGATCAGGAGAGCCCGGAAGCCGAAGCCGAGCGGGATCGAGCACGGATCCAGGTCCACAAGAGCGATCCGGAGCGGTGGCGCAACCCACTGAACTGCGCGGACCCGGACAAGGAAGCGAACCAGCTGACGGACCTATTGTGGGCGGAGCAACCGATGAGGTTCCGGTACTACGCAGCGCATTTGATCGCGGCGCGGATCGAGGACAACGAGCCCTACCCGACGACGACCGAGCACCCACTGTTTCCCACGTTCACGAGCCAGCTCGACGAGCGGGTGGCCGAGCACGCGGCAAGCGGAAAGTAACCCGCCGTAGCGAATCCGACGCCCAGCTGGATCTGTTCGCGTTCGACGCCGACGGTGCTGCGCCGATCGACCCGACTGCCGTCGATGTCGGCGGCACACCGCTGCCCACACCAGTCGATCCCGACGTTCTGGTCGCTGAGGCCGACGCTTCCCAACCGGTGCCGAAGTTGCAGCCCACACCAGAGGTTGTCGCGAACACCGCCGTCGACGCCGCGGTGCTACCGCCGTCCCCGGTCGAGCTGGTGCGCGACGCCTACGGTCGGCTGGCGCGCGAGGACGAAGCGTACGTGCGGTTGGCGCGGATCCGCGCCGACCTCGACGGAACACTGACCGCCGAGCAGGTCACCGACGCACTGATGGAGCTGCGCCGCGCAGGCGATGTGTCGTTGATTCCCGAGGAGAATCAGAAGACTCTCGGGCCCGACGATCACGCCGCCGCGATCAGCTACGGCAACCAGAGTCGGCACCTGATCGCCGTCGACGGTCGCCACGTCGACCAACTCCTCGCCGCGCAGAGCACTCCCCCACCCACCGTCGAGACCGACTCCCCCACAGTCGAACCGACCCCCGACCCCACGGCGACTACCGCAGTCCCTGACGCCACCGAGGGGATGGTGGTCGACACTCAGACAGTCGCCGAGCGATTGTGGAATGTCGATCCCGTCGACTTCCGGCCCGGCACCGAGATTCTGGTTCCGTCCGGAGCGAAAGCCCGCGTATCAGCGAACATCGACGCCCTGCGCACCCTCGCTGTCGTCACCGCGCAGGATCGCTACGCCACCGCCGACGAGCAAGCGGTCCTGGCTCGCTGGTCGAGTTGGGGCGCGACCCCGCAGGTCTTCGACCCGCGACGCGACGATTGGACCGCCGAACGCGAGCAACTACGCACCCTGCTCGACGACGCAGCCTGGGCTCAGGCACAGCGCACCATCCTCAACGCCCATTACACCGACCCGGCCATCGCGGCGGCGATGTGGAGGGCGACGATCCGGGCCGGGTTCACCGGCGGCCGTGTCCTCGAACCGGGTTGCGGTGCTGGCACATTCATCGCCCACGCCCCTAGCTCGGCGCAGATGGTCGGGGTGGAGCTCGATGCCACCACTGCCGCGATCGCCGCGGCGTTGAATCCGTCGGCGCAGATCCGCGGCGAAGGATTCGAGAAGACCACCGCGCCGGCGTCCTCGTTCACCGCGGCGATCGGCAACGTCCCGTTCGGGGACTATCGGCTCTACGACCCGGTCCACAACCAGGCCAAGCACTCGATCCACAACCACTTCATCGTCAAATCGTTGGCGATGACTGCACCCGGCGGTTACGTCACCGTCCTGACCTCCCGCTACACCCTCGACGCCCAGAACCAGCGCGCCCGCCGCGACATCGCCGCCCTCGGCGACCTCGTCGGCGCAGTGAGATTGCCGTCCAACGCGTTCCGGCGGGTTGCCGGGACCGAGGTCGTCACCGACATTCTCGTGTTGCGTCGCCGCGCAGACGGGGCGAAGCCCGCACCATTGACCGAGCGGTTCCTGCAGCTCGAGAACGCCACTGCACTCGATGATGCCGGCGAGGACAAGGGCGTACCGATCAATGCCGTCTACACCGATCACCCGGAATGGGTGCTCGGTGAGCTGCGGGTCGGGCACGGCATGTACGGCAACGAGACTCTGTCCGTCGACGCGACCGACAGCGACGTCGACCTCGCTTCTCTGGTCGAGGATCGGCTCACCGCGATCGTCGATGTCGCGAAGACCGACGGGCTCGGGCTCACCGCATCGTGGCGCGACACCCTCGGGCCGACCCGGGAGGACTTCGAGCGCGGGCTCCTCGCGATCGGGAACGGACCGGACCAGGACGAGCTCGCGGTGGGAACGCTGCGGCACGACGTGCAGATGGAGACCATCGAACGCTGGAACTCCCGCGAGTGGGAGCTGGTGAACACTCGTGGAGCCAAGCAGGTCGCCGAATGGGGCGAGCTGCTCGCGCTGCGCGACACCACCCATGCCCTGATCGACGCGCAACGCGGCCCCACCGACCCCGGCCAACGGCAAGCGCTGCGGGAGATCCTGGGTGAGCAGTACGACGCCTACGTTGCCCGCTACGGCCCGATCAACCGGTTCAAGATGTCGATACCCAAGGACCTCACCGAATCGCAGCACGATGCCGCTCTGGCGAAGCTGATCGAGACGTGGCGTAAGGACGAAGGGGTCGCCGGCGACCCGTATGCCGGGGAGATCCCCGAGGACGTCTACGACCGGCTGTCCGACGATGCCTGGATCAACCCGCGACAGCCGACCAAGCTGCAGAGTCACCTCGGCCGAGCTATCCGCGCCGACCCGACGTTCGCCGCGGTGCTTTCCCTCGAGCATTTCGACGAGGAGACCATGACGGCCCGCAAGGCGGCGATCTTCCACACCGATGTCCTGCACTCGCGTGAGCTGCGCAGTTACGCCGAGACGGTCGACGAGGCGATGGCCATCAGCCTCGACGAGCACGCGCGTCTGGACGTCGGGCGTATCGCCGAGCTGCTCGGGACCACCGTCGAGCAGGCCGAGACGCAGATGGAAGGCCGTGCTTTCCGCACGTTGACCGATCCGACACGGTGGGTGTCGTCGTCGAGGTATCTGTCGGGCAATGTTCGCACCAAGCTCGCCGATGCCGAAGAGGTCGCCGCCCTCGATCCCCGCTACCAGGCCAACGTCGATGCGTTGACCGCGGTCATCCCGCCGCGCAAGACCGATGTCGATGTCGCTCTCGGTGCTCCGTGGGTGCCGATCGAGACTTACACCCAGTTCGTCCGCGAGACGTTCGAGGTGCCGGCCGATGTTCCGGTGACCATCGAGCGGGCATCGGGACGATGGTCGGTCACGGTCGGGCACTACGCGGACTCGGGAGCGCAGAATCTCAAATGGGGTCTGGTGCCCAAACGGGGCGCGTGGTCGACGAAGTACAACTTCGAGCACCGGCCGGCCGAAGACCGCGGTATCGGCAACGCCGGTATGCGCGCCGGGGACTACGAATGGCCCGCAATGCTCACCGATCTGCTCAACAGCGACCCGATCGAGATCACCAGCTCGAAAGAGTTCCGTGACAGCGCGGGCGCACCGACGGTGCACGATGCTGCGACACGCGCCGCTCAGTCCAAGGCGCGACGTCTGGCGCAGGAGTTCGGGCAGTGGGCGTTGCACGCCGACGAGGTGCGCCGCGAACAGCTCCTCGACATCTACAACGACAAGTTCAATTCCGTTGTTGCGCCGGTGCATTCGGGTGCGCACATGTCCTTTCCCGGTCTCGGGGAGAAGTACTCGCCGTACCCGTACCAACGCGACGCCGCCGCCCGGATCGTCTCCGAGCCGACGGTGCTGCTCGATCACGTCGTCGGGGCCGGCAAGACCGGCACCATCTTGATGGGTGCGATGGAGCTCAAGCGCCTCGGGTTGGCGAACAAGCCGTGGGTGGTGGTGCCCAACCACATCATCGACCAGGTCGTCCGCGAAGCGGGCCAATGGTATCCCGGCGCACGGATCCTGTCCGGATCGGCGGCCACCGACGCCGAAGGGCGCCGATTGCTGGTCGCGCAGTCCGCCTCACAGGACTGGGACATGGTGATCGTGCCGCGGTCGGCGTTCTCCTCGATCGGGGTCGATCCCGGCACGAAAGCCGAATACATCCGCACCCAGGTCGAGGCTATCGCCGCCGAGCTCGACAACGTCGAGAGCATCCAGACCGGCAAACGTCTCGAGGCGATGAAAGCCAAGCTCGAGGAGAAGCTCGAAACGGCCCTCGAACAGGCCGGGAAGGATCTCGGGCTCACGTTCGAGGCATCGGGCTGCGACTACCTGTTCGTCGACGAAGCCCACGAGTTCAAGAACCTCGCTCGCGCGTCCGGGGTCACCGAGCTCGCCAACGAAGGCTCGCACCGGGCCACCGACCTCGATCTGAAGCTGAACTATCTGCGGTCGATGCGCCGCGAGGAAGCGATCACCAAAGGCATCCCGCCGGAGGAGTACGTCGAACGTGTGGCCACGTTCGCCACCGGCACACCGGTCGCGAACTCTCTCGCCGAGCTGTGGGTGATGCAGCACTACCTGCGTCCGGATCTCCTTGAGGACGCCGGGGTCGCCCAGATCAACGACTGGGGAGCGACATTCACCGACACCGTCGAGCGGGTCGAGCTGAATTCGTCCGGATCGAGACTGCGGGCGATCACCCGGGTCGGTGAATTCACCAACGTCGGCGATCTGATCGGTATGACCAGCGTCTACACCGACGCCGTCACCCGCGATCAGGTGCCGGCGAACCTGCCGGTCAAGGACGGTGGCCGCAACACCGACGTCACGTTCACTCCAGCGCTGGAAGTGCAGGACTTCATCGCCGATCTGGGCTACCGGGCCGATCACGCCGACGTCAAACGCCCGGACATCGACAACGCGCTCAAGGTCGCCAACGACGGCCGCAACGCCACCCTCGACCCCAGGGTCGCGCACCTCAATTCGGCACCGCCGGAGCATTCACGTGCGCACATCGTTGCGCAGCGAATCCTGCACGTGCACAACGACTCCAACGAGAACACCTACCTCGATGCCTCCGGTGAACCGCACCCGACACCGGGTGCGTTGCAGATCGTGTTCTGCGACCGCTCCACCCCGAAAGCCGACGGGTCGTGGTCGATCTACGACGGGATCCGCGACGAGCTGCTCGCCGGCGGAATGGAGCCCGCGCAGATCGCGTACGTCCACGACTACCCGAAGCCGTCGGAGAAGGCCCGCCTGTTCGAGATGTGCCGCACCGGAAAGGTATCGGTGGTGTTCGGGTCCACCGAGAAGATGGGCACCGGCACCAACATTCAGGATCGCGCGATCGCATTGCATCACGTCGACGTGCCGTGGCGACCGGCCGACCTCGAACAACGTGAGGGCCGAATCATCCGGCAGGGCAACCAGAACGCCCGCGTGAAGGTGTTCAACTACGTCGCCGAGAAGACCTTCGACACCGTCATGTGGCAGACCGTGCACCGCAAGGCGTATTTCATCGAACAGCTCAAGAAAGCAGATCGCTCGATGCGCCGCGTGGTCGACCTCGACAGCGACTCGCTCGCCGAGAACTCGGCCATGACCAAAGCCCTCGCCACCGGCGACGATCGGTACATCCAGCAGATCGAACTCGACTCCCAGCTCCAGGAGCTCCAATCCGAGGCGGATTCGCATTTCGCCGAGCAACGCTCGATCGAGCGAGACCGCGACCGCCTGCGCCGCGAAGTGCCACGAGCACGTCAGCGGGTCGCCCAATTGACCGAGGCGGCACCGGTGCTCAAAGGCCGGCGCGAGGTCGAGCAGTGGCCCGGCATGACCGTTCGCGGTGTGTTCTACGACAACCGGAGCGACGCCGCGAACGCGATGGCCTCTGCACTGCAAGGCACCTATCACTCGCTCAAAGGCGCAGGGTTGACCAAGACAGTGGTCATCGCGGAGATGAGCGGATTCCCGATCGAGGCGTCCCGTCCCGCCCAGGACAGTGCGCTGTATCTGTCGTTCTCCGGACTGGGGTCGTCGACGAAAGTGATCGAAGCTCGCGACCTGCACCCGAAGATCGGGGACAGTGATCGCAGCCAACACGCTTTCGGGCTGCTGACGCGGGTCGAGAATATGGCGTACACCGTCGACACCGACCTGGCCAAGGCCGAACGGTCACTCGATCGAGACGAACAACGACTCGACGACCTCGAACTCGTCGAGCTCTCCGACTTCCCGAAAGCAGTCCAGCTCAAGGACCTCTCGAACGAAGTCTCCCGTCTGCGGCGCGAGATCAAGGAAGCCGAAACCAGCCCAGAAGCCCTCGCCCGCGATGCTGCACGCGCCGAACGCGCCGCAGGGAAAGGCCGCGAGCCCAAGTGGTCGCTCATGCTCAACCCCACCCCCGCACTCGTCGAAGACCTCGGAATGGGTAGCGCAGATGATGTACGGGCAATGATGCACGACAAAGCCATTGCTGCTCAGCTCGCTACCGCGCAAAGCGCAGGCGGGAACGACCATCTGGAACCGGGCGACACATCGACTCGTCCCGGCAATTTTCTTCGTGCGGTGGACGAAAACCCAGGAGCGGCGAAGCCATGGAAAGGTACCGAGAACGGGCGACCCGAGCCCGGGCGCGAACCTGACACGGGTTTCGGCCTCGATACCTAGATCCACAATCTCGGTCGACAAGACACATACTGCTGACCGTCAAGATTCATTGACGGTCAGCAGTATGTGGGGTGCTTTGTGTTCCCCGAATCGATCTGGCTTTGCGAGGGGACTTCGGGCGATCCCGTCGTCGAAAGGCCGCACCCGGGCGACCAACAAGGGCACGGTTCTCTATTGAGCGCATGTAACGGTTGGTCGCCTGTGGACGACTTTCCGGCAAGCACACCGTGCACCTGGAGGCAGACTGTGGAGACCACGTATCGAGGTTCGGACGGCAACGTGACAGTCGATTCCCAGGGTGTGACGCTCGAGTTCCATCCTGATGCGGGCAAGGGTTCGGACAAGGTCGCCATCGCGTATGGCCACATCGAGTCGGTGACGTTTCTCTACCCCGGGCCGGGAGCGCCGGGGTACGTGATCTTTCATGTGCCCGGCGACGATGAGGGTCTCGCCCCCGAAGAGAACCGGCACTGTGTGCTCGTGACTTCGCCCGAAGCCGGTGATGCTGCAAGGGAATACGTACCCGTCGTCCGATCCAACATGGCAGGGCGGAGCGCTACGGCAGCGCTCACTTCATCCACAGCAGGCCGTTCCATGAATCGAGGTTTTGGGCTGAGCCGAAGCCGTAACTCTCGTTCAGCTCGGCGTTCACCTCCCGGCGTTCCTCCCAACAAGAAGTTGCCGACAGGCGAGTTGTTGCGAGACTTGAAATGGCCGGATTCTCCGTCTGATTTCACCCGCGCTCATGGGTACTACTGGTCGGCGAAGGAACGGATGTGGGTGCGAGATCCCAGTGCGCCGGCTACTGGCGGCGAGCGCGTGGGAATGGCTTTTGTTGGTCTGTGCATTATCGCTGTGATCGTGGCGGCCGGGTTTGCTGCCGTCCAGTTCTTCGGTTGGATCGGCTCGGACAGCGACGACGGCCGGTGCGCTCAGCTATCAGGTTGGTATGCGGACAATCCGGGCGATTCCAACCCCGCCATTGCGGAGGACTACGCCGCTGCGTGCGGGGCAGTTCCGCCCCCTGTCCAGAGCGGTGAGCTGGTCGAAGAAGACGGCGATTACGTCTACCCGTAGCTGGCTGAGGGACACCTCGGACTCATCCTCGCGACAGCAACGAATGAGACTGGAAAGGGGACGGCACTCACTGCTTTCTCACAGCCCATGATCGTGGTCGATCCCACGCTCTTGTGTGGCCGAGTCCAGCTCCATCGGCTGCTTCCGAGTGTCCGTGGCTCCGCGCACTCGTCCGGGTCCAGGTGCGTCCGCAAGCAGGCGCGCGATGCTCTTCTGCGCCTCCGGATCAACATTCTCAGCGCTGCGCCCACCGCTACCGGTGTCTGTGATTCCGTGGATCGAAGAAGCTTCGATCATCTCGATGGCACCGGCACCGGCGCGAATGCGCTGTTCAGCAGCATGGCGGTCGCCCGCCAGAGTCACTGCTCGCAGACGCCGTCCGCGTTCGGTGATGGCGGTATCGAACACCGCGGCGGCGGCGAGATCTGCGGCGCGGCGTTCAGGGTCAGTGGCGCGTTGAACGATCGCCGGCCACTCGCCGGTCTCGGCCTGGACACGTCCGGCGGCGTCGCGTGCGGCGCGTTGAGTGTCTCGCACCTGGCGGGTGAGGCGTTCTTCCCGTAGACGCGCTTCGGCGGCTGCGGGTTCGAGGGTCTTGCGTTCACGTCTCTTCGCGGTCGACAGCTGCTCGGTGAGCGTCGTGTGTTCGGTGTGTGCGGCTTCGTATTGCGCGGTGACTCGGCGGAGTTCGGCTGCGAGTTCGCGGGCGTCGGCGATGGCTGCAGCTTGCTCGTCGAGTCGGGCGTACAGCTTCTCGGTGTCCGCGACGACGGTGGGTGCGGTGCGCGATCGTCCAGCGCGGTCGACGAACGCGATCAACTCGGCGTCCGGGACGAGCCGGATCGGGTCCTGTTCCATCTTCGCGTGTAGAGCGGCGTCGGCCGGCGAGAGCACCGGTTGCGGATCGTTGGCGGTCTCGCTGGTGTCCTTCACCGCCAGTTCTGTCTGGGCAGGCGCTTCGTGCTCGAGCTGCTCGACCACGGTATCGATTTGTGATGCGTCAACCGCCGCGGTGGTGGCAGTGGGCTGCTCCTGCGTCGTCAAGGTCGGAGTGTCGGTCATCGCGGAACGCTTCGCTGCCTGTTCGGCCCGCCACAGCATCGCTTCAGTGCGGTCGACATCGGCCTTGAGCTCGGCGAGCGCGGCGAGGTCGATGCTCTCGGCCGCCAGGCGTGCGGTGGTGACGTCGACTGCGGTGACTTCTCCCCCGTCTGCGGCGGTGACGCGCTCGTACTCGGCGGCGGCTTCGTGTGCGCGGGTGCGCGCGGCGGTCGCGGTGTCGTCGACGAATCCGGCGCGCCAGATCTCCCAGTCGAGACCGCGCTGAGCGAGGGCGCGGGCATCGTCGTCGTCCCCGGCGGCTTCGACGTCGGCGGCGACTGCGGGCCGGATGACGGTGTCGATGTGATGCCAGAGCGCTTCGGCCTCGAACTCGCGGTCGGTCCATTCCTGGCGGGTGTCGAGCATCGCGATCCGGGCGGGTCGTTGCCGGTCGGCTCGCTCCTGCAGCTCGGACAGCATCGTGCGGGCATGGAACTGTGCCGGGCTGGTGCCGTCGGAAATCCGACCGCGCAGCTCTCGGTACGTGGTTTTTGCGTCGTCGAGATCTTGGGTGAGCAGGCGGACTCGTTCGTCGGTGGTGACCGTCGGGTACGGCAGCTCGATCGTCTCGACGTACGAGCGCAGCGCCTCCCACACGTCTACTTCGGCGTCGGTGTCGTCGGTGCCGCCCTCGACCGTGGTGTCCTCGATGCCGAGTGGTGTTGCGTCGGCCTCGTGGTCGATTCCGGGGAACTCGTCGTCGTAGCCGCCGTCGTATTCCGGCGGGGGCGGCTGGTCGTAGTCTACGGGGGCGTCGAGTGCATCGAGGGAGGCGAGGTAGTCGGCATCAGCATCGACCGGAACCGATGCGGTCGAGCCGTCGACGACGGTGTCGGACGCAGCAGCCTCGGTCGGTAGTGCTGTCGGGATGACGAACTCGTCCGGCAGCTCACCGCCGACGGTGTCGGAGACCGCCTCGTCGACCACGAGAACGGCTTCTTCGTCCTCGATCGACAGTGGTTCGGCGGTGGGTGGGGTGTAGGTGCGGGCGAGGTGGTTCTCACGCACCAGCATCTCGGCCCGCCACGTCAGCGCGGTGGCGAGTTCGTGGGCGGGCAGGGTGACACCGTGATCGACCGGGTCGATGCCGCCGTGCAGGAACTCGTACGCGGTCCCGAGCAACTGTCCCGGTGTCCACAGTGCCGGGTCGGCGTCGTCGACGGTCGCCACGAGCGAGGGCCACGCCGGATCGGACATGACTCGGACGGCGGCGGTGTAGCCGAGCAGTTCGGTCAGTACCGGTGCCCAGGATGGTTCGAGGACCGGGCCGTCCGTGTCCGCGTCGACCGCGGCGGCGGAGAGTTCACCGGACAGTCGCCACCACAGGGCGGCAGCGGGCAGCTCGTCGGGCAGCGGCGATGCGGCGAGGGAGTCGCGGACGAGGGTGTGGACTTCGATTCCGGCGCGGGCGGCGGCGGAGAGTCGGTCGGCGAGGATCGGGAAGTACGGATCGCGGGCGATGTGGGTGTCGAGTTCGTCGACGAACGGTCGCCACCGCTTCACGGCGTCGTTGGTGGTGCCGATGACGGTCTCGGCGCGGCGGTCGAGGCTGCGTTGCGCTTTCGCCGATGCGGCGGCGAGCTGCTCGGGTCCGGTCGGGCGACGGTCGGCCGGGTCGACGTCGTGTGCGGCGCGGAACACCGCGAGATCGGTGAGCAGCCCCCGGTCGGGTTCGTCGGTGAGCAGCGGGCGCGCCCACACCGGTGCAGTCGTCGGTGTCCACGTGGCGATGTCGGCGGCGATGCGGTCTCGGTGACCGGTGATGGCGTCGGCGCGGGCGTCGAGGTAGCTCGCCCACTCCGGTTCTTTGCGCAATACCTCGGGGATGGCGGGCAGCCACGGCAACGGTCCCTGCGCCGACGCTCCACGTGCTGTCGAGTGGCGTCCGGTGGAGTCGAGTCGCCAGTCCAGGACTGCGGCCCGGTCGAAGGCGCTGCCGAGTTCGCGTTCGGTGATTGCGGTGTTCAGTGCGTCGACCGGGTCCCGTCCGTGTGCGGCGAGGATCGCGAGGTGTCCACGCAGGACCGGCCATGCGGCGTCGTCGGTGAGGCCGGCGACCGCGGCGTCGGCGGCGGTGTCGATCGCGGCCATCACTGTGGGTCCGGCGAGGACTTCGCAGGCGGTGGCGACGGAGTAGTCGTAGGCGTTCGCGGCCGGTGCCAGATGCGTGTGAGGGTCGTCGGCTGCAGTGAGGGTGGAGTGCGCGGAGACCTGCGCGCCGTCGCGGCGCAGGATCGCCCGGAAGTCGTCGACGGCGGTCGGGGGCAGCATTCCGCGTTCGGTCATCGCGGTGTGCAGGTCGCCGTCCGATGCGGTCGCGAGATACA
The DNA here is from genome assembly GCF_002259485.1 of Rhodococcus sp. 14-1411-2a. Taxonomy (GTDB): domain Bacteria; phylum Actinomycetota; class Actinomycetes; order Mycobacteriales; family Mycobacteriaceae; genus Rhodococcoides. Next base: position 36,470 of record NZ_NPGA01000022.1, read on the forward strand.
TGTGGTTGTTCAGTCGCCCGCGTGTGAGTGCGACGTAGGCGAGCTGTCGGGTTTCGTCGCCGGTGGCCACGACGTGGCAGGTGTCGGCGGTCGAGCCTTGCGCGGAGTGCACCGTTCCGGCGTAGCCGAGTTCGGTAGCGGACTGGACGTAGTCCGGTGACAGGGTGACGGTGCGTCCGAGTTCGAGGTGCCGCACTATCAGCGATCCGTCGCGACCGACTTTCTCGACGGTCCAGCGGTCACCGTTGCGGACCCAGTCGGTCTGCGAGAGCGGGTTGCGGCGATCGTTGGAGCGGGTGCGGACGATGTCCCCGACGCTCGCGCGGAGGCCGTCGGCGAGGACGGCTTCACGTCCGACCTTCGCGTCGGCGGCGGCGAGGCGGTCGGTGCGGGCACGGGTGTTGAGTTCGGCGACGAGTTCACGAGTGGGGGCGAGCAGCAGTGCGTCCTTGCCGGCGGCGCGGTCGGCGCTCCACGCGCTGTATGCGTCGTCGGTGACGGTGGCGATGGAGCCGACATGCAGCCGGGAGTGGTCGATGTAGAAGCCGATCGCGGCGTCGTCGCCGTCGCGCAGTGCGAGCGATGCCGCGCCTTCGGCCGCGCCGGTTGCCTTGTCGCGGAAGCGCACCACCTGCGAGAGGGTGAGCGCACCGACGCGGTCGTGGATGTCGCGCAGGACACCACCGGAAGCGACGGACGCGAGCTGTTGATCATCGCCGATCAACCGCACCGTTGCACCGCGTTCAGCGAGGGCGGTGACTGCGTCGTCGAGGTCGAGGGTGCCGGTCATCCCCGCTTCGTCGACGATGACGAGAGTGTCCTCGCCGATGTCGGTGTACCACTCGGGAACGGACACCGGATCGCCGTTGCGCAACCGCTTGGTGATGTCGACGAACTTCGCCAACGTATCGGTAGTCGTCAAGATATCTTGACGCAGGACTGCGGCGGCAGCAGCAGTCGGCGCGAACCCGACAACGTGTCCGCCTGCGTTCTGCCACGACCGTGTCAGCGCAGTCATGGCGGTGGTCTTGCCGGTTCCGGCGGGAGCGAGTGCGAGCTGAAGTTTCGCACCGGACGTGGCCATCGCCCGCACCAGTGAGCGCTGCCCGGCGTTGAGTTCGCGGCCGTTCGCCGCGGACTCGAGCAGTGCCATCTCCACGTGCTTGCCGGGGAGGGCCACACCGTCGTTGCGCTGTGCAAGGGCGACGATGCGTGCTTCGGCGTCGAGTACGGCAGTGGTGGTGAACAACGTCGCTTCGTGGCGGGTGTGCACGTCTGCGCCGTCGCGGCGGCGCATCACATTCGGGGCGATGTCTGCCGCAACGTCGTCGCCTGTCTCGTCCCCCAGGGTGACGGCAAGGTCGGTGCTGCACGCGCGGTCTGTGATCGCATCGACGAGTTCGGTGATCCGATCGGCCGGCGGGTTGGCGGTGCGGACCTGACGGATCGCTTCGGCGCGAATGTTGTGTCGTTGGTAGCGCGAGCGTGCACGGGAGACGACCTCGACGACTTCGGCGGCGGTGTAGTCGATCCAGCGTGGGTCGTCGATGTCCACGCTTGCCCGGGTGCGTTTCTTACCGGTCACCTCGGCCACCATCTTCGACAGTTCTTTCGGTGAACCGAGAACGTCGACCGCCTCAGCGCGCCACCCGCTGCGTTGCTCGGCGTGCGAGCGCGGTTCGTGTTTGGCCTGCCGGGTCTCCAGGGTCGCGCGCTGCGCAAGCCGTATCGCTTCGATGGCGGTCGGTTCGCGGTGATGCTCGGCCTGGAACGCGCGTGCGAGCTCGGCGGTGCGCACGACGATGGCGGCGTTGCGCGAAGACCAGCGTTCGGCCAATCGTGTGTCCAGGCCGACGATTTCGCGGACGGGTCGCTTCGACCGGTCCTCGCTCGGGCGCTCAGTGAAGTCGACTCCGATGCGTTCACGTAGTTGCGCTTCGAGGGCGGTGTTGTAGACCTCGGAGGCGGGAACGTTGTTGCGGTACAACGCGGCCCCGTCGAGCGCGAGCCACTTCGTCGTCCCGTCCGGCAGAGTCGTGGAGACCTTGTTCGAGATCGCGACGTGGGTGTGCAGGTTCGGATCACCCGCGCGCGAATCGCGGTGAGTGAACGCTGCGGCAATCAATCCGTTCGCGTCGACCTGCGCGACACCGCCGTTGCCGAGACGGGTGAAGCAGGCGTGCTCTTCGAGGTATTCGAGGGCTGCTGCGATCGCGGCGTCGTGCGCTGCTTCGATCTCCTGCGAGATCTCCCGCGGCGCAACCGCCCACAGCGCCGAGACCGACTTGACCGGAGTGAACGTGAGGTCGAACCCGGCGACGGCTTTGGTGTTCTGCCGCCCCGATTTGGCGACCCACCCGGACAGTTCACGCTCGTCGGCCGGGACGCGTCCGTACTCGCGCTCGAACATCTCCCTCGCGACGCGGGTGCGGATCGTTGCGCGCGATTCGGCCTCGATCGGTGCGTTCCATTTCTCGCCGGCCGCGAGGTTGTGCTCGACGAACGCCTTCGCGCACGCGACCCGATAGTCCGACGCTCCGTTGTCGATCTTGAACGCGCGACCGAGCTTGATCGCCGCCGATGCCGCGCGCTCTGCGTTCTTCGTCGACGCACCGGCAGCGAGCTCGGCCGCGAACTTTTCCGCGTACATCGTGTCGGCCTCGGGGTGCAGGCCGTCACCGAACAGCGCCTTCATGTGCGCCTCGGACACCTGCTCCCCTGCGCCGATGGTTTCCAGCTCGGCGAGTCCGGACCCGGTCCAGCGGCCCGGAGATTCGCCTTTTTCGGAGTAGTACTCGGCCAATGATGCGGCCCCTCGTTCGGTGGAATCTGCCGCTGCAACCTGCCTGGTCAGGTACGTATACCCGTCCCCGGCGGTGAGCTTGTGCAGACCCATCATGGACCGGACCTTACCAGCGAAATCCACAAACTGTCCTGAATGCATGAGGTCTGTGGGTTGGTTTTGGCTTCGGATCGGTAAAAGGTGATGGGTCGGAGTGGGTGGGTGAACTGGGGTTTCGTTGGTGGTGGATCGGTGATGTGGCGGGAGGTTGTGTCAGGATCTGTGAAATTGACGGTGTCTGGGGCTATGGTTGGCCGCATGGCGTCGACACAGGCTCGGATGACTGCGCGTGCTCGGGCGCGTGCGGCGCAACAGAAAGTGCTCGCGGATCGTCAGCGCCGGGACGCGGCGAACATGGCGTCGTTGACGGCGTTCTTCACCGCCGCCGAGCAGATCGACGCCGCGAAACTCGCGATGGCCCGCGCGCTCGACGACATCCGCGCCCGCGAAGGAACACTCGTCGCCGCCGCGACACTGACCCAGATCACGACCGGCGAAGCACGCAAACTTCTGGCCCTGCTCAGCGACACCGCCGACACCGACTCCTCGGACGACTCCGACACCGGCACCGGCTCGTCGCCGGACACCGTCGAGGCACCGGCCGACGACACGAACGGAGGACACAGATGAGCGTCTACACCGGCGAACTGGTGGCGGCATTGACCGACGCGGGCTACCCCGCTCCCCACACACCGGACACGGATCCGAATGTGCTCGCCTGGAGCAGCGACGGCACCGTTCCGCATATCCATGTCGACGACACCGGCCGGGTGCGCGTGCACACCGCGGCACGCCTCGACGCGCAATTCACCCTCGGCCCGCAGCGTCAGTCCGCCGCCGACTGGGTCGCACTGCTGCACCCGCACCTCGCAACACGTGTCGCCGCCGCGACCGGCACTGTGATCGCCGAACCCGCGTCGGTCGTGCAGCGCAGCGCGGCGCTGGTGTGGCTCGAACCCGATTTCGCCAGTCACGGGACCTACGCGGTCTACACCGACAACGCACGCATCCGCGTGTCGGACAAGATCGGCGTCGAGACCGCAACCGACTTGTTCGGCACCGCCCGCGGACACCAACTCGGCATCACACCGTCGGTGCTGTCTCCGCTGCACTCGGCACACCTGGGAACGGTGATGATCAACGCCGACCTCGCCTACGCGTCGGCCGGGCAGAGCTCCGGAATGTGGCGGCCCGCGATCTCCTTCCGCGACACCCGAGGGTTCATGGAGCGAGCCACGATCCGATTCGGCGGACGTGAGAAACCCGCGCAACCGTCCGTTCCCGACGCGCGTTTTCGTGACTTCCACGCCCCGACGATCGAACTCGCGGCCGGAGGATCGAATACGAGATCGACCTTTGCCGACGCGTCCTCCGTTGCGTTCGTTGTGCTGCGGAACGCGCGGCGTCGACACCTCGCCGACAGTCACCACTTATCGGGACGCTGATCGTGACCGCGACGACGCAACTGGCACTGTTCGGCGGGGACACCATCGTCGAACCGGAGATGTCGGTACGTCGATCGTGGCGTCCGTTGCAGGGACCGTTGACCGCCAAGACCGTGGCCCGGTTCTGGACGAAAGTGGTCATCACTCCGACGTGCTGGCTGTGGCGATCGGCCGTCAGTTTTCCCGACGGCTACGGTCGCTACACCTTCACCGACGGCGACACACCACGAACGTTGTCGGCGCACCGGTTCGCGCTGTTGCTCGCGCACGGCGACCTCGGTGACGGGATCGTCGGCGAGCACGACTGCGACGAAACCTTGTGTGTACGAGTCGACGACGGTCACCTCAAGCGGGGCACCCAATCGGCGAACCTTGCACACGCTGTTGCAACCGGACGCCACATCGGACCGACGCCCGCAGGCGGCGATCCGCGCGGGCGCTACGGGCGGGCCGTGGCGATCCGTGATGCGCTCAAAAACGGCTACGACGCCGAGCGACTGCGCGCCGCCCTCGCCGGATACAGCTTCGACGCACAAGCACCACCAACCTTGTTCTGAACCGAACGCCACCGACACATGTCGGTGGCGTTCGGTAGAGATAGATCCATCAGGCCTGGGCCGCGCCGCCGCACCGGTGAGAGCAGTCCTCAACGAAAAGGACGTACGACATGACGCTCTCCTCGCTTTTCACCGACGACGTCGGACCGCTGCCCCTGCTCGCCGTCGCCGGTGCCGGACTCCTGATCTGGTACGTGCGATACCTCGGCGAGAACGACCCCGGATGGAAAGGTTTCGTGGCGAACATTCTCACCGTCATCGGCGTCGGCGCGTACCTCGTCGTCCTCGCTGTTGTGTTCGGCGCGTTCATCGCAGTGATCGGCGCGTTCATCGCAGTGATGCTGTTCATGCTTCCCCTGTTCGCACTCGGCGGTGCCAGCGGAGTCGCCGACCGCCGACCCCGACGCGGGTACCACCGCGACCCCTACGGCAACGACTACTACTGACCGACCGCAGCGCACGCACCGAAGCTTCTGCACACACCGCACTTTGTGCGATGCGCACGCGATGCAACGCCAACTGAGTATGCGTGAAACGGTGTTCATGCAACCGTTGCGTGCGCCGCCTCCAGCGGCCGGTGCACGGTTGTCGACGCCTCCTTGCCGCGCGTCCAACTGGTGACGTCGTCGTCGGTCACGGTCGACAGAGTGCCAGCAGACGCCTACGGGAAACATCAACCCACCGGGTGCAGACACACTCGCAGTAGCTGATTGGACATACGCTGGTGACGCACGTTTCCGGGCGCTCACTACACACCCTTTGGGAACTGCGAACGTCGTCAGCGCGCTCGAAGCCAACTCATAAGCGCACCACGGACCTGCCCTGCGGTTGGAGGCGTCAGCGAGGAGTAGCTGGGATCGGAGCTGGGCATGCCGCCGTGATTGCACAGGACAACCGTGCCATTGCTGTATATCCGCACCTTGGCACCGTTGGAACTTATGTAACCATCATCGAAGATCTCCCCGTTGGGGACGCTGAGGTCAAGGTCCCAGCGAGGTCGAACCCACCCATTTGTGGGCTTTATTTTCAGACGGCGAGCTGAGGCAATGAAGTCCTCAGCCTGATCTTCGAGATGCTTCTTAAGTGTGCCGCGCGCAGCGGCACGTTTCGCTTCCCATTCAAGTCGGTCGCGCTCCACGCTGCTGCGGTGAGAGTTGATGTCGTCCGCCATACTCATCATGGAATTGTGGCGCATCCAGCTTTTGGCTGCACCCCTCCAGGGCGCTGTGAACCAAAAGCCCAGACGTCGGTTGCGACTCATGGCGGGACACACTGGTTTGCCCTAAGCTGTAGACCAAGTTCGAGCGTCGATGAGGGTCACGTTCGAGCGCGCCCCACCCGTACCGATTGACTCCGCACTGCGTTCACCGCACTGCCGGTTGTGCAGCTCTGTGAGCGATCGGTGCCAGTCCGGTGGGGGATATCCGCGCACCGAATCTGGAAGGCCCTCACCATGTCTGTCTCTCCCGCTGTCGACAAAGACACCGCGCTGGCGCGCGCCCGCGCCGCGATCGAGAACCGCACCAAATACATCGAGTCACTCTTCGACGCCGCCCAGGCGTCCGCTGATGCGCGCGAGAAGGTCGCCGACGCAAACCGCGCGGCCGAACGCGCGAACGCCGACCACGCGGCCGCGTACAAAGAAGCGCTCGATGCCGGATGGACGGTCGCCGAACTCACCGGAAGTGGTCTGACCGCTCCGACACCGGTGGGCAAGAAATCATCCAAGACCTCCAAGCGGACGACCGGTCGCGGTGCGCCGCGCCGCCGCGTCGGTGCCGAGAACACCACCGGCCTCGACCGCCGACCCGACGACGCCTCGTCGACGACACCCGGTACGCCGTCCGAACCGCAGACCTCGGCTGCAGACGCGCACTGACACTTCCGCTCTCGCACCACCTGCGACCGGTACTGGTCGCGCCACTGCCCTGCCATTTGCGCGCTCGCCACGTCTTCTCGTGCGGGCGCACCCACATCACTGAGAAGGACCACCGACTATGAGCCAGCCCGAATTCAACGTCGAAGTAGCCACCCTCGACCGCAACGGCGATCCCGGTTTCGTGCACTACCGCGGCGCGTTCTACACCTCCCGCTCCGCCGGACAGTTCGCCCTCACCCAAGCAGCAGCACTGGCAGACACCTACGAGCTCGACACCGTCTCGGTCGTCATCGACGCAGTCGACGAGGGAACCTCACGCCGTGATGTCGAGTTCATCGGCAGCCCCGGCGAGCTCGCCGCCGAACTGACCGCACTCCCGGCCTACGCCTCCGGTGCACGGCGCACCGTCATCCCCGCACCCCGCAACGTCACCGCCGCAGTAGCCGCCGTCGTCGAAGCGTCACCGCCGCTTCCCGATTCGGCGGTCGACGGTCCCGACGCAGTCGCAGTTCTCGACGTGGAGGTGTACTCCACCCGACCCGGCCCGATCCCCAACTCACGCACCGACGTCGGCTCATACACCCCCGATGACGCGCACCGCATCGCCGAGCAGCTCGCCGCCGATCTCGGCGGCACCATCGAACCGATGCGCAACGACACCGTCCTGCGCGTGACCCACACAGCGGATGTCTCGGACACCGATCGCATCGCCGCCGAGCGGTCCGTGCAGGTGCGGAACCTGCGCGCGAACCTCGCCGTCCTCGACCCGGTCGCCGACGCCGAACACATCACCGCACTCGCCGCCGACCTCGAGGATCTGCGGGCACGGTCGAGGCCGGCCGCCCGTCCGGACGACACTGCGAATGCGACTGTGTCCGCCTCGGTATCGACGTCACCCGTGATGCACGCGGTCAAGGCCGACCGTGCATCGACGCGGCCTCGTGGGTTGGTCACTCCCCCGCAGGCCCGCTCGACCGGATCGCTGCGGGCGGACTCCCCGACACTGCACACACCACCGCCCGCGGCGCACACCGCAGCGACATCGCGCGTGGTCGATCACGGACTCGGATGAGCGCCGAACATGGGTCACGGGCGGCATCGGCTGCGAACCGAACCACAGATCGGAACCAAGCCTGCTCATCGGCTACACGGCGGCGACATCGGCTGCCGGGTGACGTTCGCGCCACTGCGGTGGACCGACACTGCGATGACCGGCGAGCTACGACAGATACACATGTCGGCGGACGAGATTCACATCGCGGTGCTGCAAACCGATCAGCAGAAGGGGGCGTACCCGATGTTCGAGAGCAGCGGCATGGACGACGCCCCGTATTTCGTGGACTACCAGGTCGACTGGGACGCAGACGTCGACGTGTGTGATCGGTAGCGTCCACACCGCACCACCGAAGATGGCCACCGAATCACTGCCACGACAAGGAGGCACCTGCACGATCGTGCGGGTGTCTCCTTTCGTTCAGGACCTCAGTTCCGGCAGGGGCAGTATGTGGTGGAGTCCAGTGCCCGGCGGCGTATGTCTCAGGCTGCGCTGTAGAGGTCCAGTCCGACGGCCCATGCGGTCACGGCGCGTTGCTCGGCTTCGGTCATCTCGAAGGCGCGGAGGTAGTCCCAGTCTTGGAGCGCCTCGACGTCGAAGGGATCGGCACCGACACCGCTGCACCAGACGAGGTAGTCCGCGGGCGGTGAAAGGGTGCCACCGCCTGCGATCATGCATTCGGGCATCGAATTTCACCTTCCAGGTTTCGTTGACGCTCGTGTTGCTGACGAAAATAGGGTTCTACGAACGCAATCTGTTACGAGGCAGGGGTCTCGACAGTCGTTGGTCAGGCGATACGTCGGCGGCGTTGTTCGGTGGCGCTCACCGGTGGTTCCCAGCGTCCGGTGTGCCCGTTGTAGGAGTATCCGCGTTCGTCGATCCATCGGGTGTCGCGTTCGTTGCGGGGCCCGGTGCGGGCGCGGGGACTGTCGAGGTCGACGACGTCACCGTTGTAGTCGTAGGCGATCCCGGCCACGACCATCGACACGGGTGTCACTGCGCCGGCCGCGAGCGCGTCCCGGCACGCCTGGTAGACCGGGCACTCGAACCGGCAGGTTCGGACGGCGATTTTCAACCGATCCTTCGTCGAGGCGTCGAGATCCCAGGACGACGGGTCGGCGCTGCACGCCGGGGTCGCGTCGTCGTCGACGGCGGAGGGTCGCTGGATGGTCATGGTTCCTCGCTCGGGCCGGTAGTCGGAGATGTGGGTCGTCGGTGCGGATGAGTGACGGCGTGGCGGTGAGCCGCTCGGGGTGGTGTCGGAGACGGTCATCGTTCACCGCGAAAAGTGTTGAGCCGGTTCCACAGTGCGCGTTGAATGCGTCCGCGCTCGACCATGTGGTCGAACAGATACTCCTCGGGTAGCTCGTCGGCTGCCTGAGCGATGGCCTCGCCTACGGTGCGGTAGCTGCGTCGGTAGGCCTGCGAGAGCACCATGTCGGCGTAGTGGGCCGCAGCGGCGGCGTGACCACCGGCGGTGGCCACGCCGGTGAGGCGGTGACGTAGCGAGTCTCCGGCGGGTCCGCCGGATCCGGCGCGGGCAAGAGCGTGGGTGACACTGGCCGGGTCGTGCTGCTCGTCGGCCGCGACGAGTGCGGCGATGACCTCGTACAGACTCGCGTAGGCGGCGGTATCGAAGTCGGCGGCGGTGACAGTGGCGGCGATGCGCCGGGTCTCGGCGGTAGGCCCGTCGGGGTGATTGCTCCACATCAATGCCGACAGCAGCAGGGCCTCGGGGTCGGTGGAGGGTCGGTGGGCTGCGCTCCAGTCATCGACCGCGCCGTCGTCGTCCACGGACACCAGACCCTGCGCGGTGATGCCGGTGGGCTCGTCGGCGGGTGAGGGAACTGCACTCAGGGGCGTCATCGAAAGACTCGTTTCGCTGGCGGGGTTTCGAGCAGGGACAGAGGCGAATCGGTCAGGCGGTGGCGGCGAGCTTGTCGAGTGCGTCGATCCGGAAGCCACTCCAGTGTTCGAGGTGTGTGCCGTTCTCGGTGGCCTCTTCGACGACCACGACGGGCATCTGCCGGTACCCGAGTCGATCGGCGACGAACTCGCGCGCCGCCTCATCTTCGGTGACATCGACCGTTTCGTATTCGAGGCCGTGCTTGTTCAGACGCCGTTTCGTTTGATCGCAGTTGTTGCATTCAGGCTTCGTGTACACGGTGATCGACATGAACAACTCCTCGAAAGAATGTCGGTGATGGGTTCAATTCTATCTCAAAAAGCGCGAATAGGCCATGGGTAACATAGATGTATATTCCTTCGATTTCATTGCAGCCCTTGACTTTACGAATAGAAACCACAAGGCGCAACATGCACTCGAGGGGGTTGTGCATTAGGCATTCCAAGAATTTATTCGAGCGCCGAAATAGAGTTTCAATTGCGTCGGCATTCCCGAGGAGACATCGTTGTCAGGAAATGCGAAACGCCGCCGGAGCTGGTGCTCTACGGCGGCGTTGTGGGATACAGCGGGCGGGGATTCTGCGTGGGAGCGATGGAGGGTGACGAGGCTCGTCAGTGGTCGAGTTCGTAGCGTCGGGTGCGGGCGACGTTCGTGTTCGCGGTCAGCCTTCGTTCCGAAGAGAGCTGGCCGTGTCCACGAAGACATGTGCCGAGACAACGAGCTTGCGGACCATGAGTAGCCAGCGCATGTTCCAGGTAATCGGCACCATTGCCGCGATCACCCACACCCATATCGCGATGGTGGCCGGGACCGGCGGGGCGTTGAGAAGGAAGTACAACGCTCCGAGAGCGACGAATCCCGCCATGCCGATCCGGAAATAGAGGCTGATTCGATGATTGAGGAAACCCGTGTAGATGGTCGCTGCGGCGTCGTACTGTTCGAGATTGTCGAGTGTGGGTTCGTCCATCACCAGATCGAGAGCTTTCTGGTGTCCGTCCGCAGCGGTGGCGATGTCCATGGTGTCTCCGTTCGTTGTGTCGAGGTCGGCCGGTCAGTGGTCTGACGGGTTGTTGCGGCGTTGATCGCCGACGAACTTTGCCCTGTTCGCGGTGGCGACGATCTCTTTCGTCCCTTTCGAGCCCAGCTCGTTGCCGATACGGACAAGAGCGAACACCAATGCCACTGCAAGAGCGGGAAATAAGAGTTCGATGATGCTGACGTCAGATCCGTCGAAGCGCATCTTGACGTTGTACGCGGCAGCGGCGATCCCGAGGATGCCCACCACAACAGCGGCGAATCTGTTGAGCCCGATCCGAAGCCCGTCCATTGCGTCCGCTGACTCGAAGTAACGTGCCGCATTCTCTTCGCTGTCGTCGGACAGGAATTCCTGGCGGATCCGGCGGTGGTCGCGGAAGGTGGTGAACGGGTTCATCGGTGGTTCCTGTCTTCTTCGACGGTGGCCTGGACGAAGCTGCGCTGCTGGCTGGCCTCGTACTCCTCACGGGTGCTGTTGAACATCCGTGCGCACTGGTAGCCGAACAAGATGAAGCCTGCAATAAGGGCGGCTTTCCATCCCCAAGCGAGGTCTGGATAGGTAAGGGCAAAGACAGTGGCAGCGACTACGGCGAGGCTGATGAGAGCAAGTGCGTTGCTATGCAGTGCGGTGCGGGACGGTCTGCGTATGTAGAGGATACCGAGGGCGTAGGCCCCGGTGACGGCTACCACGAACACGGTCAGCGCTGTGGGGTTGACGAGATTCATGGGGTGTCTCCGTTTCGAGCTGTGGTCCAGTCGTAGTCGACGGTTGTGTTCGTTGTTGTGTCGTTGATGGGTCATGTTGCCAGGTGGTGCCGACACACTGCTGGGTGTCGACACCACCGGGGCCGGGTTGGGGTCAGCTGGTGAGCTGTTTGCGCGTGGTGGTCTCTATGGCGATCTTGACGTTGTCGTAGATGCGGTCGGGGACGGTGACAATGCCGACCGCGAGTTCCTCGACGGTGCGTAGCGCAGTCTCGCGTTCCTGCCCGGTGGCCGAGGTGTCGAGGGCGATACCGAGTGCGCTGCGGATCCGGCGAACGGTTCGTTGGCCCTCGACGCTTGTCACGCGCAGCCCCATGGTGCGGGCGTAGCCGTCGGCGCTGCGCCAGGCGGTACGTGCTTTCTGCGCAGCGACGGCGAAGGCCTGCACGCGCTCTGCGGTGTCGGGGCACTGTTCGGGCCGGACATCGTTCATGGCGGCAAAGGCGTCGATGAACGCTGCGGTGCGCGGCTCGGTGAGGTCGTCGAGCAGGGGCCTGATGAAGATGGAGTACGGGTCGGCCAGGTAGGCGGCGTAGGCGTCCGCGACCTCGCTGTAGACGGCGTGGGCGGCGGCGTAGTCGGCTTCGAGTGCCTTCTTGGCGTTGCGTCGGTCGACGACATGGCTGCGGGTCCGAACGCTCAGGTACGCGGCCAGCGCGAGGGCAAGCACAACCACGACCATCCCGACCAACGGAGTCCAGTCCATCGGAACGTCGGGTGCGGCATCGACTATCGGCGGTGCCGGGGCGGCTGCCGGAATCGCGAGCGGGTCGGCGGACGGGAGATCCGTCGCCTCCTCGGTCGACACCGGCAAGAGGACCACTCGGACTGCGGTGGCGGCGACGGCAACGAGGAGCCCTCCCCCGCACATTTGCGGGGCTGTCCTGGCCTCTCCACCTGACATGCGGGACCAGTAGAGCGTGGCTCCGCCGTAAATCATGCCCGCGATACCGAGCGCGGTGCATCCCCACAGGACGTACGACAGGAACACTTCCAGATCGGCGGTATAGGCGAGAGGCGGCTGAGGTATCGGGTTGTTCATCGGAGATGGGGCCTTTCCGGCTCGGTGGGGCATCAAGATCAGGAGTGGCGGGCGAGGTGTGCGTCAGCAGAGGCGGCGGCGACGTCGTAGCCACCCCACGGTGAGCGGTTCGGGACCGAGCGCAGGCCGATGGTGTCTCCACGTCGGGTGATGACGGGCCATCCGGTGGGGCGTTCCCCGACGACCTCGATGACCTTCGCTGCCCACACCTGGTCCTTCTGCGACGGTCTGCGTTCGGGGATCACGGTCGGGAGGTCGTCGATCCAGCCGGGGTGGGCGTGATCGAGGGCGTCGCAGACTGCTTCGTGTTCGTCGGCGCGGTTCTCCCCTTCCCACGGGCAGCCGGTGCACGCGCCGCGGTAGAGGTCGCCGCCGACGCACTGACATGGAGCGTCCCTGCTCGTGTCCGGGCACTGGCAGTCGAGGTCCGCTGCGATGCAGGTTGGTTGGCAGGTGTCGGTGGGTGTGGTGGGGTCGCAGATCCCCGGTGCGAACGCGTGGGAAGCGGCGCTCGAGCCGTGCCGTCCCCAGGTGGTCGCCCAGGTCTCGAATTCGGCGATGCGAGCTGCCACCCCTCGGGTGGGGCTGGCGAACAGGATCGGGATGCCATGGCGGTCGACGCGGCTGTTCTGCACCTCGGCTTCGGCGGCGGCGAGCACCTCGAAGATGTCGATCTGGCCTACGGTCTCGGCCATCACCGCACGCCCAGCTCGGGGCGGGTGAGGGACTGCAGGGCGAGCGAGAGTCGTACGTCGCTGGCATCGAGGACGACGGGGTGGGTGCGGCTGTACCAGGCACCGGGTGCGTCGAGGATGGCGGTGACCTCGACGCGGCCTGCGGGCGCGGTGCGGTAGCCGAGAATGTCGACAACCGTTCCGTCGAACTGGGTGTCGAGCGAAATCAGTTTCATTCCAACTCCTTTGAGGCGGCGGCGCGTGGGCATAGTGGGCGCGGTGAGGGTGGCGGTCATGAGTACTCCCCAGGTCGGGTGGAGAAAAGATGAGGGAGAGAGGCGCGGGCTCTGTGCAGCTACTCAGACCGGCAGGGCCTGGCAGTCGGTGCATTCCCAGCGTCCGCCGGTAGAGGTGCAGGTTCGCCGCTCGTTGCAGAGCCAGCAGATCTGGTTTCGCTTGCGGGCCGAAACCTGCTGCGCCGCAGCCACGGTCGCGGCCTGCGCTCGGTACTGGTCGCGGGTGCTCGCGTCGCGGGCGGCGAGGTCGGCGCGGACCTGCTCTGGGTCGAGGTCAGGACCATCGGCTCGCACGGTCAGCATGTCCCCGAACGCCGCGCGGCAGGACTGGCACACGTCCCCCGGCACGGCAACGGGGGTAGCACAACCGGGCAATGCGCAGTCATCGAACAGCGTTGACTGCCAGTCACATTGGTGTGATTCGGTGCGTGTCGTGGCCATGCCCCAACCTTACAGTCTGAGACTGTAAGGTGCAAGGTGCGGAACCAAAGTCCTTACAGTCGGAGCCTGTAAGGTCAGGGCATCGCCAACCACGACCCAGGAAGCACCCGATGCCCGACGAACTCACCACCGCCGACGTGCTGGCGCTGATCGAAGACAAAACCGGCAAGGCCATATCGACCAAGACGTGGTCGTCGTACGTCGCGCGCGGGCAGGCCCCGAAACCGGCGCGACACCTCTCGCGCACGCCGCTGTATGCGCGGGAGGACATCGAGCAGTGGATCACCGACCGGCCAGGGAGCGGTGCAAGGACCGACCTCCGACCGTGACGAGCGAACCCACCAACCCCTCGATCGTCAACATCTCTTGACGAACAGGAAGGGCCCCTGCCATCGGGTGATGGTCGGGGCCCTTCTGTTGTTGCGGTTCGATCAGGCGTCGTCGTCGACGGCGGCGTAGGCGGTGTCGACGGTGATGTTGCCGATCGCGGCCTGTTCCACCGGGGTCAGGGTGTGCCCGCTGTCGGCGAGGAAGGTCAGGTAACTGTCGATGCCGACCATGCCTCGGTAGTGCTTGGAGGAGAAGCGCCAGTAGTCCTTGGCGTCCTGGGGGCCGGTGAGTCGGGCCTCGAACGCGGTGAGCACGCGAGCAAGGAGCAGCACCTCGGCGCGGGCGGCGGTGGCACCGTCGACCTTTCGGGTGACCTCACGTAGGGAGGAGCCCATGATCTCGGCGTACCGCTCCGAGCACTTTGATTCGGTGAACACATCACCATGGGTGGACAGGGTGGTCACCATCCACTTGGTGGCGTTCTTCGGGACGTCCTTGCGTGAGAGCAGGCCGGTGAGGAACGTACGCCGTGCCTCGGTCGCGGTCGCTCCGGCGCGATTGAGTGCCTTGACCTTTCGGCGTTCGGCCCGCTCTTTCTCGATGCGTTCGGCTTCGGCACGGGCCGCTTTCCGCTGCGCCGGGGTCAACCCGTCCTCAGCGTCTCCACCACCCTCTGTGTCGGCGGCGGCGATCTTCTCGGGGGAGAGTTCGAGGCCGGCCGCAGTCCGTCTGTCGTGATGGAGGAAGAACTCGTGGCCCCAGGCGGTCACCTTCTCGACCGTGTTTGCGTGCCGCAGCTCCTCGTACGCCTCGGCCTCGGCCTCGTCATCGCCCTCGGTGTCGAAGTCGATGTCGTCCTCGTCGACTTCCTCGCGGGTGGTCTTGTCGACCCAGATGATGCCGGTCTCGTGGACGTGGACGTGCCACAGGTGCGGTGCTTGCTCCGGGGCGTCGGCCGGGACTGCCGCGCCGTCGGCGGTGCGCAGGTCTACGAGGGTGTACCACTCCCCCTCGCTGGTGGACGGTTCGTCGTGGAGCAGGGTGAAGCCGCGCGCGATGTAGTCGGCTGCGGCGGCAGTGGTCTCGGCGCGTTCGTCGATGCGGCGCTGGAGGGTGGCCAGGCGGTACTCGAAGCCGAATCTGTTGTCGAAGATCTGCTCGATTGCCTCGGTGATCCACGGCTCCGTCTGCGCGGCGTCTTCGAGATCGGCCAGAATCGCGGCCCCTTCGAGGGTGAGCTGACGGTCGTCGAGCTGGCGGCGAGCGCGCTCGGATCTCCCCGCGCGACCGGCCTTTTCGACGTAGGCCTTGGGGACGTGCAGTGCTGTCGCGACCTTCTGCACGTTCAGACCCAGGTCGAGCAGGCCGGTGACGGCGGCGGCGCGTTGCCCGGTGGTGAGGTCTTCGCGCTGATCGTTGGATACGACCTGCTCGGTGATGCGTTCGATGCCTGCGGCCTTCTCGTCGTCGGACTGCTCCCGGACCATCACCGGTATCGAGGTGAGACCGGCTTCGCGGGCCCCGAGAGTTCTGCGCTGTCCGTCGTGGACGACCAGGGTTCCGTCGGTGCGGCGGACCGCCGAGACGGCCTGGAGGACACCGTGGGCGGCGATGGAGGCGACGAACTCGGGGTCGGCGGTGATGTCGACGCCGTCGCGGACGTTGGCGGTGATGTCGAGGTCGTGCGGGTCGGCGTGGACGAGGGTGTAGCCGGTCGAGGTCGGTGCCGATTGTGCAGCCGTGGCGATGGTCATGATGGCGGTCTCCCTGGTTAGTGTGTGCAGGTGAGGCACCGGGCAGATATCAGCTGCCCGGTGCCTCGCAGGTGGAGGGTCGAGCGAGGGTCAGCGGTCGGCGGTCTTCGCGACAGGTAGTTCCCAGATCGGATCTTCTGCACAGGGGGCGCTGATGTCGACCCAGCGCCCGGTGACCGCGTATCCGCGGCGGTCGAGCAGCACCTGCGCCATGTCCGGGGTCCAGTCCATCGGTGCGTGCTCCTCGATGCCGGTCGCGTCGATGTACTCGACCTCGATGCCGCCCCGTCGGATGGACACTCCCAGGCCGCGTTCGGGGCGTTCGTCGCCGTATTCGGAGGTGACTGCTGTGAGGTCGCGCTGCGTTTCTCCCATGCCCCTAACCTTACAGTCTCAGACTGTATAGTCAAGTGCTGCAACGTATTTCGATGCCAACGCGCAGGGGAGCTGATTCGTTGCGGGTTTCGAGAGGTGGCATCGCGCACACTCGGATCGCTTACAGCGCAGGATGATCGAGCCTGCGACTCACGCCGGGTCGGTGCGGCGGGTGGGGTTCTCGATGCGAGGGCGCAGATTGTAGGTGTCGTACCACTGCTGTGCGGCTTGCTTGCTCATGCCGAGGATCTCGCCGATCTTCGACCACGGCACGGGTCGCTCCTGGCTGCGGAGGCGTCCGATGATGGCGTAGCGGTCGGCGATCATCGTCGAGGCGAGGAAGGCGTTGATCTCGAGTGCGTCGACATCGGAGACCGCGTCGTCCATGCGTCGTTGGGCGTTCGCGGTCCACGTCCCGGCGTCCTTGCGCCCCTGCTCGCGCACCATATCGGCCAGGTCGACGTCGACGAGAGCGTCCTTGTACTGGACGTAGAGCTCCGTCAGCTCGGTTGCGGTGAGGGCCTTCTCCGATTCCATAATCGTCAACATATCTTGACGCTCTCCATATCGTCAAGATATGTTGACGATTGGTCGAGTGTCAGTCGACGGGAGTCGCTGCCTCGGCAGGGCACCACTGGCCTTCGAGACGAAGAAAGCCTTTACCGTTACCAATGGGGATGTCGAAGCTCAAACAGCAAAGCCACTGTCCCCGTGATGTTTTCACCCACGCCGAGAGCAGACCGGGGACCTTGACGTCCATTGCCAAACCTTCGGAACGGATTTTGAGAGGTGTCCCGTCACGGAAAGAGCCGCCTCCGGACGAACCTGCAACGGTGAGCGCTATGTTTTGTGCACGGATGGACAGATGTCCACGTACTGTTGCCCACCATGCCGAAACCTGGTTGGCGTGTTTGTATCACTCCACACGAGTTGGTGCCGCGGCCAGCGGTTCCGGACACAAATTTGGAGTGGCCTGGGTTCGCGCGGCCAGAGTTGGTGGCCGGCACGCCGTTCCTCATCGACCCGGTATTCGAGTACGACGTCGAACTAAATGCCTTCTTCAGATCAGTCGATATGCAGACGAAGGCGCGCAACACCCAGGTGGGCTACGCCCGCGATCTAGCCGCGTTTTTGAACTTCGTTGCTGTCTCACGAGACAGAACTCGTTGGCGCGACGTCAACGAGGCTGACCATCTGGCGTACTGGCGCTGGCGCAGGATCGACCCCCAAGGGCCGCACATACAAGGTGCGACATGGGACCGAGAGGTTGCCGCAGTCGACAAGTTCTACCAATGGCAGGTCCGCGCGGGCCACATATTGACAAACCCTGTGCCGCACAGAGTTCGACAGCCAACACCGTTCGGCGCGGGCTTCGTCCGTCATGACTCTTCGACCACAACACCGGCAACCTACTCGCACGATGCCGCGACGGATCGTATCGAGTGGCTCCCACCCCAGTCCTACCGTTTGTGGCGCGATGTCGGGATTCGCGGATATCGCGCCGACGGTGTCCACGACACCGGGTTTCGCGGTCGCTGGGCGGCGCGCAACGCGTCATTCTGCGACTTGATGGTGCGCACCGGGATGCGGTTGTCCGAGCAAGCGGCGCTGACGGTATTCGATGTGCCCGCAGCTCGCAGTCTGGGGGGCTATCAACGTTTTTGGTTGCCGACGGCCATCTCCAAAGGTCGTTCGGCCCGCCGGGTCTACGTTCCTGAATCCGTGATCGCCGACCTGATCGGGTACGTGACACTCGATCGCGCGGAGGTCGTCGACCGCGCACGCGCCTGCGGACGGTACGAACAGGTTCGCCGCCCGCTCGTGATCCCTGATCCGCATTCGCCGGTCGTCGTGCAGACTCGGTCCGGTCTGAGATCGACCGTGAAAGTTTCCAACCTCGATGCCGACGAGCGCCGCCGTTTGCTCATCGACGGGCCCGATGGTTTGACGCCGGCCGCGTTCTGGCTGTCGGAGTTCGGCACCCCCATGGCGGTCTCGACCTGGAAAGACATGTTCGCAGTCGCCAACACACGGTGTCGTCGAGCAGGAGTTCCTCTGTCTGCACATGCTCACCTCCTGCGGCACACGTTCGCGGTGGTGACTCTGGAACAGCTTCAGCGCGGACATATCAGCGCGATGACTGAGATGACTGCCGAACAGCGAGGGCAATGGACACAGATCTTCGGTGACCCTCTGGACTGGGTGCGACGTCGGCTCGGGCACCGCTCCGTGGTGACAACACAGATCTACTTACACGCGCTGTCGGAATTGGAAATGGAAACGCGAATGATGTTGGTGCCCAACACATGGGAAGATCCCCGCGACACTCCACTCGATGTCTTCGACGTCGCCACTGAGAACAAAACGCAGTGAGCGGTCGCGGCAGTACCGGGACCGGGCGCCGCGCGATGCTCCCATCTGGCCCGTACACACCGACCGAAGGCGAACACGCCATCGCCTCCGGCCTCACGGTCCGATTCGATGGTGAAGACGGCCGGACTCTGCTGGTGGACGTCGCGAAGATGGCGCTGCCCGGTTGGCACACGGCAGTTGCAGAGGCTCTGGCCCTTGCCCTCGGGGCGACGGGACGCAGCAGGACGCTCAGCTCAGCGAAGGGACTGGTTACGAGGGTGCGATCCATGCTGCGATCCCTCTCGGAACTGCGGGATCCGCCGACCGGACCACCGTTGCTGGAGACCGCCCACCTCCAATCTGTCTACAACCAGCGCAGAGTAACGCAGAAGGACGTCTACGCCTGGCGAGGCATCGCACTTTTCGGACAGTTCCTGACGTTGCCACCGCTGGTCGATACGGTGAATTCATCAGTGATCGACTACACCTGCCGCCAGATCGGGCAGACCCGGATTGGCCAACCTGGCTACTCGGACGGAGAGTTCGATCGTATTCTCTCAGCCGCTCGGTCTGACATCACCGCATTGCGCGATCGGATTCGACTCTCGGAAGCTGCAATAGGACAAACGGGTGAACGGGAAGGCTTGGAGGGCGACAAAGAGCTCGTCGCGATTGCGGAATCAGGAGTCGTACCCCCGAGCCGGAGCTTCAGCGCGCACGTTGTCAGACTGGAGCTTGCGAGCCGGCTCTATATGACGATCCGGGACCTCGCGCCGATGCTCGTGTTGATGGTGGCGCTGACCGGCCGCAATATCGAAACCATCAAAGAGCTCCCCTGGGAACACCGAATCCTGGAGACACGCGCCGTCGAAGTTCGTGTCATCAAACGCCGCCGCGGCAATCACCGATGGTTCGAGACCGCGACGTGGGAGATCGGGCCACCGGGTCGCGAACTGCACTATCCCGGCGGTCTTTACCTACTGCTACACGAACTGACCACTCGCAGCAGGAACACTTCTGGCAGCGCATCCGTTTGGTCGATCTGGCGTAGCGGCCACAACACCGGCCTTCGCGGTATCGAAGAACATTTCGACCCATTCGCTCGCGAACTGACCGCGACAGCAATCAACCTTGCCGGATGGCGCACCCGGCATTGCCTCCACGCTGACGTCGTCGACGGAACGCCCCCGGCTCCGCTTGCGGTCACCGGCAACCGGATCAAGACCACGGCAGACGTGCGCCGTACCAAACAGATCGGCGGTCACCTCCCGTCCGCTGCCCGGAGCAACACCATCCCGGTTCTGTTCCGGAACTATCTACGCGGAGACCCGACAACACAGGAATGGGCACACACCGTTGTTGCGGCTGCCGTCAGCGACGCCGAATCGAGCGCTCTGGCAGCACACAGACGGGCGCTGCACGTTGCAGGAGGCACACTGAACGTGCAGCCGGAACGCTCCGCCACCGATCCCGATGGTGAAACCCCGTCGACGCATGCAGACGCAGCCGATACCGCCTGGTCAGCGTGCCGGGATCACGACCACCATCCCGCCACCGGGAGAAGCTGTCGCGCATCGTTTCTCGACTGCTTTCACTGCGGAAACTGCGTGGTCACACCGGATCACCTTCCTGGACTGCTCGGATTGCTCGATGCGCTGGCGGCCCGCCGCGATCAGCTGTCGGAGGCCGATTGGTGGGTCCGATACGGACCGACGTGGGCGGCCATCCGCCATGACGTTCTCTCGAAGTTCAATCGGTCCGAGATCCTGGCGGCAACGGAGATCAAACCCACCGATGCACTTCTCGATCTCGTCGAATCACCATGGGAGCAAACATGACCAACGCCCACCCTCAACCGTCGACGTCGCATCCGTTCGACGAACGATGCGTATTGAACGGGCGGCCGGTGCGCCCGGAGACAGAACTCAGCCGAGCTTCCCGATTCGTAGACGACGTCTGGGATCTCAGTCCAGCTTTCTTTCAGCAACATCATGTTGCTCTGATCCTCGACTTCACATCCGTGCCATCTGTCTATCGCACCGTGGCCAAAGAACTTTTCATCGGGCTACTGGGCGGGCCTGCACCCGCCAGAGGACGCGGCTTACCGAAGGTAGCAACGATTGCCTCGATGTTGCCCACGCTACGCCACTTCTTCTCCTGGCTCGCCTCGCGACCCAACCTGCGCCAGCCGCTGCTATCGGAGTTGCAACCTTCCGATTTGATTGCGTACCAAATGCATTTGCTCGCGACGCAACCCACTCTCACGGTTCGTGATCGCTATCGCAGTTCGGTTCGGTCGCTCTATCGCTACCGCGGACTCATGGTTACCGATCAGCTGACTTTCGACCCGTACCACATCGATGGTTGGAGCGAGTCCGGCGACAGGAGCGGACCAGACAACGCGACCGCCAGAATTCCGGAGGCGGTGCTCGGACCCCTACTCACATGGAGTCTGCGATTCGTCGATGAGTTTGCATCGGACATTCTCGCGGCAGACCGCGAGTGGCGACGAGTTCGATTGGGACAAGGGTCAATTCCGCCCAAGACGAGACGATGGGTCAAGGAGGAGCTGGACCAACTCATAGCTGAATACCGTGCCGCGGACCGCCCACTACCGGGGCATAACGGACAACCGAGCATTCGCCACCTGTCCCGCATGCTTGGATGCGATCGCACGACCTTGCGGACCTACCGCCACCTCATCGAAGACACAGCTCGACTGGTCGGGGTCGACAACGACGTCTCGTGTGACGTGGTGATCAACGGACGGATCAACGGGTCCCCCTGGATCGACCGCATCCTGTTCAATCGACGTGATCGTCAAGCCGGGATCTTGCACCTGCTGTCGGCGCTGAGCGCAGCCTGCTACGTCATTATTGCGTTCCTGTCCGGCATGCGTGACAGCGAGATCAAGCATCTGCAGCGGGGCTGCATCAGCGTCAAACGTGACCCTCACGGCAGGCCCTACCGGTGGATGATGACCAGCCTCGCGTTCAAAGGTGAACGCGACCCCACCGGAGTGCAAGTGACCTGGGTTGTCGGCGCTCCGGCCGCCCGCGCCGTGGCGGTCCTCGAACTCCTCCAACCCGGTAACGAAACCCGGCTGTTCGCACCCTCAACTCATGGCACCGCAGTGCGGATCGGCAAAACCGCCGCCCACGTCAATTTGACCAAGACCACGAACGACCACATCAACAATCTGGTGTCCTGGATCGACGGCTATTGTCGCGCACATGGTCTCGCAGAGAACATACCGGCTGTGAATGCCCAAACCTGGCGGCTGACAACCCGCCAGTTCAGACGAACGCTCGCCTGGTTCATCGCACGCCAACCCGGCGGATCCATTGCCGGAGCAATTCAATATCGCCACCAAGCTGTCCAGATGTTCGAGGGCTACGCCGGCACATCGGATAGCGGTTTCCGCGCCGAAGTCGAGTCAGAGGTGGCCCTTGCCCGAGGGGAGGGTCTGATGGCAATGATCGATACCCATGAACACACCGATCTCGTTGGACCCGCCGCCGACGAAGCCCGCCGACGTCTGAGCGAGCTCGAGTCGAATATCCGATACCAAGGACAGGTCGTCACCGACCGGCGTCGGCACGACCGCTTGATACGCCGATTCGACCCAGCAATCTATCCAGGCCGATACGCCACCTGCGTCTACGATCCGGACAAGGCACTGTGCACACGCGCACAGAACCTTTCGGGCCAGAACGCGCCGACGCTCGGTGATTGTCGACCGCTCGAATGCCGCAACGTCGCGCTCACCTCAGGCAACCTCGACGAGTTGCGTTCGGAGAGCTCCGATATCGAGCGCGAGCTCGAACGAACACCGTCGCTGCCTCCGTTGCTGCAGCATCGACTACGGCAACGGAGTGAGCAGATAAATCAGTTCGTCGACCGACACGATCCGAACTCAATCCGATGAGTAAACGCATCGACCTCCCGAGCGAGCAGGACGTCCGTCGAGTGATGACAGAGCACCTCGAAGACGCAGCATCGGCCGGCGGCCGCGCCACTGTCATCGGCCTTGCCCGTCGACTGGGTCTGTCCAACGCAACCTTCTGGCGGCACTACCCCGCTATCGCTGCCGAACTCAGAGCCGCTTCCGTCGCAGCTCCCGTCGCCACACGGCATGACGACCGGACCGAACTCCTTGCCTCCAACAAGCGCGTGCAACGAGACAACGCGGCGCTGACTCAAGACCTCACCCTCGCACTGGCCGTCATCCAGCGGCTAACACTCGACAACCACGCCCTACGGAAAGAACTGGAAACAACGTCAGGGGTGATCTCCCTGCAGTCACGCTCGAACTCCGCGGACGCTGTCGTGGGCGCGTGTGGCCGGCAGGACCGCTAAGCCTCGATAAAGCTGCAAGATACTGGCGTCGGGGAGGAAGTATCCTCTGACCAGAATTGATTCGAGTTCTCACACAGCGAATCAGACCAGACCACCGAGTATGTTCACCGCTGTCCTTTTTGAGATGACTCGTTCAGCTTTTGACGTCGGACGGCAGATACACCAACGACAATGCTTGCGATCCCAGCCATGAGGACAAGCGTTGACAGCGGGTCAAATTCATGAGTCTCCACACGCGTGTCAAAATCCTGTGCAGCGCAACGCACGACGACCAGCGGTAGAAGGGGACGACTGGACTCGACGTCGACAGCCCCCGGATAAGCATTCTCGCAAATCTCTGAGGCCGAGCGACCGAGCCCAATCTGGCTGGTCGCCCCAAAAGCAACACCAACGAGCAAGACGCCGACTAGAACCAGCAGGACAGCTGGCCGTAGCCACCGAGAACCTGTATTGCTCATGCGTTCGAAGTCTAGCCGCCGTCGAGTTGGCGGCGGTCACGGTGACCGAATTGTGACCAAACTCGTGTTCGCGTGCCTCTCCAACGGTGGGCAAACTGACCGTACTGTTCGGTTCGTCCTTGATGCCCTTCACTGTGGGAGCTCCATGAAACCGAGCAGGTTACCTCTCAAGTCGCATATTGGCGATCCAAGCCCATTGATCAATGTCCGCTTCAGGCAGCATCGGACGCGAAACTAAATTGTCGCTCGAAGAATGTCACTTATCGGTGCGTTAATTACATCCCTTGCATTGCTAGTTTCTACACCTGGCGTTGCGAACGCCGATCAATTTCGCAACAACCAGTGGGTCCTCGGCTCCATCGAACGCGAATTTATCGATTTCCTTTCGGGCGCTAACCAATACGGCCAAGGCGGCACCTCGAGTATCGGAGAACCCACCAGTGGCGAGCTCTGGGCAGGAAACAGCAACGAGGGGCGGTGGCAGGAATTCGGGTTCACGAATCGCATTTACTGGTCGCCAAATGTCGACCCAAATAAAGGTCGTCAAATCGGCGGCTTGATCATGAACAAGTGGCTCAATTTGCCATCGCGTCAGTACAGAACGTATGTCAACGGCCCGTATCAATACGAGAAGCGAAGCGACGAACGTGGACGACTCGGCTACCCGGTCACACGTGAGAGCCCTGCTTCGGGCGGGCGATACAACAACTTCCAGGGCGGCGCGATTACATACAAGTTCGGAGCCACATCCGCCTATGCCACCTGGGGGAACATTCGCGATCAGTGGGCTGCGCAGAATTACGAGCTTGGACCCTTGGGCTTCCCGAGCAGTGATGAGTACCTGTGTCAAGATGGAACAACGTCCAATGATGGTTACGAGTCATATGGCGCTTCCGGACAGAACTTCCAGAACGGCCAGTATCTGACGTCAGGACGCAAGCCGCCGACATTGGGCTACAGCTCGGTCCTCTTCTCCAAACTCACCTATCAGTCATCTTCCCAATACACGACCGCAATTTCGCAGGCATCCACTGCTTGGAATGCACTTGGGAGCGTCCAGGTTACCCCCTATGACCCTGTGAACCCGACGCTCACTAATGTGGAAATTTCCGACGCCAACCGTCCGGACGTCACATGGGCCGGGCTATACAGCAACACCGACTTTGGGGTGGACACTATTCAAATGAATACAGCGAAGCTCGGTAACGCCAGTAATCAACGGAACGTTATGACACACGAGATGGGTCATGCGCTCGGTTTGGCGCACAACTGCAAAAGTCAGCTGATGGATCCGATTTCAAACTCATCGGTTTTTGCGCCGCAGTTCATGGATCAAGCCGCCTACCGTCAACTCTGGGGATGACATGATGAAGGTCAGAAGTTTAGGATCAAAGTACGGCAGGGTGGGCGTTGCGAGCTTATTCGCCTGCATTGTATTAGTTGGCTGCAGCACTTCGGCAGGCACGCAACCTGGAGATGCTGGCGCGACTGCCAGCGTGACTACGCGCACACAAGCAGTGGAAATGGACTCGGCTTTCGATGTGACAGACCCTCAGCAGCTTGCCGGTTGGGCCGACGCGGTCTTCGTCGGAACAGTGATTGAGCAAGTCGGTACGAAGGCAGTTGGGCCGTTTCCCGAGACGCAGTTTTCTGTTGAGGTGCTTCAGACCCTAAAGGGTGACGTCGCGGGCCAAATACTCGTCAATCAGCAAGGCGGGTATGGCACCGACGGTACGTTGTACTTACTGGACGATGACCCACTGATCGAGCCGGGAGCAACATACCTTATGTCGGCTGGCTTCTTGCCGTCCGAAAACTGGTACACGGTCGCTCCACGCGCGGGCAAAGTGACGTTGTCAGCAGAGGAAGTTGCTGCCGTCAGCGATGGAACTGCGCGGCGATCAACCGATGAGCCAGCGCCGGTCGCAACAATGCGAGATGCCATCGACAACGAGATTCCGTTCGATCCGAACCGCGAATCGGAGCCCGTCAGCTCCGAACCGCCAGTGCCACCAAGGTAGGTGTGTGTGACTTCAGTCGACTGGACCGGAAGCTGATCTTCACGTCCCACCAGTGCAGTTCGGGGGTGTATGCCTTATTCCCGAACTGCACTGACGTTTTAGCCTGTCTTGGCTGTCGACGGGCCAAATCCTCATCCGCGTTGGCTCCGCTACAGCGGCAGCTCATGGTCCGAGCCTGATTCGGGCAGGTATCGAACCTCGTTGGTGATGGCCCGAAACAGCGGGAGACTAATCGGATGCACAGTGGTCAGAGGCAAACCCCGTCTACAATATGTTGACCAGGACTCTCCGAGGTGGATCGACGATGCGGCGCGTGGGGGGATCGAAGCTCACGGGCCAGTTCTCGTACAGGTCGGGGGTCATTGTGCGACCGCCAATCGGTGCGGCCCATGTTCGGCGACTGCGTCGGTGACCGCGGGGGCCCAGCGCAAGCCGTGTTCGCCGAACATCGGTGCGGTGAGGGTGTAGCGGCCTGTGCGCTGGGTGATTCCGCGTCCGTGGACGGTGGTCTCGAGGGTGATCGAGCCGATGCGGCCCCTGCCTTGCTCGATGCCGCCGTAGCCGACCGGCCGAGAGAAAATCGTCAGATCGAGACCAGGCATTCGACCGTCCGTGATTGCGAATACCCCTGCGTGAGTTCGGTTTCGGGCCAGCAGGGCACGTGCGCGGGTCGGCGGTACGTCGCGACCGTGGACGGTGCTGATGACCAGATCGATCCCATCGATGCAGATATTGGCGGCGTCGAGAGGGTCTGCTTGACCGGGGTCGATCAGGGCGATCTTCGACAAGTCCCCGCCGTGTTCGTGGACGGCGAGGAGCCCGAACTTGGGTTGACCGATCAGTGCGACGTGGTGGCCGGCCGCGGTGGCGGTGGCGACGAGTCCGACGAGAATCGATCCGGCACCGGTGATCGACAGGGCCGTTCCGCGGGCCAGCGCGCCGCGTGGCAGCAGTTCCGACAGCGGCATGGGCACCGGCAGGGTTTTGAGGGTTCGTGAGCGCACGGGGCCGCTCAGTGCCCGTTCATCGCCGTCGGTCGCGGCGGCCTGCGCGTTCGGCTGCGAGGGGGCGAATGCGGGCGAGTCGTCGGAGTCGGTGGGTGCGTGGTCGCGGCGTCCGGGGATCGCGGCCATGCTGCGGCGAAGAGCGGCGAGCTGTGCAGCCTTGTCCAGGCTGGTCAGGTCGGGAATCGTGTCGGCGATACCGGCCATGAGTGCGACCTTTCGCCGAACGGATCAGTGCCCTCAATCTATGCGAACATACGTTCGATGTCGAACTACCTGCGTGTGCCCGAAGCTGGCCCTGGTTCGCGAACCCTAGCGGCGTTCGCGAGGTGGTCGAGGGAGAGTTCGGGGTCGGCCGTCAGGTGGCGATGTTCGGCGAACAGACGCCTGACGTGATCGAGGTCCGCGCGCACGGCCGGGTCGTCGGGGTCGTAGCCCTCGTCGATGATGGCGGCGCGTTCGTCTGGGTCCATGTCTAGTTCGACGCAGCAGCGCCGGGCGCGGTTCCCGTGTCGTAGATCAGGTCGTCAGAGCCGTCGTAACGGAGGCGCGCGAGTTCACCATTTCCTGATCCTGCTCGCCGTGGCGAGCCGGTCCCTGGCTAGATTCAGGGACCGGCGCGCCCCTGGTGTCTTTATGGCCGCTCATAAAATCCCGTGCGGGCGGCGGTCACGACGGATAGATCACTTTCATGGCGGCCAGCAAGCTCAGACTGTCCGAGTCCAGGTAGATGGACCAGTAGCTGTCGACGAGCGCGAAGTGGATTCCCAACCCCGAGCCGCCCCGAGCAAGAACCTGAAGGGTCTCGTCGTATCCGATGGTCAGTTCCGAGTTGTAGGTCCCTCCTGCAATCGCGTCGTACCTGTCCCGCAGATCGGTGACGACCATCGCCGGCCAAACCGGTACTGACCTTTTTCTCAGATCCTCTCGCAGTTGCTGGACCGTCGGCGAGTCGTCTGCGTTGTCTGCTGCGGCGATCAAATCCTCGCTTCGGACCTGCGGCTTTTCTATAGTTTGCACTGCTCCGGCACCGCGGTACACCCCATCCAGGTCCGCGCCGGAACGGAGGTCGTCGAAGCTCAGATTTGCGATAGACAAGTTGTTCTCGATTACCGCAAGCCTGCTCGGTACAACCCGAAAAGTAGCTGCCTCATCGTCCGGATCGGCACTTGTATCCACAACGAGCACTGGATGTTCCGGCTCGTCACATGCCCGCTGGTCGACTACGAAGAGATAGTCCGGCGGCGGAGATTCCACCAAGCCGACAATGCGTGACACCGACATGTCGGCAAACTCCGGGTCGTCGACCGTCGTCAGAAAGGCTTGAGCCTCATAACCACTGTCTTGCACGTGCGACGCCTGGGCATCTCGCGCAACCTGCGCCCAGGCACCGTCATCGCCGAAGTACGTACGGATGAGCAGGGATTGGCCCTCTGGCAGAGTTGGCATGGCACCGACTCTAGTCGTTCACAACCGTGAAACCGATGCAGTTGCGAGGGACCGAACATTCGATGCTCAGGTCAATTGTTGACGAGTTGGCTGGCTCGCTGAAATGTCACGCCGAGAAGCGATCCGATATCTCGGACGGGTACCTGAGCGGTGGCGAGCTTCTTCGCGAAGGCCTCGGTGCTGGCTTTGACGCGGGCTTCGTCCTCGGCCAGACGTGCTCGCTGTGTCGCGATCTCGGCGATGTGGACCGCGAGATCCTCTCCCCCGGGTTCGAGCTGGATGTGCTGCTCGATCTCGACATCGGCGAGGGCGACTCCGGTTTCGAGGGCGATGAGTTCTTTCGCTGCGGTGTGGACATCGTCGATGCGACGGGCTTGAGTGAGGGCGTCGAGTTCGGGGACGGCGATCATCCACCACTTGCCGTCTCGGGTCACCGACACCGTGTAAGTTTTGCTCACTGCTGTGCCTCCTTCATGGCTGCGAGGATCTTGCGGTAGACACCGGGCGAGATCGTCCGGTGCCCATCGGGCACAGTCACTTTGACTGCGCCGTCGGCCGAGACCCACGTGCTGTGCGATCCGACCGTGCGGACCGAGGTGAACCCGGCCGCTTTGAGGGCCTTGACCACTTTCCGCGTGGGCTGCTCGGTAACCATGACTTTAGTCTAGTCGATTGGACATTTTCTAGTCAAGTCGACTAGACGAAATAAGGTCGAGTAGCGGTGGCGTGGTCGACACGGGAGGAAGTGCCTATTACGCATTTCCTCATCTGGTGCATCTGCCTGCGGGTTCGGTCTGGTTAGAGTGGCAGTCGACAGCAATGTGTTTCCATTCGAGAGAGGCCGCATAGAACCGTGGCGAAAAAAATATTCACCCAATTGGTCGACGATATCGACGGCTCGGTCATCGACGACGAATCAGGCGAGACAATCGAATTCTCCGTCAACGGCGTCGACTACCTCGTAGACCTGAAGGCAAAGAACGCCAGCGAGTTTCACCGCAAGATCGGCTACTACATCGAGCACGCGACCCGCGTCGGCGGGCGTAAGCGTCGGCACTCCCCCACCTCCACGGCTCCATCTGCTGCACCCTCGAACAGCGGGGCCACACGTAATCCGGCTCAGACCAGAGCTGTCCGGCAGTGGGCCGCAGACAACGGTTACGAGATCAGCGATCGCGGCCGCATTCCCGCTGCTATCGAAGACGCATTCAACGCTGCACACTGATCATTACTTCAGGATCACCGCGCGAACTCGACGGTGTATCCGGCCTGACCGTCGATCGACAGGCTGTACTTGCACACCACCGAGCGTTGTCATGTTCGAGCCTTCCTTCCTTCGCAACTACGGATACGCCGTCATTTGCGGGCCCCGCTCCTGCAGACCCCCGCTTGAATGCCAGCAGACGAAACGAGGTGAAGTTCACCGATCAGTCAGCCGCGGGCTTGGGGAACCTGGGAACAAACTCCCGCCGGAATCGGCGCAGCCTCTTCACAAATGTCGAGATGAGAATAAACGCAACAAAGACGGCGACCATGACACCGGTGACGATCTGCAGCCAATCCGCGGCACCACAAATGGTCGCAATCACCACTGCAATCACGCCACTGATCATGGAGTTCACGACTCCGACGATGACGGCGGATCCGCCGAACAGATGAAGGACTCCGATGCGCCGTCCGAAACCGTATGTCTGGAGGAGACTGGCCCAATCATCGTGATACCCGGTGACGAAGTACGGCTCGAGGCCAGGCAACAGATCTAGGTACGCGTGCCGCAGACGGTTCATACCAATGACTAACCAAAGATCTTCGAGGTCAGCTTCTAGCAACCTCGTGTACGTCGACAACCCAACTAACAAAACCAGCGGTAGAACGAGCGAGGCAATGACTCTGAAATTCTGCCCGAATCCAGTTGCCTGGACCATCAACGAAAGGGCAACGACGGATGCCGAGACAATCGCCAGGAACGTTCCCGTGCGACTGAAGATTTCCTGCCAGAGTGCCCCCCGAGCGGCGAGAAGGCTCCAGTGCTCGACGCCGAGGATCTGGGCGTTCAAGGCGTCGGGGCCCCTATCCGCAACTGGTCGAGGCTCAGGAAAAGGTGGCGTAGCCGGGTTCTTCATGTCGTCCTAACAGGTCGAATCGAAGGCCAGCTTCCTGCCCGGCTCAGTGCGGCAACCGTGCGATCGCGGGCAAGGGTCGCTGGGCAATGTCATGAGGTTACGCCGCCGCGCAGTGACCTACCGGCTTCCGGCCCGCAGATCTTCGAGGCGATGCAGACAGTACAGAAACTTGGTGCCACGAAGCCGAACATAACAGAATTTGGACTTGACGGTCCACAAAAAGCTGGCACAGTAGCTTCCGCGTGCAGGCAGTCGAAGAGTCGTTCACTGCGGACGAGAGCGCACCGGAAGGACTGCAACGATGAGCGATGAGCGGCCAGAGGAAACAGGCCGACGGTCACCGGAAACCGTCACCCCCGCTGAGACTGCCGGTATTCACGGCCACGAGATGTCCGGGCACTCCGGTCATGCCGTCGGCCGAGAGATGTTCGCGTGTCCGCACTGCGGGCACCAACTCAGCATGTTCAGGGAGTCGCGGTCCAGCCCCGGAGACAAGGCTGCGGCGTGGGTGGCCGGCGTCGCCGGATCCTGGCCCTTCCTGCTGATCATGTTGCTGTCCATCTTTGCGTGGTTCGTGATCAACGCCATCCGGCCGATCTTCGATCCGGAGTCGTCAGCCATGCTCGACTATCTGGGAACGGTTCTGGCGATCATTGCTGCCTTGCAAGGACCGCTGATCCTGCTTTCTCAACGCCGCGAGTCCGATCGTGACCGCGCGCGAGACATCGAGACCTTCGTGATTTCACAGAACACCGAGGCCGACCTGCACTCGATCGGTTCCGCGGTCACCACCGCCCTCGAACAATGGGAACGAGATCGAGCCTTACATGCTTCGGTCGAGCCTGAACGCACTTGTGAAGGTGATGACTGCAAATAGGAGACGGACAGTTGCCCTTCCGGATCAATGGCCAACGAGCCGCCGGTCCCTCCGGAGACGGCCCGGCAGGATCTGGCCGACGGCTTCGACGCGTGGCAGCGCCACTTCTCCGACGGTCTGCAGCGAATGCAGCGCTCCGGTGAACTGAGGCAGGAGGCCGATACCGACGACCCGGCGACGTGCCTGTTTGCATCGACTCGAGTCACGAACTGCCGCCGAATCGTTCGGTACGGATCCGCGCTGCATCGTGGCCGAGGTCGACAAGCCACCCGGTGACGGCTTCCACGAACGGCGATGGCCCGCAAACGAATACGCGCGGAGACCGTGATGCGGCGAACGTCCGCTCGGCGATCGTATTCCGGGTCAACCGCCCGCCCTCCTGGAATCCAGGTGCGGACTGTCGGGTGTGCACGATGTCGACGGTAGTTCGTGTCAACCCTACGAGCTCGTCGGCGAACATCTCGTCTCGCGGACTGCGGACCGAGTACAACAACCGACAGTCGGAGCTGTCCGCCTCGCGTTCGCGTGCGGACGCAATCGCGAACAACGGCACGACTCCGGATCCGCCCGCGATGAGCTGGATAGGAGAGCGGTCGGTATCGGAGCGGGACCAGACGAAAAAGCGTCCGAGAGGTCCTTGCACCTCGACATCCTCACCCTCCGCGAGGTGACGTACGAGAAACGGTGACACCTCGCCCGTGGGCAGTTCCTGGACCATCAGAACCACGCGAGTTGACTCACCCGAGGACGCAAGAGAGTAGGACCGAGACGCCTGGTATCCGTCCGGTGCCGTGAGCCGGACATCCACATGAGCTCCGGCGTCGTTACCGGGCCACGTCGGCACATCCAATTCGAGGCGCACGGCCGATGGATTCTCGAAACGCCGACTGATCACCCGCCCGAGATGCCACTGGACGCCGCTCGAGGTTGTCACGAGTAGCGCTCTTCCCGCCATGGGTCGCCCCGAAGGTGGTAGCCGTTCTGTTCCCAGAACCCCGGTTCGTCCGAGGGCAACATCTCCATTCCGAGAACCCACTTCGCGCTCTTCCAGAAGTAGAGGTGGGGCACCAGGAGTCGGGCCGGACCGCCATGTTCGGGTGTGAGTGGTTCTCCTTCCGCCTCGGTGGCTATCCAGGCCTGCCCATCGAGGAGATCTTCGAGCGGCAGGTTCGTGGTGTAACCGCCGGAGCTATGAACCATCACGTAGTCGCAGCTGGTCTCGACATCGTCGAACAACAGGTCCAACGAAACACCCCGCCAGGCCATGTCCAGCTTGGTCCAGTGAGTGACGCAGTGAATATCGGTGACGATGTTCTCGACGCCCACCTTCTGCAGCTCATGCCAGTTCCACCGGTGTGCGACTTTGTCCTCGGTCGTGATCGTAAAGCTCCATTGGCTCTCGTCGATTGCCGGCGTCGGTTCTATCGAGAGCACCGGCCAGTCGTGGGCGAGGGTCTGCCCGGGGGGCAGTCGAGCGTCGGTGGACCTTCGCTGATTTCCGAAACCACTGTTGATAACTCCCACGACTGCACCTTTCCTCGGGCATTCACTACCGCGGCCTACGCGAACGGAACCGAAAACTGTTTCATATCACCGAGCGTCGAGTTGGACCGGAAGTCTGGAGTCGTGCTCCGACAGCCGTGTCGGGGAACGGTTGAGCTCCTCGGCGAACGCCCTCGGCGCGGGTCCTCGCGCAGCTCACGGTCCCCTTCCTGTTTAAGTACCCAAATATGGACTTTGGGGTCCAGTTTTGTGACTGGAATATATCGGAAAACCTAGGACTTTCGCGGCGAATATTGCTTTTCCAACGGGTTTCTCACTTTCGATCCAGCCTGGAGCTTACGGCAGATAGCCAGGAATATCTGGACCCATAGGTCCGTTAAACGATACGATGGCGCGGCCGCCGCGCCATTCGCAAGGAGGAGCCCACGTGATGACGAACGACTACCGCAAGACTCCTGAGTCGGTCAGCCGCCTCAACGACATGCAACTTCGGGTGACGCAGCAGGGCGGGACCGAGCCGGCGTTCCGCAACGAGTACTGGGACCACCACGAACCGGGCATCTACGTCGACATCGTCTCGGGTCAGCCGCTGTTCTCGTCCACCGCCAAATACGACAGCGGCACAGGATGGCCCAGTTTCACCGCCCCCATCGACGCCGCCGCCGTTACGACCGAGGTGGATCGGACATACGGGATGAGCCGCACAGAGGTGCGCTCGGCAGGTGCCGACAGCCACCTCGGGCACGTGTTCCCTGACGGACCGAAACCCGGCGGCCAGAGGTACTGCATGAACTCGGCCGCAATGCGCTTCGTACCCGCTTCCAGGCTGGTCGAAGAAGGGTACGGCGACTTCGCCACGTTGTTCGACACCGACCAAAATTCCTCGAACGGAGCGGCCTCATGACCAACGAGATCAACAACACCGAGACGATCACGAGCGGCGCGACAGCGGAAACGGCCGTCCTGGCCGGCGGGTGCTTCTGGGGGATGCAGGACCTGATCCGCCGTCATCCCGGGGTACTCGGGACCCGCGTCGGATACACCGGCGGACATAACGAGCATCCGACGTATCGCAACCACCCGGGCCACGCCGAAGCCATCGAGATCGTGTTCGCCCCCTCAGAGACGACCTATCGCGACATCCTGGCGCTCTTCTTCCAGATCCACGATCCCACCACGCTGAACCGACAGCGAGGCGACCGCGGCACCAGCTACCGGTCCGCGATCTTCCCCGTCACACCGGAACAGGAGCGGATCGCCCGCGACACGATCGCCGATGTGGACGCGTCGGGTTTGTGGCCAGGTAAGGCGGTCACCACGATCGAGCCGATCGGCCCTTTCTGGGAGGCTGAGCCCGAGCATCAGGATTACCTGCAGAAATATCCGAACGGCTACACCTGCCACTTCCCCCGCGATGGTTGGGTGCTGCCTGATCGGAGTTCGTCGGGCGCGGGAGCGTAGCGGTCGTCCGGTCGGGCGCGGGCCATCTTTCGGCCCGGCCCGGCCGCGAAGCCCTGATCTCGACACCGGTGTAGTTAGCCTGGGGAGATGACCGACAGCGTTAGCGGCTCTCGCCCGCGCCGCTTGACCACGCGCGGTGCCGCAACGAAGGCACGAATCGTCGATGCGGCCGATCAGTTGATGTACGAGCGCGGTGTTGCTTCCACGACCCTGGCCGACGTCCGGGCCGCGAGCGAAACCTCGAAGTCACAGCTCTACCAGCACTTCGCCGGAAAGCGCGCACTTGTGTTGGCAGTCGTCGAGGTCCGCGCCGACGCAGTGCTGTCTGTCAGTTTCAGAAGACGGCTGCACGATGTCAGAAGTGCACTGCAGTGCAACTCCGAGTTCTCGAGCACACGTCCGGCCTTATCCAGTGAGCGCTGCGATCCCTGACTGGATAGCGCATTGATGGTGAAATTTCCCATCAAGTTTTACTGGCCGTCGGTGAGCTGCGGGTCTAGCGCCGCGGCCGGCCATGGACGGCTGTTGTCGCGCGAAGTGCTCGATCGGACACTTGCGGCATGGGCGGCGAGAAAGTTGTCGACGATTTGGATGCAGTCGTCGGCGTGGATGTGGCGCAGTCCTGTGAGGCGAGCGAACACTATCGGTCCGAGGAGCTGAATGAGGGCGAAGGTGGTGTCGATCTCGCCGAGCACAGCGCGAGCGTCAGGCGCCGTCAGGATCTGATCCAGGGACCTGCGGTATTGCTCTATGACACGGGCCCGAAGCGAGACCACCGCGCCAGGATCGAGATCGCGCCGGCTGGCGTCGCCGCTGTTGACGGGCCCCATTGCCAGCCAGGCCAGCGTGGTCATCTGCACCGGAGCTTGGTCGATGAGGTCGGCTTGGGTGGTGAGCAACGAAATCAGACGTTCACGTAGCGGACCGGTATCGATATCGGTGTCGACTGGGGGTAATAGTCGCTCGAAGGTTGCAGCGAGCAGGTCAGTGGTACTTCCGAAATGTCGGTACAGAGTGGCACGTGCAACCTTCGACATGCGGGTGACCGCCTCCACGGTGACCGCCTCCACACCGCCGGTGGACAGCAGCTGACCGGCCGCTTCGAGTAACCGGTTACGTGAGCGCGCCAGCCGGGGGTCGGCCGAGCCCTCGGTTGCAACGAGAGGGTCGACCATGAACGGGCTCCGCTCCATTTGACTGACAAGACATGTCCTCGATTGATCATTCTGTCACACCCGCAGAGTTGTGATACTAATAGTCTCGAACCGAGACGATCAGTCTCGAACTGGGAGGCTGGCCGTTGAACGAACGTAGATCCGACTCTGCCAGCGTCGCTCGATGGAGCGGTGCCCAGTGGTGGATGTTGATTGTGTCGTGCATGGCAGTCGCGTTGGTGGTGGCCGCAATGGCAGCATTGTATTCAGCGTTGCCCCAGATCGCGGTCGCGACAGGGGCGACGCAAGCCCAACTGACCTGGATAGTCGACGGTTATACGTTGGTTTTGGCGTGCTTCGTTCTGCCTGCCGGTGCGATCGGTGACCGGTACGGTCGCCGGGGGGTGCTCGTGGCGGGGTTGGCGTTGTTCGCTTTCGCGTCGGCATTGCCCTTGTTTCTCGCCGACCCGGCGTGGCTGATCGCTGCTCGCGCGTTGGCTGGGGCGGGTGCGGCGCTGGTCATGCCCTCGACGCTGTCGATACTGACCGCGGGATTTCCACCGGCGCATCGCGGCCGCGCTGTAGGTGTGTGGGCCGGGGTTGCTGGATCCGGGGCGGTCCTGGGCATCCTCGGGGCTGGTGTGCTGCTCGAGCAGTGGTCGTGGACCTCGGTGTTCGTCGGGTTGACCGTCGCCGGAGCGGTTCTGGCCGGGTTGGCATGCAGTATCGCGGAGTCCCGCCAGCAGGAGCATCCACCGGTCGATTGGGTGGGCGCGGTGACCGTAGTTGTCGCGGTCGGGGCGATCGTCTTCGCTGTGATCGAGGTTCCGGCCCGTGGCTGGTCGGATTCGCTCGTCGCCATCAGCACTGCGGTGGGCTTGTTTGCGGTTGCGGTGTTCGTCGTCGTAGAACTACGTTCCTCGGCACCCCTACTCGATGTCCGGTTGTTCGCCCGCCGTGGTTTCGGTGCCGGCGCGCTGTCTGTCTGTATCCAATTTCTGGTGACCTTCGGGGTGTTCTTGCTGTTGGTGCAGTATCTGCAGTTGATTCTCGGTTATGGACCGCTCACCGCCGCGTTGGCGTTGACCCCTATGGTCGTGCCGCTCATCGTGATCTCGGTGATTGCACCCTGGCTGTCGAACATTGTTGGGCTGCGGGTGATGACCACTGTAGGTCTGCTCACCATCGCGGCGGGACTGGTGATGGTGAGCAGACTGACCGTCGCGGCGACTTACCCTGACCTGCTGTGGCCCTTGCTCATCATGAGTGCGGGTTTGGGGTTGTGTACCGCCCCTGCGACTTTCGCCATCGTCTCGGACACTCCTGAGGCCAAGCACGGGGTGGCTGCCGCGGTCAACGACGCAGCTCGCGAAATCGGTGCCGCGATTGGGATTGCGGTAGCCGGTAGCGTGCTCGCGGCCGGTTACGTTCAGCACATTCAGCCGGCTCTGCCCCAGCTACCCGAGCCTGCCCGTGGTCCGGTGGCCGATTCTCTGGCCGCCGCGTTACAGGTCGCCGACCGCGCAGGACCAGCTGGTCAGCCGCTGGCCGAGTTCGCCAGCGCCGCATTCGTACACGGAAGTGGTCAGGCGACACTGTCGTTGGCGGCGCTGACCGCCGCTGGGGCACTCGTCCTCGCCGTCTTTGCGCCAGGTAGACGCAGCCGTACGACAGCCACCGCGGGTGATGGACGTCGGTGAAGGTCGGCCAGGGTGTCTATTCTTCGGTGTGATTCGTGTCCGTGGCCCGGAGTTGGGCTCGGGCTTGGGACTGCATGAAGTGTTCGACCTCGACCACCACGAACAGGGCAGTAGCGGTGGCTACCGAGCGGCCCTGCGCATCGTCCATCGTGGCCGTGAGATCCAGTTTGCGCCCATCACGAGACCGAACGGCAGCACGCAATACGTATGGAGTGCCGAGCAGAACCGGCGCCAGGTAGTCGAGCTCGAGACGCCGCGTCACGGCGAGCTCACCCACTGTGTAGAGCAGGAAGCCGAACAGATCGTCGAGAACGGTCGCCACCGCGCCTCCGTGTGCTATCCCGGGTGCCCCGACATGACGTTGATCGAACACATGGTGAGCCACCACGCCGTTCTCGTCACGCTGGACCGACAGGGCGTGGCCGTGCGGGTTCTGCGGCCCACAACCAAGACAGTCGGGGTGGTGGGGCGGTAGATCAGGCGAGTCGAAACTCGTGCTCCAGAACGAGCGCGCCCAGTTCTCGACAGCCGGGCCGGCCGACCCGCTGACCTCGTCCGGAACTCTTTTCATGGTCGGACCTCTCTGTCGTGAAAAAAAATTGTGCCGAGTCTGTCGCGTCATCGTGCGCTCGGCCTGCACCGCTGTTAGTTTCGATAGATAAACTGCACTATGTCAGAAGTGAACCGCGCGTTGAAAACGTCGGCGAGGTTGCAGATGAGGGTCATCCACCCCGCAGC
The DNA here is from genome assembly GCF_002259485.1 of Rhodococcus sp. 14-1411-2a. Lineage (GTDB taxonomy): Bacteria > Actinomycetota > Actinomycetes > Mycobacteriales > Mycobacteriaceae > Rhodococcoides. The sequence goes on from NZ_NPGA01000022.1 coordinate 74,064, forward strand.
CCAGTGGCTGGCGTCGTGATCTGATCGGCCCAGGGATTCGGACACTAGACCCGCTTGGAATAGGGATCTACAAGCATGAGCAGATCGCGTCGATCTTTCAGCACCGAGTTCAAAGACGAACTGTGCCGAGAGGTCATCGACTCTTCCAAGCCGATCAGTGAGGTCGCCAGGGCGTACGGTGTCGGCGACGACAGCTGCAGCACAGTGCGATGCGCCCCGTGTACCGCGCGCCATCGAACGACGGTGGGCATCATCTCGTGATGGCGGACAGCGAGCGTGAAGCAGACTCCAGGGACTCCACCAGGATCAGCTCGAGTTCCGACAGTCTGGCAGCCGACACGGCCACCGCAGCTGCGCGTGTTCGTACATCGAGACCGCGTTGTGTTCCGGCGCGGGCAGTTTCGGTCCAGGCCTGGGCGCAGTGATCGGCGGCCACCGCGAGGTCTGCGGTAGCGGGATCACCGGTCAGACGTGCAATCTCGGTACAGCCGTCGGCGAGAAGCCGACGAAAGAGCCCGCCTCCGGTTCCGGCCTTTTCGATGAAGATACCGAGACTGAACAGCAGCGTCTCGAGGTCATCGGGCGGAAGGTCGACCCAGCTCTTGACGTCGGTTGCCAGCTGGTCGACCGCGGCCAAACCGTCGGCACCGGCTGCTGGTATGTGGTCGGCTATTCCCGGTGTCGATGGGGCGTGCATGCTGGCGGCGGATCGGGCGAAGGCCGCGGCCGCGGCAGTCGACACGGGCGGCAGTGTCTGCGGCCACGTGATTCGGTACGTGCAGTGACGTGTCGGTTGCGGGAACGAGGTGGAAGATCGCGCCCGAGCCAGCGCGTCGAGCGGGATCTTCTGCACGTCGGCCCGATCGTTGTCGACGACCGAGGCAGTCCCCCCGATCTCGTCGTAGCCGATCACCACGATGTCGTGGCGACTCATCTGCAGTTTCACCCGTAAGTAGGGCAGCTCAGCGATATCGGCCCAGACCAGACTGGGTCTTCCCGCATCGATGTCGTCGCGAACCCATGACCATCCCTCACCGGGATCGTCGGTCGTGAGAACCTCGACTTGTCCGCCGAGCCTGCGCGGTAAGTCGATCTCGAAGTCGGCACCGCGGCCGACCAGGTACATCGGTGGGACCAGGTCGTCCGATCGCAGGTAGGACAAACCCAGATCACCACCCAGTGCGAACACCAACCCCTCGTCGGGTGGTCCGTCCCATCCCAGACCGTGCCACTGGAGAAGGTCTCGCATTGCACCCGACCCGCAGTGCCCTCCCATCCGGTGGGGATAGTTCTCGATCAGAGTCGTGGGGGTCACTGTGACTGCCTTTCGGGTTGCTGGTCGAGCGCGCGTGTCGGCACGCTCAGCTGTTCCGGATTCTGTCGAGATACGTTCGGCGAGCAGCCATGTCGACGTCCGCGAGGAACACCGAATCTGTGTTCAGGGCCGCACCCAGTCCGGTCGCCAGCCGCCGGGGGACGAATTTCACCGCCGCGACCATTGCGCCTGCGAGACGGGTGACGCGGACGAAGGGGCGTGGATTCTCGATCAGATCTGCTGTCGCGCGGGCGATCTCCTCCGGCTCGGCGTTGCGTAATCCCTTTGCGCCGGCGGTTCCGGCGACGAGTTCGGTGTTGGTGAACGTCGGGCGGACTGTGGACAGTCGAACCCCTGACTTGCGGTACTCCAGTCGTGCGGCCTCTGTGAATCCGATGACTGCGAACTTGGTAGCGCAGTAGGTCGCCAAACCAGGTACCGCGAGCTCGCCGGCCAATGACGCAGTGTTGATGATGTGTCCGGTGCGGCGCGGCAGCATGCGCTGAAGAGCCAGTTTGGTCCCGAAGATGACACCCAGGACGTTGATCTCGACTTGACGCCGGGTTACTGCATCGTCCTCTTCGTGGGCGTGGCCGGTAGGCATGATGCCCGCGTTGTTGATCAGGATGTCGAGGGGTCCGAGTTCACGTTCGACCAGGTCCAGAAACGTTGTGAACGAGTCAGGTTCGGTGACGTCGAGTCGGGTGACGACCTTCACCCCGAGTTCGGCGGCGGCCTCCTTCGCACGTGCCTCGTCGATGTCGCCGATGGCGACCCGGTGGCCTCGTCGAATCAACTCCTTCGCTGTCTGATAGCCGATGCCGCGAGCTCCACCTGTGATCGCCACGGTCCTGGCGGGGGTGTGAGGTGCGTTGTTCGTCATGCTGCGCTCCTTGCATAGATGAGAGACATCGGTAGACGCCTGTCGGCCCGCTCTCGCGGTAGCGGCTGCGCACACGGGAGAGGGATATGGGTATCGCGCGTCGTCTCGTGCCCGGGGAGGCGTTCGGATCGGTCGTTCATCGCCCGCAGCCGCAACCCCAGCGGCAGAACGGGTCTCGTCTGTTCGGTGCAACTTCCGGTGTCGGCCTTACCACGGCCGCGCCGACGAGACAGTCATGTGGCACAGCTCTGCCAGCAGGTATCGGCTCACCCGATTCGAAGGTGTCCGAGGCGGTCCGAGTGTTCACGATCGCGATTGTTCGCGGAGAGAGCTCCGACCGATCGGCAGTCGGCCGCGATACGGGGTTCGGCGCGTATGTTCTCACCGCTTGTGTTCATCGAGACTCCCGCGGCGAGTTTCGATCCCCGGGAGTTTCGTCCGGCCGGGTGCGGCCGGTGAAAACATCATCGAGTGGGTGAGCGCCCGTGAAGATCGTGGGGCCGTAGGCGTGCCGAAGCACCGTCAAGATCGCGTTCAAGGGTAGGTCGTCGAAGACTCCTCGCTCGCGGACATACTCCATGTGCTGAGCTCCGTCTGCGGTGAAGGCATGCATGAGAGCATCGCGATCGCCGTCGAATTCCACTGGCGGCACGCCGAAACGAGCGCACAACTCGACATTGAATGCCGGCGTGGCCTTCAACCACCGGCCCTCGATGTAGAGGCGACTGTAGCCGTGGTAGACGAACAGATCGGTGCCGCCCATCAGCGCGCGCAACGTCTCGGTCTGCAGGTGATTTCGGACGTCGGCGAAGCCGAGCAGTGCCGGGATACCCGCCGCCCGGCACACTGCGGTCAACAGCACCGCCTTCGGGACGCAATAAGCGCGCCCGGCCTCGAGGACGAAGCTCGCCCGATAGTGGGCCGGATCGTCCGACACGGTGTACGGGTCGTACCAGATCCGGTCGCGGACGGCGGCGAAGAGGCGTCTGGCCTTGTCACGGTCGCTGCTCGCATCCCCGATTACCGCGGCGGTGAACGCCCGCACGGATTCGTGCTCGATGTCGAGGAAGTCCGTTGCTCCCAGGTACGCGTGTGGTGGCTGCGTAGTATGTGCCCCGGGCGGGCGGTCTGTCATGGTCATCGCCGATGTTCCCTTCTCTGAGCAAACCGGTTGCTGTTGTGTGCACAACGACCGAAGGATCGGTCAGTTGCGCGCGAGTGCGCCGAGCATCAGGTCTTCGCGTTGGACGGGGAGTCGCTGGGCGATCACCCGTTTGCTGTACATGAACTCGCGCGGGCGACCTATGCAGTCGGCGGCAATGAGCTCACCGGCCTGGAGATAGAAGCAACTGAAATCACTGTCGCGGGTGGGGTCACCACTGAGAACCACTTCGTCGTATCCAGTGTTGAGGCCGGCGATCTGCAGCTTGAAGTGATACTGATCCGACCAGAACCACGGCAACGCTTCGATTTTTCTGGACTTCCCGCAGGCGGTCGACGCAGCGACTTTGGCCTGCTCTCCTGCGCTCGAGACGGACTCCAACCGTAGTCGACGGCCGTAACGGGCCATGTCGTGGCTCGCGCAGTCCCCCGCCGCCATGATGTCGGGGTCGTTGGTCCGAGTGTGATCGTCGATCACGATGCCGTTGTCGATGACAAGACCCGCATCGGCGGCGAGGTCGGTGTTCGGCTCGACGCCGACACCGACGATGACCAGATCTGCGAGGATCGATTCCCCGCTGGCCAAACTGACTTCACGAACCTCACGGTCACCGGACAGGCCCTGAACCATCGCGTTCGTTCTGATGTCGACTCCCTGCTCGCGATGTATCCGCTCGAAGAACGTCGAAACCTCGGGAGCAGTGACCCGCTCGAGCACACGCCCAGTTGCCTCGAGAACTGTGACCTGCACGCCCAGTGCGCGCAGCGATGCCGCTGTCTCGAGTCCGATGTAGCCGCCTCCGACGATCACCACCCGCCGGCCAGGGCCGGTGGCCATACGTATCCTCTCGACGTCCGCTGCGGTGCGCAGGTAGTAGACCCCGTGGAGATCGGCCCCGGGAACGGTGAGCCGACGAGGGCGGGCTCCCGTGCACAGCGCGAGCTTGTCGTAGGCCAGCTTCTCCCCGGTGTCGAGAACGACGTTGCCTTCCGACCGAACGATGGCCTCCACCTGCGCGTTCAGGAGCTGAATACCTTGCTTGGAGTAGAAGTCCGTGCTGCGAATGGCGATATCGTCGAGTACGCATTTGCCCGCCAGATATGCCTTCGACAGCGGGGGGCGTTGATAGGGAGCGGCAGACTCGTTACCGATGAGGACGATGTCGCCTGTCCAACCTTCTTGGCGCAAACTAGCTGCCAGTTGTGCCCCAGCATGGCTTGCGCCGACGATGATCGCCCGTTGCGATGTCATACGCTGGAAGTAGGCGTCAGGCGCACCATCATCTTGCTGATGCCCCGCACGAAATTCGACTGAACATACTCGGGGTCGCCGACGACCTCGATGTTCTCGAAGCGGGGAAGCAACTCCTCCCACAGAATCCGCAGCTGCATTTCGGCCAGCCGATTGCCCATACACCGGTGCACACCGAATCCGAACGCGATGTGATTGCGCGCATTGGCACGATCGATGATGAAATCATCAGGATTCTCGAAAACGCGTTCGTCGCGGTTACCCGAGGCATACCACATCACCAATTTGTCACCCTTGCGGATGAATTGTCCGTTCAGAACGGTGTCGGCTTTGGCGATTCGGCGCATGTACGCCAAGGGTGTTTGCCATCGGATGATTTCCGAGTTCATGTTGGGGATCAAATCGGGATTGGCCTTCAATTTCTCGAACTGGTCGGGGAATTGGTTCAACGCAAGAACGCCACCGCTCATCGAGTTACGCGTCGTGTCGTTCCCACCGACGATCAGCAGGACGAGGTTGCCCAGAAATTCCATCGGACGATCGATCAGATCCTTGGTGTCCTCGTTGCTCTGCAACATGGTGATCAGATCGAAACCGGACTCTTCCCCTGCAGACCTCCTGGCTGCTTTGTCATGCCAGAGAGCGCTGAGGCCACGCGCCATGTCACGCATGCCCTCGAACACCTCGTCGTTGTCCGAGGGCCCACCGTTGGCTTGCTCCATCGAGGTTGCCAAATCGGACCAGTAGACGAGTTTGCGGCGTTGTTCGTAGGGGAAATCCAGAAGAGTTGCGAGCATCCGAGCTGTCAACTCGATCGAGACATTCTGCACCCAGTCGAACGGCTCGTTCAAGGGGAGGTCGTCCAATACCTCCCGTACCCGCGATCGGATCAGTCCCTCCATCTCCCGGAGGTTCTTCGGTGCGACAACCCCCTGGACGGCAGCGCGCTGCTTGTCGTGGCGTGGCGGGTCCATCGCGATGAACATCTCGATATCGAGAAACCGGGGCGGAACGCCGATGACGATGAACGGTTCGGCCGAGAACACAGCGTGATTCTTGTCGACGGCCACGATATCGGCATGGCGCGTGACCGACCAGAACGGGCCGAACGGACTATTGGGTTGGTAATGAACCGGTGCCTCGTTCCGCACGCGCTCGAAGTACGACTGCCACCGCCCTTGTCTGTAAAGAAAGGGGTTACTGAGGTCGATGTCGGCGAGCTCGACATCCTCGACCGGTGGAATGGGACTTTCGACGAAGATCTTCTTGCCATTCGTGCCAGTCACCCACCGTCGGGTCTTGTCGTACAAATGAGCGCCCTGGATCTGCAGCCCTATCGGGATGGTCGACTGGACCTTGTCGGCGATCGACTCAGAAACTTTCATGCTGTCGTGCCTGCCTTTCGCACATCACAATTGGAATTCAGGTGTTCGAACGATCAGGCCATCCCACGCTTCCGAGGCCACCATCTGGCACGACAACCGAGACGTGGGTTCACGCTCGGGGTTCATCGCCAGCATCTCCTCCTCGTCGGCGCCGGACAGACCCACCTCTCCTGACCACTGCGGGTCGACGATCACATGGCAGGTGCCACAGGCCGTTTCGCCCCCACAGTCTCCATCGATCCCCGGCACAGCATTGTCGGTTGCAATCTGCATCAGCGAGCGACCTTCGACCAGAGCCGCCTCGTGCTTCTCACCATCGTGGGCGACGAAAATTACAGCTGCCATGTCAACTCCTCGTTTTCCGGCGTGATTGACGAAAGTGTCGTCGCAAACGCGGGTGACGGCTATGTTCGGTGGAGTCATAAACTTGTGAATTCGGGTCAAAGGGGTCACCGTGAAGCTGAGCGACGAGGGCGTGCCACCGCTTGCGTTCGTGCAGCTGCTCGAACGCCGCGCACTCGACCCTGACGCCGCCGCGCGGCTTCGCGCGATCATGCACCGCGAAGGAACCAGTGAAGCGACGCTCATTCAGCATGACGTCCAGGCGCCGATACGGTGGTTTCGGGAGGTCTATCCCGAACTCGATATCGCCCAGGCCACTCGACTCGGATTTGCGTTTGCCGAGCAGGCCCAGTTGACATCGTTCGGGCCCCTGAGTTCACCTTTGATCAGCGCTGGTTCGGTCGCCGAGATCGTCGATCTCCTGACATACCTACCATTGATCTCCACGGCGTTGAAATCGCAGTTCCACACCGGCGACTACGGTCTGATCGTCGGGCTCACTGCGCACACAGGCGATTCCGCACTGGACTGCTTGGTCATCACCTACGGCGGGTCGGCGTTACTACGACTGCTGGACATGCTCGCCGGTGACATATCGCCGGTGACACTCCATCTGAGCTGGCCGGAGCCGACCGAGGTGAGCCACGACAAAGGTCCGGCGAATCGCCGGTTCTTCGACGCTCCGATTTCCTTCGTCCACGTACCCGAGGACACACTAAACAAGGCTTGTCGCTTCTCGGACCCCCTCGCATATCGTCTCGCTATCACTGATCTGCAGCGAACACTCGCCCAGCGGAGTGGGTCCATGTCATCCGCCGAGAAGGTGAGGCAACAGTTGGAAAAGGACCTCGGACAGCGAACCAACCATGATGTTGCACAAGCATTGTCGATGTCGAGTAGCACGTTGAAACGGCGGCTTGCCGAAGAAGGAACCACCTATAGCAAGGTGCGCCACTCGCTGCTGTACGAACGCGCGATGCTACGGCTCCTCGACCGATCGGTTTCGGTCAGCGAGATCGCTACCGAACTCGGATACAGCGACCTCGCCAACTTCTCTCACGCCTTCAAACGCTGGACCGGACGCTCTCCGAAAGATTTCCGAAATCCCCGACTCTCAGACGACCCGGATTCGACGTAGACCCCGCAGAACGGGGTCGAGATCGATGCCTCGTTCGTTCGCGGCCTGATCGATCTTCATCTCGGAGATTTCTGAGACGTCACCGCCTCCCTGCCGTGAGAAGAAGAGTGTGTGCAAACCCGAGTACCAACCACTAGTCACTCGACGGTGTCGGCCGGCACGCGTGCGGTCTCCGATTCGAGAAAGTCGACGAGAGCTTCCAACAGGCTGTCCGCGCGGGTTTCGACATCGGCCAGGACAGAGTCCACGTCGTCGAGAAGACCGTGGGCGTGTCTACGCGCAAGCGTTCCGCGTTCGTAGTAGCCGGGGTCGAGTAGAACCCGCGGTACTGGATCCGGTGCCGCGATCTGCTCCGGATGTTGTGACCGCGCAGTGGGCTGCAGGTGGGTGGGTGCCCTTCCGTCCCAGTGCATTCGCACGATGCCCGCTACCGCACGGGCGGTCAGCGGGGTCGCAGCCAACGGGGTGTGGCCCCACCGGTCGATCGCAGTCGACAGCGGATGTTGACCGGCCGGGTCGAAATACCGGTCGTATCCGCCGAGCCCGGTGCCGTCCACGGCATCGAAAGCGTCGGCGAGCATTCGGGTGCTCGGATACCGGGCCTGATGGCCGAGCACCTCACACCAGCGCTGGTACACCGTGCGCGGAGAAATGCCCGTCCCCGCCAGCGCGAGGGAGGTGAGGGTATGAACGCCGCGGCCTGTCTCGACGCGAAGGGCGTCGAGACCCGCATCGGCGGTGACATCGCATGCCCGCAGGGCCGCGATCTGCGTGTACGGCAGACCTGTCGTAGCGAGCGTGAGGATCAGTACGTCTCTGCGTGCAAACAACGCTGACGGCCAACCGTATTCGGGAAGCCGTGCGATGATTCCGCCGATCACGGCTGCCACCTCCTGCAGGCGCGACGTGCGGGCCCCATCCAGCGCAGCCCGGACGGTCTCAGCGCGCCCTGGAGGAGGTAATAGATGCCGATGATGAGCGGAGTCGATCACCGCGATCCGACGGCGTTGGGTCGTCGGCGCGGCGGGGTGCGCATACAGGAACCGAGCAAGTGACTCAGGAGAGGCCGCCAATGGGGGTTCGCCATGGGCGGTGCACCAGTCCTCGAACAGTGACCACGTGTGCCGATCCCGCCTCGGTATCGACGTGTTCGTGATGTCCGATGCACGTATCGGACAAGGGCGGTCGTCGTGGTCAGCATCTACCCCGGTCGTCCCGTCGCCGCTCACTGGCTCGGTCGGGTGCCTGGTCATAAGCCGAGCTCGGTGACGGCGTTGCCGACCAGTGGCGCATTCTCGTGAGCGTATGTTTCGACCATTGCGGGTGTGGTGTGCCCGGTTTGGCGCATGATCGCATGCGCGTCAGCTCCGTTGCGGAAGGCCTGCGTGACGAAGCCGGAACGGAGGGAATGCCCGCCGAGCTGAGCGACGGTGACGGGGCCGTATCCAGCTCGAGTAGCGCGGCGGCGGATCGCCGCGTGCACCGCGGCTCCGGACAGGGCTGTGTCGGAGAGGTTGCCGTTCTTACGGACGGACCGAAACAGAGGGGACCGTTTCTCGACCACAGGAAGGGTGCCGCGGCAGATATGGGAGTCGAATTCCACTGCGCGGGAAAGTATTCGGATGACAGCAACTCTGCCGCCGGTGTCGAACGCTGCGACGATCTGCAGCCATCGCACCCACGCGCAGACCGGACATGACTCGTGGCGGTCGGTGAACGGGAGTGCTTTCACGGTTCCGGTGCCGTCCTGGTCGGTCTTCGACTTCCGGATACGTACGTGCGCACCGTCGAGGCGGTCGCGGTGGACATCGCGGCATTCGAGCGCTACGAGTTCGCTGCGGCGGAATGCGCCGGTGTAGCCCATCAGCAGTAGCGCGGTGTCGCGGCGTTCGAGGACCTCCGACGCCCAGCCCGCTGCAGTGCGTCGGGCGTGGTCGACGATCGTAGTGATGTCAGCGGTGAGGAGCGGGGCACGGGGCCTGCGGGGCCGCTCCCCCGCAGACGCGTAATCCCGCCGGATACCCGAGAGGGTGGCGCGGACCATCTCGTGCCCGCACGGGTTGTCGTGTCCAGTAGCGCGGTGGCGGTCCGTGACCGCCGCGATCCATTTGTCGAACGTCGACGGCGCATACGCCCGCGTCCCGTCGACGGTGAGCGTGTCGGCAGCGCCGACGAGGTACGCCGCCACCGTTGCGGGATGCGCCGGCAAAGCCTGGTGCCCGAGGACGATGCACCAGTTCTCGAATCGCCTCCACGCCGAGGCATAGGCACGGCGTGTTCCGGCCGAACGAGAAGCTGCGATCGACTGTTCTATCCGAGCAGCGACCTCGACCGGTAGGTCCGGGAACACTGCCACACCACTCACCGAGACGAGTGAATCCGCGTCCCCGACCTTACCGAGCTGCCGATCTGCCATGACAAGCACTGTAGCGAGCACCTCCGACAGACCTCTCAAGCCGAAAACACGCTGAGCAGGCCTTTTCGCGATGATGGTGCGGGAAGGAAAATTCTCGTCGGTCACCGCACAGATAACGTTGGTGACTATGACCCGGGCGCGAAAACGGGCTTCTCGGCTGTCGCCGCGTGTGCGCCGCGGACGACCCCGCTCCATCGGGCGATAGCTATGTCGGCGGATGGTGCAGCGGGATCCCGTGGTCGAGGAACAGTTGCACCGTCTCATCCAGCTCCGCTGCGGTGCGGCACCCCCAGCGCAGGAAGTTGTACAACGAACTGGCGGATGCGGGATCGACGCGCGCTGCCGCGATGGCGGCCTCGGCCGCAGCGTGCGCGTCAGCCCATAAATCGCGCTCGGGTGCGGGATAAGACGAGCGCGTCGGAGCTGTCCCGGGATCGACCGGCTCATACGGTCGTGGGCTCAGCAGAGATGCGTGCGCACCGCCGGCGTCGATCTCACCGCTCTCGACCATCGCAATGCCGATCGCTGCGGCCTCGAGGACTTTCGCCTGCTCGTCCCAGTGCAGGTCCTCGAACGGAACCCACGCGGTCCGGAGCGGGCGGGAACGACCGGCGGCCTTCCAGATCGCAACGAGTCTCGTCGCCCACCGTCCGGTGCGAACCAGTGGTGAGGACACTTCGTCGACGACGGTGCGCAGCAGTCGGAACCAGACTGCGGCATGTACCCGGCCTGGGCCGAGTTCCACCCATCCCGTCGTCAGGGCCTCGGTGCTGCGCCGATCGAGGTCCGTGACCGCCGAGGGAACCGGAACGGGCGAGACCCGTTCGTCCGAACCGAACCGGACCTGATCCCAGAAGATCGCATGACCAGGGAAAACAGAGCAGGGTTCGAGTCGACAACGGTGGTCGAGGCAGCTGCTCAGCACCGGATATTGCTGCAGCAGAGCCATGTTGATACCAGCAGTGGATTCGAGGCTGTCGACACATGCCGGGCATGCCCGACTACGCGGAGTGCTCGCCCACGGCAACCATGCCTCGCTCGTGGGTGTGCGACGTCGTCGATCCTCCCTCGCGAGGTCGGCCGGTAGCAGGATCGAGAACTGGTGGACGTAGGTGTCGAAGTCGCAGTCGGCGGGGTCGGTGCTGTCGAGCAACCACGGTGTCCACCCCGCCAACGTCATCATCCGCACCCTCTCTACCGGGACTGCGCCGCGACCGGCCAGCTCGATAAGTATCGGCTCCGGTGTGTAGCGGTCGAGATCCTCGACAGCACAATCGATATCGAGGTCTGCAAGCAGGTCAGAAGGCTTGATGTGCGGATACAGCTCGCATATCCGGGCCACCCAGGACGAGAGGGCCTCACCTGGCAGTGGCTGCGGATGCAGCGGCCACGGGCGAACGTACGCATCACCGGGCATCGGTGCGAGCCGCGCGTTCACGCGAGGTGGCGCTCGAACTGGCGGCGCCGCTCGGTGGGACCGAGGTACAGAGTGCGCGTGAGCACCGATGAGGTGATCGCTTCCTCTCCGCTGTCGACGGCGGTCACTGCTGCGGCAGTGAGCAGCGTTGTCAGTTCACCGATGGTGCCCTCGGAGCGAGTGAGGAGGTAGTCGGTCATCTCCGGTGATGTCAGGTGCGAGGGTTTACGGAGGGGGAAGCTCGTGGTGAAGCTGGCCAGCAGTGATCTGGTGTCGGCAGTGTTGGTACAGACCGGCAAAGTCATGGGGTGGAATCGGTTCTCCAGCTGGGGATCGGTCCGGATGGCGAGGTAGGCGTCGCGGGTTCCGACAGCGACAAGAGGAATGCGTAGTTCGTTGCCCAGGAATCGCAGCACGTTCAAGAATTCGCGGCGGACGTTGTCGCGGCCGGCGAGAACATTGTGGAGCTCGTCGATGATCAACATCTTCACGCCGGTGGCGCGGAGCAGCATCAATGCTTGCTGTTCGAGTTCGTGGACCCGATTGCGGGGCCTGGTCGGTGTTCCCAACGCTGTGAGCAGTGCGAGGTAGAACCGGCCGGGTGACGGGTCCGGGGGCATCTGCATGCACAACACCGGTATCTGCTCGCGGTCGGACAAGCTGATCGGCGGATGAGTGCGCCGGAACTTTTCGATGATCATCGACTTGCCGTTGTTCGTCGGACCGAGCAACAGTAGGTTCGGCATACGCTGTCGGTCCGGCCACGACAGCAACGTCTCCAGATGGTCGATGACCGTACGGGCCTGCGGATACCCGTCCATCTCTCCGACCGGATCAACCGGATCCGCTCCGCGTCGTCGAGTGCGGTGAGCGGTCGAACCGACTCCCGCAGGTGCCCCAAATCCTCGCTGGACGACTCGGTGGGTTCGTTGCTGCTTCCTTTCGATGCGGTCATCGGCTCACCATTCCTCGATGTCGCTGAAGACCGGCGTTGCGGTGCCGCCGTCCGTTTCAGGCTCCACCGGCGGGTGGATCGCCGGGATCGGTGCAGACGCGGCGCCGGTGAGATGCGTGCGGCGGGCACGGTTGCGCCGGGCTTTGCGGGTGGCTTTCTGCGAGCGGTCGGTGACCTCACGCATCTGCTCGATCATCGAAAACAGTGCGCTCTCATCAACGTTCGACCGACCTTGTTCGCGGAGACGGGCGATAGCAGCTCTGTGCTCCCACAGTGTCACCGCGGGATGTGACATCGTCCGGTACGGCACCTCGACATAGCCTGCACCGTCTGGTTCGAGGACCCAGATTCTGCTCAGATCGCGTGGGTCACGTCTTATCACGAACCGCCCCAACTCCTCTCGCCGCGCAACCCACGGTTTGAGCGCGTTCGAGAAGTAGTGCACGTGATCGAGAACGAAGCCCGTGCGCGTCAGACGTCGCCGGATGACGGGAAGAAAGTCCACCAGGAACGCGGTCTCGCCGAGCACCACACGATGGGCATGACCAGCTGCGGCGACACCGCCGGCCCACACGGCGGCCGGAGTGTTCCCGATCCCTGAATGCACGCTCGCGTGATACGAGGCTATCGCCAGAACCAGCCAGCGCTCCAACTCGCGCAATGTCAACGCGGCGTGCTTGTCCGAGTCGTAATTTCCTCGGTCCGCGGGGTTCGAAAAAGTGGTCCCGGGTAGCTCGTGCACAGCCGTCATCGCCGTTCCGAGAATGCGTTCGACGATCCCGCCGTAATGCGGCCGGCCCGGTGGACGGTATTCGAGGGTGATCGCGTGCTGGGCGCATCCGCGGCGTAACGCTTCGCTTTTGAACTCGGCGGCATTGTCGAGGTATAACCGCTTCGGCTTGCCTGCCATCGGCCATTGCACCTGTTCGGCCAGCTCGCATGCTTCGAGCCACGTCTGCTTCTCGCTGCACACCCGGCCCAGGCACAACCCAGCAGATACGGCTGACGGTGCCTCCAGAGTGACGACGAACCCGAGGACGGTACGGCTGAAGACATCGATGGCGATCGTCAAGTAGGGGCGACCTATCGTTTGACGCTCGTACTCGTCGACGATCATCACATCGACGACGGTGTGGTCGATCTGGACCTGATCGAGAATCCCCGCAACCGCCGGTGGAACGTCGCCGGCGGACTGACGCGGCCGGGCGGCATCGGGTCCCCCGCGTGACCTGGCCACCGACGCCGGATGGAGGCCGGCGATACGCGCGGTGACGGTGTTCCTGGCCGGCACAGGCAGACCCGCACGGTGACAGGCCAATGCGATACGTCTATGCAGCGCAGCGACACTGAGCTTCTGACGGTGAAGAAAGTATCGAGTCAGATGGTCGGCGATCACTTCCTCGACCTCAGCGGATACTCGGCTGCGGCCACGCCCACCCGACGAGACCTTCGTCAGAAGATCGGTGACCGTCCCCGTCCCGTTCCTGAGCCTGCCGACCAACGTGTAGACCTGCCGCCTGGACAGTCCCAAGCGCTGCGCTGCAGCGTCGACCGCTTCCGAACGCACCGGATGCATCTCCAGCAAGGGAGCCAGGACAGCGAAACGGGTCTCGGCCTGGGACCACCGCTCCCCCGACGCTGTCAGCACACCGGTCTCCACGACGTCGAGCTTGTCGGGGTCCATCACAAGCCTCCCTGTCACCGAGAGCCGAACATGCGACCGTGCACCGCACTTTTGACATCAGAATGTCAGAAGACACGTGCACTCACCCTCGTAACGCCTGCAATGAGTGCAGCCGTCTTCTGAAACTGACAGATTGTCAGATTCAGAAGTGAGCTGCACTGGTTCAGAAGTCGAGTGCACAGCTCCTTAACTGGGGCGGCGTTTCCCAGAGATTCGGCCTCTGCCCGACAGCGGAGGGCGGGCGATCCCCTGGTTCGCCATTACCCCTGGGGGGTATCTCTGCTACCGTCAAGGGCATGCAATTGGCAGTCAGACGTGGTCGACGGGGCACGGCCTCGGTGACCGGTCTGCTAATTGCACTGACGGTGTTCGGTGTCCTGTTGATGCATTCGGTGACACCGATGTCGATGTCCGTAACCGGCTCGATGTCGTTGAACGGCGGCCGTGCCTCGATGGCGACGCCGCTTCATATGTCCGAAACTATGTCGGTTCCGGTGATGGCCGGGGAGCACGACTGCCCGACGGCCCACCAAATGATGCACCCTTGTGTGGGCACGACGGTGTCGTCGCCCGCGCTGACGGTCCCGGCGTTGAGCGCAGCCATCGATCCAGTACCGACGCTACTCAACCGGACCGTCGGATGCACCGATTCCACGCTCGAACGTGCACCGCCGTGGACGTTGTGGGAGTTGGACAGATCGGTGACCTTGCGAGTGTGACAGGGAGCCCGGTAGACGCGCGTCGACCGGCGGACCGAAACACGTCACACACCCCTGATTGTCCACTCTTGCAAGGAGATTCCACATGCGTACCAAAGTCATGGCTTCACTCGCTGCTGCCGCCGCCAGCGCGTTCCTCGTCGTCGGCTGTAGCAACGACTCGACCGAGTCGTCGATGGACGGGCATTCCATGGGCTCGATGTCCTCGGCACCGATGTCCTCGGCCCAAGCAAGCGCGTCCGCAGAGTTCAACGATGCCGACGTGATGTTCGCGCAGATGATGTATCCGCACCACGCCCAAGCAGTCGAGATGGCCGACATGGCGAACGGCCGCACCGACAACCCGGACGTGCTGTCGCTGGCATCGGCGATCGCCGGCGCACAGCAGCCCGAGATGGACCAGATGACCACCTGGCTCACCGAGTGGGGCCAGCCCGCGCCCTCGGCTGACATGAGTCAGATGGGCGGGATGGACCACAGCTCCGACAGCGGCATGATGACCGCTCAGGACATGGACGCGTTGATGGCAGCGTCGGGACCCGAATTCGACCGCCAGTGGTTGACGATGATGATCGCCCACCACACCGGTGCCATCGAGATGGCCAACACCGAAATCGCAGACGGTTCCAACCCTGACGCCCTGGAGATGGCCCGCACCATCGTCGCCACCCAGCAGCAGGAAATCGAGACCATGCAGCGGCTGCTCGGCTGACCTGGTCCGCTATACACAACGATGGCCGCATCCTCTCCGGCGGAGAGGGTGCGGCCATCAGCGCTTCGCAGTCGTCAGGGCTGCGTTTCCGGTACGAGATCAGCTCTCACAGTGACGGTGTGCGCTGCGACGGAGAATTGGAACTCCCCTCGTTCACCGCTCCGGTGATGGTGTCGGGCGTGAGGTCGAGTCGCCGAAGCAGCTGCGCGTTCGCGGCGACGATGATCGTCGACAGCGACATCAGGATCGCGCCGATCGACATGGGCAGCACGAACCCGACCGGCGCGAGCACTCCTGCCGCGAGCGGAACTGAGATGAGGTTGTATCCCGCTGCCCACCAGAGGTTTTGCTTCATCTTCCGGTACGAGGCGCGCGAGAGTTCGATCACCGACAACACCGACCTCGGATCGTCGCTGGCGAGGATCACCCCTGCCGACGCGATAGCGACGTCGGTGCCGGCCCCGATCGCGATACCGACATCGGCCTGTGCCAACGCTGGGGCGTCGTTGACTCCGTCGCCGACCATCGCCACCGTGCGTCCTTCACTCTGCAGTTCAGCGACGTTGTGGGACTTGTCTTCCGGTTTCACCCCGGCGAAGTAGCGGTCCACACCGAGCTCGGTGGCGACGGACTTCGCGACGGCATCGGCATCACCGGTGATCATCACCACCGCGACTCCGCGGGCGTGGAGCGCGTCGATTGCCGTGCGTGATTCGGGCCGGATCTCGTCGGCGAGCGCAAGGGCACCGATCACGGCACCGTCGGCGAGGACGTGCAGGATGATCGCCCCGTCGCCCCGCCACCGGTCGGCGACAGCAAGTTCGGATCCGTGTTCCTGCTCGAGCAGCGCGGGCCCGCCGACCTGCACGCGGGTGCCGTCGACGTCCGCAGAGACCCCGACGGCGGGAGACGACTGGAAGTCTGCTGCAGCCGGGACGGTCAGGTTCCGCGCGCGTGCGGCCGCAACGATGGCCCGTGCGAGTGGGTGCTCTGAGTCGGCTTCTGCGGCAGCAGCCAAAGCGAGGACATTGTCGGCGGTGCGCCCGTTCGTCACCTCGATTGCGGTGACGGTGGGTTCACCCTTGGTGAGGGTCCCGGTCTTGTCGAAGAGCACGGTGTCCACCGTGCGCATGGTTTCGAGTGCGAGCCGGTCCTTGACCAGAACCCCGCCGCGGGCGGCACGTTCGGTGGCGATGGAGACCACCAGCGGGATCGCGAGCCCGAGTGCGTGCGGGCAGGCGATGACCAACACGGTGATGGTGCGGATGACGGCGTCGTCGGGCATCCCGAATAGCGTCCACACCAACGCGGTGATGATCGCAGATCCGAGAGCGAACCAGAACAGCCAGCCGGCGGCGGTGTCGGCGATGCGCTGGGCCCGCGAGGTCGAGTTCTGGGCGTCGGCGACCAGGCGGCCGATGCCGGCGAGGGCGGTGTCCTCCCCTACTGCGGTGACCTTGATGCGGAGACCGGAGTCGGTGGCGACAGTGCCGGCGACGACTTGGTCGCCGTCGCTGCGGCGGACGGTGCGTGATTCGCCGGTGATCATCGATTCGTCCATGCTCGCCGATCCGGAGACGATGGTGCCGTCGGCCGGTACGCGGCCACCGGGGCGCACGACGACGACATCACCGAGCTGCAGCTCGGACGGGGGCACCGGCACCACATCGTCGCCGTCGACGCGTTCGGCGGTGTCCGGAAGCAGCGCCGCCAACGAGTCCAGAGCGGAGGTGGTCTGCGCGAGGGATCGCATTTCGATCCAGTGCCCGAGCAGCATGATCACGATCAGCAGCGCCAGTTCCCACCAGAAGTCGAGCTGATGATCGAGCAGGCCGAGGCTTGCTCCCATCGACGCGACGAATGCGACGGTGATCGCGAGGGCGATGAGCAGCATCATTCCCGGTGCACGTGAACGGATTTCGCTGACTGCTCCGGAGAGGAACGGGGAACCGCCCCAGGCATACATCACCGTTCCGAGCACCGGGGAGACCCAGGCGATCCACGATGAGTCGGGCAGTGAGTATCCGAGGAGCATCGCGAACATGTTCGAGGCAACGATCACCGGAAGGGCGAGGACCAGCATGATCCAGAACAGACGACGGAACATGCCGACGTGGTCCCCATGACCGGCGTGGCCACCGTGACCGGTATGGCCTTCGTGACCGGTATGGCCTTCGTGTTCCTTCTCGCCATGGCCGGAGTGGGCTGCGCTGTGTTCGGATGCATCGTGGCCCGGCAGCGTGCCCGCTGTCTCGGCTCCGCCAGCGTCGGCATGTGTGTGGTTGTTCATCGCGGGAAATCCTTCTCTCCACCAGGTTCAGCGGTTACGCGGTGCGCGAATCTTTGGGTTGCGGTTCGACTGTGTATCCAGCCTCGCGGACAGCTGCGATGACACCGGCGTGGTCGGGCACGTCAGCACTTGTCACCGTCAGAGTTCCCGCAGCTGCAGATGCCTCGACCGTGTCGACTCCTGCAACGGTGCTTACTTCCTCCCGGACTGCCGCTTCGCAGTGACCGCAGGTCATGCCCGTGACTTTGTAAACCGTGGTGATCATGTCGCGCTCCTCTGGCTGCTTAGATACCCCCTGGGGGTATCTCGATGACATGTCGACCATACCCCCTCCCCGTATGTTTCGGAAGGCCGTTGGCTGCGTCGAGTGGCTTACGAACCTGCGGCGAAGACCAGTCCGTTGGCCGAACTTCGGATCGAGTCATGGTGCGGTGGGGTCTACGTCGAATCGGCCTGGGTGCGCAGTCCTGACATAGCGGACCGCAGTGGTGGTGCCGATACCGAACACGGTCATCAGGGCAACTGGGTCGCCACTGTGGGCGGCCTCGTCGAGGATGCGATCGACACGCAGTTCGCGGGCGGTGATGCCGAGGTCACGGAATGGCCGGGTGATGTAGTGGCGACTGCCCGGCAGTGCGGTAGGCGCAGTTATCCGGGTGATCAGCAAGTACGGATTCGTGCTGGTCGGCCACCGCAGCTGACGGTAGATCAGCCAGTCGCGGAGCACCTCAGCGGTGAACTCGTCCAACCAGAACGTGTGGCGGGTGTGCGTACGGGTGACGGTTGCTCGTCCTGCCGAACGGTCGAGATGGTCGAGTCGGAAGCCGATGACCTCTTCGATCGTCAGCGCGTGGACCGCGACGAGCGCCAGAATCACCCGGTCATCGGGCCTGCTCAGCTGATCGAACAGCCCATGCACGCGGTCGGACGGCAACGGTCTGAGGATCCTGCGGCTGCTTTCGTCAGCCGCCTGCCCGTCGTGAGCAGTCCGGTGGTGGGGCGTCGAGCGGGGGAGCTCGAGGGGCTGCCGCAGGCCCCCTCGACCCGGGCCGGGGACGCTCCCCCACCTGCGCTGCGGGGCCGATACTGTCCGGCGATGGACAGATACCGAAGTGCCGCCCTCGGCCTGTACGGGCTCGCTGTTGTCGCCCGGCTGTTGACCTGGGGTGAGCTCAGCGCGTCCGAACGCAGCGAGAGCGCAGTGATGCTGCTGCTCGTCGGTGCCGCCATCGCGGCGGTGCTCAGCCTCGGCAGTACTCGCACCAACCGCAGCGACGGATGAGGGGTGGCGGGCACATGATGCCCGCCACCCCTGCTCCATTACTGGTCGGCGGCGTTGTCCTCACTGGGCGCGGTGAGCGCGTCGTACGCCTGCTCGGGGGTGACCATTCCGGCTGCGGCCTGCTCGACCACGGTCAGCACGTGGCCGTGCTGGTCGAGGAAGCCCAGGTAGTTGTCCTGGTTGCCCCAGGACGTGCGACGCCAGGAGTCGTTGCCCTTGCCGCTCACTCGTGCTTCGTAGGCGGCGAGGATCTGCGCGAGCAGGATCACCTGCGCGCGGGTCTCGCTGGGCGTCTTGTCGATCATGGCGACGAGCGCTCGCCGCGCGGCTTTGTCCGCGACACCGGGGTATCCGGCGCTGGGGCTGGTGTCGGCGGGCACGGTCACACCGAGCAGCTCTGCGAGGTACTGCGGCGCTTTGTTCTCGGTCAACAGTCCCGGCTCGTCGACGAGGGTTTCGGTGATCCACTTCCCTGCCCCCTTCGGCAGGGTCTTGCGGGTGAGGAACTTCGTCAGCCATTCCTTGCGGACGATCGTCGCGGCGGCGCTGGCCTTGTTCAGTGCGACGGTGCGCCGCCGAGTGGCCTTCTCGGCTTCCTTCTCCGCGAGCGCTGCCTGCGCTGCCTTCTTCTCGCGTGCCTTCCTCTCGGCTACGGCCTGGTCGTCGGACGCGTCGGGTTCACTCGACGCTGCGGCCAGGATCGGCCCCAGCTTCACACCGGCCGCGTCGGGGTCGGCGGTGAAGTACTCCGGCACCCACACCTGGGCGACGGTGACGTCCTTGTGGTGGTGGTAGCCCTCGGTGGCAACAGCCTTCGGGGCTCCTTCGGTCGCCCAGTCGATCGACTCGGACTCGATCACCTCGCCGCTGGCGGTGAGGGTGATCTGCTCGTTCGGGGTCAGCCACACCGCCCAGTGCTCGGCCGCGCCGTCGATGACGGCCTCGGTGATCGGGTCTCCGTCTGCGGTCACCAAGTCCTCAGCGGCGACGTAGGGGCTGTCGTAGAACGGCTCGTCTGCCAGGACCGTCAGGCCCTTGTCCGCGTACGGGGTACCGGCTTCGGCGCGGGCCTTGCGTTCGGCGCGGTCCGCGATCAACTCCTGCGCGACGGAGCGGAACCGTGATCCGGCGTTGAGCAGTTCCTCGACAGCCTCGGTGTCGCCGTCGGCGTCGAACACCGCGACCACTGCCGCCTGCTCGAGGTCGAGCTGTCCGGCGTCGAGCGCCTCGCGGGCGGTCTGCGAGCGACCCGCTGTTCCTGCTGCTTTGGCGGTCTCCCGGCTGTCGTACTGCATCGTCTTGGCGATCTTGGTAGCCGACAGACCCAGCTCGAACATCTCGGTCACCGCTTTCGCGCGTTGACCGTCGGTGAGGGCGATACGGCGGTCGTTGGTGTTCACCTGCTGGGTGAGGCGTTCGATTTCGCGGTCCTTGGCCTTGCTCGCAGTCGGCCGAATCAGTACCGGAACACTGTCGACCCCGGCTTCGAGAGCGGCGAGGGTGCGGACCTGGCCGTCGATGACCACGATGCGGTCGCCGTCGCGGCGCGCGAGGATCGGCAGGAGCACACCGTGTTCGGTGATGGAGGCGACGACGGCGCGGAACTCATCCGAGTCGGTGTCGACCTCGTCGCGGACGTTGGGGCCGACTTCGAGGGCGGTGGGGTGCAGGCGGGCGAACTCCTCGCCCGCCCCCACGACCGGCGTGGTGCCGGTCGTGGGGGCTTCGGTTGCGGCGGTGGTGGTTTCGATGCTTGCGGTCATGGTGGTGTCTCTCCCTGGTAGATTCTTCGGTTGGAGACACCGGGCAGGTAAGAGCTGTCCGGTGTTTTCTTGTTTTCCGGGCCTGTACGGGCCCGGGGGTTATTGCTGAGCGGTGGCTGCCTGGTGGTGGCCTGCCTGGCGTGCGGCGTGGATTTCGGCCTCACTGGCTCCGTTTTCGCGGGCGGTGCATGCCCAGAACGCGGCCCGCTCGAGGTGCGCATCGACGGTGGTCGAATTTGCATCCTCAGCAGCTCGGTTGACCTGCTCGGTGTAGGCGGTGACCTGCGCGAGTGCGTGGGTCTTGACCTGCGCCGGTACCTGACGGATCGCGGTCATGACGGCGGTGTGCAGTCCCACCGTCCTCGGTCCTGTGATGGTGTCGTGCATGTCGCTACGTCCCTTCTCAACTGATGGCCGGACCCTGTTGCCCTGCCACGTTTTTTCGCCGTTTCTGGCGTGAGGAGAGAAATCAGCGCACGGGGACGACGGGGCAACCCTTCGGCCGGGCAGTTTTCGTGGGAGCGCAGCGACTGCTCGACGAAAAGTGTTCGGAGCCTTGGCCGTAGCGCAGCGGAGCGAGGGGTTGAGTCGGCGGTCACGGGTGATGGATGCTCGCCGGTAGCCAGAACCGGAGTGAAAACGTTTTTGCTCTTTCGAGTGCGGAGCGAAGCGGAGCTCGATTCGGTGGACACCGCCAGGTGGCCTGATCCGCCGGCCGGAACTCTCGGCCGGCGTACCTACCCCCACCGAGCTACGCGGCTTCCCCGGTCTCGGTGTCCTCGCCGGCGTCCGACGCGGCGGCGGCGGTGTCAAGTGCGTCGGCCAGCTCGTGGACTGCGGTCAGTACTGCTTTCGCGGTGGCGGTGACCTGCTCGAGGTCTCCTGCTGCCCATCCGGCGATGTAGCCGACGCTGTAGGCGCTGGTGTCGAGTCCGAGCATCCCGGCCAGGACGTAGGCGACGGATTCGGCTTCGACTTCCATCCGGCCCCGGTGCAGGTCCTTGCGGGCTTCGGGGCCGATGAGGTCGGGTGCGTGCATGATCGCGTGCGCTGCCTCGTGGATCATCGTTTTCGCGGCCGCTGCGGGTTCGAGGGCTGCATCGACGACGATCCGGTGGGAGCCGTCGGTGGTGGTATAGCCGTTCGCGCTGCTGGCGATCGCCTCGCGGGTGACGGTCCAGCCGCGCCCGGTCATGATCGCGGCCACGCGGTCGTAGATCGCGTCCGGATCGGCGCCGGTGAGAAGCTGGCCGATTTCCTCGGGCTGGGGGTGTCCCTCGATCGGGTCGGTTTGGGAGTGGTCGAACACCGACAGAATCGGGAACGTGGGCACCTTGCGGGTTTCTTCGTCGCCGGTGGCGGGGTCGGTCTCGGTGACGGTGCGGGAGCTGTAGCCGTAGATCCGGATCGCTTTCTCGCCCTTGAGAACCTGCCGCCCGCGCTGCTGCCAGGCACGGAATCCGGCGACCTGCGTTGCCTCTGGTTTCTGACTGAGGATCAACAGGACGTTGTTGAAAAAGGATGCGGAATAGCATCAGATGTACGATCGCCGCCCCGCCCGTTGCAGCCGACACGATCTCACCATGAACCGCCGCCCGTTGTGGCCGCACCGGCACGCCAACCGATTCGAGGGCAGACTCGCTCGTATGAAGGTGGAAATTTTGTACTTCGACGGGTGCCCGAACTGGCAGGAAGCTGCGGACCGGGTTCGCGCTGCAGCCAGCCTGATCGAACAGTCAGACATCGACATCGGTCACCGGCTGATCTCCTCCGACGCCGAGGCAGCGGCGTCGGCCTTCGCCGGCTCACCGACCATCCTCATCGACGGCGTCGATGCCTTCGACGATGCCGTGCAACTGACCGAACTCGCCTGCCGCGTCTACTCGACCGACCGCGGCCTGGCCGGCCTCCCGACCGTCGACCAACTCGCCGCGTCGCTGCAATCGAAAGGCGAAGCGCTGCAACGATGAACGCAGAAAAGGGTCACGTCACGCCGCCCCGGTCGAACACTGAGCGGTAGCGCCCGCGCGTCGACCAGCGCACCTCGACCCGCACGCACTCACCGAAGGCACGCAGCGTTCACTCCCTCGTGTCGTTCACCGGCGTTAGTGTTGCCCATGGCTATGTCCAGAGCGGTCCCCGCGCTGCCGGTACGGCACATCGAGACCGCGATCGCCGTCTACACCCGCGCCTTCGGCTTCACGGCGCAGTACTCCGATCCCACCTTCGCCAAGCTCACTCGAGACGACGTCGAGATCCACCTGTGGGCCTCCGACGACGACAGCTGGACCACCCGCACCGACCCTGCGCCGTGGCCGGTGTGCAGCGGAGCGGAGACCTTCCTCGCCGGAACGGCCAGCTGCCGCATCACCGTCGACGAGATCACGGAACTGTACGACGAACTCTCGCGCGCGGGCGTCCTGCACCCAGCAGACGCCGGCCACCCCGTCGCGACGGACTGGGGAACGACGGAGTTCGCGACCGTCGACGGCGACGGCAACCTGATCACGTTCTCCACGAACACTATTCGAACCGAAAGCGCGGTCGTCGACGGTGACGGTGACGCTGTCACTACTTCCTGACCGACGGAGCAGCTCGCGGCGTGCTTCGGCCTTGTCCGCTGTGCTGGTCTTGGTCCGTGATGCCATGACTGGCCCCTCTCCCTCGTGACCGGTCCCCCGGCCTGCTCTGCCAATTTCTTGTCGCCGTCATCTGGCGTGAGGAGAGACAGCAGCGCACGGGAACGACGGGGCAACCCCGCGGCAGGACACTTTTCGTGGGAGCGCAGCGAGTACGGGACGAAAAGTGTTCGGAGCCTTCGGCCGTAGCGCAGCGGAGCGCGGGGTTGAGGCGGCGGGCCCGGGTGATGCAGTATCGCCGGGAGCCAGATGTGCGACAAGAAATCGATGTCTTTCGCGGTGCGGAGCGCAGCGGAGTTCGGTTCGGTGGACGCCCGCAGGGTGGCCGGCACCGCCTGGCAGGCGGAATGCGAGACCGCTCGTCGAACGTCGGCAGGTGACCACCTCCACCTGAGGAGCTCGCCGGTGACTGTGCGGGAGCGACGGAGACCGGCCACGCTCGGTGTCGCGGCAGCTCGTAGACCCTGGATACATTCTTTTGTCGAACATTTATCTATTCCGCGCAATTAATCGACGAATATCCGGAAAAGAATCAGAGATATCCGCTGCTTTATTCCGGTAATAATTCGCGCTTGATAAGTACGCGATTAAACTTATATACCGGCCTTGACCTGGCGATACGTGGCCATCGTGCACTCTTCGAGAGGGTTGCGGAAAGGCCCTCAATATGGGACTCTAATGGAGGCGAAGCAACCGCTGAGCCAAGATATCGTGAATCCAACCGAAAGGCCGATATGCCACACGTGTGCGCAAATCACCCCGACAACGGGACGGAATTTCACTACGAAGGGAAAGTATTATGGCTGCAGAGAAGAATGATGGGTCCGAGACCGGGCGAGCAGGCTGGAGAGGATGGTTCACCAGGTTCAGAGGTTCACGACCCGTGAGGACCTTGTTGACACTAGGGCAGGTGAACTCACTGGTGAAGCTGGTGGGTCAGGTGTTCGGTGTCGAGATGCCGGGGCCAGGTGACGAGGTTTGGTCTCCTGTGTGGGCAGTGCTGCTGGCGGTCTGGGATGGGGCGGGTCCGTGGGTTCACAGGGCCGTTGACGTGCTGATTGCTGTGTTGCAGCTGTTCTAAGGCTGATAAGTAGAAGCACCAGGAGCCGGTGGCCGTTCGCGGTCACCGCGCTTTTGGTTGTAGGGGTTTGGCGAATTCAGGAGTATCGCGCGCGGGGGCCGCGGTCGTTGGCCGTGGCGTTCGGTTCCGGTTGGGGCCGGGCGTTGTTCAGTTCCACGAGTGCGAGGAGTCGTGCTGTGTCCGCTGCGATTTCGGCTGGTAGCGGTGGGCCGGTGAGTGTTCTGATGCGCATAGGGAAAGTATTGCAGTACGTACCGACAGAGTTGTTCTCGCGCAACGCTTTCAGGTCTACTCCCCTCGGTCTGTCTATAGGTAGAGCAGGTGGGTGGCGGTGCCGTCGAAGTGCTCGAGTTTGTCGAGTAGGCCGGTGTAGTTGCCGGGTCGGCACGCTCCGAGGCTGACGATGAGGGCGCATTCGCCGTCGATGGTGACGAGGTACGTCGGTGGGGTGTTGGTGGGGCTGATGTCGGCGTGGGCCTGGGCGTCGAGGAGGGCGTAGCGGACGGCGTCGGCGGCGGCTCGTTTCGCTGCGTCGAGGCTGGGTTCTGCTCCTGCGGTGGTGATGGTTTCGGGTCGGCGGTCGGCGCGGGTGGTGACGGTCCAGGTGATCATCGGTGTTGTGTTCCTTCGGGTGGGTGAGCCGGGCGGCCTGTGATGCGTGGTTCTTCCAGCATCGCGTACCGAGCGCCAGCGAGGTCCGCGATGCGCAGGCATTTTCCGGAATCTGGGGACAGAAGATTCGCCTGTGGATGGAGATGACTCGGCCCCGGAACCGTGTCGGGTCCGGGGCCGGGGGCCTGAGAGCGTCTTAGAGGCGTCGACGCCAGGGTGCAGCCATGTCTTCCTGGTGTTCGCGTTCGGCGTCGTCGAATGCGTCGGTGAGGGTGGTCGGGTCGCTCGTGTACTGGTCGCCGTCGGTGAAGATCGCGACGGCCATGCGGTGCACGTTGCGGAGCTCGTCGAGCATGGTGACGTAGCCGAGGCGGTCGATGATGCGCCAGGTGACCGGTCCCATGTGGACCTCGACCCAGTGCATGGTGCGTCGCCGGGCTGGGACGTACTGCTCGCGTGGGGTGACGGCGGTTTCCGGTGGCGCGATCCATACAACGGACATTGCGGCGCGGGCGTAGTCGTCGCCCGGTCCCCCGGGCTGGGGTGCCTGGTTGTCGATGCGGCCGATGAGGGTTCGGGCGTCGGCGAGTCCGGCGATGAAGGCGTGGACGGCGGCGGCGGAGCGGAAGGTCATCATCAGTCGGTTGAAGGTGACGATCATCTGGGCGTCGTCGGTGGCGGCGGCGTGGACGTTGACCACGGCTTTCTGGCGTCCGACGATGGTGGCGGTGGTGTGGGTGACCACTGCGCCGTAGTTGTCGGTGTCGGTGCTGCTGTGGGCTTTCTGGGCGGTGGTCTTCGGCATCTCGCGCTCCTCTGCTCAACGTGACGAACCTCGGTGGCCCGCCAATTTTTTTGCCGTTCTGGCAGGGGAGAGTTGGACCGGCATGAGGGGGCCGGAGTGCAATGGTCGGGCCGGAAAGTTTTCAGCCGGAGGCGTCTGTGAAAAGTTTCTGGAGCCTTTCGGGCCGGGAGCGCAGCGGACGCCGGCGGTTGCGCGGAGGTCACCGCCGGTCAAAATCGGAAGGCCAGAAGGGGAAAACAAGAATTTTTTTCACAGGACGGAGCGCAGCGGAGTTCGATGCGGTGGACGCCCGCAGGGTGGCCCGGTCCTACGCGAGCCGCCGACCCTTCCCTGCAACAGAGAAGGCCCGCACCCTGTGTCGGGTGCGGGCCTTGTCGGTCTGCGGCTGGTGCCTGTGTCAGGGCTGTTCTGCCGGTGGCGTGGTCGGGCGCCCTTCGGCAGCGTCGCGGATCCACTGGGGTACCTCGAGGCCGTCACGTTCGTACAACGCGACCGATGCCCGTGCTGCGGCCCGTGCGACCTGTGGTCGGGCGGCGTTGGTGCGCTTCTCGGTGGTGGTCATCGTGGGTCCTCCTGCTCGTTCTGGTTGTCAGTGTCCTCGGTTTGTGCCGGTGACGCCAGTGCTCGCCACAACGCCCGGGTCGCGACGGCGCGCAGTACGTCTCGTTCGGTTCGGGTGATGAGCGGCGAGTCGGTCACCGGTGTGTAGATGTCCCAGCCCAGGGCGGCTTCGGCCTCGTTGTCGCTGGTGGTGCGTTCGAGGCACCAGGTGATCCGTTGCCAGGCTTGGGCGCGTTTGTCGGCCACGGTGCGTTGGCGGACGGTCAGGGCGACGCCGACGACGGCGAGGACGCCGACGATCAGGGTGACCCATGCTTGAGCGGGCATCAGGGGCGTTCCTTCCAGGTGGTGCGGGTTGGTGGCCCCGGTGCCGTCTGGCACCGGGGCGGTGGGTTACCGGCGTGAGGTTCCGCGGACGATGTCGCCTTCGATGTAGGTGAATCCGTCTCCGCGGCCGTCACGGAGCGCGAAGTGGTAGTCCGCGTGAATCCAGACGGTATCGAAGTGTCCGGCGTCGGTGAGGGTGCCGAGTAGGTCGCGGTCGGCTCCGTTGGGGAAGAACGCGACTCCGGACGAGGGCGGGTAGTAACGGTTCAGGGTGTCGATCAGGGTTTCGACGCTGCGGCATTCTGCGGCTGCGTCGAGGGCCTTGTCGTAGGTGGTCCAGTAGTCGTCGATGTCGTTGGTGGTCATGGCTTGTGCTCCTCGGTCGGTGCGGTTCGGTTGGGGTGGTGAGCGTGTGCTGGGTCAGTAGTCCTCGTCCCAGTGCTCGCCTGCGTAGGTGGGGTCGAAGTCGGCGGGTGCGTGGGCCGGGTAGCGGCGGCGGATGTCGTCCTCGAGGTCGAGACGGTCTTGCCAGTGCTTGTCGCACCTCGGATGCGATACCCCGGTTCCGGACAGTGCGTCCCGGTATTCGATGTCGCCGGTGCAGTCGGGGCCGTCCGCGATGCAGGTGCTGGAGTCGGTGTTCGTGGTCTCGGTCATAGCTGTTGCTGCCCTTCGGAACTCGTGCCGGGTCGGTGTTGCGTCCTCCCCTGCGTTCTTTCGCCGTCATCTGGCGTGGGGAGAGTAGGCGGCGCACGGGAACGGCGTCCTGCCCCTGGGCCGGGAAGTTTTCAGCCGGAGGCGTTCGTGAAAAGTTTTCGGCGCCCGCAGGGCCGGAGCATCGCGGAGTCAGGGGTGGGTAAGGCGGGCACGGGTGACGCAGACTCGATGGCAGCCAGATGCCCGGAAGAACGATGCTCGTCTACGGTGCGGAGCGCAGCGGAGCTCCACTCAGGGGACACCGCAGGTGGCCGGCACCGCCGGCAGGCGGAATGCGCGACCGCTCGTCGATGTCGTCAGATGGCCACCTTCCACCTGTGGAGCACTTCGGGTAACTGCGCGGGAGCGACGGGGACCGACCACGCTCGATGTCGCGGTAGCGCCAGACGGTGCCTGCTTGCGCAGCATACTTCTGCGTGCACCAGCAGGCCCTACGCGTCAAAGTATAAATAAAACTATCTATAGTTCGTTGCACCAAGCTAGATAGTTTGCTACGGTCTCTGCATGACGACAAACGAAGACACAGTGGCCGTGTTCACCGGCAAAAGCCTCGACTCGATCCTGGGTGAGGGCGGGTCTCAGTCGTGGAAACTGGATGCAGCGCGAGCCAGGAAGTGCCAGTACGTGGTGTGCACGCAGAACGCACACAACGTCGAGGCGTACGCGGACGGCACCGAAGATCACGGCAGCGCCTTCCTGGTCGGGCGGATCTCTCGGATCGTTCCCGCAACGGCCGGCGACCCCGCCCGGTGGAAGATTCAGTTCAGCGAATTCGCCCGGGTCAACGTCCCCGACGTGTGGACAGGTGACCGAAATCCGGTGCGGTACACCACGCTGGACGATCTGGGGATCGACCTGACCGATGCAAAGTTCGAGAAATTCGACGATCAGTCCACGAGCACGCAAGCACCGACGACGGAGGTCGCCGCGTTGACGATCCGGGAAGCGAAGGCCGGTCTGGCGAAGACGTACGACGTCGATGTCGACGCCATCGAGATCGTCATCCGCGGATAGTCGAACGTCTGCCTGACTGTCGCAGGCAGCACCGGAAGGTGTGTCGACTGCCTTACCCTCGCCCGTACGACGAACTGTGGTCGTCGAGGACGAGATCTGTGCAAATAGGTCGGCACTGGCCGGTAACGTCCGCTCTCATCGACCCAGAAGGGATCCACCGCAATGGCGACGACTGACGCAGGCGATATCGAGGTGCTCGTCGAGTACCTCACGGCTGAGATCACTGAGATGCACGCTGCCCCGGACGGATGGCCGGGGCATGTGGAACTGGCGTTGATCGATGCGGTCCTGTCGATCAGAGCGGTCTACGGAGTCTCTGCCGACACGGGCGTACGCGGCGCGATCAAGCGGTACAAGGCCGAGTCCGGCAGGCAAAGTTGGGACGACCTCGGTGTACTGGGCGAAACCGACCCGCAGTGGATTCAGACGGTGCTCGGCAACAAGCAGAAGACCGGAGGTGTGCCGAAGGCTGAGGCGATCATCTCTGCTGCCAGCCGGCTCGCAGCGTCGGGCGCACGCCACGCATCCGACATCGATCGGGACTCGGCAGCGCAGCGAGCCGCGTACTGCGGAACTCGCGGCTTGGGCCCGGTGACGTGGGACTACTTCCTCATGCTGGTCGGCCATGACGGCGTCAAAGCCGACACTCTCGTCACTCGATTCGTGGTGGAGGCGTTGGGTCGCAGACTCGGGAGCGAAGAAGTCTCACGGCTGGTGACCGACGCTGCGAGGCGGATGGACATGCCGGTGTCGGCACTCGACCACTCGATCTGGCGGCACATGAGTAGACCTCGGAAGAGCTAGTTCCGTTCACCTGTCCGATCGAGGGAGAATTTCCATGGCCATCGATTCCGAGTTCATCGGCATCTCGACCCATCGAGTGCGATGCTGCACGACCACCACGGGACCCGGTATGCGGCCGACGTGGCCGAATGCTCGTCGATCGAGCTCACGAACCACCGCGACCCGCTCGTGACAGCACCGAAGACTGGCGACGAGCCCTTCACACAGCAGGGGCAGTCGATCGGATCGGACCTTCGCCAGTTCTGGCGTTGGGCGTGCTCGGATCTCATCGGGAACGCCCAACGCGGTGTTCTCGCCGAATACATTGTCGGACTCGCACTCGGATGCGTAGCCGATGGAGTCCGAGTGGAGTGGGATGCTTCTGATCTACTGACCGAAGGGGGAATTCGCGTCGAGGTGAAATCGTCTGCATACCTGCAAAGTTGGAAGCAGAAGAGGTTGTCGACGATCAGCTTCGGGATCCAGCCGACGAACGGCTGGGACGCGACGACGAACACAATTGCCGCGCAACGGAAGCGGCAGGCCGACGTCTATGTCTTTTGTGTCTTCAAACAGACCGATCGGGCCGCCGCCGACCCGCTCGACCTAGACCAGTGGGACTTCTACGTGGTGTCCACCCAGCGCCTCAACTCCACGTTCGGGGAGCAGAAGTCGATTGTGTTGAGCAGTCTGCTCTCGCACGATCCCGTCGAATGTTCGTTCTCCGGACTCGCCAGTGCTGTCCAGTCTGCGGCGCGCGAACAATCCTGACTTCGACCGTGCAGGCTTCGTGGCGGCACGCCCCTTCGCACTCGAGGATGCGACACCGGAGCTTTACGCGTCTGGGGCTCTACCAGGGAGACTCTGCTGGGCCACGACCTCTTCAGTCACCGAAACGCCGAAGAGTCCTCATGAATGGCGGTTGTCGTCGATGTAAGCGGCATACTCGGTCTGATTGTCCCCGACGTTGAGGTGGTTTCGGTAGGTCATGGCGAGTGTGCACGAGGTTATCGAAGCGTTCCGCGGTGAGCCGTCGAATTCGGAGCGGGGCACCAAGTTCGAGCAGCTGATGGTTCGGTACTTCGAGCTCGATCCGACGCTGTCGCAGCAGTACGAGCAGGTGTGGCGATGGATCGACTGGCCCGACCGTCAAGGTAAGGCCGACACCGGTATCGACCTGGTCGCCCGCGAACGCGACACCGGCGACTACACCGCGATCCAGTGCAAGTTCTACGAACCGACCACCACGTTGAGCAAAGGCGATCTCGACTCGTTCTTCACCGCCTCGGGACAAACATTTCCCACCGACGATGGGGATCGGTCGTTCACCAACCGCGTGATCATCTCCACCACCGACCGCTGGGGGAAGAACGCCGAAGACGCGATCAATCACCAGACCATCCCTGTCCAACGGATCGGTCTGGCCGAGATCGCCGAGGCTCCTATCGACTGGGACATCGCATGGCCGCAGGGTGAGCTGACGGTCGAGTTGAGTGAAGCGGTCCGCAACGAGCCCCGCCCGCACCAGGTCGAGGCAATCGACGCGGTCTTCGCCGGGTTCTCCGCCGGCAACGACCGCGGGAAACTGATCATGGCCTGCGGAACGGGAAAGACGTTCACCGCTCTGAAGATCGCCGAACGCACGGCTGCCGAGGCCGGCGGCAGTGCACGCATCCTGTTCGCGGTCCCTTCCATCTCCTTGCTTTCGCAGACACTGCGAGAGTGGACCGCGCAAACCCAGCTCGACATCCGCGCGTTCGCCGTGTGCTCGGATTCGAAGGTCTCCCGCTCCGCCGAGGACTACAGCACCGTCGACGTCGCGATCCCGGTGACCACCGACCCCGACAACCTCGCATCGCATATGGCGCACCGGAAGCGCTCCAAAGGACTGACCGTGGTGTTCACCACCTACCAGTCCCTGCCGACGGTCGCTGCGGCGCAAGGGCTGGGGGTGGATGCGTTCGATTTGGTGATCTGCGACGAAGCACACCGCACCACCGGCGTCACCGTCGCCGGTGCGGACGAATCGAACTTCGTCCGCGTCCACGACGCCGAGTTCCTGAAAGCGTCACGGCGGCTGTACATGACGGCCACGCCCCGAATCTTCGACGACGCAGTCAAGGAGAAGGCCGCCGACCACTCCGCCGAGCTGTCGTCCATGGACGATGTCGACATCTTCGGGCCGGAGCTGCACCGCTTGTCCTTCGGTGACGCCGTCGAACGGGGGCTGCTCACCGACTACAAGGTCATCGTGCTCACCGTCGACGAGGACCTCGTCGCCGCCCCTATGCAGAAACAGCTCGCCGGAACCTACTCCGAACTCCAACTCGACGACGCCTCCAAGATCGTCGGCTGCTGGAACGGTCTCGCCAAACGCGCAGGCCGCTCCCCCGACGGAGACGGGTTCGCTATCGGCGCACCTCCGATGAAGCGGGCCGTCGCGTTCGCCAAAGACATCGCCGCCTCCAAGCAGGTCGCCGAAGTGTTCCCCGACGTCGTCGACGCCTACCGCGCCCTCCTCGACGAAAACGAGAACGACGGCGAACAGGTCGACGCCACCAACCGAGACCTCGTCGTCTCCGCACGCCACGTCGACGGCACATTCAACGCTCTCAAGCGCAACGAGCAACTGTCCTGGCTCAAAGCACCCGTCCCCGAGGGTGAATGCCGCATCCTGTCCAACGCACGCTGCCTGTCCGAGGGCGTCGACGTCCCGGCCCTCGATGCCGTGTTGTTCCTGCACCCCCGCAACTCCGTCGTCGACGTCGTCCAATCCGTAGGCCGCGTCATGCGCCTCTCCCCCGGCAAGGACTACGGGTACATCATCCTGCCCGTCGCCGTGCCCGCCGGAGTGTCACCGTCGCAGGCCCTTTCCGACAACCGCCGCTTCAAGGTGGTGTGGCAGGTCCTCAACGCCTTACGGGCGCATGATGATCGGTTCAACGCGATGGTCAACTCCATCGCCCTCAACGCCACCACCAAGCAAGCCAAGGCCGGTCAGGGTAATGATCGTCTCCTCGGCGGGCACATCGGCCCGACCACCGACTCCGATGAAACGATCGGCGACGGACACCCCACCCCGGACACGGATCCGAAGCCTGACAACGGCGAAGGTGGGAGCGGTGGGGTGGCGTCGCAGATGGCGTTGTTCGCACTCTCGGAGTGGCAGGAGGCAATCTATGCCCGCATCGTCGACAAGGTCGGCACCCGCGTCTACTGGGAACAGTGGGCCGCCGACGTCGCCGACATCGCTGCCGCCCAGATCGCCCGCATCAACGCTCTCCTCACCGGTGCCTCCCCGGAGACAGCCGAGCAGTTCGAGAAGTTCCTCACCGGGCTACGTGACAACCTCAACGACTCCATC
The DNA here is from genome assembly GCF_002259485.1 of Rhodococcus sp. 14-1411-2a. Classification (GTDB taxonomy): domain Bacteria; phylum Actinomycetota; class Actinomycetes; order Mycobacteriales; family Mycobacteriaceae; genus Rhodococcoides. Next base: position 106,681 of record NZ_NPGA01000022.1, read on the forward strand.
AGCCGCGACGACGCGATCAGCATGCTCAGCCAACACCTCATCACCAAACCTGTGTTCGATGCGCTGTTCGCCGGCCACGACTTCGCCGCGCACAACCCGGTCTCGATTGTCATGCAGCAGATGCTCGACACTCTCGGCGACGCCAATCTTGAGTCGGAGACCACCGGTCTCGACTCGTTCTACGACTCGGTGCGCATCCGGGCCTCGGAAGTGACCAGCGCCGAAGGCAAACAGCAGGTCATCGCCGAGTTGTACGAACGGTTCTTCCGTGTCGCGTTCAAGAAGCAGTCCGATGCCCTGGGCATCGTCTACACCCCGGTCGAGATCGTCGACTTCATCCTCCGCGCCGCAGACCACGTGTCGAAGGAACATTTCGGCAAGGGGCTCACCGACACCGGAGTCCATATCCTCGACCCGTTCACCGGCACGGGCACCTTCCTCACCCGACTTCTGCAATCCGGGCTGATACTCCCGGACGACATGGCGCGCAAGTATCGGGAAGAATTGCACGCCAACGAGATAATGCTCCTTGCGTACTACATCGCTGCCGTCAATATCGAGACCACCTACCACGCGTTGACGACCCCGAGCGGTGAGGAAGGTCGGTACGAGTCGTTCGAGGGGGTCGTCCTCGCCGACACGTTCCAAATCACCGAAGACGGTGACACGATGGACTCGGTCATGTTCCCTCAGAACAACAATCGGATCGTCAAACAGCTCGGGGTGCCGATCAACGTGGTCGTCGGGAACCCGCCGTACTCGGTGGGTCAGGGCAGCGCCAACGACAATAACGCCAACATGACATACCCCACCCTCGACGCCCGCATCGCCGCGACGTATGCCGCGCGGTCGACAGGAACGAACAAGAACAGCCTCTACGACTCTTACTATCGCGCTTTTCGGTGGGCCACCGACCGCGTCGGCGACACCGGAATCGTCGCGTTCGTCTCCAACGGCGGTTGGATCGACTCAAACAGCGGCGATGGTGTCCGTTTGAGCTTTGCAGACGAATTTGCGCACCTCTGGATCTATAACTTGCGCGGCAACATGAGAAAGCCCAATTGGAAAGAGGAAGGCGGACAAATTTTCGGCGCAGGTTCGCAGGCCACCATCGCGGTGTTCGTCGGCGTTAAAGACCCCGCCCACACCGGGCCGGTGCTAATCCATTACCGCGATATCGGCGACTACCTCGACCGCAACGCGAAACTCCGCCTTATCGACAACAGCACCCTAGACACCACCGACTGGCGCACCATCGAACCAAACACGGACGGCGACTGGATCAGCCAACGCGACACCACCTTCGGCACCTGGCCGGCCATCGGCGATCGACATCAGTCACCGGGTACCCGTGTTTTCGCGCGGTATTCGGCCGGCCTTCAAACCAATCGCGATGCGTGGGTGTATGACTACTCGCGCGCCGACCTCGAGCAGAACGTCCGTCGGCTGATCGTCAACTACAACGCGCAGCTCGCGCCGTTTGCAGCGTTCTGCGCCAGTCATAGCATCACGAGACCACGCGAAGCGGACGTCACAACGTTCCTCGGTTCTACCCCCACTGCAGCGGCGGGTGATCACATCAAATGGTCACGCAGCTTACGCACCCATCTGGCCCGCGGCCGCACAATCAAGCTGAGCGAGCACGGCTTCCGCGCATCGAGCTACAGGCCGTTCAACCGGCAGAACACCTACTTCGATCAATATCTGAACCACGAGCGGTCGCAGCTCCCGTCGATGTTCCCGACACCCCACCACGACAACTACGGCTTCTATGCAATTGGGGTGGGAGCAACGGCAGACTTCTCACTTTTGGCGACAAGCGGGATTCCTGACGTTCAGTTGCTAGGCGCAGGACAGAATGGTCAATATTTTCCTCGTTTTACCTTCGAAAAGGTCCATGCTGCCGACGCAGGTGGGTTCGACTTCAGCTCGACAGCTTCCGATTCCGGTGCCGACGAGTGGGGATATCGACGAATAGACAACATCACCGGCGAAATCCTGTCGGTGTACCAGGCTGCGCTCGGCAAACCCGTTACGAAGGATCAGATCTTTTGGTCGGTGTACGGGCAACTGCACGTCCCGGCCTACCGGGAGAGCTACGCGTCGGATCTGAAGAAGATGCTCCCCCACATCCCTACCCCGGGCTCGCTGGAGCGGTTCACGCAGCTCGCCGCCGCCGGCGAGGAGCTCGGTGCGCTCCACATGGGGTACGAGGGCGTCGAGCCGTACCCGCTCGAGGTGTCACTCAAGTCTGGCGTTAATGGGAGCGATCGCGAGACGTGGCGGGTTCAGAGGATGAAGTGGCGCAGCAAAGACGACCACTCCGCGATCGTCTACAACTCGAAGGTCACCATCACCGGAATTCCACCCGAAGCCGAGGAGTACATGCTCGGGTCGAGGTCAGCACTGGCATGGATCATCGACCGCTACCAGGTCAAGACCGATAAACCATCGGGCATTATGAACGATCCGAATCTGTGGTGCGACGAACACGACAACCCTACTTACATAGTTGAACTGATCAAGAAAGTCACCACCGTCGCCGTCGAAACGATGCGCATCATTCGTGAACTCGACATCGAGAAGGCTGCCTGATGGTCCGGGCTCAGACCATCCAGATCTATCTACCCGGTGGGGATCCCGTCGGCATTCGGGTCGCGAGCCTGACCACCAGGACGGTCCGCGTCTTCGACATCCCACGATCGCTGCTGAGCGAATTTGCGAAGCTACCGGCATCGACGCAGGTCGGGGTGTACTACCTGTTCGGAGGTAGTGACGACGAACGGACCGCATACATCGGCCAGACAGGGAACGTCGGCAAACGCCTAGGTGAGCACGGCGATAAAACTGGACCCGCGCGATGGTTGCAGTGTCGTTGACCAACGAATGGACATCCACGCACGTCTCCTACCTGGAGTGGCTGTCGATCCGAACCGCCCAACGCGCAGATCGGTACACGCTGACCAACGGCAACGATGCGAGCAACCCGTTCACACCAGCACCGCTCGAGGCAGACTGCCACGAATTTTTGGACACGATTTCCGTCCTGCTGACCACCCTCGGTGCACCGATCCTCGATTCGATCCGTCCAACGGAGGGTGAATCCAGACCAGGTGACGAATCACCAAACGAGGGTCTCTTCTTCCGTGAGTCCGGATGCGACGCGCAGGGGTATCTGACTCCCGAAGGTATTGTCGTGCAACGCGGTTCCCGTGGGCGACCGGACCTGCGTGGTGCAGCTACCGAGCGTGTCAGAGCTACCCGCGAATCGCTCATTACCAGCGGCCGCGCGGCGATCGAAGATGGCGCTTTCGTATTTCGCGACGACGAGCTCTTCGACAGTCCATCCGCTGCCGGCGCAGTACTCGTCGGTGGAAGCAACAACGGACGTATCAGCTGGAAGAACGACACCGGCGAAGATCTGAACGTACTTGAGGCCCGTGATCTAGCCCGCGCTCAGGCGCAGCGCGAGGCGGCACCGGCGAGTGATTCCGTCGAGGTCGGAGCGGGAGTGCCAACCGCGTAGCTGTCCCCTCAGCTCTAGGATTGCGCAAAATGGCGGTACAGGGTTCGCCGACTCACTCCGAGGATTTCAGCTATGTCGCCGATAGTGCTGCCCTGGTTGCGCATTCGGGTGGCTTCACGTTTCTTGGCAGTCGACAGTGCGGGTGGCCGAAGTGGACTGCACTACTCACCTCTCGCGACTGCTAGAGCGTCTCGTTCTTCCCTGGCGAGGGTGAGGTTGCTGTAGAGCGCGGATCGTTTCAATCCGGTGTTCTTGCAGAGTGTTTCGATCTTGAACTGACGAGTTTCGTACACCTGAAGCAGATAGGCCCGCTCTTCCTGGGTAAGCGTATGGGGCCGTCCTTTCATCTTGCCGGCGGCTGCGGCCGCGGCGATGGCGTCGCGCGTGCGGGCTCGGATCAGGTCGGACTCGAATTCGGCCATCAGACCGAGCATGCCGATGAACATTTTGCCCATGGGATCCGCTGGGTCGTAAACCTTGCCGTCGATCAATAGTGCTACTCCCCTAGCGGCGAGGCGGTTCACGGTTTCGTGGAGGTCTCCGGCTGATCGGGAGAGTCGGTCGAGTTTGGTGACGCAGAATTCGTCGCCTTCGCGGCTGGCGTTGATGGCGTTTTCGAGTCCGGGACGTTTTGCCTGACGGCCGCTGACTGCATGGTCGATATAGACCCGGTCGCGTTCGACACCGATCTTGGCGAGCAGTCCAATTTGGACGGAGGTGTCCTGTCTGGCGGTGCTGCACCGCGCGTACCCGATTTTCATACCCCTCCGGCCTGCTGGACTCGATCTGTCCGGTAGAGACTACGGGAAGCTGGACCAATCGAGTGGACACTTCCAGCGGACGGTTTGGCCGAGAGAACGTCGCGGTCAATCACTCTCAGTGGCCCGTTCGCATTCGTCCGGTATGACGATGGTCAAAATGCACACCCGAACCCGCAGGGAGCGACTCAGAGCGCACAGATGAATCGGCCGATGTCGGATGCAGCGATAGCAGCCCACTGGCAGCATGAGCTCCATGTCTGTGACCGAAGGCAACGGGCCCGTTGATCGCTCCACGTCTCTAATTGAACGGATCGAGGCGGTGGAAGAGTTCGCTGAGGTCACAGGTCGTTTGCTGGTTGTGGGTGACATGAAGTGGGCTGACATGGAGGCAGACTTTCGTCTGCTCGCCATCAACAATGCGCTTCGTCGCCAGCAAGAGACGATGCAAGCTGCTGTTCTGCTTGCCCGGCAGGATTTGGGTCACTTAGCGGTGGCCTTCGTTCGCGCCTCGCTTGAGGACGTAATGTACCTGGAGTTCTTCTTGTCGCTCGACTTAGACGACTCGCAGAAGCTGTTCACGTTGCTCGGCATCTGGGATTCTCTGCGGTCACTTATCGCGCAGCGCAACTACATCGGCGATGAGGAGATGGCACAACTTTGGTACCCCAAGGCGTTCCTCGACTCAAGGATCGCCGACAAGGAGAAGATCAAGACCGAGTTGAAAGCTCTGCAGAAACAGTACAAATGGAGCGGAGGAATGTTGCCCTCTGGCGACTGGATCGCAGATCGGGCTGGCAAGCAGGGGCTGTACGACTACCTGCATGCGGCCACCAGCCGCGCGCTCCACTTCTCGGCCGGAGAGATCTTGCGCCGGGGTTGGGGGCAACCCTCTGGAAAGCTGTCCACGGACAAAGCTGAGTTCAGGGATCACCTCGCGCACTTTGCTCTCGATCAACTTTGGCGGCTTCATCTAGAGACATGGCAAGCAAGCGAGCCGCTGCTCGAGGCGTCGGGGATCAGCAGCGACGAAGAGCTAACCTTCGACGTGATCAAGCCGGCCCTCGACCGTCTTGGAGCAGCCGGCAAAGTTCCACTAGTCCACGCGCGCGAGTGGAACCTGACTCCAGACGGACCGCTTGATCTTGAAGGACGAGGTTGAACTCCATCTGTCTCGACCGCGATCGGCCAGCCCACTTGCCGCGAACATTCATCCAATATCACCATGGTCAAAACGCATACCTACACGCGCAGGTGGCCGCTGAGACCTATACGTTGGAAATTTGTCATGATGCGGACCGCCGGGCGTGGGGGTTTTAGCGAGAGTCGAACCCGAATGTCGGCCCCACCCGATAACGTCACCACCACATCCACGTCATATTTCTGATTGATCGGGGGACTCGTGAAGCTCACATCGGCACAGTTGCGCAGGTACCGAAGCATCGAAGACGCAGGGGTGCTTGACGTCGAGGGTGATGTGACGTGCCTGGTCGGCAAAAACGAGTCCGGAAAAACGGCAGTTCTTCAAGCGATGTACAAATCGCATCCCATCAGCGCAGCCCCGTTCGATGAAGGCTTGGACTTCCCTAGCCGCTTGACCCGCGAACGTCGAAGGACCGAGGACGCGATCCCGGTGTCTGTGCTTACGTACTCACTAGATGCCGATGATGTCGCCGCCGTTGAGGAAGCGTTCGGGGTGGGCGTCCTCACCGGCAAGACAATCACAGTTACCACTGGATACCGATACAGCGGCAGCACGTGGGCGGTCTCGCACAAGGAGAGCGCCGCCGTCGACCACCTGCGCACAGGCCTAGAGCTGCCGCCGACCACCCAGACCAAAGTGGACAGTGCCACCGGCATCAAAGAGCTAGTTGCAGCACTGGAAGAGATGGAGGCACCCACAGCTGCAGTCACAGAAGTTGTAACGACAATACAGTCGTGGCGCAAACGACGACTGGTTCTCGCGATCATCGACGTTTTGGAAGGTCGTCGACCTAAGTTCGTCTACTTCGGCGACTACGATTCGATGCCAGGCAAAGTTGCGATCCCCGACCTAATGCGGAAACGTGACGACCAAACACTCTCCCGCGGAGAGCAAGCTGTTCTCGCGCTGCTGGACATGGCCAGCGTCGGTCTCGAAGAATTTCAAGACCCCGAATCACACGAACACCTGATCCGCGACTTGGAGAACGCCTCTAACAGCATCAGCAGCGAAGTGTTCGAATATTGGACCCAGAATACCGAACTCGCAGTCCGACTAGAAATCATCGGACGCGCAGAGTCCGGGGCCATGGCCCCGTTCAACGAGCCGCCACTCCTCCAAATCCGCGTCGTGAACAAGCGCCACGATGTCAGCGTGCCGTTTGACGAACGTTCACGCGGATTCGTCTGGTTCTTCTCGTTCTTGGCCTACTTCACCCACCTTGAGGAGAACTCAAGACAACCCCTGATACTTCTCCTCGACGAACCGGGCCTTAATCTCCACGCGACCGCCCAGGCCGACTTGCTCCGATTCATCGACGAGCGGCTCGCTCCCTCTCATCAAGTGCTGTTCTCCACGCACTCACCGTTCATGGTTGACGCGCATAAATTTGGCCGGGTTCGGACGGTCACTGACGACCGACAACGTGGCACGCTGGTGTCTTCGAACATCCTGCACGCGGACGCCGAGACAGCCTTTCCGTTGCATGCGGCTCTCGGCATCGAACTGAGCCAGACACTTTTCGTGGGACCTAACGTGCTGCTAGTAGAGGGCCCCGGCGACGTGCTCTACCTAGAAGTGCTGTCTCAGACCCTCAAAGCCGCCGGCAGGGTAGGACTGGATGACAGGCTCGTCGTTACGCCTGCAGGAGGCATTGCCAAGTTGCCCGCCTTCGTCACTCTGCTCGGTGCCAACAAGCTCAATACCATCGTGCTGGTCGATTCATCGAGCACCGACGTAGCCCCAATAGCTCGGCTAAAAGAGGCAGGCAGGCTAGGAACGGGTGGTCTTGTGCGGATCGGTGACACCGTCGGAGAGCCCGACGCCGACATAGAAGATCTATTTGAGCCGGGTTTCTACATCGACCTCATCAACGACGCCTACCAAGGACAGCTGAGTGCCGCGAAACTGATGGTCAAAGACCTGCCGGACGACAAGCGCCTTGTGCGCCGTGTGGAACGCGCTTTCGCCGACAGGGCGATCAACAAAGGTCGACTTAACCACTACTCGCCGGCCGCGGTTCTCAATAGAAGTCAAGCCAAATACGTCCCAAAATTAAGCGAAAAGACCCTTACCCGCTTCGAAGAGCTCTTTGCGGCGATCAACGCTCACGTCAAGACGGACTGAGCAACGAGTTTGCGCAGCAGCACAGGCGCGCCCGGCCGTTATCCATCAGCTCTGTGAGGTCATCGGCGTCCACGCGCACACCGCCCGTGCGATATGTCGATGGTCAAAACGCACACCCAAACCCGCAGGAAGCCGCTCAACCCGGACCCGCGAGACAAATCGCGATGAGCCTGCCGAGGTGATCTCAAGAAGCCCGCGCCGTGCGAGAGACCGTGGAGTGCGGTTTCCGAGGCGGACGATTGACGGCACGCTACCGACGCGGCCTGTTTATGCACAACCCGACCAGTGCCCCCCGACGTCGATGACTGCCACGCTTCTGCTGTTGGCCGCCATTGGCAGAGTTGCAGCGGTCCGCGAGTAATCTGCAACGGAAATCCCGTGAGGAGAGGAAGCCCTATAAATGGAACCGCCACCAGGGTCGGGTTCGCTAAACCCCAAAACCGGTCGATACGAATCAGGCGAATGCTACTGGGACGGTCGCACCTGGCGGCGGATAGACGACCAGAAACATAAGAAGCCGCACAAGTGGCCGTTGACGACGCCTCAGTCAGTGGTTGCAGGTGCTGCGTTGGTAAGCGTGCTCCTCCTAGGAGTCGCTCTCGGCAACGCCGACAATGATGAGAACTCTACGCGCGCCATTCAGACGACCACACGCACGCTTCCGCCTTCGCCCCCGGGAGGTTCGGCTCCGAGTGGTGCCGAACGAGCGACCACCGTCCCAACCGTATCGCCCTCACCGGCCGCTGCGGTAACGACAGATCCGAACGCGGCTGCAATCGAAGCAAATCGCGTTGCTATGGATTCTCAACAGGCAGCGGCCGACGCTCAAGCAACACGGCTGGACCGACAAACTTACCCAGCAATTGGCGAACGCGAATTCGGCGTGTTGGTCCGCGATCCAGATGCCGAACGGGGAAGAAGAGTTGTCGTGTACGGGTATGTGACCCAGTTTGACTCGGTCACCGGGACCTCTATGTTTCGGGCAGACACCTCTGCAGTGGAAGGCAACCAGTGGTACGAGTTCGACCACAACACCATAGTGAACTTCGATCCGGTCATTGGACGCGAAATCATTGATGGCGATGTGGTGACGCTCTACGCAGAGGTCGCCGGAAGTCGGAGCTATGAAACCACATTGGGCACGAGCGAAACCGCGTTAGTACTCAAGGCCAACATGATTGACATCACGGGATAGCAACGGCCTCTCCGACTGGACGATTGATTACGAAGATGAGTGGCATGTCGGGGCATGTTGCGCAGGACTCGACCGCAAAAGTGTCGTCGAGCCGCGCGATCAGGTTGGGCGCGATGCGAGAGTGCCAATTGTTGATGGCGTTGGCGAATCGATCCCACAATCCGTTCGCCGAGGGACCGATGTGCTCTCGGTCAGAGTAGCTGTCCGATGCACCCATTCGGTCGCGTGCGGTTGTCACGATGCCGAGCTCGATATGGACGCGGTGCGCACTCGCGTTCGGCGATGGTTGTCAGGGCAACGCACACCCACCACAGTTGCCCCTGACGTGTGTCGTCGTCACTCGCAGCCGACGCCGTCTCCGTCACCGTCGAACTCGGTACTGAATCCGGGGTCTCCGACTCGGATGGGGGCTGCACCGGCGGCGCGAACTGCGGCGCAGTTCGCGTAGATCACGCTCGCCAGCGCCGGTGCCATACCCACCGGCGCTGGCGCAGCGGGTTGCTGAGCTGGTGTCAACGCGGGCGCTGACTCGGCGGGGCGGATTGAGGCGGTAGCGCCGCACTCCCCGAGTATGCGAACGATGGCATCGTGTTCGGGCGGGGTGACCCAAAGTCCGTACGCGGCTTTGACCTCGACCTGCCGTGAGACGTAGGTACACCGGTACGGCTTGTTGCTCGGCAGCCATGTCGCGGCATCGCCGTCGCCTTTCTGCTGATTCGCCGGGCCGTCCACGGCCTGCAGATTGCGCGGGTCGTTCGCCAGATTCCGCAACGTGAGCTCGTCAAGCTGCTGCGCACCTGTCTGCCAGGCGTTGCTCAGAGCAACGACGTGATCGACCTGCACGGTCATCGAGGTATCGGCACCACGGATGAAGTCGATGGTGGCCCCGGTGTATTCGTCAACCAGGGTGCCTGTTTGTATTGCGCATCCGTTGGATCCCAGTTTCACAGTGATTGCGGTGAGATCCCGTCGAAGTACGTCGTTGCGGGTGTCGCAGCCGTTGCGGCCGTACTCAACGGTTACGTTGTCGGTCCAGGCCTGCCCGAACAGGTCCCGGTCGTAGCCGGTCTTCGGGGCTCGCCCCTTGATCGGCACGGTTGCCAGCATAGTCAGGGCTGTTTGTGCGCTGTCCGCGTTGGTGACCACCGCCGCGGCAGGTACGGATGGATCCACCGGTTCGGGTATGGCCGGCGGATCGACCGGAAGCGTGGGCGTGGCCTCGGTAGTAGCCGCTTCGCGTGAGATGTCGATTGTCGTATCGGCGGCCGACGACGCAGCATCGGTTTGCGACGTTGCGTCCCTCTCCCCCGACGGATCCACGCAACCGACGACGAGCAGACCGGACAATGCCACTCCGGCGATCCACGGCCACGTCCGCACACTCTTCGATGCGGATGACATAGGCGGCGAATAGCCGGAAAAAGACACAGTGGTGCTCCAGGATCGTTGGTGAACGAGTCAGGCGACATCGTAGTTGGGCAGCTGATCAGCAACCGACGCAGTGGAATCATTCGGCGACTGCTACCGTTTCGCAGTTTCGAGTGCGATTAGCGAAGAACATCACTGCCAAGGAGGTAGCGGTTTCACCCGGAATGAGCCCACATCAGGCGGCCGTAGTCGGCAACAGACGAAAAAGCAGGGTATAGGACCTGGTCATCGACACGTCCCGATGCAAGCCGTTGTCCCACATGCACAGGCCCGAGAGTTGACAGGTCAGATATCGTCCGAGGCTGCTGCCCTGCAGAGTACCGTTACGCGCATGGGGAACAACTTTTACGGCGGCGTTCACCACCATTACCATGGTGGGACGAGAGGTGTTGAACGTCAACCCGATCCGCCGCCCGTCGACACGCGCTCTGTGTGGCGCCAACACCCTATCGTCGGGACGCTGACCTACGCGATCATGGCCTTCATCGCCCTCGGTGTTGTCATCAACTTCTGGTATATGTTCGTGCCGCTCGCCGTTGTCGGTGTCGGCGGCTATTTCGGAATCCAGCGGGCCAAGGCGCAGCGCGCAGAGAACGCGGCACTGTCGGCACGGGCACAGGCCGAGCACGAGGCGTACATGCGAGGGTCAGAGGTGGGAATGTTCGGACGGTTCCCGCCGGAGGTGTAACCGATTTGAGAATTCTCGGCGTCGCCTCCGGGGGAGCGGCTGAAACTTGAGCGTAGGTTGTCGTCGGGTTTTCTGTTGATCGTTTACCCGGTCAGTTGTCTTCAGTCCACGTGGTCACCAATTGGGTGGGCAATGGGGTGCTGCTCCCCGGTCGGAGTGCGCATTGTCGCTATGAGTACCGACTGTGTCCGGAGACTTCAGACCACCGATCGAACACGCCTGAACGAAGCCGTGCCGGGAGGACGCGTGCGGTTTCTAACTGGGTGCGCTGGCAACGTAATGGGATGGCATCTCGGTAGGTTGGCGTCGCGGCGGGTCCGGCGCACTCTGTCAGCTATCTGGAGGGGTGGGAGTATCCCAGATTCCCGCATACATCTCGGCTACCAACGGCCACACCTGGCGAAGACCGTCCTCGACGGAGTCGACGACGGTGGCGAGGTCGCCGAAGATCACGAACTCGTGGGGAATCACACGGCCAGCCGAGTCTCGGCGTCCGAGCGGATCCTCGATGCGAAGCGCAACATGTCCATCCTGGCGGTGCCACGCAGTCAGCGCGTCTCCAGCGTCGTCGAAAGCACGTTCGTAGTCCGGGAGCGGGTCGCCGAGTCCGGCGTCGAGAAGAAAACGAAAACCCCAATTACGGCCCCGAGTGGACCAGATGATGTCCGAGGGTCCGGAACTGGTGCTCACTTCGGGTTCCTGATCACCTTGTCGTCGACGCCCTGCTCGAGGTCCAACTTGAACTGCGTCAGTGTCGCTCGCAGGTAGTCGTGCTGAGCGCGGGCCTGCGCGTTCATCTCCCTGAGTTTCGGTCCCACCAACCGCGCCGCGTCCGCCAGGATGGGCAGCGCGACGGCGGCGATCTTTCTTGCCTTTCCGCCCTTACCTGGGTTGACCAGTGCTAGAAGCTTTTCGATCGCCGCAAATTTTTCACCCGTCAGGCCTGCTGCCAGCAACTCTGCGCCGTCGGCGAGCGAGTCGAGCACTTTGCCAGGAATGTCGTGCTTCTCCTGCCATTGCACACGACGCTGAAGCGGAAGAATCGACGCCACCGGAAGGACGAGATCGAGACCGATACGCCGGGTCAAGTCGATGTCGAGCGTCTGTGGACCAGTGGACTCGCGCTCGAACTTGGCGGAGGACAGCAGCAAGAAGTCTTCCCCGATGGACAGGGCAGCGGGGGTGTCGATGAGTTCGGCGATGGTCGATCGGAGCTGTTCGATGTCTGCTGCTGCATTGACGATGATCAGATCGCGGAAAGTGTCGACGTCCCAGTCCGGGAACAGATCGGCTTTCGAGAGCGCCAGGATCCACACCCGAGGGAACTCGACGATAGGCCCGTCCTCGAGCAAGTCGTCCTTGATTCGTAAGAGCCCCTGACGAAAGCTGAACATCAACGACTTCAGGTACAGCTCTTCGTCGCCTCGGTGGTCGAGTAATTTCTGTCCGTCGACCAGCAGGAAAGCGACGTCGGACCGAAGTAGAGAACGGAAGGTGTCGGTGCGCCGCTCGCGCTCCGTCGCGCTGCTGGGCTCGGTTTCGAACCATTCGCCTGGATAGTCGTGCCATGCGAGTCGGAGGACGTCGAAGGGCCGCTTCTTGGCTGCGTCGGTGTCTGCGCCTTTGAGTTTCACCGAGAAGTAATGAGTCGTCGCCTTGTATCGGTCTTGTTTCGGTGCCGTCGCGAGGTCCCGCATGCGGAGGTAGTTCCTGTAGAGCCGATGCCCTTGGCCGATGTCGTCGGCAACAAGGTCCCAGAGATCGTTCGCGTATCCCCCATCCTGCGTCGGTCCGAAAAAAGACGACAACAAAACAGTCTTGCCCGAACCACTCTCGCCGAACACGGCGATGTGTTGCTCTCGAACCCTGGGAAATTTGGCCATGGCAGGGAAGGTACAACACACGGCGTGAGCGCCTCCGCTGCGACAAGAGACCGCAGGTGAAACGTGCAAGCAGTGCCGTCACCTTCGAACCCAGAGCTGCACCTCCTCGGCCGCAACCTACCGGTCTCAGGCACATCGACGACTTTGAAAATCGATGGACGCATGATCAGCCAAGAGGGTTCATCTGCTTCAATTCCGTCATGACCGATCCGGTAGACATCACAACGACAACACCCACCGTTGGTGACACAGTCCAAGTGCGACGCCTAGAAGGCGGCTTCGTTACCGGGACCGTAGTCGAGGACTTCGCCGACTACTTGCTGACCGTCCCCGTCGCCGGCCGAGACTGGGCGATGCCCCATCGATGGGCCGTCGCAACGAACAGCGGAACGCTGATCTTCGCCGACGACGCCGACATCATCGAGCACCACAAATCCGAACCGTCGACGACAACGGCGACACCGAACGACGTAAGCCACAAGACCTGACCGGTGGACATCTACCCAATTCTGGTTGCCTCGGTCATCGGGTCCGCGGCCGTACTGGGCATTGTCATACCAGTCCTGCTGGTCATGACGATCATCGACATCACGCGGGCGCTGCGAAACCGCACCGAAGGTTCCCCAAGCCAACCCCCGGCGTCAGCACGAAGAGCAGCCGACTTCTGACACTGACAAACGTCATCGACACTACTGATCCTCGCGTTGATCGCCCTCGCTGGCGGGAAGTCGATTCACGTCGCGATCACCGTAGGAATCACCCCATTCCCACACGCCACTGAGGGCATCGCGAACTTCGCTACAGCCCGGACGACGGTGTAGGCGCGTGGTAAGCGTGGGCGTACTCACGGAGTCGATCCCGGACATCGTCGTCCAGGTCCGGGCCGCCCGGCAGATTCAAGGCCCACCACAACCGGCGCCGATACTCCGCACCCGAAATTCCGAACGCGACGAAGATGTCTTCATCGTCGGCACCACCGTACGGTTCCCAGCGCACCGCGAACCCCACAAAAGTCTCTGCCGACCGCTCGTCCGTCATGCCGACAATTCTCGCCGACCTATCGACCGTCCACACACTCCCACCGCAGCCCCGACAACCCGAGACCTGCGATGCCCCGATTGTGCACTCCACTTCTGCACTCAGATTGTCAGAAGACGGCTGCAATCACTGGTGAAATCCCAGCAAATCGTGCAGCCCACTTCTGAAACTGACAGTTGATCGAGTGCGGGAGGGGGTGACAGAAACGTTCGTTTTTGGCGAACCCCGTCGAACCGAATTAATGACTCTCGCTAACGAGTCGCCTAGGCGGAGGGATTCGAACCCTCGGATGCTTTATGGGCATCAGACACTTATGAGGTGCCCGCAATAAGCCGCTCTGCCACGCCTCCATTGACCTGCACCCGTCGCAGCCATAACTGTGAATGACGAGCGCGTAGTCGAACCATCCAGACTCGCCGGATGGGGATGCTCATGTTAACACCACGACCCCACACCCAGACGGGGTTTTGGCGGGCTTGCTGCTGCATCATTGCGCCGCCCCCGCGTAGGCGACAGGGGCCGCACCGTCGGATTTGGCATGGACCGGGGATGAATCGTCTGAATCTTCTGCAATCGCCTGGTTTTCCGTGGTCGACATCGACCGCGGGGCCGCTTTGGTGGCTGCGAATCTTTGTTGGAATTCGACCCATCTGTCGTACCGCGACGCAACCGCGGACGGCGAAACGCCAAGTACCTCAGCAGTTTTGTTGAACTTTCCCATGGCCTTTGGGTTGTTGAGGTAGACGTCAGCGGTGTCCCAGACGACCTGTGCAAGATTCCCTTGTTCGTCTATGTATGCCTCGAGCTGCTCAGCATCGCTGGGGGTCCCCACGGCGGCGAGCTGCCCATCGGTGGTGTCTGCGGATGCGGTGTCGGAGTTGGTTGAATCGCTTGCGTTGCCATTTGCGGGTGTTGATCGGCGGTGTCGCGGGGCGCTGATCCCGATGGACATCATTTCGCACATGGTCATCACCATCAGAGGTGCGAGCGCTCCGAGTGCGGCAGCGACTCCGGCGTTGAGGTCGGTGACGGTGAGGACCGCGTGGTAGGCGTTGCCGGCCATGCTGGCCAGTCCGGCGAGCGTGTAGACGGCGATGATGAAGCGCCGGCCGATGACCGTGGCCCTGTCGGTGTGTTGTGACAGTGCGACGCGGAAGATGCCGGCTACGAGGATCGGGCCGTCGAGGACGACTGGGATCACCCAGGCGGAGTCACCCAGGTTGGCCATGGTGGCGAGGTCGTAGAGGGTGGAGAAGCTGAGCTTGAAGCTCGACGCGGTCACTGCGATGGCGACGACGAGGCCGATGCCGAGTGCCCACTTGATGATGGCCGGGTGGATTTCGGCTGGCTGACCGATTGGGAGAGAGTCGGGGCCTGATGCTTCGGTGGGTTGGTCGGCGTTACGGTTGGTCATAGGTCACAGCTCCTTGAGTTGTCTGTGGCCGACGGCCCCGGTGGTGTGTCAGCACTGCCGGGGCCCCGTGTCGGGTTTGTTTGTAATTCGATGAGGGAACGCGGCTTTGGGTTACGACGAAAGTGGTCGACCGGGTGACAGAGGGGTGTCGGATCCGCTGTACCGCTTTCCGTTGTTGTGTGAGCGTTCGCGCGCTTCGACCTCGCGGAGCAGGGCTTTCTCGATGAACTGTGACCACGATCGGTCGTCTTCGAGGTGCGCCGTCGCTTTGTGGACACCGCGGGCACGGGTGAAGATCTCGTTGTCGATATAGACGGTGATTCGCTTCTTACCTGCGTTGTCGTCCGTGGTTGCTGTCGGTCCTGACGGTGTCTCGGTTGGGGTCGACGTCGATGGTGGCGGCGGTACCGGTGTTCGATTCTTCGCTTGAAGTCTTGAAAGGTCGCCCGTGACCTGTGGTCGACGTGGAGCCAGTCCTGAAACGATGCGATTCTGCGTGGGCTCGGTCATGCGTTCGCTTTCTGTTCTGCAGCGGTGATGCGGGCGATCATTTCCTGTGTGATTGCGAGGAGATCGTCTGCGACGGACCCTGAGGACTTCGGCGCAAGGGATTGTGCCTGCGCCTCCCCGCGGATGACCTCGTACCACTTCGGCCCTTTGCGAACTGCATCGTCTAGTTCGTGCACCAGGAGCCCACGTTCCCTGGTTGCTTGCGCGGTGGCTTCGGAATGACGCACGACCCCGGTGAAGAGGACGCTGTCGTCCTGGAATGCCTCGGCGACGAGCTTGCGCGCACGCTCTTGAACTGCAGTCGCTGACTTGCCGACGCCCACCAGAACGACACCGAGAAGGTCGAGAGTGGGGTTGATCTCTAGGACGGCGTCGAGACGATGAGCGACGGCTGCGAGCCCTTTACGGCTTGAGGCATCGCTCTTGATGGGTACGACTGCCCATCGAGCTGCGGCGAGAGCAGCGTTCTGCAGTGTCTCGTCACCGGGCGGGCAGTCGATGATGATGAGGTCGTAGTCGCTGGCCAGCGGCTTCAGGAGGGCTGCAAGTGCGAGCTTTGCTCCGTGTGGGTCCTTGGCCGCCTTGGATGCCAGGGCTGCTGTGGCCTGCTCCAAATGGACGCCACCTGTCAGTACGTCGAGGTTTTCACGCACGCCTCGCACCGGCTCGACCACTCCCCCAAAGGTAAGAGCGGCAGCGAGGGCGCGACCGTGGTCGTCGCTCTCGGTTTCGGTGTAGCCGAGATCTTCTGCGAGATTTCCCTGAGGATCGAAGTCGACGATGAGGACGCGATAGCCGGAGGCCGCTGCCAGGCCTCCCACGTTGGCCGACAGTGTCGTCTTCATGACACCTCCCTTGCCGTTGATGAAGGCGATAACTCGCTCGCGGTCATAAGCTGCATCTGCGCTCATGATTTGGTGGCCCCTCTCGGCTAAGACACGACGGCTTTGGCAAGAACGCTGACATTCCCGCTTTTGACAGTAATGCTGCTATTGCACGAGATATACCAGCATTACTGTTATAAACATGAATACTGGTGTCACCGGTATTCATGGTATTGCCATTATTACCACTAATACCCGCACAAACGCCATTAGCAGTGTTGCCAGCATTGCTGCCACCAGCGTACACCATTAGCAGTATTACTGCCATTACGAACTCGATCCACGCGTGGGGGAGCTGAGCAGGCGCGAATATTCGCAGCTCAGGTGCTATTACCAGCATTGCTGGCAATAGCACCTGGCTCCCTAGCCGCAAACTGTCGTACGCGTATCGCGAGGCCCCTCTACCGCAGCGCGCAACAGCTGGGCCCCAGCCACAAGGACCAGCGAGGGTCAGGAGTTAGGAGATGAAGGCGGCGGGCCGCGCCTATATGACCCCGAACACCCCATGCCCGTGCCCTCAAAGCGGCCCGGCTTTGAGAAACGCCATTAATAGCAGCATTACCGCTATTGATGGCGCGCCCTCGAAGTCAACACCCCGCGACACCACTTGAGACCGGGCAGCGAGAGACGTTCGGACGGACTCCCGGCCGGGCAAAACCTCCGTCGACGGTGACGTCCCGAAATAGTCTGATCGGAACCGATCGGGGCCGTGTCGCGGACACTCAGATACCGTTCAATCTCGCCGAAAGGGGTTGTGATGACTCGTGCCACTAAGTTCTACGACGGCCGCGTGGTTGCCGTAACGGGTGCCGGCAGTGGGATTGGTCGACAGATAGCGATGCAGGCCGCCTCGGCTGGCGCAAACTTAGCGGTGACGGATCTGTCGGAAGCTGGCCTCCTCGAAACGGTGCAAGCTCTTGAGAGGGGCGGGGCGGGTGAAGTGCACGCTCAAGTACTCGACGTGACGGATTACGCTGCCTTGCAAGAGTTTGCGGGATCGGCAAAGACGCGGTTCGGGTCGGTAGACGCAATATTCAACGTTGCCGGAGTCCTGTACTCGGGCAGCGTCATGTCGACGCCCGTCGACGACTTCAATCGCGTGGTGGCTACGAATCTCGGGGGAGTGGTGAACGGGTCGAAAGCCTTCCTGCCCGTGATAGCCGACACGTCAACTGCGGGCCGCATCTGCAACGTCTCGTCGGCCTTCGGTCTGATGGCATCTCCCAACTCATCCGCATACAACGCGTCCAAGTTCGCTGTTCGGGGGTTCACCGAGGCATTGGCGCAGGAGATGAACGCTGAATACGGCGATCGCGTGCGTGTGACGTGCGTATATCCCGGTGGCGTCAAGACACCAATAGCTCGCACCGCGCAGGTCGCACCGGGTGTCGACCACCGTTCTGTGGCCGACACCTTCGATCGACTCGCCCGGACTACGCCCGAGGCTGCTGCCGGCCAGATACTGCGCGGGGTCGCGAAAGGATCACCGCGTGTGCTTGTGGGGGCAGATGCACGAGCTGTTGATATCGCAACGAGGTCGTTCGGCCCTGGCTATATGCGGGTCATCCCGTGGGTTCGCCAGCGTCTCTGAAATCCGTCTGCACATTGATGCTTCACCACCGTCGAGCTCTCTCAACAATCGTTGTCAGATGAGATAGGTCCTGGGAACGATCCAGCGATCGCCGTTGCCGAGCTCTTGCCGCTGCTTGTTGTACTACTGCACGCGCCGTGGTTCTGGCTGCGCTGTCCGGGGGAGCAGCAGCAGCATTCCGGTGGTGGCGTTCGGCTTCGCGTACTCGGGCCTGCCGCTTCCGGTCTTCTGCGTCTTGGGCACGCGCAATATCGACGAGTAGGTGAGGGGGAAACGCCAGGTCCTGCTGGTTGAGAAGCCATCTGACGAACGCCATCGGCGTGTGAGGCATGGGCGAAACCCTGTTCGCTCGCGCCCACTCGTCGACGATGGTGTTGAGATCGTCGGGTGTCCACCCGTGTTCCGCTGCTGCGCGCAGTACCGGGGCCCAGCCTCGTGAGGTGTGTCGCCGAGCCCAGCGCGGTGTTCGAGCGTCACCGAGCCATCTGGCCGCTAAGAGTGCCCCCTGACGTTCGCGCTCACGCTTGGCGATCCCTCTTTTGGTCGTGGCTGGCCGCGGAGCGGCGCGTTTTTCCACAGGTTTTTTTGTATTAACTAACTCTCTACGAGAGTTAGGAGAGGAAAAGAGACCCCTGCGGGGGTGGGGTGCCATTTTGATGGAACCGGCGTCGACGACACGAGTTCTATCCACAGGCTTGGCTGGATGAAGTGCCCATACCGATGCCCACCCTCGGCTGCGGTCGCCCACCCTCCAGGACGCCAACCTCTCGTGCTTTGTCCGTTGCCGACCCCGCAGGACTTCTGTGGCTACGCGTAGCAGCTTGAGGGCTTGTCGGGCTCGCTGGACGGTCCTCTCACCCAGGCCGGTAGTCAGGGCTATGGATTGGACGGACAGCCGCGAGTTCCGGCCAGTGTCGTAATCGGCGGCGTTCGCCATCGCCCCAGCGACAGCCAGAACACTCTTGAGACTGACGCCACCACCGGTGGAGCTCGCACTGCTCCGCACGAGAATGGGACGAATCCTCATGTAGTCGGTGCTGTAAGCGCACCGAACC
This sequence comes from Rhodococcus sp. 14-1411-2a, assembly GCF_002259485.1. GTDB lineage: Bacteria > Actinomycetota > Actinomycetes > Mycobacteriales > Mycobacteriaceae > Rhodococcoides. Next base: position 125,979 of record NZ_NPGA01000022.1, read on the forward strand.
ACGATCTCTACCCATTGTTGAGCACCGCGCCATAGTGCGATGCCGCCGTGCGCCCCATCCCCGAGGTCGAGGCTGACGCTGCAATACCGTCGGCAGGCGGCCTCGCGGCCTCCTAGCGCTCTTATGAATGAAGGTGTCAGCGACCCGCATTGATGTCCACAAACATGGCCGGGGGCAGTGTAGGGGGCACGTGCAGTACCGCGGCGACGGTTGGTGCAAGTGCTGCCGCGATAGCGCGGAGGGTGCTGAAGCTGTGGTGCGTGAAGTCGCGAAACGACACGCTCAGAATTGATTGAAACTGTGTCAGGGCGCAAGGTACCCTGGAACATGTCCCGCAAGACAGTTCCCTTCGGGGAATGCAGTACAACAGATCGAGTGAGCAGCGAACTCTCTCGACACAGACTGGGCCCTGGTTACTCCGGCACGAGTACCAGGGCTTTTGTCTGTTTGCGCTACTGCGAGCGAATATGAAGTTGCTGGTTAGCTCTCATCAACTCGCGTCGGGTAGCACCTCCTGACGAGACATCGGAGCAAGGTGTGTGAGACCGGTGTCTGCCGCGACCAACGCCGCGTAGTAGTCGTTCGCGGTCATCCCTTTGCGTTTTGCTGCCTGTTCGGCTGCGCTCTTGAGCTCAGGAGCCAGCCGCATCTTTGCAACGAGCCGATCGCCTTTGCTGGGGCGGCCGGGATGTCGCGGTGACATATCGGTCATGGCTGCGATTCTGGTACCCGAAACTCGAGACGGGGCGACGACACGCCGCACGGTCTCCGGTTAGTTGGGAAAGAGGCCCTGGGCCACGTAACGACTAGTGGAGACGTACCGGCAGAGATCGAAGTCCACGGAACACGATGCTCTCGCGCCACACAGCGTCTCCGACATCGGTGTCGAGGTGCATGTCGGGATAGGCCGCGACCAGCCTCTTGAGCGCAATTTCGGCCTCGAGCCGAGCAAGCGGTGCCCCGATGCAGTGGTGTATCCCGTGGCCGAATGCCAGGCTTCCTCGAGTTGCACGGGCAGGATCGAATGTGTCCGGTTGGTCGAACTTGGCGGGGTCTCGGTTCGCTGCCGCCAAGCTGATCATCACAATGTCGCCGGCGGCGATGAGAGTTCCGTCGATGTCGAGGTCGATGCTTGCCTGCCGCAAAGTCGTTGTCGGCAGCGGGGGTTCGAATCGAAGGGACTCTTCGATGACGTCACGCAAGCGGCTGTCGCCGGCCTGCAGACGCATCAAAGCAGTGCGGTCTTTGAGCAGAAGGTGCGTCGTGTTTGCGATCAGGTTCACGGTGGTCTCGTGGCCTGCGATCAAGAGCAGTGCGACTGTGGACATCGCTTCCTGCAGAGAGAGTTGCTTCGCTCGGTTGGCCTGCATCAACAGGGACAGAACGTCGTCCGTCGGGTTCCGGCGGCGCTTACGCATCAGCGGGTAGATGATCTTGGCGAGCGTCAGAGCGGCTCGTCGGAGGTCATCGGGATCTGCCACGATCACGTCGGACAACACTCTCGATGCCTCACCGATGGCCCCCATGTGTCGGTCGGGAACACCAAGGATTCGGCAGATGACCTGCACGGGGAGCGCGAACGCATAATTTTCCACCAGATCAATTGGCTCCGAACCGGATTCAGATTCCAGCTTGGTAATCAAATCGGTGGCGTATTGGTCGATAGCGGGTTCCAGCGCTCTGAGAGCCGCGGGGGAGAACGCGCTCTGAACGACGCCCCGCAACCTTGTGTGATCGGGTGGCTCCGCAGCGAGCATATGGCTGACCATCCACGGTGATGTTCGTTCCCTCAACCACGACCGTAGGCGAGCGGACAGCTCGCGCGGCTGCGCACTTGGATCCGCCCCGGCCATCGTGTCCTGGGTTTTGATCACAGATCGGTCATTGAGAATGCGGCGGGCTACGTCGTAGTCGGTGATCATCCATCCGGTCACTCCGGTGGGCGATGTAAACCTGTGCAGCGGACCATCATTGCGCAACGCCCGGTAGAGGTGTTGTGGTTCTTGGAAGAATGCGCTGTCGAAGGTCACGTGCTGCGGCATCGGCAAGAGTGTCCGTTCTGTTGATCGGAATGACAGGTCATCCGCGCCGATGACGCGAGCCACAGTGACATACTGCGGGCTTCGAGATGTCGATACAGGTGACCTGTCGGGGGTCCCAACGGGGAGGTTAGATTGTGACAAACAACCAGGCAAACGGTCAGAAGACGCGGCATTGGCTGTTGATCGAAACGTTCGACGAGAACCGAGATCCCACGATCGTGTCTGAGGGGAAGTCCCCTAAGCCATTCATGAAGCTCAGCAGAATGTTCAGCGACGATCGTCTCGCCACGATTCGCTCTGTGATCACCGGGCTTCGTCGAACCAAGGAGCCTCTCGACACGGAATACGGTGACCGCCGAATCATTGCTCATCCCCTTGTCGTCGAGGGGCGGATGCATGCAGTGTGGCTCGTGTCGGTGCCGTTGGGCATGGAACCCCCGCCCGTCCACAACGATGCAGGCGCGTGGATCATCGATCTGACCACCTACACCGCTCTGGGCAGCCAGGAATGGGCCGCGATGGCCGACCTCCCACCCGAGCATCGTGGGCAGGAGCGACACATCGGAGCCATGTTCGATCAGGTGGTGATGAAGGATGGTGGGGAATCCCGTGCTCTGAGCCTGATCGAAACGAAGACTGTCGGTGCCGGCTACCAGGGTGACTGGATCGTCGAGCGTCGCGACGGTTCGCAATGGCGTGCTCACTTCTCACTCCGCATTCTCGACGTCGAGCGTGGAGGAGAAGTTCATCGTTGCTCGGTCGGAGTCAGCCAGAATTTGGGCGAGGTCGTCCAGGACGGGCCCCAATCACTGGTGCACCTTGAAGGCCACTATCTGCGTATGGCCCGCGCAGAGGGCGAACACGCCGCCATTGTGAGCCTCCGGACACTGAACTTCATCCGCTGGGTCACGGCGGCCTCGGATCGCATTGCCTGGAAGGGCGTTGCCGGCGAGCCTGCCCCAGCCATCCACCCGGACGATCTCGGCGAAGCGATCCTCCTGATGCGCCGGGCAGAAAGTATCGGGCGCAGCGAGGGGCAAGTGAGGGTGATGGGGATCGACGGCGAGTATCTCTCGGCCGACGTGGTGATCGAGCCCGTCACCCTCGAAGGAGGCGTCCACGCAGCGTTCGTGTTAATTCGACTCGAAGCGTAGACACCCAAAAGCCGGTTCTGTACCATCCCTAGACGCGCCCCCCACAGGGGGATCTCCCCGCTCTCGCTGGTCGAGACGGCTGCATATGCGCAAGGCCTATTTTGAGCTGTGCAGATTCGGGGAGTCGATGTTGAGGTCAGTGTCAGGGCGCGACGCCGGGCGGCCGCTGCCGCGTACGTTGGTACGCCGCCTCCACCTGGTCGACCGTGCACCCCAATGCTTCTGCCAACCTTTGCGCCACGTCGTCCTTCAGCCGCGCCTCTCCTCGTTCGAGGGTGCCCAGCGACGTAGTCGACATTCCAACTTGCTGCGCGAGTTGCGGCTGCGTCAATCCGGCCAGCACCCTGAGGTCACCCAGGTAGCGGTCGTTCTCATCCAAGTCGATGAACGTTCCGATCGGAACAGACAGCGCCTCAGCCACTTTGAGCAACGTGTCGACCTGCGGGGTAGCGGCACCGGTCTCCCACGCGAACACAGCACCCACGCTTATGTCGGCCAGTCGGGCGAGGTCGGCGCGACTGCATTTCGCCTTGTCGCGTTGCTCGACAAAGGCCTCCCGCGAGAAGCCGCGCAATATGCGTCGACTCACTCGCGGAGCTCCTCGTTCCTCATGACCCATAACTGTGCCCGAATCCGTTCCATACAGTCCCCGCATGGGGTTGATAAATATGGCGATAATAGTAGGGTATAGATTGAATACGGACGTCGAGACGAAGGGGGAGCGCAGTGCTGATTGAGCAATTGCGGCTGGCCCCTGTCGAGACGAAATCGAACTTGACGCATCGACGGGCCAGAACTCAGGGCACAGATTGCGTCAGAATGCCGCTGCCGCACGGGACGGCAGCATCGGTGCGGCGGCGAGGGCGAGGTTGTGCCGGACCGGCTTCTCGCCGCCGCGCATCTTTCGTTGCCTTCTCGCTCGCCCATGCGCGATCACGGTGGCGACTCACGCGAAAAATTACGGAAACCCTCAGCGCCATCGTTGATTGGACGTCTCTGGCGGCGCTGAGGGCCTCTTCTCCATCGAGCTCCACAACCAATTACCGATCTAGGCGTGAACCGGGGTGCAACCCGTTTCATTGCCGCAAGGCGAACTGCAATCGGTTCGGAGGACGACAATGACATCTTCTCATCTCGACTCGGTGTTACACCTCGATTCTGACCGTAACCCGCTCCTCTGCCCGGCGATGATCACCGAAGCGTTCGGCTTCGCGATCTGCTCGCTGCGCTATGACACTCACGACGTGCATCAGTTGCGGTGCGAGGACACCGGCGAGCTCCTTGGCGAATGGACCGACGCGGACACGACGTTCCGCGAGCCCGCCAACGAACCCCGACGAACCATCGAGTTCAGCGACGTCGCCTGACCCCCAATCTCGACTGGGGTCACCCCGACCCCAGTCGTGAGCTGCGGGAGCTCCCCGACGCCCTGCAGCTCGACCGGTGGACCGGCGCGAGGGTCGCGCAGTAAGCGCATTTCATCATGTTCGGTACTGCGCGGCCCCGCCGGGACATCACCCCTCGAACTCACACCCGTTCTCACAGAAAGGATTCCGATACCCGATGTGGCTTTTCACTCAGCCTTGGTTCTGGCCGCTCATATTCGGCTGGCTCTGAACGAGGACGTGGGCATTCGGATCGACATCCACACATGCCGATCCGATTGCCCACACAACTCCCTGCTGGTCATTAGCCGAAGCGGTCAATCGACCAAAAAACCAAACTTGTTGTAGAACAACAATTCTCAAAAGGGGCTACACCACCATGCCGATTCACTCTTCGACTAAAGCACGCCACCGTGCGATCCCTCGACCTGTCGCAGCGTCAGCGACAGCAGCGCTCACTTTGACGGTGGCCGCGATGTTCACCGGTGCTGGATTCGCCGTTGCCGCGCCAGGGCAGCCTGGGGTGACCACTGAAGTTCCCGGCGGCCAGCCGAGCGTCACTGCACCGTCTCCGTCGGTGCCGCAGCAGGATTCGGGCACTACAACGGACTGGCAGTACGTCGGCCCGTACGTGCCTCCGGCGGAGTACCGCAACGCACCGACCCGTTCGGTTCCCAACTACAACGCCCCGGTCTATTACAGCGAACCCACCGTCGAGCAGACGCCGTCGAAACCTGGCCCACAGCCCTCCACCGACGCTGTACCTGAACCTTCCAAGGACGAGACGGTCGTAGCACCGGGTACGCCGGTTGCTCCGATTCAGGCTCCGGACAACACCGTTCGTTTCGGCGCTATCTCCGGTGAGAAGCCAGGTTGGTTGAGCCAGGACGACGCGGACCGTGTCAACAACACCGCCGCTGTGCTCGAAGCCCAGGGCGCGACGTACTTCAACAACCTCGGCATTCCGACGACACGCTCGGACCGGATGGCGGCCGGCACCACGGCGGGCGTGCTCATCGGAGGAACGACCTCCGCGGTCACGACCTACGCAGTCGTAGCACCGGCGGCGATCTTGGCCGGTGGCCTGATCGGCGGCACCATCGGCGGCATCACCGGCGCAGGAGTCGGGTCGGTTCTGATTCCCGGAGTCGGAGCTGTCCCGGTGGGTGTCGCCGCCACAGCGGGCGGTGCAGCGATCGGTGCAGCGGTCGGCGCTGCTGCAGCGCTAATTCCAGCGGCCGGTGTCGGCGCAGCTGGAGCGGTCATCGGCGGTGTCGTCGGCGGCGCATACGGTGCGGGCGAAAACCTTGGTGAAGCACCTTCGCCCGCCCCAGCACCTGCCCCGGCACCCACGCCAGCCCCTACTCCCGCGCCACTCGCGGCCCCGGTGTGGACTCCTCCGGAGGCAGCGAGCATCGCACCCGCGCATCCGTTGGAGGTGCGGGAGATCGTCGCTGCGCAGCCGGGCGGTGCCGATGCACTCGCCGCTGCCGACAACGTTGCAGCGCAGGCGGGATCGTTCCTGGATTCGGTTGCCCCTGCTGGATGGCACCTGTGACCTCGCGTCCTCGACTCCGCGTTGCTCGCGTGGCGTTGGCTGCGGCCGCCACTGTGGCGGTCGTGGTCAATGCCACGTCGCCGGCGTTGGCTGCTCCGAGCGAATCGGGCACGGACCTCATCACAGGGCCGTGCCCGGCGCTATTCGCCCTCGGCGTGCAAGGGACCGGGGAGTCCGCCCCCGATGCCGCGCCGACGACCGACACCGGGATGCTCTCGCAGGTCTTCATGCCTCTGCTCGCCAAAGCCGTATCCGGTGGTACCGAGCTCGCCGGGCGGGCGTACGTGCCGTACGACGCCGGGTTCGGCGGCGCGGTGCCCGGCGGCAACGTCCCCTACACACAGTCGGTCGAGGGTGCGGAGACCAGCATCGACGCCATGGCTGCGGAGGTCGCGGCCGCATGCCCGGAAACGAAATTTACCGCCGCCGGCTACAGCCAGGGCGCTCACGCGGTCTCGACGTGGGCACAGAAAGTCGGAGCCGGTCAGGGGTCGATTCCGGCCGCCAAGCTCGTCGGGGTCGCCACCTTCGGCGACCCGACTCGGGCCGTGGGTGCACCGCTGTTTCCCGGTGCACCAGGGCAGACGACCCCAAAGCCTGCACCGGGCACCGCAGGGACAGAGGTCTCGAAGATCGAAGCCCTCGACCAGAACGCGCCGACCGGTGGAGGTATCGCGCCCACGTCGGACACGGTGAGCAACTACGGCGCGTTGACCGGCCGGGTCGCGAGCTTCTGCCAGTCCGGAGATCTCGCGTGTGACGCACCGTCGGATTCACCGATCCTGCGGGTGGTGACCAACATCGCCGGTCAGTCCGAGCTCTCGGCCGGTGACCCGGTTCGGTCCCTGTCCTCGGTCGCGGAAGCGTTGGCGATGACCTCGATCAAGACGGCAGTGACGGTGGTCAACGAGGACATCAAGGGAACGACGCTGGCGAACCTGTCGATCGCTCCGAAGAAGTCCCTGTCCGAGCGTCTCGCGGTGGCATCGGATCCCAATACCCCGCTACCGACTGCCGACCAGGCGATCTCGGCTCTGCTCAAGGTGGGGACGATCGGGTTCAACGCCGTGAAAACGGTCGCGAAAGAGATCCTGACGCCGGCGAATATCGCCGAACTCGCCACAGTCGGGATGTCCAACCCCGTCGCCGCGGTCGGGTTGCTCGGAACCAAGCTCCTCGGCGCGGCCGCCAAGCTCGTTCCCCCGGCCACGACGTCGCGGTTGACCAACCAGGCCTTCACCGCTGTCAAAGACAACATCACCGACAACAAGGACCTGTTGAACCTGGCGACCCTGACGAAGTACTCGTCGACCATCGCTCAACACGGCTCCTACGGGTCGACGCCGACCACCCCGACAGGTGAATCGGCGACGGCGTTCGTGACCGACTGGTTCGTCGCGCTTGCCAAGGACCTGGCTAACGGGTCGACCGATACGGGCGGCATCGACGCCGACCCCAGCTCCCCGCTCCCGAGCACTGCGATCACCACCACCGCCGTCGTCACACCACCGGCCAGCAGCAGGCCGACCACGACGACCCCGGCCGCTCTGCCGAATTGAGAAAGCCCCTGGCGCACACCTGCTGTGCGCCAGGGACTCTCGAAGAGAGGAACCAAAGATGATGACATACAACAACGAAGCATCGACCTCCCTCGACTCTTGGTTTCCGCCCTTCGATCCCCTCGACGCCACCCCGGTGGCTGATCCCGCACCGCCACAGGACGTTCCAGCAGACAAGACCGATGACACCCGCTCCGCCGACGACGGGTCGCACTGGCTTCTCGCGCCCCCACAGCCCGTCTCGACCGATACCCCACGCCCCGCTCGACGTCGCTCCGTCAACGCCCGCGCGCTCGGCATCACCGCGGCGGCCGTCGCGATGACGATCGGTGTCGGAGCACTTGCGGTTTCTGCCTTCACCTCCGACCCGGACACCACGCCCGAGATCGAGGCCGTGTCGACTCCCGCCCCGACATCCGAGCTGCCCGCACCCACGACCACCACCGCTGCGCCCGCCCAATCCTGGTGCCCCGAATCGGTGACCGACGGCGTGGTGACCGGCGCGGGCCCGGGCGGTACCACCTCGGGAAGCGCAGCAATCCTGGCGTTCGAGCACGCCTACTACGTCGAACGCAGCGGCGCGGCCGCCCGCGAGATCCTCGCCCCGAACGCGCAGTTGAAGTCTGCAACCGCCGACGAGCTCCAACGCGGCATCGACACCATCCCCGCCGGTACCGAGCACTGCGTGAACATCCGGGCCGCCGCCCCGAACACCTACGCCGTGACCCTCGAGCAGCGATACAGCGACGGCACTCGCACCACGGACAAACAGACCATCAGCACCACCGACGCCGGTGGCCGCACCTTCATCACGTCGATCGGAGCAGCACAGTGACCGAAGAGCGCGCCGAATGGATGAGCGAATGGCTCAACCCGCCCCCAGAGAGCCCGTTACCCGACCCCGCGGACCAGGGCGCACAGGTCCTTCCCCTACGTGCTCACCCCGAACCGGTGCCCGCCCCCGAACCGATACCACCGATGACTCTGGTCCTCGGTGCCTGCGGGGGCGCAGGAGCGAGCACCACAGCACTCGGACTCGGCAACGCATGGTCTGCCCGCGGCCACGACGTGGTCGTCGTCGACGCCACACCTGCAGGCGGTGATCTGGTCGAACGCGGCGCAGATTCCATGGTCAGCGACACCGTCATCGAAACCGCCTTCGACAGCTCCGACCCCGACAACGTGCCGGCCTCGGTCGCCGACTGCACCTCCGCGACCTCGGCAGGAGCACACATACTCGGGCGCGCCTGGCTGCAGTCGGTCGAGCCGGCATACCGGGGCATCGATCGCTACCTCCGCAGCCAAGTCGACACCTCGATCTACGACCTCGGACACCGCGGGTTCGGCCGCGCCGCAGCCGATCCACTGCGGTCCGAGCCCTGGGCGGCGATAGTCCTGGTCGTCCATGCCCGCGCCGACGCCGTCAATCGGATGCGCGCGGCACTGGAAACCATCCGCTACACCGCCACGGATGCAGGCCCACTGCGCACCATCGTCGCGATATCCCACCAGCTCCCGGGAACACCGGGAATCGACCTCAACGAACTCCGAAACCACCTGCACGGCAAAGTGTTCGCCGTCCTCGACATCCCCTACGACCCTCACCTGGCCACCGGGCTGCCGATTACGGCCGACGAGCTGAACCCAGCGACGTCCGCCGCCTACGAGGAGCTGCGGGCAAACACCGTCCGCGCTGCCGCCGGAGGGCAGGACCGGTGAGCATTCCCCAACTCGCGACCTCCAGCGACCAGACACCCCGCAAGTCGGGAGATCTCTCGATGCGCCTACCCGAACGCGAGCTCCCGATCTGGGACAGGCCGATACCACTACCAGATCGTTCCCCGTCCCCGATGCTCTGGCTGCTCGGTGCACACGGCGGCGCGGGCGTGAGCACCCTCGCCCACGTCCTCGCTCCCGCCGGCGACTGCGGTGACCGCTGGCCCGGCGGGTACGGAAAGCAAAGTCCCTACGTCGCGATCGTTGCCCGCGAGACCGTCTCGGGACTGGTCAAAGCGGGTGAACTGCTTCGTCAACACACCGCAGGCCACGGCGGACCCTCCACGATCATCGGCCTGATCACCGTGGCCGACCGACCGGGTCGAAAGCTGCCCAAACAGATCCAGCAGACCCGCGACGTCGTCACCGCACTCGTCGGCCGCGACTGGCGCATCGGCTGGGTCGAGCAGTACCCACTCGCGCGAGATCCCAGCGGCCTGGCGGTCTGGTCACCGTTCGATCCGCAACCGGAGAAAAAGCGCAGTGCCACAGACGTTCCCGCCGACATCGCCGCCGTCGGATCGGAACTACGCGAGGCCATCCTCCTCGACGTTCAGCGCTCCACCACCCCGACAGAAGGAAAGCCATGATCCTGCACAGCCTGCACACCGGAATCGACATCCTCGCCCAGATCGAGCTCACCCCCGAAGCGCCCCCGAAGTCCGACGGCTTCCTCCGCCTGGGTCGCTGGCTGCTCTGGTTCGTCGTCCTTGCCGGGGTGTGCGCACTGGTCTACGGCGGCGGAAAGTTCGGCTGGGAGAAGTACAACGGCGGGTCGTTGGAGTCGCCGAAGATCGTCGTCGGTGCCCTGATCGGCGGTGTCATCGCCACCAGCGCCGGCACCATCATGAACACCGTCGTCCTCTCGTGAGCGAGGACATGTGAAGACACCACCGACCGAGGTCACCGAACCATTGGTGCAGTTGCTGCAGTATCTGCTCTGGTTCGCCTTCGCGATATTCACCGTCCGATTGATCTGGGCTGCAGGACGTTTGGCCTACGCCCGCAACCAATCTCCCCACGAGACCGATGCCGGTCAGTCGATCGTGGTCACGCTCATCTCGGCAGTGTTCGCGTCTGCCGCAACCGGTATCGCCGCAGCCCTGTTGACGTTCTGACCATGCGAGCGCACGAGCATCGCGTAATGAAAGAGGTATCTCCGACCATGACCGCATCCACACCCGGCGACGGGGCACCCCGCACCCGCGGGGCACGAGCATGGATAGCCGTCGGGCTGCTCGCAGCGGCACTGGCCACGGCCTGCAGCTCCGGCGACATCCAGGCCACCGATCCGGCGGCTCCGACCACCTCGACGGCCCCGGATCCGTCCGCACCACCGACCGGAGTGCGCTGGCAGGACTACCAAGGCATCGCACTGCCTGTCGGCGATCAGGGCCCGGCCCGTAATCCGGGAAGCGGCCCGGTCGGCGGATTCACTCACGACCCGCAGGGTGCGGCCCTGGCAGCACTGCAACAGACCGTGCGGATCTCGGTCGCTCCCGACTACCAATGGCCATCGGTGGTCAATGCTGCGGTCGCTCCCGGACCTGCGCGTGACTCGTTCGCCGTCAACCGGCAGCTGATCTCGATCATCGCACCTCCTGCCGCCGATGAGCGTCCCTCGATCGCCGGGTACCGGATCACCGACTACACCGCCGAGCGGGCGGTTCTGACGATCTACACCACCTTCCCGGACGATTCGATCGCCGCATCCGACACCGCCGTCGTGTGGTCGGGCGAGGACTGGCGGCTACTACTTCCCGAGCCTGGCGACGCCACCGTCAGAGTGCGCTCGATCACCGAAGTACCGGAAGAGGCAACACCTTTGGAGAAATCGTGATGAGCACAGCACCGCGACACAATCCAGTGCCGTCGTCTCCGGATGACGACGGACAGGTGCTGGGCGGACGCCGGTGGACGTTGGTGCTGTCGGTGGTCGTGATCGTTCTCGTCGTCGTCGGCGGCACCGCGGCCGTCCTGATCAACCGCAGCGCCCGCGAGATCCCCGCGCCGCAACCCGACGCCGCCAGTTCCGCCGCGCCGCAGCCGACCCAGAGCAACCGCGCCGACTGGGGACTGCCCTACCTCGACGAACTCGGCTTCCGCGTCGAGGTGCCCCCGAACCCGAACGGCATCGCCCTCGACCAAGACCCCGGCACTCGCACCGATCCCAGCTCCGCCGACTACCAGAGCGCCCCGCCCGCCGGGGTGATGTGGCAGAAAGTGCAGAACTATCCCCTCCCGTTCTCCGCTTCCGACGGGCCCACCGCAGTCGACGGTGCCCTCGCCACCGGCTTTGCTCGAACCCCACAAGGCGCGGCACTGGCGGGACTGCAGCTGGTGAACCGCAGCCAATCCACGTTCGAGGGTGCAGCGGCAGTGATGGGTACCCGAGCGGTCGCCTCGACCCCCGAGCTGCAGACCGAGCTCGACCGCAATCTCGCCAACGCCCAACGTCAGATCGCGGCCGGCAACACCGCGCCGCCGGCCAAGCCCCTGTTCAGGCAGGAGGCCTACCGCCTGACCTATTACTCCTCGGACTATGCGGTGATCGAATACGCCGGCAAGAACGTCTCCGGCAACGGCTGGACCACGGTGCCGATCGAGCTGCTCTGGCGCGGCGGCGACTGGTCCCTCAAGCTCGCCGAGGCGGGCAAGGTCGGCAACACCCCGACGTTGGCGGGGTGGACGCAATGGCCCGGCAAATGACGACCCTCGCCCTCCGGTGCCTCCGCTCGACCGCAGTGGCACTGGTGATCGTGCTTGCGGTGATGCTGACCGGCAGTGCGATCGCGGCCGCGCAGGAACCCACCCCCGACGACGCGGCACGGACGGACTCGGCGCAGACCACCGCGTGCGACACCGCCGGCGACGTCGTCGGGGACGTGTTGGGCACGCAGTTGCCGGTCATCGGCGATCTGATCGGCGGCGCGAGCGGCGCACTGTGCGCCGCGGACGGCAACCCCCTCGACGCAGCCAAGAACTTCGCTACCAGTCAGTTCGCGGAGATGTGGGAATCGCAGTTCGGGGAGATCGTGCAGTCGATCCTCACCGGCATGGCGCAGGTACTGACCATGGCGATGACCTGGTGGATCAAGATCCCGAACCCGGATCTGCAGAATTTCACTCCGCTGCAGACGATCTCGGAGTACACGGGCTGGATACAACTGGCACTGCTGGTCGCGACGATCATTTTCCTGGCCTTGCGTCTGGCGGCTGCGCGGCGTCACGCACTGCTCAACGAAGCCGAAGAAACCTACAAGGCCCTCTCCCGCACCGTCATTGCAGCCACGATGTTCTCCGTCGTCGTCGCTGCGGGAACCCGTGCCGGGGACGCGTTCTCGGACTGGCTGATCACCGATACCTCCAACCGTGACCCGGTGGGCATGGTCGACTCGATGCTCTCGATCAACTCCTACGGCAGCGCCACCCCGGGGTTGATGCTGATCATCGGATTGGTCGGCCTTCTCGGCGCGATCGCGCAGGCAGTGATGCTCGTGGCCCGCCAGGTGCTTCTCATTGCCGCTGTCGCGGCGGCACCGCTCGCGGCCGCAGCCGGAGGTACCTCGGTCGGCTCACAGTCCTACGACAAGATCGTGGCCTGGATCATTGCGTTCCTGCTCTTCAAGCCCGTCGGCGCACTGGTCTACGCGATGGCGTTCCTGACCGCACAGAACTCGGCGAACGTCACCGAGGGCGAGATCCCCGACATCGACCAGCTCCAACAATCACTGTTGGGCATCGTCATGCTCACCATGGCCGCGGCGGTTCTGCCCGCGATGATGCGCCTGTTGGTGCCGGCGGTCGCGGCCGTCGGCTCGGGTGGATCCGGTGCCGCCGCAGCAGGAACAGCTCTGATGGCCGGAGCTGCGGTCGCCACGGGCGGAAAGTCCATGGCCGCAGGCAAAGCAGTCGGTGGCGGCAGCGCAGGCGCGGCAGCGTTCTCCGGAGGGGCCGGTGGTGTCGGACGACTCGCCGGCGGTGGCGGTGGCGGTGCCGGTGGCGGTGGCGGCGGTGGTGGTGGCGGCGGAAGTCGCCCGAGCCCACGACCGAACCTGCCCCCACCCTCGCCAGGCGGTTCGCCGTCTTCGGCATCAGGCCGACAGAGTCAGAGCGCCAACGGATCTCGCGGAGGCTCGGGCGGCGGATCGGGATCGAAGGCAGCCAAGGCGGTGGGGTCCGGAGCTGCGGGCGCAGGACGTTCGGCCGACGACCTCGCCGGTGGCCGAACCTCGAACAACAGCAGCAGCGGTAACCGACACGCAATACCACGATGACCCCCCCCCCGACATCGGCCACACCGGTTGTGGCGCAACGCAGTTTCCCCTATCCGAGGAGTGAGTAGATGGCGACGAGAACCGAAGCAGGTCTGCTCTACCACGGGTGGACCAAGCCCCGAAACACCGGATTGTTCGGTGCGACATGGGCAGCGACGATCATCGGGTTCGTCCTGGTGATCTCGGTGATGGTGACCATGATGTTCGCCGGTTTCGGCACAGGCGTGGTCGTCGCATCAATCGCGACAGTTGTTGCCGCACCGCTGGTGTGGAGCAGAGATGGCCGATCCGGATACGAAATGACGGTGCTGAGAATGCAGTGGATACGAGCACGACGCAGGAAAGAGAACATCTACCGAGGCGGGCTGTTCTCCGAACTACCCGGAGGCAAAGCGTTCCTCCCGGGCATCATGGCCCCGACCAAACTCTACGAAGGCGAAGACGCCGCCGGGTTCCGGTTCGGGATGATCCACATGCCCGCCAAGCACTGCTACACCGTGGTGCTGCGCGCCTGGCCGCAGGGCGACGAAGCAGTCGATCAGTCCCTGATCAACAACTGGGTCGGCGAATGGGGAGTCGTACTCGCCGCGATGGGCCAGACCTCCGACATCGTGGCCGTCGTCCCGGTCATCGACACCGTCCCCGAAACCGGCAACCGGTTGCTCGCCGAAGTCGACCGCAACACCGCACCGAATGCACCTGCCCTGGCTCAGCATTCGATGTACGACCTCGCCGAGTCGCTGCCCACCGAACAGGTCCAGCTCGAAGCCCGGATCGCAGTGACCTTCCGCGCCACCACCGATGCCCGCAAGAAGGACCCCTCCGAGCAGGCCGTCGAGATCAGCCGTCGACTACCCGGGCTGTGCGCGGCCCTCAAATCGGCGTCGGTGATGGTCCGGCCCATGCCTGCGGCCGACATCGTCGCCTTCGTCCGGCGCTCCACCGATCCCGCTTCACAGGCAGATCTCGAACGCGCGTCGTCGAGCTCGGCCGGACACGGACTTCACTGGGACGACGCCGGACCGGTCTCGCACGAGGAGAAGTTCGACCAGTACGTCCACGACGGTGGCCGGTCGGTGACCTGGGAAATGGATGCCGCTCCCGCCAGCGCCGTCGACGAGGGCGTCCTGCGGCGCATCCTCGCTCCCAATCCCGACGTGCCTCGCAAACGTGTCGCGATCGTCTACCGACCGCACACCGCGGCGGATGCGGTCAAGATCGTCGACACCGACTACAAGAACGCACTCATCGCCGAGCAAGGCGGGCGCGGCATCGGATCGGTGACCGCCTCGATCAAGGTCGAATCGACCTCCCGCGCCCGCGAAGAGCAGGCCCGTGGCCACGGACTGGTGCGCTTCGGGGTGCTCATCACCGTCACCGAGCCCCTCACCGGCGACATCCCGGCCATCGAAGCCATCGTCCGCGATCTGTCGGTGCAGTGCCGTCTCAAGATCCGCCGCGCCTACCGCTGGCAGGCCGCGGGGTTCTACGGCTCCCTCGGCATCGGGGCAGTGCTGCCCGAACACGCCACCCTCCCCGGCGCACTCGCCGGATAAGCACCCGAGACGAGAAGAGGACCCGTCCATGGTCAAGATCCTCGACGACACAGCCCGCGCGGCCCTGGTCGTCGCCGCGAACCGTCCCGGCGTCCGCAGCATGTGGGCCAAACACAAGCTCGCCACCGACGACCGCCGCCGCCGCAACCGCGACGCCGCGGACTACTCGTCCTCGGCCGACGGCTTCGCCCGCTCCACCCTGCGCCTGACCGACCGCGGATTCGCCGGTCCAGGGGGCGGGCGCACCAACACCGTCGGCCGACAGATCGAGTACCGCGCCACCTCCGTCCAAGCTGCCGGACTGTGGCCGTGGTCGGTCGGTGCCGGAGCCCCACTGATCGGGACCCCGATCGGGCAACACCTGCTCACCCGCGCCGCGGTCTGCTTCGACCTGCTCAACTGGTTCATCGAAGGGCTGATCACCGCACCGGTGGGCTTCGTGCTCGGACTCAACGGTTACGGCAAGTCCTCGTTCGTACGACGCGTGGTCCTGGGCGGTATCGCACAGAACGTCACCACCCTCGTCCTGGCCGACGTCAAGCCCGACTACCGCAAGGAAATCGAAGCCGTCGGGGGCCAGGTGATCGACCTCGGCTACGGATACGGACGCATCAACCCGCTCGCCGGTGGGGTCCTGGGATCGGTGATCCCCACGCTCTCGGCATTCCCCGACCTGCAGCGCCGCATGCTCGCCGAGCTCCGCGGCCGCCAGGTCCAGGTCGTCTCGGGACTGATCGAACTCTCCCGCGGCGGCCCCGTGCAGGACTTCGAGGAAACCATCCTCGCGACCTCGCTGAACCTGCTCTACGGCGAGATGGGCTACACCCCCGATCGCCCGCCCCTGCTCGGCGACCTGCTCGCCCTCGTCATCGACGGACACCCCGAACTGATCGCCGACGCCGGCGAAGACACCGTCGAGGAGTACCGGCGCTCGACCAAACGCCTCCGGCAATCACTTCGCGGGCTGATCAAAGGCCGGTTCGGTGAAGTGTTCAACGGACACACCACCACCGAGATCGATATCGACGCCGTCGCCATCTGCATAGATGTCTCGCACATTGCCGAAGGCGACACCAAACTCAAAGCGGCCGTGATGCTCGTGTGCTGGTCCGACGGCTTCGCCGCCATCGAAGCCGCACACGCCCTCGCCGACGCGGGGCTGGGACCGCAGCGCTACTTCCAGGCCATCATGGACGAGCTCTGGCAGGTCCTGGGACTGGGCGACTTCATGGTCGACCGCGTCAACGCCCTCACCCGCTTGAACCGAGCCATCGCCACCGCGCTGTGGATGATCACCCACACCATCACCGACCTCGAATCGCAGTCGACGACCGGATCGGCGAACAAAGCCCTGGGCTTCCTCGAACGCGCCCGCGTCAAGGTCATCGGCCCGATCCCGGAAAAAGAAGTCGAACGCCTGGCCGGCATCGTCAAGTTCACGGCCACCGAATCCGACATGGTCAGCGGATGGTCCGCGCCGCCGCCCATGACCGGAGATCGCCGCAAACACGATGAGCCGATCGAGCCCCCATCCGGACTCGGCAAGTTCTTGATCAAGATCGGCGAGAGCGAATTGAGCCCCGGCATCCCGGTACAGCTGATCTTCTCCGCCGCCGAGATCGACGCCGGCATCCACGACACCAACTCCCGGTTCAGTGAGTTCGCCGACGCGAACCTCGTCCGCGAGGTCATCGAAGCCGACATCGCCGCCCCTGAGCAAGCAGGAGCGCCCGCATGATCGCCGAACGCAAGTACAAGCGCCTCACCCCGGAACTGCGGGCAGCAGCAGTACAGACCGTCGCCAAGGTCGCCACCGAGGTGTCCTCCCGGTGGAGAGCGATCGAGCTCGTCGCCGAAACCCTCGAGGTCCACCCGAACACCCTGCGCAACTGGGTCGTAGCCGCCGGCCGCGACGCCGCCCCCGTCACCACCGAAGAAGCCGAGCGCCGCGCCCGCGAACACAAAGTCCAGCTCGCGGCCGCGACGGAGCTGATCGCCACCCTGACCGCAGGAATCGGCCCGCACACCGGTCGGCGCGCATAGCGACGTGGACGCCAAGAAACTCCTCGTCGCCACCGCCGCGACACTTCTCGGGCTGGTCCTGATCGTGGTGGTCATCCTCGCTCCGGCGTCGACGACCATCGCCTGCGCTCCCCCGTCCGGTGCCGCGGCCGGCGCGATCGCGCCGGCCGGGACGCTGGTCAAGCCCACCGCCAGCGACACCACCACCGACAGCTCCGGTTTCGGCCCCCGGTGGGGCACCGTCCACCAGGGGATCGACCGCGCCGGCCCGGTCGGCACCCCGATCTACGCCTTCACAGACGGACGTGTCGCCGAAGCCGGGGAGGCCGCCGGATTCGGGCACTGGATCATCCTCGACCACGAGATCGACGGCCGGACCTACTCCACCGTCTACGGTCACATGTTCGCCGACGGTGTCCTCGTCTCTGCCGGCCAGCACGTCTCGGCCGGCCAGGAGATCGGAAAGATCGGCAACGACGGCGAATCGACGGGCGCACACCTACATTTCGAGGTGTGGGAGGGCGCGCGGCTCCCCGACGGTGCTGGAACCGCAGTCGACCCCGCGCCGTGGGTCGCCAAGGCCGCCGAGCCCGGCACCGCCGCCCAACCACAGACCTCGAGCTCCCCCGGTGCAGGAACGGGCGGCCTCAATGCCGCACAACTCGCACTGGCGAAACAGACCGTAGCCATCGGCGAGGCAATGGGGGTACCCGAACAGGGCATCGTCGTCGCGCTCGCCACCGAAGGCCAGGAGTCGACCTATCGGATGCTCGCCAGCTCGAACGTCCCGGACTCCACGAACTACCCCCACGACGGCATTGGATCGGATCACCTGTCGGTCAACCAATTTCAGCAACAAGTCACGATCTGGGGCACGACGGAAGAGCTGATGAATCCAGTGACCGCGAACATCAAGTTCTACACCGCCCTGCTCAAGATCCCCGGCTGGCAGTCGATGGCTGTCACCGACGCCGCCCAAGCAGTGCAAGGGTCTGGCCACCCCGGGGCCTACGCCGACGACGAACCACTCGCCCGCCAGCTCTACGCACAGTTCAAAGGTGCCCGCGCCGACCTGACCGCCGACGACCTCGCAGCGATCGCCAACAACGGCACCGGCGCGGTGGCCACCGCCGTCGTCGACGGCGGCACCGCCCCCGGTGCCTGCACCCCTCCTGCCAGCGGAACGAGCGGAGGACCGACCTTCGTCCCCGGCGGCCCATTCGGAGCCAATGTCATTGCCGCAGCGTCGAGATGGATCGGCACACCCTACGCATGGGGAGGCGGAGATTCGAGCGGTCCGACCCGAGGAATCAGCGACGGCGGAGGCGCAGCCGACGCGAACGGCGACACCTCCAAAACCGGGTTCGACTGCTCCGGATTGACCCTCTACGCCGTCTTCCAAGCATCGGGCGGAAAGATCACGCTCCCGCACTACACCGGCGACACCTCCAACCCCGGACAGCTAGGCGATCCACGGGGACAACAGATCCCGTTCGAGGACAAGCAACCCGGAGATCTCATCTACTTCGGCTCCGGAGGCAACACCCACCACGTCGGTATCTACACCGGCACCGAAGGCGGCCAGGACATGCTCCTCAACGCCCCTCAGTCCGGCCAAACCGTCTCGATCATGCCGCTCTCCGGCTGGGCCGGAGAAGACATGTACGTCAGGAGATTCGGATGAACACCACACCACGCACCCACCGACGCGCCGCTTTGGCCCTGCTGGCGGCCCTCACCTTGGTCATCGGTGGCTGCGGCAGCGACGACTCCGGTCAGGACACCGGCGACCATCCTCTCGATTCCGGCGGACCGACGACCTCGCTACCCGCGCCCTCGACCCCGGACCTGCCACAAGCCTTCGCCGGGGTCGACCAGACCGATCCCGAGCAGGTCATGCTCGCCGCCGCGACCACTCTGTTCTCCTACACCCCGGCAGACGAGCCCAACCAGCTCGCCGCAGCGAAGCGGGCGCAGCCGCTGTTCGACGAGCGCTACTACGCCGACAACGCCGCTTCGTTCATCGCCCTCGCCCCGATCACCGGCAACCAGTGGCAGGACTGGGCACAGGCAGGTGCCCGCATCACCGCGGTCGCCGCGATCGGCGGCGACGACCATCCCGCCGATCAGAGCGGCCGAATCTCACGTGTAGTCACCGTCAACCAAAACGCCACGACCCCCGACGGAAAGACACTGGGAACCAACACCTTCGCGGCCTACTTCACCGCCACCAAACTCGGCGTGTGGCGCATCAACGCGGTGGCTGTGCGATGAGCTTCCTGGTCCTCTACGGCCACGGCACCGCCGCCGGACCTTCTCCCGCCCCCGCCCTGCAGATCGCAGCCGACAGCATGATCGGCTACATCGACGAGCTCGAACGAGACCACACATTCGTTGCCGTACAGGGCCATTCGCACGCCGTGACACCGCTCCAGGTAGCCGATCCACCGGGATCGCGCACCGCCCCCGGTTTCACCGTCACCATCACCGCCATCGTCGAAGTCTCCTGACACACCCGCCCACGAACGAGAAGGACTCCACACATGAGCACTCGCAGCGTCAAAGACCCCGCCACCACCGACGGCTCCCTGGTCCTGCTCGGCTTCGGTGCCGCCGTCGCCGCCCTCGCCGGAGGCGGACTGTGGGCCGGCATTCACCTGGGCACCGACCAACCCGCCCCGGACAATCCCATCGCCATCGCCAAACGCCTCTTCCGCGGCGATCTCGTATGGCAGACCGGCTCGACGATCGTCGTCGTCCTCGCCGCACTGGTGCTGCTCGCGGCGGCGGTCGGAGCGCTGGTGCTGCTCGGTCGCTACCGGAGCAAGAAAACCCGCGTCGACGACAAGGCCCGCCACCTCGGCCGTGGCCGCGACATCGAATCGCTCAGCGAGAAAGGATGCAGACGCAAAGCAGCGGACCTGGCGATCGAGCTGACACCCACACAGGTACCCGGCGTCCAGGTCGGCCGTCACCTGCTCTCCAAGCAGATGCTGCGCGGCAGTTACGAGGACCTGCACTGCGACATCTGGGGGCCGCGGACCGGTAAGTCCTCCTCGCGGGTCATCCCGGCGATTCTCGACGCCCCGGGCGGGGTGATCACCACCTCCAACAAACGCGACGTCGTCGACGCGACGCGGCTCTGGCGCAGCGTGCGTCTTCTCGACCGCGTCACCGGGGAACCGGTCAAGGCCGCGGCGGTGGACTGGAGCACCTACGGCGACAGTAAGGCCGTCCCGGCAAAGGGCATGGTGTCCGTCGAGTCCCTCGAGCGGCGCCCGGTGTGGGTGTTCGACCCGCAGCAGGTCGCCGACGAACAGCCCAGCTGGTGGTGGAACCCGCTGACCTGGGTCACCGACGAAGTCAAGGCCGCCGACCTCGCCGAACACTTCGCCTCCGGCGACGACGGGGTCGAAGCCAAGAAGGACCCGTTCTTCGACCCCGAGGGCCAGGACCTGCTCGCCGGGCTGATCCTCGCCGCCGCGGTGGCGGGGCGCCCGATCACCGACGTCTACACCTGGGCAACGCAGGAAAAGAACAAGGAGCCCGTCGAGATCCTCCGAGGCACCGCCGACGGCCGATACCGCTTGCAAGCGGATGGCCTTGCCGCACAGTACAACCAGACCGAGAAGCAACGATCCGGCGTCTTCACCACCGCCAAGAAGATGATTCGATCGCTCAAGCTCTCCGCAGTGCACCCGTGGATCCGTGCGAGCGGACCCGGCGATACTCGCCCGCACTTCGACCCGCGGGCGTTCGTCGCCGAGGGCGGCACGATGTACAGCCTCTCCCGCGAAGGAAACGGCTCCGCCGGTCCCCTGGTCACCGCCCTGACCGTGGCCATCATCGACGCCGCCGAACAGCTCGCCACCACCTCCCCCAAAGGCCGTCTCCCCGTCCCTCTCCTCGCACCGCTCGACGAGGTCGCCAACGTCGTGCGCTGGGCGAAACTACCCGGCCTCTACAGCCACTACGGCTCCCGCGGCATCATCATCATGGCCGTCCTCCAGTCCTGGTCCCAAGGTGTAAATGTTTGGGGCACAGAAGGAATGCGCAAGCTCTGGTCCGCTGCCAACGTCCGGGTCTACGGCGGCGGCGTCGCGATCGACGACGGCGAATTCCTCCGCAACATGTCCACCGCGATCGGTGATCACTGGGAAATCAGCGGATCGGTCTCCACGAGCGATCACGGCCGCAGCGTCTCACGCTCGCGCACCAAACAACGCACCTTCACCGAAGCCGAACTCGAAGCCCTCCCCCGCGGACGCGCCATCGTCCGGTCATCGGGGAACACACCGGTTCTCGTGCGGACCGTGCCGTGGTGGGAAGGACCGAACCAGGCCGCCGTCGTCGCGTCCATCAGAGTCCACGACCCCGAGGCCGATCGCACCCTCGCCGGCGCAGTCACCCTCGTCGGGAGCGTCGACCTGACCAAGGAAGGTGCAGCGTGAGCGAGGATTTCAGCTTCGACGGCCTCGACGACACCGCCACCGAAGCTGCCACCGGATCGTTGAGCGAGCCGATGCGGGCCCGGGTCCAGGCGGGCGTCGACCGACGTCTGAGCGCCGAAGTCGACGCGATCGCCGCCGCACAGTTCGAGGAGCTCCTGACCCCCGAGCTGCACCACCAGCTCGCCGAGGCGACACGGGCTCGGATGGAAGCCGAGCTCGACGCCGCGATAGACGCGGCCGGCAACGAGCCCGAACCGCTCAAGTTCGGGTCGGTCGAGGAGTTCGTGCGCGACCACCTCGCCGTCCTCTACCGCCGCGAGGTCGAAGACGTACCGCACCGGTGCTGGTGCCCGCAGTGGTGGCGGCACGCCGAAGCCGTCGCCCGCCTCGAAGCGCTGTGGCGATCGTTCGAGCACCTGCGCAAGGACCCACACACCGGCATGAGCGTGTGGCTGCGCGATCACGCCGACCACCACATGGAAAAGCTCTTCGCCTCCGACGGCCCCTTCCAGAACTGCGATACCCGCACCGGACACTCCGACCGGCTGCATCCGCTGCCCGTGGACCCCGCGCCGCCAGCGATGTTCCCCGACCAACGACAGCGCTGACCCCCACCGATCCGGTAACGAGCCGGACCGTCAATTGAAAGGTGACACCCATGTCCGATGACGAGCTCGGCTCCGCCAGTAGAGAAGTGGGGATGGTGTTCCGCGTCGGGATGCAGCTCGCATCCCGTTTCGCCGAACAGAGCGCCCGCCGACGTGAACAGCAGTCACGCGAGGCCGAACAGCACAGCAACCAAGCTGCGCGCGAATACAGCGAACGGCTCCGCACCGAACGGATCGTCGCCGAAACCCAGCTCCGCAGGCCTCTCGACCCTCAGTGGTGGGACCGGGCGACACCTCACGACATCACGACCGTCTACGAGCAGGCCAAGGCATGGGAAAGCGAGTCGGAGATCGCCACGCAAGCCGCAGCAACGGTCCGCAGCGAAGTTCATCGTCGATACGGCGTCGACATCACCGATGACCGCGGGGCCCGAGCGTTCATCGACGACGGCCAGCGTAAACATGCCCTCGCCCAGAACTCCGACAGAGCGGCAGGACTCGATCGCGCCCAAGCCGCAGCACTCATCGCGGACGCCGAGCACCAGGACGCCGAAACGCAGCGGCTCGCACAGGACGGCTACGGATCCGGCCCTGGTATAGAAGACGCAGAGGCCCAGCCGACGAACGAACGTGAGGCCCGGGACCAGAGCTCAGAGCACGCTGAGCGATCGCAGGAAACAAACGGACGTGCTGAGGCCGATCACAGCTACGACAGCGCCGCACGCCGCGAGCAGTTCGCCTCAGACATGCGCGCGGCCGGCGTCGACGACGAAGCGATAGCCGCGCGGATCTCCGCAGACATCTGCCAGGGCGCACCCGCCGGTGCCATTACAGTGCCTTCGTCGAAATCACCTCGAGCGCGCAAAGGACGTCCCGGCAACGGAAAGCACACCGACCGCGAACGTTCCGGCCGCTGACCCTCTTCACGCCCAACACCCATCCAACACAGGAGAACCCATGAACTCCATCACCCGCACTGTCGCCACCGCAGCCATCACCGCCGCAGCATTGATCGGCGGGACCGGTCTCGCAGCAGCGGACGTGCCACCTGCAACCCCGAGCCTGACTGGCGACGACATCGTCACCGTCGGAGACAACGCCGGCTGCAACGGACCCATCCACATCGAGCGCACCACCGACCGAGCCCACCCAGGCCAGCTGACCATCACCGCCACACCCCGCGGAGACCTCGGAGCACGTCCGGGCTGCGGAACAACTATCCAGGTCGACTGGGTCAACGGCATCGCCCCGTTCACCCACTCCGCACAACTCCCCCTCGACGGAGGCCCCGCCACCATCACCGTCGACGCCGGACTCGGCGCAAGCTGGGTGACCGTCTCCGTACTCCCCCAGCGAGCATTCGCCGTATCGAACTACATCTGGATCGCTCCGTAGACGCGAACTCGGAACGAACACGACTGCCCACTTCGAGCTTCGAAGTGGGCAGTCTCGTGTCAGAGCGCTTTGCCACAATCTTCATCGCAACGCGCGTATCAACTCTCGGTTCGACTGCTCACCAGCGGAGGTACCACCATGACCGGCTACTTCATCGGTCGTCCGAACGATGATGTGTTCCCGTCCCCGCCCCAAGCTGCCGTGCGGGCGGTTCGATCGCCGCTGCCCAAGCACGTGCCGGCACTACTCGACGGCCTCGACGCGGTTGTACGACCGCGGCTGGACGATGTGCTGCGCTACCACCAGCAGATGGCACCCAGATGGGACCACCCGCAACCACAGCTGAGCGAGGAAGAACGATTCGAGCGGTACAGCAACTTCGCTGTACGGCTGGCGCTTTCGGTTACCTCCGGCGCAGTCAGTGGCGAGACTTTTTACGCATCGCCTGAAGCGTCGGCCCTCGTGCAGGAGGCATCGGCACAGCCTGCCGACCTCGTCCCCGCGACAGTGGCCGATCTACCGTCCCCCAGCGGGTTCACGTATTTCGGTGCGGCCGTACCCGAGGAATCGTTCTACCTGCTCTGGCACACAGACAGTGATCCCACGTCCTCCAACAGCGTCGGCATCCAGATGGCCACGGCCGCCGGCCTCGAAGCATTCCTGCTCCAGAACGGTGAAGCAGGGTGGGGCACCGATCGCGCTCTCCACATGCCCCTTCAATCCATGACCATGGACATCGGTGAGCCTGCCGACGATGCTCCGCCCGGTCTGAGCGCAGGCTGGGGGTTCCTCACCCAGCCACCGCATGTTCCCCAAGCCCCCGAAGGCTTCCGAAACACCTTCTGCTGGGACGATCCAGCTCTGTTCATCCGCGTCCTGATGGCGTTCACGGACCTACTTCGGATGGAACGATCCAACCTGACCATCAGCGACGAAACCGTTCTGTCCAAACGCACCCACAGTCGAAGGCGCAGAGTAGAAACAGTCGTACGCCACCTCAGCTACCGCGGATCGGCCACTACTGCCGACTCGGTCGGACAGGGAAGCCGACTCAAGAATCGACACATTGTTCGCGGCCACTGGCACACCTACCGCTACGGGCCGGACCGGCAGGAGCGACGACGGCGCTGGGTCGAGTCCCACTTCAAAGGCCCTGACGGCGCACCGCTTGTCGTGCGACGTCGCGTCAACATAGTGCCACCGCCGCCTAAGACGGGCGAATCGCCCAAGTCACCATGAAGTGGTGCGCAAAGACTCCGGCAGAAAACCAAGGCGCGCAAGATCTTCCGCTAACCAGCCGGCCGCGATCCGTGTTGCTGGCCGCTGCTTCAACACATCGATTTGCCCCGAGGTTGTGGTGAAACTGCCGGCGAAGGGTTCGTAGGCCGGGTTGGCTTCCACGTACGATCGGAACTCGCGGTAAAGCGACGCGCGCTGATCATTGATCTCTTCTGAACGGCTGTTGTCGTTGAGTGCGAGAGAAACTCGATTCGAAGGCTCGACAGCTTCGCTCGGAGTTGCCGTGGCGATCGGTTTCAGCAGCCAGCGAAAACCTGGCTCCCCGTAACCCCAGTTGTGGCCGGTGGCAACGGTATCAGGATCATGAAACATGACACCGTAGAACTCCAGTGGCATCATCCCCCGGTGGGCAAGAGTCTTACCGAAAGATGGAGTGAGTAGCTCGGTCAGTTCGACATAGCACTTCATTGCCGCGCTCAGGATTAGCTCGACTCGGTGTTTCATTCCAGCGCTCGAGTACGCACCGAACGGTGCGGTGGCAGTCGGGGGCCGATCCGGACCCGGATACAGAGCCACGTTGTCCGGGTCTGCCTTACCGTCCCCTGCACCGAACGTGTTGAATCTTTGTCGACGATCGTCAACGAACTCGTCTCGGACTACTCCCTCGTTCGAGATGCCCGATTGATCGACGAGCGCCTTGAAGCGATCCTTCAGGTCGTCGGCCAAGAATTTTTGTGCCGTTTCCCAGACCCAATTAACTCCGACCGGCAGCGGACCCGAACGCCGTAAAAGAGTTCTGTTGTACTGCCCATCGGGACCACTAGGCACTTCTCTCAATACGGGTGGCAGCAACGCATCCGGAACCTGCGACGCACCGAGCCAAGTGACATGAAGGAAATTCTTGTCGATGTCCACTGCAAGGGCAGTGTCGTCGAACGTGCTAGCGGCACCGTGCGCAAACATACAGAACGCAGATGACAGGGGTCCTAGACCTTTCAACCATCCTGATGTTGCTGTACGCAGCCGCCAGCCAACCCGCTCCCAATCATCCGCATCAAGCACAGGGCGAGGCCGAATTAAGCCGCTGTCGCGCGCCTCCTTGATCACCCACGCCGCAGCACCCGGGTTCCACCCGACCAATGTGGTCATGATCGGGTCGACCTTGACCGGGTCGCCTGCGGCGAACACGCTCGCAAACACGTACTTCCAGCGGTTGAAAGACACCAAGGAACTCAGCAACTCTGCGGTGTCGATGTCCCCTTCGAGCAAAGCTTTTGACGCAAACCATTGCTCGAACGTTGCAAGTGAGAAAGCGCAGGCACGGTCGGAAACGGTGATCATGGGCGACTTGCGGATCTGTGCTGCTGCGGCGGCGGTCGTGAACGTCGATGGATCGACCGGTCCACCGTTACGAGTCGTCTCAACAGCGAGTCGTTTGAGCTCGACGTAGAGGTCGAAGGAATCGGATTCGACGACTCGGCCCACGACAGTGTCTATGAGTTCCGCAACCCCGGCCACGCCGTCGTCGATGTCGATGTGTTGTCCGACGAGCAACGCGAACAAGGGACGTTGCAGCAAAGTTTGGTCGATGTTTGCGCCATAAAGAGATCGCCCGGCGACGGTGCTGGCGAGGGCGAGACCGTCATCGGGTGTGATCGGCCCCAACCTGACGACGTCTGAAGATTTGGCGGCGAGCGTCGCTCTGGAGGTCAGGACGATCCGAGAGAGAGGCCATCGAGCTAAGAACTCCGTTGCCTGTCTCAGGGCATTCGGGGCCCTGTCAGTTCGTTCGTCGAGACCGTCGATCACGACGTCGACGCCTAGGCGAGCGAGCGTGGGTCGTCCGACCTCATCGACTACTGCTCGTTCGAGCGGCTCGGTGAGATCGTCCACGGAGAACCACACCGGAATAGCTGCGTCTGGGTCGTCCAGGGCTCGTTCGATATTCGCCTGGTGCCACTGTTCGGCCACATCAGACTTTCCTGCACCTAGAGCCGCGGTCAGCAATCTCATTTCGCCCGCCGCGCAGTCGATGATGTCGGCCGGGACCGTCGCGGGGTGTGCGAGGGTCCTCTCTATCTGAGCGTCGTCCAGTCCGACACCACGTCGGCGAAAGCGATGACGCGCGTCGGACGTGGACTGGCTTCGTTCTAGGTACGCACCGCGTGTGAGCGTGTCGTACACAGCCTGCGGTGTGTCCGCTTGATCGCGCGGACTTTCGACGGTCGGGCTGAGCTGTTCTGCAGGCAGAGTAGGTACACGCCCGCGGGTGGGCCGCAGATACCGTGGTTGGCCGGTGAGGTGACGAACAAGCTCCTCGAGGCCCGAGACAGTCACATCGCTAATTCGAAATCTACTGATTCCGTGGAGTCGGCCGGGGATGGCGGCCTTGTCCACACCTGGAAGTTGCACCAGGACGACCTTGCTTCGAAATACCGCTTGGCTGGTGTTGTAGATACCCAGGAGCTCATCGGCCTCGGCTGCTGCACCGGCACCTTCTGTGGGCTTGTTCTCTCCGTCGAATCGTTCTTTCCAAGCAGTGCTCGTCACGATAATGACGTAGTCGGCCTTCCGAATCTCGGACGGCCCCCAGCGGGTCCAATCGGTTGGCTCTGACTGCCACAGATCGATTTCGGTGTCGATGCCGCACCCGGTCATCAACACATCGGCGAACTGCCCAACTAGGTGTTTCCATTCCCGCACTTGCTCGGGCTTCCAGTCAGTATTCTCGTGCGCCCAGGTGATGAACACCTTCGGGGAGTCAGGGGCAGGCACGGAGCAACACTAACAACAAGCCTTCGACAGTGACTTACGCAAGAACACCGAGAGCTAATCGGGAAGCCACGCCGGATCAACGACCGCCTTTGCCGTCGCGGCTGCGATGAGGCGCTTTCGGGTGCGCGACTCGATTAAGTCCACCATTTGGATCCTCGATCTGATTCCTCGATGTCTGAGCTGGCCGCATCGTCTCAGCCACGTGTGCGGCCTCTTCAGCATCAGCGAGTTCAGCCGCGGTGTACCCCGACGACTCACTTGCTACATGAGCATCGCGATCGCCAACGATTGCCGATGTCTGCGTCATTGAGGGCGACTGCGCCGCTTCGAGTCGGGCGTGCACCGCACTGAGCCGTTCCCGGGTGACGACTTCGAGATCGTGCGCGTACGCGGCGTCACCGGCCGCGCGTGACGCTGCCGCGATCGCTTCGGTTGCTTTCATCAACTGCCGCAGCAACAGGACGTATCCGGTGGTGGCGTCCAGGCCTGGTTTGCACGCCATGACGATCAGTGCCGCGCCGCCGGCCGACACCACACCGGCTGGCTTTGCGGCGCGCTGATACGCCGGCAATTGCGCCGCGCGGGCGAGCTGCTTCGACGCGTGCGCGAGCGGCCCCGGACGAGTCTCGACCTTCGCCGACCACGCCGCGAACACCCCCGAAGTGCGGCCGGCCGCGCGCGCCCATTGCGCGCGATCGGTGACCGGAATGCTCGTGAGGTAGTCGTTCCACCGTTCGAGGTCTTTTGCTGCTCGCGCGAGCAATTTCGGATCGGCCACGACAGCTTCCGGTCCGCTCCGTTTTGCAGGATTCCCGGTCTTGGCCGCAGTCCATTCGTCTACGGCGTTCGCCGATTCTTCGGTGGAGGTATCCCATTCGCTGCGCAGACGTGGAAGCGTCAGATCCTTCGACAGCTTTCCTCCGCCGTACCAAACAGGGGCGACCGGGCCTTCGCCTTGATTGGGTCGCAACGCCACCGAATAGCCCTCGACAGTGTCGGTGGTTCCCTTGGTGAAACGTGGCCGCACCAACACTCCACTGCCCCGTAGTCGACGCACGAACTCGGCTTCGGTCTTCGACGCGGTAGCCGCAGCACGCACGCGACGCTCCAACACATCACGACCGGTCTCTGGCAGGTGCGCGCGGTCAGCACGACCCTGCTCAGCAGGCTTGGTTCCACGCCCGCCGAGTTGCTGTTCGCGGGATTGCAGAACGTCCAGACCGTACCGGTGTTCGAGGGTGTTGCACGCAGCCTGGGCACGCTTGAAGTCGTTGAACGTGTTGACCTTCGTACCGTCCTCGCGGACAGCGGATGCCGCGATGTGGATGTGGTCTCCGCCGGCTGTGGTCTTGCCGTGGCGGATCGCCACCCAGCGAGCCGGTGCGCGCGGTGAGTCCGCATTGTCGAAGTCCATTTCCTTCATGAAGTCGGCCGCAATCGTCGCCCACTTTTCGTCCGAGAGCTCGCCCTCCTCGGGACTGAGTGAGAGGGAGCAGTGCCACACGTTCTGATCCGATGTCGCGTCGGCCAACGCCACCGATCGCGGGACACCGTCGTCGATGGCAGCGTTCATCTTGCGTCGACTCGTCACCGACACCTCGGTACCGAACACCACACGCGCAGTGTCCAGTTCACCCGCCAACGCGATGGCGTCCTCGTGCGACAGCTCGCCCGCCGGCGCGGCGAACACGATGCTCTCGTGCCCGGCTACCACGTGCGGGTTCTCGTGCTCGTTCGACTTGCCAGGACCGGCGAGATACACCACCAGCCCGGTCATCTTCGCGCCCCGAGTGATGTTCGGTATCAACGTCCCACCAGATCGCGCGGCAACCGGTTGACCCGATCGAACACCTGCCGCACAGCCGCGATCGCCGCCGTCGTTTCCGGTGGCACCTCTCCCGTCGCGTTCGCTACTTTCGCGAGCTGGTTCAGGTTCCGTCCGAGAGCTGCGATGAGCTTGGTCGCGGCGAACAACTCCGTCAGATCCTCACGCGACACAGTCGAACGTGGGGCTTTGAGAGCGGAGTCGATCAACAGACGGGCCACCGTCACACCCTGCACGCGGGCAGCCGCCTGGACCGCCATCTCCTGCTCGGCGGTCAGCTTCACCACGTGCCGGTACTCCCGGCCGCCGACGACGTTCGACTGACGGGTGCGCAGCCACCCCGCTTTGCGTTCTGCCATCACCCGCTCCTCCCGTCCGTACCTCACCTCGGCCCAGCGCAGCGACCCCAGACCTGGGGACCACGCGATCAGCGTGTCAGATTTCCGTCAGGAAATCCACACTTAGGGCACCTAAGTTATAGCTTGCTCCGCCGAAGGCACGCTGGTGGCTCGCGGAGCCTGCGCAGTGGGTCACCAGCAAAGACGCTCAGGACGAGCGCCGCGAGTTCCGATTTCCCGCGCCGACGGTGCGCGGCCGGCGGTTGTCCCCGGTTGTGGACTCGGACCCGATTGTGGGTGCCTGAGATCGAGCGGAGCGGCCTGGGAACTCTCGGACATCCACATGAGGACGAAAGTCCGATCCACAGTTGGGGGCAACCGCGCCTGAAATCCGAGCATGATGAACAGATGAGCATCGAGCCCACCGATCCCGATCGCCGGCCATCGCCGGCAGGAGCGACGTTTCCCGTCGCCGTGGTCATCGCCGCTATATCGATCGCAGTCGGCCTGGTGCTCTGGATCGCGCTTGCCTCACCCCAACCGGGGACAGTCGCCGGCCTCGGCGGGGCGGCCGTTCTGTTCAGCGCAGGGCTCGCCTTTCTCAACGGTCATCTCGAACGCAAGCACAACATCGCGATCGAACGCGACAGACGAGACGATGCAGCGCTCGACCGCAAGCAGACCGACAAATACGAGCTAGCTCGACTCGATGAACTGACCACCTCACGAATCGCGACGTCGGATGCCGAACGCGCCCGCATGGATGAACTGCTTACTGCACGCGAACAAGCCCATCTCCGGGAGACGATCCACGACCTCCGCGCCCGCTTCGCCACGGCCGCCGCGCAACTCGCTGACGCCGCCGCACCTGTACGGCTGGCAGGTGTGTTCTCACTCGGATCACTCGCAGACGACTGGGCCGCCCTTCACCCGCTCACCGCCGCGATCACCGAACGGCAGGTCTGCATCGACCTGCTGTGCGCCTACCTACGCAACGACACCGCGAACGAACTCACCATGCTCTCGCGTATTTCGCCGGAGGACCTTCCCGCCCTCGCCGATGTCTTGCGAGACGAAGAGGTGCGTGTCCGCACGGCGATCGTGGAGCTCATCCAGACACACACAACGTTCCTTCCCGAGTATCAGAACAACCCAACCTGGCAGGGATCGAAATTCGACCTCTCCGCAGCCAAACTCCCCAACGCATCGCTGGGTTCAGTCGACCTCGCTGGAGCGTTCCTCGTCGGCACCGACCTGATCGACGCTGACCTCAAGGGCATCCGGCTGCACAGCGCCGATCTGAGCGATGCAGTACTCACAAATGCGTGGCTGAACAGCGCACGCCTGACAACCGCGAACCTAATCGGAGCCACCCTTACCGGTGCGCACCTCGACGGCGTCAACTTTGCTGGCGCTCGGATGAGGGACCTTGATTTTCGCGGCACAACCTGCGGCGCAGCGGTGTTCCATCGGGCGCGGCTGATCGGTGCAAAGTTCGTCGGAGCCGACCTCGACTTCGCGGACTTCGCCGGCGCACGACTGGGCGGAGCAGACTTCTCCGGATGCAACCTCAACGAGGTCTGCTTCGACAACGCGGACCTACGTGGCACCAACTTTTCCCGCGCTCGATTCACGGACACGACGACATTCCATGACGTGCAGGTCGATGCCGAAACAACGTGGCCCGACGGGAGCAATAACCTCCCCGGCTTCGTCACGCTACGAGCAGACACCACACCGGGAGACTGACCGCCGACCCCGAGCCTGGTCGAGCACCGCAGCCGTCAGGCGAAGGCGTCGAGGTCCAACGCGATTTCGACGCCATCTTTCTCCACAACGATCTTCGGGTGCACAGCACCGGTCGCAGCGAGGTACTGCCGCAACGTCGAGAGCAACAGATCGTCGCGGCCCTCGATCCGCGACACCGCACCCTGATTGGTCCCGAGCAACGCAGCCATCTGAACCTGCGTGAGGTTGCCGGCCTTACGAATGTCCGCCAACCCCTCGGCGTACACCCGGTTCATCGTCTCCCGCTCGGCCGCGAACTCACGCACCGTCTCCGCAATCGCAGGCTTGGTACGCAACTGCTCGATCCGGTCGTTCGCACGCCGGAACGACTTCTTCTCGCTCTCGCTCATCACTGCTCCCCTTCTGTCTCGCGCAACCAACGCTCGATCGCGACATCGGCCCTCGCGCCGACACCGTCGTAGAACACATCACCCATCCGCGCCTTGTCGGCCGCGAACAACGCCACCACCACCGAGCTACTGCCGGGCGGGAACCAACAGATCAACCTGAGCGCGATCTGCGCATCGAACGGATGCGCCGTCCGCCACACCGGAAACTTCTTCGACTGCCGCACCCGCTTGAGGTCCGGCCGATCCTCCACCGGAACGCCGTCGAGCTCACGCAACTGCACCAATGCATCGGTCACCCGAGCGAGGACCCGCACCGACGCAGCATCCCCGGCGTCGGCCTTCGCCTCCACTCGATCGAGCCAGTCGAAGAACTCTTCCGGTGCATCAACATCCACCACCCGAGTATACCGCGCACGGCATATACCGCGCAAGGTATAGCGCCGTCTGTGGCGTGCATCTGTCGGGCCGATTCGATAACGTTGCCCTCGGATATCGGACGGCGTGTGGGCCGCCCGAGACCGCGTTGTCACTCAGCGCTGCGCCACTCTCTCGCGCGCGCTGCACGCCGTCTCCGAAAGGTCCCGCACATGTCGCTCACCCCTCTCGATCCCAACACTGTTCGCGCCGCTGCACAGGCTGCTCTCGATGCCCGTCTCGGTTTGATCGACGCGATTGTCCAAGCGCAGAACGAGCGAGCCGTCGCCGCCGCGAAGGTCGCCGAAGCGCAAGCCGCCGAACGCACCGCTGCCGCGACTGAGCTTGCCGCGATCAAAGCCGCGCTCGACGGCGGCTGGTCCGCCCCCGAGCTCCGCAAGGCCGGACTGAAAGTCCCCACCTCCGCCGTCGCCGGCAAGAAGACCGCCACCACTGCGGCTACCAAGACGTCGCCTCGGCCCCCGCGGCTGCAGCCGTCGTCACCGGCGAAGCTCGAGCCCGACGCTGCCGAGTCGACCGGTACGGACGCCGAGCAGAACTCGCCGGGTGAGAGCTACCCGAACGCGAGCTGACCGATGACGTACCTGGTCGGCTCTACCTGGGTTCTGGTGTTCGTCGGTGTCATCGCAGCAGGAGCAGCCGGGCTACGACTGGCTCTCGCCGATAGCTGCGAGCCGATGGATCGAACCACCACCGCCCTGTCTGCGGCCGCTGCGGTGTGCGGACTCGCTGCACCCGCGCTCGTCGCCCTCGCATAACCGCTTCCTTGCCCGGACCTCTCGAAGGCAGACCTTCATGGACACCACCGATCCCCACTCACTCCAGCCGGCCGCAGAGTCCCCCTCAGCCGCGCCCTCGACTCGTACGCTGATCGAGGTCGAGATCTCGACTCTCGACCAGCACGGCGATCCCGGGTTCGTACACACCCGCGGGCACTTCCATTCCCCCTCCACGGCGGCACGGTTCGCGGTGAGCCAAGCCGAAACCGTCGCGGACCTCCACCAGGTCGATACCGTCGCCGCGACGTTCACCCAGACCGTCGACGACTCGCTCTGCCTCATCGGGACCCCCGGCGAGATTGCGTGTGCTCTGGCGTCGATGCCGGCCTACGCAGCGGGTGTCCGCTCGGCGGAACTGCCGCCACCGGGCTACGTCACCACCGCAATCAAGGTCTGGACCGCCACACCGATCGAGCCGCTTCCCGGCGTCGACCCGGCCGACCTGATCGACGTCACCGTCCGCTCGACCCGGCCCGATCCGTTGCCGGACTCGAACACGGTGGCCGGCGACTTCCCCGCCCACTCGGCGCACATCTTCGCCGGCGCTCTCGCCCGCGAGATCACGATGCGCAGCGGTGGCCACAGCGACGCGACCGTGAAGACAGTGCCCGGGCAACGCAGGCTCGTCGTCGAACACCCGGTGGAGGTCGACGACGCCGATGCCGCCGCTGTCGCCCGCTACACCAGGATCACGCAACTGCGGGCGAACATCGCGGCCCTCGATCCGGTGGCTGACGCCGAATGCGCAGTCGGCCTCACTGCCGAGCTGCATGTCCTGGAAAGCCATACCCGCCGGTCGTTCGACGACGAATCGGGCGCAGTGGCGTGATCGATATCCAGTGGCACCTCAGCCTGGTCGGGCACCGAACCGCCGCCGAGATCCCCGGTGTGATCGAGCGCCTGCAGGCGTGCGGGATCACCTCGGAGATCCTCGACAAGGTTCTCAGCGCCCCGGACTCGCTGCTGTACGCCCCCGAACGCGACGGCGAGGACTGGGCGCACGATTACGGCGGACCTACCGGTGCGGCACTGCTCACCGCCGAACTGCTCGCCTACCTGTCCCATCAGCACCGCCTCGCTGCCCTGATCCATCGCGATCTGATCACCGGGTTGGTGGCCACCCACCCCATAGACACCGTCGCCGGACATCTCGGGATCGCCGAAGCCGCGGTGGCCCTACTGTCTCTCGTCCCTCCCACCTCGCCGCCCACCGGCGACGCACCGACCGAAGGACCCACACCATGAGCACACCCGACTCCCCCGCCCTGTCCGACCTGGGCAGCATCGAACTCGCGATCCTCGCCGAACTGCGCTCACCGGAAGCGGTGGCCGCGTTCGAGATGCTGCACGCCGCCGTTCCGGTGGAGACCGGGTCGCGGTTCGCCGAGCTGCTGGCGATCATCAACGACATCTCGGGCCCGAACTTTTCCGTCGAGGCATCGTTGAACCTGCTCGACGCGGTGCAGGACTCGGGCGACCTCGCGTTGGTCGTCGCGGCCGCGCCCACGCTCGACGATCCGATCACCGCGCTCGCGCTCGCTCAGCTGTTGCGCACCATCCGCCAGGACTGACCTACGCCACCTGCATCGGTCCGCGAGACATCAGAAAGCCCCGACCACGCATGATGGTCGGGGCTTTCTGCTGTTCGGCGGGTAACTAGTGCTGGGGCCAGCCGCGGACGAGCTTGTCGGTGCTCGCGTGCACGGCGTTGAAGGCGTCGACGAGGTATGTCAGCCACGAGGTGGCGGTCTCCGGGTTTGGGACCAGTGTGGAGGGGACGGCGTTCTGTTCCTCGTCGGAGAGTTCGTTGAAGTCGGCGGGGTAGTCGGTGGTGTCGCCGTCGACGATGTTCGGTGCGCCGTCGATTTCGTAGGTGATCACGAATTGGAGCTCGTGCCGGTTCGGGGCGGTGAACTCGGCCGACAGTGCGAGCTCGCCCCATAGTCGCCGGTCGTAGGTGACGGCCCCGGAGTTGATCGCGGCCTGCAGCAGCCAGTGCGGTGTCCACAGTGCTTGTGGGGTACCGGGTTCGGGCCACTCGAAGTCGTCGTCGAGCACGTCGGCTTTGGCGAGGTCGAGGGTGAGTAGCGGGGCGGCCGGCGCGCGGGTTCCGTCGGCGGTGGGTGCGGTCATGGCCGGTGCCTCCAGGGTGTCGGTGTGGGTGTGGGTGACGATGAGGACACCGAGGTCGGTGCCGATGTTCGCACTGTCCCCGAGAGCGTCGAGCAGTCGTTCGGCCAGGGTTGCGGCGTCAGCGGCGCGGTAGGTGCCCAGGGTGCTCCACGTCGCGGCGTCGTACGAGGTTTCCGATGCCGAGCACACCTGCACAGTCAGTGCGCCGCTACCGGTCGGGACGCGCTCGAGGTCGCCGGACGCGTCGACGACAGCAGCGATCTGCTCGCGGACGTGCACGGGCAGACCCGCATCGACAGCGGCACCGGTCGTCGGTGCGGTCGTGCGGTCCGGCGCGTCGTGTGGCGGCCGTCCGGCATGCTCACCTGTCTCTGTCACTGTCCTCGTCTTTCGATTGTGGCCCGCAGTGCACCGTAGTGCCCTGGGCGTCGTCGACGCGCTCACCGGTGTCCCTGCGGGTTTGTTCAGGAGGTCGGTGGTTGCCGAAAGCTGTTGAGCCGGTTGAATGCTGCACGCTGCCGGGTGCCTAGTTCGACCATGTAGTCGAACAGATCAGCTTCGGGTGCCTCTTCGGCGGCCTGGGTCAGTCGTTGGCCGGCGACATGGAAGCTACGGCGGTAGGACTGGGACAGGACGTTGTCGGCGTAGTGCACGGCGGCGACGGAGTGCGCGCCGGCGGTGACGATGCCCATGAGGCGTTTGCGTAGCGGAGCGTCTTTGGCTCCGTCGGCTCCGGATCGGATGAGTGCGCCGGTGACGGAGGCGAAGTCGTGGGGTTGGCCGGCGGCGATGAGGTCGACGATGTGGCCGTACATGCGTGCGTGCGCGGGATCCTCGAAGTCCGCCGTGGTGAGCGTGCTGGTGATCCGTTCGATGTCGGTTCCGTTGGCGCTCTGGTTACGGACGTCCATCAGTGCGCACAGGAGCATCGCTTCGGGGTCGGTGGCCGGGTCGTAGCCGGGTTCGACCGCTGTGTCGAGGTCCTCGACGGGTGCGAGGTCCGCGCGTGCCTGCGCTGCCGGGTCGTCGCCGGGTGTGGGGACTGCGCGTAGTGCGTTCATCGTCGGGCCTCGCGTTCGTGTCGGTGTCGGGTCAGAAGTCGTCGTGAACGGGTGCGGGATTGCTGGCGGCCGCGCCTTCGGGGGTGGTCACGATGCGACTTGCTCGGGGTCGCCGTACGGGGTGTCGTTCTGTTCGGTGTCGCGCTCTGCTGCGAGTTCGGCATCGATCTGGCGGTCGATGTAGTCGGCGTCGGGGATGTAGGCGGGGACGAGGTGCATGGTGGTTCTCCTGTGTCGGTGGGGGTGTCAGGCTGCGAGTGCGTCGAGTCGGCCGATTCGGAAACCGGACCAGTCTTCGCGGTCACCGTCGCTTCGGTCGACGACCACGACGGGTGCTTGGAGGTAGCCGAGCTCGGAGGTGACGAAGTGGCGGGCGGTGTCGTCTTCGGTGATGTCGACGATTCGGTATTGGAGACCGTGCTTGTCGAGCCGTCGTTTCGTTGCATCGCATTGGTCGCAATTCGGTTTTGTGTACACGGTGATGGACATGGTTGCCTCCTTCTCGGAATTGTTCTATTGGCTTCTATTCTACGTCACAAATAGCTTTTGCACCAGGCGTAAATACTTTCCTTTATGTTGCGCTATAACGGTTTTCGGTGTTTTGTACTTACTCAGCACTGTGCCCGACGGGCCCCTCGAAAACGGGTGTGGATACGTGTATCGGGCTGCCTTTATTGCGTTCTTTTCGCTTCCGGGTGGCGCGGAGAAGAGACGGCGGCGCACGGCGTCGACGGTCAATGCCTGGCCTGTGCGAGTGTTCGCCGGGGAGCGCAGCGAGTGCGGGTCGGGCGAACAGTCGTGCTGGGCCCTGTGGGCCGAAGCGTGAGTGGAGTCAGGGGTTGATCCGGGAGAGGGCGGGTGATGCATTCTCGTTGCGCAGTCAGACGGATCGAAAAGAACCTCTCCCTCTCGGTGTCGCTGCACTCGTAGCGGTGGCTGTGTTCGTGCTGGTCGGTAGGGTGCTGCGGTATGGAGCGCTCGCGGATCGAACATGTCTTGTCCAAAGCTGTGGTGAACGCTGAGCCGCCGCCGTCGGAGCTGGCGCTCGATGCGATCGTCGCCGGTGTTCCGGTCGAGGACACTCGTCCACCCGCCGCCGACGTCGATATGGCGTGGCCGGCCGATCCGACGTCCCTCTGAGCGCTGTTCCGCTCTTTCTCTGCCACGCCTGACCTCACCGCCACCCGCCTGCTCTTCTGTCGTTGCTGCGGGTGGCGCGTTTGTCGGTGTGAGGGCTCGATGCCCGATGCACCGGCCCCGCGCCCGCGACCTGCGATTGCCGGGCGTGGCCACCTCGAACCGGTGGCCACGCTCGGCGGCGGCTGTCAGGTGTAGCTCTGCACTGTGCCGATGTGGGCGGCGATGTAGTCGGGGGTGATGACTGCGCCGATCCCCTTGACCTCTTCCGGTGGCATTCCGGCGTTGAGGACGCGGAGGAGAATTCCCGTCAGGCTCGGCAGCGGGACGTTGGCTCGTTCGGCGGTGCGTTCGGCGGCCTGTAGTGCTGCGTGAGCTGCTGCGCCGTCGCCTGTGCAGTACACGAAGTAGGCGGCGATGGTGAGGGCGTTCGCGCGGGCGGTGCCGCGTAGCGGGGCAGCGATGCGGGTGAACGCGTCGGCTGCGTCGGCGTCTCCGTGGATGGACATGGCCAGGAACGCGTCTCGGACTTCGAGGTGCCCGGTGGCCAGTGCCAGGCCGACGCGGGCGGTGAGGTCGGCGCTGGGTATTTCGCGGGCGTGGATGACGGCGGCGAGCTCGTCGAAGGTGACGGGCAGGAAGTCGGTACCCATCGTGGCGGCGGCGGCGAGGGCGAGGGATTCGGGAATCTCCGTGCTGGGGGCGTATCGGTCCTCGAGGTCGGCGCGTGATGCGGCGATGACGGCTCCGTCTGCGGTGCGGGCGGTCGCGAGTGCGGTGGTGGCGGGGTCGGGGATGGTGCCGTCGGTGAAGCGGTCGAGGTCGGTGAAGGTCGTTCCTGCGGTGAGACTGTAGGTGTGCAGGGCGCGGATGGTGCGGATTCCGGCGGCGGCGAGCGCGTCGCGGATGGCGTCGAGTCCGATCAGGGCTGCGCCTGCGTGGGTGGTGTCTGCGATGGCGGCGAGGATGACGGCGGTGACGGGGGTGTCCTGCCGGGTGAGCGCGTCGGTGATGATGCCTGCGGCGGCTTCGGCCTGGTGGGCGTCGACGCGGGCGGTGGGCGCGACGAGGTGGGAGCCGTTGCCGTCGTCGGCCAGGGCGATGATGACGACGGAGTTGTCGGGGGTGAAACCGAGCAGGGCGGGGATGGCTGCGAGGGTGTCGGCGGCGGTGGTGAGGGACATGCGGTGTTGGGTCATGGCGAAAGCCTTTCGAGAGTGTGTGCGGGATGGGTTGGGGTAGCGCGGTTTTCAGTGGCGGAGTTCGCGGCGTGCGGTGCGGCGGTCGC
Source organism: Rhodococcus sp. 14-1411-2a (assembly GCF_002259485.1). GTDB lineage: Bacteria > Actinomycetota > Actinomycetes > Mycobacteriales > Mycobacteriaceae > Rhodococcoides. The sequence goes on from NZ_NPGA01000022.1 coordinate 164,910, forward strand.
GCCGTGCACTGGCGCGTTTGACGGTGCGGCGAACTTTCCGGCTGCCGTGGCGGTGGACGATGATGTCGATTTCGTCGGCGGTGGTGGGGTGTTGTGCTCGCATGACGGTCCTTCCCTGTGGTTGGTTGCTGCTGGGTCTCACCGTGTGCGGGTGAGGTTGCGCAGGAAGCGGCGGATTCTTTCGGTGATGGACGGCGGGCCGGGGACGGTTACGTCGAACCAGTCGATGGTGTGCTCGTAGCAGGTGGGGCAGTCGTGGTCTTCGCATGGCGAGCTGTCGGGAGCGCCGCGTGTGTCTTCGTTGATGCACGGGAGGTCGGGGATGGCACCTGCGGGGCAGTTGTAGTCGCGGCAGTCGCATAGCGCGCCTGCGTAGAGCCGGTTGTTCTTGATTGCTGCGTAGTAGTCCTCGTGCATGACGGGCCTCTTCCCTCTCGACTGGTGGCCGGACCTGCTGCCCTGCCAATTTCTTTGTGCCGTGGTGGCTGGGGAGAGAAGTCAGCGCACGGGGCCGGAGTGTCAAGGGTCGGGCCGAAAAGTTTTCAGCCGGAGGCGTTTTGAAAAGTTTTCGGAGCCCTTGGGCCGGGAGCGCAGCGGACGCCGGCGGTTGATGCGGAGGTCACGGGTGATGAATGCTCGGAGAAGCCACCTACGTCACAAAGAAATTGATTCTTTTCGCTCTTTTGAGTGCGGAGCGCTGCGGAGTTCGTTTCGGTGTAGCCCGTAGGGGTGCGTGTGGCCCGCCAAGGGCCTGCCTGTGTACGTGGCGGCTTCGGGTGGTGGGACGCGGAACGCCGCCGGAGCTGGCGCTCTACGGCGGCGCGGTAGTGGGGTACGGCTGGTTGGTGATTGTGCGGGAGCGACGGAGGGTGACGCCGCTCGGTGTCGCGGTAGCGCTGGTGTTGCAGTTTGTCGTGGTCAGGCCGATGGCGTCGCCGGGGTGCGGATTTCGCGGACTCCTACGCACGCGATCGCGAACGAGGTCAGGCCGCCCAGTGCAAGGATTGTTCCAAGGATGATTTTCACTGCCGTGGGGAATGTGCTGCTGTAGAGCTCAAACGATAGCCATCCTGCAAGCACGGCGAGACTCAGGAAGAGCACAATCGTTGCGGCACCCAGGACCATGCTCGCGATGGGTCCTGGTGGTTCAGCGTTCCGCATTTTGACCTCATCGCGCCAGCTCTCCACTGGCTTCTTCGGTCCGGTGATTCGCTGCGGACGGTTGCCATTCCAGCCGCCTGGCCGTTCGTCTTTCGCTTTCGGGGTGATGAGTGCGCTTGCTGGGGACGTCCAGAGGCGGGGCTCTCCAGTGCTGTTTTGCGCCCGTGTGGATTTGGGGCGGAAGGGTGGCGTTGTGGGTTTGGATTGTTCGGCGGGTTCGGTCTGGGGCGGCTTGGATACGAGGTTCGCGGCGACTGAGTTTTGGGGTTCGGCTGTGCCGTGGGGGTCGTAGTCGAAGAGTGCGATTTTGAATTGGTCTGCGTATTCGACGGCTGATTTGCTGTATCCGGAGGCGGAGTAGAACAGCATGGTTTTGTGGTGTTGGCCTGCGGATGCTCCGTATAGGCGTTGCAGGTCTGGGCGGCCGGCGGCACCGCCCTTCCACTTGACCTGGGCGAGGGCGGTGCGGGAGGTGACGTCGATTCCGGCGTCGGGGCCGATGGGTGTGACCGTGGCGTCGGTGAATCCGAGCGACTTCATTGACCGGGCGGCAGCGTGTTCGGCGTCGCGCGCATTCTTGATGAAGCCTGCCACCGGTCTACGCTCCTTTTCGGCCGTTCAAGGACCCGCAAGGCGCGCCCCGTTGCGCGGCAGCTTACTGGCGCTGGTCACCGTATCGGACTGTGCGGCGGTGGCGGCTTGCGATGGGTTCGGTTGGTGTCGGTGGCCTGTGGCAGGGTCGCGGTTCATGGAAAAAGACTCCACTGTCGCGGCGCTGACGAATCGGTCGCATTTCGATGACTGTCCTCGGTGCAGTAACCCGATTCCGTTGCCGCTGGACAACTTCTGTTCTCAGTGTAGGTATCCGTTGCGGGTCGATTCGGAGGAGCGGGCGGCGAGGCTTCATGCTGCGAACCTTCGGCGGCTCCGTCGGCGTCGTGGTTAGAGCGGTCAGGTGGTGGCGGGTACGAGGGTGTCGGGTTTGACGAGGTAGGGGTAGACGCCGGGGCCTGGTGTTTCGTTTTCGACGAGGATGAGGCCCTCGGGTTGGATTTCGCGTACGACGACGATGCCGGGTGCGCCGGGTGCGAGGTGGTAGCGGTCGCCGACGTTCACGGTGTCTCCTGTGCTGCGGGTGTGTGTTGATTGTCGGTGATCGGCCATCTGTCGGGTGGCCACTGCGGTGGTGGTGTCGGTCATGTGATGGGTGTGATGGCGGCGGCGGGGCACCATTGCCGGTCGAGGTCGAGTCGGCCTTTCTTGTTGCCGGTGGGGATCGAGAACGACACGCGCGCAAGCCAATCGCCGGTCCCGGTCCGTGCCCATGCGTACAGGGTTCCCTCGACGATGCTGTCCATGGCCAGGCCCTCGGCCCGGACTTTCAGGGGTGTGGTGTCGCGGAATCCTCCGCCTCCGGATCGTCCGATGGCGAGCGCGATATTGACGTTCACCGATTTGGGTGGTTCGACGATGCGGCGGGTGGGTGGCTCGAAGGTGGTGGGCCAGGCATCGAAGATGCCGGCCTCGTTGTCGGTGGTCATTGCGCGACGGCGACGGGCCGGTGGACGGTGAGGTCGTCGGCGGGTTCGGGTGTCCAGCGCAGGCCTGTCTCGCCGAAGGTGGGGGCGGTGAGGGTGTAGCGGCCGGTGCGGTGCGGTGTTCCGCGGCCGTGGACGGTGGTTTCGAGGGTGATCGATTTGATGCGCCCTCGGCCCTGTTCGATTCCGCCGTAACCGCAGACGGTGGAGGCGATCGTGAGATCGGTACCGGGCATGTGTCCATCCGTCAGCAGCAGCACACTGGCGTGGCGACGGTTGCGTGCGAGCAAAGCCCTTGCGCGCGTTGGGGGTACGTCTCGGCCGTGCACGGTGGTGACGACCAGATCCAGCCCGTCGAGACAGATCGAGGCGGCGTCGAGCGGGTCCCCTGCCCCTGGATCGACGAGGTGGACTTTCGCGAGGTCGCCGCCGTGTTCGTGGACGGCGAGCAGGCTCAGGCGGGGTTGGCCGATGAGGGCGACGTGGTGGCCGGCGGCGGATGCTTCGGCGACGAGCGCGATGAGCATGGACCCGGCGCCGGTGACGGTGACGGCGGTTCCGCGGGCCAGGGCTCGGCGTGGGAGCAGCGCGGCGAGCGGTGGCGGTACGGGCATGGTGCGGAGGGTTTTGCCGCGTACAGCCGCGTTGAGCGGGTCCGAGTCGTCGGGCTCGCCCGCGAGGTCCGTACTGCCCGTGGCGGGTGCCGCTGGTTCGGGTGCGGTGATGGTGGGGAGGTCTGTGGGTGCGTGGTCGCGGCGGCCGCCGGGGACGGTGGCCATACGGCGGCGCAGGACATCGAGTTGGGTGGCTTTGTCGAGTCCGGTGAGGTCGGGGATGGCGTCGGCGGTGGCCATGGGGATCGACCTTTCGCCGTGCCGGTAGGAACTACCGCCAGCGTATCGAACGTGTGTTCGACTGTCGAATGTGCTGGTCAGCTCTTTCGGCGGGGAACGGAGACTCCGTCGAGGTCATCCTTGGTGAAGGTCCAGGCGAGGTGCCGGTACCTGTGGAGGACGTGTTTGACCTGGTCGAGGGCGTGCGAGACGGCCGGGTGGTCGGGGTCGTGGCCTTCCGATCGGATGGCTGCGCGCTCGTCGTCGTCCATGTCTTATTGGACGCACGGGGCAGCTCGGCGGTTCCGGCAACAGTCATTTACTCGAATGACTGGACGAGAAGGTTCGGAGGCGCGGCGGTGGCCGCGTCGACGGGTCGTTTCGAACGAGCCAGGGCCACGCATCTGTGATGCGTGGCCCTGTTCGATGTTGGGTGACGGTGTTCGCCAGTGCGCCTCTCGGCAGGTGGCCGCTCGTAGCGGCTGATGGTTGGTACCCGGGGCATTGGGATCGAACGCCGTCGAGTCCTACAACGACAGTGCTGTCTATGGTATTCCAGCCTGTGCGGGAGACAAAAAAGGGGGGCCCGGCCCCGTGGTGGGACCGGGACCCCGGAGGGCCTGGTGCTCAGTGGATGCACCAGAAGGACCCGACCGGGATGGCTGCTCCCGGCTGCCCGGCGCACCACCGGCAGGTGGTGTCGTGCTCGATCCGTCCGAGCACTCCTTCGGCCTCCTCGATGAGGAGGGGCAGCTCTGCTGCGCTGGCGAGCGCGAGCGCTTCGGTGGCCCACCGGGCCGCGCGCGGATATTCGGCGGGGAGCTGAGCGGCATTGCCGATGAGCTCGGTGATGATCTGGTGATCGTTGAGCAGGTTCTTGTTCATGGCAGGGACACCTTCCAAAGGTTCGGATGAGACGTCCCCGATCGACATGACGAGGGTGGCCTGTCAACCCCGAAGAGGGAGCTTGCGACCGTGGGTTGACTGGTCGGGGTCCCCGGCATGTCAGACTCGGGCGACTCGTACGACCAAATTGGTGACCCATATGGGGCGGCCCCGGAGGGGACGTGCGACCGCTTGCGGTCGGCTTTCATGGTTCGCCGATCCCCTACGCGGGCATCCGTCGTCGATGCCCCCGAATCCGTTGTCTCCGATGCTCGCCACTCCTGGGCCGCTCCCGTCCGGACCGGCCTGGGTGTGGGAATGGAAGTGGGATGTAACTGCGCGGGTTCGCAGAAACCTGCGGACTATAGCGTCGTAACCCGCGTGTGCGTAGAGCATTAACCCCTGCGGGACAACCGCATTCGCAGGCCGGGCAACCATCGGACGATCTCTTGCGCTACGCCGCCGCATCGACGACGGACAATGGGTCGTCGACCTTCGGGCGCGGACCGTCTCGACACCACGAAAGTCTGACAAAATGCATCGAAGACCGAAGCGCAGAGACGAATGTACCCCCAGGGGGTATCTCTTGGTATCGTCGAGGGCATGCACTCAGTGAGCCGGCGCGGTCGACGGGGCCCAGCTCCGATGGTCGGTTTGCTGATTGCACTGACGGTGTTCGGTGTCCTGTTGATGCATTCGGTGACACCGATGTCGATGCCTGTGACCGGCTCGATGTCCATGTCCATGTCGATGAGCGGCGGCCATGCCTCGATGGCAGCGCCGTCCCGCATGGCCAACTCGGTGTCGGTTCCGGTGATGACCGGGGAGCACGACTGCCCGTCGGCACACCAGATGATGCACCCCTGTGTGGGCACGACAGCGTCGTGGCCCGCGCTGACGGTCCCGGCGACGAGCGCAGCCATCGACCCGGTACCGATGCTGGTCAACCGGATCGTTGGGCGCACCGACTCCGCGTGGGGGCGTGCGCCGCCGTGGACGTTGTGGGAGTTGGACAGATCGGTGACCTTGCGAGTGTGACAGGAAGCCCGACAGACGCGTGTCTGTCGGCGGATCGAACGACATCGAATCCTCTGTACTACTCACTCTTGCAAGGAGTTTCCTCATGCGTACCAAAGTCATTGCCTCGATCGCTGCTGCTGCCGCGAGCGCGTTCCTCGTCGTCGGCTGTAGCGACAACGGGGCGGATTCGTCGATGGATGGCCATGCGATGGGATCGATGTCCTCGGCACCGATGTCCTCGGCCCAAGCAAGCGCGTCCGCAGAGTTCAACGATGCCGACGTGATGTTCGCGCAGATGATGTACCCGCATCACGCGCAAGCAGTGGAGATGGCCGACTTGGCGGACGGCCGCACCGACAACCCGGAGGTGCTGTCGCTGGCATCGGCGATCGCCGCCGCGCAACAGCCCGAGATGGACCAGATGACGGCATGGCTGACCGAGTGGGGCCAGCCCATGCCCGACATGGACAGGGGTGACATGGGTGACATGGGTGACATGGGTGACATGGGCGGGATGGACCACAGCTCCGGCAGCGGCATGATGACCGCTCAGGACATGGACGCGTTGATGGCAGCGTCGGGACCGGAATTCGACCGCCAGTGGTTGACGATGATGATCGCCCACCACACCGGCGCCATCGAGATGGCCAACACCGAAATCGCAGACGGTTCCAATCCTGACGCCCTGGAGATGGCCCGCACCATCGTCGCCACCCAGCAGCAGGAAATCGACACCATGCAGCGGCTGCTCGGCTGACCCGGCCCGCTATAGACAACGATGGCCGCATCCTCTCCGGCGGAGAAGGTGCGGCCATCAACGTTCCACAATTGTCAGAGCTGCGTTCCCGGTACGAGATCAGCTCTCACAGTGACGGTGTGCGCTGCGACGGAGGGTTGGAACTCCCCTCGTTCACCGCTCCGGTGATGGTGTCGGGTGTGAGGTCGAGTCGACGCAGTAATTGTGCGTTCGCAGCGACGATGATCGTCGACAGCGACATCAGGATCGCGCCGATCGACATCGGCAGCACGAACCCGACCGGCGCGAGCACTCCTGCCGCGAGCGGAACCGAGATGAGGTTGTATCCCGCTGCCCACCAGAGGTTTTGCTTCATCTTTCGGTACGAGGCGCGCGAGAGTTCGATCACCGACAACACCGACCTCGGGTCGTCGCTGGCGAGGATCACTCCGGCCGACGCGATAGCAACGTCGGTACCCGCGGCCATAGCGGAGG
>NZ_NPGA01000017.1 GCF_002259485.1 Rhodococcus sp. 14-1411-2a
GGAAACGCCCGGTCCCATTCCGAACCCGGAAGCTAAGCCCTCCAGCGCCGATGGTACTGCACTCGACAGGGTGTGGGAGAGTAGGACACCGCCGAACACAACATCCCAGAATGGCCCCCGACCACGGTCGAGGGCCATTCTGCATTTCGAAACCACCCATCACCACACCCACGAGCATCCGACGAACGCGCGCGCACCTCACGAACGCGCGCACCCGACGACGAACGCGCACCCGCCACGAGTGCGGCCTGCCTGAACTAGTCAGCCGGCAGACGACGCGACCGCGGACGCTCTTACGAACGCGCGCGCCTTTGCGACGAGCGGGGTCTGTGTCTGAACTGGAGTGCGGGCAGACGACGCGACCGCGGACCACGAATCCGCACGCATCCGGTACGGTCCGGGCCTGGACCCGGTTGCCGACAGGCGACGCGACCGCGGACGCTCATAGGAGCGCAGACGCGCGCGCGTTCGCTATCCGCGCGCACAATCGCGCCCCGACAAGTCACCATTCCCCGCGCACCTGACGAACGCGCGCGCACTTGCGGCGAGCGGGGGCGGGGCAGTCGGGGTCTGTGTCTGAACTGGGGTGCGGGCAGACGACGCGACAGCGGACTGTGTACTCCGGCGCAGACGCGAGCGCGTTCGCTATCCGCGCGCAGAATCGCGCCCCGACCACTCGCCATTTCCCGCGCACCTGACGAACGCGCGCGCGTCTGCGGAGAGCGAGGCCAGAACCCAGGTGCCGGCGCGCGGTTGCGGGCTCACAATCACCATCTCGACTCAGCGAACGTCAGAAACGAGTAGTACCGGGCAGCGTCCAGGGTGTCGGTTCGATGTGTCGTCACTGTCGGGGCCTCGCGGCATCGCAGAGAGCGCGTAGTCGACGCGAATCACCAGTTGCTCCAGGAGGATTGGTGGGATGCAACCCCTTCGTCGTCGTCCGCTGAATTTAATCGGTGGAGTTCGTCGCCGCAGCCGTGCATGATCGTGGCACAGGCACATCGCAGACACCGTGGAGGTGGACAATGACAGCAGACGCGAATTCCGTGCGCCGTCGATTCGTCTACACGCGGATTGCCATGGCCGCCGATCATGCTCTCTGAGTGAGCCTTCGGCGCAATCGGCCGGTTCCTGCCGACGATATGCATCGATCGACTCAATACTTCGCCGCACAGCAATGCTCTGTGCTCGGCGTCCACTCTTGTTGTAGGAGAACAGATGTACCACTACGAACAAATCCTGAACGAACATCGACAACGCGTCGCGCGGGGTGCGCAGAACTACGAACGGCGTCGGGTCGCGGCGGAGAGAGCTGCCGAAGCAACTGTTGCAGAAGAGGTTTCATGTGACGGTGAGGCTGCGGAGGACATAGCTTCGAAGGACTGCGAATCGGAATCCGAGATCAGCGTCGAGGTGATGTCGTCCCGTCGCTGACGGTCAGAGGACGGTCAGATGGGAATAGCGATCGCCCGCGGCTGCGATGAAGTCGCGAACGAACCAGCACGCGGGGACAACGCGCAGACCCTGCGTGCTGGTGTCGTCGAGCGCGTATTCGGTAAGGGCGGCGGCAAGTCCTCGGCCGCGAAACTGCGGAAGCGTCACGGTGTGATGAAACGTTCTCGATCCGTCCGATTCGAGGTACTCCGAGTAGCCTGCCAGCTCGGAATCGACATGGATCTCGAACCTGTGGTCAACAGTGTCGTGGGTGATCTTGACCGGCATGGTGGTACCTCCTGGCCGAGTTTCGGTGTCACCACGGTAACCGGCACTCCTCCCGTGGGGCGTTCTGCGGTTACTCGAGCAGGCATCGACGCAGTAGGGTGAGGGAAACCGAGTCGTGCCAGCGCCACCCGTCGCAACACCGCTCTTCATAAGTACGGGTCGCTCTCGAGGCTGAAGGTGGCAATCCGTGGAAGACACATCCGACCGGGGAATCAAGGCATTCATCCGAACCGTCGCTCAGCGCGGTGGACGTGCGGAGCGGCTGACGACGTCGCGCCGAAATCCCGTGCAGGTCTGGTCGATGGACGGCACGTCGTCGTGCATAGTTCGAGTTCGATCGAAGGTGACGGGTGATTGGAAGGCCCGCAGGCAGGACGAATCGCTCGAGAGTGACGACACCGGATCCTCGTACTGGGTGTTCGTCGATCTCGCGAACGAAGAGCCGCGTTTCTACATGGTGTCGTCGGAAGAGATGGCCACCGACATTCGCGGAGAGGTCGACCTGTGGGTCCAGGATTCGCCACTGCGCACCAGGACCGGGCATCACGCAATCGCGGTGGACCGAGTGCTGCACGGCAGCGAGCGTTGGGACCTGCTGGGTCTGAGCTCGACGCTGGACACGACGATCGATGTCGGCCCCGAACAGACGTGGGTACGTACTCCCCGGGTGAAAGCACCCCGTAAGTCGGCCAAGGCGGCCTTGGAAGAAGAAGTGATCGACAACCGAGTACGCGTGGTCGCCGATTGCGAGGGCTATCGGCTGAGCGGACGCTACGATCCCGAGACGCAGCGACTCGAGATCACCGCAGGACCGATGGAAGGCCGACGGTTCGACAATCCTTCCGTCGCTGCCAGTGCGGTAGCAACGCATATCAGTGGTGACGTCGAAGAGCGGGACGGCTGGCAGTTCTGGCAACTGGACACTCCGGACCGTGCTCCGCTGGGATCGTTTCAGTAGAGAACCACAGCTCGGGACTACGTAGTTGTGACTCCTCATCAAATCGCCTTTTCCGGTCAAAACCGGAGAAAGGTCCGATTAATCTGGCCCTGGTAGGACGAGCTCCCTGTTTTAGCCTCTGGGTCGAATCGATGTTCGAGAGTTCGTCCGATCATCGAAATTCGGGTACCAGCGAGCTCAACGGTCGACAGTGCGAGGGGTGCTGTCGACCGTGGGGAGAGGTCTTCACCATGGAACATTCCTTCCGGACGGGCTCCGCCCACGCGTCCCGCTTCCTGTTCCTCATCGCCCAGTTCGTCGATCGCAGAATCCCGGCCGAGTTCTTCTCGGCTCAGTTCCGCGAGCTGCAGAACACCCAATCCACGTATCTCGATGCCGACGTTTCTTCGGTCATCGGAATGTTGTCAGTCGACGTCGGCGCATACCTGGGCGACGTCGAGATCCGAGGGGTGGACTACATCGACTCCGAACAACTCTGGCTGGCCGCCGGACAGGCGTTCCGTGATCTCATGACGGTCCAGTCCGAGCACTTCGAACGCGAGGCCGGGTGACGGCAACCGTCATCGTCACCGGAATCGATCACGATGCCGCAGAAGGTCTTCGAGCCGAAATCGCCTGTGGGTGCCGCGCATTTCGATCGGTAGATCGCCCGCATCGGCCAACCGTCTGACATAGGTGTCCGAAACACCGAGCACCTCGGCAGCGTGCGAGGTGGTCAGCAACTCGTCCACGGTACCGACGGCCACCGCCCGGCCGGTCGCGAGCTGGGTGAGAAGTTCCAACACCGCGCTGCGTGTCGCGTCGTCGAGTCGGACCTCCGAACCGCCGATTCTGATGTCGACGTCTGACCCGGTGCGCTCGTGAACGACCGCCGCCAGCGAGGTGGCCGATCGCGAGTCGAGGGGAGGCATGACGAATCGGAAGTCCATTCGTCCAGGATAGGAGCGAGCGAACGCGGCGGTACGCATAGGCTCGAAGCACCCAGCATGTGAGGAGTGTTCAGTGCCGCAGTTGTTGCACCTCGATTCGTCCGCCGACCCGGTCCGCTCGACCAGCCGGCGGGTCACGGCCCGCTTCTCTGACGCCTGGCATGGGATCGGCACGGACCACTCGGTGATCCATCGAGACCTGCACACGAGTCCGCTGCCGCATCTGCCCACCTCCGCGCTGCATTGGGCACCTCATCTGCGAACCGCAGACGAAACCGTCGAGCCATCTGCCGAGGCGCTGCAGGTCGAACTGATCGAGGAACTGATCTCTGCGGACGCGGTGCTGATCGGTGCGCCGATGTACAACTGGTCGATCCCATCGACCCTGAAGGCATGGATCGACTACATACACGTTCCGGGCCTCACCGTGCCGTTCGACAGTGACACCGCACCCCTCGTCGGCAAGCCCGTCGTCGTGGTGACCAGTCGGGGAAACGACTACACCCCCGGTACGGACAACGCGTCCGCCGATCACACCACCGCGCAACTGCGTCAGGTGCTCGGAGTTGCGCTGGGAATGGAGGTTCACTTCGTTCCGGTCGACTTGACGCTCGCCGAGCGGGTGCCGGCACTCGCGCCGCAGATTCCCAAGGCGCAAGCCAATCTCGAGGCGGCGTTCTCCGCCGTCGACGATCTCGCGCTGCGATTGGGTGGGACAACTGCCAGGTGAGGGCCCAGTAGCCTGGCGAAGTCCGCTCGAACGGCCAGGCAACGACACCACCCGAGGTCGGCGTCGTGATGTCGGTCAGAGCGTCGACGCGCTGAGCAGAACGTCCATCAGCTGCTTCTCGACCGCTGCGAACTGCGGCGTCGTGACGATCTCGAGCCCGCGTGGGCGGGGTAGCGTCACCTCGACCTGGCGTCGAACGTGGGCGGGTCTGGGGGAGAGGACGATCACGCGATCGGAAAGGTAGACCGCTTCACGGATGTCGTGCGTGATCATCAGTACCGTCCATCGAAACTCCGACCAGACCTGCTGCAACCAGGCCTGCATGTCGCTTCGCGTCAACGAGTCAAGCGCCCCGAAGGGCTCATCGAGCAGCAGTACCGATCGACCCTGAACCACCGTGCGCAACAGCGCCGCTCGCTGGCGCATACCGCCGGAGAGCTCGAACGGCCTGGCCGACTCGTACCCGTCCAGGCCGAAGACCGGGAAAAGCTCGCGTGCCCGCGCACGCGCCTCCTTCTTGGCGACGCCCTGCACTTCGAGACCGAGGGTGGTGTTGTCCAACACCGAACGCCACGGAAACAGCAGATCCTTCTGCGGCATGTAGGCGCACGGCGGTACGCGAACCGTGCCGGAATCGGGTCGGTCGAGCCCGGCGAGCATGTTGAACACAGTGCTCTTGCCCGAGCCACTGGGACCGATGATCGATACGAACTGACCAGGCTGCACCCCGAACGAAATGCCGTCGAGCACAGCCTTTTCGCCGAACGACTTGGTGAGATCGCGAACATCGATGAAGGTGTCGGGTTCAGACATGAAGACCCACCGAACCGTGGCGCGCCCAAGGTGCGACGAACCGCTCCACCACAAAGGTGGAGACGAACAGGACCACACTGATCACGGCCGTCACGGCAACCGCGGCGAGAACCAGATCGGTACGAAACGAGTTCTTCTGTTGACTCATGTAGATGCCGAGCCCTGCACTGGCTCCGGCATATTCGGCAAAGATCGCGCCGACCACGGCGTAGGTGATTCCGATGCGAAGAGAGGTGAAGAATCGCGGAAGCGCCGACGGAAGCCGCACGTATCGAAACTGTTGCCAGCGCGAGGCTCCCATGCTGGCCAGCAGCGATCGCGCGTCCCGATCGGCCGCCGCGAAACCCTCGATGAGCCCGATGGCCATCGGGAAGAACGTGGCCAGTGCGATCACCAGGATCTTCGGAAGCAGCCCGAAGCCGAACCAGATGATCAACAGCGGCGCGATCGCGATGATCGGGAGCGTCTGCGATACGACGAAGAGGGGAACGAACGCGCGCCGCAGCCACGGCGAGAAATCCACCGCGATGGCCAGCAACCACGCCAGGGCCAGGGATACCGCGAAGCCGACGAGGGTCACCTGCAGGGTCGCCGCCGCGTTCTCGGCAATCGCGTCGCGCTGCGCCCAACCCTGGACCACCACGCGGCCGGGGGACGGCAACACCTGCGGTCGGATGCCGCTGATCTCGACATAGATCTGCCAGGCGGCGATGAATAGGACGACGACGGTCAGCGCGGGCCACGCCCACCGCAGCGAGGCTCGGATACCGCTGAACGAGTAGGAACCCCGGTCAGCGGCTACCGACTCATCGATCGCCGAGGTAGTCATTGGTGAAGTAGGTCGACCAGTCCGGCTCCGCAGTCAGAGGTGCGCCGTTCTGATCGGCCAGCACACCGCTGTCGTAGAGGAATTTCGAGTACGCGGCCCACTTGTCGAGGCTCTGTCGTCCTACCTCGCCGTTGGAGTCCTTCATGTACTTCGCGGCGAGCATCTCCTGGCTCTCGAAGACGAGCGATTCGTCGGTGAAGGTTCCCGGGTTGGCGTCGATCAGATCCTGTGCTGCCTTGTCCGGATCGTCGGCAGCGAGCTGGTAGCCGCGCTGCAGTGCCTGCACGAACTTTCTCGCCTCGTCCGGGTGGGCGTCGAGCCACGGTTCGTTGCCGCTGATCGTGATGGCGTAGGCGTCGGGAAATCCGTAGTCGGTGTAGTCGAAGTACTTCATCGGAGTTCCGCTGTGCTCGGCCTCGATGCCTTCCCACGCGAAGTAGGAGACGGTGAAGTCCGCGGTACCGGAGTAGACCGCCTCGTACGCCGAAGTACCCAGTACCACGGTCTCGTATTCGCCTGTGCCGCCGTCGTTCTTGATGACCTGTTGCATGCCGGCCTGCTCGCCGGACTCACCGAAGCCGGCATAGACCTTGCCGTCGAGTGCTTTCGGGCTCGGGATGTCGTCTCTGTCTGCACGAACTCCGATACCGGTCGCCCAGTGTTGGAGCGGCGCGAGGACCGAGACGGTCTGCGCGCCTGCGGAGGTGGCGAAGACGCCCGAACTCTGTGTGCTGATTCCGAACTCGGCGTTTCCGGCATCGACGAGAGTATCTGCCGCGGTGTTGTTGTACGGGAGGATCTCCACGTCCAGGCCTGCGTCTGCGAAATAACCCTCCTGCAGGGCTACGTACAGGCCGGTGTGGTTGGTGTTCGGCGTCCAGTCGAGGGCGAACCGAATGGTGTTCGAGTCCGTCGAGTCCGAGCAGCCCGCAAGTCCGGTCGTGGCAACGACGGCCGCCGCCAATGCGGCGAGAATCCGAGTGGCTCTCATGCGTACACCGCACTCTCGGCCAGGGGCCATGGGGTGGGATGTAACGCGCTGTCCCAGAACATCAATTCGTATCTCGATGCCACGAAGAAGGCGTCGATCATCTGTTCGCGCTGCGTCGGCGTCGCGGCCGCTGCGGCGTCATCGACGAATGTTCTGGCGGCGTCGACGATGGCATGAAATTCCGGCGCGTCGTACGCGGCCACCCACTGCGCGTACGGATGCTCGGGATCTCGATCGAGAACCGCCTTCGCTGCCCTGGCGAGTGAGCGGCCGACGTCGGCGTAGATCCAGAAGCACGGCAGAACAGCTGCTGCCGCAACAGGATACGGTTCGGTCGCCGCCGTCGCGGTCAGGTAGGACGTGTAGCCCAGGCATGCAGGTGAAGGCTCGGGCGTCCGGGTCGACGGGGGCAGCGCTCCACCGGTCAGCATCGCTTCGTGCGATGCGGCTTCGTCCATCGCACTCGCGGCGGCGCTCGCCCAGAACGCGCCGACGACCGGGTTCGGTGCATGCGCTGCCAGCAGTGACAGCGATTTGACGTATCCGCCCAGATAGAGCGAGTCCTGTTCGAGATACCGACGGAACGCGTCGAGCGGAAGCGTCCCCGCCCCGAGGAGCCGAAGAAATTCGAGGTCGTCGATCGCACGTCGAATGTTCTCGGACGCATCCCACAGTCGATCGGTGAAGCGGACCGGGTCCGCAGATACAACAGGCGTCATCGCCTTGACATCCCTTCGTCAGCATTACCTGCATCAGGTTCGGCGGGTTTGATCTCAGCATCCGCATCGGCGGACACACCCCGTGTCAGAACGACAGTGACAGTAACACCGGTCACTCGATGGCGCTGCTGTTGCCCCTGTATCTGCGGTCCGGCATCACCCCAGCATGTCTTCGAGCTCCATACCCTTGGTCTCCCGGATCTTGGCCTTGACGAAGAAGAACGAGAGCGCGGCGAACAATGCGAATCCTGCGTAGATCACCCACAGGCCCACAGACGACGTCAGCGGCGGGAAGGCAAGCGTGACAGCGAAGTTGGCCATCCAGTTGGCTGCGGTACCGATGCCGAGCGCCATGGCGCGCATGCGGTTGGGGAACATCTCACCGAGCATGACCCACATGATCGGACCCCAGGTCGAGGCGAAGAAGATGACGAACAGATTGGCCCCGACCAAGGCGATCGCACCCCACGGAGCGGGCAAGGTGACGTCGTCGCCGCTGCCGGTTGCTTGCGAGAACGCCACCGACGCCATCACCAGTCCGGCGAACATGCCGATCGAGCCACCCATCAGCAGCTTGCGCCTACCGATACGGTCGACGAACAGGATCGCCACGAATGTCATGACCACGTTGATCACCGCGGTGATGACGGAGGTTGTGAACGACTGATCCTCGGTGAATCCGACAGAACGCCACAGCGTCGTCGAGTAGTAGAAGATCGCGTTGATGCCGACCAGCTGCTGCAGCACAGCCATGGTGATGCCCACCCAGACGATGGGTTGCAGGCCGAACTTCGGACCGCGAATGTCGGCGAACGACGAACGCGACTCCTTGCGCAGCGTCAGCCTGATCTCGTGGATGCGCTCGTCCGGGTGCAGTTCCCCGGTGATCTCGGCGAGGACTCGGGCTGCTTCCTCGTCGAGATGCTGACCGACGAGGTAGCGCGGAGACTCCGGGATGAGGGTGGCAAGCAACCCGTACACGAGAGCGGGAACCACGCCGACCAGGAACATCCAGCGCCATGCCTCGATGCCGAACCACAGGTCGTTGGACGCGCCGTCGGCTGCGCCTGCGAGAAGAGCGTCGGACAGTAGAGCGGCGAAAATGCCGATGGTGATGGCCAATTGCTGGAGCGAGGCCAAGGATCCGCGCCATTTGGCCGGAGCGATCTCGGCGATGTAGGCCGGGGCGATCACCGAGGCGATGCCGATTCCGAGGCCACCGAGTACGCGCCAGAGCATGAGGTCGGGGACGCTGAAGGCCAATCCCGAACCGATCGAGGAAATGACGAACAGGGCCGAGCCCAGCAGCATGACTTTCTTGCGTCCCCAACGGTCTGCGAGGCTGCCGGCAAACCAGGCACCCACTGCGCACCCGATGAGCGCGATCGCGACCACGAAGCCTGTGGTGAACGAACCGAGGAGGAAGTGATCTTCGATCGAGTCGACAGCGCCGTTGATGACCGAGCTGTCGAAGCCGAACAGGAATCCGCCCACAGCAGCGGCGATGCTGACGCCGATGACCTTCGCTGTGTGGCGGTCCGAGGTCTGATTCATGAGTGATGCACCTTCCGGCCGCGCGCACAGGCGTCGGCCGCTGGGGAGACCGTACGGCAGGGATTGTCGTACCGTCCCCGGACATTACGCCTGGTTGTTTGCCGCGCGAACGAGACCGTCAACGAAGGTCGAAATCGTCGTCCGAGACGGTGAAACCGTGGCCGACCTGATCGGTGCACGTGACCCCGGTCTGCTCGTCGACGCTGCACTGGAGGCCGTTGGTGGAGCCACTTCCGGGGATTGTGAGCACTTCGCCGTACGGCAAGGCCGCCGCAGTGCCGTCGAAACGGTGGAACTTGGGATCACCCAAGCTCTCGAACTTCGCCGCAGACCCGGCAATCAGCTGCACAGCGTTGGGTTTCACCGCCGTTCCCGACGCCCCGCTGCCGGGAACCTCGGGTGCCGAATCAGGCAGTGACCCGTGGCATCCGGCGATCGAGGACTCGAGCACGGCGATACCGCACTCGAATTTCCCGCTCGGGCTCGTGAAGTAGTACCAGCCGGGTGCTTTACCGGCGTAATCCTGCGGTTCTGCCTGGGCTGCAGCAGGACTCGTCGGTGCCGCCGTGGTGGACGTCGGCGTGGTCGTCGTTGGGGTGGACGGTGATGCCGGCGCGGCGGAGGTGACGGAGGGAGCCGTGGTGATCGGGGTGGGGCGGTCGGTGATCACGGTCGCCATCGGACCGTTGCCTTCCCCGCTCGAGCCGCAGCCTCCGAGCAGGCACGCCCCGACGATTGCCACTGCGGCACATCCGATTGTCTTCATCGTCGGTTCCTTCGCTCGCGGGCGTCGACGCTGTGCGTATCGTCGCCGAGGGGATGGTTGATGTTGGTACGTTGGGCAACGACCGAAGGGGAGGTTCCATGGACACCGCGTCTGACTCCGCTGCGTCCGATTCCACCGTGCTCGTGAGCACGCCCTACGGCGACGTTCTCGGCTATCCGGTCGCTGCCGATGCGTCGCCGATCGTGGCCTGGAGGGGTATTCCCTACGCGACGCCTCCGGTGGGCAAGCTCCGGTTCCGTGCGCCGCGTCCGTTGCAACCCTGGTCGGGGGTGCTCGACGGCCTCGAGTTCGGTGCGATGGCTCCGCAGGGTCGCGACAGTCCGGTGCCGATCGATCCGTCGCTGTCGATTTCCGAGGACTGTCTCACGCTCAACATCTGGGCTCCCCGTCCCGGCGCGGAACTGCGGCCGGTGCTGGTCTGGATCCACGGCGGTGCGTACTCGCTCGGATCGTCCGCCCAGCGGGTCTACGACGGGAGGAACCTCAGCGAGAACGGCGACGTGGTGGTGGTGACCATCAATTTCCGGCTGGGCCCGTTCGGGTTCCTCGACCTTTCCTCGTTCTCCACCGACGAGCACACGTTCGAGACCAATTTGGGGCTGCGAGATCAGATTGCCGCACTGCAGTGGGTCCGCGAGTGCATCTCTGCGTTCGGCGGCGATCCCGATCAGGTGACGGTGTTCGGTGAATCCTCCGGGGGAGCGTCGGTCACCACGTTGATGACTTCTCCCAAGGCCGAGGGGCTGTTCCAGCGCGCGATCGTGCAGAGCGCGCCCGCGACCTCGGTGTACGGCCCCGACCGCGGAGCCGCGGTGGCGTCGAGATTCCTCGAGTTGGTGGGCGTCGACCGGGAAGACATCGGCGAATTGTTCGACATGCATTTCACCCGGCTGGTCACCGCCGGCGACACGCTCTGTTACGAGATCCCGACGACAGTTCCTGGGACACTTGGTCTTTCGCCGGTCGTCGACGGCGATATCGTTCCGCGTTATCCCGTGGCTGCCTTTCAGAAGGGGCTCTCGCACAAGATCCCGTTGATCATCGGCACCAACCACGACGAGCCCTCGATCTTCCGATTCATGAAGTCTCCGTTGATGCCGATCACCTCGGACACCGTCTCCGAGATGTTCCGCGCCATCGCGCACGACCACGCGGATCTGCCGGCCTATCGTGTCGCCGAAATCATGGCAGCGTATCCGGACCGAGACAAACCCGCTGGAGCACAAGCTATTTCGCGGGACGCAGGATTTCTCATGCCCAGTCTGTGGATCGCCGACGCGCACAGCAGGCATTCGCCTACATGGATGTACCGATTCGATCATGCGACGCCGATGCTCAAGGCCGCACGGGTGGGAGCGGGACATGCGACCGAGCTGCCGTACGTCTTCGGCAATTTCGGAACTCTCAACCGAGACCCCACCTTCTGGCTCGGTGGCCGAAAGCCCGCAATGGCGGTGTCCGCGCGGATGCAGAGACGCTGGCTCGCTTTCGCGCGGTACGGTGTTCCCGCCGCGCTGGATGCGTCCAAGCATTGGGCTCCGTACACCGAGAAGACGCGCTGGACGCTGGTGATCGATGCATCCGACACTCTCGTCGACGACCCCGATGGCGACATGCGCGCGGCGTGGGGCGACCGCGTTCTCGGGTTCAGCTGACACGTCGTCCATGCAACGGAGTCGTTCCGCAGGCTCCACTCCTGCGCGTTCTGTCGCACGGACGTGGCTGACATGAATCGAACGTAACAGCAAGAACAGTGGTCGCTCGAGTCACACCGGTAACAATTGGATGTCAGCGCGCGGGAGTGGAGCCTGCGGAATGACCTGATCAGGCGGGTCTGTCGGTGGGGGCGGTTATGTTCGTTGTGTGTTGATGTCGAGGATCGTCGAAACGTCCCGTGCAGTGTCGGCGACGCGTTCGCGCAAGATCAAGATCGGGCAGATCGCTGCCCTGCTCGCCGAGGCCGAGACCGACGACATCGAGCCCGCTGTGTCGTGGCTGTCGGGAGAATTGCCGCAGGGGCGGATAGGAGTCGGCTGGCGCACCCTGGCCGATCTCGACGTGGCGGCCGCTGCCGACTCGACGCTGACGGTTGCCGAGGTGGACGAGGCGATATCTTCGGTCGCGGCGACGTCGGGAGCCGGTTCTGCTGCGCGGCGGGTAGCGATACTGACCGACCTGTTCTCCCGCAGCACAGCCGAGGAGCGTCGGTTTCTGATCCGGCTCGTCACCGGCGAGCTGCGTCAGGGCGCGCTCGAAGGAATCATGGTCGACGCTGTTGCCGCGGCCACGAACCTGCCGCAGGCACCGGTGCGTCGCGCATTCATGCTCTCGGGTCGTTTGACTGCGACGGCCATTGCCGCCATCAGCGGTGGCGTCGACGCGTTGGATGCATTCCGGCTCGAGGTCGGTCGCCCGGTCCGGCCGATGCTTGCCTCTCCCGCAGAGTCTCTACACGCTGCCTGGGAACAGTTGTCCGGCGACCTCACCGTGGAATACAAGCTCGACGGTGCGCGAATTCAGGTGCACCGCTCCGGAACCGACGTGAGCATCTACACGCGAACCCTGCGCGACATCACTGCAAGTGTGCCCGAGCTGGTGGAACTGGTTCTCGAGCTGCCGTGCGATTCGGTGGTCCTGGACGGGGAGACCCTCGCGCTCGAAGACAGCGGACGGCCGAGACCGTTCCAGGAAACGATGAGTCGGTTCGGTGCCGAGAGTGCACACGAGCTGCTGCTGCAGCCCTACTTCTTCGACTGCCTGCACCTCGACGGCGTGGACCTGCTCGATGCCCCGCTGGAGCAGCGCCTGGCCGCACTGGACCGGGTAGCGCCAGGGCACCGAATTCCCAGTGCCGTTCGGCCCGATGCGGACGCAGCAGCGGCCCACTTCGACGCTGCACTCGACGCCGGGCACGAAGGGGTCATGCTCAAAGCGCTCGGTGCGCCGTACGCCGCGGGCCGCCGCGGAAAGAGCTGGCAGAAGGTCAAACCCGAACACACGCTCGACCTCGTCGTCCTCGGAGCCGAGTGGGGATACGGGCGCCGCACCGGCTACCTGTCCAATCTGCATCTCGGAGCTCGCGATCCCGACGGCGGTGAGCCGATCATGGTCGGTAAGACCTTCAAGGGCCCGACCGACGTTCTGTTGCAGTGGCAGACCGAGGAATTCCCGAAACACGAGCGCGAACGCGACGAGCACACGGTGTACCTGCGTCCCGAACTGATCGTCGAAATCGAACTCGACGGTGTGCAGGTCAGCCCGCGCTACCCGGGCGGCGTGGCCCTGCGATTCGCGCGAGTACTGCGGTATCGCCCCGACAAGGACCTCGCCACCGCGGACTCCATCGACGCCGTGCGCGCACTCCTTCCACACTCGTGAAAACAGTCCCGACGATTAATACATACGAAACCGGCCGAACGACCCCGTAACACGGCGCAAAATATTCTCGAGGGTGCAAGCCAGCGAGAGATGGAGTGCCAATGATGTCCACAGTTCGAGCTGCTCTGGTCCAAAGCAAGTGGACCGGTGACAAAGAATCGATGATCGCGGCACACGAGGGGTTTGCTCGGTCCGCCGCCGAGCAGGGCGCGAAAGTCGTCTGCTTCCAAGAACTTTTCTACGGTCCGTACTTCTGCCAATTGCAGGACGCGAAATTCTATGAATATGCCGAATCGGTACCTGGGCCTACCGTCGACCGTTTCGCCGCGTTGGCCAAAGAACTCGGTATCGTGATGATTCTGCCCGTGTACGAGCAGGAACAGCCCGGACTTCTGTACAACACCGCTGCCGTGGTGGACGCCGACGGAACCTATCTCGGCAAGTATCGAAAACACCACATCCCCCACGTGAACGGATTCTGGGAGAAGTTCTACTTTCGCCCCGGCAATCTGGGGTGGCCGGTGTTCGACACCGCGGTCGGGCGTATCGGTGTCTACATCTGCTACGACAGGCATTTTCCGGAAGGTTGGCGGGCGCTCGGTCTTGCCGGTGCCGAAATCGTCTTCAATCCGTCGGCCACCTCGCGTGGATTGTCGAACTATCTGTGGAAGCTCGAACAGCCCGCGTCGGCCGTCGCCAACGAGTACTACGTGGGCGCGATCAATCGAGTCGGAATCGAATCCGAATACGGTGACGACGACTTCTACGGGACCAGCTATTTCGTGGACCCCGAAGGCAAATTCGTCGGCGAAGTGGCGTCGGATACGGAACCCGAAATAATCGTGCGTGACCTCGACATGGACCTGCTCAAGGTGGTACGCGACCGGTGGGCCTTCTATCGTGACCGCAGGCCCGACGCATACGGACCGCTGGTGCAACCCTGATGGCCACCACCTTCGTGCACGGCGGAACCGTGGTATCCACCACCGGCGCACAGGCATTGGATGTGCTCATCGACGGTGAGAGCATCGTGGCCGTGCTGGCACCAGGATCGGTCTCCCTGGCCGCCGACCTGAAGACCTCGGCGGACGTCGTCGTCGACGCGACCGGCAAATACGTCATTCCCGGTGGGGTCGACGGACACACGCACATGGAGATGCCGTTCGGCGGTACGTTCGCCTCCGACACCTTCGAAACCGGAACGCGCGCAGCCGCTTGGGGCGGCACGACGACGATCGTGGACTTCGCGATTCAGACACCCGGTCAGCGCGTCCAGGACACTTTCGCGCAATGGCACGACAAGGCCGCGGGGCAATGCGCCGTCGATTACGGCTTCCATCAGATCATCGGCGATGTCACCGACGATTCGCTGAAAGCCATGAGCGAGTTGGTATCCGAGGGCGTCACCAGCTTCAAACTCTTCATGGCCTATCCGGGTGTGTTCTACTCCGACGACGGCAAGATCCTGCGCGCAATGCAGTCCGCCGCCGAAACGGGTGCACTGCTGATGATGCACGCGGAGAACGGCATCGCGATCGATGTACTCGTTGCTCAATCGATCGCGCGTGGAGACACGGCCCCGTACTTCCACGGCACGTCACGGCCGTGGCAGCTCGAGGAGGAGGCGACGCATCGAGCGATCATGCTCGCTCACGTCACCGGCGCACCGCTCTACGTCGTACACGTCTCGGCCAAGCAGGCCCTGGAACAGATTGCGCAGGCCCGTGGCAACGGGCAGAACGTGTTTGCCGAGACGTGTCCTCAGTACCTCTATCTGTCTCTCGAAGAACAACTTGGTGCACCGGGCTTCGAGGGTGCCAAGTGGGTCTGCTCGACGCCACTGCGGTCGCGAGCCGAGGGGCATCAGGACGAGTTGTGGCGGTACCTCCGCACCGGTGACGTATCGACCGTCAGTACCGATCACTGCCCGTTCTGTATGAAGGACCAGAAGGAGATGGGTATCGGCGATTTCTCCAAGATTCCCAACGGGATCGGTTCGGTGGAACACCGCATCGATCTGATGTTCCAGGGCGTCAAGAGCGGCAAGATCACGCTGGAGAAATGGGTCGACGTCTGCTGCACCACTCCGGCCAGGATGTTCGGGATGTATCCGAGGAAAGGCGTCATCACCCCGGGTGCCGACGCTGACATCGTGATCTACGACCCGAACGGACACACCAGCATCGGCGTCGACAAGACCCACCACATGAACATGGACTACTCGGCGTACGAAGGTTTCGAGATCGACGGTCACGTCGATACCGTGATCTCGCGAGGCCGGATCATCGTCGACGCTGGATCCTATTCCGGCACTGCGGGACACGGCCGATTCGTCCGACGCGACCTGTCTCAGAATCTGATCTGAGCCATGGACATCGGGGTAGTGCTCCAGTGCAATCCGCCGGCGTCCCGTGTGGTCGACCTGGCCAGACAGGCCGAGACACATGGTTTCTCGCACGTGTGGACATTCGATTCGCACCTGCTGTGGCAGGAACCGTACGTCATCTACAGCCAAATTCTGGCCGCGACGAGACGGGTGACCGTCGGCCCGATGGTCACCAATCCCGCCACCCGTGACTGGACGGTGACGGCATCGACGTTCGCGACGCTCAACGACATGTTCGGCAATCGGACCGTCTGCGGCATCGGCCGCGGTGATTCGGCGGTCCGTGCCCTCGGCGGCAAGCCGACAACCCTTGCAACGCTGCGGGAATCGATAGAGGTGATCCGAAGCCTGGCCAACGGTCGGAGCGCCCGGGTCGGTGAGACGACGGTGCAGTTCCCGTGGGCGGAGCGGTCCCGGCTCGAGGTATGGGTTGCGGCGTACGGGCCCAAAGCCCTCGAGCTCACCGGACAGGTGGCGGACGGGTTCATTCTGCAGCTGGCCGATCCCGATATCGCGGCCTGGACGATCGGTCGGGTCCGCGCTGCGGCCGAGCAAGCGGGTCGCGACCCGGACTCGATCTCGATCTGCGTTGCAGCTCCCGCCTACGTCACCGACGGTACCGACGCAGGGCTCGAACACGCCCGAGATCAGTGTCGTTGGTTCGGCGGGATGGTCGGCAACCACGTCGCCGATATCGTCTCGCGATACGGCGGCGATGGCGGTGGTGTTCCGCAGGCTCTCACCGACTACATCGCAGCGCGCACAGGGTACGACTACAACGAGCACGGTCGAGCAGGAAACTCGCACGCAGAATTCGTTCCGAACGAAGTGATCGACAGGTTCTGCCTACTGGGCACTCCGGCCGATCACATCGCCAAGCTGAAAGAGCTGGAAACACTCGGCGTCGACCAGTTCTCGGTGTACCTGCAGCACGACGCCAAGGCCGCGACACTCGAGGCATACGGAGAGAGCATCATTCCGCAGATCCGCCCGAGCGTGACGGCAACGTCGTGACGAGTCTGCTCGATCGGGCAGCGGTGGTGGCACCCACTCCCGCCGGTGCGAATCGAGGAGTGCGGCGTCCGGTGATGGCAGTGGTGGCTGTCGGCTCGTTGCTGGCGGTCTGGGAGCTGGTGAAAGTGCTCGTCCCCGAGAACGGGGTGAGTGTCGCCGGAGTGCGGGTGCTGCCGCGCACCGACGACGGTGCACTACCGCACGTGTGGTCGGTGTTGGCGGCGCTGACCGAGCCCGAGGTGAACGTCGCCGGTGCTCGCAGTGTCGGTGCCGCGATCGTGTCCAGTGGCCTGTTCACGTTCGGGCTCGCCGTACTCGGGTTCGCGCTGGGGACGGTGGTCGGGCTGTTGCTCGCCGTGACGATGCAACGGTTCGTGTGGGTCGAGCGGTCCGTGTTGCCGTATGTGATCGTCTCGCAGACGGTTCCGCTGATCGCGTTGGCACCGCTCGTCGCGGGCTGGGGCGGGAAGATCGCCATCGGCGGTTACGCCTGGCAGCCGTGGATGAGCATCACCGTCATCGCGTCGTATCTCGCATTCTTCCCGGTGGCGGTGGGAATGCTGCGCGGCCTGCGTGCACCCGATCGGGCAGCACTCGATCTGATGCACAGTTACGCGGCCGGATGGTGGAGCACCCTCGTTCGACTTCGCCTGCCCGCCTCTGTGCCGCATCTGATTCCGGCGCTGCGGCTGGCTGCAGCCGCAGCCGTGATCGGTGCCGTGGTCGCCGAAATCTCCACCGGAACGACCGGCGGTATCGGTAGGCAGATCATCGTGTTCTCGCAGCAGGCAACTGGAGATGCGTCCCGCCTGTACGCCGCTGTTCTCGGCGCAGCGGTGCTCGGGTTGGTGGTGACCGCACTGGTATCGCTGCTCGATGTCGCGCTCGGCCGTTATGCGGGCCGCTCGCCCGGTCGAAAGGATCGGTCATGACCGAGCATGCGGTACTCGTCGAGGGCGTGGGGAAGACGTTCGACGGGGGAGTGACTGCGCTGGAGGATGTATCGCTCGCGATCGCCCCCGGTGAATTCGTCTCGCTGATCGGGCCTTCGGGGTGCGGTAAGTCGACGTTGCTCCGCATCGTGGCCGATCTCGAGCAACCGACGTCCGGTTCGGTATCGGTGTTCGGCCTGTCCGCTCGCCGAGCCCGCGTCGAACAGAAGTACGGCATCGCCTTTCAACAGGCAGGGCTGCTCGATTGGCGCACAGTGCAATCGAATGTCGCATTGCCGCTGGAACTGCACAAGGTTCCCAAACGTCAGCGAGCAGAACGGGTTCGCGAGTTGCTGGACCTCGTCGGACTCACCGATTTCGCAGAGAAATTTCCCAGTGAGCTGTCCGGTGGGATGCAGCAACGAGTGGCGATCGCACGGGCGCTGGCTCGAACGCCGGGACTGTTGTTGATGGACGAACCGTTCGGGGCACTGGACGAGATGACCCGCGAGAAGATGCAGAACGACCTACTCCGCATCGCCGAGCAGTCCAGCGCAGCAGTGGTGTTCGTGACCCATTCGATTCCGGAAGCGGTGTACCTGTCCGATCGGGTGGTTGTCATGTCCCCTCGGCCGGGACGGATCGTCGACACACTCACGATCGACAGTTTCGATGCGAACGGGGATCCACGAGAATCGGCGGAGTTCTTCGCGTCCATCACCGCGGTTCGTGACGCATTGCACGGCCGTGCGGTGCGCAGTGCGGATCTGCGATGAAGCTCTGGCTGCCACCGGTGGTGTTCGGTGCTACGGCACTCGCCCTGTGGCAGTTGCTCACGGTCGTCGCGGGGGTTCCGTCGTTCCTGCTGCCGTCGCCGAGCGCCATCGCCGAGCAATTCGTGCGCAACCTCGGCAACATCGGATCGGCAAGTCTGGCAACGGGAACCAACGCTCTCGTGGGGTTGATCGCAGGTTCGGTTCTGGGTCTCCTCGCAGCAATGGCCGCGGTTCGCCTGCGGATCGTCGACGAACTGCTCACCCCGTTGGCGGCGGGTGCCGCAGCCGTTCCCATCGTCGCTCTTGCGCCGGTGTTCAACTCGATGTTCTCCTCGACCACCGACCTACCGCGGCGACTCGTGGTGACCATCGTCGTGTTCTTCCCGGTATTCGTCAGTGCGGCAAAAGGACTGCGTCAGGTCTCGGCCGTGCACCACGACCTGATGACGTCGTATGCCGTGGGCGGTTGGCAGTTCACCCGAATCGTTCGCCTCCCGTCCGCCGTTCCGCACATCTTCACCGGGTTGCGGGTTGCCGCTCCCAATGCTGTCATTGCTGCCATCATCTGCGAGTACTTCGGTGGACTGCAGAACGGTTTGGGGTCGCGGATCACCTCCGCCGCGGCGAACACGGCCTACCCCCGGGCGTGGGCCTACGTGATGGGTGCCATCGCAGTCGGTTTGCTCTTCTTCGTGGTTGTTCTGTTGCTCGAGAAACTCGTGTCCCGGCGTCGTCCCCAGGAAAGATGGATATGAACATCACTCGAACCCCCCGACCCCTTCTCGCCGTCGTCATGGCTCTGGCGGTGGTCGCCTCGGCCTGCAGCACCACAACGACCGACACCGACACCGCGGCCGACGGGAACACCACGATCAAGCTGCAACTGCAGTGGTTCAAACAGGGCCAGTTCGCGGGCTACCTCGCCGCCGTCGATCAGGGTTTCTATGCGGAACAGGGGCTGGACGTCGAAATCCTCGACGGTGGAACGGATATCGTTCCGCAAACCGTGCTCGCACAGGGGCAGGCCGATTACGCCGTCGCGTGGGTACCCAAGGCGCTCGCATCCCGTGAGGCCGGAGCCGGCATCACCGACGTGGCCCAGATCTATCAGAAGTCGGGCACATTGCAGGTCTCGTTCAAGGATCAGAACATCGCCACACCGGCCGATCTCCAGGGCAAGACCGTCGGAAACTGGGGATACGGCAACGAATTCGAGCTGTTCGCCGGTATGACCAAGGCCGGGGTCAGTCCCTCCGACGTGACGTTGGTGCAGCAGCAGTTCGACATGAACGGCCTTCTGTCCGGAGATATCGCCGCAGCCCAGGCGATGTCCTACAACGAGTACGCCCAGTTGCTCGAGACCGTGAACCCCGCAACCGGTGCGCTCTACACGGAGGACGATTTCACGTCGCTGAACTGGAACGACGACGGCGTCGCGATGCTGCAGGACGCGATCTGGGCCAATACCGACAAGCTCTCCGACGAGGCGTACCGGGAGCAGACCGTCAAATTCTTGGCGGCATCGTTGAAGGGCTGGATATTCTGCCGCGACAACGTCGAGACGTGCCGCGACATCACCGTCGCTGCGGGCTCGACACTCGGCGCGAGTCATCAGCTGTGGCAGGTCAACGAAGTCAACAAACTGATCTGGCCGTCCGCGGACGGGATCGGAATGATCGACGAGGCGGCCTGGCGGCAGACGGTCGACATCGCGAAGTCCACCCGGAATGCCGAGGGCTCGACGGTGCTGACGGCCGACCCCGACGCCGAGGCGTACACCAACGAGTACGTCACCGAGGCTTTGGATTTGTTGAAGGCCGACGGTGTGGATGTGACCGGAGAGTCGTACGCTCCGATGGAGGTCACACTGGAGGAAGGCGGCAAGTAGATGGATCACGTGTTCTACTCCTGGTCGGCGCAGGCCGAACTGAATCCGATCACCGTCGAGGGTGCGGAGGGATCGTGGTTCTGGGACGACAAGGGCAAGCGATACCTGGACTTCTCGTCACAGTTGGTCAACGTCAACCTCGGGCATCAGCACCCTGACGTCGTTGCCGCCATCGTCGAACAGGCCCAGGTTCTGACGACCATTTCTCCGACCGTGGCCAACAACAAACGCAGTGAACTCGCGGCATTGATCGCCGAACGTGCGCCGGGTGATCTCGATCGAGTGTTCTTCACGACCGGTGGCGCAGAAGCCGTCGAGCACGCGGTGCGGCTGGCCCGACAGCACACCGGGCGCACGAAGATGCTTGCCGCGTACCGCTCGTACCACGGTGGAACCGGAGTTGCGATCGGTCTCACCGGTGAGCCGAGGCGTTGGGGCACCGAACCCACCAACGTCGACGTCGTCCGGTTCTTCGGGCCGTATCCCTACCGGTCACCCTGGGGGACAACGACTCCCGAGGACGAAACGGCCGCAGCACTGGCACACCTCGAACAGGTCATCGTGCTCGAGGGTGCGCAGAACATCGCCGGACTGATCCTCGAATCGGTCATCGGCACCAACGGTGTGCTGATCCCGCCGCCCGGATATCTGGCCGGCGTTCGGGCGCTGTGCGACAAGTACGGAATCGTCTACATCGCCGACGAAGTGATGGTCGGGTTCGGGCGAATCGGCGAATGGTTCGCATGCCAGGCCTGGGATGTGACACCGGATCTGATCACGTTCGCCAAGGGCGTCAACTCCGGGTACGTGCCTCTGGGCGGGGTGGTCATCTCGGAGAAGATCGCCTCGCAGTTCGATCACAAGCCCTATCCCGGCGGGTTGACCTACTCCGGTCACGTGCTCGGGTGCGCCGCCGGCGTGGCATCCATCGGAGTGTTCGAGCGCGACAAGATTCTTCCGCACGTGCGTCACGTCGGGGAGGACGTACTCGGGGCGGGCCTGTCGAAGCTGGCCGAATCTCATCCGAGCGTGGGCGAGGTGCGCGGTAAGGGATTCTTCTGGGCCGTCGAATTGGTCAAGGACGGCCAGACCAGGGAACCGTTGGTGCCGTTCGCTGCGTCGGGCAAGGACGCGGCGGCCATGGGCACGGTGACCGCCGCGGCAAAGTCGCGTGGGTTGTGGCCGTTCGTGGCAGGTAACCGTCTGCAGATCGCACCCCCGCTGACGACCTCGGAGGACGAGATTCGTCAGGGACTGGAAATCCTCGACGAGGTGCTGACGGTCGCGGACGGGTTCACCGTCGACGGGTGATCACAGCACCGCACCGGGGTTGAGGATGCCCGCCGGATCGAGGGCAGTCTTGATCCTGCGGGTCAGCTCCATGACGTCCTCACCGACCTGATCGGGCAGCCAGGCCTTCTTGAGGCGACCGACACCGTGTTCACCGGTGATGGTGCCGCCCAACGAAATTGCCAGATCCATGATCGCGCCGAAGGCGATGTTGGCGCGCCGTGTCATGTCGGCGTCCTCGGGGTCGAAGACGATCAGGGGGTGGGTGTTGCCGTCGCCGGCGTGGGCGATGACCGCCACCAGCACGTCGTATTTCGTGGACAGCTCGGCGATTCCGTCGACGAGGGCCGGAAGTGCGGGCAGTGGAACCCCGACGTCCTCGAGCAGCAGGCTGCCGAGTCGCTCGACCGCGGGAATGGCGAATCGCCGTGCGGCAGCGAAGGCCTCACCCTCGTCGGGGTCGTCGGTGGTGAAGACATCCGATGCGCCGGCCTCGGTGCACGCGGCCGCCATGATCTCGATCTCGCGACCTCGGTCGGCACCGGGGGAGTCGGACCGAGCAATGAGCATCGCTGCCGCCTCGCGATCGAGTCCCATGTTCATGGCATCTTCGACGGCACCGATGGACGCGCGGTCCATGAACTCGAGCATCGACGGCCTCAAGTTCCGGGTGATGGCCAGAATTGCGGCGGTCGCGTCGTGTACCGACGCGAACGACGCGACCACCGTACTGGCGGGAGGTTGCGCCGGGATCAGTCGAAGAGTGATCTCGGTGATGATGCCCAGCGTGCCCTCGGAGCCGACGAACAGCTTCGCAAGGGACAGGCCCGCAACGTCTTTCAGGCGTGGCCCACCCAGTCGGACGGCGGTACCGTCGGCCAGGACGACCTCGAGACCGAGAACGTAATCGGTGGTGACGCCGTACTTCACACAGCACAGGCCGCCCGCATTGGTGGCCGCATTGCCTCCGATGGAACACATCTCGAACGAGGACGGGTCCGGTGGGTACCAGAGGCCGTGCTCTGCGACGGCCTTCTTGACCTCGACGTTGAGCAGCCCGGGTTGTACGACGGCGATGCGGGTCACCGGGTCGACGGTGATCTCGCGCATCAACTCGGTGGTGAGCACGATTCCGCCGTCCACGGCGGTGGCTCCACCGGACAAACCCGATCCGGCGCCGCGTGGGACGACCGCCACGTTGTGCTCGGTGGCCCACCGCATGACGGCGCGAACGTCCTCGGTGGACTGTGCGCGCACGACGGCCAGTGGGGTGCCGGCGTCGGGATCCTTCGCCCAGTCGCGGCGGTAGCCCTCGGTGATGTCCGGGTCGGTGACCACCGCGCCGGGTGACAGCAGGGATTCGAGCTCGCTCAGGCGGGCATCTGTATCGGTCGTCACCGACATCTCGGTCTCCTCACATCGAAATTGTGACCGTCGCCACTCGAGTGTGTCACGGCCGCGTGTGCGGTGGAGTCGGGGCCGGTCGGCGCTCGGTCACTGATTGCGTTGCAGCGTCAGTTCTGCGAGTTCGGTGGCGGCGGCGCACGGGTCGGCCGGACTGGCGCCTCGGTACTGCACCCACCAAGTGATGACACCCGAGTACGCCGCGCTGATTCCGCACGACGACGGATCGTCCGGCCGTCGTGACAGGAACGCCGTGGTGCCGGCAACGGTGACGTCTTCGGTCGCGTAGCCGAGCCGATCGGCCAGGTCTCGCTCGCGCGAGAGTGCATCGTTCTCGAACCAGGCGAAAGTCACATCGATGAGTCCGCCGCCGCCGATGCCGGTCCACATGCACACTGCACCGTAGAAGTACTGCTCGACGAGGTCGGCACCCACTGTTTCGGCGATGGTGGGATCAGGGACGGCGATGCACTCCCCGAGCAGCTTGTCGAACTGTCCGCTGCCGCCGGATCGAGCGGGCACGGCCGTACCGGTCACGGTGGTGGTGCATCCGGTACCGACGGCCGCAGTGACGAGGACAGCGGCGAGGACGCGGCGGGTGGAATCGGCGGAGCGGAATGTCGACATCAGGCTACTTCGCCTTCGAGATCGTGGTTCTGGCCAGATCCTCGACGACGTCGCAGGAATCGCGGGGGCCGTCGACCACGAAGTTGACGGACCAGTGCACGAAGCCGTCCCCGTTCTCGACTCCGGCCTCGCACGACGCTCCCGACGCCGCGGCGGTGAATCCAGGGTGACCGTCCACATCGATGCGCTCGATGGTGCGACCGACGGCCTCGGCCACGGAACTCTCTCGGTCGATGGGGCTGCCGCGGTACCAGGTGAACATCGCGTACGCGCCGCTCGCGGATTCCCAGCGGCAACGAATGGCGTTCTCGGACACCGCCGTCAGGTCGGATACGGCCGTGAGTTCCTGCACTTCTGCGTCGTCCATCGAGCCGCATTCACCGACGAAGAGTTCTTCGGTGATGGGTCGGTCGGCCGTCTCGGACGTATCCGGACCGGCCTCGGTGGCCGGCGTGTTCGAGCATCCGACCAGCCCGCACGCGACCGCAGCGATCAAGGCTGCAACGGCTCGAGTGCGCACGAACGCGGACTTTACCCACCCTGTCGGGGAGAGGGAGAGCGTTTGACCGAAGTGAGTCACATCAGTAACACCAGCCTCAGGCGTTACCAGATCGATGCGTCGTCGACACGTAAATTTGTAGTTCGCCACGCTAGCGTCCAGCGCAGCGAACCTCGCACTCCACGCGGTGCGAGTCGACAAGGAGGCTGCACCATGATCGATCCCGGAAGTGACTCCTGGAACTACGTGGCCGCGATGTTCTCGTACGAATTTCTCGGGGGCGGAATCGAATACGACACCATCGAGCGCATTCACCGAGGCGAGATCGACGAGTGGGTTCAGGCGCTGACACAGTCCGGGCTCTTCGATCGAGCAGCCATCGCGCAAATTGCCGACTCGTGGCATCAGGCCCCTCGCCAGTTGTTCGACATGCTGGTGCTCGACGCGGACGAAATGACCGCCAGACGGTGCTCGCTGGCGTGGTCCTCGCTGGACCGACTCGCTCCACTTGCTCGCCTGGGCTGAAGACTCGCCCGGGCCGAAGGACGGTCAACTACCGAGCACACGCGTTCCCGACGCATCGACGACGATGGCCTGTTCGTCGGTCAACCCACGGCAGTCGATGCCGTCCCTGCGCAGGCGCTGCATCGTTGCATGCCCCGAATCGTTCTCGTCCAGAACGGAATTCAGGTGCGGGACGATCGAGAAACCGACCAGGCCCAGTCCGGTCCACACCGGATCGACACCTGTCGCGGGCCGAACCTCGCCGGGGTCGTCCGCGTCCTCGACGCCGATCAACGACGGTGCGGCAACACACGCGCCCGCGCTGTATCCGCCGTACACGATCGATCCTCGCCGAACACGCTCGGCGATGACCTCGTCTGCGCCCGAGCGGGCGAGCTGAGCGCGCAGGACGAACGTGTTGCCCCCGCGCACCCACACCGCGCCGAAGTCGTCGAGGGCGCGCTCGAGAGCAGCGGACCGACCCACGTACTCGCGCAGATCCAGCTCGGCAGGCCGATACCCGAGCGCCCGCAGCGGAACGAACTCGCTTGTGAGCGAGGATTCGCGAGCGGCGCGCGGCCACGCGTCCGATGCGTTCGCAATCACGGCGAGATCGGACGGTGGGCCGGTGAGGTCGACGAAAGCCTCGGAGTGGCCACCGAATCGATACGACGACAGGAACAGCTTCATGCTGTCGGATCGCCATCGAGCCGGGCCAACCCGACACGAACGGCGTCTGCGACACGCTCGGGCTCACTCAGACGACGTGTCACGAAGCCGGCCGCGAACCGGAAGCGGTCCCGGTGCCAACGAGGCACCACGTGCAGATGCAGGTGGAAGACCGTCTGAAATGCGGCCTTACCGTCGTTGATCACGAGATTGGCTCCGTCGGCGCGCAGGTCCGAGTGCCGGACCGCGCGCGCCAGCGTGTGCCCGACGCGAAACACGTCTGCGGCCGCGTCCGGGTGGGTCGCGTTCAGATCGGTGGCGTGCTCGCGCGGAACGACGAGCAGGTGGCCGCGAGTGACCGGCCGGATGTCGAGAAACGCGACGGCATGGTCGTTCTCGAACACGCGGTGCGCGGGAGCGTCACCCGCGACGATGGCACAGAAGATGCAAGGTTCCACGGTTGTCACTGTAGGGTCCGTTCATCACCGATAGACCCATATGGCGCGCATCACAATTGCGCTCCCCGTGGCCGAGGAATGTCGAAACGGACTCGATTCAGAACGAATCGGACTGTGTTCCGGGCTACCCGCGGTCTGTCTCCTCTGGCTACTATCAGGGACCTTGTGCCTTGTCGCATGGGTTCGTCCGCTCGTCGCAGGCTCGGAGCCGTTGGTCGATTCGTGGACACCATTCAACGCAGGAAGACGGAGATTTGGATACATCGCAGAGCACTGAGAAGGGTTCGGGATCCACGACTGTCGTCGGTGTGGTTCGGGAATCGGGGGAGGGTGAACGTCGTGTCGCTCTGGTGCCCAAGATCGTTGCCTCCCTGGCGGGCAAGGGCGTCGAGATCGTCGTCGAGTCCGGCGCCGGTCTCGGCGCTCTGATTCCCGACGAGCTGTACGTCGCCGCCGGAGCGACAATCGGTGATCCGTGGTCGGCCGACGTCGTGGTGAAGGTCGCGCCGCCGTCCGATGCCGAGATCGCCAAGCTGACGTCGGGTTCGACGCTCATCGGATTCTTGGCACCGCGCAACGCGGAGAACAGCATCGGGGCGTTGAAGGCGGCTGGTGTACAGGCCTTCGCCGTCGAAGCGATCCCGCGGATCTCACGGGCGCAGGTGATGGACGCACTGTCCTCTCAGGCCAACGTCGCCGGCTACAAGGCCGTGCTGCTGGCCGCGTCGGAGTCCACCCGGTTCTTCCCGATGCTCACCACCGCCGCGGGCACCGTCAAGCCCGCCACCGTGCTGGTACTGGGCGTCGGCGTGGCAGGTCTGCAGGCGCTCGCCACCGCGAAGCGTCTCGGCGGCCGCCCCACCGGGTACGACGTGCGTCCTGAGGTGGCGGACCAGGTTCGTTCCGTCGGCGCGCAGTGGCTCGATCTGGGGATCGACGCCGCAGGCGAGGGCGGATACGCGCGTGAGCTGACCGAAGACGAACGGGTGCAACAGCAGAAGGCTCTCGAAGAGGCCATCAAGGGATTCGACGTGGTCATCACCACCGCGTTGGTTCCCGGACGCCCCGCCCCGCGACTGGTCACGGCCGCGGCCGTCGAGGGCATGAAGCCGGGCAGCGTCGTGGTCGACCTCGCAGGGGAAACCGGTGGCAACTGTGAACTCACCGAGCCCGGCGAGACCGTCGTCAAGCACGACGTCACCATCTGCTCCCCGTTGAACTTGCCGGCCTCGATGCCCGAGCACGCCAGCGAGCTGTACTCGAAGAACATCTCGGCATTGCTCGAACTCATGTTGGTGGACGGCAAGCTCGCTCCGGATTTCTCGGACGAGGTCCTCGCCGGCGCCTGCGTGACACGTGAGAAGGAGAACTGATGTACACCCCGCTGCTCGCGAACATCGCGATCCTGGTGCTGTCCGGGTTCGTCGGCTTCGCGGTGATCTCCAAGGTGCCCAACACCTTGCACACCCCGTTGATGTCGGGAACCAATGCCATCCACGGCATCGTCGTGCTCGGTGCCCTGGTGGTGCTCGGCAAGGTCGAGGATCCGTCCATCGGCCTGCAGGTCATCCTGTTCGTCGCTCTCGTGTTCGGAACGGTCAACGTCATCGGTGGATTCGTGGTCACCGACCGCATGCTCGGCATGTTCAAGTCCAAGCCCGTTCCTGCCAAGGCCACGAAGGGTGCTGACTCCTGATGGACAATCTCGTCAACATTCTCTACATCGTCGCCTTCGGCATGTTCATCTACGGACTGATGGGTCTGACCGGACCGAAGACAGCCGTGCGCGGCAACCAGATCGCCGCTGTCGGCATGTTCCTCGCCGTCGTGGCGACGTTGATCTCTATTCGCGATACCGGAAACTGGATTCTGATCGTCGTCGGCTTGGTCGTCGGCGTCGCGCTCGGTATCCCGCCTGCTCGCCGAGTCAAGATGACCGCGATGCCACAGTTGGTGGCCCTGTTCAACGGCGTCGGCGGTGGAACGGTTGCGCTGATCGCGTGGGCGGAATTCCTCGACACGTCGGGATTCTCGAACTTCAAGCACGGTGAATCGCCGACGGTCCACATCGTCATCGGGTCGCTGTTCGCGGCCATCATCGGGTCGATCTCGTTCTGGGGATCGCTGATCGCGTTCCTCAAGCTGCAGGAGACCCTGCCCGGCTCGCCCATCACCATCGGAAAGTTGCAGCAGCCGCTCAATGCTCTGCTGCTGATCGGTGCTGTGGCCGCCGCCGTGGTCATCGGCATCAACGCCACTCCGGGCGGCGGGGTGTCGCAGTGGTGGATCGTGGCGGTTCTCGTACTCGCCGGAATTCTCGGTCTGACGGTCGTGCTGCCCATCGGCGGCGCAGACATGCCGGTCGTCATCTCGCTGCTCAACGCTCTGACCGGTCTGTCTGCGGCGGCCGCAGGCCTGGCGCTCAACAACACTGCGATGATCGTCGCCGGCATGATCGTCGGCGCGTCCGGCACGATCCTGACCAACCTGATGGCCAAGGCCATGAACCGTTCCATTCCGGCGATCGTCGCCGGTGGATTCGGCGGGGGCGACGCTGCTGCAGGTCCTGCGGGTGCAGGCGGCGGAACGGCGAAGGCCACCTCCGCAGCCGACGCTGCCATCCAGATGGCGTACGCCAACCAGGTCATCGTCGTTCCCGGATACGGCCTCGCCGTCGCGCAGGCGCAGCACGCGGTCAAGGACATGGCCAAGCTGCTGGAGTCGAAGGGCGTCGAGGTCAAGTACGCCATTCACCCCGTCGCCGGTCGCATGCCCGGGCACATGAACGTGCTCCTTGCCGAAGCCGACGTCGCCTACGACGCGATGAAGGAGATGGACGACATCAACGACGAGTTCGCCCGTACCGACGTCACGTTGGTCATCGGCGCGAACGACGTGACCAATCCGGCGGCGCGCAACGACCCGTCGAGCCCGATTCACGGGATGCCGATCCTGAACGTGGATCAGTCGAAGTCGGTCATCGTCCTCAAACGATCGATGTCCTCGGGCTTCGCAGGCATCGAGAACCCGCTGTTCTTCGCCGAGGGCACCTCGATGCTGTTCGGTGACGCGAAGAAGTCGGTATCCGAGGTGACCGAGGAGCTCAAAGCTCTCTAGTCACGACCTCGTAGCAACGCAGAATGGGGCGCTCCTGATGTCAACGGGAGCGCCCCGTCTTGCGTCGAACGGCCAGAGCGGCCGTGTCGATCGGGTTGCGGGCTTCACGGGCAGCTGCATCGGGCGAGAAGAGCATGACGATCGAGCACGTCGGCCACCACACGAACACGATCGATGCGGCGCTCACGATCCCGGTGACGGACGCGGATCCGACGATCAGGGCGGCCGCCGCCACCGCGAGTGTTGCGACCGTTCCCAGACCGAGGATCACGGGCCGCCACGCCGCGGACGCCACCATGGATGCAGCTCCGAGCAGCGAGGCCACGGCGACGAGTTGACCGCTCGGAAGGTCTGCGGACGGCATCGACGCTCCCATGATCTCGCGAGCGATCGCACTGGTGACGACGGCACCGACGGTGCAGGCGATCACCACCCCGATTCCGTACGGCAGCTTGCGTATCAGCGCCACGACGGCGAGCGCGGCTACGGCGATCAACACCGCGGTCACATCGATCGCATCGAGCAGATGAGCGGCCAGTGCCGCGGCCGGGGTCGATTGCCAGGACGTCGTGGTTGCGATGTGCGGTGCCCACATCAGGAAGATCGGCAGCAGGACCGCAGAGGCACCTGACACGGCCGAGCGCGCGACGACGGCTCGCCTGCGTCTGCGGCTCGAGGTGCTGGACGGCAGCGCAGTCGTCTCTGCGTCGGTCGACGCGCGAATCGGTCCGGAGTCCAGGCTCGGTGGTGACATGGGTGCCACGGTGCCAGAACCTGCTGAACGGCGGATGTGAGGAACTTGGGAACCGGCTGATCATTGCTCTGGTAACGATTCGATCACACCGGGTCGCGTGTGCGGAACCGTGAATTGTCGAGGAGCAGAGTCTGCGCCGTCAAATTCTGGAAGTTTGTTTCAGCGCCATATTCAGGTGCGCGAACATGTTTGCATGCGTGGCAGCAATCCTCTGACCTGGAACGGAGCGGGGTGGATTCGATTCGGTGGTGCTCATGTCCGAGTGTCGAACAGCACCCCGGGTCGGCCCTCGGCCCTCTCAGCTGGGCATTTGTCCTCCCGTTGTTCCCCATCACAGCAGTTCGTAAAGCGAACTATGACTTCGTTGCAAAGCGTTGATCGGATGGGTAAAACTGTGTGACGATACTCACATAGTCCAGTTCACCCTGGGCGAGACCCACCGGAAGGGCGTAGTTTCAGCCGCATCGGAAACCCGCATTCGACCGTTACAGCCCAAACGATAACGATCTGGAAACGGACCGTGCTACCCGTCGTAACCCGTAGCCACGGGGTATTCGACAACTACGGACGCCGGACACTCGAAGGAGAAGAACATGACCGCAATGTCTCAGGGACAGCTCGACATGGTCCGCGCCTTCTTTTGCAACGAGTTCGAGGCGGACTCCCTCGATCGATCCACGGTGCCCGAGCCCACCGCCGAGGCCGTCGCCGAGTGGATCGATGCACTGACCAACAGCGGCCTCTTCGCTCCGGCCGAGGTGCGCAACATCTCCTCGGTGTGGGCGGCAGAACCGGAGACGTTGGTCGCAATGCTGATCGGTGAAGTGGACGAAATCGCCGTCAAGCGCGGCGCAGCGGTGCCGGCCGCAGTACCTGCCGCACCGGATCTGGTCCCCGCGTTCGTGCGCGCCAGCTGACACGCCCCGAGCCCGGAGTCTTTCGCACCAGGGCAGGTTCCGCTTCGCTACTATCGGTCGAATTCCGGTGACGGCAGGCGACAACGGTGTCGCGCGGCGAAGTGAGGGTTCTGTATGGGCGCAGTGGGACTGGACGAAGACGCAGTATCGACCTGGATCGCAGGATTGGGGATAGGCGCAACCTCGCCCCTCACCTTTCAGCGGATCGGCAACGGTCAGTCCAATCTCACCTACGCCGTCCGCGACGCCGGTGGCAGTAACTGGGTGCTTCGCCGTCCACCACTGGGGCATCTGCTGGCCTCCGCACACGATGTCGTGCGCGAACATCGAATTCTGTCCGGCCTGCAGAACACGGCGGTGCCGGTTCCGAAGATGATTGCGATCACCGAGGATCCTTCGGTGTCCGAGGTCCCGCTCGTGCTGATGAGTTTCGTCGACGGGATCGTCGTCGACTCGGTGGCGGCAGCCGAACAACTCGACCCCGATCACCGACGCCGCATCGGACTCGGCCTCACGGTGGCGCTGTCCGACATCCACCGCGTCGATCTCGACTCCGCGGGTCTGGCAGATCTGGCCAGTCACAAACCGTACGCCGCTCGCCAACTCGCCCGGTGGACGAAGCAGTGGCAATCCTCGCGCACTCGCGACGTACCCGGTATCGATTCGCTGGCAACTCGATTGGCAGCGGGGATTCCTCCGCAGCACGAGGTGACCCTGGTGCACGGAGACTTCCACCTGAGCAACGTCATCACGGCCCGCGAAGACGGCCGTGTCGCGGCGGTCGTCGACTGGGAACTGTGCACACTCGGAGATCCGTTGGCGGACCTCGGCGGTCTGCTGGCCTACTGGCCGCAAGCCGACGACGGGGTCGCTGGTCCGTTCATGGCTTCGACTCTGCCGGGCTTTCCCACCAGGGCCGAGCTTGTCGAGTCGTATGCGCAGCACACCGGGCGCGACGTCTCCGACGTCGGATTCTGGCAGGTGTTGGCGCTGTGGAAGCTCTCGATCATCGCCGAAGGCGTCATGCGCCGGATGGAAGCCGACTCGCGAAACCGGGCCGTGGCAGGCGGGCCGACCACGACGCTTATCGACGACATAGTCACCAGGGCATTGCGTACGGCCGACGAAATCGGCCTGTAGTCGGTCAGCTCGACGCGGTCCCGATCACCAAAGTGCGCGCTGCGCTCTCGATTTCGGGCGGAATCGCCACCGGCTTACGGGTGACCCCATCGACGTACACGTGTACGAATCGACCCCTCGCCGCCAACTCCAACGCATCGTCGCCGGCCTCGCGGAACAACCCGAGCGAGTACACGATGCTTCGGGTGCCCAGCCTCTCGACGGCCAGGCCCACCTGAAGTCGATCCGGGAAGCTCAACTCGGACAGGTAGCGGCACGAGGTTTCGGCGACGACACCGATCGCCGGCAGTGTCCGGATATCGAGTCCGGTCGTCTCCATCAACCAACCGTTGACGGCGGTATCGAAATACGCGTAGTAGGTGACGTTGTTGACGTGGCCGTAGTGGTCGTTGTCGTCCCATCGCGTCGTCACGGGCCACAGAGCCGGAAAGTCCGATGCGTGCGACAATTCCGGCCCTGGGTTCACCTGATCGGTCATGAACGTGACCCTAACCAGTGGCGTCGGAAGCGGGCGTCGCCGGGGACTGCCGACGCAGGATCGCTCGGACCACCAGCCCGACGACCAAGGCCCAGAATGCGGAGCCGATTCCTGCGAACGTCAGGCCGGAAGCGGCGACGAGGAACGTCAGAACGGTCGCCTCCCTGTCCGACGCATGTTCGAGTGCACCGAACAGCGACGCGGCGAGAGTTGCCAACAAGGCAAGTCCGGCAACGGTTTCGACCACGCCTGCAGGCGCTGCGGCAACCAGGGTCGCCAGGGCCGCGGACGCCAGCGCCAGCACCAGATACGAGGAGCCGGCAGAGAACGCCGCGACCCATCGCCGCTTCGGGTCCGGATGGGCACCGGGATTCGCCGCGAGCGCAGCGCTGATCGCCGCGAGGTTGATCGTGTGCCCACCCGCGAAAGCGCCGAGGACGGTTCCGGTTCCGGTGACGGTCATCGACGCACGCCAAGGAATTCGGTAGCCGAACGACGCCATGACGGTGGTGCCCGGGATGTTCTGCGACGCCATGGTGACGATGTACAGCGGCACTGCGATACCGACGGTCGCCTGCCACGTCCAGTGCGGAATCGTCCAGTCGATCCGAGGAATCAGATCGGAGGCCGCGATGGGTGTGCCGCCGCCGATCAAGTCCGCTGCGATGACTGCAGCTGCCGCGAGGAACGCAGCGGGCACCGCCCAGCGCGCGTTGAAGCGAAGTACCAGCAGCCAGACGAGTACCACCGGAGCTATAAGGGCGGGGGAGTCGGCAAATGCAACGACCGGTGCCGCGCACAGCGGCAGCAGCACTCCGGCCAACATCGCCTGAGCGAGTGGTATCGGGATCTTCGAGACCACGGCACCGAGTCGTGGCCACAGGCCGGTCAGGACGATCAGCACCCCAACAGTGACGAACGAACCCACTGCGGCGGGCCACCCTCCGACCACCATGCCGGTTCCGGCGAGCAGCGCAGCGCCCGGCGTCGACCACGCCAGCGTGATGGGCTGTCTGTATCTGCGCGCGAGCCACATCATGCCCACGGCCTGGGTGACACACAGCGCCAGCAATCCGGAGGCCGCCTCGGTCGGGCTTGCCCCTACCGCCCGCAGGCCCGTCAGCACGACGGCGAACGAGCTGGTGAAGCCGACCAGTGATGCCACGATTCCCGCGCTGACGGGGGTCGAGAGCGGCGTCGGTCTGTCGGCGGCGTCGGCAGTGGTCACGACTGACGATGATGCACTGTGGGCCGTCGCCTGTCGCGTCGTTTCCCGTCGCGCCGGGTCGGCGCTCGGAGTCGGTGGCCGAACGCTGTCGGGGCACGGTCGACGTGACGTAGTCTTTGGGTTGGACCGGACCAGTCCGTACCGCTGGGTCGGCGAGTGACGGAAAGGCCGGCGCAGTGGTGATGCCCGTACATCTGAGGGACAGTCAAGTCCCGAAGCACGAACAGCTTCGCGCGATTCTGCTGCACCGCTGCACCAAGGAGTTGCAACCCGGCGATCTGATGCCCAGCGAGCGAAAACTGATGGAGGACTACGGCGTCAGCCGCATCACCGTCCGCGAGGCCATCGGCCAGCTCGTCAACGACGGACACCTGGTTCGGGTGCGTGGCAAGGGCACGTTCGTGGCCAGTCGCACCGTTCAGTCTCGTTTGCACCTGGCGTCGTTCTCGGAGGAGATGCGCGCGCAAGGATTGACGCCTACCACGGTGGTGCTGTTCGCACGGCTCGAAAGCCCTTCGGCGGCAACGACTCGTGCCCTCGGCCTGGCCAACGGCGAACAGACCTACCACGTCAAGCGCCTCCGGCTGGCCGACGCCGAACCGGTCAGCGTCGACGACGCGTGGTACCGGGCTTCCCTGCTCCCCGGCCTGATCGAGCACGACCTGAGCAAATCGGTGTACGAGGCCGTGCAGATCCACTACGGGTTGACCATCGACCGGGCCGAGCAGACCGTCAAAGCCACTGCGGCCGACAGCGATATCGCCACTCTGCTCGGCACAAAGCGCGGTGCCCCCGTGCTGTATTTCGACCGCGTCTCCTTCAGCGGCGACGAGCCGCTCGAACACACCGAGAGCTGGTACCGCTGCGATCGGTATCAACTGTCGATGGAAGTAGAAGGCGGGCGGCGCACCCCGCAGCGTCGGTGAGATCAGGGCAGCTCGAACAGAAGATCGCCCACTGCCACGGTGTTGTCGATGCTTGCACTGGTGACCGAATCCGGCTTCGAGTCCATCAGTACCACCGGAACGACATCCGAGTAGCCTGCCGCCGCGATCGCTGCGGGATCGTAGGTGACGACGAGGTCGCCGGCCTGGATTCGATCACCCTCTGCGGCAACGAGTTCGAAGCCCGCGCCCTTCATCTTCACGGTGTCGATGCCGATGTGCACCAACACGCCCGCCTTGTCCTCGGTGAAGACGACGAACGCGTGCGGATGGAGTTTGAGGATCGTGCCTGCGACCGGTGACCGAACCTCGACGGCCCCGTCGCTCGGAGCCGGGCGTAGCGCGACACCGGAGCCGACCATCTGCGCCGAGAACACCGGGTCCGGCACATCGGCGAGCGAGATGACCTGCCCGGCAACCGGGCTGAGGATCGCCCGTGCGCTCACAGGATGTCGCCGATGTCTTCTGCGAGCGTGTCCGCTTCGGGGCCGACGATGACCTGAACGGCGGTTCCCTTGTGAAACACGCCGTGGGCACCTGCCGCCTTGAGCGCCGCCTCGTTCACCAACGACCCGTCCTTCACCTCGGTGCGCAGCCGAGTGATGCACGCTTCGATCTCGACGATGTTGTCGGCACCGCCGAGGCCTTCGACGATCGCGTCCGCTTTGGACATGTGGATTCTCGCTTTCTGTCGGCTTGTATCTGTCGGGTGGATCACACGGCCGGGTTGACACGAGCCTGCCACCTGGCCAAACTACAACTGGTAATGACCGGACAGTACCCCTGATGGCATCCGGTCACAACAGCGAAATCGCCCCCGAAGGACCAGCCTCGAAGAGAAGGTCGCCATGACCCCGAAGAAGACGGACTCGATCGATACCGAGCCGAAGAAGGAATCACGATCATTGGCCGGGCTGCAGCGGTTCGGTCGCAGCCTCATGCTGCCGATCGCTGTTCTGCCTGCCGCCGGAATTCTCCTGCGGCTCGGTCAGGACGACCTGCTGGGGAGATTCAGCGCACTGGAGACCACTGCTGCGGTCATCTCCGCCGCCGGTCAGTCGGTTTTCACCTGGCTTCCCCTCATCTTCGCGGTCGGTATCGCCATCGGCTGGGCGAAGAAGTCCGACGGTTCGACGGCGCTCGCAGCGGTGGTCGGCTACATGGTGATGAACGGCGTCTTCACGGCAATGTCGCCGGTCGTGCTCGACGGAGAGGTCGATGCCAACGGTGACCCCGCCGTGATCGACTACGGCGTGTTGGCAGGCATCGTCATCGGACTGCTCTCGGCAATTCTCTGGCAGCGTTTCTATCGCCAGAAGCTGCCGGACTATCTCGGCTTCTTCAGCGGCCGTCGTCTGGTGCCGATCATGACGGCGATCACCGGTCTCGTCGTCGCTGTGATCATGTCGTTCGTGTACCCACTCTTCTACAGTGCTCTCCAATGGGTGGGCAACACCGTCGCCGACCACAGTGTGGTGGGCAGCGGAATCTACGGCTTCGCCAACCGCATGCTCATTCCCACCGGGCTGCACCACATTCTGAACTCCGTCGTCTGGTTCCTGGTGGGGGACTACCAGGATGCAAGCGGTCAATTGGTCCGCGGCGATCTGAACCGGTTCTTCGCCGGCGACCCGTCCGCCGGAGTGTTCATGACCGGATTCTTCCCGATCATGATGTTCGCCCTTCCCGCTGCGGCATTCGCGATCTACCGCAATGCCAAGCCGTCGCAGAAGAAGATCGTCGGCGGAATCATGTTGTCCACCGGCCTGACTGCCTTCGTCACCGGGATCACCGA
Organism: Rhodococcus sp. 14-1411-2a; assembly: GCF_002259485.1. GTDB lineage: Bacteria > Actinomycetota > Actinomycetes > Mycobacteriales > Mycobacteriaceae > Rhodococcoides. The sequence goes on from NZ_NPGA01000017.1 coordinate 36,231, forward strand.
GCCGCTCGAGTACTCGTTCATGTTCGTGGCCTGGCCGCTCTACATCATCCACGCGGTGTTGACCGGAACCTCGATGGCGTTGACCAATGCCCTCGGAATCCATGACGGTTTCTTCTTCTCCGCCGGTGGCATCGACTACCTGCTGAACTACGGAATCGCCACCAAGGCTTGGCTGCTCATTCCGATCGGCCTGGTGTACGCGGTGATCTACTACTTCCTGTTCAGCTTCGTCATCAAGAAGTGGAACCTGCGCACCCCCGGACGTGAGGACGACGCCGTGCTCGAACCCGACCGAGCATGACCGCATCCACTGCGACGGCGCACCGCGGACGGGTCGTCACGCGCGACCGGGTGATCGAGGACGGCGTCGTCGCGTCGACGGGAGACCGGATCTCGTGGGTCGGGCCGACATCGGCGTGGCCCGGTGAGGCCGTCCCGCAAACGAATTCGACGATCCTCCCGGGGTTGGTCGATCTGCACTGCCACGGTGGAGCTGGAACGTCGTTTCCCGATTCACCGGCCGTCGATCTCATGACGGCGGTACGGCATCACCGCTCTCGCGGGACCACGACGATGCTCGCCTCACTGGTGTCGGCACCGCCGGATCGGCTGATCGCGCAGACGTCGGTGTTGGCCGATCTGTACGAATCCGGTGACATCGCAGGCGTCCACCTCGAGGGGCCGTTTCTCGCCGTCGCACGCTGCGGCGCACAGGATCCGGCCTCGCTGCGCAGCGGAGATCCCGGACTGCTCCGCGACATACTGGACGCGGGCCGCGGCGCGGTGCGGTCGATGACCCTGGCGCCCGAGATCGACGGGTTCCCCGTTATCGCAGAGATGTTGCGGGAGAACGGAATACTTCCCAGCATCGGGCACACGGACGCCGACGCGCTCACCACTCGACGCGGTATCGAGTCGTTGGGGGACGGCCCCATGACTGCAACACATCTGTTCAACGGAATGCCGACCTGGCATCATCGGTCGCCGGGCCCGGTGAGCGAATGCCTGGCGGCCGCGGCGCGCAGCATGATGGTGCTCGAATTGATCGGCGACGGAGTGCATCTCGCCGACGAGACCGTGCGTGCGGTGTTCGATCTCGTCGGTGGCGCACGGATCGCACTGGTGTCCGACGCGATGGCCGCAGCCGGCATGCCGGACGGTCGCTATCGACTCGGACCACTGGATGTGACCGTCCGCCACGCGGTTGCACGGTTGTCCCGCGACGCAGACAACGAGACCGCTCCGATCGCGGGCGGAACCGCTACCGTGCTGGACCTGGTGCGCCGAGCCGTGCTGGACGCCGGCGTGCCCCTGGTCGAGGCCGTGCGGGCTGCATCGTCGACTCCGGCGGCCTCGATCGGCCTCGACTCCGAGATCGGTTGCCTCGAAGAGGGCATGAGAGCCGACGTCCTGGTGGTCGACGCGGCGTTCGAGCCACTGCAGGTGATCAGAGGCGGAACTGCAATCGGAGAGGACAGCTAGATGGAGGTAGTGATCCTCGAGGGGGTCGACGCAGTGGATCGAACGGCCGCCGACATCGTCGAACGAGTGGTGCGAGCCGGTCCGGCTGTACTGGGACTGGCGACCGGGTCGACCCCGGTGGGCACGTATCGCGAATTGGCGCGGCGGCATCGGGAGGACGGCCTGTCGTTCGCGCACTGTCGCGCCTTCCTCCTCGACGAGTACATCGGACTGGCGAAAACCGCTGAGCAGTCTTACTTCTCGTTCATTCGAGACAACTTCGTCGACCACGTCGACCTGGACGACGCCGCGGTCTTCTCGCCCGACGGCGAAGCGGACGACATAGCTGCAGAGGCGCAGCGGTACGACGCCGCGATCGCGGCCGCAGGTGGCGTCGATGTCCAGATCCTCGGAATCGGCACCGACGGGCACATCGGCTTCAACGAGCCCGGATCTTCACTGAAGTCGCGGACGCGGGTGAAGACGCTCACCGAACAGACGCGCGTCGACAATGCCCGGTTCTTCGATTCTCCCGAGGACGTACCGCATCACGTACTGACGCAGGGGCTGGGCACCATCGACGAGGCGCGCCACCTCGTGTTGATCGCAACGGGGGAGTCGAAAGCGGACGCGGTGGCGGCGGCCGTCGAGGGACCGCTGTCGGCGTACTGTCCGGCGTCGGCCATTCAATGGCACCCGCACGCAACGGTGCTGTTGGACGAGGCCGCGGCGTCGTCGCTAGCACTCGCGGAGTACTACCGGTACGCCTACGCCAACAAGCCCCGGTGGCAGCACCTGTGAGTCACCTGCGCGAGAACTCCGATGCGCGCGCGATCTGTTCGTCCGACGGCCGGACTCCGGTGTAGAGGACGAACTGTTCTGCCGCCTGCAGGGCGATGACCTGAGCGCCGGTGATCACGGGTTTGTCGGCGGCCCGAGCGGCGACGATCAGCGGCGTCTCCGACGGCATGGCGACGACGTCGAACACGGCCTTCGCCGCGTCGATCTGCTCGTCGGTGAACGGTGCCGAATCAGCGTCCGGTCCACCGGCCATACCCACCGGGGTCACGTTCACCAGCAGGTCTGCGCCCACCGCTTCGGCGGACCAGTCGTAGCCGTAGGTCTCGGCGAGGGCAGGGCCGGTGTTCGAGTTGCGGGCGACGACGGTACCCCGGGTGTAACCCGAATCCCGCAGCGCGGCAACGACAGCTTTCGCCATACCGCCGCTGCCGGTGACCGCCACCGAGTAATCGGTGGAGAAGCCACTCGCGCCGAGTAGGTTCGCGACGGCCTGGTAGTCGGTGTTGTATGCGTGCAGGACGCCGTTCTCGTTGACGATCGTGTTGACGGATTCGATCGCGCTGGCGGACTCGTGCATCACGTCGACCAGTTCGATGACATCTTCCTTGAACGGCATGGAGACGGCGCAGCCTCGAATGCCCAGCGCGCGAACGCCTCCCACCGCTGCGGCGAGGTCGGTGGTGGTGAACGCCTTGTAGACGAAGTTCAGGTCCAACTCGTCGTAGAGATAGTTGTGAAAGCGTGTTCCGATGTTGCTCGGTCGGCCGGACAGGGACATGCAGAGCTGTGTCTCACGGTCGAGGAAGCTGCGCGCGTGTGCTGGTGCCATCGCTGAGACTTTACGCCGCGCACGTCGAGGCGACCGAAGCGAGAACACCCTGATCGGCCTGGGTGATCGGCAACTCGTACTGGGCGGCGACCGACAAGTACTTTCCTGCGTAGAAGCAGTGGTAGGCCTCGTTCGGCGGCAACCATTGCGAGGGTGTCTTGTCGCTCTTGCTCTGATTGTCGGCTCCGTTGACCGCGAGCAGATTGAACGCGACGTCGTTGGCGAACCGAATTCGCTTGTCGGGCAACCACGTGTTCGCGCCCATGTCCCACGCGGCGGACAGGGGGTAGACGTGATCGATCTGGATCTTTCCGGCATCGGCCTTGGTGAACTGCATCGGCTCACCGGAGTACGGATCTGCGAGCGAACCCGACAGCACGACGCAGTCGCGGGTGCCGGCCCGGAACTCGACTTCCGTCATCGACAGCGCCAGGACGTTGTCGCGGGTACCGCAGCCGTCGTGACCACCCGGCCCGTCGTAGTCGTCCGTCCACGCCGGGCCGAACACACACCCTTCGCCGCTCTTGCATCCGCGCTCGTAGCCGAGGGCGTCGGGCCTGGCGGCGACCACGCGAACCTGCGCGAGCAACTGCTCGACCTGAGTGCGAGTGGGACTACCCGGAGCGGGTTCGACGGGGGAGAAACCGGGGACGATGGGCCGGTCGCACGAGCCGAACACTGCCATCACGGCCGCAGCGATCACCAGCAGTACCGCCACCCACAGCTTTCTCACGCACGCCCCATCGTCGATCTCGGTACTCGGTCGTCGTTCCTTGTCATAGCAGTGTGCCGGAACGCACCGACAGTTCTCCGCTCCCGCGAACCCGGCATCAGCGAACCTCGACCACGACCTTGCCGAGCACGTGCCCGTCCTCGACCAGGGCGAGAGCCTCACCCGCACGCTCGAGCGGGAACACATGGTCGATACGCGGACGAATGATGCCCGACGCAGTCAGGTCGGCCAGCCGGGCGAATGCCGCGGTGGTGCGGTCGCGATCGACACCGGAACCACCCCACTGCGCCGCGAGCACCGGGTCTGCAACGCTGACGATCGGTATCCCCGCCGTCACAGCGGTCGCGGCGGCGCGCAAGCTCTCGCCCCCGACGAGATCGATGATGCCGTTCACCGGTCGTGACAGTGAGTCGACGAAATCGGGGCCGGAGGCGAGAAATTCGGCTCCGAGGCTCTCGATCCACTCCCGCTTGCCCGTACTCGCGACTGCGAGAACGTCGATACCGTCGGCTCGCGCGAGTTGCAGAACGGTCGAACCCACGCCGCCGCCCGCGCCGAGCACCAGGATGGAATCACCCGCGCCCACGGCGAGCCGCGCCAGCGCGTCGTATGCGGTCCCGGCGGCCACCGGCAGAGTGGCTGCGGCCGCCCAGGACACGGATTCGGGCTTGTGGGCTGTGCTCGACGCGTTGAGCACGGTGTACTGCGCATAGCCTCCGTATCCCGACGCGGTGGCTCCGAACACGTGGTCGCCCACCGAGAAGTCGGCCACACCGGCACCGGCCGACACGACCGTGCCCGATACTTCCCGGCCGAGAACCGCAGGCAGGGTGATCGGCACGGTGTCCTTGCGATTGCCCGCCCGCACCTTCCAATCCGCGGGATTGACGCCGGCGGCGTGGACCGCGACGAGAATCTGGCCAGGTCCCGGCTCGGCGACGGGTAGGTCCAGAAGGTATTCGGTGTCGGGTCCGCCGTATTCACTGAAGCCGTACGCGATCATGTACATACTGTGCCTCACCCAGCGACTCGCTCGAAGCGCCTCACCTGAAGTCTGTCGGTGCTTGCTGATTGGATGGACCGATGCTGCACGGTCTCTGGTCTCCCGGTGCCGGGCTGATGCTGTGGGACGACGAGATCACCACCGGGGATGAGCCCGACTTGCCGCCGACCCACGCGCACGTGCTCACCAGAACGTTTCGGCACCGTGCTGCGGTGTCGTTTCCGGCACCCGGACGCGCCGCCACCGCGCAGGCCCCGGTGCAGGTTCCGGCCATCGCACTCGCCCCGCACGACGGTGCCGATCTGCTGTTGCGGACGCCGCCGGACCACGCGGCCATCTCCGGTGACCTCCGTTACCTGGCGCATGTCGCCCGCGGAATCGAACGCTGGGTCCGCGGCGGTCGCGTCGTTCCGGCCCTGAAGTTGATGGACGGGCAGTGGTGGCCACGGTGGCGTCTGGTCGGGGGCGAGCGTCAACGTGCCTGGCTCAGCGAACTCGCCGTCGCGATGCCGTCGGTGCAGCGCGCAGGTGAGCGGCCCAAGAAGATTCTCGACGACATGGTGGAGGAGCTCACCGATCCGATCGTCAGATCGGTTCTGGGTAGACCCGACTCGGAGCATCCACTGTTGTCGGCTCTGGTTCGCGACGACCCGTATGCCGATGGCACTCAACAGATGTCGACGTTGCTCGAGAAGTGGCGCGGAAGCCTCACCGTCGACGAACCCTCGCTGGTACTCCGGCTGCTCGAACCCGATGACGACGACGCCGTCGACAGTTCCTCCGAGGAGGCGGTGGAGTCGTACTGGACGCTGCAGGTGTGTCTGCGCGCGGACGGCGAAGCGCCGCGACCGGTTCCGATGAGCCGTAAGGTCGATGCCACGCTGCTCTCCATCGCCGTCCGCAAGCTCGGTGAGGCCGTGGCGGCGTACCCGAGACTGCGCGATCTGCCGTCGCAGGAAGGCACCCTGGACCTGTTGCTTCCGGCGTCGGTGGTCATCGACCTCGTCGAACACGGTGCGACGGCACTGCAGGCCACCGGAACCACGGTTCTGCTTCCCCGGGCCTGGACGAGGCTCGATCCGTCGATGAGATTGCGCGTCGATTCACCGGCGGTGACGAAAGCTGCAGCCGATCGGGCGGTCGGCATGGACGAACTGGTGTCCTACGACTGGCAACTCCAACTCGGCGACATGGTGCTCACCGAGGCGGAGATGAACAGGCTCGCCGTCTCGAAGGGCGATCTCGTGCGGCTCCGCGGTCAGTGGGTGCTCGCGGACGGCGGTCAGCTCGCGCGAGCCGCCAAGTACGTCGCCGAGCATCACGGTGACGGGACTGCGCTCAGCACGCTGATGCGTGAGATGACGTTGGCCGATCCGCCACCTGCTCCGGTCCAGGACATCCGCGCCACCGGCTGGGCGGCCACGTTGCTCGAGCCCGGTGTGGTGCCGGAGACGATCCCGGTGCCCGACGGTGTGAACGCGACTCTGCGGCCGTATCAGCAGCGTGGGCTCGATTGGCTCGCGTTCATGAGTCGGCTCGGTCTCGGGGCGGTACTCGCCGACGACATGGGGCTGGGCAAGACGCTGCAGGTGCTGACACTGCTCGCGCACGAGAAGAGTTCGACGCCGACACTGCTGGTGGCACCGATGTCGGTGGTCGGCAACTGGCAGCGTGAAGCGGCGAAATTCACTCCGGCACTGCGGGTTCTGGTGCATCACGGTCCGACGCGACTACGCGACGAGGAGCTCGACCGGGCGATCGCCGAGCACGATCTGATCGTCACCACGTACGCGCTGATGGCGAAGGATCGCGCGCAGTTGGCGGAGCAGACGTGGCGTCGTGTGGTCCTCGACGAGGCGCAACACATCAAGAACTCGGGCACCGTGCAGGCCAAGGCGGCGCTCGCGATCCCCGCGGATCACAAGCTGGCGCTCACCGGAACGCCGGTCGAGAATCGTCTCGACGAGCTGAGGTCCATTCTCGACTTCGCCAATCCGGGCATGCTCGGTAGGCCGTCGGATTTCCGAAAGCGATTCTCGGTTCCGATCGAGCGCGAGAACGACGAGAGCGCGGTTTCGCGTCTGCGCGCCATCACGTCGCCGTTCATTCTGCGTCGCGTCAAGACCGATCCGACAGTCATCTCGGATCTGCCCGAGAAGAACGAGATGACCGTGCGCGCCAACCTCACGGCCGAGCAGGCTGCGCTGTACAAGGCGGTCGTCGACGAGATGATGGCGCAGATCGCCGACGCGAAGGGCATGAAGCGCAAGGGCGCGGTGCTGTCCGCGCTGACTCGCCTCAAACAGGTGTGCAATCACCCCGCCCATTTCCTGTCCGACGGCTCGCCGGTGCTCAAGAGGGGTCAGCATCGTTCCGGCAAGATCGGCTTGGTGGAGGACATGCTCGACTCGATTCTCGGCGACAACGAGAAAGCGTTGTTGTTCACGCAGTTTCGGGAGTTCGGTGAGCTCGTGGCACCCTACTTCGCCGAACGATTCGGCACCGAGGTGCCGTTCCTCCACGGCGGGGTGAGCAAGGCCAAGCGCGACGAGATGGTGGAGAAGTTCCAGAGCGACGACGGTCCGCCGATCATGATGCTCTCGCTCAAGGCCGGCGGCACCGGGTTGAACCTCACGGCCGCCAACCATGTTGTTCATCTCGATCGTTGGTGGAATCCGGCGGTGGAGAATCAGGCGACGGACCGGGCCTTTCGCATCGGGCAGCGCAAGAACGTCGAGGTGCGCAAACTGCTGTGCGTGGGCACCGTGGAGGAACGGATCGACTCGATGCTGGTCTCCAAGCAGGACCTGGCGAATCTGGCGGTGGGCACCGGCGAGAACTGGGTGACCGAGATGGACACCGCGGAGCTGCAGGAACTGTTCCGCCTCAGTGAGGATGCGGTGGGGGAGTGATGGTCGACTTCTCGCAGTACGGCAAGCGTCGAAAAGCCAAGGGCGGCATCGAGTCCAGAAACAAGCGCGGTGCCTTCGGGCAGACGTGGTGGGGCAGGCATTTCGTGGCGGCCATGGAAGACCTCGCGGATCCGGGCCGGATCGCTCGGGGTAGAACGTATGCGCGCCAAGGGCAGGTGCTCACTCTCGGGGTCGAGCGCGGGCAGATATACGGCGAGGTGCAGGGCAGTCAGCTCGAGCCGTTCTCGGCCTCGGTCACCGTCGACCCGCTCACTCAGGGTGAGGTTGCCGCACTGGTCGGCCGGGTGCGTTCGAACCCCGGCATGCTGGCCGAGCTGGCCTCCAACGCCATTCCGCAGGCGCTTGCGTCGGTGTTGCTGCCGCACGACAAGGGGCAGCTCGATTTCGACTGCACGTGCCCCGACGACGGGTGGCCCTGCAAACACGCGGCGGCGCTGATGTACATCGCCGCCGAGCACATCGACGCATCCGCCGCCACCATCCTGACACTGCGTGGAGTCGATCTCGATCAACTGATCGAGGGCGTCGGCGACGGGGACGACGAGTTCGACCCCGATGACTGGTTCGGCGATCGCGCGTCGTTCCCCCAACTTCCCCAGGTGGCGTTCGCTCCCGCGATTGACGATCTCGATCCGTTGATCCTGCGTCGAATCTTCCGCGCCGACGGCTCCTCCGAGGCCGAGGTCAGTCGCGCCGGTGCCGATCTGAGGCAGTTCTACGACCGAATGTGACGACTTCTGGACTTACGTGGACATCCGACTATAGGATGGGCGTACTTCACTTTCCACGCTCGAGGACGGACAAACTCCATGGCTCGCGAACTCACGCACTTCATCGGCGGCAAGCACGTCGCCGGCACCTCCGGAAACTTCGGGGACGTGTTCGACCCCAACACCGGCGAGGTTCAGGCCCGTGTTCCCCTGGCCGACGTATCCGAGGTCGAGGCCGTCATCGCCGATGCCGAACAGGCCCAACGTGAATGGGCCAAGTGGAACCCGCAGCGCCGAGCGCGAGTCCTGATGAAGTTCCTGCAGCTCGTCACTCGCGACACCGAGGAACTGGCCCGCCTGCTGTCCTCCGAGCACGGCAAGACGATTGCCGACGCCAAGGGCGACATTCAGCGCGGCGTCGAGGTCGTCGAGTTCGCCGTCGGCGTCCCGCATCTGCTCAAGGGCGAGTACACCGAGGGTGCAGGCGGCGGGATCGACGTCTACTCGATGCGTCAGCCGCTCGGCGTCGTAGCCGGAATCACCCCCTTCAACTTCCCCGCGATGATTCCCCTGTGGAAGGCCGGCCCGGCCATCGCCTGCGGAAACGCATTCATCCTCAAGCCCTCCGAGCGCGACCCGTCCGTCCCGCTCAAGCTCGCCGAACTCTTCCTCGAAGCAGGACTGCCGCCGGGTGTGTTCAACGTCGTCAACGGTGACAAGACCGCCGTCGACGTACTGCTCACCGACGACCGCGTCAAGGCGATTGGCTTCGTCGGCTCGACCCCCATCGCGCAGTACATCTACGAGACCGCGGCGAAGCACGGCAAGCGTGCACAGTGCTTCGGTGGAGCCAAGAACCACGCCCTGGTGATGCCCGACGCCGATCTCGACGAGGGCGCCGACGCCCTTCTCGGTGCCGCCTACGGTTCCGCGGGCGAGCGTTGCATGGCTATTTCCGTCGCGGTTCCGGTGGGTGAAGAGACCGCGGATGCGCTCGTCGCCAAGCTCACCGAGCGGGTGGCGAAGCTGAAGATCGGTCGCTCCGACGACGAGGACGCGGATTTCGGCCCGCTCGTCGGTAGCGATGCGCTCAAGCGCGTCAACGATTACACCCAGATCGGTGTGGACGAGGGTGCCGAGTTGGTCGTCGACGGGCGCGGTTTCAGCCTCGAAGGCCACGAGGGTGGGTTCTTCGCGGGCGCAACACTGTTCGACAAAGTGACGACCGACATGCGGATCTACAAGGAAGAGATCTTCGGGCCCGTCCTGATCGTCGTGCGCGCAAAAGACTACGAGGATGCGCTGCGTCTGCCCACCGAGCACGAATACGGCAACGGCGTGTCCATCTTCACCCGTGACGGCGACACTGCTCGCGATTTCTGCTCCCGCGTCCAGGTGGGCATGGTCGGGGTCAACGTGCCGATTCCGGTGCCGATCGCGTACCACACGTTCGGTGGTTGGAAGCGCTCGGGATTCGGTGATCTGAACCAGCACGGACCCGATTCGATCCGCTTCTACACCAAGACCAAGACCGTCACGCAGCGCTGGCCGTCGGGCACCAAAGAGGCTGCGGCACAAAATCACTTCGTCATTCCGAACATGGACTGATTCGGCGATGTTCACATTGAACGAGGACGAGCGAGCGATCAACGACACCGCTCGTGAATTCGCCGACGAGTTTCTGGCCCCGAACGCGATCGAGTGGGACCAGAGCAAGCATTTCCCCGTGGACGTGTTGCGCAAGGCAGCTGGACTGGGAATGGGCGGCATCTACATTCGCGAGGACGTGGGCGGATCGGGTCTGACCAGAGTCGATTCGGTGCGGATCTTCGAGCAGCTGGCCACCGGCGACCCGTCCATCGCGGCCTACATCTCCATTCACAACATGGTCGCCTGGATGATCGACACCTACGGAACCGACGAACAGAGGCAGCGTTGGCTGCCGGGCCTGTGCACGATGGATCAGTTGGGCAGCTACTGCCTCACCGAGCCAGGCGCGGGTTCGGATGCCGCGATGCTCGGCACCAAGGCGGTGCGCGACGGTGACGAGTACGTCTTGGACGGCGTCAAGCAATTCATCTCCGGCGCAGGCACATCCGAGGTGTACGTCGTCATGGCGCGCACCGGTGCACCGGGCCCACGTGGCATCTCCGCGTTCATCGTGCCGAAGGACTCGGCGGGACTGTCCTTCGGCGCCAACGAGAAGAAGATGGGGTGGAACGCTCAACCCACCCGGCAGGTCGTTCTCCAAGGAGTCCGCATTCCGGCCGAGAATCTGCTCGGCAACGAGGGCGACGGGTTCCGTATCGCCATGAACGGACTCAACGGCGGACGCATCAACATCGCCGCGTGCTCGATCGGCGGAGCGCAGTCCGCTCTCGACAAGGCCGTTGCGTACCTCGCCGAGCGCAAGGCGTTCGGGGCACGGTTGCTCGATGCGCAGGCGCTCCAGTTCCGACTGGCCGATTTCAAGACCGAACTCGAAGCCGCCCGCACGCTGCTGTGGCGGGCCGCGGACGCGTTGCAGAACGACGCTGCGGACAAGGTCGAGATGTGCGCGATGGCGAAGCGTTTCGGAACCGACACCGGTTTCGAGGTCGCCAACGGCGCATTGCAGCTGCTGGGTGGGTACGGCTACCTCAGCGAGTACGGCGTCGAGAAGATCGTTCGTGACCTTCGGGTGCACCAGATTCTGGAAGGGACCAACGAGATCATGCGAGTGGTTGTGGCACGTTCGATCGTGGGTGCCGCATGAGCGACGTCATCCTCGAGGTCTCCGGCGGAATCGGTCGGATCACCCTGAACCGCCCCAAAGCGATCAATGCGCTCGATCATGCGATGGTGCGTGAGATCGCGCCGGCGTTGGCGCAGTGGGCAACCGACGACGCTGTCGACGTCGTCCTTCTGACCGGAGCCGGTGAGCGAGGACTGTGCGCAGGCGGAGACATCGTCTCCATCTACCACGACGCCAAGGACGGTGGCAGCGGCAGCAAGGACTTCTGGCGCGAGGAGTACATCCTCAATGCCGCGATCGCTCGATTCCCCAAGCCGTTCGTCGCCATCATGGACGGCATCGTCATGGGCGGAGGCGTCGGGCTCTCGGCACATGCCAACACTCGCATCGTCACCGAGCGATCGAAGATCGCGATGCCCGAGGTCGGAATCGGTTTCGTTCCGGATGTGGGTGGTACGTACCTACTCTCGCGTGCTCCGGGCGAGATCGGCACCCACTTCGCGCTCACCACGGCGCGGATGAATGCCGGCGACGCCATCGCAGTCGGCTTCGCCGATCACTACATCCCGTCCGACAAGCTGGAAGACTTCTACTCGGCACTCGAGACGGTCAGCGTCGGAGAGGCCGTCGCGACGTTCAGCGAGCCGGCACCGGAGTCCACGATTGCCGGTCAGCAGGGATGGATCGACGAGTGCTATGCAGGCGACGACGTCCAGGCCATCGTCGACGCTCTGGCAGCCAGCACGGTGCCGGAGGCGCAGAAGTCCGCGGAGGACATTGCGTCCAAATCGCCTGTGTCGCTGGCCGTGACGCTGAGGTCGCTGCGCCGGGCGGCCACGCTGCCGACGCTGGAGGCGGTGCTCGACGAGGAGTACCGCGTGTCGGTCGCATCCCTGAGCAGTCACGATCTCGTCGAAGGAATTCGAGCACAGGTGGTCGAGAAGGACCGCAACCCGCAATGGCAACCGCGTACGTCGGCAGACGTCACGCCCGAGGACGTCGACCGGTACTTCGCACCTCTCGGGGATGCGGAACTGGGCCTGTCGAACGCACACACAGAAGGTGAGCAGTCATGAGCGAGAAGACGATCGGCTTCATCGGCCTCGGCCACATGGGTGGACCGATGGCCGCCAATCTGGCTGCGGCGGGCTACACGGTGCAGGGCTTCGATCTGGTGCCCGCCGCGCTCGAGCAGGCCACGAAGGACGGCGTCACCGTGGTCGAATCGGCTGTGGCCGCCGTCACCGATGCCGACATCGTCATCACGATGCTGCCCAACGGCACACTGGTACTCGGGTTGTACGCGGACCTGCTGCCTGCTGCCGCGCCGGGCACGTTGTTCATCGACTCCTCGACCATCGACGTCGCCGACGCGCACACCGCGCACAAGCTGGTGCACGAGGCAGGCCACCGCAGTCTGGACGCACCGGTCTCCGGTGGTGTCGGGGGAGCGGCCGCGGGAACGTTGACATTCATGGTGGGCGGATCCGAAGAGGACTTCGCCTCTGCGGCAGCAGTTCTGGACGTGATGGGTCGCAAGGTGGTGCACTGCGGCGCAGCGGGCAACGGCCAGGCCGCCAAGATCTGCAACAACATGATTCTCGGAGTGTCCATGATCGCCATCAGCGAGGCGTTCGTGTTGGGAGAGAAACTCGGCCTGAGCAACCAGGCGTTGTTCGACGTGGCCTCGACTGCATCCGGTCAATGCTGGGCGCTGACGACCAATTGCCCGGTGCCCGGTCCCGTACCGACGAGCCCCGCCAACAACGAGTACAAGCCCGGCTTCGCCGCGGCGCTCATGGACAAGGATCTGGGCCTGGCCGCCAATGCACTGCGCGACAACGGTGTCGAGGGTGTCCTGGGCCTACGGGCGGCCGAGTTGTACGCTCGCTTCAAGGAAACAACCGGGGGCGGCACCGATGTCGACTTCTCCGGCATCATCAACGACATCCGCGAGCGCTCGAACGGAGCAGACCTGTGAGTGACTACGAGACGATTCTGCTCGAACGTCGGGGACGCGTCGGCATCATCACGCTCAACCGTCCCAAGGCATTGAACGCACTCAATTCTCAGTTGATGCGCGAGGTCGTCTCGGTGGTCGATGAACTCGACGCGGACTCCGACATCGGTGCAATTCTCATCACCGGTTCCGAACGGGCCTTCGCGGCCGGGGCCGACATCAAGGAGATGCAGCCCAAGTCCTACATGGACGTGTATCTCGACGACTTCTTCGCCGCCTGGGACCGATTGGCATCGGCTCGAACGCCGTTGATCGCAGCGGTGTCCGGTTACGCACTCGGCGGTGGATGCGAACTCGCGATGCTGTGCGACGTTCTGATCGCCTCGGACACCGCGGTATTCGGGCAACCCGAGATCAAGCTCGGCGTCATTCCGGGAATCGGCGGGTCGCAGCGCCTGACGCGTGCAGTGGGCAAGGCCAAGGCCATGGAGATGTGCTTGACCGGTCGCAACATGAAGGTCGAGGAAGCCGAGCGAGCAGGGCTGGTCTCGCGCATCGTGCCGGTCGCGGATCTCCTCGACGACGCCATCGCGACCGCCACGACCATCGCCGAGATGTCGCTGCCGGTCGCCATGATGGCCAAGGAAGCAGTGAACCGATCGTTCGAGTCGAGCCTTCGCGAGGGTGTTCTGTTCGAGCGGCGCGTGTTTCACTCGACCTTCGCCACCGAGGACCAGAAGGAAGGCATGTCGGCCTTCATCGAGAAGCGAACGCCGAACTTCCAGCATCGGTAGCTGACCTTCGGGGTCGTTCCGCAGGCTCCACTCCCGGGCCCGCCCTAGCTGTCGGGGGACAGGAGGGCGGCCCCGCGGGCCGAGACCAACTCCGGCATCGACGGCACCAGCGTCGTCAGGCCGGTTCGCAGCTCGAGCGACCGCGCGATCGAGGTGATGTTCGCGCCGCCGCCCACCACGACGATGGACTGCGGTCTGGCACCGGATAATTCGATGGTCTGCTCCACCAGTATGCCCGCGTACCGCACCGGTCCGGCGATCAGATCGTCGAAGTCACGTCGGGTCAGCACATGCCGCGCGGCACCTGATGGATCGGCGGTGCTGACGACGGAGTCGACGCTCAGCTGCTCCTTGATGGACCGGCTGGCGTCGATTCCGATACGAACACCGTTGGACGAAAGTAGCCGTCGAACCGAGTGATCGAGATCGTCGCCGCAGAACGTGGCAGTGCGCCGCGTCATGAGGGTGCGAGTGGACGCCAGGTCGATGACGGTGACAGTGGTTCCGGTGCTTCCGATATCGCACAACACAGTGACGCCGTGATTGGGCACCAGCCCGATGAAGCGCAGATAGCGCACCTGCGCAGCGGTTTCCGGAACGAGCGAGGCCGTGCGGGCCGTACCGCTGGTGGCGACCGAGCCGGGATCGGTGGCAACCCGATAAGCGATGGCGGAGAACTGAACCGGGAGCGACATCGTCGCGGCGATGGAGTGGATGGCGTCGACGCCGGTGGCGATCGTGGTGGACAGCGACTGACCCGGGGCTCGGCGCACCGTCCTGGACACGATGGGTGTGCGGTGGGGGCTGTCCAGATACGTCAGAATTGCGCGTGCGCCGTGCGCACCCGCCCCGACCCCCAAAACCAGCACCCCGCCCCGCCCTTCAGCAGATCGGCTCCGACCTGTTCCTGGAGCAATTGCACCACGAACGGTACGGGTGTGCCATTGTCTTGTGACGAGTCACGATCGAACTCAGAACGATGTAGTGATGTTTTCACTGTCGAAATCGCCTGCATCCGAACGGAGTTCCGCCAAGATCCGAACGAGCGCCAGTAATTTGTCCCGTGCCAGACCGGGGCGTGCGAACACCAGTGAGTTCAAGCGCTCGGTGGCCTCGACGGCCAATGTGCGTCCCTGCTCGGTGATTTCGACCAGGGTGGTGCGTCGATCGCTCGGATGTGGGATGCGTCGAACGTATCCCACGGACTCGAGACGATCGACAGCGTTGGTCACGCTCGTGGGATGCACCTGCAGACGTGCGCTCGCCTTCGCCATCGGCAGAGCCCCGTTCTTGGT
This sequence comes from Rhodococcus sp. 14-1411-2a, assembly GCF_002259485.1. Lineage (GTDB taxonomy): Bacteria > Actinomycetota > Actinomycetes > Mycobacteriales > Mycobacteriaceae > Rhodococcoides. The sequence continues at coordinate 51,484 of NZ_NPGA01000017.1, forward strand.
GAAGGTCAACAACGTCAGCAGTTCGTAGCGCGAAAAGGTCAGTCCCGTCGGCTTCAACACTTCCTCGACCCGGGCGAGCATGATCTGCTGCGCGCGCATCAACGAGGTCACTGCGGCCATACCGTCGGCGGCGTCGGACCATCCGTGTTCGGTCCACTGGCGGTGTGCCTCTGCAATGGGATCGAGGGGAAGCGGAGACGGTGCTGGCATACCGACCATCCTCCCACGGTGTCCGGTTCCGGCGTCTACCGAATGACGACGCGAGGTACTGCGAGCGGAACTCGATCCGTGATCGCGGCGCGGGCAAGCGAGATCTGCTCGCGGGCTTCGGCTGTGCGGGCGGTATCGGTGTCGCCGGAGGCCAACGCGCGGTCCAGCAAGTCCAGTTGAGTCAGTACGGCGTCGACGTTCTCGGAATCCTGTGCCGCACGACCCACTCGCTCGGCGAGGCGAATTCCGGCCTGCACCACCATGGGGCTGCCGGTGCCGTAGATCCGCACCGCATCGAGGGCATGGTCGATCAGTGACGGAACCGCGACGCGGCGGGTGATCACCCGTACGGTGCCGTCGGAGCCGCACCGAGCCCGGGAGGGCCTGGAACGCTGGACGACCGCGACCAGTCCGACCGTGAGATCGTCGATGGCGTTGCGTGCCGTGTACGGGTCGTTGACGCCCGTCGACAGGGCGCGCACAGCCATTTCGGTCATCTGCTCGACGGCGAAAGCGATGTCGTGCCGCGGTGTTCGACTGGTGCCGATGGCGAACGACCCTCGAACCCGTCCGACCGCGTCGGTGGAGATGTTCGCCGATCGATCGGCCAGAACATCGGCGAGCGGTTCACCGGCGACGACGTGTTCACCGGGCACTCGATGAACATCGATCACGGTGTCGGTGTCGCCAGCGATGTTCAGCACTGCGTCTTCGTCGATGTCGATGATCACCCCGGACTCCTCGGCCAGCACCGTCGTGTAGACGGGCGGCTTGACGATGCCCTCTGCCGACGCTGCATCGGCGGGTTGTTCGGGTGGGTAGAGCGCGTCGACGGACTCCGACAGTTCGTCGCGGACGCGGCCGGACAGCGTCGCCACCTGGATCGACTGTGCGATGTGATGAATGAAGTAGACGAGCACACCCACGTCGACCACCGCGAGTGCGACGGCAACGTTGACGGCGATGTCCGGCACGAAGACCGAGCCGTCGGATTCGATCGAGCGAATCGACCGCAGCACCATCAGCGAGTACAGGAACGTGGCACCGAAGATGCCGAGCACCACCTGATTGCCGCGATCGGCCATGAAGTTGCGCACCAGGCGGGGGCCGTACGAGGAACTGGCGGTGGCGAGGACGGAGATGGTGATGGAGAACGACGTCGCAGCCACGCCGAGCATGGACCCGCCGATGGCACCGAGGATGTCTCGGCTGCCGCTGGCACCCACGTGGTAGAGCAGCGAGCCCGTCAGATCCACCCGGGTATCGAGCAGATAGCGATCGAGACTCACCAGAGCCTGCGCGAGCACGAGTGCGACGACCCCGAGGACGGCGGGAATGAACCAGAACGATTCCCGCAGCTTCGCCATGTGTTCCTTCATGACGCACAGTCTTCCCGTAGGCGTCCGAATCAACCCTCGGTATTCGAATCCCGTCGCTCCGATCGATGCCGTGTCAGGCCAGCAGGGCCGGCTTTCGTGCCACGGTGACGGCCCAGTCGGCGTCCGTCCGCCAGGGCCGGAGATCCCACGTCGCGAATCGGTGCTCGAGGACGAAACCGACCGCCGCCAGATCCTCGTCGAGCATGTCCACGGTGTACTCCCTATCGGTGGCGAATCCGGTGACGAACACTCCGCCTTCGGTCAGGTGTGCCCAGATGCGTTGGAGCGCAGTGCGTTCGGTACCGGGCTTCATGAAGACGAGTACGTTGCCCGCTGCGACGGCCGCGTCGAACGTCCGGCCCAGATCGAGCGTCGTCAGATCGGCGACATGAACGTCGAGTTCGGGGTGCGCTCGCGCGGCCTCGGCCAGAACGGGATCGAGATCCACTGCGGTCACACGGTGTCCGCGCCGGGCCAACTCGACACCGAGTCGGCCGGTCCCGCATCCGGCATCGAGAATGCTCGACGCGGGGGAGACCACCGCGTCGACCATGCGGGCCTCGCCGTGCAGATCCACGCCGCGTTCGGCCAGGCGGTCGAATCGCTCGATGTAGCGCGCGGAATCGTCTGCGGAGTTCTCGGCTTGCCAGCGTGTGGTCACCCCGCCAGGGTAGGTCAGGTCAGGGAGTCGAGGGCCGACCGGGCTTCGGCCACGCGGATGCGGGCCGCGTCTAGTGCCGCCGCCGTCGACTCCGCCTGTACGACGCTGGCCTCGTGTGCTTCTCGTGCAGCCTGCTCTCGGGCTCCGGCGGCCTCCAGCTCGGCCTCGATTCGCTCGACTTCTTCTGCAGCGCTGTGCAGTTCGGACGCTTTTCGTTCGGTGTCCGCTTGGGCTTCGTCGACTTCGGTTCGCGCGGTATCGAGATCGGATTCGGCCGACTCGAGTTCGGCGAGCAGTCGGTTTCGTTCGGCTTCGTCGGTTTTATGCCGGTCGTCCTCGACCTCGGGAGAAACCGGGTCGTCCTCGGCGGCGTCGTCATCGTCGGGAGAGTCCGGAACGATCGACAGCAGCGCAGGCCCGAAGCCGCTGTACGTTTCGGCCACCACGGTTCTGCCTTTGCGGACGCGGTCGCGTATCTCGGCGTCGGCCATCGCCGCGTTCAGGGTGTTGGAGACCTCGCGGGCAGCGTTGTCGCCGACGGTCACCCCGAGGTCACGTCCCAGCGAGACTGCTCGATCGGTCAGGGCGCGTATGGAAGTGCTTCGGGCAGTGGACAATTCACGCAGTCGGGGGCCGTCGCCGCGCTGCTGGGCCCGTTCGAGTTGCTCACCCAGATCGAACAGTTCCGCCAGAGCCGATTCGTCTCGGCGAGCCAGGGTGTTCACCAACCACGCCACGACCGTGGGTTTGCGCAAGGCACCGATTCGGGTGGCACCGACCTTGTCGCCGGCCTTCTTGAACCGGGTGACGTATGCCGCACGATGCGAGACGAAATCAGCGGGAGGGAGTGAGTACAGGTCGTCGACGACGGTCTCGACTCGGGGGAGATTCTCGGACATCGAAGTCCACCGTCTCGTTCGAGCAGCCACCGTACGACGGTGACGTGCGTGAAAGATGTGTGCCCCCGGCAGGATTCGAACCTGCGGCCTTTCGCTCCGGAGGCGAACGCTCTATCCCCTGAGCTACGGGGGCGCACCGGACGAACCGGTGTGCCTGTTGGGCTGTACGAAAGACTAGCGCATCCGCGACCCGAGCCGAAATCACCCCTCGGGCAGCGGCTGCGCACCCTTCTCGGCGAGCATCTGCTTCATCAGCGTCGACTCGCTGGTCTGGGTGGCGACCATGGAGTTCGCCAGATTGATCACCGCCGGTGACTGCGCGTGAGTCTGCGCGTACTCCATCATCGCCAGGCCGCCCTCGTGGTGGCGCAGCATGAGTTGCAGGAACATCACGTCGACATCCGAGCCGGTGGCCTGGCGAAGAGCGGCGAGCTCAGCGGAACTGGCCATGCCCGGCATGGCCCTGGTGGGATCCGAGGATCCGGGATCCATGGACATTCCGCCCATCGAGTGACCGTGCGAGTCGTCCTCGGCCATCCAGTTCATGTAGCCGTCGGTCGAGATCGGTGCTCGGTCCCACAGGGCCAACCAGCCCTGCATCTGTCCCACCTGGTTCTGCTGCGAGGTGAGCATGTCGAACGCCAGGCTCTTGACTGCCTGATCCGGCGCGTTGGTCAACGCCACCGCCGCCATCTCGATCGCCTGGTTGTGGTGCACGGTCATGTCCTGCGCGAAGCCGACGTCCACCGAGTCCGCAGCAGGTGCGGTGTCGTCGTCCCGGAACGGACTCTGCACCAGAAAGCCCAGCGCGAAACCGATCGCCAGCACGGCGGTCAGCGCCAGCGCCACCAGCGCGGTGCGCTGGCTCGGCTTGGTGGCGGACGCGGTGGCGTCCGCGCTGTCGGTTGTCGTGGGCTCGGTCATCAGTTGGTGGGTACCTGAAGATCGCTCGGCAGCTGAACTCCGCCGGTGCCGCCGGTCTCGCTTGCGTCGGGGGTGATGCCGGCACCGTCCATCGGTACCGCGTCCGCGCCGGGTGCAGAGGCGTCGAACAGGGGTGGGTTGTCCGGATCGAATGCGTTGTCACCGGTTCCCGGGACCGATGCGCAGCTGGCGCCGACCTCGGGGTAGGCGAAACGGTTGAGGCGCAGGGCGGAGATGAACTGGCCGATGCGTTCGTCGTCCACGCTGTCCAACTTGAGCTGGTGGCCCCAGGACTGCAGCGAGACCGGGGAATCGAGGCCGGGGTACGGCGACATCATCATCTGCGTTTCACCGTCGACGCGATCGGCCAGCGACTGGACCTGGTCCTCGTTCAGATCGTCGGGGTTGTAGGTGACCCAGACGGCACCGTGCTCGAGCGAGTGCACGGCATTCTCGGTGCGAATGGCCTCGGGGTACACGATTCCCGTGCAGGTGGCCCACACGGCATCGTGCGGTCCACCGAACGGCGGCGACTGGTCGTAGGCGACCCGCTGCGTGCGCCCGACGTGCAGAGCCGCGGGGTACTCCTGGATCGCGACACCCTCGATGCCGGTCGACGGATCCTGATTGGCCTCGCTCGGCGCGAACTTCTGCGCCTCGGCGCGGTCCTGGTACTTCGGATACAGATTGATCCCGAGGCCCGCAACGAGACCGACGACGACAACGACACCGGCAACCGTCAGCCAGGGAATCTGCCTGCCCGTCGCGGTGGGCACGCCGCCCTTCTTCTTGCGAGCTGACTTCTTGTTGGCTGCATTGATGGCTTTGTCTGCCTTCGCAGCCGACTTGTTCTGACTGCCTTTGTCGGGACCCGTTGGCATCGCTGTAGTTGCTCTCTCAGTCGTGGAAAGGTGGTGTTCGGTTGCGCTGGTGATGCGTATCTGCTGGTGACAGCATCGTCCGATGACCATCAGCGCAGAGCGCCCTCACTGTACGTTCTCTGCCTGAGAGCGTGCTCAGAGCCTGCGCGGACCGCGCAGGCCGAGGTTGCTCGCCGGCAGACGGGCAGTGGATGCGAGGACGCCGCGCACCAGCCAATAGGATAGCTACCTGTGACTCCCGCCGATCTTGCCGAATTGCTTCACGCGACCGCCGCGAAGGTGCTTGCCGACCGCGGCCTGGATGCATCAGTCCTCCCTGCGAAGCTGACCGTCGAGCGTCCTCGCAATCCCGAGCACGGCGACTACGCGACCAACGTGGCACTCCAGGTCGCGAAGAAGGCCGGAGCCAACCCCCGCGACTTCGCCGGCTGGCTCGCCGAGGCTCTCGCGGCCGAGGCCGCGATCGACAGCGCCGACGTCGCAGGTCCCGGGTTCCTGAACATCAGGTTGGCCGCTGCAGCGCAGGGCGAAATCGTTGCCCGCGTGCTCGCCGAAGGCGCGGCCTTCGGCAGCGGTTCCTCGATGACGGGCAAGAAGGTCAATCTCGAGTTCGTCTCGGCCAACCCGACCGGTCCGGTGCACCTCGGCGGTACCCGGTGGGCAGCCGTCGGCGATGCACTCGGTCGGATCCTGACCGCCCACGGGGCCGAGGTCACTCGCGAGTACTACTTCAACGATCACGGCGCACAGATCGCCCGGTTCAGTCGATCCCTGATCGCCGCGGCCAAGGGCGAACCCGCTCCGGAGAACGGCTACGCAGGCGAGTACATCGCCGAGATCGCCGAGCAGGTGCTGGTGCAGGAGCCGGAAGCGCTCGCGCTGGCCCCCGAGGCCCAGGAAGAGACGTTCCGAGCGATCGGCACCCAGCTGATGTTCGACCGGATCAAGGCCAATCTGCACGAGTTCGGCGTCGACTTCGATGTCTACTTCCACGAGAATTCGCTGTTCGACTCAGGTGAGGTCGAGAAGTCGGTCGAGTACCTCAAGAGCTCGGGGAGGCTCTACGAGGAGGACGGTGCCTGGTGGCTACGGTCCACCGAGTACGGCGACGACAAGGATCGTGTCGTCATCAAGAGCGACGGCAACGCCGCCTACATCGCCGGCGACATCGCCTACTTCCAGAACAAGCGGCAGCGCGGTTTCGATCTGTGCATCTACATGCTCGGAGCGGACCACCACGGATACATCGGACGCCTCAAGGCGGCCGCAGCTGCGTTCGGAGACGACCCCGCGACCGTCGAGGTGCTGATCGGCCAGATGGTCAACCTGGTGCGCGACGGTGTGGCCGTGAAGATGAGTAAGCGTGCCGGAACCGTCATCACCCTCGACGACCTGGTCGAAGCCATCGGCGTCGACGCCTCCCGGTACGTCATGATCCGGTCGTCCGTCGACTCCAGCATCGACATCGACCTCGCCCTGTGGGCGAGCGCCAGCAACGAGAATCCGGTGTACTACGTCCAGTACGCCCACGCCCGCCTGGCCTCACTCGCGCGCAATGCCGCCGAACTGGGAATCAGCGCGCAGCAACCGGATCTGAGCCTGCTCACCCACGAGCAGGAAGGCGAGCTGATCAGGACGATCGGCGAGTACCCACGCGTGGTGGCCAGCGCCGCCGAACTACGCGAACCACACCGGATCGCCCGCTACCTCGAAGAGCTGGCGGGTGCCTACCACCGTTTCTACGGTGCGTGTCGAGTACTTCCACAAGGAGACGAGGAGCCCGGACCTGTGAACACCGCACGACTGGCGTTGGGAAACGCGACCCGGCAGGTCCTGGCCAACGGCCTCGAACTGCTCGGGGTCAGCGCACCGGAGCGCATGTGAGCGCACATCCGGCAGGACCCAAGCATGCCGACGCCCCCGCGAAGGAGTCGATGTCCCATCGCCCGGCCGACGCGTCGGAGATGACGACGCTGCCCGAGCAGGTGTGGCCCCGCAACGCCGAGCGCGGTGAGGACGGAACCGTCCGCCTCGCCGGAGTGTCGGTCACCGATCTCGCGGAGCAGTACGGCACACCGTTGTTCGTCGTCGACGAGGACGACTTCCGTTCGCGCTGCCGTGAGATGGCCGCCGCTTTCGGGGCACCCGAACGAGTTCACTACGCCTCCAAGGCTTTCCTGTGCGGCGAGATCGCACGCTGGGTGGCCGACGAAGGGCTCTCTCTCGACATCTGTTCCGGAGGCGAGTTGGCCATCGCGTTGGCCGCCGGATTCCCGGCCGACCGAATTGCCATGCACGGCAACAACAAATCGGTAGCCGAGCTCGAGGCGGGCGTGCGCGCAGGCGTCGAACATGTGGTGCTCGACTCCAACATCGAGATCGACCGTCTCGACGGCGTCGCCGGTGCGGCCGGTGTGGTGCAGGACGTTCTCATTCGCATCACCGTCGGTGTCGAGGCGCATACCCACGAGTTCATCGCCACCGCGCACGAGGATCAGAAGTTCGGATTCTCGCTCGCCGACGGCTCTGCGCTCGACGCCGTCCGGCGCGTGTTCGCTGCCGACAACCTTCGCCTCGTCGGACTGCACAGTCACATCGGTTCGCAGATATTCGAGGTCGACGGCTTCGAGTTGGCAGCGCACAAGGTCATCGGTCTGCTGCGAGACATCGTCTCGGAGTTCGGCGTCGACAAGACCGCGCAGATCTCGACTCTGGATCTCGGTGGCGGCATGGGTATTTCGTACGTGCCGAGTGACGATCCGCCGCCGGTGGAGCAGCTCGCGGCGAAGTTGACCACCATCGTGGAGACCGAGTCCACTGCAGTGGGTCTACCGGTCCCGACGATTGCCGTCGAGCCGGGCCGCGCCATCGCCGGACCGGGCACCGTCACGCTGTACGAGGTCGGCACGATCAAGGATGTCACCGTCGACAAGTCGACGCGTAGGCGTTACATCAGCGTCGACGGCGGCATGAGCGACAACATCAGAACCTCGCTGTATCAGGCCGAATACGACTGTCGACTGGTCTCTCGCACGAGCGATGCCGAGGCCGTCGTGGCTCGGGTGGTCGGAAAGCATTGCGAGAGCGGCGACATCGTCATCAAGAACACATGGATGCCGGCAGACGTCGGGCCGGGTGACTTGCTCGCGGTAGCGGCCACAGGGGCCTACTGCTACTCCATGTCCAGTCGCTACAACCTGCTGACGCGGCCCGCTGTGGTTGCGGTCAAGGACGGGCACTCGCGCCTGATCCTGCGGCGGGAAACCATCGAAGATCTGCTCAGCTTGGAGGTTCAGCCATGACATCGAAGCCGATAGGCGTCGCCGTACTCGGACTCGGAAACGTCGGCAGCGAGGTCGTTCGGATCCTCACCGAGAACGCTGACGACTTCGAGGCGAGAGTCGGTGCGCCACTGGAGATTCGGGGCATCGCGGTGCGTCGGGTCGACGGCGATCGTGGAGTCCCGGCCGAGCTGCTCACCGACGATCCGGCCGAGCTCGTGGGCCGCGACGACGTCGACATCGTCGTCGAGGTTCTCGGCGGCATCGACATTCCCCGCAAGCTGGTGCTCTCTGCCCTGGAGAAGGGCAAGTCCGTCATCACGGCGAACAAGGCCCTGCTGGCCGAGTACACCGGGGAACTGGCCGACGCGGCCGAGAAGTCACGTGCCGACCTGTATTTCGAGGCCGCCGTGGCCGGAGCCATTCCCGTGGTCCGACCGCTGATGCAGTCTCTCGCGGGTGACCGTGTGAACAAGGTTGCCGGCATCGTCAACGGCACCACGAACTTCATCCTCTCGGCCATGGACGAGACGGGCGCGGACTACGCCGAAACCCTCGCCGAGGCAGGGCGTCTGGGCTACGCCGAGGCCGACCCGACCGCCGACGTCGAAGGCTACGACGCTGCATCGAAGGCCGCCATCCTGGCGTCCATCGCATTCCACACGCGGGTCACTGCCGGTGACGTCTACCGCGAGGGCATCAGCAAGATCACCTCGGACGATCTCGAAACCGCGAAATCCCTGGACTGCACCATCAAGCTGCTGGCCATCTGCGAGCGGATCGTCACGCCCAAGGGCAAGGAGCGAATCTCCGCTCGGGTCTACCCGGCGCTCGTTCCGCTGAACCACCCGTTGGCGTCGGTGAACGGTGCGTTCAACGCCGTGGTCGTCGAAGCAGAGGCCGCAGGCCGCCTGATGTTCTACGGCCAGGGTGCAGGCGGCGCGCCGACCGCGTCCGCAGTACTCGGCGACCTGGTGATGGCCGCTCGCAACAAGTTCTACGGCGGACGGGGTCCACTCGAATCCAAGTACGCCAAGCTCAAGGTGGCCCCCATGGGTGACATCCTCACTCGCTACTACGTCAGCATGCAGGTTGCCGACAAGCCAGGCGTTCTCGCCACCGTTGCGGCCGAGTTCTCCAAGCGTGACGTCAGCATCTCCACGGTGCGTCAGCAGGGCTCGGGTGACGGAGCCAGGCTCGTCGTCGTCACGCACCTCGCGGCCGACTCCGCACTGTCCGACACCGTTGCATCCCTCGAGCAGCTCGACGTCGTCGTTCACGTCGCCAGCGTTCTCCGATTGGAAGGCACCACCGTATGAGCGTCCACACCCCCTGGCCCGGTCTGATCGAGGCATACCGTTCGCGTCTGGCGATCGGCCCGGACTGGAAGACCGTCACGCTGCGCGAGGGCGGCACCCCGCTGTTGCCGGCCGGGCACCTGTCCGAACTGACCGGGTGCACAGTGCATCTCAAGGTCGAGGGACTCAACCCCACCGGCTCCTTCAAGGACCGCGGGATGACCATGGCGGTCACCGACGCGCTCGCCCGAGGTCAGGAGGCCGTTCTCTGCGCCTCGACCGGCAACACCTCGGCCTCCGCAGCTGCCTACGCGGCCAAGGCCGGAATGAGCTGTGCCGTACTGGTTCCGCAGGGCAAGATCGCCATGGGCAAGCTCGCTCAGGCAGTCATGCACGGAGCCAAGATCATTCAGGTGCAGGGCAACTTCGACGATTGCCTCGAACTGGCCCGCAAGACCACGGCCGAGTTCCCGACCATCGGTCTGGTCAACTCCGTCAACCCCGTCCGCATCGAAGGCCAGAAGACCGCGGCCTTCGAGATCTGCGACGCCCTCGGCGACGCCCCGGACATCCACGCACTGCCGGTCGGCAACGCAGGCAACATCACCGCGTACTGGCGCGGTTACTCGGAGTACTTCCGTGACGGTCTGACCACGCGCAAGCCGCGGATGCTGGGAGTCCAGGCCGCGGGCGCTGCTCCGCTGGTTCACGGTGCGCCGGTGAAGGATCCGGAAACCATCGCCACCGCGATCCGGATCGGCTCGCCCGCATCCTGGAACGGCGCCGTCAACGCCAAGGAAGAATCGAACGGAGCATTCCGCGCAGCGACCGACGAGGAGATCCTCGAGGCGTACCGATTGATCGCCAAGACCGAGGGCGTGTTCGTCGAGCCCGCCTCCGCCGCCAGTGTCGCCGGGCTGCTCGCAGCTCGAAAGGAAGGCTGGCTCGAACCGGGCCTGACCGTCGTGTGCACGGTCACCGGAAACGGCCTCAAGGATCCCGATACGGCGCTGTCGGGAATGCCTGTCGTAGAACCCATTTCGGTCGATCCCGTCGCTGTCGCGGCTGCGCTCGAGCTGGCCTGAGTTGACGGAATCTCCGGCCATGACGACGACACTCCCCATCGGGCTCACGGTCACCGCGCGCGTCCCGGCGTCCAGTGCCAACATCGGACCCGGATTCGACAGTCTCGGAATCGCTTTGGGGCTGTACGACGAGATCGAGGTCACGACCACCGCGTCGGGACTACGGATTCACGTCGACGGTGAGGGTTCGGCGGACGTGCCGTGGGGACCGACGCATCTGGTCGTACGCGCCATCGAGCGGGGTCTCGAAGCTGCCGGAGTGTGGGCCGACGGCTTGGATGTCCACTGCCGCAACGTGATTCCGCACTCCAGGGGGCTCGGTTCCTCGGCGTCGGCTGTGGTCGGGGGCCTCGCTGCCGCCAACGCACTGGCCGCGAAAGTGGATCGCTCGCTCGCGCTGTCGGAGGGTCAGCTGGTCCAGCTGTCATCGGAATTCGAGGGTCATCCCGACAATGCGTCGGCGAGTTGCCTCGGCGGTGCGGTCGTGTCGTGGAGCGAACCGCCCAATGCCAGTGTCACGGCGCGGAAGTACGCAGCCGTACGACTGGAGGTGCACCAGAGCATCAAGGTCGTCGTGCTCGTACCGTCCGAACGCTCGTCGACGTCGCACACCCGGGGGCTGTTGCCCGAGTTGGTGCCCCACCGTGATGCGGCGTTCAACGTCAGCCGCAGTGCTCTCGCGGTGGTGGCGCTGACCGAGCGCCCGGATCTGTTGATGTCCGCGACGGAGGACCTGCTGCATCAAGGTCAGCGCGCCCAGGCGTTACCCGACACCACGCGCTGGATCAGCACCTTGCGCGCGCGGTCCATCGCGGCCGTGGTGTCCGGTGCGGGCCCGACGGTCATGGCGCTGTGCACCGAGGAGTTTCCGGCCGATCTGCGCGAGGCCGCATCGGCCGAGGGGTGGCGGGTGCTCGACCTGGACGTGGCCGACGGAGTCACCGTCGCGTGACAGACGCAGCAGTAGGGTTCTTGCCGAGTGGGGACAACGGCGCTATGGTGAACCCTGTCCGTACATCGTGCGCTTCAGACGCCGGTTTCGTCAGGGCATTCAGGTCGCTGTATTCGGGGGATTCAAACGTCCGAGTGATGTGACGCTCCTGACTCGATCCTTCCCGTGGTTCTCTGCGGTCCGGATCGATGGTGTCGTCGACGGGGTGCGTCGAACATGAACGGCAATATCCGAGCTCGGCAGAACGCCGAACTGCGGAACGAACCCTCGGCTGCGCATCGAGCGAGCGAGGGAAGGAAAGGACCTCCGTGACCGATACGGAACTTATCTCTGCGCCCGAAACGTCACGCCGACGTGCTGGCCTGTCCGGAATGGTTCTCACCGAGCTCCGCAGCCTCGCTGGTGAACTCGGTATCAAGAGCGTTTCCGGGATGCGCAAGGGCGATCTGATCGCTGCGATTTCCGAGCGCCAATCGGGCAGCGCACCGGCAAAGACGGACGCACCGAAATCCGACGCACCCAAGTCGCGTCGCACTGCTGCATCCGCGCCGGTCGTCGAAGATCGGCCTGCAGCCGAGGCGGCACCGAAGCAGTCGGCTCCAGAAGCGCCGTCCTCGGACGCGCCGGCGACGCAATCGGGCGACTCTGCCGATGCCGCTCCCGAGACGGGCCGCCGAACACGCGGACGTCGTGCCGCAGGTCGGCGAGCCGGTGCTCCCGAACAGCTCCCACTCGACGACAGCAACGATTCGGCCGGATCCGCTCCCGCGGCGACCGATTCACCCGCAGTCGCGCCGCAGGCGGAGAAGCCGGACGAGACCGGTGACAGCGCCGCCACCGAGCGCCCACGCCGTAGTCGCGGCGACCGCAACCGCCAGGACGGGTCGGAACGCGAACCCCGTGACGCCGACGGCAACCGCGACAACGCGAACCGCGACTCCGGAAGCCGCAATCAAGGGGACCGGGACGGCTCCAACCGCGAGAACGGCAACCGTGACAACGGAAACCGGGACAATGGAAACCGCAATCAGGGTGACCGCGACAACCGCGACGGCGGTGGTCGTAATCAGGGCGGACGCAATCGCAACCAGGGCGACGGTCGCAACGACAACCGCAACGAGGATCGCAACAACGGTCCCCGCGACAACCGCGACAACAACCAGGACGACGACGGCGAAGGGCGCGGACGTCGGGGACGTCGGTTCCGTGAGCGCCGTCGCGGACGCGACCGTGGGGAAGGCAACGACGGTGGCGGTGGCCGCGAGCGCGATACCGAGATTCGCGAGGACGATGTTCTTCAGCCGGTAGCCGGCATCCTCGATGTTCTCGACAACTACGCGTTCGTCCGTACCTCCGGCTACCTCGCCGGACCCAATGACGTCTACGTGTCGATGAACCTGGTTCGCAAGAACGGCCTTCGCCGCGGCGACGCGGTGACCGGTGCGGTTCGGGTGGCACGCGAAGGCGAGCAGTCCAGCCAGCGGCAGAAGTTCAACCCGCTCGTGCGTCTGGACACCGTCAACGGGGGAGAGGTCGAGGCCGCGCGCAAGCGTCCGGAGTTCGGCAAGCTCACCCCGCTGTACCCCAATCAGCGGTTGCGTCTCGAGACTCAGCAGAACATCCTGACCACGCGCATCATCGACCTGGTGATGCCGATCGGCAAGGGTCAGCGCGCACTCATCGTCAGCCCGCCCAAGGCAGGTAAGACGAGCGTCCTGCAGGCCATCGCCAACGCGATCGCCATCAACAATCCCGAGTGCTACCTGATGGTCATCCTCGTCGACGAGCGTCCCGAGGAAGTGACGGACATGCAGCGCTCCGTCAAGGGCGAGGTCATCGCGTCGACGTTCGACCGGCCGCCGGGCGACCACACCGCGGTGGCCGAGCTGGCGATCGAACGGGCCAAGCGTCTGGTCGAAGCCGGCCAGGACGTGGTGGTTCTGCTCGACTCGATCACCCGTTTGGGACGTGCGTACAACAACAGCTCGCCCGCATCGGGCCGAATCCTGTCCGGTGGTGTCGACTCGACCGCGCTGTACCCGCCGAAGCGGTTCCTCGGCGCGGCTCGCAACATCGAGCACGGTGGTTCGTTGACGATCATCGCCACGGCCATGGTCGAGACCGGATCCACCGGTGACACCGTGATCTTCGAGGAGTTCAAGGGCACCGGCAACGCCGAGCTCAAGCTCGATCGCAAGATCGCCGAACGCCGCGTGTTCCCGGCAGTGGACATCAACCCGTCGAGCACCCGCCACGACGAGTTGCTCCTTGCTCCCGACGAGGCCGCCGTCGTACACAAGCTGCGGCGCGTGCTGTCCGGACTGGACTCGCATCAGGCCATCGACCTGCTGGTCGACCGTCTGAAGAAGAGCAAGAACAACCTCGAGTTCCTGATGGAAGTCTCCAAGACTGCGCCGGGCGGGGCGAACGACTGACAATTGTTTCCCGGATCTTTCGTCCGGGGAACAAGCCGACAGGTGCGCGCGTTGTAAGCATCTGTCGGCACAGAAGTACCGGCGATTAGCAGGTCAGATGCACGCTCTGGCATAATCAACGGCCGAGTCCGGTTCCGGTTCACGTCTTCGATCGGCGAAGACGACCCGGCGACCACTAGAGAGAACGGTAAGGACACCATGAAGGCAGGAATTCACCCCGACTACACACTGACGACAGTCGTCTGTGGTTGCGGCAATACTTTCGAGACCCGAAGCACCACCGACAAAGAGCGCATCAGCGTCGAGGTCTGCTCGCAGTGCCACCCCTTCTACACCGGCAAGCAGAAGATTCTCGACACCGGCGGCCGCGTCGCTCGCTTCGAGGCTCGCTACGGCAAGCGCGCCGGCAAAAAGGCCGACGCAGACAGCTAGCTGTTTCGCCGACGCCCGTCCTGTGCATCACAGGACGGGCGTCGGCTTTTTTGTGTCCACATTCAGTTGCACCGGCGTTCGAGAGTGAGTCATCAACATGGCGAGAACAGACAAGCCTTCGGCCATCGACGACATCCTCGCCGAACACTCCGGACTCGAGCAGCAACTCGCCGACCCAGCTCTGCACAACGACCCGTCCGCGGCCCGCAGAGCAGGCAAGAGGTTCGCCGAACTGGCCCCCATCATGTCCGCGCACACCAAGCTGACCTCCGCGCAGGACGACCTCGAAGCCGCGCGTGAGCTCGCCGCCGACGATTCCTCGTTCGCGTCCGAGATTCCCGAACTCGAGGCGACCGTGCTGCACCTCGAGCAGACCCTCACCGACCTGCTCGCACCACGCGACCCGCACGACGGCGACGACATCGTGATGGAGGTCAAGTCGGGCGAGGGCGGCGAGGAATCGGCGCTCTTCGCGGCCGATCTCGCGCGGATGTACGTGCGCTACGCGGAACGCCGCGGGTGGCGGGTCGAGGTGCTCGACGCGAACGTCTCGGACCTCGGCGGATACAAGGACGCGACGCTGTCGATCAAGACCAGGGATCCCCTCGACGGCGTCTGGGCCCGGCTGAAGTTCGAGGGCGGCGTCCACCGCGTGCAGCGGGTACCGGTGACCGAATCGCAGGGGCGCGTGCACACGTCCGCGGCCGGCATCCTGGTGTATCCCGAACCCGACGAGGTGGAAGAGGTTCAGATCGACGAAACCGATCTGCGCATCGACGTCTACCGCTCGTCCGGCAAAGGTGGCCAGGGCGTCAACACCACCGACTCCGCAGTCCGAATCACGCACCTGCCGACCGGGATCGTGGTGACCTGTCAGAACGAGCGGTCTCAGCTGCAGAACAAGGCACGCGCGATGCAGGTACTTGCAGCTCGCCTGCAGGCAGCAGCAGAAGAAGCGGCCGACGAAGAGGCATCGGCAGGCAGGGCCAGCCAGGTGCGCACCGTCGACCGCTCGGAGCGGATCAGAACCTACAACTTCCCCGAGAACCGCATCACGGACCACCGGATCGGCTTCAAGGCACACAACCTCGACTCACTTCTGGACGGCGAGATGGATGCGTTGCTCGACGCGCTGGCCAAGGCGGACCGCGACGCGCGCATGCAAGCAGAGTAGCTGCGGCACATAGCTTTACAGATTTCGCCGGGCTGCTGCACCGAAACGTGCGATACCCTGGCGGCCAGGTTCGACCCCGCAACAGCGCCCGAGAGGCACACCAGACATGAACCAGGTCCTGACCCCCGCAGGCGAGAACGCCGTGTCCGAGCTGTCCTCGCGCTACGGCATCTCGACCGATGCCGTCCGCACGATGCTCGACGCCGTCAACAACGGCCGCGGCAGCATGGCTCAGTTCAACATCCCCGAGCTCGGCGGCAGTGGGCAGTGGATGCGCGGCGGAATGACCATGGTGGGCAACATGTTCGACCACGGACTCAAGAGCCGGGTCGACGGTCTCTGCCGAGACCTGTCGGCGGTGCTGTCGCAGCATCAGGTGTACCCGCCCAGGGAGACCGGCAGTAGCTCGTTCGGTGGCAGCTCGTTCGGCGGCGGCTCGTGGTGGCCCTCGGACCTCGGTGCGCCGAGCTCGAGCGGTGGCCAGAACGGCTCGCAGTACGCAGTGTTCCCGGGATCTCGACGCCTCGCGGTGTTGGTCGGCGGCGAACTGGCCGTGTACGACACTCTCGATCACTCCATCGGCGGAGTCCAACAACAGCAGGGTGGTGGACCGGGCTCGCTCGAGTTCACCAGTCAGTACGGCACGTTCACCGCAGGCAGCCTGCCTCGAGTCGATCAGCAGTCGGGCGGGACGAACTCGCAGAACCAGTCGACGCCGCAACCCGCTCCGCAGACCTACGCGCAACCGTCCTCGTCGCAACAGTCTTCGCAGTCCGCGAACCAGTCGCCTCAGGGCAACCCGTCAGGTGTGGACATCTCCGACATCACGGCTGCGATCGAGGCTCTCGCGGGTCTGCACGCGAAGGGCTTCCTCACCGACGACGAGTTCCACGCCAAGAAATCGGAGTTGCTGGGACGCGTGTGACCGGGTTGTCGGTGCCTCGTGGCAGGCTGTTCGAATGAGCCGCAAGCCGTTACGCCTGGCCATCCTCGAAGCAACGTCGATGCTCGACGCTGCCGGTGTGCCGAGCCCACGGGTCGATGCGGAGCTGCTCGCCGCACACCTCGTCGGCGTGGACCGCGGCCGTCTCGGTCTGGTTCCTCTCGTCGAACCCGAGGTCGTCGAGGCGTACTTCCGAACCGTCGAGCAGCGCGCGAAACGTATTCCGCTGCAATACATCACGGGAACGACCTCGCTGGGCAACATCGACGTCGAAGTAGGGCCGGGCGTGTTCGTACCCCGGCCGGAAACCGAACTGTTGTTGGCCTGGGCACTCGCGTTCCTCGAAAACGTCGACCACCATCCGCCGGTGATTCTCGATCTGTGCACGGGCTCGGGGGCACTGGCACTGGCGATCGCCAACGCCCGGCCCGATGCCGTCGTCCATGCCGTCGAGCTCGACCCGTCGGCGTTGGCATGGGCCCGGCGCAATGCCGACCTGTGCAGCGGCCACGGCGATACCCCGATCACGCTGCACCACGGCGACGTCACGGCACGAGATCTGTTGACCGAACTCGACGGCGCTGTCGACATGATCGTCGCAAACCCGCCCTACATCCCGGAGGGGGCAGACCTCGATCCCGAAGTGATCGATCACGATCCACACATGGCGCTGTTCGGCGGTTCGGACGGGCTGTCCGTCATCGAACCGATGATCGGCAACATCGCCCGCTGGCTTCGGATCGGCGGCGGCGTCGCTATCGAACACGACGACTCCAATGGCGGCGAGGTGGCGGCGCTGCTGTCTCGGCGACGAGTGTTCACCGAGGTCACCGCGCATCCGGATCTGGCGGGTAGGCCCCGGTTCGTCGTCGCCGCACGGGCGCACCCGGCCCAGGCCTGACGACCGGAACGGCAGGCGGGCGACACCTGACATCACTTCGTTATCGAAGGTGGAAGGATGGGTGCCGTGAGTACCGTCTACGACTGCCGTGAAGCCGACGCGCGCACTGCTGGATTGACCGCTGCCCGCGGTGCCCTCAAATCCGGCCGACTGGTCGTCATGCCTACCGACACCCTGTACGGAATCGCAGCCGATGCATTCGACGGCAGCGCTGTCACGGATCTGCTGCGCGCCAAGGGCAGGGGCCGCGATATGCCGGTTCCCGTGCTCGTCGGTTCCTGGAACACCATCGACGGCCTGGTCCAGAGTGTCCGGCCACGCACCCGAGATTTGATTCGCGCCTTCTGGCCCGGTGCGCTGAGCATCGTCGTGCAGCAGGCTCCGTCCTTGGCCTGGGATCTGGGCGACGCCCAGGGCACCGTCATGTTGCGGATGCCGCTCCACCCTGTCGCGCTCGAGCTGCTGCGCGAGGTCGGCCCGCTCGCAGTGTCCAGCGCCAACATCTCCGGCAGTCCACCCGCCACCACTGTGACGGAGGCGCGAGATCAGCTCGGCGGCTCTGCCGCGGTGTACCTGGACGGGGGACCGGCCGACCACGCGGTGGCGTCGACCATCATCGATCTGACCAGCGATCGAGCACGAATTCTGCGGGTCGGTGCCATTCCCACCGAGAAGATTGCCGAGGTTCTCGGTGTCACCGCCGAAAGCCTGGTCCCGGGAGCGTCCTGACATGGCTGTCCATCCCGCACGCCTCCGCGCATGAGCGTCGCTCGGGGCAGTGTCCTTCACGGAAGTGTCGACATCCTTGCTCAGTCGAATCTGGGTGCAGGCGTACCGATTCGCGAACTGCTCCTGGTGTTCCTCACCGCAGCGGTGGTCACGTTCTTCGCCACCGGCGGTGTTCGTGTGGCGGCCGTCAAGTTCGGTGCCGTCGCGGTTCCTCGTGATCGTGATGTCCACGTGCAGGCCACCCCGAGGCTCGGGGGAGTGGGCATCTACGTGGGCATGCTGGCTGCGTTGCTCTTCGCGTCACAGCTGCCTGCGCTGGCTCGCGGATTCGACGTCGCCTACAACCGCGACATTCCGGCCGCGCTGGTTGCCGGCTTCGTGATCGTGCTGGTCGGCGTCATCGACGACCGATGGGGTCTGGATGCCCTGACCAAGTTCGTCGGCCAGGTGACGGCGGCCGGGGTCCTCGTCATCATGGGCGTGAGCTGGGTCGTGCTGTACCAGCCGTGGGGAGGCGAGCCCGGTCAACCGGGCAGCACCCTGGTGCTCGACCAACTGCAAGCCGGACTGGTGACCGTCCTGATCACCGTCGTGATCGTCAATGCGATGAACTTCGTCGACGGACTCGACGGGCTGGCGGCCGGTCTGGGGCTCATCTCCTCGGTGGCGATCTGCATCTTCTCGGTGGGGCTGCTGCAGGAACAGGGCGGCGACGTCGGGGTCTACCCACCGGCGCTGATCGCGGCGGCATTGGCAGGCGCGTGCCTGGGGTTTCTGCCGCACAACTTCCAACCCGCTCGCATCTTCATGGGCGATTCGGGATCGATGCTCATCGGTCTGACGCTTGCCACCATCTCGACCAGTGCGTCCGGGCGGATCCCGTTGACGGCGTACGGCCCACGCGATCTGCTGGGTCTGCTGTCGCCGCTTCTGCTGGTCGGAGCCGTGATGCTCATTCCGATCCTCGACCTGCTGCTGGCTGTGATTCGCCGGACCCGGGCCGGACGGAGTCCTTTCAGCCCCGACAAGATGCACCTGCATCATCGGTTGCTGCAGATCGGACATTCGCACCGCCGGGTGGTGCTGGTGATCTACCTGTGGGTCGGTGTCCTCGCCTTCGGGGCGGTCGGGTCGTCTCTGCTGGACCGCCGAATAGTGGTGCTTCTGGTTGCCGCAGGTCTGGTGTTCGCGCTGGTCGTCACTGCTGTGCCCACGCTGCGGGTGGACCGATCGCAGGGCTCGGAACCGCGAAGTGCTCGACGGGGCTCCTGATCCCGTCGGCTGTACGCGCCCGCGTGCTGGGTACCCTCGACAACTGTGACCTTCACTCCGCAGTCCATGCCCGACCAATTCGCCCCGCTTCGCGCCGCGGTTCGATACGGACTCATCGGACTGGTGGTGCTCACGGTGGTGAGCGTCGGAGTCGCCGTAGCGGCGGCCGGAACACCTGGTCTGTGGGGATCTCTCATCGGTGTTGCCATCGGCGGAGGCTTCGTCATCACGACGGCGTTGTCGGTGGCGCTCACCACGCGTTTTCCGGCCTCGGCCGTCGGAGCACTGCTTCTCGGCGGTTGGTTGGTGAAGATGGTGATCGCGCTGATCGTGCTGGTCGCACTCAAGGACGCCGACTTCTACAACCGGTACTCCTTGGGGCTGACGATTCTGGGAGCGCTCGTGGTCGTGCTCGGCGCGGAGGTCTTCGGGGTCGTCAAGACGAAAGTCGCCTACGTGGACAGCGTTCCCACCGAGGGCAAGACCGACAATCGGTAGTACGACAGGCTGTCGTAATCGGTTAAGCTGAGGGCCGCCTACACAACGTCGTAGTTCTGTTGATAAAGTTTGCATCAAGCGGTGGGCAAGACTGGGACGAAAGAGACTTTTTCCCCGGACTGGACCCCCGCAGGTAGCAGTCAGCGTGAGCTTCCTTACAGTAGGCCCGGAGTCAACGACTTCGGCAACGTAAGGTTCCGCCCTGAGAGTTGCCGAGTCGACGTGAGTCGCCGACACCCGACAGACGCTTGGCCGATGAAGACCGGGCCTCAGCCTCTGACGATTGCGAGCCGATTTTCGTCGACTTGATAGATCGTCATTGTCCGATCGAACCGCAGTCGTTACCCGGCTGCGGCCCGAACACGGGAGAGACCGCTGAGCGTCACCACCCTGGCTGCGGAATACAGTCCGCCGTCACTATCCGATTTCTTTCCTCCCGCGGTGCTGTTCGAGGGGACCCCGTTCGAGCTCGACAGGCTGATGCTCATCCGCATCCTGATGTCGGCGATTCTGATCATCTTCATGGTGGTTGCCCTCCGCAGCCCGAAGATCGTTCCGCGTGGTCTTCAGAACGTCGGCGAGATCGCTCTCGATTTCGTTCGGATCCACGTCGCAGAAGATGTGCTCGGTAAAGAACAGGGTCGTCGATTCCTGCCCGTCATCATGACCATCTTCTTCACGGTGTTCGCGGTGAACGCGAGCGCTGTCATTCCGTTTCTGAACATCTCGTCGAATGCCCGCATCGGTCTACCGATCGTGCTCGCTGCGGTCGCGTACGTCGCGTTCATCTACGCAGGTGTCAAGAAGTTCGGTGTCGGGAAGTTCGTCAAGGGCACCATCGTCATCCCGGGCATTCCGCCGGCGATGCACGTGCTGCTGATCCCGCTGGAGTTCGTCTCGAACTTCGTACTCCGTCCGTTCACACTGACGGTGCGTCTGCTCGCCAACATGCTGGCCGGCCACATCATGCTCGTGCTGTTCTTCAGCGCGACCCAGTTCTTCCTCTTCGAGGCGTCGGCCGGGCTGAAGATCTTCGCAGCACCCTCGCTCATCATGGGCTTCCTGTTCACGATGTTCGAGATGCTGGTGATCTTCCTCCAGGCCTACATCTTCGCGCTGCTCACGGCGATCTACATCGATCTGTCGCTGCACGCCGACTCGCACTGACCGACCAACTGACCGAACCAGCTACACCGCCACCTCCGACACCCGGATGTGGACCGAAGAAAGGGAACGGAAAACCCAATGAGCCTTGAAGTTCTGGCCCAGGCGCAGGAAATCACCGCAAGCGGATACGGCGCCATCGGCTACGGCCTCGCAGCCATCGGCGGCGGCATCGGCCTCGGCCTCGTCGTCGCCAAGAACATGGAAGCAACCGCTCGTCAGCCCGAGCTGGCCGGTCAGCTCCGTACCACCATGTTCCTCGGCATCGCATTCACCGAGTCCCTCGCCCTGATCGGCCTCGTCGCCGGCTTCATTCTCTGAGAGCGCGATGACAAACGCGATTACGTTGCTGGCGGCGGAGGGGGAGGAGTACAACCCTCTTCTGCCCGCAACCTACGACATCGTTTGGTCGATCGTCTGTGTCGCGGCAATCGGCTTCCTCTTCTGGAAGTACGTGGTGCCGCGCTTCACCAAGGTTCTCGCTGAGCGTTCCGAGCTCATCGAAGGCGGAATCAAGAAGGCCGAAGAGGCACAGGCAGAAGCCAAGGCTGCTCTCGAGCAGTACCACGCTCAGCTGGCCGACGCCCGTTCCGAGGCCGCGCAGATCCGCGAGGAAGCGCGCACCCAGGGGCAGGCGATTCTCGCCGAGATGAAGGAAAAGGCGCAGGAAGAAAGCGACCGGATCGTGGCCGCAGGTCACAATCAGCTCGTTGCTCAGCGTCAGCAGATCGTCACCGAACTTCGGGGGGATCTGGGACGCACGGCCGTCGAACTCGCTGAGAAGGTCATCGGAGAGCAGTTGTCCGACGACGCGAAGCGTTCCAGTTCGATCGATCGCTTCCTCAACGAGTTGGATTCCGTCACCGCGGACTCCGCATCCGGAAAGTGAGTCGAACCATGTACGCAACTTCTCGTGAGGCACTCGCCCGCACGCGGTCGGTTGCCCACGAAGCTCTGGGGTCCGCGTCGACAGGCGAGGCAACAGCCGTCGCTGCTCAGACCGGTGCCGAGTTGTTCGCCGTCGTCGAGACTCTCGACGCGCAGCGCACGTTGCGTACCGCTCTCGCCGACTCGTCGGTCGAGGGCGTTCGGCGAAGCGATCTGGCCGGAGAGGTCTTCTCCGGCCAGGTGTCGAGTGCAACGGCGACGATCGTCAAGGCCGCTGCCGGCGAAAGCTGGTCCACCGCTCGCGACCTGCTGAACTCGCTGGTCGAGCTGGGACGTGAAGCTCTGCTTCGCGCCGCGGCCGATCAGGATCAGTTGGACACGGTCGAGGACGAGCTGTTCCGCCTCGGGCGGATCGTGGCAGGAAACCCGCAGCTCGAGCAGGCCCTCTCGGATCGCTCGAAGCCCGCGCAGGCCAAGCGTGAACTGCTCGGCCGCCTGCTCTACGGCAAGGTCACCGCGGTCACCGAAGCGCTTGCAGTTCAGGCTGTGACGCGTCCGCGAAAGGCTGCTCCCGCCGACGTACTGAACGGACTGGCCGACCTGGCTGCCGAGCAGCGCGACCGCGCGGTTGCCCACGTCCGCAGCGCAGCACCACTGAGCGACAGTCAGCTCGAGAAGCTGACGGCCACCTTGACCCGCACGTACGGCAAGCAGGTCACGGTGCATGTAGAGGTCGATACCGAACTGCTCAGCGGACTTGTCGTTCGTATCGGCGACGAGGTCATCGACGGTAGCGGGGCAGGCCGCCTCGCTGCATTGCGAAAGACGCTCAAATAGTCCGACACGGACACAGTAACGAGAAGAAGCGTCTCGACTTTCGAGACATTTCACCCCGCGATCATTTGAAGGAAGAGCAGGAAACACTATGGCGGAGCTGACGATCTCCTCCGACGAGATCCGTAGCGCGATCGATAACTTCACCGCGAGCTACTCACCGGAGTCTTCCCGCGAGGAGGTCGGCACGGTTACGGACACGAGCGACGGAATCGCTCACGTGTCCGGATTGCCGTCGGCGATGTCCAACGAACTCCTGGAATTCCCCGGCGGAGTCCTCGGTGTCGCGCTGAACCTGGATGCCACCGAAATCGGTGCAGTCATCCTCGGTGACTACGAGCACATCGAAGAAGGCCAGGAAGTCAAGCGCACCGGAGACGTGCTGTCGGTCCCCGTGGGCGACGGCTACCTCGGCCGCGTCGTGGACCCCCTGGGCAAGCCCATCGACGGCCTCGGCGACATCGAGTCCTCCGAGACCCGCGCCCTCGAACTGCAGGCTGCCTCGGTGCTCGAGCGTCAGCCCGTCGAGGAGCCGCTGCAGACCGGTATCAAGGCGATCGACGCCATGACCCCGATCGGCCGCGGCCAGCGTCAGCTCATCATCGGCGACCGCAAGACCGGCAAGACCGCGGTCTGCATCGACGCGATCCTGAACCAGAAGGCCAACTGGGAGAGCGGCGACGAGAAGAAGCAGGTTCGCTGCATCTACGTCGCCATCGGCCAGAAGGGCTCGACGATCGCAGGCGTCAAGGCTGCACTCGAAGAGCAGGGCGCACTCGAATACACGACCATCGTCGCGGCTCCCGCGTCCGATTCGGCCGGCTTCAAGTGGCTCGCCCCGTACACCGGCTCGGCCATCGGCCAGCACTGGATGTACCAGGGCAAGCACGTCCTCATCGTGTTCGACGACCTGACCAAGCAGGCCGAGGCATACCGCGCCATCTCGCTGCTGCTGCGTCGTCCGCCGGGCCGCGAGGCATACCCCGGTGACGTCTTCTACTTGCACTCCCGTCTGCTGGAGCGTTCGGCGAAGCTGTCCGACGAGCTCGGTGGCGGATCGTTGACGGCTCTGCCGATCATCGAGACCAAGGCCAACGACGTCTCGGCGTACATCCCGACCAACGTCATCTCCATCACCGACGGCCAGGTCTTCCTGGAGTCGGACCTGTTCAACAAGGGCGTCCGTCCCGCGATCAACGTCGGTATCTCGGTGTCCCGAGTCGGCGGCGCGGCACAGACCAAGGGCATGAAGAAGGTCTCCGGATCTCTTCGCCTCGAGCTCGCTCAGTTCCGCGAGCTGGAAGCCTTCTCTGCGTTCGCGTCCGACCTCGACGCGGCCTCCAAGGCTCAGCTCGAGCGCGGCGCACGTCTGGTCGAGCTGCTCAAGCAGGATCAGTACGCCCCGGTTGCCGTCGAAGATCAGATTGTCTCGATCTGGCTCGCAGGGCAGGGAACGTACGACTCGGTTCCCGTCGGCGACGTGCGTCGCTTCGAGACCGAGCTGCTCGAGGACCTGCACCGCAACGCCAGCGGCGTCTACGACAGCATTGCCGGTGGCAAGGCTCTCGACGAGGACAACCAGAAGGCACTGACCGAGGCGACCGAGAAGTTCAAGGCCGGCTTCGTCGACTCGGACGGCAACCGCGTTGTCAACGAGGCCGAGGCAGACACTCTGAACGCCGACGAGGTCAGCCAGGAGCAGGTCAACGTCACTCGCAAGACAGTCAGCAAGTAGGCCTGCGATGACAGATGCCAAGACGAGCACAGAAGGGAGCGTGAACAGCTAGATGGCAAGCATTCTCGAGCTTCGCTCCCGCATCAAGTCGGTCAACTCGACCAAGAAGATCACCAAGGCACAAGAGCTGATCGCGACATCGCGGATCACCAAGGCTCAGGCTCGCGTTGCCGCATCGAAGCCGTATGCGGAAGAGATCACCAAGGTGCTCTCCGCGTTGGCGAGTGCATCGAGCTCGCTCGATCACCCGCTGCTCAACGAGCGACCCGAGCCCAAGCGTGCCGCGGTTCTGGTCGTGACCAGCGACCGCGGTATGTGCGGCGGCTACAACTCCAACGTGCTCAAGGAGACGGAGGAGCTGTTCCAGCTGCTCCGCTCCGAGGGCAAGGATCCGGTCATCTACGTCCTCGGCGCAAAAGGCCTGGGCTACTACACATTCCGCGAGCGGGACGTGAAGGGTGCCTGGACGGGCTTCTCTCAGGAGCCCGGATACGCCGACGCGGCCAAGGCCAGTAGGCACCTGGTCGAGCTGTTCATGGCCGGCTCGGGCACCGAGGTCGAGGCTCCCAACGGTGAAGGCACCGTCGAGGGCGTGGACGAGTTGCACATCGTCTACACCCGCTTCGTGTCGATGCTCACGCAGAAGCCCGAAGTTCGCCGTATGGCACCGCTCGAAATCTCGTACACAGACGAGGAATTCGAGATGGGTGCGGATGCGCTGAGCGACTCACCGACCGCAGATGTGCAGGCACAGTACGAGTTCGAGCCGGAAGCGGGAACTCTGCTCTCGGCGCTGCTGCCCAAGTACATCAGCACCAGGATCTATGCGTCGTTGCTCGATGCAGCAGCGTCGGAGTCCGCGGCGCGTCGTACCGCCATGAAGGCAGCGACGGACAACGCGAACGAATTGGTCGAGACCTTGAGCCGTCAGGCCAACCAGGCTCGGCAGGCCCAGATCACCCAGGAAATCAGCGAAATCGTCGGTGGCGCCAACGCGTTGGCCGACAGCGCAGGAAGTGACTAAGCAATGACCGCAGCAGTAGCCCAAGAGAACGCGAGCGGAGCGGACACTCAGTCCGGCCGTGTCGTTCGGGTCATCGGCCCCGTTGTGGACGTCGAGTTCCCGCGCGGCTCGATTCCCGCACTTTTCAACGCCCTCAACGCAGAGATCACTCTGCCGACCGTGGCCAAGACCCTGACGCTCGAGGTTGCACAGCACCTCGGTGACAACTTGGTTCGCACCATCTCGATGCAGCCCACCGACGGACTCGTCCGCGGCACTGCAGTCATCGACTCGGGCAAGCCGATCTCGGTTCCCGTCGGTGACGTCGTCAAGGGCCACGTGTTCAACGCCCTCGGTGACTGCCTGGACACCCCGGGACTCGGCCGCGACGGCGAGCAGTGGGGCATCCACCGCAAGCCACCAGCCTTCGATCAGCTCGAGGGCAAGACCGAGATCCTCGAGACCGGCATCAAGGTCATCGACCTCCTGACCCCGTACGTCAAGGGCGGAAAGATCGGTCTGTTCGGTGGTGCCGGTGTCGGCAAGACCGTTCTGATCCAGGAAATGATCACCCGTATCGCACGCGAGTTCTCGGGCACCTCGGTGTTCGCAGGAGTCGGCGAGCGCACCCGTGAAGGCACCGACCTTCACCTCGAGATGGAAGAGATGGGCGTCCTCCAGGACACCGCCCTCGTCTTCGGCCAGATGGACGAGCCGCCCGGCACGCGTATGCGCGTGGCGTTGTCGGCACTGACCATGGCGGAGTACTTCCGCGATGTTCAGGGACAGGACGTTCTTCTGTTCATCGACAACATCTTCCGCTTCACGCAGGCAGGTTCGGAGGTGTCGACCCTTCTCGGTCGTATGCCGTCGGCCGTCGGTTACCAGCCCACGCTGGCGGACGAGATGGGTGAGCTCCAGGAGCGCATCACCTCGACCCGTGGACGCTCGATCACCTCGCTGCAGGCGATCTACGTTCCCGCCGACGACTACACCGACCCGGCTCCGGCCACGACGTTCGCGCACCTCGATGCGACGACCGAGCTCTCGCGTCCGATTTCGCAGATGGGTATCTACCCCGCTGTGGACCCGCTGAGCTCCACCTCGCGCATCCTCGAGCCCGGCATCGTCGGTGCGGAGCACTTCCGCGTCGCCAACGAGGTCAAGCGGATCCTGCAGAAGTACAAGGAGCTGCAGGACATCATCGCCATCCTCGGTATGGACGAGCTTCAGGAAGAGGACAAGGTTCTGGTCGGCCGTGCACGCCGCCTCCAGAAGTTCCTCGGCCAGAACTTCATCGTTGCCGAGAAGTTCACCGGCGAGGCCGGTTCGGTCGTGTCGCTCTCCGACACCATCGAGGCATTCGACAAGGTCACCAAGGGTGAGTACGACCACCTTCCCGAGCAGGCCTTCAACAGCTGTGGTGGTCTCGACGATGTCGAGGCAGCCGCGAAGAAGATGGCCGGAAAGTAGACCGACGTGACTTCTTCCGAGAAGAGCGGCATGGAGGTCTCCCTGGTCGCTGTGGAGCAAAAGCTGTGGTCCGGTACCGCGACCATCGTCAGCGCTCAGACCACCGAAGGTGAGATCGGCATCATGCTGGGCCACGAGCCTGTGCTCGGGCAGTTGATCGAGGGCGGCACGGTGTCGATCACGACCACGGACGGCGAAAAGCTCATCGCAGCCGTCCACGGTGGATTCCTGTCGGTGACCGGCAAGACGGTCACCGTGCTGGCAGAATCGGCCGATTTCGCCGACGACAT
This sequence comes from Rhodococcus sp. 14-1411-2a, assembly GCF_002259485.1. Lineage (GTDB taxonomy): Bacteria > Actinomycetota > Actinomycetes > Mycobacteriales > Mycobacteriaceae > Rhodococcoides. The sequence continues at coordinate 78,825 of NZ_NPGA01000017.1, forward strand.
CGATGTCGAGGCGGCACGGGCTGTAGTGGCAGAGAACGGCGACGACCTCGAGGCCATTGCTGTGGCCAAGGGTCGTGTCCGCGCTGTCGAGCGGTCCTAGGTACACGAGAAGCCGCGACGAGACCTGCGATGCACTACGGATTGATTGTTCTGATCATTCTGGTTGTGCTGCTCGCAGGGCTCGTCGCGGCTTTTGCGTACCGTCTGATGGTTCTACGGCGAGGGGGAACCGCCGCGATCATGCGGGTGTTGCCGACGGACGGTGGTGCCGGTTGGCGTCACGGCATCATTCGGTACGGAGACAACACACTCGTATTCTTCAAGCTGTCCAGTCTTCGCCCCGGCCCCGATCATCGGCTGGGTAGGCAGGACATTCACGTGGGTGATCGACGAGCCCCACGAGACACCGAGTTCGACATCATGACACCGGACATCGCCGTGTTGGAACTGTCCGACAATGGTAAATATTTCGAGATCGCCCTCGACAGAAGTGCGTTGACCGCTTTCCTGTCCTGGGTCGAATCTCGTCCCTCCGGCCGATCGCGTCGCCGCCGACCGGCGGCCTGATCAGCTCTCGCCGGTAGTCGGGTCGCTCGAAGCGCGGCTCGACCCGGGAACCCACTGGACGTCGCCCTCGGGGTTGGCGTATCGGCTCAGAATGAACAGCAGATCCGAAAGCCGGTTGAGGTATTTCGCCGGCAATGCACTCGTTGTTTCCGGGCTCGCGTGCACCGCAGCCCATGCCGACCGCTCTGCCCGTCGGGCCACCGTTCGCGACACGTGTAGCAACGCTCCCAGCGGCGTTCCGCCCGGCAGAATGAACGACGTCAGTGCGGGGAGAGCCTCGTTGAACTCGTCGCACCAGCCCTCGAGCCGGTCGACGTAGCTCTGATCGATGCGCAGAGGCGGGTACTGCGGATTCTCGACGACCGGAGTCGACAGATCGGCCCCCGCGTCGAAGAGATCGCTCTGGATGGTGCGGATCACCGAATGGACCGATTCGGGCGGGTTGCCGAGTGCGAGAACCACACCGAGGCTCGCGTTGGTCTCGTCGCAGTCCGCGTAGGCAACGAGTCGTTCGTCGTTCTTGGACACCCTCGAGAAATCACTCAGCCCGGTGGTCCCGTCGTCGCCGGTTCTCGTGTAGATGCGGGTGAGGTGGACGGCCATGCGCGCTACGGTACCGCGCGGGTGTCGGCCGGTCCCGCTGGCTACGCTGTCGAGGTGAGTGAACGCTTTTTGGTCAACGGTGGAAATCGCCTCGTCGGTGAGGTGGCGGTCGGTGGTGCGAAGAACAGCGTCCTCAAATTGATGGCGGCAGCGCTGCTGGCAGAGGGCACCAGCACGATCACCAACTGCCCCGACATCCTGGACGTGCCACTGATGGCAGAGGTGTTGCGCGGGCTCGGCTGTGAGGTCGAGTTGGAGGGATCGGTCGTTCACATCACCACTCCGGCCATGCCGAAGTATCACGCCGATTTCGCGGCGGTTCGCCAGTTCCGAGCTTCGGTGTGCGTGCTGGGGCCGCTGGTTGCGCGGTGCAAGAGAGCTGTCGTCGCTTTGCCGGGCGGAGACGCGATCGGGTCGCGTCCCCTCGACATGCATCAGTCCGGTCTTCAATTGCTCGGGGCACGCAGCGAGATCCAACACGGATGTGTCGTTGCGGAAGCAGACGAATTGCGCGGCGCGAACATCAGACTGGCGTTTCCGTCCGTCGGTGCCACCGAGAACATCTTGATGGCCGCAGTCCTCGCCACCGGGGAGACTGTGATCGACAACGCCGCGCGTGAGCCGGACATCGTCGACGTGTGCAACATGCTCAACGAGATGGGTGCCGACGTCCGCGGTGCAGGCACCTCGACTTTGACCATTCGTGGTGTGAGCTCGCTGAAGCCGACGACCCATCGGGTGATCGGCGATCGCATCGTCGCCGCGACGTGGGGAATCGCCGCTGCCATGACTCGTGGGGACGTGCGAGTCCGCGGTGTGAACCCCAAGCATCTGTCGTTGGTGCTGGACAAATTGAGGTCCGCAGGCGCCGAGGTCACCAGCGAGCCCGACGGGTTCCGCGTCGTGCAACACGAGCGACCGCGGGCGGTCAATTTCGCGACGCTTCCGTATCCGGGGTTCCCGACCGACCTGCAGCCGATGGCAATCGGACTCGCGACCGTCGCCGACGGCACGTCGATGATCACCGAGAACGTCTTCGAGGCACGATTCCGGTTCGTCGAGGAGATGATCAGACTTGGGGCCGATGCGCGCACCGATGGCCATCACGCCGTGGTTCGCGGTGTGCCACAGCTGTCCAGCGCACCGGTGTGGTCCTCCGATATTCGGGCCGGGGCCGGCTTGGTTCTCGCGGGACTGGTGGCCGACGGTACGACGGAAGTGCACGACGTGTTCCACATCGATCGCGGTTATCCGCGATTCGTGGAGAACCTGAGTGCACTCGGCGGCAGCATCGAGCGGGTCAGCTGAGTAACACAGCTTCCAGCGCCTCGACCAATATGCTTATCGCATAGTCCAATTCGTCGTCGGAGACGGATCCGTATCCCACGACGATTCCACCTCGGGCTGTGTGCGAGCGGGTCGAGTGTTCGAGCGTCGGTACGTCCACGCCCCTTGCGGCGCATGAGGTAGCGACGTCACGCGCTGCGGCAGGGTCGAGTAGCAACACGGTATGCAGGCCGGCTCCGACTCCGCGAAGTTCGCCGAACCTGGCCAGCGCGGCCGCGACCAGGCGGTCGCGGGCTCGATAGAGCCGCCGGGCCGTTCGGACGGCTCTGTCCCATTCGCCGTCGCGCAAGATGGACGTCATCGCATGCTGGACGGGAACCGAGGGGTGATCGCCGATCAAGCGGCGCGTTGCCGAGATGCGGTCGACCATCGACCGAGGTGCCACCATCCAGCCGAGACGGATCCCGGCACCGAGGGTCTTGGATACGGTGCCGAGGTACACGGTCCGGTCGGGTGCGAGTTCGGCCACGGTGGGCAAAGGTGCTACGCCGTAACGGAATTCGGAGTCGTAGTCGTCCTCGATGATCATGGAATCGTTGCTGTGAGCCCAGTCTGCCAGCGCACGTCGACGGCCGATGGGCATGAATGCGCCGGTCGGGTATTGATGCGACGGTGTGACGTACACGGCCGGTGTTCGTGGGGGAGTCGAGTCGAGTTGTTCGACGATCAGGCCATCGCGGTCGACGGGGACGTCGTGCAAGGACCACCCGCGATGTGTCGCGAGCGCAGCGGCGGATTTGTAGCCTGGATTCTCCAGTGCCAGAACGTGTTCGACCGATTCGGCAGCGGAAAGCGCACCCAGGGCCAGGTCGAGGCCGTGAATGCTGCCCGTCGTGATCACGATCGACGCCGGTGTGGTGTGCAGCCCGCGGGCGCGGCGGAGTAGATCGGCGACGCGAGTCCTCAGTTCGAGCGTGCCGGCGGAATCGGGATAGTCGCCGGGAGGTGGTGTGCCGCCGACGTCGCGCCACGCGCGCTTCCAGGCATCGGATGCCGAGGGTGGAGTCCACGGGATTCCCGGACGGAGCGATATCCGCGGGGGCGTTCGTGGTGTGGTGTGTGCGCTCGACGCCATCGCAATCGATCGAGGTGCGCGGGGGATGTGTCGGACATAGTTACCCGAACCGCGCCGGGCATCGAGCCAACCTTCTGCGACAAGCTGTTCGTAAGCCTTCTCCACGACCGCACGCGCGATGCCCAGATCGACGGAAAGTGCTCGGGTACTGGGTAATCGAGAATCGGGCTGCAGGTCTCCATCGTCGATTGCGGACCGGATGCGATCCGCCAGTTGGACGGGCAACGTCCGAGCGTCGGCGCGATCGATGGTGATCGACAGAGAGATCGGGAGCATGGAGTTGTGGTCCCTTTCGGTATCCGCGTCGAAGTGGCCTGAACAAAAGCAGCTCTATTGGACCATGACGAAAGGCCACTCGTCCCGCATCCTGGAAACCATGACAGTCGACGACGTGCCTCTTTCCCCGACAGCACGAACGGTAGTGATGCGGGGTAGGCATCGCGCCGGCCTCGAACGCGCAGCGTTGCTCGACGTACTGCGCTCGGCGCGCATATGCCACATCGGCGTGATCGTGGATGGAGTGCCTCGCGTCGTGCCTACCGTGTTCGGCGTGGATACCGCCGGTCCGGACAGGGAAGGCACGCTGTATCTGCATGGATCGGTGGCGTCACGCAGCATGATCGACGCTCCGGATCAGGACATCTGCGTCACTACGACTGTCGTCGACGGGCTCGTCCTGGCTCGATCGGCATTTCATCATTCGATGAACTATCGAAGCGCCGTTGTGGTCGGACGACCTCGCCGAGTGGAGGACGCCGACGAACGGATTAGAGCATTGGACGCGATCGTCGACCAGGTGGTCCCCGGAAGAAGCGTTCATCTGCGTTCACATACTCGGAAAGAGCTTGCAGCCACCGCGGTTCTGGCGCTTTCGATGTACGAGGCATCGGTGAAGTCGCGGTCAGGTGGACCGGTCGACGACGACCTCGACATCGAGCGGGGAGACGTATGGGCCGGAGTAGTTCCGGTGTGGGAGGCGCTCGGCGATGCCGAACCTGCCGCAGACCTCGCGGGGGACATTGCGGTGCCGGAGCACGTGGACGGTGTGCGCCGGAACGCGACTCGGGGGGCGAACGATGTTGCCGCAGTGAAGGTTCGGTCTGTGGCTGGCATCACACGCGCACCCTGAAGCGTGTAGAGGGCGCAATGACCCGACGCCCCGGGGCCGAGCTGCGCGAATACCCTGCGAGCATGGGTCGACCTGCCGATTTGCGTTGGTGTGGTTGGTGGCGTAACTTTTGTCGAGTCAGAGCGACGGACACCGACCCGGTCTTCACGGACTGGGTGAACGAGGTTGGACGTGTGGCCTGGCAGGTTTTATCCCCCAAGAGTCGGGCCTTGTGTCCGAGACCAAGCTGGGATAGGCTGGAACAGTTGCCCTTGAGGCCGACGGACCGTGTGTCTGTGGGACGAGAGTGTGTGCGTGTTCTTTGAGAACTCAACAGTGTGTCGATGAATGTCAGTGCCGAAATATTTTGTTTTGGTGAAAGCATTCGATGTATCAGCCATCCGCT
>NZ_NPGA01000021.1 GCF_002259485.1 Rhodococcus sp. 14-1411-2a
GGTGACCTGGACGCGCAGACCGGAGTCGGTGGCTACCGTGCCGGCGACAACTTGGTCGCCGTCGCTGCGGCGGACGGTGCGTGATTCGCCGGTGATCATGGACTCGTCCATGCTCGCCGATCCGGAGACGATGGTGCCGTCCGCCGGTACTCGGCCGCCGGGGCGCACGACGACGACATCACCGCGCTGCAGCTCGGCCGGGGACACCGGCACCACATCGTCGCCGTCGACGCGTTCGGCGGTGTCCGGGAGCAGCGCCGCCAGTGAGTCCAGAGCGGAGGTGGTCTGCGCGAGGGATCGCATTTCGATCCAGTGCCCGAGCAGCATGATCACGATCAGCAGCGCCAGTTCCCACCAGAAGTCGAGCTGATGATCGAGCAGGCCGAGGCTCGCTCCCATCGACGCGACGAATGCGACGGTGATCGCGAGGGCGATGAGCAGCATCATTCCCGGTGCACGGGAACGGATTTCGCTGACTGCGCCGGTGAGGAAGGGGGATCCGCCCCAGGCGTACATCACGGTGCCGAGCGTCGGGGAGACCCAGGCGATCCACGACGCGTCCGGCAGTGAGTATCCGAGAAGCATCGCAAACATGTTCGATGCCACGATCACCGGAACGGCGAGGACCAGCATGATCCAGAACAGACGACGGAACATGCCGACGTGATCGCCGTGACCGACGTGATCGCCGTGACCGGCATGGCCACCGTGCCCGGTATGCCCTGTGTGTCCTCCGTGTTCGGAGTGCTCGCCGTGACCGACGTGATCGCCGTGACCGGCATGGCCACCGTGCCCGGTATGCCCTGTGTGTCCTCCGTGTTCGGAGTGCTCGCCGTGTCCGGTGTGGCCTGCGCTGCGTTCGGACGTGTCGTGCCCCGACTGCGCGCCAGCTCTCTTAGCCGTTCCGACGTCAGAATGCGTGTGGTTGTTCATCGCGAAATACCTCTTCCTGCAACGACTTCAGCGGTTACGCGGTAGGCGAATCTGCGGTTTGCGGTTCGGCTGCGTATCCGGCATCGCGAACGGCGGCAATGACCCGGGCGTGGTCGGGCTCGCCGATGCTCGTCACCGTCAGCGTTCCTGCCGACGCTGATGCTTCGACCGTGTCGACCCCGACCACAGCACCGACTTCTTCCCGGACCGACGCTTCGCAGTGGCCGCAGGTCATGCCCGTGACTTTGTAGTGCGTGGTGATCATGTCGCGCTCCTCCGACTGTCTCTATACCCCCTAGGGGTATCTGGCTAACGTGTCAGACCATACCCCCTCCCCGTATGTTTCGGAAGGCCGTTGGCTGCGTCGAGCGGTTTACGAACCTGCGGCGACGACCGGTCCGTTGGCTGAACTTCGAATCGAGTCAGGGTGCAGTGGGGTCTACGTCGAATCGGCCAGGGTGCGCGGTCCTGACATAGCGCACCGCTGTGGTGGTGCCGATACCGAACACGGTCATCAGGGCAACCGGGTCGCCGCTGTGGGCGGCCTCGTCGAGGATGCGATCGACACGCAGTTCGCGGGCGGTGATGCCGAGGTCACGGAATGGGCGGGTGATGTAGTGGCGACTGCCCGGCAGCGCGGTAGGCGCAGTCACCCGGGTAATCAGCAAGTACGGATTCGTGCTCGTCGGCCACCGACGCTGACGGTAGATCAGCCAGTCGCGGAGCACCTCGGCGGTGAACTCGTCCAACCAGAACGTGTGGCGGGTGTGTGGCCGGGTGACGGTTGCTCGTCCTGCCGAACGGTCGAGATGGTCGAGTCGGAAGCCGATGACCTCTTCGATCGTCAGCGCGTGGACCGCGACGAGCGCCAGAATCACCCGGTCATCGGGCCTGGTCAGCTGATCGAAGAGCCCATGTACGCGATCGGATCGTAACGGTCTGAGGATCCTGCGGGTGTACCGACCAGCGACCTCTCGGGCAGGGTCGGCGAAGATGCGACGTTCGCGTTTGAGTCCGCGAAAGAGCGACCTCAGGGCCGTGTGCACGTTATGTCTCGACTGCCCTGAGTGACGGCTGAGAGCGCGCTCGATGTCGACAGTATCGACAGATCGCAGACTTTGGTGTGTCTCAGCCCATTCCTGCAAGACCGGTAGCGCGAAATTGAGATAGAGGGCAATCGTCACTGCCGTCAACGGTCTGGATTTACGTCGACCGCGGCCGCCCAGCGCAGTGACCCACGCCTGCACGTCGTCACGGAACTGCGCGGGTGTCTGCTCGATCATCCGTATCGTGCGCTCGGTGTGCCGGGCGGCATTGCGTGCCGCCACCCCATCGGCAGGGTTTCGTCCCGACATCAGTTGGGAGGTGGAACGCGGCGGGCTCCGCGCTTCCGGGCCCCGGCAGTGGGTGCGGCAGGGCCCGACCGATCGCCGATTGCGCGTGCTGGAGCTGCGTCGAGATCCGCGTCGTGAACAGCTTCCGCCAGCATCAGATCACCGACAGTGCAGTTCAACGCCGCACAGATCTTGTCCAGGTCATCGAGTCGGATCGTGATCGGCGCCGAAGACCACAGGGCCGCAGTCTTGCTCAATGACGGATGGAAGTCGACCTGCTCGAATGCTTTGAGCAGCTGCGTCGGACGCCAGATGTCGCGTTGCGCCGCAACCATGCGCAAATTCCATTTCATCTTCTAATTCTCCGTACTCAAGCGCCGCACGGCGCGTTGTGTCGACTCGATGACGGACCGTTCCGGGTCGGCTCCTGCCGACGCCAGATAGCCCACAGTGGTGCTTGCCCATTCGTGACCGAGCATCTTCTGCACATCCCACAAGGGCATTCCTCGTTGGTAGTTGTGGGTAGCGCAGGCATGACGCAACAGATGGGGGTAGAGCTCGCGCACCGGGCCGTTGAGGTGATGGTGCGATGCAGCTTTGAGATTGCGGCGAAATGTCGAGGGTTGAATGGCGGGTGCAACGGCGAGGTTGAGCGCCGCGACGGCGGTCGGCAAGCGTTCCGATGGCCACAACGGTGCGCCCGCGTCGGTCGGGTCGTCGCAGAACTCGCCCCGGACCTGCTCGAGATACCACCACAGCAGCTCTCTCCCCTCTTCGAAGAGAAAAGCTTGCCGTTCGCGTGGACCCGATCCGCGGGCACCCTTACCCACGACGACGAAGCGGCCCCACTGTCCCGCTTCCCAATGGATGTCGCCGATCTTCACCGCACACAGCTCCGACGCCCGCACACCGGACAAGTACGCAATCTTCGCCATGGTGTAGTCGCGTGCGCTCACGTGGTACTTGCGAGAGCGTGGCAGGGCGTCTCTCCAGTCGGCGAAGAACGCTGTCATCGCTCGTCGAGTGGGAGGAATCCGCAGCGCGAAATCACCCCTGTGCCTCGGCCGGTTGAACGGGTCGACCGGTGACTCGACACCGACGCCGAACGCTCGGAGCAGCTCGCCGGCGTAGCGGTGCTCGAGGAATCGGTAGTAGTTGTCGATCTGAACTGTCTTCTTGCGGATGGTTGCGTGACTGCGTTTGCCGGGACCGGCGAAGTACTGATCGAACTGCTGCTGGGTCAATCGCCATGGCACGCAATCGAAGTAATCGCATATCTCGATCACGGGATACATGATTCTCTGCAACGTCGCGGGGCTCAGACCCGCCACATCTCTGGCCCATCCGTATTCGACCAGCGTGTTACGGAAGAAGTCGTGTTCGTCGTCCCCTGACGCCGACGCCAGCCGCTGCAGCGATTCGACGTCCGCAAGTTCCCCGCTGCCGACCCGCGCGGCACTCGATGCGCCGTCGGCAGCGATACGTCGCTGCCGACGAGTAGCGAAATCTGACACGAACAGTGAACTTATGCGAGGAACTCGCAGAATCTACGAGTAACTGATGAAATTTGAGCGACCACGGAATGAAGAAGAATCGTTGCTCTGACCAGGGAACCTGGGCTTACACCGGTTCCTGGCAGCCGATCGAACCCGTGCGGACTCCAGTGGCCAACGTGGGGTCAGCGTTGTCGACGGCGCATCGCGGGTGAAGCTGTTCTCGCGCAACGGAAACGACATATCCGCCTCGTTCCCGGATGTGGCGGCGGCGTTGTCGGAGACGACGGCGGGTCGATCGATGATCCTTGACGGCGAGTTGGTGGCACTGGATTCGGGCGGTCGGCCCGATTTCGGGTTGCTGCAACGCCGAATGCATGTCGCGCGGCCGTCGGCGGCGTTGCTGCGGTCGACCCCGGTGACGTATTTCGTCTTCGATGTCCTCGACGTCGACGGCGAATCGGTCCGGACGCTGCCCTACACGCAGCGCCGTGCGCTGCTCGAAGGTCTCGGCGTGGCCGACGGGCGGCGAGTGCAGGTGCCGCCGACTATGACGGGAATCGACGGCGAGACGTTGATGGGCATTGCCGCCGACAACGGTATCGAGGGGGTCGTGGCGAAGAAGGCTGAGTCGGTGTACCGATCGGGGATCCGGTCGCCGTCGTGGATCAAGGTACCGATCCGGAACACACGCGAAGGCGTGATTTGCGGATGGGTTCCGACGGGCGGCCGCGCTGGCGGGACACTGGCGGCGCTGCTCCTCGGAGCGTACGACGAGGCGGGCGAGTTGGTCTACATCGGTCGTGTGGGAACGGGTTTCACTGATCGGATGCGCCGTGAGCTGCGGAGCGCGCTTGCTGATCGCACTCGTTCGGACAGTGCGCTGCACGGTCCGGTTCCGCGCGCCGACACGGTCGGGGTGTCGTGGGTGGCACCGGAATTGGTGGCGACCGTGGAATATCGCGAACAATCGGCAACGGGGCGTTTACGGCATCCCGCATTCAAAGGAATCCGATCCGATATCGCTCCCCATGATGTCGTGACTTGAAAGGGTGCAGCTCATCGCCACATTCGTTGGTTACGCTGGCCGGGTATCCGAGTCCGTAGGCATTGTGTGTGATCGAAGGGTTTTTCGGCTGTGGCCAAACGAGTGACAACCCAATTGGTGGACGATATCGACGGGTCGGTCATCGACGACGAATCCGGCGAAACGATCGAATTCGCGGTCAACGGTGTCGAGTATGTGATCGACCTGAAAGCGAAGAACGCCACCGAGTTTCACAGGAAGCTCGACTACTACATCGAGCATTCGACGCGGGTCGGTGGCCGCAAGCGTAAGCCCTCCCCCGCCGGCGCGGCGACGCCCGCGAAGACCGGGACACCGGCCACGCGTGATCCGGCGCAGACACGCGCGATCCGGCAGTGGGCGGCCGACGAGGGTTACGAGATCAGCGATCGCGGTCGGATCCCCGCTGCGATCGAAGAGGCGTACAACTCAGCCCACTGAGTACCGCGACCCTGTCGGTGGTCGGCCCTACAGTGTCGCGTGTGAGCGAGTGCGAGTCCGTCGACGCGGCTGCGGTGCCCAATAACGTGCTCGACGAGCTCGCCGAGGTTCTGATCGACAGGCTCGATCAACTACTCGATCGGTTGACCGACCGGGCGTTGGCCGCGCCGACACCAGGGTCGGCTGCGTGGGAGTCGGAGTGGAGCATCCGCAATACGGAGACCGGCCGCGCCCGTGAACGCGAACGCTCTCGGATTCGCGCCGAATTGGTACGACGAGCAGGTGCCGGCCTCGGCACAGTCGGCTCCGCTCCCCCGGTTGCTTCGCCGCCCCTCGCCGATTCGGTGCCCCGATCACGCAGAGTGCGTGCAGCTCGTCGTCGCGTCGACGAGGCACAGCTCGCGTTCTTCTGAGATCAGCTGTTCAATTGCTTTCTTGCTGCTCTCGCGGACTGGTGTGGCGAGTTCGTGCGCACCTTCTGTGTCATCGCGCTAATTCGAGGCGGTCGCTGTCACCGTAGGTGGAAGCGCATCGACCATGGCGGCTACTTCGGCGTCCGATAGATCTTGGTCTGCGTCGGGCGGGGCGGGAATCATCTTTCGCAGGCGGTCAGGCTGAAAGGTGCTTTCGAGGAGCTCTACGGCACGGTAGATGATGGTTTCTTCGATGTGTTGGACGTGGTCGATGAGCCAGCCTTGAATTTCGTCTGGTCCCTCGACGTGGGGGCCGAAAAGGCGTCTTAACGCCTCAGGCTTGTACCCCCAGTCGATCAGCTCGGTAGCTGTGAACCAGCGGCCGGTGGGTCCGGGGGCCCAGTCTTCGTGGCCGTAGTGCGGGTCCGCCTCGTTGGTTGGACCTGGTTGTTCATCACGGGCAGGGTCTTTGGCGTCGTCGGGGATCCTGGTATCCGACATTGTGGTCTCTCCTTGTTCGATCTTCTCTGGTGTGGCGTTTCTGTCGTGGCCCATGGGTACCCTCGTCTTCTGCGCTCGCGGTTGATGGTGTCTGCCGGCACCTCTACCGGCTGGCGTTGTCCAGGCGGTAGTTCGCGACTTTCCAACCGTGGTCCGTGCGTTCGAGGTCGACGGTGGCCGTGTATGCGGTGTACGGGGTGATCTCGCCGCTGGTGTGCTGCACGGTCTGCGAGATCACAACTGGGACAGTGGCTTTGCCGGTGCCTATGGAGGGCTCGCCGTCGAGTGTGGTGATTGCGGTGACGATGTCGCTGCTGCGGGACCACGCGGACCACTCCGACATCGGTTGCGGCGCTGGAATCGGGCGTGCTGCGGCCGCGGTGGCCATCGGCCCTGTGAGGTTGTCTCGCTGCTCGTGCAGGGCTTCCCACGGTGAATCCTGTACTGCTGGTTGCCATGTGTACACACCGGACATGACGGACGTTGCTACTCCGGCCGGGTCCGTGGCCGAGGGGTCGATGGCAATTCCGGCGTCGGTGCCCGCACGCGGGGGTGTGTCCGAACCACGTGAGAAGAACACGATTGCGGCGGCTATGGTCACCGCGCCGACGATGCCGAAGCACGCGAGAACGATTGTCGCTGTGCGGTTCATCTCGAGCGTTCCTGGGAATCGAGTGCATCGGCTGGATCGGTGTCGGAAATTTGTCCCAGTGCAGCGGCTTTGGCGATGACTTCGAGCCAGCCGGTGACGGGTCCGTGGGTGTCGGTGCGGTCGAGGATGTGTGCCATGTCTGTGCTCCTTCGATTCGATGATGGTCAGTGTCGCAACGGGTACCGACACATCTGCGCGGGTCGGCGGTTGCTCTATCCGAGGATGTTGACTCCCGCAGCGGCGAACACGCTGACAGTCCAGATCGCCCACATCGCCAGGAGAGTCGATGCCACAGCGATTGCTTTCTTCAGGGCGGTGACCGTCCAGTTCCTACCCCGCATGTAGTCGATTCCGACCGCCAACACACTCCCGATAGCCAGGGCGACGGTGACCACGATGATCGCCCACCATCCCTGGCCGAGGGCGTCCTCTGTTGCTTCGAGGCGGCCGGCGTTCTCTTCGATGGTGTCTGCGGACGGTAGGACCCAATTCGCTACGGGAACGGACCAGGCCAGCCAGATGACGACTGCGGTCACGCCGAGCGCGACGAGCGCTCGGTGCACGTCGTGGGGTCCCAATTCGTATGCCGTGCGGTGGGGTGTGCTGGTGGCCATGGCCGTTGTCTCCTTCGGTCGTGCGTGGTCGGTGAGGGCTATCGAGCCAGGTCGTAATCGGATGCGGTGGCGGTGATGGTGGTGACGTAGTTCTGGGTCTCCGAGTAGGGCGGGATGCCGCCGAACTGTTGGACCGCTCCGGGGCCGGCGTTGTATCCGGCGAGCATCAGTTCGACGGGATCGCCGGTGATGGCACCGGATTCGATGCCCGGTCGTAGGGTGTCTGCGACCGAGCAGTTGTAGCGGCCCTGCGCCATGACGGCGTCGCCGATGTCGTTGGGATCCCCCTCCCCCGCTGCCCCGGTGACGACGCCCTGATCGTCGACGGGGAAACCGAACGACGCCCACGTTCCGGGGAGGAATTGCGCATACCCTTCGGCCCCGGCCGGGCTGGTCAGGCCCGGTGTGAAGCCGGATTCCTGTTTGAGCTGAGCGGCGAGGATCGCGGGTGAGAGCTCGCGGCACTGAGCGGCCGAGAGGGCGAGCCACGGCTCGAACTCGGGAGGGATCTGGCCGGCGGCGAGGTTCGCGTGATCACCGAGACCGGCACCGGGTGCGGTGGTGCAGTTGCCTGTGGCTTTCGGTGCGGATCCGCCGCCGCCGGGGACGGGCCCGTAGGTCTGGCCGGGTGCCGGTGCGCCGTGGCCGACGGTGGTGACGTGGACGTGGTCGAAGTGGTTCTGGGTGGGAGATCCCCTGTCCTCCATGGTGTTCGGTTCACCTTGGGAGGGGATGTATTCCTGTCGCCAGATCATGTATTCGATCTGGAGGTAGTCGCGGTTCGCCCACAGGTAGTCCTTGACCTGGTCGCCGAGTGCTTTTCCTTCCTCGGAGGACCAGTTGTCGATCATGATGTCGGCTGCGCGGCCGGAGGGGTGGTCGTCGAATCCGCCGCCGTCGGCTCGCCACCCGCCGATGGTGGTGATCTGCGGGAACTTGGCGTGGATGGCGCGGGCGACGCGGACGGTGTCGACCTGGAAGTGCTCTTCGGAGCCGACATTGGCGGGCAGCGCTGCCATTTCCGCGGTGCCGCCGTTCGGGGCGGGCGAGGTCGGTGCGGTCGTCGACGGCGTCGGCAGTGGACTCTGACCGGTCTGTCCGCTGCCGGGTTCGGCGGCGGCTTCGTAGAACGGCTGCGGGTCGATCGCGTTGTCGGGTGACCAGGGGCCGGTGTGGTACTCGAAGTGCAGGTGCGCGCCGGTGGTGTCGCCGTTGTTGCCTTCGTCGGCGATGTGCTGACCGGCGGTGACGTGCTCGCCAGGCTTGACCAGGACACCGTCGGGGAACATGTGCCCGTAGACGGTGGAGACGATCTGGCCGTCGATGTTGTGTTCGAGGACGATCCACATCCCGAACCCGTCGGCGGGTCCGGCTTGCGTGACGGTGCCGTCGGCGTAGGCGTAGATCGGGGTGCCGACGGGCCCGGCGAGGTCGATGCCCTTGTGCATCGTTCCCCACCGTGACCCGAACGGGCTCGTCAGCTGTGCTTCGGAGGTCTTCATCGGCTTGGAGAAGGACCCGGCCGGAACACCGCCTGCAGCCGCGGAGATACCTTTCCCGGGAATGCAGTTGGTGGGTACTTCTTCTCGGACGCCGGTGGTGACGAACAGGACCACGAACAGCGACAGTGCGAGCACCACGCTCAGCGCGATCGCGCCGCCCTTCTTCACAGCGCAGCCGCCCCGAACGAGTGCGAGCCGTAGGATTGGGTGGTGATCGAGCGCGGCGAGCAGGCGGCGAGTCGTTCGGTGAGAGTGCGGTTCTCGCTGCGGAGCCGCCCGATCTCGGCTTCGGCCGCCCGTAGCTTCGCGGCGACGTCATCGGACGCCGGGGACCGGGAGGATCCGAACTTGTCCTTGACCCACCGTGTCACGGTGTTCTCGTGCGCTCCGATCGCTCGTGCAAGGACTGCAACACATTCGGCGCGCGAGGCGTAGTTCTGGCGAGACTTCTCGTACTCGGTCAATACCCATTGCCGGGTCTCGGCGGGGAACTCGGCTCGCCGATGATCGCGGGGATCGTCGGCGAGCATCACCGCGCACCGACCAGTTCGGAGTCGTTGCCGTAGGCATCTGCATCGTCGAGTTCGTGGTGCTGGCCGGCGAAGTACTCCGCGAAGCGGGCGTTGGTGTCGTGGACTCCGGTGTCGTATTCGACGTCGGTGAGGATGGTCTGGATGGGGATGCCGGGGGTGTTGTCCTTGGCGACCTTGATCAGGAACTTCCCGCGGCCGATCGGGTTGCGGACGGTGCGGCGTTCGGATCCGCGTAGCGCTGCCCCTCGTGACCAGGAGGTGACCATGCCCGCTTCGGCGTCGGTGAACTTCAGCTCCCCCGAGAGGCGCTCGACCTCACCGATCGGCAGGCCGCCGCACACGACCATGCCGGCGCGGTCGATGAAGCCCTTCGCGGTCTTGATATCGGCTTCGGTGGGCAGGGTTTCGAGGTCGCGGCCGGTGTGGGTGATCATCAGCAGCCCGGTCGCGTCGGTGCGGTTGAGGCGGGTGATCTCGTTGACGCGGGCGACCATGCCCGGTCCGGCACCGATGACCTGCCACAGCTCGTCGAGGGCCATCAGGAACAGGCGTTGACGGTCCAGGCCTGCGTCGGCGAGCAGGTGCGCCGCTTCCACGGTGCCGTAGGCGTCGGCCCAGCAGGAGAGCATCACGGCCGCTTTGAGGGTGGTGTCGCCGCGGTCGAGGGAGGAGACGTCGATGCAGATCATCGGTGCGTCGAGGTCGATCGGTTCGGTGGTGTGGTCGGCGAAGATGTCCCCGAGTGGCCCTGAGGTCAGTGCGCCGAGGGCCTGCATCAGTTCGGTGATGGCCTCGCGGTAGCCGTCACGATCGGTCTTGTACGCCGCTTGGAGCATGGCCGGTGATCCGGCGTCGATGCGGGCGTAGAGGTCTTTGAGCAGCGGCGGGTGGGTGTAGGAGAATCCGCCGTTGGCGTACAGCTCGCGCAGCGCGATCCCGATCAAGGAATTCTCGAAGGCCTTCACCGAGTGGGTGTCGTAGCGGATCAGCTCGACCAAGGCGCAGACGGCGTTGATCTGACGGGTGGAGATGGTGATGGTGGCGACGTCGATCAGCTCGTCGAGCTCGGCGATCCGGGCTGGGTCGGTGGCTTCGTCGCGGGCGGCGATCGCGCGGACGACGGCCTGCCCGAGGGCCCCGGCGGCGAGCGGGTTGAGGTGCCCGCCGCCGTGCCCGAGGGTGATCACCTGCCCGCCGAGCAGGCGGGTGAGCTTGACGTATTCGCCTTTGATGTCGCCGGCGACGATGGGGGTCTGTCCCCATCCGCACGCCCCGAGGAGGATCTTGCGGATCAGCGTCGACTTCCCCAGGCCTGGCAGGGACAGGACGAACATCGAGGGGTTTCCGATGAGCTTGTCGCGGAAGTACGCGAACGGATCGCACGAGACGGCGTTGCCGGTGATGGCGTGCTGACCGACGATGGTCCCCGACGAGGGCGCGGCCGCGCCGATCGCCCACGGGTTGAGCCCGCACATCTGCACCGAGGTCGCTTCGTACTCGATCGGGGCCGGGACGGTGGCCATTCGGCCACCACCGGCACCCTTGAGCCCGCGTGTGGTCGAGGACAACGACTCCCGCCACAACTGGTCCGAGGCGGCCTCTTGAATGAAGGCTTGGTTGCTGACCGGGTTCTCGTTGCGCCACCGAGTCAGGCCGATGCCGCGTCGCGAGAGCTTGTAGGGCTCTTCGGCGTCACCGGTCGCGACGGCTGCGGCGAGCGCGGCGTAGTCGGTGTCGCCGATGATCCAGCGGACGAACGCCGACGGCTGCGCAGTGTCGGTCTCGAAGTGCAGGTCGCCATCGCTGTATCCCGAGTCGGGTCGGTCGGCGGTCATGGTCATCGTCGGGAGTCTCTTTCTCACGCAGGGGTATGGGCCGGTGTGGGCGAACAGCGTCTAGCTGCGGCGCACCAGGATCGAGGTCGAGATCTGATCGGGCAGCAGCACACCCACACCGAGACCGGCGACGAACGCGGCATCCTGGAAGGCGAACGCGCGGCGCAGCCGCAGCCGGGAGCGGGCAGCGAGTGATTCGGTGACGGCGGCGGCGTTGGCGATCTCGTCGACCGAGCCGACGGTGATCGTCAGCAGCGCCGAATAGCGTTCGTATCCGGCTCCGGAGACCATTTCCCGGCGTGCCTGCTCGGCGATCTCGTGGCGCTTCTCCGACCCGGCGGAGGTGATCTTGTTGCCGCGAGAATTGATCGCGTGCAGCGCGTCTCGGTGCTGCTTGTCGACCTTCTTCGCGGCGTCCCCGGCGGTGTAGGGGCGGTAGACGAGAGTGAGGCGCTTGCGCGGGAGGTCGTCGTGCGGCTGCAGCAACGGTTTGAGGACGGTGTCTGTGAACACCGATTCCGGAGGCGCGGCCATCTCCCAGACGACCGAGACGCCACCGTCGTGGCGGTAGTGACCCCACTCGGTCTTCGCACGTCCCGGTCCGGCGTCGTCCCAGTCGACACCGTGCTCTTCGCCGGAGATCTCGAGTTCCTCGAAGTCGTTCTCGGTCGACGGGTTGTAGGAGCGGTGCACGGCCGCGGTGATCTCGGCGGCGGTCATCGGCTGGGCATCGATCCCGGCACCGGAGAGTGACTCGTACAGATCCGGCAGACGACGGGCCAGCTCGGTGGCCATCTCCTCGGGGTCCTTCTGCCGCTCTTTGGTGGTGGCGCGGAGGGTGATCGACAACCGCGCGAGGGTGCGGTGGCGACCGGACGGCATCCGGACGGCGGACTGCTGGACGAACGTCGCCGCCAACGGCGGTGCGGCGTCGACGAGTTCGTGTTCTGCTCGCCGCGCCAGCCGCAGCCCGGTGGCGGGAATGTTCTCCACCACCACCACCGCGCCGACGATGTCGCCGGGCAGGCCGAGATCGGCGAGGTAGACACCCCAGTCGGCGGTGTAGAGATCCTTGTCGCGCTGAACGATTGCTTCGTCACCGCCGGGGAGGGCGTCGAAGACGACGGTGTAGCGGTGATCGTCGGGGTTGTGGATCATTCCGAATTCGTTGCCGTGCCGGTCGATTCCCATGTAGACCTTGGTGCGGGCGAGCAGTCCGGGGAGTTTGTATCGGCCACCGGGGATCCTCGAGTGCGGTCCTGCGTGGTATTCGGTGGACTTGTCGACGTGCTTGCGGCGAAACCATTGCATTCTCAGTTGTCCTGTCTCGTAGAGGGTTCGGCCGTTCGGCGCGATGACCAGCGGGGTGAGGATCACTGCGCCGACACCCATCAACGCGAGTCCGAAGAGGACGTTTCCGAAGATCAGGACCGCGAACGAGACCGCGAAAAATCCTGCGCCGTAGGCGATTACCTTCGTAGGTAGGCCGAACGCGAACGTGCTCTGCGGCCGGTTGCCGGCCGAGTAGATCGGCGGCTCGTACGGCGCTTCGAGCTGTGTGGTCATCGTTGGATCCGTCCGTGGTAGTTGCCGACTGCACCTTCTGCAGCGGAGCCGAGGGTGTTCGAGATCGAGCCTGCGGTGCGGCCGGCGTTGCCTGCGGCTTTGAGTGCCCCGGCTGCCCCACGCAGGCCTGCCGAGGATGCGGTGCGTCCTGCCGAACTGACGGCCGAGCCGACTCTGCGGGCTGCACCCATCGGCCCGGACGATGCACCTGCGTGGGAGGGACTCGATCCACCGTTGTAGCGGCCCTGAAATCCGGGGGTGGAACGTGCGCCGGTGCCGTTCCCACCCGAGGACCCACCTTTGCCGCCGCCACCGGAGGATCCGGCGACGGTGTTGGCCGCTGCCCCGAGGGCACGCGACCCGGCCCTAGCGGTACTGCCCATCACCGCGCCACCGGCTGAGCTGACCTGTCCGACTTCGCGGCCACCGGCGGAGATGGTTTCAGCTGCGGGAGCGACGATCTTGACCAAGGTGGGCAGGGAGAACCCGACGACGGCCAGCAGGATCGAGCCGATGATGACCGTGGCGATCTGATCCGAGCTCGACGCCGAGGATGCCCAGAACGCGAACAGATACAGCAGCGTCGCTACCGGCTTGAACAGCAGCGCGCCGAGAGTGAACGCGATCATCGACTTGTAGGAGCTACGCCCGGTGCCGGTGGCCGACGCTGCGGCGGCGAGCGGGATGACGGCGACGACGACGCACAGCACGGCCTCACGGATCAGCAGTGCGATGAGCTGGGCAACCGAACCGAGGAACGCGAACCCGGCGCAGGCGAGAGCGAGTATCGGGCCGAGGCCGGTCTTGTCGTCGAACGCGGTGATGGCGGTGATCTTTTGGTTCAGATCGCCGCTGACGAACTTCTCGAGCGCGTAGGCCGAGGCGACGTCTCCGACTTGGTGGAACATCAACACCAGGATCGGCAGCAGCGAGACAGTGATGACCGTGCGGACCAGCATGCTGGCTGTTTCGGTGGCTCCTTCCATCACTGCTTGTTTGCGGGCGATGGCGAGTTTGGTCATCGCGATGACGATCGAGGCGAACAAGGCGACGAGGGTGAATCCGGTGATGATGTTGCGTAGCCCCGACATGGCGTTCTCGGCGGCGAGTCCTGGTATGCCCGAGGACATCCAGAAGGTCATGACGGTGCGGAATGCCTGGCTGTTGCCTTCCATCACGGCTTTGGTGAAGTCACCGACGGGGTCACCCCAGAACGCGGACGATGCGGAGGAGACGGCAGTGGAGATCGCGTCACCGGGATTGTCCTCGAACGAGTTGGAGAGGCAGAACACCTGAGGGAGTGCGTCACCGGTCACGCTGTTGAGTTGGTCACCGATCCAGGTCGAGTCCTCGCGCGCCTTGTCCAGGCATTCCCGGCGATCCTTCTGAAAGTCGTTGCCTTGGTTTGCGATATCTGCGATTCCAGGAACGGGCGGTGGGTCCTGGGCGTACGCGACGGCGTTGCTTCCCGCGATGATCGCGACGGTGACCACCGCGAGAAGAAGGAACCGAATCGCACCGCGTCGGATTCGCTCGAAGACGTTCGGGCGCGTCACGCGAAGCTCCAGGGAGTGAAGGAACTGATGTCGGTGATGTCGGTGTCGGTGGCGACGGAGCGTTTGTCGAGCCGGCTCCTCCAGGTACCGCCGTCGTAGAACATCGACGTGCGCAGGACTGTGTAGACAGGGGTGGTGCGGCGTTGCCCGTTGTCGTCGATGGGAACTTCGATGGCGAATTCGACTGACGCGAAATCAGAAGTGCAACTTCCGATACGGAACGCCACCGGAGCGGGAAAACCAGTGGCGGCGTCTTGACCGGGCGAGTCCCACGCTTCGGCAGCGGCACCGCGATCGAGTTCGTCGGTGTGCACCGTGAGGAGCTCGTAGGCGTCTTTTGCCACCGGACCGGGACCGTACGTCGTTGCCACCCAATTCCACCCGGCCAGGGCTGCCCCCTGGGGAGTCTGTGTGTAACCGGTGGGTACGTTGCCGGTCACCGCGGTGGGTCCGTCTGTGGTCGAGACCAGCAGCGGAAGTGAGGCGGTCTGTTGGATCTGTACTCCGGCCGGTGAGGTGACGGGTGTGTTGGTCGGAGTGCATTCGATCCGCGGTTCCGGAGCGGTCTGTGGCAGAGGCTGCCCGATCGGGTTGTTGGGGACGGTGACCTTGCGGCCGAGTACGTCGACGACGGGTGTGCCGAAACCTCGTTGGCCGTTGCTGCCCGATCCGGACGGGTCGCTGGGCGTGGGTTCGGTGGTCGACGGTGCAGCCGTGGCCGGTGGGGTGTCGTCGTCGTTCATGTTCGGGACGATGAAGACGATCGCACCGACGATTGCGACGACGACGAGCGCCGCAACGCCGATCAGGATGGTGCGGATGCGGCGGCTCATGAGGTGCGCTCCAGGGTGGTGTAGCCGTCGATGGAGTCCAGTTCGACGGCGTCGATGTTCTCCTCGGCGGTCGGTAGGACGATCCGCCAGTCATCCGATATCCATTGCAGCGCAACCGGGTAGGCATAGAGCTGGGTGTCGGTACCGATGGTTTGGGCGACCGACACTGCCGCTGAGAGCGGGTCGTCGCTGTAGTCGGTGACCTCGAACCCGACGAACTTCGGTGCCGCGTCGGCGGGGACCGATCCGGAGACGGTGACGGCGGTGCGGGCGGCCGCGAATTCGTCGCGGCCCGGTCCGGGTGCGGTGACGGTGTTGACCACGTCCGGCCAGGCGCGGTCGTCGGCGACGGCGAGTGCGGTCTGTCCGTTGATCGCGGCCAGGACAGCGCCTTGCGGGGTTTGTGCGTATCCGCTGCGGTTCACCGATGTTCCGGCGAAGGGCCCGTCGATCCGTGAGGTCGGCACAGACACTCCCGCGACCTCGCGCCAGGTCAGTTCGGCCGGGGCGGAGCGCAGATCGGGTGCTGCGTCCGGGGTGGCGGTAGGGGCGTCGTCGTTGCCGGATCCGCACGCAGCGAGTGCGAGGACGGTCGCCGCTGTCGCGGCGATCCGGAGTGTGCGGGAGACGGTCATCAGGTGAGGCCTTTCGGGTCGAATGTAGTTCGGGTGCAGCGAATGTGGGTTTCTCAGGCGAGGACGGCTTGAGCGATTCCGGATGCGGATCCGATGATGGCGGCGCAGATCAGGATGCGGGCCAGGGTCGCGTCCTCGACCATCTGTGTTCCGGTGGACTTGCGCTGGTTGACGAACACGGCCCCGCACACGAACAGTGCTGCGATGCAGGTGATGATGGCGAACCAGAGCAGCCACGACAGGCCCGTCATGATCGGCTGCCACACCTCGTCGGGCCATTCGACCGGTTCGGTGGGTGGTTGAGCGAGCACGTCGGTCATGGCCATGACACGTTCACCCACCAGGCGCTGAACGAACAGAGCACGGTGATGGCCAGGGCGCCGGTGTGACCGGTCATGCGATCACCGCGCCGATACCTGCGGAGACAGTGCCGACCACGGTCGAGACCAGCAGGACTGTGGTCGCGCGGTCGTGTCGGCTGCAGATGGTCTTGTCGACGGCGACCACACCTCCGCTGATCACCATCGCGCTGATCGAGGCGATGAACACCCCCCCACAAGGTCCAGTTCAAGGCGGTCATAGGACGAGCATGTTGACCAGGCCGGCGGCACCACCGATGACAATGGACCCGAACAAGCCGCCGACGAGTTTGCCGGTGGCACCGCCTTGGCCACCGCCGGAGATCTTCTCGTAGGCGAGCATCGCGCCGCAGATCATGATTCCGGCGACGGCGGCGATGATGCAGCCCCACATCAGCCAGGACAGCAGGGTCAAGATCTTCTCCCCGGTGCGGCCGTCCGGTGCTTGGGGGCTGACATCACCGATGTTCTGTGCGAGGAAGGTGGTTGTCGACGCGGCGAGGGTAGTGATCATGGTTGATCTCTTTCTGTGAGGGTGAGTGGTATTGCGGTTCAGTGGCCTGCGGCGATGCGGGCGGCAGCGAAGATTTCCCGCCCGATCACGGCGAGTTCGTGGTGTGGCGTGGTGGTCGAAGGGGCGGGTGCCCGCATCCGCCCGGGTGGGGGTGGGTCGGGCTCGGAGGGTGTCCAGATCGCGAGCTCGTGCTGTCTGTGGGTGCGCAGATCCTCGACGTACGGGATCCGCCAGACCGCCGGGGCTGCGGAGGCGACGACATCGGCCCAGCGGCGCAGGGTCTTCGGGAGTGGGCCTGGTGCGTCGGGAACCAGAGCGAGTCCGAGGAGGGTGCAGCCGCCGGTCAGTCCTGCGGCTGCTTGCAGGAGCAGATCGTGTGCAGCGTCGAGGCCGGCGCGGTCGGTGCGCGCGACGACCACGACGTGCGGGTGCCGGTCGCGGGCGGGCCAGCCCCGGCGGGCGTCGCCCGCCGGGGCCCAGATCTGAGCGAGTGTGCCTGCGCCGGAGCGCCCGTGAGCGGCGAGGAGCCACATCGCGGGCTGGCGACCGTGGACCGATGGTGAGACCGGGTTGTCGTGTATCGGTGCCTGCCGGGATTGCGGTGGTATCCGCAGTCCGGCCGGGGTGACAGATGGTTCGTCGTCTCGGTCGTAGTCACGGCGCTCTGCTGGTTGTGCGGCCATGTCGGGCGCACCTCCTTCTCCGGCGTTCTCGGTCACCGAGTGGTGGTTGGTGAGACGGTGGTTGGCACAGCGGCAGAAACGGTGGGGGTCGCTGTGGTGGCCGCTGTGGTCGTCGTGGCGGTGCCGGTGGTTCCGACGGTGGCGTGGGTAGCGAGGATGCTCCCGGCGCTGCGTACGGTGTCGGTGGTGGCGAACAGGGCCGCGCCTTGTTCGATCACTGCCCCGACCTTGTCTGCGAGGCTCTGATCGCCGGTCAGGTCGGCGGCGAGTGCGACGATCCACCGCACGGTCAGCTCGACGGGGGTCTCACCTTTGGATCCGACCGGAACGCTGTCGTAGGAGCCGTGTTTGGTCGCGGTGTTCCAGTACGAGGTGTCGGTGACGAGCTGCGCGAGACCGGCGTTCTCGTCGATGGTGTTCGACACTTCCTTGAATGCGACGTCGACGGCCGAGTCGATGGTCGCCGGGGGTACGAGCTTGACCGCTGAGGACAGCACTTTGGTGGCGAGTATGCCCAGAGCTGCGGGTGGATTGGTCAGACCGACGGTGGCGAGCTGGCCGATCGTCTCGGGGGTGATGACGTCCTTGGCGACGGTGATCGCCGCGCCGATAGCCATACCCGCGATCTTGGTGACCGCACCGACCGCCTCGTCGATCATCTCGTCGGTCGAGGTTGCGGACGGGTCGGAGTACTTCGCCATCTTCGACAGCACCGTCTCCGACGATGAGTTGACCTCGAATCGTCCTGCCTTGGAGTCGAAGTCGATGTTGTCGTTGATTACCGACGCACCGGTCATCAGGGCAGTGCGCCCGACGGCGGTGGAGACGTCGGTGAGGATCCGGACGGGGTCGCGGGTGTCCATCGAGGACTGTCCGGCGATGGACGCCACCAGCTTGGCCGCGGGTGCGTCGACGGGGGTGTCGCACGCGAGATCGCCTGCGGTGCAGTACGAGGCGACCCGGTCCGACACTGCTCCGAATCCAGCGATCTTCGGTGTCGGTGCGATACCGCCACCTGCGGGGGCGGCTGCGGCGACGGCCGGGGCGAGTTGGACGGTGTCCACGGCTGCGCCGTCGGTTCCCGGTGCCGGTGCGGGGGTCGATCCCCCACCTGCGATGACGTCTTCGCCTTCGGCGCGGGTGGGGTCGGAGAACAGTGCTCCGCCGGCGAGATCGTCGGCAGGTATCGGCCCTTGTCCGGCACCGATAGCGCGCAAGACCTTCGATGCGGCTTCGCCGCCCTGGGAGTAGCCGGAGATGAAGAACTTGGAGTCGGGGCAGCGTGCGGCGATATCGGAGATCATGGTGGTGGTGTTCTCGGCACCGATGTCGACGGACTGGGCGTAGGGAACGGAGCTGCGGTCCCCTGGCTTGCCGCCGAACGATGCCGGATACGGGACGTACTTGCGGTCGAGAGCGGGTCCGTCGCCGGAGTTCGCATCGCGCATCGCCGGGACGGTCAGCCGGGAGAAGAAGCCGGAATCGGTATCGGGTGAGGTGTTTTCGTCGATCTCGGTGGTGCCGGGGACGACGAGGAGTTGGAGCACCGGGCAGTCGCCGTCGGTGCTGGTTCGGCTGGTCGTTGCTGATCCGGACGGGGTGGGTGTAGCGGACGGTTGCGCGGCCGCGACTCCGCTGGCAGAGACCGCGAGCGTCATCGCTGCGGTGGCGGCGAGCAGGCGCGGGGTGAGGCGGCGAACCTGGTCGATGGTTGTGTGCACGGCTTCTCTCTTCTTCGGTGGGGTCCAGCGGATGTGCCTGGTCATAGGGGGTCAGCGCGGGACGATGGCGGAGATGAGCGTCGTGCCGTCCGGCGTCTTGGTGGTGGTGATCCGTTGGCGGCTCATGCGTCCGTCGATCCCGGGTCCGCGTTCGACGACGGTGACGTCGTAGATCCCCGCGTCGACCGGATCAGCGAGCACGCAGAACTCGATGTCGGGTTCGAGCTGGTCGATTCCCTGCTGGAGTCTCTGTGCGGACGCCATCACTGCATCCGGTGCCCCTGCGGCGCGGGCAGCGGACCCGTCGCGGTCGAAGTAGAAGGCCTTCTCGAACCGCCAGATCGCCACTGCGCCTAGATCGTCGCTGTCTTCGGTGACCGGGTCACCGTCGGCTTGCCCCCGGCACCAGGTGACATCGGCTGCGGCGGCACCGGCCGCTGCGGGGGCGGTCGAGGTCGGAGCCGTTGTGGTGAGGATCTCGTCGGGCAGCAGTGCGGCAGGGGCTTGCGGTTCGTCACCGACGCCGGTGAGGACCAGAGCTGCTCCCAAGCCTCCTCCGACCAGAACCGCGAGTGCAGTCGTGACGGCGACAGCGGAGCGGTGACGACGCCACCAGGACTGCGAAGGTGTGGGCGCGGTGTAGGGGCCTCCAGTGCGAAGTAGAGAGGTCCGTTCGTCGAAGGAGCTGTATCCGTCCGTTGGCCGTGCTGGGTCCACGTCGTCCGCAGAGTCGCCTGCGAACCAGTCGTCGTCGGGATCGACGTCGGTATGGTGCTGGTCGGTCAGGACGGTCAGTCTGCGCTCGGACGCTGCAGCGGCAGTCTCTGTGTCGGCGACGATAGGATCGGCGAACCAATCATCGGAGCTGTCGTCGGGGGTCTCTCGAGGTGCCACAACAGGGCCTTTCCGAGTGTCGAAGTGCAGGAACGGGATCGAACCTTCGGATACAGCCCGCCCACCGGTACGGTCGGGCTGTATCCGCATATCAGACCGCGATGTTCAGTCCTGCCAGGGCAGCGTTCGCCTGGTCGAGAACGGGAGCGACGGCGGTGTTCACCGCGGCTACCGTGTCAGCAACGGCTGGCTGCTCGAGCACCGTCGAGGAGAACTGCTGAACCTGCTCGTAGGCGGGCTCGGTCCATACCGGTGCAGCACTTGCTGCCTGCCCGATGGTGGTGTCGACCGTGTTCTGGGTACCGGAGGCCTCGACAAGCAACGGCGCAGCAGAGGCCGCTGGGACGCTTTCAGGTGCCGGGAGCGGGGCGGGCTCTTCGATGATCTGCTGCTCACCCCCGAGGACGGTGGCACCGAGGATGCCGCCGATGGCAGCACCGGTGCCGGTCAGGCCGAGGACGATCGGTGCCGACAGGGCAGCACCCACGCCTGCTCCTGCGAGTGCGGCCGCACCGGGGATGAAGACCCAGCCGACCGGTCCGCCCCAGACGATCGCGCCTGTGCCGGTCGTGGCGGCGACGCCGAGTGCGCCACCGATGGCAGCGGCGGTTCCGGTGATTACCGCGGCCGGGGCCACGGAGGCGGCGAGGCCGACAGCGCCACCGGTCAATACACCGGTGGCGGTGCCGGCGGCGATGCGGTCAGCGCGGGATGCGTCGGCGAACCCGTTGTCCACGAGCCAGTTTCCGCCGTCGGCCTGTACAGCGGCTCCGGTGTTGTTGAACTGTTCCACTAGGTTCCGGTCGAGCAGGTTCGGGTCGTACGGGACGAGCTCTCCGCCGACCAGGACGTAGCCGTCGGGTGCGTCGATCGGTGCAATGACCTTGCGCTGCACCGTCGGAACCGGCGGCGGGGGCGGCGGGGCCGCTTGCAAGGCAGGCGGTGCCTCGGTCGGCGCCGCCTGCGGCGCGGGGGCAGGCTCGTAGTAGGTGGTCTTGTACGAGGACTGCTGATTGCCGGACCGGTAGTCGTCGTAGCTACGCCACTGCGACTGCTGCACCTGCGGTGAGGCCTGGTAGCCGGGCAGGAACGGACGTTCACTGGTCGGGGCCGGCGGCGGCGCGACGGGGGTGGTGTCGGTGGTTCCGGACTGCGCGGTGTCGGGGGCGGTCACGAAGTCCTGCGGTGCCGCGTGGGCGGTCGCGGTGCCCCACGCCAGTGCGACGGCGACCGGCACGGCAGTGAGAACGAGTGCCCGTTCCCTGCGGCGGCGATGACGCCCACCGATTCCTTGCTGAGGAGACATGACTGGTGGTGCCTTTCGTAAGGCGCTGCGATGCAGCGGTATTGGGTGATGTGTGGCAGGAGTAGTTGATGGTGGAACCACCACCGTCCGCGCTGGGAAACGACCGAAAACGAGGGTCAGCCTTCGGGTGAACCCTCAGCGCGGACGACGGTTGATGCCTTGGGCGTGAAGATCCAAAGCATCGGGCGTATTCCTTTCTGTCAGTTGAGGTGTGGGTATTGGTTCGATGTCCCGGCGGGGTCGCGCAGTTCGGCACACGATGAGCGGTCGAAGCGTCACCGTGCGACCCTCGCGCCGGTCCACCAAATGAGCTACGGCGCAGTCTCAGGAGTCGGACTGTCGCTGTAGCTCTCGACTGGGTGTCAGGCGGGACCCCCAGTCGAGACTGGGGGTCAGGCCACGTGACTGAACTCGAGATCGCCCTGGAGTTCGTTGGCGGGCAGGCGAAACGTTTTGTCCGCGTCGGTCCACTCACCAAGGAGTTCACCGGTCGTCTCGCACCGCAGCTGGTGGGTCTCATGGGAGCCCTCGGGCAGTGAGCACACGACGAAGTCGAGGATTGTCGCGGTCGTCGCCGGGCAAAGCTGCGGGTTACAGCCAGGATTGAGCTGGAGCAACGTGCCTGGATGAGAAGATGTCATAGTCGTCCTCCCGAACCGATTGCAGTTCGTTTACGGCGAAGCGTGGGTGCCAGCCCGCGCTTGCCTAGATCAGTGATTGGACTTGGAGCTCGATGGAGAAAAGAACCCTCAGCGCCGCCAGAGACGCCAATCAACGATGGCGCTGAGGGTTCCTCTGCAATCCGGATGTGCAGGGTTCTGCTGCTTCCCCGGACCGCATCGCTCAGACAACGGTCTGTGCAAGATCATGTGAACTTTGCTTCAAGTCCCCGCGAGGGCTGAGAAGGTGATCCACCTATCTCGTTTATCATAACGGTTTATAGCAACAGTGTATAGCGACAGTTTGTGACAACAGAGCAGGGGTCGGGCAGCATGGATCGTTATGTTCGGGTGCCCAGGATGAGTCGACGCCCTTTGGAGGGGTTTGTGCCTTCGCGGCTCCTTGAGGCGAGACTGAACAAGGGCTTCTCTCAAGGGGAACTGGCTCTGCGGGCGTCTGTCAGCTCGGCATCCATATCGGCCTGGGAGGTGGGACGATCGACACCTCAGGTGGACCGACTTCAGCGCGTCGCGCAGGTACTGGGCCTTGAGATGGCCGAGCTGATTCACATACCCGAGACCGAGTGCAAGCTCGTTAATCTCCGCGAGCTCGCCGGTTGGACGCAAGCTCAACTTGCCCAGCGTGCAGGAATTTCGACACCGCTGCTTGCGGCGCTCGAGCGCGGGCATGCGTCGCTGACTGACGCCGTGTGTGCACGGATTGCCGTCGAGTTGAAGCTCCCGGATGTGGCTGTCGCCGAGGCGTTCGAGAGGGGTCGAACCAGGCAGTGAAAAGTGTGGAAGGCGCTCGGGTAACACCCTCATGGTCACCGCCGACAAACCCCCGCCCCCGTTGCGCATACGCAAACCATACGCAAGTATTCCCCTCACGCAAGTGGTTGAGGTTGTCTGCATGTTGATGGGATTTGATCACTTTGACCAGCGGTTCGACCTTAAACCAGAAGATTTACATATACTCTTCGAGTGGCACGGGGCGGTGTAACTCGCAAGTTGTACGCAAATGCCGAAATGAAAGCAGGCAGCATGGGTGGGAGCGCCGCAGAACGCCTGCGTGCAGCTGTCCTGGCAAGGCGGGATCAGCTTAAGTTCAGCCGTCGGCAGGTGTCTCTCAATGGAGGGCCGTCCGAACCGACGCTATTAAAAATCGAGCGGGGCCAAGGCGACGACCTTGGGGCGGCGACATTTCGCAAGCTCGATATCGGGTTGCAATGGGAGGCTGGATCAGCGGCGAGAGTCGCAGTAGGCGGCACGCCCGCGGCAGCGGCAAGATCTGACGTCGCTCTCGCCTCTGCTGGCCTCTCGGTTCCGGTAGCCGCCGTAGCCGAAGTAACCAAGCTTGTCGGCGAACTGCAGGACCTGGCTGACGTCAGGGAAGACGAATCGCTGCGATCGATCTCGGAGCGCCTGGCGCTGGCTATTCGACCAATCTACGGCTCGTATGTCACCAGCGTGCTTGAAGCTAACCGGCGTTCCTCTCCGGGTGGGCTTGCCGCAATCCTCCAGCTGTTAGGGCCGTTCCTCGACGAGCCGATACCGACCGATGCCGCTGATGTCTCAGAATGGCAATATCGGCGGTGGCTCGCCGGCCAAACCGATGGTCTGACCAAAGCGCAGGAACAACGATTTCAACGGCGGTTGGAGCAGTCCGATGAGTAAATTCCCGATGTACCGCAGAATCGACGCACTCTTCGATACTTTCCATCTTATCGACGAGGCCGAAACGTCCAACGAGACTGTCGTGGAATATCTGGTCGAGCGTGGGCACAACATCTCCGTTGAGGCCTTCGAGCAGCTTCGATCAGGTGCCGGAACTCAAAAGATGCCATCTGCAGCGGTTGTTTCCGACATCGCTGGCTTCTTCCGCTTCTCAAGCGATTACCTCACAGCATCGGAGAACGACCAGCGCTTCAAAGACTTGCAGGAGCAGCTCGATACGTTGAGGGTGTTCCGGCAACAAGGGGTGAAACGGCTGCGGTTTCGGGGGCAACCAACATCCTCGGATCGAGCCGCTCTGATTCGCGCTTTGCGCGGCTGAGCCCAAGTCACGTCCGAGGATGCAATTTCACGCGTAGCCCCTCAGGCTTCAACGTGATGGTCTCCCGCACCTGCAACGTGTAATCGGGATCCGGCTCGATGTCGAAGTCCTTGATAATGGTCGCCAAGACGATCAGGATCTCGTGGTAGGCAAACTGCCTGCCAATGCAGGCCCGCATCCCTACCCCAAAAGGTCTGTAGATTTCGGGATGTCGACCACGCGTCCTCTCAGGGAGGAAGCGGTCGGGGTTGAACTCTTCTGCGTCCGATCCCCACAGGGCGTTACGGTGCAATTGCAGTAAGACGACGAACACCCACTCACCCTTCTCGAATGGATGTCGACCTCCAAGCATTGTGTCGGCGTTCGCCTTTCGGAAGTACCCAGGTGCCACCGGCCACAGGCGTAGGGTTTCGTCGACTATTCGTCGGGTGGCTCTGAGCTTCGACACCTGCTCGAACGTAGGGGTGCCGTCCGTCCAGACAGATTCGATTTCGCGGCGTGCTTCCTTGACCACTTCAGGGTGGAGCGACAAGTAGTGCAGTGCAAATGCGAGAGCCCCGGCCGACGTCTCGTGACCCGCCACAAGGAACGTCAGAATCTGGTTTCGCACGTTGGCGTCGTCCAACAGCTCCCCGCTGTCCGGATCGGCCTCGACCAGCATGCGGTCGAGCAGGTCGCCTTTGCCACCCGGCCCGGTGGCTTTTCGGGTTGCAACGACATCATCAACCAGGGCGTGCACCATCCGCACGTCCTCGCGGTGCTGCTTCAACTGATTGCGAAAGATAGTCTTCTCGACGAGGGGATGCGAGTAGGCGGCACGGTTGATGTAGCGCAGCTCTCTCAGCATGGCACCGACCAGAACGTGTTCACCAGAATCGGTGAAGGAGTCGAAGTCGTAGCCGAACGCGCAGCGGCCGATGATTTCAAGCGTTGTCTTGTTCATGTCGGCCGACACATCGATCCACGACCCAGCGGGCTTACTGTGCCACAGCGAGGTCAATTGCCCGGCCGCCTCGACCATCGTCTGGTGATAACCGCGCATCGCTTGAGCTGTGAACGACGGAGCAAGAATGGCGTGAGCTTTCGCCCAGTTCGGCTCTCTGTTGTGTGCGGTGAACAGGCCATCTCGGACAATTTCTCGAAGGTTCCGGATGGGTACTCCCAGAAACTTCGACCAATTCCGATCGTCGTTGATCTCGACCAACAGGTTAGGGTCCGAGACATACGTGACGCGGGTGCCGACAATGTTGCGCTCGTAGATACCGCCGTACCGCTGCGCTCCCTTCATACCCCACTGACTCGAATCGGTGATGTGAAGGTCCCAAATATCACCGAGAAGGGGTATCCGATGGGGTGGGTGCGGCAGCACCCTATCCTTCGCCTTGATACGTAGGGGACTGCTCAGAGACTGGCTCAATGTGACTACTTCCTGAACGCTGTTAAGCGTGGGTTGAGATGGCCGATTGCTTTGCTGTTTCCCACCGACACGCGATCTTGTTCAGCGCGCGCACTTCCTCAATAAGGTCTCGATCTCTGTCAGCGGCGTGTAGTCGTATGTAGTCGCCCGGGGCACCGCCGGAACGTTTTCGTTCCAGAGCTGCCGCGACTTGGAACGCGGAAGCCGTAGCGGGGTCAGTGTGGTCGTCAATGGGGGTCGCGAACCGTCCGAGCACCAGTAAGCAGTCGCGGATCTCGACCGTCATCCGTTGTAAGGCCTCTATACGTCCTGATCCGGCGGCTGCGTGGTACTTCTTATCCAAACCGGGAATATCGTCCTTGCAGGTGGCGACTAGGTCCTCGCGAAGTGGCTGGAGCTTTCGAATGGACCGGGTTGCCGGGTCTAGTTCTGCGAGTTCGAGCAGTAGATAGATGGGCCGAATAATGGCGACAATTGCACCGAGAAGTAGAATATAAACGAAGTTATTCTCATTTGCTGCGAATCTGAACTCGACAAACGACGTGCCAGTTCCGGTTGCGGCAAATACCGAGCTCGCGAAGATGGAGATTGCCTCTTCCGTCGCCCATGCACCAGCGACCAGAAGAACTAGGTATGTTGCGATGTGTTTTCCTCGAAGTTGTCCCCGGACGAGATCGCGCACGCTGACGTAGACGAGAGGGACGCTTACGGCGGCGCACCAGGCGGAAAAGATCGAGAAGTATGCGACCGTTTGCCAACCTTCGGTTCGGTCGACGTATTGGTCGAGCACCCGAGCGTGGGTGCCGAACACGAGCATGAGCGGGACGGATATGTAGCCAGCTAGCCATACTGGCTTGTCCGTGATCCACCGGTCGGAGAATCGAGATCGTGCCCACGACGACACCAGCACTAGGACCAACGGCACGTAAGCCATGACAATCATGGTCGTACCGAGTTGGCGGGTGAACCCGACGGATAGCCCGACGTGGACTGCCAGGAAGTTCTGGGCCTCTGCTTCGCGGAAGGCAGCAGCCAGGATTGCAAAACCGAGTGCGTACGTCACCAGCCGCTCTGTGTGTGAACCGGAACGCCCGAACAGCAGGATCATTCGCGCTACGAATGTTGCGACCGACATCAGGATGATTGTCCAACTGATGAGTCCCGGAACGGAGCTGGTCATGCCGTCCCCCACAACGATCGCATAGCGGCCGAATCGCGGAAATGCGAGACCTTCGTCATCACTAAGTCTGCCAAGAGTTCGGCCTCGCTCTCCTGCTCGTTTGAAACGAGGTTGCGACCTAGAGCGCTGCGCAGGGCGTCCGGCGGGACATCGGAAAGTAGTAGCCGCAACCAGTCTTCGTTCGGCTCCTGGTCGGATGAGTGACCGAGGACCATGTGTGCTGCCTCGTGGCACAGCACCTGAATTAGATGGCGCTCTGTCATCCCCAGGTCGTACAGGATGATGTCTTTGTCCGTGCAGTCACACCACACGCCGCATGGTGATGACTGGAGATCGCCGTACAGCTCGCTGCTATCCGATGACCGGACCCCACGAAGTTCGATTGGCCGGCCGCGGTATTGCGAGAGAGCGTCGATGAACGCGTCGCGGTTCCACGGGGAGGGAATCATCGCTTCAATAGTTGCGCGCGCCTCGAAGACATTGGCCATCGAATCTTTCATAGGAGCCCCCCAGCTGCCGTCTTCAGATTGCGGTGCCAGGGTACTGCATCGCTGTGAGGCTCTCCGAGCAGCAGTTCTCCACACCCTCGCGCCACAAAGGGCCGCTGGGCGGTCCACCGCTTCCAGTCGCGAGACCGGGAATCGCTCTGCCTCTTAGCCCCAAAGACGCGGGCGACTCACATCGATGTAATTTCCTTCGACGCTTTCGGCGTGTCTGAGCCCGCCGAACATGATTCTGCATCAGGATAGGCACTGGTTGGGACCGATGATGCAGATGAAGGAGGCCACGCGATGCCGATGCCCAGTAAGGGTGACCGGAAGCCGTTGACTGTCCGAATCCCGCTAGAGCTGATCAAGACGCTCGAAGAACAACAGAGTTCAGCAGGTGTGACGTCTTTGGGTCAATACCTGGCCGACCTCATCGCGATCGTGAATGACCGCGAGGACCTCGCACTTGAACTCAACCGACCGCAGAACCAAGGAGTGTTGCCCCTGACTGCGTGATCGTTTAGTTCCGAATCGACATTCGGGACATACGTTCAACTGAATTAGCGCAGCACAGATAACGAAAAACCCCCGGCGGGCGGGCCGAGGGTTCTCGAAATCAGAGAAGCGAGTGACTAGCTCGCGACTCGGGTGTTGCTACTCCCCGAAGGGACTTGTCTTGCGTGACATGTCTCAGGGTACATCGTGCCCTGAAGTAGGTACAAGATTGAATGCTCGTGTCGTCCATCCGGATGCGACTGCGGACCGGTTGTGGCATCGATTCGCGCCGGCCATTGCTGCGCGCCGGTCGATGAGGCTGTACGACCCGACGACGCGTAAATACGTGTCCGCGGGGCCGTTGACGGTCAAAAGACCGGCATTGCCATCGGCTGTGCCGCTGTTCTCACGCGGGCGCGCCGGCGTCGTTGCCCTGGACTTCGACACCAAACACCACGGCCACGCCTCCGTTGTCGCCGACGTGACGCGTCTGCTGGCCTGGTTGACCGAATGCGGTGGCCGCGCAGTAGTCGACGAATCGACCAGCGGCGGCAGACACGTGCTGATACCGCTGGCACCGGGAAGAACAGTCACTGCTGACGAGGTCCGGCCGTTGTTGCGCCTTCTCTCAGCGCGACTTCCCACGTTGGACATCACACCGATGACCAACGATGCCACCGGCTGCATCACCGTGCCGGGCTCGCAGTGCAAAGAAGGTGGCTACCGCACCCTCGTCGATCTCGACCCGGCGGCAGCGTCCGACATCCTGACCGTCGGGTCGGATGCCGGCACGCTCCAGCGGCTCGAAGCCCTGCTCGGAGGAACGGGCGGAGCGGCCATAAGCCCGATCGCCGCCCACATCCGCACCGAAGCGTCCGCTGAACGAGTCCTCGGCAGCAGCGATGGCGCCCGGTTGCATCCGCGTTTCTGCCGCTCCACCCCTCCGCCGCGCTGCGTCCTCGACTTCGCCAGCACCGGCCGCATCGACACCCGCCGTTGGCCCTCACGCTCGGAAGCACGCCAGTCCGTCATCACCCACGCCGTCCTCTCCGGTGCCAGCACCGCCGACATTCTCACTCGTGTCACCGAACCAGCGTGGGCGGGTGTGCGTGCCGCCTACGCCCGCTACGCCGAACCCGAACGCGCCATCCGCCGCGACACTGTGCGCGCCCTCGAATGGGCCGCCTCCACACTCCCAGAAACAGTCCGGGATACCGGGCACAAGCAAAAGCACACAGGGGGTACCTACGATCCGGTATTTCGTTTATGGCTTACCCACGCCCAAACTTGGGTCGCTACGGAGTTCTTACATCGGCGAGATCGGTGGACGACTCATGCAGTTGTTCAAGCACTGGCGTGGGCTGCTGCGGTTTCGGGACAGATAGTTGAAGGTGTTCCCACTGTCGGTGTCGGTGGGCGGTCACTGTCTATTGCGGCCGGCATGCTCCCGGAATCGACGGTGTGGTCTGTTCTGGAGCGGTTGCGGGACATGGAAGGCTCACCGCTGTTGCTGATCGAGCGTGGGGTGGGTCAGAACCCCGACCGGTACGCGCTGGTGCCCACACACGCGGGACGCGCGATGACCGACGCTTTGCCCGAGTCAGTGCAGGTGGAGTCGGTACACCCGGCATGGAGTGTCATCGGATGGCGTCACCGCATCCTCTACGACGCAGTCGTCGCAGCAGCAGAACCCCTCACCCCGGACGAGTTGTTCATCGCCATCGGCATCGGACGTACCAGCGGGTACGAGGCTCTACTGGATCTGCGCGTTGCCGGTCTGCTCACGGTCGAGAGCGCCCAAATCGGTGTCGGGCCGGTCGAACTCGACGACATCGGCCATCGTCACGGTCTCACGTCGGCCGTCCGTGCCCGCATTGTGCGCCACCGCGCCGAACGCATCGTCTGGCGGGAATGGCTTGCAGCTCGCGACGAGGCACGCACTCCGCCCGAACCTGACCGGTCGTTGTTTGCCATCGCCGACGAACACCCTGCCGATCCACCCGACCGCGACTACATCATGGCGGTGATGAACACCGGTCCACCTGACCCGTTCTAAGACACTATGCCGGTCACGTATCTCGGCCAGACGCGAATATCGTTCTCGTTCGTTTCTCGGGATCAGGTGGTCGTCAACTTTCTTGACGATACGTAGTGTTGTTGCTTGCCTTCATCCCTGCGCGGACACCCAGGTATGTCAGAGTGTTTCGTTACCAAGTAGGTCGAGTGTGCGCTGCAGGAGCATTTCGATACGGTCCTCGACGTCGTCGACCATGTCGGGAACGCCGGCCAAAGCGGTATGTGCGCGGCGTCGTGCATCGACGCCTGAGCGGTAGTACCCGGAATCAAGTTCCACGGAGTGCTCCAGCTCGGTAGGACCGACGACCTGGAGCTGTTTGGTATCCCCGCGATTCTGCGAGGTGACGACGCGATGGCGGCGCGAGGTGTGTAGCGGTGCGTTCCCGGCGCGGTGCATGGCAATGACCGATCCGACCTCGGCGGCAGTCATCGCGGCGACGGGCAGGGGCATGTGTCCCCACTGGTCGATCGGGACCGCGATCGGGCCCGATCGGAACGGCCACTCAGACATCTCGGGAAACGTGTTGTCGTGCAGATGTTCTGCGAGCAGAGTTGTCGATGGGTAGCGGTCGGAGAACTGCAGGACCGTGCGCCACCGCTCCCATACCTCTACCGGACTGAAGTCGGTGACGTCGTGGGGATCGATGCGAACATGGTGGTGTCCACCGATCCAGACACTCTCACCCTCGATGGTGATCTCGCCGCGGTCAAGTGATGCAATTGCCCTGTGCGACAAACCCACTCCGGCCAAGAGAAGTAGTACAGCATCACGGCGGCCGAACAATGCGGCAGTCGATCCCACGGTCGGCAGTCCGGCCCCGATCGCCTGATACTGCACGGCACGTCGGATCGTTCTCGCGCTGCGGGCAGAGTCCAGTGCCAGCCGGAGCGAAGTCGCGCGCCCTGGCGCGGGGAGGCCGGCTTCGAGGTGGACGTGGTCGATAGCGGAGACCCGGCGCAACTGCACTGCATCGCCGGCGGGGTTCTCGTCGAGAAACTCCGCCAACGTGATCGGCGTCGCAGGTAGTGGCTCGACGTTCGCGGCGGAGCACCAGTCGGCGAACAGCCCCCACTCGTAGCGATACCCGCTCACCGCGGTGCCCCGTCTTGCCATCTGTGCGACGGTACCGGCTTGGGCCGACAGCTCCGGATCGACTCCTCGAGGTGTACGTCGAGAAGTCTTGACACCGTTCGAGCAGTCGCCATTGGGGCCAATCATGTGCCCTGCTGATCAGTCAACCAACGTCAATCCGGTGAGTTGCAGGCTGGACCGGCTGTAGAACCGAACCGACTCGACTGTTGCGGATTCCAAACGGAAGTATGGGCCCCATGTTGAGCAATTTTGTGACGTTCGGGCCGCTGCTGGTTGGATTGACAGCTTTGGTAGCACTCGTCTTGTCCAACACCAGGAGCGCGACCCTTAGACGCCGCGAAGAAACCCTGCGTGAGATTAAAGCCTCTCTCGATCCACGCGAGCGTCATACGACGGCGATCGTTCGGCTACACCGCGCGACTGTCGCCGCTGTAGTTGCTCGTCAAACGCATGGCGCATGGCCGTTCGTGTGGCCCTGGCTGATGTGGATTATTACCGCCGCCCTGTTTGGCCAGAGTGGGTTCTATCTGGGCAAGTATGTGGAGAGCGGGCAACCTTTCGAGCTGAACACGTTTGCATACGAAGTGTTCGGAGGTGATGTCCCCGCCTTCCTGGTAGTAATCGCGGGATGGTTGTTTATCTCGCAGGCGTTTCGAAACTATGAACACTCGCTTTATCAGAGAGCGCGCACTGCTCGCGCGTTTTATAACCGGGGTGAGATAAGCCATTGTCAACGAATCTTTGGTTTTCACGACTTCTACCGAGAGCGTCGGCCCGGTCCATCCTGGCGTTGGTTCGTTCGAGACCTCGTGCCGGGCACTGCCGCATTGTCGGTTGGGTTAGCTGGAGGAGTCGCCGTCTACGTGAGGGCAGAATCGCAGCAAACGGACGGCGTGACACCGTTGCTGATGACAGCATTTTGGACCGGCGTTCCGGCGCTGACCTCGGTTATCGCAGCGTCATTCGTGGCCATCGGAGTACACGAGCGGCGGAGCGACATCGAGCTGCTCCCGCGACCCCGAGTGTCGTCGCGTTTAGGGCTGCGTCGCGCGCTCGTCAGTACCGACAACGGAAGTATCGCAGGGCGCGCACATAGCAACAGATCAAGATCATCATGGCGCATCAATGTGCGACGGTCCCGGGCCGTAGGTCAAAAGGTAACGACTACGGAACCGGACAGTTGAATCAACGCTCCGGCTCAGTCGTCGGGAGGTAGATTTCGCTACCCTTCGACGCTTGCGGACTGGGCATACCCGCTTTCCCAGACATCCCCGCGTTCGCCAGAACTGTATTTCCCCGCCGTCCGAATGGCTTTGGGTGAGGTGCCGGTCTATTGCTCGGTCCTGCCCGATTGTCGGCGAGATCTATCGCTATCACAGCGCTTCCGCCCCGTGCTCGCTGTATGCGCAATTTCGTACTGCCATGACATGGCTCAACTGTGCACGTGTCGGCTCGAACACGAACTCGTTCTCATAGCCTAGGACGGGTAGGGGTTTCGTGTGCAGGTGAGCTTTCAACTGGGCAGGATCAATATTGGCTGCCTTCCACAAACAGCCATCGCGCAGGCTGGTGCTGTCCCAATCTTCGAAGAGGGCGGCCGCGTCGGCACTGACAGTCCACGACCACCCCATCTCGCCACCGGGCTTTGCGGGGTCGCGATCGTGTTTGGCAAACCGGTAAAGCGTGGTCGGCTTCGCGCATGTGCCCGTGCCCGTGTCTTCGTTCTCATCCGAGATGTATCCGGTTCGTTCGAACAGCTGATTCCACTCTGCAGGGGTAAGGCGACTCGGCGTGTGTCCTCCGTAGGTGGGCAGATCGACGTTTGGAAGATTCACGAGTCCGTCACTCACGTCGATCCATATCGTCGCAATGGCGCGACGAAGAACGTCAACCGGCACGACGTCACGTGCCTGCCACAACAACAGTCGGGGCCAATCGGCTTCGTTGTGCTGGCCGGAGACCTGGTCAT
Organism: Rhodococcus sp. 14-1411-2a; assembly: GCF_002259485.1. Classification (GTDB taxonomy): domain Bacteria; phylum Actinomycetota; class Actinomycetes; order Mycobacteriales; family Mycobacteriaceae; genus Rhodococcoides. The sequence continues at coordinate 32,818 of NZ_NPGA01000021.1, forward strand.
ACCAGGACAACCAATCGTCCCAGCTATGTGTGGGCTGTCCCCCCACTTGCTCTGCCATGCTCGAAGCCTAGAACTTGAGCCACTCCATTTAGCGTTCTACAACCCGATGTCGGTCACGGCATTGCCCACGAGAGGTGCATGTTCGCGGCGGTAGACCTCGACCGAGTCGAGGCTGGCGTGGCCGGTCTGCCGGGCGATGGCGGATCCATCGGCACCGTTGCGCGTGCTTTGGGTGACGAAGCCGGCGCGGAGCGAATGTCCGCCCAGCTTCGCGAGTGCGGTCGGGTCGAAGCCGGCGTGTTCGGCGCGGCGACGGATGGTCTGGTGAATTGCGGCTCCAGACAGCGCGGCGGCACCCAGGTTGCCGTTTTTCGCGACGGACCGGAGCAACGGTGCGCGGGCGGCGGTGCGCGGCACTCCCCCACGACACACGTGAGCGTCGAATGGTTCTCGCTTCCGGAGTAGGCGGATCACAGACGGACGGCCACCGGCATCGAACGCAGCCACAACCTGCACCCAGCGGACGTACGCGCACGGAGGGCAAGCCTCGTGAGACTCGGTGAACGGCAGGGCTTTCACCGCTCCCCTGCCCTCTTGGTCGGTCTTCGATTTCCGCAGCCGGATGTGCATGCCGTCGTGGCGATGCACAGCGACGTCTCCACAGACCATCTCCGACAACTCGCTGCGGCGGTAGGCGCCGGCGAACCCGAGCAACAGGATGGCGGAGTCGCGTCGCTCTAGAACCTCATCGGCCCAACCGCGGCATCGCTTTCGAGCGGTCTCGACAAGAAGTTTGATGTCGTCGACTAACAGCGGATCACGTGGGGTGCGGGGCCGGTCCCCCGCTGCGGCGTACTCCCGCCGGATTCCTGACAAGGTTGCAGCGACAAGTTCGTGTGCGGACGGAGACAGATGTCCGGTCGTCCGGTGATGGTGGTTGATTGCGGCGATCCACGTGCCGAAGGTAGCGACGGCATAGGCCCGCTCTCCCGCTTCGGTGCGGGTATCGGCCGCGTCGACCAGATACGCTGTGACGGTGATGGGGTGCGCCGGCAATGTCACGTGACCATTCGAGTCGCACCAGTCGGTGAAGCGTCTCCACGCGGCAGCGTAGGTCTTGCGGGTTCCCTCCGACCGTGACGATTGGACGGCGCTCGCGATCCGCCTCGCGACAGCGGGCGGGATCTCTGGCTCGATGGGTACTGATCTGCCGACCTCGTCAGTGCCGACAAGGGTGGTCACCGCAGGTGTTCGGCCTGACCGGAAGTCCATATCTGCAGCCTAGCGCAGGCCACCGACACGTCTACAGAGAAAAACTGTGCTGAACTGCCGTTTCACGTGACACGGTGCGGAAAATGCAATTTACGTTGGTCTAATCTGAATAAGTAAGGGTGAGTAGGAAGCTCTATCTGCAAGAGTGCCATTGGCGACCGATCAGAGCTGGCGAAGTGGTGGGTCGCGCTTCTGACACAGACCGGCTACCTGGGCTTAAGCCTCCGCTCCACTTCCCCACTGGTCCGAATCGGAGGCTCAGCAGCAAGGCCTCGGCGGATGTGCTTTCCGCCGAGGCCTTCTTGGTTGGATGAGCTGTGTCAGATGCCTCGAAGCGTCTTCACCAGCTCACGTATGTCCTCCTCGTTGAGCGCTTCCCTGATCGCGACTGCCACAGAGTGGGGATCGCTTTTCAGCTTCATCAGCGCCCGGATTGCGGCGCTGCGTGATGCGATCTGCTTGTCAGCATCGGAGGGTCGGCGTGGTTTCTTCTCGTTTGCTTTCGGCGATGGTGGGTTCTGCTGGCGTGAAGACCACTCAGCGACCTGCTCCGCAGACGGAATCTGCGCCAGCGCCCGAGCGTCTCGGATCGCGAGATCGCCTGAACGTAGTTTCTCCCGCAACTCAGGCTCTAGCTTGAGCAATGCGCGCCGCTGCGAGATCCAGCCTTCTGATCGCCCCAATTTTTGAGCGGCCTTGGTGGCGCTTCCGAGTTCAGTAACAAGAAGGTTGACAGCTTCTGCCTCTTCGACAACGTCGAAGTCTTGCCGGTCCAGGTTTTCGACTATTGATGCCCACAGGATGGCCTCTTTGGATGTTGCAAGGCTGTCCTGAACGACCACATCCATTCCCTTGCGGCCATACTTCTCGCTCGCAGCAAGCCTTCGGCAGCCGTTGACCACAACCCAACGTGCGGAACCGATTCTGGCGACGTCCTCTGGCCAAAGTTCGAGCCACCGTGCGCTCGTAACCACTGTCCCAGGTTGAAGCTGCCGCTCCGCGATTGTAGCCAGATCGGCGAGATCCCCGACCGCTGAGCGCGGATTCCGAGGGTTGGCCACTAGTTCGGACAGAGGCACATCTGGTCTAAATTGGCCATCCACAGGGATGGATGCATCCACGGGCGACTTGTCCCCCACTGAACCAACCAGACTAGAAAAATCGACCCGACCGCCCCGGGACTTCTGTGATGTTGCCATTTACTTACCTACTTCCAGCTCAAGGCACAAGCGTTGGAAGTCCTCACGTGCCTGCAGCGATGCCCGATTTGGCGGGTACTCGGTAACCACTTGCCCCTGAGCTGCGGCTCGACTGTGCACCTTGTAGTGCCGAACAACGGTGTTGGCGAGTGGCCAACCTTGCGCTTGGACGAATGCTTCGGTCTGTTCCAGGTCGACTCGGCCGTCTCTTGGATCCCAGTTGTTGATGACGACAATGAATGGGATTCCCTTCGGCTCAAGCACTTTGGAGATTGTGCGGGCCGTCGGGTCGAAGCTGAGTGGCTCCGGGACGATCGGGACGATCGCGAGATCGGTCACCGAAAGTACAGTGTCGAGCGCTTGTCCTGAAGTGCCGTTATCTACAGCCCCAGGACGATCGCCGATCCAGCCCGGCGTATCGACGTAAACGTGTTTGATTCCATCCAGGTTTGGCAGATGGCGGAGCATTTCCGGGTCGTCGATCTGAGTGACCCGGAAGGGAAGGTCCTGCACTCTTTCGGCCCACCACACTGCCGAGCCCTGAGGGTCGATCGAAGCTGCCAGTACTGGCGATTCGCTCTGCTTGGCTCCGGAGCGAGTCAAGACGTCATTCTTGACTGCCGCCAGGTTCATCGTGAGGGTACTCTTCCCCACTCCGCCCTTTTGGCTGATTATTACGTGTACGGGCATTGAGCCCACCTTCCGTTTGCTTCACCGCGGTGCGGCTACTTCGGTGTGGTGTTCTGGCGATGATCTTTACCGCGGTAAAGATCCGCGAGAACGCGCAGCGCTGGAGTTGCTTGCGCCCTCGAAATGTACATCACTATGCCTCCAGAGTGTTCGGTTGTAGCTTCGACTCGCCGGGTCATGTCTGTGATCCGATGGCAGACTCCCCCGCTGGACCTCGGCGCTCACTGGCTCGTCCACGCGCTGTGGTACTTACCGGCTAAATCTTTACCGCGGTAGACGTCAAATCAGTGAAGGTGGGCAGTGCTTAAGTCCGCCTGTCGCACCATCAACTACTGGTATTCAGACTTCTGACCCGAGGGTGTGGGAGCTACACCGTTGCAGATTCGTGCGAGGACTGTGTCATTGAAGCAGCGAGCAGGGCTGCGGACGGCAGCCGTCCCCAACGTTGGCTGGTTCGCTGGTCGACAGCAGTTAGTCGGGAGGCTTGCTAGGTATGGTGATACACGAAGTGCCGGCACCACGCCCGTCGGATGTCTTTAAGGCCCGCTGAGGCGCGTCGTACTAAGATTTCTGGGCGCGACCTGGCGTTGGTTCTGCAACAGTCGTTGCACTTCGAAGTACGCGCTAGTTGCTTGCTGTTGCAGTGCACTGCAATCATGCGCGACCAGGCTCTTCTGATGCAATCGGCCGGCCGATATCGTAGTGAGGGTGCAACAGTTTTCGTTAGGGTTTTCGGGCAGGCCCAGTTTGGTCGTTTCGCCCAATTCCGGCGGACTGTCAAGGCGCTAGGTCCTGAGCCTTGGCGTTGTCGCGTCTTTACCGCGGTAAAGGCTGATCTCTCACCGCAAGGTGATGATTCAGTAAATGCGAGTGGGTGGTGGGGTGATGTGGGCTCCAGTGAGGCCTTGAGTTTCATTTCTTGTCGGCAGTTAGTTTCAGCCATCTCGTAGGACCTTGGTTTGGCCGGCAACGCCTTGCGGCGGATTTACGTAGGGTGAATCGCGATAGTTCGCGCCGAAGTAAGACCGGGGGGCAGGATGTCGCACCCCACCCAATTTCGTCACTGTGACGAAAAGTGTCGCACCCACAAGCGTCGGGATCTGGCCGATTTGCAGTCGAAGTTCCGGGTTCTTTGGCGGTGCGCATTCGAAGGCCGGCCGAAGGTGGCGGCGGGCCTTTGATAGACAATATTCAATCGAATCCGCTTTAACGAGGCTGGCGTGTGCTGGGGAACTTCCTGTTGAGTGCATTTGCTTGAGTTAAATCGTGGATGCGCTTGATGCGCTGGGGGACCGGGGCCTGCAGAGCCTGGAGTCCGGGTGACCCGTTCCATATCTTGGCGACCTTTACCGCGGTAAAGATTGAATTTGACCTTGGAGTGGTACAGAGCTGCACCCTTGCGTCGAGCTCTCTTCGTGTTGCCGTTCGAGCGCGCCCTTCGAGGCAGGCTTCAGTGCTATGCCTCGCTCAGGCCGAGTGCGACGCTGGCAAGGCTGCATCCTGACATCGATGGAGCGAACATAATCGCGCTCCTATGGGATTGGGGCAACAGGTGAGTCGAATCGTGGGCTGGCACCAATGGTCCAGGCTCTGTGTCCTCTAAGGAGAAGCGCTTCGTAGGAGGGAACGGATGAAGGTGTGTCAGGGTCTGGACGAACGAACATCTTCACGCCGGTGGCGCGGAGCAGCATCAATGCTTGCTGTTCGAGTTCGTGGACCCGATTGCGGGGCCTGGTCGGTGTTCCCAACGCTGTGAGCAGTGCGAGGTAGAACCGGCCGGGTGACGGGTCCGGGGGCATCTGCATGCACAACACCGGTATCTGCTCGCGGTCGGACAAGCTGATCGGCGGATGAGTGCGCCGGAACTTTTCGATGATCATCGACTTGTCGTTGTTCGTCGGACCGAGCAACAGTAGGTTCGGCATACGCTGTCGGTCCGGCCACGACAGCAACGTCTCCAGATGGTCGATGACCGTAGCGATCACCTCATCGGTGCTCACGCGCACTCTGTACCTCGGTCCCACCGAGCGGCGCCGCCAGTTCGAGCGCCACCTCGCGTGAACGCGCGGCTCGCGGCGATGCCCGATGATGCGTACGTTCGCCCGTGGCCGCTGCATCCGCAGCCACTGCCAGGTGAGGCCCTCTCGTCCCACCGCGGGCTCGGCCACGACACCCCGTGTGGCCACGAGATGGTGCGCGCCACCCTCGCCGGTATCCAGGTATCGGTCGCGTAATAGTCAGTGAGATAACCGATTTCGGGTGTACTGTAATGCGCTTCATGCCGTACTGTTGGGGGCAGCGGGAAGGCCAGGTTCTTCTCAGAGCACTTGCAGGCGAACGCTTTTCCCGACATGACCAGATGGTCGGTGCACCCAGGTCCCGTCGCCGTGCCGATCGACCGGTGGGGCCACATGCCGTTCCCCGCACAGTCGATGTCCCCGGCAGGGGTCGGATGGATCGTCGATGCCCATCGCACTGGGCAGCCGCCTCGACACGACCCACGACCGCCTCGGTCGCTGCTCCTCGGTGATCGCGCGCTGGAAGCGGACATGACCGGCTCGCCGCCGCAACCCGTTGCAGCTGCACTGGACTCGGACTACTACCGAATCGGTATCGATGCCCGCCGCCGTGCCCACACCGATCTGGCCGATGTGTCCGACATAACCGATGATCTCGAGCATCGGATCGAGAATCTGTTGCAACGCACCCTCGAACTGCTCGATGGCGCGCCGAAACCAGAAGCGCAACCACACATCGAGTGGGTCGGGTGAACAGTGATCGACAAGAACGATACGGCCATGCCGTGAATGCGTACGCCGGCGTCAGAGAGTTCTGCTACGGGGTCATCCCGCCGCGGGACCTCGCTTCTTGATCGAGCGCGCGCGATCGACAGCTTCGATGTCCGCGTTGATGGTTCGGCGACGTTTCCTCAGAGTCAGTGCCGACAGCGGCAGGCTTGCGGCAAGTGCGGCGAGTAGTACCAATACGAAGGGAATGTCGAGGGTCGTCAGCGCGTCGACGGCCAAGATCACGCCTGCAGCGACGCACACGAGTATCAGCCGTACGCCGTTGTAGGCCAGCACATGAAAGACGAGCTGCCCCTGGGGGGTTGCGGGTGTGCGGATCAGTGGCATCGGCCGTCCTGTCGTGCGTAGTTGTGCGGGCGTCACCGTAGGGTGCGGGGCCGGGTTTCGGTGCCGATCTGCTTGAGGAAATCGTTGTAGGCGTTCAGTTCGCTGTATCCGTCTTCTTCGGCGTGGCGATCCGCGACGGCCGATTCCTCTTTTTCGTCTCGGTTCCATCGAATGCAGAAGATGAGCACCACCAGCAGGGCCACCGGCTCACCGTAGGACCATGCCAGCGCCCCGGCGAGTTTCTGATCAGCTATCGGATCGACACCCCACTGCGGGGGAGGGGAGGCGAACGTGGCGAGCATGGGGGTGCTCGACATCATCAGGATGACACCGAAGAACACATGCAGCGGCATCTCGACGAACAGGTCGAACATACGGCCCAGATTGCTCTGCCGAACAGGGAGGGGGCCGACGGCGAGCACAGGGATGATGAACAGCAGCCCGCTGGCGAAGAAGAAGATCTCCATCGATACGTGCCCGATCTCGCTGACGGCGAGAACATCGAAGATCGACGACAGATACAGACCGTAATAGCTGAAGAGGAACAACGGAATCGTCAGCCCGGGGTGAAGCGCGATGCGCCCGGCGCGGCTACGCAACCCCGTCAGCGCCGCGATCAGTACCCACCGCCCGGTTCCGTGATGAGCGGTGGCACGCAACAAAAGTCGTCCGGGCGAACCCACCACCAACAACGGTGGGATGGTCATCGACAACGTCAGATGCTGGAACATGAAGACGCTGAACAGGCTGTAACCGTAGCGTTCGACCTGCAGTCCGGTCACCAGGACCAGCGCCGCGCAGCCGAGCAGAAAACTCGCACTCCGCCACCGTGACCACGCGATACCTCGACCGCGGACCCGGTAGAGCCCCCAGCAGTACAGCCCGGCCATGACGATGCCGGCGATCGGCAGGATCGGGAGCGGCGGTACATCGAAGCTCAGCAACGCTGCCAGCGTCGGCGGGCCTTCCGGGGGAGTTACTGCGGCGATGTTCATCGGGACCCTGTCATTGCTTGTCCTTGCCTCGGATCACCAACGTCAGGGCGATGGCAGCGAGACCGAGGACAGTCAGGCCCACGATGGAGAGCAGCATCATGGTGTTCTGTTTCGGTGGCCGGTCTTCGCTGGCGGAGGGATTGTTGGGATCGTAGGGCTGCGTAGCCGTGGTAACAGGAGTCGGCGAGGTCGAGGTCGCACCGCCCTGCGATTGCTGTGCAGCGGCGTCCTGAGGGGTGGCGGTCGCCGCAACGTCGACGGAGAAACCGTACGACCCGGTGATCGGGTGCCCGTCCGCGGAGGTGACACGGTAGCCGACGGTGTACTGCCCGTTGGGGAGTCCGTCCTCGAGCAGGACCGATACGTCGGGGCCCTCGACCGTGGCCGTTCCCTGTGCCCACTGAGTGTCGCCAGGACCCACGACGCTGATGGTTGCGAACGATTCGTTGATGTCCTGGTTGAACACCAGACCGACACCGATCGGCGCGAACTCCAGGGTGGCATCGGCGGGCGGGTCGGAGCTGACCAGTTCGCTGTGCGCCGACGCCGGCGCTGCAGCGAACAATGCTGTCCCGCAGATCATCACAGCGATCAGCATCAGACGTTTCACGTGGGGTACTCCTCTGTATCGAGCCCGACCCAACAACTACGGGACATAGTAGTAGGGAGGGCGGTTTAGCGGTGGGTCACTTCTGCGACGATGGTTATTTCACCGGGTCCGGCGGATCGGATCGCTCACGGCCGGCGATGGCTTCGGTGATCACTTCCGAGGGCGCGATCGAATCCGAGTGCGGGCCACCGACGTGCTGCTCGGCGCGGATGCGTTCGACCATGTGCGGATAGTGAAGCTCGAACGCCGGCCGCTCGGAGCGGATTCGGGGCATCTCGGTGAAGTTGTGCCGCGGTGGTGGGCAACTGGTCGCCCACTCGAGGGAGTTACCGAACCCCCAGGGGTCGTCGACGGTGACCACTTCGCCGTAGCGGTAGCTCTTGAAGACGTTCCAGATGAACGGCAGCGTCGAGGCTCCGAGAACGAACGATCCCACGGTCGAGACCTGGTTGAGGGTGGTGAATCCATCGGACGGGAGATAGTCGGCGTAGCGGCGCGGCATTCCTTGCGCTCCGAGCCAGTGCTGAACGAGGAAGGTGGCGTGGAATCCGAGGAACGTCATCCAGAAGTGCCACTTGCCCAGTCGTTCGTCGAGCATGCGGCCGGTCATCTTCGGGAACCAGAAGTAGATGCCCGCATAGGTCGCGAACACGACCGTTCCGAACACGACGTAGTGGAAGTGCGCGACGACGAAATAGGTGTCGGTGACGTTGAAATCGATGGGCGGGCTCGCCAGCAGCACCCCGGACAACCCGCCGAAGACGAACGTGACGAGGAATCCGATGGAGAAGAGCATGGGGGATTCGAGGGTGACCTGGCCGCGCCACATGGTGCCGATCCAGTTGAAGATCTTCACCCCGGTCGGCACGGCGATGAGGAAGGTCATGAACGAGAAGAACGGCAGCAGCACGGCACCGGTGGCATACATGTGGTGCGCCCACACCGCGATGGACAAGGCGGCGATGCCGACGGTGGCGTAGATCAGCCCCTTGTACCCGAAGATGGGTTTGCGGGAGAAGACCGGGAAGATCTCCGAGACGATTCCGAAGAACGGTAGCGCGATGATGTAGACCTCGGGGTGCCCGAAGAACCAGAACAGGTGCTGCCAGAGCAACGCCCCGCCGTTGGCGGGATCGAAGATGTGGGTGCCGAGTTTACGGTCGGCGAGCAGGCCCATCAACGCCGCGGTCAGCAGTGGGAACGCCAGCAGGATCAGAATCGAGGTCACCAGAATGTTCCAGGTGAAGATCGGTAGCCGGAACATCGTCATTCCCGGAGCGCGCAGGCACACCACGGTGGTGACCATGTTGACCCCGCCCAGGATGGTGCCCAGGCCCGCGACGAGCAAGCCCACGATCCACAGGTCGGATCCGATACCGGGGGAGTAGACGGCGCTGCTCAACGGGGTATACGCGGTCCAGCCGAAATCTGCGGCACCGCCGGGGCTGATGAACCCTGCGGTGGTGACCAGCGCGCCGAACAGGTACAGCCAGTAGCTGAAGGCATTGAGCCGGGGGAAGGCGACATCGGGTGCGCCGATCTGCAGCGGCAGGATGTAGTTGCCGAAGCCGAAAACGATCGGGGTGGCGTAGAGCAGCAGCATGATCGTGCCGTGCATGGTGAACAGCTGGTTGTACTGCTCGTTGGAGAGGAACTGCATTCCCGGAACGGCGAGCTCGGAGCGCATGATCAACGCCATCAGGCCACCGACGAGAAAGAACCCGAACGAGGTCACCAGATACATCAGCCCGATGACCTTCGGATCGGTGGTGGTGACCATCGTGTGCAGGAACGACCCCTTGCGGGCCCCGCGGGGAGGATAGGGGCGAACCGCCGGCGCAGCCGGAGGAGATGTCAGCGCCGTCATGGAACCACCTTCGAATCGCACGCGAATTACAGGACGCGTCCGACAGCCTAACTCAAATACTATGCTGCATAGTATTTAGGGGTGGTTCAAGTCAGCAGAACCGCGCACGCTGCGGCGGAGACCGCACTGAGAAGGAGGATTGCCATGGCGGCCGGCACCACGAGCGGCAGCACGGCGGCGGCAGCGTACGCGCCTGCCCCGGTTCGGCTCGGCGTGTGCGCGCTCGTGTCGAGGTGGTGCAACCGCTCGGCGGTCGATTCCCCGATCAGGCCCAACGCCCACAGTGGACGCGCTGAATGCGCCTGCGAGACCGTCGACAAGGCCGAACGCACAGTGTCGGCGCTGGTGACCGCGGCCGCGGACCGGTCCGCGGCGACCTCGACCAGAACCCGCACCGCTGCAGGTGCTGCGGCGAACAGAGGAACGCGAGGAAGTGCTTTGGCCAGGATCTCGCAGATGTTGACGATGCGGTGGTGTCGCCCGCGCAGGTGGGCACGTTCGTGTGCGATCACAGCTCGCTGCTGATCGGGATCGAGATGGGCGAGCAGGCCTTCGGTGGCCACGACGTAGCCCGGGCGACCGTCGATGCTGTAGGCCAGCGGGAGCGGGTGGTCGAGCCACATGATCGGTTCGGGTCCGGGGTCCGTGCGCGCGACGACGGCGATGACATCGCGGTGATAGTCGCGGACTTTGGACCGGGCTCGAAGCTGACGGCGAGTCGAGCGCAGGACGCGCGCCGACGCCGACGCCGCGAGGACGACCGATGCCCCGGCTACAGCTTCACCGATCCACGGCTGCGCCGCGTGTTGCAGCGATCCCAGGCAGCGGACGGCAAGTTCGACCATGCCCTCGGCGGGCGCATGGCCGGGCCAGAGCAACACGGTCACCGCGGATCCCACGAGAAACAGCACCCCGGCGATGCTGCCGATCCATGCGGTCAAGGCGAGAGTGGGGCTCACGGTGCGGGTGAGAGAGGTCAACGGCTGCGGCAGGGCGACGGCCGCGATGATCGCCGCGAGGAGCAACGCCAGCGCGACGATCACCGGTTCACGTCCGGCAGGTTCCCCCGCAGAGCGTCGAGCTCGTCGTCGGTGACGGTTTTCGCGAAATGCATCAGGACGGCGGCCGAGTCGGTGCTGGTGTCGAGGATTTCGCGCAGCGCTTGCGAGGTGGCCTCCGCGCGCGACTGCACCGGGGAGTACAGGTACGCGCGTGACTGCTTGGTCCGCTCGACCCACCCCTTCTCGTGGAGATGGGTCACGACGGTCAGGATCGTGGTGTAGGCGGGGTTTCTGCCGGCCATGCGCTCGCGCAGGTCGTGGACCGACTGCGGTCGATCGCATTCCCAGAGCACGTTCATCACCTCCGCTTCGAGATCACCGAGCCTTTTCATCGCCAGTTCTTCTTTCCTTGTCGTGTCAGGTGATATCGACTCCGCGTGCCGACAGCCACGCCGCCGGGTCGGACTTGGCACCGTCGGGTTGCCACACTTCGTAATGCAGGTGGGGTCCGGTGGATTGGCCTCGGTTGCCTACCGTAGCAATGAGCTCGCCGGCTTTCACGCGTTGACCGGCGGTGACGAGCGCCTGGTCTATGTGGCCGTACACCCCGATCGTGCCGTCGTCCTGACGAATACGCACCCACAGGCCGAACCCTTGCGCCGGCCCTGCTTCGATGACCTCGCCGTCGGTCACCGATACGATCGGCGTCCCGATCGTGTTGGCGATGTCGAGTCCGTAATGCGTTGTCCCCCAACGTGGCCCAGAACTGGAGGTCAATGTTCCCGACACCGGCACCACCGAGAGCGGGCGGCGCGCCTCGGCATCGCGTGCTGCGCGCTCCGCCGCCCGAACTCCCCCCTCGGCGAGTTGTTCGGTCATGCGCTGCGCCAACCGGCCGACGTCGAGATCGGGCAACTGCAACACCTGCGGGGGTGAGGCAACGACCGGGCTCGGCGGCAGGGCGCCGGCGGGAGGTCGATCGATACTCGCGGCGCTGAGCGCCACACTGTCCTGCGACCCGGTGTTCGGAGCCGTCGCTGCCGCGGAAAGAAAGGCACCGACCGCGACCGACGCAGCGATGGCGCGGCCACCCGGCTTCGGCACCCGGCGGCGATGAAGTCCGCGGCGAGTAGTTCGCGACACGGCCTGGACATCGGCGCGGCCCCCGTCGTCGTGCGTCGCCTCGTCCGGACCGGCCACGTGCGCCGCCCACATCGACGCGGTAGTGTCCGCGGCCGCGGTGTCCCAGGCGTCGCTGACCGCGTGAACGGTTTCATCCGGTGCGGGCGTCTGCGCCGAGGGCGTGTGCTCGTCCTCCGGCAGAGTGTCGGAGTACCCGGCATCGGCGGGCGACTCGGTCACGAAACGTGAGGGTGCGAACTCGGCCCGTCGATGACGGGGGCGATCGGTGAGCGCCGTCGGCCTGGTGCCGACGGGCATCGAGATCACGCCGCCGCGCGCCGGCGCTGCGCAGTCGTCGTCGATCGGATCGGGTGTGCGGTGTCGGGCCAAGATCACAATCCTTGGTGGCTACGAGGCCGAGGCCTCGCTCGAGATAACGAAATGGTGACGGTCAGGCCACAGGTTACTACTATCGAGCATAGTTTTTCCATCCCCTTCGACCCGGATTCGCTCATACCGCTGGTCACGGTCCTCGGAGGACATCCCGCGGGCTGCGGCGACCGGGCTGCGGCGACCCTGACCGAGAACGGGATTTTTCGGGTATCAGGGGTGATCGCGCCGAGAGGACAGGCCACCGAGCATGGTGTTGTACGCCTCGAGTTCGGTATCACCTTGATCGTCGATTCGGCGGTCTCGTTGTCGTGCCGCGTTCTCGTCGGCCGCCGACCACCGGACCGCGGCGAGAACCGCGGCAGCGAGCAACGGTAACTCGCCGATGCCCCACGCAAGAGTGCCGCCGCGCCGCTGGTCGGCCAGCAGGTCTGCGTTCCAATCCAGACGCAGTCCGCTGTAGAAGCTCGCTCCGAGCGCGGTCTCGAGATCGATCGTCACGACGAGGAAGAATGCGAACCCGGCCAACGCGGTGATACTCGCGAGCAACTTCGTCAGTCCCGGGATCGGTCTCGGTACCGGGTCTTCGCCGACCGTGCCCCAGAACATCACCATCCCGACGGTCAGGAACCAGCCCTTCATCACCATGTGTGCCACATGCGAGTCGGCGACGGTGTCGAACACTCCGCCGGGGTAGAGCAGGTAGAAGCTGCTCAGGAACACCGTGGTGCTGACCCACGGGTGGATCGCGATCCGGGCTGCTCGGCTGTGCCATGCAGCCCGGAGCCATTCGCGCGAGCCCGGTGCCTCGGCTGCCGGCGCGGTCGGCAGGACCGAGGCGACCAAGGTGGCCGGTCGGCCGAGGACCAACAGCAACGGCACGGCGATGGCGACCGCGGTCAGTCCCGCCATGTGCACGCTGAACATCGCCGGGCTGTAGAGCCCGACCCCGGACGAGGTCGCCACGAGCAGCACCGCAGTGCCCATCAACCAGCTCGCGGTCCACCGCCGCCGCCATGGCAGGCCTACCCGCCGACGACGCCGCACGGCCACCAGATACACAACAGCCGCGATCACGGCCGCGGACCCGAACACCAGGTCGAAACGCCACTCGAACGCCAACCGCGCAGCGGTGGGCGGGCCGTCCAACACGTAGCCCAAGGCTTCTTCGTGCGCCTGAGGTAGCGAGGCGTCCTGCGGCGGGGGCGGGGGAGTGCGACCGAGTGCGACCGCCAGGCCCACTGTGGTGACGAGAACGAGGGTCTCGATCATCGACAACGTGATCAGGGATCTGCGGTTCTCGGGATCGTGAGCCAGAGCGCCGACCGTTCGTCGTCGCTGTATCCACCCGAGGGTCCCCACGATCGCCAGGGCTGCGATCTTCGCCAGTATCAGAGCGCCGTACGTCGAATCCCACAGCGACGTCACGGGTACTCGCACGGCAGCGTTGACCACTCCGGAGACCGCCATGATCACGAACGCAACCAGAGCGAGCGTCGAGTAGCGGCGGGTCGCGACGGCAAGGTGTCCACCCCCGCGCAGCGCGTGAGCGAGAAGTGCGAGGAGTCCGCCTACCCACAGTGCGGCGGCGAGGATGTGCAGGATCAACGAGTTCGTCGCGATGTCGTGATTGCCGCCGGTCGAGGAGTGGCCGGTGACCGCGCGCGGGATCAACGCGAGCATCGACAGGGCGAACAAGGCGGGGGTCCATCGATGCCGCAACACCGCCGCGCATGCTGCGGCGGTGATCGCCGCGATCGCGGCGGTGATGGCCCATGCAGTGGAGGCCTCGACATCGCCGATCGCACCGAGGAACTGCACCGGTTGCGCCGCAACGGATCCGACAGGTTGACCCGACGCGTCCGAGAGCGTCAGCGGCACCAACGCCGCTGCGCACACCGCCCACACTGCGGAGGCCTTCGCCGCGGTGCGGACGGCGATGTACCCGTCGATGTCGAGCACACCCGACATTTGGGGAGGAACGAGGAACGCTGCGAGAAGCAACGACCCCACCGCCACGACCGCGGCTACCTCTCCGAGCGCGGTCAGCGCCGGAATACCGTAGGTCGTGATCGGTCCCGGATCGGGAAGCCCGAGCAGAATCAGCGCCTGCGACGTCGACAACGCCGCGAGCGCAGCGGCCACCACTGCCGCGATCGCGGCCCACAGCAGCATCACCTGCGAACCGGAGCGTCGATTCACCGGACCGCGGGTCGAGAGTGCGGCTTCGGTGGCCATGTCGTCGGTGGCCATGACGCGGCACCCCTTACGTGGATGATGTGTGGCGGGAAAACTGTCGGCCGGCAATATCGGCACGGCTGCGCGACCGAGTCGCGCAACCGAGATCGAACTACTACGAATCATAGTTCTGCGCCGACGCAGTGCGGCCGCGCGGGCAGCAGCTTCCAGCGAACACGACACTTGCATATATGCGCATATCGCAATATGTTGTGTTCCTGCTATCGAACCACGCCGAGAAGGGGTACCCACGATGGGACACGGACATGGCCACGGGATAGAGCCGGGATCGCCGGCGAGCGCATCCGGTAAGCACCTCGGGCGACTGTGGATCGCTGTCGGTCTCGGGGCGGTTACGTTGGTGACGCAGGTGGTAGTGGGTCTGTCCACCTCGTCGCTGGCGTTGTTGTCCGATTCCGCACACGTGTTCACCGACGTGTTCGGGGTCTTGATGGCGATCGTGGCGATCACACTCGCACAGCGGCAGTCTCGCAAGACCGGCCGCACGTTCGGACTGTATCGAGCCGAAGTGTTCGCGGCTCTGTTCAATGCAGTGCTGCTCTTCGGTGTCGCTGGGTGGATTCTCTACGAAGCCGCGCAACGCATCACGAACCCACCGGAGGTGCCCGGGATTCCGGTCATGTTGGTGGCACTGCTCGGTCTGGCCATGAACCTGATCGCGTTCCTCCTTCTGCGTAGTGGTGCGAAAGAGAGCCTCAATGTTCGGGGTGCGTATCTGGAGGTGATGGCGGACATGCTCGGCTCGATCGGAGTGCTCGTCAGCGGACTGGTCACCGTCGTGTTCGGGTGGCGGTACGCCGACCCGGTCATCGCGGTCGCCATCGGGTTGTTCGTTTTGCCGCGTGCATTCACTCTGGGGCGTCATGCCGTACGAATTCTGCTGCAACACGCTCCGTCGGGCATCGATGTCGCCGCCGTGGAAAAGGCCCTGACCGGTGTCGACGATGTCGAAGAGGTACACGATCTGCACATCTGGACACTGACGTCGGGGATGGAGGTCGCTTCGGCGCATCTGACGGTCGCCCCGGAGGCCGAGACACCCCGGGTGCTCGCTGCAGCGCAGCAGGTTCTCCGCGACGAGTTCGGTCTCGAGCACGCCACTGTGCAGGTCGAACCCCAGGAAGGCGAAGGCCGTTGCCGAGAGGTCAATTGGTAGGCAGGTCTCTGGTAGGCAGGTCTCGACCCGGTGCGAGATCGGCACGCCGTGCTGTCGTCGACACGGCAGCGATGTACCGGAACCGGCACCAGTCGGGTGGGGGCACAGAGTGGGTCCTCGATTGCCGCACATCGGCCCGGTCGACACCGTTCACCCCGAACCCGTCCACCTCGCATGTTCGGCCGCCCGGTGATGGATCAGTCGACTGTGAGGGTATCTACGGTTCTGGTCACGGCGCGGTTCGGCAGTGGCTCGGTAGCGGGGCTGCGCATGACCGCCCCGTCGGTGATCGAGAAGGCACTGTTGTGGCAGGGGCACTCGATCGTGCCGTTGCGGACTCGGTTCACTGTGCACCCTTGGTGAGAACAGATAGCCGAGAAGGCACGGAAGGTACCGGGTTCCGGTTGGGTGACGACGACCTGCCGGTCGGCGAGCACGATTCCACCGCCGACAGGAACATCGTTCACCGACAAGGTGATGGGACCGTCGGAAGCGGTGTCCTCACCGGACGGGGCTTCGCCGACGCTGCATCCGGCGGCAGCCAGGCACGCTGTAGCGCAGCTCGTAGCGAGAAAAATACGGCGCGGTAGCGCCGGGATGTTGTCGCTCATGCAGCAGGTTCCCCTCGGTGCGCCTCGGTGCGCCTCGGTGAGCGAGAGGCGACGATCGCTTGTCGGTGGTTGTGGTCGACTATGTTTCGAGCCGTTTCGGTGTCGATCACTCTCACTGTTCGAGCGAATCAGCATGATTGTCCTGTCGCGAATGTGTCTGCACTGCAGGGCATTCGATTCGAGCACCGAGGTATCTCATGCAAGTTCACGATTCGGCGCTGTCGGGCACTGCGGGCCGAGGGGTAATCTTTGTGGCCTCTCGCGTGAACAGTGCCGCCCCGATCATCAGCACCACCCCGCAGGTGATGTAGATGTCGGCGAGGTTGAATGTCGGCCACCAACCGGTGTGAAAGTAATCGGTGACCGCGCCGTCGAGGAGCCGGTCGAGGACATTCGAGAGTGCACCGGCGAGGACCAACGACAGCGCTGCCGTGGTGACCGGACCCGCGTGAGGCGCGGTACGCCACCCGTAGATCGCCAACCCGGTGGTGATCGACGCCGTCACGGCGACGACGACCCACACGGGCAGAGAATCACCCAGGCTGAACGCCATTCCGCGATTGAAGGCCAGTCGCAGCTCGAGTATCCGCAGCGGAATCGTCGAGCCGGGCAACGCCGCCTGCGCCCAGTAGTCGACCAGTAGAGCGGCAGCGACCAGAGCCAGGACAAGGGCGGTTGCGGCGGCGCGGAGCCGAGCGGTGGCGATGGGGGAGCGGGTCACTGGTCCTCGTTCTCGGGTGTACACCGTGCGTACGTCCGGGTGCACCGCAGACGGTGCAGGTGACCCCGGATTTGCCAACACTTGAAATACTATGCACCATAGTAGTTGATGAATACTGTCGATTTCTCCGCCACCCGATGCGTCGTGTCGCCGTGAGGGCGGCGGCACCCTCGTCATGAGGGCGATGCCCGATGCCGAACCCGGGCCCGGACCGTCCTGCGTCGACCGAGGTCGAGTGTGGCGGCTGTATCGGACAAGTCGAGGTGAAGGGCCCCGAACCTGGGCACGTCTGACCGCAGCGGCAACTTCGGGGCTGGCGATGTACGCCACGTTCCCGCCCATCGATCTGTGGTTTCTCGCTCCGGTAGCACTTGCAATGCTGCTGTTGGCTGTGCGCGGGCGAGGGGCGCGTGCGGGGGCCGGCTACGGCTTCGTTGCCGGCTCGGCGTTCTTCGTGCCTCTGTTGCCGTGGGTGGGGGAGTACGTCGGGTCGGTGCCGTGGCTGGCGCTGGCTGTCGTTCAGGCCCTCTTCGTGGCGATGTTCGGCGCGGTAGCGGATCGGATGTCGCGACTGCCGTGGGCGCCGGTCTGGGTGGCGAGCGCCTGGGTGGCGATCGAAGCTGCGCGCTCACGTGTCCCGTTCGGCGGATTCCCCTGGGGCCGCATCGCATTCGGTCAATCCGACGGGCCGCTGCTGCCTCTGGCTGCGTTGATCGGCGCGCCGGGGTTGTCGTTCGTCGTGGTGCTGATCGGGTCCGCTCTGGCCGGTGCCATCGCTTCCGATCGGTTCACCCGCAGAACTGCAGCAGCGTCGTGCATGGGTGCGGCCACTGTTGTAGGGGCGCTCACGGTGGTGGCTCCACTGTTCGCTCCGCCGCCGCAGGACACGGTCACCGTCGCCTTGGTGCAAGGCAACGTCCCGCGGCTCGGTCTCGACTTCAACGCCCAACGACGAGCAGTGCTCGACAACCACGTTCAGCGCACCATCGAGCTCGCCGACGACATCGACTCCGGCCGCGTACGCGTACCCGATCTGGTCATCTGGCCGGAGAACTCCTCCGACATCGATCCCCTGCGCAATCCCGATGCCGCGGCGGGTATCGATGCCGCAGCCCGCGCCGTCGGAGTGCCCATTCTCGTCGGCACGGTGCTACGCCAGGGCGACGGCACCACCACGAACACTTCGATCGTGTGGGATCCGGTCACCGGCCCAGGGCAGAGGCACGACAAACGTCGACTGGTGCCGTTCGGGGAGTACCTGCCGATGCGCACGATCGTCACCGCACTCTCTCCCTATGCCGCCCAAGCAGGACGCTTCGTTCCGGGTCAGGGCAACGGCGTCGTCGACCTCGCCGGAGTGCCCGTCGCGGTGGCCACCTGCTACGAGGTCGCCTTCGACGCATTGCTCACCGACTCCGTTCGCGCCGGTGCCCAGCTGATCGCAGTGCCGACCAACAACGCCACCTTCGGTCGGACGAACATGACCTATCAACAACTCGCCATGTCGCGGGTACGGGCGGTCGAACACGGGCGCAGCGTCGTCGTTTCGGCCACCAGCGGCGTCAGCGCCGTCATCGATGCACGCGGGGAGGTCGTCGAGCGCACGGAGCTGTTCACCCCCGCAGCTGTCGTCACCGAGGTGTCACTGAGCACCACGCTCACCCCGGCGACGATCACCGGCAGCGTTCCGGAATGGATTGCCGCTACCGGCGCTGTTGCGGCACTGGCGTTCTCGCTGCTGCGCCGACCACGCTCCACCACACCGAACCCGCAAACTACTATGTCGCGTAGTATTTAGATGGTGGTCGGTGAAGGGTGTGCGGAGATGACGATCGACGAACACCCCAGTGCGCACTCGCCGGGACTGGTGCGCAGAACGGTGGCGATGCTGCGCAACCGGTGGCGACAACTGACGTCGATGCGGACAGCGCTGGTGCTGCTGTTCCTCCTCGCCGCCGCAGCAATCCCCGGCGCATTGCTGCCGCAGCGCAATCTCAATACCCAGGCCGTCGATGCCTACATCGCCGCCCGCCCGGCTCTCGGGCCGGTGATGGACACACTGGAATTGTTCGACGTGTTCGCAAGTTCCTGGTTCACCGCGATCTACGTCCTGCTGTTCGTGTCTCTGATCGGCTGTCTGACTCCCCGGTTGATCGAGCACGGTAAAGCTCTTCGCGCACAACCTGTTCGAGTACCCCGAAATCTCACTCGACTACCGTTGCATCATTCGGGCACCCTCGCCGGCGACCCCGAGAAGGTGATCGCCGACATCGCGCCGCACTTGAAAGGGTGGCGTACCGTCGTGCGGCCCGAGCCCGATGGGGCACTGACCCTCTCGGCCGAGAAGGGCTACACCCGCGAGGCCGGAAACCTGCTCTTCCACTTCTCGCTGATCGGCCTGCTCGCCGCTATCGCCATCGGCAAACTGTTCGGCTACGAAGGCTCGGTCATCGTCATCGCCGACAACGGACCCGGTTTCTGCAACACCTCTCCCGCCGTCTACGACTCCTTCCGCGCCGGCAACAGCACCGACGGCACCGGCCTCGAGCCGTTCTGTATCCGGGTCAAGGACTTCACCGCCGACTACCTCGAGAACGGTCAGGCCGAGATGTTCACCTCGAACATCTCCTACCAGAGCGCCGACGACATCGCCGCCGACACCTGGCGCGACTATCAACTCAAAGTCAACGAACCCCTCCGGCTCGGCGACGAACGCATCTACCTCACCGGACACGGCTACGCCCCCGAATTCACCGTCACCTTCCCCGACGGCCAGACCCGCACCGAAGCCCTGCAGTTCCGCCCCGACGACGCCACCACGTTCCTCAGCAGCGGCGCGCTGCGATTCGACCCACCCGGGGGGACCTACGCCACCGCCGACGAACGCCGCCGAGGGCAGATCGCCATCGAAGGACTCTTCGCGCCCACCGCGCAATTCAACGGAAACCTGCTCTCCTCCCGCTTCCCGGAACTGGTCGATCCCGCTGTGGCAGTGGACATCTACAAAGGCGACACCGGTCTCGACACCGGCATCCCGCAGTCGATCTTCTCCCTGGACCAGGAGATGATCAACCAGGGACGGCTGGTCAAGCAGGACCGAGTCAACCTGCGGCCCGGAGAATCGACAACCCTCACCGACGGCACCGTCGTCCGGTTCGACGGGGCCAAGGAATTCGCGAACCTCCAGGTCGGATACGACCCCGCGCAGCGGTGGGTGCTCGTGTTCGCGGTCACGATGATGACCGGACTACTGATCTCCCTGGTGATCACCCGCCGTCGTGTCTGGTTTCGGATCCACCCTGCCGAACACGGCCGCGCGGGCGTGGACATGGGCGGACTGGCTCGCACCGATCACGCCGGCTGGGGACCCGAATTCGAGACCCTCCGGTCACAGATCTGGCCGCAGGCAACTTCGAGCGACTCCGAGACCCACGACAGAGAAACGGTGTAGCGCCATGCCGATCGACGACACCCTCGCCCGCTGGAGCGACATCAGCTTCGAGACCGCGTTCGTGGTCTATCTCCTCGCCGCGATGGCGTTCCTCGGCCAGCTCGCGACGACCCGTGCGGCGACACTGCACAACACGGAGCGACTGCGCACGCGAATAATCGCCGCGACGTCGACGACACCCGGTCGCATTCCCGACGCACCCCGGCGGGTTCCGTCCGAACGCCTGGGGCGCACAGGCCTCGGGCTGGTGATGGTGGCGCTGACGTTGCATGTCGGGTCGATCGTTCTTCGCGGGATCGCCGCCAGCAGGCCGCCGTGGGGCAACATGTACGAATTCGTCTCGGTCACCTGCGCGGCCGGTGTACTGGCTGCACTGGTGGTGCTGCGCTCCAAGCAACTGCGCACCCTGTGGTTGTTCGTCCTGGTACCGACATTGATCCTCCTGTTCGTCGCCGGCACCGTGCTGTACGCCAACGCAGCACCGGTGGTACCGGCACTGCAGTCGTACTGGCTGCCGGTGCACGTCTCCATCGTCTCGCTCGGCAGCGGGGTGTTCTTGATCTCCGGGGTTGCAAGCGCGCTGTTCCTGATCCGCATGAAGCATCCCGAGGCCTCGGGGAGCAGAATGAGCCGAATCGTCGCCCGTCTGCCCTCCGCGCAGACACTGGACATCGTGGCGTACAAGACCACGATCTTCGCATTTCCACTCTTCGGCGTCGGCGTCATCCTCGGTGCCATTTGGGCCGAAGCCGCATGGGGCCGATTCTGGGGCTGGGACCCGAAAGAAACGGTCTCCTTCATCACCTGGATCGTCTACGCCTCCTACCTACACGCCCGCGCCACCAGCGGATGGCGCAACACCCGCGCAGCATGGATCAACATCGCCGGATTCGTAGCGATGCTGTTCAACCTGTTCATCATCAACATGGTCGTCTCCGGCCTGCACTCCTACGCAGGCCTGAACTGATGACTCCCGCTACGTGCCCTCCAGCGCGTCCGCAAGGTCCTGCGGAATGGGCATCGGCGACATCAGTCCCGCCTCGACCCGGCCGGTGTTACCGGCCGGGTATCGCCCCGACCACGATCCTGGAGCAGCGACCACGATCCGAATCAACTGGCCCCAGGATTCGCGCCGATCATGTTCTACCGCCGCAGCTTTCAACATCGCGGCGTGGTTGCGAGCATGCAACCGTCAACAGGGCTGCGAGAGGATGTGTGCTCGTTCGAGGTGGTACCAGCGCACCTCTGTTGTCGATGCCCGTGCTGCTGCGGTCATGTCGATCCCGTAGAGCCTGCGTGCAGTCCGATCACCGCCCGCAGGTCTCTACCTCTGTCCGCGGAAGAGTTCGCCGTACGCGGGGGTCGATGTGCAGCAGGTACATCCATCCGAGCACACGGAGCTGCCATCGTCTGCTCCGATCGCCGACGGTGACGTTGCGGTGGTGGAGGCCAGTAGGTTCCCAGATGCGAGAGGTGCGGTGTTCCTCGGCGTCGGAGCCGGAGCGCAGCAGGCATCCTCGAAGGCCGCTGCGGGTGCGATCGTGACGTTGAGGGCACCGGACGCCGCGGGCGGGGGCACGAACCCGTCCAACGGTGTGGTGCGGGCAGCGCGAATCGCATTGGCTATGACCAGGACTTCGGCGAGTTCGTGGACGAGCACCACAGTCGCCAAACCGAGGACACCGGTGGCAGCCAGTGGGACGAGCACGCCGATGATGGCGATCGACAAGGCGATGTTCTCGATCATGATGCGCCGGGCGCGTCGAGCGTGGGCCAGCACCTGCGGTAGATGCCGGAGGTCTTCCCCCATGAGGGCAACATCGGCGGTCTCGATGGCAACGTCGGTTCCCATGGCGCCCATGGCGATACCGACATCTGCGGTCGCCAAGGCGGGAGCGTCGTTGATGCCGTCGCCGACCATGGCAATCTTGCGTCCGGCCGCGATGTCGGTCAGCAGGGCCGCTTTGTCCTCGGGCAGTAGTTCGGCGTGGACGGCGGTGATGCCCGCCTGGGTCGCCAGAGCCTGCGCAGTGAGCGCATTGTCGCCGGTGAGCATCGCAGTGTCGATACCGAGCGCGGTGAGTTGGCGGACAGCCTCGGCGGCCTCGGGCCGCAGTTCGTCGCGGACGGCGATCGCAGCGATCAGAACTCCGGCGCGTTCGACGAGAACGACTGTGGCACCGCCGCTCTGCAGACGAGCGACGTCGGCGCGGAACACCTCGGAGCTGGGGTGTGTGTCGAACCAGCTCGGTTTCCCGAGCCTGATCGCGGCACCGTCGAGGGTGCCGGTCAGGCCGTGCCCGGCGATGGCAGTGACATCATCGGCGGCCGCGACGGTCGATACGGAGGCCAGTACGGCGCGGGCGAGTGGATGCTCGCTGCGCGCTTCGAGCGCAGCAGCAACGGCCAGCGCGGCGTCGCGGCTGATTCCCGCAGCGGTGACGACGTCGACGACCTCCGGTCGTCCTGCGGTGAGGGTGCCGGTCTTGTCCAAGGCGACGACGCGAATGCGGCCCAGCTCTTCCACTGCTGCACCGCCTTTGATCAATGCCCCGTTGCGACTCGCAGCCCCGATCGCCGCCACCACCGACAGCGGCACCGAGATGGCCAACGCGCACGGTGATGCCGCGACCAGGACCACCAGTGCGCGTTCGAGCCACAACATGGGGTCACCGAGCACCGCACCGACGCCGGCGACGAGTACGGCGAGAATCATGATCGAGGGCACGAGCGGACGTGCGATACGGTCCGCCAGCCGTTGGCCGGCCCCTTTGCGGTCCTGGGCCTGTTCGACGATGCGGACGATGCGAGCAAGCGAACTCTCCGATGCCGGCGCGGTGACGGTGACCTCGATGGCCCCGCCGCCGTTGATGGCACCGGCATGCACCTCGTCACCGACACCGGCTTCGATGGGCACGGACTCGCCGGTGATCGCAGACACGTCCAGATTCGTCGAACCGCGAGCGATGGTGCCGTCCGTGGCAGCTCGCTCACCCGGCCGCAGCACCATGATGTCCCCGATCACGACATCGTCGGGGGACAGGGCCTGCTCGGTTCCACCGCGCAGGACAGATACCGTCGGCGGCACCAAGGACAGGAGTGCGCGCAGTCCGCGGCGGGTCTTGGTGACCGCGTATTCCTCGAGCCCCTCGGCGACGGAGAACAAGATACCGAGCATCGCGGCCTCGGGGATCTGGCCCAATGCGATGGCACCGAGCAGCGCGATCGTCATCAGCGTGCCGACACCGATGCGTCCGTGTCGCAGATTTCTCACCGTCGCGGGAACGAAGGTGACGGCGGCGATCGCGGCAGCGATCAGAGCGCCGACGGTCGCAACCGCATCGGCACCCGTTCGACCGAGCAACCACGATGCGCCCAGGATGATCGCGGCGGCCGAGGCGAGTTGCAGCTCGCGGACCTGCCACAACCTCGGGAGTGCATCGGTTGGAGCTGGACCTCCCGTGCCCGCACCGTCAGCAGTGGATTCGGTGGTCGGCGCTGCCGGGGTAGGTCCGCAGCACGCGTCAGCCATGATCGACCCCGGTGACTTCAGCGACGATCGAGGTGGTGGGCAGTACCTCGGTCAGTGTCGCGAGCAGTCGGGTGCCGCGGTCGGTGAGCGCATACATGACCAACTTTCCGTCTCTGTTCGATGTGACGGCGTCCGCGGCTTTGAGTTTGCGGAGATGGTGGGAGACCAGCTTCTGGCTCTGTCCCACGATCCACGCGATGTCGCAGCCACACATCTGCCCGCCGGCGTTCAACGCGAGCGCGATGGTCAGTCGGGTGGGGTCGCCGAATGCTCGGGCAGCGTCGGCGACCGGTTCGATATCGCCGAGCGCGGGCAGAGTAGCGCGCACCCTCTCGGCGTGAGGGAGGTCCATACACAACAGATCGCACGAGTCCAGAGGTTCCAAGGCCATGGGCACAATCTAACAATCATGCGATCGTTAGGGAAGGACCATTAGTCAACGTTCGCACGATTGTTAGTGTCATAGCGGGTCGAAACGCCCATATCGGGCCCATTGATCAGTCCGAACGAATCGAGAAGGTAGTTGTATGAGCCGAGCGTTGAAGATTTCCTTGTCCCTGGTGATCGTGTTCGCCGCCGCGTTGGCTGTATTTCTGGTGGTGGATCGATCGGGGTCTCCGGATGCTGCCGCCGCCGAGCAGGCCGCGACCGACCCTGCCTCGATTGCGGTGCGCGAGAACAGTCATCGGTTGAACTCGGTGCCCGACGGCCGGGTCACGTTCGTGGAGTTCCTCGACTTCGAGTGCGAGGCCTGCCGATCGGCCTACCCGGCGATCGAGCAATTGCGTGAAGAGTACGGCGACCGGGTGAGCTTCGTGGCCCGCTACTTTCCGATCGCCTCCCACTTCAATGCCGAACGAGCCGCACGCGCAGTCGAGGCCGCGGCCCAGCAGGGCGGATTCGAGGCGATGTATCAGCGCATGTACGAAACGCAGGCGCAGTGGGGCGAACAGCAGGTTCCGCAGGACGAGTTGTTCCGCAGCTTCGCCGTCGAGCAAGGGCTCGACATGAGCGCCTTCGATGCCGCCTACACCGACCCTGCGACGCTCGCGCGCATCGAGGCCGACGTCGCGGACGGGATCGCGCTCGGCGTGCAGGGCACCCCGACGTTCTTCCTCAACGGCACCAAGATCGAACCCACCACCTACGGAGACCTCGCCGATGCCCTCGACGCTGCACTCGGCTGACCCCGCAGCCGCTCTCACCCGACGCAGCGGACCGTTCGCCCGGGGCCTGCCCTGGCTGCTACTGGTGGGCGGCCTGATCGGCCTGACCGCCGCGTTCGTGCTCACAGTAGAGAAGTTCGCTCTGGCGCTCGATCCCGCCTACGCCCCGACCTGCAGCATCAACCCGGTACTCAACTGCGGATCGGTGATGGACACCCCGCAGGCGTCTGCGTTCGGATTTCCCAATTCCCTTCTCGGGATCGCAGGCTTCGCCGTCGTGGCGGCAGTGGGTGCCGCCCTTCTCGCCGGTGCGGTGTTCGCGCAGTGGTTCTGGGGTGCAATGCAGGTCGGTGTCACTGCTGCCGCAGTCTTCGTGCACTGGCTGATCGCGCAGAGCCTGTACGAGATCGGTGCCCTGTGCCCGTACTGCATGGCGGTGTGGGCGGTCACCGTACCGATCTTCTGGTACGTCACGCTGCGCAACCTCGACCGCGCCAGGTCGAAATCCGCTCTTGGGCAATGGTTTCGGCCATGGCTTGACTCGCTGATTCGCAATCACTCGATTCCACTGACCGTGTGGTTTCTCGTCCTCATCGCCCTGATCGCGCAGCGTTTCTGGTCGTACTGGTCCACGCTCCTATGATCCGCGACGTACCGTTCGCCCCTCTGCCGCTCTCTCGAGAAAGAAGGTCACGGCGATGACGCGCGGCTGGTCGATCGTCATGCTCGTCGTTGTCGTTGCATCGATCGTTGCACTGTGGCCCCGCTCCGGTGGCGTCGAGGGCGGCCCGTCCGAGGCCATCGCCAACAATGTCGCGCCGGTCGGACCCGAACCCACACTGTCCCGCCCGCCGGATGACGCGGCACGAGCAACAGCGCTACCGCTGTGTCCGCCGCCGGTACCGCGCGAAGGCGGTCCGCTGGCAGGAGTGATAGCGCGCTGCATCGGCAGCGCCGACGATGTCGATCTCGCCGACGTTCTCGGAAGCGAGGTGACGCTGATCAACCTGTGGGCATCCTGGTGCGGCCCGTGCCGCACCGAGATGCCCGTACTCGATGCCTACACCGCAGAACCCGACGCGATCCCAGTCATCGGAATCGACGTCGAGGACCGGCCCGCGGACGCGGCCGCGCTGCTCACGCAACTGGGCGTCCGCTATCCGAACTACATCGACGGCGGCAGCGTCCTGGACGCGCTCTCGGCACCGCCGGTCCTTCCCCTGAGCTTTCTCCTCCGCCCGGACGGAACGGTCGAGCGCGTCACCGACCCGACGGTGTTCGAGACGACAGACCAGATCCGCACTGCAGTAAAGGATTTCACCTCATGACACGCTTCCCACCAGTGTGGGTCGGTGCGCGCCGTCAGGGCAGCACGCCCACCGCGGCAATTGGATCGATTCTTGCCCTCGTACTACTGATCTCCGGATGCTCCGACGGCGCACAGGCTGCGCCCCCGGGAGGCAGCTTCGACTTCGTCGCCCCCGGCGGTCGAACCGACATCGTCTACGATCCCCCCGAAACACGCGGAACCATAGGCGAACTCGCCGGCCCCGATCTGATGGAGGAAGGCAAGACGACCGCTCTGTCGGACTACGACGGCAAGGTCGTCGTGATCAATCTCTGGGGCCAGTGGTGCGGCCCCTGCCGCGGCGAAGCCGACGACCTCGAAGAGGTCTACGAGACCACCCGCGAGCGTGGCGTGCAATTCCTCGGCCTCAACGTCAGAGATCCACAGAAGGACAAAGCGCAGGACTTCGTCGTCGACAACGACGTCTCCTACCCCTCGATCTACGACCCCTCGATGCGGACCCTGATCGCCCTCGGCGGAAACTACCCGACCAGCGTGATCCCCTCGACGCTGGTACTCGACCGTTCACACCGCGTGGCCGCGGTCTTCATGCGCGCCCTGCTCACCGACGACCTCCTTCCCGTCGTCGAACGGATAGCCGCGGAATGACGACTCTTCTCGCCCAAGACATCGGGTCGGCCTTCCAGAACGCGGCATCGAGCGGGCCCCTACTGCTCGCGATCGCGGCATGCATGCTCGCCGGGCTGGTCTCGTTCGCCTCCCCGTGCGTGGTGCCGCTGGTGCCGGGATACCTGTCCTACCTGGCAGGAATCGCCGGTGCCGACGCCCAATCAGCCGATACCCGATCGCCCCGCACCTCGACCACCGGCACCTCGACCACCGACACGTCGTCGCCGGAGCTGGCGAATCGCTGGCGTGTGGCCGGCGCAGCGTCGTTGTTCGTCGCCGGATTCACGATCGTCTTCGTCCTCGCCACAGCCTCGATCTTCGGAGTCATCGGCACCTTGCGCATCAACGAGCAAGTACTTCAACGAGTCGGCGGCGTCATCACGATCATCATGGGTGCAGCGTTCATCGGATTGATACCCGTTCTGCAACGCGACACCCGATACGCACCTCAGCAGATCTCGTCCCTCGCCGGAGCGCCGCTGCTCGGCGGTGTGTTCGCGCTCGGCTGGACACCGTGTCTGGGCCCCACCCTCGCCGGCGTTCTGTCTGTCGCGGCAGGAACCGAAGGTGCAACCGCAGCCCGCGGGGTCACTCTCATCGTCGCGTACTGCATGGGACTCGGCCTACCGTTCGTCGTCCTCGCGTTCGGCTCGAGTTCGGCGATGCGAGGTGTGGGGTGGCTTCGAAGGAACTCACAGAAGATCAAGATCGCGGGCGGTGTCATCATGATCGCCGTCGGCATCGCGCTGCTGACCGGAGTGTGGGGGTTGTTCATCGCCTGGATCCGCAACGAATTCGTCAGTGCAGTGGTCCTGCCCATCTGATCGAGATGTCGCCAAACCACCCCGCCGCATTGCATTGTTCGGGTAGCCGAACTATATTTTCAGGGTCCTGACATACTGTTGGTGCCGGAGGGTGTGGTCATGTCTGTGCTGCAGCGCCGATCGTCTCGGCCGCCCTCGAGGTTTCGGTCGGGCCTCGTTCTGCTCGGACCCGCTTTCGTCGCAGCGATCGCCTACGTCGACCCCGGCAACGTCGCCTCCAACGTCAGCGCCGGTGCGCAGTTCGGATACCTGCTGGTCTGGGTGATCGTTGCCGCGAACGTGATGGCCGGTCTCGTCCAGTTCCTCTCCGCCAAACTCGGCATCGTCACCGGAATGACACTGCCCGAAGTAGTCCGCGAGAAGTCGAGCAGGACTGTGCGACTGGCATATTGGGGGCAAGCAGAGGTGGTCGCCATGGCGACCGACCTCGCCGAAATCGTCGGCGGTGCGATCGCCCTCTACCTGCTCTTCGACCTGCCGCTCCTGATCGGCGGCCTCATCACCGGGGCCGTATCGATGATCTTGCTGATGGTCCAGGATCGCCGGGGCCAACGGCCCTTCGAGTTCGTGATTCTCGGGCTACTCGGTGTCATCGCCGTCGGATTTCTTGCCAGCGTCGTCGTGGAACCGCCATCGTTCACCGAGGCCGCCGCCGGTCTCATTCCGCGGTTCGACGGCGCGGAAAGTGTGTTGATCGCCGCCGCGATGCTCGGTGCGACGATCATGCCGCACGCGGTGTACCTGCACTCCGGTCTAGCACGTGACAGGCACGGACACCCCGAGGCAGGGCCCGTCCGTCAGCGGTTGTTGCGGATCACCCGGATCGATGTCGGGTTGGCGATGCTGCTGGCCGGGGCAGTGAACATGTCGATGCTGCTGTTGGCGGCCTCGACGCTGGGGGGCCGCGAGGGCGTCGATTCCATCGACGGAGCTCACGCAGCAGTGGGTGACACTCTGGGGCCGGTGGTAGCACTGCTGTTCGCGGTGGGCCTGCTGGCCTCGGGCCTTGCATCGACATCGGTCGGGGCGTACGCGGGGGCGATGATCATGGACGGGCTACTACGTAAGCGCATTCCGATTCTGGTGCGACGACTGGTGACACTTGTTCCCGCACTGGCAATTCTGGCAGCAGGAGTCGACCCCAGTCGGGCACTGGTCGTCTCGCAGGTCGTGCTGTCGTTCGGTATCCCATTCGCGTTGATTCCCTTGGTGCGGTTCACCTCGGACCGCATCCTGATGGGCGGCGATGTCAATCACCGGATCACGGCATACGCGGCATGGCTCATCGCGGGAATCGTCGTCGCACTCAACATTGCACTGATCTATCTGACCGTGGTCTGACTGCACCAAAACCGGGATCGCATCAGTCCTCGGTGTCGGCAGAGTCACCCTCTACCGACACCTCGCCGCCCTTCAGCAGTCAGCGGGGGAGAGGCCGCGTACCTTTCTTCCACACCAACGGGCCACAGTGCCACTGCGGCAGCGAGAGTCGAGCACTCCTGCCTCAATTTTTGCAGGATTCTGTGGATCTAAGTCACACGCTCTGAGCCCAACGGCGTCCTCGAGCGCTTCGACGGCACCGCACCACCACACCTGCTCTATCTCTGAAGCCAGGACGAAGTACGGCGCGACCCGAAACTGTTGCAACAGAACAGCTCTGTCAGTGCCCAATTGTCATACTCGCCGTCATACGGATAGAACCGTCGGTGGACCACCACTACCCGCCGAAATCGCCGAGCAGGCGGTGCAATCGTCCTCACCGCCCTGCAAACAATCGACCACGCTCGCAGTGAGCCAGCCGATGGGGGTCGATCAAGCGCCGCCGGTAGGCCGGTCCACTGACTCCAATACGTCCGCGAGCATCGGAACGTCCCAGTCGCGATCGTCGAGATCCGCGATAGCCCTCGCCGTCAGATCGTTGAATGCTGTCCCCCTTCCAAGCAATACGGGGAGGGGGTATGGTCCGAGTCGTCGCTAGGTACCCCCTGGGGGTATTATTCAGGATGAAGGAGTACCTCATGATCACCACGAATTACCGAGTCACCGGCATGACCTGCGGACACTGCGAGGCGTCGGTCCGGGAAGAAGTCGGTGCTGTGGCCGGGGTCGACACGGTCGAAGCATCGGCGTCGGCGGGGACGCTGACGGTGACGAGCGCCGACGAGCCCGACCACGCCCAGGTCGTCGCTGCCGTTCGCGATGCCGGCTACACAGCCGAACCGCAACCCGCAGATTCACGCACCGCGTAGCCGCTGAACTCGGCGGAGAGAAGGATTTACCGCGATGAACAACCACACACATGCCGATGTCGGCGTGGCCGAGACAGCGGGCACACAGTCGGGCCACGACCCGTCTGGACACAGCGCAGCCCACACCGGACACGGCGAGCAGACTGAACACGAAGGCCATACCGGGCACGGTGGCCATGCCGGTCACGGCGATCACGTCGGCATGTTCCGTCGCCTGTTCTGGGTCATGCTGGTCCTCGCCGTTCCGGTGATCGTTGCCTCGAACATGTTCGCGATGCTCCTCGGATACTCGCTGCCCGACGCAGCGTGGATCGCCTGGGTCTCCCCGGTGCTGGGCACCGTGATGTATGCCTGGGGCGGTTCCCCGTTCCTCACCGGCGCGGTGAGTGAAATCCGTTCACGTGCACCGGGAATGATGCTGCTCATCGCCCTCGCGATCACCGTCGCATTCGTCGCGTCGATGGGAGCGAGCCTGGGCCTGCTCGATCATCAGCTCGACTTCTGGTGGGAACTGGCGCTGCTGATCGTGATCATGTTGCTCGGGCACTGGATCGAGATGAGATCCCTCGCGCAGACCACCTCCGCTCTGGACTCGTTGGCGGCGTTGCTCCCGGATGTCGCCGAACGCGTCGACGGCGACGATGTGGTGCCGGTGTCCCCGGCCGAGCTGGAGCTCGGTGATGTCGTTGTCGTCCGCCCCGGCGGCCGAGTACCGGCGGACGGCACCATCGTCTCCGGATCGGCGAGCATGGACGAATCGATGATCACCGGCGAATCACGCACCGTCCGCCGCAGCGACGGCGACCAAGTTGTCGCCGGCACGGTAGCCACCGACTCCGGTCTGCGCGTCCAGGTCACC
>NZ_NPGA01000010.1 GCF_002259485.1 Rhodococcus sp. 14-1411-2a
CCACGGGACGTAGTCGTGAGGGTGCCACTCCCGCGCCATCGAGATGTGACGGTTCACATTGTCCTCGGCAGTGGGCACCAGCTCTTGCAGAAGCTCGAGTTGTGTCAGATCCCTGGCCATCGAGATGCCTCCTCGCGTTGACGTCAGCTCGCAAGCCTAGGGCGATCGATGCGCGACACGCGGAGACTTGCCCGGATTCTGTTAGAGGTAGCAATCGATGTCTGCACGCAATGGTGCAACGTCACAGCTCAGCGAGCAGCCAGACCGGAACCCGAGGACGCGAGCGTCGCCGGACGGAACACCCAGCCACGGAGAGCGAGGAACCGGGCGGCTCCGAAGATGCCACCCACAGCGATGACGACCAGAACTTGGACGTACGTCGGCGCTGCCGGGAACAGGATGTGCACTGCGGCCAGTGAGGCGGTACTCAGGCCGAGCCCGATCAGGGCCAGTCCCCCGGCTTCCCACTGCGTCTGGAACCAGCCGACACGACCGGCCGCATGAAAGGTGTGACGGCGGTGCAGCTCGTTGGCGAGCACGGTACTCGCGGCCACACCTGCGAGGTTGGCAGTGAACGATCCGAGAGAAGCGAGGGCGACGAACAACAGGGCGTACACACCGTTGCTCGATACCCCGACGATCACGAAGCGCGTGAACTGAGCGACCACCGACTCGCCGAGCATCCGCGACCTGATGCGGGGCGCACAGCCCGACGATCCGGACGCGGCCGGAGCTTTCAGGGAAGTGCTCACGAGGACTCCAGTTGTAGAACCGGAAGCGTCGGTCGGCGCTTCGACTCGATACAACTCCGCCCGAGAACTAATCGGTCTCGGGCGTGACGGAAGCCTCAGGCCTTCGTGGAACTTTCTTCCCGGGCGCGCTTCTTGCGGTCCAGGTCGATGTTGAGACTGTTGGGCTTGATCGATGCGACGAACAACACCGCAACGAGCACGACCACCACGACGATGGTGATGACGACCACCGCGATGCCGAAAATTGCCAAGATACCGTTCATGTCCTGCCTCCCGTGTCAGGCAATACGGTACTTGTCGTAGACAGGCCCGTCGACGTGCACCCCCAGCGCACCGATCAGCTCACCAGGCGCGCCACGGCGCGCAGCGGCAACGACAGCCAGGTGGGCCGGTTGCGTGCCTCGTACAGAACTTCGTACACGGCCTTGTCCAGCTCGTATGCGCGCAACAGGTCGGCCTCCTCCCGGGGATCGTGCCCGGCCACCGAGGCGTAGCCGTCGAAGAATGCAGCGATGCTGCGGGCCGCCCACTTCTCGGCTCGCTCTCGCGCCGACTGGTCCTCGGGCAGATCGACCAGCAGGTGGTTGGCGGCGTAGTCGAACGAGCGCAACATTCCCGCCACGTCACGCAGAGCGCTGTCCATCTGCCGACGCTCGGCCAAGGTCTTCGCCGGCTCACCCTCGAAATCGATGAGCAGCCACCGTTCGGGGGTGCCCAACACCTGACCCAGATGCAGGTCACCGTGGATCCGCTGCACCGTGGTGCTGTTCGACGCCTCCGCCCGAGAGATCAGCGCGGTCGCCGCCGGGATGTACTGCTCGATCTCCGGCACCACCCTGGCGACTCCCGAGATGCGGGCGAGGATCTCCTCGACGGCGGTGGACTCGACGGACCGTTCGGCGGTGCCCAGCACCGATGCGAGGTCGTGGTGCACCTGCGCCACGGCTGCTCCGATTCGGTGGGCGTCCGGGGCGAAATCTGCGGGCAGGTCTTCGATGGGCGTCTCCGGTGAGTCGAACACCTCCTGCACGCTGGCCAGCGCCGCAGTCCACCCCTCGGCGGAGTTCGCGGCGAAATCCTGAGCCATGCCGAGCGTCGTGGGTTCACCACCGACTTCGGTTTCCAGCCAGCCCCGAAGCGGCGCCACGTTGACGCTCCCCGCCTGTGCCAGCGCGCGATGCAGTTCCACATCCGGACTGATTCCCGGCGGCACCTGACGAAACAGCTTGAGCAACAGCAGATCACCGAGAATCACCGAGGTGTTGGACTGCTCGGCCCCGAGAACCCGACCGCGCAGACTGCTCGGCACACTCGAACCGTCGACGACCTTGAATTCGATGCTGCCAGTGGCTTTTCCGGCAGCAAGGGCATCTCCGTACAGGCCGATGACCTCGGGGTCGCGCAGACCGTCGTAGACGGCCACGTCGCCCACCACGGGCAGTGACCACGGTCGGAGATCGTCGGTCGGTTCGGTCCGGAAGCCCAGGGGCACCTGGTAGGTCTGCACGACGGCCGCGCCGTCCTGCGTCAACTGCACCTCCACCAGCAGATGCTCGGCCGCGAAGTGCGGTTCGTCTCGGAGCACGTCGCGCGCGACGATCCGCACCGAACTCACCGTCGAACCCTTTGCGCCGAACCACCGTTGACCTGGCAACCACGCCGCCAAGGCGTCCTCGAGCTGGGGTTCGACCGTGCGTGCCACACTCGAGCTGGAACCGACCATGAGAATTTCTCGCCGCCTTCTTCGGAGTTTGCGAAGCATGTGAGCGTACGTAGCGAAACCTACCCACTCCCGGTGCCGCCCACACACCGACGGCAAAGACACCCGAACGTTATGCAGGTCGTACGCCCGTGCACAGACATGCTCGTAGAGTGGTCTCATGTCCGCTCCACTGACCGCCCACATCGACGTACATCGTGCCGGTGATCGATCGAAAACCCGTGTGTCCTGGCTGGACTCGAAACATTCGTTCTCCTTCGGCCAGCACTACGACCCCGACAACACCCATCACGGACTGTTGCTGGTCAACAACGACGACATCGTCACTGCCGGTCAGGGATTCGAGACGCATCCGCATCGCGACATGGAGATCGTCACGTGGGTGATGCAGGGTTCACTGGTGCATCAGGACTCCATCGGTCATTCCGGAATCATCTATCCCGGCCTCGCGCAACGGATGACCGCGGGCAAGGGCATCATGCACTCCGAAAAGAACGACTCCTGGAGCATCGACGGCAACAAGCACACCGAACCCGTTCGCTTCGTGCAGATGTGGGTACTTCCGGACAGCCCCGGTGTCACTCCCGGGTACGAACAGCTCGAAATCGGCGACGAATTACTGCGAGGCGGCTTGGTCACCGTCGCGTCGGGGATGGACAAGCACCGCGGGCAGGCGG
Source organism: Rhodococcus sp. 14-1411-2a (assembly GCF_002259485.1). Lineage (GTDB taxonomy): Bacteria > Actinomycetota > Actinomycetes > Mycobacteriales > Mycobacteriaceae > Rhodococcoides. The sequence continues at coordinate 3,150 of NZ_NPGA01000010.1, forward strand.
CGATCGGCATCTCACAGAAGTCGGCTGCGCTGCACGCCGCCAGGCTGTTGCCCGGAAATTCGGCGACGGTGCCCGACGCCCCGTTCGTGCACCTGTTCGTCGCGCGCGGCACCGTCACGCTCGAGGGGGTGGGCGAGCTCTGGGAGGGCGACGCCGTCCGCATGAGTTCGACTGGTGGACAAACCATCACCGCTACCGAGCCGGCCGAGGTGCTGATCTGGGAGATGCATTCGCGACTCGGCGGTTGACAACCACGTTCGATGACAAGTTGATCACGGGAGCGCGTGGGGGCCTGTGCGCACAACAGACACCTGCATACACTCCGAGCGTTCACGATCGCCGATCTCGGAGGTACTCGACGTGTCGAATCAGAATCCGCCGCCTGGAAACTATCCCCCGCCCGGAAACTACCCTTCACCTGGTGAGTACCCCCAGCAGGGCGGGTACCCACAACAGCCGGTAGCCCCGAAGAACACGGTCGGCACCGTGGCTCTGGTCCTGGCGATTCTGGGTTTGTTGTTCTCCTGGACCATCGTCGGCGGAATTCTTCTCGGCCTGATCGCCATCGTTCTCGGTTTCATCGGACGGTCCAGGTACAAGAAGCGCACCGCCACCAACGGCACCGTGTCACTCGTCGCGATCATTCTCGGCTTCGTGGCCGCAGCTCTGTCGATCGTTCTCGTCGTCGTCGGCGTCGGCCTGTTCAACGCAGTGGGTGGCCAGGACTTCACCGACTGCCTGAGCAACGCAGGCAGCGATACTGCGGCGCAACAGCAGTGTGCCGACGAATTCCAACAGAACGTCGAGAACCAGTACGACGACTCGACTCCGAACTGAGTCGTAGCGTCGCTGCACTCACGTCTCGGTGCCTGACGGAGTCCGATCGTTTCGGGGCGTCGAGCCCGCTACGACCACCTGATTGCCGCCCTGCTGTTTGGCCTCGTACATCGCCGCATCGGCACGTCGCAGCAACAGTGTGGTGAGTTCGACGACGTCGAAACCGATGCCTTCGGCAACGGGATATGTGCAGTGCGCGACGCCGATACTCACTGTCAGTGGTGCGGGGTCCTCCGCGAAATACGCGGCACCCCGATACTTCTCGGCCAGTGCGAGGGCCTCGTTCTCGGCCGATTTGGTCACCACCGCGAATTCTTCACCGCCCACCCGCGCGACCAGCACACCGTCCGTGGTCAACCGGCGTGCGACTAGCTGCAGGGCGGCGTCCCCCTGGTGGTGACCGAATCTGTCGTTGATCGACTTGAATCGGTCCACGTCGACGACCATCACCGAGACATCGGTCGCACCGAGGAAATACACCGGGAGCGCCTCGTCGAGCCCTCGCCGATTGCGCACCTGAGTGAGCGGGTCGAAGTTGGCCGCCTGCGCTTGGACCTGCAGTTTGAGGAGCAGGTACTGGAAGAAGGTGGGGCCCATGAACGTGATGGGCACGAGCACCACGAGTTGCGCGATGGCCAGACCGTGATCGGCCTCGGGCGAGAGCAGGATCAGCACGAAGAACAGCGTCATGGCCGCTCCGGCCCACAGCAGATGCAGCGCCATGACCCTCGGACTGTGGAAGAGCTGGACGTACACGCTGTTGGCTGCGAGCATCGCCAGAGCCAAGAAGGCGGTCTGCGGCGATCCGTAGGACAACAGAACCAGCGTTACTCCGATGTCCGAGTACGCGGCGAACATCACCGATACCCGCTTCGACGGCCACGGAGCCTTCAGCCAGGCGATACCGACCAACAGCGTCGACACGATCGCAACGACGAAGACCGACCTGGCGATCGCCGAGGTCGGCGGGGCGTCGGTGAGCCAGAGCAGCGCAGCAGCACCGAGTCCGTACGTGAACGTGCTCAGAGATGCAGCGAGGCGATACGGTGCGAGCGCACCGTGCAGGTCGAGGTAGCTGACCACCGACTCGTAGCTGTGTGGCTGGTTCCACCAGGTGCGCAGGAATGTCGATTGCACGTAGCCTCCATGCGCGTTCGGCTCAGAGATCACGGAACCGACAGGACGCCACCATGTCGGGCCGGGCCGGGCAAATCGGCCACGTCGATGCTATCGGACCCCCGTCAGCCTCGGATGTCTCTTCGTCGGAATGCTGTGAAACCTCCTATACCGACGACGATGGCCACCGCGACGAGCCAGCCGATCGGCACCGGGGTGAGCGTTGCTCCCGGCAGTCTCGGAACATGGGTGAAGGGCGACAGATCGAGCCACGGCTGCGGCAGGCCCACCACGGACCCGACCTGGCCGAGGGCGACGAAACCGGCCAGCACGGCCCACAGGACGGTCGCGAATCGAGGAAGAGCTCCGAACAGTGCCACGCCGATGGCCGTCACCACCCATACGGCCGGCAGCTGAACGAGTGCACCGACCAGAACGGACGGCAGTTCGCCTGTGACGTCGCCGGTGGCCGACCCGTACGTCAGCCCGATGGCGAGGCCGACGACCAGCAGCAGCCACGCTGCGCCGAGGACCGCGCACAGCAGGTGACCTGCCAACCACCGCGCTCGCGAAACCCCGGTGGCCAGCACGATCTCGGCCAGGCCCGCCTCTTCCTCGCTGTGCAACCGCAGCAGAGCCGAGACAGCGAACGCGGCGACTACCACGCCCACGATGCTCAGCACAGCGGCGATGAACGACTGCTCGACGGTGCTGCCACCGAACTTCTCCAGTGCCTCGCCGATGGCAGCGCTGCTGCCGAGTTGGTCACCGATCCCGCCGGTGGACGATCCGATGGCGATGCCGAACAGAGCAAGCCCGACGGTCCAGACGGCTACGGTCCCGCGCGAGAGACGCCACGCGAGAGCGATCGGCCCGGACAGCGAGGGTGCGGCCGCTGCACGGCCGCGGTGTTCGGCCCGCAAGCCGGCACCGAGATCGCGTCGATTCGCAGCGGCGAACGCGCCGACGCAGAATGCTGTGGCGGTCGTCAGTGACAGCATCATCGGCCACCACCGCTCGTCGGCGAACGGCCGTACCTGCGCCGACCAGCCGATCGGCGAGAACCACGAGAGGGTGCCCGAGCCTGCGTCGCCGATCGCACGCGCTGCGAACACCACGGCCAGCACGCCGAGGGCGTAACCGCGAGCCGCTCGCGCCCCCGACGCCACCTGTGCCGCCACGGCCGCACAACCGACGAAGACGAGTCCGACCACGGCGACCGACGCCCCGTATGCGACGCTCCCGGCTACCGGGAGCCCGAATCCCCACAGCGAGATCGACGACAACGCGCCCGTCGCCGCCACCCCGCCGCCCGCCGCCAGCATCGCTGCCGCCAGACCCGCGTGCCGTCCCACGGCCGTCGACCCGATCAGCTCGGTCCGACCCGCATCCTCCTCACCGCGGGTGTGCCGAACCACGGTGAGGATCGCCGCCAGCGGAACCAGTGCCAACACCAGCCCCGAGCGCCACGCCACCAGGGCACCGAGATCGCTGCCGAAGATCGGGCCGACGAGTGCCGCCTGTGCCGGTGCCGACAGCGTGCCGAGATAGAAGGCCTGACGGTCCGCCGCCGTCGGATACAGACCCTCGAAGCTGACCGCGTAGAGCAAGGGCAGCGCGCCGAGCAGAACGATCCACACCGGTGCCACCACACGATCGCGGCGCAGATACAACCGCAGCAACGCCCCCGTCCCGGTCAGGGCATTCATGCGTAGTACCTCAGGAACAGTTCCTCGAGCGTCGGAGCGGAACTGGCCAAGCTCCGCACTCCCGCGTCGGCCAGCACGTGCATCGTCGCCGCGAGGGCGTCGTTCTCGACGGTGCAGGTGACGGAGGAACGGTCCACGCTCACCGCGCTCACTCCGGGCAGTGCCGCCAGACCGTCGGGCACTCGGTCGAGCACCGCGGTGATCGTGGTGCGGGTCAGGTGCCGCATCGAGGCCAGAGTCCCGGTATCGACCGTCCGCCCCTCTCTGACGATGGTCACCGAACTGCACAGCGCATCCACCTCGGACAGGATGTGCGAAGACAACAGCACCGTGACTCCGCGTCGGGCAGCATCTTTCACGCAGTCGCCGAAGTGCTGTTCCATCAGCGGATCGAGTCCCGATGTGGGTTCGTCGAGAATCAGCAACTCGACGTCGGAGGCCAGAGCCGAGATCAGCGCGACCTTCTGCCGATTGCCCTTGGAGTAGGTGCGGGTGCGTTTACCTGGGTCGAGGGAGAACCGTTCGAGCAGTTCGGCGCGGCGGGCGGTGTCGAGTCCGCCGCGCATCCGGCCGAGCAGATCGATCACCTCACCGCCGGTGAGCGACGGCCACAGGGTCACATCGCCGGGAACGTAGGCCAGGCGTCGATGCAGCGCCACGGTGTCGGCCCACGGGTCGCCGCCGAGCAACCGCACCTGTCCCGACGTCGCGCGGACGAGACCGAGCAGAACCCGAATCGTCGTGGATTTGCCGGCCCCGTTGGGGCCCAGGAATCCGTGCACCTCACCGGTCGGCACGTGCAGGTCCAGTCCGTCGAGCGCCCGGACCGACCCGAACGTCTTCACCAGCCCGTCCACGGAGATCGCTTCGGTCATGACGTGGCCTCCAGATAGGTGTCCAAAGCCTGGGAGTCGGTGAACAATCCGTCGGTGTAGAGCTCGAGTGCAGGAAGCATGATCTCGTCACCGAGCGCGCTCAGGGCCTCGCGGAAATCGACGTCGGGGCCGGCCATCTGCACGTACAACAGCAGTCCGCCGACGTTCTGTCGCGTCAGGAATCGGGCGCGTGCCGCAGAGTCTCGACTGGGTGTGAAACGGCCGTCGCGAACACCGTCGTCGATGTAGCGGACGGCGTCGTCGACCATGTGCTCGAACAACTCTCGCGCCAATGTGCCGCCTGCGGAGAAGCTCCGCACGATGTAGGCGACGAGCGGGGCGTACTCGTCGATTCGGGCGAGCTGTTCCATCATTCCGGCGGGGGCGGACGACGCGGCCTTCGACTCCCGGATCACCCGCAGGACGTGCTCGTCGCACGCAGTACGCAGGCCGTCCTTGGACCCGAAGTGGTGATTGAGCAGCCCCGGAGAGACACCTGCCGCGGTGGCGATGGACCGCACGCCCGCGGTGAAACCCTGCGAGCCGAAAACGCCGATCGCGGTGTCGCGGATTCGAGCCTTGGTGGTGAGATCCTCCGATGCTGTACGCATGTACAGTACACTAAACATCCGTTCAATCAGACGCAAGAGTGTAAAGATGGACGGATGACTTCAGTAGTGAACTCGGGCATCGATCTCAGCTACCAGGACGAGAACACACGCGCGCAGGACGACCTGTTCGTGCACGTCAACGGCAAATGGCTCGAGGAGTACGCCATCCCGGCCGACCGCGCCGTCGACGGCGCATTCCGCACCTTGTACGACCGTGCCGAGGTCGACGTCCAGACCATCATCGAAGAGTCCGCCGACGCGAACCCGCCAGCGGGCAGCGATGCGCAGAAGATCGGCGACCTGTTCTCGAGCTTCATGGATGCCGACCGCGCGGAGCAGCTCGGCGTGACTCCCATCGCCGACGAGCTCACCGCCATCTCCGACGCCACCGACCTCGTCACCCTCGCAGGCGTTCTCGGCTCCCTGCAGCGCACGGGCGTGGGCGGCGCCATCGGGCACTACGTCGACACCGACGCCAAGCAGTCCGATCGCTACCTCGTGCACTTCAGCCAGTCCGGAATCGGTCTGCCCGACGAGTCGTACTACCGCCAGGACGAGTACGCGGACATTCGCGCGAGCTACATCGCGCACATCTCGAAGATGTTCGCGCTCAGCGGCATCGAGTACGACGCGCAGACGGTGTTCGACCTCGAGCAGAAGATCGCCGCCGGTCACTGGGACGTCGTCGCCAGGCGGGACGCCGAGAAGAGCTACAACCTCGTCGATTTCGACACGCTGGTCAAGAGCGGTGCCGGGTTCAATTGGGCTGCATGGATTTCCGGGCTCGGCGCAACCACCGAGCAGTTCGCCGAGATCGTGGTTCGGCAGCCTCCGTTCCTCAGCACTTTCGTCTCGCTGTGGAATTCCGAGGACATCGAAGCGTGGAAGGCGTGGCTGGCGTGGCGCGTCGTGCATTCACGGGCACCGTTTCTGACGAGCGCGATCGTCGACGAGAACTTCGCGTTCTACGGAACGACGCTGACCGGAACCGAGGAGAACCGCGAGCGCTGGAAGCGCGGCGTCTCCCTGGTGCAGGACGTGCTCGGTGAGGCCGTCGGAAAGCTGTACGTCGAACGCCATTTCCCGGCCGACTCCAAGGCTCGAATGAAGGTGCTGGTCGACAATCTCACCGAGGCGTACCGCCGCAACATCTCCGAGCTCGAATGGATGAGCCCGGAGACTCGGCAGAAGGCGTTGGACAAGCTGGGCAAGTTCACCCCCAAGATCGGCTACCCCGATCGGTGGCGTGACTACTCGGGCGTCGAGATCAGCGCCGACGACCTGCTCGGTAACTACCGCCGCGGCTACACCGCGGACTACCAGCGCGACCTCGACAAGCTCGGCGGACCCGTCGACCGCGACGAGTGGTTCATGACGCCACAGACCGTCAACGCGTACTACAACCCCGGTATGAACGAGATCGTCTTTCCCGCAGCCATTCTGCAGCCACCGTTCTTCGACCCCGAGGCCGACGACGCGGCCAACTACGGCGGTATCGGAGCGGTGATCGGCCACGAGATCGGTCACGGATTCGACGATCAGGGTGCCAAGTACGACGGTGACGGCAACATGGTCGACTGGTGGACCGACAGCGACCGCACCGAATTCGGCAAGCGCACCACGGCCCTGATCGAGCAGTACAACGAGTTCGAGCCCAAGGCCCTGCCCGGCCACAAGGTGAACGGCGAGTTCACCATCGGCGAGAACATCGGCGACCTCGGTGGTCTGTCGATCGCCGTCGCCGCGTACGAGATCTCGCTCGAAGGCAAACAAGCACCGGTGCTCGACGGTTTGACCGGCCTGCAGCGAGTGTTCTTCGGCTGGTCGCAGGTGTGGCGGACCAAGGCTCGCGACGCCGAGGCGATCCGCCGACTCGCCGTCGATCCGCACTCGCCGCCGGAGTTCCGCTGCAACGGCGTCGTGCGAAATCTCGACAGTTTTCACGAAGCATTCGACGTACAGCCCGGAGATGCGCTGTACTTGGACCCGGGGAAGCGCGTCAGGATCTGGTAGTTCCAGGTAGGGCAATCGGGGAGGGAATTTCTGATGAGGGAATACGCACGCTGGCTGGCTGCTCACGGGGTGATTCGGTTTGCGGCCAAACGCGCAGCGGCCGCGGGCGATCCGCAGGCGATGCTGGTGGCCGATCCGGTGACGCGGGCAAATCCGACGCCGGTCTACGAGAAGCTGCGCGCCACCGCACCGCTGGTGAAGACTCGGATCTCCAACATCACCGTGCATCACCGGGTGGCGTTCGACCTGCTGCGCTCGGACGACTTCCGCGTCACGCAGCTGGGTGCGACCCTTCCCGGGCCGTTGCGGTGGATCGAGCGGCACACCAGATCCGGGGCACTGCACCCGATTCTGCCGCCCTCACTGCTCTCGGTTGAGCCGCCGGACCACACCAGGTACCGGAAGCTGGTGTCCTCGGTCTTCACCGTCCGCGCAGTGCAGAAGATGCGCGATCAGGTGCAGGAAACGGCCGATGCTCTGCTCGACGAGCTGTCCGACGGCTCCCCGGTGGTCGACATCGTCGATCGCTACTGCGCGCGCCTGCCGGTTGCTGTGATCGGGCGGATCCTCGGTGTACCGGTCGAGGACAATCAGCGGGTTCTCGAATTCGGTGAGATGGCTGCACCCAGTCTCGACATCGGCCTGTCGTGGGATCAGTTCAAGCAGGTCGAGCGTGGCCTGATCGGATTCGACGCCTGGCTCTCGCAACACATCGCAGAACTGCGCCGCAATCCCGGTGACGATCTGATGAGTCAGCTGATCGCCGCGAAGGACGAGGGCGTCGGCCTCAACGACGAGGAGCTCAGGGCCACTGCGGGATTGGTGTTGGCCGCAGGTTTCGAAACCACCGTCAACCTCCTCGGCAGCGGAATCCAACTGCTGCTCGACAACCCCGACCAGCTCGCCGTACTGCAGCAGGACCCGTCGCACTGGCCGACGGCCATCGACGAAATGTTGCGGATGGAATCACCGGTACAGCTGACCGCACGGATGGCCAAGCACGACGTCGAGGTCGAGGGAGTGACGGTGCACGAGGGCAAGCTCGTCGTGCTGGTGCTAGCCGGCGCCAATCGGGATCCGCTGGTGTTCGAGGACCCGGACAGGTTCGACGTCACCCGCGCCAATGCCGGCAAACACCTGTCGTTCTCGGGTGGACGCCACTACTGCCTCGGCGCAGCGCTCGCGAAGGCAGAATCCGAAGTGGGCCTGAAGGCGTTGTTCGACAGATTCCCCCACCTGCGCTCGGCAGGCGAAGGAACCCGTCGCAACACCCGAGTCCTGCACGGATGGGCCACGCTGCCCATCGACCTCGGTGAACCGGCTACGACAACCGCAGGCCGGTAACGAAGTCGAAGAAGAACAACTCGTCCAGCTTGGGCACCAGTCGAATGGTTTCGGCCAGGGCGATCGACAACTTGCGGTCGACGCGAACCGCGATGCGGCCGGAGGTTGTCGACCAACCGCCGTCGGTGCTGGGCGCGGAGGCGTAGACGAACGACTCCGCACCCAGCTCCTCGATCAGCTCGACGGTGAGCTGCAACCCACCACCGTCACCCACCAGATCCCACGACTCCGGCCGAATACCGACAACGACGCGCTCGCCCGCCGAGGACGGGACGGGTATGCGCAACTCGCCGAGTACGGCCGCGCCGTCGCGCACCGGAGCGTCGACCAGATTCATTCCGGGTGACCCGATGAATCCCGCGACGAACGTGTTGACGGGGTTGTCGTAGAGCTCCCGCGGAGCGGCGATCTGCTGCAGCTTCCCGTCGAGCAGAACCGCGACGCGATCACCCATCGTCATGGCCTCGACCTGATCGTGGGTGACGTACACCGTAGTGGTGCCCAGTCGTCTTTGCAGACCGGCGATCTGGGCTCTGGTCGACACCCGCAGCTTGGCGTCGAGGTTGGACAGCGGTTCGTCCATACAGAACACCTTGGGTTGACGCACGATCGCGCGCCCCATGGCCACTCGCTGACGCTGCCCGCCGGAGAGCTTGCCGGGCTTGCGACCCAGCAACGGCTCGAGCTCGAGCATCCTCGCCGCGTCGAGTACTCGTGCTGCGGTGTCGGACTTGCTCATTCCGGCATTGCGCAGCGCGAATCCCATGTTGTCGCCGACGGTCATGTTGGGGTACAGCGCGTAGTTCTGGAACACCATCGCAACGTCCCTGGCCCGCGGAGCCAGCGAGGTGACGTCCACTCCGCCGATGTCGATACGGCCGCTTTCGACGGACTCGAGACCGGCGAGCATCCGCAGACTCGTCGACTTCCCACAGCCCGAAGGTCCGACGAGAACGATGAATTCACCGTCCGCGATGTCGAGTTCGAGGTTGTCGACAGCGAGCGAATCGGCACCCGGGTACCGGTGCGAGACACCGGCGTAGTGAACGGCGGCCATTACTTCGGCAGCTTCGGGGTGATCTGGCGGTCGATGATCTGCTGCAGCTGATCCGAGATGGACGCGAACGTCGTTGCGACATCGGCGTTCTGCAGCGCGATCTGCTCGAGTCCGCTGCCGATGATCTTGTCGCCACCGGGGACGAACACGCGGGCGTAGTCCTGCGAACGAGTCAGCGCCAATTGGTCGACGGCCGTCTTGGCGTTGGGGTTCGCCTCGAGGAATGCGATCTCCGACGGGTCCTGCTGCGCAGACTTGCGGACCGGCATGTAACCGGTGTTCTGCGAGAAGTAGGCGGTGTTGGCACCGTTGGTGACGAAGTCGATGAACTTGAGCGCGTTCACCTTTCGCTCCTCCGAGATCTTCGCCGGAATGGCCAGGCCTGCTCCACCGGTGGGGCAGCCGGGAGTGCCGTCGGTGGCCGGCAGGAAGGCGGTACCGAACTCGAACGCGGCACCGGCCTTGATGGTGGAGAGGTCGCCCGTCGAGGCGATGGTGGACGCCAGGATGCCCGCGGCGAAGTCGTTGGCGATGTCGTTGGACACCGCGGCGTACTTCTTCGTGTGGATCATGTCCTGCAGGAACTTGCCTGCCGCAATGGTATTGGGGTCGTCGAACTTCAGCTCGAACTGATCGGAGTACGATCCGCCGAACGTCCAGATCGGTCCCTCGAACGTCCATCCGAGGTAGTCGACAGCGTTGCCCCAACCGTGAGCGAGCTTGCCGTCTCCGACGACGGCCTGGATGCGCGGGCCCCACTCGTCGAACTCCTGCCAGGTGGCCGGCCCACGATCGGGCAGTCCGGCCTGCTGCCACACGGCCTTGTTGTAGTAGAACAGCGGCGTCGAACGCGCGTACGGCAAGGCCCAGTGGTTACCGTTCCAGTTGTAGTCGGCCAGCAGCGAATCCACGTAATCGGACTGGTCGACGCCTGCTGCGGAGAAGTGCTTGTCGAGCGGCTCGATGGCACCGGTGAGCGCGTAGTTGAACCACCAGACGTCCGAGAGCACGACCACGTCGGGCACATCGTTGCCCGAGAGCGCCGCGTTGAACTTCTGCGACACCTCCTCGTAGTTCTTGCCACCGTCGATGAGATTGACCGTCAGGCCCGGGTTCTCCGCCTGGAAGCGCGAGATCAGTTCCCTCTCGAACTCCTGGGACTTGCCCGGGTGGTTCGACCAGAAGTTGATGGTGTTCGCATCGCCTTCGACAGCCTCGCCGCCCGACCCGCCCGATCCGGGGCCGCTGCACGCCGCGAGAGCTGCGGCGGCCGCAGCTGCGCCGGTGAGCGTGAGGAAGCCACGCCGATTGATGATGTGTGCCATGGTGTTCGACTCCTGATAGTGAGGTGAATCAGCCCTTGACCGCACCGGAGGTGAGGCCCTTGATCATGTGGCGTTGCAGGACGAGAAAGACAAGAAGGATCGGCAGAATGGTCAGCACCGTCGCGGCCATCACCGCGCCCCAGTTGGTGTAGCCCTCACTGTTCTGGAGCAGCGTCAATCCCACCGGAAGCGGTGCGACCGAGGAGTCGTCGGACATCAGGAACGGCCAGAGGTATTCGTTCCATTCGGTGACGATCGTGATGATGGCGAAGGCCACCATGGTCGGGCCCGACAGCGGCAGGATCACCCGGAACATCAGCCGGACCGGCCCGGCACCGTCCATCCGCGCGGCTTCGATGATCTCCGGCGGCAACGACAGGAAGTGATTGCGCATCAGGAAGGTACCGAAGGCGACACCGGCCAGCGGAATGATGATGCCCTGGAACGAGTTTCGCCAACCCAACTCGGAGATGAGCGAGTAGTTGGAGATGACGGTGATCTGATTGGGCACCATGAGCGCGGCGATGATGACGAGAAAGACGATGTTCTTGCCCGGGAAGCGCAGGAACACCAGACCGTAGGCGCTGAGTACCCCGAGGACGAACTTGATGGACGACACGGCCGTGGTGATGATGATGGAGTTGCGCAGGTACGTGAAGAACGGCACCTCCGTCGTCGCCTCGTCGTAGTTCTGCGGATGAAAGACGCTGGGCCACCACGTGACCGGCTGCACGTAGATGTCCGGTCGATCCTTGAAGGAGGTGATCAGGATCCAGAACAGTGGCAGCCCGATCATCAGCAGAACGGCGACCATGGCCGCGTATCCGAGGATGTTCGCGTTGCGACGCGCACGCTGCGGGTCGCGCGGTCCTGGCGCTTTCTCCGGCGTCGCCGTATCGGGCTTGTCGGTCACAGTCATCGCTGATCGTCTCGATCCATGATTCGTACCTGCACGAGAGTGACGATCAACAGCACGAGGAACAGGATCGTCGCGACGGTGGCACCGTAGCCGGCTCGGAAGTTGCGGAACGTCTCCTCGTAGACCTGGTAGACCATCGTGGTGGTGCCGGTGCCCAGCGGGCCGCCGCGCGTCATGACGTTGATGATGTCGAAGACCTGCAGCGAATTGAGCAGCACCGTGATCGACAGGAAGAACGTCGTCGGACGTAGTTGCGGCAGAAGCACTTTGCGGAACGTGGTCCAGCGGCTCGCCTGATCGATCTCGGCCGCTTCCATCAATTCCTTGCGCACGCCCTGCAGGGCCGCCAGGTAGATGACGAAGGTGTAGCCCAGGTTCTTCCACAGGTAGGTCACCGTGATCATGACCATCGCCCACTTCGGGTCCTGATAGAAGTCCGGAACCGCGCCCAGGCCGAGGCGTCGCATCAGATCCTGGACCAGCCCGAAGTTGGGGTCGAAGACGAATTGGAACGCGATGCCGATCGCGGCACCCGAGATGACGTACGGGGCGAAGACTGCGGAGCGAACGAAGTTGCGGCCCCGGAGCTTTCGATCGAGCAGCAGCGCCAGCACCAGGCCGAGAACCAGTGAGCCCACCACCGCGGCGACCGTGAACACGACGGTGTTGCCGACGATCTGCCAGGTGTCCTCGCGGGAGGCCCACTCGCGGTAGTTGTCGAAGCCGACGAACGTGGAGGTGGGCGAGGACAGGTTCCAGTCGAAGAACGAGAACTGGAAGTTCTCGACCAGCGGCCGATACGTGAACACGCCCAACAGAACCAGGTTGGGGCCCACGAGAATCAGGAACAGTGCGTAATCGGTCCACGGCCGCGAGAAGAAACGCTTCTCGCGTGCCCTGGGCAGCACTCGTTCGGTTGTTGCACTCACTGCGAGGACTGTGCTCAGCCCCGGCCAACGAATGGTGAACTGAGCCCCAACGCCCCCTGTCGCTCAGGCCAATTGCTGCGTAGTGGTGCGGTTATGTGCCCGCTGTGGCACTCAACCGCACCACTGCCGCAGGCACTAGCGGTTCCAGTCTCCGAGACCGTCGGATCCGCTCAGGGTTCCGCCGTCGGTGTTGACGACGATGACGGGGTCGCCCTTCTGGACGTTCTCGAAGAACCACTTGCCGTCTTCGGTGCTGACGTTGAGGCAGCCGTGCGATTCGTTGGAGTAGCCCTGCTGCGATTCCGACCACGGGGCGGCGTGCACGAAGATGCCGCTGTAGGAGATGCGCGTCGCGTACTCGACGTACGTGCGGTAGCCCTCCTCGGAGTCGATCGGGACGCCGTACGTGGACGAGTCCATGTACATGTCGCGGAACCGCTCGCCGACGATGTAGGTGCCGTTGGGGGTTTCGTGTCCGACCTTGCCCATCGAGGTGGGCATGGTGCGGACGACCTCGCCGTTGCGGGTGACGGTGATCTGCTTGGTGTTGTCGTCGGCCGTGGTGATGATGGAGTCGCCGGTGGAGAATTCGGCTTTCGCTCCGCCGGCCTCGACGGTCACCTGGGTGTGCGCCGGGTAGAACTCGTTGGGCAGCCAGCGGACCTGGGTGTCGTTGATCCAGTAGAAGTGGCCGTCGACGGACGGGTTCGTCGTGACGCGAATCGCTCGCAGGGCGGCGTCACGATCACCGATTGCCTCGTCGAAGCGGATGGCGATGGGCTGCGCGACTCCGACGACCTCGCCGCCGGAGGGGCTGATGCTCGGATCGGCGAAGTTCGCGGGCGCGAGCTGCGGGACGATCTGCTGATGGGGAGCAGGCGCAACCGGATCCGAGGACCCCGGCATGCCGGGAATGGAGACGTCCGGGCCGCCGGGCCACAGTGGCGCGGCCTGTGCCGAACCGAATGCGGCGGACGCAGCAAGGGCTGTACCTGCAACGATCGCGCCGATACGGGCGAATCTGCGTGTGCGAACCGGTGATGCCATGTAACCCGACCATCCTTCGTGCTGCGTCGCGATGCCCACCGACAGAGCTGTGCGTGAGCAAAGCCCATTAACACATACCGCCCCGACATTTGCTAATCGGATATCTCCGAAACGGACGAAAAAAACCGCGAGTACGAGTATCTTCCCGCAACCGGTCCCGAGCACTGTCTCTGCAGGCCAGGACGCATGTGTCGGCAGCCGGGGAACGGGTATGTGCGAGGGAAGCACATCCCGTCCAGACACCGGCGGTTTCCGAAACGGACTCTTCTTCGTCCGGTGTCCGAGAAGGGTGGACCGTGATCTCCGATGCTTTCCCCCGTACCCCAGTCAGTCACATCGTCGTCGTCGTACCCGCGCACAACGAGCAGGATCTGCTCGACGCCTGCCTGACCGCCTTGGCGCGTGCGCAGCGCCGCGTCATGGACGTGGCCTCGGTGTCCGTCTCGACGGTCGTCGTACTCGATGCGTGCACCGACGACTCGGCGCACATCGCCGCACGTCACCCGTCGGTGTCGGCGATCGAGGTGGCGCATCGCAACGTCGGAGCAGCCCGGGCCGCCGGATTCGCGAGCAGCCCGCGAGACGGCAGTCGGCTCGACGCCACCTGGCTAGTCACCACCGATGCGGACACCCGGGTGGGTGAGGACTGGCTGCTCGGCCATCTTCGGCATGCCGCCGAGGGCGCTCGGGCAGTAGCCGGGACGGTGGCGGTCGATTTCGAGGGCCACGTCGAGGAGAACCTCGGGTTGCGATCGTCGTACGACGCGCACTACCGGCACGAAATCGGCCACCCACACGTGCACGGCGCCAACCTCGGCGTCCGAGCGACCGAGTACTTCGCGGTCGGAGGATTCGCACCTTTGACCACCGGCGAGGACCACGATCTGGTCCGACGCCTCGAGCTCGGCGGCATCGAGTGCCGTCGAGTGTGCGACATCCCTGTCACGACGTCGGGTCGCCTCAGCGGCAGAGCGCCCGACGGCATGGCCGGATTCCTACGTTCCCTGGAGGCCACCGCATGAGCGAGACCGATTTTCTCGAATCCACCGACCGCGCAGACATCGACACCGGTCTGCGCAACGCGTTCCTGGCGTTCGAGGCGGACGGTCGTCTCGACCTCGCGCTGCCCGGCTCGGGATACACCGATCTGCGCTGGCAGTCGCTCGCCGCCCTGAGCCGTCACAACACGGTGCTGGGCCGGTGGTCCGAAGCGCACACCGACGCGATCGCGATCCTGCACGAACTCGACGGCCCGACGCCACAGCGCGGTCAGATCTGGGGAGTGTGGGCTGCGGAACCGCCTGCTCCGATTCTCGAGGCGGTACTGGAGGACTCGGGCTGGGTTCTCACCGGAACGAAGCCGTGGTGCTCGGGTGCGTCACTGTGTACGAACGCTCTGGTCACTGCGCGCGTCGAGGGAAGTCCTCGGCTGTTCGCCGTCGATCTGACGCATCCGGGCGCAACCCCGGTACCCGACACGTGGCATGCAGTGGGGATGAGCGAAAGCGATTCCGGCTCGGTTGCATTCGACAGCGTCCCGGCCGTTGCGGTCGGCGGACCGACCGATTACCTCACCCGTCCTGGCTTCTGGCACGGTGCCATCGGGGTGTCGGCAGCCTGGTTCGGTAGCGCGTGCGCGGTGGCGGACACGCTGCACGACGCCGTCCGCACCAGGCCGGACCCGCACCGTGCCGCACATCTCGGTGCCATCGCAGCGGCACTCGGTGCGGCGTCGAGCGCACTGACCACCGCGGCCGCCGAAGTGGACGCCGATCCGTTCGACCGTTCCGGTCGAGCCCGGACCCGAGCCCGCATCGTGCGGGCGGTGGTCGAGGACGCGGCGACTCAGTGCATCGACCGCGTCGGCCGCGCTCTCGGTGCCGGCCCGCTGTGCAGCGATGCCGAGCACGCGCGGCGCGTCGCAGATCTCACCGTCTATCTGAGGCAGAGCCATGCCGAACGCGATCTCGAAGCCCTCGGGCAGGACATCGCCGAGGAGGACAACCCATGGTAGAGAACGCATTCGACGCCGAAGTCGATGTCGGCACCGCCGAATCGGATTGGATGTCGGCCGACTGGTCCATCCCCGGTCTGCAGTGGAAGGACGTCGTCACGATGGTCGTCGTCGCCCCGCACCCGGATGACGAGGTGCTCGGCGTCGGTGGCCTGCTGTCGTTGGCGGCCGCGGCAGGGGTCGACGTGAGGGTGGTCGCGGTGACCGACGGTGACGGCTCGCACCCCGGTTCCCCGACTGTGACGGCGGAGGATCTGCGGGCACGACGCCCCGTCGAATCCGAACGCGCGTTGGCGGAGTTGGGAATCGACCACTCTCCGACGCGGTTGCAGATCGCCGACGGTGCCGTCGAGCAGCACGAGGGTGCCGTGGCCGATGCATTGATGCCGTTGCTCGACGCCACCCCGGGCACCTGGTGCCTGACGCCCTGGCGCGGAGACGGTCATCCCGACCACGAAGCGACCGCGCGGGCCTGTCTCACTGCGGCGAATGCCGTCGGGATACCGGTGGTCGAGTACCCGATCTGGATGTGGCACTGGGCAACTCCGAACCATCCTGCAGTTCCGTGGACACGATGCCGCCGTGTCGATCTCCCGGCGCATACCCTCGACGCCAAGCGCGCGTCGATCGAGCAGTTCGATTCTCAGATCCGGCCCCTGTCCGATCACCCCGCGGATCGAGCGGTGTTGCCCCCGCACATATTGGCCCGCTACCGGCGACCGTTCGAGGTGGTGTTCGCATGAGCATGGATTCTCGGACGAGCCCAGGTTCTCCGACCAGCCTGAGTGCCGACTACTTCCGCAATGTCTATGCGGCCAAGGACGATCCGTTCATGCTCGACAGCAAATGGTACGAGCGACGCAAGTACGCATTGACCATGGCCTCATTGCCGAAGCCTCGCTATCGGCGAGCACTCGAACCCGGTTGCTCCATCGGCGTGCTCACCGAACAGTTGGCGACCCGGTGCGATCACGTGGTGTCGACCGATGTGGTGGACAGTGCCCTCGATTCGGCCCGCACGCGTGTAGGTGAGACTGCCGCAGTCGAATTCGCGTTGTGGTCGTTGTCCGACCATTGGTCGGCATTGCCGACACCCCAGGAGACGTTCGATCTGATCGTCGTCAGCGAGGTCGGCTACTACCTCGACGCCGCGGATCTCGCATCGGCGATGACGCGCGCCGTCGACCACCTGGAAGCAGGGGGCACTCTGGTGGCAGCGCATTGGCGTCACGACGTGGACGACTATCCGATCTCGGGTGATCGCGTGCACGAGATCATCGCCGCAACAACCGGTTTGGCGCTACTGAGTCGCTATCTGGACGAGGACGTTCGGATCGAGGTCTTCGTCGCCTCGGACGGTCCGGCGGTGTCGGTCGCGAGCACCGACGGCCTCGATGTGCGCTGACTGCGCTCGACCTCCAGGAGACGGGGCTCAGTCGGTCGATTTCGCGGCGTCGATGACCAGCTGTTCGGCGAGATCGGCGAGTTTGACGTTGGTGTCCTGAGACAGCTTGGCCAGCAAGGCGAATGCCGCCTGCGAGTTCAGGTTGTAGCGCTCCATCAACATGCCCTTGGCCTGACCGATCAGGTCTCGACTGGTCAACGCGGCCCGAATCTGCTGCTCCTCGCGTGCGGTGGAGAACGCGATGGCCGCGTGCGCTGCGAACAGCGAACCGATCGACTCGGCCTCGGCACTGAAGGCGTCGGTACGAGTGGAATGCAGGTTCAGTGCGCCGAAGTTGACTCCCTCGACGTAGAGCTGGAAGCAGATCATGCTCTTGACCCCGAGCGCAGACGCCGCGTCGGCGAACAGCGGCCAGCGGGTGTCGCTGTCCATGTCGTCGATCCTGATGGTGGTCTGTTCGATCGCCGATTCGAGGCACGGTCCCTCGCCCAGCTGCTCCTGAATCTTGTCGCAGTGGCCCGCGGGCTCCCCACACAGCGCGGCGCTGTGTACGAACTTGCCCTGCAGCACGGTGGTGATGGACGCGAATTCTGCGGACGGCACGTTGGCCACCGCGGACTCGGTGATGACGGCCAGAACTCGATCGGGATCCGAATGCTGACGCCGCAGCTTCTCGGCCACCTCGGCCATCCGTCGACTCAGCTCGAAATCGTTGACCCGCGAGCGCGTGCCCGTCGAATCCATTGTCTGCTCGCTGATGGTCGTCACCTCGTCCTGCTGTTGCACGAGCCCTGCTACTGCGCAGGGGCGCATCCCGGCATCGGCGGTGTGCCGACAACACAGGATACGCCCCTGATGGCAAAGCTCAACGACCGTTAGCGGGGCATCAGAGTGTGCTGGGTGCGATCAGCGAGTGCACGAACCCGATTTTCTTCACGACGGTCGGCGGCAGCACGAACGGGTAGAGGTCCTGGTGTCCCATCGATCGGTTGATCTGGTTCAGCGCCCACGACAGCGGCAACCACCAGTCGACGATCTGATCGAAGCCGACGTCACCTGGCAACGGGCTCTCCAGCGTCGAACCGGCCGGGGCCATACCGAACGCTGCGGCCGTGTCCAGGGTGTCGCGGATGTGCAGGTAGTGCGCGAACGTCTCGGCCCAGTCCTCGGCAGGGTGCATGGTGGCGTAGGACGAGACGTAGTTGTCCTCCCAGCCCTCGGGCGCACCTTCGCTGTAGTGGCGGTCGAGGGCGTCCTGGTAGCTCGAATCCGGATCCCCGAACAGCTCCTCGAAGGCCGCGCGATGCTCACCGTCTCCGACCAGCACCATCTGGTAGTAGTGGCCGATCTCGTGCCGGAAGTGCCCGACGAGCGTGCGATACGGCTCGGACATCGCGACGCGCAACTGTTCGCGGTGCACGTCGTCTCCCTCGGCGAGGTCGAGGGTGATCAAGCCGTTGTCGTGGCCGGTCATGACCTGTTGTTCTGCGCTGGAGAGCAGATCGAACACCAGGCCGGTCGCGGTGTCCTCGTCCCGGCCCACGATGGGCAGCCCCAGTTCGGTCAGTTCGAGCACGACGCGACGCTTGTTGGTCTCGGCGTCGGCGTACGCGGCCATCGCGTCGACGTCGTCGTCGGCGGGGCGAGTGCGGGTGAGCCGGCAGGACACGCAGAGATCGTCGGTGTCGGCCGTGTCGACGAGCCAGTTGCAGCGCGCAGTGTTGAGGTTGGCGCACATCTTCCACGTCGCCCCGTCCACGTCTGCCTCGGCCACACCGTCGTCGGCCTTGTCGGGGAGCACCAGCAGGGCTCTGCTCGGCAGATGGAAGCCGAGTGCGCTCGAGCAGCTCAGACACAGTGAGTTCTCGAACGACAGCTTCTGTCCGCATTTGCGGCAGATGAAATCACGCATGGATGTTCCTTCGTGGCAGGGGTGAGTCGGGCTCGTATTCCCGTTTCTGGACGGACTAATGCCGTTCATCGAATATGTTGTGCACATCTCCCTCGCCGTGCGGCGAGTTCGACAGCGCAATAACGTTACTCTGCGGGCTGTCACCTGCAAGGAAGCAAACCGTCGACCCACACGTTGGTACAGACTGCTTCACAACACTCTTCGAGAGGATGCGGGCCGCAGATGGCAGATCAGATCACGCCGACGAATCGGCCCATGGCACGTTTCGCCGAACGGATCTCGCGGGCCCGCGGCGAGAAGAACAGCGAAACCCTGGCGGCGGGCTTCTTGCTCGCAGCGACACTGATCGCGCTGATCTGGGCCAACTCACCCTTCGGCGAGACCTACCAGTCGTTCTGGCACACCGAACTCTCGGTCACCGTCGGCGAGCACGGCATCTCCCTCGACCTCGCCCACTGGGTCAACGACGGGCTCATGGCGTTGTTCTTCTTCGTCGTCGGGCTCGAGGTCAAGCGTGAGTTCGCGATGGGTGAGCTCACCGACCGATCCCGTGCCGCGATACCGATCGTCGCGGCGATTGCCGGTCTGGCCGCGCCCGCGTTGCTGTTTCTCGCCTTCAATCCGTCCGGGCCTGCCGCCCAGGCATGGGGCGTCGTGATCTCCACCGACACCGCGTTCCTCCTCGGGGCACTCGCCGTCCTGGGACCGAAGAAGGCCGCTCGGTTACGCATCTTCCTGCTCACGCTCGCTGTCGCGGACGATGTGGGTGCGCTGGCGATCATCGCCTTCTTCTACACCGACAACCTCGATGTGGTGCCGTTGGTGCTGGCGTTCGTCGGTCTGGGGGTGATCTTCCTGCTGCGTCGGCTCGAGGTGTGGCGCGGCGTCGGGTACTTCGTCGTCGCACTGTTCACCTGGGTTGCGATGTACGAGTCCGGAGTTCACCCCACCCTCGCGGGAGTGATGATCGCCTTGATTCTTCCGGTGTATCCGCCGCGCCGTACCGAGGTGGAACGCGCGGCGGATCTGACACGCGCGTTCCGACAGTCGCCCAATCCCGAATACGCCCGCGCGGCCCGTCTCGGGCTCGATCGCGCGGTGTCGGTCAACGAACGTCTCATGCGGCTCTACCAGCCGTACACGGCGTTCATCATCGTGCCGATCTTCGCGCTCGCCAACGCCGGAGTCGTCCTGAGCTCGGACACTCTGAAAGCCGCGTCGACCTCGACACTCACCTGGGGCATCATCGCCGGTCTCGTCCTCGGCAAGCTCGTCGGAATCACGGCTGCCTCCGCTGTTTTCGCGAAGTTGAGACCGTCGTCCCTGGCTCCGGGCCTGACGCTGTCACACATCGCAGGCGGTGCCGCGATGTCCGGAATCGGATTCACGATCTCGTTGTTCATCATCGATCTCGCACTCGACGACCCGTTGCTGGCCGACGAAGCACGGGTCGGCGTGTTGGTGGCCTCGGTGATCGCCGCGGTACTCGGCTGGGTTCTCTTCCGCATCGACGAGAAGATTCATCCTCCGAAAGCCGAAGCCTCTCTCCGCATTCTGCGTCCGGTCGACGCCAAGCGCGATCACATCCGCGGCCCGGTGGACGCACCGTTGACCATCGTGGAGTATGCGGATTTCGAGTGCCCGTTCTGCAGCAAGGCAACCGGCAGTGTCGCCGAGGTACGCAAGCACTTCGGCGACGACCTTCGGTACGTCTACCGGCACCTGCCGCTCGACGACTATCACCCACACGCTCGCTACGCGGCATACGCCAGCGAGGCCGCAGCCGCGCAGGGCAAGTTCTGGGAGATGGCCGATATGTTGTTCCGCAACAGTGATGCTCTCGAACCCGACGACATCGACGGCTACGCACGCGAACTCGGCCTCGACATGGACAAATTCGAGGACGACATTCGCACCGGCGACCACGTCGTTCGCGTCGAGGACGACGAACTCGACGCCTCGTCCTCGGACGTGGACGGCACCCCGACCTTCTACCTGGGACGCGGCGACAAGAACCTGACCCGGCACGTCGGACCATACGATGCGGCGACGTTGATCCGGGAACTCGAATCCATGTGAGCGCGGGCAAGGTTGCACAGAACACGTCCGCGTCGACTGAATACCGTCGATACGGCGTCGTAGTGTGCAACGTTGCCCGGCTTCGTCAGCCCTCCGTGCGATTCCCCTCCGCATCCCAGTGCTCGGCGACCTTTTTCGACGGCTGCACTCGGGGCGGCTCACCAGGCATCTTGGGGTAATCCGGCGGGAAGTTCAGCTCCCCGCCCGGCAGTGTTTCCCACAGCTGCAGAAGGGGTTCGAGGGAGTAGGCCTGCTCGTCCATATCGGCCCACGGGTCTCCGTCCCGAACCAGCTCCGGCACCGTGACGAGGTTGTACTCACGTGGATCGGTGACATCTGCCAACTGCGACCACGTCATCGGAGTGCTCACCGTCGCACCCGGACGGGCCCGCAGACTCCATGCGCTGGCGATGGTTCGGTCTCGATTGTTCTGGTTGTAGTCGATGAAGATGCGTTCTCCGCGTTCCTCTTTCCACCAGTTGGTGGTCACCCCGTCGTCGCGCCGTTCCAGCTCGCGGCCCAGACCGATGGCCGCATGGCGCACCTGCTCGAAGGTGTACTGCGGCTCGATGCGGACGTAGATGTGAATGCCCCGATTCCCGCTCGTCTTCGGGTAGCCGCGTAAACCCAGTTCCTCCAACAGCTCTCGGGTCACATCGGCCACTCGCAGGGCGCCCGCGAACGTGGTTCCCGGCTGCGGATCGAGGTCCAGCCGGAGCTCGTCGGGATGATCCACGTCCGGTCGCCGCACCGGCCACGGATGAAAGGTCAGCGTGCCCATCTGCGCCGCCCACACCAGCGCAGCCGGTTCCGAGGGACACAGCTCTTCGGCGGTGCGCTTACTGGGGAACGCGATCTTCACCGTCTCGATCCACTCTGGCGCGCCCTTGGGCAACCGCTTCTGATAGAAACCGTCGCCCTCCTTGTCCTGGGGGCCGAGTGCCAATCGCATGCCCTCGCGATAGCCGTCGGGCCAACGCTCCATCGCGGTGGGGCGGTCACCGATCGCCCTCATCAGTGGCTCCCCGACTGCCGCGAAGTACTCGCACACCTGCAGTTTGGTGATCTCCGGGGTGCGTTCGGTGGCCTGAAAGATCACGCGATCGGGGCTCGACACCCGCACTTCGCGCTCGCCGGCCTGCACGAACGCCGGTGGTGTTTTCGCGGCCATGGCTACCGTCCCCCGGCAATGACGTCGGCGACGTCGTAGCGCACCGGAACCTCGAGCTGGTCGTACGCGCACGAGCGCGGCTCACGATCGGGTCGCCACCGCAGGAACCGAGCCACGTGCCGCAGCCGAGCCCCTTCCATCTGGTCGTAGGCCACCTCGATGACCCGCTCGATGCGCACCGGGATCCAGTTGCGGTCGTTCGACGAATTCCAGCGGGTCGCCTCGCCGTCGTACGTGACATCGTCGCCGAGCCGGAGCGGTTCGAGTTCTTCCAGCAGTTCCAGCCGTCGCTTGTCGGTGAAGGCCGACGCGCCGCCGATCATGCGCAGGTCGTCGCCGTCGTACAGACCGAGGAGCAGAGATCCGATACCGTTGCCGGACTTGTGGATTCGATAACCGATCAACACACAGTCGGCGGTACGCGCATGCTTGATCTTGACCATCTCGCGCTTGTTCGGCAGATAGAGACCGTCGAGCTTCTTGGCCACCACACCGTCGAGCCCGGCACCCTCGAAACGCTCGAACCAATCCTCGGCCACCGCCGCGTCGTCGGTGGCGGAGGTGACGTGACAGCTCGTCCCGCCGGTACCCACCGCGTCGAGCAGTCTCGCTCGCCGCGTCGAGAACGGCTCACCCGTCAGGTCCTCGTCGCCGACGGCCAACAGGTCGAAGCCGATGAACTGCGCGGGCGTCTTCTCCGCGAGCATGGTCACCCGGCTCGCCGCGGGGTGAATCCGTTCGGACAGCGACTCCCAGTCCAGACGAGTGGATCCGTCCTTCTCGCGGGGGACGACGATCTCGCCGTCGACGACGATCTTCTCGGGCAGCTCGGCCTTGATCGCCTCCACCAACTCCGGGAAATAGCGTGCCAGGTCCTTACCGCCACGTGACCCCAGCACCACCTCGTCTCCGTCACGGAAGACGATCGCGCGAAACCCGTCCCATTTCGGCTCGTACGACCACACCGCGGGCCCGTCCTCGGGCTGTGCGGGCACCACTTTCGCGGCTTTGGCGAGCATCGGTGCGACCGGCACGGCAAGAGGAAGATCCACGCAGTTCATCCTGCCTCATGCAGCCGACGAGCGAGTCCGATATTTTCTACACGAGCACGGTCGAACCTACGAGGGCAGGACTCACCATGGCGTCATCCAGTCGTTCGGTCCGCGCTCTCGTGCTCGCGTTGTCGTCGTGCGCGGCGCTGATGCTCGGCGGATGCGCCTCGGAAGTGTCCGGTACCGCCGTCGCCATCTCCGGTGCCACCATTCCCGCCACCACGACCACCAACCCTCCCACCACCACACCTCAGACCGACATCGACGACGGCGGCAGTGTCGACATCGACGTGGAGATCGGCGAGTGCGTGGCCCTGGGCGGAACCGTCGACGAGGCGGCCATCGCCAACGCGACCTGCGGGTCTGCGGAGTCCAACTACGTCGTCTTCGCCAAGACGCCCACCTCGGCCGAATGCCCCGAGGACGCCGATCAGTACTACTACGAGACCTACTTCGACATCGAACAGGGAGCTCTGTGCCTCGACATCGACTGGCAGGTCGGCGGATGCATGGACCTCGTCGGTGAATTCGCTCAGCGGATCGACTGCGCCACCCCCGGTGCCGACACCCGCCGCGTCGTGACCATCCTGCAGGGCACCTCGTCCGTCGACGACTGCCCCGACCCGGCGCTGTACGGATTCGAGAAGGACTCACGCAACTTCGTCGTCTGCGTCGAACGGTTGTGACCGCTGAGGGCATCACACTCTCGAGCGCGAGGGGCCGCTGGATCGTCGCAGCCACGGTGCTCGGTTCGGCTCTGGCGATGCTCGACGCCACCGTGGTCAATATCGCGTTACCCGCGATCGGTCGCGATCTCGGTTCGGGCGTCACCGGTCTGCAGTGGACGCTGAGCGGTTACACCTTGACGCTGGCCTCGCTGATTCTGCTGGGCGGGTCGCTAGGCGACCGGCTGGGGCGCAGGCGGGTGTTCGTCTGGGGCACCGTCTGGTTCGCGGCCGCGTCGGTGCTCTGCGGGCTCGCTCCCAGCATCGAGGTGCTGGTCGCGGCGCGACTACTGCAGGGCGTCGGCGCGGCCTTGCTGACGCCGGGTTCTCTCGCGCTGATCTCGGCTTCCATCAGGGCCGAGGATCGAGGAGCTGCGATCGGTCTGTGGTCGGGTCTCGGCGGCGTCGCGTCCGCGGTCGGTCCGTTGCTCGGTGGCTGGTTGGTCGACGCCGTCGGGTGGCGTTCGGTGTTCCTGATCAACATCCCGCTCGCCGTCGTGGTCGTGTGGGTGGCAGCGAAACACGTTCCCGAGAGCCGAGATCCGCACGCATCCGGCCGACTCGACGCACCGGGAGCGGTGACCGTCGCGGCAGCGCTGGGTCTGCTCACGTACGGTCTGATCGAGTCACATGCCCTGGCGCTCGCTCTGGGTGTCGTCGCGGCCGGAGTGTTCGTGGTGATCGAGCGTCGCTCGCACGATCCACTGGTTCCGCCGTCGCTGTTCGCATCCCGAGTGTTTCTGGCGGCCAACCTCGTCACCTTCGCCGTGTACGCGGCTCTGGGCGGCGTGTTCTTTCTTCTGGTGTTGCAGTTGCAGTTCGCCGTGGGCTACTCACCCATCGCGGCCGGAGTGGCCACGCTGCCGATCACCGCTCTGATGCTCGTCCTGTCCGCCCGCGCGGGCAGAATCGCCGGACGCATCGGACCTCGTGTTCCGATGACCGTCGGGCCACTGCTCTCGGCACTGGGGCTGTTGCTGATGTTGCGCATCGGACCCGGATCCACCTACGCCACAGACGTTCTGCCTGCGGTTCTCGTCTTCGGGCTCGGATTGTCCGCTCTGGTGGCCCCGCTGACCGGAGCGGTTCTGGGCGCGGTGTCGACCGATCGTGCCGGAATCGCGTCTGGAGTCAACAATGCCGTGGCCCGCACCAGTCAACTGCTCGCCGTGGCCGCGCTCCCTGCGCTCGCCGGTATCGCGGGATCCGATTACGCTGCGCCGGAGGTGTTCTCGGACGGCTTCCACACCGCGATGCTGATGTGCACCGGACTGCTGGTCATCGGTGCCGCCATCGCGGCAGCACTGATCCGCGGCACCGGCGACGACGCGTCGAACTGTCCCCCGCACTGCGACATCGGCTCACCACCACCCGCCTCGCGTCGGAGCGCGTGACTCACCGCACTGGGTCATCGCACGATCAGCACCGAGCAGTCGGCGTGGTGAACGAGATTCTGACTGACCGACCCCAGAATCGTCCCACGCAGAGCACCTCGACCCCGAGAACCCACCACGAGCATCGACGCCGACGCCGACATCGCCCGCAGGCCTCGCGTCGGGCTCGACTGCGCGCTCACGGTCGACAGCGCCACCTCCGGGTACTTCTCGTGCATCTTCTCCACATGCGCATCCAGCCAATGCTTTTCGTGTGCCCGGACACTCACCCAGTCGATCTCCTCGAATCCCGTTCCCAGACCCGGCTGGGCCGCGAATCCCCAGTAGTTCGCCGCGACCACCGGTGCACCGACGGTGTGGGCGAACTCGAGCGCTGCACTCAATGCTCGATCCGACTGCTCACTTCCGTCGACGCCCACCACGATGGGCCTGGCGGGATCGCTGCTCTCCCCGCCACCACGCACCAGCAGTACGGGGCAGTGGGCGTGCGTGACGACTCGGAGCGTGTTGCTGCCCAGGGTCAGGTCTCGTAGTGCACTCGACTTCCTCGATCCCAGCACGATCAATTCGGCGTCGGCATTCGACAGGTACGACGCGATGGTGCCGTCGACGGTGACGATGTCGACGGATACGTCGGGTGCAACGTCGTGCATCGCTCCGGCCGCACGGGTGAGATGCTTTCGCCCGATCGTGCGGAGGTCCCGCTCGAGTGCACCGCCGTCGACGAACGCTGCCGATCCGTACCAATCACCCTCGGGGACAGCGTGAATCAACCGAACGGACGCATGTGTCTTCGCCGCGTAGGTGGCCGCCCACAGCGCTGCGGCATCGGCCTCGGTGGAGCCGTCGATGCCCACCAGGATGGGAAGCACGCGGTCGGTGGAATTGCTCATGATGTGTTCCTGTCTCGATGGGAAGCCGTCGGGTCGGTCAGGGGTGGAACAGGGCAGATACTTCGTCGGTATCGATATCGGTGCGGCATCCGCTCGATTCGAGCTCGACGTAGAAGGTCTCGTAGCCGCGCGGGTCGGCCCCGCTGACACCGGTGCTGCGCCGCTCGAACACGCGCACCCCCGGCCACCGGCCGAGCACCGCAGTTCTCAGATCGTGTCCGTCCGGGGAGGTTCCGGCGAGCGGTCCGTATTCGGCGATCATCACCGCGTACACGGTGCCGCCGGTCGACGCGGTGGTCACCGGAAACACCGTCGACCCTGTCGATGCCGGACTGTCGACGGTGATGGAATCGGTCTCCATCCGCCGGGTACCTGCCGCTGCTGGTGCGTCGTTCGTCATCGTCGAGTCCCCGCTGTCGTCGTGTCCCTGCAGATCATCACCGGGCAGCGCGCATGCCGCGTGAGGTTGCTACTGGTCGATCCGAACAGTGCTCTCGCCACCACTCCCCGTCCGTGGCTACCGACCACCACGAGGCCGGCACGCTTGGACAGGTCTATCAGAAGATGCGCCGGATTACCCTGTTGCACAATATGTTCGACGGATACGTCCGGATACTTCTCACTCCATCCGGCAAGACATTCCGACAGCAGCATTCGCTGCTCGCGCTCGATCTCGGCACTGTCGGGCGATCCCGGCAAGGAGAGCGCCGCCCCCTGGGACAACGAGCTCCAGGCAAACGCGGCGATCATCGGCACACCCAACAGAGACGCCAGATCGAAGGCCTGCTCGACGGCCACCTCACTCGTCGCACTGCCGTCGATACCGACGAGGATCGGTGCGTCGACGGTGCCGATTCCCTCCCGCCAGACGATCACCGGACACAGGGCCGCGTTCGAGGTCTCCTGCGCCGTACTCCCGAACAATGCCGACACGATCGGGCCGGAACCGGAGTTACCGACGACGAGCATGCGGGCGGTGCGGGAGTGTCCGACCATCATCGTGCATGCGGTCGCTTCCTCCACCGAGGTGGTCACGGCCAGGTTCGGATGACGGGACAGCACCGCGGTGGCAACGTCGGTGACGACGCGTTCGGCCGCGCGCCGCTGCTCGTCCCACACCTCCGTCGGCACCACCGTTGCGGGCTCGCCCATGTAGAACACGGGCTGCTGTACTGCCCCGGCGATCAGCAGCGGAGAATCCACCTTCTCGGCCAGGGTGGCCGCCCAGCGGGCAGCGTCGATGCTGGCTGGCGAGCCGTCCACGCCGACAACGATTTTCTGGTGTCCTGCGAGAATCACGATCGTCTCCTGTTCGTTGCGCGGGCGGGTGCCGAGAGCACCGACGCGACCGCGTGTCGTGGGGTTCGGGGTGGCGGTGAGCCGATCATCGGTTTACCGACTCGAATCAGCACCTGCGCCACCCCCGTGCGTGCAGCGAGAGATTCGACCAAGCGCCTGCTACCCGACTGTTCCGTCATGTGCGTCAACGGGCACGTCGCCAGTCCGTCCGCTGTCGCTGCCAGGAGGAAGGCAGACATGGCTCGACCGCTCTGCAGCCAATCCAGGCGTTCGTCCGATGACGTCTCGAGCAGCACCACGGTGGATTCGTCCTCGACCGGCTCCTGTGTCACGGTCGCGGCGACCCGGTGCGGTTCGGGGAACACTCGTCCGACCTGCACCCTCGATGCATCCGCGCGGTTCGTCAGAGCCTCGGGCGGAATTCCTCCCGATCGGAACGCGTGCCCGGCCCACCATCTGATCTCCGCCTGATACGTCGCGTCGTACCTACGTACGCTCGCGCTCAGAGTCGATGCCTTCGCCAACGTCTCTTTGGACTCGGCCGACAGGACGGTCATCTCGGTGCCGTAGTGCTCCTGACCCAGGTATCGCGTCAGATCGCGATTGCTCGGCACCGGCCCGAACGCTCGCCGATCCGAGTACCGCCGATTGATCGCAGTGAGCAGGTCGAACTCGTGCGACCGGGGATGCGCGTCGTGTACGAAACGAACACGCGCGAGGTGATCCGGTGCACCCGGGGTCGGCAACAGGTCGATCTCTGCCGTCCACCTGTTGGCTGCCGCGGCCTTCTGCAGGTGGTCCAAGGCAGCCCCGCAGCTCATCACCATCTGCCGCTCGGTCGGGTCTATCGCCCCGAGCACGCGCGAGCTGTCGGTGTACAGATCGAGTACGTGCTCGGAGTAGATCCACCTCCACGGCTGACTGTTGTGCACCGACGGAGCGCGACACGCGAGCTCCACCAGCATCTCCACCACGGCCGTATCCGGCTGATCGTTCATCGTCTCTCCTCGGACTCCCACCGCGATGCGGTGACACACCCACTCTCTCCCCGAGCTGGTGGTGCTCGACAGGGCCATTCGTCACTCGATGAAGGGCACTCGAGACGTACGAGTTGGGTGCATGCCGATCGAGAGCCGCAACCACAGGTTTAGTGTTGACGGTGAATGCGACTCAGGAGCGGAACCTGAGGACGCGACCGTCCGCCGACCGCTCAGGAGAGTCATGACGACCCCGCAGAATCCCCACGAAGACATCGACGTCAAGCCGCGCAGCCGCGACGTCACCGACGGACTGGAGAAAACGGCAGCGCGCGGCATGCTCCGCGCCGTCGGGATGGGCGACGAAGACTGGGGCAAATCCCAGATCGGCGTCGCGTCGTCGTGGAACGAGATCACCCCGTGCAACCTCTCGCTCGAACGTCTGGCGAAGGCCGTCAAGAAGGGCGTCCACGCCGCCGGCGGCTACCCGCTGGAATTCGGCACCATTTCGGTGTCCGACGGTATCTCGATGGGTCACGAGGGCATGCACTTCTCGTTGGTCTCCCGTGAGGTGATCGCCGACAGCGTCGAAACCGTCATCAGCGCAGAGCGTCTCGACGGTTCCGTTCTGCTCGCCGGATGCGACAAGTCGCTGCCCGGAATGCTCATGGCCGCAGCGCGTCTGGACCTGGCGAGTGTTTTCCTCTACGCCGGCTCCACGTTGCCCGGGTTCGCGACCTTGTCCGACGGCAGCGAGCACCAGGTGACGATCATCGACGCCTTCGAGGCCGTCGGTGCCTGTTCGCGCGGATTGATGTCACGCGCCGACGTCGACACCATCGAACGCGCCATCTGCCCCGGCGAAGGTGCCTGCGGCGGAATGTACACCGCCAACACAATGGCCAGCGCAGCCGAAGCGATGGGAATGTCGTTGCCCGGCAGCGCATCTCCTCCCGCTCCCGATCGCCGACGCGACGGATTCGCCCACGCCAGCGGCGAGGCCGTCGTCGATCTTCTGCGACGCGGCATCCGCACCAGCGACATCCTCACCAAGGAAGCCTTCGAGAACGCCATCGCCGTCGTCATGGCCTTCGGCGGCTCGACCAACGCGGTACTGCACCTCCTGGCCATCGCCCACGAGGCGCAGGTGGACCTGACCCTCGCCGACTTCACCCGCGTCGGCGCGAAGGTTCCCCACCTCGCGGACGTCAAGCCGTTCGGCAAGCACGTCATGACCGACGTCGACGCCATCGGCGGAGTTCCCGTCGTGATGAAGGCTCTGCTCGACGCAGGCCTCATGCACGGCGACTGCATGACGGTCACCGGGAAGACCGTGGCGGAGAACCTCGCTCACATCGCACCGCCCGATCCCGACGGTAAGGTGCTGCGCGCGCTCGACAAGCCCATCCACCCGACCGGCGGCATCACCATCCTGGAAGGATCGCTCGCCCCCGGCGGAGCCGTCGTCAAGTCCGCAGGCTTCGACTCCGACGTCTTCGTCGGCACCGCACGAGTTTTCGAGCGTGAACGCGCGGCCATGGACGCCCTCGAAGACGGCACCATCGCAGCAGGCGACGTCGTGGTCATCCGCTACGAAGGACCCAAGGGCGGGCCGGGAATGCGCGAGATGCTCGCAATCACCGGAGCCATCAAGGGTGCGGGACTCGGCAAGGACGTCCTGCTGCTCACCGACGGCCGATTCTCCGGCGGCACCACGGGCCTGTGCGTCGGACACGTGGCACCCGAGGCAGTCGACGGCGGACCCATCGCCTTCGTCCGCGACGGTGACCAGATCCGACTCGACGTGGGCAAGGGCACCCTCGACCTGCTCGTCGACGCAGCCGAAATGGACTCCCGCGCACAGGGCTGGGCACCACTCCCGCCGCGCTACACCCGCGGAGTGCTGGCCAAATACTCCAAGCTGGTCGGATCGGCCTCGAACGGTGCGGTGCTGATCTAGCCGTCCCCTTCCCGAA
>NZ_NPGA01000004.1 GCF_002259485.1 Rhodococcus sp. 14-1411-2a
CACCCCCGCCACCAACTCCTCCACCGGAGTCGACGGCGCACGATACTCCCGAGCCTCGAACACCGGATCCGGCAACGCCCGCCGATCCAACTTGCCGTTGGGTGTCAGAGGCAGGGTTTCGAGCACGACGATCGAGTCCGGAATCATGTAGCCCGCCAGGAATCCGCCGATGCTGGTGAGCAGTTCCGGTACGTCGAGGTGACTACCGGACTCAGGAACCACGTACCCGACCAAGCGATCGCCGAACTCTCGACTCGACCGCACTTCCGCCACGGCTGCGGCGACACCGTCGGCACGGAGCAACGCAGACTCGATCTCTCCCAGCTCTATCCGGAAGCCTCTCAGCTGCACCTGGGAGTCGCTGCGCCCTGCGTATTCGAGAACTCCGCTCGAGTTCCAGCGAGCCACGTCACCGGTGCGATACAGACGTCCCCCGACACGATCGAACGGATCGGCCACGAATCGCGACGCGGACAGCGCAGCGCGTCCCGTGTAACCCCGTGAGAGCTGATTGCCCGCGACGTAGACCTCACCCGGCATCCCCACTGCGGTGGGCCGCAGTCGTGAATCCAGAACGTACACACCGAAGCCGGGCAGCCCGCGCCCGATCGCCGATGCCGCCCCGAGCACCGCCATCGACTCGTCGAGTTCATGGAACGACACGTGCACGGTCGTTTCGGTGATTCCGTACATGTTCACCAGTACCGGTGCGCCCGCATGCCTGTTGTACCACCCCGACAGACGACCGAGGTCCAAGGCCTCGCCGCCGAACACGACGTAACGCAACGCCAAGTCGGCACCGCCGGCCACACGGTCCGCCTCCACCAGTTGGTAGAAGGCAGACGGCGTCTGGCTGAGCACAGTCACCTGCTCTGCAGTCAACAATCTCAGGAAAGCCTCGGGTGACCGGGATGTGAAGTAGTCCACCACCACCAACCTGCCACCGTGCAGCAGCGGTCCCCACAGTTCCCAGACCGAGAAGTCGAACGCGAACGAGTGGAACATCGTCCACACATCGTCGGATCCGAAGTCGAATTTCGGTCCTACGTTCGCAAACAATTCGACGACGTTGCGATGTGAGATCACAACACCTTTGGGGCGTCCGGTCGAACCCGATGTGTAGATGACGTACGCCGCGTTTGCGGGCCGCAGCGCCCCTGTCCGCTCGTGGTCCCCGATCGGACCGTCCGCCTGTGTCGCCGACTCCTCGTCGGGATGGCCGAGGGTCACGATGGACGCCCATGGCGCGTCGATCGTCTCGCTGCCTGCTGCGTCGGTCACGACCGATACCGGTCGAGCGTCGTCGAGAATGTAGGCAATGCGCTCGGCCGGGTTGGTCAGGTCCACCGGTAGGTACGCCGCGCCGGCCTTCGATACGGCCAGCAGCGCCACGATCAGTTCCGCAGTGCGCGGCAGGGCGACCGCAACCAACCGTTCCGGACCGGCACCGTCCTCGATCAACCTGCGCGCCAGTACATTCGAGCGACGATCCAGTTCCGAGTAACTCAGCGACGAGCTTCCGACCGTCAGCGCAGTGGAATTCGCATACCGGGCGGCGCTCGACGAGAACAGCGAAACCAGCGTGTCGGACTCAACGACGTCGACACCCGGCTGGTTCCATTCCGACGTGACCAGTTGGTGTTCGCCGTCGAGCAGAACCGACAACTCGCCTATCGAGCTGGTCGCGTCCGACGCCATGGCCGTGAGCAGAGCAACGAGTCGTTCCACGATGCGTTCTGCATCGGCGAACTCGAAGAGATCGCTGAAGTACTTGAGCGTGAACCGAATCCGGCTGTCCGCGACGACCAACAAGGTCAACGGATAGTGCGTGTTGTCGTCCGATTCGATACCGACGACGGACATGCCGTCGATAGCCGTCGCCTGCTCGGCCAGACCTTCTTGATCGACCGGATACGACTCGAAGACGGTCAACGTGTCGAACAGATCGCTCCGGCCGACTGCGCCGTGGATGTCCGTCAGACTCACATGGTGATGCTCGAGCAGATCGGCCTGCTCGGACTGAGTACGGGTCAGAAATGCCTCGACGGATTCGGTGTCGTCCATCCGAATCCGCACCGGAATGGTGTTGATGAACAAGCCCACCATGTCCTCGACCCCGACGAGATCGGCGGGACGCCCGGATACGGTCGCGCCGAAGACCACGTCGTCCTGACCCAGCATCCTCCCGAGCAGTATCGCCCAGGCACTCTGGACCACGGTATTGATGGTGACTCCGAGACGAGCGCCGATGTCGACCAGGGCCGTCGTAGTGGATTCGTCCAAGGCTGCTTCGATTCGACCGGAACGTGCCGATATCTGACGAAGCCCGGATGCAGCGGCGACCGATGTCGGATCGCCGAGACCGCTCAGAGCACGAGTCCAGGCAGCGATGGACTCGGCCCGATCGCGTCCGCTGAGCCAGGACAGGAAGTTTCGGTACGAACGCGTGCGGGGAAGCACCGAGGCGTCGCCCTTCACCGCGTACAGGACCATCAGGTCCTTCATGAGCAGCGGTAGGGACCATCCGTCCAGGAGGACATGATGGTTGGTGAAGACCAACCGGTAGTGAGTGTCGTCCAGCTTCACCAAGCTGAAACGCAGCATCGGACCCGCGGTCAGATCGAACTGACGAGCTTGGTCCTCGGCAGCGAATGCGGCTGCAGCAGCATCACGTTCCGACACGGGCGTCCCGCCGAGATTCACTTCCTGCCAAGGTACTTCGACGTCACGGAGCACTATCTGAACTCGGCTGCCGTCACTGGTCTCGCCGAACACGACGCGTAGATTGTCGTGGCGGTCGAGCAGCGCCTGGGCCGCACCGCGCAGCC
This sequence comes from Rhodococcus sp. 14-1411-2a, assembly GCF_002259485.1. Lineage (GTDB taxonomy): Bacteria > Actinomycetota > Actinomycetes > Mycobacteriales > Mycobacteriaceae > Rhodococcoides. The sequence continues at coordinate 2,829 of NZ_NPGA01000004.1, forward strand.
GATTCGCGTCGACCGCGCCTTCCAGCGCCAGCACGATCTGCATCGTGTAGACGTCGACGGACTCGTCGGCGAGCATCGCGTGGAACAGCAGCCCTGCCTGCAGCGGGGCGAGTGGCCACACATCGTCGACGGCCGACACTCGGGAGACGCTGGGGTAACGCCCTTCCCACTTCTCCAGCTCGCGTTGAGTCACTGTCACCAACGGAACGTCGGACGGGGTGAGGCCGCCCGCCGTCCCGGTCGCGACTCTGTGCGCGATTGCGGTCAATCCCTCGATCCACAGGTCCGCGAACTCGCGAACGTCCTCGCCGTCGAGGGCACCGGACGCGTAGGCGACAGTTGCCTGCAAACGCGGCCCCTCGGGTGAGTCGGCGACGACGGCGTTGATGTCGACGGTCTTGTTCGCCGGCATGTCGGCATTACCGATCGCGTTCAGATCTCCGAGATCTCGCGCCGGCAGCCAACCGACCGTGTCGAATCCTTCGGGGATGTCGCCCGCGGTGACGCGGCCCAGGTAGTTGAAGCTGATCTGACCAGCAGACAGCGGAGCCAGATCGCGTGCCGTGTCCTCGTTCAAGAATCTGAGCATGCCGTAGCCCATCCCCTTGTCCGGGATGGCCAACAGCTGTTCCTTGACCGCTTTGACCGCCCGGTCGGTTTCCGGGCTTCCGATCAGTGCCTGTGCGATGTCGATTCCGGTCAGGTCGAGCTTCACCGGGAACACGCTCGTGAACCATCCGACGGTACGAGACAGGTCGGCACCGGGTAGAACGTCCTCTTCTCGTCCGTGCCCTTCGAGCTGGACGATGCCGACTGCAGATTCGACCCCACGCTTGCTGCGCCAGTGCGCCAAGCCGAGCGCCAGGCCCGCGAGCAACCCGTCGTTGACACCGCCTCGGAAGAACTCCGGGACCGAGGTCAGCAGCTCCGCCGTCACATCCGCCGGCACGGCGACATCGAATCGCTCCACGGTTGCCGCCACATCGACGGTCGGGTCGAACGAACGCGCGCCGAGGGCCGGATCGACACTGGAGCCGATCGCTGTCCAGAAAGGCAGTTCGGCAATGCGTCGCGCGGAACGGGCATCCGTGGCCAAGCCGTGAGACCACCGGCGCAGCGAGGTGCCGACGGCAGGCAGGCTGGGAATTCCGTTCTGCGACAACTGGATCCAAGCGGACATCAGGTCGGGAACCAGCACTCGCCAGGACACACCGTCGATGACCAGGTGGTGTGCGACGATCACCAGTCGACCGGTTCTCTCGGTGCCGAAATCGATCCACACCAGGCGAAGCATCACGCCCGCAGACGGATCCAACTGCGACAGCGCTGCGTTCAGCGCGCCTGAGGCCGTTGCGGTGACATCGTCCGGAGAGGCGGACGGATCGACGACCACATGGTCGATCAGCCCATCGACATCGACCTGCCCCGGGGCGGCAACGTCGAGTCCGAATCCACGGTGGTCGTGTGTCAGCGTGGATCGCAGAGCATCATGGTGATCCACCACCGCGGTCAGGGTTGCCACCAGTGCGGACCGGTCGACGGCCTGCGGCAGCTCCAGGGTGAGGTTCTGAGTGAACCGTGAGTATCCGCCACCCTGCGTGACCAACGACTGTGCGAAAGGCGTGAGCGGCATCCAGCCGACTCCTCCGCCGTCGAGCTCGTCCAGAACGGCGACGGTCTCGCCGCTTCGTCCGGCGATCTCGGCCAAGCCGGCAATGCTCTTGCGCTCGAAGACGTCCCGCGGAGTGATGGCGACTCCGGCGGCCTTGGCGCGTGAGACGAGCTGAATGGAGACGATGCTGTCGCCACCGAGAGCGAAGAACGAATCGTCCACGCCGATGTTCTCACGACCGAGGACGTCCGCGAACACGCCCGCGAGAATTCTCTCGACATCGGTGGAGGGTGCTCGAAATCCCGCCCCCGTGTCGAGCGCAGGGGCCGGGAGCGCCTTGCGGTCGAGCTTGCCACTGGAACCGAGAGGGAATTCGGTCAGCTCGATCACTGCGGTAGGCACCATGTACTCGGGTACGCGTCGGCCCACTCCTGCCAACAGTGCCGTCTGGTCCACCGTTGTGCCGGGTGCGGCCACCACGTACGCAACCAGCTTGTCTCCGATGGCGTCGTCGTTTCGGACCATGACAACGGTGCGCGAGACGGATTCGTCCGCGAGCACCGCGGCTTCGATTTCTCCGAGCTCGATCCGCTGCCCACGAAGCTTGACCTGGAAGTCCGTCCGGCCGATGTACTCGATCTCGCCGTCTTCGGTCCAGGTGACTCGGTCACCCGTGCGATACATACGGCTTCCGTCGTCGCCGAACGGGTCGGCCACGAAACGGTCCGCCGTCAGATCCGGACGTGAGATGTATCCCCGTGCGAGTTGCACGCCCGCCAGATAGAGCTCACCGGCGACCCCGGCCGGGACGGGATGCAGACGTGAATCCAGCACGTGGACACGGGTGTTCCACAGCGGCCTGCCGATGGGAACACCTCCCTGATCGGAATCGACGACCTCGTGTTCGGTCACTTCCACCGCGGCCTCTGTGGGGCCGTAGAGGTTGTGCACGCGCACACCGGGGAGGGCGCGGCGAACCGAGTGCGCCACCTTCGCGGTCAGCGCCTCACCCGATGCGAACACCCGAGTCAACGTGCGCGCCTCGCTCATCCCCTCGAACTCGGCGAACACGGCGAGCAGCGAGGGAACGAAATGTACTGTCGTGACAGATTTTTCGACGATGACACGCGCCAGGTACGCCGGATCACGATGCCCGTCGGGGACGGCCAGCACCAGAGTTGCCCCGGTCTGCAGGGGCCAGAACAGCTCCCACACCGATACATCGAAGGTCACCGGAGTCTTCTGCAGGACAACATCGTCCGTGCCGAGTCGATATCTGTCCTGCCGCCACCGAAGGTAGTTGCAGACAGCGGAGTGCGCCACGGCGACACCCTTCGGCATGCCCGTCGAGCCCGACGTGAAGATCACGTAGGCCGTGTTCTGCGGACCGAGAACGGCGAGTCGCTCGGTGTCGCGAAGTCGATCCGCGGGGTACCCACTCAGGTCGAGCGTATCGACGTCGACCGCTGTGGACGACACACTCGGAATCGAGGGCACCCGCCCCGCCGTCAGCACCAGAACCGGGTCGGCGGTACGCAGGATGTGCTCGATTCGCTCCTCCGGCTGGTCCGGATCGACGGGGACGTAGGCCCCGCCCGCCTCGAGGATCGCATACATCGCGACGAGCATCGACGTACTACGCCGAATCATCAGTCCTACAAGAGCTTCGGGACCGACGCCCGCGGCGACCAGATAGCGGGCCAACCGATCGACCCGTTGTGCGAAGGTGCGGTAGTCGAGTGTCTCGTTCTCGAATACGACAGCAGGTGCAGACGGAGTCCTGGCCACCTGATCTCGAAAGAGCGAGACCAATGTCGCGTCGGGCAGGGGGTGGACGGTGTCGTTGACGATCCGGTCGAAGCTGTCCCTCTCGAGCGGGAACAGGACGTCGATGTCCCCCACCACGACGGCCGGGTCCGCAGTGACCGCATCGAGTACGGAGACGAATCGGTCCCAGAACTTGCTGATGGTGCCTTCGTCGAACAGATCCGTCGAGTAGGTCCACGCGACCGACATCGCAGCAGGTTCGGTGTCGGTGCGCGGCGTGTGCTCGACGGTTATCTGAAGGTCGAATTTGGCGCTGACCACGTCGAGGTCGACGCCCGAGATCGTCAAGCCAGGAAGCTCGAGTGCGGTCACGCCGATGTTCTCGAACGACAGCATGACCTGGAACAGCGGGTGCCGGGCCGTCGAGCGCGCGGGTGAGATCACGTCGACCAGTCGCTCGAACGGAACGTCGGCGTGGCCGAACGCCGTCAGGTCGAGTTCGCGAACCCCGGTCAGGAAGTCGCGGAACGCGATTGCCGGGTTCACCTCCGTCCGGAGCACCAGGGTGTTGACGAACATGCCGATGACATCGTCGAGAGCCTCGTCGCCGCGCCCCGCAACCGGTGTGCCGATTGCGATGTCGTCGGTACCGGACAGCCTGGCAAGAACGATCGCCAGTGCCGCGTGCACCACCATGAACGTGGTGCTGTCGTGGTAGCGCGCGACGGCGGTGATTCGATCGGCGATGTCCGGGTCGAGGTGTGCGGTGAAGACGGCACCGGCGTCGGTCGATACTGCCGGTCGAGGGCGATCGGACGGCAGATCCAACTGGTCCGGCAGGCCCGCCAAGGCCGAGGTCCAATAGGATTCCTGGGCGCTGATCAACGAGGACGTGTCGTCCTCGGATCCGAGGACATCGCGCTGCCACAACGTGTAGTCGATGTATTGCACAGCCAGCGGGGTCCAGTCCGGGGCGCGACCGGCGGCACGAGCACTGTATGCGACCATGACGTCACGGGTCAGTGGTACCAACGAAAAGCCGTCCGCGGCAATGTGATGCACCACAAGTACGAGGATGTGCTCGCCTTCGGTGACCCGAAACAGTCTCGCGCGCAACGGAACGTGCTGTGTGACGTCGAACCCGCCGAGTACGGTTTCGGTGATCTGCGGTGCGATCTGCTCGGCCGAGATGTCCAGCGGTTCGAGATCGGGCAGCGCGTCTGCAACCGGAACGAGAACCTGATGACCGATGCCGTCGACCTCGGGGTACACGGTGCGCAGCGGCTCGTGCCGCCCGACCACGTCGGCAACCGCGGCCACCAATGCCTCTGTGTCGAGCGCTCCGGTCAGGCGGATCGCCAGCGGAATGTTGTTCACCGACGACTCGGGCTCGAACTGGTTGAGGAACCACATTCGCTTCTGCGCCAGTGACAACGGCGATTGCGCCGGCCGAGCGTACGGTTGCAGCGGCGGCCGGCCACCGGCACCGCGCTCGATCTCCTCGTCGGCCATCCGCGCGAGCCTGGCAATGGTCGGTGCCTCGAAGAACGCCCTGACGTCGATTCGAATGCCGAGCGCTGAATTGGCCCGCCCGATGACTCGGGTCGCACTGAGCGAGTTGCCACCGATCTCGAAGAAGTTGTCGTCGATACCCACCCGTTCGACACCGAGAACGTGTGCGAATGCGTCGGCGAGTACCGTTTCGGTCTCGGTCTCCGGCGCGCGGTACTTCGTCACGGCCGCAGAGAGATCGGGTTCGGGAAGAGCCGCCCGGTCCAGCTTTCCGTTCGCGTTCAACGGGAATCGATCCAGCTCGACGAACACTGCGGGCACCATGTACGACGGGAGCTGCTCACGAACGAGCCGAGCGAGCGCGTCGTGCTCCACCGGAGCATCGGTGGTGAGGTACGCGACGAGCAGTTGATTGCTCGGATTGTCGGAATTGACCAGTGCCACCGCACCACTCACGGCCGGGTGCCGGGTGAGCGCCGCCTCGACCTCACCGAGCTCGATTCTGAGCCCACGCAGTTTGACCTGAAAGTCCGTGCGCCCGAGGTACTGCAGCTCACCGGCCGAATCGGCCGCTGTCGACGGCACCACTCGCACGAGGTCACCGGTTCGGTACATCCTCTCGCCCGGTCCTCCGAACGGGTTCGCGACGAATCGGTCCGAGGTGAGTCCACTGCGGCCCAGATAACCACGAGCGAGCGCAGGACCGGCGAGGTACAGCTCTCCCGGAGTACCGTCGGGCACCGGCTGCAGACGACTGTCCAGAACGGTTGCCGCCGTGCGTGGTACCGGGTTACCGATCGTGACGCCGCGCCCAGCCTCGAGGCGGGCGTAGCACGAGATGATGGTGGTTTCGGTGGGTCCGTACCCGTTGAAGTACGTTCGCCCCGGAGCCCATTCACCGACGAGCTCGTCGGTGCTGGCGTCGCCACCCACCGAAACCACTCGCACGTTCGGGTGGTCTGCCGCGTCGACGGTTCCCAGCACGCCAGGCGTGATGATGGTGTGGGTGACCCGCTGCTCGGTCAGCAGCTCGGTGAGCTCCGAACCGCCGATGATGTCCGCTGGCGCGACCACCAGCGAGCCGCCGCGGTGGAACGCGCACAGCAGCTCCAACACGGACGGATCGAAGCTCAAAGCGCAGATGTGCAGAAACCGCGTGGTCTCGTCGAGACCGTAGAGTTCCGAGGCCGTCTCCACCAGAGGCTGCAATCCGGTGTGGGTGACGACGACACCCTTCGGAGTGCCCGTCGACCCCGAGGTATAGATGACGTATGCGGGGTGCTCCGGGAGCAGTGCCGACCGTCGATCCTCGTCGAGGATCGGTTCCGCAGACGCACCGTCGATCTCGGCCTGCGCTTCGGCATCGTCCAGGACGAGCCACCGTGGCCCACTCGGCAGCCCGGTGGAGAATTCACCGATGGTGATGCCGAGAGCCGCGCCCGAGTCGGTCACCATGTGAGCGATGCGCTCGACGGGGAGTTTCGGATCGACGGGCACGTACGCCGCACCGGATTTCGCGATCGCCCAGATCGCCACGACGGACTCGATCGACCGACGGATCCCGAGCGCCACGACGGTATCGGGTCCTGCACCTCGGCCGATGAGGACTCGGGCCAGCTGTGACGAACGCTGGTCCAGCTCCTCGTACGACATGGTGGCGGAGCCGCAGAAGACGGCAATCTTGCTGGGATCGAGTTCGACGGCCGCGGTGAGCAGCTGCGGAAGCAGCGCCGCCCGAGCCACCCTGCGTCGCCGCTCGGGGCGCCTCCGCCTGGGTTCGCTCTGCCGACGGGCGGTGCCGTTCTCGTGCGGGGAGGTCATCCGGCCACCACCAGCGGACGGGGTGAAACGCCACTGCGCGCACTGGTCCCGCAAGGAGCGGTTCCCCGCTCGAATGACACGTGGTCGGTCGCCGCTTTACTCACAGGGCCAGGCTACCGGGGCGCTCGGTCGCAATTGCCGATACTCCCCGCCCGCCCCGTAGCCAACCCAGCAGCGGTGCGCTGCCGCCGGTCGAGCCCGGTCACTGTGGCAACGATCCGCCTCCCGGAACGATGCGCACGGTCGCCGAGTCCGCGTCGGTGTCGACGTCGGATCTGTCGGTCACGACCACTGTTTCCAGGTCCTCCGCTGCCGCCAGATCGACCGACGTCGACAATTCGGCATCGAGGAACGCGTGAGTGATCCACTCCTCGGCCATCAGATCGGTCACAGCATCCGCGTCGTTGCCCACATCGGTCAGTACCGCCGCGGCACCGGAAGACAGGGTCATGAGAATTTCCCATGCAACCCAGGCGAATTCCGCTCCCTGCGATACGAGCACCCGCGACTCGTACGTCATCTCGTAGCGATCCCGCTGCTCGGCCAACTCGGCAACTACGGCCCGGTGCGAGGTCACCACGTCCACGGACTCCGACACCCGCAGAGCGGGATCGTCGGCATGGAGCAGACGGGTGCGCTCCGAGTACGGGACCGGCCGATTGGACAGCGCCGCAACTCTCAAGACGGTGTCCGGGTTGTCGAGCACCACCACGGTCGGTGCAGCCTCACCCGACGGTGCTGCGGCCGAGAACTCCTGCGTGGTCAGAAACAGTGCCGGCTGCGTGGCATCGAGCGATTCATCGCTCGCGGCTCGCTGCGGATCCACCAACACCATGGCAGCACCAGCCGACAGGACGGCCCACATCGCCTCGACCAGCAGCCGCGATCGCGAAACGGCAATCGCCACCAGGTCTCCCGGGCCGACTCCCTCGCCGGTGAGAACACGCGCGAGCTGCGAGGCCGATCGCTCCACGTCCTCGTAGGTCGTCTCCCCCTCGGCGGTGACGACCGCAGGAGCCTGCGGATCGGCATCGACCACCGCGCGAAGAACCTGCGGCAGCGTCCGATCGGCGGTTGTTGTGGTTCCGGATTCGGCGGCCACCGCGGCGACACCCGGTCCGCGCTTGCGCTCCTCGTCCGATCGGATGTCGATCGCTTCGACTGGAGTGTCCGGCGACGCCACCACCGCCCGCAGGATCATGTCGAGTCGGTCGGCGTACGCGCGAACGGTGGCCTCGTCGAAGAGATCGACAGCGAAGAGCATCGACCCGCCCACGCTGCCGAACGATCCGTCGTCGTGACGGGTCGGCTCCAGTGTCACCTGCAGGTCGAACTTCGCGGCCAGATCACCCGAGTCTGCTGCTTCGACCGTGAGGCCGGGTAGCTCCAATCGCGGCTTCTCGAAGTTCTGCAACGACAGCGCCACCTGAAATATCGGATGTCGCCCCGGGGTTCGTACCGGTGCCACTGCATCGACCACGCGCTCGAACGGTAGGTCCGCATGCGCGAACGCACGAAGATCGGCATCGCGTGTGACATCGAGCAAGGCCGAGAACGACATTCCCGGATCCACCTGCGTTCGCAGAGCAAGAGTGTTGACGAACATTCCGACGATATCGTCGAGTTCGCGTTCGCCACGACCTGCGACCGGGGTACCGACCGCGATGTCGGTACCACCGCTCAGCCGAGCGAGCAGTACCGCCAGGGCTGCGTGGATGACCATGAACAACGACATCTTGCGCTCTCTCGCAAGAGCTTCGAGCTGCTCGTGTAGCTGTGGATCGAGCTCGAAGTACACCGACCGACCCTGCATCGATGCGGTCGCCGGACGCGGCCGATCGGTCGGCAACTCGACCCCGGTCGAGACACCGGCCAACTCCGAGGTCCAGAACTGCAGCTGTGCGGCGGCCGCCGACTGCGAGTCCTCCTCGTCGCCCAAGACCCTGCGCTGCCACAGCGCGAAGTCCGCGTACTGAACCTCGAGGGGTGCCCAGTTCGGTGCTTCGTTGCCCGTCCTGGCCACATAGGCCGACACCAGGTCGCGAGCCAGCGGCGCCACCGAAGCACCGTCGGCGGAGATGTGGTGGACGACGAGCGCCAGTACGTGATCGGCTCGACCCACCTCGTACAGACCGATCCGGACCGGAACGGACTCGGCGACATCGAATCCGCGTCCGACCATCTCGAGGATGGCCGCATGCGAGCGCTCCGCGTCGTCATGTGTGACCGGTGTCAGATCGAACGGGACGTCGGTTGCGGCGACGATGTGCTGAGTCGGCCCTTCGTCGTCGTCCGGGTAGAACGTCCGCAACGACTCGTGCCGCTGGAGTACATCGAACACCGCTGCACTCAGTGCCTCGACGTCGAGCGTTCCGGTCAGTCGGATGACCAGTGGGATGTTGTAGCTCGCCGAATTCGGGTCGAGTTGGTTGAGCACCCACATCCGTTGCTGCGCAAGCGAGAGTGGAATGCGGTCCGGTCGATCCGCTGCCACCAGCGGGATGTGCCGAACTCGGCCGGTGGCAGAGCCGATTCGAGCCGCCAAGGCCTCGACGCTCGAAGCCTCGAACAGGTCCCGCACACCCACTCGGGTGTCCACGAGGGCTCCCACTCGTGCGACCACCCTGGTTGCAATGAGCGAATTGCCCCCGAGCGCGAAGAAGTCGTCGTCCAGTCCGACCTGCTCGACGCCCAGCACGTCACCGAACACCTCGGCAACGGCGATCTCGAATTCCGTGACGGGTTCCCGGTATTCGGCCGTCGCGAACACCGGATCCGGCAGGGATCGACGATCCAGCTTTCCGTTGGGTGTCAGCGGCAGAGCGTCGACGACGATGATCGCGTCGGGCACCATGTACCCGGTCAGAAAACCTCCGACGAACTCCGACAGTTCGGCAACGTCCACGCTGGCACCGGATTCGGGGACGACATAACCCACGAGTCGATCTCCGAAGTCCTCGCTGTGACGCACCAGCGCGACGGACGACGCCACACCGTCGAACCGCAGCAGAGCAGATTCGATCTCACCCAGTTCGACGCGGAAACCACGTAGCTGGATTTGCGAATCGCTTCGTCCCGCGTATTCGAGGATGCCGTCCGCGTTCCATCGTGCGGTGTCGCCGGTGCGATACAGGCGTGTACCCGGCGTACCGAACGGATCGGCGACGAACCTCGCGACCGTCAGATCGGGGCGTTCGAGGTATCCCCGGGAAAGTTGGTGCCCGGAGACGTAGACCTCTCCCGCGATCCCGACCGGCACCGGCTGCAGACGTGCGTCGAGCACGTAGGCGGCCAGACCCGGCAATGCACGGCCGATTGCCGACGCCGCCCCTCGGTGTGCCATCGCCGCATCGAGTTCCAGGAACGACACGTGCACCGTGGTCTCGGTGATGCCGTACATGTTCACCAGGCGCGGTGCCTGCTCGTCGTAGCGGGCGTACCACCTGCCGAGCTGACCCAGGTCGAGGGCTTCGCCACCGAAGATCACGTAGCGGAGCGAAGACAGGGGCGTTGCTCCCGCGTCGACGCGCACCCTGTCCGCCTCGGCGAACTGATAGAACGCAGACGGTGTCTGATCGAGAACCGTCACCCCTTCCGCGGCAACGAGTTCGACGAACGACTCCGGTGACCGCGAGGTCAGGTAGTCGACCACGACGAGGCGTCCGCCGTACAGCAGCGGTCCCCACAGCTCCCACACCGAGAAGTCGAAAGCGTAGGAGTGGAACATCGTCCACACGTCGGTGGGACCGAAGCCGAACTTCGGTTCCGCGTTGGCGAACAATTCCAGAACGTTTCGGTGATCGACCACCACTCCCTTGGGAGTACCGGTCGATCCCGAGGTGTAGATGACGTAGGCCAGGTCGGTCTGCCGAAGGGGTGCGATTCGATCGGCGTCCGACACTGGGGCACTCGACCGCGCATCGGTGGCGTCGTCGCCGATCAGCACTGTCCGAGCCCACGGCGCGACCACGGCGGGGGCGCTGGCGTCGTCGGTCAGCACCACCACCGGCCTGGCGTCGTCGAGCATGAATCGCACGCGATCGGCCGGATACGAGACGTCCACAGGCAGGTACCCTGCCCCCGACTTCACCACGGCCAGTAGCGCGATCACCAGATCGGCCGTGCGCGGCAGAGCCACTGCGACGAGGGACTCAGGACGCGCTCCTGCCGAGATAAGCACGCGCGCAAGCTGATTCGATCGCGCCTCCAATTCGCCGTACGTCAGCGACTCGTCTCCTGCGGTCACCGCGATCGAGTCGGGGTACTGCTGAGCGCTGTCGGCGAACATGTCGGCCAAGGTCGTCGAGGTGTCGACGCGTACGCCGGGCGTGTTCCAGTCGTGGAGCACCATGGATCGTTCGGTCTCGTCGAGCAGCGACACGTCGTCCACCGACAGCTCCGGAGCAGCCACGAACGAGTCGAGTATGCGGCCCAGACGGGCGAGCATCGTCTCGACCTGCTCGCTTTCGAACAGGTCCTCGAAGTAGCGGACCGTCAACGTGATCGTGGCGTCGGCAACGATCAGCAGTGTCAGCGGATAGTGAGTGTTGTCGTTCGACTCCACCCCCGCGACGGTCATGCCGTCGATGGCCGACGCCTGAGCAGCGAGTCCGGCTTCGTCCACCGGATACGACTCGAACACCGTCAGGGTGTCGAACAGTGCTCCCAGTCCCACTGCCTGCTGGATGGGTGCCAGTCCGACATGGTGATGGTCGAGCAGATCGGCCTGTTCGCCCTGAACCCGAGTCAGGAACTGCTGCACCGACTCTCGCGTGTCCATCTCGATCCGCACGGGAATGGTGTTGATGAACAGTCCCACCATCGATTCGACGCCGGCGAGGTCGGCCGGGCGGCCCGACACCGTGGCACCGAACATCACATCGCTGCGACCGAGGGTGCGCGCCAGCAGCAATCCCCATGCCGATTGCACGATCGTGTTCAGCGTGACGCCCAGTCGTGCGCCCAACGCTGTCAGATCCCTCGTTCGGGACTCGTCCAGTACCGCTATCGATTTCGCCGATCGCGCCGAGATCTCGCGACCCGGCTCGGCCGATGCCAGAATCGTGGGCTCTTCGACTCCTGCCAGAGCAGCCGCCCAGGCCGCGTACGAACGTGTCACGTCCTGCGCTGCGAGCCACGCCAGGAAGTGCCGGTACGACGCCACTCGCGGCAACACGGAACGATCGCCACGCACAGCGTAGAGAACCAGCATGTCCTTCATCAGCAGCGGCAGAGACCAACCATCGAGCAGAACGTGGTGGTTGGTCAATACGAGTTGGTACCGGTCGGGCTGGACACGTACGAGGAGGAACCTCAGCAGCGGCGGCGCGGCCAGATCGAACTGTCGAGCCTGCTCCTCGGCGCGAGCATCGGCGAGTGCCTGTGCCCGATCGTGCTCGGGCAGGGACGTGAGATCGACCTCTCGCCAGGGCAGCGACACGTGGTCGAGGACCAGTTGCACCGACGAACCGTCGTCCGCGGTGACGAACGCGGTACGCAGATTGTCGTATCGCGCCAGTAGCGACTCTCCCGCCGAGCGAAGGCGGGCGGCATCGACTTCTCCCGTCAACGTCAGCGCGACCTGCATCGTGTAGACGTCGACCGATGAGCCGGCAAGCAACGCATGGAACAGAAGTCCCTGTTGGAGCGGTGCCAGCGACCAGATGTCGGCGACCGTGTCGAAGTCCCTCTCCCAGCGTTCGATGTCGCTCTGCCCGACCGAGACCAGTGGTACGTCCGACGGAGTCAGGCCACCGGCACCGATGCTGCGGGTGTGCTCGGCGACGGATGTCAGCGCCGCAATCCACAATTCGCCGAGGTGCTCGACGGACGCGCTGTCGATCGCGCCTCGGGGGAAGGCGAAGGTCGCGCTCAGCGCTGGGCCGTCGTCGGTGTCGAGAACGATCGCATTGATGTCGATCGTCTTGTTCGCGGGCATGTCGGCATCACCCGGTGCATCCACGTCACCGAGATCGCCCGCCGGCAACCACCCGAGACCGGCTGCCGCGTCCGGAACGTCGCCGACGGACACACGCCCGAGGTAGTTGAAGCTGATCTGTCCGGTCTCGAATCGGGACAACTCGGCGGCGGTGTCGTCGTCGTAGTACCGAAGAAGCCCGTAACCCATTCCGTGCGAGGGCACACCGAGCAGCTGTTCCTTGACGGCCTTGACTGCCGATCCGACAGCCACGCCACCCTCGAACGCTGCGTCGAGATCTATGTCGGAGACATCGAGACGCACGGGATAGATGCTGGTGAACCAGCCGACGGTGCGGGTCAGGTCAGCGCCGGGCACCAGCTCTTCCTCGCGGCCGTGGCCCTCGAGTTGTACGAGTGTCGTCGCGCTGTCGACACCGCGTTCACGACGCCAACGCGACACCGCCAGTGCGAGCGCCGCCAACAGCCCGTCGTTCACGCCGGCCCTGAAGATCTCCGTCAACGTCGTCGTCAGAGTGGCCGTGTCTGCGGCCGACAATTCGACTCGGACGCGATCGACCGTCGGAACGACGTCGATCGACGCATCGAACGGTCGGTCTCCGAGTGTCGGATCTTCACCGTCCAGAACCTCTGTCCAGTAGTCGATCTCGTCGGATTTCGCCGACGCCAGCACGTCTGCGGCCAACGCGTGCGTCCACCGGCGCATGGAGGTCCCGACCGGTGCGAGTTCGGCGGGAGCACCGCTGGAGATCTGCGCCCACGCCGTCACGAAGTCCGGCACCAGGATTCGCCACGACACACCGTCGACCACGAGGTGGTGCGCGACAACGAGGAGGCGACCGCTACGGGTGGCACCGAAATCGACCCAGACGTACTCGGTCATGACACCGGCCCGCGGGTCCAGCAGCCCCATTGCCGAGTCGAGCTCGGCAGAGGCCAGTCGAGTCACGAACTCGTCGGACGCGTCCGGTTCGACCACCACTCGGTGGATCAGGGCGTCGACGTCCACGCTTCCCGGCGCACCGACCACCAGTCCGGGCCCGGCCACGTCGGAGTCCGAGTCCGAGGCCGAGTCCACGACCAGAGTCGAGCGCAGTACGTCGTGTCGATCGGTGACGGCGGCAATCGTCGCGACGATTCCCGTTCGGTCGATACCCGACGGAAGCTCCAAGGTGAGGGTCTGCACGAATCGCGAGTAACCACCACCGCGTTCGACGAGCATCCGCCCGAACGGCGTCAGCGGCATCCATCCGATTCCGCCGCCCTCGAGCTCGGCCAGCGTCACACCGAATGCGCCATCACCGAGTACTGCGACCTCGGCGAGTCCGGCAACCGTCTTGCGCTCGAACACCTCACGAGGCGTGAAACGAACACCACGGGTCTTGGCGCGCGAGACCAACTGGATCGAGACGATACTGTCGCCGCCGAGCGCGAAGAACGAATCGTCGATACCAACTGTGTCGACACCGAGCACCTCGGCGAAGACCTCGGCGATGATTCGCTCCACATCGGTTCGGGCACCGCGGAACTCCGTGTCCACACTCATCACCGGAGTGGGCAGCGCGCGACGATCCAGCTTTCCGCTCGGTCCGAGCGGGAACTCGGACAGGACCACCACGACGGCCGGGACCATGTATTCGGGCACGTGCCGAGCAACCGAGACCTTCAGAGCGTCGACGTCGATCGTCGAGTCCGCGGACGCCACGACGTAGGCGACGAGCATCTCTCCGGCACCGATGTCGTTGCGCACCAGAACCACAGCGGACGACACGGAATCGTCCGAGAGAAGTGCGGCTTCGATCTCGCCCAACTCGATTCGCAATCCGCGCAGCTTGACCTGGAAGTCGGTACGTCCGATGTAGTCCAGTTCGCCGGCACCGGTCCAGCGCACCAGGTCGCCGGTCCGATACATGCGAGTTCCTGCCGCGCCGTACGGGTCGGCGACGAAGCGGTCGGACGTGAGATCGCTTCGGCCGACGTAGCCGTGGGCCAACTGGACGCCGGCCAGGTACAGCTCGCCCGGCACTCCGGCCGGTACCGGCCGGAGGCGGCCGTCGAGCACTCGCAGAGCTGTGTTCCACACCGGAGCACCGATCGGCACGGTGCGGACGTCGTCTGCGTCGAACTCGTGGAACGTCACATCCACGGCGGCTTCGGTCGGTCCATAGAGGTTGTGCACGGCCACGTGCGGCAGCGCCGCTTTCACTCGGCGTGCCACAGCGACGGGCAGGGCCTCACCCGATGCGAAGATCCGGGAGAGCGATTCCACGGACGACACTCGATCGAACTCTGCGAAGACCGACAGCAGCGAAGGAACGAAGTGTGCAGTGGTCACTCGATGCTCGGCCATGACGTCGACGAGATAACCGGGGTCGCGATGACCATCGGGCTTCGCGACGACGAGCGTGGCACCGATCTGCAAGGGCCAGAACAATTCCCACACCGACACGTCGAACGTGATCGGCGTTTTCTGCAGGACGACGTCGAATTCGTCCAGCCCGTACTGCCCCTGCATCCACAGCAACCGGTTGACGATGGCCGAGTGCGGCACACCGACGCCCTTCGGCCGGCCGGTGGAGCCCGAGGTGAAGATCACGTAGGCGGTGTCGCTCGGGTGTGGGGGGACCAAGACGTTCGGTTCGCTCGCGCGATCCGAGTTCCCCGCCGCGCCGATGTCCAGCACGGGAACGGTTCCGGGGACGACGATCTCGTCGCGTTCGTCGACCAGCACGAGCACCGGGTCGGCGGTGTCGAGTATGTATTCGACGCGCTCGGCCGGCTGCTCCGGATCGACCGGGACGTACGCTGCGCCTGCCGCCTGGACGGCATAGATCCCCACCATCATCTCGATCGAGCGCCGCATGGCGATCGCCACGTACGTACCGGATCGCACGCCGTGTCGCCGCAACTCGTGGGCCACGCGATCGACTCGATCGGAGAACTGTGCGTACGTGAGTTCCTCGTCGCCGAACACCAGGGCTCGACGATCGGGAGTGCGGCGAGCCTGGTCGGCGAACAAGCCGACCAGTGTTGTGTCGGTGTCGATCTCGTGCGCGGTGTCGTTCCATTCGACCAGAACCTGTCGACGCTCGACCGGGTCGAGTAGGTCGATGTCACCGACGGCCGATGCCGGGTCGGCGACGAAGGATTCGATGATCGTGGTCAGGCGAGCGGCCAGAGAATCGACGACGTCCGAGTCGAACAGGTCCGTCAGGTACTTCAGCGTCAGGTGGATTCGGGAGTCGGCGACGATCATGACGGTCAACGGATAATGGGTCGCATCCTCGACCTCGACGCCGGTCACCGACATGTTGTCGATCGACGACGCCTGCTCGGTCAGACCGGCCTCGTCGACGGGGTACGACTCGAACACCGTCAACGTGTCGAACAGCTCCCCGGAACCAGCGATACGCTGGATCTCGGCCAGGCCGAGGTAGTGGTGAGCCAGCAGGTCCGCCTGTTCGGCCTGCAGCCGCGAGAGCACTGTTTCGATGGACTCGCCGGGCTCGAAGCGAACCCGCACGGGCAGCGTGTTGATGAACAGCCCGACCATCGACTCGACACCGGTGAGATCTGCCGGACGCCCGGACACCGTCGCTCCGAACACAATGTCGTTTCGAGATGTCATGCGAGCCAACAGGAGTCCCCATGCGGCTTGAACGAACGTGTTGACCGTGACGCCCAATTTCGCACCGAGTGCGACCAATGCCGCCGTTGTCGACTCATCGACGACGACGCTCACACGGCCGGCTTTCGCCGAAATCTCACGTCCGGGTTCGGACGGTGCCAGCAGGGTCGGCTCGCCCAGTCCTTCGAGAGCCCCCGCCCACACCCGACGCGAGGCCTCCGCATCCTGTCCGGCCAACCACACCAGGAACGACCGATACGACCGCACTCGGGGCAGATGCTGCTGGTCCCCGTGCACTGCGTACAGGAACAGCAGGTCCTTCATCAGCAGCGGCATCGACCAGCCGTCGACGACCAAGTGGTGATTGGTCAGCACCAACGAGTACTCGTCGTCCGCCAGCCGAACCAGCAGGAACCGAACGAGTGGCGGTGCCGTCACATCGAAGTGACGTGCCTGCTCGTCGCTGCGTATCCGCGCGAGGGCAGCCACTCGTTCTTCGGGTGCCGTATCGCGGATGTCGACCTCGCTCCACGGGAGGTCCACGTGGTCGAGAACCAGCTGCACGGACGTTCCGTCGTCGTTCTGAACGAAGGCCGTCCGCAGGTTCTCGTATCGGTCCAGCAGCGCTGCCGCCGCGCCGCGCAGACGTTCGGTGTCGACGGCACCGGCCAAGTTGAGCACGACCTGCATGGTGTAGACGTCCAGCGAATGCTCGGCGAGCATGGTGTGAAAGAGCAGACCCGACTGCAGTGGTGCCAGCGACCAGATATCGGCCACCGCGCCGTACCGAGACTCCCACGACTCGATATCGCTCTGTGCGAGCGAGACGAGCGGTAGGTCCGACGGCGTCAACCCGCCCACATCGGCGGATCCGACGAATGACGATATTGCCTCTGCGGCCGAGACCCACAGTTCCGCAAGCCTTTCCACGTCGGCGCGATTCATGAGACCGGTCGGGAACGTGAAACTTCCTCGCAGTCGTGCACCGTCGACAGCGTCGCTGACGATCGTGTTGATGTCGATCGTCGCATTGGCCGGCATGTCCTCGCCCTGATGGGCGTGAGCGTCTCCTAGCGCACCCGTCGGTAGCCAGCCGTAGGTTTCGCCGTCCGTCCCGGACGATCCGGCATCCACGCGGCCGAGGTAGTTGAAGCCGATCTGCGGGGCCGCAGGCGCGGCAGCGAGCGTCCCAGCCGTCTCCGGATTCAGATAGCGCAGCAGACCGTAGCCGATTCCCTTGTCGGGAATCGCAAGCAGCTGCTCCTTGATGGCCTTGATGGCACGACCGGCAGAAGAACCTCCACCCATCGCGTCGACGACGTCGATACCGGTCACGTCCAGAGCAACCGGGAACGCGGTGGTGAACCAGCCGACCGTTCGAGACAGATCGGCACCGGACACGATCGATTCCTCACGACCGTGACCTTCGAGCCGAACGAGCGACCTCGACGACGGAGTGCCTTTCTCGGCCCGCCAGGTCGAGAGAGCGAGGGCCAGAGCGGCCAGCAGACCGTCGTTGACGCCGCCGCGGAACAGCGTCGGAACTGCGGTCAACATCGAGTCCGTCACGTGCGCAGACATTTCGATGTCGACACTCTCGACCGTCGAGGCCACGTCGATCATCGGGTCGAATGCGCGCGAACCGATCGCAGGTTCGGGCTCGGACAGGATGTCGAGCCACCGTCCGACTTCACCCGTTCTCGAGTCGCTGCGCGCTTCGTCGGTGAGAGCACGCGCCCAACGACGCATGGACGTGCCGACCGGCTCGAACGAGAAGTCTTGTCCGGCGGAGAACTGCGCCCACGCAACGGCGAAGTCCGGCAGAAGAATTCGCCAGGAGACGCCGTCGACGACGAAGTGGTGCGCAACGATCTGGAGAATTCCGTTTCGTGGCTCCGCTTCGCCTTCTGCGGCGAAGTCGTACCAGACGAACGACAGCATGGCTCCGCTGGTCGGCGACAACCGGCCCATGGCCGAATCCAGCTCTCCCGACGCCACCGCGGTGAGATCGGCATCGGAAATGGTCTCGGGTACCGAAACCCGCTCGATCAGCGACGCCACCTCGACAGAGCCGGGCTCCCGCACGCGGAATCGCCTGCCCTGCTGGTCATCCTCGTCGACGATCGATCGCAGCACGTCGTGGTGGTCGATCACCGCCGACAACGTCGTCACCAGTTCTTCGAGGGTGATGTTCAGCGGTAGCGATACCGCTACCGACTGGGAGAAACGCTCGTATCCACCGGGAGCATCGAATATCGATGCCAGGATCGGCGTCGTGTCGATCGGTCCGACTCCACCGCCGGGCAGTTCCTCGAGTACGGCGATGTCTGCGTCACCGGCGACGGTGGCCACTTCCGCCAGCCCGGCCACGGACTTTCGCTCGAAGACGTCGCGGGGCGAGAAGACGACGCCGCGGGCCTTCGCCCTCGACACCAACTGGATCGACACGATGCTGTCGCCGCCCAGCGCGAAGAAGGAATCGTTGGCACTGACCCGGTCCAACCGCAGTACGTCGGCGAACACCTCGGCAATGACCTTCTCCACATCCGTGCGGGCGGCGCGGAACTCGGATTCCTCGATCACGGGCTCCGGCAGGGCCGCTCGGTCGAGCTTGCCGACCGGTGTCAGCGGGACTTCGTCGAGCACGACGACCGTCGACGGCACCATGTGGGCGGGGAGAGTCCGAGACGTGTGCTCGATCAGCGCGGCCGTGTTCACGGAGGTACCGGGGGACGGGACCACGTAGGACACCAGCACCGTTGCGCCGCTGGCGAGGTTTCGACCGACCGTGACCGCAAATCCGACCGACGGGTGCGACTCCAGCACTGCATCGATCTCGCCGAGTTCGATGCGGAATCCACGGACCTTCACCTGGAAATCCGAACGACCCACGAAGACGAGTTCGAGATCCTGCGGCGACTCGGCCGAACCCGACCACGCCACGACATCGCCGGTGCGGTACATCAGGGCACCGAATCCGGAGTCCGACGCATACGGATTGGCAACGAACCGCTCGGCAGTGAGCGCCGGCCGCTCGTGGTATCCACGAGCCAGCGCACCGCCGGCCAGATAGAGCTCACCTGCCACGCCCACCGGCACCGGATGCAGCCGAGAATCGAGCACCAGCGCCGACATTCCGTGAATCGGTCGGCCGATCGACACTCCGGCACCCGGTTCGAGGCGAGCGAACGACGAGATGATCGTCGTCTCGGTGGGGCCGTAGCCGTTGAAGTACTTGCGCCCCGGTGCCCACTTGGCCAGCAGTTCCGGCGTGGTCACGTCGCCGCCGACGGAGACGACCCGAAGGTCGTCGAGTCCCGTCGGATCCACCGTTCCCAAAACCGCCGGGGTGATGATCGTGTGGGTGACGCGTTCGACCCGCATCAGCTCGGCCAGATCGGGACCGCCGATCACGGTGGACGGCACGATCACCAGGCACGCACCGACCGAGAACGCAGCCATCCATTCGAGCACCGACGGATCGAAGCTCGGCGAGCAGATGTGCAGGAATCGACTGGTCGAGTCGAGGTGGTACAGATCGGTTGCCGCGTCGAGCACACCACCCAGTCCGCGGTGAGTGACCGTGACACCCTTGGGCAGTCCTGTCGAGCCGGAGGTGTAGATGACGTACGCCGTGGAGTCGATCGAGACTTTTCCGCGTCGATCGGCGTCCGAGACAGCACTGCCGGACTTCGCCTCGAGTTCTTCGATCACCTGTCGGTCGTCCAGAACCAACCATTCGACCGCGGCGGGCAGCCTGTCGGCATGTTCGGAACCGGTGACACCGACCACCGCACCCGAATCCGACAACATGTGTTCGACCCGGCCGATCGGATACGACGGATCGACCGGCAGATGGGCACCGCCGGCCTTGGCGACCGCCCATACCACCGAGACCATCTCGAATGATCGCGGAAATGCCACTGCCACAATGCTGTCGGGTCCGACACCGCGCTCGATCAGCATCCGCGCCAACCGGGACGACTCCTCGTCCAACTCCGCATACGACACCGAGCGGCCGTCCACCCGCACCGCGGTCGCCCGCGGGTCCACGGCGACACCGGCCGCGAAGATCTCGGCCAAAGTCCCACCCGCGACCACATCGTCACCGTGGACGTGGGTGAGCAGATCGAATTCTGCGTTCGACTCGATGGAGAGGTCCCCGACTGGTTTCTCCGGAGTTTCGAGTGCCGCCGCGAGAATCCGCAGGAAGCGCTCGACGTACAACTCGACCGTCGACTCGTCGAACAGAGCTGTGGCGTAAGAGAATTCGGCGTCCAATCCGCCGAGAGCTCCGCCACTGCGCTCGGTCAGCGTCAGCGAGAGATCAAACTTGGCGGTAGGCGCATCGATCGGTACGCCCGCCACGCGCAGCCCGGGCAACTCGAAATCTGCGTCCGGCAGATTCTGGAACGACAATGCCACCTGGAACAGCGGGTGCCGAGCCGTCGAACGTTCGGGGCTGATCACATCGACCAACTTCTCGAACGGAACGTCCGCGTGCGCGAACGCCTCCAGGTCGGTGTTCTTGTTGGCGGCCAGCAGAGATTCGAAGCCGACACTTCCGTCGACCCGGGTGCGCAGGACCAGCGTGTTGACGAACATGCCGATGACGTCGTCCAGCTGCGCCTCACCGCGCCCGGCGATCGGTGTGCCGATCGCGATGTCGTCGCTGCCGGACATCCGCGCGAGGAACACCGACAGAACGGTGTGGACCACCATGAACGTCGTTGTTCCGGTCCGCCTCGCGAGTTCGTCGATGCCACGATGCATCTCGGCCGATATACGGAAGCCGACGACGCCGCCGTCGAAGGACTGAACGGACGGACGCGGTCGATCGGTCGGCAGGTTGATCTCGTCGGGTAGACCGGCGAGAGTGTCCGTCCAGTAAGCCGATTGCGCAGCGACGACGCTGGTCGGATCGTCCTCGGAACCGAGGACGCGCCGCTGCCACAACGTGTAGTCGATGTACTGCACCGGCAGCGGTGCCCAACTCGGCGAATCCCCACCGAGCCGAGATGCGTAGGCCAGCATGGTGTCTCGCGTGAGCGGGCCGACCGACCAGCCATCGGCGCTGATGTGGTGGACCACAAAAACCAGCACGTGGTCGTCTCGATCGACCTGGAACAGAACTGCCCGCAGCGGAACGTCGGCCGTGACGTCGAATCCACGCGAGACGAAAGCCGTGACGTGTTCCACGATGTCGGCAGCGTCGATGTGCACGGGCTCCAAAGTCGGCGTCACCTCGCGAGCGGGCAGCACCACCTGTGCGGCCACACCGTCGGTCTCCGGGTACAGCGTTCTGAGCGACTCGTGCCGCTCGAACACGTCACCGATGGCATGACGCAGCGCGTTCAGATCCACGTCGCCCGTCAGGCGCACCGCTACCGGGATGTTGTTGACCGCGGACTCGGTGTCGAAGCGATTGAGGAACCACATTCTCTGCTGAGCCAGGGACAGCGGCACCACGTCCGGCCGCGTCTGCGGGCCGAGCGGTTCGCGGCCTCCAGCACCGACGGAGGACTCCACTCGGGCGGCCAGTGCCGCAACCGTCGGTGCGTCGAACAACTCGCGCACACCGATGCGGGTATCGAGGGCGGCACCGATACGGGCCACGATCTGCGTCGCGTTGAGGGAGTTTCCGCCGAGACCGAAGAAGTCGTCGTCCAATCCGACCCGTTCGAGGCCGAAGAGGTCTGCGAAGGTGGCGGCCACGATCTGTTCCACCGGTGTGGTGGGAGCACGGAATGCCTGCACCGCGAACACCGGTTCCGGCAGTGCTCGCCGGTCGAGCTTGCCGCTGGAATTGAGCGGCAGAACGTCGAGCGGAACGTAGGTCGCGGGAACCATGTAGCCCGGCAGTTCACCGGACAGGGCCTGCCCGATCGTCTCCGACTCCACGGCATGACCGGAGGTCGGGACGACGTATGCCACCAGCCTGTCGGCGTGCACCACGACGACCGATTGCGCCACCGAATCGAGACGTGCCAGCGCGGCCTCGACCTCGCCGAGCTCGATACGAAGCCCGCGCAACTTGACCTGGAAGTCGGTGCGCCCGATGTATTCCAGCTCACCGTCAGCGGTCCATCGGACGAGGTCGCCTGTGCGATACAGACGCGTGCCGACCCCGCCGAACGGATCTGCGACGAAGCGCTCGGCGGTCAGATCTGCACGTCCGAAATATCCGCGGGCAAGCTGCGCGCCGGCAAGGTACAGCTCACCCGCGACCCCGGCGGGCACCGGCCCGAGCATCGAATCCAACACGAAGGCAGAGGTATTCCAGACAGGCCGTCCCATGGGAACCGACACACTCGACGCACCGACTGCATCACGTGCCGTGGCGTGCACCGCGAATTCGGTCGGCCCGTAGAGGTTGTGCACCTCTGCGTCGACCAACGCACGGAAGGCATCCACGGTCGCAGTGGGCAGGGCCTCACCCGCGACCTGGACCAGGCGCAGAGACGCACAGTTCTGTGCGGTGGCGACCGAGGTGAAAGCCGACAGCATCGACGGGACGAAGGAGGTGGCGGTGATCTTCTCCTGCTCGATGATGTCGGCCAGGTACGCCGGATCACGATGCCCATCCGGGGTTGCGACGACAAGAGTGCCGCCGGTGGCGAGCGTGCCGAACAGTTCCCACAACGACACGTCGAAGGTTGTCGGCGTCTTCTGGAGAACGATGTCCTCCGCACCGAGACCGTAGGTTTCCGTCAACCACAGAATCTGATTGACGATCGCACGATGCTCGACGTGCACGCCCTTGGGTCGACCTGTCGATCCCGAGGTGAAGATGACGTACGCCGCATTGTCGGGACGCAGCGGGGCACGGCGATCGCCGTCGTCCAGCGGACTGTCGTCGTATCCCGCCAGGTCGACTCCGTCCAGGTCGATGGTCGGGACGGCTCCGGCGTCGAACGCCACGGTGCTCGAGGTCAGAACGGCCGCAGGGCGCGCCGCCTCGAGGATGAACTGGTTTCGGTCGGACGGCTGATCAGGATCGATCGGAAGGTACGCGGCGCCTGTCTTGACGATGGCATACATGCCGACCATCATGTCGATCGACCGACGGACTGCGAGGCCGACGACGACCTCCGGTCCTGCACCCACCGTGATCAGGTGTCGCGCAAGACGATTGACGCGAGAGTCCAACTCACCATAGGTGAGCGTGGTCGACTCGAACTTGATCGCTCTCGCAGCGGGGGTGCGCGCCACCTGGGCATCGAACAACGACACGAGAGTACGACGTGAATCCACCTCGTGCGCGGTCTCGTTCCACGTCGTGAGGATGCGAGCCCGCTCGGCCGGGGCGAGCAGCTCAACGCTGCCGAGTGCGACCGTCGGCTTCTGGGTGACGGCCTGCAGCACGGCCTCGAATCGAGTGGCAAATTCGACGATCGACGAATGGTCGAACAGATCGGTGGCATAGGTGATTTCGACCACCCAGCCGTCGGAGGATTCTCCGATCGTGACCTGCATGTCGAATTTCGACACTGCAGCGTCCACATCGAGTCCGGCAACCGTGAGGCCCGGAAGTTCGAGAGTCTGCTCCGTCGCGTTCTGGAACGACAACATGACCTGGAACAGAGGATGTCGAGCAGTCGATCGCGTGGGCGCGAGAACATCGACGAGCCGCTCGAACGGGATGTCTGCATGCCCGAACGCATCGATGTCGACGGTCCTGACGTGTGAGAGCAGGTCCTCGAACGTCGCCTGCCGGTCCACCCGAGTGCGGAGGACGAGGGTGTTGACGAACATTCCGATGAGGTCGTCCAGCGCTGCGTCACCGCGACCGGCGACGGGAGTGCCGATGACCACATCGTCGGTTCCCGACAGCCGTGCCAGCAGCAGCGCCAGCGCAGCGTGAGCCACCATGAATCCGGTGGTGCTGTGATCCCGTGCCATCGCGTCGAGATCGGCCCGAAGTTCGGAGCTCACCGTGAACCTGTGCGCCGCGCCGAGATTGCTGGCAACCGCGGGCCGAGGCCGGTCGGTCGGAAGGTCCAACTGATCGGGCAGGTCTGCCAGTGTGCGCTGCCAGTATTCTTCCTGCGTCGAGATCGTCGACGCAGGATCGTCCTCGGACCCGAGGACCTCCCGCTGCCACAGCGTGTAATCGGCGTATTGCACGGTCAGCGGTTCCCACGTGGGGAGCTCACCCTGAGATCGAGCCGCGTACGCAATCATCAGATCGCGGGTGAGCGGGGCCATCGAGAAGGCATCGGCAGAGATGTGGTGCACGACGAACACCAGAACGTGCTCGGTCTCCGCGGCGCGGAACAGCTTGGCCGACAACGGAAGTTCCCTGGTGACGTCGAACCCGACCGACACCACCTCGACCGCACGCGCAAGGATGTCGGCTGCCGCCACCGTCTCCGGGGTGAGATCGAGCGTCACGCTCTCCACGGGCAGAATTACTTGCGAGCCTTGCCCGTCCACCGATGGGTAGATGGTGCGCAGTACCTCGTGCCGAGCGATGAGGTCGTGCACGGCGGCGGACAGGGCGTTCGTGTCGAGTGCCCCCGACAGTCTCACCGCAACCGGGATGTTGTCCACAGCGGAGCCCGACTCGAACTGGTTGAGGAACCACATGCGTTGTTGCGCAAGAGACAACGGGATTCGATCGGGTCTGCGCTGCGCAACGAGCGGCGGGATGCCGCCGTCGACATCGTTCGCGTCAACGACCGTGGCCAGGCCCTGCACTGTGGGTGACTCGAAGATCACTCGAAGTGGCACTCGTGAATTCAGTTCGGAACCCAATCGAGCCACTATCTGGGTGGCGATCAGTGAGTTGCCGCCCAGCGCGAAGAAATCGTCATCGAGACCGACCCGCTCCACCCCGAGCACGTCGGCGAACACCCCCGCCACAACCTCCTCGGCCCGGGTGGTCGGCGCACGGAACTCCCGCACCTCGAAGGTGGGCACCGGAAGTGCTTTACGGTCGAGCTTGCCCGAGGTATTCAACGGAAACGCATCGAGAACCACGACCGCCGACGGCACCATGTACGACGGCACCACCTCCGCAACCTCGGCCCGCACCCCCTCCACATCGACCACCACACCCGGAGCAGCAACGACATACCCCACCAACTGATCACCCGTACCCGTCGACACCACGGCCGCCGCAGCCTGCGACACCGACCCCGACCGCAACAACGCACTCTCGATCTCTCCGAGCTCGATGCGCTGGCCACGGAACTTCACCTGGAAATCGGTCCGGCCGATGTAACCCAACTGACCATCGGAATCCCAGAACACCAGATCACCCGTCCGGTACATCCGCTCCCCCACCGAGGACGCAAACGGATCCGCCACAAAACGATCCACCGTCAAATCCGGACGCGAAACATAGCCGCGCGCCAACTGCGGACCCGCCAGATACAACTCACCCGGCACACCCACCGGCACCGGATGCAACCGAGCATCGAGCACATACACCCGAACATTGGCCTCCGGCACCCCGATCGGCACCCCCGACAACTCCACACCCGACGACGGCGCCTGCCAATACGTCACCGACACAGCAGCTTCCGTCGGACCGTACAAATTGTGCACACCCGCCGCACTGATCCGCCGGAAATCGGCCACCGTCTCCACCGGCAACGCCTCGCCGATCACGAACACGTGCCGCAACGACTCCACCGACGCCGGCGGCGCATACGCCGCGAACACCGTCAACATCGACGGAACGAAATCGGTCACCGTCACCGACTCCGCAGCAATCGTCTCCGCCACATACACCGGATCCCGATGACCATCAGGAGTCGCCACCACCAACCGACCACCGGACCGCAACGGCAGGAAATAACCCCACAGCGACACATCGAACGTTGTCGCCGTCTTCTGCAAATACACATCCTCGGCACCGAGTTCGTAGAACTCCGCCATCCACACCAACTGATTGACAATCGCCTCGTGCGACACCGCCACACCCTTCGGACGACCCGTCGAACCCGACGTGAAAATCACATACGCCGGCGACGACGACCGCACCACCCCACCGAGCTCCGACATCGAGACAGCCGAACCCGACACCCCGGACAGATCCAACCCGGACACATCCACCACCCGAACACCAGCACCGACATCGACCCCATCGACCGCCCTCGTCAACACGGCCACCGGATCAGCCGTCTCGACAATATGCGCAATCCGCTCCACCGGATGATCAGGATCCAACGGAACATACGCACCACCAGCACGCACCACCGCATACATCCCCACCACCAGGTCGATCGACCGCCGCATCGCCAACCCCACCAACGACTCCGGTCCCACACCGATCCCCACCAGGTACCGCGCCAACCGATTGACCCGCTCGTCGAATTCGCCGTACGTCAACGACGCACCCTCGAACGAGATCGCCAGCGCATCCGGAGCCGCCGCCACCCGCGCATCGAAACCGTCCAACAGCAACACCTCGTCGACCACCACCGCCGTCGCATTGCGCCCGACAAGCAGTTCCTCGACTTCGGCCCCGGACA
Organism: Rhodococcus sp. 14-1411-2a; assembly: GCF_002259485.1. Classification (GTDB taxonomy): domain Bacteria; phylum Actinomycetota; class Actinomycetes; order Mycobacteriales; family Mycobacteriaceae; genus Rhodococcoides. The sequence continues at coordinate 29,587 of NZ_NPGA01000004.1, forward strand.
CCAGTCCGATGTCACCGACCGCAACACTCGAATCCGCGACCACAGCCTCGAGCACCGCCACGAACTTATCCGCAAAGCCGGCCACCGTCGACTCATCGAAAAGATCTGTGGCATAACTGAACTCGGCCGAGATGCCCGCCCCGACCCCAGCGGTACCGTACCGATCCTGCAACGTCAACTGCAGATCTGTCTTCGCCAAGGACACCTCGACGTCGACAGAACCGACACGCAATCCAGCCAACTCAAAATCCGACTGTGCAAGATTCTGGAACGTCAACCCCACCTGGAACAGCGGGTTTCGGCCCATCGAACGAGCCGGATTGAGAACCTCCACCAACCGCTCGAACGGAACATCCGAATGCGCGAAAGCACCCAGATCACCCATCCGCGTCGCCGCCAACAACTCGTCGAACGACGCTGCAGGATCCACCTCCGAACGCAGCACCAACGTATTGACGAACATCCCGATCAGGTCGTCCAGCTCACGCGCGCCTCGACCCGCGATCGGAGTACCCACAGCAATATCCCCGGTACCGGACAACCGAGCCAACAACACCGACAGCGCAGCGTGCACCGTCATGAACAACGTCGCATGATTCGCCCGCGACAGCGCCATCAGACCACTGTGGAGATCCGCATCGATCTCGAAGCGGACGGCTCGACCCCGGAAACTCTGCTGAGCAGGCCGAGGCCGGTCGGACGGCAAGTCCAATTGATCCGGCACACCGGCCAAAGCGTCCCGCCAGTACGCAACCTGCGCGGATGCAACCGAACCTGGGTCTTCCTCCGACCCCAGTACAGCACGCTGCCACAGCGCGAAATCCGCATACTGCACCTCCAGCGGACGCCACTGCGGCACCCGATCCTGCGAACGAGACTCGTACGCCACCATCACATCT
>NZ_NPGA01000016.1 GCF_002259485.1 Rhodococcus sp. 14-1411-2a
TTTCTCCCGGCTCACGCGGGTGTCGATCTCGGCGACGAGAGCGATCCGCCGGGCTTCGAGCAACTGGATTTGATGGGAGACCGCGGCGGCGTCGGCGAGGAGTTCGCTCTCGCTCAGTTGCCAGATCTCCGTGGTCATGGGAGCAAGTGTATCGAACGCGCGTTCGACCGGCAACCATGGTGCAATCGAAAACTATTGCCCTGCATAAGTATTCGAGAATCAGAACATGTCGGTGACGTGTGATAGGAGCGCGGAGCCCGTTTCCAGATGGTGATCGCTGCAGCGATTCCAGTCCGAGCAGCGCGGTGACTATTTCGATTTCTTTCGCTTGATACGACCAGCACCAACTCCTGACCGTCCGCCGCTGGCGTTACTTGGGTGTCTTCGTGGCGGTTCATCTGCCGCGCAGGCGGTCCGCGACCATGGGTAGGGAGCGTCGCGCATACAGATTCGCCCAACGCACGGCCATCGGACCGATGCGGCGTCTCGTCGCACCCCAGTTGGCGCGTCGTCCCAGTCGCATCGCAATAGCGACAAGCGAAAGTGGTACCGACCGCGGCGGCGACTCGTCGCAAAGCGCAACGCTCTCGAAGTTCGGAAATCCTTGGTTCAGGCATCCGGCGCGTCAGTACACCTCGCGTTGACGCTCCTGTTCCAGCACTTGCTCCAAGTCGCTCAATCGGTTCATCGACGACACCTGCCGCGCGGTGCGGTGGTTCTGCGCCAACATCTCGCGATGCCGGTGCACGAATGCCCAGTAACCGGCGGTGAAGGGGCAGGCGTCGTCGCCCAGTCGCTTTTTCGGGTTGAATTCGCACGGCTTGCAGTAGTCGGTCATGCGGTTCAGGTACGCCCCGCCCGAGGCGTACGGCTTGGTGGCGATCACCCCACCGTCCGCGTGTTGGCTCATGCCGATCACGTTCACCGGCATCACCCAGGCGAACCCGTCGACGAAAGCCGTTGCGAACCAGTCGGTCAACGCTCGCGGGTCCCAGGCGTGTTGCAGCGCAAAGTTTCCCAGGATCATCAGTCGTGGGATGTGGTGCACCCACCCGCGATCACGCACACCGTCGACGGTGCTGGACAGGCATTTCGCCACCACGGCATCACCGTCCAACTCCGTCAGCCAATCCGGTAGCGGCTCATGGGCGTCGAGCTTGTTGCGCTCGAGATACTCCGGCCCCAGATGCCAGTACAGATGCCACACGTACTCGCGCCAGCCGAGGATCTGCCGCACGAACCCTTCGACGCTCGCCAAGGGGGTGCCGTCGCGATGCGCGTCCTCGGCAGCATGCGCCACGTCCAGCGGTTGCAGCAGACCCAGGTTCAGTGGCACCGACAGCAGCGAGTGCGACATCGTCCAGTCGTCGGCCATCACGGCGTCCTCGTACTTGCCGAAGTCGTCCAAGCGGTAGTTCACGAAGTGCGCCAACGCATCCGACGCCTCGGCAGCAGTCACCGCGAACACTCGTGGCCCGTCCACTCCGACGGTGTCGAGGTCCCAGTCGTCGAGGTCGGCGCGCACCTGCTCGTCGATCGCGTCCTCGGTCGGCCACCACGGTTCTTCGACTCCGAGCGTCAGGCGTCCCTTCGGCGGCGGTGACTGATTCTCGGCGTCGAGGTTCCATTTTCCGGAGACCGGTTCGGAACCGTCCATCAGTACCCCGAACTTCTTGCGTTGCTCGCGGTAGAACGTCTCCATCCGAAAGGTGCCGCGCTCGGCTGCCCACTCCGCGAAATCGGCGCGGGGAAGCGCGAACATCGGCGTCGGCAGAATCTCCGAGACCAAGCCCTCCTCGTGCAACGTGGCGACGAACTTCTCCGCCGCGTGCGAGGTGGGCTCGAACACCACCACGGGCTTGCCGTATTCGGCCAGCGCCTCCCGGTACGTCTCGGTCTGCAAGTAGGTGACGCGATCACCCAACTCGTCGGCGAGGTGCCGCATCCCCGACAACACGAGATGCAGCTTCTGTCGGTGGTATCTCCGACGCCGGAACACGCGCCGGGACTCGATCATCAGCACATCCCGATCCGCGTGCTCGTCCACGGAGTGAAAGTGCGGGCCGAGCTGATCACCGAACAACCACAGAGCGTCCATTCCCGGAGTGTTCTCCCGCAGCGACGAAGGCAAACCAGCGTCCGGCACATGGCCGGCCGGTGAACACTGTGGCCGACCCAGGCGCGCCTTACTTGACCACCGACCATCCATCGCATGGACTGACCCGATGCACGCTGAGTCTGCGCTTTCCAGAAGGACGTTTCTTCGCTCGTCGTCGGTGGCCGTCGCGGTGGCCGGAGTCGCCACGACACTGCCGGCGATCGCCCACGCGCAGGGCAGCGACCGCGGCTTTCTGCACGGGGTGGCGTCGGGAGATCCCTTGCCCGACGCGATCGTGCTCTGGACCCGCATCACCCCCACGCCCGACGCCACCCCGGGCTCCGGCGTCGGCCCGCAGGTATCGGTGACGTGGCGTGTTGCCCGCAGCGCGGACATGGGTGACATCGTCGCTTCCGGAACCGTCGAAACCGGCCCCGCCACCGACCACACCGTCAAGGTCGACGTCGACGGGCTCAGTGCTGACACCACGTACTTCTACGACTTCCAGACGAGCGACGCGGCATCGGCCGTCGGGACGACGCACACCGCACCGGCCAACGACGCCGATATCGCTGCGATGCGTTTTGGTGTCGTCTCGTGCTCCAACTGGGAGTCCGGCTACTTCGGCGCGTATCGGCATCTGGCGGCCAGGACGGACTTGGACGCCATCGTCCACCTCGGTGACTACATCTACGAGTACGAAACCGGCGGATTCCCGGGACGCGACGGGGTGATCCGGCAGCATTCGCCCACCCACGAGATCGTCACCCTTGCCGACTACCGGCAGCGCCACGGCCAGTACAAGTCCGATCCCGATCTGCAGGCCGCGCACATCGGCGTGCCGTGGATCTGCACGTGGGACGACCACGAATCCGCCAACGATGCCTACAACACCGGCGCGCAGAACCACACTCCGGGCACCGAGGGCGATTGGCCCACCCGCAAGGCCAATTCCGAGCAGGCGTATTACGAGTGGATGCCGGTGCGCGCGGCGGGCACCGCGACCAACCGTCACCTGTATCGCAGGCTGCGGTTCGGCAACCTACTCGAATTGTCGATGCTGGACCTACGCACCTACCGTTCGCAGCAGGTGTTGCCGTTCAACGGGCCCGAGGTCGATTCGCCCAACCGGACCATCACCGGCGCGGAGCAGATGCAGTGGCTCACCGACGGCATCGTCTCGTCGCCGACGCAGTGGAAGATCGTCGGCAATCCGGTGATGATCACGCCCACTCTCATCCCGCCGCTGGACCGGGACGCGGCCAGGGCGGTCACCTCGCTTCTCGGGATCCCGGAGGACGGTCTGCCGTACAACGCCGATCCGTGGGACGGATACACCGCCGACCGCCGCAAGCTGCTCGGTGCCATCGTGGACGCGGGCGTCGACAACACCGTCTTCATCACCGGCGACATCCACTCGGCCTGGGCCTGCGAGGTACCCCTCGACGCGGCGCAGTACGCAACCACCGAGCCTGCTGCCACGGAGCTCGTCGTCACCTCGGTCAGCTCGGCCAACATCGACGACCTGACGCGTACTCCGCCCCACACGCTGGGCCGGGTCGCCGAGGAGGCATTCAAGGCGCTCAACCAACACGTGAAGTTCGTGGACCTGGACAGTCACGGGTTCGGTGTCTTCGAGGTCACCAGGACGGCGGCGCGGATGGACCACTGGTTCCTCACCGCCAAGGAGGATCCGCAGACCGGCGTCTACTGGGGAGCGGGCTTCACCGTCGACTCCGGCACCCAGCGCGTCCGGGCGGCGGCACCGCCTGCCGGGTAACGCGCCATACTGGTCGGCGTGGCTGTACCGAAAATCGTCCTGTTCTACGTGTTCACTCCGCTACCCGATCCCGAGGCGATCCGGTTGTGGCAGCAGACGCTGGCCGCGTCGAACAATCTGACCGGACGCATCCTGATCTCCGAGCACGGCATCAACGCGACGGTGGGCGGTGACGTCGACGACGTCAAACGGTACGTCCGCGGCACCCGCAGCTATCCGGCGTTCAAGGCGGCCGACGTCAAGTGGTCCGAGGGGCTCGGCAACGACTTCCCGCGCCTGAGCGTGCGGGTGCGCGACGAGATCGTCACGTTCGGTGCCCCCGGCGAGTTGAAGGTCGACGCCGACGGAGTGGTCGGCGGCGGTAAACACCTGAGTCCGCAGCAGGTGCACGAGCTCGTCGATTCCCGCGGCGACGACGTCGTTTTCTTCGACGGGCGCAACGCCTTCGAGGCGAAGATCGGCAAGTTCAAGAACGCGGTGGTGCCCGACGTCGAGACGACGAGGGACTTCGTCTCCCAGCTCGATTCCGGTGCCTACGACCATCTGAAGAAGTCCCCGGTGGTCACGTATTGCACCGGGGGAGTCCGCTGCGAGGTGCTCTCTTCGCTGATGGTGGCCCGTGGTTTCGAGGAGGTGTATCAGCTCGACGGCGGAATCGTTCGGTACGCAGAAACTTTCGGCGACGACGCGCTCTGGGAGGGGTCGTTGTTCGTCTTCGACAAGCGGATGGCGCAGAACTTCTCCGACCACACCGCCGTCATCGGTCGCTGCAGTGCCTGCGGCAATCCGACGTCCCGGTACCAGGACTTCGACGGCGACGCCGGCCGTGGTCTGCGGTTGATCTGCCTCGACTGCGCCTGACGATGCTGCCCTTCCGGGACGGTCTCGCTCCGCTGAGACTGCTGTTACCGCATGGTGATTCGGCCACCACCATCGTGGAGTATCTCGAACGTGTGCTGCCCGAGGATGACTGGCGGCGGGCCGTGCTCGACGCCGAAGTGGTCGACGAGAAGAGCAGGCCGATCTCCGTCGACACGCGGTATCGCGCCGGCAGTCAGGTGTACTTCTATCGCGTTCCGGCGCAGGAGGTTCCGGTTCCGTTCGAGATCGGCATCCTGCACGAGGACGACGACCTGTTGGTGGTCGACAAGCCGCACTTCCTCGCCACCATCCCGCGTGGTCGGCACGTCACCGAGACGGCGACCGTGCGACTGCGCAGGCAGTTCGACTGCCCCGACCTGACGCCCGCGCATCGACTCGATCGCGCCACCGCAGGGGTGTTGCTCTTCACCAAGACCAAGCATGCCCGACGGCCCTATCAGGAACTCTTCTCCTCCCGAAACGTCACCAAGGAGTACGAGGCGGTTGCGGGATTCGATGCAGCACTGGTCTTTCCGCGCGTTGTGCGCAGCCGAATCCTCAAGGAGCACGGGGTGATGACGGCATACGAGGAGCCAGGGGAGGCAAACAGCGATACTTTGATCGAACTGATCGATAAAGGCGGCACTGTCGCCCGGTATCGACTGTTCCCCAAGACGGGTAAGACCCACCAGCTGCGAATCCATCTGTCGTCGTTGGGTATTCCCATCGCGAACGATCCGTACTATCCGGTGTTCACCTCGGTTCCGGCCGATGACTTCACCCGGCCGTTGCAACTCCTCGCCCGAGCACTGAATTTCACGGACCCCCTCACCGGTGAACCCAGGCGCTTTGTCAGTGCCCGAACCCTCGAGCTCTGACGGCCGGCATCGTTCGTTCGGACGATTGTGACAATTGGGACGCGAGGTTAGCGTGTCGAGCGAACCATGTCCGATGGAAGAGAAGAGGAGAACAGCGTGAAGCGTCGTATTGCTGTTGTGTTGGGAGCCGCAGTCATCGCCATCGCGTCGCCGGCAGTCGTGGTGGCCGATACCGGAAGCGCGAGCACCGGTAGCGCGAGCGGAGTGTTGGGTGGTTTCGACATGCTGTCGCGGCTCTGGGAGGCCTGCGCGGTGACCATCTTCACCGGTCAGTGCACCGGAGTCGTCGCCACGGACGTGACCTACTGGTAAGGCGCGCCCTGAGCCGACCCCCCAACCGACAAACGCGCGCGCATTCGCCAGACGCTCGCGGAACAGGTAACCATGCCGCGAGCACCCGGCAAACGCGCGCGCGTTTGTGTCGAGTGAGCCCAAGCCCTACTTGGCCAGCGACCGCGCCATTCCGCGTTCGATGGCGGCGACCAATTGCGGGCGCAGTTCGGCGGCGGGGACGATGTGGTGCACCGATCCGACGTTCTGTGCTCGCTGGATGTTGTGGATGGCCTCGAATTCGGCTGCCACTTCACCCAGTTTGGCGTTGCGTGCGTTCGCTCGTACGGTGGCCAGTTCGACGCGCAGGGCCGAGCGGGTGGCGTCGTCCGAGGCGTTGTTCAGTGCAGTCTCGAGTTCCTTGACGGTCGGGTCCGCTGCGGTGCGGGCGTTGACGTCGCGGGTGAACACCACTGCTGCGGCCGGGGCACCGCCGAGCACGGAGGCGAAGGAGCCTTCCACTGCGAGGACCTCCATGTTGTCGTTGAGCGCTCCGGAGAACACCACGAAAGCGCCTCCGTGGTAACGCGATACCACGCAGAACACAACCGGTCCGTCGAAGTTGACGATGGCGCGGCCGATCTCGGCACCGTATTCGAGCTGGATGTTGCGCAGCGATTCCGGTGATCCGTCGAAGCCGGAGAGGTTGGCCAGCACCACGATCGGCCGGCTTCCGCTGGCGGCGTTGATGGCGCGAGCGGTCTTCTTCGACGAGTTCGGGAACAGGGTGCCCGAGGTCCACTGATCGGGGCCGTCGGACGGGAACCAGCCCTTACGGGGGATGGCTCGCGATTCGATCCCGATGACGGACACCGGGATTCCGGCGAGGTGGGCGTCGAACACCACGGAGGTGTCGGCGTCGGCCATGTCGGCCCAACGCTCGAGTACCGAGTGATCCTGGTCCACCACGGCGCGCATCACGGTGCGAATGTCGAACGGCTTCTTGCGGTCCGGGTTGGTGACCGAGGAGAAGATGTCGCCGACGGTGGTGAAGTCGCTCGACGGGTGCACGTGCGGGTAGGTACGCACGTCGCGCTCGGTGGGGTCTGCGGTGGCTGCTCGACGTGGGAAGCGTTCTCCCGGTGCGGCATACGCGTGGTCGTAGTGCGCGAACAGGATGTCGCACGCGGCCCGCAGGTTCGGTGCCCAGTACTGCGCCTGGCCGTTGGGGCCCATGACGCGGTCGTAGCCGCCGATGCCGAAGTTGTCCTCGGCCGAGACGCCGCCGGAGTAGTCCAAGGACTGCTTTCCGGTGAGCACCATGGCACTGTCGGGGGTCATCACCAGGATGCCCTTGGTGTGGGTGAGCATCGTGGCTTCGGCGTTCCAGTACGGCTGTGCGCCGACGTTGATGCCTGCGACGACGATGTTGATCTCACCGCCGGCCTGGGTGAAGGTGATGATGCGACGCAGGCCGCGTGAGACCCAGTCCATGTTCTCGGTGCCCGATTCCATGGAAATCGTTGCACCGGAGGACAATGCGAACCATTCGACGGGTGCGCCGAGTTGCTCGGCGAGGTCGATGGCCGCGACGATTCGCGAGCACTCGGCCTCGGCGACGGTGCCGAGTGCCTTGGTCGGGTCGCCGAACAGTGCGACGCGAGTGATGCCCTCGGGGTATTTGGCCGTCGGTGTGGTGGCCACGCCGACGATGACGCCTGCGGTGTTGCGGCCGTAGGGACGATCGACCGGGGCGAGCACGCCGTCGGCGTCGAAGTCGTACTCGGTGAACGTGCCACCGTTGCTGCTCAGCAACGGGATCAGCTCGTACGGGTACACGGTGCCGCGGGCCTGCGAGCGTTGCACCTTCTGGGTGTACTCGTCGAGTGGACGCATCGGCTCGGTCGGCGGCGGGGTCACCTTGGCCACGATGCCTGCACCGGAACGGTACGACAGGCGCAACGCGACCTCGCGCGGTGTCGCGCCCGGAGTCTCGGCCAGACGCGCGATGAGGGTGATCTCCTCGAGGCCCGCGCCGATCGTCAGCGGCGCGATGTGCCGCGCGATGGTGGCGATGCGGTCGGCGGGCACGTTCAGGACGGGCCAGACATAGAGCACGACGCGGTTGGCGTCGAGGCGCTTCTTGCCGCGTCCGGCCTGAGCGCGGCGGATGCCGTCGAGGCAGGCGGCAACGGTGCGTTCGATTTCCGGTACCGCGACGATGTTTCCGGCGTCGTCCAACTGTGTTGTGACGCCGCGGATCTCGGCGAGTGCGACGAGGCGCTCGTCGGAGGGGTTGGCCTTCGACGTCAGGTGAAACAGGTACGTTCCGGCGCTGGCGGGCAACCGGACACCGTCGAAGTTCTTCAGTCGCCACAGGTCGAGTCGCTGACCGGTCAGGGGGTGCATGTCTCGAATGATCGTGTCCTCGGCGAGAGGCTCGGATCCTTCGGCCGTGGTGCGACGGTAGGTCATCTTGCGGGTGTCGGAACCGAAAGCGGTCACCGTCACGCGGCGCCAGTGGCCCGTGCCCGAGTGGGCAGCCAGCACGGCTTGGAGCTGGGCCGAGAGTTCGTCGCCGTCGGTCGGAGCGTCCGGCCAGGACAGGTAGAGATCGACCGCCAGGTTCTCCGGTGCCGGTCCGGCGATGTCGTCGACCGAATCCAGAGTTGCTGCGAGCGAGTCGAAATCGGTTGCGGTCGATACCAGGTGCAGCCGTTCGCCCGAGAGCTCGAAGTTGCCGGTGACGAAGTGCTTGCCGTCGCGGTCGAAGGCCTTGACGTCTTCGAGGGTGCGGATCTCGTAGTACTGACGGGTGATCACTTCGAGCAGGGCACCGGGATCGGTGATCCGTTGTGCCAGTAGCTCGATCAACGGTTCCGGGGTGGAGACCAGAGCTGCGATGCGGGCCGAGTAGTCGGCGGCGTCGGGGTTCTCGGCGAGGTACTGCAGGCTGCCACGGACGCCGTCGTAGATCTTCTCGCGTGCACTGCGGATCTGCGGCTCGTCGAACAGCCGGAAGCGCAGGTTGCGAGCCACATCGCCGATGACGGGGTAGCGTGCCTGGGTGGCACCGATGAGGCGCTCGAGTACCTCGGCCATGGCCGGGGTGGCTTCGGGCTGCGCAGAGCAGTCGCTGAGCCAGTGGCCGAGCAGCGCCGCGATGACCGGAACCTGGTTCTCCATACGCTGCAGAGCGAGGAAGACGCGGTAGACGGCCTCTTCGAGTTCGGGGGTACGACCCTCGTCGATGGCGGCATCGTAATGCGCGAGTGCGCGAGTGAGCTTGGCGCGGAACGAATCCGGGAGACCCTGAACGTCTGCGTCGAGCGAGTGCAGGAACGAGTGGAAGTGCTCACGAGGGGAGTGGACGCGCTCGTCGTTGCTTTCCTCGTCCATCGTCGGCCTGTTGCGAGAGAGCTCGCAGATGTCGGCGAACGTGTTGAGCAGATCCAGCTCGGCCGAGACCAGACCCGAATCGTTGCGCGGCACGTCGGCACGCAGAGTCTCATAGGTGGACAACAGGTTTCGCGCTCGGGCTCCGCTGACGTCGAAACCGGTGATGAGTGCGGCGAGTTCGTCGAGTCGGTCCAGTGCCCGACGCTGCGGCGAACGCTGTGCGGCATCGTCGATACCGCGGAACTGCACGCGCGGTGCCTGCTCGGAGACCTTCTGCTCACCGGCCTGATCGACGCGCAGCAGTGCCGCTCCGGCGTCGACCTGGCCGTTGACCGAGGCCAGTACCTCACGCACGGTGCCTGCGTAGGGGGACCGGACGGCGGTTTCCATCTTCATCGATTCGAGGACGACGAGAGTCTGACCCGCTTCGACCTCGTCGCCGACGGCGACCGGGACGGCGACGACGACGGCGGGTGCCGGTGCGCGGACCAGTCCGGCCTCGTCCTGCGAGATCTGGTGGCTGATGCCGTCGACCTCGACGAGGAAGTGCGCGGCTCCGGCGACGGTGACCACCTGGTAGCGACGGTCGCCGATGACGAGGCGGCTCTCGTAGGTGCCGAGGCGTTCGACGTCGACCTGCAGATCGCCGATGCCGTCACCGTCGATGCTGTAGCGGTGCGTGCCGGTCTGGCCGACCTCGAGCTTGTAGGCCTGACCCTGGTAGTTCAGCTCGACCGTGCGGCCGATGGCATGGGTGGCGCGCGGCCGGCCGCCGCGTGCGGAGCTGAGGAACGCGGTGCGCTCGCGGCCTTCCTCGGCGTCGTAGGCGTCGATGGCCGCGGCGATGATGGCGATGTCGGCGACGGCGGTCGGGCCCACCTGAGAGCCGGCCTCGGTGCGGTCGAGCCAGCCGGTGTCGGCGGAGGCGGAGATGACCTCCTCGCGGTCGAGCAGGCTCAGCAGAAACGATTTGGTGGTGGTGCCGCCGTCGATGACGACGGTGGTCTCACGCAGCGCGTTGCGCAACCGCGCCAGCGCTTCGCTGCGGTCGCGGCCCCAGGCGATGACCTTGGCGACCATCGAGTCGTAGTCGGGCGGGATGACGTCGCCCTGCGCGATACCGGTGTCGACGCGGATGCCGGTGCCGAGCGGGAACTTGAGCAGCTCGACGGTGCCGGGAGCCGGAGCGAAGCCGTTGTCGGCGTCCTCGGCGTTGAGGCGAGCCTCGACGGCGTGGCCGAACTCGGTGGGGCATTCACCGGGCAGTGCCTGGCCGTCGGCGACGAGGATCTGCAGCTTCACCAGGTCGATGCCGGTGGTGTATTCGGTGATGGGGTGCTCGACCTGGAGGCGGGTGTTGACCTCGAGGAACGTGAAGATCTTCTGCTCGGGCTGGTACAAGTACTCGACGGTGCCTGCGCCCTGGTAGCCGGCGGCCTTGACGAGCTCGGCCGAGGCGGTGCGCAGTTCGTCGGCCTGCTCCTTGGTGAGCAGTGGGGAGCTGGACTCCTCGATGACCTTCTGGTTGCGGCGCTGGATGGAGCAGTCGCGCACGCCCGGGGCCCAGACGTTGCCGTGGCTGTCGGCGATGACCTGGACCTCGACGTGGCGAGCATCGGTGACGAGCCGTTCGAGGAAGACGACGGGGTCGCCGAACGAGCGCTCGGCCTCACCCTGGGTACGTTCGAGGGACAGTTCGAGTTCGTCCTCGTGGAAGACCTTGCGGATACCGCGGCCGCCGCCGCCGGAGCGGGCCTTGATGATCAGCGGGTAGCCGATCGCCGCTGCGTGACGCCTGGCGTCGGCGCGGGTTTCGACGGGTCCGCCGGACCACGGTGCGACGGGAACGCCGACCTTCTCGGCGAGGATCTTGGCCTCGACCTTGTCGCCGAGCAGGCGCATCGCGTCGGCCGACGGGCCGATGAAGGTGATGTTCAGGCGCGCGACGAGGTCGGCGAACGTCGGGTCCTCGGCGACGAAGCCCCAGCCGACCCACACCGCGTCGGCACCGGACTCGACCAGCGCCGCCTCGAGGACGCCGTAGTCGAGGTAGGCCGAGCCGCTCGCAGGCTTGCGCAGTGTGACCGCTTCGTCGGCCTGGCGGACGAACATGGCCCGCTTCTCCGCCTCGGTGTGCAGCGCTACGGTGCGGATGCCGTAATCGTGTTCGGCGTTGAGCTCTCGGACGGCTCGGATCAGGCGTACTGCTGCCTCGCCTCGGTTGACTACTGCAATCCGCTTGAACAACGTATCTCTCTTCGCTCGGTGTGGGCGCACCGCGTCGGTGCACTCGATGGAACGTGGATTGGTGCCGGGCATGTCGATTTCTCGTCCATCGTGCGGCACTCCGATCGGCTCATTCTAACGGTAACGAGGCCGTGTGCATCGCCAACGGCGTTCGGCGTGAGTGTGATTGATCACCAACAAGTGAATCATATTCTGTGGCAAGCAATTTCGCTCCGAAGTTGCTGTCGGGTTCTATTCACCTCGCTAACGTACTCGCGAGTAGCGTTGGCGCGTGGCGTAATTCGACATTCGACGACTTTCGTTGCTACCGGCGAGTACATTACTGGCGGGTACAACTCGGGCCGATCGGCTCGAGTTGGTTCGCTCGTCGCCGAGTGCGGTCTCCCTCACCTGTCGCCCTCGCTCGCCCGTGGCAGTCGCAGCGCGTTGACCCACAGCCTCGTCGCCGTCGCGAGCAGATCCTCGGAGTCCGCGGGCGGGAGACCGTCTGCGGCGTCGACGACGAAGTGATTGAACGCGAGCCGACTGATCATCGAGGACAGTGCGCGCGAGGCGAGCAGGGGATCGAGTTCCGCGTCGGCCAGACCGCGGCTCTGCAGGCTCTCGATGCTGCGGGCGTTGCGCCTGACGAAGGCATCGGCGCGTTCACGGCGGAGGCGTCGGAACTCGGGATCGATGTTCGAGACCTGCTCGAGCAGTGCCATCAGCTTCGCGTTGCGGCGGTATGCCTCGAAGTACGCACGGTTGCTCGCGGCGATCACGGCAACCGGATCGTCGTGCGGGTTCACTCGCTCGGTTCCGGGATGCAGCATGTCGTCCCTGGCCTGCTCGAGCACTGCGGCCAGGATCTCTTCCTTGCTGGTGAAATAGGTGTAGAAGGTGCCGGCGGAGCATCGAGCAGCGCGGGTGATGTCGATCAACCGGGAGTCGAGGTAACCGCTGTCCTCGAAGACTCGACGCGCGGCGGCCACGAGCGAGGTACGGGTTCGCAGCCCGCGCGGGGTGGTCGGCAGCTCCCGATTCGGCAGCTCACGGTCTGGCTCCGGCGCGGCAGGCATTCAGTCTTTATACGTCATCGTCAGCGCGCGTCCGGGCGGATGAACCGGGAGAATCTCACCCCGCTGTCGAACTGGCGTGATTCGAGGTGCTCGAACCGCTCCGCGGGGAACGGATCGGGGCCGATTCCGGACGAGAACAGGCCGATGCCCCTGCCGAGCACGACGGGATTGACCTTGAGGAACAGCTCGTCGATCTCGGGCAGCAGTTGACCCGCCAGGTTTCCACCTCCGCAGATCCAGACGTCGTACTCGGAATCCTCTGCCTTCAGGCTCCTGACCAGTCCGATCGGATCCTCGTTCACGACGGTGAGGGTGGGGTCGTCCGACGGTGCGAGGGTGCGGGAGAAGACGTACTGGCGCAGGTGGGGATAGGGACTGGTGATACCGACGTCGAGCGCCGGCTGCAACGTCTCGCGGCCCATGAGGAGGGTGTCGAATCGAGCGGGTGGACCGTCCAGGCCGAACATGGCACGAACGTGGACCGGCAACGTCTCGGGCAGCTCGGCCACGATGGCGTCGAGATGATCGCCGTCGGGCACGAAACAGTCGTAGTTGCCATCGGGTGCAGCGATGAACCCGTCGAGGGTGACGGCGATGTAGTAGACCAGGTTGCGCATTCGGCTCCTGTCGTGTTCGACGGGTGAGAACCCGTGGGCCTGCGGGGTATGTCGCTGTGGCGGATCCAGTGACCGAAGTCGGTCTTTGTGAACCAGCACTAGAACGTATTTTGTGTGCTCAGGACGCAACGAACAACCGGTTTTCAGCGGCTAGTCTGGCCCGGGTGTGCAAACACCGTCCCTGAAACGGACGACCATTCGAGTATTTGTGGGGAAACTGTGACGGCTGCAGCGGCTACCGGTCGTGAACACGACGACGAGCTCAAGAGCAGGGTTCAACGCCTGCTGCGCTTTCTTCGCGAAATCGTCGAGGCGCGTTCGAACCCGGTGCTGCGCTTCGACGACCACGTGCAGGTCGAATGGATCCATGCCGGTGACGTTCCCATGCAGCTCGACCCACGCGCCAAGCAGGGTGGTGTGGTGCTCCGTGCACCGCGCATCGCGGTCGACGATCCGCCCGAGCTGCCGGCGCTGCTGTCGGGTTGGCTCGACCCGCAGGTCGTTGCCGACAGTCGCTATCGCGAACTCGAGCTTGCCGACGCATCCTCGGTGACGTCTCGTCGTCGAGCGGAGGCGCAGGAGTCCGATGCGGACTTCGACATTCGCAAGGCCTACGAGATCAAGCAGGCCTTCGAGGAGTACTCGCAGTCGTGGAAGGAATGGGCGCAGGAGGATCGGGATCGGCGTCCGCAGGCCGCTCTGTACCAGGCTCTGCAGCTGATGATGCAGGAGCTTGCATCGCGACCCGAGTCCATCGAACTCGTGGTGGCCTCGGGGCTGCTGACCTCGAGCAACACCGATCCGCAGCGCAGCGTGCGCACTCACCTCATCACGCAATCGGCCAGTATCGAACGCGACGTGCGTACCGGTGATCTGCTGGTTCGCCTCGCCGCGAGCACCACTGCGCGGCTCGAGGACGGCCAGCTGCTGACCGCCTCGGACGATTTCGACACCTCCGGCTCGGTCGCCTTGGCACAGGAACTGCACGACACCGTCACCTCACCCATCGGGGCAGGCGTCGAACAGTTCTTGAGGAACTGGGCGTCGCGGGTGCCGCGGCACGAGATCGAGGTACTCGATCGTCTCGGGCCGCCCGGGGCACTCGCCTACATCGACGACGACCGCACGCTCACCGTCTCACCTGCCCTCGTTCTCCGCGTTCGGGACTCGTTCGCACTGGTCGAGTACTACGAGCAGATGATCGCCGACCTCGAGTTCGCCGACTCTCCGGTACCGCTCGGGCTCGCTCAACTGGTCGATGCCATCGAGCCGGCCGATCGGATCGCGTGGCTCGAACGCACGGGAGCGGGGGAGTCCGCGGCACTGGCGGAGGACCCGCTGTTTCCGTTGCCGGCCAACGCCGAGCAGTCGCAGATCATCGAACGGCTGGGGCGTGACAGCGGCGTCGTGGTCGAAGGACCGCCCGGAACGGGCAAGACTCACACGATCGCCAACCTCATGTCCGGGCTCCTTGCGCGCGGTCAACGGGTTCTGGTCACTAGTGAAAAGTCACAAGCTTTGCGCGTGCTGCGGGACAAACTCCCGCCGGAGCTGCAGGAGCTCTGCGTATCCATCACCGACCTCTCCCGCGGTGGTTCCGACGAGCTCAACCGCAGCGTCGCGAAGATCGCCGAGCGCAAGACCTCCTTCGACGAGGCCAGCGAGGTGCAGAAGATCGAGGCACTGACGACGCAGCGCGCGGCGGCTCTGGCCGGGCGGGCCGAGTTGCTCGATCGTGTCAGCGCGCTCCGCGAGTCCGAAACTGTTGTGCACGAATACGTTTCCGATGGATACGACGGCACGGTGTCGTCCATCGTGCGCAAGGTCAAGGCCGCCGAAGGTGCCCACGAGTGGCTGCCCGGCCCACTGTTCGCCGATCGACCACCTCTCGACGGTGCCCAGGTCGATCAGCTTCGTAAGCTCATCGCCGGCTCCGACGGGACTCGAGAGCTTCGCTCGCGTCAGGTGCTGCCGCGTCCCGAGACCATGCTGCCGAACTCGGCCGAACTGGCATCGCTCTGCCAGCGCGCAGGTGCGCGCATCGACGCTTCCTCGCCCCAGGCCGCCGAGCTCGTGTCGTTGCTCGACGGCGTGGAACCCGCCGTGGCCTCGGAGATCAGGCAACTGTGCGAGGAGCTCGCCGCTCGGGTGCGAGCGGTCGTCGAACTCGACAGCTCGTACCTACGCCTCACCGATTCCGTGCTGTCCGGCGAGGCCGCCCACCTGTGGTCTCGGGTCAGCGGAATCGACGCGATGGTTGACACGGCCGCTGCGTCCGATCGCTATGTCGGTGCGCACGACGTGCAGTGCTCGACGAGCTCACCGGCGGCACTCACGGCGATGGATGCGTTCGCCGGCGCGTTGGAGTCGGGTATCGAGTGGAAGCCCCGGTTCCGTCGCAGCGAGGAGCAGAAGGCCGTCGAGGCACTCGATATCGTCGCTACCGTCGACGGGCAACCTGCGACGACGGCGATGGCTGCGCGTCTGGTGGCCGAACATATTCGCGCGCTCGAGACCGTGCAGACCGCAGCGGTGCTGCTGGCCGACCTCGCGATCATCGTTCCGCTCGACGGCACACGGTCGATTCGCGTCAACAACGTGGCGCGGATTGCCGACAGGCTGGGTCTGGTGTCTGCAGTCGTCGCTGCCCGCGACGCCCTTGTGCACCGGCTGTACACCATTTCGCCTGCGGCACCGTGGATTCGGAGCCTGGCCGACGCCCGGGAAGTCGCCGGGGCCGCCGACGCCATCGCCACGCGTATCGACATCGATGCCGCACGCGCCGAGCTCGACGCCCTGCAGTTCGCGGTTGCCACTCGTATCGACGCCGGGCCGTCGCCCGAGGGCTCGAATCTGGTGAGTGCGTTGAGCACCGCGGATCCGTTGGAACTGGCTGCCGCCGTTGCGGCGTACTCGCAAGCGTGTTCCGAGCAGGAGGATCAACTGCTGCTCGAATCGATGTCGGCGTCGCTGTCCGAGGTCGCACCCGCGTTGTTCGACTTGGTCAGGGACACCGCCGGTGATGTCGAATGGGACGAGCTGAGCTGGCAGATGTCCAAGGCCTGGGCGTGGCGTCGGGCACGCGAGTGGGTCGGCGAGCAGCACCACGGCGGCCTCGAGCAGCGACTCGAGGCGGAGTTGGCCGCTGCGGATACCGACATCGCTTACCTCACAACACGTCTCGCCGCTGCCAGTGCCTGGCGTAACAGTCTCGAGCGAATGACGGCCGTCGAGGTGCGGGCGCTGCAGACCTATCGCGAGCACATCTCCAGCATCGGCTCGGGAGCCGGTAAGTACGCCGAAACCTACCGCAGTGCAGCACGATCGGCGATGCGTGAGGCGCAGAGTGCCGTGCCCGCCTGGGTCATGCCACTCTCGCAGGTGCTCGCGTCCATCCCGCCGGTGCCGGGCAGTTTCGACGTCGTCATCGTCGACGAGGCGAGTCAGGCCGACATCACCAGTCTCTTCCTGCTGTATCTCGCACCCCGGGTGATCGTGGTGGGCGACGACAGGCAGTGCGCGCCGGCCGATGTTCCACAGACCGGCACACTCGAGGACGTGTTCGATCGGTTGGACGTCTACCTGCCCGATCTACCGGAACACGTGCGTGCGACGCTGACCCCGAGGTCGAGCCTGTTCTCGATGCTGCGCACCCGGTTCGGTCAGGTGGTGCGGCTGCGTGAGCACTTCCGTTCGATGCCCGAGATCATCAACTGGTCGAGTCAGCAGTTCTACGGAGATTCCCCGCTCGTTCCCGTGCGGCAGTTCGGCGCGGATCGACTACCGCCGCTGCGGCACACGTACGTTCGCGGAGCGACGGTGACCGGAAAGAACGCGTCACTGGTCAACCGGACCGAGGCCATTGCGATCGCCGACCAGATCGCCGAGTGCCTCGAAGACTCCGCGTACGACAACCTGACCTTCGGAGTGGTTGTGCTGCAGGGCCAATCGCAGGTCGACGAGATTCGCAACGAGTTGATCAAGCGGATCGGTATCGAGCAGTGGGAGCAGCGTCGACTTCGCGTCGGTACGCCGCCGGACTTCCAGGGCGACGAACGGAACGTCGTGTTCCTGTCGATGGTGGTGGCACCCGATCAGAATTTCGCCACCCTCACCGCCAATCAGTACAAGCGGCGGTTCAACGTGGCAGCGTCGCGGGCACAGGATCAGCTGTGGCTCTTCCACTCGGTCACGGTCGATCGTCTCAAGCGAGCGGACCTGCGCAACTCGTTGCTGAGTTACGTCACCTCCGTCTCGCCCGCTCCGGCCGATCCCATGCCGGTCGATGTCTCGCGCGAGGTCCGGAAGGCCCCCTTCGAGACGCTGCTCGAGCAGCAGCTGTGGAACGACCTCGTCGAGAGAGGTTTTCACGTCAATCCCGGTGTCGAGGTGAACAACAGGCGTCTCGCCCTGGTCGTCACCGGCGACTCCTCGCGGCTCGCCGTCGAGTGCGACGGCGACACGTTCCTGTCGACCCCCGCTCAGCGGTTGGCGGATCTGCAGCGTGAGCAGGAGCTCAAGCGGTGCGGTTGGACGTTCTGGCGGGTGCGTGAATCCGAGTACTACCTGGACCGCGAGGCGGCGCTGGAAAGCCTCTGGGCCACGTTGGCCCATCTGGGAATAAAGCCGAACAGCGTTGTCGTGGAGGGTCTCGAGAGCTCGGACGAGTCCTGGACCCCGGTTCCACTCGAGTCCTCGCAGTTCGACGATTCCGGCGTCTTCGAGACGTCCACGCACGCAGACTCACCCGCGCGCCACGAGTCGGTGCTGTCTCTGTGGACCATGCCGCGCATCGACATTCCCACCGAGGAGCCGTCCGCGTCGCAAGCTCGCGGAGCCGACCGCGAAGGATCGGCACCGACGACAACCAACGGTTCCGGAAGCACCGACGGAGCGGGAGTCCAGAACCTTTCGCGACCGACCAACGGTTCGGGAATGACGAACGGTGCGTCTGCTATTAACGGTGCCGGTCGTGTCAACGGCTCCGGAGGTGCCAACGGTGCCGGTGCTGCCCACGGATCAGGTACCGGGGAGTCCGACGGTTCCCATGGCACCGCTCGGCCGATCGAGTCCTCGGCATCGAGCCATTCGACCACCGAGATCGGTGAAACCACGAACAGCACGACATCGGCCACGGACCGGGTCGGGGACGCCGAAGAGCCGGTCGCACAGGAAGAGCCGGTCGCACAGGACGAGCCGGCCGCTCAGGACGAGGCCGCGGCAAGCGTCGAGTCGGCCGAGCTCGATGGAGCCGATCCGGTCGAGACGCAGGGCGATTCGACGGAAGCAACGACCGATGATGCCGAGCCGAGCGGCCTCGAGGTACCCGAGGACGAGGACATCGCAGAACACGAATTGCCGCTCAACGGACTTCGCGGATACACAACCCGCCGTCGGCCGTAGCTCCCGGCGGGCAGGCTCGGTGCCCGCGCCGAACCATCCGAAGCCGACGTAGTCTTGGCCTCGGATTGCGCACGTACGAGTGAAGAGGGTTCGACGCCGATGACAGATCGACAGACGCAGCGCCCGGAACAGTCGGTCTCCCCGGACGGTTCGACGCGACCGCGATCTCGGCGGGTTGTCGTTCCGACCGTTGTTCTCGTGGTCTGCGCTGCGCTTGTCGGCCTGCCTGCCTGGACTGTCGTGTTCGCGGGCGCGCAGTGGCCTGCGGCTGCACAGTCGGTCGGCTCTGCGGTTGCGGTCGCGGCATTCGTGGCACTGCCTGCAGCGATGTATCTGGGTCACCGGCCGAGTGCAGAGGGGGTCTCCAAGGACGTGTGGGCGCGCATCGGAGATGTGCTGTTGGGCTTGGCTTGGATCGCGTTCGTGTGGTCGGCACTCTCGCTGCTGCTGCGGCTCGGTCTGTGGGTGGCTGGGGTAGACGACCCTCTTCGGTCACGGATCGTCTCGGTGACAACGCTGATCGTCGTGGTCGTCCTCGCTCTGTGGGGCCATTACGAGGCGATGAGAACGCCCCGAGTGCGACACACGACCGTCAGGATCGACCGGCTCGGGGCTCGATTCGACGGTCTACGAGTGGTTCTCGTGACCGACACGCATTTCGGCCCGCTCGATCGAACGACGTGGTCGCATCGTTTGACCGCCGCCGTCAATGCGCTCGAACCGGACGTGTTGGCCCACGTCGGAGATATCGCCGACGGCTCGGTCGATCGGCGTCGAGCGCAGGCTGCGCCGTTGGAGGCGATGCTCGCGAGCGCGGCCCGCGTGTACGTCACCGGGAACCACGAATACTTCGGTCAGGCGCAGGAATGGCTCGATCACATGGAGGACCTCGGATGGAACTCCTTGCACAATCGCCACGTGGTGCTGCATCGCGGTGACGACGCATTGATCATCGCGGGCGTCGACGACGCCACTGCCGCCGGCTCGGGTGCGCCCGGTCACGGGGCGGATCTCGCTCGCGCCCTTGCCGGAACCGATCCGTCGATGCCCGTGCTGTTGCTGGCGCATCAGCCTAAACAGATCGGCGACGCTATCGAGGCCGGCGTCGATCTGCAGGTCTCCGGGCACACGCACGGTGGTCAGATCTGGCCGTTCTCGGCTTTGGTTCGTCTCGACCAACCGGTGGTGCACGGTCTGAGCAGACACGGTGCGCGAACTCAGCTCTACACCAGTCGCGGATCGGGTTTCTGGGGCCCGCCTTTCCGGGTGTTCGCGCCCAGTGAGATTTCCGTTCTGACGTTGGTCGCCGGCTGAGCGCGCGATGCCTGGCAGTATCGGTGGGGTGAAGAGAACCGAAGAGGTCGTCGTTGTCGCAACCGATCTCGACGGCACCCTGCTGCGTTCGGACCGAACTGTGTCGGCGCGAACGGCCGCCGCGATGGCTGCCGCCGACGCAGCCGGAATCAGGGTGGTGTGGGCCACCGCTCGCGCGCGCCACTCCATCGACGAACTCGCTGCGTCGTGCGGATTTCGCGGCACGGCGATCGGTGCCAACGGGGCTGTGGTCCTCGATCTGTCCGACGGCTCCCCGGCGATCGTCGGCACCAGGTCGGTACCGGCCGAGACGGTGGCGTCGGCCAAGTCGTTCGTGCGCTCACTCGTCCCCGGAGTTGCCTTCGCAACCGTCGGTGCCACGCGATTCGTGGCCGAGGCTCGGTACGCCGAGCTGTGCGTGTTCGCAGACCATCACCGGCAGCCGCACGAGATGGAGCTGTCGGAGCACGGCTTGTCGATCGACGTCGAGCCGACCGTCAAAATCGTTGCCCGGCACAGTGATACGACGAGTGAGGAGTTGTACGAGATCGTTGCTGCGGCGGGGGTGGACGGAGTGGAGTTGACGCACTCCGGTGCCCCGTACATCGAGATGTCCGCGGCGGGAGTCTCGAAGGCCAGTGCGCTGCAGGGGTTGTGCGAGCAGTGGGGGATATCTGCCGGTTCGGTTGCGGCAGTGGGGGATGCGCGCAACGATCTGCCGATGCTCACCTGGGCGGGTACGGCGTTGTGTCCGTCGAATGCCGCGGAGCCCGTGCGATCCGTCGTCGATCGAGTCCTCGAATCCAACGACGACGACGCGGTTGCGCGCTATCTCGAGGAGCTCACCGCGCGCCGAATGAAACTGTAACGTCCGGTCTGCTCGTCGCGACGCTGTATGAGAGGCTGGCCCCATCATCGGCAGAAGGACACCAGTGAGCTATCCAGATTCGGGCGACCCCTCGCAGCGCGCGTACGGACAGTACGGCGCGCAGCCGAATCCATCCGATCGAGTCCTTCCACCGCCTTCGTCCGGTCCTGGTGCGCCGCATTCTCCCGCGACGGCACAGCCGAGTGGGTACGGCGCGGTTCCCCGGCCGCCGGTGTTCGGCACCGGTGGCTTCCCTGGTTCGCCTCCACCTGGGCCCCCGAAGAATGGGAACGGTGGCATCTGGATCGTGGTGGCCGTTCTGACTGTGGTCGCAGTGATTCTCGGCGGCGTGTTCGGGTGGTTCATGCTGCGCGACGACGCAACTCCGGCGGTGGCGTCGGGTGCTGCACCGTCCTCGGCAGTGTCCGACGGCGGTGTTCCAGGCGGTGAAACCGCACCGACTGCCGAGAACTCACCGGAGCCTGGCCCGGCCACTCTGCCTGCGGGCGCGCAGACCTGCCCGGCGACCGTGGCGTCGAGCAGCGGACTTCGAGGCTCGGCGGTGGGGTCGACGGTTACGTCGTGCCCGTTCGCCGAGGAAGTTCGGTTGGCCTACACCAGGGCCGGTTCGGATCGGAATTCGAGGACCGTGGTGGCCAGCAGCCCGGTCACCGGCAAGCGGTACGACATGAATTGCGTCTCGTCTGCGCAGTTGGTGACGTGTACCGGTGGCGAGAACGCCGTTGTCTACCTCTTCTAGTTCGGCGCGCCGCGTCGGACGAGTCGGAGCGGTGGCTCTCGCGCTCTGTGCTCTGGTGTCCGGCTGCACCATCGCCACCGACGACGGCCCCGCGTCCGAAGCGCCCCTGGTGTCCGAAACATCGGCTGCTCCTGTGCCACCGGTGTTTCCACCGACGTCCGATGCCGAAATATGGACCACTGCGCCTCCTGTCGAGGCGCTGCCGGCAGAGGATCTGGCCGCGGAGTTCGGCGCACTCGAGTCGACGGCGGGTGGGCCCATCGGCCTCGCTCTGGTTCCCGTCGGCGGTGGCCCGCCGACAGTGCTCGGCACCTGGACTTCCGGTTCGGCGTGGTCGACGGTCAAAGTGCCACTGGCCCTAGCCGCAATTCGTCGCGGCGCGGACGCGGTGTTTGCCGACGCCACCGCCGCCATCGAAAGCTCCGACAACGCAGCAGCCGAGAATCTGTGGGGTTCGCTCGGGGATTCCGCTGCCGCAGGTGGCGCAGTCGAAGCGGTTCTGCGGCAGGGCGGTGACGCGGCCACTGCGGTGCAGAGGGAGCGGATTCGTCCTGAATTCAGCGCATTCGGACAGACCGAGTGGTCGACGCAGGATCAAGCAACGTTCGCGGCGGGCCTGTCGTGCATCCCGGATGCCGCACCGGTGGTCGAAATGATGAACAGTGTTGCGCCCGAGCAGCAGTGGGGCCTGGCGAAGATGTCCGATGCTGCGTTCAAAGGCGGCTGGGGGCCGAGCGTTCGAGGCGGTTACGACGTCCGACAGGTCGGTATCGTCACCACTGTTGCCGGTCGAGTCGGCGTGGCGATTGCGGCGCAACCTAATTCGGGTTCGTTCACCGACGGAACAGCAATGCTCGACGCGGTCGGCAGCTGGTTGGAGTCGCACAGCAACCAGCTCCCTGCCGGTCACTGCCTCTAGGATCTGCTGACGAGCGGACCGGCGCGGGTAACCTCTGGCGTGTCAGTGAATCGTGCACCACGAAAGGCATTGCTGTGAACGACGCCCTGTCGACGGAATTGTCCGAGCCCACCACGATCGCCGAGTACCTGAATGCACACGCGCTGCGGGTGACGCCGCTCGACGGTGCCGCGGCGGCCGAGCTCGGCATCACCGTACCGATTCCTGCGGGATGGCAGACGCTCGATCCCGCACAGTTCCCAGGGGCGACCCAGGTGATCGTGGAACCGAACCTCGTGGAGAACGGGTTCGCGCCCAACGCGGTGCTTCTGGTCGGTGCGTTGTCGCGCACGATCGACCCGGAAGCGTTGATGGCATTGGGTTTCGGCGACGGACGTGCGATGCCCGGATGGGTGGAGCGCGAGGCGAGTACAGCGTCGTGGCTCGGCTGGCCGTCGCGATTCATTCGGGGTACGTACGTTGCGCAGCAGCTCGAAGCCGCCGTGACGACGCGGTATGTGGTGGTGGGCGTCGATACTCAATACCTCGTGCAGTTGACGGTGACGACGTTGGCGTCGCAGCTCGATGCGTTGGCCTTCGACGTCGCCGCGATCAACGAGGGGCTGACCACGAGTACGTAGAAGACCGCGAGTCCCTGTGTCCGACGCGCAGGTCCGACTAGGGTCCTTTCCATGTCGATGAGAACCGGTCGCGTCCGGCACCTGTCGGTGGTGCCGAATTTGTCCGACACCGACGAACCGGCCGACGACAGCGCGACGGATGCCACTCGGCGACGCTTGGTGAACCTGGTGCTTCGGGTGACCGTGGATCACACTCGGCCCCAGATTTGGCGTCGGGTGCGGGTGCGCTCGGACCTGCTGCTGTCCGAGCTGCACGCGGTTCTGCAGAGTGCCCTCGGATGGGAGGACCGGCACCTGCATGCGTTCAGCGTCAGGACCGCCGGTGCCACGCGTCGATTCGAGATGGAGGAAACCCTCGACGACGAACCGGACGACGACGCGTCGAGCGAGGAGCGAGTGCGGGTCGACGACGTACTGACTGCGCCGGGTTCCACGATGACGTACGAGTACGACTTCGGTGACGGATGGACACACACGATCTATCTGGAGCAGATCGATTCCGATATCGACGACCTCCGATCCGTTTGCCTCGACGGGGCGCGCGCCTGCCCACCCGAGGAGTCCGGCGGGCCTTCGCGGTACGCCCAGTCGCTCGAGATTGCCGCCGACACGTCCGATCCCGAGCACGCGGCGCTCATCGCGCGATGGGGCGCGGGCTTCGACCCTGCTCGATTCGACGTCGATGCGGTCAACGCGGTGCTGCACTCGTTCGACGTAGGTCGTTCGGTGCTCGCCGAAGCGGTGGCCGCGGCCCCGGCCATCGGAAAGCTGTTCGACCGGGTGCGACCTACGGAGGTGCCGTCACTGATGGCGTTGCTTCCTCGATGCGAACTCACCATCGAGAGTTCGGTCGATCTGCCCGTCGCAGAGGTGGCGATGGCCAAGTTCACGTGGTTTCTGGACAGAATCGGTGACGACGGAGCAGAGCTGACCGGTGCCGGCTACCTCAAGCCCGCGTTCGTAGCGGCGATTCGTGAAGAGCTCGACTGGGGTCTGGGGTGGGTAGGGCCGAGCAATCGCGAGATCGACCACCATCAGGTCAGCGATCTGCGCGACGCGGCGCGGCACCTCGGGTTGACCCGCACATCGAAGGGCAGGTTGCTGCGCACCAAGCTCGGAGCGGCGTTGGCCGAAGACCCGGTCGGCATGTGGCGGCATGCGGCGTCGCGACTTCCTCTGGGAAAAGAGTCGTACGAGACCGACGCAGCGACTCTGTTCCTGATCTCCCTCGCGGCATCGGCATCTGCGACGCATCGCAACGAGATGTTGATCGAGACTGTCGCTGAATTGGGTTGGGCCAGTGAAGATTCCGGTGTGTTCGACGCTCAGTTCGCGGCGCAGGCCACGGTGAGCTTCCTCGATCTCATCGGTGCCCACGGTCCGCGGTTCTATTTCCGTCAAGAGGTATCGGACTCGCCGAGCTGGTCTCGCAGGTTCGCGCGGGACGCATTGCTGAGCTGAGTCGCCGAGAAGTGGTCTCGAGGACTGCTGAATTGTGGCTCAGCGACGGATGACCGCCGCTGAGCAGGCGATTTGCGTTGGTGTGGTTGGTGGCGTAACTTTTGTCGAGTCAGAGCGACGGACACCGACCCGGTCTTCACGGACTGGGTGAACGAGGTTGGACGTGTGGCCTGGCAGGTTTTATCCCCCAAGAGTCGGGCCTTGTGTCCGAGACCAAGCTG
Organism: Rhodococcus sp. 14-1411-2a; assembly: GCF_002259485.1. Taxonomy (GTDB): domain Bacteria; phylum Actinomycetota; class Actinomycetes; order Mycobacteriales; family Mycobacteriaceae; genus Rhodococcoides. Next base: position 24,775 of record NZ_NPGA01000016.1, read on the forward strand.
GGATAGGCTGGAACAGTTGCCCTTGAGGCCGACGGGCTGTGTGTCTGTGGGGTGAGAGTGTGTGCGTGTTCTTTGAGAACTCAACAGTGTGTCGATGAATGTCAGTGCCGAAATATTTTGTTTTGGTGAAAGCATTCGATGTATCGATCATCCGCTTGTGGTGGTTGTTGTCGGGTGTTGTTTGAAATGCTAGTTGAGTTTTTCTGCTAGTGATTTGACTTGATGTCTTTGACTGATTCGCGGTTCCTTTGGGGATCGTTGTTTCGCAGGTCTTTTACGGAGAGTTTGATCCTGGCTCAGGACGAACGCTGGCGGCGTGCTTAACACATGCAAGTCGAGCGGTAAGGCCTTTCGGG
>NZ_NPGA01000001.1 GCF_002259485.1 Rhodococcus sp. 14-1411-2a
CCCAGCCACACCCGCGGCCAGATCGTCACCGCACTACGACTACTCGAACGCAAACAAGTCACCCTCCCACCCAAGAAACACGGAAACATCCCACTATGAACGACGAAGCGAATCATGACGCAGCGAATCCGAGCGAGGTGGTTTCCCCGTCCCCTGCGGCTGTTCGGGTGGTGAAGGGCAATCCGAGCGATGAGGAAATCGCCGCGCTGGTGACGGTTCTGACGGCTGCCCAGGGCGGGTCCGAGTCGACGGGCGATTCTCGTCCTCGTGAGCTGTGGGGTTCACCGGAGTTGCTGCATCGCCGATTCGCACCTCAGTCGGCGTATTCGTATGCCGCGTCGGGTCGCTACCCACGGTGACGATGCGCTCGTCCGACGCTGCGCCGGGGTCTGTTCGTCTGGTCCTGGCGTCGGCGTCGCCTGCGCGTCTGTCGGTGCTGCGCGGTGCCGGGGTGGAGCCGATCGTCCGGGTGTCGGGTGTCGACGAGGATGCGTTGACAGCAGCGCTCGGGCCGTCGGTGTCTCCGGAAACGGTGGTCACGGAACTGGCCCGAGCCAAGGCCGCCGCGGTGGCCGAGACGTTCTCGGATTCGAGCGACGATCTGGTGATCGTCGGCTGCGATTCGATGTTGGCCATCGGCGGGGAGCTGCACGGTAAGCCACATTCGGTCGAGGTGGCGCGCACGAGATGGCAGTCGATGGCGGGCAACAGCGGCGACTTGCTGACCGGCCACGCTGTGCTCCGGGTGACCGACGGAGTGGTCGTGGCGCAGGCTGCAGCGCACAGTTCGACCGTCGTCCACTTTTCGACGCCGTCCTCGGTGGACCTCGAGGCCTACCTCGACTCGGGTGAACCGTTGTCGGTGGCCGGGGCGTTCACGTTGGACGGGCTTGGCGGCTGGTTCGTCGACCGCATCGAGGGCGATCCGTCGTCGGTGATCGGCATCGGCCTACCGCTGGTGCGAACACTGCTCACTCGTGTGGGTACGTCTCTGGCCGCACTGTGGGGCAGCGCCCCGTCCTGACCGTCCGGCTCCGCCGACCGCTGGGCCGGACGGAGCCGAGTTCTGCCGTCAGGGCAGAAGATCGATCAATTCGCGAGCCCACTCCTCGGCCATGGTCTTCGGCTTGATGTTCGACGAGCTGTCGTGCCGAGCATGGGTACCGACCTGCTTGCCGCCGAGCTCGGTGAGCTTCTCAGCGATGATCTCGCCGCCGCGGTTGAAGGTGTCCTCGTAGACCCGGTCGCCCAGACCGAACACCGCGAACTGCAGTCCCGCGAGGTCCGGCTCGTCCTCGACGAGCGCATCGAAGAAGGGTTCTGCACCGGTGGGGAGCTCTCCGTCTCCGTAGGTGGAGCAGATGACCACGTGGAAGTCGTCGGTGTCGATGTCGGACACCTCGTACTCGAGCATGTCGCGTACCTCGGCGTCATGATCGCTGAGCACGTCCGCAATCTTGTCGGCGACCTCCTCGGCCGTACCGGTCTCGGACCCGAACAACACGACCACTGCCATGGATCGCTCCCCTTTCTCACACCTGCTCGAACACTCGAACAGTCGGAAAGCATAGCCTCACCGGCGATCCGGTCGAAAATCCGTCCTTGCCCGCGGTTGTGACTTGTCTCGAGGTCACCAGAACTCGGGCGTCAGGCCCCATCGATCGAACTCCACCTCGACCAGCCCTCTCAGGTGCTCTTTGCTGGGAAAGCTGTCCGGATCGAGCCCGGTGACGCACAGGGTGGCGCGTTCGCCCGATTCGTTCCACCAAGCGCTGACTCCACCGCCCGTGCGGCGTAGTAGGGCCACGTCGGTGTTCTGTGTGATGGACCTCATCGCCACCGCGGTGGCGTCCAGACCACCGATGGTCCGCAGTGCGACACCTCTGGCACCGAGATTCGAGCACAGGCACAGCGGGGCCGAGCCCGACGCGGCGAGTTTGGCCACGATCGCGTCGGGCAGCAACTGCATCAGCGGTTTGAGGAGCTCGAATGTCGTGGTGACCGTGCGATCGGCCTGGGTTCTGAATGCCTGCTTGCTCGCCGCTCGAATTGCTCCGAGATCGTCGAGATACGTCCCTCCCGGCTCGACGTGGATCGAGACGCCGGACGTCGCGTTGGCACGCCGATCACCCGTGGCCCTGGTACTGACCGGAAGGGCGACGCGTACCCGGTCCTCGGTCGAGACTCGGCCGCTCCCGGTCAGTATCCCGAGCACCACCGCGACCAGCAGGCTGTTGGAACTGCCCCCTTTGCTCGCCGCGGCGGCAGACCACTCCGCGGACAGACAATCGACGACGACGGTGCTCGGCCTCCACGCGCCCTCGGCAGGGGCGACGATCGCACGCGGACGGTCGGCACCGGTGCCCTCGGGTGTTCCTGCGCTCGCGTCGGCGAACGCCGTGGACCGTGCCCGTACCGCCGCCACCGCGGTGCGGCCGAGCGCTCGTGCCGCACCCGAGAGCGCTGCACCGACACGGCCGAGACCATCGGAGAGATCGGCACGGGAGATCGCCGTCGCGGACAGGGGACCGTCATCGAGGCCGACACGCAGAAAATCGTCGGGGACGGCGTGTCCGGCCAGCGCGGCCGCGGCTGCGGAGGTGAGCGCCCCGCCGTCGCCGACGACGTGAGAGCCGACCAACGACACGACCGTGCCGCCTTCTTCCACCGACGTGGCCGACAATCGCCACGCCGGTCCCCCGATCGGATCCAACGCCACGGCGGCCTCGTCCTCGATCCACCTGTCGACCGCCGCGCGGGCGATCGGTGGCCCTATAACCACCGGATCAGCGGATCGACGCGCTGCGGTCCAGCTGTCACGGGCTCCGGGCAGCCGGGCCCGTCGAACGGATCGATCGATGGGGCCTTCGGCGAGCATTCGCCACATCGATCGCAGCGCGTCCGGAGCGACGGCGCGGTCGAACCGCCAGACGATCTGGTTCACCACCGGTACCCCGAGAACGCATTCCATGCGGAGGAACAGGTCGTCGTCGTACGTCAGTCTTTCCACCCCGCGAGACTATCGCTGCACGAGCGCGGACGCAGGTGGGCCGCAAATGTGTTTCCCGCCATATGTTTTCCGATCCGAACTGCGGCGTGCGGGACTGATAGGTTGAGGACGTTTTCCACGCCGACGCGACTGCGAGTGACCCTATGAAGTTCGTGATGCCATTCAACGGCAGTCGCGGTGACGTGACGCCCGGTCTTGCACTCGGCGTCGAGCTCGCGGATCGCGGACACGACGTGGTGTTCGGCGCACCACCGAACCTCGTGGACTTCGCTCGCGCGAAAACGGCTGAGTCCGAACGAATCGGCGTGATCTCGTTCGGGCCGGACACCCAGCGACTGCTGGAGTCGGAGTTGATCAGGGTACGCATCAAGTCGCGTAACCCGCGGACCAAGATGGCGGCACTCGCGGAACTGGCCAATCACGGCTGGGATCAGATGACGGCCGAACTCGAACGGATGGCCCAGGGCTGTCACGCGATCGTCACCGGTTCGCTGGGGCAGGAGATGGCGTTCAACATGGCGGAGTCTACGGGCAATGCCTTTGTGGCACTTCACTACTGCCCGCTGCGCCGCAACGACGTCGTGCCCGTGACCCCGGGCATCACGTTACCGGGGTACGTCAACCGGTCGATGTGGGCGCTGGCGGAGTCGATGCGCTGGAAATCCATGAAGGCCCGCGAGAACGCGCAGAGGAAGTCCCTGGGTCTCGCACCGACGCGTCATTCGCTGCCTGTTCGGTCCGAACGCTACGGCGGAGTGGAGATTCAGGCGTACGAGTCGGCGCTGTTCCCCGGGCTCGCAGAACAGTGGGGCTCACACCGCCCGTTCGTCGGATTCCTGGGGCTGAGCAGCGCTGGCGTCGATTCCGATCCTGCGTTGGAAGAATGGCTGCGGGCAGGCTCCGCGCCGGTGTACTTCGGCTTCGGCAGCATGCCCGTCCCCGATCCCGCGGCACTGCTGCGCATGATCGAGAACGTGACCCGAAGGCTGGGCGTTCGCGCTCTCGTCTGTGCCGGCTGGAGCGACCTGGCCGGTGCCGATCCTGCTGCAGTCCAATCGAATTCGAACATCATGATCGTCGAGTCGGTCGATCACGCGAGCATCCTGCCGCGATGCGTGGCTGCGGTCCACCACGGTGGCGCAGGCACGACGGCTGCCACGGCGCGGGCCGGCCTGCCGACACTCGTCTGCTGGTTCAGCGCCGATCAGCCGTTCTGGGGTGCCGCGCTGCGCAGGATCGGAGCCGGCACCAGCACGAAATTCTCGACCTTGACCGAATCCGTTCTCCAGCAAGGCATTACCGATATCACTACCGCCCGCGCCAGGCAGGCGGCACGCCGATTGGCCGGCTCGGTCGCCCCGACTGCAACTGCGGTGGCCGCAGCTGCCGACATCACCGAGGCGGCAGCGCGGAACCGCTGACGCACTCACCAGAAGCGCGCAGTCAACTCCCAGCGGCCCAGCGCCTCCGCCAGATGGTCACGCAGTGCCCGGTCATCGACGAATCGATCTGGGTCCATGGCGTGGACGGTCACGGTGACGCTTGCGCCCGTCTCGCACAGCCAGGCCGTCAGCCCACCGTCCAACGATCGCGCGAATGCGGCGTCGGCACCCGCGAAGGTCGCCCTGCCCGATACGGCACGAGCTCCGATACCGGCCACCGTGGTGAAGACCTCGGGCAGAGCACCCAGGTTCGACGCCAGGCCTTCCGCACCGTCACGCGGTTGCGGAACACGCGCGACCACGGCGTCGGGCAGCATCTGCACGAGGGCCTGCGAGATGCCTGCGGGTGGTAGACCGGCAGCCTGCCTCGCGGCGAAAGCGGTGAACGCCGCCTTGCTGATTTTCCGAATCGTCGACAGATCGCGGTCGGCCGCGTCGGTGACGGGGACCTCGATCTTGACGATCTTGGTGGCATTGGAGCGAGTGTCGTCGACGGTGCGATCGCTGACCGGCAGTGACCACTGCACCGAGTCTCCGATCGAGGCTCGCCCGGCCTGCCCGGAGGCTGCCGTGAGAACGGCGATGAACAGTGAATTGGACGAGCCACCCCATCGTTGCGCAGCCGCTTTCCAAGTACCTGCGTCCACCTCTGCCACCGCGTGAGGCGATACCCAGTCTGCATCCACGGCACCGGCCGTCGGCTGCGAACGAGTCGGCTGCGAGCGCGGGACAACGACGTCCGGACCGGATCGGGTGGGAATCGGTAGCGCGGACGCAGCGGTGTTCGCCAACCAGCCGGCTACGGACCGCACCTGCCCCACGGCGTCTCGCAGGTCCGAGCCGATGGCCGCGATTCCGTCCTCGGTCGGAACCGACCGAGGGTGCACGGACGGGGAGTTCGCAGCCGCGAACGCGGCGATCAGAGCGCCGCCGTCGGCGACCATGTGCGAAGCAACCAACGAGAGCACCGTCCCCCCGTTGGTGAGAGGAGCTGCCGCCAGTCGCCAACCGAGACCGGTCTCGGGATCGATGTCGTCATCGATGCAACCGTCGGCCCAGGCCGATACTTCGGTCGATTCGATGAAGTGTGGGTGAAAATCCAATGAATGGGAGACGTTCGAGGCCACCCATCGAGCGCGGGCAGTAGGCACCGTCGACGAGACCACTCGGCGCGCGAGCAGACCGTCGGACAGGTTGTCGCGTAGCTTTTCCAGGTCCACTCGCTGGACGGTTTCGTCGAACCACCACAAGAACTGGTTGTAGACGGGATATCCGATGCCGTGATGCATTCGCAAGAATAGGTGATCGGCAAATCCAATTCGGGTCACGCGCCGAACCTACTACATCCACGAACCAGGGGCAGTGGTGTCAATTCGCCACACCAATGCATTCACATTCGGCAATAGGTGCACGAAAAAGGCGTCCCGAATGTGTCCCGGACCATGTTCGATCCATTCGGTGGCGTGGGTCGTGTGTCGGGTCGCACGACAGTTTGCACCACACTTCGATTGTGAACTATCATCACGCTGACCAGCAAAGTCAGTGATTCGTTCATAAGATACGACAATCGGACGCTCCCTCGACTCCCGATCGGCGACCGGCGAGTCAAGACGCTCGGCAGTGAGAAGTATTACTTTTTCGCGCTGCGAAATAATTCCGCTTTCGCCCTATCGTGTTCTCTGAACTCACTTCGGGTCGACGGCAACGACGTTGTTCTTTCAATGCGGAAAGCAGCAATCCAACAGCAATCGGATAAAGCGACCGGTCGGCTGCCCGATCATCGCCGACGGGTTTACACGATCGACTCGACCGTAATCGAACGTGCAATACCGAACCAACGCCGCGCACCGCCGACCGAGCCCGGAACGGAAGAGGACTCCCATGGAATACACCGAACTCGCCGACTACCCCCTCCCCGCCGGTCGCCTGACCGAGTGGGTCCCCCGCGTCGACGACGACCGTTGGGAACCGGACCCCCGCGGTCTGTCCTACACGCACCAGGACCATTGCGAGCGCAGCGCTCCGGGCTCGTGGATCGGCACGGTGTTCGAGATTCATCGCCGCTACGACGTCGAGGCAGTGCGCGCAACCATCACCGCGTACATGGGTCGGCACGAGGCATTTCGGACCAAGGTCAGGCGCGACGAGGAATCCGGTTCCTGGCTGCGCTACACCGCACCGACAGATGCAGTGCAGGTGACCGACCGGGCACACACCGAACCCCGGACCGAGACTCAGGTCTTCAGCCATCTGCACTCCTGGTTCGGCGACACCGTCTCCCCGACGGCGTGGCCGCATTTCGTCCTCGCGACCATCGAACCGGACGATGCCTCCCGCGCTCTCTCGAACGGGCCGGGAGAGTCGTTTCTGCTTGCGTTCGCCGCCGACCACTCGGTGATGGACGCCTACAGCCAGATCTACGCCATCAACGAGATCGACAAGCTCTACGCGCACGCCCTCGAAGGCATCGACCCCCAGTTGCCCGAGGTCGGCAGCTATGTGGACTTCAGCCAGTCCGAGAGGGCTCTCGGCGAGACACTGACCGGTGACCACAGCGCCGTGCGCACCTGGCAGGACTTCCTGGCCGCGGAGGACGGACGCTTTCCCGCATTTCCCCTTCCGGTGTCGGTCGACCGGTCGCTCACCGGCCCGGCCGCACAGAGCAGCATCTCGTCCTGGCTGCTGACTTCCGAGCAGTCGGATGCCTTCAACGCTGCATGCCGTAACGCCGGGTACAACATGCAGGCCGGAATACTGGCCGCTCTGGCGCTGACGAACGTCCGCCTGTCCGGTCGCACGACGTTGCGCACCGTGATGCCGATGCACACCAGAGACGAACAGAAGTGGGCCGCGGCGGTGGGTTGGTACGTCGGGATTCTGCCCATGGAGATCGAGCTCGGTGACGCTCGCACCTTCGGGGAGGCAGTCGCGGCTGCAGCAACTGCAGGCGCGGCGAACAAGGGGTTGGCACGGATGCCGTACTCCAAGATCGCCCAGATCCTCGAGTCGACAGAAATTCCTCGATTCGTGGTGTCCTACATCGATCTTCGATTCCTCCCGGACGCCGAGCAGTGGCAGGACCGCAAGGGTCGGGCTCTGCGGAGCAACTGCCACGCCGAGGACGAGGTCTACTTCTGGGTCAACCGGACGCTCCAAGGGCTCAACATCTCCGCGCGATTCCCCAGCTCGGATGTCGCGTCGACCAACGTCCACCGCTTCATCACCGAGTTCGTCGCCGTGCTGACGGCAGTGATCGACTCCGACAGTGGTACCGATACGGTGCTCACGTCGGCCTCACGGTCGGTGACCGTCGCCGCAGAGTGAGTCGTCGAATCAGCCCGCGGCCCTTATCGAGGAGGATGAAGCGACCATGATCATCACCGCTATGGGCAGATGGAATCCTGCTCCCGGCCGACTGCTCGAATGGCACCCCACTGCGGCTGCCCGTGCGAGTGCCCAAGCGGCACCCGTCGATTCGACTCCGGTCTCGTTTCTCCAGGAGGACCACCTGAAGGCCGCGTGGGCGGCCCGCGAACGCGGCGATGTGCACACCGCGTACACCGGGGTGGCAACCGAGATCGACGGTGACGTGGACACGGATGCGATGAGCCGCGCACTGGCCGCCTACGTGCTGCGTCACGAGGGCCTTCGATGCTGGTTCGAGGTCGAGGGAAACAACGTCGTTCGGCATCTCGCCCCGCCCGAGGTCGCGGCGTTCGAGGTGACCGACGCCGGAGAAACCACGGACGACGACCGATTCCAACGGTACGTACGGGGGCGCTTCTCGTCCGAGGCGACCGCGGACGCCTGGCCCGGATTCGTCGTCGGTGTCGTGGCCAGGCCCGGCAGCTTCACCCTGTACTACGGCGCAGATCACGCATTCACCGACGGCGGCTCGCAAGCGTTGGTCATCAGCGAGTTGGCCGATCTGTACGCACTCGAGACCGGCGCGGACGTACCTACCCCGGCAGAGGCAGGTAGTCATCTGGCCTACGCCGCCGACGAACGGGCTCGGGCCGCGACGTTCGGGGCCGATTCTCCCGAACTCGCGGCCTGGCGAGACATTTTCACCCGACACGACGGCCGGATGCCTCGGTTCCCGCTCGACCTCGGCCTCGCGCCCGGCGAGAAAGCTCCGGTCCGCATCGTCGAACGCGACCTGTTGAGCAAAGAACTGACCGCTGCATTCGACGCCGCGTGCAAGACCGCCGGGGCCCGGATGAGCAGCGGCATATTCGCCGCCGTCGGGATCACCGACTTCGAATTGGCCGGTAACACCGACTACTTCGGGATCACCGTGCTCAGCACCCGGCATCACGGTGACTACGGACAGTCCCAGGGATGGTTCGTCAACTTCGCTCCGGTCGCATTCGAGGTGGCGGGACACGACAGGTTCTCCGACGTCGCGGCTGGAGCCCACCGAGGCTTCGAGCAGGCCAAGCAGATCGCGGAGGCCCCGGTGCACGCTGTGCTGGGCGCGCTGGCCGCCGACGGCACTCTCGGTAGCGAGTTGGCAGTGAGTCCGAACATGCTCTCGTACATCGACTTTCGCTGGTTCCCCGGCGTCGGACGAGACGCGGACACGCGCGCGAAGCATTTCACCGGCGAGGGTTCGACGTCGAACGCATCGATGTGGATCAACCGAGACGGTGAGCACCTGTACCTGGTGGCCCAGACCCCTGATACCGACGTTGCCGCCGCAGCGGTGAAGCGGTACCACGATCATCTGGCGCATGTACTGGAAACCATCGCACGTGAGGGTGATTACAATCTGACGCTCGAAAATCTGGTTCAGGAGCCGGCCGGTGCGGGTCACCTCGATCACTGAGTACACCCCGCGCGCGGGCACCGTCGTCGAGTTCACCGCCGTCGTCACCGGGAAACCGCAACCGTCGACGGTTCCGCCGTCGTTCAACCAACGGTTTCACCTCGGCGATCTGGACGAAGCCGAGCGCGTCTGGATTGCCGGAGCCTTCGAGGTGCAGGGCAGGCTCGACACCCGCGCTTTGGGGTGGGCCTTCGAGCGCCTGATCGACCGACACGACACCCTGCGTAGTTCGTTCGTTCGCGCGGCGGCGGGAATCGAGCGGATGGTTCACGAACCGGGTGCGGTCGAGATGAGGGAAACCACTCGAACCACCTTCTCGTCAGGGTCCATGCTCCGGAGTCACCTCCGAAATTCGCTCGAACTACACTGCGACGCACGACGATTCCCGTCGTACACCTGTTTCGGAATCGATCGACCGGACACCTCGACGGTGTTGTGCGCCTTCGATCATTCCAACGTCGACGCCATGTCGATCGCAGTCGTGGTCGACGAGATCAACACCCTGTACGACGCCTACCGCCGCTGTCCGTCGAACCCGGAGGCAGCCCTGCCTCCGGTCGGTGGGTTCGTCGAGTACTGCCGTGTCGAAGCAACCCAGCCACTCGTCGATCCCACGGACGAACGCATGGTGCGGTGGTCGAGCTTTCTCACCGAGTGCGGTGGCACCACGCCGCGTTTCCCGCTCGACCTCGGCGTCGCCGAGGGTGAAACCGCGCCTCAGGCAACGACTGTCACGCCCTTGCTCGACGCGCAGCACACCCTCGACTACGCGGAGCTCTGCGCCCGTTCCGGAGCCGGGATGTTCGCCGGGGTCGTCGCTGCGATCGGGCAGGCGTGCGCCGGGATAGGCGGACCGAGCCGCGTGCCGTTCCTGTTCCCGTTGCACACCCGCCATCAGCAGCAATTCTCGCGTGCACTGGGCTGGTTCACCACGAACGCTCCCATGACCGTGGAGGTAGAACACGACCTCACCGACACGATCACCGCGGCCCACACAGCGTTTCGTGCAGCACTGCCACTGAGCACCGTTCCGATCCCCCAGGTACTGAACAACCTCGGTGATGCGTTCACCTTGTCGCGTCGAGACGTGTTCATGGTGTCGTACATCGACTACACCAGAATCGGTGGACACGAACGCTTCGACCGAACCGATGCACACCACATCAGCAATGCCACGGTGTCCGACGACGCGCAGTTCTGGGTTTCGCGCACCACGTCGGGCCTGGCATTGCGGTCACGATTTCCCGACACTGCACAGGCACACTCGGTGATGAATGCGTTCACCGCCGAACTCGTCGCCCTCCTGCGGGTCTCCACAGCGAAACCCGAGAGCGCTGCCCTGACGCCCTGACAAAGTCGTTCCGCAGGCTCCACTCCTGCCCTGATAGAAGTCGTTCCGCAGGCTCCACTCCTGCCCTCATAGAAGTCGTTCCGCAGGCTCCACTCCTGCCCCGTGACAGAGGTTCCGCATAGGATCGACAGTGCAGACCGTCCACCCCCGGGCGGGCCGCCAGCCGAATATCTTCCGTAGGAGCCGATACGTGCCTGTACCAACCGATTCCAACGCAACGTTCGCCGACTATGCGCATCCGGATCGTCTCGTATCGACCGAATGGCTCTCCGCTCATCTCGGTACCCCCGGCCTTCGGGTCGTCGAATCCGACGAGGACGTGTTGCTCTACGACGTCGGCCACATTCCCGGCGCGGTCAAGATCGATTGGCATCTCGACCTCAACGATCCGGTCACCCGCGACTACATCGACGGCGAGCAGTTCTCGAAACTGATGAGCCGCAAAGGCATTTCCCGGGACGACACCATCGTCGTGTACGGCGACAAGAGCAACTGGTGGGCCGCGTATGCACTGTGGGTCTTCACGCTGTTCGGACATCAGGACGTGCGTCTGCTCGACGGTGGCCGCGACGCCTGGTTGTCGGAGAACCGCGACACCACCCTCGACGTGCCCGAGTTCCCCGCCACCGACTACCCGGTGATCGAACGCGACGATGCACCCATTCGTGCGTTCGCCTCCGATGTTCTCGGCTCGCTCGGAACGGTGCCGCTGATCGACGTTCGCTCCCCCGCCGAGTACACCGGCGAGCGCACCCACATGCCCGACTACCCAGAAGAAGGTGCACTGCGCGGAGGTCACATCCCCACCGCCGTGAGCATCCCCTGGGCCAAGGCAGCCGCACCGGACGGACGGTTCCGGTCTCGCACGGAACTGGACGAGATCTACTCCGGTACCTCCGCCACCGACGACGTGATCGCCTACTGCCGGATCGGTGAGCGTTCGAGCCACACCTGGTTCGTGTTGACCCATCTGCTCGGGTACCAGTCGGTGCGCAACTACGACGGCTCGTGGACCGAATGGGGCAACGCCGTTCGCGTCCCGATCGCCAAGGGCGAGGAGCCCGGATCGGCTCCGGCCACACGATGAGCGCCTTGCCGGAATCCCTGGCCGAGATAGTCGAGGACTTCGCCGCGGTGGAGGGGCAGGACAAGCTGCAGCTGTTGCTGGAGTTCAGTCGCGAACTGCCTCCTCTGCCCGACCACCTTGCTCAGGATGCGATGGAGCCGGTGCCGGAGTGCCAGTCTCCGCTGTTCCTGTCGGTGGATGCAGGCGATCCGGCGCGGGTCCGGCTGTACTTCAGCGCCCCACCGGAAGCTCCGACCACGCGGGGGTTCGCCTCGATCCTGGCGCAGGGGCTCGACGGTCTCGGCGCACAGGAGATCCTCGACGTACCGGACGATTTCTACTCGGCTCTGGGGCTGAGCGACGCGGTGAGCCCGTTGCGACTGCGCGGTATGTCGGCGATGTTGGCGCGGATCAAGCGTCACCTGCGTTGACCGGCGACGGCGCAGGTGACGTGCCGTCGTCTTGATCGATACAACGCGTCGTCGTTAGACTCCGCGGCAGGGCCCCTGGAGCCCAGTCCCCCCGATGCGTACGACGAAGGTTGGTTGCTGCCGATATGGAGTTCACGGAGTTGGCGGACTACGCGGTTCCCGCGGGCACGCTCACCGAGTGGATACCCAGCGTCGGCCCGCAGGCCCGCACTCCGGAGGCTGCTGGCTGGCATCCCGACGCCAGGCCGACGTCCTACGTCCACGAGGCACACCTTCGTACGAGCCTGAGCAGTCCTCGCCGCGGTCGTGAATCATGGCTCGGCGCGGCCTTCGAAATCGCAGGCCCGCTGGACAAGCCCGCGTTTCGCCAGGCAGTGCTGAACTGGATCGACCGGCACGAGGCGATGCGTTCGAGCGCGTCGATCGACGAGGTGACGGGCGAGATGACGAGGGTGACCGCCGCGCAGGGTGCCATCGACATCTGGCAGGTCGAGCAGGAACGGTGCGCGCAATCGAGTGAGGTGTTCGAGCACCTGCAGTATCTGTTCGACGAGTTCACCTCACCGTTGATCTGGCCCGCCTACGCCTTCGTGACGCTCGAACCGGTGGACGAGACGCGTCCGATCACCGTGTTCTTCGCAGCGGATCATTCGATCATCGACGGCCTGTCCACGGTGCTGGTCGCGCACGAGATAGCTGCTCTGTACGGCGAGGAACTCGGTGGTGCGCCCGCTGCCCTGTTCGAGGCCGGCAGCTACCTCGACTTCGGTTCCTCCGAACGCGAGAGGAATGCAGAGCTGGAGCATTCCCACGACGCCGTGCGGATATGGCGGGATTTTCTCGTCGACGGCGAAGGCGAGCTACCGGCCTTTCCACTCGACATCGGAGATCCGAGCCCGGACGATCTGCCGCAGGGCGGTTTGTCCGCGTGGGTGCTCGACCCGGACCAGGCCGACTCGTTCTCGGTCGCCTGCCGCAAGACCGGACACAGTCTGTTCGCCGGGTTGCTCGCAGTTCTGGCCATCACCGGCTCCGAACTGGGCGGCGGCAATCGTTTCCGCACGGTGACGCCGGTGCACACTCGCGACGAGCCGCAATGGGCGTCGGCGCTGGGTTGGTTCGTCGGACTGTGCCCCATCTCTTTCGACATCGCCGGTGCGGACTCGTTCGGCTCGGTGGTCGCGGCGGCCTCGGCCGAGGTGAAGAAGACCAAACCGATCGCCCGAGTTCCTCTCGATCGCGTGTTCACCACTCTGGGCTATTCCGCCCGCCCGCGTTTCGTCGTCTCCTTCATGGATGTGCGGTTCGCGCCTGCCGCCGAGCACTGGCCGGACTGGAACGCCCGAGCGTTGCGCAGCAAGCAGTACCAGCACGACGTGTACATCTGGATCAACCGCACGCCGCAGGGGATCAACATCGCGGCTCGCTATCCCAACACCGAGCAGGCGACCGCGCGGGTTCACGAATACGTCGGTGCCTTCCGAAAGTTGTTGAGCGATGTTGCGGACACGGGTACCGCCCGATTCCCCCTCACGGGCGACGAGCGATCCGATATCGGACATACCGACACCGGTCAGATCGCTACCAATCAGTAGCTCACTGCGGCTCGCCGCCGGTCAGCTGCAGCTCTGCAGACCGATTGCAGCGATGACAGTGCCGATGCTTAGACTCCGACGTGACGTTCGTAACGAAGCACGCGAGAAACACATCCGTAGGAGGCTCAGTGCCCAGCCATGCCAGTGCTCAGATCACCAAGGTTCTTGTCGCCAATCGTGGTGAGATCGCGGTGCGGGTGATCCGGGCTGCGGCCGATGCCGGGTTGGCCAGTGTCGCTGTGTACGCCGAACCCGACGCCGACGCACCGTTCGTCCGCTTGGCCGACGAAGCCTTCGCGCTCGGCGGGCAGAGCTCCGCGGAGTCGTATCTGGTGATCGACAAGATCATCGACGCCGCCGCCAAGTCCGGGGCCGACGCCATCCACCCCGGCTACGGATTCCTCTCCGAGAACGCCGACTTCGCCCAAGCCGTCATCGATGCCGGCCTGATCTGGATCGGACCGTCCCCGCAGTCCATCCGCGACCTCGGCGACAAGGTCACCGCCCGCCACATCGCCGCCCGCGCCAAAGCACCCTCGGTCCCCGGCACCTCCGAACCGGTCAAAGACGCCGACGAAATCCTCGCCTTCGTCGACGAACACGGCCTGCCGATCGCGATCAAAGCCGCGTTC
>NZ_NPGA01000015.1 GCF_002259485.1 Rhodococcus sp. 14-1411-2a
CCCTCGTTCGCCCGCCCGCCCTCGTTCGCGTGCCCCGGCCCTGGGATCAATGTGGATTCCAGTCACTCAGACTGCAACAAAGCCACATTGATCCCATGTCAGCCGAACCCGCATCGGGATGAATGTGGGTTTCAGTCAGTCTGAGTGCAACAAAGCCACATTGATCCAGAAGCGGGGGCAGGGGTCAGGCAGGCTCAGCGCTGAGCAATCTCGCGCAACGCAGCAGGCCCAGGTGACTGTAGGCCTGGGGATGGTTGCCGAGTGATCGTTCGGCGATGGGGTCGTATTCCTCACTGAGCAGTCCGGTGGGGCCTGCGGCACTGACGAGTTGAGCGAACAGTGCTTCGGCCTCGGCGCGTTGTCCCACCAAAAGGTAGGCCTCCACGAGCCAGGCGGCGCAGAGATGGAAGCCGCCCTCGCCGCCGGGCAGGCCGTCGTCGTGGCGGTAGCGGTAGACCGTCGAGCCGCTGCGCAGTTCGGCTTCGGTGGCAGTGACGGTGGCAGCGAAGCGGGGGTCTGCCGGGTCGATCAGTCCGGACAATCCGATGAACAGCGTCGCGGCGTCGAGGTCGGTGCCGTCGTACGCGGCGGTGAAGGACTGCACTTCCTCGTTCCAGCCGTTGGCGAGTACTTCCTCGCGGATGGTATTGCGCAACGATGCCCAACCGGGTTCTGTTGTACGACCGAAGGTTTCGGCCAGACCGATAGCGCGATCGACGGTGATCCAACCCATCACCTTGGAGTAGACGTGGTGCCGGGGGTTGTCTCGAATCTCCCAGATGCCGTGGTCGGGCTCGAACCAGCGACGCTCGACGGCCTCGACCATGGCGCGGACGAGTTCCCAATCGTCGTCGGACAGGCCGTTCTCGGACCCCTTGGCCTTGCGTGCGTGGGCGAGGGCGGACACCAGTTCGACGATGGGGCCGAAGACGTCGAGCTGAACCTGTTGATTCGCAGCATTTCCCACGCGCACCGGACGCGAGCCGGCATAGCCGGGCAGCTCGTCGATGACAGCTTCTGGCGGTAGACCCAGACCCCAGATGGTGTAGAGCGGGTGCAGACGCTCGGGGCCGGAGACCGACTCGAGTACCCCGTGAATCCAGGAGAGGTAGTTCTCGGCCTCGGCCGTCGAGCCGACGTCGACCAGCGCGGCTGCGGTCAGTGCGGCGTCGCGCAGCCAGCAGTAGCGGTAGTCCCAGTTGCGCACTCCGCCGATGTCTTCGGGTAGCGAGGTGGTGGCCGCGGCCATGATCGAGCCGGACTCCGCGTGGACGAGGCCGCGGAGGGTCAGTGCCGATCGCTTCATCAGATCGCGCTTGAGTGGCGGCAGGTCCAGGCCGTCGGCCCAGTCCTTCCAGTATGCCTCCGACGCGCGGCGACGCTCCACCTCGTCCCACGGATGCTCGCTCAGATCGTCTGTGCCGAGCCGCAATTCGAGAACGATCGGCCCGTTCGAGGGATCGACCTCGGCGTGCGCGGCCTGCTGCGAACCGTCGGACACGATGTTCCAGGTGACGCCGGGACTGCGCAGCACCATCGGATCTGCCGTACCGAGAATTCGCAGGCCGTCCACATCGGGTTCGAGTGAGGCCCAGGCCTTTCCGAACTCCGGACGCGGCGCGAAAGTCACCACGGCGGTGGCCTTGCCGGTGATGACGCGGGTCAGCGCGGTCTGGCCCTGGCCGATGTCGTGCGGCAGATAATCCGTGACCTGCAGGCTGGCCCACTTGGTCTGCACCGTCATCGTGCCGTCCACGTACTGCTGGCTCAACGGAAGCGATGCGCGGGTCGGCCCGACGCTGAAGTGGCCGGCCTGATCGCCGCCGAGCAGGTGTGCGAACACGGCTGCGGAATCGGGTTCGGGGTGACACAGCCAGGTGACGTCGGCGTCGGGGGTCAGCAGGGCAACGGCATTGGGGCTGGCCAACATCGTCAGTCGTTCGATGCGCGGGGCGTCGGCTCCCGAAAGCCACTGCCGTCGCTCCTCGAGCAGGAATGCCAGGGCGAGGGCGACCTGCTCGGTGCTGTCGATGCGAAATTCCGCGAGCGTGTCTCCCGGTCCGATCTTGACGCCGATGTCCGGCCCGTGCAGGTGTCCGAAGGCCTTCTCGTCGGTGACGTCGTCGCCGAAAAAGACTGCGGCAGTAGCAGCTTCCTGGTGACGAAGGATGTCGAGGGCGACGCCCTTGTCGGTGACGATGACTGCCAGCTCGATGACGGACTTGCCCTCGGTGACCTGAACGCCGTCCCGCGCCGCCGCACCGGATCGCACAGCTGCGAGCGCTTCGTCACCGGCGGCGGTCTCGGCGTTGCGGACGTGCAGCGCGACGCTGGCCGGCTTGGTCTCGATGCTGACGCCGGGATGGGCGTCGGCGATCGCCTGCAGTTCGCCGGTGATGACGGTGAGGAGCTTCTTGGCGTTGTCGTCGATGGCATTGACGAACCCGGCGTCGAACTCGCTGCCGTGACTGCCCACCAGCTGCACCTCGGACGGCAGGCGCGAGAGGATCGCGAGATCGCGGAGGGCACGTCCGGAGATGACGGCAGCGTTGGTGCCGGCGAGGGAGGCGAGGCCGCGCATGGCGCTGACCGACTCGGGGTGGGGGAAAGCCTTCTGCGGGTCGGAGACGATCGGCGCCATGGTGCCGTCGTAATCGGACGCGACGAGCAGACGCGGAGTCCGAGCTACTCCAACGAGCGCGCGGCGAAGTTCGAGCGGCAATTCGAGAGCAGTCACCCGTCGAATCTAGGCGATGAACCCCGCCTCGGCGTACCTGGCTTTGTGCGCGGGATGTATCACTGCTGGTCGGGGACCAGACCGGGCGACGGAGTCACACCGGAGGCCGCCGACATCGAGGCGGCGGACTTGGTGACGATGGCCAACATGGCTCGCTGGGCGCCGTCGGCGTCGCCGGATTGGATAGACGACGCCACCACGCCGTGCAGTCGGATCGCCTCTGGGTCGGCTTGGCGGGACATCAGGGCGTGGCGGGTGCGGCCCGCGAGCACCTCCACGACGATGTCGGACATCGACCGCAGCATCGGGTTGCCGGAGGCCGCGAGCAACGTGCGATGGAAATTGCTGTCGTGTTCGAGGTAGGCGTCGGAGTCGGCGGCCCGGGACGTCGACGACATTCCGATGACGGCGGCCGTCAGCGCGCCGCATTGCTCGGGTGTTGCTCGATGCGCAGCGAGCTTGGCTGCCAAAGGCTCGATCCCCGAACGTAATTCGCTGAGCAGCAGCAACTGCTCGGCGCGGGCAGGCCCGGCCAGTTGCCAGCGGATGACCACAGGGTCCAGGGAGTTCCAGTTCTGCGAGCCCTGCACGGTGATCCCCACGCGTCGACGCACGGTGAGCAACCCCAGCGATTCCAGGACGCGAACCACTTCCCGGACGACGGTCCGCGACACGGTGAACCGCACGGCGACGTCGTCGGCCGAGATTCGGGTCCCGCTCGGGATCGCGCCGCTCACGATGTCGCGACCGAGCTCGTCGAGCACCGAATCGTGCAGCTGGCGGAAGTCGCTGGTCTCGCTCATGTCCGGTCGATCGTCCCACGGGTCGCCCGGTTTCTCGCGTCTGTCCGATCCGCGCGAGCGTGATGGAGCAGTATCGAGGGATGGCAGCACAGACGACAGGCAGAGCACATCATCCGGTTCTCGTGGTGATGGGAGTGTCCGGATCGGGTAAATCCACAGTGGCGGGCATCCTCGCCGGAGCATTGAAATGGGACCTGCAGGAGGGCGACGACCTGCACCCGGACGCCAACGTGGCGAAGATGGCGTCGGGTCAGCCACTGACCGACGAGGACAGGTGGCCATGGCTCGACGTGATCGCGGAGTGGATCACCGAGCACACCTCCACCGGTCGATCGGGAATCGTCACGTGCTCGGCCCTCAAGCGGTCGTACCGAGACGTGCTGAGCGCCGCATCGAGGGACGGGGCCGAGGTGATCTTCGTGCATCTGGCCGGCACCAAGGACCGAATCAGCGGACGCCTCAATGCTCGGATGGATCACTTCATGCCGTCCTCGCTGCTCGATACCCAGATCTCGACCCTCGAGCCACTCGGTGACGACGAGAACGCGATCGTCGTCGACATCGGGCCGCCGCCGACCAAGATCGCCGAGCGCATTCTCGTCGAACTCGAAAAGCGTGCGGGAATGTCGGAAAGTCACTGATCGCCGTTTCGTGACCGCCATGGTGGATCAATGTGACTTTCAGTCGGTCTGACTGCGGCAATGCGACATTCATTCGGACCTGGGGCCGCAAACGGGGCGCAGATCTTCTGACGGCCGCCCTGAACGTGCAATTTTCAAGCAAGCGCGCTTGCTTTTAAGTACTACGAATGACCGAAAGGACTTGTAAAAGTATGACGAATGCGAGATAGTGAGCTTGTTCACTTTTTCAGTGAGGAGACAGCTCATGGTGCGAGGCGCACCCGCCAGGCCGGTCCAACTTCCCGTTCCCAACGCAGACGTCTGGGACTGGCAACTCGACGGTCTGTGTCGCGGATTGGACTCGTCCGTGTTCTTCCACCCCGAAGGCGAACGAGGCCGCGCTCGCACCTCGCGTGAGAAATCCGCCAAGCAGGTCTGCGGCCGCTGCCCGGTACTCGAACAATGCCGCCAGCACGCCCTCGAGGCGAACGAGCCCTACGGCGTATGGGGCGGAATGTCCGCACACGATCGCGCCGACTTCTACCGCGGAGCCGTTCGTACCGCTTGATCCCTCAGCGGGTTCGGTGCGGTGGCAGTGGGGGATTGTGGCAAAT
Source organism: Rhodococcus sp. 14-1411-2a (assembly GCF_002259485.1). Taxonomy (GTDB): domain Bacteria; phylum Actinomycetota; class Actinomycetes; order Mycobacteriales; family Mycobacteriaceae; genus Rhodococcoides. Next base: position 4,775 of record NZ_NPGA01000015.1, read on the forward strand.
GCGCGCGCATTCGCCAGGCGCGTTCGCAATTGTCAACGCGCGCATAGCGATTCCGCGCGCCCCTGGCAAACGCGCGCGCGTTCGCGAAGACTGCTGGGCGGACAACACCGGGCCGCAACGAGGCGATCAGAATCCGCAGGTCTCCTCGGACTTACCTCCGGCGCACTCGCTGTCGACACTGCTGTGAAGCCCGGCCTGATCGACATTCGCGGCGGCGACGCATCGTTCGCGCCGCCTTCGAGCCCTGACCGTCGCAGCCTTCACCGAACTTGTCGGTGGGTTCGTGTTTCATGACGATCCATGAACAAGGTCCTGCGTGCGACGCTCGTCAGTGCGGTCGTCATCACCACCGTCATCGGAATTGCGTCCTTCGTGCTCAGTTTCGCTGCACTGTGGGATCTGGCCACGATGGCAGGTGTCCCACGCTCGCTGTCCTGGCTGTGGCCGGTGATCGTCGACGGCACCATCCTGCAGGCCACGATCTCCGTGATCGCGCTGGCCCAATTCGAGGATCAACGCAGTGGTCGACGCTTCTTCTGGGGTGTGTTGATCACGGCAGCTCTGGTGAGTATCGGCGCAAATGCCATGCACGCCTTCATCTCCGACGCCGGCACACTGCATCCGGCCCTGTCGGCAGCGATCGCGACCGTCGCGCCGGTCAGCTTGTTGGCCGCAACCCACGGACTCGGCATCCTCGTCCGAATACCGGCGGAACTGCCGAAGATCACAGACGAAGAACCCGCCCCCGAAGAGGTGGCAATCGCGGTCCCGAAAGCCGAACCCGTGACACCAGCGCCCGAATTCCCCACCCCCGAGATACCGGCCCCTGCGCCGATGGCGCGCACCGAGCCGGTCCGCACAGACCCGATCCGAACCGAGCCGGTCCGCACCGAACACCGCCTGCCCGAATCCCCGGTCACGTCGGTGCGCACGGTCGAACCACTCGACGAGGTCGATCGCTGGATTCTCGACGAGGAACGGGTGGACGATCTCTATCCCGTCGACGCCCCGTGACGCCCGGTGGCACCATCGAAGGATGAGTACACACTTGCCGAGATCCGTCGTTCCCGAGAAGCCGAAGCCGGGCCAAGAATCGGTCTGGGATTACCCTCGTCCACCCAAGCTCGAAGCCTCGAATCGTTCCCTCGTCGTCCGGCTCGGCGGCGAGGTGATCGCCCGCACGACCGCCGCGTACCGCGTGCTCGAGACGAGCCATCCGCCCACCTGGTACATCTCGCCTGCAGACGTCGTTCCGGGCGCGCTGACCCCCTCGGCGGCGCGATCGACGCACTGCGAGTGGAAAGGCGCAGCGACGTACTGGGACGTCCACGGCGGAGACGCTGTCGCAGAGGCCGCCGGGTGGAGTTACGAGAACCCCACCCCTCGGTTCGCCGAGATCGCGGGTTACCTGGCGTTCTCGCCCAGCCGCCTCGAATGCGAGATCGACGGCGAAGCGGTCCGACCCCAGGAAGGCGGGTTCTACGAGGGCTGGATCACCGACGACGTCGTCGGCCCGTTCAAGGGAATCCCGGGCTCCTACGGGTGGTGACGCCCTAACCGACCGGCAACTCGGCGCGGGGGATGATCTGAATCGAACTCGCCGCGCCTGGGTCGCTGCCGGTCACCAGCACGTCGCCGTTCCGCGGATCGACCGCCACCGAGTTGGCCTGCGTCACCGTCGGAACATCGCCCAGGATTCGCGGAGCTGCGGGATCGGATACATCGACCACCCGCAGTACGTTCGACGCGGTCAGCGTCACGAACAGCAACCGACGTTCGAGATCCACGGCGAGCCCGTACGGGTTACCCGGTGCATCGATCGATGCGATCTGACGAATGCCGCCGACATCGTCGACCGATGCGAGCAGGACCGCACCGCCGTCGGTGTCGGCAAACCCGGCCACCGTCTGATTCACCGTCACCGCGTGGGTGAGCTTGACGCCGATCGGAGCCTGCGACACCTCCTGCTGCGTCGCGCCGTCGTAGACCCACACACCGTTGCCCTGCACGTCCGCGACGGCCGCGAACGGACCGAGAGCGGCAGCACCACCGGGCTGGACAGGGCCCGGCGGTAGCTCCGACACGATCGCCCCGTCGCGCAGGAAGATCACTCCGCCACCCATCTCGTTGGTGGCCACGACGGTGCCGTCGGAGGTCTGCACCGCATCGTGTGGCTGACGACCGACACCGGTGGCCGTCGACAGAATCGCGCCGTCGGCGAGCGAGATCTCGAGCAGCTCGTCACTGCCCTCGAGCGGAACCAACACCGGGCCGTCGGGACCGGCCAGTGAAAGATGTCGCGGCGCACCCGTCGTCGAGACCATCTGGCGCACGGCACCGGTGGCCGCGTCGAACAGCACCACGCCGTCGGGCTCCCGCACCCCGGCAGCAGCGATCCCGGACGATCCCACCACGACACCTTCGGGAGCACCCGCAAGAGGAACGACGGTACCGATCGGGTCGGCCGCATCCGGGGCCTGTGCGGGCTCGGCCGCCGGAGTGGTTGCCTCAGTGGTCGGTTCGGTCGAGGATTCGGCCGCAGAGCAACCGGCGACGAGCAGGCAGACAGTGGCCGCCGCGACCAGGCGCGCCCTCATCGGCGGTACTGCTCGAAGTGCAGGGCGTCGTCCAGTGGACGGCGGCTACGCCAACCGAAGCGTTCCAAATCGGGTACCTCCTGAAACGATTGGACCGGACCGACGCACAGCCAGGCGATCGGGCGGACCGGTGCGGGGATGTCGAGCAGTTCGGTCAGGTACGCCTCGTCGTAGAACGAGACCCAGCCGACGCCGACGTTCTCGGCTATCGCTGCGAGCCAGAGGTTTTCGATGGCGAGGACGGCGGAGAACAGTCCGGTGTCGTCGACGGTGTCGCGACCGAGGACGTGCCGACCTCCACGGTCGGGATCGTAGGTGACCACCACCCCGGTTCCGCTGGTCTCGATTCCCTCGATTCTGATGGGGTCGAACGTCTTTCGTCGTTCGGCGTCGAGCTTGTCCGCAAAATCCTGTCGGCAGCCGGCCACGTGGGCCGCGAATGCGCTCAGAGTATCGGGCTTACGGACGACCACGAAGTCCCAGGGCTGGGTGTTGCCCACGCTCGGGGCTTGATGCGCCGCTCCGAGGATTCGTCGCAGAGTCTCGTCGTCGACGACGGTTCCGTCGAACTCGGCGCGGACGTCGCGGCGAGATCGAATCGCGGCATACACCGACAGGGCTGCTTCGGTCATGATATCCGTTCTCCTGTAGCAGTATTCAGATGCGCGTTCAGTTCGGCGACGAGGGCGGGGAGTCGGTCTGCCGAGGTGGGACGGCCGAGGTGGTAACCCTGCGCTCGTCCGCACCGTAGTTCGCGCAACGCCGTCATCGTCACCTCGTCCTCCACTCCCTCTGCCGTCACCGACAATCCCAGCGTACGGGCGAGCTCGACGGTCGATCGCACGATGGCGGCATGCGCCGGGTTGTGTGCCATGCCGCCGATGAACGTGCGATCGATTTTCAGCTCCTGAACCGGCAATCGCTCGATGTAGGCGAGCGAGCTGTAACCGGTTCCGTAATCGTCGATGGCGACCTGCACGCCCATCGCATGCAGTATCGACAGCGTCTCGGTCGCGCCGATCGGGTCGGTCATCGCCGAGGTCTCGGTCACCTCGACGGTCAATCGGCGAGGTGGACAATCGAATTCCTCGAGCGCCGTACACACCTGCTCGATGAGAGTGTCGTCGAACAGGTTTCGGGTCGAGATGTTGACGGCGATGCTCAGCTCGAGCCCATCGGTCATCCACTGCCTTCGTTGGGCGAGGGCCTGGGTGAGGACGTAGCTCGTCAACGGCCGGATCAGTCCGGTGCGTTCGGCGGTGGGCAGGAATGTGCTGGGGGACAGGACGGTGCCGTTCGGATGATGCCACCGCAGCAGTGCTTCCACGCCGACGACGGTCATCGTCGTGAGGTCGATCTGCGGCTGATAGTGCAGTTGCAGTTGATCCGTCTCCAGTGCCGTGGTGAGTTCGCCGAGCATGATGAGCTGCTCGCTCTTGTCCCGGTCCATCGACCGGTCGTAGTACGCGACGCGAGACTGAGCGGCTTTCGCGGCCTGGACGGCGAGGTCGGCGCGCTGTACGAGGCGATCGGGTGTCGTTTCGTCCTCACCGTCGCCGGGAGAATTGGACGCGACTCCGACGCTCGCTTCGATCAGCAGGGTCATGTTCCCCACCTCGAAAGGAGTGGCGAACAGGAGCTGAATCCGGTGCGCCAACGCGGCCGGATCCATCGACTCCGATGCTCCACACAGGGCGAACTCGTCACCGGCCAAGCGCGCCAACAGAATCGAGTCGTCGGCGACGCCTCGCAGTCGCTCGGCGACCACCACGAGGACCTGGTCGCCGAGGCCGCGTCCGAAGGTGTCGTTGATCTCCTTGAATCGGTCGATGTCGACGGTGAGCAAGGTCGACTCACCCGCATTGCCCCAGAGTCGATGCTCGAGGGCGCGTAGGTTGGCCAGTCCGGTGAGGTGATCGGTATCGGCAACGGCACGAAGCTGGACGGTCTGAGTGTGCAACAACCGCAGCAGATCGGTGATGCGGAGCATCACCAGGACCACCAGAGCGAGAGCACAGAGCAGTACCGCCCATCCCCACTGGGCGATCGGCTCGTCGCGAACGACCTCGATGAACATCACGATCGGCGCAGTCAGGGTGGCCGCGGTCAGCACGACGACCGTGGGAGTGGTGAACGACGCCATCAGGTGGGCGTCGGATTCGATGTTCGGGTTGGTGATGCGCCGCATGGACGGGTGAAGGGCGGCGACCCCGATGAGGACGTAGGACATGATCCATCCGACGTCGAACACAGACCTGTCGGACGAGGAATCGGAGACGATCGCGAAGTTGTTCACGGTGTCGGTGACCACTAGCAGCGCTACGGCCACGGTGAGGAGCCGGTAGGACAGGGTCCGCCACTGCCGTGAGCCGACGAAGTGGGCCAGCAGTCCCAGCAGAAAGATGTCCATCGCGGGGTACGCGACGTCGACCAGGCCTGCGGTTCCGGAGATGCCGCCTCCGCCGAGCGACGGCTGCACGGCGAACACCCAGGTGAGCAGTCCGAACGCGACCATGATGATGGCGCTGTTTGCCACGTGGCCGCGTTCGCTGGGTCGCCACTTGTGGCGAGCGAGAAGGAACAGGCCGAAACCGTAGACCGGATAGCCGACGAGGTAGATCGCGTCCGCCGGCGACGGGTAGGGGACACTGCCCTGGGTGATGTGGATCCACTCGTAGACGATGTCGCCGATCACCCACAGGGCGGTGCCCATGGCGATGGCCAGCCAGGCCGAACGGTTGCGGGGCCGGTGCATCCTGGTGCCGACGACGGTGGCGGCAACGGCGGAGGCTCCGACGAGTGCGAAGACCGACTGGCCCCAGACGGTGGTCGGGACGACGAAGTAAGCGGCGCAGCCGAGTGCGCCGAGCGCTGCGTACCACCGCCACCAGGCCGTCACGATTTTCTCCAGCCGTTCACGCCGATCCGACGGCTTCAACAATGTCACACGGACGTGATGTAGGTCACCTGCGCTGCGCGTCCGGTGACAGAAGTATGCCTCAGCGCTACGCTGGGTAAGCGGTACGAAACTGTTTCGATTCGATAAGGGGGCACGGATGAGCGTCGACGCCCCACGTCGGTCGAGGGTGAGTGTGGAGCGCGAGGGAGAATTTCTCGACGCCGCACTACTGTGCCTCGGCGAGGTCGGTTACGACTCACTGTCGATGGACCTGGTTGCCGAGCGAGCGCAGTGCAGCAAGGCCACCCTCTACCGGAGATGGTCGAGCAAGGCCGAGATGGTGGCCGCGGCCATCGAATCGGTCGGCCCGCCCCCGTTCGTCGGCATCGATACGGGAGACCTTCGCGGAGATCTGCTCGAGTTGATGAATCGGGTGTCCGAGGGGGCAGAGCACGATCAACGTTTCGCCGCGGCGATCCACCACGCGGTGATGGTCGACGAACAGTTGGCGGCAGCGGTGCGGAGAACGTTCCTCGAACCCGAGGCCAGATTCCTCGAGTCGGTCGTCGTGCGCGCGGTGCAGCGGGGGGAATTGTCGAGCAGGCCGAGATCGGCAGACTTTCTGCAGTACATGGTGTTCAGCGCAATCATGAGTGGCCCATTGACCGACGCCAAGCCTTTGGATTCGGAATACCGAACGCGAATAATCGACGAAGTAATTCTGCCGTCACTTCGCTCGACGACCGATTGACGACGTTTGTACGGCATGCGCACGTAATCGATTGACCCGCAACATAATTGAAAAATTCAACCGACCGGCGTCCGACTGGGGCGCCGGATCGAGGCCGTTCGAAATTCCACTGCTGCCAGGAGATGAACGGCTGAATTGGCAGGAAACTGCCAGCTTCTGAGGTGGAAATTCCGTCCAGATTGTCTCTAGGGTTAACGGCATCCGAACAAACGGTAAACAGCACTGATTGCGGATGTAGGCGCGTGGGTCACGCGCTCCCCGGTAACCAGTGCGGAATTCGAATCGACTCGATCGGAATGCGATGAATTTCAACATTCAAGACCTGAGCGGAACGTTCTCGACGTTCGACATCGTGGTGTCTCTGGCACTGTCGTTCGTTCTGTCGGCCACCATCGGTTGGGTCTACCGACTCACCCACAAGAACGTCTCGTACAGCCAGTCCTACGTACAAACTCTCGTCACGGTGGGCATGGTCATCAGCTTGATCATGCTGGTCGTCGGATCGAACGTGGCACGGGCGTTCGCCCTCGTCGGTGCGTTGTCCGTCGTCCGATTCCGCAACGCCATCAAGGAAACTCGCGATGTCGGCTTCATCTTCCTCGTCATGGCGATCGGCATGGCCACGGGAACTCGCTTCTACGTACTGGCCATTGCGGCCACGTTTGCCATCTGCTTGGTCATGGTGGTGATGAGCAAGTTCAACTGGTTCAAACTCGATGTGCAGCGTCAGGTCGTCAAGGTGCAGGTTCCGCCCGACGCCGACTACACCGATCTCGTCGAAGACGTACTGATCAAGTACTGCAAGGAGTTCGAGCTGGTCAGTACCGAATCGGTGCGATCGGGTGCATTGACCGAGCTCTATTTCACGGCCCAACTCAGATCCGGCAAGAAACCCGGCGAGTTGATCGCTGCTCTCAGTGAGGTCAACACAGGGCAACGGGTCTCGGTACTCACCGGATACGACCAGACGGACATCTGATCGTGACCGACCCGAACACGAACTTTCCCTCGGCCCCGACAACCCTGCGAAGGAGGCTCGTCCACCGAGTACCGCGGACGGTGCGGCAGCACTGGAAAATTGCTGCCACCCTGCTGGTGTTCGTCGTGGTGATGGCGACCGTGTTCGGGTCGACCCGGATCCGCCCGTACATCACCGGCGATGCAACCGTCATCGCCTCCGAGATCACCGAGAACGTCCAGGGTGTGGTCGATCTGTTCGATACCACTGTGTCGCACTCGATTTCGGTGGATATCGACGCCGGCGACTACCAGACCCTGAAGGACTCGTTCCAGAACGAAGGGGTCAAGGAGTCGGTACCCGCAGACATCACCATCGACGGAACCCTGATCGCCGACGTCGGTATCAGGTTGAAGGGCAATTCCACGCTGGCCACTCTCAGCAGCGACGACGGCTCGATGCCCGGGCGCGGCGGAGGTACTGCCGGGACATCCGGTCGACCAGCACCTGCAGACGGTGCAGCCATGCCCGAGGGTGCGGCCATGCCGGAAGGTGGGGCCATGCCGGAGGGTGCGGCCATGCCGGAAGGTAGGGCCATGCCCGGCGGTGCTGGGATGAATATGTTCGGGGAGCCGCTCAGTTTCGATGCGCCCGAGGATCTTCCGTTTCTGATCGACTTCGCGGAGTATTCCGAGGGGCGGGCCTATCAGGGTCACACGACGCTGTCGCTTCGGCCGTACACGCCCGCTTTGAACGAGTCGGTGTCTCTTGCGATCACCGAGGCCTCGGGTCAGGCGACCCAGGACTTCACCTACACCACGTATTCGGTGAACGACTCGGCCGAGACGACGCGGCTGGTCGTCGTCGCTCCCGACGACGACTACGCCAACTCCCTGGAGGACGGCGACGGGGTGCTGTACAAGGTCGGTGCCGAAGCCAGTTTCATGTACGAGGGAGACGATCAGACGACGTACGCCGAGCAGTACACCCAGATCAACGCTCTCGGCACCGCGGACCTGCAACCGATCATCACGCTGTTGAAGTGGCTCGACGGTGCCGATCAGGCCGAGTTCGATGCGCATCTGGCCGACTATGTCGATGTCGACTCACTGGCGAATTACCTTGCCCTTCAGAACTTGCTGGGCAACGGCGACGACATGGGCGGCCCGGGAAAGAACTTCTACCTGTACTACGACCTGGACTCGAAGACGTTCTCGGTGGTGTCGTGGGATCTGAATCTGGCTCTGAACTCAGATTCCACCGCCGGTGCGAACGACGCGGTGTCGATGATGCCCGGTGGCGGCGGGGCAGGTGGCGGCGGGATGCCGCAGATGCCCGAGGGGTTCACACCGCCGGAGGGAATGGAGATTCCGGAAGGCGGGGGGATGCCCGAGGGCGGCCCGATGTTGGGTAATTCGCTCAAGGACATGTTCCTGGACTCGACCGAATTCACCGACGAGTACGACGCTGCCTTCCGCACCATCTACGACGAGCTGTGGGCGAGCGGCCGAGTGCTCGACATCGTCGACGAGGTCACCGCATCCATTCCGACGTCGGCGGCGCTCACTCAGGAGGAGATCGACGCCGAGGCTGCGGAATTGAAGTCACGGCTGCAGATTCGCACCGATGCACTCGCCGACGATCCTGTCGTGACGGGATCGTCGTGATGTCTCGGCGGTCAGCGCAGGGTCAGGGTGTCTGCCGGGGAAACTTCGCGGCGAGGATCGCGCAGCGGCAAGCCGTTGATCAGGACCATTCCCTCCATCACGAAGGAGGCGGCCTGCGACAGCGTGCGCGCAGTGCCGGTGGCGACCAGCAACTCGGGAACAGAAGTTCGACCGTTCATGAGCTGATGCTGCTCCCGCGCAGTGACCGCCGACGCTCGATCTCGTGGCGGGTAGGCGACGGTCGGATGAACACTCGGAGACGGAGGTTTGGCGTGATCGTCGCTGCGTGCGGAGCCGGTGCCTCGGTACTCGCGTCGTGCGCGTCGGCCGAACCCCCAGCAGCTGCGAGATTCGAAACCTGGTGCACCCCCACCGACTCGGGCCTGTCCGAGTTGTCGGGTCTGGCGTGGACGGGCGATACCGGCTACGCGATCGGGGACCGCGGCAGTGACGATCGGCTGGCGGTGCTCGACCGTGCCTGCGAGGTGACCGGGTGGGTCGACGTCGGAGTCGAGACGGTCGACGTCGAGGACATGGCCGTCGACAGCGCGGGGATCGTGTGGCTCGCCGACACCGGTGACAACGACAGCGACCGGGAGAGCGTCACGTTGATCGGCGTCGACGTGGCCACCGACCGGCGCACCTCGGTCACGATGCGCTACCCCGACGGCGCACACGACGTCGAGGCGTTCGCTCTGACGCCCGCCGGGCAACCGGTGCTGATCACCAAGGTCTCGGGCGGTGCGGCCGCGTCGATCTACAGCAGTGACGAAACCATCGACACCACAACGACATCCATCGATCTGGTCCGTTCCGGAACGGTGTCTGCGACTGCGCCGGACGGGTCGAGCAGACCGATCACCGGTGCAGCCGTCGATGCCGACGCCACAATGGGGGCACTGCGAACCAAGAAGGATCTGTTCGTCTTCGAAATCGCCGACGGTGACGTGCCCGCGGCATTCTCGGGCGCTCCCGCCCGTGTTGTCGAGGGACCCGATCAACCACAGGGGGAGGCCGTCGCCTACACCGACGCGGGTGAACTGCTGCTCGCGTCCGAGGCCGACGGAGCCACCGAACTACCCCCGATCGTGTTCGCGGAGCCGAACTGAACGCGGCGTCGCCCGACCATGCACACCCACCGAAGGAAGGTTCGATCCATGAATCTGTTCGACAAATTTCGACCCAAGGCCGCTTTGGAGAAGCAGGGTGCGTCGCCGGAGGACCTGAACACCGAGCCCACCGGTTACCAGCAGACCGCCAGCAAGCTGCACTCGTTCAATCGGTACGAGATCAAGTATTTCGTTGCCGAGGCCGACGTCGCTCAGGTCCGTGAAGAACTGACGGCACGGATGGACACCGACCCGTTCTCGCCCAAGGGTGGCTACCCGGTCACCTCGCTGTACTACGACACCACCGATCTGCGGTTCTACTGGGAGAAGATCGAGGGCCTGAAGTTCAGGCGCAAGGTGCGGGTACGGCTGTACGGGGCGCCGTCCGAGTGCACCGACGACACGCCGGTGCAGATCGAGATCAAGCAGCGCGTCAACAGGGTCACCCAGAAGCGCCGAATCTCGTTGCCCTACGACGTTTCTCAGCGGTGGCTCAACGGCCGCGAGGAGATAGAATGCGATCCCAGTCAACGCCCGTTCGTCAACGAGGTCAGCACGTTGATCGCCAATCTGGATCTGCGTCCGATGGTCACCACCGGTTATCTGCGCGAGGCGTACATCGGTCGTGAGGCCGACCTCGGTCTACGGGTGACGATCGATCACAAGGTGCACGGTCGGGATCGCGACTTCCGATTCGATTCCGGTGCCCAGAACCGCTTCATCATCCCGCCCAAGCTCGCGATCCTGGAGATCAAGGCCAACGAACGAGTGCCGTACTGGGTGACCGACATGACGGCACGGATGAACATGTCCGTCATCCGAGTCTCGAAGTACTGCCAGTCGATCGAGGCGTTCGAGATGGCACCTCGATCACGCGCCGGTGCGCCCGAACTGGTGCTGCCCGCCGATGCCGACCACCGCGTGCCGTCGGATCTGCTCGAGCCCTACGCCGGCGCTCGCCGGTAGCCGCACCATTCAGGAGACGAAAGATGTTCGCACGCTTCAAACCCAAGTCCGTTCTGTTCTACGACCTGTTCAACTCCTCGGCTCAGCTGTTGGCCACCGGAGCGAAGACGTTGACCGAACTGCTCGAATCCGCACCGGAAATCGATGCGGTGGCGCGGCGCATGGTCGATCTCGAGCACGAAGCCGACAGCGTCACCCACGATCTGTTCCGCACCTTGAACTCGAGCTTCATCACCCCGTTCGATCGCACCGACATCTACGTCCTCGGCTCGAGCCTCGACGACGTGATGGACCACATGGAAGCGGCGACACATCTGCTCTCGCTGTACCGAATCGACGAACTGACCCCGCACATGCACGACATGATCGACATCCTCGACCGGTCGGCCAAGGTCACGGCGGATGCAATGCCGAGGCTGGCGTCGATGAAGGATCTCGAGCGCTACTGGATCGAGATCAACGAGCTCGAGAACCGGGCCGATCATGCCTATCGGACTTTTCTGGCGGATCTGTTCGACGGTCGATTCGACGCATTGACCGTGATGAAGCTCAAGGGAGTGGGCGACGAACTCGAAGATGCCGCAGACGCTTTCGAGAAGGTAGCGCACGTCATCGAATCCATCGTGCTGAAAGAGACGTGAGTGCGCGGTGGTAGCACTGGTTCTGGTCATCACCCTCGCGATGGCGTTCACCTTCACCAACGGCTTTCACGATTCGGCCAATGCCATCGCGACGTCGGTGTCCACTCGCGCACTCACCCTGCGGACGGCGCTCGTCATGGCCGCGGTGGGGAATCTGCTCGGTTCCTTCTTCGGTGCGAAGGTCGCGTCGACGGTGGGGGAGGGAATCATCGCCCTCGACGTCGGATCCGACGCGTTGCTCGTGGTCGGGTGCGCCCTGGTCGGTGCCATCGGCTGGAATCTGATCACCTGGTGGTACGGGTTGCCGTCCTCGTCCTCGCACGCGTTGGTCGGCGGCTTGGTGGGAGCTGCACTGGCCGGCGGAATGACGGTGCTGTGGGGAGGCGTCGCGACCAAGGTGATCCTCCCGATGATCGTTTCTCCTGCAGTCGGTTTCGTGCTCGGAAGCGCCGCGATGGTGGCCATTCTGTGGATGTTCCGACGATCGTCTCCCAGTGCCACCAGCCGCGGATTCCGCCGGGCACAGACGTGCTCGGCAGCGGCCATGGCTTTCGGACACGGCATGCAGGATGCAGCGAAGACGATGGGCATCGTGGTGCTGGCGTTGGTCGTATCGGGCAATCAGGCCGACTACACGATTCCTCTGTGGTGCTACTTCCTCACCGCGACGGTGCTGGCGGTCGGAACGGCGACCGGTGGGATGCGGATCATGCGCACCCTCGGCCGCAAGATCATCGAACTCGACCCACCCCAGGGGTTCGCCGCGGAGGCGACGGCGTCGTCCGTGCTGTACGTGGCATCGATCGGACTGGGAGCGCCGGTGTCGACCACCCACGTCATCTCGTCGGCGATCATGGGCGTCGGGGCAACCAAGCGTACGACGGCCGTGCGCTGGGGGACGGCGGGAAACATGCTCGCAGCGTGGGTGACGACGCTGCCCGCGGCCGCTGCCGTCGCCGCACTGACCTACGTGGTTGCGGGGGTGATTCTGTGAAGCGGGGAGCGGGTCGGATATCGATGGGCGCTGCACTCTGCCTGATGGCACTGAGCGCAGGCTGCAGTTACGAGATGACGTCGACCGAGACCGGCACCGGCATCTCGCGTGACGTGCAGGAGGCCAGGGACGGATTTCTCGAAACTCCGGGAATGAGCGAACTGTTCGACGACCTCTACGGACAGGGCATCGGAACCACCGTCAACGAGGTGTTCGCACTGGGCATCTACATTCCGGGTTTTTGCGAGACCCGCGCCCAGCAGGGGCTCACCGAAGAGCAAGCCGTCGCCGAGGTGACCGATTCGCTCGGTGCTACCTACGAGAAGGGGACCGGTGAGCCCTGGGCCGAGCCGATAGTGCAGGCCGCGGAGGATCACGTCTGCGAGTGAGAGGGCCGAGGGTGTCGGTGGCCTGTGCGAGCATGAAACGGTGGAGTCCACCGGTAGACCCGTGGCGAGCATCATGCACGCCGACCTGGACTCCTTCTATGCCTCGGTGGAGCAGCGGGACGATCCGCGGCTGCGCGGTAAGCCGGTGATCGTCGGCGGGGGGGTGGTGCTGGCCGCCAGCTACGAGGCCAAGGCCTTCGGGGTGCGCACGGCGATGAGCGGTGGGCAGGCACGCGCGGTCTGCCCGCAGGCCATCGTGGTGCCGCCGCGTATGGATGCCTACTCGCAGGCGAGCAAGGACGTGTTCGACGTCTTCCACGACACCACCCCGCTGGTGGAGGGCATCTCCATCGACGAGGCATTCCTCGACGTCGGCGGGCTGCAGAAGATCGCGGGCAGTGCCACCGAGATCGGACAGCGCCTGCGGCAGGAGGTCGCCGAGCAGGTGGGGCTGCCCATCACCGTCGGGATCGCCACCACCAAGTTCCTGGCCAAGGTTGCCAGCGCCTTCGCCAAGCCCGACGGTCTGCTGCTGGTACCGCCCGGCGGCGAACTCGAATTCCTGCACCCGCTGAACATCGAAAGACTTTGGGGCGTAGGAAAAGTGACCGCCGAGAAGCTGCACGTTCTGGACATCAGAACGGTCGGCGACATCGCGGCCTACGGCGAGCGGTCGTTGGCCTCGGTACTCGGCAAGGGTGCGGGTGCCCACCTGTACGCGCTGGCCATGGGCCGGGATCCACGACGCGTCCAGCCCGGTAAGTCGCGCAGTTCCATCGGTGCGCAGCGGGCACTCGGTCGCGGCAGGCACGACGCGGCCGAGGTGGAGGCATCGTTGATCGGGCTCGTCGATCGCGTCACGCACCGTATGCGCGCAGCGGAGCGAACCGGCCGAACCGTCATGTTGCGCTTGCGTTTTGCCGATTTCACTCGCGCCACCAGATCGCACACGCTCGATCGAGCGACCGCCGACACCCGCGACATTCTCGACGCCGCACTCGAATTGCTGCACGACGCGGCGCCGCTGATCGCGGAGAAGGGCATTACGTTGGTGGGGGTCACCGTGTCGAGCATCGACAGGGGCGGTGCGGAGCAATTGGAGCTGCAGTTCGACCCGCCGCAGGTACGGACACCGCCGGAGGCCTCGGCCCTGGACCGGGCGCTCGACGGGGTGCACAAGAAGTTCGGCTCGACGTCGCTCACTCGTGGGGTGTTGCTCGGCCGTGATCCGGGGATCTCGGTTCCTCTGCTGCCCGACTGACTACTGCCGCACTGTGGGTTGTACCCGAAAGCCTGTGGGCATCATGGTCAGTCGCTCCTGGACCTTCAGTCGGTACGACGGGTCGGCCTGCAGGTCGAAGCGCTGCAGAATGGTTCCGAGTACCAGAACGGCCTCGTGGATGGCGAATTGCCGTCCGATGCAGGCGCGTTCACCGGTACCGAAAGGCTTGTACACGTGAGCGGGCCGGGCCTTGATGCGATCGGGCAGGAAGTTGTCGGGATCGAACTCGTGCGGGCGGTCACCCCACACAGGATCGCGGTGCAGCGCCGTGGCGAGCACGATCGCCCAGTCTCCGGCCGCCATGGCGTAGCCGTCGCCGACGACGGTGTCGGCGCGTGCCCCGCGACCGAACGCCGGGACGGTGGGCCACAGGCGCAGTGATTCGTCGAGGACGCGTCGGACATATCGCAGCTTGGGAACCTGGCCGAACTCGGGCTTGCCGGTACCCCAGACCTCGTCGACCTCGGCGCGGGCGCGCTCGAACACCTCCGGGTGCGTCGCCAGGTAGTACAGCGCAAAAGAGAGTGCACCGGAGGTGGTCTCGTGACCGGCGATCAGGAATGTCAGGATCTGGCAGCCGATGTTGGCTTCGCTCAGTGCATTCGGATTGTCGGCCTCACACGCGGCGTCCATCATGATCTGGAGCAGGTCGCTGAAGTCTTCGGTGGATCGGCGCCTGGTCCTGACGACATCTGCGAGGACGTCTGCCAGGTACTGCTTGTTGCCCGCGTACCGGCGATCCGAGCGGGCGAACAGAGGCTTGGCGAACGCGGGAACCTTCAGCAACGCCCGCCGCTGGTTGTACGTCAGCGCACCGACCATGGCCGAGACGAACGGATGCGGCTCGGCACGCGCGAACGACCCGAAGCTGTAACTGAATCCGGTCCGGCCGATGGTCTCGAGCGTCAACGTCGTCATGTCGGCCGATACATCGGTCGGTGACGCGTTGCGAGAGAGGAACTCCCAATGCTCGATCAGGTCGTCGGCGACGTCGACCATGATCTCGTGGTACCCGCGCATGGCCCCTGCGGTGAACGCCGGGCGCAGAAGATCATGGGCACGTTGCCAATTCGGTTCGTGGTTGTAGGCGGTGAACAGCCCGTCGGCTCCGATGTCCCGTAGATTCTCGACGCCCGGGGGCAAGAACTTCTCGAAGCGCTTCTCGTCGCACAGCTCACCCACCACGTCGGCACCGGCGGCGAAGACGAATCGTCGGCCGAGGATGTGCCGCTCGAACAGCGGGCCGAGCGTGCGGGCCATCGCGGTCGAATCCTGGACGGGGGTGCGGGGATCGACGCCGACGACGTCGCCGAGCACGGGGAGTCGGTGCGGGGGATGGGGCAGGGAGCCGCCTCGTACCGCGAACTGTGTCGACATCGCCACTCCATCGTCTCGGGACCGGCCCTTGTTGAACCGTGTCAAATAGTGACGGTACTCACTGTTGAACCGGTGTCAAGTAAGGTTCGAGGGACATGACCACACCGCGCAAGCGCATGACGCCGGCACTGCGGCGTGCGCAGCTGATCGAGATCGGCTCGGCACTGTTCGCCGAGCGGCCGTACGAGGACGTCTGGATCGAGGAGGTCGCAGACCTCGCCGGCGTGTCACGCGGATTGATGTATCACTACTTCCCGTCCAAGCGGGAGTTCTTCGTCGAGATCGTCCGCGCCGAATCGGAGCGCAACCTCGGTCTGACCGCGCCGGACACCTCGTTGCCGGTGCTCGAGCAGATCGCCGCAGGCCTCGACGCGTACATCTCGTACACCGACGAACATGCGCACGGCGTCCGCGCGGTCAATCGCGGCACGTTGCTGGGGGATCCTCTGATCAACGAGATCCTCACGCGCGAGTTCGACGTCCAGCAGCAGCGGATCCTCGCCGCGCTGCCGACGACGCTGCAGGACGACGAGACGGTACGCACCGCGCTGCGCGGCTGGATCGCCTTCGTGCGAGCTGTGTGTCTGGACTGGGTGGAGCGCAGAACCCTCGACCGCGAGCAGGTACGCGCGTTGTGTCTACGGGCGTTGTCGGGTCTTCTCGAGGTGTGAGATGCGGGGCTATCGTCGAGCTATGTGCCGAAACATCACCACCTTGCGAGGGTTGGAACCGCACGCCACCGACGCCGAGGTCGAAGCGGCCGCGCGTCAGTACGTCCGCAAGATCAGCGGTGTACAGAAGACGTCCGACGCCACCCGCGATGCCTTCGAGCTGGCCGTCGCCGAGGTGACGGCGACGACGCACCGACTCCTCGATGCGCTTCCCGAGCGGCGTCAGCCACCGCCGACGGTGCCGCCGCTGCGGCGTCCGGAAGTGCAGGCAAGGATTGCCGCGGCGGGAGTGGAGCCTGCGGAACGACCCAAATCAGCGGCGAACACCGGGTCCTAGCGGGTCCTAACGGGTGCTGTCCGGCGGCACCGCGGGTAGGCCTTCGCTCACGCGGAGTTTCTCGGCCATCGAGCTGAGCAGGTTCTGCGATTCCTCGGACAGGTCGAAGGCCCGAGCGGACAGGCGGCGCAGACCGTAGCCCTTCAGTTGGGTGAGCAGTTCGAGGTCGTGGTCCACCTTCGTCGCGTAGATGTTGTCGAAGAAGTAGTCGGGCTTGACCTTGAAGAACGCGGCCAGCGCCGCGACGGTGTCCGCGGACGGATTGGCGCGCTGTCCCGAGCGCAATTGCGAGATGTAGGGCTTGGAGATCTGGTGTCCGCGCGAGGCGAGAGCGTCGGCGACCTCGGCGTTGGTGTGTGGTTTGCGTCCGGGCGGGTGGATCGTGGCGAACAGATGGTTCAGACGTGCGGCGAAATCAGCGGACATCGGGGATGTGTGTGCCTTCCTGATACAGCCGCTGCCCACCCGGGCAGATCGGTCCGCCGCGGACCGAACCGGCTCATAGTAGCCGCTGCCGCGAATCCCGCGAACCATGGCTGACCTGCAGAAATTCGTCAGAAAATCGTACTGATCGGTTTCATGCGTCGGTGGACGTAGAGGGGCGAGCCCGGGCAGTGGGGTGCCCCGGGAGCGGGAACGAACGAATGGTTTTCCGCAGAATCGGACGCGTGATTCGAGCCCCGGTGGCAGACTGTCTTGCCAGGCGAAGGGGGTGGAGATGACCGATCGTCGACGGCGAACGTTCGATTCACGAGACGGTGACGCGGAGGTGGTCGAGCCGCTGCTACGTGCCGTGCTGTCCTACGCGCCGCGGGACGAATCGCGCCTGCCCCACCCCTCCGAGGGAATCACGCTCCGGGCCGAGGACGGCTCCGGGTTCGTTCGGCTCGCACTCACCATCGCAGACGATCTCGGCGCGGGCATCCCGGGGCCGTTCGGGTCCCGATTCTACGAATGCGGATCATTCGAAGTCATTGTCCCGCAACGAGATCCCCGCGACGGCGCGCTGTTGATGATCCACCTGCTCGACGCCCGAGCGCCCCACAGATTCGAATTCGCCACGTCCATGCCGCCCCAGTGGAGCCTGCGGCTCGAGCGCGACGGCTCGGTGTCGGTACTCGACGATCTCGGCGATGCAGTGATATTCATCGGCCGCCCATGGGCATTCGACTCCGACCTGTATCCGGTGTCGGTGCACTACACCATCGAGAACGACCTCCTGGTGCAGAACATTCTCGCCACCGCGGACACCGGCTATCCCATCCTGATCGATCCCGACCCCGACGCGATCATCACCGGAGACGGCAGGCTCATCACCGAGACGTGGACTCCGCGACTGGTGGCCGGCGGAATCGTCGAGGATCTGCCGCCGAAATCGCTGTCCAGCTGATTGCCCTGCAGCGCAGACTGATTCAGAACGGATCGTGCTGAATGTGTTCCATCGGCGTGCCCACTTTGCGGAGGGCGTAGATCGTCGTTCGTACCATCGACGGAGACCCGCAGATCTGAATCTGCCGATCGGCCCACGAGCCGAACTGGGTCACCACCTTGCCCACCGCGCCGTGCAGACGGTGGTGCATTCCCCACGGAAGCTCGCGAGGCGTGCCCGAATACCACCACGGATTCTCGAGCTGCTCTGTCACCGGAACGATCGTCAACCATGGATTCGACAGCGACAGCTGCCACAACGTGTCCAGATCGTAGAGATCGCACGGATACGTGCCGCTGACGAACAGATGCACCCGCGGATTGTTGCTGCGCTGCGCCATCTCCATGACCTGTGCACGCAGCGGAGCCAGACCGGTGCCTCCCGCGATCATCAACACGTCCTCGCCGATCGCGCGATCGACATGCATCCCACCCAGCGGCGGACTGATCGACCAGCGATCGCCCACTGCGGTCTCGGTGACCATCGCCGGTGACACCCAGCCCCCGGATACGCGTCGAACATGGAACTCGATCTCGCCGTACGGATTGCTGGGAATGGCCGGGGACAGATACCGCCACAGTTTGGGCCGTTGCGGAATCTGCACACTGACGTACTGCCCGGGGAAGTACGGGATCTCGCCGTCGGTCTTCAACCGGACCACCGCGAGGTCGTCGAGCACCCGCTGATGTTCGACGACGGTGGCACTCCAGAACGGCGGCAGTTCGTCGTCGTCGGCGGCGACGGCCATCGCATCGCTCACCACGGTCAGCGCGTCGTTCCAGGCCGTCTCGACCTCGTCGGTCCATACCTCGTTGCCGGCGAAGCTGCGGAACGCGCTGATCAGAGCCGAACTGCCCGCACGGAAGTGCGCGCCGGAGATTCCGTGCTTGCGGTGGTCCCGGCCGAGTTGTTCGAGGAACGGTTCGACGCGGTCGGGATCGTCGAGATGCTCGAAGACGTAGCCGAGTGCCATGACGAAGTGTTCACGCAGGGCATCCATCGAGGCGGGAAACAGAGCTCGGAAGTCGGGGTGCTGGGCGAAGAGATGGCCGTAGAAGGACCGGGACAGCCGCGCCGGACCGTCCTGAGCGGCCACGACGGATTTGAATCCGGTGCGGACCAGGGAGATCGTGCGTGCGTCGAGCATCGATCCACCTCCACCCCACCGAATCACTGCTGTCGACCGTCACCAAAGTAGACCGGTCGAGGATATCGCGCACGTCGCAGAATGTGGAGAAATCCAAGGTTGAGCGGAACAGACTCAACTTCGCTATGGTTGTACCGAGCGACAGTTTTTGCAGAACCCAGTCGAAAGAAGGTGACCGGTGGACAGTTTCACTCCCACCACGAAGTCGCAGGCAGCACTCTCCGCTGCTCTGCAGGCCGCATCCGCGGCCGGTAACCCGGATATCCGTCCGGCACATTTGTTGGTGGCGTTGCTCGATCAGACCGACGGCATCGCCACACCCTTGCTGAAGGCCGTCGGCGTCGACCCCGCAACGGTGCGTCGAGAAGCGCAGAGCCTCGTCGACCGGCTGCCCTCGGCAACCGGTTCGACCACCACTCCGCAACTCGGCCGTGAAACCCTCGCCGCGATCACCGCAGCGCAGCACCTGGCCACCGAACTCGACGACGAGTACGTCTCCACCGAGCATCTGATGGTCGGCTTGGCGACCGGCAACGACGACGTCGCCAAGCTGCTGACCGGCCACGGAGCCGGACCCAACGAGCTGCGCGACGCCTTCCAGGCCGTCCGGGGCAGCGCTCGGGTCACCAGCGCAGATCCGGAGAACACCTACCAGGCGCTGGAGAAATACAGCACCGACCTGACCGCGCTGGCCCGAGAAGGCAAGCTCGATCCCGTCATCGGGCGCGATACCGAGATCCGACGCGTCGTACAGGTTCTCTCCCGACGCACCAAGAACAACCCGGTGCTCATCGGAGAACCCGGCGTCGGCAAGACGGCCATCGTCGAAGGACTGGCCCAGCGCGTCATCGCCGGCGACGTACCCGAAAGCCTGCGCGGCAAGACCGTCGTCTCTCTCGACCTCGGTTCGATGGTCGCAGGCGCGAAGTTCCGCGGTGAGTTCGAGGAACGGCTCAAGGCCGTGCTCGACGACATCAAGAACTCCGCCGGTCAGGTGATCACGTTCATCGACGAACTACACACCATCGTCGGAGCCGGCGCGACCGGCGAATCGGCGATGGACGCGGGCAACATGATCAAGCCGATGCTCGCCCGCGGCGAACTGCGCCTCGTCGGTGCGACGACCCTCGAGGAGTACCGCAAGTACATCGAGAAGGACGCCGCCCTCGAACGACGCTTCCAGCAGGTCTACGTCGGTGAGCCGTCGGTCGAGGACACCGTCGGCATCCTGCGCGGACTCAAGGAACGCTACGAGGTGCACCACGGCGTCCGGATCACGGACTCCGCACTCGTCGCCGCCGCAACCCTGAGCGACCGGTACATCACGGCCAGGTTCCTGCCGGACAAGGCGATCGACCTCGTCGACGAGGCCGCGTCCCGTCTGCGCATGGAGATCGATTCACGCCCCGTCGAGATCGACGAGGTCGAACGTGCGGTCCGTCGCCTCGAAATCGAGGAGATGGCACTGGCGAAGGAGACCGACGACGCGTCGAAGGCTCGACTCGACAAGCTCCGTCAGGAACTCGCCGACCTGCAGGAGAAGTTGGCCGGGCTCAGCACGCGCTGGCAGAACGAGAAGAACGCCATCGATTCGGTACGGGCACTGAAGGAGGAGCTCGAGAACCTGCGCGGCGAGTCCGATCGCGCCGAACGCGACGGCGATCTGGGCAAGGCCGCCGAACTGCGCTACGGACGCATCCCGACCCTCGAGAAGGAGCTCGCAGCCAAGACCGAGGACTCGCCGGCCCAGGATGACGTGATGCTCAAGGAGGAAGTGGGCCCGGACGACGTCGCCGACGTCGTCGCAGCCTGGACCGGAATTCCGGCCGGCCGGATGCTCGAAGGCGAGACCGCGAAGCTGCTCCGGATGGAAGACGAGCTCGGCAAGCGAGTCGTCGGACAGAAGGACGCAGTACAAGCGGTGTCCGACGCCGTCCGACGCTCCCGCGCCGGGGTGGCCGATCCCAACCGTCCGACGGGATCGTTCCTGTTCCTCGGACCCACCGGCGTCGGCAAGACCGAGTTGGCGAAAGCGTTGGCGGAGTTCCTGTTCGACGACGAACGCGCGATGGTCCGCATCGACATGAGCGAGTACAGCGAGAAGCACGCCGTCGCTCGGTTGGTCGGTGCGCCTCCCGGTTACGTCGGCTACGAGGCCGGCGGCCAGCTGACCGAAGCCGTGCGCAGGCGTCCGTACACGGTGGTGCTCTTCGACGAGGTCGAGAAGGCGCACCCCGACGTGTTCGACATCCTGCTCGCTGTACTGGACGAAGGCCGCCTCACCGACGGCCAGGGCCGGACCGTCGACTTCCGCAACACGATCCTGATCCTCACCTCCAACCTCGGTGCCGGCGGCACCAAGGAGCAGGTGATGGACGCGGTGCGGCGCTCGTTCAAGCCCGAGTTCGTCAACCGCCTCGACGACGTCGTGGTGTTCGACGCCTTGTCCGAGGACCAGCTCGAGTCGATCGTCGACATTCAGCTCGGCTTCCTCGCCAAGCGTCTGGCGGCTCGTCGCCTGACGTTGGAGGTGTCCTCGCCGGCCAAGTTGTGGCTCGCGGCCCGCGGCTACGACCCGCTGTACGGCGCGCGTCCGCTCCGCAGGCTGATCCAGCAGGCGATCGGCGATCAACTGGCGAAGCTCCTGCTCGCCGGCGACGTCCACGACGGCGACGTGGTTTCGGTCAACTCGAGCCCGGACGGCGAACGCCTGATCCTGGGCTAGCGGCGGCCCCGTTCCGCAACAGGCCCACCCGAGCACCGCTCGGGTGGGCCTGTTTTGTGCCTTCAACCGGGAAGTGCCGGGTAGGTACGCTCGTGGAATGACGAATCCGGACGACCCACGGTCACCTCGGGAGCGCGATCAGGACGCAGCACCCCAGGCGGAGCCATCCGAGCCGACCCAGGACTACGGTCGGCCGTACCCCGGAGCCCAGCAGTATCCCGACGGCGCTCACCCCACCGAGGCATATCCGACCCAGGCGAACCAGAACCCGGGCTATCAGGATCCGGCCTATCAGTATCCGACTCAGCAGAATCCTGCCCAGCAGAACCCCGACCCCCAGGCCTATCCGCCGGGGTATCAGCCCACGCAGGCATTTCCGCCGTACGACCCCGAGCAGCAGGCGGCGGCGAATCAGGCCTACGGCCAGACCCAGCAGTACGGCCAGGGGTATGGGACTGGGCAGTACGGGCAGCCGCAGCAGTACGGCAACACTCAGCAATTCGGCCACACCCAGCAGTTCGGGCAGCCGCCGGAGTACGGCGCTCCGCCTCCCGGCGAAGATCCGAACGCCGCCGATTCCGGCAGCAAGGGGCCACGACCGTGGGTTCTGGCGCTGATCGGACTCGTCGTACTCGCCATCGTCGTGGTGTTCGGGATTTCCTTCCTGAGCGGGGGATCCGACGAGTCGACCACCGCTTCTGCGCCGTCGACGTCGATCCGACCGCCCACCTCGAGTGCACCCACGACCACGCCGCAGCCCACCGAATCGGGCACCGCCACCACGCCCGGGCTGATCCCGGGAGGAATTCCCGAGATTCTCGGTCAGCTGGGATCGTCGGTGGGAACGATCAGCGCCAACGACGGTTCGACTCTGACACTCGACGGACTCGACGGCGCTCCGGTGACGGTGCAGACCACACCCCAGACCCAGATAATCTCGTTGTCCGGTAGCGATCTGGCGTCGCTGACGGTCGGTGCTTTCGTCGTGGTGCAGGGCGAGGCCGTCGAGGACGGAACGATTCGCGCGAACGTCATCATCGAAACGCCCAGTCTGGGTGGCTAGGAGTGGAGCCTGCGGAATGACCCCATAGGCGGTGCGAGCTGTCGTAGGGACCGTTCACAGGACCCGGCGGTGGTGGGCGGTGAAGGTGTGGATGTCGATTAAGGTGGTTCGCGATGACGGCAATGTGGTTCGGCCTTGCGGCAATTGCACTGATGGGTGCAGTGGCGCTGCTCTACATCGACAGGTCCAAGCGAGATCGGTCCGGACGTGTCCGGCAGATGTGGGCCAAGGCGCAGGGGTACGAGTATCGACCGCACGATCGAGAACTGGTCACTCGGTTCTCTCGCGCTGCTCTGTCCAAGCCCGAGTTCGACGTGGCTCTGGGAGTGGTGACCGGAGTTCGGCGCGGTGAAGAGTTCGTTCTCTTCGACGTCGAGGAGACAGGCACCATCGTGGCCGTGCAGCGTTCGGTCGGTTCCGATGTCGACATCGACCTCCGGCCCCGCTCGACGCCGCCGCCGCGCGACGAGGACATGGAGCTGCTCGGTTCCATCGGGCCGCGCGTGGTGTTCGCCACCGACGTCGATATCGCTCGCCGTGTCTGCGACCAGCGGATGGCCGCGTTCACCGAATCCATTCCGGCGAATCTGCAGTTGCTGTGGAGCGAGAAGGACTGGACGCTGGGGTCCCTGCCGCTGAACAGTTCGGGTCGCGATTGGGATGCCGCGATCGACGCGGTTGCACGACTGTCGGGCATGTTGCACGTGCTGCCCCCGGTTCGCGGAAGTGCCGTCTACGGCGCTCGCCCCGGCGATCCCGGCCGCGATCGAAGCGATCCGGGTAGGCCACTGGTCCATGAGCCACATAATCAGCAAGCGGACGTGCCGCACGACCCACAGCCTCGGGTGGCGGAACCCCGTATCCAGGCGGTGCGAAGCCCGGAATCACGTGTTGCCGAGCCGAGAACGCCCGCGCCCAAGACACCCGAGCCTCGGATCCGGCCGCCTCGGGTAGCCGAGCCCCGTACCCAGGAGCCTCGTACCCCGGAGCCCCGCACCCGAGATCCTCGTACTTCCGAGCCACGTCCGCAGGAACCCGGACGTAGGCCGCGTCCGCCGCGGCCCGATGCGGCCGGTCCGCAGGCTGCGCGTTCGGCGAATCCGTCGCGTCCTGTGCCGCGTCCGCCTGCGTCGCGTCCGATTCCTTTCGACTCGGAGCGCCGACGCAACCAGCCATGACGAAAGTTCGGGCGTGTTTACAGGCGCAGGTGCGCTTACGCGGCTAAATTCGTACCTCGTGACGGTTTCTTCGGGTGTTGTCGTGGCAGTGGTGGTCCTGGTAGCGGTTGTCGTGGTCGGTTACGTGCTGATCGCGCTGCGTCGACTCGGTCGGTACAGCGAGCAGACGGAGCAGAGTCTGCGACTGGTCGAGGTCGAACTGGATCGGCGTCACGAGCAGTTGGGCCCGTTCCTCGCGGCCGCAGAGGCCACCGGGCTGTCCGGTGATCTGTTGCGTCAGCTCGGCGGTGCACGGTCGTGGTCCAAGGCAGTGCGCGATCGCAGCCTGGGTCTGCAGGCGCAGGCCGCTGCCGAGAATGCGTTGTCCGCCGCGTTCCATGCTGTGCTCGCCGACGCCGATGCGCGTCAGAATGCGTTGGGCAATTGGGCTTTCCAGGGTCCGGCCGGAGAACTGAACGTCACCGAGCGTCGTATCGCAGGCGCGGTGCGCGTGTACAACGACAACGCGTACCGGTTGTCGCAGGCGATCGGCACGTTCCCGTCCTCGCTCGTCGCCAGGTCTCGTTCGTTGACCGCACCGGAACCGTTCGTGGAGACCAAGGAACTGCTCGACGAGCAGCAGTCGGCCCACATCGCTGCCTAGTGGCAGGAACGACCCGAGATCGAGCATCGGAGCCGCCGGGAGCGGTCGCGTGAGTCGGTGGGTAAGTTCGTACCGACCTATCGAAGATCCGTGGTGCGACGAGAGGAATCCGAACATGGCCGAGAGTGCCGCGAATTCGGACCGGCAGGAACTGGCCGATTTGGTGAAAGAGCTTGCCGTCGTGCATGGGAAGGTCACGTTGTCGTCGGGCAAGGAAGCCGACTACTACGTGGATCTGCGTCGCGCGACCCTGCATCACCGGGCAGGTGCGTTGATCGGTTCGCTGATGCGTGATCTGGTTGCCGATTGGGATTTCGTCTCGGTCGGCGGCTTGACGATGGGCGCAGATCCGGTGGCGATGTCGATCATGCACGCCCAGGGACGGCCGATCGATGCATTCGTGGTGCGCAAGGCAGCGAAGGCGCACGGCATGCAGCGTCAGATCGAGGGACCGGACATCGTCGGCAAACGTGTTCTGGTGGTTGAGGATACGACGACGACCGGAAATTCTCCGCTCACTGCCGTCAAGGCTCTGCGGGACGCGGGCGCGACGGTCGTCGGAGTGGCCACGGTGGTCGACCGGGCGACCGGGGCGGACGAAGTCATCGCCGCCGAGGGACTCGAGTATCGATCCTTGCTCGGCTTGGCTGATCTGGGCCTCTAGGTCCAAGCCAGGCGAGCGAAAGTACATCTGGCTCGGAAGTACTCCGCTCACATGCGCGGACCAGCTAAGCGACTTCGACCTCGTGCATGTCCATGACGAATCCTGCGCCTGCGAAGTTGGCCATGTCTTCGCCGCCGGCCTTACCCTCGGGTGATCCGAGAGCTGCGAGGGCCGCGTCCTTCGACGGGAAATTCAAATTGCCGACGACGAAGTGGGCGGGCTTCGAACCGTCCGGGGTTTCGGACACACCCCACTCGAACGAGCTGATCCCCGGCATCGTCGCGGTCAACGGTGCGTGGATGCTCCGATAGTGTGTGAGGAAGGCGTCGGGATCCTCGGGGTGGTTGTACGCAACGGTGATGCGGAACATGTGTCGAACTCCTAGGTCGTGGTGATGAAGCCGGTGTAGTTGTCGGCGGCGACGCTGTCGCAGGTTTCGCGGAAGACGTTGAGTCCGCCGACGTAGGACATGATCACGCGAGGTTTTCCGGGAATGTTGGCTCCCGTGTACCAGGAGTTGCCCTCCGGGTAGAGAGTCATGTCGGCCAGCTCGACCGCGCGGGCCGTCCATTCCTTTGCAGCCGTCTCCTCGGCCTCGAATGTCTTGGCTCCGACAGCTTCCAGGTGCGCGATGGCGTCCGCTGTCCACTCGACGTGCTGCTCGATAGCGCAGACCATATTGGTCAGGACGTTCGGGCTTCCTGGTCCGGTAATGGTGAACAGGTTCGGGAACTCGTCGACGGAGATTCCGAGGTAGGTGACCGGACCATCGGCCCATTTGTCCTGCAACGTCTTTCCGTTGCGCCCGCGGATGTCGATGTTCAACAGGGGCCCGGTGATGGCGTCGAACCCGGTGGCGAACACGACGACATCGAGTGGGTATTCGGCGTCGGCTGTTTTCAGTCCACTCGGCGTCAGGCCTTCGATCGGCGTGTTCTTCACGCTGACGAGAGAGACGTTGTCGCGGTTGTAGGTTTGGAAGTAACTGGTGTCCAACGTTATTCGCTTGGCACCAAGGGGATGCTCACGTGGGGAGAGGGTTTCGGCCACCTCGGGATCGTCGACGACGTCGCGGATCTTTCCGCGGAAGAACTCGGCGATGGTGTCGTTGGCTTCTCGATTGCTGAGCAGGTCGGGGTAGGCCGCGATGATGTCGATTGCCCGATGTCGATTCCATCGCTCCTCGAATACCGCCGCGCGCTCCTCCTCCGAATGATCGAACGTATTGACGTCGAGAGTGTCGACAGGTTGCCCGCCGCCGGATGCCTTGGACGCAATCTTGTAGTCCTCGACGAGTTCCTTGAAGGAGCGCTTCTCGTCCTCGGTCAGGAGCCGGTTGCCGCAATCGAGACTGAACGCAGGGGACCTCTGAAACACAGTGAGGTGTGCTGCCTGCTCGGCGATCTTCGGAATCACCTGCACGCCAGAGGATCCTGTCCCGATGACGCCGACGCGCTTACCGGTGAAGTCGACGCCCTCTCGGGGCCAGGCGGCGGTATGAAGTGTGGTGCCCTCGAACGCGTCGAGACCAGCGAAGTCCGGGGTGGACGAGGTCGACAGGCATCCCGCTGCAGTGATCAAGTATTTCGCACTCACGTACTCGCCCGAGTCGATGCCCACCGTCCACAGCGAGGTGTCCTCGTCCCACACTGCGGATTCGACTCGTGCGTTGAACTGGAAGTGCTTCTTGACATCGAGTCTGTCGGCGACGAAATCGATGTAGCGAAGGATTTCCGGCTGCGCTGGGTACCGTTCGGTCCATTCCCATTCGTCGATGAGCTCGTGCGAGAACGTGAACGCGTACTCCACGCTGAGCACATCGCATCGTGCGCCGGGGTAGGTGTTCCAGAACCAGGTTCCGCCCACTGTTTCCGCTGCTTCGAAGCCTCGCACCGACAGTCCGAGCTGCTCGAGCTTGTGTGTCATGTAGATTCCGGACAAGCCGGCACCGACCACGATTGCATCCGTTGTCATGATGTTCCTTTCACGCGCTCACTGTGTCGAGGTGGGCACGAACGGCATTGGCCACGTAGGAGATGCCATCTTGCGCACCGGGGAGAATGTTGACGAACTGAAAGAAGCCGTGCATCTGGCCGTCGAAGACTTTCAGTTCGACGGGAATGCCTGCAGCATCGAGCTTGTCGGCGTATTTCTGGCCTTCGTCGCGTAGCACGTCATGCTCGGCTAGGAGGATTACCGCCGGTGCAACACCGGTGACGTCGCCGTGTAGCGGGGACACGTCCCAGTTGGTCCGAACCCCGGCCTCGGGCGTGTACAGGTCCCAGAACCAGATCATCGCGGTTCGATCGAGCATCAGCTGGTTGGAAGCATCTTGGTACGATGCGCTGTCGAAATCGTGATCGGTCACGGGATAGACCAAGACCTGCAGAGCAACCCTCGGCCCGTTCTCGCGCACTGCACGCTGGGCGACGACGGCGGCCAGGTTCCCTCCCGAGCTGTCTCCTCCGACCATCAACGGTAGTCCGGCGTCGAACCGGGATGCGCTCCACTGCAGCACGTCCCACGCATCGTCGGCTGCAGCCGGGTAGACGTGTTCCGGTGCGAGCCGGTAGTCCGGGAGCACGACGACGCAGCCGGTCTCGATGGCGATCTTGCGAGCGAGGGTGTCGAATTGATCGGGGTTACCGACGACCCAGCCGCCGCCGTGGAAGTACACGAGCACACCGCGAGGTTCGGACGAGGGGGTGAGCACCCGGACGTCGATGTCGTGGCCGTCCGCGCCGGCGACCTTCAGGTTTTCCACGCTGTCCATCTCGGGACCGGGGCCGTAGAGGTCGATGAAACTTTCGTTCATCAGGCGGGCCTCGGTGGGCGTCATTTCGTGCAGCGTTTTACCGCCTCCCTCGGCAGCTTGCGCGAGAAAGGCGGCGGTGGCTTCGTCGAGTGCCAAGACGTGACTCCTTCGGTGATGACCGCGATGCGGACCAAGCCGGTCAGGTGATGCAACTCACTTAATCACTGATAATGATTCGCCGCAACTACAACACCATCGCGTGAGCGATGGTGTTGACCGGACATCGAAATGTGATCTGGACAACCGCGAGTTTTGCCCCTAACGTGACATCGATCACTCAATCATGCGCATCATTGCCATGAAATAGGAGGAACGATGAAGCTCACTACTGGCCCCGGGAAATTGGCGCTGCTCGGGATGGCCGGAGCCATGATGACGGTCGCCGCGTGCAGTAGTGGTGGCCCGGCCGGCTCCACTGCATCGGGAGAGATGCCCGCCGAGATCACGCTCCTGTCGACCACCGACAAGACCGGCACCATTGCGTACGTGGGTGGTTCACAGCTCGAAGGCATCGAACTGGCGATCAAGGAGATCAACGAGCAGAAGTTCCTCGGGGAATCGACCATCAAGCTCGACAGTCGCGACACCGCGGGAGACGCGCAAACGGCAGCAAGCCAGGTCACTCAGGGGATCGCGGATCCGAACGTTGCCGCAATTCTCGGTACAGTGTCCGGCCCGCAGAGCGTCGCCGTCGCGCCGATTGCCGAGTCGTCGAAGATGCCGGTGATCTTCACCCAGTCCGGTAGCGCAGGCGTCGTCATAGGCGACTACACATTCCGCTCGACCGCGCCGCAGGAAACGTACTTCCCCAAAGCCATCGATCACCTGAAGACGCTGGGGGCCAAACGAATCAGCGTGCTCTACAACGCAGGTCAGCCGACCCTCGCGGAAATCGCAGAGAATCAACTACCCGCGATGCAGGAGAGCGAGGATCTCGAGATCCTTTCCAGTACCAGCGTGCAATCGACGACACAGGACTTCGCGTCGACCATCACCAAGATCGTCGGCGAGCAGCCCGATGCCGTCGTGTTCCTCCTCGTAGGCGCGCAGAACTCGACCGCCATGTCGCAGCTCCGGCAAGCAGGCTTCGACGGCCCGGCCGTAGGAAACCCCGCAGCAGGTGCCGGCAACCTCGCACCCGCCGGACCGGCCGGAGCCGGGATGTTCTGGGCTACGGACTTCAACTACCTGCAGACGGCCCCGTCGTCGGTCGCGTTCGTCGAGGCGTACAACGCCGAGTACGGCAAGAACCCGCTCAACTATGCAGCGGAAGGCTATGACGCAGCGTGGATGATCGCCCGCGCGATCAAGGAGTCGGGCGGTGCCTCGCGCGAGGACATCAAGAACGGTCTGGACGCCGTCGCCGCCGCGGGCTTCGATGGCGCGGTCGGCCCGGTGACCTTCGAGGGCAACGACCAACGGGTCGACGGGGTTGTCGTCGAGTGGGACGGAACCTCGGAAGGGTTGCTGTCGGAATGACATACATCGAACTACGACGCGGGCGGGTGATCTGACGCGATGGGCCAGACTCTCGTCGACGCGGCGATACTCGGATCGATCTATGTACTGTTCTGCCTCGGTATGAGCCTCGTGTGGGGAACCGTCGGGATTCTGAATTTCGCGCACGGAGCGATCTTCATGTTCGCGGGGTTCGTCGGCTACCTGGTGGTGGACGACCGGCAACTCCCGATGATCGGTGTCATTGCGGTCTCTGTGATCGTGGGCGCACTTCTGTCCACCGCGATCGAAGTGTTTGCCTTCCAACCGATTCTCAAGAGAGCCAAGACGCACCGGATAGCCGAGCTGCAGATTCTGATCGGCGGTATCGGCGTGGCGGCCATTCCGCTTGCAATCGCCCAATACGTAACCAAGAGTGAGCCGTTCGGCTTCGCGAACAGTTCCTACGCTGTTCAGGTCTTCTCGTTCTTGGGCTTGCGGATATCGAACACCGGACTGGTGATCGTCCTGTCTGCCGTCGTCCTGACCGTCTCGATGGCGATCTGGCTGCGAAAGTCGATGGCGGGCTTGGCTTTGCGGGCAATCGGTGTCGATTCCGAAACTGCGGCCCTGATGGGAGTGGATCGACGCACACTCTCTCTAGCGACGATGGCATTCGCCGGCGGTCTGGCCGGCCTGGCCGGGGCACTGCTCACCTTCAACCTCGGAGCAATCACGCCGGAAAGCGGTGAGACACTGCTGATCAAGGCCTTCGCGGTGATCATCCTCGGCGGCGTCGGCAGCACTGCGGGTGTCGCGGCCGGCGCGTACATCCTCGCGTTGTCCGAGACGCTGGTGCTGCGATTCACCGGCGGGGGATGGGTCGACGCAGTCTGCTTCGGCATGATCTTCCTGGTGCTGCTCCTGCGTCCGCAAGGTCTCTTCGGTCGTAAGGAGGTGCGGCGCGTATGAGTAGCTTCTATTTCTCTCATATCGTCCTGTTCCAAAGCACGTTCACTGTGCTGTTGCTGGCTCTGAGCATCCAGGTACAGCTCCGGATGGGTGTCTTCTCCTTCGCGGGTGCGGGCTTCTACGGTCTCGGGTCCTACGGGGCCGCTATCTTCGTGATCCGCTACGGCTTCTCGTCGTTCGCGGCGATCGCCGCGATCATGGTCGTGTGCGGCCTGATCGGCTTCCTCCTCGCCTTGCTGGTGCAGCGTCTCAACGGTCTCTATCTGGCGATGGCGACGGTGTCCTTCGACTTGATCATCACGGTTGTCGCCCACAACGGCGGTGCCTTCACCGGCGCGTCCGTCGGATTGTTCGGTGCTCTTGCGTACCCGCAGTTGACGATCGGTCACATCATCGCGATCACCGTGTTGGTGGTGGCACTGCTGGCACTCAGCGAGCGCGGCAGGCTGGGACGTCGCATCGACGCGGTTCGCGAGGACCCGGAACTGGCCTCGTCGATGGGCGTGAACGTTGCTCGGTACCGCATCTCGTCGTTCGTGATCAGCGGGTTCATCGGCGCGCTCGGAGGTGCCGTCAATGTGTTGCTACGGACGACGGTGGCGCCCGAGAGTATCGGGTTCCCCCTCGTCGTACTCGGGTTGACCATCATCATCGTAGGTGGCGGAAGATCGTGGCTGGGTATTGTCATCGGAGCCGTCATCTTCACCTGGCTTCCGTACTACCTGGAAATCGTCGGGCAGTACCAGGCGATCGTCTACGGCATCATCGTCGCCATAGCCGCCGTATACGTTCCGGGTGGAATCTACGGAACGGTCCTCGACCTCATTCGAAAATCGAAAGCCAAGCGGCTTACGGGAGATGCACGCTTGAAAGAGCCCGACGATGCCGTCGAAAGACTGGATCTGGCCGAGACAGGAGAGAAACCATGACGACCGGCGCAGCATCGCTCGAGTCGACGCAGAACCTATCGACAGCCGACGTGTTACTCGGGATCGAAGACGTCTCAGTGCATTACGGCGGGATCAAGGCGGTCGACGGTATCTCCTTCGACGTCACGCGCGGCAACATCTTCGGAATCCTCGGACCCAACGGGTCCGGCAAGAGCACTTTGTTGGCAGCGGTGACGAGATTGACCCCGCTCACGCGTGGAACCCTCACCTTCGAGGGGGAACCGTTGGCCAAGGTGTCGGCGCAGAAGGTCGCCGAACGCGGCATCGCTCGTACGTTCCAAACAGTTCGGCTTCTCCCCGACCTGACGGTGCGAGAGAACGTTGCGCTCGGTGCCGACCTCGGGGCCGAGAAAGGCGGAATCCGCGAACTGCTGTTGGGACGGAAAGCGTTCCAGAAGCGGTCGAGGGATGCGGTCGCGGAGGCGCTCGAACGTACCGGCCTCACCGGGCTCGAGGACATCCGTCCGGGAGAGTTGTCCTACGGGCTGCAGCGACGGGTGGAGATCGCACGTGCAATTGCGATGTCTCCGAGACTCCTTCTGCTCGACGAGCCCACCGCGGGCATGAACAAGTCCGAACGTGAGGATGTCTCCACGCTTCTGAAGAAACTGCGTGAAGAGGGGTTGACTCAGCTTCTGGTGGAACACGACGTGCAGATGATGGTCGATACCTGTGACACGTTGATCGCAATGAACTTCGGAGTTCTGATCGCCCAGGGCACGCCGCAGGACGTGGTTCGCGAACCCAGCGTGCAAGAAGCCTATCTAGGAAAGCGAGGTGCCCAGGATGCTCGAAGTCAATGACCTGCATGTCAGGTACGGCAAGGTCAGCGCGGTCACGAGTATTGGCTTGACCGTCGAGCCCGGCCGAATCACGTTGGTACTCGGTGCGAACGGTGCCGGGAAGAGCACGACGCTGCGAACCATTGCAGGCTTGGTCGAACCCACAGCGGGCACGATCGTTCTCGACGGTGAGTCGCTCGTCGGTCTCAAGGCCCACCGCGTCGTCAAACACGGCATCTCGCTGGTTCCCGAGGGCCGCCAGGTCTTCTCATCGCTCAGTGTGGCCGAAAACCTGCGAATCGGGGGATACACCTCGACGAGCGAGAAGCGCGCGAAGAACACCGAGCTCGCCTACGAACTGTTCCCGATTCTGCGTGAACGCAAAGACGGCCCGGCGGGACTGCTCAGTGGGGGTGAGCAACAGATGCTCGCCTTCGGCCGAGGCCTGATGTCCGACCCGAAATACATCATGATGGACGAGCCGTCGATGGGTCTGGCACCGGCGGTCGTCGACACCGTCATGGGCAGCGTCCGCGACATCGCGGACCGGGGGTTGGGGGTGTTGATGGTGGAGCAGAACGCGGAAGCCGGGCTACGCGTCGCCGACGATGTGGTCGTGGTCAACCGCGGTGAATCCGTCTACTCCGGGAGTGTCGAGGAAGCCAGATCCCACTCATCCGTGGTTCTGGCGTTCCTCGGTGAGGCGGCGTTGGAGCCATGAATCGATTCGAGGGTCGCGTCGTGCTCATCACCGGCGCTGCGCGGGGTCAAGGACGAAACCACGCGCTCAGATTTGCAGCGGAGGGCGCGGACATCATTGCGGTCGACGCGTGCGCCGATGTCGACACGGTCGGTTACGACCTGGCGACCGGGGAAGATCTGGCAGAAACGGTTCGCCTCGTCGAGCACTTGGACCGCCGAATCGTTGCGTCGAAAACCGACGTACGCAACCTGGAAGGAATGAAGGCCGCCGTCGATGCAGGGGTCGCCGAACTCGGCAGGCTCGATGTCGTCGTCGCGAATGCGGGTATCGCCGGGAGCGGAACGACCCACGAGCTCTCGGCGCAGAACTGGCACAACATGATCGAGACGAATCTGACGGGGGTGTGGAACACGACGACCGCGGCCACGCCGCACATTCTGGCGGGCGGCAGGGGCGGCTCTATGGTGTTGATCAGTTCGGTAGCAGGTATGAAGGGCCTGCCCTACAACGCGCACTACACGGCGGCCAAGCATGGTGTGGTGGGACTGATGAAGAGTCTCGCCAACGAGTTGGGACCGCAGAACATCCGAGTGAACACGGTCAATCCCACGAACGTGGACACCCGGATGCTGCTCAACGACGCCATCTACAAGCTGTTCCTGCCCGACGAAGAAGCGCCGACTCGCGAACAAGTGGTTCCGTTACTTCACGGCATGCATGTGTTGGACATTCCCTATGTGCAGGTCGATGATGTCAGCAACGCAGTGTTGTTTCTGGCGGGCGACGAGTCTCGTTACGTCACAGGCATTTCCGTTCCGGTCGATGCCGGTGTTCTGATCAAGTAGAGAACCGTCGACGGTGCGGGTCTGTAAGCCCGGACCGTCGACGGTGCGGGTCTGTCAGCCCAGTTTGCCGGTCGGCTGGAACTTCACGCGGAGTTCCGGAATTCCGCGTGAGTACAGGCCACTTTCGTGTGGAACGAAGCCGTCCTGGTATTCGATCGAGTCCATGGTGTCGAGTACGAGATCGAGGGCAATGGTCATCTCGGTCTTCGCGAGTATCGAACCCACGCAGAAGTGGCGGCCGAGGATGAACTGCACGTGGTTGGCTCCGCCGCTGAACGCGCGCTCGACGTTGAGATCGTCTCGGAAGATGTCGAACTCATCCGGATTGGAGAACTGCTTCTCGTCGCGGTTGGCTGCGGCGAGCATCATGATGCAGGTCGCTCCTGCTGGGATAGTCGTGTCCTCGATCTGCACCTCCTCTTCGGTCTGACGCATGATCATGTGGACCGGTCCGGAGTGTCGAAGTGTCTCGGCGATAACGCGATCGGCGAGGCTGCGATCCTCTCGGAGGGCTCGCATCTGATCCGGATGGTCGATCAGATTGCGGATCATGCTGGCGATGGCCTTGTCGGTCGTCTCACCTCCGGCCACGAGCAACAGGCTGACGAACGCCTTGATCTCATCGTCGGACATCTGCTCACCGTCGACCTCAGCGCGGCACAGGCGGGAGAGCAGATCGTCACCCTCGCCGGAACGGCGTTCGCGAACTATCGGAAGGATGTACTCCTGTAGTTCCACATGGGTGCGTTCGGCGGCGGCGTTGACCTCGGGGTCACCGGCCAAGTTGTTGAGGTAGGCCATGATCGAGAAATACCAGCTCCGGAAGCGCTCGTGATCGCTCTTGGGGAGTCCGAGCATGTCGACCATCACATTGATGGGAAACCGGCTGGTGAACTGGCCGACGAGCTCGGCCTCACCGTCAGCCGCGACCGCCCCGATCAGGTCCTCGGCGGTGCGCGCAACGATTGTGCCGATCAGTTCGGCCGCGTTGTGTGTGATGGCCGGCATGAACTTCTCGAGCCCGTTGCCGCGGAAGAACGGGTTGAGCAGTGCACGGTGCGTCGAGTGCTCGCGTCCTTCCATCTGGAGAATAGTGCGCCCATGGATGGGTTCGAGCTGCCATTCGTAGTTGCGACTGGAGAACTTGGCGCTACGGAACGCCTCGGCGCAGTCTTCGTACCGACTGATCAGAAAGCTCTTGGTCGCTTCGTGATACAGGGCCGGATGATGCTCTCGCAGAACGCGGTAGAGCGGATACGGGTTGTCGAGAAAGTCCGGCGAGAGTATGTCCGGGGCGGTGGCTTGGGAATCTGGGGCGATCACGCTGGCGTCTCCTGATTGTCGAGTCGAGCAGAATCGGTGCAGTCAGGCATCAGTCATGGCGGTCCGGAGCGCGCGAGATGTCGACCGAGAAAGAGTGACTCAAATCACTGTTAACTATAGTTATCATTCGAATGATGTCAACAGATTTGACTCAATGTGAACCGAGACGACAATGCGGCGGTGACCTCGTGTCACCGCCGCATGTCACGCACTGCGGGAACTACGCTCCCTCGCTCGAACCCTCCGGACGGTGAGGCATCAGAATGCGCTCGAAGACTTCATCGACGAACGGATCCAGATCGATCGCGTCGTCGTCGTAGAAGCTCGCGAATTCGGAGTACGTCATCTCGCTGTCGTACCCGAGCTCGTCGATGATGTCCGTCCATTGAGCCGCGTTGGAGGCCCAGTCCGAGAGTGCGGTGGCCGGGTCGTCCAGAGCCTCGGACTGCTCGAGCAGCTCGACCTGCTCTTTGTTGATGGACTGCAGCCGCTCGCGGGCGTCCGGCTCGAACTCTGTGATGACCCCGCCTGCGTCCTCGACCTCACCCACACCTTGCACGATCGCCTCCCAGGTGGTCCGAATGTTGGTTTCGATGAATACATCGAGCCGATCGAACAGGAGCTGTTGGGCTACCAGAGGCAAACCGTCCCAACGGTCCTGGTTGACCAGAACCGAGCCGAAGGTGAGCGTGAATCCGGCGTCGGGATCGATGACGACCTTCGGTGTCAGCCCGAGGTACCCGCCGAGTACCGCGTTCTGAATCGAGGTAGCGGTGCAATCGACGACGCCGCGCTGCAGGCTCTCGTAGAGCTCCGCATACGAGGCGGTGACCGGGACGGCGTTCAGTCCGGCCAGCTGCGCGCCCTGCGTGCGGCCCGCCGCTGCGATCTGACGCCCCGCGAGCTGGTCGAGTGAGGCGGCCTCGTCCGTGCACAGTAACGCCATTCCCCCACCGTTGTATGACGGCATCAGCAGCTCCATGTTGCGGTCTTCGAACTCTCGCGAGATCTCGTCGGTTCCGTACGCGGATTGCAGGAGCCAACCGTGCGACTGCAACATCCCTGCAATGGGTGACGTATCGCCCAAGAACGACGCATTGATCAGCGTATTGATCGCGGGGTACTCGGCAGGCCTTGTCGCACTGGAGAAGCCGTCGATGTCGGTCCGTCCGTCGGCGAGCGCTTCGTCGATTTCGGTCGCGCCCGCGATGGCGTTCGCGTAGAAGATCTCGAATGTGATCTTCCCTCCGGACCACTCGGTGATGGCGTCGTAATAGATCTCCATCTTGTCGCTGACGAGAGAGCCCTGCGGGCCCGGTGTCTGTGCGTACAACTCGATCGGTTCGACGTCCTCGAATGCGCTGTGATAATCGTCCATCGAGGCACCGAATTCTATGCCGGGACCGCCGGCCGCCGACGTGCTCGCGGCCGAGCACGAAGCGACCAGAGCAGTGGAGGTCAGTATCGCCAACGCGGAAAGCGATCGGGAAAGGCGTGTGCTGAACATTGTGGGTACTACCCGCCCATCTGGCTCGGAATATAGGTGGCGATCTCCGGGAACATCACCAGCAGGACGATGAACAGCAGGGCGACAGGAATGACCCACGCGACACTCGCGAACACGTCGCGCAGGCTGATCTTGTTGCCCAAGTTGACCTCTGGATCCTGTGCCACGCCGTGAATGATGTAGGACAAGATTCCGACCGGCGGTGTGATGACAGCGATCTCTGCGGCGAAAACGACGAATACACCGAACCAGAGCAGCGAAATGTCGAGGTACGCGAGCGTCGGCATCAGAAGTGGGACGGTCAGAAGCATGATCGCGAGTCCGTCGAGGAACATCCCCAGAATGAGGTAGACGACCGTCATCAGCGCAATGAACTGCCAGGCGGAGAGGCCGAGCCCGACCGTCCAATCGGTGAAGCCCGTCGTGAGCCCGGTCAGCGGCAGCATGCGTGAGAGTGCTGTGGCACCGAGAAGCATCAGGAAGATGGATCCGGTGCTGGCGATGGTCCCGACTGCTGCCTCGTTGACCGCACCCCAGGGGCGGTCGCGTCGGCGAGAGAACAACACCACGAAGAGAGCAACCATTGCGGCCGCAGCACCCGCTTCCGTTGCGGTGAAGATGCCCGAGAACATGCCGACCACGACGACGAGAACGAGCACCGGCACGGGCCATATCGACACGAGCGCGCGCCACCGATCGCGCATGGTGTCCGGCGTGCCGGGCTCGGAAGCAGCCGTGTTCGGGGCCTTCCGGCCGAGGACCACGGCGGCGAGGATCAACGCGATACTGAACAGGGCTGCCACGGCGATCCCGGGACCGACACCTGCGAGAAGCTGCTCACCGACCGGAACCTCTGCCAGCCCCGCGAACACCACCAGCGTGATCGACGGAGGGATGAGTTGGCCGGGTAAGCCGGCTGCGAGGACGGAGCCGATGGCGATCCGTTTGTCGTACCCGGCTCGCAACATCTCGGGGATGCCGATTCGTGCCAGTGCGTAGGTGGTGCCGACCGTCGATCCGCTGACGGACGCGAGGCCGGCTCCGGCGAGGTTGGTTCCGACGGCGAGTCCGCCCGGCATCCAGCCGAGCCATGTGCGGGCAACGTCGTACAACTTCTCGGTGACCCCGGAGCGCCACAGTAGAAGGCCCATGAAGACGAACATCGGGATGACACTCAACGTCCATTGCGCGACGGTCTGAAACGGCAATCGCGAGACAGTGCTCGTGACCACGCCGAAGTCGCGTAATGCCCACAGGCCCATCATCGCCGAGACCAGCAGCGCGAAGCCGATGTGCATGCGGAGGAAGATCAAGCTCAACAGCAAGACCAGCGACAGAACGCCGGTCGTCTCCTTGGAGACGTCCAAGAACATTGCGATCGAAGAAGCGATCGCGGCGGTGGTCAATATTGCGAGACCGATCCGCCCGTTCGGCAGTCGGCCCGTTCGCACGCGACCCGGCAGT
This sequence comes from Rhodococcus sp. 14-1411-2a, assembly GCF_002259485.1. Lineage (GTDB taxonomy): Bacteria > Actinomycetota > Actinomycetes > Mycobacteriales > Mycobacteriaceae > Rhodococcoides. Next base: position 43,060 of record NZ_NPGA01000015.1, read on the forward strand.
TGTGGGTTGTCACGTCTTTCGGCTGTACTGACAGCGGTCATCGGGTTTTCTCGGTTTCGTTCGTTGCATCGAGGGACGGTTCCATTGCATACATCGCACCGGAATCGTCGGAGTCGCTGTCACGCAGTTGCTTCGAGGCGAGCGCGATGAATTGGACGCCGAATGTCAGAAAGACGAGTGGCACTAGATACGTCGTCGGCCACGCAGCGATGTCCGTCAGTCCCGCGGTGAGTTCGATAGCGCGATTATGTTGTGCCACATCGAAGGAGTAGACCGTGACCAGGAAGCAGACAGCCGCGCAGATGATGCTCGCAGCGCCGGCGACGAAAGGTTTCGAGCGCGCCGGAAAGCGGGAGAAGAAGATATCTGCCCACACGTGCTCGGTGCGATGCATCGCGACCACGAAGCCCAGCAGCACGACCACCGGCATGTACCAGTATTGGACACGCTCGAGGGTGCCGACGAGGGGTTGATCGAACATGGTGCGGGACAAGGCGTTCACGACTATGTGCGCCATCATGGCAAGTAGTCCGACAACGGCGGCGACTTCGACGATCTTGAACAAACGATCGGACATCGAGGCGGTCACAAGAGGGTCTCCGATCGACGAAAGTGATGAAGACGACTCTATCTATACTAATGATGCGAAGCAATACGATTCGGACATTCAGTACTGCCCCGACGCTCCTCCATCCACCGACAGGGCGGCGCCGGTCAGGAAAGGAACGTCCGCACGGAGCAGGAATGCAGCGGTTCGAGCGATCTCTTCGGCGCTGGCCATCCCCCGATCGCCCACTCCACGTGTCGGAATGCTCTGTCCATCCCGTGCGAGAAGGGCGCGAAACTTACCGATGATCGGCGTATCGGTGGAACCCGGGCAGATGCAGTTCACGGCTACGCCGTGCTCGCGCACTTCGGCTGCGGCAGTGCGGGTGAGGCCGAGGACCGCATGCTTGGACGCCACGTAATCGGCTCGCTTCGCTGCGCCCTGGAGGCTGGCAATGGACCCGGTGTTGACCACCTGGCCGCGTCCAGCCGCGATCATATGTGGCAGAACATATTTGAGGCCATAGAACATGCCGTCCAAGTTGACCGACAGAGTGGACGACCACTCATCGATCGACATATCGACGATGCTGCGATTGCAGCCGGCGACACCCGCATTGTTGAAGAACTGGTCCGGCACACCGAGTTCAGCAACCGCAATGGCGACGTACTCGGCAACTTCGTCAGGCTTCGACACGTCGGCGCGGTGCGATACGACGGTGCCGGTCGTCATTCGCGCGGTCTCCTGCGCAGCGTCCTCGTCGATGTCGACAGCGAGCACCGCTGCGCCTGCAGAAGACAACTCGAGCGCTACGGCCCTCCCGATTCCGCTGCCGGCGCCGGTGACGATGGCGACCATGTCACCGACCCTTCCAGGCCGGCACTCGCTTCTCTTTGAATGCCGAGGCACCCTCACGCGCATCCTCGGACGACCGAACAGGCTCGTAGATCTTCCACATCTGCGCGAACTGCTCATCGTTGGACCAGTCCCGCGCCTTGGTGATGATCTCCTTCGTGGCACGGACCGCGAGCGGGCCGTTCGCGGCGATCTTCTTCGCCAATTCCAGCGCGGTAGCCAAGGCCTCGCCGGGAGCTGTGAGCCTGTTGATCAACCCGGCATCCTTCGCGGCCTGCGCGCTGATGAAATCACCCGTCAACGACCACTCGACGGCCAGTGCGTGAGGAACTCTGAGGGGAAGCCGCAACAATCCGCCGCCGCCGGCCAGGAGGCCGCGCTTGACCTCGGGCAGTCCGAACACCGCAGTCTCCGAAGCGACCACGAGATCGCACGCCAGCACGATCTCGAAACCGCCCGCGATGGCGTGACCCTCCACTGCCGCGATGAGCGGCTTCGCCGGAGGAGTCTCGGCTACCCCCGCAAATCCGCGTCCGGGGATCGACGGCTTCTCACCGGCCAGAAATGCCTTCAAATCCATTCCGGTACAAAAGCTTTTACCCTCGCCGGTGATGACACCGGCTACGAGGTCGTCCCGAGCGTCGAGCTCGTCCATGGCATCGGCGATGGCCTGGGCGGTGGCCGTGTCGATCGCATTGCGCACCTCGGGACGGGTGATGGTGACAACCTGAACCCCATCGATCTGCTCCACTCGAACCGGCTCGCTCATCTGCGCGTTCGGCTCTTCGCTGGCGCTCATCTGCGCGTTCTGCTCTTCGCTGGCGCTCATCGCGGTGCCATTCTGATCGCACCGTCGAGCCTGATGACCTCACCGTTGATCATCGCGTTGTCGATCATGTGCAGGGCAAGTTTGGCGTACTCGTCTGCGTCGCCGAGGCGAGCGGGGTGCGGAATCTGCGCGGCAAGACCGTCGCGAATTTCCTGCGAGAAGCGCGAGAGGATGGGGGTGTCGAAGATTCCGGGTGCAATACTGTTGACACGTACCAGCTTTCGAGAGAGGTCGCGGGCTGCCACCAGGGTCATTCCCACGACGCCGGCCTTGGCCGAGGCGTAGGGAATCTGCCCGATCTGCCCTTCCCAGGCGGCGACGGATGCGGTCATGATGACAACTCCGCGTTCACCGTCGACGGGTTCGTTGCGGACCATCCGGGCAGCTCCCAGGCGCAGGACGTTGAAGCTGCCGATCAGGTTCGTCTGGATCAGCGAGGTGTAGAGCTCCAACGACCCTGGAGTCCCGTCCTTTTCGACCACTCGGACCGTGCCGCCGCGGCCTGCGCAGTGCACCACGGAGCGCAGCGGAGCTCGCGATTCGGCGAGATCGAGGGCAGCGTCGACGGACTCGGGGTCGGCGACATCGGCCGGTCCGAACTGTACGAGGTCGCCGAGCTCGCGGGCGACGTCTTTGCCGGCCGACTGCGGGAGGTCGACGATCACAGTGTTCACGCCCGCGGCCACGAATCGCTTCACGGTTGCGAGTCCGAGCCCGGACGCGCCGCCGGTGACGATGGCGGAGGAATTGGTGAGGTCCATGAACCTGGTTCCTTACTTCAGTATTTCGATGATGGTTGCGTTGGCCATACCGCCGGCCTCGCACATGGTCTGCAGCCCGTAACGGCCGCCGGTGCGTTCGAGGTGATTGATCATCGTGGTCATGAGGCGCGCGCCCGAGGCACCGAGGGGATGTCCGAGTGCTATTGCCCCGCCTACCGGGTTCAGCAATTCCTCGTCCACGCCGAGTTCCTTGGCCCACGCAAGCGGCACCGAGGCGAAGGCCTCGTTGACCTCGAAGACCGAGATGTCTGCGAGCGTCAGACCGGCTTTCTTCAGTACCTTCTCGGTTGCCGGGATGGGGCCGGTCAGCATGAGAAGTGGATCGTCGCCGATCACCGCCGAGGCGACGATTCGGGCTCTCGGGCGTAGACCCAGCTCGGCCGCGCGTTCTTCACTCATGACCAGCAGGGCGGCTGCGCCGTCGGTGATCTGTGAGGCGTTTCCAGCGGTGACGGCCCAGTCCAGATCCGGGAACTGAGAGCGTCGTTCATCGGTTCCGAATACTGCCTTCAATCCGCCGAGCTTCGCGGCCGTGGTACCGGTCCTGATGGTTTCGTCGGAAGTCAGCGCGTCGATCGGCACGACCTCGTTGTCGAACCACCCGGAATCGCGGGCGGTGGAGGCGCGTTCGTGGGACCGCGCGGAATACTCGTCGAGCTGCTCCCGCGAGATTCCCCACTTCTGGGCGACGAGTTCGGCGGACACGCCCTGCGGCACAAGGACGGGAAAGCGCTCGCGCACACCCTCGCCGAACGGGTCGGCATCTCCGCGTGCACTACCCATCGGAACGCGACTCATCGATTCGACTCCACCGGCGATGGCAATGTCGTAAGCCCCTGCCACGACCCCCTGGACGGCAAAATCGAGTGCCTGCTGGCCCGAACCGCATTTGCGCTCGACCGTCACCGACGGAACGTGCACCGGGAAGTCCGCAGCGAGCAATGCCTGGCGACCGGGGGTCGCGGATTGTTCACCGTTGCCGCCGACGCATCCGATGATGACGTCGTCGATGAGTCCTGAGTCGAGGGCGGAACGATCCACCAACTGACGTAGTACTCGGCCGAGCAGGTCTGCCGGGTGCAGATGGGACAATCCTCCGCCGATCTTGCCCTTCGCCATGGGGGAGCGAACGGCGTCGACGATGACCGCACGAGTCATGAAAACCCTCCTGAAGCAGGTTCTGGGAAACGCGAAAAGATATTCATGATTATGTTTAGCATGAACCTAGCGGAACCCGTAGGGATTCTTGTACCGTAGGTCACATCGGATTAGTATAATCATGAGCATGAAAGGGGTGGTCATGTCCGCCAGCACACTGACCGACGACGAACGCGCCATCAAAGAGGTGGCCGCGAAGGTCGCCACCGAGCGTTATGCGCCCAAGGCGGCGCAGTGGGATGCAGACAGAACTGCGTTCCCGCTGGAGGAGCGGAAGTTCCTCGGCTCGCTCGGGTTCCTCGGTATCGCCCTCCCGGAGCGTTTCGGCGGTGGAGGAGCGCCCCTTCAGCAGGCACTGAACGTCATCGAGGAGTTCGCCTACCACTGCAGGCCTGCGGCCTTCCAGATATTCGAGGCCAACACGGGTCCCGCTCAGGTGATCGCCCGCATCGGTACCGAGGAGCAGCGTGAACGCTTCCTCCCCGGCATCATCGCCGGCGACATCACCATGGCGGTCGCGATCTCCGAGCCCGACGCCGGATCAGCCGCGACGGACATGACCACCAAGGCGATCATCGACGGTGACACCGTCCGGGTGACGGGAAACAAGCGCTGGATCTCCAACGGTTCCGAGGCCGACGTCTACCTCGTGTACTCGCGGATGAGCGATGCCCCGGGTGCCAAGGGAATCGGTGCCGTTCTCGTCGAGGCGAACCGCGAGGGTGTCAGCTACGGGGCCCGCGAGAAGCTCATGGGCTTTCGCGGCATTCCATCCGCCGACATCTATTTCGACGACGTCGAGGTTCCGAAAGAGAACATCGTCGTGCGGCCGGGCGGTTTCCGAACGTTGTTCACCGCGTTCTCCATCGAACGGCTCGGTAACTCGACCATGAGCCTCGCACTGGGACAGGCTGCCCTCGACCTGTCCATTCGGTATGTGCAGGAGCGGATGCAATTCGGTAAGGCGCTGATCGAGTTCCAGGCCGTCCAGATGACCATCGCCGATATGGCGCTCCAAGTCGACGCAGCTCGGCTGTTGTTGCAGCGAGCTGCTGCGTCGGTGACCGATGGAGAGCAGCTTCCCAACTCGTTGCACGTCTCGCTCGCCAAGTGCACCGCGAACGAAATGGCCAAGAAGGTCACCGATCTCGCGATGCAGTTGCACGGCGGCAACGGCTACACCGAAGAGTTCGGCATCGAGCGTATGCACCGCGATGCGCACGGCTGGGCGCTCGCCGGTGGAACCCCGACGATGCAGCGAACCCGAATAGTTTCCGAATTGCTCGGACGTTCGTTCGACCAACGCGCTTGAATGAAGAAGTAACTCGAGAAGGAGTGCAGTAATGCAGCGTTATGAAGGACGCATCGCAGCCGTCATCGGTGGCGGGTCCGGGATGGGCCGCTCCATCAGCCATCGCCTTGCCTCGGAAGGTGCGTTCGTCTACGTCACCGACCTCAGTGGCGAGTCCGCGTCGAAAGTCGCGGCGGAGATCGAAGCAGAGGGCGGGCAGGCCACAGCCGTGACGGTCGACGCCACGAACAACGACGACCTCCGCGCGCTGTTCGCGAAGATCGACGAGGAGAAGGGCGTCTTGCACGCACTCCACGCTCAGGTCGGAATGCCAGGTCCCGGGGGCCTCGACGTGGACGACGCGGCGTGGCAGAAGAACATGGACGTCAATGTCAAGAGTGCTTACTACTCGACGACACTCGGGTTCGAGCTGCTCAAGAAGGCCGGCGGGAAGGGATCGGTGACGCTGACCTCCTCGACGTCGGCGCTCATCGGATCACCGTTCAGTCCGATCTACTCGATGACCAAAGGTGCACTCGTACCCTTCGGTCGGGCACTGGCGCTCAACGGAGCCAAAGACGGAATCCGCGTCAACGTCATCTGCCCCGGCCAGGTCAAGACTCCGATGCTCGCGCAGTTCTTCGGCCGCGAACCTGGATCCGACGTCTCGGCCCTGGCCGCGGATTTCGTCGCCACGATTCCCCTCGGCCGCGGCGCCGAGCCCGAGGAGATCGCGTCGGTGATCGCCTTCCTCAACAGCGACGACGCCAGCTACATCACGGGTGTCACCATCCCCGTCGATGGCGGCCTCACCGCTCAGTAAGTACCCAGTACTCATTCATCGAAGGGATCGAAATGGTTCAGGTCGGCTTACTGCTCAGCGACGTGCCGAAGTCGGTGACGCCGGCGCAGCAGTTCAAGGACATCCTCCGCATCGTCGAGGCCGCGGAAGACAACGGGTTCAACTACATCGCCATCGGGCAGCACTTCCTCTACGGAGATCTGCGTTGGCTCCAGCCGGTCCCGTTGTTGGCCCGGCTCGCGGCGCACGTGGCACCGACGACAAAACTCGTCACACAGATCATGATCGCGCCGCTCTACCACCCCGTGATGCTCGCCGAGGAGATCGCGACGCTCGACGTCGTCACCGAGGGTCGTCTCATCTTCGGTGCCGGATTGGGTTACCGGCCTGAGGAATTCGACTACCTGCAGGTGCCCTACAAGGAGCGCGCAGGCAGGTTCGACGAGTCCCTTCAGGTCATGAAGCAGCTGTGGACGCAGGACGAGGTCACCTTCGAGGGCAAGTACTTCAAGCTCGACGGCGTCAAGCCCCACCTGCATCCGGTACAGCAGCCGCACGTCCCGATCTGGATCGGTGCGCATGCGATGGGCGGTGTTCGGCGCGCCGGCAAATACGGCGACGCCTATGCGGTGCCGCCGGAGACACCGAAGCACGAGGTCGAGGAGCGCTACCGCGTCGTGAAGGATCTCTTCGAAGCGCGCGGCAAGGAGTTCGGCTCGCAGCCGCTGCGGCGCAACGTCCTCGTGGCGGACAGCAAGGAAGAAGCGATGGTCGAGTATGCCCGTGTCGCACAGGGGCGCTACCTGACCTATGCGGCAAAGGGTCTCGAGGTCATGGCCGGACGGGACCTGGCGAATCAGTTCGCCGAATCCGTCTCGGACCATGTGATCGTCGGTACCCCCGAGGACGTCGTCGGCAAGCTCACCGATCTGGTCACCACGCTGCCCGTCGATCCGCTCCTGCTGCGTCCGCAATGGCCGACGATGGACGGCGACGAAACCATTGCCGCCATCGAGCGTCTGGGCAAGGACGTCGTACCGTCGATGCTGGCAATCGAGCCTTTCCGGGACTTCACGTGAGCCAGACCTATCGGGACCTACACCCCAACTTCTCGGATCCGGAGGGGTGGACACTCAGCAACGTTCTGCGCACCCATGCCTCGGCCACCCCGGACGCACCGTTTCTCCTCACCCCGGAGGAAGGGCTCGGGTTCAGCTATTCGGAGATGCTCGGATCGGCGGAGCGTATCGCCGGCTCGTGGCACGCGGCGGGCGCTCAGCAGGGCGATCGCGTGGTGATCATGGCGATGAATTCGTCACGGCTGGTGCGGAGTTGGTTCGCTGCCGCGGTAGGTGGCACCGTCGAGGTACCGATCAACACCAACTACGAGGGGGAGTTCCTCCGCCACCAGGTCGTCACCGTCGGTGCGCGGTGGGCGGTCATCGACGACACGTTCGCCGAACGGTTCGTGTCCATCGACGAGCATGCGCGCGGCATCGAGAAGTTCTGGGTCATCGATACCGGGAGCGCCGACAAGGCGATTGCTCTGCTTCGCGAGCACGGATGGCAGGCAGAAGCCTGGGACGAGTTGGAGAAGGGATCTTCCGTCAGCGTGCCGCCGCCGCGGGCCCACGACCTCGGTGCGATCTTCTTCACCTCGGGTACGACGGGCCCGTCCAAGGGCGTTGCCATGCCGCACTCGCAGTTGTATTTCTTCGCCCAGGAGGTGGTGTCGCTGACGCGCCTGACGCCTGCCGACCGGTACATGACCACGACGCCGCTCTTCCACGGCAACGCGCAGTTCATGGCCGTCTATCCGGCGCTGGTCGCCGGGGCGAGCGCGGTAGTGCACTCGAAGTTCAGTGCCAGCCGCTGGATCGACATGGTCCGTGACTCGGGCGTCACGGTCACCAATTTCGTCGGCGTCATGATGGATTTCGCGTGGAAGCAGCCGCCCAGAGACAACGATCTCGACAACACGCTTCGGGCCGTCTACGCAGCTCCGATCGCGGACACGGTCGTCGACGAGTTCAAGGCCCGCTACGGCATCGAGGCTTTCGTCAACGCGTTCGGCCTCACCGAGACCTGTGCGCCGATCCTCACGCCCTACGGCGAGAAGATCCCACCGGGAGCGGCGGGCAAGGTCGCGTCGGACTGGTTCGACATCCGCCTGGTGAACCCCGAAACCGATCGCGAAGTGCCTGTCGGTGAGGTCGGCGAACTCGTCGTCCGTCCCGTCCAGCCGTGGACGTGCAGCATGGGCTACTACGGCATGCCGGAGAAGACGCTCGAAGCATGGAGGAACCTGTGGTTCCACACCGGCGATGCACTGCGCAAGGACGAGGACGGCTGGTTCTACTTCGTCGACCGATACAAGGACGCACTGCGCAGGCGCGGAGAGAACATCAGTTCCTACGAGGTGGAGCAGGCCGTGCTCGGGCATCCGTCCGTAGTGGAATGCGCGGTCATCGGCGTGCCCGCCGATGTGGAAGCGGGTGAGGACGAGGTGCTCGCCGCCGTCGTCGTCAGCGAAAAAGCCGACGCTGCAGAGATTCTCGACTGGTGCACGGGGAAGATCCCGGCCTTCGCGACGCCGCGGTACGTGCGATTCCTCGATGCGTTGCCGAAAACGCCCTCGGAGAAGGTGCGTAAGGCAGTGCTACGCGACGAGGGCATCACCGATGACACATTCGATCGCACCGCGGTGCCGGTCGTCTAGAGCTGGAGGGCAAAAATGGACTACTCGAGTGACCCGACCCACGATGACATCAAGGCTGCCGTCAGAACTCTGTGCAAGGCGTTCCCGGACGACTACTGGATGGAGCACGACGACAGCCACGAGTTCCCCTGGGACTTTTACAACGCTGTGGCCGAGGGCGGTTGGCTGGGCTTGACCGTCCCCGAGCACTACGGTGGCGGCGGGCTCGGGGTGACCGAGGCGGCCATCGTCGAGCGTGAGATCTCGGCATCCGGCGCAGGGATGGGCGGCTGCAGTGCCGTCCATATCGGAATCTTCGGTTTCGAGCCCATCATCAATCACGGCAGCGAAGCGATGAAGCAGAAATACCTTCCCCGCGTCGTCACCGGTGAGCTGCACACATCCTTCGCGGTCACCGAACCCGATGCCGGCACCGACACCACCAACATCAAGACCTTCGCCAAGAAGGTCGACGGCGGATTCCTGGTGTCGGGCAAGAAAGTGTGGATCACCAAGGCACAGGAAGCGGAGAAGATGCTTCTGCTGTGCCGGACCAGTCCGCGCGTCGAAGGCGAGAAGCGCACCGCAGGAATGACATTGCTTTTCGCCGACATGGATCGAAGCAAGGTTGCGATCCGGCCGATTCCGAAGATGGGCCGCAACGCCGTCGACACCAACGAGTTGTTCATCGACGAGTTGTTCGTGGCCGACGAGGACGTCGTCGGCGAGGTCGGCCACGGCTTCCGCACCATCCTCGGTGGGCTCAACGCCGAGCGTGTGATCGCCGCGAACGCAGCTCTCGGACTCGGAGAGGCAGCCCTTCGCCGCGGCACCCAGTACGCCAAGGAACGTGAAGTCTTCGGTCGGCCGATCGGCAAGAACCAGGGCATCGCCTTCCAACTCGCCGAGGCCCGGATCCGGCTCGACGCGGCAGCGGCCGTCGTGGACAAAGCCGCCTGGATGGTGGACGCCGGACTGCCCTGTGGCCGAGAGGCGAACGCCGCCAAGTACTTGTGCGCCGAGGCAGGATTCTTCGCCGCCGATGTTGCGCTGCAGGTGCACGGCGGATTCGGTTTCGGGAAGGAATTCCACGTCGAACGGTACTTCCGGGAGTCCCGCCTCATGCGGATCGCGCCGATCAGTCAGGAAATGGTCCTCAACTACACCGCCGAGCACGTTCTCGGCCTCCCACGCAGCTACTGAAGGGAAGTGACATGCAGCCGTACCGTTCCATTCTGTTCGTGCCCGGTCACCGACCGCGGTGGGTGGACAAGGCCGTTGCGTCGGGTGCAGACTGCGTCGTCCTCGATCTGGAGGACTCGGTGCCCGCCGCCGAGAAGGAGTCCGCCCGCGCGACGGTGGCGGAGTCCATTGCACGTGTGCGGCAGACGAACTCCGATGTGGGACTGTTCGTCCGGGTCAATCCGCTCGCGACGCGGCTGACCGGCGCAGACCTAGAGGCCGTCGTCGTGCCCGGTCTGACAGGCGTGTTCGCGCCGAAGATCGAAAGTGCCGTGGACGTGTTGCAGTACGACGCACTGCTCGATCACTTCGAGGCGCGGAACAAGGTGGACGAGCTCGAATACATCGTTCCGGTCGAGACGGTGAAGGCCATTCACAATTGCCTCGAGGTGGCGACGGCCTCGCGCCGTGTCGGTGCCATGATCGGGCCGTCCGCCGAGCACGCCGATATCGCACGCGAGGTCGGCTACGAATGGACGCCCGAGGGACTCGAGACCCTGTATCTGCGTAGTCGGGTGCTCCTCGCGTGCCGGGAAGCGAAGATTCACGCACTGACCGGTCTGTGGGAGGACCTCGAAAACCTCGATGGACTGCGGGAATTCGCGACCAAGGGCAGGCAGTTGGGCTTCCGCGGAATGATCGCGATCCATCCATCGCACGTCGACACCGTCAACGACGTGTTCAGCCCGTCCGAGCAGGACATCGAATTCTACCGCGGTCTGGCCGAGGCTTATGAGAAAGCCGAGGCGCAGGGAACCGGTGCACTGCGCTACCGCGGTCTCCATATCGACAAAGCGCATTACGACAAAGCGGTTCAGTGGCTCGACCGCGCCGAAGCGATCACGAAGAGGAGCAGCAAGTGAGAGGCCTGTATTTCGAGGAGTTCGAGGTCGGCAAGCACTACAAGCATGCAATGACTCGAACGGTCACCGAGATGGACAACGTCATGTTCACGTCGTTGACGATGAACATCCAACCGCTGCACCTCGATGCCGAGTTCTGCAAGGGCACCATTCATGGACAGCGAGTGTTCAACAGCCTCTTCACTGTTGCGCTCATCGGAGCGTTCCACGTTCCGGAGCTCACCATGGGCACCACCCTCGGCAATCTCGGCTACGACACGGTCAAGTTTCCGAACCCGGTGTTCCACGGTGACACGCTGCGCGCCGAGACCACCATTCTGAACAAGCGCGAGTCCAAGAGCCGTGACGATTCCGGCATCGTGTGGTTCGAGCACAGAGGATTCAACCAGCGAGACGAACTCGTCTGCCTTCTCGAGCGCGTCGGCCTGATGGCCAAGCTCCCGGCGGACTTCCCCAGCGAAGGAGCGTGAGATGACTGCAGTTGCAGAAGTTCAACAGGATTGGGTGCCGAGCACCAGGACCCTCTTGATCGGCGATACCGATGCTCAGCCCCAGGGCGAGAGCTGGGACGTCTACAACCCCGCGACCGAGCAGGTCATCGCAACCGTCGGTGGAGCGTCGAGCAGTCAGGTCGACGATGCCGTCGCCGCGGCGCGAAAGGCGTTCCCCGGGTGGGCCGCTCTGAGCGGCGAGGAGCGTTCGGTGCACATCCATCGATTCGCCGACGCCCTGGAGAAGGCCGCCGATCGACTGTTGCCCTCGATCGTCAACGAGGTCGGTTGCCCGGTCTCGCTGGCGTCCTACCTGCAGGTGAAGATGGCTGTCGACGAGCACTTGCGGTGGGCCGCGGAGGCTGCCAAGACCGATCGCACCATCCATCTGGGTAGCTACGACAAGCCCGTTCCGACGATGAGCGATGTAGTGCATCAGCCCGTCGGCGTGGTCGCCGCGATCACCGGCTACAACTACCCCCTCAATCTCGCGATCTTCAAGTTCGGCGCGGCACTGGCCGCCGGCTGCACCGTCGTGCTGTTGCCGTCGCCGCGGACCCCGCTGACGACACTGTTCCTCGGCGACCTCATCAAAGAAGCAGGGTTGCCGCCGGGCGTCATGAACGTCATTGTCGGCGGTGCCGATGTGGGACAACAGCTTTCCTCGCACCGGGGCGTCGACCGAGTCTCGTTCACGGGGTCCGACGGAGTCGGAGCCAAGATCATGGAGCAGGCATCGGCCAATCTGGCCGGGGTCACGCTCGAACTCGGCGGCAAGTCCCCAAATATCGTGCTCGAGGGCGTCGACGTCAAGAAGATCGCCGTGGAGATGCATCTGCGCTGGGCGCGCAACGGTGGCCAGGGCTGCGCTGCGCTCGCGCGGTTGCTGGTGCACGACAGCGTGTACGACGAATTCCTCGAAGCAGGCGCGTCGGCGTTCGACCAGATGATCGTCGGGGATCCGTGGGATCCGGCCACCAACATCGGACCGATGATCCGGCCGGATCACCAGGCTCGCGTCAACGGGTTCATCGACGGCTCGGTGGCCGAGGGGGGCAAGAAACTGCTCGAAGTCACCAAGCCGCTTCCGGAGAAGGGGTGGTACGTCAACCCTGTTCTGTTGGGCGGACTTCCACACAGTGCGCGGGCGGTGCAGCAGGAGATCTTCGGACCCGTCGCCGTCATCGTGCCGTTCTCCGACACCGAGGAAGCCATCCGTTTGGCCAACGACACCGAGTACGGCCTTGCCGCCAACGTGTACTGCGACGATCCGATCGAGGCGCGCCGCGTCGCCGAGCAGGTACGCGCCGGAACAGTGTGGATCAACGGCGGCGGATCGATGCGCCCCGACGCTCCGTTCGGCGGCTACGGCAAGTCCGGGGTGGGCCGCGAACTCGGCGAGTGGGGAATGAAGGAATACCTCGAGGTCAAGCACATTCAGTGGAGGGTCTGATGAGCGCGCAGGGGCCGCTCGCGGGCATCAAGGTGGTCGAGCTCGGCACCATGTATGCCGCGCCGACGGCGGGACGCATGCTTCGAGATTTCGGAGCAGAAGTTATCAAGGTCGAGGATCCTGCGTCGGGTGACTATGCGCGGCAGTGGATCCCGCAGAAGGAGGGTCTCTCGCTCGGGTTCTCCCGTTTGAATGCAGGCAAGCGCTCGGTCGGCATCGACCTGCGGGACGAAGAAGGCCGAGAACTGGTCAAGCGTCTGATCGCCGGTGCCGACGTCGTCATCGAGTCCTTTCGTCCAGGCCGGCTCGAAGCCTGGGGCCTCGGCTTCGACGAGCTGTCCGAGATCAACCCGGGTCTGGTACTGGCACGCGTTTCCGGGTTCGGCCAGACCGGGCCCAACCGGTTGCTGCCCGGCTTCGGCACCGTTGCCGAGACAGCCAGCGGTTTCGCGAACGTCAACGGATGGCCCGATTCGCCGCCGACATCGCCGCCGTTCGGATTCGCGGACTCGATCGCCGGCCTGTCCGCGGCGATGGGCGTGGCGATGGCCCTGTTCAAACGCGAGAAGACCGGTCTCGGTGAGGAAGTCGATGTCGCGCTCTACGAGCCGCTGATGTTCATCGTCGGCGACATGTTCCTCAAATACACCGCGACCGGGGAGATACAGCAGCGCATCGGTAACTCCACCGGAGCGGCCTCGCCCCGCGGGATCTACGAAGCAGCCGACGGGAAGTTCCTGTCGATAGCCGCATCGAATCAGACCATTGCCACGCGGTTGTTCGCGGCCATGGGCAAGCCCGAGGTGATCGAGGATCCGCGCTACGCGACCAACGCGGACCGACTGCGCAACAACGACGACGTCCAGAAGATGGTGATCGACTGGTGCGCTTCGATGCCGCGCGCCGAAGTGTTGGCCACACTCGAAAAATTCGAGGTGGTAAGCGCCGCAGTCAACGACGCCTCCGATGTGGTGCAGGATCCGCACTTCCTCGAACGGACCCTGGTCGAGATCACCGGCAACGATGTGCTCGGCAAAGTTCTCATGCCGGGGCCGGTGTTGCACATGAAGAGCTATGACGGCCCGGTGTACGACGGCGTGCCGGGCATCGGTGAGCACACCGCCGAGATCTTGGCGGCCGAATTGTCCATCGATGCCGAAGAACTGGCAGATCTGGCCGGACGAGGAATCGTCAGTAAGTAGCGACTGTGAAGAACAAGAGAGTACTGGTGACGGGCGGCGGCTCGGGACTCGGACGCGCCATAGCCGTCGAGGCGGCGACGCAGGGTGCCGAAACCGTTGTCATCGCCGATATCTCGCCTGACCTACTCGCCGAGACCGAAGCTCTGATTTCGGCGGCAGGGGCAACGAGTGTGGCGCTGCGAGTAGATATGTCCGATGGCGCACAGGTGCGCTCGATGATCGACGAGGCCGTGGCCGCAGCCGGAGGCCTCGACACTCTGGTCAACAACGTGGGCGTCATCGATACCGGTTTCGTGCCGGGGGAGCAGGCGAACATCGTCGACCTCCCCGAGGAGGTGTGGGACGCCGTCATGAACATCAACGTGAAGTCGATGTGGCTGGCCACAAAATACGCCGCGCCACATCTGCGGGCGTCGGATCGGGGCCCGTCCATCGTCAATGCGGCGTCGGTGTCGGGGATGATGGGTTACAAGACCCCTGCCTATTCCGTAAGCAAGGCTGCAGTAATCCAACTGACTCGAACCACAGCGATTTCACTGGCAGACGAGGTTCGGTGCAACAGTTTCAGCCCTGGAAGCTTTCGAACCACCATGGCGCAGAAGCACATCGATGCCGCCGCCGATCCGGTGGAGCAGGAGCGCCACATGAGCGGTGCCCATCTGATCCCGCGAATCGGTGATCCGATAGAGGTTGCGCGGGTCGCGTGTTTCCTGGCCTCGGACGCGGCGTCGTTCATGACCGGTACGAATGTGCCCGTGGACGGCGGGACTATGGCCTGGCGGGGCTTACGGGTCTGAGTGCGCTTCGCGCAGTGGCACGGTGAAGGCCCGCCTGGGGCACTCAACCGTGCCACTGGAGGCGAAGCCTCCACTTCACCTACATCCCGCCGTCGACGGTGATGATGGATCCGGTGGTGTAGCTGGAGGCATCGCTGGCGAGATACAGCGCAGCTCCGACGATTTCGTTGGGATCGCCGCCGCGCTTCGCGGCGAAGGTTTCGGCGCGCTTGCCGAAAGCCTCCATGTCCCAGGCGTTGGAGACATCGGTCAGGAACGTGCCCGCCATGATGGCGTTCGTGCGTACATTCGGCCCGAACGTCTTGGCCAACCCGACGGTGATGGCGTTGAGGCCGGCCTTGGCAGCGGCGTAGGGCAGTACGTCGGGTCGGGGCTTGGTCGATGCTGCGCTCGATATGTTGATGATCGAGCCGCCGTCGCCCTGGGCCATCCGGGTTCCGATGAGTGCGGCCAGACGGAAAGGGCCCTTGAGATTGACCCCGAGGACTTTGTCGAAGAGAGCCTCGGAGATGGTGTCCACGGAGTCGTAGAGCGGGGACATGCCCGCGTTGTTGATCAAGATGTCGACCTTGCCGAAATGCTCGTAGGAAGCATCGACAAGCGCATCGAGCGCATCCCACTTACCTACGTGGGCAGCGATCGGGAATGCTCGGCGTCCGGTCGCTACGACGATTTCCTCGGCCGTGGCCTGGCAGGACTCGAAGTCACGGCTGGCGATGATCACATCGGCTCCCGCCTGGGCGAGTCCGAAAGCCATGGCTTTGCCGAGGCCGCGGCTTCCTCCGGTGATCAGGGCGACGCGCCCGGTGAGATCGAACTGGGCTGGAGCGTCGAACTGGGGCATCTATTTCTCCTGGATCCGGACCATGTCGTGCAATTCCTTAGTATGGTAATCATAGATAGACGAATGGAGACATGGTGTCGGAATCGGAACAGGGACTGTTCGAGCTCCCAAGTAAGTATGTCGAACTGCAGGTGGAAGCGCGCGCACTCGCAGAATCGGTCCGAGATATAGCCGCGCGCGCCGACGAGTCGGACGGTATCGACGTCGACGTACGCAAGCGCCTCCAGGCAAGCGGGTTGGCCGAGGTGACCGTGCCGTCCCGGTACGGCGGCCGCTTCGACGAGGTCGACTCACTCGCCGTCACTGTGATTCGGGAGCGCCTCGCCTCCGAGTGCGGGCACCTCGATTCGCTCTTCGCGATGCAGGGAATCGGTAGCTACGGATTGTCCGTCGGCGGGACTCCGGCGATGCAGGAGTACTGGCTCCCGCGGGTGGCCAACCTCGACGCAATCGCCGCCCTGGGGCTGACCGAACCCGATGTCGGTTCGGATCTGAAGGCGTTGACGACGTCCATCGAGGAGATCGACGGCCAACTCGTGGTGAACGGGCACAAGTCGTTCATCACCAACGGCGGCGACGCGGACTTCTACAGCATCCTCGGACGCGAAGGCGATGGTTATTCGCTGGTGCTGATTCCGGCGAACACGCCGGGGGTCAGCACTGAACGGCCGCATCAGATCATCGCGCCGCACGTGCTCGGTGACGTGATCCTGAGGGACGTTCGGGTTCCCCTGGATCACCGCATCGGCATGCAGGGCAAAGGTTTCTCGCTGGTACTCGCCACGCTGGCGACCTTCCGGGTGTCGGTTGCCGGTGCGGCAGTAGGGCTCGCCGAGGCTGCGCTGAAAGAGGCTGTGCAGCATGCGAAAGGCAGGGAGCAGTTCGGCGTCAGCCTCTCTCGCCTCGGTTCGGTGCCGGAACATCTGGCCATGTGTTGGACCGACATCGAGATGGCCCGTTCACTGACCTATCGGGCGGCCGCAGCCTCTGCTCGCGATGCCCGCGCCAACCTGCACCTGTCCTCGATGGCGAAGGTCGCCGCGACGGAGGTCGCCGGCCGGGTAGTGGACCGTGCCGTCCAGGTGATGGGTCGCTACGGCATCTCTCGCGGTAGCACTATCGAACGTCTGTACCGCGAGGCGCGTCCCATGCGTATCTACGAAGGCTCGACCGAGGTCATTCTCGACTCCTTGGCGAAACAACTCGTCAAGGACGGAACGCTCTAGAGATCGCCGCAGCGCGATATCCCGTCCGGCAGTGCATCGCGCCGGGCGGGAATCGTCGTGCGCGGACGCGAGTGTCTGGTCGTGAAATCGCCCTTGACGCAACATGATTGATGATTATGATTGGCCTTGTTGTGATTACCGTCACGCTCGCCTCGAGGAGAAATTTCATGTCGTCACGCCCCGGAATCGAAAACACCCTCAGCCGCTACGGCCTCGGATACGACGACCATCATCCCGAGATGATCATTGCCTCCTTTACCGAGGACGCCGTGCTCACGATGAAGATTGCCGACGGTGATCTGATCGGTCCCTTCGAGGGAATCGACGCCATCATGGAATTGATGAACGGTTCTGCGCACTCGCAGTCGGACCAGCGCCGCCACCTGACGACGAACATCCTGATCGACGACGTCGACGCCACTCACGCGAAAGTGATTGCGTACCTGACGATCATTTCGGTCGAGGGCGGAAAGCTGACGGTGTTGTCCACTGGAAAATACGAGGACGAGTTCGTGGAGGTCGACGGAACCTGGTTGATCTCCAAGCGTCACATCGCTCTCGACCTGCCGTATTGAGCCGAACCTGTCGTATCGATTCTCACGTGACGTACCGAGCCTAGGAATCACCAATGCAGAATCAGGGATTGATCCCCGCCAAATGGGCGGCACTGACGCCGGACCGGCAGGCGGTGTTCGACGTACCCAACGATCGACGCATCACCTTCTCCCAACTCGACGAGCGGGTTCGACGCCTCGCCAACGGTCTTCGCGGACTCGGGCTCGAGAAGGGCGACCGGGTCGCGGTGTTGACTCGCAACAGCGTCGAGTTTCAGGAGCTGTATTTTGCCGCCGGCCGCGCCGGTCTCGTTCTGCAGCCGCTCAATTGGCGACTCGGTGTCAAACAGCTCATCGGTCTGATCGCGGATGCCACCCCCAAGGTGATCATCACCGCCTCGGAATGGTCGGAAACGAAACAAGAATTGCAGCGCGCGGTGAACGTCGACCACTGGCTCGAGTTCGGTGCCGACTCCGACGGCAGCTACGACGAGCTGCTCGCACGATCGAGCTCCGAGGAGCCGATCTGGACGCCGTCGATCGGCGGCGAGGATCCGTTCTTCATCTTGTACACCGGCGGTACGACGGGCGAGTCGAAGGGCGCGATCCACACTCATACCAGCGCCGCCAACGGCATGCTCAATCAGACTGTGGCCGAACGTATCGTCCCGACCGACGTCTACATGCTGACCGGGCAGATGTACCACATCCCGGTGGTCCTTTCGATGAACTACATGAAGCACGGTTGCCCAGTCGTGCTGGTGAACTTCGAGGCGAAGCAGGCTCTCGAGATCATCGAGACCGAGAAGGTGTCGGCGTTTCTGGGCATCACCACCATGCTGAACTGGATGATGGCGGTCCCGAACTTCGCGTCCTACGACCTCTCCAGTCTGCGCAACATTCAATACGGAGGCGGCCCGATGCCGTCCACCATCGTCCGTGCGGCGCTCGATTCGTTCCCCTGCACCTTGATTCAAGGGTACGGACAAACCGAGGGCACGACGATGTCGTTCCTTTCCCAAGAGGACCATCTCAACGCCGTCAAAGGTATCGATGCTCACCGCCTGAAGTCCTGTGGCCGTGAAGGGTTCGTCACCACCATCCGAATCGTCGACGCGTTCGGTGAAGAAGTACCGCGGGACGGCAAGACGCCCGGAGAGATCGTCGTACGCTCCGAATCGAACATGATCGGGTACCTGAACCGTCCCGAACTCACCAAGGACACATTGCGCGACGGCTGGATGTGGACCGGTGACATCGCAACCTGGGACGAGGATCGGTACGTGTACATCGTCGACCGCGCGAAGGACATGATCATCTCCGGCGGCGAGAACATCTTCAGCGTGCAGGTCGAGGAAGCCATCGGCGCGCACCCGTCGGTGTTGGAATGCGCCGTCATCGGCATCCCCGACGACGAATGGGGCGAGGCAGTGAAGGCCGTCGTCGTGCTCAAGCCCGGAACGGAAGCCACCGAACAGGAGATCATCGACGTGGCGAAGAAGAACCTGGCGTCGTACCAGAAGCCGCGGTCGGTCGATTTCGTCACCGCCCTCCCCAAGGCTCCCACCGGCAAGATCATGAAACGTGATCTGCGGACGCCCTACTGGGAGGCCGCAGGTCGAACCGTATGACCGAGGAAGAACTACACGCGATGATCGGGACCCGGATGCCGGGCGGCACCCGAACGTTGGAGAAGTGGTGGGTCGGCCTCGTTCTCGACGCGATGGAGTGCTCGGCCGACGACGGCGCAGCGCACCCGACCTTCGTATTCCTCGTCGCAACCGGGTCGATGGGGTGGACGTGGGACGAACTGTTCGCGGTGTTCTCCGCAACCGACGCGGATGGTCCGATGTTCGGCGAGACCGACACCGTCGTCCACGTACCACTGCTGGTCGGTTCCACCTACACGGTTACCGGCGAGATCGTCTCCGCCGTCAGGAAGACAGGGAAGAAGACCGGAGTGTTCGACATCGTTGGGTACCGGTTGGATATTCACGACGCCGACCACACGCTCGTGGCGTCCACCACCAACTCGATCGTCTTCCCGCGCCGAGAGCAGGCCGCATGAGACCCGAAGTGGGACAGACGCTTCCATCGCGCATCATCGACGGTGTCGATCCGGAGAAGATGAAGTTACTCTCTGCGCTGATGCGTGATCCCAACCCGATCCACTTCGACCGCACGGCGGTCGCCGAACTCGGCATGGGGGACAGGACCGTCAACCAAGGGCCGTCGAACATGGCCTACGTGCTGTCGATGCTGGGGGCCTGGGCCGGCGGCGTCGACCGGATAACGCACCACCGCTTTCGATTCCTCGGAAACGTATTCGAAGGCGACCGACTCGAAGCAGGCGGCATCGTCACCGCAGTCCGAGAAACCTCGACCGCGTTCGAGGTGGAGTGCTCGCTGACATTGACCGTCATCGACGGTGCTCGAGTTCTGACCGGCACCGCAGCCGTAACCATCGACAAGGAGTGAACATGCCAGGACGTCTCGAAGGAAAAGTTGCATTCATCACCGGAGCCGCGCGCGGCCAGGGGCGAAGCCACGCAATCAGATTGGCGCAGGAAGGCGCTGACATCATTGCCGTCGACATCTGTCAGAACATCGACACCGTCACACCGTTCTACCCGCTCGGCACCGAGGACGAGATGGCGGAAACGGTGAAGCAGGTCGAGGCTCTCGATCGGCGCATCTTCGCTCGTCCTGCCGATGTGCGTGATCTCGAGCAGCTACAAACAGTGTTCGACGAGGGTGTCGCCGAGCTCGGCCGTGTCGACATCGTCGTCGCCAACGCCGGCATCGCGACCTATGGGCTCTCGTGGGAGCTGACGAGCGAGCAGTGGAAGGACATGATCGACGTCAACCTCACCGGCGTCTTCCACACCGCGAAGGTGGCCATTCCCGCTCTGATCGCGGCGGGTCGCGGTGGATCGATAGTGTTCACCAGCTCGATCGGCGGGCTCAAGGGTATCCAGCACGTGGGGCATTACGTGGCTGCGAAACACGGCATCGTCGGCCTGATGCGCACGATGGCGAACGAGCTGGGCCAGTACAGCATTCGCGTCAACACCGTCCACCCGACGAATGTCGACACCATCATGATCCAGAACCCGGGCACCTATTCCATGTTCGCGCCGGGCGATCCGGAGCCCACGCAGGAGAAGGCAATGGCCGGTTTCGCCTCGCTCAACACACTGCCGGTGCCGTGGATCGAGCCCGTCGACATCAGCAACGCCGTGCTGTACCTCTCCAGCGACGAAGGCCGTTACATCACCGGAGTCACCCTGCCCGTCGACGCTGGTGCCTACATCAAGTGAAAGGAACGTCATGACGACAACTCTTGCTACCCAGGACCTCGCTCACCGCGCACAGCAGGCTCTCTACCGGTACGCCTGGGCCGCCGATGCGGGCGATCTCGACACGCTTCGAGGTCTCGCGATGGAGGACATCAACGTCACGCAGACGACGGAGACGAAGCACGGGATAGAGGAATTCCTCGACATCTATCGGGCGTTCGCTGCGTCCGACACCGAGGTCTCGCGGCACGCCGTGACCAACACGTTGGTGAGCGAAGAGGACGGTGGAGTTCGCATCGATGCGTACTTCGAGGCCACCCTGTTCAATGCCGACAGCACCTCCCGTATTTTCGGTAGGTACTCGGACTCCCTGGTCGAGGTCGACGGGGAGCTCAAATTGGCGCACAAGCGCATCCTGGTCGACCGGGTGATGGCACTGCCGGTCGCGACGTCGGCGTTCGTCCCGTACGGGTCCGCCTCGTCGTGAGCCGGGTGGGGATCGACGACAACGAGAACCTCGAGTCGGTCCGGGCGACGGCCGAGGGCCGCTCGACATTGATTGCGACACAGACCGAATGCACGTTCACGTTCACCACCGAAGCAGGGTGGCCGGCGGGCGTCGTGATGAGCTATCTGTTCACTCGAGATCGCTTCTGGTTGACGGCGGCATCGGGCCGCGCCCACGTGCGGGGCGCGGTTCGTGACCCACGGGTGACGCTGGTGATCTCCAATGCAGGCACGACGCTGCCGGGACGGCAGATGTTGTCCATCCGCGGCACCGCCACCGTCCATTCCGACGACGCGGTGAAGTCGTGGTTCTACCCGGAGTTCGCGCGTCACCTCGCGCCGGCAGACCCCGACGCGTTCGCAGCGCTGCTGGACAGCCCTGCACGTGTCGTCATCGAGGTGGAGACCGTTCGCGTTGCGGTGAGCCATGATTCGACCAAGCTGCCCGGTGACGGGCGGGGCGGTCACCGGTCGCGGTAGGTGGACCAGGTCGGCGCGGATTCGGGGTAGTCCGCGCCGGCGTACCTGGTCTGTGGCCAGCGGATGCGCTGGTCCGTGCGAAAGCTCGCGCCCATGGCCTCGAACGGAACCGCGTACATGAACCTCACGCGGCGGTGCTGGAAGCGCCAGCGATCCGTCATGACATATCGGTCGGTGTAGCGAAAAGCACTCATCATCAACGTGTCTCGGACAGCCAGCTCGGCGTGTCCGGTCATGCGTCCGGCCGCGTGCCTGGGATCGTCGAGCGTGATCAAGTGGATCTCGGGCGTATGGAGCATGGTGGTGTAGCGATCCATACTGTCGACGTAGAACGCGCGCAGTTCCTCGTGGCCAGTGAGAGTCTTCCCCGCAATCGTGAACGTTGCATCGGGCGCGTACATCTCGAGTACCGACTCGATGTCGTGGTCGTCGACGGCCATCGAGTAAGCGCCGGCAAGATCTCGGATGGCGTCCTTGGCGATCAAGATGTCCAGCGGTTCCATGTGTTGTCCGTTCCAGCACGAAACGTACGTGCGTGTGCGCTGAGTACCAGCCGCACACGCACGTACGTTTCGTTTTCTCGTCAGGCCTCGAAACCGTCCATCTGCGGCGGCGTGAGAGGGGAGATCACGCGGGAGGAAATCTTCCACCCGTCTTCGGTCAGAACATACGTGTCCTGGTTCAGCGCAATGGCTTTGAACGCGGCCCCACTTTTCGTGTGGCCCTCGGAGAACACGTAATTGGTGCCGTGGGCCGTGGTGTCCGAATCGGCGTGCACGATGTGGTTGGTGATGATGTGGAACTGATCCTCGATCTGCTCCGCATCACGCTCGAAGAAGTCGAGTATCTGCTCGTGTCCCTCGTAACGTGCCAAGCCTACCGGGGTTGCGTCCCATACCGCGTCCGCGGCGAATGCACTCAGCGCGAGTTTCGGATCGAACTTGTCCAACCCGAGCGCGTAGGTGTGCGTCGTTGCAATGATGTCTTCTCGCATGTTTCGATCTCCTACTCGTCGTACATGATGACGCCGCGGATGTTCTTGCCGTCGCGCATGTCCTTGATGGCCTCGTTGATCTGCTCGAGCTTGTAGGTCTTGGTGACCAACTCGTCGAGCATGAACTCGCCGCGGCGGTACATATCCGCGATCAGGGGGATGTCGCGTCGGGCCGTCGTGGTGCCGTACAACGTGCCCTGCAGCCTCTTTCCGGACATCGCGAAGGTGAACAGGTCGAACGGGACGTCGCGCTGCGTGACGGGCGCGGCCGATGTGAGGACGAGAGTGCCGCCGCGTCGGGTCATTTCCTGGGCGGGGTTGAGTAGGTGTCCGTAAGCGATGTCGACGGTGATGATCACCTTGTCGGCTCCCTGGCCGTTGGTGAGGCTGTCGACCAGTTCTTTTGCCTGGTCGAGGTTCTCTACGGTATGCGTCGCACCGAACAGTTTGGCCTGGTCGCGCTTGTACTCGATCGGGTCGACGGTGATGATGGTCTTCGCGCCCTTGTGGCGTGCACCCTGGACAGCGTTGATGCCGACTCCGCCAGTACCGATGATCACGACCGTCTCACCGAGGGTGACCTCGGCGGCATACACCGACGAACCCCAGCCGGTGGGCACACCGCAGCCGATGAGCGCGGCCTTGTCCAGGGGGATGTCCTTGCCGATCTTGACGCACGAGTCGATATTGGCGACCAGGTACGGCGAGAAGGTGCCGAGGAAGGAGAAGGGGCCGACGCCCTGCCCGCGGGCGTGTACACGGTGGGTGCCGTCGGGTGCGAATCCGGCGAGAACTCCGGCACCCATCTCGCACATGTTGGATCGACCGATCGTGCACATCTGACAATGGCCGCACGAAGGAAGGAACGAGAGTACGACGTGGTCGCCCACCTCGAAGCCGGTGACGTCGGGACCGAGTTCTTCGATGACGCCTGCTCCCTCGTGGCCACCGATGATAGGAGCCCAATCGAGCGGAATGTCGCCTGTGTCGACGTGATCGTCGCTGTGGCAGATGCCCGAGGCCGCAAGTTTGATGCGAACCTCGCGGCTCTTGGGTGGATCGATCTCGATCTCTTCGACGCTCCAGCCCGAGCGCGTGCCCGGTTCCCAGATCAAGGCTCCGATGGTCTTCATTGATGCTCCTTCTTCGACGCGAACGCTGTTGTGCACGTGCGTTGTTGAATTGATGCGCATTGTTTGATGTGACTGTCATCACCATAACCATGATAATGATTAGTGTAAAGAGTGGGATGCTAGACAGTGAGTACAGAAAGAGGTGCCAAGATGGTCGACCGTCCAACCAGCCAGACATTCACGCTCGCCTACGGAGACTGCGATGCGATCGGTATCTCGTATTTCGCGATGAACTATCCCTGGATGGAGCGCACCTACAGCGTGTGGCTGCACACACACGGTCTGGACAGTCACACGATGATGGAGACGGTGGGGGCGGGCACCGTCGGATTCGCCTCGGAGTGCAGCTACCTGACCTCCTGTCGAGTGTTCGACGAGATCGTCTGCGGCATGGAACTCGAACACCTGGGCACCACCTCGTACGTCATCGGCTTCCCGTTCACACGCGGCGACGAGCGGGTCGCCTACGGCAAGATCAAGTACGCGGTGCGCGGATCCGACGGACTCAAGACCCCTATTCCCGACGCCTTACGCGCGGCTCTCGAGTCACTCGATCGTCCGTGAGTCGATCGCCGGCGGCCGGGTCGCTCCAACCCGTCGGCACTCGCCGAAAACGAGTGCTCGGGGTCGCTGCGGCGGCAGCTTTCGCTTCCCTCGTCGTGGGGTCCAACGTGCCGGGGCCGTTGTTGCCGCTGTACGCCGAGCAGATGGCGCTCTCCACGTTCACGGTGTCGGCGCTGTTCGCCGTGTATCTCGTTGCCCTGGTGGTGACCTTCACGGTGATGGCCAGGACCCGGCTGACACGATTCGCCTGGGCCCTGCTGCCCGCTGCGATGCTCGGGGGCGTTGTCGCCGATCTCTCGCTCCTTGCCGGCGGCGAGAACGTGGTCTTCCTGTTCGTCGGGCGGTTTCTGACGGGCACCTGTGTCGGTGTGGCAACCGGAGCGACGGCAACAATCGTCGTCGCAGCACGCGGTGAGAAGGGTCGTACCATTGCGTCGTCGGGAGCGATCTTCGGATCGTTCGTCGGCCTGATCCTCGGAGCCGGCGTCGCCGAATTTCTTCCGGGTCCGACAGTGACGGTCTACCTCGTTCATATGACATTGCTCGTGGTCGTGGCCTGCGTCTTGCTCGTTGCCCTCTACTCGGCTCGCGAGACGCTGCGGATCGCGCTGATCGAGCCGAAGGGTCGGCGTGAGGCCCGGCCGGGGCCGTACATCGCGCCACGGACCCGCGCCGCCGGCTATGGAATCGGCCTGGCGGGCTGGGCGATCGGCGGGATAGCCGTCGGGATCTTGCCGACGGCGGTGCGCGAGCAGACGGGTAGCGAATCCCTGGTGGTCGGGGCCCTCGCGCCGGTGGTGCTGTTGTCGATCGCGTGGTTGTCGCCGTTCGCCTTCGCCGCGATCCGGACCCCACTTCGTCCCGTGCAATCGTTGGCACTGATCGGGTGCGGGGCCGTTCTCACTGCGTCGGGGGTGGTGTTGCCGAGTCTGCCGCTGATCCTGGCCGGGTGCGTGTGTTGGGGACTCGGCCAGGGGTTCGCCTATGCCTGCGGTCTGCGCCTGCTCACCCGTGGACTGTCGGCCATCGAGCAGGGCCGTACTGCATCACGTTTCGCGTCGTCCTCCTACGGTTTCACCGCCGTGCTCGCACTCGTCACCGGTGGCATCTCGACCGAGTGGGGAACGGGAGTTGGCATGGCTTTCGCGGGGCTCGTTTTCGTAGTGCTGTGTACGGCGGTCGCCGTACTCGGCCACAGGCGATGGGAGCTGCCGAAGGTGACGGACGCATCGGCCCCGGAGCCCGTCGCAGCGCCGGGCACGGTATGAATCGCCGCGCCGGCTAGGTTCTGCCGGGCGTCGACACAGGAAAATAGCGGGCCAACCAACTGCCGTCGCCGTCGTGCAGGACATCGGGCCAGTCTGCCGGGCGGTGATCTCCGTACGCGCGCATACTCTTCGGATCGCCGAGGCCGGATTCGTACTCTGCTATCGGTAGGTAGTACATGTACGACATGAGGCGGTCCTCGAATTTCCAGATGCCGTCGTATCGGCGGTAGGTATCGCGGTAGCGCAGGGCGGCGACCATCGGTACCGAGTTCCGGACCAGTTCGGCGTGTGATCCGACGGATCCGCAGGCGAGATCGGGATCATCGTCGTCGAAGCGGACGATGTGGCCGTGGGTGACATGGTTCGTCGGGCCCAGGGCGTCGAACCGTCCCGTGAAGGCGGTGACGATCTCGTCGAGCCCGGACGCGGTGAACACCCCATCGATCGAACGCATCGAGGCCGTGTCGGAGAAGATCGCCCGGATACCGTCGACGTTTCGTTCGTCCATGACGAGGCAGTAGACGATCGGGAGCTCGTGGATGGCAGCGCGGGATTCGATTCGGTCGAGGCGCGCGGCGAGCTCGATGTCATTCAATTGCGTTGCCTCCCTGTGATTTCACGGTAGTCAGGACATGGGTTGATCAAACCCGCATCATGGTGTTGTCCAGTCTATGCGCATCATTATGAGTAAATGAGGTTTCGGATGAGATTGCTACGTGGCCCGGTGGGGATCGTCGCTCTGGTGTTGACCGTCGCGGGGTGCAGCGGTGGGGGAGGGGGATCTACGGCGTCGGGCGAGATGCCCCGCGACATCACGCTGTTCTCTGTCACCGACAAGACCGGTCCTCTGTCTTTCGCGGGCACGAATCAGCTCAAAGGTATCGAGTTGGCTATCGAAGAGATCAACGATCAACAGTTCCTGGGTGATTCGACGATTCTGCTCGAGAGTCGCGATGCTGCGGGCGAAGCGCAGACTGCTGCCAGCCAGGTCACCGAAGCGACCGTCAACCCGCAGGTCGCCGCGATTCTCGGCACGGTCACCAGTGCCCAGTCCATTGCCGTGGCACCGCTCGCGCAGGCTGCCGGAATCCCCATCGTCTTCACTCAGTCCGGCAGCGAGGGTGTCCTCGTCGGCGACCATACCTATCGCGCAACGGCGCCCATGGCGACCTATTACGACCAGGCGGGTGAGTACCTGGAAAGCCAGGGCGCGAAGACGCTCGGAATTCTGTACAACGGTGCCAACCCGACTCTGACCGAGCTCTCCGAAGACATCATCCCGGGGATGGCCGAGGAATTCGGATTCGAGGTGACCGCGACGTCCGGGGTGCAGAACACCACCCAGGATTTCACAGCCCCAATCGCAAAGATTCTCGCGTCCGACCCCGACGGGATCGCGATCATGCTGGCCGGTGCCCAGAATGCAACTGCCGTCGGGCAGGTTCGGCAAGCTGGTTTCGACGGCACCCTGATTACCCATACCGGTTCAGGTGCCGGCAATTTGACTCCCGTGGGTCAGGCCGGCGCAGGTATGACCTGGCCGACCGACTTCACCTATCACGGAACGAATCCCGCGACGCAGGACTTCGTCGCGGCCTACCGGGCGAAGTGCGACGGTGAGAATCCGAACAACTACGCGGCAGAAGGATACGACGCCGCGTGGATGATCGCCCGTGCCATCGACAAGTCGGGTGGGGCATCTCGCGAGGACATTCAGAACGGACTGCAACAGTTGGTGGCCGAGGGCTTCACCGGGGCCGAAGGAGAGATCACCTTCGACGGCAACGATATGCGCGTCACCGGTGCTCTCGTGCAGTGGAACGGAACCGAAGAAGTTCTGTTGTCGGAGAAGTAGATCACTGCGGATCGGGGAAGACGGCCTTTCTCTTCTCGAGGAAGGCCGTCGCGCCCTCGATCATGTCCGGGCTGCCGACCGCCTGGTTCAACATGCCCAGGCCCGAGGAGAACGAATCGCGGGCGGCGTTCCACCACAGGTTCGAGCTCGTCTTGGTGATCTCGAGGTAGCGGGGGCTCAGGGCGGAGATCTCGTCGCACCAGGACTGCACCGTCTCTTCGAGTCGGTCGTCGTCGACCACCTCGTTGATCAGACCGAGATCGAGCGCCTGCTGGGCGGAGTATCGACGGCACAGCATCGCCATCTCCTTGGCCCGCTTCTCCCCGATCTGAACGCCCATCACGTTGGTCGCCCCGGTGACCGGTGCGCTGCCGACCCGGGGGCCCGTCTGGCCGAACGTTGCGGACCGCGCTGCGACCGCAAGATCGCAGGCCACGATCAGCTCGTTTCCGCCACCCGCCGCAGCCCCGTTGACGGCAGCGATGACGGGACGGGGGCAATTGCGGATGGAGTCGAAGAGCCGCAGCGAACCGCGGTAGAGCCGACGCATCTCCTTGGGGGAGGGCTCGCTGAGTTTGGCCAGCGATCCGCCGGCGCAGAAACTACCGCCCGAACCGGTGATGACGACCGAGCGATACCCCGAGGCGTCATCGAGAGCGTCGGCTATCTCGGCTGACATCTCCGGGTCGAAGGCATTGCGTCGTTCCGGCCTGTTCAGTCTGATCCACAGGGTCGCCGGTGTACTTTCGATGATTACGTCGGGCATGGGTTTGATGTTCCTTCGGCGTCGGGGGTTGAAAAGTATGGAATGGGAATATCAGTTTCGAGGCCACGTGCAGCTCAGGGCCATTGTTATAATCAACCGCCTCGATCTTCGAGGTAGTGGTGGATCACGTTCTTCGATCCGCGTGCAGCTGGGAGGACACAACTGATGACCGTGACCAATCGCGCTCCCAAAGCGGCAATGGTGATCGCGCAGCAGATCATTCGAGACACGTTGCGCCAGGGCCTCACCGTCGGCAATCTCCTTCCGCCGGAGAAGGCGATGCTGGAGAAGTATCAGATCGGCCGCGGCACACTCCGCGAAGCGCTCAGACTGCTCGAGTTCCAGGGAGTCATCGCGCTCAAGCCCGGACCCAAGGGTGGCCCGGTTCTGCTCGATCCGGACGCCTCGCACCTGGCCAGTACGGTCATTCTGCTGATGCAGCTCAAGAACGCGCCGTTCAAGGCGATCGCCGAAGCCCGCGTCGCGATGGAGCCGATGATCAGCAGGCTGGCCGCGCAGCGCATCACCGACGAATCCCTCGTTCAGCTCAACGGCACCATCGAGACCATGCGTGATTCCCTCGGCGACCAGTACATCTTCCTCGAAGCGAACAAGCAGTTCCACGACATCATCGCCTGGTCCTCCGGCAACCCGCTGTTCGGATATCTGGTTGACTCGCTGTTGGGCATCATGGACGGCACGATCATCGGCATCGACTATCCGGCGCCGCGTCGCGCCGCGATCCTGACTGCGCATCAATCGATCTACGACTCTCTTCTCGTGCGCGATCCCGAGCTCTCTCAGGAACGGATGGCCCAACACATCAACGAGTACGTCCGTTACGCGGAGCGCAAGTTCCCGGGCGTGATGAGCTCGGTCATCCAATGGGACCGCGCGCTGTAGGCACCCCGCGTAGGTGAGTGGAAGCGCGACCCCTGCTACGAACTTCCACTCACGAGCGGAGCCGAGCTACTCGACCGAAATTGCGCGCTCCGGGCAGCTGTCCGCGCCTGCCCTGGCCTCTCCGAGATGGTTCGGCTCTTGTCCCTCGGGCAGCACATATGCGTGCCCGTCCTCATCGCGCAAGGCGAAGACCTGGGGCGATGTCATCTGGCACAGTCCGTGGCCCTGGCACTGGTTCGCGTCGACCGATACGTTCACGATTCCTCCTTCGAAACTGTTCGAGGCTTTGCTCGATTCTGGCCACCTCGGTGACCACGTACCTATGCTGCCACTGTTGTGATGTTGACAACAGCTGAATCTAGTATAACCATTATCAGGACATCGCTCGAAATGGTTACGCCAGATTTCGCCTGTAGGAGGACTGAAAGACATGACGGAAAGCGGCCGTTGCCCGGTCATCCACTTCGACCACAACTCGCAGGAACACTCCGCAGATCCCGTCGGCTCCTATCGGACGCTCCGGAACGCCGAGAAGCGCGGCTGGTCGGAAGCGCACGGCGGATACTGGGTGCTCTCCGACTACGACGCCGTGTTCGATGCCTCCCGCGACGACGACACGTTCTCCTCGGCGCGAAACGAATACGGCGGAGAGGGATTGTCGGTGGTCATCCCCAAGACCCCGATGCACTTTCACATTCCGATCGAGCTCGATCCGCCGGAGTTCCGCAAGTACCGCAAGATCATCAACCCCATCACCTCTCCGGCCGCTGTGGAGAAGATGAAAGATCTCGTCGAGCATCACACGACGGCGTTCATCGACAGCGTGATCGAAGAAGGCGAGTGTGATTTCACGTCGGTCATCGGGGTGCCGGCCATCGTTACCGTCGACTGGCTCGGGCTCGGAATCGAGGACTGGAAGACGTACGCTTCCGCTCACCACGAGGCTCTTGCCGGGGTTCCCGGCAGCGAACACTACGAGCATGCGATGAAAGTCGACTTTCCGTACCTGTCGGAGAAGATGCGTGCCGTTATCGCCGATCGTCGAGAGAACCCCACTGATGACGTCATCAGCTACCTGGTGCAGCAGGAAGTCGACGGACGGGTGCTCGACGATTTCGAGGTGTTCGCGATGGTCGAGCTCCTTGTCGCCGGCGGAACCGGTACCACCGCGTCGCTCGTCAGCCAGACCCTCGTGTGGTTGGCCGATCACACCGACGTTCGCCAGCGGCTCATCGACGATCCGTCGCTCATGGACCACGCGGTCGAGGAATTCCTGCGCTACTTCTCGCCGACTCAGGCGCTCGCTCGAACCGTCACCGAAGATGTCGAGTTCAAGGGGTGCCCGATGAAGAAGGGCGACCGGGTACTGCTGTCCTGGGCGTCGGCGAACCGGGACGAAGCGTTGTTCGAGAATCCCGATGACATCGACATCGATCGATGGCCCAACCGCCACACGGCATTCGGCATCGGTGTGCATCGCTGCTCCGGATCCCACCTGGGCCGGCTCATGGCGAAATCACTGCTCTCGCAGATCCTCGAGCGCATGCCCGACTACACGATCGAGCGAGACAAGCTCGAGCGTTACCCACACCAGGGGACCAACATGGGCTGGCAGCGGATCCCGGCACATTTCACCCCCGGCAAGAAAATTCTCGCCGACGGTGAAGCCGTTGCCGCGTCCACCGCGCCCGCAGCCCCGATGTACTGATGACGAAAGTAGTGGTCGTTGGGGGAGGGCTTGCGGGGGCCCGCACCTGTGAAACGTTGCGGGCGCACGGGTTCGACGGGGAGATCGTGATGCTCGCCGCCGAAGCGCACCTGCCGTACGACCGGCCTCCCCTCACCAAAGCCGCGTTGCGGGGCGAGCTGAACACGGAGCTGCGAACCGACTACGCCGCGCTCGACGTCGAAGTCCGAACGTCCACTCCCGCAACCGCTCTCGACACCGGTGCGAAACGGGTACTTACCGCAGCAGGTCCAGTGGGCTACGACGCCCTGGTTATCGCTACCGGTGCCGCACCGGTCCTGCTACCGGGCTCGGCCCGGCAACTCGCCGTCCGGACCGCCGAAGACTCCCGCGCGCTGCGCGAACAGTTGGTCCCGGGTGCGAAAGTCGTTCTCGTCGGGGCGAGTTGGATCGGAGCCGAGGTTGCGACCGCAGCTCTCGCTGCCGGTGCCGACGTGACATGCATCGAGTTCGGTCCCGCGCCGCTGGGCGGTGCGCTCGGCGAAGAAATCGGGCTCCGATTCGTGGACTGGTGGTCCGAGGTCGACCTGCGGCTCGGAGTCGGGGTCACGGCAGTGACCGACACCGGTGTCGAGTTGAACTCCGGCGAGCACATCGATGCCGATATTGTCGTTACCGGTATCGGTGTCAGACCGGACACGGCGTGGCTCGACGATTCCGGTTTGAAGATCGACCGAGGCGTGGTCGTCGACGAGCATCTGAGAACATCCGACCCGCACGTGTTCGCTGTCGGAGATGTCGCGGTTCGGTGGTCGCCTCGTGCCGATGACCTACTGCTGGCAGAACATTGGGACGATGCCCGCACGGGCCCCGATGCGATCGCTCGCACGTTGACGGGGGACGCTCCCGTCGTCCATGATCCGGTCCCGTATTTCTGGAGCGATCAGTTCGGACACAAGCTCCAGTACGTCGGCCACCACGGCCCAGGAGACTCGTCCGTGATCAGAGAAGGCGACGATGGTAAGTGGGCCGTCGCCTGGCTCGATGAAAAAGGTTTACTGACAGCGCATCTGAGCATCGACTCCCCGAAACTCATGATCGGCGCACGCACCGCCATAACCGCCGGCGTACGGCCCGATCCCGTTGCTCTGCAAGACATGACACAACCGCTCGGCCAATAGAGGAGACATACACGATGACCGTAACAGTTCCGACCTCGAGCACATTGAAGAGCTACGACAAACTGTTCATCGGGGGAAAATGGGTCGAGCCGTCCTCCGACAGGATGATTCAGGTGGTCTCGCCGATCACCGAAGAACTCCTCGCGACCGTTCCGGAGGCGATGCCTGCTGACATCGACAAAGCAGTTGCCGCGGCTCGCAAGGCATTCGACGAGGGCCCCTGGCCCCGCATGACACCCGCCGAGCGCGCGCCGTACCTGATCCGCATTCAGGAAGAAGTGGAAAAGCGCTTCGACGCGATGACCGAGGCCTTCACGGCCGAGATCGGAGCCCCGGCAGGCGCGAGCGTCGCGTTCCACAACAACGCGCTCAAGATGTGGGGGGACGCGTCGACTCTGCACGAGCGCTTCGAGTTCGAGGAGGAGCGCAGCTGGGCCGAGGGGCACGGCACTCTCGTGCGCGAGCCCATCGGCGTCGTCGCCACGATCATTCCGTGGAACGGCCCCGTCGCCACCGCGTCGCTGAAGATCGCACCGGCACTCGCTGCCGGGTGCACGGTAGTCCTCAAGCCGGCACCCGAGGGCCCAGTCAGCACGATGATTCTCGCCGAGGCGCTCGAAGCCGCCGGTCTGCCCGAGGGAGTCATCAGCTTGCTTCCCGGTGGACGGGAGACCGGCGAGCATCTGGTGCGGCACAAGGGCGTAGACAAGATCTCGTTCACGGGTTCGACCGTTGCCGGCCGCAAGATCATGAGCATCTGCGGCGAGCGCATCGCCCGCGTCACCCTCGAGCTCGGTGGCAAATCGGCAGGCATCATCGCTGACGACATCGCCCTCGACAAGGTCTTCCCGGCTCTCGCGTTCGCCGGTATCGGACACAGCGGGCAGGTGTGTGCAGCAATCACTCGCATCGTCGTACCGCGTCACCGTCAGGACGAGATCGTCGAGACCATCAAGGCGATCTTCGAGTCGGTCCCCGTCGGTGATCCCCGGGAAGAGGGGACGGTCATCGGACCATTGGCCGCTGAGCGTCAGCGCACCCGCGTTCTCGATTACATCGAGGTCGGAAAGGCCGAGGGCGCACGTCTGGTCACCGGTGGCGGCCGGCCCGCCGGTATCGAGAAAGGTTGGTACGTCGAGCCGACGTTGTTCGCAGATGTCACCAACGACATGCGCATCGCCCAGGAAGAGATCTTCGGCCCCGTCGTCGTTGTCATTCCGTTCGACTCCACCGATGAAGCCGTCGCGATCGCCAATGATTCCGATTACGGACTCTCGGGTGCCGTCTACGCGGAGGATGCGACGTTGGCAGAGAGCATGGCCCGACGGATTCGCACCGGTCAGATTTCGGTGAACAGTTGGGACATGTGTGTCACGCAACCGTTCGGCGGCTACAAACAGTCCGGACTCGGGCGCGAGGGCAACGTCGAGGGATTGAGTTCCTTCCTCGAAACCAAGCTGATTCAATTCACGAACTGATCGCCTACCAAAATGGGCCCCTCGGTGAGGGGCCCATTTTCGTTGGCGCGGACTATGCGGGAATATCCACGCGCACCGAGAGCAGGCTTGCATCTCGCGTGCTTTCCCGTTCACGCTCCGAAGACGACGGTGCTGCGCATGCAAACAGGGTCTTTCCATCCTGGCCGCCGAGTGCACACGCGAAAACGCCGGTCCCGAAGGTCTTTTCGCCGACAATATCGCCACCTTCGATGACGCGAATCACGCGTCGATTGAGTGCATCGGCTACCCAGATCCCCCCTTCCGAATCCAGGCCGATGCCGTCGGGGGCAACCTGGGCTGCGCTCATCGCGTCCTTGACCGTTGTGCGCGGAACTTCAGGGCCGAATGCCGCCCAGGTGCGGCGGTTGGACAGGGTGCCGGTGTCATCCACATCGAACGCCGTCATCCGGTTTCCCATCGACTCTGCGACCACCAGTGTGCGGTCCGGTGTGATCACAGAACCGTTGGGGAACAACAGGTCTCCCGCTGCGATGTCGGCGTGGCCGTTCGGTGCAACGTGGATCAGCACCGCGGACTCGACGTATGAGCGGCTGCGGAACTCGAAGCCGAACGTGCTGATGTACGCGTGGCCGCGATCGTCGACGACCATGTCGTTGAGCTTGCCGGTAGCGAGAGCCGATACATCCGAGTGGGTTACCAGGGAGCCGTCGAATTCGCGGCGTAGTACGAGCCCGTCGGTCATCGATACGATGAGAAGACGGCCGTCCGGCAACCAACCGAGCCCCGACGGCCGGCCTTCCACAGTTGCTTCGACGTTGATGTCCCCGTTGTCGCCGATCGAAAGAACCTCGTGCGCATAGAGATCCGATACCCAGATGCGTCCGTCGTGCCATCGGGGGCACTCGAGGAATGCCCGATCGGTGACTACGGTCGTGATGTCGGTAGTGCTGGTCATGCGGTGTCCTTTTGTGTCGATCCGAACAGTGCGAGGGAATCCCTCAGGGCTGTGAGGCTTTGAGCATGTCCTCACGCTCGACGACTTTGACGCGTTCGCGGCCTTCGGGTTCGCCGAGTGAGCGTTCGTGGGCGTCGAGGCGGTACCAGCCGTCCCAGGTGGTGAAGGGGACCTGCTTGCCGTCGAGGAACGAGGTGACGGCGTCGAGATCGGGCTCGGTGGCACCGGCGAAGTTCGGCGCATCCTCGAGCAGGTTGGCGACGGTTTCGTTGGCGTCGCCTTTGGTGTGGCCGATGAGGCCGACGGGTCCGCGTTTGATCCAGCCGGTGACGTAGGTGGCGGGGACGGGTGTGGTGGACGAGGGGGACTCGACGACGCGTCCGGCCTCGTTGGGGATGGTGTCTGCCTGCTCGTCGAAGGGGAGTTGGCTGATGTTCTGGCTGAGGTAGCCGACGGCGCGGTAGACGGCTTGGACGTCCCAGTCGTTGTACTTGCCGGTGCCCGTGACGTTGCCGGTGCCGTCGAGTTCGGTGCGCTCGGTGCGTAGGCCGACGACCTTGCCGTTGTCTCCGAGAACCTCGTGGGGGGATTCGAAGAAGTGCAGGAACAGCTTGTGCGGGCGCTTGCCGACGTCGCGGATCGCCCAGTCCTGCAGGGTGTTGGCGACCATGTCGATCTGCTTGGAGCTGCGGCGGGCCTGCTCGGAGCCCTCGTCGTAATCGATGTCCTCGGGGGCGACGATGACCTCGATGTTGGGGGAGTGGTCGAGCTCGCGGAGTTCGAGTGGGGTGAACTTGGCCTGAGCCGGTCCACGACGGCCGAAGACGTGTACTTCGATGGCCTTGTTGGCCTTGAGGCCTTCGTAGACGTTGGCGGGGATCTCGGTGGGGAGCAGTTCGTCGCCGGTCTTGGCGAGGACGCGTGCGACGTCGAGGGCCACGTTGCCGACGCCGAGGACGGCGACTTTCTCGGCGTCGAGGGGCCAGGTGCGGGGCACGTCCGGGTGGCCGTCGTACCAGGAGACGAAGTCGGCGGCGCCGTAGCTGCCGTCGAGGTCGATGCCGGGGATGTTGAGTGCGCGGTCGGCGTTGGCTCCGGTGGAGAAGATGACGGCGTCGTAGAAGCGGCGCAGGTCGTCGAGGGTGATGTCGGTGCCGTAGTCGATGTTGCCGAGCAGGCGTACCTGGGGCTTGTCGAGCACCTTGTGCAGGGCGGTGATGATGCCCTTGATGCGTGGGTGGTCGGGGGCCACGCCGTAGCGGATGAGCCCGAACGGCGCGGGCATGCGCTCGAAGAGGTCGATGCTGACGCCCGGTCCGCTGACATTGTGGTCGGACTTCATGAGCGCGTCGGCGGCGTAGATGCCTGCCGGTCCGGCACCGACGATGGCGACGCGGAGTGATCGCGAAGGGTTCATTCCGCAATCGTAGTTATGATGCGCATGAATGCAAGGCCTGTTGAGACAATCGTCGAGATTTACTGAACCAGTTGCGCGACGACGACGAAGTTGTCGTCGGTGGGTTCGCCGCCTTGGACGTCGCAGTTCGCCAGGATCAATCGTCCGGGCACCGAGCGTCGGAGTTCGTTGTCGGCCAACAGCGACCCCTTCGGTAAGGGGCCGACCGATTCGACCGCGTACTCCAGAGTGCCGCTCGCTGTGCGCAACGCGACGGTATCGCCGGGCATCACCACGCGCAGCGCCTTGAACGGCGCGTCGCGCTTCGAATAATTGTGTCCGGCAACCACTACCGTTTGTTCGGTGGAGGTTCCCGGCATGCCGCTCTCGGCCCACCAGGCAGGTAGCTCGTCGACGGGGTTGAGTACCTGGCCACTGTCGCCGCCGCGGTAGAGCGGATCGGGATGGATGGGGCTGCTCAGATAGGTCGTGCCGTCCGAGGACCGGAGTTCGATGTGTTCCGGCTGAGCGGGAGCGACGTCGCTCGCCGGTGCCGCCACGGAGATCTGTGACTGCACCGGCGAGCGATCCGGCGCGGCGACCCCGACTTCGTCACTCGCACAACCTGATACGAGGAGAACGAAGGTCAGGGTCGCCGTCCACAACCAGCGGGTACTACGAGGTGGCATCGGTGGAGCTGCGGCGACGCAGGTAGAACGCTCCGCCTGCCGCCGCGACGACGACCACGCCGACTCCGGCGAGAATCACCGGGGTGTTCGACGAGCTGTCCGATGCGCCCGACGCCTCGTCGGAGGAGTCGCCGAGAGCGAGATCGACCGGCGGCAGATCGCCGGCAACACTGACGACACCGTTCTCGTCGGTGGTGAAGTAGTCCGCGACCGTGAACGATCCGTCCTCGTTCTTGACGCCGACCAGGGAGACACCGGTCTTGTCGACGACGACGGTGTTCTCGTCGACCTCGGTGACCGGAACGTCCTCGCGGACGGTGTTTCCGAGATTGATCGTCCACTCGAACTTCGGTCCGCTGGCAGCCAATTCGGCGGCTGCGGCCTTCAGATCGGCTTCGGCCTTGGCCTTCTCGTCGGAGTTGGCCTTTGCGGCCGTCGCTTCGTCCTGTGCGGTCTTCAGCGCGGTCGCGGCCTCGGTGGCCTTGGTCTTGGCTGCTGCGGCTGCCTCGGTCTTGGTCGCCAGATCTGCGTCGGCGGCCACAACGGCTGCGTTGGCATCCGTCACTGCCTGTGCGGCGTCGGCGGCCGCGGCCTCCAACTCAGCGATATCGGCGTCCGACGGCGCGGCGTCGAGCGCAGCCTGAGCTGCGGTGGCCGCGTCGGCTTTGGCGTCGGCGTCGGCCTTGGCAGCATCTGCTGCTGTCCGGGCGTCGGCTGCGGCCTTCTCGGATTCGGTTTCCTCACCTGCTGCGGCCTCGGCTGCAGCTTCGAGGTTCAGAGCGTTCTGCTCGGCCATCGCGGCCACGGCAGCGGCCGTCTGCGCTTCGACGTGCAGTGCCAGCGACTTCGCTGCGGTCGCGGCTGCGGCCCTGGTGGCCGCCGCGATCTTGGCGAGGTTGAGGCTCTTGAACGACTCCTGCAGTGCCGCGACGGAATCCTCGACTGCCTTGGTCGACGCATCTGCCTCGACCTTGGCGCTTGCTGCCAGTTCGGCCTTGGCGTTCGCATCGGCGCGAGCTGCCTCGGCTTCTGCGGTGGCCTCGGGATCGCCCGATACCGCTGCGGCCTCGAGCTGGACGGCAAGCTCCTCGGCTGCTGTCGCGTCGGCTTCGGCCTGGTCCGCTGCAGCGTTGGCCTCGTCGGCGGTGGTCTTCAGCTCGGCAGCGTCGTTCTTGGCTGCGGTGACCGCAGCACTGGCGGCCGTGCTGGCGACCACAGCGGCCTTGGCCTCTGCGGCGGCCGTCTTGGCCTTGACGTCGGCCTCGGCTGCGGCAACCTCTGCCTTGGTGGCGTCGGTGCTCGCGGTGGCCTCGGCGGCCTTGGCGGTCTCGAGCCGCACCTGGGCGGCAGTGGTGGCTTCCACCGCTGCCTTGCTCTCGGCCTCGGCGTCGGCGATCGCCTGCTTCTCGGCGTCGGACAGCTGCGGGATGATGTCCAGGTTGACCGTCGCGGTGCCGTCGTCGTTGAAGACGACGCCACCGGTCACCTGCGGCAGTGGGCGGATGGCCGACGGGACCTCGGGGGCCGGCACTGCAGCTGCGGCGGCAGCTGCGGCGTCTTCAGGGGTGACGGCCGGAGCAGGCGCTTCGATCTGCCCGTCGACGGTGGCCGATCCCTCGACGGTTGCGCCCTCTTCCGCGGTGGGAGCGCCGGACTCGGTGCCTTCTTCGGTGGCGGGCTGTTCGACGGAGGAGCTTTCGGGTGTCTGCTCCTGCGCACTGGCGATTCCCGGTGCGGCGATGGAGAGGGACAGTGCCATGGCGGCCCCGGCAGCGGCGAGGCGCGCCTTCTTGGACCTGGCGATCGACTTCTGCGACATGGAGATTGTGGCCCTTCGGTCAGTGGCAGCATCGTGCTGCACGCACCCGCCCTCCCACGCGGAACGGGTGTAGTTGGTGAGTCACACGAACAACCGTGTTGACGTGACCGTAAACCAACCGGCCGGTCTCGGGAACCGTTCAGAGCTTTACCTGAGAATTGGTTATGAAAGTGTTACTGATGGGACGTATGTGACGAGAGAGATTCGAGACGTGAAACGGCGGTCGAGATGCGTACATCTCGACCGCCGCGAAAACCCAGTCGGGTGAACGTATTTCAGTCGCCGACCGTCACCGCGCGGGCCTCGTCGATGCTGTGAGGTGCGGGTTCGTGATCGTCGACGTGAGCGAGCACTTTCCGGCCGGTTGCCAACACGACGATGGCGAGAGCAGTACAGGCGGCACCCACCCAGAACGGAACGTGCATGTTCGACTCGCCCAGTTTGCCGGCCAGGTAGGGAGCCGCGGCCCCGCCGGTGAAGCGAACGAAACTGTAGGCCGCCGATGCCGTCGAGCGCTCGACCGGTGCCGAGATCATCACGGTCTCGGTGATCAGCGTGTTGTTGACGCCGAGGAACAACCCGGCCACGACGGTTCCGACGATGAGGACGGTCTTGTTCTCGGTGAACATCGCCATGACGGCCAGGTCGACGGCGAACAGCAGTAGCGCGAGCATCATCATGTTCAGCGTTCCGAAGGCCCGCTGCAGTTTCGGCGCGACGAACACCGACGCCACGGCCAGGCACAGGCCCCAGCCGAAGAAGATGAAGCCGATGGAGTAGGTGCCCATGTCCAACGGGAAGGGGGTGTAGGCGAGGAGGGTGAAGAATCCGTAGTTGTAGAGCAGCGCAGTGATGCCGACAGTGAGCAGGCCGCGGTGACGAAGCGCGCGGAACGGATCGAGAATCGACGTGGTGCGGGCGGGCTTCGGGGTGTCCGGGAGCATGACGATGAGCAGGATGAACGCGACGGCCATCAGTGCGGCGACGCCGAAGAACGGTCCGCGCCAGCTGAACCCGCCGAGAACTCCACCGACGAGAGGGCCGGTCGCGATACCGATACCGAGTGCTGCCTCGTAGAGGATGATCGCGCGTGCGACACCTCCCGATGCGGCACCGACGATGGTCGACAGCGCCGTCGCGATGAACAGGGCGTTGCCCAGCCCCCAGCCTGCGCGGAATCCGATGATCTCGCCGACCGATCCGGACGTGCCTGCCAAGGCTGCGAAGACGACGATGATCGCCAGTCCCACCAGCAGCGTGCGCTTGGGGCCGAAGCGACTCGACACCACTCCGGTGATCAGCATCGCGATGCCGGTGACGAGCATGTAGCTGGTGAACAGCAGTGACACCTGCGAAGGCGAGGCGTCGAGCTGTTCACCGATGGGCTTGAGGATGGGGTCCACGAGACCGATGCCCATGAAGGCGATGACGCTGGCGAACGCAACTGCCCATACTGCGCGAGGTTGCTTCAGCAGGCTGTCGGTCGAGGTGCTGGTGGTCACGAAAGAGTTCCTCTCGTTTCGTGATCGACGGGCTCGAGGATGCTGCGAAGCTCGCTCAAGCCGTCGGTCAGTTTCTGGATCTGTTCTGGGTCGCGGTCGGACAGGTACGGGAGAAGTCCGTCGACGAGGTGGCGTCGACCTTCGGCGAGCCATCGGTGGCCGGCCTCGGTCATCTCGATGAGGACGGCACGCGAATCGTCGGGGTCGGGTCGCCTGGTGACGAGATCGGCGCTGCTCAACTTGGCCAGTAGTGCCGTTGCCGAGGGTTGGGAGCAGCGGTCCAGCTCTGCGAAGGTGCTGATGCGCAGGGGCTGGTACTCCTCGAGCAACGACAGGGCTCGCATCCACGCCCTCGGCCATTCGTCGCTGCCGAACCGTGCGGCCAATCGGACGAAGCGCGACGAGCTGGTGACCAGCTGCGAGAGGAGATCTCGGATGTCTTCGTCGGAGTGACTCACCGATTTATTGTTACATACACTAACTATCTATCGCAAAATGCGCTCGAGGCCAGGGCGATGGACGAGCTCGAATCAGTGTTGCCGCAGCAGATCGGCGATCTCGCGGTCCCACTCGGCGTCCCGTCGACCGTCGTAGCGGAAGCGCATCAATTGATAGGCACCGATGAGAACGGATGCCACGAGCACCCAGCTGCCGATGGTGTTGAAAATGGATGCGGCGACGACATCCGACGAGGTCAGGGGGCGCATGCTCAGGTCGCCGCTGTTGTCGACCCAGATCTGCGTGGTGGTCCCGGCAGGCGATCCGGTGTCGACGCTGACGCGTCCGGTGTGCTCGACGCCTCGGTAGACCCAGCGTGAGTCGACGGCTGTCGCGGCTGCGCCGGATGCGCCGAGCTCGGTGGATACGGCGGGCACGGATTGTGCGACTGCCGTCGTGGTCGCGGTGACCTGGTGAATCGAATTCTTCTGGTCTTCGAGTCGCTGTTGTTGATCGGAGTGGGCAGTGGCACCGATCCACAGCGACACCGGAACCATGAGTATCAGCAGTGCGGTCACCCAGTGCTTGATGCGCGCCTGGCGAACGTCGCAGTCGCGGAGCAACGGGTTGGGATTGCCGGCGAAGGCGGATCGTCCCGAACTGTCCTGCCCGGTGAGTTTGCGGCGCATGATGGTCCCCACTACCTCGATATGATCCGACCGACCTCTCCACGATGGCGACGCGACCTGCGAGTATCAAGCGATAGGGGTCAGCGTCACATGTGACTTGCGCTGTGACGAGATTGTCGGTGGAGGTCTGCGATGGTTGTCGGTCGGGTTCGGCGGGCTCGTGCAGCCGCGCTGATAGCGGGTGCGGTGACCGTGGTCGGTGCGGCGGCGGGGTCGATGCCCGTGCAGCGCATGGCCAAGCCTCTGATCGTCCCGGCGCTGGCGAGCGGGCTCGATCCAGCGCGAGATCGGGTGCTCCTGGCGGGTCTTGCGGCGGCCACGG
Organism: Rhodococcus sp. 14-1411-2a; assembly: GCF_002259485.1. Classification (GTDB taxonomy): domain Bacteria; phylum Actinomycetota; class Actinomycetes; order Mycobacteriales; family Mycobacteriaceae; genus Rhodococcoides. Next base: position 84,601 of record NZ_NPGA01000015.1, read on the forward strand.
TCGGCGATGTTCTGTTGATCGACCCCGACGACGATTCCGCTCTGGAATGGGGCGCGCGTGCGTTCGCGGTGATGCAGGGCAGTTATACGTATCTGCTGCTCCGTCGGGATGCGCGTCCGACGCTGCTCGACGCCGTTCCGCGATACGCCGGATGGGCAGTCGCGTCGACGCTCCTGGCCCGGCGGCAGCCCGCGGTGGCGTCGACCCTGACCGGCTACGGTGCGGTGCTCGCGACCACGTCGACCCTGTCTGCGCGTTCGGTCTCGCGCGGCGGCGATCGCAGGCTGATCATCGGCGGTGTTCTGTTCACCGTCTCCGACGCGCTGATCGTGTTCAGACGGCTCTTCCTGACCGAGGACCGTCGGCGGCGCGCCGCGGAAGCGGTCATCCTCTCGACCTATGTGGCGGCGCAGGTCCTACTCGTCGAGGCCCTGGCCTCGGGGTAGAAGCAGTACCCGCTCGCGGTGGGCAGGGTCGACGCGAACGGCGATGACGGTGCCCGGCTCGAATCGTGAGCTGTCCGAACGTGGGATGTCGTAGACGATCTTGCCGAAGTAGCTGCCCGACCCCGGCACGGTGAATTCGAGGTCCAACTCGGCGGTGTCGTCGTCGATCCGGCGGATGGCATCGACCGTCGCCCACCCTTCCACGCCGTGTTCGATCAGTTCCTTCTGCTCACGTGTCGGGCGTCCGGCGATCAGCATCGCCAGTCCCAGAGCTGCGCCGAATCCGGCGACCAGGGCTGCCAATTGATACGGAAGCGTTCCCGGTGGGGTGCGGTCCCTCAACCAACCGATCCAGATCGCCAGCACAAGGGCGTAGCCGATCGTCACGACGACGACGGATCGCACGATTCTCGCGTTGTTCACTTCGGTGCTCCTACGCCGCCGAAAGCGGCCGTTGGATATTCGACGATAGGGGGTTACCGGTAAGTAGGGTTACATGTACGGTGATCGATGTGACTCGACCAACTGTCTTCATCTCAGGCGCAGCTGCCGGTATCGGCCGCGCGACGGCCCTCAAGTTCGCCGCCAGTGGCTACCTCGTCGGTGCCTACGACATCGACGAGACCGGCTTGGCATCGCTCGGCAAGGAAGCTGCCTCGCTCAGCGGCCGTGTGGTCACCGGCATCTTGGATGTAACCAACTCCGACCAGTGGGAAACCCGGTTGAAGGAGTTCGTCTCCGAGGGCGACGGTCGACTCGACATTCTGATCAACAACGCCGGTATCCTCGCCGCGGGCGCTTTCGAGGACATGCCGCTGTCGGTGCACCGCCGTCAGATCGACATCAACGTCAACGGGGTCGTCTACGGCACCCTCGCGGCTTTCCCATACCTCAAGGACACGGCAGGCGCGCAGGTCGTCAACCTGTGTTCGGCGTCGGCCATCTACGGTCAGCCCGAGCTGGTGACGTACGGCGCAACCAAGTTCGCGGTACGCGGCATCACCGAGGCGTTGGATCTCGAGTGGAGCAAGTACGACATCTCGGTCAAGGCCATGTGGCCGCTGTTCGTCCAGACTGCGATGACCCAGGGCGTGTCGACGGGCACCACGAGTTCGCTGGGTGTCCGGCTCACCGTCAAAGACGTGTCCGACGCGATCTTCGACGCGACCCGGCCGGTGAAGCGTCGGCTCCACAAGGTGCATTTCCCGGTCGGCTTGCCGTCCAAGGCGCTCTCGCTCGGCTCGCGCTTCTCGCCCGCGTGGCTCACTCGCGAGGTCAACCGGCGCCTGAGCCACACCTAGAACTCGTCGCCGAACGATGCCGGCCCTGACGCCGGTATCGTCGGTCTTTCGAGCAATCGGTGTCGAAAGGTGGGTCGGGGTTTCTTCATGCTGAGTACGTGGGGTTCGAGCAGGGTGCGTTCGAGCAGGGCAAGGCGAATGGGTCGGTTTCGAGCCTGGTCGGTGGGAATCGGGGCCGCGGCGCTCGTTCTCGCCGGTTGCAGCAGTGAGTCCGCTGCCCAGCCGCCGCCGCAGCCGTCGACCACCACTCTCGCGCCGACGACGACCACGGCAACCACCACTCCTGAGCCGGTGACGACGACGGAAGAAGCGCTCCCGCCGCCCCCGCCTCCGGTCGAGCCGCCGCCCACCGCGGAACCGCAGACGACGTACGCCGCCATCGGCGGTGCCTTCTACTTCAGTTCCCCCGACGGTCTGTTCCAGTGTGGAATCGTGCCGTTGTCGAACCGCACCGAGGCCGGGTGTCAGGGCGCCACCACTCCGGTGCCGCCGCGGCCAGAGGATTGCATGATCAACTGGGGCAACGGTATTCGAGTCACCAATCAAGGGCCGGCGGCCTTCATGTGCTCCGGCGGCGTGGTCTACACCTCGGGTGGGGAAACGATCGATCCACCGCTCGCGGTCGGGGCGACCATCGCCGAGAACGGATTCACCTGCACGTCCGCCGATAACGGCATCTCGTGCGTCGACGACGCGACCGGACACGGATTCCGCATCGCACCGGACAGCAACGAAATCTATTGACCAGCGACAGCACTTCTCCGTCGGACGATGCCGGTCCCACCGAATGGGGCGAGAACCCCAACGGTGTCGGACCGTGGTCCGACACCCACGCCGAACCACCACCCGACGACCCACGGTTGGACCCGGAACTGCTCGCAGGCGGTGACCGCCGCAACGTCGTCGACGCCTACCGCTACTGGCGGCGCGAGGCAATCGTCGCCGATATCGACACCCGACGGCATTCGCTGCACGTCGCCATCGAGAATTTCACCAACGACGCCAACATCGGGACGGTGGTGCGCACCGCGAACGCCTTCGCCGCCCAGGCGGTGCACATCGTCGGGCGACGTCGGTGGAACCGCCGCGGTGCCATGGTCACCGACCGCTACCAGCACATCCACCACCACGACACAGTGGAAGCGCTGATGGCGTTCGCCGCGGAGCAGGGCCTCGTCGTCGTGGCCGTCGACAACACCCCGGGGTCGGTACCGATCGAGACGGCGGAGTTGCCGCGCGACTGCCTGCTGCTCTTCGGACAAGAGGGACCGGGCGTCACCGACAGTGCCCGCGAATCGGCGTCGATGACCGTATCGATCGCCCAGTTCGGTTCCACCCGCAGTATCAATGCCGGGGTTGCCGCGGGAATTGCCATGCACTCGTGGATTCGGCGGCATGCCGACATCGATACTGCGTGGTGACACCGCAGCGGGTTCCGGAACGGTTTCGGGGGCGGTTTCCGGGGCGGGATGTAACGAATCTGCAACGGTAGTGGCAGGATTGCAGGTATGCAGGAGTTGTGGTCGCAGCGTGCGGACGCCGCGGAGGGGGCCGTCGTCGCGCGGCACATGCGTCGGCTCTGGGGGCTACCGGGCACGACCTTGGGAGTCGTCGCCTGGCCACCGGTCCGGAAGGAACGGATGTTCCTGCGCTGGCACTACTGGTGGCAGGCCCACCTGCTCGACTGCGCCGTCGACGCCGCAGATCGCGATCTCACCCCCAAGCGCCGTCGGCGACTGAACAAGATCACCCGAGCGCACCGAACACGCAACGTCAGCGGGTGGACCAACAACTACTACGACGACATGGCGTGGCTCGGGTTGGCGCTCGAACGGGCGCAGCGGAAGCACTTCGTCGGCAATCGCGGTGGCATCCAGCAGATCGAGATGGAATTGTTCGACGCCTGGGCACCGGCCGAGGGCGGCGGCATTCCGTGGCGCAAGAAGTCCGACTTCTACAACGCACCCGCCAACGGTCCGGCCGCGATCTTGTTGGCGCGCACCGGTCGGCTGTGGCGTGCCCAGGAGATGGCCGACTGGATGGACCACACCCTCAGGGACGAGCGCACGGGGCTGATTCTCGACGGAATGCATTCCACTCGCGCACTCGTCGACGCCGGCAAACCCGGTGAGATGGAACGCGCCGTGTACAGCTACTGCCAGGGCGTCACGTTGGGTCTAGAGACCGAACTCGCAGTTCGGCTCGGCGAACCCAGGCACGCGCAGCGAGTCCACGCTCTGGTCGACGCAGTCGACAACCACCTGACCCGCAACCTCGTCATCACCGGCGGCGGTGGGGGAGACGGCGGCCTGTTCAATCCGATCCTCGCGCGCTACCTGGCGATGGTCGCGGTGAAGCTGCCCGGGGACTCCGACGCCGACGACCGAGCTCGCGAACTCGCAGCTGCGATCGTGCTGAACTCGGCCGAAGCAGCCTGGGAGAACCGCCTCGAAGTGGAAGACAACCCGCTGTTCGGAGCCGACTGGACCCGCGAAGCCCGATTCCCTGGACAGGGTCTGCACATCGCCAGCTTCACCGAAGGAACAGTCCGACCGTCCGACGTACCCGAGCGAGACCTGTCGGTCCAACTGGGCGGATGGATGCTCATGGAAGCCGCGTACCGCGTCGCAGCTGCAGGTTTCTGAGTCGCTACTCCACGACCTCTTCGACCTCGATGGTCTCTTCGGGGCGTGCCATTTCCTTGCGGTACTGCCAGATGCCGAGTCCGGTTCCGACGACCAGCAGCACGACCATGCCGATGAGGACGGCGGGCATCAGCCACGGGATGCCGTCGATGAACGAGCCGAAGTAGAACCCGATCAGCAACAGCACCGGAGCCCAGATGATGGCGCCGAGAGTGCTGGCGATCGTGTACTTGCGGTGGTCCATCTTCGCGGCACCTGCGACGAGCGGGCACAGGGTGCGCACCCAGGGGATCCATCGCGCGACCAGCACCGCCCAGAATCCGTGCTTCTCGAGCAGGAGATTGACCTTGTGCAGGTTCTTGGTGTTGAGGTATTTGCCGTTCTTGCGGGCCACCAGCGTCGAGCCTGTGCGGTGACCGATCGAGTACCCCACCTGATTGCCGGCGATGGCGGCGACCATCGCACCGAGCGACAGCGCCCAGATGTGACCGGTGCCCGACGCGTGGGTTGCCATCACGATTCCTGCCGTGATCAGCATCGAATCTCCCGGCAGGAACAACCCGATGATCACCGCGCATTCGATGAACACGAAAGTCATCACGATGATCCACACGACGAGGGGGCCCGCGGTCTCCAGCGGACCGAAACTACCGACGGCTTGAACGGACACCGTGGGAAGCGCAGTGGCAATCGAAGACATGGTCTAGATCACTTTCGGAATGTCAGGATCAGGACTTGGCGTCCGGGGCGTCTGCCTCGATGACGTCCGTTGCCTCGCCGAGTGGAGTCGTGCGGGCCTTGAGCATGCGCTTGCCCACCTCCCACGCGATCGGCAGAACCGATACCGCCACGATCAGCAGAAAGATGATGTCGACGTGGTCGCGGATGAACGCGATCTGCCCGAGCAGGTAACCGAGGGTGGTCACACCCGCGCCCCAGAGCACGCCGCCGACGACGTTGTAGGTGAGAAACAGCGAGTACTTCATGTGCGACGCACCCGCGACGACCGGTGCGAACGTACGCACGATCGGCACGAAGCGCGCCAGCATGATGGTGATCGGACCGTGCTTCTCGAAGAAAATATGCGATTCGTCGATGTACTTCTTCTTGAAGAAGCGCGAATCGTTGCTCTTGAAGAGGGCTGCGCCGCCCTTCGTGCCGATCAGATAGCCGACCTGATCACCGAGGATTGCCGCGATCGGAATCAGGATCACGAGAGTCCAGATGGACGCGAACGGCTCGATCTCGGTGGACTTCGACGCTGCGATCAACCCGGCCGTGAAGAGGAGAGAATCGCCTGGGAGCAGCGGAAAGAGCAGCCCGGACTCGATGAACACGACCAGCAGCAGCCCGATCAGCACCCAGTGACCGAAGGAGTTGAGCAGGTTCACGGGGTCGAGAAATCCAGGTAACAACGCCAGATTGGTCGTCACCGATTCCGATGCAGCTAGAAGACTCACCGCGCCCACACTACCGGCCTGAACCGGGAAGTCCTTCTGTAGTTGGTGTCGCCCGGCTGTGAACACGCTGCCCGGTTCGATCTCCCGCGCAATGACCTCAGCGATGCGGGTACGCACGACACCGGGCCCGGAGGTTGCCATACTGCACAGGACACAACCGAACTTTTCAATGGAGGAATGACGCCGTGCCTATCGCAACTCCCGAGGTCTACGCCGAGATGCTGGGCCGGGCGAAGGAACACAAGTTCGCCTTTCCGGCAATCAACTGTGTGGGTTCCGAGTCCATCAACGCCGCCATCAAGGGCTTCGCCGACGCGGGTAGCGACGGCATCATCCAGTTCTCGACCGGTGGAGCCGAGTTCGGCTCGGGACTGGGCATCAAGGACATGGTCGTCGGCGCTGTGGCGCTCGCCGAGTTCGCGCACGTGATCGCCGCCAAGTACGACGTCACCATCGCTCTGCACACCGACCACTGCCCCAAGGACAAGCTGGACACCTACGTTCGGCCGCTCATCGCGATCTCGCAGGAGCGCGTCGACGCAGGCAAGAACCCGCTGTTCCAGTCGCACATGTGGGACGGCTCGGCCATCCCGATCGACGAGAACCTCGAGATCGCCAAGGACCTGCTCGCCCGCGCGGCGGCAGCGAACATCATTCTCGAGGTCGAGATCGGTGTCGTCGGCGGCGAGGAAGACGGCGTCGAGGCGGAGATCAACGACAAGCTCTACACCTCCAACGAGGACTTCCTCAAGACCGTCGAGGCCCTCGGCGCGGGCGACGCGGGCTCGCGCTACCTGCTGGCGGCGACGTTCGGCAACGTGCACGGCGTCTACAAGCCGGGCAACGTCAAGCTCAAGCCGTCGGTGCTGGCGGACGGCCAGAAGGTCGCGTCGGAGAAGCTGGGCCTGGCATCGGGTTCCAAGCCGTTCGACTTCGTCTTCCACGGCGGATCGGGATCGGCGAAGAGCGAGATCGAAGAGGCTCTCGAGTACGGCGTGGTGAAGATGAACGTCGACACCGACACCCAGTACGCGTTCAGCCGTCCCATCGCCGGACACTTCTTCTCCAACTACGACGGCGTTCTGAAGGTCGACGGCGAGGTCGGCAACAAGAAGGCCTACGACCCGCGCAGCTACCTCAAGAAGGCGGAGGCCGGCATGACCGCCCGCGTCGTCGAGGCCTGCAACGACCTGAAGTCCGCCGGTCGCAGCGTGAGTGCCGGCTAGCCGGCAGTGGCGTGGATAAGTGCCCTCTGGGGCACATAGGAGCGGAGCCTGCGGAGCGACCCGCAGGCTCCCTCACGCCACTGCAGCGTCAGCTGCACACCTTCCACTGATCGCCTTCGAGGCGCAGGTCGAAGGTGCGCGGCGATCGATCGTTCGGGTTGGCCTCGGTGTGCGCGATGACCTGGGCGATCGCGGTGGTGTCGTCGCCGACCTGGATGGCGTCGATGCTGTCGAGGGTCGGGATGTTGCCCTGCTCGGCCGAGACGCGGTGGACATCGGCGAACTCCGCGTCCGGGATGTCTCGGTAGAACGTCGCGAGGTCACCGCACGAGGTACTGCGCAGCGTGGCGAGGTCGCCGTCGGCCAATGCGCGGGTGAACGACTCGACGGTCGTTCTGATCCGTGCCTCCGGGGAGTCGTCGACGCCCGTGCGGTCGATCAGCAGATACGCACCGGCTGCGACTGCCGCGACCACGACAACCACAGCCACCAGCGCCGCCCACCACTTCTTCCGGCTCGGTTTGCCGGGTTCGGCCGGCGGAGGTCCGACGCGCTGAGGACCGACCTGCTTCGGTCGCGGTTGCTGCGGCTCGATCTTCCTGGGTCCGACCGGCTGCGGCACTGCGGCTGGTGATTTCTTCTCTGCTGCAACATCTTTCGCCGGCGCGCCGGACGGGCTTCGCGGCGGGATACGACGCGGGGCTGCAGTCGGCTTCGCGACCGGCTTCGCCTCCGCTGCTGCCGGTTCCTCGGCTGGGGTAGTGACGATCTTCTCGGTCGGAGTCTCGGCGGGCTCGTCGACCTGCTTCTTCTTGCCCAGGTCGATCTTCTCGGTGGCTGCGTCGGCCTCGGAGGGCGCCTTCTTCTTCTCGTCCGGCATGTGTTCTCCCTCGTTCACCGAATTCATCCGAGAACTCGGAGGTTCTCGATTTCGTCAGCTGGCAGCCTATCGACCGGGTGTGCCGCTCGCCGCGAGCGCCACCGGGGGTGTTCGGACACGATTCGGTGACGTAAGGGCACAATGAGCGCCATGACTTCTTTCGGTGATCTGCTCGGACCCCAACCCACACTGTTGCCCGGAGACGACGAGGCCGAATCCGCGCTGCTGAACCACGAAGCGCCCGAGGCTGTCGCGGCGGCGCACCCGACGGCGTCCATCGCGTGGGCCTACCTGGCCGAGGCCGCCCTCGAGTCCGGTGCCACCATCACTGCGTACGCCTATGCTCGTACCGGTTACCACCGAGGTCTGGACCAGTTGCGTCGTAACGGATGGAAGGGATTCGGGCCGGTCCCGTACAGCCATGAGCCCAACCGAGGATTCCTCCGATGCGTCGCAGTCCTCGCCAAAGCGGCCCGCGACATCAACGAGCACGACGAGTACGCCCGCTGCCTCGACCTCCTCGAAGACTGTGACCCCAAGGCAGCAGAAGCGCTCGGCCTGGGCTGACCGGGCCCGCGCCAGCCGGGTGCGCGGCCGAACCCGAGTGAAATCGGGCAGCGCTCGGCTGAAGTTGTCGCTGCTGCCCATCATTCAGTGCGCGTTGGCGGCAGGTGTGGCGTGGTTCGTCGCGACGGACATCGTCGGTCACGAGAGCCCGTTCTTCGCGCCGATCGCCGCTGTAGTCTCACTGGGCGTCTCGCTCGGTGCGCGGGTGCGCCGATCGGCCGAACTCGTCGTCGGAGTGACGGTGGGCATCGGCATCGGAGATCTGCTGATCTCACTGATCGGCAGCGGTCCGTGGCAGATCGCTCTTGTCGTGGTGTTGGCGATGTCGGCTGCGGTGTTCCTCGACGGCGGCCCGATCATCGCGATGCAGGCCGGATCGTCCGCCGTGCTGGTCGCGACACTCATTCCACCCGGCAACATGGGTGGCCCCAACCGCATGGTCGACGCGTTGGTCGGTGGTCTGGTGGGCATCGCGATCGTGGCGTTGATCCCGACGCATCCGGTGTGGCGAGCCCGTAAGGATGCGGCGAGCGTGTTGGCGACGGCTGCAAGCGTGTTGCAGAAGGTGGCCGACGGTTTGGTGGCCAACGATCCCAAACCGATCGAGGAGGCGTTGCGCAAGGCGCGTGCGACGCAGTCCGGTATCGATGCTCTGCGGACCGACCTCAAGGGCGGCCGGGAGATCGCGCGAATCTCTCCGATGTACTGGAATCACCGCAATCGTCTTGCGGCGCTCGCGGCTACGGCCGATCCCATCGACAACGCCGTCCGCAATATCCGGGTGCTCGCGCGCCGGTCGCTGACGTTGGTGCGCGACGACGAGATCCTCGATCCGCGTGTCGTCGACGAGGTGGAGAAGTTGGCGCATGCGGTGGAGGTGTTGCGGCAGATGATCCTCGCCGATCCGGGACAGAAGCCCGACGCGGCAGAAGCGGCGCGAGTGTTGAGGTCGGTTGCGGCCGGTGCCAAGCCGGAGTTGATCTCGAACGCCGGTCTGTCGGCGACGGTGGTGTTGGCGCAGTTGCGATCGATCATCGTCGACCTGCTGCAGGTCGCCGGGCTCAAGCGTATTTCTGCCTTGGCGACACTTCCGCCGACGGTGGACCATCCGCACGTCCCGCCGGAGTTGTGACCCGAGCACATCATTGCATATATGCGTATGTACGCATATGGTGACTTCCGGAAGTCGACATCGGTCACCAGGGGGAGTCATGGGCGCGGGTCACGGGCACAGCCACGGCGTGGGCGGTCACTCGCCTGCAGGTGCGGGGCCGCCCAGGTCTCGGGTGCGCAAGATGGTCGTTGCGCTGGCGATCCTGGTGGTGTTCCTCGTCGTCGAGGCAACCGTCGCCTTGGCTATCGGGTCGCTCGGCCTGCTTGCCGACGCCGGCCACATGCTCACCGATGTGCTCGGCATGTCGATGGGTCTGATTGCGTTGATGCTCGCTCGCAAGGGAAGTGCTGCAGCGGCAAGAACATTCGGCTGGCATCGGGCAGAGGTGTTGACCGCCATCGCAAATGCGGTTCTGTTGCTCGGTGTTGCGGCATTCATCATGTACGAGGCGATTTCACGCATCGGCGACGCTCCTGAAATCCCCGGCGTACCACTGATTCTCACCGCGACGGCCGGTCTCGCGGCCAATATCGTCGTGATGCTGCTCATTCGCGGCGATGCCAAGGATTCCCTGGCCGTCCGCGGTGCGTACATGGAGGTTCTGGCCGATGCGGTCGGTAGTGTCGGCGTGCTCGTGGCCGGCGTGCTGATGGTCGTGTTCGGGTGGACGTGGGCGGACATCGTCGTCGGTGTCCTGATCTCGCTGTGGGTCATTCCGCGTGCGATCAAGCTCGCCGGGTCGGCGCTGCGCATTCTCACCCAGGCGAGCCCGGCAAATGTCGACGTCGACGCGCTGACCGGCGACCTGAGCGCATTACCGGGCGTGACGGGGGTGCACGACCTGCACGTGTGGACACTCACCACCGGAATGGATGTGGCCACGGTGCACCTCGAATGCGAGGGGTCGTCGTCGATGGTGCTCGATCGTGCCAAGTCGTTGCTGTCCGGCTACGGACTCGATCACGCCACGGTGCAGGTCGAACCCGCCGCGCACGGCCGAACGTGCAAGGAAGAGCTCACCTGGTGACGGTATGTACGTCGGAGCCGGGACGCCACACGTCGATCTGCATGTGATCGTCCACCAGTGAGGTCAGTACGACTTCGGTGATGTCGAGATCGAACACGTGGTACGGCACCAGCTCGCCCGGCGCGGCGTCGAATATCGGTTGCAGCACAGCAGGATCGGTGATTTCGACGGCACGCCCGCCGATCTTCGCGTCCCCACCCTCCATCGAATGGTGACCAGGATTGCTGTGCAGCGCGAACCGTCCGTCGCGCTGCAGATCTCGTGCTTTGACGGCTCCGAGCATCGAGCCGAGGCGCAGGACGCCGCTGTCGTCGAACTCGACCTCGGTTCCGCTGACGCGCGGTGAGCCGTCCACCCGGAGCGTCGCGAGTACATGGTGCTTGTGGGCGGTGAATCTGGTGCGCACCGCCGATGCCAGGCTCGGTGCTGCCGTCGAGAAGTCGTTCCACGTCGTCATGGGGAAATTATGCGACCGAGCACCGACACAATCGGGAAAGTCTGCACAGAACCTGCCTGCATCGACGGAATCCCGTCGATCGCGCTCGATACCGTGCAATTCTTCCCGCTACTCCTGGATGAACCAGCCGTCACAGCCAGAATCGCATCAGGTAGTTGCCGTTGCCGGCGAAGAACTCGGGAACACCGGACAGGCCGAACAGGGTGTAGATCGCACCGAAGAACACGGAGTTGACTGCGGGCACGAACAGCAACGCGACGAGCACGAGGATTCCGTAGCCCTTGAACTGATTCAGCGATGCACGGGTGGCGGGCGAGAGCGAGGGCTCCAGCGCGGCGTATCCGTCGAGTCCCGGTACCGGAATCAGGTTCAGGATCGTGGCCATGATCTGCAGGAACGCCAGGAAGCTGAGCCCGTACCAGAAGGCCTGATGAGTGCCGTCCGTGCCGAACACGCGAATGACGATCAGAAGTGCCACGGCGACAACGGCATTGGCGAAGGGGCCGGCGAGGGCGATGCGCCGCTGCGTGGACGCCGAGAACTGGCCGGTCCGCAGGTACACGGCCCCGCCCGGAAGTCCGATTCCGCCGATCGCGATGAATACCACCGGCAAGACGATGGACAGCAACGGGTGGGTGTACTTCAGCGGGTTGAGCGTCAGATAGCCGCGGAGTTCGACTTCTCGATCGCCGGCGCGAAATGCGGTGAATGCGTGCCCGAATTCGTGCAGGCACACCGACGCGATCCAGCCGGCCAGCACCAGAACGAACACCCCGAGACGCGCCGTGAGCGACGTGACGTCCTCGGCCGTCCAAGCCAGTGCGCCGCCTACTCCCGCGACGGCGAGAACGGCCACGAACACCGGGCTCGGCAGAACGGGGCTGCGGCGCAGCGGAACGGTCATCGGACCAGCAGCCACTCTTCGTGGTGACGATAGAACGTCGACCGCTTCACCGTTCTGTCGCCGGCAATGCCGTCGCGGATCAGGTCTGCGGCGGGGGAGCCGAGCTGCATCGCCCGTCCGCTCACCCAGCGGCGAGGCAGAAATCGTCGGCGGCTGATCACTCGCGCGCGCAGTCCCGGCAACTCCGGAGTCGGTGCCACCTCGACGCCGGGTACGACTCCGGAGAACAACCGAGTGTCGTCGACGTAGGCCTCGCCTTCGAGTTCCGCGCCGCCGGCACCGCCGAGGAGTGCGCGACCGACGACGGCCTTGCCTGCGTCGTCGCGAATGAGGGGTGTGCTCGACGCCTTGCCCGTCAGTGCCACTTTGGCGGCGCGAGATCCGGTTCCGAGCTTGTAGATGTGGGCGGCGTCGGTTGCGGTCTCCGGTACGAACGCGACTTCGACGTGCAGACGGTCGGTGCGCATCAATCGGGTCAGTACGGCCGCCAGGGACGCGTCGCTGCCCAGGACGATGATGCGGGGGGCCGGTGCGGATTCGATGTCGGAGAAGATCGCGCTGCAGTCGTCGTCTGTCGGTACGGCATCGGCGGTGCGCAGTGGGACGTCGGTCAGCGTGATCGGCAACGGCGGATTTCCGCAGTGCAGAACGAACGGTGTCACGGCGCTCCTAGATCTTCGTCGAACCCTCGAACGACCATAGTGCCCTCGTTTCGGCTCCACCGTAGCGGCATGCGGGCCAGCTCACCGCCTCGGCTAGACTGTTCCCCCGGCCACTGTCGCGCCTGCGGCAAATGGTGACGGCTGCGTTCGATCGAGCAGTATTTGCAGCGCGTCCTCGCACGAAAGCAACGTAGGAGAGCACATGCCGGCGATAGTCCTGATCGGCGCCCAGTGGGGCGACGAGGGCAAAGGCAAAGCCACCGACCTGTTCGGCGAACGCCTTCAGTGGGTCGTTCGCTACCAGGGCGGCAACAACGCCGGTCACACCGTCGTCCTTCCGAACGGTGACAAGTTCGCGTTGCACCTGATCCCGTCGGGAATTCTCACGCCCGGCGTGAAGAACGTCATCGGCAACGGCGTCGTCGTGGACCCGGGTGTGCTGCTCACCGAGCTCGAAGGCCTCGAGAAGCGTGACGTCGATACCACGAACCTGCTGCTCAGTGCAGATGCGCACCTGATCATGCCGTACCACGTCGCCATCGACAAGGTGACCGAACGCTTCCTCGGTGCCAAGAAGATCGGAACCACCGGCCGCGGTATCGGGCCCTGCTATCAGGACAAGATCGCTCGCGTCGGCGTCCGCGCAGCCGATGTGCTCGACGAGAAGATCCTGACCCAAAAGGTCGAGGCCGCACTGGAATTCAAGAACCAGGTGCTCTCGAAGATCTACAACCGGCGGGCGCTGGACTCACAGCAGGTGGTCGACGAGGTGCTCGAGCAGGCCGAGGGCTTCAAGCACCGCATCACCGACACCAGGTTGCAGCTGAACCTCGCACTCGAGCGCGGCGAGACCATCTTGCTCGAGGGGTCGCAGGGCACCCTGCTCGACGTCGACCACGGCACCTATCCTTACGTCACGTCCTCGAACCCGACTGCGGGCGGCGCATCGGTCGGTTCCGGCATCGGCCCCAACAAGATCGGGACCGTCCTCGGCATCCTGAAGGCGTACACGACGCGTGTCGGCTCGGGACCGTTCCCGACGGAGTTGTTCGACAATTACGGTGAGTACTTGGCCAAGCAGGGCGGCGAGGTGGGCGTCACCACCGGGCGTGCTCGACGCACCGGCTGGTTCGACGCCGTCATCGCGCGATACGCCACCCGCGTCAACGGCATCACCGATTACTTCCTGACCAAGCTCGACGTGCTCTCCAGCCTGGACACGGTGCCCATCTGTGTCGCGTACGACGTCGACGGCGTCCGGCACGACGAGATGCCGATGACGCAGACCGGTTTCCATCACGCCAAGCCGATCTACGAAGAGATGCCCGGTTGGTGGGAAGACATCTCCGGTGCCCGCACGTTCGAGGAACTGCCGATCAACGCACAGAACTACGTGCTGCGTCTCGAAGAGCTTTCGGGTGCGTACATGTCGTGCATCGGAGTCGGACCAGGCCGCGACGAAACCATCGTTCGCCGCGACATTCTGCGGTAGGCAACCACTGCGAAATTCAGGCCCCGAGGCGTAATGCCTCGGGGCTTTTTCGTGCCCGGATGCGCCGTCGATTGTCGACTTCGAACATCGGTGAGAAACAGCGGACCGGGTCGGGAAAGTGAGGGCGAAAGCAATTCGCTCGCTGTAATCGATCACGCCACCTGGGGCGATCCGCTGCAAGGTGGCTGTTTTCGTAATTCGAGAAGCTTTACACGCCGAGATCATGTGTAAACCAAAAGTATGAAACAAGCGGCCGAACATTCCCTCGGACTTTTACCATCACTTGGGTAACGGCCGAGAAGGTCGTTCCGAAACAATGGGCATCGCACCAGTTGCGGAGGCCTCTTCGGATGGCCGACCGACCTATAACCGGGTCACCTCCCCCTCCGGCCTCACGAACAAGGCCACCGAAGAAAGCGACCAAGAATGAACAAGGCAACCAAAGGCGCCATAGCCGCGGGGGCGGCAGCTGTACTGCTGCTCGGCGGTTTGGGCTCCTATGCGCTGTGGCAGGACACCGAAACTGTGACCGGAGGTGAGATCAACTCCGGTGAACTCTATTTCGATCCGGTCGCAAATACTGCGAACTGGACAGAGACGACGTCCGGGACGGTAATCGGAACCGACCCCTCTGGCTTCCTCATCGTGCCGGGCGACGTGCTCGAATACACGACCGACTACAATGTCACCTGGGCTGGAAACAATCTTCTTGCAAGCATCACCGCCGACTTCGCCGACGTTACGGGTGATGCCGAGCTTGAAGCGGCTTTGGCCGGTGCAACGGTGTCAGTCAACGGTGGCCCGAACGTGCCGAACGGCGATCCGGTGAGCCTGCCGCTCGGGGCTACATCGCCAACTCTCATCACTGTCGCTGTCACGATCCCGTTCGATATCGATACCGGCGGACTCATCGCGCAAGATGAGAGCGTCAGCCTCGCTGACATCACCCTCACGCTCGACCAGGTTCGTCCCTGACCGGTAGCAGTGACGAACAAGCACGGTCGTTATTGGGCGCTCGCAGCCGCGTCCGTCGCGGTGGTGGTCTTCGGATCAGCACAGTCGACGGGCGCGCTGTGGCGTGACGAGCAGATCGTCGCAGGCGGGACCATCAACTCCGGCACCTTGGACATCAAGGTCGGCCCGAACGGAGCGGAAGTGAACGATTACGTTCTCACTGCACTCGGCGCGGCAGACCTCGGACCGAACGGTTTCTCGCAGGCACCGCTGTCGATTCGGAACGCCGGCAACGTACCGTTCAACTTTCGGCTGCAGGGAACGACCGCGACCGGAACGGTCCCCCTTGCTTTGACTGCGACAACTGTTGCGGCCGAGGAGAATTGCCCGGCAGCAGGTGCGCCGACGGGTCCGACGACGCAGTTGTACACCGGAAATGCCAGTGGTGCGCAAGCTCCGGTGCCACCGGCGGCCAGACTGTTGGCCGCAGGTGCCCGCGAAGTGTGGTGCTTTCGGCTCGCCGTCGGTGCCGATCCGCCGCAGAGCGCGTCGTCGACGGTGATGTTCTCGTTCAGGGCGGACCAGACGTGAATGCCGACGACGACACGGACGTGATCGAAACCGTCACGGACGTATCCGAGGAGAACCGGACCGGTGTCTGGTGGTGGGCGAGCCGGATCGCGTCGTACACGCTTCTGGCGGCGATGTTGTTCGTCCTCGGGGTGACCGTCGTCATTCCGAAAGTCACCGGTTCGACGCCTTACACGATTCTCACCAGCTCGATGAAGCCGACGTACCCACCTGGAAGCCTGGTGGTGGTCAAGCCCGCCGACGCAGCCGAACTCGAGGTAGGCACGCCGATCACCTACCAAATCCGTTCGGGCGAGCCCGAAGTGGTGACTCACCGCATCGTGGCGACCCGGCAGAGCGGACGAGGTATCACCACCTATGTCACTCGCGGGGACAACAACGGATCCGACGACGAGAACCCGGTGCAGATCGGGCAAATTCGCGGAAAAGTCTGGTACTCGGTGCCGTACATGGGCTACGTCAACAATTGGCTCAACGGTGAACAGCGAAAGATCACAGTGACTGTCATCGTCATCGGCTTGGCCGGGTATGCACTGTTCATGTTCGTCGGGGCAGGTGTCGATCGCTACCGCAGCCGAAAGGAGGAGTCGCCGTGAGGCACAGTACTTTTGTCGCCTGCACGGCCGTCTTCGCCGGCGTCGCAGTCGTGTTGTTCCTCGGTGCCGGATCCACCCGAGCGCAAACGATCAAGTACAGCGACGACGGGAGGGAGTGGGCGCCGACCCTTCGAAGTGCATTCTTCGACAACGATATTCGGTGGGTTCCCGGCGACTCGCGTGAATCGCAGTTCCACGTGTTCAACGACACCGACCGGGACGGACGTCTCTGGCTGACCTTCGACAGCGACAACCCGGCGTTCCTTCGAGCCCTGAGCGTCTCCATCGGCGGCGGCGAGTTGGCCGAATCGTGCGCGTGGATCGACCTCGAGGCCGGAGAGAAGAAGCGCATCGACGCGGAGGTCTCGATGGCCGATTCAGCCGGAAACGACACTCGAACCTCCATCGCACGAATCGATCTGATCGTGCAATGGGACAACAGCAACAACGCCGAGTGCCCGGAAGTCTCGGGCGCGCGGACGGATACGGAAGGGGCGCAGCCCTGATGTCGCGTCACAGTGGCACCGCCGGTGCAAGGTCGGTTCTCCGCCGAATAGGCTCTGCGCTCATCAGCGCGCGCGCCCGAGCCATCATGTCGATCGGTATTGTCCTAGGCCTCGGTGCCGTGGGAACCCTTGCCGCATGGTCGGATACGGCGACCGCGACGTCGGGTGTGTTCACAACGGGTCGGCTCGACATCAAGGTGGGTGACCCCGCTGTGGACAACAATCCGCCGGCGTTCACCACGACGCTGGCCAATCCTGCGATCTGGCCGGGAGATACCGTCGCGGCCGGGCTTCTGGTGACCAACGACGTCGGTTCGGTCGCCAATTCCTACACCATTTCTGTTCTGGCCAGCAATGCCACTCTCGGGAATCTTCTCAACTCTTCGGTGCACTCCGGCCCGCCTGTGTCCGGCGTGTGTACTGGAAGCCCGATCAGCACGGTGACGGGACTCGGAACATCGAAGGTCTTCCCAGGTCTCAATCGGTCACTGATTGCGCGGCCGACAGAGGCCGTCATCGCTGGGCAGACCGACCAACTGTGCATCAGCGTGACCATGCCGGCCGGGACAGCTCAGCCCAATCCCGTTGCCACCGGTACCATCACGTACACCATCACCGCGACTTCGACGTAGATCATGTCCGCTACCCACGCCGCCTCCGCTGACCGCACCCGATCTCGCCCACGCCTGTTTCGCGAAATTGTTCTGACCGTCGGCGCTGTCGCCGGACTCGTCTGTGTGCTTTTTGCGCTCGCGGCCGTGTTCTTCGGTATCACCCCCTTGGTCTTCCGCTCTGGGTCCATGGCCCCCGCCATCGACACCGGCGCTCTGGCGCTGAGCAAGACGACTCCGGTCGCGGACATCGAGGTCGGCGACATCGTCAAGGTCACCAACTCGTCGGGAGCAGGAATCACCCACCGCGTGGTCGAGATCGGGGCCGTCGGAACCGATAGCGCGCAGCTGTTCCTTCAGGGTGACGCGAACGCTGAGCCCGATGCCGAGAGTTACGTGGTGTCAGAGGCCGATCGCGTGTTCTTCAGCGTCGGGAAACTCGGTTACGCGGTCAGCTGGCTCAGCGGCCCGGTCGCAGTGTTCATCGGTGGCATCGCCGTCGGCGCACTTCTCATGACTGCGTTCGGTTTTCGTAGGCCCAGCGTGGAGTCCGATGCAGAGTCCACTGCGAAGCCCGACGACGATCGACTGCAGGAATCGCGCAGTGGGCGGCACAGTGCCCACGGACGTGGGCCGTCGACCCTCGGGGTGGTGCTCACGTTGGCGACCATCTCGGCCGTGGGTATCGGTGCCTCGAACACTCCGACAACCCTTGCTGCGGGACAAGATACGGCGACGGCCCTCAGCGGCACCATCACCACGGCGTTGCCTCTTCCGGTGCCACAATCGGTAGACTGCAACAATCGCAGCGGCCTGATAAATGTGATCGGTAATTACGTCACCATGTCGTGGGCGTCCGCCGGTACAGGTTTCACGTACAGGTGGACGATCACCAGGGTGACGCAGAACGGGCAAGCTGATCGGATCGAGAACGTGTCGGGCACTTCCGTCGACATTTCCAACGGGCTCTTGTTGGGCACGAGGACGGGAACGTGGCTCTTCACAGTGCAGACAGTGTCCGGCACCAGGCTGTCCGCGCCGAGTGCCGGCTTTACGTTGGACATGGCATCGACGACGTCTACGTTGAATCTCCTTCCCAGCGTTCGGTGCGGCTCCGCGGTAGCCGCCGGCATCTCTGCTCGCAGTGCCCCCTTGGCAGTAGAGCCCGAGACCACCGAACCCGCGCCGACGGTGACGTCTATCGTTCCGGAGTCGACACTCGCACCGGCCCCAACAACGACGGATCCGTCGCTCACCGAGGAGTCCCCGGCTCCGCCGCCGGTCGAAGTTCCGGCAACAACGACAACCGTCCCGCCGACAACGACAACAACGACCGTCCCACCGCCGACCACCACCACTCCGCCTGCTCCCGCGGTTCTGTCCGCCCCGGTGACCTCGCCGTCGGGTGCGTCGACTGCCCAGGTCGTCGACATCGACGGCGTTCCGACGTTGCAGATCGTCGACGCCATCGGAGCAGTCCAGTACAGCGCTCCCGCCACGTCCAGTGAGGCATACGGCTATGGCGTGAACTGGTCGGCGGGAGACCAGCTGTGGCTGCTCGGTCCCGATCAGTTGGTTCGTCTCGACAGCAGCGGCGGTTCGTGGTCTCGAACGGTGATAGATCCGACGGCGACGGATCTCGTTCCGGCCGATATTCTCGAGCTCCTGAACTAGCCCATTTCACATATATGTCTTATTCGTCAGGCGCCGCCGCTGTTCGACGTGGATAATTGTCGCCAGGTCGGGCGACGAAAGGTCGAGTAATGACTGAAAATTACAATGGGTTGGAAGTTTTCAGCTACCAATTCGATCGCTTCGCATACGAACATCCTTGGATCGGCGCTCAGGCCGGTGAATTCATGCTCGGCCCCGAGGGTGGGGGAATGCTCGAATTCACCCATGCGACCGTGTTCGCTCTCCCCGAAGGTGGCGCGCACGAAGTGCACGGCCCGATCCTCGACTGGTATCTCGGCCACGGGGGACCCTATGGCGCACTTGGCTATCCGATCAGCAACGAGCGTCCGACGCCTACCGGATCCGGTCGCTACAACTTGTTTCAGCGCGGAGCTATCGGGTGGTTGCCGGATGTAGGTGCATTCACCATCGGCGGTCGGAGCGAGGAATCCGATGTCAGTCCGGGACCGGAAGCCGTGTTGGTGTCCGCGGTCGATGAACCTATCCCGGCATTCGGCATTTCTGCCTGAAACCCGTTCTTGCTCCCTGTTTCGGGCGATTTATTCGGTCGAGTAGTTTCATCTGGTCCGGCAGCAATTCAGAACAATCTCGGCTCGTCGAATCCCGGTACACCCTCGATGCCGAGTATCTTTTGTTTGGTATTCGTACCACCCGGTGCCGAAAAGCCGCCGACTTCCGTACCGGCACCGAGCACTCGATGGCACGGGACGATGATCGGTACAGGGTTGCGTCCCAGCGCACCGCCTACGGCCTGCGCTGCGCCGGGGTGGCCGAGTCGGCGGGCAATGTCGCCGTATGTGAGTGTCGCGCCCCGGGGAATCCCACTGCATACGGTGTACACCGCGGCGTCGAACTCCGAGACGTCCAGCACCAGTGGAATCGGGCTCATGTCGACAGTACGTCCATCGAGCAGGGCGACAATTCGCTCGATCGCGTCGGCCGCGAGAGCGTCGACGGGTCGTTCCGCTGCACCGAAGCCGGCCAGGTAGTCCAACATCGCCTCGTCCGATGGTTCGGGGAGGGCGACCGCGACCACTCCGTCGTCGGTCCAGGCGATGCCGCAACGGCCGATGGCGGTGTCGAAGAGCGTGCTGCTCGGCATCGGTCCAGTATTCACCTGACCTCAGTCGGCAGTCCAGTGAAAAGCTCAATGGACTTGAAAGTCGAAGACCAGTGGGCGAATACTGGTGGGCATGGCTTCAAGAGTCCTCAATGCAGCGTCACTGGCCCGTGATCTCGGCAGCTGGCGCGGCGACGCGTCCTCGGACGGATCCGGCAGGCGCAAGGCGTCGCGTCCGACGTATCGGGCGTTGGCCGACGGCGTTCGACTTCTCATTCACGACGGTCGCATTCCGCTCGGTGTCGGTCTGCCCAGTGAGCGTGATCTGTCGGCGGCTCTCGATCTCAGTCGTACCACCATCACGTCCTCGTATTCGGTCCTGCGCGACGAGGGCTATCTGATCAGCAGGCAGGGATCGCGCAGTACCGTCGCCCTGCCCGCAGCGCCCACCCCCAATGGACTATTGATTCAGTCGACGACGCCGTCGGGTCCGGTGGTGGACATGTCTCACGCGGCGATGGCAGCGGCGGACGGCACCATGACCGCGGCGTACGAGTCTGCGCTACAGGCACTTCCGACGTATCTGCCGACGCACGGCATGGAACCCATCGGTCTGGCGGTGCTGCGGGAGGCCATCGCACAACGCTTCGTCGAGCGTGGCCTGCCGACGACTGCTGATCAGATCATGGTGACTTCCGGTGCGCAGCAGGCGGTCCGGCTGTTGCTGGGCACGTTGACCTCGCCCGGTGATCGAGTGCTGATCGACCATCCGACCTATCCCAACGCGCTCGAAGCCATCAGGCGAGTCGGTGCCCGTCCCGTGCCGGTGCCGGTGCGTCCGGCCGACGGCGACTGGGATCTCGACGGGATCCGCAGTGCCGCACGGCAAACCGCCGCCAAGGTGGCGTATCTGATTCCGGACTTCCACAACCCCACCGGCCAGGTGCTGGGTGCCGAGGGTCGAGCGGAGCTCGCCCGCATCACCCGTGACACGCGCATGACGCTCATCGTCGACGAGACCATGGTGGATCTGTGGCTCGACGCCCCACCACCCCCACCGGTCGCGTCGTTCGGGCGGGTCTCGGGGTCCGATATCGTCACGATCGGATCGGCATCCAAGTCGTTCTGGGGTGGTCTGCGCATCGGATGGATCAGGGCGCATCCGTCGCTCGTCTCGCAGCTGGCGGGCTCGAGGGCGGCACACGACCTCGGCACGTCGATCATGGATCAGTTGGCGTCCTCGTTCCTGCTGCAGGACGCGGAACCGGCGCTCGAGCTCCGTCGGTCGCAGCTACGTGAGCGTCGTGAGGTGCTCGAAGACGCTCTGGCAGAACATCTTCCGGACTGGCGCTACCGCCGCTCCGAGGGCGGCATGTCGCTGTGGTTGCAGCTGCCTGCACCGGTGTCGAGTGCGCTCGCCGCCACCGCTCCCGCCTTCGGCGCAGTGCTGGCCGCGGGACCGAGGTTCGGCGTCGAGGGTGCCTTCGAGCGCTACCTCAGGCTGCCGTACACCCGTGAGCCGCAAGAGCTTCGGGCCGCGGTGATGGCGACGGCGGCGGCGTATCGAGCACTGGCCCCGAGCGCCGAATCGGAACAACCGGCGCTGGTCTTCTGACCGCGAACTCGAAGTTACGGACGGAAATCAGCCGAAATCCGTCCACAACTTCGAGTTCGACGCGCAATCAGCTCCAGACCGAGCCGATGTCGGTTGCGGTGGAGGGCGGTGGCGTCGGGACTCCGTTTTCGGTGCGGGAGAACCGCGGTGCCGGACGGTGCTGGGTGACGCCGCCGACGTCGATGAGCGAGTCGCGATCCTTCATGTGCGGGTGATTCGGTGCCTCGGCGAAGGTGAGGACCGGTGACACACAGGCGTCGGTGCCGTCGAAGATCGCGGCCCACTCGTCGCGGGTCTTGGACAGGAACGTCGCGGTGAACTTCTCGCGCAGCTCGGGCCATCGCGACTTGTCCATCTGCGGCGGCAGGTCCCCATCGGCGAGGCCCAATCCGGTGAGCAACTGAGCGTAGAACTGTGGCTCGAGCGAGCCGACTGCCATGTACTGGCCGTCGGAGGTCTCGTAGGTGTCGTAGAACGGCGCGCCGGTGTCGAGCAGGTTGGTGCCACGGTCGTCGCTCCAGGCTCCGACGCCACGCCACGACCAGATCATGTGCGAGAGTGCCGCGGTGCCGTCGACCATCGCTGCGTCCACCACCTGTCCCTGCCCGGAGCTCTGGCGCTCGTAGAGCGCAGCCATGATGCCGAAGACAAGGAACATGGAGCCGCCGCCGAAGTCGCCGACCATGTTCAGCGGCGGCACGGGCCGCTCGCCCTCGCGGCCGATCGCGTTGAGCACACCGGTGACGGAGATGTAGTTGATGTCGTGGCCGGCGGTCTGCGACCAGGGGCCTTCCTGACCCCAGCCGGTCATCCGGCCGTAGACCAGACGAGGGTTGCGGGCCAGGGCGTCGTCAGGTCCGAGGCCGAGGCGTTCGGTGACGCCGGGGCGGAACCCTTCGATCAGCACGTCGGCGCGCTCGATCAGGCCGAGGACCTTCTCGATGTCGGCGGGATCCTTGAGGTTCGCCTCGACGATGGTGCGGCTGCGCAGCTGATGGTCGTGCGGGGACACCTGGCCTGCGCGCTGGACGCGTACGACGTCTGCCCCGAGGTCGGCCAGCAGCAGCGCGGCGTGCGGGCCGGGCCCGATGCCCGCGAGTTCGACGACGCGGAGCCCTGTCAGCGGTCCACCAGTGTTCGACACGTTGTTGCCTCGTTCCGACTCGTCAGCTGCGAATGTGAATGGAGACTAACTTGTACTAGGTCGTCCAACTGATCGGGGTGTGGATAATAGGGCTGTGACTGCCCCAGATCCCGTCCGCATCGGTACTCCGCTCACTCCCGGGGCCACCCGGGTGATGTTGCTCGGCTCTGGTGAGCTGGGCAAAGAGGTGATCATCGCGTTCCAGCGCCTCGGCGTCGAGGTGATTGCCGTCGATCGCTACGACAACGCCCCTGGTCACCAGGTTGCCCATCACGCGTTCACCATCGACATGAGCAACCCCGAAGAACTACTGGCGCTGATCGATTCGCAGCAGCCGGACTTCGTGGTGCCGGAGATCGAGGCCATCGCCACCGATGCCCTGGCCGAGGTGGAAGCGCGGGGCCGGACGGTGGTGATCCCGACGGCTCGCGCGACTCAGCTGACCATGAATCGTGAGGGCATCAGACGTCTCGCGGCCGAGGAGCTCGGGCTGCCGACGTCCCCCTATGCGTTCGCCGATTCACTGGAAGACGTGCGAGAAGCGCTGTCCACCATCGGTTTTCCCGCGGTCATCAAGCCCGTCATGTCGTCTTCGGGCAAGGGGCAGTCCGTCGTTCGCAGCGAGGCCGATGTCGAGGCGGCGTGGGAGTACGCGCTGAAGGGCGGCCGCGTCGACCTCGGTCGTGTCATCGTCGAGGGATTCGTCGATTTCGACTACGAGATAACGCTTCTCACCGTCCGAGCAGCGAACGGAACCTCGTTCTGCGAGCCGATCGGGCACCTGCAGGAATCCGGCGACTACATCGAATCCTGGCAACCCCAGCCGATGTCCGACGCGGCCCTGGCCGGTGCGCGCGATGTCGCCGAGCGGATCACGACGGCCCTGGGTGGGCGCGGGTTGTTCGGCGTCGAACTGTTCGTGCAGGGCGACAACGTGTATTTCTCCGAGGTCAGTCCGCGGCCACACGATACGGGCCTGGTAACGCTGCGGACGCAACGGTTCTCGGAGTTCGAGCTGCATGCCCGGGCAGTTCTGGGTCTGCCGATCGACACGACGCTGCTCTCGCCCGGTGCGTCTGCGGTCATCTACGGCGGCGTCGATGCGGAGGGCATTCACTTCGACGGCGTCGCCGACGCGTTGGCGGTTCCCGAGACCGATCTTCGTCTGTTCGGCAAGCCGACGAGCTTCGTCCGGCGTCGGATGGGAGTGGCGGTGTCGACGGCGTCGGATATCGACACCGCACGGAGCCGGGCACGCGAGGCAGCGGGCAAGGTTCGTCCCGTCGTCTGACCGGACACGGGGCACACTGAGCTTATGAGTGCGCTCGGAGAAGTCCTAGTCGGCCTGGTGATTCTGGTCGGCCTCGTCGGTATCGTCGTCCCGATTCTGCCGGGCACCATCCTGATCTTCGGGGCCGTCGCAGTGTGGGCGTGGGTCACCGGCGGAGCCGCCGCGTGGACAGTCTTCGCGATCGCGACGGTGCTGCTGGTGATCAGCGGCGTCGTGAAATACACCTGGCCCGGGCGGCGCATGCGGGAGGCGGGTGTGCCGACGCGATCGCTGATGATCGGCGGATTGCTCGGCATCGTCGGATTTTTCGTCATCCCCGTCCTCGGCCTGTTCGTCGGCTTCATCGCCGGCGTCTACGTGGCGGAAGTGCCCAGGCATCGAAACCATTCCGAGGCATGGAGATCCACCGTGCACGCCACCAAGGCCGCTGGTCTGTCCATTCTGGTGGAACTGTTCGGTGCCCTGCTCGCCTCGGCGGTGTGGCTCGGCGGAGCGCTACTCGTCTAAGGGACCCGATACCAAGCCCGGGCGTTGCCGTCGAGCACCGCCGGGAGATCGCCGCCGACGGCGTGAGAAATGATGTCGATGTCGTTCGCCGAGAACGGGCGTGGGGCGCGGGTGCCCGGTAGATCGGTGCCGAACATCAACGCCGCGGGATTGACCCGGTGAATCTGCTGCAGGGTGTCGGCGATATCGAGATCGACCCGGCCGAATCCCGTTGCCTTGACGCGTACTCCGCGGTCGACGAGATCGAGCAGGTACGGCAGACCCTGTGTCGAGAGTCCCAAGTGATCGATGCTCACCGCCGGCAGTTTCGCGAGGACGGGTTCGAGCGAGAGCAGCAGGGACGCATCGACGTACAGCTCCGCGTGCCACCCCACCAGATCGTGGACACGACGCGCCTGAACGGTGAGCATCTGCAGATCCGTCTCGCCGCGTTTGAGATTGAACCGCATTCCCCGCACGCCCGCGTCGTTCAGTGCCACGATGTCCTCGTCGGAACATTCCGGATCGATCTGAGTGACGCCGACCCAGCCGCGTCCCAGAGTCTCCAACGCAGCGAGAAGGAAGCTCTGATCGGTGCCCTGGAACGACCCCGTGACCACTGCGCCACCGGTGATACCGAGCCCGTCGACGTCGTACAGGTAGTTCGAGACGGTGTACGGATCGGGCAGGAAACCGTGGTTCTCGATGAGCGGAAACTTCGGGTCGATGATGTGTAGGTGGGCGTCGAACACGGCCCCCAGCATGCCAGCTCACCCATTCGGCGTCGCGGCCACCGTTCGCGGTGTTTGAATTCGAAACATGAAACCGGAGACCACTGTCGTTCTCGACGGATACACCTATTTCGAATGTCCACGCTGGCACGAGGGGAGGATCTGGGTATCGGACTTCTACTCCCATCGCGTCGTGTCCGCCCTCGAGGACGGCTCCGACGTACGAGTCGAAGCCGAAGTACCCAATCAGCCGTCGGGCCTGGGATGGTTGCCCGACGGGCGGCTGCTCATCGTGTCGATGCGCGACTACAAGCTGCTACTGCGTGAGCACGACGGCTCACTGACCGTGCACGCCGATCTGTCGACGTACGTGAAGGCGAACCTCAACGACATGCTCGTCGACGCGCAGGGCCGCGCGTACATCGGTAACTTCGGGTTCGATCTGATGAACTTCGCGCCCGTCGAGACGGCCGAACTGATTCGCGTCGACCCGGACGGTTCCGCGCACGTCGTGGCGTCGGATCTGTACTTCCCCAACGGGATGGCGTTCACGGCGTCGGGCGAACTGCTCGTCGACGAGACGGTCGGCAACAGGGTCAGTGCCTTCGACATCGCCGAGGACGGGTCGCTGGGGGAGCGTCGCGATTGGGCGAAATTCGGTGAGCTGCCGTCGTCGACGGACATGGCCACCGCCATGGGCGAGGTGAAGGTGGCGGCCGACGGTTGCTGCATCGACACCGACGGCACCATGTGGATCGCCGACGCGCTGGGGCAGCGAGTGCTGCACGTGGCACCGGGCGGAGAGATTCTTCAGCAGCTCGATTTCGATCTCGGGGTCTTCGCCTGCGGACTCGGCGGATCCGACGGTCGCACGCTGTTCGTCTGCGCTGCACCGGATTTCAACGAGCATCAGCGCAAGATCGAGACCGAGGGAAAGCTGCTGGCAGTGCGGGTATAGAGCGCTCCGCGCATGTGAGTGGAACTTCGTAGCAGGGGTCGAAGTTCCGCTCACATGCGGCGCAGCCGCTCTAGGCCTTGTCGGGCTCGGATGCCTTCAGCATGTCCTCACGCTCGACGACCTTGACTCGTTCGCGGCCTTCTTCTTCGCCGAGTGAGCGTTCGTGGGCGTCGAGGCGGTACCAGCCGTCCCAGGTGGTGAAGGGGACCTGCTTGTTTTCGAGGAACGAGGTGACCGCGTCGAGATCCGGCTCGGTGGCACCGACGAAGTTCGGCGCATCCTCGAGCAGGTTCGCGACGGTTTCGTTGGCGTCGCCCTTGGTGTGGCCGATGAGGCCGACGGGTCCGCGTTTGATCCAGCCGGTGACGTAGGTGGCGGGGACGGGTGTGGTGGACGAGGGGGACTCGACGACGCGTCCGGCCTCGTTGGGGATGGTGCCTGCCTGCTCGTCGAAGGGGAGCTGGCTGATGTTCTGGCTGAGGTAGCCGACGGCACGATAGACGGCTTGGACGTCCCAGTCGTTGTACTTGCCGGTGCCCGTGACGTTGCCGGTGCCGTCGAGTTCGGTGCGCTCGGTGCGTAGGCCGACGACCTTGCCGTTGTCTCCGAGAACCTCGTGGGGGGACTCGAAGAAGTGCAGGAACAGCTTGTGCGGGCGCTTGCCGACGTCGCGGATCGCCCAGTCCTGCAGGGTGTTGGCGACCATGTCGATCTGCTTGGAGCTGCGGCGGGCCTGCTCGGAGCCCTCGTCGTAATCGATGTCCTCGGGGGCGACGATGACCTCGATGTTGGGGGAGTGGTCGAGCTCGCGGAGTTCGAGTGGGGTGAACTTGGCCTGAGCCGGTCCACGACGGCCGAAGACGTGTACTTCGATGGCCTTGTTGGCCTTGAGGCCTTCGTAGACGTTGGCGGGGATCTCGGTGGGGAGCAGTTCGTCGCCGGTCTTGGCGAGGACGCGTGCGACGTCGAGGGCCACGTTGCCGACGCCCAGGACGGCGACCTTCTCGGCGTCGAGGGGCCAGGTGCGCGGCACGTCCGGGTGGCCGTCGTACCAGGAGACGAAGTCGGCGGCGCCGTAGCTGCCGTCGAGGTCGATGCCGGGGATGTTGAGTGCGCGGTCGGCGTTGGCTCCGGTGGAGAAGATGACGGCGTCGTAGAAGCGGCGCAGGTCGTCCAACGTGATGTCGGTGCCGTAGTCGATGTTGCCGAGCAGGCGTACCTGAGGCTTGTCGAGCACCTTGTGCAGGGCGGTGATGATGCCCTTGATGCGTGGGTGGTCGGGGGCGACGCCGTAGCGGATGAGCCCGAACGGCGCGGGCATGCGCTCGAAGAGGTCGATGCTGACGCCCGGTCCGCTGACATTGTGGTCGGACTTCATGAGCGCGTCGGCGGCGTAGATGCCTGCCGGTCCGGCACCGACGATGGCGACGCGGAGTGGACGAGTCTGATCAGTCATGTGCAGCGAGCTACCTTCTTCGAGGGAAGTGCGGACACCCCAGCATAAATTAAGGACAACCTGAGCTGGGGCAGTGGGCAACTTGCCGGATTTCCCGGTTTCCGGTAGGAATTGCTCTGTGGAGACGACATACCTGGTCCGACGGTTCACCGTCGACTTCTGTCGTACCTGCACCAACATGTGTTGTCGGTGACAAGACCCGACGCCCTTCCCCCTCCCTGAACAGGACGGGACCCCTCTCTCGACGGCAGCGCTGCCTGAATCAGCCCATCTGCCGTGCACAGATTCGAGGACACATGACCACTCTGGAACAGCCCGTCACGCTCACTTTCGACAAACTCGGCCCGTCGTTCGGTGCCGAGGTCATCGGCCTCGACGTCGCCGCGGCGTCCGATGCGCAGATTCACGCCGTGCGCCGAGCCCTCGTCGAGCACAAGGTTCTGGTGCTGCGCGGGCAGACGCTCGACGACGCGGCACACGTCGAATTCGGTCGCAGACTCGGCGACCTGACGGCAGGCCACCCGGTGCACGACAGCGGCCACGTCGCCCCCGAGGTCTACGCGCTCGACAGTCAGGACAACGGATTCGCCGACGTCTGGCACACCGACGTCACGTTCATGGAACGTCCGCCGCTGGGTTCGATCCTGCGGCCCGTCGTCCTGCCACCGCACGGCGGCGACACCAACTGGGCCGACAGCCAGCTCGCGTACGAATCGCTGTCCGCGCCCGTACGTCGAATGATCGACGGGCTCACGGCAATTCACGACGGCAACCGTGAATTCGGCTACTACCTCGCGCAGAAGCGCGGCGGAAAAGGCAACGTGTGGGACGGCAAGGAAGTCACCGCGCTGGTCCCCGTCGAACATCCCGTCGTGCGGGTCCATCCGGAAACCGGCCGCAAGGGGTTGTTCGTCAATCCGGGTTTCACCTCTCACATCGTGGGTGTGTCGGAGGCCGAGAGTCGCGGGATCCTGGATCTGCTCTACGCGCACCTGACCAAACCCGAGCACATCGTGCGGCACCGCTGGCGGTTGGGCGACCTGGTGCTGTGGGACAACCGCAGCACCTCGCACTACGCCAACCGCGACTACGGCACCGAGCACCGCAAGATGCACCGCATCACGTTGCGTGGAGACATCCCCGTCGGCCCCTCTCGCTGAGAGGCCCCAGCTGAACGCGGACCCGTCGGATCGAGGAAGATTGGCTTCATGGCGTCGTGGAGTGAACGTAGGCAGCAGTGGGTCGACAGTCGTGAGGAAGCGCGCAACAACGCATCCCGGGCGGCTGCCGAGTCCGGTGAGCAGCGTCCGCCCAACGCGTGGCCGTTCATCATCGCCGTGGGCATCGTCGTCGTCTTGCTCGTCGGCATCTTCGCGGCCTCGAAGTTCGCTCCCGCGGAGGACAACGTGACGCAGGCCCAGTTGCTCACCGACAGCCTCGACGGGTTCCTCGAAGCGCAGAACACCGGTAACGCGGAGCTGCTGCGTCAGAACACCTGCTTCGATCAGGTCGAGCGCCTGATTCCGGGTGACGACGCGCAGTACCGAACCGATCGGGCCGGCGAGGTCGAGCGCAACGGCGAGACGTCCATCGACGGCGTGCCGACCGAGTACCAGGTCAACGGCGACCGCGGAATGGTCACGGTTCCGCTGAAGGAAGAGAAATCCGGAGTGCAGACCGACGACGTGTGGAATTTCGTCCGTGTGGACGACAAGTGGTTGGTGTGCAATGTCTGACCGGTACGTGTGTGATGTCGAAAAAGCGAGTGACGGAAGGCTGATCAAGTGACCTACGCAGGTGACATAACCCCGGAAGCTGCCTGGGAGTTGTTGCAGAGCAACCCCGAGGCCGTGCTCGTGGATGTTCGGACGCGCGCCGAGTGGCAGTACGTCGGTGTCCCGGACACCTCCGGCATCGACCGCCCGACGCACCTGATCGAGTGGGTCAGCTTTCCCGACGGTGCCCGCAACGCCAACTTCGTCGACGACCTGAAAGCCGCAGGCGTGGACGGCGATCGGCCGGTGGTGTTCCTGTGCCGCTCCGGTCAGCGATCCATCGGTGCCGCCGAAGCCGCGACCGCTGCGGGAATCGGCCCGTCCTACAACGTGCTCGACGGTTTCGAAGGTGCCACCGACGCCGACGGCCACCGCGGAGCCACGGGGTGGCGTGCGGTCGGGTTGCCTTGGAGGCAGTCGTGAGCGGGAATCCGAAAGGCGGGGGTTTCGACAAGCCGTTACCCGAGGGTGTGGGTCTGGGAACGCTGGGCGTTCGCGGTGGTCTGATGCGATCGGGCTTCGACGAGAACGCCGAGGCTCTCTATCTCTCTTCGGGTTTCGTGTACGAGAGTGCCGGAGCCGCCGAACAGGCGTTCACCGGAGACATCGATCATTTCGTGTACTCGCGCTACGGCAACCCGACGGTCAAGATGTTCGAGGAGCGACTGCGCCTGATCGAGGGTGCCGAGGCGTGCTTCGGTACCTCGAGTGGAATGTCGGCGGTGTTCACCGCGCTGGGTGCGCTGCTGAAGGCCGGTGACCGATTGGTTGCTGCGCGTAGCCTTTTCGGCTCGTGCTTCGTGGTCTGCAACGAAATCCTGCCGCGCTGGGGCGTCGAGACCGTCTTCGTCGACGGCGAGGACCTCGAGCAGTGGGAGCAGGCGCTGTCGGTGCCGACGACGGCGGTGTTCTTCGAGACTCCGTCCAACCCGATGCAGTCGTTGGTCGATGTTCGACGCGTCTCCGAGATGGCTCATGCCGCCGGTGCAACTGTGGTGCTGGACAACGTGTTCGCGACGCCGCTGTTGCAGCGCAGCCTCGAACTCGGTGCCGACGTGGTGGTGTATTCCGGTACCAAGCACATCGACGGTCAGGGTCGGGTGCTCGGCGGTGCGATCCTCGGATCGAAGGAGTACATCGACGGTCCGGTGCAGACCCTGATGCGGCACACCGGCCCGGCGCTGAGCCCGTTCAACGCGTGGACGCTGCTCAAGGGACTGGAGACGATGCCGGTGCGCGTGCGACATTCGGTGAACTCCGCGCTGCAGATCGCCGAGTTCCTCGAAGCTCACCCTGCGGTGCGTTGGGTGAAATATCCGTTCCTGCAGTCACATCCGCAGTACGAGCTGGCGAAGTCGCAGATGTCGGGCGGCGGTACCGTCGTCACGTTCGAGCTCGATGCTCCCGAGGGCGAGGCCAAGAAGCGTGCCTTCGAGGTGCTCGACGCGTTGCGCATCGTCGACATCTCGAACAACCTGGGTGACTCGAAGTCGCTCATCACCCACCCGGCCACCACCACGCACCGCGCGATGGGTCCGGAAGGTCGTGCGGCAGTGGGGATCACCGACGGTGTCGTACGCATCTCGATCGGCCTCGAGGACACCGAGGATCTGATCGGAGATCTGG
Organism: Rhodococcus sp. 14-1411-2a; assembly: GCF_002259485.1. Taxonomy (GTDB): domain Bacteria; phylum Actinomycetota; class Actinomycetes; order Mycobacteriales; family Mycobacteriaceae; genus Rhodococcoides. Next base: position 115,877 of record NZ_NPGA01000015.1, read on the forward strand.
ACCAGGCCCTGAAGTAGTCGGCGCAGCGGACGAATCTACGCCCCGCGTGGAGATCCGCACCCCGTTCGGCGGGCGTGGATTTCTGCGCGGGGCGTCGATCTTGTGCGGACCGGATCGAATCAGCGGTCGAAGACGCTGAGCACGGTTCTGAATTTCGCTGTGGTTTCGTCGAGTTCGGCGTCGGGATCCGAATCCGCGACGATGCCGCCACCGGCGGTGGCCGTTCCGGTCAGCCCGTCGGCCGAAAGTTCGATGCAGCGAATGGTGACCATCCATTCGCCGTCGCCGCTGCCATCGGTCCATCCGACGGCTCCGGCGTAGAAGCCGCGGGATCCCTCGACGCTGTCGATGGTGTCCATCGCCGCAGTTCGGGGCACCCCGGCGACGGCGGCGGTGGGGTGCAGCGCAAGCGCCAGGTCGAGTGCCGAGGTCGCGGGATCGGCCAGCGTTCCGACGATGGGCGTCGACAGGTGCCACAGCTGCGGAGTGCTGCTGAGCTGCGGCGACTCGGGTACCTCGAGCGTCTCGCAGAACGGCGTCAACGCAGCCCTGATCTCGTCGACGACGAAGCGATGTTCTGCCTGATCCTTCGCACTCGCCGCCAACGCCGCGCAGATCCGCGCTTCCTCGTCGGGGTCGGTCGACCGTGCTGCCGTTCCCGCGAACGGATGGCAGGTGACGATATTGCCGCGCTTGCGAACCAGCAACTCGGGACTCGAGCCGACGATGTGCCCACCCGAGTCGCCAGTGGGAGACAGGTCCGCCAGAAATCCGTTGCCCATCGGGTCCCGGGAGACCAACGCGCTCAGCACCGAGACAGGGTCGATCGGCGAATCCGCGGTCACCTCGATGGCCCGCGCGAGCACGATCTTCTCGGCCACACCGGCTTTCAATTGCTCGACGACATCCCGGACTCGCTGCACGTGAACGCTCGGATCGGGAATCTGCCGCGCAACGGTCACGGTCGGCAATGGCGGGAGAGCATCGACCGTTGCCCACGGCCCGTCGAGGCGGTAGAACTCCTCCGGCTCGATCAGCGCGGTGGCGTCGGACATGTCGAAAGGGATTGCGCCGACGACGTTTCGGCCGTCTCGCACCGCGGCCACCGCATCGGCGATATCCGGGAAGCTCTGCTGCACGCCGAGGCCGACCACGTGGTGATCCTGCCGGGAGAGAACGAATTCAAGTGTCATCAGAACGGGTTCTGCGTGCGGCCCACCAGGTCTGCGACGGAATCGAGAACCTTGGTCGGCCGGTACGGATACTGCTCGACGGACTGGACCGTCGAGATGCCGGTGAGAACCAGAATGGTCTGCAGTCCGGCTTCGAGGCCCGAGAGCACGTCGGTGTCCATCCGGTCGCCGATCATGAGCGTGTTCTCGGAATGGCCACCGATTGCACGCAGCGCCGAACGCATCATCAACGCGTTGGGCTTGCCCACGTAGTACGGCTCTTTACCGGTGGCCTTGGTGATCAGCGCGGCAACCGAACCGGTCGCAGGCAGCGAGCCCTCACGGGACGGGCCGGTGGCGTCGGGGTTGGTGGCGATGAAGCGCGAACCCTTCTCGACGAGGCGGATGGCGGTGGTGATGGCCTCGAACGAGTAGGTCCGAGTCTCGCCGAGTACCACGTAGTCGGGGCTCGAATCGGTGAGGGTGTAGCCGATGTCGTGCAGGGCCGTCGTCAGACCCGACTCGCCGACGACGTATGCGCTGCCGCCGGGCCGCTGATTGCCGAGGAACGTCGCGGTGGCGAGAGCGGAGGTCCAGATCGACTTCTCCGGAATGTCCAGACCGGTGAATGCGAGACGTGCGCGCAGGTCACGAGGGGTGCGAATCGAATTGTTCGTCAACACGATGAACGGAATCTCGTTGGCCTGCAGCTCGGCGAGGAACGTGTCGGCACCGGGAATCAGATGATCCTCGTGGACGAGCACGCCGTCCATGTCCATCAGATACGTCCACTGCTGAGGCTTCTCGATTTCACTCACCTCCGTATTTTACCTACTCGCCCATTCCGCAGGCTCCACTCGCGCGTTCGGCTCGGCGGTAGGTCGGGAAAATTGTGACGTTGTCGATTTCCGGTAACGCCGAGTCGCGCGTGCGCTGGTCACGGCGTTCAATAACGGGCAAGGCAGACGTAACGACCACAGCAGCGTTGCTTGTTCGGCGACAGACGCCACTGCATTGCAGCACCTCCCGAGCTCGATTCCGAGCCGGTGTCCGTTGGCTGAGTGTTGACCCAGTGGGGATGATCGACATGAACGACGCTTTTCGCTTCGCCGCTTCGTGCAGTTCACCGAGGGAACTGATCGCCCGACTTCAGTTCGGGATGACGGAATTGTGGCCCCAAGGCGCGGCAATTCCCGTCCGCTGGCATTACATGGCAGACATGATCGATTCGGAGCGAGGCTTGCTCGCCGAATTGGACGGTGCGGTGTCGAGTCCGGTTGTGGATGTGCTCGCCGCGACAGCAGAATTGTGTAGGCAGTCGGCGACCGAAGCTGTGCCCCAGTCGGATTGGGCACTTCTTCGTCGTGCTGCGGCATGGCTCGATCGGAGTTGTTCCGAGACCGATCGTGCGCTGCTCTCGGTGGCAGAAGAAGTGGCACTGACAGGGCTCGACGGAGTGGAGCCGGACTTCTCGGTCGTGTCATGGCTGTGTCTGGAGATGCTCGCGCAGTTCGAGGCAGGCCGGGAAACAATCGACTATTGGGTCGAGCGCGCGAACCTGACGGAGTCGAGTGTCGTTCTTCACCGCGCAGGTTCGGTCCTGGAGCGGGACGAACGAAACCAGCTGTCCGTGGCCGTCTGAGTCGTCGGACAATGAGGGTCTGACCGGAACATTCTCCACCGTGTCGGTCGTTGTGCTTTGCATGACAAAAGCAGCAGTTGCAGCGTCCTACGGTGGTCCGGAAGTCGTCGAGATCGTCGAACGAGAATTACCCGAACCCTCCGAGGGCGAGGTTCTGGTCGAGCTGAAGGCGATCGGAGTCAATCCCTTCGACTTCAAGAGCTACAGCGGTGCGTTCGGTACCGACGAATCGAAGCTCCCGATCGCCCTGGGCAGTGAGGCGTCCGGAATCGTGGTGGCAGTCGGCGGCGCTGCCGAGGGCCCGGGCGGTTCGATAGCCGTCGGCGACGAGGTGATCGTCTCCGGCGTGAACGGCACGTACACCGAGAAGATTCTCGCGCCCGCGCGCTTCGTGTTCCCGAAGCCGGCGAATCTGGATTGGGAGGTCGCCGCCGGGGTGCTGGCCGTTGCCGGAACAGCCTACGACGCACTGGAATCCGTCGGCGTGAAGAGCGGCGACACGGTGCTCGTGCACGGGGCTGCGGGCGGTGTCGGATCTGTGGTGGCTCAGCTCGCGACGGCGCGTGGTGCCACCGTCATCGGGACTGCTCGCGCTCGGAATCACGAAGCGCTGCGTGCCTTCGAGGTCGAGCCGATCGAGTACGGCGACGGATTGCTGGACCGCGTGCGGGCGGCCGCACCGAACGGCATCGACGCAGCCATCGACACGGTGGGCACCGACGAGGCCATCGACGTGTCTCTCGAATTGCTCACGGATCGAGCAAGATTGGTGACGACGGCAGCCTTCGGGCGGGCCTCGGCAGACGGGTTTTCGACCGTCGGTGGGCCGGCGAGCATGGAGCGTCGACGCCTCGCCTCCCCGGTGCTGCTGGAGCAGGCGGGTGCGGGGGTGTTCGAGGTGACGGTGGCCAAGACCTTCCCACTCGATGACGTCGCCAGGGCGCACGCCGAACTGCAGACGGCACACCCTCGCGGGAAGTTCGTCCTGATTCCCTGATTGTTCGGGTAACTTCACACCCTTTCTCCCGACCGATCACTCGAACTCGGGTCAGATCAAGGGTGATCGGTCGGCATAAGGGGTGTGAGGTCTCGGCCGCTCGAGTCGTCAGGCATCGCGGGGTTGTCGGCCCGGCCGGTATCGACGGCGCTCAGGCGGTCCTGCGGCAGTTCGCTCGGGAGTCTCGTCCGTCTTCGAGGTCGAGGATTCTCGTTCGGCGGCCGATGCGCTCAACACGGTGCAGCTCGATTGGGATCGGCTCCGTGCTCACGCTTGTCGGTGCAGCACTCGCGTTCCTACAACGCGATCTGGCATGGATGTGGATCGGACTGTCGGTCGGTCTACTGGCACGAGCTCTGTGGCCGTATCGCACTGCTTCCGAGGGACGCGAATCCGGCGAGAGCCCGCTGGTCGAAATCTCGGCCCGCCGGACCTAGTTTTCGTCTTCGCGGACCTTTTCAGTTAACGATCGGGTCTCGACACGACCGGGGCACTGCTGTGCAGGCTCTACGATTGTCGGCATGACTGCCGATCCGACCACGCCCGCACCGTCGACCAGCTCGGCGAACTGGAAGAGGCGGGGCATTCTCGTCGGAGCCGGCATCGTCCTGCTGTTGATCGCCTACTTCATCCTGGCAGCGTTCCTTCCGCGCTGGTGGAGTCTGCGGGTGGAGACCCTGGCCGACCGCACGTTCACCAAGGGCATTCTGTGGGGCCTGCTGTTCGGCATCGTCTGCACGTTCGCGCCGCTGGTGTTCTTCTGGAGCGCCTGGTCGGTTCGGAAGGGCAGGGCGGGCAAGCAATTGGCGATCGGCTCGGTCATCCTGGCCGTCGTCACGGCCATCCCGAACCTGTTGACGCTCACGATCGTTCTCGGAACCAGCAACGCCGCTCATGCCGGCGAACGCACCCTCGACACCAGCGCGCCTGGCTTCCGCGGCGCTACGGCCCTCGGGGCCCTCATTGCCGTGGTTCTGTTTGCCTTGCTGGTGTTCGTGGTGGTCCGGCGGAAGCGTCGCCGCAGAGCTGCTGCTCTGTCGCAATAACTCTCAGGCGCTGCGCAATACCGTCGGTTGCGTGATGACGCGGATTCCCGGTTCCGGGTCGAAGCGATAGCCGGTTCCCCGGACCGTGGTGATCAGTCGACCGAACTGACCGAGTTTGGTGCGCACTCGGGAGAGGTGGACGTCGACACTGCGTCCGCCGTCGGAGGTGCTGAGTTCGGATCGTCCGACCACGACCCGAGGGTGCCGCGCCAGGTAGGCGAATATCTCGAACTCGGTGTGGGAGAGACGAACGCTCCTGCCGCCGAGGATCACATCGCGGGCAGGCAGATCGATCACCAGTGGAGCGTTGAGCCCGCTGACGCGTACATCGAAGCGCGTCAGGATCTTCGCGTGCGGGGCGTAGCTCTTGGCGGCACTGCGTAGGGCATCGGCGAGTGCATGCAGCTGTGGTCGAGTCAGTCCCTGCAGGGACGCCGTGCCGGAATCGGAGATACGGACGACGACGGTCGCTTCGGTGCTCATGATGGATGGCTCCTGTGACAAGGGTGCTGCGGATGCTGGACGGATGGTCAGCGGGAGCAGCGACAGTTCTCGTTCACAGTCACAGGCTCGTCGGCTAACGGCAGTTCCGCCAGGGATCCACTCACCGTGATCGCAACGGTTGACCCCGTGGCCGTCGACTCAGGATTTCGGCAACGTCATGATCTCTGCACCGTCGTCGGTGATGATCACGGTGTGCTCGCTGTGCGCGGTGAGGCACCCCGTCGTGCTCCGCAGGGTCCAGCCGTCGGGGTCGGTGACGAGTTCGGCGGTGTCTTCCATGACCCACGGCTCGAGAGCCAACATCAAGCCGGGGCGGAGGCGGTAGCCGCGGCCGGGCCGTCCGGAGTTGGAGACGTGGGGATCCTGGTGCATCGTCGAGCCGATGCCGTGGCCGCCGAACTGCATGTTGATCGGGTAACCGGCAGCGCTCAGCACCGTGCCGATGGCGTGCGAGATATCGCCGATCTTGTTGCCCGGTCGAGCTGCTTCGATTCCGGCGGCCAACGCCCGTTCGGTGGCATCGATCATCGTGAGGCTTTTCGCGGGCTTGTTCTCGCCCACGACGAAACTGATGGCCGAGTCCGCAGCGACGCCGCCGAGGATCACGGCCAGGTCCAGCGTCAGCAGATCGCCGTCAGCCAGCGCATAATCGTGTGGAAGGCCGTGCAGCACAGCATCGTTGACGGAAGTGCAGATGTAGTGACCGAACGGACCGCGGCCGAAGGACGGCGCGTAGTCGACGTAGCAGGACGTCGCCCCGGCTCCTTCGATGATGTCCTTGGTCCACTGATCGATCTCGAGCAGGTTGGTGCCGACTGTGGCGCGTTCGCGGACGGTTCGGAGAATTCCGGCCACCAGAGCGCCGGATTCGCGCGCGAGGGGGATCTTGGTGGGGGGAAGAATTTCGATCATGTGGAGCCTTTCGCCGTGTGCCGAACAACGATACCGGTATAAGTATTGGTGACGAGCCCGACGGCACGCATAGCCGTGAGCCGGATCGTGCGACGCTGTCTGTCGTGTCTGCTCATCCTCTCGACGATCCCGTTCGCAATTCCCTCGAGGGCCCACTGTCGCGGTTCGCGGTCCGGCGCGGACGGATCATGCGTGCCGATCCTGCGGTGTCTCCGTTTCTGGTGCACCCCGACGTCCTCGAGCCCAAGGACTGGGACGACATCGCTGCGCTGTTCGGCCCACGAACCGTCGTCGGGCTGAACGGTCCGGAACGCATACTGCCCGAGGGGTGGTCGCACCTGGAGACCTTCGGTCTGGTGCAGCTCGTCGGCACGCACCTGGAAACGCGGCCCTTCGCCGAGGCGGTCGAGCTGACAGCAGCGGATGTCCCGGAGATGCTCGATCTGGTGGGCCGCACCGAGCCCGGTCCGTTCCTGCCCCGCACCATCGAACTCGGCACGTACCTCGGTGTTCGACGCGATGGCGCGCTGATCGCGATGGCAGGCGAGCGCATGCATCCACCGGGGTGGACGGAGATCAGTGCCGTCTGTACCGACCCGGCGTTCCGTGGGCAGGGGTTGGCCACCGACCTGGTTCGAGCGGTCGGTCACGGAATTCGCGCCCGCGGTGAGGAGCCGTTCCTGCATGCGTCGGACGCGAACGTGCGCGCCATCGAGCTCTATCTCTCCATCGGATTCGAGTTGCGCCGCACCTCGCACCTGACGTTGGTGAGAACTCCGGAACGTGCGCTCGACGCCTGACGTCGGAACAGCGGTATCTCTTCGTCGCCTTGCCGTCATTGTGTGTCCACGAACAAGGTGAGGCCGGGGTTCGGTCGCGCGGGTGTTCCGGGGGCGGCAGACCGGTCGACCGCAAGAGCCCGCTCAGGGAGCGGGGGCGAGCAGGCGCTGCTCGGTGCGGTCGATGATCCGCAGGAAGGTCGCGTGGTCGCCGTAGGCACGGGCCAGGATCAGTCCGCCCTGAATCGACGCGACCGCGTCCAAGGCACGGGCCGCCGCCTCCTGGGTCGAGAGCCCGCCGCGTTGCAGTGCCTCGGCGAGAGCGTCGACCCAGTCCGTGAAGTAGTTCCGGACCGCTTCGGCGAATGTTGCCTTCTCCTGACCCAGCGTGATCGCCGCGAACAGGCACACGCTTTCGCGGGTCATGAAGTAGTCGGTGACCTCCCGTGACATCGCCTCGATCGCGCTCGTGGTGTTCTCGGTGGTGCGCAAGGGAACGAAGATCTGTTCCTCGAACCACTTGCCTACCTGCTCGAGGACCGCACGGGCCATGTCCGTCTTTCCTGCGGGAAAGAAGTGGTAGAGGCTGCCCCTGCCGAGCCCGGTCTCCTGCTGGATGACGGAAAGAGAGCCGCTCTCGAAACCGCGCTTGCGGAACACGTCGGCGAGGGCTCGGACCGCATCCGAGCGTTCGAGGACAGTTCGGGCCATTACAGTCCGAGGTCACTCAGGCCGGCGTGGTCGGCGGGACGGGGGCCGGATGCATCCCAGAAGAACTTGCGGTCGGACTCCGTGATCGCGACGTCGTTGATGCTCGCGTGGCGGTGCGTCATCAGTCCGTCCTTATCGAAGTGCCAGTTCTCGTTGCCGTAGGCGCGGAACCATTGTCCGGTGACGTCACGATACTCGTAGGCGAAGCGAACGGCGATCACGTCGCCCGTGTGCGCCCACAACTCTTTGATGAGCCGGTAATCGAGCTCGCGGTCCCATTTGTCGGTGAGGAACTCCACGATCTCGGTGCGGCCTCGAACGAAGGTCGTGCGGTTACGCCACCAGCTGTCCTCGCTGTACGCGAGAGAGATGCGCTCGGGGTCGCAGGTGTTCCACGCGTCTTCTGCGGCGCGGACTTTCTGGATGGCCGTGGCCTCGGTGAACGGCGGAAGCGGAGGACGAGACATGTGGGCTCCTATCGAAGCAGTCGGGTGCCAGTCGGGTGCCAGTCGGTACAGTGTGTACTGATCGATACACACTGTACCAAAAGGTACAGGCGAAGCCAATGGCTTCTTCTGACTGCTGATGCCCTCGCGCAGCGTGCAATCCGACCGATAGGGTCTGCTCGAACTCGAGTTCCGGGAGCGGACGTGGTGACTGTGGGGTTGCGCCGACAATCGATCAGTGGCTCCCGCTGGACGTGATGCGTCCCAAGAAGGACACTGCAGTGGTGCTCACTCTCCGCCGCATCTCGCCGGTCTTCACCCCCGACGACCCGGACCAGGTTGCCCATCTGATTCGCGAGCGCATGACCCCACGGGCGTGACGCGCCCCGACGAGCGGTTCACACTCGCCAGCGAACGCACATTTCTCGCCTGGCTGCGAACCTCTCTCGGCCTGCTCGCCGGCGGAATCGCGATCGTCCACCTGGTTCCCGATTTCAGCACCGGGTGGGTTCGGACGGCGCTGGGCCTGATTCTGATCGGTCTTGCTGCGGCGGCACCGATCATCGGTCTGCGACGGTGGATGCGCGTTCGCGATGCCCTCGAAAGTGGTGCACCGATGCCCGAGTCACGAGATCTGTGGATCTTCGCGGTAGGTATCGGCTTCGTAGCGGTACTGGCGGCAGTGGTCACGGTTCTGGGGATCCAGTAGAGCGTGGTGAACCACCACAGGTGCACAATCGAAGAACTAGGACGACCAACGACAGGAGTTCGGCGTGGCGCAGGGTCTCAAGCTGGGGTACAAGGCATCGGCGGAGCAGTTCGGACCGCGTGAGTTGGTCGAGCTCGGTGTGCTCGCCGAGCAGCACGGTATGGATTCGGCGACGGTCAGCGATCACTTCCAGCCGTGGCGGCACGAAGGCGGTCACGCACCGTTCTCGCTTGCCTGGATGACGGCCGTCGGGGAGCGGACGAACACGATTCAGCTCGGCACCTCGGTACTGACGCCGACGTTCCGTTACAACCCGTCGGTCATCGCGCAGGCGTTCGCGACGATGGGTTGCCTGTACCCCGGACGCATCATGCTGGGTGTGGGCACCGGAGAGGCGCTCAACGAGATCGCGACCGGATTCACCGGCGAATGGCCGGAGTTCAAGGAACGATTCGCGCGCCTGCGTGAGTCGGTGCGGTTGATGCGTGAGCTGTGGCTCGGCGACCGCGTCGACTTCGAGGGCGAGTACTACACCACCAAGGGCGCGTCGATCTACGACGTCCCCGAGGGCGGTATTCCGGTCTACATCGCGGCCGGCGGACCCGTGGTGGCGCGGTACGCAGGACGTGCGGGCGACGGATTCATCTGCACGTCGGGCAAGGGCATGGAGCTCTACACCGACAAGCTGCTTCCGGCCGTCGAAGAGGGCGCGGGCAAGGCCGAGCGCGACGCCGGCGAGATCGACAAGATGATCGAGATCAAGATCAGTTACGACACCGATCCCGAACTGGCGCTGGAGAACTGCCGTTTCTGGGCCCCGCTGTCACTGACGCCCGAGCAGAAGCACTCGATCGACGATCCGATCGAGATGGAGAAGGCCGCCGACGAGTTGCCGATCGAGCAGGTCGCCAAGCGCTGGATCGTCGCATCGGACCCGGACGAGGCAGTGGAGAAGGTCAAGCAGTACACCGATGCCGGCCTGAATCACTTGGTGTTCCACGCGCCCGGACACGATCAGAAGCGGTTCCTGGAGCTGTTCGAGAAGGACCTGGCCCCGCGCCTGCGCAAGCTCGGCTGAATCCCGAAGAGACTAGAGATCGGCCGCGAGTGCGAACAATCGCATGTCGCGGTCGGTCCGGGTCTCGTATTCGCCGTAGACCTCGACCATCGCGTCGAACTGCCGGTAGATACGAGCCTTCTCGTCGCCGGTGATCCGGGTGGCCGTCACCGGAATCTTCTTGCCGCCGATGGCCACCACGGCCTTCGGGTCTGCGAGGAGGTTCGACGTCCACGCCGGGTGGTGCTGCTGACCGAAATTGGATCCGACGACGTAGATCTTGTCGCCCTCCCGGTAGTACAGCAGCGGACTCGTCCTGGGCTTGCCGGATTTGCGGCCGGTGGTGGTCAGCAACACCACCGGAGTCGCGATCGGCCCGAGGACGGTGAAGCGGCCGTCGGATTTGGTCAAGAGCCACCGGTCGACGCCTGCGAGGTTCCGGATTACCCACGAACCGGGCTTCGTCGACGCGAACTTCACGGCGGGCTTGCGGATGAACGATGTTTCGCTGCCCCAGCGCACATCCGGGAACGGTGATTCGGCCATGGTTCATGGGACAACCCGACCGCGCCCGGTGTCAACACCCCACCTGCTGGGCAGGAGTGGAGCCTGCGGAACGAGCCCTACCAGCCAGGAGTGGAGCCCGCGGAACGACCCCTACTAGCCAGGAGTGGAGCCCGCGGAACGACCCCTACTAGGCTGGCGGTCATGGCTGAGCCCAGCGGCACCGACGCGTCGGACATGTATCCCTCGAGCATCTACATCGCGTCACCGGAAGGGGATACCGGGAAATCGACCATCGCGCTCGGTGTGCTGCAGATGCTCGCCGCTTCCGCGGCCCGGGTGGGGGTGTTCCGTCCCATTGCTCGATCGACCGACGAACCCGATTACATCCTCGAGTTGCTCGTCGAGCACACCACCGCAGATCTGACGTACGAGCAGTCGCTCGGTGTCACGTACGAGCAGGTGCACGCCGATCAGGATGCAGCGCTCAGTGAGATCGTCAATCGCTATCACGAGGTGGCGTCCCAGTGCGACGCCGTGGTGATCGTGGGCAGTGATTACACCGACGTCGGCAGCCCCAGTGAACTCGGCTTCAATGCGCGCATCGCGGTCAATCTCGGTGCCCCCGTGTTGCTTGCGCTGCGCGGGTCCGGTCGCATGCCCGACGAAATCGCGCAGTTGGCCACTCTGTGCCAGGGCGAACTGCGTCAGCATCATGCCCACCTGGCTGCGATCGTGGCGAACCGTTGCGCCCCCGAGGATCTCGATGCGGTCACCGACGCGTTGGCGTCGGTCGGCGTGCCCGCGTGGTCTCTGCCGGAGATTCCGCTCCTCGTCGCGCCGACGATGGCGGAACTGCTCGAGGCGGTGGACGGCAAACTGTACTCCGGTGATTCGTCGTTGCTGCAGCGAGAAGCGTTGCGGGTCATGGTCGGTGGCATGACGGCCGAGCACATCCTCGAACGCCTCACCGAGGGCGTCGTCGTCATCGCGCCTGCAGATCGATCCGACGTATTGCTCGCCCTCGTCAATGCCCATGAGGCGGAGGGCTTTCCGTCTCTCGCCGGAATCATCATGAACGGCGGCATCGAGCCCCATCCGGCGATCGCTCGTCTGGTGGCAGGGCTCGGCCCCCGGTTGCCGATCCTGACCACCGAGCTCGGCACCTTCGACACCGCTTCTGCTGCAGCGCAGACGCGCGGCCGCGTGGCGGTGGGTTCGCAGCGCAAGGTGGACACCGCGCTAGGTCTGATGGAACAGCGGGTCGACGCGAAAACTCTTCTGGAGCGGCTCGACATCGCCATTCCCACCATCACGACCCCGCAGATGTTCGAGTACCAGCTGATCCACCGGGCGCGCGCCGATCGCAAGCACATCGTGCTCCCCGAGGGCGGCGACGATCGCATCCTCCGGGCTGCCGGACGTCTGCTGCAGCGTCAGGTTGCGGACCTGACGATCCTCGGCGAGGAAGGCCCCATTCGACGACGCGCATCGGAACTGGGCGTGGATCTCGACAGTGCGACGGTTCTCGACCCCAAGAACTGCGACTACGCCGAGGACTTCGCGGCCGAGTACACCGAGCTGCGCAAGCACAAGGGTATGACGATCGACCGTGCCCGCGAGATCATGGCCGACATCTCGTACTTCGGAACGATGATGGTGCACAAGGGAATTGCCGATGGCATGGTTTCCGGTGCGGCGCACACCACCGCACATACCATCAAGCCGTCGTTCGAGATCATCAAGACGACCGAGGGCGTGTCGACGGTGTCGTCGATCTTCCTGATGTGCCTGTCCGATCGTGTTCTCGCCTACGGTGACTGCGCAGTCGTACCCGATCCGACGGCTGAGCAGCTCGCCGACATTGCCGTGTCCTCGGCGCAGACCTCGGCCCAGTTCGGGATCGAACCACGGGTGGCCATGCTGTCGTACTCCACCGGCGAATCCGGTTCCGGAGCGGACGTCGACAAGGTGCGGCAGGCCACAGCGCTTGTGCGCGAACGCAATCCGGAATTGCTCGTGGAGGGTCCGATCCAGTACGACGCGGCGATCGAACCGTCCGTCGCCGCGTCGAAGTTGCCTGATTCCGACGTGGCAGGCCGAGCGACGGTGTTCATCTTCCCGGACCTCAACACCGGCAACAACACCTACAAGGCCGTCCAGCGCAGCGCCGGCGCGGTTGCCGTCGGGCCGGTTCTGCAGGGCCTCCGCAAGCCCGTCAACGATCTCTCGCGCGGTGCGCTGGTCGAGGACATCGTCAACACCGTCGCCATCACGGCGATTCAGGCACAGGGCATCGCCGCCGCGGCCGATCAGGAGGGCAAGTGAGCATTCTCGTCGTCAACTCCGGTTCGTCCTCGGTCAAGTTCCAACTCGTAGACCCCGGCTCGGGGGAGTCCGTGGCCAGTGGGCTCGTCGAGCGCATCGGTGAATCCGACGGCCGAGTCGAACTCGACTACCGGGGCGAGAGTGTCGAGCGAATCCAGCACATCGACGACCACGGTGCCGGTCTCGCACTGGCCTTCGCGATGCTCGCCGACGCAGGCGTCGAACTGGAATCGGTAACTGCGGTCGGGCATCGCGTCGTCCACGGCGGGACCGTGTTCTACCGGCCGACGATCATCGACGACGCCGTCGTGCAGCAGATCTCGGACCTCAGTAGTCTTGCACCACTGCACAATCCGCCGAACGTGCTGGGCATCGAGGTCGCCAGGAAGCAGCTGCCCAACGTGCCGCACGTGGCAGTGTTCGACACCGCCTTCTTCCACTCCCTGCCCGACGCGGCCGCGACCTACGCCATCGACGCGAACGTCGCCGCCGAGCACGACATCAGGCGCTACGGCTTCCACGGCACCTCGCACCACTACGTCTCGGACCAGGTGGCGCAGTTCCTGGAACGCAATCTCGCGGAGCTGAATCAGATCGTGCTGCACCTGGGCAACGGGGCCTCGGCCTCGGCCGTCGCCGGCGGCAAGGCGGTCGACACCTCGATGGGACTGACTCCCCTCGAAGGTCTGGTGATGGGTACCCGCAGTGGGGATATCGACCCGGGGGTGATTCTGCATCTGCGTCGCAGTGCAGGCATGAGCGTCGACGACATCGATACCCTGCTCAACCGTCGCTCCGGGTTGATCGGACTGTCCGGGGTCAACGACTTCCGGCAATTGCAGCAACGGATCGACGACCGCGACGCCTCCGCACGCTTGGCATACGACGTCTACATCCACCGTCTGCGCAAGTATATCGGTGCGTACATGATCGGGCTGGGCCGGCTCGACGCCATCACGTTCACCGCCGGTGTCGGCGAGAACGCCGCAGCAGTGCGCGCCGATGCCCTCGCGAATCTCCAGGGCTTCGGCATCGAGATCGACCCAGAGCGTAATGCGCTGCGCAGCAAGCAGGCTCGGGTGATCTCCACCGACTCGTCGACCGTCACTGTGCTGGTGGTGCCCACCAACGAGGAGCTGGCGATCGCTCGGGCAGCGGACAGCCTGGTACGCAGCTAGAACAGCGAACGCGGCCGAATGGCGTTCGCCAGGTCCACCAACGAGAAACGGTGGGCGCGATCGGTGGCGTTGCGGGCCAGTGCCCTCAGACCTTTCTCGGTGCCGCGCCGCAAGCCGTCCTCGGTGAACGGGACACTGAGAATGGGTTCTCGCTCGGCGGTGGCGGCGTGGCCGGAGACGATCCAGTCCAATGCCATCGCCAGTACGAGTGTCCGCATCTGCAGCGCCCGGCTCTCGGCTTTGGGCAGCAACGCCACTCGCCGTGCAGCAGAACGGAAATCGGATTCGGACAGCTCCGCTCGTGAGCGGTCCATCAGCAGTGTCAGCACGCTGGTCATGCGCGCCATCGAGTAGTGCCGTGAGCTGATCGGCACCTGATCGAGGGCAGCGATTGCCCCGGTCTGATCTCCGCGCCGCTGCAACTGCCGGGCTAAGCCGAACGCCGAGCTCACGATGCCGCGATTGGTCCGCCACACCGCTCGATACAGTCCTTCGGCGCGGGCCCGCCACTTCTCGGCTTCCTCGCCGTTGCCCGCAGCCGCATGGCCGAGCAATTCCGAGGTGGCTCCGAGAGCGAGCTTGGGTGCGAGTTCGCCGGGCATCGCGCCGAGTACGTTGTCGAAACTCGTGAACGCAGAATCGTATTCGTGATGCAATAGCGCGATCAGGCCTGCGTACCACTGCACTCGCCATGGATCCGCGGTGTGGTCGGTCGACTGCACCTTGGCCAGAATGTCGGTTGCTTCGACGACGTTCCCCAGATCCAGATGGGCCTTGACCTCGGCGAGGGTGATCTCGAGGCTCAGTTCCACGGGACTGGAGGACCCTGCGGAACGGCTCGATTCGGCTCCGGGGCTGACGCGTTCGATACCGTTGCGTTTGGCGTGCTGTAGCGAGTCCAGGGTCTGTCGAGGTTCGACGTGTACAGCCGCTGCCAGTAGCGGCGCGCTCGGGTCGTTGGGGTCCACCAGCGGAACCGGAAGCGCAGCAACCACTTCCGCGGCCGTCATTCGTTCGTGCCGTACCGTGCCGTCGACGTAGGTGTCTGTTCGTCCCACCGACTGCTCGGTGCCGAAGGTCGTACGCGGCGGGCTGAACACCGTCGACAGCCCCGGCCGCTCGACACCCGTCCTGATGGCCAGAATCTCACGCAGCACACCGGTGGCCTGCCCGGCGAACTCGTCCGCGGATCGGAACCGTCGAGTGGGATCCTCGTGTGTCGCGCGCAGCAACAGTCGATGCAGGGACGGAAATTGCTGTAGCACTTCGGATTCCTCGACCGAGGGGAGGCCGTCGAGGTACTTGCCGTTCTTCGACGGCATGTCCAGGGTCAACACCGCCAGCGTGCGGCCGACCGTGAAGATGTCCGACGCCACCGTCGGTCCCGTCTTGACGATCTCCGGTGCCTGGTAGCCCACTGTGCCGTACAGGTAGCCGTAGTCCTCGATACCCGCGACCGCACCGAGGTCGATGAGTTTGATCTGGTCGTCGGAGACCATGATGTTCTCGGGCTTGAGGTCGTTGTAGACCAGTCCGATCGAATGCAGATAGCCCAGTGCCGGAAGCACTTCGAGAACATAGGCCAGTGCCTGCTCGACGGGTAGGCGTGCTCCGTCGCCGCACGAGGTGAGGATGTCGCGCAGTGACCGGCCGCCGACGTACTCCATGACGATGAAGCCGACGGTCGACCCGTCGCTGCGGGGTTGCTCGACGAAGTTGTAGATCTTCACCACGCCGGGATGGGCGACCTCGGCGAGGAATTGCCGCTCTGCAACCGCGACGGCATGGGCCTCTTCGTCACCGAAATGCAGCAGTCCCTTGAGCACCACCCAGCGGTCGCTGACGTTGCGGTCGATGGCGAGGTAGATCCAGCCGAGTCCGCCGTGCGCGATGCAGCCCTGTACGTCGTACTGGCCGACCACGCGGTCGCCCGGTTCCAACAAGGGAGTGAAGTCGAACGTTGCGCCGCAGTGCGGACAGATGCCCATCGCCACGTCGGGCTCGTCCGGTTCACTGCGGCCCACCTTGGCGTTGCACTTCCAACAGAACCGCTTGTGCTGCGGCACCGTCGGATCCGACATCACGGCCGTGGCAGGATCGATCGGTTCGACGCGAGGCACTTCCACCAGACCGCCGCCGAGTCGCCGCCGAATCCCGGTGCTGCGCGATCGACCGGACCTCGACCGACCCGTCTTGGAACGGGTGGAAGCGGAGTACGACGCATTCGATGGCGGGGTTCGATCGTCGACCGGTGACCGCGAGACGGCCTGAGTGCGCTCGACGCCGTCCGTTCCCGAGACTGCTTGCGTTCTCGACACTGCCCGGGTGCGCTCGCTGTCGTCGGTGCGCGAGACCGCCTGTGTTCGCTCCGCCGGGGCCGTTGCCTGCTGTTCGTCGTCGTCCATGTTCCTACGCCCCTAATCGCTGTACGACGCGCTGGGCGGACCGGGGGAGGGGCCGAGCACGGTCAGCCACCGGTTGTAGATGCGATTCCACGTGCCGTCGGAGCGGATGCGTGCCAACGTGCCGTTGACGAACCGCACCAGATCCTCGTTGTTCTTGTTGATTCCCACCCCGTACGGCTCCGGGCTCAGGCTGTCGCCGACGATCTCGAGGTACGGATCCTGTGCTGCCAGACCAGCGAGGATCGCGTCGTCGGTGCTGACGGCGTCGACCTGCCGTTGCTGCAGCACCACAAGGCAATCCGACCACATCGGTACCGTCACCACGGTCGCGGCGGGCTGGACGCGCTGGAGGCGTCGCAGCGAGGTGGTGCCCTCCACGGCGCACACCCGCTTGTTCGCCAGGTCCTCGACTCCGCGGATGCCCGACCCCTGCACCACCAGAACACGGTGCTGCGCTTGGAAGTACACGGTGGAGAACTGGACGTCCTTGCGGCGAGCGCACGTGATGGTCATGGTCTTGACCACCATGTCCACCGAAGAATTCTGCAGAGCTTCGAGCCGCTCCGCGGAGGTGAGGATACGGAAGTCCAACCGGTTGGGATCGCCGAACAGGTCTCGTGAGACTTCCCGTGCGATGTCGACATCGAAGCCGACCAGTTGCCCGGTCATCGGGTCGCGGAAGCTGAAAAGGTTGCTGCCCGTGTCCAGTCCGACGACCAAGCGGCCCTTGGCGCGCAGTGCGTCGACGGTCGGTTGCGGCGGCGGCGGAACATCGGTGCCGGCAGCCAGTGGTCGCAGGCTGGCGGTGGGGCGGGCGCACTCGTCGTCGGCTGGGCTCTCGGTGGGCCGCGCGGCGACGGACGCGCCTTCCGGCAGCGGCGGTTCGGTGAACGTCGTCTCGACCTGCGGCGCAGAGTTCTCGGGCGGTGCACAGCCGACCAACAGGGCGGTGACCAGGATGCCGACGGCGAGTAGACGTTTCACAGGTACTCCCGCAGTCTCGGGAACAGGCCGACGCCGAAGGCAACCGACGCGACGACGGTGAGCACGTACGCGCCGTTCGACAGCCCGGACAGCACCCATACCGATCGGTCGATGTTGGACCGCAGTTCGCTTCGCGCATTCTCGATTCCGTCGACCAGAACGCTGTCCAGTGCGGTGAACGCGGCCGCGGAATCGGACTCGCCGGTGCCGGTGGCAATGGAGACCGCACCGTTGAAATCGCCGACCTCCAGGGCGGAATCGATTCTGGAATGCGAGACCGACCACGTGTTCAGTGCATCGATCACCGCGGTGTCGCCCTGGAACATCTCCGTGAGCCGAGAGACGTTCGCGTCGAACGACTGTCCGTAATCCTGACCGCCGCCGCGACGGGCGAGATCGAGAGTTTCGTCCGCTCTGGCCTGTTGCGCCAGAATGAAACCCGTCGTGTACGACTTCAGCGGAGACACGCCGCGGTCGATCGCGCGATCGGTGGCGATCGAGGAAATCAGTCCCACCACCAGCATCCAGCCGAGCAGGCCGGCGACAGCGACTGTGGCAGCGAGGAATCCGACGTTCAACGTGCGGCGAGTGGTCCGCGACAGGTACCACTGGGCCACGCCGGTCATCAGCAACAGGAACACCAGCGAGCCGATCGCGAACAGCGGCGGACTGGTGAATCGTTCCTGATCGGCCGACACCCGCGACGCCTGCTCGGTGTACAACTTCTCGGCCAGCGGCAGCAAAGTCGTCTGCATCATCGTCGACGCCTCGCCGAGATAGGCCGCGCCCACCGGATTTCCGCTGCGGTTGTTGGCTCGCGCCGTCTCGACCAGACCGCTGTACACCGGTAACCCGGCGGCGATCTGCGTCAGCACCGCGCTGGTGGCCGCGTCGTTCTCGGCGACCCCGGCCGAGGCCGCGATCAGCTCGGACGACGCCTCGCCGAGTGCCTGCGAGTAGCGCTCGCGCACCTCGGGCGGCTCGAGACCGCCGGCGATGAAGGCGGTGGCCGCAGCTGCATCCGCCACCGACAGTGCCCCGTACAGATTCTGTGCCGAGTTCGCGAAGGGCTCGGTCCGCACCAACAGGGTGCCCAGGGTGTCGACCCGATCGGTCACGGCCGTGGACGCGAGATTTCCGACCGTCAACGCCAAGAACACCAGCGCGGTTCCCATCGCGACCAACCGCGCAGGCGTCGAACGCATCGTGTATCGAACCGGCGGCTTGCCTGCAGCGGCACCGACGTGTGTAGCCGTTGTCGGTGGGACGGCAGCGGAGGGGGTAATGCCGGCCGCGATCACGCACCCGAGCATATAAGCAGGCGGACCGTACTGCAGCCACTACAGCGCAGTCACTACAGAAGGATGATTCCCCTACGCTGGAGAGCATGCGTGGTGACGGGGACGGTTGGGTGATCGGTACGGACGGTTCTCGGCACTGGGGAAAGCACGGTGCCGCCGGACTGTTGCTGCGTGCACCGTCGAACGAGCCGTCGAACACCGGTGAGCCGATGGTGCTGCTGCAGCACCGAGCGTTGTGGAGCCACCAGGGCGGAACTTGGGCACTACCCGGCGGAGCTCGCGATTCCCACGAGAGCACCGCGCACGCGGCGGTGCGCGAAGCCCACGAAGAAGCCGGTATCTCCGACGAACAGGTCAGGGTGCGCAGTGAGCGCGTCACCGCCAGTGTCGAGAGCGGCTGGTCGTACACCACCGTCGTCGCCGATACCGACCACCCTCTGACCACCGTGCCCAACGGCGAGAGCACCGAACTGCGCTGGGTGCCGGAGTCGATCGTCGACGAACTCCCGTTGCACCCGGGTTTCGCGTCCAGTTGGCCGTCGCTGCGCACCGTGCCGCTGCGGGTGCTGCTCGACACCGCCAACGTGCTCGGCTCGCGACCGAACGGGTGGTGGAAGGACCGCGCCGGATCGACCGGTGCACTGCTGACTTCGCTCGCCGAGACGCTGCCGCGCACCGTCGAACTACCCAGCGGTCAGTACGGCTGGCTCACCCGCATCGAAGCCGTGCTCGAGGGCCAGGCCAGGGACGCGGTCGTCGACGACCCCCGAACCCGGACGATTCTCGCCGACGGCAGCGGCGACGACACCCTCGCTGATCAAGCACACCGGGGCGGAGACCTGACGGCGATGGTCACCGCCGACCGTGGACTACGCGACCGGCTGCCGGAGTCGGTCCAGGTCCTGACGCCGTCGTCGGTTCTTGCGTGGCTGTAGCGCTCTAAGCCTGCAGCGCCTGAACCAACGAACGAGCGGCCGCCTGCGGGTCCCTGGCCTCGGTGATGGCGCGAACCACCACGATGCGGTCGGCACCGGCTGCCTTGACCTGATCCACATTGGTCGCGTCGACGCCGCCGATGGCGAACCACGGCCGCTCCGGTAGCGCGTCCGCAGTCGCCCGCAGAGCCTCGAGCCCGGCGGCCGAGCGGTTGGGCTTGGTGGGCGTCGGCCACACCGGACCGACGGCGAAGTAGTCGACGCCGTCCTCGATCGCGGCGAGCGAGGACTGGGCGCGGTTCTGCGTCGAGCGCCCGATCACCACGTCCGGGCCGAGGATCTGCCGTGCGTAGTGCACCGGTAGATCGCCCTGGCCCAGATGCAGCACGTCTGCACCCGAGGCCAACGCCAGATCCGCGCGATCGTTGACCGCCAACAGTGCCCCGTGCCGTTTGGTCGCGGCGAGCAGAATCGCCAGCGCAGCGAGCTCGTCCTTGGCCTCGAGGGGGCCGAACTCGCGCTCGCCCGCAGAGTTCTTGTCGCGCAGCTGGATGATGTCGACGCCACCGGACAACGCGGCCTCGGCGAACTGCGCGAGATCGCCCTTGTCGCGCCTGGCATCGGTACACAGGTACAGGCGAGCGGACGCAAGACGCTCACGGGGAGTCTGATTGCGGGCGGTCTGAGATGGATGCACAAAGCGAACTGTATTCTCATGGTGGCCGCCACCGACGACGGAGTGGCCGAGAAATCGCGGGAGTCCCAGGGATCGTGGGGCTGAGAGTGGGTTCGCCGCCCTTACCGTCAATACCTGAACCCGATCATGCGGGCGCAGGGAGTGAGGACGTGAATCGCGTGTACATCGTCGTTATCGGCGGAGGCGTCATCGGGCTGTCGACGGCGCTGCGCCTGGCCGAGG
Source organism: Rhodococcus sp. 14-1411-2a (assembly GCF_002259485.1). Classification (GTDB taxonomy): domain Bacteria; phylum Actinomycetota; class Actinomycetes; order Mycobacteriales; family Mycobacteriaceae; genus Rhodococcoides. Next base: position 136,406 of record NZ_NPGA01000015.1, read on the forward strand.
ACGGTCATCGGGTCGTCGTTCACGATCCCGCGCTGGGAAAAGGCGCGTCGTGGGTCGCGGGCGGAATGCTGGCACCGTTGTCCGAGGGGTGGCCCGGCGAACACGAACTGCTGCATCTCGGTGCCGCGTCGTTGGCGCGCTGGCCGGAATTTGCCCGACGCCTTCCCGGCCCCTCGGTGTTCTCCGCAGCAGGATCGGTGACGGTTGCCCTCGACTCCGCCGATGCGGCCGATCTACGCACCATCGCCGAATGGGTGGGCGAGCAGGGACACGAACTCGAGATTCTGGGACGGGCGCAGCTGCGTGAGCTCGAACCTGCTCTGGCGCAGAACATTCGACTCGGCCTGCTGGCTCCGACCGAACTGTCGGTGGACAACCGGGCGCTGATCGCCGCGCTCGAGCAGGGATGTCTGGACGCGGGCGTCGAGTTCGTGGTTAGCTCGGTCGACGCACTTCCCGACGCCGATCAGGTGGTCCTGGCCGCCGGTTCTCGCTGTTCCGCACTGTGGCCGACACTGCCGGTGAGGCCGGTGAAAGGCGAGATCCTGCGGCTGCGTCGTAGGCCCAGCTCCGCACCGCCGCCGCACCGCACCATTCGCGGAACCGTGCACGGACGTCCGATCTACCTGGTGCCACGCGGCGACGGATTGGTCGTCGGCGCAACACAATACGAATCCGGTGAGGACACCCAGGTCACCGTCGCGGGAGTACGAGACCTGATCGCCGACGCCGAACGACTCATGCCGAGCATCGGCGAATACGAACTGTACGAAACCGCTGCCGGCCTACGGCCGATGAGCCCCGACGGACTCCCGATCATCGGCAGACTCGCCGAAAACGTGGTCGTCGCCACCGGACACGGCCGCAACGGCATCCTGCTCGCGCCCATCACCGCCGACGCTGTCACCGCGCTGATCTCCGGTGACGCCCTGCCCGAGGCGAAAGCAGCCACACCCGAACGCTTTGCACACATCGAGAGGACACCATGACACAGGTCGCGATCGGCATCACCGTCAACGGCGAGGATCACCTGCTCACCGAGGACATGACCATGCGTCGGCTGCTCGAATTCCTGGGCCTGCCCGAGAAGGGTATCGCCGTCGCCGTCGACGGGGCGGTACTGCCCAAGAGTCGCTGGGACACCACCAGCGTCGAAAAGGGTTGGACCATCGACGTTCTCACCGCAGTGCAGGGTGGTTGAGGGCATGGCGGGTTTGACGATCGCGGGCCGCACCTTCACTTCCCGCCTCATCACCGGCACCGGGGGAGCGGCGAATCTCGCAGTGCTCGAGGAAGCCCTCGTCGCGTCGGGAACCGAACTGACCACCGTCGCGATGCGCCGCGTCGACGCCGCGGGTGGGACGGGAGTGCTGGATCTGCTGCGCCGGTTGAACATCGCGCCGCTGCCGAACACCGCTGGCTGCCGTGGTGCGGCCGAAGCAGTACTCACCGCGCAGCTCGGGCGTGAGGCGCTCGAAACCGATTGGGTGAAACTCGAAGTGATCGCCGACGAGCGAACCCTGCTGCCCGACGCCATCGAATTGGTCAAGGCCGCAGAACAACTCGTGGACGACGGCTTCCAGGTGCTGCCGTACACCACCGACGACCCGGTCCTGGCGAAGCGACTCGAGGACATCGGCTGCGTGGCCGTCATGCCGCTCGGCTCGCCCATCGGAACCGGTCTCGGCATCGCCAACCCGCACAACATCGAGATGATCGTCGACGCCGCCTCGGTGCCGGTGATCCTCGACGCGGGCATCGGCACCGCCAGCGACGCCACCCTCGCAATGGAACTCGGCTGCGATGCGGTGCTGCTCGCGACCGCGGTGACCAGGGCGAAGGACCCGGCACTGATGGCGTCGGCGATGCGGAACGCGGTGGCCGCGGGCTACCAGGCCAGGCATGCGGGCCGAATTCCGAAACGATTCTGGGCGCAGGCCAGCTCGCCCATGTGATCACCTGCGTTGCCTGGGGTGCTGCGTTGCCTGGGGTGCTGCGAATCCGGCAAACGCGCGCGCGTTCGTGAAACGCGTGCGGAATAGTGGCGGGTACTGGGGCGATTCCGCGCGCGTCTGGCAAACGCGCGCGCTTTTGCGGCCTGCCCCAGGTCGCCGACGCCGCCGACACTCATATGGCTGCGTGCCGCCGACGCTGCTGCCTCCTCACCTCCGGCAAACGCGCGCGCGTTCGTGAAACGCGTGCGGAATAGTGGCGGATACTGGGGCGATTCCGCGCGCGTCTGGCAAACGCGCGCGCTTTTGCAGCCTGGCCCAGGTGGCCGCGTGCCGCCCAGGTGACCGCTGCATTGTCTGCGGCCGCACGCCCATGTGACCGCGTACCGCCGAAGTGACCGACTGTCTCAGGGTTGGGTCATCCGAAAGGATGATGCAACTGACGACTGTGGGTCGATGTGCGGACGTCGTCGATCGGGGACAGTTGTCCCATGATCGAAGTGACAGGACTGACCAAGCAGTACGGCGCGGTGACGGCGGTCGACAACCTCACCTTCACCATCAAGCCCGGCATCGTGACCGGATTCCTCGGTCCCAACGGCGCAGGCAAATCGACCACTATGCGGATGATTCTCGGTCTCGACCGCCCCACCTCGGGAACGGCGACCATCGAGGGCAAGAGCTACAGCCACCTGAAGCAGCCACTGCGTACCGTCGGCGCTCTGCTCGACGCCAAGTGGGTGCACCCCAATCGCTCGGCGCGTGCGCATCTCGAGTGGATGGCCGCCTCCAACGGCATTCCGAAGTCCCGCGTCGACGAGGTGCTGCGGCTGGTGGGCCTGTCCGAGGTCGCGAAGAAGAATGCAGGCGGCTTCTCGCTCGGTATGTCGCAGCGGCTCGGACTCGCGGGCGCATTGCTCGGTGACCCCAAGGTGCTGCTGTTCGACGAGCCGGTCAACGGACTCGATCCCGAGGGCATCGTCTGGATCCGAAAGTTCATGCAGCGCTTGGCAGCCGAGGGCCGCACGGTGCTGGTCTCGAGCCACCTGCTCTCGGAGATGGCGCAGACCGCAGAGCACCTCATCGTCATCGGACGCGGCAAGTTGATCTCCGATTCGACGGTGCAGGAATTCATCGACCACGCTTCCGAAGCATCGGTACGCGTGCGTAGCCCGCAGCTCGACGGACTCCGCCAGGCCCTGACCACCGCCGGTCTCACCGTGCGTGAGCCGGACAAGACAGACGAACTTCAGCCCTCGTTGGTGGTGCTGAACTCCACGACAGACGCGATCGGCGACATCGCCGGTCGAGCTGGAATCACATTGCACGAGTTGGCCTCTCAGCGCGGCTCGCTCGAGGAAGCATTCATGAAACTCACCGGAGACACAGTGCAATATCACGGCGCGGGAGCCGAAAACCCCAACAATCAGCAAGCAATGGGCGGTGCACTCTGATGGGCGTCTTGGCAGCAGAAAGAATCAAGTTCACCTCGACCAAGTCGCCGTGGTGGTGCAGCGCGATCATCGTGGTGCTCGGTCTCGGGTTCGCGGCAATACTGGGGTGGGCTGCACAGTTGGCCACCGACACCGATGCGCCCGAGGGCATTCCGCCCACGACGGCAGCCGACGTCGTAGGACTCGGCGTCGGAACGTTCGGTTCGATGGTGCTGATGATCCTGGCCGCGTTGACCGTGACCAGCGAGTACCGTTTCGGACTCATCCGCACCACGTTCCAGGCCGTGACCAACCGAGGATCGGTGCTGGCGGCCAAGGCCCTGCTGGTCGGTGTCTACGGTGCGATCCTGTCGTTCGTGCTCGCCGTCATCGGGCTCTACCTCGCCAAGGCGCTCGCCGGTGAGCAGGCAGGTGCGCTGCTGGGCTTCGACATCGATGGAACCTGGCGCATCCTGTACGGCACCGCCATCCTGGCGTTCGTCCAGGTGGTTCTGGCCATCGGCGTCGGCGCTCTCATGCGGCAGTCCGCCGGAGCAATTGCCATCCTGCTGCTGTGGCCACTGCTCATCGAGAACCTCGTCGGGGTGATTCCGACGGTCGGCGAGAAGATCCAGCCGTTCCTGCCCTTCCTCAACGCCAATCACTTCCTCGGATCCGGCGGCGGCGTCGATTTCCACTGGGGTCCGATCGGCGGCCTGATCTACTTCGTCGCCTTCACCGCGGTGATCTTCGGAGCAGCGGTGTTCGTCGTCAATCGTCGGGACGCCTGACGCCGCTCGCCGGTAGGGTGTCCGCTATGCGGATTTCCTTGCTTGCAAGTAGCGCTGTCACTGTCTTGATTCTGGCCGGTTGCTCGTCCACCTCGGACGAGGAACCGGCCAGAGTTTTCGCTACACCCGACGGGCCTGGCCTGGCGGAAGCGGTCACCGAGGAGGCGTTGGTGGGGCACCTCGAACAACTGGAAGCCATTGCCGCCGAGAACGACGGAAACCGCGCGGCCGGCACCGCCGGGTACGACGCGAGTGTCGATTATGTTGTCTCGCAACTCGAATCGGCCGGGTTCGAAGTAACCACTCCGGAATTCGATTTCGACACCTTCGAGGCGCAGACCCAGACCCTGTCGGTGGCGGGTACCGAGATCCCGGTGTTCGCGCTCAGTTACTCGCCGACCACCACCGCCGAGGGGATCACCGCACGCGTCGTCGGCGCTCCCGCCGGTGCAGACGGCTGCGAGGCGACCGACTACACCGGCCTCGACCTGGCCGGAGCCGTTGCGGTCGTGCCGCGCGGAGTGTGCCCGTTCGGTGTGAAGCAAACTGTTGCAGCGGAACTGGGAGCGGCCGCCGCGATCATCGTCAACAACGAACCGGGACCGCTCGATTCGGGCACACTCGGCGACACCGACACCGCTCGGATTCCGACCGGCGGCGTCAGCCAGGAGGACGCGGCGGCCGTTCTGGCCGCACCTGAGGTGACGCTGACCCTCGTCACCGAGACCGAAACGACCACCAGCCGCAACATCATTGCGCAGACCACCACCGGTTCGACCGAGAACGTGGTGGTCACCGGTGCACATCTGGACAGCGTCCCCGAGGGTCCAGGCATCAACGACAACGGAACCGGTACCGCGGCAGTGCTCGAGACCGCACTGCAGATGGGTAGCGCCCCCGAGGTGACCAATGCGGTGCGCTTCGCGTTCTGGGGTGCCGAGGAGAACGGACTCGTCGGTTCCACCGAGTACGTCGAGGGCCTGTCCGACGAGGACAAGCGAAACATCGGGCTGTACTTGAACTTCGACATGATCGGCTCGAACAATGCCGGTTACCTCGCCTACGACGGAGACGACTCCGACCAGGTGGGTGAGCCCGCCGGACCGGCCGGATCCGACGCCATCGAGCGCACCTTCGTCGAGCGACTGGCGACCGAGGGCGTAGCCGTCGACGGCACCGATTTCGACGGTCGCTCGGACTACGGCCCGTTCATCGAGGTCGGCATCCCGGCCGGTGGTGTGTTCAGCGGAGCGGACGAGAACAAGACCGCCGAGCAGGCCGAGAAGTGGGGCGGCACCGCGGATCAGACCTTCGACGAGAACTACCACACCGATCAGGACACCCTGGCGAACGTCGACCGCGCAGCATTGGCGAAGAACGGCGCGGCGGTGGCCTATGGAATCGGCGTCTACGCGCAGTCGGTGGAGGGGCCCAACGGGGTTCCGGTGGGTGCTGCACGCGAGGCCGCTCGCGCCGAAGGATGAGGGTAAGTATGTGTAACCGTGGGTTACGCTCGATGCTGTGAACGCAGTCGTCTCCTCGGTCGTGGAGTGGGTCCGCACCACCAATCGAGCGCCCGCGGTGGTCGGGGCGGTTCGGCGTGTGCGCCGCGCACTACCCGGTGACCCCACGTTCGGCGATCCACTGTCGATCGACGGTCCGGGCAGAGCCATGGCCGTCGCTCGCGTCGCCGACAGGTTTCTGGCTGCGAACGGCCTCGACGACGAACCCGGTGCGTCCCGCGAAGTGGGCCTCGGAGCATTGCAGGTGTGGCAGGCGGTCCTCGAACGAGCCGGCCGAGGCCGCGGCGAGCACGACGTCACCATCGTGTTCACCGACCTCGTCGGGTTCTCGTCGTGGTCGCTGCGGGCCGGCGACACCGCCACCCTGACACTGCTGCGCAAGGTCTCCAAAGCCGTCGAACCCGAGGTCGCATTCCGCGGTGGCCACGTCGTCAAGAGACTGGGCGACGGCATCATGGCGGTGTTCGCAGATGCGGGCAAAGCAGTCGACGCGGTCTTCGCGGCCCGCGAGGCCCTGAAGGGCGTCGACGTCGACGGCTACACCCCGACGATGCGCGTCGGCATCCACACCGGCAGCCCGCGGCAGGTGGGATCGGACTGGCTGGGCGTCGACGTCACCGTCGCCGCCCGGGTCATGCAGACGGGCGGCAACGGCAACATCATGATCTCCGCGGCGGCCCTGGAGGGGGTACCGCCGGAGGTGCTCGACGCCTTGCGCGTGGTCTCCAAGCCCTATCGACGCAGCTTCTTCGCTCCGAAGATCAAGGGCGCACCCGACGACCTACGCATCCTCCGACTCGTGCAGTCGCCACAGTGGTGACACCGGTCCGTGGCCCGCGCCCAGATCGTAGGACGCGGCCAAACAGCGGGTGACCCACTCCTTGCCGAACGCCACCGCGTCGGGCATGGAGTATCCGTGCGCCAGCGCCGATGCGATCGATGCGGCGAGGGTGTCGCCGCCGCCGTGATCGTTGCCGGTGTCGATGCGTTCGCTGGTGAATTCGAGGAAGGTGTCGCCGTCGAACAGCAGGTCGGTGCTGTGGGTCGACGTCCGCAGGTGACCGCCCTTGACCAGGGCCCACTGCGCGCCCAACCCGTGCAGGGCCTCGGCGGCGCGGTGCGCGCTGGAGTCGTCGACCACGTCGATGCCGGTGATGAGCCGCACCTCGTCGAGGTTGGGGGTCACCAGCGAGGCGATGGGAAACAGGGTGTGGCGGATGGCGTCGAGGGCCTCGGCGTGCAGCAGAGGATCGCCGTGCATCGACGCGCACACCGGATCGACGACCAACGGAACCGGCTGATCGCGGCCGATACCGACTTCGGTGCAGACTGCCGTGACCGCGTCGATGATCGCGGTGGAGGCCAGCATTCCGGTCTTCGCTGCGCCGACGCCGATGTCGGAGACGACGGAGCGAACCTGCGCGGCGACGACGTCCGGCGGAATCTCGTGGAAGCCCGTCACGCCGACGGTGTTCTGGACCGTGACCGCAGCGACCGCGACACAGGCGTGCACGCCGAGCAGTGCCATCGTTCGGCTGTCCGCCTGGATTCCGGCACCGCCACCGGAGTCGGTTCCGGCGATGGTCAGCGCGCGGACTGGAGTCTCGCCGTTGGGCGTGAGCGGTAGGAACTTCACGAGAGAAGACAGTACCGGCGCGAGGGGAGACGGGGGTCGCGCCCGCGTAATCGGATTGCCGAGTCCGTGGCGAAAACTTGGGCAGGTCTTGAATGTTGTTGTATCACAACGTCGAACAGGGCCACTTATGATCCGTACCAGCATTCGTGTCGGGTTCGACGGACAAACCTACGCATCCGAAGGTTTGTTGGTAGAAAAGGTGACAGAGCTACCGTGCGCATGTTTAATAGTGGTGCACGTCACATCGGTTTCACTCGTTCATCACTCCACACACAGCGAAGGAGGCGTCCCATGCTGGCAAGTTCTCCTAGCGCTGATGTCTCGATCAACAAAGACCAGAACCGATTCGAGCTTCGATTGAACGGTGATCTGGTCGGGATCGTCGGCTTCTACGAGGTCGAGGGAAACGGCACGCGTGCGACGCGTACTCACGTCGTGTCCTTCATGCACACCGTCGTCACCGAGGATTTCGGTCACCAGGGTCTGGCCGGCATTCTGGTGCGCCGCGCACTCGACAGTGCGCGGTCCTACGGCTGGAAGGTCAAGCCGGTCTGCACCTACGTTCAGCGCTTCGCTGCGGCCAATCCTGAATACAACGACATGCTCGTCGCTCTCTGACCTCGGGTTCCTGCACGCATCGCCCGGTCACATCAAGGCTGGTCACAGTAAGGGCACGACTCGGCGACGATCGGTGCACTCGCCTCGCGTCACATGGACAACACTGGTCTCATAAGTGACATGAGTCACATACTTCCACGGCGGGTCACCGGGCCTGCTCCGGTCGACCGGCCCGTCGTTCGCATCGAGGACGACGTCGATCACAATAGGTTCGACCTCTTCGTCGACGACGAACTCGTCGGCATTCTCGGTTATCGCTTCGGTGAGGGCGACGACGGCGGCGTCGGCCCGGTCGTCGCGCTCATGCACACCGTCGTCAAGGAAGAGTACGGCGACCGCGGATGGGCGGGCGTGCTGGTACGAGCGTCCCTGAACACCGCGCGTGATCGGCAGTGGCGCATCGTTCCGATCTGCACCTACGTGCGGCGATATCTGGCGCAGCACGAAGAATTTCTGGATCTGATCGCCGAATAGAGAGCACTGCTCTTGCCTTGCGTGCCCCTTGGGTGAATACTGCTTCCTATAGAGAGCGCCGCTCTCGAAAGGTTGGCATTCCCCGATGCGTGTATCCCTGTATCTGTTCGTCGGCATCATGTTCGCCGCGTATCCCACACTGCGTCCCTACTCGGACGAGGTGGGCACGGCGGGAGCCGACGCCTTCGCATCCTCGAGCTGGGTGCTCTCGCACACCTTCGCCATGCTCGGCTTCATCGCGCTCGGGCTGACCGTGCTCTACACCGGTGGGCGGTCGGAGCTCGCGGTCGTGACCACGTGGATCGGTGTCGGGTTGGTGCTGCCGTACTACGGCGCGGAAACCTTCGCGCTGCATGTGCTGGGTGTCGATGCCGTACAGAACGCGAACCCCGGCCTGATCGATCTGGCCGACCCGATCAGGTACTCGCTCGTACAGTCCGTCATGTTCGGGCTCGGACTGGTGCTGATCGCCGTCGGGCTGGTGGCATTCGCTCTACGCAACCGCTACGCCGCAGTGCTCGCTGCCGGGTTCGTGCTCTTCCTTCCGCAGTTCTACACCCCGCCTGCCGTGCGAATTGCGCACGGAGTGCTGATCGCCGTCGGGGCGATTCTCGCCGCCAGGGCCGTGGCGGACAGGTCGGCGGACTCTGCTCAGCCGATCTCCACGATCACCGGAGCGTGATCGCTGGCTCCCTTGCCCTTGCGTTCCTCGCGGTCGATAGACGCGCCGGTTACTCGTGCCGCCAGGGCAGGGGAGGTCAACGCCATGTCGATGCGTAGGCCCTGCTTCTTGGGGAACCGCAACTGCGTGTAGTCCCAGTAGGTGTACGTCCTGGGCTCGGGGGTGAACTGCCGCGTCACCTCGGTGAAGCCGGCGTCGCCGAACGCGCTGAAGGCGTCACGCTCGGCTCGGGAGGTGTGGGTCTTGCCCTCGAAGAGCGCGGGATCCCAGACGTCGTCGTCGGTGGGCGCGATGTTCCAGTCGCCTACGAGCGCGATCTGCGCCTGCGGATCCGCCGCCACCCAGGCCTGCGCGTCGGCCTTCAGTGCAGCAAGCCACTCGAGCTTGTAGGTGTAGTGCGGATCGGCGAGTTCCCGGCCGTTGGGCACATACAGGCTCCAGACGCGCACCCCGGCGCACGTGGCACCGATAGCACGGGCCTCCTGAGCGGGATCGATCTCGGGATCCTTGCTGAAGCCGGGCTGATCCTCGAACCCGACCTGCACATCGTCCAGGCCGATGCGCGATGCGATCGCGACGCCGTTCCACTGGCTCAGCCCGACGTGGGCGACCTCGTACCCGATGTCGGTGAAGCGCTGATACGGAAACTGTGCGTCCTTGCACTTGGTTTCCTGCATCGCCAGCACATCGACATCGGATCGCTGCAGCCAATCGACGATTCGATCCTGACGAGAGCGGACGGAGTTCACATTCCAAGTAGCCAAGCGCACGGGAACGAACCTTATCGAACGCCTCCGACAGGCCGGGCATAGCGATACTGATGGTGGTCCTCGAAGCCGAGGTCTCGGTACAGGGCAACGGCTTCGGTGTTGTCGACGGCCACCTGCAGGTACGCGTGTGTCGCTCCGTGGCTGCGTCCCCAGCGCACCAGTTCTCCGCACATCAGTGTGCCGAGGCCGTTGCGGCGATGCTCGGGGGAGACCCAGAGAGAGGTGAGTCCCACCCAGCATCGACCGTCCGGGGCGGTGGTGACGGCCGCGCGACCGACGGCGGCCGCCGACGACGAGTGGGCGCCGATCATGCCGAAACCGAGGGTGCCGCCCCGGACTGCGGTGACCACCTCCGCTGCGCCCGCGGGAGCCTCGCTGCCCTGGTAGCGCAGAGAATTCAGCCACTCGGCTGTCGGCTGCGCGGTGACGCCGATGGCCAAATCGCCTTCGCGCAGAACGAGTTTCGAGATCTCCGCAGCCATGACGGCGCTCTCGTTGTAGGTCCGCCACCCGGCCGGCGCGCTGCCGAGACGGTCGGGGAGCGAGAGCGTCGGCTGCAGTCCGCGAGCGGCGTATCGATCGACGATCTGCGCGAGAGTCTCGGCCGTCGTCGTGGCTCCGGGCTCGAGCGGTGCCGCCGAGTTGGCGCGGCCGGTGAACCCGTGACCGAACCGCAGTTGCCAACCGTCGATCCATTCCCGCTCGACGCCCGGCCAACCGTCGGCGGCAGCGGCCTCGAGCGAGCGGATCTCCGACGTTCGAATCGGCTTGGGCCCCAGAGGTTTCAACGCTACGACTCGTTCGGCGGCGACCTGCACCAGCGCGCCGTCCCGGCCGCGCACCGAGACCGAGCCTGCGTCCATGGCCACCAGTTCGCCGATCACGTCCGTCATCGGGTGGGTGTGGCCGGGTGGCAACCGATAGCGAAGCATCACCCGGGTACCCACCGGGACGGTCAGTCGTCGTCCTCGTCGTCGTGCCCGAACGGGTCGTCCACCGTGCCGGGCGTCCAGCTCAGACCGGGCACGCCCCACCCGGCGCGTTTGATCGCCTTCTTCGCGGCCCGCGCATGTCGACCGATGAGCACGTCCGTGTACAGAAAGCCGTCGAGATGACCCACCTCGTGCTGGAGCATCCGAGCGAAGAAGCCGTGACCCTCGATGTCGACGGGATCACCCTTGGCATCGGTACCGGTCACCCGGGCCCATTCGGCGCGCCCGGTGGGGTGCTGCTCGCCGGGGACGGACAGGCAGCCCTCGTCGTCGTCGTCCGGATCGGGCATCGTCTCCGGAATCTCGGAGGTCTCGAGGACCGGATTGACGACCTCGCCGCGGCGTCGGAAGACCTTGCCGTCCTCGCCTTGATCGGGGCAGTCGTAGATGAAAAGACGCTTGCCGACGCCGACCTGATTCGCGGCGAGTCCGACGCCGTTCGCGGCGGCCAACGTCTCGTACATGTCGGCGATCAGCTCGGCGAGCTCGGCGGGTGACTCGGTGACGGGAGCGGTTGCGGTGTGCAGCACCGGATCGCCGACGATCCGGATGGGAAGAATTGCCATGGTCGACAAGGATACCGGGAGTGGAGCCTGCGGAATGACCCAGTGGTGAGGAGTGGAGCCTGCGGAATGACCCAGTGGTGAGGAGTGGAGCCTGCGGAATGACCCAGTGGTGTGCGTCGCGCATGTGGTCGAGTAGGTGGAACACGCCACGCGCGGGCAGCCCGCAGGAGCCGTGTCCCCGGCGTCGAACATGGTTGAATGATCCCCGAAGTACAACTGTGTAATTCGGTCGGCGCTCCTACGGGTGCCGGCAGTGCTGGGGGAAGCAGATTTCTCCGGGTGGGTGATCCTGCCGACCCTGGGAAGTCGAGAAGTCGAGGAGTGGGATGGACGGCGCAGCAGCGCGTGACTCGAACCAGTCTCAGCAACCGGGAAGTTCGGACGGCTCTCAGGATCCGAACGAGGTCGGTGCGGACGGGCTGAGTCGACGAGAGCACGACATCCTGTCCTTCGAGCGACAGTGGTGGAAGTACGCCGGGGCCAAGGAAGAGGCCATCAAGGAACTCTTCTCCATGTCGGCGACCCGCTACTACCAGATCCTGAATGCGTTGGTCGATCGTCCCGAGGCGCTCGCCGCGGATCCGATGTTGGTCAAGCGCCTGCGCCGGTTGCGTGCGAGCAGGCAGAAGGCTCGTGCGGCACGTCGGCTGGGTTTCGACGTCTGAGCAGGTCTTGCGTTCCGTGTGCCGAGTCGCCGTCGACGGTCGGCTAGGGTCGATCAGGTGAGCAGCCCGAACCCGGAACAGACCGGGCCACCACTCCGCGCCCTGGCCATGGTGTTGATTTCGCTCGCGATCCTGTTCGCAGCGATCGGGGCGTTGTCTCTGACGGGTTCCGATTCCGACGATGCGGCCGCCGAGCCCGCCGCCGAGACGACGAGCGCACCGGCCGCGGTCGCACCGACCGCACAGGCTCCTGCAGCACAGGCCCCGGCCGCCGACGCGTCGACCGGTGCCGCGGCACCCACCACCACCTCGGGCGCACCCGCCGACGTCGAAGTGCGGGTACTCAACAACTCCAACGTCTCCGGCCTGGCCGCCGGTACCGCCAGCACGTTGACCGCCGAGGGTTGGAACGTCGCCGAGACGGGCAACTTCAGTGAAGACCAGTTCGCGCAGACCGCGGTGTACTACGGCACGACGGCAGGTGAGGAACAGGCCGCGCAGACCATCGCCACGCAGCTCGGCGTCCCGGCCGAACCCAAGCCGACCTCGCTCGAATCCACTGCAGGCGTCGTCGTCATCGTGACCCAGTAGTCCTGCAGCGGCCAGTTCCACAGCGTCGACTTCCGTGCCCGATTCGGCCGAATCGGTCGGCACGTTATCATTTCCGAGCCCGGCGAAACTGCCTGAAAGAGGAGCGATTTCCGATGGACATGTTCAAGCGACGCACTGCCGCGACCCGATCGTTGCGTTACGTGGCCCCGGTCCTCGCGATCGCAGCTCTCGGGCTCTCCGCCTGTAGCAACGGCGAGGTCCCGTCCGACGTCCCCGGCACCGTCCCGCCGGTGTGGACCGGAGAGGCCGATCCGTCGGCAGAAGCCGTCGCCGGCGACAGCCCGGCCGAGTCGAGCTCCGGCGACATCATCGAGGCCGCACTGCGCGACGCCTCCGGTGCCGAGGTCGGCACGGTGTCGTTCATGTCCGAGGGCGACAAGCTCACCGTCACCGCCGAGGTCGAGGGCATGACCCCGGGCTTCCACGGCTTCCACGTTCACACCGTCGCCGCTTGCGAGCCGAACTCCGTGGCACCGACAGGCGGGGAGCCCGGCGCATTCCTGTCCGCGGGCGGTCACCTGCAGGTCGACGGCCGCACCGAGCACCCGGCCAGCGGTGACCTGACGTCCATCCAGGTCGGCGAGGACGGCACCGGAATGCTCGTCACCACCACCGACGCGATCACACTCGACGATCTGCGTGCCGACGGTGCCGGAACCTCGGTGATCGTGCACGACGGTGCCGACAACTTCGCCAACATCCCGCCGCGGTACACCCTGCCCGACGGTGCCGCCGTGCCGGACATGACGACTCTGATGACCGGCGATGCCGGCTCGCGGGCGGCGTGCGCGGTACTGCAGTAGTTTGAGCGCTCCCCGGATCGACTTCGCGAGTTCACCGCGCCCGACGCTCGGCGTCGAGTGGGAGATCGCGCTGGTCGACAAGAACACGCGAGACCTGGTCAACTCCGCCGAGGCGGTCATGGACGGTGTCCGCGACCTGGCCGGGGACACCCCGCGGGTGACGAAGGAACTGCTCCGCAACACCGTCGAACTCGTCACCGGAGTGTGCGAGAACGTCGGGGAGGCGATGGCAGACCTCGGTGAGTCTCTCTCGCTCGTCGAGCGCGCAGCGGATCCGCTGGGGATCGATCTGTTCTCGGCGGGGACCCATCCGTTCGCGGAGTGGTCCACCCAGCAGCTCACCAGTTCCCCGAGTTACGACGAGTTGATCGCTCGGACGCAGTGGTGGGGTCGGCAGATGCTGATCTGGGGTGTGCACGTGCACGTGGGAGTGTCGTCTCCCGACAAGGTCTTTCCCATTCTCAACTCACTGCTGCTGCAGTACCCGCACCTGCTGGCACTGTCGGCGTCCTCACCGATCTGGGCGGGCAACGACACCGGCTACGCCAGCAATCGTGCGTTGATGTTCCAGCAGCTGCCGACGGCCGGGCTGCCGTTCCAGTTCGAGAACTGGCCGCAGTTCGAGGGATTCGTTCGTGATCAGCTCAAGACCGGCGTCATCGAGCAACTCGGCGGCATGCACTGGGACATCCGGCCCGCCCCCAAGTGGGGAACCATCGAGGTTCGGGTGTGCGACGGGGCGTCGACCAAGCGGGAGCTCGCGGCTCTCGTCGCGTTGACGCACTGCCTCATCGTCCATCTCGACGAACGTCTCGAAGCGGGGGAGACCCTGCCGTCGATACCGCCGTGGCACGTGCAGGAGAACAAGTGGCGGGCTGCCCGGTACGGCCTCGATGCCGAGATCATCCTCGACTCCGACAGCAACGAACGTTTGGTCACCGACGACCTGAACGACCTGCTCGAGAAGCTGACGCCGACGGCCGTCCGGTTGAACTGCGTCGACGAGTTGGCCGCGGTGGCCGACATTCCGCGGCTCGGGGCGTCCTACCAGCGTCAGCGGGCGGTGGCCGCGAAATCCAACGGTGACCTGCGAGCCGTCGTGGAATCGTTGGTCACCGACCTCCGCGCCTGATCCGGCGCGGCTCGCGCTACTCGTCGGGGTCGTTCGGTTCCATCTCGTTGACGATCAGCAGTCCGTCGCGGCCCCGCTGTTCTCGATAGGCGACGCGGCCCACGGTATGCGCGATCACCGGAGCGGTGACCAGCGTGAAGATGCCCACCAGCACGAGCATCCAGATGTCGACGTTGCCGCGAAGGCTGATGATGGCCCCGATCAGCACCATGATCAGACCGACCACCTGCGGCTTGGTGGCCGCGTGCATCCGCGAGAGGGTATCGGGGAAGCGCACGATGCCGACGGCCGCGGTGAAGGCGAGCAGTGCTCCGAACAGGATGAAGGCGGAGGCAATGACCTGGGCTACGGTGCTCATTCGTCCCTCACTGTGTCACTCATTCGTCCCTCACTCTGAATCGCGCGATGCTGACCGACCCGACGAAGCTGACCAAGGACAGCGCGACGATGGCCGGTACGAGGGTGGTGTCGCGGCTGTAGACGGCCCACACACCGAGACCGCACATCGAGACGGCCAGGATCGTGTCCATCGCGACGAGACGGTCGAGCGTGCTCGGTCCGTCGAGCAGTCGGTAGGCGGTGAGAATCGCGGCACCGATCAGAAGGGCTCCGGCTATCGCCAGGACGACGGTCACGACCAGTCCCCCTTCCTCTTGTCGTCGGTCTTCTTGTCGTCCCTCGGGGCGTCGCGGTCCGTCGATGCCGGATCGTCGCCGAGCACTCCGTGGTACTGCTCGTACTCCTGGAAATGCAGCGGGCTCGGCTTCCAGTCGGAGTCTCGCTCGAACGCCGCGATGAAGAGTTTCTCCAGGTTTCGTACGTAGGCGTAGAAGCCGTCGACGGCCTTCTGCGTGCCCATGTCCAGCACGTGCACGTAGAGCAGGCGTCGGGTTCGGTCTATCTCGAGCACCATGGTGCCGGGCACGAGGTTCATCGCGTCGACGAACAGGGTGAGCACCAGGTCGGATTTGATAGCGATGCGGCAGCGCAGCACTCCGGTGACCGGCGGTGCTTTCGGGCGGATCGCCAACCAGGCCACATTGACGCTGGATTCCCCTGCGTAGTAGAGAAATACGACGGCCAGCTTGACGAGTGACAAGACGTGGATGCGGCCCTCGACCGGAACGCGAGGCAACGGCAGCAGCACCATGATGAGCAGTCCCACCGCGATGCCGCCCAGGACGTTCGCCGCAGAGACGTTGCCCCACAACAGAACCCAGATTGCCGTCAGCCACGCGAGCGTCCACAGGCGCAGCAGAACGGAGCGGTTCATCTTCATCGGGTGCCCTCCTCGTTCGTGCGCGACTGCTCGTAGGCCTGATCGCCGACCCATTCCGCACCGCGCACCGCATCGATGTACACCGACCGATCGCGAAGATCTGCCGCAGCGCGATCGCTGATGTCGATGATGGGGCCGGCGAACACCGTCATGGCCAAGCCGACGGCCACGAGCCCGATGGTCGGAAGCAACATGAAGGCGGGCATCCGGCCCACGTCCTCGCGGTCACCGAACTGGATGTCGGACGAGTCGTCGAGAAGAGCGGACGGGCTGTTGTCCGCCAGGTCGCCCTCGGGAGCGTCGGCGCGAGCGCGCCAGAACGCCTTGGTCCAGACTCGGGCGACGACGTACAGCGTCAACAGGCTGGTGACGGTTCCACCCGCGACGAGCAACCAGGCCAACACGCTGCCCTGCTCGCTACCGGCCTGCAGCAGTGCGACCTTTCCGATGAAACCCGAGAACGGCGGAATGCCACCGAGATTGAGGGCCGGCACCAGGAACACGATCGCCAGCACCGGGCTGGCCGCAGCCAGACCGCCGAGGCGTCGAAGCGACGACGAACCGGCCTGACGCTCGATGAGACCGACGACGAGGAACAGCGTCGTCTGCACCAGAATGTGGTGGGCGACGTAATAGATCGAGCCGGACAATCCCGATTGTGTCGACAGAGCGACGCCGAAGATCATGTAGCCGATATGGCTGACGAGGGTGAACGACAACAGTCGCTTGATGTCGCTCTGTGCGATGGAGCCGAGGATGCCGACGAGCATCGTCAGCAGGCCGCAGACCATCAGTACGTTGTCGAGTGAGCCGTCGGGGAACAGCAGGGTGTGCGCGCGGATGATCGCGTACACACCGACTTTCGTCAGCAGGCCGGCGAACACGGCGGTGACCGGTGCCGGGGCGGTGGGATACGAGTCGGGCAGCCACGTCGAGAGCGGGAACACCGCGGCCTTGATGCCGAACGCGACCAGTAGAACCGCGAAGATCGCGGTTCTGGTTCCGGGGGTGATGTCGTCCATACGCACCGCGATGTGGGCCAGGTTCAGCGTCCCGGTGGCTGCGTAGACCAGCGCGATGCCGATCAGGAAGATCAGCGAGGACACCATCGACACCATCACGTACGACACGCCCGCACGCACGCGGTCGGCACTCGCGCCGAGTGTCAGCAACACGAAAGACGCCGCGAGCAGCACCTCGAAGCCGACGAACAGGTTGAACAGGTCGCCTGCAAGGAACGCGTTGCAGACACCTGCGGTCAACGCGAGGTAGGTCGGCAGGAAGATCGAGACGGGCTGATTCTCGCTACCGTCGCGGATGCCCTGGCCGATCGAGTAGACCATGACGGCCAGCAACACGATGGACGAGACGACGAGCATCATCGCCGACAGACGGTCCACCACGAGGGAGATGCCGAGCGGGGAATCCCAACCGCCGACCTGCAGTGCGCTGGTGCCGTCGCGATCGGCGAGATAGAGCATCACCGACGAGATCGCGACCACCGCGGTGAGCGCGACGATGGTGATGAATCGCTGAGCGCGAGGCCGTCGCCCCAGCACCAGGGTCGACGCGGCGGCGAGCATCGGAATCAGTACCGGCAGCGGAGTCAGAACGTCGATCACTGCGGGGGAGATCGTCATGCGTGGTCTCCCTTCTCATCTGGGCGGCTGTCGTCCTTCTCGGCGGTGTCGAGTCCGTCCAGCCCGCGCAGCTGCGGGTTGTCGTCGTCGTTGTCGAAATCACCGTCGTGCAGATCCTCGTAGCACTCGAGATCCTCGAGGTTTCTGATCTCCTCGAGCGGAATGGGGTTGCCCTTCGAGTCGAATGCGTCGCCGCCGAAGCTCGGCTCGCCCGTCACCGGGTCGTCCGAGCGGTCGCGGTCGGGGGCCTCGGCCATCGAGCGGCGCCGGGAGACCTTGGTGTCCTCGGGGTCGTTCTCGACGTCGTCCTTGGTGTTGAGGGTGAACGACCGGTAGGCCAGAGCCAGCACGAACGCCGCGATTCCCATCGTGATGACGATTGCCGTCAGGATCACCGCCTGGGCCAGCGGGTCCGCCATCTCCTGGTTCACCGCGTTGTCCCGACCCACGATGGGCGGGGCTCCCGCAGGGCCGGCGATCGTGAGCATGAGCAGGTTGACGCCGTTGCCGACGAGTAGCAGGCCCAGCAGCATCTTGGTGATACTGCGCTCGAGCAGCAGATACACACCCGCCGCGATGAGGACACCGACAATGACGAGCATTCCGAGATCAGCGGTCATGGGGCGCTCACTCGGCCTTGGCTCTGCATTTCCACCTGTGCGTCGAGACGCGCGCCGAGACTACGGAGCACGTCGAGTACCAACCCGACCACGATGAGATACACACCGAGGTCGAAGAACAATGCGGTGACCAACTTGATGTCGCCGAGGATCGGCAACGTCACCTCCAACGTCGCCGAGGACAACGCCGGGGCTCCGAGGAACATCGACGCCACCGCGGTTCCGGCCGCGAAGATCAAGCCGAGTCCGAGGATCTTTCCGGCGTCGATCGGAACTGTCTCACCGAGCTCGTAGCGGCCACCGGCCAAGTACCTCAGCACCAGCGCCAGGCCGGCGGTGAGGCCACCGGCGAAACCGCCTCCGGGAGCGTTGTGACCGGAGAAGAAGAAGTAGATAGAGAGCACCATGATCGTCGGGAAGATCAATCGCGTCGTGACCTCGAGAATCAACGAGCGATGACGCGGATCGATCAGATCGCCGCCGAGCAGCCACGTCGTCTCCGCCGCGTAGTTCGCATCGGAGGACGACGAGGGGGCGTCGGACACCCGCGGAGCGCTACCGAACCGGCGGTTGCGGAAGACCAGGCTCGCCACACCAGTAGCCGCGACGAGCAGGACGCAGATCTCGCCGAGAGTGTCCCAGGCGCGGATGTCGACGAGGATCACGTTGATGACGTTCTGGCCGTCGCCCAGGTTGTATGCGGCGTCCGGCAGGAGCAGCGACACCGGGTCTGTGTTTCGGGCGTTCATCGCGAACGCACCCAGGATGCTCACGGTCGCCCCGACGGCGACGGCGAGCACCGCGCGAGGTCCACGCGATCCGGCCGAACCCCGGTCGTCGACCTCGGCCGGGAGCTTGCGCAGGACGAGCACGAACATCACGAGGGTCAAGGTCTCGACGAGGAACTGGGTCAGCGCCAGGTCCGGGGCACCGTGGATGGCGAAGATGACTCCGCAGCCGTAGCCGGTGAGACCGACGAGAATGACGCTGGCCAAGCGGTTGCGCATCACCGTGGCTCCGAGGCCACCCGCGATCATGATGGCCCCGATGATCAGCTGCAACGGGTTGTTCCACAGGGTGTAGTCCAAGTCCGGTTCTGCGCCGAGGATCAGCACGATCATCGGCAGCAGCACCAGCGTCAGCAGGATCGTGCCCTGAGTGAGAGGGAGCGAACCGCGCTGCGTGGTGCCGGTGAGGCGGATCGACAGGGTGTCCATGGACTTGAGCACGTTGTCGTAGATGCGGTCTGCGTTGCCGAGCGGAGGATGCTCGAACTTGAGCCGGTTGACCACCCGATGCGCGATGAACAACCCGACACCACCGGTGACGACGACGACGGTCAGCGCGAGCGGAAGATTGAAACCGTGCCAGAGGGCCAGGTGGTAGGGCTCCTGGCCGTACGACGGGAGGGTGCGAGCGTAGGGACTGACGATGTGGTCGACGACCGAGGATGCGAACCCGGCGACCAGACCGAGCACCGCCAGGAAGGCGGGTGCGGCGAGGAACAGTGCGGCCGGCGCGTGCATCGCCTTGACCGACGGACTCGCTCGCTTGAGCTGCTTGCGCGCGAACGCGCCCCAGACGAACCGAATGCTGTAGGTGACCGTGAGTATCGAGCCGATCACCAGGCCTGCGACGACGACGGCCGCGACCGTGGGATCGAGCGTCGGCGTGCTGATCACGGCCGACAACGCCGTCTCCTTGCCGACGAACCCGAGCATCGGCGGAAGTCCGGCCATGCTGGCCGCGGCCAGCGCGGCTATCGCGGCGAGCCAGGGAGCCTTCTTGCCCAGGTGAGCAAGTTTGCGGATGTCGCGGGTGCCGGTGGTGTGATCGATGATGCCGACGACCATGAACAGCGTCGCTTTGAACATCGCGTGGGCGATCACCATCGTCAGGCCGGCGAGCATCGCCTTCTCCGAGCCGATGCCGACCAACACCATGAGGAAGCCGAGCTGGCTGACGGTGCCGAACGCGAGGATCAGCTTGAGGTCGAATGCGCGCAGAGCGCGCCACCCGGCCAGGATCATCGACAGCAGTCCGAGGCTGATCACCGTGGCGCGCCACGGGCCGGAATCGGCGAACCCCGGGGCCAGGCGCGCCACCAGGTAGATGCCCGCTTTGACCATGGCAGCGGCGTGAAGGTAGCCGCTGACCGGTGTCGGGGCGGCCATGGCTCCGGGGAGCCAGAAGTGCAGTGGCACGATGGCCGACTTGCTCAGTGCGCCGATGAGGACCAGCACGATCGCGACACCGGGCAACCAGCCGCCCGGCGCGTTCGCGACCAGCTCGGAGAGGTTGTAGGTGCCGGACACCTGGCCGAGGATGATGATGCCGACCAGCATCGCCAGGCCACCCGCGGTGGTGACGAGCAGTGCCTGGGTGGCCGCTCGTCTGCTCGACGCACGCTCGGCGTAGTGGCCGACGAGCAGGAACGACAGGACCGTCGTGATTTCCCAGAAGATGTAGAGCACCAGCATGTTGTCGCTGGTGATGAGGCCGAACATCGCACCGGAGAACGCGACCATTTCGGCGGCGAACAGCCCGAGCCGGGGCTCGTCGTCCTCGAAGTAACGCGCGCAGTAGAGCAGAATCAGTGCGCCGATGCCGAGAACCAGCAGCGACATGATGGCCGCGAGAGAGTCGAACCGCATGTCGATGTTCATCGACAGGCCGGGGACCCATTCGATGTTCAGTTTCTGTTCGGTTCCCCAGTTGCCGAACACCCAGATCAGGCTGAGCAGGGGTACGAGCGCGAGTGGGAAAAAGGCATTGCGACCCCACCAGCGGACGAACAGTGGCGCGAGCAGCGCGGCGGCGGCATGCGCAAGAAGAATGGCGAGCAAAAATCACTCCGTCGTCTCGGTCGCATCGGCGGTGAAACCGAGCGGTGGTCGTAGGGCGGCGATGAGTAGGGTGTGCGAAGTCCGTGTGAAGTTCGATGTGAAGCTTTGAGAAATAATGAACCGGTTGCCGAGCGGCAGCCGCGAGTTGTCGTTGTCCACTTTACTTTGCGAGGTAGGCGGCGTGCCAGGCGGTACAGAACGGTGCGGGTCCGTGAGTGAGGGGAGCGCGTCGGTGACCGATTCGAGGCTCATTCGGACCGCCGGGCTGGCGTACGTCCGCGATCGTCGAATGATTCAGACACGATCGGCCGGAAAGTCCGCGTTCTACATGGCGGGCGGAAAGATCGACCCGGGCGAGACACCCGAGCAAGCACTGCATCGCGAGATCAGGGAAGAGCTCGATGCAGCGGTGACGGACGCCCGGCTCCTCGGGGTGTTCGAATGTGAGGCCTGGGGGCACCCGGCAGGAACCCCGCTCGAGATCACGTGTTTCCTCGCCGATCTGGCGACCGAGCCGACGCCGACCAGCGAGATCGCAGAGATCAGGTACTTCACCCGAGACGAGTACGCCGCCATGCCGGACGTCGCTCCGGGATCGCTGATGGTGTTCGACCGGATGAAAGCGCTCGATTTGATCGACTGAAGCGCGTATGTTGGTCGTAGAGAGAACGTACGTTCTCTGTCGGTCACCGCGAAGGAGTCTCATGACGAACCTGTCCCAGAAAGCCACCACCCTGCTCGAGCTGCACAAGCCGGGCAACCCGGTCGTATTGCCGACGGTGTGGGACGCCTGGTCTGCCAACCTCGCCGTCTCCGCCGGGTTCGCCGCGCTGACCGTCGGAAGCCACCCCGTCTCGGACTCCATCGGCAAGCCCGACAACGAGGGCATCACCTTCGACGAACTGCTCACCCGCATCTCGCAGATCTCCGCAGCCGTCGACGTTCCGCTGTCGGTCGACATCGAATCCGGCTACGGCGAGGACCCCAAGCGACTCATCGACGGACTGATCTCTGCCGGAGCCGTCGGCCTCAACATCGAGGACACCGTGCACAGCGAAGGCGGACGCCTCCGCGAAGCGCAGGAACACGCAGACTTCGTCGGAGCACTGCGCGCAGCATCCGACGCCACCGACGTCCACGTGGTCATCAACGCCCGCACCGACCTGTTCGTCAAGGCAATCGGCGACGAGAGTGACCGCGTCGACCGAGCCATCGCCCGGTTGAAGCTGTGCGCCGCAGCCGGTGCCGACTCGCTCTACCCCGTCGGCTTCCACAACGACGCGGACTACAAGCGTCTCGCCGAGGAACTCCCGCTGCCGATCAACGCCATCGCGAACCCGGCCGAGGGCGACCTGTCGCACTTCGCCTCCCTGGGCGTGGGTCGCATCAGCTTCGGCCCGATCTTCCAGATGGAACTGGCCAAGCGGGCAGAGGAAATCCTCGGCCGCTGGAAGTGAGAGCGGCTTCGCCGCAGGTGAGCGGGAGTGGAGCCTGCGGAACGACCCAGGTGAGTGGAAACTCGTAGCCTGCTACGAGTTTCCGCTCACGACCCGTAGGCCCGCAGATGCGCCACCTGCTCGGGATCGAGTGACGGTCTGACCGTCGCCCGAGCGGCGGCGACGTCGGCGGCGGTGACGTCGGCTGCATCCATCGACCGACGCATCGCCGTCAGTGCGGCCTCGCGCAGCAACGCCGCGCAGTCTGCCGCGGAGTAGCCGTCGAGATCGCGGGCGAGAGACTCGAGATCGACGTCCTCGGCGAGCGGGATGGATTTGCCCGACGCCTTCAGAATGTCCACTCGCGCATCGGAATCCGGCGGCGGCACGAACACCAGACGCTCGAGTCGGCCCGGCCGCAGCAGTGCGGGATCGATCAGATCGGGTCGGTTGGTTGCCCCGAGTACGACGACGTCACGCAACGGTTCGACGCCGTCGAGTTCGGTCAGCAGCGCCGCGACGACTCGATCGCCGACGCCGGAATCCGAGCTCTGGCCGCGTCGGGGCACGAGGGCATCCACCTCGTCCAGGAAGATCAGCGAGGGAGCGGAATCTCGGGCGCGTTGAAAGAGTTCTCGGACAGCCTTTTCCGAGGAGCCGACCCATTTGTCCATCAGCTCTGCGCCCTTGACCGAGTGCACGCTGAGCTGCCCGGAGCTGGCCAGTGCGCGCACGAGGAACGTCTTGCCGCAGCCGGGCGGACCGTACAGAAGAACTCCCCGCGGCGGCTCGATTCCCAATCGCGCGAACGAATCCGGGTGACGCAGCGGCCACAGTACCGCCTCGGTGAGTGCCTGCTTGGTCTCCACCATGTCGCCGACGTCGTCGAGCGTGAGACTACCGATCGCCAGTTCTTCGCTTCCCGAACGCGACAGCGGGCGAATGACCTGAAGAGCGCCCACCAGATCGTCCTGCGTCAACGAGGCCGCGGCCGAATCGTTCGATGCGCGCGCCGCTGCCCGCAGCGCCGCCTCCCGCGTCAGGGCGGCCAGATCGGCGACCACGAAACCCGGTGTCCTTGAGGCGATCTCGCCCAGGTCGACGTCGCCCTGCGGAACCTTTCGGAGGAGATGCTCCAGCAATCCCTTGCGGCCTGCCGCGTCGGGCAGGGTCAGGGTGAGTTCACGATCGCACAGGTCCTGACCGCGCAGTCTGGGATCGGTCGCCTCCGGATGGGCCGTCGTAGCGATCAGGGCGAGACCCGGAGTGTCGACGGCCCGGCGCAGTACATCGAGGACGAACGTGGACGCCGGTTCGGGCTCGGAGGGCAACAACGCGTCGACGTCGGTGATGAGCAGAACCCCGGAACCGGCGAGTTCGTCCACTGCCGCGGTGACGCGATCGACCCGGGCCGACGCCTCGAGCGCGCCGATCGACGGTCCGTCCAGCACGACGCATGCGCGTTCACCGACGACCGCGCGCGCCAACGTCGCCTTGCCGACCCCACCCGGTCCGGTGATCAACACCCCCAGATGCGGCGATGCGCCGAGCGTTGCCAGCAACTCCGACTCGTCCAACGCCAGCCGCAGCCACTCGGTCAGCTTGGCCGCCTGCGCGCTCACTCCCACCAGATCGGCTGCGCTCACTCTGGCCGCCGTGGCTTTCTGTGGCGCTGACACAGGTGCGGATGCCGAGGCAGCGACGGTGCCGGAGCCCCACCCGACCGCCGAATTGGGTTGCACACTGACCGGCTCATTCGACGGGTCGACGGCCGAGACCGTCAACAGTTCGGTGGTCCACGCAACCCCGAATGTCCTCGACAGCGCCTGCGTCGCAGATGTCGTCGAGGTTCCGGGGCCGAGATCACGGGGGAGGAGTGAGACCGTGTCACCCACCGTCAGTACCTTGCCGAGCAACGCTTGTCGCAGGGTGGCGTCGGAGATGGAACCGGTGGCGAGCGCGGAGCCGGTCACGGTCACGGCCTTGGCCCCGTAGACGGTGACGGGTCCGACTGCGACAGAAGCATTTTCGCGAAGGCCGGTGTTGGAGAGCGTCACGTCGTCCAGCAACGCGGTGCCCTGAGGTGATCCCTCGGGAGCCGCGGCGACGACGGCGGCTGTGCGACGAGAACCGATGAGCGACACCGCATCCCATTCCCGCAGGCCCAGCGCCGCAAGGACTTCCGGATGCAGGCGCACGACGCCGCGTCGGGCATCGGCCGCCGAGGTGTTGAGGCGGGCAGTGAGAACGAGCTCAGGCGTCGTCGAGCGAGATTCGGTCACCACAGCCACACTAACGGGTCGGCTCCGCGCGGATCAGCTGCGAGGCCGACGCAGTCCCAGACGAGCCTGCGACCGGCGCGCATTTCCCGGAGCTCGGCGGATGGCCCGACGCTCGGCGCGACGCTCGGCCGGCTTGGCGTCCCAGGTGTACGGGCGCGCGGCGGTCCACCGCTGCGAGCGCACTGCGAACGGGATGTGCACCAGGTAGGCCAACACCAGGCCCATTAGCAGGATCAGCGGGAACGTGATGAGCGCGGCTGCGAGCAGTGCGACGAGCACCAGCAGGATCGCGGCCAGCCGCGGCGGCACCGAGACCGTCTTGAGCGCGAGCGTGGGGATGCGGCTGACGATGAGACCGGCGGTGAGGATCGCCCATCCGGCGACGACGTAGAACGAGGCCCACCAGCCGTCGCCGAACTGCTCGAAACCCGCGATCGGTGCCATGGCGATGAGCGCTCCGGCCGGTGCGGGAACACCGGTGAAGTACTCGCGCGCGTAAGCGGGAGTGTCGTCCTCGTCGAGCAGAGTGTTGAAGCGCGCGAGGCGGAGCACGATGCTCACCGCGTAGACCAGCGCCACGATCCAGCCGCCGCTGCTGCCCTCGAGCAGTGTCACGTACAGCACCAGCGCCGGGGCGACACCGAACGAGATGGCGTCGGACAGCGAATCCAGTTCGGCACCGATCTTGCTGGTGGCGTCGAGCAATCGGGCGATGCGACCGTCCAACGCATCGAGGATCGCAGCGGCACCGATCATGGCGAGCGCGGTACCGAGCTGGCCGTCGAGGGCGAACTTGACCGCGGACAGGCCGGAGCACAGCGCGAGAATCGTGACGACGGACGGGAGCAGACGAATGGCAGCAGGTGGCTTGGCGCGTCTGGTGATCATGTCGGTTTCTACTGCGAGAGCTCGGCGAGCACTGTTTCGGCACCGACGGCCCGCTGGCCGCGTTCGACCAGCAGGGTGGTGCCCGCCGGGAAGTAGGTGTCCACGCGGGATCCGAATCGGATCAGTCCGTAAGTGTCGCCGATCGACAAGGTGTCGCCGACCTTGGCGTTGTTGATGATGCGTCGCGCAATGAGGCCGGCGATCTGCACGACGGCGACATCCTGACCGGAAGCGGTTCTGATGTGCATGCTGTTGCGCTCGTTGACCTCGCTGGCCTCGGCGAGGTCGGCGGATTTGAACTGACCGCGACGGTGCACCACTTCCACGACTTTTCCGGCGACGGGAACACGCTGTACGTGGACGTCGAGGACGGAGAGGAAGACGCTGACGCGCGGGACCGGCTCGGAGCCGAGAGCGAGCTCGGCCGGAGGAACGGCAGTGTCGACGAGTGTGACCAGGCCGTCGGCGGGAGCGACGACGACGCCGGGGCGATTCGGCGGCACTCGCGACGGGTGGCGGAAGAAGGTGGCGCAGGCTCCGGCGGCAACGAGGCCGGCGTTGCGGACCCACTTGGAGCGTCGACCGAGAACGGCGACGGCCAGCGGACCGCCGACGAACGGCAGCCCTGCGGGGTGTAGCGGTGGAATCGTTTCACGGACCAAGTCGACGATGTGAGCCGCTCCGGTGCGGGGCGGTTGACCAATCGGGGCGGGACGGCGTGCCACGGTCTCCTCTAACTTTTGTCGGACATGTGTCGGCAGGTCGTGGTGCTGCGAGCGAATCGTGTGTCGAACACGCGACTGCCGGAGCCATCACAGCGTACGTGAGGGCCCCGGCAGTCGAGAGGTGCGAGTGAGATCAGACGCGGCTGCGGCCCGTCACGAGCTTGACCAGGAACAGCAGGATGCACGCGCCGAGCAGGCAGGTGATGAAGCTGAAGATGATTCCGCCGCCCTCGACGTCGAGGAACGTGCTGAGCAGGAAGCCGCCCAGGAGGCCGCCGACGATGCCGACGACGATGTTCAGGATGATGCCCATCTGAGCATCCGTCTTCATGATCTTGCTACCGATCCAGCCGGCGAGTCCGCCGATGATGATCCAGCCTACAAATCCGAGTCCCAACATAGGGTGCCCCCACTTTCCGTTCGTGTTTGTTGCTTGTCGAAACGACGGATGCCCGCGGGAAACAAACCTGAAACATTCCTGAGAAAAGTTATTTCTGGCTGGACTTCTCGCTCTCGGCCTTGATTCGACGCAGGGTCTTGTTCATGCCCTCGACGAGTTCGACGTCGAACTCGTCGATGCCCCCGAGGATGCGCTTGACCAGCAGTGACGACACTGCCGTGGTGCCCGTCGGTGCCTCCCGCTTCTCGACGACGGTTGTTCCGGTCGCGGTGGGAGTGAGCGTGTAGGACCAGATCGTCTTGTTCTCCACGACGCGGAACGCGAGTTCGCGGTTGGGTTCGAAGGTGACGACCTTGGCGGTGGTCGGCCAGACGAGCATCCCCTTGCGGTTGACGTTGAGCGTCTTGGTGCCCTTGCCGACCGGTCCGCCGAAGACCTTCATCTTCTTGCACTGCGGGCTCCACTCGCCCATGCGCTGCAGATCGGACACGATCGACCAGACGGTCTCGGGGCTCGCGGCGATGTCGATCGTGGCTTCGAGAGTCTTGCTCAACGTGGGCCTCCAGGTATGTGTGACTGAACGTTACGACAAATCGGTCACAGCATATGTGTGTCCGAGCTCATAGCGAAACGGGGCGACGGGGAATGTAAGAGAAGTTTGACATCGGAATCGAATGGGGGTGAGATATGTCAAAGAACTCGTACACGCACGGGAGGTTGTCATGAGGGTCGGACTGTCACGAGTGTCCGCAACAGTTCTCGGAACTGCCCTCGCCGCCGGTGTCGGGATCGTCGCCGCATCGGTGCGAGAAGAAGGCGGGTGGCAGGTAGGTCTGGTGTTCGCCGCGGCGGTGGCCCCTGCCCTCGTCGGCGCGATGTGGACATTGGTTCCGCAACGATCACCGAAGATGCCGGAGAATCCGGAGGATTCCGTCGAGTTCCAGTGGTTGCAGCACGCGTCGTCCGGTGCCTTCTTCGACCTGATGATCGCACTCGGCCTCGCGTCGGCTGCCTCGGCGATACTCGACACGGAGTTGGTTCCGGTAGTCGCGTTTCTGGTGTTGGCCATGGCCGACGTGGCCGTGCGGTACCTGGTCGTCTCGCGTACGCAGCGGTGACTTCGAATCACGTGCACCGGCTGCGCACTGCTGCCGGTTTGTCACAACAGCAGTGCGCCGACGCGGTCGGCGTCAGCAGGCAGACGATCATCTCGATCGAGAAGGGCCACTTCGACCCGCGGCTCTCTCTCGCGTTCCGCCTGGCCCGGCTGTTCGAGGTCAGCGTCGACGAGTTGTTCGATCCACGGTGATCGAGCAACCTTCCACAGGTGAACGGAAACTCGTAGCAGGCTACGAAGTTTCGCTCACATGCGAGCGAAGCGAGCCAATACGAAGGCGTAGAGCCCGTAGAGCGCGATGCCCACGCCGGCGAGGATCAACAGGACCTGACCGTACGGCTGCGAGCCGAGAGTCTTGAGAGCACCGTCGATGCCGGTGGCCTTGGACGGATCGGACTGCAGAACTGCCACCACGACGAGGAGTCCGGCTCCGACGAGGGCAGCGCCTTTGGCTGCGTATCCGGCGATGCCGAGTTTGACGACGGCCCCGCTCTGGTGTCCTTCGAGATCGTCGAGGAAGTTCTTCGAGACGCCCTTGTAGACGTGGTATCCGCCCACTCCGATGACGACCAGCGCGACGGCGATGAGCACGAGCTTGCCGCCGCCGGATTCCATCAGTCGGGCCGACCAGCCCGCGTTCTGTTGTCCGCTGGACTTGCCCGAGCCGGTGGCGAAGCCGTAGGTCGAGAAGGCGAACGCGATGTAGACGACGGCCAGCGCGCCTGCTTTGAGACGATCCATGGCACTACCGGCGTCGGCGTCGGATTTCTTGCCGACGATCGCTTCGACGATGCGCCACAGCGCCAGCGCCACGAAAGCCACCACCGCCACCCAGAGCGCGATCTTTCCGCCGGGCTTCTCGGCCAGTTCGGCGAGTGCGCCGGACTGGTCTGCGTTGCCGGCCTGGCCGAACGCCAACCGGACGGCGATGTATCCGATCAGAATGTGCAGCACTCCGCTGACGAAGTGACCGGCGCGCGCTGCTTTCTCGAATGCTCCGTTGTTCTGCACGGAACTGGCCACAGAATTTCCCGACGTGTTCACGAACGATCCCCGATCAGTTGATTTGGGCAGCCGTTTACCCCGACCGTAGGCGCAGGAAACTGTCTCGAACTGCGAAACGCCGCACGAGATCCCACCGAGGCGTTAACACCGGGCGGACACTGATCGATGTAGCAAGCGGAGTGTCGGGACCAACGAAGAAATTGTTCGGAGTGATCCACCGTGAAATTACAGTCGATAATGCGTCGTACCAGCAGTGATCTACCCCTGTTGAAAACCGCCAGGATGAGCGGGAGCCCGCGTACGTGGCCCGCCGAGAAGCTCGAACGGCTCCTCACCCCGCAGGAACTCGACCTGATTCGACGCGGCCGAATCTGACCCCGCTCTTTCCAGGCCCGCTTGCCTCCCATTCGGGGTGACGCGGTGGCATGCTCATGTCGTTGATGAGCACCAGTTCTGGAGGGTCATGAAACCGGTCATTCTCAGCGTCGACGACGACCCAGGAGTGTCGAGGTCGGTCGCCCGCGACCTACGTCGGCGCTACGGGGAGCAGTACCGCATCGTGCGGGCGGAGTCCGGTGCAGGCGCTCTCGACGCGTTGAAAGAACTCGCGCTGCGCGGTACCCCCGTCGCCATTCTGTTGGCCGACTACCGCATGCCGCAGATGAGCGGCATGGAATTTCTCGAGCAGGCCATGGACATCTTTCCGGCGGCCCGTCGCATTCTTCTCACCGCATACGCGGACACCGACGCCGCGATCGACGCGATCAACGTCGTCGATCTCGACTACTACCTGCTCAAGCCGTGGGATCCGCCCGAGGAAAAGCTCTACCCCGTGCTCGACGCCCAGCTCGAGGCCTGGTGTGCGTACGACCACCGAGCCGTCGAGGACACCAAGATCGTCGGCCACCGCTGGTCGGCGCGTTCGTCGGACATCCGCGAGTTCCTCGCTCGCAACCAGCTGCCGTATCGCTGGTACATGTCCGACGAGGCCGAGGGGGCGCGGCTCTTGGCTGCGGCAGGTGTGGACGACGGACGGCTGCCGGTGGTCATCACCACCGAGGGCGCCGCGCTGATCGAACCGTCCGATGCCGAACTCGGTGATCGGCTCGGTCTGACTGTCTCGCCGTCGGAGGAGTTCTACGATCTGGTCGTCATCGGTGGCGGTCCGGCCGGACTCGGAGCCGCGCTGTACGGCGCGTCCGAAGGCCTGCGGACCACCCTGATCGAGCGGACCGCGACGGGCGGTCAGGCCGGACAGAGTTCACGGATCGAGAACTACCTGGGTTTCCCCGACGGGGTCTCGGGAGCTCAGCTCGCCGAGCGGGCTCGTCGTCAGGCACTGAAGTTCGGTGCCGAGGTGGTCACCACCCAGGACGTCGTCGGCCTCGAAGCAAACGGTGCTGCGCGCACAGTGCGATTCGCCGACGGCCGCAGCATCAGCGCGCAGACGATCATCCTGTCCACCGGTGTCGCTTACAGGCGTTTGGACGCACCCGGAATCGACGACTTCACCGGACGCGGCGTGTTCTACGGATCGGCGATGACGGAGGCCGCGCGCTGCGCCGAGCAGGACGTCTACATCGTGGGTGGGGCGAACTCGGCCGGTCAGGCGGCGGTGTATCTCTCGCGCGGGGCCAAGTCGGTCACCATTCTGATCCGGGCCACCTCGCTCGAAGCGTCGATGTCGTACTACCTGATCAAGCAGATCGAGGAGAACCCGAAGATCAGCGTGCGGCCGTGCACCGAGGTCGTCGGCGTAGCGGGAGACGGTCACCTCGAGTCGATCACGCTGCACAACCGAGCGACCGAGGAGACGACGACGGTCGACGCGCAGTACCTGTTCCTGTTCATCGGTGCGGCGCCGCGCACCGAGTGGCTCGACGGGGTTCTCGTGCGGGACGAGCATGGATTCGTGGTCACCGGGCCGGATCTCGTCGTCGACGGACGCGGTCCTGCCGGGTGGACGCCCGCCCGTCTCCCACACCACCTCGAAACGAGTGTGCCGGGTGTGTTCGCTGCCGGTGACGTGCGATCCGACTCGGCCAAACGAGTCGCGTCGGCAGTGGGAGAGGGAGCGATGGCCGTGATGTTGGTGCACAGATATCTGGCGAACCCATGACCGAGCCGACGCAGAACACACCCGCATGTGATCCGGAGGAGTTACGGACGCTGTTCCTGTTCGAGCAGCTCACCGACGCGCAGCTGGTGGAGCTGTGCCGAGACGGGCGCATCGAAACGATCGAGCCGGGGCCGGTGTACGCGGAAGGTGATCCGGCGACGTGCTTCTACGTTCTGATGGAGGGGGCCGTCGTGCTCTCGAAGCTTTCCGGTGGCGAGGACCTGGTGGTCAATCGCACCTCGCAACGCGGGGTGTATGCGGGTGCGTGGCAGGCGTACCTGGGCGATCGGGTGCCGCAGACGTACCAGGGTTCGATGCGGGTGACCGAGCGCTCCCGGTTCTTCGTGCTCGACGCCGAGTGCTTCGCGTCCATCGTGCGGGAGTGGTTCCCGATGGCGTTACATCTGCTCGAGGGATTGTTCTTCGGCAATCAGAACACCAAGCAGATAGTGGAACAGCGAGAACGCTTGTTGGCGTTGGGTTCTCTGTCGGCCGGGTTGACGCACGAGCTGAACAATCCCGCGGCGGCTGCGGTGCGGGCGACGTCGGCGTTGCGAAATCGGGTGGCGCACATGCGGCAGAAGTTGGCGATGATCGCCGGTGGCACTCTCGATCGCGGCAGCTTGGCGCATCTGGTCGGACTGCAGAACGAGGCCGTGGAGCTGGTCGCCAAGGCTCCGAAGCTGACCGCGATGGAGGCGTCGGACCGTGAGGACGAACTGGGAGAGTGGTTCGAGGACAAGGGCATCGGTGACGGTTGGGATCTGGCTCCGACATTCGTCTCGGCCGGTCTCGACGTGCCGTGGCTCGATCGGGTTTCCGCGACGGTCGACGATCCAGCGTTGCTCGAGGGCGCAATTCGGTGGCTCAACTACACCGTCGAAACCGAGTTGTTGATGAACGAGATCTCGGATTCGACCACGCGCATCTCCACGCTCGTCGGTGCCGCGAAGCAGTATTCGCAGATGGATCGTGCGCCGTATCGAACGGTGGATGTGCGCGAACTACTGGACAGCACCCTGATCATGTTGGGCCGCAAGATCGGTGACGACATCACGGTGGTCAAGGACTACGACCCCGCGGTGCCGCCGATCCCGGCCTACGCCGCCGAACTCAACCAGGTGTGGACCAATCTGATCGACAATGCCGTGCAGGCGATGGCGGCTACCCCCGAGGAGAAGGGGGTGCTGACGGTGCGGACGTCGTTGGACGAGGATCAGGTCCAGATCGAGATCTGCGACACCGGACCCGGTGTGCCGCAGGAGATTCGGTCGCGCATTTTCGAGCCTTTCTTCACCACCAAGCCGGTCGGCGAGGGCACGGGGCTCGGCCTGGACATCTCGTGGCGCATCGTGGTGAACAAGCATCAGGGTGAGCTGCGGTTGGTGTCCGAACCCGGTGACACACGATTCGTCGTGCGGTTGCCCGTCGACCCTGCAATCGAGGAGGAACCATGACCATCGAAGGCATCGACCCGAAGATTCCGCCGTCGGGACCGGGTTGTGTGGAGTGCACGCAGACGCAGGGGTGGTGGGTACATCTGCGGCGGTGCGCGCAGTGCGGGCACATCGGATGTTGCGATTCCTCGCCGTCGCAGCATGCCAGCAAACATGCAGAGTCCACCCGGCACCAGTTCGTGCGCAGCTACGAGCCCGGCGAGGAATGGTTCTACAACTACGAGGACGAGCAGATGTACGACGGGCCGGAACTGGCTCCGCCGCAGCATCGTCCACTCGATCAGACGGTTCCCGGTCCGCGCGAGCGGGTGCCGTCGAACTGGCAGGCCCTGATCAATTGAACGAGAACCTGACGCGACCCACCGACGTATCGGCCGAGGATTTCCTGGCGGCTGTGGAGCACCCGGTTCGCCGTGCGGACGGGTTCGCGCTCGCCGAGATCATGGGCCGCGTCACCGGGCAACCGGCGGTGATGTGGGGTCCGACGATGGTGGGTTTCGGAAGCTATCGATACACGACGGGCAGTGGCCGCCGGGGAGAGTACTTCGTCGTCGGGTTCTCACCGCGCAAGGCGAATCTGTCGGTGTACGGCGCCACGTACGCCCCGGAGTCGGAGAGCTTGCTCGAACGGCTGGGAAAGCACAAGCGAGGAGCGGGTTGCCTGTACGTGAACAAGCTCGTCGATGTGGACATAGCGATTCTCGAACAACTGCTGGCATACAACTACCCGTACATTCTGAGTAGCCTCGCGTCATGACCTTGATCGCGGAGGACCTGCTGTTGCTGTTGCTCGACGACGACTCGGGCAAGCCGCTGGCCGACAGCACGAAGTTGCCACGGGTACTGGCAGGTGCGCTGGTCGTCGAGCTCGCCATGATCGGGTCGCTGCGCATCACCGGTCTGGACGAGCAGATCGAGAAGGATCACGTGGTCGTCGCAGGCTCGAGGCCGGAAGATGAGTTTTTGCGTCGAGTGTTCGATCTGGTCGCGTCGGCGTCGCGGCCGATGAAGCCGCAGAAGGTGATCGAGAAGTCGCAGAAGAATCTGGCGAAGGAACTGGCTGCGCGACTCGTCGCACAGGGTTGCGTCACGGAGAAGAAGGACAAGGTGTTGGGGCTGTTCCCGACGACGACGTGGCCTGCCCAGGACACCTCGCGTGAGAAGGTGCTGCGAGACGCGCTACGCAGCGCACTGGTGGACGGGACGACGCCGTCGCCGCACACGGCTGCGTTGATCTCGTTGATCTCGGCGGTGGATCTGACACACAAGGTGATCGAGGATGCGGACAAGAAGCTGCTGAAGCGGCGCGCGAAGGAGATCGCCGAGGGGGAGTGGGCCGGCGCGGCTGTGCGCAAGGCCGTCTCGGACGTCAATGCCGCAGTGATGGCCGCGGTCATGGTGCCCGTCATCGTCTCCACCACGAGCAGTTGAGGAAGAAAATGACCAGAAGCATTGCCATTCTGTTGTTCGACGATGTCGAGGTACTCGACGCGTGCGGACCGTTCGAGGTGTTCTCGGTGGCCAACCGGGTGGCCGAACGTGCAGGCAGCGCAGCGCCGTTCGAGGTGACGCTCGTCGGGATCGACGACAGGGCAGCTGTTGCTCGGGGCGGAATGAGAATCGGCGTCGACACCACGATCGACGACCCACGGCCCTACGACCTCGTCCTGGTACCCGGTGGCGTCGTGGACGCAGTCGAGGCGAACGGCAGCGTTCTGCAGTGGCTGCAGGGTCTTCGGCCCACCGCCGAGTTGGTCGCGTCGGTGTGCACCGGTGCGTTCGTGCTCGCGGCTGCGGGACTGCTCGACGGGCGTCCGGTCACCACGCACTGGGAGGACTTGGAACTGCTGCGCGAACGGTGGCCCGCGCTCGTCGTTCACGAGGGTGTTCGGTACATCGATCACGGCGATCTGGCGACGTCGGCGGGTATCAGTGCCGGTCTGGATCTGGCGTTGCATCTGGTCGCGCGGTGGTCGGGAGCCGATCATGCTCTCGCCACCGCGGGCCAGATGGATTACGACTGGTCAGGCGCTGAGCACCCGTAGAACCAGCGCGACGACGGAGAACACGGCCAGTCCGGCGGCGGGTGCGAAGTCTTTGTCCCCGGCGCGCAGGTGCGCGACGACGGCTCCGACGAAGTAGAGGATGACGCCGACGGCGGCAGCGACGCCGATCGGCCAGACGACCAAGCCGACCAGGAGGCCGACGGCACCGAGGATCTCGAGGTAGGCGAGCCACGGGATCTTGTCGGCGGGAACCCCGACCTGCTCGAGCATCGGGACGACGGAGGGATTCTTCGTCAGTTTTCCGATCGCGGAGAACGTGAGTGCGACAGCGAGCAGAACCGAGACGACGAGGGTGGCGATGAACATGTGCCCTGCTTTCATTTCTGAGGTCACTAGTAATTGCGAAGTAGCAAGGCGGACTCTAGCACCTCGGTAGGGTGGAGGCATGGTCTCGAACGAGCAGCCTCACGACCCTCGTGCCTGTGATGGAGCGCTGACCAAAGCATTCGGCTTTCTCGGCAAGAGATGGAACGGCCTGCTGCTGGCGACTCTGATGAACGGGCCGATGGGATTCTCGGACCTGCGCCGCGCCGTCGGCGGGATCAGTGACTCGGTGCTGTCCGAGCGCCTCGGTGAGCTCGGCAGAGCAGGGCTGGTGGCACGGGCCGTCACGGAGGGGCCGCCCATCTCGGTGGAATACAGCCTGACGCCGTCGGGAGAGGCACTGCTGCCGTCGCTGGAGGCTCTCACGGACTGGGCTTCGAAAAACCTCTGACCCCCGCGAAAGTTCGCGAGGGTCAGAGAGTGGTGAAAACGGTTCAGCTGGGGTTGTTCTGGTTCTGCCCCTCGGCCGATTCGGCGAACTCCTGAG
Organism: Rhodococcus sp. 14-1411-2a; assembly: GCF_002259485.1. Lineage (GTDB taxonomy): Bacteria > Actinomycetota > Actinomycetes > Mycobacteriales > Mycobacteriaceae > Rhodococcoides. The sequence goes on from NZ_NPGA01000015.1 coordinate 171,746, forward strand.
TGTCGAAGATTTCTCCACCCAGGGGGTCGACCGGAGCGTTGTCGCTCGAGTACTCGACGGCTCCCGTCTCGGGATGGACTTCGAGCTGCTCGGTGGAGACCTCGTGCACTGCGAGTACGACGGTTCCGCCGGAAGCAGCCGAGGTCAACCCCTCCTGCGACGGCGTCAGGCCGGAGAACGTGCTCGAGATACCCGACGTCGCCTTCTTGCGCGGAGTCGGCCGAGCGGGGGTGTCCGTGTCGTCACCGGTGACCTCCGAGGTGGTGGTCACCCGCACGTACCGCGGAGTGGTGGCGACGTCGTAGCGGAACGCCTTGAGCATCGACACACACGCCAGCGCCAACACCACGGAGAACGGCACGGCCGTCGCAATCGACATCGTCTGCAACGCCGTCAGAGAGCTGGTCCCGCCGACGAGCAGCAGCACCGCTGCGGCGATGCCCTGCAGCACGGCCCAGTAGACGCGGGTGATCTTCGGGGTTTCCAGTTGGCCACCCGTCGAGAGAATGTCGATCACCAGCGAGCCCGAGTCCGAGGACGTCACGAAGAAGAACACGATGACCGCGATGGCGATGACGCTGGTGATCGCGGCGATCGGGAGGCCGTCGAGCACCTGGAACAGGCTGGTGTTGGTGTTCACTGCCCCTTCGGCGTCGAGCAGGTCTCCCTCGTTGCGCTGCCGCAGGATGCCGGTGTCACCGAAGATGGTGAACCACAGCGATCCGACGATGGTCGGTGCCAGCAGCACACCGAAGACGAATTCACGGATGGTGCGGCCACGGGAGATACGCGCGATGAACATGCCGACGAACGGCGCCCAGCTCATCCACCAGCCCCAGTAGAAGATGGTCCAGCCGCCGGCCCAGCCGTCGTCGGAGAACGGCGAGGTGCGCAGCGCGAGCTCGGGCAGAGCCTGGACGTAGCCGCCGAGGTTCTGCACCCAGGACTGCATCAGGAACAGTGTCGGTCCCAGGAGCAGCACGAACAGGGCGAGCGCAGCCGCCAGCCCCATGTTGATGTTCGAGAGCCACTTGAGTCCCTTGGAAACTCCACTGACCACCGAGAAGGTGGCGATGCCGGTGATCACGGCGATGAGCACGATCACGAACAGGTTGGTGGTCTCGACCCAACCGAGGTAGTCGAGGCCGGCCGAGATCTGCTGAACACCGAAGCCGAGCGACGTTGCGACACCGAACAGGGTGCCCACGATCGCGACGGTGTCGATGGCGTGGCCGATCGGACCTTCGATGCGCTTGCGGCCGAGCAGCGGCTCGAGCAGCCAGCGGACGGTCAGCGGGCGACCCTTGCGGTAGGTCATGTACGCCATGCCGAGTCCGACGACGACGTAGATGGCCCAGGCGTGCAGGCCCCAGTGGAAGAGGGTGAGCTCCATCGCCTGGCGAGCAGCGGGGTCGGTGCTACCGGGAACGCCGCCCGCCTCGGGTGGCGTCACGTAGTGCGAGAGCGGCTCGGCGACGCCGTAGAACACCAGGCCGATGCCCATGCCGGCGCTGAACAGCATGGCGAACCAGGACAGGACGCCGAACTCGGGCTTCTCGTCGTCGCGGCCGAGGCGGATGTTGCCCACTCGGCTCAGGCCGCAGTACAGGGCGAACAGCACGAAGCCGGTCGCGGCCAGGATGTACCACCAGCCGACGCCTGCGGTGATGGCTTCGTTGAGCGTCTCGAACGAATCCGCCGCCGTGCTCGCATAGACCACGGAGAAGGCGATCATCACGAAGATGATGATCGATGCGGGGATGAAAACCGGCTTGAGCAGGCCACCCCAGGCTTCTTTTATTGCTTTCACTTAACTTGACTTCCTTACAACTCGAGTCACCGTAATCGGCTGACCACTATCGGCTTGCCGTTCTTTTTCTCTTGTTTCGGTCAAGTACCGGTAATCACCATAAACGACATCGGCCCAGGTGGCGAAACGTGCGAGGGCGGCCGAACTGGGAAACGGGCGTGGGTGCGCACTCTGTCGAGTCGCCTCGAACAGTCGAACGGACTACAGTTCTGCCGATGCTGCGGACGTGTCCGATTGTGTCACCCCTCGTATTTCGCGGCGTGAAAAATGTTGTGCAGCAGGTGATTCGGTGACCAGTCGATTGCAGCCGGGTTCGGAGTTCGCCGGATTCCGGGTCCAGCGCCGCCTCGGGGTCGGCGGTATGAGCGAGGTGTATCTGGTTCTCGGCCGGGGCCACGATCGGTACGAGGCCCTCAAGATTCTGGACCGGGAGGCGTCGCGATCTCCGAGGTTGCGCAACAAGTTTCGGATGGAAGCGGCCGTCGCCGCACAGTTGGTGCACCCGAACATCGTGTCGGTGCACGAGCACGGTGAGTTCGAGCACCAGCTGTGGATGTCCATGCACTACGTGGACGGCTACAGTGCTGCGCGGCTCGTCGCCCGCGGACAGATAGCCCTCGACGTCTCTCGGGTGGCGCGCATCGTCGCCGAGGTGGCCAAGGGACTCGACTACGCCCACTCGCAGGGCGTCGTGCATCGGGACGTCAAGCCCGCGAACATTCTCATCTCCACCGAGCGATTCGACGGCTACGAACAGGTGTTGTTGTCGGACTGGGGAATTGCGCGCCTGCTCGATGATTCCACGCCGCTGGTGGCAGGCGGAACGGTGATGGCATCCATCCCGTACGCGGCACCGGAACTGCTGCGCGGGGGAGTGCTGAGCGCGCAGACCGACGTCTACGGCCTGGGGGCGACGCTCGTCGAACTTGCGACCGGCCGCACTCCGTATCCACTGGCCACGCCGTTGGCCATCACCGCCGCGCATCTCACGGCCGAGCCGCCGTCGGTGACCCGTCGTCGACGGTCGTTGCCGCGGGGGCTCGACGCGGTGGTCGCGAGGGCGTTGGCGAAGGATCCATCGGACCGTTTCCGAACCTGCGTAGAGCTCAGCGACGCCGTCGCGGCTGCAGTGGAAGCAGGAGTTCCGGAACCGCCGCCGCGACGCTCGCCGTTCACGAGGTCGCGGTGGCTCAAGTTTTCTTGACCGATCGTTCTTGACCGATCGGTCATAAACCTGTCATGCTCGACGCATGGGACGTACCAGAAGCTTCGACGAGGCCACCGTCGTCGCGTCGGCCGCCGAGCAGTTTCGATCCAACGGCTACGAAGGGACGTCCCTGGACGATCTGCTGCGCGCCACGGGACTGCATCGCGGCAGTCTCTACCAGGCGTTCGGCAGTAAGCGAGGATTGTTTCTCGCCGCGTTGACCAGTACCCGATGGGACGTGGATCTGCTGCTCGTGGCGTTGTTGGAACTTGCGCCGTTCGACGACCATGTCCGCGAAATCTGCGCGAGCAGCCTTGCTTCCGGTGCCACCGAGGACGTCGCGCGCGCCCTCGGCGAACGGTTACTGGTGCGCGCCGGTATCGATTCGACCATTTCTATCGAAGGAGAACTCAGATGAATTCCGTGACCGTCGTCGACGGCACCCTGGTGGTGGAGCCGCAGGGGCTGGACAAGGTGTGGTCGTTCACTCGGAAGCTCGAGATCCCGCTGAGCAGCGTACGCGGAGCTACCCACGATCCGGGAGCAAGCAAGGAGCCCAAAGGAATTCGAGCACCGGGGCTCGGTCTGCCGGGAAAGACCGCGGGCACGTTTCACCGCGACGGCGTCAAGACGTTCTACAACGTCACCGGCAGTGCCGACACGATCGTCATAGAGCTCGAGCAGCAGGAGTATCAGCGGCTGATTCTGACGGTGAAGGATCCGCGTGCGGTGGTGCAGCTGATCAACAACGCGGCCGCGGCGGCGTGACGGGGCACCGGTCTACGGGCCCCGTCACGCGGATCGGCTACTCCTCCGGTTCGGTCGGGCGATTGGCCACCACCGGGTACTGGCCGGTGTAGCCGAGGCGTTCCTCTGCCACCGCGAGCACCTTGGTGCGCACCAGGAACCAACCACCGATCAGTGCGGGGACGATGACCACCAGAGTGGCGATGGTCCAGCTGCCGATCGGGGCGTCGAAGGCCATCAGCACCAGTACTCCGAAGAGAAACACCAGGGTCGCGTAGCTGGTGTACGGCGCTCCGATCAGCCGGAACTTGGGCCGCTCCACGATGCCCTTCTGGGACCAGCGGAACAGCTGGATCTGGCACAGCACGATGGTGGCCCAGCTGGCGATGATGCCCAGTGCCGACATGTTCAGCACGATCTCGAAGGCCTCGCCGGGGGCGATGGCGTTGAGCGCGACACCGAACAGCGTGATGAAGCAGGTGAGCAGAATGCCGCCGAACGGAACGCCGCCCTTGGTCATCTTCTTGGTGAACTCCGGCGCACTGCCGTTCATCGCCATCGACCTCAGGATGCGGCCCGTGGAATACAAGCCGGCATTGAGGCTCGACAGTGCCGCGGTGAGCACGACGATGTTCATGATGGTGCCCGCGCCGCCGAGGCCGATGCTCGAGAAGAACGTCACGAACGGCGAGGTGCCGGACTGGTACGCGGTGTACGGCATCAGCAGGGCGAGCAGCACCAGCGAGCCGACGTAGAACAGTGCGATACGGGCGATGACCGAGTTGATCGCCCGCGGCATGATCTTCTCCGGGTTCTCGGTCTCACCGGCTGCGGTACCCACCAATTCGATTGCGGCATAGGCGAACACGACACCCGAGATGACGATGACCAGCGGCCATGCGCCGGATGGGAACAAGCCCCCGTTGTCTGTGATGAGACTGATGCCCGGCATCTGGGTGCCGACCGGGATTCGGCCCGCGAGGAACACCACGCCCACGATCAGGAACGTCACCAACGCGATGACCTTGATGATGGCGGCCCAGAATTCCATCTCGCCGAACCACTTGACCGACACGAGGTTCAGGCTCATGACGATGACCAGCGCGATCAACGCGATGACCCACTGCGGAATCACCTCGAAACTGCCCCAGTAGTGCATGTACGTCGCAATGGCGGTGACGTCGACGATGGCCGTCATCGCCCAGTTCAGGAAGTACATCCAGCCCGCGACGAAAGCGGCCTTCTCGCCGAAGAACTCGCGCGCGTACGAGACGAAGCTGCCCGACGACGGACGGTGCAGCACCAGCTCGCCGAGGGCCCGCAGAATGAAGAAGACGAAAATTCCGCAGAGCGCGTAGGCAAGGAACAGGCCGGGTCCGGCGCTGGCGAGGCGTCCACCCGCGCCGAGGAACAGGCCGGTGCCGATTGCGCCGCCGATCGCGATCATCTGCAACTGCCGAGGCTTCAGGCCCTTGTGGTAGCCCTCCTCCTCGTGGTCCATCGCCGAATTGTCGTACGAGGTGTCGACCGTATCGGACATGTTTCGATCCTTCTTGTCGCTTTTGTTGGGTTTTGTCCGAATTTTTTGACGTCGAAGCTGTTGTGGCTCAACGGTATTAGCGCCGATGGTTCGATGCACAGTATTCGGATGTTAACAACGCGTACAGATGTGAACAGTGCGTGAAGGACCCTCGCGAAGGTGAGCATCCGCTCGCGGCTGTCGCCGCGCGGTGGCGTCGGGCATGGGGGTGGCGGTGGTTCGCCCCTCGGCTTGCATGAATGGTCGACCTTGCACTCGCCATGGTCGAGTGCTAGAAATGCAGTTGGCACTCTCGACACGTGAGTGCCAGGTCGGGACACGGTGAGGCCGGGGAATCAACGACACCCCTGGTCGTCCGTCGCGGGCACCGAGCTCGGCCAGCAATGTGTCACCCCCAATCCGGAGGATCACTTCGCAATGGCCAAGATCATCGCGTTCGACGAAGAGGCACGCCGTGGCCTCGAGCGAGGCCTCAATGCCCTCGCCGACGCAGTAAAGGTGACGTTGGGCCCCAAGGGTCGCAACGTCGTACTCGAGAAGAAGTGGGGAGCTCCCACGATCACCAACGATGGTGTTTCCATCGCCAAGGAGATCGAGCTCGAAGATCCCTACGAGAAGATCGGCGCCGAGCTCGTCAAGGAGGTCGCCAAGAAGACCGACGACGTCGCAGGCGACGGCACCACCACCGCTACCGTTCTCGCTCAGGCACTCGTCCGTGAAGGCCTGCGCAACGTCGCAGCCGGCGCGAACCCGCTCGGCCTCAAGCGCGGCATCGAGAAGGCTGTTGCAGCCGTCACCGAGTCGCTGCTCGCGTCCGCCAAGGAGATCGACACCAAGGAGCAGATCGCTGCTACCGCTGGCATCTCCGCAGGCGACCCGTCCATCGGCGAGCTCATCGCCGAGGCAATGGACAAGGTCGGCAAGGAAGGCGTCATCACGGTCGAGGAGTCCAACACCTTCGGCCTGCAGCTCGAGCTCACCGAGGGCATGCGCTTCGACAAGGGCTACATCTCGGCGTACTTCGCCACCGATGCAGAGCGCCAGGAAGCCGTCCTCGAAGACGCGTACATCCTGCTCGTCAGCTCCAAGATCAGCACCGTCAAGGACCTGCTGCCGCTGCTGGAGAAGGTCATCCAGTCCGGCAAGCCGCTCGTCATCATCGCCGAGGACGTCGAGGGCGAAGCTCTCTCCACCCTCGTGGTGAACAAGATCCGTGGCACCTTCAAGTCCGTTGCCGTCAAGGCACCCGGATTCGGTGACCGTCGCAAGGCGCAGCTCGCCGACATCGCCATCCTCACCGGTGGCGAGGTCATCAGCGAAGAGGTCGGCCTCTCCCTGGAGACCGCCGGACTCGAGCTGCTCGGTCAGGCACGCAAGGTCGTCATCACCAAGGACGAGACCACCATCGTCGAGGGCTCGGGAGATTCCGACGCCATCGCCGGTCGCGTCAACCAGATCCGCGCCGAGATCGAGAACTCCGATTCCGACTACGACCGCGAGAAGCTGCAGGAGCGCCTGGCCAAGCTGGCCGGTGGCGTTGCAGTCATCAAGGCCGGAGCGGCAACCGAGGTCGAGCTCAAGGAGCGCAAGCACCGCATCGAAGATGCCGTGCGCAACGCCAAGGCAGCCGTCGAAGAAGGCATCGTCGCCGGTGGCGGCGTGGCACTGCTCCAGGCAGCGCCCGCACTCGACAACCTCAAGCTCGACGGTGACGAGGCAACCGGCGTGAACATCGTTCGCGTCGCACTGTCCGCCCCGCTCAAGCAGATCGCATTCAACGCCGGCCTCGAGCCCGGCGTCGTTGCGGACAAGGTCTCCAACCTGCCCGCAGGCCACGGCCTCAACGCCGCGACCAACGAGTACGAGGACCTGCTCGCTGCAGGCATCAACGACCCGGTCAAGGTCACCCGCTCGGCACTGCAGAACGCAGCGTCCATCGCGGCTCTGTTCCTCACCACCGAGGCCGTCGTCGCCGACAAGCCCGAGAAGGCCGGAGCGCCCGCCGGCGATCCGACCGGTGGCATGGGCGGCATGGACTTCTGAGTCCCTTGTTGCACTGAAGAAGCCCGGCACCTTTCGAGGTGCCGGGCTTTTTCGTGCGGCGGAGCTTCGAATCGGGTGCAACCAGCCGCGCTCAGCGCGGTCGGCTGCACCCGATTCGATGCAGTCAGTCCCGGTGATACGCGATGTTTATGACGTTGCCGTCGGGAGCGCGAACGAAGAACCGGCGCACGCCCCACGGCTCGGTGGTCAACGGATACACGATCTCGAAACCCAACTTCTGGGCTTCGGCGTATGCGCCGTCGACATCGTCGGTGAGCACCGACATCACCGAGTCTTCCGGTGCGCTCTGGTCGCCCGTCACCAACTGAACGCTGACCGGGCGATCGGGCGACGTCAGCCGCGCAACCCAGCCCATGTCGAACTCCTCCGAACGCAGTCCGAGAAACTCGGTGTAGAACGACTTGGCCGCGTCCACGTTCGGTACCCGCAGATTGGTGATGATGTTCCTCGTTCTCATCGAACTCTCCTCCAATTCGTGGACGGCAGGAAACCTGGACGTTCGACGCTAGCAGCGGAGTCGCCGGATGTGCGGTGGTTGAGTGAGCGGCCGCGTTGTGTTTAGTGTGGGTAATGGCTTGTATTCGCTCGATGACCGTCGCGTTGGCCGTGACCGTGGTCCTCGCGGGTTGCTCCACCTCGGGAACTGCAACGCCGGAGCCCGCACCTCCCGCTACCGCGGCGACGACGGTGAGCGTCGAGCCGACCGCGACAGCAGCGCCCGAGCCCACCGAGGAGCCGGACGCCGCCGAGCCGTACGTTCTGGGCAGCACCCGCGTCGCCGGTTCCACGGGGAATGCGACGTACGACGTGGCCATTCCGCAGCTCAGTGGTGGGGACTCCGCCGTGACGGCGGAGTTCAACGAGTCGATGCGCGCGGCGCTCCAGGATCAGATCGATGGTGACTACGGGAACGACTTCGCTCTCAGCGACGGCTACTCGACGGGGACGACCCACGTGGGGAGCCGCGTGATCAGTGCCGAGCAGATCACCGGGTGGATCGCCGTCCCGCCCGGAGCGCATGGCAACTCTCTGATTGCGACCGTGACGATCGGCACCGACACCGCGCAACCGATCTCCCTCGACGATGCGTTCACCGATCTCGACGCAGGTCTGGCTCGGCTCTCCGATCAGGCAGCGAGGATTCTTCCGACCACCCGGGCCGGCGAGAGCTTCGAGCGCTCGGGGATCGAACCGACGGTGGCCAACTTCGGAAACTGGACGGCGTCACCGGAAGGTATGAACATTCACTTCGGTGACTACCAGGTCGGGGCCTACGGAATCGGCCTCGTCACGATCACCGTTCCATGGGCGGATCTGTCGGATGTCCTCGCTCCCGGCATGCAGGATGTGCTGAGCAGCTGACCCTCTGCCCGACAATGCGAACATGGACCCATGATGATTCGCGCAGGGGTGCTGGACGTCGCCTTCGACCGATTCGGTGATCCGTCCGGTCGTTCGGTGGTGCTGCTGCACGGGTTTCCCTACGACCCGCGCGGTTACGATGACGTCGCGAGGCTGCTCGCCGATTCCGGTTACGACGTGGTGGTGCCGTACCTGCGCGGTTTCGGTCCGACCCGGTTCGTAGACGCGGCCACGATGCGCTCCGGTGAACAGGCTGCGATCGGCCACGATCTTCGCGAGCTGATCCTTGCGCTCGAACTCGACAAGCCCATCGTCGCCGGTTACGACTGGGGTGGGCGAGCGGCCTGCGTCGTTGCCGCGATGTGGCCGGAGCTGGTGTCGGGCTTGGTGAGCGTCTCCGGCTATCTGATCCAGGACATCGCCGCGGCGGTGTCGACGCCGGTGGCCCCGCACCTGGAGAAGCGGTTCTGGTACCAGTACTACCTGCACTCCGAGCGGGGTCGGGCCGGGCTCGCGGAGTACCGCGCAGAGATCGCACAGACACTGTGGACGGACTGGTCGCCCACCTGGCGGTTCGGGGACTCAGAATTCGCGGCCACCGCACCGTCGTTCGACAACCCCGACTTCGTCGACGTCTCCGTGCATTCCTACCGGCACCGCTACGGCATCGAGGTGGGGGACGCGGCCTACGCAGCGACCCAGGAGTTGCTGACCGAGCAACCGAGGATCACGGTGCCCACGGTCGTGATCGATCCGACCGAGGACACCGTCGCCTCGCTGTACGGCCGCCCGGACCACGCGGCACACTTCGACGATCTGATCGACGTTCGTCAGGTCGATTGCGGCCACAACCCGCCTCAGGAACTACCTGGGCAGTTCGCCGACGCCATCGTGACGCTGGGCCAGGTGGTCCGGGATCGCGGCTCGAACTAGTCGACCGCGAGCTCGCCCAGTTCGTTCCAGTCGGTGCCGTCCACTTCCTGGCTGATGATCTTCGGCGTCTCCTGCAGGTACGGCGGGAGATCCTTCTGTGCCTGCTTGAAGTGATCCGAATTCACGTGCGTCGCACCGGCATCGGGGTCCTTGAAGGCCTCCACCAGGACGTACTCGGTGGGGTCGTCGAGAGTGCGCGACCAGAAGTACCAGAGGCACCCTTCCTCGGCCTGGCACGCTTCGGTGAAGTCGCGTGAGATCTCGGGCCAGTTGTCGGCGTGCTCGGGCTTGATCTTGAACTTGGCGGTGATGAAGATCAACGGTGCTCCTCGTGGTCGAAGTGATGGTTCTTGCTACTACCCGTTTTCACGGTACGAGAATCGCGCGTCCGCGAACACGTCCGTTGTCGAGGTCGTCGATGGCGCTCTGGAAGTCGTCCAACGCATAGGTCTGCGTATGCAGGTTCACCGCGCCTCGCGCGGCGAGCGACATCAGATCGCACAGGTCGTTGTACGACCCGACGAGGTTGCCGACGATGTTCTTCTCCTCGGAGATCAGGTCGATCGTCGGGACGTCGATGTTCTCGCCGTATCCGACGACGTGGTAGTCGCCGGCCCGTCTGGTCATCGCCAATCCTTCTGCGGTGGAACCACCTTCGCCGACGAAGTCGAGCACCACCTCGGCACCGAACCCGCCGGTGAGCTCCATGATCTGGTCCACCTGACTGCCGTCGGCGACCACCGCGTGATCGGCACCGAGGGTCAGCGCAAGCTTGACCGCGTCGGCGTTGCGGTCGATGACGATGAGTTCGGCGGGGGATAGTGCTTCGAGAACCTGAATGCCGATGTGGCCCAGACCGCCCGCGCCGATGACGACACACTTGTCGCGGGGTGTGAGCCGTCGGGCCGCTTTCGCCGCCGCGTGATAGGCGGTCAGGCCGGCGTCGGCGAGTGCGGCCACCGCGGACGGCTCGAGCGAGTCGTCGATCTTCACCACTGTCCTGGCATTGGTCCGCAGGTAATCCGCGTACCCACCGTTGGTGTCGATTCCCGGGAAATCGCTTGTCTCGCAGTGCACGTCGTCGCCGGATCGGCAGGCGCGGCACAGTCCACACGTGACCAGCGGATGCAGAATCACCTTGTCGCCCTCGGTGACGTTGGTGACGGCCGATCCCACCGCATGCACCCAGCCAGCGTTCTCGTGGCCGATCGTGTACGGCAATGTGACACCGGACTTTTCGGCCCACTGGCCTTCGAGAATGTGCAGATCGGTGCGGCACACGCCTGCTCCGCCGATCTTCACGATCACGTCGAGGGGGCCTTGCACTTCGGGAATCGGGACCTCGGTCATCTCCAGCTTCCGGTGGTAGCCGACAACCTGGACGGCGCGCATCGTGCTCATCGTGAATGCTCCTGTTTAGTGCGTTGTGGGACAGCGACAGTGGTCAGGGGAATGAATGCGCCCTCTGCGCGTGGGACTTGCTGTTCCTCGGCGCCGGGGTATCGGGTCTGCAGCAGTCCGCGGCAGAAGTGGGCGTTGCCGTCGATCGACACGCGGGTGGCGCGGGCTCGCCGCATCACCATCGTCAGGTCCCCGGTGTGCGGGCGACCGGCGTGATCGACCAGAGCCGAGGCGGCCGGATCCGTGCGAAGTCCGAGTGCCTCACGGCGGCGGAGCAATGCGTTCGACGTTCGGTCGTCCGCAAGATCCCCGAGCACGACCGTCGACAGATCGTTCTCGGTCGCATCGGGATTCGCCCGCAACCATGCTTTGAGCGAGCGTTCCATCGCAGCTACGTACGCTTTGCGGCGGAACGTCGCTCGTAGCTCGTCGAGGTTCTCCTCGGCTTCGTGTCCGAAAGTGCCGCGGTAGCCGGCGTCGGCGGCAAGGCCGGCGTTGATCTTGTCCGAGTCGTGGTGATCGTCGAGTTCGACCAGCACTCGCTCGGTCCACGGCAATGCCGTCAGCACGTCCTTGGAGTCTCCCGCCATCAGATACGCGAAGTTCGGCGAACAGAACGACGTCGGCAGCCGGAGATGAACATGCACGACGCCATCGTCGACCTCGAGGGATCGGACGAATCCGAGATCGGTGATGGGCTCGTCCAATTCGGGATCGAGGACGAGTCCGAGTGCGGCGAACGCCTCGTCGTGCCTCGACAGGGTTGCAACTACCGACACGTCACACCCCCGCGAGGTCGGCGCGTTCGGGTTGACGCGGTCCGGTCTCGGTCTCGTCGGCGTCGGGCAACTGCAGTTCTGCCGGGACCGGGATGTCGTAGAGCTTGGCGGCGTTGAGCCCGAGCACCTTTTTCTTCTGCTCGATGGTGATGGGCGCGTATTCGTCGAGGGACTCGTGGATCTGGAAGTCGACGAATCCTTCGACCAACCACTTGGGCGTCCACAGCGCGTAGTCGGAGGAGAAGAAGATGCGGTCCTCGCCCAGCCAGTACAGCAGCTCGCCCATGATCTGCCCGAAGTACTTCGGACGCGTGTGCATGAACGGAATGGCCACGGCAAGTCCGGCATACACGTTCGGTTCCTGGGTGGCGATCCAGCAGAAGTCTTCGAGTCGCGGCAGTCCGCAGTGCTCGACGACGAAGTTCAGGTCCGTGAAATCGGTGGCCACGTGGTCGACGTCCGCGACGTCGAACGCGTCTCTGTCGAGCGGGCGGATGGTCGGGCCCTTGTGCACGTGGATGTTCTTGATGCCGACCTCGCGGCACACCTCGAGGTAGCGCCGCGTCCAGTCGTCGTCGAGCTTGTAGCCGCGGGAGTCGCCGTGCCATTCGGCGGTGTAGAGCTTGACGCCTTTCAGCCCGAAGCGTTCTGCGTCGGCCCGCAGTTGGTCGAGGCCACGCTCGCCGTTACGCGGGTCGAAGTGGTGGTTGTAGGTCAGCTTGTCCGGGTGAGCTGCCGCGAGTGCAGAGGCCTCCTCGGTCTGGCCGAAGCCGGTCTTGTAGAACTCCCCGAGGTGAGCGGGCTGGAAGATGGCGTGATCGACGTACCCGATCTCGAACAGGTCGTGCATCAGCCGCTCGCCGCCCTGGTAGAGGTACTCGTCGTACGTCCACAGCTCGCTCTCGGGCGAAAGATTGCGGTGGTAGTCGTAGAAGCAGTCGATGAACTGCTTGCCGTGGATGTTGCGCTGGTTCTGCTCCCGTGCATCCCACAGGGCGATGTGGGCGTCGACGATGAAGTAGTTCTCGCCGTTTTTCGTGTACATGCGGTGGGCCTCCCGAATTGCAGTGCGTGACGTGGGTCACGTTGATCTGTGCACGACGGTAGGGCTGTGGGGCCGCCTCGAGGGCCCCGCGACGTCTCAATTCGAGACGATCGGCGGGGTGAGATTGCGACATGCAAATGTAACGTGGGTCACATGGCTGAACCGGAGGGTCTCGTGCGGGCCCGACTCCACTCCGAGCCCCTCGCTGCCGTCTCCCACCGCCTTCTGGCGTCGTGGCATCGCAGCCAGCGGTACGGGGTCTCGCTCGACGAGGTTGTTCCCGTCTTCTCCGGAACGTACGACGGCGAATCCCTGTTCTATCGCTGCGGCCGGGAGGTGCTCGACGGTCTGCGCGACACGCTGGCGAACGAGCCGGTATCGATGATGCTGACCGACGCCGACGGTCTCGTACTGGATCGCGTCAGCGCGGACCGCGAGTTGCTGGCCGCGCTCGATCGGGTGCACCTGGCACCCGGGTTCTCCTACGCCGAGGATCAGACCGGCACCAACGGACTCGCACTCGCGCTGGCGGATCGGGTACCTGCGGTGGTGAAGGCGGACGAACACTACTCGCTCTCGTTGGCCGGGTACACGTGTGCGGCCGCTCCCGTTCTCGATCCACTGACCGGCCGGGTGGAGGGGTGTGTGAATCTCACGACGTGGTCGCAGTCGTCGTCGGATCTGCTTCTGGCCCTTGCTCAATCGGCGGCCGGAAACACCTCGGCGATGATGCTCGCACGGTCGCAGGGTCAGCAGCCCAGGCCCGCACCGCGCGGTGAGGTCTTCCGAGTCGAGACCGCGCACAGCGGAGCAGGATCCGGCATCGTCGACGACCTCTCGCCGGCCTGGCGCAGTGCACTGGGCTCGGCGACATCGGCGCTGGCCGATCACGGTTCGGTGCTGATGGTCGGCGAGGCGGGATCAGGACGAGCTACCGTCCTGGCCCGAGCGCTGCGGACATCTCGGCCCCGCGGCCGCATCCTCAGCGCCGGTGCGCCCGCTGCCCGTGACATCGAGGCCTGGCTCGACCTGTGGACCCCCGAATTGCCGAAACCCGATACCGCCGTGGTCATCCGCGACGTCGACAGGCTGCCCGCCCGTGCGGCAGACACGTTGGCGGAACTGCTTCGTCGTGCAGGGGCAGGTGTGCCGGTGACCGTCACGGCATCGAACTACGACGACGTTCCGCATGCACTCGCCGGATTGCTGCGCACAGTCGTCGAATTGCCTTCCCTGCGACATCGGCCCGACGACATCGCGCCGCTCGCCCTGCACCTCGCGGGCCGGGTACGCGGCCGGGCCGTCACGCTGACCACCGCCGCCGAGCGGGCGCTGCGGGAGTACGCCTGGCCGGGAAACGTCGCGGAACTGGCGACGGTCATGCATCGGGCCGCGATCCGCGCAGACGTCATCGGCATCGAACACCTGCCGCCGGAGGTGCTGTCGCACACCACCCATCGACTCACCCGCATCGAGACATTCGAGCGGGACGAGATGATTCGCGTGCTGTCGCAACCCGGCATCACGATGAACGACGCGGCCGAGGAACTCGGCATGAGCCGAGCGACCATCTACCGCAAGCGAGACCGATACGGCATCACGCTGCGTTCGTGATCGCCTACGCTCGATCTCATGGCCAGTAGCTCACCGTCGATCGAGTTGCCGGTCGGCGACCGCATCGTACGAATCTCCAACCCGGATCGGGTGTACTTCCCCGAGAGCGGTGCCACCAAGCTGGATCTGGTGAACTACTACCTCAGCGTCGGCGACGGCATCGTGCGGGCACTGAGGGAGCGACCGTGCATGATGCATCGCTTTCCCAAGGGTCTCGCCGGAGACAAGGTGCACCAGAAGCGCGTGCCCAACGGAGCGCCGCCGTGGCTCGAGACAGTGCAGGTGACCTTCCCTCGCTACAACCGCACTGCCGATGAGCTGTGCGTGACCGAACTGGCTCACGTGGCCTGGGCAGTGCAGATGTCCACCGTCGAATTTCATCCGTGGAACAGCCGCCGCGCCGATGTCGAGATGCCCGACGAGTGGCGCATCGACCTCGACCCGATGCCCGACTGCCCCTTCGACCGAGTGCGACGCGTCGCCGGGGTCGTTCAGGAGGTGTTGGAAGACCTCGGTGCCGTCGGCTGGCCCAAGACCTCCGGCGGGCACGGGCTGCACATCTACGTGCGCATCGACCCGGCCTACGGATTCAAGGATCTACGAAGGGCAGCACTGGCATTCGCGCGTGAGGTCGAGCGTCGCGCCCCCGAGGACGTGACCACGACGTGGTGGCGCAAGGACCGCGACCCGTCGAAACTGTTCGTCGACTACAACCAGAATGCCCGCGATCACACCATCGCCAGCGCTTACTCGGTGCGCGGAAATCAGCAGGCGACGGTGTCGACGCCGATCTCCTGGGACGAGGTCGCGAGCGTCGACCCGCGCGAGTTCACGATGTTCACGGTGCCGGCCAGATTCGCCGAGTTGGGTGACCTGCACGCGGGCATCGACGACGCAGTGTTCGCCATCGACGAGTTACTCGAATGGGCGGAGCGGGACGAGCATCAGGGCTTGGTCGAGCCTGCAGAAGACTGACCCCGCCGAACTCGCAGTTATGTACGGAAATCGGCGGAAATCCGTGCATAACTGCGAGTTCGGCAAGCAGTTCTAGTCGGTGCCGGACTCGATGGCGGCGTGGTCGAGTGCCGAGGAGTCGACGGAGCTGTCGGGGCCGCTTGCTGCGATGGCGTCGGCTCCGCCTGCGGGCAGTTCGCCGATCAGGTCGCCCCAGGCGGTGAGTTGATTCTGCGCGGCATATTGCTCGAGTTTGCTGCGTGAATCGGCGATGTCGAGGTTGCGCATGGTGAGCTGACCGATGCGGTCGCCGGGGAAGAACGCCTGGCCCTGGCTGCGCTCCATCGACAGCTTCTCGGGGTGGTAGCTGAAGTTGCTGCCCTGGGTGTCGACGATGGTGAAGTCCTGGCCGCGGCGCAGTCGCAGTGTCACGCTGCCGCTGACGACGTTGCCGACCCACCGCTGCAGGCCCTCACGGAGCATCAGCGCCTGCGGATCGAACCAGCGTCCCTCGTACAGCAGGCGTCCGAGTCGACGGCCCTCGTTGTGGTAAGAGGCGACGGTGTCCTCGTTGTGGACGGCGTTGACGAGGCGTTCGTAGGTGATGTGCAGCAGCGCCATGCCGGGGGCCTCGTAGATGCCGCGACTCTTGGCTTCGATGATGCGGTTCTCGATCTGGTCGCTCATGCCGAGACCATGGCGACCGCCGATGGAGTTGGCCTCCATGACGAGGTCGACAGCGCTGTCGAAGGTCTTGCCGTTGATGCGGACCGGGCGGCCGCGCTCGAACTCGACGGTGACCTCTTCGGCGGCGATCTCCACCTCGGGGTCCCAGAACTTAACGCCCATGATGGGGTTGACGATCTCGAGCGAGGTGTCAAGGTATTCGAGACTCTTGGCCTCGTGGGTGGCACCCCAGATGTTGGCGTCGGTGGAGTACGCCTTCTCGGCGGAGTCGCGGTAGGGGAGCGTGCGCTGGCTGAGCCACTGCGACATCTCGTGCCGGCCGCCGAGCTCGGCGACGAATGCCTCGTCGAGCCAGGGCTTGTAGATACGCAGCTGCGGATTGGCGAGCAGGCCGTAGCGGTAGAACCGCTCGATGTCGTTGCCCTTGTACGTCGATCCGTCGCCCCAGATCGAGACGCCGTCTTCCTGCATGGCGCGGACCAGCATCGTGCCGGTGACCGCGCGGCCGAGCGGGGTGGTGTTGAAGTACGTCTGCAGCGACGAGCGGATATGGAATGCCCCGCAGGTCAGTGCAGCCAGGCCCTCCTCGACGAGAGGCTCGCGGCAGTCGATGAGCCGCGCTTGCTCGGCCCCGTAGGCCAGGCCGCGCTCGGGCACATCGGACAGATCCGGTTCGTCGTACTGACCGATGTCGGCGGTGTAGGCGTACGGCACTGCGCCGTGCTCGCGCATCCAAGCCACGGCCACCGAGGTGTCGAGACCGCCGGAGAATGCAATGCCGATTCGTTCACCGACCGGGAGAGAGTTCAATACCTTCGTCACGGCAGCAGCCTAGTAGGGGTCGTTCCGCAGGCTCCACTCCCGGCCTAGTAGGGGTAGTTCCGCAGGCTCCACTCCCGGCCTAGTAGGGGTAGTTCCGCAGGCTCCACTCCCGGCCTAGTAGGGGTAGTTCCGCAGGCTCCACTCCCGGCCTAGTCGTACTACTGATCCGGCCGATCGGCGAGCGACTCCACTGCACCCCGGACCGCATCGAGATGCACGGTCATGGCGCGGGCTGCCGCGTCGTATTCGCCGGATCTGATGCCGTCGACGATCGCGTCGTGTTCGACGTTGGATTGCTGCTGCCGATGTGCGACGAGGTTGAGGGTCTCGGACTGCCGGGTCAACGCATCCCGAATATCGACGATGATCGCCTCGAATACGCGGTTCTTGCTCGCTCGCGCGATCGCCGTGTGGAACTGCGCGTCCAGCAGTACCCAGGCCTCGTGGTCGTCCTCGGAGCGCATCTCGTCGGCCAGACCGGCGAGCACCGTCAACTCCTCGTCGGTACGACGCTCCGCGGCCCAGCCTGCAGCGGGAATCTCCACGTGAGGGCGGGCCTCCATGAGCTCGCGGGCCGCGTAGTTGCCGATGTCGAGGTCGTTTCCGACGCGGTCACGAACGACGAAAGTGCCCAGGCCCGTTTTGGTTTCGGTCAGGCCGAGGGCATGGCAGGAACGTAGCGCCTCACGGATGACCGAGCGGCTGACGCTGTGCCGGGTGGCGAGCGCGGCCTCGGAAGGCAACTTCTGCCCGACGGGTAGATCGCCCGACGCGATCGCCGAGCGGAGGTCGGCGAACACCGCCTCGGCTGCGCTCATTCGGGCATTCGTGGGCGCACTGACTGCCCAGCTGTCCGACAGGTTCATGACGCAATCCTAGCCTGGGGTTGACCGATGAGGTGTTCTGCGCCACACTCTACCTGTCAGACAGCCGGACAGCTGGACACCCCATCAAGGAGCGCAACCGTGGCCGATACCCGCATCGAGAAGGATCTTCTCGGCGAACGCGACATCCCGACGACTGCGTACTGGGGGATCCACACCCTGCGCGCTCTCGAGAACTTCCCCATCACCGGGCGTCCGATCTCCACCAACGCGCACCTCGTTCGCGGACTCGCAGCGGTGAAGTGGGCGGCTGCGTCGGCCAATCAGGATCTCGGAATTCTCGACGCCACCCGCGGGGAAGCAATCCGCACGGCGTGCCAGGAAATTCTCGACGGCCAGTGGCACGAGGAGTTCGTCGTCGACGTCATCCAGGGTGGTGCGGGCACCTCGACCAACATGAACGCCAACGAGGTCATCGCCAACCGTGCGCTGGAGATCCTCGGGCACGCCCACGGCGACTACAGCATGTTGCACCCCAACGAGCACGTGAACGCGTCGCAGTCCACCAACGACGTGTATCCGACGTCGGTGAACATCGCGACCATCTTCGCGGTGCACGAGCTCATCGCCTCGATGAAGGTGTTGCGGGACTCGTTCGGCCGCAAAGCAAGCGAGTTCGCCACCGTCGTCAAGATGGGCCGCACGCAGCTGCAGGACGCGGTGCCGATGACTCTCGGTCAGGAGTTCGGCACCTACGCGATCATGATCGACGAGGACTGCTCGCGGCTCGAGGAAGCTGCACTGCTGGTGCACGAGATCAACCTCGGAGCCACCGCCATCGGCACCGGACTCAACGCCCCCGCCGGATACACCGAATCGGCCGTCGCACATCTGCGGACCATCACCGGTCTGCCGCTGGTGACGGCAACGGACCTGATCGAGGCAACGCAGGACGTCGGTCAGTTCGTCCACCTGTCCGGTGTGCTCAAGCGGGTTGCGGTGAAACTGTCGAAGATCTGCAACGATCTGCGGTTGCTGTCCTCCGGTCCGCGGGCGGGCTTCAACGAGATCAATCTGCCTCCGATGCAGGCGGGTTCGTCGATCATGCCCGGCAAGGTCAACCCCGTCATCCCCGAGGTGCTCAATCAGGTCGCCTACGAGGTGATCGGCCACGACGTCACGATCACGATGGCGGCCGAGGCAGGACAGTTGCAGCTCAACGCATTCGAGCCGATCATCGTCAAGTCCCTGTCCGACGGTATGGCGCATCTGAGTGCCGCGTGCCGCACAGTCGCGCATCGCTGCGTGGACGGCATCACCGCCAACGTCGATCTGCTGCGTGAGCGCGTCGAGAACTCCATCGGCCTGATCACCGCGCTGAGCCCGTATCTCGGATACGTGGAATCGACTGCGATTGCCCAGGAAGCGTTGGTCAGCGGGCGCAATGTGGTCGACCTCGTACTCGAGAAGGGGCTGCTGGCCCGGGACGAGCTCGATCGGCTCCTGAGTCCCGAGCACCTCGCCAACCTTCGAGTGGCGCCGGTCGAGCATGCAGATGCTCCCGAGACGTCGACGAGGTGACGCGATGAGCACCGAGAACAGGAGTGTCGATACCCGCAAGGCCTTCACCGAGGAAGACCCCGGTTATCGAAAAGAGCTGGCCCCACGTCAGATTCAGATGATCGCCATCGGCGGTGCCATCGGAACCGGGCTGTTCATGGGAGCCGGTGGCCGCCTCCGCGACGCAGGTCCGGCGCTGGTACTGGTGTATGCGCTGTGCGGATTCTTCGCCTTCCTGATCCTGCGCGCACTGGGCGAACTGGTGATGCACCGGCCGACCTCGGGCTCGTTCGTCTCGTACTCCCGCGAATTCTTCGGGGAGAAGGTCGCTTTCGCGGCCGGCTGGCTGTACTGGATGAACTGGGCGATGACGGCGGTCGTCGACGTGACGGCCGTGGCGTTGTACATGAACTTCTTCAAGAAGTACTGGGCACCGCTCGGCGACATCGACCAGTGGGTGTTCGCACTCGGGGGCCTGCTGCTCGTTCTCGGTCTGAACCTGGTGTCGGTGAAGGTGTTCGGTGAGCTCGAGTTCTGGTTCGCGCTCATCAAAGTCGTTGCACTGGTGACGTTCCTGTTGATCGGTACCTACTTCGTCATCTTCGGAACGCCCATCGACGGGCAGGAGCCGGGGTTGAGCGTGCTGACCGACAACGGTGGACTGATCCCCAACGGGCTGTTGCCGGCAATCGTGGTGATCCAGGGCGTGGTGTTCGCGTACGCCTCGATCGAGCTGGTCGGTACCGCTGCCGGGGAGACGCAGAACCCCGAGAAGGTCATTCCCAAGGCGATCAACACCGTCATCATCCGTATCGTCGTGTTCTACGTCGGCTCGGTGCTGCTGCTCTCGTTGTTGTTGCCGTACAACAGTTATCAGGCCGGTGAGAGTCCGTTCGTGACGTTCTTCGGAGCCATCGACGTCGAGGGTGCCGACGCGATCATGAACCTCGTGGTCCTCACTGCGGCACTGTCCTCGCTCAACGCCGGCCTCTACTCCACCGGACGCATCCTGCACTCGATGGCGATCGCCGGTTCGGCTCCCGCATTCGCTGCGCGGATGAACAAATCGGGGGTGCCGTACGGCGGAATCGCACTGACGTCGGTGGTGACGCTGCTCGGCGTCGTGCTCAACGCAGTGGTCCCGGCACAGGCATTCGAGATCGTGCTGAACCTCGCCGCTCTCGGCATCATCAGCGCCTGGGCCGTCATCGTGGCGTGTCAGCTGAAGTTCTGGTCGCTGTCCAAGACCGGTGCGGTCACTCGACCTGCGTTCCGCTTGTTCGGTGCCCCGTACACCGGATACGCAACGCTAGGCTTCTTGGCGTGTGTACTCGTGCTGATGGCCTTCGACAAACCGGTCGGTACCTGGACGGTGGCGTCGATCCTGCTCATCGCGCCGATGCTCGTCGGTGGTTGGTTCCTGTGCCGCAAACGAATTCGAGAGGTGGCGGCCGCCGATGAGTGACCATGTCGCGTTGTTGACCACCGGCGGCACCATTGCCAGTAGTCGCGACGAGCACGGGGTTTCTCGTCCGGTCGCCGGTGTTGGGGTGGATGTCGACGGCGTCGCGGTGCGCGAGGTGATGTCGAAGGACAGCTCGGCCTTGGACTTCGCGGATCTCGACACCATTCGTACGGCGGTGGCGGACGCGCTCGCCGAGGACGGATGCGTCGGAGTGGTGGTGCTGCACGGGACGGACACCATGGAGGAGTCGGCGTTGTACGTCGATCTGTTCCACGACAACGAGCGTCCGGTGGTGTTCACCGGCGCGCAGCGCACTGCCGATCATGCCGATCCGGACGGCCCCGGCAACATTGCCGCGGCAGTGGCAGCAGCGCAGTCCGAGCGCGGTGTGCTGATCGCCTTCGGTGGGCGCTTGCTGCCCGCACGGGGTGCGATCAAGAAACACACCACCGAGCTCGACGCGTTCCGCTCAGCCGCATTGTCGCGACCGAAACCGTTGCCGTGGAAGCCCATTGCCGGGGTCCGCGTGGACATCGTTGCGTTGTATCCCGGTGCCGACGGCCTGCAGATCGATGCGTGCCGCCAGGCGGGGGCGTCGGGCATCGTGCTTCAGGCTCTCGGCTCGGGCAACACCAACGCCGCCGTGGTGCATGCGGTGAAAGAAGCAGTGGCGGCTGGGGTGCACGTGGTCGTCACGACGCGGGTGCCGTTCGGTGAGACCTCGCCGACGTACGGCGGCGGCGGGGGTGGACACGATCTGGTCGATGCGGGTGCGGTGTTCTCCCGGGAACTGCGGGCGGGGCAGGCACGGATTCAGTTGGCGGCGCTCGTTGCCACCGGAGCGAGTGACGTGGCTGTCCACAATTCCTTCTCGTAGGCGGGAAACCGTGTGCGGAGGCGAACAGTGGACAACGGCGGCAGTGCCGTTCGAGCTACAGCTCCGACTCGCCCCAACTCTCGACGTGTAGTTCGTCGCCGACGGTCACCGTGCCGTTCTGCAGCACGGAGAATTTCGACCCGAAAGCGACACCCTTCTGTCGGCCGCGGCGGTAGTTACCCAGGGTGCGCAGCGGCTCGGGCCCGGTGCGCTCACCGGTTGTCTGCTCGACAGTGGTGACGGCGCACCGGATCGCCAGCTTGGTGTACGCGAGACGCGTGGATCCGATGGTCACTTCCCGCACCTCGTCTTCCCGATGCGGTTCGTCCCAGCCGTCGACGACGATATTGGGACGAAATCGATTCATCGGCAATGCGGCGGCGAGTCGGGAATTGAGCCCGGCGAGCGTGGCGGTCGAGAGAATGTGGACTGCCGCACTGTCAGCGAATTGTGCTGAGCCGGGCGATATTCCGTCGGTGATCCGGCCGAGGTCGCGCGGCGCGGCGACGAGCCTCGACGGTTCTCCGATCACTTCGGTCAGCCAGCCCGCGACCTCGTCGCCCTGATCGATGCCCCGGATCGGCGTGCGGAACATGGTGATGTCACGCGACTCGGAGTCGCGGTCGATGGCCACGGTCACCGAACCGATCGATGCGTGGTCGAACGTCAGCGACCCGTCCGTCACCGAGCACCGAACGACCGCGAGGCCGGGGTCGCTCCGTTGGCTGCGAAATGCGCCGTCGGCGTCGACGATCATGAATGCGCGATCGTGCTCGAGGCCGGTAGCGCTCACGTGGGCAGAATCCAACAATGCACCTGCGCATCCCTTGACTGGGTAGGTCAGCAGAGACGACACGCGCACTCGTCGAGGATACTGGGATCCATGACTCGTGCGCTGTTGGTTGTGGATGTGCAGAACGATTTCACCGAGGGTGGCGCGCTGGCGGTGGCCGGCGGGGCGGAGGTCGCGCGCAGGATCAGCGCGTACCTGGCGCGCCAGGGCGACGACTACGACCTCGTGGTGTCCTCGCGGGATTGGCACGACGCAGAGGGCGACAACGGCGGGCATTTCGCCACCGATGCCGCACCGGATTTCGTCACCACGTGGCCGGTGCATTGCGTGGCAGGCACGGTCGGTGCCGAGTACCACCCCGATTACGCGACCGGTTCGGTGGACGTGCACGTCTACAAGGGGCAGGGCAAGCCGTCGTACTCGGCGTTCGAGGGCGTCACCGAGGACGGGACGCCCCTGGCCGAGATACTCGCTGCCAACGAGGTCACCGACATCGACGTCGTCGGGCTTGCGACCGACTACTGTGTGCTGGCCTCGGCCAAGGATGCCGTCGCCGAGAAATTCGACGTCCGCGTCCTCACCGACCTCGTCGCCGGGGTTGCTCCCGAGACCTCCGCGGCGGCCCTCGACGAGCTGAGAGCATCCGGCGCTTCGGTGGTCTAGGCCGACGCGACCACCGTCGTCAGCAGCACGGCCGCGTCTGTCATGGCTCGCAAGGAGTGCGGTGCTTCGGGGACGATCAAGAAATCTCCGGACATTCCGCACCACACATTGCTGCCGCTGACCAATTCGACCCGACCGGACAGGACATGCACGGTGGCCTCTCCTGGGTTGCTGTGCTCGGACAGTTCGGCACCGGCAGCGAGCGCGATCAGTGTTTGTCGGAGAGCGTGGTCGTGGCCCCCGTACACCGCCACCGCCGCCCGACGCGACGAGGCGGCGGTGGCCGTCGCGATCTGCGTGCCGACGAGTGCGTCGAGCGAAACCTTCTTCATTCGGTCACGGTGACGGGAGACCACAGGTCCGGCCCGAACACCTCGTAGGAGATGCGGTCCGGCGGTACGCCGCGCTGAAGGGCCGCGAGCCGGACGGCGCGCAGGAACGGCAACGGTCCGCAGCTGAGCACGTGGGTGTCCGCGGTGAAGGCGATCCGGTCGAAATCCATCAATCCGGTGAACGACGTCGAATCGTCCGCGTCGACGGTCTCGTACCAGGCTTGATCGACGACGTCGTCGAGTGCTTCGGCCGCGGTGGCGATCGCCTGTCGCAATGCATGGTCGGCGCGGCTGCGGTCGGCGTGGGCCAGTATCAGTGGTCGGCCGGGCTGAGTTCGAGCGAGATGCTCGACGAGCGGCAGCACCGTGGTGATTCCGGCACCGGCCGTGGCGATCAGCAGCGGTCCTTCGCCGGTAGGTACTCCGAAATCGCCTGCAGGACTGCTCACTTCGAGAATGTCGCCGACGTCGACGGCCTCTTGGAGGTGGGTCGAGACCTGCCCGGGCGGACCGTTCCGTACCTGTGCCACCGTGATCTGCAGGCGGGTGTCGGAGGCGATGGACGAGACGCTGTACTGACGCGGCTGCCGGGTGCCGTCGGCGAGGTCGACGAACACCGTGACGTACTGGCCGGCCGCGAGTGCGGGAAGGGGAGCGCCGTCCGCGGGTTCGAGGACGAGCGAGACCGTGCCGGGGCTTTCCTGCGTGCGCCGCATCACGCGATACGGGCGCAGCGGATTGTGGGGGTCGATGTCTGCCGCTGCGTAGAGGCGCGCTTCGGTGGCGACGAGCTGAGTGGCGAACAACCAGTAGACCTCGTCCCACGCGGCAGCGACGGCGGGAGTGACGGCGGCGCCGAGGATGTCGGCTACGGCACCGAGCAGGTGACGGCCGACGAGGGTGTACTGCTCCGGGGTGATGCCGAGGGTGATGTGCTTGCCGGCGATGCGGCGCAACACCGGCTCGAACGACGGTGCGTCCGGGTCGATCAGTTGCACGGCGTAGCCGACCACCGACGCGGCCAGTGCCCGACTCTGCTCTCCGGTTTCCTGATTCGCGCGGTTGAACAGCCGCCACAGCTCGGGGCGTTCGCCGAGCATCGACTCGTAGAAGCGGGCGCTGATCGTTTCGGAGTGTTCCGCGACCACACCGGCAGTGACTCGGACGACGGCCTCGGCAGCGGGAGACAGAGCGGGGTGGGTGTCGGACGAGGGGCGGGGTGGTGCAGTGAGGGTCACGTCACCACCCTGGCCGCTGCGCTGCTGTCGCAGCAGCCCTTTACGTCCCGACGTCGAGGGACCTTCGTCCCTCGGGTGGCTTTCTAACTGTCGATCGTCGTGGTGATGGAGGTGACCGACGGTGCCGCCGGGGTGCTGCCGAATCCGAATGTCACCGGGGGTGTGACGGGGGTGAGCGATCCGAGGTCCTCGCCCTGCCACGATGCGGAGACGTCGGTGACGCGATGTTGGTGCCTGGCACCGTAGTACTCGCGTCGGCCCCCGCCTGCGCTGCCGCGGGTGCGCACTCCGCGCAGTACGACTCGGGCGATGGGGTCGCTGATCGCGCAGAACCACGGTGCCGTCGACACCGCGTCGGGCACGATGCTCAATGCGCGACCGAGCACGGTCGGCCCGGCGACGCGGATCCTGATCGACAGGTCACCGGCCTGCACCGATCGCCATCCATCCGGCTCCGCTGCGAAGGTCACCGGGACCAGCTCGGTGGAGTCGAATGTGTATGTGGCGGTGACGAATTCGCGTACGTCCTCGTTGGGGGCGATCAGCAGACGCTGTCCGTCCGCGAACTGGACCATGACGTCGGTGAATTCCCCGAGCGGCGACCGCGTCCAATGCCCGACGACGATCCGCACGCCGGACATCGTGCCTACCCCGTAGATCTCACCGTGAAACCGTGATCTGGTCATCACACCGACTGTAGCCATGCTCGGCCCGGGTCGGTGCATAGTGGAGGTCATGGCGTCCTCGCAACCCACTGTATTCGTCCTGTTCGGCGCGACCGGAGACCTCGCGAAGCGAATGGTCCTGCCGTCGTTCTACCAACTCCATATCGAGGGCCTGCTGCCCGAGAAATGGGTCCTGATCGGCAACGGCCGCAAGGACACCTCCGACGACGAGTTCCGCGATCACGTCCGCAGCGTCCTCGACGAGTTCGCCGAGAACGTGGACGACGGCGATTGGTCCGAATTCTCCGAGCGAATCCGTTTCGCGGGCAACGGCTTCACCGTCGACGATCCCGGTACGTTGCCCGAGATCGTCGCCGAGGTGAAGAAGGACATCGGCGACGACGCCCAGCTGGTGCACTACATCGCGTTGCCGCCCAGCACCTTCGTCGATTACACGAAGGCCCTGGGTGCACACGATCTCGCCGAGGGTTCCAGGGTGGTCTACGAGAAGCCCTTCGGCACTTCTCAGAGCAATTTCGAGGAACTCGACAAAGCCGTCCACGAGGTCGTCGAGGAAGAGCAGGTCTACCGAATCGACCACTTCCTGGGCAAGGAAGCGACCCAGAATCTGCACGTGCTGCGGTTCGCGAACGGCATGATCAGCGGCATCTGGAACTCCGAGCACATTGCTCAGGTGCAGGTCGACGTCCCCGAGACCCTCGACATCGACGACCGCGCCGAGTTCTACGACGAGACCGGTGCCGTGCTGGACATGCTCGTCACGCACCTGTTCCAGGTCGCGGCCGAGGTGGCGATGGAACCGCCGGCGTCACTGAAGGCCGAGGATCTGCAATCGGCTCGGGAGACGGTGATCGGGAAGTTCCGGGCGTTGGACACCGACGAGGTGGTACTCGGTCAGTACGACGGTTACCGCGACGTCGAGGGAGTCGACGACAACTCCGAGGTCGACACGTTCGTGGCGGCCAAGCTGTGGGTCGACACCGACCGCTGGCGTGGAGTGCCGTTCCTGCTGCGCACCGGAAAGATGCTGGGTGTCGGAGCGCAGCGGGTGTCGTTGGTGTTCCGCAAGCCCGCCGACAGTCCGCTCACCGAGCTGCCCGAGGACGGGGCGGTGCTGTCCTTCGATCTGTCCGGAGACGGCAGCATCGACATCGCCATGACGGTCAAGGAACCGGGCCCGGATTTCGATCTGTCGGTGGGACATCTGGCGTTACCGCTGAAGTCGGTGCCCGACGCAGAGCCGCTCAGCCCATACGCGCGCCTGATCCTCGATGTGCTCAGCGGAGACAGATCGTTGTTCACCAGGCCGGACGGTCTGGCGCACGTGTGGGATGTCGCGGCTCCCTTGCTGAGCAACCCGCCCGAGGTGAAGAGTTACGAGCCCGGTTCGATGGGACCCGCCGAGGCAGACGCGCTCGCCGCACCCTGTGGCTGGTTGATCACCGGGAATACCGAGGGCTGAGTCTGCGTCGCGTTTCGGGGTCCGAAACAGTCGGTGGGTCCTTTTTGTCCGAAACGATGGACTGTACCGAGTTGCCGACGATATGTTTCTGACGCTCTTACATCACCCGTCAGACCCCCCTCGACGTTTCTCGAAAGGCCTTCACCCATGTTCTTGGACCTCATCACCGATCTCCTGCCCATCCTCGGTGGCGGCGAGGAAGGCGGCCTCGGCGACCTCATCACCGGCGGACTGCTCGACGGCTTGCTCGAGGGACTCCTCGGAGACAGCACCGGTAGCTTCGGCTCCAGCTAGTCCCACATCGCAGAAGGCCCTGCTCCTCGTCCGTCGAGGAGCGGGGCCTTCTGTCGTGCAGGTGGGCCGTCACGGCCGGAGCGGCATCAACATCAACCCCGCGAGGTAGATCAGCACGACGGTGCCGCCGGTCAGGACCGTGCCGGCAACGGTGGCGAGGCGGACGATGTTGACGTCCCAGCCGAAATATTCGGCAACGCCGCCGCAGACGCCTCCGATCATCTTCTGCGAACTGGACCGGGTGAATTCTCTGGGGGAACCGCTCTCGAATGTCATGGTGAAAAGTCTGCGTCATCAACGGCTTTCGGCACATCGGGGGTTTCACCCATATCGACCCCGATAAACGGACGGTCCGGCAAACGGTGCTCGAACAGGATCTCCGACTTTTACGCGCCGAGACCTGGACCGGACGCTTCGGTGAGGGTTACGGTCGCACCCGATCGGTCGTAAGGCGTATCGCGCGTACCCGGCTCGTCCCCCTTGCGGGCCGGGTACGCGCAACGCTGCCGCAGGCGTGTGGTGTTCACCGAACCGCCATGGAATGGTCACCGATGAGCACTAACTTTCGGCACATGACCGACAATGATCTGCGCAACGGTGAGGCTCCACGCACGAACCTGAGCGACTTGCTCGACATCACCGAGGCGGTAGATCTTGCCGACACCTCGGGCTTCGCCGTCGACGACTCCGACGACGACGATCCGATACTGCTGACCGTCCCCGACGGCCACGTCGTCGACACCTGGCGCGAGAACTACCCGTACGACGAGCGCATGACGCGCGCCGAGTACGAGCTCGAGAAGCGTCTGCTGCAGATCGAACTCCTGAAGCTGCAGATGTGGACCAAGGAGACCGGTCGACGGCACGTCATCGTCTTCGAGGGCCGAGACGCCGCCGGTAAGGGCGGCACGATCAAGCGATTCATGGAACACCTCAACCCGCGCGGTGCGCGTGTGGTTGCGCTGGAGAAGCCGTCGGCGCGCGAGTCGACCGAGTGGTACTTCCAGCGTTACATCGCACACCTGCCCGCGGCCGGGGAGATCGTCCTGTTCGACAGGTCCTGGTACAACCGTGCGGGCGTCGAGCGGGTCATGGGTTTCTGCACCGACGAGCAGCACGCCCACTTCGTTCGCCAGGCACCGCTGTTCGAGCAGATGCTCGTGGACGACGGCATCAGTCTGACCAAGTTCTGGTTCTCGGTGTCGCAGCACGAGCAGCGCACCCGCTTCGCCATTCGGCAGGTCGACCCGGTGCGGCAGTGGAAGCTCTCGCCCATGGACCTCGCCTCGCTGGACAAGTGGGATGCGTACACCGCGGCGAAGGAAGAGAATTTTCGCGCCACCGACACCGATGTCGCACCGTGGACGGTCGTCAAGAGCAACGACAAGAAGCGGGCTCGCATCAACGCGATGCGTTTCGTGCTCAACAAGTTCGACTATGCCAACAAGGATCCCGAGATAGTCGGGGAAACAGACCCGTTGCTTGTGGGCCGCGCGAAAGAAGTGATCGGCGAATAGTTTTCACTGCATAACCGGTGAGATTTCCGGTGAACCGTTGCGGCACCATCTTTCCGGGGTCTCGAGTTGATACCGGGTGCTGCGCCAAACCTTAGCGTGCGGTAAGAACGAGGGAGGTCGTATCACCTACGGCTGTACGTACACGCGAGCATCAGGAGTTCTCATGGGTTCAGCAGCACAGTTCATTTCCGACATCGCTTCGGGCGTCTACGACGGCATCGTCGACGCGATCGTCGATCAGATCGTCGGCGTGCTGACGTCGGGTAGCGCCGCTTAATCGTCCGTAGCGCGTCGCGGTCGCAGTCGGGGGCGGCCGCGACGTCTCGGCACCGTCACCGTTTTGTGATATCGCACCAAGATTTTCGACTTTTACTGTCATTTCCGTGTACAGAGCGTGACCTTCTGAGGTAGAAATCTTCTTGCAGAGATCATCGCGTGACACAAGTCACTGCAAATCTGCATACCCCCCTCGATGAAGGAGTAGTTCCATGTCCGCTGAGCTCGGTGACCTTTTCGCGATCCTCCTCCAGCTGTTCTCCGGTATCAGTTCGTCTTCGGACTGACGTACCTCGGTTCCGTACCGTCGGCCTCGGATTCGTGAGCACCCGGTCGGAGCCTCCAGCAAGGTCCACCCGCGACATCGGCGCGGTGTTCGTGATGCCGGTTCGGCATCGAATCCCACTCTCTTCAAGGAGAATTCATGGAATTGCTCGCGATCTTGCTTCAGCTGCTCGCGCTGGGTAGCTCGGAAGGTAGCGGCTCGGGCACCATCGAGATCCCCGGTCCGTCCATCTGACCCACGACCACGAGCCGGGCTCGACGCGACGTCGAGCCCGGCTTTCGTGGTTCGAAGTCGCTCGATCGGTCGAGAAGTCCTGCGAGCCTCGATGATTCGGTAGCGGTTCGGTCCTCAGGGGCGTCGGGGCTGGCCGGTGAGTACTCGGCATAGGGTTGCCCGATGCAGACGGTTCCGATTCAGATGCCCGACGGTTCGACGGTGCCGGTCTCACTGTTCCCCGGTGAAGGCCGCGACGATGCACCCGTCATCGTCGTTCTTCCCGGCCTCGGCATTCCCGGTGGTTACTACCGACTGTTCGCCGAGGCGCTCGTCGCGCGCGGTTTCCACGCCGCGATCGGTGACCTGCGCGGCCAGGGAGACAGTGTGCCCAAGCCGAGTTCGGCGAGTCGGTACGGGTATCAGGAGCTGGTGTCGGTCGACTTACCGGCGATCTTCGAGGTGGTTCGCGAGCAGTTCCCGGAGGCGACGCCGTACTTGCTCGGGCACAGCATGGGTGGGCAGCTCGGCTCGATGTACGCCGCGCGCATCAGGGGCAGGCTCGGCGGATTGATCCTGGTGGCGTCGGGCTCGCCGTACCACCGCGGTTTCGGTACGACCCGCGGTGTACCGCTGTACGTGGGCGCGGCGGCGATGGCGATCACCAGCAACATCGCCGGGTTCTGGCCGGGGGATCGCATCGGCATCGGCGGATTCGGTCGGCAGTCGCGGGTTCTGATCGACGATTGGTCCCGGTTCGCGCGCAGTGGCTCGATCGAGCCTGCTGGGGCCGACATGGACTACGAGGAACGGATGGGCCGTCTGACGCTGCCGGTGCTGGCGGTGACCATCGAGGGCGACGACCTCGCGCCTCGCGGCTCGATGGACAACCTCGTACGCAAGCTCGCCCGTGCCGATGTCACCTCGGTACACGTCGACGAGCCGCTCGGGCACAACGGTTGGATCCGTAACCCCACGGCGGTCGCCGACCTCGTTGCGGAGTGGATGCACAGGTAATTCGCACGAACTAACTTTTGGTCGTTTCACACGCTATTCGTCATTTCTACCTACTTTCGGTTCGTTTTGGTGTAAGAAGTTTTTGAACCAGCAATTGTTCGACGACGATAGTGAGCACGACTATGAACGGCCAGGGGGATTCGGTAGGTCGAATCGGTGGTGGGGAGCGGTGTCGCCGATCGCGTGCGCTGCGCAGAGTCGTCGTCCTGTGTGTGGTGGCATGCGTCGCAGCAGTAGCGCACCCACTCGCCTCCGCGGCCCCGGCCGACTCGGTGGCCGGTCCGACGGAGTCGTACGTGGTGCGCACCGAGGTGGCCGACGACACCGCGATGACCGCGTTCGTCCACTCCGCCGCGATGAACCGAACGATCCCACTCAAGATCCTGCGATCTCCCGATCGGACGACTCCGGGCCCCACTCTGTACCTGCTCAACGGCGCGGGCGGCGGACTCGACGGAATGGATTGGTACACCCAGACCGACGTCGTGGCGTTCTTCGCCGACAAGAACGTCAACGTGGTGACTCCCGTCGGCGGGGCCTACTCCTACTACACGGACTGGCAGCAGGACGATCCGAGGCTCGGACGCAACCAGTGGGAAACGTTCCTCACGGCCGAACTGCCGCCGCTCGTCGACGATCTGTTGGATACCAACGGCCGCAACGCGATTGCAGGTATCTCGATGGCTGCGACCTCGGTCCTGAACCTCGCCGCGCACCACCAGGGGCTGTATCGAGCCGTCGGTTCCTACAGTGGATGCGCGTCGACCACCGACCCGTTGGGGCGGGCATACGTCAAGACCGTCGTGTCCATGGCGCTCGGCGCGAACGTGACGAACATGTGGGGGCTGGACGACCACCAGGACTGGGTACGCAACGATGCGGTGGTCAACGCCGAAAAGCTGCGTGGCACAGCGCTGTACATCTCCAACGGTAGCGGACTGGCCGGGGCATCGGACACCCTCGACGGCACCAATCCCAACGGGCCCGGCTTCGTGTTGCTCAACCAGATGGTCGTGGGCGGTGCCATCGAGGTGGCGACCGGAGACTGCACACGGAGGCTGAAGACGGCCCTCGAACAGCTCGACATCCCGGCCCACTTCGAGTTGCGTGAGCGCGGCACCCACTCGTGGGGCTACTGGCAGGACGACCTGCACGATTCCTGGCCGATGTTCGAGGACGCGCTCGCCGGCTGAGAATCAGCTGCGAGCGAGGTGCCGCCACAGAAATTCGTAGGTCAACGCCGTCTTGAACGCCAACTGCGCATTGTCCGACGCCCCGCCGTGCCCACCTTCGATGTTCTCGTAGTAGCTCACGTCCTGACCGAGTTCGGCCAACCGAGCGGCCATCTTGCGTGCGTGTCCCGGATGGACGCGATCGTCGCGGGTGGACGTGGCGATCAGAATTGGCGGATACGGACGCTCGGATGCAGCGACGACGTTCTGGTACGGGGAGTACTGCGAGATGAACTCCCACTCGTCCGGGTCGTCGGGGTTGCCGTACTCGGCCACCCAGGACGCGCCCGCGAGCAGCAGATGGTACCGCTTCATGTCCAGCAGTGGGACCTGACATACCAACGCGCCGAACAGTTCCGGGTACTTCGTCACCATGATGCCCATCAGCAGGCCGCCGTTGCTGCCGCCCTGAGCGGCCAACTGTTCGGTGGTGGTGATGCCTCGGGTGACGAGGTCGCGTGCGACAGCGGCGAAGTCCTCGTGCACCAGATGGCGTCCGGCACGCAGTACCTGGGTGTGCCACGACGGCCCGTACTCGCCGCCGCCGCGGATGTTGGCGACGACGTAGGTGCCACCACGTTCGAGCCACGCGCGTCCGGTTGCACCGCTGTAGCCGGGTGTCATCGAGATCTCGAAGCCGCCGTAACCGTAGAGCAACGTCGGTCCGGGTCCGGAATCCGCGCGTCGGACGACGAAGTACGGGATGTCGGTACCGTCGTCGGACCGGGCGAAGAACTGCTCCACCGTCAGGCCGTCGGCGTCGAAGAACGCCGGAGCCTGTTTGAGGACTTCGAGCTCGCCGCCCACCGTGCCCACCAGCAGTGTCGCCGGTGTCAGGTAGCCGGACGAGGAGAGGAAGTACTCGTCACCGTTCTCCTCGGCGTCGGTGCCGACGATCTCGGTGGACGTCAGGTCCGACAGCCCGTCGATCGTGCTGACGTCCCACTCGTTCGCGCCGGGGGTCAGCACGTGCAATTTCGTCCGTACGTCCTGCAGCGTCACCAGCAGCAGGTGATTCTCGGTCCACGCGTACTGGTGCAGTGACGTGTGCGCGTCCGGGGCGAAGAGGACCGTGAGAGCGATTGTGCCGGAAACGAACTCGTCGAAATCCGTAGCGAGCAGCGCGCCGGCCGGATAGGTTCGGTCGCCGACCGTCCACGGCGTCATCGTGCGGATCAGCAACCAGTTCTCGTGCACCGAGGTCGACGCGTCGGTCGGCGTCGCGATCCGGGTCAGGGCAGAACCGTCCAACACGTAGGTCTCGGAGTTGTAGAAGTCGGTGGCACGCTGGACGAAGTCGCGCTCGAAGCCGGGGGTCCGGTCGTGCCAGGCGGAGATCGAGATGTCCTGTGCTGCACCCTCGTACACGGTCTCGGCGTCGGCGAGTGGGGTGCCGCGATGCCACCGCTTGGTGATACGCGGATAGCCCGATTCGGTCAGCGAACCGGGCCCGAAATCCGTTCCTACGAAGACGGTGTCGGCGTCGATCCAACCGATGTCGGTCTTGGCCTCCGGTAGCGCGAATCCGCCGTCCTCCGGGGCGCGAAAGGTGCGGGAGTCGAGATCGAACTCACGGACCACCGTCGCGTCGGCCCCGCCGCGGGAGAGCGTCACCAGTGCCAGTCGTTGATCGGGACGCAGCACCTGCGCGCCACCCCACACCCAGTTCTCGTCCTCGCTGCCGGCCAGCGCATCGAGATCGAGCAGCACGTCCCACACCGGATTCTCGGTTCGGTACTCGTCCATCGTCGTTCGACGCCACAGGCCGCGGACGTGTTCGGCGTCGCGCCAGAAGTTGTACAGGTACTGCCCACGACGACGGGCGTACGGAATGCGGGCGTCGGTGTCGAGTACCTCGCGGATGCGGGACTCGGTGGCATCGAACTCGTCTCCGGCCAGTTCCTCGACGGTCACCCCGTTGCGGGTGCGAACCCAATCGAGGGCCTCCTCGCCGGTGACGTCTTCGAGCCAGAGGTACGGGTCGTCCGAGATTGCCATTCCACAGTTCTAGCAGCAGATGCGCCGTCGGGTCGGTCGGCGCTCGCGTGGCTACCGGCTGGTAACGAAGACCAGGTCGAGACAGCGTCGGAGGTCACGACTACGCTGGGGACTCGTGACCTCACACTATGACGTCGTTGTCCTCGGAGCCGGTCCCGGTGGGTACGTCGCTGCTATCCGCGCGGCACAACTCGGACTCAGCACTGCCATCATCGAGAAGAAGTACTGGGGCGGTGTGTGCCTGAACGTGGGCTGCATCCCCTCGAAGGCACTTCTCCGTAACGCCGAGCTGGCGCACCTCTTCACCAAAGAGGCGAAGCTGTTCGGTATTTCGGGTGAAGCGTCCTTCGACTTCGGCGCAGCGTTCGATCGCAGCCGCAAGGTCGCCGACGGCCGCGTCAAGGGCATTCACTTCCTGATGAAGAAGAACAAGATCCCCGAGTACGACGGCAAGGGCACGTTCACCGATGCCAACACCATCGAGGTCGAGCTGACCAAGGGTGGCACCGAGACGATCACGTTCGACAACGCGATCATCGCGACCGGCAGCACCACCAAGCTGCTCCCGGGAACCGAGCTGAGCAAGAACGTCGTCACGTACGAAGAGCAGATCATGACCAAGGATCTGCCGGGTTCGATCCTCATCGTCGGTGCCGGTGCGATCGGCATGGAGTTCGGGTACGTGCTCAAGAACTACGGCGTCGACGTCACCATCGTCGAGTTCCTCGATCGTGCGCTGCCCAACGAGGACAAGGACGTCTCGAAGGAAATCGAGAAGCAGTACAAGAAGCTCGGCGTCAAGGTCATCACCGGTGCGGGCGTGCAGAGCATCGACGACGACGGCTCCAAGGTCACCGTCGCGATCAAGCACAACAAGTCCGGTGAGAGCGAGACCTTCACCGTCGACAAGGTGATGCAGTCCGTCGGATTCGCGCCCCGCGTCGAAGGATTCGGCCTCGAGAAGACCGGCGTGGAGCTCACCGATCGCGGTGCCATCGGCATCACCAACACGATGCAGACCAACGTGCCGCACATCTACGCCATCGGCGACGTCACGGCCAAGCTCCAGCTGGCCCACGTGGCCGAGGCGCAGGCTGTCGTTGCTGCCGAAACCATCGGCGGCGCAGAGACATTGCCGATCGACGACTACCGCATGATGCCGCGTGCGACGTTCTGCCAGCCGCAGGTCGCGAGCTTCGGCCTCACCGAGGACCAGGCCCGCGAAGAGGCTCAGGCCCGCGGTTCCGACATCAAGGTCGCGAACTTCCCGTTCGCCGCCAACGGCAAGGCACACGGACTGGGCGACGCCACCGGCTTCGTCAAGCTCATCGCCGACACCGAGCACGGCGAACTGCTCGGCGGACACCTCATCGGACCGGACGTGTCCGAGCTGCTTCCCGAGCTGACCCTGGCCCAGAAGTGGGACCTCACGGTCAACGAGCTCGCCCGCAACGTCCACACGCACCCGACGCTGTCGGAGGCACTGCAGGAAGCGATCCACGGCCTCGCGGGCCACATGATCAACTTCTGATCCCTGCCCTACGACGACAACGGCGGCGACCACTTCGGTGGTCGCCGCCGTTGTCGTCGGTGCCCCTCGGCCCGGTCGCTTTTCGGAACCTTCACGCGGCCCGGCGAAGTCTGTGACTTGTCATAGCTCGGTAAGTGAAGAAAACGTCACTTGGTCGACGGTCGGCTGGTAATTTCCGTTCCTGCGCGGGGGAGTCGCACTGAACAGAAAGCCGGGGGGTGGGGAATTGTCGTCGCCGACATCGACGCTCGCACGCGTCAGCGACGGAGTTGCCAGTGGATTCCGGACGTTCGGGCGAACTCTGGAGCTGGGTGTACTGGCCTTCGTCCACCTCGTCCGCGACATACTCACACTGCGACATCCGTGGCGCGACACCATCGATCAGGCCTGGTTCGTCGTCACCGTCACGGTGGTGCCGGCAATACTGGTGTCCATTCCGTTCGGCGTCATCGTGTCCGTTCAGGTCGGCAGCCTCACCGATCAGATCGGTGCGACGTCCATCGCCGGAGCCGCGGGTGGCCTCGGGGTCATCCGCCAGGGCGCACCGATCGTCGCGGCACTGCTGTTGGGCGGTGCGGCAGGCGCGGCAGTGGCAGCCGATCTGGGTGCGCGCACCATCCGGGACGAGATCGACGCGATGTCGACCATGGGAATCGACCCGGTTCGCCGGCTGGTCACACCACGGCTGGCGGCCATCCTCCTGGTGGCACCGTTCCTGTGCATCCTCATCATCTTCATGGGACTGGCCGCGGGCTATGCGATCAACGTCGGTTTTCAGAGTGGGACGCCCGGTAGCTACATCAGCTCGTTCGCGTCCTTCGCCTCGGTGACAGATCTGGTCGTCGCGCTGGTGAAGACCGAGATATTCGGGGTCATCGTCATCATCGTGGCCTGCCAGCGAGGGTTGTCCGCCGCACACGGACCGCGCGGGGTAGCCAACGCGGTCAACGCGTCCGTCGTGCTCGGTGTGGTGTCCGCATTCACCGTCAACGTCGTGATCACGCAGTTGGTTGCGATGTTCATGCCGCAGAAGTTGGGCTGAGATGGCAACTCCTTCGCGGTACACCGTGCACGGCACCGCTCACCTCACCCGTGGTGCGAGATACCTCGGGCGCAGGCCGTTCGACGTACTCGAAATGCTGGGCCATCAACTGACGTTCTGCGTCAAGGTTCTCGCCGCGATACCCCATACGGTCCGCTCCTATCGGCGTCAGATGCTGCTCATCCTCAGCGACATCACCTGGGGCAGTGGCAAATTGATCGTCGGTGGCGGAACCGTGTCGGTGCTGGTCGTGCTGGGGGTCGCGGTGGGTGCGTCCGTCGGGATCGAAGGGTTTAATTCCCTCGGCATGGTGGGGATGGAGCCGTTGACCGGTTTCATCTCGGCGTACGCCAGCACTCGGGAACTGGCCCCGATGATCGCGGCCATCGGATTCGCGACGCAGGCGGGATGCAGGATGACCGCCGAGATCGGTGCGATGCGTATCTCGGAAGAGATCGACGCCCTCGAAGCTCAGGGGATTCAGTCGATGCCCTTCGTCGTCACCACCAGGGTGATCGCGGGAATCGTCACGATCGTGCCGCTCTACCTGCTGACCCTCATTCTGAGCTACCTGTCGTGTGCGGTGGTGGTTCGCGTTGTCGGCGGACAGTCCTCGGGCACCTACGACCACTACTTCAGTGCCTTCCTGCAGCCGGTCGACGTGCTGTTCTCACTCCTGAAGGCCGCGGTGTTCGTCGTGACGATCATCCTGATCCACGGCTATCAGGGGTACTACGCCTCGGGCGGCCCGGAGGGAGTCGGGCGCGCCTCGGGCCGCGCCATCAGGGCCAGCCTCGTTGCCGTGGTGGTACTGGACATGATCATGACGCTGGTCCTGTGGGGATTCGACTCGGGCATAAGGATTTCGGGGTAGAGATGGCAGTTTTCGACGATCTGACGGGACGATCGGCCGGGCCGGCCACGCTACGCCTGCGAGGGCTGGCGGTGGCCGTTGCCTTGGCAGTGTTCGCAGGCGGCCTCACCGCCTACGCACGCGGGGCCTTCGATTCGCCCTTCGAGCTGACGCTCGATGCAGCATCGGTGGGGGACGGTCTGACGCCCGGGTCGGAGGTGAAGTTCCGTGGTCTGTCCATCGGCACGGTCGACAACATCGAGACCGTCGGCTTCGGACGGCAGCGGTTGCAACTGGAGATCGATCCGAGCCAGGCGGGCGAGCTCACCGACACCATGCAGGCTCAATTCTCGTCGTCGAACGTATTCGGTTCCACTGCAATCGAATTGGTCTCCGACGGCACGGGGGCACCCCTGGCCGACAACTCGACTCTCGAAGTGTCGAAAGACCTGCGAGGCGCAACGGTGACCGGAGTGTTCCGGCGAGTCGCCGACCTCACCGAGGTTCTCGACACCGAACAGGTGGACCACCTCCTGGACCTCATCGCGAACACCTCCGTCGAGGTGAGTCGAAACCTGAAGCCGTACTTCGACACTGCTCAGATGATGGCGAACAACCAGATCGACCCGCTGGCCTGGAAGCTGCATCGCGGTGCCGAACTGGGCGAAGGAATCGGCAACCTGGTTCCGCCCTTGCTCGATCTGGTGGTGGGAGTGGTGGACAAGAGCGTGTACGTCGAGGCACCCGTCGACCGAGCGCGAACCATCGCCGCCAACAACGGTCTGAGCGATCAGTTGATGATTCCGGTGGGCGACTTGCTGAAGGCGAACAATCCGAACCTGTCCAAGCTGCTGTCCACGGTGCTGGACCTGCTGGTGCCCATCACCGCGTCGATCGGCACATTGGCGCCCAGCTACGACCGAGTGCCGCAGGTGCTCGACGGTATCTCCGACGCATTTCCCGTCGTCGACGGGAAGCCTCAGCTGCAACTCGACCTGATAGTCGAAACCATGCCCAATCTGGCCGGAGCCGTTGCCGCACACGAGGAGGCGAACGGATGAAGAAGGTAGCTGGCCCCGCGGTCAAACTGCTCGTCTTCTTCACGGTGACCGCGGTGTGTGCGGTGATCATCGTCGCTGCTCTTCGCACCCCGGTCGGCGGACCGCTGTCGTCCTACGGCGCGGAGTTCGACGACGTGTCGGGTTTGTACGTGGGCGACGACGTGCGCATGTCCGGGGTGCAGATCGGCAAGGTGTCGTCGGTCGAACTCGACGGTGCCCTCGCGCGGGTCGAGTTCGAGATCGAAGACCGACGGCCGATTTTCGCCAACACCCAGGCTGCGGTTCGGTACCAGAATCTTCTGGGGCAGCGGTACGTCGAACTCGTGCAGAAGGATTCGGCGACCGGAGCCCCGTTGGCGGTCGGGGCGACCATCTCCAAGGATCGAACGATTCCGTCCTTCGACATCTCGAAGCTGTTCAACGGCTTCGAGCCGATCTTCGACACTCTCGACACCGCACAGCTCAATCAGTTCACCGAGAACATTCTCCGGATGGTTCAGGGTGACGGGTCCGGACTCGGTCCGGTCGTGCGCGACGTGGATCGCATCACCCAATTCGCAGTACAGCGTGAATCGATCATCGGGCTCCTGATCGAGAACCTCGGCCAGATCTCGGACTCGATCGGTGGCCAATCCGCGTCGGTCGCAGACCTTCTCGAACAACTGCACGGTCTGGTCTCCAAGCTCAGCACCCAGATGGACGGCGTACTCGCGTCGCTGGATCAGGCCAATTACGGGCTGCGACCGTTCGTGGGGCTGATGGAGGGCCTCGAGCGGGCGTACGACAACAGCTACGCGCCGGTCGACGGGGCACTGCGTCGAATGCTTCCGCAGACCGAACAGGTGACCGAGATGTTGGCACTCGCGCCGGGATTGCTGACCGGACTCAATGCGAGCATTCCGGAGCCGGGCGCACAGACGTACTCCTGCAGTCGCGGACAGCAGGACATCCCTGGGATCGGGCAGATCGTGCTCGGCGGACAGAATTTGGTGGTGTGCCGATGAGCCGCGTACTACGCAAGGGCGTTCGTGACGAGCAATCGGAGAACAAAGCGCACTTCTTCTGGGGCGCGGTCGGTGTCGCGGCCTCTCTGGTCCTGCTCCTGATCGCGGCGGCGTTGTACACGATTCCGTTCGGCGAGCGGACCTACACCGCGGAGTTCGGCTCGGCAGCCGGGGTGAAGCCGGGCGACGAAGTGAGGATCGCCGGTATCGCGGTCGGGTCGGTGCGCTCGGTCGAGCTGGCGGGTGCGCATGTCGACGTCGAATTCAGCGTTCGCTCCGATGTTTTCGTCGGCGATGCGTCTACCGTCACGGTGAAGTTGTTGACACCGATCGGCGGTCACTACGTGATGCTCACCTCGCACGGTGACGACGAGCTCGGCTCGGCACCGATTCCGCCGGAGCGGGTCGAGCTGCCCTACGAACTGTCCGACGCGATCGAGTCGGCAACACCGCTGGTTCGCGACATCGACGGTTCGACGCTGCGGGAGACCGTGGCCGAGTTGGACAAGGCCGTCACCGAACAGCCGCAGTCCACTCGCGCGATCGTGGACAACCTGTCTTCGCTCACCGACACGCTCGCGACGCGGTCCGATCAACTCGAGCGCGGGCTCGTGGTATCCGACGAGTACGTCGGGGCATTGGCCGCCGATCGGGTCATGCTCACCGAACTCGTACGCGAGCTCGGCACCCTGACCAAAGGATTCGGCGACAAGCGCGTCGAGGTTGTCAGTGCTTTCGACCTGCTCGGGAGAATGTTCGAGCTCTTCCACCGTCCCGTGGTCGCATTCGAGAAGGGGCTCGAGCCGTCGATCGTCCAGCTAGAGGAGATCACGCAGAAGCTCTTCGCACAGTTGGGTGACGTGGACGGGGCGATCACGACCATGAAGGAAAGCTCGGACGGTCTCGCCACTCTGATCGGCGGCGGGCAGGGGCCCGTGATCGACCAGTCGCAGGACACGGTCGTCGGTGTCGGCGTGTGTATTCCGTTGCCGGGGAGGGTGTGCTGATGAGACGCAGATCGGTACGCATCGCCGTGGCGGCAGCAGTCGTCGTCACGCTCGTCGGTTCGGTTGCGTCCGCCACATCGGTCATCGACCCCGGTGCGGGCAACTCCTCGCTGTGTGCCGAGTTCACCGACACGGTCGGGTTGTACGAGGGTAATTCGGTCATGATGCTCGGTGTGGTCGTCGGAACGGTGACACGCATCGAGAACACCGACACCGCGGTGGTGGTCACCATGGATATCGACGACAGCCTCAGGCTGCCCGCCGAGGTGGGGGCCGTGACACTGTCGAATTCGATCGTCACCGACCGGCACGTGGAATTCACGCAGCCCTACATCGACGGTCCCGAGTTCGACCGGTCGAGTTGTATTCCGTTGGATCGCACCAGAACTCCACTGGGAATCAGCGACACACTCGACGCCGTGTCGGGCCTGGCGTCCGATCTGCTCGGTCCGGCCGACGCCGAGGGCAACCACGACGAGATCCTCGGCGACACCTTGCGTTCGGCCGACGATTCGCTCCGCGGCTCCGGCACCCAGCTCAACGACAGCCTTCGGCAACTGGCGCAGCTGGTCGGCGATCCTGCCGACAAGGACACCACCGTGCGGCGTCTGATCGACAACCTCGACGGCCTGATCGACACGTTCGTGGTGAGCTGGCCCGAGGTGGCGAAGCTGCTCGACAATCTGAAGCGGGGGATGATCACGCTGTCGGAGTTCACCCAGTCCTTCGGCACCACGGTCGCTTTGACCACCGAGTTCATTCCGCCGCTGGCGCGCAACGTCGCGAAGTACGACGAGAAGGTCTACGCATTTCTCGACCAAGCGGTGCCGGTGGTCGACGTACTGCTCGGACGGGTGGGCGATATCAAGGACATCCTGGCGCAGGTGCCGACCGTAGGCGAGAACTTGATGACGATGTACGACAACGATTCCAGGAGCGGTCGGGTGATCTACCACCCGCCGCAGTTCGAGATCGACACCAATTCCCCCAACGAGGTCTGCGCTCTGCTCAACAAGTACAGACCGACGTGCTCGGCGGACCAGCAACGAGGCGATGTCATCGATGTCGGTCTGGTGCAGCTGATACTCGGTTCGGCGGGATGGCGATGAGGCGCGCGATCACCGGGTTGTGCTGTGTCGCCCTGCTGTCGGGGTGCAGCGTCGACCCGGCCGACCTGCCGATTCCCGGCAGCTACGTGGCAGGCGACAAGTACTCCCTGCGAATCGAATTCGCGAGCGTGCTCAATCTTCCGGAAAAAGCGAAGGTGATCGTCGAAGGCGTCGACGCTGGCGTCCTCGACACCGTCGAGTTGGTGGGGTCGACCGCCGTGGCAACGGTGGACCTGTCCACCGATGTGCAGCTGCCGTCCGACACCGTCGCCGAGCTTCGGCAGTCGTCGATTCTGGGCGAGATCTACATCTCGCTGCAGCCGCCGGAGGATTCGACTCGCGCCGGAGGGGGCGACGCCGGGCCGTACCTTCGAGACGGCGATGTCATTCCGGTCGAACGTACGGTTCCGGCCGACAACGTCGAGGACGTGCTGCGAGGAGTGTCGAATCTGGTGACCGGTGGTCACTACGTTCAGCTGCAGGAGGCGGTGAACAACGTCAACGCCGCGATTCCTCCCGATCCGGCGGAGATCGACAAGGTCAACAACGCGGCGCGGATCGCACTGACCGACATCGGCGACAACACCCCCGAGATCGATCGAATCCTCGGAGCGGCGGAGAAGGTGTCGAACACCGTCGTGACACAGCGAGACGGCGTCGAACGCGTCCTCGAACTCGGTCCGAGACGATCGGACGGACTGGCCGAGGTGCTGTTCAGCGTCGTCCACATGATCTTCACGCTGGGTTACATGTCGCAGAACATCGGTGACGTCCTCGCCGGTCCGTACCCGGAACTCGCGGGCGCGGTCGAGACGATCTCACCGGCACTGATCGCGATCGCCAATTCCGACTCCTCGGTACCGATGAACATGGAGAAGGCGAACACCCTGTTGCGCGAGCGGTTGATTCCCTACTTCGAGTCGACACCGAACATCGCAGTGCGCTCGGTCTCGACCGATGGCGGAGCCGGTGCACTGGCGGACGACATGATCGGGATCCTGCGCGGGATAGGAATCGTGCGATGAGGCCGGGCACAGTCGTTTCACTCCTCGCATTGATGGCCATGACGGTTATCGGTGTCGTCTACCTGACGGTCGGCGTCCTGGACATGAACCCCACGCGGAGTACCAACCGCGTTGTGGTGCACATGGATACGTCGGGCGGTTTGATGGACACCTCGCAGGTGACCTCGCGCGGAATCCACGTCGGTCGGGTCGAGCGCATCGCGGTGGTGCCGGGCGGGCTCGACGTCACTCTCGCCCTCGACGCCGATCATCGAATTCCCGCGGACTCGGAGGTGGTCGTCGCAAATCTGTCCGCTGCCGGGGAGCAGTACCTGGATCTGCGCCCGCGAGGAACCGGGGGTCCCGACCTGACGGACGGGGACGAGATCGGCAACGAGCAGGTCCGCGAGTCGATCACCGTCAGCGAGGCGCTGAGTCTCGGTGATTCCCTTGCCGCACAGCTCGATACGAATGCAGTGAAGGGGCTGACCGAGACCGCGTCGGCAGCGGTCGACGGTCGCGAAGGCGATGTCGATCGCCTGGTGGAGGCCTTCCGATACCTGTCGGCGACGCTGCGTGACAAGAGCGGTGAGATCCGAAGGCTCTACGACAATGCTCAACAGGGCGGACGCAACGCCTACGGTTACGGCCCGGTCATGACCGACGCCGCGCCGTGGGTCGGTGCGACGGGTTCGGGTGTGGCAAATCTGCTCGAGGGCTTCAACGACTACTCGTACGTCGGCGCGGACGTCTGGGACGATCCACTGGGCAAGATCGGCCCGAAGATAGATCAGTATCTGACGCCCCTGTCACCTGACCTTGCCCTCATCGCAACGCTTCTCAAGCCGTACACCGCGCCCATCAAGCCGATGCGAGTGGACGCCGGTTCCATCGTCGACATGCTTCAGGCCGTCTTCCCTCCGGGCGGACCGGCCAAACTGTCCGTCCAGATTCCGAACTGATTGGAGTGACCCCCTCATGGTCGAAGTAGATGCATCCGAAAAGAAGACAGAAACAATGCCCGAGGACAAGACTGCGACTGCGCCCGAGAACCCCGAGCGGCGACGCCGTATCCGGTGGTCCGTCGTGGGTGCGGCGGTACCGGGGGTAGTGCTGGCAGTGGTGTTCGGCGTGCTGTGGCATTCTGCGGCAGGCGATCTGGCAGCCGAACGTGCACTTGAGCAGGACCGGCAGATGGCGCTGAACACGGCCACCGAGTACACCGCACGGTCGTTGACGTACGACTACCGCAACCTCGACGCCTTCTTCGAAGGAGTCGACCAGGGCGCGTCGCAGTCACTGCAGGACAGGTACGACGCTGTCCGGGAAGCACTCACCGCGATCATGAACGAGTCCCAGGTGGTGGCGACCGGTGAGGTTCTTTCGGCGGCAATCGATTCCGAATCCGGTGGAGAGTACAAGGTGGCGGTGTTCGCCCAGCAGACGACACAGAACGTACAGCAGCCCGACCCCGGCAACGTTCCCAATCTTCTGCTGGTGACGGTCACCGACCAGGACGGTCAGTGGATCGTCAGCGACTACGGTCCCAAGACCTAGATCCGCTCCGTTGCGCGGGCATTGGTAGCGCTGACGAACTGCGCGAGGCCGCGCACTTCCTG
Source organism: Rhodococcus sp. 14-1411-2a (assembly GCF_002259485.1). Lineage (GTDB taxonomy): Bacteria > Actinomycetota > Actinomycetes > Mycobacteriales > Mycobacteriaceae > Rhodococcoides. The sequence goes on from NZ_NPGA01000015.1 coordinate 215,674, forward strand.
CTCGATCTCGGTCAGTCCCGATGCCTCGAACACGTCGACGAACAGGTTCTTCGGGAACATCCTCACACCCGCCAGGCCCGTTCCGAAGCCGACGACGGTACCCAGCGGTGCCGGGCGTGGCTCGCAGCTGGTCATGATTGCGATGCGTCCACCCGGGCGCACGACGCGAATCAGCTCGTCCAGCACCGTCATCGGCTGCGGAACGAGATACAGAGCGGCGTAGCAGCACACGGCGTCGAACGCGCCGTCGGCATAGGGCAGTCGGGCGGCATCTCCCCGCACGTACGCCGCGCGGGGGCCGCGGTTGTCTCGCACCGCGCGGGCGATCATCGCCTCGGAGATGTCGAATCCGACGGCGAGCCCATCACCGTTGAGAGCCTCCGAGAGGAACCTGGTGAAGTTGCCCGGGCCGCACGCGACATCGAGTACCCGTTGCGGGCCGTTCAATCGAAGGTCGGCAACGGCTTTCGCACGTTCGGCCGACATGGACATGCCGGCGACGCCCATCATCGATACACCGAACGGGCGCCACACCTTCTCGTAGATCGCCGCCACCACGCGGTTGTTCATCGCGATGCTGGCCGGCGACGGATTCGGTGCGGGCACGTTCGGTAAGAGTTCGACGTACCCGCCGTCGGTGCGCGCCAGCCCCCGCAGCACCTCGGGCTCGATCATCTCGAGTGCGCGGTGCAATGCGGTCTCGGCAGAGTCGATCATGGTCGCGGAGGCCGGTCGCCGTAGTCCCGCTCCACTCGCAGAACGCCGAGAGTGGTTGCCAACCCGTCGTATTGAGTGACCAGCAGGACGAATTCGATGAGTCGTCGCTCGTCGAACTGGGTGGCGAGTTGGTTCCAGGTCGCGTCGGAGAGAATTTTGGTGGCGATGAGTTCGTCGACCGCAGTGAGGATGGTCCGATACCGCGTCGACAGTCCCGGTGCGTCCGGTCCGGTCTTGATCAGCTCGAGCAGATCCCGATCGATGCCTGCTCGCTTGCCCAGCCGGACGTGATGGTCCATCTCGTACGCGGAATCGCGCAGGTGCGCCACGCGCAGGATCACCATTTCGGTTTCCTTGCGTGAGATCTTCCCGCCGGGCATCAGGTGGCCGCTGTAGAACAGCCATGCCCGATACAGCCCACCGGTGCGCCCGAGGGTGGTGAACAAGTGAGGATTGGGCACCCCTGCACCCTTGGCGATCACCTTGCAGATGACCCAGTTGATGGGCCCGAGGGTTCTGGCGGTACCGGACGGAATGCGTGGTGTGGTCACAGCCACACCGTACCGATTGCCCGGCCGGACGTCACCGGGAGGAAAAAGGCTAGGCTACCCTTCTTGTCATCCAGCACAATTTTTCCTCGGAGGACCCTTGACGAAGTCCCATGCCCGCATCACGGCCCTCGCGCTCACCATCGCCGCCCTCGGAGTGACTGCGACGGCGTGCTCGTCCACCGACGCCGCCCCCGACAGCGCAGGCAGCGCCACGAGATCCATCGAGACCGTCCGGGGAACGGTCGACGTTCCCGAGACCCCGCTGCGCATCGTCACCCTGGAGCCGGTCGAGCTCGACACCACCGTCGCCCTCGGCGTCGTGCCCGTCGGCACCGCCGTGCTCAGCGAGACGAGCGGCGTGCCGTCGTACCTCGGTACCGAAGCGGCGAACATCGCGACCGTCGGTACGGTTGCCGAACCGACCATCGAGGACATCGCGGCCCTGCAACCAGATCTGATCCTGGGCACGGAGACTCGACACGCCGAGTACTACGACCAACTCTCCGCCATTGCACCGACGGTGTTCATGGCATCCCAGTCCGATCCGTGGCGCGAGAACGTCAGGTTCGTCGGGCGCACTCTCGGCAAGGAGAACGACGCCGAGGAACTGCTCACCGACTACGACGACCGGTGTGCCGAGATCGCCGAGGAATTCGACACTGCCGGGCAGACGGCACAACTCATCAGGCCGCGCAACGGTGAGCTGACCCTGTACGGGCCGTCGTCGTTCGCCGGGAGCACCCTCGAATGTGCAGGCTTCACCACTCCGCCGCGGCCGGAATGGGCGGACGAGATCTCGGTCGACCTCTCGCCCGAGCTGGCGGCTCAGGCGGCAGCGGATCTGATCGTCGTCACCGCCGCCGACCCGTCGGACCCCGCGGCGATTCCGGCGTCGATCACCGCCAACGCAGCGATCCTGCCGAACCCGCACGCGGTGGACATGTCGTACTGGATCACCGGGGTCGGGCCCATGGGTGGGCAGACCGTGCTCGACGACATCGATCGGATTCTCTCGGGTCGCGCCTGACGCATCAGATACGGACCGCGCCGGCCAGCGCCGCCGCCTGCTGCGCCCGCGCGACCACTCGATCGCGTGATGAATCGATATGGGCGAGTAGCAGTTCCAGTGCCGAGTCCAGGGTCCCGGCGAGCACGCGTTCGACGATGTCGATGTGTTGATCGATCGCCGAGACGACGGCTGCGGCGTCGAGTCCGCCGAGTATCCGAACCGGACGCACCTTGGCGTTCACGGTGCACAGCGCCTCGGTCAGAGCCGGATTACCCGACGCGGCCAGCAAGGTGACGTGAAAGTTCTCGTCCAGGGACACCAGATCGTCGGTGGTGCCGGGAGGGTCGTCCCGCAAACCGATCCAGGTGTCCAACAGGTTCGACAGCGACGCCCGGTCGACGGACTGGGATGTCGAGCGCGTGATGCCGCGAGCCTCGAGAGTGGCCCGTAGCTCGTACAGATCGGGCAGGTCGCTCAGTCGTGGACGATAGGCGTGCAGCCCGGCGTCGTCGCGAGTGACGAGACCGTCGGCCTGCAATCTGGCCAAGGCCTCACGCACCGGAGTGCGCGAGACACCGTACAGCTCGGCGAGACGCTCCTCGCCGAGCCGTTCGGTGGAACTGATGGCACCGGAGATCAGATCCCGGCGCAGTGACGAATAGACCTTCTCGCGAAGGTCCCTGCGCGGCACGATGCGTCCGGTCAGATCGCCATGGCTGCGCGGACGTCTGCCTCGGACTCGGCTCCGCCCACGCCGGTGGACGTGATGCGGCCGGCTTCGAGGATGTAGTAGTTCTGCGCCGACTCCAGAGCGAAACCGATGTGCTGCTCCACCAACAACACTCCGAGACCGCCGCGTCGAGTGAGTTCGATGACGGTGCGTTCGATCTCGGCGACCACCGACGGTTGGATGCCCTCGGTGGGCTCGTCCAGGATCAACATTCGCGGTTCGGTGATCAGGGCCCTCGCGATCGCCAGCTGCTGGCGCTGTCCACCCGAGAGCAATCCCGCTCTGCGACCGAGCAATTCCTTCAATGCCGGAAACAGATCGAGTGCCTCGTCGATCAGCGCCTTGCCGCGCTTGCGGCCGTCGGCGACCACCTGCAGGTTCTCGGCCGTCGTCAGCTGGCCGAACGACTGCTGACCCTGCGGCACATAGGCGAGCCCGCGAGCGACGCGGGCGCTGGGGCGCAACGCGCTCACGTCCTCGCCGTCGAACAGAACTTTGCCGGAATTGACCTTCAGCAAGCCAACCGCTGCCCGCAGCAGGGTGGTCTTGCCGGCACCGTTGTGTCCCATCACTGCGGCGACACCGTCGGCCGGAACCGTCAGCGACGCACCGTGAATGACTTCGCTGCGGCCGTAACCGGTACGTACATCGACCAGTTCAAGCATGACCGGCTCCCTCTTCTGCGATGTGATCGAGTTCCTCGCCCGCAGCCGCGGTGCCGAGGTACACCTCTTGGACCTTCGGATCGGCCTGTACCTCGGCCACTGTGCCCTCGGCCAGGACCCGTCCGGCTGCCAACACCGTCACCGAAGTGGCGAACATGCGCATGAAGTCCATGTCGTGCTCGACCACCACGACCGTCCGCTCACCGCCGATGCGCTGCAGCAGCTGGCCCGTTTCCTCGCGTTCCTCGTGACTCATGCCGGCGACCGGCTCGTCGAGCAGCAGCACGTCGGCGTTCTGCACCAACAGCATTCCGATCTCGAGCCACTGCTTCTGACCGTGCGCGAGAATTCCTGCCGGCTTGTCGCGCTCGGCCGTCAGGCCGATGGTCTCGAGTGCCTCCTCGATCTGCGGCAGCACCGATCCTCGACGACGCAACATTGTCAGCACCGACCGACCGGACCCGGCGGCGATGTCCAGGTTCTGCAATACCGTCAGATTCTCGAAGATGCTGGCGGTCTGGAAGGTTCGGCCGATGCCCAGGCGGGCGATCTGATGCACCTTCTTGCCGAGCAGTTCCACGCCGGATTTGGTGACCGAGCCGGTCGCCGGGACGAGGCCGGTGATGGCGTCGATCAGCGTGGTCTTGCCTGCGCCGTTGGGCCCGATGAGGAAGCGCAGATCGCCCTGCATCAGCGTCAGATCGACGTTGGTGTTGGCCTTGAAACCGTCGAAACTGACTGTCAGGTCTCGGACTTCGAGGTACTGACTCGACATGCCGGCGTTGCCGCCGAACGTGGGTTGTGGACCTTCGACGTGGATCATCGTGCGAGTTCCTTCTCTGGCTCGTCGCTCGACTCGGGTTGGGGATCGGGTTGCTTCTTGCGTTTGCGTAGCGCGAACACACCGGCGACACCCGCCGGGAAGAACCCGACGACCACCACGAACAACAGACCCTGCGCGTACGTCCAGCCCGACGGGAACTGCTCGGACAGCGTGGTCTGAGCCCACGCGACTCCGAGCGCGCCGAGGACCGGACCGAGCAGGGTGGTACGACCGCCGATCGCGACACCGATGAGGAACGCGATTGACGGGACGATGCCGACGTCGTTGGGGGAGATGATGCCGACGATCGGAACGAACAGCGCGCCTGCGAGACCCGCGAAGAACGCGGCCGCCACGTAGGCCACGATCTTGACGTTGGCGGGGTCGTAGCCGAGGAACCGCACCCGCTCCTCCTGGTCGCGTACCGCCACCAACAGTTCGCCGTAGCGCGAGTACATCAGCTGGCGGGTGATGGCGACGACGACGAGGAGTACGCCTGCAGCGATGAAGAACAGCATCTGCTTGTTGGCCGGGTCGTTGAGGTTGAACCCGAAGAAGGTGCGGAACCTGTTGAGGCCGTTGGATCCACCGGTGGTCTGCTGGCCGATGAGCAGAATCGCGAAAGCCGCGGCCAGTGCCTGGCTGAGGATCGCGAAGTACGCGCCCTTGACCCGACGCTTGAACACGCCGAGACCGAGCACCAGCGCCACCAGGGCCGGCACGAACAGAATGCCCAGGATCGTGGTGATCGGCGAGGTGAACGGCACCCAGTACGAGGGCAGTTCACGGATACCGGCGATCGACATGAAGTCCGGTACGTCGTCGCCGCGGAGATCGGCGTCGGAGATCTTCAGGTGCATGGCCATGATGTAGGCACCGATACCGAAGAAGACACCCTGACCGAGGGTGAGCATTCCGCCTCGGCCCCAGGCCAATCCGATTCCGACGGCCACGATGGCGTAGCAGATGAACTTGCCCAGCAGGTTCAGCCGGAAGTCGCTGAGGACGGCCGGAGCGACGGCGAACAACAGAATCGCGGCGAGCGCGAATCCCAGTAGAGCGCCGCGCTTGGCGATGAACTCGCTCATACCAGGCTCCTTGTCTTGACGGCGAACAAGCCCTGCGGTCGGGCCTGCAGGAAGATCACGATGAGCACGAACACGATGACCTTGGCGATCGACGCCGTGGTGCTGTACTCGATGAACGAGTTGAGAATTCCCAGAGCGAAGGCCGCGATGACCGCGCCCTTGATCTGGCCGAGACCACCGACGACGACCACCAGGAAGGCGTCGATCAGATAGCTCTGTCCCACAGTGGAACTGGTGGAACCGATCAGGGTGAGTGCGACACCGGCGACGCCGGCGAGTCCGGAGCCGAGGAAGAACGTCGAGATGTCGGTCCTGCGGCTCGAGATGCCCGAGGTCTCTGCGAGATCGCGGTTCTGCACCACCGCGCGGATGCGTCGACCCATCGCGGTCTTCTTCAACGCGATCGACAGCGCAACAACGGCGACCACCGCGAGGACGAGGATGAAGATTCTGGTCTTGGGCACCACGGCACCGAGGATGTCGACGCCGCCGGTCAGCCACCCCGGGGACACGACGTTGACCGCCGGTGCCCCGAAGATGTCGCGAGCGAGCTGCTGCAAGATGAGCCCGACGCCGAACGTGACGAGCAGGGTGTCCAGTGGTCGGTGGTACATACGCTGAATCAGCGTGACCTCCAACAACACTCCCATGGCGCCGCCGACGAGGAAGCCGACGATCAGAGAGATGAACAGTGATGCGCCGCCGGTGGAGACGATCTGCTGCACCACGTAGGCCGTGTACGAACCGGCCATGATGAACTCGCCGTGCGCCATGTTGATGACGCCCATCTGACCGAACGTCAGTGAGAGCCCGAGGGCGGCGAGCAAGAGAATGGATCCGATCGACAGGCCGGTGAACAACTGTCCGATCACGACGTCCATAGGGGAGCTCCTTCGGAGCATGTGAGTGGAACTTCGTAGCAGGCTACGAAGTTCCACTCACATGGGTGGTGGTCAGTTGAGGTCGGAGGCCCAGTCGTAGGTCTCGAGGAACGGGTCGGGTGCGATGGGCTCGGGGGACTCCCACACCGTGTAGATCAGTCCGTCGGCGCGGATCTCACCGATGCGGGCGGTCTTGGAGATGTGGTGGTTGTCGCCGTCGATGACGACCTCGCCCTCGGGAGCGGCGAAGCTGACTCCGTCGGCCGCGGCCTGAACGTCTGCCACGGCAAAGGAATCGGCCTTCTCGACGGTGTTCTTCCACAGGTAGACCGAGGTGTACGCGGCTTCCATCGGGTCCGAGGTGGGCTTGTCGGCACCGTACTTCGCCTTGTAGTCGGCGACGAACTTGGTGTTCTCGGGGCTGTCGACGGTCTGGTAGTAGTTCCAGGCGGTCAGCTGGCCCTCGATGTTGGCCGCACCGATGCCGGCGACCTCTTCCTCGGCGATGGAGACCGAGATGACCGGCATGTCAGCAGCTTTGAGGCCGGCATTGGTGTACTCGCGGAAGAACGCGACGTTGGAATCGCCGTTGAGGGTGTTGAACACCGCGTCCGCGTCGGCCGAGCGGACCTTGTTGACGATGGTGGAGAAGTCGGTCGAGCCGAGCGGGGTGTAGTCCTCGCCCTTGATCTCGATGTCGTTCGCCGCGGCGTAGGCCTTGATCTCGCGGTTGGCGGTCTGCGGGAACACGTAGTCGCTACCGACGAGGTACAGCGACTTGACGCCCTGCTCCTTGAGATAGTCCAGCGCCGGAATGATCTGCTGGTTGGTGGTGGCTCCGGTGTAGAAGATGTTGTCCGACGCCTCGAGTCCCTCGTACTGCACGGGGTAGTAGAGGAGAGCGTCGTTGTCCTCGAACACGGGCAGCATCGCCTTGCGCGACGACGAGGTCCATCCACCGAAAACCGCTGCGACACAGTCGCTGCTGATGAGCTTCTCGGCCTTCTCGGCGAACACCGTCGGCTCGGACGCACCGTCCTCGGCGACGACCTCGATCTGCTTGCCGTTGACTCCGCCCGCTGCGTTGATCTGCTCGACGGCCAGTGCGATCGAATCACGCACCGTCACTTCGCTGATCGCCATGGTGCCGGACAGGGAGTTGAGCGAGCCGACCTTGATGGTGTCACCGGAGGTGTCGACACACGAGGCGGCAGAACCGCCGCCGTCGGCGGAGGCGGTATCGCTCGCCTTGCTTCCGCAGGCGGTGGCAACGAGGCTCAATGCAGCCAGCGCTGCGGGAACGACCATGACGCGCTTGAAGGACATGCGCTTCGAGACAGCAGGCATCTACGGCCCTTTCGGAGGTTTTGTATACGGAGTTGTATTCGCGATTGCGAACAGTAAAGGGAAGTTATTGCGTCGGTATGTTCTGCGGTCACGAGTCTGTTTCCCGCGTTACGCGGACGTAAATGCCGCGGGATGACAACTCCTCTTGACATTTCATGACAAGCAGAGTTGACTTTCTGGCATGTCCGGAACGAACAACGTTCGCGCGCATCGCAAACAGGCACGGATCACCCAGGCCGAACTCGGCAAAATCTGCGGGGTGAGCCGACAGAGCATCGTCTCCGTCGAGGGCGGCGACTATGCGCCGAGCGTCTACCTGGCGCTGCGATTGGCCCGCGCACTCGATACGACGGTGGAAACACTGTTCGGAAACGAAGGAGAGGCAGAATCATGAGCGCATTCGTCAGAGCAGCCCGATTCGTCGGCGACCTCGACGACGAGTTCTACGCCGACGAACTCCAACGCGACATCTGGAACGAGGCCTCGGCCGTCGGATTCCAGTCGCTGCTGTGGATCGGGCTGATCGCAGGCGCGATCCTGCCCTTCGCGGCAGGCGTCACCGGAGCGTGGGTGGCGTTGGGCATCTACGTCGCGCTGATCGTCGTGGCCTACGTGGTTATCGGGTACGCACGCGCGCGGGGGATCGACATGTACACCGTGCAGGAGCTTCGGCGTGCCCGCATAGCCGTTGCCTCGGCGCTCTTCGTCCTCTGTGGAGGGGGAGCCGCAATTCGTCTGCTCGCTCGTTACGGTGACGGCAATCTCGGGTCGCTGTGGATCGGGGTGGCCGTCGGTGCGCCGCTCGGCTTCGCCGCGGCGGTCGTTGGAGTCAAGGCGCATCAGCGTCGCCGGCGAGAAGCCGAGCTCGCCGCCGAGAAGGCCGAACTACAGGGCTTCGAGGAAACGGACTGACTCTCGTGTCCTTGATCACTCGCGCCGAGTATTACATGGTGCAAGGATACGTAAAGATATCGTTTCGAACAGTCCGCTCGCAGATCGGAGGAGCGAGAGGTATGTTCTGACCGATGACATCGAGATTCCCTGGATGTTCGCGGCTGCGGGTGGGCTGGTCGGAGGCGGGTTCGTAACGCGGACGATTGCGCCCCCGATGTAAAGAGAGGCTCGGGGTCGAGGCCGATGACGACGTGTGAAACCAATCCGTCTTCCATCGCGCCACGAAGCACCAACGAGACCACGTCGGACGTCCACCTTCTGGTGGAGCACGCTAACAGGGAAGTCGAGGCCGTGCGCAGAGACAAGAGTTACCTCAGACTCGTCGGGTCGAGCACGCCGCAGCCCACCATCGAGGCACTCGGCGGACCGAAGGCCATCACGGTCCACGTCGGCAACGTCCTGCCGGGTCAGATGTGCGAGGTTCTGCACAACGGGATGCTGTCGTTGAGTCAGCGCGTGATCGTGGACGAGAACGCCACCAGCATCACCATCACCACGTTCAACCTCAAGCCGGGCGAATACAACGTCTCACTGCGTCTCGACGGACGCTTGGACTGCGTGACCGAATCGCTCACCGTCACCGTCGGCGAGGAGCTCGAGGTTCGTCGCAGCTCGTAGGACCCCACTTCTCACTGGAGATTCCTCGCCGCAGGCTGATGCTGGGTGATGCAGTGGATCCCGCCGCCTCGCTCGAACAGTGGCCTCGCATCGACGGTCACCACATCCCGGCCCGGGTACGCGTCGCGCAGGATCGCGGCCGCTTCGGCGTCGGACGGGTCGTCGTAACTGCAGGCGATCACGCCGCCGTTGACGACCAGATGATTGATGTAGCTGTAGTCGACGAATCCGTCGGCATCACGCAGTGTCCGCGGAGCCGGCACCTCGACGATGTTCCAGTCCGCACCCGAGCCGTCGTGGGTGGCCCGCAAGGTGTCGACGATCAATGAACTGACCTCGTAGTCGGGGTGAGCCCGGTCGTGTTGCCGATGCACCAGCACTGTTCCCTGTGACGGAATGGCCGCGACGATGTCGACGTGTCCTCGGGTACCGAAACGCATGGAATCGCGCGTCAGTCCGCGCGGCAGCCAGATGACATGCTGCGCACCGATGGTTCGTGCCAGTTCCGCTTCGATGTCGGCTTTCGACAGCCCGGGGTTGCGCCCCGGATCGAGCTGTACGGTCTCGGTCACCAGCACGGTGCCTGTGCCGTCGACCGCGATGCCGCCGCCCTCGTTGACGATTGGCGACGTGATTCGCTGCACAGCAGCCTGATTCGCGACGAACTCGCCGATACGACTGTCCTTGTCCCACTGCGCCCAGTCCTGCGCACCCCAGCCGTTGAAGACCCAGTCGACGGCGGCGACCGAACCGTCCTGTGCATGAACGAATGTCGGACCGATATCGCGCATCCAGGCGTCGTTCAACGGTGCTTCGACGATGTCGATGTCGCGCGAGAGGTACGTCGCAGCCACGGCGCGTTCGGCCGGATCGACGACGACGGTCACCGGCTCGAACGCGGCAACAGCGTGTGCGACGGCCGCCCACGTGGAGCGGGCCTCGTGCTTGGCCGCCGGGTCGTCCCCGAGGGAGTAGCCCTCGCACGGGAACGCCATCCACACCTTGTCCTGCGGAGCGGTCTCGGACGGCATCGTGAATGTCGTTGCAGTGGTTGTCATTTGATCACCGGAGTCGCGGGATGTCCGTCACCGTACGGGGCGTCGGTGTTCACCGGTTCGGTGAGGCGGCCGTACGTGTCGGGTCTGCGTGTCAGTAGGAACGGAAAGAGCTCCAACCATTCTCGACGCTGATCGAGGTCGAGATCGGCGACGAGGACGGCCGATTCGTCGCGGGGTGCCTGAACCAGGACGCGGCCGAACGGATCGGAGATGAACGACGAGCCGTAGAAGGTGATCGCGCCTTCGTTGCCGCAGCGGTTGGGTACCACCATGAACAGGCCGTTCGAGATGCCGTGGCCGACGATGACGTGTTGCCACAGCGGTTGGGTGTCGAAGGCCGGGAACGACGGCTCGGACCCGATGGCCGTCGGATATGCGAGAATCTCTGCGCCGCCGAGCGCGTAACTGCGCGCGACCTCGGGGAACCACTCGTCCCAGCATGTGGGTAGGCCCACTCTCGCTCCGCCGAGTTCCGCGGGGGAGTACACGGGATACGGGTCCTCGGCCGGACCGGCCCGGAAGTAGGTGTCCTCGTAGTAGCCGGCCGAGATGGGGATGTGCAACTTGCGGGTTCTCGCCAGCAGTTCTCCCGTCGGCGAGACCATGATGGCGCTGTTGAACCCCAATCCGTCTGCGGCTTCGGACTTCTCGTACAGCGAGGCATGGACGATGACGCCGTTCGCGGCTGCGGCCTCGGCAGCGAGAGTGAACGTGGGCCCGGTCAGCAGATCCTCGGCTTCACTGCCCGGGTTGGCTCCGGCGCGGGTGTCGGCGGGGTAGCGCAACAGGGTGATCTCGGGCAGGAAGACGACCTTCGCCCCGAGGTCTGCGGCAGCGGCGATGGCGTCGAGCAGTTCGGCCTTCAAGCCTGCGGCATCGGGGTTCCAGCGATGCTGCACCAGTCCGACGCGGAGCGGCGCGCGATCGGTCGGGGTGGTGCGGGTCAGAGCCTCGGGGGCCGAGAGATTGGTGAGTGTCAGCATGCTGATCTCCTGTTAAAACGAATGCGATTCGTTAAGTATCGTGGATGTCTGCCTCGAACGCAACAGATACGGGAGAAATGCTGTGGGACGACCGTCGGCACCCCTGCTCGACCTCGATCGCATCACGACGGCGGCCCTGACTCTCGTCGAAGAGTCGGGTGGATTCACCATGCCTCAGCTGGCCAAGAGGCTGAAGGTCAGTCCGTCCTCGCTCTACAACCACGTGGCCGGACGTGACGAGATCATCGAGTTGCTGCGGGGCCGGGCGATGTCCGAGGTGGCGATGCCGGAGGTCGGTGTGCCGTGGCGTGAGGCGCTCGCCTGGATCGCACGCGGCTACCGAAACAGCTACGGACGCTACCCGCGGCTGATTCCACTGCTGACGGCTCAGGCCGTGAACAGCAGCGCTGCGTTCGGGATGTACAACACGCTGGCGCGGGTGCTGACTGACGCCGGCTTCGTGCCGGGCGACGTGCTCCGCATCATCACCGTGCTCGACAGTTACGTGTTGGGTTCGGCGTTGGATCTGGCAGCTCCCGAGGCACCGTGGCTCAGCAGTCGCGACGTGGAACCGGAACTGAGAGCTGCCCTGGACACCGCGGGAGATCTGCGAGAGCGATCCGAGGATGCCTTCGAATACGGACTCCGAGCGCTGCTGGCCGGATTCGATCCCACGCCTGCGGACATGCTCGACGGTTAGGTCTTCGGCAACACCTGCAGGTTCATCTTGACCTTGACGCAACGTCAATGCCGATCATCGAAGCATGAGTCGAATCCGTCTTGCCGTTCCTCTGTACATCGGTGGCGCTTCGTTGTCCCTTTTCGGCAACTCGGCGATCACGATCGTCCTACCCTGGTTGGTGCTGGCCACGACCGGAAGTCTGGCGTCGGCAGGTCTGATCGCTGCGGCAGCGGGCATCGCTGCGGTGCCGGCAACATTCGCCGGTGGTCGCCTGATCGACCGATTCGGAGCACGCAACGTGGCCGTCGTCTCCGATCTCGGCAGCGCAACTGCGGTACTCGGCTTGATCGTGGTGAGTGCGACGGTGGGGTTGTCGGTGCCGTGGTTCGTGGTGCTGGGAGTTGCAGGCGCGGTCTTCGATGTTCCGGGGATGACGGCTCGTCAAGCGATGCTCGCCGACGTCGCGTCGATCTCGGGAACGTCGGTCACCACGGTGGCCGGGTTCTTTCAGACCGGGTTTTCACTGGCGTTCCTGGCCGGACCGGCTCTGGCGGGCCTGCTGTTGAGCGTGCTGGATCCGATCGAGGTCGTTGCCGTCACCGCAGCCTCGTCGGCGGCCGCTGCATTGCTGACTGCGATTGTTCCGGTCATGGGGCAGGCGTTCGCGACGGACTCCACGGGTTCTGGCAGTGCCCTGGACCTGATCCGTGCCACGCCCGCGCTGCGAGCAATGCTGATTTTCGCATTCCTGGCGAGCCTGGTCACCCCGCCGATGATCAGCCTGCTCCTGCCCGGTCACTTCAACGAGATCGGCGAACCCGGGCAGCTGGGCCTGGCGATGTCGGCGTTCGCGATCGGTGCGCTGGCGGGGTCGGCACTGTTCGCTGCGTTGGCCGCCCGATCTCGACGGGCCACCTTCGTGACGGGAATGGCCGCGATGACGGCAGGTATCTGGCTGTTCGCACAGTTGCAAGGGTTCTGGATCGTCGCAGCGGGGATGCTGGTCATGGGTCTCGGATCCGGGCTGTTCGGTCCGATCTGGAACGTCTACGTCGCCGAGCGTGTCCCCGCAGACGTTCGGGGGCGCGTCCTCGGCTGGCTGAACATGGGCGGGCTCGTGGCGGGTCCGATGGGGTTGGGGCTGATGTCGGTGGTGCTCGTCGGCGGAGATCTCGGTCTCGGGGCTGTCGTCATGGGCGTCGGATGGACCGCTGTCGCCGCCTATGCGGTTCTGAGTCCGGGTGCACGTGAGCTGACCGAACCGCTGCCGCAGTCTGCCCGGGTGGACGATTGATCGGCCAGAATGGTTGCCATGCTGCGCATCGGTGAGCTGGCTTCCTACGTGGGAGTGACAACCCGAACCGTCCGGTTCTATCACCAGCAGGGTCTGTTGGACGAGCCGCAGCGCAATACATCGGGCTACCGCCTCTACGACGGGGAGGCCGTCCTGAGGCTGTCACGCGTCGTTGCTCTTGCCTCCGCCGGTGTGCCACTGGCGCGCGTTCACGAGCTACTCGACGCCTCGCAGGAATCACTCGACCTCGCCTTGGCCGAGATCGACGCCGACCTGAGCAACAGGATCGAACGTCTGGAGAAGGATCGCGACAGACTCCGGCTGTTGCGTGCCGGCGACGCGCTTGTCCTTCCAGATGTGATCGTCGGCCTGATCACGCACCTGCGCAAAGCGGGTATCGACCCCGACGTTGTCGATCACTATCGCGATGCCTGGGTGCTGACGTATGCCGTCTACCGGCCCAGGCTCGATCCCTGGCTGGAATCGGTAGGCGGCACCATGCTCAGGGACCCGGGCTATCTGGCACTCATGGTGCGCTCCTTTCGAGCAGCCGAGCTCGAACCCGAGGACCCACAGATCCAGCAGCTCGCGGACGACACGGTCGAGTGGATGGTGAACGCCTGGGACAGTGACGCCCTCGAGTGGTCGTTCGAGCGCGGTCTCGACGATCCGGCGGCCAACTCGCTGCTCGAGGCGCAGTGGGCCGATCGGCCCGCCTGGGTGCGCGTCACCGAGCTGATCGTGCAAGGGCTGCAGGAGCGCGGCATCGAGCACCCTCGACCCTGACGAGGGCCGAGGGGCGTCAGTCTTCGACGATCAGCGACGGAGTATCACGGCGGAGAATGTTGCCCTTGAAGAATTCCGGCTTGCGCAGTGCAACCACTGCCATGACGACCATGCCGAGCACGATGATGCCGACGCCGATGAGGAACACCATGCCGATGCCGAACAGTGATGAGCCACTGCCGAATTCGGGGTCCCAAGCGTCGACCGAGGTCTGCACGAACACCACTGCCATGCCGACGCCACCGAGCAGCGGAGCCAAGAACTTGAAGAACACGTTGCGGGTGCTGGTGAACAGCTCTTCGCGGAAGTACCAGACACAGGCGAATGCGGTGATGCCGTAGTAGAAGCAGATCATCAGTCCGAGCGCGGCGATGGTGTCGGTGAGAACGTTGTCGCTCACCACCCGCATCACGGCGTAGAAGCCTGCGGACGCTCCGCCTGCCACCAGCGTCGCGAAGCCCGGGGTGCTGAATCTCGGTGTGATGGAGGCGAATCGCTTCGGTAGGGCCTGGTAGTGGCCCATCGCCAGCAACGTGCGGGCCGGCGAGATGAACGTGGCCTGCAGCGAGCTGGCGGAGCTGCTCAACACGGCCAGGGACAGCAGGATCGCGAACGGACCCATCACCGGCCCCGCGAGGGCGGCGAACACGTTGTCGGTGGTGTCGGGATTCTGCAGTCCGTTTCCGGTGTCACCTGTGCCGGCGAAGAGCAGGGTTGCCACTGCGGTGAGCAAGTACAGAACGATGATGAAGAACACCGTGACCAGCGCAGCGCGTCCGGGAATCTTTGCGCTGCCGGAGGTTTCCTCGTTGACGGTCAGGCAGACGTCCCAACCCCAGTACATGAAGATCGACAGTGACAGGCCGGCAGTGAACGCGGAGAAGCTCGGGATTCCGAACGGGTCGAACCAGTCCAGGCTGAACGAGATGTCCTCGGCCCCGTCGCCTGCACCGACCTTGACGAACGCGGCCACGATGAACCACGCCATGACCAAAAGCTGGAAGCCGAGCATCGTGTACTGGACACGCTTGGTCTCCTGCATGCCGCGATAGCAGAGCCACGCTGCCAATGCCATGAACACCAGGCACGTGACGATGTTGACGAGCTTGTTGCCGGTCAGGTCGGCCAGTGAGTCGTTGCTGGTGACCTGGGCGAGAAAGAGATAGAAGAAGTCGACGGCCACTCCCGCCAGGTTCGAGAGCACGATGATGGTGGCCGCGATCAGGCCCCATCCGCCCATCCAGCCGACGTACGGGCCGAAGGCCTTCGACGCCCACGTGAACGACGTGCCGCTGTCGGGCTCGGCCGCGTTGAGCTCTCGATAACCCAACGCCACCAACAACATCGGAATGAAGCCGACGATGAAGATCGCGGGCAGATGGACCCCGACCTCGGTGACCGTCGGCCCGAGCGAGGCGGTGAGCGCGTACGCGGGTGCAATGGTCGAGATGCCCAGGACCACACTTGCGAGCAACCCGAGCTGGCCGGCGGACAGGCCCTTGGACTCGACGTCCACTACCTTGTGCTCATTCATCGCCGGCCTCTCTCGGAACAACGATCATCGGAACGGGAACGACCCGGAGCATCTTGGCGGCAACCGATCCCAGGAAGAGACGGTGAGGCTGGGCGAGTCGAGACGACCCCACCATCAATACGTCGCCGTCGTGCCAGTCGAGCGAAGAAGCGGCCTTCTCGATGCCGGAGCCCTCCGCCACCTTCAACTGCACGTCCGATCCCGCGGGCAATTCCGCTCGCACGGTGCGCAGCACTTCCTCGGCCTTGGCAAGACCGCCCTGTCCCTGCGCCGATTGCTCGTCCGCGGAAACGAGGGAGAGCAGGCGCAACGGCAACTCTGCGGTGACGGACAGGTCGGTGGCTGCCTCGATGAGCTCCGCTGCCCCCGGACGATTTCCGATGGCGCAGGTGATCTCTCGAATGCGTTGCGGCGGAGAATGTCGATACCCCCGCGGAGCCAGCGCGAGCGGCACATGCGCCACGTGCAGCAGATCGCTGGTGACGGTGCCGATCGAATGGCGTCCGAGCAGACCGTCACCGGCCGCACCGACCACGATCATGTACGCGTCGAACTCTCGGACGGCGTCGAGCAGGCCCTGAGCGAAGGACTCGTCGAACAACAGGTGCGCGCGTGCCTGTACGTCTTCGGGTACGAGGGTGAGTGCCTCGTCGAGCCAGCCGGTGGCCCGATCGATCAGGATGTCGTCGTATCCGGCCTCGACCGGCGCTTTGGACGGCACCGGACGCTCCTGCGGCAGCACCAGACAGATGTCCAGCGACGCCTGCAGCGAACGCGCAAGCGTTGCCCCCAGGGCGATTCCGTCAGCGCCACTCGGTGTTGCCTGGTACCCCACGATCAGACGCATGGGCGGACCTTCCCTGAGATTGGGCGAGCTAATGGCAGGTGCTACCGGGATCGGTGTGGCACGACTTCGGTTCCGACGGTGCGACGTCGAGCGAGGGATTGCGATCGAAGAACCCGAACGGCTTGAGCCAGAACGAGACCGTGTCCGCGGGCATCACCGGCCAGTCCTCCGGCCGAGTGATGTGGTGGATGCCGAAGGTGTACCAGACGACGACATCGGTGTTCTCGATGCTGCGATCCTTCTCGGTCCACTCCGGGAGCCCGCGGTCGACGCCGCTCTGGTTGACGAACTCGCCGCTGGGCCAACGTTCGTCGGGAGAATTGGGTGTGACCCAGACGGTGTGGCCGATCACCTGGGCACGCTGGAAGATCGGCGATGCGGGATCGAACATCGACGGGATCGCCGCTCCCGGAACCAACTTGTAGGCGGGCCGAGTGCCGAGGCCGTTGGTGACGTTGTCGTTGACGACCTTCCACGCCTTCTGGGTGTTCCAGTCGTAATCCTGCTTGCCCTCGGACTCGGTGGTCAGGGGAGTGTTGACCTGAGTCAGTGCGAGACCGTAAGGATTGTCCGGACCCATCGGAACGCGTTGCGTCTCACTGGCATAGACGGTGTTCTCGGTGCCGTCGATGTCCAGATCGAGTCGGGCCACCAGGAAGTGCTGGTGGTAGGGCGCGTAGGTCCGGTTGTCGACCAGCGTTCCCGACGGGTGCGTGCCGCCCTCGTCGAAGTGGGTGACCACCATGATGCCCGTCGCGCGAACCTCGCACTCAATGTTGCCGTCCTGATAGAACCGCCAGTAGACGAGGTACTCGTAATTCGCCACGGTGGCATGGAAGCTGACCGTGAGCCGACGCATCCGCCGCACCTCGGCTCCGGCGTCGTGATCGACGTGCTTCCACAGCACGGCGTTGTCTTCCTCGTGGATGCAGATCGCGTTGGTGATCGTGTACGGCTCACCCTTGCTGTTGTGCAGTACAGCGTCGAGATAGCGGATCTCGCCGAGGCAGTCGCAGCCCAGCTCGAGCGAGGTGGTCATGAAACCGAGACCCCACTCGCCGATGTCGAACGCGGTGCGGCGGTAGTGGTCCTCGGTGTGATCGCGATAGGGAACGACCATCTCCGCGAACGACATTCGATTGGCGACGGACCGCACGTTCCCGTTGTCGTTGTAGCTGACGGCGTGCAGTGTCATGCCCTCGCGATAGTTGAAGCCGACCCGCAGCGACCAGTTCTGCCACGTCAACTGGTTGCCGTCGAGCTCGAACGAGGGCCCGTCGGACTGAGTGATCTCGAGGCGCTTCAAGGGCGGGCGTGTACTCGCGTTTCTGATTCGCTCCGGGATATGGCGAGGGACGTACTCGCCCATGATCTCCGGACGCTCGACGCGATACGTGTCCTCGATCTCGAGCAATTCCATCGTGTTCACGTCGATCACGCAGTGGAATCCGCCCACCGGTCCGGCGTAGGGATTGGCACCCTCGGCAGCCTTGACCCACGTGTCGGACCAGCCGAGGCGTCGACCCTTGTACTTCTCGGGCGTCACCGCCTCGCCGTAGGTCCAGGTGTCCATGAACACCAGATCCAGATCGGTGATACCGCGATCGGCAAGGGCGGCAATCACATCGGGGTGGGCGCGGAGGGCCGCGTCGGCCTCCTCCCACTCGTCGACGGTGAAGTTGGGCTGCACATCCGGGATGTGCGTCCACGATTCGGTGGTGCGATCGTCCAACGACACGACGGCCTTGAAGGTCGTGTTCTCGGTGCGGTTCAACACCACCGAGACAGCTCGACGCGCAGGCACTGTTCCGTCTGCGTCGAACGCGGCGATCTCGGACTTCGCGGGTTCGATCATCTCGATCGAGGCGTAACGCCAACCGTCGCCGACGCCGTGATCGCGGCCGAGAACCTCGGCCACGGTGGTGAATTCGTCGCTGGACAGGGGGTTGAGGGGATGAAAGGTCATCGAAGAGTCTCCGTCGAGCTCATGACGTGCTTGATGCGGGTGTAGTCCTCGACGCCGTACGCCGAGAGGTCCTTGCCGTAACCGGAGTACTTGAATCCTCCGTGCGGCATCTCCGCCACCAGTGGAATGTGACAGTTGACCCAGACGGCACCGAAGTCCAGCGCTGCCGAGATACGCAGTGTGCGTCCGTGATCGGAGGTCCAGACGCTCGACGCGAGACCGAAGTCGACGTCGTTGGCCAGTGCGATCGCCTCCGCCTCGTCGGTGAACTTCTGCACCGTGAGCACCGGGCCGAATGTCTCTTCCTGCACGATGGGGTCGGACTGCTGCACGCCGGTGATGATGGTGGGCTCGAAGAAGAATCCCTTGTCGCCGATGCGCTTGCCGCCGGTGACGACGGTGGCATGAGCGCCGATGCCGTCGACCTTTGCGCTCACCTGACCGAAGTGGTTGACGTTGTTCAGTGGGCCGAGGAAGGTGTCGGGGTCGTCGGGCAGGCCCACCTTCAGCGTCTTCGCCTTGGCGACAAGGGCATCGACGAGTGCGTCGTGTACCGACTCGTGCACCAGTACGCGGGTGACGGCGGTACAATCCTGGCCCGCGTTGAAGAACGCGGCCTCGGCAATTCCGTCCGCGGCCTTGCTGATGTCGACATCGTCGAACACGATTGCCGGTGCCTTACCACCCAATTCGAGGTGGGCCCGCTTGAGCTGCTTGGCGGCGGCCACGGCCACCGCGATGCCGGCGCGGACAGATCCGGTGATCGAGACCAGTCCTGGAGTCTTGTGTTCGACGATCGCGGCTCCGGTGCCGCCGTTGCCGAGAACGACATTGAACACCCCGTCCGGAACAATGCCCTTGGACAGCTTCGCCAGTACCAACGTGCTCTCGGGGGTGGTGTCACTTGGCTTGAGCACGATGGTGTTTCCGGCGGCCAGCGCTGGACCGATCTTCCAGATCGCCATCATGAACGGGTAGTTCCACGGCGTCACCTGGCCGACGACACCGATCGGTTCGCGTCGAACATAGGAGGTGAAGCCGTCCATGTACTCGCCCGCCGACTTGCCCTCGAGCATCCGGGCCGCGCCTGCGAAGAATCGAATCTGATCGGCACCGACGGTGACTTCCTCGGCGGCGATGGTGGCCTTGGGCTGGCCGGTGTTGCGGCTCTGCGCCTCGACGATCTCGTCGCTGTGCGCTTCGATGGCGTCGGCCAGCTTCAGCAGCACCTTCTGCCGTTCGCCCGGCGTCGTCTTGCCCCAGGTCCCGAACGCGCTGGCAGCGGCCGACATCGCGGCCTCCACATCGGCGGCGTCGGACACGGGGGAGTGGGCGACAACCGACTCGTCCACCGGATTCACCACATCGAGCATCTCGGTGCCCGAGGGCGTCACGAACGCCCCGTCGATGTAGTTCTGCAGGACAGGCACCGTCATCACTGAAACCCCTAGCGTCGACTGTTTCGGTTCTGCAAAGCCTGCACCTACGGACGAGACTTCGCCACCCGACAAGATGTCCAATACTTCCCTTCGAATCAGGACGAGATGTCGGTCTGTCTCGCCAGAGCTCTGACGCCCGCGATGAAGGTATCGAGACCGAGTTTCTCGAACGCCGCTCTAGCCGTGGCATCGCCCAGATGCGGGGCGGCAGCGAGGATGTTCGGGAACTCGTCCGGATCGAGTGATTCCATCGTCGACGCCACCTCGTGCTCGACGTGTGCCCGACGCTCCGGCTCGACCTCGACGCCGGTGAACAACGGTTCCGTGATCAGAGAAATGGCGACCCGAACACCCTGGCGAGCGAGCTGGGTGGCGTCGGGAACGGAGAAACCGGCCTCCCGCAGGAGTTTCAGGCTCAGTTCCATCGCCGCTCTGCTATTGGGAGCGAACAGCATTCGGGGTACCACGATGGTCGCGGCTCCCGGGTGTGCGCGTAGGGCGCGCATGAAGTCCTCGTGCACGGTTCGCAGTTGGTCCCACCACGCAGCGGTGGGATCCGCGGTGATCTCGATGTCCTGGCAGACGCGGTCGCCCATGGCGTCCAGTAGCTCGTCCTTGTTCTCGACGTGCCAGTAGATCGCCATGGGGGACACGCCCAGTTCGGTGGCGATCTTGCGGATGGTGAGCGAGTCCAATCCGCGGCGGTACGCGACGTCCAGCGCGGCGTCGACGACGGCAATCCTGGTCAGGCGGGGCATCGGCAGAACTATACAGCTGTACGAGTTGGTGCTAACGTGACTTGTACTTAGTACGAGAAAGGGGCTGGAGATGGACGACGTCATCCTCGTCGGCGGCGGAATCATGAGCGCGACTTTGGGAACGCTGCTGCAAAGACTGGAACCGAGTTGGTCCATCCGAGTACTCGAGCGATTGCCTCGCGTGGCAGCCGAAGCATCCGACGGATGGAACAACGCCGGCACCGGTCATGCAGGTCTGTGCGAGACCAACTACACGACACTGCGATCCGACGGGTCGGTCGACATCGATCGAGCCGTGGGGATCGCCGAGCAGTTCGCGTCCACCCGGCGCTTCTGGTCGACGCTGCCCCAGGCGGACTTCGTGCGTCCGGTGCCGCACTTGACGCTCGTACGGGGTGCCGAGAACGTCGAGTTCCTGCGCGCACGGCACAGGGCGTTGCGTGCGCATCCTCTGTTCGACGCAATGGAGTACACCGAAGACGCTGCGGTGCTTCGGCAATGGGCACCGCTGGTGGCAGAGGGCAGGACGGGGACGTGGGCGGCGACCCGAGATGCCACGGGTACCGACGTCGACTTCGGCTCCGCGACGCGGCAGCTGTTCGATGTCATGTCTGCCGCGGGCGCGAGCGTCGAGACCGGCCGTGAAGTGCGAGGATTGACGCAGGACACAGATGCATCCTGGCGACTCGATGTGCGCGGCGGTCGGCCGGTGGAGCGTGCTCGTTTCGTGTTCGTCGGAGCCGGTGGCTGGGCTCTGAAGCTGCTGCGCCGAGCCGGAATTCCCGAGGCGCGAGGCTACGGACTGCTGCCGATCAGCGGGCAGTTCCTGCGCTGTGATCGACCCGAGCTGGTCGATAGGCACGACGCCAAGGTGTACGGCACTCCGCCCATCGGAGCTCCGCCGATGTCGGTGCCGCATCTGGACACTCGAATCGTCGACGGGAAGCGATCGGTTCTGTTCGGGCCGTATGCCGGGGCGAACCCGAAGTTTCTGAAACACGGATCCCTGATGGACCTTCCGCGCTCGGTCAACGCGGACAACATCGGCTCGCTGCTGTCGATGGCCCGCAGCAACACTCCGTTGATCGGGTTGCTGCTCTCCGAGTTGACCGCGACGCGGAGCAGGAAGATCGCTGCGCTCCGTGAGTTTCTGCCGCGCGCCGATTCGGCGGACTGGTCCATCGCCGACGCCGGGCAGCGCGCCCAGATCGTGAAGGACGGTGCACTGCAATTCGGCACCGAAGTGGTTGCCTCGAAGGACGGTACGATCGCCGCCGTGCTCGGCGCGTCTCCAGGGGCATCCACTGCAGTGCCCATCTTGATCGAGCTGTTGACTCGGTGCTTCCCGGAACGACGGTGGGACTCCCACCTGAACGAGCTGCTCACCGGCTAGCCTGTGGCGGTGGCAGACACAGAGGTGGGGTACCGACAGATCGCCGACGACACCTGGGCATTCATGCGGCCGCCCGGAAGCTGGGGCCAGACGAATACCGGATTGATCGTGGGGCCGGGTTCTGCGTCGATGCTGATCGACACGATGTGGGACGTGAACTGGGCAGAACGCGTCGTTGCCGACACCGCCGAGCTGGTGGCCGACGCGCCGATCACCGAAGTGCTCAACACCCACTCCGACGGTGATCATTGGTGGGGAAACGACACCGTCCCCGCCACGGCTCGCATCACCACCAGTGCCGCTTCACTGCACGCCATGAAGGAGGAAACACCTCCGAAAGGTGTGCACGCGTTCGCCTCTCTCGGTGCGAAGATCGGTTGGGTGCCGGGACCGGTCGGTGCAATGGGCTCTTACATGAACCGGGTCCGCGGTGACGCCACCTTCCCCGGCGCTCTGCCGCGGCTGCCGGACCACACCTTCGAGACCACCGAGACCATCGATGTGGCAGGACGATCCGTGCACCTGCGCTACCTGGGCCCGGCGCACACCGAAGGCGACCTCATCGCACACGTACCCGACGTCGGAGTGGTGTTCGCCGGCGACCTGTTGTTCATCGACGCCACCCCGGTGCTCTGGCACGGTCCACTGCAGAACTGGATCGACGCCCTCGACCACCTCCTCGAGCTCGATGCCGCCGTCTACGTCCCGGGCCACGGACCCCTGTGCGGCACCGCCGAAATTCGCGCCCTCCGCAACTACTGGACCTGGGTGTCCGAGGCCGGGCGCAGCTGCTTCGACGCTGGACTCGCGCCCACCGAAGCCGCCCAGAACCTGCTGAAATCAAGCGAATTCGGGCAGTATGCGCACTGGGACTCACCCGAACGACTCATCCTGAGCATGAGCACCCTCTACCGCCTGTGGCGAGGTGAGCCGCCTGCGCCACCCACGCTGACGCGTCGAGCACGTGCGTTCGCGGACGCGGGGAGGTACTTGCGAGAGCACTAGGTGTGCTCATCGCGAGTGCGGCTCCGGCGCACCGAACTGCTGTGTCAACGATGCCGCGTGTGCGAACAATGTGGTCGGATCCGGTTCGGCCGCAGAGGGTTCCAGCACGAGGGTGGTGGCACCGGCATCGATCCAGCGTTGCAGGCTGCTCGCCGCGGCATCGGAATCGGAGCCCGCGGCCACGTAGACCACCACGTCGTGGGCGGGTCCGCCGTCGATGTGCCCGATGGCCGTTCGCACCTGATCCGGTGACGTCTCGCTCGTGAGGATGGTTCCCACAGCGGTGCGGCCGCTCAGGGCGAGAGTCTTCGGCCCCGTCGCACCGACGAGCAGCGGCGGCGGTTGCAGCGGAGGCCAATTGAGCTGCACGTTGTCGAGTGAGACGTACCGACCCTGCACGGTGACGCTCTCGCCCGCCAACAGTGCGGTGAGCGCTGTCATCTGCTCGCTCAGCAACGTCAGTGGCGACTGCACGCGCGCCCCGATCTGGCCCATCCACGACTGCACACCGTGCCCGAGCCCGACGCGGAGTCGTCCCGGATGGACTCGGGCGACGGTGGCGATCTCCATGGCGGTGGCTGCCACGTTCCGCATCGGAGTGGGTAGCACCCCGATGCCGACGTTCAGGCGTTCGGTGTTCGCGAGAACCAGTGCAGCGGTAGTCAGTCCGCCGGAGTAGAAGCAGTCTTCCCATATCCACACTTCGTCGATGCCTGCCCGGTCGGCTGCACGTGCCGCCTCGACGAGATCCTCCGGCGCAAGTTCGGGTCTGAGTACGACGCCGATTCGTGTCATTGCAGTCTTCCTTTCTTCTCAGCGAACGTATTCTCAGCGAACGAGGTAGGGGGACACGGAACTTCGGTGCTCGTCGATGTCGAGGTCCTTACCCAGTGGCGGGAATGCGCGTTGCGGGCAGTTCGATCGCTCGCACACCCGACAGCCCGCTCCGATCGGCGTCGCCGCTGCCGAACCCTGTACGTCCAGACCGTCCGCGTACACCAGCCGTCCGGCGTGGCGCAGTTCGCAACCGAGGCCGATGGCGAAGGTCTTGCCGGGCTGACCGTATCGTGCGGCGCGTCGCTCCACGGTCCGCGCGATCCACAGGTAACTGCGGCCGTCGGGCATCTCGGCGATCTGCGTCATGATCTTGCCCGGATACGCGAACGTCTCGTACACATTCCACAGCGGGCATGTGCCGCCGCTGGACGAGAAGTGAAAACCTGTGGCGGACTGACGCTTCGACATGTTCCCGGCGCGGTCGACGCGCACGAACGAGAACGGCACACCCCGCAACTCGGGTCTCTGCAAGGTGGAGAGTCGATGGCAGATGGTCTCGTAGCTGACCGAGAAGAAGGCCGAGAGCCGCTCGATGTCGTACCGGAAATCCTCGGCCACGTCATGGAACTGGTGATACGGCAACACCGTCGCGGCCGCGAAGTAGTTCGCGAAGCCCAGCACCGCCAACTTCTTCGACGACTCACTGGTGAAATTGCCTTCGTCGGCCATCTTCTGCAGCAGGTCCCCGCATTCGAGATACGCGAGTTCGGCGGCGTACTTGAACACCTTCTGCCCGCCGGAGAGATGCGGTGAAATCTCCAGTACTCGCGTCTGGGGATCGAATCGGTGCAGCACGTTCTCGCCGAGGTCGATCCGATTGACGATCTGCACGTCGTGGACCGTCCGCAGCCGCTTGGCGATCTCGCCACCGATATCAGCGCGATGGAACCGGATCCTCGAGGTCAGAGCCTCTGCCGCAGTGTCCAGTTCGTGCAGATAGTTCTGCCGCTGATAGAAGTAGTCGCGCACTTCCTCGTGCGGCTTGCTGATGGAACCGCTGCCACTGCCGTCCGAGAAACGCTCCTCGGTAGCGGCCAACAGCTGAGCCGTCGTATTGCGGTATCGGCGGTGCATGTTGACCATCGCCCGCGCCAGCTGCGGGTGCGAGCTGACCATCTGCGCGATCTCGTGCGCGTCGGCGTCGATCCCCATGTCCTGATCGAGCGCGACCTCACGGAGTTCGGCAACCAGTCTGGTGTCGTCCTCGGAGGAGAAGAACGACGTGTCGACGCCGAACACCTCGGAGATCCGCAGCAGCACCGGCACCGTCAGTGGACGCACGTCGTGCTCGATCTGGTTGAGATAGCTGGCCGAGATTCCCAGCTTCTGCGCCAGCGACACCTGACTCATGCTGCGTTCGCTGCGGAGCTGCCGAAGCCGCACGCCGACGAAGGTTTTGGACATATCGCCAGGCTACGCCTGCGAAGAATTGCCTTAACAGCATTGGCAATCGGCTGCTGAGTCACAATTCGGCGTTCATCGGGAACATTAGCCGAAGTAAAGGCGTATACCGGTATACGAGCTATTCACCACGCACCACGAGGAGCGGTCATGTCCAACCGTCAACGCACATCGGAAATTTTCAGGGACGTCGTCGTATTCGTCACCGGAGCCGTACTCGTCGCATCGACCGTCTGGCTTCCCGTCCAGGGCGACCAGGAAGTCACCGGAGCCATCCTGGTGCTCGGCATTCTCGCTGCATCGACCGCGCTGTGGGCCATCGGATCGTCGTCGAGGCAAAGCCACTGGACCCACGTCGGCCTCGGCCTGCTGCTCGCGGTCTCGCCCGCGCTGATGGTGTTCCCGTCCGGATTGCTGGCTGCTGACCTGTTCGCCATCGTCGGCGGACTCGTGATCGCCGCGATGGGTGCGCTCGGGGTGCTCTCGTCGCGTCGGACACCGACCACGTCGCGAGTGGTTGCGTCCAGTGACGAGCGCAGCGGCGTCCGGATCTGAGCCTTCTTTGCAACTGGTGCTCCACTCCCGGGGGGGCGGACGCGATGAATGTCGTGCACGGCTCCGGGAGTGGAGCATTTTGTGCAGTCATCGCCTCGATTCCCGGCGTCGTCGGATCACCGACGCGATCTCGCCGGCGATGACGTCCGGTGCGGCCAGTACGTCGAATGCCGAGTACCGCAGCACCAGCCAGCGATCGAGCACCAGCGCGTTCTGCCTGCGCCGATCCTTGCTGAATATTCCAGCTGCACTGTGGAATTCGCGTCCGTCCACTTCGATGATCGTTCGGCTGCGACGGTCGACGAGGTCGCAGATGTACGGACCGACTGCCGCATTCATCTCCAGGTACAGCCCGATCCGGTGCAGCGCGCGTCCCAACGCCCGCTCCGGTTCCGAGGCGAACCTGGTCACTGCCAGCCGAACTTGGCGAGCCAACTCTGCGTTGCCGCGTCGACCCGGGAATCGTTCGAGCAGGCGGAGCAACGACGCGGGGTCGAGTCCGAACTTCAGGCGTTCGTCGATCAGCAACTCGGCCTCGGCGCGGGGGAGTACCGCCAGGCAATCGAGAATCGTCTGTGCGGGCGTGGTGCACGGCAGGGTCTCGACCTCGTCGACGAGCCTGGAATCGAGTGCCCGACGATGTAGCCGAAGCCAGGGCGGTGGCCGCAACCTCGCGGAGCGAGGGACCGTGGCGTCGAGGGTGGTCGGTTCGGTCGTCCAGCCCCGTAGGTAGGCGGCCGACCGGTGACTGAGCACGGCGTCCGGTCGCCACAGCGAAACTGCCCGACATCGATCCATCGTCGACGGTTCCCCGCGCATGTGGACCGTCGGCAGAACACGGGTGAAGCGTCGCGAGACGGTGCTGGGGTGGAGTCCGGAGGCCAGGAGCTGCTGAAAGGTGGCGGGGCCGGGAGTGGAGCCTGCGGAATGACCCTGGGGTGTGGGAGTGGAGCCTGCGTCGGGTGTCATGTTTGCAGCTTCGGGGATGGCGCAGATGTCCCCCGAAGCTCGACCTGGGGGAATGGAATGCCCTGTGGATAGCTGCGTGGCTGTGGATGAGTGCACGTTGCGCTCCACTCAGGGGCGTCGGCGGCGTCATTCCCGAGGCAAAGGCGTCGAGTGGAGCACCCCATGCATGTCCACATTTTGAGATCGGAGCACTGTGATGTCGGTCACAGCAGCGTCGGTTTCTGACTCGATTCAGACGGCTGCGCCAAACCGTACAAGCGTCCTGTATGAGTTTTTGTTCATTGCGTTCATCAACTGGGGTTTCATCGCTACTGGCGAGTAACCATGCCGTCCGATCCGAGAGGTTTGCGTCGACCAAAAATTTGCAACATTAGCAAGGTGCTCGGGAAAGCTAGCCAAGATTGGCACTAACAACTGGTAGACGCATGTTTTCGGTTGTGCCATTGTTTTGGAGTACACCAGAAGGGCCTGGCAACGATGTGAAGATTCGTCTCGAGGCAGGCCGAGAAGCAGAAGAGACTGGAGCTGAAGATGTCGACCACCGGCACCCCGAAGACCATCGCCGAGATCCAGCAGGATTGGGACACCAACCCCCGCTGGAAGGGCGTCACCCGTAACTTCACCGCACAGCAGGTCTCCGACCTCCAGGGCACCGTCGTCGAAGAAGCGACCCTCGCTCGCCGCGGCAGCGAGATCCTGTGGGACCTCGTCAACAACGAGGACTACATCAACTCGCTCGGTGCCCTCACCGGCAACCAGGCCGTGCAGCAGATTCGCGCCGGCCTCCAGGCGATCTACCTCTCCGGCTGGCAGGTCGCAGGCGACGCCAACCTCTCGGGCCACACCTACCCGGACCAGAGCCTCTACCCGGCCAACTCGGTCCCCTCGGTCGTCCGTCGCATCAACAATGCACTCCTGCGTGCCGACGAGATCGCCAAGATCGAAGGCGACACGTCCGTCAAGAACTGGGTCGCCCCGATCGTCGCCGACGCCGAAGCCGGCTTCGGTGGCGCACTGAACGCCTACGAGCTGCAGAAGGCCATGATCGTGGCCGGCGCCGCAGGCGTGCACTGGGAGGACCAGCTCGCATCGGAGAAGAAGTGCGGCCACCTCGGCGGCAAGGTTCTGATCCCCACCCAGCAGCACATCCGTACCCTGACCTCGGCACGCCTCGCGTCCGACGTCGCCGACGTCCCGTCGGTCATCATCGCCCGCACCGACGCCGAGGCAGCCACGCTGATCACCTCCGACGTCGACGAGCGTGACCGTGAGTTCCTCGACGGAACCCGCACCGCAGAAGGCTTCTTCGGCGTCAAGAACGGCATCGAGCCCTGCATCGCCCGTGCGAAGGCCTACGCCCCGTACGCAGACCTCATCTGGATGGAGACCGGCGTGCCGGACCTCGAGGTCGCCAAGAAGTTCTCCGAGTCGGTTCGCAGCGAATTCCCGGATCAGCTGCTCGCCTACAACTGCTCGCCTTCGTTCAACTGGAAGGCGCACCTGGACGACGCGACCATCGCCAAGTTCCAGAAGGAACTCGGAGCCATGGGCTTCAAGTTCCAGTTCATCACCCTCGCCGGCTTCCACTCGCTCAACTACGGCATGTTCGACCTGGCACACGGCTACGCCCGCGAAGGCATGACCGCGTTCGTCGACCTGCAGGAGCGCGAGTTCAAGGCTGCCGAAGAGCGCGGCTTCACCGCCATCAAGCACCAGCGTGAGGTCGGTGCCGGCTACTTCGACCGCATCGCCACCACCGTCGACCCCAACACCTCGACGGCAGCACTGAAGGGCTCCACCGAAGAAGGCCAGTTCCACTAGAGGTACCGCCTCTCCTCACCTTCAGCGCACTAGTCAGGCGGTCCGCAACTTCCGTTGCGGGCCGCCTGTTCTGTACAACGAAGGTCTTGGGTGTACCCGGCAAGAGTTACCCCCATCTCACGAGAGATGTTGTAGCGCAACGTTTGTTGAAGGAGTGTCACTGTGGCGGTCGAGAGGGTGGGGATCGTCGGAGCGGGGCAGATGGGGGCAGGAATAGCCGAGGTGTGTGCCCGCGCCCATGTCGACGTGTTGGTCCACGAACAGACCCGCGAACTGACCAGTGCCGGACGCACCCGCATCCTGAGGTCCCTCGACCGCGGAGTGAGCAGCGGCAAGATCACCGAACGCGAGCGAGAACACGCCGCGGCCAGGCTGCGATTCACCTCCGACCTCGCCGACTTCGGCGATCGCCAACTCGTCGTCGAAGCAGTACTCGAAGACGAGAAGATCAAAGCCGACATCTTCGCCGAGCTCGACTCGGTGGTGACCGACCCCGACGCCGTCATCGCCTCGAACACCTCCTCCATTCCCATCGTCAGCCTGGGAGCCGCGACGACGGCACCCGGCCGCGTCGTCGGTCTGCACTTCTTCAACCCGGTCCCGGTACTGCCACTCGTCGAACTCGTCACCACCGACCTGACCGCACCGGCAGTGGCCGACCGCGCCGAGCGCTTCGCAGGCGACGTTCTCGGTAAACAGGTCGTGCGCTCGGCCGATCGCTCGGGCTTCGTCGTCAACGCGTTGCTCGTGCCGTATCTGCTCTCTGCGATTCGCATGGTCGAATCCGGATTCGCCACCAAGGAAGACGTGGACAAGGCGACGGTGCTCGGTCTGGCGCACCCGATGGGGCCGCTCGCACTCGCCGATCTCGTGGGGCTCGACACGGTCAAAGCCATTGCCGACGCCATGTATTCGGAGTTCGGAGAACCTCTCTTCCTGGCACCCCCGCTGCTGCTGCACATGGTCGAATCGGGGCACGTGGGCAAGAAGGCCGGAGCCGGGTTCTACCGCTACGAGAACGGCCGGATCGCAAAGTAGACCCCGCAGCGGGCGGGTTGCCCCGCGGCGGTCATCGGAGCGCTATTGTCGGTCTGCGAACGCAGTCACTTCGATCACAGGAGCGTGTCAGTGAGCAAGTCCACGAAGTCGAACGGTGTGGTTCCCAAGGCATTCGGGATCGGGTTGGCCGCGACCGGTGCCGCCCACTTCGTGGTGCCGGAGGCGTTCGAGGGAATCACCAAGCTCCCGTTCCCAAAGGACACTCGAACCTGGATCAGTCGCAACGGAGCCACCGAATTGGCCGTCGGCGCGGCGATCGCA
The DNA here is from genome assembly GCF_002259485.1 of Rhodococcus sp. 14-1411-2a. Taxonomy (GTDB): domain Bacteria; phylum Actinomycetota; class Actinomycetes; order Mycobacteriales; family Mycobacteriaceae; genus Rhodococcoides. The sequence goes on from NZ_NPGA01000015.1 coordinate 245,705, forward strand.
TACCCCGGGACGCGTAAGATCGGACTGGTCGGTCTGGTGGCGTACGTTGGGTGGCTTGGCATCAATATCGCCAAGAACAGCTGACGTTACTGTTGCGAACGACTCGTTTAGAGCAGGAATAGCCTGGTCGAGGCGGTAGCTGCCTTGCGCTCGCACTGATGCGTAGGTAGCAATATAGATATGACTTCAGCTACCGCTTACCAGGCCACCGCTCCGGACGCCCCGCTCGAGAAGGCGACGATCGAGCGGCGCGCCGTCGGACCGAACGACATCCTCATCGACGTCAAGTTCGCGGGCATCTGCCACTCCGACATCCACACCGCCCGTAACGAGTGGGGCGGCACCACGTACCCCGTCGTTCCCGGGCACGAGATCGCAGGCATCGTGGCCGAGGTCGGCTCCGAGGTGACCACCCGCAAGGTGGGCGACCGCGTCGGCGTCGGCTGCTTCGTCGACTCCTGTGGCGAGTGCGAGGCGTGCAAGGACGGCGACGAGCAGTACTGCACCAAGGGCGTCGTACAGACCTACAACTCGGAGACCTACGAGGGCGAATTCACCCACGGCGGCTACTCCACCCAGATCGTCGTGACGGAGAAGTTCGTCCTCGGCATCCCGGAAGGCGTCGAGCTCGACGTCGCCGCGCCTCTGCTGTGTGCAGGCATCACGCTGTACTCGCCGCTCAAGCACTGGGGAGCCGGCCCCGACAAGAAGGTCGCCATCATCGGTATGGGCGGCCTCGGACACATCGGCGTCAAGATCGCCCACGCCATGGGTGCCCACGTCACCGTCCTGAGCCAGACCGACGCCAAAGAGGCCGACGGCAAGGCCTACGGTGCCGACGAGTACTACGCAACCAAGGACACCACGGCGCTGAAGGATCTGCAGGGCAAGTTCGACCTGATCCTCAACACCGTCTCGGCGAACCTGCCCATGGGCAAGTACCTCGGACTGCTCGCCCGCAACGGCACCCTCGTCGAGCTCGGCGTTCCCGAGAAGCCGCTCGAGGTGCCCGCCTTCAACCTGCTGGCCAACCGTCGTTCGTTCGCAGGATCCATGGTCGGCGGCATCGCCGAGACCCAGGAAATGCTGGACTTCTGCGCCGAGCACCACATCGGTGCCGAGATCGAGGTCATCCCGGCCGAGAAGATCAACGAGGCCTACGACCGCGTCATCAAGTCCGACGTGCGCTACCGCTTCGTGATCGACGCAGCCACGCTGTAACTGTCACCTTGGACGAGTGAATGGTCCATCGACCTGCCCAGACGGGGGTCGATGGACCATTCACGTCTTCGAAGTGGGTTCAGCTCTCGGCCAGTCGCTTCTTCTCGTGCTCGACGTCGAAATCCGCAGCGGGCCAATCGAGGTCGAGCTTCTCCAACGTGTCGATCAGAATTTCCGTGACGGCCAAGCGGCTGTACCACTTGCGGTCGGCGGGGACGACGTACCAGGGCGCATGATCGAAGTCCGTGCGATCGAGAACCCGCTGATACGCCGCCCGGTACTGCGGTAGAAAACCACGCTCGGTGACGTCGCCCGGGTTGTACTTCCAGTGCTTCTCGGGTCGGTCGAGTCGCTCCTGCAGTCGCTTCTTCTGCTCGTCGGCCGAGACGAACAAGGCCACCTTGACCACGACGGTGTCCTCGTCGACCAAATCCTTCTCGAAGGCGTTGATCTCGTCGAACCGCTTCTCCCACACCTGCCGCGGCACCAGATCGTGAACCGCGACGACGAGAACGTCCTCGTAATGGGACCGGTCGAACACCCCGATCCGGCCGGCCCGCGGAAGTGCCTTGCGGATGCGCCACAGGTAGTGGTGCTGCTTCTCTTCCTGAGTCGGAACCCCGAACGAGGCGAGGTCGACGCCCTGCGGATCGACCATCCCGATGACGTGCTTGACCATGCCGCCCTTGCCCGCGGTGTCCATGCCCTGCAGCACCAGCAGAACCGACTTGGTTCCGCCCGCGCGACCGTGGGCATAGAGCTTCTCCTGCAGCGCTGCCAGCACTGCACCGCGCTGTTCGAGCACGTCGTTGCCGTGCGCCTTCGCGCCGTCGAAACCCGGAGTTGCCGTGAAGTCGATGTCCTCCACACGGGGAGAGGAACTGGCCCGCAGCACATCGACGGGAGAAAGAGTCCACAGTTTCGACTTGTCGGCCATAGCCGAGAAGACTACTTCTCTACCATGGGATTCATGGCCCCTACCATTGCAAAAGCAGAAACCGTGTCGCGTGAGCAACTGCTCGAATTCGTATCTCCGCGGCACCAACACACCCTGATCACCCGTAAGCGCGACGACGGTCTGCAGGTCTCCCCGGTCTCGGCCGGAGTGGACTCGGAAGGCCGCATCGTCATCGCCACGTACCCCGAGCGCGCGAAGGTGCACAACATCCGCCGCAATTCCGCCGTCACGGTGCTGGTGCACAGTGATGACTGGAACGGCGACTACGTCCAGGTCGACGGCACCGCCGAAATCATCGATCTTCCCGACGCCGTCGAGCCGCTGGTTGAGTACTTCCGCAGCATCGCCGGCGAGCACTCGGACTGGGACGAGTACCGCGCGGCGATGGTGAAGCAGGGAAAGTCGTTGATACGCATCGTGATCGACACCTGGGGCCCGATCGCCGCGGGTGGATTTCCCCCGGGAAGAGTGTGACAAGCCCGCCCGGGAGAGTGTGACAAGCCCACCAGGGAGGGTGTAACAAGCCCCCCGGGGAGGGTGTGATCTAGCCCTTCAGTGGTGCCGCGAACAGTGGCACCGCGTTTTCCAGTGCGTATCGGGTGCCTGCGACCGAGGCGGCCGAGAATGCGTTGGACAGGTCGGTGTCACCGAGGACCACGAGGCGTCCGTCCCGTGCCGACGGCAGGCCCTGGATCGACGGGTTGTCGGTGATCACCTCGGGTCCGGTGCCGATGGGGAACATGACGGTGAGGTCGGCGTCGAGTGCGGAGATGTTCTCCTCGGACAGTTCGATGCTGAACGCTCCGGGTTCGGCGCGGTCCTGGACGGCCGGAGTGTTGGTCAGGCCGAGTGATTCGAGGAAGTCGACGCGGGTGTCGCCGCGGACGTAGGCACCGACCTGTCCGCTGTAGAGAGTGCCGACGGCAACGGTCTTGTCGGCGAATTCGGGGTTGGCCGCGATGGTGTTGTCGAACAATGCCCTGGTGTCGTCGACGAGCTGCTTGCCCTCGTCGACCTTGCCCAGTGCCTGCGCGACGATCTCGGTCTGCCCGTCCCAGGTGGTGCCGTAGGCGACGTCGGTTCCCGGAGGTGCCGCGACGGTCGGCGCGATGTCGGACAGGTCGTCGTAGACGGCCTTGTCGTTGGTGCTGCGCGTCCACAGAATCAGGTCCGGTTCCAAAGCCGCCACCGATTCCATGTTCACGTCGAAGGTGCCGACGATCGTGGGGTCGGTGTCGTAGGACTCGTCGACCCACGGTCCTAGGCCGTTGCCGCCGACGCCGAGCCAGTCACTGGCTCCGACGGGTTGTACACCGAGGGCGAGCGCAGTTTCGGCATCGGACCAACCGAGTGCGACCACTCGCTGCGGGTTCGCAGGGACTTCGACGTCGCCGAACATGTCGGTGACGACGACACCGCCGGCCTGGGAGGAATCGGCGCTGTCGCCGTCGCCGGCGTCGGAGCTGCATGCGGAAAGGGTGAGAGCGAGGGCCAGGACTGCCGCAGGCAGGGCCAAAGAACGAGAGATGCGCATAGGGCACGCTAACCTATCAAGCGCTGAAATGCTCCACGATCTTCGCGCAGAAGGCAGGCAGGTCGTCCGGGTTCCGGCTCGAGATCAGATTGCCGTCGACGACCACTTCCTCGTCGACGACCGTGCCACCGGCGTTGCGAATGTCGGTTCGGATGCTCGGGTAGGACGTCAATGTCCGGCCCTTCAGAACGTCGGCTTCGACGAGTGTCCAGGCCCCGTGGCAGATCACGCCGACGGGCTTGCGGGCTTGTACGAACGAGCGGACGAACTCCACGGCGTCCGCGTCGACGCGGAGTTGATCGGGGTTGGTGGTTCCGCCGGGCAGGATCAGCGCGTCGAAGTCGTCGGCCGAGACGTCGGCGACGACGCTGTCGACGGTGAAGGTGTCTGCGGCATTGACGTCACCCTCCATGGCTTGGATGTCGCCGTGGTCGAGCGAGACCAATGTGACTGAGGCCCCGGCATTTTCGACTGCTTCGCGGGGCTGCACCAGCTCGACCTGCTCGACGCCGTCGGTGGCGAGAATCGCGATGCGGCGTCCGGTCAATGTTTCGGTAGTCATACCCTCTCGGATGTCCGACCGGGCCTGATCTCAAACTGACGAGCGATGGTACGAATGGAGACATGAGCGACTCACCCATCGAAACCCCGACCGAGGATCGCGTCGAACAGAATCTCCCGATCGCGGACGAGCCGGACGAGCCGAACGCAGATGATCTGCCCATCGAGGCCGACGCCCGCGACGTGCTGGATCAACGAGCAGAAGTGCCCGTGGAGGACGACGGGTACGACGAGCGCTAAGGCGTGTTCGGCTCCTCGTCGACCAACGGATGCGGCTGTGACTTGAATTTTGCGGGGGAGCCGTCGGCCATCGCTACCCCGTGGATTCCGCCCCACATCATCATGCAGAGGTAATCGATCAGATCGTCTGCGGACATCGACTTGTTGGAGATCCACCAGTGCGTGGCCAACTGGACCGCGCCGACGATGGCGAAGGCCCACGGCACCGAACCACCGGAATCCATTTCGCGTTGCCGTAGGCGTTCGCCCAGCACCGTGGAGAGCAGCTCGGCGATCATCCGCTCGGACTCGGCGACGACATCGCGGTTGTTGCCGGCGTTGTTCGCCATGACGTAGAGGTAGACCTCGGGATCGGTGGCCACCGTCTCGACGTAGGCGGTCACGACGATGCGGGTGAGCTCGTACTCGTCGAGTTCGTGTGCGATCGCCGAGTAGATGCGCGGGGCAAGCGTGGTCTCGACGTACCGAGACATGGTGGCGCTCGTCAGATCGTTCTTGTCGGTGAAGTAGCGGTAGAGCACCGTCTTGGAGATACCGATCTCCGACGCGATCTCGTCCATCCCGATCTCGCGGCCGCGCAACCGGATCGCGGCCAACGTGCCGTCGACGAGCTCCTCGCGGCGAGCGATCTTGTGCTCACGCCACCGACGTTTACGGCCGTCCGGCTTCTCGACCTTCGGCTTGTCCTCGCTCGGCTCGGACTCGTCCAGCTTTGCCTCCGTCGTATTTCTCGCCACAACCCCACCCTATGCGCCTTGTCCGACACCATTGCAGGCTGCGTCCGGTTGGTCTGCCGAGATTCTGGGCACAATGTCGGTTGTGCAGCTCATGAACTTCGACGACGAGACCAAACGTCGCGACCTCCGCAAGATGAAAACAGTCGCGACGGGCTTTCTCGTCTTCGCATCGATCGTCTACCTCTTCTGCCGGTGGCAGGAGTCGACGGGTGCAGGTGCCTGGGTCGGCTACGTCCGCGCGGCGTCGGAAGCGGGCATGGTCGGCGCACTCGCGGACTGGTTCGCGGTGACGGCACTGTTCAAGCACCCGCTCGGTATTCCGATCCCGCACACGGCTCTGATCAAGAAGAAGAAGGACCAGCTGGGCGCGAGCCTGAGCTCGTTCGTCGGTAGCAATTTCCTCGCTCCCGAGGTGGTGTCCGAGAAGGTCGCGTCGGCGCAGGTTCCGTTGCGGCTGGGTACCTGGCTCGCTCAGCCCGACAACGCCGAACGCGTCGCGGCCGAGGCGGCGACCGTGTTGCACGGCGTCGTCGACGTGCTCAACGACGAGGACATCACCGCCGTCATCGACAGCACCATCGTGCGGCGTCTCGCCGATCCGCAGTGGGGCCCGCCCATCGGCCGGATCCTCGACGAGTTGCTCCGCGAGAACCGTCAGCTGCCGTTGATCGACATGCTCGCCGAACGCGCTCACCAATGGGCGCTCGGCAGCCAGGAGATGATCGATCGCGTCGTGGCGCGGGACTCGCCGAACTGGTCGCCGAAGTTCGTCGACACGTTGCTGGGGGAGAAGGTCTACAAGGAACTCGTCGAGTTCACCTGGAAGATCAGGTCCAACCCCGAGCACGACGTGCGTCTGGCCGCCAACAAATTCTTGGTCGACTACGCCAACGATCTGCAGCACGACCCGACGACCATCGAGAAGGCGGAGAAGCTCAAGGCGCAGATCATGGGCCGCGAGGAGATCACCGGGCTCGCGGCAGCGACCTGGAAGGTGGCCAAGCGGCTGATCACCGAGTCGGTCGACGATCCGACGAGCACGCTGCGCACCAAGATCAAGGAGAACACCGTCAACCTCGGCGTGCGGCTCCGCGACGACGAGGAGCTGCGCGCAAAAGTGGACGGTTGGCTGCTCGGCGGAGCGAGCTACATCGCCGCGAACTATGCCGACGAGATCACCACGATCATCGGTGACACCGTCGCTCGGTGGGACGCCGAGGAAGCGAGCAAGAAGATCGAACTGCAGGTCGGACGCGATCTGCAGTTCATTCGAATCAACGGAACCGTCGTCGGATCCATCGCCGGACTGGCCATCTACACGATCTCGGATCTCATCTTCGGACACTAGTGCTAGCAGAGTGCTTGCAATAGTTAGCACCCTTCGGTACCGTCCAGTAGGACACCGAAAACAGGAGGCCGAGATGGCCGATGACGAGGGGGATCTGGTCGCCAAGGCGACCGAGGCGACGCAGGTCGTCGCCGAGGCGGGGGATCTTGTCGCCGCAGTCGTGACGACTGCAGCTCAGGACATCGGAAGCTACATCCGGTCGCAACGGGAAGCCGCGCAGGTATCGATGCGGCAACTCGCCAGCCGAGCCGGAGTGAGCAACCCCTACCTGAGCCAGATCGAACGCGGACTGCGCAACCCGTCCGCAGAAGTGCTAGCGCAGATAGCCAAGGGTCTGCGCGTCTCCTCGGAGGTGCTGTACGTCCGGGCCGGGATCTTGGAAGCGCGTCCCCACGGTCCGGTGCGCGAAGCTCTGCTCGGCGATGAGCACATCACCGAACGGCAGAAGCAAGTGCTGATCGAGATCTACGACTCGTTCTGTCGTGAGAACGAGTCGACGCAGGAGCCCGAACCCGACGAACAGGAGACACCCGATGTCTGATTCCAAGAACTTCGAGAACGTCAAGACCCCCATCTTCGCCGCCGTCGGCGCGGGCGACGCCGTCGTCCAGGCAGTAGCGGACGTCGTCGCTCAGGTGCGTTCGCGCGCCGAGAGCCGCACCAGCGAGGTCAACGCCCGCATCGCCGACCTCTCCGAGGACGTCACCGAAGGCGTCGAGAGCCTGCGCGAGCGGCTGGCGAACCTGCCTGCAGAGCTTCCCGACGAGATCGCCGAACTGCGCGAGCGCTTCACCCCCGAAGAGCTCCGCAAGGTTGCCGAGGCATACCTCAAGGTCGCCTCCGACCTCTACACCTCGCTCGCCGAGCGCGGCGAAGAGACCGTCGAGCGCATCCGCCGCACCCCGGCCGTCGAAGAGAGCCTCGAGCGTGCCAACACCGCAGCCAACGACGTCGTCGACCTCACCGAGCAGGCCCTCGGAACCGTTGCCTCGCAGACCCGCGCAGTCGGCGAGCGCGCCGCTGCCCTGGCCGGCCTCGCGTCGGACAAGGTTCGTGAAGGCGCCGAGGAGATCTCCGAGGCCGCCGACGAGCTCGCCGAGAACATCGACGAAGCAGGCGACGAGGCCAAGGACAAGGCCGTCGAGGCTTCGGACAAGGTGAGCGGCGTGGCAGGCAAGGTCGAGGCCAAGACCCGCAGCAGCGCGAACTCGCCGATCAAGAAGACCCCGGCTCCGGCCAAGAAGACGGCTCCGGCACCGGCTGCCAAGAAGACCGCACCGGCTCCGGCCAAGAAGGCTCCGGCGAAGAAGACCACTCGCTAAAGCATTCGTAAAGAAAACGACCCCTGCGCCGCGCGGCGCAGGGGTCGTTTCTCGTACACTGGCGCACGTGAGCATCGCCGGCAGCTTCAGCTACTACATCCTGACCTTTCTCCAGATCCTCGGAGTGGTGGGCGCAGGATTCGCGATCTTCCACGCACTGCGCCAGCGCCCCGACGCCTTCCCTGCCGTGGACAAGCTGACGAAGACCAAATGGCTGGCCATTCTGTTCATCGGTCTACTGCTCATTCTCGTCTCGGGGGTGATCGGCTTCCTGGGCATCATCGGCGTCGTCGCCGTGTGCGTGTACCTCGTCGACGTCCGTCCCAAGGTCGACAGCATCCAGCGCGGACCCCGCTGGTAGGTAAGTCGCATCGACGCCCACTTCTGTGTGGGCGTACCCTCTACCGCACCCGCTCGGGGGGACACAGGTAGAGGGGAATGTCAGTGGTTTCACGCAAGGTAATCGAACGCGCGCTGCTCGGAATAGGCAGCGCGGCCGCGGCGGCCTCCGTCGGAGCTTTCGTCGTTCGGCGGCGTCGCCTGCACTCGTTCACCAAGACGACCGACGTGCAGCCCGACGAGTTGCTCGAGCGTCCCACGTTCGAGCCGCACATCACCGAGGTGGTCACCGACGACGGTGCGCACCTGCACGTCCGTAGCTACGGGGACGCCGATGCCGAACCGATCGTCTTCAGCCACGGGTGGACCTGCTCGGCCGATTACTGGTACCCACAGATCAATGCCCTTGCCGGCCGCTACCGCGTCGTCACCTACGACCAGCGCGGTCACGGTCGAAGCGACGTCGGGACGCGACCGTTGAGCCCCGACGTGCTGGCCGACGACCTCTCCGCGATCCTTTCCGCCACGGTGGCCGAGGACAACAAGGCCGTCATGGTGGGACACAGTATGGGCGGCATGTCCATCATGGCCTGGGCCGGCAACTATCCCGAACAGGTCGACCGACTCGTCAGCGCTGTGCTCCTCGCCAGCACCGCAACCGACTCCCTGATTCGCGAAACCACCGTCATCCCGCTGCCGCAACGCTTTCCACGGGTCCCTACCCCGGTGGGGCGCGCGGTACTCGGCTCGGCACTTCCGCTGCGGCCGTCACCGGTGGTGCGCCAAGCCATCAAGTACATCTCGATGGCACCCGGAGCGACACCCGCCGAGGTGGCGTTCTGCGAGAAGATCGTCCTCGAATGCGCCCCGCGCACCCGCGGTATCTGGGGTGCAGCGCTCACCGACCTCGACATCCGCGAGGCCCTGGCGAACATGTCCGTCCCCACCAGCGTGCTCGTCGGGTCTGCCGATCGCTTGACCCCACCGGTGCACGCCCGCAAACTCGCCCGCGCCCTGGACGACCACGATCACCTGAGCAGACTGATCGTGATTCCCGGCATCGGACACATGAGCTCCGTCGAGGCAATCGACGAATTCAACACCGAAGTGGTTCGGCTCCGGAATCTCTAGATTTCAGCTGAACACCACGGTCTTGCGGCCGTGCACCAGGACACGATCCTCCAGGTGCCACCGCAGACCGCGGGAAAGCACCAGCTTCTCGATGTCGCGGCCCTGACGCACCATGTCGGCCACCTCGTCGGAATGATCGACGCGGATGACGTCCTGCTCGATGATCGGACCCGCGTCGAGCTCGGCCGTCACGTAGTGGCACGTCGCACCGATCAGTTTCACGCCCCGCGCGAATGCCTGGTGGTACGGACGAGCGCCGACGAACGACGGCAGGAAGCTGTGATGGATGTTGATGGCCCGGCCAGCCCAGTGCGCGCACAGCGACTCGGGGAGAACCTGCATGAACCGTGCCAGCACCACCGCGTGCGGGTCGTAGGAATCGACCAGCGACCGCACCTCTTCGAAGGCGGGACCGCGCTGGGCCGGATCCTTCGCGAACTCGACGTGATGGAACGGTGTGCCGTGTGCGGCGGCGATCGGCTCGAGTGACTTGTGGTTGCCGATCACCGCGGAGATCTGAGCGGGCAGTTCGCCGCCCGCGGCGCGGCCGAGGAGGTCGTGCAAGCAGTGCGCTTCCTTGCTGACGAGCAGGACCACGCGCTTGGGCTCACCCGAATCATGAAGTGTCCATTCGGTTTCCGGGCCGAGTTCGGCGGCCACCGCGGCGAAACGTGTGCGCAGCTCCTCGATGCTCATGTCCACGGACGACGCGCGTACGGCCTGCCGGGTGAAGAACCACCCGGTGTCGGGATCGGCGTGATAGGCGGCCTCGACGATCCATCCACCGACCTCGGCGAGGAAGGTCGAGATACGGGCGACGATGCCCGTCTTGTCGGGGCAACCGAGCGACAGAACGTAACGGCGATCCTCGGATACTGAAGAACTCATGACGCCGATTGTCTCAGGGCGTCCGCACCCCGGTTGCCACCAGTGTCCCGAGATCGATCGAATCGATTCCACGCTCGGTCAGCAGCGCGGAGAACTCGACACGGATCTGCGTCCGGGTCGCCTCGTCGAACGGTGTCAGTGCGCCCCGCATCGCGCTGCCCAGCACGAGATCCCACACGAACGACTCCGTCGCGGGAACGTGATTGGACAGCTCCACGACCTCGACATCGGTGGTGCCTGCCGCGGTGAGCCATGCGGACAGAAGGTCTACCGTCTCCATCCGCCGGATCGGGTGCTTGTCGTAACCGTCCTGCGCGAGTGGCCCGTCGTGCTCGCTCGGCGGTGAATGCGCGCCGATCACCTCGAAGTACGTGCCCGCGAACGCCTCGATCGCACCCTTGCGCCACACCGTCACCCCGACGCGACCGCCCGGACGAACCAGAGACACCAGACGAGCGAAATCCCCCTCGGGATCGGGCAGAAAGAAGATGCCGTACGAACAGGCCAACGCGTCGTAGCCGGCATCGGGAACCGTCGACGGCGGCTCCCACTCGGTGGCGTCGGCGAGGACGAAGTCGATGTTGCGCAGCGCACGGGCGGTGGCTTTCACCCGGCCCACCTCCAACAGGTCGTCGGCCAGATCGATGGCATGCACGAGACCGTCGGGGCCCACAGCCGCCGCCGCGGGAATCGCCGACGCCCCGGTGCCGGAACAGACGTCGAGAACCGCGTCCCCGGTGGCCAATTCGAGCGCGAAGGCGAGCGACTGCCCGGCCGGGCCCCACACCTGCGGCGTCAGGCCGTCGAACTCCCTGCTGGTGGCGTTGAAGGTGGCGGCGAGCGAGGCTGCGGTCATGACCGAAAATCGTAGACCGACAGGGTTACGAATGGCAGAGCTGTGAAAAGCTGGACCGCATGACACTCACCCGCGCCGCCCTCGCCGGAATGGTCGACCACACGCTGCTCAAGCCCGAAGCCACGCAGGCCGACGTGGCCGCCCTCATCGAGGAAGGTCGCGAACTCGGAGTGCTCGCGGTGTGCGTATCGCCCTCGATGCTGCCGATTCGCGCCGAGGGAATGCTCACCGCCGTCGTCGCGGGTTTCCCGTCGGGCAAGCACCATTCGTTGATCAAGGGATCCGAGGCCAGGCTCGCGGTACAGCAAGGTGCCGACGAGGTCGACATGGTGATCGACGTCGGCGCGGCCATCGCAGGCGACTACAACGCTGTGCTGGCCGACATCGTCACCGTCCGAGAGGGGATCGCCGGAAGCGCTGTCCTGAAGGTGATCATCGAATCGGCAGCACTGTCCGACGAGGCGATCGTCGAGGTGTGCCGCGCGGCCGAGAAGGCCGGTGCCGACTTCGTCAAGACGTCCACCGGATTCCACCCGGCCGGCGGCGCGAGCGTCGAGGCCGTGCGATTGATGGCAGAGACCGTCGGCGGGCGACTGGGTGTCAAGGCCAGCGGCGGCATCCGCACCACGGACGCCGCCCTGGCCATGATCGAGGCGGGCGCAACACGATTGGGACTGTCGGGAACACGCGCGGTACTGGACGGTCTGGACTAGAGCGACTGCGTCGCATGTGCACGCTGCGCCTTCGGGTCGTTCCGCAGGCTCCACTCCTGCCTCGTAGCAGGCTACGAGGTTCCGCGCACGTGGGTTAAGCGACGAGCGAGCAACCCTCGGGAGTCGGCTGGCTCTGATCCTGCTGGGTCACCGGAATCGTGTACTGCCCGCCTTCGAGGGTGAGCTCGATGCCGGAGTCGGTGACGGTCAGCGACGTCGGAGCCATGTCCAACGGGTAGGCCTGCAGGCTGTCGGTCAGCACGCCGACGACCGAGTCGACCAGATCGGTGGGAATGCCGAGACCCAGGATCGACGCGTCGACGGTCTGGACGTCGACTCTGCCGTCCACGACCTCCGGCTTGACAGTCAGATTCGCCAGAGCGCCGACGGCGAAGTCGAGGGTGCCCGCCGATGCGTCCGAGGTGACGCCGGAGACGATCGCACCGATGCCCTGGCTCTGCAGGGTGCGGGTGATGCCGTCGGTGGACCACGAGATGTCGGCACTCGAGCTGCCGATGGTGCCGCCGGAGTCGGCGGTCTGCGTCAGGTTCAGGTCACGTGCCTCGGCCTGGACGACCATGCCCTCGGCGGGTCCGAAGCGTGCGTCGTTGCTGTCGACGGTCACCGAGGAGACCTTCTTGTCGACCAGTGAGAGCAGGACCGGCTTCAAGCCGAGACCGACCTCGACCTGGCTGCCGAGCTCGGATTCGAGCTGACCGGCGAGGCAGGATTTGATTTGCTGACGCACGAACAACTCGCCACCGATGACGGCGACGAGGAGGACGACAACGACGGAGACTGCGATCAGCGGTGCTGTGCTGCGCCTGGCTGTGGATGACATTCCTGGCAGTCTTCCCGATGATTCTGAGCAAGCTCTGTGAAACTCGCCGAACCTGTGTAGCCGGTACCAAAGTTTGTGACCTGTAACACATTGTGACGTACTCTTGCGTTATGAGTACGACAGGACCGAGCGTGCACGAGCTGCACTCGTTGGCCACTCGTCAGGACGGCTATTTCACCGCCGAGCAGGCCGCTGAGCTCGGCTTCGATTCTGCGATGGTGCGCGTCAATCTGGCCACGAACACGTGGACTCGCGTCGAGCGCAACCTGTTCCGACTCGGCCAGTGGCCGCACAGCGAACTCGAACTGTTCGCCATGTGGTGCGCCTGGTTCGGCGGCGAGGCCGTGATCTCGCACCAGAGTGCGGCCGAGCTACACGGATTCGGGCACCTCCACCCGCAATTCGTGCACGTCTGCGCATTCGGCGACCTACGACTGACCGACACCAGGCTGGCGGTTCATCGTCTGAGGCTCGAGCCGCGGGACGTCGAATCGGCTGGCACGTTCAACCTCACCACCCCGGTGCGCACGGTGCTCGACCTCGCCGCAGGTGGCATCTCGCAGATCACCCTCGACGAGGTGGTGTGCGACGCCGTCGCGATCGGTCGCGTCGACCCGCACGCGCTGTACACCGAGGCCGGAAACAGCACCGATCGAGTGGCCGAACGCGTCGAACTGGCACTGTCCGCCTGTACGTAGCCGCGAAATCGGGTGCAGTTGACCGCGCTCACCGCGGTCAGCTGCACCCGATTCACGGTGCAGGTGCGACCGAGGACCACGGGACCGTGAGCACGTTGTCTCGCATTCGTCGGCGGGGGAGTGTGATCGGAAGACCTTGTTCGGCAAGCACTTTCATGGCGGCGCGCCATCGAATTCGAGGCCCGAACGGTGCCAGCGGTGCCGACACCGACCACGCTCTGTCGGCCCGTCGAAGCAGATCGTGCACGAGCTCACCCTCGATGTTGCGATGAATCAACACCTTCGGTAGCCGCTCCGCGATGTCCGACGGCATCTCGACGTCGAACGGATCCCATGCCAGGGTCAGCGAGCGCGGCCCATCGGCGTCGAGCAACACCCAGGCGCAGCGTCGACCGAGCTCGTCGCAGGTGCCGTCGATCAGCAGGCCGCCCGGCGCCAGGCCCGACAGAATGCGTTGCCAGGCAGCAGGTACCGCATCCTCGGGATACTGCCGCAGTACGTTGAACGCCCGGACCAGGTTGGGGCGCAATCCCGCCAGCTCGAAACCGCCGCGGGCGAACTCGACGCCGTCACTCCCCGGAACGACGCGTGCGGGGTCGATCTCCAGACCGGTGACTCGGAGATCGGGCCGGACGGTGCGCAGTCGACCGGCCAGCTCGAGGGTCGTGTTCGGCATCGCCCCGTACCCGAGGTCGACGACCAACGGGTTCGGTGATTCGAGCAGAACGCGTCGAACATCGGGACTGTGCATCAGCCACCGGTCGCTACGACGCAACCGATTGATGCCGGTGGTGCCGCGGGTGATGACGCCTTCGGGGGCAGGAGTGGAGCCTGCGGAACGACCCCTGTTCGGTTTGCTCAGGGCTAGGCGTTCTTTTCGAGCCAGTCGGCGGTTACTTCGCCTTCACCGCGCCACAGGTCGATGAGGTTGACGAGCATGAGTTGCTCGAGTTTGCCGCCGATGAACGGCAGGAAGACCTTGGCCTCGGAGGAGGTGCGCAGCGTCGAACCGCCGTTGGTGGGGAAGAGCGAGGTGGTGCCCTTCAGCGAGCCGGGTCCGGCCGGAATCGACGCGTCGTAGTGGCCCGCGGTGACTTCCTCGTAGGCGTCGAAGTGCACGTTGCGGGTGATGACCATGTCTTTCTTCATCACCGTCTGCGCGATGTCGGGCAATTCGGTGCGCGGGATGACGTGGTGCATCACGATGTCGATTCCGGCGTCGGACACCTCGAAGCTCTTCAGCTCGTTCTCCGAGTACTTACGCATCTCCTCGATGCGCGCATCCCAGTGATCGCGACTGGAGAGCGCTGCATAGACCTGCTGCGTCGAGTGGGTGAACCGGGCGGAGTAGTTCATTCGGCGAGCCATAGTGCGCCAGGCTAGCCGTTGCCCTGCGCGGCGATCCAGTTACCGGTGAAGTCCTGCTCGTTGTCGATGAGCGAGAGCACCTGCTCGCTGATCATCGCTTCGATCTTGCCGCCGAAGATGGGGACCTTGACCTCGGTGGTGCCGGCCAGTGCGATGGTCGTCGTCTCGCCGGTGGCGTCGAGCGTGGTGGTGCCGGTGATGCGGGCCGGTGCGCCTTCGACGGTCGCTCCGAAGGTGCCGGCAGCGTGGGTACCGTCGAAGGGTCCCCAGCTCTCGGTGCGTTCGATGATGAGGTCGCCCTTCTTGAACGCAGTCACCGCGGCCGGCAACTCCTCTTCGGGGACGGCCTGGGTCATGACGACGTCGATGGTGCCGTCGCCGACGGTGATGCTCTTCACGCTGGCGCTGGGGCCGCCGATCTGCTCGATGCGGTCCTTCCAGTACTGCTCGGACGTCAGTGCAGCGTGGACCTTGTCGGCGGAGGCGGGCACAGTCGAGCTGTGCTCAATGGGGCGAGGCATCCCCGCAGGTTACCGGGTGGGTCCGACGCTTGTGCGCGACCGGTAGCGTGAGAGTCCGTGCCTACTGCAATTTCGGAGCTCACCACCATTCGGGTGGGCGGCCCGGCCCGTGAATTCTGCGTCGCGACGACCGGCGACGAGCTGGTCTCCCTCGTGCGCGACGCGGATCGCGCGGAGACCGATGTGCTGGTCGTCGGCGGTGGATCCAATCTGGTCGTCGGCGACGAGGGGTTCGACGGCCGGGTGATTCGGGTGACCGGTTCGCGGCTGGACATCGACGGCGAGATCGTGACGGTCGACGCCGGTGTCGAGTGGGATGCCGTCGTGCAGGCGACGATCGAAGCGGGGCTGTCCGGCATGGAGGCGCTGTCGGGCATTCCAGGAACCACCGGCGCGACGCCCATCCAGAACGTGGGCGCGTACGGCGCGTCGACGTCGGAGTTGCTGCACGCTCTCACCGTCTACGACCGACAGACCCAGGAGACTTCGGTGTGGACGCCGGAGCAGTGTGGTTTCGGAACGCATCGATCGTCGGTGTTCAAGCGGTCCTCGCGGTACGTGATTCTGGACGTGAGCTTCGCGCTGAAGAAGACGACCGAGTCGCTTCCGGTGCGGTACGCGGCGTTGTCGGAGCGTCTCGACGTGCAGATCGGCGACGTCGTACCGGTGCCGGACGTACGCGCGGCCGTGCTGGCTCTGCGCGGTGAGCGGGGCATGGTGCTCGACGCCAGCGATCACGACACGTGGAGCGTCGGATCGTTCTTCCTCAACCCGGTACTGCCCGAGGTGCCCGAGGCCGCCGCGCACGCGCCCAGCTTCCCCGACCCCGCGGGAACCAAGATCCCGGCTGCCTGGCTGATCCAGAACGCGGGCTTTCCTCGCGGTTACGGCACCGAATTCGGGCGCGGCACTGCGGCGTTGTCGTCCAAGCACGTGCTGGCCGTCACCAACAGGGGTGGGGCCACCGCGTCGGACATCATGGCGCTGGCCGCGCACGTGCGAGACGGGGTGCAGGAGAAGTTCGGCGTTACGCTCACGCCCGAGTGTGACCTCGTCAACTGCGCGCTGGGTTAGGACCGGTCGAAACGGCGCATACGATGGAGCTTTGCAAGTGAAAGCTCGTAGGAGGTAAATCAGTGCAGGTCACCAGCGTGGGACATGCGGGATTCCATATTCGGACCGACGCCGGAAGCATCCTGTGCGATCCGTGGGTGAACCCGTCGTTCTACGCGTCGTGGTTCCCGTTTCCCGACAACTCGGGCCTGGACTGGGACGCTCTGGGTGATTGCGACTACCTCTACGTCTCGCACCTGCACAAGGACCACTTCGACCCTAAGAATCTGGCCGAGCACGTCAACAAGGACGCCACGGTTCTGCTGCCGGACTATCCGGTGCTCGATCTCAAGCACGAGCTCGAGAAGCTCGGGTTCCACAAGTTCTACGAGACGACGGACTCGGTCAAGCACACGATCTCCGGGCCCAAGGGCGATCTCGACATCATGATCATCGCGCTGCGTGCGCCCGCCGACGGTCCCATCGGCGACTCGGGTCTGGTCGTCTCGGACGGCAAGACCGTCGCGTTCAACATGAACGACGCGAGGCCGGTGGACCTGGACGTGATGACCGAGAACTTCGGTCCCGTTGACGTGCACATGCTGCAGTACTCGGGCGCGATCTGGTACCCGATGGTCTACGACATGGTCTCGCGCGCGAAGAAGAACTTCGGCATCCAGAAGCGTCAGCGCCAGATGGATCGGGCGCGCCAGTACATCGAGCAGGTCGGCTCGACGTGGGTGATTCCGTCCGCGGGCCCGCCGTGTTTCCTCGACGACGAGCTGCGCTCGCTCAACGACGTCTACGGCGACCCGGCCAACGTGTTCCCGGACCAGATGGTGTTCCTCGAGCAGATGCGACTGCACGGGCACGACAAGGGCCTGCTGATGATGCCGGGCACTGCCGCAACCTTCGACGGTTCCGAATTGCTCTCGCACGAGCATCCGATCCCGACCGCCGAAGCCGAGGCCATCTTCACCACCGGCAAGGCCGACTACATCGAGGCCTACGCCCAGCGTCAGGCGTCGGTCATCGCTGCCGAGAAGGCAGCCTGGGCCCCGGTCGAGGGCGAGCCCCTGCTCGAACCGATGCGAGGCCTGTTCGAGCCGATCATGGCGCAGACCGATCTGATCTGCGACGGCATCGGCTACCCCGTCGGAATCACGATGGGTGACGAAACCGTCGTACTCGACTTTCCGAAACGGATTGTGCGCGAACCGATTTCGGACGAGAAGTTCCGCTACAGCTTCACCATCCCACCGGAGCTGGTACGCACCGCCATACGTGACCAGG
Organism: Rhodococcus sp. 14-1411-2a; assembly: GCF_002259485.1. Lineage (GTDB taxonomy): Bacteria > Actinomycetota > Actinomycetes > Mycobacteriales > Mycobacteriaceae > Rhodococcoides. The sequence goes on from NZ_NPGA01000015.1 coordinate 263,327, forward strand.
AGCCGGACTGGGTCAACTCGATCTTCCTGTCCACCCGCTTCCGGGCCCGACGCGTGGGCGGCTACAACGAATTTCTCTACACGTTCTTCAAGTGCCTCACCGACGAGCGCATCGCCTACGCAGACGGTTGGTTCTCCGAGGCGCACGACGACACCGCCACGATCACGATGGGCGGCTACGAGATCCAACGCCGCTGCCCACACCTGAAGGCGGACCTGACGAAGTTCGGCATCGTCGAGGGAAAGAAGCTCACCTGCAATCTGCACGGATGGGATTGGAACCTCGAGACCGGCCGCTGCCTCACCTCGAAAGGCCACGAACTGCGCACGCGCAAACTCTGAGTTCATTCCGCAGGCTCCACTCCTGCACCTGTGATCCTGCCCCCGAAAATCGGGGTAGTTCGCAGACGCAGGTACGTTGGACAACGTGCATGAGCAGGTAGAACAGACAAAACGGACGCGCACGGTGTGGTTGATCGCCGTGCTCGTCGCCTTGGTGGCACTCGTGGCAGGCTGCACCGTCGGATCGGGCGATGGCAGCTCGGGTGCCGCGGCCCCGACCACCGAGGCAGCTCCCGTCGCCCAGGTCACCGAGAACCCGGTCGCAGGTGCCGTCGACGTCAGTCCCGTCGCCCCGATCTCGGTCTCGGTCGCCGACGGAACGCTCACCCAGGTGGCGTTGACCAACCCCGACGGCAAGGTCGTCCAGGGCGCGCTCTCGCCCGACAAGACCTCGTATGCCGTCACCGAGCCCCTCGGCTACGGCGTGCAGTACACGTGGTCCGGCACCGCACTGGGCAGCGACAACAAGACCGTCGACATCACCGGGGCCTTCACCACCGTCGAACCCGACAGCCGTACGTCGGTGAGCACCAACATCGGCGACGGCCAGGAAGTCGGCATCGCCGCGCCGATCATCCTGCAGTTCGACTCGGCGATCGCGGACAAGGCGGCCGTCGAGAAGGCATTGACGGTGACCACCAACCCGCCGACGCCCGGCGCGTGGGCCTGGTTCCCCGACGACAACGGCTCGCGCATCCACTGGCGTCCCACCGACTACTGGGCTCCCGGCACGACGGTCTCGGTGGACGCCAAGCTCTACGGCGTGAACTACGGCGACGGCGCGTACGGTGCCGACGACGTCACCCTGAACTTCAGCATCGGACGCAGCCAGGTGGTCATCGCCGACGCGACCAGCCACCGCATGCAGGTGGTCCGTGACGGCCAGACGATCATGGACATCCCCGTCAGCTACGGCGAGGGCAACGAGGATCGCAACGTCACCCGCAGCGGCATCCACGTCGTCACCGAGAAGCACGAGGACTTCCTGATGTCCAACCCGCCGTTCTACGAGAACGTTCGCGAACGCTGGGCGGTGCGCATCTCCAACAACGGTGAATTCATCCACGCCAATCCGCTGACCACCGGAGTGCAGGGCGCGTCGAACGTCACCAACGGGTGCATCAACCTCTCCGACGCCGATGCGCAGGAGTACTTCCAGACGGCGATGTACGGCGACCCCGTCGAGGTCACCGGAACTCGCATCGACCTCTCGGCCGCGGACGGCGACCTGTACGACTGGGCCATCGACTGGCCGACGTGGGAGTCGATGAGTGCGGTGTGAGCGCTGCGCGCAGGTGAGCGAAAACTCGTAGCAGGGGTCGAGTTTCCGCTCACGTGCGGCGAAGCCGCTACGTGCGGGAGAAGCGCCCCGGACCGGCCTGGTCACGTGGCTTGATGATGATCTGGTCCAGGTTGACGTGCGAGGGGCGCGAGGCCACGAAGCCGATGACCTCGGCGATATCGCTCGCCACCAGCGGTGTGATGCCCTGGTAGACGGCATCGGCCTTGGCCGCGTCGCCGTCGAACCGGACGAGGGAGAACTCGGTTTCCACGGCACCCGGCGCAACCTCGGTCAAGCGAACCGGCTTGCCCAGCAACTCTCCGCGCAGCGTCCGATGCAGCACTGCCTGAGCGTGTTTGGCCGAGGTGTAGCCCGAACCGTTGTCGTAGGCCTCGAACGCGGCAACGGATGTGATGGTGACGATCAGGCCGTCACCGGAGTCGATCAGCTTGGGCAGCAACGACTTCGTCACCCGCAATGTACCGAGCACGTTGGTCTCCCACATCCAGCGCCAATCGTCGAGGTCGGCGTCGATCACCGGGGCCAAGCCCTTGGCGCCGCCGGCATTGTTGATCAGCACGTCGACGCGGGGAATGACCGCGGTGAACGCCGCGACCGAATCCTCCTCCGTCACATCGAGTTCGAGGGCAGTACCACCGATCTCCGACGCCAACTCCTCCAGCCGGTCGAGGCGGCGGGCTCCGATCACGACGTGGAATCCGTCGGCGGCGAGTTGGCGGGCGGTGGCCGCGCCGATGCCGGAGCTCGCTCCGGTGACGACGGCGATTCGGGCATCGGGGGAAATGTGTTCGGACGAGGTCATGGCGAAATTCTATGCCCGGCGTACCCCGTTCTTTCCGATGCCCGATTGGACACCGGACGCGAGGGTGCTAATTTTGGACCCATGTCCGCCAGTGAGACCACCGCGATGCGGGTCACCTATGTGACCGCGTCCCTCGGTTCTCGCTTGCCGCTTCCTCGGGAACTGTGTTGTCCCGGCCAAGGAATCTGTCTCTAGCCTTTCCGCTACGGGCAGTCGATTCGCGTGCCGTGGTCCCTTCGTGGCCGCCGCATTCACCCTTGACCTGCATCACTTCGCTCTTCCGTCGTTGTCCGTTCACGGCGGAGGTCTGCCACTGCCGAGGATCACAACGAATGTCCGTATCAACGCTGCACCACCACTCCGGCCCAACCTCCGTGCGGTCTCTGCCGAGGCCTCGATCGCGCGTCCAACTCGTCGCACCCGATCTGCGGATCGCCGACAGTCCCGCCGCGTCGGTGCTTCGAGTCGCCTGCGTCGAAGGGCCCATCTCGCGCGAGCGTGCCGCTCGCGCAACCGGTTCGAGTATCGCCACGGTCAACCGTCAGGTGTCGGCCCTGCTCGCCGTCGGACTGCTCCGCGAGCGCGCAGACCTGACGGCACCCGGCGCGATCGGACGCCCGCGGGTGCCGTTCGAGGTCAACCACGAACCGTTCTCTACCATCGGCATCCACATCGGAGCCGTGGTCACCGGCATCACCGTCAGCGATCTGCGCGGACGCATCCTCGGTGCCGTCGAAATACCCACGCCCGCCGGCTCTTCCGAGGCAGCGCTGGCGTCCGTCACCCGCAGCGCAAGTGCCTTTGCCGGACGTTGGCACCGCCGCACCCCGCTGTGGGTCGGGGTGGCGATCGGTGGACGCGTCGACACCACGAGCGGCACCGTCGACCACCCGCGGTTGGGATGGGAGAACGGCCGAGTCGCCGGCATCATCGGCGGTGGCCTGGGGCTGCCGATCTCGGTCTCCGGCCACGTCGAGGCCATGGCGGCGTCGGAGCTGCTCCTTGCACCGCGGCTGTCGGACAGCGATGTGGCGCAGAGCACCAGCGGAACGTCGCTGTACTTCTACGCCCGTGAGACCGCGGGCATGGCGCTGACCATCGACGGCCGCGTGCACACCCCCACGAGCGGACCGGGCTCCATCGCGCATCTACCCACCGGATCATCGGCGTTGTGCGACTGCGGGAATCGTGGATGCCTCGAGGCGTCCGTGAGCGATCGAGCGGTGGTCGCCGCAGCCGTGGACCGCAAAATTGTTGCACCGCAGCCTAATTCGAGCATCGCGGCGGTGTACCAGGCGGCGCGGGGTGGCTCGGAGGCGGCGCGGGAGCTGCTCGTCGAGCGGGTGCAGATTCTGGGTCGGACGGTGGCGCTGCTGCGCGACATGTTCAATCCGGACCGCGTCGTACTCGGAGGTCAGGCGTTCACCGCTTACCCGGCCGGAATTCCGCACGTGGGACAGGCCTTCGCTACCTATTCGACGTTGGAGCGCAGGGACATTCGGGTGACCGGCTTCGGTGACAAGGTGCAGGAGTATGCCGCAACCGTGGTCTCCCTCAGCGCCCTGTACTCCGATCCGCTCGCCTCGATGCGCAGAGCCGCCGCGTAGGTTCACTCACTATGAGCATGCCCGATACGAGCACCCGTGCAGCAGGACCGATCCGTCAGGCCACCGGCATCGACGGAGCCAACATCGTCTACCGCGTCAGCGGTGACCCTGCGGCGCGGCCACTGATCCTGCTGCACGGGTGGGCCCAGAGTTCGGCCTGCTGGGGCGAGGGACTGCTGGCCGACCTGGCCGAGCGCTATCGCGTTCTCGCGGTGGATCTACGCGGACACGGCTACTCCGACGCCCCGTCGGCCGGTTACGAAAACTCGAAGAACTGGGCGGGAGACGTGGCTGCCGTGCTGGCCGCCGAGAACATCACCGCCGACGCGGTGCTGCTGGGGTGGTCGTACGGCGGACTGGTGATCTGCGACTACCTCGCCGAACACGGCACGGTCGCGGTGGCGGGCATCGTGCTCGTCGGCGCGATCACCAGCATCGGCAGGGGAGAGGCAGGCGGCCGCGTCGGGACGGCGATGCGAGCGGCGATCCCCGGGGCGATGGCCGAGGAGCCTCGCGTCGCGATCAAGGCGCTCGGGAGTTTCGGGCACGCGCTGACCGGGCCAACGGACGGTAAGGGCACCGAAGCGCAGGCGCTGTTCGGGCTGACACTGTCCACGAGGCCACGGGTTCGCGCCGCCCTGTTCGATCGAGCGGTCGGCCACGACGACCTGCTGCGCGGCCTCGACATCCCGGCGTTCGTGCTGCACGGAACCGAGGACACCGTCGTCGACGTCTCTGCCGGACGGCACGCTGCGGAGCTGATTCCCACGGCGGTGGCGTCGTACTGGGAGGGCGTCGACCACGGCCCGTTCGTGGCCGATCCGCAGCGATTCCTCACCGAGGTGAGCGAGTTCGTCGACGGTCTCGGTGTGACGCAGGGCCAGCCGTGAGAAGGGGTAGTTATCGAGACGTAATGTGGAGGCGTGCACACTGAAGAAGTGACTGGACGCCAGCTGAACAGGGTCGCTGTGTTGTCCTTGCATACCTCCCCGCTGGCGCAGCCCGGAACGGGCGATGCGGGCGGCATGAACGTCTATGTGCTGCAGAGCGCGAAAGAGCTGGCCAAACGAGGTGTGGAGGTCGAGATCTTCACCCGCGCGACGGCGTCGACCGATGCTCCCGTCGTCGAGGCAGCTCCCGGTGTGCTGGTGCGCAACATCGTCGCGGGTCCGTTCGAGGGCCTGGACAAGCACGACCTGCCCACACAGCTGTGCGCCTTCGCGGCCGGGGTGCTGCGCGAGGAAGCGCGCCACGAACCCGGCTACTACGACCTGGTGCACTCGCACTACTGGCTCTCCGGTCAGGTCGGCTGGCTGGCGCGCGATCGCTGGGGAGTACCGCTGGTCCACACCGCGCACACTCTCGCCGCCGTCAAGAACGCGTCTCTGGCGCAGGGCGACTCGCCCGAGCCCGCCGCGCGTCAGATCGGTGAGCAGCAAGTGGTCGCCGAGGCGGACCGGCTCATCGCCAACACCACCGAGGAAGCGAAGTCCCTCGTCGAAATCTACGGGGCGCAGCAGGGTTCGATCGACGTGGTGGCTCCGGGAGCCGATCTGGCGCAATACAATCCGGGGGACAAGCTGGCGGCGCGCGCGGAACTCGGGTTGAACCCCGACGAGTCGATCGTCGCATTCGTCGGACGCATCCAGCCGCTCAAGGCTCCCGACGTGCTGATCGCCGCGGCTGCCGAAGTGCTGCAGCGCAATCCGAGAACGCCACTGCGCGTCCTCATCGTCGGCGGCCCGTCCGGCAGTGGACTGGATCGACCCGACAGCCTCATCGATCTGGCCGAGAACCTGGGGATAGCTGCTCGGGTGACGTTCATGCCGCCGCAACCGTCGGCGCGACTGGCCCAGATCTACCGCGCCGCGGACATCGTCGCCGTGCCGAGCTACAACGAATCGTTCGGCCTGGTCGCCATCGAAGCCCAGGCCTGCGGAACTCCTGTCCTGGCCGCCGATGTGGGCGGACTCGGCGTGGCGGTGCGGTCGGGCGAAACCGGACGCCTGGTGCAGGGCCACCGCACCGACGATTGGGCCGATGCGCTGTCGTCGATGCTGTCGGACCCAGTTGCGTTGGCCGACATGGCGACCGCAGCACCGCTGCACGCCCGCAACTTCTCGTGGGAGCACACCGCCGACGGACTCATCGAGAGCTACCGGCAGGCCAAGTTCCACTTCGACCGCGGTGAGGGACCGAGCGAGTTCTCTCCGCGCCGCGTCCGAGGATTGTCGAAACTACGCAGATCAGGAGCTGTGACTGCATGAGCGAGACTGCCGAACTGATCGACCGGGCACTGAAGGACCGCGAGCTGGACTACACCCGGCGCGGGGACGTGTTCACCGTCGAACTGCCCGGGGAACGCAAGCTCAAGACAACGACGATGCTGACCGTCGGGCATCACGGGGTGCGCATCGAGGCGTTCGTCTGCCGCAAACCCGACGAGAACTTCGAGGGCGTCTACAGGTACCTGCTGCGACGCAACCGCCGCCTGTACGGAGTGCACTACACGATCGACAAGGTCGGCGACATCTACCTCGTCGGCCGAATCTCGTTGCACGCCGTCACCGGTGACGAACTCGATCGCATTCTCGGACAGACCCTCGAAGCCGCGGACGGCGACTTCAACGTGCTGCTCGAACTGGGATTCGCCGAGTCCATCAAACGCGAATGGGCGTGGCGCGTCTCGCGCGGCGAATCGTTGGCGAACCTGAAGGCATTCGAGCACCTGGTGGACGAGCGGGAAGCGTAACTCGCCGGAAATGGGACGGCGTTGCTGCCGGTAACGTCCGGTTCCTAGCCTAGGGCCATGACCAGGCCAGAGGACGCTCGCCCACCGGTGCTGCAGATGTTCGGCTACGGCCTGCAACACATTCTCTCGATGTTCGGCGGCGTCATCGCCGTTCCGATCATCGTCGGTGGAGCGGCCGGACTGTCGGGGACCGATCAGGCACTGTTGATCTCCTGCGCACTGTTCGTCAGTGGCGTGGCAACTGTGCTGCAAACGATCGGCATCCCGTTCTTCGGCTCGCAACTGCCGCTGGTGCAGGGCATTTCGTTCGCGTCGGTCTCGACGGTTCTGACGATCATCGGTAGCGCGGAGGACGGGCGAACCGGACTGCGCACGGTACTCGGAGCCGTTCTGGTGGCCGCGCTGATCGGATTGGCCATCGCTCCGTTCTTCTCCAAGATCGTTCGGTTCTTCCCGCCGTTGGTGACCGGAAGCATCATCACCGTCATCGGACTGTCCCTGATGCCGGTGGCCGCGCGCTGGATCACCGGCCAGGAGATGGTGGGCGGAGCGCCGAACCCGAACTATCTGGACCCCGGCAACATCGGGCTGGCGATGTTCACCCTCCTCGCCGTGCTGGTGATGACCAAGATCCCCGGACTGTCGCGGCTGTCGATCCTGCTCGGACTCGTCGTCGGCACCATCGCGGCTCTGATCGTCGGCAGGACCGACTTCGACGGCGTCGCCGACGCGTCCGTGGTGGCCGTCCCAACACCCTTCGCCTTCGGCTCACCGATCTTCGCAGTCGGTGCCATCGTGTCGATGACCATCGTCATCCTGGTGATCATGGTCGAGACCACCGCCGACATCCTCGCCGTCGGCGAAGTGGTCGGAACCGACGTGGACTCCAAGCGCGTCGGCGACGGTCTGCGCGCCGACATGGTCTCCTCTGCCGTCGCCCCGATCTTCAACACCTTCCCGGCCACGGCCTTCGCACAGAACGTCGGCCTGGTCGCGATGACCGGCATCAAGAGCCGCTTCGTCGTCGCAATGGGCGGTGGCGTGCTTGCGCTGCTGGGCCTTTCGCCGATTCTGGCGGCCGTCGTCGGGGTCGTCCCGTTGCCCGTGCTCGGCGGCGCAGGAATCGCGCTGTTCGGAACCGTCGCCGCCAGCGGTATCCGCACCCTCGGCAAGGTGAACTACGACAACAACTCCAACGTGGTCATCGTGGCGGTGACCTTGGCGTTCGGTCTCATACCTGTTGTCGCGAGCGACTTCTGGGACGAGTTCCCGGACTGGTTCGTCACGATCTTCCACTCCGGAATCAGTGCCGCCAGCATCGTGGCGGTGGTACTCAACGTATTCTTCAACGTGTTCAAGCCCGGTACTCCGCCGAACCCCTCGGTGGTGGCAGCGGGGCCGGCAGTGATGGTGCGTGAGGACGAAGCACGAATACTCCGTGAAGGCGGCAGCTTGCCCGACGATCTCTCTTCCGAGAAGGCCGTGCCCGACAAGACACCTGAGTGAAATCCTGCGCACCCTCGCCCGCGCGAGTAGCGTCCCGACCCAGACGAAGTACACCTAAATTGGAGGACATCTTGTCATTCGTTACCCGCACGAGTACGCGGAAGGCAGCACTCGGCGGCGTTGCGTCGCTCGGTGCCATCGCCCTGATCGCAGGCTGTGGATCTGCCCCCGAAGACGAAGGATCGGGCGGAAGCGCATCGAGTGACTTCCTGCCCTGCATGGTCTCCGACAGTGGCGGATTCGACGACAAGTCGTTCAACCAGCTCGGGTTCGAGGGCCTGACCGAAGCCTCCGAGGAGCTCGGCGTCGAGCCGCGCACCGTCGAGTCCGCGTCGCCCACCGACTACGGCCCCAACATCAACAACCTCGTCGATCAGGGCTGCAACCTCATCGTCACCGTCGGATTCGATCTGGCCGACGCCACCAAGGTCGCCGCCGAGGCCAACTCCGACATCGACTTCGCGATCATCGACGACTCCACCATCGATCTGCCGAACGTCAAGCCGCTGACCTACGACGCGTCGCAGTCGGCATTCCTCGCCGGTTACGCGGCCGCCAGCTACAGCACAACCGGAGTGGTCGGTACGTTCGGTGGCTCCCAGCTGCCGACCGTCACCATCTTCATGGACGGTTTCGCCGACGGCGTGAACTACTTCAACGAGCAGAAGGGCGAGGCAGTCCGCGTCATCGGCTGGGACGTGCCCTCGCAGAACGGCTCGTTCACCGGCGGATTCACCGCCAACGAGGTCGCCAAGAACACCGCCCAGGGTCTGATCGACCAGAACGCCGACGTCATCTTCCCGGTCGGTGGACCCATCTATCAGAGTGCGGCACAGGCCATTCGGGATTCCTCGCGTCCGGTCGCCCTCATCGGTGCCGACGCCGACGTCTTCGAATCCGACCCGTCGGTCGGCGACCTGTTGCTCACCTCGGTGACCAAGGGGCTCAAGACCAGCGTCGACGAGGTCGTCGCCAACTCCGGTGCCGATGCATTCGACAACACCCCGTACGTGGGCACGCTCGAGAACGACGGAGTCGGTATCGCACCGTTCCACGATTTCGAGTCCGAGGTCGACCCCGCACTGCAGGGCGAGCTGGACACGATCAAGGCCGGCATCATCGATGGGTCCATCACCGTCGAGTCTCCCTCGGCACCCAAGTAGTTCATGAAGCTCGAACTTCGCGGTATCACCAAACGATTCGGCTCGTTGGTTGCCAACGACCACATCGATCTGACCGTCGAATCCGGCGAGATCCACTGCCTCCTCGGCGAGAACGGTGCAGGCAAGTCCACGTTGATGAACGTGCTCAGCGGCCTGTATCGCGCCGAGGAGGGCCAGATCCTGCTCGACGACGTCGAGCAGAACTTCGCCGGACCGGGCGAGGCCATGACTGCCGGGATCGGCATGGTGCATCAGCACTTCATGCTGATTCCGGTGTTCACCGTTGCCGAGAACATCGTGCTCGGCAACGAAACCACCTCGCTCGGTGGACGTCTCGACCTCGTGGCAGCGCGGAAGCTGGTGCGGGAGATATCCGCGAGGTTCGGCTTCGACCTCGATCCCGATGCTCTCGTCGACGACCTCCCCGTCGGCGTGCAGCAGCGGGTCGAGATCGTCAAGGCACTCTCTCGTGAGGCCAGGGTGCTCGTGTTCGACGAGCCGACTGCTGTGCTGACGCCGCAGGAAACCGACGATCTGATGCGGATCATGCGGGAACTCGCGGCGTCGGGCACCACGATCGTCTTCATCACCCACAAGCTGCGCGAAGTACGCGAAGTAGCCGACAAGATCACCGTCATCCGGCTCGGCAAGGTCGTCGGAGAAGCAAAGCCCACCGCCAGCAACACCGAGCTCGCTGCACTGATGGTGGGACGCGATGTGCAGCTGACCGTCTCGAAGGATCCGGCCACGCCGGGGGACGCGGCACTGGTGATCGAGAACCTGTCGGTGTTCGACGCCCAGGGCAACAAGACAGTCGACGACGTCAGCCTCGAAGTCGCGGCGGGAGAGATCCTCGCCATCGCCGGCGTGCAGGGCAACGGTCAGACCGAGTTCGTCGAAGCCCTACTCGGGTTGCAGGACAACGTATCCGGCAAGATCAGCCTCGACGGCAAATCGCTCGTCGGGTCGACGGTCCAGGACGTGCTCGACGCAGGCGTCGGCTTCGTCCCCGAGGACCGCACCGTCGACGGACTGGTGGGTGAATTCTCCATCGCCGAGAACCTGATGCTCGATCGCTCCAACAGCATGCCGTTCGTGCGGCGCGGCGCGGTGCAACGCCAGTATCTGGACACGTTCGCGTCGGAGAAGCTCAGCGAATTCGACGTTCGCGCACCGGGAATCGGCACCGCCGTCGGACGCCTGTCCGGCGGTAATCAGCAGAAGGTGGTGCTCGCGCGAGAACTGAGCCGAGACCTGCGTCTGTTCGTCGCAGCGCAGCCCACTCGCGGAATCGACGTGGGATCCATCGAATTCGTACACAAGCGCATCGTCGCCACCCGGGATTCGGGGATCCCGGTCATCGTGGTGTCGAGCGAACTGGACGAGGTCGCCGCACTGGCCGACCGCATCGCCGTCATGTATCGAGGAGCAATCGTGGGAATCGTCCCCGGGGATACGTCCCGCGAAACACTCGGCTTGATGATGGGCGGTGAGCGTGGTGAGTGAGGCCGAACAGCCCCCCAAATCCCAGGAACCGTCGAAGTCGCATGTGGTGCTTCGGCAGATCTTCACCGGCAGTGCGATCATCTCGGTTCTCGCGGTACTCCTGGCGCTGATCGTGGGTGCGGTGCTCATCGCCGCCACCAACTCCGGCGTCCAGGAATCGGCCGGGTACTTCTTCTCCCGTCCCTCGGACATGCTGACGGCGATCTGGGATTCTGTTTCCGGGGCGTACTCGTCGCTGTTCCAGGGTTCGGTCTACAACTTCCGTCGACCCGGATTCGAGAACGGCATCCGGCCACTGATGGAGACGCTGACCTTCGCCACCCCGCTGATCGTCGCCGGACTCGGTGTGGCCCTTGCCTTCCGCGTCGGCATGTTCAACATCGGTGGTCGAGGCCAGATGCTCATCGCCGCGGCGTGCGCCGGCTGGGTCGGGTTCGGCGTGAACCTGCCTGCCGGGTTGCACCTGTTGGTCGCCGTTCTCGCCGGTGTTCTCGGCGGCGCGGTGTGGGGCGGCATCGCCGGATTCCTCAAGGCGCGCACCGGCGCTCACGAGGTGATCGTCACCATCATGCTCAACTACATCGCGTTCTACCTCGTCGCGTACCTACTGCGCACTCCCGGCGCTCTGCAGGCCCCGGGATCGAACAACCCCAAGACCGCGCCCATCGCGTCGACGGCGGTGTTCCCGAAGCTCTTCGGCGACCGATACAGCCTGCACCTCGGTTTCGTGCTGGTGATCTTCGTGACGATCGCGGTGTGGTGGCTGCTCGAGCGATCGAGCCTCGGATTCCGTTTCCGCGCTGTCGGTGAGAACCCGCACGCGTCCCGCGTTGCCGGCATGAACGTCAACCGGATCTACCTGTACGCCATGATCATGTCCGGTGCGCTCGTCGGTCTGGCCGGAGTGTCGCAGGTACTGGGCACCGTCACCACCGGCTTCAGTGCCGACATCGACGCAGGCATCGGATTCGACGCCATCACCGTCGCACTGCTCGGCCGATCGAAACCGTGGGGCGTGTTCGTCGCGGGAATCCTGTTCGGCGCGTTCAAGGCCGGCGGATTCGCGATGCAGGCAGGCGAGGGCATCCCCATCGACATCGTGCTCGTCGTGCAGTCCGTGATCGTGCTGTTCATCGCCGCACCGCCGCTCGTGCGAGCGGTGTTCCGATTGCCGAAACCAGGCGAGGAGAAACTCGCGAAAGCCGAGACCGCGAAGGTGGGTGCACTGTGACCACCTCGACCGACACCGCCGCTGACGCGGTACTCGGCCGGAGCTGGAAGGTCCCGTCGATCCTCGGTCTCGTGACGCTGCTGGCCCTGCTGCTGTTCGTGGTCCGAAAGGGTTCGGGAACAAGCACATTCGCATTGGCGTCGGAGGACGATTTCTTCGCACTGCCGGCCGTGGGCGTGCCGTCGTACGGCACCGGTCTCGTCGTGGTCGTGTTGCTCGCCGTCATCACTGCATACGCGGCGTTGCTCGCCTCGCAGTACCGCTCGACGCCGCTGTGGCTGCTGGCAGTATTCGCGGTGCTGTTCGTCTTCGGTTTCCTCGCCTGGGCAGCGGACGGCGAGACCATCCCGGTGCCCGGATTGCTCATCGGCGCAGTCGCTCTGAGCACGCCACTGATCTTCGGTGCCATGGGCGGCGTCATCTCCGAGCGAGTCGGCGTCATCAACATCGCCATCGAAGGTCAGTTGCTTGCAGGTGCATTCGTCAGCGCTGTCGTCGCGTCGATCACCGGTTCGACCTATGTGGCTCTGCTCGCGGCTCTGGTAGCCGGAGCGCTGACCGCGTCGTTGCTGGCGGTGTTCTCCATCCGCTACTTCGTCAACCAGGTCATCGTGGGTGTAGTGCTCAACGTGCTGGTCGTCGGGTTGACCAGCTTCCTGTACTCGGTGGTGCTGACCAAGAACGCCGAGACGCTCAACTCGCCGCCACGGTTCGGGCGCATCGACATCCCGGTGCTCTCGCAGATTCCGATTCTCGGACCGGTGCTGTTTCGGCAGACACTCATCGTGTACCTGATGTACATCGCCGTCGCGCTCGTGTTCTTCGGCCTGTTCCACACCAAGTGGGGACTGCGACTGCGCGCCGTCGGCGAGCATCCCCAAGCCGCCGACACCGTCGGAATCAACGTCGCACGCACCCGGTTCTGGAACGTCTGCCTCGCCGGTGCCATCGCCGGACTCGGTGGTGCGTACTTCACTCTCGGCTCCGTCGGCGCTTTCGGCAAGGAGATGACAGCCGGTGCCGGCTACATCGCTCTCGCCGCCGTGATCTTCGGCCGCTGGGATCCGGTACGCGCGACGCTGGCCGCACTGCTATTCGGATTCGCGTCCAACCTGCAGAACGTACTGGGCATCATCGGCTCGCCCGTGCCCAGCGAATTCATGCTGATGCTGCCCTACGTGGTGACCATTTTCGCCGTCGCAGGCCTGGTGGGCCATGTTCGCGGGCCGGCCGCGGCAGGCAAACCGTATGCGTCGCGAAGTTAGCGCCCGCACTACCTGACTCGGCGGTAGGGTCGCTGTCCGTTGTGACCGCTTTCACTGTAGGGTTCGGTCATTGTTGCCGCAGTTTTTCGAAGGAGAGCCATGAGCTTCCGCAGTCCCTTTCCCGATGTCGAGATTCCCGACCTCAGCGTCTACGACTTCCTGTTCGGATCGATCGCCGAGTCCGACCTCGACAAGCCTGCACTGATCGACGGAACCTCGGGTGACGTCACCACGTACAAGTCGCTGATCGGTCAGATCGACGCCATCGCGGGTGCTCTGGCCGCACGTGGACTCGAAGTCGGCGACGTCGTCGGACTCCACTCGCCGAACGTGCCCGCGTTCGCGTCGGTGCTGCACGGCATCCTGCGCGCAGGCGGAACCGCAACGACCATCAACGCGCTGTACACGGCCGAGGACATCGCCAAGCAGCTCACGGGCTCCGGCGCGAAATTCCTGTTCACCGTGTCCCCGCTGTACCCGCAGGCCAAGGCTGCCGCGGAGAAGGTCGGCCTCGACGCCGATCACGTCATCGTGCTCGACGGCGCAGAGGGCCACCCGAACCTGCGCGACCTGCTCACCCAGGGCGCACCTGCCCCCGAGGTCTCGTTCGATCCAGCGACACACGTCGCGGTGCTGCCGTACTCCTCCGGTACGACGGGTGTGCCGAAGGGCGTCATCCTCACCCACCGCAACCTCGTCGCGAACGTGGCGCAGATGGAACCGCGCGTGGGTATCGACAGCAACGACGCGATCCTGGCGCTGCTGCCGTTCTTCCACATCTACGGCCTGACGGTGCTGCTCAACATCGCCCTCAAGCTGCGTGCACACCTGGTGACGATGCCGAAGTTCGACCTCGTCGACTTCCTCCGGATCATCCAGGATCAGAAGCTGACGTACCTGTTCATCGCACCGCCGGTGGCCGTCGCGCTCGCCAAGCACCCGATGATCGATCAGTACGACCTCTCCAGCGTGCACACCATCTTCTCCGGTGCGGCACCGCTGGACGAGGAGCTCGGCAAGGCCGTCGCGAAGCGTCTGAACACGCGGGTGCGTCAGGGCTACGGCATGAGCGAGCTCAGCCCCGTCAGCCACGCCATCCCGTTCGATCGCGACGACATGCCGCTCAGCTCGGTGGGTCAGCCGCTGGCGAACACCGAGAACAAGCTCGTCGACCCGGGCACGCTCGAGGAGATCGAGCTGCCGGCAGAGGGATTGAGCAAGCCCGGTGAGCTGTGGGTCAAGGGACCGAACGTGATGGTCGGGTACCTCAACAACCCCACCGCCACCGCCGAAACCCTCGACTCCGACGGTTACCTGCACACCGGCGACATCGCCGTCGTCGATCCCGAGGGCGTCGTCTACATCGTCGACCGCCTCAAGGAACTGATCAAGTACAAGGGCTACCAGGTGCCCCCGGCCGAGCTCGAGGCTCTGCTGCTGACACACGAGGAGATCGCCGACGCCGCCGTCATCGGTGTGCTCGACGACGAGGGCGAAGAAATCCCCAAGGCATTCGTCGTCCGCCAGCAGGGTGCCACCATCGACGAAGAGGGCATCATCGCCTTCGTCGCCGAACGCGTGTCGCCGCACAAGAAGGTACGACGCGTCGAGTTCATCGACATCGTCCCGAAGTCCGCGGCCGGCAAGATTCTGCGCAAGGACCTGCGCGCCGCGGAGGCCGGAAAGTAAGACTCCGATTCACATCGACACCCCGTCCCACACTCAGTGGGGCGGGGTGTTGTTCGTGTGCGGTCGATGGGGGACCTCACACCCTTTTTGTGGACCGCGCGGCCCTTCTCCGAGGCGAGTAGGGGCGCGCGGTTGGCAGTAGGGGTGTGAGGTTGTGGTGGAACCAGGTGGGTGTTCGCTGCGTCCAAGGGGTGGGTGGGTTCGACGAAGGGGAGCGGTGTGAGCGTGACGCGGTGGTGGGTGGCAGGTCTGGTGGGGGTTTTGGCGTCGGTCGCTGGATGTGGCGGGGGGACAGAGGGTGCGCCGATTGCAGAGTCGTCGACGAGCTCGGTGGTTGCGACACCGGTGGCGGACGAGCCGTGGGATCCCTGCACCATTCCGGACAGTGCCGTCGAGGCTGCGGGGTTGGATGTGGAGAGCAAGAGTACGAATCTGTTCGGAGACGCGCCGCTGTCCACCGAATGGAAGACGTGTATCTGGACGGACCCTGATCCTGGGTCGTGGTATTTCCTGGGAGTGTTCTCCGGCTTCCATACATTGAACGATCTGCAAAGCAACGACCGCTTCGGCCAGTTCACGAAAGTCGATGAACTGGGCGGATATGAGTTCCTGCGCGCAGACCGACCTTCTGGTCGCAGTTGCGGATTCGCCCTCGAAGTTGAACAGGGACTGGTGTACCTCGTTCTCGACACAATGGGTTCCGAAGAGCCACAGGGCGACCCATGTGTGGAGATCATGCGGATCGCAGGCTCATTGCACTCGTCGCTGCCTCCGGCAGCAAGTTGACCGAAGGAGGCTTGAGTGGGAACCAACGTGGACAGTCTTGCGGCGTCGATGCAGCAGTGGCGCAACCTGTCCGAGCAGGCGGCCGCGGGGGCGCTCGACATTCCTGAGGGCGTGGCGTTCGCGTGCGACCAGGCGTGCGTCGAATACCTCAGGCACCTGAATGGCATGTTGCAAAAGACCGAGTTTCTCGTCGATGTCGAAGCTTTCGGCACACTTCCGTCAGCTCAGCAGTTGGGTCGCAAGTTCAAGCGACTTGCCGACGGGGAAGAAAGGTCGGCGGCTGTGGCGATCCGGCAGCACATCGAGGTCATTCAATTGATGCGGTCGGTGTTTCGTCGCTATTTCGTCGCGACCGAAGAAGTCGATCGGAGTGTGGGAGCTCGCATCGGCGATATCGGGTCGGGCGTGGGGGAGTGAGCCCGCAACCTCACACCCTTTCTGCACACCTCACACCCCTGCTATTGCCTGAACCCCGGCGCGCGGTCGGCACAAAGGGTGTGAGGTCCCGCAATCCCCGCGGCCAAGCGTCGAACATTGTCTGAAATGTCCGTAATATCAACCCTCGCAACATAATCGAGACAACATTCGCGAATCGGATGACTTAGTCTGCGATCGTGAATCTCTCCGCTGCCCGTCTGGTGCCGATGCGACCGCGCGATCCGAAGGAACCGCATCGCTCCGCGAGCCCGCTCGAGTTGTTCTTCGACCTGGTGTTCGTGGTGGCCGTCAGCATTGCAGCGGTTCAACTCCATCACGATCTCACCGAGAATCACATCGCCGACGGCCTGCTCGGCTATGCACTCGTGTTCTTCGCGATCTGGTGGGCGTGGATGAACTTCACGTGGTTCGCCACATCCTTCGACACCGACGACTGGCTGTATCGCGTGCTCACCGTCGTGCAGATGGCCGGCGTTCTGACACTGGCCGCCGGGATCGAGCCGTCGGTCGTCGACGAGAATTTCACGATCGTGGTCATCGGGTACGTGGTGATGCGCGTGGCGATGGTGACCCAATGGTTGCGGGCATCGCGAAACCCCGAACATCGACAGACCGCGCTGGTCTACGCGATAGGTATTGCGGGAGTTCAGGTTCTGTGGATTGCCTGGGTGCTGCTGCTCGACGGTACCGCCGCGATCATCGGCTTCGTCGTGCTCGCAGGCGTCGAGATGTCGGTACCGATCATCGCCGAGCGCAAGGGCGCAACACCCTGGCACCCTCATCACATCACCGAGCGCTACGGACTGTTCACGCTGATCCTGCTCGGCGAATCTCTGCTCGCGTCGGCCAACGCCATCATCGAAGCGCTGCACGACGAAACCGCGCTGGCACCGCTGATCTCGATCTCCATTCTCACCGTCGTCGTCACCGCGAGCCTGTGGTGGATCTACTTCTGGCCCCCGCATCACCGTGCGATCGGCAGACTCGGCAACTCGCTGTTCTACGGCTACGCCCACTACTTCATCTTCGCGGCCGCAGGCGCGTTCTCGGCCGGCATCGAGGTCGAGATCGACGTGCTGACCGAACACAGCAAGCTCGGCGACGTCGCCGCGTCGTTCACCGTCACGATCCCGATCGCGGTGTTCGTACTCGGTGTCTGGTTGATCGCGATCCGCGCCAACGCCGACCGGCTGGTCAACATCGTGGTGCCCGCTGGTGCCGTGCTCGTGCTGTTCGACCCCGTCATCCCCATCCCGATCACCCTCACCGCTGTCGTGATGATCGTCGTCGTCGCGGTCCTGGTCGCACGCGGGCCAACGCGAGTGGAACATGAGAAACTGACCACATGAGTATCGGAACCTTGATTCTGCTTCGTCACGGCGAGAGCGAATGGAATGCGTCCAACCAGTTCACCGGCTGGGTCGACGTGCGACTGACCGAGAAGGGCGAGGCCGAGGGCAAGCGTGCCGGCCAACTCCTCGCCGAGGCAGGCATCCTGCCCGACCTGCTGTACACCTCGCTGCTGCGTCGCGCGATCAGCACCGCCAATCTCGCACTCGACGCCGCCGATCGGCACTGGATTCCCGTCGTCCGCGACTGGCGTCTGAACGAGCGGCACTACGGCGCACTGCAGGGCTTGAACAAGGCCGAGACCAAGGACAAGTACGGCAACGAGCAGTTCATGCTGTGGCGTCGTAGCTACGACACCCCGCCGCCGCCCATCGAGATCGGCAGCGAGCACAGCCAGGACGCCGATCCGCGCTACGCGGACCTGGACAGTGTTCCGCTGACCGAATGCCTCGCAGACGTCGTCGAGCGTCTGATCCCGTACTTCGAGGAGACGATCGTCGCCGATCTGAAGGCCGGCAAGAACGTGCTCGTCGCCGCGCACGGCAACTCGCTGCGTGCTCTCGTGAAGTACCTCGACGAGATCTCCGACGCGGACATCGCCGAGCTCAACATCCCTACCGGCATTCCGCTGAAGTACGACCTCACCGAGGTCGACGGCAAGCTGAAGCCCACCAACCCGGGCGGCACCTACCTCGACCCCGAAGCAGCGGCCGCAGGTGCAGCTGCCGTGGCAAACCAGGGCGGCAAGTAACTCGACCGCGCTCGAACCGACGTTTTGTCGTAACTGCAGGTGAACGATCGAAGAACACTGCCGACGGGGACTATGACGACCAGGGAAATGCCTGCACCCTGCGTATGTGAGCTGTCCATCGAACGTACGATTCCGGTGTGAGTGTTGCATCGGCCGTACTACTGGCTATCGCCGCGGCCTTCGTGGGATACCTCGTCGGCGGTGTTCTGATCCCGTACCTCAACACTCGACACTCGGAGCGCCGCCGAGCTACGTCCGGCTTGACGATGTCGCAGGTACTGGATCTGATTGTCCTCGCATCGGAGAGCGGCATCGCCGTCGTCGACCAATTTCACGACGTCGTGCTGTTCAACCCGCGTGCCGAGGAGTTGGGGCTGGTGCGTAACCGGCTGATCGACGATCGGGCGTGGGACGCCGTCCTCAAGGTCCTCGCCGACGGCAACCCCGTCGAAGTGGACCTCAGCTCGAAGAACCCCAGAACCGGCCGAGACAAGATCGCCGTCCGCTGCGTCGCCCGGTTGCTCAGCAAGGAAGACAAGCGGTTCGTGGTGCTGTTCGCCGACGACGATTCCGAGCAGGTCCGGATGGAGGCGACGCGTCGGGACTTCGTGGCCAACGTCAGCCACGAACTCAAAACCCCCGTCGGCGCGATGAGCCTGCTGGCCGAGGCCCTGCTCGAATCCGCAGACGACCCCGATTCCGTCCGGCACTTCGGTGGCAAGGTCGTCGCCGAATCCAAACGGCTCGGCAACATGGTGACCGAACTGATCGCACTCTCGCGACTGCAGGGCGCCGAGAAGCTACCCGACCTCGAGGTCGTCGACGTCGACACCGTCGTCAACGAGGCGATGGATCGATCCAAACTCGCCGCCGAGAACGCCGGCATCTCCGTCACCACCGACCACCCGAGCGGCCTCGAAGTTCTCGGCGATCAAGCGCTGCTGGTGACGGCCCTGGCCAACCTCATCCAGAACGCCATCGCCTACTCCTCGGACGGTGCGCCGGTCTCGGTGAGCCGCGCCCTACGCGGAGACAACGTGGCGTTCGCCGTCACCGATCGCGGTATCGGCATCGCCAAGGAAGACCAGGAACGCGTCTTCGAGAGATTCTTCCGCGTCGACAAAGCTCGGTCGCGGGCAACCGGCGGCACAGGCCTGGGCCTGGCCATCGCCAAACACGTCGCAGCCAACCACAACGGCAGCATTTCGCTGTGGAGCAAGCTGGGCACCGGATCCACCTTCACCCTCCAGATCCCTGCGTACTTCGAAGAAGAAGACGACGCTTCGGTTACAGAAAGAGAGAATCAGTGACCAACGTTCTGATCGTGGAAGACGAAGAGTCGTTGGCCGATCCATTGGCCTTCCTGCTCCGCAAGGAAGGTTTCGAGGCCACAGTCGTCGGAGACGGACCGTCGGCACTCGCGGAATTCGATCGCGCAGGAGCAGACATCGTGTTGCTCGACCTCATGCTCCCCGGCATGAGCGGAACCGACGTGTGCAAGCAATTGCGTTCGCGCTCAGGCGTTCCCGTGATCATGGTGACCGCACGTGACAGTGAGATCGACAAGGTCGTCGGCCTCGAACTCGGTGCCGACGACTACGTCACCAAGCCGTACTCGGCACGCGAACTCATCGCCCGCATCCGTGCAGTTCTGCGGCGCGGCTCCGACGCCGAGGTCGACGGCGGAGTCGACACCGGAGTGCTCGAAGCCGGACCGGTGCGCATGGACGTCGAACGCCACGTGGTGATGGTCGGATCCGAGCAGATCACGTTGCCGCTCAAGGAATTCGATCTGCTCGAATACTTGCTGCGCAACTCCGGTCGAGTGCTGACCCGCGGACAGTTGATCGACCGCGTGTGGGGAGCCGACTACGTGGGCGACACCAAGACCCTCGACGTGCACGTCAAGCGACTGCGCTCGAAGATCGAAGCGGACCCGGCCAAGCCGGAACACCTCGTCACCGTGCGCGGACTGGGCTACAAACTCGAGGGATAGAGCCTGCGGCATGTGAGCGGAAACTCGTAGTGGGCTACGAGGTTTCGCTCACGTGCGGCGCAGCCGCTCTATCGACGCTGCGCCTCACGGGTGGCCGGATGCACCGCGATCAGACCAAGACCGCGGCGGCGCTTGCACAGGGACGCCAATTCCTCGTAGGCGGCCTTGCCGAGCAGCTCGGTCAGTTCGGGCTTGTAGGACTCGAACACCTGCTTCGATCCGACGTGCGCATCGGGCGAGCCCGAGCAGTACCAGTCCAGATCGAGACCACCCTCGCCCCAGCCGCGTCGGTCGTACTCGCCGATCGTGGTCTTGAGGATCTCGGAGCCGTCCGGCCGCGTCACCCAGTCCTGGGTGCGCCTGATCGGCAGCTGCCAGCACACGTCGGGCTTGACCTCGAGCGGCTCGATGCCCTTGCGCAGCGCCATCGAATGCAGCGCGCACCCGATTCCGCCCTCGAACCCGGGACGGTTCTGGAAGATGCAGGCACCCTTGTAGCGCCGCGTCCGCAGCGACTGCTCGTCGTCGAGATCGTCGTATTCGACGTACCCCTTCTTGCCGAGACCCTTGTCCATGAGCTGCCAATCCTGCGGAGTGAGCAACTTCACGGACTCGTCGAGCTTGCGCTTGTCGTCCTCGTCGGACAGGAACGCGCCGTGGGAGCAGCAACCGTCGTCGGGTCGGCCCGCGACGGTTCCCTGACATGCCGGAGTTCCGAACACGCAGGTCCAGTTGGACAACAACCACGTCAGATCCGCAGCGATGAGATGTTCCGAATTGTCGGGGTCGGGAAACTCGACCCATTCTCGCGGGAAATCCATCTCGACCTCTGCAGCGAACGACTGCTGCTCACGACCTGCTGTCACAAACGACGACGGTAGACCCAGTACCGTGGGCATGTGCGAATAGGGGTGCTCGACGCCGGTACGGACGCGGCTCGAGGCGACTCGTAGCGTTCGTAACGCGGATCGTCGTGGCCGACCGTGCAGAATTGGAAGGTGTCAGCGCCGACAGGTCGCCACCACTGGTGGCCGGGGCTCTGGTAGCGGAGGCGAGCATGCGGGCATCGACAACGAAGTCACCCGAGATATGCCCGTGGGCGCTGAAGGAAGGTTTGATGTTGAGGAAGCTGGACCCCGAAACCGACGGCGATCCGGTGGTGAGCTCGAGATGAGCGACACCAACCCGGAGGACACCGGACAGATCTCGGTTGCCGAGCTGCTGGCTCGAAACGGTCAGAAGACGAACCTGAGCGCAGGCGGTCGCCGTCGCCGCGGCGTCAAGGGCGGCATCTCCGTCGCCGAGCTGACCGGTGAGATCCCCGTCGTACGCGACGAGCCCGGCAACCGCAGCGCCGTGGTGGTCGAAACCCCGGCTCCCGACGCGTCCGGGCCCGAGACGCCCGAGACCCCCGACGTCGCCCCGGCAGCGCCGCAGAGCAGCGATGCGCCCGAGGACGACGCACCCGCCGCCGGCTCCTCCCGGCCGCAACCGGCCAAGCCGCAGACCACTCGCCCCACCCCGTTCCAACCGGCAGGCAAGCGCGAGAAGCAGCAGCCCGAGCCTGAACTGCTGTCCGGATCCACGACGGTTGCCGGTGACCTGCTGAACCGCTCACACGACGACACCGAACGGTCCAAGCGCCCGGCTGTGTCCACGGTGCCTGCGTCGGATCGGCTTCCGTACGGATCCACCCCGGCCGAGCAGGGCCGGGCCCGCAAGCCTGTGGGATTCCGAGCCTCGCGGCAGGTCGAGGTGGTCGAGCCGAACACCGACGTCGCTCCGCGTGCCGCGCTCGTCGACGTCGACGACGTGGCCAAGACCGCGGTGTCTCCGCGCATCCGACGCACCGACGATACGACGGCCGAGTCGGCCGACGAGTCGGCGGTCGATACGTCCGCCGCCACCGAGGTCGTCGATCTCGTGAAGCCGGAGATCGACGACGAACCGAAGACCGCGACCGACGTCGAGGCCGACACCGACGACGCACCGGACGCGGCGGCCGACAGCGCTACTGCGGCCTCGCGCACCGACCGCCGGGCAGCGGCGGTCAAGGGTAAGGGCGGTGCCGTCCGGCAATGGCTGGTGCTGATCGGTCAGGCAGTGGTGTCGATCGCCGTCGGCGCGCTGCTGTTCAAGGGCTTCGAGCAACTGTGGGACGTGTTGCCGTGGGTCGCTCTGGTGCTGTCGGTGCTGGTCATCGTCGGACTCGTCGCGGTGGTGAGGATTCTGCGACGCACCGACGATCTGATCTCGATCGTCATCGCGATCGCCGTCGGTGTATTCGTCACGCTCGGTCCGCTCGCCTTCCAGCTCAGTACCGGCTGAGTCGGCACACCGATGGGCGCGAAGCGAATTCAGGTAGGACTGTCCACGGCGTCGGTCTACCCGCAGAACACCGAGGCGGCGTTCCGGTATGCGGCAGAGCTCGGGTACGACGGCATCGAGCTGATGGTGTGGGCCGAGTCCGTCAGCCAGGACGTCGACGCGGTGGCCGCGCTCTCGCGGGAGTACTCGATGCCGGTGCAGGCCATCCATGCGCCGTGTCTGCTGATCTCGCAGCGAGTGTGGGGATCCGATCCGGTTGCCAAACTCGCCCGCTCGGTCGAGGCGGCCGAGAAGCTGGACTCGGCGACGGTCGTGGTGCACCCACCGTTCCGGTGGCAACGCAAGTACAGCGACGGCTTTGCCGATCAGGTCGCCGAACTCGAATCGAACTCGCACGTGGTGGTCGCCGTGGAGAACATGTTCCCCATGCGCGCCGATCGCTTCTTCGGGCGCAAGGAGAAATCCGCACAGCGACTCGAACGACGCGGTGGTCCGGGGGCCGCACTGTCGGCGTTCTCGCCGTCCTACGACCCGACCGACGTCGGCCACGGGCACTACACCCTCGACCTCTCGCACACGGCCACCGCGGGCTCGGACGCGCTCGAGATGCTCGACCGGATGGGCGAGGGCATCGCGCACCTGCATCTGGCCGACGGCCGGGGCGCATCGGTGGACGAGCACCTCATCCCCGGCCACGGCAGTCAACCGTGCGTGGAGGTGTGCACCGAACTGGTGCGCCGCGGCTTCGAGGGACAGGCAGTGATCGAGATCAACACACAGAACGCGCGCACGGTCCCCGAGCGTTCCTCGATGCTCGGGCAAGCACTGCAGTTCGCCCGCGCACACCTGTCCTGAGGCCGCCGGTAAGTTGTCGGAAATGAGTTCCGCCAGCCCCTTCACCGCCGCCACCACCCTGACCGCGCTCGAGGTCGCCGCCGACACCGCGTCGTTCGCGGGCGCGATCGACTCCACCTGGACCATCGGTCCGAAGGTGCACGGCGGTGTGATGCTCGCCGTCTGCGCGGCAGCAGCGCGCAAGCACATCGTCACGACCGACCCGGAGCAGGCCGAGATCCAGCCGCTCGCGGTGAGCGTCAGCTACCTGGCCGCTCCCGATCCCGGCGAGGTCGCGCTGACGACGGTGGTACGCAAGCGCGGCCGTCAGGTCTCGCACGTCGACGTCGAACTCACCCAGGCCGGACGCGTTGCCGTGCGGGCGGTGGTGACCCTCGGTCGTCCCGATTCCGAGGAACCCCACCACGAGACGCCGACGTCGCTGGCGTCGATGGCAGCCGAACCGCCGGCGGAGACCCTCGCGGTGGCGGGCGATCATCCGATGGCGTCGATCGTGCACGTCGCCAAGGGCTGCGAGATGCGGATCGACGCGTCGTCGGCGTCGTTCCTGACCGGCCAGCAGGGCGAGGCGGAGATTCGACTGTGGGTGCGTCCATTCGCGGGCGACGAGGCCGACCTCGACACCGCAGTGCTGTTCGCACTGATGACCGGAGACATCTCGGCTCCGGTGACCATGAACCGCGGAATGTTCGGTTGGGCTCCGACCGTGCAGTTGACGACCTACCTGCGACGCCGTCCGGCACCGGGGTGGCTGCGGGTGGCGGCGACCAGCACCGTCATCGGCAGCACCTGGTTCGAGGAGGACCACGTGGTGCTGGATTCGACCGGTGCCGTCGTGGTGCAGAGCAGACAGTTGGCGATGGTGCCGCGCTCGAACTGACATGGCAGGCTTGGTCGTATGACGAGAATTGCAGTGATCGGCGGCGGACGGATCGGTGAGGCGTTGATTGCGGGACTCCTCGAGTCCGGCCACGCAGTGCGCGATCTGGTGGTCGCCGAGAAGTCCGAGGCCCGCGCCAAGGAGATCGCCAAGGAATTCGGAGTACTGACCACCACCGTCGGCGACGCATCCGAGGGAGCCGATGTGATCGTGCTGGCGGTCAAGCCGGCCGACGTCGAAGCGGCACTGACCGAGATCACGAAGATCGAACTCGACGGCGATCGCGAACAACTCATCGTCTCGCTGGCCGCAGGAGTCCCTACCGCCAAGTTCGAGCCCAAGCTCCCCGCCGGCTTCCCGGTCGTTCGGGTCATGCCCAATACCCCGATGCTGGTGGGGGAGGGCGTCAGCGTGTTGGCACCGGGCAAGTACGCCCGCGCCGAGCACCTCGAACTCGTGCGCTCGATCCTCTCGGCCGTCGGCAAGGTGGTCGTGGTCAAGGAGAACCAGCTCGACGCCGTGACGGCCGTGTCCGGCTCCGGGCCGGCCTACTTCTTCCTCGTGGCCGAGGCCATGATCGACGCCGGAGTGGGCCTGGGATTGAGCCGCGACGTGGCGTCGGCGCTCGTGGTTCAGACGATGGTGGGGTCCGGGGCGATGCTCGATCGCTCCGACGAGAGCGCGAGCGAGCTTCGATATGCGGTGACTTCTCCGGGCGGAACGACCGCCGCAGCAGTGCGTGAATTGGAGAGAAAGGGCGTCCGAGCAGCGTTTTTCGATGCCCTCGGTGCCGCAAATGCCCGATCCATTGAGATGGGCATCACAGCAGAATAGAAAATCTTTTCCCCACTCCCGTCGCAGTAACCCCATCTGTCCCTATAGGCTCGGGGGCAGCACGTGCGTGTCTGTTCGGCAGGAGGGGAAGCCTGCCGCATGAGACGTGCCGGAGGTATGTGGATTGATGGCGTCTATAAACAAGCCGTCCAAGGGTTCGTCCCCGGACGGTCAACCGGCCCTGGCCGGAACGCAGTTCCTCACGGTCGCCGAAGTGGCGACGCTGATGAGGGTTTCGAAAATGACCGTGTACCGGCTGGTGCACGGCGGAGAATTGCCCGCTGTACGAGTGGGTCGGTCTTTTCGTGTGCACGCCAAGGCGGTCCACGACTATCTCGAGACCTCGTACTTCGACGCAGGCTAGTAGTGCACGTGGGGCCGGTTTCGTAAGTCCTGGTTCACACCGGTAGGATTGGCGCTCGTCGTGCCAGCCAGCCGGTGTGCAGCCGTGGGCGAGTACGTGGCCCCAGCGCCAGCTCGGTGACCAAGGCTTTTGGCTCGAAGCCCTCAGGGCTTGGTTGTCAGGTAGGCGTACGCAAACGGCGTGCGCGAAAACGCTAGAGAAGAACGTGAGGACACCCGCATGGGTTCAGTGATCAAGAAGCGTCGCAAGCGCATGTCGAAGAAGAAGCACCGCAAGTTGCTTCGTCGTACCCGCGTGCAGCGCAGGAAACTCGGCAAATAAGCCTGCCGTCATCTGCTTCATGGGGAAGCCCGTCACCATCGGTGGCGGGCTTCTTCCGTTCGAAGAACGGGCTTTGCTTCTCACCCGCGCCGAGCCCGGTCGATCCAGTAGGCTTTGCAGCGGAACCGACGTTGGGGGTGCGCAGTGAGTCCGAGCGATCGTGGATCGTCTGGGCCCCGAGTGGTCCTCGTGACCGGAGCGAGCCGATTCCTCGGCGGCTACCTCGTCACCAGACTGGCCCAGAATCCGAACATCGAGCGCGTCATCGCCGTCGATGCGGTCTCGCCGAGCAAGGATCTGTTGCGCCGCATGGGACGCGCGGAATTCGTCCGCGCCGACATTCGTAATCCGTTGATCGGCAAAGTGATTCGCAATGCCGGCGTCGACACCGTCGTGCACGCCGCCACCGTCGCCAAGCCCCCGAAATCCGGCGGCCGCGCCACGATGAAAGACCTCAACGTCATCGGCGCGATGCAGCTGTTCGCGGTCTGCCAGAAGTCACCGACCGTCGAGAGGGTGGTACTGCGTTCGTCGTCCTCGGTGTACGGCTGCAGCGCGAAGGACCCGGTGAAATTCACCGAGGAGATGAGTGCTCGACGCCCCCCGAGCGGTGGGTACGCGCGGGACTCGATCGACATCGAGGGATACGTTCGCGGTCTCGGGCGTCGACGGCCGGACATCGCGGTGTCGATCCTGCGCATGGCGCCGCTGATCGGTCCACGACTGAACGGCACCATCTCGCGCTACATGACCTCGCCGCTGATTCCCAGCATCGTCGGTCGCGACGCACGCATGCAGTTGCTGCACGAGGAAGACGCTCTGGCTGCGCTCGAGCGCGCGACTCTCGGTGGGTCGGCGGGCACGTTCAACATCGGAGCCGACGGCACGATCATGCTGTCCCAGGCGATTCGCCGAGCCGGCCGCGTTCAGGTGCCGGTGCCGTTTCCGCTGTTCAAGAGCGTCGGCCGCGCACTGATGGGCGGCATGATGCGCGAGTTCACCACCGAGCAACTCGACTACTTCCACTTCGGCTGCGGACTGGACACCACCCGCATGCGGTCCGTCCTTGGCTTCGAGCCGCGGTGGACTACGGTTCAGGCATTCGACGACTTCGTCCGAGGCGCCGCGCTGCGGCCTGTCATCAGAACCGAATGGGTGGACAGCGTCGAAGATCGACTGGTCTCGGCCGTAGAGACAGGCGCGTCCACGGCGCGGGCACTGGCGGCACTGCGTAGTTCGGGAGCGGTGCGTAGTTCGGGAGCGGTGCGTAGTTCGGGAGGGGACAGGTGAGCGAAGTGGCCAAAGTGATTCCATTGCACGGCGGCACGTCCGGCCGCTCGGCGCGAGCGGCTGCGGGCTCGCGTGAACGCCACCCCTCCGCCTACGCCGATCCTCGCGAGCCGACGCCGTTGTCGGCCCCGGCTCCTGCCGACGCGTCGGCAGTGACGCCCTCGCTCCCCACTCCGTTGCTGTCGATGATCGACGACACCAAGTCCACGATCGTCGACCAGATCTCCTCGGTCGCCGAGTTCGTTCGCAGGCGGCTGGCCGGTGACTACAGTGTCGACGAGTTCGGTTACGACCCGCACTTCGCCGACGCGGTCTGGCTTCCGTTGCTGCGGCCGTTGTTCGACAAGTGGTTCCGCGTCGAGGTCAAGGGCATCGAGAACATTCCGTCCGACGGCGGCGCGCTCGTCGTCGCCAACCATGCGGGCGTCGTGCCCGTCGATGCGCTGATGGCGTCGGTCGCCGTACGCGATCACCACCCGGCGCACCGCCCTCTGCGAATGTTGGCCGCCGACATGGCATTCGAGATGCCCGGCGTCGGCACGATCGCGCGCAAGGCCGGGCACACGCTCGCGTGCAACCCCGACGCCGAACGACTGCTGCGTACCGGCGAGGTCGCCGCCGTGTTCCCGGAAGGGTTCAAGGGCATCGGCAAACCGTTCAGCGAGCGCTACAAGTTGCAGCGATTCGGTCGCGGCGGATTCGTCTCGGCTGCTCTGCGGACGGGTGTGCCGATCATCCCGTGCTCCATCGTCGGCTCGGAAGAGATCTACCCCAAGATCGGCGACATCGCACCATTGGCCCGGTTGATGGGCGTCCCCTACTTTCCGGTGACGCCGTTCTTCCCGCACCTCGGCCCGCTGGGTCTGATCCCGTTGCCGTCCAAGTGGTACATCGAATTCGGCAAGCCGATCCCCACCGACGGGTACGACTCCACCGCATTCGAGGATCCGATGGTGCTGTTCGAGTTGACCGACCACGTGCGCGAAACCATTCAGCACACGCTCTATCGACTGCTTGCCAAGAGGCGCAACGTCTTCCTGGGTTAGACGCTCGGGTTATCGTGTGGCAGTGCATATTCGCGACACCTCCGCTGCCGATCTACCCGAGATTCTCGACATCCACAACGATGCGGTCGCCAACACCACCGCCATCTGGGACGAAGAACAGGTCGATCTCGCCGATCGCACAGCCTGGTTCGAGGGCAGGATCGCCGCGGGATACCCGGTACTCACCGCGGAGGTCGACGGCCGGGTGGCCGGGTACGCGTCGTACGGGCAGTGGCGGGTCAAGAGCGGCTACCGACACTCGGTGGAACACTCGGTGTACATCCATCGAGATTTCTACCGTCGCGGGCTGGCCAGTGCGCTACTGAGCGAGTTGATCGAGCGAGCGAAAGCGAGCGACATTCACGTGTTGGTGGGGTTCATCGAGTCCGAGAACACCACGTCGATCGCGCTGCACGAGAAGTTCGGGTTCGCCACCGTCGGACAGATGCCGCAGGTGGGCGTCAAGTTCGGTCGGTGGTTGGACCTGACGCTGATGCAGCTCACTCTCTGATCACCCGCGGTCGGACGATCAGGCCTTGCGTCGGCCGATCACCGCAGCCAGCCCGCCGCCCACCGCGCCCAACGCCAACGCCGTGGGCACACCGATCTTGGCGGCCTTGCGTCCGGTGCGGTAGTCGCGGATCTCCCAACCCCGGTTCTTGGCCAGCTCACGCAGATCGGTATCGGGGTTGATCGCCACGGCGGTGCCGACCAGCGAGAGCATCGGCACGTCGTTGTGGCTGTCCGAATACGCGGTGCAGCGCTTGAGATTGAGACCCTCACGCACCGCCAGCGAGCGCACCGCGTGCGCCTTGCCGATGCCGTGCAGGATGTCGCCGACGAGACGGCCGGTGAACACTCCGTCCTTGCTTTCGGCGACGGTTCCGAGCGCGCCGGTCAGGCCGAGACGCTTGGCGATGATCTGGGCCAGTTCGAGGGGAGTGGCCGTCACCAGCCAGACCTGCTGACCGGCGTCGAGGTGCATCTGCGCCAGAGCCCGGGTGCCGGCCCATATCTTGTCGGCGATCATCTCGTCGTAGATCTCCTCGCCGAGCCGGGTCAGCTCCGAGGTGGGACGGCCGGTGATGAACGAGAGCGCCTTCTCTCGTCCGCTGGCCACATCCTCGCTGTTCTCCTTGCCGCTGACCCTGAATTTGACCTGCTGCCAAGCGAATTGGGCCAGATCGCCGCTGGTGAAGTATTTCCGGGCGGCCAACCCGCGAGCGAAGTGAATGATCGACGCGCCCTGCACCATCGTGTTGTCCACGTCGAAGAAGGCCGCAGCAGTCAGATCCCGGGGAACGGCCCCCTCGGACTCGATCTGCAACGCCAGCGCGGCATCGGCACTGGCCTGGCCTGCAACGTTGGCGCGAACCTCGGCATCGCTCGGACCGAACGGATTGCGGATTCTGCGGATGCGGCGCTTGAACTGCTTGTCCTCGCGCGGATCGTTCGTATCGACCATGTCGATATCGGGCGTGTTCTCGATCGGCAGGTCTGTTCCCCCGTCACTCACTTCTGTCCACCTCCCAGTCGAGTCGCTCGCCGCAAGCCTAGTCGGGGTTGTCCGGACGACAGGCGAAGGGCAGCACTCGACCCCTGTCGGTCGGCCCCACGTGAGACCGGGGACTGTGACCTTCGTCTCCGTTACGGCCGTGTCACAGTGGAGGCATGCAGACGACCCCCACCGGCGTGGCTCTTCTCACCCGTGCAGGCTGCCATTCCTGCACTCACGCGCTCGAGGTCCTGAACGAGGTGTGCCGCGAATTCGACGTGGCAGTGACCGTCGTCGACGTCGACGAGGCGGCAGCGGAATCGCCTGACCTGCGTGCGGAGTACGGGGATCGCGTGCCCGTGGTGCTGCTCGACGGCATCGAACACAGTTACTGGGAGGTAGACGTGCCGCGGTTGCGGGCCGATCTGACCCGGGCAGGGCACCCTAAGAACGTGTGATTGCTCTCGCGTGTGCAGGTGAGGGCCGGTGTGCGCAACTTTGTTCATTCGTTCACAAGCAGTTACCGTGGTGTGAACAGCGTCCGTGAAATAGACACGAACGCAGGATCAGCGTGAAGATCGGCCGTCGTTGCCGTTCGGACGAGGAGCCCCAGACGTGACCGAAGAGCGCCCGTCGCCCAGCGGCGTAGAGCGGGTCATCCCTCAGGCTACGGTCACCCGTCTGGCGACGTACCTGCGGGTCCTCTCGATCCTCGCAGACGAGGGCGTTCTGATCGTCTCCAGTGAAGAACTGGCCACCGCAGCAGGCGTCGGATCGGCGAAACTGCGCAAGGACCTCTCCTTCCTCGGCCCCAACGGCGTCCGCGGAGTCGGCTACGACGTGGCCCGCCTGCGCGCCAAGATCGACAGCGCACTCGGACTCGACCGCGGCCACCGCGTCGTCCTCGCCGGAGTCGGCAACCTCGGGCAGGCGCTGGCCGGCTACGGCGGATTCGCTCGACGCGGCTTCACGATGGTCGGCCTCTTCGACAGCGACCCGGCGCGAGTGGGCACCGACGTCGACGGACTCACCGTCCGGCACGTCGACGAACTCGTCGTCGCCTGCCGCGAACTCGAAGCGACCATCGGCGTCATCGCCACCCCCGACCAGGCCGTGCGCAGCGTCGCCGAGAAGCTCGTCTCCGGTGGCGTCGAATGCATCCTGAGCTTCTCACCCATGGTTCTCGACGTCCCCGAGCACGTCGAGGTGCGACGCGTCGACCTGGCCGTGGAGATGCAGGTGCTCTCCTTCAACAGCTCCCGCAACGTCTCCGGACCTGCCGATATCGCCGGTCCGGCCATCGTCACCGCGCCCCGACCGCAGCCGGTCTCGCCGCCCCCGCTCACGTCCACGGCACGTCTCGGCCGCAGTCACGGCCCGCGCATCGCCGGCAACCCAAGCCCAGTCAACAGTTCGACAAGAAACGGATCGGTGATTGCACCGTGAGTGTCCTTCTCGTCGGGATTTCGCACCGTAGCGCTCCCGTCGCAGTCCTCGAGCGTGTCGCCATCACGGACACCGATCGCCCGAAACTGACCGACAAGTTGATGGCCAGCGGAAGCATTTCCGAGGTCATGGTGGTATCCACGTGCAATCGCGTCGAGATCTACGCCGTCGTGGACGCGTTCCACGGCGCGCTGACCGCCGTCGGCGAAGTTCTCGGTGAGCACTCCGGTCTCGAGGTCGCGGACCTCACCAAGCACGCCTACGTCCGCTACAGCGAGGCCGCCGTCGAGCACCTCTTCGCCGTGGCCAGTGGCCTCGACTCGATGGTCATCGGCGAGCAGCAGATCCTCGGCCAGATCCGCTCGGCGTACGCCGCCTCGGACGGGCAGCAGGCATCGGGCCGGGTGATGCACGAACTGGCTCAGCAGGCCCTGCGCGTGGGCAAGCGCGTGCACAGCGAAACCGGAATCGACGCCGCCGGAGCCTCGGTGGTCTCGGTCGCCCTCGACCGCGCTGCGGACCTGTTCGGCGGTTCCCTCGCCGGCCGCAAGGCCGTCGTCCTCGGAGCCGGTGCGATGGGCGGACTCGCCGTCGCGCACCTGGGCCGCGCCGGAATCGGCAGCCTGACCGTCGTCAACCGCACTCGCGAGCGAGCCGACCACCTGGCCGAGAACGCCGTGTCCAACGGCATCACGGCAACCTCGGTCGCGCTCGAGAACCTGGCCGACGCAGTCGCCGAGGCCGACATCCTCCTCACCTGTACCGGAGCGGTGGGGGCCGTGGTCTCCATCGCCGACGCCCACCTCGCTCTCGCCCGCCGCGGCTCCGATCGACCGTTGGTGATCTGCGACCTCGGTCTGCCGCGCGACGTCGACGCCGCGGTGTCGGGTCTGCCGGGCATCACCGTCTTCGACATGGAGTCCCTGCAGCGTGATCCTGCTGCCGGTGCCGCGGCGAACGACGCGTCCGCAGCTCGCGAGATCGTCTCGAGCGAACTCTCGGGATACCTTGCCGGACAACGACTTGCCGAGGTCACCCCCACTGTCACGGCACTGCGTCAGCGTGCCGCCGAGGTGGTCGAGGGAGAGCTGCTGCGGCTGGAATCGCGGCTGCCCGGACTCGACTCGCCGCAGCGCGACGAGGTGGCCCGCACCGTGCGCCGCGTCGTCGACAAGCTGCTGCATTCGCCCACCGTGCGGGTCAAGCAACTAGCCAGCACGCCGGGCGGGGATTCCTACGCCGCTGCGCTGCGTGAGTTGTTCGAGCTGAGCCCCGGCTCGGTCGACGCGGTTGCCATGCCGATGGAGATCGGCTCGCTGGAGCTGGTCGACGATTTCACCGCCAGCCGTACCGATCTGCGCTCGGACTCCTACCCCAGCGATGCCACCGGTCAGGAGCGTGCCGAATGACCGGCATCGTCAAGATCGGCACTCGCGGAAGCCTTCTCGCGACCACCCAGGCCGACACCGTTCGGGTGGCCCTCGCGGCAGCCGGAGTCGAGGCGGAACTGGTGATCGTCAAGACCGCGGGCGACCTCTCTGCTGCGCCCGTACAGACGATCGGCGTCGGTGTCTTCACCGCGGCGCTGCGTGAGGCGCTGGCCGACGGCACTGTCGACATCGCCGTGCACTCGTACAAGGATCTACCGACTGCGGCCGACGACCGGTTCACCATCGCCGCCATTCCCGCTCGCGAGGACCCGCGCGACGCCCTGGTCGCCCGGGACGGACTGGTACTCGGTGAACTGCCCGCCGGCGCGAAGGTCGGCACGTCCGCGCCCCGCCGGATCGCTCAACTGCGTGCTCTCGGACAGGGATTGAACGTTCTGCCGTTGCGCGGCAACCTCGACACCAGGATCGGCAAGGTCGCGTCGGGTGAGCTCGACGCCGTCATCGTCGCCCGCGCCGGCCTGTCCCGTATCGGCAGGTTGGATGTCGTCACCGAAGCGCTCGACCCGGTGCAGTTGCTCCCGGCACCCGCCCAGGGCGCGTTGGCAGTCGAATGTCGCGTCGAGGACACCGATCTCGTGACCGCGATCGCCACCCTCGACGACGCACACTCACGCGCCGCGGTGGCGGCCGAACGCGGACTGCTCGCCGAACTCGAAGCCGGCTGCACCGCTCCGGTCGGCGCGATCGCAGAGGTAGTCGAATCCATCGACGAGGACGGCCGCATCTTCGACGAACTGTCGTTGCGGGGCTGCGTCGCCGCCATCGACGGCAGCGACACCATCCGCGCGTCGATCGTCGGATCACCCGACCGAGCCGAGGCGCTGGGCCGAGAACTGGCCCGCGAACTGCTCGATCTCGGTGCGCGCGAACTCGTTTCAGTCACCGAACCAGCACAGGCCGGTTCTCAGGTACAGGGTGGATCTCATGTCTAGGGCCATAACGGCACCCGTCCGCGGACGCGCCAAACGCAAGGCGACTCGTCCGGTGGTGCGAAGAGAGTCGATCGCCACCGCTCGACTGATTCCGAAACGGGGCACCGCAACCCCGATAGAACTGCAGTACCCACACAAGACAGCACTGGAGAACAACCGATGAGCCCAGTCCGCAAGAACACCAACGGACGGATCCTGTTCGTGGGATCCGGGCCGGGTGACCCGGCTCTGCTCACGGTCCGGGCACGGGAAGTGCTCGGAGCGGCCGAGCTCGCGTTCACCGACCCCGACGTCGACAAGGGTGTCACCGCCCTCGTCGGTGCCGACGTTCCGCGTGACCCGGAGACGGGTGAGAACGGTGTCGAGGTTCGTCCGGCACTCGGCGAACCGGCCGAGGTCGCCAAAACCCTTCTCGCCGAGGCCAAGAACGGCCACGACGTGGTTCGCCTGGTCTCCGGTGATCCGCTCACCACCGACTCGGTGATCGCCGAGGTCAGCGCCGTCGCTCGCACGCACGTGCCGTTCGAGGTGCTCCCCGGCCTGCCGTCGGGATCGGCCGTCCCCAGCTACGCAGGCATGGCACTCGGCTCGGGTCACACCGAGGCCGACGTCCGCGGCGAGGTCGACTGGGCAGCACTCGCAGCTGCTCCGGGCCCGCTCGTACTGCACGCCACGTCGGGTCACCTGGCCGAAACCGCCAGTGCCCTCGTCGAACACGGCCTCGCGCCGCAGACGCCCGCGGCCATCACCGTCCGCGGCACCACCCGTCAGCAGCGCACCGTCGAGGCCACCCTCGCCACCCTCAACGACGCCGGATCCGAGCTCGTCGGATCGCTCGTCGTCACCGTGGGCAAGGTCGTCTCCGGCCGAAACAAGATGTCCTGGTGGGAATCTCGCGCACTCTACGGCTGGACCGTACTGGTGCCGCGTACCAAGGATCAGGCCGGGGAGATGAGCGATCGCCTCGTCACCCACGGAGCCATCCCCATCGAGGTCCCGACCATCGCCGTCGAGCCCCCGCGCAGCCCGGCCCAGATGGAACGCTCCGTCAAGGGCCTGGTCGACGGCCGCTACCAGTGGGTCGTCTTCACCTCCACCAACGCCGTGCGCGCCGTGTGGGAGAAGTTCGAGGAGTTCGGTCTGGACGCTCGCGCGTTCTCCGGCGTCAAGATCGCCTGTGTCGGTGAGGCAACCGCGGCGAAGGTGCGCTCGTTCGGCATCAACCCCGAGCTCGTGCCCTCCGGTGAGCAGAGCTCGCTCGGACTGCTCGAGGACTTCCCGCCGTACGACGAGGTCTTCGACCCGGTCAACCGAGTTCTGTTGCCCCGCGCCGACATCGCCACCGAGACTCTCGCCGAGGGCCTGCGCGAACGGGGCTGGGAGATCGACGACGTCACCGCCTACCGCACCGTCCGGGCAGCACCGCCCCCCGCCGAGACCCGCGAGATGATCAAGACCGGCGGCTTCGACGCAGTGTGCTTCACGTCGAGTTCCACCGTCCGGAACCTGGTCGGCATCGCCGGAAAGCCACACGCCCGCACGCTCGTTGCGTGCATCGGACCCAAGACCGCCGAGACGGCCGTCGAATTCGGTCTGCGCGTGGACGTGCAGCCCGAGTCGGCTCAGGTCGGACCGTTGGTCGAGGCACTCGCCGAGCACGCGGCTCGCCTGCGCGCCGAGGGTGCGTTGCCCCCGCCGCGAAAGAAGTCACGTCGGCGCTAGGTCCCACCAGAAGAGCCGAATAGCACCCGGTCCGTAAGGAGTTCGCTTGTTCCCCACCGACCGTCCCCGACGCCTGCGCCGTACCCCGGCACTGCGTCGACTCGTGGCCGAGACCTCGCTCGAGCCACGGCATCTGGTGCTGCCGATGTTCGTGGCCGACGGCATCAGTGAGCCTCGGGCGATCAGCTCGATGCCCGGGGTCTATCAGCACACGCTGGATTCGCTGAGCGCTGCAGCCGAAGAGGCCGTCGCGGCCGGCGTCGGTGGCGTCATGCTGTTCGGGGTGCCGAGGCCCGAGGACAAGGACGAGACCGGCTCGGGTGCAACCGACCCGGACGGGATTCTCAATCGGGGTCTGGCGCGGCTGAAGGCCGACCTCGGGGATTCGACCGTCATCATGGCCGATACCTGCCTGGACGAGTTCACCTCCCACGGGCACTGCGGAGTCCTGGGGGAGAACGGTTCGATCGACAACGACGCCACCCTGCTGCGGTACGTCGACATGGCCGTCGCGCAGGCGGAGTCCGGTGCGCACCTGCTCGGACCCAGCGGAATGATGGACGGGCAGGTCGGTGCCATCCGCGCCGGACTCGACGCAGCCGGACACGTCGAGGTCGGTCAGCTGGCGTACTCGGCGAAGTACGCCTCGGCGTTCTACGGGCCGTTCCGCGAAGCCGTCGGCTCGTCGCTGCAGGGCGATCGCCGCACGTACCAGCAGGACGCGGCCAACCGTCGTGAGGCCACCCACGAAGTAGAGCTCGATCTCGCCGAGGGTGCCGACATGGTGATGGTCAAGCCGGCCATGTCGTATCTCGATATTCTTCGCGACGTCGCCGAGATGTCACCGGTTCCGGTTGCGGCGTACCAGATCTCCGGGGAATATGCCATGATCACCGCCGCCGCTCAGAACGGCTGGATCGACCGCGACGCAGCGGTACTGGAATCGCTCGTCGGCATCCGGCGCGCCGGTGCCGATGTCGTACTGACCTATTGGGCTACCGAAGTGGCGGGCTGGTTGTGAACGAATATCCTCCGAACAACAACCCGGACGGCAACCCCGACAGCAACACCCCGGGTAACCCACCGCCGCAGCCGGATTGGCAGCGCTGGGAGATGGAGCACGGGTTCCCGCAGCCAGGACCGGAGCTGGAGCCGACCCCGCGTCCGGCCCCCGTCGACGTCGAGACCGCTCGCCACCTGTGGTGGGGAGTGGCGCTGATCGGAGCGCTCTCGGCACTGTTCTCGGTGTGGACGCTGTTCGGGGCGCGCGAGGAATTTGCGCAGTCCTTGCTCGACGACCTCGCAGCGCAGGACGCGGCCGCCGACATGACGGTGGAGTCCACGCAGTCGATGGTGACGGTGATGCTCGTCGTCACGGTGTTCGTCGTACTGGGATTCGGGGCCTTGTTCCTGTTCTGGGTGAAGCGAATGCGAGCGGGCAAGACGTGGGCGCGCATGCTGCTCACCGTCATCGGATCGTTCACCGTGTTCACCACGATCCTGGAACTGTTCTCCATCGCGTCGAGCGCGGGCGCGATGAACATCGTGATGAGTGTGCTCGGTATCGGCCAGGGAGTGCTGGCCGCCGGGGCGATCTACCTGATGCACCGTCGGGAATCCAACGAATACTTCGTCGCCGCTTCGGGACAGCGGTAGTTTTCAGAACTCGATAGTTTCGGGCGTGTTCGCGGCTCCCACCCCGCTGTGTGACTAGCATCACTCTCGATATCTTCTCGAGTGATCGGACCCGACATGGCAGAAAACATCCCTGCAGCAGCGAGCATGACGCAGCCGACCGCAGTACCGGCTGCCGATCGCGAGCCCTGTCCCGCCGAGAGCGGTCGCCCCGGCTGGGCCCTGCTGGGGCTGCTGCTCGCCGTCTCGGCCGCCATCGCAATCATGGCGCTGGGAATCTCTGCAGGCTGAGCGCGTCGCGTCGGCGAGAATCTCTGCCGGCCGGACTCACAGCTCGCCGACGGTGGCAGGATGTCTGGCGTGAGCGCAGACACCGACGCACCGATCGCCCGGCCCCGAGTTGTTTCCGCCGCCTACTGGCTGTGGTTGGCCTCGGCAGTGCTGCTGATCGTCGTATGCATGATCGCCCTGACGCTCCCCGCCGACCAGATCCGTGCGTCGTTCACCACCGGCGGTGCGACGGACGAGCAGATCGACTCCTTCCTGACGGTGTTCCGCGGACTCGGGGTCATCTTCGGAGTGGTCGGCTTGGCCGTCGGCCTGATGTCGGGCCCCGTCCGCGCCGGAGACCGCAGGTTCCGACGCGCCCTGGTGGCACTGTCGGGAGCCGTGGCGCTGCTGCTGACGTTCGCCGCGCTGGTGTTTCCGTTCGTGCTGCTGGTGATCACCGTTGCGCTGGTGGTCGCAGCCGTTCTGGTCTATCGGCCGTCGGCGCGGGAGTGGTTCGTCCGTGAGCAGTGAGATGAACAGCGAGATGAACAGTGACATGAACAGCGAGACTCCCATCGACGAGCTCGTGCTCTTCCACGAGCCCGGTGGTCGGTGGCGCATGCTGGCGTGGGGGCCGGTGTTCTGCCTGGTGGTACTCGCAGTCGAACTCGCATCGGGACCGGTGATCCACTGGTTCGCACTCGCACTGTTCTCGTTGATCCTCGTCGGTCTCACGTACGTCCAGCTGCGCGCCGCGCGGATGCACGTGAGCGTCGAACTCACCACGCGTCGGCTGCGGCAGGGGACCGAGACCGTCGATCTGGACGAGATCGACGACATCCTGCCGCCGGCGGAGTACGCCGACGGTGACTACGAACCGAAGAAGTGGGAGACCGCGCGGGTACTCGGCGAGCTGTCGGGTGTGCCGCGCAAGCGTCACGGCATCGGGCTGCGGCTGGTGGGCGGTGGGCTGGTGCAGGCCTGGGCGAAGGACGACGACGGGCTGCGTGCAGCTCTGGAAACGGCGAAGCGGGAGTACCTGTGAGGAAGTCCCTCGGGTGGGCGGAGCTGGGGCTGGCTCTGCTCGCGGTGATCGGAGCTGTGGCGTGCTGGAATGCGGGCGTGCGCACCACCGAGTTTCCCGCGGTTGCCGACGTGTCCCCGGCATATTCGGGGACGTTCTACTCGGGGTCCTGGATCGCGCTGGCCGCTCTGGTCGTCACGGTGGCCGCACTGTTGATGGTCGACGGCGTCCGTCGGGTCCTCTCGGGACGTGCACCCCATACCGGGTAGGGGTATGGTGGGCGTTATGAGCAGCTACAGCGCCGAGCAGGACGATCTGCTGAAGCGATTGCGCCGAATCGAGGGCCAAGTGGCCGGCATTTCGCGAATGGTCGCAGACGACCGCTATTGCATCGATGTCCTCACCCAGGTGTCTGCGGTGACCAAGGCGCTGCAGTCGGTCTCGTTGAAGCTGCTCGACGCCCACCTCGCAGGATGCGTCGTGGAGGCCGCGAAACACGGCGGACCCGAGGCGGACGCGAAAGTGAAAGAGGCCTCGGAGGCCATCGCGCGCCTGGTTCGTTCCTGACGGAAGAGGGGAAATTCAGATGCAGACGACGTATTCGGTCGAGGGCATGACGTGCGGGCATTGCGCCGCGTCGGTGAGAGAAGAAGTATCGGAGATCGCAGGAGTCACCGGCGTCGACGTCGATGTGGATTCCGGGGCAGTCGTGGTGAGCAGCGATTCGGCGCTCGATGACGCGACGGTGGACGCAGCGGTCGTCGAAGCCGGGTATCGACTGGTGTCCTGACTCGACTGCGATCCGTCGGTGGTTCGGAAATCGCGAAAACGGTGATACCGGAGAAATGGGACTTACCGAACATCGTCAGGAGAGCTCGTGAAGAAACCGGTCACCGGCGCAGCGGTCATCGCCATGAGTGTGGCCTTGCTAGCGGCCTGCTCGACGGACACCACCGAACAGGGCAGTAGTGCAGAGCCAACCGAGTCGTCCGCGACCTCGCAGGGCTCCGATTCCGACTCTGCTCCCTCCCCGGCCGCGCCTGCCGGGCCGCTGCCGAACCTGTCGGTCACCACCGTGCTCGACGGCCTCGACAAGCCTTGGGACGTGGTGGTTGCTCCCGATGGCACGGTGCTGACCGGAGAGCGCTCCGGTCGGTTCGTCATCCGCGACTCCGCAGGAGTCCAGCGTGAACTGAACGCGGACCTCGGTGATCTCTACGCCGCCGGTGAGACCGGGCTCATGGGTATCGCACTGGCGGTGGATTTCGAGTCCTCTCGAACCGTGTTCACCTGCCAGGGGCGCGAGGGTAGCGGCGAGAACAGCATTGCCGTCGTGTCGTGGACCGTCGATCCGCAGTGGACTGCCCTGACGAGAACCGGCACTGTCGTCGACGACATTCCGGTCGCCGACGGCGGGCGGCACGGAGGCTGCCGAATCTTGGCCCACCCCGACGGCACTCTGTACATCGGCACCGGCGACAACGCGAACCCGACTTTTCCTCAGGATCGGAACTCGCTGGGCGGCAAGGTGTTACACGTCAACGCCGATGGCACCGCCGCAGCC
This sequence comes from Rhodococcus sp. 14-1411-2a, assembly GCF_002259485.1. Taxonomy (GTDB): domain Bacteria; phylum Actinomycetota; class Actinomycetes; order Mycobacteriales; family Mycobacteriaceae; genus Rhodococcoides. Next base: position 303,270 of record NZ_NPGA01000015.1, read on the forward strand.
GACGCGCCGGATCGCATCTTCACTCTCGGTCACCGCAATGTGCAGGGACTGGCGATCCGTCCCGGCACCGATCAGATCTTCGAGGTCGAGCAGGGGACGAGCCGGGACGACGAGCTGAACCTGTTGGTGCCGGGCGGAAACTACGGCTACAGCCCCGATCGACGCCCGTCGGTCTACGACGAATCGGTCCCCATGACCGATCCCGATCGGGTTCCCGGTGCCCTGCCTGCAGTGTGGAGTTCGGGTGATCCGACCATCGCCACCCCCGACGTCACGTTCACCGACGGTGAGCAGTGGGGCTCCTGGAACGGTGCCGCGGTGATCTCGAGTCAGCAGGGGCAGAAGCTCGTCTTCCTGGCCTTGTCGGAGGACGGAACCGAGTACGTCGCCGAGGCGGAGGCACTGGACGGCACCTACGGCAGGTTGCGTTCGCTCACCCCCTTCGGAAGCGACGGCGGCTTCCTGCTCACCACCGACAACGGATCCGACGATCAGGTTCTGCTCGTCACGCCCGAGGTCGGCTGAACCACGGGCAACGAATTGCGTCGTGAGTCGGCGAGCATCCCCTCGACTGTGTTTAAAATCATGTGATATCGGTCATATCAGACCGGTCGCGGATCGTCGTCAGGAGTGTGGATGAACAAGCTGGTGTCCAGTTCCGGAGTACTCGCCGCCAGCGTCTTCCTGACGCTCGCGGCTACGACCACCGCGACGGCACAGGCCGATCCGCTACCCGGCCTGACGGTCACCACGGTGATCGACGGACTCGCGAAGCCGTGGGACGCGGTGGTCGCGCCCGACGGAACGGTGCTGACCGGGGAGCGCTCCGGCCGGTTCGTGATCCGCGCCGTCGACGGGACCATCCGCGAGCTCGCCGCCGATCTCGACGACCTCTACGCGTCCGGCGAGACGGGCCTCATGGGCATCGCCCTCGCGACGGATTTCGCCGCGTCCAGAACCATCTACACCTGCCAGGGTGTACAGAGCTCCGCAGGCGGAACCGGTAGCGCCGGAACAGGAAGTGCCGGCGGCGGCAGCGACAACCACATCGCCGTCCTGTCGTGGACCGTCGATCCGGAGTGGACCGCACTGACGCGCACCGGCACCCTCGTCGACGACATTCCCGTCGCCGACGGCGGTCGCCACGGCGGCTGCAGAATTCTGGCCCACCCCGACGGCACCCTGTACGTCGGCACCGGAGACACGGCGTCGCCGACGGTTCCGCAGGATCGGAACTCGTTGGGCGGCAAGGTTCTACATATCAACGCCGACGGTTCTCCGGCCGCGGGATCACCGGATCGCATCTTCACTCTGGGGCATCGAAACGTGCAGGGCTTGGCGATTCGTCCCGGCACGGATCAGATCTACGAGGTGGAGCAGGGCACCTCCCGAGACGACGAGCTGAACCTGCTGGTGCCCGGCGGCAACTACGGATACCGCCCCGATCGACTTCCGTTCATCTACGACGAGTCGGTACCGATGACCGATCCCACCCGCGTGCCCGGAGCACTCGCCGCGGTGTGGAGCTCGGGTAGCCCCGCCATCGCCACGCCCGGGCTGACCTTCGCGGACGGCGCGAGTTGGGGTTCCTGGAACGGGGCCGCAGTGATATCGAGTCAGCAGGAAGAGAAGCTCGTGTTTCTCAAGCTGTCCGAGGACGGCACAGAATTCGTCGACGAGGCCGACGCCCTGGTGGGTACCTACGGACGACTGCGCTCACTCACCAGCTTCGGCGGCGCCGGCGCATTCCTGCTGACCACCGACAACGGATCGGACGACAAAGTTCTGCTCGTCACCCCCGCTGCCGACTGATGTGCGGCCCCGAGGTCGTCGAGACGGTCAACCGCAGAATCGGACGTAGGGCACTGTTCGGGTCGTTGGGGGCCGCCGCGTTGACCGTTGCTACGGCCGGAGCGGTGCGCGCCGAACCCGTTGTGGCGTCGGCAATTCCAGCGGGCCGACTCGTGGACCTGACCCACACCCTGAGCCCGGCGTTCCCGGTGTGGCCGGGGAGCGAACCGTTCTCGATGCGGCCGGTCGCCGCCTACGAGCTGGGCGGGTTCCTGGTGAACAAGCTCTCGTACTGGGAGCACACGGGCACGCACATCGACGCCCCGGCACACCGCGTTCGCGGCGGCGCGACGGCCGACATCCTGCCCCTCGAAGATCTGATCGCCCCGCTCGTCGTACTGGACATCTCGGCCAGGTCCGCATCGGATCCAGAAGCTGTGGTGACGACCGAGGACATCGCGCAGTGGGAGCGCGAGCACGGTCGAATACCCGATCGCGCATTGGTGGCGATGCACAGCCGATGGCAGAACAGGCTTGCCGAGCGTGCTGCCCCCGGCTTCGGCGCAGACGCGGCACAGATGCTGGTCCGCGAGCGCAACGTCGTCGGGATCGGCGTCGACACGCTCAGCCTCGACCGCATGAACGACCGCGAATACCCGGCTCACACAGCAGTTCTCGGGGCAGGCCGATACGGAGTCGAGGCACTGGCGAATCTGGACGCGGTGCCCCCGGCAGGGGCGACGGTCGTTGTCGGCGCACCGAAGCACGCGGGCGCGACCGGCGGTCCCTGCCGGGTCTTCGCGATAGTTCCCGGCTGACCCGGGTTTCCGGCTGAACCCCGGCTACGCGTCAGTGCGCGTGGCTGGGGTTCGCGGCCGGCTCTTCCTCGGTTCCCGCCCCTGGCTCTCCGAGCATCGCGGCACCGACCAACGCGTCGGGAACCCCGAAGCCGTCGACGAGCAGTTCGGCGTGCGGACGCAGCGTCCGGCACCGCTCGTTGATGGCACGGGTGACGGCCTTGGATCGCTCGGTCGACAGGTAGCGGTGCTCGATGAACCAGGCCTTGTCCGCCTCGATGACCGACAGCGCGTACAGGTCGCAGACCTCGTCGAGCAGTTCCTTGGTGGTGGCGTCCTCGCAGGATTCGATGCCGGCGATGAACGCCTCGAAGATGATCCGATCGATGTGCGCACTCGCGGCATGCAGCACGTGATCCTGCACCGCGTTGAACGCCTCGAAAGGAGTGGTCTCCTTGGACTTGGACTGCAACCGGCGCGCGACGGTCGAGAGCAGGTACTCCTCACGATCTTCGAACATCTTGACCTGGGTGCCGCGGTTGAACAGCGAGCCCTCTTCCTCGTTGTCCTGACGGCGGTCGAGGATGGTCTGCATGATCGCCTGAGCCGCAGTGCGTTTGACGACGCGGTCGCCCACCATGTCGGCGGCGAACTTGACCCATTCGACCGGGCTCATGGACTTGACGTCGTCGGCGTACGCGGTGAGCAGTTCCTTGGCCACCAGCTGCGTCAGCACATGGTTGTCGCCCTCGAACGTGGTGAACACATCGGTGTCGGCCTTGAGTGAGATCAACCGGTTCTCGGCGAGATAGCCTGCGCCGCCACAGGCTTCGCGGGCTTCCTGGATCGCGGCGGTCGCATGCCAGGTGTTCGCGGCCTTGAGGCCTGCTGCCCTGGACTCGAGCTCGCGCTGCTCCTCGGCGTCGGGGTTGTCCGCGGTCTGCAGCTCGTGCATCTTCGACACGAGCTCGTTCTGCGCGAACTGCAGGGCGTAGGACTTGGCGATGAGCGGGAACAGTCGACGCTGATGCACCAGGTAGTCCATGATCAGGACCTCTTGGTCGGAATCGGGTGCGGAGAACTGCCTGCGCTGCAACGCGTATCGCGTCGCGATGTCGAGAGCGACGCGGGCCGCAGCAGCGGCACTGCCACCGACTGTGACGCGACCGCGGATCAACGTACCGAGCATCGTGAAGAACCGTCGAGACTTGTTCTCGATGGGGGAGGAGTACGTACCGTCGTCGGACACATCGGCGTACTTGTTGAGCAGGTTGTCTCGCGGGATGCGGACGTGATCGAACATCAGGCGGCCGTTGTCGACGCCGGGGAGACCGCCCTTGTACTGACAGTCCGAGGTGGTGACACCGGGCAGGTCGTCACCGTTCTCGTCGCGGAGCGGAACGAAGAAGCAGTGCACACCGTGGCTCTCGGGCTCCTCGCCCGGGCCTGCAGTGATGAGCTGAGCGAACACCGCGGCGACGGTCGCGGTCTCGGCGGCACCGCCGATGTAGTCCTTGCGCGAGGACGGCGTCGGCGAGTTGATGACGAACTCGTCCGTCTTCGGGTCGTACGTGGCCGTGGTCTCGAGGGACTGCACGTCGCTGCCGTGTCCGGTCTCCGTCATGGCGAAGCAGCCGAGCAGATCGAGACTGATGATCTTGGGGACGTAGGCCTCGTGGTGGCGTTCGGTGCCGAGATTCTCGATGGCACCGCCGAACAGCCCCCACTGGACGCCGGCCTTGACCATCAGGGAGAGATCGCTCATCGCGAGCATTTCGATCATCGTCACCGCGGCACCGACATCTCCGGTGCCGCCGTGCTCCTTCTTGAAGCCGTTGTCGGCTGCACCGGCAGCGGCGAGCAACTTCATCTGTTCCATTGCCTTGGTGCGGGCGATGACGGTGTTCGGCGTGTAATGCGGACGGAACTCGTCGCGTGCAAGTTGCTGACGCGCCTGGTTCTTCACATCTCGCCAGCGGCCGTCCAGAGTGTTCCGAAGGTGATCCGTTGTGGTTGCCATACTCGACGGTAACCTTTTGCGGCCGCCTGTGAAGGCCGGAAAGTCAGACCGGCCAGACGAATTCTCGCAACACGGCCCGGCAGCTGCGCCAGAAGCCCTTTTTCGCGTACGGACCGTCGTGGAACAACGACGCGCAGTTGTCCTCCATGGCCCGGTTCACCAGGGGACTGAAGTCGGTGAACTCGCCGACCAGGAACTCCTTGAAGCCCTCCGGCCACGCGTGCTGGGCTGGTTCGTGTTGTGCCTCCACGACCGCGAGTGTAATGCAGCGGTAACACCGATGTTACAAATCCCACTCACTTCATCAACGCGAACGCCTGCTGCGCGACGAGGAACGCGTAGCTGGACGGAATCAGATCGATCGCGCCGTCGGCCCGGAACTGCTCGGTCACGATCCAGTCCTGGCCGGCCGCGTCCGTGGCGAGGAATGCGCCGGCCAGATCACCGGGAGCGCTGCCGCCCTTGAAGCCCGAGTACGGCCACAGCGCCGCGTCGAGCTGCACGCCCGGGGTGATCGCGAGAATGCGGCGGTTCTCCTCCGCTCCCGGGCCGTTGGCCAGATACCCCATGGCAGCGCAGACGTCCTGCGCATTGGCGAACCATTCGACACCGTCCGCCGACGCCGGATTGTCGAGGAAGTTCTCGAAGTCGATTTCGAGCGGCCTCGCGTCCGCCCGTTCGAGCAGCTCTGCCCGGGTGGCGGGGTCGGCCCCGGACCACTCTTCCCGCATGTCTGGATCGCCGAATCCGATGACGAAGAACTGCCGGGTGTCCATCATCGGCGTCATGACGGACGGGTCGTGATGACCCATGACGCCGAGTTGGCGTTCGACCCGGTCGCGGCCGAGGCGTTGCATCAGCAGGTCGGTTGCGGTGTTGTCGGACAACGAGATCATCTTCTCGGCCGCCTCCCGAACCGACACCTTCGTGCCGTCGGGCAGATTCTGCAGTTCACCCGACGGCGCACTCTTGGTGGCATCACGAACGGTGAGCTGGTCTTCCCAGCGGATGTTGCCTGCGTCGATCTCGTCGGTGAGCGCGCCGAGAACGTACAGCTTGAACACCGATCCGAGGGGAAGCACCGAGTCCGCGTTGACGGAGTAGATCGATTCGCAGTCGCCGCCGTTGAGTCGAGACGCGCTGTAGGAATAGTTCGGGGCGACCTTCGACAGTGCCGCGTCGAGATCGTCGAACGACGAGATCGTGGGGGTGTCCGGCCGGGCCAGGAAGCCGTCGAGCTTGCCGTCGGTGCCGATCGACGTCGTGATCGTGGCCGGGATGCCCGCGGTGGTGAAGTGCAGGACACCGGAGTTGGGACCGGCCTCGAAGCTCGTGGCCACGTTCGGTGCGCCTGCCCGCAACTGTTCGAGTGGGGTGGCGAGCCCACCCAGCGGTGCGACGGCCTCGGCCAGCTCGGGGCCGGTGACTGCCTCGACCTCGGCGGGGTCGGGTGCGTTCTCGGCGTTGATCCACCGCAGGATGCGTTCGTTGACTGCGCCCACGGGAGTGGAGGTGTCGACGGCGAAGTCCGGAGCGGTCGTGGTGGGCACGGGCGCAGCGGACGTGCCCCCGCAGGCGGAGAGCGCCAGAGTGGCGGCAACGACCACTCCCACGAGTCTCGTCACGGTGCGCGTCGTCATGCTGCGATGCTAATGGATTCGGACATTTCGCCACCCGTCCAGTCTCGGTACGGCCGGACGGGCGCTGTGGCAATGTGCTCTGGCGTGCTGACTTCCGAAGACGTCCGTCGAATCGACTCCGACCATCTCTGGCACCCCTACAGCCGGTTCCCGGCGGATGCGACGCCGCTGCTGGTCGACAGCGCGTCGGGAGTGCGACTGACGTTGGCCGACGGCAGGCAACTCGTCGACGGCATGAGCTCGTGGTGGGCGGCGGTGCACGGCTACCGGCATCCGGTGCTCGACGCCGCCGCGCACGATCAGCTGGGTCGAATGAGCCACGTCATGTTCGGCGGACTGACACATGCTCCGGCGGCCAGGTTGGCCGAGCTGCTGGTCGACATCACCCCCGCGGGGCTCGAGAAGGTGTTCCTCGCAGATTCCGGATCGGTCTCGGTGGAGGTCGCGGTGAAGATGGCGCTGCAGTACTGGCGCGGACGCGGCGAGAACGGACGCACTCGGCTGTTGACCTGGCGCGGCGGATACCACGGAGACACGTTCGCGCCGATGAGCGTGTGCGACCCGGACGGCGGCATGCACACGCTGTGGACCGATGTGCTCGCGAAGCAGGTGTTCGCTCCGGCTCCGCCCGCGGAGTTCGACGCCGGCTACGTCGCCGAATTCGAGCGGGTACTCGCCGAGCACGCGCACGAACTGGCGGCGATCATCGTCGAGCCGATCGTGCAGGGCGCAGGCGGAATGCGGTTCCACGACTCGCGCTATGTGCTGGAACTGCGCCGATTGGCCGACGAGTACGGCGTACTACTGATCTTCGACGAGATCGCGACCGGATTCGGTCGAACCGGGGAGTTGTTCGCTGCCGACCACGCGGGTGTCGCACCGGACATCATGTGCGTCGGCAAGGCACTGACCGGTGGATATCTGACCTTGGCGGCGACGTTGTGCACCACCGAAGTGGCCGAAACCGTCTCGGGCGGCGAGGCCGGGGGTCTGATGCACGGGCCGACGTTCATGGGTAATCCACTGGCGTGTGCGATCGCGGTGGCGTCGGTGGAACTGTTGCTCTCGCGCGACTGGCGCGCCGAGGTCGCACGTCTGGCGTCGGGGTTGGCCGACGGCCTCGCGCCGGCCCGGTCCTTGCCGGGAGTCGCCGATGTTCGCGTTCTCGGCGGCATCGGCGTCGTCGAGATGCGCAGTCCGGTGGACATGGTTCGAGCCACGGCAGCGGCCGTCGACGCGGGTGTGTGGCTGCGTCCGTTCGGCCGTCTGGTGTACGCGATGCCGCCGTACATCTGCACCGAGGAGGACGTGGCGGCCATTGCAGGCGCGATGCTGGCGGTGGCCCGAAGCCATACTTGAACAGCGTTCAAGTATGGTCGCTGCCATGACCGCTCTGGAGTGGCTCGACGCCACCGCGCACGCCCGACGCGAGGCCGGACTCGAGCGCGTCGTGATCCCCCGCACGGCCGAGGAGGCGATCCTCGACCTGGCTTCGAACGACTACCTCGGCCTGTCCAGGCATCCGGCCGTCATCGACGGAGCCTGCGCTGCCGTGCGCCGGTGGGGCGGCGGATCCACCGGATCGCGGCTGGTCACCGGCACGACGACGGCGCACGAGCGACTCGAGGAGAACCTCGCCGATTTTTTCGGAGCCGAGGCGGGACTGGTGTTCTCCTCCGGCTACACCGCCAACCTCGGGATCGTGACGGCACTGGCGGGCCGCGACGCGTTGGTGATCTCCGACGCCGCGTCGCACGCCTCGCTCATCGATGCCTGTCGCCTGTCTCGGGCCCGAGTGGCCGTCGCTCGGCACTGCGATACCGGCCATGTCGACGAGCTGTTGCGGGAGCGTCCCGAACAGCGGGCCCTGGTGGTGACCGACTCGGTGTTCAGTGCCGACGGCGATCTCGCGCCACTGGCCGAGCTGTACGCGGTGTGTCGGAGGCGAAACGCGGTGCTCGTCGTCGACGAAGCGCACGGGTTGGGCGTACGCGGCGACGGTGGCCGGGGAGCCGTCCACGAAGCAGGCCTCGCCGGAGCGCCCGACCTGGTGATCACCGCAACGCTGTCCAAGGCCCTCGGATCGCAGGGCGGAGTGGTTCTCGGGCCGGCAGCGGTGCGCACTCAGGTGCTGCACAGTGCGCGCACGTTCGTGTTCGACACCGGCCTCGCGCCCGCCTCCGTGGGCGCGGCAGCGGCCGCGTTGACCGTCCTGCGCGGCGAACCCGAACGGGTGCACTCGATCGGTGTGCGAGCAACGCAACTGGCCGCCGCAGCGGGCGTCGAAGCGACGAAGTCGGCGGTGGTCCCGGTGGTTCTGGGCGACGCGCAGCGTGCGGTGCAGGCGGCTGCGGACTGCCTCGAGCTCGGCGTCCGCGTCGGATGCTTCCGGCCACCGTCGGTTCCGGCCGACGGGTCTCGACTCCGACTGACCGCGCGCGCCGATCTCACCGACGCCGATATCGACCGTGCCGCGTCGGTCCTCGCGGCTGTGTTGAATGCGGCGGTATCGAATGCGGCGGTGTTGTGGTGACGGTTCTGCTCGTGACCGGAACGTCGACCGGCGTCGGCAAGACCGTGGTGACCGCGGGTATCGCGGCGGCCGCGCGCGCAGGCGGATGGACGGTGGCGGTGTGCAAACCGGCGCAGACCGGCGTCGGAGGTGACTACCCGGACGAAGCCGATATCGATGTGGTGCACCGGCTTTCGGGAATTCGGGGAGTGGAGCTGGCGCGATACCCCGAGCCACTGGCTCCGGACGTTGCGGCGCGCCGATCGGGTCGGCCGATGCTCGAACTCGACGCCGTGGTCGACACCGTGCGCACGCTGGACGCGGCCCACGACCTCGTGCTTGTCGAAGGTGCGGGTGGAGTGGCGGTGCGTCTGGGCGCAGGAGGATTCACCGTGCTCGACATCGCCGGGGCCGTGTCTGCGCCGATCGTCGTCGTGGCCGGTGCAGAGCTGGGAACGCTCAACCACAGCGCGCTGACCACTGCCGCGGCGCAGGCGGTCGGGGTCGACTGCGCAGGGCTGGTGATCGGATCGTGGCCCGCCGAGCCGAGCCTTGCCGCGCGGGTCAACCGCGACGAGCTGCCCCTCGTGACGGGGGTCGGGCTGATCGCGCGCATCCCGGAAGGAGCCGGCCGACTCGCATCGCGGGCCTTCGAAGCCCTGGCCGTGGGTGCCTTCGGCGAGTTTACCGAGTCGTTACTCGGGTACCCGCCGTAGAGAATCTGCCGTCTCGGCATTCGAAAACAGACGGGAAACAGACACCATGAACACCACCGTATGGATCATCGTTGCAGTAGTAGTCGTTCTCTTGGTCATTGCCATCGCCGTGGTCGTTGCCCGCAAGAGCAAGGAACGTAAGAGATTGGAAGCGAACGAGATTCGCGAAAAGGCTGCCGATCAATCCTCTGTCGTCGAGGAGCGTGAACTGATGGCGCGCGAAAGCGAAGCCAAGGCACGCCGCGCGCAGGCAGAGGCCGACGTCAAAGCAGCCGAGGCGGAGAAGCTCGCACAGCAGGCGCAGTCTCACCAAGGAGTTGCGGCGTCGTCACGCGACGAGATGGAATCGCAGTTCGAGCGTGCGAATCGAATCGACCCGGACGTGAAGAACGGCAAGAACATGACAGGCGATCGGAACGTCACAGGTGACCGGAACATCGCCCATGACCGCACTGTGGCACATGACCGGACCGTGGCGGATGACCGGACTGTAGCGCATGACCGGACCGTGGCAGACGACCGGAACATTGTCGGTGACAGGAACGTCGTCGGTGACCCGAATGTGGCGGACGACCGGAACATCGCCGGCGATCGGAACGTGATGGGCGATCCGGATGTGCCCCCGACGGCACCCCGGCACGAGCGGAACTAGTCGGTCGAGTTGTGCGGTAGTTCGAGCTCGACGACATCGTGCTCGCCCAGGTTCGGGCGCTCGTTGGTGATCTTCGCCTTGGCGTAGGCCAGCAGGTTCGACACCTTCGAGCCGGGCGTGGACCAGTACTCGGCTCCCTCGGCGGCCACGTGGATCAGAGCGACCTCGCGCGAATCGGGGTTCTTCTCGAACCATGCGGCCGCCCGGGTGTTCCACAGCTCCTCGGCCTTGGTGGTGTTCTCGACCACCGCGGCCGTACCGGACAGCGACACCCAGCCCTCACCGGATTGGAACGAGACGTTGACCGTCGGGTTCGCCGCGATGTCGCCCACCTTCCGGGAATCGGTGGCGGCGAAGAACCACAGGTCGCCGTCGAACTCCGCTTCCTGAAGCGCCATCGGGCGCGAGATGAGGTGGCCGTCCCGGCCGACGGTGGTGAACATGCAGAGCCCGGCTTCGGACATCAATTGAGCGACTTTCGTGACGCCGTCCCCGGGGTTGTCGGCGCTTGTTCTCTCGGTGTTCGTCATCGAAACCAACTACCCGGTGTGTAGCTCGCTCAACCGTTAAGGTGACAAAACGGACACGAGTACCGGGAGGCTGCGCATGGGAAAGAACCTCGACAAGAACAATCGGCCGGACCTGCGCGTGAGCAACGACGAACGTGAGGCCGTCGTGACCACCCTCGGTCTGGCGATGAGCGAGGGCCGCTTGACGTTGGTCGAGTACGAACAAAGGCTCGACGCGGTGTGGGCGTCGACGACTCGCGGTGATCTGGACGAGGTCGTGCGCGACTTGCCGGCCCCCGAGAAATCGACGGCAACGGATGTCGCTCGTACGACGAGCGAGTGGCGGGAGTATCTGGACGAGTGGCGCTGGTGGCTCGGTGGTGCCGTCGTCATGAACGGAATCTGGGCCGTTCAATGGATTTCCGACGGAGAGCCGAACAATTACTGGCCGCTGTGGCCACTGGGCATCTGGGGCGTCATTCTCATCGCGATGGCATTCATGCCCGAGGACAAGCACGACGACTGACGCAACGCGAAGCCGATGGATTATTACGCCCTGTAGTTGGTGATTTCGCCGAACCTGGGACACTGGAAGTCGTGACTGTTTCTCCCGGCGACGACGCCCCCGTATCTGCCCAACTGTTCGCCCGCGCGAGCGCGGTGATTCCCGGTGGCGTCAACTCGCCGGTGCGGGCGTTCGCATCGGTCGGCGGCACGCCTCGCTTCATCACGCAGGCCAGCGGATACACGATGACCGACGCCGACGGGAAGTCCTACGTGGACCTCATCTCGTCGTGGGGTCCGATGATCCACGGACACGCCCACCCGGCCATCGTCGAGGCCGTCCAGAAGGCAGCCGCCACAGGCCTGTCCTTCGGTGCACCCACCGAGCGCGAAATCGAACTCGCCGAGGAAATCGTGCGTCGCGTCGGCCCCGTCGACCAGGTTCGCCTTGTGAATTCGGGCACAGAGGCCACCATGAGCGCCGTGCGCCTGGCCCGTGGATTCACCGGCCGAACCAAGATCCTTAAATTCTCCGGCTGCTACCACGGCCACGTCGACGCCCTCCTGGCCGACGCCGGCTCGGGACTGGCCACCTTCGGGCTGCCGACCTCCCCGGGAGTCACCGGCGCACAGGCGTCGGACACCATCGTCGTTCCCTACAACGACCTCGCCGCCGTCACCGCGGCCTTCGAGGCCAACCCCGGCCAGATCGCGTGCATCATCACCGAGGCAGCCGCAGGCAACATGGGAGCTATCCCCCCGGTCACCGGCTTCAACGAGGGACTGCGCAACCTCGCGACCGAGCACGGCGCACTGCTGATCATGGACGAGGTGATGACGGGATTCCGCGTCAGTGCCTCCGGTTGGTACGGCATCGACGGTGTAGCCGGTGACCTCTACACCTTCGGCAAAGTCATGTCCGGCGGATTGCCTGCCGCCGCATTCGGCGGTCGCGCAGACGTGATGGCCTACCTCGCGCCCGCCGGACCGGTGTACCAGGCAGGGACGCTCAGCGGTAACCCCGTCGCCGTCGCGGCCGGTCTGACGAGTCTGCAACTGGCCGACTCGGCCGTCTACGAGAAGCTGCAGACCAACTCGCAGCGACTCGGAACACTGCTCGGCGACGCCCTCACCGCCGAAGGCGTCACCCATCACGTCCAGTTCGCGGGCACTATGGTGAGTGTGTTCTTCGCCGATGGACCCGTCACCGATTACGCGCAGGCCAAGGCCGCGCAGACGTGGCGATACCCGGCGTTCTTCCACGCCTTCCTCTCCCGCGGTGTGTACCCGCCGCCGAGCGCCTTCGAGGCCTGGTTCGTCTCGGCTGCTCTCGACGATCGAGCCTTCGAGATCATCGCCGACGCCGCCCCCGCCGCTGCGAAAGCAGCGGCCGCCGCCACCGCTCCTCAGTGACGTCTGCACCGAACTGATTGCCCACCCGACTAGCGAGAAACAGGACCCCGACGTGACCGAGGCCCCCGCAACACATCCGCACTCGACGACGCGCACCATCGTGCACGTCCTCCGGCACGGCGAGGTGCACAACCCCAAGGGCATCCTCTACGGGCGGTTGCCGGGCTTCAAGCTGTCGGTGACGGGCCAGGCTCAGGCCAGGTCGGTCGCGGACGCGCTCGCCGGCCACGACATCACCCACGTCGTGGCATCGCCGTTGCTGCGCGCGCAGGAAACCGCCGGACCCATTGCCGCAGCGCACGGCCTGACCATCGCCGAGGACGAGAACCTCATCGAAGCAGGCAACGAGTTCGAGGGACTGCGCGTGGCCGTGGGCGACGGTGCACTGCGTAGGCCCCGGCACTGGTGGAAGCTGCGCGACCCGTTCACCCCGTCCTGGGGCGAGCCGTACCTGCAGATCGCACACCGCATGCTCGCCGCAGTCAATGCGGCGCGCGTCGAAGCCGTAGGGCACGAAGCCGTCTGCGTCAGCCACCAACTCCCGGTGTGGACACTGCGCCGCTTCCTGCAGGGCGATCGGCTCTGGCACGACCCGCGCAACCGTCAGTGCGGGCTCGCGTCGCTCACCTCGTTGGTCTACGAGGGGGACCAGCTCGTCGACCTCGTCTACTCCGAGCCCGCGGGGGCATCCGATCCGAGGATCTCCGGTGCGTAGGTTTCTGCTGGGTGTGGCCGCAGCGGCCCTCGTCGCGGGGTGCTCCACCGGCACCGACGCGGTGGCGCAGGGCGGAACCTTCCAGTTCGTCTCACCGGGCGGACAGACCGACATCTTCTACGAGCCCGACGAGCGCGGCACCATCGGCGAGCTGTCCGGGCCGGACCTGATGACCGAGGGCAAGACGACCTCCCTGTCGGACTACGACGGTGACGTCGTCGTCCTCAACGTCTGGGGCCAGTGGTGCGGACCGTGCCGCGGTGAAGCCGACGACCTCGAAGACGTCTACGAGGCCACCAAGTCCTTGGGCGTCGAATTCCTCGGGATCAACGTCCGCGACGAGTCGCAGACCGCCGCGCAGGACTTCGTCGTCAGCAACAACGTCAGCTACGCCTCGATCTACGATCCGCCCATGCGCACTCTCACTGCGCTCGGCGGCGTCCCCACCTCCGTCATCCCGACGACCGTCGTGCTCGACCGGCAGCATCGCGTCGCGGCAGTGTTCCTGCGCGAACTGCTCGCCGATGACCTGCGGCCCGTCGTCGAACGCGTAGCAGCCGAGGAGCCAGTGCAGCCGTGACCGAGACGATGTACCTCGCCGGGATAGGCGCGAGTTTCCAGGAAGCTGCGGCCTCCGGGCCGCTCGTCCTGGCCCTCGGAGCCTGCGTCCTGGCCGGGCTCGTCTCGTTCGCGTCGCCGTGCGTGGTACCCCTGGTGCCCGGATACCTCTCGTACCTCGCCGGAGTCGTCGGAGCCGACGCCCCTGCCGTCAGCGCCGACGAGGCAGCCGTGAAGACGAAGGTGCGCAGCGGGCGGTTGCGCGTGGCCGGAGCGGCGGGTCTGTTCGTCCTCGGATTCACGGTGGTGTTCGTTCTCGCCACCGCATCGGTGTTCGGAGCGATCTCCGTCCTGGCGATCAACCGCGAACTGCTCATGCGGATCGGCGGCGTCGTCACCATCGCCATGGGCCTGGTGTTCGTCGGACTGATTCCCGCGCTGCAGCGCGACGTGCGCTTCGAGCCGAAGCAGATCGGCTCACTGGCCGGAGCGCCGCTGCTCGGGGGCGTGTTCGCGCTCGGATGGACCCCGTGCCTGGGGCCGACGCTCGCGGGCGTCATCTCACTCGCCGCAGGGACAGACGGCACGACGGCAGCGCGGGGCGTCGTTCTGATCGTGGCGTACTGCCTCGGTCTCGGCTTACCGTTCGTGATCCTCGCGTTCGGTTCGGTCAGCGCGCTGCGTGGCGTCGGCTGGCTACGTACACATGCACGACAGATACAGGTGTTCGGCGGAATCATGTTGATAGCGGTAGGAATTGCACTGGTCACCGGTGCCTGGGATCAATTCGTCGGCTGGGTGCGCGACGCCTTCGTCTCCGATGTGGTGTTGCCGATATGACCACCGACATCGAAGAGCGCACCGAGGCATCGCCGCCGCGCAAGCAATCCGCGCTGGGCAGGGGAGCGGCGCTGGTCCGCAACACCTGGCGCGGCCTGACCAGCATGCGAACCGCGCTGGTGCTGCTGTTCCTGCTGGCCTTCGCCGCGGTGCCCGGTGCCCTGGTGCCGCAGCGCAGTCTCAACGCCGGCAAAGTCGACGAGTACATCGCCGACCGCCCGACCCTCGGCCCGATCATGGACAAGCTCGAACTGTTCGACGTGTTCGGCAGCTTCTGGTTCACGGCGATCTACGCGCTGCTGTTCATCTCGCTGATCGGCTGCATCCTGCCGCGCTGCATCGAGCACGCGAAGCAATTGCGCACCAAACCCGTTCGTGCGCCCCGCAACCTCTTCCGACTGCCGCACCACAGCCGCTACGACGTGGACGGAACGCCGGAGGAGATCGCAGCGCAGGTACGCACCCAGTTGCGCGGTTGGCGCGTCGCCCAACGAACCGAGGACGGCGGAGCCGTGACGCTGTCGGCGGAGAAGGGCTACGTCCGTGAACTCGGAAACCTCGTCTTCCACTTGTCTCTCGTCGGACTGCTCGCCGCGATCGCCATGGGCAAGCTGCTCGGGTACGAGGGCAACCGCATCGTCATCGCCGACGACGGCCCAGGCTTCTGCACCTCGACCCCGGCCAACTACGACTCGTTCCGCGCAGGCAACCTCGTCGACGGCACCGACCTCGAACCACTGTGCGTGCGCGTCAAGGACTTCAGAGCCGACTACCTCGACACCGGCCAGGCCGAGATGTTCACCTCCAACATCGAATACCAGGCAGGCCAGGACCTCGCGAACAACGTCTGGCGCGACGACCAACTGCAGGTCAACCACCCGTTGCGCGTCGTAGGAGACCGCGTCTACCTCCAGGGCCACGGCTACGCACCCACCTTCACCGTGACATTCCCGAACGGCGAAACCCGCACCGACACCATCCAATGGCAACCGACGGACGCCACGACCTTCCTCTCCAGCGGAGTGCTCCGTGTCGACCCGCCCGGCGGCTTGTATACCGATCCCCTGGACCGGCGAAAGAACCAGATCGCCATCGAAGGACTGTTCGCGCCGACGGCGTCGTTCCACGGCAGCCTGCTGTCGTCGAGCTTTCCCGCCATGAACGACCCCGCCGTCGCCATCGACATCTACAAGGGCGACACCGGCCTCGACACCGGACTGCCGCAGTCGATCTTCTCGCTCGATCAGGAAATGATCGCCCAGGGCAGGCTCGTGAAGCAGGACCGCGTCAACCTGATGCCAGGAGAATCGGCGACGCTCAGCGACGGAACGGTCGTCACCTTCGACGGAGCGAAAGAATTCGTCAACCTTCAGGTCTCACACGACCCGGCCCAGACCTGGGTGCTCGTCTTCGCACTCACGATGATGGGCGGACTGCTCGTCTCACTGGTGATCAAGCGTCGCAGAATCTGGGTCCGACTCACCGCCGACGCCCAAGCACGACGTACTGTAGTAGACCTCGGCGGACTTGCACGCACCGATCAGGCGGGGTGGGGCGAAGAGTTCGACCGCCTGTGCACCCGCCTGCTCGGCGACACCTCGAAACAGGAGAACTGACCGATGCCGATCAACGAGACCCTCTCGCAGTACAGCGACTGGTCCTTCGAATCAGCGTTCACCATCTACGTGCTCGCATTCGTCCTGCTCATCGCCCAGTACGCCTCCGCCAAGGCCACGGCCGCTCAGGCGAAGGAACTCGTCGGTGCCGGTGCGCCGGTGGCCCAGTCGCGACCGGGACTGGTTGTCGAAACGCCGAAGCGACCGCTGTCCGAGCGACTCGCAGGCATGGGCTTCGCCCTGCTCGCCCCGGCTCTCGCGCTGCACATCGCGTCGGTGGTGCTCCGCGGGTTCGCCACCCACCGCTTCCCGCTCGGCAACATGTACGAGTTCGTCACCATGGCCACCGCAGCCGCCGCCCTCACCTCCGTGATCGTGCTGCGCAAGAAGACCATGCGCCCGATGCTCGTGTTCGTTCTCGCACCGATCATCGTGCTGATGTTCTTCGCCGCCACCAAGCTCTACGCCGATGCCGCACCCGTCGTCCCCGCGCTGCGCTCCTACTGGCTGCCCATCCACGTCACCATCGTCAGCGTCGGCAGCGGCATCCTCCTGGTCTCCGGCGTCGCCTCCCTGCTGTTTCTGCTGCGCATCAAGCAGCCCATCGGCGAGGAAAGCGTTGGGTTCTGGGGCAAGTTCGCATCCAAGCTGCCCGACGCCCAGGCCCTCGACCGACTCGCCTACAAGACGACCATCGTCGCTTTCCCGCTCTTCGGAGCCGGCGTCATCCTCGGTGCAATCTGGGCCGAAGCCGCATGGGGCCGCTTCTGGGGCTGGGACCCCAAAGAGACGATGTCGTTCATCACCTGGATCATCTACGCCGCCTACCTGCACGCCCGCGCCACCTCCGGATGGCGCAACACCCGCGCCGCCTGGATCAACATCGCCGGATTCACCGCCATGCTCTTCAACCTCTTCATCATCAACATGGTGGTCTCGGGACTGCACAGCTACGCAGGACTGAACTAGTTCTCGCCCGCTGGCAGCCTCCACGCGGGACTGTCAGCTGGTAGCGTCCGATCCGGCTCGATGGGGGACACATCCGAGCTCGGATCTTCGATGTGGGACGCGAACTGGGGGGAATCGGTCATGGCCGATCGGCACGAGAACAACTGGCAACCCGTCCGGCCATTGGACGACGACGTGCCCGAAGAAGACGTAGCTCGCCCCACGGAATCCGAGCCGGTCGTTGGCGTAGGGGCGGCGGAGGCCACACCCGCACCGCCGCGGGAGCCCTTCAGATCGACCCCCATCACGATGCCGCCCGAAAGCATCGACAATCAGCCCGTGCCGCAGCCCGAGGCCGCCCACACATCACCGCCGCTTCCCGGGTCGCGGGACGGTGAAGCCCACGGTGGCGCAGGTGGTGAGGCGGCGTCGGTCGCGGTGCCACCTGCCGGGGTCGACAAGACCGTCGTCGCACCACCGAGGCCCGTGGAACCGCCGACGACGGCTGTGGCACCGACCGCGAAACCGACTCCTACACATGCGCCGCCCGTCGCATCAGGGCCGCCACCGTCCCAGAATCCGGTGCCGCAGAATCCGGTGCTGCAGAATTCGGTGCCGCAGAACCAAGGTGGGCCACAGAACTATTGGGCCCCGCAGAATCAAGCCGGGCCGCAGAACTATTGGGCACCGCAGAACCAGGGCGGTCCGCATGGGCGATGGCCGTCGGAGGGTCACTGGAATCCCCAGAATCAGTGGAACGGTCAGAATCAATGGGGGCCTCAGCCCGGCCAGTGGCCTGGGCCGCAGCATCAAAATCAGCCGCATCAAAATCAGCTGTATCGGAATCAGCCTCAGCAGGTTCGGCAAGGCCCGGGTGACGCGTTGATCGCCACCCCGGGAGCGGTACCGACCGTCGGCCCGAGTCGGTCGGATGAGCAGCCGGTGCCCTCGCTCGATCTCGGTAGTTCGTTGCTCGTCCGATCGGGGAATGCGCCGCCGGTGGCAGGGTGGCGTCGGGCGTTGTATCTGATGTCGCGTGGTCGCCTGAATGTGGGCAACAGTGCCGCTCAGCAGCGACGCCTGGTTCTGACCGCGGAGGTGGATCGGCCTCTCGTCGGGTGTCATCGCGTCGCGGTGCTGTCGCTGAAAGGGGGCGTGGGCAAGACCACGACGACGGCCACACTCGGCTCGACGTTCGCCGAGATCAGGGGTGATCGGGTGATCGCCATCGACGCGAACCCCGATCGGGGAACGCTGGGGCAGAAGGTGCCGGCCGAGACGACCGCCACCGTCCGTAATCTGTTGCGCGACATCGAGTCTCTGGACCGTTACAGCGACGTCAGGGCTTACACGTCGCAGAACGTGCATCGACTGGAGGTGTTGGCGTCCGATTCGGATCCGGCGGCTTCGGAGGCATTCAGCGGTGAGGATTACGATCGCGCCGTGTCGTTGTTGGAGAAGTTCTACAGCATCGTCATCACGGACTGCGGCACCGGTCTGATGCACTCGGCGATGGAGAGCATTCTCGAAGGAGCCGACACACTGGTGGTGGTCAGCTCGGGCTCGGTGGACGGCGTGCGGAGCGCGTCGGCGACGTTGGATTGGCTCGATGCGCACGGCTACCGCGAGTTGGTCGCTTCATCGGTCGCCGTGGTCAACGGCGTTCGGCCGAGAGCTGGAAAAGTGGACCTGCGCAAAGTTGTCGAGCACTTCGAGCAGCGGTGCGCGCGAGTGCGAACTATTCCGTTCGACCCACATCTCGAGGAGGGGGCAGAAATCGAACTGGACCGTCTTCGTGGGCGCACGCGGAAGGCACTGTTGGAAGTCGCGGCGGCGGTAGCGGCAGGTTTCCCCGACGCGCCCACCGCTGCCCACCGCAACTGAGAGCTACCGAACCTTATTCGCTGGGTTCGGTGCCTGCCTCGGTCCCGTCTTTCCCTCCGCGGCGAGCTTCACGGTTGATTCGCCACAGAAAATCGGGATCGTCATCGGGTCCGACAGTGCGGGTGGGTGGAGCCTGTGTGCTGGGTCCGAATGCCTTCCAGAACAGCACGATGACTGCCACCAAGCCGATCAACGCCAATAGATAGATCACGACGCACCTCCTACTACGAGGGTAGCCGCGATGCAACATCCTCCGCACCCGTCGAGCGTCGAAGATTCCTGAGAATGTTCGATGAGTTCGAGCGGGTGCGGAGATCGAGAGTATTTCGTACGTCAGGACGTCCGAATCAGTGGTGTGCGCCGGCTTCCGTGGTCAGAGAGGTCAGTAATTGCATGACCTCGGTCTCGCGGAATCGACGGTGCCCGCCCGGAGTGCGGAGCGATCCGAGGCGACCGGCGTGTGCCCAGCGTGTCACTGTCTTGGGATCGACGTGAAAAAGCGCGGCTACCTGACCCGGCGTGAGAAGTGAGTCCTGAGCCTTGTGAAATGTGGGTGCGCTCATCTGTCGTGTCCTCCTACGATTCGGTTCGGTGCATATGCGTCGAACCGGAGATATCGGTCTGCTGCGTTCGAACCCCATGGTTGCACTCGAACCCCTAGGTACTCGACTGATACAAGGTTGGTAAAGGGGAGGTAATGGACAAATCGGTCACGCCGGGGGTGGGTCGGAGTGCTTGCCGAGCCCGGTAACCTGGGACCCGTGAGTGACGCGACGAACGCCGACAGCAGCGAACCTACCAGCGGAAACGGCGCGAAAGGTAGGTCGGCGAAGAAGTCTCTCGCCGTGAACCTGGGTGTCTACACCTTCGCGCGCCTGGCGCTCGTCATCGTGATCGGCGCACTCATCGTCGGCATCGGTTTACTCTTCGGCGTCGAGGTTCCGGTACTCGTCGCCGCGATCTTCGCCGTGCTGATCTCGCTACCCCTGTCGCTGCTCCTGTTCAAGAACATGCGCATCCGCGTCAACGAGTCCATCGCAGCAGTCGACGAGGACAGGCGCACCGCGCGTGCGGATCTGCAGTCGAAGCTGCGCGGTGAAGACGGCAAGAAATGACCAGGACGGTCGATCACTCGGGGTCACGGGCGTGGGTCGACAATGCGGTCCGGTTGATCGAGGCCGATTCCCAGCGCAGC
Organism: Rhodococcus sp. 14-1411-2a; assembly: GCF_002259485.1. Lineage (GTDB taxonomy): Bacteria > Actinomycetota > Actinomycetes > Mycobacteriales > Mycobacteriaceae > Rhodococcoides. The sequence continues at coordinate 323,580 of NZ_NPGA01000015.1, forward strand.
GCCGACACGCACCTGTTGCGATACCCCCTTCCCGCGGCCTGGGGAATCTCGCTGTACCTCAAGGACGAATCGACGCACATCACCGGCAGCCTGAAGCATCGACTGGCTCGGTCGCTCTTTCTGTACGCAATCTGCAACGGATGGGTCACCGAACGCACCACGGTGATCGAAGCCTCGTCGGGCTCCACTGCCGTCAGTGAGGCCTATTTCGCCGGACTGCTCGGACTGCAATTCGTCGCGGTGATGCCTCGGAGCACCAGCCCGGCCAAAATCGCACTCATCGAGTCCCACGGCGGGAGATGTCATTTCGTCGATCAGCCCGGCGAGATGTACACCGAAGCGCATCGTCTCGCGGCCGAGCCGGACAGCCACTACATGGACCAGTTCACGCACGCCGAACGAGCCACCGACTGGCGCGGAAACAACAACATCGCCGAGTCGATCTTCGACCAACTTCGGCTGGAGGAATGCCCCATTCCAGACTGGGTGGTCGTCGGTGCGGGGACCGGGGGGACCAGCGCCACCATTGGCCGCTACATCAGATATCGCAGGCATGCAACGCAATTGGCGGTGGTGGACCCCGAGAATTCGGCGTTCATCGGCGGCTACGAGTCCGGAGACGCGGGCTACGAGACAGGGCTGTCCTCCCGCATCGAGGGCATCGGCCGACCGCGCGTCGAGCCCTCGTTCGTCGGCCAGGTGATCGATCGAATGATCGCAGTGCCCGACGCCGCCTCCGTGGCCGCCGCACGGTTCACCTCGGACGCACTCGGCAAACGAGTGGGCGGATCGACCGGCACCAACATCTGGGGTGCCTTCGGACTGATCGCAGAAATGATCGCAGCAGGCCGCAGCGGGAGCGTGGTGACACTGCTGTGCGACGGCGGAGACAGGTACACGCAGACCTACTTCGACGACGCCTGGGTTTCGAGCCAGGGTATGGATCTCGACGAACCGACCGCGGCCCTCGAAAAGTTCGTTCGTACCGGGGTGTTCTGAGGAGATCTACTTGCTCACCGCCATCGACGCCGCGGCAGTTGCAGCGGCGACGGTGACGACCGCCGGCCATGCACCGATCTTCTTGGCCAGCGGGTGCGAGGCACCGAACGCGACGAGATAGGTCCCGAGCAGCGCACCGGCGCGGGTCGAGCCCGAGGACTTCTGCCACCGGGTCGTGCACGCCACACCCGCAGCGGCCAGTACGGCTCCGCCGAGCTGACGGTTGTGCGACTGCCGGGCGACGGCGAAGCCGCCGAGCAATCCACCGGCAGCGAGTGCGGACGTGGCGATCGAGCGTCGAGTGTCGTTGGTGGCCATGATCATCACCCTAGCCGCGCCTGCACCCGCAGGCTCCTCGCCAGATGGTCTCGTTGCTCGATCACCAAGCGCCGCAGGGCGGCCGGTGCCCACTCGTGCTCGGCCAGCCAGCTGTCCGCGGCTACCGTCGACGATTGCTGCGGGAACAGTCGGACGACGATGCGCCGTGCGATTTCGATGCTGCGCGAGGTCCACAACGACGCGATGGATTCGAAGTACCGGTCGTGATAGCCCTGCGTCAGGTCCGGCCGGTGCCCGGCCCCGAAGCCGGTGATGAAGGCGTCGAGAACATCGTTGGACGCATCGTCGCGCTCGGTGATGGCAGCCCACGCCCTTGCCTTGACCTCTGCGTCGGGGAGCGCCGTCGACGCCGCCGTGTGTGAGGTGCGTCCGGACGACGTGTTGTCGGAGGCCAGCTCTGCATCGAGCTCGGCCGAGGTCGCGTTTCCGGTCGCGGCCAGGGCCAGCCAGAACGACCAGCGCTGGTCGGGATCCAGGCGCAGACCTGGCACGGTCGCCGTGCCGTCGAGAAGTGCGCGTAGGTCGGCTGCGCGGGAGCCGTCGAGTTGGGCCGCGGCCGCGGTGGCTCGCGCCCACACCAACTGGGTATCGCTCCCTGGCTCACTCGTATGCAGCTGCGTCCACGACGCCTCCAGCCACTGCCGAGTGGGTTCGCGCCGTCGGTCCTCCGGGAGGTAATGCTCGAGGGCGTACGCCACATTGGCCGTGACTGCGGACAACAGACCGATCTTGGGCTCGTTGGGTGCGAATCTGGTTGCGATGTCGATGTATTCGAGTGCAGACAGCTCGGCGTCGCGGGTGGAGTTCCACAACGCCGACCACACCAGGCCCCGGGCGAGAGGGTCGACGATGCGATCGAGGTGGTTTCGCACAGTGGTATTGGAGCGCTCGTCGAATCGGATCTTGGCGTATGTCAGGTCATCGTCGTTGAGCAGCACCAGCGCGGCCTCGGGAAGGTCGACCGGCGTTCGTGCCTCGGCGATGTCAAGTTCTCGGCGGTGGGTTCTCGTCAGATGTCCGGCCTCGTCGAGGTCGTAGAGCCCGACGGCAATTCGGTGGGGCCGCGGGTTCGTCTGTTCGACGGCATCGCCGGTGTAGCTGAGCGTGGAGACGCCGGTGGTCTGCAGCCATGCTGCAGCCCAGGTGTCGAGGTCGCGTCCGCTGGCGGTCGACATCTCGCTCAGCAGGTCCGTCAGCGTCGTGTTTCCGAAGGCGTGCGTGCGAAAGTAGTTGCGGGAGGCGGCGAAGAAGGCATCTGCGCCCACGAACGCCCCGAGCTGCTTGAGGACGCTCGCCCCCTTGGCGTAGGTGATGCCGTCGAAGTTGAGCTTCGCGGCCTCGAGGTCGGTGATGTCGGCGACGATCGGGTGGGTGGTCGGAAGTTGGTCCTGCAGGTACGCCCACGCTTTTCGTCGGTTGGCGAAGCTGACCCAGGCGTCGGTGAATCGGGTCGCTTCGGCCGATGCGTATGCACCCATGAAGTCGGCAAAGGATTCCTTGAGCCACAGGTCGTCCCACCACTGCATCGTCACGAGGTCGCCGAACCACATATGCGCCATCTCGTGCAGGATCGTGTTCGCGCGGGCCTCGTACTGGGCTTCGGTTGCCGCAGAACGGAATACGTACGACTCGGTGAACGTGACGAGGCCGGGATTCTCCATCGCGCCGAGGTTGTACTCGGGGACGAAGATCTGGTCGTACTTTCCGAAGGGATACGGGTAGTCGAACTTGTCGTGAAAGAAGTCCAGGCCTCGTTTCGTGATGTCGAAGATGTCCTCGGCATCGAAGTACTCGGCGAGAGACGCCCGGCAATAGGCACCGAGGGGGACGGTGAGTTCGCCTCGCGTCCAGGATGATCGGACGCGGTGATACGGACCGGCCGCAACTGCGGTGATGTAGGTCGAGATCGGCAGGGTCGGCGCGAAGGTGGTGACCGTGTCTGTCGTGACACCCTCGCGGTTCGACAGTACGGTCCACGTCGGCGGAGCCGTGACAGTCAGAGTGAAAGGGGCTTTGAGGTCCGGTTGCTCGAAGTTCGCGAACACTCGGCGTGCATCGGCCGGTTCGTACTGCGTGTAGAGATAGACGTTGTCGTCGACGGGATCGACGAACCGATGCAGTCCTTCACCCGACCGGCTGTATCGTCCGCGCGCGCAAATCCGCACGATGTTGTGCTCGGTGAGCCCGACCAGTTGAATCCGCGAGCCGTCGTAGTCGACCGGCGTGTCGATACCGTTGACGGTCACTTGGTCTACTGCCGCACCGATGAAGTCCACCCAGGTCGCAGCCGTGGTCGCGTCGAATTCGATGGTCGTCACGGTCTCGAAGGTGTCGAGGTCCGCGTCCTCTGCGCGCAGGAGATCGAGGTGAACGCGATACTTCACCCCGTCGATGTGGCGCGATCGCCTGCGAGTTTCGGTCCGGGTCAGATTCGCGGTGCTCACCGAACCAACCCTAGGCGATCGGTTTTCACAGGGTCGGCGCGGTGAAGTAGTGGTTTCCGAGTGGGTCCACGATATGCAGGACTCCTTCCGGGAGTAATTCGGTGCGCCAGAGCTTTCGCGTTTTGAGGTTGTGGTGGAGCCGGCAGCGCGGGCCGATGTTCGTCCGGATCGTCCATCCTCCTCGTTCCGGATTCTGCCGATCGAATTCGACGATGTGGTCGAGGTCGCACCGTTCCGAAGGCACGTTGCAGCCAGGATGCAGGCAGTACGGATGTTCGGCGCGAACCTGCGCGGCAAGGGCTCTGCTCGGCGCATAGGTCAGTGCCCCCGGCGGCGGAATCGTCATGCCTCCGTGGCCGTCGGGGTGTAGGGCGTGGACGCCGCGCGGGTTGTTCTCGACGATGGCACGCCAGCGTTCGATCAACGTCCCTCCGCCCGGTCTCGATCGAGTCGCTGTATCGGGTGGCGGTACGTCGGGTCTTGGTGCGTCGGGTGCTGGTGAGACGGGTGGTGGTGTGTCGGGTGGCAGCGGGCCCGTCAGTGCCCTGCCCAGTGGCTCCCTCGTCGGGTGCTCGGACCCCGGCCGTGCGGAACCCGAACCCTCGGTGGCTGTTTCACCGGTGGCGTCGGCATTCGCATCCGAACGGTCGGGCATTGCTGCCACCGGCTCACCGTGTTCGGGAGTTTCGGCATCCGCGACGTCACCCCGAGAGGTCAGGCACGTCGAGCACCCGCACAGCAGTGTCTCGCCGCGCATCAGCGCGGTCTGTGCGTCGCCCCGTCGTTGATCGTCCGAACGTGGATCCTCGGGGTGCAAACGGGAGACTTCGGCGTCGATACGCGAAAGCTGTTCGTCGGCTTCGCCATCGGTCATCACCGTGGTGAGGCTCGACAGCCCTCGTGCCCGTCGCCGAACCCGGACGCGCTTCTCGGTTCGCGCGGCACGTGTGCGTACTGCGCGGTCCCACTCGGCATCGGTCTCGACGAGCAGTCGGTCGATCTCGCGACCCAGGGGGCCCGGTGCCATCTCTCCGGCAGCTTTGAGTACCTCGGCTTCGATGGCGACTACTGTCTCCGGACGCGCATGAAGCAGATGGTCGTGGATCGTTTTGACTCGCTCTTTGTCGAGCGATCCGTTGATGAAACTGTTCCGTACGAGGGGACGTAGCTGACGCCACATCTGAAGCTTGTTGTGAATGGCGGCGAAGGTGGACGACGTTGCCGCGGCCAGCTCGCAGATCGCCGAGCTGTAGAGATCCTTCTCGGTCACTCCTGTGTCCCACGGCGAGGCGCATGCCGTTCGGCCGCGAACGTAGTGGTCCATGAGCGCCAGTTCCGATGCGGCAGCGGCGTTTATCGTCCGGCGCGCACCGAGGACGTCGGCGAGTGCAGAGTGATCGTCCGCCATCCACGTCGACTCACGTAGCCCCATGTCACCCCCCAGCGACGAAGGGCCGAACACGTATTCGACCCGTTGCCGAGAAGTGTAGAACCGGGCACCGACAAGTTTTGGTGCCGATGCAGGACGGTGTGTCTTCGCAGTGACGAACCCGTCGAGCAGCTACGCCGCTACGCTCGTCATCACGTGCAGGGCAAGCCCGGAGGCGGCGCAATGAATACCTTTCAGAAGTCGGCAGCAGCGTTCAACAAGGTTTTTGTGGTCGTCATGAAGGCACCGGTGCTCGACAGGGTTCTCGGACGGTCGATGGGGATTCTGACCTATACCGGCCGCAAGTCCGGCAAGGAGTTCTCACTGCCGGTGGCCTTCAAGCGAACAGGCAATCACGTGAAAGTTGTCGTGGCCGTGCCGGACAAGAAGAATTGGTGGCGAAATTTCGAGAACGACGGCGGACGGGTCGATGTCGACCTCGGCGGCGTCCATCATGCCGGCCTTGCCGTGGCGACTCGCGACGATCGTGGGCGAGTAACTGTCGACATCGACTTGGAGCGCTGAGTACGTCGTAGCCGTCGGGCGCTGACGAACCCTACGATGGCGCCATGAACTTTTTGATTCGGCTCGTGATCAATGCCGTTGCAATCTGGGTTGCCAAGGAATTCGTGGATGGCATCACTGTCACCAGCTCGGGGCGCGGCGATGGGTGGGACATCGTGGTCCTGCTCGGTATCGCGGCCGTGTTGACGGTCGTCAATGCGTTCATCAAACCGCTGGTGCAGCTCATGTCGCTGCCGCTGCTGATTCTGACGCTCGGGTTGTTCACTCTTGTGATCAACGCGTTGATGCTGTTGTTGACGGGTTGGTTGTCGTCGCAGACCGGCTACGGCCTCGAGATCGTCGGGTTCGCCGCGGCGTTCTGGGGCGCGATCATCATCTCGATCGTGAACTTTCTGCTGGGCGCGTTCGTTCCCGACAAGCGCTAGGCGAAGGCCAACGCCACGCCGGTGCTCGCTCCCCAGACGAGCATCGCCAGGCCCGAATCGCGCAGTGCCGGAATCAGTTCGAATCCGTGAGCGCCCTTGCGTACCGGGGAGTTGGCACGTGCGGCGAAAGGCAGCGCGAGCAGGCCGACCAGTGCCCATGGAGTGCGGGCGATCAGTGCCACCGTCATCGCGAACGGCATCACCAGTAGCGCGAGATGCAGGTAGCGAGTGCGCATGTCACCCAATCGCACTGCCAGCGTGAGCTTTCCGGATTCGGTATCGGTGGGGATGTCGCGAAGGTTGTTGGCGACGAGTACTGCGCTGGAGAACGATCCGACTGCCACTGCAGCCAACACGCCTGCCCAATCGATCTGCTCGGCTTGTACGAACTGGGTGCCGAGTACGGCGACGAGACCGAAGAACACGAACACGGCTATCTCGCCGAAACCGCTGTATCCGTACGGCTTCGAGCCGCCGGTGTAGTACCAGGCACCGGCGATGCAGACGAGTCCGACGATGACCAGCCACCAGGCGCTGGTCGCTGCCAGAACCAATCCGGCCACGGCACCCACTGTGAAGCAACCGATGGCGGCCTTCTTGACGGCACCGGCGGACGCGGCCTTCGAGCCGACCAGTCTCAGTGGCCCGACTCGGTCGTCGTCGGTGCCCCGAATTCCGTCGGAGTAATCGTTGGCGAAGTTCACGCCCACGATCAGCGCCAACGAGACGACCAACGCCAGCAGCGCCTTCCACCACACTCCTCCGTCCAGCGACGCGGCCGCGCCAGTGCCGACGAGGACGGGGGCGATCGCATTCGGGAGTGTGCGCGGTCGCGCACCTTCGATCCATTGCGCTGTGGTGGCCATGAGCGACGATCTTTCCGTATCTGTCCGACGGGTGAGAACGCGGCCGGTCAGAACGGCAGGCGTGGCAATACCGGCAACGGGATGACGGGCATCTGGACACCGGGAATCTGTGGCAGGGGCACCGTGGGTGCGGGCGGAGGTGCCGGCGGGTAGTAGTGCGGCTGCTGGTACTGCACGTAGGGCGCGGAATTTGCGGCGGCCGGCGCCGGTGCGGTGGTTGTCAGTGGGGGAGGAGGGATGTCGGGAAGCGGTGCCGGCGTGGTCGTCGTCGTGCTGGTGCTCGACGGTCTGGTGGATTGCGATACTGATTCACCGACGCTCGACGGGGTGCTCAGCGGTTGACCCTCGTCGCTGGATCCGAGAGCCGTGAACAGTCCGATGGCGGCAATGACGCCGGCGATCGGAAGTGCGATCATGCCGAGTCGCGCCAGGGCTGGACGGTGCGAGACGAGGGGCGGCACGTGGGTGGCGTCGACGTGGGCGGCGTGTACCGCGGCACCGCCGGCGACGACGAGCTCGGGCCGGTCCGGGACGATGACCGGTAGCTGCAGGAAGCGTTCGAGGGTGGCGCGGACCAGCGGAATGTTGGACGTTCCGCCGATCGCGACGACGGCGTCGGGGTAGAACTCGGCCTCGCGGCCGAGTCGGCGCACTGTCTCGGCGGCCTGCTCGGTGGAGCGCGCGATGGACAACTCGAAGATGTGCCGCTCGAGGAGGATGTGCTCGCCGTCGGGGGTGCTGGTGGTCAGGTGCGAGGACAGCGCTTCCTTTATCCCGCGGCAGAAGGCCGTCAGCGCACTGTCCTCGTCCGGAGATTGGGGCGGACGCACTATGCCGAGTCCGAGTATGTGTTCTCGGACCACCGCGTCGAAGGAGGCACCGCTCATGGCGGTGGTCCGCGCGGAACCGTAGGAGCGGCCGGATTCGACGTCCACGATGTCGACGTCGACACCGGTCTCGCCCGCGTCGAACAGCGCGATGGTCCGGTGGTGGGAGGGGAGCCCTGGGCGCAGGTACTCCATGGCCGCGCCGGTCTTGTCGATGAGGTGGACGTCGGAGACGTACTCCTCGGCCAGTGAGTCGGCGATCTGGGTGCGTTCCTCGGAGGTGCGATAGGCGACGCCGAGAGATTGGGGCGCGTCCGGACTGTCGACGATGCCGCGGACGACGCGCGCGACGTCGGATGCCGTGGGGGAGAACTGCCAGTCGTCGAACGGGGTGCCGTCGGTCCATGCACCGTCTTCGGTGGTCCGCGCCGTGCGAATGCCGCACGTGCCCAGGGACACACCCACTGACGAACGCATCGCTTCTCCGGCCTCTCCATTTCGATGACGGTGTTCTGGTCTGAAGAACTCGCCCTCATGACAGGCGACGTGGACACTGTACCGTCTCGCGGTTTGGTTAGAGGCTGGAAACAATCCGATGGTCAGCTCTATGGAGTTGCATCATCGATCTACGATCTGGTTGCCGTCGCGCTTGCGTCCGCTGTTCGGCCAGTTCAGAGCGGGAGTGAGGTCTCCGTGAGGCCGACGCCGCCCGTGCCGCGCAGCTTTCGGAACCATTCGGTACCAAAGGTGGAGGCGAGGTCCTCGACGGACATCTGCAGAAACGGTCCGAAGTCACCGACCTGTGTTTCGTGGGCCTCCATTGCACCCCGCTTCGCGTCCATGACGCTGGAGACGTCGACCACCGTCGTGATCTCGGTTTCCGGCAGACCGAACGTGTCCATGTCCGGCGGTGATGCCTCCTCGCCCCAGTGCGGATTGGCCTCCATCAGTCGGCGCATGTGGTCGCGGTTGGTGGTGGTTTCGTAGACGAATCGAGTGTCGGCGATCTCGGTGGCGCGCTTGCCGACGACGTGAACCTGGATGTGGTCGGGGTGCCCGTAACCACCGTTCGGGTCGTAGATCGTCACGACGTCCGCCTGCTCTTCGAGCAGTACCTCGGCCAATCGCTGTGCTGCGGTGTCGACGTCGACGTTGCAGAAGGCTTCCGGGTTCGCATTCTCCGGAGTACCGGCCATTCCGGAGTCGGCGTAGTGCAGCCGCACGACGCGGGAGACTCCGAGAACGGCTGCCGAACGATCCAGCTCGACGCGTCTGCGCTCGGCCAGTGTCTCACCGGCGGTGAGGATGCCGTCTGGAAACTCACCGAGGGCACCGTCGGTCGCGGTGACCAGGACGACGCGGTGGCCGGCATCGGCGGCGAGCCGCATGACTCCGCCGGTGCCGAATACTTCGTCGTCGGGATGTGCGTGGAAGCAGACCAGAACACTCATGCGGTGAATGCTTGCATGTCGAAGAGGGTGCAGCCCAGTCGGCGCGCAAATACGATCTGCGGATGACCACACAGCGGTCGGCCGCGATTCGTTCGTATTGGCAGGACTCACGAGCGGATCGGTACTGCCGCGCACTGCATCCCGTCGGGATCCTCTTCGCTCTGGTGTTCTTCGCGCTGTCCATGACTCCGTCGCTGCTGCCCAGGGTCTGGTATCTGCAGGCGGTCGCCACCGGAATCAGCGTCGCGATCGGATACGGCGTGGGTTGCCTGATCGCGTGGGTGGTGCGGATCTGTGGAGTGTCACCCGACTGGTCGGAGCAGTGGCGTCGACGCGGGTGGTGGGCGCTGGCCGTGGCCGCGGTGGTGGTGATTCCACTGTTCCTGATCCTGGGATCGTGGTGGCAGCAGATCGTCCGCAAGCTCGTCGGTGTGGAGGATCCCGGGAGGCCGCTGTACATCGCGGTGCTGGTGGTCTCGCTGGTGGTTGCCGTGGGAGTGCTCGCCTTGGGTCGTCTGCTACGGCGAGCCACCCGTGCGTTGACGCGATGGGGCAAGCAGTACGTGCCGAGGCCGGTCGCGAGGATCGCGAGCGTGATCGTCGTAGCCCTGCTGGTGGTGTTCGCCGTCAACGGCGCGCTGATTCGCGGCATCGTGGCGGTCGCGGAGAGATCGGCCTCCACTGCGGACCGCGGCAACCACGAGGGCGTCGAGAAGCCCACCGCGGCCGAACTGTCGGGTTCGGACGCCTCGAACGAGGAGTGGGATTCCCTGGGGCAGGAGGGTCGACGCTTCGTCGTGTCCGGGGTATCGCCGGACGAGATCAGTGAGTTCACCGGAAGGCCTGCGGTGCAACCGATCCGTGCCTACGCGGGCGTGGAGTCCGCGGACACCGTCGAAGGCGTCGCCCAGCGGGTGGTGGCAGAGCTCGAACGTACCGGCGCATTTTCTCGCGCTGTGCTCGGTGTCGCGACGACCACCGGGCGCGGGTGGGTGAACGAGAACGTCGCTCGCCCTCTGGAATACCTGTACGACGGTAACTCGGCGATCGCGTCGATGCAGTACTCGTTCCTGCCGAGCCCGATGGCATTTCTCGCCGATCGCCAGACTCCCCAGGATGCCGGACGGGCCCTCTTCGAGGCGGTGTACGAGGTGTGGAGCGAACTCCCCGAGGATTCGCGACCGAAGCTGGTGTTGTTCGGCGAGAGCCTCGGTGCCTACGGCGGACAGGATGCGTTCAGCGGCGCGCAGGACATGATCGCGCGCATCGACGGTGCCCTGTGGGTCGGCAACCCGAACTTCACCCCGCAGTGGGCCCGCATCACCGGTGGGCGCGACGCCGAATCCCGCGAGATCCTGCCTGTCATCGACGGCGGCGAGCACGTTCGTTTCGCCAGCTCGTCCGGTGACCTCGACATCGGCGGGCAATGGGAAGAGCCCCGAATCGTGTACTGGCAGCATGCATCCGACCCCATCGTGTGGTGGTCGCCGGATCTGATCCTGAACCGGCCCGACTGGCTACGCGAACCCCGCGGCGCGGACGTCGACCCAGGAGTGCAGTGGTTCCCGTTCGTGACCTTCTGGCAGTTGACGTTCGATCAGGTCTTCTCCACGAACGTCGACGACGGCCACGGCCACAGCTACGGAGCCGACGCGGTGCACATGTGGGCTGACATCCTCGAGCCTGCCAACTGGTCCGACGCGGACGTCGAGCGGTTGTACGAGAAATTGGCGGGCTGAGGCGTCGGCTGCTCGGTCGTTCGCCCACCCACCACCGGCGCAAATGCGCGCGCGTTTGCCGAACGCGCGCAGGTTCGCTACCTGCTGGCCGACGACTTCGCGTGCACCTGACGAACGCGCGCGCGTTCGTGCGTGAGGTGGGTGGGCGTGAGGTATTCGTGCGTGAGGCGTTCGTGCGTGAGACAGTGCAGCAATGCCGCCTGCCTCTGCCGGTCGACCCAGCGCTGACAAAGATCTGTCGACAGTTCTCGCGCTGGAACGAGAGCTGCAGACTGCGGAGTGTCGACGCGATCGCGAGAGGCTTGCCCTCCTGCTCGCCGACGACTTCACCGAAGTCGGAGCCTCGGGAACGGTGTGGGACAAGTCGTCGATACTCGACTTGCTCGGCAGCGAAAGCTCCGTCGAGATCGAGGTGATCGAACCGATCGGGCGGGTGATCGGTGCAGATTGTGTTCTGCTGCAATGGGTTTCGAGAACATCCGATGCGCGAGCTCGCAGAACCTCGCTGTGGCGACGCACGAACACCGGTTGGGAATTGGTGCACCATCAAGGCACGCCGCTCGAGTGACCATTCCTGCGCAAACGCGCGCGCGTCTGCTGAACGCGCGCAGTGTCGCCACCTGTCCGCTGACCAGTCCGCGCGCACCTGACAAACGCGCGCGCTTTTGCGGTCAACCCGGAACCGCTGCGCAAGATCCGAACCGCTGCGCTCAACCCGGAACCGCTGCGCACGATCCGAACCGCTGCGCACGATCCGGACCGCTGCGCTCAACCCGGAACCGCAGTGCTCAACTCGAGACCGCTGCGCTCGGGCGAAATCCCCAGTCGCTCAGCGTTTTTCGAGCACCGTTCGCAGTTTCGCCCGATTCAGTTTTCCCGGCCCTCGTGTCGGCAGTGAGTCGAGGAGGAACAATTCTCGGGGTGCCGCGGTGATGTCCAGTGAAGCGGCGACATGGGAGCGCAAGTCCGCCAATGTCACCGGGGCGCGGGCCACTACCGCGACCACCACTTTCTGGCCCAGGCGCTCGTCGGGCAGTCCCACGACGGCGCATTCGAGCACCGCGGGGTGGGTGGCCAGCGCAGCCTCGACGACCTGCGGCACGACGGTCAATCCTCCGGTCGAGATTGCCTCGTCGAGTCGCCCCGAGATGCTCAGAACGCCGTCGACGATGGTTCCGGCGTCGTCGGTGCGGAACCATCCCGGTTCGGCGAAGGCCGGGTGGTCGGGCAGTCCGCGGTATCCCGAGGCCAAGGTTTTTCCACCCAACACGACCCTGCCGTCGTCGATGCGAACCACCGTGTTGCGCAGTGCAACTCCGTCGTACACGCAGCCGCCGGCCGTTTCGCTCATTCCGTAGGTCCGCACCGATCGGATTCCCGCGTCGTGTGCCTTCTGTCGCAACGGAATCGGTGTTGCCGCCCCGCCCAACAACACAGCATCGAGCGAGGCCAACGCAGCCACAGCCTCGGGGATCTCGAATGCCTTCACCAACTGCCCTGGAACCAGCGACGTGTAGCGCAGGGGCCCCGACATCCGGCCGATCGCGTCGATCAGAGCGGTGGGATCGAAACCTCTCGACACGTCCATGATGACGGGCGAGGTTCCGGCGAGCACACTGCGCAGCAGCACCTGCATTCCGGCGATGTGGTGTGCGGGCAACGCCAGCAGCCACGACCCCGGTCCGCCGAGTCGCTCCTCGGTGGCCGTTGCCGACGCCACCAGCGCAGCGGCCGACAGCATCGCTCCCTTGGGAATGCCCGTCGTTCCGGAGGTCGCGACGACCAGCGCGACGCCGTCGTCGATGGGTGTTCCCGGTGCCAAGGCGTCGTGCAGGCGCTCGGTCTCACGCGGATCGTCGGTCGGCACGGGAAGCAGGGCAGGGCCGTCGCCGGCGAGCATGCGGCTCAGCCGCGGCATGATGTTCGCCGCTGCCGGTCCCGACGGAATGGATACGCTCTCGAGCACGGACTCGAGGCTAGTCGCCGGGCTCGAACCAGGACGGGCGCACCTGTCGGCCCGGCGGTTGTCACCCGACGTCGAGTTGCTGTGGAACAGTGGAACATCGTGAAGGGATCGGGCATGGACGACGCGGTGTGGGCAGCTCTGTCGTACTTCGATTCCGTCGATCCCGCGCTCGCCGCCGATGCGCGCCTGGGGTGGGACGGTCTGGTCGAGGTGTCTCCGCCCGCGGGCCCGACGCAACATTCCGTGCAGACCTACCTGTGGGTGTATCTGCGCCACGCGGCCGAGGGGCCCGATCGTGCGGTCGACATCGCCCGTGCGCTCGGCGACCTACTCGACCGCCTCGGACGCGTCGGATACGCGGAGATCGCTCGGAGCACCGTCACCGAGGAGCTCGTGCGAATCTCCGACGATGCCGTGTGGTTGCAGCACTACCGCGCCGCCACCGAACAATCGGGTATCGGTGCCGTCGATACCGATCTCGTCACCTGGCAGGACGCTCCGACCGGCGTCGAGCGGGCCATCGTCGAGAAGATCGGCGAGACGTTGGAAGTCGCGACCATCGCCGGTGAGTTCGAGCCGTCCAAGCCCGGTGGGCGACCGCTCGGCACCAACGCGCAGGCCATGCGCCGACGCGGCGTCACCGATGCTGTGCTGACGTCCGATCGAGGTAAGGACGACTCCGAGGCCGTCCTGCTCGAGCAGCTTCTCGACCACCGGATCGACCTGTGGAGCAACTACAGCGCACCGAGGGCCGAGCTGTATCTGGGGCTGCGCGAGACGCTGCACGAGGCCGCCCAGCCCGTGTACGGCTGCGTGCGCAGGCTGGAGAGCTTCATCGGATGCATCGGCGACGGCGTCGGATTGACCGACGCCGGGTATCTGCCGGACGAGCTGGTGGCGACCATTGCGACCACGGTGTTTCCTCCGGCCGAACGTCCCCTGCACATCGGCCGCGAACTCGACACGGAGAAAGTACTGACTGTCCGACGCCTCCTGATGAGGGTGCGTCTGCTGCGTCGTTCCGCCGGGCGGTTGGTACCGACGGCACGTACACGGCAGCTCAGCTCCGACGGGCTCTGGCGCGTGCTCACCGCAGGCATCGTCGGCACCGAATATCACCCGGACACGATTGCCGCCGAGGTGGTTCTGGCACGGATGATCGTCGGTCACGAGGTGACCGACGTGGACGCGACAGCAGACGACCTCGCGCGTCTGCTGCGCGCCGAAGGGTGGACCCATTCCGGTGAGGAGCCCGCTGCCGAGCACGCCGAGCCGCTGGCGCGGACCCTGATTGCCGAACTGGGTGCCCTCGGGGCGTTCGAGCCGACGGAACCGGGCGCGTCGGGACCGGGTGTTTCGGGACCGGAGCCGTCCGGTTCGGTGGCGACCGAGGAAGGCAAGCGACTCGCCGCAGCGGTGCTGCGGCATCGGCTGCTGCACACGCGCTATCCGTCGTTGTGACCGCTCCAGGTTGGGCTATCGGTCGAAACTGCAGATCCGGCACGGTTAAACTCGCCTGGATCCGGTTCCAGAACGGGCCCGGCTGGTCGTTGCGAGGTGATGCCGGTGGACGGTGAGGTCGCGGACCCCGCGCGCTCCCAGTCTCGCCGGCAGAGCGACTCCGCCCGTCGCTACCTCGATTTCGAGGCGACGACGCCTGCTCTGCGATCGACGGTCGAATTCGCCGCACGCAGCGTCGGATTCGCCATCGCACAGCTCAACGTGCTCGACGAAGACACTCAGTACACGCTGGTCAACATCGGTGGACCGCCGGTGTCCACCGTCGTGCGAGCCGACACCCTGTGCGACGACGTGGTGCGTTCCGGCGAACCTTCAGTCGTGGCGCACGGTCGCGTGCACGCCACCACTCGGCAGCGCGCCATTCTCGACGAGAACGGCATCGCGTCGTACGCGTCGGTTCCGCTGCGCGGGCGAGAGGGCCTGGTCATCGGCACCCTCTGCCTGCTCGATCGCACGCCCCGTCCGCTCTCCGGTGAGCAGATGCAGGAACTCGAACAGTTCGCGTCGGTGCTCGAGGAGCAGCTCGATCTGCATCGCCGCGTCGGATCCGGCGTCATCCGGCTGGGCAGCGACAACGACATCGCCGACTCCATCGCCGACGGTCACATCGTGCCCTGGTTCCAATCGATCGTGGACTTGCGCACCGAGGAGATCGTCGGCTTCGAGGCATTGGCGCGGTGGCACCACCCCACCAGGGGGATGGTGGTGCCGGCGGATTTCGTACCGTTCGCCGAGGCCAGCGAACTGATCATCGACGTCGACCTCAGCGTGCTCACTCAGGCCGCTGCCGAAATGAAGAAGTGGCACGTCCATCGTCCGGACCTGCGACTGACCGTCAACATTTCCGGACGCCACCTCGCCCATCCCGACGGCGTCAGTCAGCTGCAGCGTGCCATCGCGTCCTCCGGGGTGTCGCCGTCGTCGATCTCGCTCGAGCTCACCGAGACCACTGCCGTGACGCCGGGGCCGCTGCTGCGCAGGCATATCGACGACGTGCACCGGCTCGGCTTCCGGGTGTTGCTCGACGATTTCGGCTCGGGCTGGTCTTCGCTCGAACGACTGGTGACGCTGCAGCCCGACGGCATCAAGATAGACGGGCACCTGACGAGGTTCGTCGACACCGTGGCCGGACGCGCCATGATCAGGTCGTTGGCCGGAGTGGCGAAGGATCTCGATCTGACGATGATCGTCGAAGGCATCGAAAGTCGCGAACAAGCCGACGCGGCCCTCGAACTCGGTTGCACGTTGGCGCAGGGATATCTGTGGTCGCGGCCGCAGTCGGCAACGGCAGTGCTTCGCACGATCGCCGACGGCGTGAAAGACCGCTAGCGGTTGTCCTTACGCAACGGGTGATCCTGTGGAATCTGCACCAGCACGATGGGAATCCCGTCCGGATCCTCGATCCACATCTCGACCAGACCCCACGGCTCGGTTCGCGCCTCACGGACGATCTCGATGCCGCCTGCGGTCAATTCCTCTGTAGCAGAACCGATATCGCGTACCTGCAGCCACAGGGCACCGGAGAACGACCCCGATTCGTCACCGCGATGGTGCGCTGCGACCTCGATCAGTCCTTGCCCCGCGAAGAACACCGTCCCACCGGGGTATTCGCGACACACCGCCAACGAGAGACCGTCACGGTAGAACTCGAGAGTCCTCTCGTAGTCGACCGGCCGAAGAATTGTCCGAGAAGCGAGGATGTCCACCCCGCATGGATACCACGGTCACCCGAGGTGGTTCCGCAGGCTCGACTCTCACAGTTCGGTCGTCGCGATTCGGTTACCGCCGGCAGCCTTCGCCTCGTACATCATCGAATCCGCCATCCGCGTTGCCCGTGTCACGACGTCGATGTTCTGATCCCACACCGGTGAACCCGCGTGCACGATCGCAGCCCCCACACTGACCGTCACCGCGATGGGATCCTCGGGATCGCGAAGCGCTCGGCGTACTCCGTGGACCAGTGCATCGATGTGCAGTCGTGACGTCGACACGACGGCGAGATACTCCTCGCCGCCGGTGCGCGCGATCACGCCGTAGTCGCCCAGGTGTGCTCGCAGGCGCTCGGCGACCCGCACGATGACCGCGTCGCCTTCCTCGTGCCCGTACATGTCGTTGACGGATTTGAAGCGGTCGATGTCGATCATCACCGCCGCGGAGCACTGATCCTTCTCTCGGCCCAGTGGCCACACCTCGTCGATGGCCGCGTCGAGACCACGACGATTGCGCAGACCGGTGAGCGGATCGAGCAACGAATTGCGGGCATCGTCGGTCAACATGGTGATGAGCAGATGCGACACCAGCGGAACGCCTGCGATCGCGAGCAGTACGACGTGCGTCCGGAAGATCAGTGAGGCGGTGTCGATCTCCCCACCGGAGTGCGTGGCCGCCGCGGCGACGAGGGTGCACGCCACCGCGAACACCAGGTGCGCGAGCAGCCAGCGTGGACTGAGGCAGAACGTGCAGAACGTCCCGATCACCGCGAACAGCGTGCAGGTCAGGAGCGCGTCCGCGAGTGGGTTGATCGCTATCGCCGACGCCGTTCCGAGGTCGGCGAAGACTGCGAACGCCACCACCCCGACTCGGCCGGGAAACGGTCTGGTGATCCACGCCGCGCTGACGGCCACGACCATGACCACCAGACATACTTTCCAGGTGACGGCGACCGGGCTGCGTGAAGTGTCCTCCGAGAACAGTGACACCGCCGCCAGCACGCCGAAGTTGAGCGTCAGGAATGCCATCACCCACCGGACGATCTTTCCGGCGGGCCGGGAGTTCTGGAAGTCCGCCATCCAGCGGTAGTCGTAGGGCTGGGTGAACCAGGCGCGTAGAGCGCCCACAGCACTGTGGTGGTTTCGGCGGTGCGACGTCGAAATCACCAGTGGGTCAGAAGTATCGGGGGAAAGGAGACCAGTCGGGCTCGCGCTTTTCCAGGAAGGAGTCGCGCCCTTCCACTGCCTCGTCGGTCATGTAGGCCAGGCGGGTCGCTTCACCGGCGAACAGTTGCTGACCCACCAGGCCGTCGTCCTGCAAATTGAAGGCGTACTTCAGCATTCGTTGTGCCTGAGGTGATTTCGCGTTGATCTTCGCAGCCCACTCGATTGCCGTGTTCTCTAGCTCTGCGTGATCGACCACCTTGTTCACTGCGCCCATACGGTGCATCTCCTCGGCCGAGTACGTCTCGCCGAGAAAGAATATCTCCCGGGCGAACTTCTGACCGACCATCTTGGCCAAATACGCACTGCCGTAACCACCGTCGAAGCTGCCGACGTCCGCGTCGGTCTGCTTGAACCGGGCATGCTCGCGGCTCGCGAGGGTCAGATCGCACACCACGTGCAGGCTGTGGCCGCCGCCCGCTGCCCAGCCGTTGACCAAGCAGATGACCACCTTGGGCATGAAGCGGATGAGGCGCTGCACCTCGAGGATGTGCAGGCGCCCGGCGCGGGCCTTGTCGACGGTGTCGGCGGTCTCTCCGTCTGCGTACTGGTAGCCGCTGCGTCCGCGAATGCGCTGGTCACCGCCGGAGCAGAAGGCCCATCCGCCGTCCTTGCTGCTCGGCCCGTTGCCGGTGAGTAGAACGGTCCCCACATCGGAGCTCACCCGAGCATGTTCGAGCGCTCGGTAGAGCTCGTCGACGGTGTGCGGCCGAAACGCGTTGCGAATCTCGGGACGATCGAACGCGACCCGGACGGTCGCGTCGGACACGTGCCGGTGATACGTGATGTCGGTCAGGTCCTCGAAGCCGGGAACGGGACGCCACAGTGCTGGGGTGAAGGTCACGGGCGTCAGCTTAGTGCGGGCCGACGCCGGATCAGGGCTGGGTCCGTGCCGACCGGTCGGTGCAGCTAGCGTGCAGTCATGACCGACCCGATCGAACTGGACCGCGATTACGACCACCACGGAGGCTTCCCGCGTTTCGTGCCTGCGAAGGTGGGCCCGGAGTACGGGCAGCTGCTCGAAGCGCTGCGCACGGTGCAGGACCTCGCGGTATCGACCTCGTTGCCGGCCGAGGTCACCCAGGCGGCGGCAGACAAAGCCCGTGAACTGATCGAGCTGCTGACCCCGCACGTGGTGGCCGAGGGCCGCCAGACCGCCGGGCGCGTTCCGCGTCTGCCGGGTCGAGGCTCGCTGCTGTTGATGCCGTGGATCATCGAGAAGATCGACGCCGACGGCGTCCGCAGTCGGGGCATGTTCCGTCGTTTCCATCTCGGGGGAAACTCCGCAGCGCACGGCGGCACCCTGCCGCTGCTGTTCGACGACCTCTTCGGCCTCATCCAGCACGCCTACGGCAGGCCCATCAGCCGGACGGCGTATCTGCACATCAATTACCGCAAGGTGACGCCGCTCGATACCGAGCTGGTCGTCGAGGGTGCGGTGGATCGGGTCGAGGGACGCAAGACGTTCATCAACGCTCGGCTGACCGATCTGGACGGCAACCTGCTGGCCGACTGCGAGGCGTTGATGGTGCAGTTGCTCCCGGGGCAGCAATGATTCCCCCGATCGGCGATGTGCTCGACGGTGCACACGTGCTCTCGCTGCCGATGCGCACCAAGTTCCGTGGCATCACCATCCGTGAGGTGATGTTGATGCGCGGGCCCGCCGGTTGGGGTGAATTCTCACCGTTTCCCGAGTACGACGACGCGGAATCGGCCCCGTGGTTGGCGTCGGCGATCGAAGCCGCGTGGGACGGCCCGCCGAGTCCGCTGCGCCGACGCATCCCGGTGAACGCAACGGTCCCGGCGGTAGCGGCTTCGGACGTGGCATCGGTGCTGAGCCGGTTCCCCGGGGCCGAGACAGCGAAGGTCAAGGTGGCCGAGAAGGGGCAGACCCTCGCCGACGACGTCGCCCGGGTGCGCGCGGTGCGCGAGTTGGTTCCGCGGGTACGGGTCGACGCCAACGGGGGTTGGAGCGTCGACGAGGCGGTTGCGGCTCTCGCCGCCCTGACCGCCGACGGTCCACTCGAGTACGCCGAGCAACCTTGCGCGTCGGTGCCGGAGTTGGTCGAAGTGAGGCGTCGGGTGCGCGGGGTGCGGATCGCTGCCGACGAGAGCATTCGCCGGGCCGAGGATCCGATGAAGGTCGTCCGCGCAGGCGGAGCCGACGTCGCGGTGCTCAAGGTCGCTCCGCTCGGTGGAATGCGGGCGCTGCTCGAGCTCGCAGGCGAACTGGGGGAGTACGGCGTGCCGGTGGTGGTGTCGAGTGCGCTCGATTCGGCCGTCGGTATCTCGGCCGGTTTGGCCGCAGCTGCTGCGCTGCCACATCTCGAATTCGCCTGCGGTCTGGGGACGGGCGCACTGTTCGTTCGAGACGTCGCAGCCGCACCCGAGGTGATCGACGGAACGTATCCGGTCGGCAGCCTCGAACCCGACGCCGAGGCCCTGATCGAGCTCGATGCGGACGCTGATCGCACGCAGTGGTGGATCGATCGAGTTCGGCGCTGCCACGCGCTTCTGCGGTAGTCTTGCGCCCGGTCCGCGTGGGGCCGCTGACACATCTGGGAGGAACTTCGAAGTGGTTGCTGCACTCAAGGATTCACTGCTCGACGAGTCCAAGGCCGACGCGCTGCGCGCCGATGTCCTGGCTCTGATCGACGCCGAGGTCGCAGACAAGAAGGGTGCGAGCGGGCTCGCGGTCAAGGGGGGATACGGCGCGGTGAAGAAGGTCGGGCCGTCGTACATCGACAACGCGGTCTCGGCTCTGTGGCCCGATTTCGTCGACAAGCTCGACCCGTTCTGGCAGTCTTACAACGCTGCCCCGCAGGGCACGTTCGGTCAGTACCTGGCCGCCAACGGCGACGCCGCATCCGACGCACTGCTCTCGGTCACCGATGCCCGCATCGAGGAAACCGACAAGTCCGTCGTGAAGAAGTTCTACGGCAGCCTGCGTGGCTCGGCGAAGAAGAACGTCACCGAGGCACTGCCTCGGGTGGGTAACCTGGTCGCCAAGCACGCCTGAGCGGCTTCGCCGCATGTGAGTGGAAACTCGTAGCCTGCTACGAGTTTCCGTTCACATGCGCGTAGCGCTCAATCGCTCCCAATCGGCTTCCGTCTGATCCGCGTACAGCTGCGCGAAGCGGCACAGCGCAACCTCGAGGGCATCGGAATCGCCGGTGTAACCCGAGATCATCGACGCGCCACTGGTGCGCGCATGTCCTTTGGCCAGCAGTCGGCCCACCACCCGTGCGTAGTCGACCAGAGCGGGCGCATCGATCGACGACAGGTCGATCGTTCCCTTCATGTTGCGGAATTGGCGCACGTAGTACTGCCGTCCGGCGATGGTCGTCCAGCCCAGCAGCGGATCGCTGACGGTCTGCAGATCCTGCTGATACTCCACGACCCGCTGGCCCTGGTGATCGTGCCAGGCCGATTCGCCGTGCACGTACGGCGCGAGCACCGAGCGTCTGGCCTGCTTGAGCTGCAGGAACACCACGTCGTCCTCGCTGGTGCCCTCCAACAACGCCACGTACGCCCGCAGGCCGACGCTGCCGACGCCGACGACGCGGTGCGCCACGTCGATCAACGTGTATCCACCGAGCACTCGACGCCAGTGCGGGGTGAGGGTGAGCAGGTACTCGTCCAATCCGACGGCGAGGAGTTCCTCGTCCCGCGCCGAGATGCGGGTGGTGATCGGCGGCTCCTCGACGATTCTTCGCTTGCCCTCGTGCTTTTCGGTGAAGCGCGGCAGAACGCGGTCACTGGTGCGTCGACGCGCTTTCTTGGTGGCGCGTTTGATCTCCTTGCGCAGCGAACCCTCGGTGGCGTCGCGCTGCAGTTTCTCGGCCGTCAGGCGCTGGAACGAACGCGACATCAGTGGCTCGTCGGCAAGTCTGGCCACCTCGATTCGGTACGCGGACACGCAGGCGGTGACGGCGTCGTGGCACTGGTCCTCGGTGCGGCCGTTCTGCCGCCCGGCCACCCAGATGCTCGCGGCGAGGCGTCGTAGATCCCATTCCCAGGCTCCCGGGTGGGCCTCGTCGAAGTCGTTGAGGTCGATGACGAGGTCGCGTTCGGGGGAGGCGTAGAAGCCGAAGTTGCCCAGGTGCGCGTCGCCGCTGATGACCGGGTTGATGCCGGTCGACGGCAGCATCGCCACGTCCCGGGCCATGACGATGGCCGTGCCGCGCAGGAATCCGTAAGGGGATTCGACCATCCGCTCGAGGCGCGTCGGGATCAACCATTCGATGCGGCCCTGGTGCGAGTATTCGATCTGCTTGACCGGGTCGGGTCGATCCGCCGGTGGGGTCCAGTCACCCAGGGAGGCGATCGGTACCTTCTCGCGGAGGCGTCGACCCAGTTCGTAGCGTTCGGCGCGGGGGAGAGGACGGGCACGCAGCGAGGCGAACGATGCGCTGTCGACATCTACCGAGTCGGTGACGACCGTGTGACCTTTTCCCAAGCCGGACATGTGAGATGACACTAATCCGTCCTCGGCCGTGCGGACGACATCGGTGGACCTGAGTGCGTATGGGGTCGCGTCGATTCACTCGGGCCGCCCTCGCCGATAGTGCTGGACGACCTTCGCTCCCATCGGCACTGCGAACAGCATCATGAACACTCGGATCACCTGGGCGGCCACGACGAACGTCACGTTCGCACCGGTCGATGCCGCGATGGCCAACACTGCGTACACCCCACCCGGGGTGGTGGCGAGGTAGCCCTCGTATCCGCTGGTGCCCGTCGCCGAGGCCAACCACAGCCCCAACATCGCGCACCCGACGGTGACGGCGATGATGAGCAGCAACGCGGACGGCAGCACCCGCGAGATGGACTTCAGGCTCGCGACGGTGAACCGCAGACCGGCTTGCCACCCGATCACGATGTACGCCGCCCACAGCAGCAACGTGGGAACAGTGGCGTCGAACGAGAACCCGAGAAGGTCGGCGCACGTGGCGACGATCAGCGGGCCCAACAGTGCCGGAGCGGGAAATCGGAGTGCCAGTGCGAGCAGCACTCCCACCCCGCCGCAGACCAGAACGAAGGCCAGGTCCACGTACAGCGGAGCTCCGGAATCGGCGAGCATCGTCGACTGACCGGGTTGTGCGCGGAACACCAGTGTCGCCACCAGCGGCAGGGTGGTGGTGACGAGAACGACCCGCAGGTACTGCACCACCGCCACGACGCGTTCGTCGCCGCCGAGTTCCTGGGCGATGGCCACCAGCCCCGACGCGCCGCCCGCGACCAGTGCCAGCGCACCGGTCAGCGAATCGATGTCCTTGCGCAGTCCCAGCAGCGCGCCCGCAGCGATGGACAACACGAGCGTTCCGACGCATGCCAGCAGAACCGGCAACCAGGCGTCGCCCAGTGAGCTGAGGGTGTCTCGCTGCACCAACGTTCCGATCTCGACACCCAACACCGCCTGAGCCACCATGCCGAGTCGGCGCGGCAGCGGGGCGCGTTCGGTTCCCGTGGTCGGTGCCCAGCCGGCGAGCGCGAAGATCACCGCCACCAGCAGCGCGACGAACAGAGCTGCCGACGGAATCCCCAGAGCATCCGCGCCGACGGTCAGGCCGACCGTGACGAGAATCAGCAGCGACCAGCGAATCAAGAAGGGCGCTCGATCTCACGAACCTCGGGCGGCAACCCCCACTCGGTACGGCCGAGGCGGCTGAGCGGGGCGATGGCGTCGAACTCGGGCAGTCCGTCCTCGGCCAGATATTCGGGACGCACCGACAGGGCGACGACGGTGCCCATGACGACGAAGCAGTTTCCTACCTCGACGACGCGATGCAGTCTCGCCTCGATGGCGATCGGAGCGGCCGCCACGCGCGGTGGTGTGACGACGGTGCTGGGCTCGCTCTCGATCCCGAGCTCCTCGAATTCGCTGACGCCGTGATCGAAGCTCGCCGAGCTGCCGTTGACCTGATCCACCAACGGAGCCGTCGCCAGATTGACGACGAACTCGCCGGTGGCCTCGATGTTGCGCAGACTGTCCTTGCGGCTCACCGAGGTGAACTGCACGACCGGCGGTTCCACCGAGGACACCGTGAAGAAGCTGTACGGCGCGAGGTTCGCCACACCGTCGGCCGAGACGGTGGAGATCCATGCGATCGGCCTGGGGACCACCGACGCGGTCAGGAGCTGGTAGAAGCGGCGGGGGGAGACCTCATCGGGCCGGAAGACTGTACGCACACGTCAATACTGTCAAAGCCCGGTTGCGGCGGCTGACCGACACATCTGACACTCTGGATTCTGTGAATCCGTCCACCGCACAGGCCACCGCAGTCGTCGACGAACTGGCGCGCAGCGGGATCCGAGACGTCGTGTTGTGTCCCGGCTCGCGGAACGCCCCGCTGGCGTTCGCGTTGCAGGAGGCGGATGTCGCCGGTCGCCTGCGGTTGCACATGCGGATCGACGAGCGAACCGCGGGCTTTCTGGCCATCGGCCTGAGTCTGGGCAGTGGTCAGCCCGTTCCTGTGGTGATGACGTCGGGAACCGCGGTCGCCAATCTGGGGCCTGCGGTTCTCGAAGCGAACTATGCGCGCATCCCGCTGATCGTCATCAGCGCGAACCGCCCGTACGAGATGCTCGGCACCGGCGCGAATCAGACCATCGAGCAGCTCGGTCTGTTCGGATCTCAGGTACGCGCGACGATCAGCCTCGGACTCGCCGAGGAAGGCCCCAAGCAGAACAGTCAGTGGCGCAGCGCCGTCTCCCGCGTCATCGCCGCAGCGCGCGGCGCACGCTCCGGCAACGCCGGTCCGGTGCACTTCGACATCCCGTTGCGTGAGCCTCTGGTGCCTGCGATCGGCGACCCCGGCGCGCGTCCGAAGGGTCGGCCCGACGGGTTGCCGTGGACCTCGACCACCCAGGCGACACTCGACGTCCCCGTCGAACTGGATCTGACAATCGACACCGTGGTCGTGTCCGGCCATGGCGGTGCCGTGCGTCCGGAGCTGGCCGGGTTGCCGACCGTCGCCGAGCCGACCGCACCCCTGCACGGAATCCCGTTGCATCCCTTGGCTCTTGCGCAGTTGAAGCCGCGCCAGGCCGTCATCACCGGGCGGCCGACCCTGCACAGGCAGGTCTCGGCTCTGCTGGCCGATCCGGCCGTGGACGTCATCGCGCTCACCACCGGTCCGCGCTGGCCCGACGTCTCGGGCAACGTGTTGGCCACCGGTACCCGAGCAGTCACCACCGGTGCGCCCGACCCCGCCTGGATCACCCGCTGCGCCGCGCTCTCCGAGAGAGCCGAACTGGCTGTGCATCAACAACTTCGAGAGCACCCCAAGCCGACGGGACTGCATGTGGCCGACGTGGTCATGTCTGCGCTGCAGCCCGGAGATCAACTGGTGCTCGGAGCGTCCAACCCCGTGCGCGACGCGGCCCTGGTGGCGACTCCGAACCCGGACGTGAAGGTTCTCTCCAACCGCGGCGTGGCCGGTATCGACGGCACCGTCTCGACGGCTATCGGTGCCGCGATGGCCGGAAAGCGGCGCACCGTGGCACTTCTCGGCGATCTGACATTTCTGCACGACGCAGCGGGCTTGCTGATCGGCACCGGAGAACCGCGTCCCGAAGACCTGACGATCGTCGTCGCCAACGACGACGGCGGCGGCATCTTCGAGCTCCTCGAACAGGGCGATCCGCAGTACGCGGGGGTGTTCGAGAGAGTGTTCGGTACGCCCCATGGCATGGACCTCGGCGCGCTGTGCGGTGCCTACCGCGTGGAGCACCACCTGGTCGACTTGGCCGATCTGGCAACCGAACTCACCGGACATGCCACGGGAATCAGGGTGCTGGAAGTGACGACCGAACGATCGGGACTGCGAGATCTACACGCGGCGATTCGGGCGCGGCTCTAGAAGTCGTTCTTGCCCTGCCGGAACTTCGCTGTGAAGGAGGACCCCGTGACGGGTGCTTTCGAGGTACTGGTGGA
Source organism: Rhodococcus sp. 14-1411-2a (assembly GCF_002259485.1). Classification (GTDB taxonomy): domain Bacteria; phylum Actinomycetota; class Actinomycetes; order Mycobacteriales; family Mycobacteriaceae; genus Rhodococcoides. The sequence continues at coordinate 348,983 of NZ_NPGA01000015.1, forward strand.
CGATGATCGCACTCAGCTCGAGGCGTTCGTCGAGGACTACCGGAGGGCGCTCGATGCGACAGTCGATGGTCTCACCGAGGAGCAGGCGCGCGAACGGTTGGTTCCCTCTGCCACAACGCTTCTGGGATTGCTTAAGCATGTGACATGGATGCAGCGAGTGTGGTTCGAGGAATGCATCGGAGGTGGGTCCCGGGCTGCACTCGGCCTGGTTCGCAGTCCCGCGGAGTCTTTCGTCCTGGAGGACGGCGACACCATCGCCGGCGTCGTCTCGGCGCACAGACAGGCGTGCGCAACTGCCCGAACCGTCGTAGCCCCATTGGCGCTCGATGCCATCGTGACGGGCCATCACACCGGGCCTCGTACCGTGCACTGGGTATATCTGCAGGTGCTCCGGGAATTGGCGCATCACTGCGGCCATGCCGACATCCTTCGGGAACAGATCCTCGCGTGAAACCAGAACTCGGTCGACCGAACGAAGGAGCGGACGAGTGAGTAGAACCCTTGACAGTTACGAATCGGCGACTGATGTGTACGTTCAGCGAACGAGACGCGATTCGACGCGCGCGTGGCAGCCGTTCATCGACGAGTTCGTTGCACAGGTCGATGCCGGCCTGGTGCTCGAACTCGGAAGTGGACCCGGTTGGCACGCAGCCGAGCTCGAGCGCCGTGGTCTTCGGGTCGAGCGGAGCGACGGGGCTGCGGCCTTCGTCGACATGATGGAGAGGGACGGCTACTCGGCTCGCACGCTCGACATCATTGCCGACGATTTCGGTGGGATGTACGACGGAATCTTTGCCAACGCTGTGCTCCTGCATCTGAATTCGCTTCAGTTCGATGCCGTTGTCGCAAAGGCAGCCGCGGCATTGCGTCCCGGCGGGATGCTTGCTTTCACTCTCGAGGAAGGTGACGGCGAGGAATGGAGTAACGAGAAGCTCGATCTTCCGCGCTACTTCAAGTACTGGCGGGAACCGGACGTTCGCACACGCCTCGATCCGAGTGTGTGGGAGTCGGTATCGATTGCATCCGAGATGTCCCGCGGTGGGCAGCAGTGGCTGATGGTTCTCGCCGAGCGAGGGCGAGCGGTGTCCTGAGACAAATAAATCGAGCGATGTATCCATCGTCGAGTCGATCTGCTCCAGTAGCAGTGTGACTGTATCGCTGGATTCGCTGTCCGTTCGCGTTGCCATTGAGGCGGATGCGGCTGAACTGCTTGTCTTGCAACGCTGTTGCTGGGTTCAGGGAGCGTTTCCCATCGACACCCTCGATACCCCACCGCTTCGCGAGACCCTCGACGAGGTGACGTCGTGGATCGACGAATCGAACGTATCGATCGTGCGTGACGGCCATCGGTTTGTCGGTGCTGTTCGGGTTCGGTCGATCGACCACACCTGGGAAATTGGCGTTCGAGTTGTTCACCGGCGCGCGCAGCAACAAAAACATCGAGTTGTACCGACGAGCCGGCTACCGGATCGTCGACATCGATGAGACCCCGCTGGACACATCCGCGGCGCGATTGTCATGCGAAAACCCCTGTCCGGACCGTGGTATCGGAGGTCACGCACCTCACCGAAGTTCAGGAAGAGCCTCGGTGAGGTGCGCGCGCCCTGTTGTGGTCAGCTGTACGGCCATCCCGCTGCGGCGGACAAGCCAACGGTTCCGTAGGCACGATTCGAGAATTGCGGCACCGAGCGTCCCTGCGAGATGAAATCGTCGTATGCCGAGAATTGCTGCCGCAACGGATGCTCCACTCGGGATTGCGACCCCGGGGTTTCTCCGCTTCCGAGCCCCGGAGTGGAGCGAAATGTGCACGCTGGGAGCGCCCCTGACCCCGGGCCGCGCGATGGCAGTTCTCCTTGCTGGAGCTACGTGTCGCTAACCCTGTTGCTCTGCAACCCATTCGAGGGTCTGGCCGGTTTCCTGGTCGATCATGTCCTTGATCATCTTGTTGATCAGGTCCTCGATCTTGCCGCCCACGATGGGGATCTTCACGGTCGAGTCACCCTTGACGATCAGTTTCGCGCCGGTCCCATTGGGGCGCAACGACAGGGTGCCGTTCACCTTCGCGGGCAAACCGGTGGTGCCGCCGATCAGTGTCCCCTCGGCTCGGTCGCCCTCGAGCGGCCCCCAGTGATCGGTGCGCGAGACGATCAGCTTTCCCTTGATCACTTTCGTGACGAAGCCGGGGAGTTCGGACGTGCCGACCTCTTCGGAGATGTCGACGGTCAGGCCACCGTCGTCGTGCTTGGTCAGCTCGTACCCGTCGGTCTTCTTCGCTTTGGCGAACCGCGCCATCCACTGGTCCTCGCTGGTGAGTGCTGCGTGCACGTCAGCGGGGGGATTGGACGATTCGACGGTGAACTCGAAGCTGCGCGACATGAGTCCAGACGCTACCCGAGCCGAGTCCCGTCGGCTGCGAAGTAACCTGATCGCTGTGACCGATACCGACAGAGGCAGCCGAACGCTGCACAGGGCCCGGCTGGTCGTGCTGGTGGTCGCCGTCGCGATTTCTGTCCTCGCCGTGTTGCTCGTCATCGGAGCCTGGCGCAACGACGTCACCATCGATTCCGACAAGGGCACCGCCACCGCCGAGGTGCTGTCCGCGGGCAAGCTGCGCTCGGCCGTCAGCTTCATCACCCCCGACGGTGTGACGCACAACCCCCCTCTCGGCGTGCTGTACCCCACCAATCTCGTCGCGGGCCAACGCATCGAGGTCGAGTACTACAAGGCCGACCCGGACGTCGAGTTGGTTCGCGTCGCGGGCCGCGACGCTACCGTCGCGATCGTTCCGGCCGGATCCGTCATCGTCGTCACGTGGCTGATTGCCGGCCCGGTGCTGTTCTGGTTACGTCGCAAGGAGGCCGAGAATGCGTAACGCCAAGCAGTGGGTCATCGCTGCGCTCGCCGCAGTCGCCGGGTTCGCATTGGTGAACTTCGGAAACATTGCGTCCTCGATCGTGGTGATGGTGCTCGCAGCGGTGTTCGTTCTCGTCCTGACGACGCCGGTGCTGTATCCGCGATCTCTGTCCGACGACGCGTCGCGCAATCAGGCAACGGAGAAATCGGTGCCGTTGATCTACTGGCGTCCGGGATGCATCTTCTGCTTGCGGTTGCGGGTCGCGCTGCTGCTGCGCGGAAAGAAGGCCGTGTGGGCGAGCATCCGCCAGGACCCCGCTGCGGCCGCGCGAGTGCGATCGGTGAACGACGGCAACGAGACGGTTCCCACGGTGTTCGCGGGCTCCGAACATCGCACCAACCCGGATCCGTCTTGGGTGCTCGCGCAATTCGTGTGACGTTGGCCCACACGTAACGTTGTCCATACCTGGCCGACGGCGGGGCCGCCCACACTGAGGATCGTGCGAGTAGCCATCGTTGCGGAATCGTTCTTGCCCAACATGAACGGCGTCACCCACTCGGTGATCCGTGTCCTCGAACACCTCGACAAGACGGGGCACGACGCCATCGTCATCGCCCCGGACAATCCGTCCGGTCCCAGAGCCGCGACGTGGCACGACAACGTTCCGGTGCACCGGGTGCCGTCCGTCATGGTCCCCAAAGTGAGCTCGCTACCCGTCGGCGTCCCCGGGCTCGGCATGGTCTCGGCGATGCGCGCCTTCGCTCCCGACGTCGTACATCTGGCGTCACCGTTCTTGCTCGGAGCGGGCGGGCTGGCCGCCGCCAACCGTCTGGACCTGCCCGCGGTCGCCGTTTATCAGACCGACGTCGCCGGTTTCGCCGCCAGCTACGGCCTCGGCCTCACCTCGAAGGCCGCGTGGCGCTGGACCAGGAGACTGCACAGAGGCGCGGCCCGCACTCTGGCCCCGTCCACCTCGGCCGTCGACGCGTTGGAGTTGCACGGCATTCCGCGCGTCCACCGGTGGGCCAGGGGAGTCGACGCCGTCCGGTTCGTACCCTCGGCCAAGTCGCAGACACTCAGAAGCCAGTGGGGAGCAGGCGAGAAGCTGATCGTCGGCTTCGTCGGCAGGCTCGCCCCGGAGAAGCACGTCGAGCGGCTCGCCGTACTGGCCGCAGACCCGTCGATCCAGCTGGTGATCGTCGGCGGCGGACCCGACACAGCGGCACTGCAGACCCTGATGCCCGGAGCGATCTTCACCGGCCAACTCGGCGGCGACGAACTCGCTCGGGCCTACGCCAGTTTCGACATCTTCGTACACCCCGGCGAACACGAAACCTTCTGCCAGGCAGTGCAAGAGGCCCTCGCCAGCGGCGTCCCGGTCATCGGGCCCGACGCGGGAGGCCCGCGCGATCTGGTCTCGCACTGCCGCAACGGATATCTGCTGCCGGTCGACAAGTTCACCGAACTGCTGCCCAGTGCCGTCGGAGCGCTCGCCGAACCCACCACCCGCGCCCGCTTCGGCGACGCAGCCCGCAAATCGGTACTGCACCGCACCTGGCCTGCCATCTGCGACGAGCTGATCTCGCACTACTACGACGTGCAAGGCATCACAGCGCCGCGGGTGCAGAAGATCGCTTGAGTAGTCTGGACTTCGTGGCCCAGACATCACGCGCAACCCTGGCAAAAGAGCCCCACGAGGTGGCGTCGATGTTCGACGGCGTCGCCCGTCGATACGACATCACCAACACGGTTCTGTCGTTCGGACAGGACCGGAGTTGGCGCAAACTGACTCGGCGCGCCCTCGATCTCAAACCTGGCGAGCGGGTACTCGACCTCGCCGCAGGCACCGGCGTCTCGACCGTCGAACTCGGGCTCAGCGGAGCCTGGTGTGTGGCCACCGATTTCTCCAAGGGCATGCTGCAGGCAGGACTGCAGCGAGGCGTTCCGATGGTCGCAGGCGACGCGATGGCGCTGCCCTACGCCGACGCCAGCTTCGATGCCGCCACCATCTCCTTCGGCCTCCGCAACGTCTCCGATTTCGACGCGGGCCTGCGCGAGATCGCCCGCGTCACCAAGCCCGGTGGCAGGCTCGTCGTCTCGGAGTTCTCCACGCCGGTGTTCGGACCGTTCCGCACGGTGTACATGGAGTACCTGATGAAGGCGTTGCCGAAAGTCGCTCGCGCCGTGAGCAGTAACCCCGATGCCTACGTCTACCTGGCCGAGTCCATCCGCGCGTGGCCGACGCAGGAGCAACTGGCACAGCGGATCGCCGATGCAGGCTGGACCGACGTGCAGTGGCGCAACCTCACCGGTGGAATCGTGGCTCTGCACAAGGCAACTCGGCCCTGACGCGATTCACGTAAAAGGCGGCCGGGAATCGATTTTCAGTGATCCGGTTCCCGATGCCCGCCACGTGCGGGCGACGAGGTCGCTGTCCGCTTCGGTGATGAGGTTACCCATGCAGCGGACGGCGACTTTCATCAGTGCCCGTGAGCGCATGCCCACCGGTCCCGCTGCGGGTAGGAATCTCGGCACCGTCAACAGTCCGGCGAGGCGTCGAGCGATGGAGAAGGCCTGCCCGTAGTGCTCGCGCAGCAGGGTCGGCCAGGCGTCGGTGAGGTCGGGGTGATCGAGCAGGTCGACGACCATGCGGCCGCCTTCGAGTCCGTAGTCGATGCCCTCGCCGTTGAGTGGGTTCACGCAGGCTGCGGCGTCGCCGATGATGGCCCAGTTGGTGCCTGCGATTCCCGAGACCGCGCCGCCCATCGGCAGCAGCGCCGACGCCACCGAGCGCAACTCCCCGCTGAGGTCCCATTCATCGCGGCGCTGGTGGGTGTAGAGGTCGAGCAGTGGCCGCAGCGCTCCGGGTGCCGGCCTCTTGGCGGTGGCCAGGGTGCCGACGCCGATGTTGATGGTTCCGTCGCCCAGCGGGAAGACCCAGCCGTAGCCGGGTTGCAGAGTGCCTGCCGCGTCACGTAATTCGAGGTGCGAGCTGATCCATTCGTCGTTGCTTCGGCCCGAGTCGATGTAGGCGCGAGCGGCGACGCCGAATGCGGTGTCGCGATGCCATTGCCGCCCGAGTTGTTTGCCCAGGTTCGAGCGGACACCGTCGGCGACGATCAGTGTGCGACAGGAGATCTCGTGTGCGCCGGCGGCGGTCTGCAGGGTTACCGAGCGGACCGAGTTGCCGTCTCGGGTGACGGCAACAGCCTTCGCTCCCTCGGCCATCACGGCCCCGGATTCGACTGCGGCGACGCGAATCCTGTCGTCCAATTCGGTTCGGGGAACTGCACTTCCGACGGTGGGAAGGGACTTGCTCGGCCACTCGAGTTCCAGTTCCTGCCCGAATCCGCTCAGTCGCAGTCCTCGGTTGCGCGCTTTGCCGCGCACCCACTCACCCAGACCCAGCTGATCGAGCTCGGCGACGGCACGTGGCGTCAACCCGTCGCCGCACGTCTTGTCGCGGGGGAACACTGCCGCGTCGGCCAGGACGACGTCGCGGCCGGATCGCGCGGCCCATGCCGCAGCGGACGATCCTGCGGGGCCCGCGCCCACGACCAAAATGTCGGTCGCGGTGGGTGGGGCGGGATGGGGAGAGGTCACGGGTTCCAGTATCCCGATTTCTACCAACGGGTGCGGCGAGGGCCTCCGGTCGACGCCGTGTGAAGCGTCACCTGTGGTCGGTGACACCGTCCCACCGGTGTGCACGCTAGGTTCACTACGGTAGAAGGCGAGCAGTGGCGCTTCGCCGCTGCCGCCGGCATGTCGACGACAGGACAGGGACCAACATCGTGAGTACAGACGACGCTGCCGTAGCAACGGTCGTTGCCGGAGTCGACCTGGGTGACCCGGAGCTCGCGCGAACCGTCGCCGACGGCCTCGCACGCGTCGAAGAACTGATGATCAGCGAGCTCTCCGACGGTGAGGAGTTCCTCACCGAGGCCGCTCTGCACCTGGCCAAGGCCGGCGGAAAGCGCTTCCGACCCCTGTTCACCGTGCTGACCGGTCAGCTGGGACCGTCGCCGACCGATCCGGCGATCGTCACCGCGGCCACGGTCGTCGAGCTGGTTCATCTGGCGACGCTCTATCACGACGACGTCATGGACGAGGCGTCGATGCGTCGAGGTGCCGAGAGCGCGAACTCACGCTGGGGCAACAGTGTGGCGATCCTCGCAGGCGACTACTTGTTCGCGCATGCGTCTCGTCTGGTGTCCACCCTCGGACCCGACGCCGTCCGCATCATCGCCGAGACCTTCGCAGAACTCGTCACCGGTCAGATGCGCGAAACCATCGGGGCCAAGAGCACCGACGATCCCGTCGCGCACTACCTGAAGGTCGTGTGGGAGAAGACCGGATCGCTCATCGCCTCGTGCGGACGCTTCGGCGGAACGTTCAGCGGCGGCGACGCCGAACATGTGGGACGCCTCGAGCGCCTCGGTGACGCCGTCGGTACCGCCTTCCAGATCTCCGACGACATCATCGACATCTCCTCGGCCACCGAGCAGTCCGGAAAGACTCCCGGCACCGACCTGCGGGAGGGCGTACACACTCTGCCGGTGCTCTTCGCGCTGCGCGAGGAAGGTACCGACGGCGATCGGCTGCGCGAGATCCTCGCCGGTCCGGTCACCGAAGACGCGCTGGTCACCGAGGCTCTGGAGCTGCTGCAGCGCTCACCCGGCATGGTCTCGGCAAAGAAGACACTCGGTGAATATGCCGCGCGGGCACACGCAGAACTCGCCCTGTTGCCGCAGGGTCCGGCCAACGATGCCCTCGGCCGCCTGGTGAACTACACCGTCGAGCGCGTCGGGTAGTCGGCTCGGACTTCGGGCCGGGAACTGCCGGTCCAGGTGTTTTCGTTGAATCGGGTAGGAAGACCCGGTACGAGGAGGCATCTTCAGTCATGAACGGTTACGCGAACGGTGCGAAGACTTTCGGCCTGTTGGTCGGGATGTCGGCGCTCATCGTGTTCATCGGTTCGCTGTTCGGTAACGCGACCATTCTCATCGGCTCCATCGTGTTGGCAGTCGGCGTCAACGGCTACGCGTACTTCAACAGCGCGAAGATGGCCCTGCGGTCGATGCATGCGGTGCCGGTGACCGAGCTCGAGCAGCCGGCGATGTATCGCATTGTGCGTGAGCTGGCGACGGCCGCTCATCAGCCGATGCCTGCGCTGTACGTCAGTCCCACCAACAACCCCAACGCGTTCGCCACCGGCCGCAACCCCCGCAACGCTGCGGTGTGCTGCACCGAGGGCATTCTGCGGATCCTGGACGAGCGGGAACTGCGCGCGGTGCTCGGGCACGAGCTCTCGCACGTCTACAACCGCGACATCCTGATCTCGTCGGTGGCCGGTGCGATGGCGTCGGTCATCTCGGGTCTGGCGAACCTCGCCTTCTTCGCCAACATTTTCGGCGGACGCGGCAACGGGGGCCCGAACCCGCTTGCGTTGCTGCTGGTGTCGATGCTGGGGCCCGTTGCGGCCAGCCTGGTTCGCCTTGCGGTCTCTCGTTCGCGTGAGTACCAGGCCGACCAGTCCGGGGCCGAGCTGACCGGTGACCCGTTGGCGTTGGCGTCGGCGCTCCGCAAGCTCGAGCAGGGAGTGCAGCTGGCACCGCTGCCGCCCGAGCCGCGGTTGGCGGCGGAGTCGCATCTGATGATCGCGAATCCGTTCCGCATGGGCGACAAGGCCGGGCAGCTGTTCGCCACCCACCCGCCGATGGCCGACCGCATCGAGCGACTCGAGCGGATGGCCGGCCACCGGCCGTACTGAGCGGCTGCGCCGCATGTGAGCAGAAACTCGTAGCCCACTACGAGGTTCCGTGCACATGCGGCGCAGGAGTGGAGCCTGCGGAACGACCCGGGTGAGCAGGAGTGGAGCCTGCGGAACGACCCGGGTGAGCAGGAGTGGAGCCTGCGGAACGACCCAGGTGAGAAGCCGCTCTACCGGTAGTTGACGAACTGCAGCGCGATGCCGAAGTCCTCGTTCTTGAGCAGCTGCTGGATGGCCTGCAGGTCGTCGCGCTTCTTGCTGCTCACGCGCAGTTCGTCGCCCTGGATCTGCGCCTTGACGCCCTTGGGGCCGTCGTCGCGGATCTTCTTGGAGATCTTCTTGGCGTTCTCGGTCGTGATGCCCTGCACCAGCTTGCCGGTGACCTTGTAGACCTTGCCGGACGCGGCCGGATCGTTGGTCTCGAAGGCCTTGAGGGAGACGTCCCGTCGGATCAACTTTTCCTTGAACACGTCGAGGGCGGCCTTGACCTTCTCCTCGGATTCGGACGTGATGACGATCGTCTCGGACTCGCCGCTACCGGACCATTCGATGCTGGTGTCGGATCCGCGGAAGTCGAAGCGGGTCGCCAGCTCCTTCGCGGCCTGTCCGACGGCGTTGTCCACTTCCTGTCGGTCGACCTTGCTCACTACGTCGAAGGACGAATCAGCCACTTCTCACACTCTCCAGTCGAATCGAAAATTTGGTTTGGCGGTGGTGTCGGTCCACATCCCGCAGGGACTTTATCGGCCCGCTACCGACCGTATCCACCCGGTTTGCGTTCCGGGGGGACGTTCGTTGTATTCTTCTCACCGCGCCGAAGAGCAGTACGGGCTTCGATCGCATCACGGCAGATTGCCCGAGCGGCCAATGGGAGCGGACTGTAAATCCGTCGGCTTATGCCTACGTAGGTTCGAATCCTACATCTGCCACACCTGGAACCCCGGCGAGGATTTCTTTCGCTGGGGTTTCCATGTGAAGAGGGACATGAACGGCTCGCTGACCACGCAATTTGGTAGTCGGCGCTCCGAATGTGTAACCTCTTGAAGGCTTCAGCGCACGGCTCGATGTGCCCTGGAGTGGAGCCTGCGGAACGACTGTTCCGTAGCCACCCGCCCCCTTAGCTCAGTCGGTAGAGCGTTTCCATGGTAAGGAAAAGGTCAACGGTTCGATTCCGTTAGGGGGCTCGCTGGATTGGATGGCTCGACGTCGCGTTCCCCGCGTGGGATGGTGGACGGTGAGCACCTGAGGCGGTGTAGCTCAGTTGGTAGAGCAAACGACTCATAATCGTTGCGTCGCCGGTTCAAGTCCGGTCACCGCTACACAGTAGGCAAGCACGACCAGTAGCACTCATGAACAGTCCTGATTGACCCTGATCAGATTTACCCGAAAGTAGGCGTCCAGTGGCCTCCTCCACCGATGTGCGGCCCAAGATCACCTTGGCCTGCGAGGTTTGCAAGCACCGCAACTACATCACCAAGAAGAACCGTCGGAACGACCCCGACCGCATCGAGCTGAAGAAGTTCTGCTCCAACTGCGGAACGCACCGGGCGCACCGCGAATCCCGCTAGTCTGCTCGGCTCGCTGGTTCGCAGTCCCGATTTTTCTTCGGCGCCCGGCGTTAGGTCGCATTTTCTTCCCTAACGGCTCTTGCGTCCAGGGTAGAAAAGGTCTCCACCGTGTCACAAGCTCCACATGACGTACCGGCCATGGATGCATCCGCTCACGCGGCGTCCATGGTCGGTTGTCATTTCCGCGTCGACGACTTCTACGAGGTCGGCCGCGAGAAGGTTCGTGAGTATGCGCGTGCCGTCCAGGATTTCCATCCCGCGCACCACGACGAGGACGCAGCGAAGGGCCTCGGTTACGACGGTCTCCTCGCGCCCTTGACCTTCGTTTCCCTGCTCGGGATCATGTCGCAGACCCGCATGTTGCAAGAGGTCATCACGGGTTACGACCCGAGTCAGATCCTGCAGACCGATCAAAAACTGGAGTTCCATCGCCCGATCCAGGTCGGCGATCGAATTTTCTGCGACGTGTATCTCGAGTCGTTCCGGCAGATGGGTGGCAGCGACATCATGACCACCAAGAACATCATCACCGATCAGAACGGCGACCTCGTGCAAACCACGTGGACGACGATCGTCGCGCGAACCGGCGGGGAGATCGACGAGAACATCGCCCATGCGGTGAAGGAAGTGATCAGGCATGGCGCTTCGTAACTTCGACGACGTATCGGTCGGGGACGAACTGCCTGAGCGAGTGGTGTCCCTGACCCGCGGCGACCTGGTCAACTACGCAGGCGTGTCCGGCGATCCCAACCCGATCCACTGGAGTGACGAGGTCGTCGCGCTGGCCGGATTGGACGACGTCATCGCGCACGGGATGCTGACGATGGGCCTCGGTGCCGGTTTCGTCACGTCGTGGCTCGGCGACCCGGGTGCGGTCACCGAGTACAACGTGCGCTTCACCAGTGCGGTGTTGGTCCCGGCCGATGCCCCGGCGTCGGTGGAGTTCACCGGCAAGGTCAAGTCCGTGGACGCCGACGAGCGAACCGCGATCGTCGCCATCGTCGCGAAGTCCGCAGGCAAGAAGATTTTCGGGCGAGCGACCGCAACGGTGCGCTTGGCCTGAGCATGGTCGATCCGGCGGAGGTCGTTCACCGCCGGGACGACGGGATTTATCTGTTCCGAAGGGTGTGCAGTACACTGAGATTTCTGGGGTAATTCGGCGCTCCGCGCTGCCCGCGTCCTCCCTCTGGAGAGCGCGAAGGCTGTGTGTGGGAGCCGAATGGACACCAGAGCGGCCGAGAAGCTTCGGCCGAAGGGGCGTAGCTCAATTGGTAGAGCAACGGTCTCCAAAACCGTAGGTTGCAGGTTCAAGTCCTGTCGCCCCTGCCCAAGGTGTCAGCAACTGAGAGGAACGACGTGAGCGAGGAGCGCGGTAAGCGCGACGGTCGATCAGAGGAGGAGTTCGAGAACTCCTCGGCTTCGGGCGACGTCGCACCTGGCTCCGAGGGCCGTCCTTCCGATGCTGACACCACTGCCGGTGAATCCGCTGCAGACGCCGTGGTGCCCACCGGCAAGCGATCCACCAGCAGGTCCCGCGGTAGCGCTTCGGGCGTGTCGATGTCCAAGGCTCCGGCCGCATCCACCGCGCCGGCCAAGACCAAGACCGGCAGGACTCGTTCGGGCAAGGTCAAAGCCGACAAGCGGCCGAACGTGTTCATGCGTCTGCTGCAGTTCTTCCGTGAGGTCGTCGCCGAGCTTCGCAAGGTCATCTGGCCGAACAAGAAGCAGATGGTCACCTACACCAGCGTCGTGCTCGTCTTCCTGACGTTCATGGTCGCGTACATCAGTGGCCTCGACCTGCTCTTCATCCAGGGCGTCGGCTGGCTGTTCGGCTGACCGATCGCAGCTGCGTGAACTACCGACGATCGAACCGAGCAGGAAACTAGAGAAAGGGTGCTGACGTGAGCACGCCGCACAACGACGCCACCGAAGTGGCCGCATTCGACGCCGATGTCGAGGCGACCAAGCAGGGCCTCGAAGCGGAGCAGGCCGCTCAGGACCGCGAAACCGACGAAGCCATCAAGGCCGACGTTGCCGCCGCTGCCGGTGAGGACGTTCCCGCCGAAGACGGCGAGGCAGCCGACGCCGACGTGACAGCCGAGCCCGAGGATCCCGTCGCCGAGATGAAGGCGGCTCTGCGCCGCGCTCCCGGTGACTGGTACGTCATTCACTCGTACGCCGGCTACGAGAACAAGGTCAAGGCCAACCTCGAGACTCGCGTGCAGAACCTCGACGTCGGCGACTACATCTTCCAGGTGGAAGTTCCCACCGAAGAGGTCACCGAGATCAAGAACGGCCAGCGCAAGCAGGTCAACCGCAAGGTTCTGCCCGGTTACATCCTCGTGCGCATGGAACTCAACGACGAGTCATGGGGAGCGGTTCGCAACACTCCCGGCGTCACCGGTTTCGTCGGTGCCACCTCGCGGCCGTCACCGTTGACCATCAACGAGGTCGTCAAGTTCCTCATGCCGCAGGAAGGTGCCAAGAAGGACGCGAAAGCGACCGCAGGCGCAGCCGAGGAGGGCGGCGACACCACGTCGAAGCCGACCATCGAGGTCGACTTCGAGGTCGGCGAGTCGGTCACCGTCATGGATGGCCCGTTCGCCACCCTCCCCGCGAGCATCAGCGAGGTCAACGCAGAGCAGCAGAAGCTCAAGGTGTTGGTATCGATCTTCGGCCGTGAAACACCGGTCGAGCTCGGCTTCACTCAGGTCTCCAAGATCTAGAAGCCGACCACAGACTTGCAGTAGCAACCGCAAGAAACCCGAGCGAATACAAGGAAAAAGAAATGCCCCCGAAGAAGAAGAAGCTAGCCGGGATCATCAAGCTTCAGATCCAGGCCGGTGCCGCCAACCCGGCACCGCCCGTCGGCCCCGCACTGGGCCAGCACGGCGTCAACATCATGGAGTTCTGCAAGGCGTACAACGCCGCGACCGAGTCGCAGCGCGGCAACGTCGTGCCGGTCGAGATCTCGGTCTACGAAGACCGTACGTTCGACTTCAAGCTGAAGACTCCTCCCGCCGCCAAGCTGCTGCTCAAGGCCGCAGGCGTGGCGAAGGGCTCCGGCGAGCCGCACAAGACCAAGGTCGCCAAGGTGACCATGGATCAGGTGCGCGAGATCGCCAAGACCAAGCAGGAAGACCTCAACGCCAACGACATCGATCAGGCCGCGAAGATCATCGCCGGCACTGCTCGCTCGATGGGCATCACCGTCGAAGGCTGATTTACCTGCCCAGCAGGAGCGAAGCCTGCGGAGCGACCGTTCCAGCAGGAGCGGAGCCTGCGGAGCGACCAAAGACACAGAACGTGGGAGAGCCGGCCAGGCTCGTCAACCACACTGAACTCGAACGAAGGACAGTAAGACATGGCAAAGCGCAGCAAGGCCTACCTCGAGCAGGCCGCGAAGATCGACCAGGACAACCTCTACTCGCCTCTCGAAGCCGCGAAGCTGGCCAAGGAGACCGCGTCGAGCAAGTTCGACCCCACCGTCGAGGTCGCAGTGCGACTCGGCGTCGACCCCCGCAAGGCCGACCAGATGGTGCGCGGCACCGTCAACCTTCCCCACGGCACCGGCAAGACCGCTCGGGTTATTGTTTTCGCCGCTGGTGAGAAGGCTGCAGAGGCCGAGGCAGCAGGAGCCGACGTCGTCGGTGCAGAAGATCTGATCGAGCGCATCCAGGGCGGATTCCTGGACTTCGACGCAGCGATCGCCACCCCCGATCAGATGGCCAAGGTCGGCCGCATCGCCCGTGTCCTCGGACCGCGTGGCCTGATGCCGAACCCGAAGACGGGCACGGTCACCAACGACGTGACCAAGGCCGTCAACGACATCAAGGGCGGCAAGATCAACTTCCGCGTCGACAAGCAGGCCAACCTGCACTTCGTCATCGGCAAGGCCTCGTTCGACGAGACCAAGCTGGTGGAGAACTACGGCGCAGCACTGGACGAGATCCTGCGTGCGAAGCCGTCGTCGGCCAAGGGCCGTTACGTCAAGAAGGTCACCGTCTCGACCACCACCGGACCCGGCGTCCAGGTCGACCCGAACCGCACGCGCAACCTCCTCGAGGACGACGCGAACGCGTAAATCAGCTCAGCACTACGACGAAGGCCGGCCCCGATACATCGGGTGCCGGCCTTCGTCGTTCGTGGAGGTGCCTACGCAGCCCGCGCCCGAGCGAAGTTCGCCAGGATGATGCCCGCGATGCGGTCGATCAGTGCGGCGGGCAGGTCGTGGGCCATACCGTCGATCAGCGTCAGTTCGGCGTCGGGGACAGCGCGGGCGATGGCCTTCCCACCCGACGGCCGGACCAGTTTGTCGGCGGTGCCGTGGATTACCGTGGTGGGAGCGGTGATCTTCTTCGCGTAGGGCCGCAGACTGCCGGTGCCGGTGATGGCGGCCATCTGCCGCACGACACCGGACGGGTTGTAGTTCCGCTCGTACATCACCTGCGCGATCTCCAGTTGCTCCTCGGGCGGAGTGCGATAACCGGGGGAACCGATCGCGGCGAGCGTCTTCGCCGAATGCGCGATGATCTCGTCCTTGGTGGCGTCCTTCCCGACGCCACCGATGAGCGGCAGCAGGGCGCGTGGATCGGGCGGTGGCAGGAACGGTTCGTTGGTGCTCGAGAAGAGGATCCCGACCGACTTCGTTCGTTCGGGATAGCGTCCGGCGAAGACCTGGGTGATCATTCCGCCCATGGAGGCACCGACGACGTGCACCGAGTCGATGTCGAGGTGGTCGAGCACGCCGACGGCGTCGGCCGCCATGTCCGTGATCGTGTAGGGCACGTCCGAGGACATCCCGAACTCGTGCCGGATCAGGCGAAGAATCTGGGAACCCCGCACTTTCTGCCCCGTCATCTTGGTGGACAACCCGATGTCGCGATTGTCGATTCGGATCACCCGGTAGCCGGCGTCGACGAGACGGGTGCAGAAGTCCATGGGCCACAACGTCAATTGCGCGGACAGGCCCATGATGAGCAACACTGCGGGGTCGTCGATCGACCCCATGTCCTCGTACGCGATCTCGACGGAGTTCGTCGGCGCGACACCTTGTTCGATTCTCATGTTCTCGTTCCTACCAGCCGGGCTCACCGAGTACCGGAACCACCAGGTAACTCGGATTCTGCGGATCGATGTCGATGTCCTGTCTGCGCAATCGCGTACGCACCAGATCCGGCAGGATCGGAATGAACCGCGGTGTGTCGGTGGCGAATACACTCACGCGCAGGCGGTGGCCGGATGCGATGACGGCCTCGGTGGTGAGGATGTCGATGTCGAGTGCGATGGGTTCGCCGATGGGGACCGGGAGCAGCGCTGCTTCGGTGAGTGGATGGTAGGGGCGGGTGTAATCGCCGTTCGGGGCGAACAGTGATCGCTCGTCGTCGACGGCTCGGCGGGAGGCGAGCAGTGCGCCGTTGCTCAGCACGATCGATCGACCGCTCGGGGCGACGTCGCAGATCATGATGGCCCACATCGCTTCCGGTGCACGGCAGACGACGCGCAGGTGCAGGTTCATGGGGCCGGACAGTACGGTGTCCGACTCGGCGGGTGCGGTGGTGAAGGTGACTGCGGCCCCCTCGGCGAATCGATTGTCGTAGGTGAAGCCGCCGCCCAGGACTGCCGTCACGCCGGCGAGAACCTGTGTGGTGTCACGAGATACGACGGCTCGCAGTGACGGGCGAACGGTCAGGACGTCGGATTCGGCGGCCGGCTCGCCGGTGAGGCTGCCGTCGCCGACGGCATGAGGGGCGGTGCCGGACGCCGCTGCCGACAGGTACAGCCTGCGTGGTTGTGCCCGGGGAGCCGGAAAGTGCCCGTGCGCAGTCCAATTGCCGCCCTGCTGACGCAGGGTGACGGGGCCGTAGTTCTCGATTCCGTTGTCCACGTCGCGCAGCCATTTGTCGAACCAGGCGCGCTCGAGTACGTCGAGCCGAGGCGGAAATCCTGGTTCGCCGAAGCCGATTCCCGGGTTGCCGTGGTAGCCGTCGCCGACGAGCAGTTGCTTGAATCCGCGTTCGAGGGGCAGCCGGTTGTAGATGTCCGGTGCGGAGCCGCCGAAGATGTCGTGCCAGCAGCCGTACAGAAACGTCGGTGCCGCGATGTCTTCGATGACGGCATCGATGGTGTCGTAGTACTCGTTGTCGTAGATTCGCGGATCTCCGCCTGTGACAAAGCCTTTGGCCAGGTCGAACAGATTCGTGGCCGGGGATCGAGCGCGATCGCGGAGCCAGGCGAGCGTGTCGATTCCGCCGACCGCAGGCGCCCACTTGAGCCCGTTGACGGCCGCGAGCCACAGTGGAATGAACGCCGAGGTGGCACCTCCGGTGGCGAAGATCTCGCGCACGATGTCCACCGAGCCCTCGACTGCGAAGATCGCGTCGAGCCCGGCGGGCCGCTTTGCTGCGGCCTGCAGGGAGTTGATCGCGGAGTACGAGATTCCGGCCATCCCGATCCGGCCGTTGCACCAGTACTGGCGTCGGGCCCAGTCGATCACCTCGAGCGAGTCGAGCTGTTCCCGGGGACCCTGCACGTCCCAGGTGCCCGAGGAGCTGCCGGTGCCGCGGACGTCGACGATCATCTGCACGTACCCGCTGCGGACGAGATGACGGTTGACCGAAAGCAGGTCGGCAGCCCCGCCCGCCACCACTCGGGTGATCTCGGTGATGCCGTCGAATCTGCTTCCGGTCAGGTCGAATGCGGACGAGAAAGCTCTGATGGCACGGCCCAGAACCGGGGTCTCGAGGACGGTGTCGATGCTCTTGATCAACAGCTTGTTGTAGGGCGTGAGGTTCAGGACGGTGGGAAACGTGCCTTCCACCGCCTGTCCCGACGCGTCCGCGGGGCGAAAGACGTATGCGCGCAACGCGGTTCCGTCGCTCATCGGAATGCGCACGTTCGTCGTGATGGACACCCGAGGGTAGCGCGGTTGTTCGCGCACGATTGCCGCCCACGCCGCTGCCGCGTCGCCGCCGCTCGGATCGCGTGCGGGTTGCAGGAGGGGGTGGGGGTGTACTGCCGTCATGGGAAACGATTAGACCGTCGAAGGGCCTCGTTTGTCTCGCGGAACGCGCATCGCCGGTGATGTCACCGACCGGCACAGGGCGATTTGCCGACTTCGATTGGGAACACTCTCAACGCCGGTTGAGCGCCGCTGTGGGGGTTCCCAGACTTTCCCGGTCACCCGGTTATGAGCCCGCGTCATTGCTAACGTCTGCCCGTCCGAGTGATGTGGGACACCGACCGTTGCAGGGGAGCGCGAATGCACGTAGAGGCACTGTTCGGAGACGGATCGTTGCGTCCGATCTGGCCGCACGCAGATGCACTGATCACCAACGAATGCCCTGCGCTTCGTTTCGCCGGGAAGTATGCCGACGTCGTCGCGCTGAGCAACGGTGATCCGACGGCGCTGCGCCCGTTCATCGACGAGGACACTCGCCGCCGTGTGGCAGATATGGCAGCACCGCGTACCGACACCGCGTTGGTGTTCGGGGCCAACGGCTTTCTCGGTGCTCACCTGATCGGCCGCCTCACTCGTGATTCCGCCGTCGAGGTCGTCTATGCGATGGTGCGCCCCACCGAGGAGGAAACGGCTCTCGAGCGCCTGCAGCGCACGTTCGACCAGTACGAGATCGCGGTGGACGCAGACAAGATCCGCATCGTCGAGGGCACTCCCACGAAATTCCGGTTCGGTCTCGACAAGACCGCCTACTACGACCTGGCTGCCGGAGTGGGACAGATCTTCAACTGTGCCAGTTCCACCGATTACACCGAGAGCTACGCCGAGCTGCGCGACGACTGGTTCGTCAGCGTGCTGCGCATCCTCGAATTCAGCATCACCTCCACCCGCAAGCATCTGACGTACGTGGGCAGTATCGGTGCCCACCTCTATCAGAAGCCCGAGGATTTCCGTCGTCCCGATTCGTGGTGGTACTCCGGGTACGCGCAGATGAAGTGGGTCAACGCAACGCTGCTCGGGTGGCTGTCGATGTCGGACACCTACTCCGTCACCCTGTGCGAGGCGCCCTACATCCTCGGAAGCACCGAACTCGGTCGTGATCCGGGTCGGGTCTACAGCTTCTGGCGCATCATCGAACTGGCGATCGCGGCCGGTGCCATCTGGGACGGCCCGGGGATGAACTACGTTCCGGTCGACGTGATGTGCGACGTCATGGCGAGCAACTCGTTGCGCAGCCATCCGCTGACGAGGCTGTTGCCGAGTAATCCCACCGGCTACGGTCACGATCTGTACGCCGATCTTCTCGGCCTCGATCTGGTGAGCTGGGACGAGTTCAAGGAGCGCGTCAGTGCGCGCATCTCGCCGCGGTTCGCCGAGACGATGCTGGCAGACAACATCGATCAGCTCATGCGGCTGGTGCACAAGCCCGAGGCGATCCTGCCCGTCGACCACGACGTCTCCTGGTGCGATCATCGCCGACTCTTCGAGCTCTACTTCGAGAAAGCACAGCTCAAGACGCTCACGCCCGCCGCCGTCAACTGACGTGTCGGACGGACTCGAACCCACCTCGGTGCGCCTGCGGGACGTACCGGTCGGCCGCGAGGTGACCAACGGCGTTCTCTCGCTGGGCTTCTACGTGGTGTGCGGGCTGATCGGGCTGCTGCCCGGCTCGCTGAGGAACCGGGCCGCCGACGCCTTCGTGACCTGGTCGGAGAGCGTCGACGAACAGCGGCACAACTGATGTGGTGGGTTCGAGGGGTACTCGTCCTCGGTGTGGTGCTGGCAGCTCCGTTCGCTCTGTTCGTGTACTGGCGGACCCGGTTTTTCTTCCGTGATCCGCACCGCGAACCGCCCGCCGATCCGCGGGCGGTGCTCGCGCCGGCCGACGGCTTCGTCACGTACGTCAAACGGGTGGAGGCCGGCAGTACCGCGTTCGCCGTGAAGAAGGGGCGGACGATCGTTCTCGACGAGATCGCCGGAGTCGCGTCCACCGCCAGCGGCTACCTGATCGGGATCTACATGTCCGAATACTCGGTGCACCGCAATCGAATTCCCGTCTCGGGCACCATCGGTATGCGTCGCCACCGGTCCGCGGCACCGTTCAACAAGTCGATGGCCAGGGTGGGCGCGAATCTGTTGACCCGACGCACCCCCTACGACGAGGGCTGCGACTACCTGCTCACCAACGAGCGGCTCACCATCTCGATCGAGCACGAGTCCGGTGCCGTGGTGACGGTGACGCAGATAGCCGATCTCTGGGTGGACCGCATCGTCGCGCACGTCGCCGTCGGCGACAGCGTCGAACGCGGCGAGCAATACGGGATGATCCGCTTCGGTTCTCAGTGCGACGTGTTCGTGCCGGACGCACTCGTCGACGAGATCACCGTCCGGCCAGGTAATTACGTGTTCGCCGGGGAGACGACGGTGGCCCGTTCGCCGATCCTCGTGGACGGCAGTCAACAGAGCGAAGAGGAACGATGATCACGATCGAAGAGGTCGACGGCAAAGCAGGCTGGCGCGAGTTCGAGGCCGTCTCGGACCTGGTCTACCAGGGCGATCCGTACCGCCTTCCCGACGAGTCGATGGACCTGCGTCGAGTGCTCATCGCACCGCCGTCCTCGGTCGCCGCCACCCGTATCACCAAGGCATTCCTGGCCCGCGAGAACGGAATTGCCGTCGGTCGCGTCGTGGCCATCCACGATCTGTCGTTCACCGAGTACACGGGGGAGTCGATCGGCTTCTTCGGCTTCTACGAGGCCGTCGACGATCACGATGTCGCGACAGCACTGCTCGACGCTGCCGCGCAATGGCTTTCGGCGCGCGGGCTCGCGACGATTTCCGGGCCGTTCGGACCCTCGATGTTCTACAGCGCCGGCATCGTCGTCGACGAGATCCCGGCGCTGCCGCTGGTGGGGATGCCACACAATCCGCTCTACTACGCGGCCCACTTCGAGAAGTGGGGTCTGATGGCGGTCAAGGACTTCTACAGTTACCTCTTCGACGACCCGTGCATCATCTACAACGACCCCAAGTACGCGCGGCACATGCAGATCTTCGAGAAGATCAAGGCGCGGTCGGAGGTGACGTTCCGGTCGATGAAGTATCGGACGCTACGCCGCGACGCGCGCATCGTGCGAGACCTCTACAACAAGACGTTCGTCAACTTCTGGGGCTTCTCGCCGCTGTCCTACACGGAGCTGTTCGAGTTGCTGAAGATGATGCTCCCGGTCATCGACCGCAGGCTCACGCTGCTGGCCGAACTCGACGGCAAGCCCGTCGGCTTCCTGATGGGCATCCCGGACGTCAATCAGGCCGCCGCCAAGGCGTCGCACCTGAAGTCGCGCTGGGCGCGAGACCTGGTGACGCTGTGGCACGTCAAGCGTCCGGGCCGGACGGAGATCATCGACGGCGTACGGGTGGACATGCTGTTCGTCGATCCCGATTGCCCCGACCGGGCCGTGTCCTCCCTGCTGATCATGGAGATGTCGGTGCGCATGCGCGATCTCGGTTTCACGCGCGTCGAAGCCGCTCCCGTTCTCGACGACAGTCCGTGGATGAGGGGGTCGGTCCTGTCCAGGACGAAACTCGCTCCGCACCGCACGTACCGCATCTTCAGCCGGGAGTTGACGTAGATGACCGACACGATTTCGCGCATCGACCCGCAGGTGACCAGTGGAAACATCGGCGACCGGTGGGGCCGACTCGTCGCGCGTCGGCGCTGGGTGGTGCTGGCGATCTGGACGCTGCTCGCGGTCGGATCGGCGATTCTGTATCCGGCGCTGCAGAATTCGCTGGTCGGAGCCAACTTCTCGGTACCGGGCACCGAATCGAGCCGCGCCGACGACCTGATCGAGCGTCACTTCGAGTCGTTCGGCTCCGAACAACTTGTCGTCACGTTCACCTCCGAGTCGGTGAACACGTCGGACCCGGCGTTCCGTGAGCGAGTGGGGGAGGTGGTCTCCTCGCTGCGGCAGTCCCCCGATGTGCTGCGGGTCGTCGACCCCTACGAGACCGCGGGCTTCGTCCCGACGATCTCGCAGGACGGCACGTCGGCGCTCGCGTTCGTCGGTATCGGCGGAGAGGCCAGCGATCGGATCGCGGTGGCCGAACGCGTGCAGGAGATGATCGGCGCGGCGTCCGGCGACGGCGTCGAGGTGGCGGTGACGGGGTATTCCCCGATGACGGTCGATCTCACCCGCGTCGAATCCGAGGACGCCGTGCGGGCCGAGAGCATCGGTCTGCCCATCGCCTTCGTGGTGCTGGTTCTCGCGCTGGGGTCCCTGGTCGCGGGCATCGTGCCGTTGGTCTCCACCGGAATCGGCGTGCTGGCGGCGTTCGGAATGTTCGCGCTGTTGTCCAACTTCATGACGTTCGACGTTCTCGTCACCACCGTGGCGGCGATGTTCGGCCTGGGTCTGGGAATCGATTACGCACTGTTCATCGTCAGTCGATTCCGGGAAGAGATCGGGCGAGCCGGACCACCCGACGATCCGCACCGGACCGAGCGCGCGGTGGGGGCGGCCATGGGTACGGCCGGGCACACCATCGTCATTTCCGGTCTGGTCGTGTTGATCGCACTCGGAGCCCTCGCCATCGTCGATGTTCCTGCCGTCCGCAGCATCTCGTTGGTCGTCGCGCTGACCATCGCGACCGTCGTCGTGGTCGCGTGGACCCTGCTGCCGGCGATTCTCGCCGTACTGGGAACGCGCATCGGCGCGTGGTCGCTGCCCGACAGATTCCAACCTCCGTCGGTCGACGAGCACGAGGCCGCAGTTCCTACCTGGTGGTCACGGTGGGCGCAGCATGTCATCGAACGACCGTGGCGCTACACGGTCGCGTCGGCCGCGGTGCTCGTCGTGTGCCTGATTCCCATCGGTTCCATCTCGTACGGTGTCGACCTCGGGGCCGAGGCGCTGAGCGCGGAACCGTCCGGACGGGCCAACACGGTCCTGACCGAGAAGTTCGCGCCCGGGACCATCTCGCCCATCAACATCGTGTTCACGGGTGAGGACGACAGTCCGTTGGGACCGCAGCAGCTGGCCACCGTCGACGCGTTCGCTGCCTCCGTGCGCGACGACGATCGCGTCGCCTACGCGCTGGCTCAGCCGGAGGGCGGGCGATCGTTGCTGATCGTGGTTCCGTCGGTGCCGATCGACTCGACCGAGGCCGCCGATCTCGTGGGATCCCTTCGAGCGCAGGCGGTTGCCGCCGGCGACACGGACGGCACGAGCGTCTCCGTCGGTGGCACCACCGCACTGGTGGTCGACGCCTCCGACGAGATCTCCGGCAAATTCGCCGGGGTCGTGGCCGCGGTCCTGGCCTTCTCGCTCTTCTACCTGGCCGTCGTCTTCCGCAGTGTGGTGATTCCGCTCAAGGCCGTCGCCATGAACCTGCTGGTCACGGGCGCAGCGTTGGGTGCGACCGTCGCCGTCTTCCAATGGGGTTGGGGGTCGAGCATTCTCGGCTTCGAGAGCCCGGGCTACATCCAGGTGTACCTACCGGTGACGGTGTTCGCCGTGGTCTTCGGCCTGTCGATGGACTACGAGGTGTTCCTCATCGGCCGCATGCGTGAGATGTTCGTGCGGGGAGCTAGCAACGACGTGGCCGTGGTCGACGGCATCGAGCACACTGCCAGGCCCATCACGGCCGCCGCGGCGATCATGATCGCCGTGTTCGCCAGCTTCCTCACCGCCGACGTGCTCGAGCTCAAACAGTTCGGCTTCGCTCTCGCCATCGCCGTACTGTTCGACGCGGTGCTGGTGCGCATGATGATGGTGCCGGCGATGATGAAGCTCTTCGGCGAGCGCAACTGGTGGCCCGGCTCGAAACGCTACGAGGCCGTCGGCAGCTGAGCACGCGCCAGGACGGCACCACCGGACGTGCGGATCTCGATGTCGGTCACGTCCTGACGCAGCACCGCGGCGTTCATTCGGCACTCGATGGTGATGTCACTACCGAGGAACGTGCCGGACGGACGCTCGACACCCGATCGGTCGACGAGAACCACCTCGTACGGGCCACGATCGGAGATGCCGTCCATCTCCAGGACGGTCTCGGTGCCCCACGTGTGGGCGACCAGACCTCCTTCTATGTCCACACTCGGCACCTCGGTGGTGAAGGCGACCTGCTCGTACGCGCCGAGGGTTCCGGGTGGACCGGTGATCGCGGCGGGTGGATTCGTGGGGTCCTGGCGGTAGGCGTCGACTCCGAGCACCACCCCACTGCCGACCACCACCCCCACGATTGCGGCCGCAACGGCCAGCCCTGCCGATCTGCGCTGCCCCCCGAACCGCTGCCTTCCCAACCGCTGCCCACCGAACCGCTGTGTCCGCCGATCTTGCTGCGGCGACCTTTCGGAGCTGCCTGTCGCACCGAGGATTCGCTCGCGAAGGTCGGGTGACGTCCAAGATTCGAGCCACGCGTCGGTAGGGCCGCGGCTCCCGAGAGTCATGGTCAGCGAGCGCAATTCGGCGATCTCGTCGTCGATCGTGGGATCGGATGCAGCGAGCCGACGCAGTTCGGCGGCTTCGGCGTCGTCGAGATCGTCACCGACGGCAGCGGCGATCAACTCGGCTCGGCGATCGGGTGCTGCGCTCATGTCTCCTCCTTTCCGTCGAGATGTTGTCGTAGGGCTCGCAGTGCGTAGAAGGTGCGGGTGCGCAGTGTTCGCACGGCGACCCCGGTCGATTTCGACAGCTCCGCGTAGGAGCTGCCGCCCAGGTGCACTGCGACGACGACCTGCCGATGCTCGGGGGAGAGCAGGGCGAGTGCGGCGATGATGCGGAGCCGCTCGTCGACGTCGGGGCTGGTGTCACGCGTGACCCCGTCCGACTCCCGCCCGACGTCGTCGATCCGGTCCGAGGCCGGCATCGGCATCCTCGTCAGCGACCGCTGAGCATCGACGATCACGTTGCGTTCGATGGCGAACAGCCACGTTCGCAGGGACCCGCGCCCGGGCTCGAATCGGGACCGCGCTCGCCACGCCCGAAGGAAGGTCTCCTGAACACAATCCTCGGCCAGAGTTCTGTCGCGGAGAGCGTTGACGGCGAACCCGAGCATGGCCGACGCGTGCTCGTCGTACGCGGCAGCGACGTCGAAGTCCAGTTCGATCACGCTCCCGATGCTCATGACAGTGGATACGTCGGTGGACCCTCGGACGTTCATGGCGAGGGCGGAAAACATTTCTTTACCGAGCTTTGAACATTTTGGCATCGGCGCTCGTACACCTTGCACGGGCTCGCCTGCCCGATACTCCCACGGAAGGCACACGAGATGACCAGACGCTCGATCCCCCGCCCGGCAACGTCGATCCGATCCACCGCCACAGCGCTCGTCGGTGGTACCGCCACCGCTGCGGCGATGATGCTGTTCGCCGCCGCCCCGGCCGGTGCCGATACGCCTGTCGCCGAACCGGATTCCTTCACCAGCGCATTCACGGCCATGGCCACTCCCGACCAGGTGCTCAACGGAGAGGGCGTCGCCACTCCGGGTCAGCCCGGTGCGATGGGTACCTTCACTCTGCGCATCAACTCCGACCTCGACATCATCTGCTACGACATCGCGCTCGAAGGCGTGACCGGCGACTACATGAGCCCGGCCAAGACCGCCACGCACATCCACCAGGCTGCGGCGGGCGCAGCAGGTCCTCCGCGTCTGGCATTCCCGAACCCCACCCCGATCGGCGATGGCCCGCGCACCAGCAGCGGCTGCATGCAGGGACCGTTCACCACCGGCCTGACGCCTGCCGGTGCCGACGCGGACAGCGGGACCGGATTCACCCTGGATCAGATCGAAGCCGACCCGGCAGCCTTCGCCGCCGACACCCACACCGTCGACTTCTCGGCCGGAGCGGTGCGCGGCCAGCTCAGCCAGATTCCGGTCGGGTCCGTTGCGACCGGTGGCGGCGGGTCGGCGCTCGCGGCGTCCGATTCGGCGTCGAGTTCGGTGCTGCCGGTCGTCGGTGCGGTGGCACTGGGCGCGATGGTCGTCGCGGGCGTGACGGTCGCTGCTCGACGCGAGGTGCGGAGCTGAGATATCCGGTTCTGATCGCGGTCGCTGCCGCGGCGGTGGTGGTGGGCTGTTCCTCGCCCCCTCCATCGCCGCCGGCGGCGACCACGCCGGTGTCCTCGCAGCCGTCGTCGAGCACCACCGCGCCTGCACCCGCCATGCCAGTACCCGCAGTGGATTCGGTGAGACCGGCCCCGACGCGGGTGAGTGCCGTGGACATCGCGCTCGACGAGCCGTTGATCGGCCTGGGGCTCACCGAATCGGGTGAGATGCAGGTGCCCACCGACTACGACGACGTCGGGTGGTTCACCGGAGGTGGCCGACCCGGCGCGATCGGCAGTCCGACGGTGATAGCCGGGCACGTCGACTCGACGACCGGTCCCGCGGTGTTCGATCGCCTGTCGGAACTCGGAATCGGCGATGTCGTTGCGGTGGACGACGAGGCGGGTGGCCGAGCCGAGTACCGCATCGACGAGATCGGTGATTACGGCAAAGCCGAGTTCCCGACGGCGTCGGTCTTCGGGGCTGTGCCTGCCGACGAGATCCGGCTCATCACCTGTTCGGGTGACTTCGACGCAGCCGTGGGCAGCTACGAGCGCAACCTCGTTCTCTACGGAGTGCGCATATGACAGTGCAACGCATATGGCAGTGCGAACACCGAACGTTTTGGAGTTGACCCCGAACGTGTTGTAGCCTGGTCGACGGTTCGGATCACGAATGCTCGCACTCGTGCCCTGACCGCCCAATCAAGTTCTACCCAAGACCGTTGGTCACCGCCTTCTCGAAGGATTCGCTTCCGGGAGTTGCGCGGTTGAAGGTCCGAGACAGCTTCGGACGGCCCACGCAGGAGAACGAGGTAGGGAACCTGTATGCAGCCCTGGTGGCTGCCCGCTCGTTCACGCCCCGTGTGCTTCTTGCGCCGGGGCGTTCGTCGTTTTCCGGCCCTCTCGCGATCGACACAACTTCCCACGAGAGGAGGCGAAGTATGGCAAAGCCCGAAAAGGTCTCAGCAGTATCGGAGATCACCGAACAGTTCAAAGGTTCGACGGCTGCCGTCGTCACGGAATACCGTGGCCTGTCGGTGTCCGGTCTGACTCAGCTCCGGCGTGCGCTCGGCGAAGGTGCCACGTACTCCGTCGCCAAGAACACCCTGGTCAAGCGCGCAGCAGCCGAGGCCGGCATCACCGGCCTCGACGACTTGTTCGTCGGACCGACCGCCATTGCATTCATCAAGGGCGAGCCGGTCGACGCAGCGAAGGCCATCAAGGCCTTCGCGAAGGACAACAAGGCCTTGATCGTCAAGGGCGGCTACATGGACGGCGCAACGCTGTCCGTGGACGAGATCAACAAGATCGCAGACCTCGAGTCGCGCGAAATCCTGTTGGCCAAGCTCGCCGGCGCCATGAAGGGCAACTTGTCGAAGGCTGCAGGCCTGTTCAACGCTCCCGCATCGCAGTTCGCGCGTCTTGCGTTCGCGTTGCAGGAGAAGAAGGCTGCCGGCGAACCCGCCGCAGCCGAGGCACCTGCAGAAACAGAAGCACCGGCGGAAGCTCCCGCCGAAAGCTGATCCGCTGGTATTGGCGAACAGCTCAGCTCCACACCACCAACACCAAGTCGCGGATCAGCGACCAGGTACTTACAGGAAGGACCCGCCACCATGGCGAAGCTCAGCACCGAAGAATTGCTCGACCAGTTCAAGGAGCTCACCCTCCTCGAGCTCAGCGAGTTCGTGAAGGCATTCGAGGAGACCTTCGAGGTCACCGCAGCCGCTCCCGTCGCCGTTGCTGCTGCAGGCGGCGGCGCTGCCCCCGCCGAGGCTGCTGAAGAGCAGGACGAGTTCGACGTCGTCCTCGAGTCGGCCGGCGACAAGAAGATCCAGGTCATCAAGGTCGTCCGTGAGGTCGTCTCCGGCCTCGGCCTGAAGGAAGCCAAGGACCTCGTCGAGAGCGCTCCGAAGGCAATCCTGGAGAAGGTCGCCAAGGATGCAGCCGAGGCTGCCAAGGAGAAGCTGGAAGCTGCCGGCGCAAAGATCTCCGTCAAGTAAGACCGCTTCGTTGCAGTCGCACGTCACGCTCTGACATCGAGAGCGAGTCGAGGGACCGTTTCCACTCCGGTGGGGACGGTCCCTTTTCTGTGTTTCCGGTGGCACCGGTCGAGGTGCCGTTGTGATCGGTCACGGACTCCGCGAGATCGCGTGACACTCGCTCTGCGTCCCTGTTTACTCGACCTCGCCGAAGTCCGAAGCTTTCCGAAGGGTTTCGGCTGTGATCGCTTGTGGCTTGTCACAGCAAAGCACGGCAGGGACTTGTCACAGTTCTGGCGAGTCGCCGACCGTGTCGCGTGAGATGGGCCACACTGATGCAAGCTCTACAGCCTGACTCGGGGAAGTTCTTACTGGGCGGTAAGCTCCTGTGTCGGAGCGGACACGTGCATGGGTTACAGTGACGCAACCCACATCTGGGTCGATGTGTACGAATTGTGGAGGTCAGCGTGGGAGTCGAGGTTTCGGTCGAGGGATTGACCAAGTCTTTCGGTGTACAGAAGATCTGGCAGGACGTGACGTTGACCCTGCCGAAGGGTGAAGTCAGTGCTCTCCTCGGTCCGTCCGGAACCGGTAAGTCGGTCTTCCTGAAGTCTCTGATCGGCCTCCTCCGGCCCGAGCAGGGCAAGATCTTCATCGACGGAACCGACATCCTGCAGTGCTCCTCACGTGAGCTCTACGAGATCCGCAAGCTCTTCGGCGTGCTGTTCCAGGACGGCGCACTGTTCGGCTCGATGAACCTCTACGACAACGTCGCGTTCCCGCTCCGCGAGCACACCAAGAAGTCCGAGTCCGACATCCGCAAGATCGTCATGGAGAAGTTGGAACTGACGGGTCTGCTCGGTGCCGAGGACAAGCTCCCCGGTGAGATCTCCGGCGGTATGCGCAAGCGCGCCGGCCTCGCCCGCGCTCTGGTTCTCGACCCCGAGATCATCCTCGTCGACGAGCCCGACTCCGGCCTCGATCCCGTTCGTACCACGTACATTTCGCAGACCCTGATCGACATCAACGCCGAGATCGACGCGACGATCCTGATCGTCTCGCACAACATCAACCTCGCTCGGACGGTGCCCGACAACATCGGCATGCTCTTCCGTCGCCAACTGGTCATGTTCGGCCCGCGTGAGGTGCTGCTCACCAGCGACGAGCCGGTGGTCAAGCAGTTCCTCAACGGAACCATGATCGGTCCGATCGGTATGTCGGAGGAGAAGGACGAGGCGCAGATGGCGCAGGAGCAGGCCATGGTCGACGCCGGGCACCACGCCGGTGGCGTCGACGACGTGGAAGGCATCGTCCCGCAGATGAAGGCCACCCCGGGTACTCCGGTCCGCCAGGCCGTCGGACGCAGGCAGGAACGCGTCCGCCAGATCATGCACACCCTGCCGCACAGTGCGCAGGTCGCGATCCAGGAAAGCCTCGACACCACCGATCCCGGTCAGCGGAACCCCGTGTACGCAGACCAGCAGCAGGGCTACGACCAGCAGGGTTATGGCCAGCAGGGTTACGACCAGCAGGGCTACGGCCAGCAGGGCTACGGCCAGCAGGGCTACGGCCAGCAGGGTTACGACCAGCAGGGATACAGCGAGCAAGGTCATGAACAGCAGGGCTACCAAGCTCCGACTCAAGGTCGGGGTCAATAGCAGACATGGGGGGATCGAAGAAGTCCGCGTTCGCTCCGGCGAATGCCGCTCTGACTCAAGCCGGAAATATCGTCGAGCTGTTCGTCGAGGTCGTTCGGAACACCTTTCGTAGGCCGTTCCAGTTCCGCGAATTCATCGAGCAGGCCTGGTTCATCGCCAGCGTCACGATTCTGCCGACAGCGCTCGTCGCGATTCCGTTCGGTGCGGTCGTGTCGCTGCAGACCGGATCGCTCATCAAGCAGCTCGGTGCCGAGTCGTTCACCGGCGCGGCCAGCGTGCTCGCGGTCATTCAGCAGGGCAGTCCGATCGTGACCGCGTTGCTGGTGGCCGGTGCCGCAGGTTCCGCCGTCACGGCCGACCTCGGCTCGCGCACCATTCGCGAGGAGATCGACGCCATGCGGGTGCTGGGCATCGACCCGGTACATCGTCTGGTCGTTCCGCGAGTGCTCGCGATGATTCTCGTCGCACTGTTGCTCAACGGCCTGGTCTCGGTCGTCGGCATCGCCGGCGGTTACTTCTTCAACGTGATCCTCCAGGGCGGCACCCCCGGTGCGTACCTGGCGTCCTTCGGAGCGCTGGCGCAGCTTCCCGATCTGTATGTCGCAGAAGCGAAAGCGGCGATCTTCGGGCTCATCGCGGGCATCATCGCCTCCTACAAGGGGCTCAATCCCAATCCCGGACCCAAGGGCGTCGGCGAGGCAGTGAACCAGACGGTTGTCATCACGTTCCTGCTGCTCTTCTTCGCCAACCTCATTCTGACCCTGGTGTACCTCCAGGTCGTCCCAGCGAAGGGAGCGTAACCGCGATGACGATCGCAAGAGGTCGCGGTGACCGCACACTGATGCGTGTCAAGCGCGTCGGCAATGCCCCGCTCAACGTGCTCGACCGTGCAGGCGAGCAGATGTCGTTCTACCTGCGGGCCATCGGGTGGATTCCCAAGACCGCGGTGCATTACAAGAAGGAGGTGCTTCGCCTGCTGGCGGAGGTCACCTTCGGCAGCGGTGCGCTCGCCGTCATCGGCGGAACCATCGGCGTGATCGTGATGATGTCCGGCTTCACCGGCATCGTCGTCGGCCTGCAGGGCTACGCAGCACTCGAGCAGCTCGGTAGCTCGGTACTGACCGGCTTCCTTTCTGCGTACGTCAACACTCGTGAGATCGCGCCGATCGTCGCAGGACTTGCGCTCTCGGCCACCGTCGGCTGTGGCTTCACCGCCCAGCTCGGTGCCATGCGGATCTCGGAGGAGATCGACGCCCTCGAGGTGATGGCAGTACCGAGCGTGCCGTTCCTGGTGACCACCCGCATGATCGCCGGCTTCGTGGCCGTCATCCCGCTCTACATCGTCGGACTGCTGGCGTCGTACGTCGCGTCCCGTGGGATCAGCACCATCTTCAACGGGCAGTCCACGGGGTCCTACGACCACTACTTCAACCTCTTCCTACCTCCGGAAGACGTGTTGTATTCGTTCCTGAAGGTGCTGATATTCGCCTTCGTCCTGATCATGATCCACTGCTATTACGGCTACCACGCCTCGGGCGGTCCTGCCGGTGTCGGTGTGGCCGTGGGCCGTGCCGTTCGTACCGCGATCGTCACGATCGCAGTGCTGGACTTCTTCTTGAGCCTCGCCATCTGGGGCACGACCACCACAGTGAGGGTTGCGGGATGATCGACTCGCCGTCGCGACTGAAGCGAGTACTGCTCGGTTTGGCGTTCTTCCTGGTGCTCATCCTGTTTCTGGGATGGAGCATCACGTCCTACAACAAGACGTTCAAGTCGGTGGTCAACGTCAGCCTCGAAACCGACTCGGTCGGAAATGCTCTGCCGATGAACGCCGATGTGAAGGTGCGCGGAATGATCGTCGGAGAGGTGCGCTCGGCGTCCACCGTCGACGGAGTCGTCACCTCGCAGCTGGCCATCGATCCGGACAAGGCTCCACTGATTCCGTCCAATGCGACGGCGCGGTTGCTGCCCAAGACTCTGTTCGGCGAGCGTTACGTGTCGCTGATCCTGCCCGAGAACGATTCCGCGTCGCCGATCACCGACGGCACGGTCCTGCAGCAGGACACCAGCGGGAACGCCATCGAGGTCGGGCAGTTGCTCGACGGCCTGCTCCCTCTGCTGCAGGCGATCCCGCCGCAGGACCTGGCGAACACCCTCGGGTCGTTGGCACAGGGACTCAGTGGACGTGGTGAGCAGCTCGGCCAGACCATCGACAACCTGACCAATGTCGTGTCGGGGCTGAACACGGAGCTGCCGAACATCCAGCAGACCCTGGTCGGGCTGGCGGATTTCTCGGAGACCTACGCCGACGCTGCGCCCGAACTGATTTCGGCGCTGGACAACCTGCGGACGACGGGCAACACCGTGGTCGAGCGGCAGTCCAGCCTCGAAACGCTGTACGGCTCGCTGACCTCGGCGTCCTACACCACCGCGGACTTCCTGCAGACCAACTCCGAGAACCTCATCGGATTGGCCGCGAACTCCCGTGAAGCTCTCGAGCTGCTGGCCGAGTTCTCCCCGACGTTCGGTTGCACGTTCACCCAGTTCGCCGAAGGTGCCAGGCGCGGCAAGATCGTGCTCGGCGAGGGCGACGAGTACCCCGGCATCAACGTGTCCGCATCGTTCGTCAACCCGAAGGGCCGTTACTTGCCTAACCAGGACGAGCCGCGCTTGTTCGACGATCGCGGAGCCACCTGCTTCGAGCCAGCAGCACCGGGAGAGTTCTTCCCGCAGTACCCGGGAGGTTCGATCAACGACGGCTCCTACCAGGTGCCGACCCGCAACCCGGGACCGCAGGTGATCGAAGGGCAGGGGCCGCCCAAGTCGGCTCAGAGCTCCATAGTTCCCGCGGTCGCCGCATCCGCGCAGCCTGCGAGCTACGAGGGCTCGGACTTCGAGCGTGACACTCTCGCCGTGATCTACGGACAGGCGAGTGGTGTTGCACCGGACAGTGTTCCGTCGTGGGCAGCCGCTATCGGCGCACCGGCGATGAGAGGAGTGGAGGTGACCGTGCCATGAGAGGCCTTCTCGCGCCGATCATCAAACTGATCGTGTTCGCCGTGATCACGATCATTGCTACGGCCACCCTTGCCTTCACCATCGCCAACAGCAGTGGCGGCGGCGGTACCAAGTTCTCGGCAGTCTTCACCGACGTCACCTCACTCAACGAGGGCGACGAGGTTCGCATCGCAGGCGTTCGCGTCGGCCAGGTCGACTCGATCGAGATCGCCAACGAGCGCGAAGCGAAAGTGGACTTCACGCTGAGCAGCCGCGATTGGCTGCCCGCCAGTTCGACGGCAACCATCAGGTTCAGGAACCTGGTGGGCCAGCGCTACATCGCCATCGAGCAGGGCTCGGGTGACCAGGGCCGCAAGATCACCGAAGGTGCCACCATTCCGTTGGAACGGACCAAGCCTGCGGTGAATCTGACCACGCTGTTCGACGGCTTCCGGCCGCTGTTCACCACCCTGAGCTCCGACGACGTCAACAAGCTGTCGTACCAGATCATCCAGGTGTTCCAGGGAGAGTCGGGCACGATCAACGAACTGGTCACCAACACGGCGACCCTGACGAACACCGTCGCCGACAAGGACCAGGTCATCGGCCAGGTCATCACCAATCTCAACAACGTGCTGGCGACGGTCAACCAGAACGACGGTCAGCTGGACAGCTTGATCGTCAACACCCAGCAGCTGGTCTCGGGTCTGTCGGCCGACCGTGAGGTCGTCGGCTCGGCCGTCACCTCGCTCGCGGGTCTGACCAACGCCACCGCCGACCTGCTCGAGCCGACTCGGCCGTCGATCCAGGGATCGGTCACGGCATTGAACACGCTGGCCGAGACCATCAACCGTCGAAGCGCCGACGTGGACGCGGTCCTGGGGAATCTGCCCGTGAAGCTCGACAAGCTGATTCGCACGGCCCAGCAAGGATCGTGGTTCACGTTCTACCTGTGCGGTATCGACATCGTCGCCGGACCGGGTACTTCGCCGAACCTGAATCTGCCCACCGGGCTTCCGACCGTCAACCAGCCGCTGTACACGAACTCGGCAGAGCGTTGCAAAGCTGGGGGGATCCAACAATGAAATCTCGTCGTAGTCCGGCCACCATCGGTGCTCTGGGCATTGCCATCATCCTGCTCGCCACGATGTCGGTCTTCTTTCTCGACCGTCTCCCGATCATCGGTGCCGGCTCGGTGTACACCGCCGAGTTCAGCGAGGCCGCAGGTCTCAAGGCCTCCAACGAGGTTCGTATCGCCGGAGTGAAGGTCGGCAAGGTGACCGACGTGCGTCTCGAAGGCGACCGGGTGCTCGTGGACTTCACGGTGCAGGACGCCTGGGTCGGCAGCGAGTCACGGGCCGCCATCGCGATCAAGACGCTGTTGGGACAGAAGTACCTGGCGCTCGACCCGAGCGGCCCGGAGACGCTGAGCCCCAAGGACCCGATCCCGCTCGAGCGCACCACGTCCCCGTACGACGTCATCGACGCGTTCTCCGACGCGGCGTCGACCATCAACGACATCGACACCGATCAGCTCGCGACGAGTATGCGGACCCTGTCCGAGGCGTTCTCGGAGACGCCTGCGAACATCCGCGCCTCGCTCGACGGCGTCACCCGGTTGTCGCAGACCGTGGCCAGCCGTGACGAGGAGCTCAAGAAGCTGTTCGAGGCCACCGGTGAGACGTCGAAGGTGTTGGCCGACCGCAACGAGCAGTTCAACAAGCTGATCACCGACGCAGGTCCGCTTCTCGAAGAGCTGAACAACCGCCAGCAGGCAATTTCGCAGCTGCTCACCGGCACTCAGCGTGTCTCGCAGGAGCTGACCGGCCTGGTTCGCGACAACGAGGCGACCATCAACCCGATGCTGCAGCAGCTCAACGGCGTCATCGAAATCCTGCAGCGCAACAACGACAATCTCGACCGTGCGCTGAAGCTGTACGAACCGTTCATCCGGCTGTACACGAACGTGACCGGCAACGGTCGATGGCTCGATATCACGCTGGCCAACCTCACACCTCCCGGAGTTCCGTTGATACCTGGCTACCGCCAGCCCTCACTCGACAAGTTGCCGGGGGAATGATGACAGACACGCAGACAGCACCGAGAAACAAGAACAAGCTCGCGCTGATCGCCGTCGTCGTGATCGTGGCGCTGATCGTGGCCGTGGCCGGTTGGTGGTTGTTCACCAGGGCCGGCACGACCAAGATCACCGCGTACTTCGACAAGTCGATCGGCATCTACTCCGGCTCCGAGGTACGAGTGCTGGGCGTCAAGGTCGGCACGGTCGACTCCGTCACGCCACTCGGTGACGACGTCGAGGTCGTCCTTCGCGTCGACCGCGGGGTCGACATCCCGGCCGACGCCAAGGCCGTGCAGGTCAGTCCGTCGCTCGTCGCCGATCGTTACGTCCAGCTCTCACCCGTCTACACCGGCGGAGACACCATGGCGGACGGCACGACGATCGGTCGCGATCGCACCGCCACACCCGTCGAGGTCGACGAGCTGTACAAGTCCATCAACGACCTGTCGACCGCCCTCGGTCCCGACGGTGCGAACAAGGACGGCGCTCTCACCGACCTCGTCAACACCGGTGCCGCGAACCTCGACGGCAACGGTGAAGCCCTGGGCGACAGCATCACCCAGCTGTCTGCCGCCGGCCGCACTCTGAGCGACTCGCGCACCGACGTCTTCGACACGATCAAGAATCTGCAGACGTTCGTCAGCGCTCTGGCCGTCAACGATCAGCAGGTCCGCAACTTCAACACCCAGTTGGCCGACCTGACCGGTTTCCTGTCGGGTCAGCGAGAGGATCTGGGAGCTGCGCTCCAGCAGCTGTCGGTTTCGCTCGGCGACGTGGCGACGTTCGTCGCGGACAACCGGACCGAACTGACCGATGCCGCAAACGGTCTCGTGGTTCCGACTCAGACGCTCGCCGACAACCGCGAGCAGCTGGTGCAAACACTCACGTTGCTGCCGCTGGCCATCAGCAACCTGGTGAACGCCTACGACGCCGAGTCCGGCACGCTCGCCTCGCGCGCCAATCTCCAGAACGAGACCCAGGATCCGCTGGGCACCGTGTGCAAGCTCCTCGACCTCGGCGCGCTCGTTCCCGGCGATCCGCGCTTCGAGGCACTCGGTGCGCAGATTCAGCCGATCATCGATCAGTGCGCCAACATCACCACGATGATCCAGGCACCGATCACCGACCAGAACCGCATCGTGCTGCCGTTCGGTGTTCTCACCAACGACATCGAGCAGAACGTGTCCGTGCCGGGCACCGTGCCGGGCGTCGTCTCGCCGAGGCTCGGAAACAGCACGATGCCCGGACTGGAGCAGTCGTACATCGGAGGTGGGGGACAGTGAGAACCTCTGTGAAAGGGAATCGAGCCCGCGTGAAGCGTTCCTTGGTCGTCGGAGCAGGCGTGTGCGTGGTGGCGCTGTCGGCCGGAGCGTGCTCGTCGGCCGGCATCTACGCCGTACCGCTTCCCGGTGGTGCCGATGTCGGTGACAATCCTTTCAACCTGACGGTGCAGTTCGACGACGTACTCGACCTCGTCCCGCAGTCGACCGTCAAGGTCGACGGTGTGGCTGTCGGCCGGGTGGCTTCCATCTCCGTCCCGAACGAGGGGTGGACGGCCGATGTCGACGTCATCCTCAACTCGGACGTGGATCTGCCTGCCAATGCGATCGCATCGGTGCAGCAGACCAACCTGCTCGGTGAGAAGTTCGTGCAGCTCTCGGCACCTCCCGCGGACGAGTCCGCAGCGCGGCTGCAGGACGGCGACACCATCCCGCTGGATCGAACCCGCCACGCGACCGACATCGAGCAGGTACTCGGTGCGCTCTCGCTGCTGCTCAACGGTGGCGGCGTGGGGCAGCTCTCGCCGATCGTCAAGGAACTGAGCACGGCATTCGACGGTCGCGAAGGCAGGACCAAAGAGCTTCTGCAGCAGGCGAACACGCTGATCGACGGCCTCAACCAGCAGCGTGACGACATCACCCGCGCCATCGATGGTCTCGACACTCTCAGCGGCCGCGTCAACACGCAGACCGACAAGATCGACGCCGTGCTGAAGGATCTGCCGATCGCCACCGAGGTGCTCGAGCAGCAGCGCCCGCAGCTGACCGAGATGCTCGGAGCTCTCGATCGTCTCGGAGCCGTCGGCACCGACGTGATCGACCGTTCCAAGGACGATCTGATCGCAGACCTGCGGGCACTGCGCCCGACGCTCCAGGCGCTGGCCGATTCGGCGGACGACGTGGTGACATCGCTTGCGGTGATTCCCACGCTGCCGTTCGCCGACGGAACCGAGAAGATCATCGAAGGCAACTCCGCCAACCTGTTCCTCTCTCTCGACCTGTCGATCGGAACTGCGCTGCGTAACTTCGGCGTCGGTGAAGGCGATCCGGTCTACGTCCAGCCCAAGTACGGCAACACACTGCCGGTGGTCGATCCGTCGAATCCGTACTACAACGGAAACGGACCTCGGCCGGGTTGGCCGACGATCTCGTTGCTGCCGTTGCCTCCGATCATCCCGTCACCGGTTCCGGGCCCGGGTGCCCCGGCGAACGAGCAGGCTGCCGCGGCCGCCGCGCCCGCACCGGCCGATCCGTTGGCACCGTTGAACGATCTGCTCGAGCGATTCGGAGTTGGACAGTGAGATCGAGACTGGTTCGCATTCAATTGGTCCTCTTCGTCGTGGTCGCCGTATTGGGCTTGGTCTATGTCGGTGCCAAGTACGTGCGCCTGGACAACATGCTCGGCTTCGGGCAGTACCAGGTCGATCTGAATCTCGCTGATTCCGGTGGCATCTTCTCCAATGCCGAGGTCACCTACCGAGGTGTTCCGGTGGGAACCGTCGGGGATCTGGAACTGACGCAGGACGGCGTCCGGGTCGCGCTCATGCTCGACAACGGTGGGCCGGACATCCCGGCCGGCACGAAGGCCGTCGTCGCCAACCGGTCTGCGATCGGTGAGCAGTACGTCGACTTGCAGCCCGACACCGACCAGGGTCCGTTCCTGGTCGACGGTTCGCAGATCGCACAGGCCGACACCACCACTCCCGTGCCGGTGGAGGACGTACTCGCCAACACGAACACGTTGGTCCGGTCGGTACCGCTGGACACGCTGACGCGGGTCGTCAACGAACTCGGCGTCGCGTTCGACGGTAAGGGCGCAGATCTGGCGTCTCTCGTCGATTCGCTCGGGAACATCTCCGAAGCAGGCAACGAGGCGCTGCCGGAGACGCTCGCGCTGGTGCGTGACGCGGTGC
Source organism: Rhodococcus sp. 14-1411-2a (assembly GCF_002259485.1). Lineage (GTDB taxonomy): Bacteria > Actinomycetota > Actinomycetes > Mycobacteriales > Mycobacteriaceae > Rhodococcoides. Next base: position 386,091 of record NZ_NPGA01000015.1, read on the forward strand.
CGGTGCTGAACACGCAGTCCGAGCAGTCGGATCTGATTCGACAGTTCAGCACCAGCCTGGACGAGGTGACGGCTCAGTTGAAGTCCAGCGATCCGGACATTCGCCGCCTGATCGATACCGGTACGGCGGCAGGCGATCAGGTCGGCGGTCTCATCACCGATGCCGGTCCGGCTCTGACCACCGACATCAACAACCTGGCCTTGGTTGCTGCTCAGGCCGAACCGCGATATGTGGCGCTCCGTCCGTTCCTGACGTTCCTGCCTGCCCTCGGTGCCGGCATCTCGACGATCGTCCCGAACGACGGCACCATCCATCAGGGTCTGCTGCTCGAGGTCAACAACCCGCCGCCCTGCACGGTGGGCTACGAGGGTTCGCAGGCCATCCTCGACGAGGAGAAGCGCAAGAACCCGAACTTCGATCCGACTCGGGAGAACTACCCGTTGAACCTCGACGCGAACTGCGCGACACCGCAGGGCAGCGTCACGGGTGTGCGGTCCGCGAACCGCATCGTGTTCGCCGATCCGGACGTGCCGCAGCCGTGGGACCTCAAGCCCAAGGTCGATCCGGAGAAGCTCAACCTCAACCCCATCGCCACCCAGTTGGCACCGCTGATCGGCGTCACGCCGAAGTAGTGGAATCGGTGGAACTGCTGCTCAGCACTGCCGTCGGGCCGAGAGTGGTTCGGCCGGATATTACCGAGTAGTAGGGTGGAAAGTGTGAACTCGAGCACCGAAGCCCTGAAGTCCCCAGCGACTCCAGGGCGCACCAAGACCGCGAAAATCCTGTTGGCCGTCGTCACGGTGATCGCCGTTGCCGCTCTCGCGGCGGCAGTGTTCTTCGGTTACGGCTGGGGCAATGCGTTACTGAGCCAGAAGCCCACCGCGGACACCAGGGACGCGGCGCTGACCGGAGCTCAGCAGGCCGCCGTCAACCTGAACACGGTCGACGCAGCAGCCATCGACCAGTCGTTCGACAACATGAAGTCGTCGATCACCGGCGACCTGATGCTCAACGACCTCGAGCAGACTCGCTCGGGCATCACCGATCAGGTTCGCCAGTCCGGTGCCAAGAGCGAGGCCGAGGTGTTGCACGGCACGCTCACCGAGCTGAGCACGGACGAGAACACCGCCACCGCCCTTGTCGTCATTGCGACGACGACCACCTGGCCCGATCGCGTCGAGCGCAGCAAGCTGACGATGCGTCTGGCCATGGAAGAGGTCGACGGGGTGTGGAAGACCAACAAGGTCGACCCCATCGGTTCACGGATCTCGCTCGACAACCCGAACACCAATCCCGTTGTTCCGACCGAACCGGGCGGCCCCGCCGACCCGAATGCGGTCGATCCGAATGCGGCCGATCCCAGTGCGGAAGCGACGCCGGCTCCCCAGCCCGACGCCGGCGGCAACTGAGAGACCCGGCATTGGTGTTTTCCGTCTGTACCGAAGTGAGTTTCGAAGGAGTTCTGTAGTGCCTCCCCAGCGTCGCAAGATCGTTCCACCCACCACCACCAGCAAAGTTCGCCGGAAGGTGGCCGGGACCGGGAAGCCGACTGCTGCCAACTCCGCCACGGACTCGACCGGTGCCGAGGCGTCTGCTGCGACCGAGACTTCGGCGATCACCACGACACCGCCGACCGAGCCCGTATCGGACAAGCCCGCAGCCGACAAGCCCGCAGCCGACAAGCCCGCACTCGACGAGCCAGCTGTCGAGAAGTCGGAAACCGACAAGCCCGCTGCCCACAAGCCTGTGCTCGACAAGTCGGCAACCGACAAGCCCGCTGCCGATAAGCCTGTGCTCGACAAGGCAGCAACCGACAAGTCTGTGACCGCTGAGCCCGCAGCCGATTCCGCGTCGACCGACTCTGCCGCCGGGTCGGCGTCGGGGATCGGCTACAAGCACGTCATCGTCGTTGCGGTCATCGCCGTTGTGCTCGGTGCGTTCGCTGCCGTCGCCGCGTTCAAGCCGTTCGCCACGATCGACAACGCAGCCTGGGTGGATTCCGCGGCGACGCAGGAAGTCACCTCGGCCGCGACCGACGCGCTGCAAACCCTGTACACGTACAAGGCCGCCACGATCGACGCCGATTTCGATGCCGCTCGTGCGGTGCTCAATCAGTCGATGCTCGACGAGTTCAACTCCACCGCGGAAACCACCAAATCGGCCGTGGTACAGACGGATACGGGAACCGAAGCCATGGTCACCGATATCGGCGTCTCGCGGCTGGAGGACGGCATGGCGGAACTGATCGCCAACGTGAACATCAGTGCCACGCAGAACGGTGTCGCATCGGGTAGTGCCGAGGGCCCGTTGACGGTGAACATGGAGAAGGTCGACGGCACCTGGAAGCTGTCGGCAATCGACGATCAGTAGGCGCGCCACAACAGCACTCGATCCGGCCCCGTTCGACGCAGAATTCCTGCTCGGACGGGGCTTTTTCGTGCGCTTTTCGGCGGTCTGTCACCGGCTGGCCACCGAGTTACCATCGCGATTGCGTCCTGGCTTGGGACGAGCCCTGGTTGTTCGAGACAACCAATAGACGCTCGACAGCCAGGGGTGGATCCGATGAAAACGGAGCATGCTGGTCATGACTGACACAACCATCGATTATTCCGTGCTGGAATCCAGGTCCGGTCGTTCGGGCTTTGCCGAGCACGTCAATCCCGAACTGTATCGGCTGTTGTCTGCGCTGAACTTGGATCGCGAGTACGTGCGGGGCGACGGGACGGTTCTGTTCGACGCCGCGGGTCGTCGCTATCTGGACTTCGCGGGCGCATATGGGGCGCTGCCCTTCGGCCACGGCCCCACTCCGATCTGGCAGGCGATCAACGATGTTCGCTGCAGCGGGGAGGCGATCTTCGTGCAGCCGTCGGTGCTGACGGCAGCGGGTGAATTGGCAGATCGGTTGGGGCGCATCGCACCCGACGGGTTGACGCGGACGACGTTCGTCAACAGTGGTACCGAGGCCACCGAGGTGGCGCTCAAGATCGCACGAGCGCACACCGGTCGGCTGGGTGTACTGACCACCGGGAACAGTTTTCACGGCAAGACTCTGGGCGCTTTGTCTGCGACGGGAAACATCAAGTATCAGAGCGGTTTCGGTGCACCGGTCGAGGGATTCGATCACATCGAGTTCGGTGATTCGGACGCGCTCGACGCGACCCTGGCGGCGGCACCCGGGCACTATGCGGTGTTTCTGGTGGAGCCGATTCAGGGTGAGGGCGGGGTGGTGTGTCCACCCGACGGGTACCTGCGTCGCGTGCGGGAGATCTGTGATCGGCACGGGGTGCTGATGGCTCTCGACGAGGTGCAGACCGGGCTCGGCCGGACCGGCAGGATGTTCGCCGCCGAGCACGAGGGTGTGGTTCCGGACATTCTCACCGTGGCCAAGGCGCTCGGGGGAGGGATCGTGCCGGTGGGTGCGGTGTTGTGTGCGCCGAGGTTGGTGGACGAGAGTTTCGCGCTCCGTCACACGTCGACCTTCGCGGGGAACGCGTTGGCCGCGCGGGTCGGTATCGCGGTTCTCGACGAGTTGACTCGAGACGACTGCGCTCTGGTGCAGAACGTGGCCGTTCTCGGGCGGCAGCTGAAGAACGATCTCTCCGTGCTGGCCGAGAAATATCCGTCGGTGGTCACCGCAGTGCGCGGTCGCGGACTGTTGCTGGGCCTGGAACTCACCGCGGACGTGAACTTCGTCGGGCGACAGTCGTTGCTGGGGTCGATTGCCGATCAACACAATCTGGCCGTGGTGATCTGCTCGTACTTGCTCGATGTCGAGGGGATACGTGTGGCTCCGACTCTGTTCGGTACCAGAGTGATTCGGATCGAACCACCGTTGACGGTGTCGGCGGTGCAGTGCTCGCGGCTGGTCGCGGCGTTGGATCGGGCATTGGGTTATGCGGCGGTGGGGGACCTGGACGGATTGTTCGGGCATCTGCTGGGCCGCCCGACCGTCGCCACTCCGCCCGCGCTCGAGGCGTTGCGCCCGGGTCGGACGCCCGATATCGCTGTGCGACCGGCCGATCGACGCTTCGCGTTCATCGCGCATCCACTCGATCTCGGATTCTTCGCTGCGTTCGATCCGGCGCTGGAGGTGTTCGACCACGGCGAGCGGCAGGACCTGCTCGAGCGGTTCGCGGCATCGACGTCCGAGCTCGAACCTGCGTCGTTCGTCATCGGCAGCGGCCGAGTCGTCGGGGGTGAGGAGGCGACGGCGCACGGCGATCTGATCGGGCTGCCGTACACCTCCGAGCAGTTGCTGCACCTGCCGACCGAGCAGGCTCTGCGGGTGGTCGGCAGTGCCGTCGAACTGGCGATCTCACGCGGTGCGACGGTGGTCGGGTTGGGCGGTTATTCGTCGGTGATCACCGGGAACGGGTTGGGCCTCGGCGCGACGACGCGACCGATCACCACCGGCAACACGTTCACCGCTGCGGCGAGTCTGCGGGCTGTTCGACGCGTGTGCCGTGAACGCGGTATCGATGTCGCGCGGGCTCGGGTGACGATTCTCGGTGCCGCCGGCGCGATCGGGCGAACCATCGGCATGCAGCTGGCCGGTGAGGTCGGCAGCATCGTGCTGGTCGGTAGGCGGGGGGAGAGTTCGGTCATCGCGCCCAAGCTGTGGGCGGCCGCGCAGGAGATGGTGGCGAGCGCTCGGGCCGGTGCGGGTTCGGGAGATCTGGCCGCTTCCGCGCACGCGGTCGACGGTGATCTGGACGATCTGATCAGGTCGCGGCACGTCGAATTCTTCACCGATCCTGTTGCTGCGGTGAAGGATTCGTTGATCGTCATCGCTGCGACGTCGGCGCCGCATGCGCTGATCGATCCGACGGATCTGATGGAGGGTGCCATCGTCTGCGATGTTGCGCAGCCGCCGAACATCGGCCGGGACGTGCGCAGTGAGCGGCCCGACGTGACGGTGTTCGACGGCGGCATCGTGCGGGTGCCGTCGGGCTCGGATTTCGGGTTGACCTACGGGTTGGCTCCGGGGCTGACGTACGCCTGCATGGCCGAGACGATGCTGATCGCGTTGTCCGGTGAGTTCGGACTGCGCAGTATCGGCACCACCCTCGACGGAGACAGCGTGGAGCGGTTGGGTGAGCTGGCGGACGTCCACGGTTTCGCGCTCGCCGAGGCCACGCGGTGGCGCGAGGGCGACCGGTAGACGGCAGGGGGCGGGGCGCGTCGGTTCCCCGCCGGGCGGCCCGCCCCCCGACTGCGTCGATGGACCATTGCATACGTCTCGGCGGTGCAATGGTCCATCGACGCGACTGGTTCGAGTGCGGTATCACGAACAACGGATCGGGCCGAACCTCTTGACGAAGGGGGCGGCACGGTTCACTCTTGTCGTCAGGAGCACCCCCAGTGGGTTCTGAAGCGCAGTGGTTTGATGAGCGCAGTGGTTTTGGGCGTTCGGCAGGCGACACGCTTTCGTCGAGTCGGCGCGTGAATGGACCCCGGGTGCTACTTTTGATGCCCCCGTTGCGCTGTGCGCACATTTGGGGTACCTTTGGACGTTGCGCTGGCTGCCTCCTGTCCACCTCTCGATCACTGTTACCCGAAAGCACGTTTTCGGGCCGCTGTGATGGGGATTCGGTCTGGTTGCACCAGCCGAAATTCGCCCCACATATAGCAAACAGATACAGCGGCGGTCGCACTGCACGAGCGACCCGCGTGAGGTGCTGGAAGGACGCATCTTGGCAGTCTCTAGCCAGACCAAGGCAGTTGTCGGAACACCGGGAGCCCCGAGGAGGGTTTCGTTCGCGAACATTCGCGAGCCGTTGGAGGTACCCGGTCTCCTCGATGTACAGACGGATTCGTTCGAATGGCTGGTAGGTGCGCAGAGTTGGCGTGACCGTGCCGCCGCCCGCGGAGACAGCAGTGTCGCCGGTGGACTCGAGGACATCCTGACCGAGCTCTCTCCGATCGAGGACTTCTCGGGCTCGATGTCTCTCTCCTTCTCCGACCCACGATTCGACGAGGTCAAGGCCTCGACCGATGAGTGCAAGGACAAGGACATGACGTACGCGGCTCCGCTGTTCGTCACGGCCGAGTTCATCAACAACAACACCGGTGAGATCAAGAGCCAGACGGTCTTCATGGGTGATTTCCCGATGATGACCGACAAGGGCACCTTCATCATCAACGGCACCGAGCGTGTCGTCGTCTCGCAGCTGGTGCGTTCGCCGGGCGTCTACTTCGATCACTCGATCGACAAGACCACCGAGAAGGACCTGCACAGCGTCAAGGTCATCCCCGGTCGCGGTGCATGGCTCGAGTTCGACGTCGACAAGCGCGATACCGTCGGTGTCCGCATCGACCGCAAGCGTCGCCAGCCCGTCACGGTGCTGCTGAAGGCTCTCGGCTGGTCCACCGAGCAGATCACGGAGCGCTTCGGCTTCTCCGAGATCCTCATGGCCACGCTGGAGAAGGACAACACCGCCGGTACCGACGAGGCGCTCCTCGACATCTACCGCAAGCTGCGTCCGGGCGAGCCGCCGACCAAGGAGTCGGCGCAGACCCTGCTGGAGAACCTGTTCTTCAAGGACAAGCGCTACGACCTCGCTCGCGTGGGTCGTTACAAGATCAACAAGAAGCTCGGCCTCAACTCGGGTCAGCCCATCGTGGCGTCGACCCTCACCGAGGAAGACATCGTCGCGACCATCGAGTACCTGGTGCGTTTGCACGCAGGTGAGACCTCGATGACCGCACCCGACGGCGTCGAGGTTCCGGTCGAGGTCGACGACATCGACCACTTCGGTAATCGTCGTCTGCGTACCGTCGGAGAGCTCATCCAGAACCAGATCCGCGTGGGCCTGTCCCGCATGGAGCGCGTCGTGCGCGAACGTATGACGACTCAGGACGTCGAGGCGATCACGCCGCAGACCCTGATCAACATCCGTCCCGTCGTCGCTGCGATCAAGGAGTTCTTCGGAACGTCCCAGCTCTCGCAGTTCATGGACCAGAACAACCCGCTGTCGGGTCTGACGCACAAGCGTCGCCTGTCGGCACTAGGACCCGGCGGTCTCTCTCGTGAGCGCGCCGGCCTCGAGGTCCGCGACGTGCACCCCTCGCACTACGGCCGCATGTGCCCCATCGAGACCCCGGAAGGCCCGAACATCGGCCTGATCGGATCGCTCTCGGTGTACGCACGCGTCAACCCGTTCGGGTTCATCGAGACCCCGTACCGCAAGGTCGTCGACGGCAAGGTCACCGACGATGTCGATTACCTGACCGCCGACGAGGAGGATCGCCACACGCTCGCGCAGGCGAACTCTCCGGTCGACGACTCGGGTCACTTCATCGAGGACAAGATTCTCGTCCGTCGTAAGGGTGGAGAGGTCGAGTTCGTCTCGTCCGACGACATCGACTACATGGACGTCTCGCCGCGCCAGATGGTGTCCGTCGCAACCGCGATGATCCCGTTCCTCGAGCACGACGATGCCAACCGTGCCCTGATGGGCGCGAACATGCAGCGTCAGGCCGTCCCGCTGGTTCGCAGCGAGTCGCCGATCGTCGGAACCGGCATGGAGCTGCGTGCAGCTGTCGACGCCGGTGACGTCGTCATCACCGAGAAGACCGGTGTCGTCGAAGAGGTCTCCGCCGATTACGTCACGGTCATGGCCGACGACGGAACCCGCAAGACCTACCGGATGCGTAAGTTCGCGCGCTCCAACCAGGGCACCTGCGCCAACCAGCGTCCGATCGTGGACGAGGGACAGCGCGTCGAGACCGGCCAGGTCCTCGCCGACGGCCCCTGCACCGAGAACGGTGAGATGGCACTCGGCAAGAACTTGCTGCTGGCGATCATGCCGTGGGAGGGCCACAACTACGAGGACGCGATCATCCTGTCTCAGCGCCTCGTGGAAGAGGACGTTCTCACCTCGATCCACATCGAGGAGCACGAGATCGATGCTCGCGACACCAAGCTCGGTGCCGAGGAGATCACTCGCGACATCCCGAACGTCTCCGACGAGGTCCTCGCAGACCTCGACGAGCGCGGCATCATCCGTATCGGTGCCGAGGTTCGTGACGGCGACGTGTTGGTCGGAAAGGTCACGCCGAAGGGCGAGACCGAGCTGACCCCCGAGGAGCGCCTGCTGCGCGCCATCTTCGGTGAGAAGGCTCGCGAAGTTCGCGACACCTCGCTCAAGGTTCCGCACGGCGAGAACGGAAAGGTCATCGGCATCCGCGTCTTCTCGCGCGACGACGACGACGATCTGCCTCCCGGCGTCAACGAGCTGGTCCGCGTCTACGTGGCTCAGAAGCGCAAGATCCAGGACGGCGACAAGCTCGCCGGCCGTCACGGCAACAAGGGCGTCATCGGCAAGATCCTCCCGCAGGAGGACATGCCGTTCCTGCCCGACGGCACCCCGATCGACATCATCCTCAACACCCACGGTGTTCCGCGTCGTATGAACATCGGTCAGGTCCTCGAAACCCACCTGGGTTGGATCGGCAAGACCGGTTGGAACGTGCAGATCGCCGCGGACGGCACGAAGCCCGATTGGGCCGAGCGTCTGCCCGAGGAGATGTTGGCGGCTCCGGCCGACAGCAACATCGCCACCCCGGTGTTCGACGGTGCCAAGGAGAATCAGCTCGCCGGCCTGCTGGAGAGCACGATTCCCAACCGCGACGGTGAGCAGATGGTCGGATCCGACGGAAAGGCCACGTTGTTCGACGGCCGCTCCGGCGAGCCGTTCCCGTACCCGGTGTCGGTGGGCTACATGTACATCATCAAGCTGCACCACTTGGTCGACGACAAGATCCACGCTCGTTCGACCGGGCCGTACTCGATGATCACGCAGCAGCCCCTCGGTGGTAAGGCTCAGTTCGGTGGACAGCGCTTCGGTGAGATGGAGTGCTGGGCCATGCAGGCCTACGGTGCCGCGTACACGCTGCAGGAGCTTCTCACCATCAAGTCGGACGACGTTGTCGGCCGCGTGAAGGTGTACGAGGCAATCGTCAAGGGCGAGAACATCCCCGAGCCCGGTATCCCCGAGTCCTTCAAGGTGCTCCTCAAGGAGCTCCAGTCGCTGTGCCTCAACGTGGAGGTGCTGTCCTCGGACGGCGCAGCCATCACGATGGCCGACGGTGACGACGAAGACCTCGAGCGTGCCGCAGCCAACCTGGGAATCAATCTCTCCCGCAACGAAGCTGCCACGGTCGACGACCTCGCTCAGTAGTTCTGTGGTCTGCCGGATCCGCCCAGTGCGGATCCGGCAGGCGTTTCTCTCATTTGCTCTTCCAGCACAACACCCATAACGGGGAAAGGAAGTTACGTGCTCGACGTCAACTTCTTCGATGAACTTCGCATTGGCCTTGCCACTGCGGACGACATCCGTCAGTGGTCCTACGGCGAGGTCAAGAAGCCGGAGACCATCAACTACCGCACGCTCAAGCCCGAGAAGGACGGCCTCTTCTGCGAGAAGATCTTCGGCCCCACTCGGGACTGGGAGTGCTACTGCGGCAAGTACAAGCGCGTCCGCTTCAAGGGCATCATCTGTGAGCGTTGTGGCGTCGAGGTCACTCGCGCCAAGGTGCGTCGTGAGCGCATGGGCCACATCGAACTGGCTGCTCCGGTCACGCACATCTGGTACTTCAAGGGTGTGCCGTCGCGTCTGGGCTACCTGCTCGACCTGGCTCCGAAGGATCTCGAGAAGATCATCTACTTCGCTGCCTACGTCATCACCACGGTCGACGACGAGCTCCGTCACAACGAGCTCTCGACGCTCGAGGCCGAGATGGAGGTCGAGAAGAAGGCCGTCGCAGACCAGCGCGACGCCGATCTCGAGGCTCGTGCGCAGAAGCTCGAAGCCGACATCGCCGAGCTCGAAGCCGAGGGTGCCAAGTCCGACGTGCGCCGCAAGGTCAAGGACGGCGGCGAGCGCGAGATGCGTCAGCTCCGTGACCGCGCGCAGCGTGAGCTCGATCGTCTCGAAGAGATCTGGACCACGTTCACCAAGCTCGCTCCCAAGCAGCTCATCGTCGATGAGCTCGTCTACCGCGAGCTCATCGACCGGTACGGCGAGTACTTCACCGGTGCCATGGGTGCCGAGTCGATCCAGAAGCTCATGCAGACCTTCGACATCGACGCCGAGGCGGAGTCTCTTCGCGAGACCATCCGCAGTGGCAAGGGTCAGAAGAAGCTGCGCGCGCTCAAGCGTCTGAAGGTCGTCGCTGCGTTCCAGGCCGGCCGTAACTCCCCGATGGGCATGGTCCTGGACGCTGTCCCGGTCATCCCGCCGGAGCTTCGTCCGATGGTGCAGCTCGACGGTGGACGTTTCGCGACGTCCGACCTCAACGATCTGTACCGCCGCGTCATCAACCGCAACAACCGCCTCAAGCGTCTGATCGATCTCGGTGCTCCCGAGATCATCGTCAACAACGAGAAGCGGATGCTGCAGGAGTCGGTCGACGCCCTGTTCGACAACGGCCGTCGTGGACGTCCGGTCACCGGACCGGGTAACCGTCCGCTCAAGTCGCTGTCCGACTTGCTCAAGGGCAAGCAGGGTCGTTTCCGTCAGAACCTCCTCGGCAAGCGCGTCGACTACTCGGGCCGTTCGGTCATCGTCGTCGGCCCGCAGCTCAAGCTGCACCAGTGTGGTCTGCCGAAGCTGATGGCTCTCGAGCTGTTCAAGCCGTTCGTGATGAAGCGTCTGGTGGATCTGAACCACGCGCAGAACATCAAGTCGGCCAAGCGCATGGTCGAGCGTCAGCGTCCGCAGGTGTGGGACGTTCTCGAAGAGGTCATCGCCGAGCACCCCGTGCTGCTGAACCGTGCACCCACCCTGCACCGGTTGGGCATCCAGGCGTTCGAGCCGCAGCTCGTCGAGGGCAAGGCCATCCAGCTGCACCCGCTCGTGTGTGAGGCGTTCAACGCCGACTTCGACGGTGACCAGATGGCTGTCCACCTCCCGCTGTCCGCCGAGGCTCAGGCCGAGGCGCGCGTGCTGATGCTGTCGTCGAACAACATCCTTTCGCCGGCATCGGGCCGTCCGCTCGCCATGCCGCGTCTGGACATGGTGACGGGTCTGTACCACCTGACGCGTCTGGATGCCGGTGCTGTCGGCGAGCGCGCCGACGCCAAGACCGACACGGCCGAGTTCGGGGCGTACTCCTCCCCGGCCGAGGCTCAGATGGCCGTCGATCGTGGATCGCTCACGGTGCAGTCGCAGATTCGGGTTCGTCTCACCACGCAGCGCCCGCCGCGTGACATCGAGAACGAGCTGTTCCCGAACGGCTGGAACCGCGGCGATGCATGGACCGCGCAGACCACTTTGGGACGCGTGCTCTTCAACGAGCTGCTTCCGGCGGACTACCCGTTCGTCAACGAGCAGATGCCGAAGAAGCGTCAGTCGACCATCATCAACGATCTCGCCGAGCGTTACCCGATGATCGTCGTCGCGCAGACCGTCGACAAGCTCAAGGACGCCGGCTTCTACTGGGCCACGCGTTCGGGTGTCACCATCTCGATCTCCGACGTCCTCGTGCCGCCGGAGAAGCCGCAGATCATGGAGACCTTCGAGGCTCAGGCCGATCAGATCGAGAAGAAGTACCAGCGCGGCGCACTCGACAAGGTCGAGCGCAACTCCGCACTGGTCAAGATCTGGCAGGACGCGACCGAGCAGGTCGGTAAGGCCATGGAGGCGCACTTCCCCGACGACAACCCGATCCCGATGATCGTGAAGTCCGGCGCAGCCGGAAACATGACTCAGGTTCGCTCGCTCGCCGGCATGAAGGGCTTGGTGACGAACCCGAAGGGTGAGTTCATCCCGCGTCCGATCAAGTCTTCCTTCAAGGAAGGCCTGACGGTTCTCGAGTACTTCATCAACACGCACGGCGCTCGTAAGGGTCTGGCCGACACGGCGCTTCGTACCGCCGACTCGGGCTACCTGACGCGTCGTCTGGTCGACGTCTCGCAGGATGTCATCGTTCGGGAAACCGACTGTGGCACCGAGCGCGGCATCGTCACGACGATCGCCGAGAAGACCGCCGACGGCAAGATGATCCGCGACGCTCACGTCGAGACCAGCACGTACGCCCGCACCTTGGCGAACGACGCTGTCGACGAGAACGGCACGGTCATCGTCGCTCGCGGACACGATCTCGGTGACCCGGCCATCGACGCGCTGCTCGCTGCGGGCATCACGTCGGTCAAGGTTCGCTCGGTGCTCACCTGCACCACCGGTACTGGCGTCTGCGCCACCTGCTACGGCCGCTCGATGGCCACCGGCAAGCTGGTCGACATCGGTGAGGCCGTCGGTATCGTTGCCGCACAGTCCATCGGTGAGCCCGGAACCCAGCTGACCATGCGTACCTTCCACCAGGGTGGTGTCGCCGGAGATGACATCACCGGTGGTCTGCCTCGCGTGCAGGAGCTGTTCGAGGCACGTGTGCCGAAGGGCAAGGCTCCGATCGCGGACGTGTCGGGACGCATCCAGCTCGAGGACGGCGATCGTTTCTACAAGATCACCATCGTCCCGGACGACGGCGGCGAAGAAGTTGTCTACGACAAGCTCTCGAAGCGTCAGCGTCTGCGCGTCTTCAAGCACGACGACGGCACCGAGCGCCTTCTGGCGGACGGTGACCACGTCGAGGTCGGCCAGCAGCTCATGGAAGGTGCTGCCGATCCGCACGAGGTGCTGCGCGTGATGGGTCCTCGCCAGGTTCAGATCCACCTCGTCAACGAGGTCCAGGAGGTGTACCGGTCGCAGGGTGTGTCGATTCACGACAAGCACATCGAGACGATCGTTCGCCAGATGCTCCGTCGCGTGACGATCATCGACAGCGGCTCCACCGAATTCCTGCCCGGTTCACTCACCGAGCGCAGCGAATTCGAGTCGAGCAACCGTCGTGTCGTCTCCGAGGGTGGCGAGCCCGCAGCCGGACGTCCGGTCCTGATGGGTATCACCAAGGCGTCGCTGGCCACCGACTCGTGGTTGTCGGCTGCGTCCTTCCAGGAGACCACTCGTGTGCTCACCGATGCGGCGATCAACTGCCGCAGCGACAAGCTCATAGGTCTCAAGGAGAACGTCATCATCGGTAAGCTCATCCCGGCTGGTACCGGCATCAACCGGTACCGGAACATCACGGTGCAGCCGACCGAAGAGGCGCGTGCCGCCGCATACGCGGTGCCGTCGTACGACGATCAGTACTACAGCCCGGACGGCTTCGGCCAGGGAACCGGCGCTGCAGTGCCGCTCGACGACTACGGTTTCTCCAACGAATACCGCTAGAGCGACTTCGTCGCACGTGCACGGCTGAGTTTTGGGTCGCTTCGCAGGGTCCGCTCCTGCCTCGTAGCCCACTACGAGTTTTCGTTCACGACGACAGAGCCAGCAGACAAAGCCCCGCATCGACTTCGGTCGATGCGGGGCTTTGTTGTATATCTGGGGTGCGCGGTGAGTTTTCGATGCGCCTCGAGTCGGTACCGGCATGACCAACCAAACCCCCAGCACCATCGTGAACATCGGCGTGGCCATGTTCACCGTCGCAGACCAGGATGCCGCTCTCGAGTTCTATTCACGCGTGCTCGGTTTCGAGCTGCGCGACGATACGCGTTTCGGCCCCGAGGGCGAGTATCGGTGGGTCGAGGTGGCCCCGCCCGGTTCGACGGCACGTCTGGCCTTGAATCCGCCGATGGGTGACTCGCCCGGCGGGTCCTCGATCGGTGTGGAAACCCCCGACGTCGAGGCGGAACATGCGCGGCTGGCCGCGATCGGCGGTGTCGACATGGACGCAATGTCCGGGACGGAGGACGGTGCGCCGCCCATGTTCGTGCTGCGTGATCCCGACGGCAACATGGTGTGGGTGGTTCAGGCCTGAATCGCACACCGGGCGGGTGGACCACCACGATCTACGGCGGCTACTGCGACGGCACTGTTGTCATGGATGTTGCTGCATATCCTGTCTCACCGCTGCCCGTCCTGCCGCCGATGTTCGGCAGTAGCTGACCGACTGAGAACGCGTTCGTCGAATCATCAGTGATGGCAGACGGCTTCGAGGTCGATGCCGTTGAGATCGCGGACGAATGATCCGTAGTACGTGGCGTGGTATTCCGGCTGCAGCCCTGGAGGCCTGAGCTCGATCGCTCCTGCCGAGAGTGCCGCGGCGTGGAAGGCATCGACGGTGGCGCGATCCGGGGCGCTGAAGGCGAGATGGGTGTGCGGTCCGATGGCCGAACCCGGTGCGTCGACGATCCAGAAGAAGGGCTTCACCTGCGCCCAGCCGAACGCGATCATGGCGAGTTGGTTCGCCTCGGGGGTGTGCGGTACCCGCATGATCTCGCTGATCCCCAGTGGTTTCAATACAGCGCCGTAGAACTCGGCGCTGGCGTCGAGATCGGCGACGCCGATGTTGAGGTGGTCGATTTGGGATCCTGTGCGGTCGGTGTTCGTCATGCGTTCGAGTTTTGCCGTGATTGCGGACGACTCAGGTCCTGAATCGAATGGAAATTTCGTGTTCATGTGCCCTTTCGATCGACGACGCGCACAGTTCGTTCGGGCGCGACAGCCTCGAAGGATGGTGAGACGGGGTAACGAGATACGGTTCGGTTCGGACATCTCCATGCGAGCGGGGGCCACACGTCGACAGTTTCTGACGTGGAGTGCGCTGGTGGGGGCGTTGGCGTTCACTCCGGGACTCGCGGGAACCACGGCGCAGGCCCAGTCCGTGGTGACGCCCGATTACCCGTTCCGCCTCGGCGTGGCATCCGGCGATCCACTGCCCGATTCGGTGGTGCTGTGGACCAGACTCGCTACCGATCCCTTTGCGCCACTGGGCGGAATGACGCCTGGCGTCGTGCCGGTGCGGTGGCAGATCGCCGCGGACGAACGATTCGTGAACATCACCCGCGAGGGCGTCGAGCTTGCCACCGAGTTCGACGGCTGGTCGATTCACGTCGACGTCCGAGGGCTGGAGCCTGCTCGCGAATACTTCTATCGGTTCCTTGTCGGACCGCACTCCAGCTCGGTCGGCCGCACCAAAACCGCACCGGCGCTGGGCCAACCGTTGAGCAGGCTCGATTTCGCGTGGGCGTCGTGCCAGAAATGGGAGGACGGCTACTTCGGCGCGTACCAGGACCTGGCGGCGTCGAATCTCGATGTGGTGTTCTTTCTGGGCGACTACATCTACGAGTACGCGATCAAGGACGAGGGTGCTCGCAAGGGTGAGCCGCGTACCGAGTCGGCTGCCCGAGAGACCATGGTACTCAACGACTATCGAGACCGGTATGCGTTGTACAAGGCGGACGAGAACCTCGCCGCGGCCCATGCGTCGGCACCGTTCGTCTCGACGTTCGACGATCACGAGGTGGACAACAACTGGGCCTCGCAGATCAGTCAGGACGACGACGATCCGCGAGAGTTCCTGTTGCGCAGAGCCGATGCGTTCAAGGCGTGGTGGGAGAACACTCCGGTTCGGTCGAACCTGAAGCCCGTCGGCCCGGACATGACGGTCTATCGCCGGTTCTCGTTCGGCGATCTGGTGGACTTCTCGGTACTGGACACGCGGCAGTACCGCAGCGATCAGGCGCACGGGGACGGCGAGCATGCGCAGGACGCGGAGACGGCCGATCCGTCGCGCACCATAACCGGTGCAGCGCAGGAGAAGTGGATTCTCGACGGGTTCGCATCGCCGTCGACGTGGAACTTCCTGGCGCATCAGACGGTCATCTCGGACTTGGCTCGTGGGCTCGGTAGCGATCGCAAGGTCGGGATGGATCCGTGGAGCGGATACGAGGCGTCTCGGCACCGAATTCTGGACGGAGCCAGGGATCGTGGCGCGAAGAACGTCGCGTCGATCGTCGGCGACATTCATCGCACGATCGTCTCCGAACTGCGACGCGACTACCAGGATCAGGTGTCGCCGATCCAAGGTGTGGAGATCGCGGCCACGTCGATCGCGTCGGGCAAGGACGGTGCCGATGTCGACGCCGCCGGGGCGGCCATCGCCGAGGCCTCACCGCACGTCAAGTACGGCAATGCTCGCCGCGGCTATCTCCGCAGCACGCTGACGAACACCGAATGGCATTCGGAAGTGAGGGTTCTCGATGCGGTGTCGACGCCGGGCAGGCCGGTTCGCACCGCCGCAACCGTCACCGTCCCCGAAGGCCGCCCCGAGATTCAGTTGGGTTGACGCCGACGGTCACTGACGAATGGCGAACATCGGCATCGCAAGACCGAGCAGCATCACGGTGAACAGGAACCATGCCGCGCCCTGCCAGATCGGCCACGTGCCACCGGCTCGGTAGGACTTGTATCCCAACGTCAGAGCTCCGATCCCGCCGAGGAAGCACACCGCAGGCACCGACGCGGCCAACACAGGACTGGTGCGGTCGACGATCAGGAACACCGCGGTCAGGGCCGCCGCCACCGCCACGACGCCGGAGCAGTATCCCGCAGCCTTACGGCGGGCACCGGGGTCGTTCCAGCGCTTTTCGACGTCGCGGTCGGCGATGGTGCGTTCGGTCGGGTCGTTGACGGGCATACCTGTGGGCTACCCGTTCGGCGCGGGTCTACCCACTTCGGACGGTCAGCGACCGTCGGCGATGATCTGCGCGACGTTGCGTTCGGCCAACGCGGTGATGGTGAGCGACGGGTTGGCGGCTCCGGTGCTACCGGGGATCAAAGCACCGTCGACGACGTAGAGCCCGGGGTGACCCTTCACCCGCCCGTAGTTGTCGGTGGCGTCGCCCAGTACCGCGCCGCCGAGTGGGTGGGCGGTGAAGGTGTCGTCGACATCGCGGGTGAACGGTTCGGCTGCGACGACGGTACCGCCGGCCTGAGCCATCCGATTCTGCACTGCGCGCAGGGCTTCCACGGTGTCGCGGCTGCCCCCCTTCGGCCAGTTGAGGGTCAATGTGTCTGTGGCGGAATCGAATCCGAAGTTTCCACGCAGGGGGTCGATGGTCATGCCGAGGGAGCCGATGAAACCGAGATTCACCGGAACGCCCGGCACGTACCAGTTCTCGACGGTCAGTGGCAGTCCTGAGTCGTCGACGATGCGGGATGCGCACGGCGCACCCTGCGGCCCGGCCGACATCGGCCCCAGTGACCGCGTCATCGACGCGTCGCCGTTGGTGCCCCATCCGGTGCCGACGAATTCGTTGAGGTTCGCCAGCGCACCGGTGGTGCGGGCGCGCATCAGCAGCTCGGTGGTGCCGATGGACCCCGCTCCGAGGACGAGGGTGTCGCAGGTGAGTGTGCGTGTCTCGAGTACGGTGCCGAACGGGTCGAGGCGTTCGATCTCGACGCGGTAGCGCCCGCCGGATTCTGTGCCGATCGCCGCGACGCGATGGCTGTGACATACCGTCGCGTTGCCGGTGGCCTCGGCCTGGGGGATGTAGTTCTGGGTCAGGTCGTGCTTGGCACCGTTGGAGTTGCCGAAGGTGCTCGCGCCGACGGTCGCGGACGGCCTCGAGCGGCCGCCGATCTCGTCGCGGACGACGTTCCAGTTCCAGTTGCCGTCCACTGCCTGCGGGGTGAAGCCGGCCCGCCTGGCGTGGTCGTCCCAGGTGCGTGAGTGTGCGAAGTTCGGGCTGTTGTAGACGTCCTCGGGCATCGCCGACGGCCGGAGCATCGAGCGCGCCTTGGGGTACCAGGTGGCGGCCATCTCGTCGTAGTTCAGTCGTCGGCCGAAGGAGAGGTCGAAGAACTTCTTGTCGGGGGCGATGGTGACGCCGGTGTAGACGATCGAGCCGCCGCCGACGGCAGCGCCGCGCCAGACGGAGAGGTTCTCGTAGCGGGTGGTGTCGAGGACGCCGCCGAACAGGTCGACCGGCCCGACGGGCATGCCGGTGATGTTGGTGAACGAGCTCTGCTGCCACAGTCCGCGTCCGTCGGCGGTCATATCGGCGGTGAAGATCTCGCGCCACGGATCACGTGGCCAGCGCAGTCCGCGTTCGAGGACGGTGACCTGGGTGCCGGCCTGCGCCATGCGGAGGGCGGCGGCGCTGGCACCGAAGCCGGAGCCGATGACGATCACGGGTGAGTGGTCCGGTGGGCGCGGGGGGTCGGCGAACAGCTCGGGAACCAGTGCTCGGATGCCTTCGGCACCGATCGGCAGCGCGCCTGCTGTGGCGGAGCCCGGCATTGCGGCCGAGTTCAGGACCGGAGCGGCGGCAGCGCCGAGCATTCCGGCAGCGGCCAACCGCAGCAGTTGCCTTCGGTTCACGGAAAGTCCCCCTACTTGAC
Source organism: Rhodococcus sp. 14-1411-2a (assembly GCF_002259485.1). Taxonomy (GTDB): domain Bacteria; phylum Actinomycetota; class Actinomycetes; order Mycobacteriales; family Mycobacteriaceae; genus Rhodococcoides. Next base: position 404,282 of record NZ_NPGA01000015.1, read on the forward strand.
TCACGGACAGCGTTGTCGATTCTGTCGTGTTTGCGGCGAGAAAGCGAACAGTTCGGTCGGTCTCGAGGATGCTTCCCAGCTCGGCCTCAGGTTTGCCTGTAAGACTTCCGCTCATGGTTTCGGCATCGTTGGCCCTGTTACTGCTCTTCGCAGCGGTACTCGGCATCGTGGCGCACCTCGTCGACGCGCGGGGGCAGGCGATGCTCGTTGCCGCGTCTTTGGCACATGTCCTCATGCTCGCCGCGGTGCCCGGCACTGCACTCGCGGCCGTGGCGTTCGGGTGGTGGGGGCTGGCTGCGGGGGCGGCTGTACTGACGGGTGCCATCGCAACGCAGCTGCCGCTGCAGAGGCACCGTCCACTACACAGACACCGCTCCCGGACGACGACCGAGGCACCGACTCTGACGGTCCTGCACGCCAACATCTGGCTGGGACAGGCCGATCTCGACGCGTTGGTTGCGCTGGTCGAGCAACACCGCCCGGACGTGCTCACTCTCGTAGAACTGACGCCCGAGGCCGAGGCCCGTCTTCGCCCGAGACTGTCCGGCTCGTTGCCGCACGCGTACGTCAGCGCCGCCCCCGGCGGCGAAGGTACCGGCATCTACAGCCGCTTCCCGCTCGTCGACGAGCAGCGGCACGACGGTTTTGTCACCGAATTGCTCTCTGCACGGGTGGAGATGCCGGGTCGGCCGCTGGTGTTCGCGGTTCACCCGGTGCCGCCGTGGCCGCGGGAGCCGTCCGAGTGGGTTCGCGAGCTCGCGCTGCTGCGTCAACTACTGGCCAAGATCCCCGTCGACGACGGTCCCGTGGTGGTGGCCGGCGACTTCAACGCGACGCAGGATCATCGGCGGTACCGAGATCTACAGGACGGCCGGTTCGTCGATGCCGCGGTGGCCACCGGGGCCGGGATGCTCAGGACGTATCCGGCGCACACCTGGTACCCACCCGTCATCGCCATCGACCATGTTCTGGTGGCGGACATGGCGGTTCGATCGGTCGAGCCGGTGACGATCACCGGTTCCGACCACCGCGGCATCCTGGCTCGGCTGCAGTTTCGGCACTAGGTTCAGGGCTGCGCGGTTCAAGGCTGTGCGGGCAACTGCTGCACCGACCACTTGTTTCCGTCGGGGTCGGCGAAGTAGACGAACGTGCCCCAGCCCTCGTCCTCGGGTGGATCGATGGTCAGACCCGCCGACGTGAGGTGCTCGTAGGCCTCCTGGACGTCGTCCACGACCATCAGAATCCCCGCTCCCTTGCCCGGTTCGGCGTCGGTGATGCCCTCACCGATCGCGATGGAGCACGCCGATCCCGGGGGAGTGAGCTGGACGTACCGGATCCCGTCCCAGGGGCGCGCATCGTGGTCGGCATTGAAGCCGATCGAGACGTAGAAGCCCTTGGCGCGATCGACGTCGGTGACTGCCAGGGTGACAAGTTCGAGCTTCATGGTGAGGTTCATGAACCGATGATGAGCGCTATTGCGGACATCATCGGTCCGCTATGAACGAACACTTCGAGAAATATGCCCGACGCCTCGTCGGTTGACATATCCGTGTTCCTCTCACTGCTCGACAGATCCCGCACTCGGTCCGGAATGGACGACGCCTCGGCGCTGCGGCATACCGTCGAACGAGCGGTGCATGCGGAGAAGATCGGGCTGCACCGGTTCTGGGTGGCCGAGCATCACGGCGTTCCCGGTATCGCGTCGGGCGCGCCCGCGGTACTTGCTGCGGGGGTGGCGTCGCGCACCTCGCGCATTCGCGTCGGATCCGGCGGGGTGATGCTGCCCAATCATCAGCCCCTGATCGTGGCCGAGCAGTTCCTGATGTTGGAGTCCCTCTTTCCGGGCCGAATCGACCTCGGAGTCGGCCGCTCCCTCGGATTCACCGAACCGGTCCGCGCAGCATTGCGCCGAGACCGTGACGCGCCCGACACGTTCGAGTCCGACATCGCCGAATTGCGTTCGTATCTGGACGGTTCGGCACCGGTGACGGCCCGCCCTGCCACCGCTGCTCCACCGGTGTTCGTCCTCGCCACCGGAGCCGGTCTCGAGGTGGCCGCTCGCGCCGGGCTTCCGGTGGTCGTCGGTGGACCGGTGCTGCAGAAGGATCATCCGTTGGCGTTGTATCGCAAGCACTTTAGGCCCACGCCCTCGAATCCCGAACCGTACGTGATCATCTCGCTCGACGTGACGATCGCAGCCGACGCCGAGGATGCACGTAGGTTGGCCGTGCCGGAGGCATGGGCGATGGCCAGGTCCAGGCGCGAGGGCGAGTTCCCAGCTCTGGAACGAGCGTCTGCGATCGACGAATCGCAGTGGACGCCGCAGACACGGAACCGAATCGAGGCGTCGTTGGCGTCGAGCATCCTCGGCACGATCGGGCAGGTCCGTTCTCGGTTGGAGGAGGTTGTCGAGCGCACCGGCGCGAACGAGATCATGGCCTCGACGTCCACATACGATCGCGCCGAATTGTTCGACGCCGATGCCGCGTTCGCTCAGCTCGCAGGGGTGGCGGGCTGAACCGGTGCTGTCGCAGCCAGGGCCGCCACGAGGTCGCGCTGGATATCGGTGGCGGGCACGGTCGCGTCGACGACGGCCGAGACCGGGAGCCGCAGCCTGCGGTCGGCTTCGGTGCGGAAGACCAGGCCGGTCTTGGGGGTGCTGTCGGCGGTGCTGGCGTACAGGATGGACCAGCATTGCGGGTTCTTGAGGAGCTCGGCGCTGGCGGTGTGATCGGACGCCACGGGTGGGCCGAAGCTCAATGGCAGCCCGCTGCGCTTCATCTCGCGTTCGATCACCCGGTGCAACAGGATTTGCTCGCTCCGTTTGGGAAGTAGCAGGGGGTAGCCGGCGAGCTGGCTCAGGCTCGGGTTGTCTTCACCCGCCAGAGGATGACCCTCGGGGAGGACGACGACGAGGTCCTCGGTCCACAGTTCGGTCACGTGCAGACCGGAGCGTTCGACGCTGCCGCGGATCAGCGCCACCTGGCAGTCGCCGGATGTCACCGCTTCGATCTGTTCTGCGAATCGTTTCAGCACGAAGTCGATCTCGGCGTCGGGATGGCGCTCGCGGACCGCGACGATGGCGGAGATGGCGTTCGCTGCGAACGTCATGTTTCCGGTCAGGCGCAGCTGGTTCCGCTTGCGCGTCGTCAGTGCCAGGGCGGCCTGCTCGAGCTCCACCATGTGCCGGGCAATGGAGACCAATTGTGCTCCGACAACGGTCAATCGAACGGTACGAGAGGTCCGCTCGAACAGCGGCTCACCGATTTCTCGTTCGAGCTTGGAGATCTGCAGACTGATCGCCGATTGCGAGACGTAGCAGCGTTCGGCAGCGCGTGAGAAGTTCAGTTCCTCGCCGACCGCGAGGAAGTACTTCAGCTGCCGCAGTTCCATGTAGACATCCAATCATGAGTTCTACTCATAGATGCTATTTCAACTTCCGCGTTGATAGAGCATCGCGGTCGGAGTTTCATGGAGGTAGTTCTTCGTAGAGGAAAAGACTCGAGCCGAAAAGGAAAGTGCTGTGCAAACGTACGACGTCGTCATCGTGGGATCGGGATTCGGAGCATTGGCTGCCGCCAAGTCTCTGGGCAAGGCCGGTGTGACGTTCTCGCTGATCTCCAGCACCACCGAACACCTCTTTCAGCCGCTGCTCTACCAGGCCGCCACCGGAATGCTCTCGACCGGCGAGATCGCCCCTCCGATCAGGCGCATCCTCTCTCAGTACGAGTCGGCCGACGTGCGTCTCGGACGCGTCGTCGATGTCGATCCCGATGCTCACCAGGTCACCTATATCGGTGCCGGGCAGAGCCACACCATCGGCTTCGGTCGATTGATCGTCGCCACGGGTGCCACGCAGGCGTACTTCGGCCGCGACGAGTTCAAGGACCGCACGTTCGCGCTCAAGACCGTCGACGACGCGATCGCTCTGCGTGAGCAGATTCTCAGCTGCTACGAGACTGCGCACCTGACAACCGATTCGGCTGCTCGCAAGGAATTGCTGAGCTTCGTCGTTGTCGGTGCAGGCGCGACGGGTGTCGAGCTGGCCGGTCAGATCAGGGATCTCGCGCACCGCTATTTCGCCGGATCGTTCCCGGATATCGAACCCGACGACGTCACCGTCACCCTCGTCGACGGAGTCAAGGAAGTTCTGCCCGCATTCGGCGGCAAGCTCAGCGCGTACGCCCGTACGAAGCTCGAGAAGTCCGGCGTCGACGTCGTCACCGGGGCCATGGTCACCGACATCGCCGACGACGTCGTCACGGTGCAGGATGTCGACACCAAGACCTCGCGTACCTACCCGGCCAAGACTGTCATCTGGTCGGCAGGCGTTCAGGCCAGCGACCTCGCGGCCACGATCGCCGAGCGCACCGGGTGCGAGACCGACCGTGCCGGACGCCTTCTCGTGCACGACGATCTGACGGTCGGCTCGGCGAAGGACATCTACGCGATCGGCGACGTGACGTCGCTGCACAAGCTCCCCGGACAGTCGCCGGTCGCGATGCAGCAGGGCAGGCACGTGGCGAAGATGATCATCGGAAAGGTCGACGCGGGAACACCGTTCGAGTACACCGACAAGGGCAGTATGTCGATCGTCGGCCGGTTCAGTGCGGTGGCGCGACTGTTCGGCAAGGTCGACATGTCGGGCCCGATCGCCTGGCTCATGTGGCTCGCGGTGCACCTGATGTACCTGGTCGGCTTCCGGAACCGCTACGTCGCGGTGGTGTCGTGGATGACCTCGTACATCGGCGACAAGCGACCGCACTTCCAATACACCGACCACTCTGCCTCGCTGGTCGAGCGCGCCGATGAGACTGCCGATGACGAGGAGCGAAAGGCGGCCTAGCTCTACCGGCTGCTCACGAGGCCGTTGCGGTAGGCCCAGATCACCACGTGCACTCGGGTTTTCACGTCGAGTTTGCGGCAGATGTTACCGATGTGGGTCTTCACCGTGCTCTGTTCGAGTTGCAGTTCCCGCGCGATCTCGTTGTTGCCCAGGCCCTGCGCCAGTAGTTGCACCACTTCCATTTCTCGCAGGCTCAGGTCGTGTTGCGGCGGAACGGAGTTGGGCCGACTCGGCGCGCCGCGGCGGGCGAACTCGGTCATCAGGCGCGGGGTCAGTCGAGGAGAGAGCACCGCTCCGCCGCAGGCGACGGTGACCACCGCGTCGGCGAGTTCGTCGGGATCGGTGTCCTTGAGCAGGAAGCCCGACGCCCCGGCATCGAGGGCAGCGAACACGTACTCGTCGAGGTCGAACGTGGTGACGACGATGACGCGAACGTTGTCGAACTGCGCCAGTATCTCGCGCGTTGCGGTCAGCCCGTCACCGTTCGGCATCCTGATGTCCATCAGCACGACGTCCGGTTTCAGGGTCGATACCTGTTGCACGGCATGTCTTCCCGAGTGCGCGTGCCCGACCACTTCGATGTCGGGATGGCCCGCCAGGAACAGCTCGAATCCCTGCCGAACCACGGGTTGATCGTCCGCGATCAGAACGGTGATCATGCCGGCACCTCCTGCGCCCGAGAGATCTTTCCGCCGACGGGCAGTCGAGCGTGCACGGTCCACGTCGTTCGGTCGTCGGAAAATCCGGCGTCGAGGGTCCCGCCGAGTAGAGCGGCCCGCTCCCGCATACCCGGAATGCCGAATCCCTGTCCTGTGGACTCGCGCTGCTCTGTCTCGTCCGACGGCATCGTGTTGGTGACGGTCACCTCGACGGTCGACGAACCCACGGTCACCTGCACGCGCACAACGCAGTTCGGCGCATGGACTCGGGCATTGGACAACGCTTCCTGAACGACGCGGTAGCACGTCAGTTGCACGGCGCTGTCGGTATCTTCTTTGTCTGCCACGATGCTCGTCTCGACGCGCTCGAAAGAGATTCGAGACTGTTCGATCAGTTCGGCGATGTCGGAGATCATCGGTTGCGGTGCAGTGTCGGTGTCGAAGCTGAGGTCGGTGTCGAAGCTGTAGGCCGTGTCGCTCGGTCGCAGGATGCCGACGATCTGGCGCAGGCTGTCGAGGGTGCGCTGGCCGTGTCCGATTGCGCCGGTGAGTAGTTCGCGTGCCTGCTCGGGGTTGCTCGGGATGAGGGTCTTCGATGCTTTGGCTTGGATGAGCATGCCGGTCAGGTGGTGAGCCGCAACGTCGTGGAGTTCGCGCGCCATGGCTTTTCTCTCGTTGTCCAGCGCCGCGTCGAGCTGCTGTCGGTGTTCGATCTCGGCTCGGCGGAGGGCAGCCTCGTTCTCGAGCTCCTGGGCTCTGTTCCGTGCGATGTACTTACCCAGAGCGATGAGCACCGTGTAGTTGACGGCGAGGTTCACGACCTGCTCGGCCACCACCCCGATCGTGCCACCGGGTCCGGCTGCGGCATCGGGAAAGGACAGTCGGGTGTCGACGCTGACGACGGTCTCGAGGATGAGGCCGACGGCGAGGGGAGCGAACAGGCGTGGCCCGGTCACTCGAATTGCCAACGCGGCGATCGCAAACCAGTACAGCGGGGTGAATCCGAGGGTGCGGTCCGGCAGAACCAGAATCAGCGCGACGCTGATCGCAACCACCGACAGGTACGACACGACGGGAAACGATCGGCGCACACACGTCGCGGCGGTCATCGCCAGCAGGGCAGCGATACCCACTGCGATCAGGGTCGGGCTGCGGACGAGTTCGTCTCTGGTGTCACCGACCATGCCGGTGGAGAGTTGGAATCCGGCGTAGACGAGCGTGGCCAGGAACATTTCGAGCGGCAGCACCACTGGATTTCGCGGTCGCCAGGCGGGTCGAAACCTGCGCAGTGTCTTGGAACCAGCCAGTGTCCTGGAACCTCCCACCATCAGAGTCGACTCCTTTCTCCTGCCGCATCTTTCGAGCTCGAGTTGTGCTTGCCGGCCACCCACAGCGGTCCGGTGACGAACCAGAAGAACGTGATGACTCCGAGTGGCTGGATCACGGTCTTCAGTGCCGCTGCCTGCTCCGAGTCTGCCACGGTGTACGCGAGGCCGTACGTGATCACCAGTGCGATAGTCGCGGCGACCAACCACTTCACGAATCCGCGGATCTCGTTGCGGTAGGCCTGCGGACCGGTCTTCGGGGCCTTGACCGGTGCGGGTCCACCGGCAAATCGGTGTGCGAAGCGTACGTCGAGCCAGGCGACAGTGGAGTGCGCGAACACGACGGTCCATCCGAGGTAGATGCCGGCGAGGCGGTGTGCGAATTCGACGTCTCCGCCGCGGTGCAGATCGAGCGCCACCGCCCCAATCAACACGAGGTCGAGGGCCGGGAGCAGGGCGAGCGTGATGGTGCTGGCGCGTCGCATGCGTGCCAGGTAGCGCAGGCACAGGCCGCCGATCACCAGAGCCCAGAAGCCGATCTCGCAGATCGCGATAGTGAGCAGAATCGGATTGTCCATGGACCCGATCTCACCGCAGCCGACGTGCACGCGATACCCCCGCGGAGGCGTCGTCGCTGGTGGTTCGGCCGAAGGTACGACGCTGCGCTCCACCGAAAGTCGTAGCTCGACCGAAGGCCGATAGCTCCACCTGAAGTCGTGGAGCGTCGAGTCTTGTGAACGGCAGGCTAGGCTTCTCGCCGTGATAGACCTCGGCGCGTTGCACCTCGGAGCGCTCGGGCGTCAACCGAAGATTTTCTGGGTCTTCGTCGCTGTCGCTGTGGTCGCGGCAGGAGTCATCGTCGTGGAGTCACGCGCGTCCGGTCCTGCGGACGTCGAGTTGCCGGATACGCCTGCGTCGAGCGGGTTCAGCGCGTCGAACTACGACCAGGGTGAGTCGTCGACCACGATTCCGGGGTGTGATGCCGTCGTCGTTCCCGAGTCCGGGGAATTCTCAGGGGCGTACTTCCGCCTCGAGGGAGGACGCTACGACGACCCCCGTTATCCATGGTTCTCCGGGCGCAAAGCTACTGCGCTGTCCGATGCGCTTGTTTCTGCGTTGCCGGCCGAGACCGCCGTCGAGTTCGCAACACCCGGTACGTTCGCGTTCGGTGCCGAATCCGCGTTTCGATTCGGTCCTGTCCAAGGTCCCACGTCCGAAAGCTCTGTCGGCGATGGTCCGACGGATGATCTGTCGATGTTCGCGAGCGCCACTGCCGCCGGGTTGCTGATTCGCAACGGCAGGGGTGCCGACGTGACGGTGACGATCTCGAAGTCGACTGCCGGTGTACCGCCCTGTGTCGGTGGCAGTCTCGATCGCAGGCAGGTCGCAGCCGACGGTACGGTCGTGGACACGAAAGAGTCCACCGGCGAAGACGGTGGTAGAACAGCGGTGGTCAGGACGGCGACTGCATACGCATCCGATGGAACGACGTTGCAGGCCAACGCAAGCCAGTTCGTGTCTTCGGACGAAGCAGTGTCCATGAGCGACCTGATCTCCCTGGTGTCGTCGAGCGAGCTGCGAATCGGTGCAGCGGTGCCGGACGGAACCCGACCCCCTCCTCTGCCGTGTGACACGCGAGTTGGGTCGCAGGATGGACCAGCGGTGACTCGCGCCGACGCAGACCGTATCGGTCGCGCTCTGGACCAGGCTCGAATCCGCGCGCTTCGGGCCGTGATCGTGCTCGAGCAGCCGCTGGCACCGATGCAACGGAGTTCGTTGTCCCACGACTCGTTGTGTGCAGCCGGAACAATTCTGACGCCGGGATCGGAAGGCGTTGTGACCGTGGCGATCACGGGTGGACAGCCGCTCCCGGAAATTCCCGACGTATATGACCCGACGGCTGATCGCTCGGTCGACACCGTGCGCCTGCCCGACGAATCGATGTCCGAGAGATCGAAGCGCGGCGTCAGGACCGTGACTGTGACCCGGCCGTCGGGCACTCGTGTCCGTATCTCGTCGACATCGGCGGGCGAGCTCGTCACGGTCGGCAATCTCGAGTCCATCGCGACGGCACCGGGCCTGGACCTGTGAGCACCCGATGGCCGGTGTGGACAGCGGGAGCCGTGGCGTTGGCGACTGTCGCTGCTGCGGTGATCGTTGTCGCGCAGGACGACGACCCGGCAATCGCGACTGCCCCCTCATGGACGACCACAGCTCCGCCGACGGTTCCGCGTGCGCCGGAAGTCCAGTGGTCCAGATCTGCAGAGGCCGTCTACGGCCGCGAATTCGCGCAGTTTCGTGATCCTGGTGCAGGCGGACGGCTCAATCCCAGCGCAGCGAGATTCATCGATGCGGGCGGGGTGTATGTCGCGTCGGTGGGTCTGCCGGATCCTGCTACCGGGAATTTCGACGCTCCCGCGATGGTGGGCCTCGACGCAACGGATGGATCCACACTATGGCGGCGAGACGATCTCCGGGTGGACTCCTGTGCCGACCGGCCGTTGTCGGGATACCTCGTCTGCCTCTCCAGCACCGAGTCGGAGAATCCGGAATCGACGATCGTCACGGTGGACACCACGACCGGTGCTGGTCGTTCTGTTCGTGTGCCGCAACGTGTGTTCGCTGTGGGAACCGACGGGTTCTCGCTCTACTCGATCAGTTCCACTGTCACGCAAGCAGGTTACGAGGGAACACCGCAGCTCGCCAAGGGTTCTGTGGACGATGTCGGGCGCGATTGGGTCACCGAATTTCCCGGCGAGGCCATTTACGCGGGTATGCCGGGGCCGGTCATCACCATCGACGGAAACTACGGCCTGGGCCGGTTCGGTTCGACGGCAATAGGATTCGACTCGGTCACTGGAACGATCACGTGGTACCGGGGTTATCCCGACAGTTGCGTGTCGCAACCTTTTCGGGTGCAACCGGCACTGGTGATCATGACCGAGGCGGTGTGTACGCAGTCCCAGACGTACGCCGGTACCGTCGCGCTCGCCTCGGATGGTCGAACTGTCGCCAGAGCTCCGCTGCCGGTGTATCCCTTTCTCGAGATCGACGATCCAACGGACCTGTCGCTGCCGATGGTCGTCGGTGACAGTGCGTTCGATCGGACGACCGGAGAGTTTCTGTGGTCGAGCCCGCTGTTGGCGTCGACCAATGGCGTAGCTGTCGTCGGGGATGTGGTGATCGCACGTGCTCCCGGAACAGCTCATGTGACGGCATTGGATCTGAGAACCGGTTCGGTTCGGTGGGAGAACGATCCCGATGACTACTACCCGATCACGGCGTACGCCGACGGTCTCGCGTACTCCACCGTCGGCGGGACCGTGGAATCGATCGCGTTGGATGACGGTACGACACGTCGGCGGTTGGAGATCGAGCCGACGCCGGACCCCTATGCAACGAATCGGTACCTGGCATCGTGGGTGATCGAATCCGCCGACCGTCTGGTGTATTCGTCCACAGCCACGATTGCCGTCGTCGACCGCGGGTAGCTGCTGTCGGTGCGCCTACAGTGGAAGTACGCAAACGGGACATACGAAACAGGGAGTCCGCCATGGCAGGCAAGAAGATCGACAGAGTGCATGCACAGTCCGCGCTGGAGACGGTTCGAGAGAATCCCGGCATCGCGTTGATCGCCGCTGCGCCCGCGTTGGTGGTGCTGGCGCTGGTGTGGTGGCTGCTCGGGTTCCCGGCAGCGCTGATCCTGTTGATTGCAGCAGGCGGTGCCGGCTACCTGTACCTCAGGAACCGCTGATTACCTACAAGCACTGACTATCGGGAAGCACTGACTACTGATCGGCGCGAGGGATGCAGAACTCGGTGATCGTGGCCGAGCTTGCTGCGAGCTCTGCCCACGACTTCTCGGTGGTGAGCACGGCGATTGCCGAGGTGGGGAAGCGGTGACGAACCTCGCGGGCCACGTCGGTGTCGTCGTCTGCCGCCAATTCGAGTGCGGTCCAGGGAATTCCGGGTTCGTGTCCGACGACCAGCAGCGTCGAGACGGTCACGTCGTCGAAGTACGTGTCCGCAAGGCGGATTTCGTCGATGATCTCGTCCGCGGATCCGCCGTAGATGTCTCGCTCGAATCGGGTGGGAGCGTCGCCCATGCCGGTAGCGGCCAGCGTTTCGCGGGTGCGCAGGGCCGTCGAGCACAGCACTGCATCGACGCGGCCGACGTGTTCGGTGATCCAGGCTCCGGCGAGTGCCGCCTCGCGTTGGCCGCGCGGTGCCAAGGGTCGTTCGTGATCCGGCACTCCGTCGGGGTAGCCGGATTTTCCGTGCCGCATGAGCACGAGGGTCCTAGTGGTCGCCATGCCGTCCACCGTAAACGGTCAGGGCGGCGGGATCGGCCAGAACGTTCACCGGTTCCGGGAAGACGAACTTGCGCATCGCCCACCATCGGAATGCGGTTGCCAGCAACGTGCCGATGATGGAGCCGCTGACGAAGTCGGCGATGTTCTCGGTGAGGAAGGACACGTTCGGCGACCGCAGATCCAGCACGTAACTCGACACCCAGAGCGGTAGCTGGTTGATTGCCAGGCCGGTTCCGGCGACGGCGAAGAACAGCGCTGCCTCGTGGTGACGACGTCGTCCGCCACGCGCTGTGAACGACCATTCCCGGTTGAGGATGTACGACACGATCGTCGCGATCAGCACGGCCAGAACGTTCGCTGTCACCGGCTTGTCCTGCAGGATCGTCCACTTCAGGCCGAAGAACAGTACGACGGTGACGACGAAGGTGATCGCTCCGACGATGAGGAACTTGAGGGCCTCGGCGTGCTTGACGAGGGGCTCGAGCCAGCGTTCGGGAACGCGGTCGGTGAGGCGGTCGGACACATGCATCCGATCGACGTTACCTCGAGTAACGGATCCGGCCCGACGACGAACGATAGGCTCGCATCGATATGACTGGTGCCAGGCTGTCCGTTCTCGTCGTCTTCTTCGTCAACGGCGCGGTGTTCGCGAACTGGGCTCCCCGCATTCCGGAGATTCAGAACTCACTGTCGATCGACGTCGCAACGCTCGGCCTCGCCTTGACCGGTGTCGGGCTCGGCGGGCTGGCGGCAGCCCCCGTCGCCGCTGCCTCGGTCCGACGGTTCGGCAGTCGGTGGACCATTCTCGCCTCGGGGCTGCTGTTGTGCGCGGCCTTCGTCCTGCCCGCGGTCGCAGTGTCGTGGTGGACGCTGCTGGCGGCGCTCGTACTGCTCGGCGGCGCCGATGCTGTGATGGACATTTCGATGAACGCGCAGGGTGTCCTCGTGGAGGAACGAGCGGGGAAGTCGCTGCTGAGCGGCTTCCATGCCGCCTGGAGCGTCGGTGCCGTCGTCGGGGGAGTGACCGGCGCGGCCGCGGCCGGCATTCGGATGCCGGTGGTGGCGCACTTCGGCGTGGTCGCGGTGGTGCTGATGCTCGTTCTCGTTGCCGTCGGACGGGGTCTGGTGGGTCCGGAATCGGTGGCGCTCGACGATCACGAGGACCCGGCATCCGGCCCCGTTCTCGTGCGTCCGACCGCAGCACTGGCCCTACTGGGGGCCGTGGTGTTGCTCGCCGGGCTGATGGAGGACTTTCCGCAGTCGTGGAGCGCGGTCTACATGACGACCGAAGAGGGCGCGGGCCCGGGCTCGGCCGGCATGGCGTTCGTTGCGTTCTCGGCCGCGATGCTGATCGGTCGGTTGGTCGGAGACCGGATCGTCGACCGGTTCGGCCCGTCGACGGTGCTGAGCGGAGGCGCGTCACTGGTGGCCGTGGCTTTCCTCGTCATCCTGGGCCTGTCGGTTCTGGCCGCGGATCTACCGGTCCTGGTCATCGGGGCGTTCGCAGTTGCTGGCCTGGGCGCGAGCCCACTGTTTCCCATTGTCTTCAGCCTGGCCGGGCGGCTTCCCGGTGTGTCCTCGGCGGCGGCCATCTCGATCGTGTCGCTGGTGTCCCGGATCGGATTTCTCGTGGCACCCATGGCCGTCGGTCGCGTCGTGGATGCGTCGGGCTTCGGATCGGTGTTGGGTGCCATTGCCGCGGCGGGCGTCGTCGTCGCGGTGATCGGGTGGTACTACGGCCGCAGATTCCCTGTCGACTCGACTCAGGACCGCGGCTCCAGGTAAGTGCGCAACAACCGACGTACCTCCTCGGTCGCGAGTTGCTCGGGATACGTCACCGCCTGCAGCGTCAGGCCGTCGACGTAGGTATGCAGTTCGGCCGCTGCGTGTTCGTCCGCTGCGCGGTCGAAGGTGAATGCGGGAGAGTTCGGGCGGTCGAGATCGTGCAGGTGCGCCCACGCGAGCCGGCACAGGTACCGGCTGCCGAACCACCCGGCCGTCTTGAGTGCGGCGAGTCGCTCGTCGAATCTGGCACGCACGATCGCTTCCAACCACACCGACGCCTCGGCGCGGCGGTCCTCGTCGAGGGGTAGCAACTCCTCGAGGACGCGGATCGCTCGCGTCGGTCCGTCACCATCGGTCGGGTGCGCCTCCAACCGATGTACGACGCGTTGCGTCATGGCCTCGGCCGCGAACAGCACCAGTTCTCCTTGGTCGGAGAAGTAGTACCGCAGTGATCCGGGGGAGACGCCTGCCTCGGCGGCGACGCTGCGAACCGTCGCCCCGTCCATTCCCGATCGCTCGATGACGCGCCACACGGCGGCGACGATCTCCGCCCGGCGTGCGTCGTGGTCGACGATCTTCGGCATCGGTCTGTTCTAGCACGAGGACATCTTTTCCACACGGCTGTGTTGAAATCCTGTTACGGTACAGCTGTGTTAATTCAGTTGGTGGGGCTCGCGCTGATGGACAGCATCGGCGTCGGGACTCTTGCGGTTCCGCTGTGGATGATGCTGCGGCCGTCGTTCCGGGTGCGTGTGGTTCTGCTGCATCTGGGTGTGCTGGGGCTGGTCTACTTCGGGGTCGGTATCTCCTTGTGGGCGGCCGCCGATGGCCTGAGTGTGGCGATTCCTGGTGATGCGTGGACTCGATTGGCGGTGGGTCTTGCGGTTCTGGTCATGGGTCTGGTCTGTGACCGCCGGCGGCGAGACTCGGGCAGCGCGTGGTGGACGCGACCTCCGAGAAATGTCAGCGCGGTAGTCGTTCTCGCCGTCGCTGTGGCAGCGGTGGAGGTGGCGACGATGCTGCCCTACTTCGCGGCGATCGACACGGTGGTCGAGTCCGGCCTGAGGTGGGGGTTCTCGGTGCTCTTGCTCGTGGCGTACGTGCTCGTGACGCTCTCACCCGCTCTCATCCTGCTCATCGCCAGAGTGTTTGCGCAGGAACGGGTTTCGTTACTCACGCCAACTCTGCTCCGGCGCGTGGATCGCTGGAGTGGGGACGTGTCGGCGACGGTGTTGCTCGTGGTGGGCGCGCTACTGGCCGCGGATGCGGCAATCGAACTGAACCTGGTCTGACCTGATTGTGGTCCGAAGCGATGGAAGGGAAGCGATGAACGCGAGAGATGTGCGCAGCATCGTCATGATTGTCGTCGGAGCTGTGCTGGCGCTGTTCTTCTGGGACCTTCGGTTCTTCTGGTTCCAGGGCGGGCCGATCGGCTGTGTTCTGGTGGTACTCGCGATGGTCGACATTCGGGAATCGCGCCGCGGCACCCCGAAGAAGGGATTGCTTGCGGAACTGCGAGACGACATCGTCGGCGGTGAGGATTCGAGCGACACACCCGAGCCTGGCCCTCGGTCGTGAGGGGCACCCCCCGGCTCGTATCGCCAGGACGGTACTGAATTCTCGGCCCGGGCGTGATAGACAAGCTGTTCGGCGGTGCTGTATCGAGCGGAATGGTGGTGGCCTGGTGACGACCGGTGTCGACGCGGGGCTTGCCGAGCGCTCGCCTCGGCGTGGTCTGACCGCTGCCGGTACCGCCGTGATCGTCCTGGGTTTGGTGGCCGGTTGGGTCGTCGTCTACTTGGTCGGCCTGATGGGTGCGCTGTGGCGTTTCCGTGAGCCCGACGCGCCGGCCCCGATTCTGTCGATAGGGGATCAGTGGGCCGATCTCGCTGTCGGCGCGACGCAGGTGGTGGTGGGTGCCGTCGCGATCGCCATCGTCTGGTTCGTTCGGCGTCGGAAGCTGCCTGCGGTGTGGCCGGCCCGCAGTGGGACCGCGTTCGAAGCTGCGCTCACGTGGTGTGCCGCGATCGGTGCCGCTTCTGCTTCGCTGCTCGTGTTGTCGCGGCTGGACATCGTCCGATTCAGCTTCTCGATCCCGGCCTCGGTCGAGTCCGATTGGCTCGCAGTGGTTTCCGCTCTCGTCGTGGGTCTACGGGAGGAGCCGATCCTGGTGGCGTTGCCGGTGTTGTTGCTCGTCGGCCGGGTCCCGATCTGGGCGATCATGGCGTTGTCGGGCACGATGCGGGGCCTCCTCTATCTGTACTTCGGCGGAGGCGGTTTTCTGTGGGCTCTGTGCTGGGGTGCCGCGGCGGTCTGGGTGTTCTACCGCTACCGGCGGCTGTGGGTGTTGATCGCCATCCACGGATTGGTGATGAACATCCAGGTGTTCGATCGCGTGATTCCGTCCGAGAACGCGGCGACAGTTCTGCAGTGGGTCAACATTCTGATTCTGTTCTCGGCGCTGCTGTGGTGGATCACCCCGCGTGCGCTGGAAGCTTTCCTGCCGAACACGGTGGCCGTTCGGTACGGCGATTCGACCGTCGAGACGACTCCGATGGTGGCCGAGGTGGTACTGAACCCCGAGAAGCTCGATCCCGACGAGTCCAGACGAGAACCGCCGGTCAAGCCCTGACCACGCGGGCTTCGAGGCACTCCCAGAGCGGGTCGAACTTCTCGGTGCCGTCCAGCTCGAACCGATGCTTGCGGTAGAACGCCACCGCACGATGGTTGGCCGCTGCCACCCACAGATAGGTGGATGCCTCCCGGTCGATCACGGTCGTCATGAGTTCTGTTGCGACGCCGGTGCCGTGGAGCTCGGGCACAACGTTCAGTGACCACAGTTCGGTCGGTGCCGGCGGATTGTCGTCGCGTGGTGGGCCGCCGGTGGCGAAACCGACGATGCGTGAATCACTGGTGTCGACGGCGCATCGGGTGCGCACACCGCGGCTCGACTCCTCGTCGCGGCGGGCGATGATCTGCTCCCATCGTTCGATGCGATCGCGAGGGCGTATCGCATCGAGCTTAGCGCTGTTCATCATTCCCGCGTACGTCGCCTTCCAGATCGCCACGTGCGCTGTACCCAGCTGCTCCTCGTCGCCCGGGCGGATGTCCCGGATGGTGTAGCTGGCCACCGTTGCAGTTATACCGATTCGACTCGAATTGTTCTCGGATTTTCTTGTCGTACCCCTCTCGTAGCATCGAATGCATGTTCGATACCGGGGGGTGGGGAGCGGCGGAGACGCCGCCGGTCGACGACTGCATTGCGGGGTTCCTCGACGTCATCGCGCTCAACCGTGTCAACGAGAATCTCGCTCGGGCAGCGACCGTGCTCGCGTACTGCGACGTGCTCGAGATGCGCCTCGAGGCAGCCGAAGCTGCCGGCGGAGATCCGGGTGAGACGGTCCGCGGTGCCCTGTGCGATCTGGCCGTGACGATGACGGGAACGCGCCGCGATGCGTCCGTGGTGCACGACGTCGCGGAGCGTTTGCATCGAATGCCGTTGACTGCCTTGCGTTTCGTCACCGGCAGCTTCGACTGGTCGACGGTGGTGACGATCACCTCGGTGCTGCATCGTGCCAGTGACGAGACGATCGCGAAGATCGAATACGAGGTGTGTGCAGCGGGTGGCCGGATGCGTCCGCAGGCGCTGCGCAATCGGATCTGGCGGTTGTGGATGAAGGCCGATCCGGTCGGTGCCGCAGCTGCCCGGGAGACCGCGAAGTCCGAGGAGGTCGGCGTGCGGATCGATCGCACCGGTCCGGGCGGGATCGCGTCGCTCATTGCGAAGATCACCGATCTCGAAGCGGCAGAGGCGGATGCGCTCATCACCGAGATCGTCGGGACGGTCTGTAAGCGCGACCCACGATCGACGGGGACGCTGCGGGCCGCGGGTCTGATGGCGTTGCTGCACGGCGAGCATTCACTGGCGTGTCAGTGCGATCGCGGCGACGACTGCCCGGTGGCAGGCGCTGTCGACGATATTCCTCCTCGGCGCGGGCATCTCCTTCAGATCGTGGTGGCTGTGGAGACATTGCTGGGCCTGTCCTCGGAGCCTGCGACCCTCCCCGACGGGACGCCCATCGACCCCGAAGTGGCGCGCATCGTTGCCACCGATGCCAAATGGCAGGCACTGCTGACCGAGCTGGTCGAGATGCTGAAGCCCGAACAGAGAAACACGGGCGACGACGGATCGAACGATGACGGCCCTGATAGTGGTCCAGGCGATGGCGGCCCTGACGACGGCGGTCCTGACGATGGCGGTCCGGATGGCGGTGGCCCGGACGATGGCGGCCCGGATGGCGGTGGCCCGGACGACGGTGGTCCAGATGACGGCGGCCCAGGCGACGGCGGTTCAGACGGTGGCGGTCCTTCGCGCTCCGGCCGCGGGCAGTCGCCCCGTGACTGCGGCCCAACTTTCGGTGATTCCGACCCCGACCAAACCGGCTCCCGCAGCGGCGATCGGTCGGGTTTGCAGTCGAGTTCGTTTGGACCGTTCTCGACTGCGGCACCATCGTTGCTGCGTCGGGTGGTCGGCATGGGTCGGGTACGAGGTGCCGCCCAGCTTCCGTCTGTGCGCCTCGAGGGTGCCCACTGCCTCCCACCTGCACTCCCGCTACCGGGGGAGGAGTCTGTCCGCGATGGGCTCGTCGCACGGTGGCTTGCATGGATTGCCGAACGGCCCGAGCGTGCTCGCGGCATCTTTCCCGACGGTCATGGCGGCGAGTCCGCTCCGTCGCGGTCTGCGGTGACGTATCGGCCCGGTGCCCGCGTCGCGGCATTCGTTCGGGCTGCCTATCGCACGTGCACTTTCCCGAACTGCGACGTGCCGGCGGCCCGGTGTCAGATCGATCATCTGGTTCCGTTCGATCACGACGATCCCGCGCGGGGTGGCTGGACGATCGTGACCAATCTTCAGCCGGTGTGCGTGTTTCATCATCAGGCCAAGACCTCGGGGGCGTGGTCGGCGGTGATGCTCGCAGGCGGCGCGATTCTGTGGTCGAACTCGCTCGGTCTACGCAGAGTCACGTTGCCGGAGTTGTCGATCGCGACTCCCCGCGCATCCCGCCGACGGCGAAGGGCCTCGTCCAGGCCGGGAGCGAGCCCTATCGAACCCACCCGCTGGGAGCTCGAATACAGCGGGTGTACACCGCCGACTCTGAACGACTGTCGTTCTGCGACAACGGATATCGACCGAAAGAAGTTGGCGGAGAAGCGGCGGGCCTACCTGGAACACTGTTGCGTCGTCCATGCACGCGTTCGATACGACCGCGCCCGATACGACCCTCCGCCCTTCTGAACAACACCCGTGCCGGTATGGCGCAGGCCGCTGGCCTGCTACCTTGAACGCCGTTCAAGTTTCTTGGGCAGGTCACCGCCCCACTCCACGAGGAGCCACCGTGTCAGATGTCGACAGCAGTACCCGCCAGCCGAGCCGTAAGGTCAGCCGAATGAACGTCTCCGCCCGCGACATGGCGCAGATCGCAGTGTTCGCAGCACTCATCGCCGCGCTCGGCCTGCCGGGATCGATCACGGTCGGGTTCTCGGGCGTCCCCATCACCCTGCAGACCCTCGGCATCATCCTGTCGGGCGCGATCCTCGGACCCCGGAAGGGCACGGCCGCGGTCCTGGTGTTCCTCGCCCTGACGATGATCGGCCTGCCGCTGCTGGCCGGAGGACGCACCGGTCTCGCCGCCATGGCGGGGCCTACCGTCGGCTACCTCATCGGCTGGATACCGGCAGCGTTGCTGATCGGCTGGCTCACCGCCCGCATTCTCCCCAAGTACTCGATCGCGCTCGGCCTGGCGATCAACGCGGTCGGTGGCATCCTCGTCGTCTATGTATTCGGCATCGCCGGTCTGATCCTGCGCACCGACGTCGGAGTCTGGGCCGCGATCACCTCCAACGGACCGTTCCTGCCCGGCGACATCGCGAAGGTCGTCGTCGCCACCGTCGTCGCCAAGAGCGTCCACCGCGCGTACCCGGGCCTGATCAAGGCGTGACTCTCACGCTGGGAGGTCGAGGTCGAGGCCGCGACAACGACACCGCCATCTCCTGGGCGGGTCGCACACTCACCTACGCCGAACTCGACGCAGCCGTCGAGCAGTGGCCTCACCTCCCGGTGCACGACGCTCGATTTCACGACGCATCAGCACTGGAGCTGCCGGACGCGTTGATCTGTGTTTTCGCGGCAGCCAGGCAGGGCAGTGCGGTCCGAGTCGAGGATCCGGCCGCCCGTCCCGAGCGCCCTGCGCACATCGATCCCGACGCGTTCCTGCTGGTGGCAACCTCGGGCTCCACCGGCCGGCCGAAACCGCTCGCTCGCACGGCCGCGTCGTGGGTAGACAGCTTCCCCGAGTTCACCGACATTTCCGATATCCGCCCGACCGACACCGTGCTCATCACCGGACCGCTGCACGCCACGATGCACCTGTTCGCCGCGGTGCACGCACTGTGGTTGGGGGCGTGCGTCACCGACGATCCCGCGCATGCCACGGCTGTCCATGCGGTGCCTGCGGTACTCCGTGACGTCCTCCGCCGGATGCCTCGTGCGCGGATTGCCGTCGCTGCCGGCGCCGGCCTCGATGACGCTGCCGCGAAAGCGATCTCGGCGCAGGGCGTCAGGCTGGTCGAGTACTACGGCTCGGCGGAGTTGTCTCTGGTGGCGGCGAGAGTGGTGGGCGAACAATCGTCTCTGAGGCTGCTCCGGGATGTCGACGCACGCACCGAGGACGGGTACCTGTTCGTTCGATCGCCGTACGCCGCGCCGGGTGCGCGCGATTGGTTCGGCGTCGGTGATCTGGCCGAACTGAACGGCTCCGAACTCCTCGTCCACGGCCGCGGAGATGCAGCGATCAACGTGGGCGGAACCACCGTCATCGCCGAGGACGTGGAAAACATTCTGACCGGGCTCGACGGCGTCCGAGCAGCGGCAGCGATCGGCACACCGCACGCGGTTCTCGGCGAAACGGTCTCAGCCGTCATCGAACTCGACGGAACCCGCGACCTCGACCTGGTGCGCGCCGACGCTCGCGCAATCATGGCGAAGGAGGCGATGCCGCGACGCTGGACGGTGGTGCAGCAGTTGCCCCGCACCGCGAGCGGCAAGATCGCCCGAAGGGCCCTGCTGTGAATGTGTCTGCTTCGTACAGCCCCGTCATCGTTGCGGCCAAACGTTCTGCGATCGGTATCGCCGGGCACGGCTTCGCCGATGTCACCGCCCCGAACCTCGCTGCGCCGGTACTGAAAGCTGTTGCAGCAGAGATCAGTCCGCTCGATACCCCGATCGACGACGTGATTCTCGGCAACTGCCTCGGTCCCGGCGGTGATGTTGCACGGGTCTCGGCGCTGCTCGCGGGCCTCGGTGTCGGTGTTCCCGGAGTCACCGTCGATCGGCAGTGCGGATCCGGGCTCGACGCCGTGGCGCAGGCCGCGTCGCGCATCCGCAGCGGCGACGAGACGTTGATACTGGCCGGTGGCGTCGAATCTGCCAGCACCAGTCCGTGGCGGTTCTGGCCACCGGTCGACGGCGAAGAGCCTGTCCGCTACACCCGAGCGCCGTTCGTTCCGCCCGGCTTCGAGGACCCCGACATGGGTGTGGCAGCGGACGACCTCGCGCGAATCCGCGGTATCGGGCGCGAACGCCAAGATGCTTACGCTGCACGGTCGTTCGCGCGCGCGGCGGCCTGCGACTTCTCGGCCGAGATCGTCACCGTGAACGAGGTCGCAACCGACGAGCGCATCCGCCCCAACATGACCGCCCAGCGACTCGGCAGACTGCGCCCCACATTCACCCCAGCCGGCACGTTCACCCCAGCCGGCACGGTGACCGCGGGCAATTCGTGCGGAATATCCGACGGCGCAGCGGTTCTGGCCGTCACCACCGCCGAGCGGGCAGCCGGGATGCCGGCGTTGCGCATCCTCGGCAGTGCCGTCGCCGGGTCCGACCCGGCTCTTCCCGGGCTGGGTCCGGTGCCGGCGATCGAGAAGCTGCTCGCCCGCACCGGGGTGGGCCTCTCCGACATCGAAACCATCGAAATCACCGAGGCTTTTGCGTCGGTCGTGCTCGCGGTCTCGGATGAATTGGGTCTCGACGAGGACCGCATCTGCCCACAAGGTGGAGCCATCGCGATGGGCCATCCGTGGGGAGCTTCGGGCGCAATTCTGCTGGTACGGTTGGCCTCTCGAATGTTGCAACCCGGGGGTCCGGCGCTGGGACTGGCGGCCTGCGCCATCGGCGGCGGGCAAGGAATAGCGATGCTGGTGGAACGAGCGACATGAGCAGGGTCATATGAGCACAATCAAGTTCGAGAACATTTCGCACTCGTTCGGAGAACGGAAGGTGCTGCACGGCATCGACCTCGAGTTCGACGAGCGCCGTATCGGCATCATCGGCTCCAACGGTTCCGGCAAGTCGACGCTCGCGCGGATGATCAACGGTCTGATCAAACCCGATACGGGCCGCGTCACGGTCGACGGTATCGACGCCGCCAAGAAGGGTGCGCAGGTACGCAAGAAGGTCGGGTTCGTGTTCACCGATCCCGATTCGCAGATCGTGATGCCCACTGTCGCCGAGGATCTCGCGTTCTCGCTGCGCAGGTCCGGGCTGACCAAACAGCAGGTGGCCGAGCGGGTGGAGGAGATTCTCGTCCGCTTCCGTCTCGATCAGCACCGCGACCATCCGGCGCATCTGCTCTCCGGTGGACAGAAGCAACTGCTGGCGATCGGTGCCGTCCTCATCCGACGACCGGAGGTGGTCGTTGCGGACGAACCGACCACGCTGCTGGATCTGCGCAACGGACGCGTCGTCGCGCAGGCTCTGGATTCGATGGATCAGCAGGTCATCGTCGTGACCCACCAACTGGCCCTGCTGGACAGCTTCGAGCGCGTCTTCGTCATCGACGACGGCCGCATCGCGTTCGACGGAACCCCCGCCGCCGCGGTCCCGGCCTATCGGGAGCTGATCGGATGATCGGTCTCTACCGCCCCGGCACCTCGCTGCTGCACCGGATGAGCCCGGGATCGAAGCTGCTGGCGTTGATCTTCGCGATCCTGGGAACGGTGATCTTCGCGCGCACTCCGCTCGAGGTCGCAGCGGTGGCGCTGCTGGTCGCGGCGTTGTTCGCGGTGGCTCGCATTCCAGCGAAAGTCGCACTGGCGCAACTGCGTCCGGTGCTGTGGATGCTGCTGATCATCGGTGTCTTCCAGGTGATCATCACGACCTGGCAGCGCGCCGTCGTGGTGTGTGGGGTACTGGTGATCTCCGTTGCTCTGGCAGCTCTCGTCACCCTCACCACCCGCGTGACCGACATGCTCGATACCGTCACCCGAGCGCTCGGCCCCGTCCGCCGCTTCGGCGTCGACCCGGATCGCATCGGACTGCTCCTGGCTCTGGCCATCCGCTGCATCCCGCTGCTCGCCTCCATCGTCCAAGAGGTGTCGCAGGCCCGTAAGGCACGCGGACTGCAGTGGTCGATGACGGCGCTGGCGACGCCGGTCCTGGTGCGGGCCCTGCGCACCGCCGACGCCATGGGAGACGCCCTCGTCGCGCGCGGTGTAGATGACGATGGTGTCGATGTCGATGTCGATGACGATGACGATGTCGATGACGATGACGATGACGATGACGATGACGATGACGATGACGATGACGACGAACCGCACGATGACGAGTGAACTCCTCGCCGCCCGGATAGCGCGGCATTCCGACCGCCCCGAGGCAGCCGTGGTCGATGCGACCGGGGAGGTCACCTACCGCGAATTCTGGGACCGGGTGACACGCACGGCGACCGCAGTGGCAGGGATGCGTCGCATCGCGGTACTGCCGACGTCGGACATCGGGTCGTTGGTGGTCGTCGTCGCGGCGATGCATGCCGGCGTGAGTGTCGTTCTGCTGCATCGGCATTTGTTGGCTCAGGAATTCGCCGATGTCGTGGCGGTCTGCGAGCCCTCGCTGATTGTCGCGCACCCGCGTCAGCACGCGAGAGTGCACGGTTGGGGTGCAGTCGACGTGTTCGCACCCGAGGACATACCAGCCAGCCCGCCCGCCGCCGTCCCCACCCCCACACCGAATTCCGAGTTGCTCGTGGGCGTCACCTCGGGAACCACCGGTCCGCCCAAGCTGTTCGTGCGCAATCAAGCGTCGTGGGCGGCGACGCTGGATCGCTCCGATGCCTTGTTCGATCTCGGTCCGGGAGATCGGGTGTCCGCACCGGGCACTCTCGATCACACGCACTTTCTCTACGGCGCACTGCACGGGCTCACCCGCGGGGCGACGGTCGACCTACGGGAGCCCACGGTGGCCCTCGAAGATGCTGCAACACATCTGTATTCGGTCCCGACCATTGCTTGGGACATCGCTCGCTCGGGAGTGCGATCGGACAGTGTCCGTGAAGTGCTCTCGTCCGCGGCGCGATGGGCGGAACCGGGGAGGACCGCTCTGGCGGCGGTACTTCCGAACGCGGCGCTGACGCATTTCTACGGGGCGTCGGAGCTGAGTTTCGTTTCCTACGACCGAAGCGAAATCGAAGGCACCGAGGTCAGCGGGCAGCTGTTCGACGGAGTCGAGGTCGAGATCCGGGACGAGCTGCTTCATGTCCGCAGCGACATGCTGTTCGACGGCTACCTGAGCCGATTGGGAGGCCACACCACTCTGACGAACGGGCCGGTCGACGGGTGGATGACGGTCGGCGATCGCGGCAGTGTCGAAGACGGCCGACTGACCTTGTACGGCCGCGGCAGCGAGACGATCGTCCGGGCCGGTCTCACGGTGGAGTTGACCCCGATCGAGGCGGCCCTGCTCGCAGTTCCCGGTGTGCTCGAGGCCGGGGTGGTCGGGTTGCCCAACGACAGAACCGGTGAGGAATCTGCTGCCGGAGTTGTTGTGGGGCAGACCGATTCGATATCCGTGGCTCGGATTCGCCGCCACCTGCGCACCGTGCTGCCGGGGCCGAGCCTGCCCGTGGTGATCGCCGTCGTGGACGCTCTTCCGTGTACGCCGCGCGGCAAGCTCGACCGTCAGGCTCTGGCGGCAACCTTGGCCACAGTGCGGACCGTGGGCTCGCCCGATGCTCCGGTGACGACGAACCAGACGGTCAACGCGCCGCCGTCGTAGCGATGGCGCAGAGTGACGCGTTCACCCGCCAGTACCGGGCTCAGGTATTCGATGACGGCGCGGTGCGGCGACGCGGCCAGCTCGGGCACGTCGACCAGCAACTCCTCGATCGCGTGCCAGTAGACCGCATTGTTGAGGTGGTCGAACGGATCGATATCGGTTGCGCGCAAGGGGAACTGCACATCCGTGGGCGATTCGGCCGGCACCGGCTCGGTCAGCCATGCCTTCCATCGCAACCGGTGTTGATCGGTGGTTCGCGCCAGCATTTCCAGGGCACCGTCGCTGATGCGGGTCGGCATTCCGGTGTCCTTGCTGATGTTGATCCAGAAGCCCTCGGTCTCGATGCGTCCACCCTTCGGTGTCGTCAGTGCCACGCGCATGTTCGACCACCGCGTCGACATCGACGAACACCAGCGCCGCATGTGCACTCGGTCCGGGAAATGGATCGGCTCGAAGACGTCGATGACGGTGCGCCGCACGATCCACATGGGATCCGTCTTGCCCAGGGGAGTGGCGTCGAGGTTGTCGGTACCGATGTCCTGCAGGTAGCGGGCAACGCCGTCGAACCGTAGTCGGTTGTTCGGATCGATGTCGCCGGTTCGCACCGGCCAGTCGGTCTCGAAACCCTCACCGGGCGGCGGCTCCGGTGCCAGTTCGTCGTCGAATCCTGCCGGTTCCACACGTGCATTGGTCACGTCCGCACTGTACGCGCGCGCCTACACGATGTGACGGGCGCGCATACCGTCGAACACCGGTGCCACGCGCACCACGTCGCCGGTGGTGGGAGCGTGGACCATCTGGCCGTTGCCCATGTAGATCGCCACGTGGCCCGGCCCGGCCGGCCCGAAGTTACCGAACAGCAGATCGCCCGGTTGCGCCATTGCCATCGGAATCTCGGTGCCCACGTTCCACTGAGTCTCCGAGGTTCGGGGCAGCGTCACCTTTCCGCCCGAGGCCTTGTAGAGGGCATACGACGTCAGGCCCGAGCAGTCGAATCCGCCGCCGGACGGTCCGTTGATGTTGCCGCCGCCCCACACGTACGGCAGCCCCAGGTAGTCCATCGCCAACTGCACCGATCGTCCGCCGATTCCGGTGAGGTCGAGTCCGGCGAACGGGGTCAGGATGGCGGCGAACTGCGTTTCGGTCGCCCGGATACGAGAGACGTACGGCTTGGTCTGCGTCTCGTAATCGAATGTGCCAGAGGGCATACCGCCCGATCGCAGCACCGCTCCCGCGCCGGCGTTGTATCCGGCCAGGGTCAGATCCAAGGTGTCACCGGACACCTTGCCCTCGCGCTTCCACCCGTCGACCTGCCCGTAGATATCGCACAGCAGTGTGCCCGACGCCATCACCGAATCACCGATGCTGTTGACGTCGGTGACACCGTTGCCGTCGTAGTCCTTGCCGTACGTCGCCCAGGTTCCTGGCATGAACTGCCCCGGCCCCTGCGCGCCGGTGCTCGAGACCGGAGCAGTGGGGCCGTGCCGAAACCCGTTCTCGGCGGCATACAGTGCCGCGATGGTCGTCGCTTTGACGCCGCCGCAGATGTTGCCCGCCTTCTGCAGCCACGGCACGAAGGCGGTGATGGCTCCCACGGCACCCAAACCGATCGCGCCCACATTGATGCCGGTGAACGTAGCGGGTTGACCGGGAAACAGTGCACGTCTGATGGCCTCGGCCGACGCCATGAACGCGGTCTGGGTGGCGATGTCGGCGGCGGTGTACGTACGGCCGGCGAATTGAACGGCACCGGCTCCGAGCGCCGCTGCGGTGGTGGACAGCGCATTCGACGACCCAGCGCCCGAGGAGAACACACTGAACGGCAGTGGCGCGCTGGGTACTGCCGCAGCGAGAGCGGCAGGAGCGGCGCTAACAACATCTGTCGCCGCCGCAGCAGGATCGGTGGCAGTGGCAGGATCGGTAGCACTGGCAGGGTCAGCGATATCGGCTGCTTCTGTGTCCACTGCTTCGATGTCTTCCACCGTCGGCAGGTCGGGGAGCATCGGTTCGGCGGCGGTGTGCAGGCCCTCGGCGGCGTCGGAGAGGGTGCGGTCGGCGATGTCGGCGGCCGGTTCGGGCATGGTGCCCAGTAGTTCGGTCCACTGATCGCTCATCGTCTTCGCCTGATCTTCGGCGTTGGCGGCAATGTCTGCCGCCTGGTCCTGCACCGCCTGATCGGGAATCGGAGCCGGGGCGTCGGTTCCGGCGACTACACCGGCGGCGGACACGATGACGGCAACGATGACTGCGAATGGATCGCCTGCCATGTATCGACTCCTGCTACTCGAACGATCTTCCCCGAGCCAGGAGCTGTGATCAGTCTCACTCGGGTGCTGCACCCATCATGCACGGTGCAGACGTTCGACTCATGAGATTCGCAAAAGGAAATGCAGGGTTGTCAGAGCAGTATTTTCAAACCAAAGTTGCCCAGTAGTCCGAGAACTGGATTCCGATGAGCGCGACGACGATTGCGTACCACACCGCGAGCAGCGTCCAGCGCCATTCGAGGAAGAGGCGTCCGACGGTGCCGCCGCTGTTCGGGCCGGAGCCGACCAATCGGCTCAGAGCCAGCAAGAACAACGGCATCGTCACCGCCCACACCACCATGCAGTAGGGGCACAGGGTGTTGATCTCGTACAGACTCTCGAAGATCAGCCAGTGCACGAAGACCTCGCCGAGCAGCAGGCCTGCACTCAGTCCGAGCCAGAACCAGTGCGGTAGTTCGACGCGGCCGAGCCAGAGCACCCCGGCGACGAGGGCAATGGAGAAGGCGACGATGCCGAGGATGGGGTTCGGAAAACCGAACAGCGCAGCCTGTTTCGTCACCATCACCGAGCCGCACGAGAGCACCGGATTCAGGCTGCACGACGGGACGTACGACGCGTCCTCGAGCAGTTTGAATCGCTCGATCGTCAGCGTCATCGCGGCGAGTAACCCGAGCGCGCTGAAGACGGTGAATACAGCAGCGCCTGCGCGTGTCCTCATGGCGACCGGTTGCCGCTCAGTTACCGGCAGCGGCGGCGAGGATGTTCTCCGGCGTCGGGTTGGAGACGTCGGTGCCGTTGACGCGCACGTTCGGCGTTCCGTTGATGCCTTCGCCGAGGACCGACTGTGTCTGGGTGGTGACCCAATCGGTGTAGCTGCCGTCGGTGATGCACGACGCGACGGCGGGGGAGTCGGCCCCTGCAGAGGCGGCGATCGCGACGAGCTCGTCGTTGGTCAGTCCGGTTCCGCCCTCGGCCGGCTGCTGCTCGAACATTGCGGTGTGCCAGTTCATCCAGTTGTCGCGGTCGTTCTCGGCGACGCAGATCGCGGCGCTTGCCGCGCGGGTGGAGTACATGGTTCCGTTCGAGAACCGGTCGAGAATGGAGATGGGGCGGTAGTCGACGGCGACATTGCCCGCGTCGGCCAGCTGCTGCAACGTCGATCCGCTGATGGACTCGAAGTTCTTGCACGCGGGGCACTGGAAGTCCTCGACGACGCTGACGACGGTGGTGGCGTCGGGGTTGCCGAAGCGGATGGCACCGTCGTCCGTCACCGACGTGGGAGTGAGTTGAGCCCCGGTCGATTCGCCGGAGCCTGCGGCGGAAGATGCATCCCCCGACGTCGAATCCTTGTTGACGATGAAGAGGGCAATCGCCGCCACGAGCGCGATCAGAACGACTGCGACGACGATCTGGATCAGAGTCCGACGATTCTTGTCGCCGTTCTGCATGGCCTTGATGTCTTTCGAGACGTTCTTGCTCGTGTTCACGGCGACCAGTTTATGCAGTACAACCTGAGTGTCAGATGAGAGCAGCCAGTCTTTCGATGGCGAAGCGGTATCCGTCGATCCCGAGTCCGGCGATGACGCCGCTGGCGATGGGGGAGACGAAGGAGTGGTGCCGGAACTCCTCACGGGCGTGCACGTTGGAGATGTGCACCTCGATGACCGGCACCTCGGGGATGACGAGGGCGTCGCGCAGCGCCACCGAGGTGTGCGTCAGTCCGCCCGGGTTGATGACGATGCCCGACGCCACCCCGCGGGCCTCGTGGATCCAGTCGATGAGTTGGCCCTCGTGGTTGGACTGCTCTGCCTTGACGGTGAGTCCGTGCTCGGCGGCGGTCTTCTCGCACAGGGCGACGACGTCGGCGAGAGTGGCGTGGCCGTACACCTCCGGCTGCCTGGTGCCGAGCATGTTCAGATTCGGACCGTTGAGCACCAACAGCTGCTTGGCCACGACGTCGCTCCATTTCTTGCTTCGGGTACTACTGCCTGCTTCGGGTACTACTGCCCGCTCCGAGTACTACCGGCTACGACTATTCCACAGCGTGGTTGACACAATCGTCCGGTGAGTACTGGCAAGGCAGTCTGGGTGGTGTGGGGCGTCGGCGTCTTCGCCTACATCGTCGGAGTGCTGCATCGAACGTCGTTCGGCGTCGCCGGGCTGAGTGCGGCGGATCGGTTCTCGGTGTCGCCGTCGCTGCTGTCGTCGTTCGTGGTGCTGCAGGTGATCGTCTACGCGGGGATGCAGATCCCGGCCGGGGTGCTGCTGGATCGCATCGGTTCGCGCAAGATGATCGCCGCGGGCGCGCTGATCATGGCGTCGGCACAGATCACGTTGGCGCTGACGGAGTCGCTTCCGGTCGCGGTGGTCGCGCGCGCGTTCGTCGGCGTGGGCGACGCTCTCACCTTCATCTCGGTGCTGCGGTTGGTGCCGGTGTGGTTCACGCCGCGGCGAGTGCCGATCGTCTCGCAGCTGACCGGTCTGCTCGGCCAGCTCGGCCAGGTGCTCTCGGCGGTCCCGTTCCTGATTCTGTTGAACGGACCCGGTTGGACGTTCGCGTTCGGTAGCGCAGCGGCACTCGGTCTCCTTGCTCTCGTACTGGTTCTCGCGCTCGTCAGGGATCGCCCCGACGTCGGAGCTGCCCCAGTGTTCGAGCCGACGACGCTGAAACAGACCCTCGCCTCCATCGCCGAGGTGTGGCGACGCCCCGGCACTCGGCTCGGCTTCTTCTCGCACATGGGTACCCAGTTCTCCATCACCGTGTTCGCGTTGCTGTGGGGTGTTCCGTATCTGACGTCGGCGCAGGGCTTGTCGGCGTCGACGGCCGGAGCGTTGCTGACGGTGTCGGTGGCATCGGCGGTGGCGTCGGGCATCGTGGTTGGTGTTCTCACCGGGCGCTATCCGATGCGACGGTCGTGGCTGGTGCTGGCGATCATGATCAGCAACGCGACCATGTGGGCGATCGTGTTGGCGTTGCCCGGGCCCGCTCCGCTGTGGTTGTTGGTGTTGCTCGTGGTGGTGATCTCGGTGGGTGGCCCCGGTTCGGTGATCGGGTTCGACCTCGCGCGAACGTTCAATCCGAGCGCCAATCTGGGCACGGCGCAGGGGATGGTGAACATCGGTGGCTTCCTGGCGTCGCTGTTGGTGATCGCGGCGATCGGCTGGATTCTCGACGCGATGGGCGGCTACACCTTCGACAGCTTCCGGATCGCATTGCTCGTGCAGTTCCCGGTGTGGATCATCGCGATCACCGGAGTTCTGCTCACGCGCCGCAAGACCCGTCGAGTTCTCGCGGCCGAGGGAATTCATCCGCACACGATGCGTGAGGTGCGGGACCGGATCCGGCGCAAATAACTCTTTGCACCGACGGCGTTCTGCGCGCATGCTGGTGTCCCAATATCGTTGTAGGACACAAGCAAATGCTACGTAAAGGTGCGTCAAAGAGATGGTAACCGAGCCTGAAGTGACCCCCGCGTCCGGCGAGTATTCGCATCGCGAGATCATGACGATCCTGTCGGGCCTGATGATGGGCATGTTCCTCGCGGCGCTCGATCAGACCATCGTCTCGACGTCCGTCCGCACCATCGCCGACGACCTCAACGGGTTCTCGGTGCTGGCCTGGGTCACCACGGCCTACCTCATCACCTCGACGGTCTCGACCCCGTTGTACGGCAAACTCTCCGACCTCTACGGGCGCAAGCCGTTCTTCATGACGGCCATCTCGATCTTCGTCGTCGGATCGATGCTGTGCGGCATCGCGACGTCGATGTACGAGCTCGCCGCCTTCCGCGCCATCCAGGGCCTCGGTGCAGGCGGTCTGATGTCGATGGCGCTGGCGATCATCGGCGATATCGTGCCTCCGCGCGAACGTGCCAAGTACCAGGGCTACTTCCTGGCCGTGTTCGGCACGTCCAGCGTGCTCGGACCGGTCATCGGTGGCCTGCTCGCCGGGCAGTCGTCGATTCTCGGAATCACCGGCTGGCGTTGGGTTTTCTACATCAACGTCCCCCTCGGCATCATCGCGCTCGTGGTGGTGTGGCGAGTGCTCAATCTGCCGGTGTACCGCCGCGAGGCGCGCGTCGACTGGTGGGGGGCAGTGCTTCTCAGCGTCGGCCTGGTCCCGCTGCTCATCATCGCCGAGCAAGGTCGCGTGTGGGGATGGAGCTCGCCGCGGGCCCTGCTGTGCTTCGGAATCGGCATCGTGGGCGTCATCGCGTTCGTGCTCGCCGAGATCAAGATGGGCGACGACGCCCTGATCCCCATGCGGTTCTTCCGAAACCCGTTGTTCTCGTTGTGTATTGCTGTCAGCGTCATCGCCGGCGCAGCGATGTTCGGTGGCATCTCGCTACTGCCGCAGTACCTGCAGGTGGTCAAGGGATCCTCGCCGACGCTGGCCGGTTACCAGACTCTGCCCCTCGTCGGTGCCTTGATGGTCGCGTCGATCGTCTCGGGTCGCATGATCTCGAAGACGGGGCGGTACAAAATCTTTCCGATCGTCGGTACTGCACTGATGGCCATCGCGATGTTCGTCTTCCACTACGTGCACGCCGATACCCCGCTGTGGCAGACGATGGTCGTCATGGGTGTCTTCGGCCTCGGTCTCGGGTCGATGATGCAGCCGTTGACCCTGGCCATCCAGAATGCGATGCCGCCCAAGGACATGGGTGTATCCACCTCTGCCGCAACGTTCTTCCGGCAGATCGGTGCGACGGTCGGTGTGGCGGTGTTTCTGTCGATGCTGTTCACACAGCTGACCCCCAAGACGGGTGACGCGCTGATTGCCGCGAGTTCGACGCCGGCATTCCAGCAGGCAGTACAGAGCGCCGCCACCAGTTCCGATCCGCTCGAATCGGGTTTCGCTCGAGCCATCGCCTCGGGTGACGCCTCCGTCGCAGGCAGTGCACTGCAGGACAGCTCGTTCATTCAGAAGCTCGAACCGGCTCTGGCCGAGCCGTTCCGCATCGGGTTCTCCGACGCCATGGATTACGTGTTCCTGGCCGTGTCGATTCTGATGGTCCTCGGATTCGTACTGGTGCTCTTCCTCAAGGAGGTTCCGCTGCGCACGATGTCCGGCCTGGCCGCTGCGCAGCAGGAACGAGACGAAGAACGAGCGAACGAGGCAGGCACCGGACTGCTCTGATGGCGTGAAGGCCGATGCCGTGATCCTGGGACAAGGTACGGCTCGGTCCGGTGCGGGCCCCGGGAGCGTCGATCCGCTCAGGTCGAAGGTGCGGTGATGCCTCGGAACAGCACGTCGAGACCCAACTCGAGTTCGAGGGCACCGTCGTACTCGGTGATCAGAGGTGGCAGCGTCGACAGCAGGGGAAATGTGTCGATGGGGAGTCGGCGCAGAGCGAGGCTGAGGCGGTCGCCGGTCTCGTCCGGGTTGGCGGTCGTTTCCTGGGTCTCGCTCAGTAGATGGCCGCGTAGGAAGGAGATCATCAGCCGATAGCTCGTCAGGGCCTCGGGCAGCGTGAATCCCGCGGTGGTCAGCAGAATCAGAATGTTCTCGAGTGAGGCCAGTGACCGGGGCGTGCCCAATCCCAGTGGAGTCGCCTGAGGGCAGGTGGTCAGCAGCACCGCCGCGTGTGGGTGTTGGAGGGCGAGCTCACGGTAGTGCCGCGCAAAAATTCTGAGCTGACGCTGCCAATCGGGGTCTGCGCCGTCGACGCAGACGAGTGTGCCCAGTACCGAATCTGCGATGGCGTCGAGCAACGCCTGTTTGGTGGGCAGGTATCGGTAGAAGGTCATCGGATCGCGATCGATCGATGCCGCGAGGCTCCGGATCGTCAGGCTGTCGAGGCCGGTTCGATCGACGATGCTCAGGGCGGCGGACACCACGTACTCGCGGTCGATCTTGATATTGGAGTGTGGGCCCGGTCGGTTCGTCGTGGACATCGGTAGGCAACCTCTCGAAAGCAGTGAACCGACCGGTAAGTAGGGGGCAAACAAACTTGTTGTTCGACAACACTTTTCGCTTGACTCATTATCCTACACATGGTGTGCTGTAGCTCTACACCGTAGAGATACGGGGAAACTCTTAGTTGCGGAGTGGGCACGAGCCTCCGCTGATCGCATAGTTGTGTCACCTTGCCGAACTCCGTCGGCCGGTGACGTCATCGAATACGGAACCGCGATACCTCCACGCACTCGGATCGGTCCGGGGCGGCCGTTGAGCGTCGGGACATCAATTGCTGCGCAATCGAACTCGTCGGGGGATCGATTGCGCGGTTCACGAAGTCCGGCAACAAGTCCGATTCGCCCAACCAGCAGAACGGTATGCAATCCATGCCCGCTTCACAGCACACGTGCACGTCGACCCCCATCAGGCGCAGGGGCAGAACCCTCGTTCCGCTTGCCGGTTCGGTCGCTTTGGCCACCAGCGCTCTCATGCTGATCAACGTCCCCGCAGCCGAGGCTCAACCCACCACCGTCGAACTCGGCACCGCGGAGAGTTATGCCGTTCTGGCCGGCTCCAAGATCACGAACACCGGCCCGTCGAGGATCGGCGGCAACGTCGGAGTGAGCCCAGGCGTCGGTGTCGAACCGTTCATCACCGGATTCCCACCGGGAGAGCTCACCAGTGGAGTTATCAACGACCGCAATTCGGTTGCAGCGCAGGCGAAAGCGGATCTGAGTACCGGATACGACGACGCCGCCGGTCGACCGGGAGCAACCTCGACCGGAGTCGAACTCGGCGGACAGACATTGTTGGCCGGGTTGTACGGTTCGGGCACGTTCGGCCTGACCGGAACCCTCACACTCGACGCGCAGGGCAACTCCAACGCCGTGTTCATCTTCCAGGCGGCATCGACGCTGATCACGGCATCCGACAGCAGTGTCTCGCTGATCAACGGGGCCAACCCGTGCAACGTGTTCTGGCAGGTCGGAAGCTCGGCCACACTCGGCACCGGTACCGATTTCGTGGGCACGATCATGGCACGGGCGTCGATCACGGCGACCACGAATGCCGATGTGCAGGGACGGCTACTGGCTCTGGACGGAGCTGTCACCCTCGACTCGAACACGATCACCAACCCGGGTTGCGGAACCACCGAGCCGCCCGTGACCACCACACCTCCGATAACGACCACGCCTCCGGTGACCACAACGCCTCCGGTGACCACGACATCTCCGGAGACCACCACGCCGCCCGTGACCACGACATCTCCGGAGACCACCACGCCGCCCGTGACCACGACATCTCCGGGTGATGGTGGCGGTACGCCGGGTGATGGTGGCGGTACGCCGCCGATCGTCATCGAGGTGCCCCCGATTCCGGGTGTGCCGCCGGTGATCACCATCCCGCCGATCCCGGGTGTCCCGAACGTGCCGAATCAGCCGAACGTGCCGAATCAGCCGAACGTGCCGAATCAGCCGAACGTGCCGAATCAGCCGAACGTGCCGAACCAGCCGAACGTGCCCAACCAGCCGAACGTGCCCAACCAGCCGATCACACCGGGTGGCCCGGATCAGCCGGGCACGTACAACCCCGGTGGCCAGATCACACAGATCCCGAACGGTGGTGTCGACACCGGTGACGGCAGTACCGTGAACCGTTCGACTGCAACGTCGTTCGCTCCGATGTGGACATTGCTGGCGGTACTCGCGGTCGGTGCTTTCTCTGCCTTGGCTCTGACTCGTCGTCGGAACTGATCGGTGAGACCTACCGTCGAGGTATCGGTACCTCCGGCCGAATCCGCCCGCACCACGACCCGTCATCGGGTCGTGGTGCGGGCGGTGGCAGCGGCGTTCCTGGTGCTGCTGTCGCTGGTTGCCGGCTGCGCAACGCCCTCGGATGCCGGCCCCGCGCAGAACGAGTCGATGCCCTCGGCTTCTGCTCCCGCCGTCGTCACGCCGTCGGGTGAGGTCGGCGCCGGATCGTCGTCGGCGCCCGGGTCCCCGCCTGCGCGCCTCGAGATCGGTGCGATCGGCGTCGACTCCGATGTGATGGGTCTGGGTCTGCGTCCGGACGGCTCGATGGAGGTACCCGCGGGCGGTTTCCCCGCCGGTTGGTACACCGGGTCGCCGGTTCCGGGGCAACTGGGACCGTCGATCGTTGCGGGGCATGTGGATTGGGGCGGCAGCCCCGGTGTCTTCTACCGGCTGCGCGATCTCGAACTGGGCGACGATGTCACCGTTGTCAGCCAGGACGGCAGCACGGTCCGGTTCGTCGTCAGCGCGGTGGAGCAGTATCCGAAGGATGCGTTTCCCACCGACAAGGTCTACGGAGACATCGACCACCCAGGCTTGCGCTTGATCACCTGTGGCGGCCAATTCGACTCGGATATCTCCAGTTACGACGACAACATCGTCGTGTACGCCGATCGCGTCTGAGCGAGCTCTCTCGCTCACAGCAAGTTCGCAGGCTGCTCCCAGCCCGGCCGACGGTCCATCGCACATTCTCGTAGTCGACAACTTCGACGAACAGGATCTGCGATGACTGCCCAACTCGACCGACCGGCCGCGATGCCTCCGTCGCACGCCCGCCAGCCGTCCTGGCAGACCACGTGGTGGTATCGCCGCCGGCACCTGCTCGGTCTGCTGATACTGCTCGCGGCCACGGCAACGCTGTACCTGTGGAACCTGACGGCAAGTGGATACGCGAACACGTTCTACGCCGCCGCGGTGCAGGCCGGTACCAAGGACTGGACGGCGTGGTTCTTCGGATCCCTCGACTCCGAGAACTTCATCACCGTGGACAAGCCGCCGGCCTCGCTGTGGGTCATGGGTCTGTCGGCTCGACTGTTCGGGTTCTCGAGCTTCAGTTTGCTTCTGCCGCAGGCATTGATGGGTGTCGCCTCGGTGGCGACGGTGTATGCCGCGGTCAAGCGTGTCGCGAACCCCACGGCCGGGTTGCTCGCCGGCTTCACCCTGGCATCGGTGCCGGCGGCGGCCTTGATGTTCAACTTCGACAATCCCGACGCGCTGCTGGTGTTGCTCATGACACTCGGCGGCTACTTCGTCGTGCGATCTCTGCAGACAGCTGCCGGACGACGGGCCGCGATGTGGCTCGCTTTTGCCGGAGTGGCGCTGGGGTTCGCGTTCCTCACGAAGATGCTGCAGGGGCTGCTGGTGTTGCCGGCGTTCGGTCTCACGTATCTCGTTGCAGGACAGGCTCAGTTGCGGGCCAGATTGCTGCACCTGGTCGGGGCCTCGGCGGCTCTCGTGGTCGCCGCCGGGTGGTGGGTGGTGACGGTCCAGCTCTGGCCGGAAAGTGCCCGACCGTACATCGGTGGGTCCACCGACAACACCGTCATGGATCTGGTGCTCGGGTACAACGGGCTCGGCCGCATCTTCGGCAACAGCGGCGGAGGTGGCATGGAGACTCCGGCGGGAATGAGTGCCGGGGCAGCCGGGTCCAGCTTCGGAGGCTCGACCGGTCTGGACCGACTGTTCGGCAGCGAGATGGGAATCCAGATCTCCTGGCTGATCCCGGCGGCCCTGGTGGCGCTGGTCTTCGGGCTGATCGCACGTGGCCGAGCGCCGCGAACCGACCTCCTGCGTGCGTCCCTGATTCTGTGGGGCGGGTGGTTCCTGGTGACGGCGTTGATCTTCAGCTACATGTCCGGAACGATCCACCCGTACTACACCGTCGCGCTCGCCCCTGCACTCGCGGGCATGATCGGAACCGGCGGCTACGCACTGTGGCTCAGGCGTGAATCGATTTGGGGCAGAGCCGGTATGGCATCGATGATGATCGCAGCCGGGATCTGGAGTTGGGTGCTGTTGCATCGCAACGCGGACTGGCTGCCGGCACTGAAGTGGATCCTGTTGGTGGGAACCATCGTTGCGGCCGTGATGATCTTGGCGGCCGGGCGATACCGAAAGCTCACTGCGGCAGCGCTGATCCTCGGAGCCGTAGCAGGTCTCGGCGGCGGCGCGTCGTATGCCATCGCTACGACGACGAACGCGCACAGTGGTTCCGTCCCCACCGCAGGTCCGACCGGTGCAGTCAGCGACGGCGGTCCCGGCGGAATGCCCAGCGGTGGAATGCCGAGTGGTGGAATGCCGAGTGGTGGAATGCCGAGTGGTGGAATGCCGACGGGAGCGATGCCGGGTGATGCTGCTCCGAATGACGCTGTGCCGAATGACGCTGTGCCGAATGATGCTGTGCCGAATGATGCTGTGCTGGGCGGTGATGTGGCCATGCCTGCCGATGCGGCCGATCTTCCGGCCGGCTTCGCCACCGGTGACGTCGGCACAGGCGGCATGCCCAGCATGGGTGGCATGGGCGGTGAGACCAACGAGGAGTTGACGGCTCTGCTCGAATCCACGACCACGAGGTGGTCCGCTGCGGTGAACGGTTCGATGTCCGCAGCCGGATACGAGTTGTCGTCCGATACGGCCGTCATGGCCATCGGCGGGTGGAGTGGTGATCCTGCGCCGTCGCTCGACGAGTTCATCGAGTACGTCTCCAACCACGAGGTGACGTACTACGTGTCCGGAGGAATGGGTGGCGGTATGGCTCGTGGAGGAATGGGCGGCGACTCGGAGAGTACGTCCTCACAGATCCAGGAGTGGGTCGAGGCGAACTTCACGGCGACCACGGTCGGCAGCGCGACGGTGTACGACCTGAGTACCTACGCAGGCTGATACCCACGAACGACTACGCACTGTTGTTCCGCCGCAGACGTATTCGACTGCGGCGGAACACCTGTGTGCACGCCCGGGCCGGTCAGAAGGGCGGTGGCTCGTCGTCGGGTGCCGAGGCGGGCATCGGGGTCCGTTGTGGATTCGTCGGCCTCCGAGCCGACGAATCGCGCTGAGGTGCCGACCCTCGCGGCTTCGAGTGGATCTTCGCTAGGTGGCTGAAGTCCGCAAGTTGTGTCGTGCCGGGAACCGTGATCGCGGTGGTGCCGGCATTCGAGACCCAGAACTCGATGCCGTCGGCGAGCATCACCGGAGTCCACAGACCCATGGTCTTGAGGCTGTGGTGGTAGCGGCACAGGCAGTGCAGGTTGGTGTCGATGGTCCAGCCACCGGACTCGGGATCGCGATGGAAGTACGGGACGATGTGGTCGATCTCGCACTGCTGGGCCGGGACATCGCAACCCGGATGTCGGCAGGTGCGATCGCGATACCGAATACGTTCCGCCAGTGCGACAGTCGGGCGATAGATGAGGGCTCCGGGTGGCGGCAGCTCGAGACCGCCGTGCCCGTCCGGGTGCAGGGCGAGCCCAAGAGCTGGATCCGATGCGATCGCTGCTTCGAGTTCGGCAACGAAAGTGTAAGTACCGCGATACGGAGTGGCGACACAGCTGTTCCGTGGTGGTTGTGCGGACTTCGGCGCCCGCGGGTGCCGAGGAACAATGCCGCCGACACGGCGACGACCACGCCCCAGCGGATGAAACACCAGATGTGAGGTGCTGCCCTTGGACCTGCTGTTTCTCGACTTGCCTACCTTGGATCCTCTGGGCTTCTTCTGGCTGTTTTTCGATCTGCTGTTGTTCGTCCTGCTGCCGCCGCTGTCGGCTCTGCTCTCGGCACCCTTGTCACCAGTGCCTGCGCCACTGTCGGTATCGGTATCGAGGTCGATGAGTGACTCCAGGTCTTCGCCGTAACCGAGTTTCTCCGCCAGATCGCGGGCTTCGGTGAGCAGGATCTGCCAGTGTGCGTTGTCGGCGAGTTCACGGGCGTACTCGGCATCGATGGGGCCGTGGCCGGCCAGGTGAGCGGGATTGGACAGCAAACCGGCGAGCGTGGCGAGGTCGACGGTGATCACCGTCAGTGGGGCGCGTCGATCAGGACGCACAGTATCGGCCGTGCACGGATTGTCGTCATCGGGCTCGCACATGCAGACCATCGACGACTCCTGCTGCAGCAGAGCAACATACGCTGCGGCACGCTTCTGCCCCTTGTTTCGCGGATCTCGACGGCAGACGGTAGCGGCCATCTCGTTGATCAACTGCCAGGCAGCTGCGGCGTCGGCGGCGGTGAGGTCGGCCTTCAGCGTCGACAGCACATCTTTGTCGGTGTACGTGACGTTCGTGTGCCGTTCCAAGTCCTTACGCAGAGCGGCGGCCTGCTCGGGCGCGATGCGATACATGATGGACCAGATTTCCGTCGCCAGGGGACCAGGTGACAGACGTCGGGCAGCGTGCAGAACCTCTCCTTGGACGGCCGTCGCCGCGTCCTGCGTCAGGTTGTGGGTACAGCGGTAGATCGCGCGGACGCGAGCAAGATCGAGTTCGCCGGCCTCGAACGCGGCCGCGACGGTAGGAAGCCGAAGCCGAAGGTCCATTCCTACCTCGGCATACGTGTTCGCGACAGTCTTCGAGCAACCGAGAACGCGTGCGACTTCGGACGCCGCATAGTTGCCCGCGTCCTGAATGACATCACCGACGAGGACGTTCTGATGGATGCACGAGTCCCAGATAGCCGCGGCGAGAGCGACCTTGCGAGCGCACGCCTGATTCTCCAGAATCGCAACGTCGCGAATTTCGCCCAGCACTGTGCCGTCGATGTACGGCTTCGATCGCGGCCCGAGATAGGCCGCGAATCGACTGCGCGTCGAACTGGATGTATTCACTGTGTAGTCGCCCCCCGGCACGTGTTCCGACTAGAAGTAGAACGTACGTTCGATGGTACGTCGGAATGCGAAGTTCGTCAACACCAATTCTGTTGCGCGGAAGAAGGATTGATGGAAGCGGCCTATACACCCAGACACCGACAAGAATATTCGACTCCGACGCCGCGTAAGGCTCCAGGATGATCACGAGCCAGAACTACCCCGCCTTCGAGGTGAGCCCGGTATCGATTCCCCGGACTGATGCCGTCGCACCCGAGCCCCTGTGCGGCCTGTAGGGCATGCCGATGTTCGTCACCGTCCCCACCGCGAATCTCGCTGAATCGACCGAAATTCTGAACCGGAGCTCTCGGTTTCTTCGACCTCTTCGCGCTGGCCAGTGGCATCGATCCCCACCCAACTCACCATGGAACGAGTATGAATCGCTCCAGTACCACCTGAGTGTCGTCGTCGACGGTGAAATCGGGATCGCCCAGTTCCGCGCGAACCTCGGGCGAGTGCCAGAATCTTTCGTGCCCGGCGCGCCAGTGCGCCACATCGATGTATCCCTCACCCTCGTCGAGGGCATGTTGGAGCGAAACATCCTTCAGCGCAACGATATCGACACCAGTGGTTTCGACGACTCCCACCACGACTCCGGCTGAATCCACCACCGCGCCGCGTTCGCCGACTCTCGGCAGCTCCTCGTCGGCGTACTGCACCAACAGGCTTGCTGTGCTGGTCTTCTCGCCGGAGAGAACGGCCGCGACCAGGGCATTCCGCAGGGGGCCGGGATAGGCGAATTCCACAATCGGTAGATCGGTCACTCGCCCATCATATTTCGAGGTCTACCCACACCAGCCGGTGGTCCGACGGGTGCTCGGTGCCCGAGGGCCAGTGGACGGCGGAGTCGATCACCGTCAGATCGTCCGACGGCAGCACGTAGTCGACGCGCAGGTCACCGGGCGTAGGGTCGGCGAAATCTGCTGTGTCCGTGCCATGTTCGGCCGAGGCGGGTGCCGGATCCTGCACCCGCGGAAGGTCGAGAACCTGCGCGATGGCACCGGCCACCGAATCTCCGTCGACCGGGTCGCTGTTCTGATCGCCCAACATGACGAACGACGCTCCGTCCTCCAGCCCGCCGCGCACACCGTTGTCGTCGTGCAGGTAGTCCGCACCCGAGATGTAATCGGCACTGAGCCTGATCTCGTCGTGATTGCGCTTGCCATTACGGTCTTCGGGCCCGTCGAAGGACGGGGGAGTGGGGTGGGACGCCAACACATGTAGCGTCTTTCCGTTCACGTCGATCGGCACGTCCCAATGAGACTTGCTGGACAGCCGAAGCGCGTCGAACACCTCTCCGTAGTAGTCGCGCGGCAGCAGCGAATCCGGCATGTCCTTCCACAGGAAGTTCTGGAACGTACGTACCGAATCGGTGGCGATCGGGAACTTCGAGTACACGACCATCCCGTACTGCCCGGGAAACTGCCCGAACCCCAACGCATCACCCGGGCCGCCCAGCTGGCCGTCTTTATCCAGATCGAGTCCCGAGTCGACGCCCGTATTCACCGGCGCAGTGAAGGAGTGCGGATACTGTCCGTCGAGATAGTTGTCGTTGAACAGCCTCACCGCATCGTCACCCGAGTAGTCGAACTCGTTGACCAGCAACACATCCGGTGAGTTCGCGGAGATCACATCGGCAACCGCGCGAGCCTGTGCGTCCTCACCCTGCAGATCGGTCACCAGCTGCCCGGCCACCGGCCGATTGAGGCTGGCATTGAACGTTGCCACGCGTACCGGCGTCGTAACGGCTTCGCGTCGGTCTGCATCAGGGTCGGATGAGGAGCAACCAGAGGCCATGACGGCGAGGGTAACGGTGACGGCCACAAGTCTCGACATTCTCACGCTCGCCACCGTAGGGATAGCAAGCGAACACGAGGTTACAAATTAACAAGCAGGCGTGCTTGCTTTTTTCAGGACCTCCTGTGAAGCTGGGCTCATGGCAGACCTCGACTCTCTCGTCGACGACCTACGCGCCGAGGGCAACGACCTCGATGCACTCGTGGCCGAGCTGACCCCGGAGCAGTGGGCAGCACCGACACCGGCCGCGGGGTGGACCGTCGCGCACCAGATAGCGCACCTCTCCTGGACCGATCACGTCGCGGAGCGGACCACGTCGGGAGCATCCGGCGATGTCGAGGCCAAGGAGGAGTTCGCTCTCACTCTGAAGAAGGCATGGGAGAACCCCACCGGCTTCGTCGACGAGGCGGCCGAGGAGGAGTCGCGTGATCCCGAACTACTGAGCACCTGGCGTACTCGACGCCGTGCCATGAACGAAGCGCTCACACAGGTTCCGACGGGGACCAAGATCGACTGGTTCGGACCCCCGATGAGTGCGGCGTCCATGGCCACGGCGCGTCTGATGGAGACCTGGGCGCACGGTCAGGATGTCGCCGACGCGGTGGGCGTCACCCGCGTCGCCACCGACCGAATCCGCGGCGTCGCACACATAGGCGTTCGCACAAGGGATTTCGCCTACGCGATCAACCAGCAAACGCCTCCCGCCGAACCGTTCCGCATCGAGCTCACCGCGCCCTCGGGAGAGCTCTGGACCTGGGGACCCGAGGATGCCGCCCAACGGGTGAGCGGTCCGGCACTCGACTTCTGCCTTCTCGTCACCCAGCGCGCTCACCGCGACGACCTCGGTATTGCGGCCGAGGGAGCCGACGCCGCGCACTGGCTCACCATCGCCCAAGCCTTCGCAGGCCCTCCGGGGGTCGGACGGACACAGTCAGGACGAGAGCAAGCATGACCGTACGAATCGGCAACTGTTCGGGCTTCTATGGAGACCGCCTCTCGGCCATGCGAGAGATGCTCGAGGGCGGCGAACTCGATTACCTCACGGGTGATTACCTGGCCGAGCTGACGATGCTCATTCTCGGTCGCGATCGAATGAAGGACGCGACCCGTGGCTACGCCAAGACCTTTCTGCGGCAGGCCGAGGATTGCCTGGGGTTGGCACTGGACAAAGGTGTCAAGATCGTCGCCAACGCAGGCGGACTCAACCCCCGGGGCCTGGCCGAGGCACTGGAGAAGCTGGACTCCGGCGCGAAGATCGCGTACGTCGACGGTGACGACCTCCTCGGCCGAGCCACCGAACTCGGTCTCGGCAACCCGCTGACCGCAAATGCCTACCTCGGCGCATGGGGCATCGTCGAATGCCTGAACTCCGGTGCCGACGTCGTGGTCACCGGGCGCGTCACCGACGCCAGCGTGATCGTCGGACCGGCCGCAGCCCACTTCGGTTGGGCACCGACCGATTACGACGCGTTGGCCGGGGCCGTGATCGCCGGACATGTCATCGAATGCGGAACGCAGGCGACGGGTGGCAACTACTCGTTCTTCACCGAAATCGCAGACATGTCCCGTCCCGGATTCCCCATCGCCGAGATCGAGTCCGACGGTTCGTCCGTCATCACCAAGCACGAGGGCACCGGCGGTGCCGTCAGCGTCGGCACCGTGACCGCTCAGCTGCTGTACGAGATCACCGGCGGGCGGTACGCGAACCCCGACGTCACCGCGCGGATCGATTCGGCGATCCTGGCGCAGGAGTCCAGCGATCGGGTGTCCATCACCGGCGTGACCGGCGAAGCACCGCCGCCCACCTACAAGGTCTCGCTCAACGCACTCGGCGGGTTCCGCAACGAATTCACGATGGTGCTCACCGGCCTCGATATCGAAGCCAAAGCAGCACTGGCACAACGGCAATTCGAGTCCTGGCTCCCGGCTCGCCCCACCGAGCTCGACTGGACTCTGGTGCGCACCGACAAGCCCGACGCCGAGACCGAGGAGACGGCCAGCGCCCTGCTGCGCTGCGTCGCGCGCGACAGCAACCCCGACGTCGTGGGACGTCAGTTCTCCGCCGTAGCAGTCGAACTGGCACTGGCCAGCTATCCCGGATTCTCGGTCACCGCCCCACCCGGAAACGGTGCGCCCTACGGAGTGTTCACCGCAGGCTTCGTCGACGCAGCCGAGGTGCCGCACGTCGCGCACCTGGCCGATGGCACCGAGTCCACCATCGCTCCGTCGACCGAGACGCAGGTACTGGAGCCCGTGGAAGGACCGGAGCTGCCTGCACCCAGAGCAGCCGAGGCGACCATTCGCCTTCCACTCGGAACCATCGCAGCGGCTCGAAGCGGCGACAAGGGCGGCAACGCCAACGTCGGGGTCTGGGTCCGCACCGACGACGAATTCTCCTGGCTGGTTCACGCATTGACGGTCGAGACTCTGAAGCAGATGCTGCCCGAGGCCGAGCCGCTCACCGTCACGCGTCATGTACTGCCCAATCTGCGGGCCGTGAACTTCGTCATCGAGGGAATCCTCGGCCAAGGCGTCGCCTCGCAGGCCAGGTTCGATCCACAGGCCAAGGGGCTCGGTGAATGGCTGCGGTCGCGGCACATCGACATCCCCGAAACACTCGCGTACAAGGGAGCACTCGAATGAGTATCTGGACGACGCCGGAGCGTCAGCAGCTGCGCAAGACCGTCCGCAGTTTCGTGGAGCAGGACATCGCCCCGCACATGAATCAGTGGGAGACCGACGGCGAGATTCCGCGTGAGCTGCACAAGAAGGCAGCCGCTCTCGGACTGATCGGAGCAGGCTTTCCCGAGGAGGTCGGCGGAGATGGTGGGGATCTGGCCGACGCCGTCGTGATCTGCGAGGAGATGCACCAGGCCGGTGCGTCGGGTGGACTGTTCGCATCGCTGTTCACCAGTGGAATTGCGTTGCCGCACTTGGTGGCTGCGGGCGACGCCGACCAGATCGAGAAGTGGGTGCGGCCCACGCTGGCGGGGGAGAAGATCGGCTCGCTCGCCATCACCGAACCGGGTGGCGGTTCCGACGTCGGGCACCTCAGGACGAAGGCCGTCAAGGATGGCGATCACTACGTCGTCAACGGCTCGAAGACGTACATTACCTCGGGGTGCCGAGCAGATTTCATCGTCACCGCGGTGCGGACCGGAGGCGAGGGCGCAGCGGGCGTCTCGCTGCTCGTCATCGAGAAGGGCACGCCAGGGTTCGAGGTCACCAGCAAGCTCGACAAGATGGGCTGGCGCGCATCCGATACCGCCGAGCTGTCGTTCGTCGACGCCCGCGTCCCGGTCGCCAATCTCGTCGGTGCCGAGAACAGCGGCTTCGCGCAGATCGCGCAGGCGTTTCTCACCGAGCGAATCGCCCTCGCCGCGCAGGCCTACGCCAGCGCGCAGCGGTGCCTGGATCTGACGCTGCAGTGGGTCCGCGATCGGGAGACCTTCGGAAAGCCGCTCATCGCACGGCAATCCGTACAGAACACCGTCACCGAGATGGCGCGCAAGATCGACATCGCCCGCGTCTACACCCGCTCCC
The DNA here is from genome assembly GCF_002259485.1 of Rhodococcus sp. 14-1411-2a. GTDB lineage: Bacteria > Actinomycetota > Actinomycetes > Mycobacteriales > Mycobacteriaceae > Rhodococcoides. The sequence goes on from NZ_NPGA01000015.1 coordinate 448,498, forward strand.
TCGTCGAGCGGTCCCTGCAGGAGAACCAAGACTTCATCGCCGAAGTCTGCTTCGCGAAGAACACCGCCGTCGAGTCCGGGGAGTGGGTCGCCAATCAAGCGGTGCAGCTCTTCGGCGGGCTCGGCTACATGCGCGAGAGCGAAGTCGAGCGGCAGTACCGCGACATGCGCATCCTCGGCATCGGCGGCGGGACCACCGAGATCCTCACCGGGCTGGCTGCAAAACGATTGGGGTACCAGGCATGAGCGTGCTCAAGTCCACCCTCGACACCGCATCGGAGCAGTACGCGGGGAGCGTCGAGGCCATGAACACCAAACTCGGCGAGATCGAAGCCGAGCACTCGAAGGCTCTGCTCGGTGGCGGTCAGAAATACGTGGAGCGACACAAGAAGCGCGGCAAGCTTCTCGCCCGTGAACGCATCGAACTGCTGATCGACGAGGACTCGGCCTTCCTCGAACTGTGCCCACTCGCGGCCTGGGGCAGCGACTTTCCCGTCGGAGCCAGCACCGTCATGGGTATCGGCGTGGTGTGCGGCGTCGAATGCCTCATCGTCGCCAACGACCCGACGGTCCGCGGCGGGGCGAGCAACCCGTGGACGCTGAAGAAGGGGTTCCGCGGCAACGACATCGCCACGCAGAACCGGCTTCCGGTCATCTCCTTGGTCGAGTCCGGTGGAGCCGATCTACCGACTCAGAAGGAGGTGTTCATCCCCGGCGGTCGCATGTTCCGTGATCTGACGCAGCTCTCGGCGGCGGGCATCCCCACGATCGCGCTGGTGTTCGGTAACTCCACCGCAGGCGGCGCGTATATCCCCGGCATGTCCGATCACGTCGTCATGGTCAAGGAACGCTCCAAGGTCTTCCTCGCCGGACCACCGCTGGTCAAGATGGCGACCGGCGAGGACTCGGACGACGAATCGCTCGGCGGTGCCGAGATGCACGCCCGAAAGTCCGGCCTCGCAGACTATTTCGCCGTCGACGAGCAGGACGCCATCCGCATCGGGCGCAGCATCGTTTCCCGTTTGAACTGGAAGAAGAAGGGCCCCGAGCCGCGCGCCGAGGTCATCGAGCCGTTGGCCGACCCCGAAGACCTCCTCGGCATCGTCCCCACGGATCTGAAGATCCCGTTCGACCCACGCGAGGTCATCGCCCGCATCGTCGACGGTTCGGATTTCGACGAGTTCAAGCCCATGTACGGCGGTTCGCTCGTCACCGGCTGGGCCGAGCTGCACGGATATCCGATCGGCATTCTGGCCAATGCCCGCGGTGTGTTGTTCAGCGAGGAATCGCAGAAGGCGACGCAGTTCATTCAGCTCGCCAATCGGTCGAACACCCCACTCCTGTTCCTGCACAACACCACTGGATACATGGTCGGAAAGGAGTACGAGGAGGGCGGCATGATCAAACACGGATCGATGATGATCAACGCCGTCTCCAACTCGAAAGTTCCGCATATCTCCATCCTGCTCGGCGCGTCCTACGGAGCCGGTCACTACGGCATGTGTGGCCGCGCATTCGATCCGCGATTCCTCTTCGCCTGGCCGTCCAGCAAATCCGCCGTCATGGGCGGCGCGCAGCTCGCCGGTGTCATCTCCATCGTCGGACGCGCCGCCGCCGAAGCTCGCGGACAAGCCTTCGACGCCGAAGCCGATGCCGGAATGCGCGCGATGATCGAAGGCCAGATCGAGGCCGAGTCGATGCCGATGTTCCTCTCCGGACGCCTCTACGACGACGGCGTCATCGACCCCCGTGATACCCGCACGGTGGTGGGAATGTGCCTGTCGGCCATCGCCACCGCCCCGATCGAAGGCACCGCCAACTTCGGTGTCTTCCGGATGTGAAGCCATGACCGTATCGTCCGTTCTCGTAGCCAACCGCGGCGAAATCGCCCGACGCGTGTTCGCCACCTGTCGCGCCGAGGGCATCGACACCGTCGCGGTGTTCTCCGACGCCGACGCGAACTCCCCGCACGTGCGCGAGGCCGACTCGGCAGTGCGGCTCCCCGGAAACAGTTCGGCCGAGACGTACCTGCGCGGCGAGCTCGTCATCGCCGCAGCGGCGGCCGCCGGAGCCGACGCGGTGCATCCGGGATACGGATTCCTCTCCGAGAACGCCGATTTCGCGCAACAGGTGCAGAACGCCGGCCTGACGTGGATCGGGCCGCCCGTCAAGGCCATCGAATTGATGGGCTCGAAGGTCGAGTCCAAGAAGATGATGGCCGACGCCGGCGTGCCGGTGCTGACCCAGCTCGATCCCGAGTCGGTCACCGAGAACGAGCTTCCGGTGCTGATCAAGGCGTCCGCAGGTGGCGGTGGGCGCGGCATGCGCATCGTGCGCAATCTCGAGAACCTGGATTCGGAGCTCGAAGCCGCCGGGCGCGAGGCACTCTCGGCATTCGGTGATGGAACGGTATTCGTCGAGCGGTACATCGAGACCGGTCGGCACATCGAAGTGCAGGTCATGGCCGACAGATTCGGCACGGTGTGGACGGTGGGGGAGCGCGAATGCTCGATCCAACGCAGACATCAGAAGGTCGTCGAGGAGGCACCGTCGCCGCTCGTCGAACGCATCGACGGCATGCGCGAGAAGCTCTTCCATGCGGCGACGCTGGCCACCGAGGCCATCGGCTACGAGGGTGCGGGCACCGTCGAATTCCTCGCCGACGAGAAGGGCAATTTCTTCTTCCTCGAGATGAACACCCGTCTGCAGGTGGAGCACCCGGTCACCGAATGCACGACGGGACTCGACCTGGTGGCGCTGCAGATCAGGGTCGCCGCGGGGGAGCGGTTGCCCGCCGAGCAGCCCGAGACACGTGGACACTCCATCGAAGTTCGCCTCTACGCGGAGGATCCGGCCCAGGACTGGCAGCCGCAGAGCGGTGCCGTGCACCGATTCGAGATCCCCGGTGCGCAGTTCGAGGTTCTCGCGAAGGCCGGCATCAGGGTCGATTCCGGCGTCGAGACCGGCAGTGTGGTGGGAACTCATTACGACCCGATGCTCGCGAAGGTCATCTCGTTCGCGCCGACGCGGGATCAGGCTGCGAATCTACTGGCGAAAGCGTTGCACAAGGCCACCGTTCACGGCCTGAAGACCAACCGCGATCTACTGGTCAACATCCTGCGGCATCCGGCGTTCCTGGCCGGGGATACCGACACGGCTTTCTTCGACACGCACGGGCTCGAGGTACTGGCTCAGCCGATCGCACACGGCCTCGCCGAGGAACTCTCGGCTCTCGCGGCTGCGTTGGCCGACGCAGCGAGCAACGTCGCGCAGGCGCGGGTGAACCGGGGACTGCCCGGCGGTTGGCGCAATCTCCGGTCTCAACCGCAGCGCAAGACGTACAACGACATCACCGTCGAATACTCGATCGGTCGCAGCGGACTCACCGCCTCGGTGGACGGCGTCGAACTCGAGGGCGTCGAACTGATAGAGCACACTCCGACGCGGGTGACGCTCGACGACAACGGAATTCGTCGTATCTTCCAGGTGAGCAGCTACGGTTCGGACGTCTTCGTCGATTCCGCGCTCGGTCCGGTCAGGTTGATCAAGGCCCCGCGGTTCACCGACCCCACCGACGAGGTCGCGGCCGGTTCGCTGCTCGCACCGATGCCCGGCAGTGTCATCAGAATCGCTGCAGCGCAGGGCGATACCGTCACCGCCGGTCAGCCCATCCTGTGGCTGGAGGCGATGAAGATGGAACACACGGTCACCGCGCCTGCCGACGGTGTGCTCACCGAATTGAACGTTGTGGAAGGCCAGCAAGTCGAAGTCGGCGCTGTTCTCGCCGTTGTCACCGAAGAAGCCGTCACCGAAGAGGGAGTGGAGCAATCATGAGTTTCATCGAAACCGAAGAGCAGAAGGGTCTGCGCAACGCAGTCTCGTCACTCGGCAAGCGCTACAACTACATCGACTACGTCCTGCCGAAGGCGCGCAAGGGTGAGCCGCTGACCGAACTGTGGAACGAGGCGGGCAAGCTCGGCTTCCTCGGCGTCAACCTTCCCGAGGAGTACGGCGGCGGTGGCGCGGGCATCTACGAACTCGCGCTCGTGCAGGAGGAGTTGGCCGCGCACGGTGCCGGTCTGCTGCTGGTCGTCGTCAGCCCGGCCATCTGCGGCACTATCATCGGCAAGTACGGCACGGCCGACCAGAAGCAGGAGTGGCTCACCGCGCTCGCCGACGGGTCCAAGATCATGGTCTTCGGCATCACCGAACCCGACGCCGGCTCCAATTCGCACCAGATCACCACCACGGCGCGTCGTGACGGTGACGAGTGGATTCTCAAGGGCAACAAGATCTACATCTCCGGCGTGGATCAGGCCGATGCGGTTTTGATCGTCGCACGCACCGAGGATTCGAAGACCGGCAAGCTCAAGCCGGCGCTGTTCATCGTGCCCACGGACGCTCCGGGACTGCAGAAGACGCAGATGGAGATGGACATCGTCGAGCCCGATCATCAGTTCGTGCTGTTCCTCGACGACGTCAGGCTCCCCGCCGAAGCGCTCGTCGGTGAGGCCGACGCCGCCCTGATGCAGCTGTTCGCCGGCCTGAACCCCGAGCGCATTCTCGGTGCCGCGATGGCCGTCGGGATGGGTCGCTACGCCATCGACGCCGCCGTCAAGTACGCCAACGAGCGGACGGTCTGGAAGACGCCGATCGGAGCGCATCAGGGTCTCGCGCACCCGTTGGCGCAGTGCAAGATCGAACTCGAGCTCGCGAAGCTGATGATGCAGAAGGCAGCAGTGCTCTACGATTCCGGCGACGACTTCGGTGCGGCCGAGGCGGCGAACATGGCGAAATATGCTGCGGCCGAAGCCAGCATCAAGGCGCTCGATCAGGCGATCCAGACCCACGGCGGTGCCGGCTTGAGCAGCGAGTACGGCTTGGCTGCGATGCTCGGGGCTGCTCGCATCGCCCGCGTCGCACCGGTGAGTCGGGAGATGATCCTGAACTTCGTGAGCCAGCACTCGCTCGGACTGCCGAGAAGCTACTGATGGCCGTTCTCGTCGAGTCGGGCAAGGACACAGCGTATTTGACGTTGGATTCGCCGGAGAACCGGAATGCGCTGTCCTCGGTGATGGTCGAGGAGCTGACAGCGGGACTCACCGCTGCGGCGCTCGACGACGACGTCAGAACGATCGTGCTCGGTCACACCGGCACCACGTTCTGTGCCGGAGCAGACCTCCGCGAAGCCGGGGCATCACCGGAACTTCGCACCCGGCAGATGCTGGATCTGATGCGGCTGATCATCGACACCCCGAAACCCGTCGTCGCGAAGATCGACGGACATGTGCGGGCAGGCGGGATGGGGCTCGTCGCGGCCTGCGACGTCGCGGTCGCCGGACCCGAGAGCTCGTTCGCGTTGACGGAGGTTCGGCTGGGCCTGGCCGCGTCGGTCATCTCGGTGGCCGTGCTGCCGCGGCTGACGTCTCGCGCGGCGAGTCGCTATTTCCTCACCGGGGAGACGTTCGACGGGGCGACGGCCGAGGCGATCGGTCTGGTCACCGTGGCCGACGCCGTCCCCGCAGCCGTGGTGGCCGACTACATGATCGTGTTCAGGAAGTGTTCGCCGCAGGGCCTGGCCGAGTCGAAGCGCCTCACCACGGCCGCGATCAGGCGCGAGATGGACGAGCGTGGGACGGCCGTCGCCGAGCAATCGGCCAGGTTGTTTGCATCCGACGAGGCCCGAGAGGGGATGATGTCCTTTCTGGAGAAGAGGCCCCCGTCCTGGGCGGCCGAGAAGTAGAGCGGCCGAGAAGTCGGGTCGGTAGTAGGGAGTATGGCGATGGTGATGGCGCGCGAACCCAAGCAGGACCGCAGCCGGGTGACGCGTCAGCGACTGCTCGAGGCGACGATCGATTCGCTCGCCGAGCAGGGCTGGGTGGCAACGACGGTCGGCGTGGTCGCCGAACGTGCAGGCGTCTCCCGCGGCGCGACCCAGCATCATTTCCCGACGCGTGAGGACCTGATCACCGGAGCGCTCGAGTACATGTTCGACACTCGGATGGACAGCGCTCGCCGCGAGGCCCAGGAGATTCCGGCGGGCCCCGGCCGGACGACACTGGTGGTGGAGCGGCTCGTCGAGTACTACACCGGGCCGATGTTCAAAGCGGCACTGCAGGTCTGGACCGCGGCCTCGGCCGACCCCGAGTTGCGCGATCGGATCGTTCCTCTCGAAGAACGGTTCGGTCGTCGGGCCCACAAGATGGCCGTCGAGAACCTCGGGGTCGACGACAACGATCCCGTCACCCACCGTCTCGTTCAGGCAACCCTCGACCTCGCCCGCGGTCTGGGTCTGGCCGATGTTCTGACCGACGACGCACGACGACGTGCCGAGGTCGTGCGCTCGTGGGCAGAGGTGTTGGATGCGTCGTTGAACGCGCGGCTGTCCGCCGCGGGAGCGGTAGCGCAGTAGAGAGCCGCACGATCTGCAGTTCCGATCGACGTGTGCTTGAGTCTGGCGGGTGACTTCCGAAATCGCACGCGTGCACCGCGGCCATATCTTTCACGTCGCCGGCTCGCCCACGGTGCTCGACGCCGTCGCCGCGCTGGTGTCGATTCCCGACGGTGCCCTCGTGGTCGGCGACGACGGCAAGATCGAGTTCTGTGGTGAGTTCGATTCGCTCCCAACCGAATTCGCGCAGCATACGGTTGCCGACCATCGGCCCGCGTTCCTGCTGCCGGGATTCGTCGACACCCACATTCACTTCCCGCAGACCTACGCCGGAGATTCCTACGGCGGCGGGCAACTGCTCGAGTGGCTGAACACGTGCATCTTTCCGTCCGAGTCCCGCTTCGCCGATCCCGAGTTCGCTGCCGCTGCGGCCAGAGACTTCTGCGCCGCGCGGATCCGGGCCGGAACCACGCAGGCAATGGTGTTCGGATCGGCGTTCCCGCATGCGCAGGATTCGCTGTTCGCCGAAACACTCGAGCACGGGCTACGCATCGTCAGCGGCCGAGGGGTCCAGACCACCGGCCCGGCGTCGGCGCAGGCATTGATCACCGGTGAGGACGAGGCCATCCGACTGGTGTCCGAGGAGATCGAGAAGTGGCACGCCGCCGACACCGGCGATGTCGACACGGCGATGCTGCACGTGGCCGTCGTACCGCGGTTCTCGCTCTCGGTGACGACGCAGACGCTGAAGAACCTCGGCGAGCTCTACGATTCCGTGCGCGCCCGAGGCGTCTACTTCCACACACACCTGAACGAGAACAACCGGCCGGGGACCGGCGAGATCGACGCCACCAAGAACGCCTACGGGGTGGAGACGTACCTCGACACCTACGACGGCAAGTTTCTGCCGGGCTCGCAGGTCGGTGGGAAGAGCTTTCTGGGCCCGCGCACCGTCCTGGCCCACGCGGTGCACTGTCAGGACGTCGAACTCGCGCGAATGGCAGAGACCGGCACGTCCATCGCGCACTGTCCCACCTCGCAGCAGTTCCTGGGCTCGGGCACGATGCCGTGGAAGCGAACCGTCGCCGCGGGGGTGAACATCGCCATCGGATCGGACTTCGGCGGCGGTGACGAGTGGCTGTTGCCGCAGGTCCTCGCCGACGCGTTCAAGGTGCACATCTCCGAGGCCGGTGACGCAGGACTGTCCCTGCATCCCGCCGAATTGCTGTTCACCGGAACCCTCGCCGGGGCACGAGCGCTGGACATGGAGAGCCGAATCGGCAACTTCGACGCGGGCAAGGAAGCCGATTTCGTCGTGGTCGATCCGTCCGCATGGCCCCAGCTCGCGGCGGCGATCGACCACGGCGTCCGCGCCGACGATGCCGAGCTCGCCCGAGACCAGACCCTGTTCGCGCTGCTGATGTCGATGCGCGAGCCCGCGATCGTCGGCGTCTACGTCCAGGGCCGGAAGCTCGCCGCTTCGCGGTAACGTATGGCGACTCGCTTCCAAAGGATCAGGAGACGCACAGGTATGGCTCGTCGGACTCGATTCGGTCTCCTCGCAGCCGCATTCGCGGCTGTGGGCACCATGGCCCTCGCGCCGGTCGCACAGGCGCAACCGCCTGCCGATGCGCCGCCTGCACCCACCGAGAACGCACCTGCACCCCAGCCCGGACCGGTTCCCGTCCCCGTTCTGCAGATTCCCAACCTCGGAGTCACCGTCGGCGGACTCATCGTTCCGGATCAGTGGATCGGCACGATCGAGGTCGCCGGTACCGAGACTCCGGGACTGACCCACATCTGGGGCCGTGCCGCCGATCCGCGGATCTGCACGTCGTACCAGAACTTCGCCAGCCTGCAGGTCGACTTCGTCAACATCGCCAACGGACGCACCGGGTCGGTCAACGCACCGATCTGCCGGCAGGGAAACGGCGTGTTCGAGCCCGCGGGGCCGGTCGTCGCCGATACCGGCAGCGGGCCGGTCTTGTTCACCGCGCACGTCCTTGCCTCCGGAATCGTGTTCGACATTCCCGGCGTCGGCGGATTCTCGGCCCCGTAGCAGATGACGAGACGGTTCGCGATGGTCGTGACGGCAACAGCCGTGCTGATCGCCGGGTGCGGCGGTGCGGAGGAGGACGCTGCATCGACGCAAGAGACTGCTCCGACGACCACGGTGTACGAGCCGGGTCCCTTCTTCGGTGAATGCGGATCGATCACCGACGCCGAGGTGCAGTCCGCGTTCGGAGCGGGCCCGTTCGCGCAGATCACCCGCAATTCCGTCGGATGCCAGTGGGAGACCACGGGGTTCGGCGGACCGGGAGTCAGCTTCTCCTGGTACCGCGGCAGCCCTATCGGACGCGAACGCGCCGGTTCCGAGCTGATCGGCCGTCCGGCGAAAGACATCGAGATCGACGGCAACCCGGGGTTCGAGGCCGAGCAGGACACCCTGTGCGAAATAGGCGTGCAGTTCGGCGACGACTTCTTTCACTGGTCGATCACGTACTCCCTCGGACCTGCCGCGCGCCCGCCGTGCGACGTCGGAAACGAACTCGCGACTCTGACCGTGGAGCGCAAGCAATGACGCGCAAACGAGTGGTCGCGGCGGCGTCGACCCTGTTGCTCGTCGCCGGGTGCGCCCAGACCGTCCAGGGAACTGCGAGACCGGCGAGCTTCGCAGGCTCCGGTGGCCAAGAATTCACCGAATTGTTGACCGAGTGCGATGCCGTCTCCGACGACCAGATCGCCGAGACCACCGGAGCCGACGCCATCGAACGCGGCTTCTTCGGGGCCATCTGTCGGTGGGATCTCGTCGGCTCCGCGGGCACGGTGAAAGTGACGTTCAACTGGTTCGAATCCGGCACTCTGGCCGCCGAGCGGGCGGCCGAGGAAAAGATGATGTACACCGTCACCGACACAACGGTGCAGGGCCACAAGGCAATCCAGGCTCAGCGTCCGAACGATCCCGATTCGTGCGGAGTCTCGGCCGGGGCGGATCGGGACGGCATCTTCGGGTGGTGGGTGCAGTACCAGCCCGGTGCCGCTCATCCCGATCCGTGCCAGGCCGCGGCGAAGCTGGCCGACCTCACACTCAACCTGAGCAGATAGGTCGCGTATCAGGGCGAAGGGTGTTTTGACCCGAGGCCGCGCCGCCGGGTATCGTTATGGGTCGTGTCCGGCCTGGCCGGACCGTTTGTGTGCCTATGCGAGGTACAGCCGTGCGCACGTTCGCTCTGAGAGCGCGCAACCGGCTGGACGTGTGGGGGTATGCGACACACCCGACCGCGGGGTGCAAGAGACCCGCGGTAGCAGTACTGGAGCAGCAGCAGTACCGGGTGAGGAGCAGTGTTCTCTTGCTCCAACTGCTAGATCCCTGTTTATCGACACGAAGAAAGCCGGTTCATGCCAACGATCAACCAGCTGGTCCGTAAGGGACGCACCGACAAGGTCGCGAAACTGAAGACCGCTGCCCTCAAGGGCAGTCCACAGCGCCGTGGCGTGTGCACTCGCGTGTACACGACCACCCCCAAGAAGCCGAACTCCGCTCTCCGTAAGGTCGCGCGTGTTCGCCTGACCTCCTCGGTCGAGGTCACCGCATACATCCCCGGTGAGGGTCACAACCTGCAGGAGCACTCGATGGTGCTCGTTCGCGGTGGTCGTGTGAAGGACCTCCCGGGTGTGCGTTACAAGATCATCCGCGGCTCGCTCGACACCCAGGGTGTCAAGAACCGCAAGCAGGCTCGTAGCCGCTACGGAGCCAAGAAGGAGAAGAGCTGATATGCCACGCAAGGGCCCAGCACCCAAGCGGCCGCTGATCAACGACCCGGTCTACGGATCGCCGTTGGTCACGCAGCTCGTCAACAAGATTCTCCTCGACGGCAAGAAGTCGACCGCCGAGCGCATCGTCTACCAGGCGCTCGAGCAGGCTCGCGAGAAGACCGGCACCGACCCCGTCGTCACGCTCAAGCGTGCACTCGACAACGTCAAGCCGGCCCTCGAGGTTCGCAGCCGTCGCGTCGGTGGTGCCACCTACCAGGTGCCCGTCGAGGTTCGTCCCGGCCGCTCCACCACGCTGGCACTGCGCTGGCTGGTCACGTTCTCGCGCGCTCGTCGTGAGAAGACCATGGTCGAGCGGCTGGCAAACGAGTTGCTCGACGCCAGCAACGGCCTCGGTGCCGCTGTGAAGCGTCGCGAAGACACTCACAAGATGGCCGAAGCCAACAAGGCGTTCGCCCACTACCGCTGGTGATCTCCTCGCTCGGGCGGTATTCGGAACTATCCGATACCGCCGGAGCGTTGATCAGCTCAGGCAATACCTCTTCCAACACCAAGGCGGGTTAACTCGTGGCACAGGACGTGCTGACCGACCTCAACAAGGTCCGCAACATCGGCATCATGGCCCACATCGATGCCGGCAAGACCACCACTACCGAACGCATCCTCTTCTACACCGGTATCTCCTACAAGATCGGTGAAGTTCACGATGGCGCAGCCACCATGGACTGGATGGAGCAGGAGCAGGAGCGTGGCATCACGATCACCTCTGCTGCCACGACGTGCTTCTGGAACGACAACCAGATCAACATCATCGACACCCCCGGTCACGTCGACTTCACCGTCGAGGTGGAGCGCTCGCTCCGCGTCCTCGACGGCGCTGTCGCAGTGTTCGACGGCAAAGAAGGTGTCGAGCCGCAGTCCGAGCAGGTCTGGCGTCAGGCCGACAAGTACGACGTGCCGCGCATCTGCTTCGTCAACAAGATGGACAAGCTCGGCGCGGACTTCTACTACACCGTGCAGACCATCATCGATCGTCTCGGTGCCAAGCCGCTGGTCATCCAGCTGCCCATCGGCGCAGAGAACGATTTCGAGGGCGTCATCGACCTCGTGCAGATGAAGGCTCTCGTGTGGAGTGGCGAGACCAAGCTCGGCGAGAAGTACGAGATCCAGGAGATCCCGGAAAACCTCAAGGAGCGCGCGGACGAGTACCGCACCATGCTGCTCGAGACCGTGGCCGAATCCGACGAAGCGCTTCTGGAGAAGCACTTCGGCGGCGAAGAGCTCACGATCGACGAGATCAAGGGCGCCATCCGCAAGATGACGGTCAACAGCGAGCTGTACCCGATCCTGTGTGGATCCGCGTTCAAGAACAAGGGCGTCCAGCCCATGCTCGACGCGGTCATCGACTACCTCCCGTCTCCCCTCGACGTTGCCGAGACCATCGGACACGCCGTCGGCGACGAGGAGAAGGAGATCACTCGCAAGCCGTCCGCAGACGAGCCGTTCGCGGCTCTCGCGTTCAAGATCGCGACCCACCCCTTCTTCGGCAAGCTGACCTACGTCCGGGTGTACTCGGGCAAGGTCGACTCCGGCGCTCAGGTCATCAACTCGACCAAGGGCAAGAAGGAGCGTCTGGGCAAGCTGTTCCAGATGCACTCCAACAAGGAGAACGCGATCGCGACCGCATCTGCCGGTCACATCTACGCGGTCATCGGCCTCAAGGACACCACGACGGGTGACACGCTCTGCGATCCGCAGAACCAGATCATCCTCGAGTCCATGAGCTTCCCGGACCCGGTCATCCAGGTCTCGATCGAGCCGAAGACCAAGTCCGACCAGGAGAAGCTGGGAACAGCAATCCAGAAGCTCGCCGAAGAGGATCCCACCTTCTCGGTGAAGCTGGACGAGGACACCGGCCAGACCGTCATCGGCGGCATGGGCGAGCTGCACCTCGACATCCTCGTCGACCGTATGCGTCGCGAGTTCAAGGTCGAGGCCAACGTCGGCAAGCCGCAGGTCGCGTACCGCGAGACCATCCGCAAGACGGTCGAGAAGCACGACTACACCCACAAGAAGCAGACCGGTGGCTCCGGCCAGTTCGCGAAGGTCATCATCAAGCTCGAGCCTTTCGAGGGCGAAGACGGTGCGACCTACGAATTCGAGAACAAGGTCTCCGGTGGTCGTGTGCCCAGGGAGTACATCCCCTCGGTCGACGCCGGTGCGCAGGACGCCATGCAGTACGGTGTTCTCGCCGGATACCCCCTGGTCAACGTCAAGGTCACACTGCTCGACGGTGCGTACCACGACGTCGACTCGTCGGAAATGGCCTTCAAGGTCGCCGGCTCACAAGCGTTCAAGGAAGCCGCCCGCAAGGCCAGCCCCGTCATTCTCGAACCCGTCATGGCCGTCGAGGTCATCACGCCCGAGGATTACATGGGTGAGGTCATCGGCGACCTGAACTCCCGCCGTGGTCAGATCCAGGCCATGGAGGAACGCAGCGGTGCCCGTATCGTCAAGGCACTGGTTCCGCTGTCGGAGATGTTCGGCTACATCGGAGACCTTCGGTCGAAGACACAGGGCCGCGCTAACTACTCCATGGTCTTCGATTCGTACGCAGAAGTTCCCGCGAACGTAGCGAAGGAAATCATCGCGAAGGTCAACGGAGAGTAATTCTCTCTTCGTTTGCTGGACCACGCTCGACCTGTAATAAGTAAGAACACATACGCGTGCCGGCCCCGTCGGGGCCCGCACAGATCAGTCCAGGAGGACACACAGTGGCGAAGGCGAAGTTCGATCGGACGAAGCCGCACGTCAACATCGGCACCATCGGTCACGTTGACCACGGTAAGACGACGCTGACGGCTGCAATCACCAAGGTTCTGCACGACAAGTTCCCGGACCTGAACGAGGCCTCGGCTTTCGATCAGATCGACAAGGCTCCGGAGGAGAAGGCTCGTGGTATCACGATCAACATCTCCCACGTCGAGTACCAGACCGAGAAGCGCCACTACGCGCACGTCGATGCACCGGGTCACGCCGACTACATCAAGAACATGATCACCGGCGCGGCACAGATGGACGGCGCAATCCTGGTCGTTGCAGCAACCGACGGCCCGATGCCGCAGACGCGCGAGCACGTGCTGCTCGCCCGCCAGGTCGGTGTTCCGTACATCCTGGTCGCACTGAACAAGGCCGACATGGTCGACGACGACGAGATCATCGAGCTCGTCGAGATGGAGGTCCGCGAGCTCCTCGCTTCGCAGGAGTTCGACGAGGACGCACCGGTCATCAAGGTCTCCGCACTCAAGGCACTCGAGGGTGACGAGAAGTGGGGCGAGTCGGTCATGGAGCTCATGCAGGCCGTCGACGATTCGGTTCCGGACCCCGTCCGTGAGACCGACAAGCCGTTCCTCATGCCCGTCGAGGACGTCTTCACCATCACCGGTCGTGGCACCGTGGTCACCGGACGTATCGAGCGCGGCTCGGTCAACGTCAACGAAGAGGTCGAGATCGTCGGCATCCGCCCCGGCTCGACCAAGACCACCGTCACCGGAATCGAAATGTTCCGCAAGCTGCTCGACTCGGGTCAGGCAGGCGACAACGTCGGCCTCCTCGTTCGTGGCATCAAGCGCGAAGACGTCGAGCGTGGACAGGTCATCATCAAGCCCGGCACCACGACTCCCCACACGGAGTTCGAGGGCAACGCCTACATCCTCTCGAAGGACGAGGGCGGCCGCCACACGCCGTTCTTCAACAACTACCGCCCGCAGTTCTACTTCCGTACCACGGACGTTACGGGCGTCGTGACCCTTCCCGAGGGCACCGAGATGGTCATGCCCGGTGACAACACCGAGATGTCCGTCACTCTGATCCAGCCGGTCGCCATGGATGTCGGCCTCCGTTTCGCGATCCGTGAGGGCGGTCGTACCGTCGGAGCCGGTCGCGTCACGAAGATCGTCAAGTGATCTAGTTTCACCAGCTGTACCTGAAGCGGCACTCACCCTCACAGGTGGGTGCCGCTTTTGCGTGCGCCCTCCCGTGAGCGTCCACCTCCCCCTCCCAGTTGGGATCAATGTGGCTTTCAGTCACTCTGACTGCAACAAAGGGACATTCATCCCGGACCGGGGCAGGCGGGCGCCCGAAAAATGGGACGCATCGGGCGCGGCTGTCCCGTAACGTCGCTGCGGTGCTACTGACCGTGACTGCAAATGCCACAACCGATTTCCCGGACTCCTCCGACATCGGGTATTTGCTGCACAAGCACCCCGATCGTGTGCAGAGCTGGAACCTGCCCATGGGCACCACCACTGTGCTGTATCCGGAAGTCTCGGCCGAGCGCACCACCGTCGCAGTTCTGGTGAATGACGGCGCAGCGTCCGGGCTCGCGGTGGCATTGTCGCGACTGTTCAAGCAAACGCTGGCCGGCGTGTGTACCGGAAGACCTGAATTGCTCTCTGCTGCAATCGATCTGACGATCTCGATGCCTGCCGCGCCGTCTCGTGGTGCGACCGACCTGGCGTCACGGATGTTCGGTCCCCTCGGTTGGAAAGTGGACGCGACGCCCATCCCGCTCGATCCGACTCAGCCGCACTGGGGTAACTCCGAGTACGTCGATCTGGTCTTGACCGGAACATTCACGCTGTCGTCTGCCCTGCGGCACCTGTACGTCCTGCTTCCGGTCCTCGACGACGGGAAGCACTACTGGGTGGGCGAGGACGAGGCCGACAAACTCGTTCGAGCAGCAGGGGATTGGCTGGGGGATCACCCGGAGTCTTCGCTCATCGCCTCGCGCTACCTGGCGCACCGTCGCGAACTGGTGGCCTCGGCGCTCGACCGACTCGTGCCCGACGCTCCGCAGGGCGACGCAGCCCCGCGAGATCCGACGCTGGCCGAGCATCGGGTGCGTGCCGTGTTGGCGGCACTGACGGGTGCAGGCGCGAAGTCGGTGATCGACCTCGGTTGCGGTGAGGGTCGTCTGCTGCGAGAGCTGCTCGCGGACAACAGTTTCGATCGCATTCTCGGTGCCGACGTGAGTGATCGTGCACTCGCCAAGGCTCAGCGCAGGCTGCGTCTGGACGACATGTCCGATCGGCAGCGCGCTCGGATCGAACTGGTGCAGTCGTCGGCCACGTACCGCGACGTTCGGCTGCACGGATTCGACGCGATGGTGCTCATGGAGGTCATCGAACACGTCGATCTCGATCGGCTTCCGGCGTTGGTGCGTTCGGTATTTCTTCAGGCGCGTCCACGAACGGTTCTCGTCACCACACCCAACTCCGAGTACAACGTGCTGTATCCCGGCCTCGAACCGGGAACCTTCCGTCACGTCGATCACCGATTCGAATTCACCCGAGCGCAGTTCGAGCACTGGGGTTCGTCGGTAGCACGTGAACACGCCTACGACGTACGCATCGAGGGAATCGGCCCCGTCGACGATATGTACGGCACCCCGACACAGATGGCCGTCTTCACCCGAGAGGAGCAGGCCCGATGAGTACCTTCGACATTCCGGATCGATCCCTCGTCGTACTCGTCGGCATCAGCGGGTCCGGCAAGTCGTCCTTCGCCGCGCAGCACTTCGGTCCGTACGAGACGGTGTCCAGTGATGCCTGCCGGGGCATGGTGAGCAACGACCCCAACCTGCAGAGCGCGACCAAGGATGCGTTCGCGCTGCTGGAATTCCTAGTGGCAACCAGGCTCCGGGCCGGTCTGCTCACCGTCGTGGACGCCACGAACGTGCAACCCGCGGCGCGAAAGACGTTGATCGCGTTGGCCCGCGAACACGACGTGCTACCGGTCGCCGTCGTGCTCGATGTGCCCGAATCGGTGTGTGCACAGCGCAACGCCGAGCGCACCGACAGGACGTTCGGTCGAGATGTGCTGCGCCGCCAGCAGTCCCAGTTGCAACGCTCGCTTCGGGGACTGTCCAAGGAAGGCTTTCGTTCGGTCCACGTACTCGACGGTGTCGAAGCGGTGGCGTCGGCGACGTTCGTTCGCACTCCGCTGCGCAGCGATCGACGTGAGCTGACCGGACCGTTCGACGTCATCGGCGACATCCACGGCTGCCTTGCGGAGCTCGAAAGCCTGCTCGGCGTGCTGGGTTACACGATCGAGCGCGACGACGCCGGTCGCGCGGTCGGCGCGACGCCACCGCCCGGTCGGACTGCCGTGTTCGTCGGCGATTACGTCGATCGCGGACCGGACTCGGTGGGAGTGCTGCGACTGGTGATGGGAATGGTCGGTACCGGAGCAGCATTGGCGGTTCCGGGTAACCACGAGAACAAGCTCGTCAAGGCACTCCACGGCCGGAAGGTGACCACGTCGCACGGTCTCGCCGAGACCCTCCAACAGCTCGACGCCGAGTCGGCAGAGTTTCGCCGGCAGGTGCTCGAGTTCTGCGACGGCCTCGTCGCGCACCTCGTGCTCGACGGCGGCAAGCTCGTCGTCGCGCACGCCGGGTTGATCGAGAAGTACCACAACCGGGCGTCGGGCAGGGTTCGAAGTTTTGCCCTGTACGGCGACACCACCGGCGAGACCGACGAGTTCGGCCTTCCGGTGCGGTACCCGTGGGTGCAGGACTATCGGGGCTCGGCGGCGGTTCTCTACGGGCACACCCCGGTTCCGGAAGTGGAGTGGGAGAACAACACTGCGTGTCTCGATACGGGATGCGTCTTCGGCGGGAAGCTCACGGCGCTGCGTTACCCGGAGCGCGAGGTGGTGTCGGTTCCGGCCGAGAAGGTCTGGTACGAGCCTGCCCGCCCGATGGGCGCGTTCACGCGGGATGCGGCGTCGCTCGATCTGTCCGACGTGATCGGCCCGACGGGCGTCGAGACGTCGCTGCGTGGGCGCGTATCGGTTCGGCCGGAGAATGCCGCGGGCGCACTGGAAGTGATGAGTCGGTTCGCCCTCGCTCCGCAGTGGCTGCACTATCTGCCGCCGACGATGGCACCGAGTGGAACATCCGAGCGCGAGGGCTATCTCGAATATCCGACGCAGGCATTCGACGCGTATCGCTCGCTCGGTGCGTCGACGGTGATCTGCGAGGAGAAGCACATGGGCTCGCGGGTGGTCGTGGTGGTGTGTCGAGATGCAGACACCGCTCGGGAGAAGTTCGATGCGCCGCAGGGATCGCTCGGCACCGCGTACACGCGGACGGGTCGTCCGGTGTTCGACGAGTCACTGACCGGCGAGCTCATCTCCGGGGTGTCCGACGCGATCGAGAAGGCCGGTGTGTGGGACGAATTGGATTCGAGCTGGCTGATTCTCGACTGCGAACTGATGCCGTGGTCCGCCAAAGCGGAGGGCCTGATCAAAACCGAGTACGCCGCGGTCGCTGCGGTGTCTCGGGCGAATCTCGTGGCCGAGGCGGCGGTGCTGGCATCGGCCGGTTCGCGTGGTCTGGATGTGCAGGAGTTGCTGGAACGGAACACCGTTCGGCAGGTCAACCTGGGCGAGTTCACCGGTGCGTATCGGCGGTACATCTGGCCGACGGACGGACTGGACGGGGTTCGGATTGCGCCGTTTCAGGTGCTGGCGTCGAACGTCGGGACGTATGCCGATCGTCCGCACGCCTGGCACCTCGATGTTGCCGACCGATTGGTGGCAGCAGCTCCCGATATGTTCGCCACCACCCGTCGAATCGAGGTCGATCTGTCCATGCCGGATTCGGTTGCGGCAGGGGAGAAGTGGTGGGAGGAGTTGACGGCGCAGGGCGGCGAGGGCATGGTCGTCAAACCGTCAGCGAACGCTCCTCGCGGAAAGATGCAGCCCGGCATGAAGGTTCGTGGCCGCGAGTATCTGCGGCTGATCTACGGTGCCGACTACACCGACCCGGATCGACTGACTGCCCTGCGCAACCGAAACGTGGGACACAAGCAGTCGATGGCCCTCCGCGAATATGCGCTGGGAATGGAAGCGCTGGATCGCTCGGTGCGCGGTGAGCCGCTCTATTCCATCCACCAGGCCGTGTTCGCCGTCCTGGCACTGGAATCCGAGCCGGTCGACCCGCGGTTGTAAGTGCCATGGGCAGTGGTGCGGTTATGTGCCCCAGCCGGCACATAACCGCACCACTGCCGCAGGCACTAGCCCCTCGGCGACGAGAAGGGACTGACGCCTGCGCTGATCGGTGCCGCAATTGCTGCAACGACGGCTATGGACGCCCAGAACGTCGGTGAGTCCAGCATCAGACCGCCTGCGAGACCACACACGGCGACGACGCCGCCGCATCCCACCAGCAGTCCCGACCCGACGGTGACGTGAGCGAGGTGGTCTCGCGTCGGATCACGTCGGGCTCCGAGCCACACCATCGTTCCCGAGGTGACGAGGGCCAGAGGGGCGAAGAAGAAGAGGGAGCTGCCACCGAGCTTCGACGAGACACTGGCGATCAACAGCACGGATCCGAATGCCACCGGGGCGGCGAGGGGCATCCCGCCGGACCATCGCTCGAACTTGTTTCGGGTGGGAGCTGTCATGGCAATCGTTCCTTTCCTGGGGAGAAGGGCATGTCAGAGTAGGTACTCCGCGAATATTCCGCCGCCGCAGGACAATGCTGCGATCAGGCCGACTCGCCTCAGGACGAACTTGGCAGCCTTGTCCCACGAGTTCACCTGGCTTTCGATCGCTTCCCAAGCACCGACTGCGCCGAAGAAGTCGATTCCGAGGCAGGCACCGACTACTCGCTTTATTTCATCGGTGACTCCACGGGCCTGAGGTCCCGTGGGAGTCGGCTGTCGATCGAGGACGTTGCCGGTCTCGTCGACGATCGTCACAGTCGCGTCATCGCTGATCTGAAAGCCGGCTGTGCCGGCGGGGAGTGGATTGCGGCCCTGTTCTGCCAGCGAAGCATTGAGCGAGGCAACTTCTTCTGCGCTCACGGGGACGAATTCCTCGACGGTGGCGGACACCGCGGGTGGCGCGGGTTGAGCAAGAGCAACAGCGGCTCCGCTCATCGACGTCACGGCGATCATCGAGCCGGCGATCAGGGCGATGGATGCGGTGCGAGTCCGAGCAGAAATGCGGTTCATGATGTCTCCCGTTCGTGAGTAAGGGGCGATTCGGCGACGTGATGGTGGCTGTCGTTCGGACCGAGCCGGGTGCAGTGCCACAACGGATATGGGGCCACAACGGATACGGGCCGGTTGCGTACTCGATGGGATCGGCCTGGAACGAGAGCGCACGCTCGTCCGGCGATCTGTAGTTGTGCGGACCATCCCGAGAGACACAAGGTAGGTCGCGGGTTACGCCTCGTTGACCGAGTCTTTGCGTAACACACCGAACTTTAAACCCGTTGGTGCCGAAGCGCCAGCGCTGCGCGCGATCAGATACAGGCCTCGGTCACCGTCACCGTCACCAGCGCGAGCCGAGGTTCTTCGTCGTCAGGGAGAATCGGCAGAGCGCACGCGGTCACCGAGTGGGTGGTGTAGCCGCCGTTTCGGTCTCTGAATCTGACGGTGATGCTCGATTCGTCTCCTGCGCCGCCGGCCCGGGACACTGATTTCGCGAGTGCGTCGACTGCTCCGTCGTCGTCCTGGTGCACTCGCGGTCGCGGGTCGGTCGGGTCGAGATTCCATGCGATGGACGGTGGCGGCGGGCCGTGCCAGTACAAGGTCTCCAGGGTGCACAGATCGACTATTGCGGTGTGGCGTCGTGCGATGACCGAGGCGCCCGCTACGAGCCCGCTCATCGTCTCCTGGACTCCGGTAGGGGATGGGTGGCTCATGACGAACGGACCGCGGTCGATTGCGATGCCGCGCAGGTGACGAGCTTCGCCTTCGACGGTAGTGTGCGCCAGCACGCGAATTCGATGTAGCTCGTCCGTGGTCCAACGCTGGGTTGCGTCGAGATCCACGGTGTCGCCGACTGTGCTGGATACCAGCATCGCGAGGACGTCGGTGGCTCGCAATCCGAAATCCAACGTTGCCATCGCTTCTGCTACCGACAAGTGCGCCACATCGGAATTCAGCGCCGGGGAGTCCTTGGAGTGGGCAGTGCCGCGAGTCAGATTCCAGCGAAAGGCCCAAGCATTCGACGGCGGAGAGTCGCACGTGCCCGGATGCAGTCTGGCCCACACCGCCTGGACCGTACCGTCGTCCCCGAGAATCGGACGAGCCGAGACGTACCTGCCCGGCTCGCATTCGATGTCCACATCCCTGCCCGATTCTGCACAACGAGCAACCGCATCACGTGCGTGAGTCGAGTCGGACGACCTCCTCAGGAACGCCGCCATGGGAACCTTGCTCTTCTGCGTCGTCCCTACCGCCACCACGCACGCCACCGAATCCGGTTCGAGAAGAATCAACAGCCAGTCGCCGTTCCTACGCCCCATCGAGGCGGACTCCCTTCCACTCGAGTCGAGCTCCGCGGATCTTTCCTGCTTCGGGCCGTGTATCGACACCGTACCGGTGAATCCGACAGAAGGGACAGGTGGCCGGGCCTGTCGCAACGCTGCGCGGCCGCGCTACCGTCGCTTGTCGACGTGCAGTTGAATGCGAGTGGCGACGTGTGCACCGGCGAGTGATTCGGCCACGAAGGCGGCACGGGCTTCGGCTCGGGCGGTGAAGGCCACGACATCGAAATCGGCTGCAGCATGGACCGATACGGTGATGGTGGGCATTCCCCGATCGTCGATCGCCGTACCGCGGGCGCGTCGAACACCGGGGAACTCGGCCAGCTCCGCGGCGACGCCCGACGCGATGGCGCTCAGGTCCACGTGCGCCGAGAAATGGGGCTTCTCGATGACGCTTGCCGTTCCGGTCGTGCGCGGAGAGAAGTTGCCGATCAACAGAAGCAGTGCCAGGACAACGGCGATGCAGCCGACCACGGCCAGGGTCGGCACCCACCAGCCCTGTTCCGGTAGGGCGGCGATTCGCGCACGATCGAAGCGAGAGAGCATCTCTCGTGCCCAGGGGACGTCGTAATGCCAGGCCAGCGCGAAGCCACCTCCCGCGATCAACCCGGCCCCGGCCGCGATGGCGAGGAGTCGGTCGACCCCGGCAACGAAGGTCTTCATCACGACACCCTCGTCGGTGCTGCCACCGACTGCTTCACCGTCAGCCGGCGCTCGCCCGCAGCAACGGACAGCACAGGAGCGAGTGCCTCGCGCACGCCGACGTCGATACGGTCGGCATCGTACGCAGCGTCACGCTCTACCCGAACTTCGATCTTCTTCCGGGTGACGACGGTGTGCGCGTCCACGACTCCGCGGGTCGACTGTGCTGCAGCACTGCACAATCGAGCGATGTCGGTCGGCGTGGCCCACACGGTCGACGCCGACTCGCCCAGGCCGGAATGCGTCTTCGTTCGGGGCTTGACCCCGATGAACACGACGAACAACCCGACGACGGCGGCTCCGATCGCGGCGGCGATCATCCAACTCTGCCAGTGCAATCGGGAGATCCAGGACACCGCGTCGGCGATCCACGGGCTACCACCGAGGTTGCCGTGTGCGATCAGGAATTCCCGGCCGGCGACAAAGGCCACACCGAGGAGGGCGAACCCGAACAACAGTGCCAACGGCATCGCGGCCGGGCCGGCAGTGGGTGGTCGAGGTGAGATGGGCTGCGATGCTTCGGTATTCGAGGTGGGCGAGGGGCCGGTGTCCAGTGTGGTGTCCGATACCAGGACGTTCACTCGATGCACGTGCAGGCCCGTCATCGTCGCCAACGCGGCCTCGACGGTGGCGTGCACGGATTCGGTCACCTCGGTGATCTGCGACGGCCAGGTCACCCCGATGTAGAGGTTGACGGCAATCGTGTCCTCGCCGAGGGTGACGTCGGCGCGGGGGAGTTCTCGCCCGGTCAGTCGCGACAAGCCGCCGGTGGTGCGCGTGACCCGAGGATCCTTCGATGCCGCCGCGATGGCGGTCCGCGACATGGCCCGATCCTTGATCTCGACGCTGCCACGCATCTCGCGGCCGTCGTCGACCTCGTCGGATCCAGCCTGCGTCATGTTCAGAGAATCCTTTGCGCCCGTCGCGGCTCGCCGTGGTGCGGCACGCGCTCCACAACTGTAGTGACGACCGGTGGCGGATGACGTCACGAGAGTAATTGTTCCTGGCATACTGCGATCGTGTCGGAAATTGTGCGGGTGACCGCGTCGGATATCGCGTCGGCCGAGGAGCTGCTGGAGCCGGTCATGCGCCGGACCCCCGTGGTGGCCTCGCGAATTCTGTCGGACCTGACCGGCCACGAGGTGCGGCTCAAGTGCGAGAACCTGCAGCGCACCGGATCGTTCAAGCCGCGCGGGGCGTACAACCGCATCGCCCGGCTCGACGCCGAGCAGCGTGCCCGCGGTGTCGTCGCGGCCAGCGCGGGCAACCACGCTCAGGGTGTCGCGTGGGCCGCCTCGCAGGTGGGGATCGACTCGACGGTGTTCATGCCGGTAGGCGTGTCGCTACCGAAGCTCGTCGCCACCAAGGCCTACGGCGCGACTGTTCATCTGGTTGGTAACACGGTGGACGAGGCGCTGAAGTCGGCGAGGGAATTCGCCGAACGCACCGGTGCCACTCTCATTCATCCGTTCGACCACCTCGACATCGTCGCGGGGCAGGCGACGTTGGGTACCGAACTGCTGCAGCAGATGCCGGACGTCGGCACCATCGTGATCCCCACCGGCGGCGGGGGACTGTTGGCCGGTGTCGCCGCGGCGGTCAAGCTGACCAAGCCCGGTATCAGGATCGTCGGCGTGCAGGCCGAGGGTGCTGCCGCGTGGCCTGCATCGCTGAAGGCGGGGCATCCGATCGCGTTGACGTCGATGTCGACGATGGCCGACGGCATCGCGATCGGCCTGCCCGGATCGGTGCCGTTCGATCACGTGCAGGGATGGGTCGACGACGTGGTGACCGTCAGCGAGGATGCGCTGTCGCGGGCGTTGGTGCTGTGCATCGAACGCGCGAAACTGATCGTGGAACCGGCCGGGGCGGCAGCGGTGGCAGCGCTGATGACGCATTCCGCGGACGAGCTCGGATTGACCGGTTCGGTGTGCGCCGTCCTCTCCGGCGGAAACATCGATCCGCTGCTGCTCACCCACGTCATCACTCATGGTCTCCGAGCGGGTGGACGCTATCTCGCTGTACGCGTGACCATTTCGGACAAGCCGGGCGGACTCACCGGGGTGCTCGGCGTGGTGCGCGACGCCGGTGCCAGCGTTGTCGACGTCGTCCACTCCCGTACGGGCGGACGCCTGGGGCTCGAAGAGGTCGACGTGATGTTGACCGTCGAGACCCGCGGACCGGACCACCGCGGCTCGGTGCTCGATGCCCTCGGTGCGGCCGGATACGCCGTGCACGTGGAGAACTGACCTGCTGGTCGACACAACCGATTCAACGCCGCAGACTTCGACGGATCACCTGGCCGATATACGAACCTGCACGACGCACGTGGAAAAGCGCCGGGGTCCAATGACTTCGGCGTATTGCTGTGTTCACGGCCCGCTGCAGTTCTGTGTCGGTGACACCGGCATCGTGCATCGCGGCGAGTGAGGTTCTCAGGTAGCCGCGATCGCGGCTTCTCATGTGCATTCGAGCCACAGCGCGCACATCCATGGTTTCGGGGAAAGTCGTGCACCGTGCACCCGCGGCCGCCAGCCCGATCTGTGTGCGAACGCATTTGGCACACCGGCCGCAATTGAATTTCCCGTCGAGGTTCTCCCAGCAGACCCGCAAATGGTTCATCGCGGTCCGGTTCTCGCCGATTCGACGAATTTTGCCCAGACGGTGCAGATCGAGTTCATGATGCTCGAAGGCGACCGAGCTACTCGACCACAACGGGTCGAGGTCGGGATGAGAGCCCCACGGTGCGAGTTCCTCGCGGCAGTTCGAGGACGGGATGATGACGGTGCTCAGGTACTGCGACAACGCCAGGCCGACGTGCGCCAACGCGGCACCGTGGAAGTCGTATCCCCAATCGAGAGGCAGTCGGTCGGCGAAGGCCGACCTGATCGTGGTCTTCACCTCGATCAACGGCTTTCCCAATTCCGCC
This sequence comes from Rhodococcus sp. 14-1411-2a, assembly GCF_002259485.1. GTDB lineage: Bacteria > Actinomycetota > Actinomycetes > Mycobacteriales > Mycobacteriaceae > Rhodococcoides. The sequence continues at coordinate 472,638 of NZ_NPGA01000015.1, forward strand.
GCCGACTCTCGGGCTCCGGCCAAGGCTCTGGCCGCCAAACTTTCGTCGCCGATACCGATATCGAAACCGTGCACGAAGATCAGGTGGGTGATGCGGTCGGATTCCATGATTGCCGAGTAGAAGCTGTCGACGCCCCCGCTGAAGAAGCAACCCACTCCCGTCGCGCCGGTGGCGACGCCGCCGGGTTCCGCCGCCATCGATACCTCTCGAAAACGCTTGGGATACCAGTCCAGGAAGATCTTCTGAGCCTCGGACGCACCTCGAAGTGCGGTCGAATCCACGGGGCCGTCGAAAGATAAATCCCACCCTTTGCGCATACCGGCGGTCAGGAGCGGAGGAAGCCAGGGAGTGGAGGAATGGTCCAGCGAGTAATTCGACTCGGTTCTCACTCGCACTTCGACACCCGATGGTGTCGTTATTCGCGCGGCAATGGAATCAGCACCGGTGTCGTCGACATGCACCGTCATCGGGCTGATCATCGGGCTGAGTGTGCCACAGCGAAGGTTGTCCGGGCCGGATTCGTATCGTCGGGCCCGCTCGGGCCCGACTGGTACCTTGATCAGCGACTTGGACCAGGACATCGGTGGGAGATATTTGCATGGCTCGGCTCGTCGCGATCGTCTCCGCAGTCCTGGGAATTCTGCTGACGATCGCGATACCGCTGTTGCCGATCGAGCAGCAGCAGTCCTCCCTGACGTGGCCGCAGTCGAACACGATCGCCAGTGTCGAGGCTCCACTCGTCGGATACACCCCGATCAGCGTCGACGCGACGGTCCCGTGTGCTGCCGCGAATCTGTTGCCCGACGGCGGGCTGTTGCTGTCCACCTCGCCCGAGGGATCGCCCGACGCCTATCGCTACGGTCTCGTCGCCGAGGTCACGGGTGGTGAGGCATCGCAACTGAAAGTGACGTTGCGTGATTCCGTCCTCCTCGAGGAGCCGATCGCGGAGCTGAACTCTTCGACTGCTGGCGACTGCGCATTGACGATCACCTCGAACGGCACGGCGACCACCGTCGGGCTGACCGGTGGCGACACCGTGACGCGCGAGGGCGATGTTCGGCCGCAGCTGGTCGGAGTGTTCACCGATCTTCGCGGCACCGTGGACGATCTGACCCTCACAGCGCAGCTCGACAGTCGATTCTCGTCCACACCCAGTGCGCTGAAGTGGTTCGCGATGATCGTCGGGGTCCTCGTCACGGGCATCTCGCTGGTGGCACTGCACCGCCTCGACCTGTCCGACGGCCGACGTGCCCGACGGTTCCTGCCGCGTCGCTGGTGGACGTTCGAAGCTGCCGATGCGGTGGTGATCGGGACGTTGCTGGTGTGGCATCTGATCGGCGCGAACACCTCCGACGACGGTTACCAGCTGGGCATGGCGCGTACGGCCGATCACGCCGGGTACATGGCCAACTACTTCCGTTACTTCGGTGTGCCCGAGACACCGTTCGGAACGCCGCTGTACGACATGTTCGGAATCATGTCGCACGTCTCGACGGCCAGTGTCTGGATGCGCCTGCCGACGCTGATCTGCGCGGTCGTGGCGTGGCTCGTCATCAGCCGCGAGGTGATTCCGCGGTTCGGGGCTGCTGCTCGCGCCTCGAAGACTGCCCTGTGGACGGGCGGGCTGGTGCTGCTCGCGTTCTGGCTGCCGTACAACAACGGCCTGCGCCCGGAGCCGTTCGTGGCACTCGGAGTACTGCTGACATGGTGTTCGGTGGAGCGCTCGATCGCGACCCGCAGGTTGCTGCCCGCGGCCGCGGCGATACTCATCGCGGCGTTGACGGTCACCCACGGACCCTCCGGTTTCATCTGCTTCGCACCGCTGATCGCCGGAGCCAGGCCGGTGCTGCAGATCGTCGTCGCTCGGGCCCGGCAGTTCGGTAGCACGGCCTTGGGCGCGGCGACGTTGCTCGCCCCGCTGGTCGCGTCGGGCACGGTGGTTCTGGTGTTCGCATTCGGCAACCAGACCGTGGCCGGCATGCTCGAGATGCAGCGGGTGCACAACGCGGCCGGGCCGAGTCAGGCCTGGTTCGACGAGTACCTGCGCTACCAGTGGCTGATGAACATGGACATCGACGGCTCGCTCGCGCGCCGCTTCGGAGTGTTCGTGATGATCGTCTCGCTGATCGCGGTCGTCGTCGCCATGCTGCGCAAGGGCGGCAAGATCCCCGGTACCGCAACGGGACCGGCGCGGCGGATCGTCGGCATCACCGTCGGGGCTATGGCCTTGATGATGATCACCCCCACCAAGTGGACCCACCACTTCGGGGTCTTCGCCGGACTCGCCGCATCGGTTGCGGTGCTCGCAGCCGTGGCGACCGGCGCGGCGGTACTGCGATCGCGGCGCAACCGACTGCTGTTCGCCGCGTCGGTCTCGTTCGTGATGGCCGTCGCGTTCACCGGAACCAACGGGTACTGGTACGTCTCGGCCTGGGGAGTTCCGTTCTGGGACAAGCCGATCCTCGTTGCCGGTCTCGGCATTTCGACCATGTTCCTCGGCCTGACCCTGCTGCTGTTGCTCGCAGCCGTCTGGTTCCATCTCCGCGCGCCGTACGTGCGCACCGACAAACCGATGGCGCGATGGTGGTCGGTGCCGCCGATCGCTGTCGGGGCAGCACTGATGGTGCTGGTGGCCGTCGCGTCGATGGCCAAGGGTGCTGTGGCGCAGTGGCCGTCGTACTCGGTCGCGAAATCGAATCTCTCGGCGCTTGCCGGCGACACGTGCGGCCTCGCCAACGACGTGTTGCTCGAGACGAACCCCAATGCCGATGTGCTGCAACCGGTCACCGGGGATGCCTTCGCTGCGCTCGGCGAAGAGAACGACGGGTTCACCCCCGACGGTGTGGCGGGCGACCTCACCGCAGACAAGGAGTCCTCGGCGTCGGGCACCTCGAACACCGTCGACACCGACGAGCAGCAGCAGCCGACGTCGACCACCGGGGCCGGAACCGGCGGTAGCGCACTGCCGTTCGGATTGGATCCGGCCACCGTGCCGGTGCTCGGGTCGTTCGGGTCCGATGACAACGCCACGCTGACGACCGGGTGGTATGCACTGCCTGCCGATCCCGGCGACCTGATCTCGATCGCCGCTGCCGGACGCATCCGCTCGGTGGACTCCGACGGCATCGTCACGTACGGGCAGAGCCTCGAACTCGAGTACGGAGTCGACGGGCAGGCGCAGGGGCGGGTGACCCCCATCGATATCGGCCCGACGCCGTCGTGGCGCAACCTGCGTGTGCCGATGGATCGGATTCCGACCGGTGCCAACACGATTCGGCTCGTGGTTGCCGACAACGATCGAGATTCCGACCAGTGGTTGGCGATCACCCCGCCGCGGGTTCCGCGAACCCAGACGTTGAACGAGGTCGTCGGCCGCGACGCTCCGGTGATGCTGGACTGGGAGGTCGGCTTCAACTTCCCCTGCCAGCATCCGTTCGATCACCGCCTCGGGGTTGCCGAAGTTCCGCAGTACCGGGTGCTGCCGGACCGCAGCGGTGCCGTCATCACCAACGCGTGGCAGGACCACTTCGGCGGTGGGCCGCTCGGGTGGATCGACATCGTCGCCTCCGCCCGCACCATCCCGTCGTATCTCGACGGCGACTGGGACCGCGACTGGGGGTCGATCGAGCAGTACATCCCGTACGACGAAACGGCGCAGGCGGCGCAGATCACAGCAGAAGAGGTCCGGCGTTCGGGTCTGTGGACGCCCGGTCCGATCAAGACCGGTTAATCTCTACGCGTTCGGAAGTCCTTACACCGACCAGTAGAGAAACGGGGAGAGGGCCATGGCGAACGCTATAGAAGTAGAGGACCTCGTACTGCGGTACGGCAAGAACGTCGCGCTCGACGGGATCGATTTCACCGTTCCCGAGGGCACGGTACTGGGTGTGCTCGGCCCCAACGGTGCGGGAAAGACCACGGCAGTCCGTATTCTCGCCACCTTGCTGCAAGCGACATCCGGCTCGGCCCGAATCTTCGGGCTCGACGTGGCGACGCAGGCCAACGAGGTGCGCAGCACGATCGGGCTGACCGGTCAGTTCGCGGCCGTGGACGAGTACCTGACCGGGTACGAGAATCTCGAGATGGTCGGCCGACTGTTCGGCCTACGCAAGGCCGAGGCCAAGAAGCGGGCCGACGAACTGCTCGCGCGATTCGATCTGGAGTACGCACGCGACCGGACGGCCAAGCAGTACTCGGGAGGTATGCGTCGGCGACTCGACATCGCGGCCAGCCTGATCGGTCGACCACGGGTGGTGTTCCTCGACGAGCCGACCACCGGGCTCGATCCACGTAGTCGAATCACCATGTGGGAGTTCATCGCAGATCTCGTTCGCGACGGCACGACCATTCTGCTGACCACTCAGTACTTGGAGGAGGCCGACCGGTTGGCCGATTCGATCATCGTGCTGAACAAGGGCAAGATCATCGCGCGTGGCACGGCCGACGAGCTCAAGGCCCAAACCGGCGGCGAGCGAGTCGAATTCGTGTTGACCGATCGGTCCCAGGCCGAGCGAGCGATGCAGATCCTCGCTCCGATCGGCGTCGAGCCACCCACCCTCGACGATCAGGTGGGCCGGATCGTCATGCCCGTCAACGGGGGATCGAAGGACCTGTCCACGGCGCTGGCCCAGCTGGAGGACAACGGAATCGGAGTGGTCGACGTCGGTCTTCGGCGGCCGAACCTCGACGATGTGTTCCTGAGTCTGACCGGTCAGACCACCGGCGAACCCGAGACGGCGGAGGAAGAGAAATGAGCAACGTTCTTCTGGATTCCGCGATCATCACCAAGCGAAATCTGATCAAGCTCAAGCGAGTTCCCGACCTGCTGTTCTTCGCGACGCTCTCGCCGATCATGTTCGTCCTGCTGTTCGCGTACGTCTTCGGCAGTGCGATCGACGTCCCCGGAATCGACTACAAGAGCTTCCTGATGGGCGGCATCTTCGTACAGACGATGATCTTCGGTGCCTCGCTCACCGGGTCGTCGCTGGCCGAGGATCTGCAGAAGGGCGTGATGGATCGGTTCCGGTCGTTGCCGATGGCACGATCGGCAGTGGTGATCGGGCGGACCGCAGCAGATGTGGGCAACAACCTCGTCACCATCACGATCATGTCGCTCACCGGACTCCTCGTGGGGTGGCGCATCACGTCCTCGTTCTTCGATGCTCTGCTGGGGTACGTGCTGCTGCTGTTGTTCGCGTACTCGATCTCGTGGGTGATGGCACTGGTTGGTCTGATCGTGCGGTCGCCCGAGATCTTCAACAACGCGTCGTTCATCGTGATCTTCCCGTTGACGTTCATCGCCAACACCTTCGTCCCGATCGACAATTTCCCCACCGTGCTCAAGACCATCGCGGAGTGGAATCCGATCTCGTCGGTGACGTTGGCGGTGCGAGAGCAGTTCGGCAACACCAACCCGATGGCACCGCCGCCGGAGGTGTGGCCACTGCAGAACCCCGTGCTCTACACCCTGATCTGGGTCGTGTTGATGCTCGTGGTGTTCGTGCCGCTGTCGGTGCGCAAGTACCAGAAGACGATGACCGCCTGACATCCACGCAGAAAAGCACCCCCGGTCGCTCGGCGACCGGGGGTGCTTTCATGTCTTCTCGTGAGCAGGCCTAGGTGTGGTACGGCTCCGCGCTGACGAGGGTGACCTTCATGGTCTTGCCGTTGGGCAGCGTGTACTCACGGGTGTCGCCGACCTTGGCGTCGATGAGCGACCCGCCCAGAGGGGACGCGGGGGAGTACACCTCGAGCTTGTTGTCGCGGGCACCCTCTTCGCGGGTGGCGATCAGGAACGTCTCGGTATCGGACTCGTCGCCGTCGTAGTAGACCTTGACGACCGAGCCGGGCAGTGCGACGCCGGACTGGGTGGGTGCCTCGCCGACCTTCGCGTTGTTGAGCAGTTCCTGCAACTGGCGGATACGTGCTTCCTGCTGGCCCTGCTCTTCGCGCGCAGCGTGGTAGCCGCCGTTCTCCTTCAGATCGCCCTCTTCGCGACGCTCGTTGATCTCGGCGGCGATGACGGGGCGATTGGAAATGAGCTGGTCGAGTTCGCTCTTGAGCCTGTCGTGTGATTCCTGGGTAAGCCAGGTCACCTGGGTCTCGGTCATCTCGATCACTCCCTCGTAGTCGGAATCTCGAGCTCGGATTCCGGTTTCTGAGCAGGTAGGGCACGCAACGAACAGGGGACTCCAATGGTTGGATCCCCTTGGTCGGCCCACATCCTGGAGCCGTCGTCATCGTTCGCAGGTGAACCCTGCCCGCAATGCAGCAATACACGGCACCTTCTGCGGTGGCCGTGTATGACCCGACCTTACCACGAACAGGCAGTTCGCCTATCGGGCTCGTAAATATTCGGGAACATCGAGGGTGCAGCCGTAGACGTCGCCGACGGCAGGGGCGGCCGACGTCGTCACCTCGGTGGTCATCTCCACGGTGGTGGACGCCGACTCCGGTGGGATGTACACCTCGCGCCTGCCGGTCTCGGAGCCGTCGCGCGAGCGAGCGCGGACGATGCAGACAGCGGGCTGCTCGGGATCTTGCCGGGTGACGCTGAACCTGATCGACATCGTGTCCTCGTCGACGATGTCGAACGAGAGCTGACTGCCCTCGATCGGTTTGACCGAGAACTTGCTGTACGCGTAGTAGGCCACGCCCAGCCCGACCAGCAGGACCAGAGCCACCAGTGCGATCTTCGTCGCACGTTTGGGGGCCTGTCGAATACCGCTCGGGCCTGAACCCGACGGGTATCTACCTGCGGGAAGTGCGTTGGTCATGGCCGCTCTCGGGATCGATTCGGGGGTGCCGCTGGGGGCCTGTCGGCGTCAGATGGAACTATAGGGGCAGGCAAGAATCAGGCGAATCCGAGGTGAGGAAGAACGTGTCCGGACTGCGGCTCATGGCAGTGCATGCCCATCCCGACGACGAATCCAGCAAAGGCGCTGCGACAACGGCTCGCTACGCGGCCGAAGGACACGATGTTCTGGTCGTCACCCTGACCGGTGGCGAGCGGGGAGACATCCTCAATCCGGCGATGGACATTCCGGGCGTGCACGAGCGTATCCACGAGGTTCGGCGTGAGGAGATGGCCGAGGCCGCCCGAGTGCTGGGCGTGCAGCAGACGTGGCTCGGGTTCGAGGACTCCGGGTTGCCCGAGGGCGATCCGCTCCCGCCGCTTCCCGACGGCTGTTTCGCGTTGGTCCCGTTGGAGGTCTCGACCGAGGCGCTGGTGAAGGTGGTTCGCGAGTTCAAGCCGCACGTCATCACCACGTACGACGAACGCGGCGGGTACCCGCACCCGGACCACATCCGGTGCCACGAGGTCTCGATGGCGGCATGGGAGGCAGCGGGCGATCCCGAACGCTTCCCCGACGCCGGTGAGCCCTGGACTCCGCTCAAGCTGTACTACTCGCACGGCTTCATTCGTAAGCGCATGCAGCTGTTCCACGACTGGTTCATCGACCGCGGTGAGGAGAGCCCGTTCGTGGACTGGCTGAAGCGGTGGGACGGCCAGCGCGACGAGATCATCGGCCGCATCACCACTCAGGTCACCGTCGGTGACTGGTTCGAGCAGCGCGACGACGCCCTACGCGCACACGCGACGCAGATCGATCCCAACGGCTCGTTCTTCGCCGTGCCGCTGGACGTGCAGCGCAAGCTGTGGCCCACCGAAGAGTTCGAGCTGGCCCGCACTCGGGTCACGACGTCGCTGCCCGAGACGGACCTGTTCGCCGGAATAGAAGAGACCGACAAATGATCGTTTCGATCCTCGCCCAGCAGCCGACCGGTCCCGAATTCGGTAAGTCCTCGCCCATCGGTCTGGTGATCCTGGTCGCGCTGTTGGTCGGAACGGCACTGCTGATCTGGTCCATGAACAAGAAGATCAAGCGTCTGCCCGCCACCTTCGAGCAGGAGGATCCGACGTTGGATCAGGCTCTCGACGAGGGCACCGATCGCGGCGGGTTGGCAGATCCGTTTCCGCCGGATCAGAACCGAACCAAACCCGTCGTCTCCGACGAGCCCTGATGCTCGACGCCAATGCCCTGGGTGAGTCCACCAGCCCGTATCTGAAGCAACATGCGGACAACCCGGTGCACTGGCAGCAGTGGGGACCGCAGGCACTGCAGTCCGCTCGCGATCGCGATGTTCCGATCCTGCTGTCGATCGGATACTCGGCGTGCCACTGGTGCCATGTCATGGCACACGAGTCGTTCGAGGACGAGGCGACCGCGTCGCTGATGAACGAGCATTTCGTGTGCATCAAGGTCGATCGCGAGGAACGACCCGACCTGGACGCGGTGTACATGAACGCCACCGTCGCGATGACCGGCCAGGGCGGGTGGCCGATGACGTGTTTCCTGACCCCCGACACCGAACCGTTCTACTGCGGTACCTACTTCCCGCCGGCTCCGCGTCAGGGAATGCCGTCGTTCCAGCAGTTGCTCACCGCGATCGCCGACACCTGGTCGACGCGGCGACAGGAGGTGTTCGACGCCTCCGCCGACATCGTCACCGAACTTCGCAAACACAGCGCAGGCGTGCCCGCAGGCGGTCGCCCGATCGACGCCGATGCATTGGCGGCCTCGGTCTCCGCGATCTGCGCCGACGAGGACACCCTCTACGGCGGCTTCGGCCGAGCACCGAAGTTCCCGCCCGGCGCGCTGCTCGAAGGGCTGCTTCGGCACTACGAACGCACCGGCGACACCGAGGTTCTCGGCGTCGTGCGCCGAACCGCGTCGGCCATGGCCCGCGGGGGTATCTACGACCAGCTGGGCGGGGGATTCGCGCGCTACTCCGTCGATGCCGAGTGGATCGTCCCGCACTTCGAGAAGATGCTCTACGACAACGCCCTGCTGTTGCGGTTCTACGCGCACGCAGCGCGAGTCGACGACGATGCGCTCGCCCGGCGGGTGGCGTCGGACACCGCGGAGTTCATGCTGCGTGAATTACGCACGGCCAACGGCTGTTTCGCGTCGGCACTCGATGCCGACACCGAGGGCATCGAGGGTCTGACGTATGCGTGGACTCCGGAGCAACTGACCGAGACACTCGGCTTCGAGGACGGTGTGTGGGCAGCAGGGCTGTTCGCGGTGAACTCGGCAGGCACGTTCGAGGCCGGCATGTCGGTCTTGCAGCTGCCCGCCGAACCCGAGGACTACGACCGGTTCGCCCGAGTGCGCAGCACGTTGTTCGCCGCTCGCGCGACTCGGCCGCAACCGGGCCGCGACGACAAGGTCGTCACCGCGTGGAACGGGTTGGCGATCACGGCGTTGGTCGAGGCCGGGACCGGGTTGGGACAACCGCGATGGGTCGACGCGGCAGTCGAGTGCGGCGAGCAACTGTTCGCCGGCCACGTCGAGTCGGGCCGAGTCCGCCGCGCCTCACTCGGCAGTGCAGTCGGTGAGGCCACCGGTGTGCTCGAGGACTACGCGGCTCTCGCCGTCGCGGCGGCAGCGTTGTTCCAGGCCACCGGAGACACGGTCTGGACCGAGCGCATGACGTCGATCGTCGATGCCGCGATCGACCACTTCGCCGACCCGGACGACGTCGGCGCGTGGTTCGACACCGCCGACGATGCCGAGACTCTCGTGACCCGGCCTCGTGACCCGATCGACGGGGCCACCCCGTCGGGCGCGTCGACGATGGCCGAGGCGCTGCTCACCGCAGCGGCGTTGGTCGATCACACGTCCTCGGCGCGATACGGCGAACTGGCGGCTGCGTCGCTGGCGCGATCGGCCTCGATTCTCGAACGAGCACCCAGGTCCGGTGGCCACTGGCTGGCGGTCGCGGAAGCGTCCGTTCGCGGTCCCATTCAGGTCGCGGTGTCGACGGCACCGGGCGGCGACCTGCTCTCGGTCGTCCGGGCTCTGGCTCCCGGCGGTTCCGTGGTGGTCGCAGGCGTGACGGATTCGTCGGTGCTGCTGACCGACCGTCCACCGGTCGACGGCCTCGAAACGGCGTACGTGTGTCGTGGCTTCGTGTGCGACCGTCCTGTGACCTCTGCCGAAGAATTGCCGTTCGCGCTGCGGAGTTGACCACGCTCGTCGATGCTTCGACGGAGCAACAGTACTGTTGCCGGGAGTTTCCTCGGCCTGGGGCGGTCGAGCGTCTACCAATGGATCGACGGTGTCATGAGCGAAGGTGTCATGAATGAGGGTGTGCTGCGTGCGGACACCGTGCACGAGGCGGTGACCGACGACCAGCGCGCTGCTGTCGCCCAGTTCGTGGCCGCCGTTCCGATGGCGGCCATGGTGCACTCGATGCACTACGAGGTGGTCGGGGCCAACACCCTGTGCGAGGGCGTGCTCGGGTGCGCCGTGGACGACATGATCGGCCGACCCGTTGCAGATTTCGTGCCGCTCGGGGATCGCGCGTCGGCGACGCGTATCGCGGTCCAACTCGAGCACCGCTACCCCGAGGCAGGCCCCACCGACCACGGTCGACCGATCGGAGCCTTGCGTCGAGTGCGGCGCGTCGACGGGGAGGTCGTCTCCTGCTGGATGCACGTCGGAATCTCGACGATCGCCGGGCGACGGTTCATCGTCGCTTTGCTGGACCTGGTCAATCCCGTCGTCGACGACACCGTTCACTGGCGCGATCGCGCCGAGCGCGACGAGCTGACCGGATTGCTACGACGAGGTCCTCTGCTCGCCCACGTCGACGAATGGATCGCCGAGGATCTGCCGGTTGCCCTGGCCTTCGTCGACGTCGATCGGTTGAAATCGATCAACGACGCGCACGGTCATCCGGCAGGTGACGCCGTGCTCGAGGCAGCGGGCCGTCGACTGCACCAGTGGTCGCCGCGCGGGAGCGTCGTCGGCCGATACGCAGGAGACGAATTCGTGTTCGCGGTGACGTTCGACGGGTCGACGGGCCTCGACACCGCCGAAGTCACCGAATCGGTGCGGTCGGCGATCTGCGGCGAGCCGGTGCCGTTCGGATCGAATCTGCTCGGGGTATCGGTGAGCGTGGGCGTCGCAGTGCGTGAGCCGGGGGAGCCGAGAGACCGGCTGATTCAGCGCGCCGACGCACTGATGTATCGAGACAAGGCATCCCGAACCACCTGAGGTCGATCAGAACAGTACGAGCCAGACGGCAACCAGGTGGCAGGTTGCCGCCAATACCGTTGCCGCGTGGAAGAACTCGTGATGGCCGAAGGTCGTCGGCCATGGATTCGGCCACTTGGTGGCGTACAGCACGGCTCCGATGCTGTAGAAGACTCCGCCCACGAGCAGCAAGACGAACGGCGCGTAGCCGACATGGTCGATAAGCGTGGGTGCGACCGGGACGATCGCCCAGCCGAGGAGCAGGTACAGCGGTACCCCGACCCAGCGGGGAGCGGTGGGCCACAACATCTTCAGGGCCACCCCGGCGAGAGCCCCGGCCCATACGACGACGAGCAACGTGCGTCCGGTCGAGCCGGGGAGACCGAGCACGGCGAACGGGGTGTAGCTCCCCGCGATGAACAGGAAGATCATCGAATGGTCGGCGCGCTTCATCCAGATCTGCGACGCCGTGGTCTTCCAGTGCACGCGGTGGTAAGTGGCACTGACCCCGAACACGCCGCAGACGGTGATGGAATACACGCTCACGGCCACACCCGCACTGACCGAGACCATGCTGAACGCGAGCGTGACGAGAGTGATCGCGCACACCACCGCCACGCCGAACGCGTACAGGTGAATCCAGCCGCGCATACGCGGTTTGACGGGTATCTCGTCGAGTCCGAACATCGTCATGTCGATTGCCTCCCGTGTCGCCGCCTTGAACCTACGCAACCGTAGGTTCTGACGCTACTGTACCGGCGACCGCCTCGCAGACGTCGGCGTAAGGTGATCCTTCGTGGTGATGAGAGCAGCGGTGACGGGGCAGTGGTGACGAAGCAGTGGTGATCATTCCGCAGAAGGTCCGCGGCGTTCTCTACAACGTGTACGAGCGGCGTCTGCTGAGCCAGCTCGAAGGCGTGCAGCACCCGCGGCACGTTGCGGTGATGTGCGACGGCAATCGCCGCTGGGCTCGCGAGAACGGGTTCACCGACGTCGCGCACGGGCACCGCATGGGCGCACTGAAGATCGCCGAGATGCTCGGCTGGTGTGACGCAGCCGGAATCGAGATGGCGACCATCTACCTGCTCTCCACCGAGAATCTCCGCCGCGACGCCGACGAACTGGATTCTCTCCTCGACATCATCACCGACGTCGTCGAGGAGATCTGCGGACCCGAGATGAACTGGGGCGTCAAACTCGTCGGCACCCTCGATCTGCTGCCCGCGTCGACCGCGCGTCGACTCAAGGAAGCGGCTGCGCTCACCGAGGGACGGTCGGGAACACACGTCAACGTTGCCGTCGGATACGGCGGTCGGCAGGAAATCGCCGACGCCGTGCAGTCCCTGGTGACCGAGAAGATCGCCGAGGGCGTCAGCGGCGACGAACTGGTGGCCTCCATCAACGTCGACGAGATCGGTAGCCATCTCTACACCTCCGGCCAACCCGATCCGGACCTCGTCATCCGCACCTCGGGCGAACAGCGACTCTCCGGCTTCCTGCTGTGGCAGAGCGCCTACTCGGAAATCTGGTTCACCGAGGCCTACTGGCCCGAATTCCGACGCGTCGACTTCCTGCGGGCGCTGCGTGACTTCGCGGCCAGACACCGTCGGTTCGGTATCTGAGCTCTACAACTTACGAAGCCGCAGCCGGTTGATCGCATGGTCGTTGTCCTTGCGCAGCACCATGGTCGCTCGCGGTCGCGTCGGCAGGATGTTCTCCACCAGATTCGGCAGGTTGATCGAATGCCACAGATCCTCGGCCGCGATCTGCGCGTGGTCGTCGGACAGGCCTGCGTAGTGGTGGAAGTGCGAGGACGGGTCGGTGAACGACGTCTTGCGCAACGCGAGAAAGCGTTTGACGTACCAGCTCTCGATGTCCTCTATTCGCGCGTCGACGTAGATCGAGAAGTCGAACAGATCCGAGACCATCAACCGTGGTCCGGTCTGTAATACGTTGAGCCCCTCCACGATCAGGATGTCGGGCTGCCGGACCATGTGGTACTGGCCCTTGACGATGTCGTACGAGACGTGCGAATAGACCGGTGCGCCCACCTCTTCGGTCCCTGACTTGACCTCGGTGACGAATCTGAGCAGCTTGCGCCGGTCGTAGCTCTCGGGAAATCCTTTGCGGTGCAGTATGCCTCGACGCATCAGTTCGGCCGTCGGGTACAGGAATCCGTCGGTGGTGACCAGATCGACCCGCGGATGGTGGTCCCACCTGGCCAGGAGCGCCTGCAGCACACGGGCCGTCGTCGACTTTCCGACGGCGACGCTCCCCGCGACACCGATGACGAACGGGACCTGACGGTCGGGGTGCTTCTCGCCGAGGAACGTCGCGGTCGCGGCGAACAGCCGTTGCCTGGCCGCGACCTGGAGGTGAATCAGTCGTGCCAGCGGTAGGTAGACCTCGGCCACCTCGTCGAGATCGATCTGTTCGCCCAGACCACGCAGACCGACGAGTTCTTCCTCGGTCAGTACCAACGGCGTGGATTGACGCAGCGTGCGCCACTGCACACGGTCGAACTCGACGTACGGACTGGACTCGCTCACGCACGACTCCGACCAAAATCGTTCCGCAGGCTCCACTCTTGCCACATCGGAGCTGCAGAGGGTTCGGCTGAGCTCCTGTCGAGCGCGAGTCGCATGGTTCCAGATTGTGCTCGGTGCCGGTCGATCGCGCACGGGCGGGGTCGTTCGCCGTACTAGGGTTCGGTTATGGATGCTTCTACCCTGGTTCGCGAATACCTGTTGCTGGGCCTGAGTTTCGACCGGCTCGAAGACGGATTCGTCGACGCGTACACCGGCGATCCCGAGTTGCGTCGTATCACCGAGAACGCCCCGGCCCCCGAGCCGCGTGAGCTGATCCGTCGAGCACAGACACTGCGCGCCGAGCTCGGCAACGTCGATCTGACACCCGAGCGCACGACGTTCCTCGACGTCCACCTGCGGGCACTCGAATGCTCGGCGCGCAAGTTCGCAGGCGAGGACATCGGCTTCGTCGACGAGGTCCACGCCTACTTCGACGTCCGAATCTCCGCCGGTGATCAGGACCAGTACCTGCAGGCACACCGCAAGATGGACGAGGTTCTCGCCGGTCCCGGGTCGCTCGGCGAACGGTTGATCGCGCATCGCCGTGCCGACGTCATTCCGGCCGACCGACTGCAGGACTGCGTCGAGGCGTTCTCGTCCGCGCTGCGCGACCGCGTCCGCGCCGAATACACGCTGCCCGACACCGAGAAGGTCACCTACGAGGTCGTCGGCGACAAGCCGTGGTCCGGATTCAACTACTACCTCGGCGATTTCCAGTCCACCGTCGCCATCAACTCCGACATCGAGCAGCAGATGGCCAATCTGCCGCACCTGATCGCGCACGAGTCCTACCCGGGTCACCACACCGAACACTGCCGCAAGGAGACCGGACTGGTCGGTGCGGGCCAACTCGAGCAGACACTGTTCGTGGTGAACACCCCGCAGTGCCTGATGGCCGAGGGGTTGGCCGATCACGCGCTCGGTGCCGTCGTCGGCGAAGGCTGGGGCCTGTGGGCTCAGGAGATCTACGCCGATCTGGGGCTGCGATTCGACGGCGAGAAGGCCGAGCGTCTCGCGGCCGCGTCGAGCCGGCTGTTGGGGGTGCGGCAGGACGCCGCGTTGCTGCTGCACGATCAGCACAAGAGCGAGGACGACGTGGCCGCCTACCTGGAGCGATGGTCGTTGGCATCGCCGCAGCGCGCCCGGCACAGCCTGCGGTTTCTGTCCTCCCCGCTCTGGCGGGCGTACATCAGCACCTACGTCGAGGGTTACAAGCTGCTCGCCGGCTGGCTGGACCGAGGTGAGACGGCCAGTGAGCGCGCGCAACTGTTCGGCAGGCTGCTCGACGAGCCACTGACACCCGGTGCACTGCGCGTCTCGTAAACTGGCCTGGCCCCCTTTATTCTGCTGTCCCTTGGAGACTCCTGTTATGACTGACGTCAACAACCTGTCACTGGCCGAACTCGATCCCGAGGTCGCCGAAGCGATGGCCGGTGAGCTGGGGCGTCAGCGCGACACGCTGGAGATGATCGCCTCGGAGAACTTCGTTCCCCGCGCGGTGCTGCAGGCCCAGGGCAGCGTCCTGACCAACAAGTACGCCGAGGGCTACCCCGGCCGCCGTTACTACGGCGGCTGCGAGCACGTCGACATCGTCGAGGATCTCGCGCGCAACCGCGCCAAGGAACTCTTCGGTGCCGAGTTCGCGAACGTGCAGCCGCACGCCGGAGCGCAGGCCAACGCCGCGGTCCTGATGGCACTGATCAACCCGGGCGACAAGATCATGGGCCTCGACCTCGCGCACGGCGGCCACCTCACCCACGGCATGAAGCTCAACTTCTCGGGCAAGCTCTACGAGGTCGAGTCCTACGGGGTGTCGAAGGAAGACCACCGGATCGACATGGACGAGGTCCGCAAGCAGGCCATCGCCGCCAAGCCTCAGGTGCTCATCGCCGGCTGGTCGGCCTACCCGCGCCACCAGGACTTCGCCGCGTTCCGCTCCATCGCCGACGAAGTGGGCGCACTGCTCTGGGTCGACATGGCGCACTTCGCCGGACTCGTCGCCGCAGGCGTGCACCCCTCACCCGTGCCGTACGCGGACGTCGTCTCCTCCACCGTGCACAAGACCCTCGGCGGACCCCGCTCCGGCATCATCCTGGCCAAGAAGGAATGGGCCAAGAAGCTCAACTCCGCAGTGTTCCCCGGCCAGCAGGGCGGCCCGCTGATGCATGCCATCGCCGCCAAGGCCGTTGCGTTCAAGATCGCTGCGACGCCCGAGTTCAAGGAACGCCAGGAGCGCACCCTCCTCGGTGCATCGCTGCTCGCCGAGCGTCTCACCGGTGCCGACGTCGCAGACAAGGGTGTATCGGTCCTCACCGGCGGCACCGACGTGCACCTCGCACTGGTGGACCTGCGCAACTCGGAAATGGACGGCCAGCAGGCCGAGGATCTCCTGCACGAGGTCGGCATCACCGTCAACCGCAACGCAGTGCCCTTCGACCCGCGCCCGCCGATGGTCACCTCCGGTCTGCGCATCGGCACCGGCGCACTGGCAACTCGCGGATTCGGCGAAGCCGAGTTCACCGAGGTCGCAGACATCATCGCCACCGCCCTGGCCACCGGTGAAGCCAGCGATTCCCTCAAGGAGCGCGTCGTGAAGTTGGCACAGAGCAAGCCACTCTACGAGGGCCTCGAAGACTGGGGACTGCTCGGCTGACGCTGGGCTCTTCTGCAGATTCGCCCACCCGGTCCGCGTGCACCCTCGTTCGCGTCAATGGACCATTGCAGTGCTCAGACGTCTGCAGTGGTCCATCCACGCCGGACGCTGATCTGCGTGAATGGACCGTTGCACCGCCCAGACGTATGCAGTGGTCCATTCACCCAACCTCGGTGGATCAATGTGGCTTTCAGTCGATCCGAGTGCAAGGAAGTCGCATTGATTCACCCCGGGGGAGGGCACTTTCGGCACCGGTCGGCCGGCGACCTGGGGCGATGTCGACGTAACGCGTTGTTCACCGACACGCCAGACTTCCAGCGAGCCGATACCCGATTTCGGCGGTACCGTCGGCAGTAACAGGCAGCGGGGAAGCTACCTGTGCGGGAGGTTCTGATACGTGACTGAGCTAGTGAGCGCGAGAGGGCCGGTACCCGGTCCTCGTGTCACCTGACACATCGGACCCGACCGGCCGAGCGACAGAGTTTGCGCGGTGCCGCGCAGACGTAGGAGCCCCACGTGACCACTTCACGCTCCGTTTCCGCCCCTCTTCGGACATTCGTGCTCGACACCTCGGTCCTGCTGTCGGACCCCTGGGCAGTCATCCGATTCGCCGAGCACAATGTGGTACTCCCGCTGATCGTCATCAGCGAGTTGGAGGGCAAACGCCACCATCACGAACTGGGATGGTTCGCGCGGGAATCCTTGCGCATGCTCGACGACCTGCGCGTAGAATTCGGTCGACTCGACCAGCCGGTTCCCATCGGAACCTCCGGTGGCACACTGCAAGTCGAGCTCAATCACACCGATCCTTCGGTTCTTCCCGTCGGATTCCGCACCGACTCCAACGATTCTCGTATCCTCGCCTGCGCCCTGAATCTGGCGGCCGAGGGCAAGGACGTGGTGTTGGTCAGCAAAGACATTCCGTTGCGCGTCAAGGCCGGTGCTGTCGGTCTCCCCGCCGACGAATACCACGCTCACGACGTCGTTCCCTCCGGTTGGACCGGCATGACCGAGCTCGACGTACCGTCCGATGCGGTCGACACGCTGTTCAACGACGGTGTCATCGACCTGGCGGAGGCGCGAGACCTGCCGTGCCACAACGGAGTTCGACTGCTTGCCGGACGGCAGAGTGCGCTGGGGCGCGTCACGCCGGACAAGCAGATCCAACTCGTTCGCGGTGAGCGTGAGGCGTTCGGTCTGCACGGTCGTTCGGCGGAACAGCGCGTGGCGCTGGATCTTCTGCTCGACGAGAGCATCGGCATCGTCTCGCTCGGCGGAAAGGCAGGCACCGGTAAGTCCGCTCTGGCGCTGACCGCCGGACTCGAGGCCGTTCTCGAACGTCGCTCGCATCGGAAAGTCGTTGTCTTCCGGCCTCTCTACGCCGTCGGCGGCCAGGAGCTCGGCTACCTCCCCGGTAGCGAGAGCGAGAAGATGGGCCCCTGGGGGCAGGCGGTCTTCGACACCCTCGAAGGGCTCGCGAGCCCGGAGGTGATGGAGGAGGTCATCGCCCGCGGAATGCTGGAAGTGTTGCCGCTGACGCACATTCGTGGTCGATCGCTGCACGACTCCTTCGTCATCGTCGACGAGGCACAGTCACTCGAGCGCAACGTGCTGCTGACGGTTCTGTCCCGGCTGGGTTCGGGCTCACGCGTCGTACTCACCCACGACGTCGCTCAGCGAGACAACCTCCGCGTCGGACGTCACGACGGCGTTGCCGCAGTGATCGAAAAGCTCAAGGGACACCCACTTTTCGCGCACATCACCCTCACCCGCAGCGAGCGTTCACCGATCGCTGCACTGGTGACGGAAATGCTCGAAGAGTTCGGCCCGTCGGGAGCCTGACCCCCCTCGTGAGCGTGGAGCCTGCGGGTCGTTCCGCAGGCTCCACTCCTGCCTCGTAGCCCACTACGAGGTTCCGCTCACCTGGGTCACCGGCCCACGACGACCCGGAAGATGCCTCGCACAACACCTTTCAGGAAGTCGACGGTGTCGAAGTAGTCCCGCCACACGGCTATTCTGCCGTCGCGCATCTCGAAGGTTCCGCACACCCAGAACTCGATTCGGAGTCGCCGCCAGATCAGGACGTCGGTGCGCTCGGTGAGCACGACATTCCCGTCGGCCGCGATGTTGTGCACGATCACGTCGAAGCCGAACGCAGGTCTGGCCAGCATCGCCATGAACTTGCCCACGTTCGCGCGGCCGCGCACCTTGGGCAACCCGACGTTGTGCCAGACGATGCGGTTGTCGAGCAGAGACATCGCGCGATCGGTGTCTCGACTTCGCAACGCGTCGAACAGATCCAGCACGGTCTCGGTTGCCTGCTGTGTCTCGGTCATTTCGTGAACCGCCCCAATCCATCGCCGTCGAAGAACTCGAGCGTCAGCGTATTCGCGTCGAACGTCGCTTGGGAAATGGTTCCGTCGGGCGCGTTCTCGCCGGTCGGCTCGAACGTGAACGTGTCACCGTCCCAGGGCGACAACTCGTACGACGTCGAGTTCGGTCCGAGGGACAACAGCA
The DNA here is from genome assembly GCF_002259485.1 of Rhodococcus sp. 14-1411-2a. Classification (GTDB taxonomy): domain Bacteria; phylum Actinomycetota; class Actinomycetes; order Mycobacteriales; family Mycobacteriaceae; genus Rhodococcoides. The sequence goes on from NZ_NPGA01000015.1 coordinate 491,441, forward strand.
GCTCACCGTTGACCTCCGCCACCGTCGCCGGCCCCCAGTAACTGTTCTGGTACACCCCGGTGTACGACGCGAGAGGTTGTGGCGCTGTGGGATTCGCGGGAGCGGTCTTGCCCGCGAGCTCGCCTTCCGGTTCGCTCATGCCGGCGAACGCATTCTTGTACAGCGTTCGCCAGTCCTCCCGCACCTCACCGAACTGAACGAGGTCTGCGAACTCGGCGGTCACCGTTTCGGCGATACCGAGGGGCGCGGCGTTGGTCAGTACGACGATGGCGACGTCGAGCGACGGAATCCACAGGAAGTTGGTGCCTGCCCCGAGCGCGAACGCTCCCGAGTGGCTCACCGTCGTGCGGCCGGCCGCACTGGTGGAGACGTTGAATCCGTACCCGTAGTAGCCGGAGCGTGAGTCCGGCGTCGCCGACGGGCTCGACATGATCTGCGCACTGACGGCGGGCAGGAGGGCGTCGGGATCGACGATCTCTCGTCCGTCGTGAGTACCGTCGGTCACGAGCATCCTCAGCCACTTCGCGAGATCGTTCACCGAAGAGTTGACGCCACCGGCCGGGGTCTGTGCATCGGGTTCTCGCTGATACTTCGCCTGATACTCGCCGTCGACGAGAACGTGAGGTACGGCCCGGTCGGCCCGCGCGATGTAGTCCGCGAACGACGAGCTGGTCGAGGTCATGCCGAGCGGGCCGTAGATCGTGTCGTGGCTGAGAGTGTCCCAGTCCTCGCCCGACGCCGCAGCGACGGCCTCGGCCGCGGCCGTGATTCCGAAGTTGGTGTAGTGGTACGTCGACCGGAACGGGTCGAGGGGCACCTCCCTGAGGCGTTCGAGAACCTGGCGCCGGTCGTAGCCGAGGTCCTCGAGCAGATCACCGGCATGCTCGGGAAGCCCGCTTCGGTGGGCGTAGAAGTCTCCGACCGTGATGTTCTCCGTCACCCAGGGATCGTCGAGCGCGAACCACGGCAGCTGCGAGACCACCGGCGTAGACCAGTCGACCACGCCCGCTCCCACCTGGGACGCGATGACCGTCGCACCGACCGATTTCGACAGCGAGGCCAACTGGAACACCGAGTCGCCGTCGACGGGGTCGTTCTCACCCACCTCGCGAACGCCGAAGCCCTTCGAGTAGACGACGTCCGAGCCGTGCACGACGGCAATGGCCATACCGGGAATGTTCGACGACGCCATCAACTCCTCGGCGATGCCGTCGAGCTTGCCGACCGCCTCGTCGACGCGGCCGGTCGGAACATCGACGCCTGCAACCTGACCGGGGGAGAGGTCGCTGGGCGGCGCGGGCTCCGATGTCGGCGGGCTTTCTGCGGCGGGTGTGTCGTTCGAGCACCCGACCAGCACGACCATCGAGCACACGACAGCAAGACACAGAAAATTTCGCCCCGACCGCATCATGAGGAGTCCTCACGTCGATGACTGGATGCACCTGAGAATAGACCCGCAACGACCTGGCGTTAGGAGAATTCACAATGGTCAGGGGCACGGCGTCGGGCGCTCGGGCGTAGGCGCTACGGTTACCGCATGTCTACGAACCTGTCCGACGGTGATCTGCTGGTCCGTTTGGAGCCCGCGGTCGAAGAGAATCTACGACGCCACATCGAGGCAGCCAGCGACTGGCATCCCCACGATCTCGCGCCGTTCGACGAGGGCAAGAACTTCGCGTTCCTCGGCGGCGAGGACTGGACGCCGGAGCAGTCGCACCTCAGTGATGTCGAAATCCTGTCCGCAACGGTCGGCGTGTTGGTGGCCGACAACCTGCCCGCGTACCACCGCGAATTGGCCCACGCCCTCACCGGTCTCGGAGCCTGGTGGAAGTGGACCGGCCGATGGACGTCGGAGGAGAACCGACAGTCGATCGTGTTGCGCAACTTCCTGGTGCTGACCCGCGCTGTCGATCCGGTCGCCCTCGAGCGCGTTCGGATGGAACACATGACGCTGGGATACGACGCCCCCAGCCAGCATCTGCTCGACATTCTCGCGCATTTCGCCATCGAGGAAGCCGCAGCCTCGCTGCGTAACCGCAACACCATCGCCCTCGGCAAGGATCCGGTGCTCGCCACCATCCTCGGCCGGATCGCCGACGACGACGCGCTGCAGTCGGCATTCTTCGCCAGCATCCTCGACGAGGCATTCGCCGTGGTGCCCGATCAGGCCGCTCGCGCCATCGCGGACCGGATCAACGGCTTCAAGATTCCCGAGGTCGACCTCCCGGACCGTGGCAGCAGCACCGCCGCGCTCGCCGAAGCCGGAATCTACGACGCCGACCAGGAACGCGACAAGGTGTTCAAGCCGCTGCTCGCAGGCTGGAAGATCTTCGACCGCACCGATCTGGGCGAGGACGGCCTGAAGGCACGCGAGGAACTCGCACACCTCGCCTGAGGTTCGGCCCTTTTCGAACGAACCCGCCCCCGGTTGGGATCAATGCGACTTTGTTGCAGTCAGAGTGACTGAAACCCACATTGATCCCACCGGGGGCGGGCTGTTTCAAGCGTCCGACGGGGCGAACGGGAAAGCTAGTCCTTGACCTTCGCCATGGCGAGTACGTCGAGGCGCTTGTCCAGTTCTGCTTCGCTGAGCTTGTCGCCGATCAGTCCGCGGTCGATGACCGTCTGACGGATCGTCTTCTTCTCCTTCAGTGCCTGCTTTGCGACGGCGGCAGCTTCCTCGTAGCCGATCGCGGAGTTCAGCGGCGTCACGATGGACGGCGAGGACTCGGCGAGGGTCTTGAGGTGCTCGACGTTGGCTTCGAGGCCGACGACACATTTGTCGGCGAACAGGACCGAGACGTTGGCGAGCAGCTTGAACGACTCGAGCACGTTGCGCGCCATCATCGGGATGTACACGTTGAGCTCGAATGCACCCGACGCACCGCCGAATGCGACTGCGGCGTCGTTGCCGATGACCTGAGCCGCGACCTGCGTAACAGCCTCGGGGAGAACGGGATTGACCTTGCCGGGCATGATGGAGCTACCGGGCTGCAGGTCGGGGAGGGTGATCTCGCCGAGTCCGGTGAGCGGTCCCGATCCCATCCAGCGAATGTCGTTGGCAATCTTGGTCAATGAGACCGCGATGGTGCGCAGTGCGCCCGATGCCTCGACGAGTCCGTCACGTGCGGCCTGTGCCTCGAACGAATCCTTGGCTGCGGTGAGTGCGTCGATCCCGGTCGACGCAACCAGTGCGGCAACGACTTTCGGGCCGAAGCCGTCGGGTGCGTTGAGGCCGGTGCCGACGGCGGTGCCGCCGATGGGCAGTTCACCGAGCCGCGGCAGGGTGGCCTCGACGCGTTCGATGCCTGCTTCGATCTGACGGGCGTAGCCGCCGAATTCCTGACCGAGGGTGACCGGAACGGCGTCCATGAGGTGGGTGCGGCCGGACTTCACGACGTGCTTCCACTCGGTGGCCTTCACCACGAGAGCCTCGTGGAGGTGGCGCAGTGCGGGCACGAGCGACGTCACGGCGGCCTCGGTGGCGGCGACGTGCGTTGCCGTCGGGAACGTGTCGTTGGAGGACTGCGACATGTTCACGTGGTCGTTGGGGTGTACTTCGACGCCGGCCGCCTTCGCGATCGACGCGATGACCTCGTTGGCGTTCATGTTCGAGCTGGTGCCCGAGCCGGTCTGGAAGACGTCGATCGGGAACTGGTCGTCGTGCTTGCCGTCGGCGATCTCGGTGGCAGCGGCGATGATCGCGTCGGCCAGTGCGCCGTCGAGCAGACCGAGATCCTTGTTGACCTGCGCGCAGGCTGCCTTGAGCAGGCCCATCGCGCGAATCTGAGTGCGTTCGAGCGGACGGCCCGAGATGGGGAAGTTCTCCACGGCACGCTGCGTCTGGGCACGCCAGAGCGCATCGATGGGAACGCGAACCTCTCCCATGGTGTCGTGCTCGATCCGGAACTGCTGTTCGTTCTCTGTCATTGACCTCTTGCCTCGGTAGGGGAGCGGAAACTTCGTCGAGCGGACGGTCAGAAGGACGGGATGGCGCCGGAGGTGTCGCCGTCGAAGTCGATGGTCGAGTACTCCTTGAGCTTGTTGAGCTGGTGGTACGCGTCGATCATGCGGACGGTGCCGGACTTCGAGCGCATCACGATGGACTGCGTGTGCGCGCCGCCGCCCGAGTATCGGACGCCCTGGAGCAGGTCGCCGTCGGTGACGCCGGTGGCGGTGAAGAAGACGTTCTCGCCCGAGACCAGGTCTTCGGTGGACAGGACACGATCGAGATCGTGTCCGGCGTCGATCGCCTTCTGGCGTTCGTCGTCGTCGGTCGGAGCCAGCATGCCCTGGTGCGCGCCACCCATGCAGCGCATGGCGGCCGCGGCGATGATGCCTTCGGGAGTTCCACCGGTGCCCATGAGGATGTCGATGGGGGAGGTGGGACGGGCGGCGGCGATGGCGCCGGCGACGTCGCCGTCGGAGATCAGTCGAATGCGAGCGCCGGTGTCGCGCACCTGCTGGATCAGCTCGGCGTGCCGGGGGCGGTCGAGGATGCACACCGTGACGTCGGAGGTGGAGCCCTTCTTGATCTTGGCGACGCGGGCGATGTTCTCCGCGACCGGTGCGGTGATGTCGATGACGTCGGCGAAGTCGGGTCCGACGGCGATCTTTTTCATGTAGAAGACGGCGGACGGATCGAACATCGCGCCACGCTCGGCGACGGCGAGAACCGAGATGGCGTTGGGCATGCCCTTGGCCATCAACGTGGTTCCGTCGACGGGGTCGACGGCGAAATCGACCTCGGGGCCGTTGCCGTTGCCGACCTGTTCGCCGTTGTAGAGCATCGGCGCTTCGTCCTTCTCGCCCTCGCCGATGACGACGACGCCGCGCATCGAGACCGAGCTGACCAACTGACGCATGGCGTCGACTGCTGCTCCGTCGCCACCTTCCTTGTCGCCGCGACCGACCCAGCGACCCGAGGCGAGCGCACCGGCCTCGGTGACGCGTACGAGTTCGAGTGCGAGGTTGCGATCTGGCGCCATGGCGCGAGTGGACTCGGTGCTGGCCGTCATCGGTTTGTAGCCTCCTGGTTGGTGGGGTGTTACCCAGGCGCGATTATCTCACTTCTGTGATGTCTGCCGTGGGGTCGGGTGGTCTGTGAGGCACGCGCCGACCGAGCACTGCTGCGCAGAGGGGATACTGGTGGGGTGGCGAACAGCAAACCTCGGATTCTCAACAACAGTCGCGACATGGTGTGGTCGCTCATTCCGCTGGTCATCGCGTGTTTGTTGATTGCGGGCATCGCCAGTCAGTGCTCGCTGAGCCCCGGCGGGCCCCAGCAGGGGCCCATCCCCAACTTCGACGTGGACACCGCGTTGCAGTACGACGCGTCGGAAATCGGCTTTCCGGTGCGTAATCCGGCTGTTCCGGAGGATTGGACGCCCAACTCGGGCAGTCGTCCGACGATCTCCGGCGACAACGGGGGACCGGTGTCGACTGTCGGGTACATCACCGGATCGGGTGCGTATCTGCAGCTGACCCAGACCAGCGCCGTCGAGGAAGTGTTGGTCCCCTTCGTGGCCGGCGACGAGACGGTGTACGCGTCGGGCGCGCAGAACGTGTCGGGTCGAGATTGGGTCGTCTACGGCGAGGAAGGTTCGCGGAAGTACTGGGTCTCGGACTTCGGCGATGTGCGAATCCTGCTGGGCGGTACCGCGAACGACGCAGACTTCACCACGCTCGCCGAGGCCCTAGAGGTCGCCGAACCGCTGGAGCCCTAGCTGTCCTTCTCGGTGCTCGCGAGCGCGGTCTCGATCCGCTTGCGGGCTCCGGCGAGCTGCTCCTCACAGCGGGTGGCCAGCTGCTCTCCGCGCTCCCACAGGGCCAGGGAGGCGTCGAGATCGAGCCCGCCCTGCTCGAGGATCTTCACCACGCCCACCAGTTCGTCCCTGGCCTCTTCGTAGCCCAGTTCCGATACCGGCTTGTCTTCGTTCTCGCTCATACGTACTCCTTCTGTCATTTGACTCGCCCCATGACTGCGGCGGTGACGGCACCGTCGGCCACTCGCACTCTGATCTGTGTACCCGGTGGCGCGTCCTCGACCGAACGCAGAACCTCGGGATCCGAACCCGCAACCACCCGCTGTACGACGGCATAGCCACGAGCAAGTGTGGCAGCAGGCCCCAGCGTCGACAGCCTTGCCCGCAGATGCTCGACGAGCGTGTCCTGGGTGGTGAGTTCGCGTTGCACGTCGCGTCGCGCCGCCTCCAGCAGACGTCGAACCTCCTCGCGGCGTTGCTCGAGCGAGGCCAATGGGTCCGCCAGTACCGGCCGGTGTCGGAGCATGTCCAGGCCGCGTGCCTCGCGCTCGACCCAATTGCGTAGCGCTGCAGCACTTCTCGACTTCAGCTCCGAGACCAGAGCTTGTTCGGCGACGGCGTCGGGCACCACGAGTTTGGCGGCATCGGTGGGAGTTGCGGCGCGCAGGTCCGCGACGTGATCGCTCAGTGGGCTGTCGGGCTCGTGGCCGATGGCACTGACGATCGGCGTGGTGGCGCGCGAGATGGCGCGGCACAGGGCTTCGTCCGAGAACGGCAGCAGATCCTCGACGCTTCCGCCGCCGCGGGCGAGGATGATGACATCGACGCTGGGGTCGTCGTCCAGATCTTTCAGCGCATCCAGAATCGCCGGCACCGACTGTGGCCCCTGGACCGGAGTGTTGCGAACCTCGAATCGCACCGCGGGCCAACGCCTCTGCGCGACGGTGAGCACGTCCTTCTCGGCTGCGCTGGCGCGCGCAGTGATCAGGCCGATGGTGCCCGGCAGAAACGGCAACGGGCGCTTGAGGCGTGGGTCGAACAACCCCTCTGCGGCGAGCAGCGCTCTGAGCCGCTCGATGCGGGCCAACAGTTCGCCGACGCCCACCGCGCGAATGTCCGTGGCGCGCAACGAAATGGTTCCGCGGCCGGTGAAGAACGACAGCTTGCCGTAGAGGATGACTCGCGCACCCTCGGTCAACGGAACCGGAGAGCGGTCGAGCAGTTGCGGCGAGCACGTCACCGACAACGACATGTCGGCCGACGGATCACGCAGCGTCAGAAACGCCGTCCTCGTGCCGGGACGCGCGTTGATCTGCGTGAGCTGGCCCTCCACCCAGATGGAGCCGAGCTTGTCGATCCAGCCCGCCACCTTCATGGCGACGGTACGCACCGGCCATGGCTGTTCGGCGGTGCTCGAGCCTGGCTGGGTCGGACCGGACTGCGTTGAGGGAGTGCTCACTTGGCCTTGGCGGTGGTGATGCGGTTGGCCAACATGGTCTGGAACGGTGCGCGGGCGAGCGTGTCGTTCTCGTAGTCCAGCAGAGTTTCGAGGTCCTCGATCGAGAGCGTGCGCAGGCGTGCGCGCAGCTGGGCAAGGGCGAGGGTGTCGAAGTCGATCATCTCGACGATCTCGGGCTTGTCCGCAGAGGGCGCGCGCTTGGCCGAGGTGTCCTGCACCGGCTCGTCCAGCGGAGGCGTCGAGTACAAGGCGAAGCGGCCGTTCGCCGCGACCGGCTCGGCCACGGGGGCGTCGGGCACATCGACGTCATCGGTGACGACCGGGGCGTCGAACACGTCGTCTTCGTCCTCGTCGAAGCTGGCCCAGGAGGGCTGCTCCTCGGTGGGGGTCCCGATCACCGGCAAGCTCGCGATGATCAGATCGCCCTTGATGGCCAACGCCGTCACCTGCTGCTGAAATCGCATCCCGCGGGCCAGCGCTTCGCTGACGACCGTCATCGGCAGCATCAGAGCGGAACCGGGAAGCTTGCGAGCCTCTTCCACGACGGTCACGGCGACGCCTGCAGCCACACGCGCTGCAAAGGGGACTCGAGTCATGCCCACCAGACTGCCCGAAACGGTGAACTTTGGGTAGCCGACAGGCTGTAGGACCCGTTGCAGCCGGGGCCGGAGGACATGGAAACGAGGCAGGCGAGCTCGGTGCACGTATCCTGGGAGGTATGTCTTCGGCTGTTCCTCTGAATCTTGGTATTGCACAGTCCGCCGGTACGGGTAAGTCCTCGTACGCCGGGGGTAAGCGAGTGCTGCTCGCGGAGCCGCGGGGCTACTGCGCTGGTGTCGATCGTGCGGTCGAGACCGTCGAGAAAGCGCTGGAGCAGCACGGTGCGCCGGTGTACGTGCGCAAGGAGATCGTGCACAACAAGCACGTGGTCGAGACGTTGTCCGATCGCGGTGCGGTGTTCGTGGAAGAGACCGACGAGGTGCCCGAGGGATCGCTGCTCGTGTTCTCCGCACACGGCGTCTCGCCCGCCGTGCACACGTCCGCGGCCGAGCGGAACCTGCGCACGATCGACGCCACCTGCCCGTTGGTGACCAAGGTGCACCAGGAAGCCAAGCGCTTCGCTCGCGACGACTACGACATCCTGCTCATCGGCCACGAGGGCCACGAGGAGGTCGAGGGCACCGCGGGCGAGGCACCCGAGCACATTCAGCTGGTGGACGGCCCCGACTCGGTCGCCAACGTCACCGTCCGTGACGAGAGCAAGGTCATCTGGCTGTCCCAGACCACACTGAGCGTCGACGAGACCATGATGACGGTCGCCAAGCTGCGCGAGCGCTTCCCGACGCTCCAGGACCCGCCGAGCGACGACATCTGCTATGCCACGCAGAACCGTCAGGTCGCGGTGAAGGCGATGGCACCGGAATGCGATCTGGTGATCGTCGTCGGTTCGAAGAACTCCTCTAACTCGGTGCGGTTGGTCGAGGTCGCACTGGGCGCGGGTGCGCGGGCGAGCTACCTCGTCGACTACGCCAAGGAGATCGACCTGGCCTGGCTCGACGGGGTCGAGACGATCGGCATCACCTCGGGTGCATCCGTACCGGAGATCCTGGTGCAGGGCGTCATCGAACTGTTCGCGGAGCACGGCTACGCCGACGTACAGCCGGTCACCACTGCCAACGAGACCCTGGTGTTCTCCCTGCCTCGTGAGCTGCGCCCAGCCCGCTAGCAGCGGGAAAAGAGTTCACGCCCCGTACAGGAATTCCTGTACGGGGCGTTTCTCGTTCGAACTAGTCGCTGTGACGGTCGCGGTAGCGAACCTTCGGCACCGGGTGCGGGGGAATGTCGTCCCGGCGCGGGTCAGGCAGAGAATGGCTGCCCTGGCCGTTTCCGGCGGTGTAGTCGGTGGCAGCGGGGGCGCTCGTCCGAGGAGTCACGACCGGCCGAGCTCCGGAGCCGTACGGATCGGCAGCCTCCCGCGGAGCGTTGACCCGAGTCGATCGCTCGCGACGAGGTTCGGTCGAATACCGCGGCTCTGCCGAGTAGCGAGGCTCCGGCGCAAAAAGCGACTCGGACGGTTGCGGCCGCTGTGCATCACGTGCTTCACGGGACTGCGCTCGACGAGACTCTGCCTGCGGATACTGCGTTCGTGGGTATTCAGGCTTCTGGTGCTCTGGCTTGTGGTCCTGACGCGGGGCCTCGGCGGAGTATCGAGTCTGCGGTGCCGAGGTCGGGGTAGACGATCGCCGGGGGCTCACGGTGGGATCTGCCGCAGCACGAGAGCCGGTGCGAGGGGTCGAACGCGGGCGAGGATCGGTGCTTCTGCGACCGACGTACGGCCCGGGCACGATGTCGGTTGCCTCGGCCGCGGAATCGGTGCTGCGATCGGCTGCGGCTGCTCGCCTGCGGGAGCGTTCGGGGCGCTCTTCCTGTGCCCGACGCTGTGCTCTGGTGGGCTTGTCATCGCTGGGCTTCGGGCTGCGTCGCACAGTGCCCTCGGCCTTCTGGCTTCGCCGAAGGGTGGGGGCATGCGTGTTCTGCCGTTTGAGCACGATGCGAAGCACTCCGAGTCCGACGGCGACCAGGGTGCCGAGCAACATCAACGGAAACCGGTTGACCAGTGGAATGGCAACGTTGAGGATGATGTCCTTGAGGCTGGTGCCTGCGTTGTCGGTGAAGTACTGGTACGACAGCGGCACGGCCACGAACAGGATCAGCGGGGCTTGCACCATCGCGGTGAACAGTCCGCGGAAGCGGACGAGAAGGACGCCGGCGATGCAGCCGAGGACGTACATGAACGCGAACGCACCGGTCAGCTCGGTACCGCGTGCGGCATCGATCAGGAATCCGAGAAAGGTCAGTCCCGCGGCGATCGCGACGGCACCCCATGCGGGAACGCCGGGCAGGGTCGCGAGGATGGATCGGTGATCCAGCGGTACCCCGGAGCGGGCACGTTGGGAGGTAGACACCCCCCGAGGTTAGCCGTTGTTCAGCCCACTGCATCGCTGACATGACCGAAGTCGTGCCGGTAGCGGGACGAATCGGACAGTTTGGGTCGCTCGTCCACTCGGGCGATGTCCACCGGATCGGCGTCGAACAGCTCGAGCTCGTGCAGCTTTCTCGCCGTCACGCTCACCCGGGTATCGACGGACCCGACGGTGGAATTGAAGGATTCCACGGCCTTGCCGAGGTGGGCACCGAGCTTGTCCAGGTGTGTCGAGACGACACCGATTCGCGTGTACAGCTCGCGTCCCAGTTGCTGGATGTGCGCAGCGTCCTCCGCCAGCGACTCCTGCTTCCACGTGTAGGCAACGGTTCGTAGTAACGCGACCAGGGTGGTCGGGGTGGCCAGGATCACGTTCCTGCCGAAGGCGTACTCGAGCAGGCCGGTGTCCGAGGTCAGGGCCGCGTCGAGAAACGGGTCGCCGGGAACGAACAGCACAACGAACTCCGGCGTCGGCTCGAACGCCTGCCAGTACGCCTTGTCGGCCAGCTGGTCGATGTGAGTGCGCAGTTGCTTGGCGTGGCGTCGCAGATTCTTCTCCCGCGCGGCGGGATCCTCGTCCTGGGCGGCATCGAGGTACGCCGCGAACGGCACTTTGGCGTCGACGACGATCTGTCGACCGCCGGCGAGACGCACGATCATGTCGGGTCGGATGCCGTCCTTGCTCACCTGCGTGTCGAAATCGCAGTGCTTGACCATGCCCGCGAGTTCGACGACCCGCTCGAGCTGGATCTCGCCCCACCGGCCCCGGATCTGCGGTGCACGCAATGCCGTGACCAGCTGACCGGTCTGGGTGGACAGATGCATCGACGCTCGATGCATCCCGGTGACCTGCTCGGACAATCCCGCGTACGCCCGAATGCGATTGTGCTCGACCTGGCGCACGTGCTCGGAGAGCGCATCGACGGCGTCGTGCAGCGGCTCGACCAGGTGTGAGACCTGCTGGCCGATCACGGTCGAATTGCGTCGCGCGGAATCCTCGTTGACCGCACTCAACGACTGCCGAAGCATGCCCTCGTGCTCGCGGAGCGCGGCCAGCTGGGCTTCGGCTCGAACGGCACGGTCGCCCACCCGCGAGGCGTGCAACAACCAGCCGACGACCGCCCCGATACCGAGAGCGACGAGCAGGCCGAACGCGGTGAGAATGTTCATGGACCAGATGATGCAGGACGGCACCGACAACTTCGGTTCGCGACGGCATGCACCGCAGCTCACGTCCGACAGGCCGAGGCGCCTCGAGGAGTTTGTCGGTGGTTCCCGATAGCGTCGAACGCATGAGAATTCTGCACACCTCGGACTGGCACATCGGTCGCACCTTTCACGGTGTCGACCTGTTGGCCGATCAGGGCGCTGTGCTGGAGTCCATCGCGGAACTGGTTGCGGCGCAATCGATCGATGTGGTGGTGGTGCCGGGCGATATCTACGACCGCGCTGTTCCCAGTGCCGATGCCGTCCTGGTCTGCAACCGCGGACTCGAGGCGATCAGAGCGGCAGGCGCGGTGATCGTCGCGACGTCGGGAAACCACGATTCACCCGCTCGGCTGGGCGCGGGTGCCGCGTTCGCCTCGGCGGGAGGGCTGCATCTGATGACGCGGGTGGGCGACGTCGCCACCCCGGTCGTCATCGAGGACGAGCACGGCTCCGTTGCGTTCTACGGCATTCCCTACCTCGAGCCCGAGACGACGCGGGCCGAGCTCGACGTTCCCACCGCGCGGACGCACGCGGAGGTGCTCAGCGCTGCCATGGATCGGATCCGGGGTGATCTCGCGACGAGAAACGAAGCGGGACAACATCATCGCTCGGTCGTACTCGCGCACGCGTTCATCGTCGGCGGTGAGGCGACCGGCTCGGAGCGGTCGATTTCCTCCGGCGGTATCGAAACTGCGCCTGCGTCGGCGTTCGACGGGGTCGACTACGTGGCGCTCGGGCACCTGCATTCGCCCCAGACCCTCACCGATCGAGTGCGGTACTCCGGTTCCCCTCTGCCCTATTCCTTCGGTGAGCGGTCGCATCGCAAGGCGGTATGGATTCTCGATCTCGACGCGAACGGGCTCGGCACCGTCGAGCGAGTCGACCTGCCGGTGGTACGCGGACTCGCCCGCATCGAAGGCACGGTCGAGCAATTGACAACGGACGCAGCGTATTGCGAGCTCGAAGATCATTACGTCTCCGCCGTGCTCACCGACGAGGTACGCCCGGTCGACGCAATGCGCTTGTTGCAGCAGCGTTTTCCGCACGCGATCCACTTGGAATGGCGTCGCCCGGAGGGATCCGGCGAGCTTCGTTACCGCGACCGTGTGCGTGGCCGTAGCGATCTCGACATCGCCACCTCGTTCGTGACGGACATGCGCAGCGTGCCGACAGCAGCGGAGTCCGCGCTCCTGGCTCGCGCGCTGGCCTCCGTGCATCGCGAGACCGAGGCCATCCGCGGGACGGCCACCACCGCCGACCGCGGTGCTGCATGAGACTGCATTCACTCGAGATCACCGCCTTCGGCCCCTTCGCGGGCACCGAGACGGTGGACTTCGACGCACTGGGAGCCGACGGGCTCTTCCTGTTGCACGGGCAGACCGGAGCAGGCAAGACGACGGTGCTCGACGCCGTGGCGTTCGCGCTGTACGGAACAGTGCCCGGAGCTCGTCGTGAAGGCAAGCGACTGCTGTCCGATCACGCAGCCAAAGGCGCGGTGCCACAGGTCACGTTGGAGGCGACACTCGCTGGGCGACGCATCAGAATAGTGCGCAGTCCGGAGTTCCTGCGGCCCAAGCTCCGCAGCACGGGCACCACCAAGCAGCACGCCAAAGCCAGTCTCACCTGGCTCGACGGCCGCGGGCAGAACCTCACCCGGCTCAACGAGATCGGTGACGCCGTCAACGCGCTGCTCGGAATGAGTGCCGACCAGTTCTTCCAGGTGGTGCTGTTGCCGCAGGGTGAGTTCGCGCGATTCCTCCGAGCCGACAGCGACGAACGCGGCAATCTGCTCGAAAGGCTCTTCGACACAGGCCGATTCGGTGATGTCGAAGAGTGGTTCGCGCAGCGCCGCCGGGAGCTGGCCGCCGAACTCGCGGACGCTCACCACGCCATCGACATCATGCTCGGCCGGGTGTCGCAGGCATCGGGGATACCCGAGCCCGCGGGCGAGGACGGCGAGCAGCCGGACCCGCTCGAGTGGGCGGCCGACGTCCTGGCCGATGCCCGGCAGAATCGGACTCTCGCGCAAGGTCGGGCGGTGCTGATCGACGCGGCAGCTCGGCGTGCGTCGACAGCTCTGACGAAGGCCACCACCGTTCTCGATCTGCAGCGTCGTCGGGCTCTCGCCGAGGCGCAGCTCGTGCAGTATCGGGAGGGCGAGACGGCGCGAGCTGCGCGCAGAACCGAGCTCGCCGATTCCGCGGCCGCCGGACCGATCGCGGCCACTGCCGCAGACCTCCGTCTCGCCCGCCGGACGACCGAGGCCGCGACCTCCTCACTCGCGGCGGCGGAGCGTGCGCTGCCGGCAACGGCGGAGGGTCGACGCTTTCACGCTGCGTTGCACTGGCCACCCGAGCCCGCGGATCCGTCGGACGAGCGCACGGTCGTTGCACAGTTCGTGCGTGACTGGACCACCGACGTCGCCCGGTTGCAGTCGCTGCTCGGTCTCGCCCGCGAGGCCGACCGACTCGACGGCACCCTCGTCGAATATCGTGCGCAGCAACGCACTACCGCAGCGGCAATCGAACGCACCGTGCAATCGCAGGCCTCGATGCCCGAGAAGATCGCAGCGGTCGAATCGCGGATGGCACGAGCCGCCTCGGCTGTGGCGGAGTTGCCGGGCCTCGAGGAGCGCTGCAGTCGGGCCCGCGCGGCAGCCGAGTCGGCTCTCGAACTGGTACGCACACGTGCGACTCTGGCCGAGGCCGAACGTGCCCGCGACAGCGCCCGGGCAGCGCACAACACCGCCCGGGAGCACCTGCTCGATCTCCGTGAGCGACGCCTCGACGGGATGGCCGCCGAGCTGGCGGCCCGTCTGGAGGCGGGCGAGCCGTGCGTCGTGTGCGGATCGGAGGTGCACCCGTATCCCGCTGCAGCGTCGACGTCGACGGTGACCAAGGCACAGGAAGACAAGGCCGCTGCCGCAGAACGCAAGGCCGCTGCCGTGCTCGATCAGGCGGTGGCGGTTGTCGCTCGAGCTCAACGGGACGTGGATCTGCTGCACGACCGCACCGGTGGGGCATCCGCTGCGGAGTCGGCCCAGACGCTCGATGCCGCGACCACCGCAGTGCAGGACGCGCGTGCGCGTGCCGCCGATGTCGAACCGGCAACCGCTGAGCTCGATCGCCTGCGGAGCGAGTCGGACGCGCTGACGGTCACGCTCCACGACCTGGTTGCCTCGCGGAGTGCCGTGGACGAGCGCATCGCGGCCACCGAGGAATCGCTGACGCAGATGCGTGCGTCGGTGGCCGAGGAAGTGGACGAGGGCGCGTCGCTGGCCGACCGAATCGCGGAGCGAGAAGCGCTGATCGACGGTGCCCGGCGAATTCAGGAAGCGCGTATCGCCTGGCTCGACGCCACTGCGCGGGCCGATGCGCTGGCAGCAGAACTGGACCGTCGGGTGGAGGCGTCGAACTTCGAGTCCGTCGACGCCGCGGCCGGGGCAGTGCTGACCGCAAACCGCGTCGAGCAGATCGAGACCGAGCTGCGTACCGCCGAGGAGACGCGTGCGCATGCCGAGCACGTGCTGCGCGACCCCACCATCGTGGACGTGGCCGGTCGGCCGCCGGTGGATCTGGTCCCGCTGGAGCAGGCGTGCGCCGAGATGGACGACGAGGTCAGGGTCGCCGCTGCGGCGGTGGCGGAATGTCGAAGGCGCGCAGACGATCTGGAACGGTTGATCGCCGAATTGTTCACCGCGGCCCAGGCCATCGCGCCGCAACGTGCGGAATTCGACGAGCTCGCCAACTTGGCGGACGTGGTGGCAGGCCGGGGACAGAATGCACGCAAGATGTCGTTGCGCTCGTACGTCCTCGCGTCTCGACTCGAGGATGTCGCCGAGTCCGCATCCGCGCGGCTGCGTCGAATGTCTTCGGGACGATACGAATTCGTGCACTCCGACGAGGCAGGCGTCCGCGGCAAACGGGGCGGTCTCGGACTGGACATCAGGGACGACTACACCGGTGTGGTGCGCTCGGCCAAGACACTGTCGGGCGGTGAGGCATTTCTCGCGTCGCTCTCGCTCGCGTTGGGCCTCGCCGATGTCGTGGCTGCCGAATCCGGTGGTGTCGTCCTCGACACCATGTTCATCGACGAAGGATTCGGCACGCTCGACGCCGACACCCTCGAATCGGTGATGGCGGTTCTCGACGAACTACGTGCGGGTGGACGCGTCGTCGGCGTCGTCAGTCACGTCGACGAGATGCGTCAGCGCATTCCCAGTCGCCTCTACGTCAAGCGGGAGCGCACCGGATCCACGCTTCAGGTAGTGGCTTCCTGACCCGAGTCCTTCTTGTCGGAGTTCTTCTCCTCGTCGAGGCCGGCCTGCTCCTCGGTCAACCCGTCGGGCGGCGGGATTTTGTCCTCTAGCTCGTCCTGGTCCGGTTCGTTCGAGCGCGCATCGATCTGCTCGGACAGGTACCGGATCAGCACGGCCGCAACCGCCGCAGCCGGGACGGCCAGGAACGCGCCGATGATGCCGAACAGTGAGCTGCCTGCCGTCACGGCGAGCAGCACGATCGCCGGATGCAGGTTCATGCTGCGGCTCTGCAGGATCGGCTGCAGCACATTGCCTTCCAACTGCTGTACCGCGACGATGATGGCGAGCACGATCAGTGCAGTGGTCAGCCCGTTCGCAACCAGGGCCACCAGCACAGCGAGTGCGCCGGCGACGAACGCTCCGACGATCGGAATGAAGCCACCGATGAACGTCAGGGTCGCCAGCACCAGCGCCAGCGGAACGCCGAGAATGACCAGGCCGAGACCGATGAAGAATGCATCGATGAAACTGACGATGGCCTGAGTTCGGATGAATCCGCCGAGGGTCGCCCACATCCGTGAGAGCACCTCGCCCAGATGGGTTCCGGCGCGGCCACCGGAGAACCCGTGCAACCACGGCAGAAACTTCGGTCCGTCCTTGACGAAGAAGAACGTCAACACCAACACCAACGCCAGAGTGACCAACAGCGAGCCGGCGGCGGATACGCCGGTGAACACGCCGGTGGCGATGACCTCCCCGCTGTCCTGTAGCCGCGACACGATCGCCGACACGGCCGAGTCGATCTGGTCGTCGCCGATGTTCAGCGGCGGCCCCTTCAACCAGTCCTGTACCTGTGCGATACCGCCCGATGCCTGGTCTACCAGCTCCGGTGCCTGCTCGGCGACCGACGGAACGATCAGAGTGATGATGCCGCCGATGACGACGAAGAACACCACGAGCGATACCGACGCGGCGAGGGCGGGAGGAAATCCCAGACGCATCATCAGTTTGGCCGGCGGCCACAGTACCGTCGCGACGATGACGGCGAGCAGGACCGGCAGCAGGATCACCCAGAACTGCCCGATCAGCCAGCCCAACACCCACGCCCCGGCTGCGATCGCAATGAGGATCAGCGACCACTTGGCCAGCCACATACCGCCGACCCCGATGAGGTCACCACGATCGCTGCCGGACGTCGTGGACTTCGACGGACTGCCGGGCACTGCCGATTCGGTCACTGTGGCTTCCTCACATTCGGCGGATGGCGGATCGTGAAGAACCATAACGTCTCGGTATGCCCAGCTGTATGTCACCGCCGTCCAAGGCGAGGCCTTTCAGGCCGCCTCGTGTGCCAACAGCCATTCCTTGACGGGCAGGCCCCAGCGAAAACCGCCGAGGGCCCCGCCGATTCGAACCACCCGATGGCACGGCACGAACAGTGCAGCCGCATTGCGCGCGCATGCCGACGCAGCACCACGGATGGCTGCCGGTCTACCCGACAGTTCTGCGAACTCGGAGTAGGTCACCGGCGCACCGGGTTCGACAGTGCGCAGAACTCCCCAGGCGTGCATGAGAAATTCGCCGGATCGTTGCGCGACGGCAACGGAGTCGATGACGGTCAGCTCACCGCGGTGATAGCTCTCGACGGCGCGCGTCACATCGCCGAGATCGGCCGCCGTGCGCACGCTGTCGGGGCGCATCGTCGGGTGGATCAGGACGCGGAGTTCTTCGACATCGGCGGTCCACCCGGATGCCAGGACGCGCTGATCGGCGTCGACGATGGTGGTGAACGGGCCTATCGGGGTGTCCTGGGTGGCGGCGGTGGCAGTCATTGCTGTCTTCTTTCCAATGCGGTGATCCACAGGTGCATCGAGACGTACGAACGCCACGGTGCCCAGCGCTGCGAATTCTTCAACGAAACGTCCAAAGCCTCTGCGCCTTGGCGGACGACGAGATCGGTATCGAGCAGAACATCGGGATCGCCGAGCAGCCGCATCACGACGTATCGGGCGGTCCAGGGTCCGATTCCTTTGAGCGCGAGCAGTTCTCGCTCCAGTTCCGGCCCTTCTCGCGCAGGATGGAGCACGACGGTTCCCGACGTGATGGCGTCGGCGACGCGGATGACGGTCTGGACCCGGGCGGCAGGTCCGGTGAGTACCTCGTGGCCTCGTTCGGCGATGACGGCAGGTTCGGGAAACAGTCTGGTGACGGTGTCGTTGCCGAGATCGAGTGGTGCACCGAGAGCGTCGACGAGTCGGGCGGTGTGGGTGGCCGCGGCCTTCAACGAGATCTGTTGTCCGATCACTGTGCGCAGCAACATCTCTGCGCCGTCGACCACTCCCAGGGCGCGGATGCCCGGGTGGGCGTCGACGCTCGGTGCCAACTGAGGGTCTGCGCTCAGTGCGTCGTCGACGGCGAGTGGATCGGCATCGAGATCGAGGAGGTGTCGGATGCGGGCGACGGCAGGAGTCAGATCGCGCATGTCCTGCAATGTCACTGCGGCGCTGACGAATCCGTCCATCACCCGTAGTGCCACGAGCCCGGCGGCGTGCGGCAGGCTCAGAGATCGCACGTATTCGCCGTCCTCGGAGAACGATTCGATGCCCTCGACCACGTGGCCCCGCAGGAACCACTCGATCCAGCCGCGGTCGAGTGGCGGGCGGTACGGCAAGCGCAGGGTGACGGTTCCGCCCGCGGTCGGTACGGCAGTGCGGTGCGCTTCTCGACGCAACGTCGACGGGTCGACGGCGAAGACTTCCTTGACGGTGTCGTTGAACTGCCGGACGCTGGAGAAGCCGGCCGCGAAGGCGATGTCGGCCATCGACATGTCGGTGGTCTGAATGAGCGTGCGGGCGGTGTGGGCGCGGTGCGCGCGGGCCAGCGCGAGCGGGCCTGCACCGACCTCGGCCGTGAGCACGCGGGTCAGCTGCCGAGTCGAGTAGCCGAGGGTGCTGGCGAGGCCGTCGACGCCACCGCGTTCGACGGCTCCGTCGGAGATCAGCCGCATGGCCCGAGAACTGAGGTCCGAGTGGATGTTCCAGCGTGGGGAACCGGGGGTGGCGTCGGGCTGGCAGCGGCGGCAGGCTCGGTAGCCGGATTGTTGCGCCGCCGCTGCGGTGGCGAGAAACGAGACGTTGCCCGGCTTGGGTGTGCGGGCCGGGCAGGAGGGTCGGCAGTAGATGCCGGTGGTGGAGACGGCGGTGAAGAACTGGCCGTCGAACCGTGCGTCACGCGAGGAGACCGCGCGATAACACCGATCGAAGTCCAGTTCTTGCACCTGCCGTTCACTGCTCATGCACCTACTGTGTCAGCGCGGACGCTTCGGTGCTAGCGGAAATCGGACATCACCGTGTCAGCAGCATCGAGCTCCTGGGTTCCGGTCCGCCTCCGCGTGCCTGTCCTTCCAGTACTGCCGCACGGTGGGCGGTTCCTGATCCGGATGGTGGCGGGCCAGATGGGCGACGTAGCGGTCGTAATCGTGATCGCCCATCACCGAGGTGATCCACCACCACAGCCCGCGCATCTAGTGCGCCGATCCGGGGCGACGGACGGTGCCCGCCTCGATCAGCTCGTCCCATTCGGCCTGGATCTTCTTCTCGGCCGGGGTGAGCACGAAGCCGGTGGGGCCGAAGATCTTCGACGGCACCTCGGGCTCCTCGTTGTCGGGCAGGTTGTCTCCTCGAACTGCCTTGATGCACACCCATACTCCGGCGAACACGACGACCAGGACCAGTACCGCGAAGATGATCGACAGCATGCCCTGAATGAAGGTGTTGCGGATGACGGCGTCGATGGCCTCGGGGGTCTTGGCGCTGCCGAACTCGCTCAGGCCCTGCGCCTTGGCGTCGCGGAACTGGGAATGCTGCGTCCAGTAGCCGATGGCCGGGACGGAGGAGAAGATCTTCTGGTACGACGCGGTCATGGTGACGATCAGGTCCCACGCCAGCGGAACCCCGGGAATCCACGCCCACTTGTAGAGGCCGCGCTTGACGACGATGACCATCACCACCGTCAACGCGATGGCGGCAAGGAGCTGGTTGGCGATACCGAACAGCGGGAACAGGGTGTTGATGCCGCCCAGTGGATCGGTGACGCCCATGAGAAGGATTGCGCCCCAGGCTGCGACGACGATCAGCGAGCAGATCCAGGCGCCGGGGCGCCACGACGGATCCTTGAACTTCTTGGCCGAGGCTCCGGGGAGGTTGCCGATGCTGTCGGAGAGCATGAAGCGTGCGACGCGGGTGCCTGCGTCGACCGTGGTGAGGATGAACAGTGCCTCGAACATGATCGCGAAGTGATACCAGAACGACTTGAGCGATTCGCCGCCGAACACCTGGTGCAGTACCTCTGACATGCCGAACGCGAGTGTCGGTGCGCCGCCGGTGCGGGAGATGATCGTTTCCTCACCCACATCGGTTGCCGCCTGGCTCAATTCGGCCGGGGTGATGTCGCCGCCACTGAGGCCCAATCCGTTGACGTACGTCGCTGCAGTTTCCGGGGTGCCACCGGTCAGCGTGGAAGGAGCATTCAACGCGAAGTAGATGTGCTGATCGAGAACACAGGCGGTGATGAGCGCCATGATGGCGACGAACGACTCGGTGAGCATGCCGCCGTAGCCGATCATGCGCATCTGCTTTTCCTTCTCCAGCAGCTTCGGCGTGGTGCCGGAGGAGATCAGAGCGTGGAAGCCCGACAGCGCGCCGCAGGCGATGGTGATGAACAGGAACGGGAACAGCGAGCCTGCGAACGCCGGGCCGTTGCCCTCGGTGGCGAAGCTCGTCATTGCGGGCATCTGGATCTCGGGACGCGCGATGAGGATGCCGACGGCGAGCAAGGCGATGGTGCCGACCTTCATGAACGTCGACAGGTAGTCGCGCGGGGCGAGCAGCAACCACACCGGCAGGATGCAGGCGAGCAGGCCGTAGCCGATCAGCAGCCAGGCGACGGTCACCTTGGAGAGGGTGAACCAGTCGGTGCCCCAGTCGGTCTCGGCAACCCAACCGCCGGCGACGATGGCGAGCAGCAGCAGGACGACGCCGATGAGTGAGACTTCGGTGACGTTGCCCGGCCGCAGGAAGCGCAGGTAGACGCCCATGAACAGTGCGATCGGAATGGTCAGTGCGATGGAGAAGACGCCCCACGGGCTTTCGGCGAGAGCGTTGACGACGACCAGTGCGAGGACCGCGATGAGGATGATCATGATGACGAACACTGCAATCAGCGCGGCGGTGCCGCCGACGACTCCGAGTTCGTCGCGGGCCATCTGGCCGAGGCTGCGGCCGTGGCGACGCGTCGAGATCCACAGCACCAGGAAATCCTGTACGGCACCGGCGAACACGACGCCGATGATGATCCACATGGTGCCGGGCAGGTAGCCCATCTGAGCGGCGAGGACGGGGCCGACGAGCGGGCCTGCTCCGGCGATCGCGGCGAAGTGGTGGCCGAACAGCACCCGACGGTCCGTCGGCATGTAGTCCTTGCCGTTTTCCAGAATCTCGGCAGGAGTGGCGCGGTCGTCGCGTGGGAAGACGATCTTTCGTTCGATCAGCCTGGCGTAGAAGCGAAAAGCGAAGATGTACGTACACACCGCGGCGATGACGAACCAGACGGCGTTGGGATTCTCTCCGCGGACGATCGCGATGATCGTCCACGCAACACCGCCGAGTAGGCCGATGGCGACGAGCATCAGGCGCTTGATCGGGGTCATCGGATGTGACTCGACGACGCCGACCGGCGGTAGGTCGGGATCTGTCTTCAGCAATTCGACGTGTGGTTCGTCGGCCGCTTTCAGTGACATGTGTGGGGTCTCCAGGATCGCAGGTGTGACTGCGATCACCCTATGTGGGCCGCCGGTGTGCGTCCTCGAATCGACGCATCGCGGTGCGCCCGGCGGTCGCTGGAGTGCGACGAGCGGCAATCGCGGCGACGATGCCCGCGGTCAGCCGCCCAGTGCGTCGTCGACGTCCCGGGCGCTGAGCACCTGATCCAGCACCAGCGCCGCACTGCCGATCACCCCGGAGAGGTCACCGTGGGTGGTGGCCTGGATGGTGAGGGCCTTGGTGGCCAGCGCGGTGGCGTTTCCGTAGACGGTCTCGCGGAGGCCGGCGACGAAGATGTCGTAGGCGTTCGCCATGTCGCCGCCGACGATCAGGACCTCGGGGTTGAGTAGGTTGACGGCACCGGCCAGGGTTTCACCGATGTGGCGTCCGCTGTCGCGAATGAGTCTGCGTGCTTCGGGGTCGCCGCTCACCGCGAGATCGACGACGCCGCGAACGTGGCCCACTTCGCGGCCCTGCTCGTTGAGTGCGCGCACCAGAGCCCAGCCGCCCGCGATGGCTTCGAGGCAGCCGCTGTCGCCGCACCTGCACGCGACGCCTGCCGCGGCAGCGGTCTTGGTGTGGCCGAATTCGCCTGCAGCGCCCAATGATCCGCGCTGCAATGCGCCGCCCGCGACGATTCCGGCACCGAGGCCGGTCGAGGCCTTGACGAGTAGGGCGTTCTGGAAGCGATCTCGATTGTCTCGACGTTCGGCCAGCACCATCGCGTTGGCGTCGTTGTCGAGAAATACCGGAGCCGACGTGGTGTCGGCGAAGAACGGTGCCAGCGGCACTCCGTCCCAGCCGTGCATGATCGGCGAGTCCAGGCTGCACCCTCGGTCGGTGTCGGCGGTGCCGGGGATGGACAGTCCGACGCCGAGGATGCGGTGGTCGGTCCGGTGCGATTCGTCGAGCAATGCCTGCAAGCGCTTGGTGATCTGCGGCATCAGCTCGTCCGGGCCGACGCCGATTTCCTGATCGACGGTGTCGCTCGCGAGCAACTCGCCGCCGAGGGTGAACACGCCCAGCTGGGAGCGGCTGCGTCCGATCGCGGCGGCGAGCACCACACCGGCGTCGATGTCGAAGGACAGTCTCGCCGGGGGTCTACCGC
The DNA here is from genome assembly GCF_002259485.1 of Rhodococcus sp. 14-1411-2a. GTDB lineage: Bacteria > Actinomycetota > Actinomycetes > Mycobacteriales > Mycobacteriaceae > Rhodococcoides. Next base: position 514,042 of record NZ_NPGA01000015.1, read on the forward strand.
CGGTGGAGTGCGTGTCCTCGGTTTCGATGACCAGGCCGAGCTCGGTGAGCGCGGCGACGCGGGAGGCGACGGCCGATCGCGACAGTCCGGTGATTCGGCCGAGCTCGGCACGAGTAGCTGCTTCCCCGTCGCGAATCAGAGCGAAAACCTCACCTGCCGTCGCAGGTGGAGCGCTCAGGCGCGGCATGGACATAGACGCCATTCAACCAACTGGCAACTTTTACGGCAACAGCCTAAGAAGTGCCACTTATAACTTTGAAAAGCATAAGTTGGGTTGTCGATCGACCTAATGGGCCTTAGAGTGAGTGATGAGAGACCGAACATCGGAGATACTCATGGACACACTCCATCCGGTCCTGCGTCAGGTCACCGACCGCATCGCAGACCGCAGCCAGTCCGACCGCACCACCTACCTCGCGCGAATCGCATCGGCCGGGGATCGAGGCCCGGCCCGTGGCCGCCTCGCCTGCGCCAATATCGCTCACGGCTTTGCAGCCTCCGGCAAGGCCGACAAACAGGCCCTGCGCGGCATGGTGAAGCCCAACATCGCGATCGTCTCCGCCTACAACGACATGCTCTCGGCACACAAGCCGTTCGAGACCTACCCCGCCGTGCTGAAGAAGTCGGTCATCGACGCCGGCGGCATCGCACAGTTCGCCGGTGGAGTTCCCGCCATGTGCGACGGCATCACGCAGGGCCGTGACGGCATGCAGCTCTCGCTGTTCAGCCGCGACATCATCGCGATGTCGACCGCAATCGCTTTGTCCCACGACATGTTCGACGCCACCCTGATGCTCGGGGTGTGCGACAAGATCGTCCCCGGAATGCTCATCGGCGCACTGAGTTTCGGTCATCTGCCTGCGGTGTTCGTGCCCGCCGGGCCGATGACCTCCGGACTTCCCAACGGGGAGAAGGCAAAAGCGCGCCAGCTCTACGCCGAGGGCAAGGTGGGGCGCGAGGCTCTGCTCGACGCCGAGGCCGCGTCGTATCACGGCAGTGGCACCTGCACGTTCTTCGGAACGGCCAATTCCAATCAGTTGCTCATGGAGGTCATGGGCCTGCACCTGCCGGGATCGTCGTTCGTCAACCCCGGAACCGCGATGCGCGACGCGTTGACCCGCGAGGCGGCGCACGTCGTCACCGGTCTGACGTCGTTGGGCGACAACTACACTCCGGTGGGGGAGGTCGTCGACGTCAAGTCGATCGTCAACGGCTGCGTCGCGTTGCTCGCCACCGGTGGTTCGACCAACCACACGATGCACCTCGTCGCCATCGCCAAAGCCGCCGGAATCACGCTGACGTGGCAGGACCTGTCGGATCTGTCGGCCGTCGTGCCGCTGATGGCCCGGATCTACCCGAACGGCAAGGCCGACGTGAATCACTTCCACGCGGCCGGTGGACTCGGGTTCGTCATCGGGTCTCTGCTCGACGCCGGGTTGATGCACGAGGATGTGAAAACCGTTGCCGGGCAGGGTCTACGGCGCTACACGCAAGAGCCGAAGCTCGACGGCGACGGGGTTATGTGGCAGGACGGTACTCGGATGAGCCACGACGACACCGTGTTACGAGGCGCGAACGAGCCGTTCAGCGCCGACGGCGGACTGAAGATGCTGACCGGGGCGATCGGCAAGTGCGTCATCAAGACTTCTGCACTGGCACCCGAACATCGCGTGGTCACCGGACCGGCACGAGTGTTCGACGATCAAGCCGACTTCCTCGAGGCATTCGACGCAGGGCTACTCGACGGCGACTTCGTTGCCGTGCTGCGTTATCAGGGCCCGCAGGCCAACGGTATGCCCGAGTTGCACAAGCTCACCCCGGCTCTCGGAATTCTGCAGGACAAGGGACGGTCCGTCGCGCTGATCACGGACGGCCGAATGTCCGGTGCCTCCGGCAAAGTCGCTGCGGCAATTCACCTCACGCCCGAGGCCGCGAGTGGGGGACCGATCGCGAAAATTCTCGACGGTGACATCATCACTCTCGATTCCCTCGGTGGCACACTGTCGATCGACGTACCGCTCGACGAGTTCGAGGCACGGCCGGTCACCGGCCGAGCCTTGGACAAGGACGAGTGGTCCAGCACCGGTCGCGACTTGTTCTCGGGCATGCGTGCGCTCGTCGGCCCGGCCGACGAGGGTGCAATGTTCGTCATGCGCTGAGCCCCGTAACTCCAGAAGAAGGTAAGAACGTGACTGCATCTCTGCTCGACCGCGTCCCCGTCATCCCCGTCGTCGTCATCGAGAACCTCGATCATGCCGTTCCGATCGCCCGCGCCCTGGTGGCGGGCGGAGTGCCCGTCATCGAGCTGACCCTGCGGACACCGGTGGCCCTCGACGCCATCGAGCGCATCGCCGCCGAGGTCCCCGACATCCTCGTCGGTGCCGGCACCATCATCACTCCCGGCCAGGCCAAGCAGGCCGCAGATGCGGGCGCTCAGTTCCTGGTGTCGCCGGGCTGCACTTCGGGATTGACCAAAGCCATGCGAGACACCGGGCTACCCCACTTGCCCGGTGCTGCAACGGTGTCCGAGGTGCTCACCCTCCTCGAAGCCGGCTACACCGAGCTCAAGTTCTTCCCGGCCGAGGCGTCGGGCGGGGCGAACTTCCTGAAGTCGATCCACTCGCCGATCCCGGCCGCACGCTTCTGCCCGACGGGTGGAATCTCGACCGCCAATGCGTCGACGTACCTGGCCCTGCCGAACGTCGGCTGCGTCGGGGGATCGTGGCTCACTCCGGGTTCGGCCGTCGCGCAGGAGGATTGGGACGCCGTCACTCGGTTGGCCGAGGCCACCTCGGCGCTGAAGACCCCAGCCCAGTAGCGGTCTTCGGTGCGCGCGTTCATCCGCGGGTGACCGAGATGCCGCCGTCGACATAGAGCGTTGTGCCGTGCATCATCGCGGCGTCGTCGGAGACCAAGAACAACACACCGTTCGCGATGTCCTGGGGCGAAAGGACAGTGCCTGCAGGCGTTCCGGCTGTCATGGCGTCCAACACCTCCCGCGCATCCTCGTTGCCCGGCGTCAGCGTCGCACCGGGTGCAAGGGCGTTCACCCGCACGCCGCGTGGACCGAACTCGGCGGCCCAACTTCGCGTGAGTTGTTCGTCGGCGGCCTTGGTTGCGGAGTACATCGCGGCGAACGGGCTCCCCATCGTGGCCATCCACGATCCGATGTTCACGATGACGCCGCTCCCACGCTCGGCCATGGCCGGTGCGAGTTCACCGACCAGCACGTGTGGGGCCCGTACGTTGACGGCGAGCATGGCGTCGAGTTGGTCGTCGGGAAGGTCGGCCGTCGCGGTGGCCGGATAGATACCGGCGTTGTTGATCAGAATGTCGACTCGGCCCCCGAGTGCAGCGGTAGCGACGCCCGCGAACCCGCGGATGTCCTGGTAGCTGCCGGAGAGGTCCACCGGCACGAAACTCGCGGTGCCGCCGGCCGCGGAGATTCGATCGACCACCGCCGAACCCTTCGCGGAGTCGCGGCCGCTGACGACGATCGATGCTCCGTGCGCGGCGAGAGTCGAGGCGATTGCGGCACCGATACCGCTGGTGGATCCGGTGATGACGGCGGTCCGTCCGGAAAGTCGCTGTGATGCAAAAGAAGTCATGACGTCATGTCTACGGGCGCTGAAGACGGCGAACCAGGCGTCACTCGACCTAGGTCTGGCATGACCAGGCTGGCAACCATCGGTGTCGCTACTGTGGGATTCGTGAGCAACGACAGGTCCGCCCTCAGCGCGTTTCTGCGTGATCGGCGCGACCGCATCACCCCCACCGAGGCCGGACTGCGCACGTATCCCGGTACTCGACGAGTGCCTGGACTGCGGCGGGAAGAACTTGCTGCGATGGCCGGAGTGAGCCCGGACTACTACAGCAAGCTCGAACAGGGTCGGCAGGCGAACGTCTCGATCGAGGTGCTGCGAGCGATCGCTCGGGCATTGAAGTTGAACGAGGTGGAGTCGGCTCATCTGCTCGACCTTGCATCTCCCGCCGGATCCGTCGATGACGCCACCGAGCGACCGGATCCGGGATTGCTCCAGGTGATGAGGACGCTCGATCACGTTCCGGTGCTGTTACTGGGGCGTTCGGGCACCATCCTGGCCAGCAACGCATTGGTTCGATCGGTGCTGAGTTTGCCGTCGGCGGCTGGAGAATCGCTGTTCGACTATCTGTTTCGCAATCCCATCGCCCGCGAGCGAATCGTCAACTGGTCGCAGTTCGCGGCCGCCGCGGTCGCCAATCTGCGCCGCGACCTCGCCCGTCGACCCGGGGACGGTGTGCTCACTGCGTTGATCGACGAATTGCGTTCCAGTGAGCCGTGTTTCGAGCAATGGTGGAGCGACCACGAGGTTCGAGAATTCGAGCGTGCAACAAAGATCATCCAGCATCCGGCGGCGGGGACCCTCGAATTCGGTATCGAGTTTCTGACCGCGCCCAGCGAGCCGGGGCAGAGTCTCATCGTCTACACGGTCGAGGACGGGTCGAGCACCGCCAAGATCCTGCCGATCCTGGCGAGCTGGGACCCCAATTCGGCAATCACCACCTGAACTCGAGATCGACCGGATTCGTTTCGATGGAACCCGACGCGTCGGTGCGGCGTCCTACTAGCTGTCCGTCATCGAACAATCGGGGGAAATGATCGTGTCGAATCCGTACGAGCAGTCGGAGTTCCAGCAGCCCTATCCGGCAGCGCAGTCCTATGTGCAGGCACCGACTCTGCCGTCGTCCAATGCGGGATGGGCCGTCGTCGCCATCATCTTCTTCTGGCCGTTGGCCATCCCGGCCTTCAATCACGCACTCAAGGTGCACCCGCTGTGGATGATGGGGGACGCTCAGGGCGCGCTCTATTCGTCGAATCGTGCCGGGTTCTTCGGCAAGCTGTCGCTGGGGATATTGGTCGTCCTCATAGTTCTGTACTTCGCCTTCATTGCACTGGTCGTCGCGAACTCGTACTAGGTCCCGACAGTTCACCTCGACGTAGCTCAGGTTTCTCGCATCGCGGGCGTGGGCAGAGAGTCCGATCCGGATCGTGCCCGCGCTGACGTGGTTGTGTCGCCGCCCAGGGTGCCCGGCCTCGTCGCTGGCCGGGCACTGTCCGAGCTGGTGGTGTCGTCAAAGTAGACTCCATAGACCGTGAGCCTCACCCTCGGAATCGTCGGACTGCCCAACGTCGGCAAGTCCACCCTCTTCAATGCACTGACCAACAACGATGTGCTGGCCGCGAACTATCCGTTCGCCACCATCGAGCCCAACGTCGGTGTGGTCGCGCTGCCGGATCCCCGGCTCGAGAAGCTGGCCGAGGTGTTCGGTTCGGAGAAGCTCGTGCCCGCGCTGGTGTCGTTCGTCGACATCGCCGGCATCGTCAAGGGTGCGTCCGAGGGCGCAGGACTGGGCAACAAGTTCCTCGCCAACATTCGTGAAGCCGACGCCATCTGCCAGGTCGTTCGTGTCTTCGCCGACGACGACGTGGTGCACGTCGACGGTCGCGTCGACCCGACCGCCGATATCGAGGTCATCGAAACCGAACTCGCTATTGCCGATCTGCAGACGCTGGAGAAGGCCATCCCGCGCCTCGAGAAAGAGGTGCGGATCAAGAAGGATCGCAAGCCTGCACTCGATGCGGCCCTGGCAGCACAGGCTGTACTGAACGACGGTAAGACGCTGTTCTCGGCCAAGGCGAAGCTGGACTTCGAGCTGCTCGGTGAATTCCAGCTGCTCACCACCAAGCCGTTCCTCTACGTCTTCAACGCCGACGAGTCGGTGCTCACCGACGATGCGAAGATCGGCGAACTCGCTCGCCTCGTCGCTCCCGCCGACGCCGTGTTCCTCGACGCCAAGATCGAATCCGAGTTGCTCGAACTCGACAAGGAATCGGCAGCGGAACTGCTCGAATCCGTCGGACAGACCGAGCCCGGTCTCGACGCCCTCGCCCGCGCCGGCTTCCACACTCTCGGTCTGCAGACCTACCTCACCGCAGGCCCGAAAGAGGCTCGCGCGTGGACAATTCATCGTGGTGACACCGCACCGCAGGCAGCGGGCGTCATTCACACCGACTTCGAGCGCGGCTTCATCAAGGCCGAAATCGTCTCCTTCGACGACCTCGTCGCCGCGGGTTCCATGGCCTCGGCCAAGGCTGCGGGCAAGGTGCGCATCGAGGGCAAGGACTACGTCATGTCCGACGGCGATGTGGTGGAGTTCCGCTTCAACGTCTGATCGACGAATCCGCCGAATCGGTGGCGCAGTACGACCGCGTGTCGGATATTCTTACCGCGGTGGTACGCGCCACCGACTGCGCTTCCACGTGGCAACCACGTGAATCATCGAGGAGAGGCCTGACCAGCTCAGGACATGTCCGGATGGGGTGCGGCGCAGGAATGCGCCATCTTCATTCCGCCGATGCCCGACATCGGTTGACGAGAGGACATGACATGTCGTCGAAGGACGAGAAGAACCTGACTCAGGTGATCGAGAAGATCTCGAAGATGGACGAACCGCGGCGTTCGGTCATGCAGCGTGTGCACGACATCATCGTGTCCGCGGCCCCGACATTGAAGCCGCGGATCTGGTACGGAATGCCCGCCTATGCGAAGTCGGCGAGCACGCCGGCGCTTGTGACACTGCGCAACGACGATCGATTGAATCTGGCCATCACCGAGAAGGCGGCATTTCACGCTGCCGGTGGTGCGGACGGGCAATTGATGCCGGCGGCGTGGTATTTCGAGACTGTGGACGACGCTACGGCGCAGCGTATCGCCGAGATCGTTCGTTCTGTCGTCGACTGAGCGAGCACGCTCGGTAGACCGAGGGTCCCGGGGGGACAACGAGGCTCACGGGACCCTCGCCGTGACGGAAGATCCAACAGGTCCGTGGTGGCGTGATCTGCGAGTGGGGCGTCGTCGTCTGCGCCGCCCACCGATGCTGACTACGCTCCGAATCAGACGATAGGAGAACGTGAATGGGTCTGCAGGAACTCGAGGCATTGGTGCACCGAACCGCCACTGCTGGGGAACCTTTCGAGCGGGGAGCCGACGAGGCGGAGCAGGCATATTTGTCTTCGCTTGCGGCACGGCCGAGTACGAAGCTGATCTGTGAGATCGGGTTCAATGCCGGTTTCTCGAGTTGGGCGTTCCTCGACGCATCACCCGACACGACCGTCGTGTCCTTCGACCTGGCCGCCTATGCCTACAGCGACGCCGCGAAAGCCCATATCGACGAACACTTTCCGGGCCGCCACACCCTGATTCAGGGTGACTCGCACACCACCATCGCGGCCTACGCGAAGGAACACCCGGACATGCGGTTCGACGTCATCTTCATCGACGGAGACCACTCGGTGGAGGGTGCTCGCGCAGACCTCGACGATCTACGTGCGCTCGCTACCGCAGAATCGGTCGTGATCATGGACGACATCACCCCGTGGCTCTGGTTCGGCGAAGGCCCCACTCAGGCGTGGCAGGACGCGGTCGAAGAGGGTCGGATTCTGCACACGCAGTACTTCCGCGACGGGGAACCTGTCGACGCGGTGACACCTCCGGCCGCTCGCGCCTGGGCCGAGGGCCGTTACCCCTTCTGACCTCCCCGCGGTGTCGACCAGCGTTCACCCGCGACAGTCGGACACGGCCTGCCGAACCAACTCGGCAGCCTCGTCGGAGTTCGATGCGTAGTGGACATTGTCGAAGCGGTGCAGGTAGGCGTCGTAGATGCCGGAGACCTTCTTGTTCGCGTTGTCCATCGCCACGACACGCTTGCCCATCATTGCGGCCAGTACGGCAGCGTGCAGTCGATCGGTGAGGACAACGGGCGCAAGGTTCAGAATGCGTTGCGCCACACGAAGGTTGAGCTTGGCTGTTTGCTCGTACGAGCGTAGAAGAGCGGGGTAGAGCAGCCGATTCGTTCTGGGAAAACGTTGCGCAATGAGAGTCGGCAGCATCACCGCCGTCGAGATCGCCAGATCCGTTCCGCGTAGGCCCCAGTCGTAGTGCACGGACGAGGCGTCGATGTTCACCGCCGCGTGGCCGAGGCTTTCCGTATCGGCACGCAGGAGTTTCACGACGTCCACTGCAGTGCCTTCGGCGCTTCGAGCGATGTCGGCACCGAACGCCATGTCCGGACAGTATTCGACGCGGTTGTTCGGGAAATGGGCGAGCGCCAACTCGTACGAACGCTTTTCACGCAGCATGAGGGTCAGATCCGGGTGCTGTGCGTACAGGGCTGCGGTCCGCGTAAGGGCGTCGGTGTCGGCAAAGTCGATGCTCTGGGGGAGGCAGACGATCTTGTTGCGAGGAAACCGCGCAACGATCGCTTCACGGAATTTCTGGTCGATCGGCCACCGGTCACCGAAATTTCCCCCGCCTTGCAGAAACAGGGTCCCGTCACCGATTCGTTCCTCGAGAAGAGCATCGTTGTGAGTGAACGGATCCGACACGTAGTCGACGTGCACGTTCAACCGCTTCAAATACTCGACCTCGCCGGCGTAGATGAGTGAGTCGCCGACGTTGTAATGATTCGGAAAGTCCAGGTGAGCCACTCGATCTCCCGGTGCTGCGTGAGGCCGCAGGACAGCGAGAGTCTCCTCGCGTATCGCGTCGATGGTCTCGCGGGTCATCGGACGCTCGGTCGCTGTCGTCGGCCGAGCGTCGTGACTCGAATCCGCAGTGCGCCGTAGTGAATCCCGATGTAGTGGGCCCACAGACCGACGGGCATCGGTCTCAGCATCTTCGGTAGCCACGGATTGCGAACTGTCGCAAGATAAAGAATCGACACTGCATGTACGGGAATCCGGACGAACGACGACGGGTGCGGGCAGCCCGCCGCACGGTGCTTCGTCGACAGTTGGTAGGACGTGTGCCCGTAGGCGCGGCCTTGGACGAACGATCTGCGGACAGTGGTTCTGATGCGATAAGCGACCAACGCATCGGCGGCGTGTCCGAGCGTCAATCCCGCTTGCTGAATCCTCCACGAGTAATCGACGTCCTCGGCACCGCCGATGAGGTCCTCGTCGAAGTCTCCGACCTTCTCGAAAACTTCACGCCACATTGCGAAGTTGCTGCCCGGCGCGTACGGCAGATAGGCAGTGGAAAACAGAGCGCCGGGTGGCGGTACATTTCGCCACTCCGCCACGTCCGCCGAATTGAGGGATTCGATTTCGAGTGCGCCGCCCACGGCGTCGAAGCTGTCGAGTGCACGCACCATCGCAGTCAGCCACGTCGGATGAGCGACGTCGTCATGGTCGACGACGGCAACGACGTCACCGCGTGCGGCTTTCACTCCGACGTTTCTGGCGTACGAAACTCCACGCTTGGCGGAGGCGTCGACCCTACGCATCGACAGAGGCAGAGACAGTTCTTCGAGGTGTGCGCGCAGGCCATCGGTCGAGCCGTTGTCGCTGATTATGAGCTCGACATCGCCCGTGTAGTCCTGTGCGGCGATGGCCTCGAGCTGCTCGTCCAGATCGGGCAAACCGTTGTACACGGGGAGGACGATGGAAACCAGACTGATCGGCACGGTCTGACCCTACCGCGAATTCGAGCGCTGATCGTTCGCGTGCACCGCTGACCAGGCGCAGGTCGGCTACTTCTTCCCACGAAGTTTCTTCTCCAGCGGTGTCGGGAAGGAGGGGACCGTCGGGGTGCCGTCGAGCAGGGTGGTGAGTCGTTCGGCCTCGGCTGCAACTGCTTTCGACACCGTCGATCCGACGTCCTCGAGCAATTCGGTGACCACTTCTCCGGAACCGGTCACCGCCCAGCCGCCGACGATGCGGCCTCCGGACCAGATGGTCGGGCCGATGTTGCCGAAGGTGTCGAACAGCGGGGCCTTGTGTTCGCCGAGATACCAGGTGCGGTGCTTCCATCCCATCGGCGTCGGATCGAGTGCAGGTAGCAGCATGACGTTCGTGCCGGAGGGCTTGTCGAAGGTAGTGCTGGACAACATGATTCCGTCGCCCTCGGTCAGTTCGACCGCCACGGTGTCGAGACCCGAGACCGCACCGCGAGTCTGCGTCTTGTTCCAGCCCGTCCACCACTGCAGGTCGTCGAGCGTCGCCGGTCCGAACACCTTGAGCCATCGTCGAGCCAGGTCCGTCCTCGCCTCGGTCTCGTCGAGATCGGGAATCCCGTCCGGCCACCAGTGATCGATCGGTGCCCATGCGTGCCGTCGGGAAGTCCACGCGCCCCGTGGCTCGACGCGCACCAATCTTCCGTCGGCGGCCATCATCACCAGCACCTCGGAGGTGACGTACCTCTTGACGTCGTACACCTTGTCGGTGGTCGGCAACAGCGCGGTCTTGAGCCCGGGCACGGCGGCCGAGAGCTCGGCTCCGGTCGCGGTCCCCATCGATCGTAACGCCGATTCGGTCTCGGCTTCGGTTGCGGCGAGCCATGATTCGACGTCGTCGATCACCGGTTCGGTGGGCAAAGTGGAGACCTGCTTGATCAGCCGCGCTCGCATGGTGCGCGCAACCCCGAGGCTCGCCGCAGCGTGAATCATCGGAACGTCGTCGTGAGCGACGACGAACATCGTGCGCCGCATCGCCATCAACCGCACCAGACTCCGGCGCTCGTACATGGCATCACGAACATCCGAGAGTCCCAGTGTTCGAGCGCGGGCAAGTACCGACAGATACACCGTCGCCGGATCGGTCGCATGCAACGCGAGGAGTGACGACACCACAGCTTCGGTGGTCGAGGCACGGGCGAAGTGCTGCGCGACGAGCCGGTGTCGGCGCTGAGCGTCGGTGATCTTCACGCGATCAGTGTGACTGCTCTTGTGGCGCAGGGCCGATGAATCCGGTGAGAAGAGCGTCGGCGATGTCGTTCATCCCGTGTGCGCGGGCGTCGTCTGCCGCACCGACGTGGTCGTACTCGACCAGCTCGAACGAGACTGTCCAGCTGCCACGGTCGTGGTCGTCGAGTACCGCGTAGCGCGCATGCGGAGACCCGGACTCCATGACTTGCGGGTAGGGGAGATCGTCGTCGTACGCGGGGGTGCCGACGCTTCCGGGATTGACCACGAGTGTGCCGCTGGGGAGAGTCCACTGTCGCTGCAGGTGGGTGTGTCCGCAGGCGATGACAGCTTTGTCGGTGAAACCTGCTGCCCGGTCGAGAATTTCGGCATCGGTTGCCTCGCGAGAGCCGTCGGGGTCGACCGAGTGCAGAAAGTACTGCTGATCATCGGTGGGCGTTCCGTGCACTGCGAGGATTCCGTGATCGAGGTCGAGTGAGAACGGCAGCGAGCCCAGCCACTGTCGATGCTCGTCGTCGAGTCGATCATGGGCGTGCCGATCCCAACTACCCATCGAATCGGGATGCTGTTCGAGCAGATAGCGATCGTGATTGCCCGCGATCGTGGGCATGTCCAAGGCCATGAGTCGATCTGCAGTTCGACGCGGATGCAGGCCGCCGGAGAGCAGATCGCCGAGATTGATCACCGAGTCGACGCGATGACGTTCGATGTCTTCGAGGACGGCGTCGAGCGCCGCGATGTTGCCGTGAATATCGGCTATGAGAGCTACTCGCACGACCACAGAATCGCAGCGTGGGCAGTCGACTGCAACACGGCAGCCCGTGGCGCGATCGTTGCGACCTAGAACTGCGTGGTGGCGCATTGCTATTCGACCTGCGAGACTGCGCTGACGGGAACCGATGGGGAAGAGGGTGACGGTCGCATGGTGGCTACGGTGTGTGCCATCACCTTCGCTGTGCTGCTGCACATCGTCGCCGCTCGAATTACCGCTCGTGAGAACTACGGCTCCAGGTTGCCGGCAGTGAATGGCTCGTATCCGGTCAGACCTGCCCAACGCGCTCGACGTGCTCAGACTGCCGGTTGGATACTGAGCCTTTTCGGTGCGCTACAGCTCGGCAATCATTTCTGGCTGACCCAGCCGTGGCTGGCCGTGAGCGTCATGGTCGCGGTTCTCGTGCTGGTCAACGGCCTGCCGAGTCTGCTGGTGACCGTGCTGCACAACGGCAATCTGCGATCACAACCACAGGGCTGAAACCGTTACGGCGCGAACACCTTGCCGGGGTTCAGGATTCCGTGGGGATCGAGCGCCTTTTTCACCGCTCGGTGCATGTCCAACACCACCGGATCGAGTTCTTGCACCAGACCGTCCATCTTGAGCAGTCCGACTCCATGCTCGCCGGTGACGGTGCCACCGAGTTCCAGTGCCGCGTCGATGATTTCGGCAAAGGCGGCCTGAGCGCGTTCCCGGGCCGGAAGGTCGTCGTGTGGCGTGATGAGCAATGGGTGCAGGTTTCCGTCGCCTGCGTGGGCGATGTTGGCGATCGTCGTTTCGTAGCGTAGGCCGATCTGCTCGATGCGCGAGAGCATCTCGGGCACATGCTTCTTCGGCACGCAGACATCCTCGGTCAATACCGGCCCCAGGCGCTCCATCGCCGGATACGCCAACCGTCGGGCAGTGAACAGCGCGTCGGCCTCCTCCTGATCCGTCGAGACCGCGGACCACGTGGCCCCGGCCTCCTCGAAGCAGGAGAGCATCTTCTCGGCTTGCTGATCGCCGATCGGTCCGGGATCGTCGATCCGCCCGAGCAGCACCACATTCGCCTCCACCGACAGCCCCATGTTCTTCCAGGCGTCGACGGCGATAAGGCACTGCTTGTCGATCAGCTCCAACGCGGAGGGCGTCAATCCGGCGGCGGCCACCGCGGCGACGGCACGCCCGGCGTCGACGATCGAATCGAAGTAGCCGGCGACGGTCCGCTGCGGATCCTGGAGCGGACGCAGCTTGAGGGTCACCTCGGTGATGATGCCGAGCGTGCCTTCCGATCCGACCATCAGGCCCGCAAGATCGTATCCGGCAACGCCTTTCGCGGTCTTTCGCCCGAGCCTCACCAATTCTCCGGTACCGGTGGCCACCTGCATGCCCATGACGTAATCACGGGTGACGCCGTACTTCACGCAGCACAGTCCGCCGGCGTTGGTGGCGACGTTGCCGCCGATGGTCGACCACGGAGCGCTGGCCGGATCCGGCGGGTACCAGAGACCCTGTTCGGCGACCGCTGCCCGCAAGTGGTCGTTGACCACCCCCGGCTCGACGACGGCGTAGCGCTCGAGCGGGTCGATCTCCTTGATCGCGTCCATGCCGTCGAGGGCGAGCACGACGCATCCCTCGGTGGCATTCGCACCACCGGACAGTCCGGTGCCCGCTCCGCGAGTGACAATGGGCGCGCCGTGAGCGAGGCAGGCGCGAACGACGGCCTGCACTTCCTCAGCGGAGCGGGGCCGAACGACCGCGATCGGGACCGAATACGGTGCCCACTCTGCCTCGTCGTGCTGGTACGACGCGATGACGTCGGGATCGACAACGATCCGATCCGTGGGGAGCGAGTTCGACAACCGATCGACGAGCGACATGTCTCGACTGTAGCTATGCGATGTCCGATAGCGTCGGGTCATGGCAGTCGACTTTTCGTGGTCTCAGTTTCTGTGGATTGTCTTCGTTTTCGTCGGCGTGCCGTCGACGTTCTGGGCTCTCGTTCTGTGGGCCGTCTTCGCGAAGCGTCGAGAGATTGCGGGGACCGGCCCCCTTGGGCTGTGGGCCACTGGATCGATAGCTGTCGCATCGGGTTTCGCCGCGTGTGCAGGCTGGTTGAGCTGGTCTGCCGATCAACGGGGCGAGTTCCGCGGACCGGGTCTCCCAGCTCCCAACGCGTTCCCGTCATGGCAGGTGGCCGCGTGCGGTGCGACGGTGGTGTTGCTGTGCCTGCTGGCCGCGCATCTGTCACGATGGCCGAAGACCGGCGGACACGTTGCTGCGTTGGGCACGACGGCGGGGTTCTCAACGGCGTTCTGCGTCGAAGCGAGTACCGATGTCACCGGGCAGTCGGGTGTGGGTGTCATTCTGTGCATGCTCGGCTGGGGATTCAGCTTGACCCTGCTGATCCTCATTCGAAACGCGGTCGGTGGGCTGAGACGGCCGACAGTCGGGCCGTGAACGACGTCAGATCTCGATTCCCGTTGTCTCGACCACGCTGGCCCACAGGGCATCTCGCACGCGAGGTGAATCTCCACGCCATGACGGGTAGTGCGTCGGACGCGGGGCCCTGTCGTGCCAGAACGTGCCGGTACTGGTCAATGCCTGGTCGGATGCGACGAGCCAGACGATGGTATCGGCCCCGTCGTCGGCACTGCGCAGAATCGGCTTCATCACCGAACCGAACAGTGGCATCGATCCGGTGACGCCGGGTGTCGCCGCCCAGCCGGGATGCATGCTGTGCACCACCGGATCGTCTTCGAGCGAGAACCGCTCGGCCAGTTGCTCGGTCACCACCACCTGCATGCGCTTGGTCCTGGCGTACGCCGTCATACCGGAGTACTTGCCGTTCTCGTACTCGAAATCCGCGGACTGCAGCGGCACCGGATACATGCCGCCGCTGGAGACGAACACGACCCGCGATCCGGCGTCGAACAGTTCGCGCAGTCCCACCGTCAGTGCGACCGGCCCGAGAACGTGGGTGGCGAAAGCAGATTCGTGACCTTGTGCGGACAGCTGCCGCCCGTCCGGCATGACCCCGGCGCAGTGCACGAGCGCGTGCACAGCGGTGAGTTCCGACGCCAATGACGCGATCAAGTCGGCCACGGAATCGAGGTTGCTGATATCGCACTCGCGCACCACGAGCGAGGCGTCGGGCACGTCGTCTCGGATGGCGGCGGCCGCGGACTCCAGCCGATCGGCAGACCTACCGACCAGATGTACCCGTGCCCCCAACCTGGCCAGTTCCTTCGCCGTGGCTGCGCCCAAGCCGGACGACGCACCGGTCACCACCATGTCGATGGGGGAGGGGAACGGCGTCGGATCGGCGGCCCAGAACCGGCGACGCACCGTGGCACCGATGCGGGAGTATCCGGGAACGACTGCTCTGTCGAGGATCGTGTCCAGCGTGCGGGTCAGCAATGACATGCCGCTTTGATACCCCGCGGTAACCGGATGTATGCGCGCCCGCACGCTGGGGTCGATGCCAGAATGTGTCCATGGTTCACCCCGCCGTCTCCGACGTCACCCGCGAGATCCTCGCCGAACTTCCCGCCCACCGACGCGAGACGTTCGAGTTGCGTCTCGAGCAGTGGTTTCCCGATCTGCACGACGCGGTCACTGCCGTCTACCCCGATCCCGACGCCGTGGCGGCCACCCTCGTGGAGATCGCTGCGCGCGCCTATGCCGCCCGCCCGGAGGATCTGCACCGGCTCGATCAGCGTCGTTTGCTCGAACCGGACTGGTTTCAGCAGCCGGACCTGTTCGGTTACGCCTGTTACGTCGACCGGTACGGCCGAACCCTGCGCGGGGTGGGGGACCGGCTCGACCATCTGACCGATCTGGGTGTCACCTACCTGCACCTGATGCCGCTGCTGCAACCGCGGCCCGGCGACAACGACGGCGGCTACGCGGTGATGGACTACCGAGCGGTGCGCGAGGATCTCGGTACCAACGAGGACTTACGGGCACTCGCGGAGACGTTACGCGGCCGCGGCATCAGTCTCGTGGTCGATCTGGTGCTCAATCACGTTGCTCGCGAACATGAATGGGCCGAGAAGGCGCGCGCAGGCGATCCGAAGTATCGAGACTACTTTCTGATCTATCCCGATCGCACCACCCCGGACTCGTACGAGCGCACTCTCCCCGAGGTGTTTCCGGACTTCGCGCCCGGCAGCTTCACCTTCGACGACACCCTCGGCGAGTGGGTGTGGACGACGTTCAACGAATGGCAGTGGGATCTGAACTGGGCCAATCCCGCTGTGCTGCAGGAGTTCGCGAGTATCGTGCTGCACCTGGCAAACCTCGGGGTGGAAGTGCTGCGCCTCGATGCGATCGCATTCCTGTGGAAGCGGCTGGGAACCAACTGCCAGAACCAGCCCGAGGTGCACGCGGTCACCCAGGCCTTGCGCGCTACTGCTCGACTCGCTGCTCCGGCCACGTTGTTCAAGGCCGAGGCGATCGTCGGACCCCGGGATCTGCTGCCGTACCTGGGTCAGGGGCGGCACACCGGCCGAGTCTCGGACATCGCCTACCACAACTCGCTGATGGTTCAGGTGTGGTCGATGTTGGCAACGGGCAGTACAGCATTGGCGCGACACGCTTTGGCGTCTTTGCCCCCGACGCCGCCGAGTGGCACCTGGGTGACCTACGTTCGCTGCCACGACGACATCGGCTGGGCCATCGACGACGGCGACGCGGCGTCTCTCGGGCTCTCGGGCGCAGGGCATCGCCATTTCCTGGCCGACTGGTACTCCGGGGACTTCGACGGCTCCTGGGCCGAAGGCCTTGTATTCCAGTACAACCCGGACACCGGCGACCGCCGGATCAGTGGAACCGCAGCAGCGCTGACCGGTCTGGGCCCGTCCCGCCTGGATCCCGACGGCGCGTTCGGGCGAATCTTCTTGGCGCACGCCGTCATTGCTGGATGGGGCGGAATTCCGGTTGTGTGGAGCGGCGACGAGCTCGGCTCCCCGGGCGATCCGAACTGGGCCGAGGAGCCAGCTCATGCCGAGGACAACCGGTGGGTGCACCGGCCGCGCGTGACCGACGCCGATCGCGCCGGCCGATTCCAGCAGGGGAGCGACGCGCAACGAGTGTTCGACGGGATCGCGCGGATCGCGAAGGTGCGCGCCGGACTACCGATGTTGCACGCCGAGGCACCGGTGGACGTACAGAGTGAGTCCGACGACGGTCTGCTCGTGGTGCGCAGGCGGCATCCGAGCGGCACCCTCGTCGCCCTCTACAACGTCACCGCCGAACACCGGCAGTTCCCGCACGCGCAGCTGATCGAACTCGGAATTCCGGCCCCGGTCGAGGTCCTCTCGCAGCACGATCTGCAGGTCGACGACGCCGGCTGGGTGTGGTTGCCGCCGTACGCGGCGTGGTGGATCGTCGACAGCCCGCTGCGTTAGGAGAGGCGGAGCCGTGACCGGGCTGTTACCCTCCCCGAGACGGTCGGCTGGATACGAACAAGGGGACAATCTTCATGCTGCATGGTCGGATACGAAGTCTGGTGCTCGCTGTAGTGGCGGTGTTGGTCGCCACGATGGCAACGGTGCTGATGGGGACCGGTGTGGCGAAGGCCGACTCCGAGCTCGTCTACGTCTACTCGCCGTCGATGGACAAGAACATTCCGGTCAAGGTGCTCAAAGCTGCAGGCGGCGGCCCCGCACCCACCCTGTATCTGCTCGACGGCCTGCGTGCGCCCGAGAACGACAACGGCTGGCTCATCGAGACCGACGTCGAGAGCTTCTTCGCCGACAAGCACGTCAACGTGGCCATCCCGTTCGGCGGCGGCGGCACCTTCTACTCCGACTGGCAGCGTGACGACCCCAAGCTCGGGCGTGTGAAGTGGGAAACCTTCCTCACCCAGGAGCTGCCTCCGTTCATGGCGGATCGCTTCGGCAGCGACAACGTCAACAACGCGGTGGCCGGACTGTCGATGAGCGGAACCTCGGCGCTCAACCTGGCCGCCCACCACCCCGACTTCTACAAGGCCGTCGCATCGTTCAGCGGCTACCCGACCGCCAGCAGCCCCGGGTTCGCTCAAGGTATCGCCGTCGCCGTCGGCGAGATGGGCGGCAACGCTCGCAACATGTGGGGTACCTGGCCGTCCGCGGACTGGATCCGCAACGACCCGTCCCTCAACGTCGGTGCGCTGCGCAACACGGCAGTCTTCGTCTCCTCGGGAAGTGGCTCACCGGCCACGGACCCTGTGTTCAACCCGGCCAGCAGCAGCTTCGACCCGGTCAGGTTCGCGCAGATGGTGCCGCTCGAAACAGCCGCAGGCATGAGCAGCCGGGCATTCGTTCCGCTGCTGCAGGCTGTCGGTGGTCGACCCAACGTCAAGATCACCGGTACCGGCGTGCACTGGTGGAACCACTGGGAGCAGCACCTGCACGACGCATGGTTCGAGACAATCGCCCCTGCCGTCGGCGGCTGACAGCTACTCTTTCCGCCATGACGCCACCGCGGATCACCGTCGACTACACGGTGCTCGATTGCCCGGATCCAGCTGCGCTTGCCCGCTTCTACAGCACAATTCTCGGCTGGGAGCCTGCCGGCGACGACGGTGACTGGGTGGTGATTCACGGCCCGGGCGAGCTGCGGCTGGCGTTCCAGCGTGCGCCGGAGTTCACTCCGATCGACTGGCCGAACGACGGGATCAAGATCCACCTGGACCTCGTGGTCGACGACATGGAACAGGCCAGGGACTTCGTCGTCGACGCCGGGGCCGAACTCATCGACCACGCGCAGCCCTCGTTCTGGGTGTACCGCGATCCCGCGGGGCACATCTTCTGCTTGTGCAAAAGAGAATGAAGGAACCGTCATGGTCAGCGAAACCCACCCGGTACTCGTCGAGCGATCAGCCCTCGTCCGCGCCGACGCCGCGACCGTGCACGCTCTGATCGACAACTTTCACCATTGGCAACAGTGGTCGCCCTACGAGGGACTCGACTCTGGTTTGCAGCGCACCTACACCGGTCCCGACGCGGGAGTAGGGGCGTCGTACTCGTGGTCGGGTAACCGCAAGGCCGGCGCGGGGACGATGACCATCACCGAATCGATTCCCGAAGAACTGATCGTGCTCGACCTCGCGTTCACCAAGCCGTTCAAGAATCGGAACGTCACGGCGTTCCTGCTCGAGCCTGTCGCCGACGGGACCCGGGTGACCTGGCGTATGTCGGGAAAGCAGAGCAAGCTGTTCGCTCTGATCGGAAAAGTGTTCTCGATGGACAAGCTCGTCGGACCGGATTTCGAGAAGGGGCTCAGGCAGCTCGCCGTTGTGGCCGAGAAGGGCTGAGTCGGTTCTCCCGTAGATCCGCCTGCTCGCCGAGCCAGCGGGCGAGAACCTGGCAGCCGGTGAGGCCGTCTGCATAATCCTCGCGCGCATAAGCGATGTGTCGGCCACCGCCGGGGTTCGACCACTCGAATCGACGCCAGCGCATCGACTGCGGCAGATACCCGCCCAATTCTGCGGCCGCAGTGCGGAGGCGTCGAACATCTTTCGCCCACTGCGAGGGTCGAAGGCGCGTCCGGGTCGCGTTTTGGAAGCTGTTGCTGCGCAGTAAGTTCAGTAGTTCACGCAGCCAGATTTTCGGAGTGCGAAACGACATCCATCGGGTCAGGTCGGCAACGTCGCGAATGAGACTGTCGTCGCTTGCGTTGCAGATCATGTCGGACTTCAGACCGATCCACTGAACCGGAATCGACTCGGGCAGAGCCGGACCCGCACCGGCGACGCCGCGCCCGGTGCAGCCGTCGACGGCACCCACCGGCTGCTGAGGATCCGACACCAGACCAGCGGCAACGATGCGGCTGCCGTCGATCGTCCCGTCGTGGACGAGACCGAGGACCTCGCGCACCACCGTCGCTCCCTGGGAGTATCCGATCAGCGCAATCGGCCCGGCAGTGCTCTCGAGTGTGCGGCGTAGACGCCGGACACCGATGTCTGCACTGTGCCGAAAGCACAGTCCACCGAGCGCGACCGGACCGTACGACGCCGGATAGCCGATCCAGCGGCCGACGAAGCGGTCGTCGAGCTCGCGGGTGACGCAGGCCAGCAGGCCCGTCACTCGTGTCCGGTGGTCGGACGGGTGTGATTCACCGGTACCCCCGACGGCGAGTACGGTGACCGTTTCCTGGCTCATGGCTGTCAGTCTGGTCGGGGAACCTGAGCCCGACGCCCGACAAATGCTGAGAACTGTCTGGCAGTTCGGTCCCGGTCAGGTCAGAGCAGTGCGTACCTCGTCGAGGGCGTCGCGAAGGAGTGCCTCGTACAGATCCGGGTCGGGTACGGCTGCGCTGTTCGACGTGATTCCGATGGTGACGGTATCGCCGATGCCGTGGACTCCGTGGGTCAGGCTCATGGCGGGGGACAGGGCCGGAAAACCTGCGGTGAATCGGACGCGGCCGCCGCCGAGCGTCAGGTCTGCGGCACCGCGCGAAACACTGGACACGACGGTGTTCCCGGTGACCATCGGAGGGGCTGCGGTCGGATCGAACTGCGCGACGCCCCATTCGGCCAGAAACGCCGGCACGTGTACTTCGACGTCGTCCTGTGAGGCGCGGGCTGCCCGCGACAGCGGATGATTCGCGCGAGCTCGGCGCGCAGCCAGATCGGCGGCGACGAGCTGACTGCGAGTACGGATGTCCGGTTCGGCGGGAAACAGTCCGACGCCGACGTTGCCGAAATTGTTTCGCGCGTCGGCTCGCTCATCCCTGGCGACGGTGACCTCGGCGGCCAGATCCGGACCGTCGCCGAGAAGCCGTTGCAGTGCAACGGATACTGCAGTCAGCACGAACGTGGTGACGGTGGTCCCGCCGGACTGCAGCTCGGTTTTCGGAAGCACGATGGTCCGCACCGACGTCCGGCCGGTGGGCGGCACGTCGAGGTCGGTCGGAGCGCGCGAAGGTGCGGGCGGGGGAATGTCGCCCGAATCGGTACCTCGCCCGAGGCTCAGCGCGTCGCGTCGGGCGCGGACACCGCCGCGAACCATCTGCGCCAGCCGAAGCGGAAGAGTTGCGGCGGCAACGATTGTGGATGCCGACTCGAACGTCGCACGAGGCTTTACTTGGACGCACGCCGGTGGGAGTGGATGCGTGCCGAACAGGTCGCGAGCAGCGCGCGCGGCCAGTGTTCCGTCGGCCGCCGCGTGCGAAAGCTGCAGCACGGCAACGAGGGCCGTGCCGCCTGGAGCGTCGACGATGTTCGGATACAGGTGCAGGTGCCACACGGACACTCGGGGGTCGACCTGACGTGCGAACGATGCAGCGATCGCCTCGAGGCACTCCGACCACGTGCTCGTTTTCCGGTGGACGGAGATCGCGTCGGAGCGCGGGCCCGCCTCGGTCCAACGGGGATAATCGAGGCCGCACGCGACGTCACTGATGCGTCGACTCAGGACCTCGATGCGGCTGCCGCGCTCGTGCAATCGGGCCACCTCGGAATCGAGGTCTCCCGATCCGCTGGCGAAGCAGTACAGCAGAAACTGGTCGCTCGGAATCTTCGACGCCATCCAGTACGCACGCGCGTCGGTCGGATGCAGGCGGGTCGATCCGGGGCGGTTGTGGGCGGCTCGAACGCGGGGCACGCGTCGAGCCTATGCGTCCCTGTGTGAACCGGAAATCCACAGACTGGCTGGTCCCATTCTGTGAACTGTCACCAGGATGGGCCGAGGACTTCTTCGATTGCCTGGAGGTCCACCGGCGCCATGGGCGCTAGCCTGATCCAATGCATCGACCAGCACTGTGGCCGCGACGCCGCGGCGGCACCCAACGGCGGGT
Source organism: Rhodococcus sp. 14-1411-2a (assembly GCF_002259485.1). Classification (GTDB taxonomy): domain Bacteria; phylum Actinomycetota; class Actinomycetes; order Mycobacteriales; family Mycobacteriaceae; genus Rhodococcoides. The sequence continues at coordinate 535,319 of NZ_NPGA01000015.1, forward strand.
GTCGTGACGCCCAGAGTTGCCTCGGGCTATCGGGCTGGACTGCGTTCCTCGACCAACGCCGCCGCATCGGCCGACTTCGTCACCGACATCTCCTACACCGAGTACGGCTCCGCGGCCTGCACCCTCGGGGTCGCGGCGGACAACACCGTGTTCGTCGCACCCGCGTTCACCGTGGACGGCATCGGGGTACTGTGCTCGTCCGATTTCGGAAAGTCATGGCGTGCATCGGTTCCCGAGGGCCTGCGGCAGGGTCGGAATCGTCCGTATCTGTATTTCGACGACGTCGACGAGCGTCTGTTTCTGCACGCCGGACGATTCGACGCGGTGCCGCCCCATCAGATGCGAACGGGCTTCACCCTGGGGGTCAGTGACGATCGGGGCGAAACCTGGCGCACGCGCACAGTGGCATCGAAAGCCAGGATGGATGCCAAAGTGTTTGCCGGTCCGAGCAATTCACGGGCCGGAAGGGTTACGTATCTCTCCGCGCCCACGCCGTTCGCAGTACGTGTGCGGCCACTGATCAACGTCACCCGTCAGGTCATCTGGCGGTCCTTCGACGGCGGGGTGAAGTGGGAAGTAGCCGGTGGTTTCGACATCGATTCGAAGAACATCCCCGGATTGCCGAGTCGGGAGTACGTCTCGTTCGGTAAGGGTGTGGTCGGTCCGGACGGCACCGTCTACATCGGTGGCCGCTACGGTCGACGGTTCGCTGTGGCGGTCAGTCGCGACGAGGGTCTGACGTGGGACGTTCGGATGGTTCCGGGATCGGCGCTGGCGAAGTACCACAACGCAGTGCATTTTCTGCTGCTCGGTTCGCGCTATCTGCTGCCGGAGTCGATGGCCGTCGACGACGACGGAAACGTGTACGCGGTGTGGCCGGACCGCGACGGATTGCTGCATGCTTCCTGGTCCTCGGACGGCGCGGCGAATTGGTCGAGGCCGGTGGTGGTGTCGGCACCGGGAGTGCGCGACGCCCGCTTCGGCGCGATCACCGCCACCGGGTCCGGGCGGGTGGGCATCGCATACTACGGACGCGAGAAGGGGCGTGCCTTCCACGGCTTCATCGCGCAGTGCCGCGACTTCCGTACCGGCAGCCCGGTGTTCGTCGGCGGTAAGTACAACGAACCCGATGCACCGCTGTTTCCCTACGGATTCTGCAGTGGCGTTGCGGGTTTCGGTTTGGGTCGCTCACTCAACGAGATAGTCCGAGTGCATTTCGCCCCCAACGGTGACCTCGTGACCGGGGCCGCGATGCAGATGCGGGGACGAAACAGGCAACGCCCCTGGGCGGCGCGCTCGCAACACACCGAGATGCAGGCGGTCCTGGGACGGCTGGGTCGCATCGTCAGGGCATAGACGAAAGGCCCTGCAGCACAGCGCTGCAGGGCCTTTCGTGGTCTTGCTTACCCACTAGGCGACGTTGATCATGCCGACTGTGGGGAAGAAGAAGCAGCTCTTGTCCGAACCGTCGAGGGCCTTGTGGTTCACCGTGCCGAACACCGCGGCCAGAACGGTTCCCGATCCGGTTTCGACGGGTACGGCGCGGGCACCGGCGGCAGGCAGCGAGTCGATCGCTCCGATGACGAACGGCCGAACGATGTCCTTCGCGGCGTCGGGCACACCGGAATCGGTGAGGATCGAATCGGCGAGAGTGGTTGCCAGGCCGCCGAAGTCGGCGAATCCGCCCTGCAGGGTGTTGACGTTGAACCAGGCGACCTGCATCCCGGTCTTGTTCTCGGAATCGTTCACGATTCCGGCCGGGACGAACGCGAACATCGTCTCGCCCTTGTCGACTGCATTGAGCTCGGGAATCTGGATGGACGGCAGGAACGGCAACGTGGGGATGGCAGGCGCGGTCAGCTGCGGCCACGGTCCTGCCGCTCCGCCTGCGACACCGGGAACGATGCCGAGGGGCGAGCCCGCCGTTGCGGAGCAGTTGATCGCTGCGGTGGGGTAGAAGAACGGCGTGATGCCGAAGTCGGTGAGGGCTTTGTTGGCTGCGTTCAGTGCGGCGAACGGATCGACGTTCGCATCCTCGGCGACCGGGGTACGTGAGTCGGCGATCGCGGTCGCGGCGTCGAGCGAGGCACCACCCTGTCCCTGCAGTGCGGCGATCGCCTGCGCCAGCGGATCGGCCGGTGCCGGATCCGCTGCGGCAGTGGCGGGAACAGCGAGCAATGCCGCGCAGGAGAGCGCGAGCGCGCCCGCCAGACGGCTGAGGCGACGAGACATGTGTGACTCCTGTGACTGATGTGGCTTATGTTGCGGTTGCGCTGATATCACCACACATCATCTCGACGTCACAAGCTCAGAAAGATTCCGTTGTTCAATCGAGACGGTCCCAACAAGCCGGGCTGTGATTGCCGTCACCCCACGTCGATGCCGAAGTCGCGCACGATTCCCTCCAGCCCCGAGGCATAGCCCTGGCCGATGGCGCGGAACTTCCATTCGGCCCCGCGTCGGTACAGCTCGCCGAACACCATCGCGGTTTCGGTGGAGGCGTCCTCGCTGAGGTCGAAACGGGCGAGTTCGCGCCCATCGGACTTGTCGACCACGCGAATGAAGGCGTTGACGACCTGACCGAAGTTCTGGCCAAGGGCGTCGGCGTTGTGAATGGACACCGGGAAGACGATGGAGTCCACTTCCGGGGTCAGGGCAGCCAGGTCGACATCAATGCTCTCGTCGTCACCTTCGCCCTCGCCGGTCCGGTTGTCGCCGGTGTGCTCGATGGCACCGTCGGGGGAGCGCAGGTTGTTGTAGAAGACGAAGTAGCTGTCGCTCAGTGCCTTCTTCGTGGTGCGAAGTCCGATGGCGCTTGCGTCGAGATCGAAGTCTCCGCCGGTGGTGGCGCGGACATCCCAGCCGAGTCCCACGCTCACCGCCGTCAGATTCGGTGCTTCTTTGGTCAGCGAGACATTTCCACCCTTGGCAAGCGTTACGCCCATGTCCATCCACTCCTCAGCGCGTTCGTCCGTGCGTCGTCCTCCCCACCATATTCATGTTCGTGACGTGGGTGCGCGAGGTGCTCGTGTGAAGCCGGAGGGGAACGGGGTGGGTGTGAGCAGTGGGGCTGGCGGTACCGATGGGATTGTGGTGGGATACGACAAACGATGGAAGATAGCAGTGGTTGTGCGATTTATCGGGTAGGCGCGCCGCCGCGATCGAACGACGATGGAGATTTTTGTGCAGGTTTCGCGACGTGAACTGTTCAAGTACGCCGCCGCGGGGTCCGCGGCCGCCGTCGGATTGGTTGCGTTGGGTTCGACGACCGCGCACGCCGACGCCGGGCTCGGCACACTCGTCGACTACTCGGGTGGGGTGCCATCGGCATCCGCGATCAAGAATGCCGGTCACCTCGGAGCTGTCCGCTACGTGTCCGATCGGCGACCGGATGCGAACTGGATGATCGGGAAGCCGATGCGCAAGTCCGAGGCCGATGCCTTGACATCCGCGGGCCTGGAAGTGGTCTCGAACTACCAGTTCGGTAAGGGGGCCACGTCCGATTGGCGTGGCGGGTACGCAGCGGGCGTGAAGCACGCAGAGCGAGGCCTCGAGCTCCACCTCGCCGCCGGTGGTCCGGCAGACCGCCCGATCTACGCGTCGATCGACGACAACCCCACCGCTGTGGAGTTCGCAACCCTGATCGCGCCGTACATCCTGGGCTGGCAGTCGGTGATCGGAGCCGAGAACACGGGAATCTACGCCAATTCACCGACCATCGAATTGGCCTCGGTCGCAGGCCTCGGCCGGTGGTATTGGCAGCACAATTGGGGAACGCCGAAGGGCTTCGTTCATCCCGACGCGCACATTCATCAGATCCGAATCGACAAGGATTTCGTGGGCGGAGTCAAAGTCGACATCAACAATATTCTGAAGGCTGATTACGGGCAGTGGTCGAAATCTGCCGCTGACATTCTCTGAAACAACATCGATGTAATTCTTTTCCGACAATCTACGAATGCAGCACGGCATTCGGAGAACCCGTGCATATTCTTTCCGAATTCACCCCACGAACAGTTCGCCCCCGGCTTCTCGCGGAAGCCGGGGGCGAAGTGCGTCAGTAGTGCAGATACGAGCTACGGGACGTAGACCGTACCGATGGTGGGCAGGAAGGTGCAGCTGCGCGGTGCTGCCGCCGGGTCTTCCTTCGACTGCGTGGTGATCGAACCGGAGACGACCGAGAGAACGCGTCCGGGGCCGGTGTCGGCGATCGCGGACAACGTCGCCGGACCGTCGGTGTTGATCATGGATGCGCCGGTGAGATCCTGGGTGCCCGAGCGACGGTTGTCGATGTTGAGCCAGGTCACCGTGAGAGGAGCTGCCTGCTCGGCGGCAATCGGGGCGGTGCCGAGAGCGGTGAAGACGAAGCCGGCCTGACCTGCGCCGGGTCCGGGAGGCGGCAGGGTGGCTGGGCCGGGTACGGCCAAGGCGGTTCCGACGGAATCGGCGGTGTCGGAGATGCATCCCACGCCGAGCGTCGGGTACAGGAACTGGGCGATGACGGGTCCGTCGGACGGCAGTTCAGGTCCGCCGCCGCCGGAGCCGTCCAGGAACGTGATGACCCGTTCGAGCAGGGACTTGACCTGGTCCGGCAGCTGCGCCGTCTCGAGCAGCGCGCGGGCCTGACCGAGCAGGTCGGCGGCCGGGGCGGCTCCCACGTCGGCAGGTCCGGCTGCGGCACCGACGATGGCCGGTGCGAACGAGGCGAGTGCTTCCACCTCGGCCAGGTTGGGCATCGGCTCACCGGGGGCGGGAAGGAACTGAGCGATCAGAGCAGCGGGATCGGCCGGTGCTGCGGGCAGATCTGCCGGTGCCATCGGCACCAACGGCTGTGCGGATGCGCTGGTCGGCACGACTAGTGCGGCGGCTGCGGCTACGGCGAAAGCTGTAACTACGCGACGCGTTCCGCGGGTACGAAGCACGGTGATATTCCCCATTCTGATCATGACGCGGGCCCACGGCGACAGCCGGTGCTCGAGGGGTCACTCTATGTAGCGCAATCCCCGATGTACAGCTGTTGTCGATCGAGCCCTCCCCCGTCGCATCTATGCCAGGGCAGTCTATTGGTCACACGCTGCGAATTCTCCGCAGACGCACACGATAACCTGTTACTGAAGTTGTCAGTGTGAAAGGTGATGCAAATGTTACTCGGGTGCATCGGTGGTTGGGGCGCGTGAGCTGAGCCCTATAAGCTCGACGATCGATACACGGCATCGATACCGAACGGAACCGCACGCACAGTGAACCGACTTGTTCGGCTGGCCCCCGTTCTGCTCGCGGTCTCGGTGATCAGCCGATTCGTCTGGGCCTTCGCGACGCCCAACGGTATGAACCTCGTTGACCTGCACGTCTACGTCGACGGCTCCGCGACACTTCTCGGCGGAAATCTGTACGACTACACGTACTCGGTGCAGACCCCGGACTTCCCGCTCCCGTTCACGTACCCGCCTTTCGCCGCGCTCGTGTTCTTTCCGCTGCACTATCTGCCGTTCACGCTGGTCGGAGTGCTCTGGCAGGCCGCGACCATGATCGCGCTGTTCGCCGTGGTGAAGCTGACGCTGTCGATGGTTCTGGGCGACGAGCGTGCCGCCGAGCCGCGCTGGGTGCGTATCGCGATGCTGTGGACCGCGCTTGGTCTGTGGTCCGAACCCGTTCGAACGACCCTGGACTACGGCCAGGTCAACGTGTTCCTGGTGCTGCTGGCGATTGTCGCGGTACGCAGCAGCAGATGGTGGGTGGCAGGCGGGCTGGTCGGGTTCGCTGCCGGAATCAAGCTGACCCCGGCCATCACCGGCCTGTACTTCCTGGCCACTCGGCGGTGGAAGGCAGCGGCGTTCTCGGCAGTGGCCTTCGCCCTCACCGTCGCGGTCAGCTACGCGGCGCTCGGACACCAGGCGGCCACCTACTTCACCACGCTGCTCGGCGATGCCGACCGAATCGGCCCCGTCGGCTCGGTCTGGAATCAGTCCCTGCGGGGCGCGCTCAGCCGGATCGCGGGGGAGGACGTCGGGCAGGGGCCGGTGTGGCTCGCCGCCGCCGTACTCGCGACAGGACTTGCGATCGCGGCATGGCGGGCGATCGGGCGCGAGGACCATCTGGGCACGCTGGTGATCGTGCAGCTCCTCGGCCTGCTGATCTCGCCCATCTCGTGGTCGCATCACTGGATCTGGGTGATCCCGATGGTGATCTGGCTGGTGCACGGGCCGCTACGCGACGTCGCCGGGTCGAAGATCGTCGCGGGCTACTGGTTGGTGACGGTCACCGTGGGTGTGCCGTGGCTGCTCAGCTTTTTCCAGGAATCGATCTGGACCATTCCCCGTCCCGGCCTCGAGGCGTGGGCCGGTGCGGTCGATGTCGTCGGAGCGGCCCTGTTCCTGGGCTGGGTCGTCTATGCCGGACGCATCAAGTCGCAATCAGGGCATCGATCCGACGCGCCAGATCCACATCCTTCTGTGTGAGCCCGCTGACCTTCTTCTGGGTCGTTCCTGCAGGCTCCACTCCCGCGCTGTGCGTCGAGAGCGTGAACGTGAGCGTCCGCCATCTGATGTCGATGTCGGGGTGATGATCCGCCTCTTCCGCGGCCTCGGCCACGCGGTTCACCGCCTGGATCGCCGCTGGAAACGACGCCAGTTCGACGGTGCGCGTCAGCGATTTCCCGTCCACGGTCCATTCGGCGAGTCGGGCGTCCTCGATGTCTCGGTCGGTCAGCAGTTCGGTCATAGAAAGATGGTGGCATGTCCGGTACCCCCGCCGCTGTGGTTGTCGCAGCCGCATTGACGCACCAGGGCAGGCTGCTGCTCGCCCAACGAACTCGTCCGCCCGAGCTGGCCGGCCGGTGGGAACTGCCCGGCGGCAAGGTGGAGCCGGGGGAGTCGGAGGACGCGGCCCTGGTGCGCGAGCTGCGTGAGGAACTGGGAGTGGAGTGCTCGATCGGCGCGGCGCTCACCGGCGACGTCGACCTGCCCGGCGGTCTCGTGCTCCGCGCGTACCGGGCCTGCCTCATCTCGGGAGTTCCTGCAGCACTTGAACATTCGGCTCTACGGTGGGTGGACGCAGAAACCCTGCCGACGATGGATCTGGTCGATGCCGACCGACTCTGGATGCCCGAGTTGCAGGAAATTCTGCTCACTTCGCCCGAGCGGTCTTTAGGCCTTTCTTGAGGTCTTTCTTGGTCGCGCCCGCGGATTCCAGCTTCTTCATTCGCATGATCACGACGGGGCATTTGATGCAACGAACCTTCTTGCGGCAGCATTTTTTCTTGGGCTTCATCCCCGAGACATCTGCGGCCTTTATCTTGCCCATGAGCACCAAGACTAATGGGTGGCGCAGGTCACAGACCTGAGGGTGGCGCGGGGCACTGCCGAACTACGGGTAAACTCGATCAGTCGCGAGAACCTCGCGGTGCAGCGCGCTTCTCTAGCGACACAAGCCCGCTAGCGAACAAGAGCCCGCATTCGACTCCAGGAGAATTTTTCGCGTGAGCGCCCCAAGCAGTGCAGACAACATCGACAGCACCACCACTTTCCGCAACGTCGCCATCGTTGCACACGTCGACCACGGCAAGACCACCCTGGTCGACGCCATGCTTCGACAGTCCGGCGCGTTCGAGGAACGTGCCGAAGCGATCGACCGCGTCATGGACTCGGGTGACCTCGAAAAAGAAAAAGGCATCACGATCCTGGCCAAGAACACGGCCGTCCACAAGCGCAATGCCGACGGCACCATCACCGTCATCAACGTGATCGACACCCCCGGCCACGCCGACTTCGGCGGAGAGGTCGAGCGCGGCCTGTCCATGGTCGACGGTGTCGTCCTCCTCGTCGACGCATCCGAGGGCCCGCTTCCGCAGACCCGCTTCGTGCTCCGCAAGGCGCTCGCCGCCTCGCTGCCGGTGATTCTGGTCGTGAACAAGACCGACCGTCCCGACGCGCGTATCGAAGAGGTCGTCTCGGAGAGCCACGATCTGCTCCTCGACCTCGCGTCCGACCTGGACGACGAGGCATCCGAAGCCGCCGAGCTGGCGCTGGACCTTCCGGTTCTCTACGCCTCCGGCCGTGAAGGCAAGGCCTCGAAGGTTCAGCCCGAGAACGGCCACGCCCCCGACGCCGAGAACCTCGACGAGCTCTTCGAGGTCCTGCTCAGCTACGTCCCCGCGCCCAAGGGCAACGTCGACGCTCCGCTGCAGGCGCACGTCACCAACCTCGACGCGTCGGCCTTCCTCGGCCGTCTCGCCCTGGTCCGTATCCACAACGGACAGCTCTCCAAGGGCCAGACCGTGAGCTGGATGCGTGAGGTCGACGGCGAGCCCGTCGTCCAGAAGGCCAAGATCACCGAGCTGCTCAACACCATCGGCGTCGAGCGCGTGCCCGGCGAGAAGGGTGTTGCAGGAGACATCGTCGCCGTCGCAGGCTTCCCGGACATCATGATCGGCGACACCCTCGCCGACCTCGAGAACCCGGTTGCCCTGCCGCGCATCACCGTCGACCAGCCGGCCATCTCGGTCACCATCGGCACCAACACGAGCCCGCTCGTCGGACGCGTCAGCGGCCACAAGCTGACCTCGCGCATGGTCAAGAGCCGTCTGGACCAGGAGCTCATCGGTAACGTCTCGCTCAAGGTCCTCGACATCGGTCGCCCCGATGCCTGGGAGGTCCAGGGTCGTGGCGAGCTCGCTCTCGCCATCCTCGTCGAGCAGATGCGTCGTGAGGGCTTCGAGCTCACCGTCGGCAAGCCCCAGGTGGTCACCCAGACGGTCGACGGCAAACTGCACGAGCCCTTCGAAGAGCTCATGGTCGACACACCGGAGGAGTACCTCGGCGCGGTCACTCAGCTGCTCGCCGCACGCAAGGGCAAGATGGTCCAGATGACGAACCACGGCGCAGGCTGGGTTCGCATGGAATTCATCGTTCCTTCGCGTGGCCTGATCGGTTTCCGCACCGAGTTCCTCACGGACACTCGCGGTACCGGCATCGCCAACGCCGTCTTTCACGGCTACGCGCCGTGGGCCGGCGAGATCCGCGCCCGCCACACCGGTTCGCTCGTGTCGGACCGTCACGGCACCGTCACTCCGTTCGCGATGATCCAGCTGGCCGATCGCGGCACGTTCTTCGTCGAGCCGGGCGCAGACACCTACGAGGGCATGGTCGTGGGCATCAACCCGCGTCAGGAAGACCTCGACATCAACGTCACCCGCGAGAAGAAGCTGACCAACATGCGTCAGTCCTCCGCAGACGTCATGGAGACCCTGGCCAAGCCCAAGAAGCTGGACCTGGAAATGGCCATGGAGTTCTGTGCAGGCGACGAGTGCGTCGAGGTGACCCCCGAGGTCGTCCGCGTCCGCAAGGTGCACCTCGATTCCAACGAGCGCGCTCGTGAGCGTTCGCGGAGCAAGACTCGCGACAAGGCTGCTCTCTAAGACTCACTTCGTGCGGCAGAAGCGACGTGTCACCCTTGTGGGGCGCGTCGCTTCTGTCGCACAAGGTAGCCGACTACGAAGGAGATCCTCGTTGCGCAAGGTGCTGATGCCGACGGTTCTGGTTTCTGCCATCGCTCTGGTACTCACCGCGTGCACTGCGGATCCCCCGCCCCCGATCGAGAGCATCGAGACCACGGTCAGCACCACGATGGTGCCGGCGAAGACCGGTGACCCGGTCGTCGTCGCCATCGACGATGTCGGCATCGGCTTCAACCCCCATCTTCTGGCAGATCAGTCGCCTGCCACTGCCGCGGTCGGTTCGCTGGTACTGCCCAGCCCGTTCCGTCCCTCGCGCGACCCGGACACCGGGGTGACGACCTGGGAACCGGACCTGTCGCTGTTGATCTCGGCCGAGGTGACGTCGCAATCGCCGTTCACCATTCGCTATCAGCTGCGCAACGAGGCCCAGTGGTCCGACAGCGCGCCGATCGCCGCCGAGGATTTCCGCTACCTGTGGCAGCAGATGACCACTCAGCCCGGCGTCGTCGATCCGGCCGGGTACGCCTTGATCGACGACGTCGCATCCTCGGGCGGTGGCAAGACGGTCGACGTGACACTCTCGTCGCCGTACCCGGCCTGGCAGCGACTGTTCGCCGATCTGGTGCCCTCGCATCTGCTCAAGGACTCACCCGGCGGTTTTCAGGGCGGCCTGACGGACAATGTGCCGGTCTCCGGTTCTCGGTTCAACATCAAGACCGTCGACCGGGGTCGGGACGAGATTCTGCTCGAACGCAACGACCGATTCTGGGGCGAGCCCGCATCACCCGACCAGATCCTCATCCGCCGCGGGGGCACCTCCGCGCAGCTGGCCGATTCATTGCGGTCCAGTGACGCTCAGATCGCCCAGGTTCGTGGCGACTCGGCCCTGCGAGCCCAACTCTCGGCAATTCCCGGCGTGCGGACCGACACAATCCGGCAATCCCGAGTGCTGTCGATGACGGTCAACGGGCGAGCGCCGAACATGTCGAATTCGATTGTGCGACAGGGGATACTGGGTCTACTCGACCCCGATCTGCTGGCGACGGTCGGAGCCGGCGGTGGCGCGACGGATCGCCGGGCTGCAGCGCAGCTGTCTTCGCCGTCCGACCCCGGATACACCGCGACGGCACCGGCCCCCATCGGCAGAACAGCTGCCCTCCAACTGCTCGAACGGGCCGGGTTCGTACCGACACCCGATGCCGTGGTGACATCGACCCCGAACCCGAGCGCGCCGACCACCGCCGCTCCGACGACAAGTCTTGACCCGACGGCCACCAGCGCTCCGGGCCCGAGTGTCACCAGGCTTGCGGACGCGACCGGTACCGCGTTGCGGTTCGTGATCGGTGCCGTCGAGAACGACGACATCGCGCTCGCGGTCGCCGGAACGGCCGCAGACGAACTCGTCGGCGCAGGCATCGATGCGACCGTGACCCCACTTCCCGCCGACGAGCTGTACTCGACGGCGTTGACCGACGGAACCGTCGACGCGGTGGTCGGATGGACCAGCGCGGGAGTCGACCCCGCCACGGCCCTCGCCTCCCGGTTCGGCTGCGTCGACGAGCCCGCCGACAGCAGCGGCGACGGCGTCGAGATACCGCGAAATCTGTCCGGTCTGTGTGTCCCGGAACTGCAACCGACGATCGACAGGGCGCTGGTGAGCGGCCTCGAATCCTCCGTGGCCACCAACGAGATCGAGCCGAGGCTGTGGTCGCTGGCGTCGACGCTGCCGATCATGCAGGACGCGTCCGTGGTGGCCGCCGTACCCGGCATCACCGGCGTCTCGCTGACCGGCCCGGTCGAGGTCGGGATCTTCGCCGACGCTCCGCAGTGGATGCGGACGCCCCGGTGACTCGCATCGATCGCCCCGCCGTCATCGTGTTCGACGTGAACGAGACGTTGTCCGACATGTCCACGATGCCGGCACGGTTCGCCGACGTGGGCGCTCCGCCGCACTTGTTCGCGACGTGGTTCGCGGGACTGCTCCGTGACGGCTTCGCGTTGGCAGCAGCGGATGCTGCCCAGCCCTTCGCCGTCATCGGTTCCGGTTCGCTTCGTACGCTGCTGTTCGACACCGCCTCGAACTCGGATCTGGACGCCGCGGTGGACCACATCATGGGTGGTTTCGCGGAGCTCGACGTTCATTCCGATGTGGTCGAGGGAGTGACTGCTCTGGCAGCACTCGGCATCCGGCTGATCACTCTGAGCAACGGTTCGGTCCAGGTGGCACAGACTCTGCTGGACAAGGCCGGAGTGCGCGAGACTTTCGAGTCGTTGCTGTCGGTGGAGGCCGCCGGTCGATGGAAGCCGCACGCGGACTCCTACCGCTACGCACTCGAACAGTGCGGCGCGAAGCCCGAGGACGCCATGCTCGTCGCGGTTCATCCCTGGGACATCGACGGCGCGCACCGTGCAGGCCTGGCGACCGCCTGGATCCATCGCGACGGCGGGCCCTACCCGGATTACCTTGCTGCGCCCGACGTGACGGCACGATCGCTGCCGCATCTGGCGCAGCTGCTCGGCCGATGACAGCAGTGATGCCGATGCCGGCAGTGACACGGACGACAGAACGAACGGCGAGTAACCAGCGATGACAGGGCAGGCAATGACGGATCAGGCGATGACGGAGCCACAGCGGATGCTCCTGGTACACGCGCATCCGGACGACGAAACCATCACCACCGGCGGCACCATCGCGCATTACGTCCGCGCCGGGGCCGAGGTCACGGTGCTCACCTGCTCGCTCGGCGAGGAGGGAGAAGTGATCGGTGAGACATGGGCCGATCTGGTGGTCGATCGCGCTGATCAGCTCGGCGGCTACCGGATCCTGGAATTGCACCGCGCGCTCGCTGCCCTGGGCTGCAACCCGCCGCGCTTTCTCGGCGGTGCCGGACGCTGGCGGGATTCCGGGATGGCAGGGACGTCGGCGGCTCGCAAACCGCGCGCATTCGTCAACGCGGACCGTGACGAGGCCCTCGGAGCGCTCGTGGCGGTCATGCGGGAGCTCCGGCCGCAGGTCGTCGTCGGTTACGACCCCGAGGGCGGGTACGGCCACCCCGATCACCAGCAGGTGCACTCGCTGGTGACCGAGGCCGTCGAGATCTGCGGAACCGAGGTCTACCCCGTTGCCGGAGCGCCGTGGGAGGTGTCGAAGTTCTACTGGACCGTCACCGGACACGATCAACTGCAGTCGGGTCTCGCCGCGATCGACGAGCTTCCGGCCGGATGGCGACTGCCGGTCGACGGTGAGCTGCCCAGCGTCCCGGAAAGCACGATCACCACCAGTATCGACATTCGGGGCGTGCTCGACGCCAAGCGGGAAGCACTGCGCGCACATGCGACTCAGGTGACCGTCGCGCCGTCGGGCAACGAGTACGCACTGTCCAACGACATCGCCCAGCCGATATTGCTCGACGAGCAGTACGTGCTCGTGCGGGGCGAATCCGGCAGCGATGCGACGGGCAGGGAGACGGACCTTTTCGCAGGCGTACTAGGCTGTGCTTCGCATCACTGAATGACCACGGCATCGATCTCACCACAGCAGGGGCGGAACACACATGTACAACTGGGTAGTGCAGGACGCCATCGTTGCGTTCGTCGATTCTCTCAAGCCGCAGTTCGGCGCACAGGCAGATCTGTACCAGTACGTTCTGGGTCAGATCGCCATGGGCGCGAGCAATCTGCTCACCTCGCTCGGGTACCCGCCGGTTTCCTGAGTGCCGGCGCACTGAAACAACCAGGGTCAAGGCAGTATTGGGCGCATGATCTCGAAAGCTGCATCCAATACTGTCGCCCTGGTGTCCTGGGCGACGGTCGCAGTGCTGGTGTTCGACGGCTTTCTGTCCGGAATTCTGTCGGTCTTCTTTCTCCCGACCTACCTCGGTTCGGTGCAATTCCCCGTCAGCGCACTGCTCGGCGGAGTTGCCAACGTCGCGTTGATCCTGGCGGCGCGCAAGGTCGCCGAGCGGCCGCTCTGGGTGGCGTCACCCTTGATCGGATGGTTCGCCGCGGTTCTGCTGTGCATGTTCGGCGGGCCTGGCGGCGACGTTCTCCTGCTCGCCGATTGGCGCACCATGCTGCTGATCGTTGCCGGAGCGGGCCCCGCGGGAGTGCTGCTGTTCATGTTCCGGATGAAGGCGATCACAGCAAGCGTGCATGCCGACCCGCATCCCGCAGTACGTCCTCGATCATCGTCGGAGTCAACAGTCCGGTGAAGGTGTTTCGCTGGCTGACGTGATAGCTGGCGAACACGGTGATCGAGCCCAGATCGAGCTTGGCTCCATGCCCGAACTTCGGTGCAGGCCTTGGTATCTCCCATCCATTGGCCGCCAGTATGGGCAACAGGGACTGCCAGCCGAAGGCGCCGAGAACGAGCACCGACCGTAGCGTCGGGCGCAGCAACCGCAATTCGTCGTCCAGCCAGGGCCTGCATGCATCTCGCTCGGCGGGAGTCGGCTTGTTCTGCGGTGGAGCGCAGTGCACCGGCGCGGCAATGCGAACTCCGTTGAGCGCCAACCCGTCTCCGATATGTGTCGCGGTGGGTTGGTTGGCCAAACCGACCGCATGCATCGCGCGATAGAGAACGTCCCCGCTTCGGTCTCCGGTGAACATCCGGCCGGTGCGGTTGCCGCCGTGCGCTGCCGGGGCCAGCCCGACGATCAGCATGGCCGCGTCGGCGGGTCCGAAACTGGGAACCGCTCTACCCCAATATGTTTCGTTCGCAAAAGCGGCTCGCTTCTCGAGCGCGACCTGCTCGCGCCATTGCACCAGACGCGGGCAGGCGCGGCATTCCGACACTGCGAGGTCGAGTTCCTCGATGCTCTGCGGCCGCGTCATGTCAGGTTCGGTGCAGCCAGATGTCCCCGGCACCAGGGGTGACGGCGTCGATCATCGCCCACGCGTTCTCGATGGGGATGTCGATCACCTCGTAGTGGCCGACGCCGGCCGGAGTAGCGGCGACGATGGTGGCCACCCCGGCGCGACGCTGGAAGAACGTCTGCCGCACCGTCCAGCCGATGATGCCTGCGGCCTCGAGGCTGTGCCGACTCCTGTCGAGCGAGCCGTGTCGGGTGATGAGCCAACCGGGCAGTACCGCGTGGCCGAGTCCACGGAAGCGATCGTGCGCGAGCCCGAAGGCGGCGAGGAACAACACCCCGAGCGTGATCCAGGCGAGTATCGGGATGGGCGCGCCGACGTACTGCGCGATTGAAAGGCCGGCCGCGATGACCACCACCGGCAGCACCGCCCGGGTGTAGCGGCGACGCCGCGCCGCAGGTCCGTGCTGCAGCAGGGGGCGGTCGGCACCGCCGTGCAACCCGGCGTCGCCGAGGACCGTGGTCATCATGCGGAGTGCCTCGGCGCGCGGGGCCTGGGGGAGCAGCAGCGACGATTCCTTCTTCTCGGCGCTGACGCCGGTCATGATGGCGTCGAGCCTGGCACCTTTCACCGCGCGCAGCAGCAGTGGTTCGGACAGTGACGTGCCGCGCAGCCGCTTGCGATCGAGTGTCGACTGACGGGTCCGCAGCAGTCCGTGACTGACGTGCAGCGTGCGCCCCTGATCGGTGACCGTCAGGTTGGCGTAGGTCAACAGGTAGCGAACGCACGCGAAGATGCTCGACACGACCAGCAGCGCAATCAGGGCCACGACCACGAACAATGCGATTCCCAGTTGCTCTGCGGAATCGATACTGTTGGAGACCACCGAGGACTCCGCCAATGTTCGCCCGAGTCCGTACTGGAACAGCACACCGACGGCCGCGGCGATGGTGACGATGCCGGTGATGGAGAACGGTGCGAACCGCACCCACGAGAACTGCCAGTGAGCGATCTCCACTTCGGGCCCCGATGCCGCCGTCGGCATCCCGTCGGACGTCGGTATCTGTCCAGAGACCCGCTGCAGCAGATCTCCACGAAGCGCAGGCACCAGTGACGTGTCGAGAGCGTTGAGCTCGAAGGCCTCGCCGTTGCCTGCTTGTCGGCCGGTGCCGATACGCAGGATGGACAGCCCCAGCACCCGGTGCAGAACGTTGGCCTCCACATCGACCGACCGAATCCTGTTGCGCGGAATGGACAGAACTTTCTTCTGCAGCACCCCGCTGCGCAGCTGCACGTGCACCGGACCGATCCGGTAACTGGTGGTGAACCACCGCAGGATCGCGAACACCACGACGACCACCAGAATGCCGAGACTCCAGTAGTGGTTACCGCTCTGGCTGCCGACGAAGAACGAGATCAGCAATACGGGCAGGAGCTTGATGCCCTCGTTCACCGGATGTACCAACAACATTCGCTTGTCCAGGCGCAGCCACGGCTGCTCCTCCTCGACGGCCAGCAGTTCTGCCTGATCCTGAGGGTCACCAACGGTCACGTTGCGTCTCCGACGGTACGGCCGGCGATGTCGGTGAGTCGCGCGACCGTCTTGTCCGCGACTTCCTGGTCGAGCGCCGTGATCTTCACCGCGCCGGCAGAGGACGCCGTCGTGACCGTGACCGTGGCCAACCCCAGCAGGCGATCGAGAGGTCCGCGCTCGGTGTCGACGGTCTGTACCCGCGAGATCGGTGCGATGCGTCGCTCCTGGCTCAGCCAGCCGGTGCGGGTGTAGACCGCGGTGTCACTGATCTCCCAGCGATGCACGCGATACCGCCACTGGGGCACGATCGCGATGTGCAGCACAGCGAGCACGACCGAGGCGACGAAGACGGCCACATGCGGCCAGGTCGTCCAATTCGAGTCGACGATTGCCCACACGATCTGGGCGACGAAGATCGGTACCCACAGCAGACCGGCACTCAGAGCCCAGAGCAGACGTGCGCGCGGAGACGGTTGCCACTGTGGATCGGTCATCGTTGTCACGGGTACAAACCTATGGGTGTCGTTTGGTATCCACCACCCCGGAGCCTGCGGAACGACCCGAGTAGCCGGGAGTGGAGTCTGCGGAATGACCTAGCAAGCCGGGAGTGGAGCCTGCGGAACGACCCGAGTAGGGGAGGGGCGGGTGGCACGTGCGTACCAGGAAGCGCATGATCGACTGGTGACTTCGTTGCCTGACACCGCTCCAGCTGCTTCTGCCATGCGCCGCGTTCTGCGTCGTGCCCGGGACGGAGTCTCGTTGAACGTCGACGAGGCGACGGTTCTGCTGTACGCGCGTGGGGACGATCTGGTGGATCTGATGGCGTCGGCTGCGCGGGTTCGTGATGCGGGTCTCGAGTCGGCGGGGCGTCCGAAGACGGTGTCGTACTCGCGAAAGGTGTTCGTACCCATCACCCGGTTGTGCCGCGACAAGTGCCACTACTGCACGTTCGTTACGGTCCCGGGCAAGCTCAACGCTTCCGGGCACGGGATGTTCATGGATCCCGACGAGATCATCGACG
Organism: Rhodococcus sp. 14-1411-2a; assembly: GCF_002259485.1. GTDB lineage: Bacteria > Actinomycetota > Actinomycetes > Mycobacteriales > Mycobacteriaceae > Rhodococcoides. The sequence goes on from NZ_NPGA01000015.1 coordinate 552,140, forward strand.
TCGCCCGCAAGGGTGCCGCGCTGGGCTGCAAGGAAGCACTGTTCACCCTCGGCGACCGGCCGGAGGAGCGGTGGCCCGAGGCCAAGGCGTGGCTCGACTCGCGCGGCTACGACTCCACGCTCGACTACGTGCGCGCCATGTCGATCAGGGTGCTCGAGGAGACCGGTTTGCTGCCGCACCTCAATCCCGGTGTGATGTCGTGGCAGGAACTCTCGCGCCTCAAGCCGGTCGCTCCGTCGATGGGGATGATGCTCGAGACCACCTCGCGTCGGTTGTTCGAGGAGAAGGGGCAGGCGCACTACGGCAGTCCGGACAAGGATCCCGAGGTTCGCCTGCGCACGCTGACCGACGCGGGACGGCTCAACATTCCGTTCACGACCGGCATTCTGGTCGGTATCGGCGAGACGCTGCGTGACCGCGCCGAGTCGATCATGGCAATTCGCAAGGTGCACAAATCTTTCGGGCACGTGCAAGAAATCATCGTGCAGAACTTCCTGGCCAAGTCCGATACCGCGATGCGGTCCGTTCCCGACGCCGGTCTCGAGGAATTCCTGGCGACGATCGCGGTGACGCGGATGGTGGTCGGCCCGTCGATGCGGATTCAGGCTCCGCCGAACCTGGTGGCAGCGGAGGAGACCGCAGCGTTGCTGGGCGCAGGCGTCGACGATTGGGGCGGGGTCTCGCCTCTGACCCCCGATCACGTCAATCCCGAGCGGCCGTGGCCGAACCTCGACACCCTGGCGGAACTTTCCGACAAGGCGGGCTACCGCTTGGTGGAACGTGTTGCAGCGCAGCCGCAGTACGTCCTCGCCGGTGCTCCGTGGATCGATCCGCGGATATCGGCGCACGTGCGGGCGCTGGCCGATCCCGAAACCGGCATGGCGCGCGAGAACGTGAACCCGACGGGGCTGCCGTGGCAGGAGCCGGACGAGGAGTGGGAGTCCTCGGGCCGCGTCGACCTGAACACCGAGATCGACACCCAGGGGCGTAACACCGAGACGCGTTCGGATTTGGCGAATGCGTTCGGCGACTGGGATTCGATCCGCGAGCAGGTGCGTGATCTCGCGGGCCTCGAACGGGTGGACCGGGACCTGGTCTCGGCGTTGACGGCTGCGGAGAAGGACCCGGCCGGGTTGTCCGACGAGCAGTACCTCGCGCTCGCGACCGCCGAGGGCCCGGGAATGGACGCTGTCGCTGCCCTCGCCGACGATCTGCGCAAGCAGGTCAACGGAGACACCGTCACCTACGTGGTGAACCGGAACATCAACTTCACCAACATCTGCTACACCGGCTGCCGTTTCTGCGCGTTCGCTCAGCGCAAGGGTGACGCCGACGCATTCACGTTGTCCACCACCGAGGTCGCCGATCGGGCGTGGGAAGCGCACGTCGTCGGGGCCACCGAGGTGTGCATGCAGGGCGGGATCGACCCCGAACTGCCGGTGACGGGTTACGCCGATCTGGTTCGCGCGGTCAAGGCCAAGGTGCCGTCGATGCACGTGCACGCCTTCTCTCCGATGGAGATCGTCAACGGGGCATCGCGGGGCGGTCAGTCGATCCGTGAGTGGCTCACCGAACTCCGGGCCGCGGGGCTGGACTCGATCCCGGGAACGGCCGCGGAGATTCTCGACGACGAGGTCCGCTGGGTACTCACCAAGGGCAAGCTGCCCGCGGCCGAGTGGATCGAAGTGATCACCACCGCGCACGAGGTCGGTCTGCGGTCGAGTTCGACGATGATGTACGGCCACGTCGACAATCCGTCGCACTGGGTCGGCCATCTGAACGTGCTCAAGAAGATCCAGGACAAGACCGGTGGGTTCACCGAGTTCGTGCCGCTGCCGTTCGTGCACCAGTCCTCGCCGCTGTATCTGGCCGGGGCCTCGCGACCCGGCCCGACCAACCGGGACAACCGCGCCGTGCATGCTTTGGCCCGGATCATGCTGCACGGCCGAATCGACAATATTCAGACCTCATGGGTGAAATTGGGAATCACGGGTACACAGGCGATGCTGAACGGGGGCGCGAACGATCTGGGCGGGACCCTGATGGAGGAGACGATCTCACGCATGGCGGGTTCGCAGAACGGTTCGGAGAAGACCGTTGCGGAACTGCACGAGATCGCCGACGGCATCGGACGACCGGTTCGTCAGCGCACCACCACGTACGGCCCGGCTCCGGCGGTGTCCGTTGCCGGCCTGATCTGACCCTCGGGGTCACTCTCGAAATGGAGCTTGTCTGACATGGACGACCGTCGCGTCGCCGCGGTGCTGAGCAGTGCCGTCGCCATCATCCATCCCGTGCTCGACATCCTCGCGACACGCGACCCGATAGGGCTCAAGGGCAGGACGTTCCGCGAGTCCTCTGCGGATGATTCGACCCTCGACAACGTCATCGATTTCCTCGCGAAGGCCTTCGACACCACCGACTTCCCGGGCACCGCAGGCTGGGAGAAGCTCGGCAGTGACGCTCGGTCGCAGTGGTGGGTCAATCGCATCGGAGCTCTCAACACCGTTGCCGTCGCGTTTCCCGGTGTGTTCGGCATCCTGGTCAACCGCCTGCCGATCCAGGATCTGCTCGGGTTCGCCAACCAGGCGATGGTGCTCGTCGCCGTGGCCCGTGAATCAGGGGTGACCGACCGCGAGACGCATGTGGCGCTACTTGGTTCGGTGCTGTGCAAGCGCGACCTGACGGCCCTGGCCGACAGTGCTCCGGCGAAGAAGGAAGAGTCCCCCAAGTCGGGTCCGTTCGCGCTGCTGCGCGGCATGTGGCAGATCGCCAACGTGCTGCGCGACGTCGCAGGCGAGCTGGAGAAGCGTCCGCATCCTCGTGGCATCTACCGCGTGCTCGGTGCCATCCCGGTCGTCGGTGGTGTCGCCGGATACTTCGGCGAGCGAGGCGCGCTCTCTCGTGCCGCCAAGCAGGGCCGCAAGTGGCTTGCGGCCCACAAGAAAGCCTCGAACCTCGGGGCCGACTCGCCCGCGAAGCAGCTGCGGCGATAGCCGATCGAGCCAGGTGAGGTCACCCTGGTCGGTTTGCTCCAGGTTCGGACCGCGATACTAGGATGCTCAGGGCGCGCGAGCGCCCACGATCGATACAGGAGGGGAGAGCAGCAGTGACCTACTCGATTGCAGAACCGTGCGTAGATGTACTGGACAAAGCGTGCATCGAAGAGTGCCCGGTGGATTGCATCTACGAGGGTAACCGAATGCTGTACATCCACCCCGACGAATGCGTCGACTGCGGAGCCTGCGAGCCCGTGTGCCCCGTCGAGGCCATTTTCTACGAGGACGACGTGCCCGAGCAGTGGAGCGCATACGTCGGTGCCAACGTCGACTTCTTCGACGACCTGGGATCTCCAGGCGGCGCTGCGAAGCTCGGCAAGACCGACTACGACCCGCCGTTCATCAAGGCTCTGCCTCCCATGGGCGAGAACTGACGCCTTGGCACGCAGAGCGGTGGCAGCGGCGCTGCCCGATTTTCCATGGGACTCGTTGACCGCTGCCAAGGAGAAGGCGTCGGCGCACCCGGGCGGCATCGTCAACCTGTCGGTGGGTACACCGGTGGATCCGGTTGCGCAGGTGATCCGTACGGCCTTGAATTCCGTTGCGGGCGAGCCCGGTTACCCCACCACGGTCGGTACCGTCGCGTTGCGCGAGGCCGCGGTGGCCGCGCTCGAGCGTCGGTACTCGATCACCGGTCTCTCGCCCGACGCGGTGCTCCCGGCCATCGGCACCAAGGAAATGATCGCCTGGCTGCCGACGCTGCTCGGCCTGGGAGCCGACGACCTGGTTGTCATTCCCGAATTGGCCTACCCCACTTACGAAGTGGGGGCACTGCTGGCGGGCGCGCGAATTCTGCGAGCCGACGGGCTGTCGCGTCTGGGCCCCGAGCGGGCGTCGCTGATCTTCGTCAATTCACCGTCCAACCCGTCCGGCAAGGTGCTCGGAGTCGAGCATCTCCGCAAAGTCGTCGAGTGGGCCCGCGAGCGTGACGCCATCGTCGTCTCGGACGAGTGCTACCTGGGACTGACCTGGGACGCCGAAGCGGTCTCCGTGTTGGATCCGCGCGTGTGCGACGGCGATCACACCAATCTGCTTGCGGTGCACTCGCTTTCGAAGACCTCGAATCTGGCCAGCTACCGCGCCGGCTTCGTCACCGGCGACGCATCCCTGGTTGCCGAGTTGCTCGAGGTACGCAAGCACGCGGGCATGATGGTGCCGTTGCCGATCCAGGCCGCCATGACCGCCGCACTGGCCGACGACGAACACGAGAACATCCAGCGCGAGCGTTACCGATCACGCAGGACTGTATTGAAGGAAGCCGTCGAAGCAGCCGGATTCACCGTCGACCACTCCGAGGCCGGGCTGTACCTGTGGGCGACGCGGGGCGACGCGTGCCGCGACACCGTCGACTGGCTCGCCGAACGCGGCATCCTCGCTGCACCGGGAGAGTTCTACGGTCCGAACGGTGGACAGCACGTGCGCATCGCACTCACGGCCACGGACGAACGCATCGAGGCTGCGGCGGATCGCCTGCGCGGGTAGTCGGGTTTCTCTGGTGCGCCGAGTGTCCACTATTCGGTTCGGCGAACGGGATTCCGCTTCTCGATGAGAATTGTGGACACTCACGTCAGTTGGACCCAACTCGAACCGGGTGTTCTCATGTACCCATGACCCTCAGCCTGCTGCTCAGCTTCGCCGGTGTGTGCTTTCTGCTGGCGATTCTGCCCGGGCCCGATTCGTTTCTGGTGCTGCGTTACAGCATCGGCGGTCTCAAGCCCGGGATCGCGGCGGCGATGGGCGTCGCGATCGGTGGACTGTTCTGGGCGGTGCTGGTAGCCGTCGGGCTGGCGGCGATCGTCGAGCAATCCGCGACCGCGTATCGCGTCGTCCAGATTCTCGGCGGACTGTATCTGCTGTACCTGGGCGTGAAGGCTTTCCGTGCCCGACGGAAGAACAAGGTGGCCGGTGAGCCGCTGGTGCCTGTCGCTGCGTCTGCGTGGTCGGCGTTCGGCGCCGGAGTTCTCTCGTGCGCGCTCAATCCCAAGGTCGGGCTGTTCTACCTCGCAGTGGTGCCGCAGTTCCTCACTGTGGTCACCTTCACCGGTGCCATGACGCTCGGGCTGGTCGAGGTGGTGGTGGCCGCTCTGGTGATGGGAGTGTTCTCCGTTCTCGCCTCACGTGCGGTGGCTCTGCTGAGCAGGCCCGCGGTGACCGACTGGCTGGACCGCATCAGCGCCGGATTCCTGGTCGCGCTCGGCATCGGAACTGTCGGGTCCGCCGCCTAACGGAGCGCGCCGATCACGGCTCGAGGTCCGGCTCGCCCACGTCCCAGCCGCCGCGTCGGATGCGCAGGATGTAGACCAGTTCGTTGCTGCCGAACGCTTCGACGGTGGTGAAGCGTTTGGGCTCCGTGTTGACCTCGGGATTGCGTGCGTGCGCTTCCTCGTAGAGCTGAGTGGCTCGAAGATCGGCCAACTCCACACGGGTCCAGAAGTCGTCGGACTGCACCGAGTAGACCAGCCTGGGCGCGCCGTCGGTGACGTGTGCGATGTCGATGTCGTCATCGTCGGAATCGGAGTCCTCGAGGTCCAGGTCGAGGTCGTCCTGGGAATCGGTGTCCTGCTCGGCGTCGGTTCCGATCAGATAGACACCCGCCTGCAGGTCACCGGCGGCGACCGTCATGTACTCGGCGTAGTCGCCGGTGTCGATTCCGTCCACGTCCATGTATGTACGGTAGCCATGTGCTGCTTCGTTCACTGAACCCACTCGCCGTTGCGCGGGGAGACGACATTCCCGACGCCATCACGATCGACGGAGTCTCGCTCTCCCGTGCCGACATCCTGGGCGCGGCGACGTCCGTGGCCGAACGCATCTCGCGTGCCGACCGACTGGCGGTCTACGCGACGCCGTCGGTGAAGACGGTGCTCGCTGTTGTGGGTGCACTCATCGCCGGTGTCACCGTGGTGCCGGTTCCGCCCGACGCCGGGGTGGCCGAACGTGAGCACATCCTCCACGACTCGGGCGCGCAGGCGTGGCTCGGTGAAGCGCCGCCGGACACCTCCGGACTCGAGGTCCTGCCGGTGCGTCAGCATGCACGGTCGTGGCACAGCTACCCCGAACCGCAACCGTCCTCGGTCGCGTTCGTGCTCTACACCTCCGGTACCACCGGCCCGCCGAAAGGCGTGTTGATTTCTCGCAGTGCCATCGCGGCCGGGCTCGACGCGTTGGCGCAGGCCTGGGCCTGGACATCGAGAGACACTGTGGTGCAGGGACTTCCGTTGTTCCACGTGCACGGTCTCATCCTCGGCGTCCTCGGCCCCCTGCGAGTGGGCAGCCCGCTGATCCACACCGGGAAGCCGACGCCGGAGCTCTACGCGGCAGCGCGCGGATCCCTGTACTTCGGGGTGCCGACCGTATGGTCGCGTGTCGCCGCGGACCAGGCGTCGGCCCGCGCCCTTGCCGGTGCCCGACTGCTGGTTTCCGGTAGTGCGCCGCTCCCGGTCCCGGTGTTCGAGAAGCTACGTGAACTCACCGGCCAGGCCCCGATCGAGCGATACGGCATGAGTGAAACCCTCATCACCATCAGCACCCGCGCCGACGGGGAGCGTCGAGCAGGCTCGGTGGGACTGCCGGTCGCAGGCGTCGAGACCCGGCTGCGCGGTGAGAAGGGTGAAATCCTGCCGCACGACGGCGAATCCATCGGAGCGTTGCAGATCCGCTGCCCCATGCTGTTCGACGGCTACCTGAACAACCCGGACGCGACGGCGAAGACCTTCACCGAGGACGGGTGGTTCGACACCGGAGACGTCGCTCTCATCGAGCCCGACGGCTTCCACCGAATCGTGGGACGAGCCTCGACCGATCTGATCAAGTCCGGCGGCTATCGCGTCGGCGCAGGGGAGATCGAGACGGTGTTGCTGGGGCATCCGAGCGTCGACGAGGTGGCCGTGGTCGGTGTGCCCGACGACGACCTCGGCCAGCGCATCGTGGCGTACGTCGTCGGCACCGATGTGGAGGATCGGGTGCTGATAGATCTGGTGGCCACCGAGCTCTCGATTCACAAGCGGCCCCGCGAGATTCGAGTGGTCGACTCTCTCCCACGCAACGCGATGGGCAAGGTCCAGAAGAAGTTGCTCGGCTGACAACCCCTTGACGCCATAGGTTAGGCATGCCTATTGTTTCCGGTCATGACCGCACCTGCGCGTGAATCGGCCGCCGCTTTCGCTATCGGAGCACACCGACCGGAGGCAACCATCATCGAGGCGGCGACGCGTCGTGAGTTCCTCATCGGCAGCGTTGCCCTCGCTGCGTTGATCGCCGGCTGCGGTAGCGGTGAGGAGCAGGCCACGGGCGACGGGACGGCAGGGGACGGCTATCCCCGCACGATCGTCGACGATGCGGGTGAGTCCGTCGTGATCGACCGTCGACCACAGCGGGTTGCCTGTGTGGCCAACCTGTGGGATCTCGATACGGTACTTGCGCTCGGGGTCGTCCCCGTGCAGTTCGGGGTGCGCGAGGGCTTCGCCGAGATGATCGGCGCACCGAACAGATCATGGGAGTGGCACGAGAACGCCCTCGCCGAACTCGGTGGGACGAGTGAGCGGATCTCCCTCGGTGAGTCGATCGACACCGAGCGCATCGCAGCCGCCCAACCCGATCTCATCATCGGCGACGACGGGGTGGCCGATTCCCGTTCTCAGCTCGAATCGCTTGCCCCGGTGGTGCAGATCGCGTCGTTCGATTGGCGGGCCAACCTCGAGCTGATCGGCGACGCACTCGACCGGCGAGATCGCGCCGACGAGCTCATCGCGGACACCGACGCCAGGATGTCCGCCGCGCTCGAAGGGCTCGACGTCGGCGGTGCCACCGTCGGCTTGATCGCCGCCTACGACACGTCCATGTTCTACGGGCTCGGTCACGAGTCGATCCCCGCCGTCGATCTGTTCCGGCGAGCCGGGTTCACGACGGTCGCCGCACTGTCCGACGGAGCGACAGCCGACGCCCCGCGTCCCGAATTTTCCGCCGAGAACGCCGACGTCCTCGCCGACGCCGATGTGCTCGTCGTGTTCGACTTCGGCTCGGCCGGAATCGTCGAGACCGGACTGTTCACGTCGTTGCCGAGCGTCGCAGCGGGCCGGGTGGTGGTGCTCGAACAAGGTGAAGTGGCTCAGGGCTTCTCGACGTTGAGCCCGCTCAATCTCGACCTCTGCATCGACGTGGTTCGCCGCGCGGCCGAACTGCTGTGAGTACACGCCCCGGGCAACGTCGTTCGGCCGGTCGTCAGCGAGCGTTCGAGTAGGCGGTTAGCCTCGAAATCATGACCTCTCTCGACGGCGCACGCATTCTCGTATTCGGTGCCAGTGGCGGTCTCGGCGGTCCGATCGTCGAGCAGCTCGCGAAGGCCGGGGCTCGGTTGACTCTGAGCGGCCGGAGCATCGAGTCGGACCATCACACGGTGGACGCCGATCTGACGCTGCCCGATTCGGCCCGATCGGTGGTCGCGGAGGCCGTCGAACGCCACGGCGGATTGGACGGAATCGTCATCGCCGCAGGCGTTGTGGCGTTCGGACCGGTGACCGAGGTGGACGACGACACCGTCGACGAATTGCTGCTGCTGAACTATCTGGCACCGCTACGCGTGCTTCGAGAAGCACTGACCACGCTGGACCAAGGCGGGTTCGTGCTCAACATCAGTGCAGTCGTGGCCGACAAGCCGATGCCGAACATGGGTGCCTATTCGGCGAGCAAGGCAGCGGTGAGCGCGCTGCTGAAAAGTGTTCGTACAGAAGCGCGGAAGTCGAAGATCAGGATCGTCGACGTGCGTCCGCCGCACACCGAGACGGGGCTTGCGACGCGGCCGATCGCCGGGCAGGCACCGAAACTACCGCAGGGTCTGACGCCGGATGCGGTGGCAGCACGTATCGTCGCGGCGATCACCGACGACGAGACCGATGTCGGCGCGGATCAGTTCTCGTAAGCTATTGTCGGCATCGTGACCGAGACACACGTGACCGACGCAGCCAGAAGGCTCGTGCGTCGTCGCACCATCGACTTCGGTCTCGTCTGCACTTCTTCCTGTTCGTAGCTGTCGATCGAACCCATCCCCGACGAGCATTTCGCGCTCCTCGGGTAGTTCCGGCAACCCTCGAATCGAACAGGAATTCTCCATGACCACTTCTGTGTCCCACATCGGCGGCGTCATCGCTGCCTCCGACGATGCCGTGCAGGCCGACGCCAAGAACGCCCACGCGGTGTTCCGTGCCTCCGCCACCGCGCACGATGCCGTCGCCAGCACCGTCACCCTGGGCAAGTTCAGCGTCGAGGTCGACGAGCCGCCCGCCCTCGGCGGTGAGAACAAGGCCGCCAACCCGGTCGAGTACTACCTGGCTTCGCTGCTGTCCTGCCAGGTGGTCACCTACCGCGTTTGGGCCGAGAAGCTCGGTATCGTCGTCGACGACATCAAAGCCAAGGCGGAGGGTGACCTCGACGTTCGCGGATTCTTCGGTTTCGACGACAACGTCCGTCCCGGATTCGGTGAGGTGCGCGTCGTCGTGACCGTCACCGGTCCCGAGAGCCGGGAGCGGTACGAGGAGCTGCAGAAGGCCGTCGACGACCACTGCCCCGTGCTGGATCTGACGCGCAATCCCACCCCGATTCACACCGTTCTCGAAACGGCCTGATGTCATGAGCGAACGGACATTCGGCCTGCGTACCAGAGCAATTCACGCCGGAGCGAGACCGGATCCTTCCACCGGTTCGCGTGCTGTGCCCATCTATCAGACGGCCAGCTACGTGTTCGAGAATTCTGCGGACGCAGGCGATCTGTTCGCTCTGCAGAAGTACGGCAACGTCTACAGCCGCATCGGCAACCCCACGGTCGCCGCCTTCGAGGAGCGCATCGCGAGCCTCGAAGGCGGCATCGGGGCGGTGGCGTTCGCCAGTGGGTTGGCGGCCGAGTTCGCAGTGTTCGCTGCGCTTGCCGGCACCGGCGACCACATCGTTGCCGCGGCCGGGCTCTACGGCGGCACGGTGACCCAGCTCGACGTCACGCTGCGTCGCTTCGGCGTCGAGACCACATTCGTTCCCGGTACCGATCCTGCGGATTACGCAGCAGCGGTGACGGATTCGACCAAGCTGATCTACGCGGAGATCATCGGCAATCCGTCGGGGGAGATCGCCGACCTCGAGGGTCTCGCCGCCGTGGCCCACGATCACGGAATTCCGTTGGTGATCGACGCGACGATGGCGACGCCGTGGCTGAGCAGGCCGATCGAATTCGGTGCCGACATCGTGATCCACTCGGCCACCAAGTTCCTCGGTGGTCACGGATCGACGCTCGGGGGAGTGGTGGTCGAATCCGGGCGATTCGATTGGGGCTCGGGCAAATTCCCGCAGATGACGGCCCCGGTGGATTCGTACGGCGGTCTGTCGTGGTGGGGGAACTTCGGCGAATACGGCTTTCTGACCAAGCTGCGCAGCGAGCAGTTGCGCGACATCGGTGGCGCACTCGCACCGCAATCGGCATTCACGTTGATCCAGGGAGTGGAGACGCTGCCGCAACGCATGGACGCGCACGTCGCCAATGCTCGGGTGGTCGCCGAGTGGCTCGAGGCAGATCCCCGGATCGAGTACGTGAGATGGGCCGGGCTGCACAGTCACCCACACCACGACCGAGCAGCGAAGTACCTCCCCACCGGTCCCGGCGCGGTGTTCGCTTTCGGAATCGACGGTGGCCGCGAGGCCGGGCAGGCGTTCGTCGAGAGCGTCCAGGTCGCCAGCCACGTCGCCAACATCGGTGACGTGCGCACGCTGGTTATCCACCCGGGCAGCACCACGCACCGACAACTGACCGACGAGCAACTGCGCGGAGCAGGTGTCGGTCCCGAGCTGATTCGTATCAGCGTCGGCCTCGAAGACGCCGAGGACATTCTGTGGGACCTGGATCAGGCCCTGACACTGGCAACAGGAAAGGCTCGGTCATGAGCGAACGCACCTGGCAGGGCCCGTCCGCGCCGCAGCGGCAACGCATCCTGCGAGAGACGAAGACCGTCGCGATCGTCGGTGCGTCGAAGAACCCCTCGCGGGCAAGCTACTTCGTCAACCGATACCTCTCGTCGACGAGCAACTACGAGATCTTTCTGGTGAACCCGACGGTCACCGACATCGAAGGAACGACGGTCTACCCCACACTCGCGGACCTACCGAAGCCGCCGGATCTGGTCGACGTGTTCCGCAAGTACGACGACCTTCCTGCAGTGCTTTCGGAAACCATTGCAGCGCAGGCGAAGACGATCTGGCTTCAATTGGGGCTGTGGCACGAGCAGGTGGCCCAGGACGGCGAGGCAGCGGGATTGAACGTCGTCATGGATCGGTGCCTCAAGATCGAACACGCCCGATTCCACGGGGGATTGCACCTGGCCGGATTCGATACGGGAGTGATCGATTCGCGTCGGACACGGGGGTAGGCGCGCGTACGCCTCACCACGTGAGGACGGTGTTGTCCTCGAAAACCAGTCCGGTTGGTCCGTCGGCGTCGAGGGTGGCGAGTCGAATCGCCACGGCCGCACCCTCGTCCGGCGATCGCGTTCCGCGGAATCCATTGAAGTCGGTGGCGACGTGCCCAGGAGCTGCTCCGTTGACCTTGATCGGGGTATCGGCAAGGTCTCGGGCGTAGTGGACGGTGAGGGCGTTCAGAGCGGTCTTCGAGCTCGAATACGCCATCGATGGCGTGCCCACCCATGCGCCGTCCTCGCCGATGGAACCGCGCTTGCTGGTGACGTTGACGATCCGACCGGCCGGGGACTCTCTCAGTAGCGGCAGGAATGCGTTGGTCACATCGACGACGGCGAAGACGTTGACGTCGTAAACCTTTCGCAGATCCGACGAATTCTCCTCGATAGGGCGGTGATAGCCGACGTTGATGCCTGCGTTGTTGATCAGAGCGTCGAGGTGGCCCACTTCGGTGTCGATGTGTCGGACGGCCTCGTCGATGTCGTCGGCCGAGGTGACATCGAGCCGAATCGGGCGTACGTCTCCGTCGATCCCGGTGGCCGCGGTGACGCCCCCGGCGAGATCTCGCGAGCCCAGATAGACGACAAACCCCTGGGCGGCGAGGCCGCGGACGATGGCAAGGCCGATGCCTCGGTTGGCACCCGTGACCAAAGCAGTGTGTGTTGTCATATCAACACCATGCACCCGGTTGTGTTGTCATGTCAACAGGTCGGTGGATAGGGTGGCGCAATGACGCTGTTGAACGAATCCGAGATGGCCCTGTGGCACGCGTGGAAGCGGGCGCAGGACGCCGTATGGACTCGCGTCACCGCGGAGATCGCGGACAGAACTGGCTTGTCGGATCAGGACTTCGCGGTTCTGACCCGAGTGCACGAAATAGGGCATGGGGTGCTGCGACAGAGCGCATTGGCGGCGTTGCTCGAGTGGCATCGCAGTCGGCTGTCGCATCATCTGACCCGAATGGCCGACCGCGGACTGATCACTCGTCGTCCGGTCGACGGGGGAGTGGAGGTAGTTCTCACCGAGGTGGGGCGCGACGCCGTCGTGCGCGCGCGGCCCGTTCACGCGGAGGCGGTCAGACGGTATCTGCTCGACGCGATTCCGGCTTCCGAGCGAGTGGTGTTCGAGCGCATCCTTGCCGGCCTCATGCTTTCAGCAGGCGACCACTGATCACGGTGGCCAGTGCACGTGGAGCAAAACGGACGCTGCCGGCGCTGATCTTGTTGGACAGGCCGGACACGATGCTGGCGGGGGTGCGGCGAGAGTCCAACGCGCGCAGAGCCGTCGCGACCACTTGCTCGGAGGTCTGGAAGTTGCCCACCGCGGCGTCCTCGGATCCGACGACGTCGAAGAACTCGGTGCGGGTAGGGCCGGGGGAGAGCGCGAGAATCTTCAGCAGCGAGGCGCGGTGCTCGAAGGCCAGCGCTTCGGTGAAGTTCAGGACGAATGCCTTCGTTGCGCCGTAGACGGCCATGTTGGGTGTGGGTTGGTACGCGGCGGTACTCGCGACGTTGATCAGTGCGCCGGTCAGGTTCGGCAGGAATGCGTGAGTGAGGTCGACCAGCGCACTGATGTTGAGGGCGATCTCTGCGGCCGCGCGCTTCGGATCCTCGTCGGCGAACTTCCCGTGCGTGCCGAAGCCTGCGTTGTTGATCAGTGTGGTGGGTGTGATTCCCCTGTCCGCCAATGTGGTTCGAAGGGTTTCGCCGATGCCGGGGACGCCAAGATCCATGGCTACGACGGTGGCCGTCACCCCGTGATCGGCTTCGATGCGCCGTGCCAGGGCGTTCAGTCGATCGGTGCGTCGCGCCACGAGGACGACGTTCTCGCCGCGTGCGGCGAAGCGGGTGGCGAATTCCTCGCCGAGCCCCGAACTTGCTCCGGTGATGAGCGCTGTGGAAGTCATGGCCGCCAATGTAGGCAGTGTCAGCATTGTTGTCAACGCCAACATCACCTAGGGTGAGGGCATGGCAACGCAGCGCTACCACCATGGCGACCTGCGCGCGGTGTTGCTCGACGAGGCCGAACGGAGCATCGCGCACGGCGGGGTCGACGCGTTGTCGCTTCGGCAGCTGGCCAGAGACGTCGGCGTCAGTCACGGTGCCCCGGCGCGCCACTTCCGCGACAAGCAGGCGCTGCTGGATGCATTGGCGCTGCACGGATTCGAGGAATTGAATCGCCGGATGGTCGCAGCGGCAACGGGACCCGGTGAGCTGATGGCCAGGTTCCGTGGCGTCGCCCGTGCCTACCTCGGATTCGCCGTCGAACACCCGGAGTTGCTGGACGTCATGTACAGCACCAAGCACCACCCCGACGCCAGTGAGAAGCTGAAAAGCGTTGCGCACGAGAGTATGACCGCCACCGAGGCTTTGCTGAAGGAGGCGATGGCGGCCGGTGTGATCACCGAGGCTCCACCCGAGATACTCGCGCGCGTCGCTTTCGCGAGCGTGCACGGACTCGCGATGCTGGCCACCGGCGACCTGCTCGACGGCGTCCCGACCGAGGATCTGCTCGACGCCACAGTCGACACTCTGCTGCGCGGGTTCACCTAAGTTGAACGGCATGACCGAATACGACCTGCAACGCTTCGTCGATGCTCAGGACCCTGTCTGGACCGCGGTGACGAAGGAACTGAAAGCAGGGCGAAAGCAGACACACTGGATGTGGTTCGTGTTCCCGCAATTGGCCGGATTGGGGCGCAGTGCGACTGCCCAACACTTCGGCATCGCCGATCTGACCGAGGCGGAGCTGTACCTGTCCCACGAAGTATTGGGTCCGCGCCTGAAGAAGGCGGCCCGGCTTGTGGTGGCTGTCGAGGGGCGGACCGTCGACGAGATCTTCGGTTATCCCGACAACCTGAAGCTGCATTCGTCCATGACGCTTTTCGCCGAAGCTACCAAGGGGCCGTCCGTATTCGGCGAAGTGTTGCAGAAGTATTTCGCCGGTGAATTCGATGGCCCGACACTCGACTTGCTCGACGAGCGATACCGCTAGCATCGCACTCATGACCACTCCACTCGCCGGATCCATTGCTTTCGTCCACGCCAGCTGGCACCTGGACATCGTCGATCGCGCGCGGGTGGGATTCGCCGCCGAACTGGAGAAGCTCGGACAGGCCGAGACGCCGCTCGACGTGTTCGAGGTGCCCGGGGCCTTCGAGATCCCACTGCATGCACAGCGGTTGGCCAAGACGGGCAAGTACGCCGCAATCGTCGCCGCTGCGCTGGTGGTCGACGGCGGAATCTACCGACACGATTTCGTCGAAACAGCGGTCATCGACGGCCTGATGCGAGTGCAGCTGGACACCGACGTGCCGGTGTTCTCGGTAGTGCTGACACCACACCACTTCCACGAACACGCCGACCACACAGCCTTCTTCACCGCGCACCTGGAGAAGAAGGGTGCCGAGGCTGCACGCGCAGTGGTGAAGACTCTGGCGTCGCTGGGGACCATCGGCTGACGCTGGTCCGAGCCTCCGATATCGATAGCGACGGAAGGCCGGTTCGACGCCGACTGGGAGGCCAGCGGGTTCGAGCTACGGGAAGTTGCACCCGAGAACTTCCTGCTGACGTACACCCTGCTGCTCGACGACCGGCTCACCCGCAGGGTCACGGTGTGGCAGCGAAGTAACGATGCATGGAAGATTCTCTACCACCAAGGAACTGTGGTGGTCGACCGTGAATCGTGAAGAATGAGTCGGCTCCTATCACACGCCTCCGACAGGTTTGATTCTCGAATCCTTGTGCAGGGCAATAGTTTTCGATTGCACTATGGTTGTCAGTCGAACGCGCGTTCGATACACTTGATTCCATGACCACGGAGATCTGGCAACTGAGCGAGAGCGAACTCCTCGCCGACGCCGCCGCGGTCTCCCACCGAATCCAGTTGTTGGAAGCCCGGCGGATCGCCCTCGTCGCCGAGATCGACACCCGCGTGAGCCGGGAGAAACTCGGCTTCCCCGGACCCGCCGGCTGACTGACCTCCACCACCCTGCTCTCACCGTCCAAAGCAACCAAGATCGTCGCCCTCGCCCGCGGCATGGCTGCGTTTCCCGACATCGCCGACGCCGTCAACACCGGCGTCATGACCATCGACCACGCCGCCCTGATCCTCACCTTCGCCGAAACACCTCCCGGAAAAGGGTCGCGATGCCGCGCGCGCCGCCTTGATCAAAGCTGCGACAGGGCCCGACGCGCGCACCGGCCGGATCCGAGCAGCGATCACCAGACTCGAAGACAGCTTCGGCAGCAAGAAACCACCCGCCGAGAACACCGACCGCAACGAACTCTTCGCCTCCACAACCCTCAACGGGCGGCTGGTACTCAAAGGAGACTTCGATGCTGTCACCGGCGAGAAACTGCTCACTGCGCTCTCCCCGTTGACCGAACCCCACCCGCCGCCGACGGCAGCCAAGACGATCGCAGCCCCGCCAGGCGCAGAGCCGACGCCTTCGGGCAGATCCTCGACCACTACCTCGCCTCCAGTGACCGCCCCATCGAAGGCGGAGAGCGCCCGCACCTGAACCTGCACATCCGGTTGCAGGACCTCACCGACCTCCAGAACTACGGAGGCGAAGACGACATCACCGACGACGAAACCTCAGGCGCAGCAACAGAATCCGACACCGTCACAGCCGATCCAGTCGACATCAACACCCGACGGCGGCCCCACCGACATGAACAATCTGGTTCTGTTGTGCGGGTTCCACCACCGCCTCATGCACCACTCCGATTGGGAAGTGTTCATCGGCACCGACAACCACCCGTGTGGGGGCACCTCCCGCTTGCGGGGGCTCGTACCACCCGCCACCGTCGACCCCTATCGACAACCCAGACCATCACACGCCCGCGCAGGCCCCCACATCGCGTGAGCCCCAGGAAAGACACCAGCCCCGCACCGAGAACACGGTGCGGGGCTGGAAGAGATTGTTCGACAGGCCGATTGGGGTGGAGCAAGCTAGTCGTTGGCGTGCAATGCCGCGTTCAGTTCGACGCCGGTGCCCTTCCACGGCACCACCTCGACAGCACCCGACAGTGAGTTGCGACGGAACAGCAGGTTCGACTTGCCGGACAACGTGGCAGCCTTCACCACTGTCCCATCCGGACCGCTCACCTTCGTGCCGGCGGTGATGTAGAGCCCGGCCTCGACGACGCAGTCGTCACCGAGCGAAATGCCGAGCCCGGAGTTCGCGCCCAACAGGCAGCTCTTACCGACGGAGATGACGTTCTTGCCGCCACCGGAGAGCGTGCCCATGATCGACGCACCGCCACCCACGTCGGAACCGTCGCCCACCACGACACCCGCGGAGATACGTCCCTCGACCATCGAGTTGCCGAGCGTGCCGGCATTGAAGTTGACGAAGCCCTCGTGCATGACCGTCGTCCCGCTGGCCAGGTGCGCGCCGAGACGAACGCGGTCGGCGTCGGCGATACGAACTCCGGTGGGAACGACGTAATCGACCAGGCGCGGGAACTTGTCGACTCCGTACACGGTCACCGGACCGCGGGCGCGCAGCTTTGCGCGCACCGTCTCGAAACCGTCCACCGCAGCGGGCCCGAAGTTGGTCCACACCACGTTGGCCAGCAGACCGAACACTCCGTCGAGGTTCTGCCCGTGCGGCTGAATCAACCGGCGCGACAGGAGATGCAGTCGCAGATACGCATCGTGGGCGTCGATCGGGGCGTCGTCGAGCGAGGCGACGCTGGTGCGCACTGCGACGACCTCGACGCCGCGCGCCTCGTCCGGTCCGACGAGAGCGGCCAGCTCCTCGGGGACGTCCGAACCCTCGAGCCGGGTGGTGCCGGTCTCGAAGCCCGACCCGAGCTCCGGGCTCGGAAACCAGGTGTCGAGAACAACGCCCGACGTCGTGATGTTGGCTATTCCTACTGCTGATGCTCCATGTGCGCTCACGGGACGAAGAATACGCGGTGGGCCGAATGCGGTGGGCTCGGCAACCGGCTCCGGTCGGCGACTGTTCTGCACACGGTCTCGGGCGTGCGGATTGCGGGAACACCTCGATTCGGGTGCTGCGTCGGTTCGTTATCGGTTCGACTGCCGAGCGTGATCGCATCGGGATGCAGGCCGACGAATCGGCGGCAGGGGAGCTGACAGAGTGTGTCCGGTGATCACTCGTACCGCCTCCCGTAGCCGTGGCGCGACCTCGGTGATGGCGGGCAGTGTGTCCTTCACCGGGTTGGTGACCACCCTGGCGACGACGATCGTGCTCGGAGTCGCGCTGGGTTTGGTTGTCACAGGCGCGTGGTAGACATCGTCATCGGCTGACAGGGGGTCGCCGAGGCTGGGGGAGTGCCATGAATTCGAGCAAGTCCGCGCGCGTGCGTTCGGTCGTCACGGCTATTGCTGCCGCTGTGGTGGTGTCGAGCGGTGTCGTCCTCGGCTCCGGCACCGCAGCCGCAGATCCCGATTGCGCCGGAGCAGGCGGGCCGTCGGCAGTGGTCGCACGAATCCCGGGGTCAGCTCTGGAAGGACTGGCAGTCGACGCGTCGGGCCGCGCCTACGTCACCGACATCGTCTCCGGCCGGGTATACCGCATCGACGCGCCAGGACAGACCGCCTATCCCATCGCGACGGTTCCCAGTGGTGGCGGTGGCGCTCTGGCCTGGATGCCCGACGGCACCCTGCTGGTCGGCTACGGAGCCGACACTCGCGTCTTCGTCGGAGACATCGTCAGGGCCGCGGGGATCGTTCGACTCGACGTGAACACACTCACTGTCACTCCGTTCGCGTCCGGTCTGAGCGCGGCCAACGGCCTTGCCGTTGCCGCCGACGGAACGGTGTACGCCACCAACGACTTCGGCTCGCTGATCGGCCGGATCGGCCCCGACGGCTCGGTCGACCCGGCGTGGGCGAGCTTCCCCAGTGCCAACGGCGCGGTGCTCGACGCCGCCGATCGGTACCTGTACGTCTCGCGGACTTTCGTGAACCCGGGCGTCAGCCGGATCCCGATCGCCGACCCCTCGGCACCGGAAAGTGTTCTCGACCTGTCGGGACTCGACGGCTTCGCGGCTCCGGACGGGCTCACCCTCGACGATGCGGGACGCCCGGTGGTGCCGCTCAACGCAGGCGGCTCCGTCGTCCGCATCGATGCGCCGGGGGCGACATGTGTCATCGGCACCGGTACGCGGTTGACGAGCGTCGTGGCCTACGGACGTTCCGACCAGGGCTTCTCGAGCGGAAGATTGTTCGGTGCCGGCTTCGACGGCGTGGTCCGCGAGATTCCGGGATCCACGGCCTAGAGTTTTCTCCCGTGACGCTCGAACTGCATGCCGACCCGATAGACCTCACCGCGGCACTGGTGGACATCCCCAGTGTCAGTGAGGACGAATCGCGCATCGCAGACGAGGTGGAGCAAGCGCTTCGCGAGCAGACGACGGGCTTCGAGATCATCCGCAGCGGCAACGCCGTGCTGGCCCGGACGAACCGCGGACTCGCATCGAGGGTGATGCTCGCGGGTCATCTCGACACGGTTCCCATCGCAGACAACGTGCCGTCGAGGCGCGAGCACGACAGCGCCGAGGGCGACATTCTGCACGGGTGCGGAACCGTCGACATGAAGTCGGGTGACGCGGTGTTCCTGCACCTCGCCGCCACGATCGACAACCCTGCGCACGATCTGACCCTGGTGTTCTACGACTGCGAGGAGATCGCGGCCGCGCGGAACGGACTGGGCCGGATCGAACGCGAACTCCCCGAATGGCTCGCTGCCGACGTCGCGATCCTCGGCGAACCGTCCGGCGGATTCATCGAGGCGGGTTGCCAAGGGACGCTGCGGGTTCGGCTGACGGCGTCGGGAACACGGGCTCACAGTGCCCGATCCTGGTTGGGCGACAATGCAATTCACAAATTCGGTGCGGTCCTCAATCGACTCGCCGCGTATCGCGCGCGCACAGTCGATATCGACGGCTGCGTGTATCGCGAAGGGCTGCAAGCAGTCCGGATCTCCGGTGGGGTCGCGGGCAATGTTGTTCCCGACGCAGCCGAACTCGACGTCAACTTTCGCTTCGCGCCGGATCGCAACGTCGACGACGCCGTCGAACACGTTCGTGAGGTCGTCGAGGGACTGGATCTCGGCTTCGAGGTCACCGACTCGTCGCCCGGAGCACTTCCCGGTTTGAACCGACCCGCAGCGTCCGCTCTCATCGAGGCAGCGGGCGGACAGTTCCGGGCCAAATACGGCTGGACGGACGTCTCCCGCTTCTCGGCGCTCGGGATCCCGGCGGTCAACTACGGACCCGGCGACCCCAATCTGGCCCACAAGCGCGACGAACGCGTACCCGTCGAGCAGATCACCCACGTCACACAGGTTCTCCGGAGCTACCTCTCTGCCGGATAGCCTGAACGCCATGAACAGCGTTGAAGGACACGGCAGCGAGAAGCCGGCCAAGCACAAGGGATCCGTAGTACTTCGGCGTGGCCGGAACACCGAGACCTCCACTTCGGATCAACGGCTGCTCGACGAGCGAGGGCCAGGAAACTGGATTCACTCCGACACCTGGCGAGTGCTGCGCATCCAGAGCGAATTCGTCGAGGGATTCGGTGCGCTGGCCGAGGTCCCGAAGGCCGTGACCGTGTTCGGTTCGGCGCGCACCCCCGTCGACCATCCCGAGTACGAGCGCGCCCGGCAACTCGGAGCCGCTCTCGCGAAGGAGGGCTTCGCTGTCATCACCGGCGGCGGTCCCGGGGCGATGGAAGGGGCCAACCGCGGTGCGAGCGAGGCCGACGGCTACTCGATCGGGCTCGGCATCGAGCTGCCGTTCGAGCAGGGCCTCAACGAGTGGGTCGATCTGGGCGTCAATTTTCGCTACTTCTTCGTGCGCAAGACCATGTTCGTGAAGTACTCCCAGGCGTTCGTGTGCCTTCCCGGCGGTTTCGGTACTCTCGACGAACTCTTCGAGGCGCTGACCCTGGTGCAGACCGCCAAGGTCACGAAATTCCCGATCGTGTTGCTGGGCAAGGACTTCTGGTCTGGATTGCTCGAATGGATAAAGACGACTCTCGTGAAAGAAGGCAAGGTGTCCGAGAAGGACCTCGACCTCATCCACTGCACCGACAGCGTCGACGAGGCTGTCCGGATCGTCCGCGAGGCCCAGCAGTGAGCGAGCGAGCATCGACCGAACGCGCGCTCAGCGTCTGCGTTTACTGCGCGTCGGGTCCCGTGGACTCTTCGTTCATCGACCTGGCCGGTGAGGTCGGCACCGAGATCGGTCGGCGAGGCTGGCAGCTCGTCTCGGGCGGCGGGAACGTCTCGATGATGGGCGCGGTCGCCGCGGCAACGCGAGCAGCGGGCGGCAATACGGTCGGCGTGATTCCGAAAGCACTCGTGCACCGTGAGGTCGCCGATGTAGACGCCGACGAGCTGATCGTCACCGACACGATGCGTGAGCGGAAGAAGATCATGGAGGACCGCGCCGACGCGTTCATCACCTTGCCCGGTGGGATCGGGACGTTGGAGGAGCTGTTCGAGACATGGACGGCGGGCTACCTGGGCATGCACAGCAAGCCGATGGTGATGCTCGATCCATTCGGACATTTCGACGGCATGATGCAGTGGATAGAAGGTTTGCGAGAGACCGGATTCGTCCAGCAACGCGCCCTGGACGCCCTGGTCAGAACGTCGACCGTCGATGCAGCACTGGATGCCTGCGCAACGTTGTGACAGGTCACCAAGCGCGGCCACGAAGTGAGATGCTCAAAGTTGTTACTCTCAAGTAGGGTAAGAAATCTCACATCGTCTTCAAAGGGGAGTTCATGGCTGTCGATGCCCGTCAGAAAATTGGAGTGACCGACCTCGCGGTCGCGTTGCCGAAAATGGTGACGGAGGTGCCTAGTCTGCTCAAGGGCCTGGCGGGATTCACCCGCAAGCCCGACCACAAAGCGTCGATCGGTCAGGTCTTCCAGGACGCCGCCGCGAAGAACAGCGACCGTCCGTTCGTGCGGTTCGAGGGCGAATCGATCACCTATCGGGACGCGAACGAACTCGTCAACCAGTACGCGGCGGTGTTCGCGGACCACGGGGTGAAGCGCGGCGACGTCGTCGGCATTCTCAGCAAGAACAGGCCGGAGGCACTGTTCGCCGCGCTCGCTACCGTCAAGCTCGGTGCCACGGCGGGAATGCTGAACTACAACCAGCGCGGTGACGTGCTCGAGCACAGCCTCGGCATTCTCGACGCGAAGGTCCTCGTGCTGGACGAGAGCGCACAGGAAGCTCTCGATTCGCTCGACGGGGAGCCGAAGGTCGGAGCAGTACTGCCGCTGAAGAAGCTGGCCGAGCTCGCGGCGACGGCGTCGACGGCCAATCCGAAGGTCACCGCCGAGATCCAGGCCAAGGAGAAGGCGTTCTACATCTTCACCTCGGGCACCACCGGCATGCCGAAGGCCAGCCTGATGAGCCACTTCCGCTGGCTCAAGTCGATGTCCGGTCTGGGCAACATGGGTGTGCGGCTGCGCAGCAACGACGTCATCTACTGCTGCCTGCCGCTCTACCACAACAATGCGCTGACGGTGACGCTGTCCTCGGTGCTCGCAGGCGGCGCGACGATGGCCATCGGCAAGCAGTTCTCGGTGAGCAACTTCTGGGACGACATCCGGCTCAACAAGGCCACCGCGTTCACCTACATCGGTGAGCTGTGCCGCTACCTGCTGACACAGCCGGAGAAGCCTTCCGATCGGGACAACTCGGTCAAGCTGATCGTCGGCAACGGACTGCGCCCGGAGATCTGGGAAGAGTTCACCCAGCGATTCGGCATCTCCCGCGTTGCCGAGTTCTACGGTGCCAGCGAGTGCAACATCGCATTCATCAACGCCCTGAACATGAAGAAGACCGCAGGCGTCTGCCCGTTGCCGTACGCCGTCGTCCAGTACGACGAGGAGTCCGGCAAGGCCAAGCGCGGCCAGGACGGCAAGCTCCGCAAGGTCGGCAACGGCGAGGTCGGACTGCTGCTGTCCAAGGTCACCGACCGAGCACCGTTCGACGGCTACTCCGACGACAAGGCCACCGAGAAGAAGCTGGTGCGCGACGGATTCAAGGACGGCGACGCTTGGTTCGACACCGGCGACCTGGTCCGCAAGCAGGGCTTCATGCACGTCGCGTTCGTCGACCGCCTCGGTGACACCTTCCGCTGGAAGGGCGAGAACGTCGCGACCACACAGGTCGAGGGAGCCCTGGGTGGGCACTCGTCGATCGACGGTGCCGTCGTGTACGGCGTCGACATCGAGGGAACCGACGGCAAAGCAGGCATGGCTGCGGTGACGCTGCGCGAAGGCGAGACCTTCGACGGCAAGACGATGGCCGAGCACCTCTACGACAAGCTCCCGACGTACGCGGTGCCCCTCTTCGTCAGGGTCGTCGAGAGCCTCGAGCAGACGTCGACGTTCAAGAGCCAGAAGGTGGCCCTGCGAAAGCTCGGCTACGAAGAGGACAGCGACAGCGACCTGTACGTGCTGCGTGGCAAGTCCGGTGGCTACGAGAAGGCGTACGACGGTTACGTGGCCGAGGTCGCCGCAGGCAAGGCACCCAAGGGCTGAGCACTCGAAATATGCCCACGTGCCACTATTGATTTCATGAGCACTCTCTGCGGCAAACCGGTCGCCGACGATCGCGCATTGGTCATGGCGATCGTCAATCGCACCCCCGATTCGTTCTACGACGGGGGTGCGAACTTTTCCGACGACGCCGCGATGGCGTCGGTGCACCGGGCCGTCGCGGAGGGTGCCGACATGATCGACATCGGCGGTGTGAAGGCCGGCCCCGGCGCCATCGTCGACGCCGAGGAGGAGATTCGCCGTGTCGTTCCGTTCGTCGAGGCCATCCGGGACGCGTATCCGGAGCTGCTGATCAGTGTGGACACCTGGCGCAGCGAGGTCGCTCGACTGGCCTGTGGCGTCGGCGCGGATCTGATCAACGACACGTGGGCCGGGGCCGATCCGGAGCTGGTGCGCGTCGCTGCCGCCGAAGGTGTCGGCATCGTCTGCTCGCACACCGGCGGGGCGGTGCCCCGTACGCGCCCGCATCGTGTTCGGTACACCGATGTGGTGGCCGACGTGATCGCCGAAGTCACCGCCGCCGCGGAGAACGCCGTCGCGGAGGGGGTGAAAAAGGATTCGATTCTCATCGATCCGACGCACGATTTCGGGAAAAACACCTATCACGGGCTCGAGTTGTTGCGTCGCGTGGACGATCTTGTAAACACCGGGTGGCCTGTGCTCATGGCGCTGAGCAACAAGGACTTCGTAGGCGAGACTCTAGGGGTAGAGCTCGCCGACCGGTTGGAGGGAACATTGGCAGCGACAGCATTGGCCGCAGCAGGCGGAGCCCGAATGTTCCGGGTTCACGAAGTTGCGTCGACCAGAAGAGTCGTCGACATGGTGGCAGCGATCCAGGGTCTGAGAACCCCGGCGCGGACGGTCAGGGGTCTGGCATGACACTCGCAGATCGAACGGACGTCACCAGGGCGTGGTCCGAGACCAACAGCTGGGACACCCCGCAATGGACCGTCGCCGAACTCGAGGCCGCCAAAGCGGGCCGAACGGTGTCGGTGGTACTCCCGGCGCTCAACGAGGAACAGACGGTCGCCGCCGTCATCGACACGATCCACCCGTTGCTCGGCGGTCTCGTCGACGAGCTGATCGTGTTGGACTCCGGTTCCACCGACGAAACGGCTGTGCGCGCGACGGCGGCCGGTGCACGGGTCATCAGCAGAGAAGAAGCGGTACCAGGGATCGACCCGGTACCAGGCAAGGGCGAGGTGCTGTGGCGATCGGTGGCTGCGTCGACCGGTGACCTCATCGCGTTCGTCGACTCCGACCTGATCAACCCCGATCCGGCGTTCGTACCCAAGTTGCTCGGCCCCCTGCTGATGGGCGACGGCATCCACCTCGTCAAGGGTTACTACCGCCGTCCGTTGCGGACCAGCGGAACCGAGGACGCCAACGGCGGTGGACGCGTCACCGAGCTGGTGGCACGGCCGCTGCTCGCTGCGTTGCGGCCCGAGCTGACCGGGGTCATTCAGCCCCTCGGGGGCGAGTACGCCGGTACGCGTGAGCTTCTGTCCGCGGTGCCGTTCGCGCCCGGCTACGGAGTGGAGATCGGGCTGTTGCTCGATACCTACGACAGGCTCGGGCTGGGGGCGATCGGCCAGGTGAATCTGGGAGTGCGCAAGCACCGCAACCGCCCGCTGGTCGAACTCGGGGCGATGAGCCGACAGATCGTCGGGACGATGCTCAACCGCTGCGGGATGGTCGATTCCGGTGCCGGTCTTCTGCAGTTCCGCGTCGACGGTGACTCGTTCGAGCCGTTCTCGACCGAGGTGTCGTTGTTGGATCGACCGGCGATGAACTCGCTGAAATAGTCGTGTCGGGCGGTCGTGACAAGATCGAGGCATGTTGACGCTGCTGATCTACGTCGTCGTCATTGCCGTCGTCGCTGCTGCACTGTTCTTCGTGGCGTCGGCGGTGTTCGGTCGCGGTGAGGAACTGGGCCCGTTGCCCGAGGGAACCACCGCGACCGTTCTGCCCGCGGAGGGCGTCACCGGTGCCGACGTGCGCGCGCTGAAGTTCCAGCAGAGCCTGCGGGGTTACAAGCCCAGTGAGGTCGACTGGGCACTGGAGAGACTCGGCGGCGAGATCGACATGCTTCGTTCGCGATTGTCGGCCGCGCAGTCCTCGGGTACCCCGCAGTCGGCCGCATCCGAGCCGGACGGGCAATGAGTGCTGTCGCCGGACCGGACGGCAAGCTCCGCTGCCCGTGGGGTGCCACCGACGACTCTGTGTATCGGGATTACCACGACGTCGAGTGGGGGCAGCCGCTTCACGGGCGCAACGAGCTCTACGAGCGACTGTGTCTCGAAGCGTTCCAATCGGGTCTGGCGTGGATCACGATCCTGCGCAAGCGCGAGAGTTTCCGCACCGCATTCGCCGGTTTCGATCCGGAGCAGGTGGCCCGGTTCGACGAGGCCGATGTGGATCGGTTGATGAACGACGCGTCCATCGTGCGCAATCGGCTCAAGATCGAGGCAGCGGTGAACAACGCGCGCGCCGTCGTCGATCTCCACGACACCGACCTCGACACCCTGCTGTGGTCCTTCGCGCCGAAACCCAGGCCGGCGCGCCTGACCGAGTTCTCCGAAGTGCCCGCCTCGACTCCCGAGTCCACAGCCATGGCCAAGGAGCTCAAGCGGCGTGGTCTGCGGTTCGTCGGTCCGACAACCGCCTACGCCCTGATGCAGGCCACCGGAATGGTCGACGATCACCTGTCGGAGTGCTGGGTGCAGGTCACGAATACCGACTCCGTTTCCCGGTATCGAGGTCGATAGGGAAGAATAGGAGTCAACACCCGTCGCCCCGCGACGAATTTATCTTTTAGGCCGAGGCGCCGAGTTGGTGGGCGCAGATCTGGAGGGAGCAGAGGATGGCGGCGATGAAGCCCCGGACCGGGGACGGTCCCCTCGAAGCAACCAAAGAGGGACGAGGAATCGTCATGCGTGTCCCGCTCGAGGGGGGCGGCCGCCTGGTCGTCGAATTGACCCCCGACGAGGCCGCGGCACTCGGTGACGAACTGAAGGGTGTCACCGGCTGATCGCCCTGTCGATCGATCATCGCTCAGCCCCGCTGGCCGTACCGGCAAGCGGGGCTTTGTGTTGTTTCCAGGGGTGTGCGTGCCGGTGTGAAAGAGGTGCTCGATGCTGACCGATGTCGTGGACGTGCTGTTGTGTCCGCAGTGCCGAGTGCGCGAGGTCGACTCCGGACTCGGTGTAGGCGACACGGATCGGACGCTGTGGTGCGATCGAGGGCATTCGTTCGACGTGGCCCGGCAGGGTTACGTCAGTCTGCTCACCGGTGACGGCGGCAAGTTCGCCGGCGACTCGGCCGAGATGATCGCGGCACGCGACGTGTTCCTTGAGAAGGGGCATTTCGACCCGATCGCCGCAGCGGTCTCGGCGGGTGTCCCGGTGGACAGCGAGGTGGTGCTCGACGTTGGAGTCGGAACCGGTCACTACCTCGCGGCTGTTCTCGACGCCCGCCCCGATGCCCGGGGGATAGGCGTCGACGTATCGAAGTTCGCGGCCAGGCGCGCCGCACGATCCCACCCCAGGCTGGGGTCCGTGGTCGCGGACATCTGGAGTGGACTTCCGGTGCGGTCGGGTGCCCTGTCCGCGGTGACGTGCGTGTTCGCCCCACGCAACGCCGGCGAGCTGAACCGAGTCCTCGTCGACGACGGAGTGTTGGTCGTCGTCACGCCCACGATGCGACATCAGCGTGAACTGCGGGGCCCACTGGGACTCATCGGCGTCGCCGAGGACAAGACCCGCCGGCTCGGCGAATCGTTGTCCGGCCTGTTCGAGCCGGTGGCGGAGTCTGCGCTCGACTATTCGATGATGCTCTCGCACAACGATATCGAAGCGCTGATCGGCATGGGCCCGTCGTCGCGCCACGGTGACCACGACGCTCGGTCCGCTGCCCTGGGTGAGCTACCGGACGTCACCGAGGTCACCGCGTCGGTGACTGTGTCGACCTATCGCAGGGCGAATCGCTGAGTCGTCCCGATCAGCGGCGCCGTGCCAGCGCGTCGTTGTAGACGGCGAGAGTCTGCTTCGCGATCGAGGCCCAGGAGAACTCGGCGACTGCGCGCTCGCGGCCTGCCGTGCCCATCGCTGTTGCGAGCGTGGGGTCGAGGGCGACCTCGTTGACGGTGTCGGCGAGGGTTCGCTCGAAAGCGTCGGGTTCGTAGGAGTTGTAGTGCACCAGGCGTCCGGTGCGGCCCTCGTCGACGACCTCGGGGATGCCGCCGACATCCGAAGCCACCACGGCGGTTTCGCAGGCCATCGCCTCGAGGTTGACGATGCCGAGTGGCTCGTACACAGAGGGGCAGACGAACACTGCTGCTGCCGTGAGAATCTCGCGAATCTTGTCGGTGGGCAGCATGTCCTTGACCCAGAACATGCCGCTGCGCTGCTCGGCGAGCGACGCCACCGCGCGCTCGGTCTCCGCGGCGATCTCCGGTGTATCGGGCGCGCCTGCACACAGGACGAGCTGGATCGACGGGTCGAAGTGGTGGGCTGCTGCGATGAGGTGCCCGACGCCCTTCTGCCGGGTGATGCGTCCGACGAACGCGACGATCGGCTTGCTTCGATCGACGCCGATCTCGTCCAGGGTCGAGGTGCCGTGATCGGCGAACCACCGCTGGGTGTCGATTCCGTTGCGCACCACATGAACCCGGCTCGGATCGAGTCGCGGATAGGCGTCGAGCACATCTTTTGCCATGCCCTCGCTGACGGCGATGACCGCGTCGGCGTACTCCACGGCATTGCGCTCCGACCACGACGAGATGCGGTAGCCGCCGCCGAGTTGCTCGGCCTTCCACGGCCGACGCGGCTCGAGGGAGTGCGCGGTGAGGATGTGGGGGACGTCGTACAACTCTGCTGCCAGATGACCGGCGAGACCGGTGTACCAGGTGTGCGAATGCACCACGTCCGCGCCTGCGGCGGCGTTCGCCATCCGCAGCTCGGCCGACAACGTCGTCAACGCAGCGTTGGCTCCGGCGAGCGCGGGATCCGGGTCGTGCACCTGCGCAGTGTCGCGGGGCGCGCCCATACAGTGGATGTCCACGTCGCACAGCGACTTCAGCTGCGCGGACAACTCGGTGACATGAACTCCTGCGCCACCGTAGATCTCCGGGGGATATTCCTTGGTCATCATTGCTACGCGCACGTGAACGAACCTACATTCCCCAGCAGTTGTGCGTGTACTGCTCGCAAGGTTCTCTCGGTGCGGATAGGTTGAGTGGGTGAGGACACAACCGCACGTACTAGGGATCGTGCTTGCCGGCGGCGAGGGTAAGCGTCTTTACCCGATGACCGCGGACCGAGCCAAGCCGGCAGTTCCCTTCGGGGGCGCCTACCGACTCATCGACTTCGTGCTGAGCAATCTCGTCAACGCCGGTTACCTCCGGCTCTGCGTGCTCACCCAGTACAAGTCCCATTCACTGGACCGCCACATCTCGCAGACGTGGCGGCTGTCCGGATTCGCCGGGGAGTACATCACTCCGGTTCCCGCGCAGCAGCGTCTCGGACCCCGGTGGTACACCGGCAGCGCCGACGCGATCTTCCAGTCGCTGAACCTGGTGTACGACGAGGACCCCGAGTACATCGTGGTCTTCGGAGCCGACCACGTGTACCGGATGGATCCGGAGCAGATGGTGCAGCAGCACATCGACTCCGGCGCGGGCGTCACCGTCGCGGGCATCCGGGTTCCGCGTAGCGAGGCCTTCGCGTTCGGGTGCATCGATTCGGACGAGAACGGCAAGATCACCCAGTTCCTCGAGAAGCCGGCGCAGCCGCCCGGCACCCCGGACGACCCGGACGTCACCTATGCGTCCATGGGTAACTACGTGTTCACCACCAAGGTGCTCGTCGACGCCATCAAAGCCGACTCCGAGAACGTCGACTCCGACCACGACATGGGCGGCGACATCATTCCGGCGCTCGTCGAAGCGGGCGTCGCCTCGGTCTACGACTTCAACGACAACGTCGTGCCCGGTGCCACCGAGCGCGACCGCGGCTACTGGCGAGACGTGGGCACCATCGATGCCTTCTACGACGCCCACATGGACCTCGTGTCGGTGCACCCCATCTTCAACCTGTACAACCGCCGCTGGCCCATCCGCGGATCGGCCGAGAACCTGCCGCCCGCCAAGTTCGTCCAGGGCGGCTTGGCTCAGGAGTCGGTCGTCGGTGCCGGGTGCATCCTGTCCGCGGCCACGGTCCGCAACTCGGTGCTCAGCTCCAACGTCATGATCGACAGCGGCGCGACGGTCGAGGGCAGCGTCCTGATGCCCGGCGTCCGGATCGGCAAGGGTGCCGTCGTGCGGCACGCGATCCTGGACAAGAACGTCGTGGTGGGCGACGGCGAGATCATCGGCGTCGACCACGAACGCGATCGCGAGCGCTTCAACGTCAGTGCCGGTGGAGTCGTCTCCGTCGGCAAGGGCGTCTGGATCTAGAGCCTGCGGCATGTGAACGGTAATTCGTAACCCGCTACGAGTTACCGCTCACATGCGGCGCAGCCGCTCACGCTCTCGACGCGCAGATCAACCCGTCGCCCAAGGGCAGCAGCACCGTCGTCAGACGGTCGTCCTCGGCGATGGCCCGGGCAGCGGAACGGACTGCAACAGCGGTGGCGTCGCGCTGAGTGGGATCGGCGACCCGTCCGCCGAGCAACGCGTTGTGCAGCACCAGAACTCCGCCGGGGCGCAGCAGTCGAACGCTCTCGGCTACGAAGTGCGGATGGTCGGCCGGACTGGCGTCGATGAACACCAAGTCGTAGGTGTCGTCGGCCAACCGGGGGAGCACGTCCAACGCCCAACCGTTGATCAGCCGGGTACGTGAGGGCGCTATTCCCCCCGCGCGGAACGCTTCTCGGGCCGCGCGCTGGTGCTCCGGTTCGGTGTCGATGGTGGTGAGAACGCCGTCCGCGCGCATCCCGTCGAGCAGCCACAAGCCGCTGATGCCTGCGCCGGTTCCGATTTCGACGACGGTCTTCGCGCCGAGCATCTGGGTGAAGATGGACAGAATCGCTCCGACCGACGGCGGTACCGGGGCGGCACCGAGGTCGACGGCTCGCTCTCTGGCTGCGATCAGAACCTCGTCCTCCTGGGCGGAGTCTTCGGCGTAGGCGAGCATCTTCTCGGCGTTGGTCGGCACGCCCCGAGGCTATCGTGCCCAGGGCACATTCTCACGCACACATTCTCAGGTGCGCCTCAGCTGTTTCATACCGGACCCACACGCGGGTCCGTCAGGCTATGGAGGAATCGAAGGTCCATCTCGATTGCGAAGTGTGAGCTGGAACATCCGAGGGTAGTCGTCGGTTGAATCAGAAGGACGTACGCAGTCCTGAGCAGGAGGATCCAACTATTTACAAGATCAACGGCGATCGCGACACCGCGCGTCTACCCGAGTCCGTACCCGCGCCCGACGACCTCAGCGGCACCGCAGTGTTCGATGCGACCGGCGAGGACTCCACCATGCCGTCCTGGGACGAACTGGTTCGCGAACACGGCGACCGCGTCTACCGACTGGCCTACCGTCTGTCCGGCAACGCTCAGGACGCCGAGGACCTGACGCAGGACACCTTCATTCGCGTGTTCCGCTCCCTGTCGAACTACCAGCCGGGCACGTTCGAGGGGTGGCTGCACCGCATCACCACCAACCTCTTCCTGGACATGGTTCGCCGTCGCAGCCGCATCCGTATGGAAGCGCTTCCCGAGGATTACGACCGCGTCCCCTCCGACCGACCCAACCCCGAGCAGATCTACCACGATGCCCGCCTCGATCCCGATCTGCAGTCCGCGCTCGACTCGCTGGCACCCGAGTTCCGCGCCGCAATCGTGCTGTGCGACATCGAAGGACTGTCCTACGAAGAGATCGGTGCGACACTGGGCGTCAAGCTCGGAACGGTTCGCAGTCGCATTCACCGTGGACGCCAGGCGCTACGCGAGTACCTTCGAGTGCACGGGAAGGTCGACTCCGGTCACGCAAGTGTCCACTAGCTACGAGGAGGGTTGGATGACGCAGGCGCGCAAGCCGAAGCAATTCAGCTCCACCGAACATCTGGCCAGTGAGGCCGTCGCGGCGTACGTCGACGGCGAGTTGCGAATGCCCGCTTATCTCCGTGCAGCCGACCATCTGTCCGAATGCCCCGAGTGCGCCGCCGAGGTCGAGGCCCAGCAGCAGGCGCGCAAGGCCCTGCGCGGAGCAGGGGAGATGTCGATGCCGCATTCACTGCTCGGTCTGCTCAGCCAGATACCGTCCTGCGCGGGCGAGGATCGGCCGTCCCACACCAAGCGAACCTTCATGTCCGCGGTAGCCGACGTCCGCCGTCGACGACGCTGACGGTGCCCGACTCTTCTCACCTGCATCGAGCCGCGCCGACCGCTCGAGTGATACTGAACTCTCACACCGACGTATGCGAGGGGTAACCGGACGCGTGACATCGAATTCGACCAGCACCGAGACCGCAGGCACCGATCCGGCAGATTCCGAGGCCGCAGGGACCGGTCCGGAAGGTCCTCGGTTGCCACCGCGTCCGCTGTATCGACCCTCCGTCGATCCGGTGTCGGCCTCGGTGTTCGGACGTCCCGACGACGTGGACGGTTCCTTCTCTCCTCGTAGGCCCGGCGACGAACTTCCCTCGCGCGTATCGGTGCGCCCACCCGATCCTGTCCTCGCCGAGGCCTTCGGTCGCCCGAACGATGCCCATGAATCACTGCAACGAGACCCGAACGCCGTGGACGAGAGCGACACCGCCCCGTCGGCTCCGGCCGATCCGTGGCGCGACCCCACCTCTCGGGTCTCCCTCGGCAGCGCGGCGCTCGATTCCCCGCCCCCTCCCGTTCTTCCACCGGGCACCAAACTCGGTGTGCGAGACGTGCTGTTCGGTCGGTCTGTGTCCGTCCGAGCTCTCGTCGTACTCGGTGTTCTCGCACTCGTCATCGGATTGGTAGGCGGGCTGTTCGGTCGCCTCACCGCCGAGGTGACGGGCGCGTTGACCAGCCAAAAAGTGACGCTGACCCAGTCCAGCGGCGACGACATCCCGCGCGGACAGATCAGCAACGTCGCCGACGCCGTCCTGCCGTCCGTCGTCTCGATCCAGGTGACGCTCGGCGAGACCGGCGGCACCGGCTCGGGCGTCGTCATCGACGGTGCCGGCTACATCGTGACGAACAACCACGTGATCTCCCTGGCGGCATCCGACCCGGAGAACTCGACACTCGAAGTGACCTTCTCCGACGGCACCAAGGTGCCCGCCGACATCGTCGGCCGCGACACCAAGACCGACCTCGCCGTCCTCAAGACCGATGTCGGCAACCTCACCGTCGCCGAACTCGGTCGTTCCGACGACGTTCGCGTCGGGCAGGACGTGATCGCGGTCGGCTCGCCGCTGGGATTGAACAAGACCGTCACCTCCGGCATCGTCAGCGCGCTCGATCGGCCCGTGGCGCTGTCGGGTGAAGGCACCGATACCAACGCCGTCATCGATGCCGTGCAGACCGACGCCGCCATCAACCCCGGCAACTCCGGCGGTCCGCTCATCGACTTCGAGGGCCGCGTGATCGGCATCAACTCGGCCATCCGAAGCGAGAGCGGCGGATCGGTCGGCCTCGGCTTCGCGATCCCCGTCGACGAGGTCACCGAGGTGACGCAGAGTCTCATTCGGGACGGCGTCATGCGTCATCCCGACTTCGGCGTCAACGCCCGATCGGTCATCAACGACACCTCCGCCGGGGCAGAAGTGGCCAACGTGCGCTCGGGCGGGCCTGCTCAGGAAGCGGGCATCGTCGAGGGAGACGTCATCACGAAGGTCGGCGACCGCACCGTGGGTAACGCCGACGAACTGGTCGTCGCCGTGCAGGCCACGACGATCGGGGAGTCGGTTCCGGTGCAACTCGTCCGGTCGGGACGGCTGGTGGACCTCTCCGTCACGCCGGTTTCGGACTGACGACGTAGGCTGGCAGGCGTGTTCGGCAACATCGGTTGGGGAGAGCTCGTCATTCTCCTCGTAGCAGCTCTCGTGATCCTCGGCCCCGATCGCCTCCCCGGCGCCATCAGCTGGGTGTCCAAGTCGATCCGGCAGGTCAAGGATTACGCCAACGGCGCGAGCCAACAGCTCAAGGACGAGCTCGGCACCGACTTCGAGGACCTTCGCAAGCCGCTTGCCGATCTCAACCAGCTCCGGGGCATGACCCCGCGCGCGGTGATCACCAAACACCTGCTCGACGGTGACGACTCGGTCTTCAAGAACCCACTCGACGACACCTTCAAGGGCAAGCCCTTCGAGACCAAGCCGAAGAACGTGGGCGGACCGACTCCACAGGCCGGAACCGCACGCAGTGGGGTGTCGATGAGCAAGAACGAGCCGAAACTGTCTGCAGGCGATACCCCGCCGATCGACGCCGACGCCACGTAAGCCTGAATCCTCGGTCGCCGCTCCCGACCACGCCCATTCGGATCAATGCGGGATTCAGTCACTCTGAGTGCAACAAAGCCACATTGATCCACAGCTGGGTGGGGGCCGTGAGCCAGGCCGGCTGCCACGCGTGTCTAGAGCTTGCGCGCCGAGTCGATTCCGAGTGACATGCCGACCAGTCCGCGTTCACGGACTGCCAATTTCGCTGCCACGGCTTCGAGTGCTTGTGCTGCAGGCGATTCCGGGTTGCTCAGTACGATCGGAGTGCCGGCGTCTCCGCCTTCTCGGACGGCGGTGTCGAGGGGGATCTGACCCAGCAGAGGCACGCTGGCACCCACTGCCTTGGTCAGTCTGTCGGATACGTCCTGTCCGCCACCGGATCCGAAGATGTCCATCCGGGTACCGTCGGGCAGTTCGAGCCACGACATGTTCTCCACGACGCCTGCCACGCGCTGACGCGTCTGCAATGCAATTGCGCCCGCTCGTTCGGCCACCTCGGCCGCGGCCTGCTGCGGGGTCGTGACGACGAGGATCTCGGCACTCGGAATGAGTTGGGCGACAGAGATCGCCACGTCACCGGTGCCGGGCGGGAGATCGAGCAGCAGTACGTCCAGATCGCCCCAGAAGACATCGGCGAGGAACTGCTGCAGTGCGCGGTGCAGCATCGGCCCGCGCCAGACGACGGGGGTGTTGCCCTGGGTGAACTGCGCGATCGAGATGAACTTCACTCCGTGCGCCTGCGGCGGCATGATCATCTTCTCGACCTGCGTCGGCCGCGCGTCGTTTCCGAGCATCCGGGGCACGGAGTGACCGTAGATGTCGGCGTCGAGCACGCCGACCGACAGCCCACGGGCGGTCAGTGACGCGGCGAGATTGACCGTCACGCTGGACTTGCCCACGCCGCCCTTGCCCGACGCCACCGCGTACACGCGCGTCAGGGATCCGGGTTGCGCGAAGGGAATGATCGGCTCCGCGGAATCGCCGCGCAGAGATTTGCGGAGCTCGGTGCGCTGCTCGTCGTTCATGACGTCGAGTTCGACCGTCACGGTGCCCACGCCGGCGACGTCGGCGACGGCGTTCTTCACGCGATCGCTGATTTCGGTCTTCATCGGGCAGCCGGAAGTGGTCAGATAGATGCCGACGCCGACCGCGCCGTCGTCGGAGATGTCGATGCTCTTGACCATCCCGAGGTCGGTGATGGGTTTGCGGATCTCGGGGTCGATCACCTTCGTGAGTGCGGTCCGAACGTCGGATTCGGTCAGTACAGCCATTGCCTCATGCTAGGCGGTGGGTTGTGCGCCGATGGACAGCAGGGCAGGCGCGGGCGCGATGTCAGTGAATGCGGGGCAGCTGGTCCGAGGACGGGACGATGCCGGTGGCGTAGCCGGCCGACCATGCGAGCACGTTCGCCACATAGGCCATCGAATTGTTGTAGCGCAGGATCGCTTTGGTGGTCGATCCCAGATCGCGCATGTCGGTGCCGTTGTCGCACAGGTACATGCCGGTGGCCAGGGCTGCGTCGAACAGGTTCTGGGGGTCGGAGACTCCGTCGCCGTTGCCGTCGGCGTGATAGAGGTTCCACGTCGAGGGCAGGAACTGCATGGGTCCCACTGCGCGGTCGTATTCGGCATCGCCGTCGAGCGCCCCGCCGTCGGTGTCACGAATCACCTGGTTGCCGGCCAGTGTGCCGTTCAGCCGGGGGCCGAGGATGGGTTCGTGCAGTTCGCCCGAGTCGTCGACCTTGCCGTTGTTGGCATGGGTGGATTCGACGCGGCCGATGCCGGCGATGACGGTCCAGCCGATGCCGCAGCCGGGTTGCTGCTGGGCCAGGATCCGCTCGGCGTTCTTGTACGCCGAGACGTTGACGACCGGGATGGCGATGGGGCTGACGGCGAGGTTGGTGGGCAGCTCGGGTGTGGGCGGGATCTCGGGAATCGGCGCGGGTGCGGGGACCGCGGCGGGCACCGGCTGCTCGGCCTGAGCCACCGGCTGCGCCTGCTGGTCCTGGGCGATCGGCTGCGGAGTCTCCACCACGGAGTTCGATTCCTGGGCGGCCGTGGTGGTCTTGGCCGAGACGAACGGAATGTATTCCGTGGCTCCGGCGCTGGTGGCGGCGGTGACGAGTCCTGCGGGGACGAGACCTGCCAGAGCAATCACCGAGTTCCGTCGAACCTTGGAAGTCGATGCTTTTCTGTGACGACCCACGCGTGCTGTACCTCCTGATTTCCCCGGATGACAACCGGGGCCCGACCTGATGACCGGGATCGAGGGTACCTGATTCGAGACTGTTCCGTTATCGGGCCGTTACAGAGCGAGCCGCTACGTATCGAGGTCCGAGACCTCCGGGGTGCCCGCGTCGTCCTGCACCCTGGCGGCGGCCTTCTTCCGTGCTTTCTTCGGAGCCGCTGTGGGCTGGCCCGTCGCCTGCTCGAGGAGCGCCTTGATCTCGTCGAGTTCGCGGCGCAGGTAGTCGCGGGTGGCGACCTCGCCGACCGCGATCCGCAGCGATGCCAACTCGCGAGCGAGGAACTCGGTGTCGGCTTTCGTCTGTTGTGCGCGAGAACGGTCCTCCTCGAGCGAGACGCGGTCTCGGTCGTCCTGCCGATTCTGGGCCAGCAGAATCAGCGGAGCCGCGTACGCGGCCTGGGTCGAGAACGCGAGGTTGAGCAGGATGAAGGGATACGGGTCCCACCGAAGGTTGACCGCCACGACGTTGAGGAAGATCCAGACGATCACGATGCCCGTCTGGATCGCCAGGTAGCGGCCGGTACCGAGGAACCTCGCGGCCTTCTCGCCCGACCTGCCGAGGTCGAAATCGACGTTGACGTTGAACATCCGCGATCCGCGCGGAGTGTCCATTCTCTGGCGTGCTGTTTCTTTCACTGTCCGGCCACTTCCTGATCTCGCCAGTCCTCGGGCAGCAGGTGATCGAGGACGTCGTCCACGGTCACGGCCCCGACCAGGTGGTCCTCGTCGTCGACCACCGGGCCGCAGACGAGGTTGTACGTCGCGAAGTATCGCGTGACGGCGGTGAGGCTGTCCTCGGGCGACAAGCGCGGCAGGGCGCTGTCCACCACGCCGCCGACCAGACTCGCCGGGGGTTCTCGAAGTAACTGCTGCAGATGTACGCAGCCGAGGTACGGCCCGGTGGGAGTGGCGGTGGGCGGCCGCACCACGAACACCAGTGAGGCGAGCGCGGGCGTCAGGTCGGGGTTGCGTACCCGGGCGAGCGCCTCGGCCACCGTCGTCGATGCGGTGAGTACGACGGGCTCGGGGGTCATCAGACCACCGGCGGTGTCGGGGGAGTGCTCGAGCAGCCGTCGGACGGGTGCGGAGTCCTCCGGATCCATCAGTCGCAGAAGCGATTCCGCTTCGGTCTCGGGCAGCTCTCCGAGGAGGTCGGCGGCGTCGTCGGGGTCCATGGCCTCGAGCACGTCGGCACCGCGGTCGACGCCGAGGTAGTGCATCAGCTCCACCTGATCGTCGTCGGGCAGTTCCTGGACGACGTCGGCGAGCCGTTCGTCGTCGAGGGCCCGCGCCACTTCCATGCGTCGTTTGACGGGAAGCTCGCGCATCGCGTTGGCGACGTCGGCCGCTCGCAGGTCCTCGAACTGCATGAGCAGCTGTGCCACACCCTGATCGGGCATCGACAGTTCGTTCTGCGTGAGTCCCTGCACGTGCAGCCAGTCCACGACATGGATGGCACCGCGGCGCGCCAGGCGCTGACGTTGTTTGCGTACGGCTACTCGCGCGACGACCCAGTCCCGCGTTCGGGTGAGCTCGATACCCAGATCGACGACGATGGAATCGGCGTCGTGCAGCTCGTCGAGTTCGGGGTCGTCGACGCGCACCTTGGAGTCGAGGATCTGGGCGAACACCAGGATCTCGTTCGCGCGCTGGGTGAATCGCCGCAGACTGACGTTGCCGGTGGTGAGTTGAACCGAGTTGGGCTCGATACTGGTGACTCTGAGCATCGGTACGAAAATTCTTCGGCGCGTTGCCAATTCGACCACGAGGCCGAGGACTCTGGGTTGCGCTCTGCCGACCCGCATCGAGATGACCACGTCGCGAACTCGGCCGATGGATTCGCCGTCGGGGCCCAGGACGCCCAGGCCGGCGAGCCTGGCCGCGAATACCTTGCTCAGTGCTGCCATGATGGCAAGGTTAGAGGTTGGGCGATACAGACGATGAATCAGACAGGGGTTGTGCTGCGGTGAATGCGTCGGGCCTACGGAGATCGGTGCTGGCCGTTCCGGGCAGTTCGGACAAGATGATCGCCAAGGCCAAGGGACTGCCTGCCGACGCGATCTTCCTCGATCTCGAAGACGCCGTCGCGCCCATCGCGAAAGTCGAGGCCCGCGCGCGCATCGTCGATGCTCTGAACTCCGATGGCTGGGGCGATCAGATCAAGGTGGTGCGCGTCAACGACTGGACGACGCAGTGGACGTACGGGGACGTCATCGACGTCGTGTCCGGTGCCGGACGCAATCTCGACGCCATCCTGCTGCCGAAGGTGGAGTGCGCCGCGCACGTGCAGGCGTTGGATCTGCTGCTCACCCAGCTCGAGAAAGAGCACGGACTCGACGTCGGTGCGATCGGGATCGAGCCGCAGATCGAGAGCGCCCGCAGTCTGCGCAACATCGACGAGATCGCGACCGCGAGCCCGCGGGTGCAAACCCTGGTGTTCGGTCCCGCAGACCTGATGGCCAGCGTCAACATGCGCACCCTGGTCGTCGGCGAGCAGCCGGTCGGTTACGACACGGGCGACGCCTACCACCACATTCTGATGACCATCCTGCTCGCTGCCCGAACACACGGTCTGCAGGCGATCGACGGTCCGTATCTTCAGATACGCGATCTCGACGCCTTTCGCCGGGCGGCGGGCCGGACGGCAGGCCTCGGTTTCGACGGCAAGTGGGTGCTGCATCCGACGCAGATCGAGGCCGCCAACGAGATCTTCGCGCCGCGTCAGGCCGACTACGACAAGGCCGAGATGATTCTCGACGCGTACGAGTTCCACACCTCCGCGGCGGGCGGCGGTCGCGGCGCAGTGATGTTGGGCGACGAGATGATCGACGAGGCGAGCCGCAAGATGGCGCTCGTCGTCTCGGCGAAGGGACGTGCGGCGGGAATGACACGGACGACCGCCTTCGTGCCGCCCGCGCCCTGACCGACCGTCAACCTGCTGTGAACCGCTACAACGGGTGTGCCGAGTGTCCGTTTCGGGGCACAATGGAGCCATGACCAATCCCCTCTCGCAGCCCGGTCGCCCAGGGCAGGGTCTGCCGACTCCGCCCTCCGGCTGGCCTATCGGTTCCTACCCCACCTACGCCGAGGCGCAGCGCGCCGTCGACTACCTCTCCGACGAAGAGTTCTCGGTGCAGGACGTGACGATCGTCGGTGTCGACCTGATGCAGGTCGAGCGCGTGCTCGGCCGCCTCACCTGGCCCAAAGTCATTGGTGGAGGCATTGTTTCGGGTGCCTGGCTGGGAGTCTTCCTCGGCCTGGTCCTCGGCATCTTCAGTGAGAACATCTTCGGAGCGCTGCTCATCGGCGTCGGCGGTGGCATCATCTTCGGGTTGATCTCGGCGTCCATTCCGTACGCGGCCACCAAGGGACAGCGAGATTTCGCGTCGAGCATGCAGTTGGTCGCGGGCCGATACGACGTCATCTGCGAGCCGCGAACCGCGGAGAAAGCACGCGACCTGCTCGCCAAACTGTCGATCTGATCACACCTGGTGGACGACCAGGCAACCGACAGGTAACGGAATAGCCCCAAATCGCCCTCTATGCCAGTGAGTTCGGTTACGTTTCTTTCGTGCACGGCAGTCCCACACAATGTGCTGCGCGAGTAACTGAACGTACGGAGGCGGAAAGTGCCGAGACATCGTGGTCGTAGGCGTGGAAAAGCAACGAGGATAGGGGTGTTGGCGGCAGCGGCTCTGGTCACGAGTCCGTTGCTCGCAGCGTGTGGTTCGTCCGACAGTTCGGTTCCGGTTCTGAGTTTCTACACTGCCGCAGACGGCGCAGAGCAGTACGCCGCTGCGGCACAGGTGTGTTCCGACGCCTCCAACGGCCGCTACCGAGTGGAGCAACGGACTCTGCCCAAGAGCGCCAACGATCAGCGGCTCCAGCTCGCGCGGCGCCTCGCCGGCAACGACAGGACGCTGGATCTGATGACACTCGACGTCGTCTGGACGGCCGAGTTCGCCGAGGCCGGATGGGCATTGCCCGTCCCGGAGGACCTGTCCGAGAAGCTGCGCGACGGTGCCACGCTCGAGGGCCCACTCGCCACGGCAGAGTGGCAGGATCAGCTGTACGCGGTGCCGCTCAACTCCAACACCCAGTTGCTCTGGTACCGCCCGGACGAGGTGCCCGACGGAGTGCCGCCGCAGACGTGGGATCAGCTGATCGACGTGGCCGAGGCCAATGCGGCGGCGGGCAAGCCCGCACAGATCGGCGTTCAGGCAAAGCAGTACGAGGGCTTCATGGTCTGGTTCAACTCGCTGCTCGAGAGCGCTGGTGGTTCGGTCGTCGCCGAGGACGGAACGACGGTGACGCTGAACGACACTCCCGAGCATCGCGCCGCCACCGAGAAAGCCCTCGAGATCATCAAGCGAGTGGCCACGGCCGACGGCCGCGATCCCTCGGTCTCGCAGAGCGACGAGGCAACTGCCCGCCTCGGCATGGAATCGGGACGGATGGCATTCCAGGTCAACTACCCGTTCGTGCTGCCCGGGTTGAAGGAGAACGCCGTTGCCGGTGCCGTCTCGTTCCTCGACCTGTCGACGGTGCCCGAGGATCAGCAGGACGCACGCATCGCCGAGGTCTTCCGTAGCGCCCCGTATCCGGAGGTGAACCCGGGCGAGCCCGCGAAGGTCACCATCGGTGGCTTCAACATCGGCGTCGCGAAGACCACTCAGCACGAGGATCTCGCGTGGGAGGCCGTCGAGTGCCTCACCAACGAGGAGAACCAGCGCAACAACGCCGTCAACGGTGGTGTGCCGCCGGTGCTGAAGTCGCTGTACTCCGATCCCGAGTTCCAGGCCGTCTATCCCGCGTGGGAAGGGGTTCTCGGTTCCATCGAATCTGCGGCTGTGCGTCCCGTTTCGCCTGCCTACCAGAGCATTTCGATTCTGCTGACCGATGCGCTCAACCCGCCGCAGAACATCGATCCGGTGGCCGACGTGGACAAGCTCGCAGATCTGGTCTCCAAGGCCGTCAATTCCGAAGGGTTGATTCCATGAGCGCCACCACCGAGTCACAGCCCGCATCGCAGCCTGTCGACAAGCAGGCGGCTCTGAAGAACGTCTCCGACGGCAAGAAGGCCGAACGTCGCCTGGGGCTGATGCTCATCGCACCCGCCGCCCTGCTGATGATCGCGGTCACCGGGTATCCGATCATCTACGCGTTCTGGCTCAGTCTGCAGAAGTACAACCTCGCATTCCCCGAGGATCGTGAATTCGTCGGCCTCTCCAACTACGTGACCGTGCTGTCCGACGGCTACTGGTGGACGGCGTTCAGCGTCACGGCCGGCATCACGATCATCTCGGTGATCATCGAGTTCATCCTCGGCCTGGCCGTGGCTCTGGTCATGCACCGCACCATCTTCGGTCGCGGACTCGTACGCACCGTGGTGCTCATCCCGTACGGCATCGTGACCGTCGCCGCCGCGTACAGCTGGTACTACGCGTGGACCCCCGGCACGGGCTATCTCGCCAATCTGCTGCCCGACGGTAGTGCTCCGCTCACCGAGCAGTTCCCGTCACTGGCGATCGTCGTACTGGCCGAGGTCTGGAAGACGACGCCGTTCATGGCGCTGCTTCTTCTGGCAGGCCTGGCGCTGGTGCCCGACGATCTGCTCAAGGCGGCCGAGGTCGACGGAGCGGGTGCGTGGACCAGGCTGATGCGCATCACGATTCCGTTGATGAAGCCGGCGATTCTCGTCGCGGTGCTCTTCCGCACCCTCGACGCGTTCCGCATCTTCGACAACATCTACGTCCTCACCCGCGGTAGCAACGAAACCGGATCGGTCTCGATTCTCGGTTACAACAACCTGTTCGGTGCGTTCAACCTCGGGCTCGGGTCGGCGATCAGCATTCTGATCTTCTTCTGCGTCGCGATCATCGCGTTCGTGTTCATCAAGTTGTTCGGTGCATCGGCACCGGGATCCGACGACGGAGGCCGCAAGTAATGACCACTGTTACGCCTCGCAAGAAGGTCGGTTGGACGGTCGTCAACGTCCTCGTCCTGCTCTACGCACTCGTTCCACTGCTGTGGATCATCAGCCTCTCGTTCAAGTCGACGGCCACCATCGCCGACGGCAACTTCATTCCTCGTTCGATCACCTTCGACAACTACAAGGGCATCTTCTCGACCAATCAGTTCACCTCGGCGTTGGTCAACTCGATCGGTATCGGACTGATCACCACCGTGATCGCCGTGGTGATCGGCACGATGGCCGCGTATGCCGTTGCGCGTCTGGACTTTCCGGGAAAGAAGGC
This sequence comes from Rhodococcus sp. 14-1411-2a, assembly GCF_002259485.1. Lineage (GTDB taxonomy): Bacteria > Actinomycetota > Actinomycetes > Mycobacteriales > Mycobacteriaceae > Rhodococcoides. The sequence continues at coordinate 594,132 of NZ_NPGA01000015.1, forward strand.
TCTGGTCGGTGCCGCACTGCTCATTGCGATGTTCCCCCAGATCTCCCTGGTGACACCGCTGTTCGACATCTCCCGCTCGCTGGGACTGTTCGACACCTGGCCGGGGCTGATCATTCCGTACATCACCTTCGCGTTGCCGTTGGCGATCTACACCCTGTCGGCGTTCTTCCGCGAGATTCCGTGGGAGCTCGAGAAGGCAGCGAAGATGGACGGCGCGACGCCGGCACAGGCGTTCCGCAAGGTCATCGCCCCGCTGGCCGCACCCGGCATCGTCACCGCCGCCATTCTGGTGTTCATCTTCGCCTGGAACGACCTTCTGCTCGCCATCTCGTTGACGGCGACGGAACGTTCGGTCACCGTCCCGGCGGCCATCTCGCAGTTCACCGGTAGCTCTCAGTTCGAGGAGCCAACGGGATCGATCGCGGCGGCAGCAGTCGTCATCACGATCCCGATCATCATTTTCGTGCTCTTCTTCCAACGACGTATCGTGGCGGGCTTGACGTCCGGCGCAGTGAAGGGATAACCGTCATGGCCGAAATCGTTCTCGACAAAGTCACCAAGCTCTACCCCGACGGCGCGGCTGCCGTCAGCGACGTCGACATCACCATTGCCGACGGCGAGTTCATCATCCTCGTCGGCCCGTCCGGTTGCGGAAAGTCCACGACCCTCAACATGATCGCCGGTCTCGAGGACATCTCGTCCGGCGAGCTGCGCATCGCGGGGGAGCGCGTCAACGAGAAGGCACCGAAGGATCGCGACATCGCGATGGTGTTCCAGTCGTACGCGCTGTATCCGCACATGACGGTGCGGCAGAACATCGCGTTCCCGCTCACGCTCGCGAAGCTCTCGAAGTCGGAGATCAACAGCAAGGTCGAAGAGGCAGCCAAGATCCTCGACCTCAGTCAGCACCTCGACCGCAAGCCGGCGAACCTCTCCGGTGGTCAGCGTCAGCGAGTTGCCATGGGCCGCGCCATCGTTCGTACCCCCAGTGCGTTCCTGATGGACGAGCCGCTGTCCAACCTCGACGCGAAGCTGCGTGTGCAGACTCGCGCCGAGATTTCACGTCTGCAGAAGCGGCTCGGCACCACCACCGTGTACGTCACGCACGACCAGACCGAGGCCATGACCCTCGGCGATCGCGTCGTGGTGCTACGCGGCGGATTGGTGCAGCAGATCGGTTCTCCGCAGGAGCTGTACGACAAGCCGCGAAACCTGTTCGTGGGCGGCTTCATCGGATCGCCCTCGATGAACTTCGTTCCCGGACAGCTCACCGCGAACGGAGTGTCGACCGCGCTCGGTGAGATCGACATCCCGCTCGAGCGGATGGACGCGATCAAGGCCAAGAACCCGGGTCGCGAGGTGGTCGTCGGCATCCGCCCCGAGCACTTCGAGGACGCAGCACTGATCGACGGCTACCAGAAGATGAGCGGTGCCACCTTCACCGCCACCGTCGACGTACTCGAGTCGATGGGTAGCGACAAGTACGTGTACTTCACGCTCAAGGGTGCGCGGGTCGAATCCAGTGAGCTGCAGGAGCTCGCAGCGGACGCGGGTATTGCCGATCTCGGTGGCGCACAGGTGGTTGCGCGCCTGGCCGCCGAATCCAAGGCCGCCGAGGGTGGTCAGGTGGAACTGTGGTTCGACCCGGCGAAGATCTCGGTGTTCGACCAGGCCTCGGGTGCGAACCTGACGCTGTAGAGCGCTGCGCGCATGTGCGCGGAAACTCGTAGTGGGCTACGAAGTTCCGCGCACATGCCGCAGGCTCAGAACGCAGAGCCGGTGCTCGGCAGCTGGTAGCCCTGGAAGAAGTTGTACGGCACCACGTTCGGTGCCGGATTCTGCAGCTGCGGCGCCGGTGCCTGGGGGAACAGCTCGGAGAGCTCGAACTGGTTCGGCCCGTCGTTTCGGTTGTCGTCGTATCGGGTGTGATTGTCGCCCCGGTCCGTCCACAGTGGATCGGCCGATGCTGTGCCCGCCATTGCCACCAGAGGAATGGCCACCAGAGCCCCGGTCACTGCTGCGCGGGTGAAGATCTTTCGGGTGTTCATGTGTTCCCTTTCGTCGGTGTTCGTACTTCTCCGACGTTAGGTCGACGAGGTGGGCCCGCGACAGGGAAAACTGCTACCTCCCAGCACATTACGAGCTTTCTGCCAAGGAGCGTTGCCCGTGATTTCGTGCGTCTCCCCTGGTCGCGGCACGGGCAGTGGTCAGGTCGTCGGCGCAGACCTGGCAGTGCTGCCAGCCGGAACGGCCGGTTCGCTGCGGCCGCCGACCACCGATTCGCCGGTGTTCGGAGTGCTCTTGATGGCCAGGGCCGCCAATCCGACGACGAGACAGGCCACCGCTCCGGCGGCGAAGGCCGCGGTGTAGACGATTTCACGGGCGACCCCGGTCCCGTCGATGGCGAACATGGCCAGTGCGGTGGACAGTGTTGCGCTTGCGATCGACGTGCCGACGGTTCTGACGATCGAGTTGACACTGTTGGCCACGCCGGTGTCCGCCGCATCGACCTCGGCCATGAGCAGGTTGGGCAGGGCAGCGAACGCGAGACTGACGAACACGTTGATGACCACACCGGCGGTGATCAGTTGCCAGGTGTGATCGTGCGCCAGTGCGACGAACACGAAGCCGACCAGCCCGGTCACCGCACCTGCGATCAGAACTCGACGCGGCCCGAAGGACCGGATGAGACGACCGCTGAGGACGGCCGCAACCACGCCGACCGCCGCGCCGGGTAGCAGGTAGACCACGCTCGCCTCGAGAACGTTGGCGGTGAAGCCGTAGCCCGCCACCGCTCGTGGTGTCTGCACGAAGTACGAGCAGGCGAGGAAGTTGACGAACATCCCGATACCGACGAACACGGTGGCGACGTTGGTGGCGAGCAGCGGACCGTGGGTGAGCATGCGGGGCGCGACCAACGGTTCGGCGGTGCGCTTCTCGAGCAGCCACCAGAGCGTCCCCGTCAGTACACCGGCAAGGGCGCAGCCGAGGGTGGCCACCGAACCCCAGCCCCAGGTGCGGCCTTGTGTCAACGCGAGGAACAGGAGCAGGAGGGTCACGGCGAGTCCTGCGGCACCCCACCAGTCGACGGTGCCACCGCTGGTCTTCGGTCGCGCGGGCACGCCGAACCAGGCGATCGCGAGGGCGAGCACGACGAACACGACAGTGAGCCAGAACACGCGGTGGTAGTCGGCTCCGTTGGCGGTGAGCAGCCCGGTCAGAACCAGTCCGAAGCCGCCGCCGACGCCCAGTGTCCCGGACAGGACGGCCATCGAGCCGACGAGCTTTCGTGGGGGCATCTCGTCGCGCAGTACCGCCAGCGCGATGGGGAACAGGGCATAGGACACTCCCTGCAGGACGCGACCGACGATCAACCAGAGCAGCGAGTGCGTCAGGGCCGCGAGCAAGGACCCGGCGAGGACGACGGTGAGTACACCGATGAGCACCGGCCGCTTGCCGTGCAGGTCGGCGAGCCGGCCGATGACGGGGGTGGCAATGACCGCTGCGAGGAGGTTGCCCGTCAGTACCCAACCTGCGGCCGTGGTGCTGACGCCGAGTTGGGTGCCGATGGTTCCGACGATGGGGACGACCATCGTCTGCAGAACGGCGAGAGTCATGACGATGAAACAGAGTCCGGGCAGCAGTATGCGGCGGGTGGACATGGAAGAACTACCTCGTTACCTGTCGAAAAAGCACTAGAAGCGACGCAAATAAATTGTTGAATGCATCTAAGTGACTATCAGATATCGCCGAACCAGGGAAGCGGTCCCCGACGACGGCACCGTGTCACTGCGGACGGGTGGGCTTGCCCAGCGCCTTCTGCCGCAGTTCGCTGACGATCTCGTCGTTCCACACATGCTCGCGCACCAGGCGGTAACGCTCCCGGCTCATCCACAGGTACGCCTCCGCGTCGGTGCGGTCCTCGAGGATCTCCGCAGCGCGCACCATGCGCACCACCGGGAGGTATTCCTCACCGAACCAGCGCCGCGCGACGGTACCGCGGTCGACGAACTCGCCGACCTCCTGCATCAACCGGAAGCCCCACGCCTCCACCGATTCGCTCAGCTGGGCGTAATCGAACGGATCGGTCACCTGAACGGCCTCGCGTGCCTTGCCCACCAACGGGACACGACTGAGGAAGATGCGCCGGTGATCCTTGATCAGCAGGTCGCCGCGTCGGGTGATGCCCTCCGGTGAGATGCGGGTGATGATCTCGGTGACGACGGCGTCGATCGACGTCCGGTGCATCGCGAAGGCGATGGAGACTCGATGGTGTCCGTCGACGACGAAGTGCATGCCACCGATGCGGTACACCTGGATCGGCGGCATCGCCTCGCCGCGGCGCTGAGCAGCCGCGAGTCGTTGCCAGCGTTCGCGGATGCGCGCCGACGTCGGCCGAAAGAATCGATCGAAATCACGAGTGCGATCGACGCTGCCGACGATGGTCTCGACGCGGATGACCTGCAGGCCGAGGTGACGCTCGCCCACCTTGCCGAGGGCGGCGACCACCTCGTCGAACGGCAGGATGGTGTTGACGTCGTCAGGTTGACGACGCAGCCACCCGACCAGACGTGCGACGTCGGCGCGGCGGCGTTGGCGGGTGAAGTCGTTCTCCGCGTCGGCGGCCGGAAATCCGGTGTCACGTGCCATGTCTGCGCCTCACGATCTTGGGTGTCTCGAAATCCGGTCTCTCGCCGCCCGGTTCGATCTCGAGGAGGGTGTATCCGACGGTGTTGATCACCGCCGCGCCGTGCAGGGACAGGTCGTCCGGGGTGTGACCGTGCGGATGAATGTGGCCGTGCAACAACAACTGTGGGGAGAGTCGACGCGTCACCTCGTCCAGACAGTCGAAACCGATGTGCGCCGGATCGGTGTCGTCGCCGACGCCGAGCGGTGGACTGTGGGTGAGCAGAATGTCGACGGGCCGAAGGTCCTTGCGCACGTTGCGATGCCACGCGAACGTCCGGGTCAGCGTTCGTGATCGACGTCGCTGCTGCCGTTGGGTCCACTGATTGGGCCCACCGTTGTAGCGGATGGACCCGCCGAGCCCGGCGATCCGGAGGCCTGCCGCCGACACGATGCGACGATCGACGTTGACGGCACCGACCGGTCCGGGCCAGGTGGCGGGCAGCCCGGCACGCATCCACCCTGCGCGCCCGGCCGAGTACCCGGTGAGGTCCGCGTCGTGATTGCCCGGCACGAACACACACGGTGCGTTCAGCGCGTCGGTGAGGTACTCGAGGTAATCGAACGGGAGGTCGCCCGCGCCGAGGATCAGGTCGACTGCGAGCGACTTCACCTGCGGACTCCACAGGGATTCGATCGTTTCGTCGGCAACTGCGAGAACGGAGACCACGGGTACGACGGTACCCACCTCCGGTGCGGTGGTACCTCCGAACGGACTTCTCGGGCATCGGTGGTGTTGGATGGGTCAGGTGAGCGACAGTGTCATCGAAGCGGTACGCGCACATCTGGTGACCGAGATCGGCGACGAGAATCCGTCGTCGGCGTCGGTGACGTTCCTCGGCCTCGAGTCACTGGACGTGCTGAGATTCGGCGCGGACTCCGACGTGGTCCGATACGTCAGTCTCGGCTGTTCTCGTCACCCCATGGCCGACCCCAACGAACTCGTCGCCGATCCATCGCGCGGCCCCCGAGCCGAACTGGTGCTGACTCTGCGCGGTGGAGCAGGCGTGGCGTCGGGCGTGCACAAGTCCCTGGCCGTGCTCGCTGCCTCTCCCGCAGTGGAGGGCGTCGTACTCGTCGAGGACGCGCTGCTCGACCTGGGCGAGCCGCTGTGGACCAACGCGCCGTTCACCGCAGTGCTGCTGGGCGAGAGCGATATCGCCGATCTGACGCTGCCCGAGCCCTACGATCCGGTTCGCTTTCTGGCCGCAGTGCCGTTGACCGGCACCGAGGCCGCGTGGGTGCGTCTACGCGGTGCCGCGGCCCTGCGGGAGGCCTGGACCGAGGCAGGGATCGACGTGCGCGATCCGAATCGATCTGCGGCCAGTCTCTGACGAGACGTCATCGCGCGTAGGACGCCAATTCCGGTTCGGCGGTGACGGAATCGAAGATGAGGTGCAGAGGCACCTCGGCCAGATACTTCAGTCCGGTGATCGCGGCATCCGCGTCGTAACGCAGGTTCGGCATCGTGGTGGTGAAACACAGGTCGTCCGAGATGCGTTCGCGCACAGCAGGTCCGTCGTGTTCGAGCGCGTCGAGGACGAGATGAAAGGCGACGTTGTCGCCGATGATGTTGAAATGTTCGACGGGCCGGAGCGGGCAGACGTCCTGGACGGCGATGTTGGCGGCCCCGGCGAGGGTGCTGGCGTGCGGTTGCGGGTAGATCAATTGGTCGAACTTCGTATAGATCGAGGTGTAGCTGGGCCCCGCGGGCAACGGACGCGCCGCCAGTGCGGTGAGGAACTTCGATCCGGTGGCGATCTGCCAGTTCGCCGGCGGGCATTCGTGCGAGTCGTCGCATCCCGAGCGCGCCGAGTCGGTGCCGTTGTACGGGGTGGCGAGCGAGACGAAGTCGGACACCAGTGCGGGCAGATCCGGCCAGAACGTCAACGCCCACAGCTCGTCGAGTGGACCGTGCTGGTGACCCATCAGGACGACCTGGCGACCGCTGTCGGCTGCCATGGTGCGGACCGCATGCACCACGTACTGGGCGGCGACCTGGAGGTCTCCGTAGCCCTCGTCGGGAAGCGAAAGGCTGCACACCGGTATCCCAGCGGCGGGCAGTGACTGCAGATAGTTCCAACCGAACGATTGCTGATCGGTGGCGAAGGCCGGGGTGAGCAGGACCGGATCGCGGGTGGCGTCGTGCAGATCGGGGGTGCACGTGAGGGCGTGGTCGAGGGCGGCCGGAGCGACGGTGAGCACGGGACCGAGATCGGGGTTCGACCCGGCATGAGCTGTACCCGGAGCGCAGACGGTCATGATCGCGACGGCCACTACCAGTGAGCGGATTCTCATCGATCCCTTCCGGACGGAGATGCAGAACTTCTGCAGTCTCATCCGGTCAGGACCGGCGGGATCGTGACCCGGAAGGGGTCGGGGTAATCACCAACGACCGTCGGACTCTGTTGGACGTTGTCCAATCTGCGAAAGGTCGCTAGAGCCAGTCGTTCTTGTGGAACGTCCGCCACAGTCCGATACACACGCACAACACGACCGCGACCATCAGGTGATAGCCGTACGTCCAGTGCAACTCGGGCATGTTGTCGAAATTCATGCCGTAGATGCCCGCGACCATCGTCGGCACAGCGGCGATCGCCACCCACGACGAGATCTTGCGCATGTCCAGGTTCTGCTGCATCGTCACTCGCGCCAGCGCGGCGTCGACCAATGAGCTGAGCACCTCGTCGTACTCGGAGATACGTTCGGCGACGGTCGTCTGATGGTCCTGCACGTCGCGCAGGTAGCGTCGCACCGCCTTGGGGACGCTCGGCTCCTGCACCAGACGCGCCAACGGCGTCGACAGTGGTGTCACCGACCGTCGCAGCTCGACGACCTCCCGCTTGAGGAGATAGATGTTCTCGATGGGCACGTGGTGGTGCGGCGAGAACACTTCCTCCTCCATGCCGTCGACGTCTCGCTCGATCGAGTCGGTCACCGCGAGATACTCGTCGACGACGTGGTCGGCCACCGCGTGCAGTACCGCCGACGGACCGAGCGCCAGCTGTTCCGGGTTCGCTTCGAGGCGCTGACGCACACCGGCCAACCCCGAATGCTCCCCGTGCCGGACGGTGATGACGAAGTCGCGGCCGACCATCACCATGATCTCGCCGCTCTCGACGATCTCGTTGGCCGTCGTCACCGACTCGTGCTCGACGTACTTCACCGTGCGCAGCACCAGAAATGCGACGTCGTCGTAGCGCTCGAGCTTGGGCCTCTGATGGGCGTGCACGGTGTCCTCGACCATCAGCTCGTGCAGGCCGTAACACTGGGCGATCGCGCTCATCTGGTGTTCGTCGGGTGCATGCAGACCGACCCACACGAATCCCTCGCCGCGGGCGCGGACCTCCGCGATGGCCGAGGTGTGCGTGAATCTCCCGGGCAGTCGAGCCCCGTCGACGTAGACCGCGCAGTCGACGATCGCCCGGGCCGTGGGCACCGGAATGCGCGGTATCGGCTCGGGACCGGCCTTGGCCGAACGTCGATGCAGTGACGGCAGCGACGGGCGTGGTGGAAGGGACGGCATGGCGGGCAATCGTACGCCAGCAAAACGACGACGGAGTGGGCCTGGAACACTGTGCAGGTGCTCATCGATCTCCACACCCACTCGACGGCGTCCGACGGCACCGACAGCCCGGCCGAGCTGGTCCGCGCCGCAGCCGAGGCGGGACTGTCGGTGGTGGCTCTGACCGACCACGACACCACCTCGGGGTGGGACGAAGCGGCCGCCGCACTGCCGTCCGGCCTCACGCTCGTGCGCGGCATGGAACTCTCCTGCACCGGGCGAGGCGAGGACGGCGAGCCGGTCCCCGTGCACCTGCTCGCGTATCTGTTCGACCCGGCGAACGCGGCCTTCGCGGGCGAGCGCGCACGGTTGCGCGGCGAGCGGGTCACTCGATTGCGTGCCATCGCCGAGAAGATGGCGGCGGACGGTCTGCCCATCGATCCCGACGCGGTGCTGGCCTCGGCCGGAGCGGCAGCCGGACGACCGCACCTGGGTCGCGCGCTGATCGACGCCGGCTACGTTCCGAACATGGACGCAGCCTTCGCCGGTCCGTTGGCGACGAGCGGCAAGTACTACGTCGAGAAGGTCGACACTCCCCTCGAGGTCGCGGTCGACATGATCGCCGCGGCAGGCGGTGTCAGTGTGCTCGCGCACGCCAGAGCTCGTGCCCGCGGTCGCATCCTCGACCTCGATCACATTCGCGAACTCGCAACGCGCGGTCTCGGGGGAGTGGAAGTGCATCACATGGACCACTCGCCGCAGGACACCGCGGTGATGGCCGATCTCGCTGCCGAACTGGACCTGATCGTCACCGGATCCTCGGACTACCACGGCACCAACAAGACGGTGAAACTGGGCGAATACACCACGGCCCCAGAGCAATACGACCGTCTCGTCGCGGCGGCACGCCCATGACATTCGACGTGACGCTCTACCTGACGGTGCTCATCACCCTGTTCGTCATCATGGACCCACCGGGCGCGATCCCCGTGTTCCTGTCGCTGGTGGGCCGCAAGAGCAAAGAAGAACGCAACAAGGCCGCGTGGCAGGCTCCCGCCGTCTCACTGACCGTCATCTCGGTGTTCGCGATCGGCGGCCAAGCGATCCTGAGCTACCTGCACATCGGCATTCCGGCACTGCAGGGCGCAGGTGGGTTGTTGCTGCTGCTCATCGCGTTGTCACTGCTCACCGGAAAGGGCGCGGGCGGAGACACCGCCGCGGAGGACGTCAACGTCGCGCTCGTGCCGCTCGGGACTCCGCTCATGGCCGGCCCCGGTGCCATTGCCGCGGTGATCGTCTACGTCAGCCAGGCCGACGGTGACGCCGGTTCGTTCCTGGCAATTGCGTTGGGCATCATCACCATTCACGTGCTGTTCTTCCTGGTGCTGCGATTCTCGACGGCGCTGATCCGGCTCCTCGGAGAGGGCGGCATCTCGCTGTTGGCCCGCATCGCCGGCCTGTTGCTCGCCGCCATCGCGGTGCAGCTGATCGCGGATTCTGTTCGCGGATTCGTGGCCGGCGGATGACCGGGGGATCGTTCGGGCTCCGATTCCTGCGCGGGCTCAGTGGCATCGTCACCGCAGGACTGGTGGTGCTCGCCATAGGCGTCGCCGTCACGCAGTATCTGGGGCACTCCCGCGGATTCCCCGGTCCTGGCGGTCTCTCGGTCGCCGCACACATCGTCGCGGCGATCGTTGCCGTGTTCGCGCAGCGCGTCACCGATCACCGTCGCGGATTCTCGGCCGTCCTCGGGGCGATCGTGGTCTTCGTCGCCACCGGCCTCGTCCTGTGGACACAGTGGTGGCAGTAGAAGCGGTGGTGGCAGTAGCACAGCGGTGGCACCGAGATCTGCTCCGTTCTGACTCTGTGGTCAGGTGGGGTGGCGATGTGGCACACTGGGGCACCGACAGGGCTACAGCCCATCGCTGATCGTGCAGGCGCACCCGCCTCACATGCGAGACACGCTCTCGGCAGTTTGCAGCCAGCACTGGCGCACTCCGACGGCCCTCATTTCCACCACTCACTTCGTTGACATTTCGTCGCCTCGCCGGTCGAGGTCGACAGTGCGAGGAGCTTTCACCGTGACGGCAGTCGAAGACACCGCAGCAACACCCACAACGCCGGCCCTTCCCGCCGGAATCACCGACGAGGAGATCTTCGCCGGGCACCTCGGCGGGAAGCTGTCGGTCGAGTTGGCAGCGCCGCTCGAGACCCAGCGCGATCTCTCTATCGCCTACACTCCCGGAGTGGCCCAGGTCAGCCGCGCCATCGCCGCCGAACCCGCGCTGGCCAAGCGATACACCTGGACCGATCGCCTCGTCGCCGTCATCTCCGACGGTTCCGCCGTGCTCGGCCTGGGCGATATCGGTCCGCGCGCGTCGTTGCCGGTGATGGAAGGCAAGGCCGCACTGTTCAAGAAGTTCGCGGGCCTCGACTCCATCCCGATCGTGCTCGACACCAACGACGTCGACGAGATCGTCGAGACCATCGTGCGGATGCGGCACAGCTTCGGTGCCGTGAACCTCGAAGACATCTCGGCGCCGCGCTGCTTCGAGATCGAACGCCGCGTCATCGAGGCGCTCGAATGCCCGGTCATGCACGACGACCAACACGGCACCGCCATCGTCGTCCTCGCCGCGCTCAACGGGGCCGCGAAGGTGCAGGGCCGGAGCACCTCCGAACTGAAGGTCGTCATCTCCGGAGCCGGGGCAGCAGGTGTGGCGTGCGCCAACATGCTGCTCCTGGCCGGCATCCGGGACGTGGTGGTGCTGGACTCGCGGGGGATCGTCTCTTCCGATCGCCAGGATCTCACCAGCGTCAAGGCCGACCTCGCCGCGCGCACCAACCCCCGTACACTGGCCGGCGGAGCGGTCGACGCCCTGGCCGGAGCCGACGTGTTCCTCGGTCTGTCCGCGGGCAAGGTCGACGAGAGCTACATCGCCTCGATGGCCCCGAACTCCATCGTGTTCGCGCTGTCCAACCCGGATCCGGAGATCCATCCGGAGGTGGCGAGGAAGTACGCCGCCGTCGTGGCAACCGGACGCAGCGACTTCCCGAACCAGATCAACAATGTTCTCGCCTTCCCCGGTGTGTTCAAGGGCGCGCTCGACGCAGGTGCCCGCCGCATCACCGAAGGCATGAAGCTCGCCGCTGCCGAGGCAATCCTCTCGGTTCTCGGCGACGAGTTGGCTGCGAACAAAATCGTGCCCAGCCCACTCGATCCTCGTGTCGCCCCGGCCGTTGCGGACGCAGTTGCGGCAGCAGCGCGAGCCGAGGGCGTCGCGTAGGAAAACGGAAAGAAAACACCGGCGAACCCGGCCCCACCCGGGCCTGCGGTTCGCCGGTGTCTTTCGTCGTGGCTCGAGTCAGACCCTGGCGAGTCCGGTCGGCATCCGCCGCAGGCGACCGGTTCCAGGAACGGACGCCCACACGGCGAGTGCGAGCAGGCCGTCGACGATCAGGGTCAGCAGCGCCACCAGAATCGCGCCGACCAGAACGCGGCCGTAGTCGTAGAGCGCGAGCCCGTCGAAGATGTAACGGCCGAGCCCGCCGAGGTTGACGTAGGCCGCGATGGTCGCGGTGGCGATGATCTGCAGTGTGGTGTTGCGCAACCCGCCGAGGATCAGGGGAAGAGCGTTGGGGATCTCGACGCGAAACAGCACTTGGGTTTCGGTCATCCCCATCGCCCGGGCGGCGTCGACGACGTTGGCGTCGACGTTCGCGATGCCGGAGTACGTGCCGGCCAACAGCGGAGGAATGCCCAGCAGCACCAATGCGATGATCGGCGGGATCAGGCCCAACCCGATCACCAGAACCAGAAACACGAGAATGCCGAGGGTCGGCAGCGACCGCAGCGCGTTGACGAGCCCGACGATGACGGCCTCACCGCGGCGCAGGTGACCGATGAGCAGACCGACCGGAACCGCGACGGCAGCCGAGAGCAACACTGCCAACAGGCTGTACCACATGTGTTCGATCAGCCGTGCGCCGATTCCCGTGGGACCGGCCCAATTTCCGCCGTCGAGAATGTACGAGAACGCCTCGGAGAAGAGATTCATGCGCGTGCCTTCTTCTTCGACGAGCCTGTGCTCAGCCGCGTCCACGGGGTGAGACGACGCCCCAGCAGGTACAGGGCCGCGTCGAAGATCAACGCCAGGAACACGATCGAGATGATGCCCGCGAAAATCTGATCGGGATAGTCACGCTGGTAGCCCTGGGTGAACAGCTGGCCGAGGCCGCCGATGCCGATCACCGAGCCCACCGAGACCAACGAGATGTTCGTGACCGCGACGACCCTGATGTTGGCGATGAGTACCGGAAGTGCCAGTGGCAGTTCGACGGTCACTGCTCTCCGCAGTGTCGAGTAGCCCATCGCCTCGGCGGAATCGACCACGGCGAACGGCACCGAATCGAGTGCCTCGGGTACTGCGCGCACGAGCAGCGCGGTCGAGTACACCGCCAGCGCGATCACCACGTTCAACGGATCGAGAACGGGCAGACCGACGATCGCGGGGATGGTGACGAACAAAGCCAGCGACGGAAGCGTGAAGGCAATACTGGCCACCGTCAACGTGATTCGGCGAACCCAACGGGTGTTGCGAATGACGGTACCCAACGGGATGGCGATCAACAGTCCGATGAGCAGCGGGACGAGCGAGAGATACAGGTGAGTCTTCGTGTAGCCGAGAACCACATCGAAGTTGTCCAGCAGCCAGATCACTGTTCGTTGTCCCCGGTAGTGAGGAAGTGGTGCCGGTTGCGTTCGGAGTCCTCCGACTTGCGTTGTGCAGCAAGGTTTTCGAGTATCTCAGCCCCGTCGACGCTACCCACGGCCGCCCCGGATGCATCGACCGCGACACCGATCCCCGACGGCGAGGAGATCGCCGAGTCGAGTGCCTGACGCAGATCGCCGCCCTCGAGGAACAGGGAGCCGCCCGCCGCCGTGCTCTCGTCGATGCTCCGGCCTTCGCGCACCTTCTCGACTCCGGTCGCGTCGATCCATCCGAGTGGACGGCGCTGCCCATCGACGACGAGGACCCACTGCCCCTGGTCCAGCCTCAGACCGTGGATCTCGTCCTCGGTCGCCGTATGGATGGGGTGCATGGTCACCGACTGTGCCGATCGAAACGACAGGCCGCGGTAGCCACGATCGCGACCGACGAACGACGCCACGAAGGACGTTGCCGGGGAGGCGAGTACGGTTTCCGGCTTGTCGTACTGCTGCAATCGGCCCTGGGGTCCGAACACGGCGATGCGATCACCGAGCCGTACGGCCTCGTCGATGTCGTGGGTGACGAACACGATCGTCTTCTTCAGATCGGCCTGCAGTCGCAGCATCTCGATCTGCAGTTCCTCCCGAACCACCGGGTCGACCGCGCTGAAGGGCTCGTCCATCAGCAGGATCGGCGGGTCTGCGGCAAGCGCCCGGGCGACGCCCACACGCTGTTGCTGCCCGCCGGACAGTTGCGCCGGGTAGCGCGAGGCGAATGCCGGGTCGAGGCCGACGCGCTCGAGAACGTCGAGCGCGGCTGTGCGTGCTGCGCGACGCGATTCGCCGTTGAGTACCGGCACCGTGGCGACGTTGTCGACGACGGTCCGGTGCGGCAGCAACCCGGCACTCTGGATGACGTATCCGATGCCGCGGCGCAGCTTCACCGCGTCGATGTCGGCGATGTTGCGCCCGTCGACCGTGATGACGCCCGAGGTGGGCGTGATCATGCGATTGATCATTCGCATCGAGGTGGTCTTGCCGCAGCCGGACGGCCCCACGAACACGGTGAACGAGTGTGGCTCGATCACCAGGTCCAGCGAGTCGACGGCAGTGGTGCCGTCCGGATACGTCTTGTTGATGCTCTCGAAGGTGATCATCAGCTGACCGGCTGATCCAGACCCTTGTCCTGGACCCAATCCGCTGCTGCTGCCGCGGGCTCGACCTTCTCGTCACCGGACACTCGCGTGTTCAGCGCAATCAGCTCCTCGGTGGTGATCTGCGCCGACACGGCGTCGAGCACCTGAGTGAGCTTGTCGGACTGCTTGGCTGTACGCAGCACCGGAATGATGTTCTGGGCCGCGAAGTTGTTCTCCGGGTCCTCGAGGACGACCAGATCGTTCTGTGCGATCGAGGGGGCGGTGGTGAAGATGTCCGCGGCGACGACCTGTCCGGAGACGAGGGCCTCGACCGTCGCCGGGCCGCCGCCGTCGGAGATCGGGATGTAGTTGCCGGGCGAGATGTCCAGGCCGTACTTGTCTCGCAGACCGGGCAGGCCGCCGACGCGTTCCTGGAATTCCGGGGTACCGGCGAAGGTCACCTCGGAGGAGAACGGGGCGAGGTCGCCGATGGTGGTGAGGTTGCGCTCGGTGGCGGTCTGGCGCGTGACGACGACGGCGTCCTTGTCCTCGCCCGGTGCCTGCGCTGTCACGGTGAGGTCGTCGCCCAGAGCCGCGGGCAGTGCGGCCAGGACGTCCTCGGAGGACGTGGCGGTCGCGGATTCGTCCAAGTACTGCAGCAGGTTGCCGGTGTAGTCGGGGATCAGGTCGATCGACCCGTCTCGCACTGCCGGAATGTAGGCCTCACGGCTGCCGATGTTGAGCTTGGTGCTCACCTCGAAACCGTTGGCGCGCAGAGCCTCGGCGTAGATGTTCGCCACGGTCTCGGACTCGGGGAAGTTGGCCGAGCCGACGATGATCGAGTTGGTGTCGCTGTTGCTCTCGCCGCCACCGCTGGACAGTGGATCCGAATTTCCGCCGCAGGCGGTCAGAGCGGTGACCGAGAGAGCGAGTGCGGCTACGGCGGCCACTGCCCTCGGAGCGGAGAACGCGCGCGTGATTCGGGAGGTGGTCATGGTGTCCTTCCATCGGTTCGGGCACAGTCCTACCCATCGCCGATCGCCGCCTCCGGGCTGCGGGGGCATCGTCGAAACCAGGACTCGGGCTGCTCGGGATGGTAGTCGAATTCAGCGTGCCCATAAGGTTGGTTCGACTACCGTCTCGTTCGCACTAGTGCCCCGCGGCCGAGATCGGTAAACCACCCGGGCAGTGAACAGGAGAAAATGACAGTGCGATCGTCGGTTCTGGCAGCAGCCCTGGTGATGTCGATCGCCGGACTGGTCGGCGGTTGCAGTGCGGGCGCGTCGACCGACCCTGCCGGCGCGGCCGTCGTCGTCGGAGCAGGCAGCTCGGATCTGTCGCGTCTGCTCGCGCAGATCTACGCCGGTGGACTGCGGTCGACGGGAGCGGACGTCGAGGTGAAGGACGACCTGGGAGACCGAGCCGACTACCTCGCGGCACTGGACCGCGGTGAGGTGACGATGGTTCCCGATCTCACCGGAGAACTGCTGCGCACCTTCGACACTCTGTCTGCGGCAACCGAGGCCGAGGACGTGTACACCGAACTGAACCGATCACTGCCGGCCGGGTTGTCGGTGGGGGATTACGCCACCGCCGAGGATCGACTTGCCATTGCGGTGGCGTCGGACAGTGAATCGGGCGACGAGACGGTGACCGACTTCCTGGGGCGTGAGGAAAAGACCGTGGGAATCGTGGACGGCCAGGTCGATCCCATGGACGTCATTGCCGAAGGCACGAAGAGTCCCACGTTCACAGGGGCGTCGTTCACCGATATCACTCCGTATGCCGATGCGCAGTCCGCCGTCGACGGGTTGAACGCCGGGGAGGTCGACGTACTCGCGATTCGCACCGCCTCGTTCGGCCCGTTGGCGAAGGATCTGACCACGCTGCCCGACGACGATCATGTGTATCCCGCGCAGAACGTGGTTCCGCTCTACGTCGACGGAGTGCTCAGCGAGAGTGCTGTGAGGTCCTTTTCCGTGGTGGCGGGGGAGCTGACGACTGCGGACCTCGCCGACATGATCGGCGAGGTCCGCAACGGCGTTCCGTCAGGCGAGGTCGCCGGCCGCTGGCTCGGTGAGCGCAACCTGTGACACTGTGCCCGTCTGCGTTGCCCTGACCTTGCGGCCCAGGTACGAGCCCATGTGATGGACGGCCTGAGCCGCCTCCCGCAGGATCGACGCCTGTAGATGAGCCACGTGCCAGAGCTTCTTGTATTCCACGTGCTCGAGCTCGACGCCCGACGATCGCAGCTTGTCCGCGAACGCGGTGATCTGCGCGTACAGCACCTCGTCGGTGCCGACGTGCATGACGGTCGGAGGCAGTCCGTCGAGGTTGCCCAGCAGTGGTGCGAAGCCCTGGTCGAGTGGATCGCCCGCACCCAGATAGGCGTCGGCCGAGCTGTAGGACCAGCCGGTGTTGACCACGAGATCGCGGTCCTTGGCGGCGTCGCGCGCACCGGGATCGACCCAGGGCGAGATCAGGCCGAGTGCGGCCGGGCTGGTGCCGTCGTCCACCAGACGCCGGGCGGTGGCGACCGTCAGACCTCCACCGGCGGAATCGCCTGCGATGGCGATGCGGTCCGCGGTGAATCCGTGCACGCGGACCAGCTCGCGGAACGCCGCCACGGCGTCGTCCAGACCGGCCGGGTACGGGTTCTCCGGGGCCAACCGGTAGTCGAGCACGTAGACGGCGCTGGCCGATTCCCGCGCCAGATGCGCGGCCAACGACCGGTGCGTGTTGATCGAACCGATCGTGTACGCGCCGCCGTGCAGGTACAGAATCGCGGTGTCGCGTTCGGTTGCCCCGACGGTGATGCGCTCCGCTCGCCGTCCGGCGAGCGTCAACTTCTGCGCGACGGTTCCGTGCGGAAGAGTCTGCGCCGGAGCCGCCGCCTCGAGCAGGGCCCGCTGCGCTCGGAACGACAGACGCGGATTCAGCGCCAGGCGATAGAAGGGCTTGAGTGCTGCCGCGACGATCGGCAGGGGAACGTAGAAGGACTTCACGGGCTCGCCTACTTCTTCGTACGCGGCAGCGCGCGCTTGGACACCGCGGCGATCAGGCCCTGGTAGCGAGAGCCGGTGATGCGCTGCAACAGATCGAGGGCGATGGCGTCGGACCCGATGAGCACCCGGCCCTTGCCCTTCTCGACGCCCTTGAGGATGGTCTTGGCCGCGTCGATCGGGGTGGTCTTGGCGAGCTTGCTGTCGAAGAACTTGGCCACGTCGGCCTGATCGAAGTTCTCGGCGACGGTCGCGTTGCGGGCGATGGCGGTCTTGATGCCACCGGGGTGCACCACGGTCACCTTCACCGGTGCCTTGGAGATCAACATCTCCATCCGCAGCGATTCACTGAACCCGCGGACGGCGAACTTCGCCGCGTTGTACGCCGACTGGGACGGCATGGCGAGCAGGCCGAACAGGCTGGAGATGTTGATGATGTGGCCGTCGCCGGAGGCCTGGATGTGCGGCAGAAATGCCTTGGTGCCGTTGACGACTCCCCAGAAATCGACGTCGACGATGCGTTCGATGTCCTTGAACGAGGACTTGTCCACGTCACCGTGGTACGCGATACCGGCGTTGTTGTAGATCTGGTTGACCTTGCCGAAATGCGCGACGACGGCCTCGGCGTAATCCAGCACGGTCTCGCGCTGGGACACATCCAAGAAGTCCGACTTGACCTCGGCGCCCAACGCCTCGACTCGTCGAACCGTTTCGTCGAGTCCGGCGGTGTCGACGTCGGACAATGCCAACTTCGCTCCGCGGCCGGCCAGTTCGAGGGCCAGGGCGCGGCCGATTCCCGAGCCCGCGCCGGTGACGACGGCCACCTTGCCTGTGAATGTGCTCATCGTGCGGACACCTTGTCTGTGTTGTTGCCGGCGGAGTTGGTCGCCGACGGTCCGGAGGGCAGGTCTGCGGTAGCGACGCTACGGTACGCATCGAGATCGAAGTTCCTGGTGATTCTGCGGAACTCGAACGTGAAGCCCGGCCACAGCGTCGTGTTGTTGCCGTGCTTGTCGAGGTACCAGCTGGCGCATCCGCCGTTCATCCAGACACTCTTGGAGAGTTGGTCCTGCAGCGTCACGTTGTACTCGTCCTGCACGTCCTTGCGCACCTCGATGGTGCCGATGTCGTGCTTGTCGATGGTGTTCAACGCGTCGACCAGGTAGTTGATCTGCGACTCGATCATGAACACCATCGACGTGTGGCCCAGGCCGGTGTTGGGGCCCACCAGGAAGAACATGTTGGGGAAGTTCGCGACCGCCGCGCCCTTGTAGCCCTGCTGACCGCCGTCCTCGAAGGTTTCGGCCAGTGTGCGGCCGTCCTTGCCGGTGATGCCGTGGTAGGCGGGGGAGTCGGTGACGTGGAAGCCGGTGGCGACGACGAGCGCGTCGATGGGGCGCTCGGTGCCGTCCTTGGTGACGATGGAGCCCTCGCGGATCTCGGCGATGCCGTCGGTGACGAGATCGACGTGGCTCTTGGCGAGCGCGGGGTAGTACGCGTTCGAGATCAGCATGCGCTTGCAGCCGATGCGGAAGTTCGGCGTGACCTTCGCGCGAAGGGCCTTGTCCTTGATCTGCGTGCGCAGGTGGTTCTCCGACGCCCACTGCAGCGGCTTCATGAAGGCCGGAGCCTTCGCCAGTCCGACGACCTGCGTCTCGCGCATCGCGTAGATGCCGGTGCGGGAGAGACGCTGGAATCCGGGAACGTGCTTGAAGGCGAAGCGCTCGAGCTTGGTGTACGGGCGGTCCGCGCGGGGAAGAATCCACGGCGCGGTGCGCTGGTACACGTCGAGGTGCTTCACCTGATCTGCGATGGCGGGCACGATCTGGATCGCCGACGCACCGGTACCGATGACGGCGACGCGCTTGCCGGCGAGCGAGACGTCGTGATTCCACTGGGCCGAATGGAAGACGTCGCCCTTGAAGTCGTGAATTCCCTTGATGTCGGGCAGGTTCGGTTCACACAGCGCGCCGACGGCGGAGACGACGATCTTCGCGGTGTAGTTGCCCGTGGTGGTCTCGACGTCCCAGCGGTTGGACTCGGCGTTCCAGCGGGCCGAGGTCACATCCGTGCCGAACACGTGCTTGTCCATCACGCCGTACTTGCGCGCCACCCCGGCGATGTACTTCTGGATCTCGGGCTGCGTGGAGAACGAACGCGTCCAGTTCGGGTTCAACGCGAACGAGTAGGAGTACAGGTGCGACGGCACGTCGCAGGCGGCACCGGGGTAGGTGTTGTCGCGCCAGGTGCCACCCACATCGTGGCCGCGTTCGATGACGACGAAGTCCTTCTTGCCTGCCTTCGTCAGCTTGATCGCGGCACCGAGGCCGGCGAATCCGCTGCCGATGATCAGCGTATCGACGTGACGCGGCGTCGTTGCACGGTCCGAAGTATCTGTTACGGGAAGACTCATGTAGGGGAGCGTAGAAGCTTATTGAGTGTGAGTCAATAGTTATTGACTAACATTCAGTAGGGTGGTTGCATGGCGTTCGTGAACAGCCCTGGCGCATCGACCACGAAGAGGACCAGACTCAGTCCGCAGCAACGACGAGCGCAACTGATCGAGCTCGGCACCGAAATGCTCGCCGACCGCCCCCTCGAACAGATCTCCGTCGAGGACATCGCAGACCAAGCAGGCGTCTCTCGAGGTCTTCTGTTCCACTACTTCGCCTCCAAGCAGGAGTTCCACCTCGAAATCGTGCGTGAATCCTCGCGCGTCATGCTCGAGCGCACCGCACCCGATCCGTCGTTGCCACCGTACGAGATTCTGCGCGACTCCATCGCGAACTACGTCGATTACGTCACCGACAAGCGGCAGATGTACGTCTCGCTCCTGCGCGGCACACCCAGTGGCGACCCGCAGATGCGCGCGCTGTTCGAGGACACCCGCTCCGCCATGGCCGAGCGAACCGTCGCGCAACTCGGGGGACTCGACATCGAGGTCACCCCCACCATCGTGCTGGCCGTCCGCGGCTGGATCGCCTTCGTCGAGGAAACGACCATCAACTGGCTCACCGCGCCCGAACTGAGCCGCGACGAACTGATCGACCTCAACGTCAACGCTCTGCCCGCGGTAGCACTGGCTCCAGGAATGATCACCGCACTCCTGGGAACCGACGCCGACGCCTCAGCCTGACCGACGCCCGCCCCGGTTGGGATCAATGTCCCATTGTTGCAGTCTGACCGACTGAATCTCGCATTGATCCAGTAGATGGCCCCCGCCCGTCGCCCCGCACGCGTCGCCCCGCCCCGCACGCGTCAATGGACCCTTGCACTTCCCAGACGTATGCAGCGGTCCATTCACTCAGCCACTGACTCTGCGTGGATGGACCGTTGCACTGCTCAGACGCATGTGATGGTCCATTGACGCGGAGCGGGGAGCCCCGAAACGACAACAGCGGCCCACTTCCGAAGAAGTGGGCCGCTGTCGTTGTCGGATTTCTCTAGCCTTCGCCGACTGCGTTGAAGGCCTCGTCGATGATTTCGAGTTGCTCGACGGCGTGCACCTTGCTCGATCCCGACGACGGGGCGGACATTGCGCGACGCGAGATGCGCTTGATGCCGACCAGCTTCTCGGGGACGAGCTCGGGCAACGCGAGACCGAAGAACGGCCAGGCACCCTGGTTCGCAGGCTCTTCCTGAACCCAACGGAATTCCGTTGCATTCGGGTAGCTTTCGAGTGCTTCCCGGATGCGGCGGACCGGCACGGGGTAGAGCTGCTCGATGCGGACGATGGCGACGTCGTCGCGGTTGTCCTTCTGCTTGCGTGCGAGCAGCTCGTAGTAGAGCTTGCCGCTGACCATCAGAACTCGCTTGACCGCGCTGCGGTCACCGGTGCCGGTGTCGTAGGTGGGCTCGTCGAACACCGAGTGGAACTTGCCGTCGGTGAAGTCCTCGATGTTGCTCACCGCTGCCTTGTTGCGCAGCATCGACTTCGGGGTGAAGACGATCAGCGGGCGACGGATGCCGTCACGCGCGTGCCTGCGCAGCAGGTGGAAGTAGTTCGCGGGGGTCGAGGGGAGTGCGACGGTCATCGAGCCCTCGGCGCACAGCGTCAGGAAGCGTTCGATGCGTCCGGACGTGTGGTCGGGACCCTGGCCTTCGTGGCCGTGCGGCAGCAGCAGCACGACGTCGGAGAGCTGACCCCACTTGGCTTCACCGGACGAGATGAACTCGTCGATGATGGACTGCGCGCCGTTGACGAAGTCGCCGAACTGCGCTTCCCACATCACCAGTGCGTCCGGGTTACCCACGGAGTAGCCGTACTCGAAGCCGACTGCGGCGAACTCGCTGAGGGCGGAGTCGTAGACCATGAACTTGCCGGGGTTGTCACTGCCGATGTTCTGCAGCGGGGTGTACTCGGCACCGGTCTTGCGGTCGATGATCACCGAGTGACGCTGGGTGAACGTGCCGCGTCGGGTGTCCTGGCCGGAGAAGCGGATGTTGCGTCCCTCGTCCACCAGCGATCCGAGCGCCAGCAGCTCGCCGAAGGCCCAGTCGACCTTGCCCTCGTGCGCCATCTCGCGACGCTTCTCGAGCACCGGCTTGACGCGCGGGTGGACGTTGAATCCGTCGGGAACGTCGAGGTGCGCATCGCCGATGCGGTGCAGCACTGCCTTGTCGACGGCCGTGGTGAGCTTGGCAGGCAACTGCTGGTCGAGTTCGACCGATTCGCTGGGCTCCGGGGTGTACTTCTCGAGTTCGCGTACCTCGTTGAAGACGCGTTCGAGCTGGCCCTGGTAGTCGCGAAGTGCATCCTCGGCTTCCTTGAGCGAGATGTCTCCACGGCCGATGAGCGATTCGGTGTAGCTCTTGCGGACGCTGCGCTTGGTGTCGATCACGTCGTACATCGCCGGCTGCGTCATCGAGGGGTCGTCGCCCTCGTTGTGGCCGCGACGGCGGTAGCAGATCATGTCGATGACGACGTCCTTGTGGAACTTCTGACGGAAGTCCACCGCCAGCTGAGCCACCCAGGCGCAGGCCTCGGGGTCGTCGCCGTTGACGTGGAAGATCGGCGCGGCGATCATCTTCGCCACATCGGTGCAGTACTCGGACGAACGCGAGAACTCCGGTGACGTGGTGAAGCCGACCTGGTTGTTGACGACGATGTGCACGGTGCCGCCGGTGCGGTAGCCCCGCAGATCGGACAGGTTCAGCGTCTCGGCGACGACGCCCTGGCCTGCGAATGCCGCGTCTCCGTGCAGCATCAGCGGCAGAACGGAGTAACCGCCCTGGCCGGTGCCCTTGTCCAGTAGGTCCTGCTTGGCGCGGACGAGGCCTTCGAGAACCGGGTCGACGGCTTCGAGGTGCGACGGGTTCGCGGTGAGCGAGACCTTGATGTCGTTGTCACCGAACATCTGGATGTACGTGCCCTCGGCACCGAGGTGGTACTTCACGTCGCCGGAGCCGTGTGCGGCGGCCGGGTTCATGTTGCCCTCGAACTCGGTGAAGATCTTCGAGTAGGGCTTGCCGACGATGTTGGCGAGCACGTTGAGGCGACCGCGGTGCGGCATACCGATGACGACCTCGTCGAGGGCGTACTCGGCGCTCTGGTCGATGACGGAGTCCATCATCGGGATGACCGACTCTGCACCTTCGAGCGAGAAGCGCTTCTGCCCGACGTACTTGGTCTGCAGGAACGTCTCGAACGCCTCGGCTGCGTTGAGCTTGCTCAGAATGTACTTCTGTTGCGCCACAGTCGGTTTGACGTGCTTGGCCTCGACGCGTTCCTGCAGCCAGGTGACCTGCTCGGTCTCGAGGATGTGGGTGTACTCGACGCCCACGTGGCGGCAGTACGAGTCGCGCAGAACGCTGAGCACGTCCCGCAGCTTCATCTTGTCCTTGCCGTGGAATCCACCGACCTTGAATTCGCGGTCGAGATCCCACAGCGTGAGGTCGTGGCTGATCACGTCGAGGTCCGGATGCATCCGGAACTTGTCCTTGGTGAACTGCAGCGGATCGGTGTCGGCCATCAGGTGACCGCGGTTGCGGTACGCCGCGATGAGCTCGAGCACGCGGGTGTTCTTGTCGACCGTGCCCTCGGGCAGATCCTTGCGCCAGCGAATGGGCTCGTAGGGGATCTTCAGCGAGTGGAACAGCTCGTCGTAGAACTCGTCGCTGATCAGCAGGTTGTGGATCGTCTTGAGGAAGTCACCCGACTCCGCACCCTGAATGATGCGGTGGTCGTACGTCGAGGTCAGCGTCATGAGCTTGCCGACGCCGAACTCGGCGAGACGCTCGTCGCTGGCTCCCTGGAACTCTGCCGGGTACTCCATGGCACCGGCACCGATGATGGCTCCCTGGCCGTTCATCAGACGCGGCACCGAGTGCACGGTTCCGATTCCACCGGGGTTGGTCAGCGAGATGGTGACGCCCTGGAAGTCCTCACCGGTGAGCTTGCCGTCGCGAGCGCGACGCACGATGTCCTCGTACGCGTTGTAGAACTGCGTGAACGTGAAGTCCTGCGTGTTCTTGATGGCAGCGACGACGAGGGAACGGTTGCCGTCCTTGCCGGGCAGGTCGATGGCGAGACCGAGGTTGATCGCGGCCGGAGTGACGGCGTTCGGCTTGCCGTCGACCTCGGCGAAGTGGCGGTTCATGTTCGGGAACGCCTTGACGGCCTGCACGATGGCGTAGCCGAGCAGGTGTGTGAACGAGATCTTGCCGCCGCGGGTACGAGCGAGATGGTTGTTGATGACGAGGCGGTTGTCGACCATGAGCTTGGCCGGAATCGCACGCACGCTGGTCGCGGTGGGAATCTGCAACGAGGCGGACATGTTCTTCGCCACCGCGGCAGCAGCGCCGCGCAGAATCTTGCTCGACTCTTCACCGAACTCGGCTGCGGCGGGCTTCGCGGGAGCGGACTTGGCCGGCGCTGCCTTCTTCTCGGCAGGCTTGGCAGCAGCGGCAGGCTTCGCGGCCTCGGCCTTGGGAGCGGCGGCTTTCGGAGCGGCCTTGGGTGCTGCGGCCTTCGGCGCGTCGGTCTTGTCGGGAGCAGAGGCGGCCGGCTTGGCTGGTGGCGCTGGTGCTGCGGGAGGCGCGGACTTGGTCGAGCTACCGTTCGAGGCTGCGCCGTTACCGGCAGCACCGTTGGATCCGGCGGTCTCGTCGGTTGCTGCCTCGGGGTCGTAACCGGTCAGAAACTCGTGCCAGCTCGCGTCGACGGATGAAGGGTCCTGCTTGAATCGCTGGTACATCTCGTCGACCAGCCATTGGTTTTGTCCGAATTGGGTAGTAGAGCTGCTGCTCACGGCAGTAGTTCGCCTCGTTTCTGTCTTCGTTCCCGTTCAGCGCGCGTACGTGTCCAGGCTAGACCGTTGGTCCAGCTCACGTGCGTCCGGGACGTAGCTGTGATATGTACTCACCGGTAACCATCGGCCTCGTTGTCGATGACACCTTCGATTATCGAATTATTCCCTCGGTTCGTTTCGGCTGCAGTCCACAACTGTGCGTAGAAGCCGCCCTGCGTGCGAAGCTCCGAATGTCGACCTACTTCCACGATACGGCCGCCGTCGACCACCACGATCAGATCTGCCCGCGCGGCGGTCGCCAAGCGGTGCGCGACGACCACCGCCGTGCGGGTCCGCGCGACGGCACTGCCGGCTGCGAGCACGATGCGTTCGGTCGCGGGATCGAGCGTGGCGGTGGCCTCGTCGAGGAGCAGCAGGTCGGGGTCGACCAGCTCGGCCCTGGCCAGTGCGATCAGCTGTCGCTGACCTGCGGACAGCCCTTGGCCGCGCTCACCGACGGGTTGGTGCATACCGCCGCGAAGTGCGGCGATGGTGCTCAGAGCACCCACCGAGCGTGCCGCGTTCTCGATGTCGGTGCGGCTGGCATCGGGTCTGCCGTAGGCGATGTTCGACGCCACGGTTCCGGTGAACAGGTGCGCTTCCTGCGGTACGACGCCGAGTCGGTGGCGGTAGTCCGAGAGGCGATAGTCGCGTAGATCGTGGCCGCCGACCCGCACCGATCCGGAGGTCGGATCGTAGAAGCGGGCCAGCAGTTTCACCACTGTGGATTTGCCCGCGCCGGTGCGTCCGACCAAGGCGACGGTGGTACCGGCGGGGATGGTGAGATTTACCTCACTCAGGGCGTCGGAGTGAGCCCCGGCATACCGGAAACCGACATCGACGAGTTCTATGTCGGCGCGCAGGCGTCCGCCGGGAAGTGCGGTGGTGTTCGCGTCGGCGGAGGTTTCGATCGAGCTCGTGGTGCGCAGGAGATCCCCGATGCGGCCCACTCCGACGCGTGCCTGCTGGTAACCGTCGAACACCTGCGAGAGCTGCTGGATGGGTCCGAAGAGCAGCCCGAGATAGAGCACGAACGCCACGAGGGTGCCCGCTGTGGTGGTGCCGGTGGCGATCTGATGCGCGCCGACGAACACGACGACGGCGAGGGCGATGTCGGAGAGCAACGTGATGAGGGGGAAGAACACCGAGATCGCGGTCTGCGATCGCATTCGACTCGCGCGGTAGCGGTCGGAGCGTTCGGCGAATCGGGATGCGGCGTACTCCTCGCGCCGGTAGGCCTGTGCCGCGCGCAGGCCGGTGACGTTCTCTTGGAAATCGGCGTTGACGATCGAGATTCGCTCGCGGGACGTCGAGTACGCCGCCGAGGAGATGCGCCGGAAGATCACGGTGGCCACGGCAAGCGGTGGCACGACAGCCAGCGCCACCAGCCCGAGAGTGGGGTCGGTGACGAGCAGAGCGGCGGCGATACCGACGACGGTCAACACACTCACCACGGCCGTCGATGCCCCGGTCTGAATGAACGACGACAGTGCGTCGACGTCGGTGGTCATGCGGGTCATGATGCGGCCCGACAGCTCACGTTCGTAGTAGTCGAGGCCGAGCCGCTGAATGTGTGCGTAGCTGCGGACACGGAGTCCGAAGAGCACTCGCTCACCCGCCCGCGCGGTGATCACCGTCGTCCAGCAGACGACGAACCAACTCGCCGCTGCCAACACGACGCCGATCGAGGTGGCGATCCACAGGGTGTTCGAGTCTCCACTCGCCACTCCGTTGTCCACCGCGTAGCGAACGAGCGAGGGGAAGGCGATCGAGGCCAGTGAGTCCAGCGCGAGAAGCACCACCACGACGGCGAGCAACGAGCGCACGGGGCTCAGCAGTCTCGACAGCCGGAACTCCGGGTCGGGTCGACGCAGCTGGGATCCGGATGTGCCCGGATCCTCGGTCGCAGGCGGCAGGGCCGCGACTGCCCGGGATATGGCGGGTGTGGGTGCGAGCGAGCCGAAAGCCCCGGCCATCGCAGTTCCGTGACCACCGCCGCCTCCGGGCGCGGGTGTCGAGACTGCGCCGGGCTCGACCGTCGACTCCGGATCCGTGTCCGGCCAGAGCGTGTCGGCGAAGGGGTCGACGGTCGGCTCCGCACCGGGATCGTCGTTCTCCTCGCCGTCTCCACCGGCCAGGAGGGCCCGGAACAACGGACAACGCCGATCGAGTTCGTCGACGGTTCCGGTGTCGATGATGCGGCCGTTGTCGAGCACGGCGACGCGATCGGCCAGGGTCAGGGTCGAGCGGCGATGAGCGAGAACGAGGGTCGCGCGCGTCCGGACGCCACGCAACGCGTCGAAGATGGCGGCCTCGGTCTCGGCGTCCACTGCCGAGGTGGCGTCGTCGAGGATCAGAATTCGCGGCTCGACGAGAAGAGCACGGGCCAGTGCGATGCGTTGGCGCTGGCCGCCGGACAGGGTGAGTCCGCGTTCGCCGACGAGGCTGTCGTATCCCTCGGGCAGCGCGTCGATGAAGGTCGATGCCTGTGCCAGCCGCGCCGCATGCTCGATCTCCTCCGCTGTGGCGTCGGGCCTGCCGAGGGCGATGTTGGCGGCGATGGTGTCCGAGAAGAGGAACGGCTCGTCGAACACGAGCGAGACCGCCTCGCGGAGCGACGTCGAGTCGAGGTCGTCGATATCGAACGACGTTCCGTCGGATGTCAGCGCAATCTGTCCCTCGGAGGGGCGATAGAAGCGGGGGAGCAGCAGGGCGAGAGCGGTCTTTCCCGAGCCCGCGTGGCCGACGACGGCCACCGTCTCACCCGGCGAGATGGTCAGATTCAGGCCGGTCAGCACATCGCGTTCGGGCTCGAACCCGAAGGTCACCTCGGAGATGCGGACTCCGAGCGGGCCGTCGGGCAATGCGACGGGGGCGGCCGGTTCCGGGTCGGACGGCTGGGTATCGACCACCTCGTAGACGCGCTCGACGGCCGCGCGGGAGAGCTGAGCCATGATCACCACCGACGAGACGGTGCGGGTCACGGCGGACAGGGTTGCGACGTAGGTGGCGAAGGCCAGGAACGTGCCGATCGTGATGTGGCCCTGCAGGGCCAGATAGCCGCCCAGGGCGATGACTCCGACGAGTCCGAGTTGCGGAATGGTGGCCAGCGACGGTGCGAACCGCGAGTTGATCTTCGCCGATCGCATGCGCTCGGCGAAGAGCGTGCGACCGAGCGTCTCGATGCGATCCACCGCACGGGCTTCCTGGCCGAAGCCCTTGACGACTCGAACGCCGGTGACGGTTTCCTCGACGTGCTGAGCCAGATCGGCGGCGCGTTGTTGCGCCGACCAGGTGGCCGCGAAGAGAGTGGGCCGCATTCGGTAGACCACGACGCTGACCGCAGGAACGATGAGTATCGCGACAACGGTGAGCAGCGGCGACAGATACGCCATCACTGCCAGCGCCAGTACGAACTGCAGGACGGCTCCCGCGGACAGCGGCACCATGGCCAGCAGACCCTGCACGAGTTGCAGGTCGGTGATCGATCTCGACACGACCTGGCCGGTGCGGATCTCGTCCTGCTTTCGACCGTCGAGCCGCTGCAGCGACGCGAGCAGGTCCAGGCGCAGATCGTGCTGAACGTCGATCGAGAGCCGGCCGGCGAGCATGCGTCGACCGAATTGGCATGCGAACCGGACCAGACCCAACAGTGCGATGGCGGCGGCGACGGTGGCGATCTTCTCGCCGTTTCCTGCGGTCGCGTCGTCGATCGCCACTCGGGTCAGCAGCGGGAACGAAATGTCGATCACGGCCGCGATCATCGTCACGCCCAGGGCTCCCAGTGCGGTACGGCGATGCAGCATGCACTGCGCGATCAGACGTCTGATCCATCCACGCCGGGTACCCGACGACGGTTCTTCGCTGCCGAGTGTCGACGAGCTGCGTCGGGGTGCCGCTGCACGGTCTTTCACCGCATTACTGTGTGCCATCGATTCACCACGGTAGACCCGGGCACCGACAGCGTCGGACTGCGAATGTGGGGACCGGTTGTATGGGTCGTTCCGCAGGCTCCACTCCCGCCGCAGACCTCAGCCGATGTCGCGGGTTCGAGCCAGGAACCAGCCGACGCCGACGAGGATCGCCGCCCACAGCGCGAGTCCGAGCGGTGCCCACGGCCACGACGCCAGGTCGCCTGCGCCGTCGAGTTGAGTCGCTGCCATCGTCGGCAGGGTCAGGTTCGACGGAAGCGCCACGGCGACCGATCCGAGCCCGACTCCGAACAGGATCAGCGAGAGCAGACCCTCGCCGAAGGGCAGCCAGGCAACGAGCACGACCGCAGCCCACGTCGGGGATTTGAGCAGCAGACCGAGGCCTGCGCCGATCAGCGACCACAGCACGACGGCGAGGAGACACGACGCCACCACGCCGATGAACGCGCCGTCGAGCAGTACGGTCCGCTCGTTGAAGATCAGCAGGCAGATCAGGCTGGCCAACAGCACCACCAGCCCGTATCCGAGGCCGAACAGCGCAGTGACGATGAGTTTGGCGGCGATCACTCCGTCTCGGCCACGAGCGGTGAGGAAGCTGGTGGTGATGGTCTGGTGGCGGAATTCGGTTCCGGTGTTGACGGCACCGAAGATGCCTGCGAACAGAATTGCGGCACCGGCGGCGACGTACAGGCCGATCGAGGCGACCCCGCCCGAGATATCCAGGTCTTCCTCGAACTCGCCCAACTGGTTCGCGATCACCGACGTGATGACGGAAGCGAAGATTCCGACGACGAGCGGTGCGATCGCCAGCGCCCACCAGAATTTCAGTGTCGTGACCTTGCGGATCTCCGACGTCAGCAACGCGTTCATCGCGGACCCCCGTTCCAGTTCTGCGGCGCACCGTAACCGGGCGGCGGGCCGTAGCCCTGGTGGTGACCCGGCGGCGGGCCGTAACCATGCGGCGGCCCGCCGTACGGATTCTGCTGAACGGGTGCAGCGTTGTACTGACCCGCGGTCATCGACAGGAACACCTGCTCGAGGTCGACGTGTTCACCGGTGGTCCCGAAAATCGTCACCTGGGCGTCGGCAGCGATGCGAGCGATCGTTGCCGCGTCGGTACCGGCGACGCCGATGCGTCCGTCGGGCAGCAGTTGGCTGTCGTTGAATCCATTCGATGCCAACGCCAAAGCCAATGCCGCGGGGTCCGATGCGGCCACGAGTACACGGCTCGGACGCGTCGATCGCAGTTGCGCGATGGATCCCTGGTAGACGAGTGCACCGGCGCTGACGATCACCAGATTGTCGACGGTCTGCTCGATCTCGCGCAGGATGTGACTCGACACCAGCACGGTGCGTCCCGACGCGGCGAATGCCTTCAGGAAGTCGCGCAGCCAGGCGATGCCCTCGGGGTCGAGACCGTTCGCGGGTTCGTCGAGCACGAGGATTTCCGGATCCCCCAGCAGCGCGGTCGCCAGCGTGAGGCGTTGACGCATGCCGAGGGAGAAGCCGCCTGCGGCGCGGTCGGCAACGTCACCGAGGCCGACGAGTCGCAGCACGTCGAGGGCGCGGCTGTCGGGTACGCCGATCGCGGCGGTGTAGATCTTCAGGTGATGGGCAGCGCTGCGCTTGGGGTGCACGCTCAACGAGTCGAGGACGGCCCCCACCGTGCGGGCCGGGTGTTCGGTCGTGCGGAACGGCGCGCCGTTGACGAGGCCGATGCCCGAGGTGGGTGCAACGAGCCCGAGGAGCATGCGCAGCGTCGTCGACTTACCCGAGCCGTTGGGGCCGAGGAATCCGGTGACGGTGCCGCGCGGGACGACGAAGCTCAGATCCGACACTGCGCGAACGGTGCCGAACTGCTTGGTCAGCGCCTGCGCCTCGAGCGCTGCTCCCGGATAGCTGGTCATCTGCGCGCAATCCCCCTGGCCGTTGGTCACCTCGTGTACCGGCTGCTCGCGGCAACCGGTACCCGAGGCTACGGGGTGCGCCCGACATCGCCCTCGAGAGCGCCGTCTTCGGTCAGCGATGCAGCGCGGCGGCGACCTCTCTGTACGTCTCGACCGGATCGGCCAGGTCGGGTAGCGAGTGCAGTGTCACGTGCGACGCACCCGCGTCGAGGTGCTCGTTCAACCGTGCTGCGATCGCGTCGGCGGTGCCGTGCGCCACCAACGCGTCGATCAGTCGGTCGCTGCCGCCGTCGCCGATCTCCTCGTCGGAGTAGCCGAGTCGGTTCAGGTTGTTGGTGTAGTTCCGCAGGTGCAGGTACGGGTTGTTGACCGGTGGTCGGCCGATCGAGCGCGCCTTCTCCGGATCCGACTCGAGGACCACCTTGTGCTCGGGTGCCAGAATTTTGTTCGGGCCCAATGCTTCTCGCGCATCTCGGGTGTGCTCGGGGGTCGTCAGGTACGGATGCGCACCCGCGGTGCGGTCGGCTGCCAGCGCGAGCACCCTCGGTCCGAGGGCTGCCAGGACGCGTCGTTCCACCGGAACTCCGGCCTCGTCGAGAGCGTCGAGGTAGGCCACCAAGGCGTCGTACGGCTTGGTGTATTCCTGCGTCGCCTCCGGGTGGCCTGCACCGATCCCGAGCACGAAACGGCCCGGGTGCTTGCTCTCCAACCGGTGATACGACGCGGCGACGTCGGCCGCTGCGTCCGACCAGATGTTGACGATGCCGGTGGCGACGACGACCGTCTCGGTGGCGTCGAGGATCTCTTCGGTGGTGGTCAGATCCGCAGGCGGTGAGCCGCCGAGCCAGATCGTGCCGTAGCCGAAGGATTCGATCGCGCGCGACAGTTCAGGGGTGAACGCCGAATGCAGTCGCCAGACGCCGTACTTGCCGAGTTCAGGTGTGGAAGTCATATCGGGTTCAACGCCGTCCTCGCGTGATGATTCCGCGGATGCCCCATCGATTCAGGCATCCGGCTCGATGATGCGGTTCTCCGGGAACCGGGCAGGCGGAGGACCGAATGCGTCGCGGGCGTTCTTGATGACGCCCTTGCCGACGGCGCGGTTTCCCGCCCCGCCGATCGCCGCGCCGATTCCGGCGGGAAGCAACTTGCCGACCAACAACGCACTGCGTTTGGCGAGGTACTTGGTGATGAACTTCTTCACCAAGGACTTGTTCATGCTGGTCATCGATCCACCGGGAATTCGGGACGTGATCAGCGGTCCCCAGTTCTTGGCAGTCTTCCCGACGGTTCGCTGCACGATCTGCATGCCCGATTCGCCCAGCGCGACCGAGAGCACCAGGGCGCGTCGCTGTTGGTGATTCTCGACGGGAATGCCGTGGACGGCCGCGACCGACAGTGTCAGCAATGCCGAGGACTCGATGAAGAACGCGGTTTCGGCGCCCACCGCCGCGATCGAGGCGACGGTTCCGACGCCGGGGATCGCCGCCGCACCGCCCACCGCGGAGCCGCTGCCGGTGACGGCGAGCAGAAATCGCTTCTCGAGCCGTTCGATGATCTGCGCCGGGGTGTCGTACGGGTGTGCTCGACGCACGTGCGCGACGTATTTGTCGACGGCGGGTCCCTGGAGGCGGCTGGCGTTGTCGAGGATGTTGACGAGCGCGCGTTCGAGCTTGCCTCCGTTCGAGACCTCGACCTGTGCGTCGTCCTTCTTGCCTGCCATCGATGTCTCTTTCGGTCGCGAGTGTGGTTGCCGGTCGAACCTGGGGTTCAACGCACCCAGTGATCGGGCGGAACGAGTTCGTCGGGCTTCGGCGGCGGGGGAGCGGTGCCGTCGCCGAAGGGTGATCCGCCCAGGGCTTCGCGGCCGTGGGGTTCGAGCCATCCGGTCAGGTCCGGTCCGTTCGGCACGATGCCCGACGGATTGATGTCGGTGTGCACCTCGTAGTAGTGCCGCTTGATGTGGTCGAAGTCGACGGTGTCGCCGAATCCGGGGGTCTGGAACAGGTCGCGTGCGTAGTTCCACAGCACCGGGATCTCGCTGAGCTTGCTGCGGTTGCACTTGAAGTGGCCGTGGTAGACGGGATCGAAGCGCACCAATGTGGTGAACAGGCGCACGTCGGCCTCGGTGATGTGGTCGCCGACCAGGTATCGCTGCGTGGACAGGCGTTCGACGAGCCAGTCGAGGCGGGCGAACAGTCGGTCGTAGGCCTTGTCGTACGCCTCCTGCGATCCGGCGAATCCGCAGCGGTAGACGCCGTTGTTGACGTCCTCGAACACCAGCTGGGCCACTTCGTCGATCTCGCTGCGCAGGGCCTCCGGGTACAGATCGGGTGCGCCGTCGCGGTGGTACTGCGTCCACTCGGTCGAGAAATCGAGGGTCATCTGCGGGTAGTCGTTGGTGACGACCTCACCGGAGGGAACGTCGACGATCGCGGGGACGGTGATGCCGCGCTCGTAATCGGGGAAGCGGGCGAAGAACGCGTCCTGAAGTCGAGGGATCTGCAGAACAGAGTCGACGCCGCCGGGCTCCTCCTGGAAGTTCCAACTCCGAGGATCATGGGTCGGACCCGGAATGCCGAGCGAGAGAACATCTTCGAGGCCGAGTAGCCGTCGGACGATGATGGATCGATGGGCCCACGGGCAGGCGCGCGCGGCGATCAGTCGGTACCGTCCCGGCTCTACCGGATACCCGTCCCGGCCGTCGGCGGTGATCCGCGTCGGGATGTAGTTGGTGTCGCGCTTGAATTCCTTGCCCGGTTCCACATATGCGGCATCGTCGGCCATGCTCTCGAACTCCTCACATCGATCGGTCTCATCTCGACGCTACCCAGTTCGGAGCCGGCTCAACCGGGTCACGGTCGGAGCGCTGCGGTGTGGCACGCGCCGATTTCCACATATCCCAGCCGCGCGGCGAGGCGTCGAGCAACGGCGTTCTCGGGTCGCGATCGCCACTGCGGAATCAGGCCGTCGTCGATGGCGTCGTTGGTGGCCAGCCTGCCGACCACCTGGGCGTGGCCCCGTCGGCGATGGTTCGGGTCGGTCAACACGCGCATGTCGGCCAGAATCAGTTGCTCCTCCGAGTAGCCGGCCGACGCGAGCGAATGGGCCGAGTCGGCGGGTCGGTCGTCGCCGAGCAGCGTGAACCAGTTCCGCGAGACCGGCTCGCCGAATGCTTCGGCGACGTCGGCGTCGCTGCAGTGCGCGGCGAGGTTGCGTGCGTGCTGCGCATCGTGGGAGATCAGCGGGTCGTGTACGTCGATGGTGTGGCCGATGTCCGAGCCGTACGCCAGCGTGTGGGTGCCGATCTCGTAGTGCGCCGAACGGTCGCCGAGCAGTGTCGTGATCCAGGTTCGGTCCGCGTTCGCCGGGCCGCTGATCGCGCGAGAGGCATCGACGGCCCAGGACGGTCCGACGATCACGGTGGTCTCGGCCAGTCGCAGCACGGTGACGTCGTCGGTGGCACCGACATGTTCGACGCGGTCGGCGTCGGTGTCGAGGGCTCGATCGTCCATCTGCAGGCGGCGACACCAGGCCAGACGGACGATGTCGAGTCGATGGGGATCGAAAGGGCGGGCATCGTGAGAGGGGAGATCCACGTCTGAAACCCTAGCCACCGGGGCGCTGAGCAACGTTCCGGTTTCACCGTCCAAAAGCAATCTTTCGAACTTTTTCGCCCCCGGTGTTTCGCTCGGCGCCGATAGATGGCAGACTCACTTTTGAGATTAGAGCTTCGACGTGAAGATCTAGCTCGCTTACAGAAGGTTTACAGAATGACGCAGGGCAGTGTGAAGTGGTTCAACGGCGAAAAGGGCTTCGGCTTCATCGAGCAGGATGGTGGCGGACCGGACGTTTTCGTTCATTACTCGGAGATTCAGGGTAGCGGCTTCAAGTCGCTCGACGAGGGCCAGCGCGTGGAGTTCGAGGTGGGCCAGGGTCAGAAGGGCCCCCAGGCTACCGGCGTCCGCGCCATCTGATTCAAGCTTCGTAACCCGATTTCTCCTGGTGGAGTGACCTTCTCGAAGTAATTTCCACCAGAAACTCGGTGACAGGGCCGGATACACGGAAGAAATTCCGAGTATCCGGCCTTCGTCTGTTCGAACGGGACATCGACTGTTGTCGGTGTCCTTTTTCTTCTGTATGTCCGGATAATTCCCAGGTCAGAGCATTGTCCGGATTGCCAATTGCAGATCTGTCGTTCTATATTCCAACTGGAATAATTCAGTTGGGACATTCAGATCTGAGGTGAGGTTCGATGCGAGGCGAGGCAGTGAACCCGCTGGGCGTCTCGGTTCTCGCCCTGTTGTCCGAGAGCCCGATGCATCCCTACGAGATGTATCAACTTCTGTTGGAGCGCAAAGAGGATCGGATCGTCAAGGTTCGACCCGGATCGCTCTATCACGCCGTTGCTCGCCTCCACGGACAGGCGCTGGTCGCCGAGGTCGGCACCGACCGCGGCGGCAACCGACCCGAACGCACCACGTACGAGATCACGCCCGCCGGCCGACGAGTTCTCGTCGCTCGCCTCGCCGAGATTCTCCGCACCCCGGTGCGTGAATATCCGCAGTTCACCCTCGGCCTATCCGAGATGCACAACCTGGCGGCGTCCGAGGCGATCGCGTTGCTCCGCGCACGCATCGAGGACCTCGAGGTGGAGATCGAGGAACTGTCCGGCTACCAGCGGTTGGCAGCCGACCGCAACATCTCCGAAATCTACTGGGCCGGAATCGATTACACGTACCACATGTTGTCCGCCGAAGTGAACTGGTTGACGAGTTACATCGCACGCGTCGACAGCGGCGAGCTGGCGTGGCCGCACGAGATATCCACACACCACACGACCCTGACGGATCCGAACCAGGAGAGCACATGAACGTCGTCGAGACCGCTCCGCCACAACGAGAGATCAAGCCCTGGCCCGCACTGTGGGCGCTGTGCCTGGGCTTCTTCATGATTCTGGTCGACACCACCATCGTGGCCGTCGCGCAGCCGGCGATCCTCACGGGCCTGAACACCGACATCAACAACGTCATCTGGGTGACCAGCGCGTATCTGCTGGCCTACGCGGTGCCGCTGCTCGTCACCGGGCGTCTCGGTGACAAGTTCGGTCCCCGAAATCTCTACATCGCCGGCCTCGTTCTGTTCACACTCGCGTCGGCCTGGTGTGGCCTCTCCGGGTCCATCGAGATGCTCATCGCAGCGCGTGCGGTCCAGGGTCTCGGTGCTGCGATGATCACCCCGCAGACGATGGCCGTGATCACCCGGGTGTTCCCCGCCGAGAAGCGCGGAACGGCAATGGGCGCGTGGGGTGCCGTCGCAGGTGTGGCGACACTCGTCGGCCCGATCCTCGGCGGCGTCCTGGTCGACTCCCTCGGCTGGGAGTGGATCTT
Organism: Rhodococcus sp. 14-1411-2a; assembly: GCF_002259485.1. GTDB lineage: Bacteria > Actinomycetota > Actinomycetes > Mycobacteriales > Mycobacteriaceae > Rhodococcoides. Next base: position 629,690 of record NZ_NPGA01000015.1, read on the forward strand.
CTTCATCAATCTGCCGGTCGGTGTTCTCGCAATCGTGTTGGCGCTGAGGTTCGTTCCCGTGCTACCCACCCATGATCACAAGTTCGATCTGCTCGGCGTGGCGTTGAGCGCCATCGGACTGTTCTGCATCGTGTTCGGCATTCAGGAAGGACAGAAGTACGACTGGGGAACGGGAATCTGGATCCTCATCGGCACCGGCCTGCTCGTCTTCGCCGGGTTCGTCTACTGGCAGGCGGTGAACAAGAGCGAACCGCTGGTCCCGTTGGCGCTCTTCCGTGAACGCAACTTCTCGCTCTCCAATATCGGTATCGCCGCAATGGGTTTCGCGATGTCCGGCATGATGCTGCCGATCATGTTCTACGCGCAGAGCGTCACCGGGCTCACCCCTACCCGTTCGGCACTGCTGTTCGTTCCGATGGCACTGCTGACCGGCATTCTCGCCCCCAACGTCGGCAAGCTCGTCGACAAGACGCATCCCCGTTACATTGCAGGATCGGGACTGTTCATCCTGGCCGCCTCGCTGCTGTGGTTCGCGTACGAGATGACGCCCACCACGGCGATCTGGAAGCTGCTTCTACCCATCGCGGCGATGGGTGTAGCGAACGCGTTGATCTGGTCTCCGTTGGCGGCCACCGCAACTCGCAACCTGCCGATGAGTCAGGCGGGCGCAGGTTCGGGTATCTACAACACCACCCGCATGATCGGCTCCGTGCTCGGTAGCGCCGGCATCGGCGCGCTCATCCAATCGCGCTTGGCCGCCGAACTGCCCGCCGATGGAACTGCTTCGGGGGCAAACGAATTCGCCGGCCGAGTGCCCGAGATGCTGCGGGACGGCTTCACCACAGCGATGGCGCAGTCGTTGATCCTGCCCGCCGCAGTGTTGATCGTCGGCATGATCGCGGTCTGCTTCTACGCCCGGCCTGCGTTCAAGTAACCCATGTGAGTGGAACCTCGACCCCTGCTACGAGGTTCCACTCACATGCGGCGCAGCCGCACTACAGCCCCAGATCGCGGCCGATCAGTTCCTTCATGATCTCGTTCGATCCGGCCCAGATCTTGGTCACGCGAGCGTCTTTCCACGCCCGAGCGGCGCGGTATTCGTTCATGAACCCGTAGCCGCCGTGTAGCTGGACGCAGTGGTCGAGGATTTCGTTCTGCACCTGCGAGCTCCACCACTTCGCCTTGGCGGCGTCGATGGCGGTCAGTTCACCGATCCCGTGTGCGGCGATGCAATTGTCGATGTACGCCTGTGCCACATCGAGTTTGGTGACGAGCTCGGCGAGCAGAAACTTGTTCCACTGCAGTGAGCCGATCTGCTGGCCGAATGCCTTGCGATCCTTGGCGTACTGCAGCGTCTCCTCGAGAATGGGACGGACGTGTCCGAGGTTGGCCACCGAGCAGCTGATCCGTTCCTGGGGGAGTAGCTGCATCATGTGGATGAAGCCGCCGTCGAACTCGCCGATCATGTTCGAGCTCGGGACGCGCACGTTCTCGAAGAACAGCTCGGCCGTGTCGGATTCGGGCTGACCGACCTTGTCGAGCTTGCGGCCGCGGGAGAATCCTTCGGTGCCGTTCTCGACGGCGAACAGCGTGATGCCCTTGGCCTTCTTCTCCGGCGTGGTGCGGGTGGCGACGATGACCAGGTCTGCGGAGTTGCCGTTGGTGATGAACGTCTTCGAACCGTTGATGATGAAGTCGTCTCCGTCCTTGACGGCAGTGGTCTTCAGCGCGGCCAGGTCGGAGCCACCGGACGGTTCGGTCATCGCGATCGCCGTGAGAATCTCGCCGCTGCAGAAGCCGGGCAGCCAGCGTTTCTTCTGCTCTTCGGTGGTGAGCTTGACCAAGTAGGGCGCGACGATGTCCACGTGGATACCGAAGCACGACGCCACCGCGGCGCTCGAGCGGGCGAGTTCCTCGGCGAGGACGGCGTTGAATCGGTAGTCCTCGGCTCCGCTGCCGCCGTATTCTTCCGGTACTTCCAGTCCCAGGAAGCCGTTGCGTCCGGCCTCGAGCCAGATCTCGCGGTCGATGTATCGCTGCTCGACGAGCTTTTCCTCGACCGGTGTGATGGTCCGGGTGACGAATTCGCGTACCGACGCGCGGAAGTCCTCGTGATCGGCCTCGAACAAGCTGCGCTTCATCTATCTGTTCCTCTCGGTAACGGTGAGTTATCAGCGAACAATACTCGTTGGTAACAACCGTCCCGGACCGGTGTGGCACTATGCGAACCATGGCTGACGCACCCACTTCGCTCGTTCGATCGACCACCGCGGCAGGCGCCGAGCTCGCCGTCCTCACCTTCGACCACGGTCCGCTCAACCTGTTCGATCAGGCCATGTTCGACGCGGTTGCCGCGAACGTTGCCGATCTCGTCGCGCGACCTCCGCGGGCGGTGTTGTTGCGCGCCGAGGGCAAGGTGAACTCTGCGGGCGTCGACGTGCACGTCTTCGATGGTCTGTCCGCTGCGCAGGGTGCCGATCTGTGGCGTGGATTGTTCGCACAGATCGCCCATCCGCTCGAGGCGCTGCCCTGCCCGGTGATCTACGCCGCGCACGGTTTGACGCTCACGGCGGCGTTCGAGATCTCGCTGGCGTGCGACATCATTCTCGCCGGCCCCAAGGCCAAGTTCGGTTTGGTCGAGACCGTCGTCGGTCTGACACCGTCGATGGGCGGACCGCAGCGCCTCGCCGAGCGGGCCGGTTCGGGTCGAGCTCGCGAGCTCGTCATGACCGGTGATCTGTACGACGCGCAGACGCTGAAGGAGTGGGGCGTGGTCAATCAGATCCACGACGACGTCGATGCCGCGGCGCTCGCGCTGACGCATCGACTGGCCGACGGCCCCACCGTCGCGCATGCGGCCACGAAACAGATTGTGGCAGCGTGGCGTTCGGGCGGCGTGGCCCATGCGGACGAGATCACCTCGGAGGTCTCCGGCGCACTGTTCGAGACCGAGGATCTGCGGGGTGCGGTGAAGAGCTTCCTCGAGGTCGGTCCGGGGAAGGCTACGTACACGGGCAAGTAGCATCGGGTGAGTGAGTACCGATCAGCTGGCCGAACTGCACCTGCACATCGAAGGGTCGCTCGAACCTCCGCTGATATTCGATCTTGCCGAGCGCAACGGATTGTCGCTGCCGTACAACGACATCGATGAACTGCGGGCGAAATACGAGTTCAGCGACCTGCAGTCGTTCCTGGATCTGTACTACGCGAACATGGCCGTGCTGCGCACTGCCGAGGATTTCGCCGATCTCGCCCGGGCCTACTTCCGCCGCACCGCGCAGGCCGGGGTGACGCACGCGGAGATCTTCTTCGATCCGCAGGCGCACACCGAGCGCGGTGTCCCGCTCGCGGCTGTCGTCGAGGGATTGGCCGACGCATGCGCATCCAGCGAGCGCGAATTCGGTGTCTCCAGTGGGTTGATCGCGTCGATCCTGCGGGACAAGCCCGTGCTGCATGCCAATCAGCTGTTGGACGATCTGTTGGCCATGCAGGCCCCGATCATCGGTCTCGGCCTCGATTCCGCAGAGGTGGGCTACCCGCCATCGCTGTTCGTCGACGTGTTCGCCAAGGCCCGCGCCGAGGGTCTGCACGTCGTCGCCCACGCCGGTGAGGAAGGTCCACCCGACTACATCTGGCAGGCATTGGATCTGCTGAAGGTCGAGCGCATCGACCACGGGGTGCGGTGCCTCGAAGACGAGGCGCTGGTGAATCGTCTTGTCGAGGAACAGATTCCGCTCACGGTATGCCCGCTGTCCAACGTCCGGCTCAAGGTGATCGACGATGTAGAGCAGCTGCCGCTGCGACAGATGCTCGAGCGGGGCCTGTCGGTGTCGATCAACTCGGACGATCCCGCCTACTTCGGCGGCTACGTCGACGACAATTTCGCTGCCCTCCAAGCAGGTATGGGGCTGACCGCGCAGGAGCGAAACGTGTTGGCCGAGAATTCGATCCGCGCGAGTTTCGCGACTGTCCAGATCAGTCGGCGGTGACCGAGATCCTGGGGTAGCCGGTCGCTCCGTCGGGAACGGTGTCTGCGGTCCTGTTGGTCTGCAGTTCTCCTGCGGAGTTGGTGGCGCGGGCGCGGATCGAATGCTGCCCCGCGGGTAGGTCGAGCTCGACCGTCCATTGCCGCCAGGTGTCCTTGGAGTACTCCTCCGACAGCGTGGCCGGTACCCAGTTGCCCTCGTCCACTTGCACTTCCACGCCGTCGATTCCGGTATGCTGGTCCCACGCCACTCCGGCGATCACCGTCTGCCCGGCCGGCACGGAACTGCCCGATCGCGGGGTGTCGATCCGCGAGGCCGTCTTGATCGGTCCGCGTTCGCCCCAACCTCGGTCGGTCCAGTACGCCGTCGCGCGGTCGAAGCGGGTGATCTCGATGTCGGTGACCCACTTGGTCGCCGAGACGTATCCGTACAGGCCGGGGACGACGAGCCGGGCCGGGTAGCCGTGCTCGACGGGCAGCGGTGCACCGTTCATTCCGACGGCCAGGAGGGCGTCGCGGCCGTCGAGCAGCACCTCGAGGGGAGTGCCCGCGGTGAAGGCATCGCTGCTCGACGACAGGGCCATGTCGGCGTCGGGGGAGATGCCTGCCTCTTCGAGAATGTCCTTGAGCGGGTAGCCGATCCACGTCGCATTGCCCACGAGGTCGCCGCCGACGATATTGGACACGCAGGTCAACGTGACCGTCTTCTCCACTGCCTGGCGCTCGGCGAGGTCGGCGAACGTCAGCTCGATCTCGCGGTCGACCATGCCGTGGATGCGCAGCGACCAGTCCTCGGACGCCACGCGCGGCACGACCAACGCGGTGTCGATGCGGTAGAAGTCGTCGTTCGGGGTGATGTACGACGCGAGGCCGTCGATCTGTAGGTCCGCCCCGGCCGGTATCGGGGGTTGCGGCGTCGGTGTGGGCAGCATGAAGCCGAGTCGATCGGCGGTGACGGCGCGGGCGGAGGTGAGCATCCGTCCGGCTGTTCCGGCGACGACGCCAAGCACCGCGGCACCGGCGGCGAGAGAGAGGAAGCTGCGTCGATTCATTCCCTCGGTCGCAGGCGCGGCGGCACCGATGAGGGCGTGCAGCACGACGATGCCGACGATGACGCCGCCGATGGTCGGGACTGCGTAGAGGGCCGTCGCGTCGGGTCGGGTCACTGCCGCGAGTACGCCCACGACGCCCAGTGCGGCGAACACCACGGCACCGATCGGCTTGCGGGCGATGCCTGCCGCCGCGGCGATCGCTCCGATCACCACTGCCATGCCGATGAACAGGGCGAGCTTGTCGGAGGTGCCGAACGTGTCGATGGCCCATTCACGGATCGGGGCCGGACTGTTGTCGACGGCCGAGGACCCGACGGCGGTCAGCGGTGACGAGTTGGGTCCGATGGGTACGGCGATCAATTCACCGACGCCGAGGACCACCCCGGCGGCGACGATGCCGGACAGCGCGCGTTTTCCTGTGCTCACTCGTTCCAATGTAAGCGTGCGGGGAGTGGCTGCGCGCACGGGACACTCCACTCGACCCGTTGGCCTGGGGAAACCCACTCGACGGTCGCAGGAGTGGAGCAAAAATTGCGCGCAGCGCTACACCGGTCGGCCGCTCAGGACAGCAGACGCTCGAGGTATCTGCTGCCGAACAGCTTCATCGGGTCCATCGCATCCCGAACACGCAGGAAGTCGTCGAAGTGTTCGTAGGTATCGCGCAGCTCGTCGCCGTCGAGGGAATGCAGTTTGCCCCAGTGTGGCCTGCCGCCGACGCTGCGGCAGATGGCCTCGACGGCGTCGAAGTACTCGCGGTGATCTCGCCGGTGGTACTGGTGCACGGCGATGTAGGCCGTCGGGCGTCCGTACGCGGTGGAGAGCCAGATGTCGTCGGGGGCGGCGAAGCGCACTTCGACGGGAAACGCGATGGAGTGCGTAGACCGCCCGAGCCAGCGATCCACCTCGCGCAGCACCCCGCCGATCTCGGCTGCAGGCACGGCATATTCCATCTCGACGAACTTGACGGTCCGCGACGACGAGAACACCCGGTACGAACGATTGGTGTACTCACGGGCCGACAGCGCCCGGGCCGACACCGAGTTGAGGCGCGGAATCAGGGCAGGCACCCGCGTCACCACACGGTTGAGGCCCTCGAACACCGTGTTGGACAGCAATTCGTCGTCGAGATACGACCGCACCTTTCCCAGCGGACGCAGCGCAGCGTCGCCGGGCAGGCGGGTGTTGCGTTTGGTCAGCACCCGGTCGGTGTGCGGAAACCAGTAGAACTCGAAATGGTCGACGCCTGCCACGATCGCATCGAGATCGGCGAGCGTCGCCCGGAGCGTCGACGGCTCCTCGACGGCCCGGAGGACGAAGGCCGGAACGCATTCGAGCGTGACTCGGGTGATCACGCCGAGCGCACCGAGCCCGACGCGGGCCGCGTCGAACAGTTCCGTGTTCTCCTCGCGAGAGCACCGAACGAGCCGGCCGTCCGAGGTCATCAGCTCCAGCGCGTACACCTGAGTCGCGATGCCGCCGAAGCGGGCTCCGGTTCCGTGAGTGCCCGTGGAGATGGCTCCGGCAATCGATTGTTCGTCGATGTCGCCGAGGTTGGTCATGGCCAGGCCGAGGTCCCACAACCGCGCGGTCAGATCGCGCAGCCGAGTGCCTGCGAGCACAGTCACCCGGGCGGAACCGTCGTCCTCGCGCACCACCGATTCGATCCCGCGCAGCGAATCCAGGCTGATCTGAACGCCGTCGGTGACCGCGATCGGAGTGAACGAGTGGCCCGCTCCGACGCACCGCACCGTCCGAGATCGTTCGACGGCATCCCGCAGAATCGCACGCAACTCGTCCACCGATGAAGGCTCGGCTCGATGCACCGGATACGCATGCTGGTTGCCCGCCCAGTTCTGCCACGACCGCTCGATCATCGAATCACTATCGCACTGCTCGAACCGAAGGTCGTTCCGCAGGCTCCACTGCTGCAACCTCCAGGTCATTCCGCAGGCTCCACTGCTGCAACCTCCAGGTCATTCCGCAGGCTCCACTGCTGCAACCTCCAGGTCATTCCGCAGGCTCCACTCCCGTGGGTCAATCGGAGGCACAGAACTCGTCTGCGCCCTAGGATCGGGTGATGCAATCGAGGCTGCCCGCTGATGTGCGGCGCGCACAACTGGTGCAGTCTGCGATCGATGTCGCGGAGCGGGTCGGCATCGAGTCTCTGACCGTGCGTGCTCTCTCTGAGCACGCCGACGTCACCAAGGGCATCGTGCAGTACCACTTCGAGACCAAGCAGGATCTGGTGATCGCGATGGGGGAGCACCTCATCGTCGACGTCACCGAGATTCTGCATGCCGCGTTGGAAAGCGCGGTGGGCACGCGCGAACTCCCGGGTGTCCGAGGTCTGCGCGAGCTGGTGCACGGCGGTCTGAGCGCGGTGTGGTTGCTGATCGAGAAGTCACCGGGTCGGCAGTTGCTCGCGTACGAGATCAAGACCTACTTGCTGCGCCATCGTGCGCTCGGGTCCGCCACGGCCGCCGAGATCGCCAGTGGGCAGTACCGAATCCGGGACTCCGAGGCCCGGTTGTTCTTCGAGAAGTGTTCCGCCCACACCGGGACGCGATGGCTGGAGCCGGTGGCGTCGATCGCGCGTTTCGGGATGGCCACCCTCGACGGCCTCGTGCTGCGATGGTTGGTCGACGGCGACGATCTCGAGGTGCTGGCGCAGATCGACGACCTGTCGGGTCTGATAGCGGCCAAGGCTCAGGACCGCTGAATGCTCGCCGGGACTTCTCGGCTGTGGAGTGTTTGACTGTTCGGACCTGGCAACGACAAAGGAATGAGCCGCATGAGTTCGATCGCCGGTGTCGCAACCACCGACACGACACCACTGTCCCGTATCGCCGCTGCCACCGAAGGGCTCGAATCACCAATGGCTGCAGTCGATCTGGCGGCCCTCGATGCCAATGCTGCGGCGCTGCGAGCACGGGCGGACGAAGTGCCGATCAGGATCGCGAGCAAGTCGGTTCGGTCCCGGGCGGTTTTGGAGCGGGTGCTCGCGGCCGACGGCGTGAGCGGGGTCATGGCGTACTCCCTGCGTGAGGCGATCTGGTTGGCACGCCACGGCGTCGAGGACATCCTGATGGGGTACCCGACGGTCGACCGCACCGCCCTCGCCGAGGTCGTCAACGATCGTGTTCTGTCTGGGCGCATCACGCTGATGGTCGACGACGTCGCACAGCTGGACATCGTGCGCGACGCCACCGCCAGTGATCTTCTCAAGCCCCGTATCTGTCTCGACGTCGATGCCTCGCTGCGGATCGGGCCGCTGCACATCGGTGTCAGACGTTCGCCACTGCGCGAACCCGAGCAGGTCGCCGCCTTCGCGCGGGCGGCGCATGCGCGGGGGTTTCGGGTGGTCGGGCTGATGTTCTACGAGGCGCAGATCGCCGGTGTGCCCGACGCCAATCTCGCGGTGGAATGGATGAAGTCGCTGTCGTCTCGTGAGATCTCCACGCGCAGAACGGCGGTGGTCGAGGCCGTGACTGCGGCCGTCGGCCGGATCGAGATCGTCAACAGCGGCGGTACCGGGTCGATCGAGTTCTCGGCGGCCGATCCCGTCGTCACCGAGGTGACCGCGGGATCGGGTCTGTTCGCGCCGACGCTCTTCGATCGGTATCGCGCGTTCTCGGCCGAGCCCTCGCTGTTCTTCGCGTTGCCCGCGGTGCGCAAGCCGACGCCACAGATCGCGACGCTGTTCGGCGGTGGCTACATCGCGTCGGGCCCGGCGTCGACGTCGAGGTCCCCGCGGCCGATCGCGTGGTCGAGAAAGGCCAGGGGCGTGGTGACGTCCGGTTTGAAGTTGCTGCGCAACGAAGGCGCGGGCGAGGTGCAGACTCCGGTGAGCGGAGCGGGAGAGATCAGGATCGGTGATCGCGTCTGGTTCCGGCATGCCAAGGCCGGCGAGCTGTGCGAGCGATTCGACACCCTGCATCTGGTACACGCCGACGGGTCCGTCGAGGCGGTCCCCACCTATCGTGGTGAGGGCATGGCGTTCGGCTGAATTCCGTTCTCGCACAGGCTCATGAAAGTGCCGAGGGTGACCAGTCCGGCCGGGGTCGACGGCAGGTACCGGGTCAGTGCCCGCGACCGGACAAGTATCGCGGCCCACTGGCCTCGCGAGACGGCGACGTTGAGTCTGTTGCGGGACAACAGGAATCCCATGCCTCGTGGCACGTCTTCGATTGCCGACGCGGCCATCGAGATCAACACCACCGGTGCCTGTCGTCCTTGGAACTTGTCGACGGTGCCCACCGAGACCTCGTCGAGTCCGGCGGCCGCGAGTCTTTCGACGATGACGGCCACCTGCGCGTTGTAGGCGGCGACGACCAGGAAGTCGCCCTGGTCCATCGGCCGCGCACCCTCGAAGGATTGCGGGTCGCTCCACAGTCGGCCCAGCAGATTCTGCACGTGAGTGACGATCTCGTCGGCTTCCTCCCCCGAGTCGGTGGAGTTGCCGTGGTGGTCGAGGTGGACGATATGCAGGCCGGGTTCGAGCGACTCCAGTGAACGTGCCTGTGTCACAGCACGGTTGGACTCGAGCTTGCCCTCGTACGACAGTGCCGAGACCGGCGCGCACAGATCGGGATGCATCCGCCACGTCGTGGCCAGGAAGTACCCGCGGTCGGCGGGCAGCGTCGGGTGACCGCTGGTGATCCAGCCCAGCGCCGACTCGTCGACGGGTTCTGGGTGGGTGCCCTGGCTGACCTGCGGCAGCTGTGCCGGGTCGCCGAGCAGCAGCAGGTTGCGTGCGGACACCGAGACGGCGATGGTATTGGCCAGGGAGAACTGCCCGGCCTCGTCGATGACCAGCAGATCGAGCGACTCGGGCGGAATGCGGCCGGGGTTGGAGAAGTCCCAGGCAGTACCGCCGATGACGCAGCCATCCTCGGCGGCGGTGACGAAGCGGCAGTAGTCCGTCGGGTCCAGGACGGTGTGGGCGGTCGGTGCCTTCTTTCCCACCTTGGCCGGGTCCACCCCTGCGGCCACGATGGTGTCGAGCAGATTGTTCACCACGTGATGCGATTGGCCCACCACCCCGACCTTCCAATGATGGACATCGACCAACTCGGCGATGACCCGCGCAGCGGTGTACGTCTTCCCGGTCCCGGGTGGCCCCTGCACGGCAACGTACGACCGGTCCAGATCGAGCAGTGCCGCCGTGACGGCTGCCGCGTAATCGCCGGCGTGCACCTCGGGAAGACCGGTGCCGGAACGGGTTCGGGGCGGCGACAGCGTCAGCAGATCGGCGACAGCCGTGTGCGGAAGGTGCGGCAGTGCGGCGTGGACCTCGGCCGCGACGGCAACGATCGCCTGCTCCAGATACTTGGTGGCCGGGGGCGGTTCGGGTGCGGTGGCGACGGGGAAGTCGGAGTACTCGTCCACTCCCTTGCGCAGGTTCTCCTGCACCACCACCATGTCGAGGGTGCCCTCGTAGCCCGCCTCCACGATCTCGACCGTCGTGGTCGCCCGATGGATCGGCTGCTGTTTCGGCAATCCCTCCGGGGCCGGGTTTTCGTAGAGCAGCTTGACCTTGGAGCTCGACAGGACGCCGCTGCTCAGATGTCCCAGCAGCTTGAGCTGTCGTCGCAGGACCCGTTGCTTCGGTGCAGTCTTCATCCAGTCGTGCACCAGCTCGGCGCGCTCGACCTTCAGCACGTCGGCCGCGTCGGCCCACTCGTCGAGCGGGTGGGTGAGGCGATCGAAGTGCGCCCACCAGAACGGCTTTCGCTCGCGGCGGTGGTAGCCGATGGAACCGGAGAACAATGCGACGGCCTGCTGCGTCGAGGTGCGCTCCCACGGCAGACCGGCGTAGTCGGCGAGTTCGAGCTCCAGCGGGCTCGCGGTGTCCGTCGCACCGTCTTCGAGTTCGAGATGCTGCCGAGCCCGCGGGTGCACACCGGCGTCCGACGCGCGCCCCAGTAACCAATCCCGCAGTCGCAGCGTCGATTCGCAGTCGGTGCGGTTGTACTCGGCGATATCGGCGAGGAGCGCAGCAGCCTCGGCGTCCTTGCCCTGGTCTCGTAGATCGCACCAGTTCGCGTATTCGACGATCGACGCGGCCGCATCGGTGACGTCCCCGTCGCGGGCCGCGGGCATGTACAGGGGTTCGAGCTTCTTGATGCTGTACGACCTGGCTCCGATGCGCACCGCAGATCGCACGATCGGGTAGAGGTCGACCAGAACGTCGTCCCGCAGTAGGTCGTCGACTGCGTCCTCACCCACTCCGTAGCGTCCGGCGAGGCGCAGTAGCGCGGTCTTCTCGTACGGCGCGTAGTGGTAGACGTGCATGTTCGGGTAGGCGGCGCGACGGGTGGTCACGTAGTCGAGGAAGTCGATCAGGGCGCGGCGTTCCTGCGCGCGATCGTGCGCCCAGAACGGGAGGAAGTCGCCGTCGGCGGTGTAGACACCGAACAGATACTCGAGTCCCCATTCGGCACTGCCGGCCTCGGCCCACAGTGGGTCGCCCTCGAAGTCGAAGAAGATGTCGCCCGGATCGGGCTCGGGGATCACACCGAGGGCGTCGGCGTCGAACATCTCGAACTCGGCGTCGCCGCTGCGTTCCTGACGAACCTGCAGCGCGGCCTGAGCTCGCAGATTCGTGACCGTGCGAGACGACATGCCGTCCACGCTTCCGGTCGATGCAGCCAGTTCGTCGACCGTCGAGATGCCGGCGTCGAGCAGTCTGTCCCTGGTGCTCGCGCGCATGCCTGCGACCAGAACCAGGTCGCGGTGCTGTTCCACCTCGGCCGTGCAGGCCTCGCACTGTCCGCAGCCGGAGTAGCGCGAGTCGAACCAGTCGACGACGGTCCCCTCGGCGTGGTGCTCGTCGAGGATGTGTTGCAGGTGTTCCCTGGATTGTCGGTAGACCGGCAGGATCTCGGCGAGCGAGTGCGCGGAGTCGCTGCCGTCGCCGAGCATCAGGTGCACCTCTTCGCTCGGGACGATCCCGCCGGCCCGGAGCGCGTCCGCGTAGGCTGCCAGCTGCAGCAGGGCCGACACCTTCGCGTGCCGCGACAGCTTGGTGTCGTACACGGCGTACCGATCGCCCTCGGCCACCAGAAAGTCGCAGAATCCGAGAAATCGGCCGTCGAAGAACGTGGCCTGATACACCACGGGTGTCCGGGAGGTGAGGGCGGTGAACGTCGCCCAGGCCGCGTCGGCCAATTCCTGTGCGGTGCGTCCCGGTCGGTCCATCGTCAGGACACCGCCGGGAAACCGCTGCTGGAATGTCTCGAGCTGGCGGCGTTCGTGCTCGAATCCGAGTGCAGAGGTGCGGTCCAGCATCGGATCCGGCGCGGCGGTGGCCCGCGGGATCAGACCGGTGAGGCCGTCGAGTCGGCGCAGCAGTCCGAATTCGCACGACGCTGCCGCGGCGAGGTCGCTGGCGCTGTAGATGACGCGATCGCCGATGAGGAACACGCGCCCACCCTAGTCACCGCCGCGAGCGGTACCGGTCACGTTGCGCGCGGATGCCGTCGCGAGGAGGCAAAATGATCGAATGCCTTTTTTCGACGGAGCCACCGGCGCGGTCCACTACCGAAACTGGACTGTCCCCGATGCTCGTTTCGGTCTCGTTTTTCTGCACGGTCTCGGCCAGAACAGCGGCCATTATCACCGTTTCGCTCGCGTCCTGAACGGACGCGGAGTCGATGTGTGGGCGGTCGATCACGTGGGCCACGGCCTCACCGAAGGTGAGTTGACGGACGCCGCTCAGATTCCCGCACTCGCGCAGAACGCGCTGCAGTTGCTCGAGATCGCCGAGGCCGAACACCCGGAGTTGTCGTTCGCACTGATGGGGCATTCGTTGGGGGCGGCGACGGCCATCGCAGCCCTCGGCGCGCATCCGGAGGCGGTCCAGTGCGCCGTACTGTGCGGAACGCCCAAGTCGGTGACCGGCTCGGTCACCGATCTCGCCGACAATGTGATTCCGCTGCTGGCCGTGCACGGCGTGGACGATCGTCTGGCTCCGGTCGATGCGGTGCGCGAGTGGATCGGCGGCGTTCCCGACGCGTCCCTGCGCGAATTCGAGGACGGTGGCCACGACCTGCTGCACGAGAAGATCCACTTGCAGGTGACGTCGGTGGTGGCGGAGTTCCTCGACGACCACATGTCCTGACAAACGAAAAAGAACGGGCCCGGCGCGAGGATCGCGCCGGGCCCGTTCTCGTTCGGTCGATCTACGAGTAGATGGCTTCGATGTCGCTGCCGCGCTCGGCATGAATGATGTTGCGCTTGAGCTTCATCGTCGGGGTGAGCTCACCGGTTTCGACGGTGAAGTCGTTCTCGAGGATCGTGTACTTCTTGATCTGCTCCGGGTTCGAGACCTTCTTGTTGGCCTCGGCGACGGCCTTGTCGATCTCGGCGACCATCTCGGGGTTCTTGGACAATTCGGAGAACGGAATGTCCGCGGACAGGTTGTGCCGCTCGAGCCAGCCGGGCAGTGCTTCCGGGTCGAGGGTGATGAGCGCACCGATGAACGGCTTGGCGTCGCCCACGACGAGGCACTGGCTGATGATCGCGTTCGCGCGGAGGGCGTCCTCGAGCACTGCGGGGGCGACGTTCTTGCCACCCGCGGTCACGATGATCTCCTTCTTGCGGCCGGTGATCGAGACGTAGCCTTCCTGGTCGATGGCACCGAGGTCGCCGGTGTGGAACCAGCCGTCGACGATGGCCTCGGAGGTGGCCTTCTCGTTGTGCCAGTAGCCGCTGAACACGACCGGTCCCTTGAGCAGCAGTTCGCCGTCCTCGGCGACCTTCACCGAGTGGCCGTCGATGGGCTTGCCGACGGTGCCGACGCGCTGTTCCTTGGTGGTGTTGACGGTGATGGCCGCGCTGGTCTCGGTCAGGCCGTAGCCCTCGTAGACCGGGACGCCCGCACCGCGGAAGAAGTGGCCGAGGCGGGCACCGAGAGGTCCACCACCGGACACCGCGCGGGTGCAGTTGCCGCCGAGTGCGGCGCGCAGCTTGGAGTACACGAGCTTGTCGAACACCGTGTGCTTGAGGTTCAGAACCAGCCCGGCTCCGCCCTTCTCCTGGGCCTCGCTCCACTCGATGGCCGTCGCGGCGGCCTTGTCGAAGATGGAACCCTTGCCGCCGTCGTGTGCCTTCTGCTTGGCGGAGTTGTAGACCTTCTCGAACACACGCGGCACCGACAGGATGAAGTCCGGCTTGAACACGGCGAACTGATCCACCAGCGTCGTCACGTCCGAGGTGTGTCCGACGGTGACCTTGGACTCGAACGAGCCGAACGAGACGGCGCGGGCGAACACGTGCGCCATCGGGAGGAACATCAGTGTGCGGTTGCCCTCCTTCATCGAGTCGTGCAGCGCGATCTGGGTGGCCTGCACCTCGGCGTAGAAGTTGGCGTGCGTGAGCTGAACGCCCTTGGGCCGTCCGGTGGTGCCCGAGGTGTAGATCAGGGTCGCGGGCGATGCCGCGCTGACCTGATGGCGTCGTGCATGCAGTTCCTCGTCGCTGACCGAGGCTCCGCGGGTGGTCAGCTCGTCGATGGCTCCGGCGTCGATCTGCAGAACCTCACGCAGATCCTTGGCACCCTCGGTGACCTCTTTGAGGTTCGAGGCGTGCGCTGCGGTCTCGACGACGAGCAACTTGGTGGCGGAGTCCTCGAGAATCCACTGCGCCTGGTCGGCGGAGGAGGTCTCGTAGATCGCGACGGTGCAGCCACCTGCGGACCAGATGGCGTAGTCGAGGACGACCCACTCATAGCGCGTCGCGCTGAGGATCGCGACACGGTCGCCGAGTTCGATACCGGAGGCGATCAGTCCCTTGGCTGCTGCCGCGACCTCGGTCGCGAAGCGAGCTGCGGTGACATCGGTCCAGTTGCCGTTCACCAGACGTTGGAAGGGTACGAAGTTGGGCGATTCCTTCTCGTACCTGTAGACGGTGTCGGCCATGGATGCGTCGTCAGGAATGGTGAACGACGCCGGCACAGAATATTCGCGCACTGCTGGACCCCTTACGGAAAAATAGCGTGGTAGTTGTGCATTTCATCACATTCGAGGCCGTGGCGCACCATCCGGGGTGTCCGGTTTGTCGACTTTGCCGCGAGTCCGGGGGAGTTGAGTGTGACTCGGGGTACAACTTAACCGTCCGCAGTCGCGTTCGGGTGTGGGGTCGCCGGTGTGAGGCCGCTCGCACCGCAGGCCGTCGTGACCGTTTTCGTCACCTGATCAGCGTAGAAGGGTTCGCAGGGCCCGAGCAGGTACTAAACTCGTGCGACATATGAGCACTTCAGAAACTGAACAGGATGCCGCCGTGACGTCCGACGAGACGAATTCGCCCCCGCAGGAGTCCGCCGTTCCAGCGGGCGACGACATCACCTTCGCCGACCTCGGGATCGACGAGCGGGTCCTGAAGGCCCTCCGCGATGTCGGCTACGAGAGCCCGTCGCCCATTCAGGCGGCCACCATTCCGCCGCTGATGGCGGGCAACGACGTCGTCGGACTCGCGCAGACCGGAACCGGCAAGACCGCCGCGTTCGCGGTGCCGATCCTCTCGCGTCTCGACGTCTCGCGTCGGGTGCCGCAGGCCCTGGTACTGGCCCCGACCCGTGAGCTGGCGCTCCAGGTCGCCGAGGCGTTCGGCAAGTACGCCACCCACATTCCAGGTCTGCACATCCTGCCGATCTACGGCGGTCAGGCGTACGGCATTCAGCTCTCCGGTCTGCGCAAGGGCGCACAGATCATCGTCGGTACTCCCGGCCGCGTCATCGACCATCTCGAGAAGGGCACCCTCGACCTGTCCGGGCTCGAGTACCTGGTGCTCGACGAGGCCGACGAGATGCTCAAGATGGGTTTCCAGGAGGACGTCGAGCGCATCCTCTCCGATACCCCGGAGTACAAGCAGGTCGCGTTGTTCTCGGCCACGATGCCTGCCGCGATTCGCAAGATCTCCAAGCAGTACCTGCACGATCCGGTGGAGATCACCGTCAAGACCAAGACGTCGACGGCACCGAACATCACCCAGCGGTACGTCCAGGTGGCCCATCAGCGCAAGCTCGAAGCACTGACTCGAATCTTCGAGGTCGAAGAGTTCGAGGCGATGATCATGTTCGTGCGCACCAAGCAGGCCACCGAGGAGCTCGCCGAGAAGTTGCGTGCGCGGGGCTTCTCGGCCGCGGCGATCAACGGCGACATCGTGCAGGCTCAGCGTGAGCGCACCATCGGTCAACTGAAGAACGGTCAGATCGACATTCTGGTGGCCACCGACGTGGCTGCCCGTGGTCTCGACGTCGACCGCATCTCGCACGTCATCAACTACGACATCCCGCACGACACCGAGTCCTACGTGCACCGCATCGGTCGTACCGGCCGAGCGGGTCGCGCCGGTCAGGCACTGCTGTTCGTCGCACCGCGCGAGCGGCACCTGCTCAAGGCCATCGAGCGTGCGACGCGTCAGCCGATCACCGAGATGCAGCTGCCGAGCGTCGACGACGTCAACGCGCAGCGCGTGACCAAGTTCAAGGACTCCATCACCGAGAGCCTGGGCAACGAGAACCTGGCGCTGTTCCGTCGTCTCATCGAGGACTACGAGCGCGAGCACGACGTCCCCTTGGTCGACATCGCAGCCGCGCTGGCCATTCAGTCCCGCGACGGCGAAGCGTTCTTGCTCAAGCCCGAGCCGCCCGCCCCGCCGCGGGCACCGCGCGAGCCTCGCGAACCGAGACCACCGCGCACGTTCGACGAGGACGCGGCCAGCTCGCACCACCGCAAGACCGGCCAGGAGATGGCGACCTACCGCATCAGCGTCGGCAAGCGGCATCACGTCGCCCCGGGAGCGATCGTCGGCGCCATCGCCAACGAAGGCGGTCTGCGCCGAAGCGACTTCGGCCATATCAGCATTCGGCCCGATCACTCGTTGGTGGAGTTGCCGGCCGACCTCGCCGACGAGACCGTCGAGGCGTTGCGCCGCACCCGCATCAGTGGCGTACTGATCCAGCTGCAACCCGATTCCGGTCCTCCCGGACGCAGCGGTGGCGGGAAGTACAAGGGGCGGCGCTAGCGCACGTGCACGGCACTTCGTAGCCCACTACGAGTTTCCACGCACGACCCAAGCGCGAGCGTTTGGTGGCCGAGGCCGCGGGTATCCGCCCGTGCATGACCAACGTCACTCTCCGTGTCAACGGGACCGACCGCGCTTTCGACTGCGATACCCGAACCACCCTGCTCGACGCTCTCCGCGAGAACCTGGACCTGATCGGTGCCAAGAAGGGGTGTGACCACGGGCAGTGTGGGGCCTGCACGGTGCTGGTGGACGGACGGCGGATCAACAGCTGCCTGACGTTCGCAGTGGCGCAGCAGGATCGTGAGATCACCACGGTCGAGGGGTTGGCCGACGCCGACACCCTGCACCCCGTGCAGCAGGCCTTCGTCGATCGCGACGCGTTCCAGTGCGGGTACTGCACATCCGGGCAGATCTGTTCGGCGGTCGCGGTGATCGAAGAGGCCAAGCAGGGATGGCCCAGCGCGGTCACCGAGGACATCGAGGGTGCCGACGTCGAACTCGATCCCGACGAAATACGAGAACGTATGAGCGGCAACCTCTGTCGTTGCGGTGCCTACTGCAATATCGTGTCGGCCGTACGGGACGCGTCGTGAAGACCTTCGAGTACGACGCAGCCACCGCCGTCGACGACGCCGTGGCCCGCCTCGCCGAGAACGAGAACGCGATGCTGCTCGGCGGGGGAACCAACCTCGTGGACCTGATGAAACTCGGAGTCGTGGGCCCGACGACGCTGATCGACGTGACGCGACTTCCGTTGCACGACATCGACGTATCCGACGACGGCTCGCTTCGTGTCGGTTCCGGCGTGAGCAACAGTGATCTCGCGGTACACCCGGTGGTGCGTCAGCGTTATCCGGTGCTCTCGCGGGCGGTGCTGGCCGGTGCCTCGGGTCAGTTGCGCAACATGGCCACCACCGGCGGGAACCTGTTCCAGCGCACTCGGTGCGTGTACTTCATGGATGCATCGAAGCCGTGCAACAAGCGCGAACCCGGGTCGGGCTGCCCGGCCCGGACCGGTGAGCACCGCAACCTTGCCATCCTCGGGGCCTCGGAGGCCTGCGTGGCGACGCATCCCTCCGACATGGCGGTCGCGCTGTCCGCTCTCGACGCACGTGTGGTCGTGCGCGGAGTCGACGGAGAGCGCACCCTCGCGATCGATGACTTCTATCGGCTACCCGGCGACGCGCCCGAGCGCGACAACACGGTCGCGCGGGACGAACTCGTCACGGCCATCGAGATACCGGCACCGGCGGACGGCACCGTCTCCACCTACCGCAAGGTGCGAGACCGGCAGTCCTACGCCTTCGCGATCGCCTCGGTCGCCGCCACTCTCGATGTCGAGGACGGAATCGTGCGCGGGGTGTCGATCGCGCTGGGCGGTGTGGCGCACAAGCCGTGGCGGGCTCGCACGGCCGAGCACACGCTGCTCGGCGCGGCCGCCGAGGAGGCGTCGTTCCGGCGGGCCATCGCGTTGGAACTCGACGCAGCGGAACCGTTGCGCGACAACGCGTTCAAGATCCCACTGGTGACCAATCTCGTCACCCGCACCTTGGCGGAACTCACAGTGTCGGGAGACCGGTCATGACTGCATCGATCGGACAACCGATTCAGCGCACCGAATCGATCGCGAAGGTCACCGGCCGGGCTCGGTACGCCGCCGAGCAACCGCCGGCCGTCGGGCAGCTGTACGCCTGGTACGTGCCCGCGACAGTTCCTGCGGGCACGGTCGAACGAGTCGAACTGGACGACGACCCCACGGTGCATGCGGTCGTCTGGCACGGCAACGCGGAGAAGCTGGGTGAGGTCGAGGACGCCGAACTGCATGTCCTGCAGTCGAACACCGTCGCGTACCGCGGTCAGATCGTGGCCGTCGTCGTGGCCGATACTCTTCAGGACGCCTGCGCCGCCGCAGCCCGAGTGCGGGTGCAGTACACCGATGTCCGCTCACCCGACAACACTTTGACGGCCGAGCACGGCTCGCTCTACGCACCCGAGTCCGTCAACGCCGGCTTTCCGACCGACGTGACGATCGGGGATCCCGATGCAGCGCTGAAGACTGCCGAGCATGTCGTCGACAACTGGTATTCCACCGCGCCGATGCACAACAGTCCGATGGAGCCGCATGCCACCACGGCGCAGTGGGCCGACGGCGTTCTGACGCTGTGGGACTCGACGCAGGCACCGTCGGGTGTGCAGGGCGATCTCGCCACGGCGTTCGACCTCGAGCCCGAGAACGTTCGCGTCGTCGCGGAGAACGTCGGCGGCGGTTTCGGAGCCAAGGGAAGTACTCGGCCCAATGCGATCCTCGCTGCGATGGCCGCGCGAGCCACCGGCCGCACCGTGAAATTGGTGCTGCCGAGGCAGGCGTTGTTCGATGTCGTCGGGTACCGCACTCCGACGCTCAATCACGTTCGTCTGGGCGCTGATTCGACCGGTGCGCTGCAGGCGATCGCGCACGATTCGTTCCAGCAGACCAGCACGATCTTCGAGTTCTGTGAGCAGACGGCGGAATCGACTCGGCACATCTATGCGGCCCCCAACCGTCGCACCACCCACCGTCTCGCGAAGCTGGACGTCGGAACGCCGCGGTGGATGCGGGCACCCGGCGAGGCACCCGGCATGTTCGCCGTCGAGACGGCCATCGACGAATTGGCCGCGGCCACCGGCGTCGATCCGATCGAACTGCGCGTTCGCAACGAGCCGGACGTCGATCCCGCCAGTGGTAACCCGTTCAGCTCACGCAGTGTGGTGCAGTGCCTTCGCGAGGGTGCGGAGAAGTTCGGCTGGGACCGCCGCGATCCCACGCCCGGACAGCGTAGAGAAGGCAACACCCTCGTCGGCATAGGAGTCGCGACGGCCAGCTACCCGGTGTTGATCTCACCGAGTACCGCGTCGGCGCGAGTGGAGTCGGACGGCACGATCACGGTGTCCGTCGCCGCGTCGGACATCGGTACCGGCGCGCGCACCGTGCTGCGACAAATTGCCGCCGATGCTCTCGAGGTCGATGCAGACAGCGTGACCGTCGAACTCGGCGACAGCGCTCTGCCGACCGCTCCGGGAGCCGGTGGGTCCTCGGGCACCTCGTCGTGGGGCTGGGCCGTCACCAAGGTCTGCCACTCGTTGAAGTCTCAGGGTTCGTACGAGCCGGGCAACTCCGCCGAGGCCGACACCACCGATGACGTCGAGGGGCAGAAGGAGCTGGCGCGCATGGCTTTCGGTGCCCAGTTCGCCGAGGTCGCGGTCGACATCGACACCGGTGAGGTGCGGGTCCGCAGGATGCTCGGAGTCTTCGGCATCGGCGCGGTGATGAATCCTCGGCTGGCGAGGTCTCAGCTCATCGGCGGCATGACGTTCGGGCTCGGCATGGCGCTGATGGAGAACGGCATCACCGATCACGAGTTCGGCGGGTTCGCCAATCACGATCTCGCCGAGTACCACATCCCGGCGTGTGCGGACGTCACCGATCTCGAGGCCGTATGGGTCGAGGAGGTCGACACCGAACTCGCGCCGATGGGCGGCAAGGGAATCGGTGAGATCGGTGCGGTCGGATCCTCGGCGGCCATCGGCAATGCCGTCTACAACGCCACCGGCGTCCGAGTCCGCGACCTGCCGATCACCCTGGACAAGGTGCTGCCGCACCTCTAGAGCGGCTTCGCCGCAGGTGAGTGGAAACTCGACCCCTGCTACGAAGTTCCGCGCACATGGGGCGCAGCCCCTCTACAGCCCCTCTAGGCCAATATGCGCTGCAGGAACTGGCGGGTACGGGGCTCCGTCGGGTTCACCAGCACCTGTTCCGGTGTGCCGCGTTCGAGGACGACGCCGTTCTCGATGAACAGCACCTGATCGGCGACTTGCTGGGCGAAACGGATTTCGTGGGTGACGATCACCATCGTCCAGCCCTGCGCGGCAAGGCCTTTGATGACGGCCAGTACCTCGCCCACCAGTTCGGGATCGAGGGCTGAGGTGGGCTCGTCGAACAGCATCAGCTTGGGGCGCAGCGCTAGGGCTCGGGCGATTCCGACGCGTTGTTGCTGGCCTCCGGACAGTTGGAACGGGTACTGGTCGGACTTGGCGTCGAGACCGATCTGGTCGAGGATCGCGTGCGCGTCACGGATGGCGTCGTCCTTGGCTCGCTTCTGCACGATCACCGGTCCCTCGATGATGTTCTGCAGCACCGTCTTGTGTGGAAACAGGTTGTGGCTCTGGAACACCATGCCGCTCTGAGCGCGGAAGTGTCGGAGCTGCGCCGCGTTGACGGATTCTGCGAAATCCACCGACACGTCCCCGATGCGGATGATGCCTGCGTCGGCCTGATCGAGTGCGTTCAGTGTGCGCAGCACCGTGGTCTTGCCGGATCCGGACGGTCCGATGATGACGGTGACGGTGCCGGACGGCACGGTGAACGAGATGTCTTTCAACACCTCGAGTGGCCCGAAGGATTTCTTCAGTGCGGATACTTCCAGCAGGTCTGTCATTTGGCCACGTACCTGTCGAGTCGGACTTCGAGTTTGCCTTGGAAGAACGAGAGAACGATGCAGATCACCCAGTAGTAGAGCGCCGCAACGGTATACAGGGTGAAGAAGTCGAAGGTCGGTGCGGCCGCGAGTTGTGCGACGCGCAGCAGCTCGGTGACCAGGATGGTCGATGCCAGGGAGGTGTCCTTGACCAGCGAGATCAGCGTGTTCGACAACGGTGGTACCGCGGTGCGCAGTGCTTGCGGAAGTACGATGCGCTGCAACGTGGTTCGGTAGCCCATCCCGATGGTCTGCGCGGCCTCCCACTGTCCCTTGGGCACGCTCAGTATCGCGGCCCGGATCACCTCGGCCGCGTAGCCACCGACATTGAGTGAGAACGCGACCACCGCGGCCGGGAACGGCGAGATCACGATGCCGAACTGCGGCAGCCCGTAGAAGATGATGAACAGCTGCAGCAGCAGGGGAGTGCCGCGGATGATCGAGACGTAGAACCGGGCGACCGCGGCGAGCGGTGCGATCGACGAGATCCGGGCCAGTGCGACCGCGAGGGCGATGACGAGTCCGATCACGAAGCTGATGGCGGTGAGCGGAATGGTCATGGTGACAGTGGCTTTGAGCATCGGCCACAGGTTGTCGAGAACGAGCTGCGTTTTGGACGGTGCCGTCGACGCTGCGTCGTCGCTCGTCGGAACCACGGTGTCGGCGGTCGGTGCGGCGACATCACTGCCGAAGTACTTGTTCGATATCTCGGCGATGGTGCCGTTCTCGCGCAGCGTGTCGATGGCGGTGTCGACCTCGTCCATCAACCCACTGTCCTTGCGGGCCACGAAGGATTGCAGCGTCGTGTCGCCGGTCTCGCCTGCGATCTTCACGCCGGTGTCGCCGGTCTGCTGCAGGTATTCGGCGATGGCGAGGGAGTCGTTGACGGTGGCGTCGACGCGGCCGTCCTTGACGAGAGTGACCGCCTGAACGAATCCCTCGACGGCTTCGACGTTCGCGCCTGCGTTCGCCGCGACCTCGGCCCAGTTGCTCGTCGACGATTGCGCGGT
Organism: Rhodococcus sp. 14-1411-2a; assembly: GCF_002259485.1. Lineage (GTDB taxonomy): Bacteria > Actinomycetota > Actinomycetes > Mycobacteriales > Mycobacteriaceae > Rhodococcoides. The sequence continues at coordinate 652,281 of NZ_NPGA01000015.1, forward strand.
GGTCTTGCCGGCCAGGTCGGCGAGAGAGGTGATGGTGGAGTCGTCTGCGGCGGTGAGGATCTGGCCTTCCGACACCGTGTACGGCGTGGACAGGTCGTAGGCCGACTGGCGCGCAGGAGTGATCGAGACCTGGTTGGCGATCAGATCGAAGCGTTGGGATTGCAGTCCGGCGAAGATCGAATCGAACGGGGTCTGCACGAAGTCGACGCGTACGCCCAACTCGGCTCCGACGGCGTTGATGACGTCGATGTCGTATCCGGTGAGTTGTCCGTCCGCGCCCTGATAGCTGAACGGGCTGTAGGTGCCCTCGGTGCCGACGACCAGTACGCCCTCGTCCTGCACCCGGTCCAGCAGCGACTGTGAGGACGAGCTGCAGCCGGACAACCCGAGGATGCCGATGAGAATCGCGACCAGAGCAAGAATCGATCTGCGCACCATCTGCGCCCGCTTTCGCCGTATGTACGAGTGGAGCAAAACCTACCCGTCGATCTCCAGTTCCGCTGACACCACGACGGTGTTGTTCATCGGCAATGCCGCCACCCCGAGTGCGGTGCGGGCATGGGCACCGATTTCCGGACCGAAGATGGCGAGCACCAGATCGGAGAAGCCGTTGACGACCGTGGTGGTCTGAGTGAAGCCGTGGTCGGCGTTGACCGACCCGGTCACGGTCAACCACGCGCTGATTCGATCGAGGTCGCCGATTGCCCGGGCGACGCTGCCGAGGAGCGCCAGCGCGGTGTCGCGTGCGGCGTCGGTGGCCGAGTCGAGATCGACCTGCGACGGCACTGCACCGAACGGGCCGGCCAGGGTGCCGTCCCGGTCCAAGGGGGAATGGCCCGAGGCGAAGACTCGGTTGCCACGCACGCGCACCCATTCGAACGAGAACTCGAAACCGGGCGGAGCGGTCGGTTCCCCGGGCAAGGTGAAGCCGAGTTCGGTGATGCGACGTTCGATCTCCATGAAAGAAAACTCTGTCAGACCGGGATGCCGTTGATGGTGCGAACGGTCCAGCGAGAACCGTCGTGTTCGAGGGTGGAGACGCCCGCGTTGAGGATGCGCGGGGAGTGGCGTCGCCGGATCGCGTCGAAGATCGCCCGGATGACGCCGCCGTGCGCCACGGCGATCACCGCCGAGTCCGGGTAGCGCGCGGCGATCTCGTCGACGGCGCGCACGCCACGCACGATCAGGTTCGAACGCGGCTCCAAGCCCGGGTACCGGCCGTCCGGCCAGTGGGAATACGCGTCCCAGTCGGTGAAGCCCTCGGCGTCACCGAAGTGCCGCTCGGCCAGATCGGGGAACTCGGCGGTGCGGGTCAGACCCAGGTGCGCGCCGATGATGTCTGCGGTTTCCGCTGCTCGGATCAGCGGGGAGCTGACCAGGTGGTCCCATGTCCGGTACTCGAGTTCGTAGCCGGCCTCGCGGGCCTGAGCTCGCCCGGTGTCGTTGAGAGGAATGTCCGAAGAGCCCTGCAGGCGCCCGTGCAGATTCCAGTTCGTTTCACCGTGCCGAACCAGTGCCAGAAGAGTCATAGTGAGCGGAGAATATCCCAGAGTTACCAGGGAGTACGGTCGATACGAAGATACGCGAACGAGCTTGGAGGATTGTCGATGAATCTTGCCCTGACAGAAGAAGAGGCCGCGTTCCGTGACGAGATGCGGACGTTCTTCACCACGAAGGTCCCCGCCGAGATTCGCGAGAAGAGTGCGACGGGTCAGGAGTTGAGCAAGGACGAGGTGGTCACGACCATGCGAATCCTCAACGAGAACGGCCTGGCGGTGCCGCATTGGCCCGCGGAGTTCGGTGGCCGCGACTGGACCGCTGTACAGCGTCACATCTGGCTCGACGAAATGCAGTTGGCGTCGGTGCCCGAGCCGCTGGCGTTCAATGCCTCGATGGTCGGCCCGGTCATCGCGACGTTCGGCTCGCAGGAGCTCAAGGAGAAGTTCCTGCCCAAGACGGCGAACCTCGACATCTGGTGGTGCCAGGGCTTCTCCGAGCCCGAGGCCGGATCGGACCTGGCGTCGTTGCGCACCACCGCCATCCGCGACGGTGACGACTACATCGTCAACGGACAGAAGACGTGGACCACGCTCGGCCAGTACGCCGACTGGATCTTCGCGCTCGTGCGCACCAACCCGGACGCGCCGAAGAAGCAGGCCGGCATCTCGTTCCTGCTGATCGACCTGAACACTCCCGGCATCGAGATGCGTCCCATCAAGCTGATCGACGGCAGTGTCGAGGTCAACGAGGTCTTCTTCGACAACGTCCGCGTTCCGGCGGAGAACCTCGTCGGCGAGGAGAACCAGGGCTGGAGCTACGCCAAGTTCCTGCTCGGCAACGAGCGCACCGGCGTCGCCCGGGCCGGACACACCAAAGTCCATCTGGGACAGGCGAAGAAGCACGCGGCGCAGACCAAGGTCGGCACCGGCACGTTGCTCGAGGATCCACTGTTCGCGGCCAAGATGGCCGAGGTCGAGAACGAACTGCTTGCCCTCGAGCTGACTCAGCTGCGCATGGTGTCGAGCTCGGACGACGGCAAGCCCAATCCGGCGTCGTCCATCCTCAAGCTGCGGGGATCGGAACTGCAGCAGGCCACCACCGAATTGCTGATGGACGTTGCCGGGCCGGACTCACTGCCCTACGAGGCGGGCGAGGACATCGAGAGCGAGGGCTGGGCGCAGCGCTCGGTACCGGGTTATCTCAACTACCGCAAGGTGTCGATCTACGGCGGCTCGAACGAGGTTCAGCGCACCATCATCGCCTCTGCGATTCTCGGACTGTAAGGGAGCATCTGAAGACATGGATTTCGAACTCAACGAAGAGCAGAAGCTGCTGCGCGACACCACTCGTGAGGTTCTCTCGCGGGCCTACGACACCGAGAAGCGCAACAAGATCGTTGCCGGTGAGCTGGGTTGGAGCACCGACGTCTGGAAGCAGTTGGCCGAGGTCGGCCTGCTGGGTCTGACGTTCGGCGAGGAAGACGGCGGGATGGACGCCGGTCCGGTGGAGATCATGGCCGTGATGACCGAGGTCGGACGACGGCTCGCACCGGAGCCGATTCTCGACGCCGTTCTCGTCCCCGGCGGGTTGATCTCCGAGCTCGGCAGCGCCGATCAGCGCGCGCGGCTCCTGCCGCCCGTCGCCGAGGGATCGTCGATGTTGGCGTTCGCGCACAACGAATCCGGTAGCCGCTGGCCCAACGTCGAGGTCGCCACCACCGCCACCGAGGACGGTGGCTCGTGGTCGATCAACGGCGTGAAGAACCCGGTTCCGCACGGTGGTAGCGCAGACGTGATCGTTGTCAGTGCGACGCTGCCCACCGGTGGAACAGGACTGTTCGTCGTCGACGCCGACGCGACCGGGCTCACGCGCAAGTCGTACGCCACCCACGACGGTCAGCGCGCCGCGCAGATCGAATTCGTCGACGTCGCAGCCGAACCGCTCGGCACCGCCGAGAACGCGGCCGCGGCCATCACCGGTGCCGAGGTGCGAGCGCAGGCCGCGCTCTGCGCCGAGGCGATCGGTGCGATGGAAGAGGCGCTTCGGTTGACCACCGATTACCTCAAGCAGCGCAAGCAGTTCGGGGTTCCGCTGGCCAAGTTCCAGGCACTCACCTTCCGTGCGGCGGACATGTACGTGCTGCTCGAACTCGCCCGCAGCATGAGCCTGTACGCCACGATGTCCTTGGCCGACGGCAACGTAGACCCGACCATCGCGTCGCGCGCGAAGCTGCAGATCTCGCGGTCCGGTCGCAAGATCGGCCAGGAGGCCATTCAGTTGCACGGCGGAATCGGCGTGACGGCCGAATATCCGGTGGGGCACTACACCAGTCGACTGGTGGCCATCGAGCACACGCTCGGTGGTGCCGACGAGCACCTACGCATCCTTGCCGCGAAGGTCGCCGATCACGATCTCATCGGGATCTGACGCTCGTCCTAACACTCCTCGGGCCCGGCCACCGTCGACAGGTGGCCGGGCCCGAGGTCGTTTCGTGAGGTGTCAGCTGCCCGCATCCGCCTCGGCGACGAGGTCGGCCACGGCTGCGGGGTTCGAGACCAGGATCGCGTGCGAACCCGGCACCTCGGTCACCCGAGCACCCGCCCGCTGCGCCATGAACCGCTCGGCCGAGGCCGGGATGATCTGATCCTGCTGGGGAATCAGCGCCCACGACGGTGTGTCCGCCCAGGACGGTGGGCCGCTCGGCTCGAGCAGCGCACCGGCAGCGATCGTCTTCTGGTGAGCGACCATGCGCGCGGCCTGCTCCTCGGTGACATCAGGGGCGAAGAACGGCCGGAACAGGGCAGGCGTGATGTACGAGTCGACGTTCTTGCCGATCAGGTTGGAGGAGTCGTCGACGATCGACAGGCCGATCACCGGCGGTACCAGCGCGGTCACCGGGAATCGGATGGGGTCGAGTTCCAGGGCGACGGGTTCGCCCTCGACGGGCATGAACGCGGCGACGTAGACCAGCGCTTCCACGTTGTCGGCGTGCACGTTGCTGATCACCGTGCCGCCGTACGAATGGCCCACCAGTACCACCGGCCCGTCGATGCTCTCGACGACATCGGTGACCGAGGCCGCGTCGAACGCCGGTCCGCGCAGCGAGTTGTCCGCCGTCACCACCGGGTAGCCGCGGCCACGGAGGTTGTCGGCTACGCCGTCCCAGCTGGTGTTGTCAGCGAAGGCTCCGTGCACCAGCACCACGGTCGGCAGCTCCTGCGCGGCAGCGGGCGCGACGCCGATGCCGACCATCGACCCCACCGTCAGTCCTGCAGTTGCGAGAAGGGTGGTCAGCTTCGGTTTCGTCATGCTCTCAACCTGTCACACGCCGGATGTTGGTGCGGTGTTCACCGCGTAGATCCGACCAGCTTTTTCTCAGTGAACGCTCGTATGCTTGGGTTGCAACAGTGGCGTTCGCCCGGCCGGGTGAACGTGAAACGGTAGGTCCGATCGTGAGCGAGAGTTCGATGAAGTCTCGGATGGCCGAGTACCCACGTCCCCATCACTGCTTGCTGCATATCAGCGACACGCATCTCGTCGACGGCGGAGGTCGGTTGTACGGGGGCGTGGACAGTCATTTGCGGCTCGAGCAGGTGATGACCGACGTACGCAACTCCGGTGTGCGGCCCGACGCATTGGTGTTCACGGGGGATCTGACGGACAAGGGTGAGCCGGGCGCGTACGAGAAATTGCGCGCGTTGGTCGAGCCGGTGGCCGAGGAACTCGGTGCGCAGATCGTCTGGGCGATGGGCAATCACGACGACCGGGCGACGTTTCGGCAGAAGCTTCTCGACGCCGAACCCACCGGGCAGTCCATCGATCGTGTCCACGACGTCGACGGTCTTCGTGTGGTGACGCTCGACACGACGGTCCCGGGCAGGCACCACGGCGAGCTCGGCGACGAGCAATTGGCTTGGCTGGCAGACACTCTCGCGACCCCCGCCGAGTTCGGCACCATTCTCGCGATGCATCATCCGCCGGTACCGACCGTGCTCGATCTCGCCGTGCTGGTCGAGCTGATCGATCAGCCTCGCCTGGCCGACGTGCTACGCGGAACCGATGTGCGATCTATTCTTGCTGGGCACCTGCACTATTCGACGACGGCCACGTTCGCGGGTATCCCGGTCTCGGTGGCGTCGGCCACCTGCTACACCCAGGATCTGAACGTGCCCGCAGGCGGTTTGCGCGGACGCGACGGTGCCCAGGGGTACAACTTGGTCCACGTCTACGAGGACACCGTCGTGCATTCGGTGGTGCCCACAGGGTCGTACGACACTGTGGGAGAGCCGGTCTCGGCTCAGGAGACTGCGCGCAGGCTGAATGCAGCGGGAGTGACCATCGCAGACAGCGCGCGGCGCAAGACGTTCAGCGACGCCTAACGCTGTTCGCGTTCCCACGGCGCGACGATGGGGAAGTACTTGTCCAGGAACTGTGTCACCGTTCGGGTGCGAAGGTCCAGGTCGACCTCGGGGAAGCTGCCGTCGTTGAGGCAGAAGAAGTCCACGGATCGCTTGGGGAGCAGCTTCTCCATCAGGTCGAGACCGGCCACGGTGGTGGTGTCGATGTACCGGACCTTGGCGTCCTTCTGGACCACGGCGCGACCGCTCATCAGGGCGTAGTAGTGGTACAGCGAGTTGGTCACCGAGATGTTGGTGCTCGCCCGGAACGCGCTCGCCGCGGTGGAGGCGAACTCGTCCGGGAATTCGTTCTCCATCTCCTGCATCACGCTGCGCCGCAGCGGTGTTGCCGCGTGTTCGAGATGCCGGGTTGTGGTCATTCCGAATCGGTTCTGCAGGATTCGACGGTTCACCCGCGCCGCGTTCTCGAAACCGCTGCGGTCGGCGTCGCTGTAGCCCAACCCGATTCGGGTCGTCGCCTCGATGAACATGCTGATTCCGCCGGGGGAGAAGAACATCGACGGACTGACCGGTCGACCGAAGAACATGTCGTCGTTCGAGTACAGGAAGTGCTCGGACAATCCGGGGATGTGGTGCAGCTGGCTTTCGACGGCCTGCGAATTGTGGGTCGGCAGAACGGATGTGTCGACGAAGAAGGCCTCGCTCGGAACGAACGTCACCTTGGGGTGGTCGGCGAGCCATGCAGGCCTCGCCGAGTCGGTGGCCACGAAGATCCGCCTGATCCACGGCGCGTACATGTGAATCGACCGCAGCGCGTACTTCAGTTCGTCGATCTGCCGGTAGCGGGCTGCCGAATCGTCACCTTCACCGACGACGTAGTTCGCCATCCGCCGCGCGCGCTGGGCCTGGAATTCTGCCGAGGAGCCGTCGACCCAGGAGAACACGATGTCGATGTCGAAATTGATGTCCGACGCGTGGTCGGCGAACATGTTCTCGATGGTCGGCCAGGTTCTGCCGAAGCGTTCGACCGTTCCGCGGACGGCCTCGTCGGGCCGAATGTTGCGACGGGTCAGCGAATTCTCGATCGGAAGCACGATCTCGGACGGCGAGAACGACCACAGTTCGATCTGCACTGCCGTCGATGCGCCGTAGTACAACCCGCTGAACGGTTCGACTCGCGGACGGTACAGCCGCACGATCCTGGCGTTGGCCGACGGTGAGAGCGTGCCGTCGGCAACCAGCACGGCTTTCCCGCGGGCGTCGACGGTCTTGGAGTAGAACGGCTCGGCGCGGCAGGCGTGCACCAATGCGGTGGTCAGCGCGTCCCGGGCAGCCAGCTCGATGGCGATGACCGGTCGTTCGTCGTTGCCGCGGACGAGCAAATACTTGATGCGGGCGGCGTCGAGCACGGCGCGGACGAACAGCAGATCCTCGACCATCGCCTGGTGCGGGGTGGTGGAGGTGATCGTCAGTGCGTAGCGGCCGTCGTGGCTGACCACGTCGGATCGTTCACTCAGGCGTGCCGCGGACGCTGCGGATTCTCGGGTGACGGCATCATTGGTCTCGTGCTCCGGTGGAACGAGGTAGATATCGTGCGGGGCAGAGGACGAGGTGATGGCGTTCCTTCCGGAGTGTGCGCGCAGGCCGGGGAAACCCGGTGCAGGCACAGTCTAGTGCAGGTCCGCGGCATTTCCGACGGGCCGCGGTAGTACCCGGCTCGCCGCGACCAGGCCCACAGCAACTCCGGCGGCATCGGCGAGAGCGTCGGCGACCGATCCGGAGCGTCCCAGCGGCAGAATCGCTTGCAGGACCTCCGAGATCGCCGCGAATGCCAGTACCCACAGCGCGGTGCCGGCCCAGCCGATTCCGGCCAGGCGGGAGGTATACGCGAGGACCGCGAACAACAGGAAGTGAATGATCTTGTCGCTGTGCTGAAATCCCGACGGCACCCCGGACGCAGGGGTGAACAGCACGATCAGCGCCACCACGAAGGTGACGGCCAGGGGAATTCGATACGTCGACTGCGAGAACACCGCCAGAGTTTACCGGCGCTGCAGTACCACCACCGTGTCGATTCGCTCGTCGCCGTCGGGCGTCGTACGGGTGCGGTGTTCGGCATGGATCTGCTCGAACCCGTCGCCCGCCGCGGCGACCACCGGTTCCGGAGCGAACAGCCGGTTCTTGGCCGGGTGCTGCGAGGCGTGGCTGTCGCTCGGACTGTGCCCGACGATCAGAAGACGTCCCTTCGGTGCGACAGCAGCGGCGAACCTCCGGGTGGTCAGTTCGAGTTCGTCCGGCGGCACCTGCAGGAAGTGCACCGACACCAGATCGAATGCCGCGGCCGGGGGAGTCCAGTCCAGAACGTCTTCCTGACGCCATTCCACCGCGAGTGTCTGCGGCTCCAGAGCCTGCTGCGCCGCGCGAGCCCGGCCGAGGGCGACATCGGAGATGTCGACGCCGGTCACGTTCCAACCTTCACCGGCCAGCCACAGGGAGTCCGCACCTTCACCGCAGCCGATGTCCAGTGCGCGACCCGGAGTCAGCTCGGACGCTTCCTGTACCAACACGGCATTGGGATTGCCGCTCCAGATGGTGGTGCGCTGGTTGTAGAGGTCGTCCCAGAATGCCTCGTCGAAGGCGCCGTTCTCGAAATCCGGTTCCACGTGGGCCCCGTCGGCGGCATGAGTGTGAGTATGTGTGTGGTCGACCATGGTTCGAGACTGCCCGCTGCCAGGCTTTGACGCAAACAAATTTGCTCGATCAGCAAACGTGGATTCTGGGTAGAGTGGTGCGTCATGACCGAACAGGAACGTGAAGTACTGACATGGGCGACGTTCGGGGACGCCTCGCGTGACCTGACCGAGAAGATCGTCGACGACGGGTTCGTCCCGGACATCGTCATCGCGATCGCTCGCGGCGGACTCATTCCCGCGGGTGCGATTTCCTACGCGATGGGTGTCAAGGCGGCGGGCACCCTGAATGTCGAGTTCTACTCCGACATCGAGGAGACCCTGCCCGATCCTGTTGTCCTCGAACCACTTCTGGACACCGACGCAATCGTCGGAAAGAAGTTGCTCGTCGTCGACGACGTCGCCGATTCCGGCCGCACACTGGCTCTGGTCATCGACCTACTGAAGGTGCATACCGCCGACGTGCGATCGGCCGTGATCTACACCAAGCCGAGAACCATTGTGCAGCCGGATTATTCATGGCGTGAGACCGACAAGTGGATCAATTTCCCATGGTCCACGTTGCCGGTCATCACCTGAGTTATTCGCTGGAGACGTCGATCAGCACCTTGCCGACGGTTCCGTTCTCGACGGCGTCGTGTGCCGCTGCGGTCTCGCTCAGCGAGAACCGATGCAGCGGTAGGCCGGTGGCCTCGCCCACCTCGAGCACGCCCGCTGCTGCCGCCGCGCTGACGTCCGCCTCGGCGTTGCGAAGAGCTTCGTCGCCCACGGTGTAGAGGAGGACGAACTGGTAGCGCGTGTTGAGCACCATGTTCGGCCGAACGTCGAGGGTCACGGTGTCGCCGCCATTGTTGGCGTACACCGCGATGGAGGCGCGGTTCGCGCCTACGGCAGCGTTGAGTGCGGCGTTCTGTGCGGGAGCGACCTCGACGATGAGATCGATTCCGGCAGGAACCAGTTCACGAATTTCGGCGGCGGCGTCGTCGGTCTTGTAGTTCACCACGTGGTGCGCGCCCGCCGCGGTCGCCAGTGCGCCCTTCTCCGGTCCGCTGACCGTCGTCACCACGGTCGCGCCCGCCCAGCGGGCCAACTGGATCGCGGCATGGCCGACGGCACCGGCACCACCGGCAACCAGAACCGACTTGCCGTCCAGCGCACCCGGATGTAGCCGCGTGGGTCCGTCCTCGGAGACGGTCAGTGCGCGGTGCGCCGTCATCGCGGGCACTCCGAGGCTTGCGCCCACGTCGAATCCGACGCCATCAGGCAGCCGAACCACTCGGAACGCAGGCAGGATCGAGAAAGACTGGGCGGTACCGGTCGGGCGCTGATGTTGGGCCAGGTAGACCCAGACGCGATCTCCGACGGCAAGCCCCTCGACATCGGGGCCGACAGCGTCGATCACTCCGGCACCGTCCTGGTTCGGTACCACCTCGTCGAACGCCAAGTTCTCACCCGGCCCGGCGCCGGTCCTGTTCTTCCAGTCCGTCGGATTGACGCCCGAGACCACGATGCGGACCCGAACTTCGCCTGCGGCCGGCTCGGTCACCTCGCGATCCTTCAGTTCGAGGACGGACGAATCGCCGGTGCGGGTGTACACAATCGCTGGAGCAGTCATATCCGGTCCAACGCGCTCGGACCGCTCCGATGTTCCCTGCGGGCGCATCGGGGGTATGCATGGGTGGTCATCAGTGCTGTCACAGGAGAAACGGATCGCATGAATCACAACGAACTGCTCACCGACGCGTTCGGCCGAATCAAGGAACTCGTCCACTCGGTATTGGACGACATCCCCGCCGCAGCGTTGACCTACCGGCCCGACTCCGAGGCAAACAGCATCGCGTGGCTGCTGTGGCACCTGACGCGGGTGCAGGACGACCACATCGCCGGAGTGGCAGGCAGCGAGCAGTTGTGGAACTCCGACTCGTGGTTCGAGCGCTTCGGTCTCCCGTTCGACCGGTCCGATATCGGGTACGGCCAATCGTCCTCCGACGTCGCTCATGTCACCTCGAGCGCCGACTTGCTGCGTGAGTACCACGACGCCGTGCACTCGAAAACCGTTGCCTACCTGAGCAGTATCTCGACCGACGATCTGGACAGGATCGTCGACGAGAACTGGGACCCGCCGGTCACGCTGGGTGCACGGCTGGTGTCCGTGGTGTCCGACGACCTTCAACATGCCGGGCAGGCCTCGTACGTTCTCGGCCTGTACACCCGGCAGGCCTGAGAATCAGGCGTAGACCTTCTGCAGATTCTCCAGCGTCTTGCGAATGTTGCGACGCTGGAACTGCGGGAACGTCTTACCGCTGGTGACGATCTTGTCGAACACGAGCGCCAGCGCGTCGGGCCACTTCGTCCGGTCGTCGGTCCAGGTCTCGGTCACTTTCGTGCCCCCTGCGACCGGTTCGAAGTCGTATCGCCAGGTTGCGTTCGCGCCCTTGATCTTCGGAGCGCTCTTGCCGATGGCGTGGACGCGGAACTCGAAGGTCTTGCCAGGCTCGGCCGCGGTGACGGTGCAGCGAGTGACCCACTTCGCTCGGCCGCGCTTGTTGGTTCCGTCGAATACCATTCCCACGTAGGCACTCTCGCGGGGTTCGTGGACGGTGGCACCTCTGTTCTCCGGGCTCCACTCACCCATGCGCGTGGGGTCGCTGATCGCGGCGTACACAGTGTTCGGATCGGCAGCGACGACGATGCTGTCCGAGACGGTGAGTTCGCGGCTCATGACGAGGCTCCCTTGCGGGCGTTCTTGCCCAGGCCGGGGTGAATGCGAGTGAGCATGGGCACCAACACCGTTCGCGGGGTGATCTGCGCGAAGATGGACCCGACGCGGTTGGCCGCTCCCGGAATCGACACCATGCGCCCCTTGGTCATGTCGTCGACGGCAGTCTTGGCGACTGTGTCCGCCTCGACCCACATGATCGGCGGAAGTGCCTTCTCGGCATCGTCTTTCGCGAACCCTGCGGCCTCGCCGAATCCCGTGTGTACCGGTCCGGGGCACAGCGCAGTGGCCGTGACGCCGGTTCCACGCAGTTCACCGGTCAGCGACTGTGTGTACGAGAGCACGAACGCCTTGCACGCGCCGTAGCCGGCCTGTCCGGGCAGAGGTTGGAACGCGGCAGTCGAGGCAACGTTGAGCAGTGCGCCGCGTCGGCGCTCGACCATGCCGGGGAGGAATCGGGTGCACAGGTCCGCAACGGCGACCACGTCGACCTCGATCATGTTCATTTCCGCAGCCGGGTCCGATTCTGCGACCGGTCCGAGGGTGGACAGTCCGGCGTTGTTGATCAGGATGTCCGGGATGAGACCGAGTTCGGTGATGCGGCCGAGCAGTTCGGCGCGAGCGCTGCGGTCGGAGAGGTCTGCTGCGAGCACCTCGGCTCGGACTCCCCGTGCTCGGATCTCCTGTGCCAAGTCTTCGAGCTTGTCGGCTCGCCGAGCGACGAGGGTGACGCCGTAGCCCCGAGAGGCGAGTTCGCGGGCGATGGATGCCCCGATGCCCGAGGACGCTCCGGTCACGACGGCGGTCCGGTCGGGTGCTGGACGAGGAAGGCTCATGCGACCCACCGTAGCGAATGGCCGCCGGGCAGCGCATTTGAACGCCTCTTGTAGGTTAGCCTAGTCTTACTTTGATTCCCGCTGGTTCGTCGAGAGGTAACCATGTTCTCAGTGTCACCGGCCGGTCGACGCACTGCCGGCCGTGCAACCCTGCTGTCCACGCTTGCCGTGGCAACCCTGGTGGTGGGGGCGTGCTCCTCTGCCGATACTGCCGAGCCCGAACAGGACGGCGGCGGTGACTTTGCCACTGTCACCATCGATTCGGCTCTGGGTCAGGCCGTCATCACCGAGAAGCCCGAGCGCATCGTGACTCTGGGGCAGGGCTCGGCCGAGACGGCGATCGCGCTGGGCACCGTGCCCGTCGGCGTCGAGGAGTACTCGTGGGGCGCCGACGACACCGGGTATCTGCCGTGGGTTCACGACGCGGTGACCGAGCTGGGTGCCGAACTTCCCCAACAGTTCACCGGTGGAACCGAATTGAACATCGAAGCCGTTGCTGCCCTCGAACCCGATCTGATTCTGGCCCCGTGGTCCGGCGTCACACAGGATCAGTTCGACAAGCTGAGCGCATTCGCACCGGTGGTCGCGTACGAGGAACAGCCGTGGACGATCACCTGGGAAGACCAGATCACCGTCATCGGCAAGGCCATGGGGGAGGAGCAGAAGGCGGCGGACGAGATCGAGAAGATCAAGGGCCGCTTCGCCGACGCCACCAGCGAGCACCCCGAATACGCCGGGGTGAGTTTCTCGTACATCTACAACACCGGGCCGGGGACCCTCGGAGTGTTTCTTGCCGACGAACAACGCGTCGCCATGGTGCGAGCCCTCGGGTTGCAGGTCGATCCGGTGGTGAACACGCTCGACGAGACCGAGGGCACCGACTCGGCGGTCATCGGGTTGGAGAACGCGAATCTGTTGAACGACTCGGACCTGATCTTCACCTTCTACTCGGACCCGCAGAACCGCACCGACACCGAGAATCAGCCTGCATACAAGCAGATTCCGGCTGTGTCCCGCGGTTCGGTCGTTGCGCCGACGGATCAGTCGTTCGTCACCGGATCGTCCATCATCAATCCGCTGACGGTGCCGTGGGCACTCGAGCGATATGTGCCGATGATCGACGAGGCTGTCGCGAAACTCGACGCCCGCACGTCATAGCGTGATCGAGCGGAGCGGAGAAACCACGCGACTCGTGCACGCCACCGAAGTCCACGGTCGATCTGGCAGCCCGTGTTCGAGAGAGTGGCGGCCATAGCCGGAACATAGCGTCCGCTGGCCGCTCGCAATCGCTCTCCCTTCACTCTCGCCCTCGTTGGAGACTCGGGCCGTGCTCGAGATGATGTCGCATCACTGCGGTGACCGATCCTTGCTTCACCCGAATGAGTCTGTCGAACAATCTCTTCCAGCCCCGCACCGTGTTCTCGGTGCGGGGCTGGTGTCTTTCTTGGGGCTCACGCGATGTGGGGGCCTGCGCGGGCGTGTGATGGTCTGGGTTGCCGGTAGGGGTCGACGGTTGCTGGCGGTACGAACCACGGGTGGTTGTCGGTGCCGATGAACACTTCCCAATCGGAGTGGTGCATGAGGCGGTGGTGGAACCCGCACAACAGAACCAGATTG
>NZ_NPGA01000023.1 GCF_002259485.1 Rhodococcus sp. 14-1411-2a
GTCTTTTACGGAGAGTTTGATCCTGGCTCAGGACGAACGCTGGCGGCGTGCTTAACACATGCAAGTCGAGCGGTAAGGCCTTTCGGGGTACACGAGCGGCGAACGGGTGAGTAACACGTGGGTGATCTGCCCTGCACTCTGGGATAAGCTTGGGAAACTGGGTCTAATACCGGATATGACCGCATGCCGCATGGTGTGTGGTGGAAAGATTTATCGGTGCAGGATGGGCCCGCGGCCTATCAGCTTGTTGGTGGGGTAATGGCCTACCAAGGCGACGACGGGTAGCCGACCTGAGAGGGTGACCGGCCACACTGGGACTGAGACACGGCCCAGACTCCTACGGGAGGCAGCAGTGGGGAATATTGCACAATGGGCGGAAGCCTGATGCAGCGACGCCGCGTGAGGGATGAAGGCCTTCGGGTTGTAAACCTCTTTCAGCAGGGACGAAGCGTGAGTGACGGTACCTGCAGAAGAAGCACCGGCTAACTACGTGCCAGCAGCCGCGGTAATACGTAGGGTGCGAGCGTTGTCCGGAATTACTGGGCGTAAAGAGTTCGTAGGCGGTTTGTCGCGTCGTTTGTGAAAACCCGGGGCTCAACTTCGGGCTTGCAGGCGATACGGGCAGACTTGAGTGTTTCAGGGGAGACTGGAATTCCTGGTGTAGCGGTGAAATGCGCAGATATCAGGAGGAACACCGGTGGCGAAGGCGGGTCTCTGGGAAACAACTGACGCTGAGGAACGAAAGCGTGGGTAGCAAACAGGATTAGATACCCTGGTAGTCCACGCCGTAAACGGTGGGCGCTAGGTGTGGGTTCCTTCCACGGGATCTGTGCCGTAGCTAACGCATTAAGCGCCCCGCCTGGGGAGTACGGCCGCAAGGCTAAAACTCAAAGGAATTGACGGGGGCCCGCACAAGCGGCGGAGCATGTGGATTAATTCGATGCAACGCGAAGAACCTTACCTGGGTTTGACATACACCGGAAAACCGTAGAGATACGGTCCCCCTTGTGGTCGGTGTACAGGTGGTGCATGGCTGTCGTCAGCTCGTGTCGTGAGATGTTGGGTTAAGTCCCGCAACGAGCGCAACCCTTGTCTTATGTTGCCAGCGCGTTATGGCGGGGACTCGTAAGAGACTGCCGGGGTCAACTCGGAGGAAGGTGGGGACGACGTCAAGTCATCATGCCCCTTATGTCCAGGGCTTCACACATGCTACAATGGCCAGTACAGAGGGCTGCGAGACCGTGAGGTGGAGCGAATCCCTTAAAGCTGGTCTCAGTTCGGATCGGGGTCTGCAACTCGACCCCGTGAAGTCGGAGTCGCTAGTAATCGCAGATCAGCAACGCTGCGGTGAATACGTTCCCGGGCCTTGTACACACCGCCCGTCACGTCATGAAAGTCGGTAACACCCGAAGCCGGTGGCCTAACCCCTCGTGGGAGGGAGCCGTCGAAGGTGGGATCGGCGATTGGGACGAAGTCGTAACAAGGTAGCCGTACCGGAAGGTGCGGCTGGATCACCTCCTTTCTAAGGAGCCTCTTCGCTCGGATGCACTGCTGAACAGTCAGCAGACGATCCAGCGACAGAAACCGTTTAGTCCTCATATGTAGGACTGCGGTGCTCACGGGTGGAACACTGACAACCAATTCGTTCATCGTGTCGCCGGCAATGCCGGAGACACGGACGGGTTATATCGATGCACTGTTGGGTCCTGAGAGAACACGCGAAAGCATGTTTCTTTCTAGGCAAGACATATACGAGCAAGAGATTGTGTTTACATCGCATCGCTTCGGTGGTGGCTGGTAGCACGTGGGTTTCTTGGTTGTGTGTTGTTTGAGAATTGCACAGTGGACGCGAGCATCTTTGTTGTAAGTAATGAAGAGCGTACGGTGGATGCCTTGGCACCAGGAGCCGATGAAGGACGTAGGAGGCTGCGATAAGCCTCGGGGAGCTGTCAACCGAGCTGTGATCCGAGGGTGTCCGAATGGGGAAACCCAGCACGAGTGATGTCGTGTTACCTGCACCTGAATATATAGGGTGTGTGGAGGGAACGTGGGGAAGTGAAACATCTCAGTACCCACAGGAAGAGAAAACAACAGTGATTCCGTGAGTAGTGGCGAGCGAAAGCGGATGAGGCCAAACTTTGTGCGTGTGATACCCGGCAGGGGTTGCGTATGGAGGGTTGTGGGGTTTGCATTGTCGATTCTGCCGGATCGGCCGACAGTGAGAAATTGTGGTGTTAGTCGAAGTGGTCTGGAACGGCCTGTCGTAGAGGGTGAGAGTCCCGTAGACGAAAACACTGCAACTGTCGTTGCGAATACCCAAGTAGCAGCGGGCCCGTGAAATCTGCTGTGAATCTGTCGGGACCACCCGATAAGCCTGAATACTCCCTGGTGACCGATAGCGGACTAGTACCGTGAGGGAAAGGTGAAAAGTACCCCGGGAGGGGAGTGAAATAGTACCTGAAACCGTGCGCTTACAATCCGTCAAAGCCGGTGCATGACTTGTCATGGCTGGTGATGGCGTGCCTTTTGAAGAATGAGCCTGCGAGTTAGTGGCATGTCGCGAGGTTAACCCGTGTGGGGTAGCCGTAGCGAAAGCGAGTCCGAATAGGGCGTATCCACGTAAGTGGTGTAGTGGCGTGTTCTAGACCCGAAGCGGAGTGATCTACCCATGGCCAGGTTGAAGCGACGGTAAGACGTCGTGGAGGACCGAACCCACTTAGGTTGAAAACTGAGGGGATGAGTTGTGGGTAGGGGTGAAAGGCCAATCAAACTCCGTGATAGCTGGTTCTCCCCGAAATGCATTTAGGTGCAGCGTCACGTGTTTCTCGCCGGAGGTAGAGCTACTGGATGGTCTAGGGGGCCTACAAGCTTACCGAAATCAGCCAAACTCCGAATGCCGGTGAGTGAGAGCGTGGCAGTGAGACTGCGGGCGATAAGGTTCGTAGTCGAGAGGGAAACAGCCCAGATCGCCAGCTAAGGTCCCTAAGCGTGTACTAAGTGGAAAAGGATGTGGGGTCGCGAAGACAACCAGGAGGTTGGCTTAGAAGCAGCCACCCTTGAAAGAGTGCGTAATAGCTCACTGGTCAAGTGATCCTGCGCCGACAATGTAGCGGGGCTCAAGTACACCACCGAAGCTGCGGCACTCACACAACAGCCCCATGCAAGTCTGCGGATTTGTGTGCAGGTGTGTGGGTGGGTAGGGGAGCGTCGTGCAGCCATGGAAGCATCGGAGTGATCCAGGTGTGGAGGCTGCGCGAGTGAGAATGCAGGCATGAGTAGCGAAAGACGAGTGAGAAACTCGTCCGCCGAATGACCAAGGGTTCCTGGGCCAGGTTAATCCGCCCAGGGTGAGTCGGGACCTAAGACGAGGCCGACAGGCGTAGCCGATGGACAACGGGTTGATATTCCCGTACCCGTGTAACCGCGCCCATGGTGAATCAGTGACACTAACCACCCTGAATCTCGTTGATCGTGTGCCTTCGGGTACATCGACTGCGGGTGGATGCGTGGGACCTGATCTGGTAGTAGCCAAGCGATGGGGTGACGCAGGAAGGTAGCTGGGCCAGTCAGTGGTTGTACTGGTGTAAGCCTGTAGGGCGAACGGTAGGCAAATCCGCCGTTCATCAAGCCTGAGAGGTGATGCGTAGCCGATTGAGGCGAATTCAGTGATCCTATGCTGCCGAGAAAAGCCTCTAGTGAGTTGTTACACGGCCCGTACCCCAAACCGACACAGGTGGTCAGGTAGAGAATACTAAGGCGATCGAGATAACTATGGTTAAGGAACTCGGCAAAATGCCCCCGTAACTTCGGGAGAAGGGGGGCCTCGTTCGGTGATCACTCTTGCAGTGTGAGCTGGGTGGGGCCGCAGAGACCAGTGAGAAGCGACTGTTTACTAAAAACACAGGTCCGTGCGAAGTCGTAAGACGATGTATACGGACTGACGCCTGCCCGGTGCTGGAAGGTTAAGAGGACCGGTTAGCTCGTAAGAGCGAAGCTGAGAATTTAAGCCCCAGTAAACGGCGGTGGTAACTATAACCATCCTAAGGTAGCGAAATTCCTTGTCGGGTAAGTTCCGACCTGCACGAATGGCGTAACGACTTCTCAGCTGTCTCAACCATAGACTCGGCGAAATTGCATTACGAGTAAAGATGCTCGTTACGCGCGGCAGGACGAAAAGACCCCGGGACCTTCACTACAGCTTGGTATTGGTGTTCGGTTCGGTTTGTGTAGGATAGGTGGGAGACTGTGAAGCGGTGACGCCAGTTACTGTGGAGTCGTTGTTGAAATACCACTCTGATCGTATTGGATACCTCAACCTCGGACCATGATCTGGTTCAGGGACAGTGCCTGGTGGGTAGTTTAACTGGGGCGGTTGCCTCCTAAAATGTAACGGAGGCGCCCAAAGGTTCCCTCAGCCTGGTTGGCAATCAGGTGTCGAGTGCAAGTGCACAAGGGAGCTTGACTGTGAGACTGACAAGTCGAGCAGGGACGAAAGTCGGGACTAGTGATCCGGCACCGGCAAGTGGAAGCGGTGTCGCTCAACGGATAAAAGGTACCCCGGGGATAACAGGCTGATCTTCCCCAAGAGTCCATATCGACGGGATGGTTTGGCACCTCGATGTCGGCTCGTCGCATCCTGGGGCTGGAGTAGGTCCCAAGGGTTGGGCTGTTCGCCCATTAAAGCGGCACGCGAGCTGGGTTTAGAACGTCGTGAGACAGTTCGGTCTCTATCCGCCGCGCGCGTAAGAAACTTGAGGAAGGCTGTCCCTAGTACGAGAGGACCGGGACGGACGAACCTCTGGTGTGCCAGTTGTTCCACCAGGAGCACCGCTGGTTGGCTACGTTCGGAAGGGATAACCGCTGAAAGCATCTAAGCGGGAAGCCTGTTCCAAGATGAGGTTTCTCACCCCCTCGAGGGGGTAAGGCCCCCGGCAGACCACCGGGTTGATAGGCCAGAACTGGAAGTCGGGTAACCGATGCAGGTGACTGGTACTAATAGGCCGAGGACTTACCACAAAGAAGCTACGCGTCCACTGTGCAATATCTGAAACAACACACGAGTTGTTCAGCAAGCACAACCGAATACACGAATCCGCGTCCAGCCCTCTATCGGGATGGACACACGGTTCGCTCGTGATCTGCATTGTTTCGCAGAGTTACGGCGGCCATAGCGGAGGGGAAACGCCCGGTCCCATTCCGAACCCGGAAGCTAAGCCCTCCAGCGCCGATGGTACTGCACTCGACAGGGTGTGGGAGAGTAGGACACCGCCGAACAC
>NZ_NPGA01000013.1 GCF_002259485.1 Rhodococcus sp. 14-1411-2a
GGCGGGATCGGTGGGGGCGTGGTGGTGGTCGGGGCTGCCGTGGTCGGAGTTGCCGCCTGTGAGTCGTCGCTCGGTGCCTCGGTGGTGGTGCTCGTCGCTCTGGACTGCTCGGATGGCAGTCCGACTGCGGAATCGCAGGCTCCGACCAGAGCGAGCGTTGCGATCAGCGGCAGCGCGGTTCGGACAACCCTGGTCCGCCGCGGTGATGCCGCACTGTTCTTCACGTCGTTTCTCCCCCGTTGCTTTCGAGCGGACCTGACATCTCCCGGACCTTTTCCCCGGCATCGTCCACCGACTACGCTAACGGACTGTGGAACCCGTCTACCGATCAGTCATCGGCATCGCTCGTGCAGTGTTCGCGTTCGAGGGCCTGAAATTCGATGTCGAGGGCGAGGAACACATCCCTGCCACCGGCGGAGCCGTCATCGCCGTCAACCACACCGGATACATGGACTTCACCTACGCCGGGCTGCCGCCGCGACGGGTGAAGCGCTACATCCGGTTCATGGCGAAGAAGGAAGTCTTCGACAACAAGATCTCCGGCCCGATCATGCGCTCGCTACGGCACATCCCTGTCGACCGTGGAGCCGGTGCCGAGTCCTACAAGGCGGCCGTGGAGAGCCTGCGCAACGGCGAGCTCGTGGGCGTGTATCCCGAGGCGACCATCAGCCGCAGCTTCGAGATCAAGGAATTCAAGTCCGGCGCAGCACGCATGGCCATCGAGGCAGGCGTGCCGATCATCCCGACGGTGATCTGGGGCGCGCAGCGTGTGTGGACCAAGGGATACCCGAAGCGGTTGGGCCGCACCAATACTCCTATCTCGATCGCTGTCGGTGAGCCGCTGCCTCCGGTCGGTCCGCCGAACGAGCTGACCGAGAAACTGCGTACGGTGATGCAGAAGATGCTGCTGGAACTGCAGGAGAACTACCACCACGAGCCGGGCGCGTACTGGGTTCCGGCACGATTGGGCGGCAGCGCACCGACTCTCGAAGAAGCGGACAAGCTCGACGCCCAAGACCTCGCTGCCCGTGCCGCGAAGCGGGCCGAGTAGAACTGTGCGATGAACCTCCGCGGTGAACGGGTCGTGTTGCGGCCCGTCACCACCGAGGACGTGCCGGAGCTCCGCCGAATACTGCACACCCCCGAGGTGTACGCGCGGTGGGGCGACGAGGACGCCGACGAGAACTGGCCGTTCGACAACCCCGACGAGAAGCGTCTGGTCATCGAATTGGACCGCACGACAGTGGGATTGATCCAGTACGGCGAAGAGGCCGATCCGATGTACCGGCATGCGTCGATCGACATCTTCCTCGACCCGGCAGTGCACGGCCGCGGCGTCGGCAAGGACGCCGTGGGCACGCTGGTGCGATACCTGACCATCGACCTGGGGCACCACCGGTTGGTGATCGACCCCGCTGCTGACAACGCGGTGGCGATAGCCTGTTACAGCGCAGTCGGTTTCGAGCCGGTAGGAATCATGCGCAAATACGAGAAGGGCCCGAGCGGCTGGCACGACAGCCTGCTGATGGATCTGATCGTCGAATAGCTATCGGTGGTTCGCCGGAGTGGAGCCCGCGGAACGACCCGTAAGGCTCGGCAGTGTCAGTCGGAACCGTGCGCCTGTAGGCCCTGCGGCACAGACGAGTTCGCCGCCGTGAGCGCGCGCCAGTGTGCGTGCGATCGACAACCCGAGCCCGACGCCGCCGGAAGAACGATCACGCGCAGAGTTCAGTCGAACGAGCCGCTCGAAGATGCGCTCACGGTCCGCCTCGTCGACCCCGGGTCCGTCGTCGTCGACGATGACGAACGCCTGTGAATCGGAGCCTGTCGTCACTCGGACGCTACCGCCGTCCGGCGTGAAGCGAGCGGCGTTGTCGAGGACGTTCGAGAGAATCTGCTCGACGCGGCCCACGTCCACCCTGACCGGCACCGGTTGCGATCCGTCCACCTCGAACCGGACCTGCGGGGACAGCAGAGCCGCGCGCTCGACGGTGCGTCGAACCACGTCGGTGAGGTCCACGTCGGTCAGCTCCAACTCCGAAGTGTTCTCTGCGCGAACGGAATCGAGCATATCTCCCACCAGGCGCGACGCCCGCGCGGATTCGCCGACCAACAGCTCGCTCCACCTACCGACCCGATCGGGGCGGTGCTCGGCGTCGCGCTGCAACGACTGAGCCAGCGCCGAGATCCCGGCTACCGGCGTACGCAATTCGTGTGCCGCGTCGGCCAGGAATCGGCGCATGTCTTCCTCTGCTCGACGCGCCGCCTGCGCCGCGGCAGCCTCCTTGCGCTCGGCGTCCTCGAGGGCGTCGAGCATCTCGTCGACGGCCGATGCTGTGCGCCCCAGATCGGTGTTCGGCTTCGATGGAAGCAGGCGACGTCCCCTGTCGCCGTTGGTGATTCGGCGTGCGACCGACGTCATCGAGTCCAGCGGTGACAACGCGCGCCTCACCGCGTAGATCAGCGCGGCGGCGGCCAGCAGCAGAGTGACGGCACCGGCACCCACCATCAGAATGCGCAATTGTTGGCGGACATCGGCGATCGCGGTGGTGTCGCCGAGGAGTGACAGTGTCGATCCGTCGGGTAGGGGCTTCGTGATCTCCAGCGAATCGGAACGTGGGGCAGGCGGATTGGGCGGTCCCGGGGGAGTGGGCGCATTCGACGGGCCGGACGGAGGGTTGGGTGCCGCGGGCCGATCGCCCTGCGCGGGAGGCTCGCCACCGGGCACACCGTAGACCGTTCCGTCGGCGGTGGTGATCCGAACTCGGATAGCGTCACCCTGCAGGGCTTGCACCAAGTCCTGCGCGCTGACCCCGCTGTCGACCAGTTCGACCGCTCGGTCGGCCCGATCGCTCAAGCGAGCATCGAGATCGCGTCGAAGCTGCTGGCCCAGAACCACATCCACCGATGCGCCGACCACAAGTAGCAGCACCGCGAACAGGACGACAACGGTGGCGACCACTCGCGTACGCAACGAGGGCGTGGGTGTGCGGTTCACTGCGGTGCCCGCAGGGCGTATCCGAGGCCACGGACAGTGTGGATCAACCGCGGACCGTGCGCTTCCATCTTGCGACGCAAGGCACTGATGTGCACTTCCACCAGATTGCCGTCGTACGCGCCGTAACCCCAGACCGACTCGAGGATGGACGTTTTCGAGACAGTGCGACCGCGCTGCGCGACGAGGAAGGTTGCCAATCGGAGTTCGGTCGCCGTCAGGTCGAGGACGTGGCCGGCGCGGGTGACCACCCCCGCGGATTCGTCCACGAGTAGATCGCCCACTTGGATTGCGTCCGACGACCTGCCGCGTCTACGCAGCACCGATCTGGCTCGCGCGACCACCTCGTCGAGCTGAAACGGCTTGACCACGTAGTCGTCTGCACCGTCGCTCAGACCACGCAGGCGGTCTTCCAACCGGTCCTTCGCGGTGACCATGATGATTCCCGCATCGCTGCTCTGGCGGACGATGTCGATCAACGCGAACCCGTCCCGAGCACCCGGCAGCATGACGTCGAGAATCAGGACATCGGGGCGAAAGCCGGCCATCGTGGTCTCGAAGTCGTCGCCGTCGGGCAAGGACGCGGCGGTGAATCCCGCGTCCTCGAACGCGGCCACCAGCGCTTCTCGGATGGGCAGCGAGTCCTCCACCACCATCACCCGGGGAGCGGAACTGTATGTCATTCCTCGATTGTCACTCACCAGCTGAAGTGATCCTGAAGATGCGCCCAGCTTCAGGGTGACTTCAGCTAGCGGCGGCAGGGTCGGTGACAGACCGAAACGAACGAGACAGTCCGAACAAGGAGTGAACGTGAACGATCAGACCCAGCCGATCCCCGCCGCCTCGAACCCCGGCCCCGCCGCGACTGCCGAAACCGATGCAGCTCGGGAGAACAAGCCTAAGCGCTGGAAGGGACGGGTGCCGATGGTGGCGACGGCGGCAGCGGGACTCGCAGTCGGTGCGCTGGTCGCGTCGGCAGTCTTCGCTGCCACCGGGCCCGATGCGTCGCCCGGAGTGTCCACGGTGGCGTCGTCGTCCGCGCTGGGTCAGCGGACCGACGGTGGTGGGGGTTCGGATGTCCCTGCGGTGCCGGCAGCCCCGGATTCCGGTGACGGATCGACAGCTCCCACCCCGGCCGACGGTGCGACCCCGCCTGCACCGGGTGATGGCAGAACTCCGCCAGCTCCGCCCGCGGGTGGTCCGGGCAAGGGTGGACCGGGAGAGGGTGGCCCAGGTCCGAGTGGGCCGGGTAAGGGTGGACCGGGTGCCCTGTGCGCACCGGAAGACGGTGCGACGCCGCCCGCTCCGGCTGACGGTGCGACGCCGCCTGCTCCGGCTGATGGTGCGACGCCGCCTGCGCCGCCGACTCCGGGTGCTGAGGGAGACGGCGCGACTGCGCCTGCACCCCCGGCTCCGGCAGATGGCGCTACTCCTCCCGCACCACCTGTCGCTCCTTCTGGTTCCTGATCCAACCTTCTCCAGCCCCGCACCGGTGTTTCGGTGCGGGGCTGGAGTGGTCTTTGGGCGGGTTCAGGCGATGTGGGGGCCGGCTCGGGCGTGGGATGGTCGGGGTTGTCGGTAGGGGTCGACGGTTGCGGGCGGTACGAACCACGGGTGGTTGTCGGTGCCGATGAACACTTCCCAATCGGAGTGGTGCATGAGGCGGTGGTGGAACCCGCACAACAGAACCAGATTG
>NZ_NPGA01000002.1:0-1596 GCF_002259485.1 Rhodococcus sp. 14-1411-2a
CCCGATATCCATACCACTGCGGGTAAATTGGCCGATCTTCGTAAACGTCTCGCGGTTGCGGAGATTCCGTCCGGTGAGGCAGCGGTGGACAAGGTCCACGCCAAAGGCAAGCTCACCGCCCGCGAACGGATCACCGCGTTGCTCGACGAGGGCTCGTTCGTCGAACTCGACGCCCTCGCCCGGCACCGCTCCCAGAACTTCGGGCTCGGGGACAACCGGCCCTTCGGTGACGGTGTCGTCACCGGCTACGGCACCGTCGACGGCCGCGATGTGTGCGTGTTCTCCCAGGACGCAACCGTCTTCGGCGGCTCCCTGGGCGAAATCTACGGCGAGAAGATCGTCAAGGTCATGGACCTGGCCGTCAAAACCGGACGCCCCCTGGTCGGGATCAACGAAGGTGCCGGAGCCCGCATCCAGGAAGGCGTCGTCTCCCTCGGGTTGTACGGCGAGATCTTCCACCGCAACGTCCGCGCCTCCGGGGTCATCCCCCAGATCTCGGTGATCATGGGACCCGCCGCCGGCGGGCACGTCTACTCCCCGGCACTGACCGACTTCGTGGTCATGGTCGACGGCACCTCCCAGATGTTCGTCACCGGACCCGACGTCATCAAAACCGTCACCGGCGAGAACGTCACCATGGAAGAACTCGGTGGCGCGCACACCCACATGGAGAAATCCGGTGTCGCGCACTACGTCGCCTCCGGCGAACAAGACGCCCTCGACTACGTCCGCGACCTCCTGTCCTACCTACCGAGCAACAATCGCGCCGACGCCCCCCGCACCGCACCGTCGGACCCGATCACCGGGTCCATCGAGGACAATCTGACCGCCGAGGATCTCGAACTCGACACCCTGATCCCCGACTCACCGAACACCCCGTACGACATGCACGAGGTCATCACCCGGATCCTCGACGACGACGAATTCCTCGAAGTCCAAGAAGGTCGGGCCCGCAACATCATCGTCGGGTTCGGGCGCATCGACGGTCGATCGGTGGGGATCGTGGCCAACCAACCCACCCAGTTCGCCGGAACGTTGGACATCGATGCTTCCGAGAAAGCAGCCCGGTTCGTGCGGACCTGCGACTGCTTCAACGTCCCGATCATCACCCTGGTCGATGTTCCCGGGTTCCTGCCCGGAACCGGGCAGGAATACAACGGCATCATCCGACGCGGCGCGAAACTGCTCTACGCCTACGGCGAAGCGACCGTCGGCAAGATCACCGTCATCACCCGCAAAGCGTACGGCGGCGCCTACGACGTGATGGGATCCAAGCACATGGGAGCCGACGTCAACCTCGCATGGCCGACCGCGCAGATCGCCGTCATGGGAGCCTCCGGCGCCGTCGGATTCGTCTACCGCAAACAGTTGCTCGAAGCCGCGAAGAACGGTGAAGACGTCGACGCCCTGCGCCTGAGGTTGCAGCAGGAATACGAAGACACCCTCGTCAACCCCTACATCGCCGCCGAACGCGGCTACCTCGGCGCCGTCATACCCCCCAGCCACACCCGCGGCCAGATCGTCACCGCACTACGACTACTCGAACGCAAACAAGTCACCCTCCCACCCAAGAAACACGGAAACATCCCACTATGA
>NZ_NPGA01000002.1:2368-3756 GCF_002259485.1 Rhodococcus sp. 14-1411-2a
CCCTCGGTCCCCGGCACCTCCGAACCGGTCAAAGACGCCGACGAAATCCTCGCCTTCGTCGACGAACACGGCCTGCCGATCGCGATCAAAGCCGCGTTCGGTGGCGGCGGCCGCGGCATGAAAGTCGCCCGCACCCGCGAGGAAATCCCCGAACTGTTCGACTCCGCCACCCGCGAAGCCGTCGCCGCGTTCGGGCGCGGAGAATGCTTCGTCGAGCGCTACCTCGACAAGCCCCGCCACGTCGAAGCGCAGGTCATCGCCGACCAACACGGCAACGTCATCGTCGCCGGCACCCGCGACTGCTCCCTGCAACGCCGCTTCCAGAAACTCGTCGAAGAAGCACCCGCCCCGTTCCTCACCGACGCCCAACGCAAAGAAATCCACTCCAGCGCCAAAGCCATCTGCCTCGAAGCCGGCTACTACGGTGCCGGCACGGTCGAATACCTCGTCGGACAAGACGGCCTCGTGAGCTTCCTGGAAGTGAACACCCGCCTGCAGGTCGAGCATCCCGTCACCGAGGAAACCTCCGGCATCGACCTGGTGCTGCAGCAGTTCAAGATCGCCAACGGTGAAGAACTGTCCATCACCGACGACCCCGAACCCCGGGGGCATTCGTTCGAGTTCCGGATCAACGGCGAAGACGCCGGACGCGGCTTCCTACCCGCCCCCGGACCGGTCACCACCTTCCGTGCGCCGTCGGGACCCGGTGTGCGCGTCGATTCCGGTGTCGAATCCGGCTCGGTGATCGGTGGACAGTTCGACTCGATGCTCGCCAAGCTCATCGTCACCGGCGCGACCCGCGAGGAAGCCCTCGCCCGTTCACGTCGAGCACTCGCCGAATTCGACGTCCAAGGACTTGCGACGGTGATTCCGTTCCACGCCGCGGTGGTCTCCGATCCGGCGTTCATCGGCGACGGCGACTCCTTCGACGTCCACACCCGCTGGATCGAAACCGAATGGGACAACCAGGTTCCCCCGTTCACCGCCGGACAACCCATCGACGACGAGGAAGTCCTGCCGCGGCAGTCCGTCGTCGTCGAGGTCGGTGGCCGCCGCGTCGAGGTCTCGTTGCCCGGGGAACTGTCCCTCGGCGGCGGTAACGGCGGCGGGCCCGCCGGCGCGGTGCGGCGTAAACCCAAAGCTCGTACCCGCGGCGGTGCGGGAGCAGGCACGGCATCCGGAGACGCGGTCACCGCACCCATGCAGGGCACCGTGGTCAAAGTCGCCGTCGACGAAGGCCAAACCGTCGACGCCGGTGACCTCATCGCCGTCCTCGAAGCAATGAAAATGGAAAACCCCGTCAACGCCCACAAAGCAGGCACCATCACCGGCCTGACCGTCACCGCAGGCGACGCCATCACCCAAGGCACCGTCCTCGCAGAGATCAA
>NZ_NPGA01000024.1 GCF_002259485.1 Rhodococcus sp. 14-1411-2a
GGCGGTACGAACCACGGGTGGTTGTCGGTGCCGATGAACACTTCCCAATCGGAGTGGTGCATGAGGCGGTGGTGGAACCCGCACAACAGAACCAGATTGTTCATGTCGGTGGGGCCGCCGTCGCCCCAGTGCCAGATGTGGTGTCCTTCGGTCCAGGCGGCGGGTTTTCCGCAGCCGGGGAACGCGCACCCGTGATCGCGGGCGGTGAGGGCTTTTCGTTGTTTGGCGGTGACGGTGCGTGCGGTGCGGGCGAGGTTGAGCGGGTTGCCGTTCTCGTCCATCACGATCGCAGTGAGAACGCAGTCGCAGGCGAGTTGGCGGGAGGTGTTGCGGGAGAGCGGTCCCATCCACGGCAGCCAGCCGACCGTGGTGCCGTCGCCGAACAGGTCCCGATACGCACCACGATCCGCGGCAGCTCCCGCAGCCTTGCCGGCCTCGGGTTCATCCGCCGCGTCCGGTTCTGCCGTGTCGGGGTGCATCGGTGCGCCGGTGTTGATGTCGACCGGATCGACGGGGTTCGTGTCGGTGTCGGTTTCGGTTGCTGCGCGTGAGGTTTCGTCGTCGGTGATGTCGTCTTCGCCGCCGCAGTTCTGGAGGTCGGTGAGGTCCTGTAACCGGATGTGCAGGTTCAGGTGGGGGCGTTCTCCGCCTTCGATGGGGCGATCGCTGGAGGCGAGGTATTGGTCGAGGATGTGGCCGAAGGCGTCGGCTCTGCGTTTGGCGGGGCTGCGCTGGTCTTGGGTTCCGTCGGCGGCGGGGTGGGGTTCGGTCAACGGGGAGAGTGCGGTGAGCAGCTTTTCGCCGGTGATCGCATCGAAATCACCTTGCAACACCAGCCGACCGTTCAAAGTCTTGGAGGCGAAGAGTTCGTTGCGGTCGGGGTTCTCGGCGGGTGGTTTCTTGGTGCCGAAGCTGTCTTCGAGTCTGGTGATCGCTGCTCGGATGCGGCCGGTGCGTGCGTCGGGCCCTGTCGCGGCTTTGATCAAGGCTGCGCGGGCCATATCGCGACCCTTTTCCGGCAGGTTTTCCGGTGGGGTTTCGGCGAAGGTGAGGATCAGCGCGGCGTGATCGACGGACATGACACCGGTGTTCACGGCGTCGGCGATGTCGGGAAACGCAGCCATGCCGCGGGCGAGGGCGACGATCTTGGTGGCCTTGGACGGTGAGAGCAGGGTGGTGGAGGTCAGCCATCCGGCGGGTCCGGGGAAGCCGAGTTTCTCCCGGCTCACGCGGGTGTCGATCTCGGCGACGAGAGCGATCCGCCGGGCTTCGAGCAACTGGATTTGATGGGAGACCGCGGCGGCGTCGGCGAG
>NZ_NPGA01000025.1 GCF_002259485.1 Rhodococcus sp. 14-1411-2a
CGCGAGAGTTCGATCACCGACAACACCGACCTCGGGTCGTCGCTGGCGAGGATCACTCCGGCCGACGCGATAGCAACGTCGGTACCCGCGCCGATAGCGATACCGACATCGGCCTGCGCGAGAGCCGGTGCGTCGTTGACTCCGTCACCGACCATCGCCACGGTGCGCCCTTCCTGTTGAAGTTCAGCAACGTTGTGGGACTTGTCTTCCGGTTTCACCCCCGCGAAGTAGCGGTCCACACCGAGCTCGGTGGCGACGGACTTCGCGACGGCTTCGGCATCACCGGTGATCATCACCACCGCGATTCCGCGCGCATGCAACGCGTCTACCGCAGTGCGTGATTCGGGCCGGATCTCGTCGGCGAGCGCAAGGGCACCGATCACAGCACCGTCGGCCAGGACGTGCAGGATGATCGCCCCGTCGCCCCGCCACCGGTCGGCGACAGCAAGTTCGGATCCGCGCTCCTGCTCGAGCAGCGCGGGCCCGCCGACCTGCACGCGGGTGCCGTCGACGTCCGCAGCGACCCCGACAGCGGGAGACGACTGGAAGTCTGCTGCAGCCGGGACGGTCAGGTTCCGCGCGCGTGCGGCGCCGACGATGGCACGAGCCAGGGGATGTTCTGAGTCGGCTTCTGCGGCAGCGGCCAAAGCGAGGACCTCGTCGGCGGTGCGCCCGTCTGTCACCTCGATTGCGGTGACGGTGGGTTCACCCTTGGTGAGGGTCCCGGTCTTGTCGAAGAGCACGGTGTCCACCGTGCGCATTGTTTCGAGTGCGAGCCGGTCCTTGACCAGGACACCGCCGCGGGCTGCGCGTTCGGTGGCGATGGAGACCACCAGCGGAATCGCCAGTCCGAGTGCGTGCGGGCAGGCGATGACCAACACGGTGATGGTGCGGATGACGGCGTCGTCGGGCATCCCGACCAGAGTCCACACAGCGGCGGTGATGATCGCGGCACCGAGAGCGAACCAGAACAGCCAACCGGCGGCCGTGTCGGCGATGCGCTGAGCGCGCGAGGTCGAGTTCTGGGCGTCGGCGACCAAGCGGCCGATGCCGGCGAGGGCGGTGTCCTCCCCTACTGCGGTGACCTGGACGCGCAGACCGGAGTCGGTGGCTACCGTGCCGGCGACAACTTGGTCGCCGTCGCTGCGGCGGACGGTGCGTGATTCGCCGGTGATCAT
>NZ_NPGA01000009.1 GCF_002259485.1 Rhodococcus sp. 14-1411-2a
CCCCCCCCCCCCCCGATGAAACTCGATCCGCAAGGACCGGCGAACACTCGGCGCCGGCCACACATGACGTAATGCCAAGATCGGATGCTCGTCCCAGAAGTGCAGTTACCGCACCGTCAAGACATCTCGACGTCCGGCCACTGACTAACACGGGCATCGGATAACGCCCCGAGTTCGGATAATGCAGGTGGTTGCAAAAACGCAACACGGAAGTACAGGGCGGGCAGGATCTCCGGCTCGACCGATGTAGGCCAATCTGATTGCCGGCCACGACATCGCCGAACAAATTCGAGCCAAGGGTGTTCATATTGTCGATGTAGGGCCATACTCAGCGCATGTCCAACATAGGTGTTACGGCGAGTAACGTGTTTTCTAAGTCGCAGAGCGGTGGCGCGGCTCTGGACCAGGTCTTCGGTATGACGGCAGCCGCGGCCGTCGTGTCGTTGTTTCTGCTGTATCTGGCGTTCATGCACCGCACTCGACGCATCACGTGGTTGGCGAGGCTGGCGGACTACGCGGGGTCGAAGCTGAACTTGCCCGGCTGGGCTGCGTTGCCCCTGGTCCTGTTCGTCTCGACGATCCTGACCGCATTCTTCGGGTTCATCTGGGACGTCAGCCTGCACATCGGACGAGGGCGCGACGAGGGACCACTGGCCAACCCGGCCCACTACTTCATCCTGGTCGGCTTGTTCTTCCTGTTCATCGCGGGTGCGCTTGCGATCATTCTCCCGCTCGACGAGAAGCCCGGTCGCGCGGCCGTCAAGATCACCCGCACCTGGTATGCGCCCACGGGTGGTCTGCTGATCGCGGGCAGTGGTCTGTATGCGCTCATCGGCTTTCCCTTGGACGATATCTGGCACCGAATCTTCGGCCAGGACGTGACACTGTGGGGACCGACCCATTTGATGTTGATCGGCGGTGCCGGACTGTCGCTCATCGGAGTCCTACTGCTCGATCACGAAGGCAGACTGGCCATGGCCGCCGCACGGCAGACGTCCCGCGACGAGGTGGATGACACTGAGCGGGGTCCCAGACGCTCGGCGTTGTCGTGGGTTCTCAAAGCCAGCACGTTCGGCGGTCTCCTCATCGGGTTGTCGGTGTTTCAGATCGAATTCGACTTCGGAGTCGAGCAGTTCCGGTTGGTGTTCCAACCGATGCTCATCGTCGGTGCCGGAGCGTTCGCGCTCGTCGCAGCGCGACTGGTGGTGGGACGGGGCGCGACTCTGTTCGTCGTCGCATTCGCCGCCGTCATTCGCGAGCTGACAGCGTTCGTCGTCGGCCCGGTTCTGGGTGAACCGCACAACGTGTTCGCACTGTTCCTCGGGATCGCGGTGGTGGTCGAACTCGTCGGTCTCACTCCGCTCGTGGTGCACCGACTTCGATTCGGAATGCTCGCGGGGTTGACTGCGGCAACTGTGGGCTTGTGGCTCGAATCGTTGTGGATCGACGCGGTCTTCGTCTACCCGTGGCCGACGTCGATGTGGGTCGAGGCGCTCGCGATGGCAGTACCCGTCGGCGTCATGTGCGGGCTGACGGCAGGGCTGTTCGCGCAACTGCTCAGTGGAGACGGACTGCCGGCACCTGCCGTCCGGCGCACGATCGTCGTCGCGTTGGTACTCGTCCTCGGCGGCGCGACAGCCAACGGTCTGATGATCGACGTACCGGAAAACGCAACGGCGACAGTCACTCTCGCCGATGCCGCGCCGCAGGACGGTGGCCGGATGGTGACGGCAACGGTCCGACTCGATCCAGCCGACCTGGTATCCGACGACCCCGAGTGGGTGGCGATCCTGGCATGGCAGGGAGCCGGCGACACTCTGCGTGGTCTGGTCGTCGATCGCCTCGAACGGACCGGGCCCGGCATGTATCAGTCGACCCGTCCGGTTCCGGCGCACGGAACCTGGAAGACGTTCCTACGCATCCAGGACGGTCGAACCCTGACCGGCACGCCGATCTTCATGGCGGCCGATCCCGGCATCGGCGCGCCGGAGGTCTCGGCCGACGCCCAGTTCACACGGCAGTTGCAGAGCGAGACTGCGCTGCTGCAACGTGAGCGGAGCTTCGACCACCCGGCGTGGCTGTTCGGTGCCGCATCACTGGTCGTGCTCGTCTGCACTCTGGCATTGATCTGGGCTCTGTCGTGGGGCGCAGTGCGCATCAGTACCGCGACCCCGGGAGCATCGGTGTCACGCAGGACGCTGGACTCGAGCTCCGTATGACGGCTACATCCGACGTCGTCTATCTCGCGGATCACTCTGTGGTGCTGGCCATTCCGGCGGTCGCGCCTGCGTTGATCATCGTGGCCGCAGTGTTGTACGTCGTCAGGAAAGACCGCCGGGCCGAGCGGGCAGAGAAACTCGACCAAGAAGGAGAGCACTGACATGGGACTGTCGCCACTGCGGGCAGCGATCATCGGATGTGCAACGGTGGCGCTGGTGGCCGGCTGCGGATCGTCGTCCGGCGGTACCTCGCCCAGCACGGCAGAACCGGTGCCGAGCACCGACTCCACCGCGGCGGTGTCCGCGGAACCCGATAGCCTGCGGATGAATCTGTCGATCGTCGGCGGCACGGTCGAGCCGACCAATCAACGCCTCGACGCCTCTGTGGGGCAATCGGTTTCGATCTCGATCGACAGTGATATCACGGACGAACTGCACGTGCATTCAGTTCCCGAGCACACCTTCGAGATCGAGCCGGGCAAAGATCAGCTGTTCACGTTCACCGTCGATGTGCCCGGACAGGTGGATGTCGAACTGCACCACAGCGATCGCACCGTCGCCACGCTCGTCGTTCGTCCGTGATTCTCGCCCACGGCCTCGGCGGGTCGACCGATCTGCCGATTCCTGTCACCTACGCCCTGATCGGAGGGGCGTGGGCGCTGGCGGCGTCGTTCGTGCTGCTGTTGTTCGCGTGGCGTCGCCCCAGGCTCGACCCCACGCGTGTCGTCGTGCCGTTGCCGCGGACGACGGTCGTCGCAGATTCGGCGATCGTCCGGGGACTCGTCGGGGCGTTGTCGGTGCTACTGGCGGTCACTGTCGCCGCAGCATCGGTCTGGGGGCCACAGGATTCCGGCAACGCGTTGCTCGGCACCTTCTACGTTCTGGTGTGGGTAGGCATCGTTCCGGCGTCGCTGGCGTTCGGGCCGTTCTGGCGAATCGTGTCTCCGATGCGGGCACTACACCGCGTCGTGTGCGGACTGCTGCGTCGTCCGACGTCGGCGGCGATAGTCGCCTACCGACGCGAATGGGGCTGCGTACCAGCCGTTGTAGGACTCTTCGCATTCGTCTGGCTCGAACTGGCCTCACCCGACTCGGGCTCGGTATCGGCCGTTCGTCTGTGGTGCGCGGTGTACGTCCTGGTGATGGCGGTGGGTGCGGCGGTCTTCGGTGACGAATGGTTCTCTCGTGCAGATCCTTTCGAGGTGTACAGCGACACGGTATCTCGATTGTCTCCACTCACCCGAGATGCCGCGTCCGGCCTTCTGGCGCTGCGGTCACCG
This sequence comes from Rhodococcus sp. 14-1411-2a, assembly GCF_002259485.1. Classification (GTDB taxonomy): domain Bacteria; phylum Actinomycetota; class Actinomycetes; order Mycobacteriales; family Mycobacteriaceae; genus Rhodococcoides. The sequence continues at coordinate 3,500 of NZ_NPGA01000009.1, forward strand.
CTCGACGGTGCGGTGAGCCTGCCGGTGCAGCGGGGCACGGTGGCAGTGCTCGCCGTTCTGCTCGGGTCCACCGCTTTCGACAGCATCGGGCAGATACCGGCGTGGCGTTCGCTGGTCGACGGCTCCGCTCTCGGATCGGTGCCGACGAGAACTCTCGGGTTGATTGCCGTCATCTGCGTTGTCGGAGCGGCGTTCTGGTGTGCGGCCCGCGCCGTCGGAGGGGTGTCGCGTAGTCGTCGTTCCGCGCTTCCAGGGCTGCTCGCCCATTCCCTGATCCCGATCGTGGTGGGTTACCTGACGGCTCACTACCTCACGTACTTCGTCGAGAAGGGGCAGCAGACGATCATTTCGCTGTCAGATCCGCTGGGTAACGGTGCGAATGTGCTGGGGCTGCGGGATGCGTCGGTCTCCTACGTCCTGTCGAATCACCCGTCGGTCGTCGCCGGTATTGCCGTTCTGGCGGTGGTGGCGGGGCACCTGGTGGGCATCACCCTCGCCCATGACGCGTCGCTGCGCACGCTACCGAAAGGGCACGCGGCCACCGGACAGCTCGCGATGATGGTCGTGATGGTGCTCTACACGTTCGGTGGGTTGTTCCTGCTGTTCGGAGCCTGAGCATCGTCCGCAAGGTGGGCATCGCGTTCGTCGAATACTGTCGCGGCACAGATATTCTAGACGGCTTTGCCGCATTCCCGCAAGAAGTACTGATCACCTCTGCTGGCCTCGACGAGAAGGCAGGAACAACCGGAGTCCAGGACCTCTGTGTCCGTGGACCGGCATCTTCGATTCTTTCCAAAAGCACTCCTACGACCCGATCCTGGGAGGCCACCAAGTCGTGGTTACTGAAGAAGTGGGCACAGAATCTCCGCGGATCGATCAGTGAAACCTGCGTGAAGCAGCCGGCATGGGTTGGTCCGTAATGCATCCGACTAGGAATCGGGTCCGTCTCGGCGAGCAGCGTCTCCAATCGCATCCGGGAATCTGTCGGTGACTGCGAGCGAGCCCAACATTCGTTCGGGGTATCCGGGGCCGGTTCGTGCGGTGACCTCGTTATGACGGACATCCGCGCCGCAGGCGCGGCAGATCACGGCTGCATCGAGTGTGTGCCCGCACGCTTGGTGCTGCAAGACGACCGGTACGCCGTCCGAGCCGCTCATCCATTTGTCTCCCCAGGCGTTCAGCGCGGCGATGACACCGAACAGATCGCGTCCTTTTTCTGTAAGGAGGTATTCGTGACGCACTGGTTGCATTTGATAGGGAGTGCGCGACACGATCCCGCCCTCCGTCAGGGTCTGCAGGCGGTCGGTCAATGTGGCCCGGGCGATACCGAGCGTGCCCACGAGCGCATCGAATCGCGATTCCCCGTAGAACAGCTCGCGGAGTATCAGCAGGACCCACCCGTCTCCGACGAGGCCGACGGACCGGGCGATCGAGCAGGGCCACCGATCGAAAGAATCACGCTTCACCCCGCTGACTGTATCAGTCTGATTTACAGACCGACTTGCCACAACGCTCATCCTCCCGATAGGTTCCCGTCAGTCTCATTACTGAACTCAGGAGGTCGGCGCATGTCCGAAACGGTATCGATGGAACGCGACGGTCATATCCTGTGGATCGGCTTGAACCGGCCCGCCAAGCGCAATGCCTTCGACCGGGCGATGCTCGGTGAGCTCGCGGAAGCATACGGTGTCCTCGAAAACGATCCCGATATCCGATGCGGGGTCCTCTACGCACACGGAGACCACTTCACCGCAGGCCTGGATCTGTCCGATGTCGCCGGCGATCTGGCGACGAACTCTCTGACGATCCCCGCTGGAAGCAGAGACCCGTGGCGACTCGACGGGCCATGGACGACCCCTCTGGTCGCTCTCGCTCATGGCTGGGTGATGACGTTGGGTATCGAACTGCTTCTCGCTGCCGATATACGGATTGCGGCAGCGAACTCTCGGTTCACCCAATACGAAGTGCGGCGCGGGATCTTCCCGTTCGGTGGGGCGACGTCGAGATTCCCACAGCAAGCGGGGTGGGGCAACGCGATGAGGTGGATGCTCACCGGTGCGGAGTTCGGCGCTGACGAAGCTCTGCGCATCGGGCTCGTGCAGGACCTTGCGACCGACTTCGCGGCGGGGCGAGACCTCGCGGGTTCGATCGCCTACGAGATCGCGAACAAAGCAGCGCCACTGGGTGTGCGCGCAACTCTCGAGGCCGCCTACGCAGCAACGTCGCAGTCACTTCCCGACCCTGGCGCACTACGAGCGACGATCGCCGCACTGCTCGCCACGTCCGACGCCGCCGAGGGGCTTCGGTCCTTCATCGAGCGACGCGACGCTGATTTCGCCGGGCGATGAGCCAGTCTTTCGAGCAGCTCGATCGCCCGGACACCGCGCGTTCGTTCGTCAAGCAGTACCGCATGGGTGTCGGTGACGCCGATCCCCAGGGTCAGGTGCGACTCGACGCGATCGCACGACTGCTGCAAGACGTTGCGCTGGACATGATTCACGAATCGGGGTTCCTCGACGAGGATCCCTTCTGGATTGTTCGTCGCAATGTGATCGATGTGATCCGGCCTCTGACCTGGCCGGGCGAGGTGAAGGTCGAACGGTGGTGCGCCGCGACGTCGAGCCGCTGGGTGAGTATGCGTCAACGTCTGACCGGCATCCCGACCGCTTCACCGTTCAACCCCGGCTACCGGCAACCCGGTCTCGTCGAAACCGAGAGCTTCTGCATCAACGTCACTCGCCGCGGTCTGCCGGCGCGGATATCGGACGCGACGCTCGATGCGTGGAGCACCGGCATCACCGAGACCAGATTGAGGTGGCGTCCGGTCAACCCGCCCGCGCCTGCGCACGACAGCGAGTTCACCGAATCCCGACCTTTCGCCCTGCGCGCCACAGATTTCGACTTCTTCGAGCACATGAACAACGTCGCCTACTGGCCCCCGATCGAGAGGGCATTACGCCAGCATCCCGCGATCACCGCGCATCCCCACCGCGCCGTCATCGAGTACTTGAAGCCCGTCAGATATCGAGCGTCCCTCGATACCCGCTGGGTAGCGAATGACAACGGATTCACCGTGTGGTTCCTCGCCGACGGTGTGGTGACGACCACGGCGACCGTTCGCCGTCTGTGAAACAAGTAGTCGCCGCCCATCGCGGTTCATGCTCTTTCGAGCGAGGCGTCGTTCAGTTCGGGTAGGCAAACGGGGATCGTCGGTGCGCTGTCGATCATCCCAGCGGCCTTTCCCTTGTCAGGGGTCGCACCGAGGTGTGCTGTCGAGCGTCGGCATCGATGCCGTGGTCTTGGGGATCACCGCATCCTTACTCACCCTGCGCGGACGTGGGTGCCGCAGTCGTGATCAACACTTCCAGTTCGGCGATCACCTCGTCGATGGGTGCTGCGGATCTGTGTGTACGGCACAGGATCACCGCTCCCTCCACTGCGGCGATCACCATGGTGGACAGCCTGATGGACCGTGCCTCGTCGATTCCATCGTTGACCATGGCGGTAGTGAGGGCACGGTGCCAACGCGCGAAGATGCCTGTGATTGCCGGCTGGAATTCTTTGTCGTCGGGTGCGCCCCCGACGGCCAACGATACGACCGGGCATCCAGCCTCGAAATCGGACTCGACCAAGATCTGGGTCCAGAACGCTGCGAAGTTGCGCACTCCATCCATCGCGCCCAGGGTGGCGGACCGCTCTATCATGGTGCTGATAGCGTCTCCGGCGAGCGTGAGGGCTTCGGACACGATCTCTGCACGACCACCGGGGAAGTGGTGGTAGACAGAACCTCTCGGTGCCCCGCTGCGCTCGAGAATTGCGTCGACAGTCAGTCCGGCAGCGCCCCGTTCCCTTAGGAGTTCTACCGCGCTGTAGAGCATTTTCTGCCTGGTGTTGCCCCGGGTTCTCACGAGCGGTTCCCTCTCGATCTCTTTCGGACTGGCAATCTGCGGATGCTGTTGCGTACCAATGTTATATGTTATGTTGCCTACCATAATTGTGTGGCATGGCGCTTCTGCTCTGTCGTTGCTTCGATCTCCCAGGAGAAACCGCCCATGACGTACGTCATCGCTGAGCCGTGCGTCGATATCAAAGACAAGGGGTGCATCGAGGAATGCCCGGTGGACTGCATCTACGAGGGAACCCGGATGTTGTACATCCACCCCGACGAGTGCGTCGACTGCGGGGCGTGTGAACCTGTGTGCCCTGTCGAGGCGATCTTCTTCGAAGACGATGTCCCCCGCGAATGGTCGGAGTACACCCAGACCAACGTCGACTTCTTCGACGCACTCGGATCCCCGGGCGGTGCTGCGAAGTTCGGCAACGTCGCCGATGACACCCCGTTCGTGACAGGGCTGCCTCCCTCCGCATCGTGAGTCGCTGTACGTGAGTCGCTGTACGTGAGTGTCCCCGATGCGCCGGCCACGCGGAGTGAGCATGGTGATCGACCGCGCGACCGGCCCGTTCAGGGACGCTTCGATACAGTCGCCATCTCGATGGCGTGCCGCCACGAACGTATGCCCATGAATCCGTCCCTGCACTGGTCGCCGTGATCCGAAAAAGCTTGACTTGACACGAGATTCCGGTGTAGAGACCTACGACACGGCCGGCTGTGCGGTCAGCCTCTCGATGCGCGCCGGGGTGTTCTTGTGCCACGGGCTGCCGAAGAACTTGTCCCGCCTGACGGTGGAGGTCAGCATGTTGAGTGCGACACCGACGACGGTGTCACCGCCTTCGCTCGGATAGCTGACTCCCATACCGTTCGGCAGAGAGATATGACCGGCCTGCATCATCGCGCTGATCTCCACGGGTGCGAGGGCCGAACCACTGGCGGTGACGATTCGAACGGTCTCGCCCGTCGTGATCTCGAGTTCGCGAGCATCGACCTCGCTGATCCGCAGCGCGCCCTCGCGGTCCCGGCGCCGCCACTCGGGGTTGCGGATGATCACATTTGCGGTGAACGACCGGCGTTCGCCCGCGGACAGAATGAACGGGAACTCTTCGGTCGTGTACGACGGTTCGACTGCTGTGATCGTCGCCAGTTCGTCGAGCAGGTCGGGGATAGCTGCGTGAATCCTGCCGTCCGCGTGCTGAATGTATTTCCAGGCGTCCTCGTATCGGTCGTCTGTGAACATGACACCTTCGCGTCGGGTGTGCAGAGCAGTGAACAGCTGCTCACCTTGCGCGAAGCCGCGACCGGTGAATCCTGCCCGCGCTACCGCGTCGGGCTGGGAGATCGCGCACAGATGAGCGAACCCCCAGATCAGACCCATTGCCTGGTCACCGTCGGGGAGGGTGGTGCCGAGGGTGCGATAGAGCAGATACGGCACGAGTCCGGTGAGGTCGGATCGCGCGTGGATGGTCGCGAAGAACGCCAGCGCGAATGCCTCCCTGCCCACCCTCGCGGCCGCCGTCAAGTCCTCGATCAGCGCGGTTTCGACGACACCGAGTCGATCGATCACTGCGGCGTAGATCTCCGGTTCGGGTCGTGTTCCAGGCATCGGGGTCAGAAGGGGTCCGCGGACCTGAAAGGTGTTGTGCGGGAAATGCAATGTGAACAGCGAGGACTCGTATTTCTCGAACTGGCTCGATGCAGGCAATACGTAGTCCGCCTGGCGTGCGGTCTCGGTCATCGCGACATCGACGACCACCGATAGTTCCAGCGCCCGCATCGCCTGCTTGAAGCGGCGCGAATCTGCCAGGGAGTGAGCCGGATTCGACGAATCGATCCACATCGCCCGCAATCTGTCGGGGTGCTCGTTGAGCACCTCGTCCGCGATCGAATTGCATGGGATCAGTCCATTGAGAATTCGGGCACCCATGGCGGGGGTTGTTCCGTTGCGCTCGTTCATGCCCACTGTGTGCGCGATCTTGCCCGCGATCGGTACGGCCACTGCCTCGAAGAATGCGTCGAGTGCGACGCTCGCCGTCAGTTCGGCCACCCGTTGCGGCCTTCCGCCGTGACGCTCGGACCTGGCCATGAGCCGCCGGGCGGGGGTCGCGCCCATGCGCATCGCCATGCTCCCGACTCGGCGACGCAGGGTCGGCCATCGGCCGATTCCTCGTTCCGGGGGAATCGCGTGCCAGCGACCCGCCAGAGGAAACATCCATGAATGAATGTGCATGCCACCAGATTTGGCGAAATTGCCGGTGAGTATCCACAGCATCTTGTTCAAGTAGGCGACGAGGGTGCTGTTCGGCGATTGCTGGACCCCGAGGTCTTCGTAGACGGCCGCGCTGTCGGCTGACGCTATGCGGCGCGCGACAGTGCGAATCAGGTCCTCGTCCACTCCGCAGCACCGGGCGTTCTCGGTGATGTCCACCTCGCGCAGCGCGGCCAGTACCTGCTCGACCCCGGTGGCGTGAGTGTGCAACCAGGCGGTGTCGTGCAGCTCTTCCTGCACGATGGTCGCTGCGATGGCCGAGACGCACCATGCGTCGGTGCCGGGTTTGATCTGCAGGTGGTAGTCGGCGATGTTCGCGGTTTCACTGACGCGAGGGTCGATGACGATCAAGGCACGCTCGGGGTCACGAGAGAGTTCGCGCAGTACCGGGCGGGCGCGAGCGACTCCGTGCGACTGCCAGGGGTTCTTGCCGACGAAGATCGCCACTTCGGTGTTGTCGAAGTCGCCGATGGTGTGATTGCCGTAGAGCTGCTGGTCGACCCACGACTCGCCGGTTTTCTCCTGCGCCAGGGCGTTCGACATGTACTCGGCACCTACCGCATGGAACAACGCTCGGCCGTATGCGCCGCCGAGGTGGTTGCCTTGTCCGCCTCCGCCGTAGAAGAAGATCGACTTGCCACCGTGGGTGTCACGGACGGCTGAGAGCTTGGCGGCGATCTCGTCGAGTGCGGTGTCCCAGTCGATCGGTTCGTACTCCCCGTCGGGAGTGCGACGCAAAGGGGTGTCGATCCGGTGTGCGCCGTTCTGGTACTTGTCCAAACGTAGCGGCTTCTCGCACGTGTAGCCGGCCGACCCCGGATGTTCCTTGTCGCCGCGAATCTTGAGCAGGGTTCGGCCGTCGGTCTGGACCTCGAGTCCGCAATTGCATTCGCAGAGGATGCAAGCGGACTTCTGCCAGCCGGCCGTCGTGTTGTCGGCGGTGGTGTCCTCGGATACGGGCTGAGTAGTCATGGGCGCTCTTTCGGTGTCATCGGTGTGCGTTGATCTCCGAGCGGTCGCACTCTGCTAGGAATTCGGCTTGTGCAGAGAGTGCATGCGCGCAGTTCGAGCGGCACCACAACTCTCGCCTCGGTTTGTACGACCCCACACAGGGCTCGTCGCCCGTGTAGAGCCGTCACGGGCTCGCCGCTGCACACACACGCGCAGCGAAGAACATCGCTATTATTGACTATGTCATAGTATCTACATCCGCTGGCGTGACAACCCCGATACAACTACGAACCACATCAGCGCGTGTGCGCAAAGAACATTCCGCCGACGCAGCCAGCGGGTTGGAGCAGCCCACGATCTCCGAAGGAGTGGTGCATGTCCGGAGGCCACCGACAGGGGTGTTCCGACGAAGTGACAAAAGTCGAGTCAGCCGCATGGGCGTCGCCGCTGGATCTCACCGGCGCTGTGCGGGACCACATGCTGCGTCGCCCTAGGTGCCACCCGCTCGACCTCACGGTCGCCGGGGCACGCGCCGTCTTCGCTGCGAGCCCGAAACACCATCTGCTCCTGCTCGTCGGAGGCGATCGGCTCGCCAGCACGGTGTGCCGCTGCGACCTCGACTGCGCCCCTGATCCAGGCTGTCCCGCCTCGACCTTCGGCACAGTTCAAGGGCGCACCATCAATGCTCACGCTCCGATCGCGGTCGTCCACCAGCACATGGTTCGACATCGCATTCGACGTCTGGCAGTGGTCGATGACGCCCGCCACCTGCTCGGACTCCTCTGCCTGAAAGCACGGATGGACGGGTTCTGCACCGACGCCGGTGTCGAGGCGATGCGTGACGCTCGGTGACGTCTGCGCGCCGCGTCGTCACATGACGCGGCTCAGCCAAATTCCCCAACCGCGCTCACCAAAATTTGCGGGGCTTCTCTCTGATCTGGCGTTGCGATCTCGCAGCCGCCGTCTCCCAATAACGGTAAGTCGCGAGCTCGTCGCTGATCTAGCGGTCGACACCGCTGTAGCGGCGTAGCCGAAGTCCTCGCGCGACGCCGGCGTCGGCCGGCATGCGAAACCGGAGGCGCGCCCAGTGGGTTTGAGTCGACCGGAAGGTTCTCACCGAGGTGCGCATAACCGTCCACGGGCACAATTCGTTCGCTGAGCGAAGTTCTTGATGAACTGCTTCAATATCGATATGACTGTGTCGGGGAGTAACACAAACAAGTTGAATGCCGTTGGTGATGTCGTCCAGGTCGTTCGAGCTGACGGCATAGTCCTTGCCGGAACGATCGTCGAGGACTATGCCGATTCATTGCTCGCTGCCGACGATCTCGGCCGCGACTGGGCGCGACCGCATCGATGGGGGGTCGCGCTCGACACCGGTGTGCTCGTTTTCGTCGACGATGCCGATCTCGTCGAGGGAGAAGCCGAACCTACCGGGAGTAGTCGGTGAGCGATCAGGTGAGCGACCCACTGGTGGCATTTGCGGTGAAATGGGAGCCCTACGGCGGTGCGAGCGCGGACGATGTTCTCGTCGAGTTCGGACTGGACATGAGTGAGTACCGGCTCCGCCTGTTTCAGAAGATCAGCCGCGCTGACCGCGCCGGTGTGAGCGCGCCGCTTCGTAGTCGGCTGGTCTCCTACGCGTTGGTTCCGGTGCATCGCGCGCCGCGCATCGGCAAGTAGGCCCTTCCCCGCATGTGATGCCGGGCGGCGGCACCCGAACTAACCGGGTTGGGACTCGGGCCCCTACCAGAGGTTCCAGATTCCGACTCGGGACATCGCAGCACTAACCGAGCTGCGATGGACAGACCCCGTCGCCGCGGACCGCTACATCCTCCAGCTCCTGGCACCCGTCGAACAGCAACGATGGACGGAACTGATGGCTCACGCCGACATCGTTCTGCTTCAATACGTCCTACGGGGTCGCATCGCCGAGTAGCCACCCCAGATCGTGCTGCGGGTGATGCAGCTAGTCGTGAAGCCACGACTTCAGTTTCACGTCTACTTCTACTGATCTACCGTGCTGGGGGCAATCATTCTTGACCGCAATGTCGGCAATCGGCCCGGCGACGGCATCTCCTGTGCCCTCCAGCCTCACTTCGTTGGCTACAACCTCTTCACGCGAGGAACCCCGATCGCTGAACTGCGTGCAGATCGCCCGCAATTTGCTCGGCATCATCCGGGGAAACTGCCACACCGAATGCAGCCGACAGCTGATCGACCGCAGCATCACGGGCCCGGCTGAAGTGCCTCCGCTGCGTCGCCATCGGGGATCGCGGAGGGTGTCGCCGTGACCGTGGGAACCAGATGTGGCGCGGCGGGATCGAAGGTCGAAACATCCCCGGTTCACAAAGGTGATGCCACACGGCGATCAGATCGATGAAACGGGGCGACGACAACGCCGACCCGATCCTGTTGTCTGCTCGCCCTTGTCCGGAGCGCAACGTCTCCGCGCGTTGCGCTGCTGTGAGACCGCCGCTGTCCATGGCAGCAGGCTTGAGAGCTGACGCGTCACTGAGCACGCTCAGGACTGGCCGGGCGAAAGCGGGCCATGCTGGCACAGAAGTGCCCCACGCCGAATCGATTTCAGTCACAGCGATCTCGTCGCTTTGAAGCTTCGGAAGAGCGGCGCGTCGCGACCCTTGGAGTGTCTATTCGGTCACCTTCTCGCGGGAGATGGCCCCGCTCAGCTGTGTAGAAGCACTGAAACGATTGCACCGCACGGGGCCGTGCGGAAGTTACCGCACCGTCAAGATTTGTTGACGTTGTATTTGTGATGTCTGTATCGAAACTCGACTAACAAGGCACTTCTGACATTCTTCGCGAGCCTCCGACGGTCAAGGGCGTCTACGCGTCCGCGGTGAATGCGTGAACGTAGTCCTGCCCTCCGAGGTGCTCATATACGTGAGTGGTCGTGACGCGGTTCCAGTGGTGGCCCATCAGAACTGCGAGGCCGAGTGGGCCTACGAGGAAAACGTGCAAGGCTCTGGAGCTCGCGTAGCGGCGAGCGACATTGCGGATCTCGACGGCGAGGCTGTTCGCAGCCGCCGGTGTTGGAACTACTTTTGGACCCGTTCCCGTCGACGGGGTCGCCGTCACGATGGTGGCGACAGGCAGCTCGGTCCGACGGATCCATTCGGTTGCCTGGCTAGCTGCGTCGTATGAAATGTTGACGATGACCGCAATATCCGGCCCAGCATCGACAGATTCTTCCGTCACGTCTAGCGGAAACGGCGTGGTCGTCTCTTCGCTGGTCCAGATCTGGTCGCTCTGTCGTACGCCGACTTCGTAGCCCAGGACGCTTCGTAGTACGGCACCCACCATGAATCCGGTGGCCTGTCGCATGTGTCCGCCGACGAGAATGCGCCGGGAGCCGCCGAGCTGCATGGGCACGGTGGCAATGTCGGAAGCCAGCTCGGCCCAGGTATGAGGCGGAGTTGGCGCCACCCGATTCCAGTGCTTCTCCCCCGCGATCCGATCGACCCAGTCGATGCTGACCGCAGCCTGGTCGGCGACGTCGTCGTGCTTGATCGTCGCGATCGACACGGTCGTCCATGGGGACCCGGCGTTCAGACCCAGTACCGTTACGGCGTTCTTGATGTCGTCGAGGGTGAGGTTGCGGTGTCCGGCGATGACCTGCTTTGCAACCCAGTCGGAACTCAGATCGACCGATTTCTCGTCGGATCGCAAACCGTTGGCAGTCATCAGGAGTCCGACATCGCTACGCAAGCTAGGCAGGTCGTACGCGATGTCGAGGTAGAAGTCGTCGAGGAAGGACAACAGGGCTGCTTCGTTGGTGCCGGCTGCAGTTGCCCACGCCGCCCGCGCCTTTCCCATGGCACTCTTCGAGCCACCTTCCGCTGCTCGTGGCAGAAGGCGTTTGTCGCGCCCATCGCGTTGCTGCAGTAATAGGTCGGTAGGGTCGCCGGTGCGGTTGGTGGCCAGGCGTAGTTCCACGGCGGTGCCGTCGGCGGTCAAGTTCTTGTGTGCAGTGACCATCTTTCCGAGAATGCCCTCGTCGTCCAGGTAGGACAGCCCAACTGCAATTTTGTTGTCAACGGCGTACTTGACTTGTGTGTAGGCGTTCGGGGGCTGTGCTCGGTACCGGACGACATCGTCGACATTGCCGACGCCGGGTGCTTCGACACCAACCGCGACAATCGGATTGTGCGTGTTCTTTGTGAGATCTTGATGTAGAGCTTCCATACAGGCGCGCCACGCGTGAAGCCACTGGTAATGATCGCCGGCGATCCTGACGCCACTCGAACTAGGCATTTCGTTAGCAGTCACGATGGGCTCCTGGCGAGTCGGTGTCGGGTGTGGTGAGGACGGCGGTCTGGTCGAATGGTGCTGCGCTGGCGCTTGGGAGTGGGCCTGTAAGTCCGATGGTGCAGATTCGGGGTGCGAAGGTGCTCATACGACGTGCGTCCAAGGTGTAGCCGTTGTCGGTTCTGCGTACCACGATTTGCGTGGGGTTCGCCGCCCGTGGTTTCGTCATCGAGATCAGCGCTAACGACGCCAGGTCGGTGGTACTCGGGCCCACGTCGCGAGGGTGGCTGTGCCAGTCCCCGAGGTATCCCAGCCTGTCGTCGATCGCTCGTGCACGCAGCACGGCGGTGTGTGTGGCGCCGCCGGGAATCCAGTAGTGGGACCGGCCGCGATCGGTTGACGCGATCTCGATGGTGGTCACGATCCAAGGGTGTCCATCGGCATAGACACCGATCAGAATGCCTCCGGTCTCGACGGGGTGCGCACGCGTCGCTGCGTCGACCATCGTATTCCGGGCGGACTCGGTGATCCTCAAATGCATGCTGGTGTTCACGGTGCGTCCCGCGGGTCCAACACGCCAGGGCGATCGAATGGTGGCTGCATCGGGCTGAGCACCGTAATGCGTTCGTCGGGTCGCAGGCGGCACCCGGTCAGCAAATCCAGCACAGCGTTGGAAATTTCGGATGCGGCGGTCAGGACCGCGGTGGGAGGGGCATTGTTGACCGGTGCGGTGCATCCGAGTTCTAGAAATCCCGCCATACCCGACGACGAAAGATCGTGCGGCAGTACGTGGTAACGAGGGTCCTTCGGCCGCGCAGCAATCGGGGTGTCGCCGGCCGCTTGTCGCTGCACGCGGACCATCACTCCGTGATGGAAGAGTGCACCAGCTATTAGCGGAATCCCGCGTCGACGGCACACCTCCGCGAGTGCTGCAGTCATCGGCAGCATTCCTGTGCAGTCGACGACCACGTCGACGGTTTCGATCGCTGCGAGCAGTCCGGCTGGGTCGTACGGTAGGTCGGCGTTCTGGCTCACGTCGGTCCAGGGTGCGTGTTGCTCGATGGCAGCGGCTACCGCCTCTGTCTTGGTGGCACCCACGAAATGGGGTGTACCGACGTGGCGAACAAGGTTGGCAGTGGTCAGGTGATCGCTGTCGTGTAGGTGTATCGCGCCCACACCGCTAGATGCCACGGCGACGGCGACGTGCCCGCCGACAGATCCAGCACCGGCTATCAGGAGTGTCGTTCCGCCGAGCAGCTCAGCGTCAGGGCCTGCGCGTTTCCGCAGCGCCCGTGTGTCGTTGGATGTGGCCGACAACGCCGCCGTGCCCAGCGTGTCACCGTCGCCGGTGATGCCGAGCACGACGGCGTCGTAGTCGTCATCGTGTCGCGGCCAGGCGAGCACGATGAAGTCGTGTCCGCCGCTCGGCTCAGGGAACTGCGAGAGTGATCTGTTGGCCAGCCCGTAGGTGAGGTTAGTGCGTTGCCGGCGGGTCAGTGCCGCCCGAACGTCATCGAGGGTGCGCGGTGGTCGGGTGAGGTGGTTGCGGAGGTAGAACGCGCCGGTGAGAACGGGCTTGTCAACCGTGTTCGTATTTGGATGGATGCGGTGTTCGATGAGCAATGTTTGGCGTTGTACGGTCGCGGACAGAGCAGCAATGAAACCGTTGGTGCCGCGAACGATCAAGTCGTGCAGGGGTAATTCGGCTCGGTAGGTGCTCTGCCCATCGTAGAGACGGTGCGCGTCGAGTGCTCGATCCTCGGCATGAAACCCGTCGCGGGCACCGGTGGCCCACCGGTCGAGACGACCCCATAGTTTGCCGAGCTCGCGGCCGTCTATCTGAGCTGGGTCGTCTTCGGCCCACAGGCAGATCATGCCTTGTGCATCGTGTTCGGTTCGTAGACCAGGCACGAATATGTGTGCGTAGCGCAGTGGCCACCCGGGAAAGAACTGGATGTGCATTCGGGTGCTGTCCGTGAGGGGCTGCAGGCTCGCCCGAATCGGCCCCGTCCACCGTGGGTACTGCTCGTCTCCTCCGGGCGAAAACCCGGCGTTGACCATGTCCGAGCAGAACCTATCGAACGCAGCGTCGTCGTAGGTGTCCAACGGAAGTCAGCTCAGCGCTGGTGGAGGCGGTTCAGGGCGAAACCACGAGGTTGGTTGCTGCCCAGAGCGTCGACGGCGGTGATGGACCCGATGGGGAAGCCTGCCGCGTCACATCCATCGGGCAACGGGAGTATCTGTCCGCGGTCGTTTGTGCCTAAAATATCGCGCCATAGCTTGGCGGCCCGGCATCTCTCTGCGGTGAGCGCCTCGCGCGCTTCGCCGGCCAGGCGCTCGAAGGTCTGACCCGCCGATGTCCACTGCCACGGGTCGAGGGCAGGCTTGAGCGGCGTGCCGAGAATGGGGTCGGGCAAACCGTCCTGGGCGCTGTCGAGCAGTCGTTGGGCGACGTGTTCCATGGTGGAGGCCAGAAGTTCCGCCCAGGATGTTCCGGTGACCAGTCCTTGTTTCCAGTCGTAGTAGGCGGCGATCTCTACGAACAGCCCGCCGGGGCGCTGCCCCTCGAGATGGACGTGTCTTACCTGCCGCAGCAATCGCACGATCGGTCTGTAGGCATTTACTGCGCCGACGGTTGGACTCGTTGGCGCGGTGGCCAGTGTGTCGGTGTTATCGGCGAACTGCACGGGATTGGTCTTGATCCAGCGCCCCTCGTCGTTGTCCCACTGGTCGCGGTCGCGGTTGGGGATTGCCCAGTGGTCGCCCCAGGGCACGGCAGGTACCGCGTCGATCGCGAATGAGACGTCGCTGAAATGGTCCTCGGGATCGGGGAAGTCGATCTTCAGTGATCGTGACTGTCGAGTGATCCGGCCGTCCGGGTCTTCGCCTTTCACGCCGTACTCCTCGACGAGAACCCGTTCGACGGCGTTGTAGATCTTCTCCGGGCTGTGCCGTACAGACAGATTCCTGAATCGCAGGAAGACGTCGACGTCCTTGCCCGGGTACCGGGCGGTCTGGCGGGCGTAGGAGCCGATGAGCCTGGTGTCGATGCCCCACCCACCCAGTTCGGGGTCGGCTTCGAGTAGATTCCGCACTTCGGTGTGTGCGGCAATCGCGCGGTCACGTTTGTCGCCGTGGATGCTGACGTTGCGGACTGCTTGGGCGAACTCGTCGTTGAGTGGATGCATGATTTTTCTTTCTCCCGTCCCTGAAACAAACGATAGGTGCTGGGTCCGACAAACTTTGTTGTATTGACTAGGGACGTTGTTGACGGCGTGGCAGTGATTGATCTTCTTCTCTTTTGAAACGGCACCCGAAGTCGAAGGTCTCCACCCTCACCCTGCGAGACCAAAGCCAGATGGCGACATCACCGATGGTGAGCGCCTGCCACACCGCGAATTCTCAGGAATTCCTCACCAACCACCCGCAGATCGACTGCCACCGAAGTGCCACCAACGTCCACCGGTGTCCGACCCGGCAAGCGGACGACCAACGTCGTCGGGTCGATATACCGCAGAATCGGCATTGCGTTCGACTCGCCCAAACCATGAGCGCTGGACATGACCATCCAGTGAAACGCGCCGAAGGCGTTGTAGGGCTCGCGAGCGAACTGGTCTATTCGCTCATCGAAGTGTTCGAGTGAGTCCCGGACGCTCCTTGACTTGAGCGGAGAATCATCGGCGACTTTCAACCTCTCGCGCAGCGCTCGACCTCTCTCTGCTCGCCACGGATCACGGTCAAGGCCCGGTATCGGCCAAAGCATCTTGGACGCGAACGCGGCCGCAGAAAGACTCACCGTAATACCTGCCACCAGCTCTACATCCTTATTGCTTCGATCTGCACGGTCCGGGCGCACCGCAGCCTCGATGAGGCCGATGCCGAAATCGAACAAACTCCCCTGCCGCGCAACTTCTTCCACGTACACGTGGATCGCACCAGCGATGTCACGGTCGTCGTCATCACCGGTGGCCATGACTCCATTATTGCGATGCCAGAGCCACCTGGCTGGATAGGCCACCATCCAGACGCTCAGAACGCCTGCTCGACGCCTCCCGGGCAGCAGATCCCTCAATTTGCGACTGGACCGACCTACCAGCCGTTGTGAGTCTTACGACCGATTACGGTGATCCGCGTGGCGATATGGCGTGAACAGTCCCTGGAACAGATCATCGGCGGCCCGCTGGAACTCGAGTCCCTGTCGGAGGCCTCCATTCGCGCCGTGGTCGAGGCAGTCCCTGCCGAGTCCGGACTTGTTGAGTTCAAAGCGGCCGGGGCATTCGACTCCCACCCGCGCACCGCGAAACAAGCCGGCGGATGGACACAACAACACGAGCGTTCTAAAGACATCGCCGCGCTTGCCAACGGCACCGGAGGTTTGATCATCTTTGGTGTCACGGACGCTGCTACAGGTAGCGACGTCGCAGGTCGGTTGAGCCCTCTCGACCGCCCCGACATTACCCGCGACATCGAGCAGTACCGAAAAGACATTCGCACCTGCACCTCCCCGATACCTCTGTTCGATATGTTCGAGATACCTGCTGCAGAACGTGGTTCGTACATCGTCGCCGTCGTGCCACCCAGCGCACTGGTCCCGCATGCAGTCAAGACCGGTACGAAAGACAAACCTGCTTTGGTTTTTCCGGTGCGCGCGGTCGGCGAGGCCCAGACACGCTTCCTGACCGAGGCAGAACTGGCAGACATGTACGCACGCCGAATTCGGAGCGCGGCGGACCGGACCCGTCGCGCGAACGCACTCTGGGACACCTCCAGCCGAACACTTCGCGACCGCGGCGGGCACGGTGTGTGGGCGGTGGTGTGCGTGAGCCCCGACGCACCCGTCGATGACACACTGTCCGTGTCCGCGCGCCGCGAGATCACCGCCTGGAATAACAGACGTTCGTTCCCCGACGGTATGATCGGAATACACGCGCACAGTCTCGACTACCCCTTCCCAGGTCCAGGATTTGTCGAATACACCCAACTTGTCGCAACCCATCTCGGCACACAAAAACAGGTCGCTGAACCTGGAGCCACCTCGGCATACCGCGCGCTCTACGCCGACGGATCGGGGATCGCAGCAATCAAAGTCGGCGACGAGACCACCACCGACTATTTGGCCCTTACTCTCGACGAGATCATCGACGCCCTGACCACCTGCATCCCACACCTTCTCGACTGGGTTGGTGACCGGTGCGGAACTTGGGGACCGGCCACCATGACGACCTCGCTCGTCGATGTCGACACAGATGCAAACTCCTTCTCGAAACCGGTTCGACTTCAGCCCGGAGACACGCACTCTTTCGTCCACGCGCTCCGGCAAGCGCACAGGCCAAACCCCCGCGTACAAGCGATCGACCTGTCCACCACCACGACGATGCAGGATCGGCTTGCGCACACCTATCAAGCCGCCGCCGCCCAGCTGCAGATGTTCGGCCTCATCGAACCGGACCTCCTCGCCCCCGACGGACGAGTCCGCACAGTCGGCTTCGACGGCCGCCACCGGCACCATGTCCAGGACTGGTGCCAACGCCACAACGTGCCGATGGACGCGCAAACATGGCCCGACTCCGTACGGGAAAGTTGAACCGAACAGGAATATGGTTCTTATCGCCGCTGCACCCAACTGGAACGTTGCAACTACTGGCGTTCGAAGGGCCGGGACTCGAGTCAACCCTCGCCGAGTACTCCGCATCCAACTCGTGCAGAGTCAGCAACTGACTTGTAACGTTTCCGGCCCCACCGGCAGGGTCCCGCACTTGCGGATGGGAGGCGATGTAAGCGAAGGCGTCGTTCAACTTGCGAAAGACGTTGCTGAAGGCGTTGGAATCTGGCACCGCGACTGCTTCGTGGTTCGGTTCGAGCCCAGCGGGGATCGGTGCTTCAATGCTTGCATCCCGGGGAGGCTGACCGACCCAGACAAACCCATGATCGCTCAGTGGTCGCTACCCGGCACCACTCAACCCGGTACTGACCCCGGTTGATCCAAAACCAGAGCGGACACAGATCGAATGGGCCTCGCACTTCGAGTCGTTGATGCTGAAATTTTGACTAGAAGAAGGATATTCGCATTCGTAGAGGCTGGCGGCGCAAAAGTGTTCTTACGCATGGATCGTCGGAAGAGCGGATCCGTTGTCGTCATCACGGACGATGGCGTGCCCGCTCGCAGCCGCACGTGAACCCAACGCGCAGCCCGGTATCCCGAGTGTGGGCCGCGAGCCGTCGGAACCGGACATATCAGCTTGCGGGTTGTCGGTCATCTCCTGCGTCTCGGGTAGAGGCGGGTGTTCTCGCACGACGCAAGTGGGCCATGGCCTGCACGGTGCCGATCAGTTCTTCGACCCCGCTGGTGTCGACCTCCACCTCGTTCGGTTGGGGAAGATCGTCGGGGACGACATGCGCGTCGTCTGGATGATGCAGGACGTGGTGCCGTGCATTGCTGATCGTTGCGTCGTTGAACAGCCTCGCCCACCTGGTCGAGGGCGAGAGGACCGCATCGAGCGTCCCCGCCCAGACATGCTCGACCGCTACCTCCGCCTCGATCATCGGTTCAGGATTTCCCATCAGCAGCCCGATGCGTCGCGTAAGTGGGAATGTGATCCCCCATGCATTCTTCAACCCGACGCCTAGGTTCGGGTCGGCGCGCGGGTGTGGAATGAGGGAAACCGGTGTGTCGCATGTCAATAGAGTCTTTGTCTGAAATCTGATAAGAGTCCATGGCCGCCCGCGGATGTATTTGATTGTCGCTGGAAGCAGCTCGGTCAATTGCTGCATATGAGCTAGCGCCGTCGCGTCCGTCGGGGCAATCCCCGGTTGAGTCGCGAGACGCCACAGGGCGTCCGCCTCGTTCTCGGTGAGGTCGTCGATGCCGCGAGTTCGGGCCGACTCGGCAAAGTTGTCGCGTCCGGCTGCGGCGATGTAGAGGCGGTTCATCGCTGTGGACAACTGACCAAGATGGTTCCGTTGACTCGGTCCGCGCAAATTCTGCAGTGCGATGAAGGTGGCGAGGACATTCCGGTCCTCGTGGTTCAGCGGCCACGTTCGGTCCACCTCAATCTTCTGGAAAATCTTCGCAGTGGCGTCCTCGATTCGTCCGAACTCGCGCTCGAAGAAATCGACGGGCTGCGTGTCGTGCTCGACGTTGTAGAAGTCGCGCGCGACAGTGGTGCTCTTCGTTGAACGAGTCATACGGATCAGGCCGGGTAGCTTGACCACTCCGATTTGCTTCTGGGCGTTGGCGAACTTGTTCAAGTAGAAACGCGGAACTGTGTGTTGATTTCTAACGATGGTCGGCACGCTCGGACTGTACTGCTCCGCACCGACGGGCTTGACTGGCGCTATAGGCCGATATTGATGACCGCGTTCCCGACCAACGGGGCGTGCTCTCGGCGATACACCTGGACAGAGTCGAGGCTGGCGTGACCGGTTTGTCGGGCGATGGCGGATCCATCGGCCCCGTTGCGGGCGCCTTGAGTGACGAAGCCGGCGCGGAGCGAATGCCCGCCGAGCTTGGCCAGCGCTGTGGGGTCGTAGCCTGCGTGTTCGGCCCGGCGGCGAATGGTCTGGTGAATCGCGGCCCCGGATAGCGGCGTCGCGCCGAGATTGCCGTTCTTCGCAACGGCCCGGAGCAACGGCGATCGTGCGGCGGTGCGTGGCACTCCCCCACGGCACACATGTCTGTCAAAAGGTTCCCTTTTGCGCAAGAGCCGGATGACCGACGGTCGACCGCCGACATCGAAAGCGGCGACGACCTCAGCCCAGCGGACGTAAGCACACGGTGGGCAGGTTTCGTGGGACTCGGTGTAGGGCAGGGCTTTCACCGTTCCCCTGCCCACTTGGTCGGTCTTCGACTTTCGTAGCCGGACGTGGAGTCCGTCGTGCCGGTGCACTGCGACATCTCCACACATCAGGTCGGATAGTTCGCTGCGTCGGAATGCGCCGGCGAACCCGAGCAGCAGAATCGCCGAATCACGACGTTCGAGGACTTCGTCGGCCCATCCGGAGCACCGGTCCCGCGCGGTCGCGACCAGCAATCTGATGTCGTCGACCAGCAACGGGTCTCGCGGCATGCGTGGCCGGTCCCCCGATGCGGCGTACTCCCGTCGTATCCCGGACAGTGTCGCGGTGACCAACTCGTGCGCCGACGGGGACAGGTGGCCGGTGGTGCGGTGGTGATGGTTGATCGCGGCGATCCAGGTGCCGAAGGTGGCGACGGCGTAGGCCCGCTCCCCTTGTTCGGTGCGGGTGTCGGCGGCGTCGACGAGGTAGGCGGCGACGGTGATCGGGTGCGCCGGTAGTGTCACGTGACCATTCGTCTCGCACCAGCTGGTGAAGCGTCTCCACGCAGCGGCGTAGGTCTTGCGAGTTCCCTCGGACCGGGAGGAGTGCACGGCACTCGCGATCCGCTTCGCGACGGCGGGTGGGATCTCCGGCTCGACCGCGACCGACCTGTCAGCGTCAGCACTGCCCGCAACGGTGGTCACGGCAGGTGTTCGGCCTGGTCGGAAGTCCATATCGGCAGCCTAGCGCAAGTCACCGACACGTCTGCAGCGCAAAACTATACTGAGCTGGTGTTTCGCCTAAGACGGTGCGGAAAATGCAATTTACCGCGGACACATCCGACCTACTTTTAGACGTTACTCAATGCTGACCGTCGTGCAGGATGCGGTGGCAAGACTCCCGGCCCCAAAAGTCATTTTCACGCCTATGTTTCACCGCATGTTCGAGCACCTCCGTACGAACGCATCCGCACTAGGTACAAACCGAAATACAGACCAGCTGGTTGCTAGCGCGGCTGCCAGCTGTTCGTTACTGTGCCTAGTTACCAAAGGCAGCGAGGTGTGGGAGGCGGGGTTAGATGCCAGAGGAATGGAGAGCAGCGGTCACCGGCGCCGGTTCTGGGGTCGGCCGCGAAATTGCGTTACAGCTCGCAAGCCAGAACTGGTCACTCGCGCTCGCCGACAGCAACTACGACGCCCTCCTCGACACACAGTCTCGATGTGCTGCGACGGCCGCGATCGCGCGAGCGACCCGTGTCGATGTCTCCAGCCGGGCCGAAATCACCTGTTGGGCCGCATCTTCGCGCAATGGGCTCGGCGGTATTGATGCGGTCTTCAACGTCGCAGGTGTTCTATATAGCGGCGATGTCATCGACACTCCCCCAGCTGATTTCGATCTCGTGATGGCGACCAACTTCGAGAGCGTCGTCAACAGCTCTCGCGCGTTTCTGCCGGACATCTTAACGTCACGTCGAGGTCGAATTGTCAACGTGTCGTCCGCATTTGGAGTCATGTCCGCACCAGGCTACTCGGCATATAACTCATCCAAATTTGCCGTTCGGGGCTTTACCGAAGCCCTGAACCAGGAACTGCGCCTGGCGTCACGAACCGCGCGTGCGACCTGTGTGATCCCTGGTGGACTCAAGACGTCGATCGCTCGGACGGCGCGGGCGGCACCGGGCGTTGATCACGCGCGGACTGCCGATTTTTTCGATAGCCGCATAGCCCGAACCACCCCCGAAGTGGCCGCCCAAAAGATCATTGCGGGTGCGTGGAGGGGGAAGTCGCAGGTGACAATAGGGAACGACGCCCGCCTCGTCGCCGCGACAACGCGCGTGCTTGGCCCTCACTACCAACGGCTGCTGCCTTCGCTCCTAGCACTGCGACGGACCTAACAAGTCGTCATCAACAGAAACCACTCACCAGACCTGCGGGGGTCGGTCAACCATGTCGAATAGCTGGATCCTGATAGAGACGTTCGGAGATGAAGAGCCGTCCGTGATCGGAGTTGGGTCCTCGCCCAAGTCCTTTGTTTCACCTCGTCAAGTTCTGCGCAGCTCCGCCAGCCGCAACGAGGCACTGGCCGCGGTGACTGAGACGCTTGGTACGGGAGCCATGGTGGATCGGCTGTCCAGAGACCGATACAGGCGAGTACTGGCCGAACCACTGCAAACCTTCGCGGGCCGTACGCACGGGGCATGGGTGTGGCTCGGCCGGCGCGATGAGACTCCACCTCCGCGAGACGCCGCCGGGGCGTGGCATTTCAACCTCACTAAGAGCACAGCAAGCGGAAGCAATGATCTACTCGATTTGTACCGCGTTCCGCAAAACGAGCGCGAGACCCAGCGCGCACTCGCGGGAGCGTTCACCCGACTTGTCACCAACCGTGACGAGAGCGAAGCTATGGCCAAGATCGTGCAGTCAGCACCGGGCACTACCCATCAAGCAGTTTGGACAGTGAGACGAGACGACGGCGAACTTCGGGCCGCGCACTTCTCGTGCCGGATGATTGCCGAAGACCAGGCTGCTGGCACCGAAATAATCCTGAGGGGCATCACGCATGACATCGGCCCCGCAGGTGAAATCACTATCGCTCCCCCACCCACGATACTCGAGCATCGTGTCCTGGAGGCGTCAACCAAGGAGGGCGAGTACCGCGCACTGGTCAACCTCAGGACTCTGAACTTGTTGCGCTGGTACAACTCTGAACCTACACCGAATATCTGCTGGGAAAACCTTCCCGACGAACCGGTACCGGCCATTCATCCGGACGACGTACCAATTGCGAAGCAAATGTCGAATGCACTCGCACGCGAACGCACTAACGGCGTGCTTCGATTCAGAACTCTCGACGGACGTTGGAAGCCGATGAAAGTCAACGCGGTTTTGGTCTCGCTTGATCAGCACACCACGGCCGCACTTGTCACTCTGACCGAATTGTGCGAAGAGTAAAAATCTCGCGGATCCATGCGGATCCACAGAGACTATTGCGGACCCAGGTCGATCGCAGCGCCTGCACTGCACGTACGTTTAATAGTTGCGCTTTTTATAAGGACTGCGCGCGTGTCGTGCGTGCATCGCGAGTTCGACTCCATGCAGCTGCCACCGTTCGGGTGGATACCCCATACGCTTCCGCAAGCGACTCGATGCGCTCCTCCGTCTCAGGCTTGCGCCCCCGCTCGATGTCGGCGAGAACAGTGGCCGACATCCCCAACATCCGCGCAGCGTCGCCCTGGGAAAGCGCCGCATGCACCCTCAGGTCGGACAGTTTGAGCTGAGACTCCGGAATCGGAACTAGGGCTGCGACCGACGTGTGCAGGGCATTCGCGATTCGACCAAGGGTCGCTGGCGGCGGCGTTGAACGCCCCGTTTCCCAGGTGGATACCGCTTGCCTAGTCGCTCCCACAGCCGCCGCAAGGTCGTCAGCACTGAACCCAGCGCGTACCCGAAGCTCGCGCAACCGATCGGCCCGAAATCCACGAACCCCGCTTCGCGGCACTGTCCCCACTCTCTATCGACCTTCCAAGACAGCTTCATCTTCCTCGATCCACGTCAACCTCGACGTCTTGTGCGTTTTATAGTTGCGCGCTACCGTTGCAGCTATGCCCTCGGCCGTTCCGATTTCCACAACCTTCAACCAATTGCGCGGTGCACCAAACCTGTTCTACAGTCCTGTTGCGCGCCCAAAAGGGATTCCTCGGTGCTTGTCGCTCTCGGCACCGCTTGTAGCGCGGGACATCAGGACGGTTTGCTCACAGATTCCGTCCGATCATTCATGTCGGGAGTTCCACATGTTCGCGTCTTTCGCCCTTGCCGCATCGCAATTGCCGTCGACGGCTGAGATCAGCATTTGCCGTCTTCGCAGTTCAGCGTTGGGCCGCTACGGACGAGGCGCGACTGCAGGTGCATTCGCCCGACATCGCTGCTTTCGCCGGGGTTACGGGGGCGAATCAAAGTGAGTGCCGCACGGGATGCGATGGTGCCAAGTTTCCTGGCACAGAAACAGTTCTGCGCGTCAATCGTCGTAAATCGGACACATGGCGACTTGATTGCCTGCTCGCTCGATTACGAGCATTCCGGTCGCCACCAATACATCGGTGACGACGGAGCCCTGCTAGCCGAATGGGGTCCATCTACATCATGCAACGAGCGGTCCATCCCTACCCGTAAGCCCTAAACCTGGCAGTCCGGGCTGCAACCCGACTCGGGTGGGCTCTCGCTGATAGTCCCACTCGGGAGCTACAGGAGCTCCCCCGCGCCCTTTAGCTCGACCGGCGGACCAGCGCGAGGGTCGCGCAGTGAGCGCATTTCACCATGTTCAGCGCTGCGCGGCCCCGCCCGGACATCACCCCTCGAACTCACACCCGATCTCACAGAGAGGATTTCGATACCCGATGTGGATTTTCCAGCAGCCGTAGTTCTGGTCGGCGGTCTTCGGCTGGCTCTGAGCCTCTAGCACGTGATGGGTGCGTGCGACTGGCCCACAACCTATGGATCGCACGCACCCATCCATTTCTTTTCACCGAATTGCCTGAAACCAATGGTCGCCAGAACGGTTGCTCCGCAATCGCATTCACCAGCACGACCCGACCATCGGGTCGCACCAGGAAGGGATCGACATCAATGCCAGTAACACCGGGCACCGGACACCACCGCTCATCCAAGAAGCGAGGGCGGGTGATCAAATCGCTGCCCGCCATGGCTGCGGTGACGATCGCAGGCCTGACCATGCAGGCCGCTCCCGCTCAAGCTGCACCATCGCAGCCGGGAGTGACCAGTCCTCAAGGATCACAACCGGGAGTCACGAGCACACCGCAGACGGCACCGGCCACCCCTCCGCCGCCCGCTCCGAAACCGCGTGAGTACTTGGACGGCTACCAGCCCTCACCACAGGTGCAGCAAACCCCGTCGCGTAGCTACGACGACTACCTGGCCGGTAACCAGCAGTCCTCGAACTACCAGAACACCTACTACGAAGCCCCCGCTCCGCAGGCCGCCCCGAGCGAAGCACCCCCGGCATTGCAGGCAACTCCGCCGCCCCCGCCGCCGGTCCCGACGGTGCAGCGCAAGGTCATCGCCCCGATCGAGGCCCCGCCCGGAACCTTCATCGCCGGCGGCAAGCTGGTACCGGTCGATACCAACATCGTCGACCAGAACCTGCTCACACGTACCAACAACACGTTGCAGGCAATACAAGCCGACGGCGGAAACTGGCTCGTGGACAACGGATTCGCCGACGCGCCACGCGCCGACCGGATCGCAGCGGGTACCGCGACCGGTGTCATCACCGGTGGCGCTGTCGGCCTCGCGGCATCGGTGGTCCCGGCCGCGGTGATCACCGGCACCGCTGCTGCTATCGGCGGCGGACTCGGATTGGCTGCGACGACCGCGGCTACACCCGCGGTCATCTGGGCCGGGCCGGTGGGGTACATCTTCGTTCCCGGCGCAGCAGCACTTGCCGGTGCCGGCGTCGGCGCAGCGCTGTCGGCACCGATCGTGCTGGGCCTGACCGGCACCGGCGCTGTCATCGGCGGCATCCTCGGTGCCACCGTTCTCGGCGGCGAGCAGCAGATCATCGAAGAGCCGGCCCCCGCCCCGGCGGTTGTTCCCCCGGCCGTCGACAGCGTCCCGGCGATTCCGCCGGCCGCGACAGTCGATCTCCCCGGACCCGTCGGGCAGGTTCGCGACACTCTCGCTGCCGACCCGAACGGCCGCCAGGTTCTCGCGGCGGCCGACACTGCAGTCCAGAACGCGGCTCCGATCGTCGACAAAGCCGTCAACGATGCGTCGGTGTGGACCGCACCGGCGGCCTCGGCAGTGCAGGGCTTCACCTCGAAGGCCCTCGAACAGCCGCAGGTGGCTCAGACCGTCGAGACGGTGCAGTCGGCTGCAGCTCCTCTGGTCGATCAGGCCACTGCCGCTCTCGGCGGCTTGCAGGCGGCGTTCGCACCCGCCTGATTCGCCCTACAGCCAGCTAGTTGAACCAGCCAGGAAGGACACATCCAGATGATCCGCCGTTCGACGACATCCCCGATTGCCAGTGCCACCGGCCCAGCCCGATCAGGGGTGCCCTCGAGCTCGCCCCGTGTGCCGCGATCGCGCCGACGCGCGATCGCGGCAGCCGGGGCTGCTGTCGTGGTCGTGGCCGTCGCCGCCGCTGTGTTGTTCAGCGGTGGCGACTCCGAGCCGGACACGACAGCCACCGACACGATCGCCGCTTCCTCCGTCGCGCCGACAACCGTTGCCGCCGGGCCGGATTGCTCGATGCCGACCGGTGATCAGAACAGCGGCCCAGGGGTCATTGCCGCGTTCGAGCACGCCTACTACGTCCAGCGATCGGGCACGGCCGCGCACGCTCTGGTGTCACCGAACGCCCCGGCAAGTGCCCCGTTCACCGTCGAAGCCAACCTCGACGCAGGTATCGCCACCGTCCCGGTCGGCACCACCTACTGCCTCGACATCGACCCGCTGCGCACCGGTTCCTACACCCTCACTCTCACCGAGAGCGGCCCGAACGGGCCTGGGACGCAGTACCGCCAACGGATCACCACCGACCAGGTCGACGGTCGCTACGTCATCGCCGCCATCGAGCAAGCGTGATCACCCACCGCCGCCACAGCGCGAGATCGCCGCAGCACCGCGGCGAACAGCCACCACGAAAGGAACGCCAGGACATGAGCGATGCAGCGAGCGAATGGGCCGAGGCCGCCACCGCAGTACGGCAGGCACGCGAGACCCTCGAGGCGTCGACCGCGAGCGAGATCCGCGCATGGGCCGAAAAGTCCGGGCTGACCGACTGGTCGATGTGGCAGAAGATCAAACGAGAGCTCTACAAGCAGCTCGACCTGGACTACGACGGATTGCGCGCCAGCGAGGCCGAGCAGGTCACCGACGCGGTCGCCTCCGCTGCGTCGGCCGCACCGCTGGTCGAGCTCTACGCCGCAGGCGATGAGCGCGGCAGCTTCGCAGTGGTCGGAGACGGTGACGAAACAGCCTGGTACGGAACATTTCACGCCAAGGACGCGGTCTTTCGGCAGGGCGATCAGACCTCGGCCGACGACTCGGCGGCAGGCAAGGCAGCCTTTCTCGCCGGCAAGCTACGCGAAGAGCTCGACGCCCCCGCGATCCGGCTGATTCTGCATATCTCCAACCCGCACCTCGACGGCACGCGGCTCGCCGCTCTCGCCGCGCGATACGGAGTGCACCTCGAACGCCTCGACATCGACGACGAGAACCCGGCCACCGTGTGGTGCGAGGTTCCCGGTCACCGTCCGTGGCAGGCCATCCGGCTCTCCGATCTGCTCGTCGACGATCAAGCGGAGGTCGGCTGATGGCCGAACAGCACCCACGCCCAGACGTCGACAACCCCGTCGCGGGGTACGAAGCCGAGGACACCGTCAACCTCCGCGCTCAGCGCCTGCGCCGACCCGAATCCGAACCGGACGAACAGCCTGCAGAAGAGCCGGCCGACGACACCGCACCGGACCCGTACGGGGTCGGGCAGGACGCACTGGCAGCGGTCGAGACACCTGATGTCGACCCCGCAGCGTTCTACCGAGCACGCCTGTTCGACCGCCAGGAAGAAGACCCGACCGCCGAGCCCGCCGCAGCAGGCCTGAGGGGCCGGATCAACGCCGCCCTGGGAACTCATCTCAAGCCCAAGCCCACATCGGCCGAAGTCAGACTGCGTCAGTCGATTCGCGTTGTGCAGCAGCCACTTCCCGGATGCTCGGTGGTCTCGGTCATCAATCCCAAGGGCGGAGCAGGCAAAACTCCGACATCGGTGCTGCTCGGTTCGACGTTCGGCAAGCACCGTGGCCACGGGGTGACAGTGTTCGACGCCAGCGAATCACTCGGCAGTCTCGGCGATCGCGCCGCCCGCACCACCGATCCGGAGCTCACGGTGTGGGACCTGCTCGACCACGCCCACGAGCTGGCGTCCTCGTCGGCGGTCTCGGGATCGCTCAACGCGTTCCTGCGGCGTCAACCGACGATGGAAGACATTCTCGCGGCGGACAATTCGGCCGACCGTGAACGCAATCTGGGGTGGGACGAATGCGCCGCGGTGATGGCCGTGCTGCGCCGACACCGGGACCTGATCGTCATCGACACCGCCGCCAATCCCTTGGCCGAGTCCTGGCAGTGGGCCGTGCAGCATTCCGATGCCCTGGTCGTTCCGCTCCCGCTACGCCTCGACATCGCCCGGCAGGTCTATCAGATGCTCGAGGGCATCATCGCCCGCGGCTACGGACACCTGTTGGCGTCGACGATCGTCGTGACCTGTGCAACACCCGATTCCAACCCGCAGTTGGCGTCGGCGGTCTTCGAGGACCTGCGCAATCTCGGTGTCCAGGAAAGCAATTTCATTCAGGCCCCGTACGAATCAGCGCTCGCCCGCGGCGATCGGATCGTCTACAAGGACCTCCCACCCGCCACGATCGAGGCCTACACCAATGTCACCGCGCTGGTCGCCGACAACATCGCCGCGGCACGAGCCGGCGCGGCCTATCAGTTCACCGATCCGTATTCCCCGCAGCCGATGAACCGCCAGCCCGACAGCGCACCACCCCCACAGCTCTCGCAGTGGGAGCGGCACAGCCGCGACCGTCGCGGAGCCTGACCCGTCCCCACCCCGCTCGAGCACACGAGGAGAACACCATGACCGGCCAGAGAACGCTCACCACCGCGCTACGACGACCGCGCTCGGCGCACTCCGCGATGGCAGCAGCCGCCGCGGTGGTCCTGGCCTTGGGCGCTGTCCCCGCACACGCCGCACCGGCAGCGACGGCGACGACCTCGTGCGCGAAGTACGTCGCGATCATGGCCCCAGGAACGTGGGAAACCAACGCCGCGGCGAATCCCACCACCCCGGTCGGGATGCTCGCCACCGTCGGTAACGCCCTGAAACAGAAGTACGGCAACGACATCGAGGTCTACTACCCCGCGTACGCGGCGTCGGCGTTCGACAAGGGCCGTACCTACGCCGACAGCAAGGAAACCGGCAAGAGCGCGATCAACAACATCCTCACCTCGGCGTGCGCGACGTCGAAGTTCCTGCTCTCGGGCTACTCCCAAGGCGCGGACGCCGCCGGCGACGTCGCCGCCGAGATCGGCAACGGCCGCGGTGTCGTTCCGGCCTCCCGGATTCTCGGCGTCGGTCTGGTCGCCGATCCGCACCAGGGCACCGCCGGCGGCACCGTGGTCGGACCGAAGGTCGACGGCCAGGGCATCGGCGGGGTCCGGCCCGAAGGCTTCGGCTCTCTCGCCCCGGTGGTCAAGCAGCTGTGCAATCCCACGGACCTGTACTGCTCGACGAACGCCGGCAAGGACGGTCTGCTCGCGGGCCTGGGCAAGGTCCTGGCGAACAAGCCTGTCGACCCGGCCACCACCGGCGGACAGGCCGGAACCGGGCCTACCTCTGTTTCCTCGACGACCCAAGCCGCATCGAGTACCGCAGTGCCGTCGACGACCGCGCAGGGCGGTGTCACCGGTGCCGGGACACAGCCGGGCGCGACGCCGACACAGGCCGGAGGGGTCAGCGATTTCTCGTCGTCGCTGGTCTCGGACTTCTCCCGCGTCGATCTGGCCGGTGCTGCGAACACCGCATCGACCCTCGGGGAGCGGGTGGCCACCCTGCCCGATTCGGTGGGAACCAACCGCACTCAGTCGCAGGTCGCCAGCGTCGGGGCTTCGGCGACATCGCTGCTCAACACCCTCGAACCGGTCGCCGACGTGCAGTCGGTGATCGCCGCGAACCCCGGAATCCGCTCGACTCTCGACACCGCACCGGAAGGATCACCGGAGGCGCAGACCTCGACGGTGCTCGACGCGCTGGACCAGATCGACATTCCCGCAGTCCTGAGCACAGCGACCTCGATCGCCGACACCGCCTCGTCGGTGCTGGGCGGCACCGGCACCACCGCGGGCCTCGCCGGCACCGCGTCGACCCTGAGCGGGCAGGTCGCACCTTTGCAGTCCGTGTCCCCGGATGCGCTGACCTCGGCAACGCAGGTGCTTTCGCTGCTCAAGCCGAAGACGGTGGTCAACCAGGTCGTCAACGTCGCGACCGGCTTCACGAGCCTGGACTACCAAGGCATCGTCGACAACCTGATCGCGTTGCCGCAGAAGGTCGCTGCTCTCGATGTCGCGGGATCGCACAAGATCGCCGGTGATCTCAACAACCAGTTCGCGCCGATCGTGAAGATGGCCGCTGGCGTGGACCTACACACCTTGGCGGCGTTGGTGGCGATGATCCCCGACCCCAGCGGCTCGGCGCAGATCGCCTCCCTGGTGTTGAGCTTGCTCGGCAACGTCGACGTGATCCGCCTGGCCAACGATGTCGGCGCGATTCAGGAAGTCGCGTGGAAGATCCTCGAAACCGGCAACCTCGCGGCCACCGCCGAACTGCTGCCCATCGGGCTCGACCTCGCCTCGGTCGCGGTCGGCGTGCTC
Organism: Rhodococcus sp. 14-1411-2a; assembly: GCF_002259485.1. Classification (GTDB taxonomy): domain Bacteria; phylum Actinomycetota; class Actinomycetes; order Mycobacteriales; family Mycobacteriaceae; genus Rhodococcoides. Next base: position 33,108 of record NZ_NPGA01000009.1, read on the forward strand.
ACCGGATCCTCCAAGACCAGCCCCGACCAACTCGGATCACAGACCCAGGTCACCGGACAGTCCGCAGCGATCGGCCAGCAAGCCTCCACCGGCGATTTCGCCGGTCTGGCAGGCAGTCTCGTCTCACTGGCCTCGTCGCCGAGTGCCGGCGATGCCGCGGAGCTGGTCGGTGCCGGTATCGACGCCGCGACGTTCTTCGCCTCCGGTGCGCACCAGTCCTACGGCGACTTCAAGGTCGACTCCACCGGCCGCAGCGCCCTGCAATGGCTCATCGACTTCTTCACCCAGAAGATCGGGGGCTGACCGGCGGCCACCGAGCAGGCTCTGCAGCCGGGCGGGCATGACGCAGAGCAGCCGAAAACTACAGCACCACAACCTAACTACACGTACCCACCACAGGTGTCCGGGCGGGCACTGATCATCTTGTCGATTCGTGAGGACATGCACCGATGGCAGCATCACAGCAGGGCAGCAAGGGCAGTGCCGGCGCACTGAGCCTGTTGCTGATCACCGCCATTGCTGCGATCGGCATGTTCGGTGTCCTCTCGGGCGATCGCACGCCCCCGGTCGACGAAGGCACGTGCCTGCCGGCCGGCGCGGCCGTGGTGGCTCCGCACTCGGGAACAGTGGTGATGCCGCTGCGTGAAGGCACCTATCAGGCCACGAGCGGTTTCGGTGCCCGCACGAACCCGGTCACCGGCGAAGCCGAAGGACACCAGGGCCAGGACTACTCCGCCCCGATCGGAACCCCGATCTACGCGGCCACCGACGGCACGGTCGTCAAGGCCGAACACGCCAGCGGGTTCGGCAACTGGATCATCATCGACACCACCGTCGACGGCCAGTCGCTCTCGACGGTCTACGGCCACATGAACGACGACGGCCTCGGGGTCACCGCGGGCCAGACCGTCAAAGCCGGTGACCCGATCGGCGCCGTCGGCAACGCCGGACAGTCCACCGGGCCGCACCTGCACTTCGAGGTCTGGCCCGGCACCCGTCTCGCATCCGGGTCGAGCCCGGTCGATCCCGTCGCCTGGCTCGCCGCCGCCGGTGCCACCGCCCCGATCGCCACCGCGGACGTCCTCGCCGCCACCTCCGCCGCGACCCCGACCACCGGTGCTGCGGCGCAGGGCGTATCGAGCCGGTCGGTCAAACTCGCCGCCGCGATCAAACCCGGCTGCGGAGTCCCGGCCGGATCGACCGGACTGCGACCGGGATCGGTGCCCGCCGATTTCGAGCCGTGGATCGTCAAAGCCGGCACCGTGTGCCCCGAGGTCACTGCCCCGGTCGTCGCCGCGCAGCTCGAACAAGAGGGCGGCTTCGACGTCGACGCCCACAACGCAGGATCGGGCGCGGACGGACCGGCGCAGTTCATGCCCGCCACCTGGGCCGCGAAAGGCGTCGACGGAGACGGAGACGGCCGCAAGGACACCCGCAGCATCGCCGACGCGGTGATGAGCCAAGCCGCCTACGACTGCGAGCTGGCGGGCATCGCCAAGGACTCGCTCGCCGCCGGCAAGCTCAGCGGCGACCTGACCGAGCTGTACCTGTCGATGTACAACTGCGGGCCCGGTGCGACCCTCTCGCAGGGCCGGGTGTGCCAGAACGCCGAAACCCTCGACTACGTCGCGAAGATTCCCCGACGGGCAGCAGAGGCGTTCTCCGTCGCCGTCCCCCAGGCCACACCGGGCATCGTCCCCGGTGGCCCGTTCGGTCAGAACGTCGTCGCGGCCGCGATGCGCTGGCTCGGCACCACCTACGCCTGGGGCGGAGGCGACCGGAACGGACCCACCCGCGGTGTCAGCGACGGCGGCGGCCGCGCGGACATGATCGGCGACTTCGACAAGGTCGGCTTCGACTGCTCCGGACTGGTCCTCTACGCCGTCGCACAAGCCTCCGGCGGCGCGATCGTGCTCCCCCACCAGGACTCGGCGCAGATCGCCGACAGCCGCGGCCGCGTCATCGCCACCCCCGGCGAGCTCGCTCCCGGCGACATCATCCAACCCCACTCGGGCCACATCTTCATCTGGCTCGGCGGAAACAAGGTCGTCGAGGCACCGCAGTCCGGCGACGTCGTGAAGGTATCGGACTGGACCCCGCCCGCGAGCGGCCTGACAGCACGGAGATTCGGATGAGAACCACCCGCACCGCCCTGACCGGATTGCTCATCGCTGCAACGGTTCTCACTGCCTGCGGTGGTGAAAGCACTGACAACGGCAGCGATGCCCCGTCGATCCCGGCGCAGCAGTGGACACCGGGTACGCCCCCGCCGAGCGGCAGCGATCCCACCCGTACCCCGCCGCCGGCCGCGACCGCGCTTCCCGACATCGCGGCCGGGGTGGACCGTCAGGACCCGGACTCGGTGGCCAACACGGCCTTGACGGTCTGGTTCACCTGGAACACCGCCGTCGACGCCGGACCCAACGATGCCGCCGCCCGCACCGCACCGCTGCTCACCTCCGACTACGCGCGCGAGATCACCTCCACCACAGCGCAATCGAGCCCCGGCGCGCAATGGCTGGACTGGGCCGCGCGCGGCGCGGTCCTGACCCCCGACCTCGTCGTCGCCGACGAACCCGTTCCCCCGCAGACCGATTCGACGGCATACCGGTCCTACCACGTCACCCAACGCATCGACGGTGCCCCGGTGAGCGAGAGGGTCGTCGCGATGATCCTGCGGCGCTGCTCCGACGGCTGGGAGGTGAGCCGCATTCAGGACAAATAGCCCCGCCTCGTGCATCCACTGGCACTGCAGAACAACATGTTTCGGAAAGGAACCCCCGATGGACACAAAATCCGTCACCACCCCCACCACCCGCACCCCGCACCGGGCACGCCGCGTACTCGGCGTCCTCGCCTTTACAGCCGCGCTGACCGTCCTGGCCGGCGGAGTCGCCGCCGCACAGGCGGTCAACCCGTACGACGGGGTCAACCCGGACATCGGCCTGTTCGGCCCTGCCCTGAACCAGACGTGGAAGCGCCTGCTCGCGGCGATCTGGGGAGCCAGCATCGCCCTCGCGGGCCTGTGGGTGCTGACCTCGTTCCTTAGCTCCAGGAAGGCCCGTAAACGCAACATGTCCAGCGATCTGAGCGAGGCGGGCGAGGATCTCAAGCTCTCCCTCATCATCTTGGGCGGTGTGGCTGCTGTCTCGCCGATCGTCGGCGCGATCCTGCTCCTCGTCCAGCCCGGCGCATAGCCGATCGCGGATCTGACTACCACTCTCCCCTCCTCTCCGACGCGGCACCATCCGCAGAAACGAGCACTCATCATGGCCATCGACTACCGCAACGTCGGTTCCGAACCCCCCAGCTCGCCCAACACCGGCACCGTCTCCGGTGATCAGCACTCCGACAGCAAGTCCGGGTCCAAGCGCTGGATCATTCTCGGGGCCGTCGCCCTGGCGGTCCTCGCCGTCGTCTCGGTGATCGTGGTCGGTCTGTCGGGCAGCTCCGACAACTCCGGTGCCGGTGGCTCCGATGCCATCCGCGCAGTACACGGGCCCACGACGGTGGACAACGGTGTCCCCAGCGGCTACACCCGCGACACCCAAGGCGCATCGACTGCCGCGGTGAACGTGCTCCAAGCGTTCGATCAGGCCAGCCAGGGCCGCATCGACATGAACGATGTCCGCTCGACGATGATCGCCGCCGACCCCGGTGCCGAACTGGCCCGCGAGATCGAAGTCGGAAGCAACCGCGACGAGAGCAGCGACGTGATGAACACTCTGCCGGCCGCGGTGCACGTGTCCTCGTTCAGCACCGACGCCGCGCAGATCTCGGTGTGGTCGATGACCACCACACAGTCCGACATCAACAACACCGGCACCGTCGCTGTGAGCACTCTGTGGGCGACCACCGACATCTCGTTGGTCTGGCAGGACGGGGACTGGAAGGCCAAGGACTGGTCCTACCGCCAGGGCCCGCGACCGGAGGACGCGTCCTACCCGGCCGCTGATTCCGCGCTCGGCGGTCAACTGACCGCCGGGTACTACACCTTCTACATCGACTAGGAGAGAACATGATTCGCCGTCTCGTTCTCATCGCGGTCACTGCCGCACTGGTGGCTCTGTTCGGGTCATCCGCTGTTGCGCTCGCCCAGCCTTCCGCCGTTCCCGCTCCCGCACCGGGTGCGGTCACCGCCCAGCAACCGGCATCGAGGCTGCCCGCGCACTTCCCGGACGATCTCAAGAAATTCATCGGCGGTACCGAGGAATTTCGGAGCGGGCCCTGGTTCGCAGGGGACTGCCGAGACCGCGGCGGCGACCTGGGAACCTATATCTCCCAAGCACTCACGAACGAAAACCGGCTCCTGTACTGGACGGCATCGGATGAGAACAAGGTCGCCATGCTCGGCGGTGCCAGCGCGGTCGGCAGCGATGCGCAGGCCCTCGCCACAGCCGAGATCACCCGTAAGGCCGTCGCCGACGGGACCGAACCACCCGCCGACGCTCTGCCGACGGTGTTCCCAGCCGGGGACACCAGCTTTCACCCACCGACGGGAACGTGCGCCGAGGACCTCGCCCGGTGGGGAACCAAGGAATGGGGCACGTGGGGCTTCGCCTGGGCGCAGAGCCCGGACGCGGACTCGCTGACCGCGATCAAAGCGCTGCCCGGTGCCGACAAGGTGCCCGACGCCGCCTGGTCGGACCCGTGCTCACAGGGTTCGGGCGACCAGTACTGCATGCACGCGTTCTTCGTCGACTGCTCGAAAGCCGAACGGGCAGATGCCAGCCGCTGCCAGGACTGGAATCTGTCGATCGGACGATTGTTCGCCGGCACCGCGAACTGGATCGACAAGAACACCTCGTTCACCGAGCGCCTCGAGGACACCCTGGGCAAGGTCATCGCGGCCACCCCGCAGTACAAGCTCGGCAAGGCCTACCTGCAGGCATTCTCCTGGATCTCGGGGGCTGCGAACGACATCGTCGACTTCGTCACCGATCCGACCACCGTCATCGACGACTGGGTCAACGCCACCAAAAGCGGGGCCCTCTCGCTCACCGACGCCGTGCTGCGTGGGCTGACTTCGACCGGCGACTTCGATCCCACCCAGCAATGGTTCGTGACCCATTACGCCGGATCGACGGGTCTGGGAATCATGGTCATGGCGGTGGCGGTCCTGCTGGCGATCATGCGATCGCGGCACAAGGGCTCACCGTCGGAGCTGGTGGCCAACGTCTTCGGCTACATGCCCGCCGGGGTGGTGATGATGCTGTTCTCCCTGGCCCTGGCTCAACTGTTGATCGAGTTCGCGACAGTGCTCACCGAGGGCATCGCCAGTTTCAGCGGCTCCACGATCACCGAGATGGTGCAGAACATCTACGCCACGATGGGCACGCTGAACAAGGACACCGTCGTCGGCGGCTCGATCGTCGGCCTGGTCTTCTTCGGGATCTTGCTGCTCGGTGCGATGTCGGTCTATCTGGGTCTGCTCATGCACCAGATCGGGCTTCCGCTGACCGCATGCGTCGCCGGAATCGGCTACGGCATGTGGGTGCACCCGACGTGGCGGACCAAGGCGCTGCGGCCACTGTTCACCTTCGTCGGCATCGTGCTCAGCAAGCCGATGCTGTTCCTGCTCATCGCGATCGTGCTCGCCGGGGCCAACAACGCTCTGCTCTCGGGCGGCGGCGGCTCAGGAGACCTGACCTCGCTCGGCGCTCTCGTGCTCGTCGGGGCCTCGATGGTCGTCGTCGGCCTGGCACCGTGGTCGATGCTCGCGTGGGCACCGATCCTGCCGACCAAGGCCGACTCCGAAGGATTCGGCCGCGGCGGTGGCTCCGTCGCCGGTGGTGTCATCGGAGGCGTGGGCGGCTCGGCCCTGTTCCGCAGCCGGAGCGGCGGAGGTGGCGGAGGCGGGTCGACCGTCACACCGCGCTCGACCCGCTCCGGCGACGGCGTCGACAAGGCCACCCGATCCGCGCATTCGACCCCGACGAACAACTCCACCCCCGGCCACACCACCGGGGCCGCCCACAGCGGCGCCAACAAAGGCGGGGCGTCGACACCGAAGCGCTCGACGATGGGTATGGCCGGCCGACTCGGCGGAAAGCTCGCGACGGGATCTGCCGCGACGGTCGCCTCGGCCGGGGCCGCAGCCGTGCCGATCGCCGCGCAGTCCGCAGCGGCGGCGATGAACAAAGCCAAATCCAGTGCCGAGTCCGCTCCGTCCGAAGCCGAAGGCAGGTAAGCGATGTCGACCGAGACCGTCGAGCACGACAGCGAGCAGAGAACCTCCATCCTGGGCGGTGAGATCGCACGCCGCGGCATGACCGGGATCTCGGCACCGGTGCTCATCACCTGGACCGCGGCCTTGATCATCGGCGTCGTGTACTACTTCGCGGCCGGAGGCGGCGCGATGACCGTCGGGCTCGTGGCCGTGTTCTACGTCGGGGTGTTCGCCTCGACATACGAATTCGGTGAAACCTCGCTGGCGTCGCGGCAGTTGCACCGATTGAGGAACTGGGCGCGGATGCGGCGCGGGGAGCACGTCTACCGCAACGCCGACGACCCCGCCTACGGGATCGCCGACCTCGACCCCGGCTGGGAGTACCCGGTCCCGCTCGGGCGGACCGCCCCGCTCGACGTCGCCGGCACCGGCCTGGACGAGATGTTCATCGTCCGCACCGCCAACCCCGGCGAGCGGGCCTACTACACGGTCGTACTGTCCGTGCAGGGCCTGGCCGGCGGGCTGCGCACCGACGCGGCCTGGGCGACGACCTCGGAGAAGTTTGGTCTGTTCAGCGCCTCGATGGCCCGCAAGACCTCGCTCATCCGCGGAGTGCAGCTGATCCACCGCTCCATTCCCGCGGATCTGACCATGCACGAGGACTGGGTCGAGCGGGAAGTCGAAAAGCTCGGCGACATGCGTTTGCGGGCACCGGTGGAGTCCTACGGCGACCTCATCGACACCATTCGGCCGCACTCGGAAGAGCACCGGGCGTACGTGGTGCTCAAATTCCCACAGACCGACCACTTCGAGGCCGAAGCCGCGCGGGCGGCGGGCGGGAAAGGTGCCCGATTCGAAGGCGGTGTCGCCCAGGTGATCCGCGACGAGACGATGCGCGCGGTGAGCAAACTCGTCGCCGCCGGCATGGGCCGCGTCCAGGTCCTCGGTAAGCAGCGCAGCTGTGCGCTGATCCGCGCGTTCATCGACCCGTCGAACCCACTCGATCGCCACCAAGGGGCGCGGTGGTCGAACTGCTGGCCCTCCTACGTCGGCGGCCACGACTCGGTGGTGGTATCCGGCCGCTGGCACACCCGTGTCGGGTTCCTCCCGCCGGCGAGCATCGAACCCATTCCGCTGGGCCCGTTGTGGCTCGCGCCGCTGCTGACCGGGGTCGGCCCCGACATCGGCGACGACGAGAACCCGCCCTCACCAACGATCCGAACAGTCAGTGTCCGAGTCGATTTCGTGCCCGACGCCGTCGCCCGGGAAGCGGCCAGCCAAGACTTCACCCAGGACAAGGCGGCGCAGGAAAGCGCCGCACGCAAAGGCATCACCGGCGACGGCTCGGCCGAAGTGATGGCCACCGCGTCCGGGCGTCGACGCGCCGATCTGATGCCCGGCTCGGGCCATCACGGCACCATCTACTCCCTCGCCGTCGCGGTCACCGGCCGCGACGAAGACGACCTCGAGCGGGCCTGCATGCGCGTGGAGGAAGCCGCCGACGAATCGGCAATCAAAACCATCACATGGCAGGACGACACGCACGACGTCGCCCTGTTCACCACCCTTCCCTTCGCTCGCGGTCTCGCCGTGACGCGCTACACCAAGTAGCCCAGGAGATTTCGATGCCGCAACACACCACCCATCGTCCGTACACTCGACCGGCCGCGACCGAGCAACCGGTACGCCCGCGGTTGCTCGGCGGCGATCGCGAACGACTCGGCGACGGCGGTGCCGTCCTCGAGGCCGCGCAGGCGCTCCCCCAGCGGATTGCCCGCCGTAAGCCACCTCGGCGGTTCGCGCTCCTCGACCGTTACGGATGGTACGAACCCCGCTCCGAAGGTGCGTGGAGTACGACCAGGCAGTCCGAAGCGCTGAACCTGGCCATCAGCCGCCGCAGTGCCCGCCACCAGGGAGCGGTGACCGGCCTGAACCGGATCTCCCAGGACCTGGTGATCACCGATCCGTTCGAGCTCTACGGCACCGACATCTCCAACATCAACGTCTGCGTCGTCGGGGACATCGGCAAGGGCAAGTCGTCGATGATCAAGACCGCGTTTTTGTGGCGGCAGATCATCTTCGGCCGACAGGTGGTGGTCATCGACAAGAAACGTCAGGGCAGCGAGGGCGAGTACTCCATCTTCGCCCGCACCCTCGGGGTGGAATCGGTCCGGTTCAAAACCGGTGGCGGCGGTGCCAGGCTGAACCTGCTCGATCCCGCGATCACCACCGGCGGTGAACACGCCGGCGGCCTCGACGGTGTCACCCCGGCCGGTCAGGAAGCCCTCGTGCTCGCCGTCCTCGCCGACACGATGGAACGCCCGCTGACCACCCCGGAGAAGAGCGCCGTCGGCCGAGCGTTGGAGCTGGTCAACGCCGACGCCGCCGCGTCCGGTCGCGCACCGGTGCTCGAGGATCTCGCCCGCCGCCTCGTCGAGCCGTCCACCGACGACGGAACGTACTTCGGTGACCGCTGGTCCGAGCGCTCGCTCGAATGGGGCTACGAGCCGGGCCTGGCCCTGCTGCGCCTGGTCGACAGGGACCTCAAAGGCCTCGTCGACGCAGAAACCTCCCCGGAGGTCCGGGAGGCGCTCGAGCACCCCTTCGCGCACTTCGACGTCTCCGCGTTGCCGACCGAAGGGCCTGCGCTGCGGGTGGTGATGACCGTGATCAACACCTGGTTGGCGAACCTGCTCGCGGCACGCTCGTCGGTGTCCAAGCAGACCATTCTCATCGTCGAGGAAGGCTGGCACGTCGCCGAAGGATCGACCGGCACTGTGTTCCGGTCGAACATGAAACTCTCTCGTGGACTGGGCCTGTCGACCGTTTCGGCCTTCCATCACCCCTCGGACATGCCCCACGATTCCCCCGCTCGGGCGCTCATGCAGGAGGCGGGAATCGTGTTCCTGTTCGCGCAGGAACGTTACGACGACGCCCGCGAGACCGCGGAGATGTATCACCTGCCGCCCGGGTCCATCGACATCATCATGGGCCTGGGCCAGGGCGAATGCCTGGTCAAGATCGGCTCGTCCGACCCGATCCTCATGGAACACGTCCGCTCACCGCAGGAGATCGCCCTCACCGACACCGATGCCGCCGTCAAAGGAGTCAAGCCAGCATGAGCACCTCATCGCCCTCCTCGTCAGCGGCCCGGCGTTCCCGCACCATCGACGTGCGCGTGAGCTCGCCGGCCCCGATCGGGTACGACTACACCTGCGCGAGCGGGGAGAGGCGGTTCGCGTCCCCCTCGGCCGCAGCGCGATTCGCCGTCAGCCATGCCGCCGGCCTCGACTGGCCCGACATCACCGTCACCATCACGCACACTCCAGTCTCCGACGGTGCCGACGACGTCTGTGTGTCCGGTACCGCGGGCGAGATCGCCTGCGCACTCGCCGCCATCCCGGCCTACAGCGCCGGCGTCCGCACAGCGCGGATACCGGCACCGGGCTACCTGCGTGCCGCCGTCGACGGCGTCGCCCTGCCGATCCAGTGGCAGGGCGGCGTCGGCCCCGATGGCCGCGTGAGTGCGGAAGCCGGCGTCGACGTGCGTGTGCTCTCGACTCGGCCCGACCCGCTGCCGAACTCGACAGTGCTGCTCGGACAGTGGGCACCGGACCTCGCGCACCGCCTCGCGCACGACCTTGCCCGCTCGATCACCGAGCGCAGTGGTCAACGCACCCCGGCCACCGTGACGCACCTCCCCGACCAGGGGCGGTACGAGATCACCCATTCCGACCCGGTCTCCGATACCGACGCCGCCGCGGTGGTCCGGTACATCCGGATCACCCGACTACGAGCCAACCTCGCCGCCCTCGACCCGGTGGCCGACGCGGACTGCGCTGTCGGTCTCGCCGCCGAGCTGCATGTGCTCGAAAGCTATTCCCGGCGTGTCCCTTCCACCGACGACAGGACAGTTCGATGAGTGCGATGCAATCCCCTCCCCGTAGGCCCAGCGATCCGTTCGTTCCGTCCGAGGTCTGGGTCGGTGCCGCTCTGATCGTGGGTGTGGTGTTCGCTGTCGCCGGCGGCGGCATGGTCTCCTCGCTGGTCTCGGGCAAGGTGATCGCGATGCCCACCAGCCTCGGTGAGCTGTTCTCGATCTTCCGTGGGTTGGTCACGAACCCGTCGGACCCCGCGGCCGCGTGGCCGGCGAGCGCGCAGCCGGGCCCGGCGTGGGTGACGTGGGTGTGCATTCTGGTGCTCGGTGCGCTGTATACCGCTGTGGCGCTGTGGATCAGCTCCGAGATTGACGACTGGCAGCACCACCGCGGTCAGGCGCAACGGGGTTTCGCCGGCCGACATGAGCTCGCCCGGGCAGGTATCGACGAGAAGAGTGTTCGCACCGCTGCCGTCGCCACCCGTTCGTCGTTGAAGGGCACGCGGGCCTCAAGGCTGGACGCGAGCGAGGTCGCGATCGCGTTGGGCCGCAACATGGTCGACCCCGACAGGGTCGTCTACATCAAACAGAACGACTGCATGCTCGTCGAGGGTGTCACCGGCTCGGGTAAGACCTGGCGCGTGGCGTATCGGCGCTGCATGGACGCACCCGGTGCACTGCTGGTGACGTCGACGAAAGTGGATCTGATCTCGGCGACGTACGAGCACCGCGCCGCGCTCGGGCGGGTGTCGATCTTCGATCCGGACAACACCACCGGATGGCCCGACCCGATCCGCTGGTCGATCCTCTCCGGTTGCCAGGACCCGGACGTGGCGATCCGACGCGCGCAGAGCTTGGTGTCGGCAATGCCTATGGGAGATACCAAGAACGGCGGCTACTGGGAAGACAAAGCAGTCGTGCTGCTGCGCTGCTACCTGCACGCGGCCGCGATCAGTGGTGCGGATCTGGCCACGCTGCGCGTCTGGGTGAACTCGCGTAAAGGCCGCGAACCACGTGAGATCCTGATGCGGACGATGCCCGGCTGGGAAGCCGAACTCGGCCAGATCCTCGACTCCGGATCGGACTCCTCCGATGACATGATCGGCGCGGCCAGCAGACTCCTCGCCCCGCTCGCCTCCCCCGCACTGCTCAAGGCGGTCGATGTACCGATGCGCGAGTCGTTCGATATCGACGAGTTCATTCGATCCGGCGCGGACACGCTGCATCTGGTATCGAAGGGCAAGGACAATTCTGCGGCACCGTTCATCGCGGCCCTGGCCAGCGAAGTGCACCACCTCGCCGACCGGCATTCGCAGTCCCTGCCCGGTGGCCGATTCGATCCCCCGATCCGGTTCGAGCTCGACGAAGTCAACAACGTCGCCCCGATCCCGGGCCTGCCGGATCTGATGTCGGACTCGGGTGGCCGGGGCATCACCATCCACGCCTACGCCCACAACGAAGAGCAGAACAAGCTCCGCTGGGGCGCGGTCGCGGGCAAGATGTTCGCCGACAACTCCCCCGCCCGCCTGATCCTGCCCGGCCTCAAAGGCGACGAGCTGCAGGCGATCTCGAAGATGCTCGGCGACCGGTACGAGTGGCAGCCCTCCGGGAACGCCCGGTCCGGGCCGACGCTGCGAGAGGTACCGGTGATGTCGCCGGCGCAGATCCGTCAGATGGACCCCTACCAGGGTCTGCTGATCTACCGGACCGCGCCGCCGATCCTGGTGCACCTGCCGACGGTGTGGGACGAGAAGGAATCACGTGCCGCGGTGCTGCGCTCGCAGAAGGTGTTCGACGAGATCGTGGCGTCGGGCACCGCGCCTCGTACCGACGTCCGGTCCGGTGCGGTGGTGCCCGACAAGGTCAGTGACGGGACGACGCTGTCGTGACCGCACCGGGGGCCGGGCAGGAAGAGCTGGTGCCGTCGCGGTTCACCTGGCGGTACCTCGATGCCGAGCGGGCGCGGGCCCTGTGGTCGGAGCTGATCGACTGGACTACGTGGCTGCGGGAGCGCTACGAGCTCGGCACCAAGATCCCGCCGTGCTGGTACCGCCACGATCCCGTCGTCGAGGAACTGAGCGCCCTGATGGCGGCGTGGACCGATGCCTACTACCGCGGTGACGAGTACCGCGACGACCTCACCGCCTGGCACACCCAGTGGTTTCGGCCGCTCATGGCGCGCGTTCGTGACATCTCGGACTTCGACAGTTGCACCCACGATCAGTGTGCGCACCGCCCGCTGCCGCCGGCCACGCTCGCCGGCATCGAGGGGTTCGTCGACGCCGACGTCGGCGCCCGCCCCGAACCACTTGCTGCCCCGCCGGCACCGGTCGCCGACGTCACCGCGGCCGAGGAAGTGCGCACCATCCCCGCCGACGACATGGACATGGCCATCGACTCCGGCCTCGCCGAACCACTCGACCCCGCCGACCCCGACAGCCCCGTGATGTTCGAGGGCATCGATTGGACCTTCAACGCCCGCATGGGTGCCTGGGCTCCGTATACCTGATCGAAGTCCACGAACTGTGGACCTACAGCATGAGTACGCAGCCGGGGTGCCGGTCGCCGCGCCCGAATGGGAACCAGCATCCCAGGCACTGGCTTTACACTCCCCGCCCCGATATCGGCTGGCGTGTTGGCCTTGAATTGATCGGCAGTGTCCAGTTCCATCAGCTCAGTACTTCGCTCGTGCTGCGATTACCGGGGTGATCGATTGGCAGATCTTGACGCGATCCGCGCTGTTTCGGTATCCAGCCAGACACTGACAGGACCGTCATCGCGTTGGGAGGGCCTTGCCGGGATTCAAAATTCCGCTTGGATCGAACACGGATTTGATTCCGTGCATCAATTCGCTGACGTCGCTACCGATTTCGTCGCCGAGCCACTGTTGTTTGAGCAGACCGACGCCGTGCTCACCGGTCAAGGTGCCACCGAATTCCAGTGCTGCACCGAATACCTCCCCGGCCGCAGTCCACACTTCGGCCGGTATCTCCCCACTCGGGACGACGAAGATTGGGTGCAGGTTTCCGTCACCAGCATGGGCCATCGTCGCAACTGTCACTCCGTGCGCGTCGGCGATGCGCTCGATACGGTCGGTCATCGGACCCAGCTGCGATCGCGGCACCGCGATATCCTCGATAAGAACTCGGCCGAGCCGCTCCAGAGCAGGCAACGCACCACGCCTGATGCGTACCAACTCGTCTGCGGACTGCGCATCGACGCTTCGCTCCACGTGCTTCGCCAACGGTCCGAGCAAGCCCTCGATGAGAGCAGCCTCGGGCCCCGATCCGGCACCGTCTGCTTGAACCAGAAGGAACGCATTTCCTCTCGCACTCAATGCAGTTCCCTCGGCAGCATCGATGGCGCGAAGGCACGCGAAGTCCAACAACTCACATACCGACGGCTGTAATCCGGCCGCAGTGATCGCCGACGCAGCAGCGGCAGCCTCGCCCACCGAGCCGAAGAATGCTGCGACCGTGTCGGTGGACGCGGGGGCGGGTCGCAATCGCAGCGTAGCTTCGGTCACGACACCGAGCGTTCCCTCGGATCCGACGATCAGTGACGTGAGATCATACCCCGCAACACCTTTGACGGTGCGCCCGCCCGTTCTCACCACTCGCCCGTCGGCGAGCACCACTTCGAGTCCGAGTACCGAGTCCTTGGTGACCCCGTACTTGGCACACCTCAGACCGCCGGCATTGGTGGCGATGTTGCCACCGATGGTCGAAATCGCGACACTTCCCGGATCGGGAGCGTAGCGAAGCCCCACTCGCGCTGCGGCCGAATCTATGTCGGCAGTGATCACGCCGGCCTGCGCTCGGACGATCTGATCCTGCTCGGACAGTTCGACGATGCTGTTCATTCTTTCCAGGCTCAGCACCACTTCACCCGATCGCGCGACTGCCCCACCGGACAGCCCGGTGCCCGCACCCCTGGTCACGACCGGAACGCCGAACCTTCCCGCGGCCTTCAGCAGCGCCGACACGTCGCCGGTCGACTCCGCGAACACCGCCGCCACGGGTGAGCCCTCGGGCTCCCAACCGGACCTGTCGATGCTCAGACTCGACAGAGCAGCGTTGTCGAACACCGCCTTTCGACCGAAGTTGGACTTCAGTTCGCCGACGAAGTCGGTATCGGTCACCGCCGTCATCGAGGCGACGTTCCGGTGGCGACCGGGCGGGCCGGGTCCGAGGACCATTGTGACCACGAACCCGGATAGAGCGCTGCGTCGATACCTGCGAGCTTCAGTGCGAAAATCTCGTGGGCTGCGGTGATTCCAGAACCGCAGTACACCGCCACGTCGTCACCGACCTCGGAGAAGCGATCACGCAGCACCTCGGCCGGGAGAAACGTGCCGTCGGAGTCGAGATTGCAGGCCGTGGGCAGACTCACCGCGCCCGGGATGTGGCCGGCTCTCGGATCGATGGGTTCGGCCGCACCGGAGTACCGCTCGGCCGCCCGCGCGTCGATCAGTGTTCCCGAATCCGGTTGTACAGCAGCATCGTCGGCTGTCATGGTAGGTAGATGTCCCCCGGTGAGCACGATGTCGCCCGGCTCGGAAGGGGTCTGCTCTCCCGATACCGTGTCGTTGCCTTCGCCGATCCAGGCGGACAATCCCCCGTCGAGAAGTGTCACGTCCGCCACGCCTGCCCAAGTCAGCAGCCACCACGCCCGCGCGGCAGCCAGATTACCGGTGTTGTCGTAGACCACCACAGGGATGCCGGTTCGCACTCCCCACCGCCGCGCCGCAGCCTGAAGAGTCTCGACGATGGGCAGGGGATGGCGTCCGTCCTCGGGTTCGCCGTGAGCGGCCAACTCGGTGTCGAGATCGACGAACACCGCACCGGGAATGTGAGCATCGAGGTAGTGTCGGTGCCCGTCCAGGTCTCCGAGGGCCCACCGGACATCGAGCACCACCGGCGGAACGGCGCTGTGCAGCGCAGCGTTCAGTCGGCCCGGGGAGAGAAGCAACTTCTCGCTACCGTGCGTAGTCGTCACAGCGCGACCTCCTTCACCAGTTCGGTCTCGGCCCTCAGCGTTTCCAGAAACAGCACCACCGAGGCCGCGACGGTGCGGTGGTTGAGCGAGTTCAGTACGTCGTGTCGACCGTCGGCCACCGACAGCAGACGCACGTTCGATGCACCTGCGTAGCGGCTTTTCGCTTGCGCCAGTGGACTTATCGAATCGTCGGCACCGTGCAGCGCGAGAATCGGACGTGTAGTGGCCAATACGACGTCGTCTTCGACGGGCCGAGCCAACCGACCCACCTCCACGAGATCGCCGCTGCGCAGACGCGCCTGCTGGGTCGGGCAGCTCGCTCGCGCCGTGACCTCGTCTTCCCATTCGGTCGGGCCTCGATCGCCCGCGCTGGGTAGACCGACCAATACCATTGCCGCAGCGTCGATCCCGTCGTCCTGCACCGCGCGTAACGCGTCGATCGCTCCCGTGTCGACACCGACCAACACCACCGGGCCCACGGCGGCCGCGACCGTATCGGCGAGTTCTGCCGGGCCGTGCACCACACGCACCCGGTACGCGTCGACGGCGATGCGTGCACCGAACCGGGCGTAGACACCGGGCGAGTCTCCTCGCCCCGGAAGGACTATCAGTGTTCCGCGTGGGCCGAGGCCTACCGGCTCGTCGAACTCGAGTGTCGGACGTTCGATTATGGCTGTCATGACTGATCCTCTACGAAGACTTCAGTGCCGAGGCACCGATGATGGCGATCGATGTGTCTTGCTGCGGCGCATGCACACCGGCCGATTGAACGTTACGAAAGTGCCGCTGCAGGTGGTTGTCCTGGCTCAGCCCGGGATTACCGATCGAGCGGACGGCCAAGCCGACGGCGTCGGTCAGTGCCCGAACCGCCAGAACCCGCGCACCGAGCAACCGCGTCGGTTCGGCGTCGGATTCGATCACCGAGAACAGCAGGTCCTCGGCACCGGACAATTGCAGTTCGATCTCGCCGGCAAGGTCGCGGAAGCGATCCGTTGTTGCCAACGGCTTACCCAGGTTTGCCGGAACCCTGGTGTGCGCGAATCGGTGGAACTCCTTCTGGGCAGCACGTCCGACACCCAGGTAGAGCGCAGCCAGCGCCGTGTTCAACTGCGCGGCGGCGCGATTGTCCTGTCCACCCGCGGCGGCATCGGTAAGGTCGATGACGTGATCGGCCGGTACGTCGACGTCTAGAAACTCGACGTCGACGGAGCCACTTGCCCGCAGCCCGAGCATGTTCCAATTGTTTCCGACGGTGATGCCGGGGCTGTCGGCACGAACGACGAACGTGCCGACTCGGGTGTCGGTCTCGTCGGTACGGGCCCACACCAGAAAGTAGCTGAGCCCGTGGGCTCCCGTGACGAACCGCTTGGTTCCGGTCAGCGACCAGCCCGTCGCAGTCTTGCGTGCCGTGGTCGCGGGCAGTCCACCCCGCGCCGGAGAACCGAGCTCCGGCTCGACTCGAGCTGAATTGAGAAGCGTCGGCTCAAGTGCTGATCGGTCGAGTACCTGCGCGTACAACTCCTCCGGCCACTTGGGAGTCCGCGCCTGCGCCGCGTGAGTGAACAGTGTCATCGCCGCGATCAGCGCAACGGACGGATCACCCTCTCCGAGTGCGTGCAGAATGTGGGCGGACTCCAGACTGCCGACCTCCCGTCCGCCGTATCGTCCGGCCACCGAGGCCGTGAGCAGACCCGCCTGGTGCACGATGTCGATTCCGGCCTGTGGAAACTGCCCAGTGCGGTCGTACTCGGCCGCATGTTCGGCGATGTCGGCAGTGATCCGAGTCAGCTCGACGGTCGTCACTTCGCTGCCGCCAACGCCGCTGTCAACTCGGTACTCAGACCATCCGACCACAGCTCCGAAGTATTCACCTCGTTCGGCAGGGCACCGATCTCACGCAGCGAATCGGCCACCTTCTGCTGATTGGACTCGACCTCGGCCGTCGGAACCGCGAAGCTCGTGGGGTTCTGCGCCTCACCGTCGGTGATCTGGGCGAGGGCACTGTCGACGGGCTGGTTCGTGGCTGCGGCGGTGCGCTCGGCGAACTCCTGCTGATGTCCGTCTCGAATGTAGGCATACGCTCGGTCCAAGCGCGCCAGCAGATCTGCTACCGCCGCCTTCTGACCGGGATGGTCGAGTACCCCGTCCGACACGCTCCACGGGAAGTTCCCGGACAAGATGCTCTCACCCGAACCGATCGTTTCGGCACCCGATCGATGTGCGGCGATGATGGTGTTGCCGTAGCTCGCGAAGGCGTCGATCGACCCACCGTTCAGTGCGGCCAGACCGTCGTTGGGGGTTAATGGCTGCGGCACGATGTCGGACCAGCTCAGCCCATTCTCCTTGAGCAACTCGTTGAGGAAGTACGCGGCCGTCGTGTTCTTGACGTAGCCGACCTTCTTGCCTCGCAGCTCTGCGATCGAACGGATCGACGAGCCCCCTCCGACGACGACCTCCTGCAACAGAGTCGTACCCGTCTGTACCGCGATCTGGTCGAACTTGACCGTACCGCCTGCCGCGGCGAAGATGGGCGGAATCTCACTCGACTGGGCGAGGTCGAGTGCGCCGGACTGGAGCGCCTGCAGCTGCTGGTCGCCACCGGAGAACACGGCGAATTCCAGAGAGTACGGGGTGTCGTCCAGGCCTGCGACCTGCAAGGCCTGCTCCTGTGCATTCCAGCCGGTGGCACCGACTTTCAACGACACGGAAGACAAGTCCACACCGTCCGAGGACGTCGGCTCGGGGTCGGGCGAACTGCTGCACGCCGTCGATATCGTCAGCGCGGTCGCGAGGGCAAGAACTGGAAGCAGCAACCTTCGTGCGGTCATGGTCGATCTTTCGTGTGAGTGGTCAAGATATTCATCGGACGGGATACACAGACGGGTCGCTGGTGGCGGCGACGTCGACGTTGGGCTGCAGAGATCCGACGCCGTGCATCGTGTCGGCTACGACTTGAATGTCGGCCACGACGTCGGGAGTCAACGCGGTGGTGGACTTGTTGCCCTGCTGCACAAGTACTTCGGCAGTTTCAACAGGCGTGTTGTTGGCTTTGGCGATCGCCTGCGCCCACAGATCCGGATGATCTTGTCCCCACTCAACGGCTTTGTCGAGTCGGGCGATCGCGTCGGTCAGCGCGGTCTTCTTGGCGGGATCGGCCAACGCAGCGTCGGTGGCACTGAGAATTCCGATACCGGTGGTGCGCCCGCCGGTACCGTCGACCAGCAGTGTGCCGCCGCGGGAGAGCCCGATGTTCCCGAAGATGCCGAACGTTGCCCACACGTCGATGTTTCCGCTGACGAACGCCGCCTGGGCGTCGGTGGGGAGCAGATACTGGATCGTGACGTCGCTGTAGGACAGCCCGGCCTCCTCCAACGCACGGACGAGCAGGTATTCGGCGATACTGCCCTTGGCCGAGGAGACCGTGACCGTCTTCCCTTTAAGGTCGGCAACGGAGTTCACCCCCGATCCCTCGCGCGCGATGATGACGTTCCCGTTGCCGTCACTCTTGAATGCGGCGACTGATTTGATCGGAACGCCGGCACTGATTGCCTGCAATGTGGGCAGGTCCGCTGCGTAGCCGGTGTCGACCGATCCGCCCTTCACGGCCTCGAACAGCGGTGCTGCGCCTTGGAATTGAGCCCACTCGATGCCGTAGTCGGCACCGGCGAACGCATCGGATGCCTCGGCCAGAACCTGCAGGCCTTTCACCTGATCGCCGAAGGTCAGGGTCACTCCCGATGCGGGGGCATCGGTGTCCTCCTCGGAGCTACATGCCCCGAGGGTCAGTGCAGCGATGGATAATACCGCGAGGGTGCGGAGTACGGACTTGATCACGCGGAAGCCTTTTCTTGGGAGGCGTCGGCCACGCCGAGCCAGTTCAACAGTCGACGACGGTTCGTCACGAATTCGGGGGAGCCGATATCTCGCGGCCGCTGGGTATCGATACGCACCTCGTGTTCGATACGCCCGTGGTCCATGACCAGGACCCGATCGGCAAGCAGCAGCGCTTCTTCCACGTCGTGGGTCACCAACAGCACTGCGCAGCCGTGCTTCCGCCAGAGATCGGCAACCAACGCCTGCGCTTTCGTTCGCGTCAGTGCATCGAGAGCGCCGAAGGGCTCGTCCAGAAGCAGTAGGTCCGGCTCGCGTACCAATGCTCGGGCCAGCGAGACTCGCTGCGCCTCACCGCCGGAGAGTGTCTTCGGCCATTTTCCTGCCCGGTCCTTCAGACCGACTTCGGCAAGATATCGTTCGGCCAATCCCTTGTCCGGTCGTCCCGGTAGTCCGAGGACGACGTTGCGCCACACTCGCTTCCACGGCATCAGACGCGGGGACTGAAATCCGACCGCACGCTTGCTCGGCACCCGAACATCGCCGTCGATGTCTTGGTCGAGCCCGGCAAGTATCCTCAGCAGTGTGCTCTTCCCGCAGCCACTGTGACCGAGCAGGACGACGAATTCGCCCGCCTCGATATTGACATCGAGGTCTTCGAGCACCCTGCGGTCACCGAATGTCTTCGACAGTCCGCGCAGTCTCACCGCCAGCGTCATAGTCGTCACTTCCCTTCGAATGAGGCTTGCCAGGACAGCAACGCCTTGGACAGCAGGCGCACCAGCTGGTCGGAAATCAACCCGAGAATCGCGTACACCGCGAGGCATACGACGATGACGTCGGTCTGAAAGAAGTCGCGGCCGGTGTTCATCAGATATCCGATGCCGGCACTCGCATTGACCTGTTCGGCGAAAACCAGAGCCAGCCAAGCGGTTCCGAGGGCATATCGCAGTCCCACCAGAGCCCCGGGCAGTGCGGCCGGGAGGATCACATGGCGAATCAACCCGATTCGCTTCAAGCCCAGGGTCTCGCCCGCCTCGATCAGCTGTGAGTCGACAGTACGAATAGCCCCGTAGATGTTGAAATACAACGGGAAGCAGACACCGAGCGCCACGAGGGCGATCTTCGGAGTCTCGTCGATACCGAACCAGATGATGAACAGCGGGATCAGGCCGACCCAGGGAATCATGCGGATCATGCCGACCGAACTGTCGAGGAGATCCTCTCCGAGCCGAAACAACCCGGCCAGCAGTGCCAGCGTCAGCGCAATCACTCCACCGATCGCGAAACCGAACAGAACCCGCTTACCCGAGGCGATGATCGCGCCGGGCAGCTGACCGTCCGACCACAGGTCCCATCCTCTCGTCAACACGTCGAGCGGCGCGGCCAGCACATCGGGGTGCAGGACGCCGGTGACTGCGAACACGTGCCAGGCGAGCACGAGAGCGATCGGCCCCAGGGCTCGACGTACCCCACGGGGTGGGCTCCAGACGGTCCGCTTCGATCGCGGCGTGATGGCCACCAGTCCTGCGGTGGCGTCGACTGGTTCTTCGATCCGTTGGCGTCCAACTGCCAAATCGGTCATGGTGACTCGTTTCTTCGATGGGGGTTCGGACGGAGAGCTATACCGGGATGGCATTCGCGTGGGGCAGAATTGCACGCAGATCGCGCGATCCCGGCTCAGCGACGGAGTTCGCCGCGACGGCAAGGGCCTCGTTGACCGGTGTCGCTATCCCGTGCAGGCGACCGAGCAGGACGATTTCTCCGTTGAGATAGTCCGTCTCCACGCTCGACCCGCGGACGACGCTCTGCCAGGTGGATCTACGAGTACTGCTGTAGCCCTCGATGTCGGCAACACCGAGTGAAGCCAGATCGAGAGCGGAGCGGCCGTAGTCGGCCACCTCGATTCCTGCAGCGGCGTAGACGGACTCCGCCTCGGACCGCACTGCGGCAGCGATCTCGGCGATGTCGGCGTCATGGACGCGAAACAGATCGACGGCATTGAGTAGATTGTCGATCAGCTTGGCGGCCTTCCACTGCCCGATATCCGGGACGACATCGGTAGGGATATGGGCGAAGCCCAGATCGCGCGCGATCGTCTGCGCTGTCGAGTCGATCCCGCCGGGGAAGCATCCCAACCAGTTCAGCGCAACGGACGGCTCGCCCGCCGACACCACTACGCCGGGTTCGACGTGAGTTCCTGGGATCCGAATCGACGCCCCGTAGACGCGGGAGAATCGGCGCAGTGCGGTGCGCTCACTGTCGAGCCCGTTCTGAAACGTCACGATCGGAATCGTCTGCGCCACAGCATCTTCTGAACCCTCAACCGAACGCCACGCCCATTGCGCCACCGCAGCTTCGACCTGCTGGGCCTTGACCGTGAGAAGCAGAACGTCTGCCGTGGTGACCGTTACCGCATCCGGACCATCGACCACGCGGAGCCGAATCGTGCGTTCACCGGACGGCCGGACGTATCGCAACCCGTCGTCGGCAATCGCGCGATACGACACCCCGCGTGCAACCAGGACGTAATCGATTCCGGCCGAATCGAACTCGGCCGCCAAGGTTGCCCCGACTGCGCCGGCTCCGACGACGACGTAGCGACTCACGCTGCTTTTTCGCGTAAGGCCAGTTCTTGGCGAACCAGCGGAAGAACATACCGGCCGTAGTCGATCGCGTCGTTGAGATTGTCGTAGCCGCGAATGGAGATGAGCTCCGCACCCAGGTCCACGTAATCGAGAATCGCCGCGGCCACGGTTTCCGGAGTTCCGACCAGAGCCGTCGACGCCCCGCGCGCTCCGGTGGCGGTCGCTGTCGGCGTCCACAACGCCCGGTCGTGTACCTCACCGCGTGCGGCGATCTCCAACAGACGCTGAGATCCGACATTCTGCGGCGCGCCGGTGGAGGGCTTGGCCGCCGACCAACCACCGGACTTGTTCAGCTGCGCCAACGTCCGGTGAGCCTTTTCCCAGGCCAGCTCCTCGGTGGGCGCAATGATCGGACGGAACGTCACCCAGATGCGGGGGCGGTCCACCCGGCCCGCGAGTGCGGCCTGCTCGAACACTGCATCCATCTGCTCCTTGGTCTCCGCCAGCGGCTCCCCCCACAAGCCGAAGATGTCACCCAGGGCCCCACCGACTCGGTAGGCGTCGGCGGAAGATCCACCGACAGACACCGGAATGGATCCGCCCGCTGGACGGATCGAGGAATGGAAGTCCTCGAACTGGTAGTACGTACCGCTGTGATCGAAGGGTTTGTCCGACGCCCACACCTTGCGCAAGATCTCGATGTACTCCGCAGACCGCTCGTAGCGACCCGACTTGTCCAGTCGGTCGCCTTCCCGCGCCTGCTCGGCGGTGTCGCCACCGGAAATGATGTGCACGGCCGCACGGCCGCCACTGAGCTGGTCCAACGTGGCGAGCGCCTTGGCCGCAACCGTCGGATACATGATGTTCGGACGCAGCGCGACCAGCGGTTTCACCCGCTCGGTGTGTTGGCTGACCGCGGCGGCTACGCCGAACGGATCCCACCCCGACGATCCGTAGGGAAGCAAGGTGTAGTCGAACCCGGCGTCGTCGAGGACGCGGGCGTAGCGAACCAGGAATTTGGGATCGATTCCGGTGCTCGACGTGGGGTTCAGTTCGGTGGAATCGTTGACGAAGCTGGCACTGATGAACTCGACAGGCATCAAGAAGATCCTTTGGTGTGGCTACTCGACGGCAGCGTGGAGCGACTGAGATGAATGGGCGCAGGCACGTACGGCCGGAGAAGAGCGATGTGATGTAGCGCAGCGCCTCTGTGGCGCTAGAGGGGTGAAGCTAGTCAGCGACAATCCGCGCCGACGAACGTCATGAAGTCCACGACGCGTCGGCGGGTGAGGGGAATCCCTACTCGTTGCATAGGCAATACTGAACGCGACACGTCGGTGACCTGTCAAGACCCTCACGCGAATGTGTTGTGCTCAACATGATTTTAAATCGATGCCGTACGTACACCTCGGGGGTTGACTATGGCGGAGCCGGCCACAACAGTGGTGGCACTGGCCCGAGCAAGGAGAAGCTGTGAGTCGTCCGCCTGTGGTGGAGACCAAAGATCAACGAAGACTTGGTTTTCCGTTCCGATCCGGCAGTCTGGCATTGGATTTTGTCGCTACGGTCGCCAAGCGCGACATGAACGAAAGAGAACTTCTGGTCGACAGCGACGCACTGCACACCTGGATCTTCGTCGCAGGGCTACCTCCTGCACTCGACCCGATCACCCCGGATCGACTCGAAGACGCCATTGCATTGCGTGAGGCCCTCAACCACTTGACGCGCTCCCGAGTGGACGGCTCAAGGCCGGCACCCGCCGCAATCGACACGATCAACCGTGCCGCGTCCTACGGACCTCCCCCGCTACTGCTCGCTTACGACGCAGCCAACAGTCATTTCGGTGGATCGGTCGATGTACGAAATGTGCTATCGATCGTCGCGCGCGACGCCGTCGATCTGTATTCCGGTCCGTACCGCGACCGCATTCGCCGCTGCCTCGGTCACGAGTGCTCACTGTATTTCGTCGATCGATCCCGCCAAGGAAATCGTCGCTGGTGCTCGATGGCGGCATGTGGAGAAAAGGCCAGTTCAGCAGCTTATCGAGAACGAGCTCGGCATAACTGACTAATTCGTACCAGGAGCTCAGAAGTAGCAATCAAACAGATCGACGACGTGTTGGCGGTGCCACCAGATCCGGTCAGGCAATCGCCAGAACGATACATGACCGTATCTGCGCGAGGCTGTGTTCCGCAACCGTTTCGGGTCTATCGACCACACGAATTTGGACGCTTTGCCGTCGATAAGGTCGCCCACGCGTTCGATCACCGGACCGACATACGCGAACTTCCTGAGAAGTCGCATCGCGAATCCACGGGGGGGTTGTGTACAGGTACCAGAACGAATTCTGGTACATGGGCTAGCAGTAGAGTGCTACATCTACTTTCCCACAACACTTTTCGTTCCGCGGCCTGTCACTCGTCGATCGATCCAACGGCCACGACCAACATTTTGTGCTGTCGATCTTTCGACTCAGTTTGCTCAAACGAACAACTGTCAGTCCGTAAGAGCCGTAATCAGCAAGACCTCTTGTCCGCCACGCAGTCGCGTATCTGTCAAACTTCGCAACCTGCACGCTCGTCCCACCGGAATGTAACGCGTCCATCGCGAGAGCAATCTTCGTTTACCTCGTCGCTGCCCGTGGGGTTAGCCGCCTGATTCCAAAGTGCCCTTCTGCGGACCGGGCCAGGTTCAAAGCATTGATTCTGGCTCGGTGTCGCTGATGGCGACGGAAGGTGCGGATAGGCGGTCTCAAATACGTGGTCCGCGGATTGGTCCGGATCGGCGGGCCTGTTGTTGGCGCAGTTGTTCGCGGCGTTCGGCTTTACGTTGCTCGGCGAGGCGGCGTTGTTCCGTCGCGCGTTGCTCTGCAGCCTCTCGTCGCGCCCGGTCCGTGTCGACGGTCGGATCGGGCGTCGCGGATTGCGGGGTCGGTGCCGACTGCTGTCCGGGGCCTGCGTGTGCGGGCACCTGAGCGGGCGCGGTGACTGTCTTGATGCGGGCGTTGACCTGATCCCACGCGCGGGCCGCTTCTCCGTGTTCGGGTCGGTCGCCGATGAGCGTGCGATCGGTGTCGATGCCGAATTGTTCTCGGTAGGCCCCGACTTGGCCGGCAGTGACCTGCCAGCGCAGTCGGGCACCGCCGGAGTCGGGAACCTCGCCGAGGTGGCGGGTCCAGGCGGGTTGTTCGTCGACGGCGTTCTGTCCGAGCTCGCGGGTGCGTTCGGCGATCTCGGTGTATCGGCGTCGGCTCCAGGCGACGAGTTCGGGGTCGATACCCTCGCGGTCCTGCATCGGCGGCAGCACCCAACTCGGGGCACTGTGGTCGCGTGCTTCTCGGCCGAGGGGCCAGCGTCGTTCGGAGTCGTCGAGCAGATCCGCTGCACTCGGGTCGGCGTCGGTGACACCGCGGCGCAGTTCCACGATCGCGGCGTGGGGGTCTTTGCCGGCGCGTTCAGCATTGCGCAAATGGGCGGCGAGGTCTGGCCACGCCCCATCGTCGCCGAGGATCGTCTCGGCGTGCTCACCGAACTGTGTCCGCAGCGTCGGTTCGATGCTCTGCGCCCACGCGTGCATCTCGTCCGCGCCGTTCTCGATGTGCTTTTCGAGTCGCCAGTGCATCACGGCGGAGACGGAGTCGGCGCTGGCGAGTTCGCGCTCCGAGCGGGCGGCGGCCAATGTGGGGGCGGCGTCGAGGCCGAGCTGCTCGGCGCGGCGGTACTGGTGGACGAAGGTGTCCCATTCGGCTTCGCCGATCATCGTGTTCGCCAGCTCCGGACCCATGTTCTCGCGCACGATCGCTTCGATGCGGTGCGCGTCGATAAGTTCGCCCGCGTACTCGTATCCGCCGACGTTGTAGCCGAGTTTGCGGTGTGCGACGGCGGCGTCGCGTTGCTGTTCGGTCGCCGAGACGTCCGAGCCGTCGCGGCCGATGATGGTCCGCACGACTTCGTCGGCGATCTTCTTGTCCGGATGCACGTGGATCAGGTGCGGGTCTACGATCCGGTCGATGGGCACGTACAGCTGGTTTCCGTCGCGGCCGCGGGTAAGGGCGACGTAGAGGGCCTGTCGGTTCATGGTGTCGTCGACGAGGACGTGGACCTGGTCGACGGTCATGCCTTGGGAGCGGTGGATGGTGGCGGCGTAACCGAGCTCGCAGTGCTCTTTGACGTACTCGGCCGGCAACCGGATGCGCCCGCCGTGTTCGAGGTGGCGCACGGTCAGCGAGCCGTCGCGGTGCGCGGTCTTGACCGTCCACAGGTCGCCGTTGCGGACCCGTTCCCCACGTGTGCCGGTGACGCGCAGGCTGGTGTCGTTGCGGCGGGTGACGATGCGGTCCCCTGCGCTGGCGCGCAGTCCATCGGAGAGGTCGTTGCCGCCCTTCTTGACCAGCCCCTTGGCGAGTCGTTCGGTGCGGGCCCGATCGTTGAGGTCGCGGACGGCGTGGTTGGTGCTGGCGATCATCAGCGACGTCGTCTCGGTGTCCGAGGTCTGCGCCCACGCAGTGAAGACCTTTTCGGCGAGGTCGTCGGCCATACCGTGCTGCACGCGGTCTTTCGCGGCGTACCAGGCCGCGACAGAGGTATCACCGTCACGCAGACGCAGCGAGATCTCGGCCTCTTCATTGTCGCGGAAGCGGTGGACGAAGACCAGTTCCGGTGCCGCGCTCGATCGAGCGACCAGCCTCAGTGCACCCCCGGTGTCGACGGCGGCGAGCTGCTGCGGGTCGCCGAGTAGTCGGACCACTGCGCTGTGCTCGGCGGCGATGTAGGTCAGCCGGTCCAGATCGTGGGTGGAGGCCATGCCTGCTTCGTCGACGAGGATCATCGCCCCCGGGGTGATGCCGGTGTCGAGTTCGTTCTCGTAGCGGGTGAGGACGTCGGCGATGGTGCGGCCGGTGACACCGAGTTCGTCGCCCAGGACGCCGGCGGCTTTCGCGGACGGTCCGAGGGCGATCACGTCGTATCCGGTACTGCGCCACGCGTCGACGACCACGCGCATGGCGGTGGTCTTGCCGGTGCCGGCCGGACCGACACCGGCAGCCAGCAGGGCACCGGAGAACAGGAAGTGCTCGACGAGTGCTTTCTTGTCCGCGCCGAGATCCCAGCCTTTGCGTTGGGTGTGCGCGGCGAGGGCGGCGGTGTAGGCGTGGGCAGGTGCCATGACCGCGGTCGGGGTGTGGGCGGCACCGACGAGGCGGTGTTCGGCGGCGAGGATCGCTGCGCTGGTGTAGGTCTCGTTGCCGTGCACGGTCAGGATCGACGCACCGTCGCTGCGCTGCAACGCTGCCGGGGTCGCGTCGACCTGCCGGGTCAACCGGATCGACTCCCCGCCGAGCGCGGCTTCGGCGACCTTCTCGGCGACCGCGTCACGCTCGGCGGCGGTGGTGAACACCAGTGGCCGTAGTTGTCGTTGGACTTCGGCTTGGATGTGCCAGCGGTTCCAGCTCGAGCGTTGCTGTGCGATGCGTGCGACAGCGGTGCGGGCGATTTCGCGGTCGTCGATCGCGGCGGCGTCGGTGACGGTGATCGTGTTCCCGGTGCTCGTTTTCAAGGCTGAGTTCAGGGCGCGGCGGCCGACGACGTCGAGTGCGCGTTCGCGCCATTCAGCGCGTTGGGCACCAAGTGATTTCGGGGATGCTTTCTGGTTGCGGGTTTCCAGGGTCGCTTGGTCGGCGAGGCGCATCTGCATCGCGGTCGAGGGGTCTTTGCCGTGGGTCTTGCGGTAGTCGGAGACGAGCTTTTCCAGGCGTGACTCGATGGCGTCGCGGCGGGAGAACTCGCTGAGCAGTGCGGCGGGGATGCCCTCGATTTCGCGGACTGCGCGTTTGTTGATTCCGGTGCCGGGTCGGTCGGCGAACACGGTGCCGAGCTCGCGGGTGACGTACTCCTCGATGAGGGTGTTGTAGCGTTCGGATGCGGCGACGGCGAGCTTGTGCAGCACGCGCCCGTCGAGGCTGCGCCATTTGCCGTCGATGCCTTGCACTTTGGTGGAGATCGCGACGTGGGTGTGCAGGTTCGGGTCACCGTTGCGGTTGTCGCGGTGATCGAACCGGGTGTACATCAGGCCGGTCGATTCGATCTGTCCGACACCCGCTTTGCCGACGCGGGTGTAGGAGGCGTTGTCCTCGACCCAGCCGATGGCATCGCTCACCGCGGCGCTGTGTGCACGCTCGACCGCGACACGGGTGTCGTCGTCGCCTAGACCCCAGAGAACGGACACAGATTTCTGTGGAGTGAACACGCAGTCGTAGCCGGCGACGGGTTGGCGTTCGCGGCGTTGCTGCGAGGCGATGTAGCGGACGAGCTCTGCTTCGCTGGCCGGTGATCGGCCGACTTCGCGGTGGAACTCGTCGGCTCCGACGCGGTAGCGGATCTGCTGGCACTGCTCCGCGGTGAGCGGCCCTCCGCCGGCGGCGCGGTCGTTGTCGATCTCGGCGCGGATGCGCTTCATCAGCGGCACTTCGTTGCGGAAGCTCGCGAACTTACGGCCGAGCCGCACGCTCTCGATCGCCGCATTCGCCTTCGTACCGTCCAGGATGGCGGCGTCGATCAACGCCTGGGCTTCGGGGTGCAGTCCTTCGCCGAACAGGGCTTTCATCTGGTCCTCGCGGACGTACCCGGATACGCCGAGTTCGGCCGATGCCCGCCCTCCCCAGATGCCCGCTTCGGTGCCTTCGGCGTAGTAGTCGGTGAGGTCTTGGCCGCGTTCGAGGCGAATGTCGGCGCTGGCGACCTCGCGGGTGAGGTAGGTGTAGCCGTCGCCCGCGTGCAGCGCATGAACAGTCATCATCGCGGGCACAGCCGCCGACGAGGCGGTGTGCGACGAGATCTCACGGGCCGATCTCGCTCGCATTCTGCTTCTAAATCGCGCGGCACAGTCGCGATAGTACGCAGATTCCGCCCATGGACACTAATAGTGCAAGAGGTGTGTGGCGTTTGGTTTTTCATTTCGCGAAGCGATACAGGGAATCTAAAGTCGATAGTATCTAGATTTCGGACGAATTAGAACGTGCATGGACGATGAGGGACGAAAGTTGTAGCAGGACAGATCAATCAGGGCGACCGTGGGTGCGTATGACCCTTTCGCCGGCCAGCATGTTGGCGGTAGCCTGTCCAACATGACTCCCTCGAACGGTGGACCGGTCAGCGCTCGGGAACGGGCTCGGAGAGCGAATGCGCAGCGACTGTCGGACGCGCAGATGCACTTGAAGAATCAGGAGCAGGATTTGGTTTCGTATTTCGATGCCACCCGCGACGAACAAAAAATCAACGACGATGTGACCACGAGGATCGAGCGGTTGCGGCGGGACGCGGAAACCAAACTCGACGCGGCGCATGAGAGACGCGCAAGGGCACTCGCAGAGCTCAAGAAACGGGGTGAGACATACGCCAGCATCGCTGCGCTGGTGGATCTTTCGGTGCCGGAAGCGACGCGATTGGTCAAATCGACGAAGTCGGCACGTTCGACCGCCAGGCCCGATATCGGTTCGGCTGCAGAGAATGACGCGGGTGACGCGAGTAGCACAGAAGAACATTTGGAGAGCCCTGGGGATTCCGCATTAACTTCATCTGCAGACCCTTCGACAGAAGGAGACGCAGGCGCGGATGGAGAGGGCGCGCGCAGCATCGCCTGACATATAAGCGAAGCTAGCGCCGCAGGCTTCACGACCGCACACATCGAGGGCTCTGACTCAGTGCAACACAACAATATTTCGAGAACACAATGAGAACGCACGCCCACTGCACATGGTTACGGCGATGTATTTATGTCGCTGGCTCGGTGTTGGACACGGCTTGCGATAGGAGGTGCACGATCGTGATCGCACTTGTTGCCGTCGGCTTGATCGTCGTAGGAGCGCTGTGGCGAGCTCGAAAGTCCGAGTCAGGTTGGCGGTTCGCTCCCCTACGTGCAACGGGAGTCATCGCCGGCGGCGCGTTTCGCATCGGCGTGGTTGTTGCGTCGATCATGTTTGCCGTAGTCATTGCTGTTGCCATCGGCGCGTTGCGCACCACCTTCCAATAGGTCGTCGAAGCTGCATCATGTGGCTAGCTTGCGGCAGGGTCTGCCTGTTGCTCGACCCGTCTTCACGGCTCTGCGCCATTTCAGCGTCGTAGCGCGTCTGTGCTCATGCGCTTTTGTTGTTCTACGGTCGAGCTGAGGCGTGCGTGTCAGCTCAGAAGGACATCCGTTCAGTCGCACACCCAGCGAAGCAACGCAGGTGCGTGGAACGGTGCGGTAGCGAATGGCCGTGTCGCTGAAGAGCGCGGATGTCGGTGCTGGTTACGCTCATAGATAAGAATGCGGTTGCGCATAGCGAATGTGTCGATGAAAGGTTTTCCGGCTGTGGCCAAACGAGTGACAACCCAATTGGTGGACGATATCGACGGGTCGGTCATCGATGACGAGTCCGGCGAGACGATCGAATTCGCGATCAACGGCGTCGAATACTCGATCGACCTGAAGGCGAAGAACGCGAACGAGTTTCACAAGAAGCTCGACTACTACGTCGGGCACGCGACACGGGTCGGTGGCCGCAAGCGCAAGCCCTCCGCCGCTGCCGCGTCTGCCGCTACAGCGGCCGGCGGGTCAACCAAGCGTGATCCGGAGCAGACGCGGGCGATTCGGCAGTGGGCATTCGACCAGGGCTACGAGATTAGCGAACGCGGCCGCATCCCGGCCGACATCGAAGAGGCGTACAACGCCGCACAATGACAGGCGGCGAGCCGCCCGCGGCGACGCGAGCGGCGGCTTTATGTTCTCTCTGCTGTCCGGGCTGTGGCAGGACGAGCGCAGTGGAGTTCGATTCACCTGCCACCCGCATGGCGGCCACTCGTTCTGCGTAGTCGACGGCATCGATTCCCGACGTTCGCCAAATGACGAAGGCCCGTCCCTTGGTTGGGGGCGGGCCTTGTCGGATTGATGGGGTGTTCAGTCAGTCGGCGGCTTACTGTCTATGCCTGCGGCGACGTCGCGTAGCCACTGCGGGACCGGATCGTTGTCGTACTCGCGGAGCTTGATCGAGGCTCCTGCGGCTGCGGCGCGGACCTTCCGGCGTTGCTCGGGGGTCCATGCCCGGCGTGGTTCGGTGGTGGTCATGCGCGCTCCTCGCGGTCTGCAGTAGGTCCATTGTCACTGTTGTCGTCGGTTTCCGCCAGATCGGCGCTGCCGAGGTCGATGTCACGGTCCGCGATTGCTCGGAGTGTGCGACGGTCGGTCTTGGCGATGAACGGTGTAGCAACTACGGTGCCGAACACCGTCCAGCCGAGGGCAACCTCATCGGGGTTGTCGCTGACGGTGCGTTCGAGGCACCAGGTGATTCGTTGCCAGGATTGGGAGCGGTTGTCCGCTCGGGTGCGTTGGTTGACGGTTCCAGCGACGCCAACGACGGCGAAGACGCCGACTATGAGGGTGATCCAGGCTTGTGCTGGCACGGGCCGGGTTCCTTTCGTGTGGCTGGTTCGGAGTGCGGCGCGCTGAGCAGCACCTTCTGACATCTCGTCGAAGTTTCGTCACGTGGCGGGCTTGTGGCGTGGGCCGAAAGATGCTCAGTGCACGGAAGCGCTCCGCGTCAACGCCGTAGCGCTGGAGCAAGTTCGCTTTCGATCTGCACCGGTCGATCTCTGCCGTCAATTCAGACCAGCAGGTCATACGCCCACTCGTACACCCAGCGAGGCAACTCGGGTGCATCGAACGGTGCGGTAGCGAAACTGGATCCGAAGCGCATTGCGCACTCGGGGATCGCATCGACCGGGCGGGAGCCGAAAGACCTGGCTGCGACAATCCACTGTCCGCGGTGATGCACTCGGATTGCAGTCGACACTGTGCACCGAACACCGGAGTACCCTGCGGTCAGCTGGTGGCATTCCCACTCGACGTGCTGGTTCTGTCCGAAAAAGTGCGTCAGAGTCTCGGCGAAGGACGGTCCGTAGAGGGTGCCTCGGTCGGTGTCGATGCGGATGAAATTCATGGCGTCGGCCTATTCGAGTTGTAGCGGCAATACGAGGTGTGCGTTGAATGTTGCTCAGAACAGAGGGATTTGGTTGCGCGCCGCGAGACTGTCTCGGAGTTCTCGGAACTTGCCCAGAAGGTCTGAGGCGACTGCCTCGGTGTGACCGATGGACCGCGCGACGTCACTGAGCGTCGTGCCGGCGGCGAGCGCTTCATCTATCTCCCGCCCGACAGCGAGGTCCTCGACTTCGCCTGTATCGAGATGCGCGACATCGATGGCGACCAATCGTGCAGAGGCGAGGGCAGCTCGACGCCGCTCGTCGCCCGACTCTGTCTCTTTCCGCGCGGTCATAGTGTGCTGCCGCTGCGGAAGGCGTTCAGGCGGTTCGTCGCTTCACGTTGCGCCCTTCCGATTTCGACGAGCTGGTCGAACAGGAATTCTTCCGGCGCTTCCTCGGCGAGCTGCTGAATTCTGATCCCTGCGTCGTAGAAGCTACGTCGGTAGCTTTCCGACAGGACCATGCCGGCGTAGTCGGTCGCCGACGCTCCGCATGCGTTCGCTGCGGTAACGTCGGTCAGTGTTCGACGCAGCCGGGCACCGCGGTGTCCGCTGGCACCCGACCGGACGAGGACGCCCAGAACACTCGCGGGGTCGTGTGGGAGGTTGTCGATGATGAGCTCCTGCACGATGCCGTACAGCTCGCGATACACGGGATCATGGAAATCATTGGCCTGCAGTGTCGCTGCGATGCGGGCGGCCTCGTCGGTGTCCTGCAACCACATCAGTGCGCAGATGACCAGTGCTTCCGGTGCCGTCTCCGGATGGTCCGTCAGATCAGCGTGATCGTCGTCGTCGGTGGGTTCCACTGCTCTCAATGGGGTCATCTGTTCGCCTCGTTTCCATTCGCGGGTCTGTTGCGGGAGAACTGGATTCGATATTCCGGTGGCGCTTTGCTTGGCTATGCCGCGTTCGTCGTCATTGCGGAGGTGTGGGTCAGATGTAGAGAAGGTTCGGTGGTGCGGTGCCGTCGAACTGCTCGAGGCTGTCGAGGACGGCGTTGTAGTTCTCGGGCCTGCAGCTTCCGAGCCCGATGATGAGGGCACAGGTTCCGTCGAGTGTGACGAGGTAGGACGGCGGGCTGCCGTTGTCGGACGATGCGTGCTCGCGCGCGTCGAGGAGGGCGGTACGGACGGCATCTGCGGCGGCGCGTTTTGCCACTTGAAGATTGGGTTCTGCTCCGGTTGCGGTCAGAATTTCGGGGTTGTCCTCAGGGTGTGTGGTGACTGTCCAGGTGATCATCGTTGGTTCCTTGTCGCTCGTGGCCGGCCAGCTGCTTGTTGTCGAGCGTCACACGAGCTCCGAAACGACGCGCTCGATGTGGGGACAGTTCAGGAGAGGGTGTGGATAGCTGTGATGTCGAGTCAGCCTGTGGATAAACGACGTTCGGCCCCGGGGTTGGGGCCGAACGTGTGGTACTAGACGTCGTCGAAGACATCGAGGAGTTTGGCGGGGTCGCGGCGGTAGCGGCCGCCGTCGAGAAAAACTCCGACGGCAGCACGATGAACGCGTCGGAGTTCGGCCATCAATGTGTCGTACCCGATGCGGTCGGTGATGCGCCAGGTGACAGGTCCCATGTGCAGGTCTACCCAGCGGATGGTGCGGCGTTGTTCGGAGCTGTAGCGGTGATGCAGCACCGCAGTGTGCTCAGGGCTGTCGAGCCACAGGACGGAGATCGCGGCGGCCCCGAATTCTGCGCCTGGTTGGGCGGGGTGGGGGGCTTGTCCATCGGCTCCGGCAAGTGCGGCGCGGACGGTGGCGAATCCGGTGATGACTGCGGAAACTGTTTGGGCGCTGCGGAAGGTCATCATGACGTGACCTAGTGCGACGATCATCTGCGCTTCGTCGGTGGCTGCGGAGGTGGCGGTGATAGTGGCCTGTTGGGGTCCGGAGACCAGGACGGTTGTGTGGGTGACGATTCCGGTGGTCCGGGCGTTGTGTGCGGCGGTGGCCCGTCGTCCTGTGCTGGAAGTATTCTGCGGCATGTCGGGCTCTCTTTCTGTTGCGGGACCGGCTCCCCCGGCCCTTTCGCTCTGCCAATTTCTTTCGCCGTCATCTGGCTCGAAGGAGAGAAGGCGGCGCACTGGACCGGCGTCCTGGCCCTGATCCGGAAAGTTTTCAGCCGCAGGCGCTTTGAAAAGTTTTCGGAGCCCATCGGGCCGGAGCAACGCGGAGTCAGGGTTGGGTAAGACGGGTCAGGGTGTTGCAAGCTCGACCGGAGCCAGATGTGCGAAAGAAATAGTTCTTTCTGCAGGGCGAAGCGCAGCGAAGCTCAATCCGGAGACCGCCGGAGGTGGTCCCAGGGCGGCACACGTTTCGACGCACGCTGAACCACCCGAGGCGACCACCTCCCAGCCATCAACAGTCTGGGGCGATTGTGCGGGAGCAACGGAGAGCAACAGGGCTCGATGTCGCGGCAGCACTTCTATTCTGCGAACATCCGATCACGCTCGCTGGCTGGCTTGTCACCCAGCTCGGATTCCCCGTCCTGGCGGCCCTCGACGATCCCGGCGGTGACTTCTTCCCACTTCCGATATCGGCGCATCGCGGTCGATGCAACGGAGCCGTCCGTTTCTCTACCGATTCGTGCCCACGACCATTCACGGTGTGCGTGTCGAAGCCGCGCTGTCTCTGCAACTTCCGGGGTGAGGGCGTCTATTGGTCGTCGAGACGAGTCCGCCGCGTCGACCTGTTCTTCCCGCCAGCCGTCTTCACCCTCTGAGTCATCCCCGCTCTGGCTTTGGCCTTCTTGGATGGAGTCGGCGTCAGTCCAATCCGGCTCTTCTGTGGCAGCACTTGGAGCGAACTCCTCCCCTGCGGTTCCGCGGGGGGCACGAAGGATGACAGCCAGCACTTCCGTCATAGCAAGGAGCGCAATAGGTGCAATGGTGGCAATACCCGCCGAGACCACGGCCGGAAGCAA
This sequence comes from Rhodococcus sp. 14-1411-2a, assembly GCF_002259485.1. Classification (GTDB taxonomy): domain Bacteria; phylum Actinomycetota; class Actinomycetes; order Mycobacteriales; family Mycobacteriaceae; genus Rhodococcoides. The sequence goes on from NZ_NPGA01000009.1 coordinate 67,503, forward strand.
AGTCGCACTCAACACTGCGTGGTACGAGTTGCCCGCAATCGACGCCGATGCCGCGACACGCAAAATCGATACGACAAAACGACGGCCCTTGATGGTGCGGTTGTCCGTGTGGTTGGACAGCGCAATCGCCGTCACTGTTGTCGAGACGATTGCGCCGTCCAGCACGATCGGAATCACCCAGGCTTCACCGGGACCTATCCCTGCCATCACCGCGAGATCACGCAACACAGCGAAACTGAGCCAGAAGGACGCTCCGGCGATGCCAACTGTCAGCGCAACGGCTGTCGCGAGAGCCCACTGCAAAATCGCGGGATGGAGCGCAACGACGTCTGACGGCTTCGTTGTCAACGGGGTTGCCGCGGAATGTGATCGGCTCATCGGATTCTCGGTCCTCGTGCGAGGGGGCCCGTTCGTTGCGGGAACGGCGCACCGTCGTTGAACCTGTTGCGCAACAACTCCAAGTAGTCTTCGATTGCCGCATTGACCAGATCCGACGGGCCCCGCGGTGCGCCGGGCGTTGCGGACAGCGCTTCGGCTGCGTTGAGAAGATCGTCGACGGTGGACTGGTAGAGGTAGTACGAACGCTTCTGTTTTGCGTGGTCCGGTAACGGTTGCGCACCGGTCTCGGCCGACGAAACAGTGTCGTGGGGCTGCCGCGAGTTCTCCGGGGGATCGACCGGGCTCGATCCGGCGAGTGCGCTCTTCATACGTTCGGGCCGGGCCATCACAGGTGTCCCTTCGTGAGCAGCGCGAGAGTGTCGCGATAGATCGTCGACAGGCTGCGAGATTGTGTTGTCCCCCAGTCGACCAGGCTGGTTTGGGCTTCCATTGAGTCTTTGATGACAACCCGCTTGGGTACGGCATCACCGAGAACGTTGATGCTTGCGGCGATCTCGCTCAATTGTTCTCGGCCGCTGATCGTCGCGATCTCGTGGAGGTTGACTATCGCACCGAGCATGACGAGGTCCGGGTTGTAGCTGCGCTTGACTGCATCGATGGTGCGCAGCAATCGCGCGAGTCCATTGGCTGAGAACAGCGCGGACTGAGTCACGACTACGGCGGCGCGCGCTGCAACAAGGGCGTTGATAGTCAGCAGATCGAGGCTAGGTGGGCAATCGATGAGGACCACGTCGTACACGCCTCGTACGACGTCGATTGCGTCGCGAAGCCGCCGTTCTCGGCCGGCACCGGCGACGACCAATTGATCGCGGACATAGGCCAGGGACTCGTTTCCCGGCGACGTGGGTACCAGGTCTACGTCAGGCCAGATGGTGGGGACAACAGCATCGGCGATGGTCGCGTTCGATGATTCGGCGAGAACGTCCGCAACACCGACCTCATCGCTCTCTAACTCGGTCTTGGTCAGGACTGTGCTGGCGTTGCCTTGCGGATCCACGTCGATTACGAGTGCTCGCTTCCCTGCTTGGGCGACGGCGTAGGCGAGGTGAAAGACGGTGGTGGTCTTACCCACGCCGCCCTTCTGGTTGCAGAACGCAAAGATGTCCGCGGGCATGGTGGGTCTCACTTTCCATGGATGAATGGGACGAACTGGCGGTATTGCGGGTATGGGATGTCATGCACGCCTTGGAACCGACGGATGAGTCGCACCCTGTAGAAGGGTTGGATGTATTGCAGGTAAAGGGCACGAAACGCGAGTCGCGTGCCATAGGCGAAATGCATGCCACAGGGGTATGAGAAGCGTTTACTACCAACACATCCCAAGCTCGACTCGCATCCTTTGTGGGCAATGGAGGTGTAACCACCGCAGGACGTATGACGCCCGTCGCCAGCGAGTCATCTGAGGCACTCTTTGCGGGTAATTCTGGTACGTCAGTTCTGCGGAACGCCGCCGCACCGCTAGCGGGAACGGCCTGCACCGGCGAACTGCCGCGCTTGAGCTGAAGTAGCCAAATATGTTGCTCTGTTTGGATCTTCACGGAATCGACGTGCACAACGGATTTGAGTAAGCGAGCGGCGTGGACTGAAAGATCGAGGCCTGAATGACGGTTCGTCATGCCGGACAACTTGGTCATGTCAGCACTGCAGATGGGTCGAGAGCTCAACTGGTACCTCCATAGTGGTGACGTATGAAAGACAAGGGACTTCGTTCGTTCCCTCCGGACCCCCCATGGCCCCTCAGCCAATTTCCGCACCCACGTTGTCCGCTCCACGCCCGATAGCCCCGCGCCTCGATGGGCGCGCGGCTAATCGGTATCGCCACCCGTTCAATGATCAGTCGAGCTGGTGGTGCCTCGGGGCCGGTCTCCGAGGATTTACAAAGGGTGCACAGGCCGGCGGCAGGCTGGTGTTACGTCGGGCTCTGCCAGAAAACGACGCTGCTGCGGCACATCAGGCCTTGCTAGGAAGTCCCGTAGCCAAGGCTTGTGCGGCACGAGCAGAAGAACTCGACCGCGCTGTCGCGGGTCGAAACATGCGTCATCGCCCGCTCGGTCCCTGACCGAAATCGAGGGCGGAGAACGGTGACTCGGCGAAATGTCTTGAATGACTTATCAAGACGCTCTATGATCGGTGGCGAAGCTCCTTCCTCACGGGTTGTGGTTTCGACGCCCTCGGCCTCGGTGCTGGTAACACTGAGATTTTCCGGGGGCGTTTCAGTTTCCTGAGGGACAGTTGGCTCTCGGCCTCACGCGACGCCTGAGCTGGCGTCGGATTGCGCCTCGAGACCTTCGATGTACTCATCGATGGCCGTATCCGGGATCAGCCGGCGCTTGCCGACCTTCACGCTCCGGATTTCCCCGGACGCGATCTTGTTGAAGAAGTTGGAACGTCCAAGTCCCGTGCAAGCCATAGCCTCCGGGACAGACAGCAACCGTCTGGGCATCTTCAGCACCTCCACTGAATTGTGTAGTAGCGCCACATCTTGCAGGACATTTCCGGTCAGTCCACGTGGTTCCACCACAGAGTAACAAGTACGTAGCCATCCCACAACGGGGAGACAATCTCCGCTAGACTGCGTAACCATGACGCAGTCGTGGGCGGAATCAATCGTTGCCCGGGTCGCCTCGGAAGTGCGCCGACTCCGAGGTAAAGACCACTCCGCTCTGTCCGCAGCAAAGCTTGCCGACAGGACGGTTGACTTCGGGTGGGGGATCTCGCGATCTGTAGTCGCGGACCTGGAGACCGGACGCAAGAAGAGCTTGGACGTCTCGGAACTCTTGATTCTAGCTGCGGCACTGGGAGTCTCACCAGCGCAACTGGTCTATCCGGACCTCCCCAAAGGAAGAGTCGAGGTCCTCCCAGGGCTGCAACAGGAGTCTCACGATGCCCTTCGCTGGTTCAGCGGGGAGGCCGGGCTGATGCGGCCGAGCTCCGACTGGTCCGAGGAGGAATCCGACGCTCCTTTCGAGATGTGGGTACGTGACACCTTCGACCCGAAGAACGATCGCGTTGGAGTCACTCGTGAATGGCTCGATGCGTTGAAGGCGATGCGGCGCGCCCGGGTGCAGCTCCGAAACGGATTGTCCAAGAGAGAATCCACCGAACATATCGAGTCGATGCAGTATCTGTACGAGGATGCTCGACGGCGTTCGGAAGAGCTCTTCAGACGTATGACTGAACTGGGCATGAACACGCAGGACGAAGAGGATGGCTAGGCAGCAACTGCCGCCACAGATCAAGAAGATTTACGTCACCAATCGGTCTACCGGCAGTACCGAGTTGCGGTATCAAATGACGGTCGACGCTGGTGGTGCCGACGCCACCGGCACCCGGGCATCGAAGCGAACGCAGTTGCGTCGTCGGTTTCTTACGGAGAAGGACGCTCGCGCAGCCCTCTCCAAGGTGCTCGAGGAAGTCTCGAAGGGGACGTTCGTTCCCTCCTCGACCACCACGATCGAAGAGGCTTGCGCTGAGTGGCTTGCCGGACGACGCGTACGTGAGTCCACAAAAGCCGCGTATACCCATGCCCTTCAACCGCTGCGCGATACTTACGGCGGGCTAGCGGTGCAGAAGTTGACCAAAGGTCACTTGGACGCCCTGGTGAACGATCTACTGGCCGGCAGCTCGGTCAAACCCGATGGCCAACTGCGACGTCCGTGGAAGGCCACTTCGATCAATCCGATGCTCAACCTTGTAAGCGCAGTCCTCACCGGGCTGATGCGAGAAGGGCGATTGGTACGAGACGTTGCCGCGCTCGTCGACCGAGCGCCCCGTGTGAACGTCGAGATGCAGACATTCACGGAAGACGAAGTGCAACGCCTCCTGGAAGCATCGACGGCCGACCGGAACGGGCACGCCTGGTTGCTTGCGCTGAGCGGCCTAAGACGCGGTGAACTGTGCGGGCTTAGGTGGAACGATGTCGATCTTCACGCCGGCAGTCTGACAATCAACAACACGCGAGTCTCGGTCAATGGACGCGTCGTCGAGGGTCCGCCGAAGACAGAAAAGTCCAAGCGCACGCTCCCCCTCACGCCAGCCCTCAAATCCGCACTCGAAACTGCGCACCACTTGCAGGGTGTGGAACGAAAGAGTTCGAGCTACGTCGGCCCCGGCACCTACGTCGTGTCCGACGCTGTCGGGCGACCATTTCATCCCGATACGGTCAGCGACTATTGGCGCAGGCTATGCATCAACAGCAAGGTGTCCGACATACGCCTCCACGACGCGCGTCACACGTGCGGGACTCTGCTGCACCTTCAAGGTGTGCCTATTGCCGTGATCTCGGCATGGCTGGGGCATTCGGACAACGCCTTCACGATGCGCACCTATGTCCACTCCCAGAACCACGCGCTACTGGGCGCGGCCGACACTCTGCAGTCACTCGTCCGACGTCGCGACGAGCCATCCGACGATGCGAGTTGACCGGCGTTCGTCCGCGACCGTCCACCAAGGAGTAGACGGACTCACCAGGCGCTGTTCCGACGAGTTTTGAAGCACTTGTGACATTCTGTGACACCGAGCTCGCCTAATCGGCAATGAATCTCATTAGAGATAACGCAAAAGGCCTGATCAGACCCTATTTTTGATGGAGCCTCCTAACGGGATTGAACCGTTGACCGCTCGCTTACAAGGCGAGTGCTCTACCGCTGAGCTAAGGAGGCAGTGAAGCGAAGCCAGCATATCCGTTCATCGGACGCTCAGTAACAACAGGTACCTTGTCCGTGGATCACCCCAGCAACGTGTAAAGACGGTCATGACTTTCCTGCAAGACCTGACGGCTTCGCTGAGCCGTCTCACCGGTGAGCGTCGGGCCACCATCGATACGCCGACCGCAGCACCGTCGCCCCTACGTCCGATCGATCTGACCGACGATGCGTCGGTTGCGGAGGTGCTGGACCTCGCGGTTCGCGTCGGCGAAGTGCTGTTGGCCTCGGGCACGGCAGCGATGGATACGGCGACTCAGGTGCAGTACATCGCCGCGACGTACGGCCTCGCGCGATGCGATGTCGATGTCACGTACAACTCGATCACCCTCAGTGCTCACCGGGGCCCGACGCGTCCTCCGGCGTCGACGATGCGCATCGTGCATTACCGCTCGATGGACTTCACGCGGCTGGCCGAGGTCGACCGCCTCATTCGCGCCGTGCGCGTCAAGATGGTGCCGCCGAGCGCGGCGCTCGAGCGGCTCGACGAGATCACCAAGGCTCCGCACCCGTACAACCGGTGGATTGCGACGCTGGCGTGGTCGGGCATGGCCGCTGCCATCAGTGTGTTGCTCGGCGGTGGCGCGTTGGTGGCTGTGGTCAGCTTTCTGACGACGATGGTGATCGACCGCATCGGACGCGTCCTCAACCGTGCGGGCCTGCCGTTCTTCTTCCAACAGGTTGTCGGCGGCTTCGTGGCGGCGACACCGGCGATCACGCTCTACAACTTCCAGGACCAGCTGAACATCAGTATCTCGCCGTCGCAGATCATCGCGGCCGGGGTAATCGTGCTGCTCTCGGGGCTCTCGCTCGTCGGTTCGGTACAGGATGCGATCACCGGTGCCCCGATCACGGCGGTGTCGAGATTCTTCGAAGTGTTGATGATGACCGGCGGCATCATCGCAGGCGTCGCGACGTCTCTGCGGTTGGCCGCGCTGATCGGCAGCGATCTGCCGCAGATCAGCAACCTGGCCCCACCGGACATCCTGCAGGTCCCCACCAAGGTGATCGCCGGCGCAGCAGCGTCGCTGTTCTATGCACTGGCCTGCTACGCCGAGCGTCGTGCGTTGACGGCTGCCTTCATGGGCGGCTTCGCGGGCTCGCTGGTGTATCTGCTCTCGCAGACGCTCAACGTGGGGCCGATCATCGCCTCGGCCATCGCTGCCACCGTCGTCGGATTCGCGGGTGGTCTGTTGGCTCGTCGTGCGCTGATTCCACCGTTGATCGTCGCCGTCGCGGGCATCACTCCCCTGCTCCCCGGCCTGGCGCTGTACCGCGGTCTGTACGCGATCCTCAACGACCAGCTACTGCTCGGCATCAGCTCGTTGTTCGCCGCGTTCGGCGTCGGCTGCGGCCTGGCCGCCGGTGTGACTTTGGGTGAATGGGGTGCCCGCACCCTGCGTCGACCACGCATCATCGCGCGCACGGAAGAACTACTGCGCCCGACGCTTCGCCGCACAGAAGAACCGCGCCGACCGACTGTTCGTCGGCGGCGCGGTACGAGTCCTTCGTAAGAGGCGGAGCTCAGGCCTCTGTGCTGGGGGTTCCCTCAGCGGATGCGCGTGCAGCAGCGTCGGCCTCCATGGCCTCACGCAGGCTGCGCGGACGCATGTCGGTCCAGTTCTTCTCGACGTACTCCAAGCACGCGGCGCGGGTGTCTTCACCGAAGACGACACGCCATCCCTGAGGGACCTCGGAGAACGTCGGCCACAGCGAATGCTGGTCTTCGTCGTTGACCAGCACGAAGAAGCGTCCGTCTTCGTCATCGAACGGGTTGGTACTCATCTCGCCTCACTCGTCGCGAACGTTTGGTTGGTAAGTCTGCACCGTGAGGTGCCACACGACCCTAGCAACGCAGGTCGAGCCGTGGTGCCGTCAGGCCTTCAAGAAGCCGAGCAGTTCCGCATTGACGGCCTCGGGGCGCTCGAGATATCCGTAGTGCCCGGCGTCCGCTATTTCGACGTACCGAGCACCTGGAATGGCGTCGGCCAGTTCCTTGCCCAAGTACGGCGGGATCATCCGATCGTCGGCGAATCCGACCGACAGGCACGGCACCGACACGCCGCGGTAAGCCGCAGTTCGATCGAAATCGTCCTCCATGCCCAGCTGAGCGCGCACGCCCGCGGACGGCGAGGAGGCGGAGAACTCGAACAGGTCGAGCCAGTCGCGTGCCCCGCGAGAATCACGCAACGTCGCAGGCGACAGGTTCATCACCGCTGTCACCGCAGCCGAATAGGTTCCCGGGAGCTCGACGCGCTTGTCGTACAGCGCTCGCTCGCCGTTGGCGAGAGTCTTCTGAAATTCGTCGACTCGGGCGTGGCCGGCGAGGAAGACCGCTTTGCGAACCAGGTCGGGCCTACTCAGAGCGAGCTCCTGCGCGACGCGTGAGCCCATCGACGTTCCGACGACGTAGGCCTTCTCGTCGCCGTTGCGAACGAGTTCGATCAGGCCGGCGGTATCGGCGACCATGTCCTCCATGGTGATGCCGTGCGTGCTCTCCGACGACGGAGCCATGCCGCGATTGTCGAAAGTGCACACCCGGTAACCCGCTGCTGTGAGAGCGGGCACCTGATGCAGCTCCCACACACGGCCCGGGCTACCGGTGCCCATGATCAGAACTACCAGGTCTCCACTGCCCTTGACCTGGTAGTTCAGGTCGATGCCGTTGATCTTGGCGATAGGCATACGTCTCCTTACTGCTGATTCGTCCGTCGGGGATCGTATCGTCCGACACCGACACGGGGTTACTCGAACAGCCAGTGGGTACCTGGTGTTACATGACTGACGAGAACGTAGCGGGCGAAGCACGCAAGGGATTGCTCGACGGAATCAAGGGCAAGGCCAAAGAGGTCGTGGGCGCGGTGACCGGCAACGACTCGTTGACGGCCGAGGGCCAATTACAGGCTGCTCAGGCTCGTGAACACAAGGAGGCCCAGGCCACGGAGCGGGTCGCCGAAGCGCAGGCCACCGAAGCCGCCGAGGAACTGGCCGACGTTCGCACGTCAGCCGAAAGCCGCCGAGAGGCCGCAGAGGAGAACGCCGCGGTCACCGAGGCGCAGGCAGATCGGGTGCGTGAGACGCAGGTGGTCGCGGCCGAGCAGAACAAGCGCGAGACGATAGCGCAGGAGCGCGCTGCCGCTGAGGTCGACGCGACCGCCGAGCAGATCGAGGCCGAAGAGGACCGGCGCATCGAGCAGGCTGCCGCGGACTCCGACGAAATGGTGGCCGCACAGAAGCACCAGGAGGCGCTTCGTCAGGCCGAGGCCGATCGCAAGAAGGCCGAAGAGCTCCGCAACCAGGCCTGAACCACTACTGCAAAACAGGAGTTTCGTTTCATGAGTGTCCTAGCCATACCGATGACCATTCTTCGCATCCAGTACAAGATCGCTCGAATTCCGTTGCAGCTCATCGAGACCAACGTAGTCGAGAAGATGAACGCGGAATCACCTGCGCGCCTGGTGTACGAGCACACGCTCGGTTCACTGGACCGTGCCGTCGGAAACCTGTTGGGAGACAAGGGACTCGCCGATCGCGGCGAAACCCTGGTCGACAGCACCGAGAACCGTGCCGAGGCAGCGCGCCTCGACGCCGAAGCTCGGGCCAAGAAGGCCGCAGCCAACGACGAACTGAAGGTGGCTCGCGAAACCGCCGAGAAGGATCGCCGCGCAGCCGACGCCGCCGCCCAGGAAGCCGCACGTGACGCCCGCCAGGAGGCCGAGCAACGCAAGCGCGAGGCCGCTCAGGATGCCGAGCGTGAAGCCGCCGCCAAGAAGAAGAAGGCCGACGAGCAGGCCGCTGCCACCGCGAAAGCCGCAGAGGATCGCAAGAAGGCGCAGCAGGCTCAGGTCGACAAGCAGGAGAAGCTGGCCGCCGCGCCGTCCGAGGCCGAACTGGCCGAAGCCGCCGAGCGTTCCGACGAGGCCGCCGCCAAGAAGGACGAGGCGGAGCGCATCGAGAAGCTGTTCATCGCAGAGAAGAACAAGGACTGACTTCGGTACTGTCGGCGAATTACCGATCTCCGGCAGGACCTCACACCCTTTTTGCCGACTGCGCGCCCCTACTCGCATCAGAGCATGGGCGCGCAGTCGTCAATTGGGGCGCGCGCTCCCCGCCCACCACTTGATCAATCGAGGACGCGAGCGAGAAACGCAGCAATGTTGTCTTCGACTGCCGCAGTGCGGGTCTCGACATCGAAGTCTTCCTTGAATTGACGGCCCAACGCCGGGGTCTTCTTCTTTCGCGCGTAGAGCGAGCACGCGAGGTCAGAGCAGATGTAGGTACCCACCGTGTTGCCGCGCCTGCCGGATTCGCCTGCCTTCGCGGCGGCCATCAGCGAGACGCCACCGTTCGCGTGTGTGGTGAGGCAGATACTGCACATCTGCGCTGTGCGTGGCCCACCGACTTTGTAGCGCAACGCAATTCCACGCAGGCGATCCCCTGAAGGAACGACGATGTAGCTCCTCCCGGCAAGTTTGGGATCGACCCAACCGAAGAAGTCGAGATCGCTCCACGGCACAGCGTCGAACATCTCGGGAAGAGAGAGCCTTCCGGCGTCCCCCTTGGACGAGTTGACGAACGACGACCTGATGTCGCGTTCGGAGATCGGTTCCATGTCACTGCCTCCAGTGCTGTAAAAGTGTGTCGATTCCGTCGAGGATGCGGGCCCAGGACTGCTGCGAGTCGGGCGCACTGTGACCGAACGAGCCCGACGCATCGAGGCTGGCATAGCCGTGAAACACGCTGCCGAGCAATCGAACTGCGTGTACCTGATCCTCTTCACCGAGGTCGTACCCCCGGAGGATCGCTTTCATCATTGCCGAGTGACGCACTCCCGCACTTGCGAGAGCAGTCTCGTGATCGAGTGGAAACTGCGTCGCCGCATAGCGACCGGGGTGCTCCCGCGAATAGTCGAGATACGCGTTGGCGACGGCCACCAATGCGTCCTTGCCCGCTCGGCCTGCCAGCGCCTCGGACACCCGATCGGCCAGTTCCTCCAACGCCAGCAGCGCTATCCCGACGTTCAACTCGTGCGCGTTCTTCAGGTGCGAATACAGGCTCGCCACCTTGACGTCGAAGCGTCTGGCCAGCTCACTGGCGGTGACGCGATCGAAGCCGACCTCATCGGCCAGATCCGCTCCTGCTGCCACGATGCGTTGCGCGGTCAATCCTGCGCGTGCCATACCGGCCTCCTCGTTCTTTCGAGGACACCGTAACCAAACCTAATAGCTTTAGGCAAATTGCTAAAGCAATCAGCGACCCTGCCACGCCTCCCACAGCTGTGCGTATCGTCCACCGGCCGCGACCAGCTCCTCGTGCGGGCCCTGTTCCAGAATTCTGCCGTGTTCGAGGACCACCACGCGGTCGGCGGCAGCAGCCTGAGTCAGCCGATGCGCGACGATCAACGTGCTGCGCCCCCTGGTCGCTGCCTCGGCCGCAGCTTCGAGATCTCGCGCACCGGAACTGCCCGCCTCCGCGGTGGCCTCGTCCAACACCGCGACGGCCGGGTCGGCGAGAACCAGTCGCGCCAAGGCCAATTGCTGCGACTGTGCCGCGGTCAACTGGTGTCCTCCCTCGCCGACGGCGGTATCGAGGCCGTTCTCGAGCGCCTCGACCCACGACCAGGCACCGACGGTGCGTAGTGCGGCTTCGACGTCGTCACGACCGGCATCAGGGGCGGCAAGCAACACGTCGTCGATCAATCGGCCGGCGAACACGTGCACTTCCTGGCTGACGATCGCGACGTGTCGCCGCAGGCCCTCACTGCCCAGCGCATCCAGTGATGCGCCGCCGACCCGAACCGTCCCCGACGTCGACGCCATCGAGCCTGCCGCGATCGCTGCAATCGTGGATTTGCCTGCGCCGGTGGATCCGACGAGAGCGACGGTCTCCCCTGCGCCGACCCGCAGGTTCACTCCGTGCAGAACCTCGTGGCCGGACTCGTACTCGTGCCGCAGATCGGTGACGTCCAAGGTGGCGTCGGACGGCACGGAACCGTCGCCGACGGGTCGCTCGTCGGGGATGTCGATGACGCCGACGAGCCGGGCCAACGAGGCTCCCGCGGACTGGATGTCGTCGAACGTGAACAGCAGGGTGCCGATCGGATTGAACAGTCGGTGGAACAGCAGCGCCGCAGCGGTCGTCTCACCGACGGTGACGTGATCGCCTCGCACCAGCAAGAATCCGGCCAACAGGATCACCGAGAGTCCGACGCATTCGGCGCGATTGCTTCGAGATCCGAATCGGGTGAACAAGCGGAACACATCGACGCCGATGTCGCGGGCCTTCGCCGACGCTCTGTCGATCTCGCTCAGGTGCGCCGACTCGAGTCCGTACGCACGAACGGTTTTTGCGCCCTGCATGCTGCTGACGAAGGACTGCGCTCGCTCGCCCATCGCCACGCGCTCGGCCGCGTACTTCGGTGCCGAGCGGGGCAGATACCAGCGCAGCGCGAGGACGTACATCGGCAGCGCGACGAGCCCCGCCAGGCCCAGCCGCCAGTCGATGCCGAGCATCGTGATCATGCTCAGGCACACGAGCAGGAACGCGCCGACGAGCTGCGGGATCACCTCACCGATCGACTTGGCCATCACCGCGACGTCGTCGCCCACCCGGGAGAGCAAGTCGCCCTTGCCCACTCGCTCGAGCGTGGCCACCGGCAGATGCAGCGCGCGGCGCACGACGGCCTCGCGCAGCGACGCCAGAATGCCCTCACCCAACGTACTGATGAGGTAGCCGCTGAAACCGGTGACGATGCCGCCGATCACTGCGGCCACCGAGATCACGACGACAACCCCGATGATCGTCGACGAGTCGGCCCCGTCGCGGACGCGGTCGACCAGGACCCCGAAGACGTAGACCGGCACCAGCGACATCGCCGCCGCAAGTGCGCCGAGGAGCAGCGTGACCGCCGTACGCACCCGTCGTAGTTTCAGCTGTTCCAGCAACCAGCGACCGGATCGGGCTCCGGTGGCGATCGGAAGAAGTTCGGGGGTGGTCATCGCAGCACCGCGTCCTTGTACTGCGCGTCCGAGGACGCGAGATCGTGGTGCGTTCCCTCGGCGACGACGCGGCCGTCGTCGACGACGAGAACGCGATGGGTCACCGACAGCAGCGCAGGGCTGGTGGTGATGAGGATCGTTGTCTGCGAGCTTCTTTCGGTGTGCCGGAGCTCGGCGATGCCGCGGGCGATGGCGTGCTCGGTGACGGCGTCGACGGCGGTGGTGGGGTCGTGCAGTACCAGGACCGGGGCGTCGACCGACAGCGCTCGCGCCAACGCCACTCGCTGGCGTTGGCCGCCGGACAGGCTGGCTCCGCGGTCGGTGACGGCGTGATCGAGACCCGCCTCGTGCAATTCGACGACGTCGGTGGCCGCGGATGCCTGGAGCACTCGGTCGAGTTCGGCGTCGGGCCGCTCCCGCCCGGCGGTGACGTTGCTGCGGACGGTTCCGGCGAACAGGTCGGTGAGGTGCGGCTCGACGAGAACGGTCTCGCGGGAGCGTCGAAGATCGATCTCTCCCGCCGGAATGCCGCCGACGCGAACAGATCCGGTGTAGTCGGCGTCGGAGATCTGACCGGACAGCAGCGCGGCGAGCGCCTCTCCGTCCTGCGGTCGGTAGGCGACCACGCCGAGCATCTCGCCTGGTTCTGCCCGGAAGGTGAGGCCGTCGAGCGATCGGAATCGAACGCTGTCGACACCGAGATCGGTCCGCGCGGGCACCGCGGATTTCGACTGCGGTAGAACGTGTTCCGCACCGAGCACCAGGGCCAACCGATCGGCCGATCCGCGCACCATCGCCACGACGCCGGGGATCCTCGCCAACCCGGTCAGGGGTTCGATGACGAACTGGGCAAGGCCGATGACGGTGATAAACTCACCGACCGAAATTCGGCCCTGCAGCGCGAACCAGCCGGCGGTACCGGCGATCCCGACGGCCAGCAATGCGTTGACCGTTGCCGACAAGCCCTGATAGACGTTGTTCGCGCGAGCCAGCTTCAGAGTCGCCGCCAATGCCGTTCGGCTCGACGTCACGAATCGCTCGGTCGCGGCGTTCTCGGCACCGATGCCACGCAGCGGCCGGACACCGCTGACCAGATCGGTGGCCATACCCGACACACCGGCGATCCGGGCCTGCTGGGCGGTGGCTGCGCGGGTGAGCAGTGGAGCGAGGCGCTGCAGCGCGATCAAGATGACCGGGGTCCCGATCACGACGGCAAGGCCCAGGGGAACGTCGATGATCAACAACGCCACAGCCGATGCGACGACCGCGACGGCCGACGCGAAGACCCGCGCGATCAGATCGAGGATCCACGACTCCTTCTCGGCGTCGGACGTCGAGACCGTCAGCAACTCCCCCGCCGACAGCTCGGTACGTACACCCCGCGGATCGAGGACACGACCGGCGACCTCCACGCGCACCAGATGCGCCTCCCGCTCGATGGCGACGACGATGATGCGGGCACCGATCCGCCACGCATACGACAGGGTGACGAACAAGGCCGCCAGACCGACCAGCGAGACGATCATCGCCGTCACATCACCGGTGTCGATGGCCCGCGAGACGATGAGTCCGATCGCCACCGGGACCATCGTTTCGCACAGTTGATGCACTCCGAACAGCAGCGACGAGACGATCAGTCGGGTGCGATGGCGTCGGACGGTGCGTCGCAGAATCGCGGAGCCGGTGGCCGGAGAAGGCTCCTCCACCACTGTCCGAGCATGGCGGAGCGGCACAGAATCGGTCATTTGCTGCAGCCTATGGCATCGGGAAGTGGCGATGGGACGCCACATTTACATAGAGTCGGGACCAACGAACACCGTGTAAGCCCAGCAGAGAGTACGGAGAACACCATGCCTGCCAAGACTTCGACCGACAACGACATCGCCGACGAAGACATCGTCCCACTCGAGTACGAGACGGCCAGCCAGGCTCAGCGCGTCGTCGCGGCCTACGCAACCGATGCCGACGAATGCCGCATGTTGCTGTCGATGTTGGGTATAGATCCTGTTGTGAAGGGCGAAAGCGAGTAGCACCTTCGCAGGACTGGCTCCCCCAGAGATCTACAAGCGGATTGGACAGTTGTGGCTGACGCCTCGCAGGGTTCGGATTTTGTCGTCGTAGCCAACCGGTTGCCGGTCGATCTGGAAAAGCTTCCGGACGGAAGCACACGATGGAAGCGAAGCCCAGGCGGGTTGGTCACCGCTCTCGAACCGATCCTGCGCGCCAACAAGGGTGCCTGGGTGGGGTGGGTCGGTGTCTCGGACGTCGACGTCGAGCCGTTCGTCGAGGACGGCCTGCAACTGCGTCCGGTCACGATCAGCGAGAAGGAATACACCCAGTACTACGAGGGCTTCTCCAACGCGACGCTGTGGCCGCTCTATCACGACGTCATCGTCAAGCCGGAGTACGACCGCGACTGGTGGAACGCCTACGTCGAAGTCAACCGCCGCTTCGCCGAGAAGACCTCCGAGGCTGCAGCACAGGGCGCGACGGTGTGGATCCAGGACTACCAGCTCCAGCTCGTTCCGAAGATGCTGCGGATGCTGCGCCCCGACCTGACCATCGGGTTCTTCCTGCACATACCGTTCCCGCCGATCGAGCTGTTCATGCAGATGCCGTGGCGCACCGAGATCGTCGAAGGGCTGCTCGGTGCCGACCTCATCGGTTTCCATCTGTCCGGCGGCGCGCAGAACTTCCTCTACCTTGCCCGACGCCTCGCCGGGGGAACCACGTCCCGCGGAACCGTCGGAGTGCGGTCCAAGTTGGGCGTCGTGCAGGTCGGCTTCCGAACCGTGCGGGTCGGCGCGTTCCCGATCTCCATCGATTCCGGTGATCTCGACACCAAGTCTCGCTCCAAGGCCGTCCGGGATCGCGCGAAGCAACTGCGCAAGGATCTGGGCAACCCGAAGCGCATCATGCTCGGCGTCGATCGACTCGATTACACCAAGGGAATCGACGTTCGGCTCAACGCGTTTCGCGAACTGCTCGAAGAGGGCCGCGTCGATCCCGCCGAGAACGTCATCGTGCAGTTGGCGACACCCAGCCGGGAACGCGTCGAGAGCTACGTCGCCATGCGCGGCGAAATCGAGCAGCAGGTCGGCCGCATCAACGGCGAGTACGGCCAGGTGGGCCACCCCGTGGTGCACTACCTGCACCGGCCGATCCCCCGCGACGACCTGCTGGCCTACTTCGTCGCTGCCGACGTCATGCTGGTCACTCCGCTGCGTGACGGCATGAACCTCGTCGCCAAGGAGTACGTGGCCTGCCGCAGCGACCTCGGTGGCGCTCTGGTGCTCAGCGAATTCACCGGTGCCGCAGCAGAACTGCGCCAGGCGTACCTGTGCAACCCACACGACCTGGACAGCGTGAAGGACGCCATCATCGGCGCACTGGAGCAGGAACCCGAGGCAGGCAAACGCCACATGCGTGCCATGCGCAGGCAGGTGCTCGCGCACGACGTCGATCGCTGGGCCCGCTCCTTCCTGACCGCACTCGCAGCGCCGGCGGAGGGCACCAACCTCAGCCGATAAATCGCTTTCCCGACACCGTCGACGGCTGCTACTTTGCCGTCGACGGTTTTTTCGTGCATCGAGACAGTGAGGAGGTGGCATCGTGGCCACCCGGACATCGACGGACCCGAACCCCCATTCCTCCTCTCTCAAGGATCTCGTATGTCTCCACTCGACCATTACGGCCTCGATCAGCATTGGCTGACCGAATTCGAAAAGCTTTCCCAGAGAACAACTCTCGCCCGCGTCGTTCGCGTCGACCGAGGTGAATTCGACGCCGTCACCGACAGCGGCATCGTCCGCTGCACCGGCACCGGTATCTGCACCGGAGATTGGGTGACACTGGACTCGTTCAGGCTCGCCGCTACCCTCCCTCGCCGCACAGCCATCGAACGCGCCTCCGCCGGATCCACCTCCGACACACAGGTTCTCGGAGCCAACGTCGACACCGTCGTCGTCACGGTGGCGTCGGACACCGCCCTCGACCTCGGTCGCGTCGAGCGCTACATCACCCTCGCCTGGGGCAGCGGCGCCGTTCCCGTGGTCGCGATCACCAAGACCGACAGCGGTAGCGTCGCCGAGGAGTTGGTGCTGGCCGCCGCGCCGGGTGTGGAGGTGTGCACCACCAGCGCGGTCGACGGCAGCGGAATCGACTCACTGACAGCACATCTGCGCGGCACGGTGGCCTTGATCGGGCCGTCGGGATCCGGAAAGTCGACGCTCGGTAACGCTCTGCTGGGTGGTTCGGTTCTGGAAACCGGTGCCACTCGGTCGGCCGACGGCAAAGGCAGGCACACGACGGTGCGTCGAGAATTGGTGCCGATCCCGTCCTCTGCCCTGGTGCTGCTGGACACCCCGGGCTTGCGTTCGGTGGGCGTGCAAGGATCGGAAGACGCTGTGGCGAGCGCCTTCTCCGACGTCGACGAACTCGCCGCACTGTGCCGGTTCGGTGACTGCGCGCACGAACACGAACCCGGCTGTGCGGTGATTGCCGCCGTCGACGCGGGTGAGCTCACCGAACGACGACTGGGCAACTACCGAAAACTGTTGCGCGAGAACGCCTGGGCGATGTCGAGGCAGGACGCCCGTGTTCGCAGCGAGAAGTTGCGGGAGTACAAGCAGATCTCGAAGTCGCTGCGCGTCAAGTACGCCGTCGACGGCAGAAAGCGGTAGGTCAGCTCTCGTCGAACAGTGAGGGACTGTCGGCCTCTGCCTCGGCCTGCCGGGCCGAACTCTCACTGTTCGACGCCTTCCGCACCACCTCGACCGTGGTGGTACGTACCGACAACCGATGACCGTCGTGATGCTCGAGCAACGCCAGACCCTGACGGATCTCGAGCACCTTCCACGGGCCTGCATGCCCGGACGCCTGAACCAGGTCGCCTGGTGCGATCTCGGAAGCCACTGTTGTTCTCCATTCACCGAGCAAGCAATTCGGAGTCGAGCAAGTCTGTGACACACACCCTATCGGGCGCGCCCTGCCCGCATCTCACTTGCTCGTCGAACAATTTAGGAGTACTCATGTAATAGTTATAGAAATACAAGCATTATCGCGGAGGTGAACGTGGCCGAGTTGACTCGACGACACCGATATCTCGTGCTCGGCATCTGCTGCCTGAGTCTGTTTCTCGTCAGCACCGACAACACGATCGTCAACGTCGCGCTGCCGTCGATGCGCGCAGATCTGAACGCGTCGGTATCGGGTCTGCAGTGGATCATCGACGCGTACACGCTGGTCGTGGCATCACTGCTGATGCTCGGCGGCTCGATGGCCGACAAATACGGCCGCAAGCGCTTCTTTCTGATCGGCACCGGAACGTTCGTCCTCGGCTCCCTGCTGTGCAGCATCGCACCGTCACTGGGCTGGCTCATCGCCTTCCGCATGCTGCAGGCCGTCGGCGGCTCGATGATGAATCCTGTCGCGATGTCGATCATCACCAACACCTTCACCGATCCGAAAGAACGTGCCGGGGCCATCGGAATGTGGGGTGCCGTCGTCGGAATCTCGATGTCGGCGGGCCCGGCGCTGGGCGGCATCCTCGTCACCGGTGCCGGCTGGCAGTCCATCTTCTGGATCAACGTTCCCGTCGGGATCTTCGCTCTGGCGATGACACTGAAATTCGTGCCGGAATCGAAGGCCGACCACTCACGCAAGTTCGATCCGGCCGGCCAGTTCCTCATCTTCGCGTTCCTCGTGTCCCTGGTGTTCACCATCATCGAAGGTCCCGCGAAGGGGTGGGGATCGCCGCTGATCGTGTTCACCGGCGCCGTCGCCGTCGGCTCTCTCGTCGGGCTGCTGGTGGTCGAGTCGCGAATCGAGGAACCGCTCATCCAACTGAAGTTCTTCCGGAGCGCGCCGTTCAGCGGAGCGACGGTGATCGCGGTGTGCGCGTTCGCTTCTCTCGGCGGATTCCTGTTCCTCAACACCCTCTACCTGCAGGACGTGCGCGGATACTCACCACTGCACGCCGGTCTGTACACGCTGCCGATGGCGTTGATGACGCTGATCTTCGCGCCGATCTCCGGTCGCATCGTCGGCACCCTCGGAGCGCGTATCCCGCTGCTCATCGCCGGAATCGGCTTCGTGGCCTCGGCGCTGATGCTCACCCGACTGACTCCGACGACGTCGTTCGCGTGGCTTGCGGTGGCGTACGTGATTTTCGGAATATCCTTCGGCATGGTCAACGCCCCGATCACCAACACCGCGGTGTCCGGAATGCCGCGCAGTCAGGCCGGAGTGGCATCCGCCATCGCGTCGACGAGCAGGCAGGTGGGTCAATCACTCGGCGTGGCCGTCGTCGGATCCATCGTCACGGCGAGCATCGTCGGCGAGATCTCCGACGGCTTCACCGCCGCAGCAGTTCCGGCGTGGTTCGTCATCGCGGGTGCGGGCGTGGTCGTCACCGTGCTCGCCGTGGTCACCACCGGCAGGTGGGCCCGCTCGACCGCCGATCGAATCGACCAACCGGTGCTCGTATGACCGACTCGGAGGCAGCCCTCGTCTGGCGCGAGATGCGCGCGCTGATGCTCGAGAAGCACGACACCCGCCGAGCCGTCGCCGACGCCACCGGGATGAGCTTCCTGCGAGCCAAGCTGCTCACCAAGTTGCTCACGGGCGATCGGACGGTGACCGAGTTGGCCGAGATTCTTGCGTCCGATGCGCCGTACATATCCCTCAACGTTCGCGAGCTGGAGAAACGCGACTTGGTGATGCGCACCGAGGATCCCGACGACCGCCGACGCCGCATCATCGGACTCACCGATGCCGGACGCCGGCTCGCCGCGAAGGCCCGAGCGATCGCCGACGCCCCGCCGCCGGAATTCACGACGGTATCCGCCGAAGACCTGGCGCATCTACGACGGATTCTGCAGCTGCCCTGATTGCTGGGCTTCCCGCTTCAGCGGCGGATGGCGTCGAGTGGTGTGCCGATCTCGACGAGCGCGCGCACGGTCGCCGCTTCCATTCCCGGCGAGCCACAGACCAGAATCTGGCGATCCGGGAACGGCCCCTGCGTGGCGACGACGTCGGCCACACTGCCCTCCCAACAATGCTCGGGCTCGAAAAACTTTGCGCTGGAACCGATCTCGGCATGAATGCGGTCGTTCCATCGATCCGACGCCCACGGCTCGTGCAGTTGGTCGACGACAGGTACCACCGTCAACCACCGCAACTCCGCCGCCATCAACCACAGCATGTCGCCGGCATACAGATCACGTGGCGACTTGCCGCCGACGAACAGCGTCACGTTCGGCGGCTGTTGGCGGCGAGTGAGGTCGAGCAGAATCGCGCGCAACGGAGCGAGGCCGGTGCCGCCCGCGATCATCACGACGTCGCGCCCCGAATCGTCGACATGCAGACTGCCCTGCGGATCGCTGATCTGCCACACATGACCGGGCCGCGTCTCGTTGACGATCGAACCGCTCACCCAACCGGCCGGAACGGCTCGAACATGGAATTCCAGCTTCCCGTCTCGCGAAGGCGGCAGCGCCGGTGAGTATCGCCGCGTCAGAGCAGCGTTCTGGGGAACCGTGACCGACACCGACTGGCCTGCCTGAAACGGCACAGCATCGCCTTCGAGTCTGATCACCGCAAGATCGTTCCGAAGGCGATGATACTGAACAACCGTCGAACTCCACGCCTGCATGTGAACCAGGATAGGGGCCGACGCGAAATGCCTCGCACACACGCGCGGGGTCGATGCCGTCGCCCCGGTCGAGGCCGGTCGAGGTGCGGGAGGTTCGCCGCCGACGCCGTTGGGAGGCCGGTCGACGCCGGGCGCCCCCGGTCGACGCCGCAAAAGCGCGCGCGTTTGCCGAACGCGCGCGGAATAGCGACCGATCGCCGGCGAATCCGCGCGCACCTGACGAACGCGCGCGCGTTTCCGAGGACGTGAAGGGCGAACAGTTGGGGGTGAACGGTGAAGGGCAAACCCTCGAATTCAGCGCTGGTGGCGCGGTTTCCAGACCACCAGGGCGTTGCGTTGAATCGGCACCAGGTCGCGGCGATAGCTGGCGTGCACGTTGGCCAGATCCTGAGCCAGTTCGGAGACCCGGGCCTGCAGTGCCTCGACCTGATTGGTCAGTTCGATGATTCGCTTGATGCCGGCGAGGTTGACGCCCTCGTCCTGTGAGAGTCGCTGCACTTCACGAAGCAGAGCGACGTCACGCGGTGAGTAGCGTCGACCGCCGCCGGTGGTGCGATGCGGGGTGACGAGCCCGAGCCGGTCGTAGGTACGCAGCGTCTGCGCGTGCATACCTGCCAACTGTGCCGCGACGGAGATCACGAAGACCTGGGCGTCGGGATCAGCTTGCCCGCCACCAGCTTTCGCGGATCCGCCCTCGGGAGGGACCGACATCACACACCTGCCCACCCGGCCCGCGGGTCGAATCCGCTGGCCTTCTCGGCTTCCAGATAGTTCTTCAGAGCGTCGGTAGCAGCATCGTCGAGTTTCTGCGGGACGGCAACTTTGACGGTCACCATCAGGTCGCCGGTGCCGGACTTCTTCGGGATACCGCGGCCACGCACACGTAGCACTCGGCCGTCGACGGTGCCCGGTGGCACCTTCACTCCGACTCGCCCTTCGAGGGTGGGCACCGACAGCGTGGTGCCGAGCACCAGTTCTCCGTAGCTCACCGGAACGGTCACCGTCAGGTCGTCGCCTGTTCGGCCGAACACCTTGTCGGGCTTGACCCGAACGGTGACGAACAGGTCGCCGGACGGTGCTCCGCGCAAGCCGGCTTCGCCCTGACCGGCGAGCCGGACCTTCTGGCCGTCGCTGATGCCGGCCGGGACGCGCACGGTGATGGTGCGGGTGCGGTTCTGCACTCCGGTGCCGCGGCAGTCGACGCACGGGTCGTCGATGATGGATCCGGTACCGCGGCAGTCGTCGCACGGCTCACTGAAGCCGAACGCGCCTTGGTTTCTGTTGACGACACCCTGGCCGTTGCATTTGGGGCACACCCGCGGGCTGGTTCCGGGCTTCGCACCGCTGCCGTGGCAGGTGGTGCACGAGGACGGGCTGGTCAATCGCAGGGGGACCGTAACGCCCTGTGCCGCTTCACGGAACTGCAGCGAGGTCTCGGTTTCGACGTCACTACCGCGTCGGGGTCGATTGTTCTGCGGACGCTGCTGCGCGCCGCGGTTGAACAGGCCACCGAACAGGTCACCGATTCCGCCGTCGCCGCCGCCCTGGCCGAAGATGTCGCCGACGTCGAAGGTCTGTCCACCGCCGCCGAATCCGCCTGCGCCGGGCGAGAATCCACCTCCGCCACGGTTACCGAAACCACCGGAGGCGAACAGCTTTCGTGCTTCGTCGTATTCCTTGCGCTTGGCCGGGTCGGCGAGGACGGCGTGCGCCTCACTGACCGCCTTGAACTTGTTCTCGGCCGAGGCGTTACCGGGGTTGGCGTCGGGATGGTTGTCCCGGGCCAACTTTCGGTACGCCTTCTTGATCTCTTCTGCAGTCGCGCTGGAGGAAACGCCCAGCTCCTTGTAGAAGTCCTTCTCGATCCACTCCCGCTGGCTCACCGGGCGTTTCCTCCTCTCGCGCTATTTCTCTACTGCTCGTCGGACGCGGGTGCATCCGATTCTTGTGTTGCACTGTCCACGACGCCGACCATCGCGGTCCGCAGGACGCGCTCACCGAGCTTGTAGCCCGGACGCATCAGCGTTCCGACGACCGGACTGCTGCCGTCGCCCTCATGGGAGACGGCCTCGTGGATGGCCGGGTCGAAGGCGTCGCCCTCGGCTCCGAAAGTGGTCAGGCCGATGTTCGAGAACACCCCTGCCAACTTGTCTGCCACTGCCTTGAGCGGTCCGGTTTCGAGGTCGCCGTGCTGGCGGGCTCGCTCGAGGTCGTCCAGAACCGGAAGAAGCTGCGAGACGACGGACGCCTTCGCGTTCTCCGCTCCGGTCTGCTTCTCACGATCGGTGCGACGCCGGTAGTTGGCGTACTCCGCCGAGACGCGCTGCAGATCTGCGGTGAGCTCTGCAACCTGCGTGTCACGCGGGTCTTCCACTACGTCGCCGTCGACGGCCCCTTCGTCCACCGAGTCGGGCTGGGGCGCAGCCCCGGTGCCCACCAGGGGCTCCGGAACTGCGTCACCTTCCCGTACTTCACCGGTCTCGGGATCGATCTTTCGCTTGTCCACGAAAGTGACCGGTTCCTGCTCGGTGTTCTCCGACGTCACTTCTTGTCCGTGTCGTCGGCGGGCTCGTCGACAACCTCTGCGTCGACGACACCGTCGTCAGCGGCCTGCGCGCCACCCTCTGCGCCGCCCTGCTCCTTGGCCTGAGCCTCGTAGATGGCGGTGCCGAGAGCCTGCGACTCGGTCGAGAGCTTCTCCACGGCGGTCTTGACTGCCGAGATGTCGCTGCCCGCGAGAGCCGTCTTGGCGTCGGCGATGGCGGTTTCGACGCGTCCCTTGAGCTCGGCGTCGACCTTGTCCTCGTTGTCCTTGACGAACTTCTCCGTCTGGTGGACGAGGGACTCGGCCTGGTTGCGGACCTCGGCCTCTTCGCGACGAGCCTTGTCCTCGTCTGCGTGAGCTTCCGCGTCGGCGACCATGCGGTCGATCTCTTCCTTGGACAGACCGGAGCCGTCCTGGATCTTGATCGTGTTCTCCTTGCCGGTGCCCTTGTCCTTGGCCGTGACGTGCACGATGCCGTTGGCGTCGATGTCGAAGGTGACCTCGATCTGTGGGACGCCGCGAGGAGCCGGGGGCAGCTCGGTCAGCTCGAAGGAGCCGAGGAGCTTGTTGTGCGAGGCGATCTCGCGCTCACCCTGGAAGACCTGGATCTGCACCGAGGGCTGATTGTCGTCAGCGGTGGTGAAGGTCTCGGAACGCTTCGTCGGGATGGTGGTGTTGCGCTCGATGAGCTTGGTCATGACGCCACCCTTGGTTTCGATACCGAGGGACAGCGGCGTGACGTCGAGGAGCAGAACGTCCTTGACCTCACCCTTGAGGACACCGGCCTGCAGTGCAGCACCGACGGCCACGACCTCGTCCGGGTTGACGCCCTTGTTGGGCTCGCGTCCACCGGAGAGCTCCTTGACCAGCTCGGAGACGGCGGGCATACGCGTCGAACCACCGACGAGCACGACGTGGTCGATGTCCTTGACGGCGATGCCGGAGTCCTTGACCACTGCCTGGAACGGCGCACGAGTGCGGTCGAGCAGGTCGGAGGTGATCTTCTGGAACTCCGAGCGGCTGAGCTGCTCGTCGAGGAACAGCGGGTTCTTGTCGCCGTCGACCGTGATGTACGGGAGGTTGATCGAGGTGCTCTGCCCGGAGGACAGTTCGATCTTCGCCTTCTCGGCAGCCTCACGCAGACGCTGCAGCGCCATCTTGTCCTTGGTCAGATCGATGCCGTTCTGAGCCTTGAACTTGTCGACGAGCCAGGTCACGATGCGCTCGTCCCAGTCGTCGCCACCGAGGTGGTTGTCGCCGGACGTCGCGCGGACCTCGACGACGCCGTCGCCGATTTCCAGCAGCGAGACGTCGAACGTGCCGCCACCGAGGTCGAACACGAGAATGGTCTGCTCGCTGTCGCCCTTGTCCAGGCCGTATGCGAGAGCTGCCGCGGTGGGCTCGTTGACGATGCGCAGGACGTTGAGGCCGGCGATCTGGCCGGCTTCCTTCGTGGCCTGGCGCTGTGCGTCCTCGAAGTACGCGGGAACGGTGATGACCGCGTCGGTGATTTCCTCGCCCAGGTAGGCCTCGGCGTCGCGCTTGAGCTTCTGCAGCGTGCGCGCGGAGATCTCCTGCGGGGTGTACTTCTTGCCGTCGATCTCCACGGTCCAGTCCGTGCCGACGTGGCGCTTCACGGAGCGAATCGTGCGGTCGACGTTGGTGACCGCCTGGTTCTTCGCGGGCTGGCCGACCAGCACTTCACCGTTCTTGGCGAAAGCGACGATCGACGGGGTGGTGCGTGATCCCTCGGAGTTGGCGACGACAACCGGTTCGCCGCCCTCGAGGACGGACACGACCGAGTTGGTGGTCCCGAGGTCGATACCGACCGCACGAGCCATAATGTTTCCTCCTGTTAGTGCTGGGGTTCAGTCCCTGGGTGAGCGAACTCCGCTCAAGTTTGCACAACGGGATCTTCTCCGTCAACTTCCAACTTGAGCCTCATCCACTCAAGGCTGCTGACCTGCACAACGGAGGTTGTGGCGAATTTGTTCCCCGGGGAGCGGCTGCGCCGCATGTGCGCGAAAACTCGACCCCTGCTACGAGGTTTCGTGCACGTGGGGCGAAGCCCCTCCACAGCAGTACGCCGCGACGATCACGAAGATCGTCGCGGCGCAGCGGGGAGAAAGTCAGTGCGGGCTACTCGCCTGCATCTTCGGCGGGCGGTGCGGGGATGCAGCTGTGGGTGAGCAGTCCACCGGTGATGTTGTCGAGGAAGTTCGCATCGAGTGCGCTGGCGAAGGCCGCGGCACCGGCCGGGCGGGCCATCCACTCACGATCGACCGACGGCACGGTGTACGTGGCGGCTTCGCCTGCCTCGATGGTCGTCTCGGTGTTCTGGCCCTGCACGCCCGGCAGTGCGCCGTAGTTGACGTTGACGTTCGACGCGTCGTCCGCACCGACGTTGTCCACCTTGACCTGAAGTGCGACGACGCCGCCCTCGGGTGCGTCTTCGACCGTGATGTCGCAGACGGCGGCCATGGTCACCACCAGGTCGGGGCTTTCGAGAACCACCGAGCCGAGCGGGCCGACAGGTTCGGGGGCAGGTTCGGCCGATGCGGCCGGTGCGAGGGCAACCGCACCGATGGCGGCGGCCAGAGCGGCCGTCGAGGCCAGGATCGATGTGCGGGCAAGACGTCGCATGAACAACTCCTGTAGCTGAAGGGGATGTGACTCATGAGTCTGATGTGACAGATGGGTCAGTTGGTACTCAACTCACTATGTCCTATCGGATTCCGACATTCCACACCAGGCGGTCTCGATTCGATGACGTTCGCATATCGAAGGAAAACGCCCCTGACGAATCACATCCATGTAGTTCGGAGTAGGTTTCACCGGTCGGTGAGCCAGGTTTCACCGGTTGCCGATCAGGGGAACCACAACCCTGCGGATCGGCCGCGCCCTACGTAGGGTTGAGGAAAAGCGAGGCTACGGAGGCACATGGATCCCGAAGTGCAGCACGAACCGAGCGAGATCACCTACGACGAGAAGTTCTATCCGGCTCGGCCGAAACCACTTCGACCTTCGGTGCGTCGCGCCAACAGGAGCAGCAGCCCCACACCCGACAGCGAACCGGTGGCCTCGAATCCCGAGTACGTGGACTGGCTCACCGAACAGTCGATGCTGCGCGACGCCAAGCTCATTGCCGAGCAACTCTCGGGCAAAGGCAGCATGTGGCAGAACCCGTATGCCGACCCCGATCCTCGCGCCGCCGTCGAGCGCGCACCGGTGTGGTTCACCGCGTATCCCATCTCGGTGATCAACGCCCCGCAGACGAGCTTCCTGAGCACACTCGGTGACGAGAAGCTGTGGCAGGCCTTTTCCGAAATCGGTGTCACCGCAGTGCATACCGGCCCGGTGAAGGTGGCCGGCGGCATTCACGGCTGGCGTCCGACTCCCTCGGTCGACGGCCACTTCGACCGCATCGGCATGCAGATCGACCCCGCGTTCGGATCGGAAGAGGAGTTCCGACGCCTCTGCGTGGTGGCGTCGGCGTACGACGGCATCGTGATCGACGACATCGTGCCCGGACACACCGGTAAAGGTGCGGACTTCCGGCTCGCCGAGATGGCCGTGGCCGACTACCCCGGCATTTACCACATGGTCGAGATCGAACCGCAGGACTGGCATCTGTTGCCACGAGTGCGGGCCGGAGCCGATTCGCAGAACATCGACGCCGAGGCCGAGGCCAATCTCGCCCGTGCCGGATACATCATCGGCCAGCTGCAGCGCGTAATCTTCTACGAGCTCGGTGTGAAGGAAACCAACTGGAGCGCAACACCTCCCGTCGTCGGCATCGACGGCATCGAGCGTCGCTGGGTGTACCTGCACTACTTCAAGGCCGGTCAGCCGTCGATCAACTGGCTCGATCCCTCCTTCGCCGGAATGCGACTGGTGATCGGCGACGCGTGCCATTCCATCGCCGATTTGGGTGCAGGCGCATTGCGGTTGGACGCCAACGGTTTTCTCGGTGTGGAGCGTCGAGCCGAAGGCCCGGGCTGGTCCGAGGGCCACCCCTTGTCCGAGGCGGCGAACCACCTGATCGCCAGCGTGGTGCGCAAGATGGGTGGGTTCACCTTCCAGGAGTTGAACCTGACGATCGACGACATCAAGGCCATGGGTGAAAACGGTGCCGACCTGTCGTACGACTTCATCAATCGCCCGGCCTACCAGCATGCGCTCGTCATGGGAAACACCGAGTTCCTCAGGCTCACCATGACTCTGGCGCGCGATCACGGCGTCGACACGGCGTCTCTGGTGCACGCGTTGCAGAACCACGACGAGATGACGTTCGAGCTCATCCACTTCGCCACCCTGCACGCCGAGGACGAGTTCACCTACGGCGGCGAGGCGGTCAAGGGCAGCGATCTGGGCGACCGGATCCGCGGTGAGCTGACCGATCGACTCACCGGGCGCTGGGCACCGTACAACCGGACGTTCACCACCAACGGAATCGCCTGCACCACAGCAAGTGTGATCACTGCATCGCTCGGCATCCGCGATCTGGACCGGATGGACGAGCGAGACATCGAGACGGTCAAGCGGGCCCATCTGCTGCTCGCGATGTACAACGCGTTGCAGCCGGGCGTGTTCGCCCTGTCCGGCTGGGATCTTCTGGGCATCCTGCCGATCGATGCCGAGGAGGTCGACGACCTCATCCGCGAAGGCGACACCCGCTGGATCAACCGCGGCGCACACGATCTGATGGGCTACTTCCCCGAGGCCGTGCGCTCCGAATCCGGCATCCCCCGCGGGCGCAGCCTGTACGGTTCGCTCCCGGAGCAGCTGGCGGATCCACAGTCGTTCGCCCGCCAGTTGGCGCGAATCATCGAGTTGCGCAAGAAGTTCGGTATCGCCACCGCCCAGCAGATCGACATCCCGACGGTCTCGCACAAGGGTTTGCTGGTGATGGTGCACGAACTCGGGCAGGGAACCATCCAGGCGACGGTGCTCAACTTCTCGTCCGAGGAGATCAGCGCGACTATCCAGTCGAAGCACCTGGTGCCCGGCACCACGGCCGTCGACGTATCGGACGACAACGAGATCGCCACGGTGGACGAACTGAACAGTTTCCCGATGACGCTGCGCCCGTACGAGGGTGTGCCGGTGGTGCTGCGCTGAGACCGCAGAGCTCACCCACCGACGGATAGACTTCTGCCCGTGGCCGAAGAACAGAACGACCCGACATCGCGGAGGCCCATGCCTCCCCGTCCGCAACCACCGCGGCCCGATGTTGCCGTCGAACCGCTGCGGCCACGGCAGGAGCCATCTCGGTCGGCCCTACCCAAGGTCGCGAGCGCGCTGTGGACTCTGACAGCGGCTCTGATCCTCGCGTTGGCCGCCGTCATCGCGCTGAATTGGGAGTCCGTGCTCTCCGGCGTCGAAACTGCAGTGTCACAGCAGGATTCGACGGCAAGTGCCGCCGACGTCCGCAAGACCGCCTCGGCCACGCTGCTGTCCAGTGGTGCCGCAGCAGCGGTGCTCGTGCTGCTGGGATTCGTTGCACTGAATCTCCTGCGCAACGCGGCGGTGTCGTCGAAGGTCCTGATGGGAGCGGTCGGAATCCTGACCATCGGAGCGGCGGTCACGTTCTCGACCTTCGTGTCCGACGCCTCCGCGCTGCTCGGCGGCGTTCTGCAGTGGGGGCCGTTCGTCGTGGCGGGCACGGCTGTCGCTGCGACGATCGTGGCCCTCCTGCCCCGGGGATCCTCACGCCAGTGAGGCCAGTATTCCTTCCGCGCTGCGGGCCGCCGTGGCACACGAGGTCGAGGTGAATCGGTCCAACAGTGGATGGGAGGACAGTGCTCTCCACTTGTGTACCGCCGCCAGCGCGGTGTCTCGCTGTTGGGCGTGACCGGCATCGGGAGGCAGGTCGAGGCGTTCGGTGGCGGCGATGCCGAAGCCGCCGATGATGCGCTGCAGCTCGAGCAGTCCGCCGTCGGGCAGTTTCGGTGTGGTGGAGCGCAATCGGCCGAGCAGACGCAGTTCGGCGAAGCCGTGCACATCGGCGAGCATTCGCCCGGCTTCGGTGCGCAGCGCATGCGATTCCGGACGGAACTCCAGAATCCGTTGCAGGGCAACCAGAGCCGAGTGCAACTTCAGTTGGTCGGCGCGTTGACCGAATTGCACGTCGATCACCGACCGAAGTTCGGTCAGCCCGCTGCGCTCGACCAGATCGGCGGCCAGCGTGGGCGAATCGCGTACCCCGAGCCGAATCAACGTCACGGCCATCCGAATGCCGAACAGCCCGAAACGGTCGACGATGCTGGCCCGCAGCGCCGCGTCGACCGGTAGCGTGCTTTCTGCACGGACGAATCGATCGGCCGAGAGCATCGCCAACTGCAGATCCTCGGTCGGCACCGTGGCCAACATCTCGAATGCCGAGAACTCGTTCTGCCGTAACGTTTCCGCACCGAGCGCCAGCAGACCCGCGACCGGGACCACCGCCTGGCACAGGCCGGTGGCCTCGAGTTCGGACGCGAATCGCGCAGCGACTTCCTTGGCCGACATCATCGCGTCCATCCGCCCCGACCCCACCTCGTCGGCGCGCGAGACGACACCGATCACTCCGAGCGGTCCCGAATCACCGCCCACGTGCGCACCGATCTGCCCCAGAAACGACACGTCGGTCGCATTGAGCGTGCGCAGCAGATAGACGACGGCGTCGGCACCCGAGGACGAGTTCTCGGGCGTGAGCATCGCCAACGTACGCGCCGACACGTCTCGCGAGAGCGACGAGGTACCGGGGGTGTCGATGATCGTCGTCTGCGCCAGAGCACTTGCGGGCCATTCGACGTCCAGTCGGTCGACCTGCACGGCCGTCAACGACCCGAGATCGAAGGTCAATCGTCCGTCCCGCCGTTGCACCGGCACGTTCGCAGCCCGGTCACCGTCGTACCAGGCCGTGACGGCGGGAGCGACACCGTTGCGGTACCACGTGACGACCTTCGTGCATTCCGTTGCGTCGGTGGGAGCAATGTCCTGTCCGACAAGAGAATTGAGCAGTGTGGACTTGCCGGCCTTGAGCGATCCCGCGAGTGCCACCCGCAGCGGCTCGTCCAGGCGGTACAGGCATTCGTCGAGCATCCAGGATGCCTCGGCATCACCGGAGTACGTCGATCGTGCCGCCGAGATGAGGTCGCGTGCCCTGGCCAGAGCCGCCACACTCATACCGCGACGTCCTTGACGAGTCCCACTGCCCGAGCATTCAGTTCGGCCACCACGCGCATGTCGTTCTCCAGCGCAGCGATGCGAGCAGCGCGGTCGGTGTTGTCGGCGGCGGCGGCTTCTTGCGCCGAGCGCAGCGACTCGTTGAGCGACCGCAGCGTCTGCTCGGCGATGGACGTGAAGTGATCACGCAGGACTCGCTGAATCTGCCGCAGCCGGTCCTTGGACTCCTTGCCCACCTGGAAGCTGACGTCGTCGGTGAAACGTCGGATCGCGATCTTGGCCTCGGAACGCCGTTGTTTGACGCGGTTCTCCTTGTCCTCCTTGTACGCCTTGGTGCCGAGCAGCACACCCGCGCCGATGGAGATCGGATTGAGCAGACTCAACCCGACGAACGTTGTGATCAGGCCGAACATCAGCACACCGCCGTAGGATCCGCGCATTCCCACCAGAACCTTCTGCGTGATTCCGATACGACCGGATTCCAGATCGGCCAACGACGAGACGGGATCGAGGACGTTGTCCAGATCGCCGACGTCGAGATCGGGTAGGGCTGCCGCCCCGGAGGACGCGAAGTGTTCGGCCACCAGCTCCGAAAGCCACAGTGCCCGTTCGTGAGCCCAGACGAAGTTGTCGCCCACCGACGCAGCGATCTGTTCCTCGAGCCACTCGCCGAGCTGCGGCCAGTCCTTGCCCGGATCCCCCTCGTCGACGGTTTCCTCGGCTTCCCTGGTGACGCGTCGCAACCGGTCGCGCAAGTCGTGATCGATGTCGGAGGCGAGATCGGCGATACCGTCCCCGAGTGTCTGCTGCCACTGCGACGACCGCTTGTGCAGCTCCTCGGCGGCGGCCTTGGCGCGCTGCAGCCCCGCGACGGCCGCGGCAGCGCGCTCCGGATCCTTCAGTGCCGCAAGCTCACTGCCGAACGACAGCGTCAGATGCTCGGTGACCGAACGGACGTCGAGCGAGACCGACGAGCGTGCCAGCACATCGGCCCGGGCCACCACGTCGTCACGCAGGAACGCGTAGAGCTGCTGGAAGCCGGACTCGGCGTTGAGCTCCTCGTCGTTCAAACGCAGTGCGTGCGAACGCAACAGAGACGACACCGGCAGCATCTGCACGTCGATGCCCGCGCGGTCCAGGTGTCCACGATTGGCCTCGACGATCTGCCGCCAGTGCGGATAGAGATCGATCTTGGTGATCAGCACCGCCACGGCCGGGCACAGGCCCTGCACCTGACGCAGAAACGACAGTTCCGGCTCGGTGAATTCCCGGGAGGCGTCGGACACGACGAGCACCGCGTCGGACGACGGAATGAGCCCCAATGTGCCTGCAGCGTGCGGATTTCCGTGGCCACCGACGCCGGGGGTGTCGACCAGCACCAGACCGTCGGCGAGCAGTGGGCTCGCCACCCCGATGTCCAGACGCAACACTTCCCGGCCCTGGGCCAGCGGACTTGCCGGGGTGACCGTCGTGATCTCCTCGGGAGGAACGTCCACTCGGATCGGTTCGTTGCCGGGATCGGCGAGTACGAGCTGCGCGGAAAGGCTCTCGGCGTTGGACACCACCGTCGGGATGGCGGTGGTCTCGTCGTCTCCGACCGAGCACACCGTCAGGTTGAGCAGTGAGTTCACGAACTGGCTCTTGCCCTGCTTGAGCGGTCCGACCACGATGATGCGTCGACGTGGATCCAACACTCTCGAGCGCGCCGCCTGGACTCGATCCACCAGGTCGGATCTTCCCGCCGATGTCGCCACCGCCGCGGTACGGCTCAGTAGCTCGGCCAGCTCCGTAGATTGCCCGTCCATACGCTCGTGTTCACAACCGTTCTCGTCGACTTCCGCAGTACCAGGTCATCCCGCAGGCTCGAAAAACTCCTGCGCGCCCCGAACGAACTCTAGCGACGACTCGGCCCCGAGTGCTGGCGAACACTCGGGGCCGAGTCATGTCGTTGTCTACCCGCAGGCGAACGATCAGGGCTGCATCGGGTCGATGTCGTGATCGACGGTCACATGTCCCAGAGAGTCGGCTGCCGAATCCACCGAACCGTGCAGGCCGGACTCGCTGAACAAGCTCGACTCGGTCTCGCCCTGTCCGAAGACGTCCGAGTCGACGCTCGACCAGCCGGTGCCGGTCGCGGTAGCCGAGGAATCGAACGAGCTGGAGGAATCGAACGATCCCGACGCCGCCGAGGAGAGGCTGCCGCCGGCGTCTGCCAGTCCCTCGACGCCCGACTGCAGGCCACCGGTGAGGCTGCCAGCGGCCTGGCCACCGATGTCGGCAGCGGAATCAAACCCGCCGCCCGCGGAAGCCGCAGCGTCCGCACCAGCATCCAAACCCGCACCCACAGTGGACGCGAAGTCGCCTCCGATCGAGGCACCGGTGTCGAGTCCCGCTCCGACGTTCGATGCGATCTCGCCACCCACCGAGGTTCCGGCATCGACGACTCCGCCCGCGGCACCTTCGAGGCCACCGGCAACCGAGCCTGCAGCTCCCGCGGCACCTTCGAGGCCCGCACCTGCGGATGCTGCTGCGTCGAGTCCGGTGCTGATGCCACCGGAGACGGCTCCTTCGAGGCCTGCACCGGCCGAAGCCGCAGCATCCACGCCGCCTGCGACGCCGCCCGCAACTCCGCCTGCGATTCCGCCGCCGAGGCTGCCGAGTCCGGCCAGACCACCGGTCAGGCCTGCACCTGCATCACCCACACCGGCGAGCCCGCCGGCCACATCTGCACCCACGTTTCCGACGGCCGCCAGACCACCGGCCACATCTGCACCGACGTTCCCGACGGCCGCCAGGCCACCGGTCACATCTGCACCGACGTTCCCGACGGCCGCCAGGCCACCGGTCACATCTGCACCGACGTTCCCGACGGCCGCCAGGCCACCGGTCAGATCAGCACCGACGTTTCCGACGGCCGCCAGGCCACCGGTCAGATCAGCACCGACGTTTCCGAGGCCTGCGAGTCCTCCGGTGAGGCCCGCGCCC
This sequence comes from Rhodococcus sp. 14-1411-2a, assembly GCF_002259485.1. Classification (GTDB taxonomy): domain Bacteria; phylum Actinomycetota; class Actinomycetes; order Mycobacteriales; family Mycobacteriaceae; genus Rhodococcoides. The sequence continues at coordinate 99,957 of NZ_NPGA01000009.1, forward strand.
ACTCCGCCGAGTCCGGCCAGGCCGCCCGACAGGTCTGCGCCCACTCCGCCGACTCCGGCGAGTGCTGCTTCGACGGTTCCCGAGAGGTCTGCTCCGGCTGCGACCGCTGTGTCGATCGCGCCGACGAGTCCTGCGCTGACATCCGCTCCGGCTCCGAGTGCGGCTCCGAGGTCGAGTGCGGCGCTGGTGTCGAGTACCGATTCGAGTGCGGTTCCGAGCTGAGCTCCGGCTGCGCCGCCGACGCCGAATGCCGTGCCGAGGATGCCCTCGAGGCCGCCTGCCACTCCGCCTTCGAGTCCGCCGGCCAGTTCGCCGCCGATGCCTGCTGCTGCTCCGACGGTGCCCTCGAGTGCTGCGTCGAGAGCGGCGGTGAGGCTGCCGACTGCGCTGGTGTCGAGGTCGAGTGCGGTTCCCAGTGCGCCGCCGACCACTGCGCCGACGCTGCCGCCTGCGGCGAGCAGGGCGTCGACGTCGAGGTCAGCGAGGACTCCGGCGTCGAGGACGGCTCCGAGCGCGCTACCGATCGAGCCTGCGATGGCACCGTCTGCCGCGAAGAGCCCGCCGAGGCTCGCACCGACTCCACCGGCGATGTCGCCGACCAACGAGCCACCGGCTCCCAGTGCGCCGTCCAGTGCAGCTCCGATGTCGGTGGTCAGATCGGCTCCGATGGTTCCGAGTCCGCCGAGGGCGCCGCCGATTCCCGCGGTCAGAGCGGCACCGAGGTCACCTGCGATGTCCAGTCCGGCTCCGGCACCGAGTACCGCGTCGAAGACTCCGCCGAGAGCGGCACCGAGATCGGCTCCGACGCTTCCGCCGACTCCGAAGGCCGCACCGAGAGCGCCGGCCAGGCCGCCCTGGATATCGGCCAGTGCGCCGAGGTCGACGGCACCGGTCGCGCCGATGGCGGCGTCGAGTGCTGCCTGCAGCTGTGCGGCGATGTCTCCACTGATCTCGCCGCCGATGCCTGCGCCTGCTCCGATCAGTCCAGTGAGTGCAGCGCCGAGCCCGACGGTTCCGCCGAGCAGACCGTCGAGGTCCAGATCCAGGCCGCCACCGAGTCCGAGGCCGCCACCGATCCCGGCACCCGCGCCGAGCAGGGCGTCGAATGCGCCGCCGAATGCAGTGCCGAGCTCGAGACCGATCTGGCCTCCGACTGCCAATGCTGCGGCCAGTGCTGCCTGCAGGGATGCCTCGATCTCACCCGCGACATCGATTCCGCCGGTCAGGCTGCCACCTGCTGCGAGTCCGCCGCCTGCCACTGCGCCTGCTGCAAGTCCGAGCCCGGCCGACAATCCGCCGCCGAGGCTCGCGCCGCCGGCGAGTGCACCGTCGAGGCCGGCGGATCCGCCTGCGCCCAGGATGGCCGAGAGCTGGCTGCCTGCGCCGGCGAACAGTCCCGACTCGGCGACCAGGGGTGCCACGGCGACGATGTCGGCGTGGGTGACGTCGCCGAGTCCCGCGGCGGCCAGCGTCATCTCGGGGTTGGCGCAGTAGGCGGCTGCAGCCTGGTCGTCGCGCAGCAGGCCGAGAATGAAATCGAGTACGGCGTTGGTAGCCATCGTGGGTCTCCTTGACGAGTGGTGCTTCGTGGTTGATCACAACGCTAGGCACCGAAGAGCCCCCGCCCAACGGGGCGGATCCCCCCACTCCCCCGGGGGTTGCCAGGGGACTTCGGTTAGGGGATCTCGGCGCTTTAGGGGATTTCACTCGTTGTGCGCTCTAACCTGCTGTGAGACGTAACGAATAATCGGCCACTGCCGACAGTGCGTGTGACGGCAGTAGTACTGACGGCAGTGCGAGACGAAGGCGGCGACACCACGATGAACGCAGGGCTCGGCATACGTATCGGTTCGGTGACGGCGGTGGCTGCTCTGGACACCGAACCCGTCACCTCGGTGGTCAAGCGTTCGGCACTCGACCTCCGTCCGGGCGAGACCCCGCGTCTGGCAGAGCTCTGGGACCGTTCGACGCGCAATCTGATCAGCGGATTTGCCGACCGGGTGGGCGATCCGGTGGAACTGATCGACGACGACGGCCGCAGTCACCGAGCCGAGGACCTGTACGCCACCGCTGCTCGCGCACTCGTCGCCGAGGTCTCCGCCGGGACCGATGCCGCTCCTACCGTCGTCGTCACCCACCCCACTCGCTGGACGGCGTACACCGCCGAGGTTCTCGGTGAAGCGCTCGAGCGCGCGGGACTCACCGACGTCACGCTGGTACCGGAGTCCGTCGCCACGATGCGGTGGCTCGAAGTGACGCGCGGCCCACAGGCCGACGGCCTGGCCGTGGTCTACGACCTGGGCGCGACCGCACTCGACGTCACGCTGATGCGCACCGGCTCCGAGGCAGGCACCGTCGGCACCGGAGTGCATTCGGAGGAGTTCGGCGGAGCGCAGTTCGATCACGCGATCATGCAGTACGTCCTCGACACCGTCTCGGGAAGCCAATCCTTCGAGTTCGATCCCTTCGACCCCGATACCGTCGGCGCACTCGTGGAACTGCGGGCCCGCTGCGGCGAGGCGAAGGAACAGCTGTCCTACGACACGTCCACGTCACTGACCGTCGACCTCCCGGGCCTGCACACCGAGGTACGCCTGGTGCGCTCCGAGGTCGAAGAACTGGTGCGAGCATCACTGCTGGCGTCGATCGGGGTGGTACGCGACGCCGTCACGGCCGCGGGCCTCGACGTCTCCGACATCGACCAGGTGGTACTCGTCGGTGGCAGTTCGGCCATCCCACTGGTCGCCGAGCTCATGTCGTCCGAGCTGCGAGCACCCGTGGTGGCCGGACCGCGACCCGAACTGACCGTCGCAGTCGGTGCCGCGATACTCGGCAGCGACATCGCCGACGCGACCGCCTCCGACAACGCCGCAGCACTGGCTGCGGCACCCACCACGGCCGTGGCGTCCGCTGCGGCGGCCGCCCCGATGCCTCGCCCCACTCCCCGGCCCGCACCGACGCCCACCGCCGTCGACTCCGACGCAGGAATGTCCGGTCGCAAGAAAGCCGGTGTCGTGGCCGGATCCGTCCTCGCTCTCGCGCTTCTCGCCGGCGGAGGATTGTCGGTGGGCACGGCATTGACTTCCGACAACACCACTCCGGCCGAATCGAACGCGGAAACCTCGATCTCGAGCACCGAGACACCGGGAACCAGCGCTGCGGTGGCCGATGCCGCGACGACGACGCCGGCGACCGGTGAGAACGGTGTTGCCGCACCCGGTTCCGAGGGTGCGCCGACCACTGTGGTCAACGCCGACGGAACGGTGACGCAGATCGATCCGGCCACCGGTGCTCCGGTCGCGGGATCGCCTGCCCCGGCCGACAACGGTGCGGCCACGGTGCCGACCATCCCGTCGGTCGCCGCTCCGACCGTTCCCAACTACCAGCCTCCGGCGGTGCAGGTTACGCAAGCACCGAGCGTGCAGGTTCCCAGCTACCAGGGTCCCACCCTCGGCGATGTCGGACAGGGTGTCGGTGACGGACTCGGCGGAGTGGTCGGCGGCGTCGGTGACGGGCTCGGCGGTGTCGTCGGCGGCGTCGGTGACGGGCTCGGCGGAGCCCTCGGCGGCTTGACCGGCCGATAGGTCGACGGTGACCAGCACTCGATCATCGCTCGTCGGCATCGAGCGCGCCGATCGCTTCGTCCGTGATGCGCTCGTCGCCAATGGATTTCATATCGTCGTCGGAGTCGACGGCTCCGGCCGATCCGCGGTTCTCGATTCCGTGGCGTCGACGGTGGACGTGTACACGGGCACCATCGCCGACGCGCCGTCCGGCTCGACGGTTCTCGTCGACGACGCGCACCTGCTGTCGGAGCAGCGTCTCGACGAGATCGCAGCGGCGGCAACACGCTCGGACATCACCCTGATCGTCGCCACCGCGCCGCGGAGCTTCGATTCCCGCATCGAGAAGCTCGTCGCGTCCGCCGGTTCCAACCGGTTGACGCTGGTTCCGCTGGACAAGGTGGCCATCGCGGCGCGAGCAGCAGCGACCGTTCGACCGATCTCGGCGTCACTCGCCGGTGCCGTCGCCAAGGCGACCGGCGGAATTCTCGCCGCCGTCGACGCGGCTATCGGCGCGCTCGGCGGCGACCGTTCCGATCCGGCTCCACTGCGGGCGGTCGCCGAATCCGTTGCCGAACAACACCGTCGGATGCTGATCGAGACCACCGACGACACGCGGGCACTGCTGCTCGCAGCCCGATTCGGCATCACACCCGACCCTGCGTCGGCTGCGCAGATCGTGGCACGCGCGACCGATGTCGAGTCGATCGTCGACCTGGCCTGCAGCTCCGGCCTGCTCGACACCACGGGCACGTTGATTCCGTCCGCGGAGGCCCCGCTGATCGAAATGATCGGAGAGACGCGCTGCCGAGCCCTGCTCTCGTCCGTCACCGACATCGCCACCCGATCCCGCCTGCTCGACGCCACCGCGGCACGTGCGTTGGCAGAGCGAGGCGTCGTCCATCCGGGTCTCGCAGATTTCCTTGTGCAGCAAGCTGATTCTGCTGCTGTCGAAACCGCGGGTGCCTTGTACGACGCGGCGGTCGACGCGGGATTCGATTCGGCGTCGTTGGCTGCGAGGCGGTCCGAGGTCGCGGCTGCCACCGGGAATCCGGACGAGGCGGCGAGATTCGCCGATGTGGTTCTCGACGGCGCTGCCGGGTGCGATGCGACGGATCTGCGTACGGCGGTGCGGGTGTCGGCGTCTGTTGCCGCGCAACGTGGAATGGCCTCGCGCAGTGCGCAGTTGTTCGCGTGGCTCGGCGAGGATCGGCTCGGACCCGACGCCGTGTGGGCTGCCCTCTCGGCTGCGGCGGCCGGTGATCGCAGCGCCGCCGACCGTTCGATGGCTGCCGTGACTGCCCTCGCACCGACGTCGAGTATCGCGTCGGGCAGTCTGCTCGTCACCGGGGTGATCGGGTCGATCGATTCGCGGAGCGCAGCCGCGTCGAGTGCCGCTGCCAACGCACTGATGCGGGCAATGACGTTGACGGGCACTACTTCCGATCGCTCGTGCACCCCGGATACTGCCGCTGCCGTCTCGGCGCTGCACGCGGTCCACTGCGGCGACCTACCCCGTGTCGATTCCATCGTGGCGCGAGCACTTCCCGAGCACCGTGCGGGATCGGAGGCGCACACCAGGTTGAGCCTCGTCGGGGCCTGGGCGTCGATGCTGCGAGGGGATACCGCCGAAGCAGGCGTCGCGATCGAGGCACTACGGATTCCGGTGTCACACGTGCGCAATCAACTGTTCCTGCACGCGATTCGAGTGGGCCTGGCTCGCAGGTCCGGTGACGCAGGGTCACTGATCACGGCTTGGACCCAGGCCCAGAACGTGATCGCCGAATACTCGACCGACCTGTTCGCGCTGCTGCCCCTGGGCGAATTGCTCTTGGCCGCAACTCGACTCGGCCAGGTGGACCGCGTCGAGCATCTGGTGGCGCAGGCCACCGACCTGCTCGCAGCGCTCGGCGATCCACCCGTGTGGGCGTCGGCGCTGCATTGGTACCAGGTTCAGGCGGCCATCGTGGCACAGACTCCCGACGCGTTGGTCCCGCACGCCAAGGCTCTGGCCGCCGCCGCTCCGACCCATCCCTACAGCGCAGCACTCGCCGCTGCCGGTCGCGCGTGGCTCGGCGTGTTGCAGGGCAGGCCCGACGCGGCCGAGGTGGAGAGTTCAGCACGCACGCTCACCGCCTTCGGACTGCCGTGGGACGGTGCCCGCCTGGCGAGCGAGGCCGCCCTGACCGTCACCGATACTGCGACGGCAACCTCGCTGCTGCACATCGCCAGGTCGTTGCGCCAACCCAGCTCGACGGGTCGCGACAGCCCCAGATCGACCCCGCAGCCGACGGGCTCGTTGAGCGAACGCGAAGCCGAGGTAGCCGAACTGCTGGTACTCGGCGTCACGTATCGCGAGGTCGGCAGCCGGCTCTACATCTCCCCGAAGACCGTCGAGCACCATGTGGCTCGCATTCGGCGCAGGCTCGGGGCGCAGTCGCGGTCGGAGCTGATCTCGATGCTGCGCGCCATGGGGTACGGGGCCTCGACCAGCACAAGTGTGGACACTGTAACTGTGCGGGGACCGGGAGCGACATAACGGCCGAGCACCACTCCCCGATCGAGAACAGGTAGCAGCCCCATGACCGAGCAGCCCGGCAGTGCGAGTGTCGGCACACCGGACGTCGGCCTCTACCTGGACGACGAGCGCGCCGTCGCCGCCGTGTCCCATCCGATCGCGCCCGGACCGTCGCTGCACCTGGCGTCACTGCACCCGACCGTGCTCAACACCCATCCCGACGGCACCGTCTCGCTCGGAGATGCGACCGACGACGACTCCGAGGCCTACACACACTTTCTCGACTCCCTCGCCGACGGCGTGGGTGTCACCGGCAGCAAGGGCACCGTCTTTCCTGCCGAGCAACTGACGTCGATGGCCCTGTTGTGCCTGCTCACCGAGGTGGCGTCGTCCATCGGTCTGCGGCCGGGTGATCTTGCCGCGGCGGCAACCTATCCCGCCCGGTGGACTGCCGAGCAGGTGTTCGCGCTGCGTTCGGCCATGAATGCGCACGGGCTCGCACACGTCGCGCTGGTCGCCGAGGAAGAAGCGCTCGCCGCGTGGAACGCATCGCTCCTGCCGACCCTGCAGAAGAAGGACACCGCAATCGCCGCGGCCCGCGGTGCTGCGATTCTGGCAGCGCAGTTCCCCGTCGACGCCGTCACCGAGCAGTTCGCGGTGGTGAGCCAGGCGAGATCCGACCGGCGACCACTGTTCGCTGCGGCAGCGTTCGCCGCCGCGTTGACCGTCGGTGCCACGCTCTTCGCGCTGCAACTCGGTACGCCCACCGACACCGACGTCCCCACCATCGACAACGCCCAGCTGGTCCCGAGCACGTCGTCGACCGGCACCGGGTCGGGTGGCCAGATCGACTTCCCCACCGTCGTCGCCGAACCGGCCGCCGAGATCGTTCCTGTCACTCCGTCGACGGCGACCACCACCACCACGGAAGAGACGACCCCCACCGAAACCTCCGACCTCCCGCGGAGCGAACCGACCGAGACCGAACCCGGGATCGAGATCGAGACGCGCCCGGCGTTCGAGGCACCCGAGGACGACGACCGCGAGAAGCCTCCCATCGTCGTCGAACCGGTCGATCCGGTCGGACCAGAACTTCCGGTCGAAACAACCCCCGACACCTCTGAGACCCCCGACACCGACCCGGACGACGGGCAGTCCGTAACCGAACAGATCGCACCGAACGACCGATCGGCGGAGACCCCATGAGCGATGCCGGCCATCTCGGAATAACCGTGGGCAACACCAGGTCCGTCGCGGCCTATCGCGCATCGGCCGAGGACGAACCGACGATCGTCGTCCTGCCGACGACACTGAGATTCGACCAGGACGGCCGCGCCCACCTCGGTGAACCCGCCGAGACGGCACCCTTCACTCGGTTCGTCGATCTGGTCGGTCAGCAGGAGGATCTCGAGCCCGACGCCGACGCCTACCGCGCCGAGGACTTGATGGCCAACGCCGCCAACTGCCTCGTCACGATGGTGTCCACGAAGGCAGGCGTGCCCAGCGACATGCCCGTCACGACGATGACGTACCCGACGCGGTGGACCCGCGCCGCCGTCGCACTGCTTCGTGACGCCCTCGATCACACGGGCCTCACCGATGTCGCCCTGGCTCCGGACGCGAAAGCCGCCAGCGCATTCGCGCAGCCGAGCCCGGGAGCAGCGGTCACCGTGGTCGACATGGGGGCCACCGGCACCGACATCTCCACCTTTCCCGGCGGTGGAACGGTCCGCACCACCGCCGTCGGCGGAGACGCGTTCACCGACGCCCTCTTCGATCACGTGGTGACCGATCGCGAGCACATCGACCTGTCCGACGCGGCCGTCCTGGCAGCCCTTGCCGGCGTCGTCGCCTCGTGTGAGGCCGCCAAACAGACCTTGAGCACGGCCGACGTCGCCACGATCTCGGTCGAACTCCCCGGTGTCTCGCAGTCCACGACGGTGACCCGAGCCGAGTTCGCAGACCTCGTCGCGCCGTTGCTCCGCCGGCTCGACGTGCCGGGGACGGGCGCGGTGATACTCGCCGGCGGCAGCGCCGCACTTCCGTCGGTGGCAACCGACATCACCGAACGCTCGTCGGGCCCGGTGCTCGTCGAGCCGCTCGCTGCCACCCGCGGTGCCCTGCTGCTGGCCGAGGTCGAGGATGTCGACGGCAACTCCATGGTGACCGGCGCCGCGCCGGTCGTCACCCGAAACGACGGCACGGAGTCCCTCGACACCGACGCCATCCCGGTCGTCGCGCCCGCGCCGTCCCTCGCGTTCTCCGAGGCGATCCCTGCGGTCGCTCCGGTGTTCGCTCCCTCGGAATTTCGATCCGAGCCGATCGTTCCGGTCGACGAGAACGCGTCGACCACCGATCACTCTCCGGCCGTCGCCGCGGCGCCGGTAGCGGCGAAGAAGGAACGCAGCGAGCGTTCGCGGACGATCGCCACCATCGTTGCCGGTGCAGCAGCAGGCGTGGTCATCGTCCTCGCGATCGCAGCACTGAGCGGAGTGTTCGGTGACGCTCCCGCCGCGACACCCCCGACCGTCACCGATGCCGGCTCGCCGATCGCCACCTCGACGCGCGCACCCTCGACCACCACCGCCACCTCCGTCGAGCCCGTCTTCGTACCCGAGGTCGTCGAACAGCCGGACGAGCCGTACGTGGCACCCGAACCTGCTCCCCTGCCTGCTCCCGCGCCCGCGCCGGTGCCCGCCCCCGCGCCCGTGGTGCCCACCACGACGCCTTCGGTCACCACGACTCCGGTGACGACCACCCCGGTCGAGACGACGACTCCGGCTGAGACCACCACGACCTCGGATACGGCCACCACCCCATCCGAAGAGCTCGAAGAACCCTGAGCTGCGCGATCACGGATTCCGAGCCCGATGCCCTAGGGTGGGGCGCTGATGACAAGCACCCGATGAAGGGATTTCATGCGTAACACCGGGGCGCTGCGTGCTGCAGTGCTGTGTTCGACGGCTTTTGTACTTCTTGCTTCGTTCTCCGGGACAGCAGCAGCAGAACCCGTCGTCCAGTCACCCGCCGATCAGCTTCCCCGCGAGCTCGTCGAAGCCGTGCAGCGAGATCTGAAGATCTCTCCGCAGGAGTATCTCGATCGGGCGGCCCGCGCGCAGGAACTCTCCGAATACGCATCGGACTTCCGGGCCAGCCGTCCGGCAGATTTCGCCGGTGCCTGGATCGGACCCGACGGCAATGCCGTCGTCGCCGTCACCTCACCTGCTGCGGCGCAGGCCGTCGCCAAGGACGGATACGCCACCGCGCAGTCGCCGGTGTCGGCAGACGGACTCGAGAAGTCGCTGGCAGACCTCAACAGTTGGATTGCCGGCCTCCCTCGCGAGATCTCCGAGCAGATCAACGGGACGGCCATCGACTTCATCGACAACCAGATCGTCATCGATCTGGTGAACAGCCCGATCGGTAGCGCGCTGAACCTGCCCACCCTGCTGGCGAACATCAAGGTCATTCTCTCCCCCGGCGGAAACAAGCCGGTCGACCCGACTCCGATGGGCGGCGACACCTACGTCACCACCTCGGGACCCATCGCCGACGCTCCGGCCACCGACATCAGCATCTGCTCGTTCGGCTTCAACGCCGTCGACTCCTCCGGTTCGGCCGTCAATCTCAGCGCAGGCCACTGCAACCCCGCCAAGGCCACCGGATCCGGCGGCGCACCGGTCTACCTGCCCGATCCGGCCGACATCTCGCGCAGCACGCAGATCGGGTCGTTCGATCGCTCCAGCCTGGGCGCAGAGGACGGCCTCGACTGGTCGGTCATCGCCCTGAACGACACCGGCATCGCGTCGGGACTCGACCGCCCCACCGTCCGTGGAGCGAACGGCAGCACCGTCACCGTCACCGGAACCGCATCGCCGGTCATCGGAGCGCCGGTCTGCAAGTCCGGGCAGTCGTCGTCGTTCACCTGTGGAGTGGTTGCGGCCGATCGGGTCGAGACACAGCTCTACATGGAGGACGGCACGTCCCGCACCGTTCGCGGATTCGCCAGCACCGCATGCACTCTCGCAGGTGACAGTGGCGGTGCCATCGTGACCGGAACGCTCGCATTGGGAATCACCAGCGGATCCAACAGCGGCGGCGCGCCCGATTGCAACGAGGCCAACCTCGCGCTGGCGCAATACGGTGGCACGGCAAGCCTGGGCATTCCCATCGATCAGGTCACGCGCGCGACCGGAAGCACACTCCGCACCGAATAGTGGGTACGGCGGGAGCCCTCCACCGCCTATAGTCGTACGACGGGTGAACGGCATCACATCTGCAGATGCCCGGGGGGAGAGGTTTCTATGCGTCGCCGAGCGTTCCGGCTGTCGATGTTCGCTGTGCCGCTCGTGGTTGCGGCGACCGTGTTCGCGCCCACCGTTGGGGCAGATCCGGTTGCCGACGCGATGCTGCCTGAGGCGTTGGCCGACGCGGTTGCCCGCGACCTCGGGCTGTCTCCGCAGCAATTTCTCGACCGAGCGGACGCAGCCCGCCGACTGGCCGAGTTCACCGACACCGCCGGTTCCGAAGGCGTAGCGAGGGCATGGCTGGACGAGGACGGACGTCCCGTCGTCGCGGTGGCGGACGGACCGGCCCACGCCGACGTCGCAGATGCCGCGTCGGCCAACGGTTTCGGGATCGACGCGTCGCCCATCGAGCTACCGCCGGCCATTGTCGATGCCGTCCAGCCGCTGTTGGACCTGCTCCCGTTCGATCCGTCACCGACGGCAGGCCCGATCCGTGCGAGTTCGTATCTCGGCGGTGACAGCTTTCTCGCGGGTACACCGGCCGGCCTCGGTCAGCGGTGCTCCCTCGGATTCAATGCCGTCGACCCGACGCGCGGATCGGTCAACATCACTGCGGGCCACTGCAATCCGAACACCACCGACACCGGCTCCGCGGCACTGACGGGCGCGTATCCGATGTACGGCAGTCTCGTGGGCTCGAAATTCGGAACGTTCTATCGAACGAGCCAGTCGCGCAACGATTACGCATTGATCGACATCGACGACGCCAATGCCGCCGAATTCGAGAGCAACGCCGTGCGAGTCCCCGGAGCAGGGCCACTGCACGTCACCGGGACGGTGGACCCGATCGTGGGAGCACCGGTCTGCAAATCCGGATCCAGAACCGGATTCAGTTGCGGCACAATTCTTTCCACGGGCCAGCACGTCGCGCTGGGCGACAACGTTCTGGACCGTGGCTTCTCCACCTCCATCTGCGCGCTACGCGGAGACAGTGGTGGCCCTGTCGTCAGCGGCACCCTCGCGGTCGGCATCGCCAGTGCATCGAACGTGGGCGATCAGCCGTCCTGCGAGGTCGCGACCGTCGTCAGCATGCTGCAGGGTCAGCGGCCCGAGCTGTTCGCCACCCCCATCAACGACGTACTCGCGGAGAACCCGGGCCTGACGATCCGAACGTCCTAGTGCGTGGACCGTCGCAGACGTGACAGCGCCGCGTAGCCGACTCTTCGCGCATGCGCGAACCCGGGCGACAGCTCCCATCGACGCACCAGGCCGACCAGAATCCGAGATCCGACCATGCGTGTGGGGACGCCCACCACGGCCAGCACGTCGTAGCCCGAGGTGGACCAGGACTTCTTGATGTCGTTGACACCGACGCCCAGGTCCAGCACGGTCACGTCGAGCTCGTCGTGGCTCTGGACGAACCATTCCATCATCTGATGCCCGGGTTGATACTTCGCGACCTCGGGATCGTAATGCGTCAACCAGGCTTCGAGTCGAGCTCCGGTCCGAACACAGATCTGATGCGCACGCCATCGCCCCTCGACGCTCACCCCGGAGAGGGTCAATCTCCCGGCCGCTGCTTCGCGAGCCAGGAAGTCCTTGGCCGACGCCGACGGGTCGGCGGGCGATTCCTCCGCAAGGTAGTCGGTGCGATCACTGTGGAGCGTCGACGCGGCCGCCAAGCGGGATATGTCCGCCCAGCGTCGCTCGAAGTGCTTCGCATCCCGGATGGTCTCCATCGTGAGGGGACTCCCGGCCCGCTCGGCCTGACGTCTGTACTTGCCGAGCCGCTTCAGCGAACTGTGCCCACGCACGTCCCGAGCGGTACTTCCCTCCGGCACGTCGATCACCGGAACTCGCTCCCGCACGATCGACTCCGAACGCCACCGCTGATGCGCACCGAGCGCCTCGACGGCGTTTCGATCGCCGATCATCGAATCCGCGTAGAAGATCAGACCGCAGCGGTCGACGGCATCCCACAGGACACGAGACGACGCGTCGTCCTCGCTGAGCAGTTCCGTCGGAACGCCCTGCCCGGCCCCGAGAATCTTCGCCACCTTCAGCGGACCGAGTCGCGTCACGAACATCGGGGCCAGGGCCACCAGACGCGTACCTCGACGCACGTGTACGAAGACCAGCTCACTGCCCGCAGGTCGCGGTGCATTCAACGCATAACTGCGGCGAGAAGAGAAGACCGTTCCGACTCGCTCGGCCAGTGCGTCCCACTCGTCGCGAAGTTCGTCGGACAGCGTTCTGTCCACGGCTCCAATAATGGGTTCGTAGTCGGTTTCCATGCTATTTACTTTACGGAAAGTTTAATAAGCGTGTGAAAGCACTTCTTCGTTGCACTCGATCCAACGGTGCTCGTACGGGTGCGGCGGTCGCCCGAACTCGACGCCGACCCACCCAGAACGCAGAAAACCCGCACCCTCGACGAGAGTGCGGGTTTTCGGTGAAGACTTGCTTACTTGGCCCAGACCGTGGTGCCCGGTGCCGCGTTCAGCGTGTTGATCAAGTCGATGCCTGCAACAACGAGGGTGGGTCCGCCGGCAGCGATGGTGCCGAGGATGCCTCCGACGGTGGCAGCGATGGGAATGGTTACAACCCCGCCGACACCCGCCAAGGGGAGACCGAGCAAGAAGCCGACGCCTACACCGATGGCAGTTCCGGTGAATCCACCGATCGCGGTCGCGATGCCCAGCTGCGAGGAGAAGTTCTGCTGCGCCTTGAGGTTCTCCTCGGGCGAGGCGACGGTCGTGGCGCCGATGCTGCGCGAGTTCGCCGAAGCCTTCGTGAAGTCGAGGTTCGGGATCAGACGGAGGGTCTTGCCGTTGTCGTCGACGTTCTGCTCGTACGGGAAGTTGAGTCCGCCGAGATTGAACGACAGCGGGAGAGTCACCAGGGTGTTGTCGGCGGCGTCGAGGACGTCGACCGTCTTGCCGTCGTCGGCGACCTTGAAGACGCCTGCGTCGATGGTGGTGACGATCGTGCGATCTTCGAGATCGACGGTGTAGTTGGTGTCACCGGGGGCCGTTTCATCGGCGGGCTGTGCGTACGCGGTTCCGCTGGCCAGGCCCATCGCGACTGCGACGAGGGCCGACGTGACGACCAGTTTGCTGAGTTTCATGTGGAGTTCAGTTCCGTTTCTGTGGCGTTGAGTGCTTGGCAGTACCGCTAGGCAGCCGTCAAGCGCAAAGTCACCCCGATGACTCTTTTGCGACTTTTGGTGCGCCCGAATTGTAGCGTAAGAATCGGACCGGTCGTTGTCCTTTTGCGACAGGTTCTCCACCTGTCAGTTACCCACTGTCACAAACATTTTGGATATTCGCAGCACAGCGACTCGAGTCACGTCATGCTGGGATCGGAGATGTCGATCGTTCGACCGATCGAGGAAGACCGAGCGCGTGATCCCACCGGCCCCAGGCGGCCCGTCGGCGACATCCCGCCACACGAACGGAGTAGGTAAGGACTGCCTTCTCGACAGCACCTCGACGGCCTACGCATACGGTGATCTGCGAGACAACCTACCGACGAGTTCAGCCCACCCGTCGGACGGCCTCACTTCCGCACCCACCAGCACCGCTCCACTCGGTGGTGCTAAGTTACCCGTCAGTACGGCGAAACTGCTACTTGCGAGTAACATAGTCCGTCAGCCGGCTCGACGGGCCGAACCCGCGGTAGCCCCCAGCTGCCACCTGAACGAAAGGCCGCGACATGAACGCCCTGACGATCACGTTGGGCACAGTCGGTGCTCTGCTCAGCCTCGTGTGTTGGTACGTCTTCATTCGCGGTGGCCTGCGGATGTTCAACATCGTGCGACTCGGCCAGCCGGCACCCGACCGCTGGCGACCGATAGTCCCTCGCTTCAAGCAGATGGTCGTCGAGTTCCTCGCCCACACCAAGATGGTCAAGTTCCGCACCGTCGGCTGGGCGCACTGGCTGGTCATGATCGGCTTCATGCTCGGTGCCATCGTCTGGTTCGAGGCATACGGCCAGACGTTCAACCCCGAGTTCCACTGGCCCATCATCGGTGACACCGCGGCCTACCACCTCATCGACGAGCTGCTCGGACTCGGCACGGTCATCGGCATCACCACGCTGATCATCATTCGCCAGCTCAACCACCCGCGTAAGCCCGAGCGTCAGTCGCGCTTCGCCGGCTCCGGGTTCAAAGCCGCCTACTTCGTCGAGGCCGTTGTGCTCATCGAGGGCCTCGGCATGGTGTTCGTCAAGGCAGGCAAGATCGCCACCTACGGGCATGGGAACCCGTACACGGACTTCTTCACGATCCGCTTGGCCGAGCTGCTGCCCGCCAACTCGAACATGGTCGCGGTGTTCGCGTTCATCAAGCTGATGTCCGGCATGATCTGGCTCTACATCGTCGGTTCACGCATCAACTGGGGTATCGCGTGGCACCGCTTCACCGCGTTCCCCAACATCTACTTCAAGCGCATGGACGACGGTACCGTCGCCCTCGGCCCGGCCAAGCCGATGATGTCCGGCGGCAAGGTCCTCGAGATGGAAGAGGCCGACCCCGACGTCGATGCGTTCGGCGCAGGCAAGATCGAGGACTTCAGCTGGAAGGGCTGGCTCGACTTCACCACCTGCACCGAGTGCGGACGCTGCCAGTCGCAGTGCCCCGCCTGGAACACCGGCAAGCCCCTGTCCCCCAAGCTGCTGATCATGTCGCTGCGCGACCACAGCCACGCCAAGGCTCCGTACCTGCTGGCCGGCGGCAAGAAGGACATGGCGGGCGACGAGGTCGGACTCGTCGACTCCGAGGGCAACGTCGACCAGAAGGCGCTCGACGCCATCCCGCAGAACGCTCGGGACGAGGCCGATCGCAAGCTCGTCGCCGACGCCATCGAGGGCGGCATCATCGATCCCGAGGTGCTGTGGAGCTGCACCACGTGCGGTGCCTGCGTCGAACAGTGCCCGGTGGACATCGAGCACGTCGACCACATCATCGACATGCGTCGCTACCAGGTGCTCATCGAATCGGAATTCCCGTCCGAGCTCGCAGGTCTGTTCAAGAACCTCGAGAACAAGGGCAACCCGTGGGGCCAGAACTCCAAGGACCGCCTCAACTGGATCAACGAGATGGACTTCGACATCCCGGTCTTCGGCGAGGACGCCGATTCGTTCCAGGACTACGAGTACCTCTTCTGGGTCGGCTGTGCCGGTGCCTACGAGGATCGCGCCAAGAAGACCACCAAGGCCGTCGCCGAGCTGCTCGCCACCGCAGGCGTGAAGTTCATGGTGCTCGGTGCGGACGAGACCTGCACCGGCGACTCTGCTCGCCGCGCGGGCAACGAGTTCCTGTTCCAGCAGCTCGCGATGCAGAACATCGAGACGCTGAACAGCGTGTTCGACGGCGTCGAGCAGAGCAAGCGCAAGATCGTCGTCACCTGCGCGCACTGCTTCAACGCGCTCGGCAACGAGTACCCGCAGGTCGGCGGTGACTACGAGGTTGTGCACCACACGCAGCTGCTCAACCGCCTCGTGCGTCAGAAGAAGCTGATCCCGGTGGCCTCGGTCAGCCAGGACATCACCTACCACGACCCGTGCTACCTCGGCCGTCACAACAAGGTGTACGACGCTCCGCGTGAGCTCATGGCCGCGTCGGGCTCCAATCTCAAGGAGATGCCACGCCACGGTGAGCGGTCCATGTGCTG
Source organism: Rhodococcus sp. 14-1411-2a (assembly GCF_002259485.1). Taxonomy (GTDB): domain Bacteria; phylum Actinomycetota; class Actinomycetes; order Mycobacteriales; family Mycobacteriaceae; genus Rhodococcoides. The sequence continues at coordinate 115,960 of NZ_NPGA01000009.1, forward strand.
TGGTGCCGGTGGCGCTCGCATGTGGATGGAAGAGAACATCGGCAAGCGCATCAACATCGACCGGGTCGACGAGGCACTGGCGACCAATCCGAAGAAGATCGCCACCGGTTGCCCGTTCTGCCGCGTCATGCTCACCGACGGTGTCACCGCACGTCAGGAAGGCGGCGCGCACGAGGGCGTCGAGGTCGTCGACGTCGCGCAGCTGATGCTCGAGTCGATCACCCGCGTCGAGTCCTCGGTACTGGGCGAGAACATCAAGGTCATCCCCCGCGAGCGCACTCCGGAGGAGAAGCTCGCGACCGAAAAGGCGATGGAGGTCGAAGAGGCCGAACGCATCGCCCCCGTCGAGGAGCCGGCCGAGGCGAAGTCCGCTCCGGCAGCTCCGGCACCCAAGGCCGGCGGCGGTCTGAAGATGAAGGGTCTGGCCAAGGCTCCGGGAGCGAAGGCACCCGGTTCTGCCACCAAGGCCGAAGAGCCTACGGAGGAGGCTGCACCCGCGGTCAAGCCCAAGGGTCTCGGAATGGCAGGCGGCAAGGCACCCGGTGGCAAGGGTCTGCAGATGAAGGGCAAGGCACCCGGCGCGAAGGCGGCTGCACCTGCCGACACTCCTGCCGAAGCTCCTTCTGCCGAGGCCTCGGAATCGACTCCGTCCGTCAAGCCCAAGGGTCTGGCCGTGAAGTCCGGATTCAAGAAGCCGGGAGCCAAGGCAACAGGTAAGCCGGCCGAGGGCACTGCGGCTCCCGCCGCGGAGCCGTCGACCACTGACGCACCTGCGGAATCGGCTTCTGCTGCAACCGAATCCAAGCCGACCGTCCAGCCGAAGGGCCTGGCCGTGAAGTCCGGATTCAAGAAGCCGGGAGCCAAGGCACCGGGTAAGCCTGCCGCCGAGGCTCCGGTCTCCGAAGCACCTGCTGCCGAGGCTCCTGCTGCTGAGGCACCGGCGTCGGAAGCACCCGCCGCCGAGGCTGTCGCAGAATCCAAGCCGACCGTCAAGCCCAAGGGCCTGGCCGTCAAGTCCGGATTCAAGAAGCCGGGTGCACGTAAGCCGGGTGCGGCAGCGGCAACACCCGCCGAGGCGTCGGACACCACCGAGGCACCAGCCGAGGCGTCCGCGGCCGAAGCACCGGCAGAGGCTCCGGCAGTGGCGTCGACCACCGAGGCACCAGCCGAGGCGTCGACCACCGAGGCACCCGCCGAGGCGGCCAGCACCGAGGCACCCGCCGAGGCGTCGGACACTCCGTCCAGTGGTTCGGATGACCGCACGCCACCCAAGCCGAAGGCCGGTGGACTCGGATTCGCCCCGGGAGCCAAGGTTCCAGGTCGCCGGAAGTAACCTCACACCCCTTTTACCGACTGCGCGCCCTTGCTCACTGCCGAGCAGGGGCGCGCACTCGTCAGTAGGGGTGCGAGGTCCACTCCCACGAGTTATCCACAGGCAGCGAGTTATCCACAATCGGCCACTGGGGTCTTGTCGAAACCGATTGCGCCCGAGAGCATTTCTTCATGACCCGCATCGTCTCGCGATCCGACGCACTCTCCCGCGGAATTTCCGACGCAGAATTGCAGCGCTACTGCCGAACGCGAGCATGGCGTCGACTCCGTCCCGGACGGTTCGTCAGCAGAGACGAATTCGACGCCCTGCCCAGGGAAGACAAGCATCGAGTGATCACCGAGGCCGTGTTCGACGCAACCATCGCCTCCGACGCCGTTGTCAGCCATGTGAGTGCGGCTGTCTTCCACGGTCTCGATGTGTGGAATGCCGACCTGAGCCGGGTGCACATCACGCGCAATCGCGCCCGGGGCGGAGGTCGGAGCAGCGCCGTTCGAGCGGTGCACACCTCGCCGTACACCGACGAGGAAGTCGTGGACTTCGACGGCGTTCGGGTCACCGCCCTGGCGCGCACAGTTGCCGATTGCGCTCGCTCACTTCCGTTCGAGACGGCCGTATGTATCGCGGACTTCGCGGCGAGAGCACGTGGACTCACTGCCGAAGATGTTGTCGCAGAACTGGATTCGTGCCCGACCCATCCGGGCAATCGGTCGGCACGTCGGGTTGCGGAGTTCATGGACGGCCGGTCCGAGAGTGTCGGGGAATCACGCACCCGCGTAGTGCTGCATCAACTGGGCTACACCCCACAGCTGCAGGTACCGATCACGGATTCCCGTGGCTTCGTCGGGCGCGTGGATTTCGATCTGCCCGACATCGAGACTGTTCTCGAATTCGACGGCAAGGTGAAGTACGGGTGCTACGTGCCCGAGGGGAAGTCTGCGGCCGATGTGTTGTGGGAGGAGAAGCGCCGCGAGGATCGTATTCGCGCAACCGGCCGTCAGGTGGTGCGAATCGCCTGGTCGGATCTCGATCGCCCCGAGCTCGTCGATCGGATGATCCGCGATGCTGCCGACAGAGCCGGCCGACGCCACCGAGCGACCCTTCTACCGACCGCGCGCCCGTCCTCGCGTCGAAATGCAGGCGCGCACCCTGCACAAGCGGTGTGAGGTTCCCGCGAACCCCCCTCGGAAGTAGCCGAATCGGACATCGTGAGTATGGTCGGACGCGAAGGCGTACCGACAAGTAGGGAGCAGGCATGACCGACGACGCGGACAAGCTCTTTCGCCGCTACGACGAGTGGTGGACGGCTCTGTCGCCGGACGACCGAGCGCACGTCGAGCAGTGTTGCGAATCCGGCCGCACCGACGAGCGCCTCTGTGCACTCATTCTCGAGAACGACGGCCCGTCGAAGGCAGCGTTCGAGGTGGGCAGCAAGTTGTCCGAGGGCAACAGCAAGTACTGCGCCATCCCCAGTGCACTCCTCGAGTTTCTGGAAGCGAAGCGCGCGCACCCACCACTCAGCTAGCGGGACGCCACAGCTGCAGCTCGGGGATTCCGGGCGGCGTGAACCCCATGACCTGGCCGTAGAAGGACAGTTCGGATTCTCGCGCGTTCACCTGCGTTTCCAGTTTGCGGAATCCGTGCGACTCACCCGCATAAGCCAGGTAGGCGTGCGGTATCCCCTTGCTCACCATGGCATCTCGGAATCGTTCGGCCTGCGACGGCGGCACGATCGGATCGTCGAGTCCCTGCAACAACAGCACTGGGCAAGAGAGTCCGTCGACGTTGTTCACCGGTGCCCGGGTGCGGTACAGATCGATGGCCTCGGGCAACGGTCCGATGAGCCCGTCGATGTAGCGGGACTCGAAGTCGTGGGTCTCGGCAACGAACAGCTCGAGCTCCGCCACTCCGAAGTACGATGCGCCGCAAGCGAACACATCGGAGGATGTCAGCGCAGCCAAGACCGTCCACCCGCCCGCGGAGCCACCTTCGATCGCCAATCTGGCGGGGTCGGCGAGTCCACTGTCGGCCAGCCCCTGCACCGCGGCGATGGTGTCTTCGACGTCGACCACTCCCCACTGCCCGCGCAGCCGGTTGCGGTATTCGCGGCCGTATCCACTGGACCCGCCGTAGTTCACATCGACGACGCCGATGCCGCGGCTGGTGAAGTAGGCGAACAACGGGTTCAGAGCGGGTGCCACGTGCGCCGTGGGGCCGCCGTGGACGAAGGCGACGTACGGCGGCAGTTCACCGTCCAGCCCTTCGTAGTCGGGGTTGCGCGGCGCATAGGTGATGGCGTGCACCTCACGGTTCGGCCCCTGGAACGTCACCTGACGCCCCTCGGGGAGGTATGCACTGTCGGGAACGGACTCGAAACCCGAACGGACAGAGGTCAGTTCACGAGATTCGAGGTCGAGTGCGAACAGTGCGCTTGCCACGTGCGCTCCACCGCCCTTGATCAGCACGGTCGAGCCGGAACGCCCACCGAGCCCCACCGAGGTCATACCGTCGAGCGCGATGTCCTCCAGCACTCCGGACGCCGGGTCGAGCAGCGCAAGGGTGTCGGTGCCGACAGTCCGCACGGTGAGCAGTGTCCCGTCGTCCAGCACCTCGTACCAACTCGATCCCAACCGCCACAGTGGAGCACCGAAATCCGCGTCGAGCGTCAGCAGCGGCGTGACCGACCCGTCGAGCTTGACCGAATACAGGTTCCACCAACCACTTCGGTCACCGATTGCGTACAGCGACTCGTCGTCGATCCATTCCGGTTGCAGCACCGATTCCTCGGTCGAGCCGAGTAGAACCGTCCAGGACGACGGCTCGGCCAGCGAGGCGACGCGCAGTTCCGTTCCGTCCCAGGGCATCTGCGGGTGGTTCCACGCGATCCAAGCGATGTGGGTGCCGTCGGGTGACAGTCTCGGGAACGCCAGAAAGTCCGAACCCGCCACCAGCGAGCGCACCCCGCCGCCGCCGAGATCGATGGCCACGATGTCTCGGGACACCGCGCCTGCGTCGTGCATCTCGCGAACTGCGATCACGTCGGTGCCGACCACCGAGAGGTCCGCGTACCGAATGCTCGACGCCACAGCCGGTTTCGGGGTCAGCGGGACGGGTGCGGCGCCGGGGGTGAGTCGGTAGACGCGTTGATCGGAGAACTCGGCGAACACCAGGTCTCCGTCGGCCGTCGCAGTCCAGGCTCCCCCGCCGTATTCGTGGACGCGGGTGCGGGCGTTGAACGGTGCGGGCAGAACCGGCTGCACTTCTCCGTCGACATACCGGCAGATGGCCGTTCGGCCTTGTTCGGCGGGCCGCAGTTCCGACCACCAGATCTCGCTGCCGACGAAGCGCCCGCCCTCGACGGGGTGGCCCGCCGACGACAGATCTGCTGCGGTGATGGGCGAGGGCCAGGATCCGAAGGCGAGAGCAGTCACGCCGTCCACCTTAGTGAACTGACATGCACGTAACGCGTTGTTCACCGGCCCTTCAACCATGACCCGGATGATGGGGGTCGAGTAGCACTAGGGGGACACCATGCGCCGGACCACTACCCATTCGGTGGACCACGAAATTCTGACCTTCGGCCGAACCTGGCGGGGATACGGCGGAGGCAGCGACGAGGACATCTACGTGGCATTCGGCATCGACGCGCGTACCTACTTCCAGCGATTGCGTCGCATCCTGGACTCGCCGGTCGCCGAGGACCTGTCCCCGGACGAGCGGTCCGCGATCGCCGACATCTGCCGCACGAGACTCGCCTGAGCCACCGTTACACCGGTACCAACAGCTCCGGGCTGTTGTTCTTCACACTGTTGACCGCGGTACTCACCTCGTAGGGCTCGAGCCGCGGCTCAGGGATGGCCGCCAACAGATCCTGCACGTCGCCGAGATCGGTCACAGTGGGGTCGAGCCAGCTCGCGCGCAGCTCCGGCGGAAGCACCACCGGCGAGCGATCGTGAATGTGCCCGAGCGCATCGGCTGCAGGAGAGGTGAGCACGGTGACCGACCAGACCCACCGATCCTCGTCGTCCTCGGCCTTGGTGGGGTCTCGCCACAGCTCGTACAGGCCGGCCATCGCCAATACTCCAGGAGTGGAGCCCGCGGAACGACCACTATCCAAGCCCTCGTGCAGGAAGTACGGCACCTTCGCGCCGTCGCGCTTTTCCCACTCGTAGTAGCCGTCTGCGGGCACGATGCATCGTCGACGGCTCGCCGCCTTCTTGAACGACGGCTTCTCGGTGATGGTCTCGGACCTGGCGTTGATCAGTCGAGAACCGATTTTGGCGTCCTTCGCCCACGAGGGGATCAGACCCCAGCGCACCGACCGCAGTTGTCGCACGGCGTCGGCCTCGGGTTCGTCCTTCGGTGCGCGCTCGAGCACCGTCCGGACCGTCTGGGTGGGGGCCACGTTGTACGACGGCGGCACCTCCGCACCGACGGTCTCGGCGATGTCGAACACCGCCTGCAGGTCACTGTCACTCCGGGTACTGGCATACCGTCCGCACATGGAACGAGATTGTTCCACCCGCCACCGACATCTCGGGCGAAACAACCTCGTGGAATTACGTGGCACCCACCTGGCACGATGTGACGGGTGACCACTCCGCAGATCCACTCCCAGCCGCGTTACCGCACGTTGCAGCAGTCGACCAAGCTGCAGAACGTGCTGTACGAGATCCGCGGGCCGGTACACGCCCATGCCGCGCGGCTCGAGGCGGAGGGGCACCGCATCCTCAAGCTCAACATCGGCAATCCGGCCCCGTTCGGGTTCGAGGCCCCCGATGTGATCGTGCGGGACATGATCGCGGCGCTGCCGGTGGCGCAGGGGTACTCGGAATCGAAAGGCATTCTGTCCGCGCGGCGCGCCATCGTCACCCGATACGAGCTCGAGCCGGGCTTCCCCGAGCTCGACGTCGACGACATCTACCTCGGCAACGGGGTGTCCGAGCTCATCACGATGACGATGCAGGCACTGCTCGACGACGGTGACGAAGTACTGATCCCGGCTCCGGACTATCCGCTGTGGACGGCGATGACGACACTGTCCGGCGGCAAGGCCGTGCATTACATGTGCGACGAGGAGAACGGGTGGAATCCCGATCTGGCCGACATCGAGTCCAAGATCACCCCGAAGACCGTCGCACTGCTGGTGATCAACCCCAACAATCCGACGGGCGCGGTGTACTCGAAGGAGGTGCTGCAGGGCATCGTCGATCTGGCGCGCAAGCATCAGCTGCTGTTGCTTGCGGACGAGATCTACGACCGGATCCTCTACGACGACGCCCAGCACACCTCGCTGGCGAGCCTGGCTCCCGACCTGCTCTGCCTCACGTACAACGGACTATCCAAGGCGTATCGAGTGGCCGGTTACCGCGCCGGCTGGCTCGCGATCACCGGACCGAAGAAGCACGCCGCAGGATTCATCGAAGGCATCGACCTTCTCGCGTCGACGCGACTGTGCCCCAATGTGCCTGCGCAACATGCCATTCAGGTCGCACTCGGTGGCTATCAGAGCATCGAGGATCTGATCCTGCCCGGCGGCCGTCTGCTCGAGCAGCGCGACGTCGCATGGGAGAAACTCAACGCGATTCACGGCGTCTCGTGCGTCAAACCGCGGGGTGCGCTGTACGCGTTTCCGCGACTCGACCCCGAAGTGCACGAAATCTACGACGACGAAAAGCTGGTCCAGGACCTGTTGCTGCAGGAGAAGATCCTCGTGGTTCAAGGCACGGGATTCAACTGGCCCGGCCACGATCACATCCGCATCGTGACTCTGCCGTGGGCGCGAGACCTGGCGGTGGCGATCGAGAGGTTCGGTAACTTCCTCGCGTCGTACAAGCAGTGACGCCGGAAGTTACTCGAAAGTAGTTGAAAGTGATGCACAAAACATCGGTGTGATCCCGCCTCGGCGACGAATGATCTGTACATTGGCGGACGGCACTTCGGTGCCCGCGAGCCCTGGTCGTCCCCTCCCCCCCGGGTCGGTCAGGTGGTGGCGGGGGACGCCCCCCCTGCTCCCCGCCACCGAGCTCCTCGCATCTGTCACCAACCTGGCCCCGTACTAGCCTTGCATGGTGGAACCACACGGCAATCCTCCCGACGGCACCAAGCCGAGCCTCGACTCCTACGCGGGCCACGGGCACGGGCACGGCCACAGCGATACTCCGGTTCCGTTGGGACCGGTGGCGGCCAAGGTCGTCGTCGGACTGTTGGTCGCCATTGCCATCGCCGTGATCGGTGGTGCGATCGCTCTGTGGCCGAGCCAGCAGAGCGTCGACATCCCGTTGCCGTTCCAGACCTCCGGCGGTGGCGCAGTGTCCACCGAGGCGGGCACCATCACCTCGCAGAGCATCGGGCCCTGCGGAAGTCCCGACGCCGGAAGACCGTTCACCGGTGACCCGACCCCCGCGGTCAACGACTCCTACGAATGTCAGCGCAGCATCGTCGACATCACCACGGGCGAGGACGCGGGCAAGCGCACGGTACTCGAGATCGCTCCGGGGCCCGGGCAACCGACCCTGAGTGCCGGCGAGGACATCCGGTTGGTTGTACAGACCGACCCTGCCGGTGGAGTCCGCTACTCCTTCAACGACTATTCCCGCGGGCTACCGTTGGCGCTGATCGTCGGCGTGTTCGCGGTGGTCATCTGCATCGTCGCCCGCTGGCGGGGATTCCGTGCACTGGTCGGCCTGCTCATCGCGTTCGCCGTGCTGGTCGTGTTCATGCTGCCCGCCCTGCTCGACGGTGCACCCGCCATTCCGGTGGCCCTCGTCGCCGGTGCGGTGATTCTCTATGCCGTGCTCTATCTGGCGCACGGTGTGAACCTTCGGACCAGCTCGGCGCTGCTGGGCACCCTCACCTCGATGGCAGTGGCGGCGGTGCTGTCGTACGTCGCCATCCGCATGACCCACCTGACCGGATTGTCCGAGGAACAGAACACCGCCGTACAGACGTACATCGGCAACGTCAGCGTCACCGGTCTACTGTTGGCCGGCTTCATCATCGGCTCGCTCGGTGTGCTCAACGACGTGACCATCACGCAGGCGTCAGCGGCCTTCGAGCTCGCCTCGGTCGACGAGACGGCGTCGCGGCGCGAGATCTTCACCGCCACGATGCGGGTGGGTCGCGATCACATCGCCAGCACCGTCTACACCCTCGTGCTCGCCTACGCCGGTGGCGCACTGCCGTTGCTGCTGCTCTTCAGCGTCGCCGACCGGTCCATCCAGGACGTGCTCACAGGCGATTCGGTGGCCATCGAGATCGTCCGCTCCGCAGTCGGCGGTGTGGCGCTTGCCCTGTCGGTTCCGCTGACCACGGCGATCGCCGTGCTGTTGGCCCGCCCCATCAACATGGGCGGGCCCTCCAACCGAGCGCAGCGCCGGGCGACGGCACCCACCCGCAAGAGCAGGCGCTCCGGCCGTCACAGCGCGTGAGCGGCTCCGCCGCACGTGAGTAGAAGCTCGTAGTGGGCTACGAGTTTTCGTGCACGTGCGGCGCAGCCGCTCAGGCGAACGCAGCGGCGACGGTCTCCGACAACAGTGCACCGTTGTGCGTGCTCAGGCCGGCTTTGAGACCCGGGTCCGCCTCGCAGGCAGCTTCCCAACCCTTGTCGGCGAGTGCGACGACGTACGGCAGGGTGGCGTTGGTGAGCGCGTAGGTGGAGGTGCGCGGTACGGCACCGGGCATGTTGGCGACACAGTAGAACACCGACTCGTGCACCTTGTACGTGGGATCGGCGTGGGTGGTGGCGTGCGAATCCTCGAAGCAGCCGCCCTGATCGATGGCGATGTCGACCAGAACCGAACCCGGCTTCATACGCTGAACCAGACTGTTGGACACGAGCTTCGGCGCCTTCGCTCCGGGCACCAACACTGCGCCGATGACGAGATCCGCTGCGAGAACGGCCTGTTCGAGCTCGTAAGCGTTGGATACCAGAGTTTTCACCGCACCGCGGTACTGATCGTCGATGGCGCGCAGCGCCTTCACATCGAGATCGAGCACGGTGACGTCGGCGTGCATGCCGAAAGCGATTGCGGTGGCGTTCCTTCCGGACACGCCGGCTCCGATCACCACGACGTTGGCGGGGCGGACTCCGGGAACTCCGCCCATCAGAACTCCGCGCCCGCCTTCACTGGACATCAGGTGGTAGGCACCGGCCTGCGGCGCGAGGCGTCCGGCAACCTCACTCATCGGGGCGAGCAACGGCAGGGAACCGTCTGCAGCAGTGACTGTTTCGTAGGCGATGGCGGTGGTACCCGACTCGAGCAGCGCATCGGTGCACGGCTTGGACGCCGCGAGGTGCAGGTAGGTGAACAGCACCTGCCCCTTCCTCAGGCGTGAATACTCCTCGGCGATAGGTTCTTTGACCTTCAAGAGCAGGTCCGCAGTCTCCCAGACCTCGGCGACATCGGTGAGAATCTGCGCCCCGGCGGCCTTGTAGTCGGTATCGGTGAACGACGAACCAGCTCCTGCCTCGGTTTCGATGATCACTTCGTGTCCTCGCGAGACCAGTTCGTGCACGCCTGCCGGGGTGATGGCCACCCGGTATTCGTGGTTCTTGATCTCGCGTGGAATTCCGATCTTCATGGCGGCCTCCTCGGTGGCGGGTGATGTGAAGCCGGGGCTCCATCCGTGTAGGCCAACTATGAATTATCTACGAAATACCTGCAACGGAAGTGAATATAATTCTGTACAATCCCAGAATGGTGAGCAATAGTTCGTTCGAGACGGGTGAAGCGGGGTCTCGGTCGAACGATGTTCGGTCGGTGCCACTGGACCGAATCGACCACATCCTGCTCGACGAGCTCCGCCGCGACGCCCGTACACCCAACAACGCGCTCGCTGCCGCGGCCGGGATCGCACCGTCGACCGCACTGGCGCGGGTTCGTGCTTTGGTCGAACGCGGCGTCATCCGCGGCTTCCACGCCGAGGTAGACCCCGAGGCACTCGGCCAGGGCATTCAGGCCATGATCTCGGTTCGGCTGCAAGCAGATGCTCGACGACGCATCAGCGAATTCGGTTCGAAGATCGCCTCACGGAAGGAGACGCTGAACATCTACTTCATTGCCGGTGCGGACGACTTCCTGGTGCATGTGGCAACCGTCGACACCGCCACTCTTCGCGACTTCGTCGTCGAGAATCTCAGCGCCGACCCTGCTGTGGCCGCTACCGAGACCATCCTGATCTTCGAGCACATCAGGCCGCGAAACACTCACGGAGAGAAGTGAATCGGGTCAGGGAGCGGGCGGGGCAATCGGCGGGAAACCGGGCAGCGTGAAATCCGGGAATCCTGGAATCAGCGGCGGTGGCTGCTGCGTCGTCGGAGGAACGCTCTCGACGGGTGGCGGCGGCGCAGGCTCGGCCGTGGTCGTCGTCGGCTCCGGAGTCCACGGCTCCTGGTAGACCTCGGTCTCCGGTGGCACGGTGGTCGGTTCGACCGTGGTTTCCGGTGCAGGTGCGGGCGGCGGCAACACCGGCGCTGGTGTCACCGACGTGGGCGGCACCGTGGTGGTGACAGCGGGAGCTTCGGTCTGGTTCCGACTGACCGAGGTGTCGACCACCTGCGGTGTGTTCTGCTGGGTGATCATGAACGCGGAGCCGCCCACCACCAAAGCGAGACCGAGCGCGAGAACACCTCCGGTGCGGAGCTTCCGCCGAGCCCGAGTGCGGTCGTCCTCGCCGTCGTCGTCGTCGTAATCGGCGTCGAGCCAGTAGACGTTCTTCAGCTGGAACGGAACCGGCTTGCCGTCGTCTGCGGCCTCGGGCTTGGCAGCAGAGTTCTCGGCAGACGAATCCCCCGTGTTCGCGCTCAACGCAACGACCTCCCCGTCGACCCGCGCCCCCTGCACGTGGTCGTCGAGAACATCTTCCACCACCGGTGAGGTCTCCGGAACCGAATCGACTGCACTTGATTCGGCGGAGTCGGTGAACCTCGAGGAAGCGAATTCTCCCGAGGTACCGGTGGGATCGGCCGGGCCTTCTGACGTCGGGACTTCGGACACCGGCACTTCGGGCACCGGCACCTCCGACACCGTGTCCTGCGACTGCGCGCCGACCGCTGCCGCCGCTATCCAGGGACGGGCCGGAACAGGACGCGCCGGCGAGGGAGCCGGGACAGGCACACCGGGCGCGGCGTGCTGGGACTCGGTATTCGCCGGAACCGGACGGACCGGCGCGGGTAGCGGCGGCACCGGCACGGAAGCCGGTTCCGAGCGGACCCGCGACGCGGGTTCGGCGGTCATCGGCGCAGCGGACGTCGCCTGCCGATTCGGTGCCCGACGCGTTCCGGTTCGCGTGCGTGAATGCGGACGAGCAGCCAGTGCCGCTCCACGCGCCGCGACGGTCTCGGGCTCGGTCGGCACGATCGACGGGAGTTCGAGCAGTGGTCCGACGCGTTTCTGCACGATCGGCATGCGAGCTCCACCGCCGATCAGTACGACGGCGTCGATCGGAACGTTGGCACCGATCATCACGTCGCGCGCGAACTCGATGGCCTCGTCGAGCAGGTCGGTGATGAGCAGCTCGAAGTTCTCTCGGGAGAGCAGGATCATGCCGCTGGCGTCGGGCAGACATACCGCGTCCTGAGTGGACAAGCGCTCCTTGGCAATGCGGCAGCGCTTCTCGAACAACGCCATGTCGGGGTCGGTCGGCTGCTTGCCGAGGCGTTGGAGCTGATTGTTGCGCACGTAGGCGTCGAGCAGATCTCCGCTGTACGCACCGGATCGCTGCGAGGCGATGACGGTGCGCTGCACCAGGTCCACGACGCTGACGGTCAGTCCTGAACTTCCGAGGTCGAAAAGTGCGACGGAATTGCAGTTGCGGGCCTCGCCCGTTGCCGCCAGATACTCGACGACAGCCTCCACCTCGGGGACCAGGTGATAGTTGTGCAGGCGCGCACCGCTGAGGGCAGCATGCAACGCGTCGGCCTGGCGGGGGTCGCGGTAGGCGACGCCGGTGGCGAGTTCGGGCTCGCTCTCCGCTGCGGCACCGATCGATTCGGCGGCCAGATGCGGAAGGTCTCCGCCGACACTGTCGATGAGTTCGTTGCGGAAGAACAGGGGCCGGTCGATGTCGGTGACCAGGCCGGACGGGTCTCCGACGGGTGACCCGAACTGCTCGGCTCGGGGCTGCGCCGTGCGCACGGCTCGGGTCCCCATGGACACCCCAAGCAGCACAGTCACGGTTGTCGGCCTCATTTCGATCGGCAGTTGTCTTCGGACGCGATCCACCTCGTCCAGAGCGCCAGGTTACCGCTTCGGCCGAATCGGCGGGGCGCGCGCCCCGGCGGTGGGCGGAGCCGGGCGTAGTGAAACCTGTCGCGCTCCCCACCCCGCCTGCTCGAACCGGACCCGAGGTCTATTCCGGCAGCTCCGGATCGACAGTCGGTAGGTACAGCTCGCCCGCGTAGGTGAACTCCCGCTCGTACAGGTCCGCGTCGGACAATCGAACGGGCCCGAGCACCGGCAGCTCGGCGGGTCCCGGATCGACCCCGTCGGCCGGGCCCGCGACGGCAGAAAGCGCAGCGGCGAACGTGGAATCAGTGGGAATCTGCTGGTCGATCAGCGGAGTGGGCGGCGGCGTGTTTCCCCGGGTGAACACCAATCCCACCACCGCGACGATCAGCAGACTCACGGCGGCGAGCACGGACGCGTCTCGAATCGACCAGGTGCGTCGGCCGCGGCGAACCGGCTCGGCGACGACCCCCGGCTCGGGTGCCGCGGGTTCGAGCACCTCGGGCTGCAGGAGTGCAGGTTCGTCGAGATCTATGTCGGCCGGGACCGTATCGAAGGTGGTCGACGGGATCGTCAGATCCTCGGTCGCGAGTTGGTCGACGGTGAGGCCGTCGACCATCCACTCCTCGACGGTGTCGAAGTCGAGCGTCTCCGGCTCGACGGTGTCGAAGTCGAGCGTCTCCGGCTCGGCGAGCAGCTCGGGCGCATCGATCAGCTCTGACGCGTCGTCCGGGACGGTGATGATTCCCACATCGGCATGGAGAGATCCGTCGAAAGGGGTTTCGGCGGGTCTTTCGTCGAGTGCCGCACCCTCGGCGATGGCCATTGCAGGGTCGTCGGGCACGTGGACGGGAACGTTCCACTTGTCCTCGATGATGGTGCGCACCGCGGGGATGCCTGCACCGCCACCGATCAGCAGTACGGCATCGGGTGCCTGTTTGGAGGCCCAGTCCAGGGCGTCGGAGACGAGCGGTGTGATCTCTCGCTCGAATTCCTTCCGGCTGAGCAACATCGGGCCGCGGTTGGGTGCCCGGACGCCCACCGACGTGCTCACCAACTCCTTCAGCTCGCGGAAGAAGGCCTGGTACTCCTGATCGCCCTCGGGGCCGACCGGAGCCGGCAGAATGCCCTTGGCCATCACGATGCCGCGGACCACCTCGTCGAAGCGGTCACCGCTGATGTCGACGGTGCGTGCGGTCCACTCGACGTACTCGCCCGCCACATCGAGTGCGGTGGCCGAAAACCCCTTCTTGCCCAAATCCACCACCAGGACGTAGTCCTTGTCGGCCAGTTCCGGAACGGTGCGGGCATAGGCGAGCAGGGCGTGGGATTCCTCGACCATGCGAGCGTTCGGCACGGTGCCGTCGCCGAGGGTCTCCAGCAGCGCCGTCACGGCTGCGGTGTCCCATCCGGCGAGCACGATGTCCTCGAACGGCCCGAGGTCGACGAGCTTGCCGGGCAGCAGGTCGTGCGCACCCTCTGCGTCGATGGAGTCCTCGACGCGGCGGCCGTCGGCGATGTACGCGATGCGCACGGCACCGGTACCCACTGACACCCCGCAGACTCCACCCATAGACCAGACAGTCCTTCACAGATTGTGTTTCGACGCCCGATCCGGCGTCCGTACGAGCCCCCGCTCCTCTCGAAGTGTACGGCGGCTCGGATACCCGATGCGGGCATCCCGGTAACGCTACTAAACAATCTGCGATATTGTTTAAGAGGGTCTGGGGAGACTTTGGGTCGAAAAGGCACACTGCCAGCCGACCCTGAGTCGACGACGAGGCCGTCCGGTCTCGTGGTTAACGCGATCGGTGGAGGTTTCGATGCAGACGCTCAATGCTCACGACGTGGTTCGAGTGCGAACCGTTCTGGAGAAATTCGGAAAGCTGCCGGTCCCCGTTGAGGGCATCGACGAAGCTGCCGATCTCTACGACAGCGGCCTCACCTCGCACGCCAGCGTCAACGTGATGATCGCGCTCGAGGACGAGTTCGACGTCGAATTCCCCGACACCATGCTGCAGAAGTCGACGTTCGGCAGCATCAACGCGATCGCCGCGGCCATCGCCCAGCTGACGGACTGAGGCCATGACCACCGTCTACGAGAGCTCGATCGACCAGTCGATCACCGACGTGCTGGCCGTACTGCGGACCTACGCCGACGAGGTCGATCGCGATGCCCGTTTTCCCACCGAATCGGTGGATGCGCTGCGCGACGCCGGCCTGCTCGGGGTCGGAATTCCGCGGGAGTTCGGCGGAGGCGGGGCAACACTGACCGACATAGCCCGGATCTCGCGCGCCCTCGGTGCCGAGTGCGCATCGACCGCGATGATCTTCGTGATGCACCAGTCACAGGTGCTCAGCATCGTCCGCCACGGCAAGTCCGACGCCATGGCAGACCTGCAGCGTCGCATCGTGACCGATCGCATACTGGTGGCGTCGGCCACCACCGAGATCAACATCGGCGGAGACGTCCGCTCGAGCAGTTGTGCGGTGGAGTACGACGGTGAGCAGATCACGCTCAGCAAGAACGCACCGGTCATCTCCTACGGCGAGTACGCGCAGATCGTGTTGGCGACGGCGCGGCGCAGCGTCGACAGCCCGCCGAGCGATCAGGTGCTCGTGGTGTGCGAGAAGCCCGACGTGACGCTCGTCAAGACCGGCACCTGGGACACCCTCGGCTTTCGCGGCACCTGCAGCCCCGGCTTCATGCTGGACGCGCGCACAACGACGTCGAACATCCTGGGCGACAACTACGGCGACATCTCCGCTCAGACCATGCTTCCGGTAGCGCACGTGCTGTGGGGATCTGCGTGGCTCGGCATCGCCGACGCGGCGGTCACCAAAGCGCGCAAGTCGGTGCAGAAGGCCGCACGCAAGACTCCGGGAACGCCGCCGCCGAGCGCGCTGCGTCTCGCGGAGCTGATGGTGGTGCACGAGCAGTTGGTGGACACGGTGTTCGGTGCCGCAGCCAAGTTCGAGGCCGTCGCCGAGAGCCCCGCCGAGCTCGGAGCCATCGGGTTCGCGCTCAAGATCAACAACGTCAAGGTCACCGCGTCGACGCTCGTCATCGACATCGTCGGCAAGGCACTGCAGATCTGCGGCATCTCCGGGTACCGACAGGACGGCGAGATGAGCATCGGCCGTCATCTTCGGGACGCGCACGGGTCCGCGATCATGGTCAGCAACGAACGCATCCTGGGGCACAACGCCCAGCTCTCCCTCGTCTACAAGGGCAAATGATGACCACCACACACTCCGCACCGGAAACAGACATCAGCGAACTCGACTCGGCCCGAGCCGCTTTCCGCGCCGAGCTCGTCGACGCCGGCTTGCTGGTCCCCAGCTCGATCCCCGGATTGTACGGGCGCAGTGGCGAATTCGAGGACATCATCGAGTTCGTCGATGCCCGCGTCACCGAGGCAGGCGTCGCCGAACACGGCCGTCAGGCCACTCGATTCCGGTTCGCACCGGTCTTCCCTCGGGAAGCCTTCGAGCGCACCGACTACATCGCGTCGTTCCCCAACCTCACCGGCGCCATCAACACGTTCGAGGGCGACAACAAGGAACACGCTGCGTTGTTGGCGGAACGATCCGACGGCAAGGACTGGGATCACTTCCTGCATTCGGCGGGCACCATGCTGGTCTCGGCTGCCTGCCATCCTTCGTACTCGATGCTCACCGGCACGCTGCCCGACGAGGGCACGCTGATGGACATCTACGGCTACTGCTTCCGGCACGAGCCCGCGGTGGATCCGGCTCGGATGCAGGCATTTCGGATGCACGAGTTCGTTCGAGTCGGCACCCCCGAAGACGCGATCGCACACCGCGAACGCTGGGTACCGCGCGGTCTTCAGGTGCTGGCAGATCTGGGGTTGGAAGCCGAGGCGGTCATCGCCAACGACCCGTTCTTCGGTCGCGCCGGACGCATGCTCGCGGCGAACCAGCGCAACGAGAACCTCAAGACCGAACTGGTAGTCAAGCTCTACGGAGATCTCGACGAGGGCACCGCGGTCGTCTCGTGCAACTGCCACCGCGATCACTTCGGGCACACCTTCGGCATCGAGACCGTCGACGGCGAACCGGCCCACAGCGCCTGCGTCGGCTTCGGCATGGAACGCATCGCCCTGGCGATGCTCCGCACCCATGGACTCGATCGATCGGCCTGGCCTGCCGCACTGCGCAACTGATCGATACCGCTTCACCCGTGTACGTACACGAAGGACCAAACCTGTGAACAGTTCCCGCACCGCTCCCCGGCGCATCGGCTCAGTTCCCGCCGAGTCCTCTTCGCGTACGGCGGGCGGCAAGTACCCGATGTGGTTCGGCCCGGCCGACTCACCGCTGTTCGGCACCGTCCACGTGCCGTCCGGCGGTCGGGCGCGCGGCGGTGTGGTGCTGTGCCCACCACTGGGCAAGGAACAGGTCGATTCGTATCGCGGCATGACCCTGCTCGCGCAGAAGCTGTGTGCGCAGGGACTTCTGGTGCTGCGGTTCGACTATCGCGGCACCGGGGATTCGTGGGGCGATCAGGATCAGCCCGACGCGGTGGCGCACTGGCAGCGCAGCATCGTCGAAGCCGTCGCCTACGTTCGTGGTTGCGGGGTGAACGACGTCGGTCTCGTGGGTCTGCGCGTCGGTGCCTTGTTGGCGTGTTCGGTCGCCGCCGAGTGTGGCCCGCTCACCGCGATGACGCTGTGGGATCCGGTGGTCAGAGGACGGTCGTATCTGCACGAGCAGCGCGCGCTGTATTCGGTGAGCGTGACCACCGACTCCGACGCAGATCCCAGGGTGTCGATCATCGGCGCTGTGCTGCATCCCGATTCGGCTGCCGATTTCTCCGTGCTCGATGCCGCGAAGACGAGAACGGACGCGCCGGTGCTGGTGGCCACGCGCGCCGAGCGAGCCGATACCAAGCCCGTACGCAGGGTCGTCGAGACTCTCTCGGCTCAAGAACACATTCTGACCGCGCACGACGACTTTCTCGAGCCGAGTGATTTCGAGGTCGTCATCCCGACGTCCGACATCTCCTACCTCGCGACGTGGACGGCGTCGAAGTTCCCCGCGACGCCCGCGGCCGACGTCGCGGTGGAGCGTCGATCGCGATCAGTGGTCGACGGAATTCAGGAGAGCATCGAATACCTGGGCGCACAGCAGCTTTTCGCGATTCGGTCGTCCTCGGATCTGTGCCTGCCCGGTGGACCGACCGTGGTGTTGTATCCCACCGCCAACGAGCACCGTGTCGGTCCGGTCCGTATGTGG
Source organism: Rhodococcus sp. 14-1411-2a (assembly GCF_002259485.1). Classification (GTDB taxonomy): domain Bacteria; phylum Actinomycetota; class Actinomycetes; order Mycobacteriales; family Mycobacteriaceae; genus Rhodococcoides. The sequence continues at coordinate 133,777 of NZ_NPGA01000009.1, forward strand.
GTGGAACTGGCGCGGCTACTGCCTCGCTTCGGAGTGGCCACGGTGCGTTTCGATCGTCGCGGCACCGGCGAAAGCGGAACCGTGGCCGATACGGAGTTGACCCGGCTCTACAGCGACGAGGGCAACGAGGATGCACTCACCGCCGTCCGGCAGTCGGGGTCGACCCCGGCCAACGTCCTGGTGGCCGGAATGTGCTCGGGCTCCTGGTATTCCAGCTTCGCCGCCCGGGAACTGGGGGTTCGTGCCGCAGTACTGCTCAACACCCTGGACTGGACCACTCGTCGACTCGAATTCGTCAAGCGTTCCTCGATGCACATCGAGGAGACGGGACTGAAGGCTCGCGCACTCGACCGTCTGCACCACTGGGGTGTACGGACCAAGAATGCACTGCAGCCGCGAATCCCGTATGCCCTGTGGATCTGGCTCGGCCGGCGCGGATTGATCCAGGTTCCCGAGATCTCGTTGCGCATTCTCAGCGACCGCCGGGTGCAGACACGAGTTCTGCTCTCCCCCAACGACACCGCCTGGTTCGAGGCCAATCGGGGCCCGGAGGGAATGCGCCGGCTCCAGCGCCGATCGTCCGTGCCCACCGTCACCTCGTTCGAGTCCGGTGATCACTCGCTCTACGGTCGCGACCTGCGCGAGAACGTCCGAGCCGAACTTCTCGCGGCCACTGCTGCTGCGTTCGACCTCGAGATCACTGCTCCGTCGCCTCCCGTGCCGGTGGGGAAGGTTCGGTTGTGAAGCACCGCGCTCCCAGGATTGCGCCACCCAAACACGAGCAGCTCGAACAACTTCGGTGGTACCCGGTCGAACCGGCGCGGTTCGACCTGGGCCTGATGAACAGCCCGACGATGCCGGTGCCGACCGTGCCTCGGCACAATCCCGTTCACTCGGTCGATGTTGCTGCCGACGTCGTCGAACAGGCGACACCCGACACAGGACCGGGTTCGAAGGCGTCCGATCGCAACCTCGCGCTCAACTCGATGGCTCTGATGCTCTCGACGGCCATCACCGGCGCACTCGGCCTGCTGTTCTGGGCTGCGGCCGGTCGGCTCTATCCCGTGGCCGAGGTGGGCAGCGCGTCGGCGGTCATCACCTCCGCGGTGATGCTCTCCACGTTGTCCAATCTGAGCCTCGGTTCGATGTACGAGCGATTCCTGCCTATCTCGGGCCGGTTGGCCAAGTCGTTCATCGTGCGCGGCTACCTCACCGTCACCGCGTTCGCGTTCGTGCTCGGCGGCGGCTTCCTGCTGGTTGCGCCGGTGGACGAGATGTTCACCAACACCGCCGAAATCGTCTCGTTCCCGTTCTTCGTCGCAGTGCTCGCGGTGTTCGCGCTGCAGGATCAAACCTCCTCCGGCCTGGGCGTCGCCCGATGGGCGGCCGCCAAGAACGTCTTCCACGCCGTCTTCAAGTTCGTGTTGTTGTTGGCGCTCTTCTCGACCGAGCGCAGTACCTCGATCATCTCCGCCTGGGCCGTCCCCGCGATCGTGGCGTCGATCTTCGTCCTGCGCGCGATCCTGAAGAACGTCCGCACCGAACAGCGGTACGCAGGCAAGCCGGATCTGCCGCCCCGGCGTGAGATGTGGGCCTACTTCGGTTCGGCGTACGGCATCACCGCGCTCGGCTCGCTCGCTCCGCTGCTCGTGCCGATGATCGTCGTCGCCACCCTCGGTGCCGAGCAGAACGCCTACTTCTCGCTCACCTGGTCGATCGTCAGTGCTCTGTACATTCTGATCAGCGTGTTGATCGGACCGTACGTCGCCGAGGTCGCTGCCCACCCCGCGCAGTTCCACCGCCTGACGAAGCGGTTCATGACCCTGGTCTGCATCGTCGCGGTGGGTGGGTCGATCTTCCTGGCGTTCGTCGCGCCGTTCGGACTCGGCCTGATCGGCCAGGGTTATCGCGATCAGGGCACCATCATCGTGCAGTTGGCCGCGCTGACCATCCCGCTCTCCGTCGTCGGTTCCCTGTACGACGGTTTGGCTCGGGTCCGTCGGCGCATGCGACTGGCCGTGATCGTGCAGGTGGTGGCCACCTCGATCATCATCGGCGGTTCGGTGGCACTGTCGTCGTCGATGGGCATCGCGGCCGTCGGCTGGGCGTACCTCGCCGCGGAGGCGTTCGGCGCACTCGTTCTGATCGTGCCGCTCGTCCGATGGATTCGTGAGCTGTCCGCAGGCAGCAACGGCGAGTCCGGTGACGACCAGGGCCCGTCGGGCTCCCCCGGACCTCGCGGGCCGATCGACGACAGCGATGCCCGTCCACCTCGATCCCGCCACGGAGAACCCCGACACGCCGAACCTCGGCACCGGGAACCGCCCCGTCGCGAGCCACAGGACGGCCGGCCGCAGCTCGACGAACCGTCACCGCGTCGCATCCCTGTCCACGCTCAACACAGGACGGCACCATGACTCAGACCTATCGCGCCAGCTCACTGGACATGCTTCGGTCCGATTCGCGCATCGTGACCGTGCTGGGACCCGCGGACTTCGGTGATCTCGCACGAGTGCGGAGCCGGGTACTCGCACTGGCCTCGATCGGTCCTGCGACGCGGCTGGGCCTGCGCGCCGACCAGTCTTCGGTCGGCTGGGTCTACGAGCCGGAGCGGGTGGTCGAGCACATCGTCGAGGGACCCGCCGTCGATCACGAGCAGTTGGCCAAGGAGCTCACCGAGTTCTCGCACGCGTCCGTTCCCGAGATCACTCTGCGGATCCGTCTGGCCGGTCGCTACCTGTTCCTCGATCTCAATCACGGTATCGGCGACGCTCTGTTGCCGGTCGACCTGTTCGCCTACTTGGCCGACGCACGTCCCGACGCCCCGCTCCCGGCGTGGGCGAGTAGGCCCGTCGACGGTCATCCTCTCCGAAAAGCACTGTTGCGCTGGATCGTTCGAAATCCCAGGAAAGTCTTGGACACGATCCACGACCGCGTTCGTCCCGGCCCGAACCCGGAATACGCAGCCACCGCGCCTGCGCCGGACACCGCGTCGCCGACGGCATTTCGGCCGTGGGCACCGTCCGCGGCGGTGGCCACCGTGGTGACGCAGTCGGGTACCACCGATGCGATCCGGCGGTGGCGGGAATCCCACCTGCCCGGCGCGAGCGTCAGCGCGGTGATGTGTGCCGCCGTGGCTGCGGCGTTCGCGCGCACGTCGTTATCGCTCGATCGTTCCGCGGCGTTTCTGTTCGACTGCCGCCGCTACCTTCCGCCGTCGACGGTGGTGCTCGGCAACTTCGCAGCCGGGATCCGTTTCTCCGATATCGATCCAACCTCGGCTGGCGAGGTGCACGGGGCATTGTCCGGTGCCATCGCCAAGGGCCGTCCCATCGCATCCGCGACGATCAGCACCATCAAGTACAAGCGTGAACACAAGGCCGTCTCCGGGGTGTCAGCAGACCGAGTTCCGGTTCGCCCCAGAGTTCAGCTCATGTACTCCGATCTCGGTAGGGTCAGGCAGTTGGAGCAGGTCTCCTGGGTTGCCGAGCCCGCCGACCGCGCCTTCTTCGTGATCGCCGATCCGGGACTACCGGAGTCGGTGATGATCACGATGGAGACCATCGGTTCGGTCGTGTTCGTCTCGGCGTCGTTCCACGACAATGTTTTCGATCGCCACACAGTGCAAGCCGCACTCGATCTCGTAGCAGCGAACCCCCTCGCATTGCTGGCCCCTCAGGAGAAGACCGCATGACCATCGAAGCGAAGCGCCCCACCGAACCCGAAGCGAACAGTCCGACGTCGAGCACCGTTGCGCCTGCAACGAAGCGATCGGTCTTCGTTGCCCACGTCGCTCGGTGGGCGGGCTTGTCGGTGGTGCAGTTCGTTCTCGTCGAGTACATCGTCTCGGCCACGTGGCGGGGTCTCTACAGCTACCGGAACAACTACATCAGCGAGCTCGGCGTTCCCTTCTGCGGGCCTACCGGCAACTGGCCGTGCAGCCAGCTCTACGTGCTGCTGAACGCCTCGATGGTGCTGTTCGGTGTGGCAATCGCCGCGGTGGGCGCATCCTGGTACATCGTTCGCCGGATCGACGGCAGGGCCGCGTCGTTCTTCCTCGTGGCCGGCGCGGGTGCCATGACCGCCGGCTTGGTCAACCAGGGCGTGAACTACCCCATTCACTCGTTCGGAGCCACCGCGTTCTTCATCTTCGGAAACTTCGGCCTCGTCGTCGCAGGCGGGCACCGGAGTCTGCCGCGCGGTATTCGCATCGTCGTGACCGCGCTCGGTGCCGTCGGTCTGGCCGGTTACTTCGCCTACATGAGTGGTCACGAGTTCGGTCTCGGTATCGGAAGCATGGAACGCATCGCCACCTATGCGCTTCTCGTGGGCATAGTCGTGCTGTCGGTCTCGCAGTTCAACGCGACGCGAGTTCCGAAGAACGTCGACGAGACCGCGTGAGTCGTCATGCCGCATCGAGCCACGAGTCCGGAACGGGGACCGTCGAGGTTTCGCGGCTACCAGGAACCGGGCTCATCGTCGAGCCTCCACGTCGACGCTGGCCTTCCGTTCTGGCGTTCCTCGTCGTGCTGGGTCTGGTCGTCGCCGGAACCGTGTACGGGATGACGCAGCGCTCGGACGGAGCCGACCCCGACTCCACTGCGCAGGGCACCGTCGACGCCACCTCCACGACGTCGGCGTCCAATACCGAAGCCGCCAAGCCCGGATTCACCGTCTACGACGACTTCTCGGGCACGGCGGGCGATGCCATGTCGGACGACCGTTGGAGTCACGATGTCGGACAGACCGGTTGGGGCAACAACGAGAAGCAGGACTACACCGATTCGACCGAGAACTCGTCTCTCGACGGTGACGGCCACATGGTCATCAACGCGATGCGCAACGGTGACGGGTACACCTCGGCCCGAGTGACCACCAAGGACAAGTTCGAGTTCACCTACGGCCGCATCGAGGCCAGGATCAAGATGCCGGCCGGAGCCGGACTGCATCCGGCGTTCTGGATGCTCGGTACCGACCTGGACTCGGTCGGCTGGCCGCTGTCCGGCGAGATCGACATCATGGAGACGTTGAACCAGGCCGATCAATACCACACCGGAATCCATGCGCCCCAACCCGATTCGTTGACCAGCCAGAAGGTGGACGCAGGCGGGATTCCGCCCGAGCCACTGTCCGAGAACTTCCATACCTACTGGGTAGAGCGCTCTCCCGGCCGCGTGACCACCGGCATCGACGGCACCACCTTGGCCACGATCACTCCGGCAGACCTCACCGGCGGCAACGACTACTGGGTCTTCGACAAGCCGTTCTTCCTGCTGTTCAACGTCGCCGTCGCCGGTGACTGGCCCGGCCCCACCGACAACTCCACGCCGTTCCCGGCGACCATGGCGGTCGACTGGGTGCGGTATCGCGCCGACTGAGACCCCGCTCCACCTGCCCGTACGTGTCACCCGAAAGGACCCTCCCCGTGTTACCTCCCGCGCTCCCCAGACTGCAGTCTCCCGAATGGGACGGTGCCGTGTGGATCGGTGACATCGACCTGGAGCAGGATCTTCCGGACTCTCTCGTACTCGACGGTTCCGACGGTTACCACCGTGCCCGGTTGCTGATCCGACGCGGACCCGACCCGCTGGGCTTCGTCGAACTCGATGTCGTCGACGGCGCGGTCGCGGCAGACGATGCACGGAGGGCGGCGATGTCGCTCGCCCAGGTTCCGATGCCCGATGCCGTTCCCGAGACCGATCGAGCGTTGCCGCCGATCACCGTGGTGATCTGCACTCGTGACCGAGTCGATCATCTGCAGGGCGCGCTCGCGTCGGTGTCCGCTCTGGACTACCCGGATTTCGAGGTGGTCGTCGTCGACAATGCGTCTCCGACCGACGCCACGCAGCAGTACGTTCGCGGGTTGGACGACTCCCGTGTTCGCGTCGTGTCCGAGCCGACGGCGGGTCTGTCGAGAGCCAGGAACACGGGGTTACGAGCAGCGCGGCACGACATCGTCGCCTTCACCGACGACGACGTCGCCGTCGACGCGAGGTGGTTGCGCAGCATCGCCCGCGGCTTCGGGCGGGCCGAGCGGGTCACGTGCGTGTCCGGCATCGTGCCGAGTGGGGAGATCCGCACTCAGGCGCAGGCGTACTTCGATCGCCGCGTCGGATGGGCGAGTTCGGTGACGCCCCGGGTCTACGACCTGAAGAATCCACCGGCCGACGTGCCGCTGTTTCCGTTCCAGGTCGGGATGTACGGAACCGGAGCCAATTTCGCGGTCGACCGCGGACGGATGTTCGATCTGGGAGGATTCGACGAGGCATTGGGAGTGGGATCGCCGACCAACGGCGGTGAGGATCTCGACATGTTCTTCCGGGTGCTGATGGCCGGCGACAAGCTGGTGTACGAGCCTGCGGCCATCGTGTGGCACCGTCACCGCGCCGATCCCGAGGCGTTGGCGGTCCAGGCGCGCGGGTACGGACTCGGGCTCGGCGCGTGGCTGTACACGGTCGCCACCGACCGCAGATCCGCGAGCCTCGCGGCGAAGGTTGCCGCCCGCCGACTCGGCAGCGCAATTCGGTTGTCGGCCAAGATGAGCAAGGTCGCCTCCCCTCCCGACGATCTCGCTGCCGACCTGCCCGACGGTATCGGCCGGATGGAACTGCTCTCCATCGCCAAGGGCCCCGCGGCCATCCGGCGCAGCAGGCGCGAAGGTCGCGAGCGCACTCCGCTGGCGGGGGTGAGCCGTGAACCTGTCCTCGACTGATTCCGGATACCGGTCCATCGCAGATCTGCGGCACAAGCTGTTCGTTCCGTCCGACTGGACCGATTGGCCCGTCGGCACCACCGACTCCGCCGCAGGCACACGGCGGCGCGCGGGTAGCCGATTGCGCTACTCCGACATCAGCGTCCTCGCCGCCCTGTCCGGCCTGGCCTCGATGATCGCGCTGCCGACGCTGGTTCGCGTCGTGCTTCTGACGGTCCTGCTGTTCTTCGGACCCGGTGCCGCGATCCTGTCGTGGGTGCGCATCCCGCGCACCGCGGTTCCTGCCGCCCTGCCGATTCTGAGTATCTCGGTGGTGACACTGATGGTGTCGGCGGCGATGTGGGGCTACCGCTGGTCGCCCCGGATGTGGACGTTGTGGCTGTGCCTGGCCCTGATCGGCTCGTCGGTGCTCTGGTACCGCAAGCACGGCCGTCCCGACCTGCCGGTCTGGGTGGCGCAGGCACGTGAGGTCGTCTCGCCGTCGTCGCGAACGTCCGCCCTCGCTTCCGTGAAATTCGCTCTGACCGACCGAGAGACGTTGCGACGCAATGTTGCCGGCCTGATTCTGGCGTTGGCGTTCTTTCTGTGGCTGCCGTTGTTGCCCGGTCTCGAGCGCGCAACGTACTCGCAGTTCGGGCTGCTGACCGCCGGAACCGGCCCTGGTTTGGTGCTGTGCATGGTGCTGATCATGGCGGCGTTCCTGATCGCGCTGCGGCGTCATCAGCTGCGCACCATGCTGCTCGCCATCGGCCTGGCCATCGTGGTGCAGCGATTCACCGTCACCCTCGTCACCTCCGCTCCGATCTACGACTGGACGTACAAGCACGTCGCCGTCACCGAGTTCGTGCTCGATCTGAACCGACTGGCTCCGAGCGGCGTCGACATCTACAGCGAGTGGCCCAGCTTCTTCCTCGTCTCGGCCTGGTTCCAGCACGTCACCGGATACGACACGCTGGCTCTGGCGCACGTGTTCGCGCCGATGATCCACGTGGTGCTCGCGGCGGCCGTCTACGGACTGGCGCGGGTCATGAAGTTCGACAAACGCGCCGCGATCACGGCGGCGATGCTCGCCGAGGTCATCAACTGGGTGGGCCAGGACTACTACTCACCGCAGGCGTGGGCCGTTCTGCTCGCCGTGGGCTTCCTGGCGCTGCTGATGTCCTCCTCGCTCACCCGGTCCGCGGCGTTCCTGTCGATCGTTCCGTTCGCGGCGCTGGTCCCCACGCACCAGCTGACGCCGTACTGGCTGATGGCCGTCACCGGCGTGCTGCTGGTGACGCGGCGAGCCAAGCCGTGGTGGTTGATGATTCCTCTCGGGATCATCCTGCTCGGATACCTGTATCCGCGACTGCCGATCGTGGCACCGTACGGACTCTTCCAGGGGTTCGACCCCGTACAGAACGCCGCGAGCAACGTCGAGGCGGAGGGCGTGCTCGGCAAACAGATCACGTCCCTGGTCTGCCGCGCACTGTCCGGCGGGGTGTTCGTGCTGGCGTTCGTCTCGGCGATCTACGCCTGGCGTACCAAGAAGACGTTCTGGGCACCGATGGTGATGGCGTTCGGATCGATCATGCTGCTCGCCGGGCAGAGCTACGGCGGCGAAGCGATCTTCCGGGTGTACCTGTACGCGATTCCCGGCTGCGTGCTGTTGATCACGCCGCTGTTCCTGGCCCTGTTCGATCGCAAGCCCTCCCAGGATCGCCCGTCCCGGGCCCGCAGGCTCACCGCCCGGACATCGGTTGCGGTCGCGACGGCCGGGGCTCTCGGCAGTGCCGTGCTGGGCTTGCAGAGCTACTTCGGCCTGTGGCCGATCGTGCTCGAACACCGCGACCAGATCGACGACGCCCGCGCGGTCGCCGCACAGTCACCGTCCGGCACCGCGGTCACGATGCTGTACTCCTCGGGCTACCCGGCCCGGTCGACGTCGGACTACGGGCGCCTGACGGAGGCCAACGAGTACTGGGACGTCCCGCTCTACGCGCTGGGCCCCGAGTACATGGAAGGCTTCCCGACGCCGGAGAAGCTCGGCCAGATCGATTACAACGCGTCGGTCAGCGACACACCCACCTACATGGTCCTGACCCGTCAGTCGCTCGAGGCGATGCAGTACTACGGGTTCGTCGCCGACGATGCGGTCGCACGTTTCCGGCAGTGGCTCGCCACCAACTCGGCGTGGTCGGTGCGGTATCAGGACACCAACACGATCGTCTACCAGTACCGATCGCGTTGATCTCGTCACAAACTATGACGTGAATCTCCAAACAATCTCCCAGTTGGTTTGTTCGCGGCTTGACAAACTCGTAGCTTCTTTTAAGCTTGCTTTCAGTCAAAGGAAACAGGTTCTTACGCTTGAGAACGAGCGTTATGACACTGTCTGTGGATGCGGCGGGGGTCGATTCACGGAGTTCGGAGACATCTGCCCATCGCACTCGACCCATGTGGAATGGATATGTTGAATCGTCAGAATCCCCGCGTCAGTGTCGTCATCCCGACGCTCAACGAGGCCGCGAACCTTCGTCACGTCCTCCCCTTGCTCTCGCACGACTACGAGCTCGTGCTGGTCGACGGTGGATCCGTCGACGGCACCATCGACGCGGCGCGGGAGATCCGCGGTGACATTCGCATCATCAAGCAGACCCGCAAGGGCAAGGGCAACGCTCTCGCCTGCGGCTTCGAGGCCGCTACCGGCGACATCATCGTCATGTTCGACGCCGACGGTTCCGCCGATGCCGCCGAGATCCCGCGCTTCGTCGACGCCCTGATCGCCGGTGCCGACTTCGCCAAGGGCAGCCGGTTCTGCGAGGGTGGCGGAAGCCACGACATCACCCCGCTGCGCCGCGCAGGCAACGGTGGCCTGCACCTGGTGGCCAACACCCTCTTCGGGACTCGCTTCTCGGATCTCTGCTACGGCTACAACGCCTTCTGGCGCGACCTGGTGCCGGTGCTGGATCTCCCCGTCGTCGATCAGCCCGGTGCCGAGGGCATGATGCTCTGGGGCGACGGTTTCGAGATCGAGACCATCATCAACTGCCGCTTCGCCGAGGCGTCCGTGCGCATCGAAGAGGTGCCGAGCGTCGAATTGGCTCGCATCTACGGTCAGAGCAATCTGCGCACCTTCTCCGACGGCTTCCGGGTGCTGCGCACGCTGATGACCGAGCGCATGCGTGCCCGCAGGATCAAGCGCAAGTCCATCGTTCGGCCGTTGCGAGAGTCGGTCGACGCCCGCACCGACATGGACCTCGAGTTCGAGGCCCTGGAGTCGTACAACGAGGTTCTCGAACTCCGCGAGAAGACGGCGTGAGTCTGCCGACTTCCTCGGTCGTCATCTGCGCGTACACCCTGGCTCGGTGGTCCGAACTACAGGCTGCCGTGCGTGCCGTCCTCGATCAGGTCGTTCCGGCGGACGAACTGATCATCGTCATCGATCACAATGCGCAACTGGCCGAACGTGCGCGTGAGGAGTTCTCGCCGCTACACCGGACCGTGAACGTGGTGGAGAACAACCACCCACGTGGCCTCTCCGGAGCGCGCAACACCTCGCTCGACCTCGCGACCGGTGAGATCGTCGTCTTCTTGGACGACGACGCCTCACCGCGCACCTCAGAGTGGCTCGGAGCCATTCTGTCCCATTACTCGGACGATGCCGTGTACGCCGTTGGGGGCTCTGCATACCCGGTATGGCCGGACAAGCGTCCGGCCTTCTTACCGGCCGAGGTAGTGGGTGAACCCGGCGAACTCGATTGGGTCGTCGGGTGCACCTACCGCGGGCAGCCAACGGAAACCGCTCAGGTCCGCAATCTCATGGGCGCGAACATGTCGTTCCGCCGTGAGCCCGTCGTCGCACTCGGCGGGTTCGTCTCCGGCATCGGCCGGATCGGTCGAGTGCCGCTCGGTTGCGAGGAGACGGAGCTGTGCATCCGTCTGCGTCAGACGCATCCCGACGCCCAGATCGTGTTCGATCCCTCGATCGTCGTCGATCACACCGTCAGCGCAGATCGAACTCGTCCGCGCTACCTCATCACGCGCAGCTACGCCGAGGGCGTATCGAAGGCAGCGATCGCCCGGTTGATCGGGGCCGAGGACGCACTGTCCTCCGAGCGGGCATACACCGCCAAGATTCTTCCTCGCGCGGTCGGCCGGGAGACCAGCGCAGCGGCTCGCGGCAATCCCGTGCGCGCCTGGGGTGCGATGGCCGTGGTGGCCAGCGTCGGTGCAGCCGGAATCGGCTATGCCCGAGGAAGACTCAGTACGAGCCGCTAGCGGCACGTGCACAGAACCTCGTAGTCCACTACGAGTTACCGCTCACGACCTTCGGTGCCACCGAGGCCCTCTCCACGGAGTTCAACGCGCGCACGTGTCCGCGCGGTACACCCCCGCCGCGACCGACGAGCGTCAGCGTACGAGGTTCGTTCGGTGCCAGGTGGAACCACGAGTCGGATACCTCGAAGCCGTCGATGTCGACGCAGACGTACTGCGCCGGCCAGTCGGATCGGACGGTCAGTTCCCATGTTCCAGAATCTTTTTCGACAACATTCGCCGTCAGCCCCACCGTGTTCTGACGACTCTGCACGCCGACGAGCGCGGTGGATCGCGCCGCCTCGACGCCGCTGTCGTCCAGAAACAGGACCGTGACGGCGGAGTAGGTGCGGCTGCCGAAGCGGTAGGCGTGGTTGACGTCGGTGAACGTGCCGACGATGGAATCCACCGTCAGTGCGATGGATCCGTTCGCCGGGGCGCTCACCGTGCGTTCGAACTCGTGGCTGCCGCGGGAGGCGTGCAGCACCACTCGAACGGTGCCCGATCGCGCCGGCCCGTCGTTGACCAGTTCCACCGAATAGCCGTCGAGTCCGTTGTCGGACAACAGCAGTGCCACCGGGGCGCTGGCCCGCGCCAACGCGTAGAAGGGGGCCTTGCGCACACCGGCGGTGTCGACGATGCCCCAGCCCGCACCGGCGACGGTGTCTCGCAGCGTCAGCACGAGGGCTCCGGCGCACCCCGAGGATGCTCGACGCCAGTGGCCGAACGCTTCGATGAACGCTTCGACGATCGCCGCCCTACCGTAATCGAGATACAGCTCTGCATCGTCGCGCCGGATCAGGTGTGGATCGACGCCGAAGATCGTGCGTACGTAGTGATCGCGCACGTCCTCGAAATCCCAGGACGAGCCGCGGTCACGTGGGACGGCGGCCTTCCAGTCGGGGTGGTGACCGGCAACGGCCGCGGACCCGAAGAACTTCTCCACCTGCGCCCGTTCCGGGGGAACTGCGAAGGCCAGGCACTCCGCCGCGAAACGTACTCCGGCAGTGCGGATATCGGACAGTGGTCGGAGATAGCCGCCCACCCCGAAGTAGTGTGCGATACCGTCGCCCACGTGAGTGTGCAGTTCGCCGCTCACGCTGGACGGGCTCGATGTCACGTAGGCGACTCCGGGTACACGATCGGCGAGAAAGTTGGGAACGATGCTGTCCAGCATCACCATTCGCTGGTCCTCGGCTGCGAGTCCCAACATCGTGGGCTGCTGCTGCGTCTCGCTTCCACCACTGACAACCATCAGGGCAGGGTTGGCCGAGACCGTGTCGGCGAACGCGTCGAGCTCGCGGGTGACCGCTGCGGTGTACGTATCGTCGGTGGGCGGGTCGACGGTGCCGAACATGACGTCCTGCCACACCATGATGCCCAATTCTGCACACAGGGACCAGAATTCGGTCTGCTCGTACACCAGGGTGCCGACGATGCGCACCATGTTCAGACCCGCCGATCGGAGCTGCACGAGCGCCGCCCGCAGCTCGGGCTCGGGCGACCACAACCGCACCGGGTCCAGCGGGGTCCACGTTCCTCCGCGGCAGAAGACGGTCTCGTCGTTGACCGTCAGTACTGCGCCGCCTGCCGTACGGTCCAGCTCTACCGTACGAAAACCGACGACGCCCAGGGGATGGACGGTGCCGTCGACCTCGAGCGCCACGCGATACGTTAGCGGTCGGCCGTGTGTATGGGGCCACCAGAGTTCGACGTCGGGCAGCGTCACCGCTGTGTCGACGCGCTCGACCCTGCCGAGCTCGAAGGCCCTGTCGTCGATCAGGATTCGAGCCACCCCGGGAGCGCCCAGGTCGGCGCGCAGTGTGACGATGCCGTCGGTTCCCGATACTTCCGTCGTCAGGTCGACGCGACGCACGTCGGGGATGGGGGTCATCGTCACCGGACGCCACGGTCCGACGGGTACCGGAAGGGGTCCGTACACGGGTGCGCGACCGAGCATCGTCGTTCGCTCGTGTCGCAGCCCCTGCGCGGCGATCAGTGACGATCGCCACCGACCGCGGGGGCGTCGGGACTTCAGTTGAGCTGCAAGCGATTCGATGTGGACGGCGATGGTGACGGTGTCACCGCAGTCCGGCAGATCGAGGGTCTCGGGAACGAACATCGACGTCACGGTTCTGCGATGGACGCCATCGATCCAGATCCGGGCGCGGGTCGCGATGCCGCCGAAGCGCACTCGCACCCGGCGATGGTCACCGGTGGAGACGTGAGTGACGAACCACCAGTCGTGCTCGTCGGGGTCCACTGCGAGTGAGTGTCCGAGCGCAGTGGCAACCGTGCCCGGCACCACCGCGTCGACCCAGTCGAGATCGTCTCCTAGGTCGGCAGGGTCGAGAACAGAGCCGGCGTCGGTTCGGGCCAGCCGCCACCGAGCGCCGTCGAGCAGATCGATCACGTGCCCAATGCACCTGCAACGATGTCCATGGCGGCAGCCCAGTTCTTGCTCATCTCGATCAGCGGCTCGTCGAGCACCACATCCCGGCCACGTGCGGCGCGCGCCATCCGGAATTGAACGGCCTTGGCGCCGGAGGCGGCATCGAGGAAGTGCGGCGCTGCCGCAGCGGCTCCCGTGATGCCACGACCTTCGAGGTAGTGCACGTAGTTCGCCGCCAGTTCTGCCGTGGCACCGAATTGCCGGAGCAGGCCGAACGACCAGAGGTGGAATGCGTCGGGTCCCGCAGTCTGTACGAGCGGGATATCGGCGACGATGCGGCGAGCCAGAGCGTCGACAGGGTTGCCAGGAGCTCGACGCGCCAGATGAGCGCGAGCGACGTCGAGGTCTCGATCACCGAAACCCGCGTCGAGTACTGCAGGATCCACTCGAATCTGCTCGACGTAGGGCAGCAGCACCTCCGCGTGCGGCTCGGGGGCGAGATTGAATATCCCGTCGAAGTCGGCTCCGGTGAGCTCGAAATAGCCGCGGTTGTGGAAGTACCCCATCACCTTGGCGTCGCGATCGACGAGATTCGGCACGATGGTGGTCTTGGTGTGCTGGTTGCGATAGCTGGTTCCCGCCGTGTCGGGCAGCCAGAATCCGTCGACCTCCACGGTGACGTGGATGCCGTCTTCCAGGCCTTCGACGACGTGCTCGAGTACGGGACGCCACACGTTCATCTCGGCGACGCCGATGCCGTACAGGCTGCGTAGGTCCTCGGGGGCGATCTTCACGAAATCCCACTGTCGACCGTCGCATCCGGCACTCAGCACGAAGGCGAGAGCCGGAGTGGGATCTGCACCGAACGAGTGCAGAACTTCGATCCACAGGTCGACGTAACAGTTGGTCTCGGTCCAAATGCGGTCGTGATTGTGTATCGGGTGTGGTCGGTAACCGATGGGTTCGAGTTCGAGGACTCGTAGGCTGGTACCGAGCCTGTCCAGCACTGCATCGTTCGACATGAAGCCTCTCCTACCGGATCGAATGTCGGACGGTCCCCGAGCCGCATTTGTCCGTATTGCCTGTATCCAGGCCCCTAATCCTAACGAATCGGTTTGTTCTTCGCATTCGATCGGACGGTAAGATTGTTTTGCCCGGGCAAACTATTTCCAGGGCCACCATCTCGACAGCAGCGATACCCGATTCCGGTAACGCGGACAATCGCAAAGCGAGCAGTCGGTTCCGCGCCGGTAATGCCGGTGCGCAGCTTGTTCGTGATGACACTTGCACAATGGCTCTGAGCTGGGCACATGCCGAGTGTAGACAACACCTGACACATCCATGCCCAACTCGGGCAGGCAAGAGGAGGCACGAGCGTGATGCGCCGTTTCGCATCCAGCGCAGCGCTGGTCATCGGCTGGGCTCTGCTCGCAGGCGTCGCCGGAATGTTCCTCGTTCGCCAAGTCGGTGTGACCGAGATCACTTTTGTTGCGTTCGTCGTGGGGGCTCCGTATCTCGGCGTCGCCGCGATCGTCGCCGTGATCCTGTTCGCCGCAGCGCGCTCCCGCATCGGATCGGCCGTCGCAGTACTGATCACCGTTGCCGTCGTCGGCGTTCAGGTGCCGATGTTCCTCGCCGACGGACCGGACAACACCGGCCCGCAACTGTCGGTCCTGACGGTCAACGTCGCGCACGGCGATGCCGACGCCGCGTCCATCGTCGACGCGGTGCGGAGCAACGACGTCGACATTCTCGCGGTCCAGGAATTGACCCCGGAGGAAGTGGACGACCTGCAGGCCGCGGGCATCGACGACCTTCTGCCGTTCGCCTTCACCGCTGCGCTCCCGGTGGCCGATGGCACCGGGTTGTGGAGCCGCACTCCGCTGACCGACGGCATCCGCCTCGACAACTTCGGATTCGTACCGGTGCAGGCGAAAACCACCGTCGACGGACAGGATCTGACCGTCGTCTCCTTCCACGCGATGTCGCCTGCCACACCGCGCCACACCACCGAGTGGGCCGCCGACCTGGCCAGGATGCGGTCGATCATGGAGACCTATCAGGGCACCGTGCTCGTCGCGGGCGACTTCAACGCCACCAACGACCACCGGCAGTTCCGCACGCTGGCATCGTCCCCGTTCTCCGACGCGGCAGCCGGCGCCGGTGCGGGCCTGTTCCGCACGTTCCCGTCGGAACGTCCACTGGCGCGCTTGGATCACGTCGTGACGAGCGAGAACGTCCGCGCCCGGTCGGTCGAGCCGTTGCCGATCCCGGACAGCGATCACCTGGCGGTTCTTGCGCAGTTGCAGCTGCCCTGATCCGGGCGGCCGCGGATGCCGGTCAGAACCGCGGCAACTCGATGACCGGTGCAGGTGGCAACTGAATCTGCGGCAGCTGAATCTGCGGCAGGCCGGGAATCAGCGGCGGCGGCGCGGGCGCAGGCGCGGGCGCGGCGGGCGGCACGTATTCCGGCTCGGAATAGGTGCGAGCCGGGGCCTGAGCGGCCTCGGTGGTCGGCGGCACAGTGGTCGTCGGTGGCACGGTGGTGGGCGGTGCGGTGGTCCTCGGCGTCGTGGGCACCGCGGTGACGGGTGCGCTGGTCTCGACCGGTGAACTCGTCGGCTCCGTCGAGCTGCCGCCGTATCCGAGGGACAACCCGAGTGCGGCGATGGCAACGAGACCCCCTGCGACGAGCACTGCGCCGCGCACCTTGCGCTTGGAGTCGGCGGGCTTGTCTCCGGTGGGCTCGGGGCTCAACCAATCCGGAGCCCCGGTCAACGACGCGGGATCGGACGGAGACTGCCGAACGCCCGGTTGTGGGCTCGGTCGACGCGGCGCATCGGCCACCGGGGTCGCGAGCAGAGCTGCACCGCGTGCGGCCACCGACTCCGGGTCCGCCGGGGTCACGACGGGGAGGCCGATCCACGCACCGAGAATGGATTCCACCAGAGGAATGCGAGCTCCGCCGCCGATGAGGAAGAGAGCGTCGACGTGCTTGGGTGACCGACCGATCACGTCACGCACCAGCCGCGCCGAGTACTCGATCGGGACGGTCACCAGAGACTCGAACGACTCACGCGAGATCAGGATGACGCCGCCGTCACCGGGCAGGCACACCGCGCCACTGGTCGACAGCTGCTCCTTGGCCACCCGGCACCGCGCGGTGAACTCGCTCAGTTCCTGGTTGTCGGCAATGTCGACGCCCTGCTTGGCGAGCTGATTGTCCGAGATGAGCCGATCGAAGTCGTCGCCGCTGATGTCGATGGTGCGTTCGGCGAGCAGAACCTGACCGGTACCGCGGTCGATCACGCTGATCGTCAGTCCGGAGCTGCCCAGATCGTAGAGGGCGATGGTGCCGAAGTGGCCCAGCTCGCCCGAGGCCTCCAGATACTGCAACGCTGCTCGTGCCTCGGGAACCAGTCGGTAGTTGTAGAGCCGCTGGCTCGCCATTGCCTGCTGGATCTCGCCGAACTGTTGCTGGTCCCGATATGCGACACCTGTCGCTTGCACCGGTCCACCGTCGCCCGGCTGCGAGAGCACGACTCCGATCGACTCGGCGGCCAATTCCTCCGCGCGGTCCCAGTAGGCGTCGACGGTGTCGTGATGGAAATCGAGGCGGCCCGAATCCTGAGGGCGCGCGTCGGGACGAGCCATGCGCACAGCGCTGGCCCCCACCGACACACCGAGAACTTCGGTCATTACCCGCCTTCGGTCGACTTCCCCGTGAACACACGCCGAGACTGGATGTCACGAACCAGTCTCGATCCCCCGCCAATGGCACACTGTAGCGCGTCCCTCGGTGCTCAGTGCGGCACCCGAGCACAGCACTAGAGTTGCGGGCATGCGCGTTCTGTTCGTCTGTACCGGGAACATCTGTCGATCGCCCACAGCCGAGCGCCTTGCGGCTGCATTCGCACGAGAAGGTGGCTTCGAGCTCACCGCGAGCAGCGCCGGAACGCAGGGCTTGACCGGGCACGCCATGGATCCGACGGCGGCGACGGTGCTGACTCAGCTCGGCGGCGATCCGGACGGTTTCGTTGCCCGACGCCTCACGCCCGCGATCGCGTCCGACGCCGATCTCGTGCTGACGATGACGGCGGCACATCGCGACGCCGTCCTGGCTCTCGCACCGCGGCAGATGCGTCGCACCTTCACTCTGCTGGAGGCGTCGGGCCTCGTCGCCGCATCGGGCGCGCAGTCCATCGCGACCCTGGCCGACGCACGGGCGGTGCACCGTGTCGACACACTCGACATCGGCGATCCGTACCGGCGTGATCATTCGGTGTACGAACAGGCCGGGGAGTCCATCGCGGAGGCGCTGCCCCATGTTCTGCGGTTGTCGACGCAGTGAACGTCCATCTCTCACCGCCCCGCTCGCTGAGGTAACGTTCTCGCATCATTGCCGACCATCCGGGTCCGGCCACGGCGTTAGGGTCTGTGCATGCGCGACAAGGTCATCGCGTCGGCAGCAGTGGCGAGCGCCGGAGTGGCAGTCGCAGTCGGCTTGACCATCGGTGCTCTCGGTGGCGCGTTCGACGACACGAGCCAGACCGTTCGTCCGCCCGCTCTGAAGTCGGACAGTCTGAGTTCGGTCGAGACGACACCGACGTCGACGATCGTCATCGTGCCGCCCTCGCCCACCTGGCAGGTCGCGGTACCCACCACTGCTCGTCCCACGACGACCACTCCGGATCGGTCCGAGACCACGACGCGAAGCCCGCGCCGAACCCCGTCCTCGGATCGAACGACCACCACCTCCGCGGAAAATTCGGACGATTCCGACGACGAGAGCAGCACCACCGAATCCGAATCCGACTCCGGGCGCTAGGGTACCGGCCGGGGGTTATCGGCTCGGCTTCGTCAGCGCTGCGTTGTCGCCGATTCGCAACGCGGCCACCAGTTCTCGGTAGAGCGAGTCGGTGTTCATGAGCTCGGAGTGCGTGCCCCTGGCGCGGACCACTCCGTCCTCCATCACCAGGATCGTGTCGGCGTCGAGCACGGTGGACAACCTGTGCGCGATGGTCACGACGGCGGAGTCGGCCGCGATCGATCGGATCACCTCGTGGATTGCCGCCTCGGTGCGGCCGTCGACCTGCGCTGTGGCCTCGTCGAGCAGAAGGATTTCCGGACGACGAACGATGGCTCTGGCCAATGCAATTCGTTGACGCTGCCCTCCGGAGACGGTCGATCCGATCAGGTCGGTGTCCAACCCTTCGTCCAGCGCGCGGATCGCCGAGTCCAGGTGCACCGACTCGAGCGCCGCCCAGATGTCGGCTTCGCTGGCCTCGGGATGGCTGAACAGGAGGTTCTCGCGGATCGAGCCGGGAAGCACCGGCGTCTCCTGCTCCACGTAGGACAACCGCGCTCGCACTTCGTCGATGGTCAGCTCGTCGTACGGGGTTCCGCCGAGCCTGATCTCGCCGGACTCGGGGGTCAGGAAGCGCAGGATCAACGAGAAGACGCTGGTCTTGCCTGCTCCCGACGGTCCGACGATCGCGGTGTGTCCACGCGCGGGCACCTCGAGGTCCATCCCGCGCACGGCCGGCTCCCTACCCGGTGCGTATCGTGCTGTGACGCTGCGGAATTCGAGGGCCGGAGCGGGCGCACGGGTCTTCTCCGACCGGTTCGAAGCCGTCTCCCCTTTCTCGGTGACCAGGTCGTCGATCTGGCGAATACGGGCCGCCGCAGCCATACCGGCCTGCAGTGCGGTGATGTTCGTGGCCAGTGTGGACACCGGGCCCATCACCTGGAATGCGTACAGCAGAAACGCGATCAGGCTGGACACGGCCAGCGCTCCGGTACTGACGCGATAGCCGCCGAGGCCGAGGATTCCGATGATCGCCAACTGCACTCCGCCTCCGGCGAACGTCCATGCCAACGCGGAGATCTTGACCGCCCTGACGCTGTGCTGAGCGGAGATTCGCGCCTCGGAGATGACTCGCTCCGATTCGCGAGCCTCGGCCCTGCTGGACTTGACGGTCCGAATCGCCCGCAGCGTGCCGTCGAGAATTCCGCCGAGGCGGCCCACTGCCTCCTGGGATTGCCGCTGTGCGACGGCGATCGGAGGCATCAGGCGAGCGAACAGCACCGCGATCGCAATGATGGCCACGGTGATCGCGCCGAGCAGCACCAAATCCAGCACAGCCATGAGAATCAGTGCGCCCACGAGGCCGACCACACTGTTGACTATGGCCACCAACGCATTCGAGGTGGCCTCGCGCAGCAGAACGGTATCGGAGGTGACCCGGGTGACGAGCTCTCCGGTGGGTCGAGTGCCCAGACTTCCCACCGTGGCACCGAAGTACTTGCGCACAATGGATTTACGGGCGTCGAGGACCACGCGTTCGGCGAGGACCCCCAGCACGATCCACTGCAGGTAGAGCACCAGCGAACCCACCACGAGAAGAGCCACCAGAATCAGCACCGGCTGGATCAAGGAGGCGTCGGTGCCGAGGCCGTCGAGCACTCCTTTGGCTACCATCGGCGTCGCCAGTGCCGCTCCGGTGCCGACGAGGCCGAGTGTCAAGCCGAGCGACAGGGTGCGACGGTGCGGGCGGACGAACTGCCACAGCACACGCAGATTCGGGACCGTTATCTTCTTCTTCTCTGCGGTAGCGATCTGCACGTCGACCATGGCACCAGTGTGCCGGATGGGGCGGTCGGGCTAGGTCGCGTCCCAGATCATGTGCACGGTCGTACCGTTCTGGTCCGAGGTGACGGCGGCGCTGTCGGCCAACGCCCGCATGAGCGGCACGCCCCGCCCGCGGTTGGGATCGGAGTTGTGCGATGCCCAGTCGCCGCGATCGGTCACTTTCACTTCTATTCGCCCCTCCGCGGCACACGAGACTCGAATGTCGAGTGTTCCGCGGTCGGTGTGGTCTCGGTATGCGTGCTCGACGCTGTTCGCTATTGCCTCGTACGTGGCGAGCACCACGTCGTACGCACGATCGGGGTCGACGCCCACATTGCCCAACCAGTCACCGAGCTCACGACGAAGCTCCGACGCTCGATCGGCGTCGGCAGGTTCGCCGGTGAACAGCAGTTCTTCCATTCGCGCACCTGCCGTCGAGATGGAACTGTCGGTACGTGAGTCGTCACCTCCGGAGAGAGTCGCCATCATGAATCCCGTCTACCCAAAAGTTCAGGATCTACCCGCGTGAAGTGCAACGAATGCTTCGTCGACCGTTGCATAGATTCCGAACACCTCGTCCAGACCGACGAGAGTGAGGGGACGACCGGTGGCCGGACCATCCGCGACCACGGCAAACCCGGCGTTGCCACCGAGTTGCTGATGCGTCGACGCCAACAGGGACATGCCGGCGGACGCGAGAAATCCCACATCACTGAGATCGATCACCACAGCCGTCGGCGATTTCTCGAGCACGATAGCTACCGACTCGGACAGATCGGGAGCAGTCACCAGATCCAGTTCACCGGACACCGCCAGAACCACGTCCCGGTCACGCCATTCCACGATCACATCGAAGTGCTGGGGCCCGAGGCCCGTGTCGTCCGCAGTCACACGCCGACTTTACCCCGGCCCACCCTGGCCGACCTTCTTCCACTCGGCCGAGTGGCCCGACTCCCACTAGGCTCGCTTCGATGATCGAGGCACTGCAGGGAGCGGACCGTCGTCGATCGTTCGGTGAGTACCTTGCGGTCACCGTCGGTGGCGGGGTCGGTGCGGCGTTGCGATACGAGGTCTGGACGTGGCGAGGATCGCCGAGGTGGCTGTTGATGAGCACGTTCGGAGTCAACGTGTTCGGGTGCCTCGTCGTCGGCTCTGCCCTGGGCTACCTGTGGGGACGGCCCGCCCCGGTTGCCCGCGCCGCCCTGTTCGGGCTGGCGTGCGGGTTCACCACCTTCAGCCTGTACGCGTTCCAAGCGGTGACGCATCGCGGTGCATGGAATTCGGTGGTGTATCTGGTGGGAACGCCGATCATCGCGTTGACCGCCATGGCACTCGGCGCGGCGATCACCAAGCCGAGGCCGAGCAGCATTCGATGACGACCATGATTCTGGTGGCCGTCGGGGGTGGGCTGGCTGCGCTCGGGCAGTTCGTGTTCTCGTACGCCATCAGGTCCAGGCGACGGTTGTCCGCGCTCAATCTGCTGGCGTGTGCGGCATTGGGGTTGGTGTTCGCTCTCGATCCACCGGACCGGTTTCGTTCGCTGGTGGGCATCGGATTTCTGGCGTCGGTGGCCCCGTTGGCCACGGTGGCGCTGGCTACGCTTCGGCTCACCAGAAGCCAGGAGTACCGCAGCGCAACAGTATTTTTCGCTGCCAACGTGGTGGGTGGAATCGCTGCCGTGATGTTCGGATTCCTGGCGTGGAAGTCCGGCATCACGCTCTATCACAAGATTTTCTGACCCGCTCGGATCAGTCGTCCGCCGAGTTCTCGCACGGTCCCTGTACGCCCGCCTTGACGAAGCCCGCGATCTGGTAGAGGTAGGTGAACTCCCATTCGACGAGGGAGAAGTCGTAGGCACGTGGCGTCGGACGCATCGTGACGGTTCCGTCGAAGCACTGGTCGAAGATGTACCGGGCGCGGGGTAGGTGGTAGCGCCACGTGACGACGATGACGTGATTCCACCCTCGCTCGCGGGCGAGTTCCTCGGTGAACATCGCTTCTCCGCGTGTGGTCGACGGAGTCGGCGGAATGCACAGCACCTCGAACTCGGTCGTCGATGCCGCGCAGTACTTCTTCATGGTCGGGTCGCGGGAACCGTAGGGATCGGAGAGCACCACCGTCTTCGCCAGACCCTGCTCGGCGAGCGAGATGCCGTACGCCTCGCGGCCGTCGTGTTCGCCGCCCAGTACGACGATCGCGTCGGCCGTGGTCATCGGATCGACGCGAGCCTTCGTGAACGCGACGTAGCCGCCCACACCGATCGCAGACACCAGGACAACCGGGATCGCGAAGGCCAGAAACAGCAACAGACGTCCGCGGAACACCTCACCAGGTTAAGGAAGGTGCACCGCGGGCGCGCGGTCAGAGACTCGGATCACTCACTCGGCTGAGGCACGGTGACGTTGCAGTCGGTGACCTCGGGGTTGATGCCGAGGTAGTTGAGCGGTCCTGCGACGACAGTGAGGGCGATGGTGCCCGCTCCGCCGCAGTTCTCGGGTGCGCTCTCGAAGTAACCACGTTGGTACGACGCGAATGCACCGATGATGAGCCAGACCAGAACGATCAACGTAACGAATCTCATGGTGCCCCCTAAGGCGGTCAGCCGCCGTTCGGCTGTCGAGAGTGACGTATGTCCGATTGTCGCAGTGTTCAAACCGCAGTCATTCGCTCCGCCTGGACAGTGTCTGCGACAGGTAGTCGCTCAGTGCCTGTTCCTGGACGCGATCGAGGGCACGCGCCAACTCCGCCTGTGCCGATTTCATCGCCAGGCTGCGCATCTTCTCGAACATCTCGGTGGTCTCGGCCACCTCCCCCGACTTGGGGAGCCACCCCGGACCGTGTTTCGCGGCCAGATGGTCGGTCACGCTCCCCACCATCGATTCGGCGATGGCGTTCATCTTCGATGCGGTTCTCTCGTGCTGGTCGAGGAGTTCCTCCAGGGTGAAGCCGTACTGGCTCAGATCGACGAACACCTCGAGGAGAGTGGGATCGAGTATCTCGGCCTGATCTCCGTCGATTCTGATCAGTTTCGCTTCGATGAGTCGGGCAACGATGTCGTCGTTGTCCTCACCGAGAAATTGCGCAATCAGTTCGACGGGGATGACCGTGGTCTCGGTCGACGACCACTTGCGGGTCACGATTTCCTGCAGGCCGAGGATTTCTTCCAGGTCCTTGCCCTGCTCCCAGCCCGAGAGGAAATCCGCGATGTGCGCCGAGGTGAACCCCCGTTGCAGCAGCGAGTCGATCACCTTGAGTCGAGTCAGGTGATCGTCGTCGTAGATACCGACGCGACCGCGGAGCGTGGGCGGCGGAAGCAGTCCTCGTTCCTGGTACGCCCGCACGTTGCGAGTGGTCGTCTTGGCCTCTCGGGCCAAGTCGTCGATTCGATACTCCACCGATCTCCCTACCTCCGCCGCGCGTCGACCCACAGGATATACGTCGACCACGCGGCGGAAGGCGGACCCGAAGCCGAACGTCATCGCAACGGCAGCGCGCTCTCGTGCACCCGCAGCGGCTCTCGCTGCCGTTCTACGCGGCGCGGAGTCATCGTGAAATCGCCCTGCTCGACGCCTCTGAGCTGGTTGACGTACTGGGTGGCGAAACCGGGGAACATGGTGGCGTTGAAGCCGTCCTCGGTGAGATACCAACTGCTGCAACCCGAATTCCAGGTCGTCTTGGCGAGTTTGCGCTGCATCTCCTCGTTGTAGGCATCCTGAACGTCCTGGCGCACATCGGCGCTGTGCAGGTTGCCGTCGAGCACCAGGGAGATGGCCTCGACGAGGTAGTCGATCTGGGCTTCCATGTACACCAGGGCCGAGCTGTGCCCCGGTCCGGAGTTCGGGCCGAAGGTGAAGTACATGTTCGGGTAGCCCGATACGGCAATGCTCTTGTACGCCTTGGCCCCTGCGCTCCACTCGTCGGCCAGTACCCGGCCGTCACGCCCGGTGATCGGGATGGGGGTTCCGGTGTTGGAGACATCGAACCCGGTGGCGAACACGATCGCGTCGAACTGATGCTCGACGCCTTCCACGGTCCGAATTCCCTTGGGCGAGAGCGTTGCGATCGGCCACGTCACCAGCGTGCAGTTCGGCTTCTGCAAGGCCGGGTAGTAGTCGCTGGTCATCAACAACCTCTTGCAGCCGGCCCGGAACCGCGGGGTCAGCTGGCGTCGCAGCCATGGATCGCGAACCTGACGCCGCAGATGGGCGCGACCGACCAGTTCGACGATGCGCGTCAGCGGGGTCTTCCAGACGACTCCGAGGGCGACGGACTCGTGGCCCCAGAACCACAGCGAACGCGCCAGGGTCTGGGCCTGCGGATAACGGGCGTACCGACGCTTGGTGCTGCCCTGTGTCTTTCGGTTCATTCTGGGCAGCGTCCAGCCCGGGGTGCGCTGGAACACCTTGACCGTGTCGGCGATCTTCACCAGTTCCGGAACGATCTGCACCGCGCTCGCCCCGGTTCCGACCACGGCGACCTTCTTACCTTCGAAGTCGTAGTCGTGATCCCACCGAGCACTGTGGATCTTGTGCCCCTCGTAGGTGTCGATGCCCCGGATGTTCGGCAGGCTGGCATTGGCGAGCGGCCCCGACGCCATCACCACCGTGCGCGCTCGAACATCGGGGTGCCCGTCGATGCTCAGGTGCCAATGCCCGGCCGCCTCGTTCCAGATGATGTCGACCACATTGTGCCCGAATCGAATACGCGACTCGATGTCGAACTCCCCCACCATCGTGTGGATGTACTCGAGAATCTCACCGCTGCCGGAGTAGGTGTGCGACCAGTTGGGGTTGGGCGCAAAACTGTACGAGTACAACCTGGACGGGATGTCGCACGCGGCGCCCGGATAAGTGTTGTCTCGCCAGGTTCCTCCGACTGCGCTTCCGCGTTCGAGGATGACGAAGTTGTCGATACCTTTGTTGCGCAGTCGGATAGCGGAACCGATTCCGGCAAACCCTGCGCCGACGATCACCGCATCGAGTACACCGTCGCGCACATCGAACTCGCTCATGCGACGGGCTCGTAGGTCAGTTCCTTGGCCCAGGTCGGCTCGGAATTGAGAGTCTTCGTGGGGTACCGACGCGTGAGCTTCACCAGGCCGTCCGCCAGCAGGTGGTACGGGTGCTTGCGATTGATCACGATGCTGCCGTGCCATTGCACGATGCGGTACATGGGCACCCGCAGCGCAACGGGATTGCGCTGACCGACACTCTTGAACCGCTTCATCGCGGTGTAAAGGCGCTCCTCGTCGACACCCATCTCGACGATGTTGTCGCGCATCTTGTTCAGCAACGGGATGTACCGCAGCGTTCCGACGATGAGGGCCGGGTTCATCCACGCGCCGACGGTGTCGACCAGAATCTTGCGCATCCGCGAATGCCCGAGAAGCTCGATCACGGCGAAATCGACTGCGAGATGCCGCGATTCGTCGGAGTTGATCTTCTTGAAGACTGCCTGACACACCGGATCGTCGATCTCGTCCATGATGAATTTGACCAACGCACCGTCCAATGCGACCTCGAGCATCGGAATGACGGTGCCCAGTACGGCCAGTGACAGCCCGTCCGAGTGCTTGTCCAGCCAGTCGATGACGAGCTTGACGTTGATGTTGGGCTCGGGCATCTCGTCGCCGTCGAGCATGCCCCACCGCCGCATGAGAGCAAGTTCGGCGTTGGCGTGCTTTTGCTCCTCGGCGTGGAAGTAGCGGTAGATCTCCGCCAGCGTCTCGTTCGGTGCCTTGAGCGCCATCGCCGCGAAGCCGCGAGCGCCCACGTTCTCGATCCACATCAGATCGGACATGAAGGGCTTGAGTTTGGCATGCAGTTCCGGGCTGATGGTGTCGGCTCCCGGGCCGTCCCAATCGATGTCCGCCAACGCCCACTGACGGTCCTTGATCTTGGTCAGCATGTCTTCGAAATCCATTGCCATGTCAGGCTCCTGTGGTTGTAGTAGCGAGGGATTCGTTCTTCGCCGCGTCCTGGTCGGCGGGCATCACCCGATTGAGCAACCCGAGAAAACGCACGTACACCGCGGGCAGCAGTCTCTTGAATCGCCAGACGGCCTTGGCGTCGAACTGGGGGACGACGTAGAGCCGACCCCTGTCGAAAGCATCGAGTGTTCGGGCAGCGATCTTGTCCGGCGAGCGTCCGGTCCAGCGCATGGCCATCTCGGCCAGCCGGGACGAACTCGCGGTGATGCGGCCGTCCACGGCCACGTTGGTCTTGACGAAGGTGGGGCACAGAACCGAGATGCGCACACCGGTACCCGACAGTTCCGCCGCCATTGTTTCCGACAGCGACATCACGGCCGCCTTGCCGACGTTGTACGGACCCATCAGAGGCGCGGCGGCAAAGCCTGCGGCGGAGGCGACGTTGATGATTCCGCCCTCACCGGCGGCCCGCAGCGCAGGCGTGAACACCTCACAGCCGTGGATCACTCCCCAGAGGTTGATCCCCAACGCCCAGTTCCAGTCCTCGAAACCGATGTTGCCGACGGGCTTTCCACCGATCCCGACGCCGGCGTTGTTGATCAGCACCGTCGTCGGTCCGTCGAATTCGATGCCGGCACGTAGCGCCAACTCCTCGACGTTCTCGCGGATCGACACATCGCATTCGACGGCGTATCCGGTGGCACCGAGGGCGTTCACCATCGCTACCGTCTCCTGCGCGCGCGGCAACGAGATATCGGCACACATGACTGCTCCGCCGCGACGAGCCAGTTCGAGTGCGAAGGCCCGACCGATGCCACTGCCCGCGCCGGTCACGACCGCTCTTGACCCGTACGACGGTTTTCCGTTCTTGCTTCTCATCGACTTACCTGTTCCTTCGAATCATGTTGCACAACTGAGTTATCGAGTGCATGGGTGATGAATTCGGCTGCACGCTCGAGCGCGTGAGCGGCCTCGGGGATCAGCCGCGGGAGAGCCTGGAACACGTGCATCTGGTCGGGCCAGATCTCCAGTTCGCTTCGTCCGCCTGCCGCGTCGATCATGGCGTGCAGGTGTCGCGCGTCGCCGCGCAGCATTTCGGCTCCGCCGACTTGAATCAGGGTGGGTGGCAGGTCGCGTACGAGCGCGAGGTCGAGCCGCAATCGCGGCAGATCGGCGTCGTGGCCCTCGGTGTACAGGGCCACGAGCCCTCGCGCTGCCTTCGCCGAGATCATCGGGTCCTTGCACGTACGCTCCATCCGGGCCGACAGCTCGAAGTCGAGGTCCACCAGCGGCGAGAACAACACCATCGCCCCCGGCTGCGGCGTCCCGGTCCGATCGTTCTCGATGAGCAGGTCGGCAGCGAGGTGGCCGCCGGCCGAGTCCCCGGCGATGACGATGTTCGCAGCGGTGTACCCCTGGCCGAGTAGCCAGCGGTACGCGGATTCGAGGTCGTCGGCGGCGGCGGGAAACGGGTGTTCCGGGGCCAACCGGTAGTCGACCGTGAACACCGGCAGGCCGGTCGCGGAGGACAACCGCGCGGTCAGACCACGATGCGTCCGTGCCGAACAGATGACGTACGCGCTGCCGTGGATGTAGAGAATCACGCGGGGTCCAGGGGTCAGGCCGGATGCTCGCACCCATTCGCCGCGCACCGGGCCGTCGCCCACGATGTCCACTCTCGTCCCCTTCGGCACCGGACCGAAGAGATTCATCGACGTAGCGACGAGGCGTCGGGAGAACTCGATGCCGCTGCGGGACGTCGGAAGCAGGTTCGTCATCGGGCGCAGCGTCAGCCGAGTCATCAACGCTGCCAGTCGCGTTCGCCGAGACCCGGCACCGAATGCGCCGCGCGGCAGGTAGTCGTTGTTCGTGGTCGAAGTCACCTCGTCACCTTCACCCGCTATTCGCCATTTGTCAATGGCCTATTAATTGGTGGCGAAGTGTGCGACAGTGACGACCGACACGCAACGAGCCCGAAAGAGGGAACAAGTGACGATGTTCAGGAGCGCACCACCGGCAGACCTCGGTACGTCGACCAGCGGTCCCGAGGCGGGAATCTTCGAGCTGGAAATCACCGAGGTGACCCACGAGACCGAGGACGCCGTCTCGCTCGGATTCGCGGTCCCCGAGCATGCGGAGACACACTTTCGGTACGCGCCGGGACAGTTCCTCACCCTGGAGATCCCCTGCACCGAAGGCGGTTCGGTGGCCCGCTGCTATTCCTTCTCGAGCTCCCCGGTACGCGACCCGTTCCCCACCGTGACGGTCAAACGAATCCAGGACGGGCTCGCGTCACATTGGTTGCACGACAACGCAGTTCGAGGGATGCGACTGAAGGCGCTGAAGCCGTCGGGCATGTTCGGACCGGAGAACTGGGACGTCGATTTCGTACTTCTGGCCGCCGGTAGCGGCATCACGCCGATGATGTCGATCATCAAAACCGCACTGTTGCGGCACGAGAACCGCATCACCCTCGTCTATGCCAACCAGAACCGCGGCTCGGTGATCTTCGCGGAGCAACTGACCGAACTTCGGTCTCGTTTTCCTGATCGACTCGACGTACATCACTGGTACACGTCGGACTCGGGATTGCCCACTGCTGCAGGGCTGGCCACGATGAATGCGGCCGTTCCGCCGGAGTGCGAGGCGTTCCTGTGCGGTCCGCCGCAGTACATGAACGTCGCCGAGGAGTGGCTCGCCCGCACCGGCACGGTCGCACGCAGAACGCATCGAGAGGTGTTCTCCTCCTTCGACTCCAACCCGTTTCGGGACGACAGGACCGCAACTGCCCACGAATCGGATGCGAACTCCGTCACCGCTCGGGCCGAGATCGACGGTATCGAGACCGAATTCTCCTGGAATGCGGACACGAAGCTTCTCGACCGGCTCCTCGAGCTCGGTCTCGATCCGCCGTACGTGTGCCGCGAAGGGACGTGCGGCGGCTGCGCGTACACACTCACCGAGGGCACTGTGACCATGCTCGCCAACGAGACACTCGACGACCACGAGCTCGAACACGGGGTTCGATTGGCATGCCAGTCCGTGCCCGAATCCCAGGCGATCCGTGCGGTGTTCGACCGCTGATGCCCGACGCGATGGGCCGTGACACCGACTCCGACGGAGCGCCTACCGAGGCCCTCGACATCGCGCATCCCGACCTCACACATTTCGGACTCGAAGAGTTGGGCCGGGCCGCGTGGATCACCGTGGTAATCCTGGCTGCCGCAGCGATCGCCGTCGTTCGCTGGCCGGTGTCCTGGCTCGCCAAACGCCGTCGCTTCACGGTCTCCCTAGCCGAAGGTGTGGTCAAAGGATTCGAGGCGCTGGGGCCGACGTTCGTCAAACTGGGACAACTCATGGCGTCGTCGCCCGGTGTGTTCCCCCCGGTTCTTGCCGATGCGTGTCTGCGCTTGCTCGACGGTGTGCCACCCGTCCCGGCCCACAAGGCTCGCCGTGTCATCGAACGCGACCTGGGTGGCAGTATCGCGGAACTGTTCACCTCGTTCGACGACGTGCCGCTCTCGGCAGCATCCGTGGCGCAGGTCCACGCCTGCGTGCTACCCGACGGGCGCGAGGCGGTCGTCAAAGTACAGCGGCCCGAAATCCGTCGTCGCATGCGAGTCGATCTACGGGTGGCCTTCACCGGTGCGTCGTTGTTGGAGAGGTTCTTCGAGGTCTTCCGCATCGCCAACGCGACGGCCGTTGTCCGTGACCTCGACGAGTTGACGGCCGAGGAACTCGACAGTGCAGCAGAAGCATTGCGTCAGCAACGCTTTCGCGACAACCTGTATGTCTTCGGGGACAATTCTCACGTGATGGTTCCGGACATCTACTGGAGCCATTGCGGACCCCGGGTGATCTGCATGGAACGAGTTCGAGGAACCCCGGTGGGCCGTATCACGCCGGGCGATCTCGCCGGGCTCGATTCCGAGCTGCAGTTGCGTCGCGGCGTCAAGGTCTGGCTGGAAGCCGTTGTGCTGCAAGGCCCCTTCCACGGTGATGTACATGCCGGCAATCTATGGGCACTGGACGACGGACGGGTGGGATTCCTGGACTTCGGAATCGTCGGGGAACTACCCGAGCAGTGGCGCGAGGTACTTCGCGAGATGTTTCGTGCCTCCCTGTTCGACGGCAACTACACCGAAGCTGCGCGACGCATCCGCATGCTCGGCATCACCGAGGGAACAACTTTGGGCGACAAGCTGATCGGTCTGCAGCTGAGGAAGTTGTTCGAGCCGATTCTGGGTAGAGGAGCCGCCCGCGTCGACCTGAGCAAACTCGTCGCGTCTCTGGTCGAGACAGGCAGGCGCTGGGGTATCGCGACACCGGAGGAACTGGTGTTGTTCGGCAAGCAGCTCGGCTACTTCGAGCGCTACTCGGCTGCACTCGCACCGGAATGGGTGTTGGGTCGAGACCTGTTCCTGTTCAGAAACATTCTCCCGGAGGAAGTGGCCGCAGCGGTGGCCGCGAGGAACATCGCGCTCCCGGACTGAGCCCTCACGGCTCGTCGATCAACGGGTGAGATTCCGACGCGAATCGCTCGGCCGAGCCCGCGGCGCGCGCTATGCCGGCAATTCCGCTCCAGACCATCATGGTGAGGTAGTCGACGAGCTCCTCGGCCGTCATGGTTCGATCGAAGATCCACCAGTGTGACGCCAATCGAACAGCACCGATCATTGCGAAGGCGATGGGCATCGAACCGGCCGTGGAGAACTCACGCTCTAGGAATCTGTCGGCGATGACGGTGGCCAGGAGCTCGGCGATCAGCCCCTCCGCCGCGGTGATGACGTCCTGGTTGCCCGAGACGGCGTTGTTGGCGTGGACGTAGATGTAGATCTCGGGATCCGTGTCGACCGTCGAGACGTAGGCTGAAATCACTGCCCGGGTGAGGTGATACTCGTCGAGGTCCTCGGACATCGCGTCCTTGATCCGAGGCACCAGCTCGGTCTCGACGTATCGCGCCATGGCAGCGTCGGTCAGGCCCCGTTTGTCGGTGAAATGCTTGTACAGAACAGTTTTCGAGACTCCGTTCGCAGAGGCGATGTCGTCCATGCCGATGTTGTGACCCTGCTGTCGGATGGTGTCCAGAGTGCAGTCGAGCAGTTCACGCCGCCGCGTGATCCGATGATCGCGCCACCGGTGGCTTCGGCCGTCGACCTTCTCCGGAACGCTCACGCCGACTGCGAGACGGTTCGTGATCCCCTCAACAGAATCGACGCCACCAGCTCCGGATCGTCCGACATCGGTACGTGCCCGAGCCCCGCGTACGTCGTCACGTCCGCCTGCGGAAAGGTTCGACGCACCAGCGGTGCCTGATACACCGGCAGAACCCAGTCGCGACGCCCCCACGCGACGGTGACCGGAACATCCTCGTCTACCGGAATACTGAAGCGCGGCACTGCGTTACCCGCTGCGTCGATCGCCCGGTTGGTGGTGATACTGAGCGCGTCGATGGTGGCCGTCGCGGCGGGAACTCGCCACGGCTTGGCGTAGAAGACACCGTTGGCGATCGTGCGACCGACGACCGAACGCATGACGGCCGGTGCGATGGGGCTGATCACTCGGGACAATGCACGCAGCAATCGGAACACGAGCAGCGCACGCGTCTGATCCCAGTGTCCGCGAAAGAATCCGGCCGGCGAGAGCGCGGTGGCCGAGGCAACCGATCCGCGGGCGGCGAGTTCGAGGGCGAAGTATCCACCCAACGAGTTTCCGGCCACGTGCGGCTTCTCGCCGTCCACCGCCACGTGCTCGAGGAACCGCTCCAGTTCGGCGACGATCCACGGGCCGAGATCGAACTCCTCGGTGGGTAGTTCGGGTGAATCACCGTGGCCGGGCAGGTCGACCGTCACCACTCGCCGGTGCTGCGCGAGTGTCTCGATGACGCTGTCCCAGGCGTGTTGCCGATGAACT
Source organism: Rhodococcus sp. 14-1411-2a (assembly GCF_002259485.1). GTDB lineage: Bacteria > Actinomycetota > Actinomycetes > Mycobacteriales > Mycobacteriaceae > Rhodococcoides. The sequence continues at coordinate 165,650 of NZ_NPGA01000009.1, forward strand.
ATCCCATGGATCAGCACCAGGGTCGGTCCCTCGCCGCGGATGGTGTGCGCGAGCGCGGGGCCCTCGATGTCGAAAGTCATTGCGGTCCGATCTGTTCTCGTTTATCCGGTGCGAGCGTCTACTGCTTCGGGGCCGGCCACCCGTGCAGGCACGGTCCGTCCGAACGTCATCGATTCGGTGAGATCGTCGAAGCGCGCGTCTATTCTGTCGAGAATATAGTTCTGCCTCACCGACCAGGGCCGCTCGGTCCCCGATTTGGGTAGCTCGTCCAAGGATCGCGTGACGTATCCCGATGCGAGGTCCACGACCGGTCGAGATTCCACCGGCTTGCCCGCTCGGTCGGGAATTGCGTGGGTGTAGCCGTGAGACTGCATGTACACCAACAGTTTCGCCACCGCCTTGGCCGTCATGTCGGCTTTGAGCGTCCACGATGCATTCGTGTACCCGATGCACCAGGCAACGTTGGGCACGTCCTCGAGCATGTGCCCCTTGTAGACGAACTTGTCGTGCGCCGCGAAGGGCTTTCCGTCCAGTGACAGCGCGATGCCACCGAAGGCCTTGAGCTTCAACCCCGTTGCAGTGACGATGATGTCGGCCGGGATCTCGTCTCTGGATTCCAGGACGATGCCGTCGGCGGTCACGCGGGAGATTCGGTCGGTCACCACGGTCGCACGACCGGAACGAATGGCCTTGAACAGGTCGCCGTCCGGCACCACACACAGTCGCTGGTCCCACGGGGCGTACATCGGATCGAAGTGCTTGTCGACGTCGTATCCCCGCGGCAATTGCGCCTTCGTCATGGCCCGGAACACCCTGCGGGCCGTCTTCGGTGCGCGTCGACACAACTGATACGAGCCGACCATCAACAGTGCATTACGCCACCGCAATGCACTGTGCGCCAGGGAGTCCGGCAGTACGCGCTGAGTGAGCGTGGTGAACGGGTCGGTCATCGGCAGTGACGCGATGTAGGTGGGCGAGCGCTGCAGCATCGTCACCGACGCGGCCTCGACTGCCAGGGAGGGCACCAAAGTGATTGCGGTTGCGCCACTTCCGATCACGACGACCCTCTTGCCCGAGTGGTCCAGATCCTCGGGCCACTGCTGAGGGTGCACCATCTGCCCGGTGAACTCGTCGGCCCCGGGAAGATCGGGGGTGTATCCGCCGGAGTAGTCGAAGTATCCGGTGCACAGGAACACGAATCGGCTGCGATAGGTCTTCGGAACACCGCTCGAAAGCGTCTCGACGGTCCACAGGTCCGTCGACGAATCCCAGTTCGCGGCCTCGACCGACGTCGAGAAATCGGTGTGTTCGTCGATACCGTTCGCGTACGCGGTATCGACGATGTAATTGCGGATGTCTTCGCCGTGCGCGAGCAGGGTGTCTCCCTGCCACGGCGTGTGCGGGAACGAGAACGTGAAGATGTCGCTGTCCGACCGAATTCCGGGGTACCGGAACAGGTCCCAGGTACCGCCTGCGCGCTCGCGACCTTCCAGGATGGTGTAGCTGAGCTCCGGTGCCATCTGCTGCAGGCGATATGCGGCTCCGACGCCCGATATGCCTGCACCGATGATGAGAACGTCCTGGAAGTTGTCGACGGAGCCGTCGAACTCGGGCCATCGAACTCGGCTTGTCGTCACGTCGTGCCTCGCTGTCTCGCCGAACACCATCGCGGATCGGCCCGACTGTGCGGCGGATCGCGACTTACATCACACAATGTGCCATTGACGAGTGGCGGTGTCAATGACAGTGTTCACCGCACACCGAAGACAGGAACCCCTCATGAACCACACATCACCTGTTGCCTGCATCCACACAGCACAGGGAACCAGAATCCGATGACTGCAGTGGCGGTCGGGGCCGCAGGAGTCATCGCTCTCGTCCTACTGGCGTCGAGGGGATCGGGCCTGGACTTCGAGCGACGTGCCCTGTCCGGCGCATACAAGCCGGTGCGCTCGAAGTGGCCGAAGCGACCGTTCACGCGCCGACGCACGTAACGAGCTCGCGAGCGGTTCATTCCGTTCCGTGACGTCGACAACGGCAGCGGGCCCGGTCAGTACTCTCGACCCCATGGGCGATCGGAAGTACGCAGGCAGGTCGCCCGAGGAGCGATCCTCCGAACGCATCGCCCGTCTCATGGACACCGCGATCGCTCTGTTCGGCAGCCACGGGTACGCGGCGACCACGATCGGGATGTTGTGCGCGGAATCGAACGTGTCGACCCGTCACTTCTATCGCGAGATCGGAAGCCGGTCGGAGCTGCTCAAGAAGATCGTCACCACCATGAATCAGGACGGCGAGCACGCTGCACGAGAGGCACTGACCGCCGACGGTCGGCAACCGGTGTTGGCGTCGATCGACGCCGCAATCCGGGCGTACCTCGGCGTCACGTGTCGCACCAGGATGTCGGCTCGGGTCTGCTACGTCGAAGTGGTCGGCGTCAGTACCGACATCGAACTGTGGCGCATGAACCAGCGAGACGTCATCGTCGAGATGTTCGACTCCCTGGCGACCACCGCCGCAGCACGAGGAGAACTGCCGAACAGGAACTATCGCCTGGTCATTCTCGCAATTATTGGTGCCGCCAACATCTTCGCCCAGGAATGGGCCCTGAGCCGCAGTTCCGACGTCGGAACCACCGATGACACCTTCACCCCGTACATCGACACCCTCGTCGAGTTGGTCACTGCCGCACTGACGACACCACTCCCCTGACCGGAACCAGGTTCGAACCATGCTCCTACTCGCGTTGGCCGTCGTCTTGGTCGTCACGTCGTTCGTCCGTATCCGGCGAGACCCGCGTCGGCTGTCCAACGGCCTGACTGTCATTGCGGCTCTCGCTGCGCTGGCGATCGGATCGCTGAGTCTGCTGCATCGGCTGGACGCCCGGGTCGAGGCGATTCTCGTCGTTGCGGTGCTGACGGCAATACTGCTGACGGCAATCGGACTCGTGGGCGCAGCGGCCATCAATGGGCTGGTGGTGATCAGGCGCGAAGGGCTCCGACTCTCGACCGCACTGCCACTTGCTCTGGCGGTTGCGGTGACGCTGGGCGTCGGGCTGTTCGTCGCAGTGGCGGCCGTGCTGGAAACGCACACTCTGCCCCTGTGGTTGCTGGCCGCGGTCTGGACAGGGGTGCTGTTCTCGGTCTGCCTCGGCGTCCAGCTCGCCGCGTTCTCTGTCCACGCGCTGATCTACGGACACTTGGAGCCACCGAAAGGAAGTTCAGCCGTTGTTGCTCTGGGATGCGGGCTTGGGCTCGGGAGGAACCGTGACGCCTCTTCTCGAGAGCCGACTGAACCGCGCCCTCGATGTGTACAACGCCGAAGTGGCGTCCGGACATCGCCCGGCCCTGGTCGTATCCGGCGGGCAAGGGTCCGACGAGGAAACTGCGGAGGCCACGGCGATGAAGAAGTACCTGATCGGCAAGGGTGTGGCCGAGAAACTGATCCTCGCCGAGGCGCGCTCGCGAAACACTCGGGAGAACTTGACGATGACGCGGGACCTTCTCGAGTCGTCGGACCTGAGGTCGGAGCCGATGATCGTGGTGACCAGCAACTTTCACGTCCTGCGAACGGCCGCGTTCACTCGCGATCTGGGTCTCGACGCCCATGTGACGGGAGCCGACACGGCACGTTTCTACGCACCGACGGCGTTCCTGCGCGAGTTCGTCGCAATCCTGCATCGCTACCGCAAGCCCAACATCGCCCTGCTGGTCGGCATCGCTTCGATCGTGGTGATTCTCCAGCACGTGAACTGACAATGCGGGCCCGACGGCACCAGGGAACTGCGCGACATCGAGCATCCCCACCGATAGTGACCCGGAACACGCCCGTCGGACGTATGTTTCGGAGCGTCGATTTCGACTCATACCTAACGGCGTCGTCCGCGACGCCCCCAGCTCCGGGTATCCGGAGACGACCTACACGAAAGAGGTACGCACCGATGGCCGACTTCATCGACAAGGCTCAGCACAAGGCAGAGGAACTGGCCGGGACTGCGAAGGAGAAGGCCGGCGAGGCAACCGGTGACGACAGCCTTCGCGCCGAGGGTGCCAAGGATCAGGCGAAGGCCAACACTCATCAGGCCGCCGACAAGGTCTCCGACGTCGCCGAAAGCGCCGCCGACTCCGCAGCCGGTGCCGCCAAGGAGGCCAAGCACGCAGCCGCCGATGTCGCGGACAAGGCGTCCGACGTGGCCGAGGACGTCAAGAACACCGTCAAGGACAAGGTCTCGAACGTCGATGCCGACGACGTCAAGGAGAAGGCCTCGCAGGTCGCCGACAAGGCAGCCGACAAGGCCTCCGCCGTCGCCGACGACGTGAAGAACACGGTTCGCAACATCGACTCCGAGGATGTCGCCCAGGCTGCGAAGGTCGGCACTCCGATCATCGCAGCCGTCGCAGCCGCGGCCGGTGCCGTCGCGTTCGTACTGATCCGTCGACGCAACCGTCGCCGTAGCGCTGCGCACTTGTTCGTTCCGTCGAAGCGCACCACCCGCAAGCTCGCCAAGAAGGCCCGCAAGCACAGCTTCTGAAGGTAATTGCGCAGAAAAGCCCCGCCTCCATCGAGGCGGGGCTTTCTGCGTCCTACAGCGGCTTGAGTGCCCGGCTGGGTACCCAGTGAGTGACGGTTTCGCTGCGGTCTCGTGACATCAACTCGTACGTGACGCGGCCCAGCCAATCTCCGTCCACGGTGATGGACCACTCGACCAGATCTCCCGGCACGACGCGTCGCACATCGAATCCCTCGGGATTGAACTTCGAGGCGTGGTGCGGCGGCAGCGGGTAGAGGATGTTCAGGTCGATCCACACCTTCAGCGGTGGTCGGAGCAGCTTGAACGGGCGCACGGCAGACGCCGGTCGAGGTTGTGCGCGCCGTGCCATCGTTCGATCATACGTTCGATCAGTACGTCGATCCACCGCCCTGGACAACGAAGAACGGCCACCCGCACACGAGGTGCAGGTGGCCGTTGTTCGGTGCTGGAAAGATCAGATTCCGAGCGATCCCGCCAGGAACGGCCAGGAGTTGTGCAGGTCGTCCTGCCAGTAGCCCCACGAGTGGTTTCCGACCGGGCGGAAGTCCACGGTGGCCGGGATACCGAGCTGATCGAGGCGCTTGGCCAGGTTCGAGGTGCAGAAGTTGGTGGCAACTTCGATGCCACCGCCGACGATGACCTGGTTGGCAAGCGTCGCCGGGTCGTTCTTCAGACGCGGGTTGGCAAAGGTGTCGTTCGGGGCACCGGGCAGTCCGCTGCCGGTGCTCATGTAGATCTGCGTTCCGCGGAGCTTCTCGGCGTTGAGCAGCGGGTCGTTCTCGCGCCACACGGGGCCGTCGAGCGGTCCCCACATGTTCTCGACGTTGCCGCCGCCGTAGGTCTCGACGACGAGCTTGACGAACTGCTGACCGATGGGGTCGGAGGTCTGAGCGCAGCCGCTGTACGCCGCGACGCCGGTGAACTTGCCCGGGTACTTGATCGCGATGTTGAGAACCGAGGTGCCCGTCATGGACAGCGCTGCGAGCGACTGGCGACCGTTGGTGTCGAACTGGGCGTCGATCAGCGGGGGCAGCTCTTCACCGAGGAAGGTGCTCCACTTGTTGCTACCGAGCTTCGGATCGTCCTGGAGCCAGTCGGTGTAGTAGGACCACTTGCCCTTCTGCGGAGTCACGATGTAGGCGTTCTTGTCCGACAGGAAGGCCTCGGCGTCGGTCTGCGACTGCCACGATGCGGCATCCTCGCCGCCGCCTGCGCCGTTGAGCAGGTACAGCACCGGGCGGGACACGCTGTCGTCGGCCGGCTTCTGCACCGTCACGGGAATGGTGCGGTTCATGGACGCCGAGTACACCTGGAGCTGGACCTGGCGGTTCTCGAGGGTGTTCACCGACTCGATCCTCGATCCGTTGCTCGACTGCGTCGTAGCCGCAGGCAGCTCTTCCGCGGACGCGACGGGCGTCATCAGCGCGGTCGGGAGGATCGCCACTGCGAGGGCGACGGCCGTAGCCGAACCGATTCGCCGGAAGCCGTGTCGTCGAGATCGTGGCACGCTGTTTCACCTTTTCGTCGAGTTACACCGGTCGAGTCTCTACATCGGCCGAAGATGAGGTGACGTTACCTCGAGCAAACGACCCGAGCGTTATGGACCGGACGAATCCGAGACGCGATCGTGATGTGCTCGGCAACGCAGACGCAGAGGTGTTCCCACGAGACGAGTGTCTGTGGTCTATTGGGTGCCCGTCCCGCGAAGGAGTCGATCGAGATGTTTCGTCGCACCGCTGTCATTGCTTGCGTCATTGCAGGTGCCGCTGCTTTCGGAACGGGAACGGCCGCAGCCGACGAGTGGCCCACTCCGCCGCCGTATCCGAGTCCGTCGGCTCCACAGGATGTCACCGGATTCCTCACCCCGCAGGACCCGGACTACTGGAACCCGTTCGTCAGCAAGAATCGACTGACCTCGCCCTACGGCAACAGCACTCGCATCGTCTGCACCGGATTTCACGGAGTGCTCGGCTCCTGCTGGCAGGCCGACTCGAATGGCAACCCGCACAAGCTGATTCTGCTGAACATGAACTACCCGGGTTCGACGGGTCAGCTGCTGCCCGGCGGAGGTCCCGGGCACTTCGTCTACCCAGGCTTCATCCCCGGCATCGGCTGACCCGCACCTGGTTGTTCACTATCGTCGACCGATCGCGGATTTCCGCCGATCGGCGACGGTACTGAACGCTGGCGTTCGCTCAGTTGTACGGCTTACGCGCAGTTTCCGGGTCGCCGTAGGTGATGGCACGTTCGCGTCGGGTACCGGTGGCCAGGGTTGCGGCCCAGTTGATCAGTGTCCCGACGCGATTGCGGTTGCCGGCCAGGAATGCGATGTGGATGACTCCCCACGACACCCAGCCCACGAAGCCCGACATCTTCAGCGGCCCGGCCTGCACCAGCGCGTGACCGCGGGCGATGTAGGCCGCGGTGCCGAGATCTCGGTACTTGAAATCCTTACGCGCAGAGCCGGACAGGTCTGCTGCGATGGCCGCGCCCGCCGCGCGTCCGCCCTGCATCGCCACTTCGGCAACTCCCGCGAGCTTGTTCAGCGACATGATGTCTCCGACGACGAAGACGTTGCGGTGTCCCGGGATCGAGAGGTCCGGCTGCACGGCGATCCGTCCGGAGCGATCCTGTTCGACGCCCATCGCGTCGGCGAGTCGTTTCACGAACGGAACGGCTTCGACGCCTGCGGTCCACAGCACGGTGTGGGTGTCGTAGCGAATGACGGTCTTGGGTTCGGCCTTGGCCGTGACCTCGACGTCGGTGGCCGTGACGTCGGTGACGTGAACTCCGAGATGGGTTTCCACGCCTACCGCGTCGAGGGTGCGTTGCGCTTTCTTCGTCAGGGAATCGGGGAACGATTCGAGGACGCGGTCACCGCCGTGGAAGAGCAGCACCCGCGCTTCCGACGGGTGAATGGTGTCGAACTCCTTCGCCAACGCCCGAGTCGCGAGTTCCCTTATCTGACCGGCCAATTCGACTCCGGTCGGGCCTCCCCCCGCCACGGCGAACGTGAGCCATGGTCGGCGTTCCTCCACGGTGGGCAGAGACTCCGCCATCTCGAAGGCGGAGATCAGCTTTCGCCTGATCGCGAGGGCATCGTCGAGGGTCTTCATCCCCGGTGCCCACTGCACGTATTCGTCGTGGCCGTGATACGCCTGCTGCATTCCGACGGCAACGACGAGGTAGTCGTAGGGCAGCTCGAAGGTCGAGCCGTCGAACCGACTGGCCGTCACCACTCCACCGTCACCCACCGCGGTCACCGAGGTCGCTTCACCCAGCGCCACATACACGTTCTTCTGCTTACGCAGTAGGTGCCGCAGCGGACTGGCGATCGAACCCTCGGACACCAGACCGGTGGCGCATTGATAGAGCAGTGGCTGGAAGACGTGAGAGGTGCCGCGCTCGAGCACGGTGACATCGACGTCCTCGTTACGCAAACGGCGCGCCGCGTGCAGCCCGCCGAATCCTCCGCCGATGACCAATACCCGTGGACGTGCCATGTGAATATTCTCCCTCGGACCGACCGCAGAGAAGGACTCTCCGAGTGGCCAGCCTACTCGAGGACCGCACCCCTGATCAGGAGTGCGGCCCTCGGTGTCGATCCGGGTCAGCCGAGCAGCGCCCGCATGGTGTCGATTTCCTGCTGCTGCGTGGCCACGATCGTGCGAGCCATTTCCTGTGCGTCGGGGTTCGAGCCGTCCGCGATCTCGGTGTTCGCCATCTCGATCGCGCCTTCGTGATGCTCGATCATCATCGTCAGCCACTGGCGGTCGAACTCGGCACCGGTGGCCGCACTCAACGCGTCCATGTCCTCCTGGGCCATCATGCCCATGCCCGAGCTGTGGTCCATTCCGCCCATCTCACCCATGTCGGACGAGGGCGCGGGCTGACCCCATTCGGCAAGCCAGGCGGTCATTCGGTCCATTTCCGGTTGCTGTGCGGCCTCGATCGCCGACGCCAACGCCACGACGTCCGGATTGTCGGTGCGGCCCTGGACCATTGCCGCCATTTCGACCGCCTGCGCATGATGCGGGTACATCATCTGCGCGAACATCACGTCCGCATCGTTGAATTCTGCCGACGCGTCGGACTGGCTCGATGACGCCGACGACGAGTTCGACGAGCCCATCGAATGGCCGTCCATCGACGAGTCGGAGGTGTCGCTGCTGCAGCCTGCGACGAGAAATGCGCTCACGGTGGCAGCAGCCAGCGAAGCGACGAGTGTTGTACGCATGTGAAACTCCTTGAACGAGTGCGAAATACAGGGATGAGTGAATCCGCCGGTGGTCGTACGTTCACCGGGCTCCCTGTCACACTCGCAAGGTCACCGATCTGTCCAGCTCCCAGAGGGTCCACGGCGGAGCACGCTCCGAGATGGAGTCGGTGCGCCCACCGATGCCGTCCGCCGATATCAGCGAGTAGCCGATGTCGACGCTCGTCGACGGAACCGACAGAGCAGCCCACGACACCGTGGTTCCCGCGCACGGATGCATCATCTGGTGCGCCGCCGGGCAGTCGTGTTCACCGACCGCCACCTGCACGGGCCCCTCATGGTGCATCGCCGACGCCATGGCAGCGTGTTCGTTGCTCGCCGACGCGGTCGGCGTCGCCGAGTGCATCAGCAGCACCCCGAAGATCGTCAGTGCGATCAGCAATCCGGCCGCCGAGGCAATGCCCTGGCGACGGCGTCGGATCACTCGATGCATGTCGCCGACGATAGCAAGATATACCCCCTAGGGGTAGCCGGCAGGGACTTCCGCCTCGCACCGAAGGACTTCCGCCTCTGTCGGCGGCGAGCCGATCCGAGCCATGCTCGGTGGGTATCTGCACACGCAAGTCAATGGACGGGAATTCGTCATGAATGCATCGAGTCGGGTAGTCGTCGGAGTCGACGGATCTGCCACATCGCTCGACGCGGTCCGCTGGGCAACGCGCGAGGCCGTTCGACGCCACGCTCCGCTCGAGTTGGTCACGTCGTCTCTGTTCGCGCCGGGAACCTACGGGGATGCCATCAGTCTCCGGATCGGTGCATTCTCGGACCCGGACGTCGAGGCCAAGCGTGTGCTGACCGCAGCGGTCGATGTTGCGCACAAGACTGCCGCCGGCAATTCGCTGATTCTCGATACGCGCCTCGAACACGGCTCTGCTGCACGGAATCTGACGCACTTCGACGTCGCTCCCGCCATGATCGTCGTGGGGTCGAGGGGTCTGGGCGAGTTCACCGGCGGGTTGATCGGGTCGGTCAGTACCGCAGTGGTCACGCATGCCAAATGCCCTGTTGCAGTAGTCAAATCGAACATCGTCAGCGACGGTCCGGTTGTCGTCGGGGTGGATTGCACCGCCAACAGTCAGCCTGCGATCGGATTCGCTCTGAAGGAAGCGTCACTGCGCGGAGTCGACCTCGTCGCTGTACACGCCTGGAGCGACCTCGAACTCGGCAGCGTGTTGACGCGCGACGACGAGGGTCCGTGGGTCGATTCCGAACTCGCCGAGAAGACGTCGTTGGCGGAGAGCCTGGCCGGCTGGTCGGAGGACTACCCGGACGTCACCATCCATCGAGTGGTGGTTCAGGACAGGCCTGTTCGTGAGCTGGTCCGAGCGTCGGAGGCAGCGCAGTTGATCGTCGTGGGAAGCCGCGGTCGGGGTGGATTCGCATCGATGCTTCTCGGTTCCACCTCGCGTGCGGTGTTGCATTCGGTGGATGTTCCCGTCGTCGTCGTTCCCACCGATCGATGAGCGTGGAGTCGATCGAGTTTTCTTACAGCTCAGATGAATTGGATGCCGACCTGCGCTACTGGGCTGCGGCGAACTATCTGACGGTGGCGCAGATCTATCTGCAGGACAACGTATTGCTGCGTCGTCCTCTGGAGGTAGCGCACATCAAACCGAGGCTGCTCGGGCACTGGGGCACCAGTCCCGGACTCTCGATGATCTACACCCTCCTCAATCGGGTGATTCGTCGAACCCATTCGGATTGGCTGTACGTCACCGGTCCTGGCCACGGCGGTCCGGCGTTGGTGGCGAACACCTACCTCGAGGGAACCTACAGCGAGATCTACCCGAACATCTCGCTCGACAACGAGGGCGTTCGACGGCTGTGCCGTCAGTTCTCCACTCCCGGCGGCATTCCGAGCCATGTCAGCGTCCAGACTCCGGGCAGCATTCACGAGGGCGGCGAGCTGGGTTACGCCCTCGTCCACGCCGCCGGTGCCGCGTTCGACAATCCTGATCTGATCGTTGCCTGTGTCGTCGGGGACGGTGAGGCCGAAACCGGTCCCCTGTCCGGTTCGTGGAAGATCCCGGCCTTTCTGAATCCGATTCGCGACGGCGCCGTCTTGCCCATCCTGCATCTGAACGACGGCAAGATTTCCGGACCGACGGTTCTCGGACGCAGCACCGATCAATCGGTAGCCGACTATCTGAGCGGCCAGGGGTGGGCACCCCTCTTCGTCGAAGGCGACGACCCACGAGAGGTGTTCCCTGCGCTCCACGCAGCCCTCACGCGAGCTCACGACGCGATCGAGACAATCCAGCACGCCGCCCGCAACGGAGAACCACAGCACGACATCGAGTGGCCCGCCATCGTTCTGCGCACCCCCAAGGGCTGGACCGGGCCGCACGAGGTGGACGGCAAGCTCATCGAGGGCACCCACTGGGCGCACCAGGTACCGCTGTCGGAAGTCCGCGAGAACCCGTCGCATCTGGCGCAGCTCGAGAAGTGGCTGCTCTCCTACGACCCCCGATCGCTGTTCGACGACGACGGCGCTCCCGTCGACTCGATTCGCGAGCTCGCTCCGTCGGGCACCGAACGTCTCGGTGCCACGCCGTATGCGAACGGAGGACTACTTCTGCAGCCCTTGGTCATTCGCGATCTGGAGAACTATGCGCTCACCGTGGAGTCCCCGGGGCGCACGTCGCACGAGACGACCACCGTGCTCGGGGAGATGATGCGTGATATCTACCTCGACAACGCACAACCCCACGGCGGCGGCAACTTTCGCCTGTTCTGTCCCGACGAGACCGCGAGCAACCGGCTGCAGGCGGTGTTCGAGGTGACCGATCGATGCTGGCAGTTGCCGACCACCGAGTTCGACGACGATCTCGGTCCCGACGGTCGCGTGATGGAGGTGCTCAGCGAGCATCTGTGCGAGGGCTGGCTGGAGGCGTATCTGCTGTCGGGTCGACACGGCCTGTTCGCCAGCTACGAGGCCTTCGCCATGGTGAGCGTGTCGATGCTGATCCAGCACACCAAGTGGCTTCAGCACGCGGCAACACTCGCGTGGCGGGCACCCGTCGCCTCGCTCAACGTGCTGCTCACCAGCACGTGTTGGCGCAACGACCACAACGGATTCAGCCATCAGGGCCCCGGACTGATCGACGCGGTCATTCCTCTGGCATCATATGTGGTGCGCGTGTGGCTGCCACCGGATTCCAATACGCTGCTCGCGGTTGCCGATCATTGTTTCCGCAGTCGAGGTCACGTCAACGTTCTGGTGGTGGACAAGCAGAGTCACCCGCAGTATCTGACGCTTCCCGAGGCGCGGGCGCATGCAGCGGCAGGTGCGTCCCGCTGGGACTGGGCCGGCACCGAATCGGTCGACGCCGAGGAAGATCCCGAGATCGTTCTGGCGTGTGCAGGCGACGTCCCGACCGAGGAAACCCTCGCTGCCGCAGAGTTGTTGCGGACGTGGACTCCCGAGCTCAGGGTTCGGGTGGTCAACGTCATCGATCTGATGGCGCTGCTCCCCGTCGGCGATCATCCCCACGGATTCTCCGACGAGCAGTTCGCGGACCTGTTCACCACCTCGGTCGATGTGGTCTTCGCGTTCCACGGTTATCCCCGTGCGGTGCACCAACTGGTGCACGGCCGACCGGACGCCCAGCGGTTCCACGTGCGCGGATTCATCGAGCAGGGCACCACGACAACACCGTTCGACATGGTGGTGCTCAACAAGATCAGTCGCTACCATCTCGCCCTCGCGGCACTCGACCGGACAACAACCACGCCGACCGGTGCCGAGGCACTACGGCAACACTGCCAGGACCAACTGGCACGACACGACGCCTACATCCGAGAGCATTTCGAGGACCTCCCCGAGATCCGGCAGTGGCGGTGGTCGTGACTGCCGGACCCGTCGAGCTACCCGCGGGCGATGATCAACGGGCAGTCGACGCGGTGGGCCAGTGAACGAACCGTGGATCCGAGAAGTCTGTCGCTGAAACCGTTGCGTCCGCTCGAACCGACGACCACGGCCTGGGCGCGCGGTGACACCTCGAGGATCTTCTCGACCACGTTGCCGCGCAGCACTTTCTGCTGGACCACGACGTCCGGATACTGTTCGCTCCAGCCGGACAGGCTCTCCGCCAACACGGTTCGGCCGTTCGACACGATCGCATCGGATCTGTCGGTCGCGGACGCGTCGGGCGAGGAGATCGGTTCGTCCGTGGACACATGCACTGCAACCAATTCCGTTCCTCGGAGCGAGGCTTCGTCGAATGCCAACCGAACGGCGTTCTGGTTGTGCGGCGACCCGTCGACGCCGAGGACAACAGGGCCTCCCGACGAATGCAGCTCCACACTTTTCGGCACGATGACCACCGGGCAGTGCGCTTGAACGGCCACCGCGGTGCTCACCGAGCCGAGCAGTTCAGCGAAATAATCGCCGTTGCCGCGCGAGCCCACCACCATCATCGAGGCACTGGAGGACTGCTCCAGCATGGCCTGAATCGTCGGGCCCACAATCGATTCGCTCATGATCTCGAGACCGTCGGGGTCCTTCACCGACCGTCGCGCAACCAGCGAAGCCCAGGCCAGGACCGACTCGGCGGCTTTGTGCTCCTCGGAGCCGATGTGAGACGGCAGCGCGACGAAGCTGGTGTACAGGACCTTGACTTGATAGGCGGACACCAGCTTCACCGGTACCCCACGCAACTCGGCCGCATGAGCGGCCCACCCGACTGCGTCGAGCGACGAGCCGGAGCCGTCGACACCGACGACGATCGGAGACTGCCTCGAGGTACTCATGCGTGCGGGACGACGAGGACGGGGCAATGGGCATGCCGCAGTACGGCGGTCAGTGTTCGTCCCGGCACTCTGTCTCGCTCGTGGCCGACCACCATCAGCTGGGCCGTCTCGGAGACCGCCACGAGTTCCGATCCCGAGTCGGCCTCGGCGTACACCGACGCCACGCGAACGTCTGGGTAGTCCGCGCCGAAGGGTTCGAGCCGAACGTCCATTGCCGATTCGGGGTGTAGCCCGTCACCGGGTCCACTGAGGGCGGACGCGAGAATGGAGGAGACGGCCTGGGTGTGCACCGCCAACACGCTGGCCGACCTGATCGATGCCTCGTGAAACGCCTGAGCGACAACAACATCGGCTTGTGAAATGTCGGCATCACCCAGCGCCGCGACGACCGGTCCGCGGCGTTCGGCGTCGAAGTGCCGGACGATCGCCACGGGGTTGGGCGATGCTTCGACCACGGCTCCGACCATCGATCCGAGTACCCAGGCGGTCACTGCACTGCCGGTCGTGGTCCCCAGTACGAGCAGAGACGCAGATCCCGCTTCGGTCGACATCACCGATTCGGGCCGCCCGTGTGCAACGACCGATTCCACGGCAATCGCCGGATCGATCGATGCGGCCACATGCGCTGCGCGACTCAATGCCGCGCGGGCATAGTCGCCGTCGACATCCGGAGCGCCGTAGACGGTTTCGGGCTCGTCGTGGCCGGCGATCACGTGGATCAAACGAAGCGACGTCCCCCGCCCACGTGCCTCCTGCACGGCGAATCGGACCGCATCGAGCGCGGTCTCCGATCCGTCGATACCGACCACGACGGGTCCGGCGGTGTGTGCACTGTTCATCGGGTTCCTCTCGGTGGTGCGACGATAGGTTCTGCACCTTCACCGAGAACGCTACGAGCGCACACCCACCCGACGCAGCGGCCGGAGGTCACCGAAACAGGTGACGAACGACTGCACCCGTCAGGGCAGCGGTACCGACCAGGTCACATCGGTGCCGCGTCCGGAGGAGCCGGGACCGATGTTCATCGACCCACCGCATTCGACAGCACGGGCACCGAGGTTGGACAGTCCGCTGGCGGTGGTGTCCTCTGGCATCCCGATCCCGTTGTCGGACACGACGATCTGCAACTCGTCGCCCACCGACAAGGTTACGGTCACAGTGTCGCCCTGCGCGTGATGGACGACGTTGCTGACCGTCTCACGAACGACGGCAACGGCATGATCGGCGAGCTTGGTGTCCACAACCGACAGAGGCCCGAACATCCGCACGACGGCACGGATATCGACGTTCTCGGTGAGTTCGAGTACCGCCGCATTGATGCGTTGACGCAATCGCGTGGCCGAGTGGGACGTGCTCTGCAAGTCGAAGATCGTCGTCCGGATGTCCTGCACCGTGTCCTGCAGGTCGTCGATCGTCCTGGACAGTCGCACCCGAATTTCCTCGGACTCGGTGCGCTGCAGAGTGCTCTGTAAAGCCAATCCGGCGGCGAAGATTCGCTGAATCACGTGATCGTGCAGGTCGCGGGCTATTCGGTCCCGGTCCGACAACACCTCGAGTTCGTGCATCCGGCGGCTGGAATTGGCGATCTGCATCACCAATGCAGCTTGATTGGCGAAGTTCGAGACCAGCTCGAGTTGGGAATCGTCGAACGGCCCCCGCCCCTCTGTGCGGAGCACCACCAGGACGCCGCTCACGCCCTCGGCGACGCGGAAGGGTGAAATCAGTGCGGGCCCGAAAGCCGAGCCCAATTCCTTGGCACCGTACTCGAGTCGTTCCTTGCGCAACGGTGTTCGACGTCGAAATGCCGATCCCGAGCTCGAACCCTCGATCGGAATGACTGCTCCGATCATGCGATCGGATCCGAGCCCCTCGCTGACCGTGACGACCAGTTCGGTGACATCCTCGAACGGCTGGTCACCGTCCTCGGGAACCGCGATGAACGCCGCATCGGAACCGGTCAGGTGCAATGCTTTCCGCGCCACCATCTGCAGCACTTCGTCGATGTCCGTCCCGGCGAGCAGCTCGGTGCCGATGTCCCGAGTTGCTTCCATCCAGGCCTGGCGTACCCGTGAGTCCTCGTACAGTCGCGAGTTCTCGATGGCGATGCCGGCCGCGGACGCCAGCGCCTTCGTGACGACCTCGTCGTCCTCGGTGAACTGCTTGCCGTCCTTCTTCTCGGTGAGATAGAGGTTGCCGAATATCTCGTCACGAACCCGAATCGGGACGCCGAGAAAAGTTTTCATCGGCGGGTGGTTCGGCGGAAATCCCACCGACTCCGGGTGCGCCGAGAGATCCTCGAGGCGCAGCACTTTCGGCTGGTCGATCAACAGTCCGAGCACCCCGCGCCCGGTGGGGAGCGGGCCGATGGCCACTCGTGTGTCCTCGTCCATGCCGTGATTGATGAACGCACTCAACCCGTGACCGTCGCCGCGGACGCCGAGTGCGCCGTACCGAGCATCGACGAGGTCGACGGCCGATTCCACGATCGAGCGCAGTGTCACTTCCAGATCGAGGCCGGAGGTGATGACGAGCATGGCGTCGAGCAGCCCGTCGGCCTGGACTCTGGCGTCGGCGATTCGGCCTATCCGGTCCTGAACCTCGGCCAACAGTTCACCGAGTCGCAACTGCGGCAACGAGGACGTGGTCTCCGCGCGGTGGTCATCCATCCCGCGACCCCGGTTGTCCGGCCGACGGAGCGGTATCGGCGAGCTTCGACGCGTACACCGCAGCCTGGGTACGCCGCTCCATCCCGAGCTTGGCCAGCAACCGAGAGACGTAGTTCTTCACCGTCTTCTCCGCCAGGAACATCCTGGCTGCGATCTGCCGGTTGGTGAGGCCTTCTCCCAACAGATCCAGCAGCGTGCGCTCCTGGCTGGTGAGGTGGTCGATAGGTCCTGGGGTCGCCGTTCCGGCTCGCAGTTTGTCCATCAGCGCCGCCGCTGCTCGATTGTCCAGCAGCGACCGACCGGACCCGACGTCCTTGATCGCGCGGGTGAGCTCCATGCCGGTGATGTCCTTGACGACGTAGCCGCTCGCGCCCGCGAGGATGGCGTCGAGCATGGCCTGATCCTCGGTGAACGAGGTCAGCATCATGGTCTTGAGGAGCGGCAGGCGATCGAGGAGTTCGCGGCACAGTTCGATGCCGTTGCCGTCGGGCAGGCGCACGTCGAGCACGGCAACGTCCGGCTGTAGGGCCGGGATTCGGGCCAGCGCCTGAGCGCAACTGCCCGCCTCACCGATGACCTCGAGGTCCGGATCGGAGTCGATCAGGTCGATCAGACCACGCCGCACGATCTCGTGATCGTCCACCAAGAACACCGTGACCACAGCGACACCCCTCACCTGCGTCCACACTGGGCGCCTCGACTTCCGAGCCTACGGGTCGCAGGTACGGCCGGCCCGACCTTTCGTCACCGAATCAATGGACCAAAGTCCTTCGTGTCGGTGTTGTTGTCCTGCCGCGCCCGAGGCTGTGCGAGGCGTCTGATGGATGTTCCGACACCACGACCGAGGAGGTCGCACGATGGGTTCACTACCGACCGTCGTCGGAGTCGACGGATCAGCTGCAGCGTTGGATGCAGTGCGCTGGGCAGTTCTCGACGCACACCTCCACAGCTCCGATCTGGTTCTCGTCTCGGCGATGTCACTTCCGAAGGCGCTGACGGGGGTTGGGATACTCCCCGAACCCGCTGTCGAACAATCGAGATCGGAAATCAGAACGATTCTGGACGAGGCCAGGGCGCTGGCGTCCCGCGTGAGCGCGACGGCCGGTCCGATCGGCATCGACACCGTCTCGTCCGAGAACCCCGCCGTTGCCACGTTGCTCGACCTCTCGACCACCGCCCGCATGGTCGTCATCGCCACCCGCGGTCTCGGCGGGGCCGAGCAACGATCACTCGGGTCGATCGGTTTCGCCGTCACCACCCATGCTCGATGCCCGGTCACGGTGGTGCGTGGTTGGTCGGGCGACGGCCTGGACACGACGCATCCGGTGGTCGTCGGGGTGGACGGAACGAGAGCGAGCGCGGCGGCGGTGGCGCTGGCATTCGAGGAGGCCTCCGTGCGGTCGGCTCCGCTCACGGCAGTGCACAGCTGGTCCGACGCGGATCTGACGGTCGGACTTCCGATTCGAGGATTGGAATGGCCGGCCAATCGGCCCGCAGCGGCGGATCAACTGACCCGGATGCTCGAGCCGCACACACGTCGTCATCCCACGGTGGCGGTGCGCACCGTGGTGGTCAAGGACCGGCCGGTGCAGGCTCTACTCGATCATGCACAGGGCGCTCAACTTCTGGTGATCGGCAGTCACGGGCGCGGCGGCTACGGAGAGATGATGCTCGGGTCCACCAGCCGGTCGGTGCTGGCGCGTGCGCACTGCCCGGTCACAGTCGTTCCGTCGCCCGGCCGCCGCCTCGCGCGGATCACCGCAACGGCAGCGGCAGATCCCGAGTGATAACGCGCGCGGACTGTCGTTCGCCCACGAACGAGGGTACAAATGCCCTACGCGAGCGAAGCCTGCGGCAGCAGGCTGTAGCCATGAGCGAATCCGACAGCACCCCATCCACCCCGACCACCGACACTCTCCGGGTTCGCGGTGAGAAGTTGACCGAAACGGTCAAGAAGTTGCTGCACGACGGCAACATTCGGCGAATCGTGGTGAAGAACGATCAGGGGCACACCATCATCGAGATACCGGTGACTGCAGGTGTAGCGGTCGCGATCGTCGCACCCGTCCTCGTCGCGGTCGCTGCGATCGCCGCAGTGCTGGACGACTGCACCATCGAGGTCCACCGCGTCGACGAACACCGTCCCGCCGCCTGAGCGCACGTCTGCTCACTCCGAACGACTCGCCGCCACAGGGGAACGAACACCATGCCTTATCCGATCGAAGTACGCGCGCTGAGCAAGAGCTACGGCGACAAGCTCGTCATCGACGACTTGTCGTTCGTTGTCGAACCCGGCACTGTCACAGGATTTCTCGGCCCGAACGGGTCGGGTAAGTCCACCACGATGCGGTTGATCGTCGGCTTGGATCGTCCCGACGCCGGCACTGCACTGATCGGCGGCGTCGAGTACGCCCAGTTGAACAAGCCGCTGCTCACCGTGGGAACCCTGCTGGACTCCGAGGCCGTCCACCCAGGGCGATCGGCCTACAACCACCTGCTGTATCTGGCTCGTACGCAACGTATTTCAACGTCTCGGATCATCTATGTTCTGGAGCTGGTCGGGCTTCGCGACGTCAGCGGCGAACGTACCGGATCGTTCTCGCTCGGCATGCGGAAGCGACTCGGAATCGCTGCAGCCCTGCTGGGCGACCCGGCGGTGCTCATTCTGGACGAGCCGATCAACGGGTTGGACCCGGACGGCATCTACTGGATGCGCAACCTCATGAAGAACCTGGCGGGAGAGGGACGAACCGTCTTCGTCTCCAGCCATCTGATGGGCGAGATGGCGCAGACCGCAGACCATCTCGTGGTCATCGATCACGGCAAGCTGATCGCCGAATGCACGCCCGCGGAGTTGATAGCTCGCAGCAGTCGAGCGTCGGTGCTGGTCTCGTCCTCCGATTCTGCGCGGCTCGCAACGGTGGTCGACGCGGCCGGAGGTTCGAGCGATGCCCTCGGTCACGACGGACTCACCGTTCGTGATCTCTCCGCACACCAGGTCGGGGAGCTCGCCCAACAGCAGAACATCGCGATCTATCAGCTGACCCCGCAGGAGGCATCGCTGGAAGAAGCGTTCATGACCCTCACCCACCTCGACGACGTCGAACACGACCGTCCGCTCGTCGCTCACTCTCGCGGACAGGCGACATCATGAGTATCACCGCACCGCGCACCGCAACCAAGCCCCCCGAGCGAGAACACCATCGCGACGATGTTGTCGGACTGGCGACTTCGGAGTGGACGAAGCTGATCTCACTGCGATCGACGATCTGGTCGCTGGCCACATTGGTGATCCTCACCATCGGCTTCACCGGCTTCTTCACCTGGTTCACGGTCGCGTACTGGGACAACGTCGATCCGGTTTCCCAGCTTCAGATCGTCTCCGACCCGGCACGCCAGATCCTGGGGGCAGGGTTCCAACTCGGCCAGTTGGCGGTGTGTGTCCTCGGTGTTCTGGTGGTCACGAGCGAATACTCGAGCGGCACGATCAGGGCCAGTCTGCTGGCGGTGCCCTCACGAATACCGATGTTGGCGGCCAAAACCGGTGTGTTCATGGCCGTCGTGTTCGTCATCGGGGAGATCACGGCATTCCCCACATTCTTCCTCGGTTCGGCCATCATGGACTCCAAAGCATCTGTGTCGCTGAGCGATCCCGGCGTGCTGCGAGCGGTGATCGGTGCCGGCCTGTACCTTTCGCTGCTCGGCGCCATGGCGGTCGCCGTCGGTGCCATCGTCCGACACACCGCGGGAGCCATCACGGGCATGATCGGGTTCGTTCTCGTACTGGCACCGCTCACCCAACTGATCCCCGGCACCGTCGGACGGCACATCCAGGCGTACCTGCCCTCGCAGGCCGGCAGTCTGATCGCCTCACCCCGGCAAGCTCCCTCCGACTTGCTCACTCCCTGGCAGGGTTTCGGAGTCGCAGCACTGTGGACGGTCCTGCTGCTCGCCCTCGCGGCATATCTCCTTCGCCGACGCGATGCCTGACATCGATCTCACAACAGGGGGACAAATCACCATGAACGAACTGACCGCGTCTGCCGGTGGCGCAAGCCTCATCGCGTTCCATGTCCTGGCCTCGATTCCTCTGCGCAAGTGGCGCACGACGTGGGGCGCGACGCCGGCCGAGGTAGACGAAGCACTGCCTGGTGACGAGAGCGTGCCACACCCGGCGTGGACGTACACCCATGCGATCGATATCGACACGACACCGGATCTCGTGTGGCCTTGGTTGATTCAACTCGGCCAGCAGCGGGCAGGCTTCTACAGCTACCGCGGACTGGAGAACATGGTCGGTTGCAACATCACGTCGGCGACGGGAATCGACCCTCGATTCCAGACTCTCGAGGTCGGCGACGACGTGATTCTGCATCCCCAATCACCATCTCTGACAGTGACGCTGGTCGACGACGGAACCGCCTTCGTGCTGCTCGGTGCAGACCCCGACTCGGCCGACCGGGCACTCTGGTCGTTTCATTTGCGCGCCCTGCCCGGTGGAAGAACTCGACTGATCGAGCGGGGACGGTATTCGCACGCTGCAACATTGAAGAGTCGCTTGGTCTTCGGGCGCTACTTCGTCGAGCCCATCGGATTCGTCATGAGCAGAAAGATGCTGCGCACCATCGCAGCAAATGCTGCGACGGCCCAACACGCCTAACCTTTCGAGAACACCCCGCCCAGTCGGCGGAGATCGTCCAGAATGTCGTTGACCCGGCTCATCAGGGAGATGTGTCCCTCTCCTTCGATCAGATGGGCCTGCGCTCCTGCGACGTTCGCCGCCAACCAACGAGCGTGGGCGAACGGAACCATCGTGTCAAGACTGCCCTGCCATATCGACACCGGTGTGCTGATCTCGCTCAGGTCGAATCCCCATGGGCGCGTGTGGGTCAGGTCGTCGTCACGCCAGCCCACGATGCCTTGACGTCCGGCCGCGTTGACCGATGCGGCGAGGTACTCGGTGAGTCCCTCGGTCAGCGCGGCGCGGTCGACCGGTGGAGCCAACGCTCCCAATCCTGCCGCTACCTGGTCCGGGGTGACACCGAAGAACCCTTTTCGGATATCGAGAAACGACTCCAAGGCTTCGACGCCGGCGAACACGGCCGTGTACTCGTCGATGTTCTCCTCGGCCATTCCGTCGCGAATGTCGCCGTCGTAGTCGGCGGCCGGAGCGATCCCGACGCAGCAGGCGGCAGCGAGGCACCGACCGGGCAGCAGTGCTGCACAGGCCAATGCACGCGGTCCCCCACCTGACCAGCCGATCGTGAGAAATTCGCCGATGCCGAGGTGGTCGAGCACTGCCTCCGTGTCGGCGGCGTCATCCGCCACCGTAGCGGTGGTCGCACCGTCCGGACGTGGGGAGGATGCTCCGTACCCCGGCCTCGAGTAGGAGACGACCCGCAATCCCTGTGCAGCAGCTGCCCGTTCGAGGGTCTGGAACGGTACTGCACCCTGCGGGGTGCCGTGGTGATAGACGAGTGGAAGCGCGTCGACCGGCCCTGTATCGAGTACTTCGAGGCTGCGGCCGTCCTCGGTCGGGACCAGAACTGTCATTTGTCTTCGATGCTGCTGCCGGATGCGTCGGTCAACGTCAATCCGAGCAACTGTTGCACCGTCTCTGTGTTTCCGCGCTGACCGGCACCGTGTAGCAGTACCTGCGCCGCAAGCCCACTCATCAACGGCGGTACCACGAGCAGCGTCACACTGTCGCCGTCGCGAGTGCGAACACCGAGTGTGTGGTGTGGCTGAAACCGGTAGCCGTCCAGGTGAATTCTCCGTGCGCCTACGGTGACGCGCCGGGGTGCCTTCTGCCACTCGTCGAGGCGATAGAGCACTCGATCGATCGGACCGAGCCGCCGCGACAGGGCAGCGACGAGATCGGGTGCTTCGTAGTCGAGGTCGTCACTGTACGACAGCCACGCACCGTCGACTTCACCTGTTTCCCAGTCATTCTCGTTCGGTGGAGTCAGGGTCAGACGCCGATCACTGTCGGACGGCAAGGAGCGACCGACCCGATCGTAATGGGATGCATTGTTCCTCATGACAGGCTCTTCTCTGTGGGGTGTTCCGCTGTCCACTTGCACGCTAGCGATGCGTCGACCCGGCCCGGAAGGGTACGAAGTACCCAATCGCCAGGGACCGGCGACGGACGACGGAACCCCCGGTGGTGCAGATCCATTCGGCCGCTCACCGCGAACACCTTCGGCGACCGCTGAGGGTCCTAAGTCCCTGTTTCCAGGCGCTCCCGCGCGGCAGAGTCGTCGTCAGTGATCCTCACGAGCAACCACCGACAGGACCGACCGGCATGACACTCTCCCTCACATTCGCTTTCGCTGTCGCAGCACTCTGTTTGCTCGCAGTGCTGCGGTCCGGGGTTCGCACTCCCGCCTGGGCAAGAGCGCGCGCCGTTACCGGTCCCGACACGTTGGAGGAGTTGTTCGCCGCGCGGTACGCACGTGGCGATATCGACTTGGCGCAATACCGCACATCCGTGGATCTCTTGACAGCACAACTCCATTGCTGACCGAACGCCGTACCTCGAGAAAGAAAGCAGAAGGCATCATGCGCATCCTGATCGCAACGGCAAGCCGTCACGGTTCCACCCGCGAGCTCGGACAGTGGTTGGGCTCGGCGCTGACCGCGAGACTGTCCGACACCGCCACCGCGGCCACGGTCGACGTCCGCGATGCAGCCGAGGTGGACAGCATCGCCGAGTACGACGCCGTCGTACTCGGAAGCGGCGTCTACATGGGCCGCTGGCTCGGTGATGCCCGGTCGCTCGTCGCCCGTGAGCAATCCGAACTCGAGACCAGGCCGGTGTGGCTGTTCTCCAGCGGGCCCATAGGTAGCGGGACACCGCCCACTGCGAAGTCGAAGTGGAGCGAGGCGTCCTGGGCAATCGAACACAAGGTGTTCGGCGGCAAGCTCGATCGATCGACATTGTCGTTGTTCGAGCGCGCGGTGGTCCGAATGATCAACGCCGGCGACGGAGACGACAGATCACGCGCCGAGGTCGACGAGTGGGCCGGAGACATCATCGGTGTCCTCACAAAGCGGCTTTCACCCTCCACCTCCGCCGTTGACAAAAGTTCATCACCCGAGAAAGGCCCATCCTCATGACCGACACCGAGCCGACCGGCCGCCCCATCGTGGTGGGAGTCGACGGATCACCTTCGTCGATCCTCGCCCTGCAACGTGCGCAGCAGTTGGCCACCGCCTTGTCGACCACGTTGGAGGCAGTCACAGTCTGGCAGTACCAGCCGTACATGGACACCGGTTACGTCGTCGAAGTCGAGCCCGCGAAGAACGCCGAGACGATTCTCGCCGAGGCTACCGCTGCTGCGTTCGGCACCGATCTGCCCGTAGGCCTGAAACAGGTTGTGAGACAGGGTTCTGCAGCAAAAGTCCTGCTGGAGGCCAGCCATGACGCCGAGATTCTCGTTGTCGGCAGCCGAGGGCACGGCGGATTCGTCGGACTGCTCCTCGGATCCGTCAGCTCGCAGTGCGCGGAGCATGCACATTGCCCAGTGCTGGTGGTTCATTCGAGGGACCATCACTAGCGGGGCCGCCGTGCCCACACCGTCGCACATTGCGACGGTGGCCGTGGCATCGGCGCTGATCAGGGTTCGGGAACTCGAGCGGTCCATCGATTTCTACTGCTCGGTGTTCGAGTTCACCGTCTCCCTCCGAGAAGCGGACGCCGCACTGTTGCTGGCGCGAAACGGCTTTCAGATCTATCTGCACGCCGACCCAATGTCCTTGCCGCGACCGGTGACAGCTCTGGGAGTCAGCGAGATCATGTGGTCGGCTCAACGCGCCGAGTCACTCAACGAGATCGGGGCTCGGCTCCGCAAGCACTACCCGTCCACGTACGCCCACACAGCCGACGGAGTCAGTTTCGTCGACGGGTGCGATCCGGACGGCAACAGGGTTCTCGTGGCCT
Source organism: Rhodococcus sp. 14-1411-2a (assembly GCF_002259485.1). Classification (GTDB taxonomy): domain Bacteria; phylum Actinomycetota; class Actinomycetes; order Mycobacteriales; family Mycobacteriaceae; genus Rhodococcoides. The sequence continues at coordinate 189,817 of NZ_NPGA01000009.1, forward strand.
ACCCGAGCCCATTGCAGTTGCCTCGCAGCGTCATCGAGCATCGTTTCCGCTGAATCCCGGCGGTGACACTGTGGGTCAGGAACCCTGCGGCGGAAACCATCCGCGTGCGTCACGCAGGGTTCTTCGAGCCACTTCGGCTGTGGGCGTCCCGGATTGCGCTGCCAATCGGTGCAGTTCGGCACGGCCTTCCGCCGCGCTGCGCCCGCCGGCGATGAGCACTCCGATCGCCTGATTCACTTCGCTCACCGAAGCGAGCGCGTAGGCGGACCGCTCTTCGCCCGCACCGCGCAGGTGTCGATCGAGAACTGCGGAGTCGCCGCCGAGTCCGAGGGTGAAACTCACATCGGCGGCGAAGTCCACGAGAGCGCCTGCGGTGCCGGACAGAATGAGCAGATACTTCTCGGTCCCGATGCTGAGCGGGTCGGTGAGGGTGAGCCTGAGCGATGATGCCGGCTCGTGGTCGGCACTGTTCCCGGTCGATGCCGACACCTCGAAGTACTCACCGTCGACGATCACGGTGAGGGTTATCGAGACCACGGCCGATACGGCCGCGTCGATATCCGCGGACAGTCGGTCCACCAGTTGTGCGAGGTCGACGGTGGAGCTGTCGAGTGCTGTGGTCAATCGCGCCAGATCGGCGAGCAGACGAGGCTGCAATTTCATCGAGAATCCCGTGCGGCCCGACCGCCTGTTCGATTCTTCCGTGAATCCTGCCACGATGGATCTCCATCGTCCGGTGCAGGCGCGAGGCCAAAGTCGGAGTCCATGCCTCGAGTGCACCCGCATAGTCGACGCTACGCGCTTTTGTCCGGTCTATGTGCGTCGGCGACGCGCGCGTGCCACCTTCATCGCCTCGGCGACCATGGAATGGGCCACCACAGCGATCTTCTTGTGCTCGGTCTGACTGATGTCGCGAAGCTTGTCATACCCCTCGGCATCACTGCATCCGGTTCTACTGATCAGTATGCCGATGGCCTGATCGATCACGGCTCTACTGCCCAATGCCTTTTCCAGTTGCTCGGTCAGCTGCACTGCACTGTCCAACGCACGGGCATTCTGAGCCGAAATCGCCGCGGGCACGGCGAACAACTCGCCCAGTTCGGCCGCTCGATCGTCGAAGGCATTCGGCTTGTGCGCGTAGACATTCATCGCGCCGAGTACCACCGACTTGGTGATCAACGGCAGCGACAACACGCTGTGCACACCCAGCCGGCCCACCTGAGGTCCGAACTCGGGCCACTGCGGATCGGCGTCGAGCGAACCCGACCGAACGGTGATGCCCTCCTTCGCTGCGGTGATGCACGGACCCTGGCCCAGTCCGTACTGGATGTCGTCGACCACACGGACGAAATCCTCGCTGGCCACGATCGTCGCGGGAAGGTTGGGATGCAACAACGTCAACCCGGCTCCATCGGCACCCGGGATGGCCCGCACCGCGAATTCCGCAACGTGCGAGAGGGTTTCCGGTAGCGACATCGTGCTCATCGCCAACCGGCCGAGCCCGGCAAGGGCGGCGGCGAAATCGTCGTCGAACTCGTCGGTGACGGGTTGCTCCGGGGCGGGGTTCTCCGCGTGCATCGCTGCTCGATTCGTAGTGAGCACACATGCTGATCGAGCACGTGTCTGCCCTTCCGAACCCTACGGCGTTTCGGACATTACGGGAACATCGACCCGAGATCGGGGCCGTGCGCGCTCAGAACTCGAACACCTGACGAGCGGTGACGCGGCCACCCATGAGGTCGTCGAAGCACTCGTTCACTTCGTCGAGTTTGCGCGAGACGGCAGATACCGTGGTCCGCCCGGCCTCGTGCAAAGCGAACACCTCACGCAGATCCTTTCGGGTGCCGACGATCGAACCGAGGACGGAGATTCCGCCGACGACCGTCTCGAAGATCGGAACCGGGAACACACCGTGCGCGGGCATGGACACGCACACCAGCCGACCGCCGCGGCGCAGGGACCGGAATGCCTGATCGAACACGCTGGGGATGACGGCCAGCACGATGGCGACGTCGGCTCCGCCGAGTTCCTGGATGGCCTCCACCGGATCGGTCGTCGCCGAGTTGACGGTGTGGTCTGCGCCGAGTTCACGAGCGAGTTCGAGCTTCTCGTCCTCGATGTCCACGGCGGTGACGAATCCTCCGGCGATCTTGGCGTACTGCACTGCCATGTGACCGAGTCCGCCGACGCCGAAGATGGCCACACGCTGTGCCGGGGTGACGCCACCTACCTTGACCGCCTTGTACGTGGTGACGCCGGCGCAGGTCAGCGGAGCGGCATCGAACGAGGAGATGCCGTCGGGAACGCGGACGACATATTTCGCATGGGCCACAGCGTATTCGGCGTATGCCCCGTCGATCGAGTAGCCACTGTTCTGCTGCTTCTCGCACAGCGTCTCCCAGCCCGATACGCAATGATCGCATTCGCCGCACGCCGAACCGAGCCACGCGATCGCGACCCGCTCGCCGATTCGATCCTTCGACACCTGGGATCCGACCGCTTCGATCACTCCGACGCCTTCGTGCCCGGGAACGAACGGCAGGGTCGGCTTGGCCGACCAATCCCCCTGCGCAGCATGGATATCGGTGTGACAGACCCCGCACGTCTCCATCTTCACCAGCACCTGCTCGGGTGCCGGTTCCGGAATCGGGATGTCCTTGACGACCAGGGGTCCGCCGAACTCGGTGACAACAGCAGCTTTCATCGTGGACTTCCTCCAACTATCGAAACCAATGCCGTTCTCGACCATCGAGCAATGCACACCGTCGATGGTCGGCGCTGCGACACTCGGCATGTAGGGCCGGAAGTCACCGCAGGTTCGGGACGTATCCCGAACCGACAGGTCGGGAGCAGAAAGGCCCGAGGAGCAGGGGCTTTCGTCCCTGGCACTGGTCGCCGACCTCGGCCACACTCGGCAGCATGGATACTGCTGCACACTCCCGATCGAACACCTGCGAGCAATGAACCTGTGGCGACGACACCCCGGGGTCCGAACCGGTGACGCACTGACCACCGGTGAGCGAGCGGCGGATTACGTCCGAAACGGAATGGGCTCCTGGCCGTTCGTGTTCCTGTTCCTGGGCACCATGGCGCTGTGGGCCGCCTACAACCAGAGCGACGGATTCGACCCTTACCCCTTCATCCTGCTCAACCTGTTCCTGTCGATGATCGCGGGACTACAGGGAGCGATTCTGCTGATCTCGGCAAAACGTGCGGACTCGGTGAGCAGTGAGGTTGCCGTACATACCCTTTCGAACACCGCGCTACTCCAGGACATGATCGAGGCCAATACGGTCTTGACCGAATCGGTGGCGCAGTTGGCAGCCGAGATACACGAGCACGTCTGCCCGCCCGCTCAGCGTCTCGGTACAGGCAGATCTCAGAAGGTCACGAGCCCGGTGTCCCAGCCGTGAGACAGGCGAGTATCTCTCGGGCCCAGTTGCACACGAGCACCCAGTCGCGGAAGTCTCCGGCGACTGCACCGGAGTTGTCGAAGATCTGACGCTCCCCCACCGAAAGTTTCTCGGGATCAAGCCTTCCGGGAAACGTTCGGTGAGCGATGGCATGCAACACCGACACCGCGTGTGCCGCGTCGGAAATGACGTTGACCGGCCGATCGCTCGAGTGCAGCGGTCCACAGGAGAACAGCCAGACGGGTGGATGGTCGGACCTGGACACCCTGTCGACCAGAGCCTTCGCGGCCGGAACCCAGCGATCGGAGTAGACGGCGCTGCCGATGATCACCGCGTCGTAACCGTCCACGCGGGTCACGGATTCCGGGGCTTGGATGTCGACGTCGACGCCCTCGTGCTCGAAGACTCGACCCATTTCCTGGCCCAGACTGTGGGTCGCGCCATGCCGACCCGAGGTGCAGATCAGCAACCTCATACGTCGTCCGACAACAGATACGCGGACTTTCCCGCGGCAACCGTCATCCGCCAACCGCGCAGAGCAATGACGAGACCCAGCACACCGAACGATCCCAGCAGCCAACTCGTCTCACCGGTCACGGCCGCTAGAACCACAATCCAGGCCACGAGGAGCACGCCGGCGATGTGAGCCATCGGGCCCGACCGTCCGCCGCCTGCGAAGGCAGACGCCGCAGCAAGCCCCATCGGTATGCCGACGACCAACACCAGTGAGAGCGCTGTGAGCGTGACAGGCAACGTCCCCTGCACGTAAGGACTCGGATCGATTGCCCCCGAGACCAATCCGATCGCGGCACCGAACGCGTTGATCGATGCACCTCCGCAGACTGCGCCGAGCCACGGCCAGCGTCGAGTGCGTTCGGTGGCCACCCGCGTTGTCGATATCATCGGTCCAGCTTGTCCGCAGCGCACCGCATGAACTAGGGCACAAGGTCCCTGCTGCCCAGGGTGATTCAGCGACCGAACAACGACCGCATGCTCGGACGCTCCGAGACGGGTGACGCTGTTGCCTCACCGCAGGTGCAGCGGTCGGCCACGGACACCGTGGCCATGACGTCGTCGACATGGTTGCCGCAACCACCCCAGCCGGTCTTGTTGCAGGTGTTGCAGGTGACGGGATAACACATGATTCTCTCCTCTGCGATTCGGTGAAATGTCAGGCCGGAACGTGGGCGTCGGCCCAGGCGTTGTAACCACCCAGCAGATCCGAGACGTCCTCGAATCCCTGTGCACGGAGCAAGGAGGCGGCCACACTCGAACGCCAGCCGCCTGCACAGTGCACCACGATCGGCTTACCCGTCGGAACGTGTTCGAGTCGAGTTCGCAGCTGCGCCAGGGGTATCGGTGTCGCTCCCGGGATCGTGCCGAGGTCACGTTCACCCGGATTGCGGATGTCCACCAGTGTCACTTCGTCCGCTGCGAGCATGGCATCGAGTTGCTCCACCGTGGTGCGCGGAGCGGTCTCGACCAGTTCGGTCAGCTCCGAGGGAAAGGTTCCGTCTCGGTCCACCACCAGGTAGCCGATCGCGTTGTCCGAGCCGACTCTGGCCAACCGCAGCGCGGCTTCCTGCTCGTCCCCCGGGTACGCGATGAGAACGATCCGTCCGCCGATCTCCGCGACCATGCCGCCGGTCTCGGCGAAGCGACCGTCGAAACCCACGTTGACCGATCCCCGAAGATGGCCGGCAGCGAAGTCGTCCACACTCCGCGCGTCGAGCACTCGGGTGCCGGCAGAAAGCTCGCCTCGCACCTCCTCCGGCGTCAGCGCAGGAATTGTGCGGCTCGGTGACAGCAGTGGGTGCACCTGCTTGTTCATCGCGGCGTCGGCGGAGAAGTACGACGGCGCCGCCGGTTGACCGTCGGTGACCAGCGCAACGAAAGCATCCTCGGTCATCGGCTGCACCGACGGATTGGTCGCCCGCTGCTCGCCGATGGTGGAGGTCAACTCGGTGGACAGGTTCTTGCCACAGGACGAGCCGGCTCCGTGGGCGGGCATGACGACGACCTCGTCGGGCAGCGTCAGTAGTGTGTTGTGCACCGTCCGATACATCGCTCTGGCAAGGTCGGTGGTGGACCCGTCCCCGAGATTGACGAGATCGGGTCGCCCGACATCGCCGATGAACAGGGAGTCTCCGGTGAGCACGGCGGTCGGGGTGGCCCCGGGATGCTCGCGAACCAAGACCGAGATCGACTCCCAGGTGTGACCCGGAGTGGACAAGATCTCGAGTTCGACCTCGCCGAGGGACAGACGTTCCCCGTTGCGCAGTCTTCGAATGGGGTAGTCGGTCTCGGCCGATTCACCGAAGCCGATCCACGCGCCGGTCGCGTCGACCAATTCGAGGTGACCCGAGACGAAGTCTGCGTGAAAGTGGGTGTTGACGACGCCCTCGATCGTGAGGCCGTACTTCGCCGCATCGTCCAGGTACTCGGCAATGTCGCGACGAGGATCGACGACGATCGCGCGTCCGGTGCTCTCGTCGCCGATCAGATACGAAGCGTGGGAAAGGCATTCGAGGTAGTACTGCTCGAGAATCATGATTTCCTCCATCTGGCTGTCTCCGGGCGAATTTCGCGGGGCGGTAGACACAGTGTGCAATACCCCCTAGGGTATGTCAAGTACCCCCTTGGGGTATGAAGAGAACAGCAACCATGGGAGTGAACACACGATGACGTTGGCGCTGGCGCTCGGATTCGGTGCGGTGATCGGAATTCTGCTCGGCCTACTCGGTGGAGGCGGATCGATTCTTGCGGTCCCGGTGTTGGTGTTCGCCCTCGGCCTCGGCGTGGAGGAAGCGATCCCCGTCTCGCTGATCGTCGTCGGTACCGCCTCCGCGGTGGGAGTGATACCGAAGCTGCGAGCCCACCGAGTCGAATGGCGGCTGGCGGCCGTGTTCGCTGCGACCGGCATTCCAGCGACGTTCGCCGGCAGTGCACTCGGCCGGTTGCTTCCGGACAGGGTTCTGCTGCTCGGCTTCGCCGCCGTGATGGTTGCCGCAGGAGCGCGGATGCTCGCCGAGCGGGGAGATATCGGAACAGCCTGCAAGACATCGACATCGGGTATCAACTGGAGACGCTGCGCGCCACGTTCGATTCCGGCCGGTCTTGCCGTCGGATTCATGACCGGGCTGTTCGGCGTCGGAGGCGGCTTCCTGATCATTCCGGTACTGGTGCTGATGCTCGGCATAGAGATGTCGGTCGCTGTCGGAACCTCGCTGGTCATCATCGTCGCGAACTCCGTCGCAGGTCTGTTCTCACACCTGAGTGGTACGACCATCGACTGGTCGATCACCCTCGCCTTCGCAGGCACCGCGATCGTCGGCTCCCTCGTGGCCGCGCACTTCGGAAGTCGAGTCGATACCGCGCGGCTACAACGTTTGTTCGCCTACCTCGTGTTCGCCGTGGCCGGATACGTCGTCGTCGACGCGGTCTTTCTGAGCTGATTCGGCCTCGTCCGGACCCATGAGGGCCCTTCGATAACCGGCCAGCCGACGAAAGGCCCTACATCGCACGGGCCGCGCCGGGAACGCTCAGGGGAGGAGCACTCCATCTCCACGAGCGCGAGGTAGCCGATCTTCATGACCATCACCGACGCACCACCGACCACCCGACTGCTGCACGACGAATTGACATCGATTGCCGCGATGCTCGCCGCGAGGTTCCCCGATCTGACGCGCTCAGTCGTCGACGACGCAGTCCGCACCACCTACGGCCGCCTGTACGCCACCGCGCGCGTCCACGGCCACCTGTTCCCACTGACGTCCAATCGTGCCCGTGTCGAACTCGAGCGCCTGCAAGCGGAACGAGCAATCGACGACGATCTGAAGACCGTCTCGGCGGAGATACGCCGCGCCCTGCCGCCCATGGCAGGCCGGTCATGGTGAACGCAGAGCCGCGACACCGACCCACGGACAACCCGGTCGCTCCCGGCTTCTGGGCGAAGACCAACTGGGGTGACATCGTCGTCGCGCTCGACGGCACATCGAAGTCCCGCGACGCCCTGTCCTGGGCCGCGGGCCTTGCCTCTGTCACCGGCGCGCGCATTCGGCTCGTGCACGCACTCACCTCTCGCGAATCGGCCCGGTCGTTGGAGCGACTGCACGGTCGACGCCTTCTCCGATCGGCTCGCCGTGAACTCTTCGGTCTCGACCCCCGCATCGCAATCGATTCGATTCTGACGGACGATCCCATCGCCTCCGTTCTCGGCGCGCTGTCGCACACTGCTGATCTGATCGTCATCGGAGGTCGTGAATCGGGCCCGATCCGAGATGTGCTGTTCGGCCGCAACGCAACTCGCATCGTCGAAGAATCGTCGTGCCCGGTCCTGGTGTGGCGTCCCCAGCACGCGGATCTCACGCCGACCTCTCCGGTTGTCGTCGGCGTCGATCACTCCGACTCCTGCACCCGAGCGATCGAGGCGGCCTTCTGGTTCGCCGATGCACTCGAGGTCCCACTCACCGCGCTGCACGTCGGATCGCCCCACCGTCGGCCTGTCGCGAACGATGCCGAGCTGGAACAGATCCGAGCACTCGAATGGCTGGGCGGACGCCTCGACGCTGCCAAGTCCATGCATCCCACAGTCGACGTGCACCTGCATCTGCTCGACGCGTCCGCGGAGCACGAGCTTCGACTCGCATCGGCCACCGCAAACCTCCTCGTGGTCGGCAGCCGCGAGCCAGGGCCATGGACGGGTCCGTTCACCGGATCGGTCGGCCAGTCGCTGGTGCATGCGTCGGGCTGCCCGATTCTCGTGGTGCGTTGAGTCCTCGAACTGCCGACAGCCCCCGGCTCATCGGGACCTTGTGCCCTTACGGATCCACTGCCCGACGCCGGAGACTCGTAGGAAACGAATGCACTTCGGGTGGGAGTAGGTGACGGTCATGTTCTCGGAACTCGCGCACCGGTGGTGGCGACACAGTCCGTGGATCTCCAATCCACTGATGCGGCTGCCGGACAGGATCGAACGAGCGGCTTTCGCCGTCGGGATCGCGGTACTTCTCCTGCTGGTTCCCGTGGCAGCGACGATCGGTTCGGTGACGTACAGCGACCTGTCGTTGCGCGCGCAACAGCAACGCGCAGAATACGTTCGAGTCGATGCCCGAGTGATCGACTCCGTCAGGACCGAGCGGTCCGAGACGGACGGTGCCGTGCCCGCCAGCGGTACCGCGACTGTGCAGTGGAGCGCGCCGGACGGCTCCATCCGGTCGGGATCGGCCCAGGTGCCGTCCGCTGTGCAGATCGGTGAGACGACTCCGATCTGGCGCGATGCGGACGGAAACCGCGTACGCGCTCCCGAGACCGCCGCCGGTGCCGTCGTCAACGGAACTGCCACGGCCGTGTTCGTGTGGTTCCTCGGTGCAGTCGTCGTCGGTGGTCTGGTGTATCTCACCGCCAGGGCCGGCGAACGTTCACGAATGCGGCAGTGGGACAGGGACTGGCAACACTTTCTACAGGACCGCGACCATCCTTCGCGGTAGTGCCGTCGATCTTGTTCTCCCCCAAATCCATCGAAGGATGTTTCATGCCTGCAGTAGTTGATTGCGACCGAACAGGCCCGGCGGTCGTCGGCACCGCAGAGGTCCACGAAACGCACAGCGCTTATGTGTTTCTACTCGGTGATGTCGCCTACAAGATGAAGAAGCCGATCGAGACGGACTTCCTCGACTTCCGTACCGTCGATTCCCGATGGACCGCATGCGACCGAGAGTTCCTACTGAATTCCCGATTCGCGCCCGATGTATATATCGGTATCGCCGAGCTCACCGATCCTGGCGGCGGGCCCGCCGAACCACTGTTGAAGATGCGACGCCTCCCCGATTCCACCCGGTTGTCCACCCGCGCCGCGGCAGGCGACGATATCGGCACCGTCGTCGACCTCGTCGCACAGACTGTCGCGGTCGCCCATCGGAACAGTCCCCGAAGTACCCGCATCGACGACGAGGGACGACAGAGCGCTCTGGACGAGCGATGGCGCAACAACATTCGTGAGCTGCGCACACTTGCGGTCGGCGTCCTCGACACCGCACTCGTCGACGAACTCGAGTATCTATCTCTTCGCTACGTCGCCGGCCGTGCGGCCCTGTTCGATCACCGGATCTCGCGAGGCCGCATAGTCGACGGACACGGGGACCTTCTCTCGGACGACATCTTCTGCCTACCGGACGGCCCACGAATACTGGACTGTCTCGATTTCGACGACCGACTTCGCTTCCTCGACGGAATCGACGACGTCGCCTGCTTGGCAATGGATCTCGAATTCCAGGGACGCCCCGACGCAGCTCGACGCTTGGTGGCGTCGTACCTCGAGGCGACCGAGGACGATCCTCCCTGCTCTCTGATCGATCACTACATCGCCTACCGCGCAACGGTTCGCGCCAAGGTCGCCTGCCTTCGCTTTCATCAGGGTCATGCGGCCTCGCAGACCGACGCGCTCGCCCACATGCGACTCGCGCTGGACCACCTGGCGTCCTCGATCACCATCACGTTGGTGGGAGGCCTGCCCGGCACCGGCAAGAGCACGGTGGCGGCCGCACTCGCGGAACGTACCGGGGCGGTGGTGTTGTCGAGCGATGTGGTGCGCAAGGAGAGCGCGGGGCTCGATCCACGGTCTCCGCATCCGTCGGCAGTCGGATGCGGGCTGTACACCTCTGAGAAGACAGCATCCACCTATGCCGAATTGATGCACCGGGCGCGCGAGCAGGTTGGGATGGGCCGTTCGGTCGTCATCGACGCCTCGTGGAACGACGAGAAGTCGCGCGAGCACGCGCTCGAACTGGCCGCCGGCACCCACAGCGATCTTGTCGAGATCGAATGCCGGACGCCCGAACACATTGCGCTCGAACGTATTACGACCCGTCCACGCGGCGCTTCGGACGCGTCGCAGGCCGTGTACGACGCCATGGCCGGTGCCCGACGCCCCTGGCCCAGTGCAACCGTGATCGACACCTCCGGGACGATTGCCGACTCGCTTGCCGCTGTGTTCCCTGCATCCGAGGAGACGATGACATGACCGATCTCGACACCGAATTCCGTTCCGCCGGTACGGACTACGAGTTCGCGTTGATGCGTAGCCCGTTGGCTGCGCAATTGCGTGTGGTCGAGTATCGGATGCGGGTGATGATGACCGAGCAGGGGGCGCTGCACCCTCGTGATCTCGTTGCGTCGGCGCTGCCGTCGAGTCGACGCCCGACGCTGAACTCTGCCTGACACCGGCGCGGGCGCATGACCTTCGAGACGCTCGCCCTGTGTGCCGCGGTGGGATTGTTCGGCCCACTGCTGGCGCTTCCACGCGGGCTTCGGATACCCGTCGTCATCGGAGAACTCGTCGCCGGAATTGCACTCGGTTACACAGGCTTCGGCGTTGTCGACCCGAGCGAGCAGACGCTGAGCTTCCTCGCGCAGGTGGGCTTTGCGCTCGTCATGTTCGTGGCCGGCAGTCAGGTACCGATTCGCGACCCGCGACTGCGCATCGGTGTCGGGGTCGGTGCCGCTCGAGCGGTGGCCGTCGGGCTGCTCGCAACCGCGCTCGGCTGGGCCGTTTCGGCAGCGTTCGATCCGCCTCATCTCGGTCTGTACGCGGTGTTGATGGCGTCGTCCTCGGCCGCTGTCGTCATGCCGATCGTCGAGTCCACAACCATGACCGCTCCGGGCCTGATGGCCCTCCTGCCGCAGATCGCGCTCGCCGATGCAGTCTGCATCGTCGCGCTGCCCCTCGTGATCGATCCACAGCGGGCCGGTCCGGCCGCATTGGGATCTGCGACGGTTCTGCTCGCTGCCGCGGTGATCTTCGTCGTCCTGCGACACTTCGACATCTCGGGACTGCGCTGGCGCGTGCATCGGGTGTCTGCTCAGCGCAAACTCGCGCTCGAACTGCGACTGAACCTGGTTCTGCTGTTCGGCCTCGCGGCACTCGCCGTCCACACTCACGCCTCGGTGATGCTGGCCGGCTTCGGCTTCGGCCTGGCGATTGCCGCCATCGGAGAACCGCGTCGCCTTGCCAAACAACTGTTCGCCATCACCGAAGGATTTCTGGGACCACTGTATTTCGTCTGGCTCGGTGCATCCCTCGATCTACGTGCCCTCGCCGGTCACCCGAAGATGATCGTGCTGGGGCTCGTCTTGGGCTTCGGTGCCATCGCGGTGCACGGTGCGATGCGCCTGACCGGCCAGCCCACCCGACTCGGGATACTCGCGGCAGCCCAGCTGGGCGTTCCGGTCTCGGCCGTGACACTCGGCGCGCAGAGCGGTGTGCTGGCTCCCGGTGAAGGCCCTGCCATCGTGCTCGGCGCACTGGTGACCATCGCGGCGGCGGCCGCAGCGTCGAGGGTCGCCGCTCGTCGTACGGTCTGACCCGGCGGGCCTGCGGCGGCGCAAGGCATTTGGGTGTTTCGAGTTCCGCGTGACGGGGAACATGGGTCCTGGAACGATCGGCACGACGCGAAACGGATCATGACGATGACGGATGACCAGGTCTGGCGCCTCAAGGGTGCGTGCATCGAAGACATGGATGCCTACGACTCGCAACAACTTCCTCGGCACGGACGCAAGCGCGCAGAGAAGGCATGGCGGTTGTGCGCCGACTGCCCGGTGTTGCGCAATTGCGCCGAGCAGACGGCGCGCGATATCGAGTCCGGCCGTATTCCGGTCGGCGTGGTCGTCGCCGGTGCCGCGTATCACGACAATGCGAGCAACGGGCGGCGGACCGACGCCTACCGCACTCTCGAGTTCCTGATCGGACGGCCGCTGTCCAATCCCGCCGCCTGACAGCGCCGAAGCTCTGTAACACCGCGGTCACGGAACACTACGAAGTCGGTAACGTGGGCAACTCTGTTCGACGGTTTTTCGGCGCGTCTTCTCGGGTCTGACCTGCGCCGGAGCAAGTCGCGCAAGAATGTCTGCATGACCGCAGCGAACGCAACCGACTTCGGGCTACCGGACGCTATCGGACGGGCGCTCTCGCAGCGAGCACCGATCGAACAGGCCAAGGGAATGTTGATGGCAACGCATCGCATCAGCGCGGATGCGGCGTTCGCGCTACTGGTAGACCGATCGCAGGACTCCAACCGAAAGCTTCGCGACATCGCTCAGGAGTTGGTGGACATGGCTTCGACCGCGCGGTAACTGTTCAGGCAGCCCCGTACGCTGCTTTTTCAACGCACGGGGCCTGAGCAATGGGGCAGTCCGGACTACTTCATCACCTGCTGTGCCGTATGCCCTGCCATGGCTGCCCGAAACATCCCGTCCGGGAACGCGGTCGTCGTTGCGTCAGAAATGCGCGAGAATCGCACGCGCACAACGAACTACTGTCGCACGGTCGTACGACATCACGTAATCGAACTCACGATCGGCGTCGACTTCGCCGCGGTGCAGATCGATCGCTGCGAGCACTCCACAGAAGTGCGGACCCAACACCACCACGTTCCACTCCTCCACCAGCGGATCCGTCGGGTCGAGGGGCGCATGCATGATGCCGCCCTCTTGGACGTAGCCCATGCCAACGCCGTACACGCCGGCGTACGAGATCTGCTCGGCCATCGAGACCCAACGCGCACGGGTGCTCGAGGTGAAGTGCTCTGCTCGCTGAAAAGTACCGAGTACCAACGTTTCCGGACCTGAGACCGCAGCCTGCATCTCGAGCGAGGTACTCATCGCCACCAGTAGACGCTTGGTGCTGCGGGTGGCTGTCTTTCCCGCCGACGCGATGGCGTACGGCGACTCGGCGGCGACAGCAGGTGTGCTCCAGGTCGGGAACGGCGGCATCACCTCCGCGGCGTCCGCGGGGAGCTCCTCGGTGGTCTCGGCCGCCGGATACAGCTCACCCACCCCGTAGGTCGCTCCGAGTCCGAGCGCGCGAGTGCGGTGCAGTGCCGTGTCGACTCCGCTGGCGACCACCACCGCGCCGGTTCGTTCCACCTGAGCCGAGACGGCGTGAGCGGTACGTGCGGTGGCGAGATCGGGACGCCGGGAGACCATCGATCCAGCGAGGATGATCACGTCGGGTTCGATGAGCGGCAGCAGGGTCATCGACTGCGGTCGACGACCGACGTCATCGACGGCCACCACTTTGCCGTCACGCCTAGCCTTGTCGATCGCAGCGAGGGTGCGGGCCGGACTGTCGACGAGTGCCGCCTCGGTGACGACCACGATGTCGCGGCGCAACTGTTCCTCGGTGGCGGAATCGAGTGCAGCAAGGGAGTCGACGTCCATGGAGACGAGCATCGGCAACCGCACCGACTGGTTTACCCGAGCCACTCCCCACGCAAGGGCGTCGAGTTCGCGCTTGGCGTCCATTGCTCTGGCTGCGCGCTTGAGCGCGTCGGCGGAGGCGAGCGGACCGTTCTGCGGACCTCGCAGTTGAACTTCGATCGCTGCGAGCGCGCCGTTGTCCAGCCGACAGACCGGGGCGAAATACGGTTGCACCGTCAGCTCTCCCGTGTCCGTGTCGACTGCAGATCCTGCTTCGGCCAGCGCGAACGTCACACCACAGTTTGACACGAAAAAACCACCCCCGTCACGTGGGGGTTGGCTGATCTTCAAACCTGATTCTCGTAGTTTCTTCTCGCTGACTCAATGTTGGACGACGGAGGTGTCACGACAGACACCACAACTATCTCGTTTGGATAACTTTGCATAACGCTCCGATAACGGAACTTCCGCTGGGTCGGCCGCGCGGCTCGGAACCCTCCGAGCTCGAAATCGGGCCGAAAACCCATGACGGAGTGGACTTTCGGAACCGAAGCCCACTTTCGTTACCACGGCAAACAACAAACGTACCGACCGTATTGTGACTTCTCACAGACTTGAACGAAGCAATTCCGACATATGGTTCGCACACCTAACGTCCATCCCGGTTGCCGGAGCACCGGCCGCCACCGGCCGCCCGCGTGGGCTCCCGGAGCCGTCCTGGACATGGAGGATCGATCGATGACGCTCAACCCGCCGACCCGCTCTCGTACACTCGCCGCCGTACTCGCCGCCGTTGCCATCACCGGGGCGACAGTCGGTGCCGCCGATGCCGGTGCCGCCACCATCTCTCCGGCCGGAACCGCCTTCACCGCACCCGGCACGATCGTCGTGAGCACGCCCGCCTCGTTCGGAGTTCCCGTGAGCTGTTCCATCACACTCTCCGGCAGCACCAGCGCCGACGGCTCCTCTGCATCGATCACCGACGCGAAGATCAGCGGTTCCAACCGCCTGTGCGGCCTGCCGCAGCTGAAGAACCTGCCGTGGACTCTGACCCCCACCAGTGCCACCACCGGTGAGGTCTCCAACGTGGCATTCTCGCTCGTCGGATACAACTGCGGCCCGGCCACCCTCGCCGGTTCGTTCGACAACATGACCAACACCCTCACCTCGACCGACCAGCCCATGTCCGGCAACTGCACGGTCGACAGCCTGTCGGTCCAGCCGAATCCGGCCTTCACACTGTCCTGATCGACATCCTCCGATTACGTTCCAGCACAATCCATTTCCTCGAAGGAGAGCACGTGAAAATCCGCAACAGGACTGTCGTCACGATGGCGGCACTGGCCTCGTCCGTCGCATTGGCGACGATGGTGGCCGCCCCGGCCAACGCTGCCGACACGCTTCCGATCACGTTTCAGGCAGACACGACGACGATCATCGCCAAGACCGGTCAGCCGGTCGTCTTCCCCACCACCGACCTCGTCACGGACGTCGACCTGGTCGGCGGGACGGTGACCGGCACGCTCGCACTGCCGCAGGCATCGGCCGACTTGAAACTCGGCCCTGCAACGTTGGCGAACTTCACCATTTCGATCGTCGATCCGACGCCGGTGTCGGGCACCCTCACCCAGGGCGGTCCCGCGGAGGCACCCACGTTGGATCTCGCCGTGCAGCAGAGCTTCAAGATTCGTATCGACTCGGTGAAGCCTCTGGGTATCGACACCGGGTCCGCGGGGTCGGCGTCGGTCGATCTCATTCCCGCGGGTAGCAATTGCGTCACCGCCGAGACCACTGCCGAACTTACCGGTTCGCTCGACGCGATCGATCTGATCCAGAACAATCAGGCCGATGCCCACGTGAAGGGCACTTACACCATTCCGCAGTTCCAGAACTGCGGCGCGTTCACCTCGGTGCTCAACGGCATCATCGCAGGCCCAGGAAACAGCCTCGACGTGCACCTGACCAACCCGGTGTTCGACGTCGGAACGCAGTCCGCGCTCGCGGCCGAGGTGGCGTAGCAGTTCGTGTACAGCACGATCGACGGCGTCGAGCCGGGTTCCGACACGGACCTCGGCTCGGCGTCGTCACTGCAATTCGTCCACGTCACGGCTCAACGGCGAGTCGCCTCCGTAGAGGGAGACGCGGTCGCCGCCGAGCCTTTTCGCGTGATACATCGCCTCGTCGGCGCGGCCCAGCAGTTCGTTGACAGCGGACTCGACGTCCCCCGTCTCGACCACGGCATGGGCGATGCCCAACGACGCGGTCAACGGTGCCCGGTCGGTGCTGTCACACAGACGAACTCGTAATCGCTCCGATTGTTCGACGACCGTATCGAGGTCGTCGACACACACGGCCGCGAATTCTTCGCCGCCCAGTCGAACCGTGACGGCCGGCGCCGGGAAGACCTCGAGGATGCGATTCGCTGTCGTCCGGATGACCGCGTCTCCATGCTCGTGGCCGTATCTGTCGTTGACCGCTTTGAAGTTGTCGATGTCGATGACCACGGCGACCAGCGACATGTTCGCACCGGATCGAGATTCCAGGTTGCCGATCGCCGCATCGAATCCCCGACGGTTCCGTAGGCCGGTGAGCGGATCGTAGAACGCGCCGGTGGCGTCTCGGCGCAACAGCATGAGGAAGGAATGCCCGATCAACGGTCCCGCGAACATCACCAGGATCAGCATGACGAAGTAGAGATTGGTCTGTAGACGCTCCGCCGGGTCGTTCACCATTGCCGAGACGTAGAGGGCGACGGCGGTGACGAATGCGAAGCCGTGATGGAACGCAAACAGCTTGGGACCGTGAAACCCCGCGACATAAGCGCCCATGACCGTGAACAGGGCTGCAATGGGCAGTACCGCGGACGGTCCATCGGTGGTGAGCAGAACAGCCGCGAGCACGATGTCGGCGTACAGCACGAACGCGATCGACACGCGCCAGCTCGGCCAGCCGCCGATCAACCAGATCAACCCCACCGGGACCGTCGTGACAACGGTGAACCACAGGGGCAAACGTGCGAGGCTGCTGTAGGCGAATCCCGGAATGCTCAGAGCGATCGCCGCGGCACCGGCGTAGAGCCAACACAGAATTCCGATGAGAACCCTGGTGATGTCCAAGCCTCGTTGCGAACGCGCATACGCAACGTTCCACCCGTAGTCGACGGGAAGCGACCACCACTGACGAAGACCGTTCACCTTGCAGAGCTTTCCTGGTATCCCGACCTGGAGGGCCAAGTCAACCACAGACGAATCACCCGGTCTGCGAACTCGAGAACTTGCCTGCGGGGCACCGATCGGGCGGCGGAGCCGGGCTTCCCTCCCAGCTCCGCCGCACTCGACCCTACTCTCTATCGAACATATGTGCGAGCTCGCAGAGGAGTGGTTTTCGGTTGTACCACTCATACTGTGCACAATCCGAGAAAGTGACCTACAGTCTGTGACATGCTCCAGAAAAGGGGTTCGAACGGGGTTCGACCGCCAGGTTCCACTGATCCAATTCATTTGGCGCTCTTAGCAATCCTCACGATTGCTGTGATTGCCCTCGTCGTCATCGCGGTCCAACAGGGCCGCCTCTGATCACGCACCTCAGCGTTCACTACCGACTCTGATCGGCGGAATCCCGCGTTCGGCTCACGCTTTTGAACGCTCACGTCCGCGGCAGCGCTCGACCGACTGCATCGATCGAACGTCGACGACGCCGGACCACCTCGATGATCTCGTCGACCACGCGTCGCGTTTCGCCCAACGCCTGTACAGCGGAGTAGCGCAGAACCAGCCACCCCTCAAGTACCAGCCGGTTCTGGCGTCGACGATCGCCGTCGAACGCTCGGCTCGACGTATGGAACTCGCGTCCGTCGATTTCGACGATCACCCGTGCCCGGAAGTCCACGAGGTCGCCGAAATACGGACCTACCCGCGCATTGATCTCCATGAAGAACTGTCGAGCGGACAGTGCCCGAGCCACCACTCGCTCGGCCTCGGATCGGGTACCGAGGCAGCACAGACGCAACTGTCTCCGTACTGCCTTCATGCCGTGCATCCCGCGAGATCGTTCGCATTCGGTCGCGATTCGACGTCGCAGAGCCGGCCGCGCGATTGCCGTGTCGAAGAACCGCTCCAACTCCTCACCCGTCAGGGTTGCAGCGACGTCGACGAACACCTGGGCCAACGTCACCACCGGAAGACCTCGGCACCGGTCCGCCTCGGGGACGCGTCGTCGATGGATCTTCACCCACTCCGGCGCGTGCTGCCGGGTCGATGGCGGCACTGTCGCCGTAACCTGCGTCGGCTCCTCGTCGATCAACCCCCACACCCACGCAGCGGTCAGATGACTGAGCACAGCGCCGGGCTTCCACAGAGCTACCGCTGTGCACAGGTCGATGTACTCGGGTTTGTTCGTCGCATAGATTCCGGGCAGCACTCGAATCAGCTGCCCGGACGCAGTTCTGCGAGAGATGGTGCTGCGGCTCATCCCCCGAGCCATCAGGTCGACCGCTGTGTGTACCCCCATGCCGATACGGTGAACGATCGACGACGCCTGCGCCAGTGCTGTTTTCGAAACCTGTGGATAGTTCGGGGTTATCCACAGGCAGCCCGCACCTCAGCGTTCACTACCGACTCTGATCGGCGGAATCCCGCGTTCGCCGCACGCTTCTGAACGCTGGCAACCAGCACGGCTACGTCCGCGATGCGTCCACGGCTACAACCACCGCGGCCGCCATGGCTGCAGCCGTACTCGCGGTGGGGTGCACCCCGTCGAAGGTGGCTCCGGGACGTCCGAGCAGCGGCGCAAACTCGGCGACGGGTATGCCGCGCTCGGCGGCCAGTGCTCGAATGTCGTCGTTGAGGTCGTCTGCGCTGACCGTGCGCGACGACGGCACCGTGGCGATCACGACGGTGTCGACGTCGCGTGCGCGGTCCAGGATCGTGCGTAGGTTGTCGATGATCCGGGGTAGCGGAACCGACCGGGCCAGGTCGTTCGTGCCGCCGTTGACGACGAGTATGTCCGGGTTCGCTGCCAGTGCGTCGTCGGTTCGGGCGAGGATCTGCGTCGTCGTCGCGCCGTTGATTCCCAGATTCCCACCGTCGGCTGCGCGAGAATCGTCTCCGCACACGAGATACGAATACCACGACGTGTTGCCGTGAATCCCCCAGTCGACGCGTGAATTGCCTTGCGCCATCGAGTCGCCCAGCGTCACCAATCGTGGGCCGGTGTCGTTGACGCTCCACCCGAAGCAGTGTGCGTTGCGGACCGTCAGCGCCGGCTTCTTCAGTGGTCCTGCCACGAGCGCGGCGACCAGAGCCACCCCGAGTGCCCCGGCGATCCACAGTCGAGTTCTTCGCACGCCGGGGATTCTGCCCTACCGGCGATCACGAGCAGTCCGGGAAGTCCACTTCGGTCGGTGCCGGCGCCGATTGCGGCTGAACCGGTGCCTGCGCTTCGCCGGCGACGGTCGGTTCGACGAGGTTGTACTCGATGGTCTTGGTCTGTCCCGGCTCGATGACGACCGGCACGTAGAACACCGGATGGCCCCGTTCGGCAGCGGTCAGCAGAAACAGTGGAGTTCCGTTGATCGTGGCATCGGTCAACGTTGCGCCCCGAGTTGCGTACAGAGCCACCACCGATCGGTTGGTTCCCGGCGGTCCGTCGTATCGGGTGGAGTCGTTCTGCCTGCCGGCGATGTAAGTGGTGTAGTCCTGCAGCGGAGCGTTGTTGGTGATCTCGGCGACGACGCGGGTGGTGCGCGTCGGGCCGTCGCAGGACTGCGCGGAGTAGGTGACCTTGCGCTGCAGGTAGTAGTCGAGCTTGCCGCCCGCACCGTTGTTCACCACCACTGCGGCGTACGGGTCGGGGCTGTCGGGAACTTCGTGGCCGATCTCGGTCGGACCGAGGATCGCTTGAAGTGCCGGGTCCGCACTCCACACGGAGATGTGCCCTTCGCTGGTGGCCTTGCCGAGTGCTTCGAGCAGCGCACTGGGAGAGCCGATGTTGCCCTGCATCTTCGCGACCACCCGGGCGGCGATGTCCTGCAGGTAGGCCTTGCGCGCGCTGTTGTCGTCCTGGAAGCGGAAGTAGGCGTCGGACTGCGTGATCCGGACGACGTTGGATCCGTCGATCACTTCGCCGTCGCCCATCGTGATGGGTCCGACGGCGTCGAGGATGTAGCCGAGGGCTACCGGGTCGGTGGCCAACGCGCCGTCGAGACGCTCGCCTGTTTCCTGCTCCCACATCGACTGCCAGATCCGACCCGCGTACGGAAAGTGCGGACTGACGTTGCTGTTCTGCCAGTTCTGGGTGGGCTGAAAGCGGCTCTCGTAGAAGTCGAAGAAGTCGGGGCCGAGATCGATGGGGTCGTACGGAATCCGAAGCTCGGCATTGCTGGCCAACGAGTCGACCGCGACCTTCCCGTCCACGGCGCGCACGATGCCGAATCCGCCTATCAATCCGCCTGTTCCGCGGGATTCCGAGAGTGTCTGGAAGGCCAAGAAGTAATTGCGCGGGCCGTCCGCCCCGAGCATCGCCGGAAGCACCCTCGCGGCGACGTCGGTGTTGGTCAACAGAGACGTCAGCTCGTGCGTCTGATCCTGCAACCGAGTTCGCGCCTCACCGACCCGATCGACGAATGTCGGTTCCTCGATTGCCTCGGCCTGGGCATCGAGTACCTCCGATGCTGCCGCCGCCCGAGACAACGCAGGCGAGGCGTCGCGCAGGGCGGCGATGTCGATGGAACCGTCGGGCCCACGCAACCGACTCGGGTCGAGGGTGGTGCCCACCTCCACCGAGGGTGTCAGCACATCCACGCTCAGCCCGTTGACGACGTCGGTGATCTGCGAGACGACGTCCAGCGGTTGACCCACGTACGGAATTGCCGCGGCCGCCGTCCAGATCAGCGAATCGGTGGCCTCCTTCGCCTGGGCCGAGGTGCGCACCGCGTCGGACACGGAGGTGTCGGCCTTCTGCGTATCCCCGTTCAGCAGTGCAGTTTTCGCTGCCTGGGCATGCTCGCGGGCCTGATCGAGGTAGGTGTATGCGGCATTGGCGGTGTACGCGAGCCACGCACCGAGACCGAGCGCCACGACGATCAGCAGTCCGAAGCCCGCAAGCATGCGTCGACCGGTTCGACCGCGAGGGCTGCGGCGTTCACCGTCCGGGTGGTCGTGGTCGAGGCTCATTTTGGGTGCGGATCCCTTTCGCTTCCGGCTGAGAGTACAAACGACGCCCCCTCACCGCGACACGACTTGTTTTTGTACAAATCAGCCAATTTGTCCATCGAGCTGACAAATTCCGTGTATTGTCCAATCCACAGTGATCGGCCTTACACGAGGAGTGACGATGACCGCATCGAATGTCGACGATCAGGCGCAGGCGCCGGTCGCCGAGTGGCACGACCGAAAGCGATACCTCTGGCTGATGGGTTTGATCCCACCCACGGCGGTATTCCTGGCTACCGGCCTGGTGTGGGCCTTCAACCAGCTCGGCTGGACCGCCGTGTCGCCGGTCTGGTGGTGGATCGGCGCGCTGCTGGTCTACGGCCTGCTTCCGATCCTCGATCGCTTCTTCGGTCCCGACGGTGACAACCCACCCGACGAGGTGATGAAGGCGCTGGAGGAGGACAAGTACTACCGCTATTGCACCTACGCCTACATTCCGTTCCAGCTCGCCAGTCTGGTGTTCGCCTGCTACCTGTGGTCGGCGAACAACCTGTCGTGGCTCGGCATCGACGGAGGGCTCGGCCTGATCTCGAAGATCGGCCTGGCCATCAGTATCGGCGTGATGGGCGGCGTCGGTATCAACACCGCGCACGAGCTCGGCCACAAGAAGGACAGCCTCGAGCGTTGGTTGTCGAAAATCACTCTGGCACAGACGTTCTACGGCCACTTCTACATCGAGCACAATCGCGGCCACCACGTTCGCGTCGCCACTCCCGAGGATCCGGCGAGCTCGAAGTTCGGCGAGAGCTTCTGGGCCTTCCTGCCACGCAGCGTGTGGGGCAGCCTGAAGTCGTCCTGGGAGCTGGAGAAGACGCGCATGGAGCGACTGGGCAAGAGCACGTGGAGCATTCAGAACGACGTGCTCAACGCATGGCTGATGTCGGTGGTTCTGTACGGGGTCCTGATCGCGGTGTTCGGTCCGATCGTGTTGCCGTTCCTCGTGATTCAGGCCATCTACGGATTCTCACTGCTGGAGACGGTGAACTACCTCGAGCACTACGGCCTGCAGCGTCAGAAGAAGGAGAACGGCCGCTACGAGCGATGCACTCCCGAGCACAGCTGGAACTCCGATCACATCGTGACCAACATCTTTCTGTACCACCTTCAGCGCCACAGCGACCACCACGCCAATCCCACCCGCCGCTACCAGACTCTGCGCAGCATGGACGGGGCACCCAATCTGCCGAGTGGCTACGCGAGCATGATCTCGCTGGCCTACTTCCCACCGGTGTGGCGCAAGGTGATGGACCACCGCGTACTCGACCACTACGACGGTGACATCACGAAGGTCAACATTCAGCCGTCCAAGCGGGAGAAGATCCTCGCCGCGCACGGAGCGAAGTGATGGCCGCGTTCGAGTGCCCGGTGTGCGAGTTCGTCTACGACGAGACCAACGGCGCACCGCGAGAGGGCTTTCCGGCAGGAACACCGTGGTCGGACGTACCCGACGACTGGCCGTGCCCCGACTGCGGTGTCCGCGAAAAAATCGACTTCAGGAGTCAGGCATGAAGCTCTATCGCTGCGTTCAATGTGGATTCGAGTACGACGAGGAACTGGGCTGGCCCGAGGACGGCATCGAGCCGGGCACGCGCTGGGACGACATTCCCGACGACTGGTCGTGCCCCGACTGCGGCGCGGCCAAGGCCGATTTCGAGATGGTCGAGGTAGAGCGCGGGTGACTACTGGGCAACCCGCCGAGGTCGTGATCGTCGGTACCGGTGCCACCGGGTACACCGCCGCCAAAGTGCTACGGGCCGAGGGCTTCACGGGTTCCATCACGCTGATCGGGAGCGAGCAGGAGTCCACCTACCGTCGTCCGGCGGTGTCCAAGGAGCTGCTGATGGGCACCAAGTCGGTCGATCAGGTCCGGTTGGGTGCAGCCATCGAGGGCGTGGACGTCCGCACGGGCGTCACCGCCGTCGCCGTCACGGACTCGGCCGTGCATCTCGACGAGGGCGATCCGATCCCGTACGACGCCGTGCTGTTGGCAACGGGTTCTCGGGCTCGGCAACTCGATTTCCCGGGTCACGTGTTCACGCTTCGCAGCGCCACCGATGTCGCACCACTGCATGCCGACATCCTCCGCACCGGATCGCTGTTGGTGATCGGCGGCGGATTGATCGGGTGCGAGGCGGCGGCAGCAGCCCGGTCGCTCGGTGCCGAGGTGACGGTGCTCGAAGCGGCATCGGCTCTGCTGAGCCGGATCGCGCCGCCAAAGATTTCGCAGATGTACCGAGACCTGCACGCGGACAACGGGATAACGATGCACACCGACGTCACCGTGACGAGTCTCGACGAGCAGGACGACGGCACCCTCCGTGCCACCGCTCGGGACGGACGCTCGTGGTCGGCCGGCACCGTCCTGGTGTCCGCCGGTTCGGTGCCCAACGTCGAGCTCGGGGCGGACATGGGCCTCGAGACCGCGTCGGGAATCCTGGTCGACGCGTCGATGCGCACATCGAGGCCGAACGTCTACGCGGCGGGCGACGTGGCAGAGGTCCCCAACACGATTCTCGGCGGCACCTATCGGAGTGAGCACTGGAACGGTGCCGTCGATCAGGCGACCCGGGCAGCACGGTCCATACTCGGTCTCGATGTCGGCAGCCTCGACGTGCCGTGGGGCTGGTCGACTCAGCACGGGCTCAACCTGCAGTTCGCGGGTTGGACCGGTGCCGAGGACGAGTACGTCGTGGTTCGCGGCTCCATCGAGGAACGCCGCTTCACCGCCTGTGCGCTGCGCGGCGACACGCTCGTCGGGGCCATCGGCGTCGGCTTCCCCAAGGACATCCGACAGATCAGATCCCTCATCGCGAGCGCAGACCCCATCGATCGGGAACTCCTCGGAGAAGATTGGCTGGATCGGCCCCATGCGGTCGTTCGATAGAGTCGTGTTCATGCCCGCAGCCGAACAGACGTCGACCCCCGGTCGATACCGTGAAGCCGCATCCACTCTCGCGCGCGATACCGCGCTCGACGCCTTGCGAGAGCTGCTGAACGAGCGCAACTGGCGCAACGTCACGATGAGCCACATCGCCAAGGCTGCAGGGCTGAGCAGGCAGAGCCTGTACAACGAGTTCGGTTCGCGGCGTGGCGTCGCGCAGGGGTACGCCATCAGATTGACGGACCTCTTCGTGGCCATGTGCGAAACGGCTCTGTATCAGCACGAGAACGACGCGTCGGCCGCTCTGCGGCAGGGCTTCTCGTCGTTCTTCGAGCTGAGCGGCCTGGATCCGCTCGTCCGGTCGCTGCACAGCGGCGACGCACCGGAAGATCTTCTGCGCCTGATCACCACCGACAGCGAGGTG
Source organism: Rhodococcus sp. 14-1411-2a (assembly GCF_002259485.1). Classification (GTDB taxonomy): domain Bacteria; phylum Actinomycetota; class Actinomycetes; order Mycobacteriales; family Mycobacteriaceae; genus Rhodococcoides. The sequence goes on from NZ_NPGA01000009.1 coordinate 213,943, forward strand.
CTCATCGAGCGGGCGGGTGAGCGTCTGTCCGAGACCTTCCAGCGCGGATGGGTGGGCGCGAGCCCACGACAGGCCGACGTAATCAGCAAAGCCATCGTCCGATTGGCCCTGAGCTACATCCCCGAACCACCCGAGGACATCGCTGCAGCAGCCGACGATCTGGCGCTGCTGCTGACCCCGTTCGTCGATTCCATCACCGCCGACAACTGACCTCGACGTCCAGAGTTCGCCCTCGCCCAGTACGCCGATCTTGCCCCCGCCCCGCTCCCGCCCCCTGACCTGCTTCGGCCCCCTGCCCTGGCAAATGCGCGCGCGTTTGCCAGGTGCGCGCGATCTAGGCCCGAATCGGATGCGAAATCGAACGCGTGTGACGAATGCGCGCGCGTTTGCCGAGACACGGCCGCGTCAGTCCGACCGAACACGACTCCGCGGCGGCCCGGCAGGCCCGCTTCTTCCGCCCTCGTGCAGAGCGACCACAGTCCACCCTGCTCCCACCATGGACAGGACCAATACAGCTCCAATTGCGATCATGTGACCACAATGGACTGCTTTTACTCCAAATAATGCAGTCCAGTGTGCGAGAGTGGCATGCATGGACTCGTTCGACGCCTCCGCCATCACGGCCCGGGATCTGGCCGCACGGATCGACCCAGCAACGTTGCGGAACCGATCCGGTGGTCCGCTCTACCTCGAGATCGCCGACGAGTTGCGGCGGTTGATCGAGAACGGTGAGGTGTCGGCCCAGACGCGTTTGCCTGCCGAGCGGGCGTTGTCGATCAGCTTGGACGTCAGTCGGGTGACGGTCGCATCGGCATACCGGCACCTGCGCGAGGGTGGGTGGATCAGCGCCCAGCGAGGCTCGGGTACCTACGTGTCGCCGACGGGTTCGATGCCGTCGTGGGGTTCACTGGCCGGCGACCGAGAGACTGCGAATCTGGAATTCGTCAACGCCTCCCCGTCGGCATCGCCGCTGTTGTCCGACGCGTACGGTGTTGCGGCAGAGAAGATTCGAGATCGTTTCACCTTGGGCGGGTACGCTCCGTCCGGTCTGTTCGAGCTCCGAGAGTCCATCGCCGCGTACTACCGAGGGCGCGGAGTGCCGACCACCGCCGACAACATCCTCGTCACCTCCGGTGCCACCGACGCCATCCACGCTGTGTTGGCGACGTTCACCGAGCCCGGGGCCCGCGTATTGGTGGAGCACCCGACGTATCCGGGTGTCGTCGAACTCGTCCACTCCCTCGGCGGTCGTTGCATCCCGGTGCCCATCGATCCGGACAACACCGACGAGTTCGTGGCTGCGGCAGACAGGGCCGCGCGGCAGAGTGCACCGACTTTGGCGTATTTCATGCCCGACTTCTCCAATCCGTCGGGTGCGCGACTCCCCCTGAACACCCGCCGACAGCTGTCCGCCACCATGCACCGCCACTGCGTACTGACCATCGTCGACGAGGTAGCAGCCGATCTGTCTCTCGACGATTCACCGGATATCGAGCCCTTCGGAGCCGCCACTCCGGACGTGGCGACGGTGACCGTCGGGTCCACGAGCAAGACGGTGTGGGGCGGGCTGCGAGTCGGGTGGGTTCGCGCCGAAGCCGGTCTGTTGGCGCGGGTCGCCGCAACCTATGCGCGACGCCAACTTTCGGTCTCGATCATCGATCAACTGGCGGCAATCGAGTTGTTGGGTAAGTACGACGAGGTACGACGCGTCCGCGCGGAGGCGTCGAGAACGGCCCGCGATCACACCGTCACATTGATGCGTGATCATCTGCCGGGCTGGCACTTTCGAGTTCCCGACGGCGGCCTGGCACTGTGGTGTTACCTACCCGACGGCATTCGATCCAGCCATCTCGTCGCCGACGCCCAGTCGCAGGGACTGCTGCTGGCACCCGGACTGAGATTCGGAACGGGGTACGCCTTCGACGATCGACAGCGCATTCCGTTCACCCGTTCACTGTCCGACATCACCTCGGCGATCAAGATCCTCACTCGCCTGTCGTCGGAGAACACCCCGACGCCGGCCGCCGCGTCGAGCACGCCCGCTGCGGTGGTGTGAGCCCCGACGGCCATCGCAAACGCGCGCGCGTTCGCGAGACGCTCGCAAATTGGTCACCTGGTCAATGGCGGAATCGCGCGCACCTGACGAATGCGCGCGCGTTTGCAACGTCGCAGGGCCGGCAGCACTCAGGGCCGCAGGGACTGGACGATTGCCGTGATACGCCGCTCGCGAGTGTCGTCGCGTTTCGCGTCGGCGACGGACCTTGCGTGTTCCTTTCGCGTCGACGGTGCCAGCGCATCGAACGCTGCTCGGACAGCCGGATCCGCGTCCAAGGCTGTCGCCAGCGCCACCGGAACCTCGATCACCTGCGGCTGGTCGTCCAGCTCAATGGTCACGTCGACGGTGTCGCCGGCCTCGACGCCGAGTGTGGCGCGAACGCTCTTGTTGAGCCCGAGCAGATTTTCGCCACCCATTCGGCCGATGCGCCCACGCACCGTCTGACCACCGATCGTGAACCGAACTGGTGGCGTTTTGGTGGAACCGAGGGACGCGACCTGCTCGTCAGTGAGCACAATGGCCGCTGCCGGGCCTCGTGATTCGAGAACCGTGGACATCCGCAGAACCGTCGCTGCCATGCGGACAGGCTATCGGTCGCAGGTGCGCTCAGTGTCCACAATTCGCGCCGAAAGGCGGGATTCCGTCGTCGGCCTCGAACAGTGGACAGCCAGCGCACCTGGCCGACAGTAATCAGGCTTCGGCTTCCACGATTCGCTTGATTGCGGCCAGGGTGCGAGGGATGCCGTCGAGTGCCGCCTGGCTACGAGTGTCGATTTCCTTCTCCGCGTCGTCACCGAACTTGCTGTGGAAGAAGGCGATGCCGTCGGGCAGGAAGTTCCAGTTCTCGGTCAGTCGTGTTGCGCCATCGACGGTTTCGAGGGTATAGCCCCAGCGAACGAAGTTGTCGCCCACCACCCACGCGAACTCGCGACCCGGGTCGGCGGCGGCGACCGTCGACACGGTCTCCCACGTGCGACCGGGCACCACGTTGCGGCCGGTGAAGGTCGATCCGACGCCACCGCCGTCGGCCTCGTTCCACCAGCACTCCTGGCAGATCGGGCTCCATTCGCCTGTTCGGGTGATGTCGGAGACAACGGCGTACACGTCGTCGACAGACGCAGCGACGACGACGGATTCGGAGAACTCGAGTGCAGTCATCTCTCCATTGTCCATCTGGCACCCGCGAAGCTGTGAGCAGACCCGCTGCCTACAGCAGAACTATTGGCATGCAATCGAATTGGGACTCACACTCGAACCATGAGCGAAACGCCACGAATGTTCCCACCCGAACTCCGCAACCAACTCCTGCGTCATCGAGTCCTGGTGCTCGACGGCCCCCTCGACGACGACAACGGCACGGTCCTCACCACCCATTTGTTGACATTGGCCGCCGACAACTCCTCGGCCGACATCGCTCTGTGGATTCACTCCCCCGGCGGATCGGTTCCCGCGATGCTCGCGATCCGCGATGTGATGCGGCTGGTGCCGTGCGACGTGTCGACACTTGCGCTCGGGTTGGCCTGCAGCGCAGGTCAATTCCTGTTGTCCTCCGGTACGCGCGGCAAGCGGTATGCCCTGCCGCATTCGCGAATACTGATGCATCAGGGATCCGCCGGCATCGGTGGGTCGGCCGTCGAAGTGGAAGTACAGGCCAACGATCTGCGTCATACCCGAGATACCGTGCTCGGGCTCATTGCCGACGACACCGGACAAACACGCGAGCAGATCTTCGACGACTCTCTGCACGACCGTTGGTTCACCGCGGAAGCAGCCCTCCAGTACGGGTTCGTCGACGCGATCGTGGACTCGTTCGATCAGGTCATGCCTGCGCGACGGGCATCGTTCGGAATGGAGTTGGCCCGATGAGCACGTACACGATTCCCAATGTCATCACCCGAGATTCGCGCGGAGAACGCGTCGTCGACGTCTATTCGCATCTGCTCAGTGAGCGCATCGTCTATCTCGGTACCGGTATCGACGCAGGGGTCGCGAATGCGATGATCGCGCAGCTGCTGCATCTGGAGGCCGACTCCCCCGACCAGGAAATTTCGATGTACATCAACTGCGAGGGCGGCGACACCGCTGCCATGCTCGCAATCTACGACACGATGCAATTCATCGGATCACCCATTGCCACAACATGTGTGGGTCAAGCGGTGGCAGCAGGTGCAGTACTACTCGCTGCCGGCGCACCGGGTCGACGCTCTGCGCTCACCCACAGCCGGGTGGTGTTGCACCAGCCTGCGGCGCAGGGACGCGGCACCATCCCGGACCTCATCTTGGCCGCTGACGAAGTCGTCCGAGTGCGAGCGGAGATGGAGGCAATTCTGGCGGCACACACCGGACGCGACGTGGACACGCTTCGACACGACACCGACCGAGATCTGGTGTTGACGGCACCGGCTGCTCTCGAATACGGCGTCGTCGATCAGGTTCTCGAGGGACGTCAGGCGGCCATCAACGTCGCATCGCCACGCGAGAGGTCGTGATGCGCAAGGCGTGAGATTTCGGCCATCGACGTGCCCAATGCGCCGACGACGGCCGCGAGGATTTCGCTCGACGGATCCTTGCGGCCGCGTTCGAGCTCCGACAAGTATTGCGGCGCAATACCTGCGCGTGCGGCGGTGTCGGCGAGGGTATCTCCGCGGGCGTGTCTGCGTTCGCGTAGTCGTCTGCCGACCACCTCGCGCCACAGGGGTTCCACCGCGCGCGCTGCTCGACGCTCATCGATTCGTATGACCTGGCCCATGATCGCAGCCTAGGCCTCCTGTCCGTGATGGGTCGCAGATTCTGCTCAGAGCAGAGAGCTCGGTTTCACGAATGTCCTCGCATAGCGTCTCTGCCAGGGCGTTTCGATAGCGCGGTGCGAGTAATTGCTCCGGACATAGTCGATTGCAGCACTTCCCGGCATACCGCCCAGCGCAACCAGGCAGGCCAGTGCGGTGCCCGTTCGCCCCTCACCGCCGGTACTCGCGATCTCGACTCTCTGGGTTGCACAGCGGCGCAATACTTCTCGTAGTCCGACCTCGAGCTCTTTCGAGTCGGACGGCAGCCGGAAGTCGGGCCAACGAACCCATCGACTGTCCCACTCGAACTCGCCCGGATCCTTGCCCTGCAGGTAGATCCCGAAGTCCGGCAACGGACCGTCAGGTGTCGGAACACGCAAGGCACGTCCACGAACGAGACTGCCCGACGGCAACTGCAGCACGCCCGGACTGTGTAAGTCCCACATTCGAGGCGCGTCCTTTCCTTGTCGTTCGCGACACCTGTTTCTGCCCAGCACCGATATTGTGCCCCCATGCGCTCAGTTGTTCTTGCCTTCGCCGCACTAGGGCTCACGGTGGGTCTGCTCGCGTCCGTGTCGGGATGGGCCGGAACCCTGTACGTAGAACCCGGCCAAATGAGCCGGGCCTACGCGACTACCGCTGACATCACCTTGCAGGTCCGAGTCGGTCTCTTCCTCGAGTGGTGGACAAAAGTGCAACCCATAATCGGTGCCGTTGTCGGTGCTGCCGTTGGATTCACGCTCCACTGCAGAGGCTTTCGCCTTCTGCGCGTAGGAGAGACATGACGGCTCTACTCGACGCCAGGCTTCGTCTACCCGATTGTGTGTCGAAACCCTATGCGGTGTCGCATCTTCGCACCCGGTAGCAATCGTTGCGACTCCATGGATGTCGCTCGTTCAGCTCACGAAGCCACTGGGCCCCTCGGCCTCCGATGTGGGACGTTCCCATTCGTCTCAGCACCACGGAACTCAGTATCCACGAGACGCACCTCGGACGGCTCGACGAACGATGTCAGCGAGTCAGCTGCACGATCGTGGGCTTCTCGGAAGTTCTCGGACAAGCATTCCTAGCCACGCATCCAACGCTTCAGCGGTGACCGACGGTGCTTCGAGCGGAGTCAGATGACCCACACCAGGAACAGTGATCACAGACGATTCCCCCGGCAGCAATTGCCGCAGTCGAAACGCCTGTTCGACGGGAATCCAGGGGTCCTGTTCGCCCCATCCGATCGAGGTGTTGCAGCGGACTCGGGGAAGGGCATCGACGATGGGCCGCGTGTGTTCGGGACTCAGTTCGGCGATCTGTCGGTAGAACGCGGGCTGACCCTCGTCGGATATCCAGGGTTCGGTCAACATTGCCACGATGTCTGCGTCCAGTCGTTGATGTTCCGCTCCCGCGATGTATTCGGTAACCAGCGCCGAGTGCAGGTGTGCAGGCAACGCGGCGAAGACCTCGGCGTTGTCCGCGACGAGTCTGAAGAACTCGGATCCCCAGGGGTCGAGGGTCACCACGTCCCACAGATAAAGCCCGCCGAAATCGCAGCCGTGAAGTAAATGGACTCCCAGGGCGACTGCACCGCCGATGTCGTGAGCGACGACGAAGGGGCTCTTCAACCTCCAGTGGTCGAGCAACAGCGCGAAGCGCAGCATCTGGGTGGGCAGGTCGGTCCGGACATCGGATCCCTGTGCAGACCGGCCGTATCCGGGCATGTCCCACAGGTAGACACGATGGCCAGCGCTGAGGTGGCGCGCGGCCTGCGCCCACACCTGAGCTGACCAGGGAGTTCCATGGCAGAACACAACGTCCACTGAGGGCACGTCCACCTCGGGAGCCAGCTCGTAAGTCGCCACCCTATCGCCGCCCACGGACACGAAGATCGGCTCTGGTAGATCGAATCTGTCGATCGTCATGGGAACGAACGTAATAGTTCAGGTCGACCTGAAGTCAATGTGAGACCATCGGCGAGTGAAGATCGGAGAGGCTGCGCGCGAACTCGACGTTCCGACTCACGTCCTCAGACATTGGGAGGACGTCGGTGTGGTTGTGCCCGAACGTCTCCCGTCTGGTCACCGCGATTACAGCGAGGAACACCTGCGTCGACTGCGGGTGCTGAGGGCCTGTCAGGACGTGGGAATCAGCTTGGCCGACATTCGCCTGATACTTCATCGAGACGAGCCCGAACGAACTGAAGTCATCGCAGACCATCTGGCCCGAGTCCGACGGCAGCAAGCTCGACTCGCCAGTGCCGAGCGCTTTCTCGCGCACGTCGTCGCGTGCACACACGATCTGCTCACCCGATGCGCGCAGTGCAGCGAGTACTCCGCTACGCAGGCTGGGCCGACTTCCCAAGAAGTACGCTGAGTTTGCAGAGGCTCTCGCCACCCTCATTTCAGGCGCGGCCGAGTGCAGCGAGTTCACGAAGGTACGCTCCCGGCGTAATTCCGGCGACGCCGCGAAAGTCGTTGATCATGTGAGCTTGATCGACGTAGCCCAGGTCGGCAGCAATACGGGCAGCATCGGCTGCGGGGAGCGACAAACGTTGCACCACTTCTTGTAGTCGAACCCGTCGGGCGACTGCTTTGGGGCCCATCCCGAGTGACGATCGCAGCGCCCTCTGCACGGCACGTTCACTGACCCCGAGCATTCCTGCCACCGATTGCCCGGGTTTTCTGCCGATGCCCTGCGCCAAAGCATCGACAGCGGCGTTCGCGAGAAGATGTTCGGCAGCCGCCGGTCGTTTCCCCAGCATCTCAGTGATCACTGAATCTGCCCGTACAGCATGGTCGGCAGCCGAATCCTGCCCGGAAATGCTACCGAGCATGCCGAAGAGAAGTTGGTCGGTCTCTTCGGTGATCGGTTGCTCCGCAGTAAGTCTCTTGGGATCGAGGTTGGATACGACAGCCAGTCCAGCTGGACGCAGCCGGATGGCGAACACGAAGCCTTGACCTTCTATCGTCCGGGACCACGCCCTGCGTTGAACATTGGTGATCATGAACGGCGCAGGCACTGCACCGGTCTCGATACTGACCGTGACTGCCGGAAATTCGAGGACTCGCTGTTCGACGGTTTCGTCCGCAGACAATTCCCATCGCACGCTCCAGTACGCGTCGACAACATCTCGAACCTCTGCAGCCGGTTCGTGCCAGGTTGCGTCGAAGCGACGGAGAAGCGCAGGAGCCATCACGCCGGAGCGTTCGTGAACGTCGATGGGCTTGGACGCGACCTGCCTTTCTTCCATGTCGCAATTCTGCAATACACCGAGCCTCGGGTCTCGAGACGATCACGCTATGACCGCCACTTCTTGGACCGATGTCGACCGAGTGACTCAACCGGGCCGAAGGGGAGTGTCGTGAACTGGTTGGGAGTAGCCGGGGCAGCGGTTGTGTACTACGCACTCGGCGCGCTGTGGTTCGGCCCCTTGTTCGGGCGCACATGGGATCGCTCGATCGGGCGTGATCGGGCGCAGACAGGAGGCCGATTCCCGTTGTCCTACTACGTGGTTCCGCTCTGCTGCTCGGCGGCGACAACCATCGTGATCGCTCTCGTTCTCGACGCCATCAACGCGGATGCCGTGGTATCCGGGGTGCTCGTTGGACTGGGTGTCGGGTTGGCCTCCGCTGCAGCATCATTGACCAACGCGCTGACGCCCCACACTCCACAACCATTCGTGTTCGGAGCTGTCACCGCGAGCTACCACCTCACGGGAGCGACAGTAGCGGGTGTTGTCCTCGGAGTCGTCTAGGACGACGCGCGCGGCCGTCCGTGGCGCGAAGCCGGGCGGATCGACCTGACGTCGGACTTCGTCGAGGCCCAATTGGACGCGTACATCCCTGTTGATGGACGCACGAGGTCACTGACCTTCCAGTAGCTCTGCGAGTCTTTTCAAGTCGTCGGCGACCATGCCGAGATCGCGCTCGAATTCGTCGTCGCTCAGTTCGATTTGTCGGACCGTGAACAGAATTTCCGCCCCATTTGGATGACTCAGCACTCTTACGGGGTTGTTCACGACGGTCCCCGACGGCAGTGTCACGTCATGATCGAGGACGCCGAGGTCGTTGTGCGGCACGAAGCGTACTGTCACCTGTCCCATCGGCGAATCTACGAGAAGCCGATCACCGTCGATGGTCACCGGGCTGTGCGCCAGTCCTGCCGCCCATTTGGGCAAGTTCGCAGGATTCGCGGCGAACTCGTACACCTCGTCGGGTGTACGGCTGATAACTCGAGCCACATGTCTACTTGCCACAAAGGGTTCTCGGTTCATAGCAGCGACCCTACGTAAGACGGGCCGCGACGTTCTTCCAGAAATCGGACCGGTGTCAACGTGGTGAGTGCACGTACCTCGTCACACATGTGCGCCTGACTCGCAAAGCCTGCGGCATACGAGAGCGACGCCAGGTCGGGAACGGTGGCAGCAACGTCGACGAGCCGCCCGACGCGAATGACCCGGGCGAGGGTTTTCGGGCCGTAGCCGACCTCGTCGACAAACCTCCGATGCAGCTGCCGAACACCGACTCCCAAGCCGACGGCGAGATCACCGACTTTGATACCCGGCGACGCCTCGAGCACCTGCACAGCGGCCAGGACCAGCCCGTCCTCCGCAGGCCTCATGGCCCGAACGGTGAGGTCGGCGAGCATCTTTCGCCGCGCTGGCATCGCACCGTTCGGATCGTGACCCGTAAGGACATGGGCAGCCTCCAACCAGGACGCTCCCAGCGCTGCGACATGCGGTTGCTGATCACACAATTCAGCGACTGGAATCGCACTGACCCTTCGAGCTGCGGACGGAGCGAGACGCACACCGACCATCTCCAGCGGACCGAGGGTGACGGCTTGTCGGGCTGCGGTATCCGGGCCCGCCGCCTCGAGTCGTCCATCGGAGAACCAGATCAGATCCACACATCCGTCGGGAACGATCAACGGCCGGTCCCCCACCTGCGACCGCCGCTCCCAGGTGCACCGAATCCCGTCGACGGGCGAGGGAAATTCGGCGTAGGTCCTTTCCGGCGGCAGCATGGATGGAATTCTCCTCGATCGGGGCCAGATCTTCCGACGAACCGGGATCGAACACCGTGGTCACCGCTGAAAATCGGGCAGAGCCCTCCCTGGCATCCACCATCCGATCTTGAACGTGTTCAAAAGCAGGTCTATGTTCGAATTTGAACACGTTCAGAATTGAGGTGAATCGATGGCTCGCACGTCCGAGACTCGCGACAAGGTGGTCGAGGTAGCTCTACGCCTCTTTCGTGAGGAAGGGTTCCAAGCGACCACGATGCGTCGCATCGCCGACGAAGCGGGCGTCTCGCTCGGGAATGCCTACTACTACTTCGCCGGCAAGGACGAACTCGTCAACGAGTTGTACACGGTGATCCAGCGCGATCACCGCGAGCGTGCACTCCGCGTCCTCGTCGACGGCGGATCACTATCCGAAAACCTTGCTGCCGTCTTGCATTCCGGCCTGGACGTGATGGAGCCGTATCACGCCTTCGGTGGATCGTTCCTACAGTTGGCGTTGCCCACCCGGTCCAGTTCCAGTCCGTTCTCGGAAGAATCGTCCGACGCAAGGTCCATGGCCATCGACCTCATGCGAACCACCTTGGAGACGTCGAAACAGAAGGTTCCCGGTTCTCTGAAAGACGTTCTTCCGCAGCTGCTCTGGATGATCTACATGGGTGTCACCCTCCATTGGGTCACCGACTCCTCGGACAACCAGGCACGCACCCGCATCCTGGTCGACGGGCTCGTACCGGTGGTGGCCAAAGCCGTACGCCTCGCTCGTCTCCCGGTGGCGCGGGGGTTGGTCACCGACGTGGCCGGCCTGTTGAAACGAATGACCTCTCCAGAAGGGTTGGACCAGTGACTGATTCACCATCGACTGTCGTCGTGTGCGGTGCCTCCGGCTACATCGGCCGGTACCTGCATCGCTCTTACGAAGATCGCGGCATTCGCGTCAGAACCGTCGGGCGCGGAACATCCAGTGATGCCACATGGTCCGACCATCGCGGCCTCGTCGACGTGCTCGACGGTTCCGATCTGGTCGTCAACCTCGCAGGCCGCTCGGTGAGCTGTCGCTACAACAAGGCGAACGCGGACGAGATCATGTCATCGCGCATCCAGACGACGGCCCAACTCGGGCGTGCCTTGGCTCAGGTCCAGAACCCACCCGAGTTGTGGGTCAACGCCAGTACGGGCACCATTTATCGCGATTCGCGCGACAGGCCGATGGACGAACAATCCGGCGACATCGGGTCGGGATTCTCCGTCGAGGTCGCCCGCGCCTGGGAGCGTGAGCTGTTCGACGCCGATGTGGCGATTCGCAAAGTGGCGCTGCGTATGTCGATAGTGCTGGGTGCAGGCGGCGGTGCGATCAACCCGATCATCGACCTGGCCCGAGTCGGACTCGGCGGCACGATGGGCGACGGCGGCCAGATGTTCAGTTGGGTGCACGTCGCCGATGTCGGACGCATCCTCGATCACCTCTACGACAACACAGGCATCTCCGGCCCGGTGAACTTAGCCACGCCGTTCCCGGTGACCAACGAGGAGCTGATGCAGAAGGTGAGGAGCACTCTGGGCCGAAGCCGCGGGTTGCCGACACCGACATGGCTGCTTCAGTTCGGGGCACGGGTGATTCGCACGGAGGCAGAATTGGTCTTGAAAAGCCGTTGGGTGGATCCACAGGTGTTGACAGGCAGCGGTTTCGAGTTCCGATACCCCGACCTGCAGGAAGCGCTGACCGACATCGCATCCGAGACGCCCCGAGGGTTGCTCCCCGTCGCCCTCGGGTGACGGGGAGCTCCCGAACCTAGACGAGCGACGCCGACAGTCCTCCGTCCAGGATGTAGTGGCTTCCGGTGATCCACGACGCCCGGTCGGAGGCGAGGAACAACGTCACTTCCGCGATGTCCTCTGGCGTTCCCAGTCGTCCCTGCTTCGCGGCGACCAGGTCACCGAACGGAATCTGGGTCGCGGCTTCGAAGTCCGGGACCAGTCGGTCGACCATCGCAGTGTCGGCAAATCCGGGGCACACCGCAATCACCCGCACTCCCGATGCTCGCATTTCGAATGTGGCGACGCGGGTGACCTGGATGACTGCAGCCTTTGTAGCGCAATAGGATCCGAGCAGCGCGGTGCCGCCCACACCTTTTTCAGCGACCAATATCTGGCCGCCGCCGATATCCCCCGATCGGCCGTCGGGCATACACTGAGGTGACGACCACGCGCGGAAAGGACCCGGCACATGACCCAGACCGTTGATCCTCGCGCGCGTATCGAAGAGCGAGCCCGCAACAAGTTCGAGGCCAAGCGCACCGAACTGGCCGAGGCGACGCTGCACACGCTGGCCGAATTGGGTTACGCGCGCACGTCACTGCGGGAGATCGCGCAGAATTCCGAGTACTCACACGGCGTGCTGCACTACTACTTCACCGACAAACTCGACCTCATCACGCACGCCGTTCGCCAGTACGAGGCCATGTGTGTCACTCGCTACGACGAGGTGGTGGCCAACGCCGTCGACGCCACCGGCTTGTACGCGGACTTCGAGGAGAAGTACTTCGCCACTCTGGCCGAGGACGCCGGCATCCATCGACTCTGGTACGACCTGCGCAATCAAGCCCTGTTCGACGGCTCGTTCCGCAACGACGTGCTCGAGATCGAGGCGCGTCGCGAGGACATGATCTGGCGCGTGGTCGCTCGTTACTGCGAACTTCGCGGCTCCACTCCCGCACTCGACAACGCCTCGGCCTACATCCTTCTCGACGGCATCTTTCAGCGCGCTCTGCTGCATCACCTGGCCGACAACACAGCCGAGATCGCTGCCGCGCGTCGCCAACTGCTTGCTGCGTTCGCATTACTGGACTGCCCGACGCCTCAGTAGGTTCCCGGTTGAGTCCCCGTGTAGATGCCTGGAACCCGAAAGCGAAGGGGCGCTTCGTCGTATTCCTCGAGTGCGTGTGCCGTCCACCCGACAATGCGGGCGAGTGCGAACAGCATCTCCGGTGTGTCGGACTCGAGCCCGTAGGCGAGGGTGAACGTGGCGAGAGCGAAATCCGAGTTCGGAAAGGTATCGAATCTGCTACTCACCTCCTCGATTATCGTGTCCGCTGCAGCGATCACTACGGCGTCCGCACCGTGAGCCGGGTCCCGAAGCAGTCGCAGTAGTTCCTCGGCACGCGGGTCTCGGTCGGTGTAGATGACGTGCCCGAAGCCGGGCACCCGCTCCCCGGACCTCAATTGTGTTGCGAGAGCGCCTATCGGATCGTCGATCGCCATCGTCAGGAACCGATACACGGGATCGGCAGCGGAGCCGTGCAGCGGGCCGTCGATGCATCCCAGACCCGCCGAGACTGCCGAATACAGATTGGCTCGGGTGCTCGCTGCCACCCGAACTCCGAGCGTCGACGCAGCAAGACCGTGGTCTGCCATCAGGACGAGCGCGGCCTGCAGCACCGCCAGACCGTTCGGATTCGAGGAGTCGGACTTGATTGCCGCCCAGACCGATTCGACAACCGAAAGCTCCGAGGAACCACCACCGAGTGCTGCTGCGACCGTCGCCAGCAGCTGCCCTGCCTCGCGGACGACGGATGTGGACCCGGTGTCGAATCGCATCGGTCGGTAGGTGGACGCGATGTCGACGGCGATGCGGATCCGATCGATGGACCGGCAATCCGGCGACACCAGCCTTGTCGCTTCTCTGCATCGTTGCACCACAACGGAGTCCGCGTGGAAGTGGACTTCGTCCAGCAATTCACCCGTCCAGACGAAGTGTGCAACCGACTCGAACGCACGCGAGCTGAGCGCCACCGCATCACGCCCCCGGTAGTACAGATGCCCGTCGTCGATCAGCGTGATCCGAGTTCGAATTCGTTCCACGGCACCGATATCGGTACGCCGAGCGGTGTCGCGTCCGGCGAGAGATTCCACCTCGTCTACGTCGAACACACTCCCCCGCACGCCGGTCAGTCGAGTGCTGGTCAGCAGACCGCGGCTGACGTACGCGTACACCGTTTCCGGCTTGACCCCCAGCCTTGCGGCAGCCTGCGCGGTGGTGAGCATGTTCCGACCGTCGGCGTGCGTCATGTCCGCCTTTCACATTGATTCGATCAACATTGACAATAATCAACGTTAGCGCGGATCGTAGGGGTTGACCAGCGCAAAGGAGTGCAGCCATGACCGTTCTCGATGCCCCACGGGGGCTCCACAACGTCGTTGTCACCACCACATCCATCGGAGATGTTCGCGGCGACGAAGGTTTCTATCACTACCGCCAGTACTCGGCGATCGACATCGCGCTACACCTGACCTTCGAGGACGCGTGGTTCCTCATGGTCGAAGGTCGGCTGCCGGACGATTTCGAGCGCGCCGAATTCCTGAGTACAGTGGCACCGCTGCGAATATTGCCGGAGGCCGTGGCAGCTGCGGTGAGAACGGTGGCGCAATCGGGTCCCGAGCAACCCCTCTTTGCGCTACGGACGGTGTTGTCGGGGCTGGCAGGCGCACTACCCCTCTACGAGTCGTCGGAATCGGACAAGCGTGTGACCGCGCTACGTCTGTGCGCGAGGACGCCGACCATTCTGGCTGCCGTACACAGGATTCGGACCGGCAAAGAACCCGTGGAACCGCGCGAGGATCTGACCACCGCGCAGAACTGGTTGTTCATGATCACCGGACAGGTGCCCGACGCCGATCGTGCCCGAGCGATCGATCGATATCTCACCGCCACGATCGATCACGGGTTCAACGCGTCGACGTTCACTGCGCGAGTTGTGGCGTCGACAGGTTCGGACATCGCATCCGCAGTGTGTGCTGCCATCGGTGCCTTCGCTGGTCCGTTGCACGGAGGTGCCCCGGATCGCGCTCTCGACGGGCTGGACGAGATCGCCGACGTCGATTCCGCGGACGCCTGGGCGCGAGCGAAAATCTCTGCAGGCGAACGCATCATGGGCTTCGGGCACCCGGTGTACCGAACCGACGATCCCCGATCGGTGATGCTGCGCGAAACTGCGCAGGAGTTGGGCGGGGAGCTCATCGACAAGGCTGTTCAGGTCGAGAAGGTCATCACCGCTGCGCTCGCCGATCTGAAACCGGATCGAAAGCTGTACGCCAACGTGGAGTACTACGCCGGTGTCGTGATGGAGCTCTGCGGAATTCCTCGGTCGATGTTCACGCCCACCTTCGCCTGCAGTCGGATGGTCGGGTGGTGTGCCAACATCGTCGAGCAGTCACATGACAGCAAGATCATTCGCCCGATCGCTCGCTACGACGGCCCAGTGCCTTCGGCAGTGGTGCGGTCGAGTGCCACCCAGGGCACCTGATCACGCCACTGCGGCGGAGCCGCACCACGGTGTGCCATCATGATCATGCGCCGGTGCGCGCAGCGGCGGTGGGGCTCGCCGTAACCGAACCTCGGTCTTCGGACCGACAACAGTCCCTGTCTCGGCACTCGCATGTCCGCAGATAGGGAGCAGGTTGATGAACAATTTCCACGAGACGCACGGCGCTACCGCCGATGGGTCCCTGCCGGTCGACCCCGACAGCCCGGCCCCTTCCCGCCCAGTGCATGCCCAACCAGCCGCTATTGCGGCCGTAGCCCTCGGCGGCCTGGTAGGTACCGGTGTTCGATACGCGGCCGAGACCGCGTATCCGCCCAATTCGGGTCCGTTCCCTTTTACCACTCTCGTCATCAACCTCACCGGAGCTTTCGTCCTCGGGATGCTGTTGGAGCGTCTTGCGCTCTCCGGCCCTGACGAGGGCTGGCGACGCCGAATCCGATTGTGTATCGGCACCGGGGTACTCGGCTCGTACACCACCTACAGCTCCTTTGCTCTCGAGACCGTGGAACTGCTGCAAGATCACCGGGTGTTGGCGGCCGCGTTGTACATGACCGTCAGTGTGGTCGTCGGTACGTTCGCAGCCGGGGCAGGCATAGTTCTCGCGCAACGGTTCGGTGCCCACACGGAGGACAAGCGATGATCGCACTGTGGGTCGTTCTCGCCGGAAGTGCCGGGGCAGTGAGCAGATTCGTGCTCGACGGCGTCATCCGAACGCGACTGAAGACCGAATTCCCCTACGCCACAGTGCTGATCAACGTCACCGGATCGGCCGTACTCGGCATCGTGGCGGGGTTGGTGATGTTTCGGTCTGCACCTGACCAGGTGCAGGCAATTATCGGTGTCGGGTTCTGCGGTGGTTTCACCACTTTCAGCACCGCAAGTGTGGAGACCATCCGCCTGCTCGAACGCCGCCGCTACGGGCTCGCCGCGTCCAACGCCATCGGCACGGCGCTCGCCACCACTGCGGTCGTCGGTGTCGCGATGATCGCGACGGCGTACATCTGATGAGGGCGCATGTTCGTTCTGCAGTGCACGATTCGAGGAGGCAATGATGTCCGGTTCAGACCACCACCGACGCAGCGCGGTAGAGCACATCGACGGACCGGACGGTGGTCCCCATACCCACAAGTGCCCGCTGGTGGTCGGTTACGACGGCGGCGACATCTCGCATCACGCACTGACGTGGTCGCTGCAGTTCGCATCGGGGATCGGAGGATCGGTGCATGTCGTACACGTGATCGACCTAGCCGACACACCCGTCGACCCCGACTCGGAGACGTACGAAGAGGACACCGAGGCCCAGGCAGGGCGCGAACGTGAACGTGCAACCGAGGCACTCGACCGAGCCGACGTTCCATGGACCTACGATGCGGTCTACGGAACTCCCGGCGGCGCACTGGAATCATTCGGACGGAAGTACGACGCGTCGATGATTGTCCTGGGTGCGTCCGGCGGCGGTTTCGGTTCGGTACTACGCAGATTGGGCGGCGAGTCCGCAGCCGACAACCTTGCTCGACACTGCGGTCGGCCGGTTCTGACAGTGCCCGCTTGACTCAGCTGAACCGTTTCGGCCCCTGACTCGACGAGCGCGTCCAGATCGTTGTTCGACCCGTGCTGGACCCGAACGGTGGCCTCGATTCACAGTGCTCTATCCGGACTCGGCACCGGCCTTCACGTAGTCTTGATCGATTTCCGAGAGCGAGACAGTCGAGTCACTGATAGGTCCTGAACCAACCTGAGCGAAGGCCGAATGATCACAGACTCTTGATTTTTGCGAACGGGTAGCTGCCCACGAGTACGACGATGAAGACATAGCCCGCCAGACCGAGTAACTCCCACGTCGTTCTGTCGCGTTGGAAGTCGGTGAAGATCCAAAACAGTGGAGCCAGCAGCAAAGTAGCGGCAGCGACGCCGCAGACCACGAATATCCTGTTCGCCCGTGCACGCAGGTGCGGCGTGGTCTTCACTCGGTCCGGCACGTCGCGGCCGTAGTAGTCGACGTGGAGCGCCTTTCCTCGAAAGCCGACTGCAGCGCCGTATGCGAACGCGCAAACTCCGACCATCAGCAAGAGCGCAAGTACCGTGTTCACGGATCACTGCTCCGTTGCAGCTCGACCCGACTTGGACAGCGATCTGTAGTTGCGAATCGTGTTGACACACAACCATCCGGTAACGATGGGGGCGAAGAAGCCGAGTGCCAGTCCCTCGCCCATCAGCGAGATCACGACGACTGTAAACCCGATGAGAGTGACACCCAGCAAATCGATTTTTCGGCCGATGGACGAACCCGAGGTCGCTACGATGCCCGGAAAGCGCGGCGAGTCGACAAGAATCCGTATCGCAGTTACGCACGCAATCAGTCCTGCAACGACCATGAATGCGAACACAATCGTTCCACTCCAACCGATCTCGGCCCAGTTCAGCCGCGGCTCGAACAACCCGCGAAAAAAGGCCTCGAGTATCGGGACCGACGCGAAGTAACCCAGGTACAGCAACACGATGGGTCCTGCCAGACCTGCAGTCGTCCGCCGATTCACCATACCGAACGGTATCAAACGGCTCGGCTAGAAGCTCGAAAGCAAATCCTCCGTCACGACGACAGTCGCGAATTCCCCGTGCAGGTTTGTCGCAGTCATGGCCGACAACGTCGCCGCGGGCACCGTGGTTCCGTCGAGTGCGAGGCGATCGAAGGTGTGTGTGGCGTCGATGACGAAGTAGGTGTCGTAACCGAGATTGCCCGCCATGCGCGCGGTGGTCTCGCAACAGTGATTGGTGGTGATCCCGCAGATCACCACCTGGTCGATGCCCTCTGCGCGTAGCCAGGCGTCGAGATCCGGCGTGCCGTAGAAGCTCGAATTGACCCGTTTGCTGATCAGCAGATCCGGAGCTCCTTCGATGACGTCTTTGAACGCATGCCCCGCACCGGTAGGAGACAATGGCGACACCGGGTTGTCGGAGTCGTGTCGAACGAACACGATCGGCCACGCCTTCGACCTCCACACCCGTAGAAGCGCAGCAATATTGGCTTCGCACGACGGATTGTCCCGCGGGCCCCAGAATTCGGAATCGTCGAATCCAGCCTGCACGTCGACGACGATCAGAGCAGGCCGTTCGAGGCGTATCGGCGGTGCGTTCATGCTGTTCAGGCTAACCTCCGAAAGTCGTCGAGACCACAATGCCGGGTGGCCCCTTACCCACCCTCGTTCTCGTTCGATCAGCACACGGTAGTGCACTGTGCGGTGTGCGCCGTACTCCGTGAATTGTACTGAGCTGCACTGTGAACGGGTGAATACCCGGGACGCTGCTCACCACGCGGGAGAAGGACCGGAAAACCGCCGGCCGCGGCACGTGCTCGCCTCGAACGAAAACTACCTACTACCCGGCAACCGATTCACTACTCGATCAGGTCGAATTCCCAGTTCATGCGTTGGATCTCCAGATCCACCAGCCGGATCTGTCTGGCGATATCGTCTGCAGTAGAGCGCAATTCGGCGACCGGAAGGGCTGCGACATACACCAACTCCGACCGCAGCTGTCGCGGACCGTACCGACGCTCCTGCTCACGTCCCGACGCGGCGTCCGCTGCTGCGGAGATCGCCCTGTGACGCATCCGCAGCACGTCACGGGACGCGAGTGCGTCGGTAATTGTTCCGTCCCGCATCGTCGCGGCGCTGTTCGTCCGGTTGATCCTGCGAATGAGGACCTCGAGACGGTCGAGCACAGTTGTGTACTCCAACAACAGAATCGACGCATCTTCGGCCGGTGATTCACCGTCCTGATGGCGGGCGTTCGCCAGAATCCGAACGTTCAGATGTTCGGTGCGCTTGATCAGTTCCCCTCGTTCAGCGAGGGCCTCGGCAAGCTTCATGTTCTGCACCTCGGCGTTTCGAAACCGACGGTGGTGTGACTACGGGCGCTCATGCGCCTTTCGACGTGTCGAATGAGTTCATGGAACAACAAGTACCACAGTCTGCTTGGATGCGGAAGAGACGGTGTCAGTGGCGCAGCTATCCGAGATCGAGAAGAAGTCGTTTCAACAGGCCTGCAAGTTGGCGTCGCTCATCCGGATTCAACGATCCGAGCAGAGCTTCCTCGTTGGCCACGTGAGCGGGTAGCGCGGCATCCACTGCCGCGATCCCGGCCTGCGTCAATTGCACTATGACCACCCGACGATTGGTGGGGTCGATCTCGCGTTCGACCAATCCCTTGTCGGTCAACCGATTCAAACGGTGCGTAACGGCACCCGACGTCACCATCGCGCTGTCCAGCAACTGCCCGACGGTGAGACGATGCGGAGACCCGGCGCGCCGGAGCGTTGCGATGAGATCGAATTCGCCTGGTTGCAAACCGAATTCGGCCAGTACAGCCTGCGTGCGCCTGTCCAGTACGGACGCCGCACGGCTGATACGGCCGATGACCTCCATCGGGTCGACATCCACATCAGGTCGCTCGGCCCGCCACTGCTGGACGATCCGATCCACTGCGTCGAGTGTCTCGTTCGACATCGAGCCAACCACCCTTCAATACTTCAGCGCTCAATTGTTTGACATTCTGCCACGTTCGTCCTACCGTTCAATGCTAGATAGTTCAACGTTAAGACATCTACTGACAGCGCACCAGAGATGAGCTCCCGATGCGTACACCTCGCATGCAGACACACCCAACCGATGCTCGACGCCTCCGCGCGCCCGACGTCGCCCCCTCGACTCTCGGATTGACGGCCGCTGCCGCACTCGCTCCCATCCTCTGGGGCACGACTTACCTGGTGACCACCGAACTCCTTCCTCCCGACCGGCCGATGACCGCCAGCGTGCTGCGCGCGGTACCCGCGGGGCTCCTTCTGCTGCTCATCGCTCCGGGCATTCCCGCAAAGGGATGGAGACTGAAGACCGCGACCCTCGGTGTACTCAACATCGGGTTGTTCTTTCCGATGCTGTTCGTGGCGGCCTACCGGCTACCCGGTGGAATTGCCGCCGTCGTGGGGTCCTCGCAGCCGCTTGTGATCGTGGCGATATCGGTGATCTTCGGTTGGGGACGAACGCGGCCCGTCCAGGTTGGATGGTCCGCGCTGGCCGTCGTCGGGGTTGCGCTGACGGCTGTGTCCGGAACGATCCGACTCGATGCCATCGGCCTCGCCGCCGCAGTGGTCGGAGCCGTCAGCATGGCAATCGGTGTCGCCCTCACCAAGCGCTGGGGTGTGCCACCCGATAACAGCCCGCTCAATTCCACTGCGTGGCAACTGATTATCGGCGGAGTGGTCATCTCGCCACTGATTCCGATCGTCGACGAAGGGCAGTGGGCACTGGATGCCGAGGCTGCAATCGGCTACACCTGGCTCGCAGTGGTGGGCGGCGCGTTGGCCTACTCACTGTGGTTTCGCGGTGCCCGCGCTCTCCCCAGTGCCAATGTCACACTCCTCGGCGTGCTGAGTCCGCTGACTGCAGCAGTCATCGGATGGATAGTGCTGGGACAGAGCATGACCGGGGTTCAGTGCGTCGGCTTCGGAATCGCGCTCGTGGGTTCGATAGCCGGACAGTTCGTCACGACACACCCACCGCGATCGGTGGCGTTGAGGTAGAGAAAAGTCCCGGGCAGGAGTTCGTGAGAACTTCCGCCCGGGACGATTGCGACGCGTGGTCTAGCGAGTCATAAGTTCGTAGACCAGCACACCGGAGAGCGACAGGATGGAGAGGAATCCGAGGACACCGAGTGCGTTCTTCCACCACGTGTTTCGGAGGTCTCCCATCAGTTGGCGATTGTTGCTCATGACGTAGAGCAAGAAGCCGAGGAATGGGGCCACCAGCACGGTCAGAGCCTGGGCGACGATGATCAGTTGGATCGGCGACGAGGTGAACATGATGGTGATCGCCAAACCGAACGCCAGGATTGCAGCGCAGGTCACCTTCGCCGTAGGGGTACCGGGCGATGCTCCCCGGCCCAACGCGTCGGAGAGCATGGTTCCTCCGGCCGTGGCATTGGCCACCATCGAGGAGAAGGCCGCTCCCGACAGTCCGAGGGCGAAGATGGTCGAACCGATCGGACCTGCAATGGGTTCGAATATTTTCGCCAGTCCGACCAAGCTGGTCGCTTCGGCATTCTGGCTCTCGAGTACCGCAGCGGCCACGACGATGACGAGCGCTGTCATGATGCCGGGGGCGACGATGCCGGGAATCGTGTCGGCAATGGAGGTTTGACGGTATTCGCCTCTGGTCCGGCCCCGTTCGTGGATGCCGTACGAGGTGAAGAACGCTGCGTTGAGTGAGAAGTTGGTGCCGACGAGCGCGACGATGAGCAGCAAGCTTCCCGAAGGGGCGCTGGGCATCACGCCGTCGAGAGCCATGTACCAGTCCGGCTTCGCGATGACCGCGCTGATGATGAAGGCGGCACCGAGGAGTCCGACGATGACGAGCAGCACTCGCTCGACTATGCGATAGACGTTGCGAAACAACAGGATCAGCGCCACGAATGCCGTGCAGGCAATCGTCCAGATCAACGGGGATCCGCCGAATACCATCGACAGCCCGAGTCCGGATCCGACGGCATTGCCGACCGAGAAGCACAGGGTGATGATGAAGACCCCGAAGCCGGCAGCGACGCCGACGCGGTGTCCGAGGATGTCTTTGACCGAACTGATCAACGACGTCGGCGTCCGTATTCCCAGACGCACGCTCATATCGGCGTACACGAGCATGAACACCGTCGAGAGCACGACGACCCAGATCAACGCGTAGCCGTACTTGCTACCGGCCTCGACCGCACTGGCCAGGTTGCCGGGGCCGAATTGCCAGGCGCCGGCGATGAAGGCGGGACCCGCCATGGCCAGCGTGCTCAGGACTGTCTTCCATCGACTCGACATGGCAGGCGGTCCATCAGCGGTGATGGTGGACGCGGCTGGTGCCACTGGGGTCGTGCGGGGTTGACTCATGACGAGCCTTTCTGGTGACGCTCCGTACTCGCTACTAGAGGCAGTGTGCCCTCGGCTCGACGCGGTGGGGAGCGGATACGAAAAGTACGAGCGAAGGTCGGTGTGCGGCATCGATGGCCGGACGAAGATGGCCACCGATGCCGACCGAGTGATCTGACGCGGTCTGTCCCTGCGAAGGAACTCAGACCAGCGCGGGTACTACCGAACCGAGGTTCGCGGAATCGAGTGCCGCCGCGATCTCTTCGTGAGCGCCTGCGGCGAGTGGCAGCAGCGGCGAGCGGACGGTGGCGTGCTCGAGGATGCCGCGATGGACCAGGCCTTCCTTGAGCGCGACGGTGCCCTCCATGTGAGATCCGCGGTGATAGACGTTGGCGGTGACGGGCAGCAGACGGTCGTGGATGGCGCGTGCGGCCGGGTAGTCCTTGGCCTTGCCTGCGGCAATGAGCTCGACGAGGGGTTCGGGAGCCAGGCCGCCGTAGCCGACGAGGAGGCCGTCGACGTCGAACATGGTGTGCAGCAGGTATTCGTCGTGGCAGCTGAGGATCTGCAGGTCCGGGTTCTCCCTACGTAGAACCGGGATCTCACGGTCCCAACGGCGCATGTTCCGAACGCCGTTCTTGGTTGCGAAAACGCCCTCCTGAGCGGCAATTTCGAGCTGGGTGTCGAGGTTGTACGTCGCCTTGGTGACGTCCGGGTACTGGAACAGGATCAGAGGCAAGCCCGATCCTTCGTACAGTGCGCGGTACCGATCCTGCGGTGCGCCGTCCTGGTAGCCGAAACGCAGCCAACCGTGCGACGGGTACACCAGTCCGGCAGATGCACCGGCGTCGACCGCACGCTTGGCTTCTTCGACGGATACGGCAGTTCCTTCCCCGGTGATGCCGGCGATGATCGGAAGCTTTCCGTCGACCGAATCGCGGAAGGCACCGATCACCTTGGCCTGCTCGGCCTGGGTGAGGAATGTGCCTTCACCCGCGTGACCGAGGACGACGAGACTCTTGACGCCGTCGACGCTGCCGAGCCAGGAACCGAGGCGCTGGATCGCGTCGTAGTCGACCTCACCATCGCGAGTGAACGGCGTGATCGGTGCTGGGCTGAGTCCGCGGAGATCGAGTGAATTCATGTTGTCGTCCTTCTCGAGATTCTGATGGGAACGTTGTCGGGAACGTTTGCATCACGCTAAACCGCTCGCCGCCGATGTGTCAACCATCACTTTGAAGATCGGGGGTGACAGGCATCGCATGGTGCGCATGCAAACGTTCCTGGGACGTTTGCATGCGCCGCAGGCTGGCGATCTGTAAGTTCGGCCGTACCAGGAGATTCAACGAACAGTCAGGAACTGCACATGCGTTCCACCCGAAGTGGGCTCTCGACGGAGCGCACAGACGCGGTCACACTGCGTGACGTCGCCAAGGCTGCCGGGGTCAGCATCTCGACCGTCAGCCGTGTGCTCGACGACCGCGTCGCACCGTCCCGATCCGCGACGGCCGTACGGGTGCGCGAAATTGCCGAGCATCTCGGATACCGGCGCAACACGTTCGCGTCGAATCTACGACGCGGTGCCACCGCCACCATCGGCGTCCTGGTCCCGCGCCTCTCGGACACCGTGATGGCGCTGATGTTCGAGGCCATCGACCGGGCAGCGGGCAGGGAGGGCTACCACGCCGTCGTCGCGACGAGCGGCGACGATCCCACCGACGAATGGAACGCCGCGCAGTCGCTTCTGGAGCGCAATGTCGATGGGGTCGTTCTCGCCACGAGTCGCACCGACGATCCCCTCCCCAGTCACCTGCGCGAGAACGGAATTCCACACGTACTGGTGCTGAGAACCGACGGAAAGAGCCCGTCCTCGATCGGCGACGACGAGACCGGTGGATATCTCGCGGTTCGTCACCTCATCGATCTCGGCCACGCCGACATCGCAGTGCTGACAGGCCCTCTGTTCACGTCCAGTGCTGTCGGTCGTCTGGCGGGCGCGCACAGGGCATTTGCCGAAGCCGGCCTGCAACCACGCCCGGAGTGGACGATCGAGACCGGCTACGGAATCGAAGCCGGGGCAAGCGCAGGACACGATCTGCTCGACGGCTCAGGCCGTCCCACCGCCGTGTTCGCAGCCAACGACAACCTCGCCCTCGGAGTGTTGTCGGCAGCGCATCGACACAATCTGGCTGTCGGAGAGGACCTTTCACTGGTCGGCTACAACGACATCCCGCTCGCGCAACTGTTGCCGGTTCCCCTGACCTCGGTTCGCACCGCATTCGACCAAATCGCCCGAACCGCAATGGAAATACTACTCAACGGCGACGACGGCTCGACTCCGCTGAAGAAGGCACTTCCCACATTGATCCCGCGACAATCATCGAGCCGTGCGGCGAGATGAGTTCGTCGGCGGGACTGTGTCGGTTCTGGCTCATCGGTTTGGTCGTCGTTCTCACCGCGTCGTGCAGTTCGTTCGAGCCCGGCGAACGCAGGTCCATGAATGAAGAAGAAGTGTCGCGTGGTCTGCAGGACATAGCTTTCGACGTGCCGAGTGGCTTCGAGTTCGTTCAGGCCTTCACCCACACGGAGTTCGTCGGCCAGCCCGCGTGGCGGGCCCGATTCGACGCGCCCAGCGAGGCCGGCGACGACACAGCGCTATCGGCGGCGAACCCTTCCTATCCGCCACTGCAACCGGTGACGTGCGCCGCTGCATCGACGAGCAACTGGACTGCACTGGGCTTGACCTGCGAACCCGAGATGCTGTCCACCTCGCGTCCCACAAGGGGAACGGCAGACCCCGTGACCGTCCTGCTCACCAGGAACGCACGACAGTCGTCGCTGTTCATCTACTCCCAAGGCCACTGACTGTTGCAGCGACGCTATGCGGGCTGAAGCAATTGGAGGTCGAATCGGGTGCAACTGACCGCGCTGAGCGCGGCTAGCTGCACCCGATTTTGCCCAGCAGCGGGCTCCGCAGGCCATCACCGCCTGGCGCGCGGATACATCCAACTGCACCAGACATGGGCACTCCTCAGCGGAGTCCGGCACCTCGCTGACCACATCCTGCAGATCGATAGACCTGGGGACAAACCTGAAGCGCAGCCGTTGCGTAACGTACTGAGCATGTTGTTTTTGGGTCTTGTGGTCGCGGCACTCGGTGCGGTGATGATGACCGATGCGACGCTGCGCCTTGCACGAGTCAACGAAGGGCATCGAATACCCATGACGTGGGGCAAGTTCGCGGTTGCGCCATCGAAGGACGTCACGCAGCGGCGGGTGGGAGCACAAGCAGTGTCTGCCGTCGGCGCTTGGATCGTGCTCGACTCGATGTGGGATTACCGTGCGGCGACGCCGTCCATGGTGGCCGGAGGTATGACTCTCATTGCTGCAGTTGCACTTCCGGTCATCGCTGTCACCTCGTCCCACAATCGACGCCTGTCGACCCCGAGCCGTTGACCATCCGCAACACTCGGCAGCATCAAGCGCACTCCAGGTCGAGCATTGAAAAACGAGAAGCGGACGGAACTGGTAGAGAAGCAGTCACTCGAAGATCGAATGCATGCTCGGACGGTGGCAAGCCGAGTCAGCGGTCCACATCGATCGCTGTCGAAGGCGCGAGAACGTACGCGAAGGCATAGCTCACCGACGTCAGTATTCCGAGCACTAGCAAGTACTCCGGATCCAGAGATGCATTCCCCGAGCCCGCCTTGGTCCATGCGAACAGTCCGCCAACCGAGAGCATCACGGCCGCTGCCGAGCACAGCGCGAATCGATGTCTCCACCGATTGCGAGTCCGCGGTGGCCAGAACGCTGCAGTCCGAGCTGCGTAGTGTCCACCGGCGACAGCGAACAGGCCCACAGCCAGTCCGAACGCGCCACCGACGACGATGGGGAGGGTCAGGTCCCACCACCGACCGTCGACGATTGGCCAGATGAGCACCGCAGCCGTGCCCGCGCCAACGGTCGCAGCCAGACCGAGCTCCTTGGCGACCCAATTCATGCGAATGACTCAAACACACAGCTTCACCTCGATTGAATTCGGTGCACCCAGCCGCGCTGAGCGCGGTTCACTGCACCCGATTCGCTTTGTGGAACCGCTTCGGCGCAGTCAACGTCCAAGTGGACATGCTCGATGAATGGCTGGCACAGCACGACGGCGTGATCACTCGCGCGCAGGCGGCACTCTGCGGTCTGAGTGGCGACGCTGTGGATCGCTCGGTTCGCGCGGGTGCGTGGCGAACAATTCATCGCGGGGTGTACTTCGTCGTGGACCGCCCATTCACTGCGGACGCACGCATTCGGTGCGCTGTGTGGGGTGCAGGACCGAACGCTGCACTCAGCGGGGAAGCCGCTGCCTTCTGGCACGGGGTGATCTCCGACGTGCCGAGCATCATCGAGGTCACCGCTCCGCGTAGGGGTCGAAGCCGCGCCGAGGGCTGCCGACTACGTCGCCGCGACGTTCACAACAAGGACATCGTCGAGCGGCGCGGACTTCGTGTCACGTCTCTCGAACTCACTGTTCTGGAAGCGTCGATAGGTAAGGCGCACATCATGGATCGGGCACTTCAGCGACACACCGACCTCGAGCGATTGCAGCGGGCAGATGCACGAAACCCAGGTCGCACCGGCGCTCCCGAAGCGAAGCGGCTGCTGAAAGTCGCAGCGAACGGTGCACGCTCCGAGGGAGAGCGTCTCTTGATTCGAGAGTTCCGGGCCCGCAAGATCGGCGGCTGGGTGGTCAACTATCGATGGGGCGGATACGAACTCGACTTCGCGTTCCTCGCCGAGATGGTGGTGATCGAAATCGACGGCTGGGCATTTCACTCCGATCACGACGCGTTCCATCAGGATCGGATCAGGCAGAACGACATCATTCAGAGCTGGACGATCCTTCGCTACACCTGGGTCGACCTGACCGAACGCATGGACCACGTGATCGCCGAGATAGTCGCTACTCTCGATCGAATCCGGTGCAGCCAGCCGCGCTGAGCGCGGTCAGCTGCACCCGATTTCATCGCCGCGAGGACCTGGGTGGACTGTACGACCCAACAAGTCGACTTCTGATGCGTCGGATCGCCTTCCATTTCGCGGGAGTCACCGCGGTGCTGACTATCGCGCCGATCATGACGCCCTGGAACAGGGCAGACCACTGGCCGGGGCTGCTTCCGAACAGCGGCCATGTGTACACGATCGCAAGGACCGCGAGAAACACCAGAGCACGCATACCTGCACCCTCCCATGACATAGTCAGCGCCGCGAACTATCAGGTACCGTGGAGAAAACGGGCAAAGTGGACCGCACAAGGTCGGAGGCCGAGATGCAGAAGCCATTTCGCGAGTGGGTCGTGACCGGGGCTCTGAGCAAGAAGTGCGGCGCAACCCGAGCCGATTACATCAATGCGCTTGCCCTCGTCCCCGCAGTCGGTATCGGCTTCCTCCTGATGCACTTGACGATCACCTCGGGCTCCACCGCGCTCGATATCGCTGCAAGCTGCCTGGGCGGTGCCATCACCGGCGTCCTGTATCTCTACATCGCGTATCGAGTCGAGTCACGTAAGCACCGCGGGCCCACCCCCGCGCCGCCACTGGGTGCACGGCCGACACGGCTGTGAAATTCCCCAGCCCGGCCCGATCCACCGGATCAATGCGACTCTCTTGCACTCCGACCGACTGAAACCCACATTGATCCAGATCTCAGGCGCGCTTGGACGAGTACATTCGCTCGTCTGCGATGCGTAGTAATTCGTCCGGGTCGGTGGTCGGTTCCCAACTCCATCCGACGCTCACCGAGACCGGGACGACAGTGCCGTCGATGTCGTAGGGGCCGGCGAGGAGGCCACGAACCCGGTTGGCAAGGCGCTCGACTCCCTCGGCAGATCTGGCGGAGTGCAGCAGGGCTACGAATTCGTCACCGCCGATGCGGCAGGCGATGTCTCGAGCGCGGGTGTTGTCCAGGATGCGACGGCCGATTGCCTGGAGTACCCGGTCCCCCACCGCGTGACCGAACCGATCGTTGATGGATTTGAAGGAATCGATGTCCACGAAGAGCATTCCGACCGGACGTTCGCCGACCGATTCCTTCAGCGCATCCAGCTCGGCCATCAGTCGTCGTCGATTACCCAACGCCGTCAGGTCGTCGATCAGCACCTGGCGTTCGAGCGACGCCTCGGCGGCTTTGCGGGCGGTGATGTCCTGGATCTGCGCGATGATGACGTCGCCGGATTCGTCGTCACGCACCACGGTCGCGTTTCGCTGTACCCAGATGGTGGCACCGTCCTTGCGGATGTATCGCTTCTCCGACGCCACGTTCGTCAGCGTCCCTTCGGCCAGTCCCTTGAGGTGTTCGTCGGCGAGGGGAATGTCGTCGGGATGGGTGATGTCTCGAAACGTTTTCTGCCGCAATTCTTCTGCGGTGTAGCCGAGTAGTTCGCACAGGGCCTTGTTCACCTGGAGCCATCGTCCGTCACGGGTCATCACCGCTTTGCCGATCGGGGCGTTCTCCATGACGTTCTGGAACAGCCGGATCGCGCGATCGCGCTCGCGTTCGACCTCTGCGCGCGCGCTGACATCGACGACCAACGCGGTGAACCCGACGACGACACCGTCGACGATATCGGGCACATAGGTTGCCTGAGTGACGCGCACGGCACCGTTGACGTCGATGAGGGTCCGGTCGAA
Organism: Rhodococcus sp. 14-1411-2a; assembly: GCF_002259485.1. GTDB lineage: Bacteria > Actinomycetota > Actinomycetes > Mycobacteriales > Mycobacteriaceae > Rhodococcoides. Next base: position 242,697 of record NZ_NPGA01000009.1, read on the forward strand.
TTGCTGCTGCTCGCCCGCGAGGACGCCGGTGATGTACGGCTCGTTCAACTGAAAGAGAGCCTCGCCGAGCAGTTCGCTGAGGTGCTTACCGACCAAATCCCGAGGTTCGATACCGAAGTAATCCGCATACACCTGGTTGGCGTACACATTCCGCAGCGAGCTGTCCCAGTATCCGATCATCGAGGGCAACTGATCGACGGCGCGACGCATGACCTCGCTCGATGCGTTCCGCATACCGGTCATGGACCACCTCGTTTGTGACGCCGACCGCGCAACGCTACCCAAAGATTCCTTGCCGTGCCTGCGGGAACTCGGAATCAGCAAAACCATATGAGTGCGCAAGTGCGCACGCATGTGTACCTTGAAGCCATGCTTCGCCGAAACATCGCCTTTCGACGCCTCTTCACCGCGCAAGTCGTCGCGTTGCTGGGCACCGGTCTGTTGACGGTGGCCCTGGGGCTGCTCGCCTACGACATCGCCGGCAGTGCCGCCGGTGCGGTCCTCGGCACCGCTCTCGCGATCAAGATGATCGCGTATGTGTTTGTCGCTCCGATTGTTTCGTCGCTGACCAACACGCTCCCGACCAAGCTCGTGCTCGTCACCGCCGACGCCGTCAGGGCGCTCACCGCGCTGGCGCTGCCCTTCGTCGATCAGGTGTGGCAGGTCTACGTGCTGATCTTCGTTCTGCAGGCGGCGTCGGCCACATTCACTCCCACCTTTCAGGCAGTCATTCCGTCCGTGGTGCCCGACGCGCAGCAGTACACCCGCGCGTTGACGCTCTCGCGTCTCGCCTACGACCTCGAGTCACTGGTCAGTCCACTCATCGCCGCAGCACTGTTGACGGTCATCGGCTTTCACACGCTGTTCGTCGGCACGGCGCTGGGGTTCGTCGTCTCCGCGGTGATGGTGGTGGGCACGGTGCTGCCGAAACGCACTGCGCCCAAACACAACACGCCGACAACAGGCATCACGACGTTCATCAGAAATCCCGAACTGCAGGGGCTGCTCGCGTTGAACACGGTGGTCGCCGCAGCAACGGCTCTGGTGGTGGTCAATTCCGTGGTCTACGTTCGCGATCTGTTCGGCGGATCGAGCAGCCAGCTGGCCATCGCACTCGGCTTCTACGGCGGCGGTTCGATGCTCGCTGCACTGTTCGTTCCGCGGGTCCTCAGATCCACGAACGACCACACCCTCATGCTCACCGGAGCCGCAACAGCCGTCGTGGGAACCGCAGCAGCAACAGCAGTTGCAACCCTGAACGGTGGGTCGGCAGCCTGGATCGCGCTGGCCACGACGTGGACGCTGCTGGGCGTCGGAACGTCGATGATCAACACGCCGTCGGCGAGGATTCTGCGTCGTGAATCCGACGAGAGCACCCGAACGTCCATCTTCACGGCGCAGTTCTCGCTGTCGCACGCGGCGTTTCTGCTCACCTATCCGATTGCGGGGTGGGTCGGGGCCCGGTTCGGACTGTTCACTGCAGCGATGGTGCTCACGGGCTTGGCTACACTTGCGGCACTGACCGCAGCACGCCTGTGGAGTCGCACCCGAATGTCGGTGGTCGCCTCCGCGTAGGGAGACGACGTTCGATGCCACCGAAGAAGGAACCGCGCATCAGTCTCGACCATGCCGTCGAACCGGACTCCGCGCGCCTGGCCACGGCCAGCGACACCTTCCGGATGCTCTCCGACCCCACCCGACTGCACATCCTCTGGCTACTCGACCGAGGCCCCGCCGACGTCAGCGCACTGACCACGGCCACCGGAACCTCCCGCACCGCCGTCAGTCAGCATTTGGCCAAGCTCCGATTCACCGGACTCGTCGAGACCCGACGCGACGGCCGAAACGTCATCTACCGCCTGGCCGACGGTCACCTCGCCCGTCTCGTGCGTGAGGGCCTCAACTTCGCAGACCACAAGGTCACCGGCGAACCTCCACACGAGTAGCCACAACAAGAAAGCAGTCCATGAAACGCCTGGCCGTGATCGCAGCCGCCATTCTCACCGCGACAACACTGTCGATCGCTCCGGCAGCTGCCCATGCAACTCTGCAGTCCAGCAACCCTGCCGAGAACTCCGTGCTCGACGCCGCGCCGGACGAGGTGACGCTGACGTTCAATCAGTCCGTGCAGTCGAACTTCGCCACCGTGACCGTCGTCGGATCCGACGGAATGGATTGGGCGACTTCGGATCCGATCATCGACGGCAGCACGGTGACAGTGGATCTGGACGGACTCGGCGCGGGAGGGGACTACACCATCGGCTATCGGGTCGTCTCCGCCGACGGGCATCCGATCACCGGCAGCATTCCGTTCCAGCTCACCCAAGCCGCCGCTCCCCCGGCAACGGACCTCGACTTCACCAACGAGGCCCTACCGCCCGCGACCCAGACAGAGGACACCGACGACGGATTCCCACTCTGGCCGATCGGCGCAGCGGTGGCCGTGGTCGGTGCCGCCGGCGTTCTGTTCGCGCTTCGTAAACGCAGCAACTGACAGCCTCACCCAGGGTGGACGTGAGAGCATGCAGCATGAGTGACGGTGGCCCGCGCCCGAAGTCCGATGGCCGTAAGCGGCGTTGGGAACAGCACAACACCGATCGTCGACGCCATATCATCGACGCCGCCATGACGGTGCTGGCGCGCGATATCGCTCCTGGTGAGCGGCTCACCACCGCACAGATTTCCGCCGAGGCCGGGGTACATCGCACCGGCTTGTACCGGCATTTTCGTGATCGCACCGACTTGGATACGGCCATTCAGCGGGCGATCTGCGCGGAGTTGACGGCCACGTTGGTCACGTCGTTCGCACTGACCGGCACTCCTCGCGATGTGGTCCATCGAGTGGTGAGTACCTACGTGCGGTGGGTGGCAGAGCATCCCGCGTGGACGCGTTTCGTCGAGCAGGACGTCAGTGCCGAGTCGCCTACTCCCCTCGAAGAAACCAACGCCATGCTGGCCGAGCAGTTGGAAGTGAGCGTCGCGGCGTTCCTGTCCCTCGTGCATGCAGACCTGACCACCGACGACTGGTCGCTGGTGCGGCCGTGGGTGGCGGGCCTGGTGTCCGGCTGCATGGGCGCGGTGCGCAGTTGGAGCGGGCAGACCGAAACACGCACCGGGCTCGATCATTTCGCGACATTCCTGGCCGACACCATCTGGCTGCAGGTCAAGGGACTCGGAGCATCCCGCGGCATCGCGATCCCGCAGGTGCCACTCGAAAGCGTCGTCGACGAAACTCAGCCGAACGACGGCTCACTGCGGTAGCGCGACGGCCGTCCGTCGATACCGAGTGCGCGCCAGACGCGTCGGGACACGCGGTTCATCAGTCCGAGCTCGCCCGCGAGCATGCGGACGTCACCGAAGGTGTCGCGCAATGCCTTTCGTGAGGAGTCGCTGTCCCACCAGACGGCGTCGACAACCTCGTCGGGGATGTCGAGGTCGCGTCGCATCTGCTTGCTCGGTTTCATGATCACGTCGCACAGCAGTCGCATGATGACCGGCATGAGTATCGAGATCGATGCCTTCTCGAAGCGTCCGAGCCGCGGGGCCTTGTGCTCGAGGTACTGATGCGCGAAGCCGATGTGACGGGCTTCCTCGGCGATGTGAATCTGCATCACGCGCTGCACCAAGGGGTGTCCGACGCTACCGGCGCGCAGGACGCCCTTCTGCATGTGGTCGATCGGCTCTTCTCCCGCGAGGACGCCGACGAAGAATCCGAACGGTGCCGATCGAGCGGCGAACACCGTGAGCATCGGTACGACTTTGCGGAACCACGCGGGCCCACCCGGCACGTCGATGCCGATGCGGTTCACCAGTTCCTGGAACATTTGGGTGTGGTGGCACTCTTCGGTGGCTTCGTGCGTCGAGTACCGAAATTCGGGTGAATCGTTCGGGAGTGTGAGGGCGTACTGCATGAGTCCGCTGATGAGGATCTGCTCGAACTGCAGGCCGACCTTGACCATGCTGGCCTGGCGGTACATCCCGATGTGAATCTGCCGGTCCAGGGGAAGCGACTTGTACCAGTCGGTGTGGCCGAGCGGGTCCGCGTCCGGGAGCACCCAGAGTGGATCGTTGGGAACGATCGCATATTCGGGCTCATCCCAGGGGATGTCGAGGAAGGCGTCGAAGTGCTGATGCACCGATGCCGTCGACAGAGCGTGCAGCCTGTCTCGGTAGAGCGTTCGTGCGTCGTCGACTGCAGTCATGGTGATCCTTCCGCCCGCGTCCTCAAATCTTTACGCTACACAGCGTCACATATAAATCTGGTTGGTGCAACGCTCCGTCGCAGATACTCGAAGAAATCGAGTCGAAACGACGAAACCGGCCGACCGCATTACGGTCGACCGGCCTCGAAGGCGGGTGCCCGGGGTCGTGAGCAGAAGCTCGTAGCAGGCTACGAAGTTCCAGTCACATGCGACGAAGTCGCTCCATCACCAGTACGGCAACACCATCACTACGAATCCGATGCCGACGAAAATTCCGACGATGCCGGTCCCGAGGGCAAGCGCCCTGTCGCTGCGATCGGCGGGCGGCCCGGAGAGGTCGGGGCTGCGATCGGCCCACAATGCCGAGGCGACGGCAATGAGTCCCGCCGCGATACCGAGGCCCGCAGCCCAGAACGAGACGATCGACAGTGCCCCGAACATGACGGCATATTCGGTCACCTGAGCGCGGGTACGAATGCGCCGATTCCACCACTTCGGTGGCATGTCGTCGTCCAATTCACGTGAATCGAAGTGGGGAGAGGTGACGGTCACTGCGGACTCCTTTCGAGTGAGTATGTGCCTCTATTTTGGCACTCGACTGTTGAGAGTGCCAATCTCCTGGACGAGGGTGATCGGCGCGCGCACCCCCGGGTTTCGCAAAGGCGCGCGCGTTTGTCAGACGCGTCCGGATTCGCCCCCGATCCGGGTAGAAATCGCGCGCACCTGACGAAGGCGCGCGCGTTTGCGGCGACATCAGCCCCACAGAAACCGTTGCCCCGCCGAAGCTTTCGTCGGACCCAGATCGAAGGTCGTGGCGTCGGGCATCAGGTACGGGACGAGTATTCGCATCGCGTACTCGCGGTGCTCGAGCAAAACCTCGAGATATGTGCCCGACGCCTCCTCGCCGGTCACGTCGGAGACGATGGCGTACGACCGCAGATCCCCGGCGACGGCTCGCAGATCGTGGACGAGTTGCTCGTGCATCGCGGCGTTCGATGCCCCGCCGACCTCCGGCTGCAGCGGCGCGAGCACCCTCTGCCCGCCGGACAAATCGTTGACGACAGCTAACGCGTGGAGGCCCCAATTCTCGCTGATCCGCTCGGCGGCGATGTCGATACAGACGTCGAGCAGGTCGTCGAAATCCTGTTGGCACTCGATGCTCGTCACTTCTCGCCACTTCGTCGTCATCAAGACCCCATCGTCGGCCGGCCATCCCAACCCCTTGGACGGCGCGGGAGCGCACACGGTTCCCGAAAGTCGTACATTCGTGCCAGTTTGCTGCCTACCGGTGGCAATTCCCGCAAGAGTCGGCGGACGCACGTGCCGTTGAGCTCGACCCGCCCTCGACTAGACTTCCGATGCGGGAAGGGGAGAAAGCGGGTCGTCGCGTCGTGGAGGAACACTGGTACAGGCGCATGTTCGCCTCCAGCCCCGTGGCGCAAGCTCTCTCCGACGCCGATGGGCTTTTCGTCGACGTCAATGCCGCCTACTGCGAACTCGTCGGCTTGCCCACCTCGGAATTGATAGGTCGATCCGCAACGGTGCACACTCACCCGGACGACCTCCCGCTTCACGGCAGTGTCGAGGACCTGATGGCCGCCGGTACGGCCGCGGAAGAATCCGTGAAAGTCGAGGTGAGGTTCGTCCGACCCAACGACGAGATTCGCTGGGTTCTCCTGACTCTGGTTCCTTTCACCGGTCCGTCCGATGCCGAGTGGACGCTCGCTGCCGCTCTCGATATCACCGAACGAAAAGAGGTCGAGGACGGCATCCTGCTTGCGTCCCGAACCGATCAACTGACCGGGGCACTCAACCGTCGCGGCTGGTCGGACTACGCGGTGTCCGTCGTCGACGACCATTCGGTCGACACAGTCGTCGCGGTTCTCGATCTGGACCATTTCAAACAGTTCAACGACCACTTCGGCCACGCAGCCGGCGACGCGTTGCTCCGTAACTTCGCGTCGACTGCACGCAACTGCATCGGCGTCGATGGCCTCCTGGCACGGTGGGGCGGCGAGGAATTCGTGATCACTCTCCGCAACTGCGATCGTCGCGATGCTCTTCGATCGCTCGAGGCTCTTGCAGCCGCCACCACGTCTTCGGGGGTGACGTTCTCGGCCGGGTACACGCTCCAGCGACCGGACGAAGGTCTTCGCGACACACTCGACAGAGCTGACGCACTGATGTTTCAGGCCAAGCGCGCCGGCCGCAATCGAATGATCACCGACGTACCTCACTGACACAGCGCGATCACCGTCGTCGATTTGCTGATACTGCAACAATACTTGCTGCACCTGCGCGCGGGCTGTAATTCTGATATCGGCACACCACCGGGAGAGGACGATCGATGACGCACGCATTCGACAAGGACTACTGGGAGCACCATTGGGATGACAGAACGTCCCACACCGTCGCCGCCAATCCGTATCTCGTGGAGGAAACAGCCGGATCGAAACCCGGTACTGCGCTCGACGCAGGATGCGGCACCGGAGCGGAAGCGATCTGGCTCGCCGAGCAGGGCTGGCAGGTCACCGGTGCCGACATCTCCGCAACCGCCCTCCACACCGCCGCACAGCAGGCGCAGACAGCCGGGGTCGACGTCACCTGGATCGACGCAGACCTGACGACCTGGAACCCTACCGAGCGTTGGGATCTGGTGATGACCCACTACGCGCATCCGTCGATTCCGCAGTTGGAGTTCTATCGACACATCGCGCAGTGGGTCGCGCCGGGTGGTTCGCTGCTGATCGTCGGGCATCTGGACGATGGCGCACACCATCATTCATCCGAGGGCGAGCCGCCGCACGAGGCCACCGTCACCGCGAAGGACATCACCGCCCTGTTCGACGCCTCCTCGTGGCACATCGAGACCGCAATCGAGCGTTCCAGGACCGTCGGCGGTGTGGGTGTGCACTCGAAGACGTTGCGCGATGCGGTAGTTCGGGTCACGCGCACTAGCTTTCACACCACGACCACCTCGACGCCGACGTCCTCGAACGGGCGAAGCTGATCCGTTGTCGCAGCGGCGTCGGTCACCAAGGTGACACCTGCGGGCAACGGTGCCCAGGCATGGAATGGGCGCTCACCCAGCTTTTCAGCGTGAGCAAGCACGTAGACGCTGCCCGCTCGTTCCATCATCAGTTCTTTGAGGCGAGTCTGTTCCTGCTCCGCTTCGCAGATACCGGAATCGGCGGTGACGGCGTCTGCCCCGAGGAAGGCTCTGTCGAAGGACACTCGCGCAAGGTTCGACTCGGCGAGCGGCCCGACGAATCCCTGACTGACGTGACGCAGGGTTCCTCCCAGACACTGAACGCGAACACCGTCCGCGTCGGCCAGGGATTCGAGAGCGGTGAGGCCGGCGGTGATGACGGTCAATCGTTCTGTATCCCGCAAAAATTCGCCCATCGCACCGACTGTGGTGCCGGCATCGAGCATCACCGTTTCGCCGGGAAGCACGATGTTGGCCGCCCATTTCGCGATGGCCCGCTTGGCCTCGAAGCTCTCGCCCGAGCGCTGACGAAGCGACGACTCCGGATGTGAGGCAAGCGCGATGGCACCGCCGTAGGTACGCGCGATCAGACCCTCCGCCGTGAGCTGCGCCAAATCGCGCCGGATGGTCGATGCGGTGACACCGAACTGCGCAGAGAGAGCTTCGACGTCGGCAAGCCCGGCCGTCTTGGCAAGGCGGACGATCTCCGTTCGCCTCGCCTGCGATTCTCGAACCGCCATCTCTACCTCCGCTACTCGACCTCGGCCGTGGTGGTTGCGAGCTCGGCTGCCTGTCGCAGAGCTTCGATCATGCTACCGGCCTCGGCAATTCCCTTGCCTGCAATGTCGAACGCAGTCCCGTGGTCGACGGAGGTACGGATGACGGGGAGCCCGACCGAGATGTTGACACCCGCCTCGATGCCGAGCACCTTGACCGGCCCGTGCCCCTGGTCGTGATACATCGCGACGATGAGGTCGTAGTCGCCGCGCCCGGCGAGGAAGAACGCAGTATCGGCGGGCAGCGGACCGACGACGTCGAGTCCATCGGCGCGGAGCTTCTCGACGGCGGGAACGATCTTGAGGTCCTCCTCGCCGTAACCGAACAGTCCGTTCTCCCCGGCGTGCGGATTGATGCCGCACACACCGATCTTGGGCTGCGCCGTTCCCGAACGAACCAGGGCCTCGTATCCGCGCCGAATGGTTCGCTCCACCAGACCGGGCTCGATCTTGGCGACGGCGTCGAGCAGCCCGATGTGCGTAGTGACGTGAATGACTTTGAGCTTGGGCGTCGAGAGCATCATCGAGACTTCTTCGGTCCCGGTCAGGTGCGCCAACAGTTCCGTGTGGCCAGGGAAGATGTGCCCGGCGGCGTGCAGCGCCTCCTTGTTCAGCGGGGCGGTGCAGATCGCATGGACCTGGCCTTCGGTAGCCAATTCCGATGCAACCCGGATGTATTCGTACGCGGCGTGCCCAGCGACAGAGGACAGCTCGCCCCACGGTAGCTCGTCGGGTATCAAGTTCAGATCGATCACGTTGATGCGCCCCGGAGCGAACTCGGCGTCCGACACGCTCTCGATCGTCACGATTTCGGGGTCGAGTCCCAGGACTCCGGCGGCCTGGCGCAGGCGCCGACTGTCGCCGATCACTACGGGGTTGCACCAGCCGGCCACTCGGTCGTCGAGCAACGCGGGCACGATCACCTCGGGGCCGATCCCGGCGGCGTCGCCCATCGTGACGGCAACGACGGGTAGCGCAAGGGTGTGGGTGGACGGCATGGCGAAGTTCCTTACGTCGGCGACCGGCGAAGAGCCGATCAGGTACGAGTGAATGGTGGACAAGCTGTTTCGGTCGCCGAAGCTGCCTGGACGAGTGACGATTCGGCGGCCGTCGGGGGCGACGGAGACAACGGCGCCGTAGTGCACCTGATCGACAGGTACGAGGGCGTGCACTCCGAGAGCCGACATCACGGCACGAGCAGTCTCGCCGCCAGTCAAGACCAGATCTGCTGGGTGTGAACGCAATCCGTCGTGTACGAACGTCGCCAGGGCTGCGGCAAGTGCGCGAGATGCCGTCGGATCGACCGGTCCTCCGATGGTGAGCACTACCGAGCCGCGGTGCAAGGCTGCATTCAGAATGCCGGCGTCCGCTCGCCCGTCGAGCAGCTCCTGTACATCGACGGACACGACTCGAACACCATCGGCGGCCACACAGTCGATTTGATCGACCGCGACCGACGAGGCAGTGCCGACGACGACGAGAACGGGATCGACGGTGGCGGCGATCGATCGACGATGCGGACGCTTCGGCATGGTTCGTGCGACTGCAGCGGCGAGCGCCGATGTGCCGACCAACGCTATCTCCGGCCGAGCCGCCGTTGCTGCCACTACACGGTCGAGATCGTCGTCACTGGCGATGTCGCACAGCACGATTCCCTTGGTGTCCGCAAGATCGGCGATCTCTACCACCGTTGCTCCGACAAGCTCGGCCAGCGAGACGGGCGGGGCGCTCGCCTCCGCCGACCACAGGTCGGTGTCGGCCAGAGGAACTCCGTCGACATACAGCACACCGTCACGAATTACTCTGCGCAACAACGGCAACCCTGCTGCGACGACGACCGGCCCTACCTCGGCGAGTGCACCGACGGTTGCGGCCACGTTGCCTCGAAGAAGCGAGTCGATCTTGGCGAGAACTCGAGTGCCCTCGGGAACTCCACTCGTTGCGGCTCGCACGATCGATGCAGCACCGCTCGCATCGGCGGCCCTGGTGTCCAGATCGAGCACTGTCACCGTCGCGCTCGGCTTCGAAGCGCCCGGTTCGGGCGAAACAGGGCCGAGACCGAGAGAGATGTCCGCCGCGAAGCCGATAAAGACGCCTGCCACCTCGGCGGCACCGGACAGGTCGTCGGCGATGACGAGCATGCCGGATGTGCTGGGCCGCATGGCCACCCCCTCCTGTTGCGATGCCTACATACAGAACACAGCCCCTCCGCACGGCGAGGAGGTTCTGCAACCACAGTGCCAGTTGTGCGTGTTTCGCGCAACTGACGCGCATCACTTGCGCATTTCGCGCGGTTCTGATTGGGTCGTGACATGGCCCACAACATCGGAAACGCTGATGCTCCGTCACACACCCCCGGCACGGTGCTCGTCACGACCCCAACCTTCGGTCGCTACTCGTCCGAACCTCGCACTGTGCTCGAGGCAGCAGGCCACACCGTGACGCAACCAGGTGGCCATGCCGGCCCTCCGTCGCGCGAAGACATCGAAGCGCACGTGCAGAACGCAGCAGGGATGATCGTCGGTCTGGACCGCGTGGACGCGGAGCTGATGGATTCGGCACCGGCTCTGCGGGTGGTGGCGAAGCACGGCGTCGGCTACGACAACATCGATGTGGACGCAGCCAAGGAGAGGGGAATAGCAGTTGTCTACGCGCCGGGCTCCAATTCAAGGGCGGTAGCGGAACTGACCTTCGGCCTGATTCTCGACGTGACCCGAGGAATCACCGCCAGCGACCGCGAGATCCGCGCGGGCCGGTGGACCAAGGTGTTCGGCTCCGAATTGGCCGGGCGCACATTGGGAGTGATCGGCTACGGCAGGATCGGCCGAATGGTGGCCGCGTACGGTTCAGCATTCGGCATGCAGGTCATCACTCACGATCCCATGATCGACCCCGCCACCTTCACCGAAGCCGGTGTCACTGCAGTCGATATGGACACCTGCATATCGTCCTCCGATGTAGTGACGCTGCACATTCCTGCCATCGCCGGTGTCGGCCCGATCCTCGATCGAGCGAGACTGCAAGCCATGCGTTCCGGCGCCGTGGTGATCAACGCCGCACGCGGAGGTCTGGTCGACGAACAAGCACTCGCCGATCTGCTGGTGGATGGCCATCTCGCCGGGGCCGGACTCGACGCGTTCGCCATCGAACCGCTCGGAGATTCACCACTTCGGACTGCACCCGGCGTCGTTCTGACTTCACATATCGGTGCGTGTTCCCGAGAGGCGAATCGAACCATGGGAACGACTGTCGCACTCGATATTGCGCGCGTACTGGCCGGCAACACTCCGGTGCACTCGGCCCACTGAACTACTCCGTACTTCCCCCTCGAGAAAGCCCTCAACATGACGCAAACCGCCCACACCCGCAAGGGAGTCGGAGATCTCGACCCCTACGCGCTCGATCCTGCCGACGTACTCGATCCACCCACCACATTCGGCGGCCGTGTCCGTCGACTCGGCCCGGGCATGATCCTCTCTGCTGCCGTCGTGGGCTCTGGAGAACTCATCCTGACCACGACATTGGGTGCCAGAGCCGGTTTCGTACTGCTCTGGCTCATCATCATCGCTACGACGGTGAAGGTGTGGGTCCAGATGGAGTTGGCCCGGATCAGCATCTTGGCCGGCAAGCCTGCCCTCGAACTCTATTCACACGTAGGTCCCACTACTCGCCGAGGCGGGTGGATCAACTACCTGTGGATCGGCATGGACTTCACCAAGATGTTCCAGCGCGGCGGCATCATCGGTGGAACGGCCGCAGCCTGTTCCATCCTGCTGCCCATCGTCGGCGAGCCGCTGTCTCGGTCGTCTCTCACTGCCTGGACGGTCATCATCGTCGTCAGCACCTTAGCCCTGCTGCAGACCAGCAAGTATTCGATCATCGAGCGCTTGGCCGTCGCATCGGTGGCTGGCTTCACCCTCATCACTGTCGCCCTGGCCCTGGCTCTCCCGTTCACCGAATTCGGCTGGGACACCAATGATCTCGCCAGCGGAATGAGTTTCACCATCCCTGCGGCACTGATCGGCGTCTCGGTAGCGATGTTCGGCTTGACGGGTGTCGGTGCCGACGAGATGACCACCTACACCTACTGGTGCATCGAAAAAGGATACGCACGGTGGACCGGTCCGGCCGACGGCACCCCCGCCCGTGCTCGACGTGCAGACGGATGGCTCCGGGTGATGCGCATGGATGTCGCGGTCTCCTGGCTGGTGTGCACTGTCTGCACTCTCGCGTTCTACGTGATCGGCGCGTCGGTTCTGCACCCGCAAGGACTCGTACCGGCGGGCAACGAGGTCATCACCACCCTGTCTCGCATGTACACCGACACCCTGGGTCCGTGGGCCGAGATCGTTTTCCTCGTCGGGGCCATCGCGGTGCTGTGGTCCACCCTGATCGGCTCGGTGGCCAGCGTGCCCCGGCTCTGGACGCATACCTTGGGCATCCTCGGTGTCTTGGACTGGAACGATCCGGTTGCCCGCCGACGGAGTATCCGAATCCTGACCGTCGCGTTCCCGCCGCTGTGGGCTGTGTTCTATCTCTTCGTTCAATCACCGGTTCTGATGGTTCAGATCGGCGGAATCGGCGGCGGAATCTTCTTGGTCGCCGTGGTGATCGCGGTGTGGAAGTTGCGCTCCGACGAAACCGACAAGCAGCACCGGCCCCATCCCGGCATCACGGTGGCACTCGTCATCAGCAGCTTGGCAATCATGGCGCTGGGCGTGTACTCGGTGATGCAGGTCTTCGGAATCGAGGTGTCCTGATGAACGACCTCGGTTTCGGATCGATGGTGCTGGGCACCATGACATTCGGAGATACGGTCGACCTCGACGCTGCCGTCGAGTTGATGGATTTCGCGTTCGATGCCGGTATCACCCACATCGACACGGCCAACGGCTACTCCGCAGGCGAGTCCGAACGCATCGTCTCGAAGTTCATCTCTGCCCGACGCGACTCGGTGACAGTCGCGACCAAGGCTGGAATGTACCTCGGTGACACCGATGGCAATTCGCCCCTGTCGCCGAAGGGCCTGCGCCTCAGCGTCGAAGCAAGTCTCACCCGCCTCGGCACCGAGTACGTGGATCTGCTCTATCTGCATCAACCCGACCGAGCAGCGGACCTGCAGGACACTCTCGAGGCGGTCGCCGCCCTGCGCGCCGAGGGCAAGGTTCGCGCGCTCGGCGTCTCGAACTTCTCGGCGTGGCAGATCGGTGAGGTGTCACGCATCGCAGGGGATGTCGGAGCGCCGCGTCCGATCGTTGCGCAACAGCTCTACAACCTGTTGGCTCGGCGAATCGAGGACGAGTACGTCGAATTCGCCGATGTCACCGGCCTGATCACCATGGTCTACAACCCACTCGGCGGTGGATTGCTCACCGGTAAGCACTCATTCGAGCAATCTCCGAACGAGGGGCGATTCGGTGACTCACGATTGGCGTCGATGTATCGCGACCGATACTGGAATGCTCAGATCTTCGAGGCGATAAAAGCTCTCTCGGCCATCGCGTCGGACGCCGGTTTCCCTCTGACCGAGCTGGCTCTACGATGGCTCCGGTCCAAGCCAGTGGTGGGGCCGATACTGCTCGGCGGCTCGAAAGCGACACACCTGAAAGCCAACATCGATGCCCTGAACCGCGGCCCACTAGCGCAGGACCTGATGATTGCCTGCGACGACGTCGGTGCCACGTTGCGTGGTCCGATGCCTGCCTACAACCGATAGGAAACTTCATGCCTGCCAACGACTTCGCCACCCGCCTGCGCAATCGCGAGCGCATTCTCGGATACTGGTCGGTCATCGATTCACCCGTGTCCACCGAATGGCTCGCACATCTGGATTGGGACTACATCGCGCTGGATCTCCAGCACGGCCTGATGGGATACGACGGATTGCTGCGCGGTTTGCAGGCCATCGATTCGGCGGCCGGATCTGCCGGGGTCGTTCGCGTGGAAGCGAACGACCCCACCTACATCGGGAAGGCGCTCGACGCCGGGGCCCGAATGGTCATCGTTCCCCTCATCGACTCCGCTGCCGACGCCGAGCGCGCGGTAGCGTCCACTCGCTACTCCCCTGCCGGAATCCGCTCGTACGGACCGATGCGCTCCCAGCTCCGGGTCGGACCACTGCCGTCCGAGGCGAATCGCGACACCGCGGTAGTCGCAATGATCGAGACGCCACAGGGACTCGAGAACGTCGAATCCATCTGTGCAGTCGAGGGTTTGGATGGGGTATACGTCGGCCCATCAGATCTGCGACTGGCCGTCGGTGGCTCGTCACCGACAGACACGAGCGTCGACGATGTGTTCGAGGAAGCCATCGTTCGAGTCCAGAAGGCTGCAGCGGCAGCAGGAATCGCCGCAGGGATCCACACTCCGTCCGGCGAACTCGCGGCGCAGCGACTGAGTGAGGGATACACGTTCGCTACCGTCGCCTCCGATCTCACGCACCTGAAAGCTGCCTCCGCTCACCATCTCGAGGCAGCACGCAGTGGTGCCACGAGGTAGCGCTCGTCAGTCCTCGGCTACCTAACAAGCGGCCGCAAGACCATCGACGAGCGTCGGCAGGAAGTACGGAATCGACAGTGCCGTCGGGCCCACTGCAGCTCCGGCTTCCTGGCCGACGAATCCGGCGACCGCACCGGCGGCGACGGCCGGAATCTGGCGCGACACAGGCGAATCGAGGAACTGCTGCAGGGCATCCTCGGTGTCGACCTGAGTGAACACCACGTCGGCGTCGATCTTCGAGATGTTCTCCGCCGAGACGGTCGTCGAGTAGGTGGCATCGTCGGTCGCGAGATCGGTCACCGAGGCCGGTGAGGCGAAGCCGAGATTCTCGAGCAGCTCCACTCGCGGGTCCGACGGCAACAGCAGGTAGTACACGTCGGCAGCCTCGGACACGTATGCGATTGTGCGGCCGTCGAATTCGGGATGCTGCGCGCCTGCGTCCTGCACCTGGCGGTCCAGATCCGCAACGAGATCGCTGGCGCGCTCGGGGACCCCGAGAACGTCGCCGGTGGTGGTGATGACGTCGCGCCACGGCGTCGACCACAGCTCCTCGGGCGGGGCGATGACGGGAACTCCGGCCGCGGTCACCGCGTCGTATTCGGCTCGGGTGAGGCCGGAGTGCGGGGCCAACACGACGTCGGGGTCGGTAGCGAGCAGTTTCTCGACGGACAGTGCGTCCGTGACGTTGTCGAGCAGAACCGGTGCCGGACCGCCCGAGGCCTCGATCGCGTCGGACACCCACGGATAGATCAGATCGTCACCTCCGCCGTATTCGGCCGACGGCATTGCCACCGGGAGGACACCGAGTGCGAGCACCGCGTCGGTGGTGCCGAATCCCCATGTCGCGACCCGTTCGGGTACGGCGTCCAGCGTGGTGTCGCCGTACATGTGGTGCACGGTCAGCGGGAACGCGCCGGTGGACGATGCGGCTGACGGACTGTCGGCCGAATCGGTGGAGCCGCAACCGGCAAGTGCGATGGATGCGGCTGCCACGGCGGCGAACACTGCGGCGAAGCGGAACGTGAGGCGATGAGTCATGACAATCCTGTGGCTCGAGAGGGCATTGGCGATAAGGCTAGCCTTAGCTATCTCCCGTCGGAAATCCGGGCCACACCGCTCACAGGAACCTCGCAGCGGAGGTTCAGCGTCCTCACCGGAACGTCCCAGAGTATTGGCACTACCGAAAACAACCGATGCCATCTCAGAGGAGATCCCACAATGGCCCGAATTCCGGAGCCCACCAACACTTCTGCCGGACCCGCTTACGAGGGCCGGCTGCTCGATCGCCCCGCCGAGGAGGTCGTCGACCAGGGCGCTAGGTTCGACATGACCACCCTGGTCACCCGTCGCCGCGTGCTGAGCATCGTCGGCGCGGGAGCCGGCGCGGTGGCGTTGGCTGCTTGCTCGAGCACGTCGAACTCTGGAAGTGCCACCGTCACAACGGCAACCGCGTCGAGCACAGCTACCGCGGCAACCAGCGAGATCCCCGACGAAACCAACGGCCCTTACCCTGCCGACGGCTCGAACGGCGTCAATGTGCTCGAAGAATCGGGAATCGTTCGCCGCGACATCACCTCCAGCCTCGACGGCGGCACCACGGTCAGCGGAGTGCCCCTGTCGCTGAATTTCACCCTCACCGACATGGCGAACGACAATCGCCCCTTCGAGAACGCCGCCGTGTACCTGTGGCAATGCGATGCGGCAGGGCTGTATTCGATGTATTCCGAGGGGGTCGAGGACGAGACGTACCTGCGCGGCATCCAGGCCGCCGACGCCAACGGCACCGTCACCTTCGACACGATCGTCCCCGGTTGCTACAGCGGCCGCTGGACCCACATCCATTTCGAGGTCTATCCCGACGCCGCATCGGCGACCACCGCAGACAACGCCATCGCCACTTCGCAGATCGCATTCCCTCAGGACATGCTCGACGCGATCTACCAGCTCGACACCTACCCGTCATCGGCGCAGAACCTCGCCCAGCTCGGCAGCATCGACAACGACAACGTGTTCGGCGACGGCTACGAGTTGCAGATGGGGTCGTTCTCGGGCGACTCCACCGCCGGCTACGTCGGATCACTGGCCGTTGCCATCGACACCACCACCGAACCCACCGCCGGCGCAGCCCCATCCGGAGGCGGAGGCGGACAGTCCCCGATGGGCGGCGGCACTCCCCCGGCCGGTGGTCCGCCGAATGCCGGCTCCGCACCCACCAACTGATCACCCCCACCTCACACCCACGAAGGAATCACCATGTTGCACAACCTCACCGGCTGGCATGCCCTCATCGTTCTCGCCATCCTGCTGCTCGTCTTCGGCTCCACCAAGCTCCCGTCCCTCGCGAAAGGCGTCGGCCAGTCGATGCGCATCCTGAAAGACGAAGTGCGCGAGGAGAAGAAGCCCACAACGCGTGACGACACGACCGCTCCGGTGTTCGCCGACGCTGCGTCCACGCCGGTTCCGTACCGACACACCTCGTGACCACAGCCACCGCCGCGCGGGGAGTGATGCCGCTTGCGGCGCATGCACGCGAGGCACGTCGCCGCGCGATTCGCGCGGCGGTGTCGCTGCTCGTCGGCATCGCGATCGGATTCGCGCTCTCCGATCAGATCCTCGACATCCTGCGCGCACCCGTCGAAGAACTCGCCCTCACCCGCCAGGCCAGCCTCAACTTCGAAACCGTCACCGGCGCTTTCGATCTCGAACTGAAGATCGCCCTGTTCACCGGCGTCATCGTGTCGTCTCCGGTGTGGCTGCGTGAGCTGTTCGCCTACCTCACCCCCGGCATGACGCGTCGGGAAAAGAAATATGTCTACGGATTCTCCGCGGCCGCAGCTCCACTGTTCGTCGCCGGCTGCGTGTTCGGGTTCGCCATCTTCCCGCGCATGGTCAGCGTCCTCGCCGGGTTCTCCTCCGACCAGGACAGCACCATCCTCAACGCCTCGTACTACGTCGACTTCGTCATGAAGATCGTCCTGGCCACAGGCATCGCCTTCGTCCTTCCGGCCCTGCTGGTGATGCTGAACTGCCTCGGCATCCTGTCCGCGCGCAGGCTACGCAGCAGCTGGCGAATCAGCGTCGTCGCCATCGCCCTGTTCAGTGCACTGGTCACGCCCGCCGCCGATGTCCTGTCGATGTTCCTGGTCGCGGTTCCCATGGCCACGCTGTTCGGCGCAGCAATCGTGATCACCGAGGTACACGACAGACGCGCCCTCACACCACCGAAACCGGAGCTCTCCTCATGTTCGGCTTGACCTTCGAGAAACTGTTCCTGGTCGCGATCATCGCCGGGTTCGTCCTGGGCCCCCAACGCCTCCCCGGATACGCGCACCAACTCACCCGCGCCGTGCGCAGCATGCGTCACTTCGTCGACACCACCCGCACCGCGGCCGAAGCAGACATGGGCGTTCCGCTCCGACGCTCGGAATGGGAATCGATGAACCTGCGGCAATACGACCCCCGCCGCATCGTCAGCGACGCACTGCGTGACACCAACGAACTGCGTGACACCGAACCCCCATCGGAGCAGGTCCTCGCCGAAGCAGCCCGCGTGCGCCCCGGTCAGAAATACCTCATCACCGGCCCCTCCTCGCATCCCCGGCGCATTCTCATCGACTCACTCCCCCAGGACGATCCGCGTCGCATCGCGGCACAACCACAGCCGAAAGCCGCTAGTTCGGCGACGGCGACGGAGATCGGTGCTATCCACACCGCGCTCGGCTGAATCCGAATGGCGGTAACCGCACCCACAATTACCTGGCAGTTAGAGCGGCGAAAGAAGAACGATATGTAACACATTCGTGCATGATGTGCCCATGACTACCAGCGTCGTAGCTGCTACCGAGTCCGGTGTGACCGCGATTGCGGTGTGGACCTTGATTCTCGTCGTCATCGCTGCGCTCGGTGCCGCGTTGGCTGCGCTGAGTGTTCGACGCGTCGGCGCGAAGGAGGAGGTGATGTCGCGGGAGTTGGCGGCGTTGCACACAGCCGTCGATCGTCAGGTGCGTCAGTCCAGCGACAACGACTCGTGGAACCGCGACCAGGTGACCGCGCGATACCAGGAACTACTTTTTGCGCTGTCCAACGTCGATCGGGTTGTGGCCGAGGAGATTTCGGCGGCGGTGGTCTCGACTCCAGTCGGTGATCTGAAGGCTGCGACGCGTGCATTGGACAAGGCCTACGACCAACTGAATCTGGCGCTCACCGCCGCTTTGGTGGTCGCACGCAGGCGCGTTCATCCATTGGCGCTCGAGTTGTCCACGGGCATCGATCGTCGGGTGTTCGCCCCGCTGGCTCCCGAAACCGGAATCCCCGCTCCGGCACACGAACGTCTGCAGAGCGAGCATGCGTACATCACCAGAATGCACTCGTTGCTGCTGAAGGCGATGCGCGCCGATCTGGGTCTGCTCGATCCCAGCGCCGAGGCGACACTGATCTTCACGACGAAGGAAGTGGAATCCGGTGTACAGGCAGACCGCTCGACGGCAGCCGGCCGTAGTGCCGTGCAGCTGATCGATCTGCTCGAGGACTTCGGTGTGATGCCGCTGCTCGGGGCCGAGGACGACTTCGTCATGTCCGACGCGTTGGTGGTCCAGTGCGAGGAGCTCTACAGCGCGGTGAGCCCGAGCTTCCAAGCGGTACTGCGGCACATCGGCGACGAAATCCATCTGGCGATCAGGCCCGATCTCACCGACGATCGCCTCGAAGACATCTACGAAATAGCGGTACGACTGGTCGAAGCCGGATTGCGCGGAAACATCCACCGCAGAGACGGATTGGACGGCAGCAGCCTGTTCCTCATCGACCCGACCCACAAGGCGGGAATGGATCGGGTGTAGTTCGGACCTACTGCGCAGTCCCGCGCGAGCGGTGACGGACGAGCACCGCAGCAATTCCGATCAGCACCCCCACTGCAGCACCCCACGCCAGGTACGTCGGGGTGTTCGGCCGGATCGGAGCAGACGGGATCTCGGGCTGGTTGCGTATCCCGACCGCCGCCGCGGGAGTCCCACCGTCTTCCGGAGTCTCCAGCTCTGCGACCACCGCACTCAAGTCGATAGCCATGGTGTTGGCGATGTCGTGTGCAAGCTCCGGAGAACTGTCGGTGGCGACGATGTCGAACACGACGTTGTCTGCGGAATACGACACTGTCACCTTCTGGGCCAGCTCCGCCGGACTGAGATCGAGTCCGAGGTCGGCAACAACTGTCGATGCGAGCAGATTGCCCTTCACCAGTTCCGCATACGCCGCGATTCGCTGCTGCGAAAACAGGTCCGTCCTGTACTCATCTTGTCTGAATGTCTGATTCGGTGTGGAGACGAACATCTGAGCCCGCGATTCGTACACCGGGGTCACCAGCAAGCTGATACCGAAGGCCGCAGATACGGATACGACGACGCACACCGCGACGATTCGCCATCCCGCCCTGATGATGTGTCCGAAGCTGTGCTTGTTCACTGTGCGCGGTCAGGCTGCATCAGCTTCCCACCGGTCGGAAGCCCGCACCCGGTGCCCCCGATGCGCTCAGCAAACGCATCGATTCCGACGCCGATGCGTAGGCGGTGGGACTGAGCAACGGAACGCCCGAGGAATGGCTGGCGATTCCGACGAGCGTCGTGCCTGCCACCAGCGGTGCACCCGAGTCTGCCCAGACGGTGACGGCATCGGACATCAGGTCCCCGCCCCGGTTCTCCACGATCGTGCCGCACGTCAGTCCGCTGCCGACGCCGCTTTTGCAGACCGGCTGCCCCACCGATCCGGTCCCGATGTCCGTCACGGTGACTCCGCCCAGACTGGACACGGGCGTGACCTTGGTGGGATCGAGGACGATGACGCCGTAATCGGGTCCCCAATGCCCGACGGCCGTCGTGCCGACCGGGGCCGCAGGCGATCCGACGAGGGTGACGGGCAGACCCGTACGCAGAATGCAGTGGCCTGCGGTCAGGGCGACGAGTCGGCCGGCGTCGTCGTATCCGACGGCGGCGATGGAGCAGGCGGTGAGGTCGTCGATGCCTCCGGTGGTGACGAAACCACTACCGGGTCCGACGACCGGAAGAGGTGCAGCAGCAGCGGTTCCGGGAGCCATCGCGCTGACGGCCAGGACGGCGGCAGCGAACAGTCCACTGACACAACCGAGTCGAGCTTTCATCATGGTGGGCATCCTTGTCACTTCTCGGGTATGTCTGCAGCTGCCAGCGTGAATTGCACGACGTCGATGCGTGAACTCTTGAATCGCGCCGACGAGCCGGTGAGGTACTGGACATATTTGTCGTACGTCGCCTCCGAGGACACGGCAATGGCCTCGTCGCGAGATGCGATCAGTTTCTCGGCCCAGGTATCGAGTGTCCTCGCGTAGTGCAACCTCAGAGGATGCTCCCGCAGCAACTCGAATCCGGCGTCGGCGGCTTTCGCCTTGATCACCTTGACGAGCGTCAACTGTCCGCCGGGAAAGATGTCGCGCAGGATGAAGCGCGAGAAATGTGCATCCTCACGGGTGAGTCCGCCACCACCGGAAACCGGATCGGGTGGCGTGATGACGATGGTGTGCAACAACATTCGTCCGTCGGCGGGAACTACCGAGCGGCACTTCGCGAAGAATGCCGAGTATCGGTTACGTCTGAAATGCTCGAACGCGCCGATGCTGACGATCCGGTCGACGGGCTCGTCGAACTCCTCCCACCCCTGCAACCGGATGTCGACGGTGCGGTCGGTCGACAGGTCGGCAACGACGGTGCGTCCGTGCTCGTACTGATTTCGGCTCAACGTCAGACCGATGACATTGACGTCGTACTTCTCGACCGCCCGCTTGGCGAGAGCTCCCCAGCCACAGCCGATGTCGAGCAGCGTCATCCCCGGCTTCAGGTCCAGCTTGCCGAGGGCGAGGTCGATCTTGGCCGTCTGCGCCTCCTCCAGCGTCATGTCCTCACGCTCGAAATAGGCGCAGCTGTACGTCATACTCGGGTCGAGGAACAGCGCGAAGAACTCGTCCGAGAGGTCGTAGTGCGCTCGCACGTCATCGACGTACGGCTCCAATTGTTCGCTCATCACGCCACACCTTTCCCCACAGCTGCGGTGCCGATCACTCGGCCTAGTGCACGGGCACCGAACTCGCCCAGCATGTCTTCGTGTTCCACATCGACCCGGTGAATCGACATCCGCCCGCCCACGAACTGCGTCCACTGCTCCGCACCGTGCGAGCCGCGAGCGGCGAAGTAGTGCACCGGCCCCGCGAACACCGCAGGCGCGTACGACGCCACCCAGGTGGGAGCCTCCGCGACGGGACGATACATTCGCCGCAGATGATCCACGGTGAGAAACGCCAGTTCACTTATGTTCTCGCGCAATCGATCCACGATGGTCTCGAACGAGTCACCCTCGACCCCGAGCTGACGAGCAAGATCGTCGATGCCGAACTCTGCGGCGCCCTCCGGTGCCGAGAGCTGCGCGTCGACGAGCGCCAACAGCGCGACGTCCTCACCTTCCGACTGCAGTTGCGTCGCAACAGCATGCGCGATCACCCCACCGAGCGACCATCCGAGCAGGTGGTACGGACCGTGCGACTGAACGCTCCGGATCCCGCGCACGTATCTCTCCGCGAACTCCTCGATCGAGGTCGGCGCAGCGTCGTCGTCGGCGATGCCGGGCACCTGAAGCCCGTACAGCGGACGTTCGGTCTCCCCGAGCAGCGAGAGGTAGCTCCACGCGATTCCGATGGCCGGGTGCACACAGAACAGCGGTGCGCCCACCCCCTCGGTTCGCAACGGAAGCACCACCTCGAAGGCACCGTCCGCACCGTGATCGCCCGCGTCGAGTTGTGCTGCCAGGGCCGAGATCGTCGGATGTACCAGCAGCAGACTGATCGGAAGCCGACGGTCGAGCCGGTCCCCCAGCGCATCCATTACCTGCACCGCCGAGAGGGAGTGCCCACCGAGATCGAAGAAATTGTCGTCCACACCGATGCCCTCGCCGGCCACCTGCAGGACGTCGGAGAACACGGCATGTACCAGTACTTCGTTCGCGGAGACCGGGGCACGCCGTTCGGTCGACACGATCGAGGGCTCGGGCAACGTGCTCGCATCGACTTTGCCGGACAACGTCATCGGCAGTGCATCGACGACGGTGACGGTACTGGGCACCATGTACGCCGGCAGTGTCCTGGCCAGGAACTCGCGGGCCTCCCGCGGTTCGATGCCGCCCACCACGTAGGCAGCGAGCGACTGTCCACGACCGATCACGCTGGCCTGACGCACATCTCGGTGACGCAGCAGTGCCGCTTCCACCTCGGACAGCTCGACGCGATGGCCGCGAACCTTGACCTGCGAATCGATCCGACCCAGATATTCGAGTTCACGATCGCTACCCCGAACAACGCTGCTTTGAACAACCCAGCGCACCAGATCGCCTGTCCGGTAGAGCCGACCGTCACCGAACGGATCGGCAACGAAGCTACTCGCCGTCGTTCCGCTCTGTCCCAGATACCCTTCGGCGAGGCCGGCCCCGCCCAGGTAGAGCTCCCCGACGACGTTGTTGCCCACCGGGCGTAAACGGGCATCGAGTACCACTGCGTCGAAGCCGCGAACCGGTCCACCGATGGTCACCGGCACCGCCGGGCCCCACTCACGCTGGTCCGTGGTGCAGGTACTCATGACGGTCCCCTCGGTGGGGCCGTAGGCGTTGAACACCGAGCATCGACGCGACCATCGTTGCAGCAGTGCAGAATTGGCAGCTTCACCTGCCATGACGATCACTCGGAGCGACGGCACGGCTTCCGCGTCGGTCACCTGGAGGACGGTCGGCGTGAGGCACGCGTGGGTCACCTGGTGTTGCTCGATGAGCGATTCGAGCTCGCGTCCTCCGTGCACCTCGGGCGGAACGATCACCGTGCTGGCTCCCGCACCGACGGCCATCAGTGTCTCGAAGATCGACGCGTCGAAACTGGGCGATGCGAACTGGAGTACCCGCGATCCCGGCTCCACTCCGAAGAGATCTCGTTGGCTCTGCACCAGATTCGCGATGCCGCGGTGCGTCACCCGCACACCCTTGGGCACCCCGGTGGAACCGGAGGTGTAGACGACGTACGCCACACTGTCGTGAGGTGCCTCGCGACCATCGACACGATCGAGCTCGTCGCCGGTGACGCTCATCCAGTCGGCACCGGCCGAATGGAAGTCGGCTGCCGAGATTCCCGTGACCGGGGCAGCGCGCTCGAGGATCTCCTGCACCCGGGCCACGGGTTGAGACGGGTCGATGGACAGGAAGCCGGCACCGGTCTTGGCCACGGCCCAGATCGCGACGAGGTAGTCGACGGAGCGAGGATAGGCAATCGCCACCAGCACATCTGGCCGAGCACCTACGCGGATCAATTTGTCTGCCAGTGCATTCGACTGTCGGTCCACCTCGCGGTAGGTCAGCGATCGCGAGCCCTCGATCACCGCGACATTGTCGGGCCAACTCTGCACTGCCTGCTGAAACACTGTCGCCAGTGTGAGTCCGGGGGCGCTGTCGTGGTGCGAGGTAACGGCCGATGGGACGTGCCCGAACTCCGCGCTGCCCAGCCGAATGTTCGGCCGCGTGGAGACCATCGTCAACACCTCGGTCAGGCGCTCGGCGAGTCCGAGAATCACCGATCGCGAGAACCGTGCGGGCGAGTATCCGAGATGGCCGATCAGTCCGGCCTCGGACTCGTCGACCAGGACCTCGAGGTCGAACTGCGTGTCCGTGATGTCCACGCGATGCGGGGTGATCGACGTCGACCCCAGTTCGATTGTCGGAGTTGCCGTGTCACCGAAGGCCAGGAGAACCTGGAACAGCGGATGGGTATCGACGGCGCGCGTGGGCTGCACCGCGTCCACCACCTGCTCGAACGGGACGTCCGAGTTCGCGAATGCATCGAGATCCCGGTCGCGGACCGCGGTGACGAAGTCCTCGAACGTCGTCGACGGATCGACTTCCGTCCTGAGCACGACGGTACCGACGAACATGCCGACGAGGTGATCGAGTGCCGGGTCGGTTCGGCCACCCACCGGGGTCCCGATGGCGATGTCCTGGGTACCACTGGCTTCTGCGAGCACGGCGGCCAGCGCTGCGTGGACCACGACGAATACCGTTGCGCCCACACGATGCGCGAGCGAACGCAGCAGCGTGAGGGTGTCCGGACCGACGGTGAACTCCACGGCCGTCGCATCGGCCGAGGGATCAGGGGTTCCGGTCGGCAGGTCGAGGAACTCCGGCACGCCGGCCAGGGTGTTTCGCCAGAACTCGAGCTGGTCCGACGCCACGGCGTCGAGCACAGTGCGCTGCCACACTCGGTAATCCGAGTAGTCGACGCTGAGAGAGCCGAATTGCGGTGTCGATCCGGCTATTCGGGCCAGCAGGGCGGTCTCGACATCTCGGGCCAGCGGACGAAGTGAGAGCCCGTCGACCGCGATGTGGTGTGCAACAACGGACAGCACCCGCTCGCCGCCTCGGTCCAGTAGGCCGAGGCGTAGCGGTGCTTCGAGGGTCAGATCGAAGCCGTGCAGGGCCAGAGCATCGTGCCCTGCGTGAGCATCGTCCAACGTCGACAGCACGATCTGCGGGTCGAGAACAACGGTGACGGGACCGTTCGCGGTCGACGGGTACACCGTGCGCAGCGGTGTATGACGTTCCAGCACATCGGCTATCGCGGCGCGCAGAACATCGAGCTCCAGATCCGCCGGAAGCGGTACCTCGACAGCGATGTTGTACGCGGCCGATGTCGGGTCGTATCGATTCTGCAGCCAGATTCGGCGTTCGGCCGACGCAAGACCGGGGTACGACCGCGCGCCCGGATCGTGGACCAGAGCGGGTAGCGGAGTGTAGTTCTCGGACAACAACTCGATCGCCGACGCGAGCTGCTGCGCGGTGGGAGATTCGAAGACGGTCCGCACCGGAACATGGGTACCGAGCGCCGCACTGATGCGGGTTGCCGCACGCGTCGCGACGAGGGAGTCCCCGCCGAGGACGAAGAAATTGTCGTCGACGGCAGGATTCTCGATGCCCAGCAGGTCGGCGAAGATTCCGAGCACCACCTCCTGCGCCAACGTGCGCGCCACCGCCGGATCGCCGCCGGTAAGCGCCTCCGAGTACAGGGCGGTGAAATCCACTTTGCCGTTGCCGGTCAGCGGAATACCGTCGATCCGGGTGATGACCGCCGGCTGCATCGACAACGGCAGCCGGTCCAGCAGCCACTGGGCAGCGTCCTGGCCATCGAGGCCCACCACCCAGGCGTGAATTCTGTTCTCACGTACCGCTGTCACCACTCCACCGACATCGGGGTGCGCCGTCAGTGCACTCTCGATCTCCCCCAGTTCGACGCGCACACTGTTGATCTGGACCTGGTCGTCCCGGCGCCCGCGGAAATCGAGCATTCCCGACGGCTGCTGCCGAACGAGGTCTCCGGACCGGTACATCCGCGTGCCGCCGGGTGCCGCGAGAAAGCGCGCGGCGGTCGACGCCGGGTCCGCGTGGTAGCCGCGAGCCACGCTCGAGCCTGCGAGGTACAGCTCCCCGACGCCTCCGAGTGGCACCGGATGCAACCGGTCGTCGAGCACGAGCGCTCCCACATGCGCCAGCGGCCGACCGATGGTGACCGGTTCACCGGCACGAAGCGACTCGGCCAGCGTGGCCACCACCGTCGCCTCACTGGGACCGTAGGCGTTCAGCATCGACCGCCCGGCCGACCAGTCGTCGACGACACCGGTGCCCAGCACGTCACCGCCGACGGCGACGGTCTCGATCCCGGGGGTCGGCGGCACGGTGGCGAGCACCGCGGGTGTGGACAGGTAGTGGGTGACGCGATGCGCAGTGAGGAAGGCCGACATCTCGTCCCCGCCGAGTAGGTCCGGCGGCGCGATCACCATGGTCGCCCCGGCCCCGAAAGCAAGGACGAGTTCGAGAACAGCGGCATCGAAGTTGACCGAGTAGCCGTGGAGCACGCGCGAACTCGAGGTCACGCCGTACCGCGGAATGACCTGCTGCGCAAGCGCATACACACCCTGATGCGTCACCACCACGGGCTTGGGCGTTCCCGTCGAACCCGACGTGTGAATCACGTAGGCGGGGTGCGCAGGTTGCAGCGCTGCCAGGCGATCCGCATCCGTCAGGGCCAGGTCGCTGAACTGGTGGGCCTGCGTCTCGTCGAGCCAGTGCACTGTCGACTCGAGCCCGCCGAAGCCGATCTCGATGTGCCCCAGCATCTGTTCGCGGCGAGCGGCCGGGTAACGCGGGTCCACGGGCACGAACACGCCGCCCGCCTTCACCACGGCCCACAGCGCGACGATGTATTCGGCCGAGCGTTCGAGAGACAGGGCCACAAGAGTTTCCGGCCCGACGCCATGTGCGATAAGCAGCCGTGCGATCCGGTTCGAGCGAGAATCGAGCTCGGTGTACGTCATCGATTCCAGTCCGTCGACAGCAACAGCACCGGACATGACTGTGCCACCGCTCAACACATCCAGCAGCGTGCCGTCGATCATCGACGACGGCAGAGCCGGCGTGTCGGCAAGCGCAAGATCACCGACGACAAAGGCCGGGTTGGCGACCGCTGCGTTCAAAAAAGCCAGAATCACCGACGCGAATTGTTCGACGGTGGCCCGCTGATAGAGGTCCACCGCGTACTCGATCTGGCCGGTCGACGATGCCGAATCACACTGTTCGTCCGCAAGCACGAGCGTCAGATCGAATTCCGAGGTGCGGGTGGGTATCTCGAGCACCGAGACGGGCAGGTACTCGACCGATCGGTGCGGCGCATTGTCGAATGCCAACATCACCTGGAACAACGGATGCCGGTCGAGGGATCGATCGGTCGCCAGGGCGTCGACGATGCGCTCGAACGGGACGTCGGAATGCGAGAAGGCATCGAGATCTGCCGTGCGGACTACATCGAGCAGGGACGTGAAACTGTCCGACGGGTCCACAGTGACTGCGAGAGGCAGGGTTCCGACGAACATCCCCACCATCTCGTCGAGCGCTTCGTGTCCACGCCCGGCCGTCGGAGACCCGACAACCACCCGATTCGAGGTTCCGAAGCGGCTCAGGGCCGCGGCCACTGCGGCGTGGACGACCATGAACGTGGTCGAGTTCGTCCGTCGGGCGAGCTCACGAATGCCCGAGTGCAACTGCGATCCGATCTCGAACGGAACTGCATCCGTTCTCATCGATTGCACCGCAGGCCTGGGGAAGTCCGCAGGTAGCTCCGCCGCTGCGAAGTCGGTATCACCCAGAATTGACGACCAGTACGAGAGCTGTTCGTCGGCAACCGAATCCACCACTGCCCGGTTCCACACCGCGTACTGACCGTACTGCGCGCGCAGACGCGGCCAGGTGGGCGCGTGACCCGCTGCCCGAGAGGCGTGGGCGAAAGCGAAGTCGCGTACGAGCGGGTCGACCGACCACCCGTCCATCGAAATGTGGTGCACCACCACCACCACGACCACGGTGTCGCCGGATTCCTGCACGTTCAGAAGCGTTGCGCGGATGGGTACCTCGGCCGACACATCGAAGCCCTCGGTCGCGACCACTGCGACAGCGGAGTCCAGATCCCGCTCGGAGACGGTGCGCTCGGGTACCTCGACGAGGACGGTATCGGTGGGCCGCACCACCTGCCGCGGACCGTCGTCATCGGCCGGGTAGTAGGTGCGCAGGGCTTCGTGTCGCTCGATGACGTCGCGCAGAGCCGTCAGAACCATCGCGGGATCGTCACCGGCTCCGACTCGCACTGCCACGGGCATGTTGTACGCGGGCGATGCGGGATCGAACTGGTTGAGGAACCACAGCCGCTGCTGCGCGTACGACAGCGGGATACGCCCCGGCACAACGGTATCGAGTAGTTCGAGTGACGGCTCGGAAACAGACGACGCGTCGATGGCCGCCGCGACTGCGCGGACTGTGGGATCGGCGAACAGTACGGTCAACGAGATTGCGGAACCGAGGCGTGCGAGAACGCGGGTAGCGCTGAGCGAGTCACCGCCGAGCTCGAAGAACGAGTGCTCGCGCCCCACCTTCTCGACACCGAGGACGTCGGCGAAGGCTCCCGCCACGGTGCGTTCGGTATCGGTCTGCGGCGCAACGTATTCGGTATCGACGAATGCGGTGGGGGCCGGCAACGCACGACGGTCGACCTTGCCGCTCGCGGTCATGGGTAGCGCATCGAGAACCACGACGGTGCTGGGAACCATCCAGGCGGGCAGACGGTTCCGCAGGCGACCGTCCAGCTCCGCCGAGGCACCGGTGACGTACAGAACGAGTCGGTTGTCGCGCACGACGGCCACGGCCGCGGTCACTCCCGCACACGTGGTGGCCGCGGACTCCACCTCGCCGAGTTCGAGACGACGCCCGTGCAGCTGGATCTGCTGATCACTGCGGCCGAGGTACTCCATCGTGGACCCGTCGAACGACCGACGGACGATGTCTCCCGTGCGGTACAGCCGAGCTCCGGCTGTCCCGGGGTCTGCGACGAACCGCGTCGACGTCACGCCCGGCTGACCGCTGTAACCGCGGGCGAGTCCGTCTCCACCGAGATAGAGCTCGCCGACGCCTCCGTACGGCGTGGGCCGCAGGTGCGCGTCGAGCACCAACGCGCGAATACCCGGTAGCGGCGCACCGATCGTCACCCGTTCGGCGGCGCGCATCGGGTCGGACAACGTGGCCAACACCGTCGCCTCGGTCGGCCCGTAGGCGTTGCGCATCGTTCGATCGGCGGAGACGAACCTGTCCCGCAACGCGGGTGGGCACTCCTCGCCCCCGACGTCGAAGACGTCGATGGAGCTGAGGTCGTCCGGGTCCAGAGTCGCCAGCACGGTGGGCGAGGTGATCAGATGCGTGATCTTCTCGCGGTCCAACACGCCGGCGAGGGCAGGACCGGCGTAGACGTCGGCTGGGGCGATCACCAGGGTGGCACCGGCAGCGAATGCGGCAAGTAGCTCCTGGATGGATGCGTCGAAGACCGGCGACGCCGCCTGCAGTACGCGCGAGTCGGGGGTGACGGCATATCGGTCGACGACGTTGGCTGCGAGTTGCGCGAGTCCGCGGTGAGTGACGCTGACGGCCTTGGGTTTTCCCGTCGACCCCGAGGTGTGGATGACGTAGGCCTCGTTGTCGACGTGCAGGGTCGGCGGCGTGAACGCGACCGGGTCGGCGTCGAGCAGGTCCTCGAGGACGAACCATCGGACAGTGCTCGGAAGGTGGTCCACACCGGCACGAGTCGTGATGCCGAATTCCACGTGCGCATCGGCGAGCACTGCAGCCAGCCGCTGGGCGGGCTCGGCGGGGTCGAGTGGAACGAACGAGGCGCCCGAGATCGAGACCGACCACGACGCCAGCAATGATTCGTAGGAGCGTTCGATCGCGACGGCGATTCGCTTCTCCGGGCCTGCGCCGATCGAGACGAGTTGCGCAGCAATGTGTTCCGCGACCCTGGTGAAGTCGTCACTGGATTGATCGACTCCGGTGGCACGCACCACCGCGCCGGTCGTCAGCAACGACGGCAGCAGTGCGGGGGCGACGGTCGCCGTGGAGTGCCCGTCGAGCAGCGCTGTCTTCTCCTCGGCATGGAGGACGTCGAGCTCGGACACCGCGAGTCCCTCGGGGGCGTGGACCACCTCGCCCAGTAGCGCCAGGAAGCGTCGGTGGTGGGCTGCGAGCTCGTCGGTGCTGTAGAGCGCGGGGTTACCGAGGAAGTCGACGCGGGTGCTGGTGCCGGCGACACCGGGGTAGACGTTGACCATCATGTCGTCGATGGGACCGCTCGAGAGCACGCGGTATTCGCCGATCACGTCGCCGAGCCGAATTGTGCTGTTGTACATCATGATGTTGACCGTGGGACCGAAAACCCCGCGTCCGGCTGCGGCACTGCCGGTACCGTCGCCGGTGGCCCGCTGCATGTCCTCGACGCGGAATCGCTGATGGCGAAGTGCACCGGTGAGTTCCACCTGAATCCGTCGAAGGAGTTCTTCGACGGTGACCCCTTGTTCGACGCCGATGCGCAGCGGCACGACGTTGGACATCATGCCGGACGATTCCCGCAGTTTGGTGGTCGCTCGGCCCGATACCGGCAGGCTGAGCATGACGTCGTCGGTGTCGGTCATGCGCGCGAGATAGAGCGCGAAGGTGGCGAGCACAACGGGGACATCGGAGGAGTTGCACCGATGTGCCACTGCTGCAACGGCTTCGGTGAGGTCGGCGTCCAGCACAGCACCGACGCTGACCGTCACTCCGCTGGGAGCGGCCGGTTCGTGTGGGCTGCCGGCCAGCCTGGGGGCTTCGAGGTGGCCGTCGAGGCGACCGAGCCAGTACTGGCGGTCGGTCTCGTAGCGGGAGGAGTCGGGGTACGCGGCCTCGTAGTCGTAGATCTCCCGCACTCCGATGGCGCGGGTCTTCGGGATCTCGGTGCCCGTGATCAACGCGGTGTACACCGCTGCGGTGCGCTCCTGCACCGAGATTGCGCCGAGGCCGTCCATCACGATGTGGTGAGCCCGGCTGTACCAGTAGTAGTGGCAAGCGCCCACCTGGATGATTTCGGAGGCGATCAGTTGGTCGCGAACCAGATCCACCGGCTTCCGGTACTGCTCGTCCATGTAGCGCTGGGCATCGTCGATGGGATGCTCGCGGTCGGTGAAATCGCGGTAGATCATCGCGTACGGCACGCGCAGGTCCGACCATTGGTACGGGTGACCGTCGTCCACGCCGATCCGCACTGCAGGCGATTCCAGCTGTCGGCAGGCGATGTCCGTCGCGCGAATCAACACGGACGGGTCGATATCACCGCGAATCTCGACGTATTGAGCAATGGTGAACGGCACATCCGGGGCCAGCTGCTGAGCGAGGTAGATGTTCATCTGAGCAGCCGACAGAGGGAAGCGGCCATCCTCGAACCGATCGTCCGCCTCTGGCGACACTCCCCGACCTCCTCAACGCCCGCACCCTGACGGCTTCGATTCGGCCGGCGGCACCGCTCATCGACGTCGATCTTTTCATCGCCCACTACAAACTAGTCGACACACTGTGAATGCTCTACCTGGATCGAAGACAGGTACGCCAGATCGACCACTCCCCTTTAGGCTGTGCACTCGAATACATTTCCTCAACCGAGAGGCCACCGACGATGGCAACCAGTTCCACCGATACCCGGGGTCGGAAATCGGGCAGAAAGCGGCCCATTCTCATCTCGGTGGGGGTATTTCTGGTCATTGTCATCGCTTTTGTGGTGTGGCTCGGTTACGAGGCCTATTCGGCGCAGTCGAGTTTGACCGCCACTCGCGACTCGGCCACACAGGCCAAGGACGCATTGCTCGACGGCGATTCGGCCGGGGCCGAGGCCGCAGCGGCTCGCGCCTCCGAATCCGCCGACGATGCGGTCTCGGCGACGACGTCCATCCCGTTTTCGATAGCCAAAGCCGTTCCATATCTTGGTAGTCCCTTCAAATCGGTAGCGCAGATCAGCGACGTGGTGCAGGGATTGTCCGTGGACGTGCTCGCCCCGGCGTCGGCTGCGGGCGCGAGCTTGAATCCGAGCAGCCTCGTCGAGGGCGGCGGCAAGGTGGACACCGCAGCACTGCGGGACGCCCAGCCGGTACTGGAGCAGACCTCCGCAGCGGCCGACGAGCTCAGCGAGCGGGCCCAGCAGGTGGACGAGCCCGCCTTCCTCGGCGTGGTGGACGAGGCTCGCACGTCGTTGATCGATCAGACGCACGAACTCGCGAATCTGCTCACCAACACCCGGATCGCCAGTGAATTGCTGCCGTCGATGCTCGGCGATAACGGCCCGCGCAGTTACTTTCTCGCGTTCCAGACCAACGCGGAGGCTCGGGGCACCGGCGGGTTGCTCGGTGGCTACGGCATCATTCGGGCCGAGAACGGCACAGCCCGGGTCGACACTCTCGGTGCCAACAACGAACTCGAATTCGCGGAACAGCCCATCGATCTGGGGCCCGACTACAACGCGCTGTGGGCCCCGCGAAACACCACCACCGATTTCCGCAACTCGAATGCGAGTCCGCACTTTCCGTACGCCGGCCAGATCTGGTCGTCGATGTGGACGGAGCAGACGGGTGAGGTGCTCAACGGAGCCATCGCCACCGACCCGATCGCGTTGAGCTACATCCTCGGTGCCACCGGCCCCGTCACGTTGGCCGACGGTGAGCAGATCACCGCAGACAAGGTCGTCGAAATAACCCTCAGCACAGCGTATTCCAGGTTCGGCGACGACCAGTTGGCTCGCAAGGCATACCTGCAGGAAATCGCGGCGGCAGTGGTGCAGAAGATGACCACGGGCGCGGCACCCACCAGGTCTCTGCTCGACGCGGTGGGCCGCGCCGGCAGCGAGGGCCGCATCTCGGT
This sequence comes from Rhodococcus sp. 14-1411-2a, assembly GCF_002259485.1. Taxonomy (GTDB): domain Bacteria; phylum Actinomycetota; class Actinomycetes; order Mycobacteriales; family Mycobacteriaceae; genus Rhodococcoides. The sequence goes on from NZ_NPGA01000009.1 coordinate 275,516, forward strand.
GTGGAGCGCAGACCCGGCCGAGCAGGCAATTCTGGCCGGCACCAAGGTGGGTCACGTGTTGCCGGACAGCCCGGCCCCGTACGCCAACGTGGTGGTCAATAATGCCGGCGGCAACAAGCTCGATTACTACCTGACCCGCGACATCACGTATGCGGCCGAATCCTGCACAGCGGGTACCCGCAAGTCGACAGTGACGGCAACGCTGACTAACACCGTGGATCCGAACGGCCTGACGCCCTACGTGGCAAGCACATTCCAGCCGAATGTGGAGTACGGCACCAACGAATCGATCGTCTATCTGTACGGCACTCAGGGCGCGAAGATCACGTCCATGAAGGTCAACGGCATCACGGGATTCTCCATCCAGGCCGGCACCGAGCTGGGCCGGCCGGTGCAGGCTGCGTACCTCACCATTCCGCCGGGCAAGTCGCAGACAGTGACGTGGGAACTCGAGGAGCCCTCGGCTCCCGGCGAGGCAACGGTGCCCGTGCAGCCTCTGGTGGATCAGCCGACAGTGAGCATCGACGTTCCGGAGTGTTGAACGCCGGTCAGATAACGCAAACTGCGGTTGCAGATTCTGGTGACCTTTCAAACGGGGCAGTCGATGTCACGCCCCTTCTCGACCCGAATAAGATAAGTGCCGCAGTCCGTTGATCTGATTTAGGTCGCCCTATGCGGTTCAAATGCGCGAAACAAGCTTCCTGAATGCGGTTCGATACTTGACGTTATGGGCGGCTACATGGACTGCGGATTCGCTCGTTCGGTGTACAGAATCAGACTCCGAACCACAACGTCCGTCACCGTCTCGCCGTTCGCAGCGGCCACGTCCCGAGCTGGCTGGTAGACCGCGTCGGGAATGCGGAAGTTGCGACTCGGCGTCTGAATCGCGCGGGCCGGTGCCGACGAACGTGACGTCGGCACTGCCGACTGAAGTTCGAGATCCTCGGGCAGGTCTCCAATCGTCGACCGGCCATCGCTTCCGATGATGACCCACTCGTAGGTGTCGTCAACCTTGGGCTTCATCCGTTTCACCGCGATGCAGCGGTACCCACTGGGAAAAGCTGCGTACCAGGGCTGTCCGGGTTTGATATCGATTGCGTCCATGCCTGGAACCCTACCGGCTGTACCTACATGTGTAAATACACTTGGTGTTATGGGCGGGTAGCGGGAGCGGTTGGCGAGCGACCGAACCGGGCGGTACGGCATGATGCAGCGCATGGCCAAGAGCAGCAGTGGACGATCGGCGTGGATCCGGGACTATTGGAATGTAGGCATGGTCGTAGCGGTCGTCCTCGCGCTGACGCTCGCTGGGTACGCGGCCGTCAGCGCTCTCACTCGCGACGACACGTCCGACTACGTGTCCTCCTACACTCCGCCCACGGTCGACCGGACGATCACCAAACCTGACCTGACCGCCATCGGCCAACGACTTCTTGCTCCCGAGGACTTGACCATCGCCGTCGTCGGAGACTCGACCGGCAACGGCAAGGACGAGTGGGTCTACATGCTCGGTGAACAACTCGCCCGCCTCGGGAAGGGAGTCCTCATCCACGACTGGTCGATCGACACCGACAGTTACGTCACCGAGACGAAGCTAGGCCCCGGTGGCGCACCCGTCGTCACCATCTGGAACGGGTCCGCCTCCGGTAAGCCATCGCAGTACTCGATCGACAACTACCGGGCGCTGGTCCCCGAAGCGCCCGACCTGCTCATCGTCAGTCACGGGCACAACGACGGGCCGTCCAACAGTGCGGGCAACGTCCGCAGGATCGTTCGTAACGTCACCGCTGCCGGGGACGGCCGGGACGCGATCGTCGTTCTTCAGAACCCGCGGGTGGATCAGAAGGCCCAATCGCAGAACGAGGTCGTGGAGTCTCAGCGAGCCTTGTTTGCCGCCGACAACATGCCGACCGCCGTCATCGACGTCTACGGCGCGTACATGCAAACTCCTGACCTTGCGTCCCTGCTCAACGAGGACGGTTTCCATCCGAACCTTGCGGGTGAGCAGTTGTGGGCGCAGACCGTTGCTGCTGCGTTCGGACTGCCAGCAGCGTGACCTAGCGAGCGTCCATGTAGGCGTTCGCTACACCGGCCCACAGCACCGAACCCGAATTCGCCCCTGTGCTCGGGTGGATGCCGTCCGCGAGCATGAGTGATGCGGGGTCCGCGGCGCTCGAAGCCCACGCCTCCGCTACCGGGAGGTAGCCGTAGCCGCGCTTGACTGCGTAGGACTTCAGGGCTGACATTCGCGAAACGTGAGCGGCGATGTTGTCGGCGGGAGATCGACGTAGGTTCTGGCTTGAAATGACGATTGATGCGGTGGGTTGCACGGTGCGAAGCGCGGTGACGAATTCTTCCACTTTCGGAATGTAAGTAGCGATAGTGTCCGAGGAGTAGTTGTGGCACGAATTGATGTACACCAGGTCAAGTGATTCAGGGAGCATCGTCGCCAGCCGTGACTGCTGGTAGGCGAGGGTTGATCCTGACTGTGATGCGTTGTAGACACGTAGCAGCCGAGCTGTCACCTGGTTTGTAGTTTCCATCTTGAATTCGAGCATCCGGTTTCCGGCACGGCCATAGCCGAACGCGGCCTTAGTTGATCCAGCGAGTGCGGCCAGGTCGTCTGCGGTCAGCGTTGCCGTGATTACGGTGCCGTTCACGGTAACCGTCACAGAATCGCCTACGACCTCGCACACCAAGGAGACCGGCGCGGCTGACGACGCAGTGTCGATGGTGAAGGTTTGCTGTGTAATTGTGGTAGTCACGTTTGCGATGGTCTTGCGCAGGAAGGCCGTGGCCGACCCCGAATTTGTGATGCTGATGAACACCCACAGCAAGGTCTGAGTGTTCAGATACCGGAAGGCGTACCGCGACTGGTTGTCGCCGCCGCCTGTCGCGGCACCGACAGTGAAGTCGAAGGTCACCCTACTGTTTGCGTCGACACCGCCATTCGCAACGACGTATCCGTTTGTGGCATCCGCTGTCCGCAAAGCTGCAGTTCCGTCAAGTGACCAGTCGCCTGATGAGTTACTACTGTCTCCGATCCATGCTGGGCCGACGTCTGGGGTAGATCCCACTATCTCGGTTGCGGTGCGAGTGAAGGTGTCATGGAAAACGACTCCTGCAGAGGCTCCTGCAATTCCTGGCTGAACCACTGTGGCAGCGTCCATTGCCTGGGTCGTCTCGTTCCAGTGCAGTATTTCGCAGCGCCGGTCGGTGTCCTTCGCAGCGAGATACGTGGCGTGAAGGTCTGCCCATTCGGTAGGTGAGTTGCCGGTGGAGTCACCGATGATCCCGATCTTGTTGTCGCCGGTCTTGAGTCGAATGCGGCTCATCACCGCTTCGCCGCGGTCGATGGTGGCGACGCCGGTGCCCGCTGCGGGTGTGGCCCAGGTGTACCCGCTCGCCGCCTTCGCGAGCACCTGGCCGGTGGAACCACCGGTCGGTGCGGTGATCTTCTCGGATATCGCCGGGACTGCGGCGAGTTCGGTGCGGACAGCAGACGGGAGACGCGAGCCTGCGGCTGCGGAGTCGTCGATGGAAATCAGTTTCTTGGCCATGAGTCAGGCTCCGATCAGGTAGAGGCCGGCGTTGGATGGGTCTTCGGTGATCGAGGAACCGGACGAGATTGTGAAGAGGCCGGTGCCGTCGTCGGTCAAACCGGACCCGCCACCGACCGAACCGATGGGGGCATAACGTGCGTCAGGTACCGCTTTCGGTCGGCAGATGATCCACGAAAACCATTGCTGGTCAACAAGTTTCCCGACCACAACGGGTGTAGTTTCGACGAGGTAATCATCAACTGCCACGTCAGGAACTACATATCAGTAAGAAAAGAAAATCGAACCCAGCATCAGCGACAGGCTCACCGTGGTCGTCCAACTGCTTGTCGCGGTAGCTGCCACAGCGCAGATCCCAAATGTTTCCACGCCGGTACTACTGGCGGCGATGACGCTCGCAGGAATTGTCACAGAACGAGCGGACGGCCGAAGCTCAACTATTCGCAATCGAGTCGAGTCCGGCCTCCCTGATTGCTACTTCCGCAGTCTCGGGTTTTCGGTTCCGTTTCTGTGCAGAGTCTCCGGCTGCTGGGATTTGGGGTAGGCCTCGGATTCCCGGGTTGCCTCCCTGGTACGCGGGCCGGCAGCAGGCGATGCGGAAGCAGACCGAGGAGAGGACTGTCGCGTCGGCGGAGCATGTACCGGTGCGGGAGCGGGAGGGGTCACCGGCGTCGTCGAGGCGACCGGTGCCTGAGGTGCAGGCGCGGGAACCGGTGGTGTCACCTGCTTGGGCAAGTTGGTATCGGCGACGTAGTTGTACGAGTAGCTGTACATGTCACCCTTCTTCGAGGGAGTCAATGCCAGCACCACACCGAGGACGTGCGCTCCGATTGTTTCCAAGTTGCCGATAGCCCTGACCAATTCGTTGCTCTTGGTATGCCCGTAGCGGGTGACCATCAGAGCGCCGTCGGCATGGGTGGTCAAAACGGCCGAGTCGGTCACCGGCAATAGCGGAGCTCCGTCGACGATGACGTAGTCGAACTTGGAGCGCAGCTCCACCAGAAGGGCGCGAGACGCTTCCGAACCCAGCAGCTCGGACGGGTTGGGCGGAATCGGACCGGACGCCATTGCTTGCAGACCCTCGTACCTGGTCGGCTGAAGCACCTCATCCACCTTCGCTTGCCCTGCCAGCACCGTACTCAGGCCGACCGAACCGATGAGGCCCATGTACTTCGAGATACGCGGACGACGAAGATCGCCTTCGACGAGAACGACGTGGTGGCCGGCTTCGGCGAGCGAGATCGCCAGATTCAGCGCAGTGGTCGTCTTGCCCTCGCTGGGAATCGCACTGGTGACGACGATGACTCGTGGCGGATGATCGACTTCGAGGAATTGCAGGTTGGTGCGGAGCTCACGGAAGGCCTCGGCGCTGGCCGACTGGGTGAGGTCCTGGAAATCGACGGCCGGATGCGCCTTGCGTTCCTTGTCGAAGGGAATGGTGCCGACGAGTGCTTTGCCGGAGATCGACTCGATCTCACGACGATTCTTGATCGTGTTGTCCAAGCGGTCCCGCAGCACTGCCAGTGCGATACCGAGCAACAGGCCGACGGCGGCACCGAGGGCGAGGTTGCGCTTGGTGTTCGGACTGACTGGCGATGCGGACGAGTCGGCCTGCTGAAAAGTCTTGACGCCCGCCGACGGAGTACCTCCGTCTTCTGGGGTCTCCAGGTCACGCACCTGCGTGGTGAGCTCCGATGCCATCGCGTTAGCGATGTCGCGAGCTATCGCTGGGGACGAGTCGGTGGCGGTGATGTCGAACAGAACGGTGTCGGGAGTCGACGACGCCTTGACCTTGGCAGCCAGCTGCGCAGGGGTCAGACCGAGCGGCAAAACTTCGAGAACACGGGCAGCGAGCGCTTCGCTCGCAACCAACTCGGAGTACGAGGCCACACGCTGCTGAGAAAACAGGTTGCCCTGGTACGTCTCACTAACCGACGTGCCACCGGAGGTGGAGACGAACATTCTGGCGCTTGACTCGTACAGCGGCGTCGTCAGCAAGGACGCAGTCAAGGCCCCCAGGATCGCTACGATCACGGTGACGGCAATGATGATCCATCGCGCCTTCAGGATTTTCAGATAATCCTGTATCTCCATGCTTCGAGCTCCCTCGTCCGTTCGCACAAATCGCAACGTGTCACTGCGTGGCTCAATCGTTACATAGGTATTTGATTCCTGTGCACCGGATGAGACGCCGCGACGCTTTCGACATTTCATTCGTTTGATTTGCGAGCATTATCAAGTGAATGACCCGTTGTGAGGTTTCACTGGCTCAAGACGGCCCAATTTTCGGGCTTGGACGAACCAGCCACCAAGCGCGCCACCAACCGATCCCCGACCCCGTACGCAGCGACGGTAGGCCGAAAACGGACAACACCGAAAGCCAGGGTGATTCTCGACACTCGGCGGGCCGCAGTGACGTTCTTGGCGCAATGATCGCCTGGCCGTCCTGCGCGGCTCCGTCGACTCAACGCGAGATCACCGGCAGCAGATCAGTAGCGGGATAGCCTGCATCAATCCGTTCGTTCGCTAAGTTTGCGACGTTGCTGTAAGCCGCTCCCGAAGGCATGCCCTTTGCAGCTAACGCTGTTGCAGCGCCTTCACAGCCCGCTCGCGCGTAGGCCCATGGCCGTTGGCGTCGACGTGAACCCCGCCAGTCTTCGGCGATGGCGGCCGGGTCGGTCGGTCGGGGACACGAGTTCACCTTGGACAGCATCCACTTGCCATCGCGCGAAGCAATCACAAGCCGCAACGAAAGGTGGTCCAATCCACTCGCCACACACTGCTCGCACACCCTTGGCATGGCTGGGGCCCGACACCATCGCGATCGGTGCCTTCGTGATAAGCGGGTCCGGCTCGTTCCCTGCACCTTCCGCGACACTCCCCATACTGGGTGCGGCAACGGTGCCCGCGGCCGGCATCGGAGGACCACTCACTTCACCGCTCCACTGACCAACAGGGTGATGTTGTACTCGGCAACATCTAGTGTTCGTCGCACTTGTGGCATTTTCATCGTAATTCTGGGATCGATCATGGACGCGAGCTCGTACTACCACTACATCACGATCCAGGCTCATTGACCGTGTTTGTTCTCTTTGAGGCTTCGGTTGCCGTCAGCTACCTACTGTCAGCCCGTTCGCCAAGCCTTCCGCCCCTGCCTTACGGCACAATGCCAGACATGGCTAAGCACATACACTCACTTCGTAGCTCACTGCCAACGCCCGTCGGCGAGCCTAAACGGAATCTGCTAATTGCCTCTGTCCTCGGCATAGTGACGGTCCTTGCGGTTGGCGTGGGACTCATGTACGACACCAACCGCAATGGTCGCGCCGTCGACGCATCGGAATCGTCGTACACGGCTCCAGTGCTTAACAATACAATCGAGAAGCCTGATCTGGAGGCGATCGGCCAACGACTGCTCACTCCCGAGACCTATACGATCGCGGTAGTGGGCGATTCAACCGGGAACGGTAAGGACGAATGGGTGTATATGCTTGGCGAGCGGCTAGCACGGCTCGGCCGAGGAGTTCTTATTCATGATTGGTCGGTTGAAACCAACGCCTACGTAAGCGAGACCAAGCTCGGCCCTGGAGGAACTCCAGTCATCAATATTTGGAACGGATCCGCCTCCGGCAAACCGTCACAGTATTCGATTGATCACTACCAAGACCTAGTCCCGGCCCCGCCAGACCTTCTTCTAGTCAGCCACGGACACAATGACGTCTCGACGTCGAGCGCAAACAACGTCCGCAAAATCGTTCGAAACGTGACCGCGGCAAAGTCCGATCAACAAGCGATCGTAATACTTCAGAACCCTCGGGTAGACCAGAAAGCGCAGTCACACGACTTGGCAATCGACTCACAACGAACGATCTTTGCGGCTGAAAATATGCCAACGGGCATAATCGACGTAGATTCCGCCTACCGGGCAGAGCCTGATCTCACGACCCTACTCAACCCCGATGGATACCATCCAAATCTCCGAGGAGGGAAGCTTTGGGAACAGACAGTTGCGACAGCACTTGGCCTACCCCCGGGCTAGTGTGACCGCGAGACCGGGAGACCCGGGTAAACCTCGACAAATTACACAAACAAGACCCGCTAACGGTCCCACAGTTTGCAATACGCCTAGTTGCAATTCAGCTAACTCACTATCGTGAAGAATGCAATTGCGAGGACCCAATGTTCACGAAATTCAACAATTAGCAAATCTAAACGATGAATTTTGCGAGCCACGACTGGTGCGTTTGACAATAGGACGCAATGATGGTCGCGGAGAATTCTATTGGCTTGATGCGTGAACCAGAAGCAGCGGAACAAACTCTTAGAAGAAAAAGACGCCGTTTCGCACGACTGAACGCGGGATTGTGGCACGATGTCATGAAACCGTGGCCTTGCGGTAAGGTAATTGGCGCACGCCTGAAGTGCAGCCCATGCTCAATCTCAACACCATCCGCCACGCCCAGCAACAATGCCAAGGAGCTTCGATGCCTGACAGAAGAGCAGCGCTTAACCGTGTACGCGTTGGCCATGTTGTGTTTCAAGTTACAACCCTAAGCGAGGCCGCGAACCGCGTTATTGAAGCTGGCAGGAAAGCAGAACCGATACCTGTGCGTTTAGCGAATGCATATTGCGTTGCCCTTGCCTCGAAGGACCCTAAGTATCGCGATCTACTAAACGGGACCGGACTTAATTACCCTGATGGAGCACCGGTAGTATGGTTTATGCATGCACAGTCTGGAAAATTAAAGCCCCAAAGAGTCCGAGGCCCATCTTTATTTGAGTTGACTCTCAGCCGAGCGAGCACGGAGCCATTGAAGCACTTCTTTCTGGGAACCACAGATGAAACACTCCTCAAGCTACAAGCTGCACTAAAGCAAGACCTACCAAACCTACAGATAGCAGGCATGTACGCACCGCCTTTCGCGGAGGCCACGAAAGATTTTATTGACGACTGTGAAGCACACGTAAAGCCCACGAACGCCGATTACGTCTGGATTGGACTCGGAACACCCAAGCAAGACTACGTAGCTAAAGAGTTAAGCGTCCGACTCACGAAACCGTGCATTGCAGTCGGTGCCGCATTCGACTTCCGCGCAGGCACAGTGAGAGAGGCCCCGCACTGGATGCAGAAAACAGGTACCGAATGGTTGTACCGTTTCACCGTCGAGCCGAAGCGACTTTGGAGGCGGTATGTCTTTGGCAACATTAGATTCCTCTATTCCGCTGTAATAGACAGTCGCAAGTAGCACGGCCCAGTCAGGCGCTCGCTGTCAAAAATTCCCAGCTCAATCCGTCTTCAGGAACAAATTGCATTTCGGTAGACATTTTGGTAATCGCGAACGCCACGCTCTGCACTAAAATCGACAAGTGTACGTCGGTCCCAGAAATTACCTACAGACCTACACCAATCTACAGTCAACAATTCTCGCCAACGAGCATCGTCGAGCGGAAGCATAAAGACACCCGGTAGATCTCTCGCCCATCTCAAACCTGGAACGTCGGACACAACACACGGCAACCCCATAGACAACGCCTCCGCCAAAGCGACTGCAAAGCCCTCACGCAACGAAGGCATAAGGTAAACAGAGCCTTTCAAGAGACTATAAAACGGGTCACCGGTACCACGATGTAGCAGACGGCCTTCAGCCGCAATCCTATCTAGCAGCCGAACCTCCCTTTCACTCGCATCCGCCTCCGAACCATGAAGGTAAAGGCCGAGCGAAGACGAGACTAAGATATCAAGCACAAATTGGTGGTTCTTAATTCTTGAACAATTTCCCACCATAACAACCGACGGCACGCTAGCATCTAACTCCTTAGCTGCCGTTAAGTTACTTACACCCAATGCATGGCTTGTGCTGAACTTGCTTCCAACCCAGTTAAATATGACCCGACAGTTGCGCCCAAGCGCCCGTTCGTTCTCGGCGACGTCCGGCGACGGCGCAATGAAACTATCAACACAAAAGTCCGCCAGAGCTGCCTGAACTCGACGGCTAAACGATGTACGACCTCTCGTAGGAAAGATGTTGTGCACCGTTCGTATAATCTTACTTTTACGCGACCGGGTGACCACCAACCAAACCGCAACTGCAAAGGCCCCTTCGGTATGGATATGGACGATATCGGGAGTGAAATCTTTAAGAACTTTCGACATTTGCAGAATACCCGAAAAGCTGTCTATTGGAGAAATGGCCACGACGGTGTATCCTGCAGACTCCAATTCAAGACGAAATGGGTGACTAGTGCCCTGACAAACGATTACAGTTTGTGATTCGGAATCCGGCGAGATCCAAACCGGCACCTCAGCAGCCGAAATGAACATCCTCTCCATGCCACTAGGGTTTAGCGAACCCATCAGGTGCAAAACTCTCAATTTAAGCCTCCAATTGCATCCGAGTACGAGTCGATGTGCAAACGTACAACGGCTTCGGCCGAAAACACTTCTTTCAATCGCAACAGTCCGTTATCAGTAAACTGTCGACGTCGGTCAGGATTAGAGATCAGTTCCTTCAAGCGGTTTGACACATCAATGACGTCATTCACTTCCACCAGCTCACCGCACACCCCGTCACCGAGTACCCACGGGACGGCACCGCTCTTTGCACCTCCGACAACAGAAGTCCTCAATGCCATGGCCTCGACTAATGTGTTGCCGAAACTCTCCTCCACAGATAGATGCGCATGGATCCAGGACTGTTCGAGAATTTTCAACAAAGGCTCCCGCTCAAGCATACCCGCAAACCGCACTCCGTCAGTTAGATTTGCCGCGCACGCCCTTAAATAAAGCGAATCGTTCTCCGACAGACCATCTCCAATCAGAGTTAACGTTGAATTCTCGAAATCCGAACGCACCATCGCGAAGGATTCAAGCAGTTTCCATACGTTTTTCCGGGGGCTTGAATCCGCGATTTCGACTATCGATGGATTCTCGGTCTTCGCTATTCCCCGCATTGAAACGGCGGATGAAACTAAGTTCGGAGCAATTGGGATAGGTTTGTACCAGAACATTTCTCGCCGCCAACGCTCTGCCATGTACGGAGATGCGGCAAGAATAAGGCTGTTTCTAGCACGCACCCGAACATTGTAGGCCAATACAGTCCTTAGTAACCGGTAAGCGTCACTCTGATAACGTAAAATCGTCAAGGGCGCATCTCTTGCTGTAATTACAGTAGGTGCGGCCGTCGAGGATAGCGCTGCCGCAGCCCACTCGTAGGTCCAGTGTGCGTGAATGATATCCACACTTAATTGGTCGAGAACCGCCACCATACTCTGTCGTTCTTCCCGCCACCAGTCCAAGGCCTGTCTTCCAGCTTTCATCCTCGAAGCAACCTGAATGAAGCGCATAGTCGGTCCTCGCAACTCAAGGGACGGCTGTCCACGCCGATGAGAAACAACGGTAATGCTATGACCGGCATCGCACAGAGCTGCAGCCAAAGCAGTGGGTGCCTGACCGTAGTTTCCACCCTCTTGCATCGCCCTGACCGCATCTTCGCGGTTGAAAAACGACGCAAGCCCACGCGGGCTGACTGGGCCGACAATCGCTATACGCACTATTTCCTCCGAATCTGCAGTAATGAAAGGACCTTGGATGGAATCCATCCATACTTCGCAAGTATCTCAATGAGCAGAGATCTTCGAATCAAAACAAAGAGACAACCGAAACTGAGGAGCGGCACTAATGCCAGAACGAAATAAGGCAAAGGACTACCGGTTTTGCTGAGACCATTCAATAGGAGCAACAATGGGCCCGATAGCAGCAAAGAAGCAGTGACGGCTTCCGCATATCCGCGCGCAAGTCGTGGAAAACCAATGTAGTTCGCCCTCACGCATAAGAACACGTGGTAAGCATGCCGCACTAGGCCGGTTACGATCAATGCCGATACTGCTACGATTAGATCGCGGTATATCCATAGCACGAAAAGGCTAATGAGCTGTACAGTAATCAAAATTCCCTGAGTTGACCAGATCCATCCGAATCGCCCCAGTGCCTCAACAGCTGATGCAAGTAGCGTGGAAATCAATTGTAAGCCAGCCGCGACTGCCAAGTAGGGAACCAGCTGACTCGTCTCGGTCCACCCAGGTCCGAGTAGAACCGGGATCACCTCCGGACCCAGAACTGCCAGCACCGAAGCTGTGGGAAAAGCAACCCAAGCGGCCAACGTTAGCATTTCAGGCCAGACCTGCCGCGCCCGTTTCGGTGAATCAATATCATGGCGAAACTCTGGGTAGACAGCCTGTACCATCGCAGATTGTAGCTGCTGAAAAGGAATTGTCGTAACTACTTCGGCCCGGTTCCAGGAGCCGAGCGCTGCAGGGCCCATCATTCGCGAGACGCCCCACCTCGTGATATTTCCTGTAAAATAGGACAGCATATTGGCGATAGTGATTTTCCAGCTAAATATCACCAAGGAACGTATCTTGGAACCGCATGGAGATCTCAACAGATATTTTCGGCTTTGATAGGTAGCGCACACCACAAGCAGGCATTGCGCGATGATCGCCGAGGCTACTAGAGAACTCGCCGATCTCCATTGATATGCGGCGAAGCCTCCGGCCAGCATCCCTACCGCATTGCAAAATAGAGTAAGTACAGCAAGACTGCGAAATTCACCAGTGCGCCGCATCAAGCCCGTCGCTACGCCAAGCGGAGGGGAAACGAGGGCAAGGGCCGCAGTCATGCGTATCGGCGAAGCCGCTTCACTGTCACCCCAAATAGTTGCCCAAGTATCTGCAGAAAGATACACAAACGCTGAGGCTATGGATCCAACTAGCCAGGAGAAGAGGTTGAGTTTCGACAACTGTCCCGCTTGGAGCTCCATGAGACGTCCGACCGACTGCCCTAAACCACTGGAGGCGAGGAGGGTAACCATCCCCGCCACGATTAGTGACACAGCGTAGGTACCGAAGCCCCCTGCGCCCACCAAACGTGAAGTCGTCGCGGCGTAGGCTAGCTGGAGCATGATAGTTGCTATCTGCGCCCCGTATGTCCAAGCGGCACCTCGCAGGACACCCGCTGCGCTCATTTTTGGGTATTCTTATGCTGCGTCCATGGGCCGGGGAGAAGTAGCCAAGGGTCTCTAGGAAGTCCCGACTGTCGAATTACTTCCGCCGTTTGGAGCATGTATCTAATTGATTGTCGATGACTAACCCTACCTAACGCCCATTCCCGCGCTTTTAGTCCACTCTTCGCTAGCAAAAAACGGTCCCCACCAAGCAATTCGTGCACGGTTGCGACTAACGAAGCGGGCGTTGGACTCATATGCAACCCAACGCTGGGGTCCGGAGCCCATAGCATTCCCCTGTGACTTGAGGTGATATGTGGTCGGCCCGCTAGCAGCGAGATGGGCAATCGATTGCTGCTTGAGTCAGCCCATCCTGGAGTGTTGTCCGAATTGACACTAACTGCACCAAGACGAATAGCTTCAATCTGACCTCGAAATGGCACAGACCGTACATTCCACTTCCGTGGCCAATTCGTTCCATGCAGTAAGAAATTACCACCGAGATCTCTCCGGAGACTGCGCGCCACCAGACGTCGACTACCTGCACCTGGAACTGCTGAGATCAACGAACGTCTTCGATTATTGCTCGCGACCATTACAGCTTCAAATGCGGACGTCAGCGCTGGTTCGTGAATTTCCGCGTCCTTGAACTGTACGTGGCAATAGGTAGCCGGCAAGTGATAGATCATACGAACGCCGATCGAGAGAAGCATCTCTGGCTGGGGGGATCCATATTGACTGAATACAAACGTTGCAGCCTTTAACCAGCAACGTAATTCAGAATCGATTTTCCACATCGCAATTGGGTCGCCTTCCCAAATTATCACGGTGCGATTCCCCACAAGAGTATCGAGAGATTCAGCGAGTGATTTCTCTAGAATCCCTCCTCGTGGACTCACAACAAACAGGAAATCATAATTGACGTCAGCAAGATGCAGCCTGACGCGGCGCGAGGCCTCCAGCTTGGTCTCCCCCGGCTGTGGTCGCCAACTATCGACTGCCACGAGAGACGTCTCGCCTTCCTGGTCGAGCTGCAACAGCACGTCATGAACGCCAGGCGCACCCACCCCTAGCTCCGACTCGTTCGTAAGCACGAGAAGCCTAGACGTCATTGATTAACCCCTGCACTTTCATCAGAGCCTCACGCTCTCTCGTCGAAGCCGGATCTCGGCTCAGGCGAGGATGTCCATTGCCCGACGAGCTCCGGAAGCCGCTTAGCACTCCAGCGGGACGAAGGAAGCCAGTTATCACGCTCCACAGTGTGCAAGACAGCCTCCCGAACTTGGTCGAGGGGAGGAGCAGCCGAGTCGCACTCAGCAACGTTCACTCCCAAATCCCCTGACAGCCTAAGGACGGTCGCCGCACCAGTAGCGCCCAGCACAACTGACGGGACGCCCCCCGCAGCAGCCTCCCCAACCACCCAACCCGCGCCTTCCCTAACTGCGAAATGAACAAGCGCGGCAGAAATGGAGATGCGCTCAACTGCATCTGCGTGGCTGATATGTCCCGTGAACTCAACCCGGCTAGAGATGCGTTCCAGGCGACAGTAACGCTCCATCTCTGGGCGTAGAGGACCATCGCCAACTATTTGCAGCCTGAAATCCTTCATCTTTGCATCATTTATCATTTGCAAAGCAAGCCATGGCCTTTTTCTCTCAATTAGACTGCCCGCAAGGGTCAGGATTTGGTCTGTTGAAACGGCCCGGACCCTGGGCTCTGCAACGACGTTTGGTTCTAGAGTCGCAGGAACTCCCCGCGTCCTGGCAACCAAGAGCGTATTGTCGTTCTGGCAGATAAGTCGACTTACACTCGAGATGAAGGTACGAGAACCGTACTGGCCAGCTTTCACCCCAATGCGATCACGAAAATTGCACTTTGACAATTCGCTGCTTGTCGAAATGTCTGGAATAGCCAGCGGTCCCCATACCCTCATTGCGGCTTTGGTCGGCAAACACGATGGCATTGACGCGGTTGCAAACGTGAACTGATGGGAGGCACGGTAACGGCTATTAGCAACGAGGCGATTAGCTAGAAGCCGAGCCTTAGGCATCCACGCCAAGTAACTTAGACGAGTCCGAGCATTTCCGAACTTCGCGAGCGCTGCACTGGGCAATGCTACTGGATGCACAGTCATAGAATTCGACCATGATTCAAATTCCATCGCCGCCCGCAATTCGATCTCGTCACGGCCGTCACAGATCAAGTCGACATGGGTACCGGTTGATTCCGCAAGCTGCCCAGCTGCCCTAACGAATGTCCATCCGACGCCACCTTCACTACCTTGAGACGGGCGCGTGGCGAATGATATGGCCAAAAGGTCGCCTTGCGCAGAAATATCTGCGTTAATCATGACTAGTCTCCTCGCTCAAGGGCACACTCTATGCCGGTCGCGAATCTGGCGACCATGTCATCGGTCGAGAACTGGGCCGATTGCGCCATGCAATTCTGTTGGATTAGACGAAGGCGCTGAGGATTATTGAATAGACTCACAGTTTGGTGCGCATATACTTCAACATCAGAGGATGACACCAAACAAGTCGATCCGTCGGTCAAATATTCGAACTCGGGTGCATGGAATTCCCAATCCGTAGTTACGATTGGCAAACCTGAACAAAGACTATCGACAGCAACTAGCCCCACGCGTCCTGGGTTTAGCATGATCGATGCGGATCTCAGGGCGAGCGCCTTATCTTTGCCAAACAATGGCCCTAGATATACTACGTGGTGCGAATTCGAGCTAACCTTTTCGACCATGCCCGCCAGGTCGCCTGATCCAATCACGAGCAGTGTAAAATCTGGCACCATATCTCGTATTATGCGAGCACTGTCGAGAAGAAAGGGTATCTTCTTTGCAGAATCAAGGCCACCGACGTAGACCGCAGTAGTGCCGCCGAGCGAATGCAACGATTCAAATTCTGCTATCTCCTCGGCAGTAACTGACGATAGATCTCGGCGAAGAGAGTCTGCATCGATAGTGTTTTGAACCACTGTCGTCGACGACGAGGGAAACCCATTACGCTCTACTTCTTGCACCCCTGCGTCGGTATATCCAAAAAACCAACTAGACTTGCGTGTCAAAGCTTGCTTTAAGCGTTCCTCAAGATTAGTCTTCTTTTTCGTATAAGTCCTACCATGCCCCCACATTGCAATATCTTTGCAGTAACGACGTTGATTAAGGACAATCTGATAGGTTTCGACGTTCCTGATCGCTTGTTCCAAGATCAGTAGGTCAAAGGGTCCCGCGCTACGCAAATCAGATACGTCTTTTCGCGATACAAGTCGTCCGCCAAACCGAGTAAATTTTGTTGGCAAGCAAAACATACCATCAGGGGTTCGGGAATCGTTTCTTTTCTTCCACTCCGGCGGCGTTTCTCCATAATACACGGTCAGATCAATATCGGATGATTCTAACTTTTCGGAAAGTCGCTGAAAGAACGCCAACCGGTATTGCGGCATCCAAGGGTGAATAATCGCAACACGCTTTCTGGCTGCTGAAATCTTAACCACTACTTGCTACCGCCTATCCAGTGCACACCAGCGGCACGCAAAACGCGCCAGTGCTCTTCAAACTCTTCAGGGGTGAAACGGACTTTAATTTCTTTCGCGGGCACTCCAGCAACGATAGTGTTTGCTGGCACGTCCTTCACGACTACTGACCCCGCGGCGACAATTGAGCTATTTCCGATAGTCACACCAGAGTAGATGACTGCGTTGTAGCCAATCCAAGTGTCGGAACCTATGGAAACGGGATCCGAAAGGGATGTGTCCTCGCCCACCCATTTGGAGCGCCGGATTGTTTGGCCGATGTCGTGCATATCGTGATCCCGCCTACCAACCACCCCAACACCGTTTGCAATCAATACCCCGTCACCGATTTGACCATCGACCTGTATTGTCACGTGTTTTCCAATGTAAACATCGGCTCCGATCTGCAGGGTTCGAGGAGCCCAAATTACACTACCAGGGCCAACATGTAGATTCTTGCCTACGGTTACATTTTCCCGTACGGCCAAACGGCGGGTGATGCCTTCCTGAAGTCTCTTTATTACCTCCCGCATATAGACCGTGAGCAGCTTCATTAGCGCACGTTCCTGTCGCGGTTCTGAATTGCCCCTTTGCCGCGCACGGCGAAGAATTTGAACGCCCTTTGAGCGAATAATCGCCCGCTTCGTGAGACCGCGCGGGCCCACCACGCCGTGTACGAGCCGACCCAAAAGAGGATCCACGTGCCCGGTGAGTGTCGAGACAATGCTCGCCGTAGCGACTTCGGTTCACCCCCACCTTTGACAGCGATGTGCTTTCGCCACTCAGCCCAGACAGAATCCGTGGAAGAAGTGTAGATATGATCTCGATCGCATATACCCATAAACTGCGGTAGCAACATTATTGGTATTCCGTGCTCTTTTGCGCGAAGTCCGTAGTCGAAGTCGGCAAGCGCATGGGAGAATCCACCATCTATACCGCCCAATCTAAGCGCAGTACGTTTGTGCACAAATACCAAATTTCCATTAAACGTGTCGACTTCTTGCAGATTTCCGTTGGGGGAAACTAGTGCGAACTTGAGCGGATGAAGACCCTTCGAAACGAGTCCGGAGTACGAGGTAGTTCGGCGATCACTTGAGACCATTGCACCTACAAGGATGCCATCATTACGCTCACGCAACAGCGTGACTATCTGGTCAAGGCACCCATCCAATAGTTCGCAGTCGTCGTTGATCCAAACTAGTACATCGTCGGGGGAGTCCGACACATCACGAAGGGCATGACGCTCGGCCGTAGCCATGCTCCTTGCCCAAAAATTGGACCCGTCCCCGTAGAGCACGGTCACCGAATCGCCGAAATTGGTCAGGGCCTCGAAAGTGCCATCCGAACTACCGTCATCAAAAGCGACCAGTCTCCACCGCACTCCTGCTCGGCTAGCTTCCCTTTCAATAGATTCCAAACACGCTGTGGTCTGCGCGCGACGGTTGTGGCACGCGACGATGAAAATCAGGGATATAGTCTTTTTTCCCGCACAATCGCCAGCAATATTGTCGGCACTGACAGTGATGTCGGCGTTCGAATAGCTAGCATTCATTACTCACTCCTTGGCGTCGCGGGCTTACTGCTTCCGAGCATGGGGCTTGTACTGAATTCGATTGCGAATTTATTGACGAGTATGCCACTGCAACGCATATCCCTGCAATCGGTGCCATGTACCACTCGATTGAATAGAACCAACAGTATGCCGCCAAAGAGAGCCATATGGCGGCAAACATAGGTTCAACGTCGCGCCTGAATAGCTTGCGTGTAACTACAATCACGATCGCAAGGTACGCAAGGAGGCCGAGCACCCCGACACGCAGAAGGATCAAGACATACCAATTGTGTGGTGCGAAGTTGATGCTCTGGCCATTGGTGTCAATCCTAGAAAATCCGGTTCCGAAGGGTTGTCCGAACATGATCGAGGTAATTCCAGATTCTGCCTGTAGAGCAATCAATTCAGACCAACCCGAGGTTCTTGACTCATAGGTTCTGGTATCGGTGGCGCTCTGGCCCAGGGCGTCAAAAATCGGATCCCATAACCCGAGAGTCAGTGCAATTAGCTGCACCAGCAAAAATGACTGAAAGAAGATCAGTGCGCGCGAGATCGATTTTCCGGTCAGCAGCACCAGTATTACGAGGATGCCAATCGCGGCAGCGATCCAGGTTGATCTATTTTGGGCGGCTACAATAACCAAGAGGAATGAGACAATACTTACTGCGGAAAAGAAGTTCGGCCTTCGCAAATAGACGTTCATCTGGGAACAGAGACACGCTACTAGGATCATCGCCTGTCCAGATACTAGAATACGACTCGTACTTATCGACCCATCGCCTAGCCTTCTTATCTGCCCTGCACCACCCAAGCCGTACCGAGCAGCGTGATAGAAGGCCACGCCGACCAATACCCAGCCGGTTGCCATTAGTGCGCGGTTGATGCCGTCTAGATTTATTTCTTGGGCCCGAAACCTCGAAAACCAAGCAAGTATCACAAGGACCCATACGATTATCCGGGATTCGTTCACAGCTTGAGCGATGCCGAAGTCGACAATGCCAAGCATTAAACCAAAAGAGATCAAGAATGCGAGCAACAGGAAGAGGAGCCTTGGCCACAGCCTGGGGGCCCGTTCAGTGAACGCTAACCATATAACGATGAGGCAAATAATGAGGGCGTCCTGCGGGTAAACAGTGATTCCGCCTACTGAGGTCAACGGTGGCAACCGAGGAAAGTCCCATACGACTGCAGCGGCCAAGCTAGCAAGAAGGAGTGGCAGCATCGGAAATTTTCGCAACAACTCGATGAACAAGAACGCTCCGGCCGCCAGGCCAGCGAGCATTAGCAAAGTCATGAGCTATCAGCCTTCCTGCAACCCCTACCTTGTTCTCGCGTAGGTTGATTGATGAACTGTCATTTCGGCTGCCTATCCCGCCGGTTAATATCTGACGATACTGCTACCTATATTCTCAGGGTTGTGAAGTTATTTCTATACCAACTCACGGTTGATGCAATTCCGTCCGGCAACGACGTTCGCGGTTTCCATCCCGCGTTCCGCAATCTGTTCACGTCCAGCAACTTCTGCGGGGTGCCATCCGGCTTGGTGGTATCCCACTCGGTCTTACCTTCGAATCCGACGGCAGATGCGACAATACTGGCGATCTCTTTGATCGTCGCGTCCTCGCCGGTACCGACGTTCACCTGTTCTGGTCCGTCGTAGTTCTCAAGCAGGTGGATACACGCAGCTGCCATGTCGTCGACATGCAGGAATTCACGTCGAGGAGAGCCGCTTCCCCAGTTGGTCACTGTATCGAGACCGTCTCTACGTGCCTCGTCGTATCGACGAATAAGGGCCGGCAGGACGTGCGAGCCCTTCGGAGAAAAGTTGTCACCCGGGCCGTACAGATTGGTTGGCATCGCCGAGATCCACGGCAAGCCGTACTGCTTGCGTACCGACTGGATCTGCAGGATGCCTGCAATCTTCGCGATCGCGTAAGCATCGTTGGTCGGCTCGAGGTGCCCGGTAAGGAGGTACTCCTCCTTGATCGGCTGCGGAGCCAATTTTGGGTAGATGCACGACGAACCGAGGAACAACACGCGCTGGACGTTCTGCGCCAGGGCCGCGTCCAGCACGTTCACCTGTATGCGCAGGTTGTCCGAGAGGAAGTCGACGGGATACGTGCTGTTGGCCAGGATGCCACCAACTTTGGCTGCCGCTAGTACCACTGTCTTTGGCTTGGTTTCCTCGAAGAACGCAAACACCGCGTCGCGATCCTTGAGGTCCAATTCGGAGGACGAGCGGCCGATCAGGTCACTGAACCCCGAGGCCTTGAGCTGCCGCCAGATGGCCGATCCGACCAAACCGCGGTGCCCCGCTACATAGAACGGCGCGTCACGATCGAGCGGTCCTGGCGTGTAGCCGGCTACCGCCGACCCATTCGTGGCCACGGTGCTCATGCCCAATCCGGTAGTGCCGGACGGTCGATCCACGGACGGCCCTCATGCTCGAGCGCTGCGATGTCGGCGTCAACCATGATCTTCGCAAGCTCGGGCGTGTGCACCGTGGCCTTCCACCCGAGCTTCGCTTCGGCCTTGCTGGCATCGCCGATGAGAGCGTCCACCTCAGTGGGGCGCAGGTAGCGCTCATCGAACTTGACATGCTTCTCCCAGTCCAAGCCGGCTCGCTCGAAGGCCACGACGAGAAAGTCTTTCACCGAGAAGTTGCCACCGGTGGCCAACACAAAGTCGTCCGGCTCATCGACCTGCAGCATCCGCCACATGCCTTCGACGTACTCCGGTGCGTAACCCCAGTCGCGGATGGCGTCCAAGTTGCCCATGTAGACGTTCTGTTCTAGCCCTGCCTTGATGCGTGCGACCGCGCGGGTGATCTTGCGGGTGACGAACGTTTCGCCACGACGCGGGGATTCGTGGTTGAACAGAATGCCGTTGACGGCAAAGATGCCGTACGCCTCGCGGTAGTTCTTGGTGACCCAGTAGGCATAGACCTTCGCTGCGCCGTATGGCGAGCGTGGGTAGAACGGGGTGTCCTCGTTCTGCGGAGGCGGTGTCGCGCCGAACATCTCGGAGCTCGATGCCTGATAGAAGCGGCACTGCAGACCTGCGAGGCGTACTGCCTCGAGCAGGCGGATCGATCCGACGCCGGTGGTGTTGCCGGTGTGCTCGGGCTCGTCGAAGCTCACTCGGACGTGCGACTGCGCACCCAGGTTGTAGACCTCGTCCGGCTGGATCTCGGTGAGCAGAGTGACCAACCGAGCGCCGTCACTCAAATCGCCGTAGTGCAAGAACAGCTTGGCGTCCTTATCGTGCGGATCCTGGTACAGGTGATCGATGCGAGAGGTATTGAAAGTGGACGACCGTCGAATCAGGCCGTGCACCTCGTAGCCCTTGCTCAACAGCAATTCCGCCAAGTACGAGCCATCCTGGCCGGTGATGCCGGTTATCAACGCGCGCTTCATCGTTTCCGCTCCTCTAGGGCCGAGCCCATATCTGGCATTTCAATCTGGCTAGGACATGGCACTCAGTAAGCTCCGTCGCTTCCAGCCACGGCCTTCATGGTCTTGGCAATGATCAGCAGATCCCCCACCATCGACCAGTTCTCGACGTACGAAAGGTCCAGTCGGACAGTCTCTTCCCACGACAGATCGGATCGTCCGCTGACCTGCCACAGACCCGTGACTCCCGGCTTGACTAACAGTCGCCGACGAACCTCACCGTTGTAGGTCTCGACCTCACGGCGCAGTGGAGGCCTCGGTCCCACCACGCTCATCTCACGTTTGAGAACGTTCACGAACTGCGGCAGCTCATCGAGACTGAAACGCCTCATCACCTTGCCGACAGGCGTCACCCGCGGATCGTCACGCATCTTGAACAAAACGCCGCCGGCACCCTCGTTTTGATCGAGGAGGTGGGCAACCTGCTTGTCCGCGTCGACAGTCATGCTGCGGAACTTGATCATCGAGAACGGTTTGCCGTCGATGCCCATCCGCTCCGACTTGTAGAACACCGGGCCACGACTCGTGGTCTTCACAGCGATGGCGACGGCCAACAGGATGGGCGAGATCATGACAAGGACCAGGGCCGCGAACGTCAGGTCGAACGCCGTCTTGCTAAAGCGGGTCGCACCGTTGTACTGCGGCTTCTCGACATGAATCAGAGGGAAGCCCGCTACGGGTCGCATCACCAGTCGGGGGCCGGCCACATCGACGACACCCGGCGCGACGACCAGGTCGACATCCTTCTTCTCCAGGTCCCAGATCATCTTGCGGATGCCCTTGTGACCGAGGTGCTCGGTGGCCGTCACGGCGACAGTGTCCGCACCGCACTCCCCGATAGCATCGAGTACATCGTGCTCGTCACCAAGTACCGGGATGTCGGTGCCCTCGATGTGAACTACGCCGTCCCGCGGAGCCTCGTACCCCGGCATGCAGATTCCGACTACCGCGTAGCCCGATGCTGGAGACTTCTCGAACGATTGCGCCATCGATACCGCCGCTGTACGGCTACCCACGATGAGCACCGAGGTCTTGTACTCGCCCTTGCTGCGAAGTCGAGTCACGGCATTGCGCCAGATCCACCGGCTCAGCAGCAAAGCCAGCAGCCCGACAGGCAATGCAATTGCCAGGTACAGACGGGCAATGTCGATGCGGAACAGCAGAGCCGCGATAGCGATGACCCCGAACAGACGGAAGGTGGCCGAGACGATGCGTCGGTACTCCTCGGCACCGTTGCCGATGACGCGAGGAGACCGCGTGCGGAAGATTGCAAGGAACATGATCCAGAGACCTGCCAGAGCGACGGATACCCCGGTGTAGGTGGTCGTCGACAGCAATCCGGTGGTCTCGACGTCGCCGAAGCGCACGATCTGAGCGAGCGCGACCGAAGCGATGATGACGACGATGTCGGTGATCCGCAGGCGCCTGATGTACTGCTCTTCCCACACGTGACGTGAGGTGAGCTTGCGCGTCGGCATGACGTCCGATCGACGTGGAGATCCCCACAGAGAGCGCTGTGCAGCCCCGACAGATGCCAACGTGCTCCCCTCCTCTGCATTACTGCGAACACCAGAGGTGAACGCGCGAATTTGTTCCGAACCAATCCGGAGAGCAACTGGTATCGAATTGAAATAGTCCCACGCCGCTATCCGATGCACCACGCGAGCGGCGCAGATCACAAATGAATAACAGCAGGTATCCGGTTTACCACACCATCGCTGACGAGGCGATATGTGCGACAGGAACCCACCAGGTGTAACCGTGCCGTGGCCCAAAAACGTTACAACTGACCACAATTGACCACCGCAATGTGAGACCTCACAAGTTACAGCACCGTTTATCGTGCGATCCATAGACCCAGTGGTCCCGACAGCGTGCTGAACAAACCTCTACACCGCCCAGCCTGGGGTGAAACAAGCATATTGCTGACTCCGAAGCTCGTAGACGCCGAAATAACGAGAAGTCGAATCGAAGAAAAACGAGCACACGAATTCATTCCATCGAATGAATCATTCGTTCGGGTCGAACGCGATCAGGGGCGTCCAAGCCCTCGGTAGCTCCATCCGGCCGCCCGCCACTGCTCCGGGTTCAGACAGTTTCGGCCGTCGATCAGCTTCTTGCTGCGCACGACGCCATCCAGGTCCTGCGGAGTGAGAGCCTTGAATTCCTTCCACTCCGTCAGCACTAACACCACGTCAGCGCCCTCGCAGGCTTCGAGCGCAGAGCTGTTGTAGGTCAGAGTGGGGAACAGAGCCCGGGAGTTCTCCATGGCCTTGGGGTCGTACACGTTGACCGCTGCACCCTGCAGCTGGATCTGCCCGGCCACGTTCAGAGCCGGTGAATCACGGACGTCGTCCGAATCGGGCTTGAAGGCCGCACCGAGCACGGCGACCCGAGCACCGAGGAGCGATCCGCAAGCCTCGCGTGCCAGCTCGACCATGCGCGTCCGGCGTCGCATGTTGATGTTGTCGACCTCGCGCAG
Organism: Rhodococcus sp. 14-1411-2a; assembly: GCF_002259485.1. Taxonomy (GTDB): domain Bacteria; phylum Actinomycetota; class Actinomycetes; order Mycobacteriales; family Mycobacteriaceae; genus Rhodococcoides. The sequence goes on from NZ_NPGA01000009.1 coordinate 299,089, forward strand.
GAACGTCAACGCCTGGTCAGCGCCCAATTCACCCGCCCGGGCCATGAACGCCCGGATGTCCTTGGGCAGGCAGCCGCCGCCGAAGCCGATGCCGGCATTGAGGAACTTGCGGCCGATGCGCTCGTCGTGGCCGATGGCATCGGCGAGCACGGTGACGTCGGCTCCCGCGGCTTCACACACCTCGGCAATGGCGTTGATGAACGAGATCTTGGTGGCCAGGAACGCGTTGGCGGACGCCTTGACCAGCTCGGCCGTGGCCAGGTCGGTGACCAGGAATGGAATCTTCTCGTCGAGCAACTGCGCGTAGACCTGACGAGCCAGCTCCTCGGCGCGACCCGGACGCGCACGATCGACGCCCAGCACCAGACGGTCGGGGTGCAGAGTGTCCTTGACGGCGAAGCCCTCCCGCAGGAACTCGGGGTTCCACGCGACCTCGACGTCGTCGCCGGCAGGCGCGAGTTCGCGGGCGATCTTGCCCAGCCGCTCGGCTGTGCCCACGGGGACGGTCGACTTACCGAAGATCACGGCCGGCTTGGTGAGCAACGGCGCGAGTGTCTCGATGACCGAGTCGACGAACTTCATGTCGGCCGCGAACTCACCTTTTTTCTGGGGAGTACCGACACCGAGGAAGTGCACCTCTGCGAAGTCGGCAGCTTCTTGATACGACGCGGTGAAGCGCAGCCGTCCGGCGGCGATGTTGCGCTGCAGCACCTCTTCGAGACCGGGCTCCCAGAACGGGACCTCGCCGGCTTCGAGCTTCGCAAGCTTGGCCGGGTCCACGTCCACGCCCAGAACCTCGTGGCCGAGCTCGGCCATGCACGCGGCGTGAGTGGCACCGAGATAGCCGGTACCGAACACTGTGATTCGCATCTGATCTTCCCCGTCAGTCGTTCTGAGCAATGGCGTACTCGACAAGAGCCCGTGACGAAGCGTCACAGTAAGTATCTGGAGGACAACGCCTTCAGATCACGCGCACACAGGGGAATAGTAAACACAGGCCATCACGCCCGTCACCCAGGAGACTGCAGTCACAGGACGAGCTGAACAACCAGCAAAGCGAAGGTTTCTCAGCGACGAACGGGAAACTGCGGGTTCTCCGGCTCCTCGACGGCCTCGGCGCAGCGGTGGACGAAATCGCTCAGCTCGGCGCGGACCTCTGGAGCCAGAAGATCCAACGGTGCCTCGGTGCCGTGAAACTCCGCGAACGCCGAGGTGTAGGCGTCCACACTGTCGGAGATCACAGCGTGCAGCGAGGTGGACCTGTTCAGATGGACGCGGGCGATCACGTCGATGCGATCTGCCAGGAAATCATGAAACATGTTCTGCCCCATGGAAACATCACGCCCGTTCTGCGACACAGTTGTCATTGCGCAATGATACGAACAAAACCGACCGACCGCAGGGTGAGTGGCAGAGTTACTAGTACGCGCCGTCGCTCTTGAGGCCGGCCACCGCGGTCTTGGCGATGATGAGCAGATCGCCTGTCATGGACCAGTTCTCGACGTACGAGAGATCGAGACGAACGCTCTCCTCCCACGACAGATCCGATCGACCACTCACCTGCCACAGCCCGGTGATGCCCGGCTTGACGAGCAGCCTCCGGCGCACTTCACCGTCGTACGTTTCCACTTCGCTGCGCAGCGGTGGCCGCGGACCCACCACGCTCATCTCACGCTTGATCACGTTGACGAACTGAGGCAGCTCGTCGAGGCTGAACTTGCGCATCACCTTGCCCACTCGGGTCACCCGTGGGTCGTCGCGCATCTTGAACAACACCCCGCCCGCCCCTTCGTTGAGGGCGGCCAGTTCTTGCACTCGCTTGTCGGCGTCCTGCACCATGCTGCGGAACTTGATCATCTGGAAAGGCTTGCCGTCGATGCCCATTCGCTCGGACTTGTAGAAGATCGAGCCCTTGCTGGTGAGCTTGATGATCACGGCGAGGGTGATCAGAACCGGAGAAATCAGCAGTAGGATCGCTGCGGCGAACAGGAAGTCGAACGCCGTCTTGCTGAATCGCTTCGCACCGTTGTACTGCGGCTTCTCCACGTGGATCAGCGGGAAGTTCGCGACCGGACGCATCACCAGACGCGGACCTGCCACGTCCACCACTCCCGGCGACACCACGAGGTCGACCTTCTTCTTCTCGAGATCCCACACCATCTTTCGCAGTCCGTGATGGCCGATGTGCTCGGTGGCCGTCACCGCCACGGTGTCTGCGCCGGAGGTCTCGATGGCCTCGACGACACTGTGTTCATCCCCGAGTACCGGAATCTCCACGCCGTCGATGGTGAACGACGAGTCGTTGCCGGGTTCGTAGTTGGGTAGGCAGATACCCACCACGCTGTAGCCGGCTTCAGGGGAACGCTCGAACGACCTGGCCATGGCCAGGGCCGAACTACGACTGCCGACGATGAGCACCGAGGTTTGATATCCGCCACGAGCACGCTTGCGCGACACTATTTTTCGCCATACCCATCGACTCAACAGCAGTCCGACCAGGCCGACGGGCAGTGCGATCGCCAGATACAGACGGGCGATGTCCAGACGGAACAACAGTGAGAGAATCGCGATGGTTCCGAAGAGCCGGAACGTGGCCGACACGATGCGGCGGTACTCCTCCGACCCATTGCCGATCACTCGCGGAGAACGAGTACGGAAGATGGCGAGAAACGTCAGCCACAGAATCGCGAGGATTCCGGATATTCCGAAGTAGCCGACGATGGACCACGGTTCACGAAAATCGATGTCCCCGAATCGGATGATCTGCGCCACCGTCACCGCACCGAGAACGACCACCGTGTCGGTGACACGCAAGCCCTCGGTGTAATGCGTTTCCCATTCACGACGCGACGTCACCCTGCGCAACCGTCGAGCGTCACGCCGCGAGACAACCGAACTCTGCGCTTCCAGATCGCTGACTGACACTGATTTCCCCTCGGTACGTACGCGTTGCCGAACCCTTGCGTGATCGACACAGCTCCGTGCCACCCCGTCGTGCAGATGATCTTGTTGTGGTTATTGCGTCACTTGGTCACGATAGGTTGATCGACAGAAACCTGCAGGTCGTCACACGTTTCTACTGCGTTAACCGAACGCGTCCACTGCTTTACCGATGTCTGCGATCGTGCCCCACCCGACCGACCCTCGACCACCTATTAGCGCCAGATCCGCGGCCGGTGTCAAGGATGTCGGTCGAACGTAGGACGGCCCGGCTCGGCCTGTCAGGTGCGCAGTGAGTCGACGTGTTGCCGATACCATTCGACTGTGGTCGCGATCCCCGCCTCCAAGTCGATCTGCGGCTTCCACCCCGCATCCCGCAGCTTGTTCACGTCCAGAAGCTTCTGCGGTGTCCCATCCGGCTTCGATGTGTCCCACTCGGTCTCACCCTCGAAACCGACAGTGGAAGCAACAATCCCGGCGATCTCCTTGATCGTCGCGTCCTCACCGGTACCCACGTTTACCTGATCAGGCCCGTCATAGTGCTCGAGCAAATGAATACACGCAGCCGCCATATCATCAACATGCAAGAACTCACGCCGCGGAGATCCACTACCCCAATTGGTCACCGTATCGACACCATCGCGGCGGGCCTCGTCGTACCGGCGGATCAACGCCGGCAGTACGTGCGAGCCCTGCGGGGAGAAGTTGTCTCCCGGGCCGTACAGGTTGGTCGGCATAGCCGAGATCCAGGGCAGTCCGTACTGCTTGCGAACCGACTGAATCTGTAGGATCCCCGCGATCTTCGCTATGGCGTAGGCATCGTTTGTCGGCTCGAGATGACCGGTGAGCAGGTACTCCTCTTTGATCGGCTGAGGAGCAAGCTTGGGGTAGATGCAGGAAGAACCGAGAAACAGGACGCGCTCGACGCCCTGCGCCAAGGCCGCATCGAGCACGTTCACCTGAATCCGAAGATTGTCCGACAAGAAATCCACCGGATACGTACTGTTCGCCAGAATGCCACCCACCTTGGCAGCAGCCAGTACCACCGTCGCAGGCTTGGTCTCCGCGAAGAACGCGAACACCGCGTCGCGGTCCTTGAGATCCAGCTCGGATGACGATCGGCCAATCAAACGATCGAAACCCGAGTTCTCGAGTTGACGCCAGATCGCCGACCCCACAAGTCCGCGGTGTCCGGCGACGTACAGGGGTGCTGCTCGATCCAGAGGAGCTGGTACGTAGGCGGGTGCAGGCGACCCGTCCGGCACCACGGCGCTCACGCCCAATCCGGCAGCGACGGCCGGTCGATCCACGGACGACCCTCATGCTCGAGAGCCGCTATATCGGCGTCGACCATGATCTTCGCCAGCTCCGGTGTGTGCACGGTGGCTTTCCAGCCCAGCTTCTCTTCTGCCTTGCTGGCGTCGCCGACGAGAGCATCGACCTCCGTCGGACGCAGGTAGCGCTCGTCGAACTTGACGTGCTTCTCCCAATCCAAACCGGCCCGCTCGAACGCAACTACCAGGAAATCTTTCACCGAGAAGTTTCCACCGGTAGCAAGCACGAAATCGTCCGGCTCGTCGGCCTGTAGCATCCGCCACATGCCCTCGACATACTCCGGCGCGTAACCCCAGTCGCGGATGGCATCCAGGTTGCCCATATAGATGTTCTGCTCCACACCGGCCTTGATGCGCGCAACCGCGCGGGTGATCTTTCGAGTCACGAATGTCTCACCGCGACGAGGGGATTCGTGATTGAAGAGGATGCCGTTGACGGCGAAAATGCCGTACGCCTCGCGGTAGTTCTTGGTGACCCAGTAGGCGTAGACCTTCGCGGCACCGTACGGCGAGCGAGGGTAGAACGGAGTCTCCTCGTTCTGCGGCGGCGGAGTTGCGCCGAACATCTCGGAGCTCGACGCCTGATAGAAGCGGCATTGCAACCCCGCCAGACGGACGGCCTCGAGCAGTCGAATGGAACCGATGCCAGTGGTGTTGCCGGTGTGCTCGGGCTCGTCGAAGCTCACCCGCACGTGCGACTGCGCGCCGAGGTTGTAAACCTCGTCCGGCTGAATCTCGGTCAACAGCGTGACCAGTCGAGCACCGTCACTCAAGTCGCCGTAATGCAGAAACATTCGAGCGCCGGTGTCGTGCGGATCCTGGTAGAGGTGATCGATGCGCGACGTGTTGAAGGTGGACGACCGTCGAATCAGGCCATGCACCTCATACCCCTTGCTCAGCAGCAGTTCTGCCAGATAGGAACCATCCTGCCCAGTGATACCGGTGATCAGCGCGCGTTTCATCGAGTTTGCTCCAACCTGAAATGTCGACGAGGGTCAGTTACCCGAGCTTAGAGCTTGGTCGGTCGAAATCGCAGCACACGCTAGCCTGAACACATGTTGGCCTCGTCTGCTTGTCGCGTCGGAACCCTTGCCGTAGTCGGCATCCTGACGCTCGCTGCGTGCTCCCAGGAGACACCGCGCGCGGTGGCAGTCCTCGATACCCCGCTTCCCGACATCGCCCAGTCGGTGCTCGATCAGCGGGGCACCATCGTTCAATCCACCCCGGTCGAAGGCCTGGATCCCAATCTTGCCGACAAGCTCGGCGAGGCCCGCACCGTCGTCTACCGTTCCGTCTCCGCATACGACGGTCAGGTGTCCGAGGTGGCGTCTACGGTCTACCGTCCCCGCGGAGACGCACCGGCAGGCGGCTGGCCCGTCATCTCCTACGGTCACCCCACCACCGGACTCGGCCAGGACTGTGGGCCGTCGCTCAGCCCGGATCTACGGGGCTACGCACCCACCCTCGCCGCCATCGCCGAGGCCGGATTCGTGGTGACGATGACAGACTTCCAGGGACTGGGCTGGCCGGGCGAGCACCCCTACCTCGAGCCACGTACCGCCGGATTCAACATGATCGACGCCGTGCGAGCAGTGCGCAACCAATACCCCGACACCTCCGACAAATGGATGGCCGTCGGCGGATCGCAGGGTGGCCAAGCAGCATGGGCCGCAAACGAATACAGCGCAGACTACGGATCGGGCCTGAACCTCGTCGGTAGTGTGTCCACCTCGCCTGCAGCAGACATCACCGGCTTCGCCGAGGCCGCTCGGGACGAGACATTGACCGGTGCACAAACTGCGTTCATGCCGCTGATCATCGACGGGTTGTCGGTGGTGCACCCCGATCTCGAGCAGAGCGACTACCTGCGGGGCGCAGCAGCAGGCGAGCTGACGGGCCTGACGTCGTGTGCACTGCCCGACACCGAGAAGGCCGCCCTGTCCACCCAACTCGACGCAGCACAGGTGCAGCCGGCATCGGACGAAGCGACCGATCGACTCACCGAGTGGCTCACCGAGGCCTCGCTCCCCCAGCGACGAGCACCGGCACCGATGCTGGTGATCAACGGATCCGACGACGAATTGATCCTGCCCGCATGGGTTTCCAAGGCTGTCGACGCCGGATGCCGCATCGGCGACCGAATCGTCCACCGCGAGATGGCAGGTCAAGGCCACGCCGATGCCGATGCGGGCGACGAGATGTACCAGTGGATGCTCGAGCGGTTCTCGGACAAGGACGCACCCAACGAGTGCCCCTGATCGATGGGACGGTGACGGCTCTTGCCCCTACAGTGGTTCGGGTGACCGACAAGACATCCCTTCTCACCTCCGCAGCGTCCGTCTGGGCATACCCACTCTGGAAAGCAGTGCAGCGAGCGGGCGTGGCCGACGACATCGCGGCAGACGTGGCCAAATGGACCGTATGTCTGGAAGTCGAGGCCATCAGCGCACTCGATCCCTACCGCCGGTTCGCCTACATCGCCGGAGCGCTACCCGAGTTCAGAACCCTTGTGCACTACCGCATCAGGCACATCGGGACGGTCCAACGGCTGCTGCTCAAGAAGCTCTATCCGGGTCTGTCCACGTTGACACTCGAAGCGGGATCCATCGGCCCCGGCCTGTTCATTCAACACGGCCTCGGCTCGATCATCACCGCAGAACACATCGGTAAGAACTGCTGGATCAATCAGCACGTGAGCCTCGGCTACACGGCCAAGGGCCGCCCGGTCATCGGTGACAACGTCCGCGTGGGTGCGGGTGCAGCGGTACTGGGCCCGATCACCATCGGCAACGACGTGACCATCGGCGCGAACGCCACGATTCTGCACGACGTCGCGCCCGGAACCGTCATGGTGTCACCGCCGGCCATGACGCTCGAGCACGCGAAAGCCACCCGTCGAACTCAGTTGGAACCGCCGGCCTGAATCACGGCATCGAGCGCGGGCTTAGGGCTGAAGTCAGACCGCACCAGCCCCGCGTTCAGCTCGTCCACCGCGTTGCCGGTGTCGTAGTCACGGAAGTCGAACAGGAAGATCCCGCCGCAGTAGGACAGGCTCCGTAGGTAGTCGATGCCGTCCACCAACAGCTCGGCCTGCTTGTCCTCGGGGACGCTCTCCGGTCCCGTGCCGGAGGCGGCACCGAACTCGGTGAACCAGATCTTCTTGTTGCGATCGCCGTTGACGATCATCGTCTCGCGAATCCGCGCGATCGCAGTGTTGGAGCTGTACGACTGCACTGACGCCTCGCTGAGACGATCCGGGGCACTGTAGGGATGCATCGCGATGGCATCGAAAAAAGGGCCCGCGCCGGCTGCGTACAGGCCCTTGATGAAACTTGCCGGGCTCAGGTCCGTGTCGTTGTCGATGGTCGGCGAGGTACCTCCGGTCAGGACCTCGATGTCCAGATCAATGCTTTTGATCTTTTCGTACGACTGCTTCAACATCGGAACGTACGTCTGTAAATCGACACCAGGACCGAATGTTGCGCCGGTATTGGGCTCATTCCAAATTTCCCACGTGCGAATTCGGTCTTTGTAGCGGTTTGCGGCCAATTTTGCGAACTCGGAGAACTTTTGTGGATCCGACGGTTTCGGGTGCATGACGTTCCGATTGGCCGGGTCGACGTCCCACCATGGTGCCCACGTCGCCACCCCCAAGATGTCGAGCCCGGCATCGGAGAATGCCGCGACCTGATCGTCGGTGGACTTCCAATCGTAAACACCGGGATAAGGCTCGATTACGGGCCAGTGAATTGTCAGTCTCACCGCGCCGAATCCATACTGCGAAATCAGCGAACTCTGTTTTGCCAGCAGGTCTTCGGACTCCGACGCAGTCACCGCCGTCAGGCCGAGATGCTCCACCGACGGTTGGCACCCACTGCCCTCGGTTGCGGCGGTCGTAATGGACTCCACCTGCTCGTCAGCGGGGTCCTCGGCCGAAGAACAGGCAGCCAACAGCACCGACGTCACTCCGATCGATGCCAAGAATGTTCGGCACCGTCGGTGTCTTGCGGCCTGCATCCACTCACGTCCTACTCGTCGATCCGGTGATACCTGACACAAATTAGGTGTGCCCAGTAACACTTTTGCCCGATCCTGCGAAGAATGAGCAGCGCTCGGGGAAATGCGTTCAGTCAGTACTTACTAGTTCGTTTTTCGCTCAGTCTGTTCGTTGCACAGCCAGACATGGAGACCGCACATGAATGTCGCCCTCGGCAAACTCACGTCAGGTTACAACCCGGTTAAGTCGCGCTCGAATTCGCCGGACCTTCCCAAGCTGATCTCGTCCTCCGAAGAAGCTTACGTGCCGGCGAAGCGGACCGAATGGCAGCGCAGCTACCGGCGCAAGGTTCTGCTGACCGATGCCTGCGTCATCGTCGCAGCACTCGTCAGCGCTCAACTGATCCGGTTCGGCACCCCTGCGACCGACTCACCCGAGACCCTCAGTGCGCTGATCTTCTTCACGGCCTTCTCCGCCGGCCTCGGCACCGTCTGGCTGCTCGCGCTCGGTCTCGTTCAGTCACGCGACCCACAGCTGATCGGCAACGGTGCCGACGAATACCGACGAGTCGTGACGGCAACCGGCTGGCTGTTCGGTGGAATCGCCGTGGTGGACCTTCTCGTCCAGTCGGGCATCGCCCGCGGATACCTGGCCATCGCGCTGCCGATCGGCCTCATCGGCCTGTTGACCGGTCGTCGATTCTGGAGGCGACGCCTCGCCCGCAAGCGGTCGGCCGGGTACTACCTGAGCGAGGTCATCGTGATCGGCAACGTCACGTCGATCAAGAGAATCTCCGGCAACTTCGACAACGCGGCCGACGCCGGTTACCGAGTGATCGGTGCGTGCATCCCGGGATACATCGGTGCCGCCGGGGCAACCGTCGACGCGAACGGGCGCACCATCGAAATCCTCGGTGACGAAACCGCAATCGACGAAGCACTCCGGAAGACCTCCGCGACAACGGTTGCCGTTGCGGCCGTCGAGCACCTCGGTTACGAGCGGATGCGCGATCTGGCATGGAAGCTGGACAAGCACAGGATCGATCTGGTCGTCGCTCCCGGAGTAGCAGACATCGCCGGGCCCCGGCTCAAGATCAGGCCCATCGACAACCTGCCACTGCTGCACGTCGACCGACCCAAGTACGACGGTGCCACCCGGAAGAGCAAAACGGTCTTCGATTTCGTGCTCGCCACCATCGCCTTGATCGTTCTGTTTCCGGTGCTGGCCGTCGCCGCTGTCGCCATCAAGGTCGGCGACCGAGGACCGATCTTCTACCGCCAGGAGCGAGTGGGCCTGCAGGGCGAGAAGTTCCGCATCTGGAAACTGCGCACCATGGTGGTCGATGCAGACTCGGCCATCGGTCACGCACGGGAGGATGCGAATCAGCAGACCTCGGTGTTCTACAAGTCGGCAACGGACAGCCGAATCACCAAAACCGGTCGGCTGCTACGGAAACTGAGCATCGACGAACTTCCCCAGCTGTTCAACGTCCTCTCCGGCGAGATGAGCATCGTTGGCCCCAGGCCGCTGGTGCCCGGCGAAGGCGCGGACGTGGAGCACTTCGTCGAGCGCCGCAGCCTCGTCAAGCCCGGCGTCACCGGGCTGTGGCAGGTCTCGGGACGGTCGGATGTGGCCGAGTCGGAGCGAATTCGACTGGACCACTACTACGTCGACAATTGGTCCATCATCCAGGACCTCGTCATCATCTGGCGTACCGCTGCGGCAGTGCTCAAATCGGACGGCGCGTACTGACGTGGCAGAAGTCCCCGACGAGCAGGACGCATCACCCTCGCTCCATGGGTTGTCCGTCTGCGTGGTGGCCTGCCACTACGCACCCGAGACCACCGGAAGCGCTCCGTACAACACCGCACTCGTGGAAGCGCTGAGCAGCGCAGGCGCGGATGTAAACCTGATCACCGGAGTTCCGCACTACCCGCAGTGGGCAATTCAGGATCCCCGCTACCGTCGCGGCATCACATGGCGAGAACAGGTGGGGAACGTACGGGTACGACGCGTCCGGCATGCGGTGCCCGCCGCTCCCGATCTCGTCGGCCGAGCCCGGATGGAACTTAGCTTCGCCACCCTGGCTGCGCCATTGGTGCGCGCCTCGCGCGCGGACGTCGTCATCGCCGTCACCCCACTGCTCGGGGCCCTACTCGCCGCATCCCTCGGGCATCGAGGACGACCCCTGGGAGTGGTCGTTCACGACCTGAGCGGAAACGCAGCGGCCCAATCCGGTACCACCGGCGGCACCGCTGGGCGCATGGTCGGATCGTTCGAGTACCGACTGGCCCGACGCGCAGACTCCATCGGCGTCATCACCCCACGATTCCGAGACGTGTTGACAGAGAACGGCGTCGACGCAGCCAAGATCGTCGACCTGCCGATCTTCACGCACATCTCGGGATCGACCGAGACGACGCGCGAGGCCCGCGCGCGACTCGGCTGGACCGACACCGACCACCGCGTAGTGGTGCACACCGGCAACATGGGCATGAAGCAGGGACTGGAATCGGTGGTCGACGCCGCTCGGATGGCGCACGAACAATCGATGCCGATCACCTATGTGATGGTGGGCGACGGCAATCAGCGTCGCCAACTCGTTTCTGCTGCAGACGGACTCCCGACGATGAAATTCGTCGACCCCGTCGACGAAAGCACCTACCCCAGTGTGCTTGCCGCCGCCGACGTGCTGCTGCTCAACGAGCGCCCGGGCGTCAAGGAGATGTCGCTGCCGAGCAAGCTGACGTCCTATGTCGCGGCCTCTCGGCCGATCGTGGCCGCAACCGAACCCGGTGGCATCTCACATTCGGTACTGGTAGAACACTCCTCTGCTCTGTTCGCCACTCCGGGCGACCCAGCGGCCCTCAACCGCGCGGTAATGACTCTGGACGGCAACCCGGTAGAGGTCGATCGACTGATCCGTGCAGCGAGGGATCTGGGCAACGCCCGGTACAGCGAATCCGCCGGCCGCGAAGGGTTCCGGCACTTCGCACACAACCTGGCCCGCCGCGATCGTGAAGGACATCGATGACACTGCGAGCGAAACTCGGCCTACTGTTCGGAGAGTTCCGTCCGACCGTGCTGCGCACCGCACCGATGATTCTGCGCCGCAAGCCAATTTTCGTGGGACGCAACTTCCGCGTCCGAGGCGCGGGGAACATCACCGTCCGCAACGGCTTCCTGGCCCTGGGCATCAACAACTACGGCTTCGCCGACAACAGAATGGCCGGATCACTCCGCGTGCGCGGCCGCTTCGAAGTGGACGGCTCCGTTGCCATCACGTCCGGAAACCGTTGGGACATCGGGCCGGGGGCAACGATGACCATGAGCGGACCGACTACCGTCTCGCCGATGTCCGTCGTGGTTGCAACCAGCGAGATCACCATCGGGAACGAAGGAATGATCGGGTGGGACGTGCACCTGATCGACGACGACTTCCACCCGACGCGGTCTTCTCCCGACGCCCCGTTCCGGCACGCCGAGAAGGGCATTCACATCGGCAACCACGTGTGGATCGGATCAAGGGCCACCGTTCTCGCGGGAACGCGGATAGCCGACGGGTGCATCGTGGCCGCGGGTGCCGTGGTGCGCGGTCACTTCGACGAACCCGACTGCCTGATCGGCGGTGTGCCCGCGAAGGTGGTGCGCAGGGGTGTCGCCTGGACCGACCCGGCCTTCGGTTACACCGAGACCGGCCCCGACGTCTCGGCCTGATCGAGTTCCACCGGATCTCGTCGCTTGACCAATCTCGGAACGAACGCGAAATCCGGCACGATCTGAGTGACCAGTACTGCTGCAGCAGCAACGAACACCACTCCGACGGCTCCGTACTCCGGAGCCACGAAGATACCGCCGATCACGCTGATCAGACCCATTCCCATGATGCAGAACGCCTGAAACCGCATCTCCGTCGGCGTCGTGAGCAGCACTCCCGCGGGAAGGTGGATGCACTGCACCACCAGTAGGCAGCCGAACGCCACAGCCAGCCACGTTCCGGTCTTCACCTCGCCACTGGAGAGGATGTTCGTCGCGAAGGGGCCGAGCAGCGAGATGAACACCGCCGCAACGACGGACACCCCGAAGAACACCAGCACGATCTTGATCCACATCTTGATGGTGCCCGCCTGATCGCCCCGCCGTTTCACGAACACCGGCCAATAGGCCATGCCTGCGGTGGAGAACACCGACCATCCCAGTGCGTACACCTGAGCCATCAGTGCGTATCTCGACAGCTCCTCGGGCGTGGACAAGTGCGAGAGGATCACTCGATGGGACTGCAGGCCGAGAGGCAACCCCACACTGGCGATCAGCATCCACAGAGAACCCGCCAGCAACTTCACCTGAGCCATCTCTTGCACGGGTGCCGCGAACACCACCGTTCCCAGGCCGGACATTCGCAGCGCGACAATCGTTCCCACAATGTTGCCGAGAAGCGCGCCGAGTACACCGGGAATGGCGAAGAAGATTCCCTGAGCACCGACGAGCATCAACCCGACGGTGATCAGCAGACCGAACACCGTATTCGACATCAGCACCAACACTGCGAGCTGATTCTTGTTGATGCCGATCAGGATTCGGATGCCCAGCCCCGTCGGCAGGCTCAACGCGAACAGGCTGGCCGCCAGGGTGATCACCCATCGATCATCGGGTCCGGTGGTGAGACCGATGACGGCTCCCCACTTGTCGAAGATCATGATGAGCACGAACGCAACGATCAGTCCAGCGGCGATCATCGCCAGCACCCGGTAGGCACGCTGAATCGTTCCCACCGTGACCGGGTCCTCGGACAACTTGCCGGCCCGCGAGCTGGCGTTGGTTACCACGGCTCCGATACCGAGGTCCGCGAACGGGAAGAGCAGGCTCATCGTGGCGATCAACGACACGACACCGAAGATCGACTCACCGGTCTCGCGCACGATGATCGCGGTGTTCAGAAGCCCGAGCAGCGCCATGATCGGCGTCCCGAGAACACGAAAGACCGTCCCCCACAGAACGGCCTTCTGCTCCTGGGACGATAGTCCACCCGCCGGTGCCGCGGTGTCCACCAGTTCGTTGGGCGGCACGTCCTGGACCGCGGCCGGGTGGGGCTTGGAGAATCCCTTCTGCCCACGGTCGGCGCGGTGCCTACCCGCCATTCGCCGGTGCCCTCCCCAACATCGCGCGGACTCTTTCGCGACCGTGGAACGCCACCCGAACCACCAGTTCGATCACCTTCGACTGCAGGCGGGAACGTCGACGAGTGCCGTACGGGTAGTGGTCCAGCTTGTCCCAGGCCCGCCGAAGATCTGCGAAGCTCTCCTTGATGGGCCGGACCGTGCCGGCACCCGTGGTGTCGAAATCGCACACGACACGGTCGAACGTGACCGGAGGCTTGATCAGTGCCGCTCGCATCAGATACAGCTGATCGGCTGCCAGCCCGAACTCTTCGTCGTACGGCCCCAGCTGTTTCGCGAAATCGGCACCCACGAACGAACCTTGATGCGGGATGGGCGCTTTGCCGATGGTGAAGTTGTGAAGGTCGAAGGGCATGAAACCCCACTCACCGAGATCGATGCCATCGGCACCGACGCGGCGCACCTTGGCGTAGCCCCACTGCGCCCGAGGGTCCTTCAAGTTCTCCACGATGTACTCGAGTGCACCTGGGTCGGAGAAGCAGTCACCGGAATGCATGAGCCAGACGATGTCGCCGGTGGTCTGCGCGATGCCCCTGTTCATCGCGTCGTACCGTCCGTTGTCGCGCTCGGAGCGCCAATACTGCAGACCTGCGCCGATCGACTCGAGGTACTGCTCCACCTCCGCGCCGGACCCGCCGTCGAGAACCACGTGCTCGACGGGCACCGAACACTGTTGAGCCCGAACGCTGTCGACAGTTTTCTTCAGCCCGTCCAGGTCACGAAAACTGATCGTGACCACGGATATCTTCTCGATCTTCGACGACATGCCTATCTCATCTCTTCGTCAGGTGCTGGGCGATTCCCATGGCCTTCATCAACACCAATCGCACCGTGCTCACGAGAGCAAACCCCCAGGCCCACTTCCCGGGTCGTCCGTACCGCACACCTGCGACGAGGGACCTGATCACCCCACGCATCGACCGACCACTGACAGCAGAAGACAGCGGACTCGTCAGGAAATAGTCTCCCCTGCTCCGTTTGTCCGAGGACGCCAGATACTCCTTGCCCCACTGGATGTAGGCCACGCTCTGATCGGAATCGGTTCGAGACAGCGACGCAGACGTCATGTCGTACTGCACCAACACCTCGGCCGATTGCACGATCGGGACGTCGGGAAAGCGTCGACGCACATCGATCAGCCAGGACGGGTCGTCGTGCACGGAACCGAGAGGAAGGTCCATCGGAACCGTCTCGGCGATCTCACGGGGGAACAGCAACGTGGACGTTTGCGCACTCGCTCCACCGAACCTGAGCGAGTGGAAGCGAACCAGGTACTGATCCACGGGCTGGTGCATACCGATCAACCGAACCGGCCACTCCGAACCGCCCTCGGCAGTGATTGCACGGACGCGACTGGATGCGATCCACAACTGTGAATCCGTTGGTACCGAAGCTAATTGGACTTCTAGCTTGTTCGGCAACCACACGTCGTCGTCGTCGAGCAGACCGATGACGTCACCGGTGCTCTTGTCGATCCCCGACTGACGCGCCCTGCTGGCCCCTGCGCCGCCGCCGGTGTGGATCACGGTCACCCGATCGTCTTCTGGAACAACGGGTTCGGCATCGGAGTCGACCACCACGATCACCTCGGACACCGGATGGGTCTGCGCGAGTGCAGACCGCACAGCAGCCTCGAGGGAACTGCGGCCGATGGTGGGGATCACCACGCTGACAGAGGGTTTCATGGCAGGGCCACCTCACGGTGCTCGGTCTCGGATGCTCTCGACCGTCGGCTACCGGGTGTAGTCAGGTGCCGGCTGGCGAAGACGGCGGCGAGCAACGCGAACGCCGCGAGCAGGTTGTACGACATCGGGGAGAAGAACAGGTCCCACCCCGCCTGCACCGAAATCTGCACTGCCATCGCACCCCAGATTCCATACCGCGGTGAGCTCCAGATGACGGTGAGTGCCGCGATCACCAGAAACACCGGAAGGACCGCAGCGAACACGCCGCCCTCGGCCCACGAGCTGAAGAGAACGGAGTGCAACGACGTGGCACCGTTCGCCAGATGCCAGAAGCCGTAGAACGGCAGGTTGGGGTCGAAGCCGATCGCGATCGCGAATTCCTCGCCGCGAGCGAAAACGTCGGTGGTCAGGTTGTCTGCACTGCCCCAGCCGAAGATCGGTTTGTCGAGGATCGCCGCTATCGACAGAGGGGATTCGGTGCGCCCGGCCAGAATCGCAGGCACACCCGTCGAATCCTGCAGTTCGGTCTTGGCTTTCACCGCCTCGCCTGCGATTCCACTGCGCGCGATGGCTGGGATCAGGGTCCCGAGACCCGCGCCGACTCCGGCAACGATCAAGAACTGCGTGAACCGCGAGATCTTCTCACGGGCAAGCCATGTCACCAGAAGGATGGCCGCGCTGCCGAGGCAGACCAAGGCATGGGACCGGAAGTTCAAAACCAGACTGGCCCCGGCCAGCAGCACCAGGAATACCGCCTGAATCTGAACCGGGACCTTCATCCGGACGAGTACGTACAGACCGATCAACGTGACGTACGGAGCGAAAGCGTATTTCCACAGATCCTCGAATGTGGACAAGCTGGCGAAAGGCAGACCTGACGTGAGGAAGTACAGGCAGGAACCGAGTGCAACACCGGCCGCGAGCGAGAAGAGTCGCTCGAGATCCCGACCTGCGATGACGGTGATGCCGACGAAGTAGATCGCGAACGAGGCCCATTGGATGACGCGTTCGTCGAAGAAACTCAGATCGTTGATCTGGGAGGAGACGATGAACCCGGCGAACGCCACGGTCGACAGCGCGATGATCAATCGATCACCGCGCGAGGTCGCCGTCAGGAAGAGGGCCGGGGCCACGAGGAGGCACAGCCCCGAGAAACCGGTGACGGTGAAGCCCATGACCTGCAGGCCCGACGTGGCACCGAGCATGATCAGCACACCGCTCGAGATGACACGCTTACCGAGGGCTCGCCTGGCCTCGAAGGTGAGACCGGTCGAGGCCGGCTTCGGAGAATCGAGTGTTGCTGTCTGAGCGGTTGCTCTCATCATGCAGTGCCGTCGGCCTCGACCACGTGCAGAGCGTCCCGCTGCGGAGCTTCGGTGCCTCGCGCCAGCGAGGCCCGATCCAGACCCACTACCCCGTCGATCGCGACATCGGTGATGGGAATCTGGGTGCGCTCGAACCACTGCCCCGAGATGGGAGCGAGAAACTTTGCGGGAGTCCCTCCGTACACACCGGGCTTGGGATCGGCGAGCGGCTTACCCGTCATCGTGGAATGCGCTGCGAGAACGGAGCATTCGGGCACCTTCGCGCCCTTGAGAATCACCACGTTGCTACCGACCGACGTGTGGTGGCCGATCTCGATCCGTCCCACGGTCTGAATCATGTCTCGCATGTTCGGCTCATGGCTCTGCAACGTGCAGCGCTGGCCCCCCACCGCACTGTAGGCACCGACCTCGATGGTCCCGGAGCAGTCGAGGTAGGAACGGCTTTCGATCCTGGCCCCGTATCCCAGCGCCAGCGTGCCGGCTTCCGGATCGAGCGCCTGATAGGCCGGATGGGCGGAGATCCAGTTCCACGAACCGATCCCCGCCTCGTTCTCCAGGTGCAGCAGGGACAGATTCTTGAACGTGTTGAACGGACCGATGAGCACGTTTTCGCCGAGCTTCGCGCGTCGAACTCCCGAGACCAAGCAGGGTCCGATTTTCGCGGACATCGCGATGTCGTGACCGAAGGAGTTCAGGAGTCGGTTCTTCAACCGAAGTGGCGGCAACAACCAGGTGAAAAGCTGGATCAGGCTCATCGACAGGGCCTTTCGATTGCAATGGGATTGGAAGGTCTGCTCGAGCGAGCGCACGCCGATCTTCGGCCGTCACACTGCCCACATTCGGTTCGACTGAAGAGTAGCAATGCAACGACTCCTGGGCTCGGCATCTGAAGGTTGCTCACATCCTCCATCGCGGCCCCACTCCGGTACCGTTACAAACGCCTCGATCCGTATGGGCGGACTGGTCGACGCGCATCCCATCTTTGCTACCGCTACTCATGACCTGATTCGCAAAGGACAACCTGCGTGACCGACTCCACTGCATCAGTCAGATCCCTCGGCGCACTGCGCGGGCGCTCGTACGACAAGGGTCGAGGTTTCGTCCATCAAGCCCTGTGGGTGGCCTTCTCGTCCCTGGTGTTCACGAAAGTGTGGTGCCCCAACCGCATTCGCTGCGCCGCGCTGCGCGCCTTCGGGGCCAAGATCGGCACGGGCGTCTTGATCAAGCACGACGTGCGCATCCAGTGGCCGTGGAAGCTCGAGATCGCAGACAACACCTGGATCGGCGTGGGGTGCGACCTCTACAACGTCGAGCAGCTCACCATCGGATCGGATGTCTGCGTGTCCCAGCAGGCATTTCTCTGCACCGGCAGCCACGACCACCGCTCGCCGGTGTTCGAGTACGACAACGGCCCGATCGTGATCGAGAACGGCGTCTGGGTGGGAGCACGCGCGCTGGTTCTTCGAGGCGTCACGGTGGGTGCCAACTCCGTCATCGGAGCCGCAGCGCTGGTGTCGGCCGACGTTCCTGCATCGTCGTTCGCACTCGCACCGCCGTCGACCATTCGACCGATTCGTCCGCGCTGACGTGCGAATTCTCCACGCGGTCACCTTGTTCAGCCCCGACGGGGCGTACGGCGGGCCGGTCCGCGTCGCCCTCAATCAAGCGTCGGCCCTGCAGGACTCGGGTCACGAGGTGACGATCACCGCGGGTGTTCGCGGTTACGATCCGATCCCGACCGAGCAGGAGGGCGTACCTCTCACGCTGAAGAAGGCGCGAAACCTGGTGCCCGGTGTCGGCTTCGCCGGCCTCGCAGCGCCGACATCGCTCACATGGCTGCGGAAGCATCGTGCCGAGTTCGACGTGGTGCACATCCACCTCGCCCGCGACCTGGTGATGTTGCCGTTCGCGACGGCCGTGCACACCCTGGGCCTGCCGTTCGTCGTCCAATCGCACGGCATGCTCGCACCCAAGTCCAATCCCCTGGCTCCAGCGCTCGATGCCCTGTTCGTCCGACGGCTGCTTCGTCAGGCCCACACTGTGTTCTGTCTCACAGACCAAGAGCGGGAAGGCATTTCCCAGGTGGCCGGTGACGGAGTACGAATCGACATGCTGAACAACGGCGTTCCCGAGTACGAAGCCGTCGAATCGACCGATACAACGCCCGAAATTCTGTATCTGGCCCGACTACACCCACGAAAACGTCCACTCGACTTCGTCGGTGCCGCGAAACAAGTTTTGGACAGCGGACTTTCGGCTCGATTCACCCTGGTCGGACCCGACGAAGGTGAAGCCGAAAAGGTGACGGAATCCATCGCCGGCCGTTCCGAGATCACCTGGGAAGGGCCACTGCCCGGAGGCAAAGGCCCCGATCGGATGCGCCGCGCCGCGATCTACGTACTTCCCTCGGTCAACGAGCCCTACCCGATGTCGGTCCTCGAAGCGATGGCCGTCGGCATCCCCGTCGTGGTTACCGACGAGTGTGGGCTGGCTCCCCTCGTCACCCGCACGGGCTGCGGAATCGTAACGGTTCCGGGCGAAGGCCCGATTGCAGAAGCGATGAGGACATTGCTGACCGACCCGGCCCTCGCCGCGGCGATGGGCGAACGTGGTCGTGCGGCCGCCAGGAGTGACCTGAGCATGCGGTCGGTGGCAACCAGGTTGACCGACACCTACGCCGCTGCGACGGCCGATCGAGGTCGTCGTGCCTGATCGTCCGAAGACACGGTCGAGCCGATTCCGGTTCGGACGCCCATCGGCGAACGCAGCGGTCGTCGTGGCCCTCATCGCAGCCGTGGCCCTCGTGGTCGCAGCCGTCGTCCGAGACGACGCCCCGCCCCCCACCGTCACCGCCGCCGACACGCCCCTGAAAGTTTCGGTGGTAGGCGACTCGTACAGCAGAGGTCTTCCCGACACGGTCGTATGGCCGACGCTGGCAGCGGAGTCGACCGGATGGTCGGTGAACAACGTCAGCATCTTCAGCGCCGGATACGTCGCCACCGACGGCAACGGCACCTATGCGGACCAGATAGACGCGGCAGTGGCCGACGACCCGGACGTCGTGTTCGTCGTCGGCGGGATCAACGACGTCGGCAAGCCGCCGGAACTGATCATGCAACGCGCGATCGACACCCTTGGCGAACTGGCTCGCCGGGCACCCCGCGCCAAACTCGTGGTCATGGGCCCGATATGGCACGAGATCCCGGTTCCCGAAGCAGCCGCCGTCATCGACGATTCGGTACGCGCTGCCGCGTCGATGCTCCGGTTGCCGTACCTGAGCGTGGTGGGTGAAGATTGGTTGGTCCCGGAAGGAATGATCCAGGAAGACGGAATCCACCCCACCGAGGCCGGTCAACGAGTACTCGCCCAGCAGATCGTCGCGTCCCTCGAGAACACCGGAGTTCCCTTTGTCTGAGCAATCACGGCATTCAGCGGCACCCGGCGCGAAACCACGCCGAATCTCGCCGACCAACGTCCGTCGTGGACGCGTGCTGACCGGTGCAGTGATAGCGCTGGCGATGGTCGTCGTACTCGGGGTTGCCGCGGTGATGCTCGGCCACGACACCGCGGCCTCCGACCCCGGCACTACGGCCACCTCGACCGGGCCCACTGCTGATCGTGGTGCTGCCCGTTCGGCTCTGTTCGTGGGCGACAGCTACACCGTCGGCCCCTCGTCCGTTCCGGACTTCGGCTACCCCTGCCTCACCGCCACCAACCTGGGGTGGAATTGCAATCTCGGCTCCCAGCCAGGAACCGGGTACATCAGCGGCGGACCGGACCACCGGTTGCCGCGTGTTCTGGGCGCACTCGAAGTTGCGTCGTTGAATGCCTCGGAGCGTCTTCCACGTTTGCGTGAGAACTTCGACGCCGACGTCGTGGTGCTCGATGCCGGTCGCAACGACCTCCAGTTCGGCCCGATCTACCTGAGCAACATGTTCCTGTACACCGTCGAGCGGGCCCGAGAGACGTGGCCCACCGCTAGAATAGTCGCCATTGCACCGTGGTTCATCGACGATCCCGACGTGGAATTCGATTCCGACGCGGGACCCGTCAGGGTGGGGCCGTACCTCGAGGGCAAGCTCCGGGAGGTGCCGGAGAACAGTGCGGTCACGTTCATCGACCCCGGCTCCCTCGGCTGGTTCGCAGGCGAAGACGTGAGCTCCCTGCTGGCCGATGACGGCATCCACCCGAACCCCGAGGGTCACAAGCGCATTGCCGAGAAGCTCACCGCCGCCATGATCGCCGACGGATTCGGGCAGCTGCAATGACGCCCGGCCGGACTCCAGCACTGATCGAACCCGACGGGACCCGATGAACAGCACACTCACCGAGTACTTCCGCATCCTGACCGAGCGTTGGCGTTGGGTGGCCGTGATGTGCCTCGTCGTGGTCGGTCTGGCAGCGACTTATCTTCTGCTGCAACCGAAGTCCTACCAGTCACAGTCGACGGTCTTCGTCTCGACACCGCGCGACGATTCCGACACCTACTACCGCGGTGACTTGTACGCCAAGGAGCGCCTGCCGTCCTATGCGGCGTTGATCCAGAGTCAGGATCTGGCCAGAAGGGTCATCGCCGATCTGCAGTTGGACAGCACGCCGGAAGCGTTGATCGCCAGTACGACGGCCACCCCGGTCCCCGGCACGGTGCTGATCCTGCTCTCGACAGCGGCCGGCTCGCCGTCCTCGGCCCAGGCCATCAACCAGGCCTACCTCGACGAGTACATGGCCGAAATCGCCTCTCTCGAAGCCATACCCGGGGCCTTGACCCCCAGAGCCGAATTGCTTGTCGTCGAGCCACCGACCAGCTCCGAACTGCCGGGCGGGTTCCCTCCCACTCTGATCCTCGGTGCCGCAACGGCCGCAGGGCTGATCGCCGGGGCCACTCTGGCGGTGCTCCTGGCCCTCGCCGACTCACGCATCCGCCGGCCGGAGGACGCAATCGAGGCAACCGGTTTGCCACTGTTCGCAGCATTTCCCGCTCAGACGTCGAAGACGACGGGGATCGAACCCGGCCGTCAACTCCGCGACGCGCTGCAGGCGGCGCTCCCGGCAGACCAGAAGCACATCGTGCTGGTGACCGCACCGGACGTCTCGACCGGATCCACCTCGATCGCACAGCAATTGGCCGATTCGCTTCGGGACTCGGGGGAAAGCGTTGCGTTGATCGATTTCGACGTACGGACGAAGCCCAGCGGCACACCCGACGAATCCGTCGTATCGGTCGTGGATGTGGTCGAGGACCTGGTGGCACCCGACGACGCCCTGAGCAACAAGGTCGACGGAATCTCCGTCGTTCCCCAGGGCCACGCATCGGAGAACGCCGCACGCGTGGTCGATTCGCCCCGAGCGACGCTGCTGATCGAGCGGGCCGCGCAGTTGCACGGCTGGGTAATTCTGGACTCCGCCCCCGCCAGCAAGTTCAGTGACGCGCAACGGCTTTCGCACTTCGCCGACGCGCTGGTGATCGTATCCCGAAGCGGGAAGACCAAATTCGAGACACTGCGCGCGACCGCTCAGCAGTTCACGCTCTCCGGTCAGCAGGTCGCCGGAGTTGTCCTCAACGGTTGTTCCGCGGCCGATATCGATAGCATCGGACGATCCCGCAGCCCCCTCCGATCCACCCCGGTCGATCGATGATCGTTGCCCGCCCAGCACCCGAACCAGCCCCCGAAAACCAAGGAGACCTTCGCTAACAATGGATATCAAAAGGGCGTTTGTAATCCTCCTCGAGCGCTGGTGGATCGTCGCGGTCACCCTCGTGATCGGCATCGGCGCAGCGATCGTCGCAACGTTGGTCACTCCGCCGCAGTACACCTCCAATGCGCAGCTCTTCGTCTCGACCACCGGCGGTACCAGCTCCACCGAGTCCTACCAGGGTGATCAGTTCTCTCAGCAGCGCGCAACGTCGTACGCTCAGATCCTGACCAGCGAGATCCTCGGCCAGCGGGTGGCAGATGCGCTGGGACTGAACCTGAGCGGAAATGCGGTGGCAGGCAAGGTCACGGCAACCGTCGTACCGCAGACGGTGCTACTGGACGTCAGCGTGACCGACTCGTCTGCCGACCGGGCAGCCGAGATCGCGAACACTCTGTCCGACGAGTTCATCGCTTACATCGTGCCGTTGGAGACGCCGACCGGCCAGGACCAGGCCAGAGCCACCGTGACCATCGTCAACGGAGCAGAAGCTGCGGCGAGCCCCACGACACCCAAACTGACGACGTACCTCATCTACGGCGCTACCGGTGGAATCTTGGTCGGCATCCTGCTGGTCATCCTGGTGGCGACGCTCGATCGACGGGTCTCCAAGCGATCCGACGCCGAGTCACTGACGGGGCTACCGGTTCTCGGCCCGGTCGCACCGGTCACCCGTAGTCCGGAAGGTCGTCGTGCGCAGCTCGACAAATGGTCCAGCCCCGACGCCGAGGCATTTCGCAAGGTTCGCGTCCACCTGCAATCGATACCCACCGGTCCACAGGTGATTCTGGTGACCAGCTCCTCCGCCAAGGAGTCGACCATCGACTTCTCGGTGGATCTGGCTGCGGCACTGGCAGAATCCGATCACCGGACGGTGCTGATCGAGACCGACTCCGCGCATCCCGCGCTGGCCGAGCAATTGAGCCTGCCTGCATCCGCAGGACTGGTAGGGGTGCTGGCAGACACTGCCGACAAGCCGGACGCTCCCGACCAGATCGCAGCACCCACAACCGACCGCTACCTCGACGCAATTCCTGTCGGCGTCGGGTTGGACGCAACACCGATGCTCTCCACCGTCGCAATGCGTGACCTGGTGGAAACGCTCAGAAAGTCCTACTCGTACCTGGTGATCGACACTGCGCCACTGGCCTCGAGCGGCTCGGCAGCTGTTCTCGCCGGACTGTGCGACGGAACGTTGCTCGTCATCGACACCAAGATGGCTCGTGATCGCGACGTTGCCGCAGCGGTACGGGAGTTGCAGGGTTCGGACGCTCGTCCGATCGCCGCGGTAATGGCAAGCACGAGCCGCAAGCGCTAGACGCGTCCCTGTTGCTCGGCCAGGTCGAAGGAGACCGAATCGAGCAACAGGAGCGGATCGGTCACGATCAGATCCATTGCCTCTTCGATCTTCGCTCGCTCGAACACGTTGTCGTGGAACGACACCGAGTAGGTGCGTTCCTTACCGACGACACCGCACATCACAGTGATGGCATCGGGAGCCGACGGATCGAGCAGACCTGCGAACTGGCTGCCCTCCCCCTCGCTCCACGGAACCCTGGCCCACGACGGCGGCCGCCCCAGATCCGAGTACATGAGCTTGACCTTCGGATTGCGCAACACCCGACACACAGCCGTCCGGTCGATAGCAGGCTTGACCCGAACAGTCGCCGATACCAATCCCAGAACGGCCAGCGGAAGGCCCGAGGTGTACACGGAATCGAGAACACGTGCCTGCGGCTCGATGGGGCGGGTGCCGGAGATCGCCACATCCAGTCCGACGGCGAAGTTGCCGTTGACAGTGGTCTTCGCGTCGAGATACCTGCGGCAATTGATGGCGATCGTGACGGCAGGCGTCGACTCCAGACCGACGCGTTCCATCGCGCATCGGACCAACCACAGCGCAACGGTGGCCGCACCGGCCGACGGCGCATTCTTCTTCCGCCAAGCGGAGACAGCGGCTTCGGTGGCCGCGGTGGACTGCCTGATCACCACCGAAGGCGACGGGCTCCACGGAACTGTCTCATTGTCTTCCGGTTGACCCGCCTCAGCGAGAGCCTGCTGTTTGAGAGCCTGCATCCCTTTCACCGCACGCCACGCGTCGCGCAGCCTCAGTGGATGCAGGGCGAACCATCGCAGCAACGCCCGCGGAATGACATGGCTCGACTCGGGACCGAGCGACCACACACTCGCGCCGTGAACATCGTTGAGATGCAGGGCCTCCACCAGATCGACGAAAAGCTTTCCATCGCTCAACCCGTGCGCTGTGTCGATGAACAGGTACTCGCCGCAGATGGTGACCTCGAGCGGCAGACGCTCTCCGTCACGGCGACGCACGGCCGCGATGGCCGACTCGAGTTGCCCCGACGTCGAACACGGCTCGACCACCCGGACCGCGTCGGCACCGAGGCATTCCGACACCTCCCAGGTGACCGTTCCGTGCTTCGGCACCAAGCCGATTCGTGTGTGTGTCCCAGAATCCGCGAGACTCTGAAGCGTCAACCTGACAGCCTCGGCACTCAACCCTCGAGCCGGGCCGGCAACGCCGATGTAGCGACTGTTGATCATGCACAGGTCCGCACCCGTGACCCTGTAGGTGTTACCAGAATTACGGGACAAGGACGTACTCCAATCGAACAAACCAGCCATGACGTTCAGTCGCCCTCACGATTGCACGAACCGGGCACACCAGGCAATTTGCGTTCGTGAATTCATTCATTCGACTGAAATCTATCGCGATCAGTTGATCAGTGCCTTCACTGCAGCCAGGGACGGTTTCGCGGTGTTGTTGGTTCTGGTCAGCCCGTAGTTCTCCTCGAGATTCTGACTTCCGGTGTTGATGTCGCGGTAGTCGAAGAGAAAGATGGGCCCACCGTTGGGCAGCGACCTCAAGTACTTGATGCCGTCGACCAGGATCTCGGTTTGCCGAGCCTCGGTGACGCCGTACGGCGGCTGTCCCGTGGTGGTGGCTGCGCCGAACTCGGTAGTCCAGATCTTCTTCCAACCATCGCCGTTGATGTACATCAGGTACGAGATCATGTCGATCGAGTTCTTCGGCGTCCACCAGTCCGTACCTGCGCTGAGTAGATCGGGAGCGCTGTACGGGTGATTTCCGATTCCGTCCAACGACGCTCCGGCCTTGTTGGCGTACAGGGCCTCGACGAATCGAGCCGGGCTGATGTTGGTGCCGTCGTCGATGGCAGGCGAAAGCCCGCCACTGATGACCACTGAGTACTGATCGACGGATTTGATTGCGGCATAGGACAGCTTGAGCATCTGGCTGTACTTTGCAGCATCCGGCTTCGGCGCGAAGCTGTGTATGACGTTGGGCTCGTTCCAGATCTCCCAGTTTCGAATGAGACCCCGGTAGCGCTCTGCGGCCAGGCGGGTGAAGTTGGCGTACGTGGCCGGATCGGCTGGGCCCGGATGCAGGAACGTTCTGCCCTCGGGTATCGCCGCCCAGGTCGGCGTATAGGTGGGTACAGCCAGTATATTGAGACCAGCGTTGTACGCGTCCACGACCAGCTTGTCTGTACCCGCCCAATTGAATACGCCCTGAACAGCTTCGACCTGTGGCCACTGGATCGGTATGCGCACGGCGGGGAAGCCATTTTGCTTGATCGACTGAATCTGCGCTTGCCGCACGGAATCGGAGGTCTCCAACGTAACGGCAGTGACACCCAATGTGCGCGCGCCCATCGGGCCCGAGGCGGCCGACGCGGGTGCCGGCAGAGCCACCGCAACGGACGCCGCCACGATCACCGCTGCAGAGGAAGACAGAGCGCGACGAAGAAGTGGCCTACTTTTCGAGGCACTCGGCGAGGGGGATCGGAAATTGATATTCACAGCGAATGCCTTACTCGGGAGTGAACAGGTGCAACTCCTGCGGACAGGCCCACAAGAGCAGGAAAAAGCGAAGAGTCGATTGCCACCGAAGGGCTTTCACATATATGTACACCAGGCTCGGAAATAAACAAACACGAGAAAATAGCGAAACCTGGAGATTCATGACAATGAACCGCACAAACAATCTACGAGTTGCCGCGATTGCTGTTTTCACGACCGTTGCCCTGACATCGGTGTCGTGCGCGGGCGAGTCGTCGGATACCATTTTGGTACCCGAAGAAAGTACTTCTTCTCCAACGACGAGTGGCGAAGCCCGAAACTTCGCGGTGTACAGCGATTTCACAGCGTTGCCCGACGGCCCGGCTCCGAGCACTTTCGAGACCGGCCAGGCCGCCTCGGTGGCACCGGTGCCCGATCCGTCCATGAACCTGCGAATCGCCAATGGCAAGTTGACCTTTGCCCCCACCGGCGGCGGACCGGCAGCCGCATACTTCAGAACCGGGGATCTCGGCACGCCGGTGACGTCGATGGGCATGAAGTGGACGTTCACAGCGCAGCCCGGGGGCACACCCGGTGTCGCGGCCATGGCGATCACCGACAGACCGGCAGACCCACTGGGCGGCGCGTCCCCGCTCATGCCCCTCCACTTCATCGTCACCCGGGACGGCTGGAACTACTCGGTGTCGCCCGGAACATCCGGAGGCGGAGCCGAATTGATAACCCTCGCAGCCGGAACATTCAGTTCTCCGCTCTCAGAGGACGGAAATACAATTCATGAAGTACAAATCGACATTCGTGGAAATACCGCAACTATAGATTTACCCGACGGAAACCAGCAGGAAGTTCAGGATCCTCGAATCGAGGCTTGGGCATCTCGATACGCATTCTTCGAGCCGTACGCAGACCGGTCATCGACCGATTCCATTACCGGATTCACCGAGGTGTGGGCGAATGTATGAATAGGCTCGCGGGAATTCGATACCGAACGGTCTCGTCTTTCGTCTGATGGCGCGCCTGCCCGCTCGGTGCGTAATCATGGATCGATGGACCCTTTTCACGCGTTGGTATTACTCAACGCCGTCTTCGCCTGCGCAGCATGGAGCCTCGCGAAGCCGAGTCGGACGGCGGCCATCGCGCTGACAACCACCTCGATCCTGTGGCTGTTCTTCAACCACCCCATCGAGGGTCGGGTGCTCTACTCGATCGACTACCAGACAGGGTTGACGGAATCCGATTTCGTGTCGGCGGCGGGGCTACTGCTTGCAGGAGTCACGGTGATCCGATGCCGGCGGGCGGCGGGTTCCTAGATGTTGGGGCCTTGGGGGTCCCGGCTAAGGGCCCGCAAGTCGTGCTCCAGTCCGGGGCTCAGGGTGTGGGAATCTCGGCTTCGCGGCGCCGAGCGCAGAATGCCGTGCAACGCTGAGCCGTTTCAGGCGGTCGCGGCCATGGGTCACAAACCGAACTAACCGTTCGGCAAACACACCTGACCGGTGCAGTCAGGATCCGGCTCGTCGACAGGTTGTCACCACAGTGACCGAAACCTGGGCTACGCTTCCGCCGCGGACACCGGTACCCCACTGCTCACCCGAACCGGCACAGTTCCAGTCGAGGGTGTATTCCCCCTCTGCCACATCGACATCGGTGAAGGAAACGGACGTCGATTCCACATTCGAATAGACGAGGCCGTACACCGCGTACGTCTGGGTGATCGCGTCGGAGGTGTCGAAATCGAGAAACAGGCACGTGACCGGTAGCTGTCGCCGGTGAACGAGAACGTGCCGGTGATGGAATTGCCGTCGGACACAGCTATGAAAGTGACGTCCTCGGGCGCGGCCACAGCGGGTGCCGAGACGGCGAAACAGAGAGGAACGAACCCATCGGCGGCAAAGGACGAGAGTGGTGGCTCTGCGCATGGTGAGAACTCCCGTGATGTGAGGTCCCCGTCGCACCGGACCGGTCCTGCCACGAGTCGATGCTGTGTGAGCTGAAACGGTCTGCGACCTGTGCTCCATTCCGGGGCTCGGGGTGGGGCATCTCGGGTTGCAGGCATCGAGTGCAGAATGCCGTTCAAGTGACGGTCACCTTGCCACGGTTCACTTGGAGCGACAACCATTGCAGGACAGTGCCACTCGACTCGATGGCCCTCCATCGGCCGACGTACCTGCAGGTGCCGGCTCTCGGCTGTCGCCTCAACCACGGAGCTGTTTACCGTCTGCCAAACCTTGGGGCACGGTGATCCGGGGGCTGGGTAGCGGCGGCAACGACGGCGACGCACACCTCACTGAGCACGATCGCACTCTGCACGCGGTATCCCGCGCATTGGGGTCGATATTCAACCTCGACTCCGGTGGAGGGCCTTAGCCTGCTCAGCGCTCGTCCCCCTCATCCTGAGGAACCTACTTAGTTCACGACGCGTTCGCTCGCGTTGTTAGCTCAATCCGCCGCGATCGCGCTGTGGCAACCGGCGCGAATGTGCGCGCGCATGATGGCCTCGACCCACTCCTCGTCCTCGTACTCCAACGCGTCGACGATCTCGAGGTGATGGGCGGCGCTGCGTGAGATCTCCTTCGGTGAGTACTTCCGAAAGGTTCGTGCTGCGACAAGGGGTTTGAGCAAAGCGATGGCCATCTCGGCCATTCGTGCGTTGGGACACTTCGACAGGATCGCCGTGTGGAAGGCGTTGTTCAGGCTCGCGATCTCCGTCGTGTCGGCGGCCTCTACGACGATGTCCTGCATCCGCTGCGCCGTGCGACGCAAGTCAGCCAGTTCCTCGGCCGAGAAGTGCCCCGTCGCAAGTTTGGCGGCATGCGGCTCCAGCAGCGAGCGGGACGAATAGATCGCCTCGACGGTGTCTCGGGTGAACTCGGTGACCCGGGCTCCCTTGTTCTTCTCCATCGTGACCACACCCGTGGTGGCGAGAGTGGCGAGCGCTTCGCGCACCGGAGTGCGGCTGACCCCCAGCCGCCCGGCGAGCTCGGCCTCGTTGAGCTTCTCGCCCGGGCTGTAGAGCCCGGAGATGAGCAGGTCGAGAATCTTGTCGCTCAGCTCGGACACGGTAGGTGCCTGGTTGTCGGGGGTGTTCTCACACGGGCCATTGTGCATCAGCGAGCTGTTGACGGGTGCCACCTCGGGAGACGAACGAGTACGACGGTGTGCCGGTGTACCCCTCGCTCGTTCGCACCATCGCCAGGTAGGTCTCGAGGTCGATGCCCGTCTCGATTCCAAGCGAATCCAACAGGGCCACCACGTCCTCCATCGGCGCGTTGCCGAGGACGGACGGGTCGCCGGGGAACCACATGTCTCCGCCGAGGCCGCCGAAGGACGCCTCGATCCAGTCGGCTCCCGCGGACAGGCTCGCCAACGCGTTGACAGTGCCGAAGCCGTTGCGGTTGTGCAGATGCACCCCCACCGGGATGGTGGGATGACGGCTCTTGACGCGTCGGACACCGTCGTAGAACTCGTTCGGGGTTTCCACCCCACTGGTACCCGCCAGATACAACGAGTCCGCTCCGGCGTCGATCACCCGCTCGACCACCGCGTCGAGTTGGGCGGTGTCGATCGCGCCGTGGCAGGGCGCGAAGAACGCGGTCGCCACTGCGGCGCTGACCTTCTTCCCGGACAGGTGTCCCTGGGCGACGATCGCGGCGAAATCGTGCAGCAACTGTTCGGGCGTCGAATTCTGATTCTTCGCGGCCATGTCCCGGTCGACCGGGATGATCGAGACGATCTCCTCGATCTGCGTCTCGCAAGCCCGTTGTGCGCCGCGAACATTGGGCACCAACGCCTTGTAGTGAACCCCGTCTCTGCGCGGCGCTTCCTCGATGACTCGCTCGGCATCGCTGAACTGTGGCAACACTTTCGGATGCGCGAAGGACGTGATCTCGACGGTGGTCACACCGGAATCGAGAATGCCGTGGAGCAATTCGAGTTTGTGATCGGTACCGACGAACTGCGATACCGCCTGCAGGCCGTCCCGCAGGCCGACCTCCACCAACCTCGCGCTCGTGGGCACACCGTCGAACACCATCAGATGATCCCGTCGGCGCGGAAGGCATCGATGGCGTCGCGCGTGAATTCGCCGACGACAGTGAGTACTTCGTCGGTGTGTTCGCTGAGCGCAGGGCCGGGCCAGCGCACCGATCCGTCGGTACGACTGAGCCGGGGGAACGTGTTCTGCATCGGCACCTCCCCCAGAGTGGGATGCGGGGTGGTGATGATGCTCTTGCGGGCGATGAACTGCTCGTCGCCCAACATGTCCTCGGGTCGGTAGATCTTGCCGACCGGAACCGAATGCGCCAGCAGCAGCTCTTCGAGTGCGCGCGCATCGTGCTGAACGGTGAACTTCCCGACCATCGCGTCGAGTTGTTCCTGCCGTTCGCCGCGGGCACCGTGCGTGCTGAACTGCGGGTCGGTGGCCAACTCCGGCATCCCCATTGCCTCGGCGAGACGCGCGAACACCGTGTTCTGATTGGCCGCGATCAACACCCAACCGCCGTCGGCGGTGGGATAGACGTTGCTGGGCGCAACATTGGGCAGAATGGCACCGCTGCGTTCACGTTGATAGCCCGAGATGACCCACTCCGGCACGATCGATTCCATAATGCCCAGGACGGCCTCGTAGATTGCCGAGTCCACCACTTGTCCACGGCCACTGCGGGTTCGCTCGTACACCGCGCCGAGCGTTCCGATGGCGGCGAACACCGCGGCCAAGGTATCGCCGATCGAGATTCCGACGCGTGAGGGCGGCGTCGAAGGATCGCCGACGACGTAACGCAGTCCGCCCATCGCCTCACCGATGGAGCCGTAGCCGGCGCGCGAGGAATACGGGCCGGTCTGGCCGAATCCCGAGACCCGGGCCAGAATCAAGCCTGGATTGTCGGCGGCGAGCGTGTCGTAGCCCAGCCCCCACCGCTCCAACGTTCCCGGGCGGAAGTTCTCGACAACGATGTCGGACCGGGAGATCAATGTTCGAGCGATGCCCTGCCCCTCGGGAGTACGCAGATTCACCGTCACCGACTTCTTGTTGCGGCCTACGACCGACCACCACAGCGATTCACCCTGCGGACGCGTCCGGCCCCACTCACGCAGTGGGTCTCCGGTTCCCGGCTGTTCGAGTTTGATCACCTCGGCCCCGAGGTCTCCCAGGATCTGCCCACAGAACGGCCCGGCGACCAACTGACCCATCTCGATGACGCGCAGGCCCTGGAGGGGGCCGGTGGACGCCGGACGAGGGGTGCTCGGCTCGTTGGTGGCTCGGTCGTCGACAGTCACAACTTCTCCTCTATTGCATGCAATTGGTACTCGATAGTGCGCGCTCTGGCCATTTCTACCAGGCTTATGGGAACAGGTGCATACAATCATGTTGACGCAGTGACCCGCAACACATAACGTAGCGCTAGCTCGATCCCCTCGTCGTGCACCGAAAATTCAGGAGAACACGTTGACGTCAGCCCGACCGACCGAATCCGAAGTCGTCACCGAGGACGGCGAACGCTCGTCGGACATGAACTCGACCCTCGGCCTACCGATGCGCTGGTTCGTCCCGATGGCTTTGGTCATCGTGGTGCTGGCGTATCTGTTCACCCCCGCGGAAGGGATGACGGCGGGCTTCGCCACCACGATGGCCCTCGGCGGCCTACTGATGGTGATCGGCAATGCGATCCCCGGGTTCAACCGCATCGGTGGCGGCGTCATCCTCACCATCCTGATTCCGGCCGTGCTGTTCAGCTACAACCTGATGCCCGAGCGCACCGCCACGGCGATCGACGACTTCTACACGCTGTCCGCATTCGGTGAATTCGTCGTCGCGGCGCTGATCGTCGGCAGCATCCTCGGTATGGACCGCTCGCTGCTGATCAAGGCGGGCTCGCGGATCATCGTGCCGATCGTCGCGACCATTGCCGTGTGCTTCGCACTGTTCGGCCTCATCGGGCAACTCACCGGGTACGGCCTGGGCAAGATGCTGTTCTACGTCGTCGGGCCAGTACTGGGCGGAGGCGTTGCGGCAGGTGCCATTCCGATCTCGGAGGTCATCGCACAGAACAGCGGCGGCAACGCGACCGACTACCTGTCGATGCTCGTGCCCGCCGTCGTGGTGGCCAATACCGTCTGCATCATCGCGGCCGGTGGCTTGGCATGGCTCGGGCGGCGCAAGCCGAACCTGTTCCCCCGCTTCAACGGCAACGGCGAACTGGCAGTCAAGAAATCGAAAATGATCGTGCCGGTGGGCAAGGCCATCTCCTCGGCCGACGCCGTGCGCAGCTCCATCATCGGATTGTTCACGGCCGGAATGCTGTTCATGATCGCCGACGCCCTGTCCTTCTACGTTCCGTCGATCCACAGCTATGTCTTCTTGATCGTGTTGTGCGCAATCGCGAAGATCTTCTTGCCCATCCCCGACTTCCTGGTTCAGGGTGCCGATATCTGGTACAAACTCGTCGCCAACGCCTTCATCCCCGCCATTCTGGTGGCCGTGAGCATCGTGGCGATCGACTTCAAGCAGGTGCTCAGCCTGCTCAACGACCCGGTGTACATGTTCTCCACCATCGCAGTCGTGTTCGTCGCCCTCTTCGCTGCTGGATTCGTGGGTTGGCTGGTGCATCTCCACTTCATCGAATCGGCGATCTCGGGCGGACTGGGTCTGGCCGACTTCGGCTCGAGCGGTGACCTGGCAGTACTGGGTGCCGCCGATCGACTGGAACTGCTTCCCTTCCTGTCCATCTCCTCACGCATCGGTGGCGGTCTGGTTGTGCTGACCCTGTCGCTTCTGGGGCCCATCGTGTTGTGACGCGTGCCGGGACAGCGCCGAACAGGTTCCGACTCCTGAGCAACTGGTGCTCCACTATTCGACGACCTCGGGGGATTCCCTCAGACCCGGGCCGCGAGTGGAGCATCCCGTGCAGCGGCTCGCCTTCGGCTATTGCCGGCTGCGATCGCGGGCACGCGTGCGGAATTGGCCGATTGCCAGGACGATCAACGCGGCCCCCAACACGGTGAGGGGAATTTGAGCGCGCGGAGCGTCGATGTCCAGTACAACGATCTGCCACACCACCCACCCGATGGTCACCAGCCCCGCGCACGCGACGTACAGCGCTGCTTCGGAGGCGTCGACGAGCACGGCCGCCACGCAGATCAACGGTCCCAGCCCGAGGAAGAACAGCACGAACAACCCGGATATGCGGTAGTCCCAGGTATGCCACGACGGGAGCATTCCGACGTTCAAGCCCAGTGACCGCCCGCTGGGGTCCGAGGTCAGCGACACTCCGTTGAACGTTCCGGCTGCGCCCAACAGGATCAGCAGTGCCACCGTCGAGAGTTTGTTCACGGTGACGTCCTTACTTTCTCGTCCTTCGCATATGGCCGGCAGCGGTTCACGTAAGGGTTGATACTGCCAGAACAAGTCCAATTGGTCTTGTTCCACGCTGCGGTTACGCTCGACGGGTTGCGCACCCACCCGGGGCCGCGCCCCGACCACCTCTGGAGACTCTGCATGCCCAAGCTGAAATCCGTCAGCGAGTTCACCGGCAAGTGGTTCGCTCTGATCGTCGTGGCGGCGGGCGCACTGGCCCTGATGACTCCCGATACTTTCAGCGGCGGCACTCCTGCCGTTCCGTGGCTGCTGTCGATCATCATGCTCGGCATGGGAATGACGTTGCGGCTCTCCGACTTCGCGGTGGTCGCCCGACGGCCGTGGGCACTGTTGCTCGGGGTGGCCGCGCAGTTCATCGCGATGCCGCTGCTCGGGCTGGGAATCGCCAACGCGCTCGGCCTCTCTGCGGCACTGACCGCCGGGATGGTGCTGGTCGGTTCGGCTCCGGGCGGCACAGCGTCCAACGTGATGGTCTACCTCGCCAAGGGCGATACCGCGCTGTCGGTGGCCATGACATCGGTGTCCACCCTGCTCGCACCGATTC
This sequence comes from Rhodococcus sp. 14-1411-2a, assembly GCF_002259485.1. Lineage (GTDB taxonomy): Bacteria > Actinomycetota > Actinomycetes > Mycobacteriales > Mycobacteriaceae > Rhodococcoides. The sequence continues at coordinate 332,997 of NZ_NPGA01000009.1, forward strand.
TCACGCCACTGCTCGTGCTCTGGCTCGCCGGTGAGTTCCTGCCCGTCGACGCCGGCGGACTGTTCGTCTCGATCCTGCAGATCGTGCTGGTTCCCGTCGTATTGGGAGTTGTTCTGCGCCTGCTGTTTCCCAAGATCATCGACCGCATGCTCGACGCTCTGCCGTTGATTTCGGTCGCCGGCATCACCGCGGTGGTGCTGTTCGTGGTTGCCGCCAGTGCACCGACTCTGCTGTCCATCGGAGCCCTCATCGTCCTGGCCGTCGTGCTGCACAACTCGCTGGGACTGGCCGTGGGATACGGCATCGGCAAGGCGTGCGGACTCGACGTCGCCAGCCGACGCGCGATCAGCATCGAGGTCGGGATGCAGAACTCCGGGTTGGCCGCGGCTCTGGCATCGGTGCACTTCAGTCCAGCGGCGGCCCTGCCCGCGGCCATCTTCTCGGTGTGGCACAACGTCTCGGGCTCACTTCTCGCCAGCTACTGGTCGCGGCGCTCGATCGAACCGAAGCCGGCCGAACGCACGCAGGAGTCGACCACCATCGAGTAGGCCGATTCCAGCTGGATTTCGAACAGAATCCGGTGCAGCTGACCGCGCTGAGCGCGGTCAGCTGCACCGGATTTTTGTTTGTGCTCGGACGAATGCGCTGCACACAGATCCCTTGCGTTATATGCATTCACTGTGCAATATTTGCAATCGCGCTCAGCGTCCGCCGAGCCCGCCATCGAGGAGGCCCCATGATCACAGTGACCAGTGCCGCGGGTGGTGTCGGCCGCTTGCTCGTTCGACAGCTCGCCACGCAGAACGTGCCGGTTCGAGCAGTCGTCAAGAACGCGGCGCAAGCTGCGACCACCCGCGCAGACGGAGCCGTCGAGGTCGTCGTAGGCGATCTCAGGTCCGAGGAAACGCTCCGAAACGCCCTCACCGGGGCGGACGTCCTCTACCACGCGGCACCGACGCAGATCATCGACGAGAGGCCGATCATCGATCATCTGATCACAATCGGACCGGCAAACGGGCTGCAGCACATCGTTTTCCATTCCGTGATTCATCCGAACCTGCATCAACTGACGCACCACCACCAGAAGGACATCGCCGAAGGAATTCTGCGGAGCAGCGGAATTCCCACCACGGTGCTCAGGCCGTCCCACTACATGCAGAACTACCTGGAAGTGTGGGAATTTCTGCAGGCCGGAGTCATGCCGTACCCGGTTTCACCGGACAGCGTCATGGGTGTCGTCGATGTTGCCGACGTCGCCGAAGCAGCCGCGAACATCCTCGTCGACCCCTCGCCGCACACCGATCGCGTCTACGACCTGTCCACGGTGGAACTCACCCGGCACGAGATGGCAGAGATCTGGTCCGACGTGCTCGGCCACCGCGTCACCGCCATTCGGATCCCGCCCTCGTCGTTGACGAACTCGCTGAACGCGCTGCCTGCCCTGGCCTCGGTGGTCGGGCATGCGGTCCAATCGACGACGCTGAACTCCATCGGCCACCTCGTTCGCGGTGCCAAGGCTGCGTCCAACCCTCGTGACATGAAGAATTGGCCGGCCGATGCACGCGAGGCGTACCGCACGATGATGACCCACTACGACGGCTACGGACTCCCGGCCGGAGACCTGACGGTTCTGCCGAAGCTGCTCGGACACACGCCGACGTCGCACGAGCAGTTCGCACGGCGCTCGGCCGCCGAGCTCGGGGGCATTCCCCTCGGGGCGAGCCGATGAATCTCCGACGGTCCCGCTACCGGCCGGGCCGCTCGCTGGTGACCGGCGCAAGCTCGGGGATCGGTGAAGAATTCGCCCGAGCGCTCGCCGCCCGCGGCTCCGATCTGGTACTCGTCGCACGACGAGAGGACCGGCTGACCACACTGGCGACGGAACTCGAACAGAACCACGGAATCCATTGCCGCACAGTGGCCTGGGACCTGTCCGAGGAAGCGAGCGGACGCCGACTCCGTGAGGTGGTGCCCGAGCAGATCGATCTCGTCGTCAACAACGCAGGTTTCGCCGTGCAGGGACCGTTCGTGGACAGCGACGCCGACGACTTCGAGCGCCTCATCGCCGTCGACATCCGGGCTGTCGTGGACATCTGCTCGGCGTTTCTGCCGGACATGATCGCCCGCTCGAGCGGCACCATCGTCAACGTCGCCAGCACCACTGCGTTCCAACCCGTCCCGTCACTGGCGGTGTATGCGGCCGCCAAAGCATTCGTGCTCAGTTTCAGTCAGTCGCTGTGGTTCGAGTCGGCCCAGCACGGAGTCAGAGTGTTCGCACTCAATCCGGGCCCCACCCGTACCGAGTTCTTCGATGTCATCGGAGACACCGCCGCAGCAACCGGCAGCTACCAGACACCGACCGAAGTGGTCGCCACTGCCATGCGCACGCTCGATGCCAGACGGTCTCGCCCGCAGGTGGTTTCGGGCCGGATGAACACCGTTCAGGCAATCGCGGCCGGTCTGGTCCCCGCGCGAATCCTGCTGCCCGTCCTCGCCCGGATGCTCCACTAGATCCCGGCCGAACTCAGCACCGTCCAGGCACCTCACGAGGAATGTAGTGTCACCAGCATGGCCAGGGTCTCCAGATTCACACTCGCCGATCGTCGGCAAGCGGTCGCACGGGCTTTCGGCGGTTCCGAGAGCCCGGCCGCCGTAGCGACTTCGCTGGGCATCCACACCACGACGCTCTATCGCTGGGCCGGGTCGTCGACCACCGACGAACCCGGACCCGCGGCGGCCCGACTGATCGAGGCCACCCAGGACCTACTGCGGGACGCCGATTACGCAGACATCACCATCGAAAGTGTCGCTCTCCGATGCGGTCTCGCACCGAGAACCGCATTCCACCACTTCCCCACCAAGCGCGTGCTCTTCCAAGCCGCTGTCGACGACGCCGCCACAGTGTTGATAGACCGCATCCACGAGAAATCGGTCGCCGCCACCTGGCCGGGCACCCCACTCGAGCAGCTGCAGACGTTTCTTCGCATCGCGGCAGAGAGCATCTACGACTCCCCGCGAACACACGTCCTGTTCCGGAATCTGGGAGTACCGAAATCCGAGGGTTCGGCAGAACGGTGGCACGACAGTTTCGTCGTCGCGATCTCCCAGTTGCTCCGCGCCGCCGCAGACGCACTCCAAATCGACAGCGACACAGACGTACTCGCTGCCGCCCATTTGCTCACGGGCGCCATGCGCGGAATACACACTGCGGTGTTCGAAGGCGGGGATGCCGACTCAGCACTGAGCGTGGTCGAGAGGGTTCACCTCTTGGTCCCACCCCGATGATCGAAGGTCAGCCGATGTACCGAGGAACTCAGAGCCACCGCACCGTCACCGACGCGGTGGATCGACCGTGACCACGGCGACCGTCGTCGGATCGGGTCCCAACGGTCTCGCGGCTGCGGTGACGCTGGCGAAGGCAGGCGTCGAGGTGACGGTCCTCGAGATGGCCGACACGGTCGGCGGCGGCACCCGAACCTCGGAGCTGACCCTGCCGGGAGTGCTGCACGACGACTGCTCGGCCGTGCACCCGGTGGGCGCGGCGTCACCGTTCTTCAACAGCCTCGATCTCGAGTCCCACGGCCTGACGTGGACGTATCCGGAGATCGACGCGGTGCAACCCCTCGACAACGGCAGCGCCGGGGTGCTGTTTCGGTCGATCACCGAGACCGCTGCCGGACTCGGGGTCGACGGTGACCCGTGGCAACGATTCTTCGGGCCACTGTCGGATCGCTTCGACGACCTGACAACTGACTTCTTCCGGCCACTGCTGCATGTTCCGCGGCACCCGATCACGTTGACCAACTTCGGCCTCAACGCCCTGGCACCGGCGACGCTGACCGCCCGCCGGTTTCGTACTCCCGAGGCGCGCGCGTTGTTCTCCGGTGTCGCGGCCCACGCGCTGTATCCACTGACTCGGCCGACCACCTCCGCCGTCGGAGTCATGATGATCGCGGCCGGTCACAAGTACGGGTGGCCGGTGGCCGAAGGTGGCTCACGCGCGATCAGCGATGCGCTCGTGTCGATCCTCACCGAACACGGCGGGAAGGTCGAGACCGGCGTCAGAGTGACTCGGCTGCAACAGATTCCGACGAGCGACATCGTGATGCTGGATCTTTCACCCACCGCAGTCGCCGATATCGCAGGCGACGCCCTCCCCCGGCGAGTAGCACGACCCTACCGTCGGTGGCGCTACGGACCCGGTGCGTTCAAGCTCGATCTCGCCGTCGAGGACGGTATTCCCTGGACCAACGACAGTGCCCGACGCGCCGGAACCGTCCATCTCGGAGGAACTTTCGAGGAGGTCGCCGCCGCGGAGCGTGATGTGCACCGAGGCGTCATGCCGCGAAAGCCGTTCGTACTGCTCGGCCAGCAATATTTGGCCGACCCCACCCGCTCGCAGGGCAACATCCACCCGATCTGGACCTACGCCCACGTCCCCAACGGATACACCGGCGACGCGAGCGAGGCGATCATCGATCAGATCGAACGTTTCGCGCCGAGGGTTCGGAAACGCATCGTGGCGCGGGCAGTCCGCTCGACCACGCAGATGCCTACGTACAACCCCAACTACGTGGGCGGCGACATCGTCACCGGATCCAACGATCCGGGCCAGGTGGCCTTGCGCCCGCGCGTGAGCGTCAACCCGTATTGGACCGGCATCGACGGGGTCTACATCTGTTCTGCAGCAACACCTCCGGGCGGTGGAGTACACGGTATGGGCGGCTACAACGCAGCGCAGGTGGCGCTGCGTCGACTCGCGAAGTAGCCGACTCTGTTTTCATCGACAGTAGCCGGGTATGCGCTCCTGATGGCCGACCAAGCAACCGATCCCGCACCCACCGAAGCCGACCCCGACGATCCCCGCAAGGCAGACTCACCTGCCGATCTGACCAAACCCTCGTGGATCTACGTACTGAAGAAGACGGCTCGTGAATTCTCTCGGGATCAGTGCACCGACCTGGCAGCCGCGCTGACCTACTACGCCGTACTGTCCCTGTTCCCCGCGATTCTGGCCATCGTCTCGTTGTTGGGTGTGTTCGGGCAGGGACAGGCAACGGTCGACGGCGTACTGCAGATCGTCGGCGATCTCGGACCCCAATCGGCGGTCGACACCCTGCGTGAACCGATCGAACAGCTGGTGCAGGCACCCACCGCGGGCTTTGCGTTGATCATCGGCATCGCCGGTGCGCTGTGGTCCGCGTCCGGCTACGTCGGCGCATTCGGCCGCGCAATGAATCGCATGTACGAGGTGGACGAGGGCAGGCCCATCTGGAAGCTACGCCCGGTGATGCTCCTGGTGACGCTCATCGCTCTGGTACTCATCGCCCTGGCCGCCGTCATGCTGGCGATCAGCGGCCCCGTGGCCAAGGCTGTGGGCGACGCCGTCGGACTCGGCGACACCGCACTGACGATCTGGAACATCGCTCGCTGGCCACTGGTTCTGATCGTCGTCGTGCTCGCCGTCGCGATTCTGTACTACGCGACGCCGAATGTGCAGCAGCCCAAGTTCAAGTGGATCAGTTCCGGTGCCGCGGTGGGCATCGTCGTGTGGATTCTGGCGACCGTCGCATTCGGCTTCTACGTCGCTAACTTCTCCAGCTACAACAAGACCTACGGCTCACTCGCCGGTGCCATCGTGTTCCTGCTCTGGCTCTGGATCACCAACTTGGCCTTGCTGTTCGGAGCCGAACTCGATTCCGAACTCGAACGTGGTCGTCAGCTCCAGGCGGGAATCGTCGCCGAGAAGCGACTGCAACTGCCGCCGCGAGACACACGGGTATCGGACAAGAACGACGAGAAGGATGCGCAGGCCGTCGAGCAGGGACGCAAACTGCGCGAGGAACACAACCCGCAACAGTGATCCAGTGTGTTCACCGTGCGAGGATCGTTCTACTCCCCTGACGAAACGGACCTCATGCCCGCCCTCCACCATGCTCCGCTTGCCGGCGTAGACCCGAGCACCCTGTACCGCATCATGGCGCTTCGGGTCGCGGTCTTCGTCCACGAACAGAAGATCGTCGACGAGGCCGAACTCGATGGTGCGGACCTACTTCCGACAACGGAGTTGTTCTGGATCCAGGACGAGAGCGGCGAGGTGCTGGCCACCCTTCGCGTCCTCGTCGACGACACGGTCCACATCGGCCGCGTCGCGACCGCGACTGCGGGTCGTGGACGCGGTTATGCCGGCACCCTCGTCGAGGCCGCGCTGGCGGCATACCCCGGGGTGGTCGAAATCTCCGCGCAAGCGCACCTCGAAAAATGGTACGAGCGTTTCGGATTCACTCGAGAGGGAGAGCAATACCTGGAAGCGGGAATCCCGCACGTGAAAATGGTTACCCAGGTCTGAACTGCGTAGTGCGAATGGTGCTCCACTGCAGAAGCCCGAAGCGTGAAATCCCCCGGTTCGGGGCGGCGAGTGGAGCGTGGTGGGCTCGAACGTGAGGGCCACCCACCTGGTCTTCACACTGCCAGAACATGACATCCGTCATGGCCGGCCGATGATGTTGTAATCCGATTCGATGTTTGTGTGCACTGTTGTGCCCCGGTCGCCGAGACGACAGTAGGGGAAGCAAGAGCGAACCGAAGCAGCGACGAGGAGGGCACCATGAACACGCCGGAATCGACATCGGACGACAACAACGAGACGCAGACAGTTCCCGGTCGCAAGACCACTGAAAAGGTCAATGCCACACAGCTTCTGCTCGACAGCCTCGGCGGAACCAGTGGAATGATCTACACCGCCATTCCGGTCGTGGCATTCGTCACCGCCAATGCCCTGGTGTCCCTTCCTGTCGCCGTCGGCGTCGCGATCGCCATCGCGCTCGTGATCACTGTTCTCAGGGTCAAGCGAGGCGAGCCGATCGCGCAGGCCAGTGGCGGACTACTGGGCGTCGTCGTCGCAGGCGGTATCGCCGCCTGGACGGGGTCGGCAGGCGGCTACTTCCTCATCGGCATCTGGTTGAGCCTGGCCGGAGCAGCGCTGATGCTGGCCTCGATACTCGCCCGACGACCGTTGACCGGAGTGCTGTGGAATGCGCTGTACGGCAACGAGTACGCCTGGCGATCCAATCGCTCGGTCATCCGCGCCCACTACATCGCGACGTCGACATTCGCCGTGTTGTTCGGCGCCCGCTACATCGTTCAGGACTGGTTGTACGACACCGACGCCACCGGTTGGCTCGCGTTCGCCCGGATCGCAATGGGCACCCCGTTGCTCGCGCTGGCAGTTCTCGTCACCGTCTGGGCGTTCCGTCGCTCGACAGCGCAATTGGTTCACTCGAACCCCGCGTAAAGACGAATTGGCCCTTGACTGTGCCGTTAGGTCACAGTCGACACTGATTCCGACCTGATCGAACCGGAGGAGAGCGACATGGGCTGGAGCACTCGGCAGATCGCCGATCTCGCCGGCACCACCCTGAAGTCGGTGCGGCACTACCACGATGTCGGACTACTCGATGAGCCCGAGCGTGCCTCGAACGGCTACAAGCAGTACGGCGTCACACATCTCGTACGGCTGATGCAGATCAAACGCCTGACCGACCTGGGATTCTCGTTGGCCGACATTGCAGCTCAGGGTGATGGGCGCGACCATCCGGAACAGGCGCTACGCACCCTGGATGCCGAACTCGGCGCAACGATCGAGCGTCTGCAGCGAGCACGGTTGGAGATCGCGATGCTTCTCCACGAATCCCTTCCGACCGATCTGCCACCCGAACTCGGTGCCGCTGCAGCACATCTGACAACAGCAGACCGACAATTCATCACCTTCGCCAGCACGGTACTGAGCCCGACGGCCCTCGACGCCTACTGCGACCTACTTCGGTCCACTCCGCAGCTGCCCACAGACCCGGAGTTCGACGACCTCCCGGCCGACGCCGACAGCGCCACCACCAGGGATCTGGCGGAACGAATGGCCCCGCATGTTCGTCAGCTGGCGGCTCGTTTCCCGGCATTGTTCGCCGACACCGACGGCGACAGACAACGGGTGACTCGCGCACTCTCCGTCGCCGTGGAAGACCTGTACAACCCCGCCCAACGCGAGGTGCTGCGACAGGTGGCGGCATTCAACGCCACCGATCCCGAATAGAACGTCATCACAACGCAATTCGACAGGAGTCGACCGACCATGCCCCTATTCGCCAACAGGAGAGCGAAACTCTTCGCTGCAGCGTCAGCGTCGATGCTGCTGCTCGGTGCCTGCAGCCAGTCGCCGCCGGAACCGGACGCAGACTCCGAGCCGTCGGCCGATCTGCAGCAGTTCTACGACCAGAGCGTGGCATTCGAGCCGTGTGAAGGCTACGCCACCACCACAACCGACGAGCAACTGTTCGCCAGCGATCCCAGATTCGAATGCGCCCGCGTGGACGTGCCACTCGACTACGAGAACCCGGATGGGCGCACGGCGCAGATCGCGCTGCTGAAAGCACCCGCCCGAGGCGAGAAAGTGGGCTCGCTCCTGCTCAACTCCGGCGGACCGGGCGGGCCTGGATTGAGCATGGCGGCGTCAGGTGCGACGGCGACGTGGGCGCAGAGCCCGCTGACCGAAAAATTCGATCTGATCGGATTCGATCCCCGCGGCGTCGGTGCGTCCACCCCGGCCATCGACTGCTTCACCGATGAGAAATACGAGGCAGGACAGGCCTACACCACCGTCCTCACCGGCTCGAGAACCCTCACCGAGGACGGTGCACGGCAGCTGGTGAGCCAGTGCTCACAACGATCAGGGGGCGACGACGTGCTCGAACACGTCGGCACCCGCGACGCTGCCCGCGACATGGACATTCTCCGGGCCGTGCTCGGCGATGACACCCTGAGCTACCTCGGTCAGAGCTACGGGACACGCCTCGGTGCGGTCTACGCGGAGATGTTCCCCGAGAACGTACGCGCGATGGTTCTCGACGGCGGAATAGATCCGGGGCAGGGCACCGCAGAACGCAGGATCTATCAATACACCAACTTCCAGAAAGCATTCGACGACATGGCGGCGGCATGCGCGAGCGCCCCGGACTGCCCGCTGGGCACCGATCCGAGCCAGGCTGTCGAGAATTTCCAGCAGATCGTCAGACCGCTGATCGACAAACCGATCGTCACCGGCGATGGCCGCATCATGGACTTCGACGCCGCGTACGGTGCCGTGATCGCTGGGCTCTACGACTCCACGGCATGGCCCGTCATCACCGAGGGAATCGCCGAACTGCAAGCAGGACAGGCCGATACGCTTCTGAAGGTCAACGACATCTTCGGCGGACGGGACGCCGACGGCACCTTCCCAAACTTCCCCGAGGCGCTGTACGCGATCAACTGCATGGACGAGCAGCGCAACACCGCAGAACAAGAAGTGGACCTCAAGAGGCAGATCCAAGAGATAGCACCGTTCACCGACGCAGGCCTCGGACCGGAGGGCGCACGCGACCCCTGCGAATTCTGGCCTGCAGAGCCGACTCTCGACATCCCGTACGCCACCGACGTCGACGGACTCCCCGACACCCTGACCATCTCGGTGACCGGCGACCCGTCCACCCCGTACGAGGGAGGCGTCAACCTGGCGAATACCTTGGGCGGCTCGCTGCTCACCGTCGACGGCGAACAACACACCGTGGCGTTCGGTGCAACGAGCCCCTGCGTCAACGCCATCGTCGCGAACTACCTCGTCGACCTCCAATCCCCACCGGCCGACGCCCGCTGCGCTCTGTAGCAGCCGAACGAAAGGACGAATCATGACTGCACCCCCACTGATCTCGGTCGAGGACTTCTTCGGCCCACCTGTTCGCTCCGGTGCCACGATTTCACCGGACGGCAGCAGGATGGCGTTTCTCACGCCGTGGAAGAACCGTCTGAACGTGTGGATCGAGGACCTGTCGCCCGGCAGCGAGCCACGCTGCGTCACCGCGGACGAGACGCGCAGTGTGCACGATTTTCAGTGGACGGATGACCCCCGCTGGCTGCTGTATCTGCAGGACACCGGCGGTGACGAGAACCACCACGTGTTCCGCGTCGACCTGGAGGATCCCGATGCCGCGGCAGTCGATCTGACGCCGTTCCCCGGTTCCCGCGCGGTGGCCATCGAACCCGTGCGGGGCAGGGCCGGGGTGTACACCGTCCTGATCAACGCCAGGACCCTCGCCGAGTTCGACCTGTACGAAATCGAGATCGCCACAGGTGAACTGACGATGATCCGGCAGAGCCCCGGCGTCGGCCGGTATCCGATGCTCGGTACCGACGGCCAGGTGTTCGCCACCGCGATGACCACGGCCGGCACCATCGACATCACGCGGTTGGACGAATCCGGCGCAGAAACCACGGTGGCGTCGTGCGACGGCACCGACTACCCGCTGGGCATCAGTCCGATGCAGATCACCGCGGACGGTACCGGCATGTGGCTCGGTTCCAACCGAGGGCGCGACTTGGCCTATCTGATCCGCCTCGACCTCGAAACCGGCGAGGAGACCGTCGTCGACAGTCACCCGACACTCGAACTCGACGGTGCGCGACGAGCCGTCGAGCAGACCTCGCCACCGCTGATCTGCGACAGTGCAACCGGCGAGCTCATCGGTGTTCGCTACCTCGGCGAACGCCAGGTGATCCATGCACTGGAACCGGGTTTCGCGGAAATCCTGAAGAATCTCGAGCAACTGTCCGACGGTGACATCGGAGCACTGTCCTCCGATGACACCGGTCAGAAGTGGATCGTCAGCTTCGTCCACGACCGCGACCCGTCCGTCACCTACTACTACGATCACGCCACCGGATCGAGTCGCCAACTGTTGCGCCCCTATCCACATCTGGATCCCGAGAACATGGCCCCGATGGTGGCGGTGAACATTCGGGCGCGTGACGGTCTGACTCTGCCGTCGTATCTCACGCTTCCGGTGGGCGTGGAACCCAAGGGTCTACCGATGGTTCTGGTGGTGCACGGCGGTCCCTGGTATCGGGATTCGTGGAAATTCGATCCCATCGCGCAGATGTTGGCGAATCGCGGGTATGCGGTGTTGCAGGTCAACTTTCGCGGATCGGTTGGATACGGCACAGCGCACACGAACGCCGGGGTCGGTGAATTTGCGGGCGCGATGCACGACGATCTGATCGATGCGGTGGACTGGGCGATCGAGGCTGGGTACGCCGACCGCGAGCGAGTGGCGATCATGGGTGGTTCCTACGGCGGCTATGCGGCGCTGGTGGGCGCATCGTTCACTCCCGACACGTTTGCCGCGGCGATCGACTGCGTCGGCATCTCGGACCTGTCGAACTTCATGCGGACCCAACCGGCCTTCATCGGTCCGGGAATCATCAACAGCTGGCACCGCTTCGTCGGCGACCCCGCCGATTCCGATCAGCTGGCCGACATGCTGGCACGGTCACCGATCTCGAAGCCCGACGCGATACGCGCGCCTCTGCTGATTGCGCAGGGTGCCAACGATCCTCGGGTCGTCAAGGCAGAATCGGACAATGTCGTCGAGCGCCTGAGGTCGCGTGGCGTCGACGTCGACTACCTCGTGTTCGACGACGAGGGCCACGGGTTCGTCAATCCGGAGAACAGTATTCGCTACTACCGTGAGGTGGAGAGCTTTCTTGCCGAGCACCTCGGGGGCCTCAGTCTGTAGTGAACCGATCCACCGCTGCAGGGCGACCCAGCCGATAGCCCTGCAGCAGATCGGCTCCGATCGATGTTGCGGCGTGGAGATCGTCGTCTGTCTCGATACCCTCGAACACGCAGCGAGCATTGGTTTTTCGTGCAAACTCCAGGATGAGTTCGGCCACCGCTGTTTTGGTCGGATTCGTGCCCATCTCGTGCACAACGAACGCGTCGAGCTTGATGACGTCGGGTTCGAGCAGCACCAGTCGCCGCAGCCCCGCATAGCCCGAGCCCACATCGTCGACGGCGATGTCGACGCCGCCGCGTCTGAGTTCGGCCAATGCCGCCAGCACCCCCACCTCGTAGTCGATGGTGGCGTGCTCGGTGATCTCCACGATCAGGTGCCGTCGTTGTCCGAATTCCACGAGGTGGCCCACCAACCCGAAGTCGGCCACTAGTGTTGCGGCACAGAGATTGACGGCGAGAAACGATCCGCGCGGGAGCTGAGCGGACTCCTTCAGCGCATTCATGACAGCAGACGTGTCGAGAGCTGCCCCGAGTCCACAGTGCACGGATTCGGCAAACCAGCTCTCGGTTGTGCCTCCGCCGTCCGGAAAACGCGACAGAGCCTCGTATCCCTCGATCGCGCCGTCGAGCGCGCGAACGATCGGTTGAAAGACGATGGTCGGACCACCCGAGTCGATGACAGCCCGGATCCGACGCGATGCGTGTCGCCGGTGGGAGGCGTCCCTAATCGGTAGCACGGGCCCGCAAGGGTACGACCGAGCAGAGCGTCATCGACGCTGCATTCTCTCTGATCGATCCGCTCACCGCCGAGGGATCGGACTCTCCGAAACCGAGAAGGAGTGCGTGCAGACGCGTCTCGTCTCGTGGCCAGGTGAGGCCGAAGGCGTCGGCAACGGCGAGATAGTCGTTCACCCGTTGCTCGACGCTCAGAGCGGCATCGATGCGGTTGCGCCGAAGGAACTCTCGCATCGCCCGCCATCGCCAGCGGTCGGCGATCAGTCGAAAGCGCATGGCGCGATACGGGTGCATGGTCTCTTTCTTCCGGGTGTCAGATGACGGTGCCGAGGTCGCGGGCGACGATGTTGTCCAGAGCTCGTTCAGCGAGCGCAGCGATGGTCATGGACGGGTTGCAGGCCGCGGTGTTTCCGGGCATCAGCGCACCGTCGAGAACGTACAGTCCGCGTTGGCCGTGAACGCGGCCGTCGAGGTCGCACACCGGGCCGATGTTGGCCCCGCCCAACGGATGCCAGGTGGACGGGAACAGCGCATTGGTGTCGGTGAGAATGCTGCCGGTACCGGCGATCCGGCGAACCGTCGGGTCGATGGAACCCTCCTGAATGACGGAGTCGCCGTTGGCCGGCCAATGCAGCTGGGCCTGATCTCGTGCGGAGTCGTAGCCGAAGTGACCACGGCCGTTGCTGACTCCGTATCCGACCAGCATGGTGCTGCGGGCATCGACTCCCAGTGGCGGTATCGATGCCTGGATGACGGTGTGGGCAGTGCGCGGGTCGTCCCAGTTCAAGCTGCCGAACACCACCGGACCACCCTGCGGTGTACCGAAATTCTGCTCGACGCTCGACCACACGTAGATGCGATCGGCGTTGGTGCCCCAGCCCTGCCCGAGTTCGTCCGGCAGATCGGGAACGGCCCCGGTGGCGCTCGCGCGAACGAGCATCTTGGTGGTGTTCAGGCTTCCCGCGGCCATGATCAGTGCACCGGTGGTGAGGATCTTGTTCTCCAACACCGTTCCGTCGGAATCGATTCGGTCCACGTGGACGATCCAGCGGCCGTCGGCGGCGCGCTCGACATGCGTGACGTTGTGCTGCGTCGCCACGGTGGCCAGGCCGGTCGCCTCGGCGGCCGCAATGTAGGTGACGTCGACAGAATGCTTGCCGCCGTTGTTCACTCCGAACGCACCGGTCCCGTTGGTGTACGACGGCGTCATCACCCCGCGGGTCTCGTCGAGGGCATAGTTCCAGTCGATCGGCATCGGAATCTTCGACACCGGCAGTCCCGCCCGCCGCGCACTGTCCGCAAACACCCGCGCCGCTCGGTAATTGGGAGTGTCGATCAACTCATCGGGGGCCTGCGCGAGCTGCAGCATTCGCGCGACGCGGGGGTAGTGGACTGCGTTCAACCTCGTCCAGTCGAGCTCGGCCGGAAAGTGTGCCTCGAACACCGCCCGCGACGGCTGCAAGCTCATCCCCTGATAGATCAGGGATCCACCGCCCACACCCGCGGCGCACAGCGCGGTCATGTTGTCTCCGGGAACGGCCTCGAGCAGTCCGACGTACGGATCGAACGGAACCGGCCTACCGAACAGGTTGGGGCTGGAGCCGTACCACAGCATCCTCTTGTCCGGCGCGGTCGCATTGGGGAAGGTATCTGCATTCGGCCCTGTGGGCCAACGTCTTCCGCGCTCGAGCACCAAAACGGGAATGCCGGCCTCGGCCAGCCGCAACGCTGCGACGCCACCGCCGAATCCGGAGCCGATCACGACCACCCGATGGTCTTCCCGGGTGAGCGGAATGCGAGTTCTGACCCCCGCCCGGGCCACCCCGGTACCCGCGACTGCGGCCAGGCCGGCAACTGCAGTTGCGCCCAGAAATGACCGACGATTCAGATTCGACACGTTCCCCCCAGGGTTGCGGACAGCACGCATCAAGACTCAAATCACACGCGCGCCGTGCAAAACTAGACAGATGTGTCCTCAGGTGTCAAGTTTTGGAGGCTGAGCAAACGGCAGAACGGGAATCAACCACCGCTCGAGGTACCGACGCAGACCGTCGTCCTCGTGAATGGAGGGGTCGTCGAACAGGATGACCGACAGCGCCACCCGCACGAGGACTCCATCGATACCGTCGAACTGCGCGGAATCGAATCCTGGATTGCGCTCGACGTATCCGTCCAGGAACTGACGAACCACCGGTAGCGCACGCTCCATCATGTCCGCGTCGAACAGTGGATTCGCGTTGCCCGAGCGCAGCAACGAATTCAGAACCGGTTCGCGCCGAATGAGATGGCGTGCGGCGACGATCGTCTCGACGATGAACTGCGTCGGAGTCTCGGCCTGATCGGCCTTGTCCCGTATCCCACCCATGACATCGACGACCAGTCCGATCATGGCCTCGGAGATCATGTCCTCGCGGGTGGTGACGATCGAGTACACCGTCTGACGCGTGACACCAGCAGCACGAGCCACCGCCGCGATCGTGACGCCCTCGAAGCCGGACTCGGCGATCAACCTGAGCGTGGCGTCGAGAATCTTCTGCTTGGACCGCATGGTCCGATTATGACGCCACGGGCAAACGATATGCTCACGCTGTTCGACACAGGGGGCTTGAATTGAACGACCAGACAACGGCCGCGTCGACGCGGCAAACGATCACCGGAACGACCAGCGGAGACCTCGACGTGATCGAGGCCGACGGTTTGATCCACGCACGGGGAATTCCCTACGCCACCGCCACGCGCTTTCGGAAGCCACAACCGGTGAACACCCCGGGGAAAATGCGCGACGCCACCCGCCGTGGCCCGGCCTGCATTCAGATTCCGTCCCGGCTCGACAACGTCACCGGTCCGATTGTCGACACACTCGACCAGAGCGAGGACTGTCTCGTGCTGTCGGTGACCGCTCCCGTTGCGGCCGAGGGACTTCCGGTCATGGTGTGGCTGCACGGTGGCGGCTACGTCTCCGGCGGCGGCGAGGCCGAGAAGTACGACGCAGACCACCTCGTCCGGGAGGGTGTGGTGGTCGTCAGCGTCACCTTCCGTCTCGGCGGTTTCGGCTACCTGACCCCGAAGGACACGGGGGACAGCAACATCGGTGTTCAGGATCAGATTGCCGCACTGCACTGGGTGTCGACCAACATCGCTCGATTCGGCGGTGATCCCACCAACGTGACCCTGTTCGGTCAGTCCGCGGGCGGCGATGCCATCCTCTCGCTGATGGCATGCGAAGCGGCCGCAGGGCTGTTCACCAGAGCCATCGTGCAGAGCGCACCACTCGGATTGCGATCGGGCCGTTCGGCTCTCTACAGCACGGCACGAAAGGCTTTCGCAGCTCGGTTCTCCACGGACCCGGCCACCGCACCTGCGTCGGAGGTGCTCGATGCCGAGCGTGCCGTGACACAGGCGGTGCGCAGGTTCGGTGCCGCGGGCGGAATGCCGTTCGGGCCGGTTGCGCACCTCGAGCCCCTCTCCGGTGACCCCGACGCTGCCCTACGTGACACTGCCACTCGCGTCGAACTGCTGATCGGTCACACCAGGGACGACGCCGCCCCGTTCGTGGACATCGTGACTGGCATGCTGTGGCTCAACAGGTTCGGCGTCGTCAGTTCGGTACTGACCGCTCCGGTGGTCCGGCTCGTCACCAACCTGCTGTTCGGTGTGGATTCGATGGTGAAGATGTGGCACGGCGCGGGTGGTCGGGTCGCGTCGTACCGCGTCGACTGGGCACCGAAAGGTGCCCCGTTGGGGGCGTGCCACTGCATCGAGTTGCCGCTGCTGTTCGGTGAGGCATGGTCGGACGCGCCCATGTTGGCGGGCAACACACCACCGACGGCATTGGCCGCCAGGCTACGTGGGACATGGGCAGCTTTCGCCAGAGAAGGAGTGGCCGGACTGCCTGCGCGTTCACTGGTGTTCTGAGCGGCTCTCCCTCTTCGATCGTCAGAGCTGAGTGTCGGCAAGGACACCGGCAATAGCGAACCCTCCGGCGATGGCGCAGCCTGCCACCCGCGTCCGCTGAGGCAGATACGCGGTCAGAGCGAAGGCACCGGTATCCCAGACATCGACTGCCACCCCGGCGCGCAGCAAGGGGCGCACAAACTTCGGTGCATACCTGGTGGCCGCGAACAGCCCGCCGCCGATGTAGATCTCCCGGATTCCGAAGGTCCGGGCGGCAGCACGCGTGGTTGCCACAGCCGCGTCGGGACCGGCGAGGAGTTCGTTGGCGCGAGTGGGCGCGATCATATGAGCGATTCCGATTGCGGCACGGCCTATTCCGACAATCTCGGGAAGGCGTCGTACAAGTGTGGAGCCAGTAGCCATGAAACGTTCCTCAGGTAGTGGAGAGAGTGTTCTCGCGAGCCAACCGCCGGAGCAGACCGACGGGCTTCTTGATGCCAAATGCGACGATGGTGGTGCGGCCGTCCTGGTGAGTCCACTGCAGCAGGGCAGATCCGTCGTCGACGGATCCCTCCAGAACGGTCGGATCTCCCTGCAGGGGTAAAGGACCGACGACTTTGATGGACAGCCCCAGGATTTCGGTCCAGAAGTAGTCGTCGGTGGGTGCGCAGGTCGGTTCGATGCCGAGCGCGGAGGCTGCGGCGACTTTGCCCTGCGCAACGGCATTGGACCAGAACGGTGCTCGACGGGACGCTGTGCGCGAGTATGCGACATCCCCGGCCGCATAGATGCCGGGAATGTCTGTAGCGCAACGGTAGTCGATTCCGACCCCGATCCGGTCCGCGATGCCGGTACTGTCCAACCAACCGGTCTGCGGCTCGTCACCGGCGCAGGTGACAACGAGGTCGGCAGTCAGCGTCCGATCTGCGAACTCGATACCCGTGACGGGATCACCCACCAACGCGACAGGGGTGTCCGCACGAACGAACTCGACCGAGGCAGCCTCGGCTCGCGCGACTATCGCGTCGGACAGAAAGGAACCCAGGAGCCGTTGCAACGGTGGATCCACATCGACGACGGTCACCGCTGTCCCGCGTGCAGCGCAGGCACCGGCGACCTCCATGCCGAGGAATCCTGCACCCACCACGATCGCGGTGGAGGCCTCGTCCAGTGCCGGACGCAGGGCACGGACGTCCGCGAAGGTCCGCAGCACCGTCTCACCCGACTGATCCGGACCGGCGATGCGCCGGGCGGACGCTCCCGTGGCCACGATCAGTGCGTCGTAGGGAACGTCGATTCCAGCAGTCGTTGTGACCATTCGTCGTGTGGCATCCAACGACACCGCCGGATCGACGATCGAGGTGAGGTCGAGATCCGCCATGTCCCACGTCTCGGCCTCGGCCGCTTCACCTTTGAGCATATGCTTCGACAACGGCGGTCTCGCGTAGCAGCCGTCGGCGTCGGCACCGATCATGACGATCGAACCCCGGTGCCCGCGGGCACGGAGCTCACGGGCGGCGGTGCACCCGGCGATGGAGTCTCCGACGATGACGATACGACGGTCGGTGGCGCTCACTTGCTCTCTCGGAGAGCTGCCACGGGACACGCTCCGATCGCCGAACGTGCCGTGGAGGCGAGGTCGTCGGGTATGTCGCCGCCCTCGAAGGCGTAGCGAAGCTCGCCCTCGTCGTCCAGGCTGAAAACCTTGGGAGCTTGATCGGCACAGATTCCGTGCCCTTCGCACCGATCCCAGTCGACGTCGATTCTCATTGCGATGTCCTCTCTGCAGCCACCAGTTTCAGTGGGAGTTGTTCGTATCGGTGAATGACGTTGTTGACGGCCCTCTTCGGTGTTCCCGACGAGACGATTCGTTCGACCCGGCGCGCGAGCACCCGGAGCATGGTCTGCGCTTCGAGACGCGCCAATCCTTGACCGGCGCAGCCGTGCGTGCCCGAGCCGAAGCCGAGTTGGCGAGCCGCATCGCGGGTGATGTCGAAGGCGTCGGGGTTGTCCCATTCCCGCTCGTCTCGGTTCGCCGACGCGTAGATCACCAGCACACGGGCTCCTGCGGGAATTCTCGATCCGCTGATATCGGCGTCGCGCACAGCCTTTCGAGAAAATGCTCGAATGGGTGACTCGTACCGGACCACCTCGTTGACGGCGTTGGGAATCAGGTCCGGGTTCTGCCGTATCGCCTGCCATTGCTCGGGATGCCGGGCGAACAGGTCCAGCGCGCCGGAAATAGCTCCGATGGTGGTATCGAGTGACGGTCCGAGGTAGTCGATCATCATTGCTGGGCACGCCGACTTCTCGAGTCGGTTGTCGTCGGCGGCGATCAGCACGTCCTCGCCCATACTTCCGGGTAGGACCGACCGCTCGCGCACCACCCGCTTCGAGAAACTCAGCATCTCGGTGGCGGCCTTCACCGCGGTGGCGGAATGCCGATTGACAGGCCCCAGTGAGTCGAAAGTTGCTCCGGCCCATCGCAGAAGGTCCTCGCGGCCATCCTCGGGCCAGCCGACGAGGTCAGGCACGATCGACATGGGCAGCGCCGTCGCGAGTTCGTCGACTCCGTCGACGAACTGTTTGCTCAACGCGACGTCGACGATGCTTTCCGCCTTCTCCGAAATTGCCGTGGTCATCTTCCGAACCGCCCTCGGAGTCAGGCGGTGAGCCAGAACCGCGCGCTTCGATGCATGATCGTCGCCATCGCTGTTGAGGGTCGTGCCCCGGCCGAGCCGGTTGGCGATGGGGTTGAGCGCGACGCCGTCACCCGAGATGAAGGTCTCGTCGTCGAGCAGTACTTCCTTGCACTCGGCATACCGAGGGATCGCGAACACCTGCTGACCCGGGAGCCACACCACCGACCCCAGCTGCCGCAACCTGGCGTAGTGCGGGTACGGATCGAGAATGGCGTCGGTGGAGTAGATGTTCCTGCGGTACTGGGGAATCGACACGTCGGTTCTCATCAAGTCCTCGATGCGGCCACGGATCCGACGACGTTCGTCAGACATTGACGATATCGTCACTCACCGCACCTCGCCCAGTCAAGCATTTTTGACGAATTCGTCAATATTTGTCGCGATAGGCTGCTCTCGCCACCTTCCAGAGCAGGAGCACACCGTGACCGAAGGCAACCGTGTCGAGCGCCGCAAGGCCCGCACCAGAGCCGCTCTCGTCCGGGCCGCACAAGGGTTCCTGGCGAGCGGAAACACCAACGCGCCCGTTCTGGAAATAACCCAGGCCGCCGAGGTCAGCAATGGATCTTTCTACAATTACTTCGAGAGCAAAGAAGAGCTGTGGCAGGCGGCCATCGACGCGGCCCTCGAATCCGCCGGCGACTTCCTCGACTCGCTCACCGTTGGCCTGGACGACCCCGTCGAGAAATTCACCCAGTCCTTCCGATTGTCCGGACGACTGTTCCGCCTCGAGCCGGAACTGAGTCGCGTTCTGCTCAACTCCGAGGCTGCGGCATTCGCAGCAGCCGGCGGCCTGGCACCGCGTTCACGCCGCGATATCGAATCGGCCGCCGCCCAAGGGCGATTCGATGTGGACGACGCAGATGTCGCACTCGCCATCGTGGCCGGCTCCCTGCTGTCGATGGGTCGACTGCTGCTCGCCCAACCCGAGCGCGACGAAGCGACAACCGTGGACGACACGACGCAGCGCGTGCTCCGAGCGCTCGGGATCTCCGCCGACGAGGCCGAAACTCTGTGCAGCCGCGAGCTTCCGACGTCTTACAGCGGCGGAGTGCACGCAGCGATCGACCCCGCAGCCCAGCCGTAACGAACGCGGGAAAAACAGGGCAGACGTGCGGTGGTCGTACCCTCAGGCTCTGTGATGACGCGCGCGGGCGTGCACAGGCACCTCGACGGGAACCGATACGTCAACGGGTTCGACCGTCCGATCGCCACCGCGCGTGCTCATCTTCAAGAAGTTCTGCAGTTCGTCGTGGATAGGTGTGTCGGTCATGAGACTCGACCTTCTCGACCTACGATCCGCAGGTCGGTTCGGTTTCGCTGAACCATTGTGTGCGCTGGACGAGCGGCGTGACACCGACACTACGGCGTTCCTCCCATGCGGTCCACGCTGCGCCGACCATCGTGGACCAGAACTCCGTTGCTATCGACGGGCGAGGGGCTCGGGGTCTACTGTCGCTCCCACGTCGACATGACCTACAGGATCGAGTCCAAGTGCTCACCTACAGTTTCAACCTCGACTATCGGGGGGTGTGTCCCATCTGCGACCAGGTCACGTTGGGCGAGAACGTCGTCGATTCACCGCTGGTGGGACCGGCCAACAGCCGCATCTACGCCTCGTGTGAAGCGTGCGGATGGGAAGGACCGGGATGACGGCTCAGCCGATCACCGGCAGGCGATCCTTCGTCAATTCTTCGAGTTCAGCCTGCATCGCAGAGTGAACGCGATGTGCGAAGTCCTCTGCGGACTCGTCGGGCTCGGGACGCATCGGCGCGAGAACCGACGTCTGCAGCTTCGTCGGTAGCGGGAGATACGGAAGCAACCCGACTACCCCGAAATTCACGCCCCAGGGAATGGATACCGACAGCGGCAGCGTCTTGACGCGAAATGCCGTCTTGTTCAATCGGAGCGCCTTGGCGATGCGACGACCACTGCTGAGGACGAGGAGTGACTCACCCGCGCCCGCGGTCACGACCGGAACTATCGGCACCCCGGCTTCCATCGCGAGACGCGCGTAACCACTGCGTCCGGCGAAGACGATTTCGTTTCGGTGCCGCCACGACTTCAGTGCATCGAGGTCGCCGCCGGGAAAGACCAGAACATTGTGTCCCTGCTCGAATGCGTCGAGAGCGTTCTCTCGCGCGGCCGGCCGCGCGCCGAACGGCTCGAGCAATTTCCCGGCACGCAGTGTCCACGCGATCTGGTGCGTCAACGCGATGATCTCCCTGGACAGGTTCAGATCGTCGTACGCAGCCGAGAACGCGAAGACGTTCAGATCGATCACTCCGCCGAATCCGTGATTGCACACGAACAGCACGGGCTCGTCGGGAACCGGTTGCGCCACGGACACTTCGAGGCGGTTGTACAGACGGACCGCATTGATGCCCATGGCCCGAATCGCGCGAGGTACTTTGTGCATGCGCGCACTGTATCGGGGACCGCCCGCATCCGTATCGGGATCCATCACGTCCGGTCGTTCAGAAATCGCTCGAGTTCTTCGAGGAACCGGTCGGGCATCTCGATGTGGGGCCAGTGACCTGTTCCCTCGATATCGACCGACGAGGCAGCGGGAACCGCCTTCAGGAACCGCTCGACGTCGGACAGCGGAGACAGGGGGTCTCCCGGTCCCCTGATGATCCGCGTCGGACACGTGATGCGGTGCAGATCGGCGCTGGGATCGCTCGCGACAGTCGACAGCAGGGAAGGGAACGACCCGGTTGCGCCCAGTTTGGCCATGACCTGTTCCATCACCTGCGGATCCAGCTGTCGCGGTGCCTCCACGAACGGCCCGAGCACCAAAGACAGCGCAGTGGGCGAATGTGCAACTCTGCGGGCAAGGCGTGCAGGAAGCGGCATACCGATCGTGACCAGCTCCATCAGAAGCGTTGCCACCGAGCGTGGTTGGTTGCGAAAGGTCTTGACCGGGCTTCTCGCCAGGCCGGTGAGCGACAGAATGGGTCCACCGGTGATGACGAGTCGCTCGACCAGATCGGGGCGCTCGATCGCCAGGCGGGTGGCCACGATGGAGCCCATCGAATGCCCGACGACGGTCGCTCTCGGTACCTCGAGCGCATCGCACACCGCCGCCACCGCACGCGCCATGCCCTCGAAACTGACACCGGCACGCGAGAATTGCGAGTCACCGAACCCCGGAAGATCGACTGCGATCGCCCGATGCGTCCGCGCCACCTCCGGCAGGATCTCGACGAACCAACGCCAACTCGCCGCGATCCCGTGGAGGAATATCACCACCTCGTCGCTGCCGCTCGGATTCAGATCGACCAAGCGGATTCGTTTGCCCTCCAAGAGAATGTCCCGTGTCGCGCCCTTCCAATCGATGCTCTGCCAACGTACCCGGTCGGGATGGGGCATTGTCTCTCCATCTCTCGTGTGACGCTGCGCAGACAGTCAGATCCGGGACCGAGCGACGTCGTACACGCTGCGCCACCGTGTCTCGAGGAAATCGGCCAGCGCCGTTCCGGCCTCGCTGGCCGAACCTGTCGTACGCCAGGCAACATGTCCGTCGGGTCGCACCAGTACCGCCCCGGAATTACCTACCTCGTACAGGTCGATCAACCGGTCACGATCGTTGCCCGACGGCGCGTCGGCTGCAACCATGACCACCCCTGGGCCGCCTGCGTCGAGCTCGGACACCACCGGATCCCACTCGCGGCCGGCAAATGTCAGCAGCGTCAACTTGTTTCGATCCAGAGTGTCGTGCGCATCCACCGAGGTGCCGTTCACCGACAGGACCGCGTGCGGAAGGCGGGCACCGGGGTACGTGGTGGGCAGGTAGTCCACCACGTCTTCGGCAGGCTTGGCCGCAGGATCCTGCGCGATCAACGAACTGGCGTACAGATAGCCGAACTGCAGGCCGATCGAGACGAAATGCTCCACCTGATCCGGAATCGCGTCGGCGATCTCGCGGCGAAGCCGAGCCGAACCGGGCGCGCCGGGGTTCACCTTCTGCGAGCGCGCCATCTGCCGCCGTGTCGCCCCCGCCGCCAGTGGCGCGATCAACTTTCCTGGAATCTTGTTCAGCGGTGGACGTCCCATCACCTGTGTCGCCTTTGCCAACATCTTGTTGGTGATGCCCACTCTCTTGCCGATGTCGTCCATCCGGAAATGGTTCGCCACACTCTGCTCGGCGAACTTCTCCACCACCGGGCGGCGTTCCGTCTCGTAGGTGTCCAACAGTGAATCGGAGGCGTCGCCCGACAGCACCGCGTCGAGCTTCCATGCCAGATTGTGGGCGTCCTGAACACCCGAGTTCAGGCCGAAACCGCCGGTGTGCGGAAACCGGTGCGCTGCATCGCCGAGCAGGAGCAACCGGCCTTGTCGAAACGCATCGGCGGTCTGCGAGGTCATCACCCAGGTTCCGGTCGATTCCAGATCGAACTCGGGATCGCCCAACACCTTCGGCAGTGTGCGCAACCAGAACGCTCGACTGTCCTTGGCGATCTCCTGCTCGGGGTGCAGGTAGGCGGTCATCAGAATGTATCGATGGTCGGCGTGCGCGATCATCACGCCGCACAGCTCGGGCGTGTAGATCCAACTGAGCAGCGGCCGAGCATCGTCGGGGAAGAGCGTCTTCGAGGTGAAGAAAGCGCTACCCATGTTTGCCAGCACCGGTCCGGTCAGGCCCACCCCGGTACCGTCCCGAGTCGCACTGTTGGCACCGTCGCACGCGAGCACGTACTGGGCCTCGATATCGGTGATGCCACTCGCGCAACGCCCACGCACACGAGCGCTGGACGAGTCGGATTCGACGGACTCGACAGCGCAACCGCGCCTGAACTCGACCAACGGTTCGGCGTCGAGCGCATCCCACAGGGCAGGCATCAGCAGATGCTGACCGATGTGCGAGACCAGGAACGGGCTCTGGCTCTCGACGATGGCCTTACGCTCGGGGTCCGAGAGCAGGTCGATCGAACCGATAGCCTCGTCCGCGAGATCGCCGTACCAGCTGATGAGATTGACCGTCTCGTGCGGTGGCGACATCGCAGCGATGGAGCGGGCCAGTTCCGGGCTGTACTCGTTCCAGATCTCGAGGGTACGAGCATTGATCACATGTGCGGCAGGGTGGAACAGCGGCGCACCTCGTCGCTCGAGCACGACGCTGCGAATCCCTCTACGTGCCAACAGCAATGCGGCGGTACAGCCGGCCGGTCCCGCCCCGACCACGACGATCGGCGCAGTCATCGGACCACCGTCTCCTGAGTTCCCAGATCGATGGTCCCGTCGGTGGTCTTGATACCGGCGGTGATCACGTCGTCCACCGAGAGATACTTCGGATTCTTCGCCTGCCGGGCGAAGAAGAACTTCCACTTCAGAGCCGGTGGAATCAGCTCACCGATCTTCTGCACGATCCTCGGTGGCGCGGAAATGGCTGTCCCGATGGGAGTTCCGGTGAGGAGGACGTCACCGGCGGTCATGTTCTGAAAACGGGCCAACCTGGTGAGCGCCTCGGCCGGCGGAGTGATGAGGTCGTTGCCGATCGTCTGGTCCTGGCGGGTCTCGCCGTTGACGGCCAGCGTCATGTGCAACTCGGGGATGCGGCGAAGCTCGTCGTTGTCGAGCAACACCAACCTCGGGCCGAGCGGGGTGAACGTGGGGTACGACTTGCTCTCGTAGACCTGGACTTTCGTCAGCTGGATCTCACGAGCGGATACATCGTTGGCCACGACCACACCGGCCACGTAGTCCGAAAGGTTGTCGTCGGTGACCGTCGTACCGATCGGGATCTCGGCACCGACGACGATTCCGAGTTCGATCTCGTAATCCAGCAGCGCTACCTCGGCCGGTTGGCGAATGGGATCGAACGGGCCGGAGACCGACGCCGAGGACTTACGAAAGAATGTCGGCTGCAACGTGTTCGGGTCGGAGCCGGCATCGATCGCGTGGGATCGATAGTTGAGCAGCTGCGCCACCACCCGGCACGGCGTGGTGATCGGAGAGACGAGCTCGAGCTCGCCGACACTCGTACCCGCACCCGACGCACCCGTGATGGCACCGCGGTCGGCGAGAAGTTCGCGGGTGGTCTGGGCCTCGGTGTCGATGCGGATTGCACGGTCGCCGTCGAGACGCCACCAACCGTCGACTGTTCGAACTACGTTGACAGACATGTGATTCTTCCTCCCCCTCGTTGGATCAGCAGCTTTGTTGTGTCACAGAGTTTTCGGCGTGATGGTCTTCTTGTTCGCGACGACCGGATGCCCGGGCCGAGTTCCGGCCTCGCGTCGGCGAAGCTCCTCGTGGGGCACGCCGTTGCGCAGCTGACTGAGCAGGTAATCGGGGTCGATGTTGACGCCGATGGGGTTCTTGGCGAACTCCTCGGTGAAGAAGAATTCCGCGGTGTTCTCGGCGTCGAAGTTCTCGACCTGGAACTCGAGCCGCACCCCGTCGGGATCCTCGTAGTAGAGCGAGATCGTCGGCCCGTGATTGATCGACCAGACGGGGAGGATGTCCATTCGCTTGAGTCGCACATAGTTCTCCAGCAGCCGCTCGAGGGAGTGGAACGTCAACGCGATGTGGTCGATTCCGTAGGCCTTGCGCCTGAACTTGGCGAACGGGAACAGGAACCTGACGGGCTTCGGCACTGCGATGATCGCCAACCGGTGCGACTCGTCGTCCCATGTCAGGAACGTGATTCCCTCGTCCTGATAGACGATCTCGGCACCGAACACCGCTCCGTACCACCGCACCATCTCCTCGGTGCGAGCGGACTTGACCACCCAGTGGGCGATGAGATCGGGCGCCACCCTCGACGCTTTCCGACTCCCTGCATCCTGCGTCGTACTCATCGAACGACCTTTCTTCGGGTCACTTGTTGTGACCGACGCTACGTCCACTTTGACTACTGGTCAAGAATTTGAACGAAGGTCAGGATGGTCTGCGTGTGGTGCGCTAGTGTCGGATCGGTGTCGACCAACCCGCCTCCCGGAGCCGAGCGGTCCCACCGTGCCCGCCCTCGGAAAGACCGTCGCCAAGCCCTGATCGACGCCGCGATCGAGCTACTGGCCGAGGGAAACAGCGCCGATATCAGCGCAGCGGCCATATCGCGTCGCGCAGGAGTGGCCCACGGGCTGCTGTTCTACTACTTCACCGACAAACAGGGCCTCGTCGCGGCAGCGCTGGCCGACGTCCTGGCGAACCTGGCCGAATTCCAGGAACCCGAGGCCGGTGAGCAGTCCGTGCGGGCTCGCGTGGAAGGTTTCGTGCGCCGACACATCGAGTTCCTCGAACGCCACCGCGCCCTCTACGTACGGGTGATCCGTGAGGGAGAACTGGGCGATTCCGTCGTCGAAGACGCCGTCCGGAAGGCCCGCGCGGAGGGCGCTCAGCAGGTCGCGGCCCTCGCCGAGCTCTCGGAACCCCTGTCTGCGTTGCAGAGTGCCGCCATCTCCGGGTGGACCGGCTTTCTCGATAGAACGGCCGACGCGTATTTCGACACCGCCGATCTCGAACTCGATGCGGTGGTCGAATTGATCGTCGACACCTTCGAGGCTGTCGTGGCGGCAACACACTCGCCTCCGGAGACGGGTAATCGGGATCAGTAGGACCAAGGTCGAGCCCCGCACAGGGCTCGAATTGAGCAATCTGCACCATTCGAACGGCAACACTTGCGCAGCTGGGTAGACGCCTGGTCCACTGTCCCCCATCGCAGCTCAGTTGCACTCTCTCGGCGATTCGCGACCCGAACGCCTGCCCGGGCCACCGGACCACACTCGGTCCCGCGTCGTCCGCGTTCTCATTCACCCTCTCGGCCTCGGCCGGCATCAGGACGTTCTTCACCGTCGACTCAGGAGCCCTCTGTCATGACCAGCATCAGCCCCGCCGACCGCCGTTCGTCTGCCGGTGACGGCGAAGACCTGCACGACATCGCTCTGCGGGTGCTGTGGTTGTCGACGTCGATGATTCACCATGCCAATCGAATTCGGCCCAACCCGACAGGGTTGAAGGTCGGCGGCCACCAGGCGTCCTGCGCGTCGATGGTCTCGATCATGACCTCACTGTGGTTCGAGCAGCTGCAGCCCGGCGACCGCGTGTCGGTCAAACCCCACGCCTCGCCGGTGCTGCACGCGATCAACTACCTTCTGGGCGAGTTGGACGAGAAGTACCTGACGACTCTCCGCTCGTACGGCGGACTGCAGTCCTACCCGTCCCGGGCCAAGGACCCCGACACCGTCGACTACTCCACCGGATCGGTCGGCATCGGTGCCACGGCCCCGATCTGGGGTGCGATGTCCCGACGCTTCGTCGAGGGTCGGTTCGGTGCCGATGATTCCGCCCCCAGGACATCGGGATTCAGCGGACGGCAGTACTCACTGGTCGGTGACGCCGAACTCGACGAAGGCGCAGTCTGGGAAGCCGTCATCGACCCGGGCATCACCGAGCTCGGCGAGATCGTGTGGATCGTCGACCTCAACCGGCAGTCGCTGGACCGAGTGGTCCCCAACATCGCGGCGCGGCGGCTCGAGAAGATGTTCGACGCTGCCGGCTGGCAGGTCATCACCGTCAAGTTCGGCCGATTGCTCGAAGACCTCTTCGCCAAGCCGGGCGGCGACGCACTCCGCACCCGAATTCTGGACATGCCGAACCCCGAGTATCAGCGCTTGCTGCGCTGCAGCGCCGACGAGGTGCGCACCCGCCTTCCAGGATCCGGGCCCGACGCCGCAGCGATCGCCGAACTGATCGCCGATCTCGACGACACACTGCTGACCGAGTCGATTCGCAACCTCGGCGGACACGATCTGGATGCGTTGCGCGAGGCCTACTCTCGCATCGACGACACCCGGCCCACCGTGATCGTCGCGTACACGGTCAAGGGCTTCGGTCTGCCCACTCAGGGACATCCGCAGAACCACTCCTCACTGTTGACCGTCGACGAGTACGCGGAGCTCGCTCGCAGCCTCGACCTGGATCCCGCTGCGCCGTGGGGTCGCTTCGACGAAGACAGCGCAGCCGGGCGACTGTGCGCTGCCACGGCGGAACGGCTGCGCCGCGAACCGGTTCCGGCGTCGAACCCCCCTGCCGTTCCCACCGACATCGGCCGCACACCGAAGGGCACCGCCACCACCCAGGCTGCCCTCGGCCGCACGCTGATAGACCTCACGCGTGAGGCCCCGGAAGCAGCGCAAAGGGTTGTGACAGTGAGCCCCGACGTCAGCTCCACCACCAACCTCGGCGGCTGGGTCAACAAAGTCGGTGTGTGGTCCTCCTCCGATCGGCACGACTGGTTCGGTGACGACGCCGAAACGATCATGCACTGGCGCGAAGGACCGTCCGGTCAGCACGTGGAACTCGGCATCGCCGAGACCAACCTCGTGGGACTGATGGGCGAACTCGGTGCCACGTGGAGCCGATGGGGACAGCCACTGTTCCCGATCGGCGTCATGTACGACCCGTTCGTCGAACGCGCCCTCGAACCGTGGTCGTACGGCATCTACGCCGGCGGTCAATCGATCCTCGTCGGTACTCCGTCCGGTGTCACACTGGCTGCGGAAGGTGGTGCGCACCAATCGATCAAGACACCGTCGATCGGTCTCGAACAACCCGGCTGCATCAGCTACGAACCCGCATTCGCCATCGACGTCGAATGGACCCTGCTCGCCAGCATCGCGCGGCTGGGCCGGCCCGACGGAACCTCGGCCTACCTACGGTTGTCGACGCGACCCGTCGACCAGTCGAAGGCCGACGTCCCCACCGACCCGGCGGCACGAGAACGTCGCCGACGCCAGGTCGTGGCCGGCGGATACCCACTGGTGCGTCGGGACGGTGCGACGGTGACCATCGCGGCGATGGGAGCAGTGATCACCGAGGCACTCGAGGCCGCCGAGCGATTGAGCAAGGTCGGCGTGATCGCAGACGTTCTGTGCATCACCAGTCCCGGCGAGCTCTACCGCGCGCTGCAAGCCAGGCAAGGACGCGGTGTCGGTGAATCGTGGATTCTCGATCAACTCCTGCCCGCCGATCGGGCGACGCCCATGGTTACCGTGCTCGACGGCCACCCGCACACTCTGGCGTTCCTCGCCACCGTCAACCGAGTGGCCTCGACATCGTTGGGCGTGAGCAGCTTCGGGCAGGTCGGATCACTCGACGAGGTGTACAAGCACCACAAGATCGATACCGACTCCATTGTCGGTGCCGCACTCGACGTCACCGATCACTGACACCCGCCCCATCGAGCACACGAAAGAAGACATGACAGCGACCGTCACCACCGACACCGTTGCGATGCCCTCGCTCGGTGAGAACGTCACTTCCGCCGATCAGGAGCCGGAGGTCGCCGCACCCACGGCCGACCGGATCGAGAAGCTGCCCCGAATCAGACGAACCATCGCCACCCGAATGGTTCAATCCCTGCACACGGCAGCGCAATTGACGACGGTCGTGGAAGCCGAGGTCTCCGCGATTGCTCGGGTCAGGCGCGAGAACAAGGACTCGTTCCTGCACCGAACCGGGAACAAACTGTCGTATCTGCCGTTCTTCGTCAAAGCTGCGGTGGAGGCGTTGGCGGACAATCCCGTCGTCAATTCCTCGCTCGATGCCGACGTCAGCACCGTTCCGACCGTGTACCTCTCACTGTCGTACGACCACCGCATCGTCGACGGTGCCGATGCCGCCCGCTACCTCGGTGACGTCAAGCGCAGACTCGAAAGTGGCTACGCCGCAGAACTTCTCGACTGATAGTCGCATCCACGATTGCCCCGCCCGCAAGAGCGGGGCAATCGGCGTTTCACGCGAGGTACTCCGCGAGTCCGTTCAGGGTGGCCGTGAGTTTCTTCCTGAACGTGCCCTGCAGCGCCTTGCCCACCACTCCGAACAACAGCGGACTGGTCACCTCCAACTCGAGCGTGACGGCTGATCCGCTGCCGCGGGCGGCGCAGTTCATCGTCAGCCGAATCATCGATCCGGTGGATCCGGCTCCCACCAGAACCAATCCCTCCGGCGCACGCAGACTTTCGACCTGGAACTCGATGGTGTCGGTGATGCTGGCGATCTTGATCTTCTCGACCATCGTCGACCCGACCTCGAGGTCCCTCGGGGGCGTCTGCACCCACTCCTCGTGCAAGGCATGCCACTTCTCGAAGGTGCTGACGTCGGACAGAGTTGACCACACCTCGTCCTGAGGGGCGGAAAGCTCCTGCGTCATGGTGATGTTCAGCATCCGAATTCCTTCGTTCGACAACGGTGTTCCCACAACTACGCCATACGATTGACCCGAAGTCAATATTGACATGAGGTCAACGCAGGCCTACTTTCGTGAGACACGCCTCACAGGTACGGGGCCGAACCGAAAGCGACGCCATGACGACGACCGAAGTACCGACCGTTGCGACCGCAACCGATGTGATTGCCAATCTCCGAGCTCTCGTGCCCGACCTGAAGGCCGGAGCCGCCGAGAACGAGAAGGCACGACGCCTCTCCGAGGGCACCGTCGACGCCCTCCGCCGCGCGGGCGTATTCCGAATCGCAGCACCGGCGAAGTTCGGTGGACTCGAAACCGATCTGCGCACCATGCTCGACGTCTCGGCCATCATCGCCGAAGGCGACGCGGGTGCTTCCTGGGTCACCACCTTGTCCAACGTGAACAACTGGGCCGCAAACCTTTACAGCGATCAGGCCCAGGCCGAGATCTACGCGAACGGGCCGGACTCCGTCATTGCCGGCGTCGTCACCCCCGGCGGTACCGCCCGCAAGGTCGAGGGCGGCTACCGTCTCACGGGCACGTGGCCCTACGCCTCGGCCAGCCTGCACTCGGAGTGGTTCACCGGCGGAATCATCATCAACGACGAAGACGGCGACATGCTCGACCAGGGAATGGCATTGCTGCCTCGCTCGGACTACCGCGTCGACGACACCTGGTACGTAGCCGGCATGCGCGCCTCCGGCAGCAACACCGTCGTTGCAGAAGACGTGTTCGTACCCGAACACCGCATGCTCTCGATGATTCCGGCATTCAGTGGTGCCAACGTGGCAGAACGTACCGACTCCGCGTTCGCCCGCTCGGCCTTCGGCCCGATGCTCGTCATGGTTCTCGTCGGACCGCAGCTCGGAATGGGCCGTGCCGCAGTAGAACTCGTCCGAACGAAGGCGTCCCAGAAAGCGTTGGCCTACACGGTGTTCGACCGGCAGGCCGACTCGGTGGCCTTCCAGATGATGCTCGCCGAAGCCGCACTGAAGGTCGACACCGCGCACCTGCATGCGTACCGCGCGGCGGAGGACGTCATGCGGTGGGCCGAAGCCGGCGAGTACCCGGACCTCCTCTCGCGCGCTCGCGTCCGCGGCGACGCAGCCGTTGCACTGAAGAGCATCAACGAGGCACTCAACATCCTCGTGGATGCCACCGGAGCCGGAGCCTTCGCCGATGTCAATGCACTGCAGCGCATTTGGCGTGACTCCAACGTCGGTGCCCGCCACGCCGTCATGCTCCCGCGAGTGTCGATAGAAACCTACGGCAAGGCACTCCTCGGCTTCGAACTTCATGACCACATCACGCCGATCATCTGACGAGGACCTAGTCTTGTGTCGAACCGTGGGCAGCAGCCGAGCGGGGAGGCCGAGACAGAGGGGACTCGAGGTGCCGAATCGATCCACCCAGCCGGTTGCCCGGGCCACCCGGGCAAGCGCTCGAGCCGCAGAAACCCGTCAGCGCATGATCGACGCGGCGGTCGCACTGTTCGCGGAAACCGACTACGACAAAGTGGGCGTGGCGGACATCGTCGAGTCGGCGGATGTGGCCCACGGCTTGCTGTTCCACTACTTCGGCAACAAGCGAGGCATCTACCTCGAGTCGATGCGGGCCACTGCCGCGGCGATGTCGCAGGCGTTCGCCGACATTCCCGATTCGACACCCGACGTGCAGATACGGGCTGCTCTGACCAGCCATCTCGAGTACCTGCGCGTGCACCGCGGTCTGGCGCTCCGAATGGTGTTGGGCGGCAGAGGTGCCGATCCAGAAGCCTGGGAAGTATTCGAAGATGCTCGCACCGCAGTGCTGGAAGCGTCGGCCACACGGCTCGGACTGGACCCGGAGAACGCCGGCGTCAGGCTGGTCGGACGAAGCATCGTCGCGGCAATCGATGGTGCAACGGCCCGATGGCTGGAAGAGGACACGCGCATCGACGTCGAGCAGATGGTCGAGTGGCTGGTGCACCTCATCGTTGCGTGCCTGAGCACCGCGCCGGTTCTCGATCCCACGCTGAACATCGACGGTGCTGTCGCATTGCTCCGAGGATCGGACTAGATCGAGGAGGAATCACCCCACCGAGACGGTCCTTCGTCCACGGACCCGTATTCCTACCGTGGCAATCGCGACCACCGCTGCGGCGAGAACGGCTGCCCAAGCGACAGCCGTATCGACCACCTCACCGGAGAAGCGGCCCTGCGCCAACCATCCCAGTCCCCAGACGATCGCCAACATCGGTGCGACCGCACCACCGGAGAACTGGGCCAGAAAAACCCCGACACCGGCAGCCACCACGAGCACGATGATCGCCCATACCGTTGCGCCACTCGTCAATCCGAGACTCACCAGCCACGCGGAGACGTTCGCGATCGTCGCCACACACACCCACCCGAGGTAGATGCCCATCGTGCCGTCGGTGATCACCGCGTCGGCCACACCCTCCGGTCGATGCTGCTGCATCAGCACGAACACGCGGACGAGTACCAACAGCAAGGCGACGATGACGATCACGCTCAGCCACACCTGGCCGAACTGGATCACGAGAATCCACGCGGGATTGAGCAACATCGACGCGACGATCGGTGCACGCAACGCGTCGTGCCGTGCGGTGCGGCCGGGTAGGAACTGCCATACGGCGTAGGCGATGAGTCCGGTGTAGATCACCGACCAGATCGAGAACGCCGGGCCTGCGGGTGCCACCAGCGTGGACGTGGCACTCAGCGCCCCGCCCGCCGCCTCGGCAATCGGCGTTCCGATCCACGCACCGGACCCCAGAAACGACACCACGACTGCCACGACCGCACTGACGACGACCACTGTTTTCATAGCAGCACTGATCCCCTGAATACGACGGTCGCAAACACCGCTGCCGGGTTGTTTACCCGAATCGGCCACCATTCACGACCTGGTCGACGACGTCCACCGGACGCCCACTGGCAGTTGAGGCTGCCGATTCCCGCCAGGGTCTGGTAGACACGCGGGAGTGAATGCCATCAGTGGACCGAATCGAGCTCGACGCGTCGGAGCCGTTCTTGCGGCGTCCACCTGCGCGCTCGTCGCGTGCAGCTCCACGCCCGAGTCTGTAACCGCGCCCTCGGTCACGCCCGCCGAGACGACGACCGCACCGGCCCCGCAGTACGACCTCACCGGAGTGCCGGGCACCGTTCTCGATTCCGAGGACTTCGGCGATCGATCGACAGCGCTCACCGACACCGGAGCCACGCTGTACCGATTCGTCTACGAGTCCACGTCGGGTGTCGACAATTCCCCCACGGCGGTCTCGGGTGTGGCAGCCGTTCCGGCAGGCACCCCACCCGAGGGCGGTTGGCCGACCGTCGTCTACGGGCACGGCACCACAGGAATTCAGGCCGACTGCGGACCCACCCTGTATCCCGATCTACTCGGCTACCAATTCGCTGTGCAGGACTTCACCGAACTCGGATACGTCACCGTGCTTCCCGATTACCAGGGCCTGGGCACCGGCGGCGGCACCCACCCGTACCTGGAACCGCGCACCTCGGGACACAACATGATCGACGCGGCCCGCGCCGCCCAGAGCGCGCTGCCGGACATGTCCACCCGATGGGCCGCTGTCGGGTTGTCACAGGGTGGCCAAGCAGCCTGGGCTGCAAACGAACTCGCCGCCACCTACGGTCAGGGCCTCGACCTGGTGGGATCGGTGTCGCTGTCGCCGCCGACGGACCTGACGCCCCTGGTGCAGGCGGCAACGGACGGAAACCTCACCAGACCGCAGAAGGAGCTTCTGCCGTACCTGCTCTACGGCGCACAGCAAGTCGACCCGTCGATCGATCCGATGGACTACAGCGGCAGCGTCGCGGAGGCCAACAACGAGCTGCTGCTCACCTGCTCGGGCGGCGACACGGACGGCAAGGAGCGCGCCGTCGAGGCAATGGCTCCGGACGAGTTCGCCGCTGATTCAGCGCAATCCGAGCAACAGCTGCTCGACGTAATCGGTCGCTACACACTCCCCCAGGTGCGAACCGAGGTCCCGATGTTCGTGGCCTACGGCGCGAAAGACGACATCGTGCTGCCGCAGTGGACCGCCGACGGCGTCGAAAAGGCGTGCGCTCTGGGTGATCCGATCGTCGCGCAGGAGCAGCCCGAGCAGGGCCACGACGTCAGCGACGAGGCCGCCATGCAGTTCCTGGCTGCCGTGTTCGCAGGCCAAACCGTGCCCAGCACATGCTGACGAGCGGCTCCGCGACGGAGAGAATCACCGAGTACGCCCATGACGGATTGGTGTTCGACGTCCTCGACCAAGGCCCGCTCGACGGCCCGATCGTGTTGCTACTGCACGGATTTCCCGAGCGGGCATCGTCGTGGTCCGCAGTGATGGCCGTTCTGAACGAGCACGGATTCCGCACTGTCGCACCGGATCAGCGTGGGTACTCACCGCGGGCCCGGCCGAAGCGGCGACGGGACTATCGCATCGGAGCGTTGGTCGGCGATGTCGCCGCCCTGATCGAGGTGATCGGTCAACCGGTTCATCTGGTCGGACACGATTGGGGAGCGAACATCGCCTGGGTCGCCGCAGGCCGACACCCTCAACTCGTTGCGTCACTGACGGCGTTCTCGGTTCCGCACCCCGGCTCGTTCATGACTGCGATGCTCACCTCGAAGCAAATTATGCACTCCTGGTACTTCGCGTTCTTCCAACTGCCGCTACTGCCCGAGAAATGGATGATGCGTCCCGGCGCACGGGCCGAGAAGTGGTACGAACGAAGCGGAATGACCGAAGACGACCTCGAACGAACGAAGACCGAGATCGTCGACTACGGCGCACTCCCCTTTGCCGTTACCTGGTACCGCGGACTTCCGTTTTCGAACCCGGGCATCGGCCGTCTACGCATCACCGTGCCGACGTCGATGGTCTGGAGTGACGGAGACACCTTCATCGGACGATCCGCCGTCGACAATGCACAGCGCTACGTCGACGCGGCATACACCTTGACCGTATTAGCCGATGTGTCGCACTGGATTCCAACACAGGCATCGGATGCGGCCGCCGCAGCAGTGTTGCGGTCGATCGCCCTCAGCGGCACGTGACCGCTCCACAACCGGAGGCATACTGCACCATGGACACCACCGGCCTTCTCACTGAACTCGTCACCACGAGCACCGTTTCCGGCGACCCCGCACCGCAGCGACTGACCATGAACACGGTTCTGTCGCTGCTTCGAGCGCGCACTCCGATGCTGACCGTGGAAGGCGACACCGACGGTCCGCACCCGTGGATGCTGATAACCAACGAGGCACCTCCCGAGACGACGCGGCTGATGTTCGCCTGTCACGTCGACACCGTCCCGCCCGGCGACCTGAAGCACTGGCAGTTCGATCCATTCGTCGCCGACATCGAGGACGGCGTCCTACGCGGCCGAGGCACCTCGGACATGAAGGCCGGTCTCGTGGCGGCCACGGCCGCAGTGCTCAACGCCATCGACGACGGTGTCCCGGTCGCATTCCTGCTCACCAGCGACGAGGAGATCGGATCGCTCGGCGCGCAGGCCGCCCGCCATGCCGTCGCCGACTGCAGAGTCGGGGCCGTCGTAGTCCCGGAGGCCACAGGAAACCGCGTACACCTCGGCCATCGCGGTGCGCTGTGGGTCGACGTGTTCACCGCAGGTGTTGCCGCACACGGCAGTACACCGCAACGCGGCGAGAGCGCCATCTTCAAACTCGTCGACGTGTTGGCGCGCGCAAAAGAGGAACTGCCACTCGCCTCGGATACATTCCTGGGCGCGGAAACGTTCAACGTCGGACTGATCGACGGCGGTTCGGCCCCCAACATCGTGCCCGACGCGGCCCACGTGGTGATCGACCACCGTACCGTCGGCGATGGCCGGGATCTGCTGGCCTGGTGGAGGGATCAGCCGGAAGTGGATCGTATCGACGCGCGGATCGACCTCCCCGGGGTACGCACCACGCCGGACAACGACTGGATCTCAGCACTCCCGAATCCCGTTGCAGCGGAGCCGGTCACCTACTTCACCGATGCTTCCATCCTGGCCGCCGCGGCCCCGTCGGCCCCGATCGTGGTGTGGGGACCGGGCACGCCGGCGCTGATGCACGCGGCCGACGAGAGCGTGTCCTTGGCCGAACTCGACGCCGCCGTCGCCGCCTACGGCGCGGTGACGCGAGCCTGGCCTACGGTCGACTGACGCACCACCAGTTCAGGTTTGAGCGCGATGTGCGCGGTACCGGTGAGGTCGGTGTTCATCGCCTGATCCAGCAGCCGCGTCGCCTCGGCAGCGATCCGTTCCTGGGGCTGCCTGATGGTGGTGATCGGCGGATTGCTCAAGGCGGAGAACGGAATGTCGTCGAATCCCGTCACCATGATGTCCGACGGTACGGCGAGCCCCAGCGCCTGGCAGCTCTGCAGCACTCCCAGCGCGATCAGGTCGTCGGCACACACCACCGCATCCGGACGAGATGCCGAACTGAGCATCGCCCGAGACGATTCGCGTCCCCAGTCGATCGAGTAGTCGCCCAGCTGGGTCCACTCCTCTCGCGTCTCGATGCCGACGCGGGCGGCGTGCCGAAAGAAGCCGGCCCGGCGCAGCTCGGTGGAGGAGTTGGTGAGCTCCGAGCTGATGAACGCGGCGCTGCGTGCGCCCTGGGCGGCGAGGTGATCCATCAGAAGTGCTTGCGCCGCATCGTCGTCCACGCCCACCCAGTCGGTGTGCGTGTCGAGTGCGAATCGGTCCAGTTGAACGACGGGGATCGCGCGAGCCGAGGCTCGGACGGCGTCGGCGGATCGTTCACCATGGCACGGGCTGATGATGATGCCATCGACCTGACGAGAGACCAGGCTTCGCAGACGCTGCGCTTCGACGGCCGGATCCGAGCGCGAATCGCAGAGGAACAGTTGCAGTCCACGCTGCGAGAGCACGTGTTCGACGTTGACGACGAGCGACGTGAAGAACGGGTTGGCAATGGACGGAACCACCATGCCGATGGTGTCGGTGCGATTGCGACGCAGCGAGCTGGCGATGATGTTGCCGGAGTAGCCCAGCTCGTCCGCTGCTCGCCGGATGGCCGCGGCGACCTCCTCCGAGACCGGCCGAGAACCCGACAGTGCCCGCGACACCGTGGCCGTCGAGACGCCCGCACGTTCGGCGACGTCGCGAATCGTTGCCTTGCGCATCCGACTCCTAGTCTTTGGTGTGGCCTGAGGGTAGCGAACCGTGGACACCGTCCGGTCTGGTTAACACGATAGAGGCAATCGTTTACATAAACGACTCGAGAATTCCTTGACATGAACGGGTGCTGATCCCCTACGGTGCATATACGCAAGGTAATCGATTACATGCCCGACTCGATTGCCCCGATCCCAGGAGCCACCCACGTGAGCACGCCCCCTCCGGAAGCCAGCCCGACACCGTCGCTGGGAGTATTCCCGTCCAAGCCGTCGGCGCTCGCCGACATCGTCGCCACCACCCCCGCCCTCATCGGGGCCATCCACCTCCCCGCGCTCCCGGGAAGCCCGCATTACAAGGGCCAGCCCGTCGCCGAGATCGCCGCCTTCGCAGTCGCCGAGGCACACGCCTACATCGACAACGGCTTCGACGCGGTCATCGTCGAGAACCATTGGGACATCCCGTTCCTCAAGCCCGGTGAACACGGCTACGAAACCGCGGCGACAATGGGCGTCGTCACCGCCGCCGTGGTCGCAGAATTCGGCCGAGCCGTCGGCGTCAGCATCCTGTCCAACGCAGGCGAATGCGGCGTGGCCGCAGCGTGGGCCGCAGGCGCGAGCTTCGTCCGCGTCAACCAGTGGGCCAACGCATACATCGCCAACGAGGGCTTCATCGAGGGCCAGGCTGCCAAGACCACTCGCTTTCGCCATCGCATCGGAGCCACCCCGGTCAAGATCTTCGCCGACGTGCACGTCAAGCACGGTGCGCACGCCATCGTCGCCGACCGCACCATCGCCGAGCAGACCGAGGACGCCGAGTTCTTCGACGCCGACGTCCTCATCGCCACCGGCTCCCGCACCGGTGACGCCGCCTCGGTGGACGAGGTGTCGGTGATCAAGAACAACACCGTGCTCCCGGTCATCATCGGCTCCGGAATCACCGCGGGCAACGTGGGCGATCTGATGAAGGAGTGCGACGGTGCCATCATCGCCTCCTCGGTCAAGGAGAACGCGCGCTGGTGGGGCCGGGTGGACGGCGACAAGGTACGCGCCGTCGCCCGCGCAGCAGGCAAGTAGCGCATGATCGTCTTCTTCGGCTACGCCAACAGCGATGTGACGGTGCATGTTCCGCACGTGCCGGTGCTCGGCGAACGGGTTCAGGCGACGGCCGTCGACACCATCGACGGGGGCATGACCGCCAACGCCGCCGTCGCCGCCGCCCGCATGGGTGCCCGAGTCGCCTTCGCCGGAGCCGTCGGACCGGACCCGCGTTCGACGCAGTTCCTCGCCACACTCGAACACGACGGCGTCGACACCAGCTGGTCACCGCGTGACGCATTCCTCTCCACCGCAGTGGTTCTCATCGCCGACGGCGGCGACCGATCCATCATCAGCCAGGACGACGCCAACGACGCCACCCGGTTGGCTGCGGTGCTCGCCACCCTCGCCGAGGGCGGCGGCCGACTCTTCCTCGACGGCTATCGAGCAGCGATGCTGCCCGCCGAACTCCCCCCGAACGTCAGCCTCGCAATCGACCTCGACGGCTGCGAGGACGCCGATGCCGCGCTGCGCGCATTCGCTCTCGCAGACCACGTGATAGTCGGACGCAGTCTCTGGCAGAACAGCTTCGGCATCGAGGCCGAGCGGTGGTCGACGCTGACCGCCGAGTACGACACCCACCTCGTCGTCACCGATGGCGAACACGGGTGGACCCTGGTCACGCCCACGGGTGAGACCGTCACCGAACCCGCGGTGCGCGTCGAGATCGTCGACGCCGTCGGCGCGGGCGACTGTTTCTGCGGTACCTACATCGCCTTCGTCGACGCAGGCACACCGCCGGCCGACTCGGCACGTCTCGCGGGAGTGTCGGCAGCCCTCGCCTGCGCCACCCCCGGGCCACGCGGCTGCCCCAGCCTCACCGAACTGACCGAATTCACCTCCACGCACGCACCATTCGACCTCCAGGAGATCCCATGATCAAACGCGCACTCCCTCTCGTTCTCGGTGCTGCCGTGGCGCTGACGCTCACGTCCTGCGATTCCGCCGCTCCCAGCGATACCGCCGGTGGGACCGACGTGGCCGCGTCGTCGATCCCCGAGCCCACCCGCGTCGCCGAAACCTGCGAGGGCAACAACGGCACCCTCAAGATCGGGCTGGTGACGATCAACCTTCAGGCCCTGTTCTTCAACCAGATCAACAACGCAGCTCAGAACGTGGCCGATCAGGCCGGTGTCGATCTCCAGATCATCAGCGGCAACGACGATTCCGTCACACAGGCCAACGCGTTCGACAACCTCATCGCCTCCGGAGTCGACGCCATCATCGTCGACGCGATCGACACCGACGGAATCAAGCCGTCCGTGGCCAAGGCAGCTGCCGCGGGCATCCCCGTCGTCGCCGTCGACGCCACCGTCGACGATCCGGCCATCTCCACCCAGGTGGGCACCGCCAACGCCGAGGGCGGGGCGCAGATCGGCGACACCCTGGCCGAGCTCGCGAACGACACCGGCACAGTCGGTATCGTCGGCGCGCTCAACAGCACCATCCAGCTCGAACGCCAGAAGGGCTTCACCGACACCGTCTCCGCCGCAGGCATGACCGTCGGAACGGTGGTCGACGGTCGCAACATCCAGGAGAACGCGCAGACCGCCGCGGAGAACCTGCTCACCGGTAATCCGGACATGGAATACGTCTACGCCACCGGCGAACCCGCGCTCATCGGTCTCGTTGCCGCAGTGAACAGTCAGAGCGCACAGGACCGGGTCAAGGCCGTCGGATGGGACCTGTCGGATCAGGCCGTCACCGCGCTCCAGGCCGGCTGGCTGGAAGGCGTCGTACAGCAGAACACCTTCGAATTCGGTTACGAGGCAATGAATGCCGCCATCGACCTCGGCTGCGGACGCACCGCCCCCGCAGACATCCCTGTCCCGACGCAGATCGTCACCCCGGCGAACGTCGGCGACTACATGTACTACCTGGAGAAGTAGAGCCATGACACAACAGCTTTCACCGGATCCACCCCTGATCGAACTCTCCGGAATCACCAAGTCGTACGGCCCGGTCAAATCACTCCGCGGAGTCGATCTCAGGCTCGGACGCGGCGAGGTACTCGGAGTCGTCGGAGACAACGGCGCCGGCAAGTCGACGCTCATGAAAATCCTTGCCGGCGCCGTTCAACACGACGGCGGTGAGATGCGCGTCGACGGCAACCCGGTGCGCTTCTCGACGCCGCTCGACGCACAGCAGAAGAAGATCGGCATCGTGTACCAGGATCTCGCCCTGTGCGACACCCTCGACGTCGCCAGCAACCTGTTCCTCGGGCGCGAGCCCAGGAAGGGCCCGTTCCTCGACCGGCACGGCATGCACGAGCGGGCCGCGAAGATCCTGGCGGACCTGCACGTGAAGGTGAAGTCGACGTACCAGGAGATCGGGCAGCTCTCGGGCGGACAACGTCAGACCGTCGCCATCGCCCGCGCCGTGTCGTTCCGTCCCGACGTGCTGATCCTCGACGAGCCAACGGCGGCACTGGCCGTCGCCGAGGTGGAGTCGGTACTGAAACTCATCACGGACGTCGCGGCCCAGGGCGTCGGCGTCATCCTCGTGACGCACCGACTGCAGGACCTGTTCCGCGTCTGCGACCGCATCACCGTCATGTACGAGGGCCAGAGCGTCGACGACGTCCCCATCGGGGACCTGAACATCGAATCCCTCGTCGGCCTCATCACCCGTACCCCGGTACCCACGCACTCCACGTCCCGGCCGGGAGGCCCATCATGACGATTCTCGACAAGAACGCTCCACCCAGCGTGGAGAAGCTCGCCAGCAGACCCACCCTGTGGCAGCAGGCGAACAAACCGACGCTGGCAATGCTGGCCGTCACCGTCGCTGTCGCCGCGATCTTCTCGGTCACCACATCGTCGTTCCTGACGTTCACCAACATCTCGAACCTCGCCACGCAGATCGCTCCGGTTCTGATCATCGCCGTCGCCATGACGTTCGTGATCACCACCGGTCAGATCGATCTCTCCGTCGGGGCCACGGTGGCGTTCGTCGCCGCGATGAGCGCCGAGCTGATCCAGGCCGGCGTCGACTCCTCGGTGGTCTTCGTGGCAGCGCCCTTGATGGGGGCCGCGTGGGGTCTGGTCAACGGTTGGCTCGCTGCCTACCAGGGCATTCCACCGTTCATCGTCACCCTCGCGACGCTGTCCATCATTCGCGGCATCGCCCTGTACCGCACCGAGGGATTCTCCGTCCCGATCACTCCCGGTACGGCGTTCGCCAAGCTGGGCACCGCATCGTGGCTCGGGTTCTCGGCCAGCGCCTGGATCGCCCTCGGCGTGGTGATCATCGGTGCAATCACCCTCAACCGCACTCGATTCGGCCGCTACGTCACCGGGATCGGCTCCAACGTCGAATCCGTTCGCCGCTCGGGCGTCAACACTCGCCGGGTGCTGATGATGACGTTGGTGTTCACCGGTCTCGCCGCGGGCATCGCCGGACTTCTCATTGCAGCCCGGCTGGGATCCGGATCGGCCAACTCCGCCAACGGATTCGAGCTCACCGTCATCACCGCGGTGGTACTCGGTGGCACCAACCTCTTCGGTGGACGCGGCACCGTGATCGGAACCGTCATCGGCGCGGTCCTCACCGGCATCATCGCGAACGGCCTCACCCTGCTGGGCGTCAGTCCATTCCTGACTCCCATCATCACCGGTGTCGTTCTGCTGATGGCGATCTGGATCAACATGCGCGGACATTCCCTGGCCTCGCTGTTCAAGCACCTGCAGAGTGCACCGGGGAAGCAATGATCGTCACCACCGTCACCGGAGCGATCGAATCCGATCGGCTCGGACTCGTCCTGCCGCACGAACACCTGCACAACGACGCTTCCGTCGCCTACTCACCGTCGCCGGATCCTGTTGTCGCGCAGATCCTCGCCGGCCCGGTCGCGTCGGAGAACGCGTGGCTGTTGCACGACAACCCGTACCACAGTGCCGACAACTGCCGAGTCGACGATGCAGCCGGCGTTCTCGACGAGCTGAAGACGTTCGCAGACAACGGAGGAACGACGATCGTCGACCTGACACCCCCGGGTATCGGCCGTCGACCACAGATTCTCGCCGACTACTCACGCCGGTCCGGTGTTCGGGTCGTCATGGGCTCGGGCTGGTATCTCGAGTCGACGCATCCGCCCGAAGTGGCCGCAGTCGGCATCGACACCCTCGCCGCGTCGCTCATCTCCGAGTTCACCGCCGATACGGATGCGCCGAAGCCAGGCGTGATCGGCGAGATCGGAATCTCACCGTCGTTCACCGAGAACGAGGCGAAAGCGCTTCGCGCAGCATGCGTCGCTCAGCGGGAGGTGAACGTGCCCCTGTTCGTTCATCTTCCGGGTTGGAAGCGCTACGGACCGGCGGTGCTCGATATC
This sequence comes from Rhodococcus sp. 14-1411-2a, assembly GCF_002259485.1. Taxonomy (GTDB): domain Bacteria; phylum Actinomycetota; class Actinomycetes; order Mycobacteriales; family Mycobacteriaceae; genus Rhodococcoides. The sequence goes on from NZ_NPGA01000009.1 coordinate 375,702, forward strand.
GTTCTGGACGAGATGGGTGTCGATCCAGGCGCGGTGGTGCTGTGCCACATGGACCCGTCGGGCAACGATCCCGACTACCAGTGCGCGCTCGCCGATCGCGGGGTCTTCCTCGAATTCGACATGATCGGTATGCCCTTCGAGTTTCCCGGGGAGGGGCAGTCGCCGCCGCCCGCCGAGACTGCCCTCGCCGTTGTGGGTCTGGTCGGTGGCGGATACGGAGCGCAACTCCTCCTCAGCCACGACCTGTTCCTCAAATCGATGCTGCGTAAGTACGGAGGCAACGGATTGGCCTATGTGCCCGTCTCTTTCGCCGCTCGGCTGGTTCGCAACGGACTGGATCCGCAGCGCGTGTCCTCAATCATGCAAGACAACCCGAGGTCGCTCTTCGAGCAGGCCGGAAAAGGATAGAGAAGCGTCATGGGTAAGAAAGTTCTGATCGCCGGTGAAAGCTGGATGACGTCGTCCACCCACGTCAAGGGTGTCGACGAGTTCACCGTGCATTCCTACGTCGAAGGCGTCGGCCCACTGCGGGACGCGCTCGCCTCCCGTGGGCACGAGGTGGTGCACATGCCGGCGCACCTGGTACCCACCCAGTTCCCCGGTAACGCAGATGCGCTGTCGGAGTTCGACGTGGTGGTGCTCTCCGATATCGGTGCCAACTCGATTCAATTGGCACCCAATGTTTTCGACCGCTTCCAGGCGGGCGAGGATCGATTGGTCGAGCTTCGGAACTGGGTGCACGACGGCGGTGCGCTGATGATGATCGGCGGATACCTCTCGTTCTCCGGGTTTCAGGCTCGGGCCGCGTTCCGGCAGACGGCCCTCGCCGACGCACTGCCGGTGACGATGCTCCCGGAAGACGACCGGGTGGAGACGCCCGGTGGAATGATTCCCGTCGTCGTCGACGGCACCCACCCCACCGTGAGCGGCAGCGGCACCGAGTGGCCTGCCCTGCTCGGCTACAACCGAGTGATCGCCAAGGACGGGGTTGCCGTACCGGCCACCATCAACGGTGATCCGCTGGTGGCGGCGGGCGCCTACGGCAAGGGCCGCTCCGCAGTGTTCACCTCGGACTGCTCACCGCACTGGGCACCGCCGGAGTTCTGCGAACAATGGCTCGGATACACGAATCTGTTCGACGGCCTGATCACCTGGTTGTCCGAAAAGTGACTCGCTCCGCCGAACTGACTGCGCGGCAGCATCGCAATCTTGCTGCCGCGCAGCGTGTCCGCTTCATCACCGACTCGATCGACGGCACGTTGCGCGACGACGACTTTCGGCGCTACCTGGTGATCGAGGAAGCATTCGTGCTCACCGCGGTGCGCATTCTCGGGCTCGTGGTCGCGGAGTCGACGTCGTTGGACGACGCCACCGATCACGTGACGTCATTGTCCAACCTCGTCGGCGAGCAGCGCGAATATTTCGCCGGACTACGCGAGCAGTTTCCGTACGACGGTGACGTGGACGAATTGATCGAGAGCTCGTCCGTTCTGTCGAACTACGCACTGGGACTTGCCCGTAAGGACGGTAGAGCCGCAGCTCTGGTCGCAATGTTCGCCGCCGAGACCCTGTATCTGTCCTGGTGCCGCGCTGCGATGGACAGATCTGTCGATCGTGAACCGGCACTGCAGGAGTGGATCGAGATGCACACCCGCCCCGCGTTCGTCGCGCAGGTGGACGCGTTGGCCCGAGAAGTCGACGCGATGGACGAGGTGGACGACGCGACCCTGGACGCGTGGTTCGTCGGAATGTTGGCTGCCGAGATGGAATTTCACGACGCCGCGATTACCCACGACAGTGGTGTGGACAAGCGCCACTGAAGGCACCTATCCGCACCACTGCCGCAGGCGCTCAGCTTGTCTGAGTCTCGATGGTTCGTTGCGTGTTGTCGTGGGCGATCTCGATCTTGCGTGGCTTGGCCCGCTCCGCCAGCGGGATGGTGACCGTCAGGACGCCGTTGTCGTAGGACGCCGAGATCTTCTCCGCGTCGACCCCGTCACCGAGCGAGAGCTGGCGTCGATACGTTCCGGCAAATCGTTCCGACGAAAGCCACTGCACGCCATCACTGGTGGGTGCGGTTCGATGCGCGGTCAACGTGAGAGTGCCGCGATCGACGTCGACATCGATCGAGCCCGGATCGACACCCGGGAGGTCCGCGTTGAGGACGTAGTGATCATCGAGCTTGTAGAGGTCCATAGGCATGAACCTGGGTGCACGGTCCGAACCACTGGTCGCGCCGAGCATCCCGGCAGCAATCGAGTCGAGGTCACGGAACGGATCGAAGCGAAGCACAGCAACCACCTCCTGAACGACGATGCGCCCGCCCCTGTGGCGGCCGCGTCTTCACTGTGCGAGACCCAAATTAGCACTCTCCGCCCACGAGTGCCAAGAGGGAATTTGCTCCGCAGTGGTGTGGCCGAGTGCCGCCCAGGGCACTCGACCACACCACTGCCGCAGGCACTTACAGCCGTTCGATGATGGTTGCGTTCGAGAGTCCTCCCGCTTCGCACATCGACTGCAGGCCGAATCGCTGCTCACGTTCGGCGAGGGCGTGAACCATCGTCGTCATGATGCGCGCACCGCTGCCGCCGCCGTCCTCGATCTACAGAACGGGCCGGATCGTAATCGTCTGGCGTTGTGCGATGCCCAGTGATGCGGTCAACTGTTTCTGCAGGATCGACCCGATCAGCAATGGTGCAGCACTCCAAGGAGACGACCCGATCATGAACATTTCGGTACATCAAGTGGTCCTCGACTGCACCGACACCCGTGAGTCCGCCGAGTTCTACCGGCAACTACTCGGATTCGAATACGTCCCCGGCTACGCCGAACCGATCAATCCGGATTGGCTCGCGATCACCGCACCCGACGGTTCGTGGCGTATCGCGTTTCAGCAGGTCGGCGCACTTCCGGCCGCAACATGGCCGGACGGCGAACACCCTCAGATGTTGCACCTGGACTTCCGCGTCGACACTGTCGCGCAACTCGACAAAGAGCATTCGCGTGCAACGGGTTTGGGAGCTACTCTGCTTCGGGATCTGCACGACGACCCGGTGGAGCCGATCCGAATCTATGCCGACCCGGCCGGCCATCCATTCTGCATCTTCGTGGGTGGATGAACCCAGCGCACCGTCTCGCGGCCGATCGGCTCCCCACATTCGGATACCCGACGCCCATCGGAGTCAGAAATCCCAAACTGAGGAGCCGATCCGCGGCAGAGGCCGGGTGAGCACGTCTACGCCCCTCGCATGGATTCACGCCCGCTACAGGGGGTGCGGATTCCAACGAAGGGCGTATTTACCGCTAGGCCCTGCCGATCAGCTCCCCACATTCGGATACCCGACGCCGATCGGAGTCAGAAATCCAAAACTGGGGAGCCGATCCGCGGCAGAGGCCGAACCAACTAAGCCGCCGAGTGGTGTGATTGAGTGCCGCCCAGGGCACTTAATCACACCACTGCCACAGGCATTCAGCCCAATTGCACTGTTGCCGTGGCCCGGTGGCCGAAGATGCGCTTGCCCTCGAATGTCGCGCCCAGTGAGATGACTGCAGTGCGCGTCGCCTCGTCCTTGGACTTGATCTTGCCGGTGAAGACGATTTCGGCGGCCTTGTGGGTGTCCACGGGGATGGGGGTGGTGAAGCGGACGGTGTAGTCCTTCACAGCGCCCGGGTCGCCGAGCCACTCGGTGACGTAGCCGCCGCCCACGCCCATCGTGAGCATCCCGTGGGCCAGCACGTTCTCGAGATCGATCAGCTTGGCGAACTGCTCGCTCCAGTGAATCGGGTTCGCGTCACCGGCAACGCCTGCGTAGTTGACCAGATCACCGCGGGTCAGGCGCACCGTGCGCGGCGGCAGTTCGTCTCCGACATTGACGTCGTCGAACTTCTGCGTCGGCCGACCCCGGTACTCCTCGACGATCAGCGGCTCGTGCTCCTGCGGAGTGGACAGTGTGTCGCTCTGACCGGAATCGGCTCCGCCGACGTCCGTCGTCGCACCGAACATGACCAAGTTCTTCGCGGACTCGGCGATGGCCGGATCGATCTCGCCCGACCGACCGACGAGGAGCGTGGTGTACGTGGTCTGCACCAATTCGTTCTTCTGATTGGACACGACGTTCTTGGTGACCATCATGTCGCGACCCATGACCGTCTTGAACGAATCGAGCGAGACATCGCATGTCAGTTGGTCGCCGGCAAGGATCGGCTTCTGGAACACCAGCACCTGATCGGTCTGCAGAATCTGGCTCAGGTCGTAACCCTCGGCGATGGACTGGAGAAGCTTCTTCTGCGCGAGGGTGCCGACCAGCGACATGAACGTCAAAGGTGCGACGAGGGCGCTGTGACCCAGAGCGGCGGCAGCGTCGCCATCCCAGTGGGCGGGGTGGAAATCCTGGACGGCGCGGGCATATTCACGGACCTTCTCGCGGCCCACCTCGTAGTAGTCCTCGGTGCGGTAGTGATAACCGACCATGCTCCGAGCGTGTTCCGCCGGATCGAACGCCTCCTCGCCGGTCGCTGCCGTACCGGACTCCGCTACCTGCTCTGCCACTGTTGTCCCACCGTCTCGTACCCCACTGTTCACCATTACCCGAGCAACTTACCGAACAACGGCGTTGGTTGGCCAGGCCGGAGGGGTCAAGCCGAGCGGTGTCGCGGAGAGTCGTGGTAGCCCACCATGCCCACCATCGAGGCGTGTTGCGACGGCACAACGTTGGCGATCATGGCACCACGCGGGCGATGGCGACGCGACGCGACCGCGTCGACTGCCATCAGAGCCGCACCGTGCGCGGTGAGGGACTCCGGATTGGCGGGCGCGACGACCGGCAGCATCAGATCACGACGAAACAGACGCCGCAGCGTCGGGATGTTGGCGCACCCGCCGACCATCACCAAGGCGTTGACGGCACAGGGAGCGTCAACGATGACACTGGCCACCCAGTCCTCCAGCGAACGAATGCTGCGCTCGAGAACATCGTCGAAAGTATTGCGCCACAATCGCACCGGCCCACCGACGAAAGGTCCGGCAACTTCCGCCACCCGCAGCCTGGACAGCTGCTCGCGTGCGGTACGAACCGACACCGCCAGATCTGCTCGGGTGCGATCGGACGCCAACTCGTCCGCTCCGTACATCGAGAGCAAGTAGCGGGAGACCTGCTCGTCGCAGCTGTTACCCCCGAACAGCGTGGTGCGCACCGAACTGAAGACCGTGCCGGTGGCCGGATCCGCGACCGACACCGTGGTGCCCGACGCTCCGACGTCACAGATCGCGACGGTACGAGCGCCCTCCAGCTGGCCGGTGCCCCGCAGATACCGCAGCTGAGCACCGAGTTCGGAGGCGACCAACAGACGATCGGCCTCGTACGTGGAGTAGGCGGAGGTTCGCGCGCGAGCACCGGGATCGTCGGGCACAGCCAGGACGATGTCGGTTCTGTCGACCATCTGGTCGCGCGACATGGAGTCCAGCAAGTCGATGGCGACCCGAAGATGGTCGTCGGGATCGAACGAGTGAACGATGTGGGCCGACCGCACCGACTCGTCGATCGCATCGACTGCGACCCCTCGGGCAGTGGCGGAACCCACCGAAACACCAAGGACTGTTCTCATGATTCCTCGACTCGACTGGCTACTCCGACCAGCCGATACTAACCGCCGAACCGTCGCCTGGACAGCAAACTGGGTATCTCGATGAACTTTTGGTTTGTTTTGGGAGATATAACAAGCAGCAGGACATCAGCCGTCCGTTCTCACGCGACGTGGTCGAACGGTTCTCGACGGTCCGCCAGCAGCGGACCCCATTCCTCCTGCGCCGACGTCATCGCCGCGCACGCGACACCGTTGGCCGAATCCATCCCACGCGCAGCCGCGACGATGGAGCGGGCGGACTGCACGAGCGAGACATCGAAGCGGAAGCTGTGCGCCGCCAATTCGGCGAACGCCTCCTCCGGACTACAGCCACGCAGCGCGATGAGAACACCCACTGCCCTGTCGATGGTCGTACGGGTCACCGGTTCTGCTGCGGGATGTTCGGTCATCGAATACTCACCGTCTACTGGTCGATCACCCGATGGTAGCGGCGGGTGAGCAGAAGTTCAGGTGTCCGAGTCGAATTCACATACCCGTCACGCGAAGGACTTGTACAAGTATCAAAACCGCTCGCTCACAATGCAATCAACGGATCGAGGGCTATTCGAACGAATCTGTCGGCGGTTCTGTATCGGTGGTGGGCTCGGTGATCTCCGGAACCTCGGTGGTCGGCTCGGCCGGGTCCGTGGACGGCACCTCGGTTTCGGGTTCCGGCTCGGGCGGGGGATCGACGGTCGTCGGTTCCTCGCCACCCGAGTCGCCACCCGAGTCGCCACCGCCGGAATCACCGCCGGAATCACCGCCACCGGAGTTGCCCCCGCCGGGTCTGCCGCCACCCGAATCGACGGCACCCGCATCGACGCCACCCGTATCGACGCGCCCGGAGTTGCCTCCTCCCGACGACGCCTCGACGTACGGAGTGGGGACCGAACCCGCAGTGGGTGCTGCGCTCCAGGTACCGACCGGCATCGGCCCGTACGCGGGGGCCTCGAGCAACCCGGTGTCGACGGCCGGAACCGCCGACGGGTCGGTAGAGGGGACCGCCGAATCGGCGACCACCACCGCCGAGGACGCGGCTTCGTTGTCTCCGCTCGACGGGACCTCGGCAACATCGGCGGTATCGACCACGGAATTCTGCGTTGGATCGGACGCCGCCAGTGCCCACACGGTGGCTCCGCTCAGTGCGGCGAGAACCGCGACGCCCAACCCGATCATCGTCAGTCTCGCGCTGCGGGGCGTACCGGCCACATCGCTGCCGGAACCACTTCGGTCTTCTTCACCCGTCGCAGTCGGAACGGCCACCGGCTCGGCGAGGGCGGCCTTGGCTCCGATCAGTGCCGCTGCAATTACCGATGGAACCGCGGAGTTCAACCGCGGATCTCCGGCATCCACTACCCCGACGTCATGAATATCGTGGGCGGCCAGAGCGGCACGAACGGTCCCGCAGAGCGCGATGCTGTCGCAGACCACCCCGGACCCGCTGATCAGCAGGTCGTTCTGGGCCGCCTGCACCCTCATGATTCCGAGCATCGTCGTGACGGCGTCCCCGACACCCCCGGGAGCCGAGGAGACGGAGACGGTGCGAGTGGAAATGGGGCCGAGCTCGGGTAGATCGGCCTCGACCAACGCAGCAGATATTTCGTCGTCACCGACGTGCACCCCGAGCGCAATGGCCATGATCGTCGACTCCCCCGATTCGATTCGGACTCAGAGTACCCTTCGAGTCTCGAATCGGGGAATCATCCCGGTTTCGGTGATCAGAACTCCAACCTGCTCGCCTCGTCCCGGGCTACCTCGGCGGCGCGACGCTCGCGCTCGAACAGCAGGCCGAAGGTGAAACCGTTCTCCCCCGCCGTCGTCCCTGCCCGCGCGCCGAGAGTTCGCAGAATTTCCGCCGCGATCACCGCATCCTGGTGCTCTCCCAGCACCTCCTGAATTGTCTTGTAGTGCTTGATGTTCGCTTTCGAGACCTTCTTGTCCACCACCGGCGCCACCAACTCGGCCGCATACCGCGCACGTTTCGACGCCTTCCGTGCACGATGCAACGCCTCGTCGTCGGTACCGCGCACGGCACTCTTCGTGCGATCGATCGCCTTCTTGCCGGCCTTGCGCGCCAGCTTGACCAACACGCGGTCGGTAACCTCGCCGTCGATCGGTAGCCCCCGCGACCACTCCGACAGCGTCGTGAGCAGCGCGCGGTAACGATCTCCGTCGAGTTCGGTCATCGCCGCCTCGCGGTATCGGATCTGCTCGGCCAACAGATCGTTCTCGATGCGCGACGCCACCGGCCCGAGCACCAGTTCGGGCGGCAGTTCGCGCAGCGCTGCCGCGAACCGAGCACGCTGCACCTGACGATCTCGAACCTCACCGAGAATGCTTGCATACCAGGACAGTTCGGCCTCGAGTTGGGCAGCCGGCTCGTCCTCGAACAGACTCCCGAACACGCGGAGGGTACTGCGGTAGCGCCGAATGGCCACCCGCGTGGAGTGAATCGGATCCAGCCCCCGACGCAGATACACATCGCCTGCGACGATCGCCTGCGCCTGATCGTCGAGATAGTCCGCCAGCAGCGCCACCCCGGGTTCGGCAGGTTCCTGGCGCACCACCGACAGCGCACGATCCAACTTCGACGGATGCGCCGAGGGCCGAGCACCGGCGGCGCGCAGCACCTTGCCCGCCTTCTTCAGGAACGACTCCGAGCCTGCGGGTCCGAGTTCCACCTCCACCTCGCGCCACCGCGGACCGGTCGCACCGCCGATCAAGACCACCGACACTTCGTCGTCGGCGATTTCCGCGACGACGGCCCCATCGGCGTCGGACACGGTGTGGATCGTTCGACGCGTCGTCAAAGTAGCGACCGCGGCCAACTGCGCGCCCATCACCGCACCGCGCAGTACATCGTTCAGCTCGTCCGGCACCGCGTTGTGCGCACCGCTGCCGAGAGGGAGCCGAATCTCGGTCCGCGCCTTCTCCGCCGGGACCTTTGCATGCCAGCCGTTGTCGGAGTCACCGGTACGACGCCGGACGGTGATCCCGCGTCGCAACAGGTCGTGGCCCGCAGTGTCGAAATACTCACTGCTCAGGTCGGTCTCGCTCGACACCAGTGCGCCGCCGGTGGGCACCAGCGCAGCGAGAGTGGGCAACTGAAATTCTGCGTCGACGTCGAACTTGTCTTCGCGCTCGGTCTGAATCGACTCCATACTGCTCATCCTGCCTCGAGTGCCCGGGCCGATGACGGCCGAAAGCGCAGACCGGTCAGCGTCGCGGAAAGTCGAAATCCGGCAATGAAAAGTCGATCGTCCGAGTCGGCCGCGTTGTTGTCGTCGTGGTCCGGGTCGTCGTGGTGGGACGCGTTGTGGTCGGACGAGTCGTGGCGGCAGGTGGGACCGTCGTCTGCACCACGGTCGACCGATCGACGGTGGGCCTACTCGGTGCCGTTGTCTGCTCGATGTCGGACGGGGCACCGGTCGTGGTGACGGTGCGCCGTGTGGCGGTGGCGCTTTCGGCGACCGTCGTGGCCGGTGTCTGAGACGAGGACGACGTTGGCGGCGCGCCGGCCGAAGGAGAGGTCGGCGTCGCCGTCGTGGTCGCGAACGGTACCGACGGTCCGGCGGGTTCGGCGGGTTCGGCGGGTGACCCGTCTGCCGCAGGCACCACGGACTGCGACCGGGCGGGTTGCGAGGAGTCCTGCGACGTGGTCACCGACGGCGCTGGATCCTCGCCGCTGGTCCGTGCCGCCGCAGTGACCACGGTGCCGGCTGCACACACCGCGACGAGTGCCGCGAGCGCACCGCCGAGATGCCGGGACTTGTTGGCCCTGGTCATCCGCTTGGAGGAGGTGTCGCTGTGCCGCGGACGCTTCGAGACCACCGGGACAACCGCGGTCACCTCGAGGTCTGCGGAATCCCGGTCCACGGCATCGAACCGATCGGTGAGCGCCTCCGGTGCCGCAGGCGCAGGCCGCAGACCCACCGTCCGAGCGATCCCAGCAGCGCCGTGCGCCGCCAGCAGTTCCGGCTGCTCGGGCACATAGACCGGCATCGACACCGCGTCGAACAGGACCTGACGAATTATCTGCATGTTGGCACCGCCGCCGACGGCGACGACGGCGTCGACGCGAACGCCCTGCGCCTCGACCGCGTCGAGGACGTCGACGGCCATCGAGACAGCTCGGTGCACGGCGTCGCCGATGACCTCGTCGAGATTGCCACGCCACAGCGACGCGCGTCCGCCGACGAACGGCCCGGTGATCGACACGCTGCGAAGCAGAGCCAGCTCGTGTTTGCCGTCGCGGACGTCGTGCACGAGCCGCCTGCGAGCCTCGATCGTCAGCGCCTCGGCCGCGCCGAATGTCGCGATGAGGTGATCGCACAGCATTCGATCGCACTCGTCACCACTGAGCGCGTCCGTTCGACGCGACGCGAGAACGTCGCCGCTGTCGATGTCGACCACGGAGACCGAGGTACCGGACGCGCCGACGTCGAACAGGGCGACGCAGCGTTCGCCTGCCAGCACACGTGTCTCACGTAGTGCGCCCAATTGGGCACCGAGTTCGGACACGAGGACGACACCGTCGGAGAAATCCTGATCGTAGGCCGCTCTTGGGTCGCTCTCACGCAATGCGAGCACCGGATAGAAATCCGCCGACGCATACTCCGACGCCAGGTTGTGAACCGATGCGATGACGGCATCCCACGGATCGGGGGCGAGGCCGTTGGGTGCGGGCCGGGACGCGACGGGCTCGTGCACTTCCAGCACGGCGCCGGAGCGGGCGTTGGCACTGATCACGCTGCGGAGACCACTCGACCCCAACGAAGCGCCGAGTACGGACACATCGGGAACCGCGGACACAAGAAACCTCACTCTGGTAGGCCCCAACCCACGTCAGGTCACCAGAGTACCGTTACAACCGTCCGTTCGTCATGTTTTTCGGCGGTCAAACAAACTGCGGGATCGTTACTCGACGCTCGACCGGACGAAATTCAGGTAGGCCTTCGACGGCGTCGGCCCACGCTGACCCTGATACTTCGACCCCACCGCGGCACTGCCGTACGGATTCTCGGACGGCGACGACAGCCGGAACAGACACAGCTGCCCGATCTTCATGCCCGGCCACAACGTGATCGGGAGGTTGGCGACGTTGGACAACTCCAACGTGATGTGGCCGCTGAAGCCCGGATCGATGAACCCTGCAGTCGAGTGCGTGAGCAGACCCAGCCGCCCGAGCGAGCTCTTCCCCTCGAGCCGACCGGCCAGGTAGTCCGGCAGCGTCGTCAATTCGAGAGTGGAGCCGAGAACGAATTCACCCGGGTGCAGAACGAAGGGCTCGCCGGCCGCGGGTTCGACCAACGTCGTCAACTCGTCTTGCTGGAGCGACGGGTCGATGTGGGTGTAGCGGGTGTTGTTGAACACCCGAAACAGCTTGTCGAGCCGCACATCGACACTCGACGGCTGAACCATCGACGGGTCGAACGGTTCGATCGCCAGGTTTCCCTGGGTCACTTCGGCACGGATGTCACGGTCGGAGAGCAGCACCTCTGCAGGCTACTGGTCCTGGGCGGTCCCCCGCGACACACCCGAGTCCCGATCGCGGCGCATAGCTCTGCAAAGGAAAAGCCGGACAATCGAGCGGCACGACCATTCACATTCGGCAAACTCCTGTCAGGAAGACTGAAATGACAATTGCGTTCGACGTCCCCTCGTACTGGGATCAGCGATCCCAATGCTTCGTTCTGGCCACCACTCCCACAGAAAATCCGGCGTTGTGGAAACAATTCCTGGATGGCGCAGAGGAAAGCTATATGCGACACGGTGTCACCACCGCTCTCGAAATATCGGCCATTCGTGACGGCAGCACCACGGCGCTGTTCTTCGCCGCACTCGACCGAACCGGACAAATAGTCGGCGGGGTACGGGTACAAGGACCGTATTCCTCGGTCGATCAATCGCACGCACTGATCGAATTCGCCGACCATCCAGAAGGCCTACGGCACGTGCACACCATGCTCGACGAACGCATCGGCCACGGAGTCGTCGAACTCAAATCCGCGTGGGTCGCTCAGCACGCACCCCACGGCCGCGCCGTCACCGCGATGATCGCCGAATCCCCCGCCTACAGCACAGCACTTCTCGGTGCGCGCTACGCCCTTGCCACCGCGGCCTCCCACGTCCGTACCGCATGGCTCGACACCGGCGCCGTCATCGCCACCGAGATCGCGCCGATCCCCTATCCTGACGATCGCTATCGAACCGAGGTGTTCTGGTGGGACAGAACAACACTCGCATTCAACGCCGACCTGGCCACCTGGCGCCGAATGCGGCACAACACGGTCACCCTGCTCGCACACCGCCGCGCAGCCGTCGAACTCCCGGAAGCAGTCGCATCATGAACGATCGAACCACGCCCGGCCACCACTGGAAGCCTGTGATATTCGACGAGACGGACGCCACACAGCGCGACGCACTCGACGAACTCAGAGCCGACCCCACCCTCACTTTCCTGGACGAGCGAGAGACGCAGAGAAATGGCCTGCGCTCACTGCTTCCCAGCCCTGAGCAGAGCTTTCTCGACGGAAACGACAGGTGGGTTTTCTTTCCGTGGCGAAAGACGGTTGTCGCCGTACTCGGACCCCGCTCGTTTCGACACCTGCGGCTGGACAGGAACAGAAACAAGATAACCCTCGAGGAACAGAATTCCTTGGGAGATCTCACGATAGGAATCATCGGCCTCAGCGTCGGGCACGCCATTGCCCACACTCTCGCACTCGAAGGAATCTGCGGGACGCTTCGACTCGCCGATTTCGACGAGATCGAACTGTCCAACCTCAACAGAATTCCCGCGTCCATCCTCGATCTCGGGGTCAACAAAGCGGTCGTCGCGGCCCGACGCATTGCCGAAATCGACCCGTATCTGCGCGTCGAGATCGCCGAGGACGGAATCACCGAGAACACCATCGACGAGTTCTTCGACGGACTCGATCTGCTCGTCGAGGAATGCGACTCCCTCGATGTCAAGGTCCGCGCCCGCGAGGCAGCCCGCTCGCGCGGGATCCCGGTACTGATGGAGACCTCCGACCGGGGACTGCTCGACGTCGAGCGCTTCGACCTCGAACCCGACCGTCCGGTGTTCCACGGCGTCCTCGGCGAGATCGACTCGACGAGCCTGCAGGGGCTGGGCACGCGCGACAAGATCCCCATCGTGCTCGATCAGCTCGACGCCTCACTGCTCTCGGCCCGGATGGCCGCCTCGATGGTGGAAGTGAGCGAAACGATCGAGACCTGGCCACAATTGGGCGGCGACGTTCAACTCGGCGGTGCAACCATCGCAGCAGCCGTTCGACGCTTCGGCACCGGAGCGCACCTGCCGTCCGGACGAATCCGCGTCGATCTCGAGACCCATCTCGACGCGCTCGCGACCCCGAATCCGACGCCGAGGGCGCAGCAGTCTGCGACCGACACCGCCGTCGAGGCTCACCACGCAGCCGTCGATCCCGACGCGCTCGTTCTCGACGCTGCGCGCCGGGCACCGTCCGGTGGAAACAGTCAGCCGTGGACGTTCACCCGTGACGGACGCACCGTGCGGATCGGGGTGGATCGTTCCCGCACGTCGACCCTCGACGTCGCCTTCCGGGGCAGCTACGTGGCAGTGGGTGCGGCCGCCTTCAACGCGCGCGTGGTGGCCACCGCGCAGGGCAGGCTCGACCGCAGCGAGGTCACCGACCACGGAGTCGAGATCACCCTGAGTGCGGGCGACCCACAACCCGTCACGGATCGACGCCTGCTCGACGGCGTTCTCGAGCGATGCACCAATCGAGAAATGGGCACCGGCGCACCCCTGGATGCCGGCATCGCCGCCGACATCGCCGCTGCGGCAGAAGCAGAGGGTGGCCGGGTAGTGCTGCTGACGGCACCCGAGTCCATCGCGGCGGCCGCGGATATCCTCGCCGCCGCCGATCGAATCCGGTATCTCACACCGCACCTGCATCGAGACATGTTCTCCGAGTTGCGCTGGCCGGGAGATCTCGATCCCGACCGGGGAATCGAGGTATCGACTCTGGGGATCGACGACGCGGACCTGTCCAAGCTCGAGATCGTCAAACGGCCGGACGTCATGGAGCTCGTGGATGCGTGGGACGCCGGTGCAGCGCTCGGGACCGACATGCGCGACCGTGTGCTGTCGAGTTCGGCACTCGCAGTGGTCGTCGTGCCCGGATCGACCGCAGCAGATTACATCATCGGGGGATGTGCAACGGAGAACGTTTGGGTAACTGCGCATTTGCGCGGATTGGCAGTGCAGCCGGTTTCCCCCGCGTTCCTCTATGCGCGCACCGCGGAGGAATATCGACAACTGGCACCGCACCACGCAGAAACGCTGCAGCAGTTGAGTTTCGAGCTCCGCGCTCTGCTTGAAATCGAAAACACAGAGTCCGTCGCGCTGGTGTTGCGGCTCGGTAGCGCCCCGAAAACTCCGATACATAGTCGCAGACTTCCTGTTTCAGCGTCTGTATCGGGGTAGAGTTCCGGCGGAGACCAGGGGGAACAGTCCTGCACTGCGTCTACGAGAGGCGGGAGTGGGGCCCTGGAGCACAACCAGACGCTCGAGGTCCTCGTCACCGGCGTCGCAACCGAACTCATGGGAGTCGATGCGGCGACGGTGCGCGAGGCCTACGACTCCGTGCTGCGGCAACTCGTGGACTACCTGGGCATCGATTTCAGCTTCCTCCGGCACAACGATTTCGAGGCCAGGGCCACCAGACTCAGCGCAGAATGGCCACCGCGACTGAGCGTGCCCGATCCCGACCCACTGGCAGTGGTCTACTTCGACGAAGCAGACTCGGTGTTCCGCCTGGCCGAAACACTGACCGAACCGGCAGTGTTTCGGCCGGACCCGGAGCAGGAGGACTACCGCCGACGCGTCGAGGACGCGTCGGGATTCTCTGCGACCTCGATGGCCGTCGTCCCGCTGCTGCACTCGGAGCGCACCACCGGCATCCTCGGCTTCATCAAGATCGGCGACCGAACGTGGTCCGAGGCAGAACTCAACGCGCTCAAAGCGATTGCGGCACTGCTCTCCCAACTTCAGGCGCGAGTGAGCGCCGAGGAGCAACTCCGGTTCTCGGCGCTGCACGACCACCTGACCAAACTGCCCAACCGCACAGCGCTCACACAACACCTCCGCGAACGACTCGACCCGGCCATGCCCGGTCCCGTCGCCGTGATGCACATCGACCTCGATCGACTCAAAGCCTTGAACGACTTTCTGGGACACCTCGCCGGAGACCACTACCTCCAGACCATCGCCGACCGACTGCAGAGCTTCGTCGGCAAGTCGGCCGGTCTCGCCGCACGCCTGGGCGGCGACGAATTCCTGGTGGTACTGGCCGGGCCGTGCTCGGCCCGGGTCGCAGCACACCACGCCGAGATGATCGCCGACGCCATGTACGCCCCCGTCACCCTCGGAGTCGAACGCATCAGCAGAAGCGCGAGCATCGGAATCGCCTTCGGCCAGCCGGGCAAGCACACCGCGGAGTCGCTTCTGCGGCAGGCAGATCAAGCCGCCCTGGTAGCCAAACGCGGAGGCGGGCACGACATCGCCCTGTTCACCGAGGAGATGCACGCCGAAGCCGAACTCCGCAACGACGTCGAGATCCATCTGCGCGACGCCATCGCAGGCGACTCCCTCACCCTGCACTTCCAGCCCGAGGTGGACCTCGTCACCGGACGCATCACCGCAGTCGAAGCACTGGTCCGTTGGCAACACCCCACCCGAGGCCTACTACCCCCGTCCGCGTTCATCCCGGTGGCCGAGGACACGAACCTCGCCGGAGAACTCGGCCGCTGGGTGCTCGACCACGCCTGCCGCACCCTCGCCGACTGGCAACGCGAGATCCCCCACCTCGACATCGCCATGCGCGTCAACATATCTCCCGTCCAACTGGTCACCAACGGATTCGTCGGTGCCGTCGCCAGAGCACTCACGGAGTTCTCGATAGCCGGGCCCGACCTCTGCCTCGAGATCACCGAAGTGGCAGTGGTACAGGACCTTTCCCGCACCCGCGTGACACTGCGCGAACTCCGCGAACTCGGCGTGCAAGTGGCCATAGACGACTTCGGCACCGGATACAGCTCGCTGTCGCACCTCAAGGAACTTCCCGTCGATGCACTCAAGATCGACCGCGCCTTCGTCACCGACCTCGGAGCCAGAAACACCGGCGACCTCGCCATCGTCCAATCCATCATCGGACTCGCCGACGCATTCGGACTCGACATCATCGCCGAAGGCGTCGAAACACAGACCGCCAGAAACACCCTGATCGAACTGGGCTGCACTCGCGCACAGGGATACCTGTTCTCCAAGCCGGTACCAGCACACGACGCCCTCACCCTGCTGCACGGCGTGCGAATCGACATCTGAACGCCCTGGTAACCTCGAACCGCACCACACGCCGGTGTAGTTCATTGGTAGAACGCGACCTTCCCAAGGTTGAGAGGCGGGTTCGATTCCCGTCACCGGCTCCACGCTGGCTCCCCCTCGAGTCGCTTCCGCCTCGCCCACACCGCTGATTTCGCTAACCCTCCCTAGTCACTGCGGTCACTCCTGAAACAAACCGACCACCGCAGACCATTGGTCGATACCCTTGCTACCGACCAGTAACATAGGCTAATTCATTCATTGTATTCGCAAGAATTCCTGCATTTCAAAAGAAACTTCTGTCGCCTAGTTTGCCGTGCTAGAAATCAAATTTCGACATTTGTTCACCGACATATGACCCTGACAGGAATCCCCCTCATGCGATCACTATTCACAATTGTCGCGGTCGCCCTGACGACGATGGCCGTGGCCGTCTCGTCGGCGACCGCAGCCCCGTCACTCGCCGCGCCCCCGAGAACCCAGGGCGGAGCAGGAACCGTGCTGTGGGAAGACCAATTCAACGGGTACGGCGGACCCGACCCCTCCAAATGGGGGTTTCAGACCGGCCGCTGGGGCGCGAGTTCCGGTGAGCAGCAGTACTATACGGACTCCTGGAACAACGCCAACCAGTTCAACGGCTCACTGAACATCACCGCGCGTCGAGAGACACCACCGGACCGCAAGCGGGCACCGTACAACTTCACCAGCGCCCGCGTGGTCAGCATGGGCAAGCAATCGGTGACGCCGCCGGTGCGCATCGAAGCATCGATCAAGATGCCGAGCGCCCAGGGCCTGCTGCCCGCATTCTGGACCCTCGGTCTACAACCCGGTGGCGAATATTCATGGCCCAGCCAAGGGGAAGTGGACATCGTCGAAATTCCCGGACTGTACGGACCGTCATTCAATTTGCACGGTCCCTCGAAGTGGAACTCCAATCAAGATGTGAAGACCGGCGGCAGTATGAATCCGGTCGGCAACGGATTCCACACGTACCGCATCGACTGGCTACCGAACAGCATCACCTGGTTCGTCGACGGGGTCGCTCGATACTCCTTCACTCAGGCCCAGTACGAGGCGAAGGGTGGCAACTGGAAGGCGTTCTCGGGCGCATGGCCGCACTACATCCTGTTCAACGTCGCCGTGGGCAACAACTGGACCGGCAAGACGCTGAACAGCACGCCGTACCCCCAGACGATGAGTGTCGACTGGCTGCGTGTGAGTCGCCTCTGACCTGCAGAGCAATCCTTCTCTCCGCACGGGGCCCAGCCACCACGGCTGGGTCCCGTGCGGTGTACGCGCCAGGCACGGTTTCGCGCGAAGAACAATTCTTGTGACTTTTCTCAGTCCACACCCCCACTCATAGGGACATTCCACAGTTCGAGGAATACCGTCTATTCATGCGCGGGCCACGGCGAAGTCTGATCACCCTCGTACTCGTCGCTGCCGCTGCGCTGCTGACACCCTCCGCGCACGCGGGGCCACTGATGCCCATCGCCGCTGCCCCCGAGCAACCCGATCACGCCGATGCCATTCGCTACGCCGCATCCAATCGCGACGCCGCACCTCCCGGAGCCAACGACATGGGCTGCAAGCCCACTGCGGCGCACCCGAATCCCGTCGTTCTGGTACACGGCACCGACGCCACTGCGTACTCCGACTGGGCCGGCTTCGCACCCATCCTGAAAGCAGCCGGATTCTGCGTCTTCGCCATCAACTACGGCACCTCGCCGGACGGCAAATCCAACGGGTACGGCGTCATCGAAGACAGTGCAGCGCAACTGAAGTCGATGACACTGTCGATACTTCAGGCAACCGGTGCCGGAGCAGTCGACGTGGTCGGCTACTCGCAGGGTGCCGCGGTCGCTCGATACTTCGTCAACAGGCTCGGCGGTGCCTACGTGGTCGACAGATGGGTGGGCATCGCATCACCGACCTACGGCGGCACCATGTACGGAGTAGCGCCCGTCGTACAGGCAGTGCCGGGTGCAACCGGGGTCGTAGCGGGCGAATTCGGCCCAGGGCTCGCCCAACTGATGGCCGGATCCGATTTTCTCGAACGCCTCAATGCAGGCGGCGACACCGTGCCCGGAGTGGAGTACACCTCCATCGCGACGAGGGTCGACGAAGTGATCCAGCCGTACACCAATGCGCTGCTGCGGGATCCGGGAGCGCACAACATCGTGGTGCAGGACGTGTGCCCCGATACCGAGGTAGCGCACTTCACGTTCACCTACGACCCCACCGCGCTGCGGCTGGCGCTCAACGCACTCGACCCGGCGAACGCGCGTCCCCCGACCTGCGTACCGGTGCCGCTGGGAGCCGGAATTCTCGACGTCGTCCTCGCCAGCCACTGACCCTCACGTCAGCAGCTGATACGCCCTGAGCCCGACGTAGAGTTCCGCGGCTTGAATCGGATCACGGAAGTCGCGTCCGGTGAGCTCGGCGATGCGACGCAGCCGATACAACACCGTATTGCGATGGTAGTGCAGCGATTCGGCGGCGTCGCGGGTGGAACCGCCGCACGAGAACCAGGCGTCGAGAGTGTCCAGCAGGCTCTGCCGTTCGGCTCGCGGCAGCGCCAGCAGATCACCGAGTATCTGACGCGAGGCGATGCGGCCCGACGAGGGATCGCGGACCAGCAGCAGCGGTACCGGCACGGAGTCGTAGCGCACCGGCGCGGACGGCGAGGCCGCGTTCGGAGTGCACGACCTCGCCAACCGGGCCTGACCGACTGCATCACCGATACCCGACGGAGACCGGAAGATCGAACTCACCCCCACTCGTCCCGGACACAGCTCGCTCAGCGTGATCAACGCGCAATCGATCTCCGATTCCGTTGCGGCACAGATCAGCCCGACGCTGCCGTCCACCTCGGCGTCCCACACCGATTCGGCACCCGCGGTACGGAGGCGAGAGATCAACCCGTCGATTCCCATCGCTGCGGTCAACGGCTCCTGCGAGACCACCGCGAAGTAGCCGTGGTCGGGAATGCGAAACGTGCGCAATGCGTCCGCTGCCGCAGTCGGATTCGCGCCGTGATCGGCGAAGAGCACCCGGATGAGGCGTCCACGGGCTTCGGCGCTCTCCCGCGCACGCATGTCGGCACTCTCTCGATAGGCCTCCGCTGCCTCGTCGGAGTACACGTCGACCAGAGCCCAGACCTGGGCGGCCATGTCCAGCAGCGCATGACTCGCCCGGCCGTCCGAACGTTCCATCAATTCGTCCCAGACCAACCTGCCGCCCAGCCGAAAAGCGTGAAGCAGGGCAGCCAGCGGTACCCCCTGCTCCGCCTTGAGTCGGCCCGCGTCCCGAGCCGACTCGAGTCGCATGGGAGCACGACCGGACAGCTTGCCCAGCATCGACGCCAGATTGCTCCGCGACGCCTCGTAGAGCTGCTCGGTGGTGAGCAGCGTCGATTCCAGGTAGGCGTGCTCGGCCCCCAGGATCCGTCGCACGAGTTCCGTAGCCAGATCGTCGACGCCGTCGAGCATCGTCGCGGCCAGATCGGTCGGTGACGGATGCACGTCGAATTCGGTGGCGGTCATGACCGAACTCTAACCTCACCCGTGTAAGCCACGCCACAGCCAAATTGTGCGGCTGCACAAACCGCTGCATCCGATTGAGAGCCGTGGCCCATAGCGTCCCACGTCCGAGTGCGACCACAATCACAGTGGAAGCGTGTACCCGAACGACGAGTGGAGCCGAGAAGTTGACCAGCGACGTCACCCCACACCTGAAGCCCGTACCGACGCCGGGACCCACCGAGGCAGTCGACTCCGCACTCGCCGATCTGTCCGAGGGAGAGAAGAACTGGGGACGCCTCACCCTGGCCGAGCGGCGTGCTCTGCTCGAACGCGTGCACGCGCTGACCACAGCTCACGCGCAGGAGTGGGTGACGGCGGCAGCGTCGATCAAGGGACTCGACGCCTCGTCCACCCTCGTCGGAGAGGAATGGTTGTCGGGTCCGTACTCGTTCCTGAACGGACTCGGCACCGTGGCGCACACACTGGCGGCGCTCGAAGCCGGTAGCAGCCCGCTGGCCGGTGCCACGTTCGGAACCGCACCCGGTGGGCGCACGACGGTCTCGGTGCTGCCTCTCAACATCTTCGAGCGGCTCCTGCTCAACGGGTTCACCGCCGAGGTGTGGCTGAAGCCCGGAATCGACCGTGCAACCGCACAGCGGACCGCAGGCCTCGCCCAGCTCGATCCCACCCGCACCGCGGGCATCGGAGTGGTACTCGGCGCAGGCAACATCACCTCGATCGCGCCGCTGGACGCGCTGTACGAACTGATCGCGTTCAACCGAGTCGTCGCACTCAAGCTCAACCCGATCATGGATCCGCTGTTGCCGGTGTTCGAGAAAGTCCTCGCACCTCTCGTCGACATCGGTGCACTGCGCCTGCTCACCGGCGGAGCCGACGTGGGCACTTACCTGGTGCAGCACGATCGTGTCGACCATGTCCACATGACCGGCAGCGCCATCACGCACGACGCGATCGTCTTCGGTCCGGGCCCGGACGGCGCTGCCCGCAAGGCGGCCAACGACCCGATCCTCACCAAGGAGATCTCCAGCGAACTCGGTGGCGTCTCGCCCACCATCGTTCTGCCCGGAGAGTGGAGCCGCGCCGATATCGAGTTCCAGGCCGAACACATCGCCACCCAACGCCTGCACAACAGCGGATACAACTGTGTCGCTTCGCAGGTCGTCGTGCTGTCCTCGGAATGGAAGCAGCGCGACCAGTTCGTCGCCGCCCTGCGCGCCGCGCTGGACCGCGCGCCCGCCCGTGCGCCGTACTACCCCGGCAGCGACAAGCGAGTGTCCGACGCCACCGCCACCTACCCGTCCGCCGAGCGCCTCGGCGAGCGCGGTGGCCGCGTACTCATCACCGACCTGAACCCCGGTGAATACGCACCGCTGCTGCAGACCGAGTACTTCGCACCGGTCATGGGCATCATCGAATTGCCCTACAGCGGAGCAGCATTCGCAGCCAAGGCGGTTCAGGCCGCGAACGAGGAATTCAGCGGCACCCTCGGCATCAACATCATCGGCACCCCCGGCACCATCAAGGGACTCGGGGAGAAATTCGACACCATGCTCGCCGACCTGCGCTACGGCACCATCGCCGTCAACGCCTGGACGGCCATCGGATTCCTCACCGCAGCAGCCACCTGGGGCGCATTCCCCGGCCACACCGTCGACGACGTCCAGAGCGGAATCGGCATCGTGCACAACGCCTTACTGATCGACGGAGCCGAGCGAACAGTGGTGCGCGGGCCCTTCCGGCCGATGCCGCGCTCGCTGATCAACGGCGAACTCTCGATCTCCCCGAAGCCACCGTGGTTCGTCACCAACAAGACCGCAGCATCGACGGGCAAGCTGCTCACCGCATTCGCGGGAGCACCGTCCTGGTCCAAGCTGCCGGCAATCTTCGCCTCCGCCCTGCGCGGGTAGAACCCACCGTCGACGACCGAAGGAAAATCATGAGCTCTCAGCGCACGACGGCCGACTACATCGTGGTGGGCGCAGGTTCGGCAGGCGCGGTGGTGGCCAATCGCCTCAGCGCAGACCCACGCAACGAGGTGGTTCTCCTCGAGGCCGGCCCCGAGGACAAGAACAAGTTCGCCCACATTCCCGCTGCGTTCTCCAAACTCTTTCGCAGCGAGGTCGATTGGGACTACTTGACCGAACCGCAACCGGAACTGCGTGATCGCAGCATCTATTGGCCGCGCGGCAAGATGCTCGGCGGTTCGTCGTCGATGAACGCGATGATGTGGGTGCGCGGATTCGCCGCCGACTACGACGAGTGGGCAGCGGTGTCCGACGACTCGTGGTCTTTCCGAAACCTCGTCGGATACTTTCGTAGGATCGAGAACATCGAGGGCACAACGGCAGTCGACGCCGGCACCGACGGCCCCCTCATCGTCTCCCACCAGCGCAGCCCCCGCGATCTGACGTCGTCGTTCCTCGACGGCGTCGAAGAAGCAGGCTATCCGCTGGAAACCGCGAACCTGCCCGAGCCCAAGGGCTTCACCCGCACGATGGTCAACCAGAAGCGCGGAGCACGGTGGAGCACCGCCGATGCCTACCTGCGACCGGCGAAGAAGCGCAAGAACCTGACCATCCTCACCGAGGCACACGCCACCCGTGTGCTCTTCGAGGGCAGCGCGGCGGTGGGAGTCGAATACGCCTCCGGCGGGCAGACACACACCGTGCGCGCACGCAAAGAGGTGATCCTCTCCGGCGGAGCCATCAACACCCCGCAACTACTGATGCTCTCGGGCATCGGAGACCAGGAACAGCTGAAGTCCCACGGCATCGCCGTCCAACACCACGCGCCCGGCGTCGGGCAGAACCTCCTCGACCACCTGGCCGCCCTCGTCGGCTGGAAAACCGAAAGAGACTCCCTCTTCCACGCCGAGAAGATCCCCGAGTTGGTCAACTACCTCGCGCGCCGACGCGGGATGCTCACCTCCAACGTCGCCGAGGCGTACGGATTCATCAAGAGCCGCGAGGACCTGGCCCTGCCCGACCTCGAACTCATCTTCGGACCGGCACCGTTCTTCGACGAGGGACTCGTCGGCCAGGACTCGCACGCCGCCGTCATCGGCGCGGTACTCGTCAAACCCGAGAGCCGCGGCGAGATCACCCTCCGATCGGCCGACCCGTCGGCCAAGCCCATCGTCGAACCCCGCTACCTCAGCGACCCCGACGGACTGGACCGCAAAGCGATGATCGAAGGCCTGCGCGCCTGCGTCGCCATCTCCGAAACCCCGTCGTTGAAGGGACTGCTCGGCGACGTCGTACGCCCCAGGGTGGCGTCGAACATCTCCCCGGCGGACCTGCTCACCGAGGCCCTCGAACAGAATGCGCACACGCTGTACCACCCCGTGGGCACTGCGCGTATGGGCAACGACCCCGCCAGTGTCGTCGATCCCGAGCTGCGAGTGCGGGGCGTCGATCGCCTTCGCGTCGCCGACGCGTCGATCATGCCCAGCATCATCCGCGGACACACTCACGCGCCGTCGGTGGTGATCGGCGAACGAGCTGCGGACCTGATCCTTCGTTGATCCCGAGTGAACCTTCGGAAAAATTCCGGTTTGACAGTCCGGTTTGTCGGGTAACAGGTGGACACGCTCCCTTGCAAGGGATCGAGATGGAACCCATCCGCTCGGCAAGCAGCGCCGAATGACCCACAACGCTCGAGAGACGAGCACGGAAGGTTGACCGACATGTTCACTGTTCGTAAAGCTTTGGCCGCCACCGCAATCGGTGCACTCACCATCGTCCCGCTTGCCGCATGCTCCAGCGACGAGGCGTCCGACACCGTCGACAACGCCACCTCCTCGGCAGCGTCGGCCATGGAAACCACCGAGAGCGAGCCCGAGCCCGCAGCCGAGGTCGACAGCCTCACCGGTGTCGACACCGCAGTTGCATTGGATCCCGGCTTCACCGGCGCGCTGACCACCCTGGGCCTCACGCCCGGCGTCGTCGGAACCGCCACTCTCGCAGACGGATCCATCCGCTTCCCGATCACCGGCGGAGACGTCAAGTACTGGGAGCCCGGCACCGTCGACCCCTACGTCCAGGGCGAGATCATGCACGACGGCAGCGGCCTGTCGCTGACCGCCGGCGAGACCGTCGTCGAGCTCATCAACTTCGACATCGATCCGGGCACTTCGCTTCTCACCGGTGACGTCATGGTCAACGGCGAGGAAGCTGCCGCAGACGCAGTTCTGTTCGATCTCGACGGCCGCACCCTGCAGCCGCTCGCTACCGGACCGGACAACACCGCGATCCTGCAGGGCACCGAGGTGAAGATCTCGGAGACCGCTGCCGGACTGCTCAACAGCACCTTCAACACCGATGCTGTGACCCCGGGACTGCTCGTGGGCGTTGCGACCATCACGATCAACACCGCTTAATCACTGTCTCCTGAACGCCCGTGCGCGAGTTGTCGCCGTGAAAACGGCGGCGCTCGCGCACGAGTGTTTGCATCGCACGGTCAGGAACCTCGAATGAGAGCCTTCACGAAGATCTACGGTGGACACCCGCTACACGCGGTCGGTCTGCTGCTCTCGTTCGCGCTGGTCGGCTACGTCGTGGCACTCATGGGGCCGCAGGCTCTGTGGAACAACGACGTGTGGTGGAAATCCGTTCTCGTGTGGTTCTTCGGATCGGTACTGCTGCACGACGCCGTACTCTTCCCGCTCTACTCACTGGCCGATCGGCTGCTCACCGGCATTCCGCGTCACCGCCTGGCCGTGTCGCCGGTGAACTTCGTTCGAGTTCCCGCACTCGGAGCCGCCCTGACCTTCCTGATGTTCTTTCCCGGCATTCTCTCTCAGGGCGCGCAATCGTACCGAGCCGCAACCGGTTTGACCCAGGAACCCTTTCTCGGACGTTGGCTCGCACTGACCGCCGTGTTGTTCACCGTGAGCGCAGCCGCCTACTTCACCCGATGGACCCTCGTACGGAGCCGAGCATGAGCGTCACCGCCGATACACTCTTCAACCGCGCAGCAGCCGGACTACCCTGCTGGATAGGCGATTCCGACGGCAGCAGGCAGCAGCTTCCCACCGAGCGTTGGATGGGTGGCAGCGCCTCGTCGGCCGAGGATCGCCGCGCGGATCACGCGATGCTCAGCCGCTGTACCGGCCCCACGATCGATCTCGGCTGCGGTCCGGGTCGACTCACCGAAGCGCTTGCTCGACGCGGCGTTTCGGCACTCGGTGTCGACACCTCCCGAGCCGCCGTCGATCTGACCATCGGACGCGGCGGCAACGCCGTTCTCCGCGACCTCTTCGAGCCACTGCCCGACACCGGCAACTGGTCGTGTGTCCTCCTCGCGGACGGAAACATCGGCATCGGCGGAGACCCGGTGCGTCTGCTTCGCCGGGCCGCCGACCTGCTCGCCCCCCACGGAGCCGTCATCGCCGAAGTGGATGCGCCGAGCGACACGGGAATTCGCCACCGCACCGTTCGATGGGAAACCGACACCATGGTCGGCGACTGGTTCGCCTGGTCCAGTGTCAGCGCCGACGCCACCGCAGATCTCGCCGGCGCCGCAGGCCTGCGAGTGGTGGACGTGGCACCGATCCACGGGCGCTGGTTCGCTCAGATGACGCTGGCCCCGTTCACCAATTCGTGAACAGGAGATGATTGATCGCCAACGCGCCGATCACCTGCAGCGCCAACCAGAAACGATGCGTCCGGATCGGCAACACAGCAGGCGCGATCAGCATCCACATCGCGAAGGGCAACCAGATCCTCTCGGTCTCCGCTTTGCTCAACTGACTCAGATCCGCCATGACCACTGCCGCGATCGCCGAGATCACCAACAGGTTGATCGGCTCCAGCCGAGTGAGTATCCGCGGGAACGCCGCGGGCACAGCCACACCCAACGCACAGAACAGCGCCGCGAAGTTCGCCCAGCCCCAGTACTCGAACGGCCGGTCCTTCGCGATGCCCTGGTAGTAGCGCTCCTGCACCAGCAAGTAACCGTCGTACCACCAGAATCCGTACGCGGTGAAGATCCCGGCAACGATCAGCGCACCGATCAGCGCGCCGAGGAACGGCAGAATCCTTCGCCCGGCGATCAGCACCGCGATCGCAGGCAGGCCCATCAACACCAACCCGTAGTTGAGGTAGACGCCGAAACCGAGCAACACTCCCGCACCGATCGACGCGGGCCACAGGTAGCGCTTCGTCGAGATCGCCAGCAGCGCAATTCCCCACGCGGCGACACCGGCGTAGAACGCATCGGCGGAAACGGCGATCCAGATCGCGGCCGGGGCGATGGCCACGAACGGTGCTGCCCGCCGCGCGATGTTCTCGTCGCCGAGCACCCGGAGCGTGAGTACCAGCGCCACAGCGGCACTCGTGCCGACCAGCACACAGAGTGTCGCCGCCCAGGCTCCTCCGCCGAGGCCGAGACGATCGAGCCACACGAAAGTGAGCAGTGCGCCGGGGGGATGACCCGACACATGCGTCGTCCACGAATCGGCCTGGTAGTCCAGAATGCGTTCGGAGAATCCGCGGAGCGTGGCGGGAATGTCGGTGATGCCGGGCACTTCGTGCAGGTACTCGTCCGTCGATGCCAGCCGGTTCACGAAGCCGCGCTTCCAACCGTCCACCATCGCCAGCGACATCGTCCAGGCCGCCGACGCGCCCCACACCACGAACAACAGTCGCGTCCACGACAGTCGGCGTGCGACCGTCGGCCCCCACAGCACAGTGGCGACGGCTATCAGAACGGCGACAGGAGTTCCCCATCCCACGTGAATCTCGCGGAAGCCGAACAGCGGCGCCGCATCGGCGAAGTCACGTACCTGCTGCGGAGTTCTGTTGATGATGGGGGTGACGAGTTCGTTTCCCAGGTACGGAACGACGAATGCGACCACGACGAGCACGACGGCCAACGTGCCTGCGACGGCTTCTCTCCAGTAACGGATAGTCTTTTCTCCCTGCGGACTTGAAGGCGAACACGACTTCGGACCAGCATATCGACCGACGGTGATGGAGGATGAGCAGATGGACAACGACGCGACGGGGCGGGCCGAGATAGCCGTCATCGGCGGCAGCGGCTTCTATTCGTTCTTCGGAGCCGACGCCCAGGAGGTAGTGCTCGACACCCCCTACGGCGCTCCGAGCGCCCCGATCACGTTGGGCGAGGTGGAAGGTCGGCGAGTGGCGTTTCTGCCCCGACACGGCCGCAATCACGAGTACTCACCGCACACGTTGCCGTACCGCGCCAACATGTGGGCGCTGCGGATGCTCGGGGTGAGCCGAGTGTTCGCCCCGTGCGCGGTCGGATCCCTGGTGTCCGAGTACGGCCCGGGCACCGTCGTGATTCCCGATCAACTGGTCGACCGAACGTCCGGGAGAGCACAGACCTACTTCGACGAGGGCGGGATTCACGTCGAATTCGCAGACCCGTACTGCCCGACGCTCCGGAAGTCCGCGGTCCAGGACTCGGCGATCGACGGCGGCGTCATGGTCGTCGTCGAGGGTCCTCGGTTCTCCACTCGTGCCGAGAGCCAGTGGTTCGCGCGCCAGGGTTGGACGCTGGTGAACATGACCGGCCACCCCGAGGCCGTTCTGGCTCGCGAACTCGAACTCTGCTACGCACCGATCGCATTGGTGACCGACCTCGACGCCGGCATCGAGTCCGGTCAGGGCGTCAAGGCGGTGGACGTGTTCGCCGAGTTCCAGAAGAACATCGAGCCACTCAAGGCACTGGTGCGCTCGGCCATCTCCGACGCTCCCACCGGCGACTGCCCGACCTGTCGGGTGCACACCGGCCTCACGCTGCCGATCGAGCTGCCATGACCCGGGTACTGCTCACCGGCGCAGCCGGATTCATCGGCGGCCACATTCGCGATGCGGCAGCCGCCTCCGGCCACGAGATCGTTGCCGTCGACGCCATGCTGGAATCGGCTCACGGCCCAGGAGCGCGCGCCGACGGAATCATCGATCTCGATGTGCGCGACAAGGACTCGCTCGTCGACGCATTGCGCGGGGTTGATGTCGTGTGTCACCAGGCCGCCGTCGTCGGCGCCGGCGTCGATGCCGCGGATGCCCCCGCCTACGCCAGCCACAACGACTACGGGACGGCAGTTCTGCTCGCCGCGATGTACGAGGCGGGCTGTTCGCGGCTGGTTCTCGCCTCGTCGATGGTCGTCTACGGCGAAGGGCGCTATCTCAATTCATCGGGCGAGACCGTAGTTCCGCCGCCCCGCACCCGCGCCGATCTCGATGCCGGCTTGTTCGACAATCGCGATCCGAGGTCCGGTGAGCCCCTCGATTGGCTTCTGGTGGAGGAGGATTCGTTACTCGAGCCGAGGAGCATCTACGCGGCGAGCAAACTGGCACAGGAGAACTACGCCTCCGCGTGGGCGGTATCGACGGGCGGCTCGGTGGTCGCACTGCGTTACCACAACGTCTACGGACCGAACATGCCCCGCAACACCCCGTATTCCGGTGTGGCAGCGATGTTCCGCTCGTCGCTGGAACTCGGCCGGGCCCCGACCGTGTACGAGGACGGCAAGCAGGCCCGCGATTTCGTGCACGTTCACGACGTCGCAGCGGCCAACATCGCGTCGATCGACGCAGAGACCGAGGGCTTCACCGCCCTCAACGTCTGCTCGGGACAACCGATCACCATCGGTGAGGTCGCCACCATCCTCGCCGAAGCACGCGGCGGGCCTACACCCGAGATCACCGGACGCTACCGAGCCGGCGATGTACGGCACATCGTCGCCAGTTCCCGACTGGCCGAACAGACCCTGGGATTCCGCGCGAGGATCATGCCGAGGGACGGTCTCACCGCATTCGCCGACGCACCGTTGCGCGACGCCGAGGGCACGGGACCACCCCGTGTCTGAACAGAAATCGGTGACCGTCGTCATCCCCTGCATGAACGAGGCCGAATCGCTTCCGGCAGTACTCGATTCGGTACCGGCGGGCTACTCCACGATCGTGGTGGACAACAACTCCACCGACGCCACCGCCGCCGTCGCCGCAGCCCACGGAGCCACGGTGATCTCCGAAACCGTGCCCGGCTACGGCGCAGCAGTGCATGCAGGCGTCGTGGCAGCCGACACCGACATCGTCTGCGTCCTCGACGGAGACGGCTCCATGGATCCGCGTGACCTGCCGACCCTCGTGACGGCCCTCGACCATGCGGACCTCGCCGTCGGTCGCCGTCGACCGGCGAAGGGAAGCTCGCCCCTGCACGCCAGGATCGGCAATGCCGTTCTCTCACTTCGGCTTCGCACCAAGTACAAGCTGCCCGTGCACGACCTCGGAGCCATTCGCGCGGTACGCCGTCAGGCTCTGCTCGACCTCGGCGTCACCGACCGCCGCTCGGGCTATCCACTGCAGCTGCTGGTACTGGCGGCCGAAGCCGGCTGGACCGTCGTCGAACACGACGTGGTCTACCGACCACGGACAGCCGGAACGTCGAAGGTCTCGGGATCGGTGAAGGGAACCATCGTCGCCGTGCGGGATTTCTGGAAGGTGCTCTCGTGACCGTCACCGCTCTCGTCGTCGCCAAAGCCCCCGTACCCGGGCTGGCCAAGACCCGGCTCGCCGCCACGATCGGCGACTCCGCCGCAGCCGAACTGGCGGCGGCCTCGCTGCTCGACACCCTCGACGCCGTCTCGGCCGCCGACGTCGACCGCCGTGTCGTGGCCCTCACCGGCAATCTCGCCGACGCGGCCCGCGTCGACGAACTGACCCGCGCGCTGGCGTCGTTCACGGTCGTAGCGCAGCGCGGCGACGGGCTGGGCGAACGACTGGCCAATGCCCACGCCGACGCGGCCACCACCGGTTCCGTACTGCAGATCGGCATGGACACCCCTCAGGTCACGGCGCACTTGCTGTCCGACGCGGCCGCGCAACTCGGCAACAGTGACGTACTCGGATTCGCCGAGGACGGCGGCTGGTGGGCGCTCGGCCTTCGCAACCCCGAACTCGCTCGGTTCTTGCTCGACGTGCCCATGTCCGCCCCGTCGACGGGCTCCGACACACTCGATGCCTTGACCGCGGCCGGGGCGTCGATCACGATGCTCCCGGAATTGCGCGATGTCGATTTCGAGTCCGATCTCGAAGCGGTGGCGCAATTGTGCGCACCGAACAGTCGGTTCCATATTGCCGTCGAAAAAGTCGGTAATTGAAAGCGGCCTCGGTCCGTTCCGTCAGGTCTGTTTCGACCGAAATGCCGCATCGAGGCCGCAATCTCCACATCCGTTGTGGAACAGCACCTTCGATCTGCCCGAATTGCCGGACCGCAGGCGACCAATATCGAATCGCAACAAAGCCGAACCACCGTTTCACGGCTATTTCACAGACACAGGTGCTAGAAAGTGTGACATGACCGGGTTGTTGATAGGCGTAGCCGTCTGGATGGTGTTCGCGACAGTCGTCGCCACCGTCCTCGGCCGCGTCGCGCGCCGGGGTGACTCCGAGGAATTGGGGTCGACGATCGAGTGGGACGTCGAGGCTCTCGAGCACGAACTTCACCACGAGAACTGACTGCGCTCAGTCGACCCGCTCGACGATCTCGGTGAGAATACGAGCCGCTGCGGCCAGCGTCTGGCGCTGCTGCGGCGTCAATTCGTCCAATTGTTCCGCCAGCGCGATTTCCCGAGCGGCAACCTCCTGCCGTGCAGTCGCCGTGCCCGCATCGGTCAACAGAAGAACCACCTGCCTGCCGTCCGTCGGATGCGGCTCCCGGCTCATCAAACCCAACTCGACCAAGGCGTGCGACGACCTGGACACCGACGGCGGCTTGATCCGCTCACGCGCCGCCAACTCCCCCGTCGTCATCGGCCCCTCACGAAGCAACGTCGTCAGAATCGACAGCTGAGCGACGGGCAATCTGTCGCTGGAATGGCGCAGTCGGAGTCTCCGATTCAATCGCATTGCACTGACGGACAAATCCCTCGCCAGCCGGGAATCGGGCAGATCACTCACGCTGTCCAGATTACGACACCGAGGTGCATTCGCCCGATTCCCAGAAACAGCGGATCGCTCGGTTTATTCCGCCTCGAACAAACCGCTGATATGGTTCTCGTCGGTTGCCGGGGAGTGAAATCGAATTGGGGGAGATCGTCGTGCGTCGCGTGGGTTCCAGAGTCTTGACCGTTGCCACCATGGCCGTAGCCACGTCGCTGCTGGTCACCGGGCCCAACGCCCTCGCAAATCCCAATGCGGTCAATCCCATTGCCGGACTCAACGGCACGTTCGGGCTGCCGCAGCTTCAGGGTCGCGCACAAGCCGTCGCTCAGGTGACCGGTATCTCGAGTCCCAACAACACGCAGAACGTCAACATGATCGGCACCGATCTCGGCATCATGTGGGACAACGGCCGCGGCGAGGTGCTGACGGCATTCGGCGATACCGCCGGCCTCGGCATACCCAACCTGCTGCAGGGCAGCCTGTGGTCGTGGCGCAGCAACGCCATCGTACGGAGCAACGACCGCAACCTCGCCGACGGCATGAACTTCGACAGCGTCGTACTCGACCCGATCGGCCAGACCAAAGAGGTCGTCCCCAGCCCCAAGATCCCGTTCGTCGAGATCAGCCGAATCCCGACGGCAGGCGTGGCCGTCGGCGACAGTCAATACCTCAACCTGATGTCCGTGAAGAACTGGGGACCGCCGGGAACCTGGGAGACCAACTTCTCCGGCCTGGCCGTGTCGAACGACAACGGGGAGAACTGGGCAGCGCTACCGGACACCCAACGGCCCAGCGTCGGCGGCGACCGCAACTTCCAGCAGAGCGCCTACCTGAAGGACGGCGGCTACGTCTACCAGTACGGCACCCCGCCTGGCCGCTTCAACCTCGGCCACGTCGCTCGCGTCAAGGAACAGGACATCGCCCGACTCGGCGAATACGAGTACTGGACCGGCCAGGACTGGAAGAAGGGCGACCCGGCCGCGGCCGCACCCATCGTCGGCGGCGTCGGTGAACTCTCCGTCGCGTACAACGCAGCCCTCGGTCAGTACCTGATGATGACGACCGACAACGCCAACTCGATCGTCCTGCGACGCTCGCCGTCACCCGTCGGGCCATGGAGCCCACCGGAGGTTCTGGTCGACACCCGCGAGGTCAGCTCCATCTACGCGCCGTACATCCATCCCTACTCGACCGGCCGCGACCTGTATTTCCTGGCGACGGTCTACCAGAACTACAACGTGCTGCTGCTGCGCGCGACGCTGTAGGAACCGCCACTAGGCTTCCGAAGGTGGACGCCGCAGACTGGGATCGCAAGTACGAAGGCCGAGAACTCGTCTACGGCGAGGCACCGAACGCGACGCTCGTCGAAGTCGCGACGACGCTCAAGCGAGGTCGCGCACTGGATCTCGCGTCCGGCCAGGGTCGCAACGCGATCTGGTTGGCAACCCGCGGCTGGACCGTCGACGCCGTCGATTTCTCCTCGGTGGCGCTGACGAGGGCGAACGACGTGGCGTCTTCGGCACCCAGGTCGGTGCGCGAGCGACTGACCTGGGTCCACGCCGATGTGACGCAGTTGTCAACAGAACCGAACTATGACCTGGTTCTCATGTTCTATCTCCACTTGCCCCCGAACGAACGGCAGAAGGCCGTTTCGGTCGCCGTTTCCGCGCTGAAACCTGATGGAATCCTCATGATTCTCGGACACCACTCCGCGAACATCGACTCCGGCGTCGGTGGTCCACAGGAAGCCGAGATCCTCTACACGCCAGAGGATTTGGCGTCGCACATCGGTACTGGACTGACCATCCTCACTGCCGAAAACCGCTATCGCGACGTGACCGGCGGCACAGCGATCGACGCATTGCTACTGGCGAGTAGGCCTCCCCTTGGCAGCGAACCGGATCGGGGGTAATATCCGTTAAGTTACCGACGAGTAGCTAACTTGGGCGGTACTCACGAGACCGCACCACCGACTGGAGAGCGAACGAGCAATGGGCCATTACAAGAGCAACCTCCGGGATCTCGAGTTCAACCTCTTCGAGCTTTTCGGACTCGACGAGACACTCGAAGGCGACAACTTCGGCGACATGGACGGTGAAGTAGCCCGCGACATGCTGCGCGAGGTCGTACGCCTTGCCGAGGGACCGCTGGCCGAGTCCTTCGCGGACGCCGACCGCAACCCGCCCGTCTTCGATCCCGAAACCCACAGCCTGAAGCTGCCCGACTCCTTCAAGAAGTCGTTCAAGGCGCTCTACGACGGCGAGTGGTGGCGCGTCGGCCTCGACGAGGAAGTCGGTGGCATGGCAGCACCTCGCAACCTGCTCTGGGGCATCAACGAGATGCTCCTCGGATCGCAGCCGGCCGCGTTCATGTACTCCGCAGGCCCCGGATTCGCAAACATCTTGTACCACAACGGAACCGACGAGCAGAAGGAATGGGCCAAGGTGGCCGTCGAGCGCGGCTGGGGTGCCACGATGGTCCTGACCGAGCCCGACGCCGGATCCGACGTCGGAGCAGGTCGCACCAAGGCGATCAAGCAGGACGACGGCTCGTGGCACATCGAAGGCGTCAAGCGCTTCATCACCTCGGCAGTGTCCGACGACCTCTTCGAGAACATCTTCCACCTCGTACTCGCCCGCCCCGAAGGTGCCGGACCCGGAACCAAGGGCCTGAGCCTGTTCTTCGTGCCGTCCATCCTCTTCGACTTCGAGAAGGGCGAACTGGGCGAGCGCAACGGAGCCTTCGTCACCGGCGTAGAGCACAAGATGGGCCTCAAGGCCTCCGCCACCTGTGAACTCACCTTCGGTGGCAACGGCATTCCCGCCAAGGGCTGGCTCGTCGGCGAGGTCCACAAGGGCATCGCGCAGATGTTCGACGTCATCGAGCACGCTCGAATGATGGTCGGCACCAAGGCAATCGGCACCCT
This sequence comes from Rhodococcus sp. 14-1411-2a, assembly GCF_002259485.1. GTDB lineage: Bacteria > Actinomycetota > Actinomycetes > Mycobacteriales > Mycobacteriaceae > Rhodococcoides. The sequence continues at coordinate 409,083 of NZ_NPGA01000009.1, forward strand.
CTCCACCGGCTACCTCAACGCACTCGAGTACGCCAAGGAGCGCGTCCAGGGCGCAGACCTGACGCAGATGACCGACAAGACCGCTCCCCGCGTTACCATCACCCACCACCCCGACGTGCGCCGCAGCCTCATGATGCAGAAAGCGTACTCGGAAGGCCTGCGTGCGGTGTACCTCTACACCGCCGCACACCAGGATCCGGTCACCGCCAAGCAGGTCTCGGACGCAGACGCCGACATCGCATACCGCGTCAACGACCTCCTGCTGCCCATCGTCAAGGGCGTCGGCTCCGAAATCGCCTACCAGGTACTCGCAGAATCCCTGCAGACCCTCGGCGGCTCCGGATTCCTGCAGGACTACCCCCTCGAGCAGTACATCCGCGACGCCAAGATCGACTCGCTGTACGAAGGAACCACCGCCATCCAGGCGCAGGACTTCTTCTTCCGCAAGATCGCCCGCGACCGCGGCGTAGCACTGGCTCACGTTGCCGGACAGATCAAGTCGTTCATCGACAGCGAAGCAGGAAACGGTCGCCTCAAGGCCGAGCGCGCACTGCTCGCCACCGCACTCGAAGACGTGCAGGCCATCGTCACCTCGATGACCCAGCACCTCATGGGTGCACAGGACCAGCCCACCGAGCTGTACAAGGTCGGCCTGGCATCGGTGCGCTTCCTCATGGGCTTCGGCGACCTGCTCATCGGCTGGCTGCTGCTGCGTCAGTCCGAAATCGCCATCGCTGCACTCGACAACGGCGCAGAGGGCAAGGAGAAGGCGTTCTACGAGGGCAAGATCGCAGTGGCCTCGTTCTTCGCCAAGAACATCCTGCCGCAGCTCACGGCGACCCGCGCCATCCTCACCAACATCGACAACGACATCATGGAACTGGACGAAGCAGCATTCTGATTCCCTGAACTCTTCGGCGGCCGCACTCGTTCTCGAGTGCGGCCGTTGTCATATGTACGCCGGGGCGGTGGTGTCGCGGCGGGGCCCGGGTTTGCCGCAAAAGCGCGCGCATTTGATTGGGAGGCGGGGGTGCGAGCCCCAGCCGCCGCAAAAGCGCGCGCGTTTGTCAGATGCGCGGGGTTGCAAACCCCCAGCCGCCGCAAAAGCGCGCGCGTTTGTCAGATGCGCGCGAATTCTGCCGAATACTCAGGCAATTTCGAGTGCATTCGGCGAATGCGCGCGCATTTGCGGGCCGCACGAGGTACTCCGCACCGTCCCTCGTGGTGGAGGCAGGGCAGCAGCCCGCTCCACAGCTCGGGCCACGCGCGCCACCAGCTCCGCCGGATTCGCCAAATCTGCCCACGTCCAGCGCACGACGGGATAGCCGAGATCGCGCACCGCGTCCTCCCGCACCTTCTCCCTGAACACCACGTCGCCGGGGTGCTCATCCTGCCGTAGGTACTTGGTGTACTTGGCTTTACCATCGAACTCGCACACCACGACGCCATTGACCAGCCAATCGATCCGCGCCACCGTCCGCCCGTCCGGATCCAGGATCTCCACCTGCGATTCCACGTCGAATCCGCTCTCACGCAGAATGACTCGACTCTGAGACTCGCCGGGGTTTTCGCTCCGCCCGTCCATGAGGGAAACGGCTCGTCGCGCCTGCGCCACACCTTTCCATCCCCGAGCACGCTGCAACTCCGACTCAAGCTCCTTCGGATCGCAGCGCTTCAGAGCTGAGTCACCTGCGATCACCGCCGACAGAAGCGGCTCGGTACGGGCAAGGTCGACAACCGTCCGCGCCAATGAGGTCACGGGAATTCCGTCGACGGTGGTGCTGGGTACCCACGGCGCACAGTGCACGATCACCGCTGCATTCGCTCGACCTCCGCCGCGGCGGCGTCGGGTGACGTGAACTTTGTCGAATCCGCCCGTGGGCAAGGGTAATTCGTGCAGTAGCGCCGCCGAACGGTGACTCACCGTGCTGCCGTCCGCAATCATCGGAAATACGGCGTCGATCAACAACCGATGCCGCTCCTGCCCCGAAAGGCCGGCCAGCCTCGACGTCGGAACGTAGACGCCATTCACCAAACGCTCCCAGCCCCCGCGTTCGTACATTGCTCGCAGCTCGTGATCGGCATTGCCATCGGCAAGAGCCTCCGAGCGTCGCACCATTCGGTCATCCCTCATCTTTCGAGTCTCGACCATGCGCGCACCGATCCGAGGACGAAAGTACCTGCCTGTGTACAACTTCGGACCTGTGGAAGAATACAGGTACGGGCGTACCAGTTCGCTGTGGCGCCGGAGCCGCCAACGCGCGCGCAGTCGTCAGGTGCGCGCAGAATTGCCCCCGATCAGGCCACCAATTCGCGCGCATTCAACAAACGCGCGCGCTTTTGCGAAGACTGGGGAACCGAAGCAGGCGAACAGGAACAGGGAACAGCCGCTACTGCTGCAGTTTGCGGAATTTGCTGCCGTGGAACACGATTGGGTTCACTTCACTCTGGACGTCCAGGGAATGTATGCGCAGCAACACTATTGCGTGGTCGCCCGCGGGGATTTGCTGCTCGATGGTGGTGTCGAGCCATGCGGTGGCCCCCACGATGAAGGCTGCTCCCCCGTCGGTGACGGTGAGGTCGAGGCCGGCGAATCGGTCACCGGTCTTGGCTGCCAGGGTACGGACGGCGTCGTTGTGCGCCTCGCCGAGAACGCTGACGCCGATGTTGGGTGCCAACTCGAGTTTCAGCCATGTCGTCGACGTGTTCTGGATGCACACCGCGACGAGGGGCGGGTCGATGGACACCGATACGAAGCTGCTGGCCGCCAAGCCCACCAGGACGCCGTCTATCTTCGCGGCGATCGCGACCACTCCGCTCGGGAACTGCGCGTACGCCTCACGAAGCGTCTGCTGATCGAGGACGGTACGTGTGAGCGTCATGGACGAAGCTCCCTTTCGATCTTGTGATGCAACCCCGCGTGGGCACAGTTCCGACGAGCGAACACCTAGTGCAAGCAAACACCCGATCGGGCGGCAACGCTACAGTCCGAATCGACGTGATTCGAATGACCCTCTCGCGGTTGCAGCATCACTCGTCTTCTTCCGGTTCCGGAGCCGGGTCCGCCGCGGGTGCCGGGCGATCGGGCTGAACGCATCGAACGATGGGGATCGGGTCGTATTTCACCGTTCGGGTGTTCCGCGAAATTTCCCTGCCCGACGCGGCATCGCTGATCACCCTGGTGTCACTGGCGGTGAATCCTTGGCCTCCACCGGACGCGACGCAGCCTGCGCCTGCGGGCAGTGTCACCGTGTCGGGTGAGGTGAAGTTGGTTCGCGAACCGGTGATCGATTCGACGTCGACCGTCTTGGTTCCCCACAGTCGGACGGTGACGCTGGACGAATCGGCGAACGATTGGATGACCACACCGGTGTCGTTCGGGTTGGTGAACTTCAGGTCGATGGCACCTTCGAAGACCGTCGCTTCGCGCGCCTCGGGGTATCGGCTGATGTAGTAGCTGTGCTCGGTGTGGTCGGTGTCTTCCATACCGGCGAAGTAGGACGCGTTGTAGAGCGTCGTCGCGAACTGGCTGATGCCGCCGCCGACGGCGCGATCGGGTCGACCGTTGTCGATGATCCCCGACTCGACGAAGCCCTGCGCGGTACCTCGCGGACCGGTGTACTCGTTGAGCGAGAACGTTTCTTTCGGCTTCACGAGCGCACCGTTCACGATCTGCGCCGTCAGCCCGATATTGACGCCCGACGCGTACTCGAATCCGCCGGTGGTGTACTCGGCAATCACTTCTCGCACACCGAGATTCTGCGCGGCTTCGGTGGTGAGAGCGGGCGGGGCCGGCTCGTAGATCGCCTCGGTGGTGCGGGGTCCGTCAGCGGACAGCAGGGCAGGCAACTGCTCGAGGGTCTTGCGCCACTCGACCAGCTCGCCCATCTCTCCGGGGACGACGGTCGGTGCACCGCCGGAGAAGGTGAACGACGCGTCCCTCGGCGGTACCTCGGTGCGCACGAGTTGCGGCGCGAGAATGCCTGTGGCGACGTCGGTGTCGTAGATCGGGGTCAGTCCGCCCTGGCCGTCGGGGTCGAAGCGGAGAACCTCGCCCACCCGATCCGTCGGCAGCGTCGCGTCGACGTTCTCGCGACCGGCGACAATCACCGGTGCCTCCACCGCAGGTGCGGCGATGTTCTCCAGCGCCTGGTCGACGGCTTCCTGGGTCACCGTAACGGGAGTGGACTCGTACACCGCTTCCGTTACGCCCGAGGCCCATTCGGTCTGCAGGTTGCGACGCGTCCCGTCGGCGTCGAGTATCCGACCGGCCAACGGCGCGACGGCAATCGGTGTGCTGCCGTCGAACACGACGTCGCCTTCGACGGGGTCGCGGTCGGTTTCGACCCGCAGGCCATCGACGGCAGCGGTGAGCGCTTGCTCGTCCGTGGTCGACACGACGCCGATCTCGCGGCTGCCGAAGAACGATGTCAGTCGAGTGATCGGGTTGATCGGTTGCGATCCGGCGCGGTCGAGCGTGGCGTTCCAGTCCACACCGAGACCGGCAGCGGCAGGCAGTACCTCGACCTGTCGGTCGCCGACGTCGACCGATACGGGCTGCTCGGCGCGCGCACCGAGCTCCGAGCGCAGGAGTTCTTCGGCGTCGGAGTGGCTCTTGCCGCCGACCTCGATCCCGGCGACGGTCACACCACGGGGTACTCGGTCGCTGGAGGTGATCCAATCCGCCGCATACAGCAGCGTGAGAACCGCAACCACCGCGCCGGTCCCGATCGCGATCTTCCGCCACGGCGGCACGAACCCGGACCCGTCGGCGGCCTGCGGCGCTCCGTCCTCCGGCGGAATCACCGGTGGCTGGACCGGCGACTCGGCCTGGGGAGAAACAACGGTCTGCGCAGGAGCAACGGTCTCAGCAGGAACATCGGCTTCTGCGGGAACAACGGGTTGCGCGATCGTCGGCGATTCGTCGGCTGCGGGCGGCTGTGCAGGGGCCGGGACCGCATCGGGCTTCGCGTCCCCAGCCTCAGCGGCGGCGGTTTCGGTGGTCTCGACATCGTCGACGGCCGGGTCTGCGACAGCGGATTCCGTGTCGTCGGACTCGGGCTCAGCGGTGTCGGCTTCCACCTCGGATGCATGCTCGGGCTCCGTTTCCGGGATCTGCTCGGCGGCGGATGCATGTTCGGGACCGGCCGCCTCGTCGCCGATCGCGCCGAAGACCTCGGTGGGAGCGTCGTACGGCGGTACGTCGGGTTTCGGTTCGGCACCGTTGGGTGCGTCACCCGACCTACTGTTGCCCTCGCTCACGTTCGACCCTTCCAGGACCACCGTTGGTTGTTCGTTCCGCCCTTCTGCACGGCGTACCCCCGGCACGAGCTTACGCAAACCGAACGGTGACGCTCACTCGGAGACCATCGGCGCAGGAACGACAAAGGCTCCGCGCTGCTGCCGGGTCGGGGGTCAGGCAGCAGCACGGAGCCAACTGGAATATATGCAGGCTGTGCCACCTCGTTACAACGACTGCGAAATTGTCTCGTCAATTCATTCGGTTGAATGATCCACGGGTCGTCGAACTGTCCCCTTGCCCGACGGCTCGGGCCCAATGTCCCGTCCTGACCAGCGCGAGGGTGAGCAAGAGCCGATCTCGCGGATCGGTCAGATCGTGCCCGGTCAATTCCTCGATCCGGTGAACCCGGTAGATCACGGTGTTTCGGTGGCAGTAGAGCGCCTTGGCGGCGTTGGTGGGCGATCCGTCCGACGCGAGCATGTGCGCGAGGGTGTCGAGCAGCGTTCCTCGATGCGGCTCCGGGTGCGTCCACAACTTTCCGAGAGCGTGGCGAACCAGCAACTCCGACGACTGGTCGTCGGCCGCCATGATCACGCGGGGCAGTCGGTCCGTCGCCAAGGCAACGCCGCTGTCCTCGGTGATGGTCTCGGCTGTCAATGCCGCAAGGCGGTACGCCGCCGCGAACGACGACAGACCCTCCGGAGAATGCGCGACCCCCACCGGCCCGACGGCCCGAGCAGCGAGCGCGTCGACGACGGAGTTCCACGATCCGGTTCCGAGTGCGACGAGCGCGAACTGGTGGCCGTCCCTGGTGTTCCAATGCGAGACCGCACCGATCTGATCCAACGCGTCCTCGGGTGCCGGGAGCGGCGGCGACCCTTGATCGTCCAGCGGTCCGACCACACACGCAATTTGTTGCGATGCCGAAAGGCCAAGAGTGGCACGAGCTTCCATGACGAATGCCGGATCACCACCTCGCCCCGATCGGAGGCCGTCGAGTATCACCAGAACGTTGGCGATATCCCGCTGCTGCATCCGGGCGCTTTCCTGACGGTATGCCTCGACGAGAGTCTCGTACTGACTGTCGAGCGCACGCCACAACTGTTGCCCGGCCACCAGAAGCAGATGCTCGTCGATCCTGGTTCGACGCTGCTCGCGCTCGAGCATCAACTCCTCCCACAGCGTCCGACTCCCGAGCGTGTACGCCTTGAGCACCAACTCCATCGGAATGCCCTGGCGTGCACGCTCCCTGCCGGTACGACGCCAAACCTCACGGGTGTTGTCGTTCGCGGTACGTAGCCCCGACAACGTGCGAAGGCCCTGATTGATGTGCTCACGGGTACTGCGCCTGATCTCGCCGGCGATGTCCGGAGTGGAACTGGCCAGGTAGGCGGGTTCCTGCTCGATCAGCGCCAGCGTGATGGAGTCGGCGATCGCGTCGGCCCGTGGCGTCAACGCGGCCCACGCACTCCGAATTTTCTCCTGGTCGGAGTCCGTCACCGCTCCGCGGGCAGCCGAACGCGCCGATGCGCGTCGACCATCGGGAGCACCCACCTGGACAGTTTTGCGCACTGAGCCCACATGACAGGCCGATTTGACCGTTACTGGTGCCCAGGGACCCAAACATTCTGTGCGCAGCGCCCATATCGCCCGTTGTGCGAAACGCACCATAGTGAACGCAACAGATTGTGAGGTGGATCACTTGAACTCTCTTCGAACGAAGGACCCGGTCCTCACCATGGCGGACATCGAGGTGTCCTTCGGCGGCATCGTCGCGCTGTCCGGAGTCAGTCTCGAGGTGCGACCCGGCGAAGTTCTGGGCGTCATCGGGCCCAACGGTGCGGGCAAGACGACTCTGTTCAACGTCGCTTGCGGACTCGTTCGTCCCCGATCGGGAACACTCGGACGACTCGGCGAACCGTTGACCCGGCTACGACCGCACGACCTTCCCCGGCTCGGCATGAGCCGAACTCTCCAGGGACTCGGACTGTTCGATCGGATGACCGTGCTGGACAACGTCATGGTCGGTGCCGACCGGACAGCGCACACCGGGATCGTCGCCGGCCTCCTCGGCCTACCGTCGAGCGCCTCCGACGATGCCGCCGTCCGTTCCACCGCGATGGCCACTCTCGAACGCCTGCGCATCGACGGCTATGCGCACCGATTGCCACCGAGCCTGCCGTACGCGGTGCGCAAACGCGTTGCGCTCGCACGCGCCCTGGTGAGCGCACCGACATTGCTCCTGCTGGATGAACCCGCCTCGGGTCTGTCCAGTGACGAAATGAGCGAGCTCGGCGACGAGATCCGATCGCTCGCAACGGCACCCACCGATTCCGAACCGGAAAGACCCGCAACATCGGTGATGCTCGTCGAACACCACATGGATCTCGTGATGAGTGTGTGCGACCGAATCTACGTGCTGGATTTCGGCAAGGTCATCGCACAGGGAACGCCCGATCAGATCCGCGAGGACCCTGCCGTACTGGCGGCATATCTCGGAAACGAAGTGGCACATGAAGACTGACGCGGCACACCTGAAAATCACCGATCTGACCGTTCGCTACGGCCCGGTCACCGCCCTCGACTCGGTGTCGATGACCGTCGCGGCCGGAGCTGTCACCGCCGTACTCGGCGCGAACGGAGCAGGGAAGACGACTTTGCTGCGAACCATCTCGGGATTGCTGAAACCGGTATCGGGGAGGATCGAACTCGCCGGGGCCGACATAGTCGGCGTGGCACCGGATCGCATGTCCCGCAAGGGTCTTGCGCACGTTCCCGAGGGACGTGGCGTCATAGCCGAGTTGACCGTCGACGAGAATCTTCGACTCGGTGCGATGGGACGCAACCGAAGTCACGACGCCGTCACCCTCGACCGCATCTACGACATGTTTCCGCCCCTGACCGGCCGTCGAACGTCCTCCGCACACACCCTGTCCGGCGGAGAGCGGCAGATGCTGGTGATCGGCCGAGCACTGATGGCGACACCGTCGGTGCTTCTGCTCGACGAGCCCTCTCTCGGACTCGCACCGAAAGTCGCCGCACAGATATTCGAGACGTTGCGCGGGCTCGTCGACTCCGAGTCGATGACCGTCGTTCTCGTCGAACAGAACGCTCGCAGCGCGCTGTCGATCGCCGAACACGCCGTCGTTCTGGATCTGGGCAAGGTCGCGGTGGAAGGTCCCGCCGACACCTTGGCCGGGGACGACGCCCTCCGACACGCCTACCTCGGGTTCTAGAGCCGAAAGGACGCCTGCCACAGTGCAACAACTGCTCACCATCCTCATCAACGGCGTGACGACAGGCATGATCTACGCCGCGTTCGCGCTCGCCCTCGTCCTCATCTGGCGATCGACTCGCATCGTCAACTTCGCCCAGGCCCCGATGGCCATGATCACCACGTACGTGGCACTGGTCGTCATCGACGCCGGCTACTCGTACTGGATCGGATTCGCAGTCGCGCTGCTGTGCGGCCTGCTCCTGGGAGCCTTGACGGAGCGACTCGTCATCCGGTTCGTCGACAGCTCGTCGCACATCAACCCGGTCATTCTCACGCTCGGGTTGTTCATCATCATCCACGCGGTGGCCGCCATCATCTTCGGCAACCAATTCCGTTCCTTCCCCGCACCGTTCGGCCTCACCGGGCAGCGGATCGGCGACATGAACGTGGCGTTGACCGGCTACGACATCTTCAAGATCATCGCCGTCCTCGTGGTCCTGGGACTGCTGATCCTGCTCTTCCGGTTCACCGATCTGGGACTGAAGATGCGCGCGAGCGCCTTCGAGCAGGAGGTCGCGAAACTCCTCGGAGTCCGCGTGAGCCGAATGCTCACTCTCGGTTGGGCTCTGGCCGCAGTGGTCGGTTCGCTGGCGGGTCTGCTCATCGCAGGTGGCTCGCTGGTACATCCGGGCTACATGGACTCGATCGTCGTATTCGGTTTCGTCGCAGCAGTTCTCGGCGGACTGGACAGCCCGGCGGGCGCAGTGGTCGGCGGACTGTTGATGGGCATCGGGCTCAGTTTCGTCAGCGGCTATCTCGGTCAGGATCTGGTCTCCAGCGCGGCATTGGTGATCCTGATCGTCGTGCTTCTGCTGCGACCGAGCGGGCTCTTCGCCGGCTCCGCGGCCAGGAGGGTATGACATGAACGCGACTCTCACTCGCCTCACCGCAACACCGGTTCGACGCCACTTCCTGGGCGCTGTCATCGGACTCGTCGTCATCGTGCTCGCCCTCGAATCTCTGAGCACCTTCCGTCAGAGCCAACTCACGTCCGTCGCCTACCTGGCGATCGCTGCCGGCGGACTGACGGTGCTGACCGGGTTGAGCGGCCAGCTGTCCCTGGGGCACGGCGCGTTCATGGCGGTCGGTGCGTACACCGCAGCATTGATGTTGCGCGCCAACGATTCGGGATGGTCGGTACCCCTCGTCCTGCTTGCCGCCACCGTGATCTCGGCAGTGGTGGGCATCGTGGTCGGAGTGGCCGCCGCCCGACTGCACGGGCCGTACCTGGCCGGTGCGACGCTGGCGCTCGCCGTCGCCGTACCGGGCCTGGCCCTGTACTTCTCGGACTACCTCGGCGGCGAACAAGGCCTCGTCGTCCCGGCACCGAAAGTGCCGGAGCTGATCGACGACATGATGTTCTTCGTCACCGGAAACGAGCTCAGCGGAACGAAATTCGTCGCGTACGTCAGCTGGATACTGCTCGTGCTGGTGTTCTTCCTGTTGGCCAACATCTCGTCGAGCCGCATCGGTCGTCGCTGGCGGGCCGTCCGAGACGACGAGGTCGCCGCAGAGTTGTCCGGTATCGACCTGGGCCGCGCACGCATCCTCGCATTCGTGGTCAGTGCGGCCTGTGCCGGCGCGGGCGGTGCAGTGCTGGCGATGTCGGCCCGAATCGCGGCACCGAGCGGCTTCACCCTCACCCTCTCGCTGACCCTGCTCTCCGCCGTCGTCATCGGTGGACTGGGAACCCTGTCCGGCGCATTGATCGGGGCCGTTCTGCTGACCTACATCCCGCCGGTGGTGACCAACCTCGGTCTCGATCTGGGGCTGAGCAGTCTGCAATCGGCCGAACTCGCACCACTGGTGACCGGAATCTTCACCGTCCTCGTCATCCTGTTCGCCCCACTGGGTTTGGTGGGCACGTATCGCAAGTTACGTACAACCAGAAAAGGAATGAAATGAAAAAGTTCGGATCGGTGGCGTTCAGAACGACCGCGCTCGTCGCCGTCGTCTCGTTGGCCGCGGCGTGCGGTGCAGGTGGCCGAGACGAGGCGACGGAGTCCTCGGAAGGATCGACGGTCGGCATCACCGACACGTCGGTGAAGATCGGTGCCCACTTCCCGTTGACCGGGGTCGCGGCTCCCGGCTACAGCGAAATCCCCACGGGCGCCCAGGCTTACTTCGATTACGTCAATGCCGCGGGCGGCATCAACGGCAGGCAGATCGAGTACGTGGTTCGAGACGATTCGTACGATCCGACCACCACCACCCAGGTGGTCAACGAACTCGTCCTGCAGGACGAGGTGTTCGCCGTCGTCGGCGGACTCGGCACCGCGACCCACAGCGCTGTCATCGACTTCCTCAACGAGGAGGGTGTGCCGGACCTGTTCGTCTCCTCCGGCGCGATCATGTGGGGCAACGATCCAGAGAAGTACCCCAACACGTTCGGCTGGCAGCCCGACTACCAGGTCGAGGGCAAGATCATCGGCGACTGGGTGACCAAGAACCGGCCCGACGCCAAGGTCGGACTGTTCCTCCAGGACGACGACCTCGGCCGAGACAGTGAGGAAGCGGTTCGCCAGTATCTCGACGACCAGATCGTCGAGGTCGTGCGCTACACCTCGGGCAACACCGATGTCGCACCTCAGATCGCGGCCCTGCAAGGTGCCGGAGCCGATCTGATCCTCGGCTTCAACGTGCCCTCGTACACCGCGCTGAGCCAGCTGACCGCCATGCGGCTGAACTACGACCCCGAGTGGTTCTACAGCTCGATCGGTTCCGACGTCGACCTCGTCGGCTCACTGCTGGGCCGCTTCTCGCAGGGTGCGGTCACCGACGGCGCACAGTCGCTCGAAGGGATGATCTCGCTGGAGTACATCCCGGGCGTCGACTCTCCGGAGAACCCGTGGACCCAACTGTGGCAGAAGGTGTGGGCGGAGAACGGAACCGGTGATCCACTGACGAACTACCGGATCTACGGTCTGAGCCAGGCCTACGCCTTCGTGCAGGCACTCGAGGCGGCAGGCGAGAATCCCACCCGTGAGGGCATCGTCGCAGCCATCCAGGACGGCGGAATGGACTTCGAGGGACCGCAGCTGGCTCCGTTCCGGTACTCGGAAGACAGTCACCTCGGTATCTCCGGTGCCAGTGTCTTCCAGATCCGCGGCGGAGTGCCCGAGTACCTGACTCCGGTACTGCAGACGGACATCGGCGATTCGGCTGTGGAGGAATACACCGGCGAAGAATCGACCCCGCCGGAAAGCGGCATACCCGGCTGATCACACGAGAAAGGGGCACGCGGATGCGTGCCCCTTTTTCATGTCGTGGTCGGCAGATCCGAAAACCCCTCGATTACCGGATCCGCCGACCCTGTGTCCCCCGATTCGTGAGCAGCCGAAGCTGCAGTGATCAGCGCTCGATGATCGCGGTGACGCCCTGGCCACCGGCCGCGCAGATCGAGATCAGGCCACGGCCCGAGCCCTTCTCGGCCAACATCTTCGCCAGCGAGGCCACGATGCGTCCGCCGGTCGCGGCGAACGGGTGACCCGCTGCGAGCGAGGAGCCGTTGACGTTGAGCTTGCTGCGATCGATGGAACCGAGCGCGCTGTCGAGGCCGAGCCGCTCCTTGCAGTACTCGTCGCTCTCGAAAGCCTGCAGAGTTGCGAGCACCACCGAAGCGAACGCCTCGTGGATCTCGTAGTAGTCGAAATCCTGCAGCGTCAGGCCGTTGCGCGCGAGCAGACGCGGAATCGCGTAGGTCGGAGCCATCAGCAGGCCGTCCTTGAACGATCCGTTGCCATGGACGTAATCGACTGCGGCGGTTTCGGAATCGACCAGATGCGCGAGCACCGGCAGGTTGCGCTCGGCGGCCCATTCGTCACTCGACAGCAGGGCAGCCGACGCACCGTCGGTCAGCGGCGTCGAGTTACCGGCCGTCATGGTGGCGTCGCCCAGCTTGGTTCCGAAGACCGGCTTGAGCGTCGCGAGCTTCTCCACGGTCGATCCCGGACGCAGGTTGTCGTCTCGGGTCAGGCCGAGGAACGGCGTCACCAGATCGTCGAAGAAGCCGCGATCGTAGGCGGCAGCCATGTTCTTGTGGCTCGCTGCGGCCAGTTCGTCCTGGTCCTCGCGGCGGACGCCGAATTCCTTGGCGGTGATGGCGGCGTGGTCACCCATCGACAGGCCGGTACGTGGCTCACCGTTGCGCGGGATCTCGATGCCGAGCATGCCGGGACGGACGTTGCCGAGAAGCTTGATGCGGTCGGTGGTGCTCTTGGCCCGGTTCAGGGAGAGCAGGAACTCGCGCAGTTCGTCGTTGACGCCGATCGGAGCGTCGGAGGTGGTGTCGACACCGCCGCCGATACCGGCATCGATGCGACCCGACGCGATGGCGTCGCCGACGGCGATGATCGACTGAAGGCCGGTGCCGCAGGCCTGCTGGATGTCGAAGGCCGGGGTGTACGGGCTCAGCGCGCTACCGAGGACGACCTCGCGAGTGAGGTTGAAATCGCGTGAATGCTTGAGCACGGCACCGGCGGCGACGAGACCGAGGCGCTCGCCCTGCAGACCGAATCGCGAGACCAGCCCGTCGATGGTCGCGGTGAGCATGTCCTGGTTGGACGCCAGCGCGTACTTCTTGTCCGAGCGCGCGAAAGGAATGCGGTTGCCACCGACGATTGCGACCGGTCGTAGCTGCTTGCTTGTCACTGACGTCTCCAAACATCGTCGAAAAAGGCCCTGGTGGAGTTTCATCTTACTGGCGAGTAAGTTGGTTGTCGACACCCGGTCGTGCGCCTCGCTCCTCGAGCGAGCAGCGCTGAATGAAAGGTACGACAGTGGCAGCCTCCAAGGGAGCCCCAGATCTCTACTCAACGTTCCTCGCGTCCGCGCCGGGAGCCTTCATCGCCAAGCAGGCAGGCCTGCCGCAGCCCGAGAAGCTGCGCCGCTACAAGGCAGGCGAGCCGCCGCTGGCCGGACCGGTCCTGATCGGTGGCAGTGGCCGCCTCGTCGAGCCGCTGCGTGAGCTGCTGTCGGACTACCCGCAGTCGCAGCCGCACGACGACAAGCACGGTGGACTGGTGTTCGACGCCACCGGAATCGGCAATGTCGCCGAGCTCGAGCAGCTCTTCAAGTTCTTCCAGCCGGTCATCCGCAACCTGGCACCGTCCGCTCGCGTCGTCGTCATCGGCACGACGCCGGAGGAGACCTCGAGCGTCGACGAGCACATCGCTCAGCGCGCCCTCGAAGGCTTCACCCGCAGCGTCGGCAAAGAGGTCAAGCGCGGTGCCACGGCGCAGCTCGTCTACATCTCCCCCAAGGCGTCGACCGGCCTGTCCGGCCTCGAATCCACCCTCCGCTTCCTGCTCTCGGCCAAGTCCGCTTTCGTCGACGGCCAGGTCATCACCGTCGGAGACGCCGACTCGCAAGCACCGGCTTCGTGGGACAAGCCGCTCGCAGGCAAGGTAGCCGTCGTCACCGGAGCGGCCCGCGGCATCGGTGCCACCATCGCCGAGGTCCTCGCCCGCGACGGAGCGACCGTCATCGCAGCCGACATTCCCGCTGCCGGAGAAGCACTGTCGCAGACGGCCAACAAGGTCGGCGGCACTTCGCTCGCACTCGACGTCACCTCCCCCGACGCCGGAGAGGTCCTCTCGAAGCACCTGCTCGAGCGCCACGGCGGAGCCGACATCATCGTGCACAACGCAGGCATCACTCGCGACAAGACCCTCGCCAACATGGACGACGCCCGCTGGAACTCGGTCATCGGCGTCAATCTTGCTGCCCCGCAGCGCATCACCGACGAGCTGGTCGCATCCGGCGCACTCAAGGAGGGCGGCCGCGTCGTCGACGTCTCCTCCATCGCAGGCATCGCAGGCAACCGCGGCCAGACCAACTACGGCACCTCCAAGGCCGGAGTCATCGGCCTGGTGCATGCATCCGCACCGGTGCTGGCGAAGAAGAACATCACCATCAACGCCGTCGCCCCTGGCTTCATCGAGACCGCGATGACCGCGGCAATCCCGTTCGCCACCCGTGAGGCCGGACGCCGCATGAGCTCGCTGCTGCAGGGCGGCGAGACCGTGGACGTCGCAGAATTGGTCTCGTACTTCGCTTCTCCCGCATCGAACGCCGTCACCGGCCAGGTCGTGCGCGTGTGCGGCCAGAGCCTGCTCGGCGCATGAGCACCGTCACGCTCACCGCGCAGCCGAAGACCTCCGACATCTACACCTCGGCTGCGCTCGGCGCGCTGCCGTTCCTCGGATCCCGGTCGTCGTCGGTGCCGAACACGGTGTACGAACTCAAGGGCCTGCGGGTGGACCCCGACAACCTCGCCGGGTACTGCCGGGCGACGGGGCTGCGATTCGGCGATCAGCTCCCGGTGACCTACCCCTTCACCCTCGTCTTCCCGACGGTGATGAAACTGATGGTGTCCAAGGGCTTTCCGTTCGCGGCCATCGGTTCGGTACACGCCGAGAACGTCATCGAGCAGTTCCGTGGCATCTCCGCTTCCGAACCGCTGGACATCCGAGTGCACGCGGAGAATCTGCGCGAGCATCGCAAGGGTTTGTTGGTGGACCTGATCAGCGAGGTCAAAGTGGGACGGGAACTGGTCTGGAAGCAGACCTCGAGCTTCCTGAGCCTGCAGAAGACGTCGCTGTCCGGTGGACCCCGTGAGGCACCGCCCGCCGACGAGGTCCCGCCGCCCCCGACCCGCACCCTGCGCGTCGATCAGCGGATCATCAGCCGGTACGCGGCCATCTCCGGAGACCGCAACCCGATTCACGTATCCTCGCTCGGCGCAAAGGCATTCGGGTTCCCGAAGACCATCGCGCACGGAATGTGGAGCGCGGCAGCCGTCCTGCAGACCGTCGAGGGTCGAATTCCGGAGGCCGTGAACTACAGCATCCGCTTCGGCAAGCCGATCGTCCTGCCCGCGACGGTCAACGCCTACGCCGATGCCGTCGGCACCGGCTGGGACCTGTCGCTGAAGAACCCGAAGAAGGGCTACCCGCATCTGACGGGCACCCTGCGCTGAGTTAGCTCGAACTCGAAGTTATGGACGGATTTCCTAGGATTTTCGTCCATAACTTCGAGTTCGGCAGGAGCCTAAGTCGTGGCGGTCTTCTTTCCCGCCAGGCCGCGCCAGGCCAGGTTCTCCAACAGGTCCGCTGCGGCGTCGACCTCGATTTCGCCGCCCGCCACGCGGTCGGCCACGGCCTCACCTGCCCCGACCAACGCGACGGCCATCAGCCCGAAATTCTGCGACTGTTCCGGATCCCTCGTGCTCATGGCGAGCAAACCGGCCGTCAGCTCGATCAGCCGATCCCGGCTGCTCTGCACCTGCGAGGCGAACGCCTGCTGGCCGATCGCCTGACGGTAGAGCACCATCCACGATTTCCGGTTCTCGCCGACGAATCCCAGGAAGCCGATCAGCGCTTTGCGCAGCTGCTCGCGCGGCGTCAGCGTCGGGTCCGCAGCAGGAGTCAGGGCCTCGACGAATTTGACGCCCTCGCGATGAATACACGCCGCGAACAACTCGTCCTTCGACCCGTAGTACAGATAGAGCATCGGCTTGGAGATGGCCGCCTTCTTGGCGATCGAATCCATCGACGTCTCGTGAAAACCGTTGTCGGAGAACACATCCACCGCCGCGTCGAGCATCTGCTGCTCGCGGACGGCGCGGGGCAATCTCTTGGTGCCGCCAGCCATGGACCCTCCAATACGTACGAAGTACTAGACGTTACTCCACAGTAAGGTCCAGTACCGCACAATCAGGCCCCGCACGCCCCCTTGAACCGGGCAACCGTCGCCGCAGCCTCGTCCACCTGCGCCGCGTCGAGGCGTCCCGTCGCCACCGCGTCTTCGAGATTGTCCAACACCGCGGGCACCTGATCGGTGGTGAGCCAGAGCGCCACATCTGCTCCCGCAACCAACGCCGCCTCGACCGCGTCGACGATCCCGAGCCTCGCCGTGATCGCCGCCATGCCGCTGAGGTCGTCGGTGAAGATCGGGCCGTCGAACGGTGCGGCACCGTATCCGACGCCGTCGCGCAACAACGCCATCGCGGCCGGGCTGATACTCGCCGGCACACCCGGCTCGGTGAGTCCCGGCACATCCAGGTGCCCGACCATGACGCCGACGCCGGTGTTGTTCAACGCCGCGAACGGCAGGAGATCCTTGGCCCTCAACTCGTCGAGCGACGGCGTCGTCACCGCGCCGGTGTGCGAGTCGCCCGATCCCGAACCGTGCCCGGGGAAATGCTTGATGACCGGCTTGACGCCTGCGTCTTCCAGACCTCGCGCGTACGCACCCGCGTACTCGATGACGACCTGCGGATCGTCGGAGAACGACCGGTCGCCGATGACGGAATCATCGGGCTGAGCGCTCACATCGACCACCGGAGCGAAGTCGACGGTGACACCGAGATCCTTCAACCCCTGGCCGCGCGTCAACGCCGCCTGATAGGCCTCGTCCACCGACATCGTCTGTGCCAACACTCGCGCCGACGGTGCCTCTCCCAACAGATCCGCGACGCGCGAGACCCGTCCACCCTCCTCGTCGATGGTGATCATCGGAGCCACCGCGGAGGCGTCGAGCACCTGCGGTACTTCCCGATTTCCGAGCATCGACTCGTCGGTCCAACTCCCGACGAACAGGCCACCGACCTGCTCGGTCGACATGATCTGCACCGCGTCCGCAGTTCCGGTGACTCCGACGGTGAGCAACTGCGCCAGTCGCTGACGCTCGGTGAGGCCCTCGACGAACGTCACGCACTCGTCGACGGGTGGGAGCGGTTGCGGGACCGTCGTCTCGGCCGCAGTCGTCGTCGAGGCAGGTGGTGCCGTCTGCGTCGACGCGACCTGCGTGGACTCACTCGAGCACGAGACCAACAAGCCGACACCGACCGTCATCACCGCAGCGGACCGAACCGAAAACCGAAGTCGCATGGAATACGACGGTAGCCGAGACGGGGGGTGTTCCTTGCGCGCCCCGGGTCCGGATCAATGTGGCTTTGTTGCACTCCGACCGACTGAAACCCACATTGATCCCGAAGGGGATGGGGGTAATCTGGACGAACGCGACATGAGGAGGACCTCGAACCATGCCCGCAGACCTCATACTCATTGCCTACGACGGCTCCGACAATGCCAAACGCGCCATCGACTATGCCGGACGCTTTCTCACCACATCACGTGCGATCGTCGTCACCGCGTGGGAGCCGATGGTGCGTCAGGCCGCGCGAATGTCCGGCCTCTCCGGCGTCATGCAGCCCGAATGGGTGCCCGACGACGAGGCCGAGGACGTTGCGCTCACCGACGCGAAGGTGACCAACAGCGAAGGTGTCGCGCTGGCCGAGGCCGCGGGCCTGAAGGTGGAGGGCCAGTGCACCGAATGCACCACCGCCATCTGGAGCGCGATCGTGGAGAAGGCCGACGAGATGAACGTCGACATCATCGTCACCGGCACGAGAGGCACCACCGGTCTTCGTGCGCTGCTCCAGAGTTCGGTGGCCGAGCACGTTCTGCGACACAGCCATCGACCCGTCCTGATCGTTCCCCCCGGCAAGTAACGCGTCCACCGGCCTGTTCTGCAGGTACGGGTGATACCGTGATGCCCGCGCGAGGGTCCACCTCGCCCGCTTCCTTCCTGAGCCGACTGACTGGAGAACCGAGATGAAGTTTGCTGTCCCGGGTGTCATTGCCGCCGTCGTCGGAGCCGTACTGGGTGCGGGCGTCGTCTTCGGAGTCACCGCAGCCGCAGCCGACAACTCTCGTCCGGATATCGATCGCTCCGGAAACGCCGACTCGTCCTTGCTGAACCAGGTTGAGTACGGCAGCCGCTGACGCTGGTCGCTTTCGTGAATCGATGATCTCGGCCGAGCCGCTCGGCCGTACATGGCTTTTCGGCGTCTCGATTCTGGCGTTCCTCCTCACTTTTCTTCAGGTCCCCGGCTTCACCGTCGCCGACACCAAGTTCGACCTGGCTCAGAACCCTCTCGGATTTCTCGAACGCGCCTCCCATCAGTGGAACAGCGCAGCCCCACTCGGCCAGGTGCAGAACCAGGCCTACGGCTACTTCTTTCCGCATGGTGCGTTCTTCGCCGGCGGCGACCTGCTGTCGATCCCGCCCTGGATCACTCAGCGCATCTGGTGGGCGCTGCTGCTCATCGCCGGCTTCTGGGGAATCGTCCGGCTCGCCGAAGCCCTCGGTATCGGCAGCCGCAGTTCCCGTCTGATCGCGGCGACGGCCTTCGTTCTCTCTCCGCGAGTGATCACCACCCTCGCGTCGATCTCCTCGGAGACGATGCCGATGATGCTGGCACCATGGGTGCTGATCCCGATGGTGCGGTATCTCGGCTCCGACTCCGGGAAGTACACGGTGCGACGAGCGGCCGCGCAGTCGGCGCTCGCGGTCGCGTTGATGGGCGCAGTCAATGCCGTCGCCACCGCCGCCGCCGTTCTGGTGGCCGTCATCTGGATGTTGTCGCATCGGCCGAACAAACGTTGGGTCGTCTTCGGCGCGTGGTGGTCGGGCTTTCTCGTGCTCGCGACGCTGTGGTGGATCGTTCCACTGCTGTTGCTGGGCAAGGTCTCTCCACCGTTTCTCGACTACATCGAATCGTCCGGCACCACCACGCAGTGGACGTCACTGACGGAGGTACTGCGCGGCACCGGCAGTTGGACGCCGTTCGTCTCTCCCGAGCGAGTGGCCGGTGCGGTTCTGGTGACTCAGCCGGCGGCCGTCATCGCGACGGGTCTGATCGCGGCTGCTGGAATCGCGGGCCTGGCGATGCGCTCGATGCCCGCGCGCGGGCGATTGACGATCATGTTGTTCGTCGGTCTGGTCGGCCTCGGTGCCGGGTTCGTCGGCGAGCTGGACGGTCCGTTCGCGGGTGCCGTCCGGGTGTTCCTCGATTCGGCAGGCGCACCGCTACGCAACATCCACAAACTCGAGCCGGTCATTCGAATACCGTTGGTGCTGGGCCTGGCTCACCTGTTGGCCCGAGTTCCGCTGCCGGGTTCCGCGCCGCGGACGCAGTGGCGATCGGCCGTCGCGCATCCCGAGAAAAATCCGATGATGGCAGTGACCGCGTTGATCCTCGTGGCCTTGACGCTGTCCACCTCGTTGGCTTGGACGGGCAAGCTCGCGCCCCGAGGAGCGTACGAGGCCGTTCCGCAGTACTGGCACGACGCCGCGGACTGGCTCACCGAGAATGCCTCGGGATCGAGCCCGGACGGTTCCGACGCGCAGCGAGCCTTGATTGTGCCCGGCGCACCGTTCGCCCTGCAGACCTGGGGACTGACCCGAGACGAACCACTGCAGGCGTTGGCCACCACGCCCTGGGCCGTCCGCGACGCGGTACCGCTCACCCCGCCCGGTGCCATCCGCGCACTGGACTCCGTGCAACGACTGTTCGCCGACGGTCGGCCGTCGGCCGGGTTGGCCGATACCCTTCTGGGACAGGGCATCAGCTACGTCGTCGTGCGCAACGACCTCGATCCCGAGGACTCCCGATCCACCCGTCCCGCGTCGGTGCACCAGGTGCTCGACGGTTCGCCGGGACTCGAGAAGGTCGCCGAGTTCGGTGAGGACGTGGCTCCGGGTCAGGTCGACGGCGTCGTACTCGACGGTGATCTTCGACCGCCGTATCCGGCTGTGGAGATCTACGCGGTCGGTGATTCGGCAGGCATTCCCGCGTCCGGTCCCTACACCGTCGATCTCGATCGTGTCCCGGTGGTCCAGGGTGGTCCGGAGTCCATCCTGCGCTCGAACGAACTGCGGAACAACGGGATTCGCAATCCTGTGCCGTCGGGTCCCACTCTGCTGGCCTCGGATGCAGCGGCGGCGGGGATCGCCGTGAACTCGGTGACGGTGACCGACACCCCGATGAATCGCGAGACGGACTTCGGTCAGGTCGACAATCACAGTTCTGCACTGCGGGCCGCCGACGAGCCGCGCCGTTCGCTCAACGAGGTCTCCGATTACCCGGTGTACGGGGCCGAGACCGTGGACGCCGAGTGGGAGGGCGCGACCCTGACGGCGTCGAGCTCGGCGTCGGACGCAACGCAGATCGGCGGCAGCGCCCCGGGTAGCGGTGTCGCCGCCGCGGTGGACGGAGATCTGGCTACCAGCTGGATCAGCAACGGTATCGAACGCGCTGTGGGGCAATGGCTTCAACTGGACTTCGATACTCCGGTGCGCGGCGGGCTGCTGCGCATGCGTACCAGCCCTGGGACGATCGGCGACCCGGTGAAGTGGGTGGAGATCACCACCCCGAACGGCTCGACCGCGGCGCGCGTCGACGAGCCGGGTGAGCCGATGACGGTGTCACTGCCGGGCGGAGAAACCCCGTGGCTGCGCATCACCGCGAAGTCGACGGTCGACGGAACCCGGGGCAGCCAGTTCGGCATCAGCGAGGTGTCGGTGGACGACTACACCGACCGGGACAACCCGACGCAGGTACCGATCGTGCACCGCGCGGTGCTGCCCGCGACTCCCGACGGGGCGAGCGTCGACGCCTGGGAACTGGGCCAGGAATTCCCCGGCCGTTCCGGGTGCCTCGACACCGAGGATCGAATCCGTTGCAGCAGTGGGCTGTCCAAGTCACCCGAGGAACTGGGCCGCTTCTCGCGCACGATCGACGTACCGATGGGCACCGCGGTCATTCCGGACCTGACGGTGCGCACGCGTCAGTCCCCCGAACTCGAAGCGCTGCTGGCGCAGCCAGGGCGGCCGTTGGCCAGCGGGGCGTCGGACGTCGCCGATCTGCACGGTTCGGCATTCGCCGCGACCGACGGTGATCCGCGCACGTCCTGGACCGCGCCGGAGAAGTCGATCACCGATCGAGCCGGCACCAACCCCACCTTGACCATCGAATTGCCTACTCCCACACTGGTGGACGGGCTCGAACTCACCCCCAGCCTCGGCGAACTTCCGGCACACCCCACCCGGGTCGCCGTCAACCTCGGCAACGGCCCGATGGTGCGCGACGTCGACACCGACGGCTCGACGACTCTCGAACTGGCACCGTTCGTGACCGACAGGATCGTGTTGTCGATCGTGGACTGGGACGGCGTCCTGGACCGAAACTCGTTGGGCTTCATCCAGTCACAGCCTCCCGGCTTCGCCGAAGTGACACCACTGTCCGGTGGTGAACCGATCGGCGTACCGTACGACGGCGATCGCCGGATCACCGTCGACTGCTTCGACGGCCCCATCGTCTCCATCGCCGGGCAGACGGTGCGTACGTCGGTGACGGCCACCGCGGACCAGTTCCGCTCCGGCGAGCCGCTGAAGGCGTCGGTGTGCGACGCCGACACCCCGCTGAACGAGAATTTCGTCAACCCAGTATCACTGCCCGAGGGACGCCAGGACGTGGTGGTGCAGCCGGGAGCATCGTTCTTCGTCGACGGTATTCGGTTGCGCACCATGCCCATTCCTGCCGATTGGCCGACAAGCTCGGCACCGCAGGCCGCGCGGACCTCCGCCTGGAGCGCCGATCACCGCGAGGTGACGCTCACCTCCGCGACGGAGGACCGTCTGCTGGTCATCCCGGAGAGCAACAACAGTGGTTGGCGCGCAACAGCTCCCGGCGGCCTCGAGCTGTCCCCGGTAGTGGTCGACGGGTGGCAGCAGGCCTGGATCGTTCCGGCGGGGGCGTCGGGGACGATCTCGTTGGATTTCACCACCGACCGCTGGTACCGGCTCGGCATCTTCGGTGGGCTTCTCCTGCTGATCCCGTTGCTGTTCGCGGCGCTGCGTCGGCCGCGAGGAGTGCGTGATGTCGGTCCGTCGCCGCGGCCGTGGCAGAGCGTTCCGGTCGCAGTCGTGGCGCTGCTGGGAGCAACGATCGTGTTGGCCGGAATCGCCGGTGTGGTGGCCGTGGCCGTGATCGGCATCGGCGCCATGCTCCTGGACCGCCGTTACGGTCGCACGGCGTCCTCACGTGTATTGGCCTGCACTGCAGGCGGACTCACGCTGCTGGCACCAGCACTGCTCTCGCTCGGACCATGGCGATCTCCCGACGGCTACGTCGGCGGTTCCTACTGGGTGCAGCTGGCGTCCCTAATCGGAATCGTCGCGTTGGCGATCACGGCGATACGGAAGCCCTGACCGCCTTCTTGCGGGGGCCGAAGCGTCGTCGAGCAGGATCCTCCACCAGCGCGTAGCTCGCCGCTGCCACCGGAATCGACAGTGCGAGCGTCACCGGCAACACGAACCACATCCCGCCCGAGAACGGGATGATGCCGAACACCGGGAACACGACGGCAAGTACAGCCAGATGCCAGATGAACAGCCCGTACGACCAGCGGCCCAGCGTCAGCATCACCGGATGCTCGAGGAAGCGATGCCGGCTCCCGTCCTCGGCGAGAATCAGCGGGGCGAGCATCGCGAAGGCCAGTATCGCGCCGAGCAGGATCTTGATCTCGAACTGCCAGGCCGCCGGACGCACCAAGCCCTGCGGACCCGCCAGAGGAGTTGCTGATAAAGCGAACGCGGCAACCGCGATGGACGCCATGACACGTCGGCGACGAGCCAACCGATGCACCCAGGTCGTCGGCCCCACCGAGATCTCGGCCAGCAGCATCCCCGCCGCGAACCACGGGAAATAGCCGGGGAGCCAGTTGTCATGGTGAATACCGTCGGGAGTCGACACCGGAACGAATGCCCACGACAGTGTCAGCACCGCAGCACCCAGAATGACCGGTATACGGCGGGCGGCGGCCGCACCGCGCAGGCGCACCATCGACCAGGCGAACACCGGCAGCAGAAGATAGAAAGCGATCTCGACCGACAGCGACCACATCTGCGTCAAACCCTGGGTCAGGGTCAGCGGCACGAACACCTGAGTGAACGACAGGTTCGCCAGCCACACGCGGTAGTCACCGCCTGCATCGGGAAGAAACAGCAGGATCAGCACCACGCCGACCCAGTAACCGGGCAGAATCCTCGCGAACCGCGAACGGAAATAGCGGCCGATCGGCTGGGCAGTCCCGTGACCGCGAGCTGCCGCCGCGTGCGGACGCCACAGCAAAAATCCCGACAGCGAGAAGAAGATCGCCACAGTCAGGTCGAATCTGCCCCACACATGACCCAAGATCGGCGAGGTCGCGCCACCGGTCTGAAAGGCCACGTGGGTGACAACGATGCCGATACACGCGACGGCACGCATTCCCTCGAGTGACGGTACGAACCCACGAAGCGGGACAACGCTTGCCGAACGGGTCTGTGTGCTCATGGTGGTCTCAAGTGTGCCGTGTCGAACCGGCGCAGACGAGACCGGTGCCACTGTCGACTGTTACTGTCACCTGCGACGTGTCGTAATAAATCGGACATCGGGTCGGGGTGAACGTCTTTCCCGCCCGCGGTGTCTTCCATGAAGCGGTCAACTAAGGAGATTCAGCATGGCGGAGCGCTCAGGGCCGAGCCGGATACTTGCCCTCGTACTCATCGGCTTGGGCGCGTTTCTGGTGGTCGCCGCCATTCTCATTCCCACGTACACCATTTCGGCACTCGAGAAGACGCCGCTGGATCTCGAGGTCACCACCGTCTCCACCGGTGAGGGCAGCGTGCTCGATGCGACTTCCCTCGCCGCCGGCCGCGCAGTCGTCGACCAGAACGTTCCCCTCGTCTCGCAGCGATTCGTCACCGTCGAGGATCCCGCCGACGCCGACATCATGACGCTGCAAGCGGGCCAGACTCTGCGTCGCAGCGACAAGCAGGCCGACACCGGACTGCTGACCGCAAGCGTCGACCGCGTCACCATCGACCGCAAGACGTCCATGCCCGTGGAGAACCCGATCGGCACCATCCAGGTGGCCGGCAACGCGCCCGCCGAAGAGGTGGCCCACACCGGTCTGCAGTACAAGTTCCCGTTCAACTCGGAGCAGAAGAGCTACCCGTACTTCGACGTCAACGCGCGTGCGACCAAGGACATCGATTTCGTCGAGGCAACCGAGATCAACGGCACGCCGGTGTACCAGTACCAGCAGACCGTCGGCCCGGTCGACCTGTCGACCGTGGTGAACCTGCCGACCAACAAGGTCACCCTGCCCGCCGACACCTGGGGTGTCGAGGGTGGAGCCGCGCCGGTGACGATGACCCGTTGGTACGAGAACACCCGCACCCTGTGGGTCGAGCCCGAGACCGGCGTCGTCGTCAAGGGCGAAGAGCAGATTCACCAGTACTACGGACGTGAAGCGGGCAACGCCGAGGTCGACGTCCTCAACGCACCGATCACGTTCGACGAGAACACCGTCGAATACCAAATCCAGCAGGCCAAGGACGGCCAGGATCAACTCTCGCTCTTCGGCCGCACCGTCCCGATCATCGCCGGAATTCTCGGTGTCATCTCGCTGATCGCCGGAGTGGTCCTGCTCCTGCGCGGCGGCGGAAACGGCGGACATCGTCAGCCGGCCCGAGCGGACAACACTCCGCGACCGACCCCCGGTGGCGGAACCGCTCCCGCTCCGTCGAGCAACCGTGATTGGACGACGGATCGCACGGAAGAGATTCCGAGGACGAACCTCAACAAGGAGTAGGTGCGCTACGCAGGAGTGGAGCCTGCGGAACGACCCGGTTGGTCAGTGGCGTGGTTAGGTGCCCGTGGGGGCACCTAACCACGCCACTGGTGTTTTCTCAGGCGGTCGAGAGAATCCCGTAGTGGTGGGGTTGCCGCATCAGGACGAGGTCTTTGCGTCGTACGACGTTGGTCGGGTACGGCCCGTCGAGGTTGGTGGTGTCGATTACGCTCGTCGCGTGGCCGGGTTCGGATGCATCGACGATGGCTTCCGTTCGAGGAAATGCGAATGTGTCCGGCCCGAACACTCCGCTGTGTCCGGTGATTCCGCGGTCGAGGTCGACGGCATTCGCGAAGGCGAAGTAGACGTTGTTCTCGCCGGCGCGCACGCGCATATGGTGCCAGTGGGTGGCGTCGGGCCCGGTGAGAACCTCGGCGGCGAGCGGAATCTCGGTTCCGGGGTGCGATCCGACGAAGGTACCCGCCAGTGCGGATGGGCAGACGATCAGATCGCACCCGCGCAGCGCGAGCACTCGGCCCGATTCCGGTAGCAGCGCATCGTTGCCGACGAGGAGACCGACTCGTCCCAGCGGCAGATCGACGACCGCCCAGGTGTCGCCGGCGTCGAACAGCGGCGCATGCTCGGCGGACAGGTGGATCTGTCTGTAGGTTGTGCGGGCTCCGTCGGTTCCGAGCAGGACGGCCGAGTTGTACACCCGTTCGGTATCGGTGTCGCGCTCGGCGATGCCGACGACGATCGACATGCCGTGCCGAACCGCGAGGTCCGCGATCCGTGCGAGCGAGGGCCCGTCGGCGGTCTCGGCGACGTTGCGAGGCGGTCGAGCTGCCGAGACCGGTCCGGTGATCGACAGCTCGGGAAAGACGACGAGATCCGTTGTACCGGAGACCTGTTGGATCCAGGCCTCGATGTCCGCGAGGTTGCTCTGGACCGATGTACCCGGAGTGCTTTGCACCACGGTCACCGCAGACGTCTTGCCTGCGGGCAGCGGCGAGTGGCCGTACAGGGTGAAGAAGTCCAGAGGGTTCCAGGTGTACGTGTTCGTCTGGAGTTCCCGATAAAGCTCAGGTCGACGCGCGGGCCCGCACTCGCGGGTACGCCGAATGTCGATCTCGGCGGCGACGATGCCGTTGCCGACGTCGATCCGGCCGGTGACGGTTCCGTCGGGCTCGATGATGCATGTGCCGCCACTGAATTGGACCGTCCGTTCGAGTCCCCATCGATTGCTCTCGATGACGTAGCAGTTGTTCTCGAAGGCTCGACTGATCCAGTAGGGTGCCGGAGTTCGCTCGGCCAGCCAGTTGCTGATGTGGCAGATCACGTCGGCGCCCTGCAGTGCGACCACCCGAGCGGTCTCCACGAAGTGCAGATCCATGCAGATCAGCAGCGCGATTCGGCCGAGCCTGGTCTCGAACACCTGATGGCCCAGGTTCCCCGGAGCTGCCCATTTGGGCTCGGCGATGTACGGGTGTGTCTTGCGATGGGTACCGATGATTCCCTGGGGTCCGATGAGAACTGCGCTGTTGTAGAACAACCCGCTTGTCGGATCGACTTCCGGCATCCCCAGCACGATGTAGCAATCGCGACGGGCCGCGATCTCGACGAACGTATCGGTGGTGGGTCCGGGGACCTGCTCGACGACGGTCGATGCCTCCTCGGGATCATGGAAACAGTAACCGGTGGTGGCCATCTCGGGCGTGGTGATCAATTCGGCCCCGTCGGAAGCGGCCTTGTCGACCAGCTCTGCCAGCGCGGCGACATTCGCGTCCTTGGCGAACAGTGTGGGTTCGAACTGGATGGCCGCTGCGGTGAATGTCATGACGTCACAGTCCTTTCGATTGTCGGAGCTTCGGTGGAGACAGGTGGTTCGTAGTACTTCCCCCGCGTTGCCATCGTCAGTGGGATGTAGATGATGGGCCCGAGGAGCATCGCGATGAACGAGGCGTAGTACGACGGGTAGAGACCGAACACGCCGAGTCCGCCCACGGCCACGCCTGCCGCCATGGCGAAAATGCCACAGGGGTTCCAATTACGCACTCGCCCTTCGCGAAACTCGATGTTGTTCCGCGGTGCGAGGCCGAGCATTCGTCGGCAGACGAAGTAATCGGCGAGCAGAATGAAGATCCAGGTGTTGGTCATGATCCCGGTGACGGCCAGGAACTTGTCGGTGTACTGCAGGATGTTGACCGGGTAGCAGAGCACGCCGACGACGAGTAGCGCGACCATCCACCACTGGCGTCCGACCTTGCGGGGCGAGAGCACGTCCCAGGCGTTGGACAGTGCCAGCGACCCGGAGTACAGGTTCATCACGTTGATGCGCACCTGGGTGACAACGGCGAAGATCACGCCGAGCAGTCCCATCACGACGGCAAAATACAGCCCAGGATCGGTAGCCGAAAGTTCTGGTGCGGCAGTGCTTCCGGTGAAGTGGCGCAACATGGTGAAGCCGAGGAAGACACCGAGGATCATCACCACGACGATCATGAGCAGCTCCGCGAGCATCAGCCCCGCGGTGCCCACGTATCCGACGCTCTTCTTGACGAAACGTCCGTAGTCGGTGGCGATGAGAGCCTGGAACACCACCTGTCCGTTCGCAAGACTGAACGCCTGCCACATCGCGGTTGCGGTGAACCCGCCGGTGGCTTCCCATTGGCCCGGCCCCACCAGGACGTATCCACTGGCCAGCATGTACATGCCGATGGCGAACAGAATCAGGAAGATCGGCATACCGAACCGCTGCAGAATGTTCATCGAGTGCATTCCACGCCAGGAGAAGAACAGCGCAACGAGGGCGACCAGTGCGAACACCACTGTCGCCCAGGCAGAGTTGATGTCGATGCCGGCGAGTTCGCTGAGGCCGTGCGAGACGATGCTGCCCTCGAAGATGAAGTAGAAGACGTAGTTCACGGCGTAGACGAGCGAGGCCACGGCCGATCCTTTGGTGCCGAAGCCGAGTCCGCGGGTGAGCAGTGGCAGCGACAGGCCTTCCTGGCTGGCAATACGCATGATCAGGCTGCCGACCAGCGTTGCGCCGATCACCATGTAGGCGACGGGGATCAGGAACATCGGCCACCCCACCAAGAAGCCGATCTGGCCGCCGAGCGCGAACCAGAACATCGCGGTGACGTTGCCGGTGAGCACCAGCAGGATCGCCGGCCGTCGCCATCGTTGATCGTCGGGCACGCGAGAGGTTGCGTAACTTTCGATCTGGTCGTCGAGGCTGGTCGCTGGCCCCTCGAAGTACTTCTTCATGTTCATGAACTGGTGTCCACTTCGGTTCGCGGTGAGAGCGCTGGCTGCGCTGCATCCGAACAATACTTTCTGTGGACACTATTGCAACGTGAAACATGTTAAAAGGAGATCACGAAAGTTCACGACCAGGCGAGGGACTGCCGAAGTCGAGCCGATGCCGGAACCCGGCAACGATTCACAGGGTGACCGAGGACGCCTTCGCGTTGGTCTCGAGAGAGCGCAGCAAGGATTGCAACTGCTCACGTTCGGATTCGGACGGAAACACCGT
The DNA here is from genome assembly GCF_002259485.1 of Rhodococcus sp. 14-1411-2a. Taxonomy (GTDB): domain Bacteria; phylum Actinomycetota; class Actinomycetes; order Mycobacteriales; family Mycobacteriaceae; genus Rhodococcoides. Next base: position 437,606 of record NZ_NPGA01000009.1, read on the forward strand.
GGCCGCGACTGCTTCCATGACCGGAGCCGCCTCGTCGTACTTGGCGCGCCCACGCGCGGTCAGGCGAATGAGCACCTGACGACGATCCACGGTGCCGGTACGACGGTGCACGAGATTGTTGGAGACCAGCCGGTTGACGGCCTTGGTCAGCGTCGGCGGCGCGAGCAGCGCGAACTCCGCGGTTTCGGCCATCGTGTGGCCTTCGCCGTCCGACAGCAACGACAGCACCCGCCACTCCTCGAGATCGAGCTCCCACGGGACGAGTGCACCGCGCAACCGATCCGAGACCGCGCGCTCGACGACGGTGAGCAAACGAGCGGCCGAACCAGCCTCGTCGTGATTCACGCGATCATGCCCCTCTGCTCTTACCTCGCCTGCGGCGCTACAGTCTCCCTCAGCGATTCTAGGGCGAAGCGAGCAGCGAATCGACACGGATCGGACGGACAACACGATGAACAGCGATCGGTTCGACACGTTTCGCGTCGGTCTGATCTTTCCGATGTCCGGACCGTTCGGCCTGGTCGGCCCGTCGAGTGAACTGTCGGCCCAGCTGGCACGGGACGAACTCAATGCCGCCGCCGGTGTACTCGGCCGGCGCGTCGAGCTGATCTCGATCGACGGTGGTCGCGACCCGGCAGCCGTCGCCCACGAGGTCTCGACCCTGCTCGACGCAGGCACCCTCGACGCAGTCGCGGGGATGCACACCTCGGCAGTCCGTCGGGCCGTGATTCCGGTGGCCACGAACCGAATCCCCTACGTCTACACGTCCCTGTACGAGGGCGGTGACCGCTATCCGGGCCTGTTCATCACCGGCGAGACACCCACCAACCAACTCGTCCCGGCACTGGACTTCCTGGTCCGCGAGTTCGGACGCAGACGGTGGGCAATCGTCGGAAACGACTACGTCTGGCCGCGCAAGAGCGCCACCATCGCGGCCGCCCGGCTCCGGGAACTCGGGGCCAGCGTGGTGCACGCCGAGTTCAGGCCGGTCGGCAGCACCGACTTCGCCACCTCCGTCGGCGCGCTCGAACGATCAGGGGCCGACGGTGCCGTCGTTCTGCTCCTCGGCGACGACGCGGTGTACTTCCATCAGCAATTCGCTGCAGCGGGACTCGACGTCCGATGCGTTCGGCTCAGTCCGCTGATGGACGAGAACATGTTGATCGCGGCAGGCGGAGAGAACACACACGGGCTCTATGTCGCCTCGGGATACTTCGAAACACTGGCCACCGAAGACAGTTTGGGATTCTCCGGCCGATTCGCCCGTGCGTTCGGCGTCGACGCGCCGATCGTCGGCGCTCTGGGGCAATCGTGTTACGAGGGCATCAAGCTGCTGGGTGCACTGGTGAACAGGGCCGGCACCACCGATGTGGGCGTCATCGAATCCATCTCCGATTCGGTGTCGTTCACCGGTGCCCGCGGTCGACTGTCCCTGTCCAACGGCCATGTCTCGCAGCCGATCTACTTGGCGCTGGCCGGCGAGGTCGACTTCGAGATCCTGAGTGAGATCAGACCCGCGAAGGACTGACGCGGTTCCCCCACAACACCAACCCACACACCACCACCATTGTCACCGCGGCGGTGACGGCCGCGACGACGACGAACTGCGCGAGTGTCGACGCCACGAACAGCAACAGCAACACCTCGACGGCGAGGGCGAACCAGGCGACGAGAGCGAGGTGGGTGCGCTCGCCCGCGATGGCCCACAGCAACGCGCTCTGCAGCACGGCCAGGCACGCACCCTGCAGCACGAACAGCCAGACATATTCCTGCACACCGGAATACGTATCGCCCACCACCAACGGCAACAGCGGAGACGCCAGCGCACCGCTGATCACCAGAACGGTACCGAGCCCCGCGACGACGGCCAGCGCCGATCGCACCGCGGACGCAGAATGCAGCGGGTTCGCCATCCGCGGATACAGCACCACGCCGACGGCCTGCGGTAACCAGAATGCCGCCTTGGATGCAACGGCCCCGACGGCGTACAGCCCGGCTTCGTTGGAGCTGAGCAGCGTGCGCGCCAGCACCAGATCCAACGCGGACATCGCGATCAACACCAACTGCACCTGTGACGCCTGCAGCACGGCCAGAACGGTGACCTTGGTTTCCGACACCGAGTTCACCGGTACCCCGGCCGTCCATCGCGCACCGAGTGCCACCACGCCGATACCCGCGGCCGTGGCCAACAGAACCGAACCGGGACCACCGCCGAGCAACAACACCAGCACCGCCGGTGCCACCTTGCCGAATCCTGCTGCGGCAAGCACGACACTGAGGGCTCCGAATCGCCCACGCCCCTGTAGCAACCCCTGCTCGGCAGCCAGCAGCACCAACACCGGCGCAGCGATGACCGCCGACACGGTCGCCGTCATCGAGACGTCCATGGCCGCGGACAGTGCGGGTGCCAGTGCCAGAGCGAGCACCCCCACCACCGCCGCACACCGATATCCCACTGTTCGCAATTCGCGAGAACTGCGCCCGCGCACCACTTCACGCGCAACGACGGACTGCAACGCCAACGCCGGAACCGCGAGAACCAATTGCGCAGCAAGCAGACTCGCGAATTCTCCGTAGCCCTCGACGCCGAGCATCCGGCTCGCAAGTACCTGCAGAAGGTAGGCCGCGACGTTCGCGAACATCGAACCGGCCGTCACCATCCCCATCCCGGCGACCGACGCACCCGCCGTGTGGTCTGCCTCGGACGAGGCGCGGAAAGACATGAGCCCACGGTATAGGGTGCCGATCATGGCGTGGTCGAGGTCGAAGTGGACACCGCCGCTCTACAGCCTGCTGCTCGCCGTGGTGATTGTCGGCCCGCTGCTCGGCCCCGGCTATCTCCTGCTGCGCGACGCCGTCAGCACTCCCCGTTCCTACTTCACCGACTCCGCCTGGGGAATCGCCGACACGGCTGCGCGGGCCGTCCCGCAGGACGCCGCGATCGCCGCGCTGTCGACGGTGTTCGACGGCGGACTCGTGGTCAAGACCATTCTGCTGCTCGCCCTGTGGCTGACCGGGTGGGGTGCGGCGGTCATGGCACGAACGGTACTGCCGACAGCCCCACTGCCCGCGCTGCTCGTGGCGTCGACGGTGGCCGTGTGGAACCCGTACGTCGCCGAACGACTGCTGCAGGGACACTGGAGCCTGCTCGTCGGATACGCCACTCTGCCGTGGACGGTGGTCGCTGCACTCGCGGTCAGAGAGGGCCGTTCCTGGTGGGCACTCGCAGTCTGTCTCGCCGCTGCCGGGCTCACCCCCACCGGCGCGTTGCTCGCCGCAACCATTGCCCTGGTGGTCCTCGCCCTCCCCGGGGGTGCCCGACGCGGCCTGCGCGTGGTCGGCGCCCTCGGAATGGCGGCGGTGGCGTCGACACCGTGGCTGGTGGCGACGGCCGTGTCCGGCAGTGGCGTCGATCAGGCGGATCCGGCGGGTTGGGCGGCGTTCGCGGCGCGCGCCGAGCCGGGCCTCGGTACCCTCGGCAGCCTCGCCGGTCTGGGCGGAATCTGGAACTCCGATGCGGTACCCGATTCTCGCACAGGGGCTTTCGCGTTCGTGGGCACGGCGCTGCTGCTGACCGTGGTCGCGTTCGGGGTGCGCCCGCTGATCAGGCGTCGAAGAAATCCGGTGATCGTGGGACTCGCTGTCGTCGCGTTGCTTGCCATCGCAGCGCCTGCGCTGGCAGCGACGGGACCAGGGTTGGCGATGGCCCGCGCGCTGGGCGAGACGGTGCCCGGTGCCGGCCTGCTCAGGGACTCACAGAAGTGGGTCGCGCTGGCGATGCCGATCTACGCTCTGGCGGCGGCGGCCGCGTTTTCTCCCCGTCGTCGACCGAATCGGGTGCAGCCAGCCGCGCTGAGCGCGGTCCAACGCACCCGATTCGGCAGTGCCGTGGCAATAGCGGCCCTGCTGATCGCACTACCCGACCTGGGCTGGGGCGTCGGGAACTCGATGCGGCCCGTGGTGTACCCGGAGTCCTGGCAGGCGGTCGCAGCCGAAGTACAGAGCGTCGACGGCGATGTCGCGGTGCTACCGGCCGGGATGTTCCGCCTCTTTCCCTACAGCGGCAGTGCTCCCGTTCTCGATCCCGCGCCGCGCATGCTGCCACTGGATGTGTTGCAGACCGGCGAGCTCATCGTCGCGGGCGGCACGGTGCGCGGTGAGGGGGTGCGCGCGACGGAGGTCCAGAATGCGCTGCTCGCAGGCGAACCCGTGGACGTCGTCGCAGAGCTGGGTGTCGGCTGGATACTGGTGGAGAACACCACCCCCGGCGAACTCGGCGAATCCGAGCAAACACTGAATTCACTGGCCATCGCGTACTCCGACGACCAGCTCACGCTCTACCGAGTACCCGATCCCGTGCTCACCGAAAGCCGGCCAGCGGCAGCCGTCGTCGTTGCCCACCTCGCATGGGCACTGCTACTTCTCGGCGGACTAGCGGTAGGACTGCTGAGCCGAATCCGAGTGCTGCGCACCCACCAGACCTGACGACCACGTGCCACGCGTCGTGGCGTCGAGCACCGAGTACACACCGTCGGCGCATTGCTCCCAGGAGAACTCCCCCGCGCGCACTCGCGCCTTCTCGCCCAGGCGAGTTCGGGCTTCGGCGTCCTGCAGCAGCTCCGAGACGGCAGCGGTCAGACCGGAGACGTCCCGGTCCTCTTCACCATCCGAAAGCCCGCCCACCAGCACGCCGGTGACGCCGTCGATGATGGAATCGGTGAGGCCCTTGGAACTTCGGTAGCCGACGGTCGGCACGCCGTGCTGCGCTGCCTCGACGACCGCGAGCCCCCATCCCTCCTTGCGGGAGGGCATGACGTGCACCCAGGACCGACCGAGCAGCGCGTGCTTGCGGTCCTCGTCCACGTGCCCGTGGAAGGTGACGTACTGCTCGATGCCCAGTTCGCTCACGTAATCGCGGAGGTTCTGCTCCCACCAACCGCCGCCGATGACGTCGAGGTGGATATCGGGGATCCGTCCGCGCAGCGCAGCAACGGCGTCGAGCGCGTCCTCGATCTGCTTGTGCGGAACCAACCGGGACAGCACGGTCAGCGACGGGTGCGCGGTGCGGGTGCTCTCGTCACCCTCGGGCACCGACCGGGGAATCTCGTCGGCTCCGTTGCGCACCACGGCGATGCGCTCGCGGTCGACGCCCAGTGCGACCAACTCGTCGGCGGACGGCAACGACACCGTCAGGTACTGATTGCGGCGGTGTACCCGCGGAGACACAGTCGATTCGAGCCACCAGCCGAGCTTGGCCATCATCGGCCCCGCGACCGGCCATTGCTCCCGGTGGCAGTGGTGCACCAGCAGCGTCACCGGAACGCCGAACGCAGCACGGGAGAAGAAGGGAATGCCGTTCTGGGTGTCGATCACCGCGTCGGGTGCGATGCCCTTGAGCGGGCCGAAACCCAGCCGCCCGGCCGCGATGGCGGCCAGTGCGCGGGGATACACCGACAGGCGTCCACCACCGCGACTGATGCGAATGCCGTCGACGATCTCCTCGGCGGGAGCTCCGGGGTACGACGCCGTCCTCAGCGTGACGCGGACGCCGCGTCGAGCCAGACCTGCGCCCACCTGCTCGAGGTATCGCTCGCTGCCGCCGCCCTGCGGGTGCCCGGTATCGCGCCAGCACAGCAACAGAACCTCGCGCACAGCCCGCTTCACCCAATTTCCGCATGTTCGTTTCACGACCGCCGTCGATTACCGTTGCCACACTAACCGCTAGGGTTCGTCTTCGTGACTTCCGCCGTGACACGTTTGTTCGCCTCTCGCGCGACACTGCGTCGCTCGGTGAGTCTGCTGAAGGACTTCGGACATGAGCAGAGCGCTCCCGACATCTTCTACGGCGCACTGGCCCGCGATTCCGTGGAGCTGATCGGCGATCTGTATCGGGGCCTGACCGGCACAGACATGTCCGCGGCGACCGTGTTGGACGTAGGCGGCGGGCCCGGATACTTCGCCGAGGTCTTCGGGGCCAGCTGCGCGCGCTACCTGCCCGTCGAGCCCGATGCGTCCGAGATGCATGCGGCGGGACTGCAGATACCCGGTTCGGTGCGCGGCTCCGGGATGGCACTGCCGTTCCGCGACAACAGTGTCGACATCTGCTTCTCGTCGAACGTCGCCGAGCACGTCCGCGAACCGTGGACCATGGCCGAGGAGATGCTGCGGGTCACCAGGCCCGGCGGGTTGACGGTGCTCTCGTACACCATCTGGTTCGGTCCGTTCGGCGGCCACGAGACCCGGCCCTGGCATTACCTCGGCGGCGAGTACGCGGCCCGCCGCTACGCCCGTACCACCGGTCACGAACCGAAGAATCGATTCGGCGAATCCCTGTTCGACATCAGCGCCGCAGACGGATTGCGTTGGGCACGAAGCACTCCCAACGCCACGCTGCTGGCCGCATTCCCCCGCTACCATCCCCGCTGGGCATGGTGGATGATGCGAGTTCCAGTACTACGAGAATTCCTCGGCAGCAACCTCGTCCTCGTTCTGAAACCGAACACCTAGCCTGGAACGATGACGGCACTCGCACTCGACATCGGCGGCACCAAGATGACGGCGGCACTCGTCGGCGACGACGGGCGGCCGGAGAATCCGGTCACGGTGCCGACTCCCGAGTCCGATGTCTGGGACGCCTGTGCCGAACTGCTTCGGAACACGGCCGAACCCGCCACTGTCACCCGGATCGGCGTCGCCTGCTCCGGTCCGGTGAATCTCGAGACCGGGTCGGTTGCACCGATCAACATCGACGAGTGGAAGAACGGCTTCGGGCTGCGCGATCACCTCGCCGAACTCTTCCCCGAAGCCGACATCCGCCTCGCGATGGACGGCAGCGCAGCGGCACTGGGTGAGCACCGCTTCGGTGCCGCCGTAGGAGTTCCGGACGTGCTGAGTCTGGTGGTGTCGACCGGCATCGGCGGCGGGTTGGTGCTGGGCGGGCAGATCGTCGCCGGTGCCAGCGGCAACGCCGGGCACATCGGACACATCGTCGTCCCCGGTTCCACGACGCCCTGCGCGTGTGGCGGAATCGGATGCGTGGAAACCGTCTCGAGTGGTCCGTCGGCGGTGCGGTGGGCGCGCGAGCTGGGGTGGACCGGCAGCACCGGAACCGAATTGGCAGCCGATGCGGCCGCCGGGGAGCCGGTCGCCATCACCTCGTTGCAGCGCGCCGGAGTGGCACTGGGCCAGGCGATCGCGTCGGCCGTCGCCCTGGTGGACGTACGGATGGTGGTGATCGGTGGTGGCTTCGCCCAGGCCGGCCCGCCGCTGTGGAATCCGATTCAGGAGTCGATCGCGCTACATGCGCGTCTGAAATTCCTCGATGGCCTGCAGGTGGTCCCGGCCGCATTGGGTGGACTCGGAACGCTGGCCGGGGCAGCCGCGCTCACCGTCTGAACGGGGCATACCCACACAGCCAGAACGGGGCCCACCCCTCGGTGAGCCCCGTTCTGTGTCGTGAATACTACGCGCCCAGGCGCTGCTTGAGGGCGTCGAATTCGTCCTGAATTCCGGTGGGCAGTTTCTCGCCGACGAAGTCGAACCATTCCTGGATCAACGGGATTTCGGCCTTCCATTCGTCGGAGTTCACCGCGAGCGCCTCGGCCACGTCCTCGACGGTGGTGTCGAGTCCGTCGATGTCGAGTGCCTCGGCGGTGGGGACCACACCGATCGGTGTCTCGACGCCTGCGGCCTTGTGCTCGATGCGCTCGACGATCCACTTGAGCACACGCGAGTTCTCACCGAATCCGGGCCACAGGAAGCGCTTGTCGTCGCCGCGGCGGAACCAGTTGACGTAGAACACCTTCGGCAGCTTCGACTCGTCGGCGTTCTTGCCCAGGTCGATCCAGTGCTGGAAGTAGTCGCCCACGTTGTAGCCGAGGAACGGCAACATGGCCATCGGGTCGCGTCGGACGGTTCCGACGGTGCCCTCGGCAGCAGCGGTCTGCTCGGAGCCGACGGTGGCTCCCATGAACACGCCGTGCTGCCAGTCGCGAGCCTCGGTCACCAGCGGAACGGTGGTCTTGCGACGTCCACCGAACAGGATCGCCGAGATCGGTACGCCCTGCGGGTCGTCCCACTCGGGAGCCATCGACGGGCACTGGGCCATCGGCACGCAGTAGCGCGAGTTCGGGTGCGCGGCATCGGTTCCGGACTCGGGCGTCCAGTCGTTGCCCTTCCAGTCGATGAGGTGATCGGGCTTGCCTTCGAGGCCCTCCCACCACACGTCGCCGTCGTCGGTCATGCCGACGTTGGTGAACACCGAGTTGCCCTGGTCGATGGTCTTCATCGCGTTGGGGTTCGAGTCCCAGTTGGTGCCCGGCGCAACGCCGAAGAAGCCGTATTCGGGGTTGACGGCGTAGAGACGACCGTCCTCACCGAAGCGCATCCACGCGATGTCGTCGCCGATGGTCTCAGCGCGCCAGCCCGGGATGGTCGGCTGAATCATCGCGAGGTTGGTCTTGCCGCACGCGGACGGGAACGCCGCGGCGATGTAGTACGCCTTGTCCTCGGGAGAGATCAGCTTGAGGATCAGCATGTGCTCGGCGAGCCAGCCCTCGTCGTGGGCCATCGCCGATGCGATACGCAGCGAGTAGCACTTCTTGCCCAGCAGAGCGTTGCCGCCGTAGCCGGATCCGTAGCTCCAGATCTCGCGATCCTCGGGGAAGTGCGTGATGTATTTGGTGTCGTTGCACGGCCACGGCACATCGGCCTGGCCCTCGGCGAGCGGAGCGCCGAGCGAGTGCAGCGCCTTGACGTAGAAGCCGTCGTCGCCGATCTTGTCGAGCGCAGCCTGGCCCATGCGGGTCATCACGCGCATCGACACGACCACGTACTCGGAGTCGGTGAGCTCGACGCCCAGCTTGGGGTCGGCCGCGTCGAGCGGGCCCATGCAGAACGGCACCACGTACATGGTCCGTCCACGCATGCAACCGCGGTAGAGATCGGTCATCAGCGTCCGCATCTCGGACGGTTCCATCCAGTTGTTGGTGGGACCGGCGTCGATCTCTTCCTTGGAACAGATGTAGGTGCGTGACTCCACGCGAGCGACGTCCGACGGATCGGAGTTGCCGAGGAACGAGTTGGGCTTCTTCTCCTCGTTGAGACGAGTGAAGGTGCCGGCCTCGACCAGCTTGCCGGTCAGGCGCTCCCATTCGGCGTCGGATCCGTCAGCGAACACCACGGAGTCCGGTTCTGTCAGTTCGGCTACCTGAGCAACCCAGGCAAGCAGTTCTTTGTGTCGAGTCGGCACATTGTCGGTGCCGCTCAAACCGGGAATGGTCGCTGAGGTCATCTAACTCTCCTGGGGTTAGCCGGAACCGGGAAGAATCCGCACGGTCGCTGTGGGCGACTACGCGCGAATGAATCTCGGTTTTCCCCTCTCGGCGGGGCGCTGCTCGGCCGTTCGAGCTGCAGTACACCATGTTACCGCGTACAGCAAGCCGAGGACCGAGCGCCGGATGTCCTGTTCATCAGGTTAACGCCGAGCGACGTGAATCCAGAAACAGGGTGTTGTCCGATTGGTCACAAGACCGATTCAGATAGGGAAAGTTCCGTGCAAGAAGGCCCCCACCAGCGGCGATGCCGGGCCCGCGCACACGCGCTAGAGCTCACCCGATTCGGTCATTTCACCCCGGCCGATACCGTTCGCTTCTCGAAAAATCTCCCACGTTCGGTATTGCCCGTCACGTCCGAAGGCCGTGAACTTGTCTGTCACACCGTCCCCGTCGACGTCGGTCGCCACCGTCATCCCGGCGTCGGTATGCCGCACGGTGGTCTCGTAGTGGCCGTCGCCGTCGAGATCGAACAGGTCCGTCGAGACCGTGGGCGCGCCCGGATCGTCGACATCGTGGGGCTCGACCTCCTCGGTGAGGAAATCCCCTGCTGCGAAGCCATCCACCGCGATCATCGACGCTCCTCACCTCGACCAACCAACCTGACGAACCGACACTGCACCTACTGACTCCGACGCACCGGCTCGTCGAACGGTTCCCCGTGCGTGGAAGAAAGCGGGACCGATCCACGAAATCGCTCGAGGCCCCGCTCCAGCGCAGACAGATCGCGATCGCAGGCAGACAGCAGCGCCGATCGATTGTCGGCGAGCCGATGCAGCTCGGCGTCCACCTCGGCGAGTGCGACGTCGATGCGGGCCACTGCGTCCCGGTCCGCACTCGCGACAGCGGACGCGAGCATCGACTCGGCATCGAGAATCCGCGAGAGCAATCGCTGCTCCACCGACGATTTCACCCGGGCCACGCTTTCCTGCGTCCAGCCACGCAGGTGCGCGCGGTGGGCCACCAGCGCCCGCGATCGCGTGATCCACCAGGCGAGCACACCACCGAGGACGAGGGTGATCACGGTGTTGGCAACTGCCCAGGCCGGCACCAGTGCCATCGGCGACACCACCAGCCGCCCGAGTCCCACCCCCGCCGACGCGCCGACAACGATCATGACCGCATCCTCGACGCCCCGACGCTTGGACGGCTCCCCGATGTCGAGCGGGTCATCCGCGAGACTCGACTCCGCCTGCGACGGCGCGAGCCCGAGCTCGGTCTCCACCGCCCGCAGTCGGGCCGTGAGCGCGGCGTCGGCTCGGTTCCGGGCACCACGCGCGGACTCGGCGACGTGCGCCGGAAGGTGTGTGAGCTCTGCACGTCCGGCTCCGTCGATCGTGCGCTTGGCCTGGGCGGTCAGAGCTCGAAATTCTTCGGCGGCGGCGTGGACGGACTCCACGCGTACTCGTTGAATGCGATTGTGCAGCAGCGCCCGTCGATCACCTCCGAGCTTGTCGCGTTCGCCGACGAGCCCGGCTCGCCGCGCACGGAGTTCGGCCGTGTCACTGCCCCCGGTCACCGCGCGCGCTCTCGCCACGATCGACGCTCTGGCTCCGGATGCGCAGTCCTGCACTGCCGCAGCATATTTACGCTCGGTTCCGAGAGCCGCGGTCTGCAGCAGTACAACGCCGAGCCGGTCCGCCACTGCTCCGAGACCCGACTCCGCGGACATCGCAGCGTCACCGCTCTCCCGGCCCATCCGCGCCAACCGAACCGAAACCGGATGGAACGTGCACTCCACCGCCCGTGGGACGCACTCGGCAACGACATCGGTGTCGGCAGAAACCACCTCACGCCAATGCCGATGCACGTCGATCTTGTTCACCACGAACACGACCGGTGTGGATTCGAGGGCTGCTCGCCACTGCTCGACCTCGACGCGACCCACCGGGGCCGACGCGTCGACGACGATCATCACGACCGCCGCATCGGCCACCGAATCCGTGAATTCGATGGCGGAACCGACGAGCCGGGACAGCTCACGGCGCAGTTCGGACTTGCCCGACCCTGCAGTACCGGTGAGGTGAACCCCGGCAGGTCGACTGACCCTGGCGCGCTCGATCTCGTCCAGGGCACTGGAATCCCAGCGTCGTAGAACACTTTTCATGTCCTCCGACAGCGGGATCACCGGCGCAGCATTCGTACGTGGCCTCGGCACAGTGCGAGTGCGGCGCGACGTACGTCGGGATCGACGGCTGCGGCCGCCCGCCTCTTCCACAGCACCGCCTGCTCCGACGCGACCTGCTCCGAACCGGTCTCGATCGGCACTCCCAGACGTAGAGCTGCACAGCGCATTTCGGCAGCCACCGCCTCGTCCGAGGCCAGGTACGACTCGACAGCGGCACGAACACGCCGATGACCGGCGGAGATCTGTTGCATGCTGCGATGCAGCTCTGCGTCCCGAGCCGCTGCGGCCGCCGACACGGCCGTGGAGACCGCGGCGATCAGGGCATCGGCCCCGGTGGCGTCGGCCAGCATGCGCACCGCATCGCCGTCGGACACGGCGGGTCGCTGCCGCAGTACGTCGACCAGCAGGGCGAGACCACGCAGTTCGATGCATTCGATCAGAGCTTCTCTGCGACGCGTCGACACCTCGATGTCGACGGCGCGAAACCGATCGACGGTCATCAGATCGGTCGGGCGCAGATCGGCCGCCGCAACGGCTCGTACGTCGGCCATGTCCAGAGTCGCGCCGGCTCGGCCCACTCCCCGCATGCCCGCCGCGGTCGCTCCCATCACCGGCAACACCGTCCGCCCCAGCTGCTGCGAGGCCGCTGCTGCGTCTGCTGCGGGATCGTCGAGTGTGTCCGCCTTCGTCAGCACGACGACGGTCCCGTCCAGAACACCCCTCGGCCTCGAACTCAGCAATGCGATGTCGACCGGCGACACCGCTCCCGCGATCACGTGGACGAGCACTTCGCCCTCGCTGTTGTCCGTCCTGCCCTCGCGCCATCGGACATCGAGGCCGTCGGCGTCGAGCGGCACCGACTCGAGAACGGCGAGAACAGCGGATTTCCCGACGCCGGCGCGGCCGGTCACCCGTGCGGTCAGCGGCCGCAGGCGATCGTGGACGGCGTTTTCGACGGCCTCGCGTGCGTCGGTCGACGCGACCCGGTCACGCAACAGGCCCAGACCGGCCTCGGCGACATCCATGATCGATTCCCCCAGAACGATCCCGCCGCCACTTTCCGGACGCGACGCACAGCCCCCTGCTGCGGCACCGATTCTGGCACATGCGGGCGCTCGCGAGCCGATCGAAACGAATTGCATCGTTGTAATTAGTCGGGTGCGTCCCACCGCTGATCAGCGGTTGGACGGCAAGTCTCAACTTCAACTCGAGACCCACCTGTCACACGCCCCGTCGATGCGCGACAATGGACCGGTGAACGAGCCCCAGGACACCTCTGTCGACACCGAGGAGAACGCCGTGCAGACCCAGGAACGGGGCTCACGACTCTACCCACGCGTGACGAGTTTCCGCTCTCGGCGCGGAGCGCTGACCGAGGCGCAGCAGACCACCTGGGACAGCCTGTGGCCGCGCATCGGCCGCGACGTCGCCGACGAGCAGATCGACATCGACGCCTGGTTCGGGCGCAGCGGCCCGGCGATCCTCGAGATCGGCTCGGGTACCGGCACGGCCACCACGGCGATGGCCTCGGCCGAGCCGCACGTCAACCTCATGGCCGTCGAGGTCTACCGCCCCGGCCTGGCGCAGACACTGCAACAGATCGAACGAGAAGGCATCGAGAACGTTCGATTGCTGCGCGGTGACGCGATGGACGTGCTCGAGAACATGCTGTCCTCGCAGTCGCTGACCGGCGTCCGTGTCTTCTTCCCCGACCCGTGGCCGAAGGTTCGGCACCACAAGCGTCGGCTGCTGCAGGGGCCGACTTTCGCGATGATCGCGGATCGGTTGAAGCCCGGTGGCGTTCTGCACGTGGCAACCGATCATGCCGAATACGCTGAGTGGATTGCCGAGGCCGGGAACGCCGAGCCCGGTCTGACCGTTCTCGATTGGGAATCGCCCATGACACACGAGCGACCGGTGACCAAGTTCGAGGGCAAAGCACAGCTGGTCGGTAGCTCGGTGACGGAATTGATCTGGGGAAAGAAGACAGCATGAGCGTCAGTACGGACATGCCCGACACCGTGGTCGACCCCTCAGAACTCGGTGCCATCGGTGAAACGCGCCACAGCAAACGCGTCCTGCTGGTCTGGGATGCCCCGAACCTGGACATGGGACTGGGCGCAATTCTGGGTGGCCGACCCACCGCCGCCTACCGTCCGCGCTTCGATGCCCTGGGCCGATGGCTGCTCAGCCGCACCGCCGAACTCTCCACCTCGGGCACCGCGACGCTCGAACCCGAGGCCACGGTGTTCACCAACATCGCCCCCGGCAGCGCAGATGTGGTCCGACCCTGGGTCGAAGCATTGCGTAACGTGGGATTCGCGGTGTTCGCCAAGCCCAAGGTCGACGAAGACAGTGACGTCGACGCAGACATGCTCGACCACATCGACTTCCGCAACCGTGACGGCGGCCTTGCCGGTGTCATGGTCGCGTCCGCCGACGGTCAAGCGTTCAAGGGGCCGCTGGAGGCCATCGCAGCGACCGGAGTGCCCGTACAGGTACTGGGATTCCGGGAGCACGCAAGCTGGGCTGTCACGTCGGACATCCTGGAATTCCTCGACCTCGAGGACATCCCGGGCGTCTTCCGTGAGCCACTGCCTCGGGTGAGTCTCGATTCGCTCCCCGACGAGGGCGCGTGGCTGCAGCCCTTCCGACCGCTGTCCGCCCTGCTCGTCGGGCGCCAAGGAGTTTCTTAAGTGTTCGCCAGATGGGGAGACATCGTCTACCGGCTGCGGTACACCGTTATCGGTGTCATGGTGGCCGGACTGCTGGGCTTCGCCGCCTACGGTCTCGATCTCAACAGCCATCTCAGTCAGAGCGGTTGGGACGATCCGACGTCGGAATCGGCTGAGGCTGCCCGTCTGGCAGACACGACCTTCGGTCGCGACAAGCAGGGCGACGTCATCGTCCTCTACACCGCCCCCGAGGGCTCGACCATCGATGATCCGGCGTTCCAGTCGGCGATCACCGACAACTTGAACTCTCTGGTTGCCGACCATCCGGACCAGATAGAGAAGATCAACGGCACGTACTTTCCCGGGACGGGCGCGCCCAACCTCGCTGCACTCGGCACCACCGACAAACAGCACGCCATCGCCAGCATCGCCATCGCCGGAGCCAACGACACCGAACTGACCAACAACTTCCAGTCCGTCAAGGACGTCTTCTACATCGACGGCGTGGACGTGCAGGTGACAGGCCTCCAGGCCGTCGCGGGGGCATTGCAGTCGACGATGGCCGGCGACATCCAGCGCATGGAGATCCTCGCCATCCCTGCCGTGGCAGTACTGCTGTTCTTCATCTTCGGCGGCGTCGTGGCCGCCGCTCTTCCGCTGATCATCGGTGGCCTGACGGTCGTCGGTGCCAACGGCATCGTGAAGGTGTTCACCAACTTCACCGAGGTCAACTCGTTCGTCGCGCCCGTGGTCTCGCTCGTCGGCCTCGGCTTGGCGATCGACTACGGATTGTTCATCGTCTCGAGATTCCGAGAAGAACTCGGCGACGGCTACTCGACGCCACAGGCCGTGCGCCGGACCGTCATGACGGCCGGTCGCACCGTGGTGTTCTCGGCGACGATGATCGTCGCGTCCCTCGGTGGTCTGTTGCTGTTCCCGCAGGGCTTCCTCAAATCGGTCGCCTACGGCTCCATCGCCACCGTCGCGCTCGCAGCCCTGACGGCCATCACGATCCTGCCCGCGATGCTCGCCATTCTCGGCCCTCGCGTCGACGCGCTCGGTCTGAAGTTCATGCGCAAGACCAAGTCGAGCGAGGAGATCGAGAACGGCATGTGGGGCCGCCTCACCCGCTGGGTGATGCGCAACCCCGTCAAGGTCACCGTGCCCATCGTGCTCGGCCTGGTGCTCCTGACGCTGCCCGTCGGCAACATCAAGTTCGGCGGTATCAACGAGACCTATCTGCCTCCGGACAACGTGACCCGCGAGGCACAGGCCGAGTTCGATTCGCTCTTCCCCGGCCAGCGCACCGAGCCGATCAAGCTGGTGATCAGCAACGCACAGGGGCCCAACCTCGCAGCGATCACCAACCAGGCCAACAATGCGCCGGGATTGATCGAGCAGTTCACTCCCAACGGGGCCAGCAAGGACGGCATCATCGTCTTCAAGGCCGGACTGGTCGATCGCAACGACTCCAAGCCCGCCATCGACTTCCTGCGCAGTATCGACGTGCCAGAGGGAGCGTCGGTTCTCGTCGGCGGTACGCCTGCCATCGAGCAGGACTCCATCAGTGCACTCATCGACAAGCTGCCGTTGATGGCCGTGCTCGTGGTGTTCATCGTGACGCTGTTGATGTTCCTGACGTTCGGATCGTTGGTGTTGCCGATCAAGGCGGTGCTCATGACCGTCCTGGGCCTCGGTGCCACCATGGGCATATTGACGTGGATATTCATCGACGGCAACGGGGCGGGGCTGATGAATTTCACCCCTGGTCCGATCATGGCTCCGGTGCTGGTGCTGATCATCTCGATTGTGTTCGGCTTGTCCACGGACTACGAGGTGTTCCTGCTCTCCCGGATGGTCGAAGCACGCGAAAAGGGTGCCAGCACAAGCGAAGCCATCCGCATCGGAACCTCGCATACCGGACGCATCATCACCGCCGCGGCCCTGATCCTCATCGTCGTCACCGGAGCGTTCGCGTTCTCCGACCTGGTGATGATGAAGTACATCGCCTACGGCATGATCGCCGCCCTCATCATCGACGCCACCCTCATCCGCATGTTCCTCGTGCCCGCCACGATGAAACTGCTCGGCGACGACTGCTGGTGGGCCCCGCAGTGGATGAAGCGAATCCAGCAGAAACTCGGACTCGGCGAGACCATCCTCGAGGACGAGCTTCTCCCCATGGAAGACGTGCCCGAGCTCGCGCTCGCAGGCGGTGCACCGTCGAGTACCGTCGCGCCGCCGATGCGCCCGGCACCGCGCCGCAACGAGCCGCTCACCGAGCCCATTCCGGTGGTCGCACCGCATGGTGGGGGTCCCATTCGGGCGACCCACGCCGCGAAGGAAGAATCCCGACGCAGTGTGACGGGACGTCCGGCAACCCCACCGGAGCCGACCCGTGCGGCACCGACCACACCTCCGGCACCGGCTGCGCGCCCGACTCCTCCCCAGGGCCAGACTCCTACCCAGGCCCAGACTCCTCCCCGGGCCCAGGCTGCTCCGCAGGACCGACCCGCTGCTCGGCCCGCCCCGAGCCGGCCGGTGGCACCGCGCCCGACCGTCGAGCCGGAGCCGACCCAGGCAGCAGAGATCGTCCGGCCCGCACCGCCGGTCAACCCGGTGGCTGCTCCCCCGTCGGCGGAGCCGCCTCGTGCACCGAGCGCACCGCGTCCGACCGTCGAGCCGCCGAGCCGAACCCGTGCTGCTCGCGCACCTCGCGCGGAGGAACCGGATTCGCGTTCCATCGAGAGCTGGCTCGCCGACCTGCGAGCACCCAGCGCATCACCGCCCCCGAGCACACCGCGCAACGGCTCGACCGCGAACGGTACGAACCACAACGGTACGAACCACAACGGTACGAACCACAACGGTTCGACTGCGAACGGCTCGGACCACAGGGGTGACGACGAGAGCAGCTCGCCGCAGAACGGTTCCGAACGCAACGGGCACAGCGGCGTCGAGTCCGAACGCAACGGCACCGAGCCGAACGGCACCGAACGCAACGGCAGCAACGGGTCCGCGTCGAGCGAGACACCGTCCGAGAAGCCGTCGGGCCGTCGGGCCGCACCGACCACCGAGGGCGGCGACAGCGGTCGTCATCGCGGCGGGGAGAGCGGACACGTTCTCAGCGTCAGTGAACTACTCGCGCGCGAGCGCAACCGTTCACGCTGACCCCGATGTGATTGGGGCGAAACAACTCCCGAGAACTCCTGACCCCACCCCCGCACCGCGTCAATGAACCACTGCACCGTCGAGACGCATGCAGTGGTCCATTGACGCAGCAGGGGGATCAGCGGGAAACTGCCGCACTTTCTCGGTCCGCGAACACCTTGGCGTATCGGGTACCGGCGATCAAGAGCAGCAATCCCACGGCGATGAAGGCGATGACTCGGAAGAGTCCGTCCAGAGCGACGAGGTCGAACAGAAACAGTTTCGCGATGGCTGCGGCGGTCAAGGACAGTCCGGCCAGCAGGGCCAGATGAGCGTGGGTGACGCTGCGCAGCCCGAAGGCCAGTAGCGCGAAGGCTGCGATCATCCACTCGATGGTTGCCGCGGTGTGGCCTGCGGTGAATCCTGTTGTTTCGCCGCCGATTCCGATGCCGAGGGTCACCGTTGCCGTCGTCAAGCCGTACAGGGCAAGTACGCCGGAGACGATGCCGAGGGTCTGCAGTCCGTCGTCGACCAGTTTCAGTTCGGCCAGCACGTAGACGAAAGCGAGTGCCGTTGCAGCGAGCAGGATTCCACCGAGAGAGATACCGACACTGCCGACGGCTAGATCGGAGTCGAGCAGCGCCTGCGGCGGGCTGACCGAGACGAACATCAACGTACCGATCACGCCGAATCCGCTGCCGATCGAGTATGCAAGAGTCGAGCGGGTGCTGTGGGCCACCGCGATCAGAGCCGAGGCGACTGCGAACATCACGACCGGGCGAATCTCGAGGGTCGTCGACTCGACTGCGGCCTGCAGCGTCGCCAGGGCTCCGACCACCGCGACGGTGATGCGAGCGTGCCCCGGCAACCAGTTCACCAGAATCACGATCGCCAGAGCCGCAGCAGCAAGAACCAACTGGAGGGCGACGGTGGCCCCGCGATCGAAAACGTCCGCGGAGACCAGTACGGGCAGAGACGTGAGAGCGATCATCACGGTGGCGACCACATCGGAGACGTTGCGGCGCAACAACTCCAATGACGTGCCGATGCCGAGGAGGGCTACCGCCACGACGACCAGGAACAGCCAGAGGTCGCCGGTGGATCCGGACAGATCGGCACTCGCGATGGCAGCCAGTACCGCGCCGACGAGCGGTACGGTCCGAACGGCCTGCAGAAGTTGCCAATTCCGACCGATCTGCGCCGGGAAACTCGAGACGTAGGTGGCGACGAGGAACGCGATCAAGGTCAGGGTCAGTCCGTCGGTCAGCACCGGTCCGCACACTGCGACGCCGGCGAGGATCAGCACCGCCATCGGCTGCGACTTCCACTGCACTGCGAGTGCCGTTCCGGCTGCGGCAATTCCGAATGCGGTGATCAGACCGAGCACGGGATCGAGCCAGCCGTACAGGACGGATGTCGCGAGTACATCGAGATACAGGCCCGCGATGCCGGTGGCGGCGAGGGCGATCCCGCCGACGCGTCCACCCGAGCGACCGAAGACACGGACGCCCGCACCGATCAGCGCGAGTGAGAACACTGCGCCCGCCGCGACCCTCAGCGGAGGGCCGAACCACCCGGCCTGGGCGGCGAGAACGAGCAGCATCACGACACCGACGAGAGTGACGCCTGCGCCGGCGACAGCCAGCAGGCGGCTGATGACACCGTCACGCTGCCACCATGGTTCCCGCGGTGGAGCCGGGGGCCTGGGTGCGACGACCGGTCCCCTCGGCGGCGTGGGGTAGGGCGGGGCAGGCTGGGGCCGAACCATCTGCTGTCCCATCGGCTGACGGACAGCTTGGCCGAACGGCTGACCGTAGGGCTGCGGGGGCAACGACGGTGGCGCCACCGGCGGCGGAACGGCAGGGGCTGGAGCAGGGGCCTGACGAGGAGCGGCACCCGCGGCACCGAGTTGCGACTGCAGTGTCTGCAGATCGACGGCCACCTGGCGCATGTGGTCGCCCAGGGAATCGAAGCGGCTGGACAGTCGCGCGACGAGTTGCGGATCCAGCCCGGAGTTCTGGGAAGAAGTCATGGGTTAGATCCTGCGACCGTCGCGGCCGAAAAGCGTGAGTAGTGCTACTCGGATTCCTCGAGTAGAAGCGCGTCTCTAGCCGAACATGCGGCGGAACGAGCTACCGAACGGATGCTTGGCGGTCACCGAGCCCAGGCGGACCTTGCCCGAGACCACGAGGTGCAGTGGCCCGTACGGCGGGCCGGTGCGGACCTTGTTGGTGGCGCTGCCCGCCACCGTGTCGACACCGTTGAGATCGACGGTCGCCTCGGTCGGCACGATCAGGGTCACGGTGCTGCAGTAGTCGTCGACGTGTATTTCGACCACCTGGGTGGACATGACTGCCTGGGTGAAGTCGAGTGTCACCGTGGACATGCGGGTGGCGAGGCGCAGGTTCGACGGCACGTTCCACGGGCCCTTGCGGGTGATGGTGGACATGGTGCCGCGCAGTGTGTCCGACGCGCCGCTGCCGTGCCCCCAGTGCTCCTGAACGACGCGGCGCGGGGTCGGTTGCGGGGTGGGCGCGGCGAAGGATCTCGGTGCCGGGCGATGTTCCTCGGCGATCTGCATCCCGGGCAGATCGGCGAGAACAGAGTTCAGTTCACCGCGGGTCTTCGACGCCAATGCGGTGTCCATTCGCTCGGTGAACTCACCGAGCGAGAGCATGCCCTGGCCCACGGCGCGCTGCAGCAGCTCTCCGACGTGCTCGCGTTCGGCATCGGACACTCGTAGATCCCTTGCCTCCATGTCATCAGGGTAGCGAAGATCTCACGCTGCGCGACCGCCCAGGACGGAGAGCATTCCGGACACCGACGCGGGCCATCCGAACTGTTCGGCGCGCAACCTGGCGGCGATGCGGCGGCCGTCGACCGGCAGTTCGAGTACTCGTTCCATCTCGGCGGCGAATCCGTCTGCGGTGTTCTCGGAGGATCCACCGCAGTGCGGGGTGACGATCTGCGCCAGCGCCGAGGTCTCGGAGACGACGACGGGCGTACCTGCGGCGAGCGATTCCAACGCGGCGAGCCCGAATGTCTCGTGCGGTCCCGGCGCGAGAGCGATGTCCGCGGAAGCCAGCAGGGCTGCGACGGCCGCTCTGCCGTCGACGAACCCGAGGAATTCGACGGGTAGACCGCGGGCGCGTCGTTCGAGGCCGGCTCGGCGGGGGCCGTCGCCGGCGATGACGAGCCGTGCCCGCATTCCCGAATCACAGAGTGCAGCAGCCGAATCGATGCTTCTCTCGACGTGTTTCTCCACCGACAGTCGGCCGCAGTGCACGAGCAGCCGGTCGGCGCTGCCCAGCCATGCGGACCGTTCGCCGGCAATGCGGCGACGCGGATGGAAGAGGTCGAGATCCACACCGAGCGGTACCCGTTGCACGTTCCGAACGCCGATGCGCTCGAACTCCTGTTGCGCGAACTCGGTGGTGCACACGACGGCGTCGTACTGTTCGGCGGTACGCCGGTTGGCCAGATCGGCCAACGGACGGGCGCAGCGCATCGGCATCGTCTGGGCGAGCAGTCGGTCCAGGCGTTCGTGGGAGATCATCACGCTCCGTACGTCTCGACGCGCTGCCCAGCCGCCCATGCCGCGCAGCGTCAGACGGTCCGATACCTCGATCACGTCGGGCCGCAGTCCGGCTGCCACCGAGGACACCCGGCGCGGGTCGGCCACTCGATACCCACCGGTGAGCGGGATCTGCGGTGCAGGCACCTCGATGCGCACCACTCCCGACGGCAGAAGCGTCTCGCTCCGTCGATCTCCCGGCACGATCAGAATCACCTCGTGGCCGCTCGCGACGTACCCCGATCCGAGCTGGTCGACGGCCGTCCGCAATCCCCCGGACCTCGGTCCGTAGAAGTTGGCGAGTTGGACGATGCGCACTCGACCAGTCTTCCCAGCGACAAGTCCGCCCGACGGCGCGGCGATGGATGGTGACCGAACCTTCGCGGAATTTCTGTGTGGGGATCGCTACCAACGGGTAGGTGGAACAGATGCGAGTGACACTGCAATCCACCGGTAACGCCCCCGCCGCCGAGGTCTGGGAGCGCTACATGGAACCGACGGCCTGGAGAACCTGGGCACCGCAGATCATCGGCGTCGAGTACCGCGGCGAGCGGCTGGACGCCGACACCACCGGCCGAGTACTGGGGCCGTTGGGCGTGCCGATCGACTTCCGGGTGCATTCGGTCGACGAGCAGTCGTGGACGTGGGCGTGGTCGGCGTGGTTCCAGAACCAGGCCATCGGGGTCGACCTGACGCACGGCGTGGTCTCACGCCCCAGCGGCACCAGGGCGTGGCTGACGATCGACGGCCCACTGCCGCTGGTTCTGCCGTACGTGCCGGTCGCCAAGTTCGCGCTCGGCAGGTTGTGCGCCCAGTAGCTACTCGGACCGTGTGACGGTCTTCTCGTCCGACTTGTCGGCGACGTCGGTCGGCTCGGGCGTCGGTAGCGAAGAATCCTCACCCGACCCGTCCAGATGGCCGTCGAATTCGTCGATCGCCTCGTCACGCTCGTCGCCGGTCCGATCGAGATCGGCGTCGACACCCTTCGAGTGCTTCGCCGGGTCGACGGTGGTGTCCACTGATTTTTCGTTGTCGGTCATGGGATGCAGAGTGCCCCTGAGCTACCGACGCAAACCCTCACAGCCCTTTTTCGATGACGTATCGGGTCAGTTCGACGCGGTTGGCCAGTTGCAATTTTCGCAGGGTCGCCTGGACGTGATTTTCGACGGTGCGATGGCTCAGCGTCAGTCGGGTCGCAATCTGCTTGGCGCTCAGACCCTTTGCGACCAGGCGTAGCACTTCGGTTTCGCGGTCGGTCAGCGTCGGACGGGTGTCGGATTCCGGTTGCGGCGACGACGACATCCGCCGGAACTCTCCGAGCACCAGGCCCGCGAGGCCGGGAGTGAACACCGCCTGCCCGGCCGACGTGGCGCGGACCGCGTCGAACAGCTCCTCGGCCGATGCACTCTTGACCAGGTAACCCGTCGCTCCCGCCTTGATGGCGTCGAGCACGTCGTTGCGTTCCGCGGACGCCGAGAGCACCAGAATCCTCGTCTGCGGCGACGCCTCCAGGACGGCGACGGTGGCGTCGGCTCCGTTGCCGTCCGGCAGATGCATGTCCATCAGCACGACGTCGGGAGTGGTGGCTCGCGCGCGGCGGCCGGCAGCGGCGACACCGTCTGCCGTGGCGACAACCCTGAATCCGGCAGCGTCGAGATCTCGGGCGACGCCGTCGCGCCACATCGGGTGATCGTCGACGACCATCACCGCGATGTCGGCATTCGTGTCCTCGGTCATCGAAGTCCCTTCGTTCGAGGAATGCGGATCTCCCATTCGGTTCCCTCGCCCTCCTCGGTGTCGAGTATCGCAGTACCACCGAGAGATTCGACGCGGCCGAGTATCGATTTCGAGACGCCCATCCGGCCTTCCGCTTCGGCGGCGGCGAGCCGTCCGGCCGGGATTCCGCGGCCGTCGTCGCGAATGCTGACGATCAATTCCCCGTCGACGTCCTCGAGCAGCACGTAGGCCTTCGCATCGGCACCGGCGTGCAGCTCGACGTTGGACAGTGCGGTCGCCACGACAGCGGCGAGCTCCTCGGCGACGTCGGAGTCGACGAGCACCGGATCGGCCGGAGTCGAGACAGCCACTGAGGAACCCGCCTGAGTTCGCAGCAGCGCCCGCACGTCGACGATCGAATCGGCGTGATCGCCACGCGGAGCCGCCTGTTCCGAGATCAGCACCCGCAGAGCGACCTCCTGCTCGCCGGCCAGCTCGGCGAGTTCGGCTGCCGGCCCGCCTATTTCGAGCCCGCGCCGTCGCACCAGAGCCAGTACCTGCAACACTCCGTCGTGCACCTGCCGCGCCAGCCGTTCCCGCTCTTCGGTGATCGCCGCCGACCGTGCTGCCCGACGCAGTTCTTCGTGGGCCCGCCGGGCGGTGTTCGACGCCATCCCCAGCGCCAGTCCGGCCGAGAGCAGCACCGGGGCGGTGGCGTCGGACCAGAGGTCGGAGTCGAAGCGGTCGCGGACGAGTGCGCTGACCACCGACATCGCCACTCCCGACGCGATCCCGCCCTTGGGGCCCAACAGGATTGCGGCGGAGATGACCGCGTTGGTGGCCCACAGTGTGGTCGGCAATGTTTGCCGGGTGCTGTACCAGTCGTAATCGGCCACCAGCCGTGTCGACGCCATCAGGGCGACGACGATGATCTGATCGGCGAGTACCACCTGCCAGCGCGGAAGCGATGCGCGCGCGAGCATCAGAGCCGACGCCCCCGACCACACGGCCATCGACGCCACCAACATCCAGCTCAACCGCGGATTGGTATAGTTGTCGACGGTGGCCACCTGGTAGCCGACGGCGTAGACGAGGGTGACCAGCCGAAAGACCTGGGAGGCACGCCACAGCGGGGTGTCGGGATCGGACGAGGTGAGCGTGGTCCCGACCCGATCAGCCGTCTGCATCGGTCTTCTTGTTCGGAGTCTTCAACTCTCGCTTGGGGAGTCGCTCCGGCTCGTCGCTTCCGGGAGGAGTGTGCGGGTCGCTCGGCTCGGCGGAGTACAGCGGGTCGGGCACCTCGAGTTCCTCGTAGACCTCGTCCGGGTCGGCGGCCAGCAGCGACCGCACAGCGGTGTTGAGGACGGCGACGATCGGTACGGCCAGCAGGCCTCCGACGATGCCCGCGAGCAGAATGCCGACGGTGATGGACAGGACTACCGCCAGCGGGTGCAGCCGCACGGCACGGCCCAGCAGGAGTGGTTGCAGCACATGGCCTTCGAGCTGCATGACGGCCACCACGATGCCGAGGGTGATGACCGCGGTGATCAGGCCCTTGGTGACGAGTGCGATGAACACCGCGACGAATCCGGTCAGCACCGCACCGATGATCGGTATGAACGCGCCGATGAACACCAACGAGGCCAACGGAAGTGCCAGTGGTACACCGAGAATGGCCAGCCCGGCTCCGATGCCGATGGCATCGGCGGCCGCGACGGCAACCGTCGCCCGGACGTATCCCACCAGCGACCCGAAGCCCTGGATGCCCGCGGTGCGGATTTTTCTGCGGGCCGCGGTCGGTGCCAGCCGGGTGACGAACTGCCAGATCTGATCTCCGCCGTACAGGAAGAAGATGAGGACGAAGAGTGTGAGCAACGCGCCGGTGAGTATCTCGCCGATCACCGCCGCAGTTGTCAGCGCTCCGCTGGTGACGGCCTCCTGATTGTCCTGAACGACCTTCACGAGGCTGTCGGTGGCCTGCCTGATCTGATCCTCGCTGATGTGCAGCGGGCCGTTGCTGAGCCATTCCTCGATGCCGTTGATGGACTGGGTGAACTGATCACCCACCTGCGGTAGGCCCTCGATGAACTGCTCGACGATGAAGGTCATGATGCCGGCGACGACACCGATGCTGGCGATGATCACGACGATCACCGCGACGGCGCGTGGCACTCCGCGTCGGTGCATCCAATCGACGACGGGAACGAGCATCGCCGACGCCAGGAGCGCAAGACCGAGCGGAATGACGACGGTGCTGAGTTTGGCCACCACCAGGCAGAACGTGATGAATCCGGCAAACAGGACAAGCAGTCGCCATGTCCATTCCGCGCCGACCCGCACCAGCGGATGCACCGAATCCGCAGCCGAACCGGGGCCCGGGGACGCCCCCGTACCTTGCGCCCGCAACTCGTCGGTGCTCACCCGCTAAATTTAACCCGTGCTGGCATCTTTCCGAGCGGTCTCGCTCACCCTGAAGAGTCGCTGGCCGCTCTATATGCTCTCGATGCTCATCGCCAACGTCTTCGGTGCGGTGCTCGTGTTCGCCTTCGTGCGATACGGCCTGCCCATCCCCGAATCGCAATCGATCGTCGCCGACCGCGTCCGCAACGTGTACATCTTCGGGGCGTACCTCCTGGTGGCCTTGGTCGTCAGCCTGATCTACGCGTACTTCCTCCTGCGCTCGGTGATCCGGTGGCAGCTCCGCGGTGGCCCACCCACCCGCAAGGAGCAGATGACGACGCTGCACGCGCCGCTGCGTCAGGCGATCGTTCACCTCATTCTGTGGATCATCGGCGGCATCATCTTCGTGCTGTTGACCATCGCGGAGATGCCGTCGTTGTCCATCGCCGTCATCGTCACCGTCGGTATGGCGGCCACCGTGACGTTCGGATTCACCTATATGCTCGGCGAGCGCATCCTGCGACCGGTCGCGGCCCTGGCGTTGAGCGAGGGCAGATTCGACCGCACGATGACCCCCGGCGTCGGTACCCGCATGGCGATGACCTGGGGCCTGGGCACCTTGATGCCCGTCATCGGCATCATTCTGCTGTGCGCCACGCAGCTGACCACCGATCTGGTGTTCTCCCCCAACGCGCTCGCCGTGGCCATCATCCTGCTCAGCGTGCTGGCCATCGTGCAGGCATTCGTACTCTCGATGCTGACCGCGAGCCAGATCTCCGACCCGATCAGTCAGCTGCACAGTGCCATCGAGCGAGTTCAGCGCGGCGAGACCGATGTCGAGGTCGACGTGTTCGACGGTTCCGAGATCGGACGCCTACAGGTGGGCTTCAACCGCATGATGGAGGAATCGGCCGAACGACGCGTCCTGCGAGAGTTGTTCGGCCAGCACGTCGGTGAGGACGTGGCGCGTCGGGCATTGCAGTTCGGAACCGAGCTCGGCGGCGAGACACGATTCGTCGCAGTGCTGTTCGTCGACATGGTCGGCTCCACCGCCACCGCCTCCGAGCGCCCACCGAGCGAGGTCGTGGTGTTGCTCAACGAGTTCTTCCGGGTGGTCGTCGACGTCGTCGGACGCCATCACGGGTTCGTCAACAAATTCATGGGCGACGCGGCCCTCGCGATCTTCGGTGCCCCACTGGATCGTCCCGACGCGCCGACCGCCGCGCTCGCCGCCGCGCGTGAACTGCGATTCGCGTTGGACGAGATCACCGGCCTCGACATCGGCATCGGCGTATCGGCAGGACTGGCCGTCGCAGGCAACATCGGTGCGTCGGAGCGCTTCGAGTACACGGTCATCGGAGACCCGGTCAACGAGGCGTCGCGACTGACCGAGCTGGCAAAACTGCGTCCCGGACGCGTCCTGGCGTCGACCTCGGCCCTGTACTTCGCCGACGACGAGGAACAGGAACAGTGGGAGCTGGGAGACCAGGTACAACTACGTGGTCGACGACGTGCCACCCATCTGGCCTGGCCGGTGGAGTATCCCGACTCCTCTTCCAGCGACGGTTAGTCTGACAGGGTGCCCGACCCCAGCTCCACCAGCGGACCCGCAGTACGGCGTCCGCGCAACCGACTCCGGTGGGTCAAGTGGATCGCCGGAATCGCCCTGGTGGCCCTGCTGGTGGGCGAGGCGATCTATCTCTGGCCGCGGCTGCACGAATCCTGGACCGCCGTCCGCGAAATCCACTGGGGTTGGCTGGCGGCCTGCGTCTTCGCCCAGGCCGTGTCGCTGAGTGCATTCGGCCGAGTGCAGAAGCAACTGCTCGACGCAGGCGGTGTGAAGGTACGCCAACGCAAGTCCGTGTCCGTCATCTACGGCAGCACCGCAATGGCGCTCACCCTCCCCGCAGGCCAGGTGTTCTCCACCGCGTTCACCTACCGCGAGACCCGCCGCTGGGGTGCGAGCCCGGTCGTCGCGTCGTGGCAACTGGCCATCTCGGGCGTGATCGCCGCTGCCGGTCTTGCCGTCCTCGGCGTGGCAGGCGGACTGGTGGTCGGAAGTTCGTTCAACACCTTCACGCTGGTTCTGCCGATCGCCGGTGTCATCGCGATCGTCGTCGCCGTTCGCTACATCTCGAACCATCCGCAGTCGATCAAGAACATCGCGCGCTGGGGACTGCGTCGATACAACGCGTTCCGCAACCACGAGCTCGACGCCGGTGCCGAGGGCATCGACAAGATCATCGGTCAGATCCAGTCCGTCCAACTCGGCAAGCGCGACGGCGCGCTCACTCTGTCGTGGTCCGCCGTGCATCGACTCGCCGACGTCGCCTGCCTGGCGTTCGCATGCTTCGCCGTCGGCGCGGATCCCCGGTTGTCGGGATTGCTGATCGCGTTCGCTGCGGGCAAGGCCGTGGGATCGGTTCCTCTCGCACCCGGCGGCCTGGTGGTGGTCGACGCGACCCTCATCGCGTTCCTCACCAGTGCTGCCTCGATCAGCGCATCGCAGGCCGTGGCCTCGGCGTTGGTGTATCGCGGCGTGAGCTTCATTCTCGTCGCCATCGTCGGATGGATCGTGTTCCTCGTGCTGTTCCGGGGGCATCAGCACGCCGATCTGGAATTCGACATCGCGCTGGAACAGCAGGAGACCGCAGCGCTCGAGCAGCAGGAGACCGCCGAGCTGCGGCGCACCGAGGGCATCCGCGACACCAAGGGCGATCCGGAACCCGCGTAGCTACCCCGCGCGGTATGGCGTCCGTCACTTCCTGTTCATCCGGAATATATACGGACCCCGGTCCGCTTGTGTACTATGAGTTTGAACCTTCAACCCATCTAGGAGTCCTCATGACCACCGCCATCGCACTGCCCGAGCTCACCGCAGGCACCTGGGCCATCGACGCAACCCACTCCACCGTCGGATTCACCGTCCGCCACCTTGTCGTCAGCAAGGTCCGTGGCCGCTTCCAGAACTTCAGCGGCACCATCACCGTCGACGCCGACGGCACCCCGTCCGTCGACGCCGAGATCGACGTCGCGTCCATCACCACCGACAACGCGCAGCGCGACGGCCACCTCAAGACCGCCGACTTCTTCGAGGTCGAGAAGTTCCCCACCGCGACGTTCAAGTCCACCTCGGTCAAGGCCGACGGCGGAGACTTCGTCGTCACCGGCGACTTCACCCTCCACGGCGTCACCAACTCCATCGACCTGAAGCTCGAGTTCAACGGCGTCAACGCCGGCATGGGCAACGGACCGGTCGCCGGCTTCGAGGCCAGCACCGTCATCAACCGCAAGGACTTCGGCATCAGCATCGACATGCCCCTCGAGGGTGGCGGCGCTGTCGTCGGCGACAAGATCACGCTGAACCTCGAAATCGAAGCGGGCCTGCAGGCGTAATCCCGCCCCGCATCACCCCTCCCCCGCTTCACCCCCGCCGGATCAATGCGGCTTTGTTGCAGTCCAACTGACTGAAACCCACATTGATCCGCCCTGGGTGGACCCGCGAAAGGCCCGCATCGCAATCGTCGGTGCGGGCCTTTCGCCGTCGGTGTCTACAGTGGTGCGCGTGAAGTTTCGTTCTCCCGTAGTTGCCGGCGTCCTCGATCTGGCCATGGTTCTGCTGTTCGCCGCGATCGGTCGGCGCAGTCACGCCGAGGCCACCGCACTGTCCGGCCTGTTCCACACCGCCTGGCCGTTCGTCGTCGGTGCCGCCATCGGCTGGGTCGTCGCGTTTGCTCTGTACCGCAACAAGTTCGACGCTTTTCTCATCGTCCCGACGGGCATCGTCGTGTGGGTGATGACGGTTGTCGTGGGCATGGTGCTGCGTGCACTGACCGGGCAGGGAACAGCCGGGTCGTTCATCGTCGTGGCAACGCTGGCCACGGCAGTTCTGCTACTGGGTTGGCGTGCACTGGCGAAATTCGTGCCGAGCGTTCGTTGACGCCGAGTTCGTCGGGAACGGCCTCGACGCGATAGGATGATCCACGGTGCGCCGGGAAGTCTGGTCGGCAACAACTCTGTGCTGCGTACCCACTGTCTGATATTCGGTCGGTTCGCAGCTCGACGAAGCTACCGAAAGGCGTTCTCTCCGTGACAGATTCATCAACCCCGAAAACGCGATTGCCGCTGTTCTCCCGGGGCTCCTGGTCCGAGGCAGATCGCGTCGCACAGATCCTCCGCAAGGAGACCGTCGGTGGCGCACTGCTCCTCGTCGCCACCCTCATCGCCTTGGTCTGGGCCAACTCACCGTGGTCCGCTGCCTACGACTCGCTGATGAGCACCCGCGTCGGACCGTCGGCGCTGCATCTCGATCTGACGCTCTCGACATGGGCCGCCGACGGACTGTTGGCCATCTTCTTCTTCGTCGTCGGACTCGAACTGAAGCGAGAATTCGTCGCAGGCGATCTCCGCGATCCCGCACGTGCGGCCCTTCCTGTCGCCGCGGCGATCGGCGGAATGGCAGTTCCGGCAGTCATTTTCGTGCTGATCAACCTCGGCACCGGAGACGGCGCACTGCTCGGTTGGGCAATCCCCACCGCGACCGACATCGCGTTCGCCGTTGCCGTGCTCGCCGTGATCAGCACCCACCTGCCGACCGCGCTGCGTACCTTCCTACTGACGTTGGCTGTGGTCGACGACCTCCTGGCCGTCAGTGTCATCGCCATCTTCTACACCGACGACATCAACTTCATCGCGCTCGGCCTGACACTGATTCCGCTCGCCCTGTTCGCGGTGGCCGTACAGATGCGCGTCCGCTCGTGGTGGATTCTCATCCCGCTGGCGGTCGTGACCTGGGTACTCATGCACGAGTCCGGCGTTCACGCCACCGTCGCGGGCGTGCTGCTCGGCTTCGCTGTTCCCGTGATGCGCAGCAAGGCCAACGGTGGTCCCGAAGCGGGCCCCGGCCTCGCCGAGCACTTCGAGCACAAGATTCGGCCGATCTCGGCGGGCATCGCGGTCCCCCTGTTCGCATTCTGCGCGGCCGGTGTGACCGTCGGCGGATTCTCCGGCCTGGCCAGCGCACTGACCGATCCGATCGCCATCGGCATCATCGCCGGCCTCGTCATCGGTAAGGCCATCGGCATCTTCGGCACCACCTACCTCGTATCCCGTTTCACCCGGGCGACGTTGGACGCCGGACTGAAATGGCTCGACGTCCTGGGCGTCTCGATGCTCGCGGGTATCGGATTCACCGTCTCGCTGCTGATCGGCGACCTTGCCTTCGGCGAGGGAACTCAGCGCGACGACCACGTCAAGGTCGGCGTCCTCACCGGTTCCATCATCGCGGCATCGTTGGCCGCCATCATCCTGCGCAGCCGCAACAAGGCCTACCGCGACATCCACACCGAAGAGACCCGCGACGACGACCACGACGGCATCCCGGACGTGTATCAAAAGTAGCCAGCGCTGGAATCCGGACCGCTGCGGTGACACGATGAGTCCGTGAGCGAGACCGTGCGCGAACTGTTGACCCGGCACATCGACGCTGGACTGATGCCGGGGGCAACGGCGCTCCTGGGTGACCCCGATGCGGAACCCGTCGCGGTCGGGTCATCGGCGGTCGGCGGTCCACCGATGGCGGTCGACGCACTGGTCCGGATTCAGTCGATGACCAAGATCGTCACCGGCGTGGCCGCCCTGCGGCTCGTGGAGGCGGGCCGGCTGACGCTCGACGACGACGTCGTACCCTGGCTTCCCGAACTCGCCGACCGCCCTGTGCTCACCCGTCCCGACGCTGCACTCGACGACACCGTTCCGCAGGACCGGCCGATCACGTTGCGGCACTTGCTCACCAACACCAGTGGGTACGGAATTCAGATGGGAGACACCCCGCTTGCTCGGGCGATGCGGGCCAACGACACGGAGGCCGGCCCCGCGCCGTCTCCGCTCGGCGCAAACGAGTGGTTGGCACGCATGGCGGATCTTCCGCTGACTTTTCAGCCCGGTACCGGGTGGCGCTACCACCACGGCTTCGCGATCCTCGGCATCCTCGTCTCTCGTATCGTCGGCCGGTCTCTGCAGGATCATCTCCGCGACGACCTGTTCGGGCCGCTCGACATGCCCGACACCGGACTGTGGGTACCCACCGACCGATGCCATCGCCTGACGGCGGCCTACCGGTACGAGGACGGGTCGTTGATCGAAACCGAACCCGCCGCGGGCGGACCCTATGCGGGACCGCCCCCAGTCGACGTGAGTCACGGCGAGCTGGTGTCGACCGCGACCGATTTTCACCGCTTTCTCCGTGCGATCCCGACGTCCGTGTCGACCGAGCACCTGAAGCTGATGACACACGACCAGGTGCCCGCGTCGATCAAGACCGACGAGAGTTTCTACCCGGGCTTCTGGCCGGGTACGGGGTGGGGATTCGGCGTCTCGGTCGTCACCGAAGGAGAGCACCTCGGCCGTTACGGATGGTCCGGCGGGCAGGGCACCGACTTCTTCGTCGACCCGGACGGGACGGTCGGCATCCTGCTGACGCAGACCGAATTGTGCGAGGCCACCTTCGCGCTGCTGTCGGAGTTCCAGGAACTGCGCTGACAGGATCGACGCCGAGTCGAGTGCAGCACCTACAGTTGTCGCCGTGATCGACGATCGGTTCCCGGCATGACGAATCCGCCATCGCTCAGCCGTCGACTCGGGCTGTTCGACGCCATCGCCATCGGTGTCGGTTCGATGGTCGGAGCCGGGGTGTTCGCGGCGTTCGCTCCCGCATCGGCCGTCGCGGGCGCGGGTCTGCTGATCGGTCTCGCCATCGCCGCGGTCGTCGCGTTCTGCAACGCCACCTCGTCGGCTCAACTCGCCGCGCAGTATCCGACGTCGGGCGGAACGTACATCTACGGCCGAGAGCGGCTCGGCGAGTGGCCCGGCTTTCTGGCCGGGTGGAGCTTCGTAATCGGCAAAACCGCCAGCTCCGCAGCCATGGCGCTGGTGTTCGCGGCCTACGTCGCACCTGTCGGGTACACGAAAGTCGTTGCTGTGCTTGCCATCGTTGCGTTGACGGCAGTGAACTACTTCGGCATCACCCGCACGGCCGTGCTGACGAAGATTCTGGTCGCCGCCGTGCTCACCGTGCTCGTCGTGGGTGTCGTCCTGGGACTCACGGGCTCGATCGAGCCGAACGTCGCCGGGCTCGGCTCGTTCGCCGACAGTGGGTGGTACGGAATTCTGCAGTCGGCCGGCCTGTTGTTCTTCGCCTTCGCCGGCTACGCGCGCATTGCCACCCTGGGCGAGGAGGTCGTCCGGCCCGAGCGCACCATTCCGCGCGCCATCGTCTCCGCCCTGGGTATCGCACTACTGGTCTATGCGGTGATTGCACTGATCCTGTTGTCGGTACTGGGCTCCGACTCACTGGCGTCGTCGTCGGCTCCTCTGGTCGATCTGGTTGTGGCATCCGGACATTCGTGGGCGTCACCGCTGATGCGCATCGGCGCGGCGTTGGCCGCGCTGGGAGCCCTCCTCGCGCTGATCGCAGGTATCGGCCGCACGTCGCTGGCAATGGCCCGCCACGACGACCTGCCGTCGTATCTGACCGCGGTCCATCCCCGCTACTCGGTTCCGCATCGCGCCGAGATCACTCTGGCAGTGATCGTCTGCGTCCTCGTTCTCGTCATCGATCTGCGCAATGCCATCGGCTTCTCGTCGTTCGGGGTGTTGCTGTACTACCTGGTTGCGAACCTGAGCGCCCATACCCAGGACACCGAGAACCGGCGGTACCCCAAGGTTCTGCAGATCGTCGGCAGTATCGGCTGCGTCGTCTTGATTGCGACGCTGCCCGCCACCTCCATTGCCGTCGGAACCGTCGTGGTCGTGCTCGGTGTCGCCTACCGACTGATCCGCGTTCGGCAACTGTTCACTTGACGGCTGGTTCGATGAACGTCAATATAGACGCATGTCGAACCAAGACCGGTCGTCCGTCGACGGCGAGTGCTGCTCGCCGCTGATCCACGAACCCCTGACCGAGGATTGGGCCGGAGATCTGGCCCGGATGTTCAAGGCACTGGGAGATCCAGTCCGCCTGCGTCTGCTCAGCCTCGTTGCCAGCCATGCAGGCGGCGAAGCGTGTGTCTGCGATATCTCCCCCGCATTCGACTTGTCGCAGCCCACCATCTCCCATCACCTCAAGGTGTTGCGCGAGGCGGGGCTGCTCGATTGCGAACGACGCGGCACCTGGGTCTACTACTCGGTCGTTCCCGCTGCGCTGCAGCAACTGTCGGCAGTGCTGAACGCTGCGGAGTCAACGGAGGTCATGGTATGAGTACGACGACCGATACCGCCGTAGTCGGCAAGCTCTCCACCCTCGACCGGTTCCTGCCCGTATGGATCGGCGTGGCCATGGTCGTCGGCCTGATTCTCGGACGCATGATCCCCGGTCTGAACGACGCACTGTCGTCCATCTCCATCGACGGCGTGTCGCTCCCGATCGCCATCGGCCTGCTGATCATGATGTACCCGGTGCTGGCCAAGGTGCGCTACGACCGCCTCGACACCGTCACCGGCGACAAGCGACTACTGATCGGGTCGCTGGTCCTCAACTGGATCCTCGGTCCGGCCCTGATGTTCGCTCTCGCATGGCTTTTCCTGCCGGATCTACCCGAATACCGCACCGGGCTCATCATCGTCGGTCTGGCCCGATGCATCGCGATGGTCATCATCTGGAACGACCTCGCCTGCGGCGACCGAGAAGCCGCCGCGGTTCTGGTGGCGATCAACTCGGTGTTCCAGGTCTTCATGTTCGCCATCCTCGGATGGTTCTACCTGTCGGTCCTGCCCGGCTGGCTCGGGTTGGAACAGACGACCATCGAAGCCTCGCCCTGGCAGATCGCGAAATCGGTGCTGATCTTCCTCGGAATCCCGCTGATTGCGGGATTCGCCTCGCGCTTCTTCGGTGAACGCGCCAAGGGCCGCGAGTGGTACGAGGAGAAGTTCATCCCCAGGATCGCCCCGTGGGCGCTCTACGGCCTGCTGTTCACCATCGTCATTCTCTTTGCGCTGCAGGGTGATCAGATCACGTCACAGCCCTTCGACGTGGTGCGTATCGCGCTGCCTCTACTGGTGTACTTCGCGGTGATGTGGGGCGGCGGCTACGCCCTCGGTGCCGCGATGGGTCTGGGCTACGAGCGCACCACCACCCTCGCGTTCACCGCTGCAGGCAACAATTTCGAGCTCGCCATCGCCGTCGCGATCGCGACCTACGGCGCGACATCCGGGCAGGCACTCGCCGGAGTCGTCGGACCACTCATCGAGGTGCCGGTACTGGTCGGCCTCGTCTACGTCTCGCTCGCACTGCGTAAACGCTTCGCCCCGAGTTCGTCCGCGACCACAGCGACAAAGGAGTCCTGATGTCCGACAACCTTTCTCCCAGCAGCCACCGCGCCCAGCCCGAACTGTTGATGCCCCAAGCAATTCTCTCGCGCACCGCAGAGAGACTCGCTGCGGAATACGAGGGCATCTTCTCCACCCAAACCGTCGAGCGTTACGTCTTCGAGTCCTACACCGCACTGCGTCGAACCTCGAAGATTCACACGCACCTGACCACTCTGGCCGGCAAGTTCGCCGCGGACCGTCTCACTGCACTCGCCCAATCACAGGGTGACGCACCGAAACTCGTGCCCGAGGTGCTGTTCATCTGCGTCCACAATGCCGGACGCTCCCAGATGGCCGCGGCCTTGCTCGAACACCACGCACGGAGACTGGTCCACGTCCGATCCGCGGGCTCGGCCCCGACCTACGAAATCAACCCGATCGTCGTGCAGGCGATGGAAGAACTCGACATCGACCTGGGCAGCGAATTCCCCAAGCCGTTGACCGACGACGTCGTCGCCGCCGCAGATGTCGTGGTGTCCATGGGATGCGGCGATGCGTGCGCGGTCTACCCCGGCAAGCGTTACTTGGACTGGCAACTGACCGACCCCGACGGCAAATCCATCGACGAAGTGCGTCGCATCCGCGATGATCTCGACGCGCGTGTCCGCCAACTGCTCACCGAGCTGACCACCACCACCGTACCGGCCTGAGGCATCGGCCTCCGCGCTCGAAAGGCATACGACTCCATGTCCGACACACCCAGTGTTCTCTTCGTCTGCGTCCACAACGCCGGTCGATCTCAGATGGCCGCCGGTTTTCTGTCCCACCTCGCCGGCGATACCGTCGAAGTGCGTTCTGCCGGTAGCGCACCCGCAGAGACCATCAATTCCGCGGCGGTCGAGGCCATGGCCGAGGTCGGCATCGACATCTCGTCGCAGTCTCCGAAGATCCTCACACCCGAGGCCGTCGAGACATCCGACGTCGTCATCACCATGGGCTGCGGCGACGCCTGCCCGGTGTTCCCCGGAGTGAGTTACCGCGATTGGGCACTGGCCGATCCGGCGGGCAAAGGCGTCGAGGCGGTGCGGCCGATTCGCGACGAGATCAGAGGCCGAATCGAGGACCTGATCGCCGAACTGGTTCCGGCAAAGCAGAGTTCCGCGTCATGACGACACCCAGCGTGCTGTTCGTCTGCGTCAAGAACGGCGGCAAGTCTCAGATGGCCGCCGGTCTGATGCGTAAGGCGGCGGGCGGTTCGGTGGAGGTGCACTCGGCCGGAACGAAACCGGGAGGTGCCGTCAACGCACTGTCGGCCGAGTCTCTTCTCGAAGTCGGCGTCGACCTGTCGGGCGAAGCACCCAAGCCGATCGATCCCGATCTGCTCGCCCGCATGGACTACGTCGTCACCCTCGGCAGCGAGGCACATGTGGAACCAGTGGACGGTCCGACGTTCGAGAACTGGAACACCGACGAGCCGTCCGAGCGCGGTATCGACGGCATCGAACGCATGCGTCTGGTCCGCGACGATATTGCCGCTCGCGTCGAGGAACTCGCATCTCGCATGCGCGGCACCGACGCTTGACTCGAATGAAGTACGACGTGGTGGTGATCGGCGGCGGTCAGGCAGGACTGGCCGCCGGCTACTACCTGCGACGAGCCGGGCTCGACTTCGTCGTTCTCGACGACCAGACGCATGCCGGAGGGTCCTGGCAGGACTACTGGCCGTCGCTGCACCTGTTCTCACCGGCGGAGTACTCGCGACTCCCCGGCTGGCCGATGCCTCCGTGGCACAACGGTTTCCCACCCGCGTCTCATGTGGTCGACTACATGCGAGCGTACGAGAAGAAGTACGAACTGCCGGTGCACCGGCCCGTCCGGGTGACGGCCGTGCATCGGGTCCCGGGCGGCTACGGAATCGACACAGATGGTGAGTCGTACACCGCCACAGCAGTCGTCAACGCGACGGGAACATGGTCTCGGCCCTTCTGGCCGAGCTACCCGGGCATGCGTGAATTCGATGGGACCCAACTGCATGCCGCCGACTACCGCACACCGGATCGATTCGTGGGCAAGCGAGTAGGAATCGTCGGGGGCGGAAACTCGGCTGCTCAGATACTTGCCGAGATCTCCACCGTGGCCGAGACCCCGTGGTTCACCGCCCGCGAACCGAAATTCCTGCCCGACGACGTCGATGGGCGCGTGCTGTTCGATGTCGCCAGCGACCGCGCCCGAGCGCTGGCAGCGGGTGACTCCGATACCGGCGGGGTCGCAGGCTTGGGTGACATCGTCATGGTCCCGCCGGTAAAGGAGGCCAGGGATCGCGGCGTCCTGCAGGCCCGGCCGATGTTCACGGCGATCACAACCGACGGCGTGACGGACGGGCACACGACGGAGAAACTGGATGCGATCGTCTGGTGCACCGGCTTTCGGCCCGCGCTGCGGCATCTGCAGCCGCTGCATCTGCACACCGACGGACCTCGGATCACGTTGGAAGACAATCATATTCACGACGAGCCGACCCTTATGTTCCTGGGGTACGGCGACTGGACCGGACCGGCATCGGCAACGCTCATCGGCGTCGGCCGTACCGCACGCGCAGCAGTGAACACTCTCGCTCGACGAGGAAAGGTAGATCAGTCATGAACGAATACCCCGTAGTAGTGATCGGCGCAGGACCCATCGGTCTCGCCGCCGCAGCACATCTCACCGAAACCGGCTCTGCCGTCGTCGTTCTCGAACGCGGGCCGTCCGCGGGCGCGGCAGTGTCCGAATGGAACCACGTGCGATTGTTCTCCCCGTGGTCCGAGGTAGTGGACCCCGCTGCCGCACGGTTGCTCGAGCCGACCGGCTGGACCGCACCGGACGGCGACACCTACGCCACCGGTCGCGAATGGGTGGAGCGGTACCTCGCGCCCCTCGCCGCTGTCCTCGGAGACGCTGTTCGAGTCGATTCCGAAGTGGTCGGTGTAGCCCGCCGTGGACGCGACCGCGTCGTCGACGCCGGCCGCGACACCGAGCCGCTGTCCGTGCACATCCGGCATTCCGACGGCAGCGAGGAACGTGTTCTCGCCCGCGCGGTCGTCGACGCGTCGGGCACCTGGGGATCGCCGAATCCACTGGGTAGCGAAGGGCTTGCGGCCATCGGCGAGAAGTTCTCCGCCGACAGAATCGACTACCGGGTCCCCGACCTGACCGATCCGGCGATTCGCGCCCAGTTCGCGGGCAAGCACACGGTCATCGCAGGCAGCGGCCACTCCGCCCTGACCGCCATCATCACCTTCGCCGAACTCGCGGCCGATGAACCGGGAACGACGCTCACCTGGGCCGTGCGCCGAGGCGTCACCGCAGACGTGTTCGGCGGCGGCGAAGCCGACGAACTCGCCGCCCGCGGCGCTCTGGGGCAACGCGCCAAGAAAGCCGTCGACGACGGCTTCCTCACCGTGCGATCCGGATTCCGCACCGAAACCGTTGCGGTCGAGGGTGATCGGATGACCCTCGTCGGCGATACCGGCGCTCGCATCGGAAATGTCGATCGCGTGGTCGCACTCACCGGCTTCCGACCGGATCTGTCGTGGTTGTCCGAGGTTCGCCTCGATCTCGATCCCACCCTGCAGGCACCCAAGTTCGTCGCCGAATTGGTGGACCCCAACATGCATTCGTGCGGATCGGTGTCACCGCACGGAGTCGAAGAACTCACCCAACCCGAGCCCGGCTTCTACCTGGTGGGTATGAAGAGCTACGGCCGCGCGCCGACGTTCCTCGCAATGACCGGATACGAGCAGGTTCGCAGCATCGCAGCCGAACTCGCCGGAGACCACGAGGGCGCACGAAAGGTCGAGCTGACACTGCCCGACACCGGCGTCTGCGGCGGCGCGGGCCTGTTCGACGAGCCCGACGCCCCGTCGAGCGGCGGTTGCTGCGGTGCCCCTGCTGCGCCGGAGTTGATCACTCTCGGCGCACCGTCGCGCAAGTAGCGAACAGGTGATCTGACCGTCCGTCAGCCGAAGGCCTGATACCCCAGCCATCCGGCGAGACCCAGTCCCAGAATCCCGACGCCGACGCGCAGGATGATCGGCGAGATCACCTTGACCGTCGGTGGCCCGCAGGCACCGCCGACGAAACATCCGATGGCCAGCGCAAGTGCCGCCCACCAGTGCACCTGACCGAAGAACGAAAAGATGATCGCCGCAATCAGATTGGCAATGCCGAGGAAGAAGCTCTTCAGAACGCTTGCGCGCCAGAAGGTATCCGAAGTGCAGATCAACGCCAACGCCAGAAAGATGACGCCTGCCCCGGCCCCGAAGTAGCCGCCGTAGATCGCCACGGCGAACAGGGCCAGCGGATAGAGCGTCGGAAACTCTCTGCCGCCGGACAGCTTTCGAATACTCGGCTGCAGCAGGAGCGCGATGGCTGCCATCGCCACCAGGAACGGTACGACCACCTCGAACGAACCGTCCGGCGTATTGAGCAACAGAACCGCACCGGTGGTACCGCCGAGAGCCGAGTAGATCGCGTACCGAACCAGCTGCTTGCCGTCCTTGGCGAGCTCGGCCGAGGAACTCGCCGTCGCCCCGACACCGGCCGCGACCAAGGCGACCGTGTTCGTCACGTTCGCAGACACCGCTGGCAGACCCACCGCAAGCAGCGCAGGGTAGGAGACCAGCGATGCGAGCCCGGTGACGAACCCGATGAGCCCGGCGAAGAACCCGGCCACCACCAGGAGTCCGAAATCGAGCACAGTCACCGAATAAAACTACCGTGCCTAACGATCGACCCGAATCCCTGGTCATTTCGCAGGCTCCATTCCTGCCCTACTCGACGGGGTTCGCCATCTCCTGCAGCAACCGGCTCGTCATGCGCACTGCCTGATCCCCGCCGTCCGCATCCTCGATGTAGACCGCGAACGCGACATCACCGCTGGTGGCGAGCACGAAGCGATCGTCGCCACTTTCCCCGGCGAATCCCTGCACCCCGTCGAACGTGTCGAGACCGCTGGTGCGGGACGAGTCGGCAAGTATGCCGCGCAACCGATTTGCTGCATCCGACCCGAGTGCCCGGGACTCACGATTGGCGACCGCGGTCTGACCGGCGACGATCGTCGGAGTCGGAGCGCTGCCCCGTGAGATCGCGGCCGCCATCTGTGCGAGACCGAACGGAGTCACGGTCGCCTCGTCACCGGAGGCGGTCGACACGGCCCTGATGCCGTCGATCGCGCTGCGACTGTCGGCGGGAGTTCCGGTGTAGGCGTCGAGTCCGGGCATCGAGTAGCTGACACCGAGACCCAGTGCCGCAGCTGCATCCTCGGCGCTGTCGTCGCCGCGATCGGACTGTGCCGCCTTGACCAACTCCGACGCGGTGCCGGCCGGGTAGGAGCCCCCGAACACCACGTCGCCCTGCTCGTTCGCGTAACTGTTCTGTGCCGCAGCGAGAATCGCACCGGTCGAGGTGGACAGGGCGACGATCGACGCCGACGACCCCGCCATGACCACCGCATTCTCGGCGGCGAGTTGAACGCGCGGATCGAGCGTTGCGTGCAGGTCAGGACCACCAGGGCCCTGGAAACCGACACGGCGCTCACCGATTCCGTCGACGGTGTAGGTGTCGACGGCCCAGCCTGCGGTGGCGTCGCGCCCTTCCTGCCATGCACTTCGCAACGAGTCGAGCACGGGTGAGGTGATCCGACGGTCGTCGACGATGAGCTTGGGTTGCGGAGAAACCACCACTCCCGGCACGGCGCGCAGGTCGTCTTCGAGGACGGCGAAATCGTCGTCACGCAGGGTCACTGCGGTGATCGGTGCACCGCCGGACGAGTTCAGCTCGGCCAGCATCGATTCGGAGGTGATGAGCGGTGCGACGACATCGATGACGTCTGCGAGTTGCGCGGTGGACGCCGCCGGATCGCTCGTCTGCGCCGGGTCGAGGGAGATGGCGTTGATGGTTCGCTCGCTCATCAGCACGTTGTTCGCGGCGTCGAAGATCAGCGGCGGGGCAGCGTCGGTCCGGGTGTATCGAACCGATCCGCCCGAGGTGAGGTCCGGGACGAGAGTGGCCGGATCCCACGCTATGCGCCAACCGACGCTGAGCTTCTTGGTCGAGCCCTGAGCGCTGTACTTCCAGTCCTTGCCCTCACCGAAGTTCCACGCCGACGCGAGAGTGAAGTAGCCACTTTCGTCGGAGAGGTCCATGTACTGGGTGAGGTCGAAATCCCCGGTGGACATGCCGTCGGCCGACAAGCCGTCGAACATCTGGTTCAGCGCGGCCGTCGCGGCGTTGGGGTAGGTCGTCATCGCGGCAGCAGCAGCGACGTCTCGGTTGTCCAGGGCATCGACGAATTTCGAGACCAGCACCTCTGCCTCGCTCGGTGGGCGATCGACCATCCAGAACGCTGCCGAGACCGTCAACGTCGCCGATGCTGCAACGGCGACGAGGTAGCGACCGCGGACCTTGCGCGGGCCACGACGGGCACGACTCATAGAACTCATGAGTCACAATATTCACTGTAGTCACACGAGTAACAAGCACGGGATTCATACGAGCCGGTCACGATTGGGATACGCCCCGGTCGGTTTCGGCCTCTACTAGCGCAGAAAACGACCCGCAGCCTCGACGGCAGGCGTCGAACTGCCTGCGTCGTTGACGAACACCGCGAACGCGAGATCGCCGGAGATACCGACGAACCAGCCGTGCGCTCCTTCGTTGTTCGCACCGAATTCGGCGGTGCCGGTCTTGCCGAGCAACCCTGGGATGTCGTTCAGCGCTGTGGCCGTTCCGCCGGTGATCGTCTCGCGCATCATGGCTTTGATCTGCTCGGTGACCTGGGGGTTCACCGCTGCCGGCTGCATGTTTCCCACTCCCGGCTCACTGGGGACCACCGTCGGTGGGAGCAATCCGTTGTTCGCGATCGACGACGCGACCAGCGCCATTCCGAACGGCGACGCGGTCACCTGCCCCTGACCGATGGCGGATTCGACCCGCTGCGCCGGGGTGTCGGCGGACGGCACCGACCCGGTGACGGTCGTCAGACCGGGGGTTACGTAGTCGACGCCGAGGCCGTACTGCGCGGCCGCGTCGGTCAGTCCGTTCGGTGGGAGTGCCACGCCCAGGCGGCCCATCGTCGTGTTGCAGGACCTGGCGAAAGCGGTGTGCAGCGGCACGTTGCCGAGATCGAAGTTGTCGTCGTTCGGGATCTGCCGACCCTCGATGTTCTCGGTCGCCGGGCACGGCAGCACGGTATCGGGGGTGACTGCACCGGACTGCAGTGCAGCCGAGGTGGTCACCGTCTTGAACGTCGACCCCGGCGGGTACAGACCGGTGAGGGCGATCGGACCCTCGGCGTCCGCGGCGGCGTTCTGCGCCACGGCGAGAACCGCACCCGTCGACGGCCGAAGTGCAACGATGGCCGCCTGCTGCGGCAGCGACGCGAGGGCATTCTCGGCTTTGAGCTGCAGTGCCGAATCCAGGGTGGTCGCGATGTCGTCTCCCGTTGCGGCGTCGCGGCCGGCAAGCGGGGTGATGGAGCCGTCCGCGGCAACGGCCTGCACAGCCCATCCACGATTGGCGGCCTGCTCCTGCTCCCACAGCGTCGTCAGGTCGTTGAGGACCGGCGAAACGAGGTTCCGGTCGGTGGCGAGCAGCCGCGTCTGCGGAGCCAGCGTGACTCCGGGGACGGTCGCGAGCTGAGCACCGATGGGGTCGATATCGGACTGACGAAGGGTGACGATCGTCGCTGAGTCACCTTGCGCGCCGGCAACAGTCGCTGCCACCGATTCGGCCGTGACACCCGGAACGACGGAGCCGACGAGATTCGCGACCGCTGCCGGATCGGCCGTCGCATCGGCGTTGACTAGGGTCACCACCTGCTGCGACATCAGCTCGACGCCGTTACCGTCGAAGATGCGCGGTGCGACGAGCGCATCGGTGGGAGTGAAACGCACCGACGAGTCGGCGGTCAGGCCCGGAACCAACATCGCCGGATCCCAGGTGATCTTCCAGCCCTGCTCGGTCTCGGCCGCTGTCGCAGAGGTGGTGTAGCTCCACTCCTTCGGTTCGCCGTCGGGTTCGGCGGTGCCGTCGGTGGTCGTCGAGAAGCGCCAGCCGGCATTCAACGTGAACGTGCCCGCATCCTCGTTGGCGTCGACTGCCTCGAAATCGGGAGTGGCCGTCACCGTACCGCCGGCCGAAAGCCCGTCGTACAGCCCGGTGAGCGCCGCCGTCGCGCCGGCCGGGTCGGTGGTCAACGCGGCCGCCTGATCGATGTTCGAGCTGTTCACCGCCTCCGCGAACTGCTCGGCGACAGTCTGCGGCTGATCCGGCCCACTCTGCCCGCAAGCGGCGAGCACCAATGCCAGTACGGACACGATCGCGGCCAGAGTCGTCGGTCTTCTCGAAGTGCGCACGGGGTCGATCATGCCCCAGTGCATCCGCGAAACACCGGTGGCACGATCTCGAAATGAGGTGTAATTATGTAATCAGTCTTACAACATCCATCGAGGAGTCCCCATGAAACCCAACGGACGCTCGTTCGGTCGCCCCGGCGGCTGGCAGCACGCAGACATTCCGGATGCCACCGATGCAGCCGATTGGTTCGGTGGCCGCCTCCCGGACACCTGGTTCGACGGTGCCGCCTCGGTCGAGGTCGACCGAGAGGAAATCGTCGTCGTCGGAACACTGCCCGTGGAGCAGGACAGTTCATCCGCAGCCACCGAGGGCCGCATCGCGCGATTCCGCGAAACCACCCGGGGCGACCGCATGCAGATCG
Organism: Rhodococcus sp. 14-1411-2a; assembly: GCF_002259485.1. Classification (GTDB taxonomy): domain Bacteria; phylum Actinomycetota; class Actinomycetes; order Mycobacteriales; family Mycobacteriaceae; genus Rhodococcoides. Next base: position 480,645 of record NZ_NPGA01000009.1, read on the forward strand.
CCGACGAGGCAGAGAAGCGCTACGGCCGCAAGGTCGCGTGGGGAGTTCGGACCGGGTCCGAGGTGGTCCTGTTCACCCACCTCGCCGTCCCGGTCATGACACGCCTGCGTCAGCCCGAGCGTCGCGTGCTGGACACTCTCGTCGACGCCGGCGTCGCCCGCTCCCGGGCCGACGCTCTGGCCTGGGCCGTGAAGCTCGTCGGCGAGCACACCCAGGAGTGGCTCGACGAATTGCGTGGCGCCATGACGACGGTCGACGAACTACGTAAGAAGGGCCCGTCGGTGTAATTCGCTTGCGTGGCCATCGGGTTCGGGGCTAGCGTGGCCTTCGCCTTGCTGCCCACAGATTCGGAGAGGCCATTGCTCTTCCAAAGGTTCTAGACGCCTGCAGATCGTCCGCATGCACACCTTTGGAGCAACCATGCCTCATTCATCCTCCCTCTCTGTCTCGAATCTGACGTTCGCCTGGCCGGACGGCGACCCCGTGTTCGACGCCATGTCGGCCATTTTCCCCAGCGGCACAACAGGTCTCATCGGTTCCAACGGTGCCGGCAAGTCGACCCTGCTGAGATTGCTCGCCGGGGAGTTGACGCCGCAGCGCGGTTCCATCTCGATTCCCGGCGTGCTGGGCCATCTGCGCCAGGACGTCGCACTGGACCCCGATCTGCCCGTGGATCGGGTGCTGGCCATCGATTCGGTGCGAAAAGCATTGCATCGCATAGAATCCGGCTCCTCCACCGAGGACGACTTCGCAGTCGTCGGATCGGCGTGGGACGTCGAGGAGCGCGCTCTGGCCCTGCTGAACAAGCTCGGCCTCGGCAGCATCGTCGGCTCTGTGGGCGACCTCGATCGCCGCGTCGGCACCCTGTCGGGCGGTGAGACGACGCTGCTGGCACTCACCGCGCAATTGCTCACCCAGCCCGAGGTACTGCTACTGGACGAGCCGACCAACAATCTCGATCACGTTGCGCGAGAACGGTTGTACACGGCAGTCGACAGCTACCCGGGTGTGCTGATCGTGTGCACTCACGACCTCGAGTTGCTCGAACGCGTGGACACCGTCGCCGAGGTGCGAGCAGAGCGCAGCGGAGTGTCCCGGCTGCGCATGTTCGGCGGCAACTACCAGCACTACCGAGAGGTGATCGACGCGGAACAGCAGGCGGCACGGGCGACGATCCGCGATGCGAAGAACGATGTCCGCAAGCAGGAACGCGAATTGATCGACACCCGAATCAAACTCGACCGACGTCTGCGCTTCGGCAAGAAGATGGAAGAGCAGAAGCGCGTGCCACCGATCCTTGCGGGCCGACGCAAGCGGGCGGCCCAAGAATCGGCAGGCAAACTCCACGGAACCCACAGCGACCGCGTCGACGACGCCCGATCGTCCCTGTCGGCCGCCGAGGATCTCCTGCGCGACGACCGCGAGATACGCGTCGACCTCCCGGCGACGAAAGTCCATCCCGGGCAGGTGGTTCTGACGCACGAGGCCGTGCACATCGTGGGCCCTGAGCGCATTGCGCTGATCGGACCGAACGGCAGCGGCAAGACCACGCTGCTGCGGGCCGTGGACGCCACCGGGGCAGAGGTGCCGTGGAAGTATCTGCCGCAGCGACTCGACATCTTCGACGAATCCCGCACCGTCGCCGAGAACGTTGCCGACGTCGCTCCGCAGGCCACGGCCGAACAGATCCGCGGCCAACTCGCCCGCTTCCTGTTCCGCGGATCCGACGCCGACGCCGTCGTCGCCACCCTCTCCGGCGGCGAACGACTGCGGGCCGCACTGGCCCGAATACTGCTGGCCGAGCCTGCTCCAAAGCTCCTGATACTCGACGAGCCGACCAACAACCTCGACATCACCAGCCGACAACACCTCATCGACGCGCTCGACACATTCGAGGGTGCACTGATCATCGCCAGCCATGATCGACCGTTCCTCGACGCCATCGGACCCACCCGCACCGTCGACCTCACCCCGACCGCCGAGTCTCCCGAGTCCGCCGAACAAACGCCCGCCAGTGGGGAGTCAATGTGACATCCAGTGGACGCGGGAGTGGAGCCTGCGAAACGACCCACAGGCGCAGTTTGGGGGTCAATGTCACATTCAGTGGACTTCTGGGGCGAGGATTGCGGGGTGGAGTATGCCTCGAATGCAGACGATGGGACACGGATCGCGTACACGGTGGTGGGGTCCGGGCCGCCGTTGTTGATGGTGCACGGCAGTTTTCTGACGCACACGATCTGGCGGACGTTCGGCTATGTGAAGGCGCTGCGCGGGGCTCGGCAGTTGATTCTGATCGACAGTCGCGGGCACGGCCGCAGCGAGAAACCCCGCACTCCCGACGCGTATGCGATGAGCACGATCGTCGGCGATCTGACGGCGGTGCTCGACGCCGTGGGCGCGGAGACCGTCGACTATCTGGGGTATTCGTTCGGGGCTCGGGCCGGGTTGGCGCTGACGGCAGCGATTCCCGAGCGAGTGCGATCACTGGCCGTCGGCGGCGGTAGTCACGGCGCTCAGGCCGGCGCGTTCGATCGCCTGTTCTTCCCCGGATGCGCAGACGTGTTGGAGCAGGGCGGCATGGACGGGTTCCTCGAGGCATGGAACAACCACCGCATGTTCCCGATCGACAACGGCACCCGAGCGGTGTTCTCCGCCAACGACGCCCAGGCCATGGCCGCGTACATTCGGGCGTCCGACGCCGATCCCGGCCTACCCGACGACGCGTTGCAGCAGTTCACCCAGCCGTCGCTGTTCTACGTCGGCAGTCAGGACGGCACCAGGCTCGACGACACCCGAGCTGCCGCAGCGCTGGTACCGAACTCCGAATTGCATGTCATCCGCGGATTCGACCACGCGACGACGATGGCCGCCACCCCGGAAGTGCTCGGGATCCTCGAACGGTTCTGGGACGAGTGACCTCGGTGTCACATCACCTCTTCAGTGCAGGGAACTGGTCGTCACGCCACTCGGTCTCCAGCGGTCCGACGGCCGCGTCCTCGCGGGCGCGCAGTTCCACTCGGCGGATCTTGCCGGAGATGGTTTTCGGTAGCTCGAAGAACTCGATTCGGCGCACACGCAGGAACGGCGCAAGGTGCTCGCGGGCGTACTTGAGGATCTCGAACGCTGTGTCCTCGTTGGGTTCCCAGCCCGACGCCAATGCCACATACGCCTTGGGGACGGCCAGTCGCGTCTCGTCGGGGGCGGGCACCACCGCGGCCTCGGCAACGGCGGGGTGTTCGATGAGCACGCTTTCGAGCTCGAACGGGGAGATCTTGTAGTCCGAGGCCTTGAACACGTCGTCGGTGCGGCCGACGTAGGTGATGTAGCCCTCGGAGTCCCGTGATGCGACGTCGCCGGTGTGGTAGTAACCGTCGGCCATGACAGCGGCGTTGCGTTCGGGGTCGCCGAGATATCCGGTCATCAGGTTGAACGGCTGCTGCGCCAGGTCGAGGCAGATCTCACCTTCGTCGGCGAGTTCGCCGGTGGTGGGGTCGACGATCACCACCGGTACGCCCGGCAGCGGCCTCCCCATCGAGCCGGACTTCAGTACCGCGCCGGGTGTATTGGCAACCAGCGCAGTGGTTTCCGTCTGGCCGAACCCGTCGCGGATGTTCAGGCCCCACTCTTGCTGCACCCGCGAGATCACCTCGGGGTTGAGTGGCTCACCTGCTCCGATGGCCTCGCGTAGCGAACCACCGCCACCGGCGAGATCGGCTTGAATCAGCATGCGCCACACCGTCGGTGGAGCACAGAACGTCGTCACCTCGGCCCGGCGGATCTGCTCGAGCAACGCTTTCGCGTCGAATTTGCCGTAGTTGTAGATGAAGATCGTCGCCTCGGCGATCCACGGCGCGAAGAAGCAACTCCACGCATGCTTGGCCCACCCGGGCGAGCTGATGTTCAGGTGCACGTCGCCAGGCCGCAAACCGAGGAAGTACATCGTGCTCAGATGCCCGACGGGATAGGAGATCTGAGTGTGTTCGACGAGCTTGGGCTTGCTGGTGGTGCCGGAGGTGAAGTACATGAGAAGACGGTCGGTGGGAGCCGTCACGGACTCGAACGGTACGGCCTCGACAGAACGAGCCTCGGCATAGTCGACCCAACCATCTCGAGCGGAGGTGGCGATGCGCAGGTAGTCCCCGGGTACGTCGTCGAATTTGCCGGTGTCCGAGGGGTTCACGATCACGGCGCGCGCATTGCCGCGCACCACACGGTCGGTCAGGTCTGCGGACCCGATGGCAGTGGTGGTCGGCATCAACACCGCGCCCAGTTTCATCACCGCGAGCATCGCTTCCCACAGTTCCACCTGATTGCCGAGCATAAGGATCACCGAGTCGCCGCGGCCGATGCCCTGTTGCTCGAGCCACCTGGCAACCTGGTCGGAACGACGCGCGATGTCGTCGAAGCTGTACTTGGCCTCGCTGCCGTCCTCTTCGACGATCCACAGCGCAGTGCCGTCGTTTCCACGGGCGATCGCGTCGAACCAATCGATGGCCCAGTTGAACGTCTCACCGAACGACGGCCACTCGAAAGTCTCTACGGCGCGGTCGTACTCGCCGTAGGAGTCGAGCAGCAGGTCGCGAGCGTTCCTGAATGCCGTATGTGCCGATTCGGCCATGCTTCCTCCGTAGCCTGTGATGCTCATCACCGCCACGGTAGGGGAGATGAACAATCCCTCGCTACCCCTGAACGGGGGTGAGAACTCGGCTAGCCTCGATCACCGTGGCCATCGGATACTTCGCGATCGCAGGTGCACTGGGGATAGTTCACGCCGCGTTTTCCGGCTACTGGGCTGCAGGTGGCCAATGGATGTTGAACACCGTCGGATCATTCGCCACGGAATGGGTCGAGACCGAACCGCAGACTGCGCGAACGGCACTGCTGGTGCTCACGCTGGTCAAACTTGCAGCGGCAATTCTTCCCGCCCTCGCCTACATGAACCGGCCGCGCCTGGCAGCACAGAACCGGACCAGGCTGCCGGCAATCGTCCTCGGCATATCCTGGCCCGGCTCGGTGCTGCTGATTCTCTGGGGCGGAGCGTCGTTCGTCGGAGCGGTGATCGGCCTGATCGCCTCGGACGAGAACCGAAGCGTCAAGTACGGGCACCTGTTCTTCGACGGCATCTTCCTGCTCTGGGGTGCCGCCCTTCTGACGGCGCTGATCCTCTCTCGGAAAGCGCCGTACCAGCCGCGCTAGATGCGCTCGCCTGTTTCCGGATGGAAGAGGTGGATCGCTCCGTCGAGGCGCTTCAGTCCGATGCTCTCGCCGATCCTCGCCGGGGCACGCACTGCCGAGCGGGCGACGAGCGACACGGGTCCCCCGTCGAGTCCCTTCACCTTCGGGTCGTCGAGGTGCGCGTACACGTACGACTCGCTGCCGAGCTCCTCGATGAGATCGACCTTGCCCTCGAAGCCTTCGCCGCCGCCGTGGACGATGCCGATGTTCTCGGGCCGCATTCCGATGGTGACCTCGTCGATCCCCAGGCTCGCGAGCTTGGTCAGCTCGTCGCGCTCGAGCGGGAGCAGGAACTTACCGATCTGCACGCCGCCCGAGCCGATGGGTACCGTCATCAGGTTCATCGCCGGGGAGCCGATGAATCCTGCGACGAACGCGTTGACGGGGTGGTCGTACAGGTCTGTGGGAGAGGCGAACTGCTGCAGTTTGCCACCACGCAGGACGGCGACGCGATCACCCATCGTCATGGCCTCGACCTGATCGTGGGTGACGTAGACCGTCGTGGTGCCGAGCCGACGCTGCAACGCCGCGATCTGCGTACGCGTCTGCACTCGCAGTTTCGCGTCGAGGTTGGACAGTGGCTCGTCCATGCAGAACACCTGCGGCTCACGAACGATGGCGCGGCCCATGGCAACTCGCTGACGCTGGCCACCCGAGAGCTTGCCGGGCTTGCGATCGAGGTACTCGGTGAGATCGAGCAGACGGGCCGCTTCGGCCACGCGTGCCTGACGCTTCTCGAGGCTCACTCCGCGCATCTTGAGTGCGAAGCCCATGTTCTCGCCGACGGTCTTGTTGGGGTAGAGCGCGTAGTTCTGGAACACCATGGCGATGTCGCGGTCCTTGGACGGGACGCCCACCATGTTCTTGCCGCCGATTTCGATTGCGCCACCGTCGATCTCCTCCAGACCGGCGAGCATCCGAAGTGCGGTGGACTTGCCGGAGCCGGACGGTCCGACCAGGACGACGAACTCGCCGTCCTTTATGTCGAGGTCGAGGGAATCGACGGCGAGCGAATCGGCACCTTCGTAGACGCAGGATGCCTTCTTGTACGTGATTGCAGCCATGAGACTTTCTCCTATTTGATGGCGCCGAAGGACAGACCGCGCACGAGCTTGTTCTGCGCGAACCATCCGGCAAGGACGACGGGGAGTGCTGCGAACGTCGCAGCGGCGGAAAGCTGGGCCCAGTACAGGCCCTGGCCGGTGATGAATCCGACGAGGTACACCGGAATCGTCTGGGCCTGAACGGCAGTGAGGTTGACGGCGAAGAAGAACTCGTTCCACGAGAAGATCACGCAGATCAACGACGTCGCTGCGATACCGGGAGAGACGAGCGGCAGGATCACCTCGCGGACCGACGTCCACAGCGACGCACCGTCCATGCTGGCGGCCTCGAGCAGTTCCGACGGCACCTCCATGAAGAACGAGCGCATCATCCACACGGCGATAGGCAGATTCATCGCGGTGTAGAGAATCACCAGTGCCCAGATGTTGTCGAGCATGCCGATGTCACCGACGATGACGTACAGCGGAACGATGACGGCCACGACGGGCAGCATCTTGGTGGAGATGAAGAAGAACAGCACGTCCTGGGTTTTCTTCACCGGCCGCAGCGACAGCGCGAATGCTGCCGGAACACCCAGCAGCAGAACGAGAATCGTCGAGACGATGGTCGCGAACGCCGAGTTCAGCAGGGTGGTGCCGATGCCGCTCTCGAGGACACCTCGATACTGATCGAGGGTGGGGGTGAAGATCAGCTTCGGCGGGTTGGAGTAGGCGTCGGCCTCCTGCTTGAAGCCGGTGATCACCATCCAGAGAACCGGGAAGAAGAATGCGATACCGGCCACCCAGGCAACGAACGACCAGATCGTGCCCGGGCCCCACTTGCTCTTCTTCCGGATCTCCTGCCCGTCGGAGGTCTGCGCGACGGCCTTCTTCTTGCTTGTGGTTGCCGTGCTCATCACGCCGCCTCCTCGTTTGCGCTGAAGCTCTTGAAGATCAGTCTCAGCGCCAGAGTGCTGAGAACGATGGTTGCCACCACGGTGACGACACCCATGGCCGCGGCCTGACCGATGTCGAAGCCGAGGAAGGCACGCTGGTAGATGTAGAACGGCAGGTTCGCCGACGCGACTCCCGGTCCACCGGAGGTCATCATGTAGACGGCATCGAAGGTGTTGACCAGATAGATCGCACCGAGGACGGTGCCGAGTTCGATGAAGCGACGCAGGTGCGGCAACGTCAACTCACGGAAGAGTTTGAACGGGCCTGCCCCGTCGACACGCGCAGCCTCGGCGATGTCCTTCGGCATGGACTGCAGGCCGGCGAGGATCAGCAGCATCATGAACGGCGTCCACTGCCACACGAGGTTCGTCATGACCGCGGCCAGCGGGAACCGCGACACCCAGTCGATCTCACCGACTCCGAACGGACTCAGCGCGAAGTTGATCAGGCCGAAGACGGGATCGAACATCGTCGTCTTCCAGATCAGCGCACCGGCGACCGGGGTGACGAGAAACGGGGTGATCAGCAGCGTGCGAATCAGGCTGCGTCCGATGAACTTTCGATCGAGCAGCAGAGCGAGGGCCAGACCCAGCACCACCGAGATGATCACGGTTCCGACGATCATGATCACGGTGTTCATCGCGACCTCGCGGAACTGACTGTCGCGGAACACGTCGATGTAGTTGTTCAGACCGTTGAACTCACGCGAACCCGGACGAACGAGGTTCCAGGACTGCGTCGAGTAGTACAGCGTGAACAGGAACGGGATCTGGGTGACGATGATGGCGAACACCAACGCCGGCAACAGTGGCCCGCGTCGACGCCACCCCTCTGCCTTGGAGATCGTTCTCGGTCTCGGTACGAACTTCTCCGGTTCGGCCGGAGCCGTCCGTTCTTCGGTGGTGGTCATCCCTGGTCCTCCTGGTACGTCCTGCCGACCACTTCGGCGTATTGCTGCGCTTGGTCGAGCGCGTCGTCGACGCTGATCTGTCCAGCGATCGCGGCACTGATCTGTTGGCTGACCCGGGTACCGAGGTCCTGGAACTCCGGAATGGTCAGGAACTGGACTCCGGTGTACGGAACCGGATCCACGGTGGGGTCGTTCGGGTCGGCACTGTCGATGGAGTCGAGGGTCAGCTGACCGTAGGCCGCCGACGCCTCCGCGTACTCGGGAATCTCGTAGGTCGAGAGCCGACTTCCGGGAGGCACACGCTCCCAACCGAGTTCGTTACCGACCTTGTTCAGGTATTCCTTGCTGGTCATCCACGAGACGAACTTCCATGCCTCGTCGGGGGCCTCACTGGTCTTGGGGATGCCCAGTGCCCAGGAGTACAGCCAACCGTTGTCGCCCTTGGCCGCCGACGGGGCCTTGGCATAACCGATCTGCCCGACGACGTTGCTCGACGACGGGTCCTCGAGGACCGAGACGGCCGAGGTGGCGTCGTACCACATGGCGGTGTTGCCCTGGGAGAGTTGCGTTCCGCACTCACTGAACCCACTGGTCGCCGCGCCGGCCTGACCGTGCTCGCGCACGGTGTCGACGTAGAACTGCACGGCTTCGCGTACCTCGGGACTGTTCAGCTGGGCGTTCCAGTTCTCGTCGTACCAGCGGCCGCCGAACGCGTTGATGACAGTGTTGAGCGGTGCGAGCACCTCACCCCAGCCGGGCTTGCCGCGCAGGCAGATTCCGGACAGGCCCGGGCTGTCGAGAGCGGCTGCGGCGTCGGCCACCTGCTGCCAGGTGGGCTCGGCAGGCATGTCGATACCGGCCTGGTCCATCAGATCCTTGCGGTACATCAGGAACGACGATTCACCGTAGAACGGCACCGAGTACATGCTGCCCTCGTACGACAGCGACTCCTTCAGCGTGGGAATGAAGTCGTCCTCGTCGTAGCCCGGCGTGGCGTCGGCGTACTCGGAAAGATTGGTCAGCCAACCGTTCTCGGCCCACTGCGGGGTCTCGAAGTTGCTGATCATCACCACGTCGAACTCACCGCCGCCGGTCGCGACCGAGGCCGTGATCTTGGCTCGGGCCTCGTTCTCCGAGAGCGACACGAACTTCAGGTTGATACCCGGGTTCTCCGCCTCGAACTCCGGAGCAAGCGAAATGGCATCGGACATCTGCGAATTCGAGACGATCGCGACGGTGACCGTCGTACCGTCACCATCACCACCGAACGAGCCGGCACCGGCACATCCGGACACCACCAAGGTCGTCGCGAGCGAGGTCGCGACAACCACCTTCGGTAGAACTTTCACTGAGATACCTTTCCATTCGACGCTGATGTGGATCGATCCACAAGCCAACGCGCACTTTCGATGTCGGTGACCAAGATCGATGCCAGTCCACCGCGCAGTGCACCGAGCAGCGCTTCGTGTTTTCGTTTTCCGCCCGTGACGAGCACCGCCCGATCGCAGGCCCTGATGGCGTCGAGCCCCACCGACACGGTTCGGCCGGGGAGTGATCCTCCGGTGTCCTTGCCGTCGGCGTCGTAGAACCGTCCGCCGATCTCACCGACCGCACCGAGTCGGCGCAGTTCGTCGAGCACCTCGAGGTCGATGAAGCTGCCCTCGAACAATGTGGTGGACGTGGAAACGGGACCGATGCCGTACATCATCACATCGGCATCGGTCCCGGCTTTGAGTGCGCGAGAGATCACGGAGTCCTGCTCCAACGCAACGACAGTCGCCTGATCGGCGTACAGCGGCGCATTGAGCCTGATGGGTGTCGCCTGCAGGTACGCAGCGCACCGTCCGAGCGTGTACTCGACGCCGGTCTGGTAGTCGGCCGAGGTGATGGAACCGTCGAGTTGCACCACCGCAGCACATTTGGTGGACCTGGTCTTGAGCGAGCTGGCGACCGCCACCGTCTCGGGTCCCCAGGTGAAGCCCAGCACATCCTTGTCCTGGAGCCGACGAGAGAGCAGCGTCGCCGCTGCCCGGCCGAGGGAACCGTAGCCGGCGTCCGTGCCGTCGATGACGTCCGAGACGACGAGCACCTCGGTCAGCCCGAACTGCGCTTCGAGTTCACGCTCGATGTCGGCGTGCACGGTGCCCTGCAGGTCGTCGGGAACGTTGATCTCGATGGTCACCAGTCCCTGGGTGCGAGCGCGTGCAACCAACCGCCCTGCCGTGGGGCGTGAGACACCGAGCTTCACGGCGATCTCGGCCTGAGTCGCGCCTTCGAGGTGGTACATGGTTGCGGCGCGCAGAGCCAGGCGCAGATCCTCTCCGGACCGCGGAGACTTCGACCCCGCTGGACCGGATGACGATCCATCCATTTCGCCTCCCAAGTTATGAGCAGATGCTCAGCTCGTGTTCATCTGCTCACTAAGCTAACATTAAGGTGTGATCTACACAACACCCCCCGATGGCGGGCGACCCGTGCCACAGTCCATGCAGGCCAGCGTCCTCACCGCAGCACAGGAGATACGACTCGAAGAACGGCCCGTCCCCACCCCCGCGCCCGATCAGGTCCTCGTACAGGTCACGGCGGTCGGGGTGTGCGGTTCCGACGCGCACTACTACCGGGAGGGGCGCATCGGCGAGTACGTGGTCGACGGCCCCCTGGTCCTCGGACACGAGGCCGCGGGCGTCATCGTGGCCGTGGGCAACGACGTCTCCGACACCCGCGTCGGGCAGCGCGTGTCCATCGAGCCGCAGCGCCCAGATCCCACCAGCGCCCAGTCCCGAGCAGGCCGCTACAACCTGTGCCCGGCCATGGAGTTCTTCGCGACGCCGCCCATCGACGGCGCGCTCGCGGAGTACGTGTTGATCCAATCGACCTTCGCCCATGACGTCCCCGACGACATCTCCGACGAGGCTGCTGCGCTCTTCGAACCGCTGTCGGTGGGCATCGCGTCGGCCCAGAAAGCGCGGATCTCCGCGGGCTCGAGCGTGCTCATCGCGGGAGCGGGGCCCGTCGGGCTCGTCACCGCGCAGGTCGCTCGCGCATTCGGTGCCACCGAGGTGGTCGTCACCGACATCGACGCTTCCCGCCGGGCCAACGCGCAGAGGTTCGGCGCGACTCGCGTGCTCGACCCCGCCGTCGAGGACGTGCGCTCCCTGACGGTCGATGCGTTCATCGACGCGTCCGGTGCGGCCCGAGCCGTGATCGACGGCATCCACGCGGTCCGGCCCGCAGGCACGGTCGTCCTCGTCGGCATGGGTGGATCAGATTATCCGCTGCCGATCTCGCTGATCCAGAACCGAGAATTGCTGCTCACCGGCGTCTTTCGCTACGCCAACACATGGCCGATCGCACGCGCGCTGGTGGCGTCGGGCATGGTGGATCTCGACGCGATGGTGACGGCGCGATTCGGGCTCGATGGCGTCGAGGATGCATTGAACGCGGACAGGCAACCCGGAAGCATCAAAGCCGTAGTGATTCCAGGACTTTCGAAGGAGAACGACGCATGAAGTTGAACTCGCAGAACCTCGCCGACTTCATCGAGGACGTCGCGGTTCCGACGTACGACCGATCCGAGGTGACGGTCGGCATCGTGCATTTCGGTGTCGGCGGCTTCCATCGCGCCCACCAGGCGATGTACGTCGACCGTCTGTTGCAGCAGGGGCAGGCGCTGGACTGGGGAATCTGCGGCGTAGGCGTACTGCCCGGCGACCGGCGAATGAACGACGTCATGCAGGCACAGGACTGCCTGTACACGTTGGCGCTCAAGCATTCCGACGGTACGTGGGACACCCGCGTCATCGGTTCCATAGTCGAGTATCTCTTCGCACCGGACGACGCCGAGGCCGTGATCGAGAAGATGGCAGCAGACACGACGAAGATCGTCTCGCTCACCATCACCGAGGGTGGCTACAACTTCTCCGCGACGACGGGCGAGTTCGACGCCGACAATCCGGCCATCGTCGCCGACCTCGCCGACGGCGCTGTTCCTGCAACGACATTCGGGCTCGTCATCGAAGCGTTGACTCGGCGCAAGGACCGCGGCATGGCACCGTTCACCATCATGTCCTGCGACAACATCGAGGGCAACGGACACATGGCGCAGTCGACGTTCACCGCGTTCGCGCGCCTGAAGGATCCGGCGTTGGCCGACTGGATCCAAGCCGAAGGCGCGTTCCCCAATTCGATGGTCGATCGCATCACGCCGGTCACGACACCGGAGGTGACCGAGCAACTTTCGCTGCGGTACGCCATCGACGATCAGTGGCCCGTTGCGGGCGAGCCGTTCACGCAGTGGGTGCTCGAGGACAACTTCACCCTCGGCCGTCCACCGCTGGAAGAGGTGGGCGTGCAGGTGGTCGAGGACGTCACCCCCTACGAGCTGATGAAGCTGCGGTTGCTCAATGCCAGCCACCAGGCGCTCGCGTACTTCGGCTACCTCAGTGGCTATCGACTCGTCCACGAGGTGTGCCAGGATTCGCTGTTCGCCGATTTTCTGCTCGCCTACATGGACGAGGAGGCAACCCCGACGCTGCAGCCGGTCCCCGGCATCGATCTGACCGACTACAAGAAGACGTTGATCGAGCGGTTCTCCAACCCCGAGATCCGCGATACCGTCGCTCGCCTGTGCGCCGAGTCCTCGGACCGAATTCCCAAGTGGCTCTTGCCCGTCATCCGCAAGAACCTCGAGACCGGCGGTCAGATCACCCGCTCCACCGCGGTGGTGGCCAGTTGGGCTCGCTACGCCGAGGCCGTGGACGAGTCCGGCGAGCCCATCGAGATCGTCGACCAACTCAAGGATTCACTGGTGCCGATCGCGCAGAGTCAGCGCGAGAACCCCACGGCATTCATCGCCAACCGCGCAGTGTTCGGGGATCTGATCGACAACGAGCGGTTCGTGGCCGAATACACGAAACAACTGTCGTCTCTGCAGGAGCGGGGAGCACGCGAGACGCTGGAATCGCTCAGGTCGACTCACTGAAACGTTCGGCGTCTCGAACCTGACCGGAGACGATGACGGTATCGCCTGCACCGATCACCGTGTCGGCCGTGGCGTAGGTGAATCCTTCGCCCTGACGCTTGACCGCGACGACGGTGACACGGTGTTTGGTGCGTATCCCGCTTTCCCCCAGCTTCTTTCCGATGATGGAGGCGGGCGGAGAGGTCTTGATCATGGCGAAACCGTCGTCGAATTCGATGTAGTCCATCATCCGACCGCGCACCAGGTGGGCGACGCGCTTGCCCATGTCGTGCTCGGGCCGCACCACATGGTGCACGCCGATCTGGGTGAGAATCTTGGCGTGCGCGTTGCTGATCGCCTTGGCCCAGATGTTGGACACCGACAGGTTGATCAGCGCGGACGCGGTCAACAGACTTGCCTCGAGATCGGATCCGATGCCCACCACTGCGCGGTCGTACTCGTGAACCGACAGTTGGCGCAACGACTCCTCGTCGGTGGTGTCGGCCACGGCCGCATGCGTGAGCCGGTCCGAGACACGTTGCACCACAGCCTCGTCGGTGTCGATGCCGAGGACCTCGACGCCCTGGCCCATCAATTCCAGCGCCAGCGACTTGCCGAAGCGGCCGAGGCCGAGGACGACGACGACGTCGGAGGACGGTTTCCTAGCCAATGAACGGCCTTTCCGTGGGGAGCGTGTAGCGCCGACCGCGGTCGCGGGCGGCGAGGGCGCTGACCAGAGTGATGGAACCGATGCGGCCCAGGTACATCAGCACGATCAGGATCATCTGTCCCCACCCGGGCAACTGTGCGGTGATACCGGTCGACAGACCGACGGTGGCGAAGGCCGAAACGACCTCGAACAGCAGGACGTCGAGGTCGAAGTCCGTGCCCGCCAGCAACGCGACGACCGGGAGCATGACCAACGCGACGCCGATCAGTGCCACGGTCAACGCCTGACGTTGCACGCGCGCGTCGATCCGACGATCGAACACCGTCACCTCGCGGTCACCTCGGATCTCGGCCAGGATGACGAACAGCAGCAGTGCGAACGTGGTGACCTTGATGCCGCCTGCGGTTCCGCCGCTGCCACCACCGATGAACATCAGGACGTCGGTGACCAGCAGGGTCGCGTTGTCGACATCCGCGTAATCGACACTGTTGAACCCTGCGGTTCGGGGCATGATTCCCTGGAACGTCGCGACGAGCATCTTGTCCCAGAAGCCGAATCCTCCCAGCGTTCTGGACCACTCGAAGAGCATCACCACTGTCGGTCCGAGTACCAACAGAACTCCGGTGACGGTCAGCGTCAGTCGTGTGTGCAGCGACCAGCGGTGGGGCGATCGACCGCCCCTGGCTCGGGACCGAACTCGACGGGCGATCTCGAAGAGAACCGGAAATCCGATGCCGCCCAACACGACCGCGATCAACAGTGGGATGCAGATCCACGGATCGGTGGCGAACCCGATCATGTTGTCGCTGAACAACGCGAAGCCGGCATTGTTGAACGCGGAGACCGCATGAAAGGTCCCCAGCCACAGTGCACGACCGAGAGGCTCGTCGTATCCGAGAAAGAAGCGCGCCGCGAGGGCTGTCGCCACGACGCTCTCGATGATCAGACTGGTGCGGAACACGCCGATGACGACGCTTCGGACATCACCCAGCCCCGAGGTGCGCACCTCCGCGGCCGCGTTGAGCCTGCCGCGCAGACCTATTCGATCGGCCAGGACCAGACCGACCAGGGACGCGATCGTCATGATCCCGAATCCGCCGATCTGAATCAGGGCAAGGATCACGCCCTGCCCGAATCCCGACCAGTACACCGGAGTGTCCACCACGATCAGGCCGGTCAGACTGACGGCGGAGGTGGACGTGAACAACGCCTGCAGAAACCCGGTCTCGCTGCCGGGCACGGTCGCCGCCGGCAGCGACAGCACGCCCGCACCTATCGCGATGGCGAGCGCGAACCCTGTGGCCATGACCCGAACCGGCGTCGGCCTGAAGATCGCGGACCATCGCGATGCCTGGTGAGCGTCTGTCACCCGAGAAACAGTACGCTCCGCTTCGCGCCATGTGAGTGGAAGAGCCGCTTCGCGGCACGTGCACGAAAACTCGTAGCAGAGGTCGAGTTTCCGTGCACCTGGGTCATTCCGCGGGCTCCACTCCCGCGCACCTGGGTCATTCCGCGGGCTCCACTCCCGCGCACCTGCGCGTCAGCGCACCACTACTTTTGCCACGGTCCACGCACGTCCCTGTTCGCTCAACGTGAAGCCCAGTCCCGGGCGCGCGGAGAGATGCATGCGCCCGTCTCGCGTCTCGAGATGCTCGTCGAACAGTGGGTCCAACCAGTCGAAGTGCTCCACCCACGTCTGCAGGGGATACACCGCCGCGAGGTGCAGATGGATCTCCATGGCGAAGTGCGGGGCGAGTTGCAGATTGTGGTGCTCTGCCAGCGTGGCCAACTTCAGGAACTGCGTGATTCCGCCGATTCGAGGAGCGTCGGGTTGCAGGATGTCGACCGAGCCGGCCTCGATGAGGCGGACGTGCTCGCCGACGCTTGCCAGCATCTCTCCCGTCGCGATCGAGGTATCCAGGCTGCGAGCGAGCTGCGAATGCCCCTCGGCGTCGTAGGCGTCGAGGGGTTCCTCGATCCACACGAGGTCGAATTGCTCCAGGATTCGGCCCATGCGCTGAGCGGTCGGGCGATCCCACTGCTGATTGGCGTCCACCATCAGCGGGACATCGTCACCGAGAAATTCGCGGACCGCCGTGACGCGGGCGATATCGGCACGCCAATCCGGCTGTCCCACCTTCAGTTTGATGCCGCCGATGCCGTTGGCCAGTGAGATGGCGGCGTTCTCCATGACCTCCTCGATGGGAGTGTGCAGAAAACCACCCGAGGTGTTGTACGTCTGCACCGAATCGCGCGCCGAGCCGATCAGTTTCGCCAGCGGCAACCCCGCACGCTTGGCTTTGAGATCCCACAGCGCGATGTCGATCGCGGCAATCGCCTGCGTCGCCACACCACTGCGGCCCACCGAGGCACCGGCCCACACCAGCTTGTTCCAGATCTTGCCGATGTCGTTCGGGTCCTCACCGATGAGGACCGGAGCAATCTCCTGGGCATGCGCAAACTGGGCGGGGCCGCCCGCACGCTTGGAATAGCCGAAACCGATTCCCTCATGGCCCTGTTCGGTGCGAATCTCCGCGAACAGGAACACCACCTCGGTCATCGCCTTCTGCCGACCCGTGAGCACCTTGGCATCGCTGATCGGATTCTTCAGCGGCAACACGATCGAGGACAATGTCACCTCGACGATGCGGTCGAGGCTTGCAGCCCCGGCGGCCAGGGCCCTGACTGCGGCGTCCGGTGCGGCGAGGCCACTGCTGGGCTTTTCCGTTGCGATGGTCATCGTGCAACTCCTGAGTTCGTCGACTATGTTGCTTCCCAGCCTATTTCGGCGAACTATGCACGTCCAACACCTTTTACCGGCTCGACGATGCCGCCAAAGCATCGATGTTCGACGCGATATCGGCGACTCGGCCCACGAACGTGTGGTGCGTGACGCCCGACGAGTGGGGAGTCATCAGCACGTTGTCGAGTTCACGGAACGGCAGAGAACTCGGTTCGCCCACCCCGTCCGGCCCCGGGTAGCGGTACCAGACATCGATGGCAGCTGCGGCGATCTCGTTGCGAGACAGTGCGTCGAACAGAGGTTGTTCCTGCACCAAGGGCCCACGGCCGACGTTGACGAGTATCCCGTCCTCACCCAGCCTCCGAAGTTCCTCGGCACCGATCATCCCGCGAGTGTGCTCGTTCAACGGTGCGGAGACCACGAGAACATCCGCGAAATCGGCGAGCCTCGTCAGATCCCTTGCATCAGCCACCCATTCGAGGCCCTCGTCCGGAACTCGTCCGCTGCCGGTGACCGCAGCACCGGTTGCCCCGTACGCCCGAAACAACTGCCACGTTTTTCGACCGATATGCCCGAAGCCGACAAATCCGATGCGAGCACCGCTCAGCGACAACGGTTGCGCGATGCTCGGGTCGTAGACAGCGGTCGCGAACACTCCCTTGCGCAGCGCGCGGTCTTGTTGCAGAAACTGTCGTCGCAGCATCACCGTTGCTGCGACGACATACTCGGCGATCGACTGCTCGTGATGAAAGGTGTTGCACACCTGCACATCGGGACCCAAACCGGAACGATCGACGTTGTCCGTTCCAGCGCCTGCGACCTGCACCATACGCAGATTCGGCGCAGCGGCACCCATGGCCGCGCTGAACTTGCCGCCGACGTAGACGTCGGCATCGGCAAGCTCGTCGATGACTCGGTCTTCGTCGAACGGGATGCACCAGACCACCTCGGCATCGGCGGGCAGGCCCGCCTCGAACTGCTCCCGATGCGGCAGCATATTACGGTCGCCGACAACGATCTTCATCCGCGCACCGGAACTCATCGCACCAGGGCCGGCCGCTTGCTGTCGAACGTCCATCCCTCGATCAGGTACTGCATACCGATGGAGTCGTCACGGGCACCGAGACCTTCCTTCTGGTACAGCTCGTGCGCCGCATCGATCTGCTCGAAGTCGAGCTCGACACCCAGACCCGGCTTGTCGGGCACGGTGAGGTAGCCGTCCTCGATCGTGAACGGCTCCTTGGTCACTCGCTGTCCGTCCTGCCAGATCCAGTGCGTGTCGATGGCCGTGATCGTTCCTGGAGCGGCCGCGGCGACGTGGGTGAACATGGCCAGTGACACGTCGAAGTGGTTGTTGGAGTGCGAACCCCACGTCAGACCCCACGCATCGCACAGCTGCGCTACGCGGACAGAACCGGCCATCGTCCAGAAGTGCGGGTCGGCCAACGGGATGTCCACGGCACCGGATCGGATGGTGTGGCCCATCTCGCGCCAGTCGGTGGCGATCATGTTGGTCGCGGTCTGCAACCCGGTGGCGCGCTTGAATTCGGTCATGACTTCTCGACCGGAGAATCCGCCCTCCGGTCCGACGGGATCTTCGGCGTAGGCCAGGACATCCCGCAGGCCACGACACGTCTCGATCGCGTCCTTCAGTAACCAACCACCGTTGGGATCCAACGTGATTCGAGCCTCGGGGAATCGCTCGGCCAATGCGCGCACCGCAGCGGCCTCCTCGGCGGCGGGCAGCGCACCACCCTTGAGCTTGAAGTCCTGGAATCCGTATCGGGCCTGCGCCGCCTCGGCGAGGCGCACGATCGACTCGGGATCCATGGCCTCCTCGTGCCTGATGCGCATCCAGTCGTCGGCCCCAGCAGCCTCGTCGGCTGCACCACGGTAGGCGAGGTCGGTCTTGGTGCGATCGGCGACGAAGAACAGGTAGCCCAGAGCCTGGACCTTGTCACGCTGTTGACCGTCTCCCAGCAACGCGGCGACGCTGACGCCGAGATGCTGGCCGAGTAGATCCAGTAACGCCGATTCCACCGCGGTCACAGCGTGAATCGCGATCCGCAGATCGAAGGTCTGCGCGCCTCGGCCCCCGGCATCACGATCCGCGAACGTGCGGCGCATCTCGGCCAACACGGCGTTGTACCGACCGATGCCCTGGCCCTCGACGAGTACCCGTGCATCCTCGAGAGTCTGCCGGATCGCCTCTCCGCCGGGCACTTCACCGACACCGATGCGCCCATCCGAATCGGTGAGCACCACCAGATTGCGGGTGAAGTACGGGGCGTGCGCTCCGCTGAGGTTCAGCAGCATGTCGTCGTGACCGGCAATGGGAATGACGCTCATCTCGGTGACGACGGGGGTGCTCGTGTGGACGTTCATGTCCGACCTCTCTCATACGCCATGGGTGACTCGGCTCACAGACGACACTAGGACTCCCCATCGATTCATGTCCAAGACCATCTGCGCATCGACCGATGCAGTAGTGGCATCGGTAGGCACAACGGGAGCCCATCACACCTGGCAGCGCGATCGATACCGAGAGTGGATCGAATGCGACTTTTTTAGACTTGGACATGTATCGATCGCCCTTCTACCGTGGTGAGCTATGAGCCAGGTCACGCCTCGGCGTCAGTGCACGCACCGCATCACAGCCCTAGGAGTCACCCCATGACAGCGTCGACGACACAGTCCACCACTCTCACCGGCCGGATGATCATCGCCGGCGTCCCGGTATTCGGTGCCGGCGCGCAGATTCACGGAATCGACCCCAGCACCGGCAGAGATCTCGAACCCGCCTACGGGCACGGAGACAACAACGACGTCGAGAAGGCCTGTGTTGCAGCGGCCGACGCCTTCGCCGACTACCGGGCCACGTCCTCGGAGACCCGCGCGCAGTTCCTCGAGACCATCGCAGACAACATCGCGGCGCTCGGCGACACCCTGATCGAGCGCACCGTCGCAGAATCAGGACTTCCGCTGGCCCGCATCACCGGCGAGGTCGGCCGCACCACCGGACAACTGCGTCTGTTCGCTTCCGTTCTGCGCGAGGGCAGTTGGAACGGAGCCCGTATCGATCCGGCCCAGCCCGAACGCGCGCCCCTCCCCCGCGCCGACATCCGCCAGCGACAGATTCCCCTGGGACCGGTAGCAGTGTTCGGTGCCAGCAACTTCCCGCTCGCCTTCTCCGTCGCCGGCGGCGACACCGCGTCCGCCCTCGCAGCCGGATGCCCTGTGGTGGTCAAAGCACACGACGCCCACCCGGGAACGTCCGAGTTGGTCGGCCGCGCAATCGCCGACGCGGTGTCCTCCACCGGAATGCCCTCTGGAACGTTCTCACTGTTGTTCGGCTCCGGCCGCGGACTCGGTACCGCTTTGGTGACCGACCCTCGCATCAAGGCCGTCGGATTCACCGGATCACGCTCGGGCGGAACGGCTCTCGTTGCCGCGGCGGCCGGTCGCCGCGAGCCCATCCCGGTGTACGCCGAGATGAGTTCCATCAACCCCGTCTTCGTCCTCGACGGCGCACTCGCCACCCGCGGAGCCGAACTCGGCCGCGCCTTCGTCGCATCGCTCACCATGGGCTCGGGCCAGTTCTGCACCAACCCCGGTCTCGTCATCGCCGTCGACGGCCCGGGCCTGCAGACCTTCACCGAGGCGGCCACTGCCGCTGTGCAGGAGTCCACACCCACCACGATGCTGACCCCGAACATCGCCGCGAGCTACGCCGAGGGCGTCGACACTTTGAGCGAAGTCGTGACCGAGCTCGCCAGGGGTACAGACGCACAGGCCCCGAACGCCTGCCGCGCAGCGCTGTTCACCACCGACGCCGATACGTTCCTCACCTCCGATGCAGCACAGGCCGAGGTGTTCGGCGCGTCGAGCCTCATCGTTCGCTGCACCGATGCACAGCAGGTTCGCGACGTCGCCGCGCTCCTCGAAGGGCAGCTGACCGCCACTGTCCATGCCGACGAGTCCGATCACACCGAGGCAGGCAAACTCCTCTCGGTGCTCGAACTCAAGGCCGGTCGCATCCTGTTCGACGGATGGCCCACCGGCGTCGAGGTAGGCCACGCAATGGTCCACGGCGGCCCCTTCCCCGCCACTTCCAATTCCCGCACCACCTCGGTCGGATCTCTCGCCATCGAGCGCTTCCTGCGTCCTGTTTCCTACCAGGACGTGCCGAAATCTCTGCTGCCCAATCCAATTGCCGATGGCAACCCAGAGGGCATCTTTCGCCGCATCGACGGCCAGCTCACCCAAGACTGACTCACCCCCACCTAGTTCTCGAGGAGACCACCATGCTCGACGGAGTCCTGTTCTTCCCCGTCACCCCGTTCACTGCCACCGGTGAGGTCGATTACGACCTGCTGGCCGCGCACATCGCGAAGGGTGTCGATGCGGGACCCGGTGGAGTGTTCATCGCGTGCGGCACGGGCGAATTCCATGCCCTCGAAAGCGAGGAGTTCGGCAAGATCGTGCGCACCGCGGTCGACGTCGTTGCCGGCCGCGTCCCCGTCTACGCCGGTGCAGGCGGATCCGTCGCCCAGGCAAAAGCATTCGCCGCGAGCGCGAAGACCAACGGAGCCGACGGAATCCTGTTGCTCCCGCCCTATCTGGTGACGATGCCGCAGGCCGGGTTGGTCAACTACACCAAGGCCGTTGCCGGTGCCTCGGATCTGCCACTGATCGTTTACAACCGCGGTAACGCTCGCTTCACCGAGGACTCGGCCGTCGAGGTGGCGCAGCTCCCCACCGTCGTCGGATTCAAGGACGGTACAGGCGATCTCGATCAGGTCGGCCGCATCGTTCGGGCAGTGCTGGATGCCCTCGAGCCGTCGGGCAAGCCCTTCCAGTTCTTCAACGGCCTGCCCACCGCCGAGGTCTCGCAGCAGGCCTATCGCGCCATCGGTGTCACGCTGTACTCCTCGGCGACGTTCGCCTTCGCGCCCGAGCTTGCGCTGGCGTTCTACCGATCCCTCGACAGCGGAAACGAGAAGCTCACAGCCGCACTGCTGCGCGAGTTCTTCCACCCGCTGGTTCGCCTACGCGACAAGGTTCCCGGCTACGCCGTCTCTCTCATCAAGGCAGGCGTGACGATGGAGGGCATCGAGGCAGGCCCCGTGCGCCCGCCACTGGTGGACATCAGTGCACCGCACCTCGAAGAACTGACCGCGATCGTAGCCGCCGGCCGGGCCGTGCTGGCGGACGAGCTCGCGGTGCACTGATGCAGGATCCGATTCTGATCACCGGCGCTCGGATCACCCCGATCGCGTTCGTCGACCCTCCGTTGCTCAACACCGTCGGTGTACATCAGCCGTACGCACTGCGCGCCATCATCCAACTCGATACCGATGCAGGCATCGTCGGACTCGGTGAGACCTATGCCGACACCGCACACCTGGCTCGTCTCGACGCGGCGGCCCAGGCCATCACCGGCCTGGACGTGTTCGCACTCAACGCGATTCGTGACGCTGTCGACTCCGTACTCGGAACCCTGTCGATCACCGGTGGTGACGGCGTCGCCGGAATGATCACCACGGCCAGCACCACCGACCGTGTGTTCTCACCCTTCGAGATCGCCTGCCTGGACGTCCAGGGAAAAGTACTGCAACGACCGGTGTCGGATCTGCTCGGCGGCAAGGTGCGCGATTCGGTTCCGTTCAGCGCGTACCTGTTCTACAAGTGGGCTGCGCATCCCGGGCAGCAGCCCGACGAATGGGGCGAGGCGATCGATCCGGAAGGCCTGGTTCGGCAGGCTCGAAAGATGATCGACGAGTACGGCTTCGAGGCCATCAAGGTCAAGGGCGGCGTCTTCCCGCCCGACGAGGAGATCGCCGGTATCAAGGCGCTGCGGGAGGCATTCCCCGAGCTTCCGCTCCGGCTGGACCCCAACGCGGCGTGGACGGTCGACACCTCCATCCGCGTTGCCGCCGAGCTCGACGGCATCGTCGAGTATCTCGAGGACCCGACACCAGGACTCGACGGGATGGCCGAGGTCGCGCGGGAGGCGAAGATGCCACTCGCGACCAACATGTGCGTCGTCGCGTTCGATCATCTACGGCCCGCGGTGGTGAAGGACTCGGTGCAGGTGGTGTTGTCCGACCATCATTACTGGGGCGGCCTGCAACGATCGAGGTTGCTCGCCGGAATCTGCGAGACCTTCGAGCTGGGTCTGTCGATGCACTCGAACAGCCACCTCGGCATCAGTCTGGCCGCCATGGTGCACCTGGCCGCGGCGACGCCCAATCTGACCTACGCCTGCGATACGCACTGGCCGTGGAAGAACGAGGACGTCGTCGTACCCGGGGTGTTGAACTTCGTCGACGGTGCGGTGGCCGTGCCCACCGGGCCGGGGTTGGGCATCGAGATAGACGAGGCCGCCCTCGCAGCGCTGCATCAGCAGTACCTCGACTGCGGTATCCGCGACCGCGACGACACCGGCTACATGCAGAGCATCGATCCGAGCTTCGAGAACACGTGCCCACGCTGGTAGGGGGCTAAACTCGCAGCAGGTCGTGGGGACCGTGCGAGAGGCTAGTGGTGTGAACAGTGGCTGGCAGTACTCCCCTGCCTCGGTAGCGCGGACGTCCGGGGTCAATTGCCTCGTCAGCGGGTTGGTCGGTGTCGTCATCGTCGTCGCGGCGTCCCCCCGGGCCGCCGCGGTCCTGTGTGCGCTGGCTGTGCTGTGGTGCGCACTGGGCGTGTACATGATTGCCGCAGCTCCGGTACTTTCCCGGCGGCTGTACCTGTTGATGCATCTGTCGGGCCTGACGAGTATCGCCTTGTTCTGCACCGCTGCGGGCGGCGAGATCGCGGCGTTGTCCGGGATCTTTCTCCAGCTACTGTTGGTGACGCCGGCGTTCATCGTCCTGCCCGCCCGTATCGCTTGGCGTACAACGGTTCTCAACGCGAGCTACATTGCGTACCTGGGCATCGCGGTGGGAGACCTGCACCCCGTTCTGGTGGTCAACGCCGAGCTCGTTGTCGTGGCAATCGCGATCTCTGCGGCCTGGGTCCAGAGCGTGGCATCGACCTCCGAGATCGACGATCTGACCCGACTCGCGAATCGGCGGCGATTGACCAGAGAGCTGGACGCTCGGCCGGGAACGGTCGCGAGCGGAAAGATCGACGCCGTCGCCGTGGTGGACATCGATCACTTCAAGGTGATCAACGACGACTTCGGGCACGCGGCAGGCGATCACGCACTCGTCACCGTGTCGGATGCACTACGCAACTTCCTCCCGCCGCAGCATCTGCTGAGCCGCTCGGGCGGCGACGAATTCACCGTACTGTGCATCACCGGCACGGGTGCCGAGCTGCGCACCGCCATCGATCGAGTGCGGACGGAGTTGCCCGCGGACCTGACGATCTCGGTAGGGGTGGCTTGTCGACAGGACGGAGAGACCGCCCGCGCGACCCTCGAGCGCGCCGACCGAGCGCTGTACGAGTCGAAGAAACTGGGCCGAAACCGAACGACCATGCACGACTGACGTTCCAGCGATCCGACAACCGTCAGACGCCGACCTTGCGGAAGAGCAGATCGATGATCGCCCGCTTCGACGACTCGTCCTGCGGGTGCGTCAACATGGCCTCGACGACGAAGACGATCATGCGAGTCGTCGGTTCGATCTCGGCTTCACCGACCTCCTCGCGGCGTAGCTCGGCGGCGATCCACTGCTCCCACAACGAGTGAAAATTGTTGTGCCATTTGTCGAGACACGAGGATACCGAGGTGCGGGAGTGCACTGTGTCGACCAGCCGGTGATACTTCTCGAGCTCCTCCACCACCCAGAGGACCTGCTCGTTCACCGAGAGCCCGGTGAGCGCGGCGAACCGAGCAAGCGCATCGGTGTGAATCTCGTCCAGCACCCCGACGAGTAGCTCGTCCTTGTCACCGAAATACCAGTAGATCGTATTGGTGGTCACTCCGGCCGCAGTCGCGATCCGCCCCATCGGCGTGTGCTCGTAGCCGTCGTCGACGAACAGCGACCGAGCGGCGCTCACGATCTCGGAGCGCTTCTCGGCGCGATCGACGGGTCGACGGTTGCGCGGCATCTCGACATCCTATCTTGATCGGCATTCAAGACAGTGCTAGCTTCTTGAATGCCGATCAAGGACCAGACGAAGGACCACCACATGAGCGCCGACGACCAGGCCGGATACACCCGCACCGACGAATGGTTCGACTCCGAGGGAGTGCGCTGCGCCGCTGCGGTGTATCGGCCGACCGGAGCCACCGCCGACACACCGGCCGTGGTGATGGCCCACGGATTCGGCACCCCGCGTGCCATTCGCCTCTTCGCCTACGCGGAGATCTTCGCCCGCGCCGGCTACACGGTTCTCGTCTTCGACTACCGCCACTTCGGCGACAGCGACGGCCAGCCGCGGCAGCTCCTGGACATCGGCAAGCAACTCGTCGACTGGACCAACGCCGTCGCCTACGCCAGGACTCTCGACGGTGTGGACTCCGCTCGCATCGTCGGTTGGGGCACCTCCTTCGCCGGCGGACACGTGCTCACCAGGGCAGGTGCCGGAGAGAATTTCGCCGCTGTCATCGCTCAGGTTCCGCACGTCGACGGCATCGCTGCCGTGCGCGCCACCGGACTTCGGCGCACCATGAAGCTCGCCCCATCGGCAGTGATCGACCAGATCCGCGCAGTGCGCGGGAAATCCCCCCGGTACGTCGAATCCGTCGGCTACCCCGGTGATGTCGCTGTGATGGCCACGCCCGACGCCGCGCCCGGCCGCGACAAACTTCTCGCCGAGTCCGGGCTCGAATCCGGTGCCTACCCCGAAACCGTTGCAGCACGGATCCTTCTACGCATCGGGCTGTACTCGCCGGGTAGAACCGCGTCGAAGATCACCTGTCCGGTACTGGTGCAGATCATGTCGGAGGACGCCATCACGCCGGCGGCGGTGTGCCAGAAGGTCGCGCGCAGGATTCCCGACGCCACCGTGCACATCCACAAGGGTGGGCACTTCGACCCCTACGTGCAGCCACTGTTCCCGACCATCATCGAGGAACAACTCGCATTCCTGAAAAGGGTTGTGCCGGTGCAGTAGACCCTCACCGGGGAAGCCTGATCTCGAACCGAGCTCCCCCGGTGGCGGCGTCCGTCACCCGCACGCTACCGCCGTGCGCGGCTACAGTATCGGCGACGATCGCCAGGCCGAGACCGGCACCTCCCTCGTCCCGGGTTCGCGACGAGTCCAGCCGAACGAAGCGATCGAACACTCGCGTCCGCTCGGACGCCGGCACTCCCGGACCGTCGTCGTCGATCACGATCACCGTATCATCTCCGGACACCGAGCAGGACAGCATGATTCGTGACTCCGCGTGCCGAACGGCATTGTCGACGACATTGCGCACCATGCGGGCCAACGCGTAGGGGTCGCCGCTCACTCGGACCGGAACGATGGACAACTCCGTCGCGACATCGGACGTGGCCTGAACACGTTTGGCCTCCTCGTACAACAGATCCTCCAGATCTACGTCACCGGAAACGGCAGCAGCGTCGGTTTCGTCCGACCGTGCGAGAACCAACAGATCTTCGATGAGCCGGCGCATCCGCCGCGCCTCGGGAAGCAACGAATCGTTCACCAGCGCCGCATCGCGCAGTTCGGGTCTCGCCTCCGCCAACTCCAATGCCGCCGTGATCGTCGCCAAGGGACTCCGCAATTCGTGTGAGGCATCGCTGACGAAGCGTTGCTGAGCGCGCTGGCCCGCCTCCAGCCGCTCGAGCATGTGGTTCATCGTGAGTGCGAGACGGGCGATCTCGTCGTGCGTGTCGGGAACCGGAACACGTTCGGTCAGTCGAGCTCCCGAGATCGAAGCGACCCGAGACCTGATGTCCTCCACCGGACTCAGGGCGGCACCGACCAGCCGATACGTGGCGAAGGCCACCAGAGCGACAACGAAGGGACCGACCGCGACGAGCAGGAGCGCCACCGTGCCCACCACCTTCTCGACCGGCTCCCGGTCGGCCCCGACCACCACGGTCGCCCCGCCCCGAGCCGACGTCACTCCCGTCGCGAACACCCAGAACTCACCGATTCCGCGGATATCCACTCGTCCGAGGTCTTGCACCCCCGACGACGGAACCTGCTGCGTCGTCAGCGGTGTGGTCGCATCACCGCGTGAGCTCTCCAGCACCGCCCCCGATGCGTCGACGACCTGCACGATGCCTACTTGCCCGTCCGTCGCGAGCAGAGAGTTCTCGACGCGCGGCCCCCTGTCGTCGTCTCGATCCTCGGATTCCCATTGTTGGACGATGAGCGCCACGCGGGCAGAGGCCGCAGACACGGCCGACCTCTCGAGCGAGGTGTAGAGGACACCGACCAGCGCACCACCCGCCGCGATCAGGCACACAGCCACGACGAGCGTCGACGCCACCGCCGATCGCACGCGAACCGTCCACAATCGAGGCCGAAGCATGTCTGTGTGCAGGCGCATCAGGAGTCAGTGCCCCGCAGCGATGCGGTAACCGGCACCACGCACCGTCTCGATCAGTCTGGTCTCGAACGGGAGATCCACCTTCTTGCGCAGGTAGCCGATGTAGACCTCCACGATGTTCTCGTCTCCGTCGTAGTTGGCGTCCCACACCGAACGTACGATCTCGGATTTGTTCGCCACCACGCCGTTTCGCCTCATCAGGTATTCGAGCACGCTGTACTCCCGCGGAGTCAGCGCCAACTCCGTCCCCTGCCGGGTCACGCGGTGGCGAGAGGGGTCGAGCTCGAGGTCCCCGACCGTCAGAACCGCCGGGCGCGCCGGTGCACCCCGTCGAACGAGTGCACGCAGCCGAGCGACGAGAACAACGAACGAGAACGGCTTGACGAGATAGTCGTCCGCACCGAGATCGAAGGCATCGGCCAGGTCGTATTCACCGTCCTTCGCCGAGAGCATCAATATCGGCGTCCACACCCCTTGCTTACGCAGGTCTCGAACGACGTCGTACCCCTGCTTTCCCGGCAGCATGATGTCGAGCACCATCGCGTCGAAATCGCCGGTGACCGCACTGTCGAAGCCGTCGATGCCGTTGTACTCGACTTCCACGACGAATCCTTCGGCATCGAGACCACGACGGATGGTCTCCGCCAGGCGTTTCTCGTCCTCGACCAGTAGTACTCGCACAACGCCCTCTCGAATCGTTGGGGCGGCAGGGAACACGAGTACATCAGATCGACGGCCCATCCGTGCAGGATCTTTCAGCGATCCTTCAGCTCCACCGCCGCACACTGGTCTCCATGAACACACCGGAGCAGGGGTACCGCCGCACCCGCATCGCGACTGCGGCGATCGCAGCCCTCGGCATCACCGTCTTCGGCGGAACCGCGACACTGGCGTACCTCGACACACACGAACCCGAGTCCACGGCAACGGTGGCCGACACGGTGGACAGCGACGATGCAGCCACCGCACCGACATTCGGTTCGGCCCCTCGCGTCACGACGCCCGGCACCACATCCGGCTCCGGTGCCACACACGCCAGGACCCAGGGATCGTGACCGGCGTCGCTGCAGGGACGACCACGGCCTCCAGGAGGTGGTCGGTGTGGGGCTGCGCAGCCGAGCTGTCGGTCACCGAACCCGGCACCATCGAACACGCAGAACGCATCGTGCGAGCCGAACTCGCCGCGGTCGATGCCGCCTGCAGCAGATTCAGGCCCGATTCGGAACTGTCGATGCTCGCGCGGGCCGGCGGTCGTCCCACCTCCATCAGCCCGACTCTGCACGCATTTCTCGAGGCCGCACTCTCCGCCGCGCGACTGACCGGCGGAGACGTCGATCCCACAGTCGGTTCGGCACTGGTGCAGCTGGGATACGACCGAGATTTCGCTGATCTCGGTCCGACGGTCCCGCCCCGCGATGAGATCGAATCTGCCATCGGCAGAACCGGATTCGTCACGGAAAGCGACTGGTCGATGGTCACCCTGGGCGAGGATCACGTCACGATCCCCGACGGCGTCGGTCTCGACCTGGGTGCCACGGCCAAGGCACTGACGGCCGATCGGTGTGCCCGCGCAGTACACGACGAGCTCGGGACCGGCGTGCTCGTCTCCCTCGGCGGCGATATCGCCACCAGTGGGCCGTATCCCGACGACGGCTGGCGTATCGAGGTGTGCGACGGAGAGAGCGAACCTTCGACCGTCGTCGAGATCGGATCCGACACCGGGGTGGCGACGTCGAGCACCCTCCGACGACGCTGGATGCACGAGGGGCAGATGCTCCATCACATTCTCGATCCGCAGCTGGCGCGTCCGGCCGAACCCTTCTGGCGCACAGTGACAGTGATTGCCTCCAGTGCTCTCACCGCCAACACGGTCAGTACCGCGTGCATCGTTCGAGGGCCGGCCGCGACGGCCTGGCTCGACCGGATCGGACTGCCCGCCCGGTCGGTGGCCGCCGACGGCACGATCATCCACAGCGGCCACTGGCCCGACGACGGAGAGGACCGATCATGAGTGAGGCACTGTGGGCACTGGGCCGTGGCTCGGGCATGGCCGCCCTGGTCTTGCTGACCCTCGCGGTGGCGTCGGGAATCCTCACTCGGTCGGGGCGACCCCTGTTGACCGTGCCCCGGTTCGGGGTCGTCGAATTGCACCGCAGCACCGCACTTCTGGGATCGATGTTCGTCGGCATTCACATCGTGTCACTGTTCTTCGACCCGTATGCGCAACTGCACCTGATCGACGCGATCGTTCCCTTCGCCGGGGCGTACAAGCCGTTCTGGCTCGGACTGGGCACCCTCGCATTCGATCTGCTGATCGCGATAACTCTGACCGGGCTACTCCGACACCGAATGGGGCTCCGTACTTTCCGGGCAGTGCATTGGCTGTCGTACGCACTGTGGCCGATCGCGCTGGCCCACGCTCTCGGCAACGGAACCGATTCGGGGAGCGGATGGTTCCTGGCCACCGCGCTCGCCTGCACGGTGGTCGTCGCCTCGGCCACGACCTGGCGACTGCGCCACAACTTCCAAGAACACCAGCACACCAGAGTGAAGGTAAGCCAATGACCGCACCGACATATCTCGCCGATTCGCTGCTCGCACAGGACGGCACGAACGATCTGCGCCGCCACACCGAGCTCTACGGAGCACGTCCACCCGCTGACGAGTCCCTGGTGGATGCCGTCGTTCGGTCCGGCCTTCTGGGGCACGGCGGCGCGGCATTCCCCACCGGCGCGAAGATGCGCTCGATCACCGGCCGCAAGGCAGTACTCGTCGCCAACGCTGCCGAGGGAGAACCGTTGAGCCGCAAAGACCATGTGCTGCTCGATCGGTCGGTGCATCTGGTGCTCGACGGTATCGCCGCGACAGCGTCCGCCATCCGTGCCCGAGAGTGCTACCTGTATGCGCCCCCGGAGCGGGTCGACGCCGTCCAGGCGGCCGTCGACGAACGACGTCGTACCGGCTGGGATCGCACAAAGATCCAGGTGATCGCGGCCGCTCCCGGCTTCGTCTCCGGCGAGAAGTCCGCGGTGATCTCTGCGATCGAGGGCGGTCCGGCACTACCCCGGGACAAGAAGACACACGCGTCGGAGGCCGGGGTTCGTGGACGACCCACCCTGGTGCTCAATGTCGAAACCCTCGCCCACATCTCCCTGATCGAGCGACTGGGACCGCAGTGGTTCCGTTCGCGGGGAACGGCATCGGAGCCCGGCACCATGCTCGTCACCTATTCGGGCGCAGTGCGACGCCCCGGCGTCGCCGAGGTCCCTCTCGGTGCGTCGATCGAGGAGATGCTCACCCATGGTGCGGGCGTCGACCTACGCTCGGTGCGAGCAGTGCTACTCGGCGGATTTCACGGCACCTGGGTAGACCGTGACGCACTGACCGGGCGCGCTCTGTCCCAGGAATCGTTGGTAGACATCGGTTCTCGACCCGGCGCGGGCATCGTCCATGTCCTGGGGACCGGCTCGTGCGGCCTGCTGGCCACCGCCGAGTTCGTCCGCTGTCTGGCGAACGAGAGTGCCGGGCAATGCGGTCCCTGCCTCAACGGTCTGCCGCGATTGGCCGACGCGTTCTCACGGCTGTCGATCGGCGACGACGCCGACGGCGCGATCACCGAGATCGCGCGCTACACGCGACTGGTCGACGGCCGCGGCGCGTGCCATCACCCCGACGGAACCGCCCGCCTGATCCGATCGGCGATGTCGGTCTTCGCTCAGGACGTACACCTGCATCGACTGGACACGTGCGAGATTCACCGAGGACGGATCCGATGACCACCGACCACCGACGTGGGGCGGTCCTGCACATCGACTGGACACGCTGCGACGGACGCGGCGTGTGCACCGAACTGCTCCCCGACACTCTCCTCAGAGACGAGTGGGGTTATCCACTGGCCCGCCACGGCGGGAGCACCGTCCTACTCGACGAAAACGACGCACAACGAGCCGCGGATGCCGTTCGCCTGTGTCCACGAATGGCGTTGCGCATCAGGTAGATCGTGTGGTCGGCAGGGCGAGGGGCGCGACGATGTTGGCCAGCATGGTCGCAATGGTCGCAACGACGATGCGTCGGTCTGCGGCGTAGCCGCTCTGATACCAGGTCATCGCGGTGTGGCTGATGCCGCCGATGGCCGCGGTGGCGAGCAGGTCGACATCCAGATCGGGGCCTGAGGGAACATCGCCTGCGAACGTGCGAAGGTAGCCGAGCAGCAGTGTTCCGAATTGCTGCATCACCGTCAGGTACGTCTGCTCGACGCGGGGGCTGACGCCGAGCACCTCCATCCACACCACTCGGGCCAGGTGCGGATCTTCGATGACCTGGAAGAAGGGGTCGAGCAACTGCTTCGCAACATCCCTGAGATCACCGTCCCGATCCACCTGCACGATTGCGTCGGATACCGAATCGGTGAGGCGTGCAATGCATTCGGAGTAAACGGCAAGCAGCAGGTCCTCGGTCTTGTCGAAGTGCCGATAGAAGTCTCGATCGGCGATCTTGGCCTCGCGGCACAGTCCGCGGACCGTCGCGGCGCGGTATCCGACGCTGCCGAACACCCGTAGCCCGGCGTCGAGCAGCTGCCGCCGCCGGCGATCGTCGCGGTCGGCCGCGCTCTCACCGCCGTAGGCGCGACCTGCGGCTTCGGACACCGTGCTCATGACCGTCGGGCATCCAATTCGGCAGTCAGACGGATCAATTGGGCGTCCCGCTCCATCGCGGCGTCCATGATCGGGTTCACGATGCCGCGCAGTATCGAGATCGGGATCCAGCGACCGGGGACGGCGATACGCGCAGCCCGCCGTCCGATACCTCGAACGGCCACGCGCGCGAGCTTGTCCGGCGTGATCGGACGGAGCAGGGGCGAGGGAAAAGCCCGGTCGATCATGGCCGTCGCCACGTCGTCGCCGCCGAATGCGACCTCGGCGATCGGCGTCGCCACCCATCCCGGATACAGCACTCCAGCAGTCGCTTTCGTGCCCGCAAGTTCCGCCCGCAAAGCACGACCGAGCTGCTCGACCGCCGCCTTCGAAGCCGCGTACGGCGCATTCGCCAGGCCGTTGAGGTACGCGTACGTGGACGAGGTGAGCAGCACGTAGCCCCCGGACTCGACGATGTGCGGCAGAGCGGCCCGCACCGTGTTCCACACGCCGATCAGGTTGACGCCGATGACCCGATCGAAGACTCCGTCGTCCACGGAGCGAACGGTCGATGCCTGTGCACCACTGGAGATTCCGGCGTTGGCCATCACCATGTCGAGCGTGCCGAAGGTGTCGATCGCGGTTGCGACGGCTGCGTCGAGCTGCTCGCGCACCGTGACGTCGGCGTACGCGATCGCCACGCGCTGGTTGCCCAGCTTCGCTGCCACCGACTCGAGATCGGTCGACTTCATGTCGACCAGAACGATCGAGGCACCGCGTCGATGCAGCGCAGTGGCGACGGCGGAACCGATTCCGCCTGCCGCGCCGGTGATCAGCGCGACCTGGCCGGTGTGCTTGCTCATGCCGATACCTCGTCCTTCGTCGTCGCCTCGGTGGACGACCGGTGGATGTGATGGGCCTCGGGCCGAAAACGCTTGGCCCACCGGCGGAATGTGAAGCTGAACCCGGGGAACATGGCCACGACGTGTCCGGATTTGGACTGGTACCAGCTGTGGCAGCCACCGTCCTTCCAGACTGTGCCCTCCATCTCGCGATGAATCGTGTCGGTGTATTCCTGCTCGGCAGCTGCGGTGACCTCGATGGCCGTCGCACCCACCTGCCGGACGGCGTCGACGGCCCGCACGATGTACTCCATCTGCGCCTCGATGAGGAAGATCGCAGAGGTGTGGCCGATTCCGGTGTTCGGCCCGGTGACGACGAACAGGTTGGGGAATCCAGGAATCGTGGTACCGAGGTAGGCACGTGGGTAGGGATCCCAGACGTCGGACAGGGCTCGGCCGTCACGTCCGATCACCGGGTACGATATGACGCCGTCGGTGGCGTCGTATCCGGTGGACCACACCAGAAGATCGACATCGACGTGTTCGCCTGTGGTGGTGACAATTCCGGTCTCGGTGATTTCCGAGATGCCGTCGTTCTTGTCGTGCAGGGTGACGTTCGCCTGCCCCAGCGCGGGATAGAGCGTGTTGGACAGCAGAACCCTCTTGCACCCGATGACGTAGTCAGGGGTGACCTTCGCTCGAAGCTCGGAATCCGGCACCTGAGACTCGATGTGTTTCAACGCAGTTCGCTGCGCCACCGCCTTCAACATAGTCCGCGAGTACTTGAAGCCGATGATGCGAGTTTCGAGACTCCAGTAGATCCCCGCGCGGACCAGCCTGCGGATCGGTTCCAACTTCAGCAACCTGCGCTGCCACGGCGTGAATTCGCGATCGTGACGGGGCATCACCCAGTGCGGGGTGCGCTGGAAAACGTGCAGCTGTTCCACGTCGGGTTGGATCGCAGGAATCACCTGTGCGGCACTGGCACCGCTGCCGACGATGGCCACCCGCTTGCCGGCGTGGCCGTACTCGGTGTCCCAGTCGTTCGTGTGAAACTGCTTGCCCTGAAACTTCTCTCGGCCAGGGAACGGTGGCACGACGGGAGTGCTGAGGGGTCCCGAGGCATTGACCACGAACTTCGCCGCATACTCGCCGCGCGAGGTGGAAATTGCCCAGTGATCACCGACCCATTCGATCTTCTGCACATCCGTGTTCGCATGTGTTCGAGCAGGCAACCCGTTGGAATCGAGCACGTGCTGGGTGTACCGATCGAGTTCCTCACGTTCGGCGAACATCCGCGTCCACTCGAACGGCTCCGACGCAATCGAGTAGAGCGGACTCTGCACATCGACGGCTGCACCCGGGTAGCGGTTCTGCTTCCACGTGCCACCGAGGAAGGGACGCCTTTCGAGAATCACGAGGTCGTCGATTCCCCGATCGAGCAGTGCTTTCGCGGCGCACTGGCCACCGAAACCGCTGCCGATGATCACCGCGGTGTGAACATGCATGCTGACGAACCCCTCCCGCACGAAACGCGATCCGATGACGCGCGTCATCACTTTAAAGTGATGACGCGCGATTCCGCAATGGTTTCGGAACCGGACTTGCTGCGTCAGTGCCCGCCGGACAGCTGCCCACTCAATCGAACGTGCCGTTCGGCAGATGCGGCGTTCAGTCCGATGATCCGGACATGTTTGCCCTTCGCCTCGTACTTCGAGGTGATGGCATCGAGGGTCGCCACGGTCGACGCGTCCCAGATGTGCGACTCCGACATATCGATGACGACGTTCTTCGGATCTCCCACGTAGTCGAACTGATAGATCAGATCGTTGCTCGACGCGAAGAACAACTCACCCTTCACCGCATACGCGCGAGTGTCCTCGTCGGGATGAGCCACATCGACGACCTCGGTCAGGTGGGCCACCCGTCGCGCGAACAGCACCATCGCGGTGACCACTCCCACCACGACTCCGTAGGCCAGGTTGTGGGTGGCGACGGTGACGACCACGGTTGCCAGCATGACTGCTGTTTCACTCCTGGGCATGCGCCGCAACGTCTTCGGATGAATGCTGTACCAATCCATCGTGCCGATCGCGACCATGATCATGACGGCCGCCAGCGCGGCCATCGGAATCAACGCCACGATGTCGCCGAGCCCGACCACGAGAATCAGCAGAAACACACCGGCGAGGAACGTCGAGATGCGCGTCCGGGCACCCGAGGCCTTGACGTTGATCATCGTCTGGCCGACCATCGCGCAACCACCCATGCCGCCGAAGAAGCCGGTGATGACGTTGGCTGCGCCCTGGCCCCAGCTCTCGCGGGTCTTGTTCGAGTGCGTGTCGGTGACGTCGTCGACGAGCTTGGCGGTGAGCAACGACTCGAGCAGCCCGACGATGGCCATGGCCAACGCGTACGGAGCGATGATGCTCAGGGTTTCGAGGTTCAGGGGAACGTCGGGAAACAGCAGTGCGGGCAGGCTCGACGGCAGCTCGCCTTCACCGCCGACGTTGGGGACGTTCAGCGCGAACACCACCGTGGCAACGGTCAGCAGCACGATGGCGACCAGAGGTGCGGGAACGACGGAGGTGACCTTGGGGAGCAGGAACATGATCAGCAGACCGACGGCCACCAACGGGTACACCAGCCACGGAACGCCGATGAGCGACGGAAACTGCGAGGTGAAGATCAGAATTGCCAGTGCGTTGACGAAGCCCACCATGACGCTGCGAGGAATGAAGCGCATCAGCTTGGCAACGCCGAGGACCCCGAGAACCACCTGGAGGACGCCGGCGAGGATGACGGTGGCGATGAAGTAGTCGAGGCCGTACTGCTTGGCGACCGGGGCGATGACCAGGGCAATCGCTCCGGTGGCCGCGGAGATCATCGCGGGGCGACCGCCCAGGAACGCGATGGACACGGCCATCGTGAAGGACGCGAACAGGCCCACTCGCGGATCGACGCCGGCAATGATCGAGAACGCGATGGCCTCGGGGATCAGCGCCAACGCGACAACCAGGCCGGCCAGCACCTCGGTTTTGAGCATTCGGGGGGACCGCAGGGCACCCATGACGGTAGGAATCCGCTCGGCGGAGTCGCTCATATCTCTCCATTCGTGATCGATGGACTTCACGTGCCGACCAACGGCCGCTCTCGTCCATGGGTGGGCGCATCGCTGCGCCCGAAGGCTTTGTTTGTGGAGCCCGATGGGCATCTCACGCGTCCCGCACACATCAGGTGGGGGAGAAACAGTCGGGAAACTGATCCCTACTCTTACGCAACAGTAGAGTTGACGCAAATCGACAGTCTTCGGACCGGGGTCGACACCAGGTCGGAGGCCCCCCGTAGCGTAAGAGGCATGTCGAGATCACCACGGAACCGCAGATCCCCCGCCGCACCGAGAAAGCGATCCTCCTCCGCGCTCCAGGCAGGGCACCTTCGCGTGATCGCGACCGGCGGTCTCGGCGAGATCGGTCGGAACATGACGGTCTTCGAATACGACGGAAAACTGCTGATCGTCGACTGCGGCGTCCTGTTCCCCGAAGAGCACCAGCCCGGCGTCGACGTCATCCTCCCCGACTGGAGTTGCATCCGCGATCGTCTCGACGACGTCGTTGCGATCGTCCTCACCCACGGACACGAGGATCACATCGGTGGCGTCCCGTACCTGCTGCGCGAGCGCGGCGACATCCCCGTCATCTCGTCGCGGCTGACGCTGCACTTCCTCGCTGCCAAGTTCGAGGAGTTCAAGGTATCGACAAAGCTGATCGAGGTCGAGGCGGGGCAAACCCGTCAGGAAGGCCCGTTCGAGCTCGAGTTCATCGCCGTCAACCACTCGATTCCCGACGGTCTCGCCATCGCCATTCGCACCGACGCCGGGCTTGTGCTGCACACCGGCGACTTCAAGATGGACCAGTTCCCGCTGGACGGCCGGATCACCGATCTCCGTAGCTTCGCACGCCTCGGCGAGGAAGGGCTCGATCTGCTTCTCGTCGACTCCACCAACGCCGAAGTTCCCGGGTTCATGGTCTCCGAACGCGATCTGGTCCCGGCCATCGAGAAGGTGTTCCGCGAAACGACGGGGCGCGTGATCGTGTCGAGCTTCGCCAGTCACGTGCACCGCATTCAACAGGTACTCGACGCCGCGCATGCGCAGGGCCGCAAGGTTGCGTTCGTGGGCCGATCGATGGTGCGCAACATGAAGATTGCAACCGATCTGAATTACCTCGATGTGCCCGACGGGCTCGTCGTCGATCTACCGAAGCTCAACCGTCTTCCGGCGAACAAGATCACGCTGATCTGCACCGGATCGCAAGGCGAGCCTCTCGCCGCGCTGTCGCGGATGGCGTCGGGTGAGCATCAGATCAAGGTCGGCGACGGCGACACCGTGCTGATGGCGAGCAGCCTCATTCCCGGAAACGAGAACGCGATCTACCGCGTCATCAACGGTCTCGTCGACAAGGGTGCACGCGTGGTGCACAAGGGAAATGCGAAGGTGCACGTCTCCGGTCACGCCAGCGCAGGCGAGCTCGTCTACTGCTACAACATCCTCGAGCCCGCCAATGTGCTTCCCGTACACGGTGAGTCGCGGCATCTGCGCGCCAACGCCGATCTCGCGATCAGGACCGGCGTTCCCCGCGATCGAGTGTTGATCGCCGAGAACGGAAGCGTCATCGATCTGTTCGACGGCGTCGCGCAGATCACCGGCTCCGTCCCCATCGAACTGATCTACGTCGACGGCAGTGCCGTCGGCGGTGTGACGGAGGATTCGCTGGCCGAACGTCGCCTGCTCGCGAACGAGGGCGTGCTGACCGTCATCGCGATCGTGGACCCCGACACCGGCCTGCTGGTCGACGACGTCGACTTCATCGGACGCGGATTCGCCCACGAGGCCAACGCTTTCGACTCACTCGCCAAGGCGATCGGCAAGACTCTGACCCGCGAGAGCGACGGGAACGTCGCCTCACGCGAGCACATCGAGAAGCGCATCGTGCAGGAATCGGCGCGATGGGCCAAGCAGACCCTTGGCCGTCAGCCCCTCATCGTCCCGGTGGTCGTCGACGGCTGAAGCGTCTCGTGTGAGTGGCGAGGTGACGTGACGCCGAAGCAATTCGTCATGGTTCGATCCGAGAAAATAGTGCGTTCGGCCCCTGTAGATGGTTTCGGCCCCTAGAGTCGTTTGGAAAGCTCCGGTAACGATCCGGAACTTGGACCGGGGGGTCTCAGATGGGGAAGTACGCGAAGTTCGGCCGTCGGTGTACAGCGGCGGTCGCTGCGGTTTCGTTGGTGGTGTCGGGCGGGCAATGGTCGGCGGGTGCCGATCCACTCGGCGATTTCCAGAATCCACCGCGAACCGCCGAATCGATCGCCGCGACACCACTCGACGATCCGTGGGTCGTTCCGCCGCCCGGATACGAAACAGCCGCTCCCGGAACAGTTCTGCGGACCCGCAGCGTCACCGTCGGACCACTTGTCACCCCGGTCACCACCACCCAACTGCTGGTCGCCTCGACCGACGCGAAGGACCGCCCCGCTGCCATCGTCACCAGCGTCATCGTCCCGACCGCGCCCTGGACCTCGCCGGGTCCACGCCCTGTTGTTGCCTACAACATGGCCATCGATTCGCTCGGCGCCACGTGTGAGCCATCGTGGACCATGCAACGGGGCATCGCTCCGGAATTGGCGCCCGTGCAGCTGCTTCTGGCGCGGGGCTACGCCGTCGTAGTCACCGACCACCAGGGGCCACGCCATGCGTACGCCGTCGGACCGATGGCGGCGCACGCCGTACTCGACGGTCTGCGCGGTGCGGTCACGACCGCCGCGCTCGGCCTCGATCCGACTGCGCCCCTGGGTATTACGGGCTACTCAGGTGGGGCGATCGCATCGGGCTGGGCCGTGCAGGAGGCTCCGGCCTACGCCCCCGAACTGAACATCGTCGGCGCAGCGTTCGGCGGAACGCCCACCGACTTCGCGCTGCTACGTCAGTCCATGAACGGCAACGCAGCGTCGGCGGTGTTCCTCGCGGCAGCGATGGGCGTTGCGCGCGAGTACCCGGAGATGTTGTCGCTCTACAACGACGACGGGTGGCGGCTCGCACAGGCGTCGAAGGACCTGTGCATCGTCGGGATTGCACCGTTCGGAATCGTTGCTCCGATCCGCATCGAGTCACTGTCCATCACTCCCGATGCGTTCGATTCGCCGCTGGCGCTCGCAGTTGCCGATCAGAATCGATTGGGAGACGGCGGAACCCCGACGGCACCGGTGTTCCTATATCACGGACAGCAGGAGTTCTGGATTCCGAAGGAAGGTCCCGAGGCCGTGTTCGACAAGTGGTGTTCACGCGGAGCCGACGTCCGCCTCGAGGAATACCTGGGTGAGCACAGCATCGTTGCCGGCAGTGGAGCTCACGGTGCATTCGCGTGGTTGGACGACCGCCTCGCGGGAATTCCGGTTCGACCTGGATGCAGTAGCTTCGGCCGCTAGAGCCGAACCTACTCGCTCCGGGCTGGTGCCCCGCGAGTCGACAGCACCTCGGTCAGTTCCTCGGCGTAGGCGAGCTGCCGCCGCAACGTGCGGCAGCTTTCCTCTGCCTTGGCGTGGCATTCACGCACGAAAGCCGCGGCCGACGACCGATCGTCGTCGGTCGCGTTCGCATCGCCCAGAACGTCGAGGGATTCGAGTAGCTGCTTCATCTCGGCCAGCGTGAAGTCCAGAGGCTTCATCCGACGGATGACGAGCAGGCGTTCGACATCGGACTCGGTGTACAGCCGGAAGCCGCCGACGGTCCGAGCAGAGGGGGTGACCAGGCCGACGTCGTCGTAGTGACGCACCGTACGGATGGACAGCTCGGTTCTCTGAGCTACCTGCCCGATCTGCATGTGCATGCCGTCGTCTGCCATGTGCCGCCTCTCCTCGACCGCCCACCCTAGTCAGTGTTCGGCACCGAGGTTTCCACTGAGGCGCTCGTGCCGCTCGATCGACGGCGCGTTCAGGCCGACGATCTCGACCGTCTTGCCCTTCGCTGCGTACTTGGTGGTGATGGCATCGAGGGTCGCGACGGTCGACGCGTCCCAGATGTGCGACTCCGACATGTCGATGACGACGTTCTTCGGATCTCCCACGTAGTCGAACTGATAGATCAGATCGTTGCTCGACGCGAAGAACAACTCACCCTTCACCGCGTAGACCCGGGTGTCCTCGTCGGGATGAGCCACATCGACGACCTCGGTCAGGTGGGCCACCCGTCGGGCGAACAGCACCATCGCGGTGACCACACCGACCAACACGCCGTAGGCGAGGTTGTGGGTGACGACGGTGACCGCAACCGTGGCCACCATGACCAGGGTCTCGCTCTTGGGCATGCGCCGCAACGTCTTCGGATGAATGCTGTGCCAGTCGAAAGTGCCGATGGAGACCATGATCATCACCGCGACGAGTGCGGCCATCGGAATGAGCGCGACGATGTCGCCGAGGCCGACGACCAGGATCAGCAGGAAGACTCCGGCCAAGAATGTCGAGATCCGCGTACGCGCACCGGAGACCTTGACGTTGATCATGGTCTGGCCGATCATCGCGCAGCCCCCCATACCGCCGGTGAATCCGGTGACCAGATTCGCCACGCCCTGGCCCCAACCCTCGCGGGTCTTGTCGGAATGCGAATCGGTGATGTCGTCGACGAGCTTGGCCGTCATCAGAGACTCCAGCAGGCCGACGAGCGCGATCGCAAGTGCGAACGGCGCGATGATCGACAGTGTGTCGAACGTGAACGGCACGTCCGGAATCAGGAACGACGGCAGCGAGGACGGCAGTTCGCCCTCGTCGCCCACATCCGGAACCGCCAACGCGAAGACGAGTGTGACGCCGGTGAGTATCACGATCGCGATCAGCGGTGCCGGCACGATGGTCGTCAGCTTGGGCAGGAAGAACATGATGAGCAGGCCCACGGCGACCATCGGGTAGACCAACCACGGCACCCCGATCAGGTACGGCACCTGGGAGCTGAAGATCAGGATCGCCAGCGCGTTGACGAATCCGACCATGACGCTGCGCGGAATGAATCGCATCAACTTCGCGACACCGAGAACGCTGAGCACGACCTGCAGCACTCCGCCGAGAATCACTGCTGCGATCAGATAGTCGAGACCGTACTCGCGCGCCAAGGGAGCGACGACCAGCGCAATCGCTCCGGTGGCCGCGGAGATCATCGCCGGCCGGCCGCCGACGATGGAGATGGTGACGGCCATCGTGAACGACGCGAACAGCCCGACGCGCGGATCCACGCCGGCGATGATCGAGAACGAAATGGCTTCCGGAATCAACGCCAGCGCCACGACCAGGCCTGCGAGCACTTCGGTCTTCAGCCGCTTCGGCGATCGCAATGCACCCAGCACCGAGACGTCTTCGACGGCGGTGGCAGGCACCTGGGCAGCTCGAGACACGACGGCTCCATTCGATGAGTGCAGGGGACGTCCTGCGCGGGCGACTCTACTCTTACCGGAGGGAAGGTTGCTACTCGTCGCCGCTGTCGGCTCTCCGCTAGATTGATGTGACAAGGCACGCCGAAACCGCCAGCGCGATGCAAGGAATGAATCGATGTTCTCGCTCAACAGGTTGTCCTGCTTCATCGCCGTGGCCGAGGAACTGCACTTCGGCCGCGCTGCCGAGCGACTGCACATGACGCAGCCGCCCCTGAGCAGGCAGATCCAACAGCTCGAAAGCGAAGTCGGCGTGCAGCTGATCGACCGCACCAGCCGATCGGTGACCCTGACGGCCGCGGGATTGGCATTCCTTCCCGAGGCCCGACGCATCCTCGACCTCGCCGAGGGCGCCCTCCTCACTGTGCGACGTGTCCCCACCGGAGACCTGGGGACCGTCGTCGTCGGATTCACCGGCGCATCGGCGCATGCGGTGCTACCGCAGCTGCTCGACGCCGCACGCGAGAAGTTACCCGACGTGAAACTCGTTCTACGCGAAATGGTCTCGGCGGTGCAGATGGAATCCTTGGCCGTCGGCGATATCGATCTCGGGTTGGCCAGGCCACCGCTCAAGCGTCCGGGCATCGCGTCGCGGCCGGTGCTGCACGAGTCGTTGATCGCGGCGATGCCCGACACTCATCCGCTGGCCGAGAAGAGCGAACTGTCGGTGGAGGACTTCGACGAGCAGCCGATCATCATGTATTCACCGGTCGACGCGCGGTACTTCCACGAACTGCTGATCAGTACCTTCACCATCGTCGGGGTGTCTCCGCGCTACGTGCAGTACGTGACCCAGGTGCACACGATGCTGGTGCTCGTTCGTTCCGGAATCGGATTGGCACTGGTACCGGAGTCCGCGTCGACCATGCGGCCGGAAGGTGTTGTGTTCCGGCCGGTTCGGACGGTCAAGGAACGCCCCGTCGAGTTGGACGCCGCCTGGCGAGTGGACAACGACAACCCGGCACTGCACCGCTTCATGACCGATGTGCTGCCGACGCGGGAGTGGTCGTGATTTTTTCCTGCTGATCGAGCCGTGGTTTGACAGTGCCCGAAGCCGGTCTCGGTCGAGTGCTCGTGTGAATACGGCGCGCCTCGAAAGCCAACGAAGGCCCGCACCTGGTTGGGAGCGGGCCTTGTCGGGTTCGTGGGTTGCTCAATCTTTGGGCGGCTTGGTGTCTTTGCCAGCTGCGACGTCACGGAGCCATTGCGGGACGGGCTTATTGTCGTACTCGCGGAGCTTGATGGATGCTTCGGCGGCTGCGGACCGGACCTTCATCGAGCGTCCACGGCCCGCGGGGCGGTTCTCGGTGGTGGTCATCGGGGGTCCTCCGTCTCTGTGTCGTTTTCATTGTCGCCGGTTTCGGCAGGTTCCGCCAGGTCGTCCTGTGGCTTCACGGTGGGATCTGCGATCGCCTGCAGCGTGTCGCGATCGGTGCGCGCGATGAACGGAGTCGTGGCAACGGTGCCGAACACTTTCCAGCCGAGTGCGGCTTCGTCGTCGTTCTCGCTGACGGTCCTCTCGAGGCACCAGGTGATGCGTTGCCAGGATTGAGAACGGTTGTCCGCCCGAGTGCGCTGGCTGACGGTCCCTACCACGCCGACGACGGCAATCGAACCGACGATGAGGGTGATCCAGGCCTGTGCTGGCACTGACCGGGTTCCTTTCCTGCGGCCGGGTCAATGCGCGGCGGGTGACCCACCACGCTCTCCCGTGAGCAAGAAGGACCGTAGCCCGACCCACCGACACGAAATCGATATGCCAGTTGCAGCGCGCTGCAACGTCAACAGCTCACTGGCATCCTCCGCCGCCGACCTCACTACCGAATGCACGAACGCAGGCCACCCGACCGAACTATCGCGGCGTCCCCACCGGCGGCTTGACGGCCGTCACCGGGCAGTGCGCCTCGAGGAGAACGCGCTGAGAGATGCTGCCCATGAACAACTTTCCGACGGGTGATCGACGCCTGATGCCGATGACGACCAGTTGCGTCTGTTCGTCGAACGACAGGTCGATCAGATTGTCGGCATGCGAGCGGCCCGCTTCGTTGTCGTGAATTTTCGCCGCCACCCCGATGGCCGACGCCTCCTCGCGGGCAGATTCGACGACCGCACCGAAGTCGGCATCGGATGCACTGCTGTCCTCGGCGACGACGATCAGGTCCGTACCACGCATGTGTGCCTCGCGAAAAGCGAAGGGCAGCGCGCCTTTTCCCTCGGTGGTCGGCGAGTAGCCGACGACGACGGTCACTGCGTCACCGGCGTGACGAGGGTGCCGTCGGCCAGAAAGCGATCGAGGTTCTCGAGCGTGAGCGCTTCCATCGCAGCCCGCGTCTCCACCGTTGCGCTGCCCACGTGCGGCAGCAGCACCACGTTGTCCATCGCCAACAGGGCGTCGGGTACGTCCGGTTCGTGCGCGAAGACGTCCAGGCCCGCTCCGGCGAGCTTCCCCGCAGCGAGCAACTCGATGAGCGCCTCCTCGTCGACGACGCTTCCGCGGGCCACGTTGATCAGATATCCCTGCGGTCCCAGAGCTTCGAGCACTGCGCGATCGACCAGATGCGCAGTACCCGAACCGCCGGACGCGGCGATGATCAATATGTCGACGTTCTCGGCGAGCGCTGTCGGGCTGGCTGCATAGACGTAGGGCGAACCGTCGATCTCGTTGCGATTGTGGTACGAGATCTCGCAGCGAAACCCGTTGAGCCGATCGGCAATTGCCGAGCCGATGCGGCCGAGGCCGATGATTCCGACACGCTTGCCGGTGACCTGACGCGTCAGTGGCGTGTTGCCCTCGGTGGGCCAGCGGCCGGCGCGCACGAATCGCTCGGCCGAGGACAGGCCGCGCACGGTGTCGATCACCAGACCGACGGCGAGGTCGGCCACACAGTCCGTCAACACGTCGGGGGTGTTGCTGACGACGACGCCGCGTTCGGCTGCCGCGTCGACGTCGGTGGTGTCGTAGCCGACGCCGAAGTTCACAACGGCTCCGAGCTGCGGCAACCGTTCCATCAACGCAGCATCGACGCCGGTGCGGCCGGAGGTGACCACCGCAGAGATCGACGCACCGTGCTCGGACAGGAACTCGTCGCGATCGTCGCCCTCGGGCAGTTCCAGCGCGTCGTACTCGGTAACCAGGGTGTCCATCAACGACGGCTTCAGCGGTCCCACTCGGAGAACTCGACCGCCTCGTTGCGAATCGGATTGAGACACAGAGGTTTTCTGCGAGCTGACGGTGACCATGGTTCTCCTCGCGAGATGGTGGAGCGTGCGCGTTTCCTGTACGGTATGCCGCCCTTCGAATACCTGTCCAACACGGAAATAACATGGACCGATACCCAAACGGCATGAACGACGCGTCGCCGATGCAGCTCTGCCGGGGTCGTCATGCATCTTGCCTGGTCAGTCCAGCAATACTGTGACTCGGACCGCAGTCAAGCCGTCGCTGTGACCCACAGAACTGGACGAAAAGTCGATTTCGTCCGGTTGACGGTGGAGATGACCCGCTCATACCGTGTGTCTACCGTCACAGATTCGGCTGCGACTTGCAGACGCGGATCCTTTTTCCCACTGGAGGCCACCATGAGCCCTGCACTCTTCGTGCAGCAGGGACGGACCCACCGTGTCGCCGCAATAGCCGTTGGCGCGCTGTCACTTTCACTTGTCGCGAGCGGATGCACCGTCGCCAACTCCAACAACGGCGGAGCCGCCCGCGCAGATACTCTTCGCATCGTTCTGCCGCAGGAGCCGCCGACCCTCGAAGCCTGCGACGTCT
Organism: Rhodococcus sp. 14-1411-2a; assembly: GCF_002259485.1. GTDB lineage: Bacteria > Actinomycetota > Actinomycetes > Mycobacteriales > Mycobacteriaceae > Rhodococcoides. The sequence continues at coordinate 525,344 of NZ_NPGA01000009.1, forward strand.
CGTTGACGTCGGTGGGTGTGGTGACGCGCTCGAACATCACCGAGCCACTCATGGAACGCAACCCCAGCACCGGCGATCTCGAGCCCAAGCTCGCTGACTCCTGGGAGCAGACCTCCGACACCGAATGGACGTTCACCATCCACCCCGGCGTGACGTTCAGCGACGGCAGTCCGTTCGAGGCCGAGGACGCCGCGTTCTCGATCGATCGCACCGTCAATTCCGAACTGGGCTGCAACGTCGAGGGGTACGTGTTCGGCGACGCGAACCTGGTGGTCACCGCAGTCGACCCGATGACGCTGACCGTGCAGTCGCCCGAGCCCGATCCCATTCTGCCGCTTCGGCTCTCGTTCGTGGAGATGGTGCCCCGCACCTCGAGCTACACCGAGCGGGTACGCGAACCCATCGGAACGGGACCGTTCGCGATCGAGCGGTGGGACTACGGTCAGAAGCTCTCGCTGGTGCGCAACGAAACCTACTGGGGCCCGAAGCCCGAGTACGCCAGGGCCGAGTACCAGTGGCGCAGCGAGGGCAGCGTCCGCGCATCGATGGTCACCAACGGTGAGGCCGAGATCGCCACCTCGGTCGGACCGGAGGACGGCGCAGGCGATCTGGGAGTCGCGTACCCCAACAACGAAACCACAGCGCTGCGCATCCAGGCCATGCAACCGCCCCTGGACGACATGCGCGTACGCCAGGCGATCAACTACGCCATCAATCGCGAGGGCATCGTCAAGGCACTGTTCCGTGGACTCGGTTCCCCTGCAGAACAATTGATCTCCGAGGGTGTCGTCGGCTTCAACGAGGACTTGACACCGTGGCCCTACGACATGGACCAGGCCCGCACACTGATCGACGAGGCCCGGGCCGATGGCGTGCCCGTCGATACCGAGATCCGCCTGATCGGACGCACCGGGCAGTTCCCGAAGATCAACGAAACGGTGGAGGTCATCCAGAACTCACTGTCCAAGATCGGCATGAACGTCACGATCGAAATGATGGACGCCGCAGGCACCGCCGAGTACCAGGAGCGGCCGTTCCCCGACGTCGGCCCGTATCTGCTGGTGATTCAGCACGGCAATCAAGCCGGCGACTCCGCGTTCACCGTCGATCAGTACTTCACCAGTGACGGATTCCAGAGTGCCTACGGCACAGCAGAATTCGACCGGAAGATCGCTGCCGCAGGGGCTCTCACCGGCGAGGACAGGCAGGCCGCGTACGCGCAGGTGTTCGCCGACGAACCGAAGGACATCATGCAGATGGCCTACATCGCGCACATGAACGGGGTGCTCGCCAAGGCATCCTCGGTCGATTACACCCCCAACTCGGCCACGGTCGACGAAATGCACCTCGCCGCCATGACCCGCGCCGACACCGAGAGGCCCTGACATGTTCAGATTCCTGCGCCGACGGATCTACACCAGCCTGATCCCGCTGTTCGTCGTTCTGCTGGGCGTGTTCTTCCTCGCTCGGCTCACCGGCGACCCCACCAGCCTGTACCTGCCCGAGTCTGCAACCCAGGCCCAACGCGAGGCGTTCCGCGCCACCAACGGCTTCGACCAGCCGGTCCTGACGCAACTGATGGACTACTTCAAGGGCGTCGTTCAACTCGACTTCGGGCAGTCGCTGCGCACCGGCGAGGACGCGTCGGCGATGGCACTGCGCGCGTTCCCCGCGACGCTGCAGCTGGCGTTCGCGACGATGTTCCTCGCCATCCTCGGCGCTGTGATCATCGGATGCTGGGCTGCCTACCGACCGAATTCGCTGGCCGATCGCATCTCGAGCCTGCTGTCGATGACGGCCGCGTCCATCCCCGATTTCTGGTTCGCCATCATGGGTGTCTACGTCTTCGCCATCCTGTTCGGCTGGCTGCCCACCTCGGGCGTGGACAGCGGAATGCTCTCCTGGGTGCTGCCGATCGCCACCCTGCTCATTCGCCCTCTCGGCGTACTGACCCAGGTGGTGCGCGGCGCGATGGTCTCGGCGCTGTCGGCACCGTACGTTCGCCTCGCGAGAAGCAAAGGCGCAGGCGATCTTCGAGTCGTCACCCACCACGCTCTACGCAACGCCGCTGCACCGGCGCTCACGGTTGCCGGCGACCTGATGGTCGGGCTCGTCAACGGCGCGGTGGTCGTCGAGGCCATCTTCGGCTGGCCCGGCATCGGAAAGTTGATGATCGACGCCATCCTGCAGCGCGATTTCGCTGTTCTGCAGGCGGCCGTGTTGTTGACGGCGGTGAGCATATTCGTGCTCAACATCGTCATCGATGCCTGCTACGCACTGCTCGACGCCCGGGTTCGCGACAAGGTGAAGGTCTAGGTAAGAACATGTCACTCGACTTCGAAGCACCGAAAACATCCGAGCCCGAGGATGTTCCACCGTCGGTTCCGGTGGAAGCCCGCAAGGCGTCGGCCCCGCTGTGGAAGCTGCTGCTGCGCGACCGGGTCGCCACCGTCGCCGCCGCGATCCTGGTACTGGTCTTCCTCACCGCGATCTTCGGCCCGATGCTGGTCGGTGACGCCGCCACCGATCAGGATCTCGACCGCTCGAATCTGCCGCCGTTCACCCTCGACACCGGGTGGATGAACATCCTCGGCACGGATCCGCTGGGACGCAGCATGCTGGCCCGGCTGATCGTGGCCAGCAGAACCACACTCTCGGTGGCCGTTCCGGCCGTGATCCTCTCGGCGATCATCGGCTCGTTCATCGGGATGTGGGCCGGCTTCCATCGCGGCTGGCGTGAGACCGCGGCCATGCGCGTCGCCGACGTCATCCTCAGCTTCCCGTCCCTGCTGATGGCCGTCGTGGTGCTCTACGTCTTCTCGCCCAGTGCCGCGAACATCGTTCTGGTCCTCACTGTTACGCGCATTCCGATCTACCTACGTACCGCCCGCGCCGAGTCCGCCGAGCTGCAGAGTCGGTTGTTCGTCGACGCCGCCCGCACCTTCGGCGCGAAGAGCGGATCGGTGATCCGCCGGCATGTGGCCCCGATTCTGCTGCCGACCCTGCTGACCGTCGCCACCCTGGACTTCTGCTTCGTCATTCTCGCCGAATCGTCGTTGAGCTTCCTGGGCATCGGCATTCAGCCACCGGACGTCTCGTGGGGACTGATGGTCTCGCAGGGCCGCACCTACCTGCAGACCGCCTGGTGGCTCTCGTTCTTCCCCGGTCTGGCCATCGTGCTGACGACCGTCTCGGCCACTGTGCTCGCTGCCTGGGCGCGCATCGCCACCGACCCGGCGCAGCGTTGGCGACTCAACGTCCCCCGCTCCAAGCGCTCTCGCCTGCTCCCCGTACGAAAGGTCATCTCATGAGCGCACCGGCAACCGCACACCAGCGACCCGACACCGGCAGCGTCGCCCTCGACGTTCGCGGACTGACCGTCGATCTGCGGACGCCGTCGGGTGTCATTCGCGCCGTCGACAACGTCACCTTCACCGCCCGACGCGGTGAAACCCTGGCTCTGCTCGGCGAATCCGGTTGCGGCAAGTCCATGACGGCACAGGCCATCGTCGGATTGCTCGAGCCGATCGCCGACATCACCGGCGGCTCGGTGGAGATGGGTGAGGTGGACCTGGTCACCGCCAAGACCAAAGTGCGGCGCACCATCGCCGCCACAGAACTGGCCATCGTCTTCCAGGACGCGCTGACGGCCCTCAATCCCGTCTACACCGTCGGAACCCAACTGGCCGAACCGTTTCGGATCCACCGGGGTATGTCCGCCAAGCAAGCACGCGCGGAAGCCATCGCGCTGATGACCCGAGTGGGAATTCCCGAGCCCGAATCACGCGCGGACTCGTACCCACACCAGTTCTCCGGCGGTATGCGCCAACGTCTGCTGATCGCCATGGCCGTGGCCCTGAGTCCGTCGGTACTGCTGGCCGACGAACCCACCACCGCGCTCGACGTCACGGTCCAGGCCCAGATCATGGCTCTGCTCAAAGAATTACGTACCGAACACGACATGGCCGTCGTACTCATCACCCACGATCTCGCCCTGGTGGCCGAGGAGGCCGACCGAGTCGCGATCATGTACGCGGGCAACGTCGTCGAGACCGGACCGGTGTCCGAGGTGTTCGGCGCACCGCGACACCCGTACACCAAGGGCCTACTGGACTCGGTACCCGTCCACGCAGTCCGCGGTGAGGATCTGAAGTCGATCGGCGGCACCCCACCGGACCTGCACTCCATTCCCGACGGGTGCGTCTATCAGGCCCGCTGCCCGTTGGCCCGCGAGATCTGCATCAGTACTCGTCCCCCGCTCGAATCCGTCGGCAGCGGCCGGATGTCGGCATGCCACTTCCCGAACGAGGTATCCAGCCATGTCTGAGCAACTGTTGACCGTCCGCGGCCTGAACAAGACCTTCGACGTCGGCCGCGGCAAGCTCCGCGCCCTCGACGCCATCGACCTGGACCTGCGCCGCGGTGAAACCCTCGGCCTCGTCGGCGAATCCGGCTGCGGCAAGTCCACTCTCGCGCGCACCCTCATGATGCTCGAACGACCCGACTCGGGCACCGTCGCGTTCGACGGCACGGATCCGTTCGCGCTGCGCGGCAAGGAACTGCTCGCGTGGCGTCGGCGGGTACAGATGGTCTTCCAGGACCCGTACGGTTCGCTCAACTCGCGAATGACCGCCGGGGACATCATCGGCGAGCCATGGCGAACCCACAAGAGTCTGTACAGGACTCGACGCGACCGCTCCGCGCGCGTACGTGAGCTGCTGCATCTGGTGGGTCTTCGGCCGAGCGACGAGAACCGCTTCCCGCAGGAATTCTCCGGCGGTCAACGCCAACGCCTCGGCATCGCGAGAGCTCTGGCCTTGAACCCCGACGTGATCATCTGCGACGAGCCGGTCTCCGCACTCGATCTCTCGGTACAGGCGCAGGTGCTCAACCTGCTCAACGACCTGCAGAAGCAGCTCGGCATCTCGTACGTGTTCATCTCGCACGATCTGTCGGTCGTCCGACACGTCGCCGACCGCGTCGCGGTGATGTACCTCGGCCGCATCGTCGAATCCGGGGCCACCGAAGCAGTGTTCGACCGTCCGGCTCACCCGTACACAGCGGCATTGATGTCGGCCGCACCCACACTCGACGCGTCGAACCGCGGGACGAAGATCCTGCTGAAGGGCGAGGTACCGTCGCCGCTGAATCCGCCGTCGGGATGTCGGTTCCGCACGCGCTGCTGGAAGGCAACCGACCTGTGTGCGAGTGAGGCACCCCCGGTGGCGCTCGACGCGGACGAGGCCGATCACATCGCCGAATGCCACTATCCCCTCGTCGCAGGCAATCTCGGCCTCGTCGCCGCCGGGACGTGATGGCGACACACCTGAGCATCACCGGATTCGTCGTCGTCGCGCTGGCCATCTTCTTCGCGTCGGCGATGCAGGCGTCCATCGGATTCGGCATGGGTATGCTCGCCGCGCCCATCGTGGCGATCGTCGACCCCGGCCTGATCCCGGCGACGCTCATCATGCTGGCCGTCGTGGTCAGTGTGCTCGTTCTGATTCGCGATCGCACCGCCCTCGACCTCTCGGGTGCAGGGTGGGCGCTCGCCGGTCGCCTCCCCGGTTCTGTGGTGGGCGCACTACTGCTCGTGCTGCTACCCGAGCGCGGACTGGCCATCCTGCTGGCGCTGGTGGTGCTCTGCGGCGTCGCACTGACGTCGTTCGGTTGGGTCCCGTTGCCGCACAGACGAAATCTGGTGATGGCCGGGGCCGCGTCGGGAATTCTGGGAACGGCCACCTCGATCGGCGGACCCCCGATGGCACTGGTGTGGCAGCGCAACACCGGAGCCGAACTGCGCAGCACCATGAGCTGCTTCTTCCTCGTCGGCTCGCTGATCTCGCTGGCGGTACTCGCGGTCGCCGGCGCGGTGGATGCCCATACCGCCACGCTGTTCGTGTTCCTGGCCCCGGCGACCGTTCTCGGTTTTCTGCTCTCCCGGGTGGTAAACAAAGTCCTCGATCGTCGACGGCTGCGCATCGTCGCGATCACCGTCTCCGCCGTCGGCGCGCTCGTGCTCGTTGTCCAGCAGGTGTCGGCGCTCGCCTGACTCACGAAATAGTGAGTTGAATCGCCATCTCGTGTCGGAACGCGTCGATCGGGTAGTCGGTGTCGATGACTACGAACAACACCCGCGCATTGATCGTCGGTGCCACCGGCATCTCCGGACAAGCCTTGTGCCGCGTTGCTCTCGACGCAGGCTGGGACACGTACGGACTCAGCCGTAGTGGCAGCACTCCGGTCGACGGCGTCATCGGTGTGGCCGCCGATCTGCTCGACCCGGCCTCGCTCGAGGAGGCGCTGAACGACGTCCGCCCCGAGGTCGTGTTTTTCACCGCATGGATGAAGAAGGACTCCGAGCAGGAGAACATCGAGGTCAACTCGGCGACGCTACGCAACGTGCTGAACGTGCTCGGCCCCCTCGACTCGGTGAAGCACGTCGCGTTGATGACCGGCCTCAAGCACTATCTCGGACCGTTCGATGCCTACGGTGAGGCAGTGATGGCCGAGACGCCGTTCCACGAGACCGAGGATCGCCTCGACACTCCCAACTTCTACTACGCGCAGGAAGACGAATTGTTCGCCGGTGCCGAGAAGTTCGGATTCGGTTGGAGTGTGCACCGCGCGCACACCATCTCCGGATTCGCGGTCGGCAACGCGATGAACATGATGTTGACGCTGTCCGTGTACGCAGCGATCTGCAAGGAGCTCGGCGAGAAGTTCGTCTTCCCCGGTTCCGAGACGCAGTGGAACGGCCTCACCGACCTCACCGACGCGGACCTGCTCGCCGAGCAGATGGTGTGGGCCGCAACCGACGACAACGCACACAACGAGGCGTTCAACATCGCCAACGGTGACGTCTTCCGCTGGCGCTGGCTGTGGCCGCAGTTCGCCGCGCACTTCGGCGTCGAGCCCGAGGGCTACGACAGCGAGCCGCGTCCACTCGAACCCCGCATGTCCGACGCGGCCGCAACGTGGAAGCGCATCGCCGAGAAGCACGATCTGGTCGAAAGCGATGTCTCACGGCTCGCGTCGTGGTGGCACACCGACGGCGACCTCGGCCGCGACATGGAATGCCTGACCGACATGAACAAATCGAAGAACGCCGGGTTCCTAGGCTTCCGATCCACACCGGATGCCATTGCCTCGGTGATCCAGCGCTACCGAGATGCGCGCCTGATTCCCTGAGCGGCTGCGCCGCACGTGCACGGAAACTCGACCCCTGCTACGAGTTTCCGCTCACCTGCGCGTAGCGCTCCCGTACCGCCGGGGTCGGGTCGGCCTCGTATGTCTTCGACGCGGCCTGCGCCCAGGTCGGCGGCTCGCTGGTCCCGGCCAGTGTCCACGCCGCCTGGCGCGCGGCACCGTCGGCGACGTATTCACCCGGCTCGGGCACGATCACCGGGACGCCGAGAATGGCCGGGGCCAACTCGCGCAATGCAGCGGACTTCGCACCGCCGCCGATGAGCAGCACCCGCTTCGTCTCGACCCCCTGCGAACGCAGATGGTCGATACCGTCGGCCAAACCGCACAGCAGTCCCTCTACGGCCGCTCGCGCGAGGTGGCCCGGTGTCGAATTGTTCAGTCGCAGGCCGTGAATCGCACCGGATGCATCGGGACGATTGGGGGTGCGCTCGCCCTCGAAGTACGGCACCATCACCACACCGTCGCTCGTCGTCGACAGCGCCAACCGCGACAACTCGTCGTGATCGACGCCCAGCATCCGCGCCGTCGCATCGAGGACGCGAGCAGCGTTGAGCGTGCACACCAACGGCAGTTGACGGCCGGTGGCGTCGGCGAATCCGGCGACCAGACCCGAACCGTCCGCGGCCGCAACCGAGGTCACGGCAGATACGACACCCGACGTGCCGATCGAGACCACCACATCACCGGGCTGCGCATCGAGGGCAAGCGCTGCCGCGGCATTGTCGCCGGTACCCGGGCCGATCAGTGCCCCACCCGACGTGCGGCCTATCGCCTCGCTGGGTGCGGCCACGCGGGGCAACAGTGGGTTACGACCCCGAAAACCGAACTGCAGCAAATCCGTTCGATATTCGTCAGTGGCCGCGGAGAAGTATCCGGTGCCACTGGCGTCGCCTCGATCGGTGGCCAGAGCGTCGAGCCCCGATGCCCCGCCGAGCTGCCAGCTCAGCCAATCGTGCGGAAGGCACACCGCCGCAGTGCGATCGGCATTCTCGGGTTCGTGGTCGGCGAGCCATCGCAGCTTGGCGACCGTGATCGAAGCCAACGGAACCACTCCGACGGCGTCGGCCCAGGCCTGCCCGCCGTCGGTGCCTTCCTTTTCGCCCAACTCGGACACCAAGTCCGTCGCGGCCTGCGCCGATCGAGTGTCGTTCCACAGCAAAGCTTTACGGACCACGGATCCGTTGTCGTCGAGGCAGACCATGCCGTGCTGCTGCGCGCCCACCGACACCGCGTCCACGTCGTCGAGTCCGCCTGCGGCAGCGATCGCCTCGTCGAGCGCATCTTTCCAGCGCTGCGGGTCGATCTCGGTGCCGTCGGGATGCGCTGCTCGCCCCTGGCGGACCAAGTCCCCCGACTCGGCGTCACGAACGAAGACTTTGCACGATTGGGTGGAGGAGTCGATTCCGGCAACGAGAGCCACGGTGAGCGGGTCCTTTCCTACGCAAGTGTGATCTACGACCCTACCCGCGAGGCGCGGTTGCCTCCGTCACCAACGTGCGCGCGTAGGCGATGGCCTGCGGCGTGGTCTCGAAAACACGGCGCGCTTCGTCGTCCTTGGTGGTGAACACGCCCAGCGCCGTCAGCGGACGCAGGTGTTCGGGTTTGGCCGCGGAGATGAGGACGGTGATGCGGCGATGTTCGAGTTCGGTAATCGTGTCCTTGAGGACCAGAGCTCCGGTGGCATCGATGGTGGTCACTCGCGACATGCGCAGGATCACCACTTTCACGTCCGACACGTCGGCGAGCTCGAGCAGGAAGCTGTGCGCAGCTCCGAAGAACAGTGCACCGTCGATCCGGTAGGCGACGATGTGTTCGCGCAGCAGGCCTTCTTCTTCCTTCGAGACCGCGTCGAGTGCATCGAGCGGTACCTTCTCGACCGTGGCCGATCGCGCGACTGCGCGCAGTGCCAGCACCGCAGCGAACCCGACGCCGACCGCCACAGCCGTCACCAGATCGAACAGAACCGTGACGAGAAAAGTCGACGCCATCACCACGGTGTCGCCGCGACCGGCGCGGGAAATTGCTCGGATGGAGGCTGTTTCGACCATGCGCACCGTTGTCGCCAGGAGCACCCCGGCCAGAGCGGCGAGCGGAATGTCGGCCACCAAGCCCGCGGCGGAGTACATGATCGCGGCGAGGATCACCGCATGGGTGAGCGCGGCGAGCCTGGTGCGCGCTCCGGACCGAACGTTGACGGCAGTACGGGCGATGGCACCGGTGGCGGGGATCCCGCCGAACAACGGCGCGGCGATGTTGGCCAGTCCCTGCCCGAACAGCTCACGATCGGGATTGTGCCGCGGGCCGACGCCCATCGAGTCCGCCGCGGTCGCGGACAGCAGCGATTCCAGTGCAGCCAGCGCAGCGACGGCGAACGCCGGTGCCAACAACGCCGTCACGTCACCGAGGTGGAAGAAGCTCAGGCTCGGGGCGGACAACGACGACGGAATGGTGCCGATGCGGGCGATGTCGAGGTCGAACAACTGAGTGACCACCGTTGCTCCGGCGACCGCAACCAGGGAGAACGGGATTTTCGGAGCCACGCGGCCGCCGACCAGCATGACGATCGCGACCGTGACGGCCACGGTGGGCGTCAGAACGCTCGCATTCGAGACGAACGAGCGCACCGCGTCGAACGCGGACTGCCACACCTTCTCGCCCTCGGCGTCGGTGATACCCAGGGCCGACGGAACCTGTTGCAGCGCAATGACGACGGCGATGCCTGCGGTGAACCCCTCGATGACGGGTGCCGGCATGTACCGGACGGCTCGACCGACGCCTGCACCGGCGAGCGCCAGCAGAATGATTCCGGCCATCAGCCCGACGGCGAGCACTCCGGTCGGCCCGTACTCGGCGACGATCGGCACGAGCACCACCGTCATGGCACCGGTCGGCCCGGACACCTGAAATCTCGATCCGCCGAATACCGCGGCGACGACTCCCGCGATGATCGCCGTGGTCAGGCCCGCCGCTGCACCCAGCCCGGTGCTGACGCCGAAGCCGAGCGCCAGAGGCAACGCGACCAGTGCCACGATCAGCCCGGCCAGCAGATCCGCGCCGGGTGCGCGGAAGGCCGGTTTCCACTCGCTCCACCTGGGCAGCAGCGCTGTCAGAGCACTGAGGGCGTCGGTCCTGCGGGAAGGTTTCGTCGGTTCGGACATGTGACGCTTTCTGAGAACTCATCGATCCTGATCTAGCTACTTGCTAAGTTTAGCAAGTAATGAACCAGGTGAACGCAAGACGTGAGTCAGACCATCACGGGCCGTCGAGTCAGGTGCGCGCTCCGGACTCGCCTTCCAGTAGCTCGGCCTGGTTGGCCACCACTCCCGTGAGTATTTCCCGCGCAACGACCAACAGGTCGGCCACCTTCGGCGACGTCAACGTGTAGGACACCGACAGGCCTTCCCGAGTGCCTTCGATGAGACCGGCGCGCCGCAGGATGGACAATTGCTGAGACAGATTGGCCGGCTCGATGCCGATTTCCGGCAGCATCTCGGACACGGCGTGCTCGCGCTCGCTCAGCAACTCCAGCACGCGAATACGGGCGGGATGCGCCAACGTCTTGAAGAAATCGGCTTTCATTCTGTAGAGCGGCCGGCTCGAATCCGTGGCCATGAAGTCCTCCCGTGGCACCCGCCACCGCGCAGCAGGCTACTTGCGAACACTAGCAATCAACAGACCGAAGTGGACGACCTCCCTGCCCGTCCCGAAACTCGGCTACCTTCACTCCCATGCGCGGAGACCCCGAAGAATCCACCGACTTCAGGCTCACCGTGGCCACGGCGGCCCTCGACCTGTTCTCCGTCAAGGGCTACGAGTCGACGACGGTGGACGACATCGCCGGTGCCGCCGGCATCTCGCGTCGGACATTCTTTCGTCAGTTCCGCGCCAAGGAAGACGTCGTCTTCGCCGATCACGAAATACTGCTCGAGCAGGCCGGCGCGTTCCTGGAAGCGAACGAGGGCGATCCCTGGCGGGCCGTGTGCGATGCCGCGCAGCTGGTGTACGAGCGGTTTTCCGACTGGCAGGACATGTCGCGCTTGCGCTACCAGGTGGTGCACAAGATCCCCGCGCTGCGCGATCGAGAAATCGTCACCGTGTTTCGCTACGACAGACTCTTCGTCGACTATCTGCAGCGTGTTCTGCCCGATCACCCGCACCTCGAGATCCTGCAGTTCTCCGCCACGGTGACCGCGACGCACAACTACATCCTTCGTCGGATGATCCGCGACGGCCTCCCGACGTCCGTGGAGGATCTGCGTTCGGCACTCGCGCAGGTCCGCGCGCAGTTCCTCGGTGAGATCGTCGTCGCGTCGTTCCCCCGGGGCACGTCCGTCAGCAAAGTCGTCGACGCGTTGGCCGATCACACAAGCACCTGAGCCACCCGACGCGATGGCACTGAGTGCCGGATGCCGGAGACTCGGTCTTGAACAGGTACCAATTCGGACGTACACTGAGGCAATCCTTGGCACTGAGTGCCCTCCGTGGGCAGTGCCACCCCCGACACACCGAGGAGCGTGGCCGACATGGCCGGAAATCCCGACTTCGATCTGTACCAATCGCCCGACGAGCACAACGAACTGCGCGCAGCCATTCGGGCGCTCTCGGAGAAGGAGATCGCTCCGTACGCCAAAGAGGTCGACGAGGACTCCCGCTTCCCCGAGGAAGCACTCAAAGCGCTCAACGCTTCCGGCTTCAACGCCATCCACGTTCCCGAGGAATACGACGGCCAGGGTGCCGATTCCGTCGCTGCCTGCATCGTCATCGAAGAGGTCGCACGCGTCTGCGGCTCGTCCTCGCTGATCCCCGCGGTCAACAAGCTCGGCACGATGGGCCTGATCCTCAAGGGCTCCGAGGAACTCAAGAAGCAGGTCCTGCCTTCCCTCGCCGGTGGCGCGATGGCGTCGTACGCCTTGTCCGAGCGCGAAGCGGGATCCGACGCGGCGAGCATGCGCACCCGCGCCAAGGCCGATGGTGACGACTGGATCCTCAACGGCTCCAAGTGTTGGATCACCAACGGCGGCAAGTCCGATTGGTACACCGTCATGGCCGTGACCGATCCCGACAAGGGCGCCAACGGCATTTCCTCGTTCATCGTGCACAAGGACGACGAGGGATTCGTCGTCGGCCCCAAGGAGAAGAAGCTCGGCATCAAGGGTTCGCCCACCGCCGAGCTGTACTTCGAGAACTGCAAGATTCCCGGCGATCGCATCATCGGCGAGCCCGGTACCGGCTTCAAGACCGCGCTGGAAACACTCGACCACACGCGCCCCACCATCGGCGCACAGGCCGTCGGCCTGGCACAGGGTGCCCTCGACGCGGCCATCGCATACACCAAGGACCGCAAGCAGTTCGGCACCTCGATCTCGAGCTTCCAGGCAGTGCAGTTCATGCTCGCCGACATGGCGATGAAGGTCGAAGCCGCCCGCCTGATGGTCTACAGCTCCGCAGCCCGCGCCGAGCGCGGCGAGAAGAACCTCGGGTTCATCTCCGCGGCTGCCAAGTGCTTCGCCTCGGACGTGGCCATGGAGGTCACCACCGACGCCGTGCAGCTCTTCGGCGGTGCCGGCTACACCACCGACTTCCCGGTCGAGCGCATGATGCGCGACGCGAAAATCACCCAGATCTACGAGGGCACCAACCAGATTCAGCGTGTCGTCATGTCGCGGGCGCTGCTCAAATGAGCGACATCAACCTGGTAGGTGTCATCGGCGGTGGCACCATGGGTGCCGGCATCGCCGAAATGTGTGCTCGCTCCGGCAGTTCCGTACTGATCCTGGAGACGAGCCAGGCGACGGCCGACGCCGCAGAGGCCCGCCTCGACAAATCCTTCGCTCGTGCCGTGAAGTCCGGTCGCATCGAAGCCGACGCGGCCGAGAAGGCCCGTGCTGCAATCGCGTTGACGCTCGATATCAACGACTTCGCGGACCGCGATCTCGTGGTGGAGGCAGCACCGGAGATCGAGTCGCTCAAGCTGGACCTGTTCGGCAAGCTCGATTCCATCGTCAAGCCCGAGGGAATCCTGGCCACGAACACCTCGTCGATCCCGGTCATCAAGATGGCCAACGCGACCAAGCGTCCCGACAAGGTCGTCGGCGTGCACTTCTTCAACCCGGTGCCGGTACTGCCGTTGGTGGAGATCGTCGTCAGCCTGCTCACCAGCGAGGAGACCGTCGCAGCGGTGACGGACTACGCCGGAAACACGCTGGGCAAGAAGACGATTCGCGCCGGGGATCGCGCCGGATTCATCGTCAACGCACTGCTCATCCCGTACATGGTCTCGGCCATCCGCATGCTCGAGTCCGGCTTCGCCAGCGCCGAGGACATCGACGAGGGCATGGTCAACGGTTGCGCACACCCCATGGGCCCGTTGCGTCTGACCGACACCGTCGGCCTCGACGTCACCCTCGCGGTCGCCGAGTCGCTGTACGCGGAGTTCCGCGAACCGCACTATGCGCCGCCGCCGCTGCTGCAGCGCATGGTGGACGCCGGGATGCTGGGTCGCAAAACCGGTAAGGGTTTCTACTCGTATTCGTAGTAGTCCCTTCGCCCCTTCTGGATCAATGTGGCATTCAGCTTCTTGGAGAAGCTGAATGCCACATTCATCCGGCAGGGAGGCGCACACTGGAGCCGTTCCACAACTCTGGGAGGCTCCATGAACATCGATCTCGACGGCCGCACCGCTTTGATTTCCGGCTCCAGTCAGGGCATCGGATTCGCGATTGCCACCGAATTGGCCCGCGCCGGTGCGCGCGTGGTCCTCAACGGCCGCAGCGAGTCGGCGCTGGATTCGGCCGAGGAACAGTTGCTGACGGCAGTGCCGGGTGCGCGGGTGATCGTCGTTGCTGCCGATCTCGCGACGGCCGACGGGGTCGAGACGTTGCTCGCCAAGGTGCCGGTGGTCGACATTCTGGTGAACAACCTCGGCATCTTCGGAGCAAAACCCGCTCTCGACATCGACGACGACGAATGGCGACGCTATTTCGAGGTGAATGTGCTCTCGGCAATCCGGCTGATCCGCACGTATCTGCCGGCGATGACCGAGGCGGGCTGGGGCCGAATCCAGAATATCTGCAGCGATTCCGCAGTCGTGATTCCCGAGGAGATGATCCACTACGGAATGACGAAGACCGCCCTGCTCGCAGTGACCCGTGGATTCGCGAAAGCTGCTGCAGGAAGCGGAGTTACGGTCAATTCCGTGATCGTGGGTCCCACCCACACCGAGGGCGTCGAGAAGTTCGTCGGCGAACTCGTCGGCGACGACCTCCCCTGGGACGAGGCGCAGGCGCAATTCATGAAGGAGCACAGGCCACAATCGCTCATCGGACGTTTGATCGAGCCGAGGGAGATCGGCAACATGATCGTCTACCTGAGCTCCGAGCAGGCCTCTGCGACCACCGGTGGCGCTCTACGAGTCGACGGCGGCTACGTCGACGCGATTCTGCCCTGAGTTTTTCGCAGAGCGGTCCGGTCGGTCACAGTTTGTGGCCGACCGCTTCGGGGCATGCGTGAAATACACGGAATCAAGCAGAGGTTCTTCACGCATTTGACCGTATTCGGAGACGATTCCACAGTGAGCGATCAGTACACCTTCACCAACCCCGTCACGCAGTACCGCCAGGACGGCTTCCCGGAGCAGCACCAGGATCCGCCCGGCCTGGCCGCAGATCTTCAGCCCCTCGCCGACCACGGGGAGCAGACGTACCGCGGATCCGGACGCCTCACCGGCCGCAAGGCCTTGATCACCGGGGCCGATTCCGGAATCGGACGAGCAGCAGCCATTGCCATCGCACGCGAGGGCGCCGACGTGGTTCTCAATTACCTACCCGCAGAAGAGAAGGACGCGCAGGAGGTTGCGCAGTTGATCCGCGACGCCGGCCGCACCGCGGTCCTGGCACCGGCAGATCTCACCGACGAGCAGGCCGCGCGCGGCATCGTGCGCACTGCCGTCGACGAGCTCGGTGGCCTCGACCTGCTGATCAACGTCGCAGGTAAGCAGCAGTTCGTCGAAGATCTGGCCGACTTGACGTCCGAGCAATTCGATCAGACGTTCAAAACCAACGTCTACGCACTGTTCTGGATCATCCAGGAAGCGGTGCCGCACATGCCCGCCGGCTCGACCATCGTCAACACCAGCTCGATCCAGGCATACACACCGTCACCCGGACTGGTGGACTACGCGACAACGAAGATGGCCATCAACACCATCAGCAAGGCCCTCGCACAGCAGTTGGCGCCGAAGGGAATCCGCGTCAATGTCGTTGCGCCGGGACCGTTCTGGACACCGCTGCAGGCAGCCGGCGGCCAGCCGACTTCGGCACTGCCGGAATTCGGCAAGGAAACACCGCTCGGACGCGCAGGACAGCCCGCCGAGATCGCCGGTGCGTACGTCTACCTGTCGTCGGCCGAATCGGGTTACGTCACCGGCGACACACTGAACGTCAACGGTGGTATGCCGACGCCGTAGATCGTCACCCGTATTGAGTGAATGGACCATTCACACCCGTCTGGGCTGGTGAATGGTCCATTCACGCGTTCAGGAGAGGTCAGTCCTTCGGCCCACCGGCGGCGTAGACGACCTGACCCGAGATGAAGCCCGCACCCTCGCTGACGAAGAACGACGCCAGGTGCGCGATGTCATCGGGATGTCCGACGCGATTGACCGGAATCTGCGACGCAGCAGCGGCTTTGAAGTCCTCGAACGGCATCCCGACGCGTTCTGCGGTGGCTGCCGTCATCTCCGTCTCGATGAATCCCGGGGCGATGGCGTTGGCGGTGACGCCGAACTTGCCGAGTTCGATGGCCAGGGTCTTGGTGAAGCCCTGCATGCCGGCCTTGGCTGCGGAGTAGTTGGCCTGTCCGCGGTTGCCGAGGGCAGACGTGCTCGACAGGTTGACGATGCGTCCCCACTTGGCGTCGATCATGTGCTTCTGGACCGCGCGGGTCATCAGGAACGATCCGCGCAGGTGTACGCCGAGAACGGAATCCCAGTCCTGCACCGTCATCTTGAACAGCAGGTTGTCGCGAGTGATGCCCGCGTTGTTGATCAGTACGGTCGGCGCACCGAATTCGCTTGCAATGCGATCGACGGCGGTCTGCACCGATTCCTCGTCGGCAACGTTGGCACCGATGGCCACTGCCTGCCCGCCTGCCGACTGAATCGCTCCGACGGTGTCGCTGCACGCGGCCTCGTCGAGGTCGACCACGGCAACTCCGAAACCGTCCTTGGCCAGCCGCTTGGCTACCGCAGCACCGATTCCTCGCGCACTACCGGTGACAATGGCCGTCTTGATCTGATCACTCACGAATATCTCCCTTACGACGCCGAACTCGATAACTGTCCTCTGTTTCTATCAACACCGACAATGCGATCAGTACGCAGCCACCGCTCCGTCGAGTGCCTTCTGCATTCCCTCTGCCACCACCCGGGTGATGTCGATCGGCTTCTCGGGCAAATCGGTGATGGGCGTGTCGATGTAGACGCTGGCCTGCTTCACCTTCGGCGCACCGGGACCGTAGCTCAGACCGATACAGATCAGCACCGGCTCGACCCCGAGTTTGCGCGCCCGCATCGCGATGTGGCCGATGCCGCTGCCGACGTGCTGCACCGTCGTCGGATCCTCGAGATTACAGGTTCCCTCGGGGAACACCGCCAGATCGTCGCCTCGCTTCATCCGCTCGGCACTGACGTCCATCATGCGGTTGCCCGCGGCGCTGACGGCCCGCATGCCGTGATTCTTGCCGCGGAAGACGGGGATACCGCCCATCATGTCGATTCGCTTGCGCTGCTTGGGTTCCTGGAACAGCTCGTCCTTGGCCAGCACCCGAGTGCGACCGATGACCGGACGCAGCGGCGACGCCCATGCCGCCGCTGCGAGGGTGTACGGATCGTTCTCGGTCAGATGATTGACCGCGATGAGCAGACGCGTGTTGTCGTAGACGAGACGACGCAACTCCTCACGGGCACCGTCGGGATACGACACCCTCGGGCGGAATCGCCTGGCCAGGGTCGCATAAGCCAACCTCGCGACCTGACGATTCTGCTGATGACGCAGATAGAAGTCGTACACGGTCACATCGTTTTCGAGAATTACCGCAGGCCGATCCATGAGCCGAGCTTAGCCTCACACCCGCGAGGAACCCATAGCCCGGATACCGACGGTAAGTCCGACCGCAGCGGTAGCCACGGCCGCGACAACACCGGCCGTCACCGTCGAACTCGTGAAGTCTCCCGCGAACAGTGCACGTTCGGCATCGACCAGGTACCCGAGCGGGTTGATGTTCACCAGGAACTGCATCCATCCCGGGGCAGTGGTGAGCGGCAGCATCGTGCCCGACAGGATGAGCAGTGGGAACATCAGAGTCTGCTGTATCGACCAGAACACCCAATCCTGTCCGCGCACAGCCAAAGCCAGCGTGTAGGACAACGCGCCGAGCCCGACACCGAACACGCCCAGCAGCACGATGCCCACGACCGCACCGATCGGATTCACGGACAGGCCGAGTGGCAACGCGACCAGGATGATCAAGACGGCCTGAGCAGCCAGCGGCACCATCTCCTTGAACGCGCGCCCGACGAGCAGCGCCGATCGCGGCAACGGGGTCACCGACATCCGTTCGTGAGACCCCTGCTGCAACTCCGCCAACAAATTCGAGCCCGTCATGGAGGTTCCAAAAATGGTGATCATCGCGAGGACCCCCGGAACGAACCAGTCCCAGACGCTTCCGTCCCCGAGGCCGGGCACCTCGGTGAGCAGTGGGCCGAACAGTGCGAGCAGGATCAACGGTTGGATGAGACTGAAGATGACGGTGAACGGATCGCGGACCATCGGCCGCAGCTCACGGCCCATCACCAAAGCGCTTCCTGACAGTACGTTCATCGGAGTTCCCTTGCCGTGCCTGCGGTTTCGAGGGATGCGTTGCCCGCCGCGGCGGTTTCACGAAGACTGCGGCCGGTGAGGCCGAGGAACACATCGTCGAGGGTCGGTCTCGTCGTATCCGCCGTGAGCACCCTGATGCCGTGGGAGTCGCTGAGCCGCATCAGATCCGGGAGCACCACCTCGGCGCGCTCGACCCGGATGTTCAGTCGCGAACCCGCCACCGTCACGTCCCTGACACCGGCCACACCGTCGAGCAGCGGGACCAACGCCGACGCGTCGGACACGGTGAGGACGATCAGATCACCTGCCAGTTCCGATTTCAGTGCGGTGGCGGTGTCGTCGGCGATGACGGTGCCGCGATCGACGACGATCACCCGCTCGGCCATCGAATCGGCCTCGTCGAGATAGTGCGTGGTGAGCACGATGGTGGTGCCCATCTCTCGCCTCAGCCGCAGAATGTGGTCCCACAGGTTCGCCCGGCTCTGCGGGTCCATGCCGGTGGTCGGTTCGTCGAGAAACAGCAACGGCGGCCGATGCACCAGACCCAGTGCGATGTCGAGTCGTCGACGCTACCCGCCGGACAGCGTCGACACGGTACGAGTCGCGAGCTCGCCGAGTTCGAGTGCCTCGATCAATTCGTCTGCGCGACTGCCTGATCGGCGACGCGTCATGCCGTAGCACTGCCCTTGCACCACCAGCTCGTCCCGGACGCGCTGATTGTGGCCCGCACCGTTGCCCTGACCCACGTAGCCCAGGCTGCGGCGGACTCGATCCCGGTCTTTGCCCACGTCGAATCCGGCGATGCGGGCCGATCCCGACGTCGGTGCCAGCAACGTGGTCAGCATCCGCAGAGTGGTCGACTTGCCTGCCCCGTTGGGGCCGAGCAGAGCCACCAGCTCTCCCTCACCGATCGTCAGATCGATGCCGCGTACCGCCTCGACGGTCTTCTTGCCTTGCTGAAAAGTCTTGGTCAATCCCGAAGTTTCGATCATCTGTGACGCCCCTCGTCGTAGCGGTGAATCCCTACGACGGAGACGGTAGAAACGATCGCGGTCAGCTTCGGTCCGCGATGCCAGTGCGGCGGTCGATCAACCGAAGACGGGGAACTTCCGTTTGCGGGCCAGGGCGTCCATCCCGGACTGAATGCTCGCGCGCACCTCGTTGTACTTGGCGTCGACGTACGCCTCGTCCTCGCACCGCGCCGGGTCGTGGTCCAGTTCGACCGGCGGCATGAATCGAGTGCGAATCTTCGCGGGCAACGGAATCTGCGGTAACGCCGCGGGCGCAATGATCCACGGCAGCGAGATCGCGATCGGAAAGACCTTCAACCGCGCAATCTTGTCCAGCTTCAACGCTTTCGACAGCTTGTCGCCGCGAATGAGCACCGGCATCGCGTCGGCCCCACCCACCGTCGCCACCGGCACGATGGGCACACCCATCCGAATGGCGAGCTTGATGAAGCCGGTTCGGCCACCGAGGGTCGCCTCGTCCCGTTTGCTCCAGGGCCGCAACGAATCGACCTCGCCGCCCGGCCACACGATGACGTCCCGGCCCTCGGCCAGCGCCGTCGACATCGAGTCCGGTGCCGCGGGAAGCACCCCCATGGATCGAAAAACCTTTCCGATCAAGGGGAACGCCATCAAGGCATCGTGCGCGGTACCGTGCAGGATGCGTCTCTCACCGAAGTGCCGCCACCACTGAGCGCCGACGGTCCACGCGTCCCAGACGAACGGCGCACCCGAGTGCACGCCGACCACCAGCACCGGCGACTCCGGAATGGTCTCCCAACCGTCGATCTCCATCCGGAAGTAGCGGTCCATCACCCCGTTCCAGAGTCGTTGCTGCCGGTCCATCGCCACGGTGTTCTGATCGTCGAGGTCCCAGCCGCCTGCGCGTTCGGCAACCACCGCTCCGAGGCCCCCGGACGACTTCTCCCGACGCTCTTTCATCTTCAGACGCGCCGCCGCGGCGTACCGCTGCGCTTGCTCGCGCAGCTGCTCCTTCGTCGGTTCTTCGGAGCCGTCCCCACCCAGTACGTGATCCCCATCACTCATACCCGCACGGTACTCCACCCGTCCGAAGCCGACTCACAACCAGCGCTCGTAACCCCGCGCGACGTCCCGAGTGTCCGTTATGGTCAGAATTCGAGCCGAGCGAACGAGGTATACCGATGGATCCGATCGAACCGGCATACGGAACGACAGCTCTGCTGCTGATCGCCGCCGCAGCCGTTGCAATCCTGCTTTTCCTCATCATGAAGGTGAAACTGCACGCCTTCGTCTCCCTGGTCCTGGTCAGCGCGGTCACCGCCGTCGCGGCCGGAATCCCGCTGGCGGACGTGCCGTCGGCCCTGCTCTCGGGCTTCAGTTCCACGCTCGGCTCGGTGGCGCTGCTCGTCGCCCTCGGCGTGATGGTCGGCAGACTGCTCGAAATCACCGGTGGTGCACAGGTATTGGCCGATACCCTGATCAACCGATTCGGGGCCAAACGCGCACCTCTGGCGCTCGGTGTCGCCGCACTCATCTTCGGCTTCCCCATCTTCTTCGACGCGGGCCTCGTCGTCTTCCTGCCGATCATCTTCACCGTCGCCAAACGTTTCGGCGGATCGGTGCTGCTGTATGCCCTCCCGACCGCAGGCGCATTTGCCGCGATGCACGCCATCGTTCCCCCGCACCCCGGTCCGGTCGCTGCCACCGAACTCCTCGGCGGCGACATCGGATCGGTACTGCTCGTCGGCGTTCCCGTTGCCGTCGTCTCCTGGTTCGTCGGCTCGTACCTCGTCGGTACCCAGCTCGGTAAGCGGTTCCACACCTTGCCTGCAGATCTCTTCTCCGACGGCGCTGCCAACTCCGAGGAGCACGACAAGGAAATGGCCGCGCTGCGCGATCCGGCTCCGAAGTTCGGTGCGGTGCTGTTCATTCTGCTGACGCCTCTGGTGTTGATCTCTCTCAACACCGTCGTCAACACACTGACCACGTCGGGTGTGCTGACCGGAGACGAGACCTGGGCCGCAGCGCTGACGCTCATCGGTCAGACACCGATCGCGCTGCTCATCACGCTGCTGCTGGCTCTGTTCATCCTCGCGCCGGGACGCTTCCCGGTGGCCGACGGTGCCAAGTACATGGATCAGGCGCTCGGGCCCATCTGCTCGATCATCCTGATCACCGGTGCCGGCGGCATGTTCGGTGGCGTGCTCCGGGCCAGCGGCATCGGGCAGTCGCTCACCTCCTCGCTGTCCGGCCTCGGACTGCCGATCCTGCTGCAGGCCTTCCTGATCGCCACCGCGCTACGCGTCGCCCAGGGTTCGGCCACCGTCGCTCTCACCACGACCGCCGGACTGATCTCGGTGCAGGTGGCCGAATTGGATCTGAGCAACTTCAAGATCGCGCTGTTGGTGTTCGCCCTGGCCGCCGGAGCCACCGTGCTCTCCCACGTCAACGACTCCGGCTTCTGGCTCGTCAGCCGCTTCTTCGGCATGGACGAGAAGACGACCCTCAAGACCTGGACCGTCATGGAAACGACACTGGGACTGGCGATCTTCGCCCTGGCATCGCTGCTGTGGGTGGTGTTCTAGCGGGGTGGACTGCCTCGATTGACGAGTCCGAGCAAGATCGAAGGGGCAAGCCTCGACCCGAGGATCGACACTCGGCCCAGTCCGATGGCTATCTCGTCGCGGCCACTGTCGAGTCCGGCCATCGTCTTGTCGAGGAACCTCTCCAACGGCATCGCCATCGGCGGCGCGTTGTCCATGCTGCGGTGCAACGGTGTGTCGACTACCGGCGGGACGAGTTCGACGACCTGAACGGTGGTTCGGCGCAGTTGATGCCGAAGACTGACGGTGAACGAATGCACGGCTGCCTTGGTCGCGGAGTACACGGGAGCGCCGGTCAGCGGAACGAAGCCGAGGCCGGAGCCCACGTGCACCACCCTCGCGCGAGGAGCACGGCGCAGGAGGGGCAGCGCTGCCGAGGTGACGTTGACGAGGCCGGTGAAATTGGTGGCGATCTCGTCGGCGATCTCGGCACTCGCCGGCTGCTCCTGCGCCGAGAAGTCCAGTGGGCGTTGGACTCCGGCATTGTTGATCAGGGTCGTCAGATGCGGAATCGACGCGGCGATCTCCGCTATCGCGCGGCCCACGGATTCCGGGTCGCAGACGTCCATGACGATCGGCGTCATGCCGGGGTGCTCCGCGGCCATCGCACTCAGGCGCACGCTGTCGCGACCGGTGACGACGACGTGGGCCCCACGAGCGTGGAACCGGGTGGCGAGTCCGGCACCGATGCCCGACGTCGCGCCGGTGATGAGAACCACGTCGTCGTCGAAGGACCCCGGGTGTGACCTTCCGCGTCCGATCATGCGAGCGACCCGGCAACGATCTGCCAGGCCAGAGCAGATTTCGCGGCGAGGCTGAGTACGAGGTAGACGAACTCGCCGAATGCGTAGTCCTTCCACGGCCCGATCCTTCGGTACTGCAGCCATTGGTTGGCCGCGAAGCTCATGAAGAAGACGAACAGCGAGAAGAAGATTCCGTAGACGAACCCGGGTACCTCCGAAGCCCCGACGAGGTTCACGGTGATCGCTACCCAGGGTGCGGCACCGGCGACACAGCCGAACCAGAACGCGGTGAGGTCCGGTCGCTGTCCAAGTTGGTTGAAGCGCTCCTGGAGCCAGCCGAACAGGATCATCGCGACGTTGGCACCCACGATCGCGATCAGCGCGCTGATCTGCGTGATGCCGGCATACAGCGCGATGAGGACCACCATGATCGTGGCGCTGACGCTGTACTCGAGCCATCGAAACGGGTTGATACCGCGAGAGAGGTTGCGTTCGTACGACTTTCGTAGTGGAACCCCGGTGACGAAGTGATCCACCGCCGCCAGTGCGAGGAAGACGGCGACCGCGATACCGATGGGAACCGCGAACGCTTCCTGCGCTTGCGGGACCACCGTTCCCGGCGGTCCCGCGGGGTAGGCGGTGGTCACATCGATGGCGAAGTCGGATGCGATGACGAGCACCGCGATGGCCTGAACAGCGTGCAGCGCGGACAGCGAGAGGTTCCAGATGCGGAGTCGCCTCAGCCTGTCCGGAGACAGAGGATGCTCGGTCGCGACGGCCGGGCGCGGAGTGCGTGCCATGACCGTTAGCCTTACAGGTTGTAAGGCTGCTGACAAGGAGTGGTGGGGAGAACGCTGTGAAGACGGACGACGAGCTGTCCGCTCGCCAAAGGATCATGCTCGCCGCGATCGAATTGGCCGGCCAGCAGGGGACCGGGCGCATGACGATGTCCGCGGTAGCCGCGCGTGCGAAGGTGTCCCGACCTACTCTGTACAGCTACTTTCCGGACGTGCCTCGGATTCTGGAAGCCTGGGTCGAGCAGGAAGTGGTGCGCGTCGAGGCGCGGCTTCAGGACGTGTTGGACCGGGGCGCAGGGTCGGATCCGATGACGGTGCTGGGTGACTACATCGACCTGCAGTTGAACTATTTCGTCGAATCTCAGACGAGGGCCCTGCTCACGACGGCCGCACTGGGATCGCCGCCGCAGGCCGTCACCGGACACATCGAACGGTTCCGCGCAGATGTACACGGGCTGCTGTCGGTTCTGGGCAGGCAAGGACGTCTTCGGGCCGATGTGGACGTCGAGATGCTGGCCGGGCTTGTCATCGCGGGGATCACCTCGATGACCTCTCACGTGCTGCAGGAACAGCTATCGCCTACCGAGGCGCGACGCCGATTGCTGGACATCATCTTTCGAGGATCGCTTCGCTCGTGACGGCCGGTTACCCCGGCTGTCGGTCCCGCCTGGGTTGCCATCGAGCTGCGCGCTCGCCGATCGAAGCGAGCCGAGCCGTCTCGTGCACTCGAGAGGCTCGGGTCTCGGGCCGCTTGGCGGTCACGATCCACTCCAGAATCCCGCGACGCGCGGACGGCGGAAACTGGCTCCAATTGCTCTCCGCATCAACGTGTTCGGCGAAGGCGGCGGCCAGGTCCTCGGGAACGATCAGATCCTCGACCTCGTCGAGAACGGTCCATGCTCCGTTGGCCACGGCAGCCTCGACGGCCCGCTCCCCTGCGGGAAGCATCAGGCCTGCTTCACGGAGGGCCTCGATACGGATCTTGTTCGGACGGGACCACGCGCTCGTGGGTTTGCGGGGCGAGAAATACAACATGGTTCGCTCGTCGTCCAGCTTGCGGGGTCGACTGTCCACCCACCCCACCGCGAGCGCTTCCGCGACGGCGTCGTCGTAGCTGATCGCCGGTTTTCCAGTGGCCTTCTTCCACGACACCAGCCACGCCGATTCCGCAGTTCCGTGATGGGCGGACAGCCACGTCCGCCACTGCGCACGTGTCTGGGCATGCACTCTCGGTGCGTCGTCCATGACGGCCATGCGTATCCCTTCGTTCGTCGGGACCAGTCCAACGCTCGACTCACTCGTCCACTTCGAAGACGCATCCCCCGGATGGAAGCTCCAGGACGATGACGTCGTGATCTTCTCCGGTGACGATCGCGGTGTAGACCACCTCCGATCCATCCATCGACACCCACCAGTTCATGTTGGCACCGCGCACACGCGGCACCTGCCGATATAACGCTCGGGCGTCCTCCACAACGGCCGACGGATGCAGCCTCCGAGCAGTCTCGATGACGATGCGGCGGACATTGTCGAGATCGATCAGGTCGTCGTCGGCCGAGAGCTGCGATGGGCGAAAATCGATGAGCGGGAATGGCACTCGCACGACTGGCAGAGTAGCCGCGTATGCCATCGATCCCTCCGATAGCGCGGGGTCACGCCAATGGAGCACGCCCTCCACGAACGTGGGCGTCACGTCGTCGTAGATCGCCGATCCGGTCTCGACGCTGCGGTGCACCGCTGCGATGTACTCGGTCAGGGAGTCGAACCAGGGCGCGCCTTGGTCTGCGGAATCGTACGAGAAACTGCGGATACAGCCTTGCCGAGCACCCGGGCGCGTGTCGACGTAAAGTGTGCTGCCTGAACCGTCTTCGCCGATCGGAACATATGCCGGGACGAACATCTCGGCCGTCTCACCTGCCTCCTGAGCAAGCACTTCGGCCGGCCAGTCCTCACCCAGATCGTCGATCGGATGCAGATTTTCGAGACTGAACCGGTGCCGATCCACAGCTCGGTCGAGCGAGCAGAGAGTGAAGTCCGGCAGCACGGAGCCGACCGGCACGTACTCCTCGCCGTAGGTTTCGTGCTGCCCGTCGTGCAGTCCGTAGAACTCGCGCAACTCGTCCGTCCACGGGGTCGTCGCACGTTCCGCAGACTCTCGCTCATCCGATGTCCGTGGGGGTCGAATCGAGGCGGCGGTGACGGGCGCACGGTCACGGAGCGTTGCCAAGTATGCCGCCCATACTTCGGTGAGGTTCACGACTCGAACCTAACGGGTCTCGATCTGCGTGGGGGTTCGATGCGAGTCTCCGTTCCGCAAAGATCGTTCGTTTATGCTGCGATCGTGGGCGAATTTTCCCTCAGCGGTGTGTCTACGATGCGAGGTAATCGTGAGTGATCGCATTCGATTCGACGGAGTGCTCGAACCGTTGACGTGGGGCAAGAACACGTATGCCATCGTCCGAGTCCCGGCAGAATTGGTCGAGGCTGCGAAGCGATGGCCGACGCGCCGGATCGACGGTTCGATCGACGGCCTCAGCCTCAACTTGGGACTGAACAAGGCTGATGCAGATGTGATGCCCGGGTCCTTCGTCTATGTCGGTGCGGGCCTTCAGCGCCGATTGGGCGTCCACATCGGTGATCTGTTGTCGTGCGAGTTCGAGCCGGCCGACCCCGATCTGGTGCCGGTTCCGAAAGACCTCGAGGAGGCGATGGAGAACGCACAGTGCACAGCGGCCTGGGAGCGCAAGCGCGCGAGCGAACGGCGCCAATTGTTGATGCCGATCGACAACGCGGCGCGCGAGCAGACCCGCGCAGATCGGGTGGCCCGACTGGTGAGGATGTTGACCGACAATTCGTAGACCGGTAGGACCACCCGGCTTCCCGTCACTGCACCGGCATCAGAATTCGCCACGCCCCCAACGCCAGTGAGCCGACGGTGACGAGCAGGAACAGGCCGACCCAGACGATGCCGGGGAGGAAGGTCAACCGAGCCAGCTGATCGGCGTCGGAGTCCCTGGCCCGTCCTGCGCTGCGTGATTTCTGCAGTTCGAGAACGGGACGCGGACCGGCGATCAGCAGGAAGAACGTGATGAAGTACGCCGCCGCGACCTGTTGCTCTCCGGTGCCCCACCAGGACACGACGAACAGGGCAGCGCCGACGACGACGAGTGAGAGCAGCCCGTAGATGTTGCGAATCATCAACAGCATCAACGCAATCGACACGACGCCGATCCACAACACCGCGACTGCATGCTGGGTTCCGAGCACGAACGCGGCGCCGAGACCGAGCAGCGACGGCCCCACGTAGCCGGCGAAGGTCATCGCGATGACGCCGAGGCCGGTGGGCTTGCCCTTCGAGATAGCGACGCCCGAGGTGTCGGAGTGCAGTCGCAGGCCCATCAGCTGTCGGCCGGTGATCAGCGCAACGAACAGGTGCGCACCCTCGTGCGCGATGGTCACGACGTTGCGGGCGATGCGCCAGGTCTGCGGCAGTACCACGATGACAAGAGCGGCCAGCGCGGCAACTTGGACGATCCACACCGGCGGATCAGGACTCACCGCGGAAATGCGGTCCCAGAATTCGTTCACACCCCAGTATGCGGCAACGCCGAAGCACCGCAGGACCACAAAGAACTTTGTGATCATTGGTTACCTATGGGTGACGGCGGTCACGGCCGTGGGTCAAGATGAACGCACGATGACGAATCCACCGAGCTCGATGACGCGACGGCGCGCGCTGGCGTGTCTGGCGACGTTGCCGATGGCATTCTCGGCCGGTTGTACCGGTTTCGGTCGGTCGACGACTCCGTCGGATCTACGGATGCTCATCCCCAACACTCCGGGCGGCGGTTACGACGTGACTGCCAGAACCGCGTCGCGCATTCTCGAGAAGCACGGCCTGACCGGGCCCATCGAGAAGTTCAACGTCATCGGCGGTGGCGGTTCCGTCGCGCTGGCCAGGCTCGTTCGTGAGGCAGGCAACAGTGCGTTGATCGGCATGGTCGGGGTGGGTGTTGTCGGAGTCGCGCAGGTGGCCGAGGCACCTTGGGGACTGTCGGACGCCACCGCACTTGCACGGCTGGTGGACGAACCGGAAGCTCTCGTCGTTCGATCGGGCTCTCCGATGCCGTCGTTGAATGGCTTCCTCGACGCCTGGCGTCGCGGACCGCAGCAGGTGGTCGTCGGCGTGGGCTCTGCGTTGGGCGGGCCCGATCACCTGTTCACCGTGGAGTTGGCCCGTGCAGCCGACATCGACACCGAGGCCCTGAACCTGGTGACGTTCGACGGTGCCGGCGATCTCCTCGCGGCAGTACTCGACGGCACTGTGGACGTGGGCGTGGCAGGAGCGGGTGAGTACATCGATCAAGTCGACAGTGGTTCGCTTCGCATCCTCGCAGTATCGAAGGCACCGGACGCACGGTCCCGCGGTGTCACCGCCGCGTACGACGCCCCGACACTCACCGAGTCCGGTATCCCGCTCGAATTCACCAATTGGCGCGGATTCGTAGCTCCACCCGGCATTTCGGACTCGGCCCGGAACGGCTTGGTCGACGCGCTGACCCGTATGCGCGACACGGACGAATGGCAGGCCGCGATGCCTCTGCGCGGATGGACCGACTCGTTCCTCACTGGGGATGATTTCTCGGAATTCATTGCGGCAGAAGATATTCGAGTAAGAACCACCTTGGCCGAATTCGGCATCACCCGGTAACAACCACCCCGAACTGCCGATCGAGGTCGGCGTCCAACAGTGCACTGCGAGGCTTCGCCGTGCGCTGATCGAATCACGGAAGGACATCTCGTGGACGACTGGGTCCAAACCCTTTCCACAACGGCGCTGCTGTCGATCGCCGGCATCGCCATCGCGGTACTACTGCTGATGATCATCAAGCTGAAGGTACATCCGCTTCTGGCACTTGTGATCGTCTCTCTCGGAACGGCTTTCGCTGCGCGCATTCCGATCTCGGAGATCCAGGACGTACTGATCGACGGATTCGGTACCACCCTCGGTGAAGTTGCACTTCTCGTGGGATTGGGTGCCATGTTCGGCCGGCTCGCCGAGATCAGCGGCGGAGCACAGGCGCTGTCCAGTGCGCTCGTCCGAAAGTTCGGCGACAAGCGCGCCCCGTTCGCGCTGGGAGTCGCGTCGCTGCTGTTCGGGTTCCCGATCTTCTTCGACGCCGCTTTCATGGTGATGCTCCCCATCATCTTCGGCGTGGCTCGGCGGCTCGGCGGAAGCGTCCTGCTGTACGCCCTGCCCGCTGCAGCGGCACTGTCGACCATGCACGTGTTTCTGCCGCCGCACCCAGGTGCCGTCGCATCGACCATCCTGTTGGGCGGCGACGTCGGACTGACGATCCTGATCGGCATCCTCGTGGCAGTGCCCACCTGGTTCATCGCCGGGCATCTGTACGGCACCTTCATCGGCAAGCGGATCTATCTCCCGGTGCCGGATCTGCTGAGCGGTGGCCCGCAGGTGGAGACGGTGGAGAACCCTCCCAAGCCGGGTGTGATCATCGCGCTGCTCATGCTCCCGCTGCTGCTCATCTTCGCCAACACGGCGCTCACAACAGCGGCCAGAACCGGCAGCCTCGACGAGAACTCGCCGCTGGTCACCGTCCCGCAGGTCATCGGATCCACTCCCGTCGCCCTGCTCATCACGGTCATGGTCTCGATCTATGTGCTCGCACTTCGTCGCGGCCGCACGGCCACATTCGTGGAGGATCTGCTCGACAACGCGCTCAAGCCGATCGCTCCCGTCGTACTCATCACCGGGGCCGGCGGGATGTTCGGCGCGGTGTTGCTCGCCAGCGGCATCGGTGACGCCCTCGCCGAGACGCTTCGCGACCTGGGTCTTCCGCTCATCGTCTCCACCTTCGCCGTCGCAGCCATCCTGCGCATCGCCCTCGGCACTGCCACCGTGGCCATCACCACGTCGGCCGGGCTCCTCGGTGCTTCGATCATGGCAGCGGGGCTGAATCCGGTGCAGACGGTCGCGATGATCCTCGCCCTCGCTGCAGGGTCGTCGATCTTCCCCCACGTCAACGACGCCAGCTTCTGGCTCATCGGCAAGCTTCTGGGTATGGACGTCCCGACGACGTTCAAGACGTGGAGTGTCATCAAGACCCTGATCTCGCTCGTCGGGTTCGCCTTGTCGTCGGTCGTGTACGTCCTGGCGTCGATCTGACTCCGTACTCGACACGGTCGGAGGGGGTTGCAGGCATCATGAGGCACATGCGACGACGACCGGCACCGCGCAGCCTGGCAGGCCAGGTTCTGCTGTTGCAGCTGGTCGTCGTCGCCGTGGTCCTGGTCGCGGTAGCAGGCGTCTCGGTGCACCAGGCCGGTGTGGAATTCCGCGACACCCAGGGCGGACGCCTCCTCGCCGTTGCCGAGAACCTCGCCTCGACTCCTGTTGTCCGCGAACAGGTTGCATCCGTCGAAGCAGACAAGGTCTTGGCACCGGAGGTGGACCGGGCCGTCGACCTGTCCGGGGCATCCGTCGCCGACGTCGTCGTGTTGGACGCGACCGACGTGGGCAGATCCGTGATCGTCGCTTCCTCCGTTCCGGATCGCGTCGGGATCGCCGGGGAACTCGGTGCGAGTGATGCCGAGGACGGACGGGCCTGGACCGGCGATGTCCGGGTCGACGGACAAGAATCGATCTCGGGTCACGTCCCGGTTCTCGCGCCGACAGGCGAGGTTCTGGCCGTTGTTGCCGTCAGCTCGACGTACCCGTCCACCTGGCGCCTCGTCGCCGATGCCGGGGCACCGCTGCTGTTGTATCTCGGACTCGGAGCAGTCCTCGGGCTCATCGGTTCCTTGCTGCTCTCTCGACGTATCAAGACCCACACACGCGGGCTGGAGGTCGAGGAGATCGCCAGTCTCGCTGATCATCGAGAAGCGTTGCTGCACAGCATCGGTGAGGGTGTGATTGCAGTCAACACGGAGGGTGTGATCACGGTCCTCAACGACAGCGCCTCCGAACTCCTCGGCCTGACCGAGCATGCGTCCGGTGCAGCCACGGTGATCGGCCACAGTATTCACGAGGTTCCCTTGGATCCAGTTGTCCGCCGGTACCTGATCGACGCTCAGGACAGCGGCGATGTGGTGCTCCCGACGGCGACGAGAATGCTGGTGCTCAGTCGGCGGTCGGCCTCGAGCAGGGGCCGACGTATCGGTACGGTCACCACCATGCGTGACAGCACCGAGCTGGCTCGGCTGCAGAGTCAGCTGTCCTCCCACAAGTCGGTCACCGACACATTGCGTGCGCAGACTCATGAATTCGCCAACCAGTTGCACACCATTTCGGGTCTGACTCAACTCGGCGACCACGACGCAGTGACGGACTTCGTCGGTGCACTGACACGCCGTCGAGCAGAAATCAGTGACGCCGTCACCCGAAGTATCTCCGACCCGGCCGTCGCGGCATTGTTGATCGCGAAGACATCGTTGGCTGCCGAGACCGGTGTTGCGCTGGAACTGAATCCGACCTCTCGGCTGCAGACCTTGGATCCCATGCTCGCCACCGACATCATCACCGTGCTCGGCAACCTGATCGACAACGCCGTGGATGCGTCGACCGGAAGCACGGGTGCCCGCGTCGTGGTCGACATCGATGATTCCGACGGCATCGAGATGCAGGTCGCCGATTCCGGACCAGGTGTTCCCGACAGCATGCGCGCCGAAATCTTCTCGCGCGGCGTCACATCGAAGACGGAGACACCCGGAGGGCGAGGCATCGGACTCGCGCTCGTCCGGATCGTCAGCACCCAGCATGGTGGCACCGCCGAGGTCGACGATGCTCCGGGAACCGGCGGTGCACGATTCACCGTGCGTATTCCGTACGACCACGAATCACCGCGACACGGGAACGCGCGTGGCAGGCGTCGGAAGTGACGGACAGATGAGTGAATCGGACCGCACCTACGAGGTCCTCGTCGTCGACGACGATTTCATGGTTGCAGACATACACCGACGATTCGTCGATGCCACCCCTGGTTTTCGCACCGTCGGCGTGGTTCACACCGCGGCAGATGCGGTCGCTGCAGTCCGCACGCTTGCACCCGATCTGGTGCTTCTCGACGTCCACCTCCCGGACCGCTCGGGACTCGACGCGCTGCAACGTCTGCGCAGCGAAGGTAACGGCGTGGCAGTCGTCGTCGTCACCGCAGCCCGAGAGCTGGACACCGTGCGCCGTGCGCTGCACGGTGGAGCCGCCGACTATCTGGTGAAGCCGTTCGAGTACCCACAGCTACTGGAAAAACTAGGAAACTTCCGCCGACGAGCTCGTGCGCTGTCGAGCTCGAAAGGCATGAACCAGTCGGTGATCGACTCGCTGTTCGGGGCACCGAGTCCGTCCGCGGGCCCGAGCCTGCCGAAGGGGCTGAGCCAGGAAACCGGGTCGCTCGTGCTACGGACAGTTCGCGAGGGCGGCGAGGTATCGGCCAGTGAATGCGCAGACCTCGCCGGTCTCTCGCGGGTGAGCGCGCGGCGATACCTGGAGCACTATGCCTCTACGGGGGTCCTCACGGTCCGACTCGAATACGGCCGCGCCGGAAGGCCGGTACACCGATACCGAGCAACCGACTCGACCTGAACAGCGGCTTCGCCGCAGGCACTAGGACGCGCGTGCTTCGGCCTTCGCGCGTTCGCGGGCGAGGGACCGATCACGCATCTCCTCGAACTTGGTGGCCTGCCGCTCGAGGTCTTCGAGGAATGCGGCGAGTTCTTCGCGCTTGTTCTCACCGCGTGCGGTGAAGTCGTTGCGC
>NZ_NPGA01000014.1 GCF_002259485.1 Rhodococcus sp. 14-1411-2a
TTTCTCCCGGCTCACGCGGGTGTCGATCTCGGCGACGAGAGCGATCCGCCGGGCTTCGAGCAACTGGATTTGATGGGAGACCGCGGCGGCGTCGGCGAGCAGTTCGCTCTCGCTCAGTTGCCAGATCTCCGTGGTCATGGAAGCCAGTGTATCGAACGCACGTTCGACTGGCAACCAAAGTTGAACAGAAAACTGTTGTCCTGCATGAGGATTCGCGAATCGGAACCTGTCGGTGGGGTGTGATAGGCGTTGGTGGACCCTGACGTCAGGCGATGCGCTCAGTCGGCGTCTCTGGCAACGGTTTCCAGCTCGGCTCGATATGCGGCCCACCAGGCTTCGTTGCCGTCGGTCATATTTTCGTTGCCGAGTCGTAGGCCTACGGCGTTGTCGATGAGTTCGCGCACGATGTCCGCATGCCCAGCGTGCCGGTTGGTTTCGGCCACGAGGTGCACGAGCACGCGGTGCAGGGTTACTTCCTGCTTCTCGACGGGCCAGTGCAGGACGCGTCCGACAGTGTCGAGGTCGTTCGTTTCGATGGTCCTGTCTGCGTACTTCCAGGCCTCGCGATACAGGGCGACAATGGATTCGGTCGATTCGTCGGCAGTGGCCCACATGTCGGAGTTCAGCCGGGCCATGGCCGCTGCCTCCAATTCCGCGAACCGAGCTGGAAACTCACGTCCGAAGGTGGGGCCGAAGTAGCCGTATTCGACGATCGCCAGGTGCTTGATCAGCCCCAGGAGGTTCGTCCCCGTCGGCGTCATCGGCCGTCGTTTCTGGTACTCGGTGAGGCCGTCGAGCTTCCACAGCATGTTCTCGCGGGCGATCCGCAGGTACTGGTGCAGGTCGTCTTTCATGCTGGTCGGCTCGGTCATGCTCGTCAGCTCACCGACGCGTGCCAGACCAGAGCAGCGGCCAGCGCGCCGAGTCCGTTCAACGACCAGTGCAGGGCGATGGGGGCGATCAAACTTCCGCTGCGGCTGCGCAGCCACGTGAACACCACACCCGCCGCCGCAGTCGCCACGACGGCCAACGCGATACCGACGATCTGCCCGAACAGCCCGCCACCGAGAAATCCGCTCAGCCCCACGTTGCCCGCCGTCAGCCCCAGCGACGACGCGATGTGCCACAGACCGAACAGCAGGGATCCTGCAGCGAACACGCCTCGAGCTCCGTAGATGCGCCCCAGCGTGCCGTGCAGCACCCCGCGGAATGCGAGTTCCTCCGGGATGACGGTCTGCAGCGGAATGACGATCATCGATGCGACGATGGCTGCAGAAACGGTTGCGTATCGGTCGGCCATGAAGAACGGCCGAGTCAGCGGCAGCAACGCACCGATCGCGACGACGGTCAGGACGACCCCGACGGCTCCGAGTGCGTACAGAGATCCGGTCTTCCATTGCTTCGGAGAGAGTCCCAGTTCGGCCCACCCCAGACCGCGCCGGTTCGCCAGGACTACCAGCAGAACCGCGGCGATCGGAACCGTCGCGATGCTGGCCCACACCGTGGTGAAGTGCGCGATGAGGTTGGTGCCCACGAGTACGAGGACGACGATGGCGACGTCGAGGTAAGCGTGGAAGGCGCGTCGGGGTGCCACGCTCCCGGCCGGATTCACAGCAAGCATTGGATCGAGTGTACTGGCGTCAGCTGTGAGCGCCCGGTGAATCGAGGCTTCGGTCGAGGCCTTTGCGGTCGTAGATGCGGGTGAACACCACACCGAACACGAGCCCGATGAGCAGTCCGAGAGACGTCATGCCCACCGAGTGCAGCAGCCCTGCGTCGAGTGAGGCGTTGAAGTACAGGATCGAGCGGGTGCCGAGGAAAATCTGGTGCATCGGCTCGAACTGCGCGAGCCAGGTGAAGAGCCGCGGGCTGGCTTCGAGGGGAATGGTGCCACCCGAGGACGGCAACGCCAGGATGATGAACACGATCAAATTGATCAGCAGTCCTGCGGTGCCGAACGCGGACATCACCGCCAATGCCGTGATGCCGACCGCGGTGATCGCGAACGCGCCGTACATCCACAGGGTCCAGGCGTGGGTGATCGGCATACCGAGCAGATGACTGATCAGCAGATACAGGGCAGACACCAGCATGGCCAGTACGACCATGACGAGCCACTTCACGAGCAGCGTCTGGAAGCGGTTGATCAGGGTCGGTCCCCGATGGATGTACTTGGGACCGATCTCTGTGGGCGTGAATCCGAGTAGGCCGTCGACGAGTGCGCTGACGATGGTCGCACCGGTGAAGCCCGCCAGGACGAGCAAGAGCGCGTAGTAGAAGGCGGACAGGCCACCGCCGGTGCCGTCGGGCAGAGGATCGTATTGTGCAACGATCACATCGATCGGCTGCGCGAGGGTGAGAGCACTTGCACCGGCGAGCTGAGTCTCGCCGAGCTGTTGGCGTACCTGTTCGGTGATCTGCTGTCCCACAGTTTCATTGACCGACTCGAACGCCGGTGTCGCCACTCCGGTCACGAGCGACATTCCGAAACTGCCGGCACGTGGGTTGGTGTAGACCGTGATGATCGGCTTCTCGACGTCCCCGGGAATCACACTGGCCTGGGCGAGGATTCCCATTCTCTTGGTGAAATCGCTGGGGATGACGATGGCACCGTAGGCCTCGGCCGTCGACAGCAGCGATTGTGCCCGCGCCGGGCCGACTTCCCTGAAATCGACCTTCTCCGGATCGACGTTCTGCAGCAGACCCTCGACGATGTCGTTGCCTATGTTGCGTTGCTCGCCCGCAAGGGTGTCGCCCTCGTCCTGGTTGACGATCGCGATGGGAAGGTCGTGCAGATTGCCTCGCGGGTCGAGGACTCCGCCCAGATACAAGGCAGCCAGAAAGGACATCAGCGCCGAGACCACGAGGATCGGAGCGAGCCAGAAACGCGGCGAACGTAGGACGTCGGCCATCGACCGAGGGGTTCTGTCGGAGGTCACCGGATCAGTGTCGCAAGTTCGGCTCCCGAGTGCGCGGTAGTTCGACCGCTGCTACGCCACCCATGTGAACGGAACTTCGTAGCAGGCTACGAGGTTCCGCTCACCTGCGGCGCAGCCGCTCCTAGGCGTTGGCCCGACGCGGCAGCTTCCACTCCGGACGCACCCAGTGGCAGGTGTATCCCTCGGGGTACTTCTGCAGGTAGTCCTGGTGCTCGGGCTCGGCCTCCCAGAAATCGCCGGCCGGGGTCACCTCGGTGACGACCTTGCCGGGCCACAGTCCCGACGCGTCGACGTCGGCGATGGTGTCCTCGGCGACGCGCTTCTGCTCGTCGTTCAGGTAGAAGATCGCCGAGCGGTAGCTGGCTCCGATGTCGTTGCCCTGACGGTTCTTGGTGGTGGGGTCGTGGATCTGGAAGAAGAACTCCAGCAGGTCCCGGTATGTCGTCTGGGTGGGGTCGTAGACGACCTCGAGGCCCTCGGCGTGATTGCCGTGGTTGCGGTACGTGGCGTTGGGGACCTCGCCGCCGGTGTAGCCGACGCGGGTCGAGATCACTCCCGGGAGCTTGCGGACGAGCTCTTCGGCTCCCCAGAAGCATCCTCCGGCGAGAATGGCGGTTTCGGTGGCTGCAGACATCGTTGCTCTCCTAGTTCTTTATCGGTCGATACGTGGGGTTCAACGAACGAGGCGGCGTCATAATTCCGAGTCGTGGGTGCGTTCGCCGACCTCGAGAACCAGCTTGCCGGTGTTCGCCCCGTCGAACAGCAGGTTCAGGGTCGACCCGAAGGCGGGGACTCCGCCGATCTCGATCTGCTCGCGTGCGGTCATCTTGCCGCTGGTGAGCAGTTCGGACAGGGCCTCGATGCCCTCCTGGTAGCGATCGAGGTAGTCGAAGATGATGAACCCCGTCATCGATGCCCGATTGATCAGTAGCGACAGGTAGTGCGCCGGGCCGGGCTGCGGGTCCGTCGCGTTGTAGCCGGAGATCGCTCCGCACAACACCACTCGCGCTCCCTTGCGCAGTCGGGAGAGGGCCGCGTCGAGGATTTCGCCGCCGACGTTGTCGAAATACACGTCGATGCCCTTCGGTGCAGCCGCCTTCAGGCCCTTGTACACCGACTCGTTCTTGTAGTCGATCGCCGCGTCGAAGCCCAGTTCTTCGGTGAGCCACGCGCACTTCTCGGGTCCACCGGCAATGCCGATCACAGTGGCTCCCTTGGCTTTCGCGATCTGTCCCGCGATACTGCCCACGGCACCGGCGGCTCCGGAGATCACCACGGTATCGCCTTCGGTGAGCTTGCCGACGTCCATCAGACCGAAATAGGCCGTGAGCCCGGGAAATCCGAGTGCTCCGAGCCAGGTGGGAGCAGGCGCGATGGATTCGTCGACCTTCTGTACCCCCGTGCCGTCCGACAGTGCATGCTCGGTGACGCCGAACGAACCCGAAACGATCTCTCCGACTGCATAATCGGGATGGTGGGATTCCAGCACCCGGCCCACGGCGTGCGCTCGCATCACCTCGCCGATGCCGACGGGCGGCACGTACGAGCGCGCATCGTTGAGCCAGCCGCGCATGGCCGGGTCGAGAGAGACGTAGTCGACGGTGACGACGAATTCGCCGTCGCCAGGAGTGGGAATCGGTTCCTCGGTGAGGTTCCACGTCGATTCGTCGGGACGTCCCACCGGGCGCTGGGCCAGCCGGATCTGACGGTTCACAGATGTCATCTACCGTTCCTTCCACATCGAAGACGTGCATGTCGAAAACAGGGTGCTTCGACACTAGGGCAGAATGACGTCACGATGACCAACGCGCCGAACACCACCCGCCTCGCCCCCCGACTCGTCGCAAGCGACGTCGACGGCACCCTGCTCGACCAGCATGAACGTGTCACCGAGCGCACCAAGCGCGCCGTCTCGGCCGTCGTGGCCGACGGAGTTCCGTTCGTGCTGTCCACCGGCCGGCCGCCGCGGTGGATCCACCCCGTCGTCGATCAGCTGGGATACGCGCCGATGTCGGTGTGCGCCAACGGTGCGGTGATCTACGACGCCGCCAACGATCGCGTGCTCAGCGCCGAGACGCTGTCAGTCGAGACGCTGCAGTGGTTGGCCGACGTCGCGTATCGCGCGCTGCCCGGCTGCGGACTTGCCGCCGAGCGAGTGGGCCGGACGGCGCACGACTCGGCCACACCGCAGTTCGTCAGCTCCCCGGGATACGAGCACGCCTGGCTGAACCCGGACAACGTCGAGATGACCGAGGACGACGTGGTCGACGTTCCGGCCGTCAAGCTGCTGATCCGGTTGTCCGGCTCCACCAGCGGACACATGGCCGACATCCTGTCCCCGCTGATCTCCGGTCGAGCCGACCTGACGTTCTCCACCGACAACGGACTCATCGAGCTGTCGGCACCGGGCATCACCAAGGCATCGGGCTTGGCCAAGGTCGCCGAGACGCTGTCGGTGGACGTCAAGGACATCGTGGCCTTCGGCGATATGCCCAACGACGTGCCGATGCTGTCGATGGTGGGACTGGGCGTGGCGATGGGCAACGCGCATCCCGCTGCCGTCGCGGCGGCGAACGAGGTGACCGTCACCAACGCAGAAGACGGAGTGGCACAGGTTCTCGAACGCTGGTGGTGACCCTCGGGTCTCCCGGCATATCCGAACACGACAAGGGCCGAGTCACCGCGGTGACTCGGCCCTGGTCGACTGTTGGAACTCA
Organism: Rhodococcus sp. 14-1411-2a; assembly: GCF_002259485.1. Classification (GTDB taxonomy): domain Bacteria; phylum Actinomycetota; class Actinomycetes; order Mycobacteriales; family Mycobacteriaceae; genus Rhodococcoides. The sequence goes on from NZ_NPGA01000014.1 coordinate 5,657, forward strand.
GCCCGCGGGTGCGGGCTCCGGTGCGGGAGCAGGCTCAGGCACAGGAGCCGGTTCCACCGGCGCCGCGACGGGGTTCTGCATCTCCGCGTTGTAGGTGTCGTTGTACGTCTTGATCACGGTGGTGACGATTCCGGTGAGCTCGTTGAAGATCAGCGAACCGTTCTCGAAGTCGGTACGGAAGCCCTCCGGCACCCGGAACTCGTCGGTGATCGGCAGGCCGAGGATGCCGTCTACGCCACCCTGCTGCACGTACTGCTGGAAGATCTTGCCGATGACGGCCACGGCCTGACCGGCCATGTTGGTGATGATCTCGCCGTTGGCGAATTGCGCCTTCTCGCGGCCGCCGCTCACCTGCACCAGGCCGCTCACCGGAACGCCGAGCGAGCCGGTTTCTCCGCCCGATTCCAACCACTTCTGTGCGACGGGACTGGTCGACGCCAGTCGCTGCAGCTCGGCGACCAGGGCCGGGATGTTCTCGCCCAGAGTGGAACTGGCGTCGGTGCCCGGGCGTGACGGTGCCGGGTCGGTCACCGCGGTGTCGGGTGCGGTATCGGGAGCGTCGGGCGATACCGGAGTGGCATCTCCGCCGCCGCCGAGGTTTGCCGCAGCGATGTCGCGGATTTCTCCGAGTCGTGCGTATCCGGCGTCACCGGGGCATTCGGTGTTGCCTACATCGCGGTGGCCGAAGATCACCGGCAGGTCGACGCTCTGGCCGCGGCCGACAAACGTGAAATCCGTTCCCTCCGAGGTCATCGTGGTGGTGCCCTTCGGGTCGAGACCGGCCTTGCCGAGTCGCCATCCGAGGAACTTGCCGACCGAATCGATGGTCTCCTGCGAGGGATCCTCGTTGGAGTAGTCGCCCATCATGGCGATGCCCATCGTGTTCTCGTTGAACCCGCCCGAGTGTGCGCCCTGGACCGGCTTGTCCAAGCCGCCCGCGCGGCCCTCGAAGATCTGGCCGTACTTGTCGACGAGGACGTTGTAGCCGATGTCGCACCAACCGAGTGTCTGCGCGTGGTATGCGTAGATGGCGCGGACGATCTCGGCCGATTCGGACTTGGAGTAGTCGTTGCTGCCTGCGGTGTGGTGCACTGTGGCACCGCCGAGGAAGTCGTCGACAGTCGGTGTGGCGCAACGGATCGACTCGTCGGCACCCCACTGAGCGCGGGTGATGACCTTGGGGCCTGCGTCACCGGCGACGGGCGTGGCGATGTCGTTCAATGCCGAGTCGACCGGCGACGTGCCGGGGGTGATGAGTACGGCACTGATGTCATCGACCGCAGCAGCCAACTGATCCGCCGTGCCTTCCGGCGCGGCTTCGGGCTGGGCGGGATCTGCTGCAGGTGCCTCGACTGCAGGTGCCGGTGCCGCGGGATCGACAGGTGCCGGATCCTGTTGACGCAGAGGCGTGCTCGACGACGCCGGGGTGTAGCCCAACGGCTGTTCGGCAGCAGCGGGCACCTCGGCCGGGGCGTCGGCAGCAGGCAGCTCGACGACCGGAACCTCGGGAACCGGTGCAGTTGCGAAGCTTTCGGGAGCTGCACTACTCGTCAGCGGCGTCAGCAGCACCTGCACTGCATTGGTCAGTCCGACGAAGATCGGTTCGGTGCCTTGCTTTTCCGCAGCGGGAACGGCGTCGCTCGCAGTGGTGTCCACCGGCGCGGTCTCGAGCCACGGACCCCAGGATCCGTCCTCGAGTTGCCGGCGAACCTGAGCGGCTGCACCGTCGAGCTGCTCGGAGGTCAGGGCCACCATGCTGAAGGGAGTGTCCTGCTTGATTTCCTTGACGGCGGCACCGAGCGGCGGGCCGGTCGGATCGGCAGCTTCCGGATTCACGGGCAGGGGACTGACCGGCGCGGATGCATCGACCCGGGGAACGGGTGCCTGTGCTGTCGCGTTGCCCGGCGCGGGCGTGGTCAGGCCCGGGATGTCCGGGATTTCGATCGGCGGGATCACGATGGAATCCGGCAGCGGTAGGTACTTCAGATCGGAGAGCCGCAGATCCGGCAACGGCAGTCCGGTGAGTTCCTGCAACGGAATGACGATGTCCGGTGCGGAGCTCAGCGCGGTCTCGACGATCTTGGTCGGCACGGTGACCGGGGTTGTCTCGTTGGCCGGTCGAACTCCGGTTGTCGTGCTGTCGGTGAGGCCTGCGACCGCAAAGGGGGTTGCGACGGCCAGTAGTGCGACAGCACCGAGAACGATCGACGGCTTCGTTCGACGGTTCGGCAAGGCGGTACTCCCTGGTTGTTGGTAGGTACGCGTCGTAGGATCTCCAGCTACTGAACAACATGAATCACATCAGCAACATGAGTCCCATCAGACACAAGGCTAAACCTTAGCTTGACAGTTAGCCATCGGCGGGAAGTTCGAGTGGCGCGGCGCGTCGGGGCTTGCACTCCTGGGTCGTTCCGCAGGCTCCACTCCTGCCCACCTACGCTTTCGAGCTGTGACTGTGCACTTCATCGGAGCCGGACCGGGCGCTGCCGACCTGCTCACGCTGCGAGCCGTCGAGCTCCTGCGATCGAGCCCGGTCTGCGTCTACGCCGGCACCTACATCGACGACGCGATCCTCGAACATTGCTCCGCGGGTACCCGGCTGGTCGACACCGCGAAGCTCGACCTCGACGCCATCACCGAAGAGTTGGTCGCTGCCCACGAGCGCGGCGAGGACGTCGCGCGCCTGTGCTCGGGCGACCCGTCCCTCTACTCCGCGTTGGCGGAGATGTCCGCTCGACTCGACGCCGCAGGCGTGCCCTGGGACGTCACCCCGGGCGTTCCTGCCTACGCGGCCGCAGCCGCCGCACTGGGCGTCGAGCTGACGGTTCCGGAAGTGACGCAGTCGGTGGTGCTCACCCGCGCACAGGCCCGCTCGACGGCGATGCCCGATACCGAGGCGCTGAAGAACTTCGCCGCCACCAGGGCGACGCTCGCGCTGCACCTGGCGATCACCCGCACCCGCATCATCGCCGACGAACTGACCGAGTTCTACGGTCCCGAGTGCCCCGCCACCGTCGTCTTCCACGCCAGCAAGCCGGACGAGCTGATCCTGCGCGGCACTTTGGCCGACATCGCAGATCAGGTCGAGGCCGCCGACCTACGACAGGCGGCGGTGATTCTGGTGGGGCCAGCCCTGGCTCGACGCGTCGTCACCGAATCCCACCTGTACGACGCGTGCCGGGACCGCTCGTGAGAATCCATCTGATCGGCATCGGCGGTGGACACCCGGATCAGGTGACCGTCCAGGCCGTCGAGAAACTGCGGGCCGTCGACGTGTTCATCGTCGCAGACAAGGGTGCGTCCGTCGGCGATCTCGCAACAGCCAGGCAGGAGATCCTCGAACGCCACCACGGCGGTAGCTACCGGGTGATCGAGGTGCCCGACCCGCCACGCGACCGATCGCCCCGGCAGTACGAGACCGCTGTCCTCGATTGGCACGACGCCCGCGCCCGCGCCTACGCCGATGTGCTCGACGGCCTCGCCGACAGCACCGTCGTCGGATTTCTCGTCTGGGGAGACCCCGCGCTGTACGACAGCACGATCCGCGTCGTCGAGCGACTGGCCGCGTTGCGCGGTGACATCGAGTTCGATGTCACACCCGGTATCTCCAGCGTGTCGATGCTGGCGGCGAGTCACCGCCTCGTGCTCAACCGCATCGGCGGGCCGATCGTCATCACCACCGGCCGCAACCTGGCAGGCGATGTCGCGGCCGGTCTCGACAACCTCGTGGTCGTGCTCGACGGCAATCTGGCCTGCAGCGCGCTGACCGGCGCAGGGTGGGGCATCCACTGGGGTGCCAACCTGGGGACGGCGGACGAGAAGCTGGTGTCGGGTCCGCTCGACGACGTGCTGGGCGAGATTCGCCGCGCCCGCGAGGAGGTCAAGTCCCGGCACGGCTGGGTGATGGATACCTACCTGCTTCGACGCCTGCCCGGTTGACATCCGACCGGCCGACCGACGCCTGGCGGGGCAGAGCGGTCACGATCGTCGGATACCCTGGTTGCCCGTGACTGCTGTAAGCCCCGAGACCACCTCTTCCGACGCCTCCGTGACCGGCCGATACGACCTCATCGTCGTCGGATCCGGGTTCTTCGGACTGACCGTGGCGGAGCGGGCGGCGTCCCAGTTGGGCAAGCGTGTCCTCGTGCTGGATCGGCGGCACCACCTGGGTGGCAACGCGTACTCCGAGGCCGAGCCCGAGACGGGTATCGAGATCCACAAGTACGGCGCGCATCTGTTCCACACCTCGAACAAGCGGGTCTGGGACTACGTCAACCAGTTCACCGACTTCACGAGCTACCAGCACCGTGTCTTCGCCCTGCACAAGGGCCAGTCGTATCAGTTCCCGATGGGCCTGGGCCTGATCTCGCAGTTCTTCGGCAAGTACTTCTCGCCTGCCGAGGCGCGGGCACTCATCGAAGAGCAGTCCGACGAGTTCGACTCGAAGGATGCGCAGAACTTCGAGGAGAAGGCGATCTCGTTGATCGGGCGCCCGCTGTACGAGGCGTTCATCAAGGACTACACCGCCAAGCAGTGGCAGACCGATCCGAAGAACCTGCCCGCGGGCAACATCACCCGATTGCCGGTGCGGTACACGTTCGACAACCGCTACTTCAACGACACCTACGAGGGGCTGCCGGTCGACGGCTACACCGCGTGGCTCGAGAAGATGGCCGCCGACGAGAAGATCGAGGTCCGATTGAACACGGACTGGTTCGACGTCAAGGCCGAGCTCGTGGCCGAGAGCCCCGACGCTCCCATCGTCTACACCGGCCCACTGGACCGCTACTTCGACTATTCCGAGGGCGAACTGGGTTGGCGCACAATCGATTTCGAGACCGAGGTACTTCCGACGGGTGACTTCCAGGGCACCCCGGTGATGAACTACAACGACGGCGACGTGCCGTTCATCCGGATCCACGAGTTCCGTCACTTCCACCCCGAGCGCCAGTACCCGACCGACAAGACGGTCATCATGCGCGAGTTCTCCCGCTTCGCCAAGAGCGGCGACGAGCCGTACTACCCGATCAACACCCCCGACGATCGGCAGAAGCTCGAGGCCTACCGCGACCGCGCCAAGGCCGAAGCCGCCGCGAGCGGAGTGCTGTTCGGTGGCCGACTCGGCACCTACCAGTACCTGGACATGCACATGGCCATCGCGAGCGCGTTGAACATGTACGAGAACACCCTGGCTCCGCACTTCGAGACCGGTGCACCCCTGGCAGGCGACAAGTGACCGCCAAGCACCTCCTCGAGGACGGCATCGCCGACGCCGCGCCGGTTCTCGGCAAGTCACTGCTGCAGCGAGTATTGCTGCCGCGCTCCGGTGAACCGCTCGACGTGCGCACGCTGTACCTCGAAGAGGCGCTCACCAACGCCAAACGGGCACACTCGCTCTCGCGGACCTCGGTCACGATCGGCTCCGAGTCCGAGGTGTCGTTCTGTACCTATTTCAACGCGTTCCCGGCGAGCTACTGGCGGCGCTACAGCGTCCTGAAGTCCGTGGTGCTGCGCGTCGAGGTCTCCGGACACTGCCGAATCGACGTCTACCGGTCCAAGGCCGACGCGTCGCGCATCCACGTCGAGGGCCGTGAAGCCGTGGACGGCGATGCGGCGCAAGAGTTTCTGATCGATCTCGGTCCGTTCGAGGACGGCGGCTGGATCTGGTTCGACATCACCTCCGATTCCGAGGTGGTTCTCGAGAGTGCGGGCTGGTACGCGCCGATCGAGGCTCCCGGTGAGGCCACCGTTGCCGTCGGTATCCCCACGTTCAACCGCCCGACCGACGCAGTCAAAGCCCTTGTGGCCCTTGGCTCGGATCCGTTGGTGCTCGACGTGATCCAAGCCGTCATCATGCCGGATCAGGGCACCCGCAAGGCCAAGGACGAGCCAGGGTTCGACGAGGCGGCAGCAGCCCTCGGTGGGCGACTCGCCATCCATGACCAAGCCAACCTCGGTGGCTCCGGTGGCTACAGCCGCATCATGTACGAGGCACTGAACAACACCTCGTGCCAACACATTCTGTTCATGGACGACGACATCGAGATCGAGCCCGACTCGATCCTGCGTGCGCTGGCCATGTCTCGGTTCGCCAAGGTCCCCACTCTCGTCGGTGGCCAGATGCTCAACCTGCAGGCGCGCAGCCACCTGCACGTCATGGGCGAAGTGATCGATCGCGGCAACTTCATGTGGACCGGCGCGCAGAACGTGGAGTACGACCACGACTTTTCCGAGGATCCGCTGCGCACCAGCAAACTGCTACACCGCCGCATCGACGTCGACTACAACGGCTGGTGGATGTGCATGATCCCCCGCGTCGTCGCCGAGGAACTGGGGCAGCCACTGCCGCTGTTCATCAAGTGGGACGACGCCGAATACGGGTTGCGCGCACGGGAAGCCGGCTACCCGACGGTGACACTGCCGGGCGCGGCCATCTGGCACATGGCGTGGAGCGACAAGGACGACGCCATCGACTGGCAGGCGTACTTCCATCTGCGCAACCGCCTCGTGGTCGCATCGCTGCACATGCCGGGCGACGGCAAGGGCCTGGTGCTCGACACGATCAAGGCCACGGTCAAGCATCTGCTGTGCCTCGAATACTCGACGGTCGCCATTCAGAACCTCGCGATCCGCGACTTCTTGGCCGGCCCCGAGCACATCCTCGAGATCCTCCCCACCGCGCTGCCGACCGTGCACGCACTGCGCAAGGAATTTCCCGACGCCGTCGTCGTGGGCAGTTCCACGGAGCTGCCCCTCGCGTCCGGTGAGGAGGTGGGAGCCGTCGGGCTGCCGACCAACCCGCTCGCCAAGATCAGCCGATTGGCAAAAGGCTTGCTGCACAACGCAAAGCCTGCGCACACTCAGCATCACGACCGCCCACAGCTCAACGTCCCGACTCTCGACGCGCGCTGGTTCCTGCTCTCCCAGGTCGACGGCGTCACCGTCACCACCGCCGACGGCCGGGGCGTCGTCTACCGCAAGCGAGACCGCGCTCAGGCCGCGGCGTTGCTCAAGGAAGCACTGTCGCTGCGCAAGCAGTTGGCGGCCGAATTCCCCGCCCTCAAGGCTCGGTATCGCGATGCCGTGCCGCACCTGACCAGTAAGGAAACGTGGGAACGTGTCTTTCGTTACCAGGCGTAAGGGCCAGACCGAGGCCCCGACGGAAGTCAGGATCCTCGAGAAGGTGCAGAGCACCGTCGGCAGTGCACCGGGCGCGATCACCGTCGCCCGCGGCATGTCGCACTTCGGCGAACACGCACTCGGCTGGGTCGCGATCGCCGGTATCGGTGCTGCGCTGGACAAGCCGCGTCGGCGTCAGTGGGCCTCGGTGGCAGTCGGGGCAGTGGGCTCCCACGCCGCGTCGATCGTCATCAAGCGAATCGTGCGCCGGCCACGTCCCCACGATCCGGCCGTGCGCATCAACGTCTCGACGCCCAGCAAGCTGAGCTTTCCGTCCTCGCATGCGACATCCACCACAGCCGCCGCGGTTCTCCTCGGCCGGGTGACCGGGCTACCGTTACCGGCGGTCCTCGTCCCACCCATGCTGCTCTCGCGCTTGGTGCTCGGAGTCCACTACCCCACCGATGTGCTGGCAGGATCTGCACTCGGCGCGTTGACGGCTGCGGCCGTCGTGAAGTTCGAAGGAGACAAATGAGCGAGGATGCCGCACCCGTAGGCGCGCCGCCGAAGAACCTGGCGGACGGCATCGTCAAGGCGCTTCGTCCGCGTCAGTGGGTCAAGAACGTCCTGGTGCTCGCTGCACCGCTGGCCGCGGGCTCGGTCACCGACCCCGACGTGCTGCTGTCCGTCGCGCTCGCGTTCGTCGTGTTCTGCTTCGCCGCGTCCGGGGTCTACCTCGTCAACGACGCCCTCGATGTCGAGGCCGACCGCGCACACCCCACCAAGCGGTTCCGGCCGATCGCCGCGGGCGTGCTGCCCGTCAACATCGCCTACGCGATGGCCGTGGTGTCCTTCGCCCTCGCCATCGGTCTGTCGTTCCTCGCGAACTGGAAGCTGGCTCTGGTCATCGGTGTCTACATCGTGATCCAGCTGGCCTACTGCTTCGGTCTCAAGCACCAGGCCGTGCTCGACATCTGCATCGTGTCCTCGGGCTTCCTGTTGCGCGCGATCGCCGGTGGCGTCGCCGCGTCGATCCCGCTGTCGCAGTGGTTCCTGCTGATCATGGCGTTCGGATCGCTCTTCATGGCTGCCGGCAAGCGCTACGCCGAGCTGCAGCTCGCCGAACGCACCGGAGCGAAGATCCGCAAATCGCTCGAGAACTACACCACCACGTACCTGCGATTCGTCTGGACGCTGTCGGCAACGGCCGTCGTCATCTGTTACGGCCTGTGGGCGTTCCAGGAAGACGCGGGCACGGACGCCAACTGGTTCGCGATCTCGATGATTCCGTTTACCATCGCAATCCTGCGATACGCAGTGGATGTCGATGGCGGCGAGGCAGGCGAACCCGAAGAGATCGCGTTGGGAGACAGGGTTCTCCAGCTACTCGCCATAGCGTGGATCGGAGTGGTTGGTGTCGCTGTCTACCTCGCCTGACCAGCGAGACGCGCGAGAAGAGAACTCCGCTCGGGCATCGATCACCCGGCCCGTCTTCTGGATCGGGACCGTGGTCACCGGGGCGTTGTTCCTCTGGGGTGCGTGGGAGCGCCGCTGGATCGCCGACGACGGGCTGATCGTGCTGCGCACCGTCCGCAACCTGCTGGCCGGCAACGGACCGGTGTTCAACGCGGGCGAACGAGTCGAGACCAACACCAGCACCATCTGGACGTACCTCGTCTACGCAGGCAGTTGGCTGAGCGAGGGACGCCTCGAGTACGTCGTCCTGACGATCGCGCTCGTGCTGTCCACGGCCGCCGTCGTCATCGCGATGATCGGCACGTTCGCGCTGCGAGGGCGTACCGCATCGAAGACCCTGTTCCTGCCCGCAGGCGTCCTGGTCTACATCGCGGTTCCTCCTGCCCGCGACTTCGCGACGTCCGGCCTCGAGACCTGCCTGGTCATCTTCTGGCTGGCGATGCTGTGGCTGCTGATGGTTCGCTGGGGCCAGCGCCGGAGCGGCGGCTTCGAGCTGCTGCTGCTGGCGTTCTTCGCAGGCCTCGGCCCGCTGGTGCGTCCGGAACTGTCCATCGTGGCGGTGCTCGCGCTGGCGATGATCTTCCTGGCCCCGCAGAGTTGGTCGTCCAGGCTCCGAGTGTTCGTTTTCGCCGGAGCCGTGCCGGTGCTCTACCAGATCTGGCGCATGGGCTACTACGGCCTGCCGTACCCCAACACCGCGGTGTCGAAGGATGCCGGCGGAGCCAAGTGGTCGCAGGGGTTCGAGTACCTGTCCAACCTCGTGGGCCCGTACCTGCTGTGGCTGCCACTCCTACTGCTCGTCGTCGGTGCCGTTCTGTCGGCCTCCCGAGTGCGGTTGTCCCTGCCCCGCACCGTCGGCGGCTGGCTCGCAGCGCTACGGACGCCGACCGCCGTGGTCGTCTTCGTATTGATCAGTGGCCTTCTGCTGGCTTTGTACGCGATTCGCGTCGGCGGCGATTTCATGCACGGCCGCACATTGTTGCCGGCATTGTTCACGCTTTTGTTGCCGATTTCGGTGCTGCCGGTCGCCCTTCCGAAACGATGGTCTGCAGACCGCGCCACCGCGATATTCTTCGCCGATCTTTTCGTCTGGGGCGGCATCGTGGTCTGGGCCGTCGTGGCTGCCAATACGACGGGTATGCCGCAGGGTTCGATCGTCGGCCGCAGTGGCATCGTCGACGAGCGGGCGTTCTACTCGCTCAACACCGGGCACGCCCACCCGATCCTGGCCTCGGACTACCTCGACTACCCGCGGATGCGTGGGATGGTCGAGGCGATCGAGGACACTCCGGACGGCGGCCTGCTGTTGCCGTCGGCGCAGTTCACGTACTGGGATGTCGTTCCCCCACCACTCCCCATCCCGGAAGGTGGCTTCGGTCACACCGTCTTCTTCCTGAACCTCGGAATGACCAGCATGAACGTCGGCCTCGACGTGCGGGTCATCGACCAGATGGGACTGGCGTACCCGTTGGCGTCGCACACCGAGCGGCTCGAGAACGGCCGGATCGGACACGACAAGAACCTGTATCCGGACTGGGTGGTGGCCGATCTCGGCCTCGTCGCCGTCCATCCGTACCTGCCCTGGTACATGGACGAGGACTGGGTCACCGAGGCTCAGGTTGCGCTGACCTGCCCCGACACCCAGGAACTGCTCACCTCGTATCGAGCTCCGTTGACGAAGGAATTGTTCGTCCGGAATGTCAAGCGTTCGCTCTTCTACGCTGGATATCGGTTCGATCGGGTGCCGAAGTACGAAATACAACGATGTGATCTTCCGGCTCCGATATTGAAGGCGGACAATTAGGTGTCCGAACACGAAAAGGTCACCGGGTTGCGCCGAATTGGTGTCGACGCCAAGATGAGCTATCTCGATCATGTAACGGGGGTCGTCCTTCGCGCGATAAGTGCGGAGGATGTGTATGCGTCCGACCTGTGTGGTCGGGCGGCAGACATGATGGACTTGCGAGATCAAGCGTTGATTGCGTAACCGATGTGACGACGAAGCAGCTGAGAGGTCGAGTGCATGCTGGGTAGAAGGAAGAGCCGGTCCGAGGACAAGCGGGGTGGGTCCTGGGGACGCCGCGCCGCCACGTCCATGCTGATGGCAGTGGTCCTACCACTGGGATTGGCTGTAGCCGGCGGTGGCGCGACTGCAAACGCGGCCTTCGACGGCAATGCCATCGACGTATGGACGGACTCGTCGATGGGTCCGATCAAGAGCCGCGTCTGGCGCGCCGCGGACGGTAACACCGACCGCGTCGTCTACCTCCTCGACGGGCTGCGGGCCACCACCGACATCTCCGGTTGGGAGCACGAGACCGACGCCGGTGCCGTACTGGCCGGGTACAACATCAACGTCGTCCAGCCGGTCGGCGGACAGTCGAGCTTCTACTCCGACTGGTACGCACCGTCGAACTTCAACGGCCAGCAGACCACGTACAAGTGGGAGACCTTCCTGACGCAGAACCTGCGTGAGAACCTGCGCGCCAACTGGGGCTTCAACCCCAACCGCAACGGTGTCATCGGTATCTCCATGGGCGGATCGGCTGCTCTGACGCTCGCCGCCTACCACCCGGACCAGTTCAGCTACGCGGGCTCGCTGTCCGGCTACCTGAACATCTCTGCTCCCGGCATGCGTGAAGCCATGCGTCTCGCGTTGCTCGACTCGGGCCGCTACAACATCGACGCGATGTGGGGACCGCCGTGGGATCCGGCGTGGCTGCGCAACGACCCGTTCGTCTTCGCGCCTCGTCTGCGCGACAACGGAACCCGTGTGTGGGTGTTCGCAGGTAGCGGTCTGCCCGGCGGACTCGATCGCCCGCAGAGCTTCATCGACTACTACAACACCGCCAACGGCATGGGCCTCGAGGCCATCGCGTTGGCGAACAGCCGGGCGTTCCAGATCCGGATGGCGAGCATCGGCGCCAACAACGTCACGTATGCGTTCCCGGCCGTCGGTACCCACCAGTGGGGTTACTGGGGCGAGCAGATCCGCATCATGGCACCGGACCTGAGCGCCAACATCGGTGGCTGACCGGCCACACTTCGTTTCGGTCGTTTCGCCCGCTTTTCGGCCCTTCGTGAAACTTCACGACTTTTCAGGCCTGTTCAGCGGGGGCCGGGCAGGATAGTCTCCTGTTTCAAGGAAACGTCGAGGTGAAACTGGGACGCTGATCACAGTTTTGCCTTGGAACCGCTCGATGGAATAACCTCCATCGAGCGGTTCGCCTGTTTTCACAGCAGAACCTCAGTTTTTCGGGACCACATCGTCCCTGGCCTCGAGGGGCCACCCAGAAAGCCCTGTTCGATTGCCGGGGGCCGCATGTCGCGGAGACCGCGTAGATGAGAGAGAGCACGATTCATGCGATTTGCCGGCCTCAGCAGAACCCCGAAGGCGTCTTCACGCTGGCGTCAGCGCCTGCTCGGCGTCGGTGCTGCCGCGCTCGTCCTTCCCATCGCAGCCGGTGTCGTCGGTGGAGCGGTCGCTGTTGCAGCGCCTGCTCCCGTCGTGCACCAAACGCCCGCCGGTGGCCGTGAGGACCTGATCGTTCCGTCCGAGATGGGCCCCATCAAGGTTCAGGTCCAATGGGCGGCCCGCGGTGGCAACGCTGCTCTCTACCTGCTCGACGGACTGCGCGCACGCGACGACCGCAACGCCTGGACGTTCGAGACCAACGCGCAGGATCAGTTCGCCAACGACAACGTGACCCTGGTCATGCCCGTCGGCGGTCAGTCGAGCTTCTACAGCGACTGGTACACCTCGTCGAACTTCAACGGCCAGGAAGTCACCTACAAGTGGGAGACGTTCCTGACCCAGGAGCTGCCCGCGTTCCTCGAGAACTACGGCGTCTCGCGCAGCAACAACGGCGTACTCGGACTGTCCATGGGTGGCTCGGCCGCTCTGACGCTCGCCGCGTACCACCGCGATCAGTTCAAGTTCGCCGGTTCGCTCTCGGGCTACCTCAACATCTCCGCGCCCGGCATGCGTGAGGCCATCCGCGTCGCCATGCTCGATGCCGGACGCTTCAACGTCGACTCCATGTGGGGACCGCCCTGGAACCCGGCGTGGCTGCGTAACGACCCGTTCGTCTTCGCACCGAGGCTCGAGGGCATGTCCCTGTACATCTCGGCCGCCAGTGGTCTGCCCGGCGAGTTCGATCGACCGGCCGCGCCGATCGATTTCTACAACACCGCCAACGGCATGGCGCTCGAGGCCCTCTCGCTCGCCAACACCCGTGCATTCCAGATCCGCATGAACACCCTCGGCATCCCGGCCACCTACAGCTTCCCGTCCAACGGCATTCACGCATGGCCGTACTGGGGAGCCGAGCTGTGGAAGGCTCGCGGCCAGATCCTGGAAGCCCTGAACGCCTGACGTTCACCATCTTCATGTTTTCCGGAAGTGCCGCCCGCGTCCCTACGCCGGGCGGCATTTCTGTTCCAGCGGATCGTTAGCGGCACCTCTGTTCACAATTGCACCACCAGTCACAGCGCGTCTGCTTCTCGTCGGCAGCGGGCACGTGTAGAAAGACATACGAAGCATGTCTCGATAGGAGACCTTCGAATGTCACGTCGAAAGAGAGTCACCATCATGCGCACTGAGCTTGTTCGGTTCGGTCGGACTACATCGGCCGGTACACGGGCTCGGCGAGCGGCAGCAGCATTGACCGTCGCTTCCGCGCTGATGATCCCCTTCGCGACGACGACCGTTGCCTCCGCTGCCCCCGTCGCCAGAACGGCCCCTGTTGCACTGGCCGGCCCCGCCTACACGCAGACATCCGGTGCCACCGTCACTTCGGTGGACTGGCTCTCCGATCGTCGCGTCGCGCTGTGGATCCAGTCGCCCTCGATGGGAACGCCCATCCAGGTTCAGCTGCTGCTCGCGCGTGACTGGAACATCAACCCTCAGGCGACGTTCCCGCAGGTGTACATGCTCGACGGCCTGCGCGCGACCGACCAGGAGAACGGCTGGACGGCCGAGACCGACGCCGAGTCGTACTTCGCCGACAAGAACGTCAACGTGGTCCTGCCCATCGGCGGCCAGTCCAGCTTCTACTCCGACTGGGTCGATCAGGACAACGGCAAGAACTACCAGTGGGAGACGTTCCTGACCGAGGAGCTCCCGCCGATTCTCGAGCGCGACTGGCGCAGCACCGACAACCGCGGCGTCGTCGGACTGTCGATGGGCGGCACGTCCGCGATGTTCCTCGCCGCGCGCAACCCCGGCTTCTTCAAGTTCGCCGGATCGCTCTCGGGCATCCTGAGCACCACCTCGCTGGGTATGCCGCAGGCAATCCAGTACGCGATGACCGACGCCGGTGGGTTCAACTCCAGCGCTATGTGGGGACCGCCGTCGAACTCGCTGTGGGCTCAGCACGATCCGTACGTGCTGGCCGACAAGCTCGAAGGCGTCAGCCTCTACATCTCGAGCGGCAACGGCTCGGCCGGACCCTACGATCAGCCGTCGCCCATTCCTGGTGTGAGCACCAACTACGCAGGTATGGGTCTGGAGATTCTGTCGCGACTGACCTCGCAGACGTTCGCCACCAAGCTCAACCAGCTCGGCATCCCCGCTCAGGTCAACTACCGGCCGTCGGGCACGCACTCGTGGCCGTACTGGCAGTTCGAGTTGCATCAGCTGTGGCCGCAGCTCGCCACCGCGCTCGGCGTCGAGGTGGACAAGCCCGCATGCAGCGCCGCCGGACTGATCGGAAACGCGAGCGGTGCCAATTCGTGGCTCGGCCCGTGCTTGACCGCCGAATACAACGTGGCAGGCGGACGCGCACAGGACTTCACCTTCGGTCGGGTCTTCTTCACTCCCGACACCGGTGCGCAGGTCGTCGCCGGTGCCATCGGTGGCATCTATCAGGGCAACGGGGGCCCCGAGGGTGCTCTCGGCTTCCCGACGACCGGCGAGATCGGAACCCCCGACGGTCGCGGACGGTTCAACGCCTTCCAGAACGGCATGGTCTACTTCACGCCGCAGACCGGCGCGCACGCGGTCAAGGGTGCCGTGCTCGACGAGTGGGCCGCCCAGGGTTACGAGGGCGGACCGCTCGGCTACCCGGTGCTCGACGAGGTGGAAACGCCGACCAAGCCCGGATCGGTGCAGGGCTTCGAGATCGGTGCCATCTACACCTCGCCCGAGGCCGGTGTGCACTCGGTGCAGGGCATGATTCTGGGCAAGTACGGCGAATTGGGTTGGGAGGGTGGACCTCTCGGGTTCCCCAAGTCCAACGAGCTCGGTCCGATCAGGGACGGCGGACGCTTCAACCAGTTCGAGACGGGCAACATCTACTGGAGCCCTCTGAGCGGTGCCTGGTCCACTCCGTACGGTCCGATCTTCGACGCGTGGGGATCGGTCGGCTACGAGGGCGGCCGGCTCGGCTACCCCACCAGCGATCAGTTCGACATCGACGGTGGCGGCAAGCAGCAGAACTTCCAGTTCGGCATCATCACGCTGAAGGATGGCGTTGCCACGATCGCGCCGTAGAACCTGCCGACAGCAGCTCAGAGTTCTCACAGAGCGCGGCGGTACTCTCGCCTGCGAACCCGACGACCGAAGGATTTCGATCGATGACGCGTAATTCCCTCACCAGGACTCTGTCGCTCGGTGTGTTCGCCGTTGCGGCGAGTTCGATGCTGGTGGCCTGCGGGAGTGACGACTCGACGGCGACCGGAGCGCCGACGAGCACCACCTCGGCCGTCGAGACGACGACCGAGGCGAGTTCGACGACGTCGGCTGCAGAGAGCACCACCACCGCTGCGCCGACCACGAGTCCGGGGGAGGCGGCCACTGCGCCGCCCGAGCAGCCTCAGCCCGTCCCGGACGATTTCCCGGGGCCGACAGAAAGTCAGATCGACGACCGCGGTCAGAGTTTCCTGGACGAGTTGAGGAAGCAGGGCATCACCCCGGCCGGCAACGGCGACATCGCGGTCTCGACGGCCAACTACATCTGTGCCGCGCAGGCGCAGGGCGTCACGGCCGAGGAGATCTCGACCTTCGTCACGGCGAACGTCGGCGTCGAGGCCAGCGCCTCCGGAACCCAGATGAGCGAGACGCAGGCTCAGCAGGCGGCTCAGACCTACATCGCCGCCGCGCAGGCGACGTACTGCAGGCCGTAGAGATCCACGGTGATGGCCAAGCGTAAGCGCAGGATTCTTCCGGTGATCGCCGTTGCGGCGATCATCGGTCTGATCATCGTCGCCCTCTGGTACCTGCTTGCCGGAAGGCTGCCGAAGGAACCGGGAATTCCGGTGCCTCCGGGCCCCGAGGAGCCGACGTCGCAGCCGGCCGATTGCCCCGACGTTCAGGTCATCGCCATCCCCGGTACCTGGGAGTCGTCTGCCACCGACGATCCGTACAACCCGACGGCCAATCCGGTGTCGTTGATGCTCAACGTCACTCGCCCGTTGCAGGAGCAGTTCCCCGGCTCGCGAGCGGACGTCTACACCGTGCCGTACGTGGCGCAGTTCTCGAATCCCATCGCGCTGCCGCCGGACGGCCAGGAGTCCTACAACAACAGCCGCACCCAGGGCAAAGCCGTCGCCGTGCAGAAGATGACCGATGTCAGCGCGCGTTGCCCGTTGACCAATTTCGTCCTCGCCGGCTTCTCTCAGGGCGCGGTCATCTCCGGCGACATCGCAGCGGACATCGGAGCGGGCAACGGTCCCATTTCCGCCGATCGTGTTCTCGGCGTCACCCTCATCGCCGATGGCCGACGCGACGGCGTCTCCGGCACCGATGTTCCGGCCCCGCTCGACGGCGTCGGTGCCGAGGTTGCGCTCGGCGGACTCGACCTGCCCGGTATCACGATGACGGGGCGTCGGGAAGGTGGCTTCGGTGCGCTCGACGACCGGACCAATCAGATCTGTGCTGCCGGCGATCTGATCTGCTCGTCGCCGTCGGATGGATTGTCGCTGCGCAACATTCCGCAGAGCATCCAGATTCTGATCGGTGCTGCAGGCAACCCCGTTCATGCGTCGTACAACAGTTTCGTCGTCGACGAATCCGGTACGACGGCTACTCAGTGGACCGCTTCGTGGGCCGCCGGACTGATCGAGAACGCCCCGACGCCCCCGCATTCGTGAGCGCTGACGCTTATATAACGGAAACGTCACAACGCGACGTGTGGCGATCTATTGCCGGGCACAAACCTGGGTCCGGAAACCCCCAGCCGGTGTGATCGCATCGGGCCAGCGGCTAGAGTGGCGCCTTGGACCTGCGCAGATCGGCCCCGGCCGGGCTGCTCTCGCCACCCGAAACAAGACCGCTCCACACTCCGAGGAGAGCAATAGATGAGTTCCGCCGAGGCCGCGACCCCAGGGCCGCGTAAATTCCGATTCGCTGCGGGCGGAGAGGGAAACGCCGAGGAGGGCGGGGCTCGGAAGTTCATCAAGCTGGCGCAGCAGGCCGAGGAACTGGGCTACGACAGCTTCATGATTCCCGATCACCTGGGCAACCAGGTCGGTCCCATCGCAGCACTCGGCGCGCTCGCCGTCGCCACCGACAAGATTCGGCTCGGCACCGCTGTGTTGGCCAACGGCTTCCGGCATCCGGCTGTGCTGGCCAAGGACGCGGCCACCATCGATGTGCTGTCGGGCGGGCGGCTCGAACTCGGTCTCGGCGCCGGTTGGATGCGTGAGGAGTACGACAAGGCGGGCATCACGTACGACCGCCCGGGCGTGCGCATCGAGAAGTTGGAAGAGACGCTCGAAATTCTCGACGTGCTGCTGCGCGGTCAGGAATGCAATTTCGAGGGCAAGCACTACACGATCACCGGTCTCAAGGGCAGTCCTCGGCCGCGGCAGGGACCGCGTCCTCCGATCTGCATCGGCGGTGGCGGTCCGAAGATGCTCGCGTTGGCGGCCAAGCATGCCGACATCATCTCCGTGGTGCCGAGCACCTCGAAGGAGGGCAAGCTGTTGCTCTCGGGCATGACCATCGAGAAGACCCTCGAGCGAGTCGAGCTCATTCGCGCGGCCGCGGGCGATCGGTTCGACGACATCGAACTGAACTGGGCCATCACCACGATCGTGGTCACCGACGACCGTGAACAGATGGCCGAGATGGCGCTGGCGGCACTCGACAACGGCTATCCGCCGAACGTGGACGTCGACGTCAAGCTCACCGTCGAGGACATCCTGTCGTCTCCGTACCTCGCATTCGGGACATACGAGGAAATTGCCGATCAGATCCGTAACGTTCGCGCGCGGACGACGATGTCCTATGTCGGGGTTTTCCCTACTCAAATGGAAGCATTCGCGCCGGTTGTCGACTTGCTGAAAGGCGAGTGACGCAGGCGCGTGTCGGTACCATGTAGCTGGCCTTTCAAACCAGGTGCCAAACCGACACCGTAAGAGCTACTAGTCAGTAACATAAAACGCTGTTCGGTGTCTGCATGCACGCAGCCGGTGGTGCGGGCCCAGGTCACGCAGGCTGTGTGGCAGCGGATTCGTGTCGGAGGAGATTGAAGTAATGAGCCACACGTTCGATGATTTCATCGATGAGAACGGCCACATCACCATCGGGGAAGGGCAGACGCTCGTCCGCCACGTCGAGGTGAACGTGCAGGAGAATTCCGACACGCTCGCGTACCGGTTCGTCGACTACTCCCGGGAACGTGACGGCGAGGCTCACGAGCTGACCTGGGCCGAGTTCGGTACTCGCCTCAAAGCGGTCGCGGCTCGCCTGCAGCAGGTCACCCAGCCCGGTGATCGAGTGGCGATCCTGGCACCGCAGGGCCTCGAGTACGTCATCGCCTTCTTCGGTGCGATCTACGCGGGCACCATCGCGGTGCCGCTGTTCGATCCCGACGAGCCGGGCCACACCGACCGCCTGCATGCCGTCCTCGGTGACTGCAAGCCGAGCGCCATCCTCACCGCGAGCAACTCGGCCGCAGGCGTGCGCGCGTTCTTCCGCGCCCTGCCCGCCGCGGAGCGTCCCCGGATCATCGCCGTCGACGCCGTCCCGGACAGCGTCGGTGAGACATGGGTCGAGCCCAAAGCCGGGCTCGACGACATTGCGTATCTGCAGTACACCTCCGGCTCGACGCGGACGCCGGCCGGCGTCGAGATCACGCACCGCGCAGTGGGCGTCAACGCGCTGCAGATGGTCGACAGCATGGAGATCAACCACGACTCCCGCGGCGTCACCTGGCTGCCGATGTTCCACGACATGGGCCTGCTGACCGTCATCCTCCCGGCGCTCGGCGGCAAGTACATCACCATCATGAGCCCGCGCGCCTTCGTGCAGCGGCCCTGGCGCTGGATCAAGGAACTCGCAGCTGTCTCCGACGGCGCAGGCACCTTCGCGGCAGCACCGAACTTCGCGTTCGAGCATGCCGCCCAGCGTGGATTGCCGAAGAACGGCGAGAGCCTCGACCTGTCCAACGTCATCGGTCTGATCAACGGCAGTGAGCCCGTCACCACGTCGTCGATGAAGAAGTTCAACGAGGCGTTCGGCCCCTACGGACTGCCCAAGTCCGCGATCAAGCCGTCCTACGGCATGGCGGAGGCGACCCTGTTCGTCTCGACCAGCAAGCACGCCGACGAGGCCAAGGTCGTCTACGTCGACCGCGTCGAGCTCAACGCAGGCAACTTCGTCGTCGTCGCCCCCGACGCCCCCGGTGCCATCCCGCAGGTGTCCACCGGAACCGTCGCACGCAGCCAGTGGGCTGCCATCGTCGACTCCGAGACCGCCACCGAGGTTGCCGACGAGCACGTCGGCGAGATCTGGTTGCACGGCGAGAACATCGGCAAGGGCTACTGGGGCCGCGAGACCGAGACCACGGAGACCTTCCACAACAAGCTCGTCCACCGCAACTCCGAGGGCTCGCACGCAGAGGGCGCTCCCGAGGGTGGCAACTGGATGCGTACCGGCGACTTCGGCGTCTACCACGACGGCGAGCTCTACATCACCGGTCGCGTCAAGGACCTCGTCATCGTCGACGGCCGCAATCACTACCCGCAGGACCTCGAGTTCTCGGCTCAGGAAGCCAGCAAGGCACTGCGTCCCGGCTTCGTCGCGGCCTTCGCCGTACCGCTCAACCAGCTCCCGGACATCGTGTTCGAGTTCAGCGGCGCAGCCCTGACCAAGGACTCCGACGACAGCTCCGAGCAGCTCGTCATCGTCGCCGAGCGTGCACCCGGCTCGGGCAAGGCAGACCCGGCTCCGATCGCCGACGAGGTGCGTACCGCGGTATCGGCACGGCACGGGGTCACCGTGCGCGACGTCCTGCTCGTCCCGGCCGGTTCCATTCCGCGTACGTCCAGCGGCAAGATCGCTCGACGCGCCTGCAAGGCCGCGTACATCGAGGGCACGCTGCGTGGCGGTTACCAGCAGACGGCCTTCCCGGATGCAGAACTGCCCGACTGACGGACGCATCCTCCGTTCTTCCTCCGATACGACTTGGTGAGTAATGGCTGAACAAGAGACAGACAAAATCGAGCGCGTGGACGGCGGGGACCTCACGGTTGCGCAGCTGCGGGACTGGCTGCGCAACTGGGTTGCGGACGCGACCGGGCAGCCGGCGTCGGCCATCTCCGACGACCGCCCGATGGAGGAATTCGGTCTGTCCTCTCGCGATGCCGTCGCACTGAGCGGCGAGATCGAGGAGCTGGTGGGGGTCACGCTGACCGCCACCGTCGTCTATCAGCACCCCACCATCGCGTCGCTGGCCAAGATCATCATCGAAGGCGAGCCGGACGAGCCCGTCGGCACCGTGGACGACGCGTTCTACACCAGCGGCGGACAGTCGGGCGATGCGCACGACGTCGCGATCGTCGGCCTGTCCTCCCGGTTCCCTGGTACCGGACAGACTCCCGAAGAGATGTGGTCGCTGCTGATCGAGGGCCGCGACGGCATCACCGATCTGCCCGACGGCCGCTGGCAGGAATTCACCTCCGATCCCGTCATCGCTGCCGCGGTGGCCGCGACGGTGACCAAGGGCGGTTACCTCGACGACGTCAAGACCTTCGACGCCGAGTTCTTCGCGATGTCGCCCAACGAGGTCGTCAACGTCGATCCGCAGCAGCGGCTCGCGCTGGAATTGACCTGGGAAGCGTTGGAGCACGCGCACATTCCGGCCAGCTCGATCAAGGGCAGCCAGGTGGGCGTCTTCATCGGCAGCTCCTCCAACGACTACCAGCTCATCGCCGTCAGCGACCCGGCCGTGCACCCGTATGCCCTCACCGGCACGTCCACCGCCATCGTCGCCAACCGAGTGTCGTACTTCTACGACTTCCGCGGGCCGTCGATCGCCGTCGACACCGCGTGCTCGTCGTCGCTCGTCGCCGTGCACCAGGCGGTACGCAGTCTGCGTACCGGAGAATCCGATCTGGCCGTTGCCGGTGGCGTCAACATGCTGCTCGCGCCGCCCATCACCGTCGGATTCGGTCAGACGGGTGTGCTCGCGCCGGACGGCCGAATCAAGGCCTTCTCCTCGGACGCGAACGGCATGATCCGCTCCGAAGGCGGCGGACTCGTCGTCCTCAAGCGACTCGAGGATGCCGAGCGCGACGGTGATCAGGTGCTTGCCGTCATCGCCGGCTCCGCGATCAACCAGGACGGCCGGTCCAACGGTCTGCTGGCACCGAACCCGGACGCACAGGCCGACGCGCTGCGGTTCGCCTACCGCGACGCCGGTATCAACCCGTCGGGCGTGGACTACATCGAAGCGCACGGCACCGGAACCATTCTGGGCGATCCGATCGAGGCCGACGCTCTCGGTCGTGTGGTCGGCCGTGGTCGCGACGCCGACAAGCCGGCCCTGCTGGGATCGGCGAAGACCAACTTCGGACACCTCGAATCGGCCGCAGGCGCAGCAGGTTTGATCAAGGTCGTCCTGGCGATGCAGCAGAACAAGCTGCCTGCGTCGCTGAACTACGTGGGCCCCAACCCGTACATCGACTTCGACAAGGCGCACCTGAAGGTGATCCCGGAGGCCACCGACTGGCCGCGGTACACCGGCAAGGCCGTCGCAGGCGTCTCCGGCTTCGGATTCGGTGGCACCAACGCGCACGTCGTCGTCCGCGAGTACGTCCCGGGCGAGACCGCAGACGCATTCGATCCGGCGGCTGTGGATCCGGAAGCCGTTCTCGTCGAGGGCCTCACCGATGTGGCCGGTGAGGAACTGCCGATCGTCGCCGAGCCCGAACCCGTCGTGTCGGAGGTCGAGACCACGGATCCGGTGGCCGAGGCCGAGACCGTACTGTCCGACGCTGAAACAGGTTCGGAGACAGTGATTCTCGCTGTGTCCGCGGCCCTGCCCTCGCGTCGTAAGCGGGCCGCATCGGAACTGGCCGACTGGCTCGAAACCGAAGAGGGCAGCACGACGCCTCTCGTCGACGTGGGCCGCACGTTGGCTCGCCGCAACCACGGGCGTTCGCGCGCAGTGGTTCTGGCGTCGACCACAGCCGAGGCCATCGCCGGATTGCGCGCCATCGCCGCAGGCAAGCCGGGCCCCGGTGTGTTCTCGGCAGATTCGCCCGCGTCCAACGGGGCGGTGTGGGTGTTCTCCGGCTTCGGTTCGCAGCACCGCAAGATGGCATCGCGGCTCTACCGCACCAACGCGGTGTTCGCCGCCGAGGTCGACAAGGTCGACGAACTGCTCGTCGACGAGGCCGGTTACTCCATCCGCGAGATCATCCTCGACGACTCGCAGACCTACGAGTTCGAGAACTCCCAGGTCGCCATCTTCGTCATCCAGATCGCCCTGGCGGCAACGCTTCGCGCGCACGGTGCCGAGCCGGCTGCCGTCATCGGACACTCGATGGGCGAGGTCGCGGCGGCATACGTTGCCGGTGGCCTGAACCTCGAAGACGCAGTGCGCATCATCTACGCCCGTTCGCGCCTGCTGGCCGAGGGCCAGGACGGACTCGGAGCCGCATCGCAGGGTGCCATGGCTCTCGTCGAGTACACCCCCGACGAGGTCAAGACCCTCACCGATCAATTCCCCAACGTCGAACCCTGCGTCTACGCAGCACCGACGCACACCACCGTCGGAGGACCACGCGCCGAGGTCGAGGCCCTCGTCGAAATGGCCGAGGCCGCAGGCAAGATGGCCCGCCTGCTCGACGTCAAGGGTGCCGGACACACCGCGGCAGTGGATGTCCTGCTCGGTGAGTTGGCCGCCGAACTCGCCGGAATCGAACCCGGCAAGCTCACTGCCGGGGTCTACTCGTCGGTCGATCGCGAGGCCCACTATCGCGTCGGGCATGCGGCGATTCACGGCGTCGAGTACTGGACCAAGGGAATGCGTCATCCGGTCTGGTTCACTCAGGCCGTCAATGTCGCTGTGGGAGACGGTCACACGACGTTCGTCGAGCTTGCTCCCAACCCTGTCGCGCTGATGTCCGTCGCCGCCACGGCCTGGGCTGCAGGCGTCGCCGATTCGACTCTGATCCCGACGCTCAAGCGCAAGGAGGACGAGTCCGAGACCTTTCTCTCCGCGCTGGCGCAGCTCTACGTCCACGGGCACGCCCTGGAACTGGCCACGCTGTTCGAGTCCGGCCCGTACGCGCCGATACCGCGTACCGCGTACCTGCGCAAGGAGTTCTGGCTGAACTCGCAGGTCAGCTCCGGCGGCAACGCGCGAGTTCCCGGTGCCCGAGTCGCATTGCCGGACGGCCGCCACGTGTGGGAGGTCCAGGCGTCGGCCGTCGCCGGTTTCGATGCACTGGTCACGGCTGCCGCATCGCAGGTGTTCTCCGATGTGGCCCTGGGTGTTTCGGTCTCCCACGCCGCCGTGCCGAAGGCGGGCACGGTCGTCACCACGTTGGCCTCGCACCTCGGTGGCGCGTCGGTGCAGGTGCACGCGCACGAGGGCTCGGCGTTCACGCTGCTGCACGAGGCCGTCGTCACCTCCGGTGATGTGCGTCCGGAACCCGTTGTGGCCGTGGAACAGCAGAGCTCGTCACCGATGGAGGAGTTGCCGGAGGTCGTCGAGACGTTCGGGGATCGCTGGGATCCCAACGGCAACCAGAAGCTCGAAGATCGATTGGCCGTCATCGTCGCGGAGTCCATGGGCTACGCGCCCGAGGATCTGCCGCCCGAGGTTCCGCTGATCGAACTCGGTCTCGATTCGCTCAGCGCCGTGCGCATCAAGAACCGGGTCGAGTACGAATTCGATATCCCCACAGTGCAATTGCAGGCCGTGCGCGACGCGAACCTGCGTGAGGTGGAGAAGTACCTGCGCTACGCGATCGAGAACCGCGACGAGGTGCAGGCACTGGCCGACAAGCAGGCGGCGGAGAAGGCGGCCGAGCAGGCTGCCGAGAACGGCGCAGGTGCTCGTGAAGAAGCTCTGGACACTGCCATCGCAACGCCGGAAGCAACGGTTCCGAGCGCCGAGTATCAGCCTGCTCCGGCCGTAGCTGCCGCCGCGCAGACCGACCTGGGTGGCAAGGAAGCCTTCGCCGAGGCCGCCGGATCCGACGTGCCTCCGCGCGACAATGCCGAGCGGATGACGTTCGCGACATGGGCTGTGGTGACGAAGGAATCGGCCAAGGGCATCTTCAACACCCTGCCGATCCTCGACGACGAGACTGCCGAGAAGCTGGCTGCTCGTCTGACCGAGCGGGCCGGCGGCGAGATCACCTTCGACGACGTCCTGGACTCGGAGACCATCGAACAGCTCGCAGACAAGGTTCGCCCGCACCTCGAGGACGGTGAGATCGACGGCGTCGTACGCAATCTGCGTGCCCGCCCCGAAGGATCCACCGCCACACCGGTGTTCGCGTTCCACTCGGCCGGTAGCTCCACCGTCGCCTACGAGCCCTTGCTGAGGAAGCTGCCTGCGGGCACTCCGATGTACGGACTCGAGCGCGTCGAAGGACCCATCGCCGTACGAGCCGCGGAGTACGTGCCGCTGATCAAGGCGATCCAGCCCGAAGGACCGTACGTGTTCGTCGGCTGGTCGCTCGGCGGCATCCTCGCCTACGAGGTGGCGCGGCAGATGGAGGAAGAGGGCATCGAGGTCGCCTACGTCGGGCTGCTCGACACCGTCATGCCCGGCACACAGATCCCGGACACCAAGGACGAGGTGCGTAAGCGCTGGGAGCGGTACGCGGCGTTCGCGAAGAAGACGTACAACGTCGATTACCCGATTCCGTACGACAAGTTGGTGGACTCGGACGACGAGGGGCAGATCCGCATCATCACCGATCTGGTGAAGCTCAGCGGCGCGAAGATCCCCGGCGGCATCATCGAGCACCAGCGTACGTCGTGGCTCGACAATCGGGCGATCCAGACGGCCGAGCTCAAGAAGTACGGCGGGCACGTGACGCTGTACATGGCCGACAAGTACCACGACGACGCGATCGCCCTCGAGCCCGCGTACGCCACCCGCGAAGAGCACGGTGGATGGGGACCGGTGGTCGAGGACCTCGAGATCGTGTACGTCGGAGGCGATCACCTCGCCGTCGTCGACGAGCCGTACATTGGAAAAATTGCGGCCCATTTGTCGAAGACGCTCGAGAACATCGAGTCTGCAAGAACCGGAGCGTAGATCTTGAGTGGCACCACTGCGGAGAAGCTGGCCGAACTACGGACGAAGCTCGAACAGGCCAAGGAGCCGGCCGGCGACATCGGCGTAGCGAAGCGCGCGAAGAAGGGCATCCCCAGTGCCCGCGATCGCGTCAATTCGTTGCTCGATCCCGGCAGCTTCGTCGAGATCGGCGCACTGGTGAAGGCCCCGAACGATCCCGGCGCGCTCTACAGTGACGGCGTCGTCACCGGCCACGGAACCGTCGACGGCCGCCCGATCGCGGTGTTCTCGCACGATCAGACCGTGTTCGGCGGAACCGTCGGCGAGATGTTCGGTCGTAAGGTCGCCGGCATCATGGACTTCGCGATCAAGATGGGCTGCCCGGTCGTCGGCATCAACGACTCCGGTGGAGCTCGTGTGCAGGACGCGGTGACGTCCCTGGCCTGGTACGCCGAGCTGGGTCGACGCCACGAGGCGTTGTCCGGTCTGTGCCCACAGATCTCCCTGATCCTCGGCAAGTGTGCCGGCGGGGCCGTGTACGCGCCGATCAACACCGACATCGTGGTCGCCACCGAAGAGGCGTACATGTTCGTCACCGGCCCGGAGGTCATCAAGTCCGTCACCGGTGAGGACGTCAGCCTCGACGAACTGGGCGGTGCGCGCGTCCAGGCTGTCAACGGCAACGTGCACCATGTGGCAGCGGACGAGAAGGCTGCGTTCGAGTGGATCCGGAACTACCTGAGCTACATGCCGTCGAGCTGCCAGGAAGAGTCGCCGGTGATCAACCCGGGGCTCGAGCCGGAGATCACCGAATCCGATCGCAAGCTCGACTCGTTCATGCCCGACGCCGACAACGCCGGTTACGACATGCACGACATCATCCTGCGCATCTTCGACGACGGTGAATTCCACGAACTCTCGGGCCAGACGGCACCGAATGTCATCACAGGTTTCGCCCGCGTCGACGGCCGGCCGGTGGGAATCGTGGCCAATCAGCCGATGCACCTGTCCGGAGCACTCGACGCCAAGGCAGCGGACAAGTGCGCCCGCTTCATCCGGCTCAGCGATGCCTACAACATTCCGATCATCTTCCTCGTCGACACACCCGGCTTCCTGCCCGGCGTCGACCAGGAGACCCTCGGCGTCATCCATCGTGGTGGCCGCTTCATCTTCTCGTTCGTCGAAGCGACGGTGCCGAAACTGACTGTGGTGATCCGTAAGTCGTACGGCGGTGGATACGCGGTGATGGGCTCCAAGCAGCTCGGATCCGACATCAACCTCGCCTGGCCGACCGCCCGCATCGCCGTCATGGGTGCCGAAGGTGCCATCAACATCATGAGTCGCAAACAACTCGCCGAGGCCGGAGAAAATGCACCGGCCCTGCGCAAGCAGCTCATCAACTTCTACAACGAACACGTGGCAACGCCCTGGATCGCCGCCGAGCGTGGCTACATCGACGCGGTCATCGAGCCCTCGCAAACGCGCCTCGAAATTCGCAAGGCCCTGCACATCCTGAAAGACAAGGAAGTGCACAAGAGTCCACGGAAACACTCGTTGCTTCCGATTTAGGCGGACTGAAGTGGTGCCCCAGCCCTCGCGGGGGTCGCTTCGCTCCCGTTCGCGTCAATGGACCACTGCACTGCCCAGACGTATGCAATGGTTCATCCACGTGGGGTGGACTCGGCGTCGATGGACCATTGCACTGCCGAGACGCATGCGATGGTTCATTCACGCGCGGGCACCGGTAGATTCACGCGGCACCATCACCACATCCGGTCGTGGTCTGGCGAGAGCGTGCTGGAAGTTCCTCCGTAAGTCTTCGAGCACCTGTGTCGGCCGATCGCGGATGTCTTGCGGTGAATGGGACACGACGATCAGGCCGTGCGCCTGCATTCGATTGCGTCGGGCTTGTGTGCGCTGGTAGTCGGCTGGTGACAGATGGTGGGTCACGGAATCGATTTCACGTGCCAGCGCCACGGCGTCGATCCAGCCGTCCGTGTTGGCGATGAACTCTCCGCTTCGAGCATAGATGTCGCAGTTGTGCGTCATCGCTGGCAGCCCGCTGGTTCGGTACAGGCGTTGGTCCTCGAGTTCTGCCACCGAGTGCGCGTTGTCCCTTAACTCCAGAAGTACGCGGCGGGTGAGCGCGCTGTAGCGGCGCGGCCCTTCGGCCAATTCGGTGGCGATCTCGTCGATGGACACGCCGCCTCGTTGGAGCACCTCGGTCAGCAAGGCGACGCACCGTGCCTCGGACTTCGCGGCCCGTGTGGCGTCGACCAATGAACGCACCAGAGGAGCAACTCGTATGCTGCCCTTGGTGATCGGCTCGGGAATCCGCCACGTCCGCTCTGCTCGGACGAAAGACACCGATGCCCGACGCATCTCTGCGGGTAGCAGCAGATGAACCTCCCCGGCGGATCCGTTGGTCCCGTATCCGAACGAATCGAGTCCGACGCAGCCGGTGATCATGCTCGTCGGTCCGCCGTATGCGAGCGCCGCCGCTGAGCGTTCGAGCGTCGACGGATGACCGTTGCGCAGCAGTACGACACCCGGCAGCAATCGCTGCCACGGACCGCCGGCCGCGCATCTGCTGTCGATCGCTGCGTCACTCACGCCCGCCTCGCGAAGCTGCCGACGCGTCACGACGCCGGTCGAGCTGAGGTCGAACAATGAACCTGCGTTCCACAATCGTCTTTTCATGCCCGAAGAGTGAAATCCGGCACCGACACGTTTGTCGCGTTCAGGTGCTGTCGCAGCCTCTCTGTGGATGGTCGACCAGTCTGTGGATGGATTGGCCTTCACCAGTCGCGAGTTGCCAAACATTGTCGGGCTCGGATGTTAGGGCCGGCAGATGGAGTCCTATGAAGCCCGCGGTCCTTGCCCCCCACCGGAGGGTGAATGGACCACCTACGCGCTCAGACGTATGCAACGGTCCATTGACCCACTACGGGCCGAAACGTGGATGGACCCTTGCACGGTCGAGACGTGTGCAAGGGTCCATTGACGCGGAGCGGCGGGTGGGAGGTCAGTCCTCGAATACGCGCAGTTGTCCGTCTTGGTACCAACCGGATCGGGTGACGTCGGCGGTGTCGAGTTCAGCGGGCACTGCGCTCGGGTAGTACTGCTCGTAGCGTTCCAATGAACCCCAGTCCCTGGCCCAGTCGTTTTCGAGGTAGGTGGGGACGGTGACGGGCTTGGCGAGTAGTTCGGACCAGCCCAGTGGGCCGCCGTTCTCGCCGGATTGCCAGGTGTCGGTGGAGCTGACGGCGAGTGGGCGGTCGGGGAGGATGCGGTATCCGGGCACCTCGGCGACGCCGTTTCGGTGGTCGAAGGGGCGTTGGCACGGGAATTGCAGTCCGACGGCCCAGTCGAGCAGCACGGGTTGTTCGCTGCCGATCATGGTGTTGAGGTTTTCCATCACGGGCACCCGCGGCGGAGTGAATGCGAGCCATTGGTCGCCGGTGAGGTTGGGGTCGTTGGCGACGATGCGGACGGCGTCGGCGTCGGGTGCGATGTCCGCCAACGGGATTCGGAGATTACGCCACGAGGGTGCGGGTCCGATGTCGCGTGGCAGGTAGGTGCCCTGGGCCTGGACGCTACCGTCGGGCTGACGCTTGCCGTATTCGAGCAGTAGCGACTGTCCGTAGGTGAGGGCTCCGGTGTCGTCGTAGGACCAGATGCGTCCGGCTGCGGAGAAGACGACCAGCGGTGCGTCGTCGCTGCGAGCGGGTAGTTGGTACCAGCTCGACGTCGCCTCCGCGGGCTCCTGGACGCCTTCCTGGTAGGAGCCGAGGACGGGGGTGGTGGCTGGGTCGAGGCCGAAGGGCAGGGCGGCGGAGGAGCCGTTGACGCCCACTTCGCCGGTGCCGCCTGCGGTTCCGGAACTCTGGCCTTCCTCGAATGCTGGCCCGACGGACTGCTGATCGGTATTGCCTTGCCCTGGTTTGACTTCCACGGCGTCGGCGCTGAGGTCGCTGGGAACACCGTTGGCGGTGAAGTTGCGCAGTGTGCTGCTCGATCCGCCGAGGGGGCCTGCGACAGGGTCGAACTCTTCCGGCAGTGGGCTCAGTACACCTGCGTTGGGGTTCGACTCGACGAGGACGTCGTTTGCGAGTCCGCACGAATTACCCAGCACCGATTGCACGTTCGACCGGGCCAGCGAGTAGGCGGGGTACTGAGAGACGGCTCCCTTGACGAGCGAGAGCACCTCGAACAGCACCATGATTCCGGCGATGACGGTCAGCGGCGCGGCGGCGAACTTACGGATGCGTTGACCGCGCGCAGACGTCGGTTTCGGTTGCGGCGGAGCGTATCCCTCACGCAAGTACTGGAAAGCTGCAATGGCGAGGACCAGTCCGAACAGGATGAGGAACAGGGTGCCCGACTCGTTGCCGCCCAGCGAGACCGTCTTGTCGAACCACGGCACGCCGTAGCTCGAGACGTACCAGTAGCCGTTGATGCCCGAGAACGACAGTGCCAGAACGAACATCAGTCCGGCGGCGAACAGCGATCGGTTGCGACGCGAGCGCAGGGCACTGGCCGAGACGGCGACGGCCGTCAGTGCCGCCAGTCCACCGGCGATTCCGGCGTAGGAACCGAAGTGGTGAGTCCACTTGGTGGGGTTGAACATCATGAAGAAGATGGTGCCGAGGACGACGCCGAGCAGACGCCACGCCGGCCCGTTCGCAATGCCGGGGATGCGTCGTCGACGAAGCAGCACGAACAGTGTGGTGAACAGGCACAGGATCATCGTCAGGAACGCGAAGCGGCGTGCGACCGAGCCGTCGACGGTTTGGACGAAGAGGTAGTAGTACCGCAGGAAGTCCTGGTACCAGGCCTCGTTGGGGCCGATGATGGTGCGGACTCGGGTGGACTCGATGACCGTCGCGTACGTCTGGTCGGCGAAGACGACGACGAGTACCAGTACGCCTGCTGCTGCCAGCGGGGCCAGCATCGCGAGGGTGCCGACCTGGCGGTGGCGTCGGACGACGATGCGTGCGATGGGCCGGGCCCCGGCGAGAAGTGCTGCCACACACATCAATCCGGTCGGCGCTGCGGCGAGGGTGAAGGCTCCGATCAAACAGGCTGCGGCGGCGGGCAACAACCTGCCGGTGGCGATGGATCGTTCCACCGAGCACCAGGTGAGCAGTGCGCCGAGGGCGACGATCGGTTCGGGACGCAGTCCGTTGTTGTACGGCAGCCAGAAGGCGAGGAACACCAGTCCGCCGGTCCACAGGGCGACGTTGGATTTGCGCACGGCGCGGCCGAGGCGCGGGACCACCTCACGGCTGATCACCATCCAGCACAGGACGCCGGCGATGAGTGCGGGCAGTCGCATCCACGGGCTGGCGGTAGAGATCTTCGCGAACACGGCGAGCACGTCGTAGTACCAGCCGAACGGGGCTTCGGGTACGCCGAACCAGCGGAAGTAGTTGGCCATGTAGCCGGAGTGGTCGGCGGCGCGAGCCATCGTGAGGAGATAGCCGTCGTCCGAGGTGTTCGCGCCGACGAAATGCCAGCCGACCAGAACGCCGAGGACGGTGACGTCGACGCCGGTGAACCTCCACCAGTGGGAGGGGAAGAAGCGGCGGTGCGCGCGACCGTCGGTGCCGTCGAGCCGTCCGAGTGCGCCGATGGCCAACAATGTGCAGGCGATCGCGAGGATCATGATCAGAGACTTGAGCAACGTCGGCGACGACGAGAAGCGGGAGTCGACGTCGACGGTGACGGACATGTCGGCCGGGGCCGCGCCGCTGAGATCGCTGAAGATGCCGACGACCTGGGGGCGTAGATCGCCGTCGAGCCTGCCTTGCAGAGGCTGGCCGTCGTCGTCGGTCAGTCCGGTGAAGGCCGCGGAGGTGTACTCGTCGTTCGAGGTGATCTCGATGGCCGCGCAGCGGGTGCTCTCGACGTCGGCGCGCGGTGCCGTCGCGACGACTACGTTGCGGTCGAGAACGTCCACGTTCGATTCGCCCACGCGTACGAACAGACTGTTCAGTGCCGCGCCTTCGCCCTGAGGGGGCGCAGTCGCCAGCAGTAGCCCGCCCGACGCGGGGAGTGCTGCGACGGCAGAGCACGGGAGGGTCGCGGTGAGGCTCAGGGGTGCCTGGGACACCAGCGGGGCGTCCACGTCCTGCAGGAGGCCGTTCTGCGGCCATTCGATGGTGGCCGTTGTCTGAGTGACGGGTGCGAACGGAGTGATCAGCGCGAACAGAACACCGAGCACGCCGGCCACCATGGCGATCAGCCGGGGAACTCGCACCTGAGCACGAAGTTCGTCCGAGGCTCGCAGTGGAGCGGGGACGGGTGGACCAGCTGATGAATCTGTCACGACGTCGGGCACGAGAGTCGATGTTATGCGAGCGTGACGAAGAGGTCACACAGGCACCGTCCCCGGGAATAAATGCAGAACCAGGGAATCAGTCTGTTTTCATCGGTCCGTCGCTGGCCAATCCGGACCGAGACTGCTGCTCGACGGCGATCTCGGCCGTTGTCGCGTCAGGATCGAGTGGCGTGTATCTCTCGATGGATCCCCAGTCTCGGGCGTAGTCGTCGGCGAGGTACGACGGCAGTGTCTCCGCACCGAGGAGCAGTTCGGTCCAGCCGAGCGGGCCGCCGCCGATCGAGTCCTGCCAGGCATTGGTGGATTCGGCACCGGTGCGGTCGGGCAGGATGCGGTACTTCGGTACCTCGGCGACGCCGTCGCGATGATCGAACGGACGCTGGCACGGAAACGCGAGTCCGACGGCCCAGTCCAGCATTACCGGATCGGTCGATCCGACCAGTGAGTTCAGCGTCTGCGTCTTCGGGACGCGCGGCGGGGTGACGGCGAGCCATTGATCGCCGGCCAGGTCGTTGTCCTCGGCGACGATGCGCACGACGTCCGCGTCGGCGGGAAGGTCGTTCATCGGCACGCGCAGGTTGCGCCACGACGGCGACGGACCGATGTCGAGCGGGGTGATGCGTCCCAGCGCGATCACGTCACCGCCGTCGCGGCGTCCGTATTCCAGTTCGACGCGTTGGCCTTCCGTGACGATGCCGTCCTCGTCCACCGATCGGATGCGGCCGGCGGCGGCGATGGCGATCAGGTCGCCTTCCTCCGGCAAGGCGTACCAACCGGAGGTCAGGGATGCGGGCTCGGTGGCTCCGAAGCTGCCGAGTACCGGTGTGGTGCTCGGATCGAGGCCGAACGGCAGTGCGACTGTGCTGCCGTTGATTCCGACGTTCTCGGTGGTTCCGCCGGAGGTGCCCGCGGAGTTCGACGAAGTGGCCGCCGCGCTCTGTTCGGAGTCCTCGGGGCGGATGGAGTTCGCGCTGCCCTGCGCGGTGTCCTCGGAATCGGCCGTCAGGTCCTGGGCGACGCCGTCGGGGGTGAATCCGGTACTCCCACCGGCACCGAGTGCGTCGGCTGCGGGATCGATCGGTTGCAGGACCGAGCCGTTGACGTCGGTCTCCACTTGTACGTCACCGGCGAGTCCGCACGAGTTTCCGGCGAGGGCAGAGAAGTTCGAGCGGGCGATGGAGTACGCCGGGTATTGCGCCACAGCGCCTTTGACGAACGAGAGCACCTCGAAGGCCACGACCCCGCCGGCGACGATGGTCAGCGCGGACGGCGCGAAGCGTCGACGCGTGGTCGGTTCTTCTCTGCGATAAGGCAATCGGACGTGCTGATAGGCCGCATGGAGCAGCGTCAGTACCGTCAGGCCCAGCAGGATCGTCGAAAAGCCCTTGCCGGCAATGGACGGCGGCTTGTCGAACCACGGAATGCCGTAGCTCGAGACGTACCACCACCCGTTCGAGCTGGTGAACGCCACCGCCGTCAGGAACAGGACAGCGGCGGTGAACAGTGTTCTGTTGCGCGGAGATCGGACGGTTGCAGCGGTGACGGCAACGGCAGCCAGCGCGGCCAACGACGCCGCGAGACCGGCGTACACACCGAAGTGGTGGGTCCATTTGGTGGGCGTGAACATCATCAAAGCCAGTGCGCCCAGAATGATTCCGAGGATCCGACGCGACGGTCCGGTGGCTGTCCCGGGGATGCGTCCGTTCTTGCGGAGCATCACCGCGATGCACACGACGATGCACAGCAGCATCGCGAACATGCCGAACCGTCGGGCGAGCGAGCCGTCGGGAGAAATGGTCATCAGCGCGTCCCAGCGGACGCGTTCTTCGAACCACGGCACGTTCGGTCCGATGGCCGAGCGCACTCGGGTCGCTTCGAGGACCGTGGCAAGAGTCTGGTCGGCGAAGATCGCAATCAACACCGCCAGTCCCGACGCGACCAGCGGCGCGAGAACGGCGAGCAGTCCCACCTGGCGAGCTCGCTTGACCACGATCATCACCAGCGGCCGCAGGCCGGCGAGCAGGGCGGCGACGGCGATCAGTCCGGTGGGTCCGGCGGCGAGGGAGAACGCGGCGATCAGGGTGCCGATGGCGGCGGGCAGGAGTCGTCCGGTGGCGATGGCGCGTTCGATCGAGCACCACGTGAGCAGTGCGCCGAGGGCGATGATCGGTTCTGGGCGCAGGCCGTTGTCGTAGGGCAGCCAGAAAGCGAGGAACACGAATCCGGCGGTCCACAGCGCGACCCGGTTGGTGAGAACTGCGCGACCGAGGCGGGGGATGACCTCGCGGCTGATGACGAGCCAGCACAGCAGCGCCGCGATGGTGGCGGGCAGGCGCATCCAGATGCTGGCGGTGCTGACCTTGGCGAGGGCGGCGAGCATGTCGTAGTACGGCATGCCGAACGGCGCTTCGGGGACGCCGAACCAGCGGAAGTAGTTGGCCATGTAGCC
Source organism: Rhodococcus sp. 14-1411-2a (assembly GCF_002259485.1). Taxonomy (GTDB): domain Bacteria; phylum Actinomycetota; class Actinomycetes; order Mycobacteriales; family Mycobacteriaceae; genus Rhodococcoides. The sequence goes on from NZ_NPGA01000014.1 coordinate 39,531, forward strand.
GGCGTTCTCGGAGACGCGGGCCATGTTGAGCAGGTAACCGTCGTCGGAGGTGTTCGCGCCGATGAAATGCCACAGCACCAGCACGCCCACCACGACGGCGTCGACGCCGGTGATGGACTTCCAGCGCGAGGGGAGGAATCGGCGGTGGCGTCGACCGTCCATGCTGTCGAGGCGATGCAGCGCGAACAGGGACGCGATCACAGCGAGTGCGCCGACGATCATGGCCAACAACTTGAACGTGGTGGGGCTCGAGGAATAGCGCGAGTCGATGTCGGCGCGCACGTTCAGGCCGTCGACCGGTGCGGTGAGGTCGGTGTAGACGCCGACGACCTGCGGGCGGACGTCGCCGTCCATCGTGCTCGTGTCGCCGTCGAGGTCGACGATCGTACTGGTGGCGCTGGACGAAATGCTCAGCGAACAGTCGGCGGACAGCTCGGACACGGGAGCCTCGGCGAGAACGCGATCACGCAGCAGCACCTGCAGCCGGTCATCGTCGACCCGCACGATCAGTGCCTTCTGCTCGGTCTTCGCAGCTTCGATGGGTGCGGTGGAGATCAGCGTGCCGCCGTCGGTGAGAGCAGTGGCGGCGCTGCACGGAACGGTTGCCTCGAGGTCGACGGGCGAGTAGCTCACCAGCGGAGCGTTGACGCTGCCGAACGAACTCTGCGGCCACGACAGCGTCGCAACGTCCTGCTGAACCGGCAGCAGGGGTGTCGCGATGGCCAGAACCGCACCGATGATGCCAGTGACGATCGCTATCAGCCGGGCGGTCGCGAAGTTCGGAGCGGTCTCGGGCACGCCGACGATGCTAAGGGACGAGCGTCCGCACGTCCCACACCCATACGCCTCCGGTGTACCGAGGCTCCACGCCGACGAGGTCGGTGACGGTGGTCCGCAGAGCGAGAGTGTTCTTGCCCGGCGGCAGGACGACGACGTCGGCCTCCCAGAACGCCATGTCCTCGGCGGCGTCGCTGCGCTGATCGGCGGTGATCTCGGGGACGGTGCCCGAGTCGTAGACCGAGCCGAGCAGCAGCGCCGTCGGACGGTCCACGGCCCCGTACTTGGCGACCTTCTCTTCCTTGTCGCTCGGTCCGACGAAGTATCCGGCGGCCAGCTTGAAGCCCATGTCGGCGTCCATCTGCCAGCGCAGCGGGCGCGCGTCCTCGGGCCGCGGAAGGGGCACGGTGACGACGGAACCGTCGTCGACGAAGTTCTCCCACTCGCCGTCGGCGAAGAACTCCGGCGTCGGGGACTTGTCGACGGTCACCAGCGGCGTCGGGATCAGAGGTACGAGTGCGAGCGTGAGTCCGGCGATCCAGAACGCAGGCAACGGGCGAAGTCCGTTGCGGAACGTGCGATCGGTGGCCAGGACGACCAGCAGGGCCAGTGCAGGCACCGCGCCCAACGCGAAGCGGGTTTCGAGCACGGATTCGACGAGTGGGTACTCGGCCAGCTTCGTCCACGGCAGTGTGATGCCGGTGTCGTCCTTGCCGATCACCAGCGTCGCGCCGAGTGACAGCACGCTCATGACGATCGCGGTCGCGGCAGCAGCACGGGCGCAGGCGACGCGCCACATCCACACCGCTGCCACCAGGGACAGCACCAGCAGCGGCCAGCCGAAGTACGCGTTCTCCTCGGTGGCATTGATGCGAACGTTCTGCCCCGGAGTCGCCTCGCCGCCGAGCGATTGCGTCGGGAATTGGAACAGTGCTTTGGCGTCGTTGCCCATGGCACCGTGTTCGAGGAACGAGTACGACTGCGGGCCGAAGAACTGCCACCACAGCGGAAACGCCACGAGCGTCAACGCGATGCCGGCCGAGACCGCGAGTCGGGGCACGGCATTGCGGACGGCAGGCCACAGCGAACGGGGCCTGGACACGTAGTAGACGACGGCGAAGATGGCGAACGACATCGCGAAGATGAGCAGCGGCTCCTCGCCGAGCAGGATCTGCAGCGCGACGATCAACCCGAGTCCGACGGTGTTCTTGGTGGTCCCGCCGCCGTGTGCGATGCGGGTGACCAGCATGGCGATCACCGGAAGCAGGAACAGCACCACGAAGTTGGGGTGCCCGTTGGCGTGTGAGATCGCGCCGGGCGCAAAGCCGCACAGCGCGCCGCCCATTGCCGCGGCGCCCTTGGACGCATTGAGCTGACGGGAAAACAGCCAGAACCACGCGAACGCGGTCCCCGCCAGGCCGACGGTGAGAGCGATCGCCCAGGTGACCGTCGGTCCGAAGAGCAACGTGATCGGGGCCAGGGGGATCGAGACTCCGAACATCGCCGTGTTCGCCATCAGATTCACCCCGAGCGGGTAATTCTGCAGGTCGCTCCACAGTGGATTGTCCAGATGCGCGACCGAATTGGCGGCGACGGAGAAGAACCACTCCCACATCGTCTGATCCTGGCCGCTGTTGTAGAGGTAGCCGCCGCCCAGATTGCGCCACTGGCCTTGCAGGACGTAGAAGGCGGCGACCAGAAATCCGACCGCCGCAACGACGTCACCGCGCCCGACGCCGGAGTGTCGAGCCGGTGCCGTTGTCGGCTGCCGCTCGAGAACACTCTGGTCGTGGGTGGTCATCGCGTCGAGGTTACAGAAAGATCACGATGGGCGGAAACTCGAACGACCGGCGTCACACGGTGAGCGAGGTGGTGGTGCAGGGGCGTGAAGTTCTCATCCGATCAATTCCGCGAGTTCGACTGTGGAGTGCTCGGCGATTTTCTTCTTGCTGGTCATGAAATCGCGCGGACGGTTGATGCAGTCCGCGGCGATGAGTTGGCCGTCGCGGAGGTAGTAGCAGGTGAAGTCGCGATCGCGCTCCGGGTCGCCGTTGACGACGACCTCGTCGTATCCGGTGCCCAGTCCGGCGATCTGAAGCTTGAGGTCGTACTGGTCGGACCAGAACCACGGCAGCGCGGTGATGGCGGAGGACCCTCCGGTCAAAGTCGATGCCGCCACCTTCGCGTGTTCGTTTGCAGCGCAGACTCCTTCGAGGCGTACGCGCCGCGAGTAGCGGGCAACGTGGTAGGCGGCGCAATCGCCGGCAGCGACGATATCGAGATCGTCGGTGCGGGTCCGATCGTCGATGACGATTCCGTTGTCGACGGTGATCCCGGCCGCTTCGGCGAGTTCGGTGTTGGGGACGATGCCCACCCCGATGACCACTAGATCGGCTGGCAGCGTGTCTCCGCCGGCCAGCACGACCGCCCGCACACGGCTGTCTCCGCGGAACTCCTCCACGAGCGCACCCGTCCGGATCTCCACGCCCGCCTCGCGGTGTATTCGGGTGAAGAACGTCGAGACCACCGGTGCTGTCACGCGTTCCAGAACACGCTCCGCGGCCTCGACGACGGTGACGTCGAGACCCGATGCCCGGAGGGACGCTGCCGTTTCCAAACCGATGTAACCGCCACCGACGACGACTACCCGTGTTCCCGGCGTCGCGGCCGAGCGTAGCGATGCGGAGTCGGCGGCGGTCCGCAGGTAGTGGATGCCCGCCAAATCTGCTCCGGGAGTTGCCAATCGGCGAGTTCGCGCGCCGGTGCACAGGGCGAGCTTGCTGTACGACTGCGTGACTCCGGAATCGAACGTGACCGTGCGAGCCTCACGATCGATGCTGCTCACCGAACCGTCGACCAGCTCGATGTTCTGCTTGTCGTAGAAATCCGCCCCGCGGATCGCCATGGCCTCGAGCGTCGAGGTGCCGGCCAGATAGGCCTTCGACAACGGGGGACGTTGGTAGGGCAACGTCCCCTCGTCACCGATGAGAACTATCTCCCCGGCCCACTTTTCGCGTCGCAAATGTGCGGCGAGTTGAGCGCCGGCGTGGCTGGCACCGATGATCACCGCGCGCTCGGCGCTCACCTAGGCCTGCTGCTTCGGGGTGAGGCTGACCATCATCTTGGATATACCTCTCACGAAGTTGGACTGAACGTACTCGGGCTTCCCGACCACTTCGATGTTCTCGAACCGGGTCAGCAACTCCTCCCAGAGGATTCGCAGTTGCATCTCCGCGAGCCTGTTGCCCATGCACCGGTGCACGCCGAACCCGAACGCGATGTGGTTACGTGCGTTCTTGCGGTCGATGATGAAGTCGTCCGGCCGATCGAACACGCGCTCGTCACGGTTGCCGGAGGCGTACCACATGACCACCTTGTCGCCCTTGCGGATGAACTGGCCGTTCAGGATCGTGTCTTCCTTCGCGATCCTGCGCATGTAGGCCAGCGGCGTCTGCCAGCGGATGATCTCGGACACCATGCCGGGCACGAGATCGGGATTCGCCTTCAGCTTCTCGAACTGATCGGGAAACTCGTTGAGCGCCAACACTCCACCGCTCATCGAGTTACGCGTGGTGTCGTTGCCGCCGACGATGAGCAGGGTGAGATTCCCCAGGAACTCCAGCGGCCGGTCGATGAGATCCTTCGTGTCGTCGTTGGCCTGCAGCAGCGAGATCAGGTCGAAGCCGGGCTCTTCCCCTGCTGCTTTTCGAGCGGCCTTGTCGTGCCAGAGAGCGCTCAGGCCCTTGGCTGCGTCGACCATGGCGCCGAACACCTCGTCGTTGTCAGAAGGACCACCGTTGGTCTGTTCCATTGCCGTCGCCAGGTCCGACCACTCGACGAGCTTGTGTCGCTGCTCGTAGGGGAAATCGAGCAACGTCGCCAGCATCCGTGCCGTGAGTTCGACGGACACCGTGCGAACCCAGTCGAACGGCTGGTTCACGGGAAGGTCGTCGAGAACTTCCTGCACCCTGGACCGGATCAGGTCCTCCATCTCGCGGAGATTCTTCGGGGCCACCACCCCTTGGACCGCGGCGCGCTGAGCGTCGTGACGCGGGGGATCCATCGCGATGAACATCGCGATGTCCATGAAGCGCGGCGGCTTGCCGATGATGATGAACGGCTCCGCCGAGAACACCTTGTGGTTCTTGTCGACGGCGATGATGTCCGCATGCCGGGTGACCGACCAGAACGGCCCGAACGGGCTGTTCGGCTGGAAGTGCACCGGCGCTTCGTTGCGGACGCGCTCGAAGTACGACTTCCAGAGGCCTTGGCGGTACAGGAACGGGTTGCTCAGGTCGATGTCGGCGAGATCGACCTCGTCGACCGGCGGAATCGGTGTCTCGGTGAACATGACCTGGCCGTCGGTGCGGGTCACGATCCGACGCGTCTTGTCGTAGAGGTGCGCGCCGCGGATCTGCAGTTCCATCGGGATGACGGATCTCGCGGTGGTCGCGACGGTGTCGGCGATACTCATGGCTCTCTCCTCCGGTCCGCAGGTCAGATCTGGAATTCGGGCACGCGGACCGTCAAGCCGTCCCAGGATTCGCGCGCGGTCATCTGGCACGACAGCCGAGATGTCGGTTCACGCTCGGGGTTCATGGCGAGCATGTCCTCCTCGACCTCGTCGTTCGTGCCGACGACGTCGCTCCATGCGTCGTCGACGACGACGTGACAGGTTCCGCAGGCTGCCTCGCCGCCGCAGTCCCCGTCGATACCCGGGATGGCGTTGTCGACGGCAATCTGCATCAGGGATGTGCCCTCGGTCAGCGGTGCCTCGTGCTTCTCGCAGTCGTGCGTGACAAAAGTGACGTTGGCCATGGTGTTCTCCTCGCTGAGTAACTGTGTTCCAAGTCTCACTGCGATGGGCTTTCCGAACTAGGCTCGAAAGCGTCGATTTGTTGTTAATTTGGCTCAGGTGAGATCAACGGAGTCCGGAGTGCCGCCGCTTGCCTTCGCGCAGCTGCTCGGTAGTGGCGCGCTGGGCGAGCGGGCCGAGGCGGCGTTCCGACGCATCCTGGAGCGTGAGGGCGTCAGCATGACGGAGCTGGTCACCCGCGACGGACAGGTGCCGCTGCGGTGGTTTCGGGAGGTGTACCCGGACCTCGACCGTCAACAGGGTTTCCGGCTCGGCGCGACGTTCGCGCAATACGTGCAGCCCACGTCGTTCGGCCCCCTCAGTCTTCCGCTGATCAGTGCCGGATCGGTGGCAGAGATGGTCGAGTTGCTGGAGTTCCTCCCGCTGGTCTCGACGGCTCTCGCCGTGCACATCCACCACACCGATCGAGGGTTGACCATCGGACTCGCCGGGCGCACGGGGGACGAGGGGCTCGACAGCATTGCTGTCGCGTACGGCGGTTCGTGCCTTCTTCGTCTGATCGACATGCTCGCCGGCTTCGCGGACGCGGTCGAACTTCACCTCGATATCCCGGCCCCGGAGCGCGATACGCTCGACGACGACGAAATCCGGCGCATCGTGTTCCATGCGCCGTCACCGTTCGTCTTCGTGCCGGCGGCCATCCTCGACGAGGCATGCCGGTTCTCCGATTCGTTGTCGTATCAACTGGGGATCGCGGAACTGAAGAAGGCCGTCGACGGCCGTCGTACGAAGTCGTACACGGACACCGTGCGCGCGCTGTTCGACACCGACCGCGAGTGCACCAACAGTGCGCACTGTGCCCGGAGAATGGCCGTCTCCACCAGCACCCTCAAACGAAAACTCGGCAACGAGGGAGCCACGTTCCGTGCGCTACGTCAGGCGTTCCTTCAGGAGCGCGCGACCGTGCGTCTGCTCGACGGTTCGGTCACGGTAGGGGAGATCGCCGCCGAACTCGGCTACAGCGACGTCGCCAGCTTCTCGCATGCGTTCACGCGATGGACCGGACGCTCACCGAGGGAGTTTCGATCTCGCACCGCAGCACCGAGGTAGTGCGTTCACGGTCGACGATCGTTCAATTCGTGCGCACGACCAGCGCGAAGGGTCCGATGTCGGTGACGGTGAAGCGAGGATCCTCGAACAGTGACTGCGGGAAGGTGACGGTGTAGCGGCGCACGTTCGGGTCGTTCGGGTAGACGTCCTCGGCCAGGCGCAGGGTGTAGCCGTCGGCACCGCGGCGGAACAGGAACGCATCCGGCGCGCGCCACTGGCTGGTGTCGAGCGCGTCGACCAGCTGATCGGGCGTCTCGAGCTCGGTCCACTGCTCGATGGCGTCGGCTCGCTGATCGAACTGCGCCAGTGGGTTGGCGTAGTGCGAGGTCAGTCCTTGGAAGCCGAAGTACGGGTAGTAGCTGAGGAACGACGTGTCCGCCGTCAGCAGCACGGTTTCGTCGCGCGGACGCTGGGTCTGCTCGGTCAGGGCGGCGTCGACCTCGCGGTAGTACGAGACCGCGCTCGGCGGACGCATGTCGGCGCGGTTGCCGTCACCGTCGGTGTCGGAGTACGCGACGGTGATCTCGGTCTGCAGTACCTGGGGGATGTTCTGCGCGTAGGTCATCGCACCGATGGCTGCTACGACGACAGCGGCGATACGGAACTTCGGTGGCTCGTTGATGGCCTGATAGATCGCGTGGCTGCCCTCGAGGAAGCCGAAAACGCCTGCGCTGCCGAGCAATACGATCAGCACCGCTTCGAGGCGGAACGAGAGCAGGGTGGTGCCCGCGGCCGTGGCGGCCATGGAGAGCAGCGTCCACAGATAGATGGAGACGACGCCGACGCCCAGTGCCTGCGCTCGGCGTGAGGACGAGAACCGCACCGCCACCCACACCGTGCCGATGAGGCACAGCATGCCCATCAGGGAGAACTCGAACATCGGGAAGGGAAGTGTCGCACCGGCTTCGGGCAGATAGTGCAATGCCGTGCCCGACGTGGAGGGTGCACCACGCAGGAATTCGATCAGGTACGGCAGCCACACGGTCGCGGCGATGACGCCCGATATCGCAGCGATCGCGGCGACCTTGATCGCGATGGGAACCAGTACGTTCCAGGACTTCTTCTCGCGATAGGCGAGGACGGCGGCGAACAGCGCCATCAGTACGACGGTGAACGCCGCCAGGCCGAGATACAGCGTGTAGAACGTCGCGGCCAGACCGAGAAAGAGTCCGGTGCCGACCACCGCTCCCCATCCGCCCGATGCGGTGCGCCCCCCAGTCGGGATCAATGTCCCTTTCTTGCACTCTGACTGACTGGATGCCACATTCATCCCGGCGGGCCGGTGCAATGCTCCCCAGGCGAGGACCAGCGCGGGTGCGAAGAGCATCACGATCACGGCGCTGTATGCCTCGGGGGAGGCGTGGGCGACGACGAGTGCGGTGGTGACGGCGCTGACGGCGACGGCCCAGTCTGCTCGAATCAGCGCCTTCCACAGCACGAACGAAACGACGGCGGTAACGGCGAGCAGCCCGATTGCGTACGGCTTGAACACTTCCCAGCCGTCCATGCCCAAGAGGTTGCCGACGCGTCCGCCGAGCCAGAACCAGCCGGCCGGGTAGAACGGCGGAATGTCGGCGTACGTCATGTCTCGCAACGACGCCGAATCCGTCAGTCGCGTCAGGTATTCGGTACGGAACTCCTGGTCGACGGAGATGCCGAACAGATAGAGCTTGGTTGCAGCCAGCGGCATCCCGAGGGTGACGGTGACGAATCCGCTCAGCCCGATCCACGCCGCGAGCCGAGCGACCCACGGCCACTTGTGAATCCGGTACAGGTAGATCGACGCGGCGAACAGTGCCGCAGCGGTCACCTGCCCGAGCGTCGTGATGGCGCGGGTGACATTGGACGAGTTGAACGCCGGCCACTGAACCAGTGAGAAGGCGTACAACCCGACCGTCGCCACGACCACTGCGATGAGCACACCGAGAGCGATTTCCCCGACGGCAGAGGCGGTTCTGCGAGCCGGTGCAACCTGCTGTGTCATGAAAACTGAAGTGCCGTCGAGATCAGATGGGCAGCTTGCGGAAGATCGGCCGCGGCACGTGCCGCAGCACCATCATCACCAGACGCCACGGTGCGGGAGTCCAGATCAAGGGGGTGCCCTTGCGTGACGCGTTCACCGCGAGCTTCGCGATGACCTCCTTGTCGACGGTCATCGGGGCTTCCTTGACGTGCGCGCTGAACTTGGTGCGCACCATGCCCGGGCGAACGACGGTGACCCGAGGTCCGAACTCGCGCAGCGCTTCCCCGAGTCCGAGGTAGAAACCGTCGAGTCCGGCCTTGGTGGAGCCGTAGACGAAGTTGGAACGACGAACCCGCTCGCCTGCCACCGAGGACATGACGATTATGCGGCCGTAGGCCTGCGCCTTCATCTTCTCGCCCAGCAGCACGCCGACCGAGACGGAGGCGGTGTAGTTGATGTTCGCGGCGAGGACGGCCTTGCGCTGGTCCTGCCAGAGCTGTTCGGCATCGAAGTCGACGGCGAAGGCGACGATGGCGACGTCGACGTCACCCTTGGCCCATGCCGCGTCGATCACCTTGGGATGCGAGGCGGTGTCGAGTGCATCGAAGTCGATGATGTCGACGGACTTCGCGCCCTTGGCGTTCAGTTGGGCAACCGCGCTCTCACGAAGCGGGTCGTTCGGCAGCGCAGCGAGGATGACACGTGCCGGAGACTTCGACAGGTACTCCTCGGTGATCGCGAGACCGATCTCGCTGGTGCCGCCCAGAACGAGAATCGTCTGGGGGTTACCTACGGCGTCTATCGTCACAGCAGTTCCAGCCTTCTAGCCATATCGGAGGCGAAAACGCCTGTGGGGTCAACGGATCGGCGGACCTTGATCCACTCGTCGATCCGCGGGTACATCGAGTGGAAGGTCTCGGCGTCGGTGCGCGAATCCTTCGCGGTGTACAGACGACCGCCGAATTCGAGCACCCGCTTGTCGAGCTCGCGGACGAACTCGTTCAAGCCCGGCTTGATCGGGAAGTCGACGCAGATGTTCCACCCTGGAATCGGAAAGCTCAGTGGCGCTTTGTTTCCGGGCCCGAACAGCTTGAAGACGTTGAGGAACGAGTAGTGCCCGGACTTCTGGATGTCGACGATGATCTTCTTGAACTCGTCGACCGCCTCCGGCGGAACAACGAACTGGTACTGGAGAAAGCCCTTGGAGCCGTAGGCACGGTTCCACTCACCGAACATGTCCAGTGGGTGATAGAACGCCGTCAGGGACTGGACCTTGTTCCGGTAGTTGCCGGCCTTGCGGTACCAGACCTCGCCGACGGCGGAGAACGTGTACTTGTTGGCCAGGCCGTTGGGGAAGACGTCCGGGAACGTCACCAACGGCTTGGCGTTGAACCGCAGCGGGTCCTTCTGGAGTTTGGCCGGCAACTGGTCCAACGTCGCGAGCGATCCGCGGGAGAGGGCCGCGCGGCCGAGCTTGGGCGGCGGGGCGACCGCGTCGAACCAGGCACTCGAGTAGTCGTAGTTGTTCTCGCTGCCGTCGCTGTGCAGGGCGATGGTCTCGTCGAGGGTGGTGGTGACGTCGCCGTCGGCGATGAAGTAAGCCGTCTCCGTCGGCGTCATCTCGATCGTCGCGCGCAGGATGATGCCGGTCAGGCCGTTGCCGCCGACCGTCGCCCAGAAGAGCTTGGCGTTCTTGCCCGACGGCGTCAAGTGGCGGACCTGACCGTCCGCGGTCAGCAGTTCCATCGAGCGGACGTGGTTGCCGAAGCTACCCGCGCTGTGATGGTTCTTGCCGTGAATGTCGGTGCCGATGGCCCCGCCGATCGTGACCTGGCGGGTACCCGGCAGCACCGGTACCCACAGGCCGAACGGCAGCGCGGCACGCATCAGCTGGTCGAGGTTGACGCCACCGTCGACGTCGACGATCCGCGTCGACGCGTCGATGCTGTGGATGCCGTTCAAGGCATTCATGTCGATGACCAGGCCGCCGGAGTTCTGCGCGTTGTCACCGTAGGAGCGGCCGAGGCCGCGGGCGATGACGCCGCGTCGGAGGTGGGCCGGCTTGGAGTCGTTCTGCTCGGCGACCTGCTTGACCGCGTTCGCGATGAGCTCGGGGTCGGAGGTCGAGAGCACCTCTCCGGTGGAGGGAGCGGTGCGGCCCCAACCGGTGAGTGTGCGGGTCTGCGTGGGTAGCGGCGCAGTGTTCCCGGCCTGTGGTTCCAGGGGGAAGAGTGCGTCGTCGGCTGTCGTGGACATCGCTCAAGAGGGTACCCGCACCGCAGCAGCGGCTAGTGTCAGTCCTCGTGTCCACCCCCGACCGCTCCGCAGAAGAAGGCTCCACGGGCGACGACTGGTCGCCCGAGAACGACGAGTTGCAGCATCACGTCCCGCTACCCGTCGAGTTGCCGCTGACCGAGAACATCGCCGACGCGGCCCTCGATCTCAAGACGCAGGTGGTGCGTTTCTTGGCGACCGGTGTGCTGTCGGCCATCGTCGACCAGGGCGTCAACCTGATCCTGCACTTCGTGTTCGGCGTCGGTGTGACCCTCGCCAAGGCCATCGGCTTCGTACTCGGAACGACGACGGCCTACCTGATCAATCGTCGATGGACGTTCAACGCGGCCCCGTCACGGGCTCGGTTCTTCGCCGTCGTCGCGCTGTACGGAGTCACCTTCGCCGTCCAGGTGGGCATCTACACCTGGCTCTACCAGGCTCTTCCCGACGGCTTCTGGTACGCCAACGTGGCCTTCGTCATCGCGCAGGGTACGGCGACGGTCATCAACTTCCTCGTCCAGCGATTCGTGATCTTCAAAATCCGCTGAGTCGCGGGGTTCGGCCCCAAGAGTTCGCCAGCGCGGGTTTGCCCCGTGAGGTGCGCAAACGCGGGTTTGCCCCCCGGGGGTTCGCCAGCGCGGGTTCGCCCCGTGAGGTGCGCAAACGCGCGCGCACTTGCCAAATGCGCGCATTCTCGTCAGCGGTCGGGGGCGATTCTGCGCGCGTCTGGCGAATGCGAGCGCGTTTGCCTGGATTTGGCGTCGTCGTCGCCTCGTCCCGCCGCTCAGGAGAAGTTCGGCAGGTCTCTGCGTTCGAGGGCTTCGGCGAGGGTGGGTGCGGCTTTGACTTTGCCGGGGGTTCGCAAACGCGCGCGCACTTGCCAAATGCGCGCATTCTCGTCAACGGTCAGGGGCGATTCTGCGCGCGTCTGGCGAATGCGAGCGCGTTTGCCCGGATCTGGTGGCGTCGCCGCCGCTCACGAGAAGATTGGCAGGTCTCCGCGTTCGAGGGCGTCGGCGAGGGTGGGGGCGGCTTTGTCCTTGTCGGAGAGTTCGTAGGTCAGGGGTGTGCCGTCGCGGGCGGTGGTGGGCCAGTCGATGCCCAGGGCGGGGTCGAGTGGGTTGATGTCGCGGTCCAAGGCCGGGGTGTATTCGAGGGTGCACAGGTACATGACGGTCGAGTTGTCTTCCAACGACAGGATGGCGTGGCCGAGTCCTTCGGAGAGGAAGACTGCTTTGCGGTCGATGTCGTCGATCAGCACGCTGTCCCACTGCCCGAATGTCGGTGATCCGACGCGCAGGTCGACGATGACATCGAGGAAGGCTCCGCGGGCGCAGGTGACGTATTTCGCCTGCCCGGGTGGGTTGGTGGTGAAGTGGATCCCGCGTAGGACCCCGGCGGCGGAGACCGAGCAGTTCGCCTGCAGCAGCTCCAACGACCGCCCGGTGGTGGCCTCGAACGCCGATGCTTTGAACCATTCGAAGAACACTCCGCGGTCGTCGCCGAACTGGCGTGGGGTGTACTCGTAGGCACCGGCGATGCTCAGTTCACGAAAGGTCATCGGTTCCCTCGGTCGATCAATTCCAGCAGGTAGCGGCCGTACCCGGACTTCACGAGCGTCTCGGCGCGCACGCGCAGTTCGTCGTCGGTGATGAATCCTCGTCGCCAGGCCACTTCTTCGGGTGATCCGATCTTGAGGCCCTGGCGTTGTTCGATGGTGCGCACGTAGTTCGAGGCGTCGAGCAGCGAGTCGAAGGTGCCGGTGTCGAGCCAGGCGGTCCCGCGAGGCAGAACCTCGACCTGCAGGCGGCCGGCCTCCAAGTAGTGGCGATTGACGTCGGTGATCTCGTATTCCCCACGGGCGGACGGGGTGAGGTCGCGGGCGATGGCGATGACGTCGTTGTCGTAGAAGTACAGGCCGGGGACGGCGTAGTTCGATTTCGGGGCGGCGGGCTTTTCTTCCAACGAGATGGCTTTGCGGTCGGCGTCGAATTCGATGACGCCGTAGGCGGTGGGGTCGGAAACCTCGTAGGCGAACACGGCTCCGCCGTCGATGTGATCGAACCGCGACAGTTGGGTGCCCAGGCCGGGGCCGTAGAAGATGTTGTCGCCCAACACCAATGCCGCGGAGTCGGTGCCGATGTGCTCGGCACCCAATACGAAGGCTTGGGCGAGACCGTTCGGCTCGTGTTGGACCTTGTAGGTCAGTGAGATGCCGAACTGGGAGCCGTCACCGAGCAGGCGGGTGAACTGGTCGGCGTCCTGGGGTGTGGTGATGATGAGGATCTCGCGGATCCCGGCCAGGATCAGTGTCGAGAGCGGGTAGTAGATCATCGGTTTGTCGTAGACCGGGACCAGCTGCTTGCTGACACCCATCGTGATCGGATGAAGACGCGAGCCCGTGCCGCCCGCCAGAATGATTCCCCGCATGACCGCGAAGTCTTCCAGACCCTCGGATCACCCGCTCGCTTGTGCCTGCCCCGTTTCTGCTGCGTGAGCTCCGAGGTGCACCTACGCTCGCCGCATACCCAGCCTTCCGAGAGAACCGAGGACAAGCCACGTGACGACAACGCACCAGATCTCCACCGGTATCGATCAGGTCACCGCTCTGCTCTCCACAGTGACCGAAGCCGAACGCGCATCGGCCACGCCCTGCACCGAGTGGACCGTCGCCGAGCTGACGGACCACCTGGTGAACACCGCGGCCAACTTGGTGACCATGGCTCGGGGTGGCGAGATCGATTGGTCGGCGTCGCCAGAACCGTCGTCGGATCCGATTCCGCTGTGGAAGGAGAGGACTCGCGAACTGCTGGCCGAGATCGATGCAGGTTCACCATTGCCGCTCGGCATGGTGGCTGCGGAACTCTCGGTGCACGCGTGGGATCTCGCGACCGCACTCGGGCGCGGCACGGACGATCTCGACCAGACGGTGGCGGAGGAGGGGATGGTGTTCATGTCGGCCAACATGACCGACGAACGGCGAGGCGGTGCTTTCGATCCTGAGCAGCCGGCACCCGACGGCGCAAACGCGTACGAGCGGTTGGCGGCCTTCGCCGGACGCACTGTCCGAGGGTCCTGACAGTTCCAGCGGCCGATCACTCCCACGGGATTCGGTACGGCGAAGTTCCGGTCTCGGCGATCGGAGTCGGCCATTCGGCCGGCCACAGGATCTGCGGATCGGCCTTGAGCTCTTCGACTTCCGGTGGCACCGGAGTTGCGTCCACCTCGACACGTTCCCAACTGCATTCACCCGACGCGACGCGGGTCGCGTAGTGGATCAGGTCGGCCGATGCCCGGCGTGAGGACGCCAGGCGGGCCAGCAGTTCCGCTGTGACGTATCGGGTTCCCGCCGGAGCTTTCAGATCGGTGTTCAGGGCCCGCGTGCGCGCGGCCTCGAGCTCACCGCAGGATGTCATCAGACGGTCGTACGCGGCTCGGGCGTGTGGAGGCAGTGACTGGATCATGCGTCCCGCCAGGGTTCGTCGCCGGTGCCAACGGAGAAGTCCTCGTCCGGAGTGTCGAGGACCGGTCGGATATCCGCGGTCTTTCCCGCTTCGACGGACTGCTTGCCGTAGTCGAGGAAGTCGTTCAATGGGCGTAACGTGTCGTCGATCTTCTTGCCCACCTGGCTCTCGGGATCGCCGAGCGCGTCGAGGAACGCGCCGAAGTCATCGACCACCTGCTCGATCTTCGCAATGAGTTCCTTGGTCAGATCCATTGCTGTCCAGCAGATTTCGATGATACTTTCGACCTGCCAGGCCGTGCCCACCATCGGTACCTTCTTGATCATGACCTTCAACGCACCGCGGGCGTTGTCGACGGCGACCTCCGATTCGAGAAGTTCGACGATTTTCCGAACCACTGCCAGCGCAGCGTCACGGAGTTGTTCGGATATCACTGCACAGACCGCGGAAATCGTGCGGCCTGCGGGCCCCTCCCATCGCATTGCGGCCAGTTGTCGGTCGGCGTAATCGGTGAATGCCTGTGCGGCAGCGCCGTTCCAGTAGGCGTCCACGCGCCCCACACCTGCCGCGAACGACTCCGACGCGGCTTCCATGGCGTCGCCTGCGATCTGATATGCGTGGCCGATTCTCCTGATTTCGTTTTAGTTGCCGGTGATCGGCATTGTCGCCTCGTTCAGGGGGCTCCACCCGCAGAGTTCGAAAATCGTTGTGTCGATCTCTCCGAGCCAGCCCGCGGCATCGTCGAGTAACTCTCGGACTTCGTCGACGACGGGATTCGGCGCGAAATAGTCGATCCCGTGGGCCGTCCGTAATCGGCTGCCTCGTCGAATTCGTCCACGTGGCCGACGGCGGCACGATCCGAGCTGCCACGATCGATGCCCGGTAGTGGCGGCGCGCTTGTGTGAGCGTTCAGCAGGTCATAGTTTCGCTGATCCTGATCGGCATACAGCCATGCCGCTCTGTTGAGTTCTGCACCCATTTCCCCGCAGTTGGCGGACAGGTGAACCTGCCGAGTGCGTGTCATCTCCTGAAACCGTGCGAGGTACGGCTGAAGTCGTTTCAGAATCTGCCCAACCACGTTCTCGCTCAGGCCCGCCTGATCGAGCAGATAACGATGACTGGCCAGAGTGTCGCCGCCGACGCGATCGAGAAGATGTCCGAGGCCGGCTATTTCCGAGGATCTGGCGATCAGCGGTTCGGTCATTGCGTCGCGGTCCTTCTCAGTGACGAGATGAGGCCGTCGACGTCCTCATCGGAGAGTGCGTTCTCGACATCACGGTCGGCAAGTACGACGAAGACCGCGACCTCTGCCGTGGCGAAACCGGTAGTGGTGACAACGTCGAATGTGGCGCGGGGAGGAGGGCAGTACGGCGAATCCGGTATGTCTTCCACCAGGGCTGTGTAGCGGACAGCCGGGACTCCGTCGACCTGTAGATACTTGGGGTCGCTGATCTGAACAGTGGGTGCCAGTGAACCGTCTCGGTTGGTGAAGATCATCGACGCCTTCTGCGCTTCTTGATAGGCGAGGACAGTCAAGTCCCCGGCACGTCGACCGGTCATTCCGCTGATCGCCGAAGACTCGAACTCACCCCCCTCGCAATCGAATCGACCGTGGAGGCCCATTGCGCCGTACGTTGCGGTCGACCCGTCCTCGCCGACCCACTCCGAGAAACCGTCGTTCCAATTTTCCCAGTCCGCAGGAATGTCGTAGGTCCAGCCGAATTTGGTGGCGATGGGCTGCGGTTGGCCGTCGGGCACCTCGATCTTCGGTGGCGGCCGGTTCATGGACGGAAACCCCGGCGGCATTGGTGGCGGGGCTGTCGTCGAGCCCCTGGGTTCCGGCGACACCGGCGGCAGAGTCTGTACCCCCTCGTACGGCTCGGGCACCTGCGGTGCCAGCTGCGGGATTACCCACATGATTCCGAACAGCAGTACCACCGATGCCGCGAGACGCAGCAGTATGTATCGAAGACGCATCGTCACTCCCCCCGAAGTCGAAGAGAAGCTAGCACGCGCGCCCGACAAGAACGGCCGTCGCCGACCAGCACCGGTAAAGTGCCGGTACATGAGAATTCTCGTCACGGGTGGGGCCGGGTTCATCGGCGCGAACTTCGTACATCAGACCCTCGCGCAGCGCCCCGACTCCCAGGTCACCGTGCTCGACAAGCTCACCTACGCCGGCAACAAGGCCTCCCTCGACCCGGTGGCGGATCGCATCGAGTTCGTGCACGGCGACATCGCCGACGCCGATCTCGTGGACCGCCTCGTCCGCGAGACCGATCTGGTCGTCCACTTCGCCGCCGAATCCCACAACGACAACTCGTTGACCGATCCGTGGCCGTTCGTGCACACCAACGTCATCGGCACCACCACCTTGCTCAACGCGGTCCGCGAGCACGACGTCCGCTACCACCACATCTCCACCGACGAGGTCTATGGCGACCTCGAACTCGACGACCCGGCACGGTTCACCGAATCGACCCCGTACAACCCGTCGAGCCCGTACTCCTCCACCAAGGCCTCGAGCGACCTGTTGGTGCGTGCCTGGACCCGATCGTTCGGCGTCCGCTCCACCATCTCCAACTGCTCGAACAACTACGGCCCGTACCAACACGTGGAGAAGTTCATCCCACGCCAGATCACCAACATCCTCAGCGGCTCCCGGCCCAAGCTCTACGGGGCAGGGCAGAACGTGCGCGACTGGATCCACGTCGAAGACCACAACAGCGCCGTCTGGGCCATCATCGACGGCGGCCGCATCGGCGAGACCTACCTCATCGGAGCCGACGGCGAAGCGAACAACCGCACCGTCCTCGAAGCGATCCTCGAAGAGACCGGCAACCCATCCGACGCGTTCGATTTCGTCACCGACCGCCCTGGCCACGATCTGCGCTACGCCATCGACTCGACCAAGCTGCGTACCGAATTGGGTTGGACGCCAACGTATGTCGACTTCCGGGCGGGCTTGAAAGCGACCATCGACTGGTACCGCGAGAACGAGCAGTGGTGGCGGCCGCAGAAGGACGCCACCGAGGCGGTCTACGCGGCGAAAGAATCCGTACTGCCCTGAAGCCGGAACTAACTACTGCGTGACATTCGATGGCGCAGTAGCAGGTACACCGCGCGACGCATGAACGACGTCATCAGAGCCTTGGCATTACCGATGCGAACGTCGTTGTCGGACAGCAGTGTCGGGTCGCTTGCTTGCAGGGAGCGATGGAAGTCCGCGGCCTGACGTGCCTGCTGTGTCGCCAGTTCCACGCTCCACTGTCCCGAGTTGATTCGGAACGACGCCAGTGGTTGCGGAATTGCCACGATGTCGCCTCGTAGCGCAACCGCGATGAAGGTGGCCTGGTCGATCAGGTAGGGATGGCTGTTGTCCCACAACCCGATCTCGCGGAGTTCCGACAGCTTCATCATGACGCCGCCGGGTTCGCCGAAGATGTTGGCACCGGCCCGAACTGCGGTTCTGGCGGCGACTCGGCCCGATACCGTTCCGTGCAGTCCACCGAGCCCGCGGGCGGCGATGACCGTCTTGCCGTAGGCGTCGATCAGCGTCCGCTGTGCGGCGACCAGAACGGCAGACGGGTTGTCGTCGAACGCCCGCACCTGAGTGTCCAGCGCGGTGGGCGCGATGGTGTCGTCACCGCAGACGAGCTTGATCAGCTCGCCCGTGGCTTCCTCGGTGACGCGGTTCCAGTTGGCCTGCGCTCCGCCGCCGACCGGGGTGGTCAGGAGGCGGATCCGTGGGTCGTCGAACTTCTGCGCGACGGCGAGGGTTCCGTCGGTCGACGAATGATCGGCGATGACCAGTTCGAAGTCCGTGAACGTCTGGGCGAGAATCGAATCGATGGTCTCGGCCAGATACTCGGCGTTGTTGTACGCCGGGACGACTACGGAAACACGGGGCGTCATGATGTGGGGGCCTGGCTCTTTCTGCGGAACGAGAAGTCGCGGTAGCCGAAGAAGCTGACGACTGCCATCACGGCTGTGACGACCAATTGTGAAGGGATGGGCGGGAAGTGGAAGACGGACACGGCGATCGTCATCAGGGAGATGTTGGCGACGAACGCGCCGAAGTTCACGACGAAGAACCGCAGCAGATCGCGTAGGAAGTGACCCCGCACGCGGAACACCAGGTAGCGGTACATCGCGAACGCGCACAGCACGTTGCAGAGATAGCCGAGCACGATCGCGGCGTGGTATCCGTACTGCTCGCCGATCAGCAACTGCCACAGGATGAACCACGCGGTACCCAATGCGGTGTTGACGCCGCCGACGAGCAGGAACGCGATCTTCTGATTCTTGACGATGCGCATCAGCGGCCCCGGCGCACCGTTCATGCCCGCCGGGGGAGCAGGAGTCTGTGGTTCGGTCATCGACCCACCGCCAGTGCTTGACGCGTCGCGAACAGGGTGGACGCAATACCTGCCGGCAATGTTCGGTGCGTTCGGCGATCGATCTGTGGCCAGACCGTCGACCGCAGCCGTAGATCGCGACCCTGGAACACCGCCAATGGGGACGCCGCCAACACCACGTTCGGTCGACGGCGAAACACCGTCCGGCAGGCTCCGAGAATCGAGCCGATGGTCACGGCCTCACCGGAGGCGAAGATCTTGATCGTCGGCGATATTCGTTCCGTGGCAGACATGGCAAGGGTGTCGGCGACCATCTCGGCCGCGTCGGACACGTAGAGGTAGTCGCGCAACGTGTCCATCGGGACGTAGATGGAGACGGGGGAGGCCATGAGGTATCCCCGGCACAGGTGCGAGATCAGGCCCTGCGGTTTCGCGAGGTTCTGCCCTGGCCCGTAGAGGTTCGCGAACCGGCCGATGGCCACGTTGATGCCGGTGCGTTCACCGAACTCGGTCGCGATGGCCTCGGACTGCAGCTTGGCGAAACCGTAGTCGCCCAACGGAACCGGGTTCGTTCCCTCGTGATGTGGGGCACCCGTCGCGCCGGCGTAGACGCCTCCGGCGGACGAGGCGAGGAACACGGTTCCGGTGCCCGCGCGGTCGGCGGCGACAGCCTCGATGTGCGCCAGGACGGTGCGGATCAGGCCGTTCTCTTCGGCGAATTGTGCTGCACTGGTTCCGTTCACGCCCGCGCCCGCGGCCCAGATCACGTTCCAGGTACCGTCGGCGAAGGAATCGAAGAACTCCGAACAGCGCTGCAGCAGAGCCTGTTCGGCGGACACCGAGTCCGACCACGGGATGGTGCTGGTGTGCACCCGATGTCCACGACGACCGGCCTCCCGGGTCACCGCAGCGCCGAGCAGCCCGCCGCTGCCGACGATCCACGTGTGCGTCGCGGTCACGCCGGCGGTGCAGGTTCGGTCGATGGCGCAGTGCGCCCGAGCGGGCCGTTTCCCGGGTCGGTGACGATCAGGTACGGCGGCTTGCCCATGGCGGTCTTGACGTTGACGCCCACGTACTCGGCCACCACACCGAGAGAGAACAGGGTTGCTCCGAAGCCGAACAACAGGATCACCATCGTCGATGCCCAACCTCGTACCTCGGCACCCGAATCGAAGACGAAGTACGACACCAGTACGTACGCCACCAGAATGAGGCCGAGAATCGCGAAGGCGATGCCGATGAAGCTGACCAGTCGCAGGCCCTTGGTGCCGCTCGAGAGCACCATCCGCCAGAAGTGCGAGAGCAAGGTGCGCAGTCGGTAGCCCGATCGACGGTCCACCTCTTCGCGCAACGCCACCGGGCTGGTCGTGACGTCGCCTGCGATCCAACCGAGTGCGATGTCCAGGTATGCCTCGGAACCGGCGTAGGCGGCGACGGAGCGACCGACTTCACCGAGCACCAGGCGGTAGCTCTGGTAATCGATGGTGTTGTCCCCGGCCAGCGCCTTGGCGATCAGCCACTTCGAACCCTTGGAGGCTGCGTTGCGCCACATCCCGTGCGGTGCGACGTTGGTGGGCTTGGCGTAGACGACGGTGGACTGCTGGTCGAGGGCCGCATCCAGCATGCCGCCGATCGCCGCCGGATCGTGCTGTCCGTCCTCGTCCATCGTGACGATCCACTCGCCGCCGCTGGACGCCATGCCGGCGAGGGTGGCGGGATGCTGACCGAAATTTCGGCTCAGCCACACCCCGCGAACGAACGTGTGCGCGGCCGTGAGCTGGCGAATCACCGCGGCAGAGTTGTCGGGACCGTGATCGAAGACGAGCAGAACTTCCTCGACGATCATCGGCCGCCCGAGGGGAGTATGCGTCACCTGCGTCAGCGGAAGGATCTCGTCCATCAACGCGCTGAGCGTCCGTTCGCCCTGGTAGACCGGTACCACGATGGAGATGCGGTGCGGATCAGCAGCAGAGTCGTCGGACATCACGAGGTCTGAGCCTATCTGCTCGACGTCCCAGCGCCGAACTCCCGAGAACTCGAATTTCTGCGTCGTCGCACATCGAGCACCACCAGGCCGACCAGCAACAGCGTCCCGCCGGCCATCGCGGCCAGTCCGAGTCGTTCGCCGGGCGGTCGGAAGGTGATCTGCAGGTCCGCGTTCTCGGTGCCGGGCGGCAGGTCGACGTAGAGGAAGATGTCGGCCAGCCCCTTCGTCTGCAGCTCCTCACCGTTCAGCGTCGCGGTGTAGCCGGGCCAGGCCAGACGCGAGAACACGACGCTGCCACCGTTGGGTGCGCTGACGTCGACGTGCTCCGAGTCCGCATCGGACGATCGGGGTTCGGCCGTGGCGTTCACGGTCGCGACGACGCGTCCCGACGACGCGGGAAGCAACCCGTCGATGCGTTCGAGGACGTAGATCTGGCGAGCGGAGTCGGGAGTGGGAGCGGTCACCCACATCCAGCCTGCGGGTGCGGGCCGGGAGTTCGCGAGCGGATATTGATTCTTCTGCAGCACGATTCGATCGAGTTGCATCAGGTCGGCGTACGTCTTGCCGGTGTACGGCTCGATCTCGAACACGCGCCTGAAGGCGTCCGTGCAGGTCGATCCCTCGTGCTCGAAGCACAGCAGGTTGGCGAAGTCGAGATAGCCGACGGGGGTGTACGCGTTGACGTAGTCCAGGCCCATGATCTTGGCGGAGTTGCCGTACACCTGGGAGTGCCAGGGCAGCCGGGGGTCGTCGGGTCCGTCGGCTGCGGTTTCGGTGAGCGCACGGCTACCGAGTTGCAGAGTCGCGCCCTGCCACTGTGGGAACTCGGCCTTGGCCTCGGATTGGGACGTGGGCAGCCACCACTTGGCGAAGGGCGGATCGTATGTGGCCACCTGGTACATCGCGACCGGCGCGATCGTCACGAGGAGCAGCGCCGCAGTCGCCCGGGTCGAGAAGCGGTGGGCCAGCAGCAGAGCGAGCGCGCCGACGAGCAGGATCACCAGCGCAGCGAGGACGTGGCGACCGAAGAATTCCGGGCCCGACGAGCCGGCGCGAAGCAGCAGTACCAGCGTCAGCAGGCCGGCCGCGAGCAGCCGCGGCCGCAGCTTGTCGAGGGTTCCGTACCGGCTGATCAGGGTGACCACGAGAATCAGTGCGACGAGGGCGACGAACGGCAGAATGCGGGCGGGCCAGCGGATCGGTCCGATGTCGCTGGGACCTGCGGTGAAGATCAAGGCGAACGCCAGCATGATCAGTGGTGCCGCCAGCTCGCGCAGAGCCGCGGGTACCCGGCGCCACGCGATGAACGCCAGCGCGGGGACCACGAACCAGGCGATGTAGGTGACCGGCGATTCGGTGGTCTCGCCCGCCCAGGATTCGATGCTCGTCACCGCGGTCGGGATGCTCGCGGTGAGCGATTCCGACCACGGTGCCGTCAGGAAGTTGTCGTTGAACGTGCCCTCGTCACCACTGCGCCAGGTGACCGCGGACGTGAGCACTCCGGGCAGGAAGGTGACGGCCCCGCACGCGGCGGCAGCGATGCCGACTGCGCAGACCTTCAGTGCCGGACGCCACAGCCGCTGGAACAGTCGTTCGCCGATGGCGACGGATCCGATCATCACTCCGGCCATCACCGCGGCGTGGACGTATCCCACGCTGATGGCGAGGTAGAGGAAGGCGAACGGCACGATCGGACCGCTGCGACCGCGGGCGTAGGACACCGAGCTCGCCCAGGCGTTCATGATCCACGCCGTGCCCATCAGCGCGGTCACCCACGAGGTGTTCTCGAAGAACAGCGTGAACCCGACGAACGGTGCGCTCGCGCCCGCTACCGCAGCCCAGTTGGCTCGCGCTCCGTAGGCCAGGGCGACTCGAAACACGCCCCAGGCCAACAGAATCGAGAAGCCCAGTTTGACGACCGTTGCCAGCAGTACCAGGTTGTCGATCGACGGCGAGATGTAGTTGATCGCCATCTGCACGGGATTCCACAGGCCGCCCTGGCCCTCGACCGGGTAGTTGCCGGCCATCCACTGATCGAGCACCAGCGAGGGGAATTGCCCGTCGCGCATGATGCGTCCGAGTTGGAGCCAGTTGGGTACGGCACCCGATTCGGTGTCGTCGATGTAGAAGAAACGGGGATCGACGCTGAGCACCAGGAGATAGCCGAGGACCACCACTGCAGCGACCGCTGCTCCCCACGCGAGGCGCTCTCTCCTGCTGTCGGGCAGGGCGGCGCGCGCGATGTGGGTATCCGTGGGGGTCAAGGGTCAACTCCGTGAGTTCGGGCAAAGACACTCGACTGTATCTCTCGAGGTGTCCAGGAACCGAAACGTCGACGCGCGAAACACGCAGGTGATCGCGAGACGGCCGACTCGGTACGGCTATTGCGAGTGACCACTCTCTAAGTTAGATTGACCTCACTCTATGACGGAGGTCACATGAACTCGAACATCTCTTTCGACGTCGTCATCACCGGCGGCACTGTCTACGACGGATCCGGCGGTCCGGGAGTTCGAGCCGATGTGGGCATCGTCGACGGCGTCGTGCGGGCCGTGTCCTCCACCCCGCTCGAGGCGGGCCCGGCGACCGAGGTGGTCGACGCCACCGGAAAGTGGGTCACCCCGGGCTTCGTGGACGTACACACCCATTACGACGCGGAAGTGCTCGTCGGGCCCGGTCTCGAAGAATCCGTTCGGCACGGGGTCACGACGGTTCTACTGGGGAACTGTTCGTTGTCGACGCTCTACTCCACTCCGGTCGACATCGCTGATCTGTTCAGTCGGGTGGAGGCGCTGCCGCGCGATCATGTGCTCAAGGCCGTCGATACGCACAAGACGTGGACCAGCCCCGACGAGTACATCGCAGCGCTCGAGCGCCTGCCTCTGGGCCCCAACATCGCAGCCTTGGTCGGTCATTCTGATCTGCGTGCGCACGTGATGGGCTTGGACCGATCTACCGACCGCAGTCAGAAGCCAACCCGCGAGGAATGGCGCGCCATGTCGGACGCGCTCGAGAAGGCGCTCGATGCCGGGCTGCTCGGAATGTCGACGATGACGAACCCGTGGGACAAGCTGGACGGAGATCGGTACCGATCTCGTTCGCTGCCGTCCTCGTACGCACGGTGGAGCGAATTCCGTGCTCTGCACAAGATCCTGCGTAAGCGCGGCCGTCTGTTGCAGAGCATTCCGAACTTGAACACCAAGTACGACATGCTGTTCTTCCTGGCCTCGGCCACCGGAATCGGCCGCACTCCGCTCAAGATCTCGTTGCTGGCGGCGGCCGACGCGAAGGCCTCGCCGTGGATTCATCGGATCTTCGGCCCGCTCGCTCGCATCGTCAACGGGCCGGGCAAGGGACAGTTCCGCTGGCAGCACCTGCCCACCACATTCGACGTGTACTCCGATGGCATCGACCTCGTGGTGTTCGAGGAGTTCGGCTCGGGCCGCGCAGCGCTACATCTGCGAGAAGAGTTGGGCCGCAACGAGTTGCTCTCCGACGAGGCCTACCGCCGCTGGTTCCGCGCCGATTTCGAGAAGAAGTTCAGCTCGCGCGTCTGGCATCGAGACTTCGCGGACGCCGAGATCACCGAATGTCCCGACGCGTCGGTCGTCGGCAAGAACGTCGCGGAGGTCGCGGAAGAACGCGGTGTGCACGTGGTGGACGCGTTCCTCGATCTGGTGGTCGAGCACGGCCGAAAGCTGCGCTGGCACACGACGGTGGCCAATCATCGCAAGCGGCAGATGGACAAGCTGATCAACCAGCCCGGGGTGACCGTCGGCTTCTCCGACGCCGGTGCTCATCTGCGCAACATGGCGTTCTACAACTTCGGCATCCGGTTGCTGCACCGTGTGCACGACGCGCGAAACGACCGCCGACCCTTCATGACCGTGGAGAAGGCCGTGCACAAGCTCAGCGGCGAGCTGGCCGACTTCTACGGTCTCGACGCCGGACACGTGCGGGTGGGTGATCGCGCCGACATCGTGGTGATCGATCCGGCGGGTCTGGACGAGGAGGTCCTGGCCTACCGGGAGGAGACCATGCCGGAGTTCGGAGGCCTGAGTCGAATGGTCAACCGCAACGACCGGGCCGTGGCCGCCACCCTGGTCGCAGGCCGAGTGGTGTTCTCCGCTGGTGCCTTTGCGCCCTGGTTCGGTGTGTCGGAGCGCGCAGGTAGCTTCCTGCGGGCCGGCACACCTACGGCTCCGCGTCGCCGGGAGCGTGTGTGAGCCCGAGTCAACTGCAGCGTCGGACCGAGACGATCGGAAAGTTGCTCGACGCGACCATCGAGTCGTTGTGCGAGAAGGGCTATGCCGCAACCAGTGTCAGTGAGATCGTCAGCCGTGCAGGGGTGTCTTCCGGTGCCATGTTTCGGCATTTCGACACCAGGCTCGACCTGATCGTTGCTGCAGCAGACGAGGTTCGCCGACGCCAGTTCGTGGAGTTTCGCCGTGGCCTGTCCGGTTTCGGGAGCGCGTCGATCGAGCACTGCCTCGAATTGCTCAGGGCTGCGTGCCGCGCTCCGATCAACGGTGCCTGGTACGAGCTGTTGACCGCGGCCCGTAGCGACGACGAGCTGCGAGAGAGGCTGCAGCCGTTCACAGTTCGGTATCACGACCAGATCGCCGAACTCGCTCGCACGCTACCGGTCGCCGGCGTGATCGATCCACGCCATCTGGAGACGGTGGTCTTCAGCGTCGTCCACCTGCTTGACGGCGAGGCGATGGCCGCGGTGGTGCATCCGCAACCCGAGCAGGAGGCCATGCGGCTGAGGATGATCGCCCACTTGCTACGCGGCGGCACTCTGTACGCACTGAGCGACGCGGGATGACCCACTGGACGGTGCGCACTCCGGGTGCCGAGCTTCCCGTCTTCGAATACGGGGACCCGGCGGCGAAGTCCACAGTGCTACTGGTACACGGCTATCCCGACAATCGTCACGTGTTCGATCCGCTGATCGCCGAGCTCGGCGACACGGTTCGGGTGATCGTCTACGACACGCGAGGCAGTGGAGCATCCGCACTCGAGCCCGCAGCGGACGTGTCCATCGAGCAGCTGGCGCGCGACGCCTTCGCGGTGGTCGAGTCGATTCCTGACCTCACCGGGAAGGTGCACGTCTTCGCCCACGACTGGGGGTCGGTCCAGATGTGGGAGGCGATGGCCTCGCCTCGCGCATCGGCCGTGTTCGCGTCGTACACATCGGTGTCCGGGCCGAGTCTGGATCATCTGCGGCAGGTGGCACGGGCGCGGCTTGTGCGGCCGCATCGGTGGCCGTCGTTGGTGGGGCAGTTGGCCCGGTCCTGGTACGTCTTCGGGTTTCATGTGCCCGTTCTGGGCAGACGGGTACCGGACTTGTTGGCACGGCTGAATGTCGAGGGTGAGCCGACCCCGACGGTGGCCGACCAGCAGCGCGGCATCGCCCTGTACCGGGCGAACGTGTTGCGGCGTGTGCTCCGCGGGCCTGCTCCACGGTGCGCGGTCCCGACCACCGTGGTCGTACCTACACGAGACCGCATGCTGTCGACCAACCTCACCGACGGTCTCGATCGATGGATTCCCGATCTGCGCGTCGATCGAGTCGATGCCGGCCATTGGTGGCCGTACACGCACCCCGCCGACGCCGCCCGCGTGCTGATGGCGAGGGTGCAGGAAGCGAAGTAGACGGCGAGCGTCGGACAGATCGGTCGGGGCCTGTGCAACCATGGTCAGTGGTCTTCTTCTCTCCACGACCGCACAGAGCCACTACTCGAACTGGATGGGGTACTTCTCGGTATGGACGGCACTGCTCTCGATCGTCTCGGCTCGCCATCGGATGTGTCGGCTGTTGCCGGCGGTGACGGTGAGCCCGAACTGACAGTTCAGAGATTGCTGTTCGACGGCCCGTCGCCCCTGGTCAGTGCCGATATGTACAGCTCTGTCGGTAAGGGAAATGCTGAGCGCACCCGCACGGGCGTCCGTATCGCCAAGCGCAGCGTGCTGCACACCAACAGCTACTTCGGACGGTTCCCGGCCAGCTACTGGCAGCGGTGGACCACCGTCACCGAGGTGGTGTTCCGGGCGACCGTCGCCGGTGCCGGGCGGATCGATCTGGTGGGCACGGACTACAAAGGTCACGAGCGCACGATGGCCAGTACAACGGTCGATTCAGCGAACTCGTCGAATCAGTTGGCCGTTCCCGTCGCCACGACGCAGTTCCTCGACGGCGGCGCGCTGTACGTCCGCTTCACCACCACGTCGAGTGAGTTGTCGGTACAGGACGCGGAGTGGACCGTCGCCGCGCCGGAGAAGCTGCGTCCCACCTCGGTGGTGATCTGCACGTTCAACCGCGCGGACGACTGCGCCAACACCGTCGCTGCCATGGCCGACGATCCCATCGCCCTGCTCGGGGTCGACAACGTCTATGTCGTCGATCAAGGCACCGATCAGGTGCAGACGCGCGAGAAGTTCCAGCGCGTGGCGGCCGAGCTCGGCGACAAGCTCGTCTACATCACCCAGCCCAACCTCGGCGGTGCCGGCGGGTTCACCCGCGGGCTCTACGAGGTGCAGGGCAAGGGCGGCGATCCGGCCAACGTCATCTTCATGGACGACGACGTGCTGTGCGAGCCCGAGGCGATCGTGCGGATGAACTCGTTCGCCAACATGACCGTCGAGCCGGCGATCATCGGCGCGCAGATGCTCTACCTCTTGCACCCCGATCGCGTGCATGTCGGTGCCGAGGTGGCGAACCTGCAGAAGCTCGAAGCCGGAGTGCACGTCAAGAATGCGATCTCGGACAAGAGCGCGTTCAAGCGCAAGCGCCAGCAGGACGTTCGCGTCGACGCCGGCTACAACGGCTGGTGGTCGTGCCTCATCCCGTCCGAGATCGTCGGTCAGGTCGGCTACCCGCTGCCGCTGTTCTTCCAGTGGGACGACATCGAGTACGGATACCGTTCTCGTGCAAATGGTTTCGCGACAGTCACGCTGCCCGGTGCAGCTGTGTGGCATGCCGACTTCGCGTGGAAGGACTGGGACGAGTGGCACCGCTACTTCAACCTGCGCAACGGCATGATCACCGCCGCCCTGCACATCGAGCTCGACGGTAGGACGCTCGCCAAGCAGCTGTTCACCGATCTGCTGCGGTACCTGGTGTCGATGCAGTACGGCATGGCGTACACGCTGATCAAGGCCGTCGAGGACTTCCTGGCCGGTCCGGAGAATCTGCTCGACGGCGGCATGGACGCTGCCGGTTCCATCCGGCGCGAACGTGCTGCGTACGGAGAAACGAAGCGGCACAACGCGAACGACGTTCCCGGGGTGCGTCCGGCGGATATGTTCATCACCCCCGCGGGACCGCACCCGAAGAAGAGCATGGAATTCGCCGTGTTGGCCAAGCGGATGCTCAATCAGTGGCGCGGCACGGTGAACCCCGGTCCGGTCGCCATCTCCGCCGACGACGCCCACTGGTGGCACGTCTCGCTGTTCTCCCACGCGATCGTCACCGATCGCTCGCAGGAGGGCGTCCGAGTTCGCCAGCGCAACAAGCAACATGCGGTCGAGCTGCTCAAGCGGGGTGTGACCGCACTCAAGCGTCTGCGCACCGAAACCCCGACGGTCGCTGCGTCGTACCGCGCAGCGGTGCCGAAGCTGACGAGCCGAGAGAACTGGGCTCGCCTCTACGGCCAGTAGCTATTTCGCGCGAACTGTCGGGGCCGTGCGAATGCGTACGACGACCTGTTCGTTGTCGGCGGTGTAGCCGAGGTAGTCGAACTCGGTACCGGTGCGTGCGACGAATTCCGTCCACGCCCGGTACTCGTGGTTGCGCCAGCCGGGGAAGTTGAAGTACTCGTCGAACACGATCACCGTGCCCACCGCGAGTCGATCGGCCACCAGATCCAGCACGGTGACCGTCGACGAGTACAGGTCGGCGTCCAGGTGCAAGAACGCCAGCTTCTCGTGATGGCCCTTCAGGAAGCCCGGCAGCGAGTCCTCGAACAACCCGGGGACGATCTGTGCGCCCGGCACTTCGGGGATGGTGTCCTGCTCGAAGAGACCCTTCGGGAAACCGGTGCGCCAGGTTTCGGGGAGGCCGGAGAACACGTCGAATCCGGCGACGACGGTGATGTCCTTCCGTGAGCTCAACTCCTCGGCGATGATCTCGAGCGTGGTTCCGCTGGCGACGCCGAATTCGAGTGCCATGCCGCGAATGGTGACCTCGCCGAGGGCGAATCGCAGCGTCGCGTGCGGCCGCAGGAACGTAGGGGCCTGCGGCATCATCTCTTCGGCGAATTCCGCGCTCTGGGCGGCTGCTTCGACGTCGGAGGCGTACGGAATGTCGCGACGCATCCGCATCTCGAGGCCGCGGATGAACGCGTGCAGATCGTCGATCTCACGGCGTTGGCGTTCGAGGACGTCGAGCAATTTTGCCTGCTGATCGCTGGTCTGTTCGGCCAGCTGGGCGGTCTGCTGAGCCAGAACCTCGCCGATCGCTCGTTGAAGCTTCTCCCGTGCCGACGACTTGATGCGATCAGCGAGCTTCCGAGGTTCCGTCATGGGCACACGGTAGCGGTACCACGCGGGTGTGCGCACCCCATGGCGGCAGCATCAGGGCCTGCGGAAGTGTTCCCGACGCCCCAGCCCGCGCAACCGGAACCATTCGGCCAGACCCTTCGGGTTACGGGTGGTGATCAGGAAGAACCAGGTGAACCGAATCCACTCCTGCGGCAACAGCTTTCGCATGCCGGGCTGCGACATGAGGTAGCCGCGATTGCGGTACGTGAAGTAGCGCTTGGTCGCGTCCTCCGGGTACTGCGTGTGCATCCGGCCGCCGAGGATCGGCTTGAACTCCTCGGCCCCGTTGGGATGGACGTAGGCGGCGGTGAGGCAGGTGCCGAACTTCAGGCCCGATCGCTGCAATCGACGATGCACTTCCACCTCGTCGCCGCGGACGAACAGCCGTAGATCGGGCACGCCCACCGCGTCGATCGTCGACGCCTTGAACAGGGCACCGTTGAACAGCGAGGCGATGCCTTCGAGAAGGTCGTCGTCCGGGTTCGCCGGGTCGATCAATTCGGACCGCAGCCGACGCCATTCGACGCCGCGGCGCAGCGGAAAGGCCAGCCGGTCCGGATCGTCGATGTCGCAGACGACGGGGGAGACCTCGTCGAGGCCGTGGGTGAGAGCGCAGTCGTAGAGGGTCTCGAGCACCTTCGGGCCCTCGGGGCGGCCGTCGTCGTCGGCGAGGAACACCCAATCCGCACCGAGTGATAGCGCATACAGAATCCCGAGTGCGAACCCGCCCGCGCCGCCCAGATTGTGCTGCGAACCGAGATACGTCGTCGGCAGGTCGATCGATTCCACCAGTTCGCGTACGGCGGGCTCGTCGGCATTGTCGACGACGACCAGATGATCGAGCGGACGAGTCTGCGCACCGATGACATCGAGGGAGAGAGCCAACAACTCACGCCGCTTGTGCGTGACGATGACCCCGACAATCTTGTCAGCCACCGGCTTGCCCATCAGGTCCGTCTTCCCGCTCGATCTCCTTCAGGATCTGCGCGACGTGATCTCCCGCGTCGTCACCGTCGTACGCCCGCACCACGTCCTCGATGCCGCCCTGTTGGCGAATCTGACCGTGATCGATCCACATCGCGGTGTCGCACAGCTGAGCCAGGAATTCGTTGGAGTGGCTGGCGAACACCAGGATTCCCGAGCGCTTCACCAACTCCTGCAGGCGGTGACGTGCCTTCTTCATGAATTCTGCGTCGACGGCTCCGATGCCCTCGTCGAGCAGCAGGATCTCCGGGTCGATGCTGGTGACCACACCCATCGCGACGCGCACGCGCATGCCCGTCGAATAAGTGCGCAGCGGCATGTCCAGGTAGTCGCCGAGTTCGGTGAAGTCGGCGATCTCGTCCATCTTCGCGAGCATCTGCTTGCGCGTCTGGCCGAGGAACAGACCACGGATGATGATGTTCTCGTAACCGGAGATCTCCGGGTCCATACCGACGCCCAGATCGAACACCGGCGCGACGCGGCCGCGGATGGTGGCGCTGCCCCGTGTCGGCTCGTAGATGCCCGAGAGCAGCCGCAGCAGCGTCGACTTGCCCGCACCGTTGTGACCCACCAGTCCGACGCGATCGCCGTCCTTCAGGTTCATCGTGATGTTCTTCAGAGCTTCGACGACGACGACGTCGGAGGAGTTGCGGTCGATGGCACCACCGGCCTTGCCGAGGAACGCCTTCTTCAACGACCGCGTCTTGGCGTCGAAAATAGGGAAATCGACGCACGCGTCGTGAGTGCTGATGCTGATGGACAACTCGAATACCCCTAAACCCAGTAGGGCACGCGGGCCCGGTACTTCTTGAGTGCGACGATGGCCAGTGCCCATCCGACGACGGTGAAGCCGAGCACGATGTACCAGTGGTACGCCTGCTGATCCTCGCCGATCAGGGGGGCCCGGATGATGTCGAGGTAATGGAAGAGCGGGTTGATCTCGACGAGCTTGGCGCGGTTCGCGGCCTCACCGCCCATCGATTCGAGTCCCGAGGTGGTCCACACGATCGGTGTCATGAAGAACATCAGCGTCACGAAGCTGCCGAGGATCGGGGCGATATCGCGGTAGCGGGTGGCGACGATGCCGAACAGAATGGACACCCACACGGCGTTGAGCAGAATCAGCACCAGGGCGGGGATCGCGAAGATCACGGTCCAGTGCAGCCCGCCCTCGGGCCAGAAGATCGCAATGATGATCACGTAGATCAGCATGTTGTGGCCGAGCAGCAGCAGCTGACGCCACACCAGGCGATAGACGTGCACGCTCAGCGCACTGGGCAGCTGTTTGATCAGGCCTTCGTTCGCGACGAAGACGTCTCCGCCTTCGAGAATCGCGGCACTGATGAGGTTCCAGATGATCAGCCCGACGGTGACGTGCGGCAGGAACGAGCGCAGATCGATGTCCAGGAGTACCGAATACAGCAGACCCATCGCGATGGCCTGCACGCCGGTGGCGATGGTGATCCAGAACGGACCGATCACCGACCGGCGATACCGCTGTTTGATGTCCTGCCACCCGAGATGCAGCCACAGCTCGCGCTGGTTGAAACCAGTTTTCAGGTCGCCGAAAGCGCGCCGATAAGTCTGTGAGTCCGAAACCGGAGCAGGCATCTGGTCTCCTGCCTCGCTCTCGGGATCCTTCGCTGGTGCCGACACGACGGTCGACACTACCTCTCTTCGGAGACTGAGCTCATTCCGAGCTTGCTACAGGTACTGGCCGGTACCGCCGCCGCGGTGGCCCCCGCCACCCTGGCCGCCACCCGGAGCGCCCATCACACCGGGAGGCAACGCGCCCTGGCGCATCTGTTCGAGTTGAGCCCGCGCTGCCATCTGCTGAGCGAACAGGGCCGTCTGGATGCCGTGGAACAGACCTTCGAGCCAGCCGACGAGCTGAGCCTGCGCAATGCGCAGTTCCGCGTCGGTAGGGACCACGTCGTCGCCGAAGGGCAGGACCAGGCGCTCGAGCTCGTCGCGCAGTTCCGGGGCGAGGCCCTGCTCGAGTTCGTGGATGGACGACTTGTGGATTTCCTTCAGTCGCGTCCGGCTCGCGTCGTCGAGCGGTGCGGCGCGCACTTCCTCGAGCAGCTGCTTGATCATCGTGCCGATGCGCATCACCTTCGCGGGCTGCTCGACCATCTCCGACAGGCCCGATCCATCGTCCGATCCGTCGTTCGCGGAGGATCCGGCGGCGCGGGCCGCAGCGGCCGTCGCTTCCTCGCGGCTCAGGGCGAGCGGTTCCCCGTTGGGGCCGATCACAACGACATGGTCATCGGGCGCGCTGTTCGGCTCGGATTGAGTCATGTATCCATCTTTACGCGTCGCTCGCCGTTGCGCGATCGTCAGGGGCGATTATCCTGGTTCGGTCGTCGGGAACAGTGGAGGCCGGGAGGATCGAGCGTGCGAGGTGGGCAACCGTTCCCTGGGGAAACAGGACGTGGAACACATGCTTCACCGGTCGGCGCTTAGAGTGTCCGGCATGGGTTACGACGTCGCGCGAGTGAGAGGTTCCATCCCCTCGCTCGGTGACGGGTGGATTCATCTCGACCCTCAGCTGGGGATGCTGATCCCGGACCGCGTGTCGACCGCTGTGTCCACTGCATTTCGGCACAGTGCCTCCAATCATTCGGCCGGCAACACTTCGGCCAAGCGCAGTGCGGCTCTGCTGGAATCCGCCCGCGTCGCGATCGCCGATCTTGTCGGTGCCTATCCGTCCGGTGTCGTCATCGGTCCGGACCGCGCGACGCTGCTGTCCTGGCTCGCGGATTCGATGAGTTCGCGGCTGGGCCTGGGAACCGGTCTGGTGCTCTCGCGTCTGGACGAGGAAGCGAACGTCGCACCGTGGCTGCGGGTGGCCAGCCGGTCGGGCGCGCATGTGCGCTGGGCCGAGGTCGAGATCGATACGTGCGAGTTGCCCACCTGGCAGTTCGACGATCTGATCACCTCCACCACTCGGCTCGTCGCGGTCACTGCTGCGTCGCCGATCGTCGGTAGTGCGCCCGATGTTCGAGTCGCGGCCGATCTGGTGCACGAGGTCGGCGGCCTGATCGTGGTCGACGCGGCCGGAGCTGCCCCCTACGCCCACGTCGACATCAAGGAACTCGGGGCCGACATCGTCGCGATCGACACCGCCGCGTGGGGTGGGCCTTCGGTCGGTGCGTTGATCTTCCGCGATCCGACGCTGCTGGAGCAGTTGCCGTCGATGTCGCTCAATCCGTCGGCCAAGGGGCCAGCGCGGCTCGAGGTCAGCAGTCACCAGTACGCGTTGTTGGCCGGCGTGGTCTCGTCCATCGACTACCTGGCCAATCTCGACGACGCAGCGACCGGGACGCGTCGTGAGCGCCTCGAGCTGTCGATCGGATCGCTGCAGCACTACCACGACGGTCTGTTCGATTACCTGATGAAGGCGCTCGGTTCGCTGGACCACGTGATGGTGCTGGGCAATGCACCGACACGCATTCCTACTCTGAGCTTCACCGTCGAGGGCATGCCCGCGGTGAAGGTGTCCGAGCAACTCGCGCAGGCCAGAATCGGCAGTGTCAGCGGAGTCCACGGCGGCAGTCGGTTGCTCGACGCGTTGGGCGTCAACGACGAGGGTGGTGCCGTCACCATCGGTCTGGCTCCGTACACCACCCGCTACGAGATCGATCAGCTCGTCAAAGCGCTCACCGCCCTCGCCCTCTGAGAGCGGCTGCGCCGCATGTGCACGAGGAGCCTCCGGGTCGTTTCGCAGGCTCCACTCCGGCCTCGTAGCCCACTACGAGGTTCCCCTCACGACCGCCGACCTGCGCGCTACTGAATTCGCAGGATCACTTTCCCGATGGTCTCGGCCTCGTCGAGCATTCGATGACCCTGCGCCGCTTCGGTTATCGGGATCTCGGCGTGCACGACGGCGGTGACGCGGCCCTCGGAGATCATCGGCCACAGATGCGCGGTCATGTCTGCGACAATGTTCGCCTTGCTCGACGGCCCGGTTTCGGGTCGGCCACGCAATCCGGCTGCATGCACCGAGCCGCGCTTGGCGAGGAGTTTGCCGAAGTTCAGCTCGCCCTTCACTCCGCCCTGCATACCGATGGTGACGACGGTGCCGTCCATTGCCAATGCGTCGAGGTTGCGGTCGAGGTACTTCGCGCCCATGTTGTCCAGGATCAGGTCTGCTCCGTGATCCTGTGTCTGTGAACGGATCTCGGTGACGAAGTCCTGGTTCTTGTAGTCGATCAGGATGTCGGCTCCGAGGTCTGCGCACATGTCCAGCTTGTACTTGGATCCGGCGGTGACGGCGACGGTGACGCCCATCTGCTTGGCCAGTTGGATTGCGTGCGTACCGATTCCGCTGCCGCCGCCGTGAACGAGCAGTACCTGCCCCGAACGCATGTGCGCGTCCATCACCAGGTTGGACCACACGGTCGAGGCGACTTCCGGAAGTGCCGCTGCGACATGCAGATCGAGGCCCTGCGGAATGGGGAAGAGTTGGGTGGCGGGTACGGCGACCTGCTCGGCGTAGCCGCCGCCGGCCAGCAGTGCACAGACCCTGTCTCCAACGTTCCAGCCGCTGACGCCCTCACCGAGTTCGGAGATGATGCCCGAGCACTCGAGTCCGAGGATGTCGCTGGCCCCCGGAGGCGGTGGGTAATTGCCCTGACGCTGCATCAGGTCGGCGCGGTTGACGGCGGTGGCCGAGACATCGATGATCACCTGTCCGCGGCCGGGACTTGGGTCCGGGACCTCTGTCCATTCCATGACGTCGGGATCGCCGAATTCTTTCAGTGTGATGGCACGCATGTCTCCATAGTGCGCCTCCGGCGCAGTGGTGCGGTCAGGTGCCCTCTGGAGCGCTTAACTGCACCACTGCCGCAGGCACCTTTACAGGTCCCAGAGATTGATTCCGAAGTCCTCGGCATGCGTGTCGATCTCGGCGAGTTCGGCGTCGGTGAAGTCCAGGTTCTTCAAAGCCGCCACGTTGTTCTCTAGCTGTTCGACGCTCGATGCGCCGATCAGTACCGAGGTCACGCGTGGGTCGCGCAGGGCCCAGCTCAGCGCGAGTTGTGCGAGGGATTGGCCGCGGGTGGCGGCAATGTCGTTCAACGCCCGGAGATGTCCGATGTGGTCCTCGGTGAGCCAGTCCGGATTCAGTGATTTACCCTGCGCTGCTCGCGAATTCGAGGGCACACCGTCGAGGTACTTGTCGGTGAGCATGCCCTGGGCCAGAGGCGAGAAGGCGATGACGCCCGCGCCCACCGCGTCGAGGGTAGCGAGCAGTTCGGGTTCGATCCACCGATTGACCATCGAGTAGCTGGGCTGATGGATCAGCAGGGGAACGCCCGCTTCGGCGAGCAGGTCTGCCATTTTCTGTGTGCCCTCGGGCTTGTACGAGCTGATGCCCGCGTACAGGGCTTTGCCCTGTTGCACAGCGCTGATCAGTGCGCCTGCTGTTTCTTCGATCGGGGTGTCGTGGTCGGGGCGGTGGCTGTAGAAGATGTCGACATGGTCGAGTCGCATCCGCGTCAACGACTGCTCGAGCGAGGACAGCAGGTACTTGCGAGAGCCACCGAAGCCGTAGGGGCCGGGCCACATGTCCCAGCCGGCCTTGCTCGAAATGATCAGCTCATCGCGATATCCGGCGAAATCCTCCGAGAAGATGCGGCCGAAGTTCTTCTCCGCGCTGCCGTAGGGCGGGCCGTAATTGTTGGCCAGATCGAAGTGCGTGATACCGAGATCGAATGCGCGACGCAGGATCGCGCGCTGGTTCATCAGCGGTACGTCGTCACCGAAGTTGTGCCACAGTCCCAATGACACCGCCGGAAGTCGGGGCCCTCGTGAGCCCACTCGGCGGAACAGCATGGACTCGTAGCGATCGTCGGCGGCAACGTACGGCGGGTCGATGTAGGGATCGGTCATACCTCGACCATAGGGCGCTGTGCCGAACGGGGCCTCGAACCGCGTCAACCTACTCGTGGGTAGATTTCCCGCCTAAGATGACACGCGTGACGGCCGAATTAGCCATTGGTCCCGGGGGGGACCCGCAGTGGCTCGACACTGCGGAAATGAAAGCATGGCGCGCCTATATGGACGGCGGGCAACGATTGATGGGGGTATTGAACAAGGATCTGCAGGATCGCCACGACCTGTCGATGGCCGAGTACCGCATCCTGGTGATGTTGTCGGAATCGGTCGACGGCTCCATCAGAATGAGCGAGCTGGCCGACGGTGTCCTGTCCTCGAGAAGTCGCCTGACGCATCAGATCAGGCGAATGGAACTCCAGGACATGGTGACTCGCAGTACCTGCGTCAACGACGGCAGAGGCGTGCTGGCGGTGATCACCGAAGAAGGGCGTCGGCGATTGTCGGAGGCGGCACCCACGCACGTCCGCGGCGTCCGCCAGCACCTCGTCGACATCCTCTCGCCCCACGAACTCGAGGTGCTGGGCGACATCTTCGAGAAGGTCGACGCCGCGATGGACGCGTCCGGCTCGACACCGCGGCGATGAGGGCTGGACGATGAGGGGCGATTGGGCCTCGGTGCGCTCGGCCGTTTAAGATCGCACACGGAAGCGTGGCAGAGCGGCCCAATGCACTCGCCTTGAAAGCGAGAGACGTGTAAAAGCGTCCGGGGGTTCAAATCCCTCCGCTTCCGCCACATGTTCGTCGTTCGAACCCGGTCCACCCGCAAGGTTGGGCCGGGTTCTTTCGTGACGGAGCAAGCCGAGCGGCATCGTTGGCCTCGGAGTTGCGGACCTTTGTCGTCACTGAGTATGTCGTCGGACCGTCCGTCGAGCTGACTGCCGGGACCATTCATCGCGATGAGACGCACTGCGACAGTTCGAGTCTCGGACAGCGTGATGCGGTTGGCCTGACCAGGCTGGGTGCTGCTGCAATGGCCGAGCGTCACCGCGACGATTGTCGACGAGCAGGTATCGATACCGGCTCAGTGGGTACTACCTGCGAATGAGTGAAGAAGCGCGGCGCAACGACGGCGACAACGAGGGACCTCTGGAAGAGGAACTCGAGGAAAGTTTCGACGCTGTCGTCTCCGAAGGTGCCGAGCGATTGCATCGGACCGTGCGCACAGTGTTGATCACCGGATTCTTCGGCGGGCTCGAAGTTGCTCTGGGTGTGATGGCATATCTCGCAGTGCTGGACGAGACCGGAAGTCATCTGCTGGCGGGCCTGGCGTTCGGCATCGGCCTGGTGGCCATCTATCTCGCGCATGGTGAGCTGTTCACCGAGGACTTCCTGATGCCGATCGCGGCGGTGGTTGCCCGCGACGGAACACCTCTGCAGCTGGCAAGGCTGTGGGTCGGAACGTTGCTTGCGAATCTGCTGGGCGGTTGGTTCGTGATGTGGTTGATTGCACACGCGTTCCCGGAGTGGCTCGAGGTGCTGTCCGAGGCGGCACATCATTTCGTCGACGCACCGCTGAATCTCCAATCGATCTGCCTCGCCGTTCTCGGCGGCAGCACGATGACGTTGCTGACTCGCATGCAGCAAGGAACAACCTCTGATGTCGCACGGATCATTGCTGCCATGGCGGCAGGGTTCCTGCTGGCCGGATTGCAGTTGTTCCACTCGATTCTCGATTCCCTGCTGATCTTCGGAGCCATCCACGCGGGTGCGGACGTGAGTTACCGAGACTGGATCGATTGGTTCGGCTACACAGTGCTCTTCAACATCATCGGGGGCGTCGTGTTGGTTACTGCGCTGCGCTTGGTGCGCACGAAGGAACTCGTGAAGTCCGAGCGTGATCGACATCCCGAGTAGCCGAGCGGAGCCGGAAGTCACGGGCTGCCATCTGATACCCAACGCTCCAGGCCCAATCCGGTCTCGAAGCGTCGCACGGCTTTCGAGATCGGGTCCGTGAATTCGAGTGCACTGGCGAGTAATTGGAGCGGGTCGGTGAAGTCGTCGACGGCTCGGCCGGTTGCCGTCGGGTACAGGTCGTCGCCGAGGATGGGCACGCCGAGTGAATTCATGTGCAATCGCAGTTGATGGGTGCGGCCGGTCAACGGTGTCAATCGGTAGCGGCCGAGTCCGTCTCGATGCTCCAGGAGTTCGACGGTGGTGTGCGCGTTGGGTTCTCCGTCGACCTGGTGGGCGGTGAATTGTCCCTTCTGCGAGACGATTCGACTGCGAACGACGGTCGGCAGCGTGAGCGACGGGTCGTAGCGCGCGATTGCCTCGTACTCCTTGTGGACCTCGCGATCCTGGAAGAGCGTTTGATACGCGCCGCGCAGTGTCGGATCGACGACGAACAGGACCAGGCCCGCGGTCACACGATCGAGCCGGTGAGCGGGCACCAGTTGCGGCAGTTCGAGTTCGAGGCGCAGTCGCACGAGCGCGGTCTGCAGAATATGTCCGCCGCGGGGGATGGTCGACAGTAAGTGGGGCTTGTCG
This sequence comes from Rhodococcus sp. 14-1411-2a, assembly GCF_002259485.1. Classification (GTDB taxonomy): domain Bacteria; phylum Actinomycetota; class Actinomycetes; order Mycobacteriales; family Mycobacteriaceae; genus Rhodococcoides. The sequence goes on from NZ_NPGA01000014.1 coordinate 78,196, forward strand.
ATCACGAGCAACGCGTCGTCCCGGTGCACGATCGAGATATCGAACGGCACAACGGTTTCCGACGGTAGGTCGCGGTGGAACCAGACCGCCTCGCCGGGAACGTACGGTGCGTCGAAGGAGATGGGGCCGGCCATGTCGACGATGTCACCGGCGGCGAGCATGGCGTCGATCCGGTGCGGAGGAATGCGTGACTCGGTCGCTGTCAGAAACTCGCGAACAGTGCGCCAGGGGCCGTCCTCTGGCATTCGTATTCGGGCGGGATCGAGACCGTACCGCTTCGCCAGGGGCGGTTGCTGGCGTCGTCTCACCGGATGAGCGTATCCGCCCGCCGAGATCGCACTTGTGCAGACGAATCAGTGCCATCTGCCTACACAAGTGCGAGTTCGCTACTCGCAGCCGATGCCGTCGTTGTCGCGGTCGAGATGAGGTCCGTAGCCGTACTCGTCCCGATAGACCGGGTCGGCTCCGGCGTCGCGCGCCGCGTCGCAGTTCTCGTACTGGAATGTGCCGCCCTGACGGGGTGCGGGCGCAGGAGCTGCCAGTGGGGCCGGGGGTGGGGGCAGGAGAACCGGGCAGAACTGGGCCGAACCACTGCTGCAGAGGAAATCGGTGATCGGGTCGGCCGAGGCGACGGCCGGGGCGGTGACCAGGGCGGCCGCAGCGATCGCGCCGCTGATACCGATCTTGACCAGCAGGTTCTTCGTTTTCATGGAACTCCAATCGAGGGGATGTGATGTGGAGCATCCTCGGCTGATTATTGAACTGTCAATCAAGTCATTCGAGTGACCTACGCCCGAGCGCACACGGGCGAATGTGTTTGGAACCCATCGATTCGGCGTATCTACGAACGTATGAGCGAAAACGAGCAGGTCAACCAGAACCCCGAGAAGGATCCCGACGATTGGGTCACCGGCGACGAGCCGATGACAGGCCCGCAGAAGAGCTACCTGAGCACTCTTGCGCAGGAAGCGGGCGAGGAAGTTCCCGAGGGTCTCAACAAGGCGCAGGCGTCGGAAATGATCGACAAGCTGCAGGGCGAAACCGGCCGCGGCTGAGACTCCCAAAGGTCCACTCGATGTGACATCGACCCCCGAAAAGTCCACCGAATGTCACATCGAGTGCCCTCGCGGTAGCGGTGTCCGCGAGGACATCCGACCAGGTAGACCGTTATGTCTCGAGTACATGTAACAAAGGATCACGTGGACTTTTGTACCCGTGTATCCGCGGCTATTGTGAGCGAACCCACAGCTTTAGCGTGCGCGCATATCGGTGGGTACGTTGAGTGACGGATGTTGTTTGTGTTGCGCCCCGGTAAGGGTGCGCCGGGGGAGGATGGGCAATCTGATGCACCGTCGAGTGTTGGCAGTAGCGGGAACTGCTCTGGCAGTGTCGCTGCTGGGGTCGGGTCTCGCCGGGGCGCAGCCGCTCCCTGATACCGGCAGTTCCGATGGCGCCGGTGCGGCTCCTGGCATCGCAGCTCAGTCCCAGCCGTTGCCCTCGGCGCGCATCGATCGGGTGGACATGTTGACCGACCGCCGCGCTGCCGTGTGGGTGGAGTCGCCGGCCATGGGCCGCGCCATCCAGGTCCAGGTTCTTCTTCCCGCCGCGCAGGCGGTGTCTCGTCCGACGCTGTACATGCTCGACGGTGTGAGCGCGGGCAAGGAATCCGATTACAAGGAAAGCACCTGGACGCAGAAGACCGACATCGTCGACTTCTTCGCCGACAAGCAGGTCAACGTCGTGCTCCCGGTCGGTGGATCGAGTAGCTACTACACGGACTGGAACGTGCCGGACCCGGTGCTGGGCGTGAACAAGTGGGAGACGTTCCTGACGTCGGAGTTGCCGCCGCTGATCGATGCGCGCTTCTCCGGTAACGGCACCAACGCGATCTCGGGTGTCTCGATGGGGGCCCAGGCCGCGATGGACCTGATGACACGTCACCCCAGCCTCTACACGGGCGTCGCCGGTCTGAGCGGTTGCTACGACAATTCGCAGACCAACTTCAAGGACGCGGTGCGCGCCACCGTCGCCACCAACGGCGGAAACGCAACCAACATGTGGGGCGAGAACACCGATCCCAAGTGGGTCGAGCACGATCCGTCGCGTAATGCCGAGGCGCTCCGCGGCAAGGATGTCTACCTGTCCGTCGGTACCGGCCTACCCGGTCCGTACGAGCTAGGCCCCGGTGGCAGCGGAGTCGAGAGCGCCCTGATGGGTGGACCGCTCGAGGCTGCCGCGCTCTACTGCACAACGGTGTTCGATACTCGACTCAGGTCGCTCGACATCCCCGCGACAGTCGTCTACCGCCCGTACGGCATCCATCAGTGGCCGTACTGGCAGGACGACCTGCGTGAATCCTGGCCGACGCTCGAGCGCGCGCTAGGCCTGTAGAGCGAACTTCAGAAACGCGTCGTTCTCGTGCGGGTCGCCGATGGTGACCCGCACTCCGTCGTTCCCGTAGGCGCGCAGCAGGACGCCCTGTTCGGCTGCAGCGGCAGCGAACTCACCCGAGCGTTCGGCCAGCGGCAGCCAGACGAAGTTGGACTGCGATGCGCCGACGTCGTAGCCGCCCGCAACGAGCGCGTCGCGCACACGATCCCGTTCCGCGATGAGGGCATCGGTGCGGGCCAGCAGCTCTGCTGACGCCTCCAGCGATGCCACCGCAGCCTGCTGGGCAACGGTGCTGACAGCGAAGGCGATCCGCACCTTCGACAGTGCCGTGATCACCTCGGGATCGGCCACCGCGTAGCCCACCCGCAAGCCGGCGAGTCCGTAGGCCTTCGAGAACGTCCGCAGCACGATCACATTGCGTCGTCCGCGTGCCAGCTCGACTCCGTCGGTGTGGTTGCCTGCGTCGGGGCGGGTGTACTCGAAGTAGGCCTCGTCGAGGACCACGAGAATGTTCGACGGCACCGCATCGAGAAACGCCTCGAGCTTGTCGCGCTGAACGACGGTTCCGGTCGGGTTGTTCGGGTTGCAGATGAAGATCAGCCGGGTGCGGTCGGTGATGGCGCCAAGCATCGCGTCGAGGTCGTGCACGTGGTCGGCGGTCAACGGAACCAGCACAGGTGTCGCGCCGGCGACGCTGGTGACGATGGGGTACGCCTCGAACGAGCGCCAGGCGAACAGCACTTCGTCTCCGGGACCGCAGGTGATCTGTACGACCTCCTGGCACAGCGACACCGAACCACTGCCGACGGCCACGTTCTCCGCGGCGACTCCGAGCTTCTTCGCCAGTGACTCGACGAGCGCGGTCGCTCGGTTGTCGGGGTAGCGGTTGACGCCACCGACGGCCTCCGCGATCGCGTCGCGCACGCTCGGCAACGGCCCCTGCGTCGTTTCGTTGCTCGCCAGTTTGATTGCACCCGGAAAGGTGCGTCCGGGAACGTAGGCGGGGATGGCGTCGAGGTCGGGGCGGATGCGCGCGGTCACGGCTGCCATTATGCGCCCAGGTTCGGGGTTGACTTCTGCGCGTCCGTGATATTGCTGTGCACGACCGGACCGATCGTCCTATCTTCGATAAGTATGTCGGGAATATTGAGCGACGTCGCAGTTCTTCGGTCCGCCTCCGCGCCCACGGTCGGTGCGGACGACGTGGTGGACACGACCGCGCACGAATCACCCCCTCGCGAGAAAGTGCCGTTGACGGCTGTCGAACCCGATGGTCCACCTCGCGGTGGAATCGTCGTGCTGCACGAGGCACGTGAGGTGCCCGAGTCTCTACTCGACCTGCTGCGCGCACTCGCGCTGGAAGGCTGGCTCGCCGTCGCGCCGAACCTGTTCCATCGAGGTCACGGCGACGACAAGGAAGTCTTCGGCGACGACCTCTTCGCGGACTTCGACGCCACCTCCGACTGGCTCGTCCAGCGCGGTGTCTATCCCGATTGTGTCGGAGTGATCGGGTTCGACGACGCAGGGACAGCAGCGTTGATCGTGGCCACAAGCCGTCCGGTCGGGGCGGCGGTCAGTGTCGCTGCCGCCGGCATCGTCGAACCGCTCAACTCCGACGCTGTCGCGTTGGTCGAGGCCGCACCCAAGCTGCAGGCCCCCTGGCTCGGTCTCTACGGCGAGGACGACCCCCACACCCCACCGGAACACATCGAAGCCCTTCGCGACGCCGCTACGCGCGCTTCAGTGGCCACGAACGTCGTCAGCTATTCGGGGCTGAAGCATCGCGCCGACCATCCCCGCGAACAACCCGGCAGCTCCGACCACAGCGACCCAGCAGCGGCCGCGCTCGTGGACGCGCAGACGAGAATCTTCGACTGGTTCGACAGCTTCATGCGCTGAAGAGCAACAAGCATCTTTGACGCGAACGACGCGCGAACCACAGGCGTCGACCAGCCGTTTTGCCTTCTGGCCTCCGCTGTGGGTAATCTCTTTCCTCGGCGGTCCGAGAGGGCCGGCAGCCTAGGAGGCGTGCCAGAGCGGCCGAATGGGAGTCACTGCTAATGACTTGTCCTTTCACCGGGACCGGAGGTTCAAATCCTCTCGCCTCCGCCACGAACGGTAGATCGTTACTGTTCAGCTGGACCAGTTAGATAACTGAACATGCGCCCGTAGCTCAACGGATAGAGCACTTGACTACGGATCAAGAGGTTAGGGGTTCGAATCCCTTCGGGCGCACAGAAGAAGGAGCCCCGAACTGCAACAATGCGGTTCGGGGCTTTTTCGCTGCCTCGAGTGGTGCGGTGGTCAGCTCTGATCTGGACAACCAAAACAAACCAGGCGGAAGGTTTGGTGACGTCGTCGAGGGAGTTCACGTGAGCGATCGACCGGGCAGAATCTCGAACGAACGGGCTCGGCTGGACGGCGTCGGTGCCGATTCTCGACCGCATGCCGTTACCGGGTGGTTGTCCGTCCCTCTGTTGCTCATCTCGGCTTTGTTCATCGGCGCGCTGCCGTTCTACGTTCGGCAGCCGCTCGGGTCCGGGGAGTCGGTATCGAGTCCGATGTGGTTCGGCGGATCTGGGTATCTCGCATCACCGGCAGCGGGTCTCTACTGGCTGATCGCACTGCCGGTGTGCATCGGGGCAGTTGCTCTCTTTTGCACGTGGCGTGAACGTAGATCAGGTGCCGAATTGCACGTTCGTCTGTGGCTCGCGGTCAGTGTTGGATTGTGTGTTGCCACGGTCGTTGCCGTGCGGAGCGGACTGCTGTTCTTCCTGAGCAACTTGACCATTCGTGGACTGCTACCGCTGTTGACGATGTCGGTAGCGGTGTTGATCTGGGGTGTTGCCCTGCGATCGCGCGTAGTGATCGGGGTGGGCGTCGTGGCCGTCGCGGCGAGCCTGGTGTCGAACCTCTACAACGTGGAGAACCTTGTACCGCAACAGTTCACGTTCGACTCTCGCTTCAGTCTGTGGTCGAACATGATGCTGACGGCGTTCGTTTTCGTAGTCGGCGCGCTGGTTGCCGCGTTCACCGTCCGACGCAGCGATGGGTGCCAGTCCTGAGAGCGGTCACGTATGAACACAGCCCAGAACAGTGTGTAGAGCCCCATGCGGTGACACTGGCCAGGACTACCCACCAGAACCCGATGTCGTACACGACAAGCGCGACGAACTGACAGATAAACAGGCATACGTAAAATACTCGCCAAAAGCGCTGCTCGCGCCGAGCGGCCGAAGAAAGTCCCCGCTCCACATAGTCGACTGGGCGCATGGGTTCCACCACCCCACGTTCTCACAAGTCGTTCGCGTAGTCAGCCGGTCGGGCTCAACCCAGAACGCCGTCGACGACAAGGGCGCCGGCGAAGATCAGCAGCAGAACACCTACTCCGAGTTCGAGGTTGGCCAGTCCTCGCGGGCCGAGGTTGCGAAAAGCCCTGACGCCGAAGAGGACCAGTATCGGCAGATAAAGAACCCCGACCAGGACGTCGGCGGCACCCAGGACTCCGAGTTGCATAGCGACAGGCCACGAGGACGATCCGTCGACGAACTGCGGCAACACGGCGACGAAGAACAGGATCACCTTCGGGTTGGTCAAGTTGGTGACGAAGGTACTTCGGAAGGCACGTCGACGGGCATGGCTACCGGATACCGACTCGGGGCCGACGGTGAGGGAACTCCCGACTGAACGCCTCGTGCTGACGCTCGCCATAAGCGCCCGAATACCGAGGTAGGCGAGATACACGGCCCCAAGGGTTGCAAGGACGGTGAGGATGCCGGGAAGCGCGACGATCAATGCCGACAGGCCAACCGCGCTGACGAGCATATGCACGGCCAAGCTGCACAATGCGCCGGCGGCTGCTGCCATCGCGACGATCCGTCCTTTCACGCTCGAACGCAGGATCATCACAGTGTCGGGCCCGGGGGAGATGTAGCTGGCCAACACCAACGACAAGAAGACGGCCCACTGCACACTCACGGGTGCTCGATCTCCTGTCGGTCCTTGGTCGGGTGATGGATAACCATAGAGTGCATCGGCGGCGTCGGTGAAGGGGAATTCGTGCATCGCGACGCTGTGTGCAAGGTCCCGGGTCGGGTGCTGCTCCGACGTTTCGTGGATCGTCACTGGTGCATCGAAATCGACTGTTCCAGGTCGAGCTCGTCTGCCATCATGACGCCGTGAAGATCGTGTCGATCAATGCGTGGGGTGGTGCCATGTACGACGAGCTCGTCGCCTGGCTGAAAACCGTTGATGCCGACGTCATTTGTCTTCAGGAGGTCACTCGCACTCCGCATCGATCGGGCTGGGCGACGTTCGCGGACGGTGAGCGCACTCTGCCGCAGCGATTGAACCTGTTCGACGACGTGTCGGCGGTGCTTCCCGGATATACGCCGCATTTCGTCGCGAACGACGCAGGGCCTGTCACCGACGGTGACGGCACCGAGCTGAGGCAGGACTTCGGCATCGCCACCTGGGTGCGTGACGACGTCCCCGTCGTGGGAATCGACGCCAGGTTCGTTCACTCCCGGTTCGTCGATCACGCGGAGTGGAACGTGGAGGACCGACCGCGAGCTGCCCTGACGGTCAGCGTTCGAGATCGCGTTGCCGAAAGGTTCATCTCTGTCATCCAAGTGCACGGGCTGCGAGATCCGATCGGCAAGGGCGACAGTCCCGCTAGGTTCGAGCAGGCCCAGAAGTTAGCGGAGATCGTCGAGCACATTCGGCCGGTGAGTGACGAAATCGTCCTGTGCGGAGACCTGAATCTGTTGCCGTCGAGCGAGACGTTCACGCTGCTGGCCGAGCATGGGATGACCGACATGGTGGGAGAAGCAGATACCCGAACGTCGAGGTACACGAAACAAGTGCGCAGTGCCAGCTATCTGCTGGTGTCCTCGCTGTTCGCGGTACGCGGCTTCGAGGTCGTCGCCGCGCCGGAGGTGTCCGATCACCGAGCACTTGCGCTCGACATCTGAGGGCCGGGTCCTGGTTCGAGCTCGGCGCGTTGCCCGTCTCGGGCAGGTAACAACTCGGCTGCAGCGGTGGACAGGCCGGCTCGAGTAAAGAATTGTTAAAGGTCGGCGACGGCACGCCCCAACGACCGCGCAGGAACCGAATCCGACGAACCGTGCCGTCGAGGATGGTGACGGCAACCGTGGACACACTTGCTCGCAAACTGGGCCTCAGAACCGACAATCACATCTTCTTCGTGTCGGCCGGCCTCACGATCACATTGCTGGTTCTGTTCCTCGTCTTCCAGGACTGGGTGGGAAACGCGTTCGGTGTCGGGAGGGAGTGGATCGTCACCAATCTCGGCTGGTTCTTCATCATCGGCGTCACGGTGTGGCTGGTGTTCCTGATCTGGGTTGCCGTCAGCAAGTACGGTCATCTGCGGCTCGGTGAGGACGACGACAGACCCGAGTATTCGAACCTGTCGTGGTTCGCAATGCTCTTCGCCGGCGGAATCGGCACTGTGTTGATGTTCTGGGGTGTGGCAGAACCGATTTCGCACTTCTCCGCGCCGCCGTTCGACGACGTGGAGCCTTACAGTGTCGAAGCATCCCAGGATGCGATGAGTATCTCGCTCTATCACCTCAGCTTGCACACCTGGGCGATCTTCACGTTGCCAGGGTTGGCATTCGGCTTCTTCATCTACCGGTACAAGCTGCCGATGCGCGTGTCGTCGGTGTTCTATCCGATTCTGAAGGAACGCATTTCGGGTCCGATAGGCAAGACGATCGATGTATTCGCAGTATTGGGCACGATCTTCGGACTGGCAGTGTCGTTGGGGCTCGGTACTTCTCAGATCAACGCCGGACTGAGTGAGCTTGTCGGGCTTCCCGATGCCGTGTGGGCGAAGGTGCTGATCATCGGCGTACTCACTGTGGTTGCGACGATTTCGATTGCCGTCGGGTTGGACAAGGGCGTGCGTCGCCTCTCCAACCTGAACATCCTCGTCGCGGTCGGTTTGATGATCTTCGTCCTGATCGCGTCGGACACCGTCTTTCTGCTGCGCCAGGTGTTCGAGAGCTTCGGCAATTACGCACAGGACATCGTTCCGCTGTCCTTCTGGAACGACGCCATGGCCGAGTTCACCTCAGGCGGCGGGTGGGGATGGCAGGGTGGTTGGACCGTCTTCTACTGGGCGTGGACCGTCACCTGGGCCCCGTTCATGGGCGTCTTCCTCGCACGGATCTCGCGGGGCCGCACGATCCGCCAGTTCGTCGCCGGAGTTCTGGTCGCACCGTCGCTGTTCACACTGGTGTGGTTCGTCGTATTCGGCTGGTCTGCAATGAGAATCGATGGAATCGGTGGCAGCGGCGGTTCGATCTCGGAAGCAGTGTCCGAGAGCGTGCCATTGGCGATGTTCACGTTCTTCGAGAACTTCCCGGCCGCGACCCTGGTTCAAGGGATCGCCGTGGTCGTCGTGGCGCTGTTCTTCGCAACCTCGTCCGACTCGGCATCGCTGGTGATCGACATGCTGTGCTCAGGTGACGGTGAAGCGGGCCCCGTGCGGCAGCGAGTGTTCTGGGGCGTGACCGAAGGCGCGGTGGCTGCCACCCTGATCGTGCTCGGCGGTGAGGCAGGACTGCAGGCGCTGCAACAGGTCATCACCGTGATCGGGCTACCGATCTTCATTCTGGTGTCGCTGATGATCATTGCTCTGGTGATGGGACTGCGCGCCGAGCGAGTGAAGGTGCAACCGCTCACCCGGGAGGAATTCCGCGAACACAACGGCGAGTCGACCGCTACCGAGTCCGAGAAAGTGCGCTCGTCGAGCCTGGCACGGAATTCCGATACCCGCGTCGAGTCTCCCGACGATCGAACGGAGTGAGGGCTCGAATATCTGTTTCGAGGCCGGTCGAGGTCACTTGAGCCGTCACTTCCGTGGGCCTGAGTGTTCAGGATCGTGCGGACGACGCGGGAAGTCGCGCAATGTGTTCGATTGTGAACGCTCGGGTGCGGGCGGGGTAAGAAATACCCTGGGTGCATGGCTCGAGAGCAACCGGATGTGATCGGGTGACTCCCATGCGTACCTCGACCTCCACCCGACTGATCACCGCTATCGCAGCGGTGACTTTGACGCTCTCCACAGGCGTCGCGTGTTCGGCGACGACCACAGCAGAACCACCGCAGACCGCTGCAACCACCACCGAACAGTCCGTCGATGAACAGTCCAGTACCGAACAGGTCTATCTCGATTTCGAGGCCAGGGATAATGCTCGACTCGGCGTCAGTGCTGTCGATCTCGCCTCCGATTCCACCGAAAATCATCGCGGCGACGAACGTTTCGCGTTCTGTTCGACGTTCAAGGTGTATGCCGTCGGTGCCGTTCTCGCCGCCGTCGACGCAGGCACTCTGCAGCTGACCGACACCAGAACGATCACCGCGGAAGACAAGGTGCCCGAGTCGGCGGTCGATTGGGAACCCGGGTCGGTAGTCACGATCGCAGACTTGGCTTCGGCCGCATTGACCGAGAGCGATAACACCTCCGGCAATCTGTTGATTCGCGAGGCCGGTGGCACGGCGGCTCTCACCGAGTTCGCGAGGTCGCTGGGGGACACCGAGTTCCGGCTCGACCGCACCGAGCCCGAACTCAACACCGCTATCCCCGGAGATCCACGCGACACCACGACACCGAACTCGATGGCCGCCGGCTACCGAACCTTGCTCGACGGCGATGTGCTGACCACGGACTCACGCGAACAGCTGTTGGCCTGGATGGCCGATACCCAGACCTCCGACGCCCGGTTCGGTGCCGGCATCCCCGATGGGTGGACTTCGGCCGACAAGACCGGTACGGGCAGTTACGGCGTCTCGAACGATGCAGGGCTGTTGCTCGGACCGGGCGGACAGCGAATTCTCGTAGTCGTCCTCAGCGCTACGACGTCGGACACCGAAGATTCACCGGCGATGAACGCCTTGGTGGCCGATGCGACCAGGGCAGCCGTGGAACAGGTGCAGTGAATCAGCCGTCGGCGCGGCGGACGGCGTCGACCAGTGGGATCAGATCCGGCTCGGTCGACGCCTCGTCGAGTGCCTCGCGCAGCGCCGCATCGTTGGTCGGGCGTGCGGCCTCGAGCAGGGCCAGGCCTTCTTCGCTGACGTCGGTGTAGATGCCTCGGCGATCGGTGGGGCACAGGTACCGAGTGAGTAGTCCGCGGTCTTCGAGCCGGGTGACCAGGCGTGTCGTCGCACTCTGGCTCAGTACGACGGCGTCGGCCACCTGCTTCATCTGCAGATGCCCGCCCTCCCCATCGTGCTGTCTGCCCAGGACGTCGAGCAGCCAGTACTCACGAGCACTGAGGTTGTGCTCGGCCTGTAGTGCGCGTTCGATCCGACCCTCGATCCGGCCGTGCAGCACCGCCAGCGCCAGCCAGTTCTGCGCCAGCGCCGTCAGCGCGGGGTCGTGTGCGCTCATGTGTCGTGCCTTTCGGTACCGATACTCGTGACCACCCACCGTACCGCGCCGGCAATTAACGGCGTCTGCAACGACAGGCCTACGACGGCCTCCGTGCGACGATGCGTCGAGCATGCGCGAGTACCGGGGCATCGACCATCTGGCCACGGAAGGTGAAGACGCCGCGGTTCTGGGCTACGGCGTCGAGCACGTCGGTGGCCCAGTCGAGTTCCTCGGCGGTGGGCGCATAGGCCTGGCGAACGACGGGGATGTGGCTCGGATGAATGGCCACTTTTCCGTCGAAGCCGATAGCCACGGCATCCTCGGACTCCGCGCGGACACCGTCGAGATCGGGGATGTCGAGGAACACCGAGTCCAACGCGAACACCCCGCGTGCCTTGGCTGCAAGCAGCGTCTGCGACCGAACATGCTGCGCCACAGCACGATACTGTCCATTGGAATGCCTGCTCGAGTTGCCACCCATGGCGGCCACCAGATCCTCGGCACCCCACATGGCACCGATCGCATTGTCGGCGGCGAGGGAGTCGAACACCGTCATCGCGCCGAGCGGGGACTCGATCAGCGCGACGACATTCAACGGAGCCAGTGCCGCAATCTGTTCGGCCGATTCGCATTTGGGGAGCATCACGGTCGTGTACTCGGCCTGCTGCAACGCCGCGAGGTCCGCAGCCTGATCGTCGGTACCGTGCGCGTTGACGCGGACGATGGTGCGCGCCGGATCCAGTGGGGTCGACAGGACGGACTCACGAGCACCCGCCTTGTCCGCCGCCCCGACCGCATCCTCCAGGTCGAGGATGACGACATCCGCTCGTGCCGCTGCCTTCTCGTAGCGCTCGGGGCGGTCTGCCGGGCAGAACAACCACGCGGGCCCCGGCGGAACCCAGGTCACGACGCCTCCTCCGGTGGTTGCATTCGGACGAGCGTCTTGCGGACGGCAATCGCGACGACGTCCCCGTGCTGATTTCGACCGGTGTGCGTGAACGTCACGATGCCCTCGCCTGGGCGGGATTTCGATTCGCGCTTGTCCGAGATCACGGTCTCGGCGTAGAGGGTGTCTCCGTGGAACAGCGGCTTGGGGAACGACACCTCCGAGAAACCCAGGTTCGCCACGATGGTGCCCTGGGTCAACTGCGTCACCGACAGTCCGACGAGGGTGGACACGGTGAACATCGAATTCACCAATCTCTGGCCGAACGCCGTTGTCTCGCTGTAGGCCGCGTCGAGGTGCAGGGCCTGGGTGTTCATCGTCTGCGTGGTGAACAGCGTGTTGTCGGCCTCGGTGATGGTGCGGCCGGGTCGGTGCTCGTAGACGGTGCCGAGTTCCATCTCCTCGAACCACAGGCCACGTTGACGAATTCGCTTGTCGCTCACAGCCCCAGGCTCCGCGCGATGAGCATCAGCTGAACCTCGGTTGTACCCTCACCGATCTCGAGGATCTTGCTGTCGCGGTAGTGGCGAGCGACGACGTACTCGTTCATGAAGCCGTACCCGCCGTGGATCTGTGTCGCATCGCGCGCGTTGTCCATCGCAGCCTCGGAGGCGACGAGCTTGGCGATGGACGCGGCCTTCTTGAAGGGCTTGCCCGCCAACATCAATGCCGCCGCGTCGTAGTACGCGGTTCGCGCGGTGTGAGCGCGGGCCTCCATGCGGGCGATCTTGAACGAGATCGCCTGATTGCGGCCGATAGGTTGACCGAAGGCCTCACGCTCCTTGGCGTACTTGACGCTCTCGTCCACGCAACCCTGTGCGGCACCGACCGAGACGGCGGCGATCGCGATCCGGCCCTCGTCGAGGATGTGCAGGAAGTTCGCGTACCCGCGACCTTCCTCGCCGAGCAGATTCTCCTGCGGCACGCGCACATCGGTGAAGCTGAGCGGGTGTGTGTCCGACGCGTTCCAGCCGACCTTGTTGTAGGCGGCCTCTGCGACGAATCCCGGGGTATCGGTGGGGACGAGGATCGACGAGATCTGCTTGCGCCCCGTCGCTTCGTCGACGCCCGTCACGGCGGTGACGGTGACGAGCTCGGTGATGTCGGTGCCGGAGTTGGTGATGAACTGCTTGCTACCGTTGATGATCCAGTCACCACCGTCGCGCTTGGCGGTGGTCTTGGTGCCACCCGCGTCGCTGCCGGCGCCGGGCTCGGTGAGACCGAACGCGGCCAGGGCCTTGCCTGCGGTGAGCTTGGGCAGCCACTGCTGCTTCTGCTCGTCGTTGCCGAATCGGTAGACGGGCATGGCACCGAGCGAGACACCGGCTTCGAGCGTCATCGCCACGCTCTGGTCGACCTTGCCGAGCTCCTCCAGCGCCAGGCACAGCGCGAAGTAGTCTCCGCCCATGCCGCCGAACTCCTCGGGAAACGGCAGGCCGAACAGGCCCATCTCCGCCATGCCGGCAACTACCTCGTACGGAAAGGAATGCTCGGCATCGTGTTTCGCCGATACCGGTGCCACGACGGTGCGGGTGAAGTCGGCAACAGATTTGACCAGCTGCTGGTACTCGTCGGGCAGATTCGCGGACGACAGGTGATCGGTCATGGCTTGTCCTCTTCGGTGTGGTTGGGGACGATTCGGGCGAGGAGTTGGTCGACGCGGACCTGATCTCCCACTGCAACAGTCAGTTCGACGGTGCCGTCGATCGGGGTGGTGAGGGTGTGTTCCATCTTCATCGCCTCGACGACGACGATGGCCGTACCCGCGCTGACGGCGCTGCCGGTGGTTGTTCCGATCGCGATGATCGAGCCCGGCATGGGCGAGAGGATCTCGGCGTCACCGGAGTGCGCGTCGTCCTCGCGGACGCTCGCCTCGGCGATCCGGTCGATTCGCCAGGTGCCTCGTGAGCTGGAAATCCATGTTGCCGAGGCGCTTCGGGCGAAGGTCATCGACTCGCGTAGGCCGTCGATCACCAGATCCACCGAATTCTCGGTGGCCGTTACCCGCAGGGTGCGCGGTGATCCGTCGTCGACGACGACCGTTGCCGCGGCTGTTGTGCCGGTGATCGCTACGTGCGCCGTCCGACCTCCGGACGCGAGGCGACGATGGAACGACGCGTGCGCGCCGACTCGCCAGCCCGACGGTGCTGCCCAGATGTCCTGATCCGCGGTCTGCCACGCGTCGAGCCACTGCACTGCGGTGGCGGCGATCAGCGCCTCGTCGGTGGCCTCGGCGGCCACGAAATCCTCTACGCGGCGGTCGAGCAGGCCGGTGTCGAGATTGCCGGCACGAACATCGTTGTCGGCGAGCAGGAACCGTGCGAACTCGATGTTGGTGACCACCCCGAGTACTGCGGTGTCGGCCAGTGCACGATCGAGGCTGCGCAATGCGGTCGCGCGATCGGGGCCGTGCGCGATGACCTTGGAGAGCATGGGGTCGTAGTTGCTGCCCACCTCCGTTCCGACGGCAAGGCCGGAGTCGACGCGAATCCCCGGCGCAGAGGGCTCACGCAATCCGACGACGGCACCGCCGGTGGGGAGGAATCCGCGGCCGGGGTCCTCGGCGTAGACGCGGGCCTCGATGGCATGTCCGGTGAGCCTGATGTCGTCCTGCGCGAGAGTGAGGGGTTCGCCCGATGCCACCCGAACCTGCCACTCGACGAGGTCGAGACCGGTGACCATCTCGGTGACCGGGTGCTCGACCTGCAGGCGGGTGTTCATCTCCATGAAGAAGAACTCGTCGGGGCGCTCGGCCGAGACGATGAATTCGACTGTGCCGGCACCGGAGTAGTCGACACTGCGGGCGGTGTTGCAGGCGGCCTCGCCGATGCGCGTGCGGGTGGCGTCGTCGAGCAGGGGAGACGGCGCCTCCTCGATGACCTTCTGGTGCCTGCGCTGCAGACTGCATTCGCGTTCGCCGAGGTGGATGACATTGCCGTGTCCGTCGGCGAGGATCTGTACTTCGATGTGCCGGGGCCGTAACACGAATCGCTCGAGGAAGAGGGTGTCGTCTCCGAATGACGAGGCCGCCTCCCGGCGAGCGCTCGTCAACGCTGCGGGCAGATCCTCGGCACGCTCGACCAGACGCATGCCCTTGCCGCCGCCACCGGCGGAGGGTTTGACGAGCACCGGGAATCCGACGTCCGGCGCGCCGGCGACGAGGTCGGCGTCGGTGAGGCCGGGGCGGGAGATTCCCGGAACGACGGGTACGCCGAATGCGCTGACGGCAGCCTTCGCGGCGATCTTGTCGCCCATCACTTCGATGGCTTTCGCCGGGGGCCCGAGGAATGCGATTCCGGCTTCGGCACAGGCGGTTGCGAACTCGGAGTTCTCGGAGAGAAAGCCGTATCCGGGGTGAATGCCCTGAGCGCCTGTACTTTTCGCGGCCGCGATCACCTTGGCGATGTCGAGGTAGCTTTCGCGAGCGTTCGCGGGTCCGAGTCGGACTGCGGTGTCGGCCTCACGAACGTGCCGGGCATCGGCGTCGGCATCGCTGTACACGGCGACGGTACGAATTCCCATGCGGCGCAGTGTTCGTGCCACCCGCACGGCGATCTCGCCGCGGTTGGCGATCAGAACGGTGTCGATCATCGTGGTCATATCTCTCACATCCTGAAAACGCCGTAGGAGACCGGCTCGAGCGGCGCGTTGGCGCACGCCGAGAGGGCCAGTCCGAGAACCTGCCTGGTATCGGCCGGGTCGATGATGCCGTCGTCCCACAGGCGGGCCGTCGAATAGTAAGGGTTGCCCTGACTTTCGTACTGGTCACGGATGGGAGCCTTGAACGATTCCTGGTCCTCGTCACTCCACGGCCGACCGGCAGCGTCGAGTTGTTCGCTGCGCACCGTGGCGAGCACGGACGCCGCTTGCTCGCCGCCCATCACCGAGATACGCGCGTTGGGCCACATGAAGAGGAAGCGCGGAGAGTATGCGCGGCCGCACATCGAGTAGTTGCCCGCACCGTACGAGCCGCCGATGACGACGGTGATCTTGGGGACCCGAGCACAGGCGACCGCGGTGACCATCTTCGCGCCGTGCTTGGCGATGCCGCCTGCCTCGTAGTCGCGGCCGACCATGAAGCCGGAGATGTTCTGCAGGAAGACCAGCGGAATGCTGCGCTTGTCGCACAGTTCGATGAAATGCGCGCCCTTCATGGCGGATTCGGCGAACAGCACGCCGTTGTTGGCGACGATTCCGACGGGATGGCCGTGGATGTGGGCGAATCCGGTGACGAGCGTCTTGCCGTATTCGGCTTTGAACTCGTCGAATTCACCCGCGTCGACGACGCGGCCGATCACCTCACGCACGTCGTAGGGAGTGCGTGGGTCGGTGGGGACGACGTCGTAGAGATCGGTCTGGTCGGCTACGGGTGCGCGTGTGGGAAGAAGGTCCCACGGCCGCGGAGTGCGGGGTCCGAGGGTGGAGACGATGCGGCGGACGCGGTGCAGCGCGTCTCGATCGTCCTCGGCCAGATGGTCGGTGACGCCGGAGATCTTCGAGTGCAGATCACCGCCGCCGAGTTCCTCTGCGGTGACGACCTCGCCGGTCGCGGCCTTCACCAGAGGCGGGCCGCCGAGAAAGATCGTGCCCTGATTCTTGACGATGATCGCTTCGTCGCTCATCGCCGGCACGTAGGCGCCGCCCGCGGTGCAGGAGCCCATGACGGCGGCGATCTGCGCAATTCCCTTGGCGCTCATTGTCGCCTGGTTGAAGAAGATGCGGCCGAAGTGGTCGCGGTCGGGAAAGACCTCGTCCTGGCGCGGAAGGAATGCGCCGCCGGAGTCGACGAGGTAGATGCACGGCAGAGTGTTCTGCAGTGCGATCTCCTGCGCGCGTAGATGCTTCTTCACCGTCATCGGGTAGTAGGTGCCGCCCTTGACGGTGGCGTCGTTGGCGATGATCACGCATTCGCGACCGGAGACGCGGCCGATGCCGGCGATCACGCCGGCACCGGGGCACTCGTCGTCGTAGAGGCCGTTGGCGGCCAACGGTGAGATCTCGAGGAACGGGCTGCCGGGGTCGAGAAGCTCGTCGACGCGGTCGCGGGGGAGGAGCTTGCCGCGGGCGATGTGCCGTTCCCGAGACTTCTCGCTCCCGCCGCGGGCAGCAGTGGCCAGCTTTTCTGCGAGCTCACTGGTGAGAAGCTCGTGATCTGCCCGGTTGGCAGCTGTGTCGATCGCCATGAGGTGCACGCCTTAAGGGGTTGGACGTCAATGTCACGAAAGTTCAGTTAATCGTTGATAACTGACACGATAGTAAACTACGATTAACTGAGTGTCCAGAGTCGAGGAGGTGACGGTGCAGGAGTCGGAAGCGAAACCGACGACCGTGCGTGAGCAACGCAAGGCCGAGCGTCGGCAGCAGTTGCTGGGCGCTGCAGCATCACTGTTCGCCGAACGCGGGTTCACCTCGGTGCGACTCGAGGATCTGGGCGCGGCCGTCGGTGTCAGCGGACCGGCCGTCTACCGGCACTTCCCCAACAAGGAGGCCGTGCTCGTCGAGTTGATGGTCGGGATCTCGGAGTATCTGCTCGACGGTGGCCGTGCGGTGGTCGATCGTGGTGAGGTCGCCGCGGACACCGTGTCCGCATTGGTCGAGTTCCACCTCGACTTCGCCTTCGACACACCGGCATTCATCAGAATCCAGGATCGCGACCTGCAGAGTCTTCCGGAGGGTGCGCGCCGCAAGGTGCGCCGAATGCAGCGCGAGTACGTGGAACTGTGGGTCGAGGTGCTGTGTGCCGTCGACCCGGAATTGAACGAGTCCGACGCGCGAACCACGGCGCACGCGGTCTTCGGTCTGATCAACTCGACGCCCTACAGTGCGGGGCGTACTCCGTCGAAGAACGCTCGTCCGGTGCTGCGGGCAATGGCGCTGGGGGCGTTGGGGGTTGCTGCGCCGAGCCGCACAGCATCGACCTGAGCGTCCACCTACACCGACGCGCGCTCGGCTTTCTCCGCATGTCGGCGGGTGGGCTCGGGCGGACGAGCGCGACGGGATCCGATCACTCCGGCGGCAACGGCACCGACGAGGCACACTCCACCGACCGCGTATCCCAGGAGCGGTCCGCGGGAGGTCACCCACTCCAACTTGTTGGCCGCGTCGCGAGCCGAGGCCACCTGCTCGAGCCGACCCGTCTCGTCCAGGGCGAGAGACGCCTTGAAGATCGTCACCTCGGGGACCTTCGGATCTCTCGCGAAGTACTGGTACGGCGTTTCCTGTCCCCACACCAGGCTCCCGCTCGTGGGCTCGACGTAGATGTCGCGCACGTTCGAGTACCAGCGCTTCATCGTGATCGGCTCGTCCCCGTCGCCCAATCCCCACTTCGAAGCCGGGAGGGTCACCGAGTTGATCGGCGACTGCGTGGTGGTCGAGAGGTCGGCCTCGGTCACGATCGATCGGAAGTGATAGATCGGCAGCCCCTCCATGGTGAGCTCCTCGACGAAGTTCGCCTCGAAGCTCGTCCACGCAGTCGCGTCGTAGACCGTGTACGTGATCGGCTGGGTATCGAAGGGAAAGCGATGCTGTAAGCCGTTGCGCGGCAGAGGAATGGCCGGCGAGTCGACTGTGGTCTGCAAGGATCCGGCGGGCTCGACGGGTAGTCCGGTGCGCCGGTCGCTCGTCACGCGATCCACCGAGGCGGTGAGCAGGCCCGCGTCACCGTCGCGGTCGGCGCGCCTCACGGTGGCTCCCACCTGGAAGGTGACGCGGTCTGCGTCGGAGGGATCCTCGACGGTGATGTACCGCTGGAGAACGAGGGGTACATCCGTCGCGATGGAGAGAGGGCCGGGTCCGGTGATCGTCGTCGAGTCGAGGACCTCACCGCCCGCACCGTCCGTGGTGGTGGCCACCGTGGTGGCGTCGATGTCGAGTGGAGTCACCGCCAGGCGGTCGTACACGAGGGTGGGCAGAAGTAGAGCGACGACGATCGCGAAGGAACCCAACCCCGCGAGCAAGCACATCGCGATTCTCACCCGTGACATGAACACCGTCCCAATTCTTTTCGTTTCCGGCCGTCTCATCGTGCCGTGGCGAGAGCCATGAATGTCCGCTTCCGCGTTGTGACCTGTCAGCATGTTCGTGGGAATTTACAGAGACATCAACCGATGTTGAGAATTTCCGGAAAGGTGCACACTGGGGTCACTCGTCATTTGCCGCACAACGCTGAATCGGGGGACGACACATGGCGACCGGTATCGATCGAGGTACGACGGTCGATCGCGGCAATCGTTGGCGAACCATCGGGACGTTGCGAACCGGGCCCGGTTCTGCACTCCTTCCGTTCGGCTGGGGACCGGCGATCGTGTTGGTGCTCGTGGCCTTCGTGGACCGTATCGAATTCAGCCTCGTGGCCGCGGTTCTTCCTCAGCTGCAGGACGAATGGGGTTTCGGCGACGCGGTGGCGGGATCGCTGCCCAGTGCGTCCGCGATCGCCGCGGGTGTCCTCGCGATACCGGCTGCATACCTTGCCGACCGTCACGATCGCGGCAGGATCGTGACCTGGGTCGTCGTTCTGTGGTCTCTGGCAACTCTCGGTTCGGCACTGGCACCCACTTTCCTGATCTTCTACCTCGTGCGGGTCGGTCTTGCCGCCGCGGAGGCCGTGGACAACCCGGCGAGTGCGAGCCTTCTTGCCGACTTCTACCCGCCTGCAACACGATCCACCGCGTTCGGTTGGTGGCGAACCTCGGCGTACCTGGGCGGGGCGGGCATAGTCCTGGGTGGTGTGCTGGCGGACTGGCTGGGTTGGCGCGGGGCGTTCATGGTCATGACGATCCCGGGACTGCTTGTCGCAGTGCTCGTCTCACGTCTGAGAGAACCCGAACGCGGATACGCAGACCGGTTGGCGGCCCGCGCAGACCCGAGTGCGCAGATTCCTACGCCGTCCGGACCGCTTGCCACCCAGCTACGCCGACTGCTGCCCATCCGAACGCTGTGGTTCACCGGCGCGGCCCTGACGGTCATGAGTCTGTCGATCGGTGGTCTGACCTTCTGGCTGCCGAGCCTGCTGCAACGCCGGTACGGCCTGTCCGAATCGGCCGCCGCGACGGCAGGCGGAGGAATGACACTGCTGGGAATCGTGTTCGGCACGCTCGTCGCGGCGATGGCAACCCGTCGAGCCGTCGTCGGCACCAGCCTCGCGCAGTGGCGAGTACTGCTGGGCGGTAGCGGAATTCTGGTGGGAAGTGTGTTCATGTCGATCGCGCTCGGCATGAACTCCACGGTGATGTTCGTCGTTCTGCTCACCGTGTTCGCCTTTTTCTCGGCCTTCGCCCTTCCCACGCTCACCGCCTGTGTGGCCGACGTGGTTCCGGCACGCGATCGGGGTCTCGGATTCGGCATGCTGCAGATCGCCGCGACTGCGGGCGGTGCCGTCGGGCCACTCATGGTCGGTGTGGTGTCCGACGCGGCGGATTCACTCACCGTCGGCCTGATTCCGCTTCTTCCGCTGCTGGCGATCGGGGGAGTGTTCGCCCTCTTGGCCTACTGGTCCGTGGAACGCGACTCGACCCGCGTCCTGGCCGAGGCTGCGCGGGAAGAGTAATTCGTTGTCGTCGGTCACAATGTTCTTCATGACGAGTGAGCTATCGCGCGCCGAGGTCGGCCGGCGGCAGAGTCGATTCACTCCCGACGAGATCCCCCGCCTGCTGGCCATGGCCGGAGTCGTGGCCGCCCTGCACGTGATCGGGTGGGGGTTGTTCACCCATTACAACTCCATTCCGAGTATC
The DNA here is from genome assembly GCF_002259485.1 of Rhodococcus sp. 14-1411-2a. Lineage (GTDB taxonomy): Bacteria > Actinomycetota > Actinomycetes > Mycobacteriales > Mycobacteriaceae > Rhodococcoides. Next base: position 98,663 of record NZ_NPGA01000014.1, read on the forward strand.
CACAACCTCACCGGAGCGGACGGCACGCTGGTCTACGCCGGAGCCGGCGTGTTGGCGTACACCCTCGGGCTCAGGCACGCCTTCGACGCCGATCACATCGCCGCCATCGACGACACCACCCGCTTTCTGCTGCAGAAGGGCAAGCGGCCGTTGGCCGTCGGGCTCTTCTTCTCACTCGGTCATTCGACCGTCGTGTTCGTCTTCGTCGCCGCCATCGCGTTCGTCGCGTCGCGGGCGACGGCGTTCCAGGACGCGTTCGCCGGAGTCGGCGGCATCATCGGCACACTGGTCTCCGGAACGTTCCTCTATCTCATCGCGGCGTTGAACATCGCAGTGCTCGCGGGAATCGTCGGAGTCTGGCGACGCGCGAAACGAGGTGAGTTCACCGAAGCCGGACTCGACGAGTTGCTGGCCAAGCGTGGGCTGATGAATCGACTGTTCCGAGGTCGCTACGACAAGCTGATCGACCACTCGTGGCAGATGTACCCGCTGGGTCTGCTGTTCGGGCTCGGATTCGATACCGCCACCCAGGTCGGTCTGCTCGCGATCGCAGGCACGACGGCCATGGCAGGCGGACTTCCGCCGATGGCGATCATCGCCCTGCCGGTTCTGTTCGCCGCGGGCATGACCACCATGGACACCATCGACGGCATCTTCATGTCCAAGGCGTACGGCTGGGCGTTCGTGACGCCGGTGCGCAAGATCTACTACAACATGACGATGACGGGACTGTCCGTCTTCGTTGCTCTGGTGATCGGCACGGTGCAGCTCTTGACCCTGCTCGCCGAGCAGTACGGGCTGACCGGCGGACTGTGGGACGCGTTGTCCGTCATCGATCTCAATCTGGCCGGCCAACTCGTCGTCGGCACGTTCTTCGTCGTGTGGATCGGAGCGGTCGTGTATTACAAAGTGGCGCGCATCGACGAACGCGGTGGCTTCACACACTCGAACGAAATGGAGAACCAGTGAACTCTCGGCGTCGGATCGGTGTCCTCGCAGTTGCCGCGGCGCTCGCGTCGAGCATGGCGACGGCGCTGCTGGCCGTACCTGCTTCCGCTGCACCGTCTATCACTCAGAAGATCGGTGACGTCGTCTCGACTCGCGATCTGGACCGAAACCTCTGGATTCCCGGCGCGGCCTCGGCCGAGGTGCTCACTTACGTCACCACCGATACCTTCGGTGAGAAGGCTCTGAGCACCGGCACCGTCTTCCTACCGCCCGGAACTGCGCCGGAGGGTGGCTGGCCGGTGATCTCGTGGGCCCACGGCACTTCCGGGCTCGGCGACGCGTGTGCGCCGTCTCTGATCGGTCCGACCTACGCAGAGCGAGATCTGCCGTACCTGGCGAACTGGCTCGCGCAGGGCTACGCCATCGTCGCCAGTGACTATGCCGGCCTCGGAACACCAGGATTGCCAACGTATCTCGACGGTCGAACCACGGCTCACAACGTGGTCGACATGGTCAAGGCGGGCCGCAACTACAGCGAGGACCTCTCGCGATCCTGGGTGGCCGTCGGCCAATCGCAGGGCGGTGGCGCTGCGATCTACACCGCTCGGTACGCGACCGAGTTCGGCGGCCCCGATCTCGACTACCGCGGGGCCGTCGGAACCGGTACTCCCGCGTACATCGAGAAGTTGATCTCGATCGGTGGACCGGGCGTACCGCCGGTGGTACTACCGTCGGGCCTGACCGCCTACGTCGCGTACATCGGCGCGTCACTGCGCTACGCGCATCCCGAGCTCGGGCTGGACGACATCCTGACCCCGCTCGGGAAGAAGTATGCAGATCTGGCCGAGACGACGTGTGTGACGGACTTCGAGGCACAACTCGACGGTGTGACGATCGGTGACTTCTTCACGGCACCACTGACCGGTCTGCCGAACTTCACCGCCGTCCTCGACGACTACATGGCGATGCCCGAGACCGGTTTCGACAAGCCGTTCTTCATGGGAAACGGCCTGCAGGACATCGACGTTCCGTTCCCCACAACCGCCGCCTACGTCGCCCGTCTGACGGCCAACGGTCAGCCGGTGACGTTCCGGGCCTACAACACCGACCACAGTGGAGCCTTCGTGCAGTCGCAGGCCGATACGATTCCGTTCGTCGCGAACCTGTTTCGCTAGTTCACCGGCCGCTTGCTGGGCAGCCCGTAGGCGCGAGCGGTGAACAGTTCCAGCACCGTGCGCGGCAGCAATCGCTGGGCGAGGAACACCGCCGGAGCATTGCTGCCGACCGCGTAGATGGGCAGCGTCTTCTTGTCCTCGACGGCTTTGAGGACGGTGAGAGCGACGGTCTCTGCCGTGATCCCCTCGGCTTCTTTGGCGTCCAGCTGTGAGATCACCGTGGTGAAGTCACGGAGATACGGCGAATGCGGGCCGCAGTACTTGGTTCGACGGGCCGAGAGCCCGGTGGCGATGGCGCCGGGTTCGACTGTGGTGATGTCGATTCCGTAGGGCTTGAGCTCGTAGCGCGCGGCAGTGGCAAAACCCTTGATCGCAGCCTTGGTGGCGGCGTACGACGAGCGGTAGGCCAGCGGAAAGCTCGCGAGCATCGACCCGATGTTGACGATCTTTCCGCTGCCACGATCTCGCATGCCCGGCAGCACGGCCTGGGTCAACTCGATCGCGCCGAAGACGTTGAGCTGGAAGAGCCGGGTGATCGCCTCGATGGGCAGCTCTTCGATTGGGCCGCACTGGCTTTCGCCTGCGTTGTTGATCAGCACATCCACCGGGGTGTCGGCGATGCCGTCCACGAACCCGCGGAGCGATGCCGGGTTCGTCAGGTCCAGGTCGCGGTAGTCGACGCCGGGTATCGGGTTCGCCACCGAGGAGCTGTCGCGGCTCGTTCCGATGACGTGGTAACCGCGAGAGATCAGAACCTCGGCGACGGCCTCGCCGATTCCGGACGTCGCTCCGGTGACTATTGCAGTGTTCATCTACGCCTCTTGTTCACGGTGCGGGTAGGTGCCGGCTTCGTCGCGACAGGTGCCGGGCATTCTGTCCTGCGAAAAGCTGTGGTCGGCACTTTGGTGTGCAGGGACGGAACCGAGGTGCCCGACGCCATGACCGTGCGGTCCGGTCGCACGATGGCGGCGACAGCGTGGCCGCGGCGCAGCCAGACCCCCAGCTCCGACGACGCCGCAACCTCGACGACGACGGCTCCGCGGCGTTCGATCTCTCGACGGTGCCCGACGGCCAGGGGTGTCGACGAGACGAACAGGAACCGGCCCGGTGCGAGGTCGTCCAGACGAGCTCCGCCGTCCAACGGGCTGTTGGGGCAGAGCTTTCCGGCCAGTGTGCGAACCGGAACGGGTGAACGCAGCACGTACGGCGATCGAGCGAGTGGCGGGGTGGTGCTGGCGGTGACCTTCTCGCCGATGAACGGCAGATAGCCGAGGGCGGGTGCGATGTTCGCGCGCATGATGCCGGTGAGCCGGCTGCCGCCGGTCATGGCCCATCCGATCGCGACTGCCAACTCGATCATCTGCTTGGCGTGCGTCTTTCGTTCTGTCTCGTAGCTGTCGAGCGAGGTCTCCTTCAGATGCCCGTCGAGCACGCCGACGAGCTTCCAGACCAGATTGCGCGCATCTCGGAGTCCTGCGCCCATCCCCTGCCCGATGAAGGGCGGCGTCAGATGCGCGCTGTCGCCGAGCAGGAACACCCGGCGATCACGCCATCGGTCGACCACCTGTGCACGGAAGGTGTACTCCGCGCTGCGAATCAGCTTCATGTCCGGGATCTCGCCGGAAACGAACCACGGTGCGATGAAAGGGTGGATGGCCGAGAGATCGGTGAACTCGTCGAGGGTCTCGCCGTCGAGCATCCGGAACTCCCAGCGGTAGCGGGTGGGGCCGATGCGCATGTACGTCGCCGATCGCTCGGAATCGCACACCTGGTGCACGCCATCCCACTGTTCGAGATCGACATCGGTCTCGATGTCCACGACCAACCATCGCTGCTCGAAACCGAGATCCTCCATTTTCGAGCCGATGGACCTGCGCACCACACTGTTGGCACCGTCGCAGCCGAGGACGTAGTCGGCGGTCACCCAATGTGGCGTCCCGTCCTCGGTCGAGTCGTACCGGACCCGAACCGAATCCTTCAGGTTCTGCACATCGGTGATCTCGCATCCGCCACGCATCTGCACGGAGTCGTAACGCGTGATGTGGGAACGCATCAGACGCTCGAGTTCGGGTTGATCGAACATGTTGGCCTGCGGGTAGCCGTGCGGTCGATCGTCGGGATCCCGCTCGAACTCGGCCAGCGTGTGAATCCGCTTGTCGCACAACCTCAGTCCGCGACCGGGACGCGAGATGGCCGCGAAGTCCTCGGCCAGGCCCAGATCGCCGAGGATGCGGTACACCTCGTCGTCGAGATGGACTGCCCGCGGCTGAGGGTAGACGTCCTCCCACCGGTCCAGCACGAGGCAGGGCACGCCGTACCGGCCCAACAGCAACGCCGCGGTCATGCCCGTCGGACCGGCACCGACGATCACCACGGGAAAGTGTCTGCCGTCGGACTCGGTACCGGTCATCGGTAGGAGACCCGGGTGCGCTGGACTCCCAGATCGAGGGCTCCGTCGGGAGTCGAGCAGGTCAGTTCGAGGACGTCGCCGTCTTTCAGGAACGCGGGATTCTTGGCCTGCTTCTTGAAGAAGACCTTCCACTTGACCGACGGAGGAACCAACGATCCGATCATCTCGATCGGCTTGGCGGGGGCCTTCAGTGCGGTTCCACCGGGAGTGCCGGTGAGCAGCAGGTCGCCCGGGTCTATCCGCTGGAACTTGCTCAGCGCCTTCAGCGACTCGACCGGGCGGTAGATCATGTCGGCGACCGTACTGTCCTGTCGCACGGAGCCGTTGACCCGCAGGGTCAGTGCGAGTTCGCCGAACCGATCGAACTCGCCGGCCTCCAGCAGAACCAGGCGCGGCCCGACCGGAGTGAAGGTGGGATACGACTTGCCCTCGTAGAACTGAGTTTTCGGCAGCTGGACGTCGCGGGCAGAGACGTCGTTGGTGAGCACGAGCCCGGCGATGTACTCGGCCACGTTGGAGGCGTCGACCTTGGTTCCGACGGTGAGCGTCTTGCCGAACACCAGTCCGATCTCGATTTCGTAGTCGAGCAGCTTCACGTGCGACGGCTTGATCACGTCGTCGGTGGGTCCGCTGATGGAACCGGAGGTCTTGCGAAAGAACGTCAGCGGAACGGTGTCGGGGTTCATCCCCGAGTCCTTGACGTGGGAGACGTAGTTGGTCATGTTCGCCATGACGCGGCAGGGTGCCGTCACCGGCGAGATCAACGACAGTGTTTCCACGGCAACGACATCGGTCGAACTGCGCGCGGATTCGATAGCAGGCCGATCGGCGAGGAGCTCGGCGGTGCTGACCGCGGAGGTGTCGATGCGTGACGCGCCTGCGGGGGTTTCGACCCACCACGCGTCGGCGGTGCGGAGTACAGCGATGCTCATGAGGATGCCACTTTCATCAGGCCGCGAAGGCGATCGGTGTCGAACTCGTTGTCGTTGCGCAGTGAGGAAAAAATCGATTTCAGTTCGTGCAATGACGCTCTGCTGGGAGCGATTCCGAGGAAGTCCTTCGACGCAGGCGGCCCCCACTGGGCGAGCCCGGACGCCGTCATCGGGGCCCAACCGGGTTCGAGGGAGTTGTCGAACATGTCGCCGTCGCTGAAATGTTCCACCAGGAAACCGTCGGGATCACGCCAGTAGTCGAAGATCTGGCTGCCCTGGATGTGTCTGCCGATGCCCCACGAATGTCGGTACCCGCGTTGGGTCAGGTACTCGCCGCCCGCGGCGATGGCATCGAGATCGGACACCTGGTAGGCGGAGTGCACGTACCGGTTGGACGGTCCGAGAGTCATTGCGAGAGTGTGATGATCGGACGGAGTGTTGCCACGATCGCAGCGGATGAAACTCATCACCGGACCGCGATCGCGCTGACCGTCGTAGTAGAGGAAGTCGCTGACGATCAGGCCGAGGTGATGCAGATACCAGTCCAGATTCTGGAGGTAGCCGGTGCGCTGGAGCACCACGTGTCCCAGGCGCTGGACCCGGGCGGGCTGACGCGGTGGCCGCTGCGTCGCGTTGAGTCGAAAGCGCGGGTCACCGAAGTTGTAGGTGTGCGCTTCCTGACCGGGAAGTTCGGGATGCTCGGTGTATCCGGACACCACCTGGACGGGCTGCCCGCCCGGATCGGTGAGCGTGACCGCGACACCGCCGAGCGTCTCGGGGAGCCGTTGGACCCGCTGCCCGGTGGCCTCGGCCAATCTCATGAGGTCGCCGTCGTCGGCGGCGGCGAAGGCTGCGCCCACGAAGCGTGTTCGCTTGCCGCGGCGGATGATCACACACGGTGCGCCGACCTGCGTGCCGCGCAGATGGATCTCCTCCGGAGTGCGAAGCGAGACGGTGAAACCGAAGGCGACAGCGAACGCCTCGGCCTTGGTCAGATCCGGCTTGCGAAACTCCAGCCAGGCGATGTCTCGAACCTTGATGATCGGATCTTTCGCGCGACCAGGGTGCTCGCCGGGGAGTGCGCCCTGGTCCACGTGCATGTCCTTGTGGCCGTCGACGTCGTGTCCCATGAAGCCCTCCCTCGTTGGTGACAATATCGTCACCTATGACAGCACTGTCAGTCAAGATTATTGACAAATTCGTCAGCGGTGAGGAAGAGTCAGGGCGTCGACCAGCGGCAGACAGAAGTAGGGAACATGACAGAGACCCCGAATCGGCTCGAGCGGCGCAAAGCGCGTACGCGCGGCGCGCTGATCGCAGCGGCACAAGGATTCATCGCCCGCGGCGAACTGAACGCTCCGATCGCGGAGATCACCCAGGCCGCCGACGTCGGGATGGGGTCCTTCTACAACCACTTCGTCAGCCGCGAGCAACTGTTCCAGGCCGCGGTCGACGGTGCCCTGGAACTGCTGGGAAACTATCTCGATTCGCTGACCGACAGCTCGGCCGATCCGGCGGAAGCCTTCACCCGATCCTTCCGAATCGCAGGGCGCCTGTTTCGGCTGCAGCCGGAGCTGAGCCGCGTACTCATCCATTCCGGCCCCGACTTGATCACCTCGCAACACGGTCTCGGTCCACGCGCGGCCAGAGACATCCAGGCCGGCGTCGCCGCCGGCTACTTTCGGGTACCGGACCTCCAGCTGTCTCTGGCGTTGGTGGCGGGCGCGCTGATCGGCCTCGGCCAGTTGTTGCTCGAGCAGCCCGATCGAGACGACATCGAGTCCGTCGACAAGATGGCCTACGGTGTTCTGCTCGCCCTCGGAGTACCCGACACCGACGCCAGGGACCTGTGCGCGCGATCGCTACCGCCCATGAGTGACGTACCGAGCGTGGACGGGGACAGCGACTAGCACCAACGCGTGCCGGCGAGACTCAGTGGGCATGCGCATTCTCCAGGTCCCGGATGATCTCGGCTATCGCGCGGTCCTTCGCAAGTCTGCGTTCCAGAATCGGGTTGAGAACCCCGCGGAGCCAGAAGTACGGTGTCCAGGTGGCCGGCGCGATGATGCGGGCCCGACGCGTGCGGACCGAATGCACGAGCAACTCTGCGGCGTGTTGCGAGGGCAGTCGCCGATTCAGTGGCCACGGCAGAAATTCGCCGATCCGTCGGCCCATCGGATCGCTGTCCAGGGTGTTGCGGGCCAGATCGGTATCCACCACACCGAAGTACGCCAGACCCGCTGTTGCGCCCACGGCCGCCAGTTCGATTCGCAGCGCGCGGCCGAGCTGTTCGACCGCCGCTTTGCTCACCATGTAAGCAGACCCGCCCATGCCGGGAGTGAAAGCGGCACAGGATGATACGAGCAGAATGTGGCCACCGCTCGCGACGATCTCGTCGGACGCAGCGCGCACGATGTTGAGCACACCACCGAAGTTCACGGCCATCACCGCATCGAACACTGCGCGGTCGACGGTCCTGATGGTGGCGGGCGGGGGCGTGATGCCGGCGTTGGCGATCACGATGTCGAGAACACCGAATTCGCTCACCGTCGCGGCCACGCAGTCCGCCATCGCATCGGGATTTGTGACGTCGCCGGTGAGCAGCAGGATCCGCTCGGAACGCGCAGCGTCCGGTGGAAAGTCTCGATCGACCACAGCCACGGCGGCTCCCGCGGATACCAATTCCGCGACCGTCGCGGCTCCGATTCCACGCGCTCCACCGGTCACCAACGCCACCTTCCCGGGCAGGTCGATTCGGTTCTTCATGCGAGGTCCTTCGTCGTCACGAGCTCGGTATCGGCCGGGGAATCCACACTGCGCCAGTGGTAGTGGCCGAGATCGATCGTGGACATACGCCGGGTGAAGTTGCGTACCGAACCGGGCCAGTACGTCACGTTTCGGCCCGACGGGCTCAGGTAGTAGCTGCTGCACCCGCCGGAGTTCCACACCGATCCCGCGAGCGTGCGGTCGGTGTGTTCGGCGAACGTCGACTGCGCGCGCATGCTCACTTCGAGCGCCGTGATCGCGTTGGAGTCCATGGCGCGCAACGCCGCGAGGATGTAGTTCACCTGAGCCTCGATGGTGACCACCTGCGAGGTGTAGACCACCGAGTTGGGGCCGAGCAGCATGAAGAAGTTCGGGAACCCGTGCACCGTGGTACCCCGGTACGAAAATATCTCGCCGTTGGGCCATTTGTCCGCCAACGACTGTCCGTCGCGGCCGACGATGCGCCGAAAGCCGGTGTGGCCGGACACGGTGAATCCCGTCCCGAGAACGATCGCATCCACCTCGTGCACGGTTCCGTCGGTGGCGACGATGCCCTCGGGCACGATCCGAGCGATGCCGGTGGTCTCGACCGTGACGTTCTCTCGGCACAGTGCGGGATAGAACTTGTTCGAGAAGGTGGGTCGCTTGCAGCCGAATTCGTAATTGGGCGTGAGCTTCTCGCGAAGAACAGGATCCTTGACCTGCCGGCGCAGGTGGGCACGCCCCATGGCCGTGAGCGGTGCCAGCAACGAGCGATGGCCGATGAGTCCGGGGACCAACGCTTCCTGGAACAGATCGAACACGCGGCGCATGGCCCGCTGGGCCAGGGGGTACTTCCTGAGCACGGATCTGCCGGATTCGGAGATCGGCCGGTCGGGGTGCGGAAGAATCCATGTCGGTGTCCGCTGGAACAGTGTCAGGTGTGCGGCCTCGGGGGCCAGACGCGGAACGAACTGCACCGCAGATGCTCCGGTGCCGATGACGGCGATGCGTCGCCCCTCGGCGGAGTGCTCGTGGTTCCACTTCGCCGAGTGGAACACACTGCCCGAGAACGATTCCAGGCCGTCGATCTCGGGCGTGGCCGGCTCACTGAACGGACCGAGGGCTCCGATGAGGATGCGCGCCGACCACGTTCCTGCACTCGTCCGCACCACCCATCGGGCCTGCTCGTCGTTCCAGGTTGCGTCCAGTACCTCGTGACCGAAGCGGATACGATCCCGGATTCCGAACTTGTCGGTGCAGTCGTTGAGGTACGCCTCGATCTCGGGCTGCAGCGGGTACAACCGCGTCCAGTCCGGGTTGGGTGCGAACGAGAACGAGTACAGCGCGGACGGGATGTCGCACTGCGCACCGGGATAGGTGTTCACGTGCCACGTTCCACCGACGGCGGTGTCGCGCTCGAAGATCAGAAAGTCGCCGCGTCCTTCCTGCTCGAGTCGGATTGCGGCACCGAGACCGCCGAAACCCGCGCCGATGATAGCGACGTCGATCTGCGGGATTGCCGTGCCGGATTGTGTTGCGGTCATGAGAGTTCGAGCTCCTTCTACAGATCGAGGACGAGAACTTCGCCGTCGACGGCACCGCGCGAGACGCACAGGGTGAGCGACTTCTCGCGTTCGGAGGCATCGAGAACGCGGTCGCGGTGATCGACGCGTCCGCCGACGAGACCGACCACGCACGCTCCGCAGAAGCCCTGGCGGCAGGAATAGGGCTGGTCCGGCCTCGACCGACGGAGGGCGTCGAGAGCGGTCTCCTGGGCACCGACCTCGACGGTCTCGCCGGAACGGTCGAGCCGCAACACGAACGGCGTGCCGTCGACCACCGGTGCGGGCGCGAACAATTCGGCGTGGAACTCACGAACGGCGGTACTCGAGAGGGCCTCGGCGCGAAGCCTGCTCGACAGTGCCGCGGGCCCACAGACGTACATCGCGGAGTTGCCCATCCCGAGATCGACGATGTCCGCCGGAATCTGAAATCCGTCGACATCGTCGGTCTTGACGATCACCTGGCCACGCGAGGTCAGTGCCAACTGCTGCAGCACGGCGACGAACGGCAGACTTGCCCGAGACCGACCGTGGTAGTACAGCGTCCACCGCGCCCCGTCCTGAACGGCGCGTTCGATCATCGCCCGGATGGGTGTGATGCCGATTCCGGCTGCCACGAAGAGGTAGTGCTCGGCCTCGGCCATCGGAAAGGCGTTGCGGGGTCCGCGAACTCGTAGTACATCGCCGCGGGTGAGGGTGTGAATCTCGGTGGACGCCGTGCCGCCGGGGATCTTGCGGACGCTGATGCGGTAGCGATCACCTGCGCCGGGGCGACCGGCGAGCGAGTACTGCCGCACCGAGCCGGACGGGGTGGTGACGTCGATGTGCGCTCCGGGCAGCCACGTCGGAAGCGGTGCACCGTCACTGCGAGACAACAACAGTGAGAGAACGTCCTCGGCCTCGTCGATCGTCTCGTCGACGACGGTCTCGAATTCGTATCCGACGCTTCGGCGGGGCCGCGCGGGGGACAGGGCCGTCACGATCGACGAATCGGTGACGAGTTTGGCGTAGATGCGGGACGCGGCACCGACGGCCCGCAGTCCGAGTCCGGGCGCGGTCACGGCGACCTCGCCCAGATGGCGGTGTACCGGAGGCGCTGTGGTCGTCACTGCTGGGCCGCCAGCGCCGCCGGGGAGATTGCCAGATACTGCACGGCCTTGTCGATGTCGCCCATGTTCGAGGGATGGAAGCCCGGGCGGATGTAGAGGGCGAGTTGTACGAACAGGAACGACAGACCCGGTATCAAGTGCTTGCGTGACGCGCGTGCGAAGGCGATCGGCCAGGGAGCCCGGATTCGGCGTCTTCCGGTACGCGGCGTGGCAACGGAGTTCTTGTACAGGTACGCGGCGGTGCTGAACCACAGCACGGCCAATCCGGCACTGGCGACGACTGCCGTTCGGGCACGGCGGAATCCGCCACCGTCGACGTATTGGAACGCGTCGAATGCCACGTTGCGGTGCTCGAGCTCTTCCGCGCCGTGCCAGCGCAGCAGATCCAGCATCGTGGGGTCGACGCCGATGCGGTCGAATTCCGTGTTGTCGAGCAGCCACTCGCCTACCACGGCGGTGAAATGCTCTGCTGCAGCATAAATTCCGAGGCGTTCGTTCAGCCAGGCTTTGCCGGCGCGGCCGGTGAGGCCGTGGTCGCCGAAGACCACACCCACGGCGAAGCGAATGCGTTGCAGGATCGGTTCGATGTCCACTCCGTGTGCGACGAGGTAGTTGCGGAAGCTCTCGTGGGAGGACGCGTGCGTTGCTTCCTGGCCCACGAATCCCACGACCTCCTCGTGCAGTCGACGGTCGTCGATGAACGGCAGCGCCTGGGCGAACACGTCCGCCATCGCTCGTTCTCCCTCGGGCAGGACCAGGTGCATCACGTTCCAGAAGTGGGTGGCGTACCACTCGTGGGGGATGTACTGGAGTGGAACGCCGGACCAGTCGAATGTCACTGCGCGCGCGACGATCGCATAGGACTCGTCCGTGTACTGCTCGTTCGCGTCGACCGCCTTGTTCCGAGACATTCCGAACTCCGTTTCTGCAGGATGGTCCTGTGATGCTACATAGCAACACATTGTGTTGCAACGTTGCATTCGTCGAGTGTTGGACGGCCGATAGGATCGAACGATGCAGCCAGATGGTGACGACGGGCCGATCCTCGATGCCGCCCTGGAACTGTTCGGTGAGGTGGGAATTCCTCGGACCACCATCGGCGACGTCGCCAAGCGCGCCAGGATCAACCGGGTTACCGTCTATCGCCGGATCGGGTCCAAGGACGACCTGGTGCGAGCCGTCATGGCGCGGGAGTCGTCGCGATTGTTCGTAGCGGTGGCGGCAGCGGCTGCGGAACAGACGTCACGCGCGGATCGGGCCGCCCACGGGTTCGCGACCACGATCGACTCGGTGCGCACCAATCCGGTGTTGATCAAGATGTTCGATTCCGAAAGTTCGTTGGTGCTCGAGCAATTGACCACGAACGCATCGGCATTGCTCGTGTCCGCGATCAACGCCGCCGCGCACATTGCCAGGGGTGAACTGGAATCCGACACCTTTGCCGTGCCCGATGCTCCGGAAATCGTTGTGCGCGTCGTGCATTCGATCTTGCTGACCCCGTCGGCCGCTGCCCCGCTCGATACCTACGACGATCTATTGGCGTTCGCGCACCGCAGCATCGTGCCGCTTCTCGTCGGAACCACCTGACGCGTTCCTCCTCGAATTCAGGCCCGCGGCACGTACGAGTCGAGTACGCGGAGCAGAGCGTCCTTCAGCTCGGCCCGATTGCCACCCGGTGTCGGCCTGGCGATCTCGTGCAGGGTGTAGCCGTCGATCAGGGCCAGGAAGTGCCGAGCCGGTAGATGCGGTTCCTCGATGCCGAATGCTCCCAGCGCGGCCTCGGCCGCCTCCTCGATCATCCGCATGATTCGGTGCACCGAATCCGCCAGCTCGGGTCGTCTACGCACGGCGAGGTATGCCTCGAACTGGACGAGGGAGTCGTCGTCCTCGGGGGAGGACAGCAGCGAGACGAGGTCCATGATCGCGTCGGCGAGATCGTCGCGAGTGAGTCCACCGGATTGCGCGACGTCGAGTAGAGCGTTGACCTTGGCCGTCACGTTCTCGGCGATTCGAGTGATCGCGGCATCGATGAGTTCGCCGACCGAGCCGAAGAAATAGCTGGTCGTCGACGGCGGGAAGCCGGCCGCGTCGGCGACGGACCGAAACGAGACGCGTTCGAGTCCGCGTGTTCCGATCACACCGATGGCGGCGTCGACCAGTGCGTCGCGGCGCTCCTGGCCACGCGCGTATCGAGTCTTCCGGCGCTCTTCGGTCATGGCTACAACGTAGCCGGGGTGTTGTTGCTGAGCTCCATCGCAGTGCTCTCCAGCAGGCACTTTCCCTCAATCCTGGCCTAGTGGCCAATATTGAGTTACTGTCGCCGCTACATCGAACAGCCCGGAAAGGAGCACCGATGAACGAGATCTCGGAAGCCTCGCGTGTGGACGTGGTGGTCGTCGGCGCAGGACTCGCGGGTCTGACTGCCGCCAGGGAACTGACGGCCGCAGGGTTGACCGTCCAGGTTCTCGAGGCCAGAGACCGGGTGGGCGGACGGACGGTCAACCACGCACTCGGGGAGAACGCGGTGGTGGAGACCGGCGGACAGTTCGTCGGTCCGACGCAGGACCACATTCTCCGCCTGGCCGCGTCCGTGGGCGTCGGGACGTTCCCCGCGTACGACATCGGATCGAGCGTCTACGTCAAGAACGGACGCGCCCGACGCTTCGACGGCGGAGTGCCGCCGGATCTGGCGGCGCTACCCGACGTCGGGATGCTGGTGGCGCGAATCGATCGGGCTGCCGGGCAGATCCCCGTGGGTAGACCGTGGTCGGCACCGCGTGCCTCCGAGTGGGACACGCAAACTCTCGCCACCTGGGCCCGAAAACACTCGGCCACCGACGGCGGTGTGGAACTGCTCGACATCCTGCTCGGTTCGGTGTTCGGCGGCACATCCGCCGATGTGTCGGCGCTCTTCGGCCTGGCGTACGTGGCCGGGGCAGGCAACGAGTACACCCCCGGCACCGTCGACCGCTTGATGAGTGTCGCCGGTGGAGCGCAGCAGTGGCGATTTCTCGGTGGCTCACAAGCGATCTGCATCGAAATGGCGTCGCGACTCGGTGATTCGGTCCGCCTCGATACTCCCGTGCGCCGCGTGGAGCAGCATCCGGATCGCGTGGTGGTGCACGGCGATACCGAGTCGTGGGTGGCCCGATCGGTCGTCGTCGCGATTCCGCCTGTTCTGGCCACCCGAATCGACTGGAGCCCTTCGCTTCCCGCGGCGCAGGAAGCACTGTTCCAGCGGATGAACTTCGGCGGACTGGCCAAGTGCGAGGCCGTGTATCCCGAACCGTTCTGGCGCACGAGCGGGCTGTCCGGCCAGGCACTCTTTCGCGACAGCGACGTACCGGTGTCCTCGATGTTCGACAACTCGCCTCCCGACGGAAGCCACGGAGTGCTGATGGGATTCGTCGGCACCTGGGGCGCGCGCCATCGAGGCGGCCGAAACTGGTCCGAGGGCAACGAATCCGAGCGCCGCGGTGAGGTGCTGCGTGCTTTTGCCTCGGTGGTGGGTCCGCGCGCACTCGAACCGACGGAGTGGATCGAACTGGACTGGACCGAAGAACAGTGGACGCGCGGTGGGCCGACCGCGGTGTTGACCCCCGGAGTGTTGACCGGGCTCGGACGGTGGCGCGATGTTCCGTTCGGCCGAGTGCGATGGGCCGGTGCCGAGCACTCCGACTATTGGAACGGATACATGGACGGTGCCGTGCGATCGGGTGAAAAGGTCGCAGCAGAAATACTTTCGACCGAAGGAGAACTCTCGTGGAACAACGCTTCGTAGTCTCGGCTCATCGCACACTCTCGGTGAGCCCCGAGGAGGTCTGGGCACTGACCGGTGACACCAGCCGCTATGCGGAATGGGTGTCCGACGTCCGTGCCGTCACCGCTCATCACGGCACCGCACGCACAGGTGGCGTCTACACCGAGAAAGTGGCGGCACTCGGCCGCTTCACCACCAACGCCACGTGGACCGTCCGGCATCTGGAACCGAACCGACTGCGAGTCGACTCGGGTCAGGGATTCGCGCCGCTCACCAACGTGGCCAACGTCTTTCGCTTCGCACCGCTCAGCGGCGGAACCTCGACCGCGATGACCTTCGAGTTCTGGTTCGACGTCTCCCCGCGCTGGCTGGGACGGATTGTGCGACCCATCGCCACCGCCGGGATGTCCGCACGATTCGACATCTCGATGTGCAACCTCGAGGCGCTGATCCTCTCCGAGCGAACCGCGACGATCCGATGAGGGAACCCGCGGAAGTCCTCACCCTCGGGGTGCACATACTCGACACCCTGGTGCGGCCGGTGACCGAGATTCCGCACGGTCAGACGGCGGTTTTGGCGGAGCAGATCGCGATGTCCGCCGCGGGCACAGCCGCGGGAACGGCACTGGTGCTGTCCCGGCTGGGTGCCGCGGTGCACACCGCGGGAGTCGTCGGCGCTGATTCGGCAGGTACGTTTCTACTGCAGCTCTTCGCCGACGAGGGTATCGACGTCTCGCTCGTCCATCGGATGGAGGGAGTGCAGACCTCGGCGTCGGTGTTGCCGATCAGGCCGGACGGATCGCGGCCGGCTCTGCACGTCATCGGAGCCAACGGCTATCTTGCCCAGCATGTTCCGTGGAACCTGTTCCACAACGTCGACTTCCTGCATCTGGGCGGACCCGAGTTCTTCGGACCGGACACCGCCCGCGACATCGCGCGCCGCGCCCACGAGGACGGCGTCGTCGTCACCGTCGACAGCCTGGCACCGTCCGTTCCGGAAGGACTCGGCGCGTTCGCCGCCGCGCTGCCCCACGTCGACTACCTGCTGCCCAACGACGAGCAGGTCCTCGGCTGGACCGGCTGCGCCACCGTCGAAGACGGGTGTCGTCGACTGCTCGAGCTCGGAGCGTCCTGCGTGGTGGCCACCGCGGGGGCCTCGCCAACTCTCGTCGTCACGAACGACTCGGCCGTCGAGGTCCCCGCGTATGCCGTGGACGTGGTGGACACCAGCGGATGCGGAGATGCGTTCTCGGCCGGGTTCGTTCGGGGCCTGTCCCTGAGCATGAACGCCGTCGAGGCTGCCGAACTGGGCAATGCGACCGCCGCGCAGGTGGCACAGGGCCTCGGAACCGACTTCGGCACCTACGACCTCGAATTCGTTCGCAAGTTCGCGCGCACCTGCAGGACCATCTGATGCCGGCCGACGTCGACGAGCTACGGCAGTCCGTCGCAACGACCGCCCGGCACCTGGGCCGACGGGGCCTGGTGCTCGGCACCGCAGGCAATGTCAGTGCACGCGCGGGTGATGTGGTGGCGGTGACGGCGACCGGGCTGGTGTTGGCGGACGCGACGATCGAGGACATCACGGTTGTCGGTATGGACGCCGTCGTGCGCGCCGGTGCATGCGAACCGACCTCGGAACTGGGCTTGCACCTGGGCATCTACGCGTCGTCCGAGGTTCGGGCTGTGGTGCATGCGCACTCTTCTGCGGCCGTTGCTCTTTCGCTCGTCGCGAACGAACTGCAGCCCGTGCACTACGCGCAACTCGCCCTGGGTGGGACCGTCCCGGTGGTGCCGTTCGCGCCGTTCGGTACGGCCGAGCTCGCCGACGCGGTGGTGGCGGCGATGCGTTCGAGGTCGGCGGTGATCATGGCCCATCACGGATCGGTGGCCACCGGTCACGATCTCGGGGCGGCGCTGTCGAACATCGAGCTGCTCGAATGGCTCTGCGGGGTCTATCTTTCCGCTGCGTCGGTGGCGACCCCACGCACCCTCGACGACGCGCAGCTGGCGGCGACCCTCGACGAGGTGGTGCGCCGTGCATACGGGACAGCAGCACCCGTGCGAAGAGACTGACCGATGACCACCCGGGTGCGCCCGCTCTGGATTGTCGTGTTCTCCGTGGCGTGGCTGGGCTATTGGATGGCCAATCTGGTTCCACTGCAGCTGCTTCTACCCGAGCGATTGCAGGAGATCGATCCGCAGTCGAAGGTGTTCGACTTCGCCGTGATCAACGCGGTCTCCGCCGTGGTGCTCCTGATCGGTCTGCCTGTGTGCGGATCGCTGTGCGATCGTACGCGCAGCAGGTTGGGGCGGCGGCGCGTGTGGTTCGGCGGCGGTGTCCTGTTCTTCGCCGGTGCGTTGGTGGTCACGGGTATGCAAAGTACCGTCCTCGGAATCGGGACGGCATGGTCGGTGGCGATGCTCGGATTGAGTGCTGCCACAGCAGGGTTGACGGCCGTGGTGGCCGACCGCGTGCCGGACGAGCAGCGCGGAACGGTGTCGAGCGCGATCTATGCGCCGCAGGCACTGGGCGTGGTGGCGGGCCTGGCGCTGGTGTCCACGCTTGCTCTGTCGGTGTTGGGCGGGTACCTCGCCGTGGCGCTCGCCCTGGTGATCTGCTCGGTGCCGTTTCTGCTGACGTATCGCGAAACCGGTGCACCGACAGCGCTGTTGAGTCTGCGCAGCATCGTTGCCTCACTTCTCGATTCGTTGCGTCACCGCGACTTCGCGTGGGCCTTCGGGGGTCGAATCCTGGTCAACGTGGCCAACTCGCTCGGCACCTGCTATCTGCTGTTCTTCCTGACCGACGGTCTTCGAGTCGCCGATCCGACGGGATCGCTGCTCGAGGTGACCGTCGTCTACCTGATCGCCTGTGTGGTGTGTACGTTCACCTTCGGGCCGTTGTCGGACCGGATGCGTCGCCGAAAGATCTTCGTGGCGGTTGCGGCATCGATGCAGGCCGTCGCAGGCTTCGTCCTGGCGATACATCCCACGATGGATGCGACGTTCGTCTCGGCGGCGTTGCTGGGCGGCGGATTTGGCGCGTACATGGCCGTCGATCAGGCGCTGGTGACCGGGGTCCTTCCGTCCGCCGACAGTCGGGCGACCGATCTCGGCGTGATGAACATCGGGGCGATCGTTCCACCTGCCCTGGCTCCGCTGCTCGCGAGTGTGTTCCTCTCCACCGTCGGTGGATACCCGGCACTGTTCGCGGCGGTGGGGATACTGGCCGCACTCGGGGCAGCGGTGACCTGGCAGGTGAAATCGGTGCGCTGATCTCTCAGCGGCGGTGACGCAGGCCCAGCACACGGTCGATCAGCGGCATGACCCACCGTCGGCGTCGCAGGGTCACCAACTCGAATCCGGGGATATCGAACAGCTTCGTGACACGGCTGTGCGTGCGGCAGAACTCGGCGAACCCTTCGTCGCCGTGTACCCGGCCGAAGCCGCTGGCACCGACGCCGCCCATCGGAACCGATCCCATTCCGGCGAACGCGATCACCGAGTTGACGGTGACCTGACCGCACACCAGCTGCTCCGCAATCTCTTTGCCGTGCGAGCGGGAGAACACCGATGCGCCGAGGGCGTACCGATGATCGTTGCTCAGCTCGATCGCCTCCTCGATGCTGTCGACCGCACGGACGGTGACCGTGGGGCCGAACGTTTCCTCGCGAACGGCCGAGCAGCTCTCGGGCGTGTCCACCAACACGGTGGGTCCGACGAATCGGTCGCCGATCGACGACAGTCCGCCGATCAGTGCTCGTCCACCGGCCGCCTCGGCGTCGGCGAGGTGGCGTCGGACGATGTCGATCTGGCTGGGCATCGTCATCGGTCCGTAGGTGGCCGACGCATTGCCACCGGGCGCGATGGCACGGGCGTGCTGCACGAGGGCCCCGGTGAATTGGGCTGCGACACTGCGCTCGACGTAGACCCGCTCGACTCCGACGCACGTCTGGCCGCCGTTGGTGAATGCACCCCACGCCACCGCCTCGGCAGCCGCTGCGATATCGGCGTCGGCCGCAACGATCACCGGATCCTTACCGCCGCATTCGAGAACCACCGGGGTGAGCGTCTCGGCGCAGGTGGCCATGATCTTCGATCCGGTTCTCGTCGAGCCCGTGAACGCGATCTTGTCCACACCCGAGCGGCATAGTGCGGCACCGGTGTCGCCGTATCCGGTCACCAGAGACAGAATGCCCAGTGGCAGAGCCGGATTGGCCTCGTGGAAGGCGCGGACGTAGCGAGCCGCCACCGCGGGGGTGTACTCGCTGGGCTTGAACACCACGCAATTGCCTGCCGCCAGAGCCGAACCGATCGCACTGTTGGGTGCATAGAGCGGGTAGTTCCACGGGCCGATGACGCCCACGACGCCGAGAGCGACCTTGTCCACGTGTGCGGAGTAGTTCGCGAGCAGCACGCCGGGGTTCACCCTGCGTGATCGCATGAGCCGCGGTGCCTGCTTCTCCGCCCACGCGATGTGTTCGAGGGTCAGGACGATCTCCAGTAGCGCATCGTCGGCCGGTTTGCCGTTCTCGCGGTGGATCAGATCGATGAATTCGGCGCGGTGACTCCAAATTTCGTGTCGCCAGGCCCGCAGGTGCCGGGCGCGAGTGCGCGGCGGTAGTGCCGCCCAGGTGCGCTGCGCCCTCCGCGCGAGGCCGACCGTTCGCGCGACGGACTCCGCCGAATCGACGGTGAACGAGGCGATCGGACCGTCGTCGATGGACGAGATCGAATCGAAGGTGGCTCGCGTACGGACCTGGCTGGTCACAGGGAAGCTCCGAGTGCATCCCTCGCCACGTGGGCGTCCCGCAGTTCGCGCTTGAGGATCTTGCCCGCACCGCTCATGGGCAGTGCGGTGACGAACTCGATCGTGCGTGGGGTCTTGTATCCGGCAACGTAGCTGCGGGTGTGATCGCGAAGCTCTTCCACACTCGATGCGGCGCCCTCGGCCAGCACGACACAGGCGTGGACGCGCTCGCCCCATTCGCCGTCGGGAACACCGATCACGGCGCACGCCAGCACCGAGGGGTGCAGGCTCAATGCGCTCTCGACCTCGGCGCTGTAGACGTTCTCGCCGCCGGTGATGATCATGTCCTTGAGTCGATCGACGACGAACAGGAATCCGTCGGCGTCGAGGTAGCCGACATCACCGGTGTGCATCCAACCGTCGCGAACGGCCGCGGCGGTCTCGTCCGGCTTGTTCCAGTAGCCCAGCATCACGTGTCCACCGCGAACGCAGATCTCGCCGACGGATCCGGTGGCCAACTGCTCGTCGTTCGGGCCGAGAATCTGGATCTCCGAGTGCGGGGCCGCGCGACCGGCCGAGCCGATGCGTTCTCCCACATGGTGTTCCGGCCAGAGCAGCGAGGCGACCGGTGCGAGCTCGGTCATGCCGTAGGCCTGAGTGAGGCGGGCCTGCGGGAGCCGGGCGAGGGTCCGCTCGAGGACGCCCGCGGAGATCGGGGATCCTCCGTACAACACGCGGCTTAGGGAGGAGGTATCGAATTCGCTCAGCGTGGGGTGGTCGACGAGAAGCTGAATCATGGTGGGCACCAGCAGCACATCGGTGACCGAATGCGTCGCGATGGCACCGAGCACGGCAGTCGGCTCGAAGAACGGAACCATGACGTGGGTGCCACCGAGCATGACCTGACCCACCCATGCGGCCAGATCGGCGAGGTGGAACATCGGCGCGGCATGGAGCAGGATCGACGCGTCGTCGAGCAGCTGTCCGGTCGCCACCGTTCCCAGGCCCGAGGTGACGAGGTTCGCGTGCGAGAGCATGACACCCTTGGGGAAGCCGGTGGTGCCACCGGTGTAGAACAGGCCGGCGAGGGCGTCGCCGCTGCGGCGCGCGTCGGGAACGGGATCGTGGGAAGAGATGAGGTCCTCGTACGAGACCATGCCCTCGGGGGTGGCCCCGTCCCCGCAGTAGACGATGGTCTGCAGGCCGGCGCATGCGGGGCGCAGTGCCGGGACGATGGCACCGAAGGTGTCGTCGACCAGCAGGACCTTGGTGTCGGAATCGTTCAGTGCGTACGCGACCTCCACGGGCGACCACCGAATGTTCACGGGGTTGAGCACGGCGTCGGCCCACGGCACCGCGAGCAGGTACTCCGAGTACCGGTCGCTGTTGAACGCCAGCATCGCAACTCGATCGCCGGGCTCGACGCCGATGGAGTGCAGGCCCGCAGCCAGTCTTGCCACTCTGTCGAGCTGCTCGGCGAAGGTACGAACGCGATCGCCGAACACCGTCGCTGCCCGGTTCGGTGTGCTCGACGCGGAGCGGTGAAGGCCTTGAGTGAGATACATGGCGAGTCCCTTGTGCGAGTGGGGGCGAGGGTGCCCGAGGTGAGTACCGCCACAGTTCCACCTTGTTGGCGCAGTGTCAATAGTGGATACAGGCGGTTACCGCTCGCAAGGACCGCCGAAATGGATTGTCCGGCTAACGGTCTCGGGCGTCGTCCAGGGAGCGCGCCGTGCCGAGGACGGTGACGAGCACGTCGGTCAACAGAATCTCGACTTGCTCGCGCGTCAGTGTGCCGCGCACCAACCATTCGCGGCCCGCGGCCTTGACCATGCCGCCGAACGCGCGCACGGCCGAGGTAGCGATTCGACGGTCACCGCCCCTGCCCTCGAATGCTGTTGCGTCCAAGACGCGTTCGGCGGCCAGGTCATCGGCCTCGTCCAGAATCTGAGCAACCTGCTCGTCGACACCCGAGCCGCTCGCCACCGACACCCAGGCCGTACCGTGCGTCTCGATGACGCCGACCAGCCAGTGGACGCTGCCCCGGGCCCGGTCCTCGAGCGAGCCCGTCGGCAGGTGCACGTCCTCGATCGGCGGCACGGTGACCAGGAAGCGAACACACTCCAGGTACAGGTCGCGTTTGCTTCCGATGTAGTGGTGGATGAGCCCGCGTGCGACGCCGGCCGAGGCAGCGACGTCCGACATCGAGACCTCGGCATAAGGCTTGTCGCCGAACAGTCGAACGGCGGCGGCCAGAATCTGCGTCCGTCGCTCGTCCGGTTCCAGTCGATTCCACTTGGGTGTACTTGCAGCCGGCATGGTTGTCATGATTGCACCGAACCGACGTCGTGAGGCGTCAGAGGTACCGCTCGGTGCGTGAGCGCAGTGATGTCGGCACGACGAACCGATCGCCGTACCGTGCCCGCAGGTGGTCGGCCCGCTCGACGAATCCCGGAAGGCCGCCGTCGAACTGATTGACGAACTGCAGCACGCCACCGGTCCACGCGGGGTAGCCGATGCCGAGGATGGAGCCGATGTTCGCATCCGCAACGGTCCGCAGAACACCCTCGTCCAGGCATGCGATCGAGTCGAGCGACTGCGCGACCAGCATGCGATCCATCATGTCCTCGAACGGAATTCCGTGATCGGGACGGTGACAGTGCTCCACCAGGCCCGGCCACAATCGGGCCTTGGTGCCGTCCTCGGTGTACTCGTAGAAGCCACGTCCGGCCTTGCGCCCGGGGCGATCGAATTCGTCGATCAGTCGATCGACCAGTGCGTAGGACTTCGAGACGATCCACGGTCGACCGTCGGCGCGGGCGGCCTGCGCCATACCCTCGCGGATGTGCCGAGACAGGGTCAACGAAATTTCGTCCATCAGAGCCAGCGCTCCGGACGGGTAGCCGGCCTGGAGGGCGGCCTGCTCGACGGTGGCCGGGTGCACGCCCTCGGCGACCAACGAGATCGCCTCGTCCACGAACCGGCCGATGACGCGGGTGGTGAAGAAGCCGTGACTGTCTCCGACGACGATCGGAGTCTTACCGATCAGCCGAACGAAGTCGAACGCGCGGGCGAGCGCGGAGTCGCTGGTGTGATCTCCCACAACGATTTCCACCAACGGCATCTTGTCCACCGGGGAGAAGAAGTGCGTGCCGATGAAGTCCGCGGTGCGCGAGACTCCCGTCGACAGCTCGGTGATGGGCAGCGTCGAGGTGTTCGAGCACAGCAGTGCGTCGGCGGTCAGGTACTTGTCGACAGCCTCGAAAGCACCCTGCTTGACGGCGGGATCCTCGAACACGGCCTCGACGACCAGATCGCACCCCTCGGCATCGGCCGCGTCGGAACTGGGCGTGATGAGCGCGAGCACCGCATCGGCGTCGGCCTGGGTCTTGCGTCCCTTCGCGACGGCCTTGCCGAGAATCGAACGCGCGTAATCCTTACCGCGTTCGGCGGACTCCATCGAGACATCGCGCAGCACAACGGGAACCCCGGCCGAGGCGACGACGTAGGCGATGGCTGCACCCATCATTCCCGCACCGATCACCAGCACCTTCTCGGGTACCCGGTGCGGTTCGGCGCTCGGACGAGAGCCACCCTTGTTGATCGATCCGAGATCGAAGAACATCGATTGGATCAGATTGCCCGAGACCGCTCCGCAGGCGAGCGAGGTGCAATGCCGGGTTTCCACCAGCGAGGCCGACTCGAAGTCGAATACCGACCCTTCCACGGCCGCAGCAAGCACCGCGATCGGAGCGGGCATCGGGGCACCCTTGACCTGCTTGCGCACCGTCGCCGCGAAAGCAGGCAGCTGCGCAGCCAGTGCGGGTGAGGCTGCGGTGCCGCCGGGAATCGTGAATCCTTTCCTGTCCCAGGGCTGTGACGCGTCGGGATTGGCGAGAATCCAGGCACGTGCGTTCGCCATCATCTGCTCGTGGGTGTCGACGACCTCGTCGATCAGTCCGAGCTCGAGGGCCTGCGCCGGCCGGTACCGCTGGCCCTGGCCCACCACCTGTGTCAGAGCCTTGACGATGCCGAACATCCGAACCGTTCGGGTGACGCCGCCGGCCCCGGGGAGGAGCCCGAGAGTGACCTCGGGAAGTCCGAAGCGAGCTCTGCTGTTGTTCAGCGCAATTCGATGATGGCACGCCAGCGCGATCTCGAAACCGCCGCCGAGTGCGGTGCCGCCGAGCGCAGCCACGACCGGTTTGCCCAGCTTTTCGAGGCGACGAAATTTGTCCTTGGTGAAATCGAGGGCGTCGGCGATCGCCGCGTGGTCCGACGGACCGGCGTCGCGCAGCAATTCCAGATCGCCACCGGAGAAGAACGAATCCTTGCCCGAGGTGACGATGATCCCGTCGAATGCGTCGACGTTGGTCTCGAGCCAGTCGACCGTCTGCTCGAGCGATTCTCCGAACGCGGCGTTCATCGTGTTGGTGGACTGCGTAGGGTCGTCCATCGTCAGCACGAGTACGCGGTCGGTGCCGATCTCGCCGGTGATCGTGGGGGTCCGCAGAGTTGCTGTGGTCATCGAGGTCCTCGGGTCGTTGTTCTCTCGCGTGATGGTCACAGGCGCTCGATGATGGTGGCGACGCCCATTCCGGCACCGATGCAGAGCGTGATCAGTGCGTAGCGCTCGCCCCGGCGCTCGAGCTCGTCGAGGGCCATTCCGGTGAGCATCGCGCCCGTTGCGCCCAGTGGGTGGCCCATCGCGATCGCGCCACCGTTGACGTTGATGCGCTCGTGGTCGATGTCCAGCTTCTTCGCGTAATTGAGTACCACCGAAGCGAATGCCTCGTTGACCTCGAACACCGCGATGTCGTCGAGAGTGAGCCCCGCCGCAGCCAGTACCTTGTGCGTGGCCGGAACCGGGCCGGTGAGCATCAGCGTCGGGTCCGATCCGGCGACGACCCCGGCCACGACGCGTCCACGCGGGGTCAATCCGCCTGCGCGCCCGGCTTCTTCGGAGCCGATCAGCACCATCGCGGTGCCGTCGACGATGCCGGAGGAGTTCCCGGCGTGGTGGACGTGATCGATGCGCTCGACCTCGGTGTACTTCTGCATCGCGACGGCGTCGAACCCGGCGAGCTCGCCCATCTGGGCGAACGACGGTGTCAGGGCAGCGAGATCGGCCGTGGTGGTCTCGGGTCGCATGATCTCGTCGTGATCGAGCATCAGCCGTCCGTTCGCGTCGAACACCGGGATGACCGACTTCTCGAAGTGGCCCATCGACCAGGCATGCGCCGCACGCTGCTGGCTGCGCACCGCGAAGGCGTCGACCTCGTCGCGGTCGAACCCCTCGATCGTCGCGATGAGGTCTGCATTGACTCCCTGCGGTACGAAGTAGCTGCCGTAGTTGGTCAGCGGGTCGCACGGCCAGGCGCCGCCGTCCGCGCCGAGCGGCACCCGAGACATCGATTCGACGCCGCCTGCGACGATGAGCTGATCCCAACCGGACCGAACACGTTGCGCCGCAGTGTTGACGGCCTCCAGACCCGATCCGCAGAAGCGGTTGAGCTGAACGCCGGCAACGCTGTCCGGCAGGCCGGCAACCATCGCGACGGTTCGGGCGATATCGCAGCCCTGATCGCCGATGGGGGTGACGACACCGAGCACGACGTCGTCGATCAGGGCCGGATCGAGCTGCGAGTGTCGAGAGAGCAACGTGGACAACGTGTTCGCTGCCAGATCGACCGGTTTGACGGTGTGCAGTGAGCCGGAGCTCTTGCCGCGGCCACGTGGGCTGCGAACCGCGTCGTAGAGGAATGCCTCCATGGGGTGCCTTTCTGGGGCAACAAGATTGCCGAGTTCTACAGGGAACGGGAGATGAGGTCTTTCATGACTTCGTTGGCACCGGCGTAGATGCGCGCGATGCGGCCGTCGACGAACATGCGAGCTATGGGGTATTCCTCCATGTAGCCGTACCCACCGAAGAGTTGCAGGCAGCGGTCGACCACCTCGAACTGTCGGTCGGTGGTCCAGTACTTGACCATCGCTGCAGTGGTGACGTCGAGGCTGCCCGAGATGTGCTGTGCCATCGCGTCGTCGACGAAGGTACGCACGACGCGGCCGATGGTGGCGCATTCGGCGATCTCGAACTTGGTGTTCTGCAGATCGAACAATGTCTTGCCGAACGCGTTGCGCGACTTGGTGTATTCGACGGTCTGCGCGACGGCGGCATCGATCATCGCGGCGGCGGCGACGCCGCAGATGAGGCGTTCCTGGGGGAGTTGCTGCATCAATTGCGCGAAGCCGCGGCCTTCTGTTTCGCCCAGGAGATTTGCGGCGGGGACGCGAAGCCCGTCGAAGGTGAGTTCGGCTGTGTCCTGGCCCTTCTGGCCGATCTTGTGCAGCACGCGTCCGCGATGGAAACCCTCGGTGTCGTCGGAAACCTCGGCGACGAGCAGTGACAGTCCACGGGCTCCCGCGGACGGATCGGTCTTGGCGGCGATGATGATCAGATCGCAGTGAGCTCCGTTGGAGATGAACGTCTTTCCGCCGGTCAACACATAGTCGTCGCCGTCACGCACTGCGCGGGTGGTGATGCCCTGCAGGTCCGAGCCGGTGCCCGGTTCGGTCATGGCGATGGCACCGATCCACTCGCCCGAGCACAGCTTCGGCAGCCACTGCTGCTTCTTGTCCTCGGAGGCGTAGGCCAGGATGTAGTGCGGAACGATGCCGCTGTGCACACCGAGCTGCATGGACGAGTCGCCGGAGCGCACCTGCTCGGAGAACAGCACCGCCTCGTGGCGGAAGTCGCCCCCGCCTCCGCCGTACTGCTCGGGTACCGACATGCCGAGCAGTCCGAGACTGCCTGCGGTGCGGTAGACCTCGCGGCTGGGGCGTCCGGCAGCCGCGAACTCCTCGCGGTGGGGCGCGACTTCCTTCTCGAAGAATCCTCGGGCGAGCTGTCGCACGTCGGCGAGCTCGGTGGTGAGGTCGCCGGGGGTGCGGTCTGCGAGTGCAGTCATGGTGGGTCCTTGGCTCGAAGCGCATCTGTGGTTTATTGGCGCTGTGCCAATAATGATGGCGCGGGGTTGCCGCGGATGTCAACCACAGGGTGCTGGCGGGGGACCGCTTCCGGAGCTCTAGCTGTCGACCGAACGCAGCAGTGCCACGTCCGAGACGAGTCGGATGTGGTCGGCCATGGCCCGTCCTGCCTCGGCCGGATCCTGATTGCGCACGGCCTCGGCGATGCGGCGGTGATGCTCGAGCGAGGCCTGGGGGCGGTCGGACTGCGACAGCGATTCGATGCGGGTCTCGCGAATGAGGCCGGCGATTTCCCCCATGAGCCGGGCGAGCAGCGGTGAGTGTGCCGCCTCGGTGATGGCGTGATGGAACAACTCGTCGCCGGAGTCTCCTCGATCGCCGTCGGTGATCTCGGTGGCCATGACGGACACGGCGTGGTCGATCGCGGCCATCTCGGCGTCGCTGCGACGCGTGGCAGCGAGTTCGGCGAGCTTGACCTCGAGTGCCTCGCGGGCCTCGATCACCTCGGGGAGCCGGTCTGCGTGCTCGCGTAGAGCACGAATTGCCATGTCTCCCACAGGCCGTCGTACGAGCACTGCGCCGTCGCCGTGTCGGACCGACAGGATGCCCTGTACTTCGAGGGCGACGAGGGCCTGGCTCAGGGATGCTCGACTGACCCCGAGGTGTCCGGCCAGTTCGCGCTCGGGCGGAAGTCGATCGCCGGGGTTCATCTCGCGGTCGGCGATGTGCTTGCACAGCTGTTCGACGATGACCTCGTACAGCCGTGGTCGGGTCACGGGGCGAATTTGCTCAGCCACTGTGTCACTCGCTCTCTGTTCCTCTGGACCTCCACCCTAGTCGCCGCCATGCGCGTAACGGCGGACACATCGGGGGTTGACAAGTGATCCACTTCACTGGTTGAGTCCCTATTGACTCAGTGGCCAGTCCAATTAGCCACTGGAGATCCTGGGCAACCGCTCGGGTGACACCACAGACGGACCGGAGACCTTCGATGTCGACCGAGTTGATACCCATCCTTGCGCTCGTCGTCATGTTCCTCGCCGCAACCGTGTTCCCCGTGAACATGGGCGCGTTGGGGTTCGTGGCGGCGTTCTTCGTCGGAACACTTGCCGTGGGCATGGGTGCCGACGACATCATTGCCGGCTTCCCGAGCAGTCTGTTCCTCACGCTCGTCGGCATCACCTACCTGTTCGCCATCGCGCAGAACAACGGCACGGTCGACCTGTTGGTCCGCGGAGCCGTTCGACTCGTGGGAGGCCGAGTGGCACTCATCCCCTGGGTGATGTTCGGCATCACCGGAGTCCTGACCTCCATCGGTGCGCTCGGACCGGCCGCGGTGGCCATCGTCGCGCCGATCGCCCTCGGATTCGCCGCGCGCTACAAGATCAACGCCCTGCTCATGGGCATGATGGTCATCCACGGCGCGCAGGCAGGCGGATTCTCGCCCATCAGCATCTACGGCGTCACGGTCAACAACATCGCCGCCAACGCGGGACTCGTCAACAGTCCGCTCACACTCTTCCTCGGCAGCCTGTTCTTCAACGCCGCGATCGGCGCGCTGCTGTTCATGTTCCTCGGTGGCCGCTCCCTCATCGGACGCAGCGTGCACGACGAGGACGGCACGCGTCCCGACGGTGACACCGGCGGAGTCGGCGGTTCGGGTTCGCGGACGGTCATGCGCGGCTTCGGTGCGTCGACGCCTCGTCCGTCCGGTCAGACGGTCACGGTCGAGAACGCGCCACCTCTGGCCACCGCGGTCAAGGCCATCACCTTCGATCAGATTCTCACGCTCGTCGGCCTGGCCTCGCTGGCTCTGTTCGCCCTCGTGCTCGACCTCGACGTCGGATTCATCGCGATGACGGTGGCTGTGATCCTCGCTCTCGCATCGCCCAAGGCCCAGAAGGGCGCGATCAACCAGATCAGTTGGTCGACGGTGCTGCTCATCGGTGGCGTGCTCACGTTCGTCGGGGTGCTGCAGGAAGCCGGAACCGTCGAGTACGTCGGCGATTCGGTCGCCAGCATCGGCATCCCGCTTCTGGTGGCGCTGCTGCTCTGCTACATCGGTGCCATCGTCTCGGCGTTCGCGTCGTCCACCGCGATCCTCGGCGTCACCATCCCGCTGGCGGTTCCGTTCCTGCTCGCCGGTGAGGTGGGAGCCATTGGAGTCATCGTGGCTCTGTCCATCGCATCGACCATCGTCGACGTCAGTCCGTTCTCGACCAACGGAGCCCTGGTGCTCGCCAATGCCCAGGACATCGACCGCGACGTCTTCTACAAGCAGATCCTCAAGTACAGCGCACTGGTGGTGGTCATCGGCCCGCTGATCGCCTGGGCATTGCTGGTCGTACCCGGCTGGATGTAGCGGCACTGCAGCTCAGAACAGACGCTCGATGATGGCGGCACGTGTGTTCGACGTGCCGCCATCACGCGTCTGAGCTGGGCAAAGACGCGTACATCGTTACTTGACATCGCCGTGGTTCGCTGGTCCAATTGAATTGGCTAGGCCACTGGCCCAGTAATCCAATCGGACTTCGGGTCCGGCTCCCACCTCGCTTCGACGTAAGGATCAATTCGATGCCCCTCAACACGACAGGCAGAACCGGACCGCTCGAAGGCACCGTGGTGGTCGATCTGACCCGCGCCCTGGCCGGCCCGCATGCGGCGATGATGCTCGGCGATCTCGGCGCAGACATCATCAAGATCGAGACCCCGAAGGGCGGCGACGACACCCGCGTCTGGGGTCCCCCCTTCGTCACTCCGCGCGATGCCGAGCGCGAGTCGACGTACTTCCTCTCGGCAAATCGCAACAAGCGGTCCATCGCGCTCGACCTCAAGACCGACGACGGCCGAGAAGCGTTGGAGCACATGATCGAACGGGCAGACGTACTGCTCGAGAATTTCCGCACCGGCGTGCTGGACCGCCTCGGTTTCTCACCCGAGCGCATCGCCGAGATCAACCCGCGCACGGTCGTGCTGTCGATCAGCGGCTTCGGTCACGACGGACCCGAGGGCGGCCGCTCCGGCTACGACCAGATCGCCCAGGGTGAGGCCGGGCTGATGTCGTTCACCGGCTCGGGTCCCGAGGACGTCCAGCGCGTCGGCGTCCCCATCGCGGATCTGCTGGCCGGAATGTACGGAGCCTTCGGCGTTCTCGCTGCACTGCGTGAACGCGACCGCACCGGCCGCGGCAAGGTCGTCCGTACCTCGCTGCTCGCCAGCGTCGTCGGAGTGCACGCCTTCCAGGGCACCAAATGGACCGTCGCAGGCGAGGTCGGCGCGGCGCAGGGCAATCACCACCCGTCGATCTGCCCGTACGGCCTGTTCCCGACATCGGATGGCGCAGTGCAGATCTCGGTGGGCAGCGAGGGACTGTGGCATCGGTTCTGCGAGGGCTTCGGCATCGACCCCGATCTGGAAGGCATGGCCACCAACCCGCAACGGGTGAACAGTCGCGACGACGTCATCGAACTGGTGTCCAAGATCTTCCGCACCTACGAGACCGAGCCGCTGCTGGCCCTTCTCGACGAGATCGGTGTTCCCGCAGGCAAAGTGCGCAACGTCCAGGAAGTCTACGAGTGGGAGCAGACCAAATCCCAGGGCCTGCTGGTGGACGTCGAACACGCGACGTTGGGCACGGTGACACTGCCGGGACCGCCACTGCGGTTCTTCGAATCCGACGGCACCGAGGTCACCGAAACCAATCACCTGGCGCCGCCGGTGCTCGGTGCCGACGACGAGCTCGTCCGCGACTGGCTGAAAGAGGCGACACGATGACCAGAATGACCGCCCTCGAACTCCTCGATCTGGTGATCGATCCAGGCAGCTTCGCCCCCTGGGACACCCCGACGGCCGACTACGTCGTCGACGACGAGTACGCGAGCGAACTCGCCGCGGCACGTGAGAAGACCGGCCTGGACGAGTCCGTGCTCACCGGCTCCGCGACCATCCGCGGCCGCAAGGTGGCCATCCTGCTCGGGGAGTTCGCGTTCTTGGCCGGCTCGATCGGGGTCGCGGCGGGCGAGCGCCTGGTCAACGCCGTACACCGGTCGACCGACGAGCGGCTGCCGCTGTTGGCGCTGCCGACGTCCGGCGGAACCCGAATGCAGGAGGGCACGGTCGCGTTCCTGCAGATGGTCAAGATCACCGCCGCGATCACCGCGCACAAGGCGGCGAACCTGCCGTACATCGTCTATCTGCGGCACCCCACCACCGGCGGAGTGTTCGCGTCCTGGGGATCGCTCGGTCACGTCACCGTCGCCGAGCCCGGTGCTCTCGTCGGATTCCTCGGCCCCCGCGTGTACGAGGCGCTCTACGACGCGAAGTTCCCCACCGGTGTGCAGACGTCGGAGAACCTCCAGGCCCACGGGCTCATCGATGCCATCCGTCCGCCCGAACAACTCGGCGAGATCGTCGATCGAGCACTGCGGATCATGACCGACATCCCGCCCTACCGCCCACGCACCGTCGAGGCGCTCGAATGGAAGATCGAGGACGTACCCGCGTGGACGTCCATTCTGGCCTCGCGCAGAGCCGATCGCCCCGGGGTCCGTGAGCTGCTGTTCAGTACCGCGGCAGATGTGCTGCCGCTCAACGGAACCGGCCAGGGCGAGTGGGACCCGGGTCTGATTCTTGCCCTCGTCCGGTTCGGCGACATGCCCTGTGTTCTGCTCGGGCAGGACCGACGCGGTCAGACGACGAAAACGCCGCTCGGTCCGGCAGCGCTCCGCGAGGCTCGACGCGGTATGCGTCTGGCCCAGGATCTGAAGCTTCCGCTCGTCACCGTCATCGACACGGCGGGTGCCGCACTGTCGAAGGAGGCGGAGGAAGGTGGCCTGGCCGGCGAGATCGCACGGTGCATCGCAGACATGGTCGACCTCGAAACCCCCACGCTGTCATTGCTGTTGGGGCAGGGGACCGGCGGCGGCGCACTCGCTCTGGTACCCGCGGACCGCGTTCTCGCCGCTCAGCATGCGTGGCTCTCGCCGCTGCCGCCCGAGGGTGCGTCGGCCATCGTGCACCGCGACACCGCCCATGCCGCGGAGATGGCGACGAAGCAGGGAGTGCGCTCGCTCGATCTGTTCCGGGCCGGCGTTGTCGACATCATCATTCCCGAATTGCCCGACGCGGCAGACGAATCGCAGCAGTTCTGCGACCGGGTGGGTGCGGTACTGCACCGGGAGCTCGCCGAACTGATCGCTCAGGACCCGTCGATGCGGATGATCGCCCGAGAGAAGCGATTCAACAGAATCGGCTTCGCGGCGGCCGCGGTGTAATTCCCGCCGAACTCGAAGTTATGGACGGTTTTCGGCCGAAATGTATCCATAACTTCGAGTTCGGCGGGTGGTCGGGGAGGCTATCGTCGTCCGGGTGGCGGGCAATGCGCGGGATCCGGGGGTGTCGGTGGCCTCGCGGCTGCTCGCGCTTCTGGCTGTGTTCGACGAGAAGACCCCTTCGCTGACGCTGTCCGAACTGGCCGACGGCGCAGGCCTGCCCATCGCCACCGCGCATCGGATGGTGCGTGAACTGGTCGACTGGGGCGCGCTCGTTCGCGGCGAGGACGGCCGCTACGTGGTGGGGCGTCGACTGTGGAAGCTGGGATTGCTGGCACCGGATCAAGCCGATCTGCGGGAGATCGCCTCACCGTTTCTGCACGACATCTACGGCGCGACACTCGCCACGGTGCATCTGGCCATTCGCGACGGCGACCAGGTGCTCTATCTCGACCGGCTTGCCGGGCACGCGTCGGTGCCTGCGGTCAGCCGGGTCGGAGCGCGCCTGCCCCTGTATGCGACCGGAGTCGGCAAGGTGTTGTTGGCCTACGCCCCGCGCGAGGTGCACGATCGCGTGCTGAGGAACCTGACCCGCATCACCTCGTACACGGTGACTCATCCGGGGAAGTTGGACAGCGAACTACGCCGAGTGCATCGCGAGGGGTATGCGCAGACGGTCGAGGAGATGACGCTGGGGGCGTGTTCGGTGGCCGTACCGGTCCGCGGCGAGGGCGAACGAGTGGTGGCGGCGTTGGGCATCGTGGTTCCGAGCATCGGACGAGATCGAGCCAGACTGGTTGCCGCTCTGCAGGTTGCCGCCCGAGGAATCGAGCGAAGTCTGCAGGGATGAGATCGATGTTTTCGCTGAGTGGAAACATGGTCTTGTTCGCGGCCCCGATGCGCGGTGTACTCGATGCATGCGTACACAGGTCGCCATCATCGGTGCAGGGCCCGCGGGTCTGCTGCTGTCCCACCTGCTCGGGGAGCAGGGAATCGACTCCGTTCTGATCGAATCGCGCACGCAGGAGTACGTGCTCTCGCGCATTCGCGCCGGCATCCTCGAACACTCGACGGTTCAGCTGCTCGACGACCACGGCCTGGGGGAGCGGTTGCATCGCGAAGGCCACGAGCATCGCGGAATCTATCTGCAGTGGCCGGAAGAGCGGCACCACATCGACTTTCGCGACCTGGTGGACCGAAGTGTGTGGGTGTACGGGCAGACCGAGGTGACCAAGGATCTCGTTGCGGCCCGGGAGAAAGCAGGACAGCAGATCTTCTACGACGTCTCCGATACCGCGTTGCACGACGTCGAGTCCGACTCCCCGTACGTCACGTTCACCGATGCCTCGGGTACTCCGATGCGGATCGACGCGAATGTCGTTGCCGGGTGCGACGGTTCGTTCGGTCCGAGCCGCGCTGCGATGCCGGACTCGGTGCGCAACACCTGGGAGCGAACGTATCCGTTCTCCTGGCTCGGGGTGCTGGCTGACGTCGCGCCCTCGACCGACGAGCTCATCTATGCCTGGCATCAGGACGGATTCGCGATGCACTCCATGCGATCGTCGACGGTCAGTCGGCTGTACCTGCAGGTGCCGAACGGGACCGACATCGCCACCTGGTCCGACGACCGAATCTGGGATGCGTTGGCACGCAGGCTCGGTCATGGTCAGGACGGTTGGGAGCTCACTCCTGGACCGATCACCGAGAAGAGCGTCTTGCCGATGCGCAGCTACGTGCAGACGCCGATGCGACACGGCAACCTCTTTCTGGCCGGCGACGCCGCGCACATCGTGCCGCCCACCGGGGCGAAGGGCCTCAACCTCGCAGTGGCGGACGTCGCCCTGCTGGCACCGGCACTGACGTCACTGCTGGGCAAGAACGATTCCCGCGCCGCCGATGCCTACAGTGACGACGCACTCCGACGCGTCTGGCGCTGCACGCACTTCTCCTGGTGGATGACGACGATGCTGCATACCGGCGACGACCCGTTCGACGCGCAGTTGCAGCTCTCGCAGTTGAAATGGGTTGCTTCCAGCGAGGCCGGGGCAACGGGACTGGCGGAGAACTACGCCGGTCTGCCGATCGGATTCTGACCTTCGAACTCTGCCGAACTCGAAGTTGTGGACGGAATATGCCCGGAATCCATCCATAACTTCGAGTTCGGCGGGAACTACCGTCGACGATCCAACACGTAGGTCACCGCCACACCGGCGACCAGTCCCCAGAACGGAGCCCCCAGGCCCGCGACGTCGGTTCCGGAGACGGTGACCAGCAGGGTGATCAGCGGCGCGAGTACCGGACGGCCGGTCGAGTCGGAGAATGCGGCGGTGAAGGCTCCGCGCAGTGCCTCGAGCATGGCCAGACCGGCGAGGGCGGCGATGAACGTTGCGGGTACCACTGCCAGTCCGCGCACCAACACCGGTGCCAGTACACCCACGACGACAGCCAGTGCGCCGCAGGTCATTCCGGCGATGTACTGCCGCGACCGTTCACCCACAGCGACGAGCAGTGCGTTGGTGGGACCGGCGAGACACGTCGACACCGCACCGAGCGGTGCGACGAGAAGCGACCACACCCCGCACGCGATGGTGACAGCGGTCATCGGAGGTCGATGGCCCGCGGAGCTCAGGACGGCAGCGCCCTGACCGTTCTGCACCGCGACCACGGTGATGGCGAGCGGTATCACCAACTGCGCCATTGCCGCCCCACTGAACGACGGCGCAACGAGTTCGGGCAGACCGATCAGAGGGAGCTCGGCCGCGGGGCCGGTCAGTGGGGTGTATCCGCCGGTCGCCGCCAGCGCAGCGAGACCGGCCACCAATGCCGCCAGCACCGGAGGTATGCGCCTCGACCAGACATCGGATCGTGTCAGGGCCAACCACGCCACGACCATGGTGCCCGCGACCAGTACGTTCGACGAAACGGACTGCACCAGTCCGGTTCCGAACGACAGGAACGCGCCGGCAACCATCGCCATCACCACACTGTGCGGCAGAAAGGCCATCAGCTTCGCGACGACGCCGGTGGCACCGAGCACGATGATGAGAACCCCGGTCGCGAGATAAGCCCCGACGACTTCGGGCCAGGTCAGCGACGCCAGCGACTGACCGACCAGAACGGTGCCCGGAATGGTCCAGAAAAAGCTCAACGGCATTCGGTACACCCAGCTTGCCACCACGGTGAGAATGCCGTTGAGCACGAACACCCCGAACACCCATGACGCCGTCTGCGCGGCGGTGAGCGAGCCTGCTGCCGCGGCACCCATGATCACCGCAACGGGCCCGGTCGCGCTGAACAGCACGCCGGTCGCCCCTGCACCGACGTACAGCCCGCCGAAGTCCGCGCGCAGAGCACGCAGATTCGGCGGGCGACGTTCCGGTAGGTCGCTCGAGGTCGGCCTCTGGAAAATATCTGTCATTCAGCCACTTTCACCGGTTCTTTGATTGCTGGATCGGATCGACGCAGTGCCCGAACCGCAGGAACGGCTGTGGTGACGAGAGCTCCGAGCAGGGCAACGACGGCGAAGATGTAGAACGCCTGTGAGGACGCGATCCCCGCACCGAGCAGGATACCGCCGAGCAGTGGTCCGAGAATGCCGCCGAGGCGTCCGAAACCGGCGCACCATGCGACGCCCGCCGCCCTGGCGGTCGTTGGGTAGTAATTGGAGACGAAGCCGTAGATCAGCACCTGGGTGCCGATAGCGCCGATTCCGGCACCGGCCACGGCGACGAGCAGTACGCCGAGTGGGAAGTTCAACGTCAACAACACCAACGACAGTGCGGCAAGGCAGAAGGTGGCGGCGATGACGCGCTGTGGTCCGGTCCGATCGGCGACGCGAGAGGCGATCAATCCACCGATGATGGCACCACCGTTGAGCACCAACAGGAATGACAGTGACCCCTTGGCGTTGTATCCGGCCTCGGACATGATCTGCGGGAGCCAAGTATTGAGTCCGTAGGTCAGCAGCAGGCCGGAGAAGCTCATCAACCCGAGGAGTGCCGTCGGGCGCAGCAGTGGTTTGCGGGCGAGCGCGGCGAATCCGACGCGATCGCCGGCGACTGCGGGCTCGGGCTCGGGCATCGGGATTCCGGTCTTCGCGCAGATCTGCTGGGCATCGGCGACGCGTCCGTGCGCCAACAGCCATCGCGGTGATTCCGGCATACGGAGCACCGCGAGGGGCAGCAGGATGACCAGCGGCAGTGCTCCGATCCAGAACAGTCCGCGCCAGCCGATGCTGTCCTGCAGGGCGATTGCGGCTAGAGAAGCCAAAACGCCGCCGGCGGGGATACCGCTGTAGACGATGGCGTTGAACAGATTTCGACGGCCTGCCGGTGCGAACTCGGCGATCATCGCGCCGACCGTGGCGACGAGTCCGCCGACTCCGATTCCGGTGACGAATCGAAGGATTCCGAAAGCGGTGATGTTCTGGGCCAGTGCGGTGGCCCCCATCCCGACCGAGAACCACACGATGCACGTCAGCATCGTGCGCCGACGCCCGATGCGATCGCCGAAGGCTCCGGCCGTCAATGCACCCACCATGACTCCGATGAGAGCGTACGAACCGAGGGCACCGGCCTGCTCGGGGCTGAGAGCACCCAGTTGGGTCGTATCGGCCAGCAGTGTCGGCAGGACGGTTCCGTACACGACGAGGTCGTATCCGTCGAAAACGATTGCTGCGGTGGAGAGTGCGACGATCCAGATCACGCTACGTCGGTGACGGTCACTGGCCCAGCCGGCGGCTGCGCTGCGGGGCGTCGGAATTGTCGGTGAGGTCATCGACTGTCCTTCGGTAGAGGGCCCGTCGTGGCGGGCGAATGCGGCACCCGGTCGGTGCAGTACGGCAAGTGTGTCGCACTGTGCCCTGGGTCACACCGGGTAAATGCCTAGGATCGACCCAGGGTTCGTGCCGAAAAGCGCTGTTGCACAATCATGGTGGCGTGCTCTCGGATGCGCGGGCCGCGGCGAGTTCGGAACGGGATCGAACGCCGAGCTTGGCATAGACACGCGTGAGATGGAATTGCACGGTCTTGACCGACAGGAACAGTTCCGCGGCCACTTCTCGATTGGTCAGACCCGTTGCGACGAGGGTGGATACCGCGTCCTCCTGTGGCGTCAGCGCGTTGTGCGGCCTGTCCTTGAGGATTGCGTGCACTCCACCTGCCTTGAGCTCGCGGTCGCACCGCCGGACGTACGTCGTAGCGCCGAGGGAAAGGTAGTCGTCGCGGGCCGCGGTGACCACCACGTCGGCTTCGCGTCGCTTGCCTGCCCGCCGCAACGTCTGGCCGTAGGCATAGTTCACCCGGGCGCGGTCGTACACCAGGGGCAGTGGCATGAGCGAATCCAGTGCATCCTCGAAAGAGGCTCGTGCAGAATCCATGTCGCCGGTTGCGCCGTGCCATCTACCGCGCGCACACGCGAGCCGGGCATGTGCCGATCGGTGGCCGCGCTCTGCCACCCGGGCTTCGTGGGGGGTGAGGAAGGCATCGGCTTCGTCGAGCCTGCCCTCCACGATCAGCGCGTTGGCGTACACGTCCGGCCAGGCCCAGAAGCCCGGCTCGGAGACGTCGGCGTGTGCCCATTGCTGTGTCAGCGGACTCAGGGCGCGCAGGACACCGGCGTAGTCGGCCCGAGCCTCGGAGATCGCTGCGCGGCCCAGGGCAGTGGGGACGCGCATGATCTCGTAATCTCGAGCGCCGGATTCACCTCGTCGTGAACTCGCCGCGGCGGCATCCCAGTCACCCCGAAGCGCGTGGATCTGCATGGCCGTCCACTGCAGGAGCGGGACGATGAGGGCGGCACCGGAACTGTCGGCCAGGTCGGAGGCGCGCCCGACTATCCGCAGCGCCGCGTCCCATTCTCCGGTGACGAAATACGTGCGGGCCAACCAGGCGTTGGCCCACAGTGCGATTCGGGTGGAGCCGCCGAGGAAGTCCGTCGGTGCCGCGGCTTCCAGTTCGGACCTCGCCAGCTCCACCGAGTCGGTGGCCAGGTGCAGCCAGCCGGCACCCATTTGCACTCGCTGTCCCACGGCTCCGGTACCGGCCTGTCCCCACAGATCCTCGTAGCTGGCCAATGCTTCTGCGACGCGGCCGGTTCCGGCCAGGCCGAGCCCCCGGATGGCCTGTGCTTCGACGGCAGTCGGATGGTCCGAGCCGACGAGTTCGACGGCGCGGTCGGCCCAGTACACCAGTGCGCCGCCGTCGCAACGGGCGAGATTGTGCAGTACCTGGCGATGACAGATGACGGCGGCGACGTCGCGATCGTGGCGGGTTCGGACGAGCTGCCACGCCCGTGTCAATCGGGCGTCGGCCTCCTGCGGGCGGCCCCGCAGAATTGCGAGATAGCCGAGAACGGCGTTGCGGCTCGGTGTTTCGTGCAGACTCTCGATCTCGGCGATGTAGTCCGATGCTCCGCGAACGTCACCGGCACCGATGAGGGCGTCGACGCCGCGCACGAGTCGATCCTCGCGCAGGCCTGCGTCGCCGGACGCTCGGCTCGAGAGCATGAAGAGCCTGGCAGCGGTAGCCCATTCTCCGGTCCGCGCGCGTTCTGCGGCAAGTGATTCGAGCTCGCCGGCCATGTGCGGCTCGGGTAGGAGCGCCGCCTCGGCGCGGTGTGCAAGCCGATCGGCCGGGTCGGATTCGGCGGACGCCGCGGCTCGATGGACGTCGGCGACGCCGGTTCTGCTCATGGTGGCCAGTACGGCTGCGCGAATCATCCCGTCCGGGCACTCGAGCAGAGTGACACCCGATCGACGGCGCACGAGAACAAGACCCAATGCCTCCGCCAGATCGAGTGCAGCACTGGGATCGTCGATCTCTGCTACCTCGCACACCGTCGAGACCGGTCGAGCGCCATCGAGCACGGCCACGGCCTGCACCAACCGAAGAGTCTCCGCGGAGCTCTCGCTCAGTGCCGCTCGCACCGATGCCTGCACGTACTCGGGTGCGGGTAGTTCGGGCCGCACGCCCGTCCACATGTGGCCGGGCAGTTCGGACAGCAGCGCCGACACCTGTTTCGGGC
This sequence comes from Rhodococcus sp. 14-1411-2a, assembly GCF_002259485.1. Classification (GTDB taxonomy): domain Bacteria; phylum Actinomycetota; class Actinomycetes; order Mycobacteriales; family Mycobacteriaceae; genus Rhodococcoides. The sequence goes on from NZ_NPGA01000014.1 coordinate 137,340, forward strand.
GGCCACCCGTGTGCGCGGTCAGGTGCGCGGCCGACGACGGTGAGAGTATGACGCCGCGCAGCGCAGCGAGTTCTGCGACGTTGTGGCTTCCCAGCGGTTCGACGACGAACCGGGTATCGGCTGCGCGATCGAGTATGTCGTGCGATTCGATGCTCCCCGCGGGCAGAACTCGACGGATGCACACCACGGCAATCTTCGAGTCGCGGTGGCGTCGGACGGTAGAGGCAAGCACGCGAAGCGAATCCGCGTCGGCGTCCTGAGCGTCGTCGATCAACACGGCGGTCACCGAGGGTCCGTTGCTGCCTGCGATTCGCTCCGGCAGCGTCCGGCCGTCGGCGACGTCGATCTCGGGAAAGCACTGATGCGCGATCTCCCACGGTCTGCTCGTCTCCCACGGTACGGCGGACACCTGCCGGACGCGCGGGCGAGGCTCGGCCGCGTCGAGGCGGGCAGCCAGCTCTCGCAGCACAGCGGTCTTGCCGACACCCGCCGCGCCGTCCACGACGACGAACCTCGATCGGGCGTCGGCGTCCTGCACCTCGTCCACCAGCGCATCGAGCAGCTCGCCACGGGCAACGAGCGGCGCGGGGGACATGAGCTCACCGTAGCGGTGACGTGCGGGTACGTCCGGCAATCGAACCGACATCGCGCACACTCAGCCCGGGTCGCCGCCGGCGACGGGGAGCACCGTACCGGTGATGTACGACGCCTCGTCGGAAGCCAGGAAGCAGATCGCCGCGGCCTGCTCGTCCAGCGTCCCGTAGCGCTTGAGCAGGGACGAGTCGACGGTCTGATCGACGATGGCCTGGTACCACTGCTGTTCCTGATCGGTGCTCGGCGCAGGTCCGCGAGCGACGCGGCGCGGCGGTGCCTCGGTCCCTCCGGGCGCGGTCGCGACCACCCTGACCCCGTGCGGAGCCGCCTCCAGTGCGAGTGCGGAGGTGATGGCGTTGACTCCACCCTTGGCTGCGGCGTAGGGAACTCGGTGCACTCCGCGGGTCGCGACCGAGGAGACGTTGACGATGGTTCCGGTGCCTTTCGAGATCATGTGCGGGATCACCGCGCGACACGACCAGAGTGTGGGGAACAGCGAGCGCGAGATCTCCTTCTCGACCTGCTCCGGTGGGTATTCCGCGAACGGCTTCGCCCAGATGGTCCCGCCCACCACGTGGATCGACACGTCCACTCGTCCGTGCGCTGCCAGCGCCGCGTCCACTGCGCTCGACGCACCGGCCCACGTTTCGAGATCGGCCAGCACACTGGATGATTCGGTGCCGTCGCGGCCGAGCTCGGCGCTCAGTTCTTCGACGAGTTCGGATCGATCGGCCAGCATCAGGGTGCCGCCCTCCGCGGCGATCCTGCGTGCGACGCACTCTCCGATGCCCTGCGCCGCACCGGTGATCAGGACGACCTTCCCGGCGAACCGGCCCGGGCTGACGAATCTGGGCCGCTTGCTCGCGGCGGAGTCGTGCATGGCGCGCTTCATCGTGGTCTTGGAGCGGTCGGCATGGTCGGCGATCAAGGTGCGGGCGCGTTCTCGGTCGCCTGCCTCGAAAGCGTCGACGATGTCGAGGTGATCCTGGGCGCACAACGGGTCACACCACGTCGCATTGCGGAGCACGTCCTCCATTGCAGCTTCGACCCCGAGGGCCCGATATGCCTGCAGCAGATGCTCGTTGCGTGTCTGGGTGAACAGGTAGTCGTGGAAGGCGGCGTTGGTTTCGGTGTACGCGGCGGCGTCGACGAAGCGATCGCCGTCCACGTAGCGCGTGGTGGCCTCCGCGAGCAATCGGTAGCCCGCGATCTGCTGGGAGCTGAGCCTGCCGATGACCAACTCCAGTGCGCCGAGTTCGAGTGCGCGTCGGGCCTCGAACACCGCATCGGATTCGTGCACCGAAGGATGTTCCTCGCCGATCTCGTAGTCGACGGTGGGTGCGGCAGGCTCGACCCGGTCGAACAACGGCTCGATATCTCGGTCCGGCCATATGCGTTGACCGGCGACCGACTGGGCATCGGGTGTGACGGCGAGACCGTCCGATGCCTCGTCGAGGGGGTCGGCATTACCGGTGCCGTGGGAGACGATGCGCTGGCGGGCGATCGAGGTGATGGCAAGGGCTTCGTCGCTCGCCGAGATCGCAGTGCCGGCGCGGAGGGGATTCTCGTCGCGAGCATCGAAGAGCGTTTGGCCGCAGACGGATCGAGCGTCGGTGGCAGGCCGGTCCTCGGTGACGAGGTCGTGCTCCTCCGCACCCGTCGCGGGAACCCGTTCGACCGCAACGGGCGTGGTGTCCGCTGCAGTCGGCTTCTCGACGGGATCAGGACGCTCGACGGCCGGGGCAGACGGTGCGAACTTCTCGTAGTAGAAGCCGGTCGGTTCGATTCCCGACTCGGCGAAGTGCGCACGCACGGCCTCCACCATCGGCGGAGGACCGCACAGGTAGACGGCAACATCGCCGTCGTACAGGTGTTCCTCCCTCAGCAGCGACGTGACATAGCCCTTGTTCGCGGCCGTGCTGTTCGGATCCGACACACAGTGATCGAAAGTGAACGCATCGAGTTGCGAGGCGAGTGCGGCCAGCTCGTCGAGGAGTACGACGTCCTCGTCGGTGCTGACGCCGTAGACCAGATGCACAGGACGCGAGGATGATTCGGCCGCCAAGGTGCGCAGAATCGACAGGATGGGAGCCAAGCCGGTTCCGCCGGCCAACAGCAGCGCGGGCCGTTGCGCTTCCCGAAGGAAGAAGCTGCCGTGCGGCCCGGTGAACGAGATCTTGTCCCCGACGGCTGCGGCGTCGGCCAGGTAGGTCGACATCGACCCGTCGGGGGTCAGCTTCACCAGGAACTCGAGCTCGTCGGATCCGGACACGCAGCTGAACGAGTACGACCGGGTCTGCACCGACCCGGGCACGGTGATGTTGACGTACTGGCCCGGTAGGAAGGTGAGTTCGTCGCCCTGCGGTGCCTCGACGGCCAGGCGGACCGTCGTCGGTGAGAGTCGATCGACTGCGGTGACCACGGTTTCGTGCGTCGCCGCTCGGGTTTTCGCAACCGCGGAGGTGCTGGCGATCTGGAGTACGAGGTCGGACTTCGGAGTCATGCTGCACGGCAGGCAGTAGCCCTGCTCCGATTCGCCGGCGCTGAGCGCGTCGTCGAGGTACGTGCCGCCGTCGAAGTCGCCGGATTCGCACAGTGCCTTGCAGGTTCCGCACGCCCCGTCCCGGCAGTCGAGGGGGATGTTGATTCGCGACCGATAGGCGGCGTCGGCGACGGTCTGGCCGTCGGAACAGGTGATGAATCGGGTGACGCCGTCCTCGAAGGACAGTGCGACGGAATGGCTCACGAGGGGTCTCCTTTCCTGATCAGAAGTGATAGATGTCGACGACGTGGTGGATGTAGTCGTTCTTGAGCACCACGGTCTTGCGGCGGATCAGCGGGGATTCGCCCGAGAAGTCGATGGTGTAGAAGGACGTCCCGTAGTACGGATCGATCGTCTTGTACCGGAAGTACATCGTGTGCCAGTTGAAACGCACATCGACCAGGTCGCCTCGGCGTTCGATCACCTCGACGTTGCTGATGTTGTGACTCGTGCGCGGCTCGGGAATCGAGGTGGCACTGGAGCGCTCGGTGCGGATGCGGAACACCCGGTCCTCGAGGCCACCCTTGTTCTCGTAGTAGATCAGCGAGATGTCGGTCTGCGGATCCTCGGTGAGCAGATCGTCGTCGCCCCAGCAGGGCATCCAGTACTCGACGTCGTCGGCGTAGCAGGTGAGCCAGAGTTCGAACTCCCGGTCGTCGAGGTATCGGGCCTCGCGGTAGAGGAACTGCTCGATCGCGCTCTGCGTGATGCGAGTTTCGGTGGAGGTCATGTCATTTCACCCGGCTCTCGGTAGCTGTCCTGTCGATGGCAGCGAGCAGGGTGCTGCGCCAGTAGCCGTGCTGAACGGGGAAGAGTCCCTCGTCTTCGTTCTTGACTCCCGCGGAGATCACCCCGTGCATGTCCAGTGCCTCGGCCACTGGATCCGGCCCGGTCAGCCAGTGCTCGGCACCGCGGCTCATGTCGTTCCACGGCGCATTGGTCGCCTGGAACGTCAGCTGGCAGGAGCGGAATTCCTCCAAGTCGTCGGGGGTGGCCATGCCGGAAGCGTTGAAGAAGTCCTCGTACTGCCGAATGCGGTGCGAGCGAGCAGATTTCGATTCACCCTTGGGTGCGATGCAGTAGATGGTGACCTCGGTCTTGTTCGGCGCGATCGGGCGGAAGTGCCTGATCTGGGTGCTGAACTGATCCATCAGGTAGACGTTCGGGTAGAGGCACAGGTTGCGTGAGCCCTTCACCATGAATTCGCCCTTGGCATCGCCGAACTGCTCCTTGAGCGCATCCATCTGGTCCCACAGCGGCCGATCCTGGGGGTTGGCGGCCCACGTCCACAGGCACAGGTGCCCGTTGGGGTAGGACCAGTAGCCGCCACCGGACTTGCCCCAGCCGCCTGCGTCGAGGGCCTTGGTGGTGTTCTTCGATTCGCCGTTGTTGCGCCGCGAGGTGGTCGCGGCATAGTTCCAGTGCACGGCACTGACGTGATATCCGTCGGCACCGTTCTCGGCCTGCACCTTCCAGTTGCCGTCGAAGGTGTAGGTCGAGGACCCCCGCAGTACTTCGAGACCGTCCGGTGATTGATCGACGAGCATGTCGATGACCTTGGTGGTGTCGCCGAGGTGCTCGGCGAGCGTCGAGACGTCGTCGTTCAGGCTGGCGAACAGGAACCCTCGGTAGCTCTCGAACCTCGGCACCTTGGTGAGGTTGTGCGAGCCGTCGACATCGAACGTGTCCGGATAGCCGGCACCCTCGGGATCCTTGACCTTGAGGAGTGTGCCGTCGTTGCGGAAAGTCCAGCCGTGGAACGGGCATGTGAGGGTGGGGCGATTGTCGGTCTTCCGGCGGCACAGCATCGCGCCACGGTGCGCACAGGCGTTGATCAGGCAGTGCAGCTCCCCGTCCTTGTCGCGGGTGATGACCACCGGCTGACGACCCATGTGCACGGTGAAGTAGTCACCGTTGTTCGGAATCTGGCTCTCGTGGGCGATGTAGATCCAGTTGCCCTCGAAGATGTGCTTCATCTCGAGCTCGAAGATCTCCTCGTCGGTGAAGATGCTCCGATTGGCTCGATAGATGCCGGCGTCGGCATCGTCGATCACCGCTCCGTCGATGGCGGCGTGCGCCTGATCCAAGATTTCCGTCATGGTCGTGTCCTCGCTGTCGTTCGATTCCGCGGCGGTGCAAGTCGCGTGGCGGTTGTCTCCGACTCTGACACCGAGTGGCATCGGTCACACCAGGGCTTTGTCTAGGCTCGACCAGGGTGCCTATTGATCGCGTCCACTTATCAATCGACCGGAAATAGGTCTTTGCCGTCGATGGATGTGCGGCTTACTGTGGGCAGGGTCACGCCGAGGAGTACATCGGCTCGGAACGCAATATCGGAGAGGAAGTCACCGTGGAGCTGCGGCACCTGTATCAGTTCGTGGCGGTGGCCGAGACGTGCCACTTCGGTCAGGCTGCCAAGCGCCTGCATCTGGCGCAGCCGGCGCTCTCCCAGTCGGTTCGTCAACTCGAGGCAGAACTCGGCGTCACGCTGCTCACTCGCACCACACGGCAGGTCAGCCTGACGCCCGCGGGCGAGTTCTTCTACCGCGAGACGGTCCGAAACCTGGAGTACATCGAGCGAAGCACCCACGGTGTTCGACGCATCGCCGAGGGGCGCTACGGGCTGGTTCGTATCGGTTTCACCGGTACCGCTGCCTTCGATCAGCTGCCGCCGATCGCCAGAGCGATCAAGCAGCGCCTGCCCGGCCTCGCACTCGAGGTGCACGGGGATCTGCTCACTCCCGCTCAGGTGGAGGGGCTGCGCTCCGAACAACTCGACGTGGCGGTACTGCGGCCGCCGGTGGCGGGCGACGATCTGGTCATCCGCACCATCACCACCGAATCTCTTTTGCTGGCAGTGCCCGTCGACCATCGGTACGCCGCCGAGGCCGCACTCGAGGTAGCAGACCTCGCCTACGAGGACTTCGTGATGTACGCGGACTCGCATTCGGTGGTCAACGAGGCAGTTCTACGTAGTTGCCGCGCAGCGGGTTTCAGCCCCCGACGTGAGCACGAGGCCCCCGACACGTCCGTGTTGCTGGCCCTGGTCGCTGCCGGGCTCGGGGTGGCGCTCGTTCCGGAATCCGTCCGAGCACTGCAACTCACCGGGGTCGTCTTCCGGGACATCGCGGGCGCAAGCACCATAGATCTGGCATTGGCCTGGCATCGCGACCGACCGTCGGCCCTCGTCGACGCATTGGTCGGCGCTCTCGAAGAGGCCGGGGTCCTGCCCCGCGTCGACACACTTTCTCCACCACCCGACCCGAAGGCAGTTCTATGAAGATCGTTGCAGTCGAGGCGATTCCGTACAGCATTCCGTATGTCAAGCCGTTGAAGTTCGCCAGCGGAGAGGTGCATGCCGCCGATCACGTGCTGGTTCGAGTGCACACCGACGACGGTATCGTCGGCACCGCAGACGCGCCCCCACGTCCCTTCACCTACGGCGAAACTCAGCGCGGAATCGTCGCGGTAGTCGGAAGCCTTTTCACCCCTGCAGTTCTCGGACTCACCCTGCTCGATCGGGAAGTGATCCGCTCCAGGCTGACCCGCACCGTGGGCAACCCGGTGGCGAAGGCTGCGATCGACATGGCCGTCTGGGACGCGCTCGGCCGCACCCTCGACCTGTCCGTCACGGAGATGCTCGGCGGATACACCGACCGGATGCGGGTGAGCCATATGCTCGGATTCGACACTCCTGCAGCGATGGTCGACGAGGCGACTCGAATGCGCGAGACCTACGGAATCGAGGTGTTCAAGATCAAGGTCGGTCGCCGACCCGTAGCCCTCGACACCGCCGTCGTGCGCGCGCTCAGGGAAGGTCTCGGCGAGGGCGTCGAACTGTACGTCGACGGCAATCGCGGCTGGACTGCTGCAGAATCGGCACGCGCCATGAAGGACATGGCCGATCTCGGACTCACCCTTGCCGAGGAACTGTGCCCGGCCGACGATGTTCTCGGTCGCCGCTGGCTGGTGCAGCAACTCGATGTCCCCTTCGTCGCAGACGAATCGGCCACCACGCCTGCCGAAGTGACTCGCGAGATCCTCGGGGGATCGGCGACGGCGGTCAGCATCAAGACCGCCCGCACCGGGTTCACCGACTCGACGCGCATCCATCACCTGTGCGAGGGCCTCGGCCTGGATGTGGTGATGGGCAATCAGATCGACGGTCAACTCGGCTCGGCCTGCACCGTTGCCTTCGGGGCCGCCTTCGACCTGACGTCGCGTCGAGCCGGGGAACTTTCGAACTTCCTCGACATGAGCGACGACCTGGTGACCGAGCCGCTCGAGATCCGCGACGGAGAACTCACCGTCCCCACCGGTTCCGGTCACGGCATCGACATCGACCCTCACAAACTCTCCACCTACCGCATCGACACCTAGCCCCGAGAACGAGGAGTTTCACCATGAGTATCGACCACGCAGCATCGACAGATCTGTCCGCGGAGGTGGCCACCGCCGCCGCGTCCGGCGCGAACGCCACCCAGCGCTTCACCTCCGACAAGCAGGCCGCTGCCGACACCCCACCCGAGCGCGTGAGTCTGCTTGCTCGCCAGGTCATTTCGGCGATCCACGACACCGTCCGCGAACACAAGGTCACGTACGACGAGTACAACGCCCTCAAGGCATGGCTGATCAACGTCGGGCAGACCGGAGAGTGGCCGCTCTTCCTCGACGTATGGGTGGAACACGTCGTCGAGGAGGTGGCCGGAGAGTCCCGCGAGGGCAGCAAGGGCACCATCGAGGGCCCCTACTACGTTCCCGATGCACCCGAACTCGGTTCCGCGGCGATCCTTCCCACCCGCGACGGCGAGAAAGGCACCCCGCTGCTGTTCAAGGGGCAGGTGCGCGGCGTCGACGGGGCCGCGCTGCCCCATGCAGTCATCGAGATCTGGCATGCCGACGCCGACGGCTTCTACTCGCAGTTCGCACCAGGCATCCCGGAGTGGAACCTGCGCGGCACGGTCACTGCAGATGATCAGGGGCAGTTCTGGATTCACACGATGAAGCCTGCGCCGTACCAGATTCCGACCGACGGAGCGTGCGGAAACCTGATCTCGGCTGCCGGTTGGCATCCGTGGCGTCCCGCGCACCTGCACCTCAAGGTCGCGGCAGCAGGTCATCAGCAGATCACCACCCAGCTCTATTTCCCCGGTGACGCCCACAACGACGACGACGTCGCGAGTGCGGTCAAGCCCGAGCTCATTCTCGACCCGCACGACGTCGACGGCGGACAGGAAGTCACCTACGACTTCGTTCTCGACAAGGCCTGAGCGACATGCTGTTTGCAGTGAAGATGGACGTCGCGCTCCCGCAGGATCTCGATGGGGACGTGCGAACCGACACTCTCGCCCGAGAGAAGGCGTACTCGCAGCAGTTGCAGCGCGACGGTGAATGGGTGAACATCTGGCGGCTGGTGGGCCAGTACTCGAATCTGAGCATTTTCGATGTGCGGGACAACGAGCGACTCCACGAGATTCTGTGGAATCTGCCGCTGTTTCCGTACATGAGCATCGAGGTGACTCCACTCGCCGGGCACCCGTCGGACATCGCCGCGGGGTGAAATCAACCTCCCGCCTCGTCGAACTCGCAGTTGTGCACGATATTGGGCCGAAATCCCCGCACAACTGCGAGTTCGGCACTCCGGCGACGGTCCCGGGACCTAGGCTGACGCCATGCGTATCGACGAGTATCGCAAGTACGACGGCCTCGGCCTGGCGGAACTGGTAGCGAACGGTGAGGTGACGCCGCGCGAGTTGCTCGATTGTGCTCTTGCGCAGACCACATCGATCGACCCGTCGCTCAATTCGATCGTTCGCCTCATGTCGGAGCAGGCGGACGAGCAACTGGCGGGAACGCTCGACGGGCCGTTCGCCGGTGTGCCGTTTCTGATCAAGGATCTCTCGCAGGACTATGCCGGGGTGCCCACCGCGAGTGGATCCCGCTCGTTGACGAATCTGCCGATGCCCGAGCACGCAACGGTGGTGCAGCGCTGGCTCGACGCAGGCCTGGTCATCTTCGGCAAGACCAACACCCCGGAGTTCGGTGCCAAGGGAATCACCGAGCCGACCGTGTTCGGCCCGGCTCGAAACCCGTGGGACCACAGTAGAACTCCCGGTGGCTCGTCGGGCGGATCTGCCGCAGCGGTCGCGGCCGGGATCGTCCCGGTGGCAGGGGCGAGCGACGGTGGCGGTTCGATTCGCATTCCGTCGTCGTGCTGCGGGCTCGTCGGCCTCAAGCCCGGCCGCGGGCTGGTGCCGTCGGGACCGACGTTCGGTGAGGCGATGCACGGAGCGGCAGTGCAGGGCGTCGTGTCGAGATCGGTACGCGACACCGCCGCGATGCTCGACGTGTTGGCCGGTGGCGAGGCGACATCCGGTTACTCGCCCGCCCGGCCGGACGGGAGCTTCCTGTCACGGACGGAGCAGGACCCCAAGGCCTTGATAATCGGCATGTATGCGGCGACGTCGGTGAATCCGAGTCCGGATCCGCAGGCCGTCGCTGCGATGGAGTCTGCCGCCAAGACACTGACCGAACTCGGCCACACCGTCGAACTTCTCGACGCCCCGCCGTACGACGATGCCAGCCTCAATCGCGAGTTCCTGCTGGCCTGGTTCACCTATCTGGCCTACGAGATGGACGAGGTCAAGCGTCGAACCGGTTGCGGTGACGACTCTTTCGAGCGAGATACCCGGATCATGGCGGCGCTGGGAAGATCCGCCAGTGGCGTCGACTACCTCCAGGCGGTGGAAGGTCGCCACGTGCACGTGCGGGCTCTGGCCACGTACTTCGAGACCTACGATCTGCTGCTGACCCCGACGATTGCCGAGCTACCGCCGAAGATCGGTGCATTCGATCTCGCGAAGCCACTGGGAATAGCGTCGGACTTGTTGTTGCGCAGTAGAACCGCCGGTCTGCTTCGGCACACCGGCATCGTCGACCAGATGATCGACGACAACATCTCGTGGATTCCGTACACCCAACTGGCCAACGTCACCGGCCGCCCGGCGCTGTCGCTTCCGCTGCACTGGACGCCGAGCGGACTCCCGATGGGTGCGCACTTCACCGCTCCGCTGGGCGGCGAAGCGTTGCTCGTCCAACTGGCCGGACAGTTGGAACGAGCCGTGCCGTGGGCTCACCACTATGCCGATATCGGTCAGCGGGTAGCCCCGAGCTGAGCCTTTCCGAGGATGCCCGACGGCCGCTGCCGCACCTGGCCGTCGACGATGTCGACGACCCCTCCTGCCCACTCGGGATCGGTGTCGGCGGCAGCCTGGGGATCGGCGTGGGCATCGGTGCCCTCCTCGGCGGTCACGGTGATCGAACGCTCCAGGGCCTCCCGGACGCTCATCAGTGAGGTACCGGGTTCGGCGAACACCTCCGTTGCCGCGTTCCCGCGGCGCACCACCATGTCGTGGGTGAGGCTGTCGACCAACGAGATCACCGTGCCGGGAGGCATGCCGGTGATGATGGCGACGGCGCGCCCCACCAATCCCGTCGGCAACAGCGGCACTGGAATCTGTGCGCGACGCAGACCGGCAACGCTGCCGTACGCCCGCAGCAGCTCCGGGTAGCTCATCGTTTCGGTTCCGCCGATGTCGAACGTTCCTGGGCGTGCGGTGTCGCCGAGGGCGCGGCCGATGATGGCGACCACGTCGACGACGGCGATGGGCTGCACCTGCCTGCGCATCCACGTCGGAATCGGTGTCAGCGGTAGACGCTCGGTCATGCGACGCACCAATTCGAACGACGTCGATCCGGAACCCAGGATGATCGCCGCGCGCAGCACGGTGGCGTCGACCGCACTGTCGAGGAACACCTCCTCGACCTGCAGGCGAGAGCGCAGATGATCCGACAACGGGGTGCCGTCGTCGGGGATCAGGCCGGAGAGGTAGACGATCCGGCGCAGGCCGTTGCGCTCGGCGGCGGCGGCCATGGACTGCGCGGCGTGGCGATCCTTCTCGACGAAGTCGCCCTCGTCCATCGAGTGCACAAGGTAGACGACGGCGTCGACATTCTCGGTCGCGGTGTCGAAGGTCTCGTGATCGTCGAGGTCGAAGTGCACCGCGGTGACGTGCGCGCCCCAGGCGAAACGCGACTTCTTGCTCGGATCGCGCATGGCCGCGTGCACCTCGTGGCCCTGCTCGAGAAGGACCGGGATCAGCCGGGATCCGATGTATCCGGTTGCACCGGTGACCAGTACTCGCATGAGATTTCTCGTTTCTGTAGATACAGGCCATACCCGGTCGGGGCAGTCTCACTCCCCGCTGTCGTAGCCAGGTGACAGACTGTGCGGGTGAGTGCGCGCATCAGGAACAACGTCAAGGTCGTGGGGGCTGCCGACGGTCCCGTGGTGATGTTGGCTCACGGCTTCGGATGCGACCAGACGCTGTGGCGCTCGGTCACCGACATCCTGGCCCCGAATTTTTCGGTCGTGCTGTTCGATCACGTCGGATCGGGAGCGTCGGACCCGGCTGCTTGGGATGCCGACAAGTACGCGCCGCTGGACGCCTATGCCGACGACATCATCGACATCGTCCGGGAACTCGACCTCCGTGACGTCACGTTCGTCGGGCATTCGGTGGCGTCGATGATGGGCGTTCTCGCGGTTCAGGCGGCACCCGAGCGATTCTCCAAGCTCTTTCTCCTGACGCCGTCTCCGCGATACATCGACGACGGTGACTATCGCGGGGGTTTCAGCCGCGAGGACATCGACGAGCTGCTCGAGTCGTTGGACAGCAACTATCTGGGCTGGTCCGCTTCGATGGCGCCGATCGTGGTCAATGCGCCGGATCGGCCGGATCTCGAGAACATGTGGTCCGCGAGCTTCTGCCGAACCGACCCCGAGTGCGCACGGGTGTTCGCGCGCACCACCTTTCTGTCCGACAATCGCGCCGATCTGGCCGGGGTCACCCTGCCCACGATGATCGTCGACTGCGCACGCGATTCGTTGGCTCCGCCTCAGGTCGGCAGATACGTGCACGAACATATCGCCGGCAGCACTCTGAAGACGCTCGACGCCAGCGGGCACTGCCCGCACGTCACCCAACCCGAACAGACCGCCGAGGCGATTGCGGCCTTCGTGAGACCGGCGTAATGCACGAGCTCGACATCGAGGATCTGTACGAGAACGCGCCGTGCGGTTACCTGTCGGTCTATCCCGACATGCGGATCGCGAGGCTGAACGCGACGCTGGCGGGCTGGCTCGGCTTCGAGGTCGACGCCCTGATCGGGACCGACTTCACCCAACTTCTCACCGCCGGTGGCCGCATCCACTACGAGACCCATTTCGGTCCGATTCTGCGGATGTACGGTCAGCTCGACGGCATCGCGCTCGATTTCGTGACGTCCGATCGACGTCGGCTGCCGGTGTTCATGACCGCGAACGTCAAGACCGACGAGTCGGACACGCCGGTGCTCATTCGCATCACCGCGCTCGACGCCAGGGACCGTCGCACCTACGAACGCGAGTTGCTCGAGTCCCGGACGCGAGCGGAGCTGCTGGCCAAGACACTGCAGCGGTCACTGCTGCCGCCCGCCCTGCTGCCGCCGTCGGGAATGACCGCTGCCGCGCACTATCACGCGGCATCGAGCGACGAGGTGGGTGGAGATTTCTACGATCTGTTCCCGCTGTCGGACGATCGCTGGGGATTCTTTCTCGGCGACGTGTGTGGCAAGGGTGCATCGGCTGCGGCCGTGACGTCGTTGACGCGGTACACCCTGCGCGCTGCCGCGGTGTACGACCACGACCCGGTCGCTGTACTGCACAATCTGGATTCGGTTCTGCGACAGGAATTCCGCGAGAACAACGCGCAGTTCTGCACGGCGGTGTTCGGGGTGCTCAGTCGTTCGGCCGATGGATTCGAGGTGTGCATGGCCAGTGGCGGTCATCCGCCGCCACTGGTGATGCGTGCCGACGGCAGTGCGCACTACGTCCACATGACGGGCGGGCAACTCGTCGGGATTCTGCGTCATGCGCGCTTCGTGCCTGCCACCGTGACGTTGAGCGCGGGCGACACCCTGATGCTCTACACCGACGGCCTCACCGAGGCCAAGGTGGGCACAGGTCGATACGACGACGAGGGTGCGCTGTTGGAATTCGCGACTGCCCACGCCCCGGCGTCGCCTGCAGTCATCGTCGAGGACCTACGGGTACTGCTGAACAGCTTCGGCGACGGCTTGGCCGACGACGCAGCAGTGATGGCGCTGGGAGTGGAGTCAGTCGAGAGCGGCGAGGGCTGACGCGAGATCGGCGTGCAGCGCGAATTCCTGATCGAGACCCATCAGTTTGATCGGACGGCTGGTGGTCGGCCCATCGGCGACGACCGAGAAGGCAACGGTGTCTCCGTGATCCTTCTGCGTCGACGCCAGCACGGTCATGGCAGCCGAGGCCAGGAACGAGACCTTGCTCAGATCGACGATCAGGGCAGCCGGTGTGGTGGAAATCTGCGCTTCGATCGCGGACGACAGCGCGGGGGCCGTGGTGACGTCGAGTTCACCGGCGACCGCGATGACGGCTGCGCGCCCGTCGTTGCTGGACTGGATGGAAAATCCGGCGGTGTTCGTATCGGCTGGCATGTGTGTACTCCTGAATCGTTACCCGCCGCGCTCGTCGACGGGGTCTTCGGTCCATTCAATCAGTAGGTCCTACCTGAACGTGACCTGCGTTCCTCTGAGTGCGGGAGCGCCGACCGTCGTGGTCCAGGACGGCACTGCGTCGGGCTCGATTCCAGTGGCCCCGCCGTAGACGACGGCCAAGGTCTGTTGCTCGGTGACCGAGTTCGCGTACGAAGCCGGTACGGGGGAGAGCTGCGGAGCCGGAAGTGACGGAAGGTCCTGCTGCCCGGGGTTTCTCGACGGCACCTGGTACGAGCCGTCGTTGGGGGAGCCGCCCGGGTACTGCGGGAAGTATTCGCCCGCCGAACGGTCGAGGGGGCTGGGGCAGCTCGGGGGCCGGTTCTGCTCGAACAGTCGCGGTTCGTCCTGGTTCGGCAGGTACCGCCCCTTCGGGTTGACGAAGGGCATCGAGACGTTGATGCCGGGATACTCGTCGCCGACGCCGGTGACGATTCGGCCGCGTCTGGCACCCTCGGCGAATTGGGCAACGGTGCAGCCGACAGCCGGGGAGAACTCGGCGAACACCTGGAGCGCCTCGCGTGAGTTCGCGGCCAGTCCGATGATGTCGGCGGAGTTGGCGTCGAGGAAGTCAGTAGTCGTGCTCGAGGCCGACGTGACCGAGGAGTACAGCGTTTCGAGTGCCGGGCGCTTCTCGACGACGGTGTTGCCGGTGGTCCGCAGGTTGTCGAGCGCGTCGATCAGTTCGGGTGCCGCGTCGGCGTAGGTCTGCGAGAAGTCGGCGAGTCCGCGCAGGTCCTCCTGGATGGCCGGAAGCTCGGTGTTGAGCCCGGCAAATATGTTCTCGAGTCGGTCGATCGTGAGGCCGAGTTCCTCGCCGCGACCGCTCAGACCCTGTGCCAGCGCACCGAGGGTGTTCGACAGATCCTCCGGCGGCACGGCCTGGAGCAGCGGCAACAGGCCGTCGAGCACCTGTCCGACCTCGATGGCGTTGCCGCTGCGATCCTGCTTCAACACCGTGCCCTCGGTGATCGGCGACCCGGGCCTGCCGTCCGGCAACTCCAACGCGACGTACCGCTCGCCGAACAGTGTCTTCGGCAGCAGTCGCGCGGTGGCGTTCGACGGAATCATCTCGGCCATGTCCGGTTCGATGGCCAACTCCGAGGTCACGACGCCACCGGCCGTCGTCGCCGATCGCACTTCGCCGACGATCATGCCGCGAACCTTGACGTCTGCGTTGCGGGGAAGCGCGTTACCGACGGAATCGGTCTCGAGGGAGACCGTCACGACGTCCTTGAACGTCTTGTTGTACGAGGTGACGCTCCACCCGACGAACATGACGATGAGTACGACGAGACCGATTCCGAGGAGTCGGTTCTGGACCGGTGAGGGGGATCCGGTCATGGATGAGTCGCAACGACGACAGCAGTCATGTCGCGAACCTTAGTGGTACACAACGTCACACTTACTACCGAAAATTGCTTTGTGAGATGGACCTAGCACTTCGGCAACAATGTGATGCGAGCCACTGGCTCTCAGTCGGCGATCAACTGAGGTGCATGGAACCAACCGCCCTGTCCGCCTTCACGCTGACGGCCGATGACATATCGACCGGGAGCGATTCCGGTGGCTCCGTGTTCGGGGTGAATGAGGTACGCCGTCTGCGAGTTGGCCAGAATTCCCAGGGCGAGACCTCGGACGTCGTGGACGGGACTGAGCCACGTGCAGATGCCGCCGTCGGCGACCAGGCTGTGCGGGTTGCCGCCCGCAGCGCTGCGCAACAGTTCGATTCCCGTCAAGGGCACATCCTCGCGACGGGTCTGCTCGGTGGGGACGACTATGCCGTCGAGCAGTACGTACGGTACGACGATCAGATCGCCTTGGGCTTGCAGGCCGTCGATGACGGGCACGGAGATCTCCTTGTCGAGATAGTCGAATACGTCGAGGCCGGTGAGGTCGGTCAGTGCAGACAGCGTGATGTTCGAGTTCATGTTTGTCACCTTGGGTGTGTTGTAAGGGTGTGTGGTCGGGGTGTGGGGTCAGGTTCTGCGGAGTAGTCGGCCGTAATCGGCTCCGGCCAGACCGTAGGTCCAGCCCGCGGCGTCGACCGCGGACGAGAACGCGCCGGGAACGCGAAGCCCGTAGCGTCGGCGCTCCCCGTCCCGTTCGCGAGAACCGTTGACGGCAAGCAGTATTCGACCCTCGTCGCCCCATCCTGCGGGGGTGGCGAACAGTTGCAGGATGCAGCCGGGGTTACCCGGGTCGTCGTCGGTGTCGATCAGTCGTAAACCGGCCTGGTCCAGATACGAATCCCAGCCGATCCGTTCGATGGCGCTTCGCCGGATCTCGACGTTGCGTTCGACGGTTATGCGTTCGACGGTCGGATCGTGGATCACCCAAGCGGGAATCACCGTCCCGTTGAGGACATGGACACCGCTGCCGTCGCCGAACTCCACCGCGGGGGAGGTCGAATGATGCAGTCGCACTTCGCCGTGCACCGGATCGGGAATCGGTTCGGTGTGCAGAGCCGTCGGCCGTTCTGACATCACTGCGATGTCGTCGAACGCCCACCACCATCCCGTCGACTCGATGAGGGCGGATTGAATGTCGAGAAGCTCGTTGTCCTCGCGGCCGAACGTCATGAGGCCGAAAGAGCGATAGGTGTCGTAGTAGGCGACGCGATGGGCTTCTTGTTGTCCGTACCAGCTGACGGTGCCGAAGGGGCGCGGAGCGAGGGTTCGGACAGCCGTGGCCACTCCGTCGAAGAGGCTGGTGTGCAGAGACTTTCGTACGGTTCGGCGAATGATCGGATCGGGACTGATGTCGGCGCGGGCCGCGTCTGTCGGTGAACGGCGTGCGACATCGATACGCGCCTGCAGATCACGCTGTGCATTGTTGTCGGAGTAGTAGTACTGCTGTGGCCATTCGATCTGTCGCCGATCGATTCGCTGGTCCATTCGTCGGCGTGAACTCGACAGCAGTGTTGCGATGAGGGAGCCTGCACCTGCGCTGTCCGCTATCGGTCGAGATGTCATGAATTCCGCGGCGGCTACAGGGGATGCCACCCATGAGAATTTCGGCTCAGGACGCCCCGATCTTCGATACAGTTGTGCCACAGCCGATTCCGCGGCTGTTCTGTCGGAGGGGCCGGCCTTCAGGCCGTAGGCGAGCCATCGATCGCGTTGCGCGCAGATTGCGCGAATGCTCTCGGCATAATCTTCGGGATTGTCACTGAATGTGCCGCGACGGGGAAATGTCGACGGCATCGGCACGGCGCTCACGTGAGGGAGGCGGTGTCCGCCTTTCCGGTTGTCATGAAGAAAAGAGTGACACGAGAATCCACTGAGCGCAAGGCGCACGTGCACGAAACTTCGTAACAGGGGTCGAGGTGTCTTTTGGTCGTTCCTGCAGGCTCCACTCCTACCCGCTCACGTGGGTCAGCCGCGCGAGCGGAGAATCAACTGGGCCGCGCTGATGTCGTCGATGACGAGGTCGGTGATCAATCCGCCGCGCAGCGCGGCGGTGAGGGCATCGAGTTTCGACGCCCCGGCGACGATGCAGACTCGGCGTGGCACCACCTTGAGTCGGTCCAGGCTCGGTCCACTCGATCTGTCGTTCAACGCAATTCGATCGTGGCTGCCGTCGGAGCGCAGGAAGACGGTGGCAATGTCTCCGACGACGCCGTCGCGCTGTAGCTCGGCTCGATCCTCGCGCTCGAGATAGCCGGCGCTGTAGACGTGACTCGGAACCGCACTGCTCATGACGCCGATGCTGAACACGGCGAGGTTCATCCGGTCCTGCAGTTCGAGTACTCGCTTGATGCTCCGCTCGCGCCACAGGTGTCGGCGGGTTTCGGGGTAGTCGAAGAACGCGGGAACCGGAAAGCCCTGCGCCACAGCGCCGTAGGCGTCGGCGAAGGTTCGGACGATGTCGGTGGCGTAGGAGACCCCGGTGGTGCGGGTGTTCGCTGCGCCGTTGAGCTGCACGACGGTCGAGTTATGGGTTCGTTTGGGTGCGAGCTTGCGACTGACGGCGCTGACGGTGGTTCCCCACGCGACGCCCATCACCATGTCGGACTCGAAGAACGACGTCAGCAATCGGCCTGCGAAGGTGGCGACGCGGTCGAGGCGCTGCAATTCGTCGACGGTTTCCGATACGGGGACGACATGTGCACGAATGTCGTACAGGTCGGCGAAAGCCCGCTCGATTCGTGGTGCCTGACCCAAAGGGGTGGAGATCTTGATTTCCACCAGTCCCGATGCCCGCGCGAACGTGATGAGCCGGGAGACCGTCGAACGAGATACGCCCAGCTCACGACCGATCGCCGCCATCGTCATGTCCTGGAAGTAGTAGAGGCGCGCTGCCTGGGTGGCATGGCCGGTCCGCAGATCCGATTCGGGTGCGATGCGTTGGTCCGTCACCATCGCCAGTGTACGACCGCTTTGCACATATGTGCATCAGCTGTGCAACGCAGTGCAGGCCGTCTACCGTGGCAAACAGCACGCAATGTGGCGTGCATCACCAACTTTGCGGAGGCTACACAATGGCTCGTAAGGAACCGGAATGGGGACTGCCGGCGCACATGGCTGCCGAGTTCGCCGGAACCATGATTCTCATTCTGTTCGGCGTCGGCGTCGTCGCGCAGGTCGTCTCGGGCGGTGAATCGGGAAGTCTCGGAGACCACGACTCGATCGCCTGGGCCTGGGGGCTCGGCGTGATGTTCGGCATCTACGTCGCGGGTC
This sequence comes from Rhodococcus sp. 14-1411-2a, assembly GCF_002259485.1. Lineage (GTDB taxonomy): Bacteria > Actinomycetota > Actinomycetes > Mycobacteriales > Mycobacteriaceae > Rhodococcoides. The sequence goes on from NZ_NPGA01000014.1 coordinate 155,790, forward strand.
GGATCACCGGCGCGCACCTCAATCCCGCGGTCACGATCACGTTCGCACTCTTCCGCGGATTCAGCTGGAAGATGGTTGCGCCGTACATCCTCGCGCAGACCGCAGGTGCCTTCGTGGCCGCACTGCTGGTGCGCTGGAACTACAACGACATGATCAACGCAGTGGACCCCGGCCACACCACCGCCACCCAGACGATCTTCTCGACGCTTCCCGGTAACGGAACTCTGCCGGTCAGCGTGTCCTCGGCGCTGATCGACCAGATCATCGGCACCGCGATCCTGCTGTTCCTCATTGTGGCCGTGACCGATTCGCTCGGCACCGCGCCGATGGCCAACATGGCACCGCTGATCGTCGGCCTCATCGTCGTCGCCATCGGTTTCGCGTGGGCCACCAACGCCGGCTACGCGATCAATCCGGCCCGAGATTTCGGACCTCGCCTGGCGTCGTACATCACCGGATACGGTGGAGCCTGGCGAGATCAATACGGCGGCCTGTACTTCTGGGTCCCGATCGTCGGACCTCTCGTAGGCGGACCGATAGGAGTGTTCCTGTACGACCTGCTCATCGGAAAGAACCTACGCAAACAAGAAGGTTCGACGCCCGAGCCGCCATCACGACTCCCAGCAGACACCCAGACCACAGGAGAGAAGCCATGACCGAGTTCGCAGGAAAGTACGTCGCCGCGATCGATCAGGGAACCACGTCTTCACGCTGCATGATCTTCGATCACGCGGGCACCGTCGTCGCGGTCGATCAGAAGGAACACCAGCAGATCTTTCCGCAGGCCGGTTGGGTCGAGCACGACGCGTCGGAGATCTGGGACAACGTGCGCGCCGTCGCGGCCGGTGCCATGGCCGCAGCGGATCTGACGCGCGAGGACATCGCCGCCGTGGGAATCACCAACCAGCGCGAGACGGCGCTGGTGTGGGATCGCGCAACGGGCAAGCCGATCTACAACGCCATCGTCTGGCAGGACACCCGTACCGATCGCATCGCCACCGCGCTGGGCGGGGGCGATGCCAACAAGTACACCGCCAAGACCGGTCTGCCCCTGGCCACCTACTTCTCCGGCCCCAAGATCAAGTGGATCCTCGACAACGTCGACGGTGCACGGGCGAAAGCCGAAGCGGGAGAACTGTGTTTCGGAAACATGGACACCTGGGTGCTGTGGAACATGACCGGCGGTGTCGACGGCGGGTTGCATTACACGGATCCGACCAACGCCTCACGCACCCTGCTGATGGATCTCGACTCCCTGCAGTGGGACGAGAGCATCTGTGCAGACATGGGCATTCCGATGTCGATGCTGCCCGAGATCCGCTCGAGCTCCGAGGTGTACGGAACCGGCCGTGAGCGCGGACCGTTCAGTGGAGTGCCGATCGCCGGAATCCTCGGCGATCAGCAGGCAGCGACCTTCGGGCAGGCCTGCCTGTCTCCCGGTGAAGCCAAGAACACCTACGGCACAGGCAATTTCGTGCTTCTCAACACCGGTACCGAAAAGGTGATGAGCAAGAACGGTCTGCTGACCACGGTCTGCTACAAGATCGGCGACCAGCCGACGGTGTACGCGCTCGAAGGTTCCATCGCCGTGACGGGCTCGTTGGTGCAGTGGCTGCGCGACAACCTGGGCATGATCTCCTCGGCCGCGGACATCGAGACCGACGCACGGTCGGTGGACGACAACGGCGGTGCCTACTTCGTCCCCGCCTTCTCCGGCCTGTTCGCCCCGCACTGGCGATCGGACGCCCGCGGTGCCATCGTGGGATTGACGCGCTTCGTCAACAAGGGGCACCTGGCGCGTGCCGTCCTCGAAGCCACCGCGTATCAGACGCGTGAGGTGATCGAGGCCATGAACGCCGACTCCGGTGTCGATCTCGAGGTGCTCAAGGTCGACGGCGGCATGGTGGTCAACGAACTGCTGATGCAGTTCCAGTCCGACATCCTGAACGTGGACGTGGTCCGTCCCGTCGTGGCCGAAACCACTGCTCTCGGAGCGGCTTACGCCGCCGGACTGGCCGTAGGCTATTGGGAGAGCGAAGACGACATTCGCCAGAACTGGGCCGAGGACAAGACATGGACCCCGTCCATGGACGAAGACCAGCGGGCGAAGTTGTACGCCGGCTGGAAGAAGGCAGTAACACGAACTCTCGATTGGGTTGATGAAGAATGAGTTCCACCACAACGGCCATGAGTCCTCAGGCACGCGCAGATGCGCTGGCGAGGATGGAAGCCGAAGAGCTCGACATTCTGGTGATCGGCGGCGGCGTCGTCGGTGCCGGAACTGCACTGGACGCCGTGACCCGCGGATTGAAAGTGGGTCTGCTCGAAGCGCGTGACTACGCGGCCGGCACGTCCAGCCGCTCGAGCAAGCTCTTCCACGGCGGTTTGCGCTACCTCGAGCAGTTCAACTTCGCGTTGGTGTTCGAGGCGCTCAAGGAGCGTTCGCTGGTACTGAACAAGCTGTGTCCGCACCTCGCTCGCCCGGTGCCGTTCATCTATCCGCTCGAGAAGGTGATCGACCGTCCGTACGTCGGGCTCGGCATCGGCGTGTACGACGTCATGGGTGCCGGACGCGGCGTCCCGAGTCACCACAAGCACCTCGGCAAGAAGAAGACGCTCGAGTCCTTCCCGTCGGGCAAGCGCTCGGCGATCCGCGGTGCGGTGAAGTTCTACGAGGGCCAGGTCGACGACGCTCGGCACACGATGATGCTCGCTCGTACCGCGGCCGCCTACGGCGCATTGTGTGCCAACAGCACTCGCGTCACGGGCTTCCTTCGGGAGGACGACAAGGTCGTCGGCGTCGTGGCGAGCGACCTGGAAACGGGCCGTTCCTTCGAGGTGCGGGCCAAGCAGGTCATCAACGCCGCCGGGGTGTGGACCGACGAGGTGCAGCAGATGGTCGGTGGCCGTGGCCAATTCCAGGTTCGCGCCTCCAAGGGGGTGCACCTGGTGGTGCCGCGCAACCGCATCAACAGTGCCACCGGCATCATCACGCGGACCGAGAAGAGTCTGCTGTTCGTCATCCCGTGGGGTAGTCATTGGATCATCGGGACCACCGATACCGACTGGAAGCTCGACCTGGCTCACCCGGCCGCGAGCCAGAGCGACATCGACTACATCCTGGGCCACGTGAACAAGTTGCTCGCCGATCCGTTGGACCGCACCGACGTCGTCGGCGTGTATGCCGGACTCCGCCCGTTGCTGTTCGGCGAATCCGATTCCACCAGCACCCTTTCCCGGGAACATGCGGTGTCCAGCCCGGTCCGCGGACTGACGGTCATCGCCGGTGGCAAGTACACCACCTATCGCGTGATGGCCAAGGACGCAGTCGATTCCGCGGTGCACGGACTCGAACGCACGGTACCGAAGTGCGTCACCGAGGACATTCCGCTCGTCGGTGCCGACGGCTACCTCGGCGCGTACAACTCCCGCGCTCTGACGGCCGAACGCACCGGTATGCGCGTCTCACGCGTCGAGCATCTGCTCGGTCGGTACGGCACTCTGATGGGTGAGCTGCTGGACTTGATCGACGCCGATCCAGAGCTCGGCAAGCCTCTCGAGAGTGCACCGGAGTACTTGAAGGCAGAGGTGGTCTATGCGGCCAGTCACGAAGGTGCGCAGCATCTCGACGACATTCTGACCCGTCGGACCCGAATCTCGATCGAAGTTCCCGATCGTGGTGAAGCGGCGGCCATCGAGGTGGCTCGTCTGGTTGCACCCATCCTCGGGTGGGACGATCAGCATGTTGCCGAGGAAATCGAGCACTACCGGCTCCGTGTTCTGGCAGAACGGGATTCGCAGGAGCAGCCCGACGACGACACCGCCGATGCAGCTCGGCTCGGAGCACCGGACGTGCGCGCCGGGGTGAGCTGAGACGAACAATGGCGGCAGTTCTCGTGACGAGGACTGCCGCCATTGTCGGCTGTTGCGGGGTCAGCCCTGCAGCAACGTGAACGAGTGTTCGCGAATCAAAATCGACGGTCCGCCTGCCTCGTATGCCTGATCGGGGTCGCTCGAGGTCGACTGAGTCCAATGTCCCTTCGGCAGAGTGAATTCCACGGTGCCGGGCGAGGCGTTGACCATCCACGCGAACGACGCATCGGACTCACCGGCACGCATGAGGACCAGAATGCTGTGAGCATTGCCGTCCGACCAATCCTCGTCGGAGAGCTTCTCGCCGTCGGCGCGGTAGAAGTCGACGGTGTCCGGTCCGGCTCCTTCCTCGTCGGAATCGCTGTCGTGGCGGAACCACGTGGGGCGCAGAGCCGGGTGTTCGTCGCGTAGCGCGATCAAGTGGGTGGTGAAGTCGATGAGGTCCTGATCGGCTGTGCTCCAGTCGAACCAGGAGACCTCGTTGTCCTGGCAGTAGGCATTGTTGTTGCCGTTCTGCGTCCGGCCGAGTTCGTCGCCGCCGAGGATCATCGGCACGCCGGCCGAGAGCAACAGCGTCGCAAGGTGATTGCGCTGCTGACGGGCCCGCAGTGCGTTGACGCCCTCGTCGTCGGTCGGGCCCTCGGCTCCGCAACCCCACGAACGGTTGTCGGACTCGCCGTCCTGACTGTCCTCGCCGTTCTCCTCGTTGTGCTTGTCGTCGTAGGAGTTCAAGTCGGCCAATGTGAAGCCGTCGTGTGCGGTGATGAAGTTGACGCTGGCCAACGTGGGTCGACGAGTGCTCTCGTAGACGTCCGGGCTGCCGGTGACGCGCTGAGCCAGTGCCGGAAGCGCGCCGCTCTCTCCGCGCCAGAAGTCACGGACGTCGTCGCGGAACTTGCCGTTCCACTCGGACCAGCGGGCCGGGAAGCCGCCCACCTGGTAGCCCTGGGTGTCCCACGGTTCGGCGATCAGTTTGACCGGCGCGAGCGTCGGGTCCTGGTGTACCAGGCTCAGGAATGCGCTGTGCACGTCCAGGTCCGAGTCCTGACGCGTCAACGTGCTGGCGAGGTCGAAGCGGAACCCGTCGACGTGCATCTCCGTCACCCAGTAGCGCAGCGAGTCCAGGATCAGTGCCAGGGCAGCGGGGTGGCCGACGTTGAGGCTGTTGCCGGTGCCGGTGGTGTCGTAGTACGCGCTGCGGTCCTCGTCGACCAGACGGTAGTGCGAGCCGTTGTCGATTCCCTTGAGCGAGAGCGTCGGTCCGAGATGATTGCCCTCGGCGGTGTGGTTGTAGACGACGTCGAGAATGACCTCGATGCCGTTCTCGTGCATGGCCTTGACCAATGCCTTGAACTCTTCCACCTGGCCGCCGGTGTCGCCGCTGCTGCTGTACTCGTTGTGCGGTGCGAAGAAGCCGATGGAGTTGTAGCCCCAGTAGTTCCGCCGCCCCTCCTCGAGCAGATGCGAGTCCTGAACGAACTGGTGGATGGGCAGCAACTCCACCGCGGTGACGCCGATGCGCTTGAGATGAGCGATCGCGGCGGGGTGCGCCAGACCGGCGTAGGTTCCCCGAATATCCTCGGGCACATCGGGATTGGTGGCAGTGAAACCTTTGACGTGTACCTCGTAGACGACCGTGCGATCGAGTGGTGTGCGCGGTGACTCGTCGCCGGACCAGTCGAAGTTCGACTCCACGGCAACGGAATACGGCATGTGCGGGGCCGAGTCCTCGTCGTTGCGGGTCTCCGGCTCGGCGTGGAGGTGGCTGAACACCGATTCGTTCCAGTCGACCTGACCGGTGATGGCGGTGGCATACGGGTCGAGGAGCAGCTTCGCCGAGTTGTGCCGCAGCCCCGACGCCGGATCCCATGGACCGTCGACGCGCAGTCCGTAGCGTGCACCCGGCGTCACGTCGGGAACCAGATCGTGAAAAACGTGGCCGGTACGCAGCGTCAACGGCGTTGTACTGCGCTCTGTTCCGTCGTCGTTCAGCACGACCACGGACACCGAGTCCGCGGTTTCGGAGTAGACGGCAAGGTTGGCACCGTCGTTCGACAGACGCGAGACGCCCAAGGGGTACGGGAGACTTGATGAGAGGGGCATGCTCGCGGCAGTACCCCCGTGAGGGATCAGCGAAACGCCTGCATACCGGTCGTTCGGCTAGTATTGATGCCGAGATCGCACCCGCCGGACTGGAGCGGAACGACAGTACGAAGGACGAGGCGATGAATTCCCCACAACCCGATGGCAGTTCGGCCCAGCTGGACGAGCTGTTCCCGGGTGACAACGCCACCGACGCGCGATTCCGGGAACTGGACTGGACGGCGACCGATCTGGGGCCGGTGGAGAGTTGGCCGCAGGAGTTGGTGACCGCCGTCCGCACCGTCATGCCGTCGACGATCCCGATGTTGATCTGGTGGGGCCCGCATCTGGTGCAGATCTTCAACCACACGTACACCGATTTTCTCGGGGACAAGTTTCCGCAGGCCGCAGGTCAGCGGGCCAGCGAGAGCTGGTCCGAGATATGGGACGACGTCGGCGGTCTCTGCACCCACGTGGTCGAGGACCGCAAGCCCGTGCACGGCGTTCGGCAGCTGTTCGTCATGAATCGCTTCGGCTACCCCGAGGAGACGTACTGGACCTTCTCGTACAGCCCGATCTTCGGGGCCGGACGGACGGTGCTCGGCGTGTTCGTCGCCACGACCGAGGTCACGATGCAGGTACTCGGCGAACGCCGCATGCACGCGCTGCTCGCCCTGGGCTCACTGACCGGTGACGGCACCGAGGGGCCGGTAGGCATCTGTCGCGCAGCGGTCCAGACTCTGGGTGACGAGGCCCGCGAGTTTCCCCTCGTCGCGGCCTACCTGCGCCGCGACCTCGCCGAAGACGGGCAACTCGATCACATCGCGACCTCGGGCGCACTCGGCTGCGACGACGCGACCTGGGACCTTGCCCACGTTCTCGACGTGTGCGACGGACGCGTTCCCTGCTCGACGGTCGAGATTGCCGGATCCGTCGCGCAGGCGGTCATCGTTCCGCTGACGCTCGCGGGACATGCTCAGCCCATCGGGGCCCTGTTGGTCGGCGTCGACGAATTTCGCGCCCGCGACGACTCCGTCGTGTCCTTCTCGATCGCGGTGGCCGAGCGGGTGTCCACGGCCTTGACCGCCTCGCATGCCTTCGAGATGGAGAGGCGACGCGTCGCGGCACTCGCCGAAGCCGACGAGGCGAAGACGCGGCTGCTCGAGAACGTCGGACACGAGTTCCGCACGCCGCTGACCTTGCTCGCCGGCCCGTTGGATTCGGTACGCGAGAGTGTCGACTCGACGCTGACCGACGTCGATCGTGAGTCGTTGGACGTCGTTCATCGTGCGTCGACTCGGTTGCGTCGACTGGTCGACGATCTCTTGGACGTGGTCAGCGCCGATGCCGGTCAGCTGCGTCCCCGGCTCGAACCCACCGACCTGGGAGCGGTGACGCGTGACTGCGCGTCGCTGTTCGAGGCGGTGGCGTCGGGCAAGGGTCTCGAGCTCGTGGTCGACGTAGCCGACGACGTCGTCGTCCTCACCGACGGTGAGATGTGGACGAAGATCGTGTTCAACCTCGTCGCGAACGCCGTCAAATACACGCCGGTCGGTCGGATCTCCGTGCGCCTGCGGACCGACAGCGACGTCGTCCGCTTGGTCGTTGCGGATACCGGCCTCGGGATCCCCGCGGAGGACCTGCCGCTGATCTTCGATCGATTCCATCGAGTCGAACGATCGGGTGCCCACAGCATCGAAGGATCCGGTATCGGACTGGCGCTGGTGTCGGACCTGCTCACCGTCTTGCGCGGTCGTATCGACGTCGAGAGCGAGGCGGGCCGTGGCAGTACCTTCACCGTCGTGGTTCCGCGGCTACCCGCCGAGGCGGCTGCAGCCGTCGATCTGCCGGCCGCCCCCGCCGATTCGGTGTCGGCGATCTTCGCTGCGAGCGACTCGGCGGCGATGACCACCGAGCGCGCGGACATTCTTCTCGTCGAGGACAACGTCGACATGCGCAACTACCTGGTGCGCCTGCTGACCGACGAGGGCTGGTCCGTCACCACCGCAGGCGACATCGAGACCGCACTCGACAGCGCTCGATCGACGATGCCGGGCCTCGTGCTCTCCGACGTTCTGCTGCCCGGACGCAGCGGTCTGGAACTCGTGGACGAGATCCGCCGCGACGACGCCTTGCAGCGGGTGCCGGTGATCCTGCTGACCGCGCGAGCGGGAACCGACTTCGTGCTCGACGGGCTCGGGCGCGGGGCCGACGACTACATCGTCAAACCGTTCCACGATCGAGAGCTGGTGGCTCGAATTCGAGTGCATCTCGAACTCTCGCGCGTGCGCGAACAACTGATCCAAGAAAGCGGCAACGAGGCCGCGACACTACGGACTGCGCTCGACACCCGCGGGTCCATCGGCCGAGCCGTCGGAATCCTGATGTCGGTGTACCGCATCGACGCGGACGCTGCCTTCGCACAACTGACCGAGCTCTCACAGAACACCAACCGCAAGACCCGCGACTTGGCGGCGATGATCGCCGACGATTTCACCGCCGGGCTCGACCGAGAGCGTCAGTGATTGCGGCGGTAGTTCTCTCGCTCGCGTTCCATCTCGGCCATCTTCTTCGGGCTCTTCAGATCGGCCGGTAGCCCGTGGATCTCGAGGCGTCGAGCGCGATTCTGATCCATGTAGGCGGCGGTGTAGAACAGCGCGAGCAGCAAACTGAGCAACACCATCGACGCGCGTAGCCAGATCGCTCCCGGAAACAGAACGAAGAATCCGATGAATATCGGCAGGAACGGGATCATCGACCGCAGGATGTGACGCGGTGTCGCTCCTGGGCCGACGAAGTCGCGTCGAACCCAATCCTGCATGGAGTCAGGCAGTTTGCGGCCGAGGACGGCGTAGCCCAGCCACTGACCGAAGCGCGGGCGGGTGCGGGTAGGACGAGTGTTCACGACAGTGCTCCTGCTGCGATGGCCGCGTCGTTCACGCGGGTGAGGACGCGTCGTAGTTCGTCGAGTTCGGCGAGTGACGCTCCGAGCTTCGAAACGACGGTGGGTGGAATCTTCTCGGCCTTCTTGCGAAGCGCGGCCCCGGCCGGGGTGAGCGCGACGAGTAGAACGCGCTCGTCCTCGGTGCTTCGATTGCGGGTGAGCAACCCCATCGACTCCAGACGCTTGAGAAGCGGCGAGAGGGTGGGGGAGTCGAGTTGCAGGGCCGATCCGATGGCTTTGACCGACATCGGCGATTCGCCCCACAGCGCCAGCATCACCAGATACTGCGGATGCGTCAGTCCCATCGGCTCGAGCAGTGGCCGATACACCGACAGCACGGCGCGGTTGGCGACGGCGAGCGCGAAGCAGACCTGGCGGTCTAGCGCGAGTGGATCTTCGGTGGTCGTCACGGTGCCAAGGCTACCAGTATTGGTTAGTGCACTAACTATTAGTGGACGAAGCGATGCTCAGAATACGGAACTGGATGCCCGAAAAGCGTTGCAAAGAAGGGTGAATGCTCGTGCGGTGATGTGTTGTCAGAGTCCCGGTCGGTCCGAATCGGGTGGATGTTCGTACGGCGTTCCATCCGGTCGGTTGCTGTGCAATGCTGCATGCAATTCGCCGTTCCCCTGTGACACATCCCGAGAGGATCGCCATGCGTCGTCGACGCATTTTCACCACGTTCGCCGTCGCCGCCGCGCTGTCCGTGTCCTCGGTCGGCGTTGTCTCCGCCGATCCTGTTGTCTCGGCGGCACGGATTGTCGACACGTCGATCGCGTCCGACACCCTGCGCACGCTGAGCGTCGAATCGCCTGCGATGGGGGCCGTTGTCGACGTGCAGGTGCTGACTCCGGCAGCGAAGACCGGATCGCGGCCGACGCTGTACATGCTCAGCGGAATCGGCGAAGAGGATCCGAACAACAGCATGTGGCTCCGCAAGGGCGGAGCAGCGGAATTCTTCGCCGACAAGAACGTCAACGTCGTACTGCCGCTCGCCGGACCGGGCAGCTTCTACACCGACTGGCAACGAGACGATCCGAAACTCGGCCGCTATCAATGGGAAACGTTCCTGACCGAGGAGCTTCCGCCGCTGATCGACGCGGCCGTGGACGGCAACGGACGCAACGCGATTGCCGGGCTGTCGATGGGGGCACAGTCGGCCATGATGCTGGCCGCACGTAACCCCGATGTCTACTCCGGGGTGGCGTCGTACAGCGGGTGTTTCGCCTCCTCGGAGCCGATGGGGCAGGCGAGTATCCGCGCGATCGTCGGAGCATTCGGCGGAAATGCCGACAACATGTGGGGCGGTCCTCTCGATCCTGCCTGGGCGCAACATGATTCGGTGGTCAATGCCGAAAGCCTGCGCGGCACCGACGTGTACGTCTCGGTGGGAACGGGAGCGCCGGGTCGCCACGAAAGTTTCGACAGCGCGTCGGCGCTCGACGTGGTGGTGGTCGGTGGTCTCATCGAGGTGGGCGCGAACTACTGCACCCATCGACTGGCGGATCGACTGAGTCTGCTGAACATCCCCGCGACGTTCGACTTCACCGAAACCGGAACCCACTCCTGGCCCTACTGGGTGGAACAACTGCCCAAGAGCTGGCCGACACTGGCCAGGTCGCTCGGGATCTGAGCTCACCCGCGGTTGGTGTCGCGAAACTCCTTGGGAGTGCACCCGAAGCGCGCCCGAAAGGCGCGGCTGAAGTGCGCCGGGTCGGTGAATCCCCACGATGCCGCCAGGGCGCCGATCGTGGTGCGAGCATTCTGTGGCTCGCACAGAGCCCGTTTGACGCCGTCGAGTCGCTGCATCCAGATCCACTCACTGGCGGTACACGGCTCACCGGCGAACGCTCGATGCACCGTACTCAGCGACAAGTGCAGGGAGGCCGCCACTTCCGTCACGGTCAGATCCGGATCTCGCAGCCGCGCCGTCATCGCACGCTTGATTTCGCCGAGTCTCTCGGACGCGGCATACGGTGCTGGCTTCTCGACCCCGGTCAGCCCGACCAGGCCTGCGACCAGGATGTACTCGACGCTCTGCGACACGGCCTCGGCCGACGCGGTACTCATGTCGGCGTCGTCCATGATCGACGAGATCATGCTCACGAGCAGTTTCCCGGCCCCTTGCCGTCCGGACACCGCCCGTGCGGTCAGTGAACCCGTGTCGCGGACGAGCGTTCGCAGCGTTGCGCCGGGGAGCATCAGCACGTACTGGGCAAACGGATCGTCGAAGCGAAGACTGTACGGCCGGGTGGTGTCGTAGAGCGCGAAATCTCCCGGTTGCAGGACCGCCGTTCGGTCGTCTTGCACGACGAACCCTGTTCCCGACGTCTGGACGCTGACCAGAAAGTAGTCGTCACTGGTTCGGGAGATACCTGCGGGCGTTCGTAGGACGGTCTGAGCTGTCGCAGACACTCGCGACAATCCGAGGGTCGCAAGTCCGGTCGACTCGATATGCCCGGTGATGGCCGACGCGTTCTCGGGAATCGTGCACTCTAGATCGACGTACGTCCGACTCACCGCAGCGGTCCAGAAGTCGACGCTGTCGGCCAGGTCGACGGAGTCGGTGCGCAGCGGATCGACCATGTCAGGTACCTCCCGTCTTCTCACAGGGTAGAACGCTCCGCAGCGGTACGCAGTAGACCCGTGCGGTCGTGGCAGCCGAAATATTCGAAGTACTGTTCGTCCGCCGCCGCGACGGTCACCTCGTGATAGAGCCTCAGGGAGGCCGCGGGCCCCATCGTCGACAGATACTTCAGCGCGGCACCGAAGATGGCGACATGCGTCGGATGCGACTCGGCCCATGCTTCGAGGTCGCTCAGACTGCGCCACCAACTCATGCCGAAGGACTTGTCGGTATCGACGCCGTTGTCGTCGACCACCGTCATGTATCGGTTGGCGAAGCAACCGATGGCCAGTCCGTCGTCGCGGAGGAAGTCCATGCCGGCGCGCAACACCGGTTCGACGTCCCGCAGGTACATCTCTCGTTCGGACCCGGCCGTATCGGCCCAATCCTGCCCGGATCGGATGAGGCAGAGGTTCTCCTGCGGCACAATTGTGACTCTGTCGCCGTCGCGTACGACCTGAGGCTCCCCGCTGGGCGCAAGTGAGTCGCTCTGCGACAACGGGATTCGATCCCGGACCCCGCCCCAGTAGGCATGCTCTTCGATGGTTCCACTGAGTGAATCCGTCAGAGTGGCAACACCTTCCATGCGGCCGGTGGAGGAGAAGAGCGTCTCGTAGCGGTCGACGGTCGGTCTGATGATTTCGACGAAACGGCCTCTGACGCTCGTCCAGTGCTGACCGACGGAATCGAACCAGCGATCGAACACCGCGACGTCGTCCCAGTAGCCGATGAACACCGTCGTGTCGATACCCTCCTCGTCGGTGTAGCGGGCCCGGTCCGTTCGGGACGGACCCTCGTCACCCCACGGGGAGGCGTCGGGCAGGCCCTGTATTCCGAAGTAGCCCATCACTACTCGTTCGGTGGATACCGGAAAGCGGGCAACGTAGGACGGAAAGGGTGGCTGGTAGCCCTCGGGTGTGCGACGCGGACACGACCGGGGAACGACGAGATGATCGGGGATCGCGGATTCGAGTTCAGACACGGGCGGCGTCCTCGTCGCGAGCGAGCTGTTCGGTGATCTCCAGACGTAGCTCGGCCGCGACGTCCTCGGTGAAGTCGTACCGCGCGTTCGCGACGGGCTGCGCTCCCGACACGACGCGGTCGCCGGGCGTCTTGTCGAGCCACAACCGTGTCACGTCTGGGCGGGAGTAGTGGCCGGCCGGGTCGGCGGCAGCCTTGGCGATCGAAATGAGGCTGGTGTCGATGTCGGCGTAGACGATGCCTTCCGCGTCGGGTGCGAGCGGCTCGTGCATCAGTTGGCCGTCGGGCGCGAAGATGCGGGCATGACCGCCGCCTGCGGTGAGCATCGCGCGCTTGGCGTCGTCGGTGCACATGATGTCGATCATCTCGGGGGAGACGGTCGCGCAGGGACTGATGACGAAGCAGCCGCCTTCGACGGCGTAAATGCGGCTGGCGGCGGTGTTGACCTCCGGCCCGAGGGCATAGGCCGCGCCGGTGTAGAGCGAGAAGCTGGGCCAGGCACCGATGTGCACCTGCTCGTTCTGGGCGTACATCGCGTACTTCGACAACGGTTGCAGGTGCTCCCAGCAGCACAGTGCGCCGACGCGTCCGAGGTCGGTGTCGTATACCGACAGGTCGGAGCCGTCACCTTCGCCGTACACGGTGCGTTCGACGTGCGTCGGCTTGAGCTTGCGGCGCATCGCGACGGTCTTGCCTTCGGCGTCGATGATCCACTGGGCGATGTAGAGGCTTGCCTTGTATCGCTCGCTCAGGCCCATCACGACCATGATGTGATTGTCCTTGGCGGCCTGCGCAATTCGAGCCGCCTGAGGTGTTCCGTACTCCAGCGAGTTGTCGAAGTAGCGCTGCGTGAACTGGAATCCCCACGCCGGTGCGTCGAGCCAGATGTACCAGGGGTAGCCGGGCAGGTAGGTCTCGGGAAATGCGATGAGTTCGGCTCCGGCGCGGGCCGCGTCCTCGATCAGGCCGATCGCCTTGTCGATCGACGCGTCGAGATCGAGAAATACCGGCGCGGCCTGGACTGCCGCGGCGCGAAACTGGTGGTGTGTCATTGCGGGCCTTTCGTGTGGGAGGGCACCAGTTTTGCCTGCTGAGAGGCCGATGGATGGCCTCGAAGTGTCGAGATATTTGACTCTCCGTCGCATGCCCGGGCGGTGAAACACGGCGGTAACCGGGGCCCGGTGTGTCGACACACGATCGTCACGCGCGGAGGTCGATCGGCGGTGCGCATCTACCGCACAATGTGTGCGCGATCACACAAGACCTTCTCGCCTGTCCGGGCGCAGTCTGGACCGGACACGCCACAGGTGCCGCGACGGCACCCGAGAAGGAGCCAACACACATGACTGCAGTCCAGGAATCGGCCGCACCGTCGTTGCCGACCGACACCGCCACCGAGCTCTACATCGCGGGGCAGTGGCACGGCGCTTCCGACGGAGGCACGTTCACCGACATCAACCCCACGACGGAACAGCCGCTGGCCGAGGTTGCGGCGGCCACCGCGTCGGACGTCGATGCAGCAGTGCGTGCCGCCCGTGCCCAGCTCGGTGGTGAATGGGGCGCGACGCCCGGAGCAGTGCGCGGGAAGCTGCTCAACCGGATTGCCGATCTCATCGAACGTGACGGGGACCTGCTGGCACGGCTCGAGGCTCTCGACGTGGGCAAGCCCGTGGGTCAACCGGCCATGCTCGACATCCCCAATGCCGCAGCCACGTTCCGGCACTTCGCCGGCTGGGCCGATAAGATCACCGGCAGCTCCATCCCCACTGCAGGCTACTTCGGGCAGCCGACGCACTCGTACACCGTCCGTGAGCCGGTGGGCGTCATCGGCATGATCGTTCCCTGGAACACCCCGTTGATGATCGCCGCGTGGAAGCTCGCGCCCGCGTTGGCCGCCGGAAACACCGCGGTGATCAAGCCGCCGGAGGATGCGCCGCTGTCGATCCTGCATCTGGCTCGTCTGATCGACGAGGCGGGCGTGCCTGCCGGAGTGGTCAATGTTGTTCCAGGGCTTGGAGAAGTGACAGGCGACGCGTTGGTCGGGCATCCGGACGTCGACAAGATCAGCTTCACCGGCAGCCCTCGGGTCGGCAAGCTCATCGCCAAGAAAGCTGCCGATACGTTCAAGCGGACCACGCTCGAACTCGGCGGCAAGTCCCCGCAGATCATTCTCGAGGACGCGGATCTCGAGGCGGCGATCAACGGAACCGCGATGGGATTGTTCTTCAACCAGGGCCAGGTGTGTGCGGCCGGTACGCGGGTCCTGGTGCATCGCTCGCTGTACTCGCAGGTGGTCGACGGTCTGGCCGCTGCGGCGTCGGCTCAGGTCCTGGGTGACCCGTTCGATCCGTCGACGACGATGGGCGCGCTGGTCAACGCGAAGCAGCGCGACAGCGTGCTGGGGTACATCCAGGCCGGACGCGACGGCGGAGCACGAGTGGCGGCGGGTGGCGGACGGCCCGACGGCGCAGGGTATTTCGTCGAGCCGACGATCTTCACCGACGCCGACAACGACATGAAGATCGCGCAGGAGGAGATTTTCGGTCCCGTCGGCACGGTGATTCCGTTCGACACCGCCGACGAGGCCATCGCCATCGCCAACGGCACGGTGTACGGACTGGCCGCGAGCATCTGGACCCGAGACGTGTCGAGGGCGCACACCCTTGCTGCGCAGGTTCGTTCCGGAGCGGTGTGGGTGAACGGTTGGGCCGCAATCGATCCCGCCCTCCCCTGGGGTGGCATGAAATCCAGTGGCACGGGCCGTGAACTCGGATGGGCCGGTATCGAGGCCAACACCGAGGAAAAAGTCGTCACGATCGTTCTGTAGAGCTGACGCAGGTGAGCGGGAGTGGAGCCTGCGGAACGACCCAGGTGAGCGGAACTTCGTAGCAGGGGTCGAGTTTCCGCTCACCTGGGGTAACGCGGTGTTTACGGAAGGACACGCGATTCGTAACGAGCAGGTCGCAAGATTTAGTTCAACGGACGTAGAACAACGTCCGAACGGATCGGAAGGCGATGATGACGATGCCCGAACCCTAGGTCCCAGCAGGGAGCCGCTACCGTAGGGCTGTGCCGAAGCTCGTGGATCACGACGAACGCCGCCGCGCGATCACCGCGGCAACCTGGCGTTTGATCGCTGCCAAGGGGATCGATGCCGCGAACATGCGGGACATCGCGACCGAGGCGGGATACACGAACGGCGCGCTGAGCCACTACTTCGCGGGCAAGGACGAGATACTCCGCACCGCATTCGAGCACGTCTTCGAGGCAACGAACCGCCGTATCGACGAAGCTCTCGGCGACGCAACGGGATTCGAAGCCCTCCGCATCTTCTGTCGAGAAGTGATGCCGACGACCGAAGAGACTCTGCTCGAGGCGAGAATTGCAGTCTCGCTCTGGCAGCGCGCGATGTACGACGAGCACATGGACGACACGAACCATCGATCCCTGGTGTCGTGGCGGGCGCGGATGGCGGAGTTTCTCGAGCAGGCTCGCGCAGAAGGCGACGCCGGCGACTTCGATGTCGATCTCGCTGTCGAAATGCTGCTCAACATGATGATGGGTATGCAGATTCTGGGCGTGCTCACCCCCGATGACACCACTGCCGGCCGGCAGTTCGAGATGCTCGACCGGTTCATAGCTCAGCTGTAACCACCCTGTGTGCGGGCGACTCACGGTCCCGCATGCCTTCGTTATTCAACGTATGTAGAACCAACACCCGACCTCGAGGAACATCCATGCCAACCCTCACGCCCCACGCAATCGACCACGCCTTGTCGTTGCCCACCGGAGACGAGATCGCACAGGTTCGAGACATCGTCGACGCCGCCGGATTCGTCACCGCTGCAACGCGGTTCGTCTACGTCGGACTGGACGAACCGGACAAGGCCGAGTTGTACGTCGCCGAACCGTCCACCCGACGCACCTTTCGGGTGCTGTTGCACGACATCTCGACACCCGATGCCGTCGACCTTCTCGTCTCCCTCGACGAGCGTCAGGTGATCGGCTCCATCCGGCTCGACGCGATCCGCGACGGCCAGATGCCGGTGCTCGACGAGGAATTCGAGCTCGTCGAGAGTGTGCTCTCCACCGACCCGGACTGGCTTGCCGCGTTGGCCGCGCGCGGACTGGACGTGGCACACGTTCGAGTGGCACCCCTGTCGGCAGGCGTATTCGACTACCCGGGCGAGCATGGTCGACGCATACTGCGCGGCTTGGCTTTTCGGCAGGACTACCCCGCCGATCACGCGTGGGCGCATCCCATCGACGGCCTGGTCGCCTTCGTGGACGTGATGAATCGGACGGTGGACAAGGTCGTCGACCTGGGTGTGGTTCCCATTCCGGAGGAGTCGGGAAACTTCGACGATCTGTCCGTCACCGGCCCGCTCCGCAGCACGCAGAAGCCCATCGAGATCACCCAACCCGACGGCCCGAGCTTCACGGTTCGAGGCAATCGCGTCGACTGGGAGAAGTGGTCGTTCAGAGTCGGCTTCGATGTGCGTGAAGGTCTTGTGCTGCACCAGATCGGCTTCGAGGACGGGGGTGCCGTGCGTCCGATCATCCACCGTGCATCGATCGCTGAAATGGTTGTGCCCTATGGTGATCCCTCCCCGGTACGGTCGTGGCAGAACTACTTCGACACCGGTGAGTACCTGGTGGGACGGTACGCGAACTCACTCGAACTCGGGTGCGACTGCGTCGGCGATATCACGTACTTCGACGCCGTGATCGCCGACGAATTCGGCAATCCGAAAACGCTGACGAATGCCGTGTGCATGCACGAGGAGGATTTCGGGGTGCTGTGGAAGCACACCGATCTGTGGTCGGGCTCGCAGGAGACCCGCCGCCAGCGCCGACTCGTGATTTCCTTCTTCACCACCATCGGCAACTACGACTACGGATTCTTCTGGTACCTCTACCTCGACGGCACCATCGAATTCGAGGTCAAAGCAACCGGAATCGTCTTCACGTCCGGGCATCCCGGTGGTGACTACCCTTACGCAACAGAGATCGCCCCGGGACTCGGAGCGCCGTGCCACCAGCATCTGTTCAGTGCGCGACTCGACATGATGGTCGACGGTATCGGCAACTCCGTCGAGGAGATCGAGACCCGCCGGGTACCGATGGGACCGGACAACCTGCACGGCAACGCCTTTGCTCTGCAACACACCCCACTGGCCACGGAAGCCGAGGCGCAACGTATCGCCGACGGCACGGTGGGCCGCGTCTGGCACGTCACCAATCCGACCTCGCTGAGCCGGCTCGGAAAGCCCGTCGGATACACGCTGCACCCCGAAGGCCAGCCATTGCTGCTGGCCGACGACAACTCGTCGATCGCGCGACGTGCCACGTTCGCCACCAAGCATCTCTGGGTGACGCAGTTCGACCGAAGCGAACGTTATGCCGCAGGCGATTTCGTCAACCAGCATCATGGGGGAGCGGGTCTGCCGGCGTTCGTGGCGTCGAACCGTAGCCTCGTCGACGAGGACATCGTGCTGTGGCACACCTTCGGGCTCACCCACTTCCCGAGACCCGAGGACTGGCCGATCATGCCGGTGGACTACACCGGCTTCAAACTGAAGCCCGCGGGATTCTTCGATCGCAACCCCACCCTCGATGTGCCCAGAACGACCTCTGCGCACTGTGCCGTCTCGAGCTGCGCGGGCGGGGAACAGAATGTCTGATAGCCAATCGAATTCGACGGCCGGTGCGCTCCGCGGTTCCATCGGCGTCGTCGGAATCGTGTTCCTGGTCATCGCCGCTGCAGCGCCGCTGACCGCCATCGGTGGGGCCCTGCCGGTCATGATCGCGACAGGTAACGGAGCGGGCGCTCCGCTCGCCTACATCGTCGCGGCTGTCGTCCTGCTGATCTTCAGCGTCGGGTACGCGGCCATGAGCCGACACATGGTGGACACCGGTGCGTTCTACGCCTACGTGGAGAAGGGGCTCGGGAGAACCATGGGCCTCGGTGCCGCGGGTCTGGCGCTGCTGACGTACACCGCCATTCAGGCGGGCATCTACGGCCTCGCCGCATCGACCGTCGACAGCCTGGTCGTGAAGTACGGCGGACCCGACCTGCCGTGGTGGTTGTGGGCGCTCGGTCTCGTCGCGATCGTGGCGCTGCTCGGCTACCGCAGCATCGATCTCGGTGCCAAGGTGCTCGGGGTGCTGCTGGTGCTCGAGATCGGCATCATCGTGATCCTGTCGGTCGCGGTGTTCGCCAAGGGTGGTGCCGCGGGCATCGACGTCGAATCGTTCACTCCCTCGGCCTTCTTCAGTGGATCGCCGGGAATCGCCCTGATGTTCGCCATCGCGTCGTTCATCGGCTTCGAGGCCACCGCGATCTACGGCGAGGAAGCGCGTAACCCAACGCGTACCGTTCCGATCGCGACTTACGCCGCTGTCGTCACCATCGGACTGGTGTACGCGGTGTCGAGTTGGGCCGTCGTGCTCGCCTTCGGCAGCGCGTCCGTCGCGCAGGCCGCTGCCGACGACACGGCGGGATTGACCTTCGCCGCTGCCGCCCAGTATCTGGGCCCGATGTCGGCGGACATCATGGAAATCATGTTGGTCACCAGTCTCTTCGCCGCTCTGCTGGCGTTCCACAACGCAATCGGGCGGTACGTCTTCGCACTGGCACGGAAGGGCGTCGCCCCCTCGTTGTTGGCGCGCACCCACTCTCGGCACGGCTCCCCGCACATGGGGTCACTGTTCCAGACCGGCTCGGCCGCGGTGGTTCTCGCGGTATTCGCGGTGGCAGGCGCAGACCCGGTGCTGCAACTGTTCACCTGGATGTCAGGACTGGCTACAGTCAGCATCCTGGTTCTGATGATCCTCACCGGCGGCGCCATCATCGCGTTCTTCCGTCGATCGACCGTGGATGCGCGCACCTGGCACACCGTCGTCGCCCCGGCACTCGGAACCGTGGGGCTGGTGGCGATTCTGGGTCTCGTGCTGGACAACTTCACGCTGCTGATCGGTGGTTCGGGAGTGCTCGCCGCCCTTCTGTTGATCGTCGTCGTGGCATTCTTCGTGGGAGGAACAATGACGGCACGAGCGACTCGGAGTCGAACTCTCGAGACGACGGAGGTCTGACACCGATGGTCATGACGGTGCTGATGGCGCTCGGTGCAGTGGGTGCTGTTCTTCCGCTGCTCGGACGTGGCAAGCACACGGGGCGGGTGCGGTGGGCTCACCTCTGTATGGGCACCGTCATGGCAGCCATGGTGGCCTTCGGTACCGACCCATCCATGGCGCTGATATCGATACTCGCTCTCGTCGCGGTTGCCGTACACGTCACCGCAGACGTGCCGAACAGAACCCGATCTATTCCATGCGCGGTGGACCTGACGTGCATGGCCGTGCTGCTGATGATGCTGCCGCCCATGCACTCCCACGCGGAATCGCAGGCGACGACGCGGCACCGGCACGGAGTCGAGGCCGATCCGAGGATCATCGCCGCGCTGCTCCTGGTGGGGTGGATGGCCGTGACGATCCACCTGTTGCGCACCAACCCGCCCGGACGACGAGTGACGGCAGGTTCCGCACTGATGATCCTCGGAATGGCACCGATGATCCTCTGACGGAGACTCCCCCACGTGGTCGCTCCTGCCGGCTCCGCTCCCGGTGCGCATCTGACCCAGAATGTGTGCGCTCAGCGACATGTTTGCGTTCGCGGATTCGGCCACTGTTGTGTCGACGGTCACAACAGAAAGAGGCAGCGCATGTCGACGGATTACATCGTAGTGGGAGCAGGATCAGCAGGAAGCGTCATCGCCCGGCGCTTGCTCGATGCCGGGCATACCGTGCACGTGATCGAAGCCGGACCGGTGGATACCGACCCGGCGATCCACTCACCCCAGGGCTGGCCGACACTGCTCGGCGGACCGCAGGACTGGGGACTGTTCACCACCCCGCAGAAGCACGCCAACGATCGGCGGATCTTCTGGCCGCGTGGACGCGTACTCGGCGGCAGCTCGTCCCTCAACGGAATGATCTACGTCCGAGGGCATTCCAGCGACTACGACGGGTGGGCGTCCGCGACAGGCGATGCCGGGTGGTCGTGGGAGAACGTACTGCCCCTGTTCAAGCGCTCGGAGTCACACGAGCTCGGGGCCAACGAGTTCCACGGCGGCGACGGGCCACTGCCGGTGTCGATCATGGGCACCCCGCATCCACTGGCGGCTGCCTTCGTCGACGCGGCCGTCGAGCACGGCCACAAGCTCATCGACGACTTCAACGCCGACGAGATGGTCGGCGCGGGCTACAACCACACCACCACCCGTGACGGTGAGCGGATGAGCGCGTGGAAGAGTTTCGTCGGGCCGGTGCTGAACAATCCCGATCTCACCGTCACCACCGGTGCGCTCGTCCACAAGGTGGCGCTCGAGAACGGACGAGCGGTGGGAATCGAGTTCAGTCGCGGCGGCTCCGAAGTACAGCGTGCGTTCGCCGACCACGAGGTGATCCTGTGCGGTGGAGCCCTCGGCTCACCGAAAACGTTGATGCTCAGTGGAATCGGCCCCTCCGATCATCTAGGTGCACACGGTATCGACACGGTGGTGGACCTGCCCGGCGTCGGCGAGAACCTGCACGACCATCTGCTACTGAGCAACATCTACGAGGCACTCGAGCCGCTCGCGGCCGGTACCAACAACCTGCTCGAGGCGCAGTTGTACGCCCGCAGTGCCGGATGGGAAGGCGCTGCACCGGATCTGCAGCCGTTGTTCATGCACATTCCCTATCCCGCCGACGGATACCCGGTGCCCGAGAACGGCTACACCATCGCACCCGGCATCGTCGCACCGCGCTCGCGCGGCACCCTCCGGTTGGCGTCCTCGGACCCGAGCGAACTACCGCTGGCGGATCCGAACATCCTGGCCGATCCGTACGACCTCGAAGCGATGGTCGACGCGGTGGAGATCTGCCGCGAGATCGGTGCCTCCGACGCGTTCGCGCCGTGGCGCAAGGCCGAGGTGGTTCCGGGACCGAGTGCGCGTACCCGCGACGACCTGCGAGCCTACGTTCGCCAGACCGCCGGCACGTATCACCATCAGGTGGGGACCTGCAAGATGGGTGCCGATTCGGACGCGAATGCGGTTGTGGGAGCTGATCTTCGAGTGCGAGGTGTCGACGGCCTACGGGTCGCGGATGCGTCGATCATGCCGACGGTGCCGTCGGGCAACACCAACGCGCCGACCATCATGGTGGGCGAGCGGGCCTCGGATCTGATTCTCGGGGCGTGATTCGTGGTCGGGTGAGGGCGGCGGGTACGCCCTCACCCGGCGCGATACTCGCGCGGCGACATGCCGTACGTCTCCTTGAACAGTTTCGAGAAGTTCGAGGAATCGATCAAACCGTTTCGCGCGCAGATGGTTCCGATGCTGTCTGCCGCGAAGCGGGGGTCGCGTAGTTCGCGGTGGCATCGTTCGAGTCGCCTGGATCTGATCCAGCCGGCCACGGTACGGCCGTCGGACTCGAACAACTTCTGCAAGTAGCGCGTCGAAATATGGAGTCGCGCAGCGATCGACGCCGTGGACAGTGTGGGATCGGACAGATGCGACTCGACGAGGCTCTTGGCCTCGATCAGGAGCGTGGAACCCGGCGCATCATGGGGAGCCGCGTCGTCGAGAGCAGCACAGAGAAGGTCGAGCACCGCGTTCTCCAGCATCGGCGTCGCCGGCAGTGTTCCGTCTGCGGCGTTGCGGCGCAGATTGAACAGAAACGGCGAAACCAACGCGCCGACGCCGTGATCGCCCTCGATGCGACGCGCGGCAACAGTCGTCAACTCACGGGAATCGATGCGGAGCGCGTCGCGGGGGAACATCACCACGAACATCTCGAAGTCTCCGACGAAATGAAGATCGTACGGGGCACTGGTGTCGTACACCGCGAAGTCGCCCGGCTCCAGCACGGCCTCGCGGTCGTTCTGAACCAGCGTGCCGCGGCCGGTCAATTGCAGTCCGACCTTGATCAGGCCGGGATCGGCGCGCTTGATGGTGGCGCGGGTGCGCCGCACGTCCACCTCGCGCCCCGCCACCTCGCTCAGTTGCAGCGATCCCAACGTCGACGACACCAGGGTGCCCTGGAACGGAGACTGCCCGGTGGACACAGCGTCCAGCGGCACGAACGCCGTCGAGACGTTCTCGCGCCATTGCTCGAAATCCTGTGCCACCGGGCTCATGTCATACGGCCGGGCGGTTGTCGATCAGCCTGCGGGCCTTACCGATCGAACGCTCCAACGCCGCCTGCGGCAGTACGTCGACGTTCACCGTCACACCGATCCGATTCTTGACCAGCTTCTGCAGCGTCACGCCAAGGCCGGCGTACTGATCGGACGGCACATCGGGCCTGGCCTCGACCCGCACCGTCAGGGAATCCATTCGGCCTGCACGATCGAGTACGCACTGGAACTGAGGTGCGAGCGCGGGGACACCCAGGATGAGCTCCTCGATCTGCGTCGGGAAGAGATTGACGCCGCGCAGGATGATCATGTCGTCGGTCCGGCCGGTGACCTTCTGCATCCGACGCATCGTGCGGGCCGTGCCGGGCAGCAGACGCGTCAGATCCCGGGTGCGATACCGCACGATCGGCATCGCTTCCTTGGACAGGGAAGTGAACACCAATTCACCCTCCTCGCCGTCGGGCAGAACTTCGCCGGTCACCGGATCGATGATCTCCGGGTAGAAATGATCCTCCCAGATGTGTAGTCCGTCCTTGGTTTCGACGCATTCCATCGCCACACCCGGTCCCATCACCTCGGACAGGCCGTAGATGTCGACGGCATCCATCGCCAGAGTGTTCTCGATTTCGGTGCGCATCTCCTCGGTCCACGGCTCGGCACCGAACACTCCGGTCTTCAGCGACATCTTCGCGGGATCGATCCCCTTCTTCACCATGGCGTCGACGATCGTCAGCATGTAGGACGGGGTGACCAGGATGGCGTCGGGCTCGAAGTCCTGGATCAGTTGGATCTGACGATCGGTCATGCCACCGGACATCGGAATGACCGTGCAGCCGAGTCGTTCTGCGCCGTAATGCGCGCCGAGCCCGCCGGTGAACAGTCCGTACCCGTAGGCCACGTGCACCTTGTCCGACGGCTTGACCCCACCTGCGCGGAGACTACGGGCGATGAGATCGGCCCAGTTGTCGATGTCCTTGGCGGTGTAGCCGACGACGGTCGGACGACCGGTGGTGCCCGAGGACGCGTGAATGCGCGAGACCTGGTTCTGCGGCACGGCGAACATGCCGAACGGGTAGTTGGCCCGCAGGTCCTGCTTGGACGTGAAGGGGAACTTCGCCAGATCGCTCAGGTCCTTCAGATCGCTGGGATGCACTCCGGCATCGTCGAATGCCTTCTTGTAGTGCACCACGTTGTCGTAGGCATGCTGCAGCGACCACCGCAGACGCTCCAACTGGAGAGCGGATATCCGGTCGCGAGAAGCGAACTCGATGTCGGGGGTGTCGGTGGGGGTGGACAAGACGCTGGTCATGGCAGTCTCCGGGGGATCAGGCGTCGAAGTCGACGGTGACGGTGTCGCTGACGGGGAAGGTTTGGCAGGTGAGCACGAAGCCGGCGTCGACCTCGTTGTCCTCGAGCGCATAGTTGCGACGCATGTCGACGTCGCCGAAGGTCACCTTCGCGCGGCACGTGCCGCACACTCCGCCCTTGCAGGCGAACGGAAGATCGGAGCGCAGCTGCTCGCCCGCGTCGAGAATCGACTCGTCCTGAGGCAGTGCGCCTTTCACCTCACGGCCGTCGAGGATGATGGCGACCTCGCTGCTGGGCCCGGTGACGCCGGGCTCGCGGTGCTTCTCCTGCGGCGGCGGTACGTCGTCGACGTAGAACAGTTCGTGGTGAATGCTGCTCTTGGCGACGCCGAGTTCCTTCAGCACGTCCTGTGCGTCGTTGACCATTCCGAACGGGCCACACAACCAGAAATGATCGATGTCCGGTGTGGCGACGACAGTGTCGAGTATCTCGCGCAAGCGCTCGGCATCGAGCCTGCCGCTGAACAACTCGACCTCACGCGGTTCGCGGGACAGGACATGAATGATGTCGAATCGACTGCCGTACTGGTCTTTGAGGTCGGCTATCTCCTCGGCGAACATCACCGTGCGTGTGCGCCGATTGCCGTACAGCAGAACCACTTCGGCATCGGGGTTGGCGAGCACGGAGGCCGCGATCGACAGCATCGGGGTGATGCCGGATCCGGCCGCGATGAGAACGTGCCTGCCCGCCACAGCGGGATCGGCGTGAAAGTTGCCGGTCGGGCCCTGAACGTCGATGCGGTCGCCGACCTTGACCTCGCGGACGAGCCAGGACGAGAACAGGCCATCGCTGACCTCGCGAACGCCGACGCGTGGACGCGAGCCCGCCGGTGCACAGATCGAGTACGAACGACGATGCTCCACACCGTCGATCGTGCGGCTGAGCATCAGCGACTGACCCGGCTTGAAGTCGAATTCCTCGCGCAGATCCTCCGGTACGTCGAAGGTGACGGCCACTGCGTCGTCGCACAGTGATTCCACATCGGCGACGGTCAGGGGGTGAAACGGCTTGTTGCGCTGGGTCTTCTGTACGGGCTCGGCGGTGACGGTCATCAGATTTCCTTGACGTGGTCGAAGGGTTCGAGGCAGTCGTCGCACCGATACTGGGCCTTGCACAGGGTGGCACCGAATTCGGAGGTGAGACGGGTGTTCGCGGAACCGCACTGAGGGCAGTCGATTCGGCGTGGCTTCACGGTGAGGGTCAACGGGACCGGGCCGGATGTGCGAGCGGGAGCCGGTCCTGGTGTGGAGTAACCGGTCTCGCGTAGCTTGCGCAGGCCCTCCTCGGAGATCCAGTCGGTACTCCACGCGGGGGAGAGGCTGGTGACGATCTCGACGTCCGCGTAACCGTGATCCTCGAGCTTGTGCACGAGGTCGTCGCGCATCGTCGCCATGGCTGGGCATCCGGAATACGTCGGAGTGATCGTGACGAGCACACTGCCGTTCTCGCGTACCTCGACGTCGCGCAGGACGCCGAGATCGTCGAGCGTGAGCAGTGGCATCTCGGGGTCCATGACGGTGGCCGCGATCTCGCGTGCCGAGAGTTCCATCGTTGTCACCAGACTCCCTCCGGATGCGCTCTCGCCACGACCTGCATCTCGGCGATCAGCGGTCCGAATGCTTCGGTGTGAACGCCGCGACGACCACCGCGGCCGCCGATGGTGCCGACGGACTTGCCTTCGGGTGCCTCGAGCTCCGCGGCGTGCAGGACCTGTGCGAGGACGGAATCGAACTCCTCGCGGACATCCCGAGGGTCGACGGCGACGCCGACCTCGGCCAGGGCGATCTCCTCGTCCGTGGGGAGAAACAGCTCGGAGACATACGGCCAGATTCTGGTCACGGCGTCGCGCACTCGTTGCTTGGATTCATCGGTTCCGCAACCCAGCGTCACGACCCAGCGTGCGGCGTAATCACGATGGTAGGTCAGCTCTTTGACGCCCTTGCTCGCGACAGCGGCCAGAACCGGATCGCGAGATTCCTGCAGACGAGTGAAGACGGCGAGCCGCCACGTCGCGAACACCAGCAGGCGGACCTGGGATTTCGCGAAGTCGCCGTTGTCGAGTTCGGTGAGTCGAACGCACCGGAAATCTGCCTCGTCGCGGAAGAACGACAGTGCATCCTCGGCCGGTGCGGGGGAGGTGTCCGAAATGAACGGCACCACCGTCGGGTCTGCTTTGGCGGCGCGGGCCAGCAGCAGCCGAGCCTGGCCGAGGAGATCGAGGCCGACGTTGGCCAGGGCCACTTCCTCTTCGAGCTCCGGTGCGCGGGTGCTCCATTGCACCAGTCGCTGCGAGCTGATCAGCGCGTCGTCGCCGAGCATGAGGCAGTATGCGGCAAGGGCTTTCAGGTCGACGTCGTCGGGGACGGTGGTGTCGACTCCGGCGAGCGGGTCGTCGAAACTCGTTCCGAATGCCCACTGCCCGTGTGAATCCTCGTCGACGAGGCCCTCGTAGGCGCTGTCGTGATCAGTCATGAGTGCTTGTCCTCTTGAAGAATGGGTCTCACATGTGGGGGACGTTGTCGGGGATCTCGTAGAACGTCGGGTGGCGATACACCTTGTCGCCGCTCGGTGCGAAGAAGGGATCCTTCTCCGACGGGGACGACGCGACGATCGAGTTGGACGGAACCACCCAGATGCTGACGCCCTCGTTGCGACGGGTGTAGACGTCGCGAGCGTGCCGCAGGGCCATGTGGTCGTCGGCAGCGTGGAGTGATCCGACATGCACGTGGTTCAGGCCGCGCTTGCCGCGCAGGAACACCTCGTACAACGGCCAATCAGCCTTGACGGCTTCTCTTTTGGGCTCGACCGGAACGTTGTCGGTGGGAACTGCTCCGTGGCCGCCCTCGGCGGTGAACTCGCTCATGATGCTGCGTTCCTTGCTGCGAATGCGGTTGCGGCCTCACGGACCCAGGCACCGCCGTCGTGCGCTGCGCGACGATTCGCGATGCGCTCGACGTTGGAGGCACCGTTGCCCTTGATTACCTGCATGAACTCGGACCAATCGGGCTCGCCGAAATCGTGCGACTGACGCTCTTCGTTCCACTTCAGATCCGGGTCCGGGAATGTGACGCCCAGAGCCTTCGCCTGCGGGATCGACATGTCGACGAAGCGTTGGCGTAGTTCGTCGTTGGTATGGCGCTTGATGCCCCACTTCATCGACTGCTCGGTGTTGGGAGACTCGTCGTCCGGCGGACCGAACATCATCAGTGCCGGCCACCACCAGCGATTCACCGACTCCTGAACCATGGCCCGCTGCTCGTCGGTGCCGCGCATCATCGTTGCCAGCAGTTCGTAGCCCTGGCGCTGGTGGAAGGATTCTTCCTTGCACACGCGGATCATCGCGCGTGCGTAGGGACCGAAGCTGCTGCGGCACAGGGGAACCTGATTGCAGATAGCCGCACCGTCGACGAGCCAGCCGATGGTGCCCACGTCGGCGTACGTCAGGGTGGGGTAGTTGAAGATCGAGGAGTACTTCTGCTTGCCCTCGATGAGCTTGACCGTCAGGTCTGCGCGGTCCGCTCCGAGCGTCTCCGCGGCGGAGTAGAGGTAGAGGCCGTGGCCGGCCTCGTCCTGCACCTTGGCCATCAGAATCGCTTTGCGGCGCAGCGACGGCGCGCGGGTGAGCCAATTGCCCTCCGGCTGCATTCCGATGATCTCGGAATGCGCGTGCTGGGCGATCTGCCGAATGAGTGACTTGCGATAGCCGTCGGGCATCCAGTCTCGCGGCTCGACGCGCTGCTCATGGGCAATGGTCTCGTCGAATCCGTCCCGCAGCGTTTCGGCGGACAGGGTGTTTGACGTGGTCATAAGTCCTACTTTCATTACCGAATGATCGGTTGGTAACCAGTATGCCTCGAAGTGACCCCGGGCACAAGAGCGGCTGCGCCGCACGTGCGCGAAACCTCGTAGCAGGGGTCGAGTTTCTGTTCACATGGGTCGTTCCGCAGGCTCCACTCCCGCTCACATGCCGACGAAGGAGGCTCTTTTTTTCGCCAGGAACGCGTCGACGGCGGCCTTGTGGTCCTGCGTCTGGCCCAGAGCGGTCTGCGCTTGCGCCTCGCGGTCCAGTGCGTCGGACAGTCCGGATCGAGCGATCAGCGACTTGACCTGCTTGTAGGCCTGGGTGGGGCCTGCAGCGAGGGAGGTGGCGAGCGTGCTCGCGGTCTCGAGTACGTCCCCGTCCTCGACGACGCGATGCACCAGACCCCAGTCGAGGGCCTGCACGGCGGTGACCCTGTCACCGAGCAGCATCAGACCCGCGGCCCGGCTCGATCCCAGCGCCTCGACCAACGAGTAGCTCAACCCCGAGTCGCTGGCCAGGCCGATTCCGGTGAAGGCCGTCGCGAATGAGGACTTGGTGCCCGCAACCCGAATATCTCCGGCCAAGGCAATCCCGAGACCTGCGCCGACGCATGCACCGGGGATGGCCACGACGATCGGTACCTCGAGCGCAGCCAGTCCGCGAATCACCGGGTTGTAGTGCTCACCGACGGTATCCATCGCCGTGGCCGGATCGGCCTCGAGTGCGGCGACGTGCTCGCCGAGATCCTGGCCGACGCAGAAGTTCTTCCCCTCTGCGGTGATCAGCACGGCGCGCACCTCGGGTGCAGCGGCGTTCTGGACGGCCTCCGCCAACGCAACCTTCGTTGCGACGTCGAGGGCGTTGTGTGCCTCGGAGCGCGCGAGGGTGATGGTCGCCAAGCCGTCGGTGATGTCGAACCGTACCGTCATGTGTTCGTCCAATCGTGAAAGCCGCGACCGGACTTGCGTCCGATGTCGCCGCGAGCAACCATGTCTCGCAACAACTGCGGGGGAGTGAACCTGTCGCCGAGGGTCGACGCCAGGTGTTCTGCGATGGCGAGCCGGACGTCCAACCCGACGAGATCGGTCGACCGCAACGGTCCCATCGGATGCTTGTAGCCGAGTTCCATGGCGCGGTCGATGGATTCGGCGTCGGCGACGCCCTCCTCCAACATCCGAATGGCCTCGAGTCCGAGGCAGACGCCGAGCCGCGAGGTCGCGAAGCCGGGGGAGTCGTTGACGAGCACCTCGGTCTTGCCCAGGAGCGACACCCACTGCTGTACTCGCTGCACCACGTCCGCGGAGGTGGCGGGAGCGCGCACGATCTCGACGAGAGTCGACGCCGGAACCGGGTTGAAGAAGTGCATCCCGATGAAGCGGCTCGGATCACTCAGTGCTGCGCCGAGTTCGGCGATGGAGATAGAGCTCGTGTTCGACGCGATGACCGAATTTTCCGATGCGACTTTGTCTATCAGAGCCAACACCTCGACCTTGAGCGCCGGAATCTCGGGCACGGCTTCGACCACCAGGTCGAGGTCGGCGGGTAGGTCCGCGGGCCCGGCGACGGTGGAGACCCG
Source organism: Rhodococcus sp. 14-1411-2a (assembly GCF_002259485.1). Classification (GTDB taxonomy): domain Bacteria; phylum Actinomycetota; class Actinomycetes; order Mycobacteriales; family Mycobacteriaceae; genus Rhodococcoides. Next base: position 185,225 of record NZ_NPGA01000014.1, read on the forward strand.
CGCGAGAATCGCAGCGGGATCCTCACTGAGTTTGCCGCGCTCGTGCGCCCGATCCAACCCGGTCGAGACTCGACCGAGGGCTGCTTCTTGGTCGACGGCCTCGGCAATGACGACGGTGGAACCGAGGGCCGCGAACACCTGCGCGATACCTGCACCCATGCGGCCGCCACCGACCACTGCCACCTTTGATGGAGCTGTCATTTCTTCTTCTCCAGAAATGCCGTCATTCGGCGTTGTTTGTCTTCGGTCTCGAACAGAACAGCCTGCGCGATGTCGTCGGCCCACGGGTGTGAACCGGGCGCATCGAGAATTTTCTTGGTCAGCTTCAGTGCCAGCGGTGCTTGTTTGGCAATGCGATCCGCGAGGGAATGCGCCGCAGCCAACGGCTCGTCGACGACGTCCAGTACCAGTCCGGAGCGCAGTGCCACCTCGGCGTCGAGCGTGCGGCCACCGAGGAGTACCTGCTTGGCGACGGACACTCCCACCAAAGTCGGCAACCGGTAGCTGGCCCCGGCAGCAGCCATGATGCCCAGTCCCGGTTCGGGATTGCCGAACACCGCCGTCGGCGACGCGATACGGATGTCGCAGGCGTAGGACAGTTCTGCTCCACCGCCGAGGGCGTACCCCCGGACTGCGGCGATCGTCGGCAGGGGTAGTGCGGCGATGCGGTCGAACAGGTTTCGGTTGATGCCGCGCAATGCGTCGTCGCGGGTGCGGGCGCGCAGCTGGTTGATGTCGGCACCGCCGGCGAAATGCTCGCCCTGCCCCGTCAGGATGACGATCTTGGGATCCTGCTCCACGAGCGCGCACACCTCGTGCAACTCGCCGATCATCTCGGAATCGATTGCGTTGCGCTGCTTCTCGCGATTCAGTGTGACGACAACCCGGTCGGTCAGCTCCTCCACGACAAGTGTGTTCACGGTGCCTCGATCAACATCGACACGCCTTGCCCGACGCCGACGCACAGCGTTGCGAGCCCGCGGGACGCCTTCTCACGTTCCATGCGGCCCAACAGCGTCAACAGGATTCGAGCACCGGAGGAACCTAAGGGGTGGCCGAGGGCGATGGCCCCGCCGTCGGCATTGACGATGTCCTCGTTCAGTTTCAACTGGCGGATGACGCCGAGTGACTGCGCCGCGAAGGCCTCGTTGAGCTCGACGGCACCGAGATCGTCGGCAGACCACCCGGCGCGAGCGAGTGCCTTCTGTGTGGACGGCACCGGCCCGAGTCCCATGATGTGCGGTGCGATGCCTGCGCTCGCACTGGTGACGATGCGGCCCCGTACCTCGAGGCCGTACTTGTTCACGGCCTCCTCGGAGGCCACCACCAGCGCCGACGCACCGTCGGTGAACGGTGAGGACGTTCCGGCGGTGACGATGCCGTTCTTGCGGAACACGGTCTTCAGCGTGCCGAGCTTCTCGAGTGTGGTTCCGCGTCGCGGTGTCTCGTCCTCGGTGACCTCGCCGTTCTTGGTCGTGACGGGCACGATCTCATCGGCGAAGCGTCCGGCATCCTGGGCGGCGATGGCACGCTGCTGACTGCGGAATGCGAAGGCATCGGACTCTTCGCGGGTGATGCCCTCGCTGAGCGCGACCTCCTCGGCGGTTTCGCCCATCGACAGGGTGATCTTGGGGTCGGTCCCCGCGTCGTGGGAAGCGAAGGTCGGATTGGTGAAGCGCCAGCCGAGGGAGGTATCGAAGATCTCGCCCGGCTTGGCCCACGCGGTTCCCGGCTTGGCCATGACCCAGGGCGCGCGCGTCATGGACTCGACGCCACCGGCCACGATGATCTCGGCCTCACCGCTCCGAATGGTGCTCGCGGCGTTGGCGACTGCGGTCAGTCCGCTCGCGCACAGACGGTTGACGGTGTAACCCGGCACGGTGTGGGGGAGTCCTGCGAGCAGAACTGCCATTCTGGCCACATCGCGATTGTCCTCGCCTGCCTGGTTCGCCGCACCGAGAATCACCTCGTCGATTCGGTCGACGGGAACGCCCGTGCGCCGGACCGCCTCGGCGACGACGATCGCGGCCAGGTCGTCGGGGCGCACGGTCGACAGCGCACCGCCGTAGCGTCCGTGCGGGGTGCGTGCGCCGGCCACCAGAAATACTTCGCCCACTTCGAACTCCTTCGTACGGTTGCGTCATTGATAACCGAACATTCGGTCGTTTGGCAAGGTCTGCTGCCCGTGGTGCTGTGGAATCGGCCATCGGCTGAGAAGATGTGGCAATGACAACCGCACGCGCGCCGCGCAAGACCGGACAGCCAGGGCGGCCGGGATACGACCTCGATTCCCTCCTGGCAGTGGCGGTCAAGGTCTTCAACGACCGCGGATACGACGGCACCAGCATGGAGGTTCTGGCGAAGCGGCTCGGTATCACCAAGTCCTCGATCTATCACCACGTGTCCGGCAAGTCCGAGTTGCTCGAACTCGCGCTGTCGCGGGCCCTCAATGCACTGTTCGCCGTCACGACCGAGGATCGGGCGACAACCGGGCGATACATCGACCGCCTCGAATACCTGGTGCGACGCAGCGTGGACATCCTGTGTGCGGAACTGCCCTACGTGACGTTGCTGCTGCGCGTGCGAGGCAACACGGATGTCGAGCGGCGCGCCCTCGCCCGTCGCCGCGAATTCGACTCGTTTGTCACCGGGCTCGTGGTGGCTGCGGCCGAAGAAGGCGATCTGCGTCCCGGAGTGGATCCGGCGCTGGCATCGAAGCTGGTGTTCGGCACGGTCAATTCGCTCATCGAGTGGTATCGCCCGCGCACCGGCGGATCGGTCGAGGAATTGGCCGACGCGGTCGTGGCGCTGACCTTCGACGGGTTGCGTCGCACGTAGCCGGACAAGTCTTGACATCTCGGCGTTCGACGGCGATGGTAATTACCGACCGAACGTACGGTGAGATGGAGGCGTTGTGAGCAGACTTCTGGAAAGCTATGCCCAGGGAGCGTGGTATTCCGCGACCGACGAGGGAACGCCGCTGCTGAGCGCCGTCGACGGCAGCGAGATAGCTCGGGTGTCCTCCAGCGGTCTCGACGTTGCCGGCATGGTCGACTACGCCAGAACTGTCGGCGGCCCGGCCCTCGCCGCCTTGACGTTCCACGAGCGCGCGGCGCTGCTGAAGCAGTTGGGCCTGACGCTGATGGCAGGCAAGGAGGAGTTCTATCAACTCTCCCGACATACCGGAGCCACCGTCCGTGATTCCGGCGTCGACATCGACGGCGGCTTCGGCACCGTGTTGAGCTACGCGAGCAAGGCTCGACGCGAGCTGCCCAACGACACTGTCTATCTCGACGGTGCGATCGAACAGCTCGGCAAGAAGGGCACCTTCCTCGGTCAGCACATCTACACCTCGCGGCGCGGTGTCGCGGTGCAGATCAACGCCTTCAACTTCCCCGTCTGGGGATTCCTGGAGAAGCTGGCACCCGCGTTCATCGCCGGCGTGCCGTCGATCATCAAGCCCGCCAGCCAAACTGCGTACCTCACCGAGCTGGTGTTCCGCCGCATCATCGAATCGGGACTCTTGCCCGAGGGATCGGTACAGCTGCTGTGCGGTAGTGCCCGCGGCGTCCTCGATCACCTCGGCGGTCAGGACTCCGTAGCGTTCACCGGAAGTGCCGATACTGCAGCGACTCTGCGCTCGCACCCCAAGGTCGTCGGCGAGGGACTGCACTTCACGGCCGAGGCCGACTCTCTGAACGCGTCGATTCTGGCTTCCGATGTTGCGCAGGGCGATCCGGAGTTCGATCTGTTCGTCAAGGGCGTCTTCGCCGAGATGACATCCAAGGCGGGACAGAAGTGCACGGCCATCCGGCGCGTGTTGGTCCCGCAGGACTCGGTCGAGCCCGTCATCGAGGCGCTGAAGGCAAAGCTGGAGAAGGTCGTCGTCGGTGATCCGGCAGACGAGGGCGTCACCATGGGTGCGCTGGCGAGCATCGAACAACGCGACGAGGTACTCAAATCCATTCGTGGACTGACCAAGTCCGCTTCGGTGGTCTTCGGCGATCCGGAGACGGTGGATCAGCGGGCCGGCGCGTTCATGGCACCGGTGCTGCTGAAGGCCGGAGACAAGACCGCGACCGAACCGCATGACATCGAGGCCTTCGGGCCCGTCTCTACCGTCATCGGTTACGACAGCACCACAGACCTCCTCGATCTCGTCGCCCGCGGCAGGGGCTCGCTGGTCGCCTCTGTCGTGACCAAAGATTCGGCCATCGCACGCGAGCTCGTACTCGGGTGCGCTCCGTACCACGGGCGCATCCTGGTGTTGAACTCCGAGGATGCGAAGGAATCGACCGGCCACGGATCTCCGCTGCCGGTCCTGGTGCACGGCGGTCCCGGACGGGCCGGCGGCGGTGAAGAACTCGGCGGTATCCGCGGCGTACTGCATCACATGCAGCGCACAGCAATTCAAGGAACCCCGGACGTGCTGACTGCGGTGGGCAACAAGTGGGTAGCCGGTTCTGCGCGCATCACCGGCGATGTGCATCCGTTCCGCAAGAACCTGGGCGAGCTGAAGCTCGGCGACACCATCGTCGGTGGACCCCGGCAGGTCACCCGAGCAGACATCGATCACTTTGCCGAGTTCACCGGCGACACGTTCTACGCACACACCGATCCCGAAGCGGCAGCCGCCAACCCGCTGTTCGGCGGTATCGTCGCGCACGGCTACCTGGTGGTCTCGCTTGCAGCCGGACTGTTCGTCGACCCGGCACCAGGTCCCGTGCTCGCGAACTTCGGCGTCGACAACCTTCGTTTTCTCACACCCGTCAAGGCCGAGGATTCGCTGACGGTGACGCTCACGGCCAAGCTGATCACCCCGCGTCAGAGCGCCGACTACGGTGAGGTGCGTTGGGACGCAGTGGTTGTGAACCAGAACGACGAATCGGTCGCCACCTACGACGTGCTGACCCTGGTTGCGAAGCCCGAGGACGCATCATGAGTATTCGCGTTGCCGTCTGTTACGGAATGCCCGAGGACCCTGCCGCATTCGATCGGCACTACGCCGACGTGCACGTGCCCCTCGCTTGTGCCGTTCCCGGCCTGGTCGACTTCACCTGGGGCACCCTGGACTCGCTCGACGACTCACCACCGCCGTACTACGCGATCGCCAGCCTGTACTTCGCGGACGAGGCGTCGCTGAAGGCAGGACTGTCCTCGCCCGAGATGAAGGCGGCAGGCAAAGATCTGCGCAACTTCGCGACCGGTGGGGCCGTCATGTTCACCCAGAATGAGCGATCGGTGTTGCAGTCGTGAATGATTCGATGATCGCGCGAGAGATGTTCGAGTTCGACGCCGCGTCCCGCAAGCTCGGAATCGAATTGATCGAGCTCTCACCCGGGCACGCGAGAATGTCCATGGTCGTCACCGAGGACATGGTCAACGGCTACGCCATCACGCACGGCGGCTATGTCTTTCTGTTGGCGGACACGACGTTCGCGATGGCCTGCAATTCACACGAGGACTCGGCCGTCGCAGCGCGATGCGACATTCGCTATCTCCGTCCGACGAAGGCCGGTGACGTCCTGGTCGCCGACGCCGTCGAGCGTGCGAGGTTCGGCCGCAACGGTCTGTACGACGTGTCGGTCACGTGCCGAGACGAGCTGATCGCCGAATTCCGAGGTGACAGTCGCACCGTGGCCCGGTAACGGCACCGCACATGGAAGTACTGTGAATCGGTGAGCACTGCGGATCTCTCGGCGCTGGCGGACGCAACCGCCACCGCGGTGGGCGGCGCTGTGTCGGTGATGGATCCACTCGGCTTCGTCATCGCCTACTCGTCCGTACCGGGCCAGCCGATCGACGACGTCCGTCGAGACGGGATCCTCGGGAAGCAGGTTCCGGCCGAGTACATGGTGCATCACCTCGACCCCGACTTCCGGCGGAGCTCGACGGTGCACGTGGTCGACGTTCCCGGAGTGCTCCCGCGACTGGCGGTGGCCGTCTCGGTGGACGGGGAGTATCTCGGCTCCATCTGGAGTATTGCCACCGGGGTTTCCCTATGTCCGCCTGACTCCAGCGTGATGGCGGCCATGACGCGTGCGGCAGCAGCTGCGGTGCCCCTGCTGCTGGCCCGGCGTCATCCGGCCGGTGCCGACAATCCGAGGGCGCGTGCGCTCCTGACCGACCCAGATACCGTCACACCGCCCGGCAGCCTCTACGTCGTGCTGGCAGGGAGGGTCGAGTCTGCGCAATCGGAGGCTCAGCTGGTGCAGTTGGCCGATCTGTTGGAGCTGACGTTCGGCACTGCGGCGGATTCGGGCTGTGTCATCGAGGATCGCACCGTTTTGCTGGTCACGGCGGCCGAGGACGAACGCGGTGTCGCCGTTGCGGCCGAGGATGTTCGACGCAAGGCGGAGGCCGCATTCGGTGTATCGGTCACCTTTGCGATCGGCGGTCCGGACGCCCGGCCGACAGTGGCACGTCGACATGCGCAGTGGGTACTCGACGCGGTCGGGGACGGTGTGACGACGACCTTTCGGCAGAGTCGGCTGTCGGTCACACTACGTAGAGCGTCTGATGCGCTGTCGGACGTCCCGTTGGCCATACCGGCCGTCGAGAAGATGCTCGCCTGCGACGCAGCCGAAGGTACCGAGTACTCCGCGACGGTGCTGGCGCTGCTGGCGCACGAGTCCAATGTTGCCGCCGCGTCTGCATCGCTGTATCTGCACCCCAACACCTTTCGCTATCGACTGCGGCGTACCAAGGAGCTGTTCGGCCTCGATCTCGACGACGCGGACACCCGACTGCTGGTGTGGATGGCGCTCCGGCTCACGTCCGGGCGGTGAGGACCTTTCCTGGGTTGAGCAGGTAGTGCGGGTCGAGCAATTCCTTGATGCCACGCTGCAGTTCTGCTGCAACCGAATCGAGTTCGGTCTCGAGTAGGTCCCGCTTGAGCAGCCCGACTCCGTGCTCGCCCGTGATGGTTCCGCCGAGCGAGAGGGCGAACGCTGCGATCTCGTCGAACGCGCGGTGAGCGTCCGTCAACGACTGTGGGTCCGTCGGGTTCACGATGACCGTGGGATGGATGTTTCCGTCCCCCGCGTGACCGACGACGCCGATGACGATTCCGATGCGCTCGGCGATGCGTCCGACCTCGTCGATCATCGCGGCGAGGTGCGAAATCGGAACGGACACATCGTCGACCAACGGAGAACCGAGACGCTCGAGTGCGGGGTACGCCAGCCGACGGGCCTGCACGAGTTGCTCCGACTCCACCTCGTCCTCGGCAACGGCCACATCGGTCGCGCCGGATTCGGTGCACAGTGCGGCGATGGCCTCGAGCTCCTCCACAGCGCCTGCGCCGATGTCGGATTGGGCGATCAGCACGGCCGCGGCATCGGTACCGAAGTCCATCCGGGCGTAGGCGTCGATCGCGGCGATGGTGGTGCGGTCCAACAGCTCGAACAGGCTCGGGGTGATACCGGCGGCACGAATCCGCGTCACCGCCTCTCCGGCAGCGACGGTCGAGGGAAACGTCGCGGCCATCGTCAGCGGAGTGGCAGCCGGAAAGTCGAGGCCGACGATGGCCTCGGTGATGATGCCGAGTGTGCCCTCGGACCCGACGAACAGATCGGCGAGCGACAGCCCGGCCACGCCCTTGACGGTGCGTCGGCCGACGAAGGTCGCCCGGCCATCGGCGAGAACAACACGCAGTCCACGCACGAATCGTGCTGTGACGCCGTACTTCACGCAGCACAGGCCACCGGCGTTGGTGGCGATGTTCCCACCGATCGTCGACGCCTCCCAGCTGGACGGGTCGGGTAGATACGTCAACCCTTGCTGCAGGGCAGCATCTTTGAGTTCCTTGTTCGTCACGCCGGGTTGCACGACGGCGACGCGGTTGACGACGTCGAGCTCGATGATCTTGTTCATGCGCCGGGTGTTGAGGGCAATGGCTCCGACGCTGGTGTTCGCGGCTCCGGCCAAGCCGGTCAACGCTCCCTGCGGGACAACGGGAATGCGGTGCGCCGACGCAATGCTCATGATTGCCTGGACGTCCGATTCCGTGGTCGGCAGCACCGCGGCCAGCGGAAGCGCGGATTCACACAGAGCGGCTGCGTCGTGACGGTAGCTCTCGAGGATATCGGGGTCGGTGATCACCGCGTCGGCACCCAGCGCACGCATCAGTTCGTCGATGATCGGAGAGCGCTGAACGAGAGTCGACGTCGGTGCAGACATGAGTTCGAGTATGACCTTCCGTCACTTCGGATGTCTGCGTCGTTTCGAACGAACCCGAGGGCTCGGATCGGTAGTTTCCGACGAACTGCGTCAACGGTCTTGTTATGCGTGCTACCACCTTGACAAACTGTGGTGGCGCCGGTCACAGTAATTACCGACCGAATGGACGGTGAGTTTCATCCGCTTCTGCGGTTGCAGGAATCACCGACCTTCACCCATCACAACCCCGCCCCACATCACTCCGAACTGCCGCTCGATGCCCGAGTGCCGGAGCCCGAACGAAACGAGACAAGTCGATGTCAACCCAGGTCGAGACGCCCACCGGGGTGTCGCGTGAGCATCGCCGCGCCGCCATGGCCAGCATGGTCGGCACCACCGTCGAGTGGTACGACTTCTTCATCTACGCGCAGGCGGCGTCGCTGATCTTCGCGCAACTGTTCTTCGCGCCCATGGGTTCGTCCGGACAGCTCGTCGCCTATGTCACGATCGGCATCAGCTTCATCTTCCGTCCACTCGGGGCCATCGTCGCCGGCTACTTCGGTGACAAGATCGGCCGCAAGAAAGTCCTCATCGCGACCCTGACATTGATGGGTGCGGCCACCGTCGGTATGGGACTGCTGCCGACCTATGCCACCATCGGCATCTGGGCCCCGATCATTCTGATCGTGCTGCGCATCCTGCAGGGATTCTCCACCGGCGGCGAGTGGGGCGGCGCGGCGCTGATGGCCGTCGAACATGCCCCGAAGGGCAGGCGCGGAATCTACGGTGCCGCAACCCAGATGGGCGTTCCGCTCGGCATGCTCATCGCGGTAGGAACGTTGGCATTGTGCACCGGCTTGCTCAGTGAGGAGCAGTTCGAGGCCTGGGGCTGGCGCATCCCGTTCCTGATCAGCTTCGTGCTCATCCTCGTCGGTTTCTACATCCGACGCCGCGTCGAGGAGACTCCGGTGTTCAAGGAGCTCGCAGAACGCAAGGAGCGCAACCACACTCCGGTTCGTGCACTGTGGCGCACCAACAAGAAACAGGTCATGCTCGCTGCGCTGTCGTTCATCGGCACCAACGGAAACGGCTACATCATCGTCGGCGGTTTCATCGTGGCGTACTCGACGCGCGAACACGGACTCGCTCGCGTGGATGTGTTGGTGGCCAGTTTGTTCGCGGCCATCGTCTGGGGAGTGTTCACTCTGCTCGGAGCGCACCTGTCCGATCGCTACGCCCGAACCACGATCATGAACGTCGGAAACGCGGCAATGGTGTTGTGCGCCATCCCGTTCTTCCTACTCGTCGACACCGGTGAATTGCACTGGATCTACGTGGCCCTCGGGCTCTTCGCCGTCGGACTCGGCCTCTCCTACGGACCACAGCCGGCCCTGTACGCCGAGATGTTCCCCGCAGCAGTCCGATTCAGTGGAGCGTCCATCGGATATGCCATCGGAACCGTGCTCGGTGGAGCATTCGTCCCGACCATCTCCGAGGCACTGTTCAACGGAACCGGCACCTCGATGTCGATCTCGATCTACCTGATGATCCTGGCCGCGATCTCCTTCGTTGCGACCTCGCGAATCAAAAACCGTAAAGACGAGGATCTGAACGTCTGACGTCGCATCGACGAAGGCCCCGAAGCCGGCGCGGTTTCGGGGCCTTCGTTGTTTACTGAGCGGGCCACCGTGGTGCAGAATTGCTCTGATGCGATTCCTGATGAAGTAGCGACGTCGAATAATCGAGACAGCGGGACTTCGTGTCAGCTGTCGATGGTTGCGCCGACGTAACTCGCCCTGATACTTTGAAGTTCTTGCCGCCCCATCGAGGTGGGGCTGGAAGTGAGCCACAGAATCACTCGCCGGATGACGAGGTCTGTGGCTTGCGTCGTTTCAGGGTCAGAGGTGGTGAATTTCGACAGCATCGCTGATTTTGTCCAGATAGCTGCTGTTTCCCACGCGGTCTTGTACCACCGCTCCGCACACGATGTCGGGCACCCAGAGCGCAGGTTCGATTCGACCGACGCTGTGATGCAGACGTAGACCTGAGGTAACCACTTTTTGTGCGCGGAACTTCTGAAGTAGATCGAGATCGCTTCGGTCCTGGTTGCCTCGCGATTCCAGGGTGACGCGTTCGCATTGCATCTCGGCGAGGTTCGGTAACAGGAATTCCAAGCATTTTCGGCGATGCCGTCGATCGGTTGCTTCGGTGGTGTGTACGACAACCAAGCCCATCATCGGCAGTGAGGCGATTGCGTCCACGAGAAGGTGGCGGCGCTCGGGACTGCTTCCATGCCAGTGCACCTTGGGCTCGGTCACGAGGCGGACCTGTTCCAGGGTGTTGCGCCATTCCGGCACATCACTTTCGTCGCACAGGGCCGCCGCCATCAGATAGGTGTGAGGATCTCGGCCGGGCTGAGACCCGCTCTCGTCACCCCACGCAGTCAGCATGGGCGGCGAGTTTACGGACCGGCACCGACCGAATCCTCACCTCGAAATGGCCATGGCCCTGGGACCTGCCGTTCCCGCTCAGCTATGCGCGTGCAGCGGACGTCCCGACAGCGCCATCATCGCCTCACCGAGTGCCTCGTTCTGCGTGGGGTGAGCATGCACGAAACTCCCGACTTCAGATGGCAGTGCTTCCCATGCCACGGCGAGTTGTGCCTCGCCGATCAGCTCGCCCACGCGGTCACCGAGGAGGTGAACACCGACAACCGGGCCGTCGTCACGGGCTCGAATCACTTTGACTCCACCGGCGGTGGACAGGATGCGGCTCTTGCCGTTGCCGCCGAGGTCGTAGACAACGGAGGTCACGGTGCCGTATGTCTGCTCCGCGGCCTTTTCGGTGAGTCCCACCGACGCGACCTCCGGGTGTGAATAGGTCACGCGCGGAATGAGATCGCCGTCGATGCGTGCCGGTGCCAGGCCGGCGATGTGTTCGGCGACGAAGATGCCTTGCTGAAATCCGCGGTGAGCCAACTGATACCCCGCCACGATGTCGCCGACGGCATAGACGCCGTCCACGGTGGTGAGGAGGTTGTCGTCGACGGTTACGAAGCCGCGTTCGGTGGCGATGCCCTGCTCAGCCAGACCGAGACCGTCGGTGCGGGGTCCACGTCCGACGGACACCAGGACGAGGTCGGCCGAGAGGGTGTCCCCGGACGACAGTGACACAGAGACTGCGTCGGGAGATTCGGTGACGGACTCGACCTTGGTGCCGGTACGAATGTCGATGCCGCGCTTGCGTAATGCCTTGGTCAACTGCTTCGAGGACCATTCGTCTTCACCGGGAACGATGCGATCGAGCGCCTCGACGACGGTGACCTTCGCGCCGAACGATGCCCAGATACTGGCGAACTCGATACCGATCACACCGCCGCCGAGCACGACGACCGACTCCGGAACCCGATCCAGGGACAATGCCCCGTCACTCGTGAGCACGCGCGGCCCCAGTTCGATACCGGGGATGGTGCGTGAATACGAGCCGGTGGCGAGAACCAGCGAGCCCCCGGTGATGCGTCGACCCTCCACCTCGACGGTACGAGGACCGACCACCTGTCCACGACCGGACACGATTTCGATACCCGGACGCTTCAGCAATCCCTGCAGACCTGCGTACAGGCCGGCGACGACGCTGCGCTGATAGCCCAGTGCCGCGGGCATGTCCACACCAGTGAACGATGCGGTGACGCCGACATGCGCCGAGCCGCGCACCGCGTCGGCAACCTCGGCGGTGTACAACAGGGCCTTGGTGGGGATGCATCCGCGATGCAGACAGGTGCCACCGAGCTTGTCTTCCTCGACCAGCGCGACCGTCAGGCCGAGTTGCTCGGCCCGCAGGGCGCACGAATAGCCGCCCGACCCTCCACCAAGAATGAGAACGTCCACGTCGCTCATCGGACGGATCCCAATGCCACGACGGGGTTCTCGACAAAATCGGCAACGGTGCGCAGGAACCCGCCGGCCACTCCGCCGTCGCACACGCGGTGATCGAACGCCAACGACAACTGCGCGACCTTGCGGACGGCCAATTGGCCGTCGACCACCCAGGGACGGTCGATGATGCGGCCGATGCCCAGGATCGCGGCCTCGGGGTGGTTGATGATCGCGGCCGAGCCGTCGACCCCGAACACGCCATAGTTGTTGAGGGTGAACGTTCCTCCGCTCAGGCGGGCGGCGGGTAGGGAACCGGTCCGTGCGAGTTCGGTCAATTCGGCCAGCCGCTCGGAGAGTTCCTTCAGATCGGCCTTATCTGCCTGCGGCACAACGGGAACCATCAATCCCCGATCGGTCTGAGCGGCGATGCCGAGTCCGACGTTCTCGTAGCGCAGGATCTCGCCGGCGGCAGTATCGACCGTGCTGTTGAGCTCGGGGAACTTGGCCAACGCGATCATGGTGAGTTTGGCGAGGACCGCCAGCAGCGTGACCTTGACTCCGTCGATGGAGGCATCGAGGTCGCGTCGGGCCTGCAGCAGAGCGGTCGCGTCGACGTCGACCCAGACTGTGGCCTCGGGGATCTCCGATCGACTGCGAGAGAGTTTGTCTGCAATGGTCTTCCGAATGCCGGTGATAGGGATTCGCGTGACGCCCTCCGGCGAGGAAGTAACCGTCGAACCGGCCAAGGCTCGCTCGACGTCCGCGCGGGTGATAACTCCGTGGCCGCCGGCTGTCTCGATACTGGCCAGATCGAGCCCACCCTGCAACGCCATGCTCCGAACTATGGGGGAGAGCACCTTCGGTGCATGTGAGCGGAAACTCGTAGCCGGGGTCGAGCTTCCGCTCACCTGCGGCGCAGCCGCTCTCTGCTGCGGCGGAGCCGCACTCCGCTTGCGACGACCGGTCGGGCCGTGTCCTGTGCCGTAGCCGATGAGCACATTGCCCGAGCCGGCGCGTTCTTCCTCGCGGTACCGCTCATGGGCGGCAGGCGTATCGGAAATAGCACCGCCGGTGATGCTGATCAGCGGAGCACCGACGGCCAGTGAAGTGCCCTCGGCCGCATGAAGTTCGCCGACCACACCCTCGAACGGGCAGGGCACCTCGACGGACGCTTTTGCAGTTTCGACCTCGACGACGACCTGATCGATGGTGACGATGTCGCCGGGCTTGACCTTCCACTCGACGATCTCGGCCTCGGTCAGTCCCTCACCGAGATCGGGGAGCAGGAACACCTGCATGCTCATACCGTGACCGCCTTGCTGAGATCGGGAGCATCGTTCCACTGCAGCCGGTCCATCGCGTCGAGCACACGGTCGGCGGACGGCAGGTGGAAGTGCTCGAGTTTCGGTGCCGGGTAGGGAATATCGAGTCCGGCAACGCGGAGTACAGGGGCGTGCAGGTGATGGAAGCAGCGCTCGGATACGCGTGAGGCGATCTCTGCGGCGACACCGGAGAATCCCTGCGCTTCTTGGATCACGATGCAGCGTCCGGTCTTACGTACCGAGGCCGCGACGGTCTCGTCGTCGAACGGATTGAGCGATCGCAGATCGATCACTTCGACGCTCCGGCCGTCCTCGGCTGCGAACTCCGCGGCCTGCATGGCCACCGACACGGTGGGGCCGTAGGCGAGAAGAGTGACGTCGGTACCGGCACGGCGGACGACGGCGGTGCCGATCGGCTCGGTCTTGGTCAATTCGATGTCGTCCTTGGAGAAGTACAGCCGCTTCGGCTCGAGGAAGATCACCGGGTCCGGATCGGCGATGGCGTCGCACATGAGCGAGTACGCGTCGGCGACAGTGGACGGCGAGACGACCTTCAGGCCCGGGGTGTGGGCGTAGTAGGCCTCGGACGAGTCGCAGTGATGCTCGACGCCGCCGATACCGCCGGCGAACGGGATGCGTATGACCATCGGCGCGGTGAGTGAGCCACGAGTTCTGTTGCGCAGCTTGGCCACATGAGACACGATCTGCTCGAAGGCCGGGTAGGCAAAGGCGTCGAATTGCATCTCGACGACGGGCTTGTAACCCGACATCGCCATTCCGATTGCAAATCCGACGATACCCGACTCCGCCAGCGGGGTGTCGAAGCAGCGATCGTCACCGAAGTCTCGGGTCAGTCCGTCGGTGACGCGGAAGACGCCGCCGAGTGTGCCGACGTCCTCGCCGAACACGACGACCTTCTCGTCCTCGGTCAACGCGTCGCGCAGGGCGGCGTTCAGTGCTCCGGCCATGGTCATCGTGGTCATGACAGTTCTCCTGCAGCGATTTCGGCGGCAACCTGATCGCGTTGTTCGATCAGGGCGGGTGTGGGGGAGGAGTAGACGAACCGGAACAGATCCTTGGGGTCGACTTCCTGCTCGACGTTCATGCCGGCGCGAAGCGCAGCGGCGTCGGCGTCGGCCGATACCGTCATCTGCTCGCGCAGCTCGTTGGTGAGTAGCCCCTGGCCTTCGAGGTAGGAATCGAGGCGCGAGAGCGGATCTCGGGCCAGCCACCCTTCGACCTCGTCGGCCTTGCGGTAGCGCGTGGCATCGTCGGCGTTGGTGTGCGCGTCCATGCGGTAGGTGTGCGCCTCGACGACCACCGGTCCCTTGCCTGCTCTGACGTACTTCACGGCCTCGTCCATCACGGCCATCATGGCAATCGGGTCGTTGCCATCGACCTGCTCGCTGCCGATTCCGTAGCCGACTCCCTTGTGCGACAACGACGGAGCCGCACTCTGACGTGCCAGTGGAACGCTGATCGCGAAGCCGTTGTTCTGCACCAGAAAGATGACCGGGGCCCGGAACACCGCGGCGAAGTTGAGGGCCTCGTGGAAGTCGCCCTCGCTGGTGGCTCCGTCTCCACAGAACGCGAGGGCGATGGTGTCGCGACCCTGCTTGGCCTCGGCATACGCGAAGCCGGTCGCGTGGAGCAATTGTGTTGCCAGTGGGGTGCATTGGGGAGCGACCTTGTAGGCGGTCGGATCGTAGCCGCAGTGCCAGTAGCCGGCGAGCATGCCGAGCAACTCCACCTGGTCGACGCCTCGCGCCGCGAGAGCCATCGAGTCACGGTACGTGGGGAACATCCAGTCCTGCTCGCCCAGGCAGAGGGCTGCGGCGATCTGGCAGGCCTCCTGTCCGCGCGAGGACGGGTAGACCGCGAGACGGCCCTGCTTGGTCAAAGCTGTTGCCTGCTGGTCGAATCGGCGACCGTGCACCATCGAGCGGTACATCTCGAGCAGGCGCTCGTTGGACGGGTGTGCGTAGCGGGCGGCACTGTCCACGCCCGTCCCGTCCGGCGCGAGATACTGCACGGGACGGTCGGCGGGCATGAACTGTTGGTAGGACGTTGCCGCTACCTTCTCGACGGTCGTCATGACGCACTCTCCTGAAATCGGCTTGTACGGCGATTCTGGCCGATTTTGTGATGAACAAGCCCGAAGGTCGTAGAATTGCAGACATATGGCCGCCGATCGCCGCGCGAAACCAGAATCTGTCCGATCGGCGCAACAAACCACGAGGTAGGAGCGGACGAATGGACGACGTTTCGAGGCGTGTGGAGTTGGACGACACGGATCGTCGCATCCTCGCCGAGCTCACCGCAGACGGCCGGGTCTCGATGCGGGTACTGGCCGATCGTTTGAATCTCTCGCGGGCACATACCTATACGCGGGTGGACAGACTCAAGGATTCCGGTGTCATCGAACGGTTCACCGTGCAGGTGGATCACGCGGCGTCCGGGCTCGGAACCTCGGCGTTCATCGCGTTGTCCATCCGTCAGGATTCGTGGCGGACCGTGTCGGAGGGGCTGAGGGCGATGGAATTCGTCGACCATTTCAGCTTGCTCGGGGGGGATTTCGACGTATTGGTACTCATCAGGACTCCCGACAACGAGAGCCTGCGGCTGGTGGTGCTCGAGGGCCTGCAATCGCTCGACGGCGTTCGGGCGACCCGCACATGGCTGATTTTCGACGAGGACCGAGGCGGTCTGGGACGCACGACGCCGCCCACCGAACGCTGACAGTGGGCGGCGTCGAACAGATCACGAGTCAGAAGTTTCCGCGCGCGTCCTGCTCCCGCTCGATGGCCTCGAACAGTGCCTTGAAGTTACCGATGCCGAAGCCGAGTGAGCCGTGGCGTTCGATCAGCTCGAAGAATACCGTCGGGCGATCGACCAGTGGCTTGGTGAAGATCTGCAGCAGATACCCGTCCTCGTCACGGTCGACGAGAATGCCGCGCTTCTGCAGCTCTTCGATCGGTACCCGGACGTTGCCGATACGGGCCCGCAGTTCCGGGTCCTCGTAGTACGAATCGGGTGTGGCGAGAAATTCGACGCCCGCTGCGCGGAGGGCATCGACCGAGGACAGGATGTCGTTGGTCGCGAGCGCCAGATGCTGTGCTCCGGGGCCTCGGTAGAAGTCCAGGTACTCGTCGATCTGTGAACGCTTCTTGGCGATGGCTGGCTCGTTCAGTGGGAACTTCACGCGGTGATTGCCGTTGGAGACGACCTTGCTCATCAGCGCCGAGTAATCGGTGGCGATATCGGCCCCGACGAACTCGGCCATGTTCGTGAAACCCATGACGCGGTGGTAGAAGTCGACCCACTCGTCCATCTTGCCGAGCTCGACATTGCCGACCACGTGATCGAGGGCCTGGAAGATGCGCTTGGGAGCGCCTTCCGGTCGCTGCAACGTCGACGTTCGCGGTACATAGCCCGGGAGGTAGGTGCCCGTATAGCGGGAGCGGTCCACCAACGTGTGCCGGGTGTCGCCGTAGGTCGCGATGGCCGCGGTGCGGACTGTGCCGTGCTCGTCGGAGATGTCGGTCGGCTCTTGCAGTACCCGAGCGCCCTGGGCCCGCGCATGTTCGATGCATCGATCCACATCCGGTACGGCCAGCGCGATGTCGACGACGCCGTCACCGTGGCGGGTGTGGTGGGCGACCAGATCGCTGTCCGGATCGACGGCTCCCTTGATGACGAAACGCACTGCGCCGGAATTGAGCACGTACGCGTGGTGGTCACGTTGGCCCGTTGTCGGGCCCGAGTAGGCAACGAGCTCCATGCCGAACGCGGACTGGAAGAAGTGTGCGGTCTGCGTCGCGTTGCCGACGACCCACACGATGGCGTCCCAGCCGCTGACCGGAAAGGGATCTTTCTTGTCGTCGTACTCGACAAGGCCGACGAGCTGTCGAAGCTGATCTGCATCGAGATCGGCCAATCTTTCGTCGTCGTTGAGGATGCTGTCGAGGCTCATGAAGGCTCCCTGGTTGGTGTGATGGCTCGGGCGCGGCGACGAGGGGATCGGCCGCCTTCGGTTCGAGCTGAGCGAACTGTCCTGATGACTCAAACATTGCCGGTGAGAGGTGTCAATCGACCGACCTTCTGCTATCTGAGCTGTACAGATGGGCCAGGAGAATGCGCGGCGTGCTATACAATTCGTACAGAAAACTGGAGGTGCGCGATGGAATCCACATTGGACGAGTTGGACCGGGCGATGCTCGCTGCGCTGCATGACAATTCGAGGATCGGCGTGCTCGAGCTGTCGCGGACGCTCGGCGTTGCGCGTGCCACTGTGTCGGCCCGTCTGCAGCGACTGGAGGACACCGGTGTCATCAGGGGGTATCAACCTCGAATCGGCTTGGCTGCAGCAGGTTACGGCGTTCAGGCGTTCGTGACGTTGGAGATCGCCCAGGGCGCTCTCGGTGACGTCGTCGCTGTTCTGGAGCAAATACCCGGGGTGTTGGAAGCATTCGCAACGACCGGTGCCGGCGACGTACTGTGCCGGGTCGCGGCCGCCTCGCACGACGATCTGCAGCGAACTCTGATCGTGCTCAACCAGTCTCGTACGATCGCACGGTCCACCAGTGTGGTCGTGCTCTCGGAACTGGTCGAGTTTCGAGCGATGCCGTTGCTGAACACCGCCGAGCCAGAGAGAACGCCGAAGGCCCCTGCCTATCGACGAACGCGCGACTGAGCACGTCCGCGTCGAGGCAGGGGCCGAAGTGGCTCTCGAATCAGGTCATCGAGGGCCCGACCACCGTCAGCAACCATACGGTCGGCGGAGCGAGGAGAACGACGAGTCCGCAGTAACCCAACATCTTTCGCTGGAATCGGGCTTTGTCGTTCACTCGTGCTTCGGCCAGGACCATCACGCCGTTGGTGGAGAACGGGCTCACGTCCACCACCGTCGCCGAGAATGCAATGGCGGCAACGAATCCGATGGCTCCCAGCTCGCCGGCGGCGAGCATGGGTGCAGCGAGTGGAAGGGCGATACCGATGGTGCCGATCGACGATCCGAACGCCGAGATGATGGCCACCGCGTAGCACAGGATGAGTGCCGTCAGCAGTGGTGATCCCAGGGCGGAGGCGGCGTCGCCGAGGAATCCCAGCGTACCGTTCTGGGTCATGACCGCCATGTACGTCTGAACACCGCAGACCAGAACCACGGCAGGCCAGGCGATGTTGTCGACCACCTTCGGATGAGTCTTCGGTGCCAGCAGCAACAACACGACCGACACGCAGATCGCGCTGACGCCGATGTCGACGCCCAAGGTCACGGACAGCAGAACCAGGGCGGCAATACCGAGAAGCGTGAGTACGCGCACTCGAGTCAGGGGAACGGCTTGATCGGGAACCGTTGTGACCGAGGCTGCTTCGATCGGATCGGCTTCGACTTGCACGGCGGTGCCGCCACCGCTGCCCTCGGGCAACCCGGTGTTGCCCGGACGCGGTCCTGACGGCACCGGCAGCCCGCCCTCCTGGTCGCGGAGATCCTGGACATCGAACGCACGCGTGCGGTCTTTGATCAGGTCGCGGCCGAGAACGAGGAAGAGCACCAGTGCGATCAGCGTGTTGAGAACGAACGGGATGAGGAACAGCGCGAGCGGATGTGAGCCCACACCGGTGGAGTCCATCAAGCCGTTGACGAAAGCGCCGTAGAGGTTGATCGGGGAGAAGCAGCAGGCGAGCGCGCCATGGCTGACGACCATGCCCATCAGGAAGGGATTGATGTTGTTGCGCTTGGCCAGCGGCATCGCGATCGGTGCCAGCATGCCGACGGCGAGCACGGATCCGAGGGCCATCAACAGGCCGGACAGCAGGAACATCATCCACAGGATGGCCCAGCGCCGTCCGCCCACGAGCCGGAGGGATCGATCGATGACGACGTCGATGGTTCCGTTGGCTTTGGCGATGGCGAACAACAAGGTGATGCCACCGACGATGATGAAGGTGCTACCTGGGAATGCGTCGATGATGTCTTCGATAGGTATGCCGGATATCGCGCCACCGATGAGGAAGGCGCCGGCGAAGGCCAGTAGGCCCATGTTGATGGGAGTGATCGTCGCGACCGTGAAGATTGCGATGAGGGCGATGATCGAGATTGCGTAGACCATGGCTGGCCTTTCGGACGGAGGATGAGGTTGTGCCGTAGGGGAATCGGCGATGCGCGGACCGGAGCCCGCCTGATCAGAGAGCGGAAGCAGAAGTGGGGAGAGGGAGAGCGCGATCGACCACTGAACGAGCGAGATCGGCAGCGGCGGCCAGAGCAGCCGTGTCGATACCGGTGTCGATTCCGGCGCGATGGAACCTGTCGACGAGCTGCTCGGTGGCCAGGTTTCCGTGCGCGCCCGGGGCGAAGGGGCAACCGCCGTAACCGGCGAGCGCGCTGTCGAAGTGCTCGATCTCGAGGTCGAGCACTGCACGTACCGCTGTCTCGAGGGCCTGGTCGTGGGCGTTGTGCAGGTGCAGGCTGATCGTCAACTCGGGCAACGCCTTTCGGACGGCGTCGGCTCCGGCCAGTACCTGGTCGGTGGTCGCGATGCCGAGGGTATCCGCGAGACCGAGGCTCGATACGCCGATGTCGGCCATGCGCGTGCAGACCTCGACGAGCCGTGCGGGCGTGATGATGCCATCGAACGGGCACACGAAAGCGGTACTGACTCCGCCGATGAACGTCCGATCCGGATGCGCCGCGACTGCACGGTGCAGATCCTGCAGAGCGTCCTCGGACGACCGTCCGGCATTCGCGCGGCTGTGGCTCTCACTGGCGGAGGTGACGACCTGGATCACATCGATGTCGGTCTCGGCGGCCCGGTGCACTCCCCGTCCGTTCAATGTCAATGCGGTGTAGCGGGTATCGGATCGGCGCGGCGCACGCGAAACGACCTCTTCGGCGTCGGCCATCTGTGGCACTCGGGTGGGGGAAACGAACGAGGCGATCTCGACGGTCGTGATGCCCGACGCGAGGGTGGCGTCGAGTACGGCGAGTTTGTCCTCCGTGGGGACGATGCACTTCTCGTCCTGCAGTCCGTCGCGGAGATAAACGTCGGTGATGTGTACGCGAGGCATGTCAGATCACCTTCCTGGCGCGGAGATCGTCGAGCTGCTCCTCGGTGAGTCCGAGCATGCGGCCGAGAACATCGTCCGTGTGCTCGCCGAGGTCCGGTCCGGCCCACTTCACGGCGGTGGGTTCGTCGCCGAAGCGTGGAACCACTCCGGGAAAGCGTACTTCCTCGGTACTGCCCTGTTCCACAGAGACTTTCAGAGGTTGGACCATCCCGCGTGAAACGAAGTGTTCGTCGTCGGCGATCTGAGCTGCGTCGAACACCTCTCCGACGGGAATGCCCGCGGCACCGAGTTCGTCGACGACAACAGCTGTCGGCCTTACCGACGTCCAGTCGGAGATGGCTCCGTCGAGTTCGGCCTCGCGCGCAAATCGTTTGTCGCCGTTCGCCAGTTCCGGGTCGGCGGCCAGGTCTGCTCGGCCCACCGCGGTCATGAGCCGTCCGAACACGCTACTCGAGTTTCCGGCGATCATGACGCTGCCGTCCTGGGACGGATAGATGCCGCTGGGGACCACGCCGGGGAGATTGCCTGCTGTGCGCTGGCGAACCGTGCCGTATGCGTCGTAGTCCGGGACCAGCGATTCCATGGCCATGAACACCGCCTCGTAGAGTGCGACGTCGGCAACCTTGGGCCGGGAATGATCTCCGCTTCGTTCGCGAGCCAGGAGCATCACGAGAGCGCCGACGGCACCGTGCAATCCGGCCAGTACGTCGCCGATGGGCGCTGCGGGCCGAACGGGTTCGCGATCCGCGTGACCGGTGACGTGGCGCAATCCGCCGAATGCTTCTGCTACCCCGCCGAATCCGGCCCGGTCTCGATGCGGGCCGGTTTGGCCGTAGCCCGAGATACGGACCATGACCACGTCGGGATTGGCTTCCTGTAGTCGGTCGGGTCCCAGTCCCCACCGCTCGAGGGTGCCGGGCCGGAAGTTCTCCACGACGACATCGGCGGTCTCGACCAACTTCAGCGCGAGATCGCGGCCTTCGTCGGTACGCAGATCGAGAGTCACCGAATGCTTGTTGCGAGCAATGGTTCGAAACATCATGGAGGTGTCTCCACGGCTTCGACGCCAGCCGCGAAGTTCGTCGCCGACGCCGGGGCGCTCGATCTTGATGACGTCGGCACCGAAGTCGGCGAAAAGGCGACTCGCGAAGGGTGCAGCGATGAAATTGCCCAGCTCGATCACACGGATTCCGTGCAAAGGGCCGTTCTCAGTGGTGATGGACACCGGTGGTCACTCCCTGCAGTACGTAGTAAGTCAGAGTGAAGATGGCCAATTATCATTATTTGATAAAGACATTATCTTCTGGTAGGAATGACCATAGTGTGCTGGATCACGTATGACAACCACTGTGATGTGGATTTCTCAGATATTCGTGCCGCTGGAAGGAAACAGGAACTCATGACCGACAAGAACCCAGGGTCGATGCTGCTCGCGCTCGAGTGCGGATCTCCTACCGTCGACGCATCCGCGTGGCTCGCCCCCACTGCGACGCTCGTCGGGCGAGTGAATCTCGGTCCGGACAGCAGTGTCTGGTACCAGGCCGTTCTACGGGCCGACTCGGAGGAGATCACAATCGGTGGTGGGTCCAACATTCAGGACGGTGTTGTCGCACATGTGGATCCGGGCTTCCCGCTTACGATCGGACGCAACGTGAGTGTGGGACACAATGCCGTCTTGCACGGTTGCACCGTCGGCGACGGAACCTTGGTCGGCATGGCTGCCGTCATCATGAACGGTGCCGTGGTGGGAGAGGACTGTCTCGTTGCCGCAGGTGCACTGGTGACGGAAGGTGCACAGATCCCGCCGAGATCATTGGTCGCCGGTGTCCCTGCCAAGGTTCGGCGGGAACTGACCGACGAGGAGGTGGAGCACTGCACAGCCAACGCGCTCACCTACCGCGATCTGGCCGGCGTCCATCGTGGCGCTCGGCCCTGCTGACAGCGTCACGGACCGGTCCGACACCTATGCTGCGTAAGCAGTGTCGGCCATGTAGCCGATGCTGTACGGGAATCGAAAACGGAGGTCGACAGCAGTGACGGACGGTAGCGCCGACACCACTACCGGGGTGCTGGCCCGGGCCGCGGCGATTCTCAATGCCGTCGAGGCATGTCCGCGAACCACCGGTGACCTCGCCAAAATACTGGGCCTGTCTGCATCGACGGTCTATCGACTGGTCGGCGAGATGGTGCGGTACTCGATGCTCCGCCGGGACAACGACGGTCTTCTTCATCCCGGTGACCGCTTCGGCACCTCCACTCTCAGCGGGCTCGCGGTACCGATTCTCAGGCGCCTGCGGCAAGAGACCGGAGAATCCGCCCAGCTGTGGGTATTGCGGGGATCGCATCGGTTGTGCCTGGTCTCCGAGGATTCCCAGCACGAACTCCGCGCGTCGTTGCCGGTGGGGGCGCTACTTCCGCTCGGAGCGGGGTCGGCCGGTCACGTGTTGGCCGGCGATCTCGACGCCGACTCCGAGAGCCGCGAACTCGGGTGGTGGGAATCTGTATCCGAGCGAACCCCGGGACTGACCTCGGTGAGCGCCCCGGTTCGCCGAGACGAGCGCATCGTGGCCGCCGTCTGCGTCGCGGGACCGATCGAGCGTGTGTCGACCTCGGCCGGCGTGTTGTGGGGGCAGGCCGTGCGCGACGCAGCACTCGAAATCGAGCAGTCCCTCATCGTGCGGTCGGACTGGTAGCTGTCACTCAGGCCGGCTTGATGCGACCCCGGACATCACCGAATCCGATGCGAGATCCGTTGGGTCCTGGGGCGCTGGCGGCGATGACAACCTCGTCACCGTCCTCGAGGAAGGTTCGGGTCTCCGATCCGAGGCTCACGGGTTCGGCTCCACCCCAGGTCAATTCGATGAACGCGCCACGCTGATTCTTCTCCGGCCCGGAGATGGTGCCCGAGGCGAACAAGTCACCGGTTCGCGATGTCGCGCCGTTGACGGTCTCGTGCGCCAGCATCTGAGCGGGCGACCAGTACATTGCACTGTAGGGCGGGTGCGAGACGACATGCCCGTTCCACACGACGGTCAAGTCGATATCGAGAGCCCAGGAACGAGATTCGCGGAGGTACTCGAGCGGCTCGGGGTCTTGCACCGGCGTCGAGGTTCGTGCCTGCTCCAATGCGAGCAGCGGAACGACCCAGGGCGAGATGGACGTCGCGAAGCTCTTGCCGAGGTTCGGCCCCAGCGGAACATACTCCCAGGCCTGGATGTCGCGCGCCGACCAGTCGTTGACGATGACGGCTCCGAACACGTGGTCCGAGAACCGATCCGGCGATATGGGCCCGTCCGATGGAACGCCGACGACGAAGCCCATCTCGGCCTCGATGTCCAGTCGCCGACTCGGACCGAAGGTGGGCGACGCCTCGTCGGGCGCCTTACGTTGGCCGCGAGGCCGGGTGATGTCGGTGCCGGAGACGACGACCGTGCCGGACCGACCGTGGTACGCCACGGGCAGGTGCTTCCAATTCGGTAGCAGCGGTTCGGCATCGGGGCGAAAGAGTCGGCCGAGGTTGGCTGCGTGATGCTCGGAGGCGTAGAAGTCCACGTAGTCGGCCACCTCGAACGGCCGGTGCATCGTCACGTCGGAAACGGGCACGATTGCTTCCGCGGGGGTCGTGCCACCGGTGAGCATGTCGGTGACCGACGAGCGGACCTCCGCCCACCGACCGCGTCCGCGAGCCATGAATGCGTTCAGGCTCGTCGACGCGAAGTCTGCGTCACCCAGAGCCGCATACAGGTCGATCACGTTGTCGCCGTAGCGGACTCCGACACGGGCGTTCGTGCCCGGAGTGCTGAACATGCCGTAGGGGAGGTTGTCGATTCCGAACTCGGAATCGGCGGGAATGTCGATGTGCGTCATGAGCGGCGCTCCTAGGTCACAGAGGTGGGACGAGTCCGAGTCGGACGAGATCGTGCAGGGGTTCACGAATGCTGCAGGTGCCGAAGGAGGCAAAGGCGCGCTGTCCCTCGATCCCGGCGACGAGCCCGGCGAGGACGTCTGCGTCTCGAATCGCCAGTATCTTCTCGAGCTCACCGACCCGTGCGCCACTGTGTGCGGCCTGCGCGGCGAGGAGCACGTTGAGGAAACCGTGCTGCTCGAATCCGTTGTGGGGATCGGTGTTACGGGCGGCATGGTGCAGACCCGCGGTGGCCTTGAAGTGGACCTCGCGCTGGGCCGCCCGATAGATGGACGCGGCGAGCTCGTGTTCGTCCGGATACTGGTCGGCCGTGACGCCGCCGGTCCGAAACTTGGCGCGATACCCGAACTCGTCGACGGCGTCGAAGATGTCGTCTTTTCGGGAGTCTCGGGGAATTTCGACATAGATGTCGATGTCCTGGGTGATGCCGCGCAGCACATCGATGTCGGTGCCGTGGGGCATGGCCACTTCGATGGACACGACCGTCACGCCGGCTGTACGATCGGCGACCCGCAGGCCTGCCTCCACACTTCCCGGCCCGGCGGGTGCGGTCAACGCCAGCTCCATCCGAGCACCCAGATCCAGCTCGTTCACCCGGTCCATCGGAACGACCAACGGGCCGACGAGGTCTGCGAACGCACTGGCCCGGTACTCGAGGTGTTGTGCCACAGCAACATCGAGCGGCGCATTGCCGGGAGGGAAGGCGGCGGCGTCGTCGCACAGGCGACGGAACAACTCCGGGATCATCGATTCGGCCCCCGACCGGCCCAGGTCCACGCGTACCCGGTGTCCTCGCATGCACGGGCACCTTCGCCGAGTTCGAGGGGGCGGAAGGTGTCGACCATGACAGCCAGTTCGTCGAAGAACTCGGCACCGATGCTGCGTTCGTACGCACCGGGTTGCGGCCCGTGAGCGTGACCGCCCGGATGCACCGAGATGGAACCCTGCCCGATGCCCGAGCCCTTGCGGGCCTCGTAGTCGCCGCCGACGTAGAACATGATCTCGTCGGAGTCGACGTTGGAGTGGTAGTACGGCACTGGAATTGCCAGCGGGTGGTAGTCGACCTTGCGCGGAACGAAATTACAGATCACGAAATTGGACCCCTCGAACGCTTGGTGCGCGGGTGGCGGTTGATGCACACGGCCGGTGATCGGTTCGTAGTCGGAGATGTTGAAGGTGTACGGGTACAGGCAGCCGTCCCACCCCACCACGTCGAACGGGTGCTGCGGGTAGACGTATCTGGTTCCGACGATGCCCGTCGAACCGCGGTGTTTGACAAGCACTTCGACGTCTTCGTCATCGACGACCAGAGGCTCGGTGGGGCCGTGCAGATCGCGTTCGCAGTAGGGAGCGTTCTCGAGCAGCTGGCCGTACTTGGACAGAAAGCGCTTGGGCGGCGCGATGTGACTGTTGGCTTCGATGGCGTAGGCACGAAGGGGGCCGTCGGGAATCCAACGGTGCGTCGTCGCGCGCGGAATGAGCACGTAATCGCCCTGCTGTGCCTGGAGGGCACCGAACACCGTTTCGACGATGGCAGAACCGGATTCGATGTAGACCATCTCGTCGCCGATCGAATTACGGTACAGCGGTGAGGTTTTCGACGCGACGACGTAGGACAGTCTGACGTCGGCGTTGCCGAGAACGAGGCGTCGGCCGGTGACGACATCGGTGTCCGCCACCGCGGATTCGGGAAACAGCTCGTGCAACTTCAGGTGCCGCGGCACGAGCGGATGGTTGGGCGTCGTCGATTGATCGGGGAGTTCCCAGACCGTGGCATCGACGATCGCCGAGGGTATGTGGCGGTGATAGAGCAGAGACGAGTCCGAGGAGAAGCCCTCTTCACCCATCAACTCCTCGAAGTAGAGGTTGCCGTCCGGGGTTCGGTGCTGGGTGTGCCGCTTCGGCGGTACCGATCCGAGCTGCCGGTAGTAGGCCACGTCATCGCTCCTGAGTTGTGTTCACCGCTTGTAGTAAACACATTAACTACTTTGACGTGATCTACGCAACCTTCAGTTGCGTCCCCGGACGTCGAACTGGCTGCGGTGAGTGATGAGTTTGGTCAACAGCATCACCAGAATCCGCTGTTCGGGTTCGGTGAGCGCGCTGGCCCACGCGTTCTCCCGTTCGTTCTGCTCCGCAAACGCCTCGACCATCTCGTCGTGCCCCTGCGCGGTGAGGGCGAGGCGCACCGAACGGCCGTCCTTCTCGTCGGGCGTACTGGCGAGCAGGCCGCCGGAGATGAGTGTCTTGGACAGGTTCGAGACGGCTGCCCGGCTCATGCCGGTCAGTTCTGCGGCTCGGCGCGGTTCGATCGGGCCTGCCAACCACGTGACGAACATCAGTCGGAACGACGACCACGACCAGCCTCGGGGGCGATGAACCGTCGCCTCCAGGTCGTAGGTGACGATGTTCGACGCCCGGTTGAGCGTCAGTAGAACCTCGGTGGCCAGCTGATGCTCGAACCCGTAGTCCCGGGCCAGCGTGGAGTTGGCGGTGTCGATGAACGACCAGAAATCGGGCTCGGGTGCGTCGGTCACGGATTCACTGTAGCCACGAACCCATCTGATCAACACCTTTACTACTTGGGCAGGCGCGATTCGTGTCTCATCCCGGAGGGGTCATGATGGACGCATGAGCTCGAAGAACCTGTTCGGCGGCCCCCGGACCCTGCTGATCGTGGCAGCAGTGGTCATCGTGATCGCACTCGTCGCTGCCGCCGCGACGCTGATCGTCCGTGCCGTGCTCGGGCCGCCCGAGGGCGAGAACAAGTTCGAGATTCAGGGCTACTCCGTCGTGCAGGTAGATCCCCAGGTCAACGACCTCGCGCTCGCCACACGCTAGCCGACTCCGCACCGACCCGCGGGTCGTGAGTCTGCTGAAAATTGCGGCCACCGCGCGCGAAGGTCTGCAGTGTCGCCGCGGGAACCTCGCGCTCGGGAACGGGTTCGCTCGTCCACTGGCAGTCCCAGACGAAGATCATGTTCGACGCCACCGCGTCGGCGCTGCGATCTTCACGTAGAGGACCGGAAATTCGCCCGAGAAAGAACTCGCCACGCTCTGTGCGCGTCCAGACGAAAGATCCGTCCGGAACCTGCCCGAAGCGCTCGACGCGTCGTATCGAGCGTTCGTCGTCGGCCGCCATTCCACACAGTCCGTAGGTGAGGGCGCGTTCGACACCGTTCGGCATGGGAGCGCGATAGACGGCATCCGACATGCACTCGAGCCTAGCCATGCTGGCCGCAGGGCCCAATCGGTGCTAAGTTGAAGATTCAACCTAAGCATTCGAGGGACCCGCCATGACATCCGTGATCAACCCGCCCGTCGCCGGTGCAGCGTTCGATGCATTTCTCGCCGATACCGCACCCGCGAGCAGGTCACAGGAACTGTGGACTCCGAGCGACGGTCCGATGCCCGCCCTGTACATCAGCCACGGCGCACCCCCGGTCTTCGACGACGCACTCTGGATGGACCAGCTGTTCACCTGGTCGCAGTCGATGCCCAAGCCCAAGGCGATCCTCATCGTCAGCGCGCACTGGGAAGAGGCCCCGCTGAGCTTGTCCGCATCGGCGGCTGCGCCCCCTCTGGTCTACGACTTCGGCGGTTTCGCCCAGCGCTACTTCTCGATGGAATACCGGACGCCCGACGCGGAGGCTTTGGCCGCACGGGTGGCCGCGGCACTCCCGGCGTCGGAGAACCTGCACCGCCACAGCTCCCGCGGCCTCGATCACGGTGCCTGGGTTCCGCTCAAGGTCATGTACCCGTACGCCGACGTCCCCGTTCTCCAGTTGAGCCTGCCGACGCATGCTCCCGACCGGCTGATGGCCATCGGCGCAGCGCTCAAAGAATTGCGCGCGGAGGGTGTGCTGGTCATCGGTTCCGGATTCATGACGCACGGACTGCCGTTTCTCTCGCGGGAGAACTTCGCTACCAACACCGTGCCGACGTGGTCGGAGGACTTCGATCTCTGGGCGGCCGACGCGTTGGCGCGTGGTGACGTCAACACACTTGCGGACTTCCGGAGCGCTGCACCGGGAATGCCGTATGCGCACCCGACCGTCGAACATTTCACGCCTCTGTTCGTCACGCTCGGTGCCGCGGAGAACCCGGAAGCGCCGGTGACCACAGCCATCACCGGCTTTCAATTCGGCTTGGCGAAGCGGTCGTTCGCGGTCGCCTGACCAGGAGAGGCGATCGGTTGAAGCTGGAATCGGCTCACTTCTGAGTCTTTTTCGATTCGGGGATTGTTATCCACGCCACTTCGCTCTACAGTTCTGAGCACCATCTCGGACATCGGTGTCCAAGATTGTCGGATGCGCTGTACGAACCGTCGCCGGGCGCGCCTCCTGTGGATCCCGTCCTCCGGCGCGAAGGAGTACACCCGTGTCTTCTGCCCGATCTTGGACGCTGCGTACAGCGATCAGCGTGATGACCGCCGCAGCGGCTTTCGCCGCCATGACGACGCCCGCTGCTGCTGCACCCGATTCGCCTGAGGTGGAAATTCAGCCGCCTCTGGCACCGTTCACGTGGCCGAAGATTCCGGAATTCGACACCGACTTCTACCTCCCTCCTGCCGACGTGGTGGCCGCGGCGGCCCCGGGCCAGATCATCGCCGCACGACCCGTCGAGCTGGCTACTCTCAACGTCATCCCCACGCAGGTCGACGCGTGGCAGCTGTCGTTTCGGTCGAACAACGGTCGCGACGAGCCGATAGCGGCGGTGACGACGGTCATGAAGCCACGTGGCGCGTCCGCCGCACCGCGCCCGTTGATCTCCATCCAATTGGCCGAGGATTCTCTCGCCGCCTACTGCGCGCCCTCGTACGCGATGCGAGCGGGCGCAATTCCGTGGCCGGTCACGGGTGCGGTCACGTCGGGTGCTCAATTCCTCGAGGTGCAGGCAGCGTTGGCGCAGGGCTGGGCGGTGTCGGTTCCCGATCATCAAGGGCCGAACAACTCGTTCGCCGCAGGGCCGGTGGCCGGTCGGATCACACTCGACGGCATCCGAGCGGCCGAGAACTTCGCGCCTATGCAGTTGGCGGGGGAGGCCACCAAGGTAGGGATGAGCGGTTACTCGGGCGGCGCGATAGCCACCGGACATGCGGCCGAACTGGCCGGCAGCTATGCCCCCGAGCTCGACATCGTCGGAGTCACCGAGGGCGGGACCCCCGCCGAGCTCGGGGCACTGGTCGACAACGCCAACAACACCCTGGGCTCGGGCATCGTCGCGGCCGGCATCATCGGTGCCAGTCGTGAGGATCCCGAGCTGGCGCGATTCATCGACGAACACATCGATCCGGTCGGCAGGACACTGTTCGCGGCCAAGGACAATCTCTGTGTCGGATACACCTCTGCACTACTGCCGTTTCTCAATCTCAAAGGATTCCTCCGTACCGAAGGCGACCCGATCCAACAACCGGTGGTGAAAAAGGCGCTGTCCGCGATGCGGCTCGGCGACACCACTCCCAACATGCCGCTCTACGTCTACCACTCGAACCCGGACTGGCTGGTGCCGATAGGACCGGTCAATGCGATGGTCGATTCGTACTGCAGCCGTCCGGGTGCCGATGTCACCTACACTCGCGATCATTTCAGTGAGCACATCACTCTGGAGTTGATCGCCTTTCCGAGCGCGGTGTTGTGGATGCGCGACCGCTTTGCCGGTATTCCGGTGGAACCGGGTTGCCGAACGAACGATGTCGGTTCGATGGCACTCGACACGAATGCACACCCGCTCTTCGTCGATGCGGTAGGCGAGATAATTGCCGGACTGTTCGGTAAGCCGATCGGGGCGTGAAAAGACCGATCGGCGCACGGCGGGCGACGGAGTCACCGGCGGTAGACTCCGCCGGTGACTGTCGCCGACGATAAGGGCCGCATGTACGCCGGACAATCGTCCGCCGCGCGAAAAGCCGATCGCCGCGCACGGTTCTTGCACGCCGGGATCGAGGTCATCGGGGTACGTGGCTATGCAGCCACCTCGGTAGCGGATATCTGCACTGCTGCCGGTCTGGCGCGCAGTCAGTTCTACAGCGAATTTGCCAACCGTGAGGCACTGCTCATCGACGTGTACGACCTGATCCAGGACGATGCGCTGGCGGCAGTCGTTGCAGCGCTCGACGGACACATCGATCGAGATCGCCGCGCGCTCGTCGCCGCTGCGATGACGGCCTTGGTCGGATCGATCGGAGGTGACCCGCGACGGGCGCGAATTTCCTATCTGGAGATGCTGGGCGTCAGCGACGCCGTCGAACAGCACCGGACACGCCGTCGTGCACAGTGGGTTGATTTCTTCGAGAACACGCTACGTTCCGAAATCGGTTCCGACTTCGTTCCGCCAGGTGGATATCATTTGGCCGCAACGGCATTCCTCGGTGCGCTCACCGAGATCGTCTCCGACTGGTCCCGCACCGACCCTCCCCGCCCGCCCATCGAGCGCATAGTGGAGACGATGGTCGCCGTGCTCGGAGCCTTTGTTCCGGACCTGAACTGAACTGCAGCCTGCCGCGCAATACAGTGGACCGATGACAGATGCCACCGGTCCGCTCGCAGGACTTGTCGTCGCGGATTTCTCTCGCGTACTCGCAGGCCCGTACGCGACGATGATGCTCGGCGACATGGGCGCCGAGGTCATCAAGATCGAAAGGCCCGGGATCGGTGACGACACCCGATCGTGGGGACCACCGTACGACTCTGCCGGTACGGCAACGTATTTCAACTCGGTCAATCGCAACAAGACGTCGAGGTTCATCGACCTGCAATCCGAGGGCGGCGTAGCCGAGGCGCGGGAGATCGTTTCGGGCGCAGACATTCTGATCGAGAACTTCCGAGCCGGTGCAATGGACCGGCTCGGACTGGGCTACTCGGATCTGGCTCGAACAAATCCCGGTCTGATCTACTGTTCGATCACCGGCTTCGGCACCGGTGGAGGCTCCGCCCTGCCCGGATACGATCTGGTGGTGCAGGCCGTCGGCGGTCTGATGAGCGTCACCGGCCCCGATTCCTCGACGCCCACCAAAGTGGGAGTGGCGATGGTCGACATCGTCACCGGACTGCACGCACTCAGCGGAATCCTTGCGGCACTGCATCATCGATCGAGCACCGGTGCGGGTCAGCAGGTGCATACCTCACTGATGGCGTCGGTATTGTCCGCGTTGAGCAACCAGTCCTCGGCTTATCTCGGGGCAGGCGTCGTACCGCGGCCGATGGGCAACAAGCACCCATCGCTCGTACCGTACGAGGTGTTCGAGACCGCAGACCGTCCGCTCGCGTTGGCAGTGGGCAACGACCGGCAATTCTCGGAGCTTGCGGAGGTGCTGGCTATGCCGAAACTGGCTGCAGACGAGCGCTTCTCGTCCAACTCTGCTCGCGTCGAACATCGAGATCAGTTGGTCGACATCCTGAACTCGGCTTTGCGATCACGTACAGCCGACGAATGGTACCGAGAACTGATGGCCCGCAACGTCCCCGCGGGGCCGGTCAATTCGATCGACGAGGCCTTCGCCTTCGCGGAGTCGCTCGGGCTCGAACCGCGAGTCCAGGTTCCGGGAGCAGCGGCCGAGGGCGTCCGCAATCCTCTGGATTTCTCGGCAACCCCGGTGAACTACCGCCTGCCACCGCCGGCCGGGACCTAGTTCAACGCCCACTTCACCGACACGGACACGCTGACGGTCTGTTGTCCCGGCTCGATGGGCACTGCCGTGTCGAACGAAGTGGCGGACTCGCCGAACGACCTCGGCTGCTCCTGGCCGGTGATCGACTCCGTGATCGACAGAACGTCCCCGAGTTCTCCGCCTGCGAGTGACGCGTACTGCTCGGCGCGATCGCGGGCGTCGGCGAACGCCCTGGACCGGGCATCGGCGATCAGCTCGGAATCGTCGTCGATCTTGAAGGAGACCCCGGAGATGCGGGTCGCGTTTCCGCCGGCCGACGTGGCGTCGCCCAGGACTGCAGATGCCTTCGACAGGTCGCGAACCGTCACCTGCAGGGTGTTGGTGGCCTGATAACCGGAAATCGCGGAGGTGCCGCCCGGCAGTGCGCCGGAGTACTGCGGATCGATCGACACCTGTTGAGTCTGGATGTCCTCGCGGGCGACACCGGCCGCGACAACCGCGTCCGTGACGTCACTCACGGCCGCGTTCGCCTGTTCGATGGCGGCGGTGACGTCCTCGGCCGTGGCCTGGACGCCGATCTGGGTCGTCAACGTGTCCGGCGCACCTTGCACTTCTCCGACGCCGTTGACGTTCACTCCGGGAGGTCCATCGGCAGACGAGGTCGCTGGACTGCTGCAGCCCGCGGTCAACGCCACAGCCAGCGTTACGGCCGACACGCACGATCCGAACATCCATCGATTTCGACTCATCGCCGTAGTGTCCACCATGACAGGCGAATTGGAAAGACTCAGGGCTTGCGATACTCGGCGTCGAACGTCACGGTGACCTCATCCACTACTTTCATGGCTCCGAACATCTGTGAATACGGAGTGATCTTGTAATCCGATTGACGCACAACAGTTTCCGAAACGAGATGCCACCGATCTCCGAGGTCGGTGACGTTCACATCCACGGTGACCTCCCTCGAAACGCCGTGGATCTCCGTTATGCCGGTCAGTCGAAATCCGGCGTCGACGGCGGTGATGTCGGTCGATCGGAATGTGATCGACGGGTATCGGCCGGCGTCGAAGCTCTTGAGCGCGTTGGCTTTCGCTACTATCTTCTCCGGTCCGATCAAGGGCGTCAGTCCACCCTCGCCGTCGATCACATCGATCGATCCCACCTCGGCGTCCAGGGTGACCGCGGTGGGTGCGTCCCCGGACCACTCGACGGTGGCGGTCCAGGAGGTCACCGCAATCGTGAGGCGATGCCCCATCTTGGATGCCTTTCCGGTGACATCCGTCCGGACAGCCAACTGTCCGCCGTGCGATGCGTCGAGCGTCCAGGTCTCGGTACTCATGCCCCGACTGTATCGGTCCTGCAGAACCGATGAAGGGACGCGGCGCAGGTGGTTAGGGTGGAGCCATGTTCTCCAATTCCCCTCGAACATTCGTCGCCGACGCCCTCCGCGGTTTCGTCGCCGCCACCGACGACGTCACGTGGCATGCCGATCCCGGATTTCTGACCCGCCGCTACCGCATCTCCGACGGTCAGGTCGCCCTGCTGTCCGGTGGGGGATCGGGCCACGAGCCGCTGCACGCCGGCTTCATCGGACGCGGCATGCTCACCGGCGCGTGCCCGGGTCTGATCTTCACCTCACCCAACGCTCTCCAGGTACACGAAGCATCGAAGGCCGTGGACTCCGGCGGCGGAGTGCTGCACATCGTGAAGAACTACACCGGCGACGTGATGAACTTCATGATCGCCCGAGAGCTGTTGCAGGAAGACGGTATTGCGGCCGACGTCGTTCTCGTCGACGACGACGTGGCCAGTGAGAGCGAGGACGGTCCAGGTCGACGCGGCACCGCAGCAACCATCGTCGTCGAAAAGGTGTGCGGCGCAGCAGCGGAACGCGGCGACAGCCTGCAGGCGGTGGTCGCGCTGGGGCGTCGAACCGCGGAGAACGCACGCAGCATGGCGGTCGCGCTGAACCCGCCCACCTTGCCGGGAGCAGACGAACCGTCCTTCGAATTGCCCAAGGAGGAGATCGAACTCGGCATCGGCATCCACGGAGAACGCGGCACCGACCGTGTGTCCCAGCTGCCCGCTCGGGAAATCGTGGAGAAGCTGACCGAGCCCATCGTGGATTCGCTCGGATTGAACTCGGGCGAAACGGTGATCGCGATCGTCAACGGGCTCGGGGCAACGCATCCGCTCGAACTGCATCTACTGTTCGGCGAACTCTCGGAATACCTCCACGGCAAAGGGATCGAGATTTCCCGCTCGCTGGTCGGGAGCTTCGTCACCGCGCTGAACATGGGCGGAGCCTCGATCACCCTGGTCCGCGCAGACGACGAGATGCTCGAACTCTGGGATGCACCCACCGACGCACCCGGCTGGCCCAACGCATCGAGCCGTGGTGCGAAACCGGTGGCCGAACGCGGCGCATTCGGACCGACCTTCACGCCGTCCGACACCGGCGACCGATCGGCGTTCGTCTCGGAGTGGATCGGGTCGTGGGCGCAGCGGGTACTCGACGAGGAACCGGCCCTGACCGAGCTGGACCGCAAGGCAGGCGACGGCGATTTCGGAACCAACATGGTGGCCGCCCTCGAACAGCTCGATCTGGACGCTGTGAAGGAAAGCTACTCGGCAGCAACGGTATTCGAGGCGGTGAGCGAGGCCTACCTCGGCCACGCAGGCGGTACGTCCGGAGCGCTGTTCGGCATCTGGTTCCGCCAGTTCTACCGGACGATGCTCGAAACCGAGCCGGATCTCGCGGCTATCGGACAGGCCGCCAGGGCAGGACTCGACAGCATCACCGAACTCGGTGGTGCCCGGGTGGGCGACAAGACGATGGTCGACGCTATCGCCCCGGCCGTCGACGCGCTCGAGAAGGACGGCGGCACCCTGCAGGACGCTGCCGACGCGGCGAAATCCGGAGCCGAATCGACGAACGACATCACTGCCAACCGCGGCCGCGCCAGCTACGTCGGTGAGGCCGCACGCGGCGTCGTCGACCCCGGTGCGCTGGTCATGGCCTGGTTCTTCGAGGCGGCAGCTGGTTCTACCCCAGAGAGTTGAGAAAAACCGCCGCGATCGCTTCGAGGCCGGCCTGATCGTCGGCGTCGAAGCGGTCGGGGACAGGGCTGTCCAGATCGAACACACCGATCAGGGTCTCGCCCTGGTACAGCGGTACGACGACCTCGGAGCGAGTGTTGGCATCGCACGCGATGTGGCCCGGGAAGGCATGGACGTCCGCGACGCGCTGTGTCTCACGGGTAGTTGCTGCCGCTCCGCAGACACCCTTGCTCAGGGCGATGCGCACGCAGGCAGGCTGACCCTGAAACGGCCCGACCACCAGTTCGGTGCCGTCGTACAGGTAGAAACCGACCCAATTGACCTCGGGCAGAGCGTGATAGACCAACGCGGAGAGATTGGCGGCGTTCGCGATCAAATTCGGTTCTTCGAAGACCAGGCCGCGGGCCTGCTCGGTGAGCTGCTGGTACTGCTCGACCTTGGATCCGTTCAGTTCGGTCGCGGTGAAGGACATACGCCGAGTCTAAGCGCACAGCCCAGCACCACCAGATACGCCGACATGCCGCCCACTTGAATCCGTTGCGCGATGCCGAGACCGTACTGACCGGGCAGATTATCGGCGATCAACAGCCACGCGGTGGCCAGCGTCGTGAGGATCAGGACGGCAAGGCCCAGTGTGCGAAGCAGCGGGTACAGCCGGTAGCGGAACGCGGCCAGCGTGAACGCAACCATGACGGTGAAGATCGCGAACACCGCGACGGTGCTGGTCAGAGCATGAAGATGATGGAGTTGCGGGAAGAGCCCGCTGGGTTCGATCGGGCAACTCGGATCGTCGGCCGCGACACACTCGAGGGGGAGTTTCGCGTCGGCGATGGTCGCGACACCGAAGATGCCCGACGCCACCCAGCCGGTGACGAGGAGCCGTCGACGCGGGGTTGCCAGGAAGCCGAGGACCGCGGCGAGAATCATCAGCGAACCCGTGACGACGTCTGCGGTGGAGAAGAATTCGCGGTACGGCTGATCGCGGGCGTCGAGTTCGCTGAGGAAGGATGTGGTGGGGTCGAGTCCGGTATCGAGAAAGAATTCGGCCACCCACGCGGAATACAGCAGTCCGGCGAGGATCAAGCAGATTGCCCCTACGACACGGCGGATATCCACGCCTTCGGTTCTCGAACGCACCGACCAAGGCTAGCCAGTCAGTACATCGGCGGTTGCCACCGCCAGGGCGACCGCGGAGTCGCAGTGGTCGGCCAGGACGGTCAGGGTGGGAACTGTGCGGGCATAGCGCGCGGCAGTGTTGTCCTCCTCGGGCATGCCGAGCACGGGGTTGCCCAGCACGATGTCGGCGAAGCACGCCGAGTCGGAACCGCGTGTTTCGACGGTGTAGCCGCCTTGCTGGATGGGCTCGCGGTCCGTCGAACGCAGGTCGCCGTCGACGTAGCCGAGCGAGACGTCGAGCATCGCCAAGTTGTCCTCGAATGTTGCCGAGGACGCCGTGAAATGGCAACGGTACGGATCGGACGCAGGGTTCCAGCGGTCCACCGTCCAGGTTGCGGGCAAGTGTTCCAGGACCGCGCACGGGTCTTTCATGGCAAGCGGAAGGTTGTACTTGGAATCGGCACGCAGTGGTGGGTCGTCCAGCAGCGCGAGCGCTGTCTCGGTGACGGATATCGCTGCGGGGCA
This sequence comes from Rhodococcus sp. 14-1411-2a, assembly GCF_002259485.1. GTDB lineage: Bacteria > Actinomycetota > Actinomycetes > Mycobacteriales > Mycobacteriaceae > Rhodococcoides. Next base: position 221,885 of record NZ_NPGA01000014.1, read on the forward strand.
CGCGTCCCCCACACTGCGGAACACCTCGATGGCGGCGAAACTACGACCGGACTCGGTGAGGTAGCCGTCCATGGCCCCCGCGGTGGCACCGTCGAACTCGTCGCGGAGCGGGAAGCTGATGCGGCACGACCCGTGCGACGCGTTCTCGCGATACACCTGTTCGCCACCGATCGTGATCTGCTCGGTGCCCTTGTCGTCGGAACTCGGCCGATATCCGTTCAGATCGACGGAGATGGAGTCGGTGGCGCTCGACCCCGCGGGATTCAGGCTGGCCGAGCACGTGCTCAATTCGCCGTCGGGCCGCAGCTGCACCACTGTGCCGAGGGCGGCGAGATCGTTCTGGGTGAGAAAGCCGCAAGGATCGAGACTGCGCACGAATTCTGCCGAATCGGCCAGATATCGGTCTGCCTCCGACATCTCGAACCCGTACCGGCTCTGCGGCGACGAACTGCCTGCGGGAAAAGCGTTGCCGAGCAACACCACCGCGCATCCGCTCGTCGATACGGACATCGCCAGCGCCACCGCCGCGAGCAACAAATTTCTACGCACCGTTTTCCCCCGAACTCGATTCGACCGATCATGGGGTTGGACGCGCGGGGGCTCGAGATGGTTTCAGGCTCCTGAAAGTTCGTCGACCACGCGGTCGGCGGCGATGGCAGGGTCCTCGTGTTCCCAGATTCGCACCACACGCCAGCCCTCCGCGAGCAGTTTCTCGTCGGTGTCGCGATCGCGGGCCACGTTGGCGGCCAGTTTGTCGGCCCACCACTGCGCGTTGTTTCGGGGCGCGGTCGCGTGAATCGGGCAGCTGTGCCAGAAGCAGCCGTCGACGTAGACCGCGACCTTGCGCCTGGGGAACACCAGGTCTGCTCGACGCCTCATGCCCTTCAACGGAGCGCGATCGACGAAATATCGCAGGCCTCGCCGGTGGAGTGCTCGCCGCAGCGCCACCTCAGGCTTGGTGTCGCGTCGCTTCTGCTTGCTCAGGCGCGCACTGGTTTTCGCGTCGGTGACGGGGCGGTCTGCGCTCATACCGGAACCTGCTCGGCGTACCCGCCCATGCGCTCGAGGTGGGCGTCGAGGTCGTCGAGAAAACCGTCGGCGAAGCGAAGGTTGCCGGTGCGTGCGCGCTTGAGGAATCCCGCGGTGGCCCGCGCCGACAGCAGCTTCGAGTCGTCCAGAAAGTCGATGAGGTCCTCGTAGGGTTCGTGCACCGGCATGGTCGACACGGCGACCTTGAACGACGTTCGATCGCGTCCCCAGGCGGCGGTCGGCCAGGCCTGGCCTGGAAGTAGAGCTAGATCGTTCGACGCGTCGTACGGCTTCGGATCGTCGAGTGCACGCGCGGCCCATGACGCCATCCGCACACTGACGGCATTGCCGACGAGCTTCCAACGATGCCCGCTGCGCACGCCGGGTTGCTGGACAGCAGGCAGCGTCCAGTCGGGATCGAATCCCTGCAGACGTTCGGCCCCGAGGATGCCGGGCGTGACGATCTCCCCGGACGGCAGACGAACCGCCGGGGGACTGGCGATGCCCAGGGACGATCCACCCTTCAGCGTCGGGACCGCATTGACCGCCCAGCCCAGACCGCGAATGCCCTCGGTCCAGTAGAAGCCGCACGGTTGGGTGCTCGGATCGCCGTCGGGCAACGGGCCTGCATCCTGGGAGAACAGCACCTCGCGCGGATCGTCGGTGCGTGAGGCCAGCATCACCACCCGCTGGCGACGCTGCGGCAATCCGAACGCTCTGGCATCGACGACGCGGTAGGCCCACATGTAGCCGAGGTCCTCGAGCGCGTCGGTGATGTGTCGCATGGCAGCCCCGCGGCTGAGCTGCAGCATGAATGGCACGTTTTCCATCAGCAGCCAGCGCGGGCCCCGCCGCCGCGTGACGAGCCGAAACACCTCGTCCACCAAGCCGGAGCGGGCACCGGTGATGCCCGCAGTGCGTCCGGCCTGGGACAGGTCCTGACAAGGAAAGCCCGCTGCCACCAGTTCGGTGTCGCCGGGCAGGCCGCGGAGAGTGGTGACGTCCGTGTGCAGCGGTGTCTCGGGCATACGCGCTCGAAGGACGGCCCCGGCTCCGGGATCGATCTCGCACAGCAACTGCGTCGACCAGCCCGCCTCGGCCAAACCCAGCTCGAGCCCGCCGATCCCCGCGAACAACCCGACCATCGACCGTGCGCTCACGTGTGCCCTTCCCTCGCCCGACGGTCCTACGTTACTCGAGGGCTCTTGAACTTGACCTCGACCTTGCTCGAGGTTTCACACTGGAATGCGCTGGCCCAAAAATCGGTTGGAAACTGAGCCTGTGCAATGAAATCATTCGAGCACAGCAATAAGGAGAAGAACTGTGTCTACGGGTGTGCTCGATCCCGAAACCGGAACGGTCGATCAGCCATATCCGAACCCAGTGCGGACGACCAGTTCACTGCGCCGTTTCGCGCCGTTTCTGCTGCCGTACAAGTGGTTCTACATCGCCTCGATCGTGGTCTCGCTGATCGCGACTCTGACCGGTCTGGTGATTCCGCTGGTGATGCAGCGTGTCATCGACGGCCCCATCACCGACCGCAATTTCTCGGCAGTCTGGTGGCCCGCCGCTTTCGTCCTGCTGCTCGGCACCATCGATGCACTCGGCATCTGGGTTCGTCGCTACCTGGTCTCGCGGCCGTCGAGCCAATTCGAGATATCAGCGCGGGCAACGGTATTCGACAAGCTTCAGCGACTGTCGGTCTCGGCTCACGAGAGCTGGGAATCGGGTCAGCTGCTCTCTCGTGCCATCGCAGACCTCGGTTCGCTGCGTCGGTTCATGGCCTTCATCGGCCCGTTCATCATCATCAACGCGGTGACACTCGTCGTGGGTATCGGCGTACTGCTTGTCCAGTCCTGGCAATTGGGGCTGATCATGCTGGTGACGTCGGTGCCGCTGGTGATCGCCTGCACCAAGTTCGAGACGCTGTACCGCGTCGTGGCCCGTGACGCTCAGGATCAGGCCGGCGACGTCACGACGACGGTCGAGGAGTCCATCCAGGGTATTCGCGTCCTCAAGGCATTCGGTCGAAGTGCGCACTTGGGCAAGCAGTTTCTCCGTCAGGCTCGTACGTTGCGCGGCACCGAACTGAAGAAGGTGCGCTACCTGGCGATCATCTGGGCGGTGATCGTCGGATTGCAGCCCATCACCATCGGCGCAATCCTGGCGGTGGGGACGTACTCGATCGTGCAGGGCACGATGACGGTCGGCACGCTCGTCGCCGCCATTGCGATCGTCACCTTCTTGCTGTGGCCTATCGAATCGTTCGGGTACCTGCTGGCCGAGCTGAACAACGCGCGCACGGCAGCGGATCGGTACTGGGAGATCATGGACACTTCCGAAACCGTGACCGATCCGGTCAATCCCGTCGATTTACCCGAAAAGATCTGTGGCCGAGTGCAATTCGATCGCGTCGGATTCACCTTTCCCGACGCGTCCTCGCCGCTTCTGACCGACGTCAGCTTCGTCGTCGAGCCGGGGGAGACCGTCGCGCTGGTCGGCAACACCGGTAGCGGAAAGACTGCGCTGACGAACCTCGTGCCCCGACTGTTCGACGCCACCGAGGGCACCATCACGATCGACGGTATCGACGTGGCCTCGATGCGGTTGGCCGATCTTCGCTCGATCGTCACGGTGGCGTTCGAGGATCCGGTGTTGTTCTCGGCCAGTGCGCGCGAGAACATCGCGCTCGGTTCACCCGACGCGTCCGATGCCGAGGTGGCCGAGGCGTTGGAGATCGCGCACGCAACGGATTTCGTCGAGCAGTTGCCGTGGGGTCTGGCCACTCGCATCGGTGAGCAGGGCATGAGTCTGTCCGGTGGGCAGCGGCAGCGGCTCGCACTGGCGCGGGCGGTGCTCGGCAAGCCGCGGGTGCTGGTGCTCGACGACCCGCTGTCCGCGCTCGACGTGGACACCGAAGCGAAAGTGCAGAAGGAACTGCGACGCGTATTGGCGCATTCGACGACGGTGCTGGTGGCACACCGGCCGTCGACCGCTGCATTGGCCGACCGCGTGCTCTATCTCGAGAACGGAAGAATTGTGGAGCAGGGAACACACGAGGGACTGCTGGCGTCGTCGCCGCGGTACCGCGAGGTGATGGGGTCGATTCATGGCTGAGCAAACTGCAGCTGCGGATTGGCGCGGCGTCGGCGGTGAGGAATCGGAGGTCGACGCGACCGGAAACCTGGTGCTGGCCGGGCGTTCTCGCCGGTTGCTCGTCTCGTTGGTGCGCCCGTACAAGAAGCAGGCCCTGCTGTCGTTCCTGATCATTCTGGTCGACAACATCACCTACGTCGCCGGTCCGCTGTTCATCGCCTACGCGCTGGACAACGGCGTCGGCGCTGCGGGACAGGGCGATTGGGGTCCGCTGCTGTGGGCGGTCGGCGGGTACACCGGCTTCGGTCTGCTCGGCATGCTCACCACCTACGCGTTTCTCACCGTCTCCGGTCGGCTGAGTCAGAACATCCTGTACGACCTGCGCGGACGGGTGTTCGACCATGCCCAGAAGCTGAGTCTGTCGTTCCACGAGAAGTGCACCTCGGGACGGCTGATCTCGCGACTGACCAGCGATGTCGAATCTCTGCAGACACTGCTCGAGAGCGCGCTCAACGATGCCTTGACGGCGATCCTGTCGATGGTGTCGATCGCGATCATCCTGGTGTACCTCGACGTTCCTATGGCGATGATCGTGCTGGCCGGCTTCGTTCCGCTGGTCCTCGTCACCCGCTGGTCACAGCGCCGACAACGCCAGGGCTACCGTCGAACACGGGTGGCGATCGCGCGCGTGGTGGTCCATTTCGTGGAGTCGATGGGCGGCATCCGCGCGGTGCAGGTGTTCCGACGCGAGGGCCGCAACGACGCCATTCTCAGTACCGAGGACTCGGAGTACCGGGACGCCACCACCGCAGCGCTGCGCGGCATGGCGAGCTACACCGGCATCGTGCGCTGGATCGGCAACGTCACGCTCGCCATCATTCTGGTGTTCGGTAGCTGGCGAGTGATCAACGGCCACATGGACATCGGTGTGCTCGCCGCCTACGTGCTGTATCTGCGCCGGTTCTACGGACCGCTCGACGAGTTGGCGATGGTCTTCAACGCCTACCAGTCCGCCGCCGCTGCGCTGGAGAAGATCTCCGGTGTGCTCGAGGAAGAGCCGTCGGTGAAAGCACCGCAGAACCCGGTGCAGATCGGAACGGCAAAGGGCGACATCACGTTCGACGACGTGCACTTCGCCTACGGCCCCGAACGCGTCGTGCTGCCGGAATTCTCGCTGCACGTACCCGCCGGACAAGTGGTCGCGATGGTCGGAGCCACCGGAGCAGGCAAGTCGACACTGGCAAAGCTGTTGGCGCGCTTCTACGATCCGACGGCCGGAGCCGTCCGACTCGACGGCATCGACATGCGGGAGATCAGCGACGAGGACCTGCGTCGCAACGTCGTGATGGTGACACAGGAGTCGTTCCTGTTCTCCGGTTCGGTGGCGGACAACATCCGACTCGGACGCCCCACCGCGACCGATGCGGAGGTAAGGGCAGCGGCCGACGCCGTCGGACTGACGGAGTTCATCGCGACGCTACCGGAGGGAATCGACACCGACGTGCGCAAGCGCGGAGGTCGATTGTCCTCGGGCCAAAGGCAATTGGTGGCCTTTGCACGAGTGTTCCTCGCCGCGCCGTCGGTGATCGTGCTGGACGAGGCAACGTCGAGTCTGGACATCCCGAGCGAGCGGCTGGTGCAGCGCGCACTCGAGACGATCCTGCAGGGACGAACTGCGCTGATCATCGCGCACCGCCTGTCGACGGTGGCCATCGCTGATCGAGTGCTCGTCATGGCCGACGGAAACATCGTCGAGGACGGAACCCCCGAGGACCTGATCGCGGGAGAGGGACGCTTCGCACACCTGCACGAGGCGTGGGAGGACTCGCTCGTCTAGGTCCAGGGAGTGATCGGCGGCCTGACCCACATGATCTTCTCGTCCGCATGCTGGGGCGTCGCACCGTCGTGACCGGGGTGCTCTGCCGCCCATGCCGATTTGCGGTCGAGCAGCTCGGCCACGATGGTCCACGTCTCCATCGTGCTGGGCGGATGCAGATCGGCGGCGCGGGCCAGCTTTCGACGGACGGCGTCGGTGAGGTCGAGGAGCTCGGCACCGGTGATGCCGCGATCCCACACGTAACGCGCGAGGGCTGTCGCCTTGTCCTGTCGACTCTTCGCGGCCTGTTCGGAATGCGCGAAATCGAACTGACCGCCGCCGGTGTTCTCTGTCGTCACGGGCACAACCTTAATGAACTGCGAGAAAAGGCACGTCCGCTTGATCTTCTGGGGGCCTCGTCGCCTACCGTAGGTGGGTGATCACTCAAGCATCGGGTGCCGAGCATGCCTCCGTCCCCGCGTCCGATTCCACCGACGCGAAAACCTGGCCCTCGATCCTGACGTGGCGAGCCCACGATGTTCCCCGCATGGAGTCCGTGCGAGTACAGCTCTCCGGCAATCGCATCAAGGCTGCCGGACGCATCATCGGCGCTGCGTGCAGCGATCACCCCGCCTTCAGCGCGTCCTACGACCTGGTGACCGACGAATACGGCGTCACCAAGCGGCTCTCGGTGCGCACCTCGCTCGCCTCCGGTGACCGGCAGGCGTCCGTCAGCCGCGACGACGAGGGCTACTGGATGGTGGAGAACAGCACCAGCCATCAGCGCTCGACCTACAGTGGCGCACTCGACGTCGACATGGTGCTCAGCCCCTTCTTCAACACTCTGCCGATCCGTCGATTCGGTCTGCACACTCAGGTCCAGGACCTCGAGGTGCCCACGGTCTACGTGAACGTGCTCGACCTCAGCATTCAAGAGGCCACGCTGACCTACAGCAGCGGTTCCGAGGGCATCCACGTCATCTCACCGGTGTCGACGTCGTCCGTCACGGTCGACGCCGACGGATTCGTCCTCGATTACCCGGGACTGGCCGAACGGATCTGACGTACGACGCCACCGCGCCGACCCGCGTCCTGCAGTTTTTCTCGCCACCCCGGCTCGCCCGGGGTGATGTCGGTGATCTCGAAACGCTGGTGCTGCTCGTACTGCAGCCGCGCTGCGTTTCCGGCGTCGACCAGTGTTTTCGTCGAGTTCTCGTCCAGTTCTTGGCGCGCTTCGGTGAGCGCATGCAGTGCCTCGTCGAGCGCGGTGCGTAGAGCGGCCGCGTTGCCCTCGGTCATCGCGCGGACGAGATTCGGCGACGACGACGCCACCCGCGTCCCGTCGCGGAACGAGCCTGCAGCCAGGCCCAACGCCAACGGCCCTCCTGCCGCCCCGACGATTGCCAGGGCCTCGGCCAGCAGGTGCGGCAGGTGCGAGATTCTGGCGACGGCGCGATCGTGCTCGACGCTCTCGGCCGGCACCACCACCGAACCGCAATCCAGCGCGAGCCGGGCCACCCGCACCCACACGTCGGCGTCTACTCCCGGGTCGGTGGCCACCACCCACACCGCGTCGACGAACAACGTGGGATCGGTGGCCGACCAGCCGGACTGGTTGGTGCCGGCCATCGGATGCCCACCGACGTAGCGGGCCTGCAGTCCGCGAGCCGCTACTGCCGAGGCCACCTCGGCTTTGACGCTGACCACATCGGTGATCGGAGCAGCGGGCGCGTGCTCGGCGATTGCCGCCAGAACGGAGTCGACGGCAGGCATCGGAACCGCGATGACGATCAACGCGTCCTGTGCTGCGGCCCTGCTCAGAGCGGCTGTCAGGTCTGTGCCGACGTCGTAGCCATCGGCGATAGCACCGGCGATCGCGTCGGCCGATCGGTTCCATCCCCACACCGGACGACCCGCATCGTGAGCCGCGCGCAGGATCGACCCGCCGATCAATCCGAGACCCAGAACGCACACCGAGGAAGAAGTCACCGGATCAGATTGGCACAGGTGGGTGACGTCGACGGGAGGTGGACTTCGAATACAGGCCCCTACCGGACTACCGTTGCGCGCATGGCCGCACAGCGCGCGAACAACAACCGCGCATCCGCACCGGAGTACGACGACCTCGAGGGATTCGGCGTTGCAGTTGTCCGAGAGGAAGGCAAGTGGACTGTCACGCCGCTGTCCGACGACGCATTGACCAGCCTGTCGGCGGCAGAGACCGAACTGCGTGAACTTCGCAGCTCGGGAGCTGTGTTCGGGCTGCTCGACGTCGACGAGGAATTCTTCGTCATCCTGCGTCCCGCACCGAACGGCACCCGACTCCTGCTGTCCGACGCGGTCGCCGCAGTGGACTACGAAATCGCCGCGGATGTTCTCGATGCGTTGAACATCGAGATCCCCGACGTCGACCCCGATGAACTCGACGACATCGAGCCCTACGAAGAGGGCGACCTCGCCCTATTGGCGGACCTCGGACTACCCGAGGCCGTGCTCGGCATCATCGTCGCCGAGACCGACGACTATCCGGACGAGCAACTGCAGTCCATTGCCGAACGACTGGGTTTCGAAAGCGAGTTCGCCGCAGCGGTGGACAAGCTGCGGCGGTAACCGATGCCGATGTCCGACGCGGACATGATCCGAGCAGCGCTGTCTGCTGCGGCCGAGGCATCGGATGCTGACGTCCCCGTCGGAGCCGTCGTGTTCGACGCCACCGGACGTGAGATAGCCCGGGCCTGCAATGCGCGGGAGGCGTCGGGCGACCCCACCGGACATGCAGAAGTGATCGCGTTGCGTCGAGCAGCGGCTGTTCACGGTGACGGTTGGCGACTCGAAGGCTGCACCCTGGCCGTCACGTTGGAACCCTGCACGATGTGCGCCGGGGCGCTGGTCCTCGCCCGCGTCGGAGCGGTGGTGTTCGGAGCATGGGAGCCGAAGACCGGTGCTGTCGGTTCGCTCTGGGACGTCGTGCGCGATCGCCGACTCACCCATCGGCCACAGGTCCGCGGCGGTGTACTGGAAGCCGAATGCGCCGAAGTGTTGACCCGATTCTTCGCCCGTCAGAGATAACGATCTCGTCACATGGTGGCCTGCATGTCCGATTTTGTGGAGGGTAGAGGGCAGAGCGCAACGCTGCGCTCCGAACTTGCGAAGGAGACACTCATGGGACTCGGCGACAAGATCTCGAACAAGACCGAAGACCTCGGCGGCAAGGCCAAGGAAGCCGCAGGTTCGGCCACCGGAGACAAGGACCTCGAAGCAGAGGGCAAGGGCGACCAGACCTCGGCCGCATTCAAAGACGGTGCCGAGAAAGTCAAGGACGCAGCCTCGAACATCAAGGACAAGCTCACCGGCAACTAGATCTGCGCGCTGAGCAGGCGATTTAGCCTCAGGCCGTCATTCCGGTACAGTCTTCTGCGGTGGCGTGTCCGAGCGGCCTAAGGAGCACGCCTCGAAAGCGTGTGACGGGTAATCCCCGTCCGAGGGTTCAAATCCCTCCGCCACCGCCAAGAACTCCCCACCCGATCCGTCGGGTGGGGAGTTTTTTGTGCGCTGGGGGCTGGGTTCGTCGCAGATGCGCGCGCATTCGTCAGACGCGTTCGGATTCGCTATCGATTCGGGTCTATTTCGCGCGCACTTGGCGAACGCGCGCGCGTTTGCGGGATCACGGGGGTGGGTCGCGGGATCACCGAGGCAGGACGGGGATTGGGGCAGATCCGAACCCCACGCGACTCAGACGCTCAGCATTGTCCAGCCCCGGCGGCGTCGAGTCCCCGCAGAATTTCGTTCTGATCGCCGGGCGGGACGTCGTTCCAGCTGGGCGCGGTGGTCATTTCGGTGCGCAGACCCTCGACGGAGGCGGCGCGGTCGGAGATTCCGGTCTGCTCCAGCGCATCGATGGACGGCAGAAACTGGGTGCAGGTCTGCTGGTAGAGCGCTTCACCGGTGACGCCGGAGGTCGCGTCGGTCGGAGCTGCGGGCTCGGCAGCAGGCGGTACCTCGGAAACAGGCGCAGGAGCGGGCGCGGGCGCAGGTGATTCCACCGTGGTGCTGGTCGGGACCGTGGTGGAGGCGACAGCAGACGTGGTCGTAGCAGTGGCGGATGTGCTCGACGCTTCCTCGGTCGACGCCTCGTTGCCACATCCGGCCACCGAGACGGCCACGATCAGCCCGAGCAATCCGGTCGAGATTTTTCCGTTCATCGCAACTGTGTACCACCTACGGCGAAACCGCCGACGTCAAAGCAGGGTCTGCGCACGTCCGGTGATGGTGCTCAGCGCCGTCGACCAGGCGAGGTCTTTCGGGTCGAGGAACGCTCCGTGTCCGGCTCCGGGCAGAACGACGAGCTCGGGGTCGGTGCTGCCCGCCTTCACGGCAGCGTCGACGTAAACGCGGCTCTGATTCACCGAGACGGTTTGGTCGGCGTCACCGTGCAGTGCGGTCAGCGGCACGTCGAGCGGGAGGTATTCGATGGGCGAGGCGATCTCGTAGCGCCCGGGCACTTCGTCCGGCATGCCGCCCAGGAATGCGGGCACAAATTTGTCGCCGCCGATGTCGGCCGCTCTCTTCATGTCGAAGACGCCGGCCATGATGGTGGCGCTGCGGGGCTTGATCTTCGGTTCCGCTCCTGGAGCATCGACGGGCATGAGGTGTCGAGCGGCCACCCATGCGGCGAGTTGGCCACCGGCCGAATGTCCGGCGACGTGGACGCGATCGAGATCGAGTCGCCCGTCGGCTGCGTCCTGTACGACGGTTGCCAGTGCCTCGGTGGCGTCGTCGACGTCGGAGAGGGTGTTGGCCCAGTTGTTCGGGCCACGTCGGTATTCGACGTTCCACACGGCGATGCCCTCGTCGGCGATGGCCGTCGACATCTGTTGGAAGTACGACAGGTCGAGGTCTTCCTGCCACCCGCCGCCGTGAATCATCACCACCACCGGGAGCGAGCTGGCGTTGTTGTCCGGGAGGTACAGGTCGCCGATGTTGTCCGAGTCGTATCCGTACTTCAGCCGGATGGGATCCCCGGCCGGGCCTGATACCGGTTGTAGCGCAGCCGAATACGTTTCGGCGGTGCTCGGTGAGGAGTCGGTGTCGGCCGAACTGCAGCCGACCAACGCGACAGCCAGCAGACCCGAGAGGAAATGGCGACGATTCACGCGCGCTGCGCCGTCCACTCGAGCAGTTCGGTGAGCGGCCAGGTGTTGATCACGCGCTCGGCGGGGACGCCGCGCGCTTCGGCACGGATGCAGCCGTAGCCCTGCCAGTCCAGCTGTCCGGGTGCGTGCGCGTCGGTGTCGATGGAGAACAGGCAGTCGCGCTCGAGGGCGATGTCGATCAGTCGCTCCGGAGGATCCTGGCGCTCGGGTCTGGCGTTGATCTCCACCGCGGTGCCGAACTGTCGGCAGCCCTCGAAGACCACGGGGGCGTCGAACGTCGATTCGGGCCTGGTGCCGCGGCCACCCTCGACGAGCCGTCCGGTGCAGTGACCGAGCACGTCGACGTGCGGGTTGGCGATGGCGGTGACCATGCGTTTGGTCATGGTCTTGGAGTCGGCACGCAGGTTGGAATGCACGCTCGCCACGACCACGTCCAGCTCGGCGAGCAGACCTTCGTCCTGGTCGAGTGATCCGTCGTCGAGAATGTCCACTTCGATTCCGGTGAGGATGCGGAACGGTGCGAGCCGCTCGTTCAGCTCGGCGATGACGTCGAGCTGTGCGCGTAGGCGCTCGGCCGTGAGGCCGTTGGCGACCTTCAGTCGCGGGGAATGGTCGGTGAGAGCACAGTATTCGTGGCCGAGCCGCGCGGCGGTGCGCATCATTTCCTCGATGGGGCTGCCGCCGTCGGACCAGTTGGAATGGGTGTGCAGATCGCCCTTCAATGCGCTGCGAAGTTCGTTGTCGCCGATCGGTTCTGCGGCGTCTCGTTGTTCGCGGAGGTAGTCCGGGACGTCCTGGGTGAGAGCCTGGCGAATGATCAGCGAGGTCTTGGCTCCGATACCGGCCAGCGAGGACCAGCTGTCGGCCTTCTCGTGCTCGGATCGCTGTGCGGGCGTGAGGGATTCGACGACATCGGCGGCCCGACGGTAGGCCTTGACGCGGTGGGTGTCCGAACGTGAGCGCTCGAGCCAGTACCCGATCTCTCGGAGTGCGTCCACCGGATCCATGCGTTCCATTGTGCCTGGCGGTACCGACACGCGTTCACGGGGTAAACGGACAAAACTCTCAGGGAGTTACCAGGTCGCTCACTCCCCATAGGCTTGAAGCTGCAACTACCATCGGCAGTCATGACCAAGAAATGGTGGATCGTCGGAGTGGTTGTTGTCGTCGTGGCGGCGCTCGGGCTGTACTTCGGCCCCAAGATCTATGCGTCGCTCCAGGAAGACGACGCACCGGCAGCATCGGTGTCCACCTCGGGCGCGCAGGCCGCCAGTACCGAGAGCATCGATGGACGGTGGATCGTCACCCCAGGTGACGCTGCCAACGCCACCGCCGCGGGCTATACCGTCGACGAACTGCTCAACGGGTCCGATGTCACTGTGGTCGGGTCGACGACCGAGGTCTCGGGCAACGTCGTCATCGCCGACGACACCCTGACCGAGGGACAGGTGGTCGTGATGACCAACTCGATCACCACCGACAGCGATCGTCGCGACAGTCAGTTCCGCGGCAACATCTTCGACACCGCCGCCTACCCGACGGCGACGTTCGACATCGACTCGCCGATCGACCTGTCCTCCCTGCCCAAGGACGGCACCACCCAAACCGTCACCGCCGAGGGCACATTGACGCTCAAGGACCAGACGCGTCCGGTCTCGGTGCAGATGGAGGTGCTGCAGTCCGGTGACACGCTCATCGCGTCGGGCGCAATTCCGACCACGTGGGCCGATTACGGCATCGAACCGCCGTCGCTCGGCTTCGTCACCGTGGAGGGCTCGGGAACCGTCGACTTCCTGATCAATCTGAGTCAGCAGTAGCGCGTTCTCTCGCGGCCGCAGGCGTCCATCCCGGCGGCCCGACGAGATATCCGACGCGTTCCTTCCATGACCGCGATGCCGCGACATCCCGTGCGATGTTGCGGTATTCGTGTGTCTGGAGGGTCCAGATGTTGAACGTGTCCACTGGCTTGGTGAGGCCGTAGTTTGGGCGCTCGACTTCCTCGGCGTAGGTGCCGAACAGTCGGTCCCAGACGATGAGGATGCCGCCGTAGTTCTTGTCGAGATACTGAGGATCGCGGCCGTGATGGACGCGATGGTGCGAGGGCGTGTTGAAGACGAACTCGAACGGCCGCGGCAACCGGTCGATGCGCTCGGTGTGGACCCAGAATTGATAGACGAGGTTGATCGAGAAGCCGACGAACACCATCCACGGCGGCATTCCCAGCAGTGGGAGCGGTAGCCACATGATGACCTCGCCGCTGTTGTTCCATTTCTGTCGCAGCGCCGCCGCGAAGTTGAAGTACTCGCTCGAATGATGAGCCTGATGCGTCGCCCAGATCAGTCGGGTCCGATGCGCGATGCGGTGATAGCCGTAGAACAGCAGGTCGACGCCCAGGATCAGGATCACCCACGTGTACCAGGCGTCGGCCGGGAGATGCCACGGCGCAACGTAGACGTAGATGGCGGTGTAGCCGACGAGGGCGAGCGCCTTCCATGCCGTGGTGGTCGCGATCGACACCAGGCCCATGCTCAGGCTGGCGCGCGCATCCCTGGCGGAGTAGCTGCCGCGAGACCCGTCTTCTAGCTTCGCGGCGGCAATCCACTCGATGGCCAGCAGCAGCGCGAACGCGGGAATGGCCAGCGCGACGGGGTCGCGCAGCGGTTCGGGCAGTGCATTCCACGCCGAACCGATCCAGTCGCTCATCGAACCTCCCGCGTGACAGTGAGAGGTTGAGTGTAACGCTGCCTGCCCTACTTTCCTACGGCTCGTACCGTGGAGGGCGCACGCATCGGTCGAGGGAGCGGAGTCGGACATGTTGCAGAAGATCGCGTCCACGGTCGGGCAGGTGGGCGAGTCCGTGTTGGGTGTCGTCGGCATTCGGGTCGGTACCGAGGAACCGCCGCACACGAGCCGTCGACTGACCGATGCGGTGGAGATCCGTCGTTACTCACCACGCATCGCGGCGCAGACCACGGTCGACGCCGATGAGGACGAGGCACGCCAGGAAGGTTTCCGTCGGCTCGCCGGGTACATATTCGGTGGAAACGGGGGCAAGCAGAAGGTTGCCATGACCGCTCCCGTCAGTCAGTCGCCCGCAGGCTCGAAGAAGATCGCGATGACTGCCCCCGTGTCGAGCACGCCCGGCAGCGACGGCTGGGTCGTCCGGTTCTTCATGCCGGCCGAGTGGACGATGGACACGCTGCCCACGCCCGACGACGACCGGGTGACATTGGTGGAGGTCCCAGCGGAGACGGTGGCCGTGCTGCGTTTCAGCGGTGGCCGCAGCCGGGACGACGTCGAACCGCAGATGGCCGCGTTGACCGAAGCGCTGCGTGCACACGGCATCGAGATGCTCGGTGAGCCGATGACCTGGTTCTACGATCCTCCGTGGACCTTGCCGCCGCTGCGTCGCAACGAGGTGGTCGTGGCGATACCGGACGGTTCCTGACGCGTCGGGGCATTCCGGCAACTGCTCGCTAATTCCCTATTGCAATGGTAGGAATTGAGCGTGCACATCACGGCCAAGGCGGACTACGCAGTTCGGACGCTCGTCGAACTCGCGGCGGTCGGCGGGCAGCGGCCCGCGAAGGCCGAGGCGCTGGCCCTGGCGCAGGGAATTCCGCACAAGTTTCTCGAATCGGTGCTCTCCGATCTGCGTCGAGCAGATCTGGTGTGCAGTAGACGGGGACCCGACGGCGGCTACTGGCTGGCGCGGGAGGCGTCGGACATTTCTGTTGCCGACGTGATGAGGGCCGTGGAGGGACCGCTGGCGTCGGTGCGCGGTCTGCGGCCCGAGGATGCGGAGTACTCCGGTCCGGCCGAGCCGCTCACCCGCGTGTGGCTCGCCGTACGCGCCAATCTGCGGGCGGTGCTCGAGGCGGTCTCGCTGGCGGACATCGTCGAGAACGACTTGCCGGACTTGGTGGGGGAACTCATCAGCGAGCCGACCGCATGGGCTCGTCGATGATGTGAGTCACATCCGATCTTCGGTGTGGCGCGATCGACAAAATTGCACATCACTGCAAACTTGCAGAACAGTGCAAGTTCCGTAGGTTGGTAGTCGTGACTTCTCCGACGGGCCTTCGTGATCTGAAGAAGGCCGCAACCCGCGACGCACTCGGCATGGCCGCCGTGCGTCTGGGCAAGGAGCACGGCATCGACGCGGTCACCGCCGACGCCATCGCGCACGAAGCGGGAGTCTCCACCCGTACGTTCCACAACTACTTCTCCAACAAAGAAGAAGCAGTTCTCCATCACATCGAGGTGTCTGCCCTCGAATGGTTCGAGCTCCTGCGCGCCAGGCCGGCGACCGAACCGATCTGGGACTCGTTGCGGCACATCGCAATCGACCTCGTCGCGGACCCCGGCCGGGATCTGGACGACACGTTTGCGGCAGCGCGGCTGATCGAAGCCAACCCCGCCCTGATGGCCCGCAAGCTCGAGATGCACCAATCGCTGACCCGCAAACTCGGCGAAGCCATCGCCGAGCGAACCGGCACCGATATCGACACCGATCTCTACCCCAACCTGCTCCAGATGGCCGTCGGTGGTGCCGTCACTGCAGCACTGAACATCTGGGTCACCGACTCCGCAGGCGCATCGACGCCGAGGGCGCTCATCGAGGACGCCTTCGACCAACTCCGCGCGGGACTTCCCGAACCCAAGGGTCGTTCCGCAGGCTCCACTCCCGAACCCCACCCCCACTCGTCCGAACACAACCGAGGAGCTTGACAGTGGCCACCTATCTCTACCGAATCGGAAGATTCGCGTACCGACGCAAGGGCATGGTCCTCGGACTGTGGCTGGCGATTCTGGTTCTCGCCGGGGTGGGCGCAGCGACGCTGTCCGGCCCGACGGTCAACTCGTTCTCCATCCCGGGTACGCCCGCCCAGGCCGCACTGGACCTGCAGGAGGAGCGCTTCGGCAACGCCGAGGATCCGCTCACCGCGGTCAGTGCCGAGTACGTGTTCCAGGCACCCGACGGGCAGACGCTGGACACCCCGCAGTACACCTCGGCCATCGATGCCAGCATCGCCGAAATCGAGAAGATCGACGCGGCCAAGCCTGCGGAAGGCGCTCCGGCACTGGCCAACCCGGTCGCGGCCAACCAGTCGATCATCGAGCGGTACACCGAAGCGGCAACGGAAGCAGGCACCCCGGCCGATCAGGTGGCCGCCGACGCCGCTGCCACGTCTCCGCTGAGCCCCAACGGCAACGTCGGCACGGTCACCGTGCCGATCAACGTCGAACTCGCCGACGTCACCGATGAGATCCGCACCCAGCTCGACGAGGCCGCGCAGCCCGCCCGTGACGCCGGCCTGACGGTTCTGCTCGGCGGTACCGTCGCGCAGGAGAACGTCTCGCCCGGTGGAACGTCCGAACTCGTCGGTCTCGCAGTCGCCGCCGTGGTGCTGCTCATCATGTTCGGCTCCGCCGCGGCCGCCAGCCTGCCGCTCATCACGGCCATCGTCGGCATCGGCATCTCGAGTCTGGCGATCACCACGGCGTCCGGTTTCGCCGACCTGTCGTCGTTCACACCGGTTCTCGCCATCATGATCGGCTTGGCCGTCGCCATCGACTACTCGCTGTTCATCCTCGCCCGCTATCGACACGAGTTGACGCTCACCGACGACCGCGAGGAAGCCGTCGGGCGGTCCGTGGGAACCGCGGGCTCGGCCGTCGTGTTCGCCGGCGCGACCGTGCTCATCGCCCTCGTCGCGCTGCGCGTCGTCGGCATTCCGTTCCTGTCCCAGATGGGTGCGGCTGCCGGTTTCGCGGTGTTCATCGCGGTCCTGATCGCACTGACGTTCCTGCCGGCAATGCTCGGTCTCTACAAGGGCAAGGCCTTCGCGGGCAAGGTCAAGTTCGTCAACACCACCGATCCCGAGGACCCGAACGCCAAGGCCACCAACGGACTGCGTTGGGCGCGGTTCCTGGTCAAGAGGCCCGCGCTGGGTCTCATCGGCGGCATCGTTCTCCTCGGCGTCATCGCAGGCCCGACCACAGGACTGTCGTTGGCACTGCCGTCCACCGCCACCGCCGACCCGTCGACGCCCGCACGTCAGGCCTACGACATCGTCGACGAGGGCTTCGGGCCGGGACGCAACGGACCGTTGCTGGTCATCGCCGACGCATCCGGCGTTGCCGAGGCCGACCGGACTGCCTCGTTCGGCAAGGTCGTCGAGACCATCACCGGTCAGTCCGACGTCACCAACGCGCAGATCATCGCCGTCAACCCGGCCGGTGACACCGCTCAGATCCTCGTCACCCCGTCTTCCTCGCCCAACAGCGAGCAGACCAAGGACCTGGTGGCCAACATCCGCAACGCCGAACCGGGCGTGCAGGCCAGCGACGGCGTCTCGTACGGCGTCACCGGCCAGACGGCGCTCGAACTCGACGTCTCCGAACGACTGCAGGACGCCTTGATCCCGTACCTGGCAGTGGTGGTCGGCCTGGCGTTCGTGCTGCTGATGCTCGTGTTCCGCTCGATCCTGGTGCCGCTGACCGCGACACTCGGCTTCCTGCTCAGCGTGCTCGCGACGTTCGGTGCCACGGTGTTCATCTTCCAAGAGGGCGGGCTCGGCCTGATCTCCAACCCGCAGCCGATCGTCAGCTTCATGCCGATCTTCCTCATCGGTGTGGTGTTCGGCCTGGCGATGGACTACCAGGTGTTCCTCGTCTCGCGGATGCGTGAGGAGTTCGTCCACGGAGCCGCCGCCAAGGACGCCGTCGTCAACGGCTTCAAGTACGGCGCACGCGTGGTCACCTCGGCTGCAGTCATCATGATTTCGGTGTTCGCCGCCTTCATCGCCGAGCCGGACTCGTTCATCAAGTCCATCGGATTCGCGCTCGCCGCAGCCGTGTTCTTCGACGCCTTCGTCGTGCGCATGGTGCTGATCCCGTCGGTGATGGCGCTGATGGGCGACAAGGCCTGGTGGCTGCCGAAGTGGCTGGACAAGATCCTGCCCAACGTCGACATCGAAGGTGCCAAGCTGAAGACGGCCCCGGAGAAGAGCGCGTAGTACTTGCGTCGCGGCTGAGGCCGAAGATTACCCGTAATACTCGAACGGAGAGACTGTTATCCATGTGTACGAGTAATCTTCGGTCATCATGCTGATCCCCCTGCTGCGCACGTATCTGGCTCCGTACAAGATGCCGATCGTCGCGTTGATTCTGCTGCAACTCGTGGCCACGCTTGCCGCCCTGTTCCTGCCCAGTCTCAACGCCGACATCATCGACAAGGGCGTCACCACCGGCGACACCGGCTACATCCTCTCGGCCGGCGGAGTCATGTTGCTGGTCTCGGCAGTGCAGATCATCAGCTCGGTGGCCGCGGTGTTCATCGGTGCGCGCGCGGCCATGGGTGTCGGACGCGACCTGCGCGGTGCCATCCTGCATCGCGTCGGCACGTTCTCCGCCCGTGAGGTCGGCCAGTTCGGAGCGCCGTCGCTGATCACCCGCAACACCAACGACGTTCAGCAGGTGCAGCTGGTGATCGTCATGGGGTTCACCATCGTGGTGATGGCACCGATCATGTGCGTCGGCGGCATCGTGATGTCGCTGCGCGAGGATCTCGGGTTGTCGTGGATCCTGATGATCGCGGTGCCGGGGCTCGCGATCTCCATGGGCCTGATCATCGTCAAGATGGTCCCCGCGTTCCGCTCGATGCAGAAGCGTATCGACGCCGTCAATCGTGTCCTGCGCGAGCAGATCACCGGAATTCGCGTGGTGCGAGCCTTCGTCCGCGAGGATTTCGAGATCGACCGTTTCGGGTCGGCCAACGCCGCACTCACCGATACCGCCCTGCGCGTCGGACGGCTCATGGCACTGATGTTCCCGACTGTCATGCTCATCAGCAACGTCACCAGCGTTGCCGTCATCTGGTTCGGTGGTCACGCGATCGACGACGGCACGATGCAGATCGGCTCGCTCACAGCACTTCTGAGCTACATCATGCTCATCCTCATGTCGGTGATGATGGCCTCGTTCATCGCGATGATGGTTCCCCGCGCGTCGGTGTGCGCCGATCGCATCAGCGAGGTACTCGCCACCGAATCCTCGGTCGTGTTGCCCCGCGAGCCCAAGACCTTCGCGTCGTCGCCGGGAACCGTCGAGCTCGTGAACGCCGAATTCTCTTTCCCCGGAGCCGAATATCCGGTGCTGTGCGGGGTCAACCTCACCGCCGAGGCAGGCAAGATCACCGCCATCATCGGCGGCACCGGCTCGGGAAAGTCCACTCTCGTCAACCTGATTCCGCGACTCATCGACGTCACCGGCGGTGAGGTACGCGTCGGCGGCGTCGATATCCGCGAACTCGATTTGGATCTGCTGCGCTCCGAGATCGGTCTGATCCCGCAGAAGCCGTACCTGTTCTCGGGCACCATCGCGAGCAACCTGCGCTACGGCAAATCCGACGCCACCGACGACGAACTGTGGGAGGCACTCGAGATCGCCCAGGGAGCCGACTTCGTTCGCGCCATGCCGGAGGGATTGGAGACGCCCGTCGCGCAGGGCGGTACGACGGTCTCCGGCGGTCAGCGGCAACGCCTCGCCATCGCTCGCGCGCTGGTGCGCAAACCCAGCATCTATCTGTTCGACGACTCGTTCTCCGCACTCGACCTCACCACCGACGCCAATCTGCGCGGGGCTCTGAAGGCAGTGACGCGAGATGCGTGCATGATCGTTGTCGCTCAACGCGTCTCGACCATCATCGACGCCGATCAGATACTCGTACTCGACGACGGAAAGCCGGTAGGTGTGGGTACCCACGACCAATTGATGGCCGATTGCCCCACCTACGCCGAGATCGTCGACTCGCAGCACGCAGTGGGTGCACTGTGACCGCGCAGGTGGAGAAGGCGGAAGAGGAGGACATCGCCCCCGTCTCCAAGACTGTGAAGCCGGGAACCAAGGCCCGCAACTTCAAGGGTTCGTTCAAGCGTCTGGTGGGCCTGCTCGCTCCCGAGCGAGTGCTCCTGTCGGTGATGCTGGCGTTCGGTATCGCCAGCACCGTGCTGACCGTCGCGGCACCCAGCGTCCTCGGGCACGCGACGGACCTCATCTTCAACGGCGTCGTCGGCCGCGAGCTCGATCCGGGGCAGACCCGAGAGCAGGCCATCGATCAGCTCCGGGCGGCGGGGAACGACTCCGTCGCAGATCTGGTGTCCGGGACGGACCTGACTCCTGGAGCCGGAATCGACTTCGGTGCAGTCGGAACCGTACTGATGTGGGTCCTGGTTCTGTATGTGCTCTCTGCGGTGCTGGCCTGGGCGCAGGGATACATCCTCAACATCGCGCTGCAGCGGCGAATCCTGTTGCTGCGCGGCAGCGTCGAGGCGAAGGTGCATCGACTGCCGCTGAAGTACTTCGACAACAATGCTCGCGGCGAGACGCTGAGCCGCGTCACCAACGACATCGACAACGTCTCGACGAGCCTGCAGCAGACACTGAGTCAGTTGATCACCGGCATTCTCACCGTCCTGGGCATCCTCGGCGTGATGATCTGGATCTCGCCGTTGCTCGCTCTCGTTGCGGTGCTGACGATTCCGGCGTCGTTCACGGTCACCGCCGTCATCGCCAAGCGTTCACAGCCGCACTTCGTCGCGCAGTGGAAGCACACCGGCAAGCTCAACGCGCAGATCGAAGAGACCTACACGGGCCACGAGATCGTCAAGGCCTTCGGCCGTCAGGCCGAGGTGGAGCGCGAGTTCGGCGAGCGCAACGAGAAGTTGTTCCAGTCGAGCTTCCGGGCGCAGTTCATCTCCGGCATGATCATGCCCGTCATCATGTTCCTCGGGAACATCAACTACGTGGTCATCGCCGTGGTCGGCGGGCTGCGGGTCGCGTCGGGCACACTCACGCTCGGTGAGGTGCAAGCGTTCATCCAGTACTCGCGTCAGTTCACGCAACCGCTCACGCAGGTGGGTTCGATGGTGAACTTGGTGCAGTCGGGTGTCGCGTCGGCCGAGCGGATCTTCGAGGTCCTCGACGCCGAGGAAGAAGACGCCGACCCGGCCGATGCAGTGCGGCCCACCGAGCGCCGAGGACGCGTCGAATTCGAGGACGTCTCGTTCGGTTACTCTCCCGACCGCCCGCTCATCGAGAACCTCTCGTTGGTGGCCGATCCCGGGCATCTGGTCGCGATCGTCGGACCGACCGGCGCGGGCAAGACCACCCTGGTGAACCTCATCATGCGGTTCTACGAGATCGATTCCGGCCGAATCACCCTCGACGGCGTCGACACCCGCAAGATGACCCGCGAGGAACTGCGCGCTCGTACCGGAATGGTGCTGCAGGACACCTGGCTGTTCGGCGGAACCATTCGCGACAACATCGCCTACGGCGACCCGACTGCCAGTGAGGAGGAAATCCTCGGGGCCGCGCGAGTGAGCTACGTGGACCGCTTCGTCCACTCGTTGCCCGACGGCTACGACACGATCATCGACGAGGAAGGCAACAACGTCAGCGCCGGTGAGAAGCAGCTCATCACCATCGCCCGCGCCTTCCTGGCCAAGCCGCTGATCCTCATCCTCGACGAGGCCACCAGCTCCGTCGACACCCGTACCGAACTGCTGGTGCAGAAGGCCACCGCGAAGCTGCGCACCGATCGCACCAGCTTCGTTATCGCGCACCGGCTTTCGACCATCCGCGACGCGGACACCATCGTGGTGATGGAGAACGGCAGCATCGTAGAACAGGGCAATCACGAGGAACTGCTCGCGGCCAAGGGTGCCTACTTCCGCCTGAATGCGGCTGGAGCGGCTCCGCCGCAGGTGCACGGCTGAGTCACCGGTCGTTCCGCAGGCTCCACTCCTGCCTCGTAGCCTGCTACGAGTTTCCGCTCACAAGCGGCGAAGCGGCATACTGACGCGGTGAGTTCCTCCAGTTTCGGCTTCGATATCGGTACCCGGCTCGACGGTGAGTTGGGCCGCACCGGCACCATCCACACCCCGCACGGTGATATCGCCACCCCTGCGTTCATCGCGGTGGGAACCAAGGCAACCGTCAAAGCGGTGCTGCCGGAGGCGATGAAGGAACTCGGCGCTCAGGCGGTGCTCGCCAACGCCTACCACCTGTATCTGCAGCCGGGCTCGGACATCGTCGACGAGGCAGGTGGGCTGGGCAAGTTCATGAACTGGGACGGGCCGACGTTCACCGACAGCGGCGGATTTCAGGTGATGTCGCTCGGCGTCGGGTTCAAAAAGGTCATCTCGATGGATGCCACGCGCGTGCAGTCCGACGACGTCATCGCCGAGGGCAAGGAACGTCTCGCACACGTCGACGACGACGGGGTGACGTTCAAGTCCCACCTCGACGGCTCCAAGCATCGGTTCACTCCCGAGGTGTCGATGCAGATTCAGCATCGCCTCGGAGCAGACATCATGTTCGCGTTCGACGAGCTGACCACGCTGATGAATACCCGCGGCTACCAGGAGAAGTCGGTCGATCGGACGCAGGCGTGGGCCGAGCGATGCGTCCTCGAGCACGAACGGCTGACGGTCGAGCGCGCCGACAAGCCGTATCAAGCGCTGTTCGGGGTAGTGCAGGGTGCCCAGTACGAGGATCTGCGACGCAAGGCCGCACACGATCTCGAGACCATCACCGGAGAGACGGGTCGCGGGTTCGACGGCTACGGAATCGGCGGGGCACTCGAGAAGCAGAACCTCGGCACCATCACCCGGTGGGTGAACGAGGAACTGCCCGAACACAAGCCGCGGCACATGCTCGGCATCAGCGAACCGGACGACTTCTTCACCGCCATCGAGAACGGTGCCGACACGTTCGACTGCGTCAATCCCTCACGCGTGGCTCGCAATGCGGCGATCTACGTGCCGACGGGACGCTTCAACATCAACACCGCCAAGCATCGTCGCGACTTCACCCCGATCGACGAGAACTGCGACTGCTACACCTGCGCGCACTACACCCGCGCGTACATCCATCACCTGTTCAAGGCCAAGGAGATGCTCGCCTCGACGCTGTGCACCATCCACAACGAGCGCTTCACGGTCAAACTCGTCGACGACATTCGCGCCTCCATCGATCAGGGACGCTTCATCGAATTCAAGACGGAGTTCCTGGGTCGCTTCTATGCGTCGAAGACTGCGTGAGCTGATCTTCGAGCTCCGAAATGCGCTGTAGCAGTTCCTGTTCCCGCTCGCCGGCTTTGCGCTGGTAGACCTCGGAGAGCTCCGCGAGGTAGGCCGCGTCGTAGCGGGGGATGATGCTGCGGGTGCAGTTCCAGTCGAATGCCTCGACGTCGATCACTACGCTGCGTTCGCACGTGGCGGCGACGGTCATGTCGCCGATCTTTTTCAGGCGGTCCAGCAGTTCGGGGTCGTCGGCCGCCTCGACGGTGCGTGCCCGTCCGTAGAGCTTGAGGCGTTGGCGCAGAGGGTAATTCACCAGAAGCAGTGCGACGCGATCGTCGTGATCGAGATTGGCCGCCGTCACGTACTGGTGGTTTCCGGCGAAATCGGCGAAACCCAACGTGTGATCGTCGAGAACCTGCAGAAAGCCTTTCGGGCCACTTCGGTACTGGATGTAGGGCCACCCGGTCTCTGCGACAGTGGCGATCTGGAACTGATCGAGCGCGCGAATCATGGCCTTCTCGCGAGTGTAGAGAGGTGTCGGGCCATCGTCCGGTCGCTCGGTCTGTGAGCCGTAGGCGGTGTAACTGCCGTCGACCTTCTGCCGCGCAATCGCAGCAGGACCGAACATCAAGTGGTGATAGTGGTTGCTCTGCGGCACGGGTGTCACCTTAGGACAGGCCTGGTGTTTCCCGCGTTCAGGCCGCTGCCTGACGCGCTCGGCACCGTCACTTCGGATCGGGGCGTACGGTGGTACTACCGACTGTGTAGTAGCAGCACGCCCTGGGGGGACCACCATGTTCGACGACGCATTACCTGTGAGTTCGTCCCAGGCCGATATCTGGATTGCCCAACAATTCATGCCGGACGTGCCCTTCACCATTGCGTATTTCGTCGACATCATCGGCGCCGTGAACCTCGACGCGCTGGTCGAGTGCGGTAGCAGGGCGCATCGGGAGTTCTCGTCGTCGACGATGCGAATCGTCGAGGTCGACGGCACCCCGATGCAGCGGTTCGAGCCTCGGGAGACCGACAGGGTGGAGATCCTCGATTTCCGCGAACACGACCGGCCGGCCGACGCGGCGACGCAGTGGATGAATGACGACTGCCGCACGCCCTTCCCGATGGACGGCCAGCTCGTGCGGTTGCGGGTCCTTCGCGTCGGCGACGATCGCGTGTTCTGGTACACCCGAGCCCACCACATCGCGCTCGACGGTTATGCCTCGATGAAGGTACTCGAGCGGGCGGCGGCCCTGTATGCCGCCGCGTCTGATGGCGTCGAGCCTGTGGCTGTCGACCCGACGACGCCGGCCGCGCCTGTCTCCGAGGACGAGCGCTACCGCAACTCCGCCCGCGCACGACGCGATCGAGCGCACTGGCAGTCCGCCGATCTGGGTCACGCCGAGCCTCTCGGCCGAATCGTTCAACCTGCATCGGTGCCGATCGTCGTCGGCGAGGATCGATCGGTTTCTCCGACCGCTGCCGGTCATGCGACGTCGACTGTGGTGATCGCGGCCTTCGCCGCGTACCTGGCGCGGATGAACGACACCGAGAACGTGGATCTGTCGTTGCCGGTCTCAGCGCGGCCGACGGCGATGTTGCGCCGGGCCGGGTCCTCGTTGTCGAACGTTGTGCCGCTGAGCCTCCCGGGCATCGGGTCTGCGACGGTGAACAACGTGATCAAGTCCACCGAGGTGGCGATCGGTGCCGTGCTCCGCCATCAGCGCAGCAGACCTCAGTTGTCCGAGAGTGGTAATGCGCTGAGCGCAGGGCGTTTCGGGCCGACGATCAACGTGATGATGTTCGCGAACACCGTGGCCATCGGCGACTTCGACGGCGAGATCAACATTCTGACGACGGGCCCGGTGTCGGACCTCGCCGTCAACATCTACCCCGGGCGAGGTGGAGCGCGTCCTCGCATCGACTTCGAGGCCAACCCTGCCGCCTACACACCGAGCGACCTGGCGCGCCACCATGCTCGATTCCTGCACTTTCTCGAGAGTTTCGCCGAATCCGGCTACGGCGATACCGCGATAGCAGACCTCGACCTGTTCCTGCCCGACGAACCGTGTACGACGCCCGCCTCGGTGGGCGCGGCCGTGACCGAGCGTGGATCTCTGAACGACGTGTTCTCGACGGCAATCATGCAGCACCGCAATCGAATTGCGATCCAGGATGCGGAGGTGTCGGTCACCTACGCGGAGTTGGATACGAGAGTCGCCGCACTCGCATCCGCCTTGAGTGCGCGAGGAATCGGTAGCCAGGACCGGGTCGCCGTGCGCATCGGCCGATCCGTGGAGGGGATCGTCGCGTTCTGGGCCGTCGCACGAGTGGGTGCGGTGTACGTTCCGGTCGACCCGAATCACCCACGCGAGAGAGCGCAGTTCGTGGTGCGAAACAGCGGAGCGGTGTTGGGCCTGTGCGCCGGAGGCGACGATCTGGGCGAGGTGGAATGGCTGAACCTCGATGACGTTCTCGCGGAGGGAGGCCCGGGTGATGAACCCGCGCCGACGACACCGCACCACGCGGCGTTCGTCATCTACACCTCCGGCTCCACCGGGACTCCCAAAGGCGTTGTCGTCACTCACGGTGGCATCGCCGCTCTGGTGCAACAGATCAGGAGCAGCTACGACCTCGACGCCGAGTCGCGCGTCTGCCATCTCGCCTCTCCCGGGTTCGATACCGCTGTGGTCGAAGTGTTCGCCGCAGCAACCGCAGGCGCGGCAGTGGTGATCGCTCCGCCGGATAGCTATGGCGGCGCAGAACTGTCGGAAGTGATTGCTCGGCAGACGATTACACACCTGCTGATCACGCCCTCGGCGCTGGCCACGCTGGATCCCGCAGCCCTGTCGCGTGTCGGGACCATCATCATCGGCGGTGAATCGGCACCGCAGGACACCGTCGACCGATGGTCGGTGGGTCATCGGCTACTCAATGCCTACGGGCCCACCGAGACGACCTGCAGTGTCACGATGACCGAGCCACTGAACCCGGGCGGCGCGGACGGAATCGGTCGAGCCATGGTGGGGGCGGTGATTCACCTTCTCGATCGGGCGTTGCGGCCCGTTCCCTCGGGTGCAGTCGGCGAAATCTACATCGAAACGCGCGGCGTTGCGCGTGGATATCTCGGGCGCACCGCAGAAACAGCAGCCCGCTTCGTCGCGAATCCGTTCGGCAGCAGCGGCCTTCGGATGTTCCGCAGTGGAGATCGGGCGCGTCTGCGCGGAGATGGGACATTGGAGTTCCTTGGACGTACCGACGACCAGATCAAGATCCGCGGCAATCGCGTCGAACTGGGCGAGATCGACGCGGCACTGCGGGCGCATCCGAAGGTCGCTGCTGCATCGTCGTCGTTGCGCCGCAGCCGTACTGGTGACCTTCGTATCGACGGGTACATCGTCCCGAAGCGGCCGGGGGAACTCGTCGACACGACGCGAATCCGCAACGATCTCGTGGGGCGTCTGCCTGCCCATATGGTGCCGGCGACCATCTCGGTTGTCGACGAGATTCCGCTGACGATCAACCGGAAGATCGATCGCGGAGCGCTGCCGGCACCCGATCTGTCCATGGTGTCGACCGGGGACCGAACTGCGCCGTCCGGTGCAACCGAGGAGATGGTGTCGTCAGCCTTCTCGCGTGTACTCGACAGAGATGACATCGACTGCGCCACTTCGTTTTTCGACCTCGGTGGTGACTCACTGGCCGCGACCAGGGTCGTCGCATCGATCCGGGCCGAGGCATCGGTGGACATCGGCGTACGAGACCTTGCGGTGGCTCCGTCCGTGCAGGCCTTCGCGGCACGGATCGATGCACGCCGTCGTGTTGGGCTACAACATAATTCGCGACCTGAACAAGGTATGTCGCAGGGCGTGACTACAATTTCGTTAGCTCCGCAGCAACGCCACATCGATCGCAGTGCAGCGCTGCCGCTGTCCAATCTGCCGTTCACGGTGTCGATAACAGGGGAGTTCGATCCAGCGGCAGCCTCGCAGGCGTTGACCGATCTGATCGAGCGACACAGCACGCTGCGGACGCGCTACCCGGATATCGATGGGGCCGTAGTTCAGGTCGCCGAGCAGGATTCTGCCGCCGTGGCACCGAACCTCGACGTGGTCGACTTCGATGACGCCGAGGTACTGCAGACCATGGAGCACCCTTTCGACGTGCGGACCGAGTTCCCGATCCGTGCTCGGCTGTTCGCGTTAGCACCCGATCACCACGTGTTGGCGTGCGCCGTTCACCACATCGCAGCGGACGGGTGGTCGCTCGGGCTGCTGGCCTCGGATTTCGTACTGGCTTATCAGGCCAGGATGGCCGGCAGTGCACCGTCGTGGCCCGAATTGCCCTTGCAGTACGCCGATTACAGCGTCTGGGCCGCCGATCGGGATGTATCGGCCGACATCGAGTTCTGGCGCGCGGAACTCGCGGGTGTCCCCAGCGGCACAGAGCTACCGTTGGACCGACCACGTACACAGGAGTGGGACTTCTCCGGTGCGCGCACATCGCTTCGCTTCGATGCACCCGCCACGGAGAAAATCACCGAACTTGCCCAGCGTTGTGGGACAGGACGATTCAGCGTGCTGCGCGCAGCACTGCTGATTCTGCTCGCGGAGGTGACGGACTCCACCGATATCGTCGTCGGAACCCCGGTTGCCGGGCGCGACGATCCGAGGCTCGAGCAGCTGGTCGGTACCTTCACCAACACCGTCGCGATTCGGACGGACATCGCGTCCGCTACGACCGTCGAAGACGTGGTGCAGGCGGCCCGTGGGAGCGAGCTGCGCGCATTCGACCATGCATCGGTGCCGTTCGAGGATGTCGTCGCCGATCTCGCTCCTGACACGGCGGCCGGGCAGCACCCGATTTTCCAGGTCGCGCTGTCTCTGGACGTCTTCACCGCCGCAACCCTCGACCTGGGGGACACACGAGTCGAGATCACACCCCGACCGATCGACATCGCCAAATGCGACCTGCATCTGCACGTCACCGAACGGCGGGACGACCAAGGGAAGGCTATCGGTATCGACATCGATATCGTCTATCCCACAGCACTGTTCGACGCGAACACCGCTCTCGCGCTGGGACGGAGTCTCGAGCAGATCGTGTATGCGATGGTCGCCGATCCCGACGTGGCGTGGCGAACCCTGACGGAACTCTATCCATCCCTGCAACTACTACACAACGTGTAGCATGTGCTGTGCGTGAGGTGCACGCGACTTTCCAAGCCAGCGGGAGAACGCATGTCCACCTTCAACGGCCTACCGGCCCACATTCTGCTCGTTCACTTCATTGTGGTGCTGGCACCGCTGACCGCCCTGCTCGCCATCGCGGCCGGCATCTGGTCCGGTGTGCGCAGCCGTCTCGTGTGGCTCATCGCAGCCCTGGCGGTGTTCACGTTGGTGTTGACGCCGCTGACGACCGAGGCAGGCGAGTGGCTCGAGAAGCGCGTCCCCGAGACTGCTGCGGTCGAACAGCACGCCGAAATCGGCGACTGGATGATCTTCTTCTCCGTCGGTCTTGTCGTCGTCGCCGCGGCGCTCGTGTTCCTGCATCTGCGTGAGCGTCGCGGCAACGCGCCCGTGCGGTGGCAGTCGATCGCGGTGGTGGTGTTGGCAGTGGTGGTCGGAGCGACCACAATCGTCCAGGTGTACAGAATCGGTGAGTCCGGCGCTCGCGCCGCATGGGATGACGTATCGGTAACGGCCGTCGATGAGTGAGCCCGAGCCGAGCCTGCACGATCACGAACCGCACGCAGATATGTCCGGTCGGCTGAACTGGCTGCGGGCAGGCGTGTTGGGCGCGAACGACGGCATCGTCTCCACTGCCGGCCTGGTGGTCGGTGTAGCAGCGGCCACCACCGACAGGGGGTCGCTGCTCACTGCAGGTGTTGCCGGGCTCGTTGCGGGGGCTGTGTCGATGGCGCTCGGCGAGTACGTTTCGGTGAGCACGCAGCGCGACGCCGAGCGATCCCTGTTGATCAAGGAACGCAAAGAGCTGGACGAGCAGCCCGAGGAAGAATTGGCTGAGCTCGCGGCACTGTACGAGGCCAAGGGGCTCTCGGCAGAGACTGCCCAGACCGTTGCGCGCGAACTCACCGAACACGATCCGTTTGCCGCGCACGTGGACGTCGAGTTGGGAATCGACCCGGACGCGTTGACCAATCCATGGCAAGCGGCCGCATCGTCGGCGGTGTCGTTCATCAGCGGTGCGCTTTTGCCGTTGCTCTCGATCCTGCTTCTGCCTGCTTCGCAACGTATTCCGGTCACCTTTGTCGTCGTGTTGCTGGCTCTGGCGTTGACCGGAACCATCAGTGCGCGCCTCGGCGGTGCGCCGAGTCGGCCGGCGGTGACTCGTATCGTGATCGGTGGCGCAATCGCGATGGCCGTCACCTATGCGATCGGCCAACTGGCGGGCGTCGCCGGTATCTGAGATCAGCGAAAGATCGAGGTGGCGACTTCTCCGGTTTCGGGGGCCACCACATCTTGAACGACATCGAACAGGGCCGTGGAAATGACGGTGAAGGCGAGGATCAGCACCAAACCGGCCGCGAGAATCCCGCGATCACGACGGTGCCGTGGTGGTTCGCTGAGGGCCTGCACGCGGCGAACGACGTCGCCGCCGGTACTGGCGAGCGTGCGGGTTCCATGGTCGAGTTGTTTCCGCAGCAGGGCGGTTCTGGCGATGGCAGACAACGTGTCTCGACGCCCGAGAGACGCTGCGCTCTCGTCGGCCTGACGCTCGGCGGCGTGCCGGACCTTCGACGGCACCGGCCCGAGAATCGGATTCAGTCGAGCTGCAATCTCACACATCTGGATCCACACGCTGTGGCGATGCCGTAGGTGCGCACGCTCGTGTTCGACCACGGCGCGTAATTCGTTGTCCGACAGAGCCTCCGCGAGGCCGGTGGTGATCACGACGGCACCGCCGCCGGAGGGGACGGCGAAGGCGTCGGGAACGTCGGAGTCGACCACGACGATGCCGCCCGTCGCCCGCGCTTCGTCGCCGAATTCCGATGCGATCGACGCACCGACGGCGACGCGTCGAACATGGCGGGCGACCTCGACCACGCGCCAGAACATCCACGCGCAGATGATGATTCCCACCGACAGCCAGGCAATCTCACCTGACGCCAGCAGTACCGCAGCGAGTGCGGCCATGGACGCTGCCACGGAGAATGCGGTCACCATGGACAGGATGGGCAACAGGACGACGGCGGTCGACGGATTGAGTCGACGGTCGAGCTGATCGGCTCCGAATCCCAGCAGCAGCGACAGCACCCACGGCAGCACGGCGACGACCAGGAGCAGGGTCATGGGTGTTGCTCGGCTGCGTCCGACTTGGCGAGCAGTTCGCGCAGCGTCGCCTCGTCCTCGGGGTCGAGTGCGGCCACGAAGCTGGCCAGTACGTCTGCGCGTTCGGCTCTGGCACCGAGTTCGGTGCGCATCCGCATCGCAGCCCGAAGAGCCGGGATCTCGTCGACCGGGGCGTTGAGGGTGTAAACGAAAGACCGCCCGCGCCGCTCGCGATCGACCAGGCCTTTGCCGTGCAGGCGCACCAGAGCGGTCATGACCGTGGTGTGGGCGAGATCCGAGCCAAGATGCTCGCGGGCCTGGGCCACCGAGAGTTCCGTGTGCTCGCCGAGCAACTCGAGGATCGACTCCTCCAACTGTCCGGACGCTCTACGCACTGCGATTCCTCACTCGACTCGATTACTTCGAGGATAGGCGACGGGTGGCATTTGCGAAACCGCGATATGTCGTCGATCTGGCGGGCGGCACGAATCTGTAATACGCTGGCCTCACCAGCCCATCACCTCGAGGACCAGCCATGAGCGTCGAAGGCAATACCCGCGCGCTAGAGAAGACCGTCGTCACCGACTTCAGCGACCGTATGAGTTACGGCGCTTACTTGGACCTCGACACGTTGCTCAGCGCCCAGAAGCCGGTGAGCACCCCCGAGCATCACGACGAACTGCTGTTCATCATTCAGCACCAGACCACCGAACTGTGGCTCAAGCTGGTGCTGCACGAGACCCTGGCCGCGCGAGCGTCTCTCGATGCCGACGACATCGGTACCGCGCTGAAATGTGTTGCCCGGGTCAAGCACATTCAGAAGACGCTGACCGAGCAGTGGTCCGTCCTGGCCACGCTCACCCCGACGGAGTACTCGCAGTTCCGCGACTTCCTCGGCAACTCCTCGGGCTTCCAGTCGTATCAGTACCGGGCCGTGGAGTTCGTCCTCGGCAACAAGAACGCGGGCATGCTGAAGGTCTTCGAGTCCGATCCGGCTGCTCACGAACAGCTTTCGACTCTGCTGCACCAACCGAGCCTGTACGACGCCTTCTGGCAATCGCTGGCGCGGCAGGGGTACGACGTACCGGCATCTGCCCTCGACCGTGACGTCACTACGGCATACACGTTCAACGAGGACTTGATGCCGCTGATCAAGTTCGTCTACGAGAACCACACCGAACATTGGGCGGTGTACGAGGCATTCGAGGAGCTCGTTGACTTGGAGGAGAACTTTCAGCTCTGGCGCTTCCGGCACATGCGCACAGTGCTGCGAACCATCGGAATGAAGACCGGAACCGGAGGCTCGAGTGGTGTCGGATTTCTGCAGAAGGCACTCGAACTCACCTTCTTTCCCGAATTGCTCGCTGTGAGAACGGAAATCGGACGATGACGGAACGCGCACTCGAACTCGACAACAAGGATCCACTCCGCAGCTACCGAGACAAATTCCTCGGCAGTGACGATCCGTCGATCAGCGCATATCTCGACGGCAACTCGCTGGGCCGGCCCACCAAGGCAAGCGTCGAACGGATCAACACCTTCATGACGCAGGCCTGGGGTGGACGTTTGATCCGTGGTTGGGACGAGCAGTGGTTCGATCTCCCCGTCACCATCGGCGACGCCCTGGCCGACGCCACCCTCGGGGCAGCGTCCGGTCAGACCACCATCGGCGATTCGACGACGGTATTGCTGTACAAACTGGCGCGGGCGGCGATCGCCATGCGGCCGGGCCGCACCGAGATCGTCATCGACCGGGACAACTTTCCGACCGATCGCTATCTGCTCGAAGGCATTGCAGCAGAGCTGAATATGACCCTGCAGTGGATCGAGACTGACCGCCGCGGTGGTATCGAACCGGAACAACTTGCAGAGGTGGTGGGGGCGAACACCGCTTTGGTGGTGATCACTCACGTCGCCTACCGGTCCGGCTTCCTCGTCGACGTGGCAGAGGCGACGCGCATCACGCATGCTGCCGGAGCTTTGATGCTGCTGGATGTGTGCCACTCCGTCGGATCGGTACCGCTCGAACTCGATTCCTGGGGAGTGGATCTGGCCGTCGGGTGCACGTACAAGTACCTCAACGGAGGACCCGGATCGCCGGCTTTCGCGTACGTGCGCAGTGATCTTCAAGGCGATTTCGTCCAGCCGATCTGGGGCTGGATGGGTCGCGCCGATCCGTTCGAGATGGCGCAGGGTTACGTTCCGGCACAGGGTATTCGACGCGTCATCAGTGGCACCCCGTCGGTGTTCGGGATGATCGCGATGCAGGACACCATCGAGATGATCGCCGAGGTGGGGATGGACGCGATACGCGCGAAGTCCGTCGCACTCACCGAATACGCCCTCGAACTCGTCCGCGAGATGCTGGTTCCGCTCGGCGTGGAGATCGCCTCACCCGAGGACTCGAATCGACGCGGCGGTCACGTCACCATCGACCATCCCGAGTTCAAGGCGATCACCGCTCGCCTGTGGGAGCAGGGCGTCATCCCGGATTACCGCGCGCCGCAGGGTATTCGCCTGGGATTGAGCCCTCTCAGTACTTCCTACCGAGAGGTGTATCTGGGAATCGTGGCGATCCGTGACGAACTCCGCGCCTAGCACTGCCGGGGCGATCCTCGACGACTTCGACTCTCGTCCGGGAAGCGCCACCTCGTTGGTGCGTACCGTGCTCGGGGCCTACGTTCGCCCCCTCGGAGGTTGGTTCGCCATCGCCGATTTCGTCGTCTGGATGGACGCGCTCGGGGTGCCACCGGAGAGCACGCGCATCGCTGTGACCAGGTTGAAGAAGAAGGGCGTCGTCGAATCGAGCAATCGTGAGGGCCGCACCGGCTATCGCATCACCGAACAGGCCGACGCCATGTTCGCGCGCGGCGATGGTCGGATCTTCGGGTTCCGGCGAATGGCCGACGGTGATCCGTTTCGGCTCATCTCGTTCACCATCCCCGAGACCCAACGCGCCGCGCGCCACCAGCTCAGGCGTCGACTCACCGGAATAGGATGCGGCACAGTCTCACCCGGTTTGTGGATCGCACCCGAGTACCTCGCGGACGAGGCCGGTGCCATCGTCGACGCGTTGGATCTCTCGCCCTACGTGACGACGTTCGTCGCCTCCGAGATCGCATCGCCCACCACGCTGCGTGAGAGCGCCGCGCAATGGTGGGATCTGACCGGCATCGCCGATCGGCATCGGGCATTTCTTGCCGCTTACGAGACCGTCGCCCCGGCTCGGAATCCGCGCGACGCGTTCGTCACGTTCGCGACGCTGCTCGACGAGTGGCGCGTCATTCCCTACGTCGACCCGGGCCTCCCGCCGTCCATGACGCCGGAGGACTGGCCGGGAACCCGGGCCGTCGCGACCTTCGAGGCAGCGCGAGGGCGCTACCTCGAGGTCAGTCGAGAATGGGTTGCGAGCTAACTGCTCTGGTACGACGGTTCGCGCTTCTTGATGTACGAGATGACGCGGTACGTGATGGGGAGGACGAGGACCTCGACGAGTGTCTTCCACAGGAATCCGACGACGACGTAGTTGATGAAGTCGGTCCACGTGCTGATGCCGATGACTCCGGCGGCGATGGCGCAGAAGATCAGCGTGTCGAAGAATTCGCCGACGACGGTCGAGCCGATCAGGCGCGCCCACAGGTGCTTTTCCTTGGTGCGTTCCTTGATCTTGACCAGGACGTAGGAGTTGAGCAGCTGGCCGACGGCAAAGCCGGCGAGACCGGCGAGGACGAGTCGGGGGACGACACCGACGACGGTTTCGAGTGCCTCTTGGTTCTCGTAGAACGAGGCGGCGGGGAGTTCGATGGCGATCCAGAAGCACACCGAGGTGAGGATCAGGGAGCCGAAGCCGAGGTAGATCGCGCGGCGTGCGGCTTTGAAGCCGTAGACCTCGCTGAGGACGTCGCCGAGGATGTAGGCGAGGGGGAACAGGAAGAATGCGCCGTCGGTGTTGATCGGCAGGATCTGCAGTGGTCCGAGCATGACGTCGGACGAGGCGAAGAAGGCGACACCTTTGCTGGCGGCCACGTTCGAGATCAGCAGCGTCGCGACGAAGAGCGCGACGATGGTGGGGTAGTAGCCCCGGCTGATGTGAGCGAACGTGGCCTGCCCAGACTCGGTGCCGCCGTTGGCGGCGGTGTGTTCGGTAGTAGTCACTGCTCGATCCAAGCACCGAGACGACGATGGGCGCGAATCCCGGGTGAGGGATGCGCGCCCATCGAGGCGGATCTCAGGTCAGGCGACGCGTCCGCGCACCGTGACGCGGTAGGCGTAGGTTCCGGCGATGATCGTGATCGGAATGGTCACCAGCAGGCCGACCACGAGCAGGATCGCGCCGAGGACGTTGAGGCCGAACAGGGCGAGTGCGAGCACGAAGATCGTGCCACCGTTCGACGCGATCGCCTTGGCGCTGGCCTTGATGGCGGGGATCGGCTCGTCGCCGCGGTCGATGACGAACTGGAAGGTCCACCACGTGAAGAACGTGACGACGAGTCCCGGGATGACCAGCAGGATGTAGCCGATGCCGGTTGCGATGCCGACGAGGACGCCGGCGATGACGATGGCGAAGACGTTGTTGAACTGGAAGAACGACCCGAATGCGGGCTTCATCCCGTCCACCTCGTGCAGAGCACCGCGGACGAGTGCCGCCTGAATGAGGAGCGTGGCGACTCCGACGATGACACTGAAGATCAAGCTGAGGACGAAGTTGTCGGAGCTCAACACGTAGTTCAGAACGCCCTGGATGATCGCGGCGATCAGGACGATGCCGATCCAGACGAGGGCGTTTTCCTTGAACTTGTTGAAGCCGTAGCCGATGGCCGTTCCCACGGACAGCTGCGTCGGCATCGGTGACTCACCGAAGGCCGGAGGCGGGGGGTAGTTGCCCTGCGGGGGCGGTGGGTAGTTGCCGGGTGGTGGGTAGCCGCCCTGCTGAGGTGGTGGGTAGTTGCCCTGGGGCGGTGGTGGGTAGTTGCCCTGGGAAGGTGGCGGGTAGCCGCCCTGCGGCGGGGGATAGCCGCCGGGGTTCTGTGGATCCTTGTCGGGGTCGTAACCGCCTGAGGTCATCGTGTCCTTCTCCCTCGGGAAGAGTTGTCGCGGCCACTGTACGTCCGATTCCTCCCGAGTTGGGCGCTGTCGCGTTGCAACGTGATCTCGATCGGTACAACGGTCAGAGATTCGCGGGGTCGAACACCCACGGTTCGCGTGGTACCAGCGTTGGCTTCCATTGTTCGAGCAGTTGCTCGGCGTTCTTCGCATTCGGCATGCCGAGGGAGGCGTTGATGAGCGACCACGCATCGGGCCGCTCGCGCAGGGCCACCGCGCCGTCTCGCTTGGCCAGACGCTTGCCTTCGACATTGAGTGCGAGGGGCACGTGGACGTACGTCGCGGGGGTGAGGCCGAGGAGTTGAGCCAGATATCCCTGCCGCGGCGCGGAGGTGAGGAGGTCGTCGCCGCGGACGATCTGGTCGACGCCTTGTGCGCCATCGTCGACGACGACGGCGAGGTTGTAGGCGGGCACACCGTCGGATCGACGAAGGACGAAGTCGTCCACCTGGCCTCGGAACAGACCGTGCAGCTGGTCGACGACGGTGAATTCGGTTACCTGCGAACGTAATCGAATGGCCGGTGGGCGGTGCTTCTCTGCTCTCTGGTCTGCAGTCAGGTTGCGGCAGGTTCCGGGATAGGCCCCGTCGGGCGCGTGGGGCGCGGATGCGGCCTGTTGGATTTCCCGACGCGTGCAGAAGCATTCGTATGTCATCCCGGCTGCGGTGAGCGCGCGAATCGTGGCGTCGTAGATCTCACGACGCTCTGATTGCCGCATGATGGGCCCGTCCCAATCGAGTCCGATGGCGGCGAGGTCATCGAGTTGACGTTGCTCCGAGCCGGCTTTCACTCGATCGAGGTCTTCGACGCGCATGAGGAAGCGCCGTTCAGTGGAGCGGGCGAAGAGCCAGGCCAGAAGTGCGGTTCGTAGATTGCCGAGATGGAGATCGCCCGAGGGACTGGGAGCGAAGCGTCCGGCGGGCATGGGTGCATCGTAGTTTCAGATTTCTGTGGGGACCGAACGATGAGCTGAGCTCGACTCCCGGTGGTGGCGTCCGTCGAAATCTCTCGTTCTCCGACCCCGGTGCTCCTGTCCCTGAGGGACTGCCGCGCCGCGAGAGGAGTTTCAGCCCGATGAACTGGCGGTCTGCATGCACTCGATCCTCGCCCCGTGCGCCA
Organism: Rhodococcus sp. 14-1411-2a; assembly: GCF_002259485.1. Taxonomy (GTDB): domain Bacteria; phylum Actinomycetota; class Actinomycetes; order Mycobacteriales; family Mycobacteriaceae; genus Rhodococcoides. The sequence goes on from NZ_NPGA01000014.1 coordinate 258,582, forward strand.
CAGCCCATCCGGAGATAGCACAGAGGGGGGCGCGTTGGGTTTCCGGGCCATCGAGCAATTTCGCGTAAGGCCCGAACCTCATCGCCCGCGCAAAGACATCCCACATGTCGCTACCTCTTTCGTCCGGACTGCGTCCTCCTATACTACGAGTTGGTGTGACTCGAGTCACTATCGAAGGGTTGCGGTAATCCTGACCGTTCGCAGCGCCGTCATGTCGGAGTGTGCGCTCACGCACGGTCGACTCCGAGGCGACGAGGCAACACGGCGGTGGTCGGATCACCGGTGACGTGTCCGCGTTGCCCTCCCGGTTATGCCACGTCGACCTGGCCGGCTTCGAGTGCCTCGAAGCGCGCCAGAACCTCGGCTTGCAAGACCGCTACCGCGGGATCGGACGCTTTCCGGGGGCGGGGCAGATCGACGTCGATGATTTCGTGAATCCGGCCGCCGGGTGCGAGAACGACGATTCGATCCGACAGCTGGACCGCTTCGGTCACATCGTGAGTGACGAACATGACTGTGCGGCGCGACTCCAACCAGATCCGCTCGAGATGCTCACGTAGCGTGCGCGACGTCATGGCGTCGAGGTGGGAGAACGGCTCGTCCATGAGCAGGACGTCCGGTTCGACGGCGAAGGCGCGTGCGATGCCGATACGTTGCTGTTGTCCGCCCGACAGCTGAGAGGGGTAGCGGTCGGCGCAGTGGCTCAGCCCGACCAAGTCGAGGTAGTGCCGTGCGCGTTCTTCCCACCCGGTCCGTTCATGTTGGACGAAGCCCAGGTTGGCCGATACCGTCCGCCAAGGCAGCAGTCGAGGATCCTGAAAGACGTATCCGACTTTGGCCTCCCGGCCGTTGGATCGCAGGTCGACCGAACCGGAGGTATGCGTCTCGATTCCCGAGACGATGTTGAGCAAGGTCGTCTTTCCGCTTCCGGACGGTCCGACCACCGAAACGAACGTTTCACCGGAGATCGTCAGGTCGATCCCGTCGATGACTCGCGTTCGGTTGCCCTGTCGGTCGTGGAATTCCTTGACCAGCTCTCTGATCTCGATGGAAGCCATGAAATTTCACTTCTTTCGTGTTCGTAGGGGTTGTTGGGCTGTGCGCCATCGGGAGACATATCGTTCGATCGGACCGAGGATCAGAAGGTCGGCGAAGACCAGCAGCAGGATGAACACCAGGACCCAGGCGAAGAATCCATCGAGTTGGTTGGCGTCGTACCAGTACCGGGACCGCCACCCGACACCCGAGGTCGCGCCGAACCACTCGGCGAGGAGTAGCCCGTTCCATGCGCTCATGATGGCGAACCGGACGGCTGCCACTGTCGAACCTGCGACCGCAGGTGCAACGATGTGCCGAAGCACCTTGGCCCGAGGGACACCGAAGGCGCGGGACATCAGCACCAGATCCGCCGGCACGGCCCGCGTTGCCTTGGCGATGTTGACGACCACGAACGGCACCCCGGACAGAAACACAGTGACCACCGAGGTCAACCAGCCGAAGCCGAACCACATCGTGGTCAGCAGCGCCCAGATCACCGCGGGGATGGCGAGGGCGGCCGCGTTGAGATCGGACAGGGCCAGGTCTGCCAGCTTCGACTGGCCCATGAGAACGCCAATCGCGGTGCCCACCACCAAGGCCAGCACAAGTCCGAGAAGAAAGCGATTCATGCTGATCGCCAGGTTGTGCCACAGCTCGCCGATCGCGGCCTCCGAGACCAGTCGGTCGATGCTTTGAGTCGGGGAAGGGACGCGGTTTCCGACGACGACAGCGACCTGCCACACGGCGAGGATGCTGAGCACCGCGGCGATCGTGGCGACGGCGGAGGACCCTTGGGCTCGAAGGTGACGTTGCCACGATGGAATCGTCGACGCGGTGGTGGTACTCATGCGAGGTCCTTCCGCCATGCGAAGAATCGGTTTTCCGAGTACGCGAGTCCACGTTCTATGGCGATCATGGCAAACACGAAAAGTGCTGTCCAAGCAAGCATGTCCGCGATATGGAACTCTTGGTAGGCCTTGCGGATCATGAATCCGACGCCGTCACTGGCACCGAACACCTCGGTCAGCGCCTCTACTTTCCAGGCCATCGCGAATCCGTATCGCACGCCGGCGAATACGAAGGTTGCCAGTGCCGGCAGGTAGAGGTGGCGCAGCACGTCTCGTCGGTTGCGTCCGAATGCCCGACACATCGCGAGCAGGTTGCCGTCGACCGATCGCACTCCCTCTGCGACGTTCATTGCAATGAACGGCAACGCAACCAGAGCGGACACGACGACGGGGCCGCGGGCACCGACACCGAAGATCAACAGACCGAACACTGCGTACGTCAGACCGGGCATGTTCCCCAGCACGAAGAGAGGTAACGAGAAGTAGGACGCCATGAATTTGCTACGCCCCATGGCGAATCCGACGAGCAGTCCGCCCACCATCGCAATCAGGAACCCGGTGGCGATCTTGACGATGCTGGAGGTGAAGTTGCTGAATGCTTCGCCGGAGACGACGATCTCGACTATTTGCACGGCAACAGCGCCGGGTCTGGGAAGGATCGGGTCGTTCACCCACGCGGCAATCGCCGACCAGGCACCTACGGCGACGATCAACGTGACACCGGAGACCATCCACCGACGGGGACCACTGACTCGACTACGCGGCCGGCGACCCCATCTGGATTCCGAAGCCGGCGCGCCCGGTGGCGGCTCACGATCCGGTGGCGCGATGGTCTGGGTCACTGCTGTACTCCTTTGCTCGGCAGGAACTTCGGCTCGGCGATGTCGTCGCCGATGATGTCGGTGGTGCGCATCAGGTCGAAGATGGAACTCTCGTCCTGTGCCCACTGCTTGTCGAATCGAACTTCATCGACCACCCAGTCATGTTCTTGCACATACTGTTTCATGAAGTCAATGTCCTCCGATGTCGAGACCGCGAAGTGCTGGGGGTAACGCTCGATGATCTCGTCCCGGTGGGTCCGCCATTCGGACAAGCCGCGGTCCCAGAGGTCGAGAAAGGCCGACACTTCCTCGGGATTGTCCTTCACCCAATCAGCGCGGGCGACGAAGACGTTTCCCATCGGTCCGTCGTGTCCGGGTGCATCGAGTTCCGCGAACAGATCGGCCGAGGACTTACCTTCGTAGAGCGGTCGAACCGAACCATCCCGCAGTTCGCGAGCCGACAGATCGGGATAGCAAATGCACGCGTCGATCTCGCCGCGCGCCAATAGATTCGACAAGTTCTGGATGTCCGCCACGACAATCTCGAAGTCGCTGTCGCCGTCGGCGGCATCTACCAGGTTCAAGTCGTGCATCTGCTTGATCAGGGCGCTCCAGACCAGCGTGCCGGAAACCGTGGTGAATACACCGATACGTTTGCCCTGCAGGTCTTTCATCGATTGAGCAGGATCGCCGTTGCGGACCAGGACGCGGCTGCGTTCGGCGTTGTAGCGGCCGATGATGAGCGTCTCGCGTTGAGTCTGCTCCTCGAGGTACGGCACCTCGAACGATGCGGTCGAGATGATGTCGGCGTGTCCACCTGCGAACAGGCCGAACTCATCCCACGTGGCGCTCGTGTCGATGGTGAAGCCGGTCTCGTCCTGCCATTCGTCGACGACGCCGGTTTCGTTCATGAAGTCCCAGATAGGATCCGGTGCGAAGGTGAACCGGATTTCGCCGTCCACGGCGGATCGCGACGATGGTGGCCCGCCCAGGCCCGCCGAGCAGCCAGTGGCGAGGATTGTGGCCGCGACCGTGGCGAGTGCGACAGCCGTGACGGCATGTCCTGTTGCCCTGGTGCGTGTGCGCACGGGCACCTCCTTGCTGGTTGACTGCTGTGACTGGTGTCACCGCTTCCGATAACCATGGGGCATGGGAGATTTCGTAACAATGTGCCGCTGCTACACAATTGGAGTGCGGTGTATGTGCGCCGAAACATCGTTGGTTCGTCGAGGCGTGTCGACAATCGAGTGCGTACCGGTGCTGAATCCCACTGCGGTGGAACGTCTCAGTAGACCCAGTTCTCGGACAGGAATTGATGGGCGAGTGCGAGGACTGCCTCAACGGCGCGGGACGGAGGGGTGCCGGCCCGCCATGCGGCAGAGAGCGTCCAGAGTAGATCGGAGCCACTGAGCGCGACCGAGGGCAAGCGCAGTTCAGCAGATCGAGTCAGGTCCGGCACGATCGCCGTACCCAGTCCCGCTGCGACGAAATCGGGGATGGTCGTCAGGTCTGCAGCTTGCACCGCGATGCTACGGACCTGTCCGACTCGACGGAACTCGTCGTCGACGAGGGTTCGAAGACCGAAGCCGAGGGGCATGTCCACGAACGGGTCGGATGCTATGTGGGCCAGGCGAAGTGATGTGCGGTCACGCATCGGATGGTCGGGAGGAAGTAGCGCACGTAGCGGCAGCGTGCGCAGCGGCCGAGACTCGATGCCCGCCGCATCGGACGGTCGGACGATGCTGACGAAGGCGACGTCGAGGGTGGCGTCTCGTACTTTGTTCAGAAGACCGGATGATCCGCTGGGTGAGGTTTCGAGATAGAACTTTACGTTCGGATACAGCTGCGAAAACTCCCGTGCGAGTGCGGGTGTGTCGAGAGCGGTCATGCCGCTGAGAGTGCCCACTCGCATGGTGCCTCGCAGTCCCTTGTCGGTGTCTGCGACGACGGACCGGGCTCGGTCGAGAACTGCCAGAGCTGCTTTTGCTTCAGGAAGGAACGCACGCCCGGCCTCGGTCAACTGGATCTGCTTGCCGACTCGGTCGACCAATTGGGTGTTCAGGTCCTTCTCCAAGGCGCGAATGGTCGCGGAGACGGTCGACTGGACGACCGACAGTGCCGCCGCGGCGCGGGTGAAGTTGAGCTCCTCCGTCACCGCAACGAAGAATTCGAGGTGTCGCTCGTCCATGGTGACAACGATCGCATCTACCGACAGATCTCGGTAGTGGTGATCACGCGGGCCGCGATGCCTCGCCGACATCACCGACGGTCAATGCCACCGCGATCTCCATCGCATGGTCCGGCCGGGCCAGGTCCATCCCGGTCAGCATCTGAATCCGTCGAAGTCGCTGTCCGACCGTATTGACGTGGACATGCAGCGAGCGTGCGGTGTCGCGGTTGGCGAGTCCACACGCAAAGTAGGTCCGCAGTGTCTTCAGAAGGTCGGTGCCCCGTGCTGTGTCGTGGGATCGAACAGGCCCGAGGATCCGATCTGCAAAAGAAAGCAGTTGCGAAGTGTCGTCGAGCTGCAACAGCAGTCCGACCAAACCGAGTTCGTCGAGCGAGACGGTGGTATCGATTCGACCTGTGAGTGCCAGCATGCCCAGAGCGCCGACGGCGGAGCGGTGGAGGCGGATGTATCCGTTGAGGTCTGTGCACGGGCCGACTGTGATCGCTGTGGCTACAGCGTGCGGGCTGCGGGAAGCGGAAAGACCGCGAATCTTCTCGGCGGCGTCGTACAGAGCGGTTGGAGACTGCCCCACGTGCGGTACCAGCACGACGATGCGGTCGTGGTGGATGGCAGACAGCGGCCGCGGGGCGGCGTTCTCCGCCCACAGGTGGATTCGCCTGATGGCCTGCTGCAACGAAGCATCGACATGTCCGGGCTGAACTCCACTCAGTGCCAGGACGACCAGGGAATGGGGCAGGGTCAGGTCGTGCCCGAGGCGGCCGGCGCGTTCGATGACGGTATTCACGGCACCCGGTTCGCCGCCGAGCAGGTCGCTCACCAGGTCACCGTGCAGTCGCCACTGCACTTCGTCTGCGGTGCGGCTACGCAGGACTTCGAGCGAGGTCACCAGCGCTGCGTGTTCGACGGCGCGTTCTTCGATCGACGACAGTGCCGAAAGTCCTGGCGCAATCCACATTCGTGCCACCTCGGACCCTGCGAGAAGTACCGGGTGACAACGAAATTCACTGCTGCTCGCGTCTGTGCCGGCCGGTGCGCTCGTCCTGTCGTCTGGAAAAACGGCGGTTCGGCTCGACTGCCCTAGAACTCCCCCATGAGTGTCTTCTATGAGGATTGCCCGCGAGATGAGGATCGACAGGGCCGTCGCTATGCCCGCAACGCCGCCGCCGCGCAGCGCGATCTCAGTGAGCTTGCGGTGAATGTCCTCGGACTTCTGCAGAAGATCGCGTTGCTGGTGAAGCTCTTCGTTGAGAATCACGAGCTCGCTCATTCGCGTCGCCTCTTCCGATCGCAGCCGCGAGGTGGTCAGTGCGATTGCTGCGTGGTCGGCAAGGACTGTGAGCAGTGCGATCTCTTGTTCGGCGAAGTTGTGGGTGGATCTGCGGTAGCAGTTGAGCGTTCCGATCGAAATATCAGGTGACTCCATCAGCGGCACCGAGATCATCGAGCGGTAGCCCTGCTCCTTCGCGACTCCGCCCCACGGCGCGAACTGAGGCTCGGCGTCGATGTCGGCAATCGCCGTCGGGATTCCGGTACGAAATGCAGTGCTCGACGGCGCTTCGACGGTTGGCGGCTGGTCGAGGCGCACGGGTCGGTCGGCATTGACCTGCGCGATGTAGTCCGCCGACAGTCCACTGGATCCTTCGATCGTCAACGTTCGCCGTGCGTGGTCGGGGAGAAGAACCCCGCAGAACTCGTACCCCATCAGCGACGCTGCAGTTCGCGCGATCAAGTCCAGCACCTCGGGAAGGGGACGGCCGGTTGCCACGGTCTTACTGATGGTCCGCACGCTGTCGAGCCATCGATGCACCTCTGGGAGGACCCGACTCGTGGGTGGGTGGGTCGTGGCCGCGGTGTGGGGCATCAGGGGATCCGATCCGGTATGTAGAGCGGCACATGCTGGTGTTCATTTTATGTTGACACAGACATGGCTGTGCTGTGACCCGGATCGCAGAATAGGAGTCGATCATCGACAGAGCAGACGAAACGAGATCCCATGACCGCATATTCGATGTACATCGATGGAAAAGACGTGCAGGCCGACAGTGGCCGAGAGCTGACGATCGTCAACCCCGCCACGGGATCGCCGATAGCCACCGTTCCCGACGGTAACGCCGTCGACGTCGACAAGGCCGTCGGCGTCGCCCGCGCCGCCTTCGAGTCCGGACCGTGGCGCCGGATGAGCCGCACGGACCGCGCCAAGGTGCTGTTGCGGGCGGCCGATGCACTCGAAGAGGCCAGCGACACTCTCTATACGCTCGAAACCCAGAACAACGGCCGGCCGATCAGCGAGACACGCGCGCAATTGTCTCGAGTACCGGAATGGTTTCGATACAACGCCGGTCTCCTCGCTGCGCAACGTGAGGCAGTGCTCCCGAGCGACGGCCCGTACTTGACCTACCAGAGACGCGCGCCACTGGGGGTGTGCGGCATCATCACTCCGTTCAACCACCCGGCCCTGATTCTTGCCAGAAGCCTATCTGCCGCGTTGGCAACAGGAAACACCGTCGTCATCAAGCCGTCCGAGCTCACACCGTTGACGACTCTGGCCATCGCACGCATCGTCACCGACGCCGGCATTCCCCAGGGCGTCGTCAACGTGGTCACCGGCGGCAAAGAGGCCGGCGTGCGTCTGACCGAACACGAAGACATCGCCAAGATAACCCTCACCGGCGGAACCGAGGCCGGCCGCTCCGCCGCAGGAGCAACCGCGGCACGATTCGCCCGGATCACCGCCGAACTCGGCGGAAAGACCCCCGTCATCGTCTTCGACGACTTCGACCCTGTCGCCGCCGCCGAAGGCGCAGCCTTCGCAGCGTTCGTCGCCTCAGGCCAATCGTGCGTGGCGGGAGCTCGCTTCCTGGTTCAGCGCGGCCGGTACGAGCAGTTCGTCTCCGCCCTCGTCGCGCGAGCCGACAGCATCCGCCTCGGTGACCCGGCCGAGGTCTCCACTCAGATGGGTCCGATGATCAGCGACCGCCAACGCCAGAAGGTGCTCGACTACATCGAGATCGGCCGCGGCGAAGGCGCACGAGTGGTGGCCGGCGGAGGGATTCCGGAACTTCCGGGAAACTTGAACGACGGGTTCTACGTTCGTCCGACCGTCCTCGCCGACGCCACCAACTCCATGCGGGTTGCACAGGAAGAGATATTCGGCCCGGTTGCAGTCGTCGTACCCTTCGACACCGAAGACGAGGCGATCGAGATGGCCAATGACAACCGTTTCGGACTCGGAGCAGGGGTGTGGACCCGCGACGTTGCTCGCGCACACCGCGTTGCCGACGCAATCGAGTCCGGCATGGTCTGGGTCAACGACCACCACCGTCTCGAACCGTCACTGCCCTGGGGCGGAGTCAAGGAATCCGGCACTGGAAAAGATGCGGGCACAGAGTCTTTCGACGATTTCACCTGGGTCAAGACCATCGTGGTGCGCATAGCCGACGACGCCGTCGACTGGTACGGATCCGACACCCCCGGCCGCCTGAACTGACGACGAACGCAACCGTCACCTCACGATTGGACACCGACATGACATCGAATCTCGACAGGCCGGCCGGACCTGGCTGGCGCCAAGAAATAACCAGAGTGCAATGGCTGGTCCTGTTCGGAACGACCATGGGTTGGGCATTGGACGGCTTCGCCGGGAGCCTCTACGCACTTGTCCTCGGCCCCGCCATGACCGATTTGCTCCCGAACTCCGGCATCACCGTGGACTCCGCACAAATCGGTCTGTACGGCGGCATGACCGTAGCTCTGTTTCTCGCGGGATGGGCCACCGGAGGCATCCTGTTCGGAGTTCTCGCCGACTACTTCGGCCGAGTTCGCGTGCTCTCGATCGGCATACTCACCTACGCCCTGTTCACTGCCCTGGCCGCCTTCGCCGAAACCTGGTGGCAGCTGGGGATTCTGCGTTTCATCGCCGGTCTCGGATCCGGCGTCGAAGCACCCGTGGGTGCCGCCCTGGTCGCCGAGGTATGGAAGAACAAGTACCGTGCGCGAGCGTGCGGGGTGATGATGTCGGGCTACGCAGGCGGGTTCTTCATTGCAGCCCTGGCTTACAGCATGCTCAGCAGTCAAGGCTGGCGCTTCATGCTCGTTCTCGCTGTCGTTCCGGCTTTCCTCGTGTGGTTCCTGCGGCGCTACGTGCCGGAACCCGAGGAGATCAAGAACGTCATTGCGACCCGAAAAGCGCGCAAGAAGAACGCAATTCAGCGCCCAGAGGACCAGTTCGTGTTACGGCGACTGCTGTCGCCGCCGAACCTTCGCGCAACGCTGATCTGCACCGCCTTGGCTACAGGATCGCTGCTGGCTTTCTGGAGCGTATCGACCTGGTACCCGCAGATCATCCGCAACATGTCCTCTGCCGAGTCGTTGTCGACCGAGATCGCCAATCACCGCGTTGCGATCTCCTCGATGCTGTTCAACGCAGGCGGCATCCTCGGTTACGCCACATGGGGATTTCTCGCCGACGCCATTGGACGCCGCAAGGCATTCCTCGTCAGCTTTGTGGTCTCGGGTCTGAGCATCGCTTACCTCTTCCCGTTCGAGCACTCGTACACGACCTATCTGATCGTCATCCCCATCGTCGGATTCGGACTCTTCGGTGCACTGTCCGGCAACTTCGTCTACGGGCCCGAAATGTTCTCACCGAGCATGCGAGCCAGTGGTATCGCCCTCGCCAACAGTATCGGCCGCTACATCACCGCAGCAGGCCCACTCGTCGCAGGCGTCATCGCGACATCGTGGTTCGGTGGCGACCTGGGCATCGCGACCGCTGTCCTCGCCTCCACCGGTGTCATCGCCCTCGTCGGGCTCTACTTCGCCCCCGAGACACGTGATGCAGCTCTGCCCACCGACCCACTTCCCCACGACCACGCCGACTCCACCACGCCGGCCACCACATCATCGAAAGGAACGCCGGCATGAGCGCCTACGTCGGATCGCGAGCAATCGTCGTCGGAGGATCGATCGGCGGCCTGACGGCCGCACTACTACTGAAGGACCTCGGCTTCGAGGTCGATGTCTACGAAAGGACGCCGTCCGACCTGGACGGACGCGGCGGCGGAATCGTACTCCAGCCCGACACCCTGCGGTGGTTCCGTGAACGGAGCACACAACGGCCGGAAGATGTCAGCACCACCACCGACTGGGTGCAGTACATCGGAGAAGGCAACCAGATGCTCGATCGTGATGCTCGGTCGTGGTCGCACACATCGTGGGGCACCTTCTACCGCGCTCTCCTTGCCGACTTCGGACGCGAGCACTACCATCTCGGCGAATTCGCCTGCGGGTTCGACCAAGACGACGAATCCGTCACCGTTCGATTCGTGAGCGGTAGACGCGAGACGGCCGACCTCGTCGTCATCGCAGACGGTGTCACCTCAGCCAATCGGGCCCGCATCGATCCGACCGTCGAACTGAGCTATTCGGGTTACATCGGCTGGCGCGGCACCGTCGACGAGGCCGCGCTGTCACCCGAAACCGCAGAGCTGCTCCACAATTCGATCACCTACAACATCGTCCCGAATTCGCAGATCACGATGTATCCGATTCCGAGCGGACGCGGCACTGCCATCGGGGACAGGTTGATGAACTACGTCTGGTACCGCAACGTCGCCGAGGGCCCTGACCTCGACGAGATGCTGACCGACAAAAGAGGCTTTCTCGGCAAGGTATCCGTACACCCCCACCAGGTACAGGACCGTTACGTCGACGAGATGCGCGATGCCGCAAGACAAATGCTCGCACCCGCTGCAGCCGAGGTCGTCACATCGACCGAAGCGCCGTTCATTCAGGTCGTATGGGACTCGAGGGCATCGAAGATGGCCAGCGGCCGCGTCGCACTGATCGGAGACGCCGCGTGTGGCGCGAGGCCACACGCGGCCGCGGGAACGGCAAAGGCAGCTGCCGACGCCTGGGCGCTGAGTGACGCCTTGACCGCGGCTGCAGGCAACGTCGCCGAAGCGCTGGAGAAATGGGAACCGGGCCAGCTCGAATTGAGCAGCAACCTCCTGACACGAGTCAAAGCGATGGGTGAGCGGTCGCAGTTCACCAACACCTGGACACCAGGGGACAAGAACCTGCGATTCGGCCTGTACGGACCCGGCCGATAACAACCACCCGAAAGGAAACACTGTGACTACCAACAACTTTCTGAGCGACCTCCCACTGGCTGGAACCCTGATCGGCGAAAACTTCGAGGGGTGGACCGACGACCTTCGCGCAGAATTCGACACCCACGCATACGACGGTGAAGTGGGATCGCGACTGCTCAGCGAAAACGATCGAGTACGTGTGTGGGAAATCCGCCTGGCACCCGGTGAGCGGTGGCATGCCCATCGGCACGTGCTGGACTACTTCTGGACTGCTGTGAACGCCGGAACCAGTCGCCAACACACCTTCGACGGCACCACGCGGGACGTGACCTACTCGGCCGGCGAAACTCGCCATTTCCACTTCGCTGCAGGCGAATACCTTCTTCACGACATCGAAAATGTGGGCGACGGAGAACTGATCTTCACCACAGTCGAGCACCTCGATTCCGAGAACGCGCCGCTGGCGGCATCGTCATGACCGCCGGTCTGGTCGATGTTCACGCTCACTGGTTGCCCACCGACCTGTTCGGCCTCCCACCGAACTCGCCGTTCGGTGCCATGCACGACCGTGACGGTGAACTGTTCCTCGGTGAAACCCCGTTGTCCATTCGGACGGAGGCGATGAGCGACGTCGACGCGATCGTGGCGGACATGGACGCATCGGGAATTGCTGTTCGGGCGTTGTCCTCGCCGCCCTTCGCCTTCGCAGTCGATGCCGAGGCACCCGCGGGCGACTACACCGACGCCTACAACAGTGCTCTCGCCGAGGTCGTTTCGGATTCGGCCGGGCGCATTGCCGGGCTCGGATCCATTCGACTCGACGACGCCGGCGCAGCCGAGCGCCAAATCCGAGCTCTCGCATCCGAAAACATCCTCGTGGGCATCGCTATCCCGCCCGTACTACGCGGAACGTCTCTCGACACCGGTGTACTCAGGTCGGTACTGCGGTCGGCAGCGGCGAACCGGATGGCGGTACTGGTGCACCCGATGCAGCTCCCGCGGCCGGAATGGGCGAAACACTACCTGGCGAACCTCATCGGAAACCCGGTGGAGACCGCGACAGCCGTCGCATCGAGCATCCTCGGCGGCGTACTGGAGGAAATATCGGACCTACGCCTGTGCTTCGTACACGGAGGCGGCTGCGCTCCGGACCTCCTGGGCCGCTGGCAACACGCATGGGAGGCACGCCCCGACGTACGAGCAGGCAGTACCGCCAGTCCGCGAGAACTGTTCAGAACGCCGTATTTCGACACAGTGACCCACGATGACGCGGCCCTGGATCTGCTGCGCGCACACGCGGGTGCAGGTCGGATCGTCTGCGGCACCGACTATCCGTTCGATATGGCCGAGTTCGATGTCGCCGGGTTCATCGACCGATCTGATCTCGACCGCGCGGTAATTGCAGAAAATGGACGTGGCTTCCTGGGAGTCGATCTTTCGTCGGCGGTTCACTCGTGAGCGCCCTGTTCGAGCCGATTACTCTGCGCGGGTTGACGATCGAGAACCGCGTCTGGATGTCACCGATGATGCAGTTCGCTGCCGAACCGACCGGGCCGGCAACGGGCGCCGCTACAGATTGGCATTTTCAGCACTTTGCAGCACGTGCCGTCGGGGGAGTGGGACTTGCGATGGTCGAGGCGACCTCGGTCACCGAGGACGGTCGGAGCAGCGAATACGATCTCGGGTTGTGGAACGGCGTACAGGCCGATTCGCATCGTCGTGTCATCGACTTTCTGCACAGCCAAGGAACGGCGGCGGGTATCCAACTGGTCCACGCCGGACGTAAGGGATCGACCGGACGCCCGTGGTCCAGTGGCTCGCACATCGAGCAGCAATGGCAGACGGTCGCGCCGAGCTCTGTCGCGTTCGGCGGCATGCCCGCGCCCGCCGAGCTGACGACCGCCCGAATAACCCAGGTGATCGATGCTTTCGCGACCAGTGCGATGCATGCGAGGGACGCGGGATTCGACGTTCTCGAACTGCACGGGGCACACGGATACCTGATCCACCAGTTTCTGTCCCCGGTCAGCAACCAACGCACGGACGAGTACGGGGGCTCGCGCGCGAATCGGATGCGGTTCGCGACAGAGGTCGTAGACGCAGTCCGGACGCAGTGGCCAGAGGACCGTCCGCTGTTCTTCCGCGTCTCGGCAACCGACTGGCTCAGCGGGGACACAGACGACCCCCGACCCGGCTGGACGTCGGAGGACACCGTTCAGCTCGCAGCTGTACTGGCCGCCCGCGGCGTCGACCTCATCGACGTATCCACCGGCGGTATCGTGCCGGACGCGCACATCCCGGTCGGCCCGGGTTATCAAACTCGTTTTGCGGCCGAGATACGGCGGCGGACATCTCTGCCCACGGCCTCTGTCGGATTGATCACCGACCCCGCGCAAGCGGAAGCGATCGTGCAATCCGGTGAGGCGGATGCGGTGTTCCTCGCGCGTGAGCTGCTACGCGATCCGTATTGGGCACACCGAGCCGCACGTCATCTCGGTGAGCCGCTCCGTTACCCACCCAACTACGCCCGTGCGTTCTCGCACAGACCGGTGGTGGCCGGTCGATAGTGCGGCTCGTTCGATCTCATTGTTCGGCAACAATTCCTCGGCACTCAGCCCGCAACAACGAACCTCGCCCCACCTGGAATCTTCAACCCCACTGCATCCCCAATTCGCACCGCAGATCCCGCCGCCAACTCCACTTTCACAACTGTCGAGCCCACAGTCACGTCAGCGATGCTGCGAAATCCGGTAGGCCGCAGACCCGAAACAACTCCACGAATCCCGTTGTCATTCAACGTTATCAGCTCATGCCGCAGCAGCAACACGGACGGCCCAGCCGCAAGGGAAACCCCCTCGACCTCCAACTCCCCGAGCTCGGAGCGATGCATCCCAGCCCCGTCCCACTGACCCTCGATTTCGTTGATCCCACCCATCAGGCGCGACACTGCAAGCGTGCTCGGGCGCGTGTAGGCCGTGGCGATATCGGAGTGATGCTCCAATCGACCGTCGATGAGTACCGCCACGGAATCGGCCAGCACGGCCGCTTCCTGCTGATCGTGGGTGACGAGCAGCAGAGTCTGATCCAAAGACGAACGCAATTCCCGGACGAGGTCGTGCATCTCGGTGCGCAACACCGGGTCCAGCGCACTGAAGGGCTCGTCCAACAACAACACTCGCGGAGAGCCCGCCAGCGAGCGCGCCAACGCCACCCGCTGCGCCTGCCCACCTGACACCTCGGACACCGCGCGATCTCCAATGTCACCGAGATGCACCAGGTCGAGGTACTCCCGGGCCCGCTCGCGCGACCGCTTGCGGCTCTCCCCGGCAGCACGGTAAGCGAAGCCGATGTTGTCCAGTACCGACATGTGCGGGAACAACATCGGACGCTGGAACACCATCCCGACGCCGCGGTTCTCGGCCGCAACACCGTTCACCTCACGGCCGTCGATGTGCACCGTGCCGGCAGTGGGCGAATCCAGACCCGCAATGAGCCTTAGCGCAGTGCTCTTGCCCGAGCCCGAGGGCCCGAGAATCGCAGTACACGACCCCGGCGGCACGGTGAGATCCAACGAATCCAGAGCCGCAACCGATTGACCGGCATGCACTTTGGTGAGTCCGTGAACGGACAGTTCGACGCTCATCGGGCACTCCTACGACGCAACCGGGCCAGCATGAGCACCAGCAACAACGGTGGCACGACGGCGGCGACCGACAGCGCAGCCACCACCGAATCGTTACCGGTCCCCGCAGCGAACGAGGCGACGAGAATGGGCACGGTGACCAGTCTGCCCCCGCCGATCAACAGGGTGATCACGTAGTCGCTCCACGCCACGAGGAACGCGAGCAACGCCGCACCCGCCAACGCCGGAGCTAGCAGCGGAATGCGAATCCGCCGCAGCACCATGGCACTCGACGCACCGAGCGTGCGCGCCTCCTCCTCGTAGCCGATGTCGTACGCGCCGAACGCCACTCGCATCAGATACGTCGTGTACGGAATGGCCGCAACGGTCAGCAGCGCGATCACAGCCACCGTGCTCGGAATGCGGGAGCGCAGCACCAGAACATCGAGTCCCAACGCCACGGCGAACGGGGGCAGGGCCAGTGGTGCGAAGAGAACGCCGGCCACGAAAGCGGGGAAACGCACGGTGCCGTTCACGAGGGCGCGAGCGGCCAACGCGCCCAATGGTGTTGCGATGGCGGCGACGGCGAGAGCCAGCAGGGTCGAGCGCACGAACGCATCGACGCCCCCGGCGTCGAGAGCACTGCGAACGCCGTCGAATCCCCAGTCCTGCGGAACCGAACCGGGAAACGACCATCGATTGCTGATGGCCCACAAAACAACCGGAATCAGCGGCAGCAGAAACCACAGGACCAGAACGGACCTGCCGACAGCGGGAGCAACCCTGTTCATTTCCACACCGCCGATCTGCGCAGATAGTGCAGTGCCACCGCGGCCACGACCACCGTCAGAGCGGTGGCAATCGTCGCGGCAGCTGCTGCCTGCGGACGCGTCTGAAGATCTATCGAGGTGAACAGGCGAATTGCCATCACCGACAACGGCTCCGGATACGGTCGACCCAGAATGCGGGCCACCTCATAGGATCCGACGGTATATGCGAAGGCGATGGCTGCCGACGCGATCAGCGCGGGCCGAGCCAATGGCAGCGTGACCAACCGGAGTCGAGCCCATCGACCTGCGCCCAAGGTCGCCGCTGTCTCGTCGAATGCAGCAACCCGGGTGGCGAGAGTCCCGGCCACGACGACGGCCACGAAAGCCGACTCCTTCCAGGCGTATTCGGCGACGACAGCAATCCACCACCGCCCGCCGACCAACTCCGGCCAGCCGCCGTCGGTCATGCCGAGGATGCGGGGAAGCATTCCCGAATCCGCCAGCAGCAGGGCCATCGCGGCCGCCCCGATCAGGTGCGGCACCGTGACCGTCAACCCGGCAGCGACCAACGCGGCGCGTCCACCCGACAACGCCGTCAGCGCAGCCGCGAGCCCGATCACCGTGGCCAGAGCCGTCGAGACGACGGCGATCGACAGCGTCAGCGCGACCGAGCGCCACAGGTCACCGCCCAGCGCGGAGTACGCGTCGACCGATAGTTCGGGGGTTCCGACCAACGGCATCAGACCCAGGCTCTGCAGCACCACGGTTCCGAGACCGCCGCCGACGACGAGAACGACCAGCACGACGGCAGGCAGTACCGCTGCCGTGCCGCGAAAGCTTTTCGTGGACGTGCTCACTGACCGGCGAGCACGCTTCGACGCCAACCCTCGTCGAGCGGCGAGACCCAGTCCGCCGAGAGTTCGGGATGCGCATTGGCCGAGAGCTCTTCGTAGGACGGCAGAACCGTCGAACTCGGCAACGCCTCGAACCGGGCGCGGGCGTCATCGGGCAATTGGTCGATATCGAGCACAGAGAACTGCCCCCACACGTCCGGCGTCGCCTTCTCGAGTTGTTGCTCGGGCGACAACGCGAGATTGGCAACCACCTGCGCAGCGGCCGACTTCCCCGACGTCGACGGAATGGCAAGGAAACTCGCATTCCCGACGGTTCCCTCGTCGAGCGTCAGGACGCGGGTCTCCGGTGGGAAGGTGCCGTCGGCGACGAGTTTCGGGAGGGTCGCGGGGCCGTACGTCATCGTCATGTCGACCTGGCCACCGGCGTAGAGGGCGTCGAGCTCGGAGGAGGACTGCGGATACGTCGTTCCCTCGCGCCACAGTGACGGGGCGAGCTCGTTCAACTGATCGAACAACGCCGGGGCAAGGCGGTCGTAGGAGTCCTGATCGAACTGAGCGGGAACCTCGTCGACGCCGCCGGAGGCATTGATCAAGGCTTCACGCACGAACACCGAGCCGGTGAAGTCCGGGGGAGCGGGGTAGGTGAAGCGGCCCGGGTTCGCGCGAGCCCAGTCGAGCACGCCGTCGAATGTCGTCGGCGGATCAGGGATGGCTGCCGCGTTGTAGACGAGGGTGAATTGAGCTTTGTGCCAAGGTGATTCGCAGTTCTCTACTGGGGTACCGAAGTCGTCTAGCAACAGCGGATCCTCAGGATCGGTCAGTTCCATGTTCGGCAAATTCTGCGTCCAACCGCACAGCCACGCGCCTGCCTGCTTACCGGTGCCGAAGTTCGCGCCGTTGACCCACACCAGGTCCACTTCGCCGTCGGTGACCCCGGCCTGCCGCTCGGACAGGATGCGGTTGACGGCGTCGGTCGTCGATTCCACCGGTACGCGGCGCAGCGTGACACCTTCGGCAGCGGCCGCGGGGGTGAGCACGTCGTCGACGTAGGCATTGCCCTGCTCGTCGCCGCCGTACATCCAGAGCGAGACGGTCTGCCCCTGCGCCTGCTGTTCGATCTCGCTCCACGACTGCGCCTCGGCAATCGGTGCTTCCGAATCCGGCGCAGCGCAGGAGGTCAGCAGCAGCCCTGCGCTCGCCGCAATCGTCACTGCGCACCGTACTGAACGAATCACCGTTGGCCCTCCAGATCAACCGAAGCAGCCGTCGTCGACGCTGCCCTCACCACCGTAATCGGTCGAATGAGACAACCGCTGAACACGCGGGCACACGAGTCTTGTGCACAATGGATCCTGACCGCCGGACGAGAGGCACACACCGTGACGCAGGACCGCTTGACGCGTAGTCGCCGCGGCACCACCCTGAAATTGCTCGCGGCTGCCGTGGTCGTCATCGCTCTGGTGATCGTGCTCGGCACCGTCGACCTACCCGATCCGTCGTTCATCCGTGACCGAGTGGCATCGGCCGGGCCGTGGGGCATCGCGCTGTTCGTGGTGCTCTATGCCGTCCTGTCGGCCACTCCGTTCCCCGCCAGCACGTTGACCATCGCGTCGGGACTGCTGTTCGGGTTGGCGGTGGGCGCAACCGTCGTGGTGTTCGCCGCCACGATGGGGGCGTATCTCGGGTACTGGGGCGCTCGGGCCCTGGGACGCGGCCAGGTGGCCCGCACCGAATGGGACAGGCTCCGCCGGCTCGACGCCATGCTCGGACGGCGCGGATTGCTGTCGGTGCTGCTCGTGCGTCTGGTGCCGCTGCCGTTCTCCTTGGTCAACTACGCGGCCGGAGTCAGCGCGGTGGGTCAGCGTGATTACGTGGTGGGGACGATGGTCGGCATCGTGCCGGCGACCGTCGCCTACACCGCGCTCGGGGCCTACGGAACGTCTCCATTCTCGTGGCCGTTCGCCATCGCATTGCTCGCGGTGCTGGCGATCGCGGCGGGTTCGGCGCTGTTGGCACGCCGCCTGGGTCTCACCGGCGCTGCCGAATGATCGACAGCTTTCTGCGTCGCCACCTCGAAAGCCCGCTCGATCGCTGTGCCCGCGCCCTCGACCGCCCCGCGATCACACCCGACCGCATCACCGCCGCCGGACTGGTGCTCGGTCTCGGGAGTGCATTGGCGGCCGGGCTGCAGTTCTGGATCCTCGCGTTGGTGTTGTGGATCGTCTCCCGCATCGCCGACGGCCTGGACGGGCCCCTGGCGCGCAGGCGGGCGACAACAGCCGGGGCAGGCGGATTCTTCGACATCACCGCCGATTTCGTGGTCTACGGCACGACGGTGGTGGGCGTCGCGGTGGGTGCCTCGGCCGGATACGACGCCCCCTGGTGGCCGTTCCTGCTGGTGCTGTTGGCGTACTACATCAACGGCACCGCGTTCTTGGCGTTCTCCTCGATCGCCGAGCGCACCGGCCGTACCATCGACGACGGCCGATCACTGTCGTTCCTCGGCGGCTTGGCCGAGGGTGCCGAAACCATTGCGGTGCACAGTCTCTGGCTTCTGCTGCCTGGTATCTCGTGGCAGATCGCGGTGGTCTGGGCGGCGGTGGTCGCGGTGAGCTCCGGTCAGCGGATCATCGCCGGGTATCGCGCGCTCTCCTGATCCACGTGCCGCGCACTTTCGCCAGTGCGGCCGTTGCGCGGGAAATAACCGGAGAACCCAACTGCGCCTTCACGTCCGCTATCGCCGCGTTCCACGGACCGTCGTTGTACGTCGGATACGGATGGGTGGCCCCAGCGAGGTCGCGGGTACGCAGCCCCTGCTCGATGGCGATGATCAGCTCCCCGATCGTCTCGCCCGCTCTCGGTCCCACCACACAGGCCCCGACGATGCGACGCTTGGCATCGAGCACCAGCGTCGTCGATCCGTTCGTCGCTTTCTCGGTGACGGCTCTGTCGACGTGATGGTGGTCCAAAGTCTGCAGCCGTAGTCCGCGACTGCAAGCGGTCCGCACATCGATTCCGGCCGAGGCGATCTCGGGATCGGTGAACGTCACCCGCGGAGTTCCCGTCGTACTCACTTTTCGGTTCAGACCGAGTGCCGCATTGCTCGCAGCCAGACTGCCGTGCACACCGGCAGTGTGCGTGAACTGCGGATGACCGGTGAGATCTCCGGCCGCCCAGATGCGGGGATTGGTGGTCCGCAGATGCTCGTCGACCTGAACGAATCCGTTGTCGTCCAATTCCACACCGGCCGTGTCCAAGCCGAGCGACGCGGTTCGCGGAGTCCGTCCGGTGGCGATGAGCACTCGATCGAATTGAATCTCGACACCCGTATCGGTCACGGCCGAGCCGTCGGCGATGCGCACGACGGACGTCGAGGTCAGCACGCGCACACCCTCGTCGGTCAACGACTGCATCAGGATCGACGAGGCCTCAGGATGCTCGCGCGGCAGGATCGTGTCCGACCGTCCGACGAGGGTGACGTCCGATCCGAGACGCGAGAATGCCTGCGCCATTTCGCAACCTACCGAACCGGCACCGACGATCAGCAGTCGCTCCGGCAAGTCCTCGAGATCCCACAGGGTGTCGCTGGTCAGATAGTCCACGTTGTCGATGCCGTCGATCGCCGGCACCGTGGGATGCGCGCCGGTGGTCACGATCGCCTGACCGAAATGCAGTATCCGCATACCGACTTTCACCGTGTTCGGACCTGTGAAAACAGCGTCCCCGCTGATCACCTGTACTCCTGCCTCGGTGAGTGCCTCCGGTGAATCGATCGGCGCGATCTCGGCGATCGAGCCGTGCACGTGCTGCATCACGCGTGCGAAGTCCACGATCGGTGGCTGGGTGACGATGCCGAAGCGGGACGCGGATCGAACCGTCTGTGCCGCCGAGGCCGCCGCGAGGAGCGCTTTGGACGGAACGCATCCGGTCCACAGGCAGTCGCCGCCGGTGCGTTCCCGTTCGATCAATACGGCGTGAATGCCGAAGCCCGCTGCGGTCTTCGCCGCCACGATGCCGGCGGTGCCACCGCCCACCACGACCACGTCGGCGCGGTTCTCGGGCACACTCGAAGACGAACGACGGATTCCCATACTTCCCACTATGCCCGCGCCCTGGAGAGACCCGACATGAGACGACCGACGAAATACACGATGTCGGCCCGCCTGTACGACGTGATCTCCTTCGAATGGCCGGTGTATCGAGCCGGTCGGGAGGCGGCGTTCGAGCTGCTGAATCTGCCTGCGGGAAGCCATGTTCTGGACCTCGGCTGCGGGACGGGACTGAACTTCGCCGGGCTGCAGCGGATGATCGGCCCGACCGGCTCGATCACCGGAGTCGACGCCAGCTCACAGATGCTCGAACAGGCCAGGCGGCGAGCCGACCGGGCCGGCTGGGACAACATCACGCTGGTCGCTGCCGACGCCACCGCCCTCACCAGCGCGGATCTGGGCGAGGCCGAGTTCGATGCTGCGCTGAGTACGTATGCACTCTCGCTGATGACGCCGTGGCAGGCGGCCCTCGACTCGATGATCTCGCACACTCGCGAGGGCGGCGTCGTGGCCGTCGTCGACATGCAGCGGCCCGTCGGACGGGCGGCGGCCTGGACCCCGCTGGCGAAACTTGCCTGCCGACTCGGAGGCGCGGACATCGAAGCCCATCCGTGGACGGCGATGACGCCACGGCTGCGCGATCTGTCGACTCGCTCCGTTCGCGGCGGCCACATCCAGGTCCGCGTCGGGACTGTTGCATCACGCCCAGCAGCGCCGAGTTCGTAACCGACGCTCGCCTGCGTGACGACCGGTGAGTTTTTGCTCGCGCCGAGGTCCAACCGATCATGACGACACAGACGGTTTCCGTTCCCGGTGCGACCCTGACCTACGACGTGATCGGCGAGCTCGAGCCAGGGGTCACCCCGTTGTTGCTCATCGGCTCACCGATGGATGCGAGCGGGTTCGGTACGTTGGCATCGCACTTCCGCGACCGGGTGGTCGTCACATACGACCCGAGAAATGTCGGACGTAGTCGACGAGACGACGCGACCGCGGCGGTCACCGTCGGCGAACATGCCGACGACCTGCATGCAGTGCTCACCGCCGTCGGCCACGGTCCTGTCGATGTCTTCGCCTCCAGCGGGGGCGCGGTCAATGCGCTGGTGCTCGTGAGCAGATACCCGTCCGACGTTCGGACGTTGGTTGCCCACGAACCGCCCGCCGGAGGCACTCTGCCGGACCGCGAGAACATCGCGACAGTGTGCGCACACATGGTGGCCACGTACGACGCTCACGGCCTCGGCTCGGCCATGGCCGAATTCATGTCGCTGTTGATGCATGCAGGCCCTATCGACGACGCGTTCTTCGCTCGCCCGGCACCGGACCCGGCGCAGTTCGGCCTACCGACCGAGGACGACGGAACCCGCGACGATGCCCTGATGTCCAACATGCGCGGGGGAGGCGTCGATTTCGCGCCGGATGTCGATGCATTGCGTGCTGCTCCCACCACAGTGGTGATCGGAGTAGGTGAAGAATCCGGCGGCCCAGAGGACGGTCACATCGCGGCTCGCGCAGCGTATTCGACTGCAGCGCTCCTCGGATCGGAGCCGATCGTCTTTCCCGGCGGCCACTCGGGATTCCTCGGCGGCGAATTTGGTCAGACCGGAAAACCGACCGAATTTGCCGAGAGTCTGCGAAGAGTATTGAGCTGAAGAAGATTCCGTCCTACAGAACCAGGAGCAATCATGGGCCTCATCACATTGGAGTTGTTCGCCACCCTCGACCTCGTCGCACAATCACCAGGAAGCCCCGAGGAAGATCCCGAGAACTTCCCCTTCGGTGGTTGGCAGGCTCCTCTGCTCGACGAGGTCTCCGGAGCGCAAGTCGACGCCGCATACGAGGGCACGGATGCGCTCCTGCTCGGCCGACGCACCTACGACATCTTCGCCGCCTACTGGCCGAACCATAAAGGCTCGTTCGCAACGCTGTTCAACGCCATACCGAAATACGTGGCCTCGCGCGGCACACCCGATCTGCGGTGGGACGGTTCGACTCAACTCGGACCGAACCTGGTCGATGCGGTGCGTGAAATCCGAGATCGACACGACCACATCAAAGTGGTCGGAAGCCTCGATCTGGTGCAGACCCTGTTGCGCGAGAAGCTTTTCGACCGCCTCGATCTGTGGGTGCATCCCATCCTGCTCGGAGTGGGAAAGAGAGTGTTCGCCGACGGCACCGTGCCCAGCAACCTGACGTTGCTCGAGCCACCGGCCGTCGACGGCGAAGGCACCGTGTACCTGCGTTACGGCCTAGATGCCGGAACCCCGGAAGTCGGCAACATGGACGACCTGCAGGGCGGCTGATCTGGCCGAGAAGTTCACTTCTTCTGGCGTCGGCTACCTCCGTGCCAGTCCTGTTGCACGCCCGCTTCGTCTTCCTGCACGCCGAGGGCCTTGAGTTGCGGAAGCTCACGCAGACTGCGCTTCATCTCGGCGAAGCCGGGGAAGCGAGCGAGTCCGATCACGTTGTCCCACAGCGGTACTGCCTCCTCGTCGCTGGGCAGTCGGCTGATCACCGGCCCGAAGAATGCGACGCCGTCCGGCGGCTCGAAGGCGATGATCGGGGTTCCGACGTCCTTGCCGGTGAGCGAGAGGGCGTGATCGGTTTCCGCTCGGATCTCCTCGTCGAGCGACGAATCATCCAGTGCTGCAGTGTGATGGGTGGGCAGTCCGAGCTGTTCGAGGATCGGCCCCAGGAATTCTGCGGTGCCGCGATGGCTGTGGCTCGTAGCGTCGTCGGGCACCACCTCGGTGTCGAAGATGCGGGTGCCGAGGGCCTCGTACAGTGGCCCGATCGCTGCCGATCCGTGCTCACGACGAATATCGGCAGTAGCCCGCAGCAGTCGTAGACCCGCGGTGTGCCCGGCCTCGTACTCGGGCGGGAAGTGGGCGTCGTAGTCGATGTGCGAGTTGAGCAGCCGCAGCGAGATGAACCGCCAGTCGACGGTGTAGTCGCGCTGGGCCTGGACCTTGCGAACCCATTTGCTGGTCATCCAGGCAAACGGGCACACCGGATCGAAATAGAACTCGATATCGGACATCAGGGGTCTCCTTATGGGGCGTAGGTATTCAGTGTTCACCCAACAGTGCCGAACGTTGTTCGGTGACGACGGCCCGGATGGCGTCGACCACCGCCGAGACCTCCGGCCGCCGCAGTGTTTCGGTACGGGTGACGAGCCAGTAGGTCAGTTTCACCGCGATGGCGTCGGGCAGGACTCGTCGTAGGTCGGGGTGGCGGTCGGCCATGAAGCACGGCAACAGCCCGATGCCCGCGGATGCGCGGGTGGCCTCGACGTGCACGAAGACGTTGGTGGAGGTGACCGATTCGCGCATCGTCGGGGTGAAGTTGGGGGCCAGATCGAGATCGTCGACGTGCAGCATCGAGTCGATGAAATAGATGAACGGGTGTGCGGAGAGATCGGCCGGCACCTGGGGCGTTCCGTGCTCGTGCAGATAGTCCTCGGAGGCATAGAGGCCGAGTAGATAGTCCCCGAGCCGGATGGCCTCGGCGCGATGCACTTGCGGTTGCCCGACGACGATCTCGATGTCCAGGCCCGATCGTTGCTGCGACGCGCGCCTGGTGACCGCCACGATTTCCACGGACACGCGCGGATGAGCGCGCTGCACCCGCGCCGCGGCCGGAGCCGCGATGTAGGCGCTGAATCCGTCGGTCGCCGAAATGCGCACGACGCCTTCCAACGCGCCGACATCGCTCGAGACGAGGGTGCGCAGCGCATCCTCGACGGCCTCCGCAGCGGCCAGCGCCCCGCGGCCCAGCTGCGTCAGCTCCCAGCCACCGGCACCACGGGTGAGGACCCGGCCGCCGAGCGTGTCCTCGAGTGCGGCGATGCGTCGGGAAATGGTCGTGTGGTTGATGCCCAGGTCGTCGGCGGCGGAGCTGTAGCGACCGGTACGACTGACAGCGAGCAGCACCAGCAGGTCGTCTGCACTGGGGATCTTCGCGCCACCGAGCGTCATGTGTGCAGTTTTGCAGATCCGACCTGCGTTCATGGCTCTTGCGCCTACAAACATCTGCACCAATACTCAGAGCAACCCGCAGTTGTGTGGTCCATCACATGCATGAACGTGACGTGCTGAGTAACACAGGAGAAAACATGAGCGTCGATCAGCCGCTGACAGAACGACCAGAACCGGATCCAGATGCCACGCCTACAGGCCTGAAGAAGGTCGTCGGGGCGTCGATGGCAGGCACCATCGTCGAGTGGTACGAGTTCTTCCTCTACGGCACCGCCGCAACGCTGGTGTTCAGCAAGATCTTCTTCGCTGCCGGAACCAGTGAGCTCGACGCGATCCTCGCGGCCTTCGTCACCTACGCCGTCGGCTTCGTCGCACGTCCCTTGGGCGGCATCGTCTTCGGTCACTACGGCGACAAGTACGGTCGAAAGAAGTTGCTGCAGTTCAGCCTCGTCCTCGTCGGCGGGGCCACGTTCCTCATGGGCTGCCTACCGACCTTCGAAGCCATCGGCTACTGGGCACCGGGACTGCTGGTGACCCTGCGATTCATCCAGGGCTTCGCCGTCGGCGGCGAATGGGGCGGCGCGGTTCTCCTTGTTGCAGAACACAGCCCGAACAAGTCCCGCGGATTCTGGGCCAGCTGGCCGCAGGCCGGCGTGCCCGCAGGTAACCTGCTCGCCACCGTCGCGCTGCTCGTCCTGACGACCACCCTGTCCGACGAAGCCTTCCTCAGCTGGGGCTGGCGCGTCGCGTTCTGGCTCTCCGCCGTCATCGTCTTCGTCGGCTACTACATCCGCACCAAGGTCTCCGATGCCCCGATCTTCCTCGAGGCACACAAGCAGGCCGAGGTCATCAAGGCCGCGTCATACGGCGTCTTCGAGGTCGTCAAGCGTTACCCGCGTGGCGTCTTCACCGCGATGGGGCTGCGCTTCGGTGAGAACGTCATGTACTACCTCGTCGTCACCTTCTCCATCACTTACCTGTCGGTCGAGGTGGGTACCGACACCTCCACGATCCTGTGGTGGATGCTCATCGCCCACGCGATCCACTTCTGCACGATTCCGTTGGTGGGCAAGCTCGCCGACCGCGTCGGACGTCGCCCGGTCTACTTCGCCGGAGCCGTCACCGCGGCAACGTGGGGCTTCTTCGCCTTCCCGATGATGAACAGCGGCCACAACGTCGTCATCATGCTGGCCATCATCATCGGCCTGATGTTCCACGCCTTCATGTACGCCACGCAGCCGGCCATCATGGCCGAAATGTTCCCGACGCGGATGCGGTACTCCGGTGTGTCCCTCGGCTACCAGGTCACCTCGATCGTCGCCGGTTCGCTGGCCCCGATCATCGCGGTCAAGCTGCTCGACGTCTACGGCTCGTCCGTCCCGATCGCGGTGTACCTGGCCGTGGCCTGCGCCATCACCGTCGTGGCCGTCGTCGTCGCTCGGGAGACCAAGGGACTGGCGCTCGAAAGTATCGACATCGCCGACGCCAAGAACCTGGCCACCGAGGCCGAGCTGGCGAAGGCCGGCCTGCTCGACAAGACTGCACAGCGATGAACGACCTGAACGGACGCTCCGCCCTCGTCACCGGGGGAGCGTCCGGCATCGGGGCCGCGTGTGCACGCGAGCTCGCCGGGCGCGGTGCCCGCGTCACCGTCGCCGATGTGAACGACGTCGCTGCAAAGGAATTGGCGTCGGAGATCGGCGGAGACGTCTGGTCGGTGGATCTGCTCGACACCACCGCGTTGGACGACCTCCGGCTGGACGTCGACATCCTCGTCAACAATGCGGGTATCCAAACCGTCGCACCGATCGTCGACTTCGACCCGGGCGCATTCCGCAGAATCCAGACGCTGATGGTGGAGGCACCGTTCCTGTTGGTTCGAGCTGCGTTGCCGCACATGTACTCTCGCGGCTTCGGTCGGGTGGTGAACCTGTCCTCGGTGCACGGACTGCGTGCCTCGGAATTCAAGGTCGCCTACGTCACCGCCAAACATGCACTCGAAGGACTGTCGAAAGTGACGGCCCTCGAAGGTGCCGCCCACGGTGTGACGAGCAACTGCGTCAACCCGGGATACGTCCGAACGCCGCTGGTGGAAACACAGATCGCAGACCAGGCCAAGGCGCACGGCATCCCCGAGAACGAGGTACTCGAGAAAGTCCTGCTGACCGAGGCGGCCATCAAGCGACTCGTCGAACCGGCCGAAGTCGCCTCACTGGTGGGCTGGTTGACCTCCGAAAACGCCGGCATGGTCACTGGAGCGTCATACACCATGGACGGTGGTTGGTCGGCTCGATAGTTCGGCCCCGCACGCTTCGCGCCCCCACTCTGGGATCAATGTGGGTTCCAGTCGCTCAGATAGCAACAAAGTCGCATTCATTCGGATCGGGTCGTCGCCCGCCACCGGATGAATGTGGCTTTCTTGCACTCAGACGGACTCGAACGCCCATTGATCCGGAGTTGGATGGGCACGAACCTCACCGGACGACAGAGCGGGCAGGTGAACCACCTCGCCTCGAACAGCAAAAAGCCCCCGTGACATGTCACGGGGGCTTCTCTGGCGGAGGATAGGGGATTTGAACCCCTGAGGGCGTTAACCCAACCCGCGTTCCAGGCGAGCGCCATAGGCCACTAGGCGAATCCTCCGTGGGGGAGCTTACCCGGTTACCCCCACCATCTCCCAAATCGGGAGGCGCGAAGGGTGGTGATGTGTTGTCGGACGAGAGGCGGCTACACTTCCTAACGGATCCCGCGCGGCGCGCATCCTGTGAACTCCCCCAGGGCCGGAAGGCAGCAAGGGTCAATGGGCTCTGCCGGGTGCGCGGGGTCCCCTTTATTTCAGTGACATCGACACTGTCCGGGGAACCCGTCACCGAGAGGCCGCTCCGCATGCCAGCGCAAACCCAGTTGGGTCTGATGAACCATGAGGAGCTTGCCTCCGAGCACGAGCGGCAGAGCGCGAAGTACACGCAGCTCAAAGCCGAGAAGCTCACTCTCGATCTCACTCGCGGCAAGCCGTCGCCCGAGCAGCTCGACCTGGCTGCTGACCTGCTGACGCTTCCGGGTGCGGATTACAAGGACGGCAACGGCACCGACTGCCGCAACTACGGCGGCCTCGCGGGCCTGCCGGAACTGCGTGCCATCTTCGGCGAACTGCTCGGCATCCCGGTGAAGAACTTGCTCGCCGGCAACAACGCCAGCCTCGAGATCATGCAGGATCTGGTGGTCTGGGCGCTGCTGCACGGGCTGCCCGATTCTCCTCGCGCCTGGTCGGCCGAGCCGAACGTGCGCTTCCTCTGCCCTTCGCCCGGCTACGACAGGCACTTCGCGATCACCGAGAGCTTCGGCATCGAGATGATCCCGGTTCCGATGGGGCCCGACGGCCCGGACGTGCACGAGATCGCCAACCTGGTGGCGTCGGATCCGCAGATCAAGGGCATGTGGGTGGTGCCGAACTACGCGAACCCCACCGGTGCCGTCTACTCGGATAACGTCGTTCGCGCGCTGGCCACCATGCCTGCGGCCGCACCCGATTTCCGACTGTTCTGGGACAACGCCTACGCGGTGCATCCATTGACCGAGGAATTCGCGCCGTCGTACGACGTGTTGGGCATGGCCGCCGAGGCCGGGTTCCCCAACCGCCCGTTCGTGTTCGCGTCGACCTCGAAGATCACGTTCGCCGGTGCGGGGGTCAGCTTCCTCGGCAGTTCCGAGGAGAACCTCGCCTGGTACCAGAAGCATTTCGGCAAGAAGAGCATCGGCCCGGACAAGTTGAACCAGCTGCGGCACCTGCGCTTCTTCGGCGACGCCGCCGGTGTGCGGGCCCACATGGCCAAGCATCGCGAGATCCTGGCCCCCAAGTTCGCTCTGGTGCAGCAGATCCTCGAGGACCGTCTCGGTGCGTCGAAGATCGCATCCTGGACCGAACCCAAGGGCGGCTACTTCATCAGCCTCGACGTACTCGAGGGCACGGCCGCGCGGTCGATCGCGCTGGCCAAGGAAGCCGGAATCGCTCTGACGGCCGCCGGCTCGGCCTTCCCGTACGGAAAAGATCCGGAAGACAAGAACATTCGCCTCGCCCCGAGCTTCCCGTCACTCGGTGAGTTGGAGAAATCGATGGACGGCGTCGCGACCTGCGTTCTGCTGGCCGCGACCGAGAAGCTGCTCGAAGGCTGACGCACGTGAGCGGAACCTCGTAGCAGGCTACGAGGTTCCGCTCACATGCGGCGAAGCCGCTCAGTGCCCGACGACTACCGCACCTTCGGGAGCCGAAGGCAACGGTCCGTTCTTCAGCAGCGTGGCCGACAGCACCGCGCCGAGCAGGAAGATTCCCGACGCCCACCAGAACGTGGTGGTGTAGCTGGCGATCTCCGCGTTGGCCTGCAGCAGTGCCGCGTCGGTGGCCGTCGCCATGTTCGAGCTGACGTAGCTGGTCGCTGCATTGGCGGCCACGGTGCTCAGCAGCGCCGTGCCGATCGAGCCGCCCACCTGCTGCATCGTGTTCACCGTTGCCGATGCGACACCGGAATCGTCAGGGTCGACGCCCGAGATCGCGCCCTGCATGGCCGGGGCCATGGTGGCACCGAGGCCGAGGCCCATGATGACCAGGCCGGGCAGGATGTGCGTGACGTAGCTGCTGTCGACGTCGATCTGCGTCAGCAGTGCCATGCCGATCGAGGCCACGACCAGGCCGGTCGTCATCAGGATGCGGGGTCCGAAGCGGGGCAGGATCAGCGCCGTGGACAGCGTCGCCGTGAGGATCAGCGACGCGATCATCGGCATGAACGCGAACCCGGTGGTGATGGGTGTGTACTTCAGCGTGTTCTGCAGGTAGTACGTCAGGAACAGGAACACCGCGAACATGCCTGCGCCGGTGACGAATACCGCGAGGAATGATCCCGCACGAGTGCGGTTCAGCACGATCCGCAACGGCAACAACGGATGCTCGACGCGCATCTGGATGGTCACGAACACTGCGAGCAGTACGACACCGGCGGCCAGGAATCCGAGGGTGACCGAGTTGCCCCAGCCGTCGGACTCGGCGTGAGCGAAGCCGTAGACGATGGAGAACAGTGCGGCCGAGACGGCGAGGGTGCCGGGGATGTCGAGCTTGGGGCGGACGTCGACCTTGTGCTTGGCCAGGAACAGGAACCCGCCTACGAAGGCGAGTGCGGCGAAGATCAGGTTGACGTACAGGCTCCAGCGCCAGTTGGCCCATTCGGTGAGCATGCCGCCCAGCAGCAGGCCGAGAGCGCCGCCGCCGCCGGCGATGGCACCGAAGATGCCGAATGCCTTGGCGCGTTCCTTGGTATCGGTGAAGGTGGTGGCCAACAGGGACAGGGCCGCGGGGGCGAGCAGAGCGCCGAAGACGCCCTGACCGGCGCGAGCCGCGACCAGCATGCCGAAGTTGACGGCCGCGCCGCCCACAGCCGACATCAGCGCGAAACCGACGAGCCCGATGAGGAAGGTGTTGCGTCGTCCGAAGAGGTCGCTCAGTCGTCCACCGAGCAGCAGCAGGCTGCCGAACGCGAGTGCGTACGAGGTGACGACCCAGGAGCGGTCGGCGTTGTCGAAGCCCAGGTCGAGCTGGGCGGCGGGGAGTGCGATGTTCACGATGGTCGCGTCGAGCACGACCATGAGCTGAGCCAGCCCGAGCGTCGCGAGAATCAGCCAACGATTCCGATGCGAACGTTCGTCGACCGGCGTGGTGTTCGACGTGGCGTCGCCCACGTTCTCCGATGAAAGGGTGGTCATAGTGTCCTCGGTTCGACTATGCGGAGGTGTACCCTCCGGTTGTAGAGATAAGGTAGCAGCTAAGTGGAGGGATGTCCTCCGCTTATCGGGTGAAACGGACATCGAATGAGTGTGAGAGCGGACACAACGGCATCGAAGCCACTACGGGCGGATGCCGAACGCAACCGTCGACGCATCGTCGACGCGGCCCGCGAACTGTTCGCCTCACACGGCATCGACATCACGCTCGACGACGTCGCGGCGCACGCCAAGGTGGGCGTCGGCACCGTCTATCGGCGGTTCTCGTGCAAGGAAGAACTGATCGACGGCGTGTTCGAGCAGCGTCTCGAAGACATGCTCGCGACCGCCGAACGGGCGCTCGAAGCCGAGGATCCGTGGGACGGGTTGGTGCAGTTCCTCGGCGATGTGTGCGCGGGAATGGCACTCGATCGCGGTCTCGGAGACGTCGTACTCGGGTCCGATCAGGGCTGCCGAGGGATCGCTCAGGTTCGCTCGCGCATCGATCCGTTCTTCGAGAAGATCGTCGAACGAGCACTGGCATCCGGTCAGCTTCGGCCCGACGTCGCCGTCAACGACTTCTATCCGGTGCTCGGCATGATCGGCGCGAGCGTCGAATTCTCCAGCACCGTCGACGCGTCGAACTGGCGACGCTATTTCACCGTGTTGCTCGACGGTCTGCGCGGCGACGGCGTTCCTCGGTCGACGCTGCCGGGGCGCCCGTTCACCAGCGACGAGGTCGATGCGGCCAAGACGGCGATGCATCGTCGTCGACGCTGATCGTGAGGAGAACGAACTAGCCCTATGCGTTGTGTGGCGCATCACGTAAGGTGCGTCACGATAAGTGCTACACGGGGTAGCGCTCACTTGAAGTCAAGTGATCGACGTTGGGGGTTATCAGGTGCGTTGCAAGCGCGTGTTCGGGTCGGCTGTTGCGGTAGCAGCAGTATTCATGGGGGTGACGGCACCCGCGGTGTCAGCGGCACCCTCGACGGGATCGACCGTCGAATCCGATTTCTACATTCCACCGAGCCCGCTCCCCGCAGGCTCCCCGGGTGACGTGATCCGGTCCGAGCCCTCGCATCTCGCGCTGTCGGTTCCCGGGATCGGTGGCCCGCTGCCCGGTGCTGCAACCCGAATCATGTACCGCAGCAACGATTCCAACGGCGAGGCCAATGCCGTCACGGGAACCTACATCGATCCCGCCGCGGCGTGGACCGGGCCCGGCCCGCGTCCGCTCGTCGTCCTCGCCCCGGGAACTCAGGGTCAGGGCGATCAGTGCGCGCCGTCGAAGATGCTCAACAACGTCATCACTTACACCCCGCCGCTCGGCTTCATGGTCGAGTACGAGGTGCTCGCGGCATATTCGCTGCTCTCGCAGGGCTACGGCGTGGTCATCACCGACTACGAGGGCCTCGGTACTCCGGGTGCGCACACGTACGTCAACCGCGCCTCGGAAGCTCACGCAGTGCTCGACGCGGCCCGCGCCGCACAGAACCTGCAGGGCACCAAGATCTCCGCCGACGGCCCGGTGGCCGCGTACGGCTACTCGCAGGGCGGCGGAGCAGCCGCTGCTGCAGCGGAACTCGCTGATGAGTACGCACCCGAGATGAACCTCGTCGGCACCTACGCCGGCGCACCTCCCGCGGATCTGAAGGCGACCCTCGAGCAGGTCGACGGCACCATTCTCACCGGAGTCATCGGATACACCCTCAACGGTCTGCTCAACTCCGACCCCGGTCTGCAGCCCATCATCGACGAGAACATCAACGACGCGGGCAAGGCCATGCTGAACCTGGTCGCGAATCAGTGTGTGGGAGAAACGATTCTGAACGTCGGGCTGCACCGCACCAACGAGTACACCAAGACCGGTGAGCCGCTCTCGGTGGTGCTGGACAGGCTGCCCGTCGCTCAGGAGATCCTGGCCAAGAACAAGATCGGTGAGCGGACGCCGAATGCTCCGGTGCTGATTCAGTCCGGTACGTCCGACGACATCGTTCCCCACGGACAGGCCGTCGGACTGGCCGGTGACTGGTGCGGCAAGGGTGCCACCGTGCAGCTGAGCGCCGCGCAGGTTCCGGCCATCGTGCCGGGTTCGGGTGCCGGACACCTGATTCCGGATATCCTCGGCCTCGGCGAGGCGCAGAACTGGATCAAAGACCGGTTCAACGGGGTGCCCGCGCCGTCCAACTGCTGATCTTCTCGGTACGGCCCGCGTGAGTCAGCGCGGGCCGTACATGATCACCGCGACGCCGATCAGTGCGATCGACGCTCCGGTGATGTCCCACCGATCAGGTCGGAAACCGTCGACCACCATTGCCCAGAGCAACGATCCCGCGACGAACACCCCGCCGTACGCCGCCAGAATCCGACCGAAGTTCGCGTCGGGTTGCAGCGTCGCCACGAAGCCGTAGGCACCGAGAGCGATCACCCCGGCTCCGGCCCACAGCCATCCGCGATGCTCTCGAATCCCTTGCCACACCAACCATGCTCCGCCGATCTCGAACAGAGCGGCGACGCCGAACAGCACTATCGACTTCAACACAGTCATGGCGTTCAGCGTCGCACAGCGCCGTGGGAGGTGTAGAAACAAGTGTTCGGGGGTAAGGCCTACAGGCCCAGCAGGGCCGAACGGTAGGGGTTGAGTACTTCATGCGGGACAGTTACGCCGAGACATTGGATTCGCTGGCGTCGAATTTGTCCGAAATGTCGCGAATTGCCGAGAAGGCGATGGCGGACGCGACTCGATCGTTGTTGACGGCGGACATCGTTCTCGCCGAGCAGACGATCGAATACCGCGAAGAGATCGACATGCTGGCAGTCGAATGGGAGCACGGAGCCTTCGGCTTCCTGGCCCTGCAGGCCCCCGTTGCCCACGATCTACGACGCGTCGTCTCGGGCATCAACATCGTCGCCGATCTGCAACGCATGGGTGGCCTGGCCGTACACATCGCCGAACTGGTTCGCCGTCGCCACCCCGCGCACGTACTGCCGCCCGAGGTCGAGGGCGTGTTCGAGCAGATGGGTCGCGTTGCCGTCGCGCAGGCAGAGTCCACGCAACGCGTCCTGGAGACCCGTGATGCCGAACTCGCCGCCGACCTGCGAATTCAGGATCAGGAGATGGACGCGCTGCACCGCAGCCTGTTCATGTTGACCTCCGCACCCGACTGGCCGCACGGCGTGCCTGCCGCAGTGGACATCACGCTGCTCGGGCGCTTCTACGAGCGATACTCCGACCACACCGTCGAGGTCGCCAAACGAGTCATCTTCCTGGTGACCGGCGATCGCCCCACCGACGAGTCATAGCCTGCGCGAACGGCTCGAAGATGGCAGGATCGGCACGATGAAACGTGATGTCTCTGCGTACCTCGATGTCGACGTGACCGAGGCCAGCACCCTCGAGTTCCAGATCGCAATTGCACCGCATCCAGGAACCGATGTGTGGGAAGCACTCTCGTTCACACTCGACGGTCAGCCGATCGAGGCGCAGGAGATCAGCGGTGCTCACGGCACCCGCATCCACAAGATTCACGCCGGCGTCGGCAAGCTCGAGGCGTCGTACTCGGCGACCATCTACGGCAACACCGAGCCCGCTCCGGTCTCCGACTACGACCTCTCGCTGTACCTGCGGCCCAGCCGCTACGCCGAAGCCGACAAGTTCTTCGGCTTCGCGGCAACGGAATTCGGCTCGTACCCGCCGTCGGAGAAATTGCTTGCCGAGGTGTCCTCGTGGGTCGGCGCGCGGCTGAGCTACGTACCGGGCAGCAGCGACCCCATCGACGGCGCAGTCGACACCCTCCTCGCCGGTGCCGGCGTCTGCCGCGATTACACCCACCTCGTGGTGGCGCTGCTGCGCGCCGTCAACGTCCCTGCTCGCCTGGTCGCGGTGTACGCGCCGGGTTGCGATCCGATGGACTTCCACGCGGTCGCCGAAGCATTCGTCGAAGGCCAGTGGCGAGTGGTGGACGCGACCTGCCTCGCCCCGCGATCGACCCTGGTGCGCATCGCCACCGGACGCGACGCATCCGACACCGCCTTCCTCGACAACCACGGCGGATCGATCATCCTCAACAGCGCCGTCGTCGGAGCCGTCGTCGACGGACCGCTGCCCTTCGACGACATCACGCAGTTGGTCTCGATCACCTGACTTCGGGGGTGCGTGGCAGGATCGAGGCCATGTCTCGCACACTGCACCTCGTCGGCGATCCTGAGGCCGATGCACTGCTCGCCGAGGATCCGTTCGCACTGTTGATCGGCATGCTGCTCGATCAGCAGGTACCGATGGAATCGGCGTTCGCAGGACCGAAGAAGCTCGTCGACCGTCTCGGTGATCTGAACGTCGACACCGTCGCCGACGCCGATCCCGACGAGTTCGCGGCCCTGTGCGCGCAGACCCCGGCCGTCCACCGGTTCCCGGGTTCGATGGCCAAGCGCATCCAGGGGCTCGCGGCGTTCCTGGTCGAGAACTACGACGGCAAGCCACAGGAGATCTGGACTCGCGACAACCCCGACGGTGCCGAAGTACTGAAGCGACTCAAAGCACTCCCCGGCTACGGCGATCAGAAGGCCCGCATCTTCCTCGCGCTGCTCGGCAAGCAGATGGGCGTCACGCCCGACGGGTGGCGCAAGGCCGCCGGAGCGTACGGCGACGACGGTGCGCGTCGATCCATCGCCGACGTGGTGGACGAGAAATCGCTGCTCGAGGTACGTGAATTCAAGAAGGCAGCGAAAGCCGCAGCCAAGAACAAATAAGTCTGTCGGTGCCCGTCGATACAGTGGCCAGAACTTTCACCGGGGGGGCGAAATGACCGACAGTATCGAGACCTACGAGGGCTGGCTTGCGTCTCTCGACGAGGACGCACTGACCGATCTGCTGCATCGTCGGCCGGACGTGGCGACCGACCCGCCGCCGCGCTCGTTCGGCTTGCTCGCGCAGTTGCTCGGTGCACCGTCTCGCGTGTCGATGCTGCCGCGTCGACTCGACAGCGGCGCGCTCGCTCTCCTCGAATTGTTCGCGCTCATGGGCGATCTGAGCCGCGCCGAGATCGGGCACTGGGCGAGTGAGGGCTCCATCAACCAGACGCCGCACATCGATGCCGCTCTCGCCACACTGACGGCCTACGGGTTGATCTGGCCGCACTCCTCGCCCGGTGCAGGCACGGTCGAATACTCACCCATCGATCTGTCCGGGGTGTTCTCGCATCCATTCGGACTTGCCCGCAGGCAGCGAAAGTTGTTCCTGCACTGCGCCGTCGAGCAGGACCGGCTGGCTGTGCTGTCGATCCTCGGAATCGACCCGTCGCTTGAGCGAGGGGCGCGCGCCGACGCCGTTGCAGCCGCGATGACGCCCGAACGCATCCGTGAACTGTTCGACGGTGGGCCGGAGGAGATGCGAGCGATGTTGTCTCGCTTCGTCGATGGCAAGCCGGTGTCACTGATCTTCGACATTCCATCGAGCGCGGGGACGCCTGCCTTCGAGCGGGGATTGTTGTACCGACTCGACGGGCACCGCGTCGAGATGCCGCTGGAGGTGAGCATCGCCCTGCGCGGGGAGGGGTGGCGTCTGCCCATCGAACTCACGCCGCCGACCTTCGACACCCGCGTGCTCTCGCACGACGACGTGCGGCGCACTCGTTCCATCGCACTGCTGCAGTTCTGCGAACACACGCAGGCATTGCTGACGGCCATCGACGCCGACGGCCTGACGACGATGAAGACCGGCGGCGTCAGTGCCAAGGAACTTCGGTCGCTGACGAGCAGGTTGGGATTCGCCGACGAACACGACACCGCGTTGATGTTGATGCTGGCACGCGAAGCCGGGCTGCTGACCGAACGCGGAAAGACCGGTGTCGCGTTGACCTCGGCCTACGAGACATGGTCGACGAGTGCCCGAGCCGAACAGGCGGCGACGCTGGTGACCGCGTGGTGGAGTTCGCCCTTCACTCCCACTCATAGAGTGCCCCGTGCGTCCCAGAAGACCGTTCCCGTGCTCAAGAAGATGCTCGACGACCCCGCGGCAGCGGACCTGCGCGCGACGGCGCTGACAGCTCTGCTCCGATACGAGGACGTCGCCTCGCCGGTGACGGTTCTGCAGGATGCCGAGGAGTTCGCCCGGTACCTGGACTGGCACATCCCGGTCGTCTCGACGAGCGCCGGGCCCGGCCACGTGCACGCGCTGTGGCTGGAGGCGAGTCGACTCGGGATACTGGCCGACGGTGCGCCGACCGATCTGTGCCGCACCCTCACCGAGTTCCCCGCGGGTCGAGACGGTGACCCGAGCGAAATCCGTGCGGCTCTGGCCGCACAGTTGCAGGACATGGCCGAGTGGGTTCCGTTCTCCGTTCGGCTGTTGCCCGATTCCACGGCGGTGGTGACCGGACCACCCAGTACCGAGGTGGCGTCGATTCTCGGCGCGGCCGCGCAGCCCGAGTCGAGGGACGTCGCATCGGTCTGGCGGTTCACCCCCGCGACCATCCGAGGGTTCTTCGACACCGGTGGCACCGGCGACGAGTTGATCGATGCGTTGACCGCGATGGCCGACACCGACGTACCCCAGGCTCTGAGCTACACGATCCGGGACTGCTGGCGTACCTACGGCGCCCTGGCCGTGCGCAGAATTCCCTGCGCCATCGTCTCCGAGGACGTCGTCCTGCTGACGAACATCGAGACCGACGAGTCCCTGGCCGTGCTGCAGTTCCAGCGCCTCGCTCCCACCGTTCTGGTCAGTTCGGCCACGCCGATCGACACCATCGCAGTGCTCCGCAGGCACGGATACTCCCCGGTGCGGCACTCCGACACCGGGCAACTCCAACTCGACAGCGCACCCCGGATCCGCGCGGGGGACACCCGGCCGACGCATCGTGCCGTCCACCAGGCACGGCACCGACGCGAACCACGCGAGCTCGCGCGGCTCCTGCTGGCCGGCAGCAGCGGAACCGTCGACGAGGCACGAGTGCGGTCTGCGCTGGATTCGCACAGCCGACTGCTGCCGCGAGAGCTGGATCTGTTGACCGACGCCGCAGCGCGCGGCACACCCGTCACGATCGACTATCAGAACTCCAGGGGAGCCATCGTGCGGCATGCGATCTCGGATGCGTTGCAGGACGGCCATTGGCTGTACGCGCTGTCGGAATCGACCGGAAGCCGCGAGAGCTTCGCCGTCATGAACATCAGAGCGGTATCCACCGCCGCACAATGACCGGCGATGCAACTGTGTCCGTGGTCGCCGGTACCCTTTCGGGCGTGGCCCTCTACCGGAAGTACCGTCCTGCGACGTTCGCCGAGGTCGTCGGTCAGGAGCACGTCACCGAGCCGATCAGCGTGGCGTTGGACAGCAACAGAATCAACCACGCCTACCTCTTCTCCGGGCCGCGCGGCTGCGGAAAGACTTCCTCGGCGCGGATCCTCGCCCGATCGCTGAACTGCGCCGAAGGTCCCACGTCGACGCCCTGCGGCGTGTGCAACTCCTGCGTCGCCCTCGCCCCCGGCGGACCCGGCAACTTCGACGTCGTCGAGATGGACGCGGCCAGCCACGGTGGCGTCGACGATGCCCGTGATCTGCGAGACAAGGCCGTGTACGCCCCGGCCGAATCGCGCTACGTCATCTTCATCATCGACGAGGCACACATGGTGACCCCGGCGGGCTTCAATGCGTTGCTCAAGGTCGTCGAGGAACCGCCCGAGCACCTCGTCTTCATCTTCGCGACCACCGAACCCGAGAAGGTTCTCCCCACCATCCGCTCGCGTACCCACCACTACCCGTTCCGGCTGCTCGCGCCGTCGACGATGCGCGTTCTGCTGGAAAAGATCTGCGGTCAGGAACAGGTCCCGGTCGAAGACGCGGTCTACCCGTTGGTCATCCGCGCCGGCGGCGGCTCGCCCCGTGACTCGCTCAGCGTCATGGATCAGCTCCTCGCCGGAGCCGGGCCGGAAGGCGTCACGTACCCGCGAGCACTGTCGCTGCTCGGCGTCACCGACGTCGCGCTCATCGACGAAGCCGTCGACGCATTGGCTGCGGGCGACGGCGGCGCACTGTTCGGCACCGTCGACAAGGTGATGGACGCCGGCCACGACCCACGCCGGTTCGCCATCGACCTCCTCGATCGCATGCGAGACCTGATCCTGATGAAGGCCGTGCCCGACGCCGGAGAACGCGGTCTGGTCGACGTGCCGGGCGACGTACTCGAGCGACTGCGTGACGAGGCCGATCTGCTCGGCTCGGCGACGCTGACTCGCTACGCCGAGATAGTGCACTCGGGACTCGGCGAGATGCGCGGTGCCACCGCCCCGCGTCTGCTGCTCGAAGTGATGTGCGCCCGCATGCTGCTGCCCTCGGCCTCCGACGCGGAATCGGCGGTGCTGCAGCGACTCGAACGCGTCGAACGTCGCTTGGACGTCACCCTTCCGGCGGGGGAGCAGGCAGCCGTCGCCCAGGCAGTTGCGGATCCGACGCGACCGCAACTGCAGCCCACCGAGGAGCCCGCCCCCTCGGGTCCGGCACCGGTGAGCAAATTCCAGCGACCGTCACAGCGCCCCCCGGCCGCAGAGGCAACAGCGCCCGCATCGGCACCGGCTCCGGTGGCGGCCGCACCCGCTGTCTCAGTCCCGGTGCCGACACCCGCACCAACACCGGAGCCCGAGCCGGTTCCGACACCCGCACCAACACCGGAGCCCGAGCCGACACCTGAGCCAGCTCCGACACCTGAGCCAGCTCCGGCACCCGAGCCCGCACCAACACCCGAGCCCACACCATCACCCGAGCCTGCGCCGGCGTCAGTATCCGAGTCCGAGACCGCCCCGGAATCTATTCCTGTGCAACAGGATTCGGCCCCAGCCGCCCCGGCTGCACCAACTGCCCCGACGCCGCATGAGGATTTTCCGCCGGAGCCCGAGGACGATTACGGTCCCGAACCGGATCCCGTGTTCGAGTCGGAACCGGAACCCGTGGCGGCCCCTGCCGCCGCGTCGAACGAGCCCGACGCGGCTGCGGTTCGCGCGGTGTGGTCCGAGGTGCGTACGAAAGTGCGGGAGCGGAGCAGGACCGTCGAGGTGATGCTGTCCGGAGCCTCGGTGCGCGCGGTCGAGAACGGCACCATCACGCTCGGGCACGACTCGGCACCGTTGGCCAAGCGTCTGGAGGAACCCCGCAACGCCGACGTCATTCGCGACGCTCTGCGTGACGTGTTCGGCGTCGAATGGTCGGTGGTATGTCTGGTCGGTGCCGCGGCACCACCGGAACAGTCATCAGCAAAAAAAGATGAACCGGCAGCGAAACCCGCGTCGCTGCCGAAGTTCTCGAGGCCGAGCCAGGCAGGGGCTCCCCGTCCCACGTCGGACGGGTTCGGATCAGCGGGCGACGGATCCTCGGCCGGCATCGGGGCGGACGACATTCCGATGCCGGAAGCCCCGGACTATCCGGACGAGCCCGAGCCGGTAGGCCCACCGCCGCCGGAGACCCCGGAGGACGAGGAAGAGCTGCTCAAGGCTGCCGCCGAGCCTGCCGATCCCACGGTTCGCCGGGACCCGGAGACAGTCGCGATGGAGCTGCTGGTGAGCGAACTGGGAGCGGTACCGCTCAAAGAGATCTGATCGACGGGTGACTCAGCCGACGGTGAGATCCTCGTTGTCGGCGAACACCAGGCGGCCACTGTCGAGTGCCACGGCCCAACGCCGTGCCACCGCCCATTCCCTCGACGTGGTGTCGGGGGTCTGCACGCCGAAATCCTCGACGATGGCTCCGGTCTCGTACGCGTCCTGACCGGACTCGTCGTCGGTGCCGGTGGTGTGAATGCGTACTTTGACGCGGGCGCCCACGGTCAGTTCGTTGTCGGTTTCCATGGAGGGTCTTCTTCCGCGCTCGGTAGATCTGAT
Source organism: Rhodococcus sp. 14-1411-2a (assembly GCF_002259485.1). GTDB lineage: Bacteria > Actinomycetota > Actinomycetes > Mycobacteriales > Mycobacteriaceae > Rhodococcoides. The sequence continues at coordinate 298,462 of NZ_NPGA01000014.1, forward strand.
CTATCCGAGTGTCCCATGCCGACTTCGTTCAAACCTGAACTTCCGCGCCGGTCATGGAGAACGCTCGTTTCGGTCCTTATGTCGGATCGACCCGCGGCCCTACTGTGAAGTGAGCTGAGGTCTGTTGTGGCCTCGCATCGACGCGGTCGGCCAGCACGGCGACGGCGACGCCGATCGAGAATGTGGAAGGAACTGCGCGCTGTGACTACAGAGGCATTCATTTATGAAGCCATCAGGACTCCCCGAGGCAAAGGAAAGAACGGCTCCCTGCACTCGGTGAAGCCGATTTCCCTGGTGACCGGCCTGATCGACGAGCTTCGTCGACGTTTCCCCGACATGGACGAGAACCGGATCTCCGACCTCATCCTCGGAGTGGTCTCGCCCGTCGGAGACCAGGGTGCCGACATCGCCCGCACTGCCGTGCTCGCTGCGAAGATGCCCGACACCGTCGGCGGCTTCCAGCTCAACCGTTTCTGCGCGTCCGGCCTCGAGGCCGTCAACCTGGCCGCGCAGAAGGTGCGTTCGGGTTGGGACGAGCTCGTCGTCGCCGGTGGCGTCGAGTCGATGTCGCGTGTGCCGATGGGCAGTGACGGCGGCGCATGGGCCATGGACCCGGCCACCAACTACGACACCTACTTCGCCCCGCAGGGCATCGGGGCCGACCTGATCGCCACCATCGAGGGCTTCACCCGTGAAGACGTCGACGCGTATGCCGTCCAGTCTCAGGAGCGCGCCGCTGCGGCGTGGTCCGGCGGCTACTTCGCCAAGTCCGTCGTGCCGGTCACCGACCAGAACGGTCTGCTGGTCCTCGATCAGGACGAGCACATGCGTCCGGGCAGCACCGTCGAATCGCTCGGCAAGCTGAACCCGGCCTTCACCGGTATCGCTGCCATGGGCGGATTCGACGACGTCGCACTGCAGAAGTATCACTGGATCGAGAAGATCGATCACGTCCACACCGGCGGTAACAGCTCCGGCATCGTCGACGGCGCAGCACTCGTCCTCGTCGGCAGCGAGCAGGCCGGCAAGGATCTGAACATGGTTCCGCGGGCGCGCATCGTCGCGACGGCCACCAGCGGTGCCGACACGACCATCATGCTGACCGGGCCGACCCCGGCGTCGAAGAAGGTTCTCGCCACCGCGGGGCTGACCGTCGACGACATCGATCTCTTCGAGCTCAACGAGGCGTTCGCGTCCGTCGTGCTGCGGTTCCAGAAGGATCTGAAGATCCCGAACGAGAAGCTCAACGTCAACGGCGGAGCCATCGCTATGGGCCACCCCCTGGGCGCTACCGGCGCGATGATCACCGGCACCGTGCTCGACGAGCTCGAGCGCCGCGGCGGTCGCTACGCGTTGATCACCCTGTGCATCGGCGGCGGCATGGGCGTTGCCACCATCATCGAGCGAGTCTGAGGTAAAGGCATGAGCAACAACATGATTCAGTGGGACCAGGACGCCGACGGCATCGTCACGCTGACAATGGACGACCCCAACCAGGGCGCCAACACGATGAACCAGCTGTACAAGGATTCGATGGGTGCCACCGTCGAACGCCTCGAGGCCGAGGTCGACTCCATCACCGGTGTCGTGATCACGTCCGCCAAGAAGACGTTCTTCGCCGGCGGCGATCTGCACACCCTCATCGCAGCCAAGCCCGAGGACGCCCAGCAGGTGTTCGACGAGGTCCAGGAAGTCAAGGGGCAGCTGCGTCGCATCGAGAAGCTCGGCAAGCCGGTCGTGTCCGCCATCAACGGCGCAGCACTCGGCGGCGGACTCGAGATCGCCCTCGCGACGCATCACCGCATCGCGGCCGATGTCTCCGGCGTCCAGATCGGTCTGCCCGAGGTCTCGCTCGGACTGCTTCCCGGCGGCGGCGGCGTTGCTCGCATCACGCGACTGCTCGGCATTCAGACCGGTTTCATGACCGTCCTCGCCCAGGGCACCCGGTTCCGTCCGACGAAAGCTCTCGAGATCGGTTTGATTCACGAATTGGTCGGCAGCATCGACGAATTGGTGCCCGCCGCCAAGGCGTGGATCAAGGCCAACCCCGAGGGTGGCGTCGCACCGTGGGATGTCAAGGGCTACAAGATCCCCGGCGGAACGCCGTCGAACCCGAAGCTCGCGCAGATCCTGCCTGCATTCCCGTCCAACCTGCGCAAGCAGATCAAGGGTGCACCGATGCCGGCTCCGCGCGCGATTCTCGCTGCGGCAGTGGAAGGTGCGCAGGTCGATTTCGACAACGCGTGCACCATCGAGTCGCGGTACTTCACCGAGTTGGTCACCGGTCTGGTGTCCAAGAACATGATTCAGGCGTTCTTCTTCGACCTGCAGGCGATCAACGCCGGCAAGTCGCGCCCGGACGGCATCGAGAAGACCACGTTCACCAAGGTCGCGGTTCTCGGCGCGGGCATGATGGGCGCGGGCATCGCGTACGTGTGTGCCAAGGCCGGAATCGACGTGGTGCTCAAAGACGTTGCCATCGAGTCGGCTCAGAAGGGCAAGGCCTACTCCGAGGCGATCGAAGCCAAGGCACTCTCGCGTGGCAAGACCACCCAGGAGAAGTCCGACGCTCTGCTGGCCCGTATCCACCCGACGGCCGACGCCAAGGACGTCGAAGGCGCAGACCTCGTCATCGAGGCCGTCTTCGAGTCGGAAGAGTTGAAGCAGAAGGTGTTCCAGGAGATCGAGGACCTCGTCGATCCGACGGCACTGCTCGGTTCCAACACCTCGACGCTGCCCATCACGAGCCTCGCTCAGGGCATCAAGCGTCAGGAAGACTTCATCGGCATCCACTTCTTCTCACCCGTGGACAAGATGCCGCTGGTGGAGATCATTCGCGGCGAGAAGACGTCGGATGCAGCCTTGGCCAAGGCATTCGACCTGGTCCAGCTCATCAAGAAGACCCCGATCGTCGTCAACGACAGTCGCGGCTTCTTCACCTCGCGTGTCATCGGCACGTTCATCAACGAGGCCATCGCGATGTTGGGCGAGGGCGTCGAGCCGTCGACCATCGAGCAGGCCGGACTGCAGGCCGGTTACCCGGCTGCGCCGCTGCAGCTCTCGGACGAGCTCACGCTCAACCTTATGCAGAAGATCCGCAAGGAGACCTACGACGCGCTCATCGCCGCGGGTCAGACTCCTCCCGAGGATCCGGCCGGTGCCGTCATCGACAAGATGGTCGACGAGTTCGAGCGTCCGTCGAAGGCCAAGGGTGCGGGCTTCTACGAGTACGAGGACGGCAAGCGCGCCGGACTGTGGCCCGGACTGCGTGATGCGTTCAAGTCGGGCTCGGCGGACATTCCGTTCGAGGACCTCAAGGAGCGCATGCTGTTCATCGAGGCCATCGAGACGCAGAAGTGCTTCGACGAGGGTGTCCTGAACACCACCGCCGACGCCAACATCGGCTCGATCTTCGGCATCGGATTCCCCGCCTGGACGGGCGGCGTGCACCAGTACGTCGTCGGCTACCCGGGTGGTCAGGCCGGATTCGTCACTCGTGCAGACGAATTGGCAAAGAAGTACGGCGATCGCTTCCAGGTTCCAGCCTCGCTGCGCTGACCCCATGTGAGCGGAACCTCGTAGCAGGCTACGAGTTTCCGCGCACATGCGCGTAGCGCTCACCCGCGGTGCGCGATCAACCTCTCGGCGCCGTCTGTGAATTGTTGCTTCATCAATTCGCAGGCGGCGTCGATGTCGTTTCGAACGAGTGCCTCGATGAGGGCCTCGTGGTTGCGTACTGTCGCTCGGCCCCAGTCGCGGTCGGTGGCGTAGAGGCGGGTGGGTGTGTAGCGGGTGGCGTTGTTGAGAAACCACGCCAGTTTCGCGGATTCGGCGAGTCGGTTGAGGACTCGGTGGAACTCGAATTCGCAGTTCTCGACGTCCTCCGGCCGACCGTTCTCGACGGCGACCGACAGTGCGGCGGTGAGCTCGGCGAGCCGGTCGAGCTCGGCCTCGGTGATCTTCGGCGCGGCGCGGCGAACCAGCTCGGCGGCGATGTGGCCCTGCAGCCAGAAGATGTCGACGATGTCGCTCGGCGTCAGGGGCGAGACCTTGTATCCGCGATGCGGGACGAGTTCGACGATGCCCTCACCCCGCAGCGTCAGCAGTGCCTCGCGAACCGGAGTGACGCTCACCCCGAGTTCGGCGGCGGTCTCGTCGAGTCGGATGAAGTCGCCTGGGCTCACCTCGCCGGACATGACGAGGTGCCGGACGTGGTTGGCCACCTCCTCCGACAGCTGCGGCCGTCGGCGCAGAACCGATGCTCGACGCTTGTCCACCATTCCGAAAGCCAATCACACGGCGGGCTTCGTGCGAAGGAGGACCTTCGCGACCGGTTCGACGACTCGGGCCGCGATGGGCCCCAGGATGGCCATCAGCAGTACGTATGCCGTGGCCAGAGCAGCCAGCTCGCCCTCGACGGCTCCCGCGGCCACGGCCAGCCCGGCGATGACGATGGAGAACTCGCCGCGGGCCACGAGGGCCGCACCGGCGCGCAGTCGGCCCGGTCGCCCTATTCCTTGACGCCTGGCCGCCCACCAGCCCGTCGCGATCTTGGTCGCTGCGGTGGCGACCGCCAGGACGATAGCCCAGCCGAGCACCGGCGGGATGGTTGCCGGATCGGTGGCGAGACCGAACACGACGAAGAACATCGCTGCGAACAGATCCCGGAGGGGTTCGAGAACGCGGGTGGCGTTGGCGGCCGTCGAGCCGGAGATCGCGATACCGAGCAGGAATGCGCCGACGGCGGCCGAGACCTGCAGTTCCGACGCGATTCCGGCCACCAGCAGGGCAGCGCCGAGGACGTTGAGGAGCATGACCTCACGGTCCTTGCTGTCGAGCAGCGAGGAGACCGAGCTGCCGTAGCGCAGAGCGATGACCAGGACGATCGTGACCACCAGCAGGGAGATCCCGAGAGCTTCGAGCCCGCCGAGGAAACTGGCACCCATCAGGACCGTGGTGAGGATCGGCAGGTAGACGGCCATCGCGAGGTCCTCGAACACCAGGATGGAGAGCACGATGGGGGTTTCTCGGTTGCCGAGCCGGCCGAGGTCGGTGAGGACCTTGGCGATGATGCCCGAGGACGAGATGTAGGTGACACCGCCCATCACCAGTGCTCCGACGCCGCCCCAGCCGAGTATCAGTGCCACCACTGCGCCCGGAGTGAAGTTCAGAGCGATGTCGACCAGGCCCGCCAGCCAGGATCGGCGCAGTCCGGTGACGAGTTCGGTGGCGGTGTACTCGAGTCCGAGCAGGAGCAGCAGCAGGATGACGCCGATTTCGCTGGCGATCTCACTGAATTCGTCGATGCCGGCGAGGCTGACGATTCCGCCGTTGCCGAAGGCGAGACCGGCGAGAAGATAGAACGGAATGGGGGAGACCCCGAACTTGCCTGCCACGCGGGCGAGTAGGCCGAGGACGAAGAACACCGCTCCCAGTTCGGTCAGAGCGAGTGCAGTCTCGGCCACCGGGTCAGACCCGACGATTGTCAGGCATTGCCGAGGATCTTGGCAGCTGCGTCCAAACCGTCGGCGGTTCCGACGGCGACCAGCAGATCGCCCGAGACGAGGGTGAAGCCGGGAGTGGGTGACGGTTGTACTTGGCCCGCGCGCATCACTGCGACGATCGAGACGCCGGTCTTGGTGCGCATCCCGGTATCGCCGAGGGGGCGGCCGTCGAAACGCGAGCCCTTCCTGACGGGGAGCTGGCGGGTGTTGATGCCGGGGAGGTCGCGATGCTGTTCCCCGAGCTGAGCGATGAGTTGCGGCGACCCGAGCAGATTGCCCAGAGCCGCCGCTTCCTCATTGCTCAACGTGATGGATTCCTGCGTCGCATCGGGGTCGTCCTTGCGCGAGACGATCAACTCGTTCGCGCCGTCCTTGCGGGTGATGACGCCTATGCGACGCCCGGAAGCGAGGGCGAAATCCTTCCGCACCCCGATTCCCGGCAGCAGGGTCACTTCGACGTTCATGGTCGAAATGCTAGCCCTGCAGGCAACGCATTATCGCCGGATCGGGTGTGAGCCCGACCCAGGTCGATCAGGATGCGACGGCAGCCAGGAGGGCTTCGCGCTGGTTTGCACCGAGGCCACCGATACGGCGGGTATCGGCGATGGACAGCTGCTCGAGCAGCTGTGCGGCGCGCACGGAACCAACACCCGGCAGGGCCTTGATCAGGGCGGACACCTTGGTCTTCTTGACGATCTCGTCGTTCTCCGCCTTGGCGAGAACGTCAGCGACGCTGAGTTCGCCGGACTTGACGGATGCGAGCAGCTTCGACCGCGCAGTGCGTGCCTCGGCCGCCTTGGCCAGCGCCGCGGTGCGCTGTTCCGGTGTCAATACTGGTAAAGCCATGGCCTGTTCTCCTCGATTGTGGTGACCCGTCGCTCGTTGACAGGTCTCGACCCTCTTGCATCGTGCCTGGTGGCTCTCCCAATCTAACCGAACAACACGACTGTCATTCCGGTCGAGCCACCGAACCTTCCCAGCCAGGCTACGTCCTATCCGATTCGGGGTGTGCCCCGACCAGCACTTCGGCCCCGTGTCGGCTCGCGAAGGGCGTCGTGTACCGGGCATGTTCGACGCCTCCCTGCCCGCCTTTCAGGCAGGTGCCGGCGAGTAGGTCTTCCGGAGTGCGACCTTGACCACCTTGCCGCTCGCGTTGCGCGGGAGGGCGTCGACGACGACCAGATCCTTGGGGTGTTTGAACCGCGCGAGATGGTCGCCGAGCCACACGAGAAGCTCGTCGAGTGTCAGGTCCGGGGTGCCGGGCGAATCGTGCAGTGCGACCACCGCGACGGGCACCTCACCCCATCTGTCGTCGGGGCGGCCGATCACCGCGGCCTCGAGAATTCGGGGGTGGGAGAACAGGACGTTCTCGACTTCGGCGCAGTAGATGTTCTCGCCGCCGGAGATGATCATGTCCTTCTTGCGGTCGACGACGAACACGAAGCCTTCCTCGTCCTGGCGTACGAGGTCGCCGGAGTGGAACCAGCCGCCGTGGAATGCGTCCGCCGTCGCGTCCGGGTTCTCCCAGTAGCCCTGCATCAATGTGGGCCCTCGATAGACGATTTCGCCGATCTCGCCCTGCGCCACGTCGTTCATCTCGTCGTCGACGACGCGCGCGGCGATGGTCGGGATGACGCGTCCGACGGAGCCGAGTTTGCGGACGGCGTCGACGCCGTCGAGCACGCAGGTGATGGGCGACATCTCCGTCTGCCCGAAGACCGCGACGTTGAGCGCTCCCGGGAACGTTGTCGACATCGCGCGCAGGACGGTGTCGGAGGCCGGGGCGGCACCCCAGGAAATGACCCGCAGGGCAAGTTCTCTCGGGTTCGCGGCCTGCTCCGCGCACATCGCCTGCCATTGCACGGGGACGAGGAAGAGATTGGTGACACCCTCGGCGGCGAGTACGTCGAGCAGGGTGCCCGGATCGAACGCACCGACCGGGTGGACGACGGTGGGAATGCCGAGCAGCAGGCTCGGCGCGAGACTGCCGAGTGCGGCGATGTGGAACATCGGTGAGGCGCAGAAACCGACCTCGTCGGTGGCGCTCATCTGCAGTGCCCGGATGCAGGTGAAGGCCTGGGCCTGCATGTTCGCGTGCGTGAGGACCGCGCCCTTGGGTCTTCCGGTGGTACCCGAGGTGTACATGATCAAGGCCGGGGCGTCGTCCGGAACGTCGACGGTGTCCGCCGGTTCAGCCGCGGACAGCAGCGCCTCGTAGTCGTCCCCGACGGTGATGATTCCGTTCAGTGAATCACTCTGCGCCACAACTGCTTCGGCCAGCGGAGTGAGCGTGTCGTCGGTGATCACCAGGGTGGAGCCACTGTTCTGCGCGAGAAAGGCCACCTCGGGCGGAGTCATCCGGAAGTTCACCGGCACCGCCAGAGCCCCGAGCGCGTTGATTGCCAGCACCGCCTCGAGGTACTCGGGTCGGTTGAGCATCACGATCAACACCCGGTCGCCGAATCCGATTCCGCGGCTCTGCAGAACGCCTGCGCATCTCGACACGCGGTCGTCGAGTTCGCGCCACGAGATCGATCGCCCCTGGAATCGGAGCGCCACGGCGTCGGGCTGCATGAGGGCGTGCCGTCGAACGTGGTTGTTCCAGTTGTTTCGGTTGGACAACCGGGGTTCGTTCGGGTGAGCGGCCATCGCCGGTTCCTCTCGTCAGCGGTAAGAGCAGGGGATCGAATGTGATGCAGCCTACAGATCGGGCACTGCTTTGTCCGGAGCTTCGTCGACTGCATTTCTGCAGCTCAGCCCTGCAATAAGTTTGCGATCATTCGCATCGATGCCGCTACTATGGGGAATCGAGACGACCGGCGGTGCAAGGGCAGGCGATGAACGAGACAGGTACGACGGCGCAGCGGCGTCGGCCACGGAATCGAAAGGCGCAGATTCTGGTGGCCGCGGCCGAGGCCTTCAGCGAGCGCGGCTATCACCCCGTCGGAATCGAGGACATCGCCGCCACCGTCGGCATTTCCGGGCCTGCGCTGTACCGGCACTTTCCCACCAAGTACTCCTTGTTCGTCCACACCGTCACGCGGATGACCGACTCGTTGGTCGCGGCAACCGATCCGGCCGTCATCGATGTGGAGGATCCGCAGGCTCGGATCGACGCGGTCATCGGTGCCATCATCGCCACCACCCTCGACAATCGGCGCACCGGTGGGTTGTATCGATGGGAGGGGCGCTATCTCGTCGGTTCGGACCGTGAGTACTTACGCCGAGCGCTGCGAACGGTGCACGAGCGGGTGACGGTCCCGCTGCGACAGCTTCGCCCCGATCTGTCCGAATCCGATGCAGCGCTGCTGGCCACCGCGGCAATCAGTGTGGTCGCCAGCATCACCGCGCATCGATCGGCGTTGTCGGCCAAGCAGATCGAGGAGTCGATGCTCGCTGCCGCACGGTCGGTTCTGTGGACCGAACTTCCGCAGCAGGGCAGCGCATCTCCTCACCGCGAATCCGTGCTCGAGCATGCATCGAAACGCGAAGAGCTGCTGCATCATTCGATCAGGCTGTTCTACCTGCACGGCTACCACGAGGTGGGCCTGGACGACATCGGCGCAGCGGCGTCGATCACTGCCTCCAGTGTGTACCGCTATTTCCCCAGCAAGGCCGAACTGCTCGAGGCTGCGTTGCACCGTGCCAACGACCAGCTCACCGACACCCTCGCCGGTGCGCTCGAGCAATCGAGCTCCCCGGTCGACGCGGTGCGGACGTTCGCCAGGCTGTACACCGAATTGACCTTCAGGCAGGGCGAACTCGTGGCCGTGTACTTCGCCGAGATCGGAAATCTGCCGGCCGATCGGCGGACGACGCTGCGCAGAATTCAGCGCCACAACATCGACGGCTGGGCGCAACTACTGCGGGAAGCACGGCCGAACACGAGCGTGGTGGTCTCGAAATTTCTGATCCACGCCGCTCTCGGGTTGGTCTTCGACGTCGGTCGCACGGTGCGGTTCGAGCGCTCCGACCGAACCATGGCCCGTGTGCAGCAGACGATGACAGCGGTACTGCTGGGGTGATCGCCGCCGGACTCAGGCAGGCGTGGCCACGGCGGTGTACGGGCAGGCACCAGCTCCCAGATCCCGAGGGCGGTAGCCGACGGGATAACCGGGGTAGGTCTTGTTCGACGCGTCGGCGGTGGCCCGCGAGTGAGTCCGCTTGGGCAGGAACCGCTCCACCCGGGCTCGGGCACGCAGAGCCCGTACGGCGGCCCGCTCGATCGTCGCCGAGCCGGACGGGAAGCCGAAGGCACCCGCCATCCTGTCGTCCAGCAATGCGAAGACTGCCTGTTTCACGGCGGGGGTGAGCGCGGCGGGGTACCACGAGCAGTACAGCTCGAGGGTGTACGTGCCGATCCGTCGGTTGTCCTCGCTGAAGCGGAACGTGCGCTCCTCGTAGTCGAGCTTGAACTGCGCGAGCTCGGTGTACGAGGAGGGAATGTTCTTGATTCCCATCCGCTTTCCCACTTCGCAGTAGAAGTGGAACGTTGCGAGTCGTTCCTTCGGATGCAGGCGACGCCATCCGTAGGTGTCGATCCACTCGATCGGCTCGTAGATGAACGTCGTCAACACGTAGAGCATGTCGTCGTTCGAGATGTCGAACTGCCCGTGCATCCGGTTGACCATCCGAAGCGATTCGCGGCCCCGCTCGGAGTCGTATCCGTGCTCGAGCAATTCGGCCATCAGCAGCGCGGTGTCGTCGTAGCGCTTCTGCGGCCTGTTCTCGAATTCGCCGGTCCTGACCAACAGAGCCGAGATGGTCGGCACACAGTAGGTACGGAACAACGCGAATTCCAGTGCACGCTGGTAGTCCCACGGAAACTCGTAGCCGGCGGTGATGCGGTGGATCGTGTGGCAATCCCGTACCGGGTCGAGTTCCTCGATGCGGCGGAGCCAGCCGAAGCGCCCCTTCTTCGGCCTGATGTCCATGGTCAGCCCCGTCCGTGACGAAGCTTGAGCGCCAGCACGGACAGCTTCATGTTTCGCGCTTTGCGCTTCATCGTCAGCAGATTGACCGGAGCTGCAAAACTCTGCACGGTCATCGATTTCACGGTGCTGAACTCACGGAGGCCGTCGGCACCGTGGATGCGGCCGAATCCCGAGTCGCCCGTGCCGCCGAACGGCAGCGCCGGAACACCGGCGAAGCCGAGCACCGAATTGACCGTCACGACACCACAATCGAGCTTCTCGGCGGCGCGTCTGCCCACCGCTCCGTCCTGGGTGAACACCGATGCGCCGAGTCCGTACTTGGACGCGTTGGCGCGTTCGATGGCCTCGTCCAGATCGCGCACCTTGTTGACCACCACGGTCGGACCGAAGGTCTCCTCGGTGATCGCCGTCGAATCCTCGGGTACGTCGGTGAGAACCACCGGGTCGATGTACGGACCGTGCAACGAGTCGAGTCCGCCGACGACCGCCTTGCCGCCCTTGGCCAGAGCGTCCTCGATCTGGCCGCGCACGATGTCGCTCTGCTTACCCAGCGTCATGGGACCGTACGACGAGGTCTTCGTTCCGCCGGGCTTCAGTGCCCTCACCGCGGCGGTGAACTCGCCGACGAATCGGTCGTACACAGGAGCCGCGACGTAGATGCGTTCGACGCCCGCGCAGGTCTGCCCGGCGTTGCCCATCGCGCCGAACGTCGCGAATTCCACTGCGGCAGTGATGTCCGCGTCTGCGTCGACGAGCATCGCGTCCTTGCCGCCGCACTCGGCGACGAGTGGGGTCAGCGACTTCGCGCAGGTGGCCATGACCTTCTTGGCCGTGGCGGTGGATCCGGTGAACGCGATCTTGTCGACACCGGATTCGACGAGGGCGGTGCCGGTGGATCCGTCGCCGGTGATCGTCTGGAACACCGGGTGCGGAGCGGCAAGCGACTGCCACTTCTCGGCCAACCAGGTCCCGACGCCAGGCGTCAGTTCGCTCGGTTTGAACACGACGGTGTTGCCTGCCGCGAGGGCGTACGCGATCGAACCCATCGGTGTGTAGAGCGGGTAGTTCCAGGGGCCGATCACTCCGACGACACCGAACGGGCGGTACCCGACGTAGGCCTTCTGGTTCACGGCGAGCAGGCCCGATCCGACCTTGCGCTGCCGCAGGATCTTCTCGGCGTTGCGGGCCGCCCAGTCGAGGTGTTCGACGCCGAGCATGACCTCGAGCAGAGAGTCCTCGTCCGGCTTGCCGGTTTCGGCGGCGATGACGGTAGCGAGGCTCGCGGCGTCCTTGGCGATGGCGGACTTGAATTCGAGCAGCCACCTTTTGCGTCCGACAAAACCCTGCACGTCCCACCAGCGCGCGGCCGACCGGGCGCGAGCGACGGCGACGTCGACCTCTGCGGTGCCCGCGATCGGATACGTGGCGAGCGCGACACCTGTTCTGGGGTCGAGGCTTTCGAAGGTGCTCTCGTTCGTTCGTTCGATCTGGTCTGTCACGGGCTCTATCCTCCAGCAGATCGCATCACATATATTTGATGTGATTCAATGTTGTCCAGGACACACTATGCGTCCGATTCGGTTGCTACAACCCCCGCCGCCTCGATGTGCAGGAGCCGATTCATGAGTATCGATCTCACCCAGGAACAGACCGCGTTCGCCCAGGCTGTCGCGTCCTTCTGCGCCAAGGAGGCCGGCACCCGCGCCCAGCGGGACGCGCTCACCGAGCACGGGAAGCACACCCACAATCAGGCGCTCTACGACAAGATGGCCGAGCTGGGCTGGTTGGGTGCGATCATCTCCGAGGAGCATGGCGGGGCGGGCGGCAGCACCGTCGACCTGTGCATTCTGCTCGAAGAATCTGCCAAGGCCATGGCTCCCATCGGCGGCATCGGACCCACCCTGATCACCGGCGCGGCCTACGAGAAATTCGGCACACCCACACAGAAGGAGACCGTTCTCGGCGGCATCGTCGCCGGGCGGAGCTATTCGATCTCGATGTCCGAGCCCGAGGCCGGCTCGGACGTCGGCAACCTCAGCTGCCGCGCCGAGAAGACCGACACCGGCTGGCTGATCAACGGCCAGAAGACCTGGTGCTCCAACGCGCACTTCGCCGATCGGATCCTGCTCGTCGCACGCACCGGCAGGAGCGGAGCCGGCGGAGCGACCCAGGGAGGCAGAGAGGGTGGGAAGCACGAAGGCCTGACGATGTTCGACGTTCCGGCCGATGTCGAGGGCCTGAACATCGTCGGCATCGACACGATGGGCGGCAAGGAAGTCAACGACCTGTACTTCACCGACTGCGCGCTGCCCGAGGACGCGGTGGTCGGGGTGGAAGGGCAGGGGTGGTCTCAGCTGATGACCGGTCTGAACATCGAGCGCCTCATTCTCGCGGCGATGATGCTCGGCACGGCGCAACGAGCATTCGACGACACACTCGACTTCATCACCCAGCGACAGCAATTCGGACGGCCCGTCGGAACGTTCCAGGCACTGAGGCATCGCATTGCCGATCTGGCCACCGAGATCGAGTGCGGCCGGCTGCTGGTCTACCACGTGGCTCGGTTGGTCGACGAGAATCCGACGAAGCTCTTCCCGCGCGAGGCGTCGATGGCCAAGCTCAAGCTCACCGAGACCGCCAAGAAGGTGGCGCTCGAAGGCATGCAGATGATGGGTGGCTACGGCTACGCCACCGAGTTCGACATGGAAAAGCATGTCAGGACCACTCTCGTGTCCTCGATCTACGGCGGTACCAACGAGATTCAGCGCGACATAATCGGCAAGACGTACGGACTGTAGGTCATCGTGTTGCGTCGTCGCCCACAGCTCGCGGAGGATGTCGCCGCCAGTATTCGCCAGCAGATCGTCACGGGTGCGCTCGAGCCAGGGACATTCGTGCGAATCGACGAGACGGCGGCGGAGTTGGGCGTCAGTGCCACTCCGGTACGGGAAGCACTCGTTTCGCTGCGCGGCGAAGGGCTCGTCGAGCAGGTGCCTCGACGCGGCTACCGCGTCGGTGAGCTCTCGCGCCAGGATGTGGACGACATCTTCTGGCTGCAGGGGACCATCGCCGGCACACTCGCCGGTCGGGCCGCTCGCAGCATCACACCCGAGCATCTGGATCGGCTGACCGCACTCAACGACGGTCTCCGTGACGCCGTGGCCCGCTCGGATACCGAATCGGTTGAGTACTACGAGTTCGAGTTCCATCGATTCGTGAACAAGATCGCAGGCGGAACCAAGTTGGCGTGGTTCCTCCTCGGTGCGGTCAGATACACGCCGCGGTTGTACGCGACCGACAAGCGATGGGGTGAAGATGCAGTGCGCAGTCACGAAGAACTGATCGAGGCCTTTGCGCGACGCGACGTCGAGGCCGCCGACGACGTGATGCGTCGACAGTTCCGGCAGTGGGACATCGGTGCGGAATCGACGCCGTCGTGACCGGCGATCCGGATTTTCTGCGCAAGTCCATGACCGGGCTCGAGTTACCTTGGAACCCGGTCGAGCAGAGACGGTTTGCGCTGTTGCTGCGCAGCGCGTCCCTGCTCAACCGGGTGTTGCCGCCCGTCGTGCGAGCATTTCCGTTCAACATCCTGCTGCGCGATGTCGAGCGTCTGATGCGTTCGGGTCGAGCACTGGTCTAGTACGAGCCTCAGCTCAGGTGATGCGGCTGCGGGTGCGACTTGTGCCCCTCGTCCGAACCCTCGTTGTCCTGATGACCGTTCGAGGTTCCCTGCACACCCGTCCCCGCCGGAACCATCGAGATGATCACCGACTTCGAGGTGGGGCAGTTGCTCTGCAGCGCAGTCGAATCCAACGGGATCAACGGATTGGTCTCGGGATAGTACGCAGCAGCCGATCCCCGCGGGGTGTCGTACTCGACGATGCGGAACGACGGCGCGCAGCGATCCACGTCGTCGTCGTCCCACTTGGTGACGAGATCGACCATGTCACCGTTGCGGAAACCGAGGGCCGAGATGTCCTCGCGGTGCACGAAGATGACGCGTCGGCCGTTCTCGATCCCACGGTACCGATCGCTGAGGCCGTAGATCGTGGTGTTGAACTGATCGTGGCTGCGCAGCGTCTGCAGGATCAGATGGCCCGGCGGAACCTGCAGCACATCGATCGGTGACACCGCGAATTCGCCTCGGCCACTCTTGGTCTCGAACGTCCGGCTGTCGCGGGGCGGGTGCGGAAGCACGAAGCCGCCGGGGCGTCGAACATTGACCTCGTAACCCTCGCAACCGGCGACGACGCGGGAGATGTGCTTGCGGATGTTGCGGTAGTCGTCGCGGAAGCCTCTCCAATCGAGACCGTAGCGGTCGCCGAGTGTCGCCTCTGCGATGCCGCTGACGATCGCGACCTCGGAACGAAGGAACTCGCTCGCGGGCTTCAACGGTCCGCGCGAGGAATGCACCGAGCACGTGGAGTCCTCGACCGAGATCCATTGCTCACCACTGGCTTGCACGTCCTTCTCGGTGCGGCCCAGGGTCGGCAGGATGATCGACGTCTCACCGCACACGAGGTGCGAGCGGTTGATCTTGGTGGAGATCTGCACCGTCATCCGCATCTTGCGCAGCGCCTCGAAGGTGACGTCACTGTCCGGTGTCGCCTGGACGAAGTTGCCGCCGAGTCCGAGGAAGAAATGTGCCTTGCCGTCGCGCATGGCCCGGATGGAATCGACGGTGTCCAAGCCGTGCTCGCGCGGCGGCTCGAAGTCGAATTCCGCGGCCATCGCGTCGAGGAACTTCACCGGAGGGCGTTCCCAGATACCCATCGTGCGGTCGCCCTGCACGTTCGAGTGGCCGCGCACCGGTAGCAGTCCGGCACCTGCTCGGCCGATGTTGCCCTGTGCGAACGCGAGATTGGTGACTTCCTTGATGGTCGCGACGGCATTGCGGTGCTGCGTCAGACCCATGGCCCAGCAGTAGACCGTGGCCCTGGAGTCGCGCAACATCTCGGCTGCCTCGGTGATCTGCGCAACCGACAATCCGGTCACCTCGGTGACGAGATCCCAGTCGACCTCGGCGACATGCGCCTTCCATGCCTCGAAGCCGACGGTGTAGTTGTCGAGGAATTCGTGATCGAGTGCATCCCACTTCACCAGCAGTGAGCCGATGGCCTGGAAGAGTGCGAGGTCGCCGTTGAGCTTGATCGGCAGGTGCAGATCCGACAGGTCCGTTCCCGGGCCAACCATGCCGCGCGGGGTCTGCGGGTTCTTGAAGTTGAGCAGACCCGCTTCGCGAAGTGGGTTGATGGACAGAATCTTTGCGCCGTTCTGCTTGGCCATCTCGAGGGCCGAGAGCATACGGGGATGATTGGTTCCGGGATTCTGACCGGCGAGGATGATCAGCTCGGCAGTGTGGACGTCGTCGAGCGTGACGCTGGCCTTGCCGATGCCGATGGACTCCTGCAGCGCGATGGACGTCGACTCGTGACACATGTTGGAACAGTCGGGCATGTTGTTCGTGCCGAACGCCCGGGCGAAGAGCTGATAGGTGAATGCGGACTCGTTCGAGGCGCGGCCCGAGGTGTAGAAGATGGCCTCGTCGGGACTCGCGAGAGACTTCAGTTCGTCGCCGATAAGGCGGAAAGCGTCGTCCCACTCGATGGGCTCGTAGTGGCTACCGCCGGGCAGCTTGATCATCGGGTGCGTGATCCGGCCCTGCTGGCCCAGCCAGTGCTCGGTGTGGCTGTCGAGTTCGGCAATGCTGTGCTGCGCGAAGAACTCCGGCGTCGCCCGCGTCGTGGTCGCTTCCTCGGCAACGGCCTTCGCGCCGTTCTCGCAGAATTCCGCCGCGTGTCGGTGGCCCGGATCGGGATCGGGCCACGCGCAGCTCATGCAGTCGAAACCCTCGGCCTGATTGAGCTTGAGCAGCGTCTGCGCGGTGCGCTTCGGGCCCATGTGGCCAAGCGCTCGCTTCATCGACACTGCGACGGCGACGGGGCCTGCCGCGTGGGTCTTCGGCTTTTCGATGTCGAGCTCGGCCTCGTCGACGTCGCTGTCGGTGCGTCTCATGCGGGTCCCTTCGTTGCGTTACCCCCGCACTCGACCATAGCCGTTGGCTCAGCCGGCGAGGAGCTTGGTCACCAGATCCACGTACTGCTGCTTCGCCGAATCCTGGCTCGTACCTTCGAGCTTCGCCCAGGCATCGAACTTCGCTCGGTTCACCATGTCCAGTCGTCCGGGCCGCTTACCCGACGCGTCACCGATCGAACCCTGCTTGTAGAGCGAGTACAGGCTCAGTAGGTCGTCGTTGCTCGGCTTGGACGTGAGCTTCTTGACGTCTACCTGCGCGTCGGCGAACGACTGGTCGAGATCGGACATGAAGAACTCCTTCGGTTAGAGGTGGTGTCATCCTCGCACGGAGGCCTCGGAGATCAGCCGAATGCAGTGCGCCACGAGGGCTTCGCGGGTGACGGTGAGCGTGCCGTCGAGATAGCCGATGAACAGGGCCGTCAACGCCCCGACGGTTCCGACGGCGATCAGCTGTCGATCGTCGGTGTCGGGCAGTTGGGAGTGCACCAGCTCGACGAAGCCGGGCAGGAGATCGAGACCGCGTCGGCTCAGTGCCGGTTCGGCCAACGGCGCGATGAGCAGCACCCGTCCCGTTCGCGGTTCGTCGATGATGAGTTCGACGAATGCGCGCACCGGCGCGGCGATGGTGTCCTCGGCAGTGCTCGCCTGCATCACGGCGTCGAGCAAAGCGCCCTGCGCTCTGGTGCCGACCCACGCGTACACCGCGCGGACGAAGGCGTCGCGGTCGGCGAAGCTCTCGTAGAAGTACCGCTCGGTCAGGCCGGCGGTACGGCAGACGGCCCGCACGTTGACGGCCGGACCGTCCGGCGAGCCGAGGAGCTCGACCCCGGCCGCGAGCAACGCGTCGTAGCGCTTGGATCTGCGTTCCTCCAACTGTTGACTACGCATGTTGTCAACCCTAGTCTGACAACATGCGTAGTCAGCCTGATCGACCCGTCCCGCTCGGTCCGGATTCGCTCACCTGGAGGTATTTCGGAGACTGGCGCGGGATGCTGCAGGGCGTCTGGGCAGGGTCGATGCAGAACATGCACCCAGGGCTCGGAGCCGGGGTGGAGCAACACTCCACGTTCTTCGACGAGCGCTGGCAGCGGCTGTACCGGTCCCTGTACCCCATCGGTGGGGTCGTGTTCGACGGCGATCGGGCCGAGGAGACCGCACTGCAGGTCCGCGGCTATCACACGAACATCAAGGGAATCGACTCCAAGGGCCGCAAGTACCACGCGCTCGATCCCGACACGTTCTACTGGGCGCACGCCACCTTCTTCATGGGCACGGTGCTCACCGCAGACCACTTCATGGGCGGGCTGACCGAGGCTCAGAAGGTGCAGCTGTTCGACGAGCACGTGCAGTGGTATCGCCTCTACGGCATGAGCATGCGGTCGGTGCCTGCCACCTGGCCGGAGTTCCAGCAGTACTGGGATCACATGTGCCGACACGTGTTGGAGGACAACATGGCCGCCCGCGGGGTGTTGGACCTGTCGAAGCTGGGACCACCGCCGTATGCGGCCTGGCTGCCCGAGCCGCTCTGGGCCGTGTTCCGGCGTCCGGCGGCGAAGTTGTTCGTCTGGATCACCGTCGGGCTCTACGACGAGCCGGTACGCACGCTCCTCGGCTACAGCTGGTCCGAGCGGGACGAGAAGCGCCTGGCGCTGTTCGGCAAGGCGGTGAACTTCGTGTTCGGGTTGGTGCCACCACGACGGCGACTGCATCCGCGGGGCCGCGCGGGATGGGATCGTGTCAAGGGCCGAACCCCGAGAACGGCACCGTTGGTGCACACACCGGCCCGCAATCTGCCGCCCGTGGAGCGGCGATCGGACCCCTCGCACTACAGCCCCAAGGTGTAGATCGGCGCGCTCGGGGTACAACGCCGGTATGCACAGAGTCAGAACCGGAAGCGGAACCCCGATCGTCCTCGTCCACGGGCTCGGGTCCTCTCACGGAAACTGGGACCCGATCGTCCCCGCCCTCGCCAAACATCGTGAGGTCATCGCCCTCGACCTGCCCGGGTTCGGAAAGACTCCGCCGCTGCCCGAGGTCTCCATCGCGTCGTTGACCGACGCGTTGCGGGAATTTCTCGACAACGAAGGTCTCTCCGACGCCGATCTCGTCGGAAGCTCGATGGGTGCGCGCATGGTCGTCGAACTGGCCCGCCGCGGTCACCGAGGCTCGATGGTGGCGCTCGATCCCGGCGGGTTCTGGAACGACCGGCAGGTCAAGATCTTCGGAGCCACGATCACCGCGTCGTTGGCACTGATGAAGAACGTGCAGCCGCTCGTGCCGTTCCTGGCCGGTAACCCGGTCACCAGAACTGCTGCACTGGCGCAGTTCTCGGCCGCGCCCTGGAAACTTCCGAGTGGGCTGGTCGAGCAGGAGCTGAAGGGTTTCTCCACCAAGACATCACCTTCGCTCGACGCCGCACGCAAGGCGCTGATCCACGGGCCGAAGCAACAGGGTTCCCCGAAAGGTTCCCTGCAGGGCTCGCTGCTCATCGGCTGGGGCCGTCAGGACAAGGTCACCACACCCAGCCAGGCCACAGTGGCGTTGGAGCGATTCCCCGACGCCACCCTGCACTGGTTCGACAAATGCGGACACTTCCCGCACTGGGATCAGCCGACCGAGACCGCGCGAGTCATCCTGCGGGGAACGGGTCGCTGACGCTCCCATGTGCGCGGAACCTCGTAGCAGGAGTCGAGTTTTCGCTCACCTGCGTCAGCCGTTCCACCAAGGCCGCAGGGGGACGTCGGCCTGTCCCTTCGGTCCGAGTTTGACGGCCAGAACTTGGTGCAGCTGAACCACATTGCGCTCGAAGCCCAGACGAGACCCGGCCATGTACAGGCCCCAGACGCGGGCTGTTCCCTCACCGGCTTCGGCCACACAGGCGTCCCAGTTCTCGACGAGGTTCCGGCACCAGCCGGCCAGCGTCAGGGCGTAGTGCTCGCGCAGGTTCTCCTCGTGCCTAACCTCGAGTCCGACGTCCTGGATCTCGGTGATGATGCGGCCCGAGCCGGTGAGTTCGCCGTCGGGGAAGACGTACCGGTCGATGAAGCTGCCGGCCTTGGCGTGCGCGCGATTGTCCGGCCGGGTGATCGAGTGGTTGAGCAGCCGGCCGCCGTCGCGCAGCTTTGACTGGATGAACGTGAAGTACGACGGGTAGTTGTGCACGCCGATGTGCTCGGTCAGTCCGATGGATGAGATGGCGTCGAAGTTGGTCTCGGGGACGTCGCGATAGTCCGAGAAGCGCACCTCGGCCAACTCTGACAGGCCCTCGTCGGCAATGGCCTGCTGTGCCCACGACGCCTGCTCCTGGGAGAGCGTCACACCGATCACCTTCACTCCGCGGCGGGCGGCGTAGCGCACCATCGAGCCCCAACCGCAGCCGATGTCGAGCAGGCGATCACCCGGTTGCAGGCCGAGCTTGTCGAACACCAAGCGATACTTGTTCTCCTGTGCGGCTTCCAGCGACTGATCGGCGCTCTCGAACGCCGCGCAGGTGTACGTCATGGAGGGGCCGAGTACCTTCTCGTAGAAGGCATTGGACACGTCGTAGTGATGGTGGATCGCTTCGGCATCGCGAGTCTTGGAGTGACGCAGACCTTCTGCGATGCGACGCCACCTCGGGATTGCTTCCTGGGGTGGGGGAGCGATGGGCCGCAACACATCCCAGCCGAGCGAACGGGCAATCGATGTCAGTGTCATCGCAGAGGGGCGACGAAAGTGCAGCTCGTCGCCCATCAGCGCCAGCAGCTCGTAGGGGTCGCCCGGATGGACTCCCGTTGCTTCGAGATCGCCCGAGACGTACGCGCGCGCCATGCCGAGATCGCCGGGAGCGGTTGCGAGATAGGTGGTTCCGCGGGGGCTCTTGAGGTTGAGGCCGATTCTCGCGTCCTCGGGTCCTGCGGTGCTGCCGTCGTAGGCGGTGAAGCGCAGTGGGATGTTGCCGTCGGAGATCAGTTCGAGAATCTCGGAGATCTTGAGCTTCTGGGCACCGTTCACCGTGCGATTGCCGGAGTCCTTGAACGTCGTCATCTGCGTTGCACCGCCTTCGAGTACAAATCCAACAATCGGGATTCGGGATCGTATTTCTTCTTCAACACTTCGTATCGATCGCCGCCGTACAGAACGGCGAATTCATGTTCGGTGTAATAAGCGTCCGAGTACAGCGATTTATGCCCGTCGAACTCGGTGACCTTCTTCTCGATGGCGCGGTTCGCGGCACCCTCTGGTTCGCCTGCAACGATCGGGACCGAAGACCAGAAGCCGATGTTGACGTAGGTGCGTTTCGGTTCGAGTGGATACAGCGGCCACGGCCTGGCCGGATTCGCGCCCGGTGCTGCGGGCTCACGAAGACGCAACGGGCACAACCACAACGGCTCGATCGGGATGTTGTCGAGGAACCACGCCACGAAGCCTGCGGTGTGCTCGATCGGAACCTCGACATCCTGCACGACGCGTTCGCGCGGCGGATTTCCTTTGCGTTTCTCGAGTCGGTCGCCGATGTCGTACTTACGATCGAGGCCGATCAGTTTCCAGTAGAAGCTACTGCGCCGGTACTTGCGCGGCCAGAACCGTCGGATTCTCGGGTTCTGTGTTCCGAACGCTCGGGAGCACCAGAACCAATCGGTGTCCCAGCGCCACAGGTAGTCGTGAATGGTGAGGCGGTCGGTCTTGGGTGTATCCGACGCGTGCTGGATCGATCGGTAGAAGATGTCGGCACCGGTGTAGTCGCTGACCGGTCCCGGTTCGTCGGTCTGGACGCCGAGGGTGAGGTAGCTTTCGTCGGCGCTGAACACCACACCGTCGAGGTACTGGACCTCGATGCCGTCGTACTCGCGCTCGTCGACGACGCGGTCCATCGTGGACTGCAAGGTGTCGAGATCGTGAAATCGCAGGTGGCGCAACGCGACATACGGCAACACGGGTTCGAGCTGGATCTTCAGCCGAGTGGAGTAGCCGAGGGTTCCGTACGAGTTGGGAAAGCCCCAGTAGAGATCCGCGTGTTCGCCCTCCGGTGTTGCGGTGACGATCTCGCCGCTGCCGGTGAGGACATCGATCTCGAGCACCGATTCGTGGGGGAGTCCGCTACGAAACGACGTGGACTCGATGCCGAGTCCGGTGACGGCTCCGCCGAGGGTGATCGTCTTGAGCTGCGGGACGACGAGGGGTGCCAGGCCGTAGGGAAGCGTCGCGTCGACCAGGTCCTCGTAGGTGCACATTCCGGCGACATCTGCTGTGCGCGAGGCGGGATCGACGGTGATGACCTTGCTCAGGCCCGACACGTCGAGCCCCGGTGTGGTGGTGGTCGTCCTGGCCCGGAACAGGTTGGACGTCTTCTTCGCCAGACGCACCGTCGCATCGGCGGGAATTGCGCGATAGCTGCGAAGCAGCTGCTCGACACCCGACCGGTGCGCTGCGTAACCGCTCTCCCTCGGTTCTGGCCGTCGTCCGAGAAGAGCATTCACTGAAGCCACACTCAGACGCTATATCTCGTACCGCGTGGTATCCACCGGCATCGGCGTCCGACCGGTGAAACTTCACGCAACTGTTGCCGAATCTCCGCGGAGAATCGGAGTAAATCGGACAAATGGTTGCGTCATGCATGTGTTTTGCGGGATGAGATTTATGTGTGTGAAGCACATCACACACCGTCCGGCGGGATGCCTGCCGCGCGTGCGCGGCGAGGCAGTATGGACGCACATCCCGTTCGCTATCGAAGGAGAACGTTTCCGTGGCTCAGGTCAGTGCATCCAGTTCCGCCACCATCGCCACCACACCGGATCGAGTGCTCGCTGCGCTCGCCGACTACGAGACGGTGCGCCCACGCATCCTCCCCGAGCAGTACCGCGACTACGAGGTGGTCCAGGGCGGGCAAGGAGACGGAACCGTGGCCACGTGGACCCTGCAGGCCACCGAGAAGCGAGTGCGCAACGTCGCCGCGACCGTCACCGTCGCCGGATCGATTATCACCGAACGCGACGCCAATTCCTCCATGGTCACCACGTGGTCGGTCGCACCGGACGGCGCGGGCACCACGGTCACCACGACGACGGAATGGAAGGGCGCAGGCGGCATCGGCGGATTCTTCGAGAAGACCTTCGCACCGCTGGGACTGAAGAAGATCCAGGCCGTGACGCTGGAGAACCTGCGCCGCGAGTTGATCTAGGCCTGCTCGAAGTCGGGGGCCTCGATGAGCTCGAGTGTTCCGACGACCACGGTGCGCATCGACCACAGGAACATCCCGTCGGGTCCACGGTCGACCGTGTCGTAGGCCCCCGGCAGTGTGTCCAGGTCGGTGCGCGCCGCGATCGCGTCGTCGTACTCACGATCGCGTCGAGCAGAGTTGTAGACCATCTCGGCCAAGGCCAGCGCATGCTCGCAGACGGTGATGACAGCCCACGTCGCCTGCTTCGGAGTGAGGTCGTATCGAGTTCGATAGCGCGTCTGCACCGAGTCGGCCATACGGATGGCGTCGATCGAGCTGGGAGTCAGGCCGATCAGATACTCCGCGATACCCGGGTTGGAGTGAACCAGCTCGCGCATCGCGGACGCGAGGGCCAGCAACGCGTCGTGCATCGATTCGTCGCCACCGGGAAGCGGAGGCGACCACCTGCGCAGAATCTCCTCCGCCACGAGGGCCTTGAGTGAACAAAGATCGTCGATGTTGTTGTAGATCGCGACGATCGACACGCCCAGGCTTTCGGCCACCGACTTGACCGACACCTTCGGCAGCGTCAGCGCAATACCCGCCTCGGCCATGGTCTGAGGCGTCACCCGACGCTTGCGAGGGGAGGGGCTCGCAGGCTGATCCATTCCGCAAGACTACGTGCGCTCAGTACTGACAGATGTTCAGGCGCGGGGCTCTAGAATCGCATCGTGTCCTTCTCTTCTGCACTACCCGCGACCGACAGGGATCGGACGCTGGTCGAACTGGCCAGCCAGACAATCGATTCGTCGACGGATGCGGGACCTGATGAGGACGGCATCCACACGATGGGTGCGGCGGTGAGAGTGGCGGACGGCCGAACCTTCGCCGGGGTGAATCTCTATCACTTCACCGGTGGCCCGTGCGCAGAGACAGTCGCGCTTGCCGCGGCTCGGGCGGCCGGTGCGACCGAGCCGACTCACCTCGTGGCGGTCGGCAACCACGGGCGCGGGGTGAAGAGTCCGTGCGGCAAGGATCGTCAGATCTTCGCCGACCTCTATCCCCTGATGCGGGTCATCATCGATTCGCCCGACGGCCTCGTCAGCGTTCTTGCCGGCGAACTGCTCCCCGCCGGATACGACCATCGCGCGGAGCAACGCTGATCCTCGTTACCGAGGGCGAACCGTGCGGCATCGCCGGAAGGCACTGCGCTGAGTGTCCACCATTCGTCACCGCAGGCGCGATCCCGTGTCTGCCGCGAAATTGTGGACACTCAGGTCGGTAGGTCGATTCGACGCGCAGTGAATCACAGCGATCCAAGGTGCGGCTACGCTGGTGTTCGCTTCGACCCACGCGAGAGGACGACACAGTGCAACCCGGTGAACAGCCCGACATGGCATCGATCCTGCAGCAGGCCCAGCAGATGCAGCAGCAGCTGATGGCGGCGCAGGCCGAGATCGCGGAAACCGAAGTGACCGGCCAGGCGGGCGGTGGCCTCGTGGTCGCCACCGTCAAGGGAACCGGTGAGGTGGTCGGACTGACCATCGACCCCAAGGTCGTAGACCCGAGCGACGTCGAGACTCTGCAGGACCTGGTGATCGGCGCGATCGCCGATGCGTCTCGCGCGGCTCAGGCCGTCGCGAGCGAGAAGATGGGCCCCCTCGCTGGTGGTCTCGGAGGCATGCCCGGCCTTCCCGGGTTCTGAGCGGTGTACGAAGGTCCCGTACAGGATCTGATCGACGAACTCGGCAAGTTTCCCGGAGTCGGTCCGAAGAGCGCTCAGCGCATAGCTTTTCACCTCCTGGGCGTCGAACCTCCCGAGGTGGATCGGCTCATGCGCGCGCTGCAGCGCATTCGCGACGGTGTGCAGTTCTGCATCGTCTGCGGCACGGTCTCGGACAAGGAACTATGTCGAATCTGCGCGGACTCACGTCGTGACAGATCGATGATCTGCGTCGTCGAAGAGCCCAAAGATGTCCAGGCCGTGGAACGTACACGAGAGTTCAAGGGCCGCTACCACGTACTCGGCGGAGCGCTCGACCCACTGAACGGAGTGGGGCCGGATCAGCTCCGAATCCGAGAGTTGTTGACCCGCGTCGGAACCCAGGACGACGGCGTCGACGTCACCGAAGTCATCATCGCCACCGACCCCAACACCGAGGGCGAAGCCACTGCCACGTATCTGGTCCGCATGATGCGTGACTTCCCCGGCCTGGCCATCACTCGCCTCGCCTCTGGCCTGCCCATGGGCGGAGACCTCGAATTCGCTGATGAGTTGACGTTGGGGCGCGCGTTGACGGGGCGTCGGCGCATGTAGAGCGGCTTCGCCGCACGTGCACGAAACCTCGTAGCAGGGGTCGAGTTTCCACTCACGACCCGGAGTTGTGCACACCCTGTGGATAGATTCTGACGTGGGCGCTGGAGACCGGCCATCCTGAGGTCCATGAGGACAAGACCAGCGGGTACCTGGCAGCGATTATTGGACGAGCAGCACGGAATCATCACCACGAAACAGATGCATGCTTTCGGCGTCAACAAGGATTCGATCAACCACTACGTGGAAACCGGGCAGTGGCTGAGAGTGTTTCGTGGAGTCGTCTCGGTGACCAATGGGCCGCTGACTCGTGAGATGCAATTATCTGCAGCGCTGCTGTACGCAGGGCGGGGAGCGTTGCTCGGTCACACCACCGCCGCGGAGGAATGGGGGTGGGTTCGGCCTGCGGCAGGCCCGGTTCACGTCACCGTTCCGTACGGATGCTCGGCCACCAGCAAGCCGCCGACGATGAGGCACGCCAAGCAGAACTTCACCTCGGAAAGCAACGAACAAATCCATCCCGGGGTAGTGGTCCACCGTTCCCGAGCCATGGGACACATCGGTGTCGAGACGAATCCGGCTCGAACGAGCACCGTCGATACGGTCCTCGATCTCGTTGTCGCAGAGCCGACGTCGAGGCAAGCGACGACCACATTGGTCTCGGCGATGTCTTCGGGTGGCGTGAACGTCGCAGCCATGACGAGCAAGGTCGAAGTCCGGCGACCGATGCGCTACCTCAAACCGATTTTGCACACGCTGGCTCTCATGCGCGACGGAGTCCATTCTGCACTCGAACACCGTTATGTACTCGACGTCGAGCAGGCACACGGTCTGCCGGTCGGGCAGCGGCAGGCCCCGGTATTCGTTGACGGCCGACAGCTTTTCGAGGACATTCGCTATCAGATCTGCGACCTCATCGTCAGGCTGGACGGCCAGGCCTTCCACTCTGCCAAGCAGCGGCGATTTCGCGATCGCAGGCGTGACAATGCCGCGGAGCTGAGGAACCTGCCGCGGTTGATGTACGGCTGGCGCGAAGTGACCGACGACCCGTGCGGTGTGTACCGCGAGGTCCGCGAGGTGCTGGTCAGAGAGGGTTGGGACGACGCGTCGTACCCGTGCGAACGTTGCGCCTTGTGAGTGGAAATTCGTAGCGGGCTACGAGTTTTCATTCACGTACGGCGCAGCCGCTCTTTACGTAACTGCGCAACCTCGGCAAGCTCGAGGGGAGCGAGAGTGGTGCCCAATGCCCGCTCCAACAAGTAGTCCGCCAATTCCGGGTTCCGGGCGAGTACCGGGCCGTGCATGTACGTGCCGATCACAGAACCCTGCACGACGCCTTCGCGTCCGTCGCCGACACCGTTGCCGACACCGTGGGTGACCTTGGCCAACGGCGACGCATCCAGGCCGAGAGTCGTTCCGCCGCGGTGGTTCTCGAAACCGGTGAGCTTCTGAGTGAGTCCTTCGAGCGCGGGTTCGGTGACGACTTCACCGATCGAACGCGTCGCCTGCGGTGCGGTGGTGACGTCGAAGAGCGAGATGCCGTCGACGCGTTCGCCTGCGGAGGTCTCGTACCAGTGGCCGAGGACCTGGATCGCGGCGCAGATGGCCAGCACGGGCGCTCCGCGAGCAGCGGCGTTCTGTAGTCCGGGGTATCGGGTGAGGTGACGCGTCGCCAGGCGCTGCGCCGAATCCTCGGCTCCACCAAGGGTGTATACGTCGAGTGAATCGGGAACCGGATCGCTGAGGGTGATCTGCACGACCTCGGCGTCGATGTCTCGCATCCGAAGCCGCTGCCGCAGAATGAGCGCGTTGCCGTTGTCGCCATAGGTGCCCATCACGTCGGGCAGGACCAGACCGATGCGGACGGTGGACTCAGACATCTTTCACCTCACGTGCCAGCGCGCGCCCGAGATCGCGGAACGCGGTGTAGTTGGCGAGCACTTCGACGCGGCCCGGCGGACAGGACGCGATGGCCTGCAACGGATCTGCGATGGTGGTGTGCTGCGAACCCGCGTAGAGCAGGCGAACTCCGAGGTCGGTTGCACGTTCGCCGGCGGCGACGACGGCCACGTTCTCGAAATGCTCGAAGCGGACGTCCCACAACCACGACAGGTCTTCGCCGTCGGGAACCTGACCGTTGACGGCGATGACGAGCCCGTCGCAGGTGGGGTCGATCATCGACAGCGCCTCCTGCCAGCCGGCAGGGTTTTTCGCGAGAAGCATTCTGACGGAATGAGATCCGTACTGGATGGTGGAGTAGCGTCCGGCTACTTCGTCGACGCTCGACGCGGCGGCGACGGCACCTTCCGCGCTCGCGCCGAGGGTCACTGCGGCGGCCACGGCCTGAGCTGCGTTGCCGCGGTTGGCTTTACCTGGCAGTGACAACGTCATCGGCAGGACGAGTCCGTCGGGCCCGTAGAGATTCTCGTCGTCGAGCCACCAGTCCGGCGTCGGGCGCTTGAAGTCGCTGCCGGTGCTGTACCAGTGCTCGCCCTCCCACAGGATGGGTTCGCCCGTGCGCGGGCAGCTGACCGAATCGCCGGCCCATCCGCCGCCGGCCGCGACCCAGACGACGTTCGGTGCGTCGAATGCTGCCGACGTGACGAGGACGTCGTCGCAGTTGGCGATGACGACGGTCTCGGGATGCCGGGCCAGTCCGGCGCGCAGCTTGCGTTCGATCATGTTGATCTCGCCCACGCGGTCGAGCTGATCGCGACTGAGGTTGAGCAACACGATAGCCGCCGGTTCCACCTCGTCGGAGACATGGGGGACGTGCAGTTCGTCGACCTCGAGAGCAGCCAGTTCGGCATCGAAGTGAGCGTGCAGGGCCGCGACGATGCCGGCATCCATGTTCGCACCGTCGGCCTGGGTGGCGACGTCACCGAGGGTGGCAAGGGCAGCGGCCGTCATACGCGTGGTGGTGGATTTGCCGTTGGTGCCGGTGACGATGACGGTTCGTCGTCCGCGACCGAGCCCGCCGAGGATGTTCGGATCGATCTTCAGGGCGACGAGTCCGCCGATCATCGAGCCCTTGCCCCGACCCGCCTTGCGAGACGCCCAGGTCGCCAGCTCCGCCGCGCGCAGTGCCACACGGCCACGTGCACCGATACGTCTGCGCTCACCCACTTCAACCATCCGCCGAGTCTGGCACAGAAGAGCGTGCAGTTTCACGTCGGCGGTTTCTACCCCTCGGTCATTCCGCAGGCTCCACTCCCGCTACCCCCGGGTCGTTCCGCAGGCTCCACTCCCGCTACCCCCGGGTCGTTCCGCAGGCTCCACTCCCGCGACCCCCGGGTCGTTCCGCAGGCTCCACTCCCGCGACCCCCGGGTCGTTCCGCAGGCTCCACTCCCGCCTCTCACACCGGTGCTTTCTCCCGAACTTCGACCGAACGTCGCACGGCCATGCCGCCGAGGCATCCGCCGATCACGACGACGCCACCGATCAGTGCGAGCACGGACGGGTTCTCGCCCAGGAATATCCAGGCACCGGCGATTCCGACAACGGGAACGAGCAGTGAGAACGGCGCGACCAGTCCGGCGGGGTTGCGGCTCATCAGGATGCTCCAGAGACCGCTGCCGATGATGGTGGCGGGAATCACGATGTAGGCCAACGCGACCAACCCTGGCCAGCCTTGCGGACCGAACGACTCCGTCAGCGCATGCCAGCCGGTGCTCGGGCCCTCGAAGATCGCGGACAGCGCCAGCATCGGCAGCGGCGGAACGACGGTCATCCACAGCATCAGCGTCATCGGCGAATCGGACTTGGCGAGTCGGTTTCCCAGATTGCCGAACGCCCAGCCGAGGCCGGCGAGGAGGGTGAGGATCACCGGAAGCAGGGAGGCGTTCTGAGCGCGGTCCCATCCGATCAGGACCATGCCGAGGACGGCGACCGCGATGCCGATCGCCTGTCTGCGAGAGACGTGTTCGCGCAGCAGAACAGCGCCGAGCACAACGGTGAACGGGGCGGACGATTGCAGCACGAGTGACGCCAATCCGGTGGGCATGCCTGCTGCCATCGCCGCGAACAGGAAGGCGAATTGCAGAAATCCGAACCCGAAGCCGTAGAGCAGCAACCACTTCAGCGGCACTTTCGGCCTCGGGACGAACAGGACGACCGGGATGGCGATGACCAGGAAGCGCAATGCGCCGAAGAAGAACGGCGGAAAATGATCGAGTCCGACGCGAATGGCGAGGAAGTTCAGTCCCCACAGCACGGCGACGGTCAATCCGAGGAGGCGGTCGCGAGTGGTCATGGCGTCCATCGTGTCCGCTGCGAATGATCAGCACAATCGAATATATCCGCATCAACAGTTAAGATTTACTGCATGAACGTGGAGCGGCTACGGATCCTCGCGGAACTCGCCGACCGCGGAACTGTCGCAGCGGTGGCCGACGCGATGTCGACGACCCCTTCGGCGGTATCCCAGCAACTCAAGCTGCTGGCCAGGGAAGCGGGTGTGACGCTCCTCGAACCGGACGGTCGCCGGCTCCGACTGACCGATGCCGGACGCGCTCTAGTGCTGCGTACCGACGAGGTGCTCGCTGCGGTCGGCCGCGCTAGAGCCGAGATGGATCGGTACCGTGCGTCCCCGCGGGGACGCGTCCGAGTCGCGCTGTTCCCGTCCGGTGCTGCTCTGCTGCTGCCCGGGGTGCTGACGCGGTTGGGTAACTCGGACGTCGACATCGAGGCACGCGACGAGGACCTGCCTGCATCCTCGGTGCCGGAACTGTTGGCCGACTACGACGTGGTGCTCACCCACCGCGACGAGCGGGCCCCGTCGACCGCAGGCCCGCGCATCGAAGTGACGACCCTGATGCGCGAGCCCATCGATCTGGTGCTCCCGCCCGATCACGGCCTGGCGCAACACGAATCGATAGACCTCAGGGACCTGGTCGACGAACGATGGATCAGTGTCCGCGGCGGATTCCCGGTCGACGACGTGCTGCTCTCGGTAGCCGCGGCCACCGGCGTCGAACCCCGAGTGGTTCAGCGCGTGAACGATTTTCGCGTCACCGAGGTGTTGGTGGCGGCCGGTCACGGCGTGGCACTGATGCCGCGGTACGCCGTGGTGCATCCCGGTCTGGTGCGTCGAGAGTTATCGGGTGTTCGGGCCGGGCGCATCTACGAACTTGCGACCAGGCCCGACGCTCGACGCCTACCGGCGATCGCGGCCGTGCTCGACGCGTTCCGGGCGGAGGCAGACCTCAGGACAGAGCTTTGGCCTTCAGCGTCCTGAACTCGTCCTGATCGATGGTTCCGTTGTCCAGCAACGTCTTTGCGTGTGCGATCTCCTCCGATGCGGACCGACCGGCCACTTCTTTGATGTAGTTCTCCTGCTGGTCCTTGGCGTGCTGCAGGGCGGCAACCTGACGCTCGGCCATGTTGCCGCCGTTCACGATGAGGTAGATCAGCGCGGTGAAGAACGGCGCGATGATGAGGAAGAGCACCCACGCGGCTTTCACGAGCCCGGATGCTTTGTGGTTTCGGAAGAGGTCTCCGATGATCGACAGCATCACCATGAGGTAAGCCACGAATGCGAAACCGACGATGAGAAGCCAGAGAAAATCCCAGAAAGAATCCATGGCGAACTTCCATTCCCTAAAGTGCCCCGACGGCAGGTTCATTGTCGCACGCGGCGTACCAGCTGAGCGTCGATAAACAGCGAAAAGCCGCCCATTCGTGATGATATGGGCGGCTTCGCGTCGAGCAGAGAATCTACTTCAGTGCACGGTTCACGGCCGAGACCACGGCACGCAGTGACGCGGTGGTGATCGACGTCGCGATGCCGACGCCCCAGACGGTGGTGGCGACACCGGCAGGAGAGGTGACCGAGGCCTCGACGTAGGCCGCGGCCTGGGCGTCGTCGCCGGCGGACATGGCGTGCTCGGAGTAGTCGAGGACGCTGACGTCGTATCCGATGGTGGACAGTGCGTCGACGAACGAGGCGAGGGGGCCGTTGCCGGATCCGGAGATCTCCTGCTCCACGCCGTCGACCTTGACCGTCGCGGTGATCGTGTCGGTGCCACCGTCGTGCTCGGCCGCGATGACCGACTGCTTGATGCGCTCGAGGGGGCGGATCGGGGTCAGGTACTCCTCGGCGAAGACGTCCCACATCTCCTTGGGCGAGACCTCGCCGCCCTCACCGTCGGTGATGCGCTGGACGGCCTGGGAGAACTCGATCTGGAGTCGACGCGGCAGGTTCAGGCCGTGATCGGACTTCATGATGTACGCGACGCCGCCCTTGCCGGACTGCGAGTTGACGCGAATGACGGCCTCGTAGGTGCGACCGACGTCCTTCGGGTCGACGGGCAGATACGGGACCTGCCAGGTGACGTCTCCGATGTCCGAACCCTGTTCGTCCGCAGTGACTTTCATCGCGTCCAGGCCCTTGTTGATGGCGTCCTGGTGGCTGCCGGAGAAGGCGGTGTAGACCAAGTCGCCGCCGTAGGGGTGACGCTCGGCGACGGGAAGTTGGTTGCAGTACTCCACGGTTCGACGGACCTCGTCGATGTTGGAGAAGTCGATCTGCGGATCGACACCGCGGGTGAACAGGTTCAACCCGAGCGTGACCAGGCAGACGTTGCCGGTGCGCTCGCCGTTGCCGAACAGGCAGCCCTCGATGCGATCCGCACCGGCCTGGTAGCCGAGTTCTGCTGCGGCAACACCGGTTCCGCGGTCGTTGTGCGGGTGCAGTGACAGTACGATGCTGTCGCGCCGATCGAGGTTGCGGCTCATCCACTCGATCGAGTCGGCATAGACGTTGGGTGTCGCCATCTCGACTGTCGCAGGCAGATTCAGGATCAGCGGCTTGGCGGGAGTGGGATCGATGATCGCGGTGACCGCGTCGCACACCTCTTTGGCGTAGGACAGTTCGGTGCCGGTGTAGGACTCGGGGGAGTACTCGTAGCGCCAGTCGGTATCGGGGAACTTGGATGCTTCTTCGAGGACCTTGCGGGCACCGTCGGTGGCGATCTTCTTGATGACGTCACGCTCGGCCCGGAACACCACTCGGCGCTGCAGGATGGACGTCGAGTTGTAGAAGTGCACGATGACGCTGCGGGCACCCTCGCACGCGACGAAGGTGCGCTCGATCAGCTCGGGACGGCACTGCGTCAGCACCTGGATGGTGACGTCGTCGGGGATCGCGCCGTCCTCGATGATCTCGCGGACGAAGTCGAAGTCGGTCTGGCTGGCCGACGGGAAGCCGACCTCGATCTGCTTGTAGCCCATGCGAACCAGCAGGTCGAACATGCGGCGCTTGCGGGCCGGGCTCATCGGATCGATCAGCGCCTGGTTGCCGTCGCGCAGATCGACGGCGCACCACTGCGGCGTCCGGTCGATGATCTTGTCCGGCCACGTGCGGTCGGGAAGGGTGACGTGCTCGACCTCCTCGGCGAACGGCCGGTAACGGTAGGTCGGCATCGAGGAGTTCTTCTGGGTGTTCCAGGCGGGCTGGTCGCTTGGTGCGGGCCGCGAGGGCGGGGTGATGGTGCGAGTTCCCGAGGTGAATGCGTCGGCTGGTGACATGGTCTTCGTCTCTCCGTACAGATCAGAGCAATGTGTTCGACCGGCGCAACGAACCCCGCGACGGGAAGCCAGTCTGGTCTCAGACCCCGTCGCGGCTGTTAAGAAGGAGAGCTCGCAGCATGGGCTGAGTGTACTACCGCGCGCCGACCGCCTACCCCAGGGTTGACGAGTGGAATTCTGCAGTTGCTGCATCGACTCTGCGTTGCCAGTGCCCGATGTCATTCATTCGTCCGACGTCGGTGATCGTCCAGCAGTGCGCGAGGAGTTCGTACCCGAGGCAATCGACCTCGGCATGCTGCGACCACACCCGATGAGCCCACCGCCGATCGTTGTGTGCGGCCTCGGCACCGGCCAACGCGGACCCGACCAGCTCGAACTGGACGTCGCGCCGGGCGGTGAGAGCGCTCGATCCGGCCACGTCCTCGGTGCGCAACACCGTCAGCAGATCGGCGCTGAGCGTCAGGACTCGGCCGTCGGACCACTGCAATGCGCGCCTGAACGCCCCGGGAAGCAGCAGCCACAGCGCAGCGAAGGCCAGAGCGACGCCCACCGTGGTTTCCACGATCCGGTCCACGACGATGTCCTCCAGCACAGCTCCCGGATGTGTCAGTGTCCCCATCAGCAGGGCGAGCGGAGTGATGAACGTGACGGCCAACCCGTAGTTGCGCGCCACCGACACCTCGATCGCGAACTGCAACACCATCAACACCACGATGACGGCCAGACCGGTCAGCGGCGAGAGGAAGATGGCGGAGAACAGGGCCACCCCCGCGAGGGTTCCGCCGAGCCGCTGCAGGCCGCGATAGGTGCCGTGCACCCGGTCGGGACCCTGTTGCAGCACCAGGACGGCACCGAGGATCGCCCAGTCCGGTCGGCTCAGATCCAGCGCGACGCTGATCCCGCCTGCCGCCGCTGCCGCGCAGAAGACCCTGATCGCCGTGGACGATGCGTGTGAATCCCGGTGCAGCGAGCGCCGCAACCGGTAGGCGATGCTCGGCCTCGCCAGCGGCAGCTGATCCGGCACCGAGTCGACTGCCTGGTCGGCATCCATGCCTCGAGAGTTAGTGGCCGCGAACGCCCGATGGGCGTCGAACAGCCTCTGCACCAGCACCGGCCTCGACGACAACCGTGCAGCACCGGCGTCGTACACGGCGGCCCAGGCTGCGTGCAGACGCGCGGCCGCGACGTGACGATCGGCGGCAGACGGCGTCGGCGAGCTCGTGTATTTCTCGATCGCGCCCACCGCGGCTCCGACGGCCTCGCGCTCGGGTCCTCGCGGATCCCACAGCACCCCGGACATCGACACCAGCAGCGCCGACGCGACGCCGATCGCCGCGCAGACCGCTCCGTGAACGGCGCCGATGCCGGCCCCGGGGATGTACGACGACACCGCGCACACCAGCACGAAGAAGAACGCACCCGGCGGTCCGAGTCGCAGCGCAGCGATGACGTAGACCGCCACGAGAGCCAGGAGCGAGAGCAGGGTCACCGGGATCATCTGCGCCCATCCGGTACTCCCGAGATCGAGCGCCACCTGCCCGGCCGTCGCCCCGAGCCACACCGACGCCACCAGTGCGCCGCCCGCGGTCAGGACGACCCACCAACGCGAACGATAGGGACGCCCCTCGCCGTAGATGACGGCGAAACTGCCCGAGACCACCAGCAGGGCCTCGGTGTGGAACCCGAGAACCCACGCCGCGATCGCGGGGATACCGAACGCCAGAGCCGAGCGCAGTCCACCCGGCCAGCGACGGCCGACGGCAGGGAGCCCGAAGAGCACCCGCAGACCTCGCGGGGGTGGGGGTGGGCGGTGCTCGGGAAGGGTCACCCGAACATGTTAGGTCAGGTGTATCCGCAGGCGAACCGCCCTAAAGTCCCAGCTCGGAGCTACCCGGGCCACTGCTCGGGGCATTCGCTCGGTAGGGTTACCCCGGAACAATCGCCCGATTGTCGGCTATCCAGCGGAGGTAAACAGGCGTGGCTCTCATCGTCCAGAAGTACGGTGGATCGTCGGTGGGAACCGCCGAACGTATCCGACGCGTCGCTGAACGAATCGTCGAGACCAAGAAGGCAGGCAACGACGTCGTCGTGGTCGTGTCGGCCATGGGCGACACCACCGACGAACTACTCGACCTGGCCCAGCAGGTGTGCCCGGCCCCGCCGGCCCGCGAGATGGACATGCTGCTCACCTCGGGTGAACGCATCTCCAACGCGCTGGTCGCGATGGCCATCCACTCGCTCGGTGCCGAGGCCCGGTCGTTCACCGGCTCCCAGGCAGGCGTCGTCACCACCAGCGTGCACGGCAACGCCAAGATCATCGACGTCACCCCCGGCCGCGTGCGCAGCGCACTCGACGAGGGCTCGATCGTTCTCGTCGCCGGCTTCCAGGGCGTCAGCCAGGACAGCAAGGACGTCACGACGCTCGGTCGCGGTGGATCGGACACGACCGCCGTCGCGCTGGCCGCAGCGCTGAACGCCGACGTCTGCGAGATCTACACCGACGTCGACGGCATCTTCACCGCCGACCCGCGCATCGTGCCCAACGCCCGTCACCTCGAGACCGTCTCGTTCGAGGAAATGCTCGAAATGGCGGCCTGCGGCGCAAAGGTGCTGATGTTGCGCTGCGTCGAATATGCCCGTCGCTACAACGTTCCCGTTCACGTGCGCTCGTCGTACACCACGAAACCCGGAACGATCGTCTCCGGATCTATGGAGGACATTCCAGTGGAAGAAGCAATTCTCACCGGCGTCGCACACGATCGCAGCGAGGCGAAGGTCACCGTCGTCGGTTTGCCCGACACCCCCGGCTACGCCGCCAAAGTGTTTCGCGCCGTGGCAGATTCCGAGATCAACATCGACATGGTGTTGCAGAACGTGTCCAAGATCGACACCGGCAAGACCGACATCACCTTCACCTGCCCCAAGGCCGACGGCCCGACGGCAGTGGAGAAGCTCACCAAGCTCCAGGCCGAGATCGGCTTCGCTCAGGTGCTCTACGACGACCACATCGGCAAGGTCTCCCTCGTCGGTGCAGGCATGAAGAGCCACCCCGGCGTCACCGCGACGTTCTGTGAGGCCCTCGCCGACGCCGGCATCAACATCGACCTGATCAGCACCTCGGAGATCCGTATCTCGGTGCTGTGCAGTGACACTCAGCTCGACGAAGCAGTACGCGCGCTGCACGCCGCCTTCGATCTGGGCGGCGACGAAGAAGCCGTCGTACACGCAGGGACAGGACGATAGACGATGACCACAGTTGCAGTCGTAGGAGCCACCGGCCAGGTCGGTGCCGTCATGCGAACCCTGTTGGAGGAGCGTAACTTCCCCGCCGACACCGTTCGATTCTTCGCCTCCGCCAGGTCCGCGGGCAAGAAGCTGCCGTTCCGCGGCGAGGAGATCGTCGTCGAGGACGCCTCCACCGCAGACCTCGCCGGAATCGACATCGCACTGTTCTCCGCGGGTGCAACTCTCTCGCGTGAGCAGGCACCGCGTTTCGCCGCAGCAGGTGCCACCGTTATCGACAACTCCTCGGCGTTCCGCAAGGACTCGGACGTGCCGCTGGTGGTCAGCGAGGTCAACCCCGAGGACGCGAAGAACCCGCCCCGCGGCATCATCG
Source organism: Rhodococcus sp. 14-1411-2a (assembly GCF_002259485.1). Taxonomy (GTDB): domain Bacteria; phylum Actinomycetota; class Actinomycetes; order Mycobacteriales; family Mycobacteriaceae; genus Rhodococcoides. Next base: position 334,536 of record NZ_NPGA01000014.1, read on the forward strand.
CCAACCCCAACTGCACCACCATGGCCGCGATGCCGGTGCTCAAGGTGTTGCACGACGAAGCAGGCCTGCAGCGCCTGATCGTCTCGAGCTACCAGGCCGTGTCCGGCAGCGGACTCGCCGGTGTCGAGGAGCTCGCCACCCAGGCGCGCGCCGTCATCGGCGACGTCGAAAAGCTGGTGCACGACGGTTCGTCGGTGGATTTCCCGGCCCCGAACAAGTACGTCGCGCCCATCGCCTTCAACGTCCTGCCGCTGGCCGGTGCGTTGGTGGACGACGGATCCGGCGAAACCGACGAGGACCAGAAGCTGCGCAACGAATCGCGCAAGATCCTCGGCCTGCCGGACCTGCTGGTCAGCGGCACCTGCGTCCGCGTGCCCGTGTTCACCGGTCACTCGCTGTCGATCAATGCCGAATTCGCCAACCCGCTCTCGGTGGAACGCGCTCGTGAGCTGCTCGCCTCCGCCCCGGGCGTCTCTCTGGTCGACGTGCCGACGCCGTTGCAGGCCGCAGGCGCGGACGATTCCCTCGTCGGCCGGATCCGCCAGGACCCGGGTGTTCCCGAGGGCCGCGGATTGGCACTGTTCGTCTCGGGCGACAACCTGCGTAAGGGCGCGGCGCTCAACACGATTCAGATCGCCGAGCTGCTGGTCTGACGCCGTGCGCGTTGTGCGTCCCCAGGGGTACGCACAACGCGCACGACGATCAGTTCAGGCGGTGACCCTCGGCGGAGGCGTCGAAGATGTGTGCGTGCGCGTCGTCGATACGGACGTGGACGCGGTCACCCTTCTCGGGTGGGCTGCGCCAATCGGCCCGTGCGACGATGGTCTCGGTGCGGCCGTTGATGTCCGCACGGCCGAACACGAAGGCCTCGGAGCCGAGTTCCTCGACCACGTCGATCTCCAGAGCGATTCCGCTGCTCGCGATCTCGATGTGCTCGGGCCTGATGCCGAACATCACCTCGGTGGCCGAGCCGAGAGTTTGTCGCGGCACCGGTATCACCTGATCGGCCAGGCGAACGCCGCCGTCGGTGACCGGGACGCGGAACAGATTCATCGACGGTGAGCCCATGAACCCGGCGACGAACGCATTGACCGGCTTCCGGTACAGCTCGCGCGGGGTGGCGCACTGCTGCAGCACACCACCTTTCAGGACGGCGACGCGATCGCCCATCGTCATGGCCTCGACCTGATCGTGGGTGACGTAGACCGTCGTCGTCCCGAGCCGTCGCTGCAACTGCGCGATCTGGGTGCGCGTTTGGACTCGCAGTTTGGCGTCGAGATTGCTCAGGGGCTCGTCCATCAGGAACACCTGGGGTTGGCGAACGATGGCGCGGCCCATGGCAACTCGCTGCCGCTGCCCGCCGGAGAGCGCCTTGGGCTTGCGATCGAGATACGGCTCGAGGTCGAGTAGCTTCGCGGCCTCCTCGACGCGAGTGCGAATGTCGTCCTTGTTCGCCTTTGCCAACTTCAGAGCGAAGCCCATGTTCTCCGCGACGGTCATGTGCGGATACAGCGCATAGTTCTGGAACACCATCGCGATGTCGCGATCCTTGGGTTCGGAGTGGGTGACGTCCTTGCCGCCGATGAGGATGCGACCGGAATTGACCTCTTCGAGCCCCGCGAGCATCCGCAGCGACGTCGACTTTCCGCAACCCGACGGGCCGACCAGAACGAGGAATTCACCGTCCTCGATGTGCAGGTCGAGCTCGTCCACCGCGGGGGCGTCTGAGCCCGGAAACAGCCTGGTGGTGCGCTCGAAAGTAATCGTTGCCATGACAGATAGATCCCTCCACCGGCAGGAACGTGCCGGACGATCCGAGTGTGGGGTGACGGCGGGAGCCGACGGGCACATAGTATGGCCCCAATCACAACAAGGAGAGAGGTGGCTCGGTGAGCGGATCTGTGTCCAGGCGAACCGCCCTTCGAGGGCTCGCCGTCGCCGCAGTAGCCGCTGGTGCCGCTGCACTCCCGGTGGCGTCGACGACGCGCCGCGCGATGGCCGACGACTTCCTTCGTGGCCAGAGCCCCCTGCTGTTCCACTCACCGCCCCTCACGCCGTTCCGGGACGAGCTGCCCAGGTTGCCGCTGACCAGCGGTACCGAGGTGACGTTGGACGCGCACAGCTCCACCCACGTGTTCCACGCCGATCTGCGACCCGCGCCCACCTTCGGATACGGCCAGTGCGACTACCTCGGACCGACCATCGAGTCGCAGACCGGCCAGCCCTGGACACTGAAGTACTCCAACACAACCGCAGGCAACCCGCTCGCCGCCGACATCGACACCTCGCTGCACGGCATGAGCGAGATGGACCGCACGATGACACCGACGGCGCTGCACCTGCACGGGGCCGTCACCGAACCGGCGAGCGACGGGCACTCCGAGATGCTGGTGCGCCCGGGAGAGTCGATGACGCACAACTTCTCGGGGCTCAACGACGCCGCGGGACTCTGGTACCACGATCACGCGATGTCGATGACGCGCATCAACGTGTACGCGGGCCTGCTCGGCATGAACCTCGTGCGGGACCGTTGGGACACTGGTACGTCCGACAATGTGCTGGGTCTGCCGTCGGGTGAGTTCGAGCTGCCGTTGGTGCTGCAGGAAAAGATCATGAATCCCGACGGCAGCATGAGTATCCGTTCCAACATCACTGTGCCGCAGGGTAAATGGGAGGGCGGCGGCACCGGAGACGTGGGCGTCGTCAACGGCAAGATCTGGCCGACGATGGAAGTCGCCAGGGGAATGTACCGACTGCGCGTCGTCAACGCAGGGTCGTACAGCGTGTGGAACCTGTTCTTCACCAACAGACTTCGATTCTGGGTCATCGGGAACGACGGGGGATTGCTCGACGCTCCGGTGGAAGCCACCAGCATCCGACTCGCCCCGGCCGAGCGCGCCGACATCCTCGTCGATTTCGGTGCCGTGGAGCCGGGCGCACTGATCGAGCTGCTCAACGACGAGCCACCACCCGCTCAGGCGGCATCGCTCGGTGCGGTCCCGATGCCGATGTTCTGCCAGTTCCGCGTCGCGTCCGCGGCGGGGTTCCGGGGCGGCGTGCCGACGCTGCTGCGCGGTGGCAAGGGGCAGCCGGATGTGTTGCCGCCGTTGCCGACCGCGACATTCACGCGAACGGTCACCGTCAACCAGCCGTCCGGTGGGCACAACCTGGACATGACGCTGATGAACCTGAACAACCTGAGGTACTCGGACCCGGACATCGAGATGCCCAAGCAGGGGACCGTGGAGATGTGGAACATCGTCAACACGACGGTGGAGCCGCACCCGATTCACCTGCACCTGGCCCACTTCCGGACGCTGGGACGCATCCCGATCGACCTCGCCGCCTACCAACGTGATTTCCCCAGGCCCACATTCGGTACCCGATGGGCTCCGCCGGTGGAGAAGTTCCTCACCGGTCCGTCGGTGCCCCCGGCGGCGTGGGAAGCCGGGTGGAAGGACACCGTCAACACCTACCCGGGCACCGTCACGCAGATCCTCGTTGGATTCCCGACGGCCGACGAGCTCGGGTTCGACCCCGACGCCACCTTCGCCGGGCCGGCCGCGCACCACGGCGGCGAGCACGGTGGACACGACATGGGTGGGGGCGGCGAACTGCAGGGGTACATGTGGCACTGCCACATGCTCGATCACGAGGACCACGAAATGATGCTCAGGTACCGCACCGTCGCTCCGTGACAAAGCTTGTCGGTGGGTGGGTATAGCTTTCGTGGTGTGAAGACATGGGGGGATGTGTTCGGGCTCGGCGACCAGGATTTGGTCTCCGAGCTCGCTGGCGTGTCTTCCCTCGAAAACGAGCTCGCTGCAACGCGATTGACGCTGCTGGCGGAGATGGACCGGCGCGGTCTGGCCATGAAACTCGGCTACTCGTCGGTGACCCGGTGGTACGCGCGATCGGTGCGTATCACCGACGGGTCCGCGGCCCGTCAGATGGAGCTGGGGCAGTGGCTCACCGACCGGCCCAGCGTGTTGGGTGCCCTCGCAGGTGGTGACATCCACGCCGCGCACGCCTCGGCGATCGCCGACGGTTACGCCACCGTGGTGGTCGCCGACCCCACCCTCGACGAACAACGCCGCGACGCTGTCGTCGCCGAACTGCTCGAAACCGCCATGCGCAGCACCGCCGGGCAGGTCGCCTCCCGCGCGCAGGCACTGGCGCATTCTGCGGCCGAGGACGCCAGAGCCCGCCACGAGCAGGCAGAGAAGCAACGACAAGAACAGGAGCGGGAACAGGAGCGGGAGCAAGAGCGGGACCGTGCGAGCCGAGCTGACGCGGGTGACGCAGCCGGCTCGGGCGAGCCCGAACCTGCTCGGCCCGAACCTGTTCCAGCTGGACCGCCGCCGATACCAGTGTCGGAGAACCCGGAGTTGAACCGTTTCGATGTTCACCCGCTTGCCAGTGGCCGCTTCCAGATGGGCGGCAACGTCGACCGGCTCCTGGCCGAGAAGCTGCTCACCGCACTGTCGGCGTTGACCGCGCCGCAGCCCGGCCCCGGCGGTGAACGCGACCTACGTGGTCCGTCGAAGCGGCGGGCCGATGCCCTCGATCGGATCCTCGACCGGCACCTGAGCGGTGGTGGCCGCGGATCGGCGGGCGGGGCGCGGGCATCGGTGCACCTGATCGTCCCGCTGCGTGACCTGCTCGCCGACCGCGGACACACGCAATCGAACAGGCCAACAACGGGTTCGAAGGCATCCGGTGCAGGCGGCCACTCACAAACAAGCGATACCGAGGGCGGTCCCGATCGTGGCAACGGTCGTCGCGTCAGCGGGAGCGGCGCGGGTGCCGGCGACAGTTCACGAACGAGCGATACCGACACGGGTCCCGATCGTGGTGCCGGTCGTCGCGTCAGCGGGAACCGTACTGGTGCCGGCGACGACTCAAGGGCCGGCAATACCGACGCGGGTCCCGATCGTGGAACCGGTCGTCGCGTCAGCGGGAACCTTGCTGGCATCGGTGACAGTTCACGGACCGGTGATGCTGGCGGCGGTCCCCACGTCAGCGAAAGCAGTGCTGGTGCCGGCGACAGTTCACGGACCGGCGATGCCGACACGGGTCCCGACGATGCTGATGGCGGTCACGACGTCGGGAGCGGTGTCGGCGACGGTTCACCGACCGGTGATCCCCGCGGCGATCGTGTCGGTCCCAGCACTGGTGCCGGTGACCATTCCGGGCAGAAGTCTGCACCCGAGCCCGGTGATGCCGACTGGCCGTTCCACTTCGACTGGACCGGGCCGATGAGCCGCGCTTTCGCCGAACTTCTCACCTGCGATGCCGACCTCACCCCGGTCATCGTCGACCACCACGGCGTCCCGCTCGCCCTGGGCCGCAGCACCAGACTTGCCAGCGACGACCAACGCATCGCCCTGACCATCCGCGATCGGTGCTGCGTGATGTGTGGCCGCCCCGCACAGTGGTGCCAGGCCCACCACGTGAAGTTCTGGGAACACGGCGGCCGCACCGACCTGAACAACCTCGCGCTGGTCTGCGGAGAATGCCACCGCCTCGTCCACCACGGCGACTGGCAACTGCTCATGGGCGACGACGGACACCCCTACGCCATCCCACCCGAATCCATCGACCCCACACGACAACCCATCCCCAGCTACCACCGCCGAAAACGTCGCGCAGCCTGACAACACATCAGTCGCGCCACTCGGCCGCCCAAGCCATTCCCTCTCGAAGCCGTGCGCCGGCCGCGCGGCTTCGGCGGGCTGGCCCCCTGCGCGCACGGTGCTGTCGATCAGCGCTTACGGGCCAGGCACCTCACGCATCAGCAGTTCTCCTGCGCGCCCGAGCTTTTCCGACTCGAAGTCGAGTACCGACCCTTCCACGGCCGCAGCAACCACCGCGATCGGAGAGGGCATCGGTGCACCCTTGACCTGCTTCACCGACGACCGGCTGGCTTTCAACAGTCGGTAGGCATCCATGTGGACCAGGTCGCTGGCGGCACCGGCAGTGGACTATCCGTCGCGCAGCGGTCGACGGCCGCTGTCCGAGGGAGCTACGAGACCGCGATAGTGCGTGGCGATCTCGCCCGGTGTGGTGAACCAGACGCCGTCGCTGTTGTCGAGCATGTGCTGCAGGGCGGACCGGAACCGGCGAAGTCGGTAAGGCTGTCCGGTGAGAAACGTGTGCAGAGAGATGGCGAGCACTACGGGTTGGTGCTCCGAATTCTCCTTCAGTTCGTCGAAACTGTCGATTATGTTGCGCTCGAACGTCGCTGCGGTCTGGTGATGGTGAACGAACATCGGAAGGTCGTTCACCTCGTGCGGGTACGGAACGCTGAGCAACGGGCCACCGCGGGTCCTCAGCCAGACCGGCTGATCATCGATGGGCCAGTCCAAGGTGTATTCGTAGCCACGTTCGGCGAGCAGGTCCTCGGTCACTCGGCTGGGGTTGGCGCCGGGGCTCATCCAACCCCGAGGCGGTGCTCCCTCGTGGCGCTCGATGGCGGTCGTCACCTCGTCGATCGAGCGTCGTTCGGCTTCCTCGTCTTGATCGTTCGGTTGCACGGCGTTCGTTCGTCCGTGCGCGACGACCTCCGCATCGAGGGCGCGGAAGGCGTCGACCAGCTGCGGAGCATGCTCGTACACCTCGGTATTGACGAGCAATGTCGGGCGAAAACCGCTCTGCTGCAACGTCTCCGCGATCCGGAACCCGCCCACCCGGTTGCCGTACTCGCGCCAACCCCAGTTGTAAGTGTTCGGCTGGTCCATCCCGGGTGTGTAGCCCAGCCCTGGCCCTCCGTCGTCGTACGGAAAGTGCTCGCAGTTGACTGCCACGTACACCGCGAGGCGCGCCCCACCCGGCCACTCGAACTGTGGGCGATCGCCGATGGGGGAGTAGTCGAAGCGACCATGAGAAGCGAGGGGCATGGCGACAGAATTGCCCATGGTTGATCACCGCAAACTGTGGTGCCAGCTTGTCTGCGGTCGCCGAGTCGGATCCACTGCTGCAGTCGGCTGAGGTGAACGCGTGGATTACCACGACTGCGCATGCGGCCCCACGAACACCGACGGTCGAGATTGTCATCGGCCCTCTTTTGCCTGATTCGACGCAGCATTCGCGTGGCTACAGCAGGTCGAACCGACCTGATCGTAGAGCCGAGACAGTGGAAATGGTTTGGAAAGCGGTGCGCGCAGTCCAGTCGACTTTCCGATCAAACGGTGAGATCGAGACCGACTGCTTCCCGAAGCAAACTTAAAGTCAGGCTGGACTGTTTGTTGATTTAGCGCTACTGTGCGAAGTGTGACTACCGACACAGGGCTCGACGACTCAGCGCCCACCGAGCGCCGGACGCAGGCCGAACGCACCGCGGGCACTCGGGCGAAGCTGCTCGACGCCGCGATCGATTGCCTGGTCGAACTGGGCTTCGCCAAGACCAGCACCCAGGAGATCGCGCGGCGTGCCGGTGTGTCCCGGGGGGCGCAGCTGCACCACTTCCCGACCAAGGAGTCCTTGCTGATCGCGGCCGTCGAGCACCTCGTCGATCGTCGTCTCTCGGAGATCCTCGAAGCCGAACCGGACCCCGAGCGAGGACCCGAGATCCTCGCCGACGCATTCTCCGGCCCCCTGTTCTACGCCGCGCTCGAGCTCTGGGTGGCTGCCCGTACCGACCCGGCGCTGCACGAGGCGATGATCCCCTTGGAGCGGCGCGTCGCCGAGGCCATTCAGGGCGGTGCCCAGATCGTCATGGGTAGCCGGATGTCCCCAGAATCCATCGAGCTCAGTGTCGAACTCGCCCGCGGACTGGCCGTCTCGGCGCTGTTCCGCACTCCCGAAGCCGACGCGCTGCTGCGCGGGCGGCTCCTTCCCGTCTGGTCCGAAAAGGTGATGGATTCGTGAACGCAACTCTCCCCGAACAGCTCGACGTGCTGGTGGTCGGAGCCGGCTTCGCAGGCCTGGCCGCGGTGGCGAAGATTCTCGCCGCCGACCCGACCGCCGACGTGACCGTCATCGAGCGCGCGTCCGACGTGGGTGGGACGTGGCGAGACAACACCTACCCGGGGTGTGCATGCGACGTGCCGACCTCGCTGTACTCGTTCTCGTTCGCCCCGAGCCCCAAGTGGAGTCACACCTTCGCGCGTCAGCCCGAATTGTTCGACTACCTGCGTTCGGTGGTGGATCGTCTGGACCTGAACGATCGCATCGTCACGAACTGTGAGTTGCAGTCCGCGACCTGGGACGAGGTGAACAAGCGTTGGTCGGTGCAGACGTCGCAGGGTTCGGCGAGCGCGCGTGTTCTGGTTGCCGCCACCGGCGCGTTGTCCACTCCGAAGATCCCGGACGTCCCCGGCATCGACACGTTCTCGGGCACCGTGTTCCATTCTGCGACCTGGAATCACGAGCACGACCTCACCGGCGAGCGGGTCGCCGTGATCGGCACCGGGGCGTCTGCGGTGCAGTTCGTCCCCGAGATAGTCGACCGGGCCGAGCGGCTCACCGTCTTCCAGCGCACCCCCGCGTGGGTGATTCCGCGCCTGGACCGCACCATCGGCCGGCTCGAGCGCACGCTGTACGAGCGAATCCCTCTGGCGCACCGCGCGGTTCGCGGTGTCATCTACGGCTACCGCGAGGCCTACGTGACCGTGCTGGCGGACAACCCGTGGCTGCTGCCCGCGGTGAAGGTGTTCGCGAAATCGAATCTGAAGCGCCAGGTCAAGAACCCGGTGAAACGTGCGGCGCTGACTCCCGACTACGCGCCCGGCTGCAAAAGGCTTCTGCTGTCCAATGATTGGCTGCCGACACTGGACCGGCCGGACGTCGATCTCGTCACGTCGGGGCTGACGTCGGTGACCGAGAACGGCGTCGTCGACGCCTCGGGCCGCAACCACGAGGTGGACACCATCATCTTCGCTACGGGGTTCACCCCCACCGAGCCGCCGGTGTCGCATCTGCTGCGCGGCAACGACGGTCGGACGCTCGCGGAGCACTGGGGCGGTAGCCCGCAGGCGCATCTCGGCACCACCGTCGCCGGCTTCCCGAACCTGTTCCTGATGTACGGCCCCAACACCAACCTCGGGCACAGTTCCATCGTCTACATGCTCGAGTCGCAGGCCAACTACGTGGTGTCCGCGCTGCACGCGATGAAGGATCGCAGGATCGCGGCCGTGGAGGTCAACGAATCCGCTCAGCGGCAACACAATTCGTGGGTCGATTCCGCGCTCGACGGCACCGTGTGGAATGCCGGCGGGTGCTCGAGCTGGTACCTCGACGCCAACGGCCGCAATTCCACGATGTGGCCCACCTACACATTCCGGTTCCGCAACAAGACGCGCGAGTTCGACGTGCCGAACTATCGGCTCGTCTCCGACGCTCTCGACTCAGACAACGAGGTGGTATCCGCATGAGCGACTACGACGTATTGATCATCGGCTCCGGTTTCGGCGGCAGTGTCGCCGCGTTGCGGGCAGTCGAGAAGGGGTACCGGGTGGCGGTTCTCGAGTCCGGTCGACGGTTCGAGGACGACGAGCTGCCGAAGACCAGCTGGCGGCTGCGCAAGTATCTTTGGGCTCCGGCGTTGGGTTGCTATGGGGTGCAACGTATCCACCTGCTGCCCGATGTACTGGTGATGGCAGGGGCAGGCGTCGGCGGAGGTTCGCTGAACTACGCGAACACCCTGTATCAACCCCCGGCGAAGTTCTTCGAGGACCCGCAGTGGGGTTCGATCACCGATTGGCAGCGCGAGCTGAATCCGTACTACGACCAGGCCCGGCGGATGCTCGGCGTCGAGACCAACCCGACCATCACCGCCTCGGACAAGGTGATGAAAGAGGTGGCCGAGGACATGGGGGTGGGGGACACGTTCACCTCGACCCCGGTGGGCGTCTACTTCGGAGATCGCGGCCGCACCGCGCCCGACCCGTTCTTCGGCGGTGCCGGGCCCGAGCGCACCGGCTGCACCGAATGCGGAGCGTGCATGACCGGCTGCCGCGTCGGCGCGAAGAACACCCTCGTCAAGAACTACCTGTACCTCGCCGAACACGCAGGCGCGCATGTTCTTCCGTTGACCACCGTCGTGGACGTGCGGCCGAACGGCGCGGGCTACGACGTGGTGACGCGTCGGACCGGTGGCAAGCTGCGTCGCAAGGAGAAGACGATCACCGCCGATCAGGTGATCTTTTCGGCCGGCACCTACGGCACCCAGAAGCTGATGCTCGCGGCCAAGGAGAAGGGCTCGCTCCCGCGGTTGTCGGACAAGATCGGCTCGTTGGTGCGCACCAACTCCGAGGCCGTGCTCGCCGCGACCGCTCGCGGCCGTGAGGTCGACTACCACGAGGGCGTGGCCATCACGTCGTCGTTCCACCCGGACGATCACACGCACATCGAGCCGGTGCGATACGGCAAGGGCAGCAACGCAATCGGCCTACTGCAGACCGTGCTCAGCGACGGCGGCGGGAAGGTGCCGCGCGTGCTCAAGACGCTCGGCGTCGCGCTCCGTCACCCCGGCGCTGCGGTACGGAGCCTGTCGGTGCATCGTTGGTCGGAGCGAACCGTCATCGCGTTGGTGATGCAGACCGACGACAACTCGCTCGAGCTCGGATCCAAGAAGGGGCCGTTCGGGCGTCGCCTCACCAGCAGGCCCGGCGCGGGTGATCCACCGCCGCAGTGGATTCCGCAGGGGCACGAGGCAATTCGTCTGCTCGCGGACAAGATCGGCGGTGACCCGGGCGGGTCGATCGCCGAGATCGTCAACATTCCGATGACCGCGCACTTCCTCGGTGGCTGCGCGATCGGCGACTCGCCGCAGACCGGCGTGATCGACGGTTACCAGCGCGTCTACGGCTACGAGGGGCTGCACGTGCTCGACGGTTCGGCCGTCAGTGCCAACCTCGGCGTCAATCCGTCCCTGACGATCACCGCCCAGGCCGAGCGAGCAATGGCGTTGTGGCCCAACAAGGGTGAGCCCGACCGGCGACCCGCGGTGGGCTCTGGCTATCAGGAGATCGCACCCACTCAGCCCGTGCAGCCGGTGGTGCCGGTGTCGGCACCGGGTGCCCTGCGGCTTCCACTGACCGTCGTGGGGAGGGATTCCTGATGTGGAGTGTCACCGAATCCGATACCGATCGCACCGACTGGCCGGTCAGTCCGGCAGCGCCGTGGCCGGCGAACGTGCGAGCCACGATCTGGTGGCATCGGGCCCGCTCGTCGGACTTCGCACCTGTCGGTGCCAAGACGTTGCCGATCACGATGGCGATGGTCGTCGACTACGTCACCTCACCGGTCGGCCCGTACCGCGAGATCCTGGCGAGCCCGGTGCTGCGCCGCGACGTCGGACGCGTTCCGCGGATGGCGGTGCCGTTCATCGCCGTCGATTCCGCGACATCTGTCCACGGCGGCCGGACCAACTGGCACCTGCCCAAGGTGCTGGCCGAGTTCGAGGGTGACGTGCTGGGCGAGGCCGGGGCGAGCGGCGACGAATGGTCGGTGCGGACGACGTCCCGCGCCGTGGGACCGCAGTTCCCGATGCTCGGCTCCCTCGGTTTCGCGCAGCCCGTGTCCGGCGGCTCGGCCATCGCCACCGCGAGCCTGAAGGGCAAAGCCAGGTTGGCCCGCGTCGAGGTGGACGCGAAGGGCCCGACGCTGAGTCGCTGGATGCCGTCGGGCACGTATTTCGGCTTGCAGATCGTGACCGGTTCGATGCGGACGGGTGAAGCGCGCCTGGTCGGCCAGCCCTGAACCCTTTTTCTTGACTTAGTCCAGATTAGGGGCATACTGGAGTGCATGCAGCTCACCGAACGCGTCGACCCCGCAGCGCAGTTGCGCTCGGTCGGTCTCCGCGTCACCGGACCCCGAGTTGCAGTCCTGAATGCGGTCACAGCCCGACCGCATTCGGACGCCGACGACATCGCTGCCGCCGTCCGGGAGGACGGTGGTTCGGTGTCGACCCAGGCCGTGTACGACGTGCTCAGGGCCTGCGTCGACGCAGGTCTGCTACGTCGCATCGAACCTGCCGGTTCGGCCGCGCTGTACGAGAGCCGGACGGCGGACAACCACCACCACCTCGTGTGCCGAGAGTGTCATGTGGTTGCCGATGTCGATTGCGTCGTCGGAGCGGCGCCGTGTCTCGTCCCCGAGAACACCCACGGATTTGTCGTCGACGAAGCCGAGATCGTCTTCTGGGGTTTGTGCGGCGACTGCACGAGGCATTCCGTCTGACACTGCGGTCCAGCGTACGGCCGCTCGGTTTCACAGATCTTTCGAAGAGCAGCCCTCTCCGAATTCGATTCAGCCCTACAGGAGGCTTCGTATGACCAAGCCGATCACCAACAAACCGACCACCAGCAACTCGGGAATCCCCGTCCCCAGCGACGATCAGTCGCTGACCGCCGGAACGCAGGGACCGATTCTTCTCCACGACCACTACCTCATCGAGAAGATGGCGCAGTTCAACCGTGAGCGGGTCCCGGAGCGCGTCGTGCACGCCAAGGGCGCAGGCGCGTTCGGTGAACTCGAGATCACCGGAGACATCAGCAAGTACACCAAGGCTAAGGCGTTGCAGCCCGGTGCCAAGACCGAGATGCTGGCGCGCTTCTCCACCGTCGCGGGCGAGCAGGGCAGCCCCGACACCTGGCGTGACCCGCGCGGATTCTCGCTGAAGTTCTACACAGAAGAAGGCAACTGGGACCTGGTCGGCAACAACACCCCGATCTTCTTCGTCAAGGACCCGATCAAGTTCCAGGACTTCATCCGTAGCCAGAAGCGCATGCCCGACTCCGGTCTGCGCGACAACAACATGCAGTGGGACTTCTGGACCCTCTCGCCCGAGTCGGCGCACCAGGTGACGTGGCTCATGGGCGACCGGGGTATCCCCAAGTCGTTCCGCCACATGGACGGGTTCGGTTCGCACACGTACCAGCTCATCGCCGAGGACGGCACCAAGACCTGGGTCAAGTTCCACTTCAAGACCGACCAGGGCATCGACTACCTGACGCAGGACAAGGCGGACGAGGTTGCGGGTACGTCCCCCGACCACCACCGTCAGGACCTCTTCGGATCCATCAAGAACGGCGACTTCCCCAGCTGGACCCTCAAGGTGCAGCTCATGCCGTACGACGAGGCCGAGAACTACAAGTACAACCCGTTCGACCTCACCAAGGTCTGGTCGCAGAAGGACTACCCGTTGATCGAGGTCGGCAAGATGACCTTGAACCGCAACCCGGAGAACTTCTTCGCGCAGATCGAGCAGAGCTCGTTCGAGCCGTCCAACACCGTGCCCGGCATCGGCTTCAGCCCCGACAAGATGCTGCTCGGCCGCGTCTTCTCCTACGCAGACGCGCACCGATACCGCATCGGAGCCAATTACGCGCAGCTGCCGGTCAACGCCCCGAAGTCCGAGGTCAACTCGTACTCCAAGGACGGCAACATGCGGTACTCGTTCAACTCCCCGGAGACGCCCGTCTACGCGCCGAACTCGTTCGGCGGCCCGTCGGCGGACACGAACAAGTACGGCGACGACGGAGCATGGGACTTCGAGCCCCGCTTCGTGCGCACCGGATACATCGAGCACCCCGAGGACGGCGACTTCGTGCAAGCCGGAGCCCTGGTCCGCGAGGTCATGGACGACGCGCAGCGCGAGCGCCTCGTCGGGAACATCGTGGGGCACGTCCTCAACGGCGTCAGCGAGCCAGTTCTGAGCCGGGTGTTCGAGTACTGGACCAACGTCGATCCCGAGCTCGGTAAGAAGGTCGAGGAAGGCGTTCGGTCGCAGCAGAACGAGACCGCACCGACCACGGGTGCAGGCGCAATCGACGATCCTGCCGACGAAGCAGCCAAGGTCTGATGTTGGGATCGGCGTCACAGCGGATGTGACGTCGATCCGGAACAACGGGGGTCGACCTGCCGTTGTGTAGTACAGACGGAAGAACAATAATGGTGTGCGATGCATACCGTCGTCCAACGGCAGGGAGGCCACATCATGACGAACCCCATCACCAGCACCCTCGACGCAGGCCAGCAGAAGATTGCCGGCGACGCGCTTCAGGGAACCGTGGTCGATCTCATCGACCTTTCGCTCATCGCCAAGCAGGCGCACTGGAACGTGATCGGCAAGAACTTCCGGTCGGTGCACCTCGAGCTCGACGAGCTGGTCACGGCCGCACGTGAATTCACCGACCAGGCCGCCGAGCGCGCCACCGCTATCGGCGTCAGCCCCGACGGGCGCGCAGCCACCGTCTCCTCGACGGCAGGAACCAAGGGCTTCGGTGCCGGATGGACCAAGGACAGCGAAGTCGTCCCAGCGGTCGTCGACAACCTCGCCGCGGTCGTGGAGCGTCTTCGCGGACGCATCGCCGACACCGGCGAAGCCGATCCGGTGACCCAGGACCTGCTCATCGGCATCACTGCTCGTCTCGAGCAGCTGCACTGGATGTGGCAGGCCCAGGCCAGCTGACGTTTTCCCACCCGACAGGCCCCTCGCGCACAGCGGGGGGCCTGTTGTTTGCCTGCACCACCCCCGGGTATCCGAAAACCATGCCTGTTTTGAAGCCGACGGTCGACGCAGTTCTGCTCGACATCGACGGCACCCTCGTCGATTCCAACTACGTGCACGTCGACGCGTGGTCGCGCGCGTTTTGTGAGGCCGGTGGTTCCGTTGCTTCCTGGCGTGTTCACCGCTGCATCGGGATGGACGGGTCGAAACTGCTCGAGACGCTCGTCGGGTCCTCGGACAGCGCGCTTGCCCACGAAGCGAAGAAGCTGCACGGCGAGTACTACGCTGCTGCGTCGGCGGATCTCGAAGTGCTGCCGGGTGCCCGTGAACTGTTGGCGGACTTGAACTCTCGCGGCATCACCGTGGTGCTTGCAACCTCGGCTCCGGAGAGCGAGCTGTCGACGTTGCGCGACCTGCTCGATGTCGAGGACTCTGTTGCCGTGGTGACGAGCGGCGAGGACGCCGACGTAGCCAAGCCGGAGCCCGACATCGTCGCGGTTGCACTCGAACGGGCCGGCGTCGAGGCATCCAAGGCGGTGATGGTCGGCGACAGCGTCTGGGACATCGAGTCGGCCGGTCGCGCGGGTGTACGAGCCGTCGGTGTACTGAGCGGTGGTATCTCGCGCGGAGAATTGCTCGACGCGGGGGCGGTAGCGGTGTTCGACGACCCCGCCGATCTGCTCGCCAACATCGAGGACAGTCCCTTCTACTCCGATGAAAAGGCAAGTGCTTGAGCGAGTTCCGCAAGCCGCACCCCAGGGTCGACGGTTATGTCCCCATCGAGAGCTACGGAGCCATCGGTGACGGCCGCACCGTGGCGATGATCGCCGACGACGGCCGGATCGATTGGTTTCCGGTTCCGAACCTCGATTCGCCGCCGCCGTTCGCAGCGTTGCTCGACGCGGGGAACGGCGGATACATCCAGCTGACGCCGCTGGAGGAGTTCACCGTCCAGCGCGAATTCGTCCCTGGTACGAATGTGCTGAGCACGACGTTCCGTACCGACACCGGTACCGTTCGAATCACCGACTCGTTGAACACCGGTGTCGCCGGGCGTCTTCCGTGGGTGGAGTTGGCCCGCCGCGTCGAGGGTCTCGACGGCACCGTCGAGTTGTCGTGGTCCGTGGCACCGGGCACCATGCTCGGCATCGCGTCGCCGTGGGCGTACGACACCGAGCACGGCACCGTGTTGCGGGTCGACGGATTGACCCTGGCCGTGCGGACTCTGGGAATCGAGGAGGTGCATGTCGCGGACCGCGACATCGGTGGTGTCTTCACCTCCCACCCGGATTCTCGGCATGTGCTGGGCGTCGTGGGCACGGAGAACGAGCCGCTGCCCCTGCCCGATCCGCAGCACCTCGACGAGGGGATCGACCGCACGATCGCCAACTGGCGCGTGTGGTCCGACGAGTTCTCGTATCAGGGACCGTGGGCGGAGCATGTGGCGCGGAGCGCGCTGGCTCTGAAGTTGTTGCTGCACAGCCCCTCCGGTGCCATCGCCGCCGCTGCGACCACCTCTCTGCCCGAGAACAGGACCGGTGGCAAGAACTGGGACTACCGCTACGCGTGGGTGCGCGACGCGGCGTACACCATCCGTGCGCTGCAACGGTTCGGCCTTCGCGAGGAGATCCATGCTGCAGTGGCGTGGCTGCTGAAAGTGATCCGAGTCAACGATCCGTTGGTGAACGTCTTCTACACCCTCGGTGGTGAACTACCCGGTGGCACGGAACAACCCGACGTTCCCGGCTGGCGAGGCATCGGACCGGTGGTCAACGGCAACGCTGCCGCGGATCAGCTGCAGCTGATGATCTTCGGTGACCTGTTCTCGATCATCCGCCAGTACGTCGACGCGGGGAACATTCTGGACGCGCAGACGGGGCGCCTGCTGGCCGCCATCGCCGACGAGGCCTGCGATTCGTGGCAGCGCAAGGACGCGGGGATCTGGGAGCTCGAGGACGAACAGCACTACACCAGCTCCAAGCTCGGTTGCTGGCAGGCGCTGGACTGCGCCGTGCACCTGGCAGAAGCAGGCGAGATCCCGGGGATACCGGATCGATGGAAGGCCGAGAAGGAACGCATCCGGCTCTACATCGAGGCCGAGTGTTGGTCGGACGAGCGGCAGGCCTACCTCGCGTACCCGGGTGCCGACGGTCTCGATGCGTCGGTACTGCTCGCGGCCGAGATGGATTTCGATCGGGGAGAACGTCTTTCGTCCACCATCGATGCGCTCGTCGAAGAACTCGGTGCCGGACCGCTGATGTATCGCTACAGCGGGGTCTCGAAGGAAGAGGTGACCTTCGTGGCCTGCGCGTTCTGGCGAGTATCGGCGCTGTCCTGCGTCGGCCGAGACGACGAAGCCGCAGCTCTGATGGACCAACTGGTGGAGCTGTCCAACGACGTCGGTTTGTACAGCGAAATGATCGATGCTTCGGATGGATCGTTTCTGGGTAACTTCCCACAAGGCTTGAGCCACCTGGCCCTGGTGAATGCGGCGCTGACCATTGCGCGCTCGCACGACGCCACAGCCTGACCGCACTCTCATACACAAGGTGGAATTCGATGGATTTGGGAATCAACGGTAGGACAGCACTGGTCACCGGAGCAGACTCCGGTATCGGCTGGCACACCGCGAAAATGCTGCTGGCCGAGGGGGTTCGCGTCGTGATCAGCGACAAGGATCAGACCTTTCTCGACGAGGCCGCAGCGAAACTCGGCGCAGCGGAGGGGCAGTTGTTCGCGTTCGCCGCGGACGTGACCGACACCGACGCGGTCGAGAACCTGGCAGCACGGACGCAGCAGGCAGTGGGCGACATCGACATTCTCGTCCAGTCCTCGGGAGTGACCGGAGCGCAGGGGCTGTTCCACGAGATCGACGAGGAGGGGTGGCGTTCCACCCTCGACATCGACCTGATGGGACCGGTCCGGCTACTGCGAGCATTTCTGCCCGCACTCCGCCGCGGTGGCTGGGGACGCATCGTGTTGCTGACCTCCGAGGACGCCGTGCAGCCGTACGACGACGAATTGCCCTACTGCTCAGCCAAAGCCGGCGTGCTGGCCCTCGCCAAGGGGCTCTCGCGCAGCTATGCGTCCGAGGGACTGCTGGTCAATGCAGTCTCTCCCGCGTTCATTCACACCCCGATGACCGACGCGATGATGGACAAGCGCGCCGAGGAGAAGGGAACCGACCGCGACGGTGCCATCGAGAGCTTCCTCGACGAGGAGCGTCCGTACATGGAGCTCGGACGGCGGGGCGAACCCGAGGAAGTCGCCTCGGTGATCACGTTCCTGTGCTCGGACCGCGCGTCCTTCGTCAACGGATCGAACTACCGAGTCGACGCCGGTTCCGTCGCAACAATTTAGGAGAACAGCATGACCAATTTCGGATACACGTTGATGACCGAGCAGAGCGGCCCGAAGGAGCTGGTGCAGTACGCCGTCGGAGCCGAGAAGGTCGGCTTCGACTTCGAGGTCGCCAGCGACCACTACTCGCCGTGGCTCTCGTCGATGGGTCACTCGCCCTACGCATGGACGACGCTGGGTGCGGTGGCTCAGGCCACCGAACGCGTCGAGTTGATGACATACGTGACGTGCCCGATCATCCGGTACCACCCGGCCGTCGTCGCGCAGAAGGCCGCCACGCTGCAAATTCTGGCCGACGGACGCTTCACCCTCGGCCTCGGCAGCGGTGAGAACCTGAACGAGCACGTCGTCGGCGAGGGCTGGCCGTCCATCGACAAGCGGCAGGACATGTTCGTCGAGGCGCTCGAGATCATCAGGGCATTGCACTCCGGTGGCTTGGTCACCTACGACGGCAAGCACTTTCGCGTCGACTCCGCCCGGATCTGGGACCTGCCCGAGGGCGGCGTGCCCATCGGCATCGCAGCCGGTGGCGAGAAGGCCGTCGCGCGGTTCGCCGAGTACGGCGACCACCTCATCGCCACCGAGCCCGACGCCGATCTGGTCAAGGCATGGTCCGACAACCACGAGGGCCCGGCGCGGTCCATCGGACAGATCCCGATCTCCTGGGATCCGGACAAGGACGCGGCCGTCGATCGCGCGCACGATCGCTTCCGCTGGTTCGCCGGTGGCTGGGCCGTCAACGCCGATCTGCCGACGACGGCAGGTTTCGCCGGCGCCACCAAGTTCGTCCGCAAAGAGGATGTGGCCGACACGATTCCGTGTGGACCGGACCTGGACGCCATCGTCGAGGCCGTGAAGCCGTACTGGGAGGCCGGCTACACCGACATCGCACTCGTGCAGGTGGGCGACGAGACCCAGGAGCGCTTCCTCGCCGAGGCTGCCGGCCCGCTGTTGGAGAAACTGCGCGCTGCGTCCAGCTGACCCGACGTTCCACGAGGCCCCGATCGAGAGCATCCGATCGGGGCCTCGAGCTGTCACTGGACGTGAATGTCCTTGCGGTCGAGCGCCCTGCCGGCCGATGCGACAACCGAGACAGTGAGCAGCGCCGTGGCCGTCAGGACCGAGAGTGCGGCTCCGGTGGTCGGCGAACCCGAGTCACCGAAAGTTCCGGAGGTCAACTGGGTTGCGCGAGTGGCCAGGGCATAGGGCAGCACGAAGATCGCCCCGGTCACCTCGGCGGTGAGGAGGAACACCGACATACCGGCCCCGACGAGAGCGATGGCAATCGGCACCGCGAACGACCTGACAGCCATCGACAGAGCGGTGTGCAGTGCCGCGACCGGTAGTGACCCCACCACTATCAGCGCACCGGTCGCGAGGAGCTCGGAGGGGAGCGTTCCGTCGAGCGAGAAGACCACCTTGCCGAGAACAACGACGGCTGCCAGCATGACGATGTTCATGGCCGCGGTCAGTGTTGCCACCACCGCGGTCTTGGCGATCACGATGCGCGCCGACGGAACCGGCCCACTCATCAGGGCATTCCAATTCCCGCCTCGGTGTTCGGATTTCCAAACCAGTGATGCCAGTACCGCAACTCCGAGTGCGAGTGGGAACAAGCCCCAGAACACGACTGTGCGCAACCACAATGTGCGCCATCCCTCTGCCAATTCTGCGCCCGACGCGATCGTGTTGAAGGTTCCGACCCCCGCGATGATCAGCGGAAGGAGAACGACGACCGCCCATGCCTGCGAGCGCCTGAGCTTGATCATTTCGGCCGAGAACGCATTCATGCTCGTACCTCCTGTCGATCGAGTCGAACGGTCGTGAGCCAGAACGACACTGCCCCGACAACTGCGAGGGCTGCGATGCTGGCGTAGGACGGGTTCAGCGTCACCACCTGTTCGCCTCGGTAGTCGGCGGCAGACGCCAAGGAGTAGTAGCCCCACGGCGTCAAGTGTGCTGCCCAGGAGGGAAATCCGGAGGCGCAGATCGCGATGACGGTACCCACGATGCCGATTCCCAGCGCGACCAGTTGGTTGTCCACTCGCGCTGAGATCAGCAGGTGCACAGCGAGTATCACGAGGTTGATCGTCACCGCCGCCGCCGTATAGCCCAACCACAGGGCGGCAGGCAAGGGTTGGGTCACTCCGATGACGGTTCCCAGAAATACACTGCCAGCACTGGCCGCCACCGTCGCGCCGGCAACGACGAGGCCCGTCGAGACGAGCTTCGCGCGCACGAGGGCTCCGCGGTCGGCTCCATTGGTCCGGTTCAGCAGCCAGCCGTTGGATTGGTGCTCGACTTCCATGGTGCGGCTGGCTATCACGGCGAGCAGCAGCGGGGATGCGACGGGGATGGCAAGGGACAGCCCGGCCAGTGGCAGTGCCCAGGAGACCGTGGTCGAATCCTTCGACGCTGTTGCGGTGAGAGCGCCGACGAAGGTCAAGCCGACGATTGCGGCGACCGACACAGCGGCGATCGCGCCGATGTGCAGGTGCCTGAGTTTGGCGAACTCGTTGCGTACGGTCGTCACAATCGGCCACCCTTCGTCAAATTCATGAATACGTCTTCGAGCGACTGATCGTCGCGCCGAACGCCGTAGACGCCTGCGTTCGCTCCGACGAGTTCTGCCACCACCTGTGCGGCACCTCGATCGTCGATGCCGGACAGTCTCAGCGTGTGATCCTCGACCTCGACCGAAATGCGCTGTTGCAGAACCGAACGCGCGCAGGTTGGATCGATGACGTCGATGAGTACATCCGGAGTGGAGGCGGTGAACAGCTCGTCGCGGGTGCCTTGGAAGATCAAGCGCCCCTGGCTCAGGATCCCCAGCATGTTCGCCGTCTTGTCGATCTCGCCGAGCAGATGGCTCGAGACCATCACTGTCACGCCGTGTTCGGCGAGATGGCGGAGCAGGCCGCGGATCTCTTCGATGCCCGCCGGGTCCAAGCCGTTGGTGGGCTCGTCCAGGATCAGAAGTCGTGGTTCGCGCGCGAGCGCCATCGCGATGCCCAGGCGCTGTTTCATCCCCAGTGAGTAGTTCTTCACCTTCTTGTCGAGGTGCTCCTGCAGCCGGACGGTGGCCACCGCCCGGTCGATCTGTTCGGCGTGCAATCCGAGCGAGCGTTGCACGATGCGAAGGTTTTCCGCACCCGTGAGATGGCCGTATCCGGGTGGAGCTTCGATGAGTGAACCGATGTGCGAGAGCACTCCGCGGCGGGTCTCGTGATTCACGAGCTTCCCGAGGATCTCCACCTCGCCGGAGGTCGGTCGGATCAGGGACAGCAACATCTTCATGGTCGTCGATTTGCCCGATCCGTTCGGACCGAGAAAGCCGTAGACGCAGCCCTCAGGAATGCGAAGGTTCACGTCGTCGACGACGGTATGGGTGTCGTAGCGCTTGCCGAGGCTGTGAGTTCTGACGATGTCCATGCCTCGACGGTCCCGCATTCGGCGGCGAGAATCGTCGGTCCCGAGTATGTCCGGTGTCCTACTCGGGTATGACTTGCCGCCGGGTGGCGTCGTTACGGAGCCAGGGTCGACAGATTCTTCGAGATGCTCGACGTCAGTGCTTTACCGACGATCGCGGCGAGGCCGGGGACGGGTGCATCGAATCCGATCGTGTAGTCGAGCTCGGTGCCGCCGTCGGCGGTGGGGGTGAACTTCTGCACGCCCCAGTGGCCGCGTAGCGGGCCGCCCTTGGTGATGCGGTACTCGATCAGCGAATGGGGCTCGGAGGTGATCGTGGTTTCCTCGAACGCAGGAAGCGGACCCAGCTTCAGGCTGCGCGTCGACCCGATGCCGTTGCGGGAGGTGTCACCGTCCCGAACGCGGCCGATCTTCGCCATGAAGAGCGGGCCGAGGTTCTCGTGCTCCGACAACGCCGCGAAGACGACCTCGGGGGGAGAGACGAACCGGTGCTTGACGTGTACGCGGGTGGGGGTCGGCATGGGTCGTGAGATCCGTTCGCTCGGGGTCGACAGAGTCGACTCACAGTAGCCGTCCACCGCGTGAAAAAAAGGACCCATTCGATCGAATCGAATGGGTCCCTCTTCGTGGTCCAACTGTCGGGGTGGCGGGATTCGAACCCACGACCTCTTCGTCCCGAACGAAGCGCGCTACCAAGCTGCGCCACACCCCGTGTACCGCTGGAGAAGTCTAACTCACGACTGCCTCGGAACGCGAAACGCCCTCGTCGGAGACGTTTTTCGGACCCGTTCTCGGGGCCGGAGTCAGCGTGATCAGGGTGGCCTCGGGGCGGCAGCAGAACCGCGCAGGCGCGTACGGCGACGTTCCGATGCCTGCCGAGACGTGCAGCTGGGTGTGCGCGCCCCACTTGGACGGGCCCTTGACCCGCGAACGATCGATCTCACAGTTCGTCACCAGCGCGCCGTAGAACGGAAGGCACAGCTGGCCGCCGTGGGTGTGCCCGGCGAGGACGAGGTCGTAACCGTCCTGAGCGAACTTGTCCAGCACTCGCGGCTCCGGGGAGTGCGTGATGCCCAGGCGCAGGTCTGCGAGCGGATTGGGCTGGCCCGCGATGGTGTCGTAGCGGTCGCGCTTCAGATGTGGGTCGTCGACGCCCGCCGACGCGATCCGTACCCCGGCCACCTCGAGCTCGCGACGCACATGCGTCACGTCGAGCCAGCCCCGCTCGGAGAACGCGGCCCGCAGGTCGCGCCACGGCAACGAGTCGCCGGTGGTGCGCTTGTGGTTCTTGTCGAAGTACTTGAACGGGTTCTTCGGCTTGGGCGCGAAGTAGTCGTTGCTACCGAACACGAACAGGCCAGGCCGAGCCAGCAGCGGCCCCAACGCCTGCACGACGCTGGGCACGGCGCGCTGGTGCGAGAGATTGTCTCCGGTGTTGACGACCAGATCGGGTTCGAGGCGGTCCAGTTCACGCAACCAGTTCTGCTTCATCCGCTGTCCGGGCATCATGTGCAGGTCGCTGATGTGGAGTACGCGCAGCGTCGCCGAACCCGGCTCGAGCACCGCCATCGACGTCTCACGCAGCGTGAACGCATTGCGTTCGATGAGTGTGGCGTATCCGAGACCCAACGCCGCCGCGCCCGCCGTTCCGATCACGGAACTCTTCAACGGTGCTGCTCTGACGGCGTCGCGCGCCTGCTCTGCGGCGGAGCGCAGTTGCGAGGAGGCACTGCGCAGTTGTGTGGAGGCACTGCGCAGTTGCGTCGACGTGCTGAGAAACGAGGGACTGAATTGTGCGGACACCTCATCCACGATACGGCAGCAACCGGATATGGACGTGCGAGCCGAGGACTGCGCCGCGTAGCGTTTCCGCCATGTCCGAACTCAAGGCCCGCCTCCGAACCGACCTCACCGCAGCGATGAAGGCGAAGGACAAGCTTCGCCTGGCAACGCTGCGCATGATTCTCGCCGCCATCCAGACCGAGGAGGTCTCCGGCAAGGAGGCTCACGATCTGACCGACGACGACGTTCTCAAAGTGCTTGCCAAGGAAGCGAAGAAGCGCGGCGAATCGGCCGAGATCTACACGCAGAACGGCCGCGGCGAACTCGCTGCGAACGAGCGCGCCGAAGCTCAGATCATCGACGAGTACCTGCCCACGCCCTTGACCGACGAGGAATTGGCGAACATCGTCGACACCGCGATCGCGCAGGTCGCCGAAGACCTCGGGGAGCGACCGGCGATGAAGCAGATGGGTCAGGTCATGAAGATCGCGTCGGGACTCGCCGCAGGCAAAGCCGACGGATCGCGACTGTCGAAGGCTGTCAAAGACCGCCTGTGACAATCGATGTGAGTGGAACCTCGTAGTGGACTACGAGGTTCCACTCACATGCGGCGGAGCCGCTCAGCGAGGTGCCGTGATCCCAGGGATCGCCGGAATCTGGATGCCCGGCGGTAGGTCCGGGATCTGGATGTTCGGCAGCGCGGGTGCCGGAGCCGGAGCAGGTCGAACCGAACCGTCACTGACGTAGATAGTGATGTTCGATCCGGGGACCGCCGAACCCGACGGGGACGTCGACACCACGGTGCCGCGAGCCGCCTGGTCGGCCGTGGTGGCCACCGTCACCTGGAAGCCTGCGCCCTGCAGAGTCGATGTCGCCGACGACTGGCTCTGGCCGGTCACGTCGGGTACCTGGCCGTTGGCCGAGCCGCGGACGTACTTCTGGTCGACGGGTGGCAACGCGACGGGTCCGAAGTTGGTGGCGATCGGTGTCATGGCGTCGAACCACGTTCGAGCCGGCTCGTTACCGCCGTACAGGTTGCCCGAGCTGCATGGCCGCAGCGGGAACGAACAGATCTCGCTCGGCGTCGGTGAGTCACCGTACGTGTACACGGCGGCGGCGTAGTTGTTGGTGAACCCGAGGAAGCCGGACGACCTGTTCGACTCGGTGGTGCCGGTCTTGCCTGCCATCGGCAGGGTCCAGCCGGCGGAGCCGGCCGCTGCGGCGGATGTGCCGCCCGGCTGATCGTCCTTGCTCATGGCATTGGCGAGGGTGTTCGCCAGTCCGGGCTCGACGACCTGCTCACACGCCTGGTGAGCAACCGGAACGGGCTTGCCGTCGCGGTCGAAGATCGAGTCGATGGGGGTGGGCGGGCACCACATGCCACCCGAGGCCAACGTGGCAGCCACGTTGGACAGCTCCAGCGGGTTCACCCAGGTCGGTCCGAGGGTGAACGAGCCGAGATTCTGATCCTTCTGGAAATCGGCCATGGACTGGTCGGTGCCCGACGAGCCGGGGTCGTTGTACGACCGCAGGCCCAGGCGAACGGCCATGTCGACGGTCGGGGTGACGCCGACCGACTCGATCAGCTTGACGAACGCGGTGTTGGGGGACTGCGCCAACGCGTCGGTGATGGACAACGACGCCGGGTAGTTGCCCGCGTTCTCGACGCAGTAGGTCGCTGCCGGGCAGTTCCGTGCACCGCCGTCGCCGACGCCCTTGACCTCGACGCGCCTGGGCACCTGCAGCGTCGCGCTGGTTCCCAGTCCGCGCTCCATCGCCGCGGCGGTGGTGAAGATCTTGAAGATCGAGCCCGCACCGTTGCCGACCAGCGAGTGCGGCTGTGGCTGCACCGTCTCGTCGTCGTCGGCATTGAGGCCGTAGGTGCGGCTGCTGCCCATGGCGAGAACTCGGTGCTGGTCCTGGCCCGGCGCGACGACGTTCATGACGGTGGCGACGCCGTCGAGGTTCGGACTGGTGTTCTCCACCAGAGCGGCCTTGGTGGAGTTCTGTACCGCGGGGTCGAGCGTCGTGCGGATGAGGTACCCGCCCTTGTCGATCTGTTCCTGGCTGATTCCCGCCTCGGCCAGGTACTGCAGTGCGTAGTCGCAGAAGAATCCGCGGTCGCCTGCCGCGATGCATCCGCGGGGCAGGGTCTGGGGAACGGGCAGCACACCGAGCGGCTCGGACTTGAGCGCGGCGAGCTCGTCGGCGCGTTCGGGGAGGTTCTGGATCATCGTGTCGAGCACGGTGTTCCGGCGCTCGAGCACGCCCTCCTCGTTGGTGTACGGGTTGAGTGCGGAGCTGGACTGCACCATGCCTGCGAGCATCGCGGCCTGGACGGCGCTGAGCTGGCTCGCATCGATACCGAAGTAGGTCTGGGCGGCGTCCTGGATGCCGAAGGACGCGTTGCCGAACGGAACGAGGTTGAGGTACCGGGTGAGGATCTCGTCCTTGGTCAGTTCCTTGTCGAGCGTCAACGCCATGCGGATCTCGCGGATCTTGCGAGCGGGCGTCGTCTCGATGGCCGCTCGGCGCTCGGCGTCGGTCTTGGCCACCACGAGCAGCTGGTAGTTCTTCACGTACTGCTGATCGATGGTGGATGCGCCCTGCTCGACCTGCCCGCTGGTGGTGTTGGTCAGGAACGCACGGAGCGTGCCCTGCCAGTCCACGCCCTGGTGTTCGGCGAAGCGGCGGTCCTCGATCGAGACGATGGCGAGCTTCATCTCGTTGGAGATCTGGTCGCTCGGCACTTCGAATCGACGCTGCTCGTACAGCCAGGCGATGGGATTGCCGTTGACGTCCGTCATCGTCGAGACGGCAGGCACTGCGCCCTCCACCAACTCGGCCGAGACGTTGTCGACGGTATCGGCGGCGCGGTTGGAGGCGTACCCGAACCCACCGGCCAAGGGGAACATCACGCCGGCGAGCAATGCACCGGCGAGTGCTGAACATCCGGCGAGCTTCGCCACGGTTTTTCCAACTGACACAGAGCACAGCGTACGTGGGTGTGGCTCGGACCGGCAGAGGCCTGCATGCGCCGTGTGCTGCGCCCCTGCTCGGGACGGCCGTACCAGAAATGTGACCCCGCCGTCTTGCATTCGGGGCTCGCTTTACCTAAATTATTGAGCACGGTGTGATTCGCATAACACTTGATAATGAATGTGGGGCAGCTCCTAGAATTTGTGCTTCGCCTGACGAGGTACAAACTGCTTCGAGCCTCCGGGACGTCCAGCGAGGACGTCCGCAACGCAAAGGGGTATCCGCATGCACACGACAACCGCGCCGACGCGACTCGATGTAGAAGAAGCCGAGGCACGCATCGCCTGGGTGTCGCACGCCCGTTGCAAGGGCACTGACCCGGACCAGCTCTTCGTCCGGGGTGCAGCGCAGCGCAAGGCCGCAACCATCTGCCGGCACTGCCCGGTACTCATGCAGTGCGGTGCGGATGCCCTCGACAATCGAGTCGAGTTCGGTGTTTGGGGCGGCATGACGGAACGCCAGCGCAGGGCGCTGCTCAAGCAGCACCCCGAGGTCGACTCCTGGTCCGAGTTCTTCGAGACCCAGCGTCAGCAGCAAGCAGCCATCTAGTCGCCTGCCGGGCAGGGCCGATTCAGCCTTTGCGAGTCAGCTGATCGGCCACTGCACGCAGCGCGGCGAGGTCGGAGACCTCGAACGGCAGTGACGGAACACCGACGATAGGCACGCGGGGGTGCGCACCGGTGAACCGGCGAAGCAACCGCACCTCACGCGCTGCCGTGACGGCGCGCTGAGCGTGGATCCGGAGGACAGCGGCGGTCAGATCCGCACCCGGGTCGTCGATCCGATCGAGTAGATCGGCCGCCGTCGCGGCGTGATCCGCCTGCACCGACGACAGCGTCGGGTGCGTTCGGTTCACCACCAACCCGGCCAGGGGCATCTTCTCCGCAGACAAGCGCTCCACGAAGAAGGCCGCCTCGCGCAGCGCGTCGGGTTCTGCGGCAGCGACGACGAGGAAGCTGGTGCCGTCCTCGCGAAGCAGCTGGTAGGTACGCGTCGCCCGCTCGCGGAACCCGCCGAACATGGAATCCAGTGATTGCACGAAAGCTGATGCGTCGGACAGCATTTGGCTGCCGATCACGGTGGAGACGCCGCGCATGGCCAAGCTCATCGCGCTGGTGACCACGCGGGTGATGCCGCGGCCGGGAGCGGTGAGCAGCCGGATGAAACGGCCGTCGAGGAACGAGCCGAGTCGCTGCGGTGCATCGAGGAAGTCCAGTGCGTTGCGCGACGGCGGAGTGTCCACCACGATCAGATCCCACGACGAGTCCAGGGACAACTGCCCCAACTTCTCCATCGCCATGTACTCCTGTGTGCCCGAAAACGACGACGCCACAGTCTGATAGAACGGATTGGCCAGCACCTGCTCGGCCTTCTCCGGCGTCGAGTGCTCGATGACCATCTCGTCGAACGTGCGTCGCATGTTCAGCATCATCGCGTGCAGTTCACCCTTGGCACCGGCACCCAACTTCACCGGCTGCGGGCTGTTGTCGAGATCGCCGAGACCGAGAGCCTGAGCCAGGCGACGGGCCGGATCGATCGTCAGCACCACCACCCGCCTACCCTGCTCGGCAGCGCGCAGCGCCATCGCAGCCGCGGTGGTGGTCTTGCCGACTCCGCCGGCCCCGCAGACGACGACGATCCGCGACGTGGGATCGGTCAGGATGCGGTCGACATCGAGTTCGGTTGCTACTGGTCGAGTCATCGGACACCCTGTTCTGCAAGCTTGGCGGCGAGCTCGTACAACCCGCCGAGATCGACACCATCGGCCAACATCGGCAGCGACATCCGCGCGACGTCGAGTTCGTCGAGCGTGGTTGCGCTCTCCACCTGAGCCGAGAGCGTTGCCGCGTGCTCGATCGATTCGGTGAGCAACCCCGCGAAGTCCGCCTCGGACAACGTGATTCCTGTCTTGGCGAGACCGTCCTGAATGGCGACGGCATCGATCTCGCCCTCGGCGATGGCCTCGAGCGACTCGGCCGGCAGGTAGGTCGGTTCGGTGCGATTGACGATGACCGCGCCGAGTCGAAGATCTGCCGCCTCTAGCTCACGCACCGCGTCGGCCGTCTCCTGCACCGGCAGCGCCTCGAGCAGTGTCACCAGGTGCACGACGGTGTCGGCCGAGTGCAGCAACCGCACCACGCCCTCGCTCTGCGAACGAACCGGTCCGCCCTTGGCCAGGTCGGCCATGGCCTTGGTGACGTCGAGGAAGTTTCCGATGCGTCCGGTCGGCGGCGAGTCGACGACGATCTCGTCGTAGGCCCGGTTGCCCTTCTTGTCGGTCCGCACCACACATTCCTTGACCTTGCCGGTCAGCAACACGTCGCGCAGACCCGGTGCGATGGTCGTCGCGAACTCGATGGCGCCGATCTTGCGCATCGCGCGGCCGGCGAAGCCGAGGTTGTAGAACATCTCGAGGTATTCGAGGAACGCGGTCTCGATGTCGATGGCCAGTGCGTAGACCTCGCCGCCGCCGTCCGCCGAGGCGACGCGTGTCTCCTTGGGCGGAAGCTGCGGCACGTCGAACAGCTGCGCGATGCCCTGCCTGCCCTCGACCTCCACCAGCAACACCCGTCGACCACCGGCTGCAAGCGCCAGTGCCAAGGCGGCAGCGACCGTCGTCTTGCCGGTCCCGCCCTTACCGGATACGAAATGCAGCCGCGCGGCATCTGCCTTCGCCGGCCATCCCTCTTCGTTCGCTATGCCCACACCCCGACCATATAGAGGTCGTCCCCGGGCGTCCGACCGAAGTGTCTAACTCTGCTCGGAGTGTCGGCGGAGTCGGTCGACCAATCCCTGGGTGTACGCGTCGAGATTCGGTACTGCGTCGGGACAGGCGACCATCGCGATCGTCACCACGTCGCCCAGGCCGAAGATTCCGTGGTTGAGACACCGGCCGTCTTCGAGGAACGGAAAGCCTGCCGAGAAACGCGCGACGGCACCATACAGCTCGAGGTCCGCGCGGCCACGGTCGACACTGACGACGGTCGTCTTGGCACCGACGTGCGACGGAGAGCGGTCGTGTTGTCGGAATCGGCGTCCCTGTACGAATTGGACGATCGGTGCAGGCACTCGCTCGTCCGCGCGCGCGACGCGGAGCAACGGTGCCGCCGTCACCCTGGCTCGTTCGGCCGCGAGCGACCGAGTGATCAGCTCGGCTCGCTTCGCGATATCGGGTTCTCCGACGTGGAGGTCGACCGTTCCGACCACCGCTCGATTCGCTGCCGGCCACTCCACGTCGCGCGGTAGGGCCATCGGGACGAACGCCGCGACGGTGCCTCCGGTCGCGGACAGCGGCTCGTCGCCGTCGCCGTCGCCGTCGCCGAGATATTGGTTGAGGCACGAGCCGACGGCACACAGAGCGGACACCGTGACCGACGCGGCACCCGCGCGGACTTCCGTCTTCTGCATCGGCACTATGCGAACGACTCGATACGGCCCCACGGCCTGGTTCAGCGCCGTGGCCGGCACCGAGGGCGGGCCGGGCTGCGACCCCCGGTACGCGCGAACAGCTCGACGGGCCTCCCACCGCGATCGAACGAGATCGACCGGTGCGCGCACCACCGCACCGAGAGTGCTCGAAACGGGATTCTCTCGCTCGGCAGTGAGATTCGGCGACGGTGCCGCGCCCGGCGCGGATATTGGCTCGGACACTGGCTCGAACAGTGCGCGTACCATCCTCGATACGCCCAGCCCATCGGTCAGGGCGTGCCCGACCTGCAGTATCACCACCGTCACCGCACCCTGCATCATCGGAGCAGAACCGATTCCACGGACCACGTGCAGGTGCCAGGAGTGCTCTCGGAGATCGAGACGAGTGCGGAGCAGGTCGCCCATCAAGATCTCGAAGTCGGCCCAGGGCGCACCGCCGAGATCGTGATCCGACATCCGCTCGGACAGCGGGGACGTATCGGGTACCCATCGCGGGTAGTCCAGATTCAGTGGCGCCTCCCGGAGCCGCAGTCCCAGGCCGGGGACCAGCGGTGCCCGGGCCTCCATGTGGGCGACGATCTCGTCGAACGAGGGCGCGGGGCGTTCGACCGAGTCGAACGCCGTCAGGGAGAACTGGTCTCGAGAATCACCGCGGTCACGCGCGAAGTGATAGATGGCGTCCTTGATATCGAGCCGATCCATGCGACGACTGTAGTTCCGGCACCGCATCGGTGGAACCGAACGATAGGCTCAACAGTCATGAGCGAAAAGATCATCTGGGAGTACTTCACCGCGCCGGTCCTGATTCACGCCACCAAGCAGATTCTCGACAACTACGGCTCCGAGGGCTGGGAGCTCGTCACGATCATGGCGGGACCCAACGGCGGAGACACGTTGGTCGCGTACTTCAAGCGCCCGAAGGTCTGAGCGCGCGTGGCGAATTGGAGCGAACGACTGTCCGAGCTGGGCATCGAGCTGCCCGACGTCGTCCCGCCGCTGGCGGCGTACGTCCCGGCGGTGCAGGTGGGCTCGCTCGTCCACACCTCCGGCCAGTTGCCGATCGTGGACGGAAACCTGACGTCGGTGGGCAAGGTCGGCGGCGACGTCACCGCTGAGGACGCCACCGCAGCGGCGCGCCTCTGCGCCCTGAATGCGCTCGCCGCCGTGCACGCGCTCGTCGGCATCGATTCGGTGGCCCGAGTGATCAAGGCGGTCGGCTTCGTCGCCTCCGCTCCGGGATTCACCGGCCAGCCCGGGGTGATCAACGGGGCGTCGAACGTCATCGGTGAGATCTTCGGCGATGCGGGCAAGCATGCGCGCTCGGCCGTGGGTGTCGCCGAACTGCCACTCGGTGCTTCGGTGGAAGTGGAGCTCATCGTCGAACTGCGCTGACGCGCAGTGGTGTGGCTAGGTGCCCTCTGGGGCACTCAACCACGCCACTGGGGCGCAGCCGCACATGTCACTGGGGCGCAGCCGCACTGATCACTTTCTGCAGGTGTAGGCCTCGGTGTACCGAGCATTCGTGATCGACACCCTTGTCGACCGACTCGAGGAATTCGTCCAGCAGGACGGCGAAGCAGTCGGTCGACGAGGTCGAGCGGTCGGTGAGGGTCTCGACTCCGTCGGTGCCGCTGAGCTCGATCCGCATCAGGGACGGCATGATCGGCGTCCGCAGCGACAACTGCACGGTGCTCGTTGCACCGCCCTCGTGCTCGAGCACCACGGTCCAACTGTCCGACGCCACCTCACGGTGCGAGTAGGCAACGCGCGCAATGGTTCCCAGTGCGGCGTCGAGCAGATCGAACACGTGTGGGCCGATGTCGAGGATCGCCCCGTCGTCGTGTCGCCACTGCGAGTTCGCGTACGCCCCGCCGAGGACGGCACCGGAGAACCAGGTACCCGAACCCGCTGCCCACGGTCGCCCGGCGACCGCGTCGAGGAATTGCCTTGTCTCCGGGGCGAACCGGAGCGTCAGCGTCACCATCGAGCGGACGCCTGCGGCCGTCACTGCCGCGGCCAGTTCCTCGGCCTCGGCCACTGTTGCGGCAATCGGCTTGTCCAGCAACACATGTTTGCCTGCCTGCACCGCGCGGAGTGCGTACCCGGCTTGCACGGCCGGTGGTACCGCGAACGCCACCGCATCGACGGCACCCAGCAGGTCGTCGAACGATTCGAAGACCGGTGCCCCCAGCTCGGCTGCCGCTTCGGGTCTGCGTGCCCATGCTCCGGCGAAGTCGATGGCGGGATGGGCGAGTAGCGAGGGGGCTTGAGTCTTACGGGCCCAGGGCCCAGCTCCGACGAGTCCGACCTTCATGAATATCGACGGTAGTCCTCCTGGACACGGCGTGGAGCAGGCGACCTACAGTACTTTCATGGCCGACTCGAACCCCCAGCATCCCGCGTACGGACTTCTCCGGCAGGTGACGCCCACCGCGTCGGTTCTGCTCGCCGACAACCCGGGCAAGATGACGCTCGACGGGACGAACACCTGGATTCTGCAGGCACCGGGGTCGGACGAATGCATCGTCGTCGATCCCGGGCCGAAGGACAAAGCTCATCTCGACGCCGCCGCCGCGTCGGGCACGGTGGTGCTGACGCTCGTCACTCATCGACACGCGGATCACACCGGCGGACTGAAGCGGTTCCACCGCAAGACGGCGGCGCCGGTGCGTGCGGTAGGGGAGAAGTTCCTGCACGGGGGCGGCGCAACGCTGGCCCACGGCGAGGTCATCGAGGCAGCCGGGCTGCGTATCGAGGTTCTGCACACGCCAGGTCACACCGCGGATTCGGTGAGTTTCGTGTTGGACGACGCGATCCTGACGGGAGATACCGTCTTGGGTCGCGGCACGACGGTGCTGGACCCGAAGGACGGTTCGCTCGCGGACTATCTGCAGTCGTTGGACCGGCTCGAGGCGGCCGGTGCGGGGAAGACGGTACTTCCCGGGCACGGGCCGGAGTTGCCGGACACCGCCGAGGTGGCGCGAGCGTATCGCGCCCACCGTCGGCAGCGGCTGGATCAGGTTCGCTCGGCGCTCGCCGAGATCGGCGAGAACGCGAAACCGATGCAGGTGGTACGGCACGTCTATTCCGACGTGGACAAGAAGTTGTGGCCGGCTGCGCGGATGTCGGTCAAGACGCAGCTGGCCTACCTCCGCGAGAGCTAGCGAGCAGCTGTCTCGACGGAACTCGGCCTAGCGAGCTCTGCGTGCCAGCCGCTCGGAGTCCGAGATCAGCACGGACTTGCCTTCGAGACGCAGCCAGCCGCGGTGCGCGAAGTCGGCCAGTGCCTTGTTGACGGTCTCGCGAGAGGCACCGACGAGCTGAGCGATCTCTTCCTGCGTCAGGTCGTGGGTCACGCGCAGCGATCCCGCTTCCTGGGTGCCGAAGCGCTGGGCCAGCTGGAGCAGCGCCTTCGCGACACGTCCGGGAACGTCGGTGAAGATGAGGTCGGCCAGGTTGTTGTTGGTGCGACGCAACCGGCGAGCCAGTACGCGCAGCAGCTGCTCGGCGATCTCGGGGCGCTGATCGATCCAGTCCTTGAGCGCAGCACGGTCCATGCTGACCGCGCGGACCTCGGTGACCGTGGTGGCCGAGGACGTACGGGGGCCGGGGTCGAAGATCGACAGCTCACCGAACATGTCCGACGGTCCCATGATCGTCAGCAGGTTCTCGCGGCCGTCGGGGGAGCGTCGCCCGAGCTTGATCTTGCCCGAAACGATGATGTAGAGCCGGTCTCCGGGCTCACCCTCGTTGAACACCACGTGCCCACGGGGGAAATCGACAGGCTGCAGCTGCTTCGTCAGTGCCGCAACCGCAGAGGGTTCGACTCCTTGGAAGATGCCGGCCCGTGCCAGGACGTCGTCCACTTGCGCTCCTTTTGGGATGTCGGTGTCGCGGAAACCCGCACCACCGAAAGCGTTTGTACTCAGTTCGTGCCATGCACCGAACTGCGGTGCAGTTCAGGCGTCGACGCCGATCCGATGATCAAACACAACAATTACCTCAGGGGAGTCTACTTCGAGTCGGTGAAAACCGAGTGATCGACGCCACCACAGGTTGCCAGAGGACTCGGGCGTGTGTTCCCGTTCACCCGAAATTCATCCAAATTACGACCAATGGGACGAAACGCGCGCTCAACTGGCTCGTTGGTCGGCCAGGCCGTCGCGCGTGTCGATGGTCCGCGGCGGGGTCTGGCGGCGTTTGCGGGTGTTGAACCGGGCCAATGCGTGCGGGAAGCCCTCGTTCGCCAGAGTGGCGACCTCGGACTTGCTCGCCTGATCGAGGAATTCCTGTACTTCTTGCTCCCGGACGCCGAGCTTGCTCAGACGAAACTCGACGCGTTCCATCGCGAGTGCGAAGAGCATGAGTAGTACCGGAAAGAGCACCACGGCGAGTCCTTGCATACCGGCCAGTTAACACCGAAAAGATCTCGATACAAACACGGTCCGCTGCTGCCGCGAGGAACGTTACGCATTCTTGTCCGTACAGTTGTGGAGTGGATTCGACAGCTCCGAAACGCCCCGACGTGCGCAAACGCGAGGAGACGCACCTCGGGCTGGTGCGTCGAGCTCGGCGAATGAACCGGACGTTGAACACTGCCTTCCCGCATGTGTACTGCGAACTCGACTTCACCACGCCGCTGGAACTGGCCGTCGCGACCATCCTGTCCGCGCAGTGCACCGACAAGCGCGTCAACATGGTCACCCCAGCGCTGTTCGTGAGATACCGCACAGCCCGTGATTACGCCGAGGCCGACCGGACCGAACTCGAGGAGTTCATCCGCACCACGGGCTTCTATCGGAACAAGGCCAACTCGCTGATCGGTCTCGGGCAGAAGTTGCTGGAGAACTTCGACGGCGAGGTGCCCGCGACGCTGAAGGACCTCGTCACACTCCCCGGGATCGGCCGCAAGACGGCCAACGTGGTTCTCGGTAATGCCTTCGATGTTCCGGGAATCACCGTCGACACCCATTTCGGACGGCTCGTACGGCGCTGGCAGTGGACCGAGGAACAGGACCCGGTCAAGGTCGAGCACGCCGTCGGCGCACTCATCGAGCGCAAGGAGTGGACGCTGCTCTCGCATCGAGTCATCTTTCACGGTCGACGCGTTTGCCACGCCCGTACACCCGCATGCGGGGTGTGCGTCCTCGCCAAGGACTGCCCCTCGTTCGGGACCGGTCCGACCGACCCCGCAACCGCAGCTGCGTTGGTGAAGGGCCCGGAAACCGATCACCTTCTCGCTCTCGTCGGAATCGTGCCGTGAACAAATCTGCCCTGCGGTGGTCACTGGTCGCTCTGATCCTGGTGGTCGGGATGGTCTACGCGCTGTGGCCCCGGAGCGAAGAGCCGACCGCGCAGCCCATGGATTCGCCCGGCCTCGGGCAGCGAATACCGAGCACGGACGAGCGTCGTGCAGTCGACACTCCCGAGGCGCTCGCACCACTGCGTCAGGACGCCGGTCTCGCCGCGTGCCCCACGGCGTCGGGCAACGCCGCGGGCCCGTTGACGGGCATCACCCTCGAATGCATCGGTGACGGCTCGTACGTCGACCTCGGGCAGAGCCTCGCGGGCCGCCCTGCTTTGCTCAACATCTGGGCGTACTGGTGTGGCCCGTGCGCCGAAGAGCTGCCCTATCTGCAGCAGTACGCCGACCGGGCGGGCGAGAAGATCGAGGTCCTGACCGTCCACAACGACGCCAACGAGGCCAACGGCCTGACTCGGTTGACCGATTACGGCGTCACCCTGCCCGGCGTTCAGGACGGCGGCGGCCGCGTCGTCGCCGCCGTCGGAGCACCCAATGTGCTGCCCGTTTCCGTTTTGATATCTGCGGATGGCACTGTCGCCAAGGTGCTGCCACAACCTTTCCGTAGCGTCGACGAGATCGCCGACGCCGTACGCGTGAACCTCGGAGTCGACTCGTGAGCGCACCCGACTGGCTCGGACGCATGCTCGACGTGGCAGGCAGGGCCGGCGGACTGACCGACACCACCGGCATCAACCCCGTGCTGCAGCGTCAGGCACCGCCGTCCGACCGACCGCGGTCCGCCGCTGTGCTGGTGCTGTTCGGCGGCCCCGCCTCCGCAGATCCCACCTCGCCCGGTGGATTGCCCGCCGACGCCGACGTCCTGCTGACGCAGCGTGCGTCGACGTTGCGCGATCACAGCGGGCAGATCGCCTTCCCCGGCGGAGCCACCGACCCGGGCGACGACGGCCCGGTCGGCACGGCACTGCGCGAGGCGCAGGAGGAAACCGGGCTCGATCCGGCAGGCGTCGTGCCACTGGCGACGATGCCCGGCATCTACGTTCCGCCGTCGCGCTTCGATGTGGTTCCGGTGCTCTCGTACTGGCAGCAGCCCAGCCCGGTGCGCGTCGTCGATCCCGGCGAGACCGAGCGAGTGGTGCGAGTTCCGTTGCGCGAGTTGCTCGATCCGGACAATCGATTCCAGGTGCGCCACCCTGCGGGCTACCAGGGCCCAGCGTTCGCTGTGCAGGGAATGCTGGTGTGGGGATTCACGGGCGGTATCCTGGCGGGTCTGCTGGCTGTATCGGGCTGGGAGCCCGAGTGGGACACGGGGGACATACGCGATCTGGAGGCCAGCTTGACTGCGGTAGGAGCGAGGCTCGATCGGTGACAGGTTCAGGGTGGGTCGATATCGCGGTGATCGCCATCGCACTGCTGGCGGCGTCGTCGGGATGGCGGCAGGGGGCGGTGGCGTCGGCGCTGGCGTTTCTGGGGGTCGTCCTCGGTGCCGTTGCCGGCATTCTGGTGGCACCGCACGTGCTCGAACACGTCGACGGTGCGCGGACGCGGGTGTTCGTCGGTATCGCACTGATCGTGGTGTTGGTGATCGTCGGTGAAGTCGCCGGAATGGTCCTAGGGCGGGCCTTGCGCAGCGGAATACATTCGCGCGCAGCACGATCCGTCGACAGCACGGTCGGAGCCGGGCTGCAGGCGGTGGCGGTGCTCGCCGCTGCGTGGCTGCTCGCCATTCCACTGACGTCGTCCTCGCAGCCCGAGGTGGCCAGTGCGGTGCGCGGGTCGTCGGTGCTCGGTCAGGTCGATCAGGTGGCACCCGACTGGCTGCGGCAGGTACCCGAGGAATTCTCGGCGTTGCTCGACACCTCCGGATTGCCGGACGTCATCGGACCGTTCGGTCGCACCCCGGTCGCCGAGGTCGCCGCGCCCGACTCCGGTATCGCAGCCGGACCTGTTCCGGTGCAACTGCAATCGAGTGTCATCAAGATCAACGGCATCGCACCGAGCTGCCAGAAGGCTCTCGAAGGCTCCGGTTTCGTCGTCGGATCCGATCTGGTGATGACCAACGCGCACGTCGTCGCCGGCACCTCCGAGGTGACCGTCGATTCGCCCAACGGACCGCTCGACGCAGACGTCGTGCTGTTCGATCCGGAAGAAGACGTTGCGGTGCTTCGTGTTCCACAGCTGCAGGCACCGGTGCTGACCTTCGCCCCGACGCCAGCCGAATCCGGTACCGACGCCATCGTGCTCGGTTACCCCGGCGGCGGTCCGTACACGGCGAGCCCGGCGCGTGTCCGCGAGATCATCAACCTCAGCGGGCCGGACATCTACCGCACCGGAACCATCCAGCGTGAGGTCTACACCGTGCGCGGATCGGTGCGGCAGGGCAATTCCGGTGGACCCCTGGTCAACTCGTCCGGAGAAGTACTCGGAGTCGTGTTCGGCGCTGCCGTCGACGACCCCGACACCGGATTCGTGTTGACCGCGTCGGAGATCGCCGACGAACTTGCACAGAGCTTCGCTGCCCCGGTGCCGGTCGGCACGGGCGACTGCGTCGTCTAGTCGCCAGGGCCTGGCGAAGTCCGGCTGGGCAACAGATGCACACAATCTTGTCTGAGTGGGGTCAGGATCGCCTCGGCCAGCTGCTCGAGCTGGTCGATCCGGCCGGGGCCGAGGTGCTCGAACACCCGTCGGCGCACTTGCTGCACGTACCCGGGCTCGATGCGGTCCACCGCCTGCGAGCCGGCATCGGTCAATCGTGCCAATGTTCGTCGTGCGTCCCCGGAATCGCTTCGTCGAGTGACCCACAGCTTCTTTTCCATCCTGGTCACGATGCGCGACAGGTGTGAGGGCGTGACGCCTGCGCCCGCGGCCAGCTGCGTCATGTGAACGTCGCTTTCCTCGCTCGTCGACAACCAACGCAGGACCTGATACTCCGCGTGTGTGAGCCCGTGCTCGTGGCCGAGGTACGCATCGAGGGCGCCCGGTAGCCACATCATCACTCCCACGAGCAGAGACCAGGTTCGGTCTTCCTGAGGCGAGAGGTGCGGGGCATCGGACACGGGTTACACGATACCGTTGCTTGCTGCGGAAAGTATTCTCGGGTAGATTGCTTTCCGCGGGAAGTAATCTCGCACCCGATGCGTAGTACGGAGAAGCAGATGCAGGCAGCGCGATACCACCGTTACGGTGGCCCCGAAATACTCGTGGTCGAGGACGCACCGGAACCTCACGCGGAGGCGAACACCGTTCGCATCGAGGTCGGAGCCGCGAGCATCAACCCCATCGACTATCTGCTGCGCTCCGGTCGGTTGAGTGATGTGGTGCCGCTCGATCTGCCCGCCATCCCCGGCCGTGACGCGGCCGGAGTGGTCGACGAGGTAGGACCGGGGGTTGTGGGTACGCAGATCGGAGACGTCGTGTTCGGCGTCGGTGGGATCAGTGACACCACCGCGCAGTACGCAGTACTCACCGCGTGGAGCAGTGCACCCTCGGATTGGAGCATCGAGCACGCTGCGGCCGCCGGGCTCGCTTCGAGCACGGCATCCGCGGTCATCGAGGCTCTCGAGGTCTTCGGGAGTCTGGAAGGGAAGACCGTACTGATCGACGGCGCTTCCGGAGCAGTGGGCACCGCCCTGAGTGTTCTCGCGAGGGATTCGGGGGCCGAGGTGATCGGAACCGGAAGCCCGCGAAATCACGACTATCTGATCGGCCTCGGCGTACGGCCGACCACCTATGGTCCGGGGCTTGCCGAACGGGTCGCCCTCCTCGCGCCGGGCGGGGTGGACGCGGCTGTGCACACGGCGCCGTCATCTCTGCCTGAGGACCTGATCACGTTGGTGGGCGACCCCGCCCGCGTCGTGACCGTCCTGGATGCCGAGGGTGCCGAACGTCTGGGTGCGCGAAAGATCGACGCTCGCAACGAGTCTCAGTTGTTGGAGCGCGCTTCCGAGCTGGGCCGACGCGGAATCTATCTGCCCCGGGTCGACCACACTCTGCCGTTCGCCCAGATCGCCGACGCCCACGCCGTGGCCGAGCGGGGAAGCGGCAAGGTCGTCGTCACCATGCGGTGACCCACCGCCGCGCGTAATCGAGCGCGTTCAGATTTCGTGCACGACTCGCAGGATCTCCTCGGACACCACGTCGGGTGCTTCCTGGTGGACGTAATGCCCCACGTCACGCACTGTTCGACGCGTCAGTCCCGGTGCCCAGTGCCGATCGCGATCGAGGGTGGTGGGCAGCACGTACGGGTCGAGGTCGCCGCTGATCTGCGCGACGGGAATCGAGGTACGTACGTCCACGGCGGCCATGAAGCGGCGTCCCTCGGCGCGGAACTGGCTGCGGAATGCCCAGCGCTGATATTCGAGCGCGCAGTGCGCAGCACCCGGAATCCGGATGGCCGAGCTCATCTTGGCTGCGGTGTCGGCGTAGTCCTCGGTGTTCTTCCACGCGGACCCGGCGCGGCTGCTCATCAACTCGCCCACCGCAGCTCCGCCTCGGCGCGTCAGCAGCCTCTCCGGGCGCAGCGGAACCTGGTAGCGAACGAAATGCGGTAGCAACGCAGCGCGTTGCGCCGAATCCTTCAACACCGCTCGCCGCAGCGAGATGGGGTGCGGTGCGTTGATCAGCACCATCGAGCTCACCAAGCGGGGGTGCAACGCCGCACTGGCCCAGCAGACGAGACCGCCGTCGGCGTGACCGACGAAGGTGGCGTGCGGGTATCCCAGAGCGCGAACCAGTCCGACGATATCGCCGGCCAGTGTCCACCCGTCGTATCCGCGTGGGGGCTTGTCGGAGTCACCGTAACCGCGCAGGTCGACGGCGATTGCCCGGACGCCGGACCGAGCGAGTGCGGCAAGTTGGTGTCGCCACGAATACCAGAAGTCGGCGAAGCCGTGCAGCAGGACCACCAGCGGTGCGTCCGGTGCATGTTCGCCGACCTCGACGACGTGGAACCGGATTCCGTTGGCGTGGATGTCGCGATGGATCCACTGTCCCGGATACCGGACCGTGGACGGATCGGGCTGATTCATACTGCTCGATTCGCCCGGGCTACTACTTCTTGTAGCCGGGAACCCCGGG
The DNA here is from genome assembly GCF_002259485.1 of Rhodococcus sp. 14-1411-2a. Taxonomy (GTDB): domain Bacteria; phylum Actinomycetota; class Actinomycetes; order Mycobacteriales; family Mycobacteriaceae; genus Rhodococcoides. The sequence goes on from NZ_NPGA01000014.1 coordinate 374,369, forward strand.
GATGGAATCGTGCTGGTTCGGCAGCACCGTCGACGCCTGCTTGAGCGAGTCGATGGTCTTCTCGGGCTTGCGCAGTTTCTTGACCCTGCGGTAGCCGAGGAATCCGAACAGCGCCGCAGCCAACACCATGAACGCGAACACGATGAGGAATGCGGCCCAACGGTAGAGCCACACGTCGAGCAGCTCGGCCGCGAAGAAGAAGAAGAAGAAGGTGCTGAACAGCAGAACCGTCAGGGCGATGATGAAGAAGACGCTGCCCTGCAGACCCTTCTTGACCTCACCGGTGACCTCGGCCTTGGCGAGGGCGACTTCGGCGCGCACGAGCGTCGAGACCTGGGTGGTGGCGTCCTTGACGAGGTTTCCGATGCTGGCGCTACCAGGGGTGCGGGCATCGACATCGGTCAGAGGTATCGATGAAATCGTGTTCGGGACGCCGTTTCCGTATCCCTTGTCATTGCTGACGCTCAACTCTCGACCCCTTGTAATCGCTCTGCTCGGTGTTGTGCGGAAGATCGTATCGACAGTAGTGCCTGGGTAGCAGATTAACTGTTCCGCGAAGGGCGAGCGACGCTCGGCCCTCGTTTGGACGCGTACCTCGGTACCGCCTCCCGCAAACTCGCCGATCTTGCGCGATCGGGCACCGGACACGCCCGGGTCGTGAAATTCTCAGGTGTTCATCAGGTAATTTGCAGGGAACTTCCCCCTTTCAGGAGCATCCGTGAGTTCAGCACACGCCGTCGCGCCCGACGGCGCAATTCCCGCACCTCAGGTGCCGCGGTCACGCATCGTGATCGCCTCGATGGTCGGCACGTCCATCGAATTCTTCGACTTCTACATCTATGCCACCGCCGCTGTACTCGTCTTTCCGCGTCTGTTCTTCCCCGCGGGCAACGACACCACGGCGCTGCTGGCGTCGTTCGCGACCTTCGGTCTGGCGTTCATCGCGCGGCCCGTCGGGTCGATTCTGTTCGGCCACTTCGGTGATCGCATCGGACGCAAGGCGACCCTCGTCGGCTCCCTGCTCACGATGGGCGTCGCGACGTTCGCGATCGGCTTGTTGCCGACGTACGCCGCGGTGGGTCTGTGGGCACCGGCCCTGCTGGCGATCATGCGCTTCACCCAAGGCGTCGGTCTCGGTGGTGAGTGGAGCGGTGCAGCATTGCTGGCGACGGAAACCGCGAAGCCGGGCAAGCGAGCCTGGGCCGCGATGTACCCGCAGCTGGGCGCGCCCATCGGCTTCTTCTTCGCCAACGGCATCTTCCTGCTCATCGTCATCGCGACGGGCTACGATTCTGCGAACTCCGGCACCGACCACGCGTTCCTGACGTGGGGCTGGCGAATCCCGTTCCTGCTCAGCGCGATCATGGTCATCATCGGGCTGTACGTCCGGCTCAAGCTGGAGGAAACGCCGGTGTTCAAGCTGGCCGTCGAGCGTGGGCAGAAGGTCAAGACTCCGCTGGCTCAGGTGTTCAAGACCAGCTGGCGTCAGCTGATCATCGGTACTTTCGTCATGCTCGCCACCTACACGCTGTTCTACATCATGACCACGTGGGTGGTCAGCTACGGAACGGGCAAGGTCTCCGACGTCAACGGGCCCAAGCTGGCCATTCCGTACACCGACTTCCTGGAACTGCAGCTCATCGCCGTGCTGTTCTTCGCGGCTCTGATTCCGGTCGCCGGACTGCTCGCCGACAAGTACGGCCGCCGTCCCACGCTCATCGTCATCACCACGGCGATCGTGCTGTTCGGACTGTCGTTCCACTGGTTCGCAGATCCGGTGTCCGCGTCGGCAGGCAAGATGTTGGTGTTCATGTGCGTCGGCCTCGGCCTGATGGGTCTGACCTTCGGACCGATGAGTGCCGTTCTGCCCGAACTGTTTCCGACCAACGTGCGCTACACGGGCTCGGGAATCTCGTACAACACCGCGTCGATCCTCGGGGCCGCAGTCGCCCCGTTCATCGCCACCTGGCTGGTGAGCAGCTACGGCGTCGGCTGGGTGGGCGTCTACCTCGCCATCGCCGCGGCGTTGACGCTGATCTCGTTGATCATCATGAAAGAAACACGGGATCAGTCGCTCGACAGCGTGTGAGCGGCTGCGCCGCACGTGAGCGGAAACTCGTAGCAGGGGTCGAGTTTCCGCTCACCTGCGCTGAGCGCTAGCGGCCCTTCTTGATCGCCTCGAACACCTTCGGGTCGACGAGGGTGGAGACGTCGCCGAGTTCGCGGCCCTCGGCCACGTCGCGCAGTAGGCGACGCATGATCTTGCCGGATCGCGTCTTCGGCAGCTCGGGCACGATGGAGATCTCGCGTGGCCGGGCGATCGGTGAAATCTCCTTGGAGACCTGAGCTTTGAGCTCCGCGATCAACGCGTCGCCGGTGTTCTCCTCGCCGGCCCGCAGGATGACGAATGCGACGATGCCCTGACCGGTGGTGTCGTCGGCGGCACCGACCACCGCGGCTTCGGCGACACTGTGATGGGTGACCAGTGCCGATTCCACCTCGGAGGTGGAGATGCGGTGGCCCGAGACGTTCATGACGTCGTCGACGCGGCCGAGGACCCACAGTGCGCCGTCCTCGTCGTACTTGGCACCGTCACCGGCGAAGTACCAGCCTTCTTCGGCGTAGCGGGACCAGTAGGTGTCCTTGTAGCGGTCCATGTCGCCCCAGATGCCGCGCAGCATCGCCGGCCAGGGCTCGTCGAGCACGAGATATCCGTTGCCGCCGTTGCCGAGTGGCTTGGCGTCGTCGTCGACGATCTTGGCGCAGATGCCCGGTAGCGGGGTCATTGCGGAGCCGGGCTTGGTGGAGGTGACGCCGGGCAGTGGGGAGATCATGATCGCGCCGGTCTCGGTCTGCCACCAGGTGTCGACGATCGGTGCGGTGCCGCCGCCGACGACGTCGCGGAACCAGCGCCACGCCTCGGGGTTGATGGGCTCGCCGACGGAGCCGAGCAGACGGATCGAGCTCAGGTCGTGTGCCTCGGGAATCTCCTTGCCCCACTTCATGAATGTGCGAACGAGGGTGGGGGAGGTGTAGTAGATCGAGACCTTGTACTTCTCGATGACGTTCCAATGCCGGTGCTCGTCGGGCGAATTGGGCGTGCCCTCGTAGACGACCTGGGTGGCGCGGTTCGAGAGCGGGCCGTAGACGATGTAGGAGTGTCCGGTGACCCAGCCGATGTCGGCGGTGCACCAGTAGACGTCTGTGCCTGCCTTGTGGTCGAAGACGTTGTGGTGGGTGTACGAGGTCTGCGTCAGGTAGCCGCCGGAGGTGTGGATGATGCCTTTCGGCTTACCCGTCGTGCCGGAGGTGTACAGGATGAACAGTGGGTGCTCGGCCGGGAAGGGCTGTGCCTCATGGGTTTTCGACGCTTTCGCGACGGTCTCGTGCCACCACAGGTCGCGTCCGTCGGTCCAGGCGACGTCGGAGTCGGTGCGCTTGACGACGAGCACGTGTTCGACTGACGCGGCAGCGTTCTCGAATGCACTGCCAGCGGCCCCGTCGACGGCCTCGTCGACGGTGTCCTTGATGGGGGCGGGCTTGCCGCGTCGCCACTGACCGTCGGTGGTGATGACGAGCTTGGCCTCGGCGTCGTCGATGCGCGAGCGCAGCGCGGTGGCCGAGAAGCCGGCGAAGACGACGGAGTGGGTCAGGCCGAGGCGGGCGCATGCGAGCATCGAGACGATGGCCTCGGGAATCATGGGCATGTAGATCGCGACGCGGTCGCCGGAGACGAGGCCGAGTTCGGTCAGGGTGTTGGCGGCCTGGCTGACGTCGGCGAGCAGATCGGAGTACGTGACGTCGCGGCTGTCGCCGGGTTCGCCTTCCCAGTGGATGGCCACCTGGTCGCCGTGACCGTCGAGGACGTGGCGGTCGACGCAGTTGTAGGCGACGTTGAGCTCGCCGTCGGCGAACCACTTGGCGACGGGGGCTTCGGACCAGTCGAGTACCTCGGTGAACGGGGTGTGCCAGTGGAGTCGGCGAGCCTGTTCGGCCCAGAAGCCGAGTCGATCGTTCTCCGCGGCGGCGTAGAGGTCGGCTCCGGCGTTGGCCTGAGCGGCGAACTCGGCCGAGGGCGCGTAGGAGGCAACCGCGGTCTCGTCGGTTCCGGAGGTACTGGTCGTCATCTCGAATAGCTCACTTTCGTCCGGTGCATTTCGCTCATGAAACTGCACTTCCGTGCCTGTCTCGAGCCCCTTGTGAGGGTAGTCACATGTGATGGCAATCGCACCGTTGCAATCGCCTGCAACCCCCTGATCTGCGGTGATCGGTAGTTTCTGCACGCTGGGCGGTAATCGGGACCGCCGGCGTGCACCCCGGGCGACGCCGATGTCCGAACTGTGAGAAATCGACTTGCCGAAACGTTTCGATCATGTTTCCGGCTTACTCACGGGTCAGCAAAATCTGGGGGAGTTCACATGTTCGTTTCAGGATGTGTCTAAAGTCCATCCCATCAGATCGTTGGAACGGCCCACCTGCCGTGCCATGCGGTCGCCCACGAATCCCCGGGCGTCGCGCCCGAGGAACTGAGCACGGACGACCCCGTGTTCACATCTGGATGGAGGATTTTCTTGCGTATCAAACGTGCCGCGGTAGTCACCACGGCTGTGCTGATGAGTGCGAGCCTGCTCGCCGCCTGTGGCGGCGGTGGCTCGAGCTCCGGCGGTAGCGCCGACGGTATCTACAGCATCTACATCGGCGAGCCCGAGAACCCGCTGATTCCGGGCAACACCACCGAGAGCGAGGGCAGCCAGGTTCTCGAGGCGCTCTTCACTCCGTTGGTCACGTTCAACGACGAGGACAACAGCGTCGAGTACAACGGAGTTGCCGAGTCCGTCGAGTCCGAGGACAACACCACCTGGACCGTCAAGCTCAAGGACGGCTGGACCTTCCACGACGGCACCCCCGTCACGGCCGAGTCCTACACCAAAGCCTGGAGCTACAACGCGTTGAGCACCAACGCTTTCGGTGCCTCCTACTTCTTCGAGAACATCGAAGGCTACGCAGACCTGCAGGGCAGCGACACCGCCGAGCCCGTCGCGACCGAACTGAGCGGACTGAACGTCGTCGACGACACGACCTTCACCGTCAAGCTCAACGGACCGTTCGCGATCTTCCCGCTCACGCTGGGATACACCGCATTCGACCCGCTGCCCGAGGCGTTCTATGCCGACCCCGACGCCTACGGCGCTCGCCCGATCGGTAACGGCCCGTTCAAGGCCGACGAGGACTTCGTTCCCGGACAGGGATTCACCGTCACCAAGTACGACGATTACGCAGGCGACAATGCGGCACAGTCCGCAGGCGTCAACTTCAAGGTCTACACCGAGGTGAGCACCGGCTACAACGACGTTCAGGGTGGCGGACTCGACGTCATGCTCGACCTCCCCGAGGACGCATGGGCCACTGCCCGCGACACGTTCGGTGACCGGTACGGCGAGCGCGCACGTCCCGACATCACCTCGCTCGGCTTCCCGACGTACGATCCGCGATTCCAGGATCCGAACGTGCGTAAGGCATTCTCGATGGCCATCGATCGCCAGGCCATCGCGACCGCGATCTTCACCGATACCCGCACTCCGGCAGGTTCTTTCGCATCGCCCGTCGTCGACGGCTACCGCGAGGACGCCTGCGGTGCCAACTGCGAGCTCAACGCGGACGAGGCCAACCGTCTGCTCGACGAGGCCGGATTCGACCGCAGCCAGCCGGTGGATCTGTGGTTCAACGCCGGTGCGGGCCACGACTCGTGGATGACCGCCGTGGGCAACCAGTTGCGTGACAACCTGGGTGTGAACTACGCACTGCGCGGTGACCTCCAGTTCGCGCAGTACCTGCCGCTGCAGGACGCTCAGGGTATGACCGGCCCGTTCCGTTCGGGCTGGATCATGGACTACCCGTCGATCTACAACTTCCTCTCCCCGTTGTACTCGGCAGCCGCAACCCCGCCTGCAGGTAGCAACTACGTCTTCTTCAACGATCCGGCATTCGACGCCGCGCTGGCCGAAGGCAACAACGCTGCAGATATCGACGCTGCAACCGCGGACTACCAGAAGGCAGAGGACATCCTGATCGACCAGATGCCCGCTACTCCGCTGTTCTACGGCCTGAACCAGGCTGTGTGGTCCGATCGCGTCTCCGACGTCAAGATCGACAACCGAGGCAACATCATCCTCGAGGACGTCGTAGTCAGCTGACGACACACCCAGGTGGGTGGCAGCCAAGCGTGATCGGCTGTCACCCACCGGGTCTCGTTCAACCGTGGGGCGCATCCGTCCCACACCGACCTGCGCCGGCAAGACCCGAGGCGCAGGTTCGTCCCTTGTTCAAGGAGAAGACACACAGTGGGTCGCTACATCACTCGCCGATTACTGCTGACGATTCCCGTCCTGATCGGCTCCTCGTTCTTGATCTTCGCGATGGTCTACGCGCTCCCGGGTGATCCCATCCGCGCCCTCGCCGGAGATCGCCCCCTCGCCCCGGGCGTCGTCGCCCAGTTGCGAGACGAGTTCAACCTCGACGACAACCTGTTCGTGCAGTACTTCAAGTACATCGGCGGCTTCTTCCAGGGCGATTTCGGTACCGACTTCTCCGGACGCCCCGTTCTCGACACCATCGAGCGGGCACTTCCGGTCACGGTCCGATTGACCATCGTGGCCGTCGTCATCGAGACCGTCATGGGTATCGCTGCAGGCGTGCTCGCCGCCCTCAAGCGCGGATCCTTCTTCGACAACCTGGTGCTCATCTCGACGACGCTGCTGGTGTCGGTGCCGGTGTTCGTTCTCGGCTTCATCGCGCAGTTCACGCTGGGGCTCAAGCTAGGCATCTTCCCGATCTCCGGCATCAACGACGGCTGGTCGAGTTACCTGCTTCCCGGCCTGGTGCTCGCATCGCTGTCGATGGCGTACGTGGCTCGTCTGACCCGCACCTCGGTGGCCGAGTCGATGGCCGCGGATTACATCCGCACCGCCAAATCCAAGGGAATCAGCAACCGGCGCATCATCGTTCGACATGCGTTGCGCAACTCGCTGATTCCTGTTGTCACCTTCATCGGTGCCGACGTCGGTGGTCTGCTGGGCGGTGCCATCGTGACCGAAACGGTGTTCAACCTGCCCGGGCTCGGCCGCGCCATCTACGACGGTCTCGCCCGTCAGGAAGGTGCCGTCGTCGTCGGCATCGTGACGCTCTTCGTGTTCTTCTACATCTTCTTCAACCTCGTGGTGGACGTTCTCTACGCGGTTCTCGATCCAAGGATTCGCTATGAATAAAGAAGATTCGAGCGCAGCTCAGCACGCCGCGGACGAGGGCCAGCCCGGAAACGTCGTCACCGGCGAGGCCGTCGAGCTGGTCGGTCAGGCCAGCCTGTGGGGCAACGCGTGGAAGTACCTGCGCAAGAGCCCGTTCTTCATCATCGGCACGTTCCTGCTGTTGGTGCTGTTGGTCATGGCGGTGTTCCCGCAGCTGTTCGCCCGCGGCATCGATCCGCGAGTGTGCTCGCTGTCCGATTCCGGTCAAAAACCCAGTGCAGCACACTGGTTCGGCACCGACATCCAGGGCTGCGACTACTACGCCAACGTCATCTACGGTGCGCGGATCTCGCTGTCGATCGGTGTGCTCTCGGTGATCGGCGTGCTGATCATCGGCGTCCTCATCGGTGCTCTCGCCGGCTACTTCGGCGGTGCGATCGACAGCATCCTGGCGCGCTTCACCGACGTGTTCTTCGGGATTCCGCTGCTGCTCGGTGCTCTGATCCTGCTCACCGTCACCGCCCAGCGCACCATCTTCACCGTGTCGTTGGCCCTGGTGGCCTTCGGTTGGATGACGGCGATGCGCCTGGTGCGATCGTCGGTGATCTCCATCAAGAACAGTGAATACGTCCAGGCGGCACAGGCATTGGGAGCGTCGACCTACCGCATTCTGGTGCGACACATCCTGCCCAACGCGCTGGCCCCGGTGATCATCTACGCCACGATCTCGGTGGGTACGTTCATCGCGGCCGAGGCGACATTGACGTTCCTCGGAATCGGATTGCAAGCCCCCGAGATCTCCTGGGGCCTACAGATCAACCTCGGTCAAGCCAGGTTCCTCACGTCACCGCACCTGGTGCTGTTCCCGGCCGCGTTCCTCTCCGTCACGGTGCTGGCGTTCATCATGCTCGGCGACGCACTCCGTGACGCACTCGATCCGAAACGGAACTGACATGAGTATTCAGAAGGACACGGTTCTGAGCGTCACCGATCTGACGGTCGAGTTCGAGGTCGAGAAGGTCTGGCGCAAGGCGGTCGATACCGTCTCGTTCACGGTCGCCTCCGGTGAAGTTCTCGCCATCGTCGGTGAATCCGGATCCGGTAAGTCGACGACGGCGATGGCCGTCCCGGGCCTGTTGGCCGATAATTCGCGGGTGTCCGGCAGCATCAAGCTGGGCGAGAAAGAGCTGGTCGGGCTGCCCGAGAAGCAGCTCGCACCCATCCGCGGCAAGAACGTCGCGGTGATCTTCCAGGAGCCCATGACGGCGCTCAATCCGGTGTACTCGATCGGCTGGCAGATCACCGAGGCCATCCGCGCGCACACCTCGCTGTCGAAGAAGGAAGCGAAAGCGCGGGCCGTCGAGCTGCTCAAGCTCGTCGAGATGCCGGATCCGGAGACGCGGGTCAACTTCTACCCGCACCAGCTCTCCGGTGGTCAGCGTCAGCGCGCGATGATCGCCCAGGCGCTGTCCTCGGACCCGTCGTTGCTGATCGCGGACGAGCCGACCACGGCGCTGGACGTGACAGTGCAGGCAGAGATCCTCGACCTGATGCGCGATCTCCGGAACCGCATCGACGCGTCGATCGTCCTCATCACTCACGACATGGGTGTGGTGGCCGACATGGCCGACCGCATCGCGGTGATGAAGGACGGCGTCATCGTCGAAACAGACGCTGCACAAACAATATTCAAGAACGCGTCGCATCCGTACACGCAGCAGTTGCTCGCCTCGGTTCCGCACCTGGGCAGCAGCATCGAGGCCGTGACCGCGGGGAAGATCGCCGAGCCCAGTGCCGTCGAGGAGACCCGGGCTCTGAGCATCGTCGACGGTGTCATCGAGTACCCGGGCCGCACCGTGTTCCGGGCCGTCGACGGGGTCAGCCTCGACATCGAGATGGGTGAGGTGGTCGGCCTCGTCGGCGAGTCCGGCTCGGGCAAGTCGACGATCGGCAAGGCCGTGGTGGGACTGAACAAGCTCACCGGCGGCTCGTTGTCGATTGCAGGCGTCGACATCACCAACCTGTCGAATCGTGAACTGCGGTCGGTGCGAAGCAAGGTCGGCATCGTGTTCCAGGATCCGGGTTCGTCGCTGAACCCGCGCTGGCCGATCGGACAGTCCATTGCCGAGCCGATGCTGTTGCACACCGAGCACAGTGCTGCAGACCGAAATCGAAAGGTCGAGGAACTGCTCGACCGGGTTCACCTGTCGCGGACCATGCGCAACCGCTACCCCCATCAGTTGTCCGGTGGGCAGCGTCAGCGCGTCGGCATCGCCCGGGCGCTCGCCCTGGAGCCGACGCTGCTGGTGGCCGACGAACCGACGTCCGCACTCGACGTGTCGGTGCAGGCCAAGGTGCTCGAGCTGTTCAAGGAACTGCAGCGTGAGTACGGCTTCGCGTGCCTGTTCATCAGCCACGACCTCGCTGTGGTGGAGGTACTGGCCAAGCGCATCGCGGTGCTGAACAAGGGCAAACTCGCCGAGTTCGGTACGACGGATCAGATTCTGCGTCGTCCGACCAACGAGTACACCAAGCGGTTGCTCGCGGCCGTCCCGGTGCCCGATCCGGCCGAACAGGCCAAGCGTCGCCAGGCCCGCGCCGAGCTGTTGGCGGCAGGGGCAAAGTAGGGGTGAGGGGAGGGGGTACCGTCGTCTGTCGTGACGGACCCCCTCGCCCCGCTGCTGGAATTGCCCGGAGTTGTCGACTCCGCCGAACGGGCGCGTGACGCTCTCGGCGCGGTGCATCGACACAAGGCCAACCGTCGTGGCTGGCCGGCCACCGCGGCCGAGGCCGCGGTCCGCGCGGCCCGCTCGTCTTCGTCACTCGAGGGCGGGTCGATGGATTTCCCCCGCGAGGGCGAAGAAGGCGACCCCGTACTCGCAGGCGCGCTTCGAGTCGCGGCCGCCCTCGATGGCGACGCCCTGCAGAACACGCTCTCGACGTGGAAGCGCGCTCCGCTGCAGACCCTGGCTCGACTCCACTTGTTGGCAGCTGCAGATCTCGTCGACGACGCTTCCGCGCTCGGTCGTCCGCGCGGTGATTCGGGGGTCGGCGAGCGACTCGATCTGCTCGCTCAGCTCGTGACCGGTGGAACCTCTGCACCCGCTCCGGTGATCGCGGCGGTGGTGCACGGTGAGTTGTTGACGCTCAAAGCTTTCGGATCGGCCGACGGCATCGTTGCGCGGGCTGCATCGAGACTGGTGGCGGCGTCGTCGGGCTTCGACCCCCACAACCTCGGAGTGCCGGAAGTGAGCTGGATGCGTCGAGCAAATGCCTACCGGGACGGCGCGACCGGATTCGCCGAGGGCACCGCGACGGGCGTCGGGAGTTGGGTGATCCTGTGCTGTGGAGCCTTCGAAGCCGGTGCGGCAGAGGCGACTTCGATTGCCGAAGCCGCGGTCTAACCCACACATAAAAGGGCGGCGATGCCGACTTGCGTCGACTTCGCCGCCCGTTAGCACGGAGCGCCTGGTTACCAAGCGTGCTCAGGTGGGCTGTGATGGAAAACCACGTGGCCTCGGCGAGGGTTCGACGGTGATGAGGTCATCCCTGCAACCGGTGCAGGGTTCTTGCTGATCATCGACGAATCTCGCAGGCCCACAGCGCTTCTGCCATTAGGTGGCCGCTCCGCGTGGGTGCCTGGTGTCCGTGCTGGGAAGGGCGGTCGGGAGAGCGAATCTTCTCTTCCGATTCGATCTTGGCCTTCCGTTCTTCCGTACGTCATTTGTACCCCGTGACGCGCCTCACATCAAGGGGTTGAGCGTCATCTTTTTCTTCGGAGCAGTCCGTAGGTGATCGCGCCGGCCGCAAGAGCGCTGAAACCTGCTGCCGCACTTGCCGCTACGGTCTTGCCGGACGGGGTCTGGATCCGTGATCGCAGCGAGACCGGGTTGGAGAACGTGAGGATCGGCCAGCCGCGGGACGCGGCTTCCTTGCGCAGCGCTCGGTCGGGGTTGACGGCCGTGGGATGCCCGACGGCGCGCAGCATCGGCACGTCGGTGATCGAGTCCGAGTACGCGTAGCTCGACGCCAAGTCGTAATCATGTTGCGCGGCCAGGGAGTTCATGGCGTCGACCTTGCCCTCGCCGTAGCAGTAGAAGTCGACTTTGCCGATGTACTTGCCGTCCACGGTCACCATCGTGGTGGCCATGCTGTGATCGGCACCCAGGAGTTCTGCGATGGGGTGCACGATCTCGTCGCCGGACGCCGACACGATCACCACATCGTGGCCGCGGAGCTTGTGGTCTGCGATCAGGTCGGCGGCTTCGGCGAACACGAGGGGGTCGACGATGTCGTGCAGGGTTTCGGCGACGACCGCTCGTACCTGTTCGACGTCCCAGCCGGCGGTCATGCTCGCGATGTGTGCGCGCATGCGCTCCATCTGGTCGTGATCGGCTCCGGAGAGCAGGAACAGGAACTGGGCGTAGCTGCTCTTGAGAACGGCGCGCCGGTTGATGAGTCCTTGGTCGAAGAACGGTCTGCTGAATGCCAACGTGCTGGACTTGGCGATGATCGTCTTGTCGAGGTCGAAGAATGCCGCGACGCGCGCTGCGCGTCGGCCGGCCGGGGCGTCGTCGGTGCTCGCGCTCTGGGTCACGTTTGTCACCATAGTGGCCGGTGGTGACCGGTGGATGTTGCGCGGCGCCACTGGCGGACTCGGTCCGAAACCGTCGAGAAAAAGCGACGGTTGAACTTGCAAACAAGGAAGTCCACGGGTGTAGTATTTGCTATGAGCCCGGTTCATTCCGGGCGGTGTTCAGCCCGACCCCCCGGGGCTGAACCAGACGACCCTCGCCTCCTCCCCCCCTGGCGAGGGTCGTCCTCTTTTCCGGGTCGGGGCAAAAACTGGTACAGCAGTACCGGTATTCATCCACAGGCCCCGATCTATCCACATTTTGCCAAGTCGCGCGCACCTCGAGCAGATTCTCACGCAGGCTTGGCGCATGGAAACGGACCCGCGACAGCGAATCGCGCACCCGACTGTGGCGATGTCGATCGAACTTCGCGGACTCCGCGAGGACGTCTATCGAATAGCCGCGGCCGCGGATTGTGTTGTGGAAGAGCAGAACTTACTGGTCGGTATCGGTTCGGCACGGTCGATGTGGGACCGACCCGGAACAATTTTGGTCGATTTCGAGTCCGCAGAGACGGCATTGGCGTCCGGATTTTCGCGACGCTCGCGCGTCATTCTGGTCACGGACGAGCAACCGACACTCGACGACTGGCGCATCGCCACATCGCTCGGTGCCGAGCATGTGCTCTCCCTGCCGCAGGACGAAGACGCACTCGTGCGCATACTCGGCGAACCCGCATCGGTGCCGTCGGGAGACGGTGGAGTGATCGCCGTGGTCGGCGCTCGCGGTGGCGCGGGCGCATCGACATTCGCCGCCGCACTCGGACTCCGCAGCAGCCGCTCGGACCGACGTGCCCTCCTCGTCGAGGGTGATCGGTACGGCAGCGGCCTCGACCTGTTACTCGGCTGGGAGAACGCTCCGGGTCTGCGATGGTCCGGCTTGGTCGTCGAAGGCGGCCGAGTCTCCGGCGACGCTCTGCACGGGGCGCTGCCTTCCCGCGGCGGGTTGTCGGTGCTGGCGCTCGGCCGATCCCAGGACCGGGGTGTCGGACTCTCGGCCGTTGCAGTGGCGGCTGTGGTCGATGCAGGACGCGCAGCGGGAGATCTGGTGGTGTGCGACGCTCCGCGCCATCCGAGCGACGTCTCCGACGCTCTGTACGCCGCGGCGGATCTCGTCGTGCTGGTACTTCCGGCCGAACTGCGAGCCGTGACGTCGGCTGAGGCGGTGGCAGCGCAGGTCGTGGATCGAAACGCCAACGTCGGCCTGGTCGTTCGTGGGCCTGCGCCGGGTGGGCTGAGGGCAGACGACATCGCCGTCGCCCTCGGTCTTCCGCTGCTGACCTCGATGCGCGCCGAGCCCGCGTTGGCCGAGCGCCTCGAACGAGGAGGACTGGTGCTGGGCCGACGTTCGCCGCTGGCCGCGGCAGCCGACGCTGTGCTCGATACGTTCGCGCACAAGCCCGGTGGTCAGCGGTGGGCGGCATGAGCGCCGTCGTCACCGCGGATCTGCTCGACCGCGTCCGTGATCGCCTGGCGGCATCGGCCGATGCTCCGGTTCCCGCGACCGTCGCCGCGGCGATTCGAGCGGAAGCAGGCGGGGTGATCGGCGACACCGATATGCTTGCGGCCCTTCGTGTTCTGCAGACCGAGCTGACCGGTGCGGGGCCGTTGGAGCCGCTGCTGTCCGAGCCCGGAGTGACCGATGTGCTGGTCACCGCACCGGATCAGGTGTGGATCGATCGTGGTCGCGGACTCGAGCGCACCGGCATCCGATTCGCCGACGAGGCTGCCGTACGTCGTTTGGCGCAGCGACTCGCGTTGTCGGCCGGCCGCCGTTTGGACGACGCGCAGCCCTGGGTCGACGGTCGATTGCCGGGCGTCGGGCAGGGGGCCTTCGGAGTCCGCCTGCACGCGGTGCTGGCACCGGTGGCGAGCGGAGGAACGTGTGTGTCGCTTCGGGTGTTGCGACCCGCGACGCAGGGACTAGCTGCGCTCCGTGCATCGGGAGCCGTGACCGAAGACGGGTACGAGCTGCTGCGTCGAATCGTATTCGGCCGCCTGGCATTTCTCGTCGTCGGCGGTACCGGCGCTGGAAAAACCACACTCTTGGCCGCCCTGTTGGGCGAGGTGGATCCGGCCGAACGGATCGTCTGCGTCGAGGATGCCGCCGAGTTGGCCCCGGCACATCCGCACGTGGTCCGGCTGGTAGCCCGCGCGCCCAATGTCGAAGGCGTGGGTGAAGTATCGGTGCGGCAGCTGGTGCGTCAGGCTCTGCGAATGCGACCGGACCGGCTCGTGGTCGGTGAAGTGCGCGGGGCCGAGGTCATCGACTTGATGACGGCTCTCAATACAGGTCACGACGGCGGAGCCGGAACCATTCACGCGAACTCCCCGGCCGAGGTACCGGCCAGACTCGAAGCCCTTGCGGCACTGGGCGGAATGGGCCGAGACGCGTTGCACAGCCAACTCGCCGCTGCGGTCCAAGTGGTGTTGCACGTCCACCGCAGTTCCGACGGTACTCGACGACTACGTGAGATCGGAGTGGTCGACGTCGATCGCGCCGGGCGAGTGCACATCGCGGCGGCCTGGTCGGTGACTGCCGACGCGACGCCGGGCGAAGGTCGGCTCCTCGAACTGCTCGACCGCCGTTGCGGTGACGCCCGATGACGGCGGCGGTGATGGTCCTCGCCCTCGCGGTTGCCCTGTGGCCGAGTAGTTTCCGTCGGCTGCCTGGTGAAGAACGGGCGGCTTCGTCCGCGCCGCGATGGCTGATGCCGGCATGCTGCGTTCTGTTTGCGGCAGGGGCGGCGTGGTGGTTCGGCGGAATCTGGGCCGTGAGCGCAGCAGCGGTGGCGGGCGGTACCGGATGGCGTCGTAATCGCCGGCGACTCGAACGTGACCGGCGTGCCGACGAATTGAACTGGCTCGCAACCGGAGTCGAGGTGGTCATCGGCGAGCTGCGCGTCGGATCCCATCCGGCCACGGCCAGCGCGGTCGCGGCGGACGAGTGCGGCGGCATCGCGTCGACGGCACTGCGCGGTGCGGCATCGCGCTCCCGACTGGGCGGCATGGCTGCGGACGGTATCGCCTCGTCCGATTCGTTGTTGGACGCCGAGCTCGGCCGGCTGGCCGCCGCGTGGAGAGTGGCAGACGAGCACGGGCTCGCGCTCGCCGAACTGCTCGACGCCGTCCGCGAGGACATGCTGGGACGCCGACGGTTTCGCGAACGAACCGACGCATCGCTCGCCGGTGCCCGTGCCACCGCGCTGGTGCTGGCCGGTCTACCGATTCTCGGAGTCGCGCTCGGTCAGCTGATGGGAGCCGATCCACTGCACATTCTGCTCGGCGGTGGGCTCGGCGGAATGCTGCTGCTCATCGGCACGGCGCTGGGCTGTGCGGGCCTGCTGTGGACCGATGCGATCACCGGCAAGGTGACGACGTGATGTGGGTGGCGGTTCTGTGTCTGGCCACGGCATCGATCACGCTGCCCTCGGTCTCGGGTGGGTTGCACAGGCTGGCATCCGAGCGCCGGGCGGACACCGACACCGTCGATACGCCGACACCCGACCCGCTCGCGGTGGCCACGACCTTCGATCTGCTCGCCGCCTGTCTGCGGTCGGGCTTGCCGATATCGACCGCCGCTGCGGCAGCAGCACATTCCGCTCCGACCTCGTTCGGTATCGCGCTCCGCAAGGCAGCCGATCTGCTCGAACTCGGTGCCGACGCCGCGACCGCGTGGGACGCCGTCGCGCAGGATCCCGAGACCGAGGCGCTGGCCAGGATGGCCCGCCGATCTGCCCGGGCCGGGTCGTCCATGGCGTCGGCGATGACGGAACTCGCTGCGACACAACGAACTCGCGCCGAGGACGCGTCGGCCGCTGCGGCCGATCGCGCGGGTGTGCTGATCAGCGGGCCGTTGGGCCTGTGCTTTCTGCCCGCTTTCATCTGCCTCGGCATCATCCCCGTGGTGATCGGACTGGCGGGCAACGTACTGGGCGGCGGTCTGCTGTGACCGCTGCGCACACAGAATTCCGTTGCGGAACTGCCGCATCGGAGAACAGGGAGGGGAATCGAGATGATCGAGAACGCACTGCAGGAGTTGAAGACTCGAATCGTTCTGTTCGGCGTGGAGGACGATGGCATGTCGACCGCGGAGTACGCGATCGGGACCATCGCGGCCGCGGCGTTCGGGGCGGTGCTGTACACGGTGGTGACCGGCGACAGCATCGTCACGGCGTTGACGGGGATCATCGATCGAGCGCTGAACACAGCCGTCTGAGCCTGACCGATGACGACGGTGCCGTGACGGTGGAGGCGGCGTTCGCGATCGCGTCCATCGTCGCGGTGATCGTGGTGTGTATCGGGGCGATCGTGTCGGTGACGATGCACATCGGCTGCGTCGATGCGGCCAGGGAGGCAGCGCGGTTGGCGGCCAGAGGGGATACGAACCGGGCTGTCTCGGTGGGGGAGAGGGTCGCGCCGGAGGGGGCTCGCATCACGGTGACCGAGGACGGGGAGTTCTTCGTCGCGCGGGTGGAAGTGGCGAGTCCGCTGCCTGGGTTGACGTTGTCTGCTGAGGCGGTTGCTGCTGCGGAACCGATTGCCGCGGAATGAGGCTCGCTTTCGGGAGGGTGCTGCGTGATGACGAAGGTGGCGCGACGGTGTTGGCGGCGCTGGCGATGTCGGCCTTGATCGTTGTCGTGGTGATGGTGATGCACGTCGGCTCGGCGGTGGGTGCTCGTCATCAGGCGCAGTCGGCGGCCGATCTCGCGGCGCTGGCCGGGGCGGGGGCCCTCGATCGTGGAGTGGCCGATGCGTGTGAGACGGCGCGGGGTTTGGCGGGGCGAATGGGGACCGTGTTGCGAGAGTGCACGATCGACGAGTGGGACGTGATCGTGACGGTGGGGCAGCCGGTATTCCTCGGTCGCTTCGGAATGTCCGACGCCATCGCCTCGGCGCGGGCGGGTCCGGGGTGAGGATCGGACCGCTTGCCCGCCCCGGTCCGCCTCGCCCGCTGGCCGAATTCGCAAATGCGCGCGCGTTGGTCAGGTGCGCGGGGATTCGCCTCGTCTGGCCAGCGATTTCGCGAGCGTTCAGCGAATGCGCGCGCGTTTGCGTCGAACCCTGGCCACGAACCCCGGCCTACAGCGGTCAGCGCGTCGTGAAGGTGCGGGCCCCGGAATGTAGAGGAGCGAATCGAGTGAGTTGGGTGACGTGCTCCGGTGTGAGCTCCGCGAGTGAATTGACCTGCAGCAGTTGCATGGTGCGCACTACCTCTTCGCGCAGGATCTCGATCATGCGGTCGACGCCGGCTCGCCCTCCGGCCATCAGGCCGTACAGGTAGGCCCGGCCGACGAGCGTGAACGACGCTCCCATCGCGATGGAGGCGACGATATCGGCACCGTGCATGATTCCCGTGTCGACGGCGACCTCGAAATCGGAGCCGACTTCGCTCACCACCTGAGGCAGCAGGTGGAAGGGAACGGGGGCCCGATCGAGTTGTCGGCCTCCGTGATTGGACAGGATGATTCCGTCGACTCCCAGTTCGGCGAGACGGACCGAATCCGCCACCGACTGAACACCTTTGACGACCAGCTTGCCAGGCCAGATCTCCCGGATGACGTCGAGATCCTCGAACGAGATCGATGGATCCATCGCTGAATTGAGCAGCTCTCCGACCGTGCCGCCGGTAGAGGACAGTGACGCGAATTCGAGCTTGGCCGTGGTGAGGAAGTCCCACCACCACCAGGGCCGCGGGATGGCGTTGGCGATCGTCGACGCGGTCAACTGCGGCGGGATGGAGAATCCGTTGCGCTTGTCGCGCAGTCGTGACCCGGCGACGGGCGTGTCGACCGTGAACAGGAGGGTGTCGAAGCCTGCCTTCGCGGCGCGTTCGACCAGCCCGAACGAGATGTCGCGGTTGCGCATGACGTAGAGCTGGAACCAGTTTCGCCCATTCGGGTTGGTGGCCTTGACGTCCTCGATCGACGTGGTGCCCAGGGTCGAGAGGCAGAACGGGATTCCGGCAGCTCCGGCTGCGGCAGAACCGGCGTATTCACCCTCGGTCTGCATGAGTCGAGTGAATCCCGTCGGAGCGATGCCGAACGGCAGCGCGGACGGCCCGCCGAACACCGTCGTCGAGGTGTCGACGTGAGAGACGTCCCGCAGGATCGAGGGGTGGAATTCGACGTCACGGAAGGCCTGACGAGCCCGGGAGAGCGAAATCTCGGCGTCGGCGGCACCGTCTGTGTAGTCGAACGCTGCGCGTGGGGTGCGGCGTCGGGCGATGGTGCGGAGATCGTCGATGGTGAGTGCGGCGCTAAGGCGTCGGCGACGCAGGTTCAGATCGGGCTTTTTGAACGAGAGGACCTCGCGCAAATCGGTAGCTTTGGGCATCTGCCGGGTGATGGGCATGTCACGTTCTCGATTCTGTGGGCTGATTGTGGTGAGTGGTGGGGACGACGGGTCAGGGGAGCATCCAGGCCAGTACCGAACTCTGGAGTCCGACCAGGAGACAGATCGCAAGCAGCAGGCCGAGGCTCCACCCGATGACTTTTCGGAAAATTTCGGACTCCCGCCCGACCAACCCCACCGCGGAAGCAGCGATGGCGAGATTCTGCGGGCTGATCATCTTTCCCACCACACCACCCGAGGTGTTGGCGGCGACCAGCAGGGTGGGGTCGATGCCGGCGTTGATCGCTGCAGTCTGCTGCAGCGTCGCGAACAACGCGTTCGCGCTGGTGTCCGAGCCGGTGACCGCGGTTCCCAGCCACCCGAGAATCGGGGAGAGGTAGGCGAAGAATGCGCCGGTGCCGGCAATCCAGGTTCCGATGGTGATGGTCTGCCCCGACTGGTTCATCACGTAGGCGAGCGCCAGAACCGCGCCCACCGTGAGTGCGGAGAATCGCAGTTTGATCAGGGTGCTTCCGAACAGCCGGGCGGCGTCGGGAGCGCTGACGCGGTAGACGGCGGCGACGATGACACCGCAGATCAGGAGCAGTGTTCCCGGCGTGGACAGCCAGGTGAACTTGTAGATGGTGGTGGTTGCGGGGGAACCGGCGGCGGTGAGGATGTTGCCGTCGAGACCGGGCCACGGTACGGCGATGTCGGTCGAGGCGAGGAACCCGGCGACCGGGGACCACAGCTTGGCCACGGAGAACACCGCGATGACGAGCAGGTACGGGAACAGTGCGAGCCACACTCGTTGGGTCGTCAGCGGCGCGGCCTCGATGGTGCGGGTGGCGACCGGCGCAGGCGTGATCGGCGCAGTGCCGGAGCTCCCCGAATCGAGGTCGGCATCTCGGGCCAGGAGGATGCGTTCGCGCGCCTCATCGGATCCGGTCGGCTTCCAGAACCGCAGAACCACGACTGCTGCGGCGATGCCCGCCAGTGAGGCGATGATGTCGGTCAACTCGACCGAGATCCAGGTTGCGCTGATCCACTGCGCGACGGCGAACACGACACCGACGGCCAGTGCGACCGGCCACGTCTGGGCGACGCCGCGTCGGCCATCGGTGAGGAACGCGATGAACAGCGGTACGAACAGGGCGATGAACGGGGTCTGGTGACCCACGTACGCGCCGATCTCGTGGTAGTCGATTCCCGTCAAGTTTCCGGCGGTGAGGATCGGAATGCCGATGGCACCGAAGGCAACCGGCGCGGTGTTGGCGAGCAACACGACGACGGCTGCGCGCATCGGAGCGAAACCGATGGCCAGAAGCATGACACCGGTGATGGCGACGGGAGCACCGAATCCGGCGAGGGCTTCGAGTAGCCCGCCGAAGCCGAACGCGATGATGATCGCCTGGATACGCGGATCGTCGGAGATGGCATCGATGATGCGGCGCAGGTCGTCGAACCGTCCGCTCGTCACGGTCAACTCGTACAACCAGATCGCACAGATCACGATCCACACGATGGGAAACAACCCGAAGGCGAAGCCTTGTGTTGCCGACAGTCCGGCCAGGTTCACCGGCATGTCGTAGGCCAGAACCGCCACCGCCAATGCGACGACGAGCCCGGCCAGACCGGCGAAGTGGGCTTTCCACCGAAGAAGTCCGAGCGTGACGAAGACCGTCAACAGCGGCAGGCAAGCCACCGCTGCGGACAATCCCATGCTGTCCGCGAGCGGTGCGAGATCGGGTGTGTACACAGCTACTCCATTCAAGACCTTCAAGGTATGTGAGGTCTGACCACAGAACGAATGATATGGATCACACTCGATGGGGTCAAGAGGCTCGAGGCACAGACCAACTTCTGGTTGGATGATCGTTATGGCAGACGACGCTGGACGGACGCAGAACGAAACGCTTTCGTGGAAGCCGGTCCGGCGCGCACGGGCGCACGAACTGGTCATCGACGCGATCGAGGAGCGCATCATGGCGGGCGATCTCCGCGTCGGAGATCCGCTGCCGCCCGAGCGGGACTTCGCAGCTCAGCTCGACGTCAGCCGGGCCGGGGTCCGTGAAGCCGTGCGCGTCCTCGAAAGCAGTGGAATCCTCCGGTCGTCACCGGGTTCGGGTCCCGGAGCCGGCACCTTCGTTGCGGCGCTGCCGCGGCCGGCGCTCACACGTCTCCTTCGCCTGCACGTCGCGCTGACCAATTTTCGGATCGACGACTTGATCAGCACGCGAGTTGCGCTCGAGCGGGCAAGTGTTCACCTTGCCGCGGTGGCCCCCGATCAGACCAAGCTTGCGCAGGCGAGGGCCGAAGTGGGCATCATGGCAGCGCGGGGTGTCACCCGAGAGGTCTTCAACGACGCCGACACGAACTTTCACATCGCCTTGGCCGAGGCCTCGGGTAACGACTTCGTCGCGTCCCTCACCGCAGCAATCCGGGAGTCGATGCGTGCGCCCATCCTCGCCGCGCTCTTGGAGATCGAGGATTGGGACTCGTTGGCCGACAAGCTGAATACCGAACACCGGCAGATTCTGGCGGCCGTCGAAGCCGGTGACGCAGAGCTCGCAATGAAGTCGGCCGAACAACACATTCGGTCGTCCGCTGCGGCCCTGTCCATTCGCAACAGCCCGGAACCGACGTAGCATCGGCTGTCGCATGTTCGCGTACCCGCGGACCTACGAATGTCGTTGTGCAGGTAACGGATTCCGCTGTGCGCCCGTGAGTTCGCGCCTTGCGCCCAGCGACCGCGAATGCGCGCGCGTTTGTCAGATGCGCGCGATATAGCCCCGTTCAGCAGCCGATTTTGCACGCGTTCAGCGAATGCGCGCGCGTTTGCGCCCATCGCTGGACCGGCACTGGACCATCACTGGACCGGCGCTGAATCGGAATCCCCGGACTCAACCCTCCCGAGTGATGGCCGCCAGTACCGCCGTCAACACTCGAACAGCACCGTCTTTGTCCAGTGGATCGTTGCCGTTTCCGCATTTGGGTGATTGCACACAGGAGGGGCAACCAGTCTGGCATTCGCAGGAGACGATGGCGTCTTTGGTGGCCGTGAGCCAATCGGCGATGGCCACGTGACCGCGGTCGGCGAAGCCTGCTCCGCCGTCGTATCCGTCGTAGACGAACACTGTAGGCAGGCCGGTGTCGGGGTGCAGAGCCGTCGACACTCCGCCGATGTCCCAGCGATCGCACGTCGCCACCAGGGGCAGCAGCCCGATGGCGGCGTGCTCGGCCGCGTGCAGTGATCCGGGGAATCGTTCGTACGGAACTCCGCTGTGCTCGAGCAACTCCGGGGTGATGGTGTACATGACGGCTCTGGTGTCGAGTGTCTGTGCGGGCATGTCGAGTTCGATGGAGTCGAGTACCTCGCCGGAGAGGAGGCGTCGCAGATATCCGACGACCTGATGGGTGACGTTGACCTGCACCAGTGCGACGCGTACCTCGCCGTAGTCGACGGATTCGTGCACCGCGGTGATCGAGATGTCGGTGATCTCGCGGGCCGAGGTGTTCCACTCGGGCTGCTCGGCGTGCACCAGTGCGAGGCCGGCATCGAGATCGAGGTCGTCGACCACGAACGACTCACCCTGGTGAATGTGGACGGCACCCGGGTGGGCGGTGGCGGGCGCTCTGCCGCCGTCGACGGTGCCGAGCATGCGACCGGACTCGCCGTCGACGATGGCCACCTGCACCCCGGTGCCGCCGCGAATGTTCACCGCACCGTGGGGCGAGAGCTGCTGCCCCTCGGGAGTGATGAACCACCCGTGCGGACGCTTGCGCACATAGCCTTTCAGTTCGAGTTCCTCGAGCACCGATTCTGCGCTCAGCTCCTCGGCCTCGACGAGGGTGATCGGCAGTTCGACTGCAGCGCAGAGCAATTGCGGAGCCAGGATGTACGGGTTGGTGGGGTCGGTGACGGTCGCCTCGACGGGCTTGTCCAACAGAGCCGCCGGGTGATGCACCAGATATGTGTCGAGTGGATCGTCGCGCGCAACGAGCACCAGTAGCGAGCCCTCCCCGCGTCGACCGGCCCGGCCGCCCTGCTGCCAGAACGACGCGACGGTGCCGGGGAAGCCGGCAACGATCACCGCGTCCAAACCGGCGATGTCGACGCCCAGTTCGAGCGCATTGGTGGTGGCGACGCCGAGCAACGTGCCGTCGGACAGATCGGATTCGAGTTTGCGCCGATCCTCGGCCAAATACCCTGCGCGATAGGCGGCGACGCGTCGTATCAATTGCGGATCGACGTCGGCGAGAATTCTCTGGGTCCCCAGCGCGGTCACCTCGGCTCCGCGCCGGGACCGCACGAATGCCAGAGTTCGCGCGCCCTCCACCAGGAGGTCGGCCATGATGCGCGACGCTTCCGCACCTGCGGATTTCCTGACCGGAGCGCCGTTTTCGCCGGTGATTTCTTTCAGCAGCGGTGGTTCCCACAGGGCGACGGTGCGGGCTCCGTGCGGGGATCCGTCCTCGGTGACTTCCGCGCACGGCGCGCCGATGAGGCGGCTCGCGGCCCGCCCCGGTTCGGAGGTCGTGGCACTGGCGAGAACGAACACCGGCGATGCTCCGTACCGTGCGCACAGGCGTCGTAGCCTGCGGAGCACGAGCGCGACATTGGATCCGAAAACGCCACGGTAGTAATGGCATTCGTCCACCACCACGTAGCGGAGGTTGCGGAGGAATCGCGACCACCGCTCATGCGAGCCGAGGATGCCGAGATGCAGCATGTCGGGATTGGTGAAGATCCAGCGCGCATTCGCGCGGGCCCACTGACGAATCTCGATCGGTGTATCGCCGTCGTACGCACTCGGGAACACCTCGGCGAGTTCGTCTGACACCGAACGCAACTCGTCGGTGATCGAGATCGTGGTGCGCAGCTGATCGGCACCGAGGGCCTTGGTGGGGGCCAGATACAGCGCGGTGGCCCGGGCGTCGGCGGACAGCGTCGTGAGGATGGGGAGTTGATACGCCAGCGACTTACCCGACGCGGTGCTGGTCGAGAGCACCACATGACTGCCCTCGGCGGCGAGTGTTGCCGCACGTGCCTGATGCGTCCAGGGTTGTGAGATCCCACGAGAGGTGATCACCTGCACCACTTCCGGGCCCACCCACGACGGCCAGGAGGAGAACTGGGAGGCGCGTGCCGGCAGTTCGGCGACGTGGGTCAACGGGCTCTCGCTCGCAGGCGATCCCGCCGATACTCGATCCAGCAACCGCTGCCCGTAGCTCCCGGCATCCGCACCGCCCAGCGGATTCTTCTCGGTCACGGGCCTCCATGCATTCGTTCGATCTACAAGCGCCGTCGGGCTGTTCGCGACAACCCCATGCTAGCGGGGACCTGCTCAGCTCCTTCGCGCCCTGGTGGGAGCAGCAATTCGCTTGTCGGATGTTGTCCGTTTCTACAACACGGACAAAATGTTCGAAAACGGTCGACTTTCGACTGTTGCGAACGCGGAGTTCATGGTTCACTTGACGCGGTCGCAGCTTCTGTGTTCGTTCTACGCTCGCAGGATCTAATGTTGCGGGCGCGGTACTGGAAGAGCTCGTCCGTCAGGGGGAATCCTGAGGGGGATTCGTAGAAAGTGCAGCGGTCGGAACCGGCCCGATGGACCGAAAGTGCGCTCCATCGAATCCGGTGTTAGAAAGAGAAGGAAAAGCATGGCACAGGGAACTGTGAAGTGGTTCAACGCCGAAAAGGGCTTTGGATTCATCGCACCAGAAGACGGCTCCGCTGACGTCTTCGTTCATTACTCCGAGATTCAGGGCAGCGGCTTCCGCACCCTCGAGGAGAACCAGCGCGTCGAGTTCGAGGTCGGCCAGGGCACCAAGGGTCCTCAGGCCACGGGCGTTCGCGCAGTCTGATTCTCTTCTCTTTGGAGTCGAGAACCGTCATCCCCCTTTTCATCGGTCCTACAAGGCCGATCGAAAAGGGGGATGTTTCGTTTCCACGAACCACCGGGGAGCGCCGAAAGCCGTGAGCGCGGGCGTCGATGTCCTAATGTCCATGCTGTGAACCAGCTGTCCTTCTTCTCCGCTGAGTCGTTGCCGCCCGCGGTGACCGATCTCAGTGGGTTGCTGGCTGCCACCGGCCATGTCGTCACTTCGGCGGGTGCGGCCCGAATTTCCGTCGTGGTCGACGCTCAGTGGCGCGCGGATGCCATCGCCGAACTCATCGAGCAATGCGGTCTGACGCCGGAGCTCGGTCGATCGGAGGAGGACAGGCCTCTGGTGCGTACCGCGTCGGTGCCCGAACTGTCCGCATTGGCGTCTCTGTGGACCAAGGGCGCCGTCAAGGCCGTCCCGCCCGGTTGGGTACCGGGTTCTCGCGAACTGCGCGCCTGGGTGCTCGCGTCGGGTCGTCCCGAGGCGGAGGGGGAGCGGTACGTGCTCGGTCTGGATCCCCACGCGCCGGAAACTCACGCCGTTCTCGCTCAGTCGTTGATGCGCGCGGGCATCGCGCCGACGCTGATCGGCACGCGTGGGTCCAATCCGGGCCTCCGAATCACCGGTCGACGCCGGCTGCTGCGGCTCACCGAGAACGTCGGCGAGGCTCCACAGAACGTGGACGCACGTACCAATTGGCCCCACGCCGAGTAGGCCGATCTGTGACTGATCTGCGAGTATTTGGCCGACGTATGTCAGTCTGTTAGTAGTGGGACAGGCAAATCTGCCTGTGAAAACGCACTAGGGAAGGTTCGGCAGCAAGGTGGCAGCACGTAACAACGGCACGGGGGACAGCTCCGCCGAGCCACGTCGTCTGGTCATCGTCGAGTCTCCGACCAAGGCAAAGAAGATCGCCCCGTACCTCGGGAGCAACTACGTCGTCGAGGCCTCCGTCGGCCATATTCGCGACCTTCCCCGCGGTGCCGCGGACGTTCCCGCCAAGTACAAGGGTGAGCCCTGGGCACGTCTCGGCGTGGACGTCGACCACGACTTCGAGGCCCTGTACGTCGTCTCGCCCGAGAAGAAGGGCAAGGTCGCAGAGCTGAAAAGCCTGCTCAAGGACGCCGACGAGCTCTATCTCGCCACTGACCCCGACCGCGAGGGTGAGGCCATCGCCTGGCATCTCCTCGAGACCCTGAACCCCAAGATCCCGGTTCGACGCATGGTGTTCCACGAGATCACCAAGCCGGCCATTCTCGCTGCCGCCGCCGATACCCGTGACCTCGATCAAGACCTCGTCGACGCCCAGGAGACCCGTCGTATCCTCGACCGTCTCTACGGCTACGAGGTCAGCCCGGTGCTGTGGAAGAAGGTCATGCCGAAGCTCTCGGCAGGCCGAGTGCAGTCCGTGGCCACCCGCATCGTCGTCCAGCGCGAGCGCGAGCGGATGGCGTTCCGCAGTGCCGAGTACTGGGACATCTCCGCCACGCTCGACGCTGGAGCCGACGCCACCCCGCGCAGCTTCGGAGCCCGCCTGGTCAATGTCGACGGCAATCGCGTCGCCGCCGGTCGCGACTTCGGGGCCGACGGCAAGCTCAAGTCCGATGCGGTGACCGTCCTCGACGAACCGCGTGCCCGACGCCTCGCCGAGGCTCTCGAAGGCGTCGACCTGACGGTCGCGTCCGCCGAGGACAAGCCGTACACCCGCAAGCCGTACCCGCCGTTCATGACGTCGACGCTGCAGCAGGAAGCCGCCCGCAAGTTGCGCTTCAGCTCCGAGCGCACCATGCGTGTCGCGCAGCGGCTGTACGAGAACGGCTACATCACCTACATGCGTACCGACTCGACGACGCTGTCCGCGTCGGCGATCTCGGCGGCACGTACCCAGGCGACCGAGCTCTACGGACCGGAGTACGTCCATCCGTCGCCGCGTCAGTACACTCGCAAGGTCAAGAACGCGCAGGAGGCCCACGAGGCCATCCGCCCGTCCGGTGATGTCTTCCAGACGCCCGGTCAGTTGCACTCGGCCCTGCAGACCGACGAATTCCGCCTGTACGAGCTGATCTGGCAGCGCACGGTCGCGTCGCAGATGGCCGACGTGCGCGGCACCACGCTGACACTGCGCATCACCGGAACGGCCGGAACCGGCGAGGAGTGCACGTTCTCCGCTTCGGGGCGCACCATCACGTTCGCCGGCTTCCTCAAGGCCTACGTGGAGAGCGTCGACGATCAGGCCGGCGGACAGTCCGACGATGCCGAATCCCGTTTGCCCGCACTGGTTCAGGGCCAGGCCGTCACCGCCACCCAGCTCGATCCCGACGGTCACACCACCAACCCGCCCGCGCGGTTCACCGAGGCGTCGCTCATCAAGACGCTCGAGGAGCTGGGCATCGGTCGGCCGTCGACGTATTCGTCGATCATCAAGACCATTCTCGACCGCGGTTACGTCTACAAGCGCGGCAGTGCGCTGGTGCCGTCGTGGGTGGCGTTCTCGGTGGTTGCGTTGCTGGAGGCTCACTTCGGGCGTCTGGTGGACTTCGACTTCACCGCAGGCATGGAGGACGACCTCGACGCCATCGCGGGAGGCCGTGAGCGACGCGGCAATTGGCTGCAGAGCTTCTACTTCGGCGGCGACACCGGTGCCGAGGGCTCGGTGGCTCGCTCCGGTGGCCTGAAGAAGATGGTCGGCCAGAATCTCGAAGAGATCGACGCCCGCACCATCAACTCCATCCGTCTGTTCGACGACTCCGAGGGTCGCGAAATCCATGTGCGCGTGGGCCGTTACGGTCCGTATCTCGAGCGCATGGTCGTCAGCGACGATGATCCCGACGGCGATCCGATCAGCCAGCGCGCCAACCTGCCCGACGATCTTCCACCGGACGAGTTGACGATCGACTTCGCCGAAAAGCTGTTCGCCACACCGCAAGAGGGGCGCAAGCTGGGTGTCGATCCGCTGACCGGTCACGACATCGTCGCGAAGGAAGGCCGTTTCGGTCCCTACGTCACCGAAATCCTGCCCGAGCCGGAACCCGAACCCACGCCCCCCGAGCCCGATATCGTCCCGGTGCCGTCCGGCAACGACGGTGACGGTGGCGGTGGCGTCAAGACCGCAGTGAAGAAGGCGGCGGCCAAGAAAGCTCCGGCCAAGAAGGCGGCTGCGAAGAAGGCAACCGGCCCCAAGCCGCGCACCGGTTCTCTGCTCAAGTCCATGGACCTGGCGACCATCACGCTCGAGGATGCGCTCAAGCTGCTCTCGCTGCCTCGCGTCGTCGGAGTCGATCCGGAGTCCAAGGAAGAGATCCTCGCGCAGAACGGTCGCTACGGCCCGTACCTGAAGAAGGGCACCGACTCTCGCTCGCTCGCCGACGAGGATCAGATGTTCACCGTCACCTTGGAAGAGGCGTTGAAGATCTACGCCGAGCCCAAGCGTCGGGGTCGTCAGGGCGAAGCCAAGCCGCCGCTGCGTGAGCTGGGCGTCGACCCGATCAGTGAGAAGCCGATGGTGATCAAGGACGGTCGCTTCGGGCCGTACGTCACCGACGGCGAGACCAACGCCAGCCTGCGCAAGGACGACGAGGTCGAGTCGATCACCGACGATCGTGCGTCGGAGTTGTTGGCGGACAGGCGCGCTCGTGGTCCGGTGAAGAAGAAGGCACCGGCGAAGAAGGCCGCCGCCAAGAAGGCTCCGGCCAAGAAGGCCGCAGCGAAGAAGGCTCCGGCAAAGAAAGCTGCTGCCAAGAAGACGGCCACCAAGGCCACTGCCTCCAAGACCACTGCCGCGAAGAAGGCCCCGGCCAAGAAGGCACCAGCGAAGAAGACCGACACCGAGTAGCCGCCGAGCTCGAAGTTATGGACGTTTTCCGTGCCGTATCCATGCATAACTTCGAGTTCGCGGGTTCGGGTTGTCGGCCCCAACCACTAGGGTTGCGTGCATGGCGGGTGTGTTCGATCGATTGGTCGGTCAGGAAGATGTCGAGGCCGATCTGACGGCCGCTGCGGTGGCCGCTCGCACCGGCGTCGACTCGTCGGCGATGACGCATTCGTGGCTGTTCACCGGTCCACCGGGATCCGGCCGTTCCATCGCTGCCCTGTGCTTCGCTGCGGCTTTGCAGTGCACCACCGAGGGCACTCCCGGGTGCGGGCACTGCCAGGCCTGCTCGACGACCATGGCCGGTACCCACGGCGATGTGCGACGCGTCGTGCCCGAGGGATTGAGCATCAGCACCAAGGAGATGCGCGACATCGTCTCCATCGCCTCGCGTCGACCCAGCACTGGCCTGTGGCAGGTGGTGGTCGTCGAGGACGCCGACCGGCTCACCGAGGGTGCCGGAAATGTGCTGCTCAAGGTCGTCGAGGAGCCGCCGGCCAAGACGGTGTTCCTTCTGTGTGCGCCGTCGGTCGATCCGCAGGACATCTCGGTGACTCTGCGCTCGCGGTGCCGGCACGTCTCGCTGGTGACACCCACGGTGCCGGCGATCGCCCAGGTCCTGCAGACCCGCGACAAGCTCGACGCCGAGACGGCAGAGTGGGCCGCGTCGATCAGTGGCGGCCACGTGGGCAGAGCGCGCCGTCTCGCCACCGACGAGGACGCCCGGGCGCGTCGTAAACGTGCACTGGCGCTGGCGTCGGCTGCAGCCCGGCCCAATCAGGCGTACCTCGCGGCCGAGGAGCTGGTGAAGGCCGCTGAGGACGAGGCCAAGGAAATGAGTGCCTCCCGCGACGAGGCCGAGACCGAGGAGTTGCGGACGGCTCTCGGTGCAGGCGGTACCGGCAAGGGTGCGGCGGGTGCGCTGCGTGGCTCGGCCGGAGTGCTCAAGGACCTCGAGAAGCGGCAGAAGTCGCGTGCCACCAGAACCGGTCGTGACTCACTCGATCGCGCGCTGATGGATCTGGTGGGCCTGTATCGAGATGCGCTCGCTCGCTCGTACGGATCGACCGCCACGGCAACCCATCCCGACATGGCCGAGCAGGTCGAGCGAATGGCAAAAGCCGTCTCGCCCGAGGCGCTGCTGAAGAGTATCGAGGCAATCCTCGAATGCCGAGAGTCGTTGGCAGTCAATGCAAAACCCAAGTTCGCGATCTATGCGATGGTGGCGACGCTGGGCGACGTGCTGCGTTAGGGGCCGAGCCCGCCTCGCCGCTCGAGGGAGGGCGATTTTCGTTTCGACGTGATGCTCCGTTAGACTCACCAACGCCGAAAGGCACGCCGCCTTAGCTCAGTCGGTAGAGCATTTCACTCGTAATGAAAAGGTCAAGAGTTCGATTCTCTTAGGCGGCTCCACCAGCAGGCCCTCGATACGCACCAGCGCGTCGGGGGCCTTTTTGGTTGTCGATCCAGCGCTGCATCGGCCTGTTCGTGACATCGGTCCTGCAAGATGACTTCATGCGAACCGATAGCACCCGCGGTGATCTGATGACAGCCATCGTCACCACCGGCAACGGTGGGTACGACAACCTCGTCGTGTCCGAGGTGCCGATACCCGTGCCGGGCCCCGGGGAGGTGCTCGTTCGAGTGTTGGCCGCGGGGATGAACAACACCGAAATCAACACACGCGTGGGCTGGTACGCGGACGGCGGGTGGAACGACGCGACGCCTTTTCCGCTGATTCAGGGCACGGACTGCTGCGGTCTCTTGTGTGCGAGTCCGGGGACGGACGAATCCATCGTCGGCCGCCGTGTCCTGGTTCGATCGTGCATGCGCGTCGACGGCTTCTCGTCGGGCGAGACGCGGTGGTTGGGTTCGGACATGGACGGCGCGTTCGCGCAGTTCGTCGTCGTTCCGGCGAGCGAGATCTTTCCGGTCGACTGTGGGTGGACCGATGCGGAGTTGGCGACGATTCCGTGTGCCTACGGCACGGCGGAGAACATGATCGCTCGCGCGGGGGTGCATCGAGGGTCGACAGTGCTCATCACCGGCGCGTCGGGCGGAGTCGGTTCTGCCGCAGTGCAACTCGCCGCTCGGCGCGGTGCCCGCGTGATCGGCGTCGCGAGCCGGGCCAAGCACGACCAGCTTCGCGAACTCGGCGTCCACGAGGTCTACGGGCGCGATGTCGACGTGGTGGACGCCCTCGGCAAGCACAGCGTCGATGTGGTGATCGACAACGTCGCAGGCGACGGTTTCGGTCCGTTGCTCGACGTCCTCGTTCGTGGGGGAACATACGTGTCCTCGGGTGCGATCGCAGGACCCATCGTCGCGTTGGATCTACGGACGATGTACCTGAACGACCTGACGCTCCTCGGCTGTACAGCGTGGGACGAGGACGTGTTTCCGAACCTCGTGTCGTACATCGAGGCCGGTGAGATTCGTCCTTTGTTGGCCGAGTCGTTTCCGCTCGAGCAGATCGCCGCCGCGCAGCAGCGCTTCCTGGAAAGGGACCACGTGGGGAAGTTCGTGCTCGTTCCTCCGGTGGTCCGCGATCAGGCGTGATCTCCAGGCACACTGGACAGAGTGTTCGCCTCCCTCGCCCCGGCTCGCCGTCGTCTCGTGTTCGTCTTACTCGCCCTCGTATTGGTCGCGGTCGTCGCGGCTGTGGCGGCCTTCGTGGCATCACGCCCCGCGAGCGACCCCGTCGCCAGCGTCGACCAGTCCGTGCCCGGCCCAGTGCTGCTGATCCCCGGGTTCGGCGGATCCACCGACTCGCTGGACGTGCTCGCGGCCGAACTACGGGAGGACGGTCGCGACGCCACAGTGGTGGCCCTGCCCGACGGTGGCGTCGGCGATCTGACCGTGCAGGCGCAGACCCTGCGCGACGCCGTCGACGCGGCTCTGGCTCGGACGGGAGCGAGCTCGGTCGACGTCGTCGGGTATTCCGCCGGCGGGGTGGTGGCGCGGCTCTGGGCCGCCGACCTGGGCGGTGCCGAGCAGGCCCGACGCATCGTCACTCTCGGCTCCCCGCACCACGGCACTCAGGTGGCGGCGCTGGCGGCCCAGTTCGTGCCCGACCAGTGCGCCACCGCTTGTCAGCAGCTCGCCCCGGACAGTTCCGTGTTCGCCGCCCTGAACTCCGGGGACGAGACCCCGGATGGGCCGCAGTGGGTGTCGATCTGGACCGAGTTGGATCAGGTGGTGACCCCGCCGACGTCGGCCGAACTCGACGGGGCGGTCAACATCCCCGTTCAGAGCGTGTGCGCGGACTCGACCGTCGATCACGGGAACCTGCCGCGCGATCCTCTGGTCGGTGCGATGGTCTCTGCCCAGTTGGACGGCGACTCCACCACCGAGCTCGGCGCAGCTGATTGCAGCCGTCTCAGCTCGTGATGTCCTTGGTGGTGAAGTTCGCCCACGCCGCGCCGAGAAGAACGACGACGTAGACGCCCTGCACACCGACGCCGCGCATCAGGTCCCGCGTCGGCACCGGGTCGCGGAACAGGTCGACGAAAGCCAACCAGTATCGCGTCGGCAGGTACGGCGCGATGGCGTCGGCGGCGTCCAGCGTCAGCAGCAGCGAGCTCGCGATGAGGAACGCCAACGCGCCCAATGTCGCGGCGAGCGGGGAGTCGGTCAGGGTCGA
Organism: Rhodococcus sp. 14-1411-2a; assembly: GCF_002259485.1. Lineage (GTDB taxonomy): Bacteria > Actinomycetota > Actinomycetes > Mycobacteriales > Mycobacteriaceae > Rhodococcoides. Next base: position 405,979 of record NZ_NPGA01000014.1, read on the forward strand.
GAGGAACAGGCCCATGGCGGCGACTCCGAGCATGGACATGGTCACGTAGAGCACGGCGATGACGGTGCGCGTGGCGACCTGTTCGTCGGTCAGCACTGTGCCGGACACGCTGGAGACGCCCCCCAGGGTCGTGACGTCGAACAGCGTCGTGCCGACGAAGTATGCGATGACGGCCACGACGACGACGGCCAGCAGCACGAAGGCGGCAACCGAGACCAGCTTCGCCACCAGTAGTTTGGTTCGTCCCACCGGGCGGGCGAGCAGGTAGCGCAGCGTGCCGGCCTGGGCCTCCCCGGCGACGGCATCGCCTGCGATCACCGACACGGCGACGGGCAGGAACAGCGGGAGCACGATGGCGAGAGCTGCGAGCGGAAACAGCTGGCCGTTGGTGGTCACCGCAGAGAGGAAGGCGGGGCCTTCGCCGGGACGCGGACCGACGTCGGTGAGGGCGAGGAGGCCCGCGACGATGGTCGGCAGCAGATTGAGCAGAAGGATGACGACCCAGGTGCGGGGTCGGCTCAGCATTGCGCGCAGTTCGACGCCGATCATGCGGTCACCTCGGTCCGGACGGCGCTGTCTCGAAGTGCGCCGGGGGCGTCGACTCTGTCGGAACTGGCCCCGGTGACAGCAAGCACGGACTGTTCGAGGCTCATCCGCTGCTCGCTCAGCTCACTCACCCGGACACCTCCCTCGACGAGGAGCCGGTTCAGCTCGGCTGGGTCCCGGTGCTCGACGACGAGTTGCTGACCCACACGTTCGAGCACCGTGGCCCCCTCGACGCCGGAGAGCACGGAGACCGCGTGAGCGGGATCGGCGGTGCGCACCGACACCCGGCCGGTGGACCGCTGCATCGAGGACAGCTGGTCCTGTAGGACGAGTCGACCTCGGTCGAGCACTCCCACTCGGTCGCACAGTTGTTCCACCTCGGCCAGCAGATGGCTGGAGAGGAACACCGTGGTGCCCTGAGAGTGCAAGCCCAGCAGCAACTCTCGAATCTCGAGGATTCCCTGTGGGTCGAGTCCGTTGGTCGGCTCGTCGAGGATCAGCAGTTCGGGGGTACGCATCAGCGCCGCCGCCAGCCCGAGACGCTGCCGCATGCCGAGCGAGTACTGCTTGACCGGTCTGCGTCCCACTCCGGCGAGGCCCACCTGCTCGAGGGCTTCACCGACCCTGGTTTTCCGGGTCCGCCGGGACCCACCCGGACCGGCCGCGTCGAGCAGCGTGAGGTTTCTGCGTCCGGACAGGTTGGGGTAGGCGGCGGGGTTCTCGATCAGCGCCCCCACCCGTGGCAGCACGCTTCGGCGTCGCCGGGGCATCTCCTCGCCGAGCACCTGTATCTGCCCGGAGGTCGCCAGCACCAGGCCGAGCAGCATCCGCACGGTCGTCGTCTTGCCGGAGCCGTTTGCGCCCACGAAGCCGTAGATGTCGCCGGCGCGCACGTCGAGGTCGACACCGTCGACTGCCCGCACCGATCCGTAGCTCTTGGTCAGGCCGGTCGTGCGGATCATGTGGCTGCTCCTCCGAGCTGTTGGGCGGCGGTCGTCAGGGTTTCCGCGGTGACGGTGCCGGACAGCAGATAGCGACGCCGGTCGTCGGTGGGTCCGGTGACGAGGACGTTGAGTGGACCGAGCGACACCGCGACGCTGTCGTCGGTGACGATTGCCCCGGGGGCGGACTGCAACTGTTCGACGAGTCCGCCCGCGGCGCGTCGCGGCAGGGGAACGGCGAACAGTTCGGTCACGCCGCGGCCGTAGATTCCCACCGAACCCTGGCCTTCGCGGGGGCGCAGATCGAGGCCGGACAGGGTCGACGGCAGGCCTGAGGTGTCGAGCCGGTCGGCGAACGAGGCGATGTCGCCACCGTCCTGCTGCTGCACGTCGGTACCGGGCGGGGGAACGAAACGGACGGTGTCGGCATCGGGAATCTCGGAGGAGAAGTCGAGGAACGCGGTGCTGACGACCGGACGGGTGGCCCCGGCTCCCAGCACGTCGACCTGCAGCGGGAGCCCGCTGTCGGGGTCGACCCAGACGTCGACTCCGGTGACGGTGCTCTGCGGCTGGCTGGGGACGAGCCTCAGGCCAGGGGCGTCGCGACCGGCGATCCGGCGTGCCGGAAGCCGGGTGACCTCATCCGCGGTCGCCTCGCTCAGCAACCGCCGGCCCAGCTCCGGGGGGAGCAGGTCGGCCTCGCGTGGCAGGCGCAGGCTCGGTTCGGGGACCGGGGTCACCACGGCCGTGTTCTGCTCGTAGTCCCATCTCCACAGCCGCGTCGGGCTCCGGTAGAGACCGCGCTCACCGGCCAGACGCACGGTGTCGACGCGCCAGCTGTCCGGGGCGCGATACCAGGCACGCAGAGAGGTGGTGTCGCCGAGCAGATCCGGCAGGCCGCCGAGCCCCTCGGTCACCGGAATGATGACACCGCCGACCGCCTGGGCGTAGCCCGAGTACGGCGTCTCGGTGGAGGACTTGACCTGTTCGAGCAGTTCGGTCGCGCCGATGTCGGACGGGTCGACGGGCAAGCGCGAGATCACCGAGGGAGTTGCGACGAGCACGGCGATGCCGAGCACCACCGCCAGCCACCGCCACTTCTTGCGCACCTCTTCGACCGTACGGACGTACCCGAGGTGCTGCATGTGAGCTGCACGACGCTCGCCGCTAGCCCCCGAGCGAGAACTCCGCGCGACCGTAACTCACACCGTTGATCTGGAGCTCGATGGAGTGTGGGCCGGGGTAGTACTTCCGTGTGGTCAGCGGCTTGAACGAATGCTGCCGCCGCACATCGATGCTGTCGCCGGGCGTGATCGTTCTCGTCGTCAGCTTGAACGTCTTCCCCGTCACCCCACCGTTGGCTTTGGTGTGATGCACGATGTAGTCGATCGCAACCTTGGCCGGTTCGGTGCCGACGTTGCGGATCGAGGCCGTGAACTCCACTTCTCCGCCCATGGGCAGCTCCGTGACGTCGAGGGTGGGGCCGTCCACATCGAGGTCGGCCGGAGCGAACCCGAGCAGCTCGAGCGCGTCCCGGTTTCCCTTCTTGATCACCGTCCGAAGTGCATGTCGCACAAGCTTTTCGGTGTGTGCGTCCGGGCTGTCGAGCCACCGGGTGGTGGTCCCGACGACCAAGTCCGGGACGTCTCGGCTGACATCGTTGAGATGGTTCGCGACAGAACGTCGAACGTAATCACTGTCGTCTCGGTAGAGCCGGTCCAGGATCGGCACCGTGACGCCCGGGCGCGCGAGTATTTCGGGGACGCGCACCGACCACGGAAGATACGGGCGGGTGCCCTCAGACGCCAGACGCCGCACATGCTCGTCCGAGGATGTCGTCCAGTCCGACGCGATTGCGAGCGACCGATCCAGGTCGGCTCGAAGAAACGAGCGGATGGCGAATTCCGAGCTGAGTCGGCCGGTGAGCTCGGCGAGCAAGGCCATTCCGTCGTCGAATGCGCTCGAGGTGTTCTCCTCGACGGCCTTCGATGCGACAGCGCTCGTGACCGGCCAGATCGACCAGCCCTGGAAGTCGGGATCGGTGGCGGCACGTCGGATGATGCGGGCGAACTCCGTGTAGGTGCCGGGCAGTGCCGAGAGCAGGCCGTCACGCAACAGATCTGCGCGGGCTCGAAGCGCGAGTGGACCCAGCCGATCGATCGATCCTTCGAGTACCGACAGGTCTGCGCCCGGAGCGGCGGTGCGCATGGTCCGAAACAGCGTGCCGGCCGCGTCCGGGCCGAGGAGTTCGTCGGCGAAAGGCATGAGAGCTTCTTACCCGACGACTCGGCTCCACGGGGTCGGCGGGGTTCGACGCTGTGTCGAGGGCTGCGCGGGAGGGTGAAATCACCAGGCCGACACCTATTTTTCGGGCTGCGCCAATGGCGGCTGTGGTAATCGGAGTGGGATAACCTTCGTCGAATATCAAAGTGCTGAGCGGCTGGTCGACTCGGATTTTCCGGCCGGACCGGTCTTTCTGCGCGGTGGGCTACAACCCTGGGGGTCGCGTCATGCCCGTCGTCTGTGTCGAGTGGAACCAGAGCCACTGTTGTCGGACTCGATTCGGTGAGCACGCACTGTGAGCGGCTGGGTGTGGGTGGTGGTCCTCAACGGGATCACCGCTGCCGCGTATCTGGGGATCGTGCTGTTCATCGTCCGTGGGCTGATGCGGACCGGACAGCTGCGCAACAACAGGTTGGCGGTGGCCACAGCAGCGATCTTCCTGACCTGCGCCGCGCATCACCTGGTGCACGCGGTGCACTTGTGGACAGGATTCGACGGCCACGCCTCGCATCTCGCTGCAGGTTCAGGCGGGGGGATGCTCGACGCGATGCGGGAGTCGATGGGCGGCACCCTCGACGTCGCGGTAACGGCATCGACGGCACTTGCCGGTGTGATCTATCTGGGGATGCGTCGCTTCTACGGTCCGTTGCTCCGCTCGCCTTCGATGTTCGACGATGCGAGCGAGGCTCGATACCGGCAGCTGGCAGCCAACCTGCCGCACACGTCCGTTCTGGTCGTGGACTGCGATCTACGATTCGTCCTCGTCGAGGGTGCCGGTCTGGTGGCCGAGGGCTACGACCCGCGGCGGATGGAGGGGCAGCTGCTCCGAGACACGGTGTCGCCGGAAGCCTTCGCGATGCTCGAGCCGCATTACCTGGCGGCCGTGGCGGGTGAGGAGATTTCGTTCGATACCGTCAGCCCCCGAACGGGCGCAATCTTTCAGGTCGAAGCGAGGCCGTTGCGGGATGATTCGGGCCGGATAGTCGGTGCCATGGTGCTCTCCGAGGACGTCTCCGCCGAGCGGGCGGCGCGAGCCGAACTCGAGCAGGCCCGGGCCTTTCGTGACGCGGTGTTGACTGCTTCACCGGACATCACGACCGTCACCGCCGTCGATACCGGCCGGGTGACGTGGGCTTCTCGCAGCCTGCGGTCGCTACTGACCGGACCGACTTCGGATGGAGCGGTCGAGGACGGTCGGGTGCCGTGGCTCGGACTCGGTCGGTCCGACGACTCCACTGACGGCGAGGATCGATTGGACGGGGTGGTGGAACAAGATGTCGAGGTCGTCCGAGCGGCGGACCGAACCGCGGCATCGCTTCCGGAGGGCGAGAGCGTCAGTATCCGGTATCGGGTACTCGCGGCCGACGGCTCGCTGCGGTGGTTGTCTCGACGCACCACGCCCTTTCGACGTGGGCCGTCGGGTGAGGTGTCGGAGGTCCTCTCGGTGGTGCGGGAAGTGACCGACGTCGTCGAGGCAGAACTCGCGCTCGAGCGAGCGGCCCTGCAGGATCCGCTGACCGGGCTGCCCAATCGGATGCTGCTGCTCGACCGTATCGGCTCGGCGATCGCACGCGGTGAGAGCACGGGAGCCGCTGCTGCGGTGCTGTTCTGCGATCTCGACGGATTCAAACGAGTGAACGACACCGGCGGGCATGCTGCCGGTGATGCGGTTCTCGTCGAGGTTGCGCGACGGCTGCGGTCGGTGCTGCGAGCCAACGATTCGATTGCCCGTGTCGGCGGTGACGAGTTCGTCCTCGTCGTCGATGCGTTGCCGGCCGAGCGCGGTGCCGACAAGCGTGCCGGTGCCGGGTTGGCGGAACGCGTCGCCGAGCGCATCCGAGCGGTTCTCGCCGCGCCGATCGTGTATCAGGGCAGCCAGTACGTGGTGTCGGCCAGCGTGGGCATGGTGTTGGTTCGCAAGGGTGCCAGCGCGCAGGAGGTACTGCGGGACGCGGATTCCGCGATGTACCGGGCCAAGCAACTCGGTAAGGACCGGATCGAATTGTTCGACGACGCGCTGCGCGCGAACGCCCTCGAGCGTGCTTACATCGAGCGGACCTTGCGGAGTGCCCTCGATCCCGAACACCGCGGAGCTGCGAGGCTGAACGTCGTCTATCAGCCGGTCTACGACCTGGACAGCAGAGCGCTCACGAGCTTCGAGGCACTCGCGCGCTTGCGTGACGACGAGGGCGCAGGAATTACGCCGGACCGATTCATCCCGGTGGCCGAGGACACCGGTCTGATCTCCGAGCTCGGGGAGCGTGTGCTGGACGACGCACTGGGCACTCTGGTGCGATGGCGCGCGGCGAACCCGCTCGATTCGGACTCGGGTGTCCCCGTCACGATTGCCGTCAATCTCAGTGCCCGGCAGGCTCAACACGTGGACATGGCTGCTGTGGTGAGCGCGGCTCTGGGACGGCACCGAATGGCTCCGGCGGACCTGATTCTCGAACTCACCGAGTCGGTGCTGCTCGAGTCCGGCTCCTCGATGCTGCGTCAGCTCGGCGAACTGCGTGAGTTGGGTGTCGGCATCGCCATCGACGACTTCGGCACCGGATTCGCGAGCTTGCGTTATCTGGCCACACTGCCGGTGAGTGCAGTGAAGATCGATCGGTCGTTCACCGCCACGATGACCAGCGACGAGACGAGCAGCAGCATCGTTCGGGCGATCATCAACCTTGCCCGAGATCTACATCTGGGGTGCGTGGTCGAAGGCATCGAAACCCCCGACCAGCTCGACGCCTTGCCGAGTTTCGTTCAAGGACAGGGCTATCTGTTGGGTAGGCCCGCCGAGGTACCGTCGAACACCTGGATCTCGTAACCCCGAAACGGGAAGGATCCACCGTGTGCGGGCGTTGACTCCAGATAATGGACGACACCCTCTCTGCACCCACTCGACTCTGGACGCCGTCGCGCGTCCTGATCACGCGGTCTGCATCGGAGCTTCCCCACACTGCGGAGATAGTTCGACGGTGCGAAGCGGCCGGTGTGACCGAGATCGACGTGCTGCCCGGTGACCGCCTGACGGGTCTACGGGGCGAGACCGAGCGAGAGACCTACGCGCGAGCCAAGACGACGATGGCCGTGGTGGTCGCACCACCGAGTGTGCTGAAACCACAACCGATTCCGCCGAGCGCCGACTGGCGTATCGATCTGGCGAAGGGATGCCCGGCCCACTGTCAGTACTGCTATCTGGCGGGGTCGTTGTCCGGGCCGCCGATCACGAGGGTGTTCGCCAACATCGACGACGTACTGTCCGGCATCGGTACCCACGCAGGCCGCGGCACGATCACCTCCGGCACCGAGGAACGTGGGCACGAGGGAACCACCTTCGAGTTGTCCTGCTATACGGATCCGTTGGGTATCGAGCATGTGACCGGATCCCTCGCCGAGGCCGTTCGTCGAGTGGGCGCGGGGGATTACGGCGATGACGTGTCGTTGCGCTTCACGACCAAATTCGACGACGTCACCGAGTTGGTGACGTTGGACCACCGACGCCGTACCCGAGTTCGCTTGTCGGTCAATGCCGATGACATCGCGCATCGGTTCGAGGGCGGAACTGCGCGGATGCCTGCTCGAATCGAGGCGCTACGGCAGCTTGCGCTGGCCGGATATCGAGTGGGGCTCACCATCGCTCCGATCATGCCCATCCCGGGGTGGCGAGAGCAGTACGGCCGACTTCTCTCGAATGTCGCCGAGGCGTTGGGTGACGTTCCCGATCTGGACCTGACTGCCGAGATCATCACTCATCGGTTCACGCCGTCGAGCAAGGACGTGCTGTTGAGCTGGTACCCGGGGACGAAGCTCGAGATGGACGAAAGTGCCCGCACAGCAAAGAGAAACAAGTTCGGTGGCGTGAAGTACGTCTACCCGAAGGACACGATGTCGGAAATGCGGACGTGGTTCGTGGAAGAACTCGAATCAGTCCTACCCGAAGCGCAGCTGCTGTACTGGACGTGACGAAGCCCGACCTCCGTCGTGCGATGGAGGTCGGGCTACAAAAGTATCGGAGTTACTTCATCTTTCCGAACGTGGCGTCGATATCTGCCATCTCCATCTCGGCCGTCTGCTGAATGAGCTCCATGAGGTCGGTGTCGAGTCCGGGCGCGAACTCCTCGAGTCGCTCGGGTGAGATCTTCATCGGAGCGCCGGCGGGGGCCTGCCCACTGGCATCGAGGTCGGTGCCGTCCTTGGACGGCGACATGCCCTGGTAAATGCGTCCGGCCTCGGACGCCCCGGTGAGGTCGAAGCTGTACTGCTTGCTCTGCAGGCCGAGTTCGACCAATTTCTGGACCTCCGGGAACTTCTCGGCGTTGGTCTTCGGAATCGGCAGCGTCTTCTTCCACTCGACGCCGAGGGTTTCGAGGGCCTTCGCGTAGCCGTTCTCGTGCGCCTGGTCGCGCACGATCAGGTACGAAATAGTCGATCGCGCAGCCTTGTTGGCGGTCATCTCGTACATCCGGCATTTCTGGAGGCGGCCGGTCGACTCGAGCATCAGGTTGTACATGAGGTCGAGAACCAGATTGCCGGAGTTGTAGACGTAGCTACCGCTCCACGGGTTGCCGACGGAGTCGACCGGCAGTGCGCCCTGTGCTCCGACGAGGTAGTGGTGGATATTGCCCTGTGACAGAGCGAGATTCAACGGAGTGGCTCCGCCCGCACCGGGCGTGTCCAGCGGGTCTTCCAGCTTGCCCTGGTACTGCGGCGAGCCGTCCAGCAACCGTGAGATGGTGGTGCCGATGAGCTCGACGTGACTGATCTCCTCGGTGCCGATTCCCTGGATCAGATCGCGGTACGGCTTGGCCGCAGCCCCACGAAAGTTCATGGCCTGGAACAGATACTGCATCATCGTGCGCATCTCGCCGAACTGTCCACCGAGGCCCTCCTGAAGGGCGTTCGCGGCGGCCGGATCGGGCTCGTCGGTGGCAATGTCGTGAATGAGTGACTGAACGTGCAGGTACATGGAAACCTCCGAATGGCGACCAGCAAAGTTTGCTGCCCTCACCCAGTGGTTGCCCGCAACGCCGTCGTCCGAATCCTGGGCCCCCTCCGCATGGCCGTGGGCCAGGCGATCTAGTCGTTGCTCTGCGCCCGGTACATCGAACCTGCGCTGTTTCGCTCGAGAAACCCGGTGTCGACGAGCTCGCGTCGCAATGTCGCGTAGTCGTCGCCGAAGAAGCTGCACAATTCGTTGACCTGATGCTCCGAGGACCATCCCGTCGTACTCAGCTGGCGTGCGATTGCCTTCAGAAATTCGGGTCGGTCCCGGCTGTACCGAGACATGTCGGTCGGTGGGGGCGTCGTGCGCGGAAGATTCCGAAAACTCTTCACCGTGTTCTCGTCCACAACGAGTCGATCGTCCACCCGGGTCACCACCGACAGGGTCAGCAGGCGTGCGATCGCTTTGTGTGTCGCACGGACCGACAGTGACGTGTGGGATTGCAGCGCAGCCAGTGTCGAGACTCCACTGCCGATCGCGAAGAGGACCGCCCGAAGATCCGAATCCGCGAGAGCATGAAGCACGCCGGTCGCGTGGTCCAGCAGCGGCGCATCGTCGTGCACGCCGATGGACTCGAACCGCAGCGGAACCCCGGTGGCGGACACCATCTCGTCGGTGAAATCGACCTCGCGAACGGGCTCCGATCGCTTCTTCAGAAGGCCGATTCCCGGAAGCGTCAGGGTCTCGATGTCGTCGGCACCGAAACGCAGAATGGCATTCCACAGAGGATTCGACCCAGCCGGAGAGAACGAGTTCTGTACGGCGGCAACGCCTCCCTTCGCAACGTGTGGCCACAGAGTACGGAGGATCCGTGCGTTCGACACCAGGGATTCATCGTCGATCCAGACCAGGTCGAATGGGCCGATGTCGTGCAGATCCCGAGGGGGCAAGTCGAACAAGGACTCGGTGACCGACTCGCTGGGACTAGCGACGAAGTTCCAGAGTTGGGGCGAGACTTCGGGTGCCGCCGATTCGAGAGCCCGCGACAATGCGGTTCCGGCGCTGCCGGCACCCACGGTGACCACTTTCTTCGGTTGCAGCATCGCAACCAGGCCGGACAGCAACGCGTCAGCGCGCGCGGTGGAGTGCTGTGGATTGCTCGCCATGGTGTACCTCTCCTCCGAGATCTCGAACGTTCGGGCAGCACGCTGCTGCGGTGAGCGGATCAGAGAGCGTCGAATCGCTCTCGTGCACTGTCGATTTCGTGCATGTGAGCGGCCGCCCAGGCCAACAGCACGTCGACGGGTGCCCGAAGAGTTTTGCCCAGTTGCGTCATTCGATACTCCACCGCCACCGGGCGAGTACTGAGAACCGTGCGTTCGATGATTCCGTTGCGTTCGAGCTTCCGCAGCGTTGCGGTGAGGGATTTCTGAGTCACCGCCGGAATTGCACGGCGCAGATCGTTGAATCGGCAGGGGCGCTCGCACAGTTCGTTGAGCACCTGAAGTGACCATTTGTCCAGTACCTGATCCAACAGCTCACGGTGAGGGGCACTGATCGTCAGTTCTGTAGCGGCATCGGCGGTATCGGTCATGAAACCAGGTTCCCTTGAAGTGTCCTTTGTGTACCAAGTATCAATGCTATACCGCGATTCGGTCACCACGAAAGGAACTCCATGAGCGTCACTCGATTCACCCCGTCCGGCATGATGCAACCCACCCCGTATCACCACGTAGCAGTGGGCCAGGGGTCTCGACATATCCACGTCAGCGGTCAGATTGCGCGCAACGAGGACGGGTCGGCGATCGCCGAGAACGACCTCGCCGGGCAGGTGGCGCAGGCGCTGCGCAACACCGCGATCGGATTGGCCGGTGCAGGAGCAACATTCGAGGACGTCCTGCGGCTGACGTTCTACGTCACGCACTGGGCTCCGGAGCGGATCGGTGAGTTCATGGACGGCGTCACCCGCGTCGTCGAGGAGATCGGACTACCTACTCCGATGCCACCTGCGTCGCTGATCGGCGTGGACTACCTGTTCGAGCCCGACGTTCTCGTCGAGGTGGAGGCCACCGCGATCCTGGACTGACCTGCTGGCCGGTGAATTCCGGGGGCCGTCGAAGTCATACTCTCGAATCCAACCGACCCCAGGAGTGACATGGCCATACTGACCTACAACATGCATGTTTCCCTCGACGGCTACATCGAAGACTCGGCGGGCAGTCTCGACTTCTCGGTGCCCGACGCGGAGTCACATCGATTCTCCAATCGGCAGACCGAAGCGACCGCTGCGTTTCTGTTCGGACGCCGACTGTACGAGGCCATGGAAGACTTCTGGACAGATCCGGAACGCCTCGACGGCGACGAAGTAGAGGCGGAGTTCGCCGAGCTGTACAAGGCCACTCCCCGGATCGTCTTCTCCGACACCCTCGACTCCGTTCCCGACGGCTGCCGCCTGGTGCGCAGCGCAGACGCGATCGCCGAGGTGGAGCGGCTCAAGCGGGAGACCGAGGGAACGCTGGCTGTGGGAGGAGCAGCCTTGGCAGCCTCACTGGTCGACCTGATCGATCAATTCGAGGTCATCCTGCTGCCGACGATCCTGGGCAGTGGCAAGCCCTACTTTCCGGTGGGACATCACCTCGACCTCGTTCTCGCCGAACAGAAGCTCTTCCCGGTGTCAGGATGGATGTACCTGCGCTACAGCGTCTCTCGCTGACCGGCGTCGGATGGTTTCTCGTCGGGCGCACAATGAACACATGGACACCGAAGATGGTCGCAGCTGGCTGACGCTGCCCTCGCATCAGTTGTGGCTCGACATCGAATCATCGAGGCTTCTCGATTTCGGAACCACACTCGACCACCCGGCCGGTGGTGCGGCGTGGTTGGACGGCCGAGGGAACCCCGACCTCGATCATCCGGCCCATACGTACATCACCGCGCGGATGGCGCATGTGCACTTCCTCGCCTCGATGCTGGGACGGCCGGGGTCTCGGAGGAAAGCCGATCGGGTGTTCGAGGGATTGCTGACGACGTTGCGAGACAGCACGAACGGTGGTTGGTTCGAGTCCAGTGCCGACGCGTTCTCGCCCGAAGCAGTGAAATCGGCCTACACGCATGCCTTCGTGGTACTTGCCGCGTCGGCTGCCACCGCAGTGGGGCACCCCCATGGCCGACAGCTTCTCGACGAGGCACTCGATACCGTCGAACGTCGTTTCTGGGACGATCATCACGGGATGTGTTCGGACACATGGACTGCGGACTGGTCCGTGCTCGACGACTACCGCGGGATCAATGCCAACATGCACATGGTCGAGGCACTGCTGGCCGCTGCAGATGCCGGCGCACCGCGGATCTGGCGCGAGCGGGCACTGCGCATCTGCGACAACGTATGTCGCTGGGCCGAAGCGAACGACTGGCGTGTTCCGGAGCATTTCACCGCCGAGTGGATCCCGCAGCTCGAGTACAACAGCGACGACACCGCCAACCAGTTCAAGCCCTACGGAGCCACAGTCGGCCATGGATTCGAGTGGGCCCGGCTTCTCGTGCAGGCAAGCCTCGATGCGAGCGGGCACGACCGTATCGCCGCCGCCCGAGCGCTCTACCACCGCGCAGCGGTCGACGGCTGGCAACCCGGGCCAACGCCCGGATTCGTCTACACCACGGACTGGTCGGGGGAGCCGGTCGTGACCGAACGTCTGCACTGGGTGCTGTGCGAGGCGATCGGTGCGGCGGCGACACTCGCGCGCCACACCCGAGAAGACCGCTACGAGCAGGACTACCGCACCTGGTGGGACGTCGCCGCCGAATACTTCCTCGACCGCGCCGACGGCTCCTGGCATCACGAACTCGACGGCAGCAACCTTCCGGCCGCGACGGTGTGGAGCGGCAAGCCCGATCTTTACCACGCCGTCCAGGCGACGTGGATCAGTCGATACGAACCGGGTTCGAGCATGGTGGCTGTGCTGCAGCGCAATTCGCACTGACGTCCATCAAAGACAGCCAAGCACCAAGCCTCAGAGCACTTCCGCCACCAGTCTGCTGCTGACCGATCCGACACCGTCGATCTCCACGCTCACGTGATCGCCCGGCTTCAGCAACAGCTGCGGCTTACGGCGATATCCGACGCCACCGGGGGTGCCGGTGAGGATGACGTCACCGGGCTCGAGGGTGGTGAACGTGGAGATGGTCGCGATCAAGTTCGGCACCGTGAACAGCAACTGCGACAGATCCGATTCCTGTACCTTCTCGCCGTTGACGACGGTGCGAATGCCGCAGCTCGCGAGGTCCACCTCACCGGGGCAGACGATGCACGGACCGAGGGGAGTGCTTGCGTCCCATGCCTTTCCCTGCATCCACTGGTGCGTCCTGTACTGGAAGTCACGCATCGTGATGTCGTTGGCGACGGTGTAGCCCAGAACGTGATCGAGCGCGTTCTCCTCGGTGATGCGCCGACCGGTGCGTCCGATGATCACCGCCATCTCGCCCTCGTAGTCCACCTCTGCACTCTCCGGCGGGACGGCGATGTCGTCGTAGGCCCCGATCAGGCTGGAGGCGTACTTGGGAAACATCACCGGATACGTGGGGAACTCGCGTCCGGTTTCGGCGATGTGGTCGCGGTAGTTCAGGCCGACACAGATCACTCGGGCCGGGTCGGTGACCGCCGGGAGCACCCGCACGTCCGAGATCGGCAGGCGCTCCTGGGTCAGCCGATCCGCGCCGGCGAGTGCCTCGAGCGAGCTGGTCCGTCCGATCGCGTCGATGCCCTGCAGCGGAATCAGAGTGTCGCCGTCGACCTCGCCGACTCCGCGAATGTCGTTGTGCTCGAAACTGATGTAGGCCATCGGTCAGATCTCGCTCTCACTCGTCTTGCGCCAGCTCGCCAGTTGTCCGCCCCACAGATTCACCGACGCGGGTACCGGACGCCACTGCCGCGTCACGTACGTGGCTCGGTCGTCGTGGAACTTCTCCATCTCGGCCGAGAGCTCGATGTGGTTGCCGGCGGGATCGTCGAAGAAGACGAACAGGTTGTTGCCGGGGCCGTGACGGCCCGGGCCCCAGACGACGTCGACGCCGATCTCGGTGAGGCGATCGCACCAGGACTTGAAGTCCTCCCACTCGGCGAGGTCGTAGGAGTAGTGGTCGAGATTGCCGGGGTTGCCGTTCTCGACGACGGCCAGGGTGTGGTGATCGCGGTCGCTGCGTAACCACGCGAACTTGCCGTCCTCGAGCTGATCGGAGATGCGGAACCCGACGGTGTCGACGAAGAACGAGACCATCTGCGCCACGTTGTCGGTGCCGAGAGTGGTGTGCTGGAACTTGATCGGGCGTCGTCCCGGATCGGCAGCGTTCTCACCCTGGCGCGCGACCGGCCCGTGGAAATGCACCGTCGTGCCGTCGGGGTCGGTCACCGAGATGCCCGACGGTACGCCGACGGCATGGTCGATCACGGACGGATCCAGATCCGCGACATCGTGGCCTGCGTCCTTCAGTCGCGCGGTGATTCCGGCGATACCGTCGGAGTCGCGGACTTCGAAGCCGTAGTGAGACAGTCCTTTCGGACCTTCGGTCAGATCGAGAACATGGTGTCCGAGGCCCCAGCCGAGGCGCAGGCCGCCGCTCGCGAGTTCCTCCTGCACCGTCAGACCGACGGTGCGGCCGTAGAAGTCGGCGGTGGCGGCGACGTCGGGAACGGTGAAACCGATGTGCGAGACGGCTGTCTGTCGCAGCGTGCCCACAGCACCACCTTCCTGCAGTGTGTTCCTGGTCGGAGTGGTCATGTCAGTGATCCGCCTTTCGGGGCGTCGATGGGGTGGGAACGGGGGCGTCGGTGTAGACGGTGATCCGAACCCGGTCGCCGCGGCTCGGGGGCAAGAGGTGTCCGACGAACACGCTGTGGTTCAACCAGTTCCACTCTTGGTCGGCCACTTCGAATCGAGGGTTGGTCGAGCAGTACCAGCGGTCGACGTCGGCACCGCCGCCGGCGAAGATGCGGTCCATGGTGGCGTCGTCCTGGGTGCCCCAGCCCTCGTTGGTGACCATGATGGGCACGTTGTCGTCGGTGACGATCGTGTAGCGAGCCCACAGATGGGTGATGCCGTCGGCACGCACGAGGTTCCAGTCCGCACCGCCGGGCAGGATCGTTCCGGATCCGGCCGGTCCGTGGAATCGACCGCCGGTGATCGGGATGACTCGACGCATTCCGTGCGGGGTCGGCCCGATGAGCACCGGGGGAGCCAGCTCGACGTCGAGGGTGAAGACGTGATTCAGAGTGGGCGTGGACATCTCACTCACCTGCCGGCAGCAGTCGCCCGGCCGCAGGTGACGCTGCCGCATCGATCGGGGCCGCATCGAGGCCCTTCGGGGCTCCGCCGGGGATGACGAGGGCGATGAGCGCAGCCAGGACGGTGGCCCCGGCACAGACGTAGATGCCCATGTCGAGTCCGGTTTCGAGAGCCGTCCGAGCAAGGGGTGCAACGAGATCCGAGATCGGGCCGAGGTCGGCGTTGGCCACCGCCAGCGGTCCGCCCTGTTCGGCGACGCCGGAGGCCACGCCCACCGCCTCGGGAGGGAGGGAACCGTCGGACAGGTTGGAGGTGAGGGTGGCTCCGGCAACTCCGAAGGCCACGGCGCTGACGATCGCGGGGCCGAGGCTCTGGCCGGTTTCGCGAACGAGACTGGTGACCGCGCTTGCCATTCCGGCGTAGTCGATGGCGACGGCTCCGACGGCGACGGCCGTCAGTGCGGTGAACATGGTGATGAATCCGGTGCCGAGCAGCAGGATCGGGCCGGTCATGGCGAGCAGTGAGGTGGAGTCGCCCGGTAGCTGAGCCATCCATATCTGACCGATGGCCAGTGCCGAAAGCCCGGTGACCAACAGGGTGCGGGCCGCGACGCGCATCAACAGGCGCGGGAGCAACGGAGTGAGGAGCAGCGGTACGGCTTGGATGAGGGCGAACGGTAGAGCTGCCTGCAGCGGGCTGACGTGCAGGATCGCTTCGAGTTTCACGCTGAGTGCGTAGGCGGTTCCGATGAACCCGAACATCGCGAGCAAACCGATCAGGGCGGCCGCCGCGAAGGCGGGCGTACGGAAGAGCGCGAGGTTCAGCATCGGGGTGCGGGCTCGCTGCTCGCTGATGACGAACGCGACGAACGACGCTACGGCGAGAACGAAAGTGCCCACGATGACGGGGCTCGAGTAGCCGTCCACGGAGCCCTGGATCACCGCGTACAGCAGCGCAAGCAAAGCGACGGCGATGGTGATCTGGCCGGGCCAGTCGAGTCCGCGTCCGGCGGGATGACGCGAGTCGACGATCACCGCGGCGCTGACGGCTGCGGTGACGAGACCCAGCACGGCGGGAATGGCGAACGACCAGCCCCAGCTGAAGTGTTCGGCGGCGAAGCCGCTGATCAGCGGGGCGATCATGGCACCGAACGCCAGGCTGACCGCCCAGAGAGACAGGGCGCGGGCTCGTTCCTGACGTTCCGGGGTTGCCGAGACCAGCATGGCCAGTGACGTGGGAAAGATTGCGGCAGCGCCGAGTCCGGCGATGGCCTGCCCGGCGATCAGCTGCGTCAGAGTTCCCGACGTTCCGGCGACGACGTCTCCGACGAAGACGAGCACGCCGCCCCAGACGAGCAGCCTCTTGCGGCCGAACATGTCGCCCAGCACGCCGAAGTTGAGCTCGAGGATGGCGGTGGGAAGGATGAACGCGGCCGGGATCCAGGCCAGCGCCGCAGCGCTCGCTCCGAGGTCGCGTTGGATCACTCCGAGAATGGGCGCTGCGAGCGAGACGCCCATCTGGGCGACGCCGATCGCGAGGCAGCAGGCGATGAGCGTGCCGCGATCCAGCGTGTGTTGGGTGGGTTTCATGAGTTCCTCGTCCAGAGGCCGTGTCCTGTAAAGCAGGACTTCTGTTGTCTAATACAGGACAGTGTTCATGGCCTGGATCACAGCTGTCAAGAGTGTTGGTTCGTTTGATGACACTGCAGTCCTGATAATCAGAACTATGATGGCGACATGGCTTCGGAAACGAGTGGATACAGAGAACGCAACAGCACGGCCGACCGCGCGCTGATCATCCTGGGCATGTTCACCGAGGATCGCCTGCAGATCAGCGCGAACGATGTCGCCGAGGCTCTCGGCAGTGCCCGCTCCACGGCATATCGATATCTGCAGACATTGGTCGGCGCATCGTTTCTCGAGGAAGCCCCCAACGGCGGGTTTCGGTTGGGTGTCGCGGTACTCGAACTTGCTCGATTGGCCCGGCGCGGTTACGGATTGACGACGATCGCCCAACCGGTGATGCGCGAACTTGCCGATGAGGTGGGCGAAACCGTGTTGCTCACCAGGCTCGTCGACGACACGGCAGTGTGCATCGAGCGGTGTGAGGGAGCCAAGCAACTGGTGCGCCTGAGCTACGAGCGGGGGAGTCGACTGCCCATCAATGCCGGCGCGTCGGCGCTGACGCTGTTGGCCTGGTTGCCGGAGAAGGAAATCCGCTCGATTCTGGGGCGGCACGAGCTGCAACGCTTCACCGATCGAACGTTGACCGACGTCGATCGCCTCGTCGATCGCCTCGAGCGAATCCGCACCACCGGCTACGGCCTGACCGTCGCCGAGGTGGACCCGGATGCGATGGGAATCGCCGCGCCGATCTTCGACGAGTCCGGTTCGGTGGCAGCGGCACTGAGCATCGTCGCGATCAGGCGTCGAGTTCCGGAGGACCGGACCGACGTGCTCGTCACCGCAGTGCGGGCCGCGGCGCAGACGCTGTCGACGAGATTGGCCGTCGTCAGTTCGTAGCGTGTCCTATTTTATGGGACAGCATTCCTATTTAACGTGATGCACGCTACGTTGGTGGTGTGGATACGAGATTCGACACCCTCTACGACGTAGCGATCTGCGGCGCCGGTCCGGTCGGGATGACCGCGGGCCTGCTGCTCGCTGCACGAGGGCTCCGTGTCGTCGTTCTCGAGCGGCGCTCGACGACGAGCGACGAACCCAAAGCGATCAGCATCGACGACGAGGCGCTGCGCACCTATCAGCAGGCAGGTGTGATCGACAGAATCCTGCCGATCGTCGTGCCCGGCACCGGAACCCGCTACTACGGACTCGACGACGAACCGCTGTTCCACGGCGGCGCGGAGAGCGCCTACCGATTGGGCTACCCGTTCAAGAACCCGTTCGCGCAACCGGACCTCGAGCGTGTGCTGGCTGAGGCGCTGCACACGGCGCGCAATGTCACCGTTCGGTTCGACACCGAGGTCACGTCGATCGTGCAGGACGCGGACGCCGTGGCCATCGAAGCGGGCGGACGCACGGTGCGAGCCCGCTACCTCCTCGGTTGCGACGGCGGACGATCGACCGTCCGAAACCTGCTCGGTATCGGGATGATCGGACGCAGCCACCCGGAATTGTGGTTGGTGGTCGACACGCTCGGCGACCCGCACATAGAGCGCTACGGCATGCACCACGCCGATCCGAGCAGGCCGCACGTGGTGGTGCCGGGTCTCGGTGGCCGCTGTCGATACGAATTCCGCCTGTTCGAGGGGGAGGGTACGGCCACCGACGCGCCGTCGTTCGAGCTCATCGAGAAACTCGTCTCGCGCTACCGGCCGATCACACCCGCCCAGGTCGAACGAGCCGTCAACTATCGCTTCCACGGCCTCGTGGCCGATCGATGGCAGCTGGGGCGCTGCTTCCTGCTCGGCGACGCCGCACACATGATGCCGCCGTTCGCCGGTCAGGGTCTGAACTCCGGCATTCGTGACGCCGCGAACCTGACGTGGAAGTTGGCCGGCGCGCTCGACGGTTGCCTGCATGAAAGTGTGCTGGCCACATACCAATCCGAGCGCGGCCCGCACGCCGCCGCGGTTGTTCGCGCGTCCGAGCGGTTGGGTCGCGTGGTGATGACGACCAACCCTCGCATCGCGGCCAGGCGCGACGAGTTGGTCCGGGCCGCACTGGCCACCGAGAACGGGCGACGCTGGTTCGAGACCATGGCCTATCGTCCGCCGTACCGATTCGCCGACGGGCTCGTGCTCCCGGGTGACGACACCGGGAGCGTCATCGGGCAGCCCCGGGCCTTCGACTCGGCGACCCGAACCATCCGCCCGCTCGACGAGATACTCGGAACCGGTTGGGCGCTGGTGGGAGTCGACGTGCACGACACGGCGGAATGGGCGCACGCACGTGATATCGGGCGCGGCCTACACGCCGTCGAGGTCGCCGTGCCCACCGATCGCACGGTGCCGAGAATCGACGGCATCAACGTTCTACTCGACGTCGACGGCGGTCTGGACGACGAGATGCGGACGTACACCGGAAGATTCGTGCTCATCCGGCCCGACCGCTTCGTTGCGGCCGCGTGGCATCCGCACGACGGTGACGACGTTCGAGCTGCAGTGAGAGCCGCGGTGGCGTCGTGGATCGGAACTTCGGCGAGTCCTTCCGAACTGTCCTACATCGAGACGAAAGGCATCAGCTATGCGTGAACTTCCCACCCCGCTGCCGACGACAGTGGTCCGCCGCACCGCGCCCCCGACTCCGCGGCACGAGGCGGACGTCGACTGGAACACGTCCAACAAGTTTCTCAACGGGCCGTTCGCGCCGTGGCACGAGGAGACCGAGGCGTTCGACCTCGAGGTCATCGGGAAACTCCCCGACGATCTCGCCGGCGCGCTGTTCCGAGTGGCCGACAATCCACGCTTCGAGCCACCCGACACCGACCGCTACCACTGGTGGGAGGGCGATGGCGGCGTCGCGGGCACCTACATCCGCGACGGTAAGGCGTCGTTCCGGATGAAGTGGGTGCACACCGACACCATGAAGATCGAGGTGGAGGCCGGGGAAGCGCTGTACAGCGGTTTCGTCAACGGCTCCGGCAAGGCCAAGCGAGATCTGCCCGCGGGCGCGCCGCCGTCCAAGAGCGTCGCCAATACCAACGTCGGGCTGTTCGCCGACCATCTGCTGGTGTACTACGAAGGCGGACTTCCGCATTCGATGCACCCCGAAACTCTCGATACGCAGGGCACGTACAACTTCGGTGGTGCACTCGACATCCTGTGCACGGCGCACTACAAGATCGAACCGTCGACCGGAGACATGCTGTTCTACTCGGCCTTCGGGCCGAGACTGACGTGGTACGAGGCCGATACCAGCGGCACCGTCGTCGATTCCTTCGGTTTCGACATGGGGTGCCCGGCAATGGTTCACGATTACATCGTGAGCGAACACCTCGCGATCTTCCTCATCTCGCCCAACCAGTTTCGCCTCGACCGCATCATGGAGGGGCGACCCGGCGTGCTCTGGGACGAATCGGCGACGCCGAACGGCAGTAGGTTCGCCGTGCTCGACCGTCGCACCCATGAGGTGAGCTGGTACGACACCGGCCTGATGCTGGCCCCGACGCACTTCTTCAACGCGCACGAAACCGCCACAGGAATCGTGGTGGATCTGCACGTCATCGCGCGTCTGGGCAATCCGGCCGACGACTCGGACGAGCCGATCGACTCGCACTCCTGGTTTCCACCCGCGATGGCCTGGCGGTTCGTGCTCGATACCGCGACCGGGACGACCACCCAGCACATGCACAGCGGGATCGCGGGTGAATTCCCGAAGATCAACGACGCGTGGCTGGGCAAGGAGAATCGCTTCGGCTACTTCGCCACCACCCGAGATCTGTCTCCGCTGACTCTGACGGATGGGCTTGCGCGCCATGACTTCTCCACCGGCCAGACGGTCGTGCTCGAAGGGCCCGACGGATTGACCAGCCCCAGCGAACCGGTCTTCGTCCAGCGTCGAGGAGCGAGCGGCGAGAACGACGGATATCTGCTGACCCTGTGGTGGAATCCGGCGACCGGACTGTCCGAGCTGCTGGTGCACGAGGCCGACGCGTTCACCCGCGAACCTCTCGCGCGGGTGAAGCTTCCCGTCCGAGTTCCGTTCGCGTTCCACGGATCCTGGGCCGAGGCCGAGGTGCTCGACGCAGCGATCGCAGCCCAGCGGTAACGAAGAAAAGAACACCGAGAATGAAAGAGCAGGACTGACATGGCGAACACACTGGCGTGGACGGCGAAGATATTCGACGGCGGATGGCTGGACGGCGGCGGTGGAACCCTCGACGTGACGGCTCCTGCCGACGGGGCCCTCGTGGCCACCGTCGGTGCTGCGGACGTCGCGGACCTCGATCGAGCTGTCGCTAAAGCTGCACGTGCGCAGCAAGAATGGGCCGCCAAGCCCTACCCGGAGCGAGCATCGGTCATGACGAAGGCTGCAGCGATTCTCGAGCAGAACCCCGAGCGTCTGACGCGGTGGCTGATTCCCGAATCGGGATCCAGCCACGGCAAGGCAGGGGCCGAAGTCGGCTTGGTCCTTGCCGAACTGACCGAGGCGGCCACGTTGGCGTCCCAGCCCTACGGGCAGGTCCTGCGCAGCGCGAAGTCCCGGTTCTCGGTAGGGCGATACGTTCCGATGGGCGTCATCGGCGTGATCAGTCCGTTCAACTTCCCGGCGGTATTGTCGATGCGGTCGGTCGCGCCAGCTCTGGCCGTCGGCAATGCCGTAGTGCTCAAACCCGATCCACGAACTCCGATTTCGGGTGGGCTGGTCCTGGCCGAGATTCTCGCCGACGCCGGCCTGCCGGACGGTCTGTTGCACGTACTACCCTCGGGTGCCGACGTGGGAGCGGCGCTCGTCTCGCACCCCGACGTGCCGTGCATCTCCTTCACCGGATCCACCGCGGCCGGCCGCCGAATCGCGGAAGCCGCTGCGCCGTTGCTCAAGAAGGTCCACCTCGAGCTCGGCGGGAACAACGCATTACTCGTGCTGCCCGATGCAGACATCGAGGCCGCCGCGTCGGCGGGTGCGTGGGGATCGTTCCTGCACCAGGGGCAGATCTGCATGGCGTCGGGTCGGCACCTCGTTCCCGAGCATCTCGCCGAGCAGTACACGGCGGAACTCGCGAAGATCGCCGCGCGCATCACCGTCGGAGATCCGACCGACCCGTCGAATGCGTTGGGGCCCATCATCGACGAGAACCAGCTCAAGCGAGTCGACAGCATCGTGCAGGCCACGGTGACGGCCGGTGCCGAACTGGCTGCAGGCGGAACCTTCGACGGGCTCTACTACCGACCGACCGTGCTCGGTAACGTGCCGAAGGATTCACCCGCGTTCACCGAGGAGATATTCGGCCCGGTCGCACCCATCACCACGTACCGCACCGTCGACGAGGCCATCGACATCGTCAATTCCTCGGAATACGGCCTGTCCGTTGCTGTTCTGACCTCGAACCCGTTCAAGGCCTACGAGCTGGCGGACCGAATTCGTTCCGGTGCCGTGCACATCAACGATCAAACGATCGACGACGAGGCCGTTGCGCCGTTCGGTGGGGTCAAGGCATCGGGTTCCGGTGGACACTTCGGCACCACCGTCAACCTCGAGACGTTCTGTGATCTGCAGTGGGTCACGATGCAGTCGGACATTCAGAAGTATCCCTTCTGAATTCACAGTGCTTCTGAACCTGCAGCGGCCCCGCATCGAGTGCGCTACTCGCGGTGCGGGGTTCGCTCACCGGTGTTCGGGTCGACGTCGAACAGCTGGTCGGTGTTGTCCGGGGCGTAGACGACGGTGTTCGTTTCGAGGGCTCGTCGTCGAGCGCCGTCGCGAATCGCGAGGAATCCGGCACCGAACAACACGATCACGGCGATTCCGGCGACGATCGCCCAACCCTCGAAGCCGCCCGCCAATGCGGCGATCAGACCGCCTGCGGCGGCGATACCGGCGAAGATCAAGATGACGGCCAGCATGTTCTCGACAGCTCTGGCCCAGCTCGTTTTGGTAGGCCTTTTCTCGACCATAGGGGCAATTCCTTTCGATCAGCTCGGAGCGGGGGATACCCGAAAGCCGACCGATTAAGCCCCGCACTGCCCAGTGGCCGTCGTCACTGAGCCTTGCGCGCGCGGTATGCGGCAACGGCCGCTCGGTTCCCGCAGGTAGTGCTGCAGAACCGGCGGGACCGGTTGCGCGAGAGGTCGAGGACCAGCCCGTTGCAGTCCGGATCCGCGCAGACGTCGAAGCGCGAGAGCTCGTCCGCTCGGATGACGTCGATCATGGACATCGCGGTCTCGACGACGATGCGGGTCGCGAGCGGACTGTCGTCGGCGACGGCATGGATGTGCCAGTCGAGATCTCCGTGACGAACCAGTCTGGGCAGGGCCGAGGATTCGGCGAGCAGACGGTTCACCTCGACCACGGCGTCGTCTCGGCTGCTGGTGAGCAGCGCGCGCAGGGTCGGGCGCAGTGCTCTCACGGCCTCGAGCTCGGCGTCGTCGCCGTCGAAGC
The DNA here is from genome assembly GCF_002259485.1 of Rhodococcus sp. 14-1411-2a. GTDB lineage: Bacteria > Actinomycetota > Actinomycetes > Mycobacteriales > Mycobacteriaceae > Rhodococcoides. Next base: position 429,026 of record NZ_NPGA01000014.1, read on the forward strand.
GGCCGGAGTAGCCCTGTTCGGTGAAGAACTCGGCGAGCTGCTCTCGGGTGGTCAGCGTGTCCGGCTCCTCGGCGGAATTGATCAACGCCACGGCCGCCAACAGTGACAGTTCCGCGTCATGAGCAAAAAGCATGTTGACACCTTACCAAGTCGGTCCCTACTGTCACATGTCATGACGGCTTACACTCATGACGCGAATGCGGATCTCGCGGCCACCCACGATGCTGCCGCGCGGTCGCGTCGACTCTCGGGACTCGGTTTCGCGCTGCTCTCCGCGGCGTCCTTCGGGCTTTCCGGCTCACTCGCCACGGGCCTGCTCGACGCAGGCTGGACGGCCGGGGCCGCGGTGACCGCGCGAATTCTGCTCGCCGCAGCCGTCCTGCTGATTCCGTCGATCCTCGCGTTGCGCGGGCGGTGGAACCTGCTGGCGAAGAACTGGAAGCTGCTCCTCGCCTACGGTGCCTTCGCGGTGGCAGGGTGTCAGCTCGCCTTCTTCAACGCCGTCGGACGCATGGAGGTGGGTGTCGCGCTGCTGATCGAGTTCACCTCGCCTGTGGCCGTCATCGGGTGGATGTGGTTCCGGCACCAGCAGCGTCCCGGTCGCCTGACCGTGGTGGGCGCACTGCTGGCCGCAATGGGTCTGGTGCTCGTGCTCGATCTGATCTCCGGTGCGGACGTGGACTCGGTCGGCGTGCTGTGGGCGCTGGGCTCGATGGTCGGTGCGGCCGTGTACTGGGTGCTGTCGGCGGACGAGAGCAACGGCCTCCCGCCGATCGTGCTCGCCGGAGCCGGTCTGCTGACGGGTGGGCTCATCCTGCTGGTCGCCGGTCTCATCGGGATCGTCCCGTTCGCTGCTCCGCTCACCGACGTCACCTTCGTCGATGCGGTCGTTCCGTGGTGGGTGCCGATCATCGGCCTCGGTGTCGTGACCGCCGCGCTGGCCTACGTTCTCGGCATCGCGGCGGGCCGACGCCTCGGGTCGCGGTTGGCGTCGTTCATGGGTCTGATGGAGGTCGTTGCGGCCTTGGTGTTCGCGTGGCTGCTGCTCGGGCAGGCACCGGCACCGGTCCAATTGGCCGGTGGCGCACTGGTTCTGCTCGGCGTGGTCGTCGTCAAATCAGGAGAACGCGCCACTGCGGAGGAGCCGGTGGAGCCGTTGCAGAGTAGGCCGTGAGCCTGTAGGTCCTACATCGCAGCTCAGCTGTCGACGCGTCCGAACACCACGGCGGCGAGGATGGTGTGGGCGCTGGCGATCACCGAGTCCAGCGGTTCGCGTTCGGGAGAGAGCAGCCATTGTTGGGCGATGGTGAGAACCGCGCCCACCAGGCCCATCGCCAGTGTTCGGCGGTTGGGCCCGGCGAGCCCGCGGCTGGATCCGGCGGCCTCGGCCACCTGTAGCACCGTCTCGGAGAACGAGGTCGTCGTCTTGCGGTAGAGCGCGTCGACGGTGGGCGAGACTCCGAGAATCTCGACGAAGGCGATGCGCGCGGATTCAGGATTCTCGGCGACGAACGTGAAGAAGCCGGTGAGAGCGCCACGGAGAACCTGTTCGGTGGAGTCGGCCTCGGCCTGCGCACCGGCCAGGATGTTCTCGCGCATGGCGTCGGTCGCTCGGCCGTAGGCGGCCATGAGCAAGTCCTCGCTGTTGGAGAAGGACTCGTAGAAGTAGCGCTTGGTCAGCCCGGCCTCGCTGCACACCTTCTCGACGGTTGCCGTCCGGTAGCCGGTGGTGCCGAAGACCTTCACGGCGGCGTCGAGCAGGCGAATTCGACGCTCCTGCTGCCGCTGCTGCGGGTCGGCGCCTCGGTAGGTACGGCCGGGTTCGCTGTGATGGGTAGTCACAGACAGATCTTGACACCGCTCGGTATCAGATGCAAAGTGTTCGCAGACAAGCATTCCGATCGAGGGGGAGCAGATGGCGGCGTCGACGCTGCGGAACAAGGTCGTTCTGATCACCGGAGCGGCACGGGGAATCGGTGCCGCAACGGCACGTGCGCTGGCGGGCCGAGGTGCCCAGCTGGTTCTCGTCGACGTCGACGAGGCACCCCTCCTGGAACTCGCAACCCAGCTGAAAGCAGCGGCATTCGTTGCCGACGTGCGGAATCTCGACGACATGCAGCGCGCCGTCGACGGGGGAATCGAGGCGTACGGCGGCATCGATCTGGTGCTGGCGAACGCAGGCATCGCCAGCTACGGATCGATCATGCAGGTCGATCCCGCCACGTTCCAACGCGTCATGGACATCAACGTGATGGGCGTGTTCAACACCGTCCGCGCGGCCTTGCCGTCGCTCATCGAGCGCAACGGCTACGTACTCGTCGTCTCCTCGCTCGCGGCGTTCACCCCGTGCCCCGGCCTGGCCGCGTACAACGCCAGTAAGGCTGCGGCAGAACACTTTGCGAACGCCCTCCGGCTCGAGGTCAACTATCGAGGTGTCGATGTCGGCTCCGCGCACATGGCATGGATCGACACACCGATGGTGCAGGACGCCAAGTCCGATCTCACCGCATTCCAGGATCTGCTCGCGGTGCTGCCCGGCCCGCTGGGTAAGACGATGACCGTCGAGCAGTGCGTCGACGCGTTCGTCGACGGCCTGGCCAAGCGCAAGCGGCGCGTCTACGTGCCGCGGTGGGTGGGCGCAGCGTCGTGGTTCAAGGCCGTCATCACCTCGCGGGTCGGTGATCGCAGCATGCTCGAGCACGTGCCGACCATCCTGCCGAAGATGGACGAAGAAGTAGCCCGCCTCGGCAGGTCCGAGAGCGCTCGCAACAAGACCAGCTGACACCGGACATCGAAGGAATCGCTGACATGACTGCCGTACTGCCCTCTCCCGAGGTCGACGTTCTCATCATCGGTGCCGGCCTGTCCGGGATCGGGGCCGCGCGCCACCTCGGGCACGATCTGCCCGGTAAGACCTACGCCATCCTCGAAAGTCGCGGCGCGATCGGGGGAACGTGGGATCTGTTCCGCTACCCCGGGATTCGCTCCGACTCCGACATGTACACCCTCGGATACAGCTTCAAGCCGTGGATGGGTGAGAAATCCATCGCCGACGGCACCGACATCCGCAACTACATCGTCGACACCGCGCAGGAAGCGGGTGTCGACAAGCACATCCGGTTCCATCACAAGGTCGTCGCGCTCGAGTGGTCGTCCGAACAGCAGTTCTGGACGGTGACCGCGCACCGTACCGATACCGACGAAACAGTCACGATCACCGCGTCGTTCGTGTTCTCCTGCAGTGGCTACTACAACTACGACAAGGGATTCACCCCCGAGTTCGCCGGGCAGGAGAATTTCGGCGGCCAGGTGATCCACCCGCAGCACTGGCCCGAGGATCTGGACTACTCCGGCAAGAAGATCGTCGTGATCGGTAGCGGTGCAACGGCAATCACGTTGGCTCCCAACCTGGCTCGCGACGCCGAGCACGTCACGCTGCTGCAGCGCTCGCCCAGCTACGTCCTCTCGCTTCCGTCACAGGATCCGATTGCGCAGACGCTACGTAAGCGGCTGCCGAAGAAGTTGGCGTACAGCGTCACTCGGCTCAAGAACGTGTCGATGGCCATGTTGATCTACACGCTGAGCCAGAAGTACCCGGAGTTCATGAAGAAGCGGATCCGGACGATGCAGGAGGGGTGGTTGCCGAAGGGATACGACCTCGACACCCACTTCACCCCGTCCTACAACCCGTGGGATCAGCGCCTGTGCCTGGTGCCCGACAACGATCTGTTCCGTTCGATTCGCAAGGACGAAGTCTCGATCGTCACCGATCACATCGACACGTTCACCGAGACCGGCCTGAAGCTGAAGTCGGGCCAGCACCTCGACGCCGATATCGTCGTCACCGCAACGGGATTGAACCTTTCCGCTCTCGGCGGTGCGCAGTTCCGGGTCGACGGCAAGGATGTCGACCTGCCCAGCACCATGGCCTACAAGGGTATGATGCTCACCGGTATCCCCAACTTCGCCTTCGTCGTCGGTTACACCAACGCCTCGTGGACGCTCAAGGCCGACATGGTCTCGAACTATGTGATGCGACTGCTGGCGCACATGGACGAGAAGGGCTACAGCACAGTCGAGCTCGAACGCGACCCGTCGATCGGCGAGGAACCGTTCCTCGATTTCGCGGCGGGGTACGTGCTGCGGGCGGTGGACAACTTCCCGAGACAGGGCAGCGAGACCCCGTGGAAGCTGCGCATGAACTACTTCCGCGACCTGCCGGTGCTGCGCTACGGCAAGGTGGTGGACAAGGCCATGAAGTTCGGTCGTCCCCGGTCCAAGGTCTCCGTCGGATCCTGACGGGAATTGTTCGGGGTCGGGCGTGCGTTGGTTCCGAGTATGAAAATTGGAATCATCGGAAGCGGATTCATCGGCGGTACTCTCGTCCGTCGCCTGACGGCACTCGGTCACGAGGTTCGGTTCTCCAACTCACGTGACCCGGAGACCCTGGCAGACCTGGCGGCGGACACCGGGGCGACGGCAGTGTGGGCCGCCGACGCGGCTCAGGACGCAGACCTGGTGATTCTGAGCATTCCGCAGAAGAACGTGCCGGATCTGGCACCGGGAATTGCCGGTGCCCGTAAGCCCGGGGCACCGATCATCGAGACCAACAACTACTACCCGCAGCAGCGGGACGGGTTGATCGAGGAGATCGAGGGTGGGACACCCGAAAATGTGTGGGTGTCTCAGCAACTCGGCGAGCCGGTGATCAAGGCGTTCAACGGAATCTACTGGAAGCACCTGTTGGAAAAGGGTGTGCCCAGCGGTACCAGCGGTCGTATCGCACTGCCGATCGCAGGCGACGACGAGGATTCCAAGAAGCTCGTGTTCTCGGTGATCGACGAGCTCGGATTCGACCCCGTCGACGGCGGCACCCTCGCCCAGTCGTGGCGTCAGCAGCCGGGAACGCCCTCGTACGGCAAGGACTTCGGAGTCGACGCCCTCGTCGAGGCGCTGGGGCAGGCGACCGAAGAACGCAGTGCGGAGTGGAAGGCCTGAGCTCGGTTCCTCCTGCTACCTGACGCGGCAGCTACTTGACGCGGCCCTCGCGGAGAGTGCGCTCCGCGAGGTCGCGTAGTGGTCCGGTCAGGTTCGAATCGCCGACGCGGCACGAGTGCTCACCCACCGACACGTTCCAGACGAACGTGTCGCGGGCATTCGAGTCGGCCGAGTCGGTGGCCTGCTGATCGGCGATGTACGGCTGCGCGGCCTCGACCAACGACTGCCATTCCGGCTCGTCGGTCTCGACTACTCCGCGCTTGGACATGCCGGCGACACCGCCGGTTCGCAGTACCTCGATGCGCAGGCTCATTTGCCCTCGATCACACCCGATCGTCGCTCGGCTTCGGTATGGACTCGATCCCTGTTGTCCGAACTCCCACGGTAGACCACCCGGTCGACACAGCCTCGGCAACGTCGGAACCGGCTCCGTACCGCTTGTTCGCCGCGGCGAGCGTGGCGGCCGCGAAGCCGGCGAAATCGACCGTAGGAGACAGTCCGCCGACCGTCATCGTGTCGAACCACACCTGCCCGACGCGATCCCAGGCCGGACCGCCCAGCGTGGTGGCGGCGACGGCGAACGCGCGGTTCGGGATACCCGAATTGATGTGCACACCGCCCTCGTCCTCGGTGGTGACGACGAAATCGTCCATGCTGGCCGGCTGCGGATCCTTACCGAGCACGTCGTCGTCGTACGCGGTGCCGGGCTCGAGCAGAGAACGCAACGCTTTCCCCTGAACGGCCGGAAGGAACAGCCCTTCGCCGATCAGCCAGGACGCGTCCTCGGCGTTCTGCCCGGCGGTGTACTGCTCGACCAGTGCGCCGAACACATCGGAGATCGACTCGTTCAGCGCGCCGGCCTGGTCCTTGTATTCGAGCGGGGTGGTGTACTGCGTGAACCCGTGCGCGAGTTCGTGTGCGATGACGCCGAGCGAGACGGTGAATCGAGCGAACACCTCGCCGTCACCGTCGCCGAACACCATGCGCGAGCCGTCCCAGAACGCGTTGTCGTAGTCCTGCCCGTAGTGCACCGTCGCGTCGAGGGGCAGGCCGCTGCCGTCGAGACTCGAGTAGCCGTAGACCTCGTCGAAGAATGCGTACGTGGCCCCGAGACCGTCGTACGCTTCGTCGGTCGCAGCGTCGCCGGTTGCTTCCTCGCCCTCGGCGCGCACCTGCTGGCCGGGGAGATCCCTGGTGGACTTCGCGTCGGAGATCGTGCGTTCGAGCGTGCCGCCGGTGCGCGGAGCGATGGCGGTGCGCGCCTGCACCACCTCGCGTCCCGCACGCATTTCACGATCGGCGAGCAGTGTGGCGCGAGCGCCCGCACCCTGGAGCCTTTCGAGCAGGAACGGTGGAACAACCCCGTGGAAGTGCTGGCTGCGCGATGATCCGGAATCGAGAACTGACGTCATACTCGGTGACCCCCTAGGTCCGTGGCATGTGCGGTGATGGTTTCAGTGTGCCCGAGGGCACCGACACAGTCGGTCTCGTCGGTGAGATCACGCGCCCATCGTGGACAGGTCGACGCCGTCCACCTCGCTCGGCGGACGAAGCGCAGTGACGGTCGCCCAGTGTCGGGCCAGCAGGGAGGCGTCGGAATCGTCGTCCTCGGCTCGGATCTCGTCGAAGCGAACGGTGACGAAATCCTCCCCGCGATCGCCTATCTCGGCCTGTACCGCGCCGTAGCGGGCGAGCGATGCCGGCACGATCCCCGCCAGATCCGCCAGCGGAACGTCCGGGATGTTGACGTTGACGACGGCGTCGGACGGTCCGTGCGACACCATCCACGTCACCGCGAGGTGTGCGACGTGCTCGGCGGTGTCCCAGTGAGCAGGCTCGGTGGCGATCGACGACAGGGCCATGGCCGGAACTCCATGGGTCAGCGCAGTCAATGCGGCCCCGACGGTGCCCGAATGCAGAACGGCTGCACCGGTGTTGGGGCCGTGGTTGATGCCCGAGAGCACCAGGTCCGGCGCGTCGCCGAAGGCTCCTCGGGTGGCGACGAACGCGATCAGAGCGGGCGACGCCTGCACCGCGTACGCCGGGACATCGGGCAGACCGTCGATCTCCACCGCTGCGACGCCCAGATGATCGTCGACGCCCATGCCGGTCAACGATGCGCTGGCCCCGCTGCGCTCCTCGTGGGGCGCGGCGACGACGACATCGAGACCGGCAGCGACAGCCACCCGCGCGAGCAGGGCGATGCCCGCGCTGTGCACGCCGTCGTCGTTGGTGATCAGGGCTCTCATTTCTTGCCTGCCTTCTTGTACGGACGAACCTCCACGGATTCGGTCAGGCCGAGAACCAGGTCGCGTCGCCCGCTGCCGAGGCCGCGTCGGGTGACGTTGGCCGTGCCCGCGCCGCCGCCGAGACGCAACGCCTCCGGGACCGACAATCCCTGCGCGAGCCCTGCGGCGATGCCGGCACTCATCGAATCGCCTGCTCCGTGGTGATCGACCATGCGTAGACCCGGCGTGACAATTTCGAGCACGTCGCCGTCCACCAATGCCAGGGCTGGATCTCCGGCCCGCGAGATCACGACGATCTCCGCGCCGTCATCGTGCATCTTCCGCATCGAGTCGATGAGGTGCGCCGGGTCCTCGGACTCGGCCCGGCCGTCGGCGATGAGGTCCTCGTGGCTGACCTTGAGCACCGTGAGGCCGCCGGCGAGCGCAGCGATCATGGTCGGCCCGGACAGGTCGGCCACCACCGTCTTGCCCAGGGCGGTGAGGTCCGCGCACAGCCGCTCGTACACCTCGGGTGGAACGATGTCGTCTTCGTGCGGTCCGCCGAGGATGGCGACGTCGCTGCGGGCACCGGCTGCGAGTGCCGCGCTGAACAGGTCGTCGAGCGCATGCCTGGCCAGGGGCGGCGGGTCGACCGTGGCAAGGATTTCACGCTCACCGCTACGGCGATCGTGCACGTACGAGCCGCTCTCCTGGCCGATGTCGACCGAGACGACGGAGATGCCCTCCCGCTCGACGATGTCGCGCAGAATGCCCCCGATCTCGCCGCCGAACACTCCCGTCAGTGTGACGTCGAGACCGAGCACCGTGGCCATCCGGGCGATCCAGTGGCCCTGACCACCCGCGTGCACGTGCAGTTCGGTGTTGCCGTTGGGAGCTTTGTCGAGGGTCACCGTCAACAGCGGAGACGGAGCGAAGACGAGGGCACTGAGGGATTCAGAGGAAGGAGGCATCGACTGCGAATGCCCGATATGTCAGGACCGAAACGGCTGGTGCTCGGCGATAGCCTCAGAAGCGACGACGCAGACGCATTCCGATCGGGCGGCCGTCGGGATCCACGAACAGGCGATAGGCGAATGCGGCGAGTCGCTGTTGCCACACCGGTGGCACGGAGATCTCGTGTCGGCGAAGCCTGCCGGCAGGGCGCGGGCCCGAGGACGGGTTGTGGTGCCACTCGTCGAGCGCGGTTGCACTTGCCGAGATGGCGTCGAAGAATGCCTGCGGGTCCACCAGATCGGCGTCGTCACCGTCGGCCCGGCCGAGGTGTTCGCGAATCAGTTCCAGGCGCAGGTTGCGGGCGTGGGTTCGGGCACCGTCGCCCAATCCGGCGGGGTCGAGAGGTTCGCGGTCGTCGTGTTCGTCGTCGACGATCGCCGCCGTCAGCTCCGAATCGTGAGTCCAGGAGCGACGATTGAAGTTGTCCGAGCCCACCGCGGTCCACACGTCGTCGATGATGCAGACCTTCGAATGCACGTAAACCGGTATGCCGCGGTCGTTTTCGATGTCGAGAACCAACACGCGATCGCCACCGGCGGCGCGGATGACCTCCAACGCAGCCGAGTGTCCCAGCAGCGCAGACGGAATGGTGAGTGCACTGTCGTCGTCGAGATGCTTGGGAACCACCACCACCAAGCGCAGGTTCGGCTTACGGCGCAGTGCCGCGGCGAAGACGCGTGCGACATCCACCGACCACAGGTACTGGTCCTCGATGTAGATCAGCTCGGTTGCCCGGTTGAGCGCCTTGGCGTATGCCCGTGCCGCGCTGCGCTCGCCCTTGGTGGCGAACGGGTAGGCGGGGCGTCGACGCGGGTAGGTGCGCAACAACTGCACCGAGCACGTGCCCTGCGGTTCCGGCGGTGCAGCCGCAGGCGGCAGTTCCGACGGCTCCCGAGTCACTCCGCGCAGCATGTCGGGGATGGCGTGCCAGGGGAGGCGGGACAGGGCTGCGGGATCCTCCCAGCGCTCGCGGAAGACGTCCTCGACGTCCCGCACCGCGGGTCCCTCCAACTGGACCTGCACGTCGTGCCAGGCCGCGATCTCGCCGTACTCGGGAGGGAAGGGACGGGAGACCGGATCGCCGAAATGATCGGCGTCGTCGCGTCGAGCACGGGCCAGGTCGATGCCGCCCACGAACGCGACGTCGGGCAGATCTTTCCTGCCGTACCGCACCACCACGAACTTCTGGTGGTGGCTTCCGGTGACCAGCACGCGCTGGTCGAGGATCACCTCGCCGCCTGCCTCTTCGAGCTTCATGGCGAGCTTGCGATTCTTCGGGCCGGTGAATCCGAGCGTCTCCATGTGCGAGCGCCACACCATGCCCTTCACGACGCCACCGCGGTGCGCGACGGCCGTGAGCGCGTCCTCGACGGTCACGCCGTCGTCGGTGAGCAGCTGTTCCGGATCTCCGCGCCAATCGGTGAACAGCACCAGGTCGTCGCGCTCGGTGCGGTCGAGGGCTCGGGCGAGTGCGGCGAAATAGGTCTTGCCGTGCACCAGGTTCTCGACGCGGTTGCCCTCGGTCCAGGCGGTGATTCGGGTGTCGTCGTTGCCGCGCTCGACGGCAGTGAGGAACCAGGGGTGCGCCGGATCGAAGTGTCGCTCCGGTGCGATGAGGGCGGAGGTGGATCTGCCGAGGCTCTCGGCGACACCGTCGACGACGCGCCGGATGCGCTGCACTATCACGTTGGCATCATTTCATCCGGTTTGAAGCGCGGGGAGGGCGGGCACCCGAGCGATATGACTCAGGTACCCAACGTCACGCTCAGAAACGGCAAGCAGATCCCGCAGCTCGGCTTCGGCGTGTTCCAGATCGATCCCGAGAAGACTGCGCAGGCCGTCGAGACGGCCCTCGAGATCGGCTACCGCCACATCGACACCGCCGAGATGTACGGCAACGAGAAGCAGGTCGGCGAAGGTATTCGGAACTCGGGTATCGACCGCGACTCGGTGTTCGTCACCAGCAAACTCAACAACGGCTTCCACAAGCCCGACGACGCGCGCAAGGCGTTCGACAAGACGCTCAGTGACCTCGGTACCGACCACGTGGATCTTTTCCTCATCCACTGGCCGCTGCCCACCCGCTACGACGGCGACTTCGTCTCCACCTGGAAGACGCTGGAGGAGTTCGCCGCAGACGGCCGTGCACGCAGCATCGGCGTCTCCAACTTTCAGCCCGCCCACCTCGATCGCCTGGCGGAGGAGACCGAGACGGTCCCCGCGGTGAACCAGATCGAAGTGCACCCGTACTTCGTCAACAACGACGTCTGGGCCTACGGCCGCGAGCATGCGATCCCCACCGAGGCGTGGTCTCCGATCGCCCAGGGCAATGTTCTCGACGACGCGGAATTGAAGCGAATCGCCGACGCGGCAGGCAAATCCGTCGCACAGGTGGTGCTCCGCTGGCACATCCAGCGCGGAAACATCATCTTCCCGAAGTCGGTCACGCCGGAGCGAGTGAAAGCCAATTTCGACATCTTCGACTTCGAGCTCAGCTCGGCAGATGTGGATGCCATCACGGCTCTGGACAAGGGTGAGCAGGGTCGTACCGGACCGAACCCGGACACCTTCGACATGATCCCCGACTGATCACGTAACCCTGTGGGCTCGAACATCTTCGGATGTTCGAGCCCACAGTCGTTCGATCAGTGCTTCAGGGCCGATCCTGTTGCCGCGGTGACCTGCTCGGTGGTCACGCCCGGTGCGAGTTCGACCAGTTCGAGGGTGCCGTCGCCGACGACGTCGATGACGGCGAGGTTGGTGATGATGCGATCGACGACGCCTTGGCCGGTCAGCGGCAGGGTGCAGGCGTCGAGGATTTTCGGGTTACCGTCGCGGTCGGTGTGTTCCATGACGACGATGACGCGCCGGGCACCGTGCACGAGGTCCATCGCGCCGCCCATACCTTTGACCATCTTGCCGGGCACCATCCAGTTGGCGAGGTCGCCGGTGCACGAGACCTGCATGCCGCCGAGTACGGCGGTGTCGATGTGGCCGCCGCGGATCATGCCGAAGCTCAGTGACGAATCGAAGTATGCGGCACCGGGATTGACGGTGACGGTTTCCTTGCCTGCGTTGATGAGGTTGGCGTCGACTTCGTCCTCGGTGGGGTAGGGCCCGGTGCCGAGGATACCGTTCTCCGAGTGCAGGGTGACCTTGACCGCGTCGGTCAGGTATCCCGGGATCAAGGTCGGTAGTCCGATGCCGAGGTTGACGTATTCGCCGTCGACCATCTCCGCTGCGGCGCGTTCGGCAATCTGGTCGCGGGTCCATCCTGTGCTCATGCTCGAACTCCTGAACTGACGGTGCGCTTTTCGATGCGCCTGTCCTGTGGGCCGGTGTGTACGACGCGTTGGACGAACACGCCGGGCAGATGTACGTGGGCCGGGTCGATTTCGCCCGGTTCCACGAGGTTCTCGACCTGGGCGATGGTGATCTTTCCTGCCATCGCGGCCAGGGGGTTGAAGTTCATCGCAGTTTTGTCGAACACGAGATTGCCTGCGGTGTCGCCGATTTCGGCGTGCACGAGTGCGAAGTCGGCGTTGATCGACTCTTCGAGTACGTACCTTTTGTCGCCGAACACTCGGGTCTCCTTGGGTGGGGAGGCGATCGAGACGGAGCCGTCGGGGTCGTAGCGCCAGGGCATTCCGCCGTCGGCGATGGGGCTGCCGACTCCTGCGGGGGTGAAGAATGCGGGGATTCCGGTGCCTCCGGCGCGGAGTCGTTCGGCGAGTGTTCCCTGTGGGGTCAGTTCCACTTCGAGTTCGCCGGCGAGGTACTGCCGGGCGAACTCTTTGTTCTCGCCGACGTAAGAGGCGGTGACGCGGCGGATTCGTCCGGCGGCCAGCAGGATTCCGAGTCCGTAGCCGTCGACGCCGCAGTTGTTGGAGAATACTTCGAGCTCGGTGGCGTCGGTGTTGGCGATGGCCTCGATGAGTGCGTCGGGGATGCCGCACAGTCCGAAGCCGCCGACCGCGAGGGTCGCTCCTCGGCCGATGTCCGCAACCGCGTCGGCGGCGGACGCGTAGGTCTTTCCAGTCACTTGCAGCTCCTGATGTGTTCGTTGAGCAAACGTTGTAGTCAGTCAACCTGAGCTGTGTATTTCGGTGAAGCGAATGCTGGTATCTGCTCGTTCGGTGAACGGATGTGGACTAGGCGTCCGGTGAGTGGACGTACGATGGCCGGGTGACGACACCGGATGCCAACGCAAGTGTGATCGACAAGATCTGTTCGTTGCTGCGCGCAGCGGGGAGCGAGGAGCCGTCGGGTGCCTCGACCACCGCGCTCGCGCGGGCGACCGGTATCGCGCGACCGACCGCACATCGCCTACTGGCGTCGCTCGCCGACCAAGGATTCGTCGACCGTGACGCGACCGGCCACTGGTCACTGGGCCCGGAGATCTATCTACTCGGATCGATGGCGGCATTGCGGTACGACATCACCGACCAGGCTCGAAAGATAGTGCAGGCGTTGGCCACCGAGAGCGGAGAGAGCGCGTTCCTCTCGGCCCGGCGCGGTGCGGAGACCGTGTGCTTGCTTCGGGTGGAAGGGAGCTTTCCGTTGCGCTCGCACGTGTTGTACGAGGGCATTCGGCTACCGCTCGGGGTGGCGTCCGCCGGTTTGGCCATTCTTGCGCACCTGCCCGATCGGGAGGTCGACAAGTACCTCGGCGACGTCGACCTGGTGCCGGAGTGGGGCGAGACTCATTCCGCGCCAGCGATTCGGCACCGCGTCGGCCACACTCGGACAACAGGTTTCGCCGTCAATCCAGGTTTGCTCGTGGAAGGCAGCTGGGGTCTGGGTGCTGCTGTGTTCGACCGCGCCGGAGGTCCTGCGTGGGCACTGAGCCTGACGGGCGTCGAGACGCGATTCCGTGACGACCGACGCCGGGAATTGGGCAAGATGCTGCTCGACGCGGCACACCGACTCACCGTGCAACTGGGGGAGCGGCCCGCTTAGCTATCTAGTTCCTCCAGAATGTCCGCGGCGTCTTGGCTGCCTGCGGCGGCCAATCTCTGCAACTCGGCGCGGTCGCCAACTTCACCGGCGAGCTCGACGAGGATGTCGACGGCATCGCTGCTGCCTGCGTCGGCGAGAGAGCGGAGTTCTTCGAGGTCGTTGCGCTCGCCTGCAAGCTCTACCAACTGGTCGATGGCATCCTGATCGCCGCCGGCCGCAAGCCGGCGTAATTCGATCGGTGCCGACTTCGAATCGGGCTCGCTCATGGAGTGGAGTGTAGAACGATTCCGCGGATAGCGGCAGGTGAGCCGGTGCTTTTTCGGCTCGAGCGTTCTTGTCGGTGGGTCGGGATAGTCTTCTTTCAGTTCGAACGCACGTTCTGAAATCTTGCTCACCGGGGGGTGAAAAATGGGTGCAATACCGACCGTGTCACTGGAGGCGTTGACCGCAGCCGCGCGTGAGGAGAATCGACAGGCGGCCCGCAAGATCACCGCCTGCTACCGCGTGCACTGCGACTGGATCACCCGCGACACCAAACACAAACATTACAGCCGATACGGGCGCACCGAAATGTCCGTGGCGTTGGGCTGCTCGGCGACCGTCGCCGAAGCGTATGTCTCCGTCGGCGTCGCCCTGCACACCCGGATGCCGCTGCTGAGGGCAGCGTTCGAGGCCGGTGAGATCGACCTCCCCCGCGTGCGGACGGTATGCCGGATCCTCGACAACCTCTCCGACGACATCGTCACCCGCGTCGAAGCCGAGGTCGTCGAGGCGGCGCGGAGATCGTCCCCGGGCCCGCTCGAACAGGCGATCTGGGACATCCTGCTGCGCGTCGCACCCGAGGAAGCCGCCGCGTTGCGGGAGTTCGCGAAGAAATTCCGGACCGTCACCTACAGCCCCGCCGGCGAACTCGCCCGCATCCGAGCCGAGCTGACCGCACCCGAAGCCGCCGCCGCATGGCAACTCCTCGAAGAAATGGCCGACACCCTCTGCCCCAAAGATCCGCGCGGGAAGAAAGAACGCCTGTGCGATGCATTCATGGCCCGCATGCACGGCGAACCCCGACTGACCTGCCTGTGCCAACGCACCGACTGCCCCAAAGCAGAGGCAGTGCTGCCGGATCGGCGGGTGCCGTTGACGATGATCACCGTCGACATCGCCACCCTCATCGGGTTGTTGGCGAACCCGGCCTATCTGGCCGGGCATGGTTCCATCGATCCGGATCTCGCGCGCGAGTTGGCACGCAACAGTCACTGGCAGATCCTGCTCACCGAAGCAGTGACACTTGCCGAGAAACTCGGACTCGCCGTGCAGAACCCGGACACCGGGGAATGGGAACGAACCCCGAAAAATCACAAGCAGGAGTCGGACTCAGCGTCGGATCCGGCGAACGACCCGGACATGAAATCTGAGACGAACGCTGCTTCGGGAACAAACGCTACCGAGACTCGCAGCTGGATCGGTAATGACTCGAAAACGGTGACCGAATCCGAATCATGCACGAGTACAGGCACTTCCACCGATGCCGAGACCGACACCGACACCGACACCGACACGGCGACCGACACCGACACGGCCACCGACGCGGCGACCGACACCGACACGGCCACCGCCACCGCAGCCACCGAATCATCCACGGCACCATCACCCGCCTCCGCGCCCTCGCCGACCGGCGCAACCGCAACGGCCACTGCGCCGGCACCGGCGACAGCAGCGGACTCTGCCGCCGGCAAGGAAACAGATCCCGGCCGTGGCTCCGATCCAGCACAACCACCGCATGCAGCATCGGCCCGAGGTCCGGTCGGCACATCGAGTTCGACACCCGCCCCGACCGGCGAATCACCTCGAACATCGGACGCAGCACAAGCACCTGTGCCGGAGCCGGACCCTGACCCGATGCCGGAGCCCAGCAGTGCATCCGATCGAACCGAAACCCGGACTGCTTCAAATGAACCCGAGGAAATCAGGCCAGTCACACCGGCACCTGGACCAACACCGAAAACAAATCTCGAGCGAGGAACAGCTCGCACGCCGGAAGCGGGGGCAACGACATCACCGGATCTGACGCAGGGCCACGCAGGGGACACCCCTGCCCATCCAGCGGCAGACTCAGCTCCACCTGACCTCGGCGGAGGAGAAGACAGACCACGACGGACCCAATCACTGACGTCCGCTGCAGCCCTGTTCTGCACCCACACCCCCGTCGGCCGGGGCACACGGCACAGCTCTGCCCTCGATCTGGACGACATCAGACATCCCGCCCGCAACATGAGAGCACTCGACCTCCGCTCGGCAATCCGGCTGGACAACCGAACGATCCCCACTGCAGGCCACACACCCTCAGGCCTCTACCTCGGCAACGCCACCCTCGCCGCAGCGCTCGAAGCCGCCATCGCCGCCGACCCCACCCTCGGAAAATCGGTCCCCCGCGACCCGCTCACCGACCGCGCCCTGATCTACCGACCCGACGCCCTCACCACCGCAGCGGTCCGCCTGCGCGACAAACACTGCCGATTCCCTGGCTGCCACCGACCCGCCGCACGCTGCCAACTCGACCACATCGTGGCCTTCGACCCACGCCAACCCTCGCGGCGGCGGCTGGACCACCGTCAACAACCTTCAATGCCTCTGCGACTACCACCACTCCGTCAAAACCGCCGGCTACTGGAAGGCCGTCATGCTCCCCGGCGGGGCGATCCTGTGGACATCGACCTCCAAGACCACCCGAATCACCCTGCCCACCAACGGCACAGCCGTACCCATCCTCGGAAACGACCTCAGGCCACACATCCCCACCCGACAGAAACGATCCGGCCACATCGCCTACCCCAACCCACCCGACAATCAACCGCCCGAGACAGACGAAACGGCAGCACCGCCGTTCTAGGCGATGCTGCCGTGGATTCCGGTGCCCGATCCGTCAGACCAAGTGCTGAATGTGGTCGCGGGTGAATTCGATGCGCTCGTCGACGCGTCCGTCTCCGACCTTGTTCACCCAATCCGGGTCGGACAACAGCGCACGTCCGACGGCAACGAGATCGAATTCGTTGTCCTCGAACTGGCCGACCAGTGCATCGAGTCCGGTGACACCGGATGCGGCGTCCTCCGACCACGCCGAGGTGAACACGGAGTCGAGGCCCACGGATCCGACGGTGATTGTCGGGACGCCGGTGAGCTTGCGGGTCCACCCGGCCAAGCCCAGCTTGCCGTCGTTGCCGTCGAGCTCGGGGAACGCAGGATCCCAGTGGCGGCGGGTCGAGGCGTGCAGGATGTCCACTCCGGCGTCGACCAGGGGAGTCAGGACGCGTCCGAGTTCCTCCGGATTCTGGGCGATCCGGGCGTCGAAGTGATTGCTCTTCCACTGCGAGAACCGGTAGACGATGGCGAATTCCTCGCCCACCGCAGCACGGATCGCCGCAACGACCTGTGCGGGGAAGCGGGTCCGGGCCTCGAGGGAACCACCGAACTCGTCGTCGCGCACATTGGTTGTGGCCCAGAGGAATTCGTCGAGCAGGTATCCATGCGCGCCGTGCAGCTCGAGACCGTCGAATCCGGTGTTCTTCGCATTGACCGCGGCCTGCACCCATTGCGAGGTGAGTTCGTCGAGGTCGGCGTCGGTGAATGCGCGACCCACCGAAGAACCGTCGAGTGCAATACCGGACGGGCTCACGGTGGTGACGTCCGGGAACAGGCGAGGCTCGGTGCCGCGCTCGACGCCGAGGTGCCACAGCTGCGGGATGATCGCGCTGCCCTCGGCGTGCACGGCGTCGACGACGCCCTTCCAGCCCTCGAGGCTGGCGTCACCGTAGATCCGCGGGACACGGGTGTGCGGGCCGGCTGCGGGATCGGGAATGTAGGTGCCCTCGGTGATGATGAGGCCGGTGCCGCCGGCCGCGCGCTTGCGGTAGTACTCGGCGACATCCGGGCCGGGAATGCCGTCGGGAGAAAAGGCGCGCGTCATCGGGGCCATGGCGAAGCGATTGCGCAGCTTCAGCGACTTGACCTCGAACGGCTCGAAGAGCCCGGCGGTGGACAGATGCTGAGTTGTGGATGCAGTTTCGGTCACGCCTGCGCACAACCGGCATGCAGCCCGAGCTATTCCCGGCGCAGGGCTGTTAGCGTCGGAGCCTTATGAGCCCTTCGCCGCTGATTTCTGCCGCCGAACTGCACGACCTCTTCGAGATGGGACGGGCGCCGGTCGTCCTCGACGTTCGTTGGGCGCTCCAGACCGGCAGCGACAGAGCAGGTTACGAGGCCGGCCACATCCCGAACGCGCAGTTCGTGGACCTCGATGCAGAGCTTGCCGGGGTCCCGGGTTCGGGCGGCCGCCACCCATTGCCCGACGAGGAGACCGTCGTCGCAGCGATGCGCAGCGCCGGGGTGAGCGACGATTCCTCCGTGGTGGTCTACGACGCAGGACCCGCAACTGCCGCGGCGCGCGCATGGTGGCTGTTGCGCTACTACGGCCATGCAGACGTGCGAGTCCTCGACGGCGGTCTGGCTCAGTGGGTGGCCGAAGGGTTTGCCACCGGCACCGAGCCGTCGATCGTCGCAGCCGGATCTTTCAGCGCCCGGCCGTCCCTGGCACGAGTCCTCGACGTCGGCGATGTACTCGAGTTCGCCCAGAGCAACGTCCTGCTCGACGCCCGAGCACCCGAGCGATTCCGCGGCGAGGTGGAGCCGGTGGATCCGGTGGCCGGACATATCCCCGGCGCAATCAATCGACCGACCACAGACAACGTCGATTCGGACGGCAAGTTTCTGGACCCCGGGGTACTCAATGGCACATTCGGTGGACTTGTGCCCGAGGGAAAGGCCGTCGCCGTCTACTGCGGATCCGGCGTGACCGCCGCCCATCAGATTCTGGCGCTCGAGTTGGCGGGCTTCGATGCTGCGTTGTATCCGGGCTCGTGGTCGGGGTGGATCACCGATCCGACGCGTCCTCGGGCCTAGATTCCGCGCTCTGACCAGCATCTTCATGCAACCAGGGTTGAACTTGAATCCGACTTCAACTATACCTGGGGCATGAAGGTAGAAGGCAAAGTTGGCATCGTCACCGGCGGTGGTGGCGGAATCGGCGGGGCCATCGCCGCTCGACTCTCCGAGCACGGCGCACGCGTCGTCGTCTCCGATCTCGACGAAACCACGGCCCGATCCGTGGCCGACGCCATCGAACGCGACCGGCCGGGGACGGCCGTCGCCGCCGCGGCGGACGCGTCGAACACCGAGGACATCCAACGGCTGATCGCACTGGCCGAGGACTCGTTCGGACCTGTCGATCTCTACTTCGCCAACGCAGGAATCAGCGGCGCACCCGGACTGGACGCCACCGACAAGGACTGGGACCTCTCGTTCGATGTCAACGTCCGCGCACACATTCGCGCCGCGCAGCTGTTGGTGCCGGGTTGGCTCGAGCGCGGTGAAGGCTATTTCGTCAGCACCGCCTCGGCGGCCGGTTTGCTCACCCAGATCGGCTCGGCGACGTATGCGACGACCAAGCACGCCGCGGTCGGATTCGCCGAGTGGATGAACGTCACCTACGGCAACCGCGGTATCCGCGTCAGCTGCCTGTGCCCGATGGGTGTCAACACCAAACTGCTCTACGAGGGACGGGAATCCGGAGATACGTTGGGAGCGGCCGCAACTGCCGCGGTTCTCAGTGCCGGTGCCGTACTCGAACCGCTCGATGTCGCCGACGTGGTGCTCGACGCAATGGACCGCGAGCAGTTCCTGATCCTGCCGCACGAGAACGTGCTGGACATGTACCGCAACAAGGGTGCCGACTACGACCGGTGGTTGCGCGGCATGCGTCGCTACCAGGACAGCTTGCTCGACAACAACCGATAGGGGCCCACCGTGGCATTTTTCGAGACCTCCGACCGTGCGAAGAAGTACGAGTCGGATCTGTTGGAGTTCATGGACTCTCACATCTACCCGGCCGAGGCAGTGTACGAGCAGCAGATGCTCGAATCCGGTGACCCGCACTTCCAACCGCCGATCATCGAGGATCTGAAGAAGGAAGCGCGCTCGCGCGAACTGTGGAATCTGTTCCACCCGCATCCGGAGTGGGGCCCCGGCCTTACCAACCTCGAATACGCACCGTTGGCCGAGATCATGGGACGCAGCCTGCTCGCGCCCGAGGCATGCAACTGCAACGCACCGGACACCGGCAACATGGAGGTGTTCACGCTCTTCGGCACCGACGAGCACAAGGAGAAGTACCTGAAGCCGTTGCTGGACGGCACCATTCGCTCTGCCTTTGCGATGACCGAACCCGATGTCGCCAGCTCCGACGCCACCAACATCGCCATGAAGATGGATCGCGACGGCGACGACTTCATCCTCAACGGGCGCAAGTGGTGGACGTCCAATGCGATGCACAAGAACTGCAAGGTTCTCATCGTCATGGGCAAGACCGATCCCGAGGCGGCCACGCACCGTCAGCAGTCGATGCTCGTGGTGCCCATCGACGCACCCGGAGTCACCGTCCTGCGCAATCTGCCGGTGTTCGGCTACATCGACCGCGAAGGTCACGCCGAGGTGCTCTTCGAGAATGTACGGGTACCGGCGAAGGACGTGCTGAAGGGGCCCGGCGAGGGATTTGCCATCAGCCAGGCTCGCTTGGGACCTGGTCGTATCCACCACGCGATGCGCACCATCGGCGTGGCAGAACGCGCACTCGAATTGCTCTGTCGCCGTGCGGTATCCCGAGTGACGTTCGGCAAGCCGGTGGCGATGCGCTCGAACATTCAGGACTGGATCGCCGAGGCGCGCATCGAGATCGAGAAGACCAGGTTGCTCACGTTCAAGGCGGCGTACCTGATGGACACCGTCGGGAACAAGGAAGCGCGTACGGAGATCGCAGCGATCAAGGTTGCGGCACCGGAGATGGCGCTGAAAATCATCGACCGGGCGATCCAGGTCCACGGCGGAGGAGGAGTGTCCAACGACTTCCCGCTGGCCATGATGTACGCGCACATTCGCACGCTGCGGCTCGCGGACGGTCCCGACGAGGTGCACAAGATGTCGATCGCGAAAATGGAGCTGAAGAAGTACCTCTGAACGGAGGTTATCGACCCGGCTGCCAGGCCGGGTCGCGGCCGATGAAGGCCATCAGCTTGTCCTGCGAGGAAGCGTCGTCGGCAACGGGGGCGGCGGGGCCGTACTGCCCGCTGTCCCGTAGCACCTGCTCCATCGGTCGCATGGCCTCGAGCGCTGCAGCGCAGCGTTCTCGGCCCAGATCAGGCTCTCGGCCAATGGCTTTCGCCAGGTCCCAGGAGTGCATCCAGACGTCGGCGGTGTAGAACATGTCGATTGCCTCGTCCACCGGCATGTCTCCGGTGTGCGGGTTGCTCAGCACCCGGCCGGCGGGGTCGTCGAGAATTGCTTGGATATCGGCGACGTGCTGGGTCCAGGCTGCGGCCGGGTCGGCTCCGACGTCCAGCGCCGGTAGTTCGATACCGGCCCCGCCGGCGAGAAAGCCGCGGGACCACTCGACCAGGTGCCGCACCACATCGATTGCAGCCCAACCCGATACCGGGCTCGGCCGAGACCAGTCCGCCGGTGATGCGGACTCCACCAGCGCAGTGAACATGGCCGCGTCCTGCAGGTGTTGCTGGGCCGGGCCGGTCCTGTGCCCGAGCAGTTCGTCCAGCTTGTCGTAGCCCTCCTTCACGCCGACGTCCATGCCACTGGACAGCATGCCGTCGCGCGTCGCGAAGTCCGACATCACACTCAATACCTTCAGACGTGTACCGCCATCGCCTCGGCTCTCGAAAGTGAGCGTTTCGAGCGCGACCGAATCGGGTGCACCCTTCCAGGTGAAGGTCCACACGATTCGCTCGCTCGCACGCACCTCGTGAAAGCTGCCGAAGAAGGCAGCGATCTCTTCACCGTCCCGGTCGTTGGCGAAGGCCCAAGCGCCTCCGGTGTGCCCCTCCCACTTGAGGATTCGGGTCGTCAACGATCGCGGCCCCACCCACCGCCGATACAGCTCGGGGTCGATGTGAGCGCGAAACACCTGCTCCGGCGTCGCGTCGAACTCTCGGACGATCTCGATCGTGGGGACTTTCTCGTCCGCAACGATTTCGGTTTCGTGTGCAGTCATGACACTTCTTTCGACTCGGTGGTCTCGTCGTCTGCGATGCTGTCCAGCAGGGCGTCGAGGCGTCGGTACCGCTGTTCTGCTTCCTGGCGATAACGCTCGATCCATTTCGTCAACAGGCCGAACACCTCGGCATCGAGATGCACCGGACGACGCTGGGCATCCCTGCTGCGCGTGACCAATCCGGCCTCCTCGAGCACCTTCACGTGTTTCGAGACCGCTTGCAGGCTCATCTCGTACGGCTCGGCCAGTTCGCTGACATTCGCGTCACCGCTGGCCAGCCGGGCAACCATGTCACGTCGAGTGGGATCGGCCAATGCCGCGAACGTCCTGTTGAGCTGCTCTGTTCGATCGTCCATGGGGTTCCTCGCTGTGCGTTGTTCCTGAGGGTAAGCCGCCCGCTCGACGTAGTCAACCACTTGGTTGACTAATTTGATCGCCTACCCTCGAGCCATGAGCGTCGGTGATGACCTGGTGCAGGATGTGCTCTCCCGGGCCCCGGGACACCCGCTACGGGTGGCGATCGACGGGGTGACGGCTTCGGGCAAATCCACCTGCGCGCGATGGCTGGTCGATGCTGTTGCGGCACAGGGGCGTCCGTCCGTGCACGTGACGATGGACGGCTTTCATCATCGGCGCGCCCACCGGTATCGGCAGGGTCGGGCGTCGGCTCTCGGCTACTACCGGGACGCGTACGACTTCGACGCGTTTGCGGCACACGTGCTGATCCCGTTGGGGCCGAACGGAAGCGGGGCCATTCGGCGTCGGGTCATCGATCTGGCGACGGATGAGCCGGTGGACGATCCGCTCGAACCGGTGTCGGCCGACGCGATCGTCGTGGTGGACGGAACGTTCTTGCATCGGCCGCCGCTGCCCGAGTACTGGGACTACACAGTCTTCGTCGATACCCCCATGGACGTCGCACGGGCTCGCGGTATCGCCAGGGATGCGGAGGCGCTCGGTGGCACGGAGGCGGCAGGTCGCGCCTTCGACCAGCGCTATCACGCAGCATGCCGGATCTATCTGGACGAGGTGGACCCGCGTGCTCGGGCAACGCGAGTGTTGCCGATCGACTGGAGATGACCACCATCGTTCGTGCATTCGGATGCTCACAGCGGTGCGGTCGAGTGCCACCCAGCGCACTCGACCGCACCACTGCCGCAGCGTGTTTCAGAAGTGAATCACCCCGCGCATGTTCTTGCCGTCGCGTAGGTCCTGGTAGCCCTCGTTGACCTGCTCCAAGGAGTAGGTCGAGGTGATGAGTTCGTCGAGCTTGAGTTGCCCGGCGTCGTAGAGGCGTAGCAGGCGCACGATGTCGTACTGCGGATTTGCGGACCCGAAGAGCGTGCCCTTGATCGTCTTCTGATTCAACGTCAGATCCGTGCCGGACACGTGCACAGTCAGCTTCTCGGGATCGGCGAGCCCGGTGATGACGACGGTGCCGCCCTTGCCGATGGCCGCGGTTGCGGCTTGCACGACCTCCTCGTCGACGGTTCCGACCAGAATCAGAGCCTGGTCCGCTCCCTGACCCCACGTGAGTTCGGTCAACTTCTCCTGCGCCGACGCGTAGTCCGCGAACGCGTGAGTCGCCCCGAACTTCAGCGCCTGGTTACGCTTGAACTCGAGCGGATCGACGACGAGGACATGCTTCGCGCCCGAATGCACCGCTCCCTGAACGGCATTGATGCCGAGGCCGCCGATGCCGTAGATGATCACGGAGTCACCTGCGCGTACACCGCCCGCGTAAACGGCGGTACCCCAGCCGGACGGAACGCCGCAGCCCACGAGAACTGCTGTCTCCAAGGGCAACCAGTCGTCGATCTTGACGACGGAGTGCTGCGAGATGGTGGCGCGTTCGGAGAAGGTGCCGAGCATGCACATCGCTCCGAATTCGGTGCCCTTGCTGTCGCGGCGACGGAACGTGCCGTCGGGCATGCAGCCCTCGAGGATCGTTGCGCCCATGTCGCACAGGTTCTGTCGGCCGGTGGAGCAGTAGCGGCAGGTGCCGCAGTTCGGGATGAAGGAGCAGACGACATGGTCGCCGGGCTTGACCTTGGTGACGCCGGGACCGACTTCTTCGATGATGCCGGACCCCTCGTGGCCGCCGACGATGGGGAAGCGCGGTGGCAGGTCACCGTCGAGCAGATGTAGATCCGAATGGCACAGTCCTGCGGCCACGTACTTGATCAGGACTTCACCGGGGCCGGGGCCGTCCATGTCCAGTTCGATGATCTCGAACGGCTTGTGTGGCTCGAACAGTACTGCTGCTTTGGTCTTCACGGAGATTCTCCTGACGTCGATTCAGCGGTCGATGGATGTGGCGTGTCCGACGGTGCCGCTGCTCTCGTATTGCCGGGCACGCATCCATGCATGGAATTGTGACCCCGATCACGGGTGGAGAGTGTTCAGAAAGTGGACAACCTCAGCCGAGGATGCCGAATTCGCGCATCCGCTTGTACAGCGTGGTTCGACTGATTCCCAGGCTCTCCGCCGTCGTGCGTTTGTTCCCGCCCTGCCGCGCCAACTCGTGCACGATGGCGTCGCGCATCGCGGTGTCGAGGGTGCTCATCCGTGTGGTCGACGCTTTCTTGCGCGGCCGGACCAGTTCCCGTTCGGTGATATCTCCGACGGATCTGCGCGACGCGGCCTCGGTGACCTCGGCTCGGAGTTCGCCGATGTTGCCCGGCCAGTCGTAGTCGATCAACGCCGACAACGCTGCCGGGGTGAAGTGCGCGCGGGACTCGAGCTCGGCCATGATGGCGCGGACCAGGTCCGGAATCTCGTGTCGGCGAGAGCGCAACGGGGCCAACTCGATGGTCTCGGCGCACAGGGACAGAAGTTGGCGATGTTCGAGTTCGGCCGAGTCGGTGGCCGAACTCGACAGCGCGTACCACCCGGGAGCGGACGACAGAATCGAATGCAGCCGGCTCGCCACCGGGCCGGTGAGGAAATGCACGTTCTCGACCACGACATCGTGTGCCGCCCGGATCTGATGCTCGACGCCTGCCAACCACTCGGCCGCAGTCGTCGTCACCAGATCCGACGCGTCGAACCAGCGTGGTGACGTCGTTGCTGTCCATCGGGCCAGAGTGGTGGATTTTCCGGTGCCGGGTTCACCGTTGACGCACAACGGCTTTCGCGTCTTCGGTGCCGGTGGTGGTGTACGCACGGTGTCGTGCGGATCGATCTCGATGACGATGCCCGCGGCCGACACCGGACGTTCCCAGCGCACGGTTGCATGCAGTCCGGAATTGAGAATCACATCCTGTACGACGCCGCTGCGCCGGACCGCATCGTCGGTGAGCGAGCGTAGTGCGGAGTGATCGACTGTGTCCACTATTGTTGCAGCGCTGGTGTTTTCGAGCAGGATTTCGTCGGCTATCGCGATGACGGGTGCACCGCGGCGCTGTGAGGATGCGTACTGAAAAGCCTGGAAGAGTCGTTGTTCGCCCGAACGCGTCTCTTCGAGGAGCCTGCCCTGAATGTCCTGTGCGGCATGGACGAGCATCGGTTGGAGCAGCGGGTTGTCGTCGGAGGCCAGGAAGGTGATGTCGAGGACGCCCTCGATGCGGCGGGTGACGGGGTGGATGAGGGGGTGGCCGTAGCAGCCGAAGGTTTTCATCGACTCGATGTAGTGCTCCTCGGCGTGCACAGCGCACGGGGCGCGCATCTCGAAGCTTGTCGAGATCGAATTGGTGCCCGACGCCTGTTCGGTGAACGAGCGGCCGACGACCGCGCCCATGGAGGACACCGCATCTCGTAGCGAATGGGTTCCGAAACGGAGATCGACCAGCCGGGCGTCACGGTCCGCGAGCAGGACGCAGTACCCGGAGCCGTGGAGCACGCTCTCCATCCGATCGAGGATGGGATTTGCCGCGGCGAGGAGGCGGCTACGACGGTCGACGTCACGCAGGCTCGCCTGCTCCAGGGTGTCCGCCGGTGCGAGACCGCTCTGCGCCGACCGTTGCCAGGACTTGGCAATGGAATCTCGGAGCTTCTCGGCACCGCTGGGCATCTCGCGCACCTCCGTCGGCCGGCGCATGGTCGTCATACGACGGTATCGCCGACTGCTCCGCTCGACGCACGTTTCGACGGAACCTGCCCGATCGGGCAGTGGTGTATTGACAGCGTGCTGTCATGTGCGCAAAATGACAGCACACTGTCGAAATTCTGGAGGTTCGAGATGACAACGATCGCTCTGTACGCCACCGACACCATGGCCGACTGGGAGTACGGATACCTCACCGCCGGGTTGGCCATGGCTCGTGAACAAGACCCCGACGCCAATCGGCTGATCGTTGCATCCGAGACAGAAGACGTCGTCACGACGATGGGAGGTCTGCGAATCACTCCCGATGTCGCGGTGGCAGACCTTCCCACTCTCGATGCGTTGATTCTGCCCGGCGCGCCCAGTTGGGACTCCGGTCACGACGCGGTGCTGAGGCTCGCAGTCGAACTCGTTGCGGCGGGAACGCCGGTCGCGGCGATCTGCGGCGCAACGTTGGGTTTGGCCCGAACCGGACTGCTCGACGACCGGCCACATACCTCCAATGCCGCCGAGTTCCTCACGCAGGCAACCGAATACCATGGTTCGGAGTACTACCGCGACGAGAAGGCAGTGTCCGACGGCACCGTGATCACCGCAGGCGGCGTGAGCCCGTTGGAATTCGCGAAGCTCGTGTTCGAGCGGTTGAACGTGTTTCCCCAACCCGTGGTCGACGCCTGGTACGGCCTCTACACGACGGGGGAACGCAAGTACTACGACCAGCTGGCCGGCGCATGAAGCAGCGCACTCCCGAGGGAGATGCGCTGACTGCGCTGGTTCTGCCCGTCTTCGAGCTCAACGGTGAATTCCTCGCCGCCGCACAGGACATCACCGAGCCGACGGGTCTGACTCCGGCGTGGTGGCAGGTTCTCGGAGCCACCTTGGACGAGCCGCTCTCGGTAGCCGACATCGCGCGACGCGTCGGGCTGGGGTTGGCGCGTCAGAGTGTGCAACGCACCGCAAATCTGTTGGTGGACAAAGGGTGGGCCGTGTACGTCGACAACCCGAACCACAAGCGCGCGAAGCTGTTGGAACCCACCGCCAAGGGCCGCGACACCGTTGCCGAGCTGCGGGATGCGCAACATGCATGGTCCGATGCCGTGGGAGCCGCTGTGGGAGAGGGCGAGCTGCAGGCCTTTGCGGCAACCCTGGAGAAGATCCTTAGGGCATCCAGGGACTATCGCGGCGGCAGTGCATAATTCGGGCATGGTTACGCTCGGGGTACTGCTGACCGGATTGCTGGCCGGGTTGTCGATGCAATCGGACGGCATCGACATCCTCGGCGACACCAGCGTCGGCGGGCTGCTGCTCTCCAGCGGCGGTGGGGGAGTCGCGGTCGCGCTGATCCTTGCGTCGGGTACGGCGATGGTCGTTCGTCGGCGCAGCGTTCTGGCCGGACTGTCCATCGCCGCTGCAGTTGTCATCGGGGGATCGGCACTGCTGTTCTCGTCCGATTTCGCCGAGGTGATGGCAGGCGGAGTCCTGTTGGGATGCATTGCAGTGCAGGCGAACAGCACGCGGGTTCGGCAGGCGCTGCTGACGGCATCGTTTCTGCTCGGGCTGCTCAGTGTGGGTGCAGTAGAGGCGTTACAGCACAGCGCAATTCCCCGGCGCTACGCCGACTACCTCACCGAATCCGACATGGGCACACCGGTGGTCGTGCCGGTGCTCTGTGTGCTCGTGATGGTGGCTGCGGCGTGGGCAGCGCGCGCCGAACAGGGCGAAAGCCCGGCCACCGATCGCGACATTCGCACAGTCGCGGCAATACTGCTGGTGGCGATCGGTGGGCTGCTGCTCAATATGGTGTTCGTGTTCAGCATGTTCCAGAGCCTGTACGGGTTCGGCGGCCGCTGGTACTACGGACTCTTCGTCGTACCCGTGTTGTTCGCGGCGGCCGGCCTGCTACCGGGCCGCGGCGGCGTCATGGTTCTCGCCGGAACGGCGGTGTTGCTCACCTCGACCACCACGGCCGGGGTGGGTATCAGTGTCTCGGCCCGGGCCTGGACACTGGGACTGGTAGCTGTCACCGCAATCGCGGTGGCCGCCGGTGCCGCGCTCGGATTGCGTTGGGGGCGTCCGTTGATCGGCGTCGCAGTTCTGGCGGTGGTCTGCGTGACGGCACTGTTCGAGCAGCCGCCGCTGGACAACGTTCACTACGTCGCGACCCTGATCGTCTTTCCGGCCGCCGCAGCGTACCTGTACGTGGCGTGCACACCGGCCGCACCGACGCCGTCGACCCTCGGCCTCGCAATCCCGGCGGCGATCACGGTGCCGATGGTCGTCACCTACGGATGGACGTCGTACACGCCGTTGACCTCTGCACTGACGGACACGTCCTGGCCCCGCGTCGAACTCTGGCTCTCGACGGGCGGTGCATGTGTCGCCGTCGTGCTCGCAGGTCTCGGGATGTGGGCTCTGAACCGCTACCGGACTCTGTTGTAGACGACGTGGTTGTAGACGACGTGTAGCACCTGATCCGATCCCACCGTCTCCGTCCGCTCGAACGCTGCCGG
The DNA here is from genome assembly GCF_002259485.1 of Rhodococcus sp. 14-1411-2a. GTDB lineage: Bacteria > Actinomycetota > Actinomycetes > Mycobacteriales > Mycobacteriaceae > Rhodococcoides. The sequence continues at coordinate 456,887 of NZ_NPGA01000014.1, forward strand.
ATCCCAACCGTCGTAGATCGGTTCTTCCGCTCCGAGAATCACCGGCGAGACCGCAAGATGGAGGTGATCGACGAGCCCTGCCTTCAGATACTGCCGAACCGTCGATGCCCCGCCGCCGAGGCGCACGTCTTTGCCCGACGCCGCCTCGTGGGCGCGATCGAGCACGGCCTCGATGGGGTCGTCGGTGAAGTGGAACGTGGTGCCGACCATCTCCAGAGGTGGCCGCGGGTGATGGGTCAGTACGAACACCGGGTGATGGTACGGCGGCTCCTCTCCCCACCGGCCGCGCCAGTCGTAGTTGGGTCACTCGTCGCGGACCGGACCGAACATGTTGCGGCCCATGATGGTTGCGCCGATGTTTTCGGTACCGAGGTCGAGCATCCGCTGATCGGCATCGGGGTGTTCGGTGTCGGAGTGATCGGCGAACACCCACTGGTGCAGCGCCATGCCGCCGATGCCCATGGGGTTGTCCTGGCTCTGATCGGGACCGGCGGCGAAACCGTCGAGCGAGACCGACAGATTGTGTATGCGAAGTGTCATACCCGAGTAGACCAGCAGCGAACCGCGAAGTCACCGGAGTACCGTTTTCTTCATGGCTTACAGATACCTCGGAAACAGCGGACTGAAGATTTCGGAGATCACCTACGGCAACTGGTTGACCCACGGATCGCAGGTGGAGAACGACATCGCCACCCAGTGTGTACGCGCGGCCCTCGATGCCGGCATCACCACGTTCGACACGGCCGACGTCTACGCCAACGGAGCAGCCGAGACCGTGCTGGGCGACGCGCTGAAAGGCGAGCGTCGGGAATCGCTGGAGATCTTCACCAAGGTCTACTTCCCGGTCGGACCCAAGGGCCCCAACGACACCGGACTCTCGCGCAAGCACATCCTCGAAGGCATCGACGCGTCGCTGCGTCGGCTCGGCACCGACTACGTCGACCTGTACCAGGCCCATCGCTACGACGTCGAGACTCCGCTGGAAGAGACCATCGCGGCATTCGGTGACGTCGTCCGCCAGGGCAAGGCGCTCTACATCGGCGTCTCCGAGTGGACCGCCGATCAACTGCGTGCCGGGCAGGAACTCGCCCGTCAGAACGGCTTCTCGATCATCTCGAACCAGCCGCAGTATTCGGCCCTGTGGCGCGTCATCGAGGATCAGGTGATCCCGACGTCGAAGGAACTGGGTATCTCGCAGATCGTCTGGTCGCCCATCGCCCAGGGCGTGCTCACCGGAAAGTACCTCCCCGGTCAGCCTTTGCCCGACGGCTCGCGCGCCAAGGACGACAAGGGCGGCGACAAGATGATCGCGCGCTACCTCGACGACCAGACGCTGACCCGCGTGCAGCAGCTCAAGCCGATCGCCGACGATCTGGGAATCACCATGGCGCAGTTGGCTGTTGCGTGGGTGCTGGCCAACGACAACATCGCCGCCGCACTCGTCGGTGCCTCCCGCCCCGAGCAGATCGCCGAGAACATCAAGGCCTCCGAGGTCACCCTCGACGCCGACGTGCTCGCGAAGATCGACGATGCGCTCGGCGATTCGGTCGAGCGTGACGCGGGGAAGACGGGCTCGCCGGAAGCACGTCTGGTCTGACCGCCTGCCGGCGTCGGTCCGAGGCGAACAGGGTAATAAGGACGTATGGACATGATCACCGTCGATACACCTCAGGGCCAGGTTCGCGGTCGGACCGACGCCGGCGTCACCTCGTTCCTCGGGGTGCCGTATGCCGAGGCCCCGTTCGGCCCCCGTCGATTCCAGGCACCGTCGCGGCCGCCCACCTGGGACGGAGTGCGCGACGCGCTCGAGCTCGGGGCCACCGTTCCCAAGGTGGGCTACCGGCCGCCGACCAGCGAGATCCTCAGCGAGCCGGTGGTGCCGGGCGAGGACTGCCTGAACGTCAACGTCTTCACCCCCGATGTCGGCGGCTCGGCACCGGTGTTCGTCTGGATCCACGGCGGCGCATTCGTCAACGGCAGCAACGCGATTCCCACGTACGACGGTTCCGCGTTCGCCCGGGACGGCGTCGTGGCCGTGGTGATCAACTACCGACTCGGAGTCGACGGCTTCGCACTGATCGACGGTGCCCCGGCCAACCGCGGAATGCTGGACCAGGTCGCGGCTTTCGAATGGGTCCGCGACCACATCGCTGCCTACGGCGGTGACCCGGCGCAGGTGACCATCGCCGGTGAATCCGCGGGCGCGATGAGCGTCGGCACCTTGATGTCGATGCCCCGTGCCGAGGGACTCTTCCAGCGGGCAATTCTGCAGAGCGGAGCCGGGCACCATGTCATTGCCGCCGAGACCGCAGGCAAGGTCTCCGCAGCATTGGCGTCCGCGCTCGGTGTGGAGGCAACGGTCGACGGATTTGCTTCGGTGTCGGTGGACGCGTTGGTCGACGCTCAACGTGAACTGTCCGATCGGATCACCGCCGAGGCCCCGACCGGGGCGTGGGGTGAGCTGGCCTTGAACGTCATGGCCTTCGAGCCGTACATAGACGGGGATGTCGTTCCGGCGCTGCCTATTTCGCGCATCAGCGACGGTGCGGGCACACAGGTGGACGTGTTGATCGGAACCACCAGTGAGGAGCACGCGTTCTTCATCGTGCCTGCCGGCCTGGTCCCTCACATCACCGAGGACTACGTGAAGCTGGTTCTCGCCGGGTACCGAGCCGACCCCTCGGCGCTGGACCTGTACCGCGAGCAGCTGCCCGAGGCCTCGGCCGGCGAGCTGATGATCGCCGTCATGACCGACTGGTTCTTCCGCATCCCGGCCACACGCCTGGTCGAGGCCCGTTCCGGAAATGCATTCGTCTACGAGTTCACCTGGCGCTCATCGCTGTTCGACGGCGCACTCGGAGCCTGCCATGCACTAGAGATTCCGTTCGTGTTCGACATGCTGCACAAGCCCGAGACCGCCCGCATCACGGGCCCGAATCCGCCGCAGCAGGTGGCCGACCAGATGCACCGTGCCTGGGTCGATTTCGTGCGCGACGGCTCTCCGGGCTGGGACCCGTACGGCACCGACCGGGCCGTGATGATGTTCGGCAACGAGCCGGGCGTCTCCCTCGACCCGAGGCCGGCAACCCGCGCGGTGTGGGACGGGGTTCGCTGACGTTCTCTCGGCAACCTCCGAACGTCGTCTGCGGGGTGGCTCACCGGCGGGTTAATCTCGGATATGCGCAGATTCCTTCCTGGTTTCGGTACGAGTTCTCCGGTCCCCGCGCGGCCTGCTCGCGTCGTGGTGGTCGGTGGGGGCTTCGGCGGATTCAACGCCTTGCAGCGGCTGACGAAGCTGCTGGGGCCAGATCGCGCCGTGCTGACGTTGGTGGCCCCCACCGACTACCTGCTCTACAGTCCGCTGCTACCCGAGGTCGCCACCGGCGTTCTCGATCCGCGGGACATCGCCGTCTCGACCCGTCAAGCGCTGCCGCGCGTCAAGTTGGTGCTCGGTCACGTCACGACCGTCGATTTCGACGCGCGCGAGCTGACGGTGATCGGACCCGACGGCGACTCGACGCTCGAGTGGGACAAGCTGATACTCGCGCCCGGGTCGGTGACCAAGCAGTTCGACATCCCCGGCGTCGACGAGCATGCGTACGGGCTAAAGACGCTGAGTGAAGCCGTCTACATCCGCAACCATGTGCTCGCGCAACTCGACGCAGCCGATGCTCTGCCCGACACCCCGGAAGGCCGGAGCGAACGAGCCGAGCGGCTGACGGTGGTGGCCGTGGGGGCCGGTTACACGGGCACCGAATTCGTTGCGCAGATGCAGAATTGGGTCAAAGGCATTGCGTCCCGTTGGGCGAGCGTCGACCCGGACGAGGTGCGCTGGGTGCTCGTCGACGTGGCCGACGCGGTGCTGCCGGAGCTCGGCGCGCGACTGGGCAAGGAAGCGCTTGCCGTACTCGCCGAGCGGGGTGTCGACGTCCGGCTGGGGGTGTCGGTGGCATCGGCCACCGCAACGTCGGTGACGCTCACCGACGACGAGGTGATCCCGTCCCGGACGCTCGTCTGGGGAGCAGGCGTCGCCGCGAGCCCGCTCATCGCACGGCTGGGTCTGCCCACAGCGGGCGGACGCCTGGTGGTGGGCGCGGACATGACCGTCCCCGGCGTAGAAGATGTCTGGGCGATCGGCGACGCGGCGGCAGTCCCCGACCTCGCCGCCGACCCGTCGAAGCCAACGCCGCCAACGCCGCCGACGGCGCAGCACGCCCAGCGCCAAGGTGTGGCCGTCGCCCGGAACGTCGCGGCGTCCCTCGGTGTCGGGCAGGCGCGTCCGTACAAGCACACGGATCTGGGGCTCGTCGCCGATCTCGGCGGATTCGACGGTGTGGCAAAGCCTCTGGGTATTCCGTTGACCGGACCCGTCGCGAAGTTCGTCGCGCGCGGCTATCACCTGTACGCGTTGCCGACGGTGTCTGCACGAGTGCGGGTGGCAACGGACTGGCTGTACTCCTCGGTGCTGCCGACGCGCGTCGTAAACCTGGCCCAGGTGCGATCCGAGGACGCGCTGATCAAGAAAGCTCAGGCAATCGATCTGTACGAGTAGAGCGGCCGTGCCGCATGTGCGCGGTAACTCGTAGCAGGCTACGAGTTACCGCGCACCTGGGTCACCGCAGGTGATGCACTTCCTGCAGTCCGTAGACCGGGGTGTCGATGCCCTCGTAGCGCGCCTTGATCTGCAGTGCGAGGTAGAGCGAATAGTGCCGCGACTGGTGCAGATTGCCGCCGTGGAACCAGAAGTTCTCCTGCTGCGTCGGCTTCCACATGTTGCGCTGCTCGCCCTCCCACGGACCGGGATCCTTGGTGGTGTTCGAGCCGAGGCCCCAGCATTTGCCGACCTTGTCTGCGGTCTCCTGATCGATGAGGTCTGCCACCCAGCCGTTCATCGAGCCGTAGCCGGTTGCGTAGACGATCAGATCGGCAGGCAGTTCGGCGCCGTCGTCGAGCACGACGCCGGTCTTGCTGATCCGATCCACCTGCCCGGCAACGAGTTTGATCTTGCCGTCCGCGACCAGCTCGGACGCGCCGACATCGATGTAGTAGCCCGAGCCGCGGCGCAGGTACTTCATGAACAGCCCGGACCCGTCGTCGCCGAAATCGAGCTGGAAGCCGGCCTTCTCGAGCCGATCGTAGAAGTCCTTGTCCTGCTCCGCGATCTGCTGATACACCGGGATCTGGAACTCGTGCATGATTCGGTAGGGCAAGGACGCGAACGTGAGATCGGCTTTGCCCGTGGTCATTCCGGACTCGACGGCCCGCTCGGAGTACAGATCACCCAGCGCGATATCGCAGAGCGAATCGGATTTGACGATGTGTGTCGACGAGCGCTGCAGCATCGTCACATCGACACCCGTCTCGTACAGCGCCTTGCAGATGTCGTGCGCGGAGTTGTTGGAACCCACCACCACGACCCGCTTGCCGACATACGTGTCGGGACCGGGGTGTTCGCTGGAATGGTGCTGCTCGCCCTCGAATTCGTCCATGCCGGGGAAGTTCGGCACGTTCTTCTTGCCGGACATTCCGGTGGCCATCACCAGCTGCTTGGGCCGCAGGATCACTTCTTCACCGTCGCGGTCCACGACGACCGTCCACTCCTTCGCCACCTCGTCGTAGGTAGCGGACTTGGCAGTGGTCTTGGTCCAGTAGGGGACCTCCATGACCTTGGTGTACATCTCGAGCCAGTCGCCGATCTTGTCCTTCGGCGCGAACACCGGCCAGTTCGGCGGGAACGGCAGGTACGGCAGGTGGTCGTACCAGACCGGGTCGTGCAGACACAGGGACTTGTAGCGGCCGCGCCACTGGTCGCCGGGGCGCTCGGCACGGTCGACGACGATCGCAGGCACACCGAGCTGACGGAACCGAGCGCCGAGAGCGATACCGCCCTGGCCGCCGCCGACGACGAGGGCGTACGGCTGCACGCTGTAGCCGAGTTCCTTCTCCTCGATCTCCTTCTTCTCCGCCCAGTTCTGGGTATCGGCATTCGAGCCGTGCACCGCGCCCTTGATGCGCGAGCTGCCCTGACGCTCCTCGTAACCCTTGAGCTCCTGCATCGTGGTCAGCAGCGTCCACGCGACGTCCTGGCCGGTATCGGCGTCGACGGTCAGGCGCAGATGACCCTTGCCGCGGCTGGTCGCGGTCTCGAACTCGATCCACGCCGACACCACGCCGTCTGCCTCGTCGGGAGTCTCGGTGGTGTGGAAACCCGTCGGATCGGTGTCGTCGAGCCGCTCGGAGAGCATGTCGGACACGCCGTCGCGCCCCTCCACCGTCTTCAGATTCCAGGTGAAGGTGACGAGATCGCGCCAGAAGCTGCTGACGGCGAACATGCCGGCAACGCGAGGAATATCGCGCGCGACCAGCGCCTGCTCGAACTCCGACAGCCAGGCGTCGACCCGTTCCTGCGGGGTGTGGGTGCGGGCGATGTCGACCGGCTCGATGGTCTGGGTCATCAAAACTCCTAGCGGTGTGCGGGACCTTCTGTGTGACCCAGCACACTCCTTCAGGGGTGGGTGGTCGAGAGTTGCAGGGGGTTGCAGTGCGAATCCGGTGCAGCTGACCGCGCTCAGCGCGGTCGAATGCACCCGATTCCGAGGGCAGTGACTGCAACGCGCTGCAACCCTGTCCGAAGTGGTCGGCGTCACATAGACATGAGTGCATCCGACGATCAGGAGTGAAGCGATGCGCGCAGCTGTGTACTACGGCCCCAACAAGGTGGAGATCACCGACGTACCCGAGCCGAATCCAGGTGAAGGGCAGGTCAAGATCCGAGTCGGGTTCAACGGAATCTGCGGAACCGACTTGCACGAGTACTACGCCGGCCCCATCTTCATCCCCACCTCGCCGCACCCGCTCACCGGCCAGGAGATGCCGCTGGTGCTGGGCCACGAGTTCTCGGGCACCGTCACCGAACTCGGCAAGGGTGTCACCGGGGTGAACGTGGGCGACCGCGTCGCCATCGAGCCGCTCTACCGTTGCGGGCACTGCGGACCGTGCCGCGCGGGGAACTACAACATCTGCGCGCAGATCGGCTTCCACGGACTGATGTCCGACGGCGGAATGGCCGAATACACCGTGGTGCCCACCGACATGATTCATGCCTTGCCCGACAACGTCTCCCTCGAACTCGGTGCGCTCGTCGAGCCGATGTCGGTCGCCTATCACGCTGCGACACTGGGGGATCCGAAGCCCGACGACACCGCGATGGTGTTCGGGGCCGGCCCTATCGGCATCGGACTGTGGTTCGCGCTGCGCGGCAAGGGAGTCGAGAACGTGTACGTCGTCGAACCATCGCCGACGCGTCGAGCATCGATCGAAGCCCTGGGCGCGAAGACCCTGGACCCGACGGCTGTCGACGTCCCCGCCTTCATCGCCGATCTCACCGACGGCAACGGAGCCGATGCCATCTACGACGCGGCCGGCGTTCAACCGGCCGTCGAGACAGCGCTCGGATGCATCGGTGCGCGAAAGCCACTGGTCAGCGTCGCGATCTACGAAAAACCCCTGACCACACCGCTGCAGAAGCTGGTGATGAACGAATCTCGCATCCAGGGCTCGCTCTGCTACACCTCGGCCGACTACGAGGCCGTCATCGATCTGATGAGCCAGGGCCACTACGACACGACGGGCTGGGTGGACAAGATCACGCTCGACGGAGTCATCGACGACGGCTTCGAGGCGCTGCATGCGGGCACCAAGATGAAGGTTCTGGTCGACCCTTCCACCGGGGCAGCGTCATGAGCGCGGTGCTGGTGACCGGTGCGGGCCAGGGCATCGGCCGGGCCATCGCGCTGCGGTTGGCGAACGACGGACACGACATCGCCCTGGTGGATCTGGTCGAGGACAAGATCGCCGGCGTCGCCGATGAGGTACGTGAAACCGGCTCGAAAGCAACGACATTCGTGGCCGACGTCAGCGACCGCGATCAGGTGTTCGCCGCCGTCGAGCACACGCACGAGGCGCTCGGCGGGTTCGGCGTCATCGTCAACAACGCGGGCATCGCGCAGGTGGCACCGCTCGACGATGTGCGCCCCGAGGACACGAAGAAGATCTGGGCCGTCAACGTCGACGGTGTGCTGTGGGGAATCCAAGCTGCTGCAGCGAAATTCAGGTCTCTCGGCCAGAAGGGCAAGATCATCAACGCGTCGTCGATCGCCGGCCACGACGGGTTCGCCATGCTCGGGGTCTACAGCGCAACGAAATTCGCTGTTCGTGCACTGACCCAGGCCGCAGCGAAGGAATACGCAGCCGAGGGGATCACCGTCAACGCGTACTGCCCCGGCGTGGTGGGCACCGATATGTGGGTCACCATCGACAAGCGTTTCGCCGAGCTGACGGGCGCAGCGGAAGGCGAGACCTACGACAAATTCGTCGGCGGCATCGCCCTCGGTCGCGCGCAGACCCCCGAGGATGTCGCGGCGTTCGTCTCGTATCTCGCCGGGCCGGACTCGGACTACATGACCGGCCAGGCACCGTTGATCGACGGTGGTTTGGTCTATCGGTAACCCCCGTTGATGTCGATCTGTGAGCTGGAGCACAATTGACTGTGATGACGCAGTCGACAGGTCCTGAACCTGCGCTGGCGGCCGGCGAAGACCCGCGCCGCTACGCGCAGATTCTCACTGCCGTGTACGACGCGACCATGACCGGCGGCAAGTCACCCGCGCGTCCCCGCGAGGTCATCGGGGACTCGTGGCGTCGGTTGCAGACCCTGGGCATCGACCCGGAACTGGGTAACCCCGCCGAGACGCAGATGGACGTCTCCGATCTCGAGCTGAGCCGTCGGGAATCGGGGCTGTTCGACATCCTCGACGATCTGGCCCGCGGCCTGGAATCGGTGGTGCAGGACGGCGACAATATCCTGGTCGTCGCCGATCGGCACGGCCGGGTGCTGTGGCGCAGCGGATCGACGGCGGTACTGGACCGCGCCGACGACCTCGGCTTCGTGGAAGGCGCCAACTGGGCCGAGGACTCGGTGGGCACCAATGCCATCGGCACCGCGCTGGTCTCCCGGCGCGCGGTGCAGATCTTCTCGGCCGAACACTATGTGCGCAGCCATCATTCGTGGACGTGTGCCGGTGCGCCGATTCGGGACCCTCGGACCGGTCAGGTGCTGGGAGCCATCGATGTCAGCGGCCCGGCCAAGACTGTCCACCCCACCACCATCGCACTCGTCGACGCCGTCGCACGGTTGGCGGAATCTCAACTGCGGGAACTTCATCGGAGCACCCTCGATCGACTGCGCTCGGTGGCCGCACCGATGCTCGCGCGCCTGCAGTCCCCGGCCCTCGCCGTGGACGCGAACGGTTGGGTCGCGGCTGTCGAATCGGTGGCGCTGCGCAATCGCATTCTGTTGCCCGAGGATCTGGCGACCGGACGCTTCTGGCTGCCGACCCTCGGCGTGTGCGACTTCGAGCCGCTGCCCGGTGGATGGCTCGTCCGACCCACCAGCACGATGGATTCCGGCGTCGCCGATGTCGGATCGACGAGAATTCGCATCGACCTGCGCAATTCGCAGAAACCTCGCATCGAAGTGCGCAGCGAGGTGGGGGAGTGGACCCACGAGCCGACGCCCAGGCACGCCGAAATTCTGTACCTTCTCGCCACGCATCGGCAGGGGCGAACCGCGTCGCAGATGGCCGCCGATCTGTTCGGCGACGACGGACGTGCCATCACCGTGCGGGCCGAGATGTCGCGGCTGCGCAAACACCTCGCCGGCATCATCTCCACGCAGCCGTACCGACTGGACGAATCCGCGACCGTCGAACTGGTCATGCCATCGGACATGAGCCGATTGCTGCCGCATTCGTCGGCCCCGGCGATCCGGGCGGCACGGGGCTGAGCCGTAGCGCAGAATCGAGGGAATGAACCGCCTCGCCCGAATCCTCGACGCCTCGGATCCGGGACAGGTACGGCTGCGCGGCGCCTCGGCGACGACGCTGACGGTACTGCTGGCGATGGTGACGTTGGTGCTGATCACGCGCGCCATCGGGCAGCCGGTGACGGTGGCGATGCTCGGAACCGTCGTGGCGATGCAGGCATCGGCCGCGGTGAAGGACAAGGACCAGCACAGTCGGCTGGTCACCACCGCACTGATGGCGCTGCCGGCCTCGGCAGCAGTGACGTTGGCGGCGTTGCTCTCCGAACTCGGCAAGGTGGCCGACGTCGGATTCATCGCGGTGCTGTTCACGGCCGTGTGGGTGCGCCGTTTCGGCCCGCGCGGCACGGCGCTGGGCATGGTCTCGTTCATCTCGTACTTCTTCGCGCTGTTCCTGCGCGCGACGCCGGGGCAGCTGCCGATGCTCATCGCGGCAATACTCGGCGGCTTGGTGATTGCCCTGTTCGTGCGAGCGGTCATCTTCCCCGATCGGCCGATCGTGGAGGTTCGTCGATTGCTGTTCGCCATGCGGGCGGTCTCGGTGTCGGTGCTCGAGGCGGCGTCGGCAGGGGAAAGCCGCGACCTGAACCTGGTGCGCCGCAGACTCGACCGACTCGGCAACACGGCGCTGATGATCGACGACTGGCTCGACCGACACGATGCCGGGCAACTGCTCAGCGTCACAAGCACAGATCTGTCGCTCCGCGTGTTCGACGCCCAGATCGCCACCGAGCAGCTCGTCAGCTCACTGTGGGCTCTGGATCCCGCGAAGCCCTGGCCGACAGCGCTGGGGCAGGCGACCACGGCACTCGGGTCGGTTCTGCAGAACACACCGTCGCCAGAGCAGTTGCGTGCAGCCCGTCGGTTGGCGTCCACAGCAGCCGAGCGCGCCGACCCGTCCACCCCCGCGGGGATTGCCACGGTCTCGGCGCAACGAGCTGTGCAGGCGCACATCGCTATTCATCACATCACCACCAATGCGGTTGCCGTTGATGCGGGTCCCCGAGTCGTCCCCGAACCTGCGACGAAGGACACGCCGAGCGGACTCAATCCGAGCACCAAGGCCGCCATCCAGGTGGCCGTCGCCACCAGTGCGGCGACCGTGCTGGGTGAACTGGTCTCACCCGACCGTTGGTACTGGGCCGTACTGACGGCGTTCCTGGTGTTCACGGGGGCGTCGACGCGCGGTGAAATCCTCACGCGCGCTGGCCAACGCGTCCTCGGGACCATCGCGGGTGTGCTCGCCGGGGTGGTGATCGCCGCACTGGTGGGCAACAATCAACCCCTGCAGTTGGTGCTGATCGTCGTCTGTGTCTTCTTCGCGTTCTATCTGGTGACGGTGGCGTATGCGCTGCTGTCGTTCTTCGTCACCATTCTGCTCGCGATGCTCTACGGGCTACTGGGAACGTTCAGCATCGAAGTGCTCGAGCTTCGGATCGTCGAGACCGCGGTCGGCGGCGTGGTCGGTATGGTCTCCGCTTACTTCATCTTCTCGACAAGTACTCGAAAGACATTGGTGGACAGGGTCGATACGTACCTCGAACAGCTGGATACGTTGATCGAATCCAGCGTGGAATCGGTCATCGCTCCGGGCGAGGAGACCGACCTGGTGGCGTCGACGCGCACGCTCGACAATGCGTTGAAGGACGTCGTGTCGGCCGGAAAGCCGCTGGTGCTCGGGCCGACGACCCGCAGCAGGCGAGGCGCGAAACGACTGCTACGAGTGCTGGCAGTCAGCGGCCGATCGGCGCACGCTCTGGCCCGCGCGGGCGTGCTCGCCTCCCGCGCCGAGGCGGAGACGGCTCCGACGGCCGAGACTGCCCAGGCGCTACGCGACGCTGCGGCTCTGGTGCGCGACACTGTGCGTCACGTCGAGGCAGCCGTTGCCGGAAATCACGTCGAGCCGCCGGAGAAGATCACCGAGACAACGGTATTGGATGTGTTGCTCACCTCCACCAACGCGCCCGGTCCGCTGCGGGGTGCGGTGCGCGCACTGAACACGATGAACCGAACACTCGCCGATGTGTTGACTCGGGGTTGACCTTCACATCGTGACAAGGTCTTGGCTGACGGCCATGAACGAACTACTTCGGCACCACGCTTCTTCGGTTCGGCTTCGAGCAGCGCTCGATATCGGCACCACGCCGGACCTACAGTTTCTCGACGCGTTGCTGCAGCGGTGTGCCGTCGAACCGGATTTTCAGGTGCGAGAGATGTTGACGTGGGCGCTGATTCGACTTCCTGCGTCGGCGACGGTTCCGCGGTTGATGGAGGAGGTGAGATGGGGCGGCGCGCAGGCACGCAGCCAGGCGTTGCATACGTTGTCCAAGGTCCAGAACCCGTCGGCGTGGGAGGCGATCACCTCTTCCGTGCTTGTTGATCCGGACGACGAAGTGGCCCGAAGCGCATGGCGAGCCGCAGTCGTTCTGGTGCCGGCAGGAAGTGAATCAGCATTGGCGACAATGCTGTCCACCCAGCTCGGCCGAGGTGGGCACGACGTCCAGCGGAGCCTCAGCCGCGCGCTCGTTGCGCTCGGATCGGTGATCGAGGAGATGCTGCGCGAGGCCGCGTCGAGCACGGATCCAGCCGTTCGCGCCCATGCGCTGGCAACCGAGGCGCTGCTCCGAGACCCGGATACCGGATTCGCAGTGTTCGAGGCCAAACGTGTCGATGCCCTTGGCGTGGTCGACTCGGCGGGGTGAGATAGAACGATGTTGATCGGTGAGGTGGCGCGGCGGTCGGGCGTCAGTGCGCGCATGCTCCGGCACTACGACAGGCTCGGACTCGTGCGCCCGACGTCGCGTAGCGGCACCGGCTACCGCGAGTACTCCCCGGATGATGTTCGACGCCTCTTCCACGTCGAGTCTCTGCGTTCGCTCGGGTTGTCCCTGCACGACGTCGGGCGAGCGCTCGACGACCCGAACTTCGCGGCCTCGGGACTCGTCGACGAGCTCGCCGCCCGAACGGAGGAACGCATCGCTCGGGATACCGAGTTGCTCACGCGGTTGCGTCGCATCGGCGACCTGCGGCCGGCGGACTGGGAGGACGTACTCGACACTGTGGCGCTGCTGAGTGATCTCGGGTCTGTCAGTGCAGGGAAGCGGCAGACGGCGGCGCTGTCGTCTGCCGGAGATCGACCCATTCCGGCGGACGCCTTGGCCGAGGCGGTGCTGCGTGAGCCCGCAACCAACGTGGCCGGCGCACTGCGGTGGGCTCTCGCTCAGTCGGGTGGGGACGCGATCGGGCCGCTGCAGGAGGGCCTGAACTCACCGAACCCCGAGGTACGACGCCGCGCCGTGGATACCGTCGTCGAGATATCTCACCCCGCTTCCACCGAACTGCTGACCGAGTCGCTGGTCCACGACGACGAGCAGGTCCGGCGGGTCGCTGCACTGGAACTGGCAGCGCGAGGCGTCGCCGACGCCATTCCGACGCTGATCCCGATGGTGCACGCCGGAACGAACGATGTGGATGCCGCGGATGCCCTGGGCATGCTGGGATCCGCTGACTCCATAGTGGCGGCGTTGATGGACGGCATCGACGACGCCGTGGTGCGACAGCGAGTGACGCAGGCGTTGGCGAGCATTCCGGGCTCGGCAGCGCTCGCGGCGCTGCAGGAACTGTCCCAGGATTCGGAGCGATCGATTGCACTGACGGCCCAGTACATCCTCGGCCGGAGGGGGTGAAGACCTTCGGTACCGTCGGAGGTATGAAGGCTCTCGGACTGCTCGCGGCATCGATGATCATGTTGACTGCCTGCTCCACCGCAACCACCCCGGCCGCACCCGCCGAACCCGTTGCCGAGAACCAGGTGACCGTCGCCGATCGGATGTACTCGCCGAAGTCGCTGACGATCTCCGTGGGGGACACCGTCACCTGGGTATTCGCCGACCGCGGCATGGCCCACAACGTGGTCGCCGACGACAACTCGTTCCGGAGTCAATTGATGGAGACCGGTCAGTTCACGCACACCTTCGACACCGCAGGCACCTTCACCTACCACTGCACCCCGCATCCGGACATGACGGCGACGATCGTCGTTGAACCTTGATGCACGCTGGAACCGTGATGGACTGGTAGTCATGACGGCACCCACTCGATCGCGCAGCATCGCCGCACCCCTCGGTGTGGCCGCTGCGGCTGTCGGTGGGGCAGCGCTGCTGCACGTTCGTGACCCTCGCACTTCGACGTACCTTCCCTGCCCGTTCCACGCGCTGACCGGATTGTGGTGCCCCGGATGCGGCACGACCCGGGCTCTCGGTGACCTCACCCGCGGAGACATCGCGGCGGCCGCGTCGAGCAATGTCGTTGCGGTTGTGGTTGCCGTCGGCGCGCTCGCAGTGTGGGCGCTGTGGCTGCGCGCTCGCTGGACTGGACACCCGCTCGAACTCCCGCGATTCAACCGCCCGACGGTGATCGTCCTGATCGCCGTCCTCACCGTGTTCACCGTGGTGCGCAACACCCCGTGGGGCACCGCGATCGCCCCGACCTGACATCACTAGGAGTTAAACATGCTGCTGGAAATCTTCTCGATCATCGTGCTGCTGGGCGTGCTCATCGCGCTCATCCCCACGGCCCGCCGCGTCTTCAAGAAGGGTGACGACGAATGAGCGACTCGCTGAAGGATCGCGTGCGCGCGAAACTGCTCGCCCAACTCGCCGACGACGGAGGAACGGCCGCCGAACAAGCGGAGGGCGACGACCCGCGACTGAACGCACTGCGCGACGACCTCGAAGCACTCGATGCTGCGCAGGACGGAGATCCGCTGATCGACGACATCGCCGCGAGACACTGGGTGCCCTGACCGCCCTGCCCCTGGGGAGTCAATGTGACGTTCGGTGGCCTTTTCGGCAGTCAATGTCACGTTGAGTGGACTTTTTTGGCTCCCGAATTGGTGCACAGTTGAGGTGCATCTAGTATCTATGTTGTGTCCGAGACGAGATCAGCCGCCGATACGGCGTATGCGACGGTCAAAGAGCTCATCGTCTCGGGAGAACTTCCCGGCGGTGAGCTCGTCAGTGAGGGTGAGATCGCCACCCGGCTCGAGATCAGTCGCACACCCGTACGTGAGGCGTTTCTGCGTCTGCAGGTCGAGGGGTGGATGCGGCTCTACCCCAAGCGTGGGGCACTGGTGGTGCCGATCGCGGTGGGTGAGGCCGAGAGCGTCGTCGACGCGCGTCGACTCGTCGAGGCAGGCAGCGTCCGAGCATTCATCGACGACGCGTCAGCCCGCGAATCCGTGGTGTCCGCGCTGCGGGAGAACCTGCAGCTACAAGAGCAGCTGGCCGTGGACGGTACCGCCGCGCAGTTCAGCGCCGTCGACGCCGACTTCCATCGCACCGTCGTCCATGCCGGCGGCAACCCGTTGCTCGACGCGTTCTACGACGGACTTCGTGAGCGTCAACGCCGAATGACCGCAGCCTCGGTGACGCGTGACCCAGGCCAGATCTCCCGCATCGTCGACGACCATCGCCGGCTGGCCGACCTGATCGAGGCCGGCGACGCAGACGGATTCGAGCGCGCCGTCGAACAACACATGCTCGGGGTGCACGGCCTACGACCGGACAGAGGGGGAGCACGATGAGCGAGACGATCACGAACGATCGGGACATCGAGACGACTGCGCGACGTTGGCTACTGGTGGCGTCGGGCATGTTCGCTGTGGCGTGGGGCGGCAACGAGTTCACGCCACTGTTGGTGATGTATCGGCTCGACCACGGGTTCTCGGCCGTGGTGGTCGATACGTTCCTGTTCGCCTACGTTCTGGGCATCATTCCGGCGATGCTGATCTGCGGACCGCTGTCCGACCGACTCGGTCGACGCCCGATCATGTTGCCCGCTACAGCAATTGCCGCGGCCGGGTCCATCCTGATCGCACTCGGACCGGACAATGTGTACCTGCTCTTCGGTGGTCGCGTGCTCAGCGGTATCGCGCTCGGAATCGGTATGGCCGTGGGCGGCAGCTGGGTCAAGGAACTCTCGAGCCGCGACGCCACCGCCAAACCCGGTGCCGGAGCGCGCCGTGCGGCGATGTCGCTGACCGCGGGCTTCGCCCTCGGTGCCGGAGTTGCCGGTGTGCTCGCGCAGTGGGCGCCGTGGCCGACGCACCTCGCCTACAGCGTGCACGTGCTGATCTGCATCGTCGCCGGTGTCGGCATGCTGTCGGTTCCCGAAACTCGCACTGCCACAGCGGCATCGAAGAACAAGAAGCTGCTCGACGACCTGAGGATTCCGTCCGCCTCCCATCGACGGTTCCTGTTCGTCGTGCTGCCGTTGGCCCCGTGGGTGTTCGGTGCCGCGAGCGTCGCGTACGCGGTGCTGCCGTCACTGATGGCCGACGCGCTGGCCGACGAGCCCGGGGGCGGCTATCCCGTCGCTCTGTCTGCCGCGATGGCGGTGATCGCGCTCGGTTCCGGCTTCGCGATCCAGGCCGTCGGGCGTCGAATCGACACTCCCGCCAGTGCGCGAGGCGCTCTGGTTGCGCTGACACTGCTTGTTGTCGGCATGGCTGTCGCGGCGTGGGCGGCGTCGGTGCTGACCATCGCCGCGGCCCTGATCGCGGCGGCAGTGCTGGGGTGCGGGTACGGCATGGCACTGGTCTCGGGTTTGCAAGAGGTGCAACGCATTGCGGGCCCCGATGATCTCGCCGGCCTCACCGCGGTGTTCTATTCGCTGACCTACCTGGGCTTCGCGGTGCCCGCCCTGCTGTCGGCATTGACCGAGACATGGCCCGGCGTGGTCACGTATCCGATCATCTTCGGCTTCGGCGCGGTGATGGCGGCACTGTGTGGCCTGGTGGTGCGATCGAAAACGTCTGCGCACTTGCCGAGCGCGTAGGGGCGGTTCGGCTTTAGGATCAGCGGCATCATGCTGCAGTCCTCGCGCACGGTCCCGCCGCATCGGGTGCCTCCGACGGTGGCGATCGCGGGTGCCACAGTATGGAACCGGCGTGAGGCGTACTGGTTCCTCGTCGCGGTGATCGTGCCGGCCGCATGCTGGTCGAGATTTCCGACGATGGTGCCCTACGTCTTCGCGATCGTGCTGCTGGGTGCAGTGGTATTTCGCAGCCGACGGATTGCCTGGTGGGCGTCGATGCTGCGCTGGGGACTGATCGCCGACGTCGAGACCGTGGACACGGCACCGCGTGGTGACCGCAATCTTCGCCTCGCGCACGCCACCGGCTGGAACGTCCAACGACGTTGGTACACAGGGGTTGTCACCGAATCAACGGTGCGGTACCGGGCCGGGGAAGCGCGCGGCCATCTGTTCGTTCGGGGACTGCCGTTCACCACCGGCGTGGTGCTCGCGCACTCGAAGAATCCTGGATCGGCCATGGCCATCAGCGACTTCCCCTGCGATCTGCAACTGGACGGCAGGGGACGCTGGGCGGCGTCGTTCCCGCCGGGCTTCTGGCGACAAGCACTGGCAACGGTAGCGCTGTACGGCTACGCCGTGGCCGGCTTGGTGTTGTCAATCGGAGTTCGCTGACACAGCCGATGCGGTGGGTACCGTGGAGCGGGCACATCCCTCGTCCGACGGGAGCGAGCATGAAGTACAACTACTCCGGACCATGGCCGATTTTCGCCGTGCTGGGCGTCATCGTGTGTTGGGTGCTGTTTCAGGTCGTGGCACTCGATGCGAGTGTCGGCCGTGCGATCGCGTCGCCGATCAATCTTTTCGCGTTGATGTCGGCGGGCTTCTTGACCATCGGCTACGCGCAGAAACGGCGTCGGCGGGTCTGATCGGCGGATCGGCTCCCCAGACTTGGATTCAGGCCTCCGATTGCAGGCTGATATCCGAAACTGGGGAGCCGATTGCCCGCGGGAGCTACGGCAACGACGGAAGGTGCTTGTCCACCAGCCAGGCGTCCCACAGACTTCGGGGGCAACCGAAGCGGCTGGCGAGGTCGGTGAAGTCCGCCGTTGCGACCGTCGAGTAGCGGTACTTGGAGGTCCATTCCTGGATCAGTCCGAAGAATCGCTCGTCGCCGATGGTGCGTCGCACTGCATGCAGTGCCAGTGCGCCGCGTTTGTAGACGCGGTCGTCGAAGATGCGCTCGGGCCCCGGGTCGGTGAGTTGCAGGTCCATCGCCAGACCACGCTGAATGGTGTGCGCGCGCTTGGCCTTGTCGTGAGCCGTTGCGCCGCCGGAGTTCTCGGCCCAGATCCACTCCGAGTAGCACGCGAATCCCTCGTGCAGCCAGATGTCGGCCCACTTGCCGAGGGTGAGGGAATTGCCGAACCACTGGTGCGCCAGCTCGTGCGCCACCAGACGCTCGTAGTACCGGGAGCCGGAACAGTGGTTGGCACCGAAGATCGACAACCCCTGCGCCTCGATCGGAATCTCGAGGTCGTCGTCGGTCACCACCACGGTGTACGACGCGAAAGGGTAAGGGCCGTAGAGCCGTACGAATGTGTCCATCATCCGCGGTTGACGACCGAAGTCGTGATCGAACTGCGCTCGCAGGCGCGGCGGAGTGATCGCCTTCATCGGCACCGGCCCCGGGCTGACGATGCGATGCTCGTACGGACCGATCTGGATGGTTGCGAGGTAGCTGGCCATCGGCTCGGGCTGCTCGTACACCCACGTGGTGCGGCTGGCGCGAGTCTGCTTGCGCACCAACGTTCCGTTGGCCACCGCGTAGTACGGGGAATCGGTGGTGATGGTGATGCCGTAGCTGGCCTTGGACACCGGATGGTCGTCGCACGGAAACCACGACGCAGCGCCGTTGGGTTGGCTGGCGACGAGCGAGCCCTCGGTGAGCTCCTCCCAGCCGACCTCACCCCACAAACCGTTGATGGGCTTCGGGGTTCCGCCGTACGCGACCGTCACCACCAGTGCCGCACCCGACGCGATGGGCTTGGCGGGCGTGATCTTCAGCTTGCCGCGCTGGTGGCTGAACTTCACCGAACGCGATCCGTTGACCGACACCTTCGACACGTTCATCGCCGGGCCGAGATCGAGCGCAAACTTCGACACCGTCGCAGTGGTGACCGCGGTGATCTTCGCCTTACCCGCCAGCCGGTTGCTCTCGACCTTGTACTCGAGGTCGAGTTCGTAGCGCGAGACGCGATAGCCGCGGTTGCCGTTCTGGGGGAGATACGTATCGATCGGATTGTCACTGGAGTCGACGTCGAACACCGGTGCCACGAGCCTGTCCGGCACGGTAGATCACCCCTCGTTTCGGTCGTCGCGAATACGCGGAAAGGGATCACCCTTGGCCCACGGCGCGATCGGATTGCCCTGCCAACGAGTGTGCGCGGGAACCGTATCGCCGCGCATCACCAGAGAGGCAGGCCCCACCGTCGCACCATCACCTATACCCGATGCAGGCAGCGCGACACAGTGTGGTCCCAGTGTTGCGCCTCTGCCGAGATCGACCGTGTCCATGGACATGATCCGATCATGGAACAGGTGCGTCTGCACAACGCACCCTCGGTTGACCGTCGCACCGTCGGCCAACGTCACCAGATCGGCCTCGGGAAGCCAGTACGTCTCACACCAGACGCCGCGGCCGATATCCGCACCGAGCCACCGCAACCACATGTTCAGTACCGCGGTGCCCTCGGCGGCGCGCGCGAACCAGGGTGCGGCAACGGTCTCGACGAACGTGTCTGCCACCTCGTTGCGCCACACGAACGAACTCCACAGCGGATGATCGGTCTTGCCGATCCGGCCCACCCACAACCACTTCGCCAACGCCGATACCGCAGCAGCCACGAAACCGGCGACCAGCAGGACGACGCCACTGAGCAACGCAGCCAACCAGTACCCGACGGCGTCGGCGATGGCGGTGAGCGTGAACAGCACTCCGAGTCCGATGCCGAACGTCACGACGACGGGAATCAACCGGCACGTCTCGACGAACGACCGGGCGACCTTGAGCTTGCGGGGCGGATCGAACGTGCGCGACGAATCCGCACTACCGGCGGCCCGACGCAGCCGCACCGGCGGACTGCCGAGCCACGACGAGCCGGACTTCGCCTTGTCCGGAGTCGCGGACAGCACCGCGACGAGGCCGTTCTTGGGGACGGTTCGCCCGGGTCCGGTCATGCCGGAGTTGCCGAGGAACGCCCGCTTGCCGACCTTGGCGTCGCCCAGATGCATCCAGCCGCCGCCGAGTTCGTAGCTGGCGACCATCGTGTCGTCGGCGAGGAACGCGCCGTCGGCGACGGTGGTGAACTTGGGAATCATCAGCACCGTCGACGCTTCGACGTCCTTGCCGATCTTCGCGCCGAGAAGCCGCAGCCAATGCGGCGTCAACAGTGACGCGTAGAGCGGGAACAGGAAGGTGCGCGCGGAGTCCATCAACCGTTCGGTGGCCCAGACCTGCCAGCCGATACGGCTGCGCACGGGGTGGTAGCCGCCTACGAGACCGATGCTGAGCAATCGCACCGCGACTACGGTGATCACCGCGAACACCGCCAACGACACCATCGTCGCGACGGGCAACATCACCAGACCACGTTCGAAGGCGTCGAACACGGAGTCCGCGGTGTGAATCCACCAGCCCATCAGCACCAGGCTGACGCCGATCGAGAACAATGCCATGCCGGACAGGAACAGCGACGCGACGCCGTACGCGAACACCCATTTGGTCGCGCGCGGTGGCGTTTCTGCGGGCCACGGATGATCGGCCTTGCCGACCTTCTGAGCCGGCGAACCGGACCACATCTGACCGGCCTTCACCCGTCCGACGACGGCGGAGCCTGCCGTGACGACAGCGTTCTTGCCGACCTTGGTGCCGGGCAAGAGCGTCGAGCGGGCGCCGACGGTGGCACCGGCACCGATCTCGACGCCGCCGATGTAGACGAGATCTCCGTCGATCCAATGCCCGGACAAATCCACCTCGGGCTCGATGGAACAGCCGTCGCCCAGCTCGAGCATGCCGGTGACCGGCGGCATCGTGTGCAGGTCGACACCCTTGCCGATCTTGGCACCCAGAGCGCGCGCGTAGTAGACCATCCACGGTGCACCCGAAAGGTTCGACGCACCACTGGCATCGGTCAATCTCGTTGCTGCCCACAGCCTGATGTGCATGCTCCCGCCGCGTCGATACGCGCCGGGTTTCAGCCCGGCCAGCAGGATGCGAGATCCGATCACCGAGATCGCCATCCGGCCGACCGGAGTGATGAACAGGACGAACGCCACGAGCACCCACCACCACGACAGCGTCGGGGCCCAGGGCACGTCGCCGAACCAGGACATGACGTTGAACAGCAGTCCGAGCCAGGTGACCCACTGCAATCCGGTCAGGGTGGTCAACGGAACCGTTGCCGCGATCTGAGCCCACTGCGCGGTACGCGACGTCGGGGCCACGCCACGAGGAACGGCCTCGACGACAGGCTTCAGATCGTCGAGATACTGCGCCAGTGAACCCAGCCGTGGGTGGTCGTAGAGCTGCGCGACGGTGATCTCGGGGAACCGTTCGCGCAACGCCGTCACCAACTGAGCGGCCGACAGCGAACCGCCGCCGTTGGCGAAGAAGTCGGCGTTCTCGTCGGAAACCTGCGCGCCGAGGATGTTGGTCCACAATTCGGCCACCCACCCCGCCGTACCGCCGAGCGCAGACGCGCCCGCCATACCGGGCAGGGGCCACGGCAGCGCGTTGCGGTCGACCTTGCCCGAGGTGCGCGTCGGCATCTCGTCCACCAGCGCAAGCCTGGGCACCAATGCCGCGGGCAACTGCTCGGCCAGTAATTCGCGTGCGGCTTCGAGATCGAAATCGGGATTGGTGCTGGCGAGATACCCGACGAGCACCGAGTTTCCGGCAGCGGTCTTGCGGATGGCGGCCGCCGCGCCGCCGACGCCCGGAAGTGCTTGCAGCGCATTGTCTATCTCGCCGAGCTCGATGCGTCGACCGCCGAGCTTGACCTGATCGTCCGCGCGGCCCTGGAACAAGAGCCCTTCGAGCTCGAGCTTGACCAGATCGCCGCTGCGGTACGCCCGGTCCCATCCCAGAGAGGGCATGGGCGCGTACTTCTCGGCGTCCTTGGCCGGATCGAGATACCGAGCGAGTCCGACGCCGCCGATGACCAACTCACCGACTTCGCCGACCTGCACCGGGGTGCCCGAAGCGTCGACCACGGCCAGGTCCCAGCCGTCCAACGGCAATCCGATGCGGACGGGCCCCTTCCCGTCCATGATCGCCGCGCACGCGACGACCGTCGCCTCGGTGGGGCCGTACGTGTTCCAGACCTCACGGCCTTCGACGGCGAGCCGCTCGGCCAGTTCCGGCGGGCACGCCTCGCCGCCGAAGATGAGCAACCGCACCGCTTCCAGAGCCACCGCGGGCCAGAGCGACGCGAGGGTGGGCACCGTCGAGACGACACTGATGTCGCGGGAGACGAGCCACGGGCCCAGATCGAAACCGGACCGCACCAACGACCTGGGTGCCGGAACCAGACACGCACCGTGCCGCCACGCCAGCCACATCTCCTCGCACGACGCGTCGAACGCCACCGACAGACCGGCCAGCACCCGATCACCCGGGCCGAGTGGATCCTTCTGCAAAAACATGCGGGCCTCGGCGTCGACGAACGCCGCCGCATTGCGATGACTGACCGCGACACCCTTGGGCGTGCCCGTCGAACCGGAGGTGAAGATGACCCACGCGTCGTCCTCGGGAGTCGGCGGCAGTGGGTCGGTCTCGGGAAGGCCGTCTTGCTTGGGAGCAGTACCGGCGGCGATGCCGCCCGCAGTGACGATGGCCGTCACCTTCGCCTCACCGAAGACCAACTCGGCCCGCTCCTCGGGATCGTCCGCGTCCACCGGCACGTACGCGGCACCGACCGCGAGGATGGACAGGATCGCGACATAAAGGGAGAAGGAACCCGACGGCATGCGGATGCCGACGCGATCACCGCGCCTGACACCGGCATCGGCGAGCCACTGGGCGCCCTCGGCGATGTCGTCCAACAACTCGGCGTAACTGACCGAGACGGCACCGTCGTCGATGGCGGGGGCGTCGGGAAAACGATGAGCGGTATCACGGAGAACGTCGATGAGAGTCCGGGCAGGAGGGGCGAGCGACGAGCGAAGAAACGCCGCCGGTGCAGGCGCGGTGTCCGCGCTCGAACCCGGCAGATCGTTCTCTTGATGCACAGACAACCGGGCGTCCTTCTCGTTCGTTGGCAAGTGACTCTGTGGTGCTGGGACTCTGTTCTGCTGAGAGAGCAGCGCCGTTGGTTATCTCACGTTCTGTTTGCCAGCAGGTGAACGAGCGCTCCTTCCCACCGCGGGAATCCTACTGCTGCCCACGCGTGAGTTCCGGCTTGACAAAACCGCAGTGGTTTTGCCAGTGTCTTCTCCACGGTCACGAGTACCAGCGTCAAGCCCCGGCTCGCTGGTCGGCAACCCTCCTCCGCGGTGGGGTGCTCCGGGTGACGACCAGGCTGATGTCGGAAAACCGGCGCGGCAAGCGCGGACTCGTTCACCACATCCTTCGGTTGCGGGTCCCTCGAACGTGAGGGCTTGATCTGTCATGACATCTGTACTTTCCCGCCCCTGTGCTCCTTTTGCCCCTGTTTCGGGCACGGATCTGCAGGTACCTCTGGTGCAGGGCGGCACCTGCACCTACGCCAATTTCGACTACGCTGCCAGCGCACCGGCTTTGGCGGCGGTGACCGATCGGATCGCGGAACTGCTGCCGTTCTACTCCAGTGTTCATCGCGGTGCCGGGTACGCCTCACGGGTCTGCACGGCAGCGTACGAGAAGGCGCGGGTGACGGTCGCCGATTTCATTGGTGCGCAGTCGGATTCGGTGGTGGTGTTCACTCGGAACACCACCGACTCGCTGAACCTGCTGGCCGCATGTGTGCCGGGTGAGACCGTGGTGCTCGACATCGAACACCACGCGAACCTGCTGCCGTGGCGTGACCGACGAGTGGTGGTGGCTGCGTCGACCCTGGCCGAGACCATCGCCCGCCTCGACGCCGAACTCGCCGCGAAACCTGCTGCTCTGCTTGCGATCACGGGCGCATCGAACGTCACCGGAGAAGTTCTGCCGATCGCGGAACTCGCGGCACTGGCGCATCGGCACGGCGCACGCATCGCGGTGGACGGTGCCCAGCTGGTTCCGCATCGGCGGGTCGACATCGCCGCACTCGGGGTGGACTACCTCGCCTTCTCCGGCCACAAGCTCTACGCCCCGTTCGGCGCGGGAGTGCTTGTGGGCGCACGTGATTGGCTCGACGCCGGTGAACCGCACCTGGCCGGCGGCGGCGCGGTGCGCAGCGTCGGCATCGACCACACCGACTGGGCCCCGGCGCCGCAGCGGCACGAGGCGGGCACCCCCAACGTGCTCGGGGTTGCCGCATTGGCCGCGGCCTGCGAGGCCATCGCCGGATTCGACGATGCCGAGCTCCAGGCGCACGAGCACGAGCTGTCCTCGCGATTGCGGGGCGGCCTGGCAGCGCTGGACGGCGTCGAGCAGCTCCAGGTCTGGGCCGATGCGCCCGACAGTGTCGGCATCGTCACCTTCACCGTTGCCGGGCGCGATCCCGGTGAGGTGGCTGCGTACCTGTCCGCCGAACACGGAATCGGCGTGCGCGATGGCAAGTTCTGCGCACACCCCCTGCTGAGCAGGCTGGGGCACGCGGCCGGAGCGGTTCGAGCCAGTATCGGCCTCGGCAGCTCGTCGGCCGATGTGGACCGACTCGTCGACGCCCTCGCCGCCCTGGTCGAGTCGGGACCGAACTGGCACTACGCGGAGGACGCAGGCTGGTGGAACCCCGTACCCGACCCGCGGCCCTTCCCCGAGCTGGCCGATGGGGCCGCCGGGGTTGGATCCCCGTGCAGCCCCGCAGGCCGTTAGCATGGCGTCATGACCGTGAGTGTCGTGTGGACGGGCAACCGTCACTGGTGCAACAGATACGTGGATCTGTGCCGCACTGCGTCCGGGTCGTGTTCGAGTTCGGCTCCGCTCCGACCGAATGCCACCGTCTGAAGAATCAGGACCACCACTCATGTCGCACAACTTCACCCGCGTCGCCGTCGAATTCACTGCGGGCTGGACCGAACTGACCGCCGCTCCCGAAACGGATGTGGTCCGAATCCAGGCCTCCGACCTGCGGGAATCCCAGCAGCAACGCGCGCGGCTCCGCGCCGAGGCAGTGGACCGCGGCGAATCTGCCGACAGCACGGCAGTGTTTCTCGACCTGGAGATCCACATCGCGGCCGATGCCCGGACGGCCCGTCGGGAATTTGCCGCACTGGATGCGCCGAGCAGCCCGTCGTCGATCCGCTACGTCGGAACACCGGCGGGACTGGCCAGTTTGATCTCCGACGTCACCGCGGCCGACGTGGCCGACGGCGTGACATTGACAGCGCTCGGCGACGTCGCTCGCCAGTCGGTTCTCATCAACAACGGCGTACTGCCGCTGCTGGAATCCCGCGGGACTCGACTCGACATCGACGTCGTCGACGCGGTCCTCGGCGCACCGATCGCCCCGACTCTCGCGTCCTGAGGATTCGCGTCCTCGGGACGTGCGCGGCGGTCAGGTGACGTCGATCGCCAGACCCGCAGTGATGCGCACCAACTCGGTGAACGTGGACCGAAAGATCGTGTTGGTGTGACCGGCGGCCGCCCACACCTCCGAGTAGCCGGCCAGATCCTGGTCGACGAACGTATCGAGGTTGGTGGGGTGGCCGACCGGGGCGATCCCACCGATCGGCTGGCCGGTGGCATGCTTGGCCGTGTCCAGAGGCGCACGCGTCAACACGCCGCCGAGACGCTCACCGGTGTGCTCGAGATGAACGTTGTGGGCACCGGAGACGAGCAGCAGCACCGGCTCGTCGCCCAGCAGAAACACCATCGACTTCACGATCGCGCCCACGTCGACACCGAGGGCGGCAGCAGCATCGGCGGCAGTGTGCGTGCCCTCCGGACTACTGACCACCACCCCGTGATGACCACGTGAAATCAGCGTGTCGGCAACATGGGCTGCATTCGGATGAAGTAGCCGGGACATGAACCAACCCTATTGCCCCGCGACCGTTTACGCCGCTCTATCCCTGGGTCGTTCCTGCAGGCTCCACTCCCGTGTCCAGATCACCGAACAGTCTCAGTCGCGCCATGCCGCCGTCCGGGAAGATGTCCATCCGAACCTCCGAGACCGGGGTCTCGTGGTCGAGTACGAAGCGATGACGGGTGTCGGGCTGCAACGTCGTTCGCGGCAACAGCTCGATCCACTCGCCCTCACCGAGCCGTCCGCGCAGTGACGCCGCGCCCGGGGCGTTGCCGAGGAAGCAGGTGGTGTCGAGCTCGGCGAGGCGAACGAGCCCGCTGCCTGCCAGCTGTACCTGAACCCAGTCGTTCGCGTCGTTGCGTCGACGCGAGGTCTCCCAACCCTCACCCATCGACCGCGGCGGGCCGGGGAACAGCAGATTGTTGGGGGAGCTGTAGAACATGTTGGAGCACGCCGAGACGTAGGCACCGTTCTCGAGCGCTGCCAGGTCGACCGGCCCGGCCGCGAGGAACTCGGGATCGGGCTTGCCGCGGCCCAGTACCCGCAACCGCGCCACTCCGCCGTCCGGGTAGATCGACAGTTTCACGTGCGTCCACCGCGCGTCGGAGGCGACGGCGAACCTGTTCTCACTGTCGCCGTCGACCGGGCTGCGCGCGACGATGGTGGTCCACTCGGTCTGCGTGCGCAGCTCGTCCGGGGACGGGAAGCCCTGCACCTCGGCGGCCTCGACCGAAATCTCCGGCGGGTAGTTTCCGGTGAACCACGAGGTGTCGACGACGATTGCCGAGACGACGCCCGGTGCGCCGAGACGCACGATGGCCTCGTCGTAGCCTGCCTCGCGTCGCCGACGCGTCTCCCACCCGTCGTAGATCTGACCCTTGTGCCCGAACGTCGCGGTCGAGTAGTCGGCCTTGCCGGGACTGACGAGATTCTCCTTCTCCGCGAACGTCTCGTCGTTCGCCCACACGACTGCGCCTCCGAGAGTGCGGACAGCGAGATCGGGCAGAGGCAGCGGGAAGGTGGAGGTCATGGGATCACACTTTACTGGTCTCGCGTGAGCTCATCGGGTTGTGTGCAGACCGACGCCGCAGAGCTGCCGCGACCATCAGTAGCGCGCCGATCACGATGTAGAGCGTCAGGCCGAGTGCGGGTTGCCCCAGTCCGGTGCCGGAGAAGTACACGATGCTGCGTACGCCCTCGGTGCCGATGCCAGGGGTGATCCACCGACCGATCGAGGCGTAGAGCGACGGCAGTACATCGGACCCGAAAGCGCCTCCTGCACTGGGGTTTCCGAGAATGACGAACAGCGCGATGGCGGCGGGCACCGCCGCGACACCGATCAGGGCGCGCAGGCCCATGGTGAACAGTCCGGTGGCGAAGACGACCCCGGTGCCCAGCAGGGTCAGTGGAAACCAATGGCCGGCAAAGGTTTCCAGTACATGGGTGGTGAGGAATGCGCCGAGAGTGCCGGAAGCGAGGGAGTACACCGCGAGAATGCCGACGTGCATCCAGGTTTCGCGGCGCGAGGTCGGTGCCCCGATCAACAGTCCGAATGCGGCAGCCAGAAGGTAGCCGCCGACGACCCACCCGACCGAGAGATAGAAACCGGACAACCCTCGGTTGTCGTGCACACCGACCGGGATCTCGTCGCGCACCACGAACTGGCGGCCCTGGGCGGCGTCGACCTCGGTGAAGATCGATTGCAGCGCGGTGGCTTCGGAGCTGCCTGCTGCGCTGGCGGTGATGAGCGTGTCCGTCCCGTTCGCGCCGACGACATAGGCCCCGATGACTTCCCTGTCGCGGAGCAGTAAACGGACCTCGGCGGTATCGGCCGCGGTGCGTGCCTCGAGCGGGGCGCCGTCGATGGCGTTCAGGCGATCGGTCGTCTGCTGGTCCAGCCCCTCGGGGAGACCGGCTTCGGTCACCACCGCGATGGGGATCGCATGCGGAGTCGGCTGATGAAACGCCGAGACGTAGCTGAGGATGAAGCCGAGCTGAAGTATCAGCACCGCGGCGGCGAGCAGTGACATCTTGCGCATGGGTGACTCCTGAATCTTGTCGATACCCGAGGTATTCAATACTCTAGGTATCGTGAATGCCGACGAGCAAGAAAAGTGGGGGTCGACACAGTCGCAGCGACGACCGCAGCGTGCCGACGTTCGAGATCGACTGCTCGCCGCCGCAGCGGACGAGTTCACCGAAAATGGCTATGCCGCAGCCAAACTCACCGACATCGCAGACCGCGCCGGCTTCACCAAGGGAGCCGTCTACTCCAATTTCGAGTCCAAGCAAGCGCTGTTCGCCGAGCTGCTGGCCAGGCGGTCCCTCGACCTCGCGGCCCGCGTACTGGCTCACATTTCCGATCTGGACCCCGGCGCGGCCGCCGGAGCGGGCGGCGGAGAGATCGCGTCGTGGGTGGTCGCCGAACCCCGCTGGCCGCTGCTGACCGTCGAATTCGGGATTCTCGCCGGACGCGACCCGGCCGTCGCGGAGCGCTATCGCACCGACCGTCGAGCACTCCGGCGCGAGCTCGAACGCCTCATCGCCGAGCGAGCGGACGACTGGGGAGTCGGCGAGAAATTCGATGCCCGACGCCTCGCGACGTCACTGGCGGCCTTGATCTCCGGATTGGCCGTCGAACATTCGGTGGATCCGGAGGAAATCGACGAGGGAGTCATCGCCGACGCGGTCTCCGAACTGTTCGCGGGAGCGATAGCTAGGGCACATCTCGATTGAGGGACACGGCACCGGGTAACCGGGACAGATGAATGCTCAGAATCCCGATCCCGACGTCACCGCAGGACTCGAAGCCGGTGGCAGTGTCACGCCAGGAGACACCCCGCCCGCCGAAACGGGAGTCGGCGGCCCCAATCACGAACCGCCGCAGCGCAGCCGTGTCATGCCGATCCTCATCATCGGTGTGGTGGCGTTGCTGGCGATCCTGATCGCCGGTGGACTGATCGGTCGCGTCGTCGGTCTATTCGGCTGATCCCGGGTCGGCGGCCCGTCCGTACTCGGCGAACAGGTCAGTACTGCGGCCAGCCGCCCTCGGGCCCGAGCAGGCGATCCAATCGAATGTGGTTGATCTTCGCCAGCTCGTCGCGCATGATCTTGCGTTCGGTCCGATCGTCGTTGTCGAGTCGATGGCCCAGATCCACCAGGATGTCGCGCGGCTCGAAGCCCTCGGGCTCGAACAACCCGCTCCAGATGTACGGATAGCCGAATCGCTCGCAGTACGCGCGCGCCGCGGTCACCAGAGCGCCTCGCGTATCGGCGTTGATGGCTGCGCACACCTTGCTCGGCTCGGGACGCGTTGCGGCCAACATGTCCATGTCGCCGTCCGACAGCTCCGCCAGTTCCGCGTCGGCTGCCGAGAACAGCTCTGCCCGTGAGCGATACCTGCGGCCGTCCGCCACCCTCGACGCCCACGCCACCGAGCAACAACACTCGTACAACGCATGCACCGCCTTGCGGCGCGGCAGATCGTTGAACGTCTCCAGGCCGAGTCCCTGATGCATCAGCATGGATAGATGGTGAGCCTCATTCGGCGTATGCACCAGAGCTGAGCAGGGACTTAGCGCAGATGTTACGCGCCGTAACATGCGGTGCGGGGATGGGCGACTCTGCCGCTAGGCTCGCAGGCATGACGGAACGAACCTGGAAAGCCTTCTCCGTGGAGATCGCCGACCACATCGCGCAAGTGACCCTCCTCGGACCGGGCAAGGGCAATGCCATGGGCCCGGACTTCTGGAGCGAGAGCCCCGAGCTGTTCGCTCAGCTCGACGCCGATCCCGAGGTTCGTGCAGTCGTGCTCGCGGGCTCGGGCAAGAACTTCACCTACGGACTCGACCTCGCCGCGATGGCAGGAACCTTCGGTCCGCTCATGGCGGACAAGGCACTGGCCGGTCCCCGAACGACGTTCCACGACACAATCAAGACGATGCAGAAGGCCATCAACGCCGTCGCGGACTGCCGCAAGCCCGTCGTCGCGGCCGTGCAGGGCTGGTGCATCGGCGGTGGCGTCGACCTCATCACCGCCGCGGACGTGCGCTACGCCAGTGCCGACGCGAAGTTCAGCGTGCGCGAGGTGCGGGTCGCGATCGTCGCGGACATGGGGTCGTTGGCTCGACTGCCCGCGATCATCGGCGATGGGCACATGCGTGAGCTGGCACTGACGGGCAAGGACATCGACGCCGCGCGCGCCGAGAAGATCGGCCTGGTCAACGATGTGTTCGAGGACCATGACGCCGCCCTCGCCGCTGCTCGCGAATGCGCCGCCGCCATCGCCGCCAATCCGCCCCTGGTGGTGCAGGGCATCAAGACCGTGCTGGATCATTCTCGATCCTCCAGTGTCGATGATTCCCTGCGCTACGTCGCGGCCTGGAACGCCGCCTTCCTCGCCTCGCACGACCTCACCGAGGCGATCACCTCGGTGTTCGAGAAGCGACCGGCGCAGTTCACCGGTAACTGACGTGGTCGAGTTCGCCGAGGAGCTGGGCACGCAGCTGGTTCGGCTGCAACGCCTGCGTGAGCGCAACATCGCTGCGATCTCGTCCTCGGGCGGTGTCGACGGTGCCGCGTACGTATGCTTGTTCCGGCTCCTGCGCGACGGACCGATGCGGTCGAGTGAACTCGCCGCCATGGTCAATTCCGATCCGTCGACGGTGAGCAGGCAGGTGGCTCAGCTGGTCGAACGGGGGCACGTCGAGCGGCTGCCCGACAAACATGACGGTCGAGCGTTCGTGCTCGCGGTGACCGCGTCGGGTCAGGAAGCAGCGGCGGCGATCCAGCAACGACGAACCGACAATCTCGGACGGGTGATCGAGGGGTGGACACGGCAGGACCGAGAATCGCTCGTGACGTTGCTCGATCGTTTCTTGACCGATTACGAAACCATCAGGCCGGACCTGCCCGACCGTCGCGCAGGTAGCGTCTGATCGGCGGGCGATCCACGATCGGGGCGATCGAGGCAGTGCGCAGTCGCTCGTAGAGCAAGCGCGGACGGAGGGGATGCTGTGCCGATCGGTCGTGACAAGCCGTCGCTCGCGTCCGATGCCGGGACCCGTCGGAACTCGGTACGACTCGAACGCCGGGTGGCGCGAGGAATCGCCGTGCTGGTGCCCTCGTTCGGTCTCATCGGGGCGATAGCGATGCTGTCTTCGGACGGTCCCGTTGGACCGACGGCTGTTGTCGTGTGCCTGATGGTCTTGCTGTCGACTCTCCCGGTAGGGGCATGGTGGTGGCTGCGCTCGGCGGACGCCTCCCACATGCCGGGATGGTTCGTCGTGTACGCCGACGTGGGCGTGTCGACGATGCTGCTGACCTTCGACGACCGTGATCTCGCGCTGTACGGCGCTGCCCTGTTCGCCGTGATCGGGACCTACATCGCGTACTTCTCGCGACGAACCGTGCTCAAGTTCCACACGGCATTCGTCAACGCGGTCATTCTGCTACTCGCAGTACTCGCCCTGGTCGAGCGGCCGGAGGATCCGGCGTCGATCCTCGCCCGCACCCTCGTGACGGTTCTGGTGGTCAACTCGGTACTCGCGTTCCGCGCAGTGATCCAGCGCCAACTCGATCTCGCCAACACGGACTCGCTGACCGGACTGCTCAACAGACGCGGCCTGGAATTGCGGCTCCAACGCATGATGAACTCGCTGGACGAGCACCGTTCCGTCGCACTGATGGTGGTCGATCTGGACCAGTTCAAGCGCGTCAACGACACCTACGGTCATGCGGTGGGGGACCGAGTGTTGCGCCGGACGGCCCGCAGGCTGACGGCGGTCACGGGCACGCGGCCGTGCGTGGCACGCACCGGCGGCGAGGAGTTCACCATCGCGCTACCGGTCGACGATGCCGCCGCGCACCGGATCGCCCACGAGATCCTCGAGTCGATTCACGACCCAGCCGACGACGTGCCGGTGACGGTCAGTGTCGGGGTGGCCCTGCTCGACGGCAGTCGATGGTCCACCGCCACCGAGTCCGGTGACAGTGCCGATCTGGTCCACAACGTGCTGCTCGACGCCGACACGGCGATGTACGAGTCCAAGCACGCGGGCGGAAACAGAGCAACGGTGTACGCCGGCGAATGATCCGCCGGCGTACACCGTTCGTCGTTCGGGGAAGAACGTGTTCCGTGCGTCAGCGCAAGGCGCTCTTGGGGTCGTTCCACAGCTGATCGGTGAAGTCCTCCAACGCGACGAGAACGATGGTGTCCTCGGTACGGCGCAGGATCGACTTGCTGGCGCGCACCTGCACGATATCGCCGGTCTTGTCGGTCATCCGCCACAGAGAATCCGCGCGGGTGGCCACCGTCGTGAGGAACATGTCGGCGACGTTGACACCCTCCGGAGCCCGGTCGGGGAAGATGTCGTGCAGGTGGAAGTCCTCCCGCTCGGTGCGGTCGAGACCGAACAGATCGTCGAAGGCCTCGTTCGCGAACACGATGGCACCGGTGGGGTCGACCGCGAGGATCGGCACCGGGATCCGGTCGAGGACGACCGTCACCGGCAGATCGGGAAACTGAGTCGGATCCGAAATCGGTCGCGAATCGAGATTGCGCCGATCACCGTTGGAAGTGCTGTCGGTCATACGTCTCCCCAAACTATGTTTCGTCGGCCCACGGCCGAGACGAGGTGTGTGGTGCCGAAACGATCAGTGACCCGGATTGTCCGCCAAGCGCTTGAATGATGCAGCGATTTCGGCCTCTGCCTCTGCGCGCCCCACCCAGTCTGCCCCGGTGACGTGCTTGTTGGGTTCGAGATCCTTGTAATGGACGAAGAAATGCTTGATCGCATCGAGCTCGAACGTCGAGACGTCGCTCAGGTCCTGGATGTGATCCCAGCGAGTGTCACCGGCCGGAACGCACAGCACCTTGTCGTCGCCGCCGGCCTCGTCGACCATCTTGAACATCGCCACGGGGCGGGCCTCGACGATGACGCCGGGGAACACCGACTCGGGCAGCAGCACCAGTGCGTCGAGCGGGTCGCCGTCCTCGCCGAGCGTGTTCTCGATGAAGCCGTAATCGGCTGGATACGCCATCGCGGTGTAGAGGTAGCGATCGAGGCGAACACGTCCGGTGACGTGGTCTACCTCGTATTTGTTGCGCTGCCCCTTGGGGATCTCGATGGTGACGTCGAACGGCACGTGCAGTCCTCACTGTTGTCGTCGAGCCGGAACGGCTCGAGTCGTTGGGAATGTGTCGATGGTGGCGGCGCAAGGCTACCGGACCCGAGGATACTGTTGACTGGACGATCATGGGTACGACCACGGCAGTTACGGAGGAACGGTGGCGGGGCTGACACGGCGGTTCCTCGGCCCCACAGCGGGTCGACGGCGCAGGAAGAAGCGCGTGATCCTGACGCTGTGTGCGCTGTTCGTGGTGATCCTCGCTGCGACGACCGCCGCGCTGGTGCTGCCGTCGGTGTCCGACGGTGCCGAGACCGCCATCGAGCCTCCGCCCGAGACAGTGCTGCCCAACCCGCTGATCACCCCGTTCCCGGAATCGGCACCGATGCCGAACGCTGCAGGTCTGGCAGCGGCGCTGGCCCAGGTGGTCGACGATCCAGCCCTCGGCACTTTCACCGGAACCGTCGCCGACGCGCAGACCGGGCAGGTGCTCTGGTCCCAGAACCCCGACACCCCGATGACACCTGCCTCGACCACCAAGGTGCTCACCGCGGCGGCTGCGATGCTCGGGCTGCCGGCGGATCATCGCGTCACCACTCGCGTGGTCCAGGGCAGTGGCGAGGGCGACATCGTGCTGATCGCGGGCGGCGACCCCACCCTCACCGCGCTGCCGGTCGGCACCGACGGGTTCTATCCCGGGGCGGCGCGCATCGACGACCTGGTGGAGCAGATTCGGCGCAGCGGAACGGTGGTGCGCAGCATCGGCGTCGACACCTCGATCTACTCCGGTGACACGATGGCGCAGGGCTGGTTTCCCGCCGACATCGCCGCCGGTTCGATCACTCCGATCGAACCGATCATGCTCGACGGCGGACGATCGAACCCACTGGTCGACGAGTCCCCACGCAGCACCACCCCGGCACTGGACGCGGGCCGCGCACTGGCCGCCGGGCTGGGCGTCGACCCGGCGGCGGTGACGACCGGCAAGGCCGCCGACGGGGCCGATCAGATCGCATCCGTCGAATCCGCGCCGCTGCGAAACCGCCTGCAGCAGATGATCTATCGCTCCGACAACGTCCTCGCCGAGGCCATCGGACGCGAACTGTCACTCGAGATGAACACGGCCGCAAGCTTTTCCGGTGCAACGGCAGCGATCGGGCAGACCCTGTACGCCGCAGGTTTCGACATGACCGGACTCACGCTCGAGGACGCCAGCGGGCTGTCGGTCGACGGCAGGATTCCGGCCAGGCTGCTCGATCAGGTGTTGACGTCGGCAGCCGGAACCGAGCAGCCTGCGCTGCGTCCGATGCTCGATTACCTTCCCGTTGCCGGTGCCACCGGAACCCTGACGGATCGATATGCCTCGGGAAACCGAACCGGAGCGGGGTGGGTTCGAGCCAAGACCGGAACCCTTTCTGCTGCAAGCGCTCTGGCGGGATATGTCGTCGACGTCGACGGCCGAATCCTGACCTTCGCCCTGATGTCCAACGACCGGCCGCCCGACGTCAGTCGCCCCGCCCTCGATGCCGTCGCATCGACCCTGAGATTGTGTGGTTGCCAGTGAACACGGACGCAGCTACGAAAGCCGACGACAGTGCGGCCACCTCCGGTTTCGCCGGAGCCGTCGACTGGTCCGTTGCGGCCAAGACCGGAGCGAAGCTGGTCCGCAAGGGCCCGGCCACCTCTCGCTACACCGCCGCTGCAGCCGTGGAAGAGCTTGCCGCCGCATCCATTCGGGCCGAGGGGCCGGTTCGCGAGACCACCGGTCTGGCCGACGGACTCCCCGTGCCCGACGCCCAGGTGGTCGATCGCGCCGGCTGGATCGCCGCGGCTGCGTCGTCGATGAAGCACCTGACCGGAGACGACGACGGTACGCCGCCGTCGGGTCTGCTCGGCGGAAAGCCGGCCGGGCTGCAGGCCGGAGCGATGCTGGCGTTCCTCTCCAGCGCCATTCTCGGACAGTACGACCCGTTCACCGGCGAGAACGGAACGCTCCTCCTGGTCGCGCCCAACGTGATTGCCGTCGAGCGGGCGCTTCGTGTCTCGCCGAGCGACTTCCGGCTGTGGGTGTGCCTGCACGAGGTGACACACCGAGTGCAGTTCTCCTCCGCTCCCTGGCTCGGCGACTACATGCGCGAGAACGTGGGGGTGCTCTCCGACGGCACGGACGAGCCGCTCACCGATGTCGCCAACCGGCTGACCGGCGCGCTCAAGGCCCGCAAGAATCCGAACGGGTCGTCCAAGTCCGAGGACGCAGGCATCGTCGGACTGCTACGCGCCACTCAACCGCAGCCGCAACGCGACGCCATCGACCGACTCCTCGTGCTGGGCACCCTGCTCGAGGGTCACGCCGACCACGTGATGGACGCCGTCGGACCGGCCGTCGTGCCGACCGTGACGCAGATTCGCGGTGCCTTCGATCAGCGCAGGCAACGCAAGGTGAACCCGCTCCAACGCGTCGTCCGGGCACTGCTCGGCATGGACGCGAAGATGGCGCAGTACGTGCGCGGCAAGGCGTTCGTCGATCATGTCGTCGCCACGGTGGGAATGGAACGCTTCAACACCGTGTGGACCGGGCCCGACACGCTGCCGTTGCTGTCGGAGATCGAGGACCCGGACGCCTGGATCGCGCGAGTTCTGGGCTGATGCTCCTGCCTGAGGGAGTGGAGCCTGCGGAACGACCCAAAATGCCCGAGGGGCCTGCCCTGCTGGAGATTCGGCACGCGGTGCGTGGGTGGCTCGCGGTTCATCCGGGACCGGTGGCCGTCGCGCTGTCCGGTGGCGCGGACTCGTTGGCGTTGACCGCGGCGACCGTGGCCGAGGCTTCGAACGTGCGCGCCTTGATCGTCGATCACGGTTTGCAGTCCGGCTCGGCGGAGGTTGCGGCGACGGCTGCGGCGCGGGCGTCGGAGTTGGGAGTGGTCGATGCGCGCGTGCTGCCGGTGCAGGTGACCGGCTCGGGTGGGACGGAGGCCGCCGCCCGCCGGGCCAGGTACGACGCGTTGGATCGCGAGCGCGGCGACGCGTCGGTGCTGGTGGCGCACACCCTCGACGATCAGGCCGAAACGGTGCTGCTCGGGCTGGGGCGCGGATCGGGCCCGCGGTCGATCGCGGGCATGGCGTCGTTCGATGCGCCGTGGGGTCGGCCGCTGCTCGGGGTTCGGCGCAGTGTGACCAGGGCTGCCTGCGTCGAGTTGGGGATGGAGCCGTTCGAGGATCCGCACAACGGCGATCCCGATTTCACTCGGGTGCGGTTGCGTCACGAGGTGCTGCCCCTGCTCGAGGACGTGCTCGGCGGTGGTGTCGCCGCTGCGCTCGCCCGGACCGCCGAGCAGTTGCGCGAGGACGGCCGGGTGCTCGACGCGATGGCCGAATCCGTCGTCGCGTTGGGTACACCGGAACTGGAGGTGTCCTCGATCGACTCGCTCGACACCGCGATTCGTCGCCGCGTACTGCGCCGATGGTTGCTCGGCCGGGGTGTGACGTCGCTGACCGACCGGCAGATCCGGGCCGTCGACGCCCTCGTCGGACGGTGGACCGGCCAGGGCGGGGTTGCGCTGCCGGGAGGAACGCCCGACGCCAGGTTGGTGTGCTCGCGTCGGCATGGCAGGCTGAGCGTCGGCCTGGAGAACGAATGAAGGGAAACCCCGTGTACGAGGGCGACATCGAATCGGTTCTCATTTCCGAGGAACAGATCAAAGCGCGCACTGCGGAACTCGCAGAAGAGATCGCCCAGCGGTATCCCGAAGGCGCACCCGAAGGTGACCTGCTCCTGGTCGGTGTCCTCAAGGGCGCGATCATGTTCATGACCGACTTCGCCCGGGCCCTGCCCATCCCGGCGCAGCTCGAGTTCATGGCGGTCAGCTCCTACGGCTCGTCCACCTCGTCGTCGGGTGTCGTCCGGATTCTCAAGGACCTCGACCGCGACATCACCGGACGCCACGTGCTGATCGTCGAGGACATCATCGACTCCGGTCTGACGCTGAGCTGGCTCAAGCGCAACCTCGCGACCCGTTCGCCTGCCTCGCTGTCGGTGGTGACGTTGCTGCGCAAGCCCGACGCCATCAAGGTCGACGTGGAGGTCGCGAACGTGGGCTTCGACATCCCCAACGAGTTCGTCGTCGGCTACGGCCTCGACTACAACGAGCGCTACCGAGATCTGCCCTACATCGGTCTGCTCGATCCCAAGGTCTACAGCTGAGCTGGTTTCTTCTGTTCGTCCGGTCCACCCCGTTCGCGTGAATGGACCATTGCCGCGCCGAGACGTGTGCAAGGGTCCATCGATGCGGATAGTGTGCCCGACAGGTGGGGAACTGCCGGGGGAGTGCAGTCGTTGGAGGGAAGAAGCGTCGACGCAAACAGGTGCGTGGACGCACAGCGCCAGGTATGAGCGAGTCAGATGTCCGAGTCTCGCGCTAGCCTGGAGTATCCGGCGGGCAGGGAGCAGCCAGCGCGCGGGAGCGGACTGAAAGGACACGGCCGACTCGGCTGAAGCTGTATGAATCGGAAGACAGTAATACGAAATCTTGCCATCGTTTTCGGCATTCTGTTGGTGATCTATGCCTTCAGTTACTTCGGTAACGACACGCGGGACTGGAAGACGGTCGACACCTCGGTGGCGATCGCCCAGCTCGACGATCGCAATGTCGAGTCCGCGCAGATCGACGACCGCGAGCAGCAGATCCGGCTGACTCTGCGGGAGGCGTCCGACGCCACCGACAACGAGACGCAGATCATCGCCAAGTACCCGGACTCGGCGTCGGAGCAGATCTTCGACAAGGTCGACTCGCAGGGCCTGGCGAGCTACAACACCACCGTCACCCAGGAGAGCTGGTTCAGCTCGTTCCTGTTGTTGATTCTTCCGATGGTGCTGATCCTCGGCGTGATCATCTTCGTCATGAGCCGCATGCAGGGTGGCGGCCGCGGCGGGGTCATGGGCTTCGGCAAGTCCAAGGCCAAGCAGCTGACGAAAGACATGCCCAAGACCACGTTCGCCGACGTCGCAGGCGCGGACGAGGCCGTCGAAGAGCTCTACGAGATCAAGGACTTCCTGCAGAACCCGGCGCGCTACCAGGCGCTCGGTGCCAAGATTCCGCGCGGTGTGCTGCTGTACGGCCCTCCCGGAACCGGCAAGACGCTGCTCGCGCGCGCCGTCGCAGGCGAGGCCGGCGTCCCGTTCTTCACCATCTCCGGCTCGGACTTCGTCGAGATGTTCGTCGGCGTCGGTGCATCCCGTGTGCGCGACCTCTTCGAGCAGGCCAAGCAGAACAGCCCCTGCATCATCTTCGTCGACGAGATCGACGCCGTCGGTCGCCAGCGCGGCGCGGGCATGGGCGGCGGCCACGACGAGCGCGAGCAGACACTCAACCAGCTGCTCGTCGAGATGGACGGCTTCGGTGAGCGCACCGGCGTCATCCTCATCGCCGCCACCAACCGCCCCGACATCCTCGACCCCGCCCTGCTGCGTCCGGGCCGCTTCGACCGCCAGATCCCGGTCGGTGCCCCCGACCTGGCCGGCCGTCGAGCAATCCTGAAGGTGCACTCGGCAGGCAAGCCCGTTGCTCAGGACGCCGACCTCGAAGGTCTCGCCAAGCGAACCGTCGGGATGTCCGGTGCCGACCTGGCCAACGTCATCAACGAAGCAGCACTGCTCACCGCTCGTGAGAACGGCACCGTCATCACCGAGGCGTCGCTAGAGGAGTCGGTCGACCGCGTCGTCGGTGGCCCGCGCCGCAAGAGCCGCATCATCAGCGAGCACGAGCGCAAGATCACCGCGTACCACGAGGGTGGTCACACTCTCGCCGCGTGGGCGATGCCCGATATCGAGCCCGTCTACAAGGTCACCATCCTTGCTCGCGGTCGCACCGGCGGCCACGCGATGACGGTGCCCGAGGACGACAAGGGCCTGATGACGCGGTCGGAGATGATCGCTCGACTCGTCATGGCCATGGGTGGCCGCGCAGCGGAGGAGCTCGTCTTCCACGAGCCGACAACCGGTGCGTCCTCGGACATCGACCAGGCGACCAAGATCGCCCGCGCGATGGTCACCGAGTACGGCATGAGCAGCAAGCTCGGAGCCGTTCGGTACGGGCAGGAACAGGGCGATCCGTTCCTCGGCCGTTCGATGGGCCAGCAGTCCGACTTCTCGCACGAGGTAGCCCGCGAGATCGACGAGGAGGTGCGCAAACTCATCGAGGCGGCGCACACCGAGGCGTGGGCCATCCTCAACGAGTACCGCGACCTGCTCGACACCCTTGCCTCGGAGCTGCTCGAACGTGAGACGCTCACCCGCAAGGACCTCGAGAAGATCTTCCACAGCGTCACCAAGCGTCCGCGCATCACCCTGTTCAACGACTTCGGTGATCGCAAGCCCTCGGACAAGCCACCGGTCAAGACGCCCCGCGAACTCGCCGCCGAGCGCGGTGAGCCGTGGCCTCCGGTACCGCCGGCCCCGAAGCAGCTTCCGCCGCAACAGTTTCCGCAGCCCAGCTTCGCCGGTTCTCCGCAGCTGACCAAGGGTGGCTACCCGAACGGAAGCAACGGATACAACGGCGGACCGACCAACGGCGTGCCCACCAACGGCGCCCCGTCGAACGGTGCTCCGACCAACGGTGGCCCGGTCAACGGATCACCGAGCACCGGGGACGTCGATGCGCCGAACACCGGTGGTGGCCGACGCAGCGCCCCCGCAACCGGCGGTTACAACGGCGGTGGCTACAACGGTGGTTACGGCGGCCCGACCAACGGAGGCGCTCCCAACGGGGGCGGATACTCCGAAGGCCAGCGTCGGCAGGAACCTCGCCCGAGCGGCCCCGGCCAGGGCTCGCGTCCCGATTACGGTGCCCCGGCCGGATGGTCGGCTCCGGGGTGGCCTCCGCGCGACCAGCCTGCGGTTCCCCGGTACCAGGGACCGACCACGCCGCCGGTTCACGATCAGCCGAACCGCGAGCAGTCGGGATCGGACCAGAATCGGTACGAGCCGCCGCAGGGTCAGCCTCCGACGTACCGACAGCACCCGACCTACCAGCAGCCACAGGCGTACCAGCCACCGACCGCTGCGCCGTCGAACCAACCGCCGGGATATCAGCCGCCGCAGTATCAGCCGGATCCGTTCCGGCCGGACACTCGGGACCAGGGTCGTAACTCTCGGCACGAGCCCCCGTACGGCCAGCACGAGGACGATGCCGGACCGGCCGAAGCGTCGCCACCCACGTGGGAGGTTCCGACTCCATCGCAGAGCTATCCGCTGCCCGGAGACGATCGTCCCTCGCACAACCCGTCCGAGGACTCGCGCCGAGACGAGCGAGCAGAGGACGACGGCGACGAAGGTCCACG
This sequence comes from Rhodococcus sp. 14-1411-2a, assembly GCF_002259485.1. GTDB lineage: Bacteria > Actinomycetota > Actinomycetes > Mycobacteriales > Mycobacteriaceae > Rhodococcoides. The sequence continues at coordinate 497,198 of NZ_NPGA01000014.1, forward strand.
CACCCAACGCTGGGAAGGGCCGGGCGGTTCGTACCGCTAGGTCGGTCATTAGGCTGGCTGGGTCGACCGTTTCGGTCGGCCCAGTCCGTCGTTCGAACCGTGCTGCAGGTCGGCGCAGCTGCTCCGTGAGGAACAGGTGCGGTTCGGCCCAGCTGTCACATTCGCGGAGCCCAACCGGAGGTACGTTCTCGTGTCAGTCAACCGGACCGACGAGTCGATAATCGACTCGGCAGAAGTCCCAGCAGCGCAGCAGCGGGCAGTGGAACAGACAGTGGCCTACGCCACCGGTGCGGTCTTCGACCAGCCTCGTGCCGAGGCCGCAGTGCGTGAGCTGTTGATCGCCGTCGGCGAGGATCCGGACCGTCCGGGTCTGCTCGACACGCCGGCCCGTGTGGCGCGTTCCTATCGGGAAATCTTCGCCGGGCTCTACACCGACCCGGACACGGCGCTGAACACGACGTTCGACGAGGGGCATCAGGAACTGGTGCTCGTCCGCGACATCCCCATGTTCTCCACGTGCGAGCATCACCTGGTCTCGTTCCACGGCGTCGCACACGTCGGGTACATCCCGGGCAAGAGCGGCAAGGTCACCGGCCTGTCGAAGCTCGCGCGCGTGGTGGACATGTACGCCAAGCGCCCGCAGGTTCAGGAACGGCTGACCAGCCAGATCGCCGACGCGTTGATGCGCAAACTCGACCCGCGCGGTGCGATCGTCGTGATCGAGGCCGAGCACCTGTGCATGGCCATGCGCGGCATTCGCAAGCCGGGAGCCAGCACCACCACGTCGGCGGTGCGGGGTCTGTTGCAGTCCAGCGCGGCATCGCGTTCGGAAGCTCTGGACCTGATCCTGCGGAAATGACGCGTCCGGTCGAGTCCCGATGAACCCGGCGCGCAGTATCCCCCCGGCACCGGTCGTCATGGGTGTCCTCAACGTCACCGCCGATTCGTTCTCCGACGGCGGTAGGTACCTCGATGTCGATGCCGCCGTCGAACACGGACTGGCGATGCACCGTCGCGGAGTCGACATCGTCGACGTCGGTGGCGAGTCGACGCGTCCCGGAGCAGACCGGATCGACCCGACGCTCGAGGCGCAGCGTGTCGTGCCGGTCATCGCCGCGCTGGCCGCAGCAGGGGTGACCACCAGCGTCGACACCATGCGTGCCTCGGTCGCCGAGGCGGCGATCGATGCCGGGGTCTCGATCGTCAACGACGTCTCGGGTGGTCGGGCGGATCCGGCCATGGCCGGGGTCGTTGCGGACGGCGGATTGCCGTGGATCCTGATGCACTGGCGGGCCGCCGGATCCGAGTATCGGCACGCCGGACCGGCCGATCGATACGACGACGTGGTCGCCGACGTCCGCGGTGAACTGCTCGAACAGGTCGATCACGCGGTGGCCGCGGGCGTGGACACGGCGATGCTCGTGCTCGATCCCGGCCTCGGATTCGCCAAGAACGCCGAGCACAACTGGCAACTGCTGCGGGGCCTGCCGGACTTGGTGTCGGCCGGCTTCCCAGTACTCGTCGGTGCTTCCAGGAAGCGTTTTCTCGGCTCGCTGTTGGCGGACGACGACGGTACTCCGCGGCCGCCGGACGGGCGAGAGATCGCCACGGCCGTGGTGTCGGCGCTCTCGGTCGCTGCGGGTGCATGGGGTGTCCGGGTACACGACGTGCAGGCGTCACTCGACGCGGTCGCCGTCGTCCGGGCATGGCAGGGTGATCGGGCATGAGCGAGATCAGCAGCCGCGTCGGCGCGGGGACGCGTCGCGGCGACCGCATCGAACTGCGGGGCCTGACGGTGCGCGGCAATCACGGCGTCTTCGACTTCGAGAAGCGAGACGGGCAGGACTTCGTCGTCGACATCACCGTGTGGATGGACCTGCGGCCCGCGGCCGAGACCGACGACCTGACCCGAACGCTGCACTACGGAGAACTGGCCGAGCACGCTGCGGCCGTCGTCGCGGGCCCGTCCAGGGACCTGATCGAGACGGTCTCGGCCGAGATCGCCGAGGTCGTGTTGGCGTACGACTCACGCGTCGACGCGGTGGAAGTGGTGCTGCACAAGCCGTCGGCCCCGATCCCACTGACGTTCGGGGACGTTGCCGTGGTGGCGTACCGGGAGCGGGCGTGACCCGCGCGGTGCTGTCCATCGGCAGCAACATCGGCGACTCCCTCGCCCACTTACGTTCTGTCACAACCGGATTGGGCTCCCGCCTGGTGTCCTGCTCACCGGTGTATCGTTCGGCTCCCTGGGGCGGCGTCGAGCAGCAGGACTTCCTCAACGCCGTCGTGGTGGTCGAGGACGATGCCTTCGACGCCTGGGATTGGTTGCGTTTCGGTCAGCGTCTGGAGGAGGCGGCCGATCGCGTTCGAGTGCAGCGGTGGGGGCCACGGAGCCTCGACGTCGACGTGGTGACGTGCGAGAACGTGATCAGCGAGGACCCTCGTTTGATCCTTCCGCACCCGCGCGCGCACGAACGAGCGTTCGTACTGCTGCCGTGGCTGGACGTCGAACCGGACGCCACCCTGCGTGTGGGCGACAACGACATTTCGGTGTCCGAGTTGCTCGCGCGACTGAGTCCGGAGGAGCGGGCCGGGGTGACGAAGCAGGAATGGAGCCTGCAAGAACGACCCGTGGAGCACGACGGTGTCGGTGATGGGTCGTGGTGACCAATCCCACCAAGGTCTGGGACGTCTTGGGTCTTTTCCTGGTGGCCGCAATCGGTACGTGGCTGTTGGTTCGGGTCTTCTACGGCTCGTTGCCGCCGATTCCGGTGTACGCCGGGGCGTCGTTGTATCTGGTGGCGGTGGTGCAAGTGGTGACTGCGGTGATCGTGCGCAACCGCATCGCCGAGCACCGGGTGGGCACCGGTCTGCACGATCTGCATCCGCTGACGGTGTTCAGGGCGTTGGTGTTGGCGAAGGCATCGATGCTGGTGGGGACTGCCGTCGTCGGCGTGTGCGTCGGATTTCTGGTGTACGTGCTGCCGCGTGCGGCGACGATACGGGCAGCGTCGTCGGACCGGGCCGGAGCCGTCGTTGCGCTCGTGGCCGGACTGGCCGTCGTCGCTGCCGCGGTGTGGCTCGAACAGTGCTGCCGTGCCCCGGAAGACCGTGACGACGAGCGTTCTCGGTAACCCTCGAAACATTTGATTGTTACCTCGGTTGTGTAAGTGATCGGTCGAGGATGACTATTTGCGAACGATTTGCCAGTTACCCTTGTGAACATGACAGATCAGACTCGCGCAAAGAAGGGACGCCGTAAGAGGCGTAGTGCGAGCCAGCTGTTCCTCGCGGCGCTCGTCGTGTTCGGCATCATCGCCAGTGTGTTGTTGCTCTTCACCGAGAGCGTGCAGTGGATGAGAGTCGGTGTTCTCTCGGCGTTGTGGGCTGCGGTGATCGGTGCGTTCGCGATGACCAAGTACCGGCGTGAGGCGGCCGCAGATCAAACCAAGGCCAAGGACCTGCAGACGGTCTACGAGCTGCAGTTGGCTCGGGAGATCTCGGCGCGACGCGAATACGAGATGAGCGTCGAAGCTCGGGTTCGTGGCGAATCGCAGCTCGAGATCGACGAGGTCGCAGCGCTGCGCAACGAACTCGCTGCCCTTCGCCAGAATCTCCAGGTGCTCTTCGACGGCAACCTGCCCACCGAACGTGTGGCACTGCGGGCCGAAGCGATGAGGATGCAGGAACTCGGCGGACGCGGATACGACAGCTACCAGCCTGCGCCGTCCGGCCTGTACGTCCCCGGTCGCGGGAACGGCAACGGTGCGATGGCACCGGGAACCGGCCTCAACGGTGTCGGAACGCCCTACGATGAGCCGGTCACGGCCGAGACCTCGGTGGTGTACCCCGAGGATCCGGACGAGATGCCGCAGGCCACAGCCTCCGCACCGGCGGCGGCCGCCGAGGCGGATCAGGATCGGTACGCCGAGGATTCGTTCGCGGAAACGAGCTACGACACCGAGTCCTCCGATGCGGACTCGGTCGAGCGAACCGGGGCGCAGGCACGTCCTTACGGCGCACCGAGGCCTGCGGGGCGCGTCACTCCGCCCAGCTCGCCTTTCACCGCATACGACTTCGAGCAGACGCGTCGACCCGTTGCCGAGCCGGAACCGGCGGCGGAGCCCGAGCCACAGGTCGAGGAAGAGACGTACGAGACCGGACACGCGGACGTCGATGCGGCCGGTTCGTATTCCACGGAGTCGTTTTCCACGCAGTCGTTTGCGGCGGAGCCGGCCGAGCAGTACGAAACCGAACCTGCAGCGGAACCGAACGGCGACGACCTCTCTACCTCGCGCGCCTCGTTGCGTGAATCGGCCGACGCGTTCTTCGCGGCCGATCACGACTACGAGACACCGGCCGAGGACACTGCCGTCTCGTCCCGGCGAGGTCGTAGGCGCGCGGAATCGGCTGACGACGAGGATGCGTCGGGCGCACACTCGAACGGTCGATCGGTTGCCGAGATCATGGCCGGTCTGCAAGGCGGAGGGTCCGGTGACGCGGCCGTGACCGATCCGGGTACCCGTCGCCGTCGTCGTCGCGCAGACTGAGAACCAGATCACACTGCTCTCCCATGGCCTGCGAGTGGTCGCGGTCGCTATTGTTCCGTGCAGGACGTCTGGTACCCGCCGAGCGGGACTGGAACGAACGAGAGGAATTTTTCGGTGACCTTTTCTGGCACCGGTGGTCTGTCGCCGGCTCGCCTGACGGTTGGTGTCGTCTCGGCGGGACGGGTCGGTACCGCATTCGGTGAGGCGCTCGAACGCGTCGGGCATGTCGTCGTCGGTGCTGCCGCGGTGTCCGATGCGTCCCTCGCACGGGTGCGTGAGCGACTTCCCGAGTCCCAGGTTCTGCCCGTCGACGAGGTTGCTCGTCGCGCAGAGCTGCTCGTTCTGGCCGTACCGGACAGCGAGTTGGCGTCGATCGTCGCAGGCCTGGCGTCCACCGGGGCGGTTGCACCGGGAAAGTTGGTGGTGCACACCTCCGGCGCGAACGGAATTTCGGTGCTCGGGCCCCTGGCTGCCCTCGGAGCCGTGCCGTTGGCCATCCATCCGGCGATGACGTTCAGCGGCGGAGTCGAGGACACCGACCGGATGACGGCGGCGTGTTTCGGCATCACTGCAGGCGACGAGATCGGCTATGCGGTGGCGCAGGCTCTCGTCCTCGAGATCGGCGGCGAGCCGGTGCACGTGCCCGAGAACAATCGAGCGCTCTACCACGCCGCGCTCGCTCACGGCAGCAATCACCTCGTCACTCTGGTGGTCGACGCGGTCGAAGCGCTCCGGGTTGCCCTGGCGGGACCGGGTTTTCCCGGTTCGGACTCCGAACGTGGTGTACCCGAGCGGGTTCTGGCTCCTCTGCTCGAAGCTGCGCTGGACAACGCGTTGCGCAACGGTCAGTCGGCGCTCACCGGACCGGTGGCTCGCGGCGACACCGCTGCAGTCGGCAAGCATCTCGACGTGCTCGAATCCGTGGATTCGCGGATCGCAGCCGGATATCGCGCCCTGTCGTTGCGCTCGGCGCAGCGCATCGGCGCCAAGGCAGACCTGATCGAACTTCTGGAAGGGAATCGATGACCCTCGCGGGCAGCTACACCAAGGGGCAGTTGACGGTTCACCACGATCCCGCGGTGATCACGTCGGTGTCGAAAGCGCTGCGAGGCGTCGGGAAGCAGGTCGCTCTGGTCCCGACCATGGGCGCGCTGCACGCCGGGCACCTGCAGTTGGTGCGGCAGGCCAAGCTCACCGGTGCCGTTATGATCGTGTCGATCTTCGTCAACCCGTTGCAGTTCGGTGTGGGTGAGGACCTCGATTCCTACCCGCGGACCCTCGACGCCGACGTCGCACTGCTGCGCGAGGAGGGCGTCGAACTGGTCTTCGCGCCGTCGGCTTCGGACATGTATCCGTCAGGTCCGCGCACCACGGTCAATCCCGGACCGCTCGGCGCTGAACTCGAAGGACGCAGCAGACCAACGCATTTCGCCGGAATGCTCACCGTCGTGGCCAAGCTGCTGCAGATCGCGGCTCCCCATCGCGCGTACTTCGGGGAGAAGGACTACCAGCAACTGACGTTGATCCGACAGATGGTGCGCGATCTGAACTTCGACGTCGCGGTCATCGGGGTGCCGACGGTTCGCGAGCAGGACGGCCTCGCACTGTCCTCGCGTAACCGATATCTCGATGCCGAGCAGCGCGACGCGGCGATGGCATTGTCGGCCGCGCTGGTGGCCGGGGCGCACGCTGCGGCGGGCGGTCCCGAGGCCATCATCGCCACCGCGCGTGCCGTCCTCGACGAGGCACCGCTGGTGCAGGTCGACTACCTGGAGGTGCGCGACCCGCATCTCGGCCCCGCTCCCGAACGTGGAGACGGAAGACTGCTCGTGGCCGCCAAGGTCGGCACCACGAGATTGATCGACAACGTCGGTGTCGCCGTCGGCACCGGTTTCCTCGAGTACCCCGACGATCCCAAAAATGGAGAGTGACACGATGTTTCGTACCATGATGAAGTCCAAGATCCATCGCGCCACCGTCACGCACGCAGACCTGCACTACGTGGGCTCGGTGACCGTCGACCAGGATCTGATGGAGGCAGCCGATCTGCTCGAAGGCGAGCAGGTCACCATCGTCGACATCGACAACGGTGCTCGACTGGAAACCTACGTCATCACCGGCCAGCGCGGCAGCGGTGTCATCGGAATCAACGGAGCCGCAGCACATCTGGTGAACCCGGGCGACCTGGTCATCCTGATCGCCTACGGGGTGATGAACGAGCAGGAGGTTGCCGACTATGCGCCGCGGGTGGTGTTCGTCGACGAGAAGAACCGGCCTGTAGAACTCGGCAGCGACCCGGCCCATGCGCCTGCGGGCTCGGGTCTGATCACGCCGCGCGATCTGCGGGCCGATTCCGTGCTGGTCTGATTCGATGCTCCTCGCGATCGATGTGCGCAACACCAGCACCGTGGTCGGTCTGTTCACCGGCACCGGCGATCACTCGAAACTGCTGCGGGACTGGCGAATTCGGACCGACCCCCATGTGACGGCCGACGAGCTGGCGCTGATGTTGCGTGGTCTGCTGGGTGAGGATGCCGAACGGATCACCGGAGTCACCGCGCTGTCCACCGTGCCGTCGGTGTTGCGGGAGATGCGGACGATGCTCGCGCGCTACTGGGATCACGTGGTGCACGTGATGGTCGAACCCGGTGTGCGGACCGGCGTGCCGTTGCTGGTCGACAACCCCAAAGAGGTCGGTGCCGATCGCATCGTCAATACCCTTGCCGCACACGACCTGTACGGCTCGGCGTGCATCGTGGTCGATTTCGGAACCACCACCTGTGTCGACGTCGTCTCGGCCAAGGGCGAATTCCTCGGCGGTGCCATCGCTCCCGGACTCGAGATGTCGGCGTCGGCCATGTCGACTCGCACGGCCACGTTGCGCGAGGTGGAGATGATTCGGCCTCGTTCGGTGCTGGGCAAGAACACCGTCGAGTGCATCCAGTCGGGCACCATCTTCGGGTTCGCGGGACTGGTGGACGGCCTCGTCGGGCGAATTCGACGCGAGGTCTCCGAGGTGACCGGAACGGATGTCGCGATCATCGGCACCGGCGACATCGCCGCGCTGATCCTGCCGGAGTCGACCACCATCGAGCACCACGAACCGGATCTGACGCTCGAGGGCCTGCGACTGGTCTACGAACGCAACATGGCAAAGCGGCGGCCACGCTAGATGTTTCAGCGGCGCCCGCGTTGAGTGTTTGGTGCGAGGCGTTTCGGACCAGCGCTAGCGCATCGCCGCCGCGTGTGTCAGAATCGTCGGCGTGATGACGTGCATGGCCACCCAGGAGTGTTGTCGAGGCTGAACCCTGCCTCGTTCGTAACACACCCCTGGAGTAGAGCTTCATGCTTTCCACACCTGTACTTTCTGCACCCTCCCGTACCCGATTGTCGTCGCGTTCGGTCTCGACTCTTCCGACCCGGTTGCGTCCACCCGACCTGCTGCGTATCACCGACCAGGGCGCATCCGACGTCCTCGAGGGCCGCTTCGACCACCTGCTCCCCGATGGTGACCGTTGGCCGAGCGAGGAGCGTTGGGCCGCCAGGCTGCATTCCGACGACGATCTCGACGTCTGGCTGATCAGCTGGGTTCCCGATCGTTCCACCGAACTGCACGACCATGCGGGGTCGCTCGGCGCGCTGACCGTTCTGAGTGGATCGCTACTCGAATATCGTTGGGCTGGAACAGGACTGAAGCAGCGTCGTCTCGACGCCGGTGACCAGGCGTCCTTCCCGCTCGGTTGGGTGCACGACGTGATGCACGATCCGACGTCGGCGACGACCGGGCCCACCCTCAGCGTGCACGCCTACTCACCGCCGCTGACGGCGATGTCCTACTACGAAGTGACCGAACGGTCCACGCTGCGTCGTACCCGTAGCGAGCTCACCGACGCACCCGAAAAGGCCGCACTGTGACCATCCAGACCATGACCATCGTCGAAATGCTCGAATCCGCGCGCGAGACCATCGATCGCATGACCGTCTTCGAGCTGCGCGACGCCGTCGCCCGCGGAGCCGTCGTCGTCGACATCCGCCCGCAGGCGCAGCGCGCCGTCGAGGGGACCCTGCCCGGAGCGCTCGCCATCGAACGCAACGTCCTCGAATGGCGTCTGGACCCGACGAGCGATGCGCGCCTGGCGATCGCCGTCGATCACGACGTGGAGTGGGTCGTCATCTGCTCGGAGGGCTACACCTCCTCGCTCGCGGCCGCGTCGCTCAAGCTGCTGGGTCTGCACAAGGCCACCGATCTGGTCGGCGGCTATCAAGCACTGAAGTCGGCAGGGTTGCTCGGGGTGTTGACGCAGGCCAAGCACTGCGTTCGTGAAGCCGAGGCCGTCGCAGCGCACTGATCGTCTCGACAGTCCTGGACTGTAAAGTGTCTGCGCGTGAGTGATACAGCTTCTACCCAGCCGGCCGACGACACCCCGGAGCAGCTACGGATTCGTCGCGCCAAGCGCGCTTCGTTGCTCGAGCGCGGGGTCGAGGCGTACCCGGTGTCGGTTCCGCGGACCCATTCGCTGCTCGAGATCCGAACCGAATTCCCCGAGCTCGAACCCGATACGACGACCGGCCTGATCGTCGGAGTCGTCGGCCGCGTCATCTTCGTGCGCAACACCGGCAAGCTGTGCTTCGCGACGCTGCAGGAGGGTGACGGCACTCAACTGCAGGCGATGATCAGCCTGGCCGGCGTCGGCGAGGACGCTCTGGCGGAGTGGAAGTCCGATGTGGATCTCGGCGACTTCGTGTTCGTGCACGGCGAGGTCATCAGCTCCCGTCGCGGCGAGCTGTCCGTCATGGCCGACGCCTGGCAGATCGCGTCGAAGTCGTTGCGGCCGTTGCCCGTCGCGCACAAGGAGCTCAACGAGGAGACGCGCATCCGGCAGCGTTACCTGGACCTGATCACCAACCCGGTCTCGCGCGAGACCGCCCGCAAGCGCATCGCCGTCGTTCGTGAACTGCGCAACGCACTCGAGCGTCGTGGTTTTCTCGAGGTCGAGACGCCGATGCTGCAGACGCTGCACGGCGGCGCGGCGGCTCGCCCGTTCGTCACCCACTCGAACGCGATGGACACCGATCTCTACCTCCGCATCGCACCGGAGCTGTTCCTCAAGCGCTGCGTCGTCGGCGGCATCGAGAAGGTCTTCGAGATCAACCGCAACTTCCGCAACGAAGGTGCCGACTCCTCCCACTCGCCGGAATTCGCGATGCTCGAGACGTACGAGGCCTACGGCACGTACGACGATTCGGCGAAGATGACCCGTGAGCTGGTTCAGGAAGTGGCCATGGCCGCGCTCGGATCCACGGTCGTGACGCTGCCCGACGGCACCACCTACGACCTCGGCGGCGACTGGACGACGCTCGAGATGTACCCGTCGCTGTCGGAATCGCTCGGATTCGACGTCACCCCCGACACCACCGTCGACGAGCTGCTCGCGATCGCCGACAAGGTGGGCGTCGAGGTGCCGCGCAAGGACGGCGTCCCGATCTACGGCCACGGCAAGCTCGTCGAGGAGCTGTGGGAACACCAGGTGGGCGACGCGTTGACCGAGCCCACGTTCGTCCGCGACTTCCCGGTCGAGACGTCCCCGCTGACGCGTCAGCACCGCAGCAAGCCCGGCGTCACCGAGAAGTGGGACCTGTACGTCCGTGGGTTCGAGCTGGCCACCGGCTACTCCGAGCTGGTCGATCCGATCATCCAGCGCGAGCGTTTCGAGGATCAGGCCCGTCAGGCCGCCGCCGGCGACGACGAGGCCATGGTGCTCGACGAGGACTTCCTCGCCGCGATGGAGCAGGGCATGCCGCCGACCACCGGAACCGGCATGGGCATCGACCGTTTGTTGATGGCGCTGACCGGCCTCGGCATCCGCGAAACGATCCTGTTTCCGATCGTCAAGCCGTCCCAGGCCTGATCGGACGGTAAAGGACTGTTCGCCAGCAGCGGACAGCCGATGGGAAACGTTTTGCATAGTGCCTGCGTTATGAACAGTAAGCAGCCACGGAAGTCCGTACGAGTGGGCGGTTGCGCAGCATTTCAGGGGTGGAGGGTCGGCGTTCGTAACGTCGGCCAACTACAGTGAGAAGCAGTCTTACCTTCAAATGCACAAGCGACCGCAGTGTTATGGACACTGCAGCGCTAGAAGAACTGGCGGGCGAGCAACCACCCGCCAAGAAGTGAGGGAGAGCGATGTTCGAGAGGTTCACCGATCGCGCGCGGCGTGTTGTCGTCCTGGCTCAAGAAGAAGCCCGGATGCTCAACCACAACTACATCGGCACGGAGCACATTCTGCTCGGCCTCATCCACGAGGGCGAAGGCGTCGCAGCCAAGTCTCTCGAGTCGCTGGGCATCTCCCTCGAAGGAGTACGCAGCCAGGTAGAGGAAATCATCGGCCAGGGCCAGCAGGCTCCGTCCGGTCACATTCCGTTCACCCCGCGCGCCAAGAAAGTACTCGAGCTCAGTCTGCGTGAAGCACTGCAGCTCGGCCACAACTACATCGGCACCGAGCACATTCTGCTGGGACTGATCCGCGAAGGCGAAGGCGTCGCAGCTCAGGTTCTGGTCAAGCTCGGAGCCGACCTCAACCGCGTGCGCCAGCAGGTCATCCAGCTGCTCTCGGGTTACCAGGGCAAGGAGCCCAGCGAGTCCGGCAGTGGCCGCGGCGAGGCGGGCACCCCGTCGACGTCGCTGGTCCTCGACCAGTTCGGTCGCAACCTGACGCAGGCCGCGCTCGAGGGCAAGCTCGACCCGGTCATCGGTCGCGCGAAGGAAATCGAGCGCGTCATGCAGGTGCTCTCGCGTCGTACCAAGAACAACCCCGTCCTCATCGGTGAGCCCGGTGTCGGTAAGACCGCAGTCGTCGAGGGCCTCGCGCAGGCCATCGTCAACGGCGAGGTTCCCGAAACGCTCAAGGACAAGCAGCTCTACACCCTCGACCTCGGCTCGCTCGTGGCCGGCAGCCGTTACCGCGGTGACTTCGAGGAGCGCCTGAAGAAGGTGCTCAAGGAGATCAACACCCGCGGCGACATCATCCTGTTCATCGACGAGCTGCACACGCTCGTCGGCGCAGGTGCCGCCGAAGGTGCCATCGATGCAGCGTCGATCCTCAAGCCGAAGCTGGCTCGTGGCGAACTGCAGACCATCGGTGCCACCACCCTCGACGAGTACCGCAAGTACATCGAGAAGGATGCCGCCCTCGAGCGTCGTTTCCAGCCCGTTCAGGTCGGCGAGCCGACCGTCGAGCACACCATCGAGATCCTCAAGGGTCTGCGCGATCGCTACGAGGCACACCACCGCGTCTCGATCACCGACGGTGCCCTCGTCGCGGCCGCCACGTTGGCCGACCGGTACATCAACGATCGGTTCTTGCCCGACAAGGCGATCGACCTCATCGACGAGGCGGGCGCGCGAATGCGCATCCGCCGGATGACCGCGCCGCCAGACCTGCGTGAGTTCGACGACAAGATCGCCGACGCACGCCGGGAGAAGGAATCGGCCATCGACGCACAGGACTTCGAGAAGGCTGCGAACCTGCGCGACAAGGAGAAGACCCTCGTCGGTCAGCGTGCCGAGCGCGAGAAGCAGTGGCGCTCGGGCGACCTCGACGTCATTGCCGAGGTGGACGACGAGCAGATCGCCGAGGTTCTGGGCAACTGGACCGGCATCCCCGTCTTCAAGCTCACCGAGGAGGAGACCACTCGTCTGCTCCGCATGGAAGACGAACTGCACAAGCGGATCATCGGCCAGGTCGAGGCAGTCAAGGCCGTCTCCAAGGCGATCCGTCGTACCCGTGCAGGTCTGAAGGACCCGAAGCGTCCGTCGGGCTCGTTCATCTTCGCCGGCCCGTCCGGTGTCGGTAAGACCGAGCTGTCGAAGGCTCTCGCGAACTTCCTCTTCGGCGAGGACGACGCACTGATCCAGATCGACATGGGCGAGTTCCACGACCGCTTCACCGCGTCGCGTCTGTTCGGTGCTCCTCCCGGATACGTCGGCTACGAAGAGGGTGGCCAGCTCACCGAGAAGGTCCGCCGCAAGCCGTTCTCCGTCGTGCTGTTCGACGAGATCGAGAAGGCCCACTCGGAGATCTACAACACGCTCCTGCAGGTGCTCGAAGACGGGCGTCTCACCGACGGCCAGGGACGCACGGTCGACTTCAAGAACACCGTGCTGATCTTCACCTCGAACCTCGGTACCGCAGACATCTCGAAGGCAGTGGGCCTCGGCTTCTCCTCGGGTGAAGGCACCGGCTCGAACTACGAGCGGATGAAGCTGAAGGTCAACGACGAGCTGAAGAAGCATTTCCGCCCCGAGTTCCTGAACCGCATCGACGACATCGTCGTGTTCCACCAGCTCACGCGCGACGAGATCATCCAGATGGTCGATCTCATGCTCAACCGAGTCGAAGGTGCGCTCAAGAACAAGGACATGGCGATCGAGGTCACCGAGAAGGCCAAGTCGTTGCTGGCCAAGCGCGGATTCGACCCCGTACTGGGTGCGCGGCCACTGCGTCGCACCATCCAGCGCGAGATCGAGGACGCACTGTCGGAGAAGATCCTCTTCGGCGAAATCGAAGCCGGCCAGATCATCCTGGTCGACGTCGAGAACTGGGACGGCGAAGGCGCAGGCGAGGACGCGAAGTTCACGTTCCGCGGCGAGAAGAAAGCCATCATCGTCCCCGACGAGGTCCCGGTCGACCTGGCCAAGGCCACCGGAGACAGCGACAGCGAGTAAATTTCACCAATCCCAACCAACGGGCGATCCTCTTCGGAGGGTCGCCCGTTGTCGTGTGTCCGCCCGTCCCCGTTCGCCCGCCCCGTTCGCCCGTCCCCTTTGTGGATCAATGTGGCTTTCAGTCAGTCAGACTGCAACAAAGGCGCATTGATCCAGACCCGAGCGCCGAGGGCAACGGCGATGAGGGCAAGTTCGGCGAGCAGGATCCAGAACAGCAGCGCGAGGTCAGGAGCCCAGCGGGCCAGGGTCGAGATCGGTGCTCCGGCGAGTGCGGGCAGTGAGTAGTACAGCAGTCCGCCTGCGCCGAGGGCAGTCAGAACACGCGCGAGTGCCCATCTTCCGGGAGCGGCTCCGAATCCGAGGAGGGTTCTCGTGACACATATCGCCAACAACATCGCGAGTGCAGTCGATCCGATCAGGGCTATCTCGTAGAGACCGAGTCCGGCGGCGCGGGGTTCGTCGATACCGAGTCGGGTGAGTACGAGGGAGCGGGCCGCGGAGGCGAGGTGGTCGGCGTCGAGTTCACCGTATCGGTTGGTCGCGAACACCACGGCCAGGTGTCGTTCCGGAACGAGTGCGACGTGAGTGAAATAGCCAGGGACGGCGCCGGAATGCCATCGCATCTCGGTACCGTCGGGCAGCGTCTCGACGTACCACCCGTATCCGTACGCCGTGCCCGAACCCGTCGGCACCGTATCCGAACTGTTCGACGCCGGTGCGGTCAGTTGCGTGGATACGTAGCGGGAGAGCTCGGCGATGGATCCGCTCAGATAGCCGTAGCCCAATCCCGCGGAGTCGATGCCGGTGTCGATGCTGCGCGGGAAGGTGAAGAACGGTACGTGGCCGGGTGTGACGGCACCGGCAGTGTGCACTCCGGTCTCGCGGGCTACGACGTCGGCGAAGGGTTCGGCGGTGACCTTCTCGACGATCGCCTGCAGCAGTAGGTAATTGAGGCTCGAGTAGCGGAAGGGGCCGCGGTCGGCGACGGTGACGTCCAGGGTGGGGACGACGTCGAGCGCTCGCTCGGAACGTCCCCACACGTCCAGTTCGGTGACGTCGTGGGGGAGTCCGCTGGTGTGGTGGATCAGGTCGTCGATCGTGACATCGCCGGGAACGACCGAATCGACCTCCGGGAGAATCGAATTCACGGTTCCGTTCAGATCGAGGCGATGCTGCGAGGCGAGGGAGTACACCGTCGCCGCCGTCACCGACTTCGATACCGAACCCCACACGAACGGCGTGCTCTCGTCGATCGGCACCCCGTCCCCGTCCACCCCGTACTCGACGTCCTCCAACACCTCGTCCTCGGCGACGACGCGGAACGCAACCCCCGGCAATCCGAGTTCCTCGGCGACGACCTGGATTTCCGACGCCATGCCGGGGTCCGGTGGGGTGGGGGAGCCCGCAGTCAGGACTGCTGCGACGGTGAGCAGGGCGTGGACGATGCGCATGGTTGGAGTGAACCAACCTCATCGAGGTCGACGCCTCGGTGAACACCCTGATTTCACACCTGAGATCAGCTGCTGCCTACCGGGTCTTTCCTGCAGGCTCCACTCCTGCAGGCTCCACTCCTGCGTGAATCAGCCCGGCGATCCAGGGCATCACGTCGGAGTAGGCCGCGAGAGCTCCGGGCAGGTGGTTCGCGCCCTCGACCGGTATGGCCGGGAGGTCGTATTCGCGGTAGGTGATGTCGGCACCCAGATCGCTCCAGCGTCGAAGCAGGGTGCGGCTCTGCTCGATCGGCACGGTGTCGTCCTCGACTGCGTGCGAGAGGTACACCGGCATGACAGGGGCGATGCGCCCGACGGTGTTGGTCTCGATGATGTCGGCCAGAACCGGGTTGCTCAGTTGATCGTCGAGGGGTCGTCCGTCGCGGGTCAGTTCGGTCGTGCGCACTGTCGCGGCGGCCGCGGGGTCGGTGGTACACCAGTTCTGTGCGGCGTCGAGTGCGGCGATTCCGTCGGAGTCGAAGAGGCTACGGATGCTGTCCGCCCGATCCGGGTAGGCGTTGATCATTCCATCGACGGCGAAGAGCACGGCGCTACCGAGACCGGTGTTGTCGAGTGTGTCGATGTTGAGCGTCGGATCTGCCGGTGGCGCACCGACATACGCTCCCCGGATGTTCAGCTCCGGGGCATAGGTGGCGGCGAGTTCGGCAGCGGCCCCCGACGCGAATCCGCCTTCCGAGTAACCGAACAACACCACGGGGGCGTCATAGTCGGCGGTTCTGGCGGCGTCGAGCAGAGCTCGGCCCGAGGCGATTCGGTTGAGGTACGTGTGTCCGCCTGGGGTGCCCAGGCCCTGGTAATCGGTTGCGACGACGCGATATCCGGCGAGCAGAAGCGGCAGGATGGCCGGCGACGAGCCGACTGTCCCGAGAACTACCGAACCGGCGCAACGGTCCGCCAGTCCGGAAGTGCCAGGCGCATAGGCGATCACCGGCCGCGGTCCGGGGCCGGTCCACGGAGCCGTGGGTGTCATCGAATAGCCGGAGACGACCATGGGGTCATCGTGGGTGTCGGTGGAGCGATAGAGAATGCGTTCGATGTCGAATCCGAGTCCGAACCCCTTGGGTGAGTTGACGGGCAGGGTTCGAAGCACCTCGCCGGGCGGCGCGGTGGCGGCCGTCGCGACCGGCGTGTCGTAGAAGTCCGTCAGAGGGCCTGCCTCGGCCGTCGGCGTCGAGAATCCGACGATCGACAGCATCGCGATTGCCGCGATCGTCGCCGTGCGCGAGAACTTTATCGTTTGTCGCACCCGTCGTGTCGACATCCTCGCACTCGGTAGCCCGGTCACCCCGCTGACGTTAGCCTGAGAAACAGGCCTACACAGGGTCGACAACGAAAGGATTCGGTTCGATGCCAACTCGCACTTCACGCACAGCTTGGAACGGAACGCTGGAACAGGGTTCCGGCCAGGTGGAGCTGTCCAGTTCCGGCGCAGCGACTTTCGATGTGTCGTTTCCCAAGCGCGCCGCCGAGAATGCAGACGGCACCACCAGTCCCGAGGAACTGATCGCCGCGGCTCATTCGAGCTGCTACGCGATGCAGTTGTCTGCGTTGATCGCGGAGGCGGGCGGCACCCCGCAGAGCCTCGAGGTCACCGCCGATGTCTCGCTGGGGCCCGACGAGCCGGGCTTCAAGCTGACCGGCATCAAGCTGACCGTGCGGGGCGAAGTCGAGGGTCTCGACGCTGACGGCTTCGCGAAAGCAGCTCAGGCGGCAAAAGAAACTTGTCCTGTCAGCAAGGCTCTCACCGGCGTGGACATCACGCTGGACGCGGCTCTCGAGGGCTGAACGGACAAATCGCCCGAAGTGAGACTGGCGAACAATCGTCAGGTTTGAAATAGTTCGTTTCTCGACCCATCTGCAGGGTGGATCAGCAACGAATCGTGATCAAACGTCGGGTTCGATCGGCTGATGCGTACGTTCGGGGTATGCACCGACCGGCCTAGGAAGGATCAGCCCCACCATGTTGTGGACGCGCTTCCTGGGCCTCGGTGTTCTCGCAGTCGCGGCGTACGCGATAGCCCCCGCGGGTTTACCCCAGAGTGCGTTGTACGCAATCGTGCTCCTGGCCACAGTCGCTGCGTTCGTGTACCGATACCGTCGGGAACCCGGTCCGGACAAGCGGACCTGGAAGTACATGGCCGTCGGTGTCGGCTCCTGGGGCATCGGCGACGCGTTGGTGTCGATGGCGCAGGTCGGCGGCGGGCGTGTACCGACGTTCTCCTCGTCCGACGTCTTCTACCTGATCGGCTATCTGGTGATCGCCATCGGTTTCGCCCGAGCCGCCGACGAGAACGGGCTCGTGTTCGGGGTCGAGGAGCTCCTCGAATGTCTGGTGGTTGCAGTCGGCTTCGGACTCGCCACCTGGGTCTTCGTCATCTCAGACGGTTCGTCGTGGTCGTTTTCGTCGGCGCTGGAACTGTGGCCGGCCACGGTCTACCTCACCGTCGACGCGTTTCTGCTGACGCTCGTCGGCAGTCTGTACCTGCTGACCCGGGCGACCACGGTGCCGTTCCTGGCAGCCGCGGCGGGAGTGGTGTTGCTCGTGGCTGCCGACTTCGCGTCCTATGCGGCGGTCGGCAGCCACGAGCTCTACCGTTCGACCCTCCTGAACACGCTGTGGCTGGCAGCCTACGTTTGTTTCGGGGTGATCGCCCTGCACATTCCGGAAAGAACGGTCTCGCGTGTGGACCGGTCCAGCCCGTTCAGATTCGGGCGCGTGAGATTTCTCGGACTCAGTGTCGCGGTCGCTGTG
The DNA here is from genome assembly GCF_002259485.1 of Rhodococcus sp. 14-1411-2a. Classification (GTDB taxonomy): domain Bacteria; phylum Actinomycetota; class Actinomycetes; order Mycobacteriales; family Mycobacteriaceae; genus Rhodococcoides. The sequence goes on from NZ_NPGA01000014.1 coordinate 514,736, forward strand.
ACGCCCTTCGTTATGGCTGTTCAGTTGGCCCGAGGGATACCCGTCGATCAGTGGGGTTGGGTGATCGTGGCCTCGTCGGCCTTGGTCATCGCCCTCGTCGGGTGCCGCATGGCGTGCTTCCTGACCACGCTGCGCCTGCAGGCCGCAGTGCTCGAGGACGTGGCTCGCACGGACGCGGTCACGGGACTGGCCAGTCGACGGCTGCTCCGAGAGCGGTTGGACACGATGCTCGCCACGCGTGGTGAGTCGGACGTCTTCACACTCGTGGTGGACATCGATCGCTTCGCCCAGATCAACGAGACCTTCGGGTACAGCGTGGGAGACAGTGTGCTGCGCGAGATCGGTCACCGTCTGGTCGCATCGGTGCGATCCGATGACCTGGTGGGTCGGCTCGGTGGGGATCAGTTCGTCGTCGCCATGCGTCGGCGTCCCGCCCAGATCGACGTGTCGGATACCGCTGAGCGGCTCCAATTCGCAGTCAGCAGAACGATGTTCGTGCACGATATCAACGTTGCGCTCGACGCGGTCGTCGGAATCGCGTCGACCGAGGAGCCGGACGTCAGTCGAAGCGGCATCGAGAATCCGGAGGCCGGTCCGATCGACGGTGAGGCGATGCTTCAGCGCGCCCACGTGGCGTTGACGGCCGCGAAGGCCGGCCACACTCGAGTCGGCCGCTACGAACCCGACATGGATCGCGACCGCCACGATCAGATGCGGTTGCTGGGTGAACTCGACACAGCCATTCGTGACCACCAGCTTCGAGTGTTCTTTCAGCCGTGCCTGGATCTGGAATCCGGCAGCGTGGACCGCGTCGAGGCGTTGCTGCGGTGGCAGCACCCGCGTGAGGGCCTGATCGGACCCTCGATGTTTCTGCCCGACGCCGAGCGCACCGGCATGTTGCCCGCCATCACCGCGCTCGTGCTGGACGAGGCGTTGGCGCAGTGCAGCGAATTGCGTCGACGCGGTGTCTATCTGTCTGTGTCGGTGAATCTTTCGGTGAGAAACCTACTCGACGAGACACTCACCGAGCAGGTCGCAGCAGCGCTGGCGAAATACGCGGTTCCCGCTCATGCCTTGGAATTCGAGGTCACCGAGACGACTGCGATGACCGATCCGGTGCGTTCGGTGAATGCGCTGACGTCTCTGCGTGGCCTCGGCGTCACCATCGCGATCGACGACTACGGCACCGGCTACAGCTCGCTGGCCTATCTGCAGAGTCTGCCGGTGCAGACTCTCAAGATCGACCGCTCGTTCGTGTCGAAGATGAACACCGACGACACCGACGCGTCGATCGTGCGCTCGACCATCGACCTGGCTCGAAGCCTCGGGGTGCGGGTCATGGCAGAGGGGGTCGAGGACGCGGGCACACTGGATGCGCTTCGCGAACTCGGCTGCGACGGTGCCCAGGGCTACTTCCTGGGAAGACCGATGCCCGCTGAGTTCCTGGCCGATGCCGTGGCAAAACTGGATTCGGAGATGCCGACGAAACTCGAGTGGAAGCTCGCGCGCCAACACATCTGAGCGGCTTCACGAAGAAGCAGGCACGTCCAATACGACCTCGAACTCGAGCAGCGACGCTCCGGACGACACCGGCTTCGGGGAACGGGCACCGGCATGAGCCTCCCGCGACGGTCCTGCCGACCACGCCTGGAACGACTCCTCGTTCTCCCACTGGGTGACGACGAAGTAGCGCGATTCGCCCTTGACCGGCCGCAGCAGTTGGAACCCGAGGAAGCCGGGGGAGCCGTCGACCGACCCGGCGCGCGCGGCGAATCGCTTCTCGAGTTCGGGGCCCGCGCCCTCGGGTACGTCGATCGCGTTGATCTTCACAATGGCCATGCTCGCGAGATTACTCCGCCGTTATGCTCGGCGGTGATGCTCTACGACGAGGGTGGATCCGGCCGTTCGATTCTGCTGCTGCACGGGCTGATGGGCAGTGCTGCCACCTGGCGTAGGCAGGTTCCGTGGCTTCGAGAATTCGGGCACGTGCACACCTACGACGCACCGGGGCATCGTCGCCCTCCGCCGCCGGAGCCCACCACCGAGTACTTCGTGGCCGACCTGCTCGAGCATCTCGACCGGCTGGGTCCCAGCGTGCTGATCGGTCATTCGATGGGCGCACTGCACGGGTGGTGTGCAGCCGCGCAGCGACCCGACCTGGTGACTGCGCTCGTGATCGAAGACATCGCCCCGGACTTTCGGGGCCGCACCGCAGACGACTGGGCCGCCATGATGCGGGCCTGGCCCCAGCCCTTTCCCGACGCCGACGCAGTACTCGCATTCTTCGGAGATGTTGCGGGACAATATTTTCTGGACTCTTTCGTTCGCAGCGAAGACGGCTGGCGATTGCACGGCGAGGTGGACTTCTTCGAGTCGATCTCGCAGGAATGGGGGACGCGGCATTTCTGGGACGAGTGGGAGGCCGTCACCGCTCCGGTGTTGCTGATCGAAGGTGAGCACACCATCACCCCGGTCGGTCAGATGCGGCAGATGCACTCGGACAAGCCCGGATCGACTCACGTTCGGATCGAGAAGGCGGCCCACCTGATTCACGACGAGGCTCCCCAGCGGTATCGCACGGCGGTCGAGGTGTTCCTGCGCGCACTAAGATGATCCGAATGCCGCTCGCGAAGCTCAACGGAATCGACCTCAACTACGACGTCACCGGCGACGGCCCGCTCGTGGTGTTGGTGATGGGCACCGGAAGCCCGGGACGAGTCTGGCGAACCCATCAGGTCCCGGTCCTGGTGAAGCAGGGGTACCGGGTCGTCACGTTCGACAATCGCGGAATCGCACCGTCTTCCGAGTGTGCGAGCGGGATGACACTCGACGACCTGGTCGCCGACACCGCTGCCCTCGTCGAGCACCTCGGTGGCGGCGCAGCACGCGTCGTCGGCACCTCCATGGGTGCCCGCGTTACCCAGGAATTGGCCTTGGCCAGGCCGGATCTGGTGTCGCATGCAGTGATGATGGCCACGTTCGGCAAGACCACCACCTTTCGTGCGCAGATGTCGAAGGGCGAGAAGGACCTTCACGACGCCGGGGTCGAACTACCCGCGTCGTACCGGGCTGCGATGACTGCAATGCAGAACTTCTCGCCCAAGACGCTGGCCGACGACAGTGCGATCGGTGATTGGCTGGCGATCCTCGAATACTCGGGCGGTAAGAAGACGGCGGGCATGCGAGCGCAGATCGGACTCGAAATGCGAGCGGGGACAGATCGATTGGCCGCATACCGGGCAATCAGGGCGAAATCTCTGGTGATCGGATTCGCCGACGACCGCATGATCCCCGTGCAGCAGTGCCGCGACGTCGCCGACGCGATACCTGGTGCTCGATACGTCGAAATCGCCGATACCGGTCATTTCGGCTACCTCGAACGCCCCGACGCAGTCAACGCGACTCTCGTCGAATTTCTCGCTCAGTAGCGAACTTTCGATGACGGTGTGCGGAGGAAGACCACAGAGCACGCCGCAGTCAGCGCCATCGCCGCTGCCATCGCCGAGTAGGCGAATCGAAAGTCCGTGAGCCCGGCGACGATGGTGAGCAGTGCCAACCCCATCGCGCCACCGAACTGCTTGGACGTGTTCATCAATCCCGACGCGGCCCCGGCGTCGGAGTTCGTCACCCCGCTGGTCACCGCCGTGGCCAGCGGTGTGTTGAGCAGACCGCCGCCGAGTCCGATCAGAATCGCAGGTAGCCCTACTGCCGCGAAGTAGTCCTGCGAGTTCGAGGCCGCAGCGAGGCCGAGCAGGCCGGCGGCGGCCAGGGTCGCGCCGGTAGCGGCAACCAGGTGCGAGGGGCATCTGCGCATCAGACGCGGAGTGACGCCGATGCCGACCACCACGAGAGCGGTGGTCAGCGGCAAGAACCCCACCGCCGCCTGCAATGGGGAGAGCTGCAGGCGTTGTTGCATTTGATAGGTCAGGTACAACCAGATCGGTATCTGGAACACCGCACCGGTGAGCAGTGTCAGCAGATTTCCCGCGACCACGGTGCGATCGGCGAACAGCCGCAACGGGATCAGTGGTGCTGCCGATCGACGCAGTCGGAGTACGAATCCGATCGATCCGGCCACGGCGAGAACGGCCGTCGACAGGGACAACGCTTGCGAGTCGCCGGCTCCGAGTCGGGTGACCGCCACGGTGGACGCGCCGAGGGCCGATGCTCCGAAGGCCGCACCGATGATGTCGAGCCCGGGCCGATGCGCCTCGGTGCCCACTCGCCGAACGTCGAGGTATCGACGAGCCGATATCAGCAGGACGATGCCGATGGGCAGGTTGATCAGCAGCACCGATCGCCACGAAACGTATTCGGTCAGCGCACCGCCCACGATGTTGCCGATTCCGCCGCCGGCAACGCTCACTGCCGTCCACACCGCGACTGCACGTGTGCGCAAGGGTCCCTCGGCGTAGGTGACGGTCAGCAGAGTGAACGTCGCGGGTGAGACGACCGCTGCCGCCAGGCCTTGGACGACACGTGCGGCCATCAGCACCCATCCGGTCGGGGCCAGTCCGCCGACCACGCTGGCGGCGACGAACAGGGAAACGCCGAAGAGGAAAACCCCGCGGATACCCCGGGTGTCGGCTGCGCGGGCTCCGGCGAGCAGGGCCGCAGCGAACGCGACGGTGTAGCCGCTGGCGACCCACTGCACGTCTCGATCGTCGATGCTCAGTGCTCGGGCGATCTGGGGCAGAGCGATGTTGACGACCGAGGAGTCGAGCACCACCAGCAACTGGGCCAGGCACGCAACGGCCAGGACGCTCCACGAACGCTCCCGTGTCATGCTCGACTCCCTCGGTTGGTACAGGTGTATAACAATCGCTTGATACAGTTGTATCAAACAGCGGAAGGTGGGCGGAAGATGGCCGGCGGAGATCGACGAGAGCAGATTCTGGCGGCCGCAGAGCGGGTCGCGACCGTCGATGGGCTGGAGGCGCTGACGATGCGGAGCGCCGCCGCGGCAGCCGGGGTGTCGCTGCGTCTGGTTCAGTACTACTTCCACTCCAAGGCAGGGCTGCTCGACGCCGTTCTGACGCGCTTCTCCGAGCGCGGCTACGCGGACTCTCGATCCCGGATCGATGCGATCGCCGACACGTCGGCAGCTCGACGCCTGCAGATGTTCGCCCGTTCGGTGTTGCCGACAGACGACGAGGGCCGGCGCTTCCATCGGCTGGGAGTGTCGTTCGCATCCCTGGCGATACGGGAACCTGACCTGGCTCAGACCGCGTATCGCGCCAATCTTGCTGTGTTGGAATCGGTTCTGGCCGGCATGATCGGCGACGCCGCAGCGGAGAGCGGCTCGGATCGGATCGACGCCGTCGCGGAAGCTCGACTACTCATGTCCGCGTTGCACGGTTTGGCAACGATGACGATGGTCGGGCAGATCGACGAGATCGAGGCGGCCGATCTGGTGGACCGATTGCTGCTCGGCAGAACGTGGTTCGACGCAACAGTCGGAAGTCAGCCGTCCGAACCCTCACCTGCGAGGGCGAACAATCCCGACTCCGTCTGTTCGATCAAGCCGTCGGTCAGCAGTGAATCGAGAGCTCGGTCGCGTTGAGTCGGGTCGGTGGGCCAGACGATGTCGAGTTGTGCCCGCTCGACGGGGCCGGTGCTCTCGCGCAGTACCGACATGAGTTTGCCTCGAACCTGACGATCCGTGCCTGCGAACTTCTGGACCTTCTTGGCCGGCCCGGTGTGCGCGGGCCTGCCGGCCTCGATCCAGGCGCACTCCGGGAGTGGGCACAGCAGGCAAGCCGGATTCTTGGCCGTGCAGATCAGTGCCCCCAGTTCCATCAACGCCGCCGAGTAGCGGGCGGCCCGCGGGACGCTCTCCGGGAGCAGCTGCTCGACGTCGGCGAGATCCCTTGTCGTGGATGGATTTCCAGGCTCGGCGTTGCCGTGCAACGCACGCGCGACGACGCGTCGAACATTGGTGTCGACCACCGGAACTCGCTGGCCGTAGGCGAAACACGCCACTGCGCGTGCGGTGTAGGCCCCGATGCCCGGCAGGCCCAACAGTGTTTCGACGTCTCCGGGCACCTCGTCGCCGTACTCCTCGGCGAGCATGCGGGAGCACTCGTGCAACCGCAATGCTCGACGCGGATAGCCCAACTTGCCCCACGCACGGAGCACCTCGGCCTGAGAGGACGCGGCCATCGCAGACGGCACCGGCCAACGCTGCACCCACTGCTCCCAGATGGGCGCGACCCGCACCACCGGCGTCTGCTGCAGCATGATCTCGCTTATCAGGATCTGCCATGCGCTGACGCCGGGTCGTCGCCACGGCAGATCGCGTCCGTCGGTGTCGAACCACCCGAGCAGAGCGTCGGCATCGATCGGCAACTGGTCGCCCTTCTCGTCGTGTCTGTGATCGGTCCCAACAGTAGTCAACCCGACTCGCCGGTAACTCGATCCACGTGCACAATGAGACTCATGCCTGCTTCGAATCCGATCGCTGCCTGGAAGTCCCTCAAGGAAGGCAACCAACGGTTTGTCTCCGGAGAGGTCCTGCACCCGTCGCAGGGCATCGAGGATCGTGCCCGCCTCGAGAGTGCTCAGCACCCCAGTGCCATCCTCTTCGGCTGCGCCGACTCGCGTGTTGCTGCCGAGATCATCTTCGACCAGGGCCTCGGCGACATGTTCGTCGTGCGTACCGCCGGTCACGTGGTGGACTCCGCGGTGCTCGGCTCCATCGAGTACGGCGTCGCTGTGCTGAACGCGCCGCTGATCGTGGTGCTCGGCCACGATCACTGCGGTGCAGTCAAGGCGACCGTCGACGCCCTCGAGAGTGGTGACGTGCCCGGTGGCTACATCCGCGACGTCGTCGAACGCGTCACCCCGTCGGTGCTCTCGGCCCGCCGCGACGGCTACCAGGCTGTCGACGAGTTCGAGGCACGCCACGTCGAGGAGACCGGCAATCTGCTGATGCAGCGGTCGCGGATCGTCGCCGAGAAGGTCGAAGCCGGGGAACTCGCGATCGTCGGCCTCACCTACCAGCTGTCGAAGGGTCATGCGCAGTTGCGTGAGGTCATCGGCGACATCGGCGAAATGCCCGCCTGAACCGACTCGAACCCCAACCTCGGTGAGGTCGCCGACGCGACACGCCGCGTGGGCTCAGGGATAGCGTGGCTCCGGCCGCATACGGTTGATTCGTGTTGGAACCGACCGGGCCTTTGCCTCCCGAAATCTACTGGCGACGCCGCGCTCTCGCCATCGGTGCGGCCGTTGTCGTCCTCGGACTGATCGTGTGGTTCATCGCCTCGCTCAGTGGCGGTTCCGACGACACCGAGGCTGCTCCCGCGGGCGTCGTTGCGGCTCCGGCAACGACTTCGGCCCTGCCGTCACCCAGCTCGTCTGCCACCGACGCCGATTCCGGCGGTTCGGGCGGCTCCGGCGACGGTGCGGGCGGATCCGGTGGCTCCGGTGGCTCCGGTGGAGCGACCGACTCCGCTGCCGGTGGCGGAGCGGCGGCAACCACCAGCGGCGCTCCGGCCCCGGTGATCTCCAACCAGTGCCCGGATCAATCGCTCGCAATCAAGGTGACGCCGGAGAAGGCCACGTACCGTCTGGGTGAAGAGCCCGTGTTCACCGTGGTCATCACCAACATCGGCTCCACCGAATGCCAGCGTGACGTCGGTGCCGGGTTGCAGCAGGCGCTCGTCTACACCCTCGACAACCAGCGCATCTGGTCCAACGTCGATTGCTTCCCCAATGCCGCGTCGGATCTGCGTACCTTCAAGCCCGGCGAGCAGGCCGGCTTCACCGTCAAGTGGTCCGGCACCAACTCGGTACCCGGCTGCGGCGAAGAGCGCATTCCCGTCGGCGTCGGTGCTTACCAGGCGATCGCCCAGCTCGGCGAGCTCAAGAGCGTGCCGGAGCCCTTCAACATCACCGGCTGAGTACGGTCGGATCTCATGACCACCTCGCCCGCACTCGCCCGCTCCGCCTACAAGACATTCGAGCCCTTCCACGTCACCGCGTACTTCAACCCTGAACTGGGTGCGGCATACGAGGACACCGGTCTCGACGGTCATGCCTGGTACGTCGGGGCTCGAGCTGCCCCGATGGGTCCGTGCGCGCCGAGTGTCGTCGCAGCGGCGTTCTACAACTTCAACCCGGTGCTCATCGAACGCGCCTGGCCTGCCGCTGTTGCCGTCGGTTTGGACTCGGTGTCGAATCGCCGGTGGACACTGCTCGATTCCGTCCTCGGCACCGCGCTGGGTTCGCTTGCCGCCGACCCCGGCCTGGCCACGCTCGCAGATCGTCTCCGCGTCATCGGCGACGCAGCCTCGTTCGCCGGTCGGCCACTCGCCGCAGCGTGGCATTCGGCCGAGCACCCCGACGTGCCGCATCTCGCGCTCTGGCACTCGATCACCGTCCTACGCGAGTGGCGCGGCGACGGTCACCTCGCCGCCTTGATCGACGCAGAACTCGACCCGACGGAAGCCGCCGTCTTCCACGAGGCCGACCGCACGACCCCGCAGCCCGGCCGTCGAGCACTCGGCAAGCGCATCACGCAGCTGACCAGGCAGTGGTCCGAGAGCGAATGGGGCTCTGCTGCAGAACGACTCGCCACTCGCGGATTGCTCACCACTTCGGCGGACGGCGAGACGTTGACCGAGGACGGACTCGCTCTCGATCGGCACATCGAGGATAGGACCGACGTGATGGCGTCGGCCGTATGGCGAGACGTCGAGGACGCCGATCAGTTGATCACCAGCGCACGACCGTACGTGAAGGCCGTGATCGACGCAGGCTTCCTCCCGGAACGAAGAAGGCGTCCTAGTCGTAGGGTCCCGAGATCGAGGCCTCGGCCAGTCTGGACAGGCCTTCGCGGATGTGGCGAGCCCAGAGTCCACCGATACCGTCGACGGACTGCAGGTCGGCTGCGGTGGCCGCGAGCAACCCCTGCAGAGTGCCGAACGCGCCGACCAGTCGGTGAATCTGGCTGAACTGCAACCGCGGAACTCGGGTGAGTACCCGGTACCCACGGGGACTCATCGGGGTGTCGAGGGCCTCTATGGTCGCGGGATATCCGAAAGCGCGGGCCAGCGTCGTCAGATCCAGCAGATCGACGTCGGTCAACTTGTCCAGTGCGGCGAGCGCCTTCTCCACTCCGGTGGTGCTCGACGGTTCGTTGCCGGCCAGGTAATCACGCACGATCAGTTGGCGATCGACGTCGTTGTCGCCCAACAACTCTTCGAGCTGAAGAGCGAGCTGGCGGCCGTCGGTGCCGAGTTCGAGGACGTTCTGCTCGATCTCCACCGACACTCGCCGCACCATCTCGAGGCGCTGCGCGACGGTGAGGGCGTCGCGCAGTGTCACGAAGTCCTCGATCTCCACCACCGAGAGTTGACGGGTGTTGTCGTCGAGCCGGGCCTTGTAGCGTTCGAGAGTCGCGACGGCCTGATTGGCGCGCGAGAGAATGGTGGCCGAGCCTTCCACGACGTGCCTGATGCCACCGATGTAGACGCTGACGATGCTCATCGACTGGCTCACCGAGACGACGGGATAGCCGGTCTGCATGGCGGTTCGCTCGGCGGCGCGGTGCCGGGTACCGGATTCGACGGTGGGAATCTTGTGGTCGGGGACCAGCTGGACGTTGGATCGGACGATGCGCTTGCCGTCGGTCGAAAGCACCACTGCGCCATCCATTTTCGACAGTTCGCGAAGCCGGGTGGGTGCGAACTCGACATCGAGCTCGAAACCGCCGTCGCAGATCGCCTCGACCTCGTCGTCGTAGCCGAGGACGATCAACCCGCCGGTACGGCCGCGCAGAATTCGCTCGAGACCGTCGCGCAGTGCGGTTCCCGGTGCGAGCCGGGCGATCGTCTCGCGCAACGCTGGGGACGGCGTGGTGCCCTCCATCGGCCAACCCCCTCGTGTCTTGGCAGCGGCTACGGCGCGGGCTGCGGATTTCTGTGCGTGCGAACAAAGAGTACTGCGCTGCCACGTGCAGGCAGCCAGGCAAAGGATACTGCGCTGCTACATGCCGGGCGGTCGGACAAAGAATACCGCCCGGTGTCATACGGGCCGCATACGCGTGTAGGTCAACGCCTCGCCGACGTTGGTGACGGTCTTGACCTTGATGCCGTCGGGTATGGGACCTGCGTCCTCGGGGACGATGGCGAAGTTGAACCCCAATCGGGCGGCCTCGGCGAGACGGCGACCCAGCCCGGCGACGCGGCGCACCTCTCCGGCCAGGCCGACTTCGCCCAGAATCACCATGCCCGCGGGAAGTGGTTGATCGCGGACCGCCGAGGCCACCGCCGCGGCGAGCGCGAGATCGGCGGACGGTTCGCTGGTGCGCATCCCGCCGACCGTCGCCGCGTAGACCTCCGCCTTGGACACCTTGACGCCGCAGCGACGTTCCAGTACGGCCAGGATCATCGCCACGCGGGCGTGATCGAGCCCGCTGACCGCGCGCCGGGGCGACGGCATCGTGGTGTCGACGATCAGCGCTTGCAGCTCGGCCAACAGCGGCCGTTTGCCGTCCATCGTGACGGTGACGGCGGTGCCGGGCACGGCGTCGTTCCGATGATGCAGGAACAACCCGGACGGATCACTGATGCCGACGATGCCGGTCTCGCGGAGCTCGAAGCAACCCACCTCGTCGGAGGCCCCGAACCGGTTCTTGACGCCCCGAATCATCCGCAGGGTGGAGTGCTTGTCGCCCTCGAAGTTGAGCACCACGTCGACGAGATGCTCGAGAGACCGCGGACCGGCCACCGCGCCTTCCTTGGTGACGTGCCCGACGAGCAGTACCGCGACGCCGGTGGTCTTGGCCAGCGTGGTCAAGGCGCTGGTGATGGCGCGAACCTGGGTGACGCCGCCGATGACGCCGTCGACGTCCGCGGCGAGCATCGTCTGGACCGAATCGACGATCAGCAGGCTGGGCTTGACCTGCTCCACGTGGCCGAAGACGGTGGCGAGGTCGGACTCGGCGGCGAGGAAGACGCGTTCGTGTACCGCGCCGGTGCGATCGGCACGCAACCGCACCTGCCCCGCCGACTCCTCGCCCGTGACGTAGAGCGCGCGTCGATCCGGTGCCGAGCGGGCCCATCGGTGCACCACCTCGAGCAGCAGCGTCGATTTGCCGACTCCGGGTTCGCCGGCAAGGAGGACGACCGAACCGGGAACGAGGCCGCCACCGAGCACGCGATCGAACTCGTCGATCCCGGTGGTGTTGGCCTGCGAGGTGGCACTGCTGATGGTCGTCAGAGCCGCAGCGGGCGTGCTGGGAATCATGGCTCCGCCGCCCGAGCGAAGGGACGATGCGCCTGCCCGCGTCGCGAGCGGAGCCGCAGTGGCCTGGACCTCTTCCATCGAGCCCCAGTCACCGCATTCGGGACAGCGACCGACCCACTTCGAGACCGAATGACGGCACGCAGAGCAGCGGTAGCTCGACTTCAGTTTGACCACGCCGGCAGCCTAACGATCGGCACCGACAGGATCGGGGCGGCGGCTATTCGCCTTCGCTGTGCTCGGTGACCGCGGACGGGTCGCGCTCGAGCTCGATACCGGCGTCGACGGGAACGTTGACGACGACCTCGCCCGCGTTCGCGAACTCGAACGTGACCGGCAGCGTCAGGCCCGGTCGAACGTTCTCGGAGATGTCGGCCATCTCGACCTTGATCAGCTGGATCGGCAGCAGCGGATCGTCGAGCTGAACGTCTGCGGGCGAACCTGCGCCGAGCGCGGTCTGCGGAGCGATCTCGTTGCTGCCCGCTTCCGCCTCGTCGACGATGGTGACCTGTGCCTCGGGGGAGGAGATGCCGGTCAGCTCGTCGGCCACACTCGTGTTGGCGTTGATGGCCGTGAAGCCGAGCTCGACGGTGCCGCCGGGCTCGATGCTGTATTCCTCGGAGGTGGGGTACACCACGTGCACGTTGCGGAGCTGAATGTCTCCGACGTCGGCGGAGTTACCGTTGACCGCGGCGACCTGAGTGGCCGTCTGGGAGATCTGACCTGCGCCGCACGCGGTGAGGGCGAGCGCGCCACCGGCGAGAAGAGCGAGGGCGGCGGCCGTCCTGCGATGGCGGCCAAGCGGTGTCGCAGCGTCGATTGCAGTCACTTCGGTCGTCCTCCATGTGGTGCCGGGCCGGCTCGGTCCTTCTCGTCCACTAGGCAGAGTAGTAGTTCTGGTCCACCGGCCGCTCGTGGGGTCTGCCGACGGCCCGATGACGCCAGGTGAGGGTGCCTGTCGGGAGTGGAGACAGTGGAACGAACCGACCGAAAATGTGGCGTCGGATACACGTCGAATCCTCTGTGTCAACCCCTGATTCGGCACCGCTATGCCCCTGACCTGCACCGTTGATATGGGCCGTGGTATTCTGGATAAATCGAAAGGGGCACTTGTCACATGATTTTCAAGGTCGGAGACACCGTCGTTTACCCCCATCACGGAGCGGCGCTGATCGAAGCGATAGAGACACGCACCATCAAGGGTGAACCGAGAGAGTATCTGGTTCTCAAGGTCGCGCAAGGCGACCTCACCGTTCGAGTTCCCGCGGACAACGCAGAGTACGTAGGCGTTCGCGACGTCGTCGGGCAAGAAGGTCTCGACAAAGTCTTTCAGGTGCTCCGCGCGCCGCACACCGAAGAGCCCACCAACTGGTCGCGTCGGTACAAGGCCAACCTGGAGAAGCTCGCTTCCGGTGATGTGAACAAGGTTGCCGAGGTCGTCCGTGATCTCTGGCGACGCGAGCAGGACCGCGGACTGTCGGCAGGCGAGAAGCGCATGCTCGCCAAGGCACGGCAGATTCTGGTCGGCGAGTTGGCACTGGCCGAAGGAACCGACCAGGCCAAGGCCGACACCATGCTCGACGAAGTTCTCGCTACAGCTTCTTAGAGTGAACGGTACTTCCGGCGACGTGGTCGCCCTGGTACCCGCTGCAGGCAAAGGCCTTCGGCTCGGACACGACGAGCCGAAGGCATTCGTCTGTCTGGGTACGGACTCTCTCCTGACGCGGTCCGTCGACGGCCTCCGGGCCTCGGGTGCCGTCGACCGCATCGTCGTCATCGTGCCGACCGAGCTGCTCGACGCGGCCCGCCGTCATGTCGGCGACGACGTCACCGTTGTTGCCGGAGGCCTCGAACGCACCGATTCGGTGCGCGCCGGTCTCGCCGCCGTCGGCGACGCAGCCGTCGTGCTCGTCCACGATGCCGCCCGCGCCCTCACCCCACCGACGCTGATCGCCCGTGTCGTGGCCGAGGTGCGCGCCGGCCGCCCCGCCGTCATCCCGGTTCTCCCGGTCGTCGACACCGTCAAGGAAGTCGACATCATGGGCGCAGTGGTGGGTACCCCGGACCGCGCGAGCCTGCGCTCGGTACAGACCCCGCAGGGGTTCGACGCCGACGTCCTGCGCCGCGCGTACGACGCGACCACCGACATCTCCACCGACGACGCGGGCCTGGTCGAGCGCATCGGCGAGACCGTGCACACCATCGTCGGTGACGCCCTCGCGTTCAAGATCACCACCCCCCTCGACCTGCTGCTGGCCGAGGCCCTGACGAGAGGCGATTCATGAGAGTCGGCATCGGTACCGATGTGCACCCCATCGCCCCCGGCCGGCCCTGCTGGCTGGCCGGATTGCTGTTCGACGACGCGGACGGACTCGACGGGCATTCCGACGGCGATGTCGCCTCCCACGCCCTGTGCGACGCGTTGCTGTCCGCGGCCGGACTGGGCGATCTCGGATCGGTGTTCGGGACGGGGCGTCCGGAATGGGACGGGGTCAGCGGAGCTGCCATGTTGACCGAGGTCAAACGCCTGCTCGACGCCGATGGATTCGCGATCGGCAACGCTGCGGTGCAGATCATCGGCAACAGGCCCAAGATCGGACCGCGCCGCGCCGAGGCCCAGGAAGTCCTCTCGCGGGTACTCGGAGCGCCGATATCGGTGTCTGCGACCACCACCGACGGGCTCGGGCTGACCGGTCGGGGCGAAGGAATCGCGGCCATCGCGACCGCACTTGTCATGACGAGGTAAAACCACCGGTAGCATTGCTGGTCGTGACCCTTCACCTACACGACACCGAGACGAGGGCCCTGCGGGAATTCACCCCCTTGGTCCCTGGCCATGCATCGGTGTACCTGTGTGGAGCGACGGTGCAGGGTGAACCTCATATCGGCCACGTGCGCAGTGGCGTCGCGTTCGACGTACTGCGCCGCTGGCTGTTGGCGCACGACTACGACGTCGCCTTCGTTCGCAACGTCACCGACATCGACGACAAGATCCTCAACAAGGCGCGCGACGCCGGCCGGCCGTGGTGGGAATGGGCTGCGACGTACGAGAGGTCCTTCACCTGGGCGTACGACCGACTCGGCGTACTTCCGCCGTCGGCCGAGCCACGCGCCACCGGGCACATCACCCAGATGGTCCAGATGATCGAGCGACTGATCGAACGCGGCCATGCCTACGCCGACGAGTGCGGTGACGTCTACTTCGACGTGCAGAGCTTCCCGAGCTACGGCGCGCTGTCCGGTCACAAGCTCGACGACGTGCACCAGGGCGAGAGCGTCGCCGCGGGCAAACGCGACCCTCGCGATTTCACGCTGTGGAAGGGCGCGAAACCGGGTGAGCCGTCGTGGCCGACGCCGTGGGGCCCCGGACGGCCCGGCTGGCACCTCGAATGCTCCGCGATGGCGGAGAACTACCTCGGGCCGGATTTCGACATCCACTGCGGCGGAATGGATCTGGTGTTCCCGCACCACGAGAACGAGCGGGCCCAGTCCATGGCGGCCGGTGACGGCTTCTCGCGGTACTGGCTGCACAACGGCTGGGTGACGATGGGCGGCGAGAAGATGTCGAAGTCTCTCGGCAACGTGCTCTCGGTACCCAATGTGTTGAAAAAGGTTCGGCCGCAAGAACTTCGGTTCTATCTCGGTGGCGCGCACTATCGTTCGATGCTGGAGTACTCCGACACTGCGCTCGACACCGCGGCCGTGACCTACCGGGGTATCGAAGGGTTCGTTCGACGAGCCGTCGAACGTGCAGGCGAAGTGCCGCTGGGTAAGTGGACCGCCGGATTTGCCGAAGCCCTCGACGACGACCTCTCGGTTCCCAAGGCGTTGGCCGAGATTCACGCGACCGTCACTCTCGGCAACACTGCACTCGAATCCGGTGACCTACCGGCAGCGGTGGAGTACGCAGGCAGTGTCCGGGCGATGCTCGACATCCTCGGTGTCGACCCACTCGATCCGCACTGGGCCAGCGACAGCGATTCCGACGCAGCAGCTCTCGGTGCCCTCGGCGTCCTCGTCGAGGCCGAGCTGGAGCGTCGAGCAACGGCGAAGGCGACCAAGGACTGGGCCGCCGCAGACGAGATACGGACGAGACTGGCCGAGGCCGGAGTAGACGTGACAGATACACCCAACGGGCCCGAATGGTCGCTGGGTACGAGCAAGACCGACGAAGCAGGTTTGTGATGGCAGGCAATTCGAGTAGGCGCGGCGCGATCCGCAAGGACGGCACCAAGAAGGGGCAGGTCGCCGGATCGGGCGGCAAGCGTCGGAAGGGTCTCGAAGGCCGCGGCGCGACGCCTCCCGCCTCCGAGCGCACCAAGCATCCCGCCGCGCGTCGGGCCAAGCTCGCCGAGAAGTCTGCCCAGAACCGTGGCGGTAACACCGGTGGCCGCGCGGGTGGACGACCGGCCGGACGCAAGGCCGAGGACGGTCCCGAGGTGGTGCTCGGTCGCAACCCGGTCGTCGAGTGCCTGCGTGCAGGCGTGCCCGCCACTGCACTGTGGGTTGCCGTCGGAACCGACAGCGACGATCGGCTCAAGGAAGCCGTGCAGCGTGCAGGCGATGCGCGGATCTCCATCCTCGAAGTTCCCCGCTCCGATCTGGACAAGCTCAGCGCCAACGGATTGCACCAGGGTCTGGCCCTGCAGGTGCCGCCGTACCGCTACGCGCACCCCGACGATCTGATCTCGAACGCGCGCACGCACCAGGAACCCGCACTGCTCGTCGCGCTCGACAACATCACCGACCCGCGCAACCTCGGTGCCGTCGTGCGATCGGTGGCGGCGTTCGGCGGCCACGGCGTCGTGATCCCGCAGCGACGCAGCGCGAGCGTGTCCGCAGTGGCATGGCGAACCAGTGCCGGCGCGGCAGCTCGCCTGCCGATTGCACGAGCAGTCAATCTGACTCGCACACTGAAGGATTGGCAGTCCAAGGGCGTCACCGTCGTCGGCCTCGACGCAGGCGGCGACACCGAACTCGACACCTTCGACGGCAAGGGCCCGGTGGTCATCGTCGTCGGGTCCGAGGGCAAGGGCCTCTCGCGTCTGGTCAGCGAGACCTGCGACCACATCCTGTCGATCCCGATGGCCGGCCCGGTGGAATCGCTCAACGCATCCGTCGCGGCGGGCGTCGTATTGGCCGACATCGCGCGGCAGCGTCGCGGGTAGTTCTACGTTCTGATGCGGCCTGCGGTCTCGTGCATCGCGGGAACGACGATATCGACCATGTCCGTGGCGCTGTAGTTCTTCGCGTGCAGTGACGTGTTCAGTGCTGCCACGACGGTGCCGTTGCTGTTACGCAACGGCACTGCGGCAGCACGCATTCCGACGTCCAGTTCGTCGACCACCTCGGACCAGCCGGCGTTGCGCACCCGAGTGATCTCGGCGCGCAGTGCATCTCGATCCACGAGCGTGCGCGGGGTCAGAGCTTCGATGGGGGCGTCGGTGAAATAGCGTTCGAGGTCGCTCTCGGGGAGGGCCGCGAGCAGCACTCGACCCGATGACGTCGCGTGCGCGGGGAATCGAGTGCCCAGCGTGATGACGACCCGCAACATGCGCGAGGACGGAACGCGCGCGACATAGACGATGTCGAATCCGTCGAGAATGGCCACCGAGGTCGTTTCGCCCAATTGCCGTGCGAGCGCCTCGATGTGGGGTTCCGCCAGACGGGGTAGGTCCATGCCGGACAGGAACGAGAAACCCAGATTCATCACCCGCGGGGTGAGGGTGAACTGACGGCCGTCCTGGCGGACGAATCCCAGTTCTGCCAGCGTCAGCAACAGTCGACGGGCGGTTGCTCGGGTGACTCCGACGGCCTCGGCGACCTCGGTGAGGGTGCGGGCCGGGTGCGCGTCGTCGAAGCACTGCAGCACGCTCAGGCCGCGTTCGAGTGACTGCACGAACCAGGCGGGGCGTTGGTCGTCGGGAGCGATCTCGGCCGTCATGGTTCGAGTCTGCCTCATTGCTCTGTTCGCGCCGCATCACATCGCTCGGTGCTTGTGGTCTTGACCACAGATGGCGCATCTGGTTACAGTTGTGCGAATAACAAACAACTGTGCGCTATACGCACAAGATCGAAGGGCCGACAAGTGAACGTTGACGTCGCAGTCGCGGACGGATCCAGAGCACGGAAGGCTGCCATCGGCAGCTTCGTCGGTGCCGTGGTCGAGTGGTACGACTTCCTGCTGTACGGCATCATCGCCGCGCTGGTGTTCAACTCCCAGTTCTTTCCGAGCGTCTCGCCCGCGGTCGGCGTGATGGCCGCGTTCGCCACCTTCGGCGTCGGCTTCCTCTTCCGTCCTCTCGGCGGGATCTTCTTCGGCCACTTCGGTGACCGCCTCGGGCGCAAGCGCATGCTGATCTGGACGATGCTGCTGATGGGCGTCGCAACCGCGTTGATCGGCCTGGTTCCCAACTTCGAGTCGATCGGTTGGTTCGCGCCGCTACTGCTCGTGCTGCTGCGTGCGATCCAGGGCTTCGCGGTCGGTGGCGAATGGGGTGGCGCATCGCTGATGGCCGTCGAAAGTGCGCCGGCGAAGAAGAAGGCGTTCTACAGCAGCGGCGTGCAGGTCGGCTACTCCGTCGGTCTCATCCTCGCGACCGGCGCGGTCACCATCATGAGCAACCTGCTCAGCGACGACGCATTCACCAGCTGGGGCTGGCGCGTACCGTTCCTGGCCAGCGCCGTGCTCGTACTGTTCGGCCTGTGGATCCGATCCGGTGTCGAAGAATCGCCCGTGTTCGAGCAGGCAGTCGAGGAGAGCGGCGAGAAGAAGAAGCTGCCGGTCATCCAGGCGATCACCGAGCACCCCGGTTCCTTCCTCAAGATCATCGCGCTGCGTATGGCCGAGCTGTTCACCATGTACATCGTCACCACGTTCGCCCTGAGCTACACCGTCAACGAACTCGGCTACGAGCGTCAGTTCATGCTCAACGTCGCGCTGCTGGTCGGTGCCATCGGCATCCTGAGCATCCCGGCCTACGCGGCCATTGCCGACCGCTTCGGCCGCAAGCCGATCTTCGTCACCGGTGCAGTCGTCGGCGCACTGGCGGCCGTGCCGTTCTTCCTGTCCCTGCAGGCAGCCTCGGTCGTCGCCATCGTGATCCTCGCCGTCATCCTGGTCAACGTCTCGCACGACATGGTGGTCTCGGTGCAGCAGCCGCTGTTCACCGAAATGTTCGGCCCCGAACTGCGCTACAGCGGAGCAGGTGTGGGCTATCAGGTCGCCAGCGCGATCGCCGGTGGCTTCACCCCCTTCATCGCAGCCGCTCTGGTCAGCTGGAACGACGGCTCCTGGCACTACGTCGCGGCGTACCTGGCCCTGGGCTGCATAATCTCGGCCGTGGTCGCAGCACTGATGAAGAACATGGGCTCCTCGGATGTCACCTCCATCTCCGATCAGGCCGCCCCTGCAGCAGAAGCCGTTGTTGCAGAGCGCGTCTCGAAGTCGGTATGAGCTCACTGACCCTGGTCGGCTCGCACGCGTCCACCGCGATGTCACCCGCGCTGTGGACGCGTGCGTTCGAGATCGCCGACGTGCCCTCCCGCTACGACGCCTGGGAGGTCGCCGACGTTGCCGACCTACCCGATGTCGAGGATGCCCTGCGGGGCGGCCGTACCGATGCTGCGAACGTGACCATGCCCTGGAAGCATTGGGCTGCAACGGTTGCCGACGAGGCGGATCCCGATGTGGTGGTGTCGGGGGTGGCGAATCTGTTGTTCCTGCGATCGGGTGCGCTGTTCGCCATGAACACCGATATCGCGGCGGTGCGAGCGGCGACCTCGGGACGTACCTTCGGCTCGGCGCTCCTGCTCGGAGCAGGTGGCGCCGCGCATGCGGCCGCGTTCGCGCTACAGGGCCACATCGAGAGGCTGGTGGTCTCGGATGTCGACAGTCGTGCGGCGGAAGGTCTCGTGGGCGAACTCGACGGGTACGACGGTTCCGCATCGGTCGTCGACTGGTCGGATCGAGCAGTGGATCTGGAGTGCTACGACCTGGTGATCAACGCGACGCCGATCGGCCGCGACGGCTCGGAGGATCAACTCGCCTGGGGTGCAGGTGAACTCGGGCCAACGGCGACGGTGTACGACTTCGTCTATGCCGACACGCGCAATGCCGTCGAGTCCTATGCGGCGGACCGAGGAATCGAACTGATCGACGGATGGACTCACCTGTTCCACCAGGCCGACGCCATGGTTCGCCCGCTCGGCCTGCCCGCTCGGATGTCGGATGCACTGCGTCGCAGCATTCGTGAGATCTGCCCCGCTGCAGCCGGGATCAACCGATAGCGCGGAAGTGTATCTGTGTTCCCGGCGTCAGCTGCGCGGCTGCGGAGACGTCTGCCGCAGTGACAACCGCGATCACCGGATAACCGCCCGTGACGGGGTGGTCGGCGAGAAACAGCACCGGCTGCCCGGACGGCGGAACCTGAAGCGCACCCAGAACCATTCCCTCACTGGCCAATTCGTCGTCTCTCGTGCGGCGCAAGGGTTCGGCACCGTCCAGCCTGATTCCGACGCGATCGGAATCCTGCGTGACGGTCCACGACTGCTCGAGCAGAATCGATCGGGCGCGCGCGGTGAACCAGTCTGCACGTGGACCGAAGGTGATGCGCAGTGTGTCGGACCACGCGGGCGGTGGAACGAACTCTGCTGCAGGCCACTCGGCTTTGTCGTTCCCGACGGGCAGGGCGGTACCGGGGGAGACCACAGCCGGGCCGAGACCGGACATCGTGTCCGTCGACCGACTGCCGAGGACGGTGGGGACGGCGATCCCGCCCCGCACGGCCAGGTAGCTGCGCAGACCGCTTGTGGGCGTGGACACTTCGAGTGTCTGTCCGGTACGGAGCGTGATGGTCGAGAACAGTCCCTGTTCTGTGCCGTCCACGCGGCAGGTCACCTGCGCCCCGGTGACGGCCACGACGGCGTCGAACTCGGCCCGGACCTTCAGTCCACCGAACGTGACTTCCAGTGTTGCGGCCTCGGAAGTGTTGCCCACCAGCCTGTTCGCTGCATCGTGCGAGAGCAGGTCTGCCGCCCCCGAGCGACCGACCCCGATCGACGCATGCCCCGGGCGACCGCGATCCTGCACGGTGCACAGCGGTCCCGTCTGCAGAACGGTGAGGGCTCTCATGCCTGCTCGAATCGGACGGTGGTGCCGGGCCGGAGCAGCGCCGGTGGGTCGCGGTCGAGGTTCCAGAGTGGTGTGTCGGTGCGGCCGATCAGCTGCCAACCGCCCGGCGAGGACCGCGGGTAGATGCCCGAGAATTCGCCTGCCAGGCCCACCGAACCGGCAGGGACGCTGGTGCGCGGCGACGATCGCCGCGGAACGTGTAGCCGCGCGTCGGTGCCGACGAGGTAGCCGAAGCCGGGCGCGAAACCGCCGAACGCAACGGTCCACGTCTGATCGACATGTGCCGCAACGACCTCCGTGGTGGACATGTCGGTCAGACGGGCCACCTCGTCGAGATCCTCGCCGTCGTAGACAACCGGGATCGTGACGGTCTCCGAGTGATCTCCATCGGTCGTCACGGCGGGTGACACTGCCGCGATCCAGTCCAGTATCGGCTGCTTCGACCCGTCGAACATCACCAGCACGGTCCGAGCAGCGGGAACCAGATCGACGACGCCGGCCGGTGGGTCCAGCGTGAGTGCACGGTAATACGCCATCGCCTCGTTCAGGCCGTCGAATTCGACGAGTGCTGCACCCTCGCCGGCAGAGAGAATGCGCATCAGACGAAAGCGGTGATGTCGATGTCGTTGGCGCGGAGCAACTCCGAGACGGCAGTGGCCATCGCGACCGCGTCAGGGGAGTCGCCGTGCAGGCAGATCGATTCGGCCCGAACGTCGATTCTCGAGCCGTCCACCGCCTGCACGGTGCCGTCGGTGATCATGGTCAACACACGCTGGGCAACGGCGTCGGGATCGGACAGTACTGCGCCGAGTTCCGAGCGCGAGACCAACGTTCCCTGTGGGGTGTAGGCGCGATCTGCAAAAGCCTCTGCGACGGTGCGCAATCCGGCTCGCTCGGCTTCTTCGAGGAAGATCGAATCGGGGAGCCCCAGTACCGGCAGCGTGGGGTCGTAGGCGAGGACTGCGTCGACCACGGCCTTGGCCTGGCCGTGATGGTGCACGATCGCGTTGTACAGCGCCCCATGTGGTTTGACGTAGGCGATGGCCGATCCGGCGACCTGGGCGAGGCCGTCGAGTGCGCCCATCTGAAAGATCACGTCCGCGGTGAGGTCGGCGGGGGAGACGTCGAGAAAGCGTCGGCCGAACCCGGCGAGGTCGTGGTAGCCCACCTGCGCTCCGATGCGTACGTCCGCTGCCGCGGCCGAGCGGCACGTACGCAGCAGAGTGGTCGGATCACCGGCATGGAAGCCGCACGCGACGTTGGCGCTCGACACCAGGGCGAGCATCGCGTCGTCGTCGCCGAGAGTCCATGCACCGTAGCTTTCGCCGAGATCGGCGTTGAGATCGATGGACGTCACCCTCGACATCCTAGGCGGCGACGAGCCGTCCGGAATTGGCCTTGCGGGTTCCGCCGATGGCGCGGCAGACGAGGTAGATGACGAAGGAGATGGTGGTGACGAACGTCGACACCGGCAGGCCCGGGGCGAGGGAGAGCAGGATGCCGCCGACGGCGGCGACCTCGGCGAACAGAATGGACAGCAGCGTCGCCTTGAGTGGGCTGGCCGTCACTCGCGCGGCAGCGGCAGCCGGGGTGATGAGCAGCGAGAGCACCAGCAGTGCGCCGACGATCTGGACGCCCAGTGCACATGCGACGCCGACGAGTACGGCGAACACCACCGAGAGGGCGCGGACGGGAACGCCGCGGGCCAGCGCCACCTCGGGGTCGGTGCTGGCGAACAGCAGCGGCCGGTAGACGACGGTCAGCACGATCAGTACCAACACCGCGCAGACCAGCAGCAGCTGGATACCGCTCTGTCCGACGCCGACGATCTGGCCGATGAGCAGCGAGAAGCTGGTTCCGGTTCGGCCGGGGTAGAGCCAGATGAACAGCACCGACAGGCCGAGGCCGAAGGACATGATGACGCCGATGACCGAGTCGCGGTCGCGGGCCTTGCTACCGAGCAGCGCGAACATCACCGCTGCGACAACGGATCCGACGATGGCCCCGAGGCCCACGGTGATTCCGACGAGCAGGGCTGCGGACGCACCGGTGAGCGAGAGTTCGCTGGATCCGTGCACGGCGAACGCCCACTGACGGCTGACGATCAACGGTCCGAGGGCACCGGCGAGCAGCCCGAGAATGGCGGCCGCGATGAGTGCCTGCTGGACGAAGTCGTATGTCAGCAGGTTGGCGGTGGTGTCGAAGTCGAGCATCTTCGAGAATGCGTCGAGAACCTTCTCGTTCATGCCTTGTCTTCTCTGTCGTGCGGCACGGGTGGGTGGTGTGCGCCGGCCGAGCCGAGCGCATCGATGGAATCGCCGGTTCCGACGACGATGAGCCGGCCGCGGACCTTCAGGACCTCGACCTCGGTGCCGTAGAGCTCCGAGAGGACCTCGGTGGTCATGACGTCCTCGGGAGTTCCGATGCGGAACCGGCCGTCGACGATGTAGACGATGCGGTCGACGAGGGGGAGGATCGGGTTGATCTCGTGCGTCACGAACAACACAGCGGTCTCGTGCTCCCGCCGTCGGCGATCGATGAGGCTCGAGACGAGAGATTGGTTGGCGAGGTCGAGGCTGAGCAGGGGCTCGTCGCACAGCAGTACCGACGGATCGCCGACGAGTGCCTGGGCGATGCGCAGTCGCTGCTGCTCACCGCCGGACATCGAGCCGACCGGCGCACCCGCGAACGAGTTGGCGTCGACCTGATCGATCGCTCGCTGCACCGTCTCCTTGCGCCTTCGTATGCCGCGCAGGCCCATGCCCCACCGATGGCCGTCCCAGCCGAGGCCCACGAGGTCGCGTCCGCGCAGCGGCAGATCGTCGTCGATGTTGCGCTGCTGGGGGATGTAACCGACGCCCGACTGGCCGCGACGGACGGGATTGCCGTCGATCGCGGCCGTGCCGGACGTGAGGTGATTCTGGCCGAGCAACACTTTGAGCAAGGAGGTCTTACCCGAGCCATTGGGGCCGAGAACGGCGACGAACTCACCCTTCTCGACCGTCAGGTCCAGGTTCTGCCACAGCGTGCGCTCGCCGAACGCCAGTCCGGCATCGCGCAGTTCTACAGCAGGCATGTACTACAGCTTTCCATCACGCCGGTTCGGGTCAGGAGGCGGTGGTGAGCGCGGCCTGCAGATCCGTTGCAGCCTTGGTCTGCCATTCGAGATACGTCATGCCGGCAGGCAGCGTTTCGGTGACCTCGACGACGGGGATGCC
Organism: Rhodococcus sp. 14-1411-2a; assembly: GCF_002259485.1. Classification (GTDB taxonomy): domain Bacteria; phylum Actinomycetota; class Actinomycetes; order Mycobacteriales; family Mycobacteriaceae; genus Rhodococcoides. Next base: position 538,337 of record NZ_NPGA01000014.1, read on the forward strand.
GGCCGCCTCGCTGGTGGAACGGATGTCCTGGGTGACCGCATCCTCGGTCTGGATGTTGTAGATCAACGCGCGAACCGAGTTCGACGTGAACAGATCTCGCGTCGCAGCGATGGAAGCGGGCGAAGGATCGTTGCCTTCCTCGATGGAGTCCTTGAAGTCCTCGGGAGTGCGATCGTCGAGATCGGATTCCTCGATGAGGTAGTGCGCGATCGGTTCGGTCTGTGCCACCGGTGCATTCGGGAAATCAGCGGCGATCTGTGCGGTCACGTCGGTGATGGCGTGCACCTGCTCGTGGAAGGTCTCGGCGTTGGCGGTGTACTGCGCGGCGTTGTCGGGGTCGAGCTGACCGAGCTTCTCGGCGATCTCCTCGGCGGTGTGCGCGGCGACCTCGGCGTTGTACCAGACGTGCTCGTTGACCTCACCGTGTGAATGGCCGTCCTCGCTCGCCGGTTCGGCTGCTGCTTCCGAGGTGGGCTCGTCGGAGGAGTGATCGTGGCTGTCGTCGAGCAGCGTGAAAGCGTCGACGGACGGTACGTTCTGGCCCTCGGAGGCGAGGATGTCCTCGATGAACTCGTCGTAGCCGCCACCGTTGTAGACCACCAGCGAAGCCTCGGCGACGGCGGCAGCATCGGCCGGGCTGGCCTCGTAGGAGTGCGGGTCGGCAGAGGGATCGGAGATGATCGACGTCACTGTCGCCAAGTCGCCTGCGACTGCCTCGGCGACGCTTCCCCACACGTTCGTGGATGCAACGATCGTGATCGGTCCGTCGACGGCGGTGGCCGGTGCGGACTCGGTGCTCGCGGATTCGGTGGAGCTGCACGCGCTGAGCGTGAGCGCTGCGGCGCAGGTCAGGCCCAGTACGGCCGTGAGCTTGGTCCGGGACGCGCGATGGTTGGACGACATCGATGTACTCCTGATGAGCGGAACTTGACGCTAATGGAAACCGTTACCGTTGTACTCTAGCGCGCGGTGGGGTGCGGATCGAATCGGATGAACGCGACCTCGGGTTTCTCTGCGCCGCGTTGTGGGACTAACGTCCCGGTTATGGCCAGGTCAAGCGAACCGCGACGTCAGGCGACGTTGGCGTCGATTGCTGCCGAGCTCAAGGTTTCTCGCACCACTGTCTCGAACGCCTACAACCGACCCGATCAGCTCTCCCCGGAGCTTCGCGAACGTGTGCTCCAAGCCGCGAAACGCCGCGGGTACGCCGGTCCCGACCCGGTCGCCCGATCGTTGCGCACCCGTAAAGCAGGTGCCATCGGGCTGCTCCTCACCGAAGCGCTCAGTTACTCCTTCCGCGACCCAGCCGCGATGAGCTTCCTCGCCGGACTCGCCGAATCCTGCGAAGCCGCCGGACAGGGCCTGCTGCTGATCCCCGCCGGAGCCGAACGCGACGACGTGCAAGCCGCCGCTGTCGTCCAACAAGCCGGAGTCGACGGATTCGTCGTCTACTCCGTCGCCGACGACGACCCCTACCTCGCTGCCGTGCGCGAACGCCACCTACCGATCGTCGTGTGCGACCAGCCCCGCAACATCCCCGAAGCCGCCCTCGTCGCCATCGACGACCGCGGCGCGATGAAAATGCTTGCCGCACATCTGATCGCGCTCGGCCACGAACACCTCGCGGTACTGTGCATGCGTCTCGGACGCGACCGCCGCGATGGCGTCGTACCCCCGGGGCGGTTGGCGGACAGTCACTTCCACGTCCAACGCGAACGCATCGCCGGAGTTCAGGCCGCCATGATCGACGCCGGACTCGACCCCGACACCCTCACCGTCGTCGAACGCTTCGACCACACCGTTCGCTCCGGCCACTCCGCCGCCGCCCAAGCATTGCAGGCCAACCGCGAAACCACCGCACTGCTGTGCACCACCGACGTCATTGCCCTCGGTGCACTCAACTTCGCCCGGGTCTCCGGAATCGATGTGCCGAGCCAACTCTCGGTCACCGGATTCGACGGCATCTCCGACGCCATCCGCGAAAACCTCACCACTGTGCGCCAGGACGCCGAGGAAAAAGGCCGTCGAGCAGGCAAACTGGTTCTCTCGTCCTCGCACTCGGGCATCGTCGCCGCCGAAACTCTGCCGACCGAACTCTTCCGCGGCCGAACTGCCGGACCGCCGCCGAAACAACCGCCCGCTATCGCCTGAGCTGTCCCGTTCG
>NZ_NPGA01000027.1 GCF_002259485.1 Rhodococcus sp. 14-1411-2a
CGCATCTCCTCGAACTTGGTGGCCTGCCGCTCGAGGTCTTCGAGGAATGCGGCGAGTTCTTCGCGCTTGTTCTCACCGCGTGCGGTGAAGTCGTTGCGCTCGAAGACGCTCCACTTGCGCAGCACCGGCCAGACGACGTCCTCGAGGTGCTGACGCAGGTCGTAGATCCCGTGCTTGGCCATCAGCACACCGTTGCGGCGGAAGTTCGGCATCCCGGCACCGGGCATGACGAAGTTCGTCACGATGTCCGAGACAGCCTGCAACGTCTGATCGGGCGAGATGTCCATCGCTGCGCCGGTGATGTTGCGGTAGAAGATCATGTGCAGGTTCTCGTCGGCGGCGATGCGCTGGAGCATCCGGTCGGCGATCGGATCGTCGCAGACCTTGCCGGTGTTGCGGTGCGAGACGCGGGTGGCGAGTTCCTGGAAGGTCACATAGGCGACCGAGTGCAGCAAACCGACCTGCGACCCCGCGGGCGAGACGTAGCCGTTGGTCATGTGGATCATGCGGGCTTCTTCGAGGGCGACGGGATCGACGCCGCGGGTGACCACGAGGTAGTCGCGCATGACGATGCCGTGGCGGTTCTCCTCGGCGGTCCAGCGGCCGACCCAGGTTCCCCAGGCACCGTCCTGGGAGAAGTTCTCGGCGATCTCACGGTGGTAGGACGGCAGGTTGTCCTCGGTGAGCAGGTTGGTGATCATCGCGGCCTGTGCGACGTCGGAGAGTTTGGACTGCTCCGGGTCGTAGTCCTGGCCGCCGAGTGCGGCGAAGTTGCGACCTTCGTCCCACGGGACGTAGTCGTGAGGGTGCCACTCCCGCGCCATCGAGATGTGACGGTTCACATTGTCCTCGGCAGTGGGCACCAGCTCTTGCAGAAGCTCGAG
>NZ_NPGA01000006.1 GCF_002259485.1 Rhodococcus sp. 14-1411-2a
GAACGCGGCTTTGATCGCGATCGGCAGGCCGTGTTCGTCGACGAAGGCGAGGATTTCGTCGGCGTCTTTGACCGGTTCGGAGGTGCCGGGGACCGAGGGGGCTTTGGCGCGGGCGGCGATGTGGCGGGCGGTGACCTTGTCGCCGAGGTCGCGGATGGACTGCGGGGACGGTCCGATCCAGATCAGACCGGCATCGATGACGGCTTGGGCGAAGTCGGCGTTCTCGGAGAGGAATCCGTAGCCGGGGTGGATGGCGTCGGCCCCGGACTTGGCGGCTGCATCGATGATCTTGTCGATCACCAGGTACGACTCCGCGGAGCTCTGACCGCCGAGCGCGAACGCCTCATCGGCCAGACGGACGAACGGTGCGTCGGCGTCGGGTTCGGCGTACACAGCGACACTGGCCAACCCGGCATCGGCCGCCGCCCGGATCACCCGCACCGCGATCTCACCACGATTGGCGACAAGAACCTTCGAGATTTTCTTATGGGAAGTCGAGGTAGTCATGTACTGAAATTCCTTCACTGGCCATATCGGGCATTGACGAAAAGAGCTGGGGCACTTGAAAGTCCGTAGCGATGCATGTCTTCCGGGCGACCCCACAGATCGATTGGGGCCGGCAATTCCTCGGCCACCGACGGCTGCGCGGCAGTCAAAACCGCAACGAGAGCAGCGATCTCGACGTCCGTCGGACTTCCGCGAAACGACCAACTGACCGACGCCGCATCATGATTCGCTTCGTCGCTCGCTGCGTCATGATTCGCTTCGTCGCTCATAGTGGGATGTTTCCGTGTTTCTTGGGTGGGAGGGTGACTTGTTTGCGTTCGAGTAGTCGTAGTGCGGTGACGATCTGGCCGCGGGTGTGGCTGGG
>NZ_NPGA01000019.1 GCF_002259485.1 Rhodococcus sp. 14-1411-2a
GGAAACGCCCGGTCCCATTCCGAACCCGGAAGCTAAGCCCTCCAGCGCCGATGGTACTGCACTCGACAGGGTGTGGGAGAGTAGGACACCGCCGAACACAACATCCCAGAATGGCCCCCGACCACGGTCGAGGGCCATTCTGCATTTCGAAACCACCCATCACCACACCCACGAGCATCCGACGAACGCGCGCGCATTCGCCACAATCCGGGCCTGACCTCGTGCCGGCAGACGACGCGACCGCGGACGCTCATAGGAGCGCAGACGCGCGCGCGTTCGCTATCCGCGCGCACAATCGCGCCCCGACCACTCGCCATTTCCCGCGCACCCGACGAACGCGCGCGCACTTGCGGCGAGCGGAGTCGGGGCAGTCGGGTCTGTGTCTGAACTGGGGTGCGGGCAGACGACGCGACAGCGGACTGTGTACTCCGGCGCAGACGCGCGCGCGTTTGCCATCGCGCGCACAATCGCGCCCCGACCAGCCCCCAATTCCCGCGCACTTCACGAACGCGCGCGCATTCGCGGGCGATGCCTAGGCGGCAGCAACTGTCCTGACCTGCGATACAGGTCAGGCGTGCACAGCAACGGGCTCGTCGGCGGTGACTTTCACATCTTTCGGATTCGCGAGGACTGTTTCGACGGAGCGTCCGCGAAGAGTCACCGAGTCACCGAATTCCCAGCGACCCGATTCCTCGTCTGCGGCACCGTCGACTGCCGTTTTGGAGGCCAGGATCGCCCCTGGAGCGTTCTTCGCCAGCTCGGAGAGGCGGGCAGCCTCGTTCACCGGGTCTCCGATCACGGTGTATTCGAATCGGGACTTCGCACCGACGTTGCCGGCGACTGCGCGTCCCGCTGCGACACCCACAGCGGCACTGCATTCGGGCACTTCGACCAGCAGCCGTCGGGCAATTGCTCGTGCTGCGGCCAACGCCGAGCCGCAGTGGTCGGCAATTTCGTTGGGAGCTCCGAAGATAGCGAGCGCGGCGTCACCCTCGAACTTATTGATGAAACCGCCATGCTCGTCGACCTCGTCGACGACCACGGCGAAGAATCGATTGAGCAGATCAACGACTTCGGTGGGTGGTCGAGACGCCGCCAGCTCCGTCGATCCCACGAGGTCGATGAAGAACACTGCGATATCGCGTTCCCGGCCCCCGAGTTCGCTGTCGGATTGCAGTGCTTTCTCGGCGACCTCGTGACCCACGTGCCTGCCGAACAGGTCACGGATCTTCTCCCGATCGCGCACACCGTCGGCCATTCGGTTGAATCCGCTCTGCAGTTCACCGAGCTCGGTGCCGTCGTACACAGCGAGACGGACATCCATGTTGCCCTTCTCCACCTCGGCCATCCCCGCGCGCACATTGTTGATGGGCGATGTCGTGGCGAAACCTCCGAGCACGGTCAGCGCAAGGCCGAACACGATCGTGATGCCACCGAGGGAAAGGATGGACACGGCGAGCTGAGTCGCTGTCGTTTCGGGATTGATGAAGCGGAAGATCGCGATGATCATCAAACCGCTGACCGGCACGCCGGTGCCCAGCAGCCACGAGAGAATCGAGCGGCCCATGACTCCGGCAATACGAATCCGTCGAGGATCGCCGGCTTCGAGTGCCCGAGCTGCAGCAGGACGAAGGGCGAATTCACTGAGCAAATAGCTGAAGGCACAGACGACTGTGCCACCGGCGGCGATGGTGAAGGCCACCTTCGGGATCGACGCCGAGTCGATGATGCCGTCGATCGTGGTGAGCAGCAGCAAGGCTCCGATCCAGAGCAGAATTTGGATTCGCGTCAGTCGCCATGGCATCGCCAGTGTCGCGACCTGTTCTTCGCGGCTGGGTTGCCGGTCCTCGATTGCCCACCGCAAACTTCGCAGAGCGTGCGTGGTGCCCCACACCGCACCGACGACGAATGCCACGAACACGTAGACCGGGACGACGATGTAGTTCACCCACCAGTACTTGTCGGGATCGAGGACGTCCGGGCCGGGCACCACGACGCTGATCAACACACCGACGATGACCGCGCCGATCAGATTCGACAGGATCAGGAAGACGGTCAGCAGGATCTGGATTCGGACCCGCCGTCGGCGAGGTGATTCGGAGGTGTCGCCGAGCAGTCGGGAGCCCAGCGGAGCGGCAGATCGTCTCAATTGCGGCATGGTCGTCACAGACTATCGGGGCTCCTGCTTTAAGGTGGTCGAGTGCGTCTAGTTATTGCTCGTTGCCAAGTCGACTACGTCGGCCGCCTCACCGCACACCTCCCGTCCGCTCGCCGACTGCTCCTCGTCAAGTCCGACGGATCGGTCAGCGTGCACGCGGACGACCGGGCCTACAAGCCCCTCAACTGGATGTCTCCGCCCTGCTGGATGGTCGAGACCACCGAGGACGAGACGACCAAGTGGATCGTCACCAACAAGGCCGGTGAGGAACTTCGCATCACCATCGACGACGTCGAACTCGACTCGAGTCACGAGTTGGGTATCGATCCCGGTTTGGTGAAAGACGGTGTGGAGGCTCACCTTCAAGAGTTGTTGGCCGAGCACGTCAGCACCTTGGGAGACGGATACACGCTCGTGCGACGCGAATACATGACGGCCATCGGACCGGTGGATCTGCTGTGCCGCAACGCCGATGGCGGAACGGTGGCAGTGGAGATCAAGCGACGTGGTGAGATCGACGGTGTCGAACAGCTGACTCGGTATCTGGAGCTGCTCAACCGTGATCCGCTGCTGGCCCCGGTCAGTGGAGTGTTCGCTGCGCAGGTCATCAAGCCTCAGGCGAAGACACTGGCCACCGACCGCGGCATTCGTTGTCTCACACTCGACTACGACGTCCTACGGGGAACCGACAGCACCGAGTTCCGTCTTTTCTGACGGCGGTCGGCACGAATCGGCCCGTTCTCTACACTGGACGGGTGCCTCGTCGTAACCAACCCCGCCGACCGAATCGGAGCGGCCCGAGTGATCTCGCTCCGGCTACCGATTCCGTGCTGGGCGGCAACCGGATCGAGGTCGGTCCGGACGGTGACACGTATACGACGCGGATGGTTCCGGGTGCCAAGGCCGTGAAGACCTATCGATGCCCTGGCTGTGATCACGAGGTGCGGCCGGGCGTCGCACATGTCGTCGCGTGGCCGTCGGACGATTTCGGTGGTGCCGACAATCGCAGACATTGGCACACCGGATGTTGGTCCGGCCGAAACACGCGAGGCCTCACCCGCAGATGGTCGTAGCGGGGGAGGCCAGGCGCGGGACCTGCTGAATCAGGACGCCGAGTCGGCCGATTCCTTCTCGTCCTCGGCCTTCGCGGCTGCCTTCTCTTCTTCCTTCTTCAGGATGGCCGTCGGGTCGGGATTGTCGAGCAGTTCGCTCTCGCGATTGACCGAGGCGAGCATCGCCGGAACCGAATCGAGCTGGCCCCGAATTCCGAGCAGCTGTGCCAGTACGCGACTGCGGAGCACCCGCAGCTCCTCGGCCAGTTCTTTGGAGTGCGCGATGCGACGGTCGGCCTGCTCACTCGCGGACTGAAGCCGTCGGGCAGCCTCGGTGGTCGCTTCCTCGATGCGGCGGGCAGCGTCGGCCTTGCTCGACGCTTCGAGTTCCTCGAGAGCAGTGAGAACCTTGGTGCGGCGCTCGGCCATCGTGATCTCGAAGTCTTCCTGAACCTTGGCGCGCTTTGCCTCGGATTCGGCAGCCAACTTGTCGCGCTCGGCCTGCGCGGCCTCGACTACTCGAGCTGCCTCGGTGCGCGCCTGAGCCATGGTCTGCTGGTGTTCGGCTTCGAGTGCCGTTCGGCGCTCTTCGAGTTCGGCCACCAGTGACTCGTGCCGTCCGCGGAGTCGGGCACTCTCTTGCTGCGCAACGGAAATCATCTCCTCGGACTCCGAGTGCGCCTTCGCGCGGACCTCGGATGCCTCGTCCGAGGCCAGTCGCAGCATTCGTGAGATGCGATCGCTCATCCCCTCCGCCGTGGTGGGCGGAACCGACAGGCGATCGATGTCCTTGCGGAGTTCGTCGATCTCGTCGCGAGCGTCGTCGAGTTGCTTGGCCAGATCACGAGCCTGCGCGGCGGCCGCATCACGATCTGCGGTCGTCAAACGTAGTTCGGCGTCGAACCGCTCGAAGTAGTTGGTGACTTCGTCGCGATCGAACCCCTTCCGAACGATGGAAAAGGGAAGTTGCACCGTGGAAGTGCGCTCATGATCGATGGCCATGGCCGTCAATTTACCGGTGAGTCAAGTAGAGAGCCATACGGCTCGTTCACAGAGTTCGATCAGTGCCCGGCGGGGTTGGGTTCGACCAATTCGATCAGTACGCCACCGGCGTCCTTGGGGTGGACGAAGTTGATCCGAGAATCGGCGGTGCCGCGGCGCGGGGCGTCGTACAGCAACCGAACGCCGCGAGCGCGCAGCTCGGTCGAGATCTCTTCGATGTCGGTGACGCGGTAGGCCAACTGCTGCAGTCCCGGGCCGTTGCGGCCGATGAACTTGGCGATGGTGGACGATTCGTCGATCGGCGCGAGCAACTGCAGTGCAGCGGACTTCTCGGTGGCTCCGGGGAAGGAGAGCATCGCCTCGCGAACGCCCTGCTCCTCGTTGATCTCCTCGTGCACTGCAACCATGCCGAGGTGGTCGGTGTACCAGGTGATGGCAGCGTCGAGATCGGGCACCGCGACGCCCACATGATCGATAGCCGTCACCAGATCGGAGCGCAGCGGGGCTCCCGTGTAAGACTGCGTGCTGGAGGTCATGGCCATGACGTTAGCGCCAGCTGCGTTTCGGTGCTCCGCCCGGCCGGTATCGGTAGGGGGCGTCGGAGCGTTGATCTCGACAAGGCCGTCTTCATACTTTCGGAGGAAATCGTGACCACAACAGTCATCGTCGCCGGCGCTCGCACACCCGTGGGACGTTTTTCGGGCGCACTCAAGGATTTCTCGGGATCGGATCTCGGCGGAATTGCCATCAAGGGTGCCCTCGACAAGGCCAGCGTTGCGCCGGATCAGGTCGACTACGTCATCATGGGCCAGGTTCTCACCGCTGGTGCCGGTCAGATCCCGGCGCGGCAGGCTGCGGTTGCCGCTGGTATTCCGATGACCGTGCCCGCACTGACGATCAACAAGGTCTGCCTGTCCGGAGTCGACGCCATCGCACTGGCCGACCAGCTCATTCGCGCGGGTGAATTCGAGATCGTCGTCGCAGGCGGTCAGGAGTCGATGACCCAGGCGCCGCACATGCTCGAGAAGTCGCGGGCCGGATTCAAGTACGGCGATGTCACCATGCGTGATCACCTCGCCTACGACGGTCTGTACGACATCTTCACCGATCAGGCCATGGGTGCGTTGACCGAGCAGCGGAACCAGAGCTCCGAGGCGATCAGCCGCGAGGAGCAGGACACCTTCGCTGCCGCGTCGCACCAGAAAGCCGCCACGGCGTGGAAGAACGGGGTATTCGACAACGAGGTCGTCCCGGTCTCGATCCCGCAGCGCAAGGGTGAGCCGATCCAGTTCACCGCGGACGAAGGCATTCGCGCCGACACCACGGTCGATTCCCTCGGCAAGCTTCGCCCCGCCTTCGACAAGGCCGGCACCGTCACTGCGGGATCCGCGTCGCAGATTTCCGACGGTGCTGCCGCCGTCGTGGTGATGAGCAAGGAGAAGGCGGAGTCGCTCGGTCTGACCTGGCTCGCCGAGATCGGTGCACACGGGGTGGTGGCCGGTCCCGACTCCACCTTGCAGTCGCAGCCTGCGCGCGCTATCGCCAAGGCGTGCGAGAAGGAAGGCATCGACCCGAAGGACCTCGACGTCGTGGAGATCAACGAGGCGTTCGCAGCGGTCGGAATCGCGTCGACGCGTGAACTCGGCATCGATCCCGAGATCGTCAACGTCAACGGGGGAGCGATCTCGATCGGGCATCCCCTGGGCATGTCGGGAGCTCGCATCGCCTTGCATCTGGCTCTCGAGCTGCAGCGTCGCGGCGGCGGAGTGGGCGCTGCCGCACTGTGCGGCGGCGGTGGACAGGGCGACGCCCTCATCGTTCGAGTGCCGAAGCAGTAGGACTCGTAGTGGCTCTGGAGAAGAACTGAGACCAGAGCCACTACGCTCCGTCGTAGCAGACCGGGCACAATAGCTGGCATGACCAACTTCTTCGACCTGAGCAGCACGGCCAAACGTTTTCGTTTCATCGCCGTGCTCGAAGCGTTCACCTGGCTCGGACTGCTGATCGGAATGGCGTTCAAGTACATCCCCGCCGACGGCAACGAAATCGGCGTGAAGATCTTCGGACCGATCCACGGCGGCGTGTTCGTGGTGTACCTGGCCGTTGCCGTGTTGACGGCGATCAAGCTCAAGTGGGACGTCAAGGCGACCTTGCTCGCTCTCGTCGCGGCGTTCCCCCCCTTCGGCACCGTGATCTTCGAGATCTGGGCCGCGCGCACCGGCCGTCTCGCCGAGCTGAGCACCGGCCGATCCGCCGCCGATGCCAAGGTTCTCTCCTGACTGCCCGCCAGTGGATGACGCATCGCGTTAGTGACAAACTGTAGGGCGTGACTCGACCCGGTTCCCGTCCTCCCGTCCGCCCGTCAGCCGTCGTTCCCGCATCCATTGCCGGTGCCGTCGACCTGTCCGTTCTCAAGGACCGTCCGGCACCTGCACCTGCAGCCGAACCCGCAGGCGACGCGGGAGGAATGGCACCGATCGTGGACGTGACCGCGGCGACGTTCGAGGCCGAGGTGTTGCAGCGGTCCACGCAGGTACCGGTGATCGTCGACCTGGGTTCGGCGCGTTCGCCGCAGTCCCAGGCGTTGACGCGTCAGCTCGGGCAGCTGGCCGTGGAAGCCGCGGGTACGTGGGTGCTCGCGCGGGTCGAGGTGGACTCCAATCCGCAGATCGCACAGGCCTTCGGCGTACAGGCCATTCCGACGGTGGTTGCCGTCGCAGCGGGCCAGCCCCTCGCCGACTTCCAGGGCACCCAGTCGGACGAGCAGTTGCGTCAGTGGCTACAAGCCGTCGAGCAGGCGACTGCAGGAAAGCTCACCGGGCCTCCCGGGGCGGCTGCTGCCGAAGCGGAACCCGAGATCGAGGATCCGCGGATCGTTGCAGCCGAAGAGGCCATCGACGAGGGTGATTTCGACAAGGCAGAAGCTGCCTACCAGGCGATCATCGACGCCGAACCGAAGAACACCGAGGCGGTTGCTGCGCTGCGCCAGGTCAAGTTCCTCGCGCGGGTGCAGAACCTGGCACCGGACGCGATTGCCCTCGCCGACGCCGACGCCGGAAACGTACAGGCTCGGATCGATGCAGCGGACGCCGAAATGGCCGGTCAGCAACCGGAGCAGGCCTTCGCTCGTCTGATCGACGGAATCAAGATCAGCGCAGGCGACGACCGCACTGCACTGCGCACTCGACTGCTCGAGCTGTTCGAGCTGTTCGACTCGGCCGATCCGCTGGTGGTCTCCGCGCGGCGCAAGCTCGCGTCCGCTCTGTACTGACAGCAGGACTCAGCTGTAGCGCGCGTCGCACAGTTCCTTGCCGCCGAGAACTCCCGAACGGAACGCGTCGACTCGGGAGAACCCCGACGGCAGCGTCGTACCGTTGACGTCGCTGGCTGCGAGGCCGTCGCTGAGCAGTCCGGACACGGCTTCGTCGAGATCGCCTGGGGAAAGAAAGACTTCGAGGCCGGTGTCACCGTTCTCGGCGCTCATCGCCGAGGTGATGACCCCGGACAGGCATGCCGAACGCAGAGCGGTCTGCGGGTCGTCGAGGGTCTGGCCGGCTTCCTTCTGCACCGCGAGGGTGTAGCGCGAGGCGAACAGCACGTAGGCGCTGTAGTCACCGGAGACGTTGAGCGGCAATATGTCTCCTCGCTGCGGGGTCTCGGGCTGGCCGACTTCGGCCAGGCCCTCGACGTCGACGCCGATGGTGTTGGTCGAGGGGCAGTACGACACCGGCGCAGTGGCTTCGGCGTCGGCGCATCCGACGTCCGATCCGGTGTAGTCGACGGCCGGGGGATCTGCGACGGGCAGTACCTGCTCGAAGGATCGAGTGAAGGCGTCGAGGGAGTCCTCCGTGACCGGTAGTTCACCCGAGTCGTCAGGATCGTCGAATTTCTGCGGCAACGATGCTCGACGCGAGTCGATCTCGGCCTCGTCGATGCTCGTGCAGGCCCCGGCACCGTCGGTGAAGCCGATCTGCACTGCGGTGACGCGCTCGAAGGCAGAGCCGTGTACCGATTCCGGATCGTTGGGATCCACGTCGCGCACGGCGACGGTTGCGGCGAGGACGCCGTTCAGTCCGTCCGAGGTGTTGATGGTGAAGTGCGGCGCATCACCCTCGGCGACGTGGCGGATGAAGGCACCGGCGAAACAGTCGGCCTGTTGCTCGGCAACGATGGTCGGGGTGTCGTCGCCGACGAGCCCCGACTGGTGCTGAATGGCATGGCCGTATTCGTGGGCGATGACCATCACTACCGACATCGGTCCGAACGCGTCGACCAGAGCCGGTAGCAGGATGGTCCTGTCCCAGCCGATCGAGTCGTCACGGGTGCAGTAGGCAGCGTTGGGAATACCGCCGGTTCGGTCTCCGCAGAATCTGATGCCCGATCCCTCGTCCTCGGACGCGTCCCACGAGACGACCTTCGAGACCGGGGTGAACGTGCCCTTGAACAAGCTGGAGTACTGCTCGGCCCAGAACTGCTGGATGTCGTCGATCGCGTTCGTGGCGAGGATGTCCGAGTCGGTGCCCTCGGCGTTCTCCACGGTGATGGTCGAATCGGGGGCATCGGGCCGGGGCCCGCTGGGCCCGCTCGTCACCGGGAGTCCGGCAACGGTGAACGGGTTCTCGTAGATCGATACGGCGTTTCCGCTGACGGTCTGCGCGCACGAGGTCAACAGAATCAGCCCTGCAGTGGCGGCCGCGGCCAGTAGTCGGGGTGTGCGGCCGCCACTCATCTATCGCTCCAGTTTTATCCAGATCGCCCCGTTGGCGGGTAGGGCGACCTGGCCTGATGCCGGTCGACCGTGCCACGAGTGCGATGTTGCCGTCACTTCACCCAGGTTGCCCACACCGGAGCCGCCGTACTCCGTTGCGTCGGTGTTGAGGATCTCTGTCCAACGGCCGGGTTCCGGTAGTCCCACACGATAGCTGCCGTGCTCGGTACCGGAGAAGTTGAAAATACACGCGATGACCGAACCGTCGGATCCGTACCGCAGAAAGCTCAGCACGTTGTTCTCGGTGTCGTTGGCGTCGATCCACGAGTATCCACTCGGCGAGGTGTCGAGTGTCCACAGTGCGGGGTGGGACCTGTACGTCGAGTTCAGATCGGACACAAGGGTTTTGACGCCGTTGTGCAGAGGTTCTTCGTCGATCTGATACCAGTCGAGTCCGCGTTCCTCGGACCACTCACGGGTCTGCCCGAACTCCTGTCCCATGAACAGCAGTTGCTTGCCGGGGTGCGCCCACATGTAGGCGAGCATGCCGCGCAGGCCGGCTGCCTTGGCGTAATCGTCGCCGGGCATCCGAGTCCACAGCGTTCCCTTGCCGTGCACCACCTCGTCGTGGCTGATGGGGAGCAGGTAGTTCTCACTCCACGCATAGACCAGAGAGAAGGTGATCTCGTGGTGGTGGTAGCTGCGATGGATGGGATCTCGGCCGAGGAAGCCCAGAGTGTCGTGCATCCAGCCCATGTTCCACTTCATGTTGAACCCGAGTCCGCCGACGTTCGTCGGCCGGGTGACGCCGGGCCACGCCGTCGATTCCTCGGCCACGGTGACGACACCGCGGTGCTTCTTGTGCACCGTCGCGTTCATCTCCTGCAGGAAGGTCACGGCCTCGAGGTTCTCGCGGCCACCGTAGATGTTCGGCGACCAGCCGCCCTCGGGGCGGGAGTAGTCCAGGTACAGCATCGACGCGACGGCGTCGACGCGCAGTCCGTCGATGTGGAACTCGTCGATCCAGTACAGCGCGTTCGCGACCAGGAAGTTGCGCACCTCGCGCCGGCCGAAGTCGAACACCAAAGTGCCCCAGTCGAGTTGCTCACCGCGCTGCGGGTCGCCGTGCTCGTAGAGCGGGCCGCCGTCGAACCGAGCCAGGGCCCATTCGTCCTTGGGGAAGTGGGCGGGCACCCAGTCGACGATGACGCCGATTCCGGCACCGTGCAGGTGATCGACGAAGTAGCGGAAATCATCGGGGCTGCCGAAGCGCGAAGTCGGTGCGTAGTACGACGTCACCTGGTAACCCCAGGATCCGCCGAACGGATGCTCGGCGACCGGGAGCAACTCCACGTGCGTGAAGCCGGTCTCGGTGATGTACTCGGCCAACTGCTCGGCCAGTTCGCGGTACCCCAGGCCCGGTCGCCAGGACGCCAGGTGGATCTCGTACACGCTCATCGGTGCCTGCGTCGGCTCGATGCCTGCCCTGGTGTCGAGCCAGGACTCGTCGTTCCAGGTGTACGAGGACGCGGTGACGACCGAGGCCGTCGACGGTGGGATCTCGGTGGCGAAGGCCATCGGATCGGCCTTGTCCTTGACCGAACCGTCGGCACCGTGGACGCGGAACTTGTACAGCGCACCCGGAGCGATGTCGGGTACGAAGAGCTCCCACACGCCGGTCGAGCCGAGCACGCGCATCGGCCAGCTTCGACCGGTCCAGCCGTCGAAATCGCCGACGAGGGTGACACCCTGAGCTGCAGGAGCCCAGACCGCGAACGAGGTACCGGTGACGGGGCCGTCGGGTGTCGCGTACGACTGTTGGTGCGCGCCGAGAATGTCCCACAGCCGCTCGTGCCTGCCCTCGCCGAACAAGTGCAGATCGAGTTCGCCGAGAGTGGGCAGGAACCGGTATCCGTCGGCAGATTCGGAGACGTGTCCACCGGGCCAGGTCACCACGAGGCGGTAGTCGATGAGGTCCTCGAACGGAATCAGAGCCGAGAAGACTCCGTGGGCGACGTGGGTCAGTTCGTGGTCGACGCCACCGACGCGGGCGACGACCTTCTCGGCATCGGGCTTCAGGGCGCGGATCGCGGTTCCACCGGCCACCGGGTGGGCTCCGAGGACGGAATGCGGGTTGTAGTGCCGCCCTGCAGCGATGAGTTCGAGATCGTTGTCGGACGGGGCTGCGACGGTGTCTTCGGGCGTCGTCGGATTCTCGGTCACGTTGAATCCACTCACTTTCGGTTGCCGCGGTAGGCCAGTTCGATACGAGCCGGGTACGGGATGTGGGGGAGCGTGAAGATGTGCGCCACCGACGTCCAGGGCTCGAGCCGGACGAAATTGGTGTGGCCCCAGTCGTAATGGACTCCGCTCACTTCGTCCTTGATCGTGAGGGTGTCCTGCCAGTCGTGGCCGAGGGCAGGCATGTCCAGGTGGATGGTGCCTTCTTCGGCTCCGAAGGGATTGAGGTTGATCACCACCAGGATCGAGTCACCGGTCTGCGGGTCGAACTTGGAGTACCCGATCAGCGCCTCGTTGTCGATGGTGTGGAAGTGGATGTTGCGGAGCTGCTGCAGCGCCGGATGCGCACGCCGGATTGCGTTCAGCGTGGTGATCCAGGGCTCGAGCGACTCGCCGCGGGCCAGCGCACCCTCGAAGTCGCGTGGACGCAACTGGTACTTCTCCGAGTCCAGGTACTCCTCGCTGCCCTCTCGCACAGCTTGGTGCTCGAACAGCTCGTAGCCGGAGTAGACGCCCCAGGTGGGGGCCATCGTCGCCGCGAGAGCTGCTCGGAGAGCGAACATTCCGGGCCCGCCGTGCTGCAGGCTCTCGTGCAGGATGTCCGGAGTGTTGACGAACAGGTTCGGACGCGCGTCGTCGGCGCGTCGGGCATGTTCCTCGGCGAACTCGGTCAGCTCCCACTTCGCGGTACGCCAGGTGAAGTACGTGTACGACTGCGTGAAGCCGCGCTGCGCCAGTCCGTACATGCGCACCGGGCGGGTGAAGGCCTCGGCGAGGAACAGCACGTCCGGGTCGGTCTTCTTGACCTCGGCGATGAGCCATTCCCAGAAGTCCGGCGGCTTGGTGTGCGGGTTGTCGACTCGGAAGACCTTGACTCCCAGCGAGATCCAGTATCGGACCACGCGCAGCACCTCTTCGTAGATGCCGCGTCGGTCGTTGTCGAAGTTGACCGGGTAGATGTCCTGGTACTTCTTCGGAGGGTTCTCGGCATAGGCGATCGTGCCGTCCGGCAGCACGGTGAACCACTCGGAATGTGTTGCAGCCCAGGGATGGTCGGGAGCAGCCTGAAGGGCTAGATCGAGTGCCACTTCGAGGTTGTGTTCGTGTGCAGCGGCGACGAACGCGCGGAAGTCGTCCTCGGTGCCCAGTTCGGGGTGGATGGCGTCGTGTCCGCCGTCCTTGGAACCGATGGCCCACGGCGACCCGACGTCCTCCGGTCCCGGGGTCAGCGTGTTGTTCGGGCCCTTCCGGTTGATGGTGCCGATCGGGTGGATCGGCGGCAGGTAGACGATGTCGAATCCCATCCGCTCGATGCGGGGCAACTGCTCGATCGACGTCGCGAACGTGCCGTGCCGCGGAGAGCCGTCCTCGTTCCATCCCCCGGTCGACCGCGGGAAGAACTCGTACCAGGCACCGTTGAGTGCGAGATTGCGATCGACCCACACGTTCACCGCGCGCGATCGAGTCACCAGTTCGCGCAGGGGGTGTGCGAACAGCAACTCGGCGACCGACGATGCGAACGCGGAGGAGACCCGGGCAGGCAGCGGGCGGTCGGTGTCGCGCAGCGCGGCGGCGACATCGGCCAGCATCTGCCTGCTCTCGGCAGGAACACCGGTGGCAGCCCGCAGGAACAGCCGTGCGCCGATCTCGAGATCGTTCGCGAGTTCGTGGGCACTCTGGCCCACTCCGAGCTTGGCTTCGACGGCATGGCGCCAGGTGCTGATCGGATCGCTCCACGCTTCGATGCGGCAGATCCAGTAACCCGGCCGAGAGGGGACGAACACCGCGTCGAACGTGTCGGGTTCGCGGCCCGGTGTCATCGGGATGCGTTCGAGTTTGCCTCCCGGTCCGCGCACCGACAGTGTCGCGGCCACCGCGTCGTGACCCTCGCGCCAGACGTCGGCGGAGACTGGAAACGTCTCGCCCACCACCGCTTTCGCGGGGTACTTCCCGGTCGTCGTATCTGGAAGGACATTGTCGATACCAAGTCGACCTGTCACTTCACACTCCATTCTTCGCTAGAGGTATGGCTGCGCGGGCGCAACCTCTGATCGAACCGATCTCGGTGTGCTTCTACTCGTCAACCGTAGTGCAGCAATGCAGATGGCGCGTGCGCCGACGCATACTGCCCGCGACGGACACAGTGGAGCAGATTTCGTGCAAGCCGCCCATCGACACAGGTGTCCGTGGGTAGGGTTCGACTCTGTGAAAGCTTTGCGCCGATTCACCGTCCGAGCCCATCTTCCCGACCGCTTGAATGCCCTCGCCGAGCTCTCGACAAACCTCAGGTGGTCGTGGCACTCGTCGACGCAGGATCTGTTCGAGCACATCGATCCACTGTTGTGGACCGAACTCGAGCGCGATCCGGTGGCCGTACTGGGAGCCGTCGCACCGGCGCGTCTGGAGGAACTCGCGGCCGACGAGCGCTTTCTGACCGAGCTGGACGCCGCCGAGGCGGATCTGCACGACTACCTCGCCCGTCCGCTCTGGTACCAGAACGAACTGGCCGAGGGGCGTGTTCTGCCGTCGGGCATCGGGTATTTCTCGATGGAGTTCGGCGTCACCGAGGTGCTGCCCAACTACTCCGGCGGGCTCGGCATCCTGGCCGGTGACCATCTCAAGGCGGCCTCCGACCTGGGGTTGCCGTTGATCGGCGTCGGGTTGCTCTACCGCTCAGGATACTTTCGCCAGTCGCTGACGGCCGACGGTTGGCAGGCCGAACGCTATCCGTCCCTCGACCCGCACGGTCTGCCGCTGCGGTTGCTCACCGACGACGGCGACTCTCCGGTGCTGATCCACGTGTCCATGCCCGGATCTCGGGTTCTGCGGGCACGGGTGTGGATCGCCCAGGTGGGACGTGTCCCGCTGCTGCTGCTCGATTCCGACATCGCCGACAACGACCCCGAGCTCAGAGGAGTCACCGACCGGTTGTACGGCGGCGACCAGGATCACCGCATCAAGCAGGAGATACTCGCCGGTATCGGCGGAGTTCGAGCGATCCGGGCCTACACCCGTGCACACGGACTGCCCGATCCCGAGGTGTTCCACATGAACGAGGGCCACGCCGGCTTCCTGGGCGTCGAACGCATCCGCGAACTCGTCACCTCGGGAACCCTGGACTTCGACGCGGCGCTGGCCGCGGTGCGAGCCGGCACCGTCTTCACCACTCACACCCCTGTCCCCGCCGGAATCGACCGGTTTCCGGCCGATCTGGTGCGGCACTACTTCGGAAGTGCGGACGGCGGCGCAGAGTCGGCGCTGCTGCCGGGTCTGCCGATGGACCGAATCCTCGCCCTCGGCAGCGAGAGCGACGCCTCGGTGTTCAACATGGCGCACATGGGGCTGCGCCTGGGCCAACGCGCCAACGGGGTGTCGAAGCTGCACGGAATCGTCAGCCGCGAGATGTTCAACGACCTGTGGCGGGGATTCGACGCCTCCGAGGTGCCGATCGGATCGGTCACCAACGGCGTTCACGCTCCGACGTGGTCTGCCCGGGAATGGTCGCTGGAGGGGGAGCTGTCCTCGGACCGCGTGTGGTCCACGCGCAACACCCTTCGCGCGCAACTGGTGGACGAGGTGCGGCGTCGGGTGCGGCGCTCGGCGCTCGAACGTGGCTCCACCGAGGCCGAGATCAGTTGGACAGCAAACGTTTTCGATCCCAACGTACTCACCGTCGGGTTTGCTCGACGGGTACCGACGTACAAGCGGCTGACGCTCATGCTGCGCGAACCCGAGCGACTGCGCGCCATGTTGCTGGACCCGGTTCGCCCGGTCCAGCTGGTGGTCGCGGGCAAATCGCACCCCGCCGACGACGGAGGAAAGGCGCTCATCCAGCAGATCGTCAGGTTCGCCGATCAGGCCGACGTACGGCACCGCATCGTGTTCCTGCCCGACTACGACATGTCCATGGCGCGCTTCCTGTACTGGGGATGCGATGTGTGGCTGAACAATCCGCTGCGCCCGCTCGAAGCGTGCGGTACCTCGGGCATGAAGTCCGCGCTCAACGGCGGCTTGAACCTGTCGATTCGCGACGGGTGGTGGGACGAGATGTACGACGGGGAGAACGGCTGGGCCATCCCGACGGCCGACGGCGTCACCGACGACAATCGCCGTGACGATCTGGAGGCCGCTGCGCTCTACGAACTGCTCGAACAGGCAGTGCTGCCGAAGTTCTACGACCGCGGGGACGACGGCGTGCCGAGCCGCTGGATCGAAATGGTGCGGCACACCCTCGAGCAGCTGGGCCCGAAAGTGCTGGCGTCGAGAATGGTTCAGGACTACACGCTGGGCTACTACGCGCCCGCAGCCGAATCCGCCCGCGCGGCGTCGGCGGAGAACCACCGCGGTGCCACGGACGTCGCGTCGTACCGCCGGCGCGTCGAACAGGCATGGGGCGCAGTGAAAGTCACCCGCGTCGACAGTGAAGGTCTGCCGGACACACCGGTGATCGGTGCGGAGCTCTCGCTGCGCGCGAACGTCGATCTCGGTGGACTGGACGCCTCGGACGTCGTGGTGCAGGCGGTCGTGGGACGCGTCGACGAGGACGAGAACCTCACCGACATTCGCACGACGGCCATGACGCACGTGGGAACCGATGGCGGCGAGCACGTGTACGCGGGCGAGACGCGGCTACCGCACAGCGGCACGGTGGGATACACGGTGCGGGTGCTTCCTCATCACCGCGGTCTGGCCTCGGATGCCGAGCTCGGTTTGGTGGCGACTGCCTGAGGGGCAGCTACTTTCCGGCCAGGCGGGTGAGGGCCTTGCGGACCACCTCCGGGTCCGAGGTCTCCCAGAACGGCGGCAGCGAGGCACGTAGGTAGCCGCCGTAGCGGGCGGTCGCGAGGCGCGAATCGAGAACGGCGACAACACCTTTGTCGTCGACGCTACGGAGCAGTCGACCGACGCCCTGCGCCAGCAGCAGGGCTGCATGGTTGGCAGCGACCGCGAGAAAGCCGTTGCCGCCACGTGATTCGACGGCCTGCTGCCTGGCCACCAGCAGCGGATCGTCGGGCCGCGGGAACGGAATGCGGTCCAGGATCACCAGGCTCAGCGACGGGCCCGGGACGTCGACGCCCTGCCACAGTGACAGTGTCCCGAACAGGGAGGTGGCCTCGTCGTCGGCGAACTTCTGCACCAGGGCACCGGTGGAGTCGTCGCCCTGGCACAGGATCGGCGTGTCGAGGCGCTCCCGCATCTCCTCGGCGGCGGCCTTGGCGGCGCGCATGGACGAGAAGAGTCCGAGTGTGCGGCCACCGGCGGCGCTGACCAGCGACTCGATCTCGTCGAGGTAGGACCTGGAGAGGCCGTCGCGTCCGGGCGGCGACAGATGCTTGGCGATGTACATGATCCCTGCCCGAGCGTGGTCGAACGGCGACCCGACGTCGAGCGAATTCCACCTGATCGACCCGGTATCGGACGGCGGTTCCACACCCGACGCCATCGCGGTGTCACTGCGCGACGGCTTCTCCGCAGGCAGGCCCCAGTTGACAGCCAACCCGTCGAACGATCCGCCCACGGTCAAGGTCGCGGAGGTGAGGACCACGGTGGACTCGGCGAACAGGCGCGCTCGCAGCAGCCCGCCCACCGACAGCGGTGCAATGCGGACGGTGCGTTTGACGTTGCCGCGGAAATCGTCGACGGCATGCCAGACGACGTCCTTGCGTTTGGCCGGATCGGGTTCGTCGAATGCCGTGAGAACACGGACCGCGCTGTCGTGGACCTCGTCGACCGCCACGAGCGCGGCGCTGCGAGCCGCGGCGGCCTCGGGGTCACTGGTGGCCATGCCCTGCTTGTTGGGGCCGATCGCGGTGCGTACCGCCCAGGCCGCGTCGCGAATGGACGCGAGCGCGGGGCCGACGCCGTCGGGTAGGGACTGCCACCGGCTCGGGGGCAGCTCGTCCAGAATCGCGGCCCAGTTCTCGGCAGCTCCCTCGAGCTGGTCGACCGTCTCCTCCTCGATGAGCTTCGCGCTACGACGCGCCGCGGCGGTGACGGTCGCGGCCGACAGTTCCTCGGTGGCCACGCCGGTCACCCGGTCGACCAATTCGTGGGCCTCGTCGACGACCACGACGTCGTGCTCGGGCAGGATCTGAATTCCGGTGATCGCGTCGATCGCGAGCAGGGCGTGGTTGGTCACGACGACGTCGACCTGGGCGGCCTCGGTACGGGCGCGCTCGGCGAAGCAGTCCTCGCCGACGGGGCAGCGGGATTTGCCCAGGCATTCACGCGCGGTGACGCTGACCTGACGCCAGGCCTGATCGCTGACTCCGGGCACGACGTCGTCGCGGTCGCCGGTTTCGGTCTCGGACGACCACTCCGTCAGCCGTACCACCTCGCGTCCCATCCGCGAGACAGCGAAAGGGTCGAACAGTTCCGCATCCGGTGCCTCTTGCGCGGCACCGGTGTGGATCTTGTTCATGCACAGATAGTTGTTGCGGCCCTTCAGGATTGCGAACTTGGGGCGACGGCCGACGGCCTCGGTCAGGGCGTCGGACAGGCGGGGGAGATCGCGGTCGACCAGCTGCCGCTGCAGCGCGATGGTGGCCGTGGAGACGACGACGGTCTTGCCCGACTCCACCGCGTGCCTGATGCTCGGGACGAGGTAGGCGAGGGACTTACCGGTTCCGGTGCCCGCCTGCACCGCCAGATGTTCGCCGGTGTCGATGGAGTGCGCCACCGCCGAGGCCATCGTCAGCTGATTGCTGCGTTCCTTGCCGCCGAGCGAGTGCACCGCGACCTGCAGGAGAGCGGGAACGGTTGGCAACTCGGTCTTCGACGGCACCGAAGCAGACTACTGCCGATCGCCCACCCGGTTCGGTACCGACACCGCTCTCACCCCTCGACGAACCGGGTGGGTATTGCCGGCTCGCCCTGGGACAGCTTCAGGCCCTCCCACGGGAGGCTGACGAGGCGCCTGGCCAGCAGGTCGCGGCCGTCGGCGAGCGTCGGTAGGTCGGCGACTCGTTCGCCGCCGCGAACCAACGGCGTGGTCAACGTCTCCGCCGTCAGATCGTCGTCGACGGTCGGGGGAGCGTCGAACGGGTACACGATCTCCTCGACTGCGGTGCCGGTGCGGCGCGCGGTACGCAGCGCCGCCTTGGTGCCACCGCGCGACTCCTTGTGACTGCTGCGCTTGGCGACGGGAATGCCGTCGACGGTGACGAGTTTGTAGACCATGCCGGCCGTCGGGGCACCGGATCCGGTGACCAGCGACGTGCCGACGCCGTAGGAGTCGACCGGCTCGGCTCGCAATGCCGCGATGGCGTATTCGTCGAGGTCACCCGAGACGACGATCTTGGTTTTCGGCGCACCCAGGGCGTCGAGTTGGTCGCGCACCTGCCGGGCGAGCACACCGAGGTCGCCGGAGTCGATGCGCACACCGCCGAGTTCGGGCCCGGCCACCTCGATGGCGTTGGCAACGCCCTGGGTGATGTCGTAGGTATCGACGAGCAGTGTGGTGCCCACACCGAGCGCGCGCACCTGAGCCGCGAATGCGGACCGTTCGTCCGGGCCGTCGGCTGTGGTGTGCAGCAGGGTGAAGGCGTGGGCCGAGGTGCCTGCTCCGGGAACACCGTGCCGGCGAACGGCTTCGAGATTGGACGTCGCGGTGAATCCGGCGAGATATGCCGCGCGTGATGCGGCGACAGCGGCTTCCTCGTGGGTTCGACGCGACCCCATCTCGATGATCGGACGGGACTTCGCGGCCGCCACCATCCGCGCTGCAGCGGACGCGATGGCGCTGTCGTGATTGAGGATCGAGAGCACAACGGTCTCGAGGACCACGCACTCGGCGAAGGTGCCGCGGACGGTCAGAACAGGTGAGCCGGGGAAGTACAGCTCTCCCTCTCGATAGCCGTCGATGTCGCCGGTGAACCGGTAGTTGCGTAACCACTCGACGGTGTCGGCGTCGAGGAATTCGGCGACGATCCGCAACTCGTCCGGCCCGAATCGGAAGCGCGCGATCGCGTCGAGAATGCGTCCGGTGCCGGCCAGAACTCCGTATCGACGGCCACCGGGCAACCTGCGCGCGAAGACCTCGAAGCTGCAGATGCGATCGGCGTAGCCGCTGGCCAGGGCGGCCGAGAGCATCGTGTATTCGTACTGATCGGTCAGCAGCGCGGTGCTGGCACCGTCGCTGTGATTCGCGTGATCTGTGGTCGCGTCGTTGCTCACCTCGCCCACACTACGAGCGAAGGGGCGAGCGTGGGACGCTGGCCCGATACGCCGTACCCTGTTGGGCATGCCTTGGTTGACGGTGGACGGCTCGCTTCTGCCCGTGGACGGCCTCTCGGCACGTGAGGTCGTTGCTGCGTCACCGCAAGCGGTCCCGGCCCAGACCGAGGCCGTTGCGGCCGACGAATCTCACGACACCCCCTGGGTCACCATCGTGTGGGACGACCCGGTCAACCTGATGCACTACGTCACCTACGTCTTCCAGAAGCTCTTCGGCTACAGCAAGGCCAAGGCGACCGAGCTGATGATGCAGGTGCACTCCGAAGGCAAGGCCGTGGTGTCGAGCGGCGAGCGCGACGCGATGGAGAACGATGTTCGACGGCTGCACGCGGCGGGTCTGTGGGCCACCATGCAGCAGGACAAGTAGTCAACCGCTCATCACCTCTTCGGCAGAGAAGGACATCAGCAACAGTGCGCACGTGGACGAGACGGAATTCGCTGTCCGGGGTCAAGATCAAGTCCGAGATCGACGCTCGTGAGGCCGCCGTACTCCGTTCGCTTGTCGGCTCGGTTCTCGGATTGCTGCGCGACCGTTCCGCCGCTGCGCCCACCGACGAACTCGCAGCGCTGACCGGTCTGCGCACCGGGCACAACAGCCCGCCCGAGGATGCCGCACTGGCGCGGCTGTTGCCGGACTTCCACCGCGCCGACCCCGGCCGCGACGAGGAGGATCCGACCGACCTCAACGGTGCCCTGCGCGGACTGCACGAGCCCGAGATCATCGACGAGAAGTTGGCTGCCGGATCGATGATCCTGGCCACGCTTCCCGAGTCCGGTGGCAAGATCGTGCTGACCCAGGAGCAAGCGGATGCTTGGCTGACCGGCCTCAACGACGTGAGGCTGGCGCTCGGCACGACGCTGGGGATCAGCGCGGACACACCCGACGTTCTCGACGAGGGTGATCCTCGCGCTCCACATCTCGACGTCTACCACTGGCTGACCTGGATGCAGGATTCACTCGTACAGGTCCTCATCCCCTAGGACGCACGCGTGACCGCTGCATTCCAGACTCCCGGACCGCGGGACTCCCTGACCGACGTGGCCGGTCTGCTGGTCGGTCATCATCACGAACTCGACGACGACGCCGCGATGGGCTCCGGTTCGGCCACCGGCTGCACCGTCGTGCGTGCGCTGGGTGGTGCGACGGCGGCCGTCGATGTTCGCGGCGGCGGGCCGGGGACTCGCGAGACCGATCTGCTCGATCCGAGCCACTCCGTGCAGCACGTCAACGCGATCCTGTTGACCGCGGGCAGTGCCTACGGGCTCGCCGCGGCCGACGGTGTCATGCGGTGGCTCGAAGAGCACGGTCAGGGCATCCCGATGGGCAGTCCCGATCACGTCGTACCGATCGTCCCCGCCGCGGTCATCTTCGATCTTCCGGTCGGCGACTGGGCTTCTCGGCCGACGGCGGAATTCGGCTATCTCGCCGCGGCCGCAGCGGCAACCGATTTCGCGACGGGATCGGTCGGGGCCGGTGTCGGTGCCCGCGCCGGAGTTCTCAAGGGCGGTGTCGGTACCGCGAGCACGGTGATCGAAGGCGGTCCGGCGGACGGGGTCACCGTCGCGGCGCTGATGGTCGCCAATCCGGTGGGCGCGGTGTTCGACCCGCGTACCGGCCTGCTGTGGGGCGTCGGCACGCTCGGGCCCGCGGCGTTCGGGATGCGCAAGCCCGACGTGAACCAGCTGTGGTCCGCGCTCGCCCTCGAGCCGAAGGGCACTGCGCTCAACACCACGATCGGTGTCGTCGCCACCGATGCTGCGTTGTCGTCCGCGTCGTGCAAGCGGATTGCCGTCGCCGGTCACGACGGGTTGGCGCGGGCCGTGCGACCGGCACACTCGCCGCTCGACGGCGACACGATCTTCGCAGTGTCGACCGGCACCAGACCCGTCACCGCGGAGTCCTCGGTGCCCGCCGCGTTCTCCGCGGAACTCCCGGTACTGGCCGCGGTCACCGAGGCCGCGGCGATCGTCGTCGAGCGAGCCATCGTCGCGGCCCTGCTCGACGCCACCTCGGTGGCCGGCATCCCCACGTACCGCCAGATCTTCACGTCCGCGTTCGGTGGATCGGGAGCTTGAGCTCAGCTGGCGCGATACCTCTGCCCGGTACCGTGGAGGGAACTGTTCCGGAGGCGATCATGAGCGATATCAGTAACCGTCCCGCCGAGCGTGCGCGGCCGGTCTGGATGCAGGCCGCCATTCTGGTGGGAGCATTCACCGTGTTGCTGTGGGTCATCGAGTTCATCGATGTGGCCAGCGGTTCGAGGCTCGAACGCAACGGGATACAGGCCCGCTCGGTCGAGGGTTTGTGGGGCATTCTGTTCGCGCCCGTGCTGCACGACGACTGGCAGCATCTGATCGCGAACACCGTGCCG
This sequence comes from Rhodococcus sp. 14-1411-2a, assembly GCF_002259485.1. Lineage (GTDB taxonomy): Bacteria > Actinomycetota > Actinomycetes > Mycobacteriales > Mycobacteriaceae > Rhodococcoides. The sequence continues at coordinate 21,769 of NZ_NPGA01000019.1, forward strand.
ATAGTCGTACTCGGATTTCTGGTGTTGCTCTCCGGTTTGACGCGTGGTCTGGCTGCCACCGGGATCATCTGGGTGGTCGGCGGGTTCGGTACCTGGCTGACCGCCGGTTCCTACACGAACACGATCGGCGCGTCGATCCTGATCTTCGGTTTCATCGCATATCTGTTGGTGCGTGGCTTCTTCACCCGCAAGCTCGGTCAACTGGCGATCGGAGTCGTGGTGTTCGTGCTGTACGGCAGCGCACTGTGGGGCGTGCTGCCGAGCGAGCCCAACGTCTCCTGGCAGGGGCATCTGTTCGGCGCGGTAGGCGGAGTGGTTGCCGCTCGACTGCTGTCCGCCGACGCGCGAGCCGGGAGGGCGCGCGCGAAATCGCTCGATCGGCCCACTTCGTAGTTCGAGGTAACTCCGGACACACCTGAGTTCGGCGGTGAATTTCGCCGACTCGCGCTGTGAATACTGCCCGAACGTTTCGAGTGATGCGCTCGGCGTGGCAGCATGGCTTTCATGCGAATTACCGTCCTGGGATGTTCGGGCAGTGTGTCCGGACCCGATTCACCCGCGTCGGGCTACTTGTTGGAAGAAGAGGAGACCGCGCCGGTCGTCCTCGACTTCGGTCCCGGCATCCTCGGGGCGTTGCAGCGCTACGCCGATCCGGGAGATGTGAGCGTTCTGCTCTCGCATCTGCACGCCGATCACTGCCTCGACGTTCCCGGACTACTGGTGTGGCGTCGCTACCATCCCAGCCCGCCGGAGGGACGAGCGATCGTCTACGGACCCAAGGACACGGCGTTCCGGCTCGGAGTCGCCTCGGCCGAGTGCGGCGGGCAGATCGACGACATGTCCGACACCATCGACCTGCGTCGCTGGGTGGACGGACGCACAGTGGAGTTCGGCAAGCTGTCGATCCTCGCTCGGCAGGTGTTCCATCCCCCCGAGTCGTACGGCATGCGCGTCACCACGGCGGAAGGCCGCACTTTCGCCTACAGCGGAGACACCGGAATGTGTCAGGCAGTCCAGGACCTGGCGCACGGGGCCGACATGTTCCTGTGCGAGGCGTCGTGGACCGACAGTCCGGAACGGCCCGAGGGCGTGCACCTGTCCGGAACCGAGGCCGGCCGCATCGCTCGTGAGGCCGGGGTGGGGGAGCTGCTGCTCACCCATATTCCGCCGTGGACGTCCCGCGAGGACGTCATCGCCGAGGCCAAAGCGGAGTTCAGTGGACCGGTGCATGCCGTTCTCCCAGGGGACGTCTTCACCGTCTGAGGACGCGCTAGGCTTCGAGTCGTGTCCAGACGAGAAGACGGCAGGGCGGACGACGAGCTCCGCAACATCAAGATCACCCGCGGCTTCACCAGCCACCCGGCAGGGTCGGTGCTGGTCGAGTTCGGCAACACCAGGGTGATGTGCACGGCCAGCGTCGAGGAGGGCGTGCCGCGCTGGCGGAAGGGATCCGGCCTCGGTTGGCTCACCGCCGAGTACGCGATGCTCCCGGCCGCGACGCACACTCGCAACGGCCGTGAGTCCGTCAAGGGCAAGGTCGGCGGGCGTACCCAGGAAATTTCCCGCTTGGTCGGGCGTTCACTGCGTGCCTGCATCGATTTGGCCGCCATCGGCGAGAACACCATCGCCCTCGACTGCGACGTACTGCAGGCCGACGGCGGAACCAGAACTGCAGCTGTCACCGGAGCGTTCGTGGCTCTCGACGACGCCGTCACCTACCTGCGAGCAGCGGGACGCCTCGCCGATCCGCAGCCCATCTCGTGCATGATCGCCGCCGTCAGTGTCGGCGTCGTCGACGGCCGAGTGCGCCTCGATCTGCCTTACGAGGAAGATTCGCGCGCCGAGGTCGACATGAACGTCGTCGCCACCGACACCGGCACGCTGGTGGAGATCCAGGGAACCGGAGAGGGTGCGACCTTCCCTCGAACCACACTCGACAAGCTGCTCGACTCCGCATTCGTCGGCATCGAGAAGTTGTTCGAGGTGCAGAAGGAAGCACTGGCGTTGCCGTACCCCGGCGATCTGCCCGAGCCTGCGGCCGCGGAATCGAAGAAGAAGTTCGGTGGCTGACACCGAGCTGCTGGTAGCGAGCCGAAACGCGAAGAAATTGCGTGAACTCCGGCGGGTGCTCGACGCCGCCGGAGTGGCCGGGATCGAGCTGGTCGGCCTCGACGAGGTGCCGCCGTTCCCGGAGGCACCCGAGACCGGAGCGACTTTCGAGGAGAATGCACTCGCCAAGGCGCGTGACGGAGCTGCGGCCACCGGATTACCTTGTGTGGCAGACGATTCCGGAATAGAAATCGATGCCCTGAACGCGATGCCAGGGGTGCTCTCGGCTCGCTGGTCCGGTACACACGGGCAGGACGAGGCCAACACCGCACTGGTTCTGGCGCAGTTGAGTGACACCCCCGACGAGCGTCGCGGAGCCGCATTCGTCTCGGCGTGTGCGCTGGTGATTCCCGGCGGCACCGAGACCGTGGTCCGCGGTGAATGGCGCGGAGTAGTGGGCCGAGAGCCGGTGGGGGAGAACGGCTTCGGCTACGACCCCATTTTCGTGCCCGAGGGCGACGGCCGCAGTGCCGCGCAACTGAGCCCGGACGAGAAGGACGCCGCCTCACATCGCGGTAACGCACTGCGAAAGCTCGTTCCGGCCCTCGAAGAACTGACGGGGCGGTAGCTCGTGGCGATGCGAACCGTTCTGACGCGGACGTCGGTTGTGTTCGCCGCCGCTGCGCTGTGCCTGGCAGTTGCCCCGGCCTCCGCGGCACCGGCCGCGGGCTCCTTCGCCGAGGCGTTCGCGTACTCGATCGCGCACCCGGGCGTGACTCCTCCGGGCTCGAACGACTTCTCGTGTGTTCCGAGCGCGCAACACCCGGAGCCGGTGGTGCTGGTGCACGGCTTCCTGGAGAACTCCTACGACAACTGGGCATCGCTGTCGCCGAAGCTGGCCGAAGCCGGATACTGCGTGTTCGCGATCGACTACGGCAACACCGGCCCGGTTCGGGCGTTCGGTGCGCTCGAGCCCATCCCGGAGAGTGCCGCGGAACTGTCGACGTTCGTCGATTCCGTGCTCGAGGCAACAGGTGCGCAGAAGGTGTCGATCGTCGGCCACTCGAAGGGTGGCACGGTGCCGCGCTACTACGCCCGCTTCCTCGGTGGAGACCGAACGGTGGCGCGCATCGTGGCTTTGTCTCCGCCGAACTACCCGACGGCGGGCCCGCCGGTGCAGGACGACGTGCTCGAGCGACTGAACGAGGGCAGCGACACCGTCTCGGGCATCGAATACACGACGATCGTCACCCGTTACGACCAGATCGTCGTTCCGTACACTGCCTCGCTGCTCAGCGGCGCAGGAAACACGAATGTGGTGCTGCAGGACGTGTGCCCGGCCAACACCGTCGAGCACACCGGAATCTCGTACGATCCGCTTGCTCAGCGGCTGGTGCAGAACGCACTGGATCCGGAGAACGCACAGCCGATCAACTGCTGAGGTCAGACGCCGAAATCGGCTTTGACCTGCTTGGTGCGCTTGTGCTCGACGTAGAACGACAGGAACGGGATGGTCCCGGCGAGCAGTGTGCCGATCGTGCGGGCAGCAGGCCACCGTACCTTGATCGCCAGATCGACGGTCAGCACGAGATACACGAGGTAGACCCAACCGTGCACGACGGCAATCCAATTGGGCACGTTCTCGACCTTGAATATGTACTTGGCGACCATCTCGGTCACGAGAACGAGCAGCCAGATTCCCGTGGCGTACGCCAGAACGCGGTAGCGCAGCAACGCGGACGCGATCTTCTGTGTCTTGTTCGCAGACGCCTGCGTCTTCTCCGGTGCCGAACTCACGTGGTGCTCCTGTCGGTCCCGCGGGATTCGTTCAGCTCCGCGAGGTAGCTGTTGTATTCGAGTAGTTGCCGAGCCTCGGGATCGTCGAGGTCTCGGGCGTCCGCCGCAGGCGCGCTGCGCTTGGGGAGCAGGTCGAGGGGCACCTCTGTGGGTCCGTCGGGTCGCGCTGCTGCCGCCTCGTCCGGGTCCTCGTCTTCGAGGCGGACGAACTTGCGGTAGGCGTAGATCACGAACACTGCGAACAGAGGCCATTGAAAGGCATATCCGAGGTTTTGGCCGTTTCCGCCCACTGCCTCGAAGCGCTCCCACTGCCACCAGCCGAGGCCCAGACACACCGCCGCGGACACGATGACCAGCGCGATCAGTGCTGGCCGACGGTTCGGGCGGGATGAAGTCACCCCTCGACGGTACCGGAGGTACTACTACTGCAGGTAGTCGCGTGCTGCGGCCCGGCGGTGATTCTCACCATGGACGGTTCGAGTTCGGCTCACGCCCGACGACGGTTGGCCCGTGCCTGGGCGAGTTGCTCGGCACCGGGCCCGGTCACATCCGCCAGGGCTCTGCTGCGTCCGGTCAGAACCAGTGCCAGGGTGCCGGCCGATCCTTCGATGACCGGGCCCTCGCCGCGGCTCCAGTCGAGATCGGTCGCGCGCCACTGCAGTCGAAGCTCGGGGCCTTTGAACGGTGCGGCACCGCTCGCGGGCACCAGGAAGTCGAGCATCGTGATCATGCGGTGGTCGGGGACGTGGTGTTCGATTCCCAGCGGCGTGCACAGGTCCAATCCGTGCACGATGACGTCGGACAAGGGGGCCAGCGGACCGTGGCCAGGCGGGGTGAATTTCTTGTCGGCGTGGGCGGTGAGCAAGGCGGGCAATTCGTCTTCGTGCTCGCGACGAACGCGCGTGGTCATCAGTTGATTGGCTCGGTCGAAGTTGCCTCGGGTGCGCACCATGACGAGTCCGAACTGCCAGAGCGGGACGATCAGTGGCACCACCAGATGGGCGGCGACGTCTCGGACGGTCCAGGCCTCGCACAGCGATTGGGCGCCCCATTGTTCGGGGGTGAGAGTCTCGAGAGTTCTTGCGAGAGAACGTCTCTCGTCTGCGATCTCGGCGAAGATCGTGTCGTTCGATTCCTCGGGCATTCGAACCGCCTTCACACGTCGGAACTTGCAGAAGTCTCGAGAAAAGCCGGGCCGAACGACCGTGGTGCGCGAGGGGGGACTTGAACCCCCACGTCCTGAGACACTGGAACCTAAATCCAGCGCGTCTGCCAATTCCGCCACTCGCGCGTGCCGGTGAAGTCTACAACCCGGATGGTTGTTGTCAGTGCCGCGGTCTGCTCGACTGTGTGCCCACGTCATGCGGTGTACACCGTACGGTGTCGCTACACTCGCCGAGTGGCATCGAAAAAGGACGTCCCCTTCGACCCGGCCCGGATACTCGGGCTTCTGTGGCGAGTCGGTGCCAAGCCGAGTCGGACCGGACTGAGCGTGGATGCGATCGTCGATGCCGCCATCGAACTGGCCGATGCGACCGGTCTGGAGTCGGTGTCGATGCGGAACGTGGCACAGCATCTCGGTGTCGGCGCGATGTCGCTGTACACACATGTTCCGGGCCGGGAAGAGCTGGCCGATCTGATGATCGATCGAGCGCTTGCGGGTCTCTACTCGCACGTCGACGAGCCGGCTTCCGTCGCCGGCGGATGGCGTCCAGCGATGCGCTTCGTTGCCGAGCGCAATTGGTCTCTGTATCAACAACATTCGTGGCTTCTCGAGGCGGAGGGGGCACGGCCCGTGCTCGGTCCGCACACCAACGACAAGTACGAGGCCGAGTTGCGCCCTCTCGAAGGCATCGGCCTGGGCGACGTCGAGATCGACTCCGTTCTCACTCTGGTTCTCACTCACGTCTCCGGTACCGCGCGAGCCCTGGCCGGCGTGACCCGTGTCAAGGAGCAGTCGGGCATGTCCGACGCCCAGTGGTGGGCGGCTACCGCGCCGATCCTCGAACGGGTGATGGACCGCGAGCGCTTTCCGGTGTCGTCTCGGGTCGGGACGGCCGCGGCGACGTCGTACGACGCCGCCAGCGACCCCGTGCACGCCTACCGGTTCGGGTTGGAGTGCATTCTCGACGGTGTGGAGGCGATGATCTCGCGAAGTCAGCCCGTCGGTCGAAGTGCCGCCTCGGAGTGACGCTTCTTCGGCCTGCGTAACTTGTGTTGATATCGCCAGATTGCGTGCTCGAGTGAGGCGAGTTCGGTGCTCAGTGCGTCCGCCGTCATTGCAAGGATCACGGACGCGCGGTCCTCGGCAATGCCGACGGACAGGTTCTGGTGGAGCGGTTCGAGCGCGTCGGCGACGAACGAGTTCAGATGTTCGGTCGCCTTGTCGGTGCGCACTCCCAGATGCATGAGCATGCACTCCCAGGTGGTCTCGCCGAGCCCGGGAATCGCGCAGAACGCCTCGAATTGGTCCTCGGTGTGCTGCACGAAGTCGCTCGAACGACTCAGGCCCACCGAGATCAACGTCCGAGCAGCCACGGCAGCGGCAGCACCCTTGGTTCGACTGTTTCCCGGAACCAGTTGACGGTTGGAGAGAATCTCCACGAGTAGATCCGGACTGTTGGTCAGTTCGGCGAGGGTTGTCAAGTCGTCGAGTCGGTTATCGCCGCGATGCGATCGCCATCGCTGGACGACCGCACGGACCCCGCTCGAAGGGCCGCCGTAGGGAGCGCGCGCCGAGAAGATCGCATCCAGCAACGCCACCTCGCTCTCGCCCCGCCACCCCGGTGTCCAGTGTGGCGAACGGGATTGCGGCGCATGCGATTCGATGTGCAGAAGCATCGCGTCGAGCTCGTCCTCGGTGCAGATATCCGTTACCGATGAATACATGAATTCCCCCCGGATTTCGTCGACCGCTCTCCCGGCGAGCGGCTCGTTCGCACAAGGTAGAGGACCGCACCGACAAGGTTGGGAGCTGCTCGTCTGTGCTCGAGATCACATCACGAAAAGATAACGAAAAATGCGAGGCTTTCCTCATGTTCTGGTGTTCCGCTCGACGCTCTCGCCAGCGTGGATACGGGTTACCGACGAGTCGGGTAAACAAAAGGTAAAGCCACTTCGAGTGACGTACTCGCTGGTAGCACTCGGACGTCCGAGCAAACCTGAGGATTTCCTCATGATTTTGTGTCAATCTTGAGCAGCGCGGAGGAGACCTGTCGACGAAGACCGGCTCACCGCTTCGACCCTGTAGCCCACGACGCCATGGGGCAGTCATCACAGCGAACGCCCCGACCCCCGAGGCGTCCACGAGAGGAATCTTCAGCCTTGACGATCAACGAGAGCACACCATCACACGGACGAGGCTCGCGAAGCACCGGCAACGCAGACAAATCCCCTAGAAGCAATGGCGGCTCTCGGACTCTGGCAGATCGTTTCGCCGCGGGCGAGCCGTACGCGTTGGCCTTCGGCGGCCAGGGCGCACCGTGGCTCAGCTCCCTCGAGGAATTGGCTCGCGACTCCGCGCTCGAACCCGAACTGACCGATCTCGTCAACGAGGCAGCAGTCACTCTCGCGCCCGTGGCAGACGAGCTGCTGGTCGTGCGCTCGGTCGGCTTCGACCCGATCGGCTGGATGCTCGAACAGGACCTCGCCGACGACGACACCGTCGGCTCGTACGGACCGTCCGAGGCGGCACTGACCTCCGCTGCCGTCTCGCTTCCCGGAGTGTTTCTCACCCAGGTCGCAGCACTGCGTGCGTTGAAGTTGCAGGGGCTCGATCCGGCCCAGACCCCGCCCGTCAAGGTCGTCGGACACTCGCAGGGTCTCATCGCCGCCGAGTCCGTCGCAGCCGATGGCGCACAGGATGCGAACTTCCTGGCTATCGCCCAGCTCGTGGGTGCAGCGGCAGGTCTCGTCGGCCGCCGCCGCGGCATCATCGGTGCCGGAGACCGCGCGCCGATGGTCTCGGTTGCCAACGTCGAACCCGCACGACTGCAGGCGATCATCGCCGAACTCGCGATCGACGGAGCGCCGGAGCGATCCGCAGCTCTCGCCATCCGCAACGGCCGTCGTCGCGTCGTACTCTCCGGGCCGCCGGCCCAGCTGGCTCGCGTGCAGGAGAAGTGCGAGCAGATCGCTGCCGAGGAAGAGCGTGACCGCGACGCCAAGAAGCGTGGCGGTGCCGTGTTCGCCCCGGTCTTCGAGCAGCTTCCCGTCGAGATCGGCTTCCATCACCCCGCCCTGGCAGATGCCGTCGAACTCGTCAGCGCCTGGGCGCAGCGTTGTGGGCTCGACGTCGACCTCGCACGCGAGCTCGCACAGAAGATCCTCGTCGACTCCGTGGATTGGGTCGACGCCATCGACGGTGTCGTCGACGCCGGTGCCGACTGGATTCTCGATCTCGGTCCGGGCGACCTGCTCACCCGCATGACCACCCCGGCGTTGCGTGGACAGGGCGTTGGCATCATCGCCGCGTCCTCGCGCGGTGGCCACCGCAACCTGCTCACTCCGGGAGCTGCTCCCGAGGTCCAGCCCGCATGGTCCGCCTACGCCCCCACTCCGGTCACGTTGCCCGACGGCCGCGTCGTGGTCGAGACCTCGTTCACCAAGATGACCGGACGTTCGCCGATCCTGCTCGCCGGCATGACGCCGACGACGGTCGACGCCAAAATCGTTGCCGCAGCTGCCAATGCAGGCCACTGGGCCGAGCTCGCCGGTGGCGGCCAGGTCACCGAGGACATCTTCACCGATCGTGTCGCCGAGCTCTCCACGCTTCTCGAGCCCGGCCGCGCAATCCAGTTCAACTCGCTCTTCCTCGATCCGTACCTGTGGAAGCTGCAGCTCGGCGGACGCCGCATCGTGCAGCGCGCTCGCGCGGCGGGTGCGGCCATCGACGGCGTCGTCGTCACCGCAGGCATCCCGGAACTCGAAGAGGCAGTGGCCCTCATCGAAGAGCTGTCCGAGGCAGGCATCAGCTACGTCTCGTTCAAGCCCGGCACCGTCGCGCAGATTCGCGCCGTCATCCGTATCGCCAACGAGGTTCCCTCGTACCAGGTCAACGTCCACATCGAGGGTGGCCGCGCAGGCGGACACCACTCGTGGGAGGACCTCGACGACCTGCTGCTGACCACCTACGCTGAGCTGCGGTCACGGCCCAACCTCGTCGTCTGTGTCGGCGGCGGCATCGGCACACCCGAGCGGGCAGCGGAGTACCTCACCGGAACCTGGTCGGCTGTGCACGGCTACCCGAAGATGCCGCTCGACGGTATCCTCGTCGGCACTGCCGCGATGGCAACCCTGGAGGCCACGACTGCTCCCGAGGTCAAGCAGCTTCTGGTCGACACACCCGGAACCCCCGACTGGGTCGGTGCCGGTACCGCGAACGGCGGAATGGCCTCGGGCCGTAGCCAGCTCGGTGCCGACATCCACGAGATCGACAATGCGGCATCGCGGTGCGGCCGACTGCTCGACGAGGTCGCAGGCAACGCCGACGCCGTGGCCGAGCGTCGCGACGAGATCATCGCCGCACTGGACGGCACCGCCAAGCCCTTCTTCGGCGACGTCGCCGAGATGACGTACCAGCAGTGGCTCGTTCGCTACCTCGATCTGGCCATCGGGACCGACTCGCGCAGCGACTTCGATTGCGGCGGCGAGTTCACCGATGCCGTTTCCGAGGCACGCGAGTCGGTGTGGCTCGACGTCACCTGGCGTACCCGCTTCCTGGAGATGCTGCAGCGCGCCGAGGCTCGGCTGCACCCCGTCGATCGCGGACCCATCCCCACCTTGTTCGCCGATGCCGAGGTTCTCGAACGCCCGCGTGCAGCTCTGAAGTCGCTGCTCGCACAGTTCCCGGACGCCGCCGACGTGGTTCTGCACCCGGCCGACATCACCTTCTTCACCTCGCTGTGCCGCATGCCCGGCAAGCCGGTCAACTTCGTCCCCGTCGTCGACGGCGACGTGCGCCGCTGGTGGCGCAGTGACTCGCTGTGGCAGGCACACGACGCTCGCTACTCGGCCGATCAGGTCTGCATCATCCCCGGTACCGTCGCCGTCGCGGGCATCACTCGCGTCGACGAGCCCGTGGGCGAGCTGCTCGATCGCTTCGAGAAGGCCACCGCGGATCAGCTTCTCGCCGAGGGCGTCGAGCCCACGGCCATCGCGAGCCGTCGCCACGCCGAGATCGCACCCGGACTGCTCGGCATCGTGCTGGCTGCTCCCGACGTCACCTGGGCCTCGCGGATGACGCAGAACCCCGTTGCACGCCTGGGTGATCCGGCCGACTGGACCGTGGAGTCCGAGACGGTCGCGGCGCACCCGCAGACCGGCTCGACGCTGACCGTGCTCGATTCCGAGCACGTGGAGCTGCTGGTTCCGCTCGCCCCGGGCAAGGAAGTACGTATCCGCCTGACGGTTCCGGCCTCCACGATCGACGGCGGCGCTCCCGTCGTCACCGCGCAGGACGCACAGCAGGCCATGTCGGCTCTGCTCGGAGTTGCTGCAGGCCAGGACCTTCCGGCCGTCAAGGGCGGCGTCGCCCGGCTGAACATCGCATGGATCCCCGATCTGATCGCCGATCACGCAGGCGTCACCGGATCCGGACTGCCGGACTCGCTGACCGTCAGCGGCAAGGCCGTCCCCGACGTTCTGGTCGGTGCCTGCTGGCCCGCCGTCTTCGCCGTGCTGGGTGCCACCCGCAATGCCGAGGGCATCGACGTCATCGAGGGCATGCTCGACCTGGTGCACCTCGACCACAGCGTCAACCTGGTCGGCGAATTGCCCACCGACACCTCGATTCTCGTGGTCAAGGCCGCGGCCGGAGAGGTGCTCGACACCGACCTCGGCCGCGTCGTCGAGGTCACCGTCGAGATCGGTGCCATGCTCGGCGAGGGCCTCGATGCCCCCGCCGTCGCAACTCTCGTGGAGCGCTTCGCCATTCGTGGACGCACCGGCAAGGGCGAACTCGTCGATCCGGCCCGCGCCGGCGGCTCGGTGAGCGCCGACGCCAAGGACACCCCGCGTCGTCGTCGCCGTCAGGCCACCATCGTGGCCCCGCGCAACATGGCCGCGTTCGCTCAGGTCTCGGGCGATCACAACCCCATCCACACCTCGGACGCCGCGGCGCTGCTCGCCGGCCTCGGTAGCCCGATCGTGCACGGCATGTGGCTCTCTGCCGCCGCCCAGCAGACGGTCACCGCAGTGGACCACGCGGACACCAAGACTCCGCCGCGTCGCCTCACCGCCTGGACCGCACGCTTCCTCGGCATGGTTCGACCCGGAGCGGAGATCGATGTTCGCGTCGACCGCACCGGATTCGACCAGGGTGCCGAACTGATCGAGGTTTCCTGCCGTGTCGCAGGCGAACTGGTCATGGTCGCCACCGCTCGCACCGCGCCGCCGAAGACCGTCTACGCGTTCCCGGGCCAGGGCATCCAGCGGGCGGGCATGGGCCTGGACGCTCGGTCTCGCTCGAAGGCCGCACGTGAGGTGTGGGAGCGTGCCGACAAGCACACCCGCAGCGCACTGGGCTTCTCCATTCTCGCTGTGGTGCGCGACAATCCGACGTCGCTCAAGGCGCGCGGCGTCACCCACAAGCACCCCGACGGTGTGCTGCACCTGACGCAGTTCACCCAGGTTGCGATGGCTGTTCTCGGCGTCGCGCAGGTTGCCGAACTGCGTGAATCCGGTGCGTTCGTGGAGAACTCGATTCTCGCGGGCCACTCGGTCGGTGAGTACAACGCTCTCGCAGCCGTTGCCGGTGTGCTCCCGCTCGAAGCCGTCCTCGAGGTCGTCTTCCAGCGTGGTTCGGCCATGCACGCGCTGGTTCCGCGTGATGCCAGCGGCCGCAGTGACTACCGCATGGCAGCGATCCGCCCGTCGCAGATCGGCTTGGCCGATCAGGACGTGCAGGGCTTCGTCGCCGGTGTCGCAGAAGAATCCGGTGAGTTCCTCGAGATCGTCAACCTCAACCTGCGCGGTTCGCAGTACGCCATCGCAGGCACGGTTGCCGGCCTCGGCGAGCTGGAGAAGAAGATCGCGATCCGCCGAGCGGAGTTCGGTGGCAAGGCCGCCTACATCATGGTTCCCGGCATCGACGTGCCGTTCCACTCCACGGTGCTACGAGGCGGAGTCGACGATTTCCGCAACCGCCTCGAGACGCTGCTCCCCGAGCAGATCGATCCGGCGATCCTGGTGGGGCGCTACATCCCCAACCTGGTGCCCAAGCCGTTCTCGCTCGAGCGCGAGTTCGTTCAGGAGATCGCCGATCTGGTTCCGTCCGAGCCGCTGAACACCGTTCTCGCAGAGTTCGATTCGTGGGCAGCACGGCCGAGCGCTCTGTGCCGGGTGATCCTGACCGAGCTGCTGGCATGGCAGTTCGCCAGCCCGGTGCGCTGGATCGAAACCCAGGACTTGCTGTTCGCAGACGAGTCCGACGGCGGCATGGGCGTCGAGCGCTTCGTCGAGATCGGCCTGGGGGCAACCCCGACCGTGGCCAACCTCGCGTCGCAGACCCTCAAGCTGCCGGGCCGCTTCGGCCACCCGGTCGAGGTTCTGAACCTCGAGCGCGAGGCTGCGATCATCTACGGCACCGACACCGATCCGGCTCCGGCCGACGAGGAAGAGTCGACACCCGTGGAGGCCGCTGCTCCGGCGGCAGCTGCAGCTCCGGTCGCAGCACCCGCTCCGGCATCAGCACCGTCGGGCGGACCTCGTCCGGACGACATCGCGTTCGTCGCCGCCGATGCAACCAAGATCCTCATCGGTCTGTGGACCAAGCTGCAGCTCGATCAGATCGGGCCTGCCGACACCATCGAGGCTCTGTGTGACGGTGTGTCCTCGCGTCGTAATCAGCTGCTCGTCGACCTCGGTTCCGAGCTCTCGCTCGGTGCCATCGACGGTGCAGCCGATGCCGACATGGGTGCGCTCTCGGGCACGGTGAACAAGCTGGCTCGTACGTACAAGCCGTTCGGTCCGGTGCTCAGCGACTCCATCAACGACCATCTCCGCAAGGTCTTCGGCCCCTCGGGTCGGCGCCCGGCCTCGATCGCCGATCGCGTCAAGAAGACCTGGGAACTGGGCGACGGCTGGGCGCACCACGTCACCGCCGAGGTCGCTCTCGGTACCCGTGACGGTGCCTCGGTTCGTGGTGGCGCGCTCGGTGGCCTGGCCGACGGCGCTCTCGCCGACGGCAACGCAGTCGACAACGTCATCGACGCGGCAGTGGCCGCGGTGGCCGCACGCCGCGGCGTTGCAGTCTCGATGCCGCAGGCAGGCGGCGGAGCCGGCGGAACCGTCGACGCTGCTGCTCTCGGTGAATTCACCGAGCACATCACCGGCCGCGACGGCGTCCTCGCCTCCGCAGCCCGGTTGGTGCTCGAACAGCTCGGACTGGCCGATGCGCCCAACGCACTGCTGGCCGAGGATCCCGACGCTGCTCTGGTCGAGCTGGTCTCGGCCGAGTTGGGATCCGACTGGCCTCGCCTCGTCGCCCCGGCGTTCGACGCCAAGCGCGCCGTCCTGATCGACGACCGGTGGGCCACCGCCCGTGAGGACCTGGCCCGGTTGTGGCTCGGTACCGCAGGCGACGTCGCCGTCGAGTCCTTCGCCGGTGCCGGCAATGCCGTTGCAGCTCAAGCACAGTGGTGGAAGGCCAAGGCCGACTACGAGAACAAGGCAGTGCTGGCCGAAACCTTCGGACGCATCGCGGACATCGCGGTCGCATCCGAGGACAAGGGCCCATGGGCCGACGAGGTCGCAGTGGTCACCGGCGGTAGCAAGGGCTCCATCGCAGCTGCGGTGACGGCCAAGCTGCTGGCCGGGGGAGCGACGGTCTTCGTCACCACCTCCAGGCTCGACGACGAGCGACTCGGCTTCTACCGCAGCCTCTACCGCGACAGCGCACGGAGCGGAGCGTCGCTCTGGGTGGTTCCGGCCAACATCGCGTCGTACACCGACGTCGATGCTCTCATCGAGTGGATCGGTAGCGACTACATCGACACTGCCGGTGGCGCAAAGACTCTCGTCAAGGCCGCCACGACTCCGACGATGCTGTTCCCGTTCGCGGCTCCGCGGGTCATGGGCGAGATGTCCGACGCCGGAGCTCGCGCCGAGATGGAAATGCGCGTGCTGCTCTGGTCCGTCGAGCGTTTGATCACCGGACTGTCGAAGGTCGGTTACGACACCGACATCGACACTCACCTGCACGTGGTGCTGCCGGGATCGCCGAACCGCGGAATGTTCGGTGGAGACGGTGCCTACGGCGAATCGAAGGCCGCACTCGACGCAGTCGTCGCCAAGTGGGGCTCGGAGAAGAACTGGGCCGAGCGGGTGTCCATCGCCCACGCTCACATCGGGTGGGTGCGCGGCACCGGCCTGATGGGTGGCAACGATCCCATCGTCGAGGCCGTCGAGGCCGAAGGCGTTCGCACCTGGTCCACCGACGAGATGGCGACCGAACTGCTCGAACTGTGCACACCTACCGCTCGCCGTCAGGCTGCGCAGGAGCCGATCGTCGTCGATCTCACGGGCGGCTTGGCCAACACCAAGCTCAACCTCGTCGAGCTCGCTCGGGACGCGGCTGCGGCCGCTGCCGAGAAGACCGAAGAGGCAGTGGACAACTCGGTCATCGCGGCGCTGCCCGCACCGCCGCGGCTGTCCACGTCGACCACGGCTCCGGCCTGGCCGACACTGGACGTCGACCCGAAGGACCTGGTCGTCATCGTCGGCGCGGGCGAGCTCGGACCGTACGGTTCGGCGCGTACCCGCTTCGAGATGGAGGTCGACGAGCAGCTCTCTGCCGCAGGCGTTCTCGAACTCGCTTGGAACACCGGCCTCGTCGCCTGGGAGAACGATCCCAAGCCGGGTTGGTACGACATCGAGTCCGGTGACCTGGTGCCGGAGGAGGGCATCGCCGACAAGTACCACGACATCGTGGTCGAGAAGTGCGGTATCCGTACCTACGGCGACGACGGCGCGATGGTCGGCAACACCGCTCCGCTGATGACCTCGATCTTCCTCGACAACGACCTCACGTTCGTGGTCGGAACCGAGATCGACGCCCGGTCGTTCGCAGCAGCGGACCCCGAGCACACGCTCATCACCCCGGTCCCGGATTCGAGCGACTGGCAGGTCACCCGCAAGGCGGGCACCGAGATTCGCGTTCCGCGCAAGATGAAGCTCACCCGCACCGTGGGTGGACAGATTCCCACCGGATTCGATCCCACCAAGTGGGGCATCTCGCCCGACATGGCCAGCTCGGTCGACCGAGTCGCACTGTGGAACATCGTCACCACGGTCGACGCGTTCATCTCCTCGGGCTTCAACCCGTCGGAGCTGATGCGCTGGGTACACCCCACGCTGGTCGCCAACACGCAGGGCACCGGCATGGGCGGCATGGAATCGATGCGCTCGCTGTACATCGACACCTTGCTCGGCGACGCTCGTGCGAACGACATCCTGCAGGAAGCTCTGCCGAACGTCGTTGCTGCGCACGTGGTTCAGTCGTACATCGGTAGCTACGGCGCGATGGTTCACCCTGTCGCCGCCTGTGCCACCGCGGCGGTCTCCGTCGAAGAAGGCGTCGACAAGATCAAGCTGGGCAAGGCGCAACTCGTGGTCGCCGGCGGCTTCGACGACCTGAGCACCGAGGGCATCATCGGCTTCGGCGACATGTCGGCCACCGCGGACTCGGCAGCGATGACCGCCAAGGGCATCAGCGATCGACGGTTCTCGCGGGCCAATGACCGCAGGCGCGGTGGATTCGTCGAATCCCACGGCGGCGGAACGATTCTGCTCGCTCGCGGAGACCTGGCACTCGAGATGGGCCTGCCGGTCCTCGGAGTGGTGGCCTACGCACAGTCGTACGGCGACGGAGTGCACACGTCCATCCCGGCTCCGGGGCTCGGCGCGCTCAGTGCCGGTCGCGGCGGCAAGGATTCGGCGCTCGCGCTTTCGCTGAACGCACTGGGCGTCAGTGCAGACGACGTGGCCGTGATCTCCAAGCACGACACCTCCACCGCAGCCAACGACCCGAACGAGGCGGAACTGCACACTCGCCTCGCCAAGGCCATCGGCCGTTCGGACGGCGCTCCGCTGTTCGTCGTCTCGCAGAAGAGCCTCACCGGACACTCGAAGGGTGGAGCGGCTGCCTGGCAGCTGATCGGCCTGTGCCAGGTGCTGGCCAACGGTGTCATTCCGCCGAACCGCAGCCTCGACTGCGTCGACGACAAGATGACCGGCTTCGAGCATCTGGTGTGGGCACGGGAGCCGCTGCGCTTCGGTGACTCGGTGCCGCTCAAGGCAGGTCTGCTCACCTCGCTCGGATTCGGCCACGTGTCCGGACTCATCGCTCTGGTGCACCCGCAGGCGTTCCTCGAGGCCGTTCCGGCGGATCGACGTGCGCAGTACATCGCGAAGGCGAACGAGCGTCGCATCGCCGGTCAGCGCAGGCTGATCTCCGCGATGGTGGGAGGAGACTCCCTCTACGAGCGGCCGGACGATCGACGGCTCGGACATGACGGGACGCCGGCCAAGGCGTCACGCGAACTGGAGGCAAACGTGTTGCTCAACGAGTCCGCTCGCCTCGGCGCGGACGATGTCTACTCCTCCGGTCTGCCGGGTGCCATCTGATGGCGATCCTGGGAGTGGGTTTCGACCTGGTGACGGTGTCCGACTTCGCCGAGCAGATGGAGAAGGTCGGCACGACGATGATCCGCGACAGCTTCACCGCGGGCGAGCGGCGTCATGCAGCAACGAAGAGTTCCGACCCGACCCGCCACTACGCGGCTCGGTGGGCCGCCAAGGAAGCGGTGCTGAAGGCATGGGCGACATCGCGATTCGCGCGTCCGCCGCAGATCGGCGACAACCCGTATCCGTTGATCGAGGTCGTCAACGATGCGTGGGGTCGGCCGTCGATCAAGTTGCACGGGATGGCACAGGAGTTCCTGCCGACGGTGAAGATTCATCTGTCGCTGACACATGACGGCGACATCGCCGCCGCGGTGGCGATTCTGGAGGAGTGAATTCGCTCCGAGAACGAAACAGGCCCGTCCGATCCAGGTGATCGGGCGGGCCTTTCGTCTGTGCGGGCTCGGGTTGCTCAGGCTGGTTCGCTCTCGTTCGTCGAGCCGCCGGAACGCCTGCTCTCCTTCTCGGCGACGAGCAGATACGCCATCATGATGCGTTTGAGCTCGGCGACGGCGTCCTCGTGGCTCTGGCCGTCCTGCACGGAGAAGTTGAGCATCGAGTAGACGATGTGCACCAACACCTGAGCCATGAGGTTGCGGCGGTGCCGTGGCGTGCGCGGAGTGAGCGGTCCGAGCATGCGCGAGACCTGCTCGGCGAACTCCCGCTCGTGAATCACCCCGGTTGCGCGCGTCGACGGTGTCGATTGCATGGCGAGCCACACTTCACGGCGCGACGGATCGGTCATCCACATGCCGGCCATGTGGTCGACGAAGTTGTTCAGGAACCGCACCCAGTCCAGGGACGGGACCTCGCCGTCGAACTCGGCGAGTTCCTGTTGGACCCCCACGAGGTCCTGGCGGTTGAGCTCGCAGACGATGACGTACTTGTTGGCGAAGAACTGGTACAGCGTGCCGATCGGCAGTTCGGCGCGTGACGCGACTTCCTCGCAGGTGAACGACTCGAAACCCACATCGCTGAGCAACTCGCGTGAGGCCTGCAGCAGTGCGTCGAACTTCCGTTGGCTGCGTTCCTGGGTGGGTCGTCGTCGTGGCCTCAGTTCCTGTGTCTGTGCCGTCGACTCGAGCGCGGCGTCGAGACGGCGCGAGGACTGGGCACGAGCAGAGGATTCCACCCGGTCAGGCTATCCGGCGCGGGTGCTCGTTATCCACAACGGTCCGGTAGGTCACTCCCACCGGTTCCGGTTTCGGGGTCGGACACGCGTGTTTCAGCTGGAGGTATGGAAGAAACCTGGGGTCGACGACAACTGCTGGTTCCCCATACTGTGACAAACTCCAAGGCCGATTCGGACCAATTTAACCGTCAACAGGTATGGTTCAGGTAACAGAATCAAATTCCGTGCAGGGTGATCGTCGTTCGGATCCGCTGGATGACGTTCATGGTCGGGTGCCTCCACCCTGAGCACAGGGAGACTGCCATGGCAACTATTGGTGTAGCGATCGAATCTGGCTCGATGCAGACAATTCTTGTCGAGCCGACGTCCGGCGAGATACTCGCCGATCGGACTACCCCGCTCGATCCCGATGCGGCCTCGGTTCTTACGACAGCGATCGAGACGATGCTCGCCGAGGCGGCAGAGCTTCATGCAAGCGTGGACGCAGTGGGTGTGGTGTACCGAACCGAGGACGAGCGCGCCGAGTTCGCAGCCGCTCTCGGCGACGATCCCGCAGTCCTGTCGTCCGCGTCCGAGGCATTCCTCGGCTGGCTCGCGACGTCGAAGGAATTCGCCGACGCGAACACCGTCCTTCTCTACTACATGGGCGACACGGGCGTCTCCATCTCTCTCGCCGACGCAGCGCACGCCTCCATCACCCCGGCCAAGACCGCTGCGCTGGACTCGATGTCGCCCGAGCGCATCGGCAGCACCATCCCACTGGCGTGGGAAGTGGTGGATCAGTCCGGAAAGAAGCCCGAGTTCGTGGCCCTCTTCGGTGATTCGTCGAGCAATCGAGACCTGGTGGACATCCTGTCTCTCGGACTCGGTGTACCCGTGGTGCGCGTCGGTGACGCGGACCAGGTCGCGGCGCGAGGAGCTGCGCTGCTGGCACACCAGGACGAGCCGGCTGCGGTTGCCACCGCGCAGGCGGCGACCGATGATTCGGAGCCGGACGGGGCCGCCGACACCGAGGTCGGGGCAGTCGACCAGGCCGACCAGTCCGACGCCGACATTGCCGACTCCGAGCCCGAGGAGACCGTCGAGGTAGCGAAGGATACGGATCTCGACACGGTGGTAGTGCCGCTTCCGGTGCCTGCAGCGCCCTCGGCTATCGGCACGAAGCCGGCCCGGTCGGGAGGCTCCGGGCGCAAACTCGTGTTCGCCGCAGTGCTGCTGGCCGGAGTGCTCTCCGCAGGTGTCGCGGTCGCTGCGACGTTGCCGGGTGAATCCGAGACGACCGCCGAGCAGGTCGTCGATCGACGCGATGCCGGTGCGGATCTGGCGGGGGCAACCAGGCAGGTGGATCCGACGACGTCCGATCCGGGTGCGGTAGTAGTTGCGCCGGTGCCGGCGATTGCGCCGCCGCCCGAGACGATTCCTCCGACGATGGACCCATCGACAGTTGTCGAGCCGGCACCGACGACCGAGGCGTGGGCGACGCAGGAACCGCCGCGTCAGGCTGTGGCGGCCCCGCAGCCGGTACTGTCACCGACCACGGTGGCCCCTCCGCAGTTCACCGTTCCTGTTCCCGTTCCGGAGCCGGGCAAGTCGCCCGAACAGCTCGAGCAGGAAGCGTGGGATCGGCACTGGCAGCAGACCGGTGAGTGGATTCATCAGGAGTTCTCCGGCCGCTGACGGTGAATCGTTCTCGAGACGAGTGATGACAGACTGGCTACGGCCCGTCTGTCATTTTCTCGTTTGGAGGACTCATGCCCGCCGATCCGCGACCCGTCGACGTTCGATCTGCGATCGCATCGCAGATGCCCCGAGCGAAATCCGAGTTGTCAGAGTTGGTCCGCTTCACCTCGGTGCACGATCCACGGCAGTTTCCGGCCGAGGAATGCACCGGTGCGGCGCAGTGGGTGCAACGGGCCTTCGTCGACGCAGGCATTCCCGACGTCCAGCTGATCGAGACGATCGACGGCTCACTGGCCGTCGTCGGTTCACGGCCGGCTCGGGCAGGAGCGCCCACCGTTCTGCTGTACTCGCACTACGACGTTCAACCTCCGGGTGACGGAAAACTTTGGGACAGTGAGCCTTTCGATCTGACTGAACGGGACGGTCGTTGGTACGGGCGGGGTTCGGCGGACTGCAAGGGCAACGTGATCATGCATCTGCTGGCGCTACGGGCGCTGGGGGAGTCGCTCGAGGTCGGCGTGCGGATCGTCTGCGAGGGTTCGGAGGAGATGGGCACCGGCGGGTTGGAAGCGCTCGTGGAGCAGCGCCCCGAACTGTTTTCGGCAGACATGGTGGTCATCGCCGATACCGGCAACGCGAAGGTGGGTTTGCCGACGGTCACCACCACGCTCCGCGGTATCGCCAACGTGGTGGTGCATGTGGAAACCCTTGCCGGAGAGGTGCACTCGGGCATGTACGGCGGGCCTGCGCCCGATGCTCTCGCCGCGTTGGTGTACGTGCTCTCGACGTTGCGGAACGAGCAGGGCGACACCGTGGTCGACGGACTGGACGGAACGCAGACCTGGGACGGGGTCGAGTACGACGCCGAGCAGTTCCGTGCCGATGCCGGCGTGCTCGATGGCGTCGGGCTGGCGGGTTCGGGTTCGGTGGCCGAGGCGGTGTGGGCGCGGCCTGCTCTGACGATCCTGGGGATCGACTGCCCACCGGTCGTGGGGTCGGCTGCGGCGATCTCGCCTCGTGCGTCGGCACGGCTGAATTTGCGGGTGCCGCCGGGGATGGATCCGCAGCGGGCTCAGGATGCGTTGGTGGCTCATCTGGAGGCGCGTACGCCATGGAATGCGCGCGTCACCGTCGAGCGTGAGGCCATCGGGTCGCCGTTTCGGGCCAGAACCGATGGGCCGGGTTACGCGGCGCTGTCCGAAGCGTTGGCGGAGGCCTTCGGGCATCCCATGGGGACGGCAGGTCAGGGCGGGTCGATTCCGCTGTGCAACGCGTTGGCTCAGGTGCTGCCGGACGCCGAGATCGTGCTGATGGGCGTCGAGGAACCTCGGTGCCGGATCCACGCTCCCAACGAGAGCGTGGACCCGACGGAAATCCAGAAGATGGCCGTCGCCGAGGCGTTGTTCCTGCAGCGGCTCGCAGGGTCAGACAGCTAGATCGCGGCGGAGCTTGGCGACGTGGCCGGTGGCGCGGACGTTGTACTGCGCCACCTCGATCTTGCCTTCCTCGTCGACGAGGAACGTGGAGCGAATGACTCCCTCGTAGACCTTGCCGTAGTTCTTCTTCTCCCCGAATGCGCCCCACGCCTGCAGGGTCGTCTTCTCCTCGTCGGAGAGCAGCGGGAACGTCAGCTCTTCCTTGTCGCGGAACTTGGCGAGCTTGGCCGGCTTGTCGGGGGAGATGCCGATGACCTCGAGGCCTCCGCCGTTGAGCTCGGCGAGACTGTCTCGGAAATCGCAGGCCTGCTTGGTGCAGCCCGGGGTGCTCGCGGCGGGGTAGAAGTACACGATCACCTTCTTGCCTGCGTAGTCGGCGAGAGAGACGTCGTTGCCGTCGGCATCGGGCAGGGTGAACGCCGGAGCGGTGTCGCCCGGCTCGAGCTTGCTGTATTCGGTCACCGCACGAGAGTATCGAAATATCGCCGTGCTCTAGGCTCGACTGCGACCGAGACTATTTGCAACAAGTTGGAGGACACGTGGCCAAGGACACCGACCGAATCGAGCGCGAGATCGAGGCCGCTCGCAATCAGCTCGCCAGCACCCTGGACGAGCTGAGCGTCCGTGCCAGCCCCAAGAACATCGTCGCCAACACCAAGCAGTCCGTGGTGGCCAAGCTCAACGAGCCGGCAGTGAAGTTCACCCTCCTCGGAGTGGGCGCAGTGGTGGCAGTTCTCGTGGTTCGCAGGATCTTCAACTGACACGACAGGCGCTCCGACCAGCCGATTTCACATCTGGCGGCATCTGCTGTTAATGTTTCTCCCGCACCGCAGAGAACACGCGGTGCGGATCGGCGCCATTAGCTCAGTTGGTTAGAGCAGCTGACTCTTAATCAGCGGGTCCGGGGTTCGAATCCCTGATGGCGCACAGCAAGTGCCCCTGAACAGCTTAAACGCTGGTCAGGGGCACTTTTTGTTGTCCGGGTGCGTGTAGGCGACCGCAAGCTTGGCAAGAATGGACAACTCTGTGACCTGCTGGTTTTCAAGCGGCGGAGGGCGTTTCGGAGAATTGACTCTCAATCGCAAATACTGGGAGTCAGGTTCGGGCTGCCACGCTGCTGACCTGCGATTTGTGCGCCGGATTCGCCCCGCCGGGTAGCCGATGGACGCCTGTGGACGCTCCAGTCATCACTTACTCATCTTTTTGAAACTTGCAATCGAACGCAAGTGAACCGTGCAAGGGCGACTCACTCAGGTGGACCTACAGGCCATTTCGGACTACTCCCACCGATCCCGTCACGCCTGAGAGCGACAGAGTGAACCCGCCCGCGCCCGGACTTTGATTCGCCTGCCACCACCAAGGCAACAGCGCGGCAACTGACGAGGGCGAGCTGACCACGACGCCTCGGGCCGTGGCTTGTGGAGAAATGGCCGGGCGTGTTTACTGGCGTTCGGTGACCCGCGCCCGTCGGCTTCGTCTAACGGTCCTCCTAGTTCGCGGGTTTTCATATGTGGTTGCAAGAAGTAGAGGGTCGAATCCTCGAACAATTCATCTACGACGGTGTCTCGTTGGCCGACGCGAACGCGATGCGTCGCTTACCGCCGGTGCACCGAGATCTGTTCGACAACTTCGTCTTTGCCGCCACGGCCGTAGCGGTGGGGGAGAGCGACTGGAGCAGATTTCCCATCGCTAGCTTGGGCTACATGTCGGCCGTGCACGGCGACCTCACGTTGGTGCCGCCACTGATACCTCCCGACGCCGCCGACGTGGTGGCGGACGTGCTCTCACGTTTCACACCGTTCAAATCCGGAGATGAGCGCGTTGCGGATGGGTCGCGCATCAACGAGGACCAGTACCGACTTGCGGAGGAATTGTTCACCCGTCTCGGTGGTGATCGTGGGGACGGCGCACGTGCTGCCGGGGCGAGAGCGCACAGCAGGATGATGTCCGCGCGTATTGCAGATGGGTTCGTTCATCCTGTGATCGGGGCGCACATCTGGAGCGATGTTCCTGCCGCTCCGCGGGCACACCCGGGCAGCGGCCCCGAAGTCACCGTTCTCGAACTCGTTGAGGGGCTCCTCGCTCGGTGGCGCCAATTCCCGGTTGAACGTGCTGGTGTCGAACGCGACATCCTCACCGAAGCACGCTCTATCGGCTGGTCGGGGGTTCGCGCGCCCATGGCTACGGACGGTCTTAGCGGCTGGTACGCACACCCACCCGAAGGCGCCGGCGTCACCGGCCGCGAGGCACACGCCACCAGTGACAACCCCGCTCGCAGTGTGGTCGACGAGCAGGCGCGACCGCGACACGAAGATCGGTGACCGCACTGTGACTGTGAACCGGCTCGCGGCGGCCACGGGCCGTGGGGGAATGGTCGCCCACGTCAGCATCCTGGTTGAGGCAATCGCGCGTGGGGATCGGTGGGCGGTGGCGCGCCGCGCGACGGGCCCACTGCTGGAGCAGCTGCTGTCGGGCGATTTCGACGACACGTTCGGAACGGCATCGGAATCCGATCGATCCGTGGGTCTGGGCGGAGCGCCGGTGGTGGTGATCGACGAGAACGTGGCGATTGTGGTTGCGCCGGTGACGAACTCAGGATCGGGGTCGGTGGGCGCGGTGACGGCGCTGCTGATCCGGGCTTCTACAACTGGCACGGTGAGGCCGTGGTTTGTAGCGTCGCTGACGCAGGACCAGATGCTCGATAATGAGTTTCAGCGGCGGGTGCAGCACGAGTCATTTCCGATCGACGCCGACCTCGACATCATCGCCGCCCACGGACCCCTCGATGTACGCGCCGCCTCGATCGACTGGGACGACGACTCGGTGATCCTTCGGCACAACGACACCGGCGTGGTGACCGTGTCAGACGCGCGCGCCGAGTCGGCAACGTGGCCGCGGAAAAGCTGGCATTGGCTTCCGACGAAGCGCATACCTTTACCGGCCTGTACGGGGGAAGCCTCGTCGACCTTCCCACACAGAGTTGACGTAGATGTAATTGCCTTCGCGCTGCATGGACGTCAGGGTCTCGCGAGGTCGATCAGTTTCTTCACTGTGTCGGCGATCAGAGTCGAGTCCAGAGCCAGCGACGCTTCACCGAAGGAGCACTCGATCGAGCACTGCACCGGGTTCGGGCTCGTACGGATGCGCAGACCCAGCCGGGGGTGACCGTCCTCGATGAGTTGTTGTTGCGCGTACCGGGCGGCGGCTGGTGCGATGGGCAGATGGAGGTGGAACATCGCTGTGTGGGGTGGGTCCGGTCGGATCGTGGCCGGTGTCCGTTCCATGATTGCGGCTGCGACGGTCTTTGCGTGCGCTACGTACGCGGGCATCGCAGCTGACGCCCGTTCCATTCCGTCGAGAGCGAGGAGTGCGAGGGGCCACGCTTCGTCGACGGTGCCGCCCAAGCGGTGCCGCCACGTACGGGCTGCGGCGATGAAGTTTTCGTCTCCGGCCAGGACCGCGCCTCGCGGCGCTTCGAGGTCTTTGTAAAGCGAGACGTACACCGAGTCGAAGCCGGCGCAGATCTCGTCGAGAGGCCGGGCGTAGAAGGGCGTGGTCTGCCAGACCCTCGCCCCATCGAGATGTGTGGCGACGCCCGCCGCTGCGGCATAGGACAGCTGGGTCTGCAGGTCCGTCCACGAAGGCAGTTCCCCGCCGAGTTCACGTTGCGGTAGCTCCCAGACCACCGTCGCTGCTTCCTCGCCGAGGCCGGCGCGTAGGTCGACAGTCGTCATCAGTTCGTTCCGGTCACCCACCAACCGCGCGTGCATGTCGTGCAGCACCGCATAGTTCTCGTCCTCCCACTCGGACAGGTGATTGGTCTGGTGCGCGAGGAAGGAGCGTCTTCCCGATCTTCGGTCGGCGTGCACGCGCAGGGCGATCTGCTGGGCCATCTTGCCGGTCGGCATGAACAGTGTCGCTTGCTTTCCCAGCTTCGAGCAGACGCTGCCCTGTAAGAGAGTCACGGCTGCAAGTGGATCGGTGGCCACCTCGGGATATCGCTCCAACGCCCTAGACATCCGGGCGAGTTCGGCCCGCGGTGTACGACGATCGGTTCCGTGAACAGAGACGATCGGCGTCGCCGTCACTGATGTAAAGTCCATGACCAGTGAGCGTAGGGAGGCCCCGTGGACACGTTCAACAGTGACGTTCTCGAACGGATTGCCGTAGCAGTGAAGCTAGCGAACGCCCACGCCGCCGCGACACTACTACCTGGCGGCCAAAACACCGGTCCCGCGCGGATCTTCGAAACTCACCACTACCAACCCCCCGACATCGCCTGCGACTGGAGCGACGTTGCAGAACTCGCGGAACAACTCGACGGTTTGCTGCACCGCATCGCCGCCGGCGATCACGACACGGCCATCGAAAAGATCAACAACGAGCTCTCCGAGTTCGATGTCACCCCGTATGTCGACAATGGCCCTGACGGTTGCGTACTTCACTTCCACACGAGCACAGCATCTTTCGCGGACGGCTGGGCCGGCGGAATCTACACCGCCCTCGCACTTGCTTACAGCACTGATCAGGCATCCCGCATCGGTCGTTGCACCGGTCGCTCCTGCGACCGACTGTTCCTCGACCGCGGGCGCAATCAACAGCGACGCTATTGCAGCCTGCAGTGTCAGAACCGCGAGAAGTCGGCTGCTTACCGACGCGTGCATACCCGAACGTCAGTTGTCCGACAAGAACGGCATTAGCAGGCTACTAGGCTGAGAATTCTCCAGTCCGGTGGCCAAAACACCAGCTCTAGCTTGGCTTTCGGTCGATGGGCGCACCAAGCCCTCCGTAAGCAACCCCCTCGCGCCAGTGGGCACAAAGTCCCGCGGCCCACGTGCGCGGTGTTGCAGGAATGGACATCGAGGGAAACCCGAATCGAGCAGTCCACGATTCGGAAGAGGACGGCACGGTAGTCAGATGCTCGTACGTTGGAACAGGGAACGCTTCATGGAACACCTGTTCGTGGCCCTCCCGCCGAAACTCGACCAAACCAGTAGTGCCATTGAGGGTCGCGGCCAGAGGTAGGAAGCGGCTATCGACCCTGGCTGGCGTTCTCAATGCAGACACCAACGCTCGAAACGCAGGGATTGATGATGGTTCGGGCCGGTTCATCATGACAATGAGATCGATTTGCTTGTCGCGGATGATCCCACGTGCCTGCTTGCCACTCGGAACATCGAAAGGGCCATTGCGAATAAGATTCGCAATCAAGACACGATTCTGCGGATGCGGATCGATCTTGCGGACGGCCACATCGTCCTGCTTGGTGAACTTGGGCCATTCGAGGTCAGTCGGCGCGAGCAGCGGGCTGCCAGCCGAGTCGATGATGACCGCGAACCTCACCGATGAAGCCGGCTCGTAGAAATTCACGGGCGATCCGCTGACGAGGTGGTACGCGTAGTCGGCCCAGTGTGGGCCTAGTGCTGCACGGAGCCACCCTTCAGCCTCTGAGTAGGTCACCGTGGGTGCCGTCGACGCCGGGTTTAGTCCTGGTGAGATCGAGCTTCGTACCTCGATGCGAAAGAATCTTGGAGATATCAGTGTGGGTGAGGCAAGGTCCCGCCCGGTCGGCGAAAAACTGTGACGGACGGAGACGGTGGTGGAGCGATCAACGACTGACGGCCCGCGGAGGC
Source organism: Rhodococcus sp. 14-1411-2a (assembly GCF_002259485.1). Classification (GTDB taxonomy): domain Bacteria; phylum Actinomycetota; class Actinomycetes; order Mycobacteriales; family Mycobacteriaceae; genus Rhodococcoides. The sequence continues at coordinate 48,177 of NZ_NPGA01000019.1, forward strand.
GATCGGGGGCAGCGATCCGATCTTCGGAGCGGAACCCGGCGATGATTGCTCGTTGCACCCAGTTTCGAAACCGGCTGATTTCGTTCTGGTGGGCTGAGCTCACTGCTTGCGAGACCTGCAGCGACTCCTCTAGCCGGTCAGTGGTGGACATTCTTTCGCGAACTAGTCATTGGCCGACTATAGAGGTACGGCTGCTCACGGATTCGAGCATCGGGTTTATGAATCGAGCACGCCAACATCTCGCTTGAATATCGGCGGATGTGCAGTATCCGCTCGATCGCGAGCAGGTTGAGTTCGGCGGCTAGCGTCATCACCATAGGATTGAAACGCCGGATTCGACAGAGACCAGGAGAGCTTCAGTGACGATCGTTTCATCGCAGTGGCCCGACCGCGACGACATCGGCGAATTCGATTGGCGCATCAGCGTCTTCACGGCGGCCAATCGTCCGGTGCCTCTGGCGGGTCGCTCGCAGACACACGAGGCCGCCCTGCACGACATGGTCGTCAAGGCCCGGGCCTACATGGCCCAAGAGCCGGGCCCGTTCATCGACCGCACCGCACTCCACGTAAACCGAAAGCACACCCAGGTCCAGGGAATCACCGACCCGAATCTCAGCGTCGACGACATCGTCGCTCGAATCACCGCCGCCTACGATGCCATCGCCGCCGCCGATGCCGAACGCGAACGCCGTCAACGCGAGATCGACGCCATCCCGGTACTGAGCCCCACGCCCGCAGGCTCGGTACGCGAGGCGTGGCACGACGTCGAATCCTGGCTGACAGTGAACACCGACTACACAGCTGACAATCGTATGCCGACACAGGAATTGACGGGCATCGACGGTTGGCCGGACGAGCTCGTCGAGTTCCTCGAGCTGTATTCCGGTGCGCCCTATCGACTTCTGCCGCTGAATGCATTGCTGACCGTCGAACAGATTCACGGTGCACGCCGATCGATGTCCAAGGTCTGGGCGGGGTTGGCAGCCGAAGATCCTGAGATGGTCGACGCGAGCGCGTCGGCGCAACCCGCGGGAACACCGGCCTACGCCTTCATCCAGCAGTACATTCCGTTCGCTGGACTGGATGGATACTTCTGGTTCGTCGACACCCGCCCGGGTCCGATGCACGGGTGCGTCGCCGAATACAGCCGCGAATCGAACGACGAGGCCGGCCCCAAGTGGGTGTCCATCAGTTCCATGCTGACAGACCTCGCCGACAGCCTTGCGGGTCAGACCGTCTTCGATCGCATGTGGCTGCCGTCCGTCACCGATGGCGAACTCGACTGGCAGATAAGAAGTTAGTCGCGGTCGCCGGACACCGTTCGAGTGTTTTCGTGGAGTGGCCGGTGTCGTCGACGAGGAAGGTCTCTTTCACTCTTACCGACGGTTCCGGGCATTCGAAGTGACAGTGCAGGAACCAGTCCCCCGCGACAACGGTGACCAGCTGACTGAGTGCCCGACCTTTACCAGCTCATGCGGCTACCGGTGCAGAGTGGGTGTCCCCGGGACTTGGAACGGTGCGGGTCCACTCGCGATCATCGCGGATCAACGCCCACACGACGTCGACGAGGCGGCGAGCCAGGGCGATCAGCGCGTGGACGGCCGATCGCTTCTCGCCACGTTTGCGTTGGTAGAACTCCCGCGACGGTCTATCGCGTTGGGAGCTGTTGAGCGCATAGTGAGGAAGATCGAACGAAAGGAACTGATGCACAGCCTTTTCGACTGGATGCGGTACGACAGTCTGGTCTGGCGATTTCCTCTCTACCCGGGTGGAGGTCAGTCGATGGGTAATCCTGAGTTCGAGCCGCCCGAGGCATGGATGCGTGCGCTCGATGCGGTCGCCCGCGATTTGAGGTGCTGTCGGGTGGGACGCGAGGTCACACTGGATCGCCTGGTGTGGGAGTTCGAGATCAACTCCGATTATTACGTAGGTATCGGTTGGGGAAGTGTCGATGGCATCGGCGGGTTCAATCGCGGCGAGGGTATGTCGATGGATGCGTCGTACGCAGACGCGGCCGCGTGGGTTGCGGAGACAGTGCAAACGGACCTGGCTGGGTACGAGTTCGTGCAGTGGCCGAGTAAGGGACGGCATCTGTTGAGTGCACAAGCCAGCGAAACCGGTGCGCAATGGGTCGACCCGCACGACCGAACCATTGTGGCCGATATCGGATCCCTCTGCGGCCAAGGGTAGACGCCGCATCAGGTCGCGAAAGCGCATAGCTGACAGAAGCCTACGATACGGCCGTCCAACGGCCGTCGACCTACTCGAAACGTGGCCGTATTGCACGGCTATGGTTCGCCTATGCACCAACTCTCCGACGAGTGGGCGCGCATAGTCTCGTGGCGGCAAACGAGCGCCAGTGACCGCAGCCGGCCTCAACCCACCACTCCCGGGGCACCGTGCATCGCGCCGGGAGGAAATCTCCTAGGGCTAGGACAGGCGGAGTCCCCATGTAGTGGATGCTGCCGCAATTCAGATCGTGAAAGTTGAGGGGCTGAGCACATGGAATGGTTCGCATCAGTGTGGGACGCCGCACGTGGACAAAATCGGTCCCTGAGCGGCGACGCACCGAATCGTAGATCCGCGATAGAACAGGTAATCACTGCAGGCCGCTCGCTCGCTCGCCCTCAGCCGGAAACGCTGATCAGCATGCTCGGCAAAGTCCGAATCGACGGGGAGCGGGGTTATTCGGTGCCGTTCGGCGACGAGAACGTAACCGACGACGAGATGGCCCGGATGATCCAGGCGGCCATCGAGAACGAACGGGATCGATCCCCACTGCCTACGCCTGAAACCGTCCCTCTCGCCGCGCATGGTCCCACGCGGTACGCCACACCTGCGAGCTCAGTAGTAGAGCAGTGGTGCCGAATCGAAGAGTGGCTCGGTGGGCATCTCGCATCACCGAACATTCCGAAGGCGATGCCGGATGCTGTCAACGAGACGGCCACGCGTACCGAGGCCGACTGGCCCGAAGAGCTTCGCACCTTCTTCGCCCTTGTCAACGGATTTCCCATGGAACAGTGGATCAACTTGCTCCCCGAGCACGAGCTGTTCGATCTCGACCGTGTTGTCGATGAGCGGCAAGTCGAGTTGGAAGTGTGGGCTGAGTTCAGCGGCGACGAAGTTGATCAGCCAGCGGGGGTCGTCGCAAATACATGGCTACGTGAGTTCATTCCGTTCGCAGGAGTCGACGGAAATTTCTTGTTCGTCGACACCAGGCCAGGATCTCTGCACGGCTGCATCAGCGGGTTCGACAAAACGTTCGCCGACAACTCGGGACCCCAATGGATGTCCCTGAGTGCCCTACTGGCGGACCTCGCAGACGCTCTGGATGGCACCCGTGCGTTCGCTGGCGGTTGGAGTCCAGACGTCGTCGACGGCCAATTGACGTGGACGTGGACAGGCTGACAGCGACATTCACCGAGTTCCGCAATCGTGTGGCTGTAGGCCTTGGACTCACTCGGTATCGGCGGATACGAAGGGTTCGTCGCGACCTCGAAGGATCGCTTCTCGAATTCGCACGAATGACGCACCCGGATGACTCGAGGCGTGTTTTGCTCTGCCATTACGATCGGTCCATGACGCAGCTTGCGGACCAGTGGGCGCGACTTCTTTCTTGGTGCGACGCGTACGCGCCCGCCACAGCCGCTGGACTCAACCCACCCTCCGATCTCAGGACTGTTCGAGACGCCGAGAGTGCGACGGGTCGGACATGGACGCCAGAGTTGAGGGAGTGGTTCGCTCTGCACAACGGTAGCGAACAGGGCCGCGCCTTCCCTCAGGTTTTGCCGGGTCATAGGCCGATGACTGTTACGGAGCTCGTCGTCGATTGGCGTAGCCTCGTGGGGATTTGGGCGGACTCCACCACAGCGTTGGAAGAGATCGAAGGTCGGCAGCTGACGGTAGATCCTGCCGGAACGACCGCGTTCACCTACCTTCCCGGCTTCATCCCGATTGCGTCGGACGACACCCGCTGCCGACTCGTCGTCGACACTCGCGACGGGGACGCCGCAGGATGCGTCGTGGGGTTCGCGAGCGATGACGTCGTCGACGAAGGCACCATGCGCTGGCCCTCGATCGGAGCGATGCTGCACGACGTCGCAGACTCCCTCGAGACCAGCAACCCGTGCAAAGGATGGGTTCCTTTCGTCGAGGGCGGCGAACTCTACTGGGACTTTCCGTAGACCTGCAGCGCCGCCGGTAGCCGGACCATCGCGATTCCGTGGAGTCGCGCTCGACGCTGAGGCTCGGTCTCGCCGCACGTGAAGGTTAGGCTGTTGGCATGGCGAGAGCAGTGTGGTGGGCTTTGGCCGTGGCCGCGCTGGCATTCACCGCGTGGAACGCGGCATCGCTGACAATGCTCGATGTGTCGATGTCATGCTCGAAAATCGCCGAGGGCAGTTCCTACCAATGTGGTGATCGAGCGATAGATGTGCTGGGCGTATGGCCACTGGTCGGTGTCGGACTTTTACTCGCAACGCCACCCGCGGTGGCGGCCATCGCAATGCGAAAGTCGATATCCTGGCTCGCCGTCGTCGTCCTCCTCGGTCTGTTCGTCGTAGGGCTACTGAGCGTCACCAGTGACTCCTACTCAGAATTGCTCATCTTCGCTCTTCCCATCGCCGCCGTCGGAGCGATTGCCGCGACGTTCCAACCGGCTGCCCCACGACGGAGAACACCTGCAGAAGTCTCCTACCGCTACTGACGAGAAGAGCTCGCGTTCGCCCGCTGCGCTAGCCTCAGACGGGTCCAACACGCGTTAGCGAATTATATTGCGACACAAGATATTCAGATATTCACCGGATGTGTTGTAAGTCAGGACTCGTCGTACTGCCCCAGTTCGGAGATACGGTTCGCGAACCGGACGTGCCGCGGTTTCGAGTGTGGTGTCGGAACACGCAGCGTGGAGCCCAACTTGGTGCGATCTACATGAACGCTGACCCCATCGCCGTCACGATCTCCGACCGCAAGGCACGAATTCCATCGTCGGCGAGTCGCGGAGTCTTCAGTCCCAGCGGCTGAACCAGGTGCCGCCGCGGAGCCCTGCTCCGCCCAGTCCGCGCGATGTCCGTGGCGTGGTGGTCCACAGGCGCTCCACACTCTCCGAGGCCGAAACGATCTGTTGGCCATCGATGCTGGCTTCGGCCTCGGAGACGCCGAGCTTCGGGATGGCGGTGATGATCCGAACGGGCCCGGGTGGAGGTATGGGACGAAGAAACACGGTGGCACATAGTGAACCGGGATTGCCCGAACTGCGCCGGACCTCGAAGACGGTCCCGGCGGGCGCGGCGCGGTCCAACGCTATGGCGGTGCCGTCCGAGAACTCGATCCCGAACCGAATCGGTGCAATTTCGTCCGACCACCGGTCGGCCATGTCGTAATCGTTCAGCGCGAGGCCATAATCCGACTGCTCGGTCAGAGCTGCGACATGGAGAATCACTCCGAACGAATAGACGTGGACGCCCGAGAGCCAGATGAGCGCGCTGCCGGTTCGGTTCAGGTCCGGAGTCTCCGGCAACACGACTGGTCGCTCACTGCGGATCGCCTCGTCGAAGGTCGAGTATTCGAAGCTCACAGTTCCCACCTACCCATCTGTGCAGTTCCCGCATGGACGCCGATGAGCATGTTCTTCGATGGTCTTCTTGCTCGTGTCATGTCAGTGGGATGATCGACGCGGCCAGGGCGGCCGGCTCGGGCAGCAGCAGATCGGTCGTCGCCGGGTTGAGGCCGACTTCGGGCCACTCGGCGATCAGCGGAAGGTGGCGAGTGTTCGGCAGGTCGGAGATCTCGTACAGGTACTCGCGTTGATACAGATCCATTGTGTTGTACCAACCTTGGCTATCGGCTCGCAGCACCGGCTGCAGGATCGGGTCGTCGAGTGCACGTAGTTTCATGGGTCGATCGCGCTTCTGTCCGGGGCGACTCCGGCCGGTCTCCGGATCTGTGACCGCGGGCGCGGTGTATTGACGTTGGATTGCCTCGGCATGGATTCCGCGGCCGACGACCGTGACGGCGATTTCGAGTCCGCGTGAGTAGGCCGTGATCGAACGCAGAGCGACCGTGATGCCCTCGTTTCGAGTCAGCACCAACGGACCGTGCGCGACCGCGCCGATCTCGTGCGCGTTCGACGGGTCGGTCATAAAGCAAGACATACCCGAATCGTCGCACAAGTTTTGACGGCTGCCATCCGGCAGTATCGCGCTGTGACATACCTGCCGAGAAGTCCGTGTCTCCGATGTCGAACTGCGGTTCCATACCTCGTAGCTGAACCAGGTTTTGAACTGGTGTGCTCGCCCAGGGTCTCATCGACAGTGGTGCACCCGATGAGCCCCTGAATGGCGGTACGATTGAAATGCAGTGCGGTACAGCATATGCAGAGGCTTATTGGCTACCCTGCATACCAGAACTGGTCGTATTGCCTACGCCCCGACGCGGGGGCATGCGCGGGCAGCCGCTGTCAAGGTTCCCTGAGGGTCCAGATCCATCGGGACTGCTCTCCTTGCCGTCACTGTGTACGCATCACCGACGGATTACTCAGTAGTGCGTTCTATCACCGAAGATTCGCCGCCGCTGGCGCTTCCCTCCTCACCGATGGGTTGAGGAGGCTGGTCTGCGGTGTTCGCGTCCGGTTTGGAGTCTCGCGCGAACTCCTCGCGGGTCATTGGTTCAGGTCCGTCGATCGAGGGTTCCTCGAGATAGTCGATTGCTGGTTCTTCGATGACTTCTGGCAGATCGGGGGGAGTGTTTTCGCTCGTCGACATCGCTGGTCCTTCCTTTTCGTTCGGTTGCCCTGCAGTCGGTCCGCCAGTGAGCACCAAGACAACTGCGCAGGCGATTGTCACTACGCCCAGTGCCGCGCCAGCGGCGGCGTATCGTCGCATTCGACCTCCTCGAAGAGCGGTTACCGCGTGATCCGAGCGTACTTGTCAGGGTCTGACGTTCGGCACGATCGGTAGCAGCGCTCTACAGGCAGCGCTCATGTAAAACGCGTCATTGTCGATTTCCCTGTTCGGCCCGGAGGAGGCCCTGGGATTACAGCCAGCGCGGACGGTTGCCTGGAAAGCCACCGGAAGAACCGCGACGCCACTGCGGGTAGACGGCAGCACCAACGTCGATGCAGCCCGATAAGCCAGGCTGCTGGTCGGCGTCACCAGACACTGCTCGTTATCTGCGGTAAAACGCGCAGATCATCGAAACCTATTGCAGCACAGTGCATGCAGACGTTTTCTGGTAACTCTGCATACCAGGAATTGCTGAATTGCGGCCAGTCCGATAATAGTGCCTGGATTACACACTCCACGCTCAGCATTAGGTGCAAACGACCGGCTGCATACAAGCACTCAGCAAGGGTGTGCGTTGCAGAGCCTCGCTGACGCATGTGGTCGCCGCCGACAGCTTGTCCCTATCGATGTAGGTGTTACTACTCTATCGCCCGCTACCTCGGTGTGCGAGCGTTGGAACCACTAGCCCGCCACTCGACGTCACTCCGGTCGCGATGTCCGAAACCGATGCACCACGTGTCGCGAGCAGGCGCGCTGCCCAGCACAAACGTCCACAAAGAAGCGCAACGGGACGTATTCAATACCCGCTTGCGGTTTGAAATCGGAAGGTATTCATGAAGAAGTGCATCATGGCCGGGCTCGTCGTCATCCTTGTCCTGTCCTGGACGGGGTTGTCGATTTTCGAGGAATCGTTGTGGATCGCGTTCGCCGTCATGGCCTCGTCTGAAGTAGTAATTGCGTTCGGGCTGTTCACATCCCGATGGCGCAACAGGTGGGCCGCGGTGGTTGTAGCTGCGTTGGCGGCGTTCCAGTTCGGGCAAAGCTATTTTTACGAGCAGGTGCGGTACACATCGAGTGATCCGGTGATTCCGATAGACAACTTTGCGGTACTCATCCTCTGCGGGGTCGCGATCGCTTTGATCGCAGCTGGGCCAAGGTGGCCACGTGTCAGCGATCAACGAATAGATCCGTAACTTGGCGAGTCGGTCGGCAAATCGCTTACCTACCGGGCCGCCCGTTAATCAGGTGGTCGACCTGGCGCTGCAACATCGGCGAGGAAGAGCGCCATCATCAGCCCAGATCTATCGGAGGAGTCCACCGGTCCGAAAATGTGATCGAGCAGAGCCTCTACCGGAACTGGTTTCGGAATTTCGTCATACCTGTCGCTGACCTTTCCGAGCTTCAAGAGATCGCTGTTGTTGACGCAATCGAGGATTGACCTGACATCCGAGCGAACTGCATGCCACGAGTTAGTCCCCATGAGCTTCAGTACATCCGCGATCGAGAGCCAGTCGCCAACTTCGGTGATCCCGTGAAGAATCTTGTCGACCAGGTTGTCATCGCTGGACATGCGCTTGCCATCCTCGGGGTACGGAACGTTTGGTCGACGTTCGCCTTATTCTTGGTGCCGATTGATTCGTGTTCGTTCGGCCAAGACGGAAAGAGTCGCTGCACTTGCTCTGCGTCAATCGGCGGTTTTCTGTAAGCCTGGAAACGCAGACCTCAGTTCGGCGTGTAGTTCTGCCACATTTGCCGCATACGCGTGCGACGCGTGTCCGAGCGTCTCCACAGCCGCCTTGTGCGGATCTTCGTCGGCGGCGCTGAGCACGCTCGGGATCGCCATGGAGGCGGCGTCGACCACGATGTCATACGGGTTGTCGAGGGTTTCGTCCACTCGTTCGTAGGATCCCGAGTACGAAACCGACGTCGTCTCGGTCTCGTCGTCGATGTCCTCGTGCGCGGCAAGTTCGGCTTCCCGATCCGCGCCCAGTTGCGCAAAGACTCTGCCGATCTCGTGGTAGCCGGTGAACGGCGACGGCAACGCTCGCCCCGCGGCGAGGGCATCGAGTGCCGGTCGCACCCACGGCCGGTCCGAGAGGCCGGAAAACTCGGCGGCTGCGATGGCGCACCAGGTAGCGATACTGCGCGCGGTGGCGTCGTCGGCGGCGAGTATCGACATCACCAATTCTCGGTCGAACCGGGTGAGGTCCTGTCCGCCGTTGTAGGACAACACTTGTGGGATCGGCTCACCACCCCACGCAGATCGTTCACGATCGATTCTCTGCTGTGTCAGCTCGGCGCTGCTGAGTAACTGCGTCGTTCCGTCCTCGTGAAAGATGGTGATGAAGGCAGGTGATTCGGACTGCGACCCGGAACTGTCGACGTGAAAGTCCGAAGCAGAAGAGGACGGTTCGGACGCTGGACCTGGATCATCGACGACGGGCTTGTCGTCGTCCGGGACTCCGTAGCCCGGCATGTCCCAGCGGATCGCGGCGCGAGTCGCGGCTGCGTGCGATGGCCACAGACGGATTCGCCACACGTCGCCGGGAGTGGTGCTACCGGGCCACCCGTAGTTCACAAAGCCGCGCCCGCTGACCTGCACCAGATAGTCGCCGGGCGGGATGAGGCAATCGACTGGGTCCATGGTCGTCGAATCGATCTGAAGGACACCCTCAGGACCGATCTCGAGTCGGTCCTCGCTGACCTGTTGCCACTGGTCGTCATCACTCGGCGGCCGAGCGGTGAACAACTCGACGTCGATCGACATCTCGAAGTTGTTCTGGTGAGGGCTCAGTATCACCAGTGTTTTTCCGTCTCCGGCGGTGGGCTGGTTGGCCAGAGCCTGTTCGAGCAGCGGATATTCGTTCTCGCCGTCGTCGAGACCGCCACGGAGATAGAACTGGCCGTGGTCCATCGTCAGCTCGACATGCTCCGAACTGAGGGCCGTTTCGGAGTGCTCGGTCATGCTGGACACAGTGCCAGGCCGCAGGGCGCTGGGCGAGGATTTCGCGGAACTGAGGATTTCGCGGAACTATGGCGTCGGTTATCCGCGACTCCTTCGTTGCCGACACGTTCGCGACCACGCAATCAGCCGACAACAACATGCGCTGTGTCGTTGTAGGCCGTCGGCGAGGATGGCTGCCGCCCCGGCGTGCGCACTTGCGAGATGCCCTCCTGTCGCGGGGATCGAAGGCGGGATTGTCGACTCACCTCGATGAGTGGTCCTGCTGTTGGTGCGATGCGTGTGTGAGGCTGCACGAATGAGGAATCAGGATGCGATGTACTTGCTCGAGACCGTTCCCGGGCGGACATTCGTCTCGGGACTGATCGACGATCACCGACGCGCGGGAGCGGGACTTTCCGCGGTGGCGTTTCTGCGATCACGGTCGATGGCAGAGCTGGTGTGGGCGGCGCAGGGGGATGTCAGTGGCTATCTCTATGGCGGCGGGCTCGACGATGCATCGTCCATCGATCCCCACGACCCCGACATTGTCGCGATGGCCGAAGCGACGGCTGCCGAGCTCGCCGCATCGCATCGTCAGATGTTCACGAGTCCGCAACGTCACCACGGGTGTGTCGATGTGCTCCGGCAACCTCGTGTGACCAATCGACGAGCACCGTCGGAGGTCCTGCCGGCCGGGGCATTGTGGACCGCGACCCCGCTGGACGGCGGCGTGGACACGTGGACTCACAGCCGTGAAACGGACGATGCGGAGAACCTGTACGAGCTTCATTTCGACCCCGCGCAGGTTCGGGTCGCTCGAATCGACAGCGCTGCCGACTGGGTCACCCTGCTGCGTTCTCATGCACGGATCGACTCGGCGTCGGGGACTGTGTATCCGGACTGGGATTCGATCGCATCGAGTGTGGACGCCGTGCATCTATCACTGCTGGGTTTGTTGACGGCTCATCCGCGACTGTCGGAGGTTCCCGCTGCTGATTCGCGTGACAATTACGGGCACAGCAAGAGTGGTGCGTGGCCGGGCGTCGGTGACTGGTCGACCGTCAGCACAGTATGGATGGTGCTCCCCGAGCACGGTCGCTGGGCCCTGTCGATGGAGACGTCGCTCGATCGCTAGAGCGAACCTCGTTCGAGCGACTCCGGTGGCTAGCGTGGGCGGGTCGAGGATCCGGGACCTGAACGAATTCGTAGCTGTTGTACGACCCCGCCCCGCAGTTTCCGGTGGTCTTGTTATTGGCGTGCAGGCGAATTCGGGTTGTACCGCCACGGAGTGATCTGGCGAAGGCCACCGGCGGCGACCGTGGCCGAAGAGCGCATAACCGAATCCATGAGCGTGGCGGATATGGCGGAGGTCGGGTCGGTCAGTGTGGCTTCTCTGCACCGTGTGTTCCGGGCGGAGCTGGGTGCAACCCCACTGGGCTGGCTCACGGCCTAGCGCGTCGATTATGCGCGGCACCTGCTCGAAGAGATGTCGCTTCGGTCATGTGCGATCGACGTCCCCGGTTACGCTGATCCTGTGAGGAACCCGTGGTTGCTTCTGAGTGTCGGTGTGCTGATTGCACTCGCGGTGGGGTATTGGGTGTGGACGCAACCCGCCGAGCGCCGTGTCGCAGAGATCGGATCCGCTGCGGCGTTCGAGTGCGCCGTGCCGATTGAGGTAGCAAGCTACGTCGTGTCGCCACCGCCGACTCGTCCTGCGCAGCGGCCGATCCCGGGGATCGTCCCCGCTGATTTCGTGCCTGTCGAAGCGGTCGTATGCGATCACTTCGCCGACGGAGACATCAGTGCAGACCGATGGGTCACGTTCCACGAGAGACACTTTCGAGGAGACCTGAGTGGACTGGTCGAGCAGGTTAACGCGTTGTCCGATCGCGAGACTCTGTTTCCCGGTGGGTGTGGCGATGAGTACAGCTTGGCCCCTGTCGAGGACATGTGGTTGGTCGATGCCACTGGGCGCGCGATGGAACCGTCTTACCCGCTCAACGACTGCGGACTGCCGAACCAGGGTGCCGTGTACACGGCTCGACAACTCCCGGATGTTTCGACGGTCGAGCATCGTGTGCAGATCAGCGATTATGGAGTCGAGATGTGGCAGGGCTGTTCGCCCACGTTTTCCGCACCGATTGCGGGACAACGTGATCTGAGGTTGGAGTTGTTCTCCGGACCATCGAGCTATTGCCGCTTCGATACGACCGGATCGTTACCGTTGTTCGGTGGTGTGACTGCATACAGCGACACCATTTTGTCGGAGGTAGTCGTCCGGCTTTCTCCGTCCGGTCCGTGTGCGGAGTCTGCGGGAACGGTGCTCACTTCGATACTGCAGAATTCCGGACCTAACTCGGGCCCGGTGCCTGTGTCCATTGAGGTCGATGGATGCCGTCGGTTGATCGCGGATGGCTTTGTGCCCTTGAGTCCAGTGCCAGAAGATGTGCTGGAGGAACTACTCGGGTGATGATCGTGAAGTCAGTCTTCTGCGTCCATTCATGTCGTTCAGCGTTATCGACGCGCGGAAGTTTCGATACTTCAGCACCACGTGGCGTCGGGTCGTTGTAGTAGAAGGCGGTTCCCAACCCATGCCGGAAGCGAGCGAACGACATTGCAAGGACAGCGTGTTCGCAGCTACCGAGCTCGACCGTCAATTTCGGTGATGGTCAAATACATCTACGATAAATCCGACCTCATCGGTGGCGACCGATCTGGGCCGTCTCGCGAGTACGGCATCATGAACGCGCGGTAGACGTACAACTCCGCCAACAGGTGAGCCGTCATCCCCGCACTGGTGTTGCAGAAGGCACATGCAGACGACGGACACCGGCACGCCACCCTTCGCTCGACACGAATCGGTTTCACCGGAGCGGACACCAGCGGCCACGGCAGGGGCGCGCCTGCACCACAACCTGGTTCGTCGAGCGCTCACGGGGTGTGTTGTCGAATGTCCATCGACTACACGAGCGGCGGCGGATTGCTGGGGAAGGTGCGCCTCGGGTCACAACGTCCGCTCTGCATGGCCGCTTGGTACGCCTGCCAGTCACCACAGAAGTAGTACGACACGGTGCCGTCGTTGAACGTCACTCGGACTGGCCGCCGGCCCGTGTGGTTCACGGCAACGAGACTGCCTTCGATATCGGCGGCCGCAATTCTCTCAGTCCGGGCCCGCTGCTGTTCAGCCTGTTTGCGGGCTGCCTCGCGGTCAGCGCGTTTAGTGATGCGTCGCTGGCGTGAGCGCAAATATCTGCGCCTCACTTGAGGGCCGGAGACCGTGGCGAATTTAGCGACCGCAATGACGACGAGGCCGCCCACGACAGCGACCATGATCGCTTCCCAAATACTCATTATCGACAGGTTATAGGGCCATGCGGGCACCCGTTCCAACTGTCTTGTCAACGGCGCTCAGCATCCGCGTGAATTCAGGCATGTGGTCTCGAACGTAGGTGCGCAGGAAGGTGAAACTTTTCTGCGCATGTAATCGTGGCGTCATCGACCAGATGTTCGGCAACCCGCCGCGGATCGGCTGTAGTGCAAGCGACGTCCAGTACGAATACGGCCCAATGTGCGCGGCGATCCAGTCGATTGCGGGGACTGGCTCGCGGGTAACGTCCTGGGGTTGGCAGATGACAACAGATTGTAGGATCACCGCGGTCTAGAGTGGCGACCTAAGTGATCGCGTTGTGCGATGGCGTCAGTTAGTTGCGTGCCGTGGGGCAATAGCCTGATCGCGAGGATCGTCGACGCCAAACCGGCATACGCTTACGTCCGTGATCTTCGGCTGTGAGCTTTCGATCTCTCTGAGAGTCTCTGGGCTCAGCAGACCTGAAGGAAGTTGCCAGAACGGCTTCATGCGATCGATCGACCAGTTGGTCTCGTTTGCTAGGAATCCGTGGATTGGCCTCGGACCATGGCACTTGGATCCGTGCGCAAACGGTGATGGATGGCCTCGAAGCGGGGCCCGTGTAGGGGCTTCTCGGCTAGGGCACGGGCGAGGGTGGCACGTACACCGACGTGTGGGTCGTTCGAGAGGAAGTCGCCCAGTGTGGGGTCGGGCTCTGAGTCTTCGGACCACAGAACACACGCGGCTTTACGGAAACTCACATTGGGGCTCACTGATAGTTCGACGACCAGAGAATATGCCTGGACAGCGACGCACGCGCGAGCGAGCGCCTCAGCTTCTCCTGCGTTACTCGATACTTGCCTGAGCTGGCGCCGGAGGCGCTCCGTTACCGCATCGCGTTGCGTGCGGTTCTGCGCAGCTATTGCCGCCGTCCACAACAATTCAGCCTCGAAATGAGGCCCGCCACTCGAAAGCTTGAAACGCGCGGCGGGATCCTTGATGGTTGTCCGGGCCTCGATATCAAAACGGTTGAGTGTAGGTTCATCGACCAGTCGCAGTGTGTCGGATACGATCTCGTCTCGTTTGTCGGAGTCGGTGTGTTCCACGAGTTGACGGAGGCCGGCAGCAGCGTCCGCGCGTTCGGACGCCGAGAGGTGCACATCCTTGATCCTCTCAAGCAGGTGCTCTTTCCATTGCCGTACGAAAGCTTTGGCTCGCGGGTCGTCGCCGTTGTCGAGTGCCGAGCTCAACGCGGTGCTTATGAGAGTGCATGCGTATCCTTCAACGTGTGAGGTTCGGGGTACATTGAGCTGTTCTGACATAAGTGACTCGGCCAATGATTGTGTATGTTCGACCGAAACATCGGTGGAGACACCCCAGGTCGCCAAGACCTCGGCAGCCCCCCGGTTTTGATGTTGGTCAACCAACTGCTGAAGTGCTTCTCGCATTAGAGCGATGTCGGCCAAGGAACGCTCGACCCGGCTCGTAGTCCTTCCGACATCGATGCGGACCATCTCTGCTAGACCATCTACCGCGGTCTTGCGATGGTGCGGATCACTTGTGACGACGGCAATCAAGAAGTCGATTAGCTGCTCGTCGATGAATCTGTAGTGGTTCTCATCTCTCGGGATCAGTTTTAGGGCCACTGGCAAAACCTGAACCACAACCGCCTCCGGCAGCCTTGATCCGAGCGAGGCAATCGCGCCTAATGATGCGACGGCGTCGTCGGCGTCTATGGCATTGGTGGGGTCCGCTGAGCCAGCGAAGACCATTTGGAGGGCGGCAGCGATTCGGTCAATGTCTGCATCGGGGATGAAGTCGGCAGTTTGGCCGAGGACATCAGCGGCGCACGCTCGCTGCAGCGCCGACGGGGAGCTGAGGTAGGCCGACACATCAATGAATTGAGACAGAAGGTTAGATGACGAGAGGGCGGATTTTCGGTCTCCAGCGACTACCCGTTGGCGTATAGCGAATTCGGGTCGGAGCCCAGCCTCCATAGCCTGCGCGAGGAATTTTCTCGCTCGCCTCTCGTCGCATTCGTTTCCTGAGGTTCGTTCGAGACGGAGCCAGTGGTGGGTCCATCTGATGGCGTCGGCCACTTTGGTGTCCACCAAGTGCTGCAGTGCCACGGCTTCGGCGGTGTCCTTCCCTTTGATGAGGCGGCTACGGTTGCTTATAGATTTCGCGCTGCTCATGACCCGCTGCGGTAAGGGGTTGAAGTTTGGGAAAAGTCCTGGCGGTGCAACCGATGCGATGCTGCGTAGCGCATCCCTGACGTCTCCGCCCATGTCTGCGTGCCATCCATGCGTGACCGCTCGTCGGTAGGCGTTAATCGCTGTAGTTGTTCGGTCTTCAGCGGCAGCGGCGCGTCCGTAGCGGCGCTCGATGAGCGCCCGGATTCCGTCGTCCGTGTATGACTGGTCGCGAACCTCGTCGTATGCTGAGGATGACGCAGCGCCGTCCAATATCTCCAGGTCAGCGATGGCGCAAAGGAGCCGGACCCTCTCGTGCGTTGTAGACGGGTTGGGTACCGACTTCAGAAATGTGAGTACGGCGGCCTTGTCGTCGCGATCGTCCTCGTCGGTGACAATCTGCTCGGCGAGGAGTAAAGCGAGTCTTCCGACATGTTCGTTGCCTGTGGTGACCAGGCCGTCCACGATCGGGGCAACGTCGTCGACTTCGAAGCCATTTTCATACCACTGGTCGGCGTGTACGAGAAGCTTGAGAACCGAGTCGTTGTCGTCACGGGAGCATTCGGTTGCCAGATCTTGCAGTCGTCGGCGTTTCTCACCGAAAAACTGGCAACCTTCGATTGCTGTGATTGCGTCGCTAGCCAGTCGATCGAAAGCAATCTGCGATTCACCGGCATTGCCGATTAGCCGTGTGGCCTCATCGCGCACAATGTCTGCGAAGGGGAGTGCACGTGCGTGTAGTTCCGCTGAAATGTCGTCGTATGTTCGAGCGGCCTCGAGTGGCGCGGTGTCTGAGATAGATTGAGCGTTGTCGAAGTCTTTCCTGCGGCCTATTGCGGTGAGTGGGTCGTCTATCAGTCCACCGCTGTTGCCGATGCCTGGTCGGATCGGACGGTTGTAGCCGCAGAACTCGCGTGCCCAGTGCTCGCCGAAGTAGCCGCCTACTATCGCGCCGTAATGTCGAAGGTGGCTAGATAGGGCGTGAGCATCGATTAGGCGGGGTGTGAAATCGCCGCTGAACTCATTCTTGAGTTCAGCTAATTTGTCTGTTACCGCCGTGTCGCGGTTGCTGCATCCAGTGACAAGGACGAACTCGTGAGCTTCTGGAAACGGACGGTTCAGCGATACCGTCTTACCTTTCTCCTTCCGGCTAGGGTTCGCATAGTCGCGCACTGCGTTTTCGAGCGCAGTAGGCGTAAGCGATTCGATTCGGCGCACTTGATAAACGATCTGCACCCCAGATTTCCACCCTACGATGTCGAGGCCCGCTTGGTACTGCCCAGTTCGTCCATAAGCCTGCACGTCGTCAAGGTTGAAGACGCAAAGCGCCGCCTCGGCGACCAGGCGCTCGAAAACCAGAGGATCGAGTGACTCGAAAGGGAGCACGGCCGGAGTCGATGTTGGGGGAGCAATGCTGTCGGGGGAAGGTTGGCGCGACAGTACGTCCGAAATTGAGACCGGACTAGTGTCGGAAAAGTCTTCCTCGGTGCCATCTGGTGCGCCCTTAGTCATAGAGAACTAGTACCACCCGGGAGCGACATCAGCGCTGCATCGCGCGAGCAGAGGTCCTAGGACGGGCTGTTTCAGTCGGATGGACGCACAGCAGCAAGCTGTCCGCGCCGTGAGCAACTGCGACACGAGGGACGCCTTGTCGCGAGTGGCACCATGTGACGCGTTGACAATTGCGTCGGAGGCCACTGCCATGATGGGCAGGTGACAAAACTTGCCTACATGACGCGGGAAGACTGGGGTCAAGACGGGACGGCGATGGTGGCGCAGAGCTCGGCCGTCAGGGACTGGGTCGGCTCGGCACCGTACTTCTTCGCCGTGACGGACGCGGACGGGTTCGACCGAGCCGACCGCGCCGCAGACATCGAGGCAGCGGAGTACATCGCCCCAGTCAAGTCCGAGCGGGTCGTCTTCGACATCAGCGAGCTCACGGATCTTGGTCTCGAGAACAAAGTCACCGAACACGCAGTGGTAGTACTCCATCCGTTCGGACAGCGCGGACTCGAGACGCTTCGGCGCGCAGTCGAAGCCAACTCAGTTAGCAAGCTCTTCGTCCTGATCTGGTCCCGTCACGACATGATTCACACCTGGCTGGACGGGCTCAGGGCCCTGAATCTGCACACCCATGAGTCCGCGCCCGCCAACGATCCACTCTTGCTCGCAGCAGCCAAGATGATCAAGAACGAGGACTACAACGGCCTCAGTTCAGGCCACGGCAAGGATGTCATCGTGCAGCTCGTCCGCGCATTCGCGGCCGAGGGATACCCCGTCGACCCAGACCTGTGGCTGCGCGCGTACTTCGCAGTCGGTGGCAGCTTCCGTCACGCCGAGTCGGTGCACAAGCTACTCGAGGAAATGAAGGCCGGCACGAGGCACCGCGTGAAGCAGCGCTACCGGGAGAACATAGTCGATATTCTGCGTGAGCGGCTCGCAGCGAATGCGGACGTCACCTCCGATTAGTTTTACATCCGGTAGTAAGTGTCGGGCTCAAACTTGGCCTTCCACTCTCGATTCTTTGGATGCGTGGACATCCACCGCGCCAGCTCTTTCAGCGCATCGTTAAGGCTCTCAAGCAGCGCGACCTGACGATGCACGAAGGTCTTATCAGTGACGTTCGTGCGCAGGACGTGAGCCGGCTTTTGTCGGGCCTGACGAATCTCTCGCAACGGCTGCATCAAGTCTTTCACCACAGCTGCGTCGATGCCGTTGTTCCCCAAGAGAGCAGCGAGGCGACTAAGAGTGCCGAGGTTTTGATCATCCTTGTCCTTGCGCGGGGCACCCGCAGCATCTAGCCCATCATGGCGAATGTTGTCGGATACCACCTTGTCGAGCTGCACGATGAACTCGTCCCATTCACGCTGCGACGGACGCAGAAGCCACCCGAAGTCCTGCGGTCGATCGGTGTGCTTGAAGAGGGCTGCACCAAAGGCTCCGGTCCAGAGCGTGTTGAGGTTCTCCAGCTCGACAAAGAGATGCTCGAACGGCCCGATGCCATCGGCCCAGTGGCCCATCTGCGTCATCCACCATGCGGGGTGTGGCTCGAGTCCGTTGTCGTCCACCTGATACGACTTCCAGCGTTGCTGGTGCTCGGGGGTGAGCTTGGCGAGATCGCCGTAGAAGGCAGCGACGCGGCGCAGGATCCGTGTGTTTACATCAGTGCGGTCGTAGTCGGAAAGGTCGTAGGCAAACCCAAGATGGCTGAGCGAGACCTTGTCACGGTCAAGTTCGGTGTCGTCGAGGTAGGCCTCATCGCCGATGCTCATGTCTACGCCGAAGTCCCAGTAGCGGAATAGATAGCGTGGGTCATTCCGGTAGGGCTCAAGTACGTCGAAGCTGAAGTAGGCGAGTTCGAGCGTGCCGCGACCCTTCGCCATCGCAGCACCGAACGGATGCCCTTTCAGGCGCGCTGGCACGCGCACGCCCTGCAGAGCGGAAGGAGTCGGGTACGCGACCACGCTGTCAGCAGCATCCGCCAACCCGTCGAGCGACTCGATCTGCGACTCGATCGTTCGTCGTGAGGGCCACGGCCGGATATGCGGGTTCGGATAGTCGACCTCTGACACCATCACCTCAAGCTTTTGGTCCGCTACCAACCTCTTCGCAACCTCAATCAAGTCGGGCTCGCTGCTTGTGTGCAGTTGGAGTCCGTTGAAGTCGCCGGACTTGAGATACCGGTCCACTACGGCCTTCATCAGGGCATCGGGGGTGGCATCGAGCACAATGCTATTCAACCGCACTCAGGGAAACCCCGGCGATGCAGGGACTACTCGGCTCGATTCGGCGGCTTCTGGCGGTGGGAAAGGATCGCGCTCCGTGGGTGATGAAACTGCCAGAGGATCCAGACGATTCCCGGCACTCCGAATTCTGGGCTCGCAGTTGAAGCCACCGTGCCGGGCGCGACGTTCCAGACGTCGAAGCCGGGGTATTGGCTAGCCATCGAAGCGTGGTCTGGTGTGCGTTGCGATCGAGCTGCCTGAACTACGCCACGCATGCCATCTTGCGCGGGCCGAGCAGATTAGACCCGCTCCGGATGATGTTCGCGAACATCGTCGACGACGATCTGGCCAAACTTTTCAGCCGTGATGTTTCGTCAACGGCGGTGGTGGGCATCGGCACCGAAACGTACGGATCGCAGCCGCGGCAATGGGCACTATACGAGCAAGTTCTATTCGGCGCGGCGTGTCCGTAGCGTATCTTCATCCTCACGCTGGGGGTACAAGCAGTTCGAGCGAGCTCATCACTTTGAATCGTGGTGGAGTCGAATGTCCATGGCGGTCCGTTTAGACGATGAGGGACTGTGCAGGGCTCATATGGACGGGGATCAGGTCGGAGGAGATCATCGTTTACTCATCACTTTGGGGCGAACGCGGATGGATTCACCCGGACGCCGGTGGTCACTCGACTTCCCAAACACCCAGCTCAGCTGGCCTGTGATGGACGCGAGTGTATCCACTTGAATTGTTATCTCTTTTACAGCGGGTCCGGGGTTCGAATCCCTGATGGCGCACAACGAATGCCCTTGCCAGTGAAAACGCTGGCAGGGGCATTTTTGTGGTACATCATCGACCAAGACATGGGTGTCGCAAATCCGCGAATACAGAATGCGGACCCGCACTTCGGACCGCATACTGGCTCGCGACATGAGACTGCCTTTCGTCACCCTCGCCCTGTCCGTTCTTGTCGGGTGCCTCGCTCTCTCGGCCGCACCCGCCTCGGCGGCTCCCGGTGGTGCCGATTTCTACAGTGAGCCCGTCGTAGGCCTGGGGGCATACGCACCCGGGTCCATCCTGCGCCGAGAATCCGTGCCACAGCTCGACGTTCTGGGATCGCACACCGAGCGCATTCTGTACCGGTCGGCCGATCCTCGCGATCGTGCGGTGGCTGTGTCGGGGCTGCTGGTCACGCCGACGCGTGCGTGGTCCGGTCCCGGGCCCCGGCCCGTGATCGCTTATGCGCCAGGCAGTTACGGGGTTGCCGATCGTTGCTCGGGCTCCTCGGAGCTGGGACTGACAACCACGATGCCGGCACTGCTGCCACTACTGGCGCGGGGGTACCAGGTGGTCACGACGGACTATCAGGGGCTGGGAACCCCCGGCGAATACCAGTTTCTGGGTCGGGTCGCCAGTGCCCGCGCCGTGCTGGACTCGGCACGGGCTGCGGCAGGGGAGACCGACGCGCCTGTCGTGCTCTACGGATACTCGGCGGGCGGCGTCGCGTCGGCCGCTGCTGCAGAGCTCGCGTCCGCCTACGCGCCCGACGTCTCTGTGGTCGGTGCATTCGTCGGTGCCGCACCGACCGATCCTGTGTTGCGCGTCGAGGGCCAGGACGGCTCCGAGTCCGCCGCGACGATGCTGTACACGATCGGGGGCCTGATCGGCGCTCACCCCGACCGGGCCGAACAGATCCGGGCTCTCTTCAACGATCGCGGACGGGCAGCCCTCGATGCGGCGCAGGATTTCTGCACGGTCGACGCTCTCACCTACGGACCGTTGCGATCCGAGGATCTCACTGCTGACGGCTCTTCCCTGGGAACGCTCATGACCGGGCCCGTGCTGGGTCCGATGACGCAGGAGAACACCATCGGGTTCACCGCGCCCGTCGCACCCGTGATCATCGTGCACGGCGTTCACGACGCCTCCGTCGAGATCGAGCAGAGCCGAATCCTGGTGCAGCGTTGGCGCGCCGCAGGCGCCACCGACATCACCGTCCGGGAGTTCGACTTCGGAACCGGTTGGGTGCCCACAGTCGACCACACGGCCGCGAACGTCGCTGCCTACCCCGAGCTGATCGGGTGGATGGATCGACTCGTCACACAGGCGTAGCTCGACGATCGAGGCGTCGTACGTGATGTAGATCACGTCACACTGATGTGTGTTTGCTCCGTGCCGATTCGACTTATCGATCGTGCCGGATCGTTTCACCGGCCAGTCGCAGGGTTCTTCTGCCTCAGAGAAAGGGACCGAGAATGACCGTCATCGGAAACGGGGCCGCCGTATGAGTGGCCGCAGAAGTCTCTCCAGCCGACTCTTCGAGGGTCTGGGCCGCGTCACGTGGGGCTACGGCAAGCGGAAGCTCGACGAGCGTCGCGCACGCAAACGCGGACGCCGGTAAGCCGAACGCTGGGCGTCCGATTTCGGCACCCTCGATCGGTACGGTGCACGTATGTACGGATTCGAGGTGGGCGACGGAGTCACACCGCTGAGTGGGCCCATGGCAGGTATGTACGGAACCGTGGTCTGGTTCTACGAGGACAAGCAGCAGTTGCTCGTTCGTTTCGGCGCATCACAGCAGATGTACTACGCGACGGACGAGCTGAAACGATGGGGCGAGTAGCTGCCAGCTCGACACCCATCGGAATAATTGAATCTTCACCGATGCTGTTGGAGTCGACCACCCCGAACCGAAAGGCCCCACCATGCATCTGGGCGTAGACAGTTTCGTCTCTTCCGTGACCGACCCGACCGACGGTCGGGTGATCGCTCCCGAGGAGCGAATGGGTCACCTGCTGGAAGAGATCGCCCTCGCAGATCAGGTCGGGCTCTACTCGTTCGGTATCGGCGAGCACCACCGCAGCGAGTACTACGACTCGGCTCCGTCGATCATTCTCGCTGCAGCAGCCGCGCGGACCGAAAACATCCGGCTCGGCAGCGCAGTCAAAGTGCTGAGCGCCGACGATCCGGTCCGGGTCTTCCAGGAGTTCGCCACCCTCGATCTGATCTCCAAGGGCCGGATCGATCTCGTCGTGGGACGCGGATCCTTCACCGAATCGTTCCCGCTGTTCGGCCTCGACCTGGCAGATTACGACTCGCTGTTCGCCGAGAAGCTCGACCTCTTGCTGCAGATCCGGGACAACGTCGAGGTGACCTGGTCCGGTCGGCACCGCCCGGCGCTGAACCGTCAGGGCATCTACCCACGTCCGCTGCAGGAACCGTTGCCGATCTGGGTCGGGGTCGGTGGGACGCCCGAGTCCTTCGCTCGCGCAGGGCTTCTGGGGCTCCCGCTGATGATCGCCATCATCGGCGGAGAACCACGACAATTCGCCCCGCTCGTCGACCTCTACCGTCGCGCCGGAGCGCAGGCGGGCCATCCGCCGGAGCAGCTGAAGGTGGGACTGCACGTGTTCGGCTTCGTTGCCGAGACCACGACGGCCGCAGCAGACACCATCTACCCCGGCTGGAACGAGATGTTCACCAAGATCTCTCGGGAGCGCGGATTCGCGCGGCCCAGTCGGCAGCAATTCGACGCCACCGCCGGACCCAACGGTGCGTTCTTCATGGGAGATCCGAAGACGGTGGCCGACAAGATTCAGCGAGTGAGCGAACAACTGGGCGGAGTGGATCGACTGTCGTTGCAGATGACCAATCCGCGGCTGGCACACAGCGACCTGCTGCGCGGCATCGAGCTACTCGGCACCGAAGTGGCGCCCCTGGTTGCCGGGGCCTAGCGGCCTCGACCCGAAATACCCGGCACACCGGTGGCCAAATGCCCTAGTGGCGCGTCGCCAGGGCAGCGATCGTGGGAGACGACGTAGAAACCGTCTTCGGCCAACGGAGGAACGATGGACCACACGATCGCGGCAACAACATTCGACGGACCGCTCGCGGTCGTTGTCGACGGCTCGCCCACGGACAAGGGGGTGGCCGAATGGGCGGCGCATTTCGCTCGGGCGGCATCGACATCGGTGCACCTCGTCCACGGTGCACCGAAGGACGAGTGGAGTGCGGCCGTCGCCGCCGAGCTGAACACCACCGACTTCCCGACTCGGCTGCGGCAGGAGGGTGAAGGCGTACTCGCCCGCGCCGTCGACGTCGTGCACGGAGTCGATCCCCAGGTGACGGTGGAATCGGAGGTGTCCGAGCTGTCGGCTGCACGTATGGCGAAGGCACTCTCCGCGGACGCGGCGATGCTCGTCGTGGGCGCGTGCGAGTCGGGGCCGTTGCGCGACATCGTCTTCGGGTACTCGACGACGGCAATCGTCAACGCCGCGACCTGTCCGGTGCTGGTATGGCACGAGCGTCGCGACGACTCCGGGGCCGAACCGGCCCCTGTCGCGGTGGGGGTCGATGGATCCGAGCCGTCGAAGCGCGCACTGTCGGCAGCGTTCGAGATGGCGAGCATCCTGGGTGCGGAGCTGCTCGCAATCCACGTGGGCGCGGTGCACGAAACCGATCAACTCGACTACGGTCCCTCGGTCGACTGGCAGCACCTTCGCGAGGCAGAACGAAAGTGGTTGCAGGCCAACGTCGACACCTACCGGGACAAGTATCCGACGGTGCCGGTTCGGGCCGTGTCCGTCGGTGCCTCGGCGGCACACGAACTTCGGTCGATCTCCGCTACGTCCCAGGTGTTGGTAGTGGGAAGCCGCGGCCGAAATCGTTTCACCGCAGCGATATTGGGATCAGTGAGCCAGAACTTGGTGCATCACTCCGAATGCCCGGTTCTGGTGGTGCACTGACATCGCCGCCTAGTTCGAGACCCATTCCATTTCGTCGACGCCTGCGACAGGCGTCAGCAGGGAACGGACCTCACCGGCGTACATGGTGCGTTTGATCTCGCCCAGTACCTCACCGCGGGTGCTGGCCAACGCGGCTGCGCGGGCGATGGCGTCGTCGCGCACACGCTCCTGCGTCGAGACGGCGTCGACCAGACCGAGCGCCATGGCGTCGCCACCGCCGTAGCGGCGTCCGGTGGTCAGCGCCTCGTGAAAGGCGTGCGGAGCCAACCTCGCCCGCACCATGTCGACGGTTCCGGGGCTGTAGGTCGCACCGATGTTGACGCCGGGGAAGCACAGGAAGCCTCGATCGGAACGCATGATGCGGTGGTCGTGTGCCATCACGAAGAACGCGGCACCGCCGTAGGTGTGACCCTGCATAGCGGCGACGGTCTGCATCGGGAACGTCAGGAAGCGCACCAGCATCTCCTGCACGGTGCCGATGAACCGATTGATCTGATCGAGGTTGTCGGCACCCCACGACAGATCCACGCCGGTGGAGAAGAACTTGCCGGTTGCCGTCGTGACCAGGGCGGCCGGGCCGGAGGAGGACTCCACCTCGTCGAGCAGTGCATTGATCTCGGCAACCCAGTCGGGGCTCATGCGATTTTCGCTGTCGTCCACACCTCGATTGCCGAGGTTGAGCACGAATACACCGTCAACACGATCCAGGTATGGCATATCCCGAACGTACCCAGTTTTTCTTGTTCTAGCTCACAACGCGAACCACGTGGCGATTTTCAGGACGAGGAGGTGGCCGACCGACGACGAATCAACTCGCGATGACCGTAGGTGGCACCGAGAATGTCCTCGCGATCTGCCACCGACGACCCGACTGCACCGGCCACCGTGCCCAGCGACGCAGCGAGCCACGCGAGAGAAAAGTAGTCGCCCAGAGTCGCGGTACGACCGATCTGCATTGCCAGGAATTCCGGTGAGATCACGACCGCCGCCGAGCCCAGCACCACGGCGAACAACAGCGCGTACATACAGAGAGCGCCGGTCAGAACGGTTCCGACGGTGGCTGCGTTGTACATCCAGCGGTCGATCGTGGAACTTCGGAACGATCGCCTCTCCCACAGGCCGTTGGGAAAGATGACCCAGACGGTCATGGCGATCACTGCGGTGAGCCCGATCATGGCCAGTCGGCCGAGGCTCATCGACGCTGCCATCTGCCAGATGCTGGCATAGAACACGCCGAAGGCGGACGCGGCGCTCGCGGCAGCGAGTGCGCTCGACAACGTCGGAACCAATCGCCACGGACGATTGCATCGAATCATTCCCGACACCAACCTGATTCGACCGAAGATGCTCGACGTCAGCAGCACCTCGTCGCCCTCCTCGGAGTCACTGGAAACCCAGCGAGACTCGAAGTACCTCCGCGGTGGTCGAGACGAATCGTCGGCTTCGATCAACTCGTGCAACACGGCCAGTGCAGCCGAGACGGCACGTCGTCGAACTGCCAGCGTTCCGAAGGAGGGCACGTACAGCGCGCCGGTCGTACCGTCACGGGTCTCGGCGATCACCGGACGCGACCCGAGACGGCGAGGAACCTCCGACACACACAACACGATGTCGTAGTCGGCGTCGGCCTTCACCGACGCGAGCCACTGTCCCAGCGGGGCCGCACCGGTCGCGGTGGGCGGGAGTGGCACCGATGCTCGGGACACGCGGATCTCTCGCCGCTGCCCGTCGATCCTCGCGTGATCGGGCAACTTGGCGACGATGTCAGACGCCACCGTCGCCGCGAAGCCATCGTCGCTGACCACCCCCACCGAGAGCGGCGCGTCGTTTGCGTCGGTGGTGTCGTCGTTGCCGGTGGTGTCTCGGCTTGCCGATTGCGGTCGATCCGAATGCATCCCGATCGCTTACCCGATGGAACTCGAAACACACACCCGATCCGCGACGTCGAGCGAGGTTTGTCGCCGTGTAGACCGGGTAGCGCTTCGACACGACCCAATGAAAGGAAGTTCCCATGCCGGCGAAGAAGAGCGACACCGAAGACCAACCACAGCTGAAGGACCAGGGCCTGTACGACAAGCTCCGCGAGGAGGGCAACTCGAAGGAGAAGGCCGCCCGGATCTCGAACGCCGCCGCGAAGAAGGGGCGAGATCAGATCGGTAGGAAGGGTGGAGAATCCGGATCCTACGAGGACTGGACGGTCGACGAATTGACCGAGCGAGCCAAGGAATTAGGTCTCGAAGGCTATTCCAAGCTGAACAAGGAAGAGCTGATCGACGCGCTACGCAAGCACTGATTCACCGCGGGCGAAGAGATGAGTAGTACTCCTGCTGTGATGGGTAGTAGTCGTCGAAACTCGGGTGCGGGTCGGCGTTTCCGGCGGCGATGAACATGTCCAGGTAGTACTCCCACCCCGGTCCGATGTCGCCCAGACCGTCCGTGCTCGTGCAGCTGTGCACAAGCACGAGAACGGTCGCAGGGCCTGTCTCGGTCAGACGGACCTCGAGTGGCCATTCGACTTCGCCGGTCATCCGCACCGCCAGGAGGCCCGGCGGCTCACACGCGTCGATGATCATGTTCGACGCCGGCGCACCCTCCTCGAATGCCATTGTGACGCGAATGATGTTGTGCGAGATCCGCTCCCACGGACCGAACCACTGTGCCGTCCGGGACGATTCGGTGAGGCGTGCCCACACGTCCTCACGCGGAGCCGAGATGGTTCTGGTCAGCTCGAGAGCGACGCCGGTGTCGGTGCTGCGCAACGTGCCTGTTGGGGTCGGTGCCATCGACCGATTATGCATCTCGGTCAGCTCGTGGCGTAGAGCTTCTCCACCAGGTCGAGGGTCCACAGCGCGGTCAGCGGGCCGCCGTCGTTGGTGAACTTGTCGGTCCGGACGATGCGGTCGGTGCGCACCGCCGGCAATCCGGTCCAGAGCAGGTTGGCGTTCATCGCCTGCAGATCCTGCTCGGACGTGATGGCGGCAATCATGGCCACCGCGTCGGATGCGGCAGTGACGTTCTCGGGGCCGTACTCGATTTCGGGATCGGCGTCGTTCCAAGCGGAGGCGAACCGGGCTCCCACGTCTTCGAGCACGATGGACGGCACTCGTTGCCTGCCCACCGAAATTCCACCTTCCTCGGACGTACTGATCGGCAGAACCGCGGTGTTCGCGATCGCGTCGGCATGCCGCACGATGAGCTCGTCGACGCGAGAGTCGTACTCGGCCACGATCGTTGCCGCTCGGTCCTGCAGGTTCAGTGCATCACCTACCGTGGTCACGTCCTGTTGCCAGCTGACACCGCTGCCGGTGGACCCCACCGGCAGCACCGGTGCGATGTCGCTGAGCCGGCCGTATATCTTCTCGACCACTTCGTCGCGCCCGATGATCAGATCCGGCGCGACTCGCGCGACCGCCTCGAGGTCGACCGTGTTGCGGGGATACAGCTCCGGCACGCCGTCGGCGAGCAGCATCCGAGTCGGTTCGGTCAGCGGCCCGGCCATCTCCGGCGGAGCCTCGGTTTCCACCGGCATCCCGACTATGGGGAGGTCGAAGGCCAGCGCGATGTCGAGATCGCGTCGGCCGTCGATCACGACCACCGAGTCGATCCGTTCCGGCACCACGATCGTCCCGAACTGTGTGGTGACCGGTCGGCCTGCCGCGTCGTCCGCCGGTTCGGCAGCGGAACTGCACGACGTGATCAGCGATACGGCAACAAATGCGGCAACGGTAACGGGCGCGAGGGGGAGAGTCTTCACTAGTTAAGTAAAGCAAACCTAAGTCGGAAGTGAAGAACCGGTCAGTCGTCGAACTCGATGCGGACCGAGATCGGATCGGTCTGGAAAGCTCGGAAGCCGGCTCCGATGATGCGTCCGAGGACGGGATTGCCGGAGAACGACCGCGCTCTGACGACGACATCGTCATCGGGAACGAATGTGGCTGTGCCGGTGCGCCATCGGTTGCCCACGCGAATTCGGATTCTGGGCTCGTCGGTGATGTTTGCGCCCCAACCGGACCTGGTGCCGTGCTGCGACACCAGCCACGCACCGGAATCGTCGAATGTCGCCGACACCGGCACGCGACGGGCGAGCCCGGTCTTGCGTCCTACGGTCTCGAGGTCGGTCACCAGGGAGGTCGTCACTCCCAGCGACGTCAATCCGTTCACGATGGGATTGGCGACATACTTCCCGATCAAGCGCTCGCGGCGGAACTTCGTCACGGCAGCAGAGGTGTCCACCCGAGCGGAGCCTCGACGATTACGGAACGCGTCCCAGCCGTTGCGCTGCAGCATCGTGGCCGCAGTCTTCCATGCCGGACGGCTCGAATTCGGCTGTTGCCCAGCGCCGATGAGCTGCAATTGGTCGGTGTGCCACTGCAGATCGAGAGCGCCGTTGATCTGCTTGAACGCGCTGGACTTCGACGGGACGCGCAGAGCCACGCGCGGCGATTCGACCCGATCCACTGTGCCGTCGACCAGTGATGTCGCGACGGCCGGGGCGAGGGCAGTCGGACGGCCGAGACCAACCATGTCGCACTCACCCGATTGCACTGCCGCGCTCATGACCGAGCGGGTACGGAAGCCGCCGGTGACCGCCAATGGCACTGTTCCGGCCGCGTCGCGCACCGTCCGCGCGTACTCCAGGAAGTACGCCTCCCGATCGCGCGTGCTCGCGGTGCCCATCATTGCGGGTGATTCGTAACTGCCACCGCTGATTTCGATCAGATCTATCGATTCCCGAACGAGATGCTCGACGGTGATGCGCGATTCTTCCTCGCTGAAGCCGCCGCGTTGGAAGTCCGCCGAGTTCAGCTTGATTCCCACCGCGAAACTCGGCGACACCGCCGCTCTGATTGCGCGGACGACTTCGATCACGAACCGCATGCGTCCGTCGAGGTCGCCGCCCCAGGCGTCGTCGCGCCTGTTCGACAGAGGGGAGAGGAACTGCGACACCAGGTAGCCGTGCGCGCCGTGGATCTGGACGCCGTCGAAACCGGCCGTCTCGGCCACGGCCGCCGCGGTGGCGAATCGGCCGATGATGTCGTGAATCTCGTTCTCGCTCAACGCCCGCGGTGCCGGAATGCCCGGGATGTTGGGGGCGATGGCGGAGGGTGCAACGGGCTTGGTGCGAGTGACGATCGGGTTGGCCTGCCGACCGGGGTGATTGAGCTGCATCCAGATGGGGGCACCGCCGTCGGACGTCGCTTTCGCCCAGCGGGCCAGCGCATCACGGTCTCGGTCGTCCTCGATGACGACATTGCCCGGTTCGCCGAGATGGGACCGATCGACCATCACGTTGCCGGTCACCACCAGGCCGTAGCCGCCCGCGCCCCACTGGCGGTACAGCGTTTCGAGGCGGGAGTCCGGGCCGTGCTCGGCGGTGGACAGTCCTTCGCTGAGCGCTGCCTTCATCACGCGATTCGGCAGGATCTGCCCGCAGGCAAGGGTGAGCGGGCTGCTCAGGTCGATCACGTCGGTGTCAGGGGACATGCGTTGCTCCGGTTCCGGGACTGCGGTTCCAGCTATGATGGACAACATAGCTACAGAGCGACTGTAGGTGTAACGAAACGTCACGTCAATCATTGTGGCGTCCACGGGAGGGGTTCGGATGACGAATCGAAGCAGTGCTCGGGACGACATGCTGCGCAGCGCTGCCCAGCTGTTTCGTCGACGCGGCGTCGACGCCACCTCGCTGGCCGACGTCATCGATCACGCGGGCGCTCCCCGCGGCTCGATCTATCACCACTTTCCCCGCGGCAAGCCTCAGCTGGTGGAAGAGGCGACGCGTACTGCGGGAGCCGAGATGAGCGCGATGATCTCGGCCGGCCTGGCGTCGGCCGGTCCGTCGGCGACCGTACGGGCCATTCTCGAGGGATTCCGCAGCGAACTGCTGGCCACGGATTTCGTGGCGGGCTGCCCTGTCGCGCCGGCCGCGCTCGAGGGGCTGCATGCGCCGCAGGCGGTGGCCGCGGCAGGTGAGTCCTTCTCGTCCTGGGAGGACGTCATAGCGGCATCCCTGTGGCAGCGCGGATTGACTCGCGAGCGGTCGTACACGTTGGCAACATTCGCGATCGCCGCCATCGAAGGTGCGCTGATCATGGCCAAGGCGCAGCGCTCGACCACGGCTCTGGATCGGACCGAGGGGGAGTTGTCGGCCCTGCTCGAGGCGGTTCTGGAGGCTTCGGCGGGCCGCTGACGTCGACCAGAAAGAGCCGGGCGATGTTGCTATAACTATCAGTTACAGCTAACTTCCCTTCAGGAACTATGCCGACCGTCATAGTCGAAGGGATTCCGATGTCGTCACCCACCACCTCCAGTCAACCGGTGAACTTGCCGCAGTTCCGTCGGCGATACCTCGCGCTGATCGTGATCTGCGCAGCCGAGCTGCTCGTCGTTTTGGACAACACCGTCGTCAACGTCGCGCTGCCTTCGATGGGACTGCAGCTACGTGCCGACTTGAGCGGCCTGCAGTGGGTGGTCGACGCATACACACTGACGTTCGCCGGACTGCTGTTGGCGTTCGGTCATCTCGGCGATCGCTACGGCCGCAAGAAGGTCATGATTTTCGGACTGGCGGGCATCGCTGTGATGTCGATCGGCGGCGCTGTCGCCGCCGATCTGGGACAGGTGATCGCGGCGCGCGCGGCCATGGGAGTCTGTGCGGCCGCAGTGTTTCCGGCGACCCTTGCCCTGATCATCAACATCTTCACCGATGCCAAGGAGCGCGCACTGGCCATCGCGGCCTGGACGGCGATGGCCGGGTTCGCCATCGCAATCGGCCCGACTGCCGGTGGGTTTCTGCTCGAGCACTTCTCGTGGCACTCGGTGTTCTGGATCAATGTTCCTGTGGCACTGCTCGTTCTGGTGGCCGCGCTGGCCTGCGTACCGGAATCCAGAGCAGAGCACGTCGGCAAGTACGACCCCCTGGGTATCGCGCTGTCGTTGGCCGGCATCACCGTGCTGGTCTGGGCGATCATCGAAGCGCCACACAATGGTTGGTTGTCTGCAACGAGCATCGGAGCCTACCTGGCAGGATCGGCAGCCATCGTCGCGTTCGTCTGGTGGGAGCTGCGGACGCCGTCTCCGGTACTGGACTTGAACCTGTTCCGGAATCGACGATTCTCACTGCCCGCCTTGGCCATTGCCGTGGCGTACTTCGGCATGTTCGGCTTCCTGTTCATGATCACCCAGTACTTCCAGGGTGTGGTGGAGCTGACCCCACTGCAGTTCGGCGTTCACTCACTGCCCTTCGCAGTATCCATCGCCATCGGCGCGCCGCTGGCGACCATCATTGCGCAACGCATCGGAACCACGGCGGTGATCGTTTTCGGGCTGATGGTGATGAGCATCGGGATGTTCGTCGCCGGTCAGGTGGAGGTCCAAACGCCCTATCTGGGGCCGGTTCTCGTCTCGATGGTGCTGATGGGCCTCGGCTTGGCGATCGTGCAGGGCCCTGCCACCGAGTCGATCATGTCCTCGGTGACGCTCGACGAAGCAGGTGCGGGCTCCGCGGTGAACGACACCACCCGAGAGGTCGGTGGAACGCTCGGAGTTGCCGTGCTCGGATCGATCGTCGCGTCGATCTACACCTCACAGGTGAGTCCGAAGATCGACGCGATACCCGACGCGATCATGGAGCCTTACCAGAAGGCGTTCGCTCGCGAAACGGTCGTCAGCGTCATCGAAATCGTGAAAGCGCCCACCAACCCGATCTTCGCGACGCAGAAGGCCGAGCTGATCCACGCGATGAAAGCGGCCTCGCTGGAGGGCTTTCAGCTCGCGTCGTTCGTGACCGTCGGTGCCGCTGTGGCATGTGCGCTTGCCGTCGCATTGTTCCTACCGTGGCGACGACCGGAGGGAAACGGTGTGCTGCTTGCGTGGCGCGACACCGCAGAGGGCGACAAGATCAGTTGAACGGCGTGCCGCCGGTGACCGCGATGGTCTCGCCGGTGATGTAGCTCGACTCGTTCGATGCCAGGAAGACATATGCCGGTGCCAGCTCTGCGGGTTGACCCGGTCGTCCCAGCGGGACGGTCTCGCCGAACTTCTCGTACTTCTCCGACGGCATCGTGGCCGGGATCAGCGGCGTCCAAATAGGCCCGGGTGCAACGGCATTGACGCGAATTCCGCGTTCGGCGAGATCACCGGCGAGACCCTTGGTGAACGCCACGATTCCAGCCTTGGTGGTGGCGTAGTCCATCAACTCGGGAGAGGGATTCGATGCCTGGATCGAGGTGGTGTTGATGATGGTGGAACCCGCGTCCATGATTTCGGCGGCGCGTTTCGAGATCCAGAACAGGGCGTACAAGTTGGTCTTGAGTACGCGATCGAACTGCTCGGTGGTGATGTCTGCGATCCCGCCCATCTGCGCCATCTGAAACGCGGCATTGTTGACGACGATGTCGAGCCCGCCGAGAACCTCGGACGCGGTGTCGACCAATTGCACGCACTGCAACTCGTCGGTGAGATCACAGGCGATGGCTCTACCTGCGCTGCCTGATCCCTCGATCAGGTCGACAGTGGTCTGCGCGTCCGGACCTTCGGATTCGAGGTGTGCAATGACGACATCGGCACCCTCGCGCGCGAATGCCAGTGCAACGGCACGGCCAATACCCGAGTCGCCGCCGGTGATCAATGCTTTACGGCCGTGCAGGCGATCCGATCCACGGTAGGAATCCTCGCCGTGATCGGGAGCGGTGACCATGTCGCGGGTCAGACCGGGATGCTCGAGACGACTCTGTTCGGCCCGATCGGGCATCGGAAACGCGCTGGTCGGGTCGGATTTGCTGAACTGGTCGGACATTGTCGATCCTTGCCTCGGTGTGCGTGAAATGCTCCACGCGGCAAGTCGAACGAGCCGCTTCGATTCCGTGGAGACGACTCGCGGCACATGTGCCGTCCGGAGTCGCTGTCCTCCTCGGGTTTGCCGAATCGGCCGGACCGCAAACCTCCACCGGTCAGGCAGCGCGCGGATCCGCCCCGATCGTCGCCGCGCCCAGTGCGTCGAGAACGATGCGCGCGGGCCGCGTCGGAGCAAAGACCTCGAGGCGGCCAGCGCTGCGGGCGACAGCGTCGAGGACCACGCACGCAGACCCCGAGTACATGAAGGTGACCGCAGACAAGTCCAGCAGCACAACCGTTTCGCCGCGCAGAGCGTCGTCGAGCGCCTGTGCCAGATCGGTACGAGCCCGCAGATCGACATCGCCCGTCGCGCGGACGACAGTCAGGCGAGGGGAGTAGAACTCGGTGCGGATGGAGTGACTAGCATTGCCGCGTTCGACGGGTGCGAGGCGAGAATCGAAGTGGTCGGTGACAGTCACGGTGCGAACCTCTCAGTTCGGATGGCCTAACGACCGACGTGCACGGGGTGGAACCCGAGGGCTACAGGTTCCGGTGCATGCCGTGCGGTAATCCTGACAGCGCAACGTCACCGAACCGAGGCCTGATCATCACGGACCGATAGCTAGTCGGTAACGAAAAGGTAACGGCAGATGTGACGCCGCTGAGCCTCGTTCAGGGCAATGTGTGGCCTGCCGTCCGGAACAGGCGGTACCACTCCTGCCTGGTCAGGCGTAGGTCCGAACCGGCGGCGGCTTCGACGACTCGATCGGGATTCGTGGTTCCGAGCACGACCTGGATATCGGCCGGGTGCCTGGTGATCCAGGCCGTTGCCACCGCCGACGGCGTCGACCCGTAGACGTCGGCGATCTCGTCCAATGCCACGTTCAGATCCGGGTAGTTCTCGCGGTCGCCCACGAACACGCCGGACGGCGTCCCGCTCTGGAACGGAGACCACGCCTGCAGGGTGATGCCGCGCGTTCTCGCGTAGTCCAGTAGACCGTTGTCGCGGTCGATCGACTGGTCCTCGGTGCTCATGTTGGCGGTCAGGCCCGCCGCGATCAACGGCGAGTGCACGATGCTCAGCTGTATTTGATCGAACAGAATCGGTTGATTCACTGCAGTTTTCAGCAACTCGATCTGGCCGGGCGTGTGATTGGAGACGCCGAAGCCGAGGACCTTGCCCGACGCGTGCAGGTGGTCGAACGCTGCTGCGACCTCCTCCGGCTCGACGAGGGTGTCCGGGCGATGCAACAGAAGGGTGTCCAGGTGATCGACGCCGAGGGCTTCGAGTGACGCCTCGACCGTGGTGACGATGTGATCCCTGGAGAAGTCGAACCAGCCCTCGCGAATACCCACCTTGCTCTGAATGCTGATGCGCTCGCGCTGCGACGGGGTCAACGTCACCGCATCGCCGAATCGTTTCTCGCACGTGTGCGGTGACCCGCCGTAGATGTCGGCGTGGTCGAACACCGTCACGCCCACATCGAGCGCGGTGGCCACCAATCTCCTGATTCGGTCGTCATCCAGATCGGTGATGCGCATGAACCCCAGCACGATGCTCGAGACTTCGGTCCCGGTGTGGGGGAGGGAGAAGGTTCGCATGTCGGTTACTCGAACTCCAGACGCATGGATTGGGTGGTTGCCTGCAGCAGCAGGGCGAAGCCGGTGAAGGAGATGACGATCGGAGCCCACAGAACCACTGCCACGAACGTATCCACACCGCGCTCGACGACGATGTAGACCGCGACGACCGTGGTGCCGAGCAGGCAGAGAGCGATGTGGGTGGCCAGCCGCCACTTGTCGAAGAAGAAGCCGACCAGCATGCCGATCGGGATGAGGAACGCGCATTTGCCGAGCGTGACCTCGGGTGCGAAATCTGCCGTGATTGTGGCACCGAAAATTGCGAAGTTGGCGATGACGACGAAAGCGAACGCTTGCCCGAGCGTCGGCCATGGACCGAACCACCAGAACGCGCCCATGATGTACGCGGCGATCATGCACGTCCACTGCACGATCGACGGGATCGCCGTCGTGGCTCCGTAGCCGAATGCGAGCTCGAGGGTCACGACCACAGCCATGGCCAGGGCTGCAGCAGAGACGATGCGTTTGACGGAGGTGGTCAACGCGAGGCTGGTCATCACGCCGATACACCATTGATAATGCTCGTTGGATCTCGTCACGGCGCGAGTCATATCAGCCCCCATCGTTCCCATCGGGCCCCGATTGAAACACAGCCGTCGGGGCCGGGGGTCGGCTTCGTTCGATTTCCTAACCGAATACGCGCGGTGGGGCGGTCTGTCAGTCGGTGCAAGTATCTGCGCGATAAACAGAAGCCGGTCGGTAGGCCCCTTGTGCCGGGCGTGATGGATTCCGCCGAAAACAATAAACCGCCATGAAGATGTGGTCCATGCGCGACACGATGATCGCCGGCGGTGACAGCGGCAAACAGATCTGGATCACCGAGTTCGGAGCCCCCACCGGCACCAATCCCAACAGTGTCAGCGAGCAGGCGCAGGCGGACAGCATCGGGATTGTCCTCGACGCGGTTCTCGGTAACGACTGGCTGGGGCCGGCCTATGTCTACAGCCTCCGGGACGCCGGTTCCGACACCGCCGACACCGAACAGAACTTCGGCTTGGTGCACAGAGACTGGTCGCCCAAGATCGCCTACGGACGCGTCGACGCCTACGCCGCGGAGCATTCCGGCCGTTGATCGACCGATGGCACGTTTCGTCTCGGTTCCACCGACTCAGTAGACGTCGCGGACGTATCGCTTCTCTGCGGCAAGAGCTTTGACGTAGGCCTCGGCACTGCTCGGCGCGAGTTTGCCGTGCTGCGCCACCACGCCCTTCAGCGCGGCGTCGACGTCCTTGGCCATTCGGGACGCGTCGCCGCACACGTAGAAGTGGGCACCGCGGTGAATCCAGTTCCACAACTCGGCCCCGTGTTCACGCATCCGATCCTGGACGTAGACCTTGTCCTTCTGATCGCGTGAGAATGCGACGTCCAGGCGGTTCAGCGAACCGTCGCCGAGCATCGCCGTCAGTTCGTCGCGATAGTAGAAGTCCGTGTCGGCGTGCTGTTCACCGAAGAACAGCCAGTTGTGGCCGGTGTGCCCGAGCGCGCGACGCTCGTGCAGGAAGGCGCGGAAGGGGGCGACACCGGTACCCGGGCCGACCATGATCATCGGGGTTGTCGGGTCCTCCGGCGGCTTGAAATGCGACGACTTCTGCACGAAGATTCCCACGTCGTGATTCGACGCATGGTCGGCCAGGTAGGTCGAGCACACGCCGCGCCGGGGAACTCCGTGCACGTTGTACCGCACCGCCGAGACGGTCACCTGTACTTCGTTGGGGTTCTCCTTCGGACTCGACGAAATCGAGTACAGCCGTGGCTGCAACGGTTTGAGAACTGCCAACCAGTCGTCCACCGAAGCTCGAACCGGATGGGCAGCAAGCACGTCGATCGACTGACGACCCCACATCCAGTCGGACAGCGCATGCTTGTTGTCGGGGTGCAGCATCGACTCGAGATCGTCGTCCGCAGTCCGTCGGTGGACGAACTTCAGGAGATCCGGTGTTGCACGAGCAATTTCGAGGTGGCGGCTCAGCGCTGTGCGCAGCGACATCGAACCGTGTCCAGCGAGATCGACAGCGGTGTCCCGGTCCAGTCCGGTGGCCTCGAGCCACTCGTCGACGTAGGCATCGCTGTTGCGCGGCCACACTCCGAGTGCGTCACCGACCTCGTACTCGAGAGTCCCGTCGGGTACATGGAATCCGAATTGGCGGACGTCCTTGACGGATCCGCGTGCGGTCAGTACTCGATTACGTACGAGAGTCGTCACCAGCGGTGACTTCTTGCTGTACTGTTCCGGCTCCGCTCGGGTCTGCGGAACGGTGCGTGCAGGGGACTCCACCGCTGCTTCGGTGGTGGTGTCGTCATCGCGTCGAAGCCTCTCGACCACCGCATCGAGCCACGCCGCCGCCTCGTTCTCGTAGTCGGGCTCGCAGTCGACCCGCTCGAGAAGTCGCCGGGCACCCAACTCGGTGAGGCGCTCGTCGATCCTGCGTCCGTGGCCGCAGAAGTCTGCGTAGCTGGAGTCGCCGAAAGCGAGTACCGCATAACGGATTCCCGGAAGCTCCGTGGCGGGCTCGGCGACGAGACTGTCCCAGAACGTCGTTCCGTTGTCGGGTGCTTCGCCGTCACCGGTGGTACTGCTGACGATCAGCACATCGGCCTCGGCGGGCAGAGAATCGACGGTGAACGTCTCCATCGAGTGCTCTGCGATCGACACGCCTGCTCCCCGCAGGTGGGACAGGCAGGCCTGGGCGTACTCCTCGGCGGTGCCGGTTTGCGAGGCCCAGAGCAACAGCACCGGCCGTCGCCCCGGATCGGCGGTCTCGGCCGGTACATCGGCACCAGCACCGCCGGTGGCGGGTCCACGCGAGAACAGGCCCGCGAGAACGCCGTCGAGCCATGCGTGGGTCTCGGGGGACAGGGGAGTGCGCGACGGCAGAGTGGGCGTTCCGGCGGCGCTTCGGCCGGCCTCACTGCCCAGACCTTCGAGAAGCCCTGCGATATAACGCTGTTCGACGGTCGTCAGCGGCTGAGAAGGACGCGCAGGGAGACCGACGATCGTGGCGAGCGCCTCGACGGGATCGTGGGAAGGTTCGTCGCCCACGGGTGAGGGTGATTGGGCTGCAGCAACTCTGGTGAGAGTGACCGCGCACGCCTTGAACTCGGGCTGCTGAGAATACGGATCGATGGCGTCGTTGGTGACGGCATTGATGGCGAGGTACTCACCGAATTTTTCGTTCCAGTGGAAGGGCGCGAAGCAGCTGCCCGGGAGCACTCGATCGGTGACGACGGCAGGAAGGACGGCTCGGCCTCGGCGGGACGCGACCTCGACACTGTCGCCGTCGATCACGCCGAGCCGGTCGGCGTCGAGTGGGTGTACCTCGACGAACGGGCCGGAATCGAGTTTGTTCAGCTTGGCGACCTTGCCGGTCTTGGTCATGGTGTGCCACTGGTGTGGCAGGCGTCCGGTGTTGAGCACGAACGGGTAGTCGTCGTCGG
Source organism: Rhodococcus sp. 14-1411-2a (assembly GCF_002259485.1). Lineage (GTDB taxonomy): Bacteria > Actinomycetota > Actinomycetes > Mycobacteriales > Mycobacteriaceae > Rhodococcoides. The sequence continues at coordinate 85,816 of NZ_NPGA01000019.1, forward strand.
GCATCTCCGCGGGTGCCATCGCAGGCCTGGCGAAGAACTGGGCCCGACCGCTCGGAGTGGGGAAGGACAGTGCGGGGATCGAACCGTCGTCGGACACTCGTTGCCGTTGGCTGACTCCGTCGTTGAGGTATCGGATCGGATGCCGGGTGGTGGTCGCGTCGGGCGGGCACGGCCACTGGATGGGACTCTCGCGCAACCGTTCGTAGGTGACTCCGCGAATGTCGTAGCCGGTGTTCGGATTCCAGAACTGCTTGATCTCCTCGAACACCTCCTCGGCGCTCGCATAGGTGAAGGCATCTGCATATCCGAGCGCGCACGCCATGTCGGCGATGATCTTCCAGTCCGGTAGTGCACCGCCCGGTGCCTCGAGCACCGGTTGGAACAGCGTGAGATTGCGTTCGGAATTGACCATCACTCCGTGCGCTTCCGTCCACAACGCGGCGGGCAGCATCACGTCGGCGTAGTCGTTGGTTTCGGTATCGGCGAACGCATCCTGAGTGATGACCAACTCGGCGCGCTCGAGACCGTCGATCACCGTCGTTCTGTTGGCCACCGAGGCAACCGGATTGGTGCAGATGATCCAGCAGGCCTTGATCTCCCCGGCAGCGAGCTTGGAGAACATCTCGATGGTTCCGCCGCCGACGTCGGTGCGCAGCGTTCCGCGCGGAACGCCCCATCGATCCTCGACGAATGCGCGGTCGGCGTCGTTGACCACCGCTCGTTGTCCCGGCAGCCCGGGGCCCATGTATCCCATTTCCCGACCACCCATGGCGTTCGGTTGCCCGGTCAGGGAGAACGGGCCGCTGCCGGTCTTGCAGATGGCACCGGTCGCCAGATGGAGGTTGCACAGCGCATTGGTGTTCCACGTTCCGTGCGTCGACTGGTTCAGACCCATCGTCCAGCAGCTCATCCAGTTCTCTGCACCGCCGATCATCGCGGCCGCGGCTCGTAGGTCCTTCTCGTCGAGACCGGTTGCGGCGCAGACCTTCTCCGGGGTGTAGTCGCCGAGGAACTCCGGCATCGCGTCCCAGCCGTCGGTGAACTCCGCGATGAACTCGGTGTCGAGGTCGCCGTTCTCCGCAATGAGCGCCAGCAGACCGTTGAGCAGCGCCAGGTCCGACCCCGGCTCGAGTTGCAGATGCAGGTGGGCCTTGTCCGCTGTGGCGGTGCGACGGGGATCGACGACGATCAGCTTCGCCCCTGCCTTGACGCGGTCCATCATCCGCAGGAACAGAATGGGGTGACAGTCTGCCATGTTGGAGCCGATGACGAAGAACACGTCGGCGTGGTCGAAGTCCTGGTACGACCCGGGCGGGCCGTCGGCTCCCAGTGATTGCTTGTATCCGGTTCCTGCGCTCGCCATGCAGAGTCGGGAATTGGATTCGATCTGGTTGGTGCCGATGAACCCCTTGGCCAGTTTGTTGGACAGGTACTGGGCCTCGATCGACATCTGCCCCGACACGTACAACGCGAGTGCATCGGGCCCGTGTTCGTCGATGATGGTGCGCAGCCGCCGAGCGGTGTCGTGGATCGCCACCGCGGTGTCCGTGCTCTCCGGTTGCTCGCCGCGGCGATGGCGAATCTGGGCCTTCTCGAGCCGCCCGGGCCCCGCGAGCATGTCCGCGGTGGTGGTCCCTTTGGTGCACAGTCGGCCGAAGTTGGCCGGGTGGGACTTGTCGCCGACGGATTTGGTCACGACTGGCCTGGTCGGGGTCGCATCGGAGGACGCGGTTCGGCCGCCGATCTCGAGCACCATGCCGCATCCCACGCCGCAGTACGCGCAGAGTGTCTTCACCGTGGTGACCATGGATTCCACAGTGCCCGGCCCAGGGTGCGCCGTCATTACACGTCAGTTAGCCGGATATGACGTTGTCCTCACCGTGCCCCGCCAGGAGCGGTGATGTCCGCCCTGGAGCTGGTGAGAGGCGGATGGGAGGTAACACGAACTTCCTGGTCTGCGATTGGTACTCGAACGTTACTCATCGAACGGGCTGTCGAGTGGAGTGTCCGATTTTCCGCTGGCACAATCGTCCGGGTCGGGCTCGAAGTGGGAAGTGGTGTGATTCATGAGGGTGTATCGCGGATTCGTACTCGCCGCGGTGGGAGTGGTTGCTTCGGTGGCAGTCCTGTCGGGATGTAGTTCTGCATCGGACGTCTCCGAACCGTCGGTGCCGATCGATTCCAACCCGATGACCGAGCTGATGAAGCCGAAGCTGACCTCGAGCGTCCTCGACGGAGCCGTCGGATTCTCGCCGGCGGACCCGGTGACCGTCTCGGTCGCCGACGGCAAGTTGTCCTCGGTGACGATGCTCAACCCGGAGGGCGAGCCGGTCTCGGGCGCGATCTCGCCCGACGGATTTTCGTGGACCAACACCGAACCGCTCGGCTACGACCGTGAATACCGCGTCCAGGCCGACGCGTACGGACTCGGGGGAGCGTCGAGCACGGTATCGAGCTTCACCACCAGCCAGCCCGGCAACTTCACCAAGCCCTACGTTCTGCCGAACCCCGGCGACATCGTCGGAATCGGTCAGCCGGTCGCGGTTCAGTTCGACGAACCGATCACCGACAAAGTGGCCGCACAGAACGCCATCACCGTCACCACGACGCCTGCCGTCGAGGGCGCGTTCTACTGGGTCAACAACAAGGAAGTTCGCTGGCGTCCGCAGAACTACTGGGCACCGGGCACCAAGGTCGACGTGGCGGTGAACGTGTACGGACGCGATCTCGGTGACGACATCTTCGGTCAGGAGAACGCCACGACCTCGTTCACGATCGGTGATGCGGTCATCGCCACCGCCGACGACAACACCAAGCAGGTGACGTTCAACGTCAACGGTCAGGACGTCATCACCATGCCGACATCGATGGGCAAGGACAGCACGCCCACCGACAACGGCGTCTACATCATCGGCGACCGCTTCGAGCATCTCGTGATGGATTCCTCGACCTACGGTGTGCCGGTGAATTCGTCCAGCGGATACCGCACCCCGGTCGACTGGGCGACGCGGATGTCCTACAGCGGCATCTTCTTCCACTCCGCACCGTGGTCGGTGGGACAGCAGGGTTACTCCAACGCCTCGCACGGGTGCCTGAACCTGAGCCCCACCAACGCGAAGTGGGTCTACGACAACACCAAGCGCGGCGACATCGTCGTCGTGAAGAACACCGTCGGTGGGACGCTGTCGGGTACCGACGGCCTCGGTGACTGGAACGTCCCGTGGGACGAGTGGAAGGCCGGGAACGCCACTACGGTCTGATCGAAGCGGAGTTCGGCCGATCAGCTTCGGTCGCGGGTCTGGTACAGCGAGGGATCGATACCCAGCGTCTTCAGGTAGGCCACCGGTTCGACGCTCGAACCGTTGTTGCGCACCTCGAAGTGCAGATGCGGTCCGGTCGAGTTTCCGGTGCTGCCGACTGCGCCGAGTACATCGCCCGGTGCCACTTCGTCGCCGACCGAGACCGCGATGCTGGACTGGTGGCCGTAGTAGGTCTCGGTGTTGCCACTCTTGACCCGCACGAGCTTGCCGTATCCGTCGCCTGCATCTCCGGCCTGAACGACGGTTCCGCCGGTGACCGCGTGGATCGGAGTTCCGCTGTCCGCAGCGAAGTCGACACCCTGGTGGAACTGCGCGCCGTTGCCGGTCGGGTTGTTGCGCCCGCCGTAGCCGGAGGTTATGCGGTAGTCGCCTGCATCGATGGGCAGCACTGCTCCACCGAGCCCGACGGTCGGCGGAGCGGTCGGGAGTTCGATCTCGGGTACTTCCACCGTGCTCGGAGCGTCCGGTGAGTCCGGTGCGGAGAGCACGTCGCTGTCGAGAACGATGGCTGCGACCTGGTTGATCAGGACGCCGGTGGCGTCCAGGACAGCCGCGAGAATCGCGGCCCGCTGCTGCGCGTCGGGCTGCGGTATCGGGATCTGGGGGAGTTCGATGGTGGGTTGAGCGGTGGCCACCGCTGGGCTGAGCAAGCCGGTTGTGCCGATGCACAGTGCTGCCGACAAGATCGAACCCGCTATGACTCTGTGCATTCTGCGACCCACGAAAAGCCTCCTCGTCTGCGTCCTCCGCGCACCTCGGATGGGTGCGCGCAGGACGTAAGAACATGTTCGGTGACGCTTCGGGGCACGCTGAACTCACGTAGCAAAAACCACATGAATCACATTGGTACTTTTCTTCCCCAAAAGTGCCATTGGTAACCGTACGTCACATTAACCCCACAAGAAACCTGAAAGTTGAATTACAACAACGTAATTCGAGGTCAGCGTGGTTGCGGCGGGACCGGAGGGCTCGTCGCTCGGGGAATGGAGACACGAAAAAGGCCGGCCTCACGAGGAGACCGGCCTTGTTCGTATGGGGTGAGCGACGGGACTCGAACCCGCGACATCCAGGATCACAACCTGGTGCTCTACCAGCTGAACTACGCCCACCATTGCACGCATCCGCAGAACCTTTTCGGGCTCTCCATCAGCAGCGTCGACAATACTAGCGGGTTGAATCCCGGGTTGCTAATCCGCCCCTGACTGCGTGTCGAGATCGTGAACGACAGCTGCAATATCGCTGGTGGAGGGCCCCGGCTGCGCTACGAAGGCAGTCCGGCGGTAGTACTGCAGCTCCTTGATCGACTCCTTGATGTCCGCGAGAGCGCGGTGCGCAAGGCCCTTGGGCGGCTGTCCGTAGTAGATACGCGGGTACCAGCGGCGGGCGAGTTCCTTGATCGAGCTGACGTCGATCATGCGGTAGTGGAGGTAGGTGTCGAGCGCGGTCATGTCGCGAGAGATGAACCCGCGATCGGTGCCGATGGAGTTTCCCGCGAGGGGAACCGTTCCGGCTACCGGGACATGCTCCTTGATGTACGCCAGGACGCGCTGCTCGGCTTCCTCCAGCGTCACCGTCGACGCGCGCACCTCGTCGGTCAAGCCCGATTTGGCATGCATGTCGGTGACGACGGCAGGCATGTTCGCCAACGCGTCGTCGTCGGCATGGATGACGATGTCGACACCCTCCCCGAGGATGTTGAGCTCGCTGTCGGTCACCAGCGCCGCAATTTCGATCAGCTTGTCCTTGCTCAGGTCCAAGCCGGTCATTTCACAATCGATCCACACAAGTTTGTCCTGCACTCGCACCACACTAGTGCGAGCCGCTGTGCCACTAGGGTTTGCGGTGGCGATCGAGCCAGTTCAGCATCAGCACACGTTCATGGAGGACGCGGACATGACAGTCGACCCGACGCAGCCGGCACCCACGCTCAGCCCGGCAGAGAAGGCGAAGGCTGCCAAGGCCGCCGCCGTCGAAGCGGCACGGGTCGCCGCCGAAGCTCTGGCCGCAGCGGACGCCGCCGAAGCCGAAGCGTTGGCCGCGGAACAGGGGCAGCCGCAGGCATCGACGGGCAAGGCCGCCGAGATCGCCGCCGGATACGCGTCGGAGGGGGCCGCGTTGGAATTGGGAACCGTGGTGCTCGACGGCGTCGCCGATCCGTCCGCTCGTATCCGAATTCCGTTGGCCACATTGAACAGACATGGCCTCGTGGCCGGGGCCACCGGAACCGGAAAGACGAAGACGCTGCAGGGCATTGCCGAACAGCTCTGCGCCGCAGGCGTTCCCGTGGTCATGGCCGACGTCAAAGGTGACTTGTCCGGCCTGTCGCAGCCGGGAGCAGACAACGAAAAGATCCGCAGCCGAGCAGCGGACACCGGTATTCCGGACTGGGCTCCCTCCGGCCATCCGGTGGAGTTCCTCTCCCTGGGTACCGACGGAATCGGCGTCCCGGTGCGCGCCACCATCACTGCATTCGGCCCGATTCTGCTCAGCAAGGTGTTGGGGCTGAACAACACTCAGGAATCCACTCTCGGCTTGATCTTCCACTGGGCCGATTCGCAGGGGCTCGCCCTGCTCGATCTCAAAGACCTGCGGTCGGTGATCATGCACCTGACCAGCGACGAGGGCAAAGCCGACCTGAAGGGCATCGGCGGCGTCTCCTCGGCCACCGCAGGCGTGATTCTCCGCGCGTTGGTCAACCTCGAAGCGGACGGCGGCGACACCTTCTTCGGCGAGCCCGAGCTCGAGACCGAGGACCTGCTGCGCGTCGGGCCGGACGGCAGAAACGTGATCACCTTGTTCGAGCTCGGGGCGCAGGCTTCGCGGCCGGTGATGTTCTCCACGTTCCTGATGTGGGTGCTGGCCGATCTGTTCCAGACGCTGCCCGAGGTGGGTGACGTGGACAAGCCCAAGCTGGTCTTCATCTTCGACGAGGCACACCTGCTGTTCGCCGACGCCTCGAAGGCGTTTCTGCAGCAGGTGGAGCAGACCGTCAAGCTCATCCGCTCCAAGGGTGTCGGTGTCTTCTTCTGCACGCAGCTGCCCACCGACGTCCCCAACGATGTTCTCTCGCAATTGGGGGCGCGGATTCAGCACGCCCTGCGCGCCTTCACGCCCGACGATCAGAAGGCCTTGAACAAGACGGTCCGCACGTACCCCAAGACCGACGCCTACGACCTGGAAAAGGCGCTGACCTCGTTGGGTACCGGCGAAGCGATCGTGACTGTGCTCTCGGAAAAGGGTGCACCGACTCCCGTGGCGTGGACCAAGATTCGGCCGCCCCGCTCCCTGATGGACACCATCGGCAACGACGCCATCGCGGCGGCCGCATCGTCGAGCACCCTGTCCTCGAAATACCGAGAAACGATCGATCGCGAGTCGGCCTACGAGCGGATGAACGCGCGGGTGGCGAACGTACCGGCCCCGGCCGAGAAGTTCGACATCCCGCCCCTGCCTGCGGATCTGCCGGATCTACCGCCGAGCGAGCCGGATGGGCCGTCGGCCGCAGAGCGGATCATGGGCAACCCTGCCGTCAAGAGCTTCCTTCGATCGGCCGCCTCGGCCGCCGGGCGGGAGATCTCGCGCAGCATCTTCGGAACCGGACGTCGCCGCCGACGCTGAGCTTGCTCAGTCGGGAGTGGAGCCCGCGGAACGACCGAAATTCGGGTATCAGTTGCCGAGCTTCTTGTAGAAGCTGCCGATGATCGGTGCGGAGATGCTGCGCGGGCTGTACTGGCCGGCCGCCGACATGCCCTTGCTCAGCAGACCCGGTACGACGCGCATTTTGTTCCTCTCGAGGCCCTCGAGAGACACCTTCGCGGTGTAGGCGCTGTCGATCCACAGGAAATCGGGAACCATCTTGTCGACGATCGAAGCCTCGGCCGGGTCCGGTGTCTCGGTGCGGACCGGGCCGGGAGCGAGGAGGGTGACGTTGACTCCGGTACCCGCGAGCTCACCGCGCAGCGATTCCGAGAACGTGTTCACGAAGGCCTTGGTCGCGGCGTACGTCGCGTTGTTGGGGATGGCCATGTTGCCTGCCGCCGAACCGGTGATCAGGATGCCGCCCGCTCCACGACCGATCATGCCGGGCATGACCGCCAGTGTGAGGTCGTGCACCGCAACGGCATTGAGCTCGACCTGGTCGCGCTCGTACGCGGGATCGAGACCGGACAACGGCCCGAACGTTGCGATCCCTGCGTTGTTGCACAGGATCGAGATCTCGCGCTCGGACAGCTCGGTCACCAGTTCCTGTCGCTGCTCACGGTTCGACAGATCCGACTGACGCACCTCGACGGTGACGCCGTACTCGGCCGTGAGCTTTGCGGCCAACGCCTCGAGCAACTCGCCGCGTCGAGCCACCACGATCAGTGAATGACCACGGGCGGCGAGTTCGGTGGCCAGGGCTTCACCGATTCCGGAAGAGGCTCCGGTGACGACGGCGCGGGCATCTGGGCTGGGCTTGGGCAGGCTCACGGTGAGACAGGCTAGCGGACAGATCAGATCGTGGCCGCGAGCCGGGTGCCTTGCTCGATGGCCCGCTTGGCGTCGAGCTCCGCAGCGACGTCCGCACCGCCGATGATGTGCGTCGTGGTGCCCGCGGCCTTCAGCTCGTCGACCAAGTCGCGAACCGATTCCTGACCGGCGCAGACAACGATGGTGTCCACCTCGAGAACGCGCGGACGCTCGTGCTTGTCACCGAAGGAGATGTGCAGGCCCGCGTCGTCGATCTTCTCGTAGTTGACACCGGAAAGCTGTTGCACGCCTTTGGCTTTCAATGCAGCTCGATGAACCCAGCCGGTCGTCTTCGCCAGCCCGGCGCCGATGCGTCCCGGCTTGCGTTGCAGCAGATACACCTCACGCGGAGACGGTGCGGGTACCGGAGTAGTCAACGCCCCCGGCGCGGCCTCGGGCTCGGTGACGCCCCACTCCTGCTTCCATTCCTTCAGATCCAAGGTGGGGGAGGCGTCGGTGGTGAGGAACTCGGAGATGTCGATGCCGATACCGCCTGCACCGATGACCGCGACCCGATCGCCGACGGGCTTGCCGTCGCGCACCAGTTCTGCGTACGACAGCACCGAGGGGTGCTCGATGCCGGGGATGCGGGGAATCCGGGGGGTGACGCCGGTGGCGAGCACCACCTCGTCGAACTCGCCTGCGACGAGTTCGGCCGCGGTGACTCGGGTGTCGAGGTGAACGGCGACGTCTGCGCTGCGAAGTGCACTGGAGAAGTACCGGATCGTTTCGGCGAACTCCTCCTTGCCTGGGATGAGTCGTGCGATTCCGAACTGTCCGCCGATCTCGTCTCTGGCCTCGAAGAGGCTGACGGCGTGTCCGCGTTGCGCGAGATTGAGCGCGGCGGCCAGGCCTGCGGGCCCGGCTCCGACGACCGCCACCTTCTTGGTCTTCTTCGTCGGCAGCAGTTGCAGGTCGATCTCGCGTCCGGCACGCGGGTTGACCAGGCACGAGACCTTCTTGTGGACGAAGGCGTGGTCCAGGCAGGCCTGGTTGCAGGCGATGCACGTGTTGATCCGGTCGGCGGAGTCGGTGGCGGCTTTCTCGACCCAGAACGGATCGGCCAGCATCGGCCTGGCCATCGCGATCAGCTGCGCATCGCCGCGAGCCAGAATGTTCTCGGCGATCTCGGGCATGTTGATGCGATTGGACGCGGCGACCGGGATGGACACGTGTTTTTCGAGCTTGCCGGTGATGTCCGCGAATGCGGCGCGCGGAACCGAGGTGACGATGGTCGGCACCCGCGACTCGTGCCAGCCGATGTCGGTGTTGATGATGTTTGCACCCGCAGCTTCGACGTCCTCGGCCAGCGCGACGATGTCGTTCCAGCTCTGGCCTTGTTCGACCAGATCCGCCATCGACAGCCGGAACACGACGATGAAGTCGGGGCCGACGGCTGCCCGCGTCTGCCGCACGATCTCCACGGCCATCCGCCGACGGTTCTTCGCCGAACCGCCCCACTCGTCGCGTCGCTTGTTGGTGCGCTCGGAGAGGAACTGGTTGATGAAGTAACCCTCTCCGCCCATGATCTCGACGCCGTCGTAGCCGGCGCTCTGTGCGAGCCGGGCGCAGCGTACGTAGTTACGGATCTGCCAGCGGACGCCCCTCGATGTCAGTCGCCGCGGCCGAAAAGGATTGATGGGAGCCTTGATCGACGACGCCGACACGCTCAGCGGCTGGTAGGAATAGCGCCCGGCATGCAGGATCTGCAAGGCGATCTTGCCGCCTTCGTCATGGACGGCAGCAGTGATCCGGCGATGCCGACGGGCTTCGATGCGATTGGTCAGCTTGGCTCCGAACGGCAACAGCCAACCGGTGCGATTGGGCGCATAGCCCCCGGTGATGATCAGCGCGACTCCGCCGCGGGCACGCTCGGCGAAATAGGCCGCCAGGCGGCCGGTGTCGCGGGCGCGATCTTCGAGGCCGGTGTGAATCGATCCCATGATCACGCGGTTCTTCAGCGTGGTTGCGCCGACATCCAACGGAGACAACAGAATCGGATACGGGCCAGCAGTCTGCTCGGTCTTCACAGCTTCTCCAATACCTCGGTGCACCACTCGGTGAATCCTTCTTCGACGCGAATTCCGCCGCGCAGCACCAGGTATTGATGCAACGCGGTGCCGGTGAGGGCAGCGGGGGCCGGAAAGTCCTGCTTCTCGATCAGTCGGTAGACGTCGAGGCGGGTGGCATGAACATCGCGATGGCGGGCGACTTCGATCTTGAGAGCATCGATGTCACCGTTGGCGGCCCCGCGGATCTTGACGGCGAGTTCCTCGCGTAGCTGCGAAGGATCGGTCGGAGCGGCGATCCAGCGATCGAGCTCCGCGCGACCCGCAGCGCTGACGGAGTAGACCTTCTTGTCCGGCCGGCCGTCCTGCGCGACTGCTTCTCCGGTGATCCATCCAGCCGCGTCCATCCGCGTCAGCGTCCGGTAGATCTGCTGATGCGTTGCGCTCCAGAAGAATCCGATCGACTTGTCGAAGCGGCGGGCGAGCTCGTACCCCGAGCCGCTGAGCTCGGTGAGGGAAACCAGAATCGCGTGTTCCAAAGCCACACCCGAGAGTATGTATGCAACACGGTGACTATGCAACTAGGTGCACCGATGAATTCGGATGCCGCGGTCTAGTGTTGGCAACCATGGGAACCCAGCCGGAGGCCGCTGTCGTCGGAGTCGCCACAACGCGTAAGCAGGTCACCGCCTGGGGGTTCTGGGACTGGGGCTCGGCCGCGTTCAACGCCGTCATTCTCACGTTCGTGTTCTCGGTGTATCTCACCGACGCCGTCGGCGACGATCTGCCCGGTTCCATCTCGGCCACCACCTGGTTCAGCTGGTCGATTGCCGTGTCCAGCGTCGTCATCGCACTCCTCGCGCCGGTCTGCGGGCAGTACTTCGACGCGCGCGGCAAACGTAAGTGGCTGCTGGGAGTGCTGACCGCGCTGACGGTCGTCGCCATGGCGGGCCTGTTCTTCGTCCGAGACGACTACCACTATCTGTGGCTCGGCCTGTTGCTGCTCGGTCTCGGATCCATCATGTTCGAGCTGGCCAGCATCCCGTACAACTCGATGCTGCGGCAGGTCTCCACTCCGGCGAACATCGGCCGAGTCTCCGGGTTCGGTTGGTCGATGGGCTATTTCGGCGGAATCGTACTGCTGCTCCTGTGCTACGTCGGCTTCATTGCCGGCGACGGCGACACCCGCGGAGTTCTGGGGCTGAGCACCGACGGCGGACTGAACATTCGACTCGTCGCTCTGCTCGCTGCCGTGTGGTTCGCCGTCTCGGCCATCCCGGTGCTGTTCGCCGTTCCCGAGGTACCCCGCGCCGTCGCCGATCCCAAGGCCGCTGAAGCCGGGTTCGCGGCCTCGTACCGTGTGCTGGTTCGCGATGTCCGGGAGCTGTGGAGCGTGGACCGTCGCGCGGTCTACTACCTGATAGCCAGTGCACTGTTCCGGGACGGATTGGCGGGGGTCTTCACCTTCGGAGCCGTACTGGCCGTCAGCGTCTACGGCATCGGAGCGGGCGACGTCCTGCTGTTCGGTGTCGCTGCCAATGTCATAGCCGGGCTCGGAGCGATCGTGGCCGGACGGTTCGACGACAGAATCGGCCCGAAGAAAGTGATCGTCTTCTCGCTCACCTGCATGATCGCCGCCGGGACGATTCTGCTGTTCGTCTCGGGACCGACGATGTTCTGGATCTTCGGGCTCATCCTGTGTCTGTTCGTCGGGCCGGCGCAGTCGTCCGCCCGCACCTTCCTGGCCCGGCTGGCTCCACCGGGACGCGAAGGTCAGTTCTTCGGACTGTTCGCTACGACGGGACGCGCCGCCTCGTTCCTCGCACCGTCCCTGTTCGGTCTGTTCGTGTGGATGTTCGACGCCGACCGCGCGGGTATCGCCGGGCTGATCATCGTCCTCGCTGCCGGACTGCTGGCGCTGCTGAAGGTGCGGGCTCCCGAACGGGTCTAGGCGGAGTCGATACGGGCCAGGATCTCGGCCGTCAGTTTTTCGGGCGCTTCTTCCGGGATCCAGTGCGAGATTCCGTCCAATTCGACGAATCTGTACGGCGCATCGACGAATTCGCCGCAGCGCTCCGCTCCCGCTCGACCGATGGCGGTGTCGCCGTTGCTCCAGACGTAGGTGGTGGGCACGGTTACCGGAGGAAGGTTTGCGAACTCCCTGGTCATCGCGGCGTACCAGCTCGATGCGGCCGTCAGCGCCCCAGGGACGGTGAGATGCCGAACGTATTCGTCGTCGAGGCTGTCCGCACCGAACATCGCGCGCAGCCGCTGGGCGTCGTTCTCGACCAGAACTCGCTCGGCCTTCTCCGGTTTTCGGAGCAGCCCGAAGTACGTGGACCGCTCCTGCTGATCCGGATCCTCGCGGATGGCCCAGTTGAACGCGGCCGAATGCGGGACCGACGCCGCTGTGAGAGTGCGGACGCGGTCCGGATGTTCGGCTGCGAGATGCCACGCGACCACCGCACCCCAGTCGTGTCCGACCAGATGCGCCGACGGCAGCTCGAGCGTGTCGAGCAATCCGAGAATGTCGCCGGTGAGATGTTCGATGCGGTAGTGCTCGACGCCGACCGGACGGGCACCGGGGGAGTAGCCCCGCTGGTTCGGGGCGATCATGCGACAACCTGCGCCGACCAGGCCGGGCGTCACCGCGGTCCACGACGCGTTGGTCTGCGGAAAGCCGTGCAGCGCAACCACCGGAACACCGTCCGGTGGTCCCGACATCTCGACCTCGAACACGTACTCGCCGACACTTAACTCGGTCATGAACATCCCTTCGCGGCCGTCTCGTTCTCGAACGGTCAAGCCCGTCGTGGTTCCCATCGGCTCATCCCGAGCATGATCATGCGGATCTGCTTCTCGGTCCGCTCGATGAGATCCTTCTCGTTCTGACTACCCGGTCTGTCGATTTCCAACAGGCCGACCACCGCAGTGAGCATCGTCGAGACGAGCAGGTCTGCGGTCATCTCCAGATCGGCGACGTCCCACCGCTCCAGACCGGGCATGCGGGACAGGTCGATGGTCAGCTCGCTGACGAACAGTCGTAGTTCGGTGGCGAAGGCGCGGCGCACTCCGGTCACGCCGCCGTACCGTTCGCGACTGAGAAAGCGGAATTGATCCTCGTGGGAGCGAACCTGGCGAACCAGGATGCCGAAGGACTCGGTCGCCGTCTTGGTGCTGGGGTTGCGTCGGGCGTCGCGCAGCATCTGTCGCAGCATCCGCATGCTGTCCTCGACGAGAGCGACGCCGAGGTCCTCCATGGAGGCGAAGTGTCGATAGAACGCGGTGGGGACGATGCCGGCGGATCGAGCGACCTCACGGAGGCTGACGCTGGCGAAAGAACGCTCGCGGAGCAGGTCCAGGGTGCCCTCGATCAGTGCTTGCCGCGTGCGCTCCTTGCGCTCGGCGCGGGTCCCCGGTTCTGTCACAACGTCCAGTTTATGGGCGCGCATTCTGTGATCTCCCTTCCGGTTCCTCCCCGGCACCCACAGAACTGTCGATTCGCTCTGTAACGGCGGTCACATAAACGTTGACAGGTACCGGTGTCGCTCTGCCACACTCATGTTAGTGCACAATCGTTCACTGAATGGGTCGTAGGTTTCGATCCGGTAAGGGAGGATGGAATGACGCTTCAAGAACGTCCGTCGCGGGCCTCGGGTTCGCGCAAGTTCTCGCTTCTTTCCCTGTTCGAGGCCATGGCCACGCCCCACGCGCTCGATCGTTACCTCGAACTCGTCGACCCGATGACGACCGTTCGTGACCTTCGCGGCGAAGTGACCGAGATACACCGGTCCACCGAAGACTCGTTGACGCTCACCATCCGTCCCACGCGTCAGTGGAAGGGTTTCAAGGCCGGCCAATTCGTTCAGGTCGGAGTCGTCATCGACGGAGTACGCCACACCCGCTGCTACTCGCCCGCGTGCTCGCAGTACCGCAAGGACGGCCGGATCGAACTGACGATCAAGGCGCATCCCGAGGGTCTGGTGTCGCAGTACCTGCACAAGAACGCGTACGTCGGCCTGGTGGTCAGCCTGTCGCAGGCGGACGGCACGTTCGAGCTTCCCCAACCACGCCCGGCAAAGACGTTGCTGATCAGCGGTGGCAGCGGTATCACGCCGGTGCTGTCCATGCTCAGGTCGCTGCTGGACGAGGGGTACAGCAGCGACCTGACCTTCCTGCACTACGCGTTCACCGAAAACGACGTCGCGTACAAGAAGGACCTCGAGAAGATCGCCGCCCAGCACGAGAACGTGAACATCGTCTTCGCGTACACCGAGCAGAAGACCGGCGGCGACCTGCACGGGTTCTTCGGCCAGGAACATCTCGATGCGGTGGCCCCGTGGTTCGCCGAGGCCGACACCTTCCTGTGTGGACCTCCCGGACTGATGAAGAGCGTGACGTCGTACTTCGACGACGCAGGTCTCAGCGAGCGGCTGCACCTCGAGGAGTTCACGCCCTCGTTCGCCACCGTCAGCGACGACGTCACCGGCACCACCACGTTCTCCGGCAGCGACGTGTCCTCGGAGAACGACGGCGAGACGCTGCTCGAACAGGCCGAGGCGGCGGGACTCTCACCGGCCAACGGCTGCCGGATGGGTATCTGCTTCACCTGCACCTCGGTGAAGAAATCCGGCTGCACCAAGAACATCAAGACCGGTGAGACCGACACCGAATCGGACAAGAAGATCCAGCTGTGCGTGTCCGTCGCCGTGGGCGACGTCGACATCGACATCTAGATCCACCTCGAACAGCGACAACCCCAAGACCCATCTCGACCCGATCGAATTGGAGATCATCAGATGCTCGGAACGATTCTCTCGATCCTGCCCACCACCGTCCTGCCCTTCCGCCGTGACGAGACCCTGCCGGACCAGCCGACCGTGCTGACCTACGAACAGGTGGAGGAGCTCGGCCGCGAACTCGACGACCTGCGCGCCCGCACCGTCGCCAAGCTCGGTGACGAGGACCGCGAATACATCTACAAGATCATCAAGGCGCAGCGCGGCCTCGAGGTCGCCGGACGCGCGTTGATGTACCTGCCCTTCCTTCCGCCTGCATGGCTCGCAGGTGTCGGTGCCCTCGGAGTGGCGAAGATTCTCGACAACATGGAGATCGGCCACAACGTCATGCACGGCCAGTACGACTGGATGCGTGAGCCCGGCCTCAACTCCGAGGTGTTCGAGTGGGACACCGTCTGTCCGGCAGACCAGTGGAAGCATTCGCACAACTACATGCACCACACGTTCACCAACATCGTCGGCATGGACCGCGACATCGGTTACGGCATCCTGCGGATGGACCAGGACCAGAAGTGGAATCCGTACTACCTCGGCAACCCGGTGTACGCATTCCTGCTGATGACGTTCTTCGAGTGGGGCGTCATGCTGCACGACCTCGAGACGGAGAACATCGTCGCGGGCAAGCGCAAGTGGCACGACGTCAAGCCGCTGCTGCAGGGCATGTGGCGCAAGGCGGGCAAGCAGGCGCTCAAGGACTACGTGATCTTCCCCGCGCTGACCGGGCCGTTCTTCGCGTCCACCGTGGTCGGCAACGTCGCCGCCAACCTCATCCGCAACGTGTGGACCTACTCGATCATCTTCTGCGGCCACTTCCCGACCGGAGTCCAGACCTTCAGCAAGGAAGAGACCGCCGAGGAGAGCCGCGGCGAATGGTACGTGCGGCAGATGCTGGGATCGGCCAACATCGAGGGAACTCCGCTGTTCCACATCATGTCGGGCAACCTCTCGCACCAGATCGAGCACCACCTGTTCCCCGATCTGCCCGCGCACCGCTACCCGCAGATCGCGCCGGAGGTCAAGGCCCTGTGCGAGAAGTACGACCTGCCGTACAACACCGGTGGCTTCTTCCACCAGATCGGCACCGTGTGGGGCAAGATCTTCAAGCTCGCCCTGCCCAACTCGCTCACGGGATCGGCGGCTCCGGCCGGTGTTATCGTCGAGCGTAAGAAGACCAGCGCAGCGTGACGACTTCGAAGGGGGCGGTCCTGTTGGTAGGAAAGTTCGAGCGCAACAAGGACACCGTGCAGGAGTTCACCGAATCGGCCGCGACTCACGTCGGCCGGATCGTGGTGATCATCGCCGGAGCCGTCCGCGACGTCACTCGTGAAATCGGTGATCTGATCACCGACGGAATCGAAATGCGTGAGGCGGCGAAGAAGGCGGAGCGTGACGCGCCGCTGGGCACCGTGATCAACGGCGAGTTCGAGACCCGCGAACGGTAGAGAAGAACCGGATCCACCAGCGCCGCCCGAGCATTGCTCGGGCGGCTCTGTCGTGTGTCCACTGTCAGCGTGCGCGGAGCCGCCACAGTGACGTGGTTTCGCGTGAGCGTGCCGCGTGCAACACATCGGAGCTGTCGGTGACGCGCGAATGCGTCGGGGTGGTGTCGGTTCGGCCGACGACAGCCAGGCCTGCCGCGTCGATGGCGGTGAGAAGTTCTGCGCGCGTGACCAATCCGAGCAGCTCGGCGAGGTCGGACACGATCAGCCAGGCCTCACCGTTCGGCGTCAGGTGCCCGCGGAGTCGGCTGAGGAAGGACTTGAGCATTCGCGACCCGGGGTCGTACACCGCATGTTCGATGCCCGACGTGGGTTTCGTGGGAATCCACGGCGGATTGCACACGATCAGTCCCGCACGCCCGGACGGGAAGATGTCGGCCTGCACCACCTCGACCCGATCGGCAAATCCGAGAGCATCGATGTTGGCTCGTGCGCACGCGATCGACCGCGGATCCTTGTCGGTCGCGACCACCGAGGTCACGCCGCGGCGGGCGAGCACTGCAGCCAGAACGCCCGAGCCGGTGCCGATGTCGAACGCTCGGTCCGTGTCCGGCAGCGGTGCGCCGGCGACGAGTTGGATGTACTCGCCGCGGACGGGGGAGAAGACGCCGTAGTGTGGGTGGATCGAGGCATCCAGCGCCGGCACGAAGACACCCTTGCGTCGCCATTCGTGTGCGCCGACCATGCCAAGCAGCTCGCGCAGCGACAGCACGCACGGCGTGGCGTCGGGGCCGAGTGCCTCCGATACCGCTGCACGGACGTCCGGAGCCCGGCCCAGGTCGAGTCGACAGCTCGAATCGAGTTCCACCAGAAGCATTCCCAGCACGCGGGCACGTCTGGCTCGATGTTGACGATGCAGATGAAACTGCTCCGCAGGTGACGCGTCGGAGGACTGTTTGGCCGGTGGTACCCGCCGGGTCATCGCCGACAGCAGCTGCCGAGCATTGTTGTAATCGCCGCGCCACAACAGAGCTTCGCCGATCGTGGCCAGCTTGTACGCAACGTCTGCCGTCGTCGAATCGTCGACGATGCGTACCGTGCGGGGTGCGGGAGCGCCGTTCTCCGACTGCCAGCGGCACGTCCGCTCGCTACCGTCCTCGATCCACGTGATGCTCATGCCGTTCGCTTCGTTCACGCTGCGGTGTGCGGGTACTCCGCACTGCGATGTTGGAAGGCAAGGATATTCGGGTTCACGATGATTCCGCTCCTGATCTCGATCGAACGCTCGATGGTGGAATCGGCACTCCACGCCGAGGGTCCGTCGAGCACGATCCGAAGGTACGGCAGCAGCGATTCACTGATTTCCCAGGTGGCAGAGTTCCACAGGTAGGAGGGGCTGTGGTCGACGGCGTAGTACCGCACGTTGTCGCCCACGGTGAACATGGGATCGGCGAACGACGTGGGCTTGGCCCACTCGAATCCCATGCCCTCGTCGCACGAGACGTCCACCACGAGGGTGCCCGGCGCGAGAGTCGGCAGGTCCTGGTTCGTCAGGAACGTCAGTGGTGAATTGGTATCCTGCAGAACGCAATTGACGATGACGTCGTGGTCGGCGAGGAAGCTCGACAGTGGTACGCGGCCGTCGGGAGTGAGGGCCCGACTCTGGCGTGGATCGGCGTCGTCGAGATCGAAGTTGACGATGTTGGCCGAGTGGATCGGCGAACTCACCGCAGTGACGCCGCGCTGGGTGAGAACGTCCACATCGTGAATGCCATGGGCATTGAGTGCAGTGACCGCACCGCGAGCGGTGGCACCGAAACCGATGACCGCAGCCCGCAACCGGCGACCGTAATCACCGGTCGACCCGATCAACTGCAGTGCGTGCAGCACCGAGCAGTAGCCGGCCAACTCGTTGTTCTTGTGGAACACATGCAGATTGAACGAGCCCTCGTGGGTCCAGTGATTCATCGCCTCGAAGGCGATCAGCGTCAGCTTGCGGTCGACGGCGATCTGGGTGAGTTCTTCGTCCTGTACGCAGTGCGGCCAGCCCCACAGTGTCTGCCCTGGGCGAAAGGATGCGAGATCCTCGGCCTGGGGCTTGGGCAACAGGATCACATCGCACTCGGCGACGAGTTGCTCGCGTGTGCGAATGCCCGCCACCTGGGTGGCCAGGTGCTCGTCCGAAATTCCGAACGGTTCGCCGTAGCCGGATTCCAGGAATATGCGGGCGCGAATATCGGCATCTATTCGATCGAAATGCAGTGGGTGAATCGGTAGTCGCCGCTCATCGGGCTTGCGCGAACGTGAGAGGACTCCGAGAGTGAGCTGATGCACGTGTGACCCTTCGTTATGCGAAGTCAACCACAGTGAGCCGAACGGACTTACGTTTCTGCTGGTCAGAGGGTGCCCCCGGCAGGATTCGAACCTGCGACCAAGGGATTAGAAGGCCCTTGCTCTATCCCCTGAGCTACGGAGGCTGGCACGTGCGGGCGGACCCGCTCGAGCACGGTTGACGAGTGTACCTTTCCGTATACGCCGATCGCGCCGGCATGGGTTGGGCGATGGTCGCAGCGGGAAAGCGGTGGTTTCGGAAGCGTTCCGACCCCAGGTCGAAGGAGGTGCTGTGCACGACATCCTCGACGACGCGCTGCGCACCTGGCAGTCCGGCGAGGTGGCAGCGGTCGCGACGGTGGTTCGCACCTTCGATTCCGCGCCGCGTCCGGTCGGAGCGGCCATGGTCGTCGGTTCCGACGGTGCGGTGGCCGGTTCGGTCTCGGGCGGCTGCGTCGAAGGCGCGGTCTACGAACTCGCGCAGGACGTCATGCGCACCGGGACTCCGGTGCTCACCCGATACGGAGTATCGGACGACGATGCGTTCGCCGTCGGGCTCACCTGCGGCGGAACGCTCGACGTGTTCGTCGAAGTGCTCACCCGACAGACGTTTCCCGAATTCGAGGCCCTCGTCGCGGACGTTCGCGCCAATGTGCCCGCGGCGATGGCGACAGTTGTCGCGCACGGCGATCCGGAACGGCTCGGCCGCAGGATCGTCGTCGGAGAATCGGGCACCCGAGGCTCGCTCGGCAGTGAGCGTGCCGACGCTGCCGTGGCCGACGATGCGAAAGGGCTTCTCGCCGCTGGCCGTTCGGCTGTCCTGACCTACGGCCCCGACGGCCAGCGACGGGGCGAGGGGATGGAGGTGTTCGTCTCGAGCCACGCTCCGCCGCCTCGGATGCTGGTGTTCGGAGCCATCGATTTCGCTGCCGCGGTGGCGCAACAGGGCGCATTCCTCGGGTACCGAGTCACGGTCTGCGACGCACGGGCAGTCTTCGCGACTCCGCAGCGGTTTCCCGCAGCCGAGCAGGTCGTGGTCGCGTGGCCGCACGACTATCTGTCCGCGCAGTTCGCGGCGGGGGAGGTGGACGAACGCACCGTCGTCTGTGTGTTGACCCACGACCCCAAATTCGACGTGCCACTGCTCGAGGTGGCGTTGCGCATTCCATCGCTGGCGTTCGTCGGCGCGATGGGATCGCGCCGAACCCATGACGACCGCATGGCTCGGTTGCGGGCTTCGGGTTTGACGGAGACGGAACTCACTCGTCTGGCCAGCCCGATCGGTCTCGATCTCGGTGCGCGCACCCCGCAGGAGACGGCCGTGTCGATCGCAGCGGAGATCATCGCCCACCGCTGGGGCGGTACCGGTGAACCCCTGCGCGCCCGACACGGCCGCATCCATCACGACGCGAGCGAGGCCGTGAGTGCGGACAAGTACGACGCTGTGTAGGACTCGCGTTTCGAGTACTCCCGATCACCTCTTACTCTGGTGGTATGGCAACACCGGATCTCGAGAAGCCCGAACCCTCGACCGCTGAACTCCCGGCGGACGATGTCCGGGCGAACGACGGTTCGACGAACGACGATCCACGGTCGACCACCACGACGGTGTTCGCCACCGCAGGCGTCATCGCCGGTGTGGTCGCCGCACTCACCGTGATGCTCTCCGCCTCCGATGCGCTGGTATTGCTCGGAATCCCGGATCCGGGCCCGGCCACCACGTACGGTTTGCCTGCGCTGAGGGCCATCGGCGAGATCGCCGCCGTCATCGCCATCGGATCCTTTCTGCTGGCCGCGTTCCTCGTACCGCCGCAGAAGAACGGGATTCTCGACGTCGACGGGTACCGCGCGGTCCGGACCGGTTCGGTGGCGTCGATCATCTGGGCCGTCTGCGCCCTGCTTCTGGTGCCTTTGACGTTGTCCGACACCTCGGGGCAGCCGTTCGCCGAGGCCATCAAACCGGCCAACCTGTGGATTGCGCTCGACCAGGTGGAGATCGCCAGTGCCTGGCGCTGGACCGCCATCATGGCCGTTGTGCTCGCCATCGCGTCGCGCACGGTGTTGCGGTGGGCCTGGACGCCCGCACTGCTCGGGTTCTCCCTCGCGACGCTGCTGCCGATCGCGCTGAGCGGACACTCCTCGGCAGGCGGCTCGCACGACATCGCCACCAACAGTTTGATCCTGCATCTCGGGGCCGCGTCACTGTGGGCGGGCGGACTGTTCGCGCTGCTGGCGCACGTTCGCAGGCGTGGTGCACACGCCGATGTCGCGGCTCGCCGATTCTCCACGATCGCCGGAGTCTGCTTCGTGGTCATGGGCATCAGCGGCGTCATCAACGCCCTGGTCCGGGTTTCGCTCGCCGACCTGTTCACCACCACCTACGGCCTGCTGATCGTGGGCAAGATCGTCGCCCTGATCGTGCTGGGCGGCTTCGGCTGGATGCAGCGCCGCCGTGCCCTACCGGCACTGATCGCCGATCCCACGGCCCGCGGGCCGCTGCTCCGGTTCGCCGGTGCCGAGGTGCTGGTCCTCGCTGCGACCATCGGGCTGGCCGTCGGGCTCGGCCGCACACCTCCGCCGGCCGAGATCGACCCCAATCTCACGACCACAGAAGCGGCACTCGGGTACAACCTCAGTGGCCCGCCGACGTTCGCGCGCATGGCGCTGGACTGGCGCTTCGATCTGATCTTCGGCACCGCGGCAATCGTCATGGCCGTGGTGTATCTGATCGGGGTCCGTCGGCTGCGGCTGCGCGGAGACGCGTGGCCCGTCGGCCGTACGGTCGCCTGGGTGCTGGGCTGCCTCACGCTGCTGATCAGCACGTCCTCGGGAATCGGTCGATATTCCACGGCCGTGTTCAGCGTGCACATGACCGGACACATGATGCTCTCGATGCTGGCCCCCGTCCTCCTCGCGCTCGGTGGCGCGCTGACGCTGGCGTTGCGGGTACTGCCTGCGGCCGGCAAGGACGGCGTCCCCGGGATGCGCGAGTGGTTGCTGATGGGCCTGCACAGTCGACTTTCGCAGTTCGTCACCCATCCGCTCGTCGCGGCGCTGATCTTCGTGGGCGGCTTCTACGTGCTCTACCTCGGCGGAATCTTCGGGGCGGTACTGGACAGTCACGGCGCGCACCTGCTGATGAACCTGCACTTCGTGCTCAGCGGTTACCTGTTCTACTGGACCGTCATCGGAGTCGATCCGTCTCCGCGCAAGATCGCTCCGGTCACCAAACTCGCCGTCGTGTTCGGATCGCTACCGTTCCATGCCTTCTTCGGAGTGGCTCTGATGAGCATGAACACCGTGATGGGTGGCTGGTTTTACCGGACGCTCGGGCTGGACTGGAACTCCGACCTGCTCGGAGATCAGAAGCTCGGCGGCGGTATCGCCTGGGCCACAGGCGAGGTTCCGCTGGTGCTCGTCATGCTGGCGCTGCTGATCCAATGGACCCGCAGCGACGATCGAGATGCCAGGCGCAGTGACCGCGCCGCCGAGCGCGATCACGATGCCGACCTGGCCGCGCACAACGCGATGTTCGCCGAGCTCGCACGACGCGAACGGACCGGCGAGCAGTAGTACTCGGTCGGTTCAGCCGGTCTCGGCGATCTTGCTCAACAGTCGGTTCAGCTCGTCGCGTTCCGCGGGCTCGAGGCCGTCGAACATTTCCGACGACACCTGACGGCGCGCGTCGTCGATTCTGTCCAACAGCGCGCGGCCGGTGTCGGTCAGCTCGACCAGGACGGCTCGCCGATCGCTCGGATCCTGTTGCCGGATCACCAGGTGCGCCGCCTCGAGGGAGTCGACGATGTCGGTGGCCGATCGCGCGACGATGCGCAGGTGCTCGGCGAGATCGCGTAGTCGCACGGACTCGGGCTCGCGCGCCAACACGTGCAGGGCCCGACTCTGTGAGGGATTGAGGCCGAACGGTTCCAACGCAGTCATGTGGCTGCGCCGGATCTGCCGCGCGACGGCCATGAACTGCTCGCTCAGGTTGGGCGAGTGTCCGGTTTCCATGTACGGGATCATAGCGACGGTTGCTCACTACCTCATAGTGAGGTAGCCTCTGCATATTACTTCAGCTACCACGGAGGTCTACTTGGAAAGCCGACCCGAACGTTCTCTCCTCGCGTCCGATCCAGCACCCGTGCGCCGAGTCCTGGCTCTGTTCACGCCCTACCGCCGCAAGATCGCCGTCGTCAGTGCGATCATCGTCGTCAGCGCGATCATCGCGCTCGCGTCCCCCTTGCTTCTCCGCGAACTCCTCGATCATGCGATACCCGACCGCGATGTCACGCTCGTCAGCCTGATCGCACTCGGCATGATCGCAGTTGCAGTCGCCACCAACACTCTCGGCGTCGTGCAGACCTGGATGTCCAACGGCGTCGGTCAGCGACTCATGCACGATCTACGCGTCCAGGTCTACTCGCACCTGCAACGCCAATCCCTCGGATTCTTCGCACGCACCCGCACCGGCGAGGTGCAATCACGCATCGCCAACGACATCGGCGGCATGCAATCGGTGGTCACCAATACCGCAACGTCCATCGCGCAGAACGCGACGACCGTTGCCGCGACGGTGGTCGCCCTGTTCCTGCTCGACTGGAAGCTCGCCACGTTCTCGTTGATCATCCTGCCGGTCTTCGTCCGTGTCGCTCGCCGCATCGGCGACGAGCGGCGCAAGATCTCCACCAAGCGACAGAAGTTGCTCAGCGACCTATCGGTGCAGATCGAGGAATCACTCTCGGTCAGCGGCATTCTGCTGGGCAAGACCACCGGCTCTGCGCAGGTGTTGACCGAGAAGTTCGCCGACCGATCCCACGAAGTGGCCGGGGTCGAACTTGCAGCGATGATGGCGGGAAAGTGGCGCATGGCCACCATTCAGATCAGCTTCGCCGTCATGCCTGCCCTGGTGTATTGGTTCGCCGGCATCACCATCGGGCAGGGGAGCGCACTGACGATCGGAACTCTGGTCGCGTTCACCGCTCTGCAGACCCAATTGTTCCGGCCCACCATGCAATTGCTCAACACCGGCGTCGAGGTGCAGGCCTCGCTCGCACTGTTCGGGCGAGTGTTCGAGTACCTCGATCTGCCGATCGAGGTGGCCGAGCCCGCCCATCCGGTGGCGCTGCCGCGCGAGTCCGTCCGCGGAGACGTCGCCTTCCGCGCCGTGGACTTCACCTACACCTCGGCAACAGTTCCGACATTGAGCGGCATCGACCTCGAAGTCCCGGCAGGCAGCACACTCGCTCTCGTCGGCGCAACCGGGTCCGGCAAGACGACTCTGGGCTATCTCGTTGCGCGGCTGCATGATCCGACGGCCGGATCGGTGACGATCGACGGCATCGACCTGCGGGAGATGGCTTCGGAGACCATCGCCGACCTGGTCGGCGTCGTCTCTCAGGAGACGTACCTGTTCCACGCCACCATTCGAGAGAACTTGCGATTCGCCAAACCCGACGCCACCGACGAGGAGATTTTCGCGGCGGCCCGAACGGCACAGATCCACGACTTCATCGACGGCCTCGACGACGGGTACGACACCATGGTCGGCGAACGCGGGTACCGCTTCTCGGGCGGTGAGAAGCAACGCATCGCCATTGCCCGAACGGTGTTGCGCAATCCACCGATCCTGGTGCTCGACGAAGCGACCAGCGCCCTCGACAATCACACCGAACGCGCAGTGCAAACCGCGCTCGACGGCCTGATGAACGGGCGAACGACCATCCTCATCGCGCATCGACTGTCCACGGTGCGCTCCGCGGACAGCATCGCAGTACTCGATCACGGCGTCGTTCGCGAGGTCGGAAGCCACGAATCCCTGTTGGAGAACGACGGCATGTACGCCCGATTGGTCCAAGCCGCAGACGATGTGGTTGACAGTGTTGCCGCATGAGTGAGACCGGGTGACCCCACTGCGTACCATCGCCGGTCGCGTCGAGTGCGAGATCGAGATCAAGAAGTCGAGGTTTCTCGCGGTCGTCGATCGCGCGGCCACGGAAGCCGAGGCGCGAGCTGTGATCGACGCGGCCCGCAAGGCCGATCCTGCTGCCGGACATCACTGTTCGGCGTTCATCGTCGATGTGTCGCCGCCGGATCCGCGCATCGAGCGGTCCAACGACGACGGTGAACCGAGCGGGACGGCAGGTACACCGATGCTCGACGTGCTGCGCGGGCATCACCTGACCAACGTCGTCGCGGTCGTCAGCAGATATTTCGGCGGAACCAAGCTGGGCACCGGCGGACTTGCCCGTGCCTACGGCGGAGCGGTGACCGAGGCGTTGTCCGGAGCGATGTTCCTGACCCGGGAACGACGCGAGATCATGACTCTCGAACTCGACCACGCCGAGGTCGGTCGCGTGGAATCGGAACTGCGCGGGCACGGGGTTGTCGTCGTCGGCACCTCCTACGGCGCGTCCGCGGTACTGACCGTCGCGGTTCCGGACGCCGATTCGACTGCGGCGCTGGTTGCTTCGCTCACTGCGGGGCGAGTGATCCCCGAGCTCGACGGCCACATGTACGCCGAAGTTCCCGACTAGCACACGGTCCCGACATTCTCGGGTCGCGCGGGCCCCGATTCGGGTGCTTCATCCACAGGCCGGCCGGTTGTCCACATTTCGTGAACTCGTTCACCACGGACGTCTTCCGCGTAGCAGTGTCGATCTCGATCGCAACCACGCGACATCGATCGAGGGGGAACACACCATGTACGAAGCACAGTGCGCAGTTGTCGGAACGGTCATCACCAATCCCGTCAAGCGCTCCACACCCACCGGCGACGAGGTCCTCAGCTTCCGGATGGCCAGCAACGCCCGACGTCAGGATCGCAACACCGGCGAGTGGACCGACGGCGGAACCCTCTACCTGACGGTCACGTGCTGGCGTCGTCTCGTGCGCGGCGTCGGAGCATCGCTGATGAAGGGCGACCCGATCATCGCCTACGGGCAGCTGAGGACCAACGAG
This sequence comes from Rhodococcus sp. 14-1411-2a, assembly GCF_002259485.1. Taxonomy (GTDB): domain Bacteria; phylum Actinomycetota; class Actinomycetes; order Mycobacteriales; family Mycobacteriaceae; genus Rhodococcoides. The sequence goes on from NZ_NPGA01000019.1 coordinate 111,180, forward strand.
TACACCAACCGCGACGGGGTCGAACGCGCCGATCTGGAGATGCGGGCCAGCGCCGTCGGACCGGATCTCGCGCGCTGCAACGTCTCGATCCATCGGACGAAAGCGGTGGCACCCGAGGCTGCGCCGGACGGCGATCCTGGAGCTACCGAACCTGTGGACGAGGATCGGGACCACGATCGCATCGAGGACGACGTGCGCGAGTCCGTTCCGGCTTGACGGTCTCCCGGCATCCGCCGTCCGCGCTGCATCGGAACCTCGATCGAGTGCGGGCGGCGGCTACGCGCTCGGGCGGTGGTGCCGGAGACCCACTCGCACCGATAAGCTGGGCGTCATGGCTGAATTCATTTACACCATGAAGAAGGTGCGCAAGGCGCACGGCGACAAAGTCATCCTCGACGACGTGACGATGAGCTTCTATCCGGGAGCGAAGATCGGCGTCGTCGGCCCCAACGGCGCCGGTAAGTCCAGCATCCTCAAGATCATGGCGGGAATCGATCAGCCCGGAAACGGTGAGGCGTTCCTCGCTCCCGGTGCCTCGGTCGGCATCCTCATGCAGGAACCGGTCCTCGACGACACCAAGACCGTTCGCGAGAACGTCGAGGACGGTCTCGGCGAGACGATGGTCCAGCTCAAGCGGTACAACGAGATCGCCGAGTTGATGGCAACCGACTACTCCGACGAGCTGATGGAAGAGATGGGCGAGCTGCAGGAAAAGCTCGACCACGCCGATGCCTGGGAGATCGACTCCCAGCTCGAACAGGCCATGGACGCGCTGCGCTGCCCGCCGCCCGAGTCGCCCGTCACCAACCTCTCCGGTGGTGAGAAGCGCCGCGTGGCGCTGTGCAAGCTGCTGCTGAGCAAGCCCGACCTGCTGTTGCTCGACGAGCCCACCAACCACCTCGACGCCGAGAGTGTGCTGTGGCTCGAGCAGCACCTGGCCGCATACGCAGGCGCGATTCTCGCCGTCACTCACGACCGGTACTTCCTCGACCACGTCGCGCAGTGGATCGCCGAGGTCGACCGCGGACACCTGTACCCGTACGAGGGCAACTACTCCACGTACCTGGAGAAGAAGGCCGAACGTCTCGAGGTCTCGGGCAAGAAGGACCAGAAGCTGCAGAAGCGCCTCAAGGACGAGCTCGCCTGGGTTCGTTCCGGTGCCAAGGCACGTCAGGCCAAGAGCAAGTCTCGTCTGGCTCGCTACGACGAGATGGTGGCCGAGGCCGAGAAGACCAGGAAGCTCGACTTCGACGAGATCCAGATCCCCAACCCGCCGCGCCTCGGCGACGTCGTGGTGGAGGTCAAGAGCCTGGACAAGGGCTTCGACGGCCGCGTGCTGATCAAGGATCTCTCGTTCACGTTGCCCCGCAACGGCATCGTCGGCGTCATCGGCCCCAACGGCGTCGGTAAGACGACGCTGTTCAAGACCATCGTCGGGCTCGAGGAGCCGGACGGCGGCGAGGTCAAGATCGGTCAGACCGTCAAGCTGAGCTACGTCGACCAGAACCGCTCGGGCATCGACTCGAAGAAGACGGTGTGGGAGACGGTCTCCGACGGTCTGGACTTCATCACCGTCGGCAGCTCCGAGTTCCCGTCGCGTGCGTACATCAGCTCGTTCGGGTTCAAGGGCCACGATCAGCAGAAGCCTGCCGGAGTGCTCTCCGGTGGTGAGCGGAACCGTCTGAATCTGGCGATGACGCTCAAGCAGGGCGGCAACCTGATCCTGCTCGACGAACCGACCAACGACCTCGATGTCGAAACGCTCGGATCTCTCGAGAACGCTCTCGAGGAATTCCCGGGCTGCGCCGTGGTCATCTCCCACGACCGGTGGTTCCTGGACCGCACCTGCACGCACATCCTGGCGTGGGAAGGTGGCTTCGGCGACAACGAGGCCGCGTGGTACTGGTACGAGGGCAACTTCGAGGGCTACGAGGCCAACAAGGTCGAACGCCTCGGACCCGACGCGGCCCGCCCGCATCGCGTCACGCACCGGAAGCTGACCAGAGACTGACATGCCGGCGAAAACCTTCACCTGCACACTTCAGGTGCGGTGGGGTGATTCCGACCGTCTCGGCCACGTCAACAACACCCGGTTCGTCGAATACCTCCAGGAGGGCCGCGTTCAGTTCCTGAACGCGGTCTTCGGGGGTCCGGGTATGCGCGGCGCAGCGGTGGTGCGGAAACTCACCACCGATTTTCTGCATCCGATTCTCGACGATTCGGGTCCGCTGACGATCGAGCTGTGGATCACCCGCATCGGGACCACCTCGTACGGCGTCCGGCACGTGGTGACCGACCGGGACGGAAAAATCTGCGCGGATGCCGAAGCACTGATGGTTGCCTTCGATCTCGCGACGTCTTCCTCTCGTCCTTTGTCGGAGGACGAGAGGAAGCTTCTCGCGGAGTATCTCGGCTCGGAGTAGTTCGCCACGCGCCGGCTCAGCGAGGTCACTGCGGTAACAGGGTGTTCGACACTAAGGTCGAGGAGTCATCGACGACCGGCGATCGGCGGGCGTCGGGAAAATCCTCACGAGGGAGTACTCGAACACCATGCCACGCTCGCTGGACCTGCCCGACAACGACTGGACCGACGGCCTCGACGACCGACTCCTGGCCGAGCTGGCGACACTGCAAGCCGAGTACTTCGAGCACGTGGACACGACGGCCGTCGGAGCGTCCGCGCACACTCCCGACACCACGTCCTTTCACCGGCACGTCCGGTTGGCCGCTCAGCGGCTGCCCGATACCGCGAACGTAGCGGTGTACCGACCCAGCGAGTCGAGTTCGGCCGCCCATCAGGCCGCGGGCAGCTATCTGCAGATCGTCACCGACGACATGCCGCTTCTCGTCGAGTCGGTCATCTCGCTGCTGTCCCGACTCGGCATCGAGTACACCGACGTGGTCCATCCCATTCTGTCGGTCGCCCGCGACGCGGACGGCGAGCTGACGGGTCCGAGCGCCGACGGTCGACACGAATCCTGGATTCACGTCCAGCTGCATCCGTCCACGCCCGCGGAGGCCCTCGACCGCGTGGAGTCGGAGGCGAGCCGGGTGTTGGCCGACGTGCGTCAGGTCGTCGGCGACACCGATCGCATGCGTCGGGTGCAGGCCGAGGTCGCCGATCTCCTCGACGGTGCGGCCCAGCGGGCCGGTGATGCGGAGTCCGACATCGCCGTCGAACATCGCGACGCAGCCGCGTTGCTGCGCTGGCTCGGCGACGGTCACTACACGCTCCTCGGGTACCGCCGGTACCGGCTCGGCGGCGTCGACGGTGCACGGACGGCCACCGGGGAGGAGTCGAGCAGCCTCGGGGTGTTGCGCGACGCGGCCCACGACGTGCACGGTTCGGAGCCGCTCGGTCAGCGCGACCTGGTCGCCCTGACACAGGGAGCGAGTCCGGCGACGGTGCACCGCGCCGTCTACCCCTACTTCGTGAGTGTTCTCGACGCCGAGAACTCCGCCGAACACCGTTTCGTCGGCGTCTTCACCGTGACGGCGCTGCACGAGAACGTGCTCGACATTCCGGTGATCGAGCGTCGGGTGCGCTCGGTGATCGCCAGGGCCGGCCATGATCTCGGGTCGTTCTCGGGTCAGGCGATGCTCGAAGTGCTGCAGTCGATGCCGCGCTCGGAACTGTTCGCCACCTCGGCGGCCTGGCTGTTCGAGACCGCGAGTGCTGTTCTCGCACTGGGCCGTCGGCGCAAGGTCAAGCTGTTCGTGCGGCCCGATGCCGGCGGGTCCTTCGTCTCCGCCCTGGTGTACCTGCCGCGAGATCGCTACACCACCCGTGTTCGGCTGGCCATTCAGGATCGGCTGCTCCGTGAGCTCGGCGGCACTTCTCTCGACTACACGGCGCGCGTGACGGAATCGGACCTGGCGCTGCTGCACGTGACCGTCCGCCGCACGCCGGGAACGGCATCGACGGAGCTGGCCGCCGAGGACATCACCCGGATCGAGGCGGCTCTCACCGAGACCACCAGAACCTGGGAGGACTCCCTCGGCGACGCGGTCTCGCTGGACCGCACCGTGGACCCGCTGCGGATCCAGCGCTACACAGAGGCGTTCCCCGAGGCCTACAAGCAGGACTTCAGTCCGGCTCGGGCCGTGACCGACATCGCTCGCCTCGAAGGGCTCGGCGACGAGTCGATCGACATGCAGCTCTACCGCAACGAGCAGTCGGCCGTGGGTAGCTGGCGGTTCTCGCTGTACATCGGCGGCGCGGGTGTCTCGCTGTCGCAGGTGCTGCCCATCCTGCAGAGTCTCGGCGTCGAGGTCGACGACGAACGACCGTACCCGGTGGTGCGGCCGGACGGAATGTCCTGCTGGATCTACGATTTCGGGCTCTCGGCCTCACGCGAGATGCTGCGTTCGGCAATCGACGGTGACATCGACGCGGAGTTGTCCGAGGCGGGCACCGCCGATCGCGAGAGCCGAGTGCAGCACCGATTCACCGATGCGTTCGCGGCAGTGTGGAGCGGCGAGGCGGAGGCCGACCGGTTCAACGAGCTGGTCATGCGCGCCGGCCTGCACTGGCGGCAGGCAGTGGTGTTGCGCGCGTACGCGAAGTACTTACGCCAGGCCGGTTTTCCCTACAGCCAGTTCAACATCGAGGGTGTGCTGCTGACACACCCGCGCACCGCGCGGTTGCTCGTCGGGTTGTTCGAGGCGCAGTTCGATCCCGAGGCCAGTTCGGAAGAGAACGCGCAGTCGATCGGCACCCAGCTGGGTGAACTGATCGACGAGGTCGTCAGTCTCGACGCCGACCGCATCCTGCGCAGCATGTTCGAGCTGATCCGCGCCACCCTGCGCACCAACTACTTCGTGGTGGGGGTCGACGGCGACCATCGCGAGTACCTCTCGCTCAAGTTCGATCCGCAATCGATCGCCGAATTGCCCAAGCCGAAGCCCAAGTTCGAGATCTTCGTGTACTCGCCCCGCGTCGAAGGTGTGCACCTGCGATTCGGAGCCGTTGCCCGCGGCGGACTGCGCTGGTCGGATCGACGTGAGGACTTCCGGACCGAAATTCTCGGACTCGCCAAAGCCCAGATGGTCAAGAACGCCGTCATCGTGCCGGTCGGAGCCAAGGGCGGATTCGTCGTCAAGCGGCCCCCTGCCGTGACCGGTGACGCCGATCGAGATCGCCAGGCCCACGCCGAGGAAGGCAAGGCCTGCTACCGCCTGTTCATCGCCGGGCTGCTCGACATCACCGACAATCTCGACCGCGCTACCGGAACGGTGACGGTTCCCACCGGAGTCGTGCGCCGCGACGGAGACGACACCTATCTCGTCGTTGCCGCGGACAAGGGCACCGCGACCTTCTCGGACATGGCCAACGACGTTGCCGCGAAGTACGGTTTCTGGCTCGGCGACGCCTTCGCGTCCGGCGGTTCGGCGGGCTACGACCACAAAGCCATGGGTATCACCGCCAAGGGTGCGTGGGAGAGCGTCAAACGCCACTTCCGTGAGCTCGGAATCGACACGCAGAGCCACGATTTCACAGTCGTCGGCGTCGGCGACATGAGCGGGGACGTGTTCGGCAACGGCATGTTGCTCAGCCGGCACATTCGCCTGCTCGCCGCGTTCGATCACCGGCACATCTTTCTCGATCCCGACCCCGAGCGTGAGTCCTCGTTCGCCGAACGGGAGCGGTTGTTCGCACTGCCGCGGTCGTCGTGGGCGGACTACGACACCTCGCTCATCAGTGCGGGCGGCGGCGTGTGGGAGCGGACGCGCAAGTCTGTCCCGATCAGTGCGGCCGCGCGCGCTGCCCTCGGGTTGGGGGATTCCGTGGTCGCGCTGTCACCCCCGGAGCTGGTGAACGCGATCCTTCGGGCCCCGGCCGATCTGCTGTGGAACGGCGGAATCGGTACGTACATCAAGGCGTCCACCGAAACCAATGCCGAGGTCGGTGACAAGGCCAACGACACGGTGCGGGTCGACGGAATCGACGTGCGCGCCGCCGTGGTGGGGGAGGGCGGCAACCTCGGAGCCACCGCACTGGGCCGCATCGAATACGCCGCTGCAGGAGGCAAGATCAACACCGATGCCGTCGACAACTCCGCGGGTGTGGACTGCTCCGATCACGAGGTCAACATCAAGATCCTGTTGGAGACGGCCATCACCAATGGCAACCTCGCGCGCGAGGATCGGGACGAGCTGCTCGCGTCCATGACCGACGAGGTGGGCCGGCTGGTGTTGTGGGACAACATCATGCAGAACGAGCTGCTCGGCACCTCAAGGTTCGACGCACCGAGCCTGGTCACCGTGCACAGTCGGGTGATCGAGGATCTGGAAGTGCGCCGAGGTCTCGATCGCGAGCTGGAGGCGCTACCCACCGAGGCGGATCTACGGCGTCGCAAACAGGACGGCCGCGGGCTGACCTCGCCGGAACTCGCGACTCTGATGGCTCACGTGAAGCTGGCGTTGGAAGCCGAACTGCTCGACAGCGAACTGCCCGACAGTGACGTCTTCGCTCCGCGGCTGCCCAAGTATTTCCCCGCGCCGCTGCGAGAGCCGTACGCCGCCGCGATCACCACGCATCCTCTCCGGCGGCAGCTGGTGGCCACGACGCTGGCCAACGAGGCCATCGACTGCGGTGGCATCACGTTCCCCTACCGATTGACCGAGGATTCGGGTGCGGCAGGCACCGACGCCATCCGTGCCTTCGCCGCCGCCACCGAGATATTCGGACTCGACGAGGTGTGGAACTCGATCAGGGCCGCGGACGTGCCGACTGCGGTCTCGGCCGAACTGTTGCTCGAGTCGCGTCGCATGCTCGACCGTGTCTCGCGCTGGCTGCTGGCCAACCGTCCGCAGCCGCTGGCCGTCGGCGCCGAGATCAGTCGGTACGCCGGTCAGGTGCGGGCACTGCAACCGTCGGTGTCCAGGTGGATCTCCGGGCATCAAGCCAGCGACCTGGACTCCCGATCGGCTGCGGCGATCGAACGCGGCGCGCCGGCCGAGCTGGCGCGCCGGATCTACGGCTTGCTCGATGTGTACTGCCTACTCGACATCATCGATATCGCCGACATCGTCGACCGTGACGGAGCCGAGGTCGCCGAGCTCTACTTCGCCCTCGATGCGCACATCGGTATCGACTGGTTGCTCACCGCGGTGTCCAAGCTGGCCCGCGGAGACCGCTGGCATTCGTTGGCGCGCTTGGCTCTTCGCGACGATCTGTATTCCTCGTTGCGGGGAATCACGCAGGCCGTATTGGCGGGCGGCGAGCCGGACGAGTCGGTTGCGGAGAAGATCGCCGAATGGGAGTCGACCAACTCGTCTCGTCTGGCGAGGTCTCGTGCGGCGTTGACCGAAATCGCCGAGTCGGGAACCCTCGACCTGGCCACCCTGTCGGTCGCTGCCCGACAGGTCCGCAACATGGTGCCCTGACCTTCAGCACCACATCGCCACGGGCGAGACCGCCGATACTCGACCGAGAAGAGGAAACGACCACGTGAGTGTGCCCGACGCCCATCTGTCCGACAAGCGACCTGAAACCGAGCGAGTGGGCTTTCATGCCACCGTGGACGTGCGGTGGTCGGATATGGATGTGTATCAACACATCAACCATGCCCGGATGGTCACTCTCCTCGAAGAGGCACGCATTCCCTGGCTGTTGGTGGACGGGAGGCCGACGGCGAACCTGCGCCACGGCGCGGTGATCGCGGATCTGCACGTGAAGTATCGAGGCCAGCTCCGGCACGAGGACGGGCCCCTCGATGTGTTCATGTGGATCGACGCGGTGCGGGCGGTGGACTTCGTCGTCGGATACGAGGTGCGAGCCCGGGGAGCGTCGTTGGACACTCCCGCGGCCGTGGTGGCCTCGACACAGATTGCGGCGTTCGACATCGATGCGCAGCGGCTGCGCCGGCTCACTCCCGAAGAGCGTGAGTTTCTCGTGAGCTGGCAGCGTGTATGAGCGCGTACTGACCGTTCCCGATGCGGTCGAGCGGGAGAACCTGGCGACGTTCTGCACCAGGGCGCTGCGTCTGGACGAAGCTGCGGTGATCCGTATGCGGACCCGAGCGGGCGGCGGTGTGTCCTGCTGGGCGGCAACGGGTTTCGATGCTCTCGCGGCTCGGGTCATCACCGGGACCGTGGTGCCCGACGACACGAGTGCCGGTGCCGACGTGTTGGTCGCGGCGGTGCAGCAGGCGACCGACGGTGTGATCGACCCGGGATTTTCGATGGATTCCGCCTGGCGCGGAGCCCTGCCACCGGACGGCGGCTTCGGCCATCTCGACGATGTGCCGGCCCGGGTGCTCGTGGGGCTCGCGCAACGCGGCGTCGCACTGGCCAAGGAGTACGGCAGCAGTCACGGTCCGCCGAGTTCGTTGCTCGAACAGGAGGTTCTGCACGTCGCGGGCGAGAACGACGACGTCTCGATCTCGATGCGAACGGTATTCGCCTTGACCGCAATGGGTTTCGTGCCACACAGTGGCAGCGACCCGTTGACCGTCGACGTCGACCCGGATCGGATCGCGCCCGACGAGGTGGTTCGGGTGCGGGTGTCGAAGGTCTGGCTACGTCTCGATGCCCGCTACGGCTCCGTCTTCGCTCGTCGCGCGGGACAACAGTTGTCGCTCACCGTCGAGCGTTAGACGAGCCACGCAGCGGCGTTCGCCGGAAGCCTGCCGTCCACCAACGGCGCACTGGCCAGCAGCAACTCGCCGGGAGGCAGCGGGATCGACTCCTCCGACGCGTTCAAGGCGCAGATCAGGCCACCGCGTCGACGAAATGCCAGGCAGCCGGAAGGAGATCCGTACCAATCGACTCCGCTACCGGTGAATTCCGGACGTAGAGCCCGCAGCTCGAACGCCGTCCGATAGAGGCTCAGCATCGAATCGACGTCTTCGAGTTGCGCCTCGGCGGTGTACCCGTCCCATTCGGCCGGCATCGGCAACCATGTTCGATCGGTGGAGGAGAACCCGAACGGTGGTGTGTGCCCCTCCCACGGCATCGGCACTCGGCAGCCGTCGCGGCCGCGCTCTGCGTGCCCGGATCGCTCCCACACCGGATCCTGCAACGCACTGTCGGGCAGTTGTACGTTCGGCAGCCCCAGTTCGGCACCGTTGTACACGAAAATCGTTCCGGGAAGCGCCAATTCGACGAGGATCATGGCGCGCGAGCGCGCCCGACCGAGGTCCCCACCGCCGTATCGGGTGACCTCACGCTCGACGTCGTGATTCGACAGCGTCCACGTCGGAGTTCCGTCGACCAGTTCTACTGCGGCAAGGGAATTGGAGATGGCGTCGCGGATGGTTGCGGCGTCGAAATCGACACTGGCCAGCCGGAAGTTGAAACCCAGGTGCAACTCGTCGGGCCTGATGTACTCGGAGAAGCGCACGTTGTCCTGCACCCAGATCTCACCGACGGTCACCGCTTCGGGGAATTCGTCCATGACGGCTCTGATGCGTCGATGCAGGTCGTGGACCCGAGGATTGTTGAACCGGGGATCGTCGTCGTCGTTCTTCATCAACGCGTTGAGTTCGAGACTCATGTCGGCCAGGTCGACGGGTTTGGCCATACCGTGCGCCACATCGAGCCGGAAGCCGTCGACGCCGCGGGAAAGCCAGAATCTCAAGGTGCGCGCGAAGTCGTCGAACACCTCCGGGTTGTTCCAGTTCAGATCCGGTTGCTCGGGCGCGAAGATGTGTAGGTACCACTGACCGGGGGATCCGTCGGGCTCGGTGATCCGAGTCCAGGCCGGGCCACCGAAGATGCTCGGCCAGTTGTTCGGCGGCTGCGCACCGTCGTCACCACGTCCGTCTCGAAAGATGTAGCGAGCACGCTCGGCACTACCGCGCGCCGCCGTCAGGGCCGATCGGAACCACGGGTGCTCGCTGCTGGTGTGATTGGGCACCAGGTCCATCGTGACCTTGATGTCGCGCGCATGAGCTTCGTCGACCAACGCGTCGAAGATCTCCAGGTTGCCGAACAGGGGGTCGATGTCACGCGGATCCGACACGTCGTACCCGTGATCGGCCATGGGCGACCGGGTGATGGGTCCGATCCAGACTGCGTCTATTCCCAGCAGCTCCAGGTAGCCGAGCTTGTCACGAATTCCGTCGAGGTCACCGATGCCGTCACCGTTGGAGTCCGCGAACGAGCGGGGATAGATCTGGTAGAAGACGGCGTCCTGCCACCACAACAGCTCGGAGCTTTCGATCGGATCGGTCACAAGGGGCAATAGTGCCAAACGATCGGCCGCAGAACGATTCAGGGGCGTTCGGGCACGACAGGAGGCAGCCTCGTAGGTCAACGAACAGTAAAGCTTTGTGCTCATTCACATGACCGACTCCTGCCGGTTCGTTGGGAAAGTGTTGTATGTTCTGCTCCTGGAACAAGTAGCGGCGGAAGCCGCGCCCGACGGTGAGGACGCGACGGAAACCATGATCACTTCGACCATCGAAGCCGTACGACTCGGCGACATCGCGCTGAACGACAGCCCCATCGAGCCGGCCTGGATTCTCGAAGGAAACCCGCAGGCTCGCCTCGCCGAGTGGTCGAAGAGCATCGACGGAACCACCACCACCAACGTGTGGGACTGCACGGCAGGACGCTTCCGGTGGTACTTCGCCGTCGACGAGATCGTGCACATCATGGACGGTTCGGTGACCGTCTCGAGTGACGACCACGCACCGCGCACCCTGCTTCCCGGCGATGCCGCACTGTTCCGTGCGGGCACCTGGTCGGAGTGGCACGTGGAGAACTACGTACGCAAGCACGCCATCCTGCGCCAGCACCTACCCGCTCCCATGAGCTTCGCGCTCAAGGTGGCCGGCTCCGTTCGCGCGCGGGTGGGCAAGCTCAAGGTCGCCGTCGGCGGCAAGAGCCCGCAGCGCGTCGGATCGCTGTAGCCCGCTGCGCTGTCGGGGCCGTCAGATCGCCGAGTTCATCATCGAATTGGCGGCCATCTCCATGTAGTCGATCAACTGGGCTCGGTGCGCGGAGTCCATGACCTCGGGGGCGATCGACGCGATCGCGATGTGCATGCAGCGCAGCCACGCGTCTCGCTCCATCGGTCCGATCCGAAACGGGTTGTGGCGCATACGAAGTCGAGGATGGCCACGCTCGTCGGAGTAGGTTCGCGGACCGCCCCAGTACTGCTCGAGAAACATCCGCATCCGCCGTTCGGCCGGTGCCAGATCCTCCTCGGGGTACAACGGCCGCACTATCTCGTCCTTGGCGACTTCCTCGTAGAACTTCGCCGTGAGTGACCGGAACGTCTCGGCACCGCCTACCGCGTCGTAGAACGTCTGCTGCGGTTCGGTCATCACACTCTCTCTGTTCGTTCCTGGTCGGCGTCGGTCACGTCCATTGTCCCTCAGCTGCCTCGCTCGGCCACGACCCCACCCGGGCGACCCAGTGCGTACGGTGCCTTGATGTCGGCATCGTCGAACGCCTGGAGGATCTCCTGGTGCAGTCTGCGCTGTACGGCCCACTGGCGTCCGGGGCGGGTCTTGATCGTGATGCGGATGGTGACGGTGTCGGCGCTGACCGCGTTGACACCGAGCATCTCGGGCGGTTCGAGGATGTCATCGGCGAAGTCCTTCGATTCCACCACCGCCAGCGTGGTGCGTTCGGCGACTGCGCGGGCCTCGTCGATGTTGGCCGTGTGGGACACGGGCAGATCCAATACGGCGACCGCGAAGCCCTGACTCATGTTGCCCACGCGCAGCACCTCGCCGTTGCGGCAGTACCACACGGTGCCGTTGACGTCCCTGATCGTCGTGACGCGTAGCCCGACGCTCTCGACCGTGCCGGTCGCTTCACCGAGGTCGACGACGTCGCCCACTCCGTACTGGTCCTCGAGGAGCATGAAGATACCCGAGAGAAAGTCTCGGACCAGGTTCTGCGCACCGAAGCCGAGGGCGACGCCGACGATCCCGGCCGAGGCGATGAACGGAGCGACGTTGACCCCCACGACGTCGAGCACCGACAGCACGAACCACGTGAGAATCATGACCGAGACGGCGGACTTGAGCACCGAGCCGATCGTGTTGGCACGCTGTTTGCGCCGCTCGTTGAGAATCGCGCCCTTGACGGTGCTCGACGAACGCTCGCGCAGCGGACGCAGCAGCGTCGGAGACTTCCCGACGTTGTTGCGGGTGAATCGGTCGATCAGTTTGTGCAGGACGAGGCGCAGCACGATGGCGAGGGCCAGATAGCCGAGAGCCTGCAGCGGACGATCGACCAACCAGTCGCGTCCGGTCTCCGTCAGCTCGAACGCTCGGGTGTCGAGATCTCGCAACAGCGACGGTTCGGAGAGGGACGATGCGGACAGGAAGGTTGATACAGACACCCGAAAAGTCTACGGAGACGCAGAAATCTTGCCAGTCACGCAGCGCATGGAGCCGTCGTTCGTCGTTCGTGAACGCGAGGATGCGAGATGTTCACCGATCGGCAACAGAAAATGCCGGGAAAAAGGCTGTGCGAGGAGGGTGCATTCGTGTTCCACTGTGACTCGTGTTCCACGCAAGCCATGCGCGGGCGCCGACTGTTTCTGGAGCAACGCATGAAGAACTCGCAACACCGCCATCGACAACTCCCGCCCACTGAGGGCCGCACCACGCACGACCAGCGTGAGACGGCCTCGGGGGCTTCTCCGCTGCGTGTGGTGCCGACGGCCCACAGTGCTACAGGCGACGACGCCGTACCGGCGTGGGTCAAGCGCCGTGTGCTGCTCCTCAACGCCACCTTCGAACCACTGACCGCGCTTCCGATGCGCCGGGCGGTGGTTCTTCTCGTTTGTGGGAAGGCCGACGTGGTGCACGACGATCCGGAGGGGCCGTTCATCCGGTCGGCCGACCGCTCGGTGCAGGTGCCGTCGGTGATCAGACTGCGGACGTTCGTCCGTGTTCCGTATCGAGCCCGGGTACCCATGACCCGACAGGCGCTGATGCACCGCGATCGGTTCCGGTGCGCATACTGCGGAAGCAAGGCCGAGACCGTCGACCACGTGGTTCCGCGCAGCCGCGGAGGTGGCCACTCGTGGGAGAACTGTGTCGCCTGCTGCGCCTCGTGCAACCATCGCAAGGCGGACAAACTGCTCAGTGAGATCGGCTGGACGTTGCGCGCCCAGTTGGTGCCGCCGAAGGGTCCGCACTGGCGACTGTTGGCGACGACGAAGGAGCTGGATCCCAGTTGGCTCGCGTACCTCGGTGAGGGCGCTGCCTGACGCGGGTACGCCTGCACTTTTCGGTCACAACACCGGCCCCGACGTGGTCCGACGCGCAATTGTCGACTAACGTCACACCCTGTGAGCATTTTTGAGACCACGCTGATATTCGGGGTGATTCCGGTTGCGGTGATCGGACTCCTCGGCGCGTTGTCCTACTTGACCGACAAGCAGCCCGGTATGGACGTTCCGCCCTACCGACTGACGGACGAGTGGACGCGCGAGCCATTGCTGTGGACTGCTACGGACGAGGTGACTCCTTTCGGAGGTCACGGTTCGCACGGTGCCGACACAGCCGACTCGATCGGAGGTTCCGCAAGTGGCAAGTGGTGAACTCGTCCGCAGTGACGTCAGAGAAGAAGACCTGCCCGTCGGTGCAGCCCTCACCGCGAGCGGCCGCATCTCGGCTGCTCACGAGTTCGGGACGACCAACCCCGAGCACCTGCCGTTCGCGACGCAGGACCTGGTTGCACTCGACGATGCACTCACGCAGGCGATTCGACAGACCAAGATCCGGTTCAACGTCTACATCGGTGATCTCGGCGTAGATCCCGCTGCGGGTGCGGATTCGGTGTTCCCCGGCACACCCGATGCCATCCGTTCGGTCCTGGTCGCCGTCGACCCCAATCGGCATGCTCTCGAGATCCGCACCGGCAGGCGAGTGTCCAACCGTGCGACCGACCGGGTTGCACAGTTGGGTGTCACCGCCGCGCTCGGTCCGTTCCGCGACGGCAATCTCATCGACGGTCTGGTCACTGCCGTCCGGGTGATGACCGCGTCCATCCTCAGCCCGTAACTCTCCACCTCCAGACCGCGCTTCCACGACGAGGGCCGGTTGTCCACCTCGCGGTGGGCAACCGGCCCTCGTCGTCTGTGCCGTCCAGATCAGCTCGCGTCGAACTCCCGCGCAGCGAGAGCCCGGACGACGCCGGCCCGTCCCTCGATCACCAATCGCCGAAGGGCGGGCGGCAGATCACCGTCCAGGAACTCGTCCGCGGCCGCCAGTGACTGCTCACTGATCGACCAGGACGGATAGAGCCCGATCACCACGGTCTGCGCGACCTCGCTGGATCGACGAGACCACACACCTTCGATGGCGTCGAAGTAGCGAGCGACATACGGTTCGAGCAGCTCGCCCTGACCGGGGCCGGCGAAGCCGCCGATGATCGAGCGAGCGGTGATGTTCGGCACCGCGTCGTCGTCGACCACCGTGGTCCACGCCTGTTCCTTGACCTCCGCGCTCGGGCGTGCAGCACGTGCCGCCGCAGCCGATCGAGCCCCGGCAGCGGTGTTGTCCTTGCCCGCCTCGGCGTCGATGACCGGCGATTCCAGTCCATCCGCGTCGATGGCCCCGGCACCGGCCAGGGCCGTGACGATGCGCCACCGCAGATCGGTGTCGACTCCCAGACCGGACAGGGACTGACCGTCGACGTCACCGTCGAGCAATGCGCGCAGCACCTCGATGTGGCGATCGCCGAGTTCGATGCCGGTGAGGGCGTTGACGAAGGCCAGCTGGTGATCCGAGCCTGCTTCGGCGCCACGCGCCAGCTCGAGCAGAGCATCGGCGAACTCGGGGGTACCGTGTTCGGCTGCCCACGCAGGATCGGCGTAGCTGGTGATGGCGGTCTGCGCTTGAAGCAGAAGACGTTGCACCACACCCACTTCCGTTTCACCGTCGATTCCGCGCTGGACGAGGGCAACGAAGTCTCGCGCCTTCATCTCGGCGGACCGAGTCATTTCCCAGGCCGCCGACCACGCAAGGGTGCGGGGGAGTGGTTCGGCGATGTCGCCGATTCGGGAAAGCAGGACATCGAGTGAATCCGGGTCGAGACGCACCGCGCAGTACGTCAGGTCGTCGTCGTTGACCAGAACGAGCTTGCCACGCGAGACACCCACCAGCGCGTCGACAGTCGTCGACTCGGCAGCATCGAGGTCGAGTTCGACGCGGTCGGTGCGCACCAGCTTGCCGTCGACGTCGTCGTAGATGCCGACCGCGATGCGGTGTACGCGATGCTCGCCTGCACCCGGGGCCGCACCGGTCTGCAGCACCGAGAAGCGGGTGAACTTGCCGTCGGCGTCGACGTCGAAGTCCGGACTCAGGGTGTTCAGGCCGGTGGTGCGCAGCCACTGGGCGCCCCAATCGGACAGATCGCGTCCCGACGACTTCTCCAGTGCTGCAAGAAGATCCGAGAACGTGGCGTTGCCGAAGGCGTGATCGACGAAGTACGCACGCAAGCCGGCGAGGAAGTCCTCCTTACCGACGTACGCCACCAGTTGCTTGAGCACACTCGCGCCCTTGGCGTAGGTGATGCCGTCGAAGTTGACCTCCACGGCCGCGAGATCGGGAATGTCGGCGGCGATGGGATGCGTCGACGGCAGCTGGTCCTGGCGGTACGCCCAGGCCTTCTCGACGTTGGCGAAGGTGGTCCACGCGTTGGTGTACTCGGTTGCCTCGGATTGGCACAGCACCGAAGCGAACGTCGCGAAGGACTCGTTGAGCCACAGATCGTCCCACCACGTCATGGTCACCAGGTCGCCGAACCACATGTGTGCCATCTCGTGCAGTACGGTCTCGGCGCGACGCTCGTACGAGGCGCGTGTCACCTTGGACCGGAAGACGTAGTCCTCGAGGTACGTGACGGCACCGGCATTCTCCATCGCGCCGGCATTGAACTCGGGCACGAACAGCTGGTCGTACTTTCCGAAGGCATAGGGAGTGCCGAAGTTCTCGTGGTAGAAACCGAAGCCCTGCTTGGTCTCGGTGAACAGGCGTTCCGCGTCCATGTGCTCGGCAAGTGATGCGCGGCAATAGATTCCGAGGGGAATGGTGCCGTGGTCGTCGGTGTACGAGTCGGTCCACTCCGCGTACGGCCCAGCGATCAGCGCGACGAGGTAGGTGCTCATCGACGGGGTCGTGTCGAACACGTGCTCGCCCGCTGCAGGCTCGGCGGCGTGCGCGGCGTTGGAGATGACGGCCCAGCTCTCCGGCGCGGTGACCTTCACATCGAAGGTGGCCTTGAGATCGGGCTGATCGAAGCAGGCGAACATGCGCTTGGCATCGGCGGTCTCGAACTGCGAGTACAGGTAGACCGAATCGTCGGACGGGTCGACGAAGCGGTGCAGGCCCTCTCCGGTGTGCGAATAGAGGCAATCGGCGTCGATGACGAGCTCGTTGTGCTCGGCCAGATTCTCGAGCGCGAGGCCCGTCGACTCGTCGTAGTTCGCGGTATCGAGACCGGTGCCGTTGAGCGTCGCGGAGCGGATCGTGCTCGCGATGATGTCCACGAAAGTCGACGCCCCGGCGGTGGCCGTGAACGTGATGGTGGTGAGCGAGCGGAACGTCTTCTCGCCCGGATTGCCCTCGCCGTCGGTGAGATCGAGAACGATCGCGTACTTCGTTTCCCCGATGATCGCCGAACGCTCGGAGGCTTGGTCACGCGTCAGGTTGGGAGCAACCACTTCAGTCGACACCTCTTCGTGTAGTTATGGGTAGTGCCGTCCATCCCATCACGTCACGCGTACCCCGCGCTGGCCGACGGGCCGTGCGGAATGTCTGCGCGGTGTGCGGTTGTTACGCAATGAAGACACGATGACCTCGACTTCCAAGGAGTAGGACAGTGGCCGGTTCAGGACAGAAAGACACTGCGGATTTTTGGTTCGACCCACTGTGCCCGTGGTGTTGGATCACCTCGCGGTGGATTCTCGAAGTGCAGCAGGTGCGAGACATCGATGTGAACTTCCACGTCATGAGCCTGGCAGTGCTCAACGAGGGCCGCGATCTGCCCGAGGAGTACGCCGCGATGATGAAGAAGGCCTGGGGGCCGGTCCGCGTTGCCATCGCCGCAGCCAAGCTGAAGGGTGACGAGATCCTCGACCCGCTGTACGCGGCCATGGGAACGCGAATTCACAACGAGGGCAACAAGGATTTCGACGTCGTCATCGCGGAGTCGTTGGCCGAACTGGACCTGCCCGGTGACCTGGCGAAGGCAGCCGAGAGCACCGACCACGACGAGGACCTGCGGACCAGCCATCACGCAGGCATGGACAAGGTCGGACCCGATGTCGGCACCCCGACCATCCACGTCAACGGCGTGGCCTTCTTCGGCCCTGTGCTCTCCCGAATCCCACGTGGCGAAGAGGCAGGCAAACTGTGGGACGCATCGGTGATCTTCGCGTCGTACCCGCACTTCTTCGAGCTCAAGCGCAGCCGCAACGAGGACCCGCAGTTCGACTGATCGCACTTCCCCTCGTGCGTGGAAACTCGTAGCAGGAGTAGAGCTTTCACGCACGAGGGGGTGCTAGGCCACGATTCGATCCGAGCCGTCCTCGGTACCGAACGTCAGGTGCTCGCCCAGGTGGAAGCGTCGCGCCGACCACGCCGCTGCGGCCGCGTCGAGAAAGTCGTCGACGGCGGGTCCTGGCGGTAGATCCGCCAGATCGACGTGTTCGCTCCATCGCATGATCGTGGCCAGTCGTTGTCCGACACCGCGGCCGGTCTTTTTCGACGAGAAGACCGTCGCCGGGGACATGGCCCGGAACGAGCATTCGGGATGTACCTCGATGTACCTGTCCCGATCGACGTCCGCATCCCGCCACGCCTTCACCGACGGCAGGATGTGCCACGTCTGCTTGCTGATCGCTTTGCCGGTGAGCTGCCGAGAAACGGCACACGCTTCGGGATACGACTCGGCGTCGAGTACGCCTGCGACCGGCGTGTGGAAGATGGAGCTGCGCGCCGTCCCGAGAAACTTCTTCGCCTCCAGTTCGCTAACGCGATAGCCGTGCTCGGGCAGCGACAGCGGCATGTCGACGCCCACCCGTGCGCAGTCCCGTGTCACCTCGAGCACCTCCGTCACCGACGCGCACGCGGTCCACGTCAACGTCGTCTCGGCCAGAACCGCGACCACCCACGCGCCTTTCGCACCGTCCACACCGGCGAATTTCTCGGCTTCGGAGTTCACCTGTCAGACTCTAGGCATGCGCGTATACCTGGGTGCCGACCACGCCGGCCTCGAGTTCAAGAATCAGATCATCGAACACCTGACGGCGACCGGCCACGAGCCCGTCGACTGCGGTGCCTTCGACTACGACCCCGTCGACGACTACCCGGCATTCTGCATCGACGCAGCACGCCGCGTCGTCGCCGACCCGGGTAGCCGCGGCCTGGTGCTCGGCGGTTCCGGCAACGGCGAGCAGATCGCAGCCAACAAGGTGCCGGGCGCTCGCTGCGCGCTGGCGTGGAGCGTCGAGACCGCCAAGTTGGCCCGCGAGCACAACGACGCTCAGCTCATCGGCATCGGTGGCCGCATGCACACCCTTCCCGAGGCCCTCGCCATCGTCGACGCCTTCCTCGGCACTCCGTTCTCGGGCGAGGAGCGCCACCAGCGCCGCGTCGACATCCTGTCCGAGTACGAACGCAGCGGCGAGGCACCCGTCGTGCCGGGAAAGCCCGAGTAGGTGCCCGAGGGGCACACTCTGCACCGACTGGCTCGGTTGCATCAACGTCGGTTCGGCGGGGCACCGGTCGAGGCGAGCAGTCCGCAGGGGCGCTTCACCTCCGGTGCCGCGCTGATCGACGGTCTCGTACTGGAGAAGGCCGAGGCCTGGGGCAAGCATCTGCTGCACCGATACGAGTCGGATCTGATCGTGCACATCCACCTCGGCCTCTACGGGAAGTTCACCGAACAGTCTGTGCCGCTGAGCGATCCGGTGGGTGCCGTGCGGTTGCGCATGGTGGGGGAGAAGTACGGAACCGACCTGCGCGGACCCACGGCCTGCGAGATCTACACCGAGGAACAGGTCGACGCCCTGGTGGCGCGACTGGGCCCGGACCCCCTGCGCAAGGACGCCGACCCTGACGGGGCTTGGGCACGAATCTCCAAGTCGCGCACGGCAATCGGAACTTTGCTGATGGATCAGAAGGTGCTCGCCGGCGTCGGAAACGTCTACCGCGCCGAAATTCTGTTCCGGCACGAGATCAATCCGATGCGACCGGGCAAGGACCTCGATCGAGCGGAGTGGGACGCGATCTGGCTCGACCTCGTGGAACTGATGAAGATCGGTGTTCGACGCGGTCGCATCATCACCATCCGGCCCGAGGACGATCACGGCGACACCTACGGTGCGCGACGACCGCGCTCGTACGTCTACCGCAGGCAGGGATATCCCTGCCGGGTGTGCGGAGCAGACATCCTGCACTCGGTGATGCAGGCGCGAAACCTGTTCTGGTGCCCGGTCTGTCAGGCGACCTAGGGCGGGGCAGCTAGAGGTCGAAACCGCCTCCACCGTCTCCGCCGAACAGGCCTCCGCCGTCGCTGCCGAAGAAGCCACCGCCGTCGCCGCCATCGCTTCCGGCGCCGCCATCGTCACCGTTGTAGTCGTCTCCGTTGCCCCCGTCCGCACCGTCGGCTCCCGTGTCGCCGCCGGCCGCGGTCTCGTCCGGAACTCCGGCCATGCCGGAGAACATGGCGGAGAACAGGAACATCGATCCCATTCCCCACGCACCGGCGACCAGGGCGGGACGCCACCACGGCTCGGAGTACCAGCCCGCGGGCACCGGACGACCCGCGACACGGCCACCCGGGTAGTAGTTGGGGGTGCGATCGGACGGATCCGGTGATGCCGCGATCTCACGGCCCTCGAAGTCGACCTTGCGTTCTTCGGTGACGCGTCCGGCCTGTTGCTGGCCGTCGATGCCCTGCACCTCCGGGCCGGGATCCATGCCCATGGCCAGACGAGCGGCGCGGATGTAATAGAGGCCCTCGAGCGCGGTCTGCTTGGCCAGTCTGGCTTGTTCGGGGGTGGTGGCCTGGTCGATCTGCGAACCGGCAGCGATGTTGCGTTCGGACGCATCGGCCAGGGCCTGCTTGGACGGTGTGTCGGTGCCGATCAGGTTGTAGACCTGACCGCCCAGGCGTTCGATCGACTGGCGGGCATCGGCCTTGGCGTCGGCCAGCGCGGTTTCGGCCGCCGCAGCCGAGTTCTTCTTGCTTCGCAGGACCAACAGGGCCACTGCGGCGACGACGATGACGATCAGGATTATTTCCACTGCGGGCCTTCCGCCGACGGTGCATGCCCGGTTCTACGGACAATTCGGACACCGTCCAGAGTACGCGGACACGAAAAAGCCCCGCACTGACAGTGCGGGGCTTTTTCGGTGGAGCCGATGACGAGAATCGAACTCGCGTAGCCTGTTTGGAAGACAGGGGCTCTACCATTGAGCTACATCGGCGTGCAAACAACAGTCGTGGGATCGCCAGTTCCGTCGCCTGCGTTTCAAGACTGTACCCAACCCCGACGCAGGATTCCAAACCGGCCCGCCGCGACCGGTTCCGCCGAACGTCATCGGTGGGGCGCCCATGGGGGGCTACTATCGGTTGCTGTTCAATGGTGTGGGTACGACGGGGTGTGGCGCAGCTTGGTAGCGCATCCGCTTTGGGAGCGGAGGGTCGCAGGTTCAATTCCTGTCACCCCGACAAATGAGGGCCGCAGGCACGGTTCGCCGTGTTCGCGGCGAGCGAGGTAAGACCGCAAGCCAGCACCGTAAGCACCACCAGCAAGCAAGAATTACTCAAAGGAGCATGTTCCGTGAAGAGCACCGTCGAGCAGCTGAGCCCGACGCGAGTCCGTATCAACGTTGAGGTGCCCTTCGAGGAGCTCAAGCCTGATTTCGACCGCGCGTACAAGGCTTTGGCTCAGCAGATCCGCCTCCCCGGCTTCCGTCCCGGCAAGGCTCCGGCCAAGTTGCTCGAAGCGCGCGTCGGCCGCGGGGCAGTTCTCGAGCAGGTCGTCAACGACGCTCTTCCCGCCCGTTACTCCGAGGCCGTGACCAACGAGAAGGTCAAGGTCATCGGCCAGCCCGAGATCGAGATCACCAAGATCGAGGACGGCACCGAGCTCACGTTCACCGCCGAGGTCGACGTTCGTCCCGAGATCGATCTGCCCGACTACTCGACCATCAGCGTCGTCGTCGATCCGCTCGAGATCAAGGACGAGGCCGTCGACGAGCAGCTGCAGTCGCTGCGCCAGCGTTTCGGCACCCTGACCGGTGTCGATCGTCCCGTCCAGTCGGGCGACTTCGTCTCGATCGATCTCTCGGCCACCGTCGACGGCGAGAACGTCGAAGAGGCAACCGCGAGCGGACTGTCCCACGAGGTCGGCTCCGGCCAGCTCATCGACGGACTCGACGACGCGATCATCGGCGTCTCCGCGGACGAGTCGAAGGAGTTCACCTCGACCCTGGTCGCCGGTGAGTACGCAGGTAAGGAAGCCGTCGTCACGGTCAAGGTCGTCTCCGTCAAGGAGCGCGAGCTGCCCGAGGCCGACGACGAGTTCGCCCAGCTGGCCAGCGAGTTCGACACGTTCGACGAACTGCTCGCCGACCTGAAGACGCGCGTCGAGCGAGTCGCGAAGGTCGAGCAGGCCGGTCAGATCCGCGACAAGGTGCTCGAGACCCTGCTCGACACGCTCGAGATTCCGGCTCCCGAGGCCGTCGTCAAGGCCGAGGTCGATTCCCAGGTGCACGAGGCCATTCACGGCCTCGACCACAACGAGGAAGCACTGGCCGAGCTGCTCGAGTCGCAGGGTTCGAGCCGCGAGGAATTCGACAAGGACGTCAAGGAAGGTGCCGAGAAGTCGGTGCGTACCCAGCTCCTTCTCGATGCGATCGCCGAGGCCGAGAACACGCAGGTCGGGCAGGAAGAGCTCACCGAGCGGATCATCTTCCAGGCGCAGCGCTACGGCATGCCGCCCGAGCAGTTCATTCAGCAGGTGCAGCAGGCCAACCAGCTCGGTGCCGTGTTCGCCGATGTCAAGCGCGGTAAGGCACTGGCTTCGGTCGTCGAGCGCGTCAACGTGACCGACACCACCGGCGCGACCGTCGACACCGCAGAGCTGTTCGGCAGCCCCGCCGATGCTCCCGACGAGGTCGAAGCAGCAGATTCTTCCGAGGGCGAACAAGAGAAGTAACGCTCACAGCGAACGACGGCGGTTCCGGGACTCCGGAGCCGCCGTCTTTCGTTAGTGTCTGTGTCAGGAACCAACGATTTGTTATGGAAAAGGCAGGTACCGTGACTGTTCAGAATCCGGCGGCTTCGCACCAGCAGAGTCCCGTCATGACTTCGGCTGCAGCAGGGCTGAATCTCAGCGACTCCGTGTACGAGCGTCTGCTTCAAAACCGCATCATTTTCCTCGGTACCCAGGTCGACGACGACATCGCCAACAAGTTGTGCGCTCAGATCCTGCTGCTTTCGGCCGAGGACCCCACTCGCGACATCGCGCTGTACATCAACTCGCCCGGTGGCTCGGTCACCGCGGGTATGGCCATTTTCGACACGATGGAATTCGCCGAGTGCGACATCGCGACCTACGGAATGGGTCTGGCGGCCTCGATGGGTCAGTTCCTGCTCTCGGCCGGTGCCAAGGGCAAGCGCTACGCCCTGCCGCACGCGCGCATCATGATGCACCAGCCCTCGGCCGGTATCGGCGGCAGCGCCTCCGACATCGCCATCATGGCCGAGCAGTTCGCGCACACCAAGCGCGAGATGGCAGAGCTGATCGCCCTGCACACGGGTCAGACCGTCGAGCAGATCACCGAAGACTCCGATCGTGACCGCTGGTTCACGGCGCAGGCCGCCAAGGAATACGGGTTCGTGGATCACGTCGTCAGCCGTGCGCGGCAGGCCGGCGGAATCGGCGAGTAATTCGGCCGCTCCCGGCGACCCTCGATCACTTACATCTTGGAGAAACGATGACAAACCTGTTCGACCCCAATCAGCTGCCGTCCTCCCGATACATCCTGCCCTCCTTCGTCGAGCACTCCAGCTACGGCGTGAAGGAATCGAACCCGTACAACAAGCTGTTCGAGGAGCGCATCATCTTCCTCGGCGTCCAGGTCGACGACGCGTCCGCCAACGACGTCATGGCGCAGCTGCTGGTGCTCGAGGGCCTCGATCCCGATCGAGACATCACGATGTACATCAACTCGCCCGGTGGATCGTTCACTTCGCTGATGGCGATCTACGACACGATGCAGTACGTCCGTGCCGATGTCGCGACCGTCTGCCTCGGCCAGGCTGCGTCTGCCGCGGCCGTCCTGCTCGCCGCCGGCACTCCCGGTAAGCGTGCAGCACTGCCCAACGCACGCGTGCTGATTCATCAGCCGTCGAGCGGTGGAATTCAGGGCCAGGTGTCCGACCTGGAGATCCAGGCCGCCGAGATCGAGCGCATGCGTCGACTCATGGAGACCACCCTCGGCCGCCACACCGGCAAGGATCCCGACGTCATCCGCAAGGACACCGATCGCGACAAGATCCTCACCGCGGAACAGGCCAAGGACTACGGGATCATCGACACCGTGTTCGAGTACCGCAAGCTCTCTGCCCAGAAGTAGCAGAGCGACTACCACCGGTCGGACCGTGTAGGTCCGGCAGAAGAATCCGACGCCGGGTGTGAGTGCAGAACTCCACCCGGCGGTCGCGATCGGCGACCCGAATGGCGCAATCGGTGAAATCGGGTGGCGAATCACCGGAAACAACCCGCCCATGTTCGGCGAACACGGGTACCGTCGCATCCAAGAACTCGGTCGACCGAAGTCGGCATGACGACAGACCGAGAAGTAGCCCACGAAGGTTTCGGCCACACCCGGTCGGCGTGGGTCGTACGCGGACAAGGAAGTAGGAACCTCCGAATGGCACGCATCGGTGACGGTGGCGATCTGCTGAAGTGCTCCTTCTGCGGCAAGAGCCAGAAGCAGGTCAAGAAGCTCATCGCTGGACCAGGGGTGTACATCTGCGACGAGTGCATCGACCTGTGCAACGAGATCATCGAAGAGGAGTTGGCCGAGTCGAGCGAAGTCAAGCTCGACGACCTCCCCAAGCCCTCCGAGATCAAGGACTTTCTCGAGAACTACGTGATCGGTCAGGACGCTGCCAAGCGCACGTTGGCCGTTGCGGTCTACAACCACTACAAGCGCATCCAGGCCGGTGACAAGGCGCGCGACGTGCGCGGTGAATCGGTCGAACTGGCGAAGTCGAACATCCTGATGCTCGGACCGACGGGGTGCGGAAAGACGTACCTCGCGCAGACCCTGGCGAAGATGCTCAACGTGCCGTTCGCCATCGCCGACGCCACCGCCCTCACCGAGGCCGGATACGTGGGCGAGGATGTCGAGAACATCCTGCTCAAATTGATCCAGGCCGCGGACTACGACGTCAAGCGCGCCGAGACCGGCATCATCTACATCGACGAGGTCGACAAGATCGCTCGCAAGAGCGAGAACCCGTCGATCACGCGCGACGTGTCCGGCGAAGGCGTGCAGCAGGCGCTGCTCAAGATCCTGGAAGGAACACAGGCCAGCGTGCCGCCGCAGGGCGGTCGCAAGCATCCGCATCAGGAGTTCATCCAGATCGACACCACCAACGTGCTCTTCATCGTGGCCGGTGCGTTCGCCGGACTGGAGAAGATCGTGTCCGATCGGGTCGGCAAGCGCGGGCTCGGCTTCGGAGCCGAGGTTCGCTCCAAGGCCGAGATCGACACGCAGGATCACTTCGCCGAGGTCATGCCCGAGGATCTGATCAAGTTCGGTCTGATCCCCGAGTTCATCGGTCGACTGCCGATGATCGCGTCGGTGACGAATCTGGACAAGGAATCGCTCGTGACGATTCTGTCGGAGCCGAAGAACGCGCTGGTCAAGCAGTACCGACGCCTGTTCGACATGGACGGCGTCGAGCTCGAGTTCACCACCGAGGCCCTCGAAGCAATTGCCGACCAGGCGATTCTCCGTGGAACCGGTGCCCGTGGACTGCGCGCCATCATGGAGGAAGTTCTGCTGCCGGTGATGTACGACATCCCGAGCCGCGACGACGTCGAGAAGGTCGTCGTGACTGCCGAGACGGTGAACGACAACGTGCTGCCGACCATCGTGCCGCGCAAGCCCGAGCGTCCGGAGCGCCGCGACAAGTCCGCCTGATACGGCCGATCGATTTGCTGGACAACGACGAATCCCCGACCTCATCCGCGAGGTCGGGGATTTTTCGTTCTCGTCGTGGTCAGCCGATGATCACGGCGTGCGCACCGGGGGCGGCGGTCACGGCGGGAAATCGGCTCGATACCAGCGGGTCGTGGCCGGGTACGAAAATGCCGGGGTCGGCGGCGAGCTCACGGATTCGATCGAAGGCTCCGTACATGTCCGGCAGCGCGTGCAGGATCGCGAACGGGCTGTCGTCCTCGATGTTCTCGTAGAAATGACTGGCGTCCGAGGCCAACACCACCGGGCCGCGGTCGGTGTGCACTCTGACCACCTGCATGCCTGCGGTGTGTCCGCCGACGGCGTGTACCGACAGCCCTGGGAACAGGTCGATATCGCCGTCGACGAGGTCGAGCCGGGTGCCGCGATCGGCGGTTCGGATGTGTTCGGTGTCGGCCTGCGAGTGCAGCCACCGTCCTCGGGTGATGCGGGCGGCCCACGGCCCGGTCCAGTATTCGAGTTCTCTGCGCTGCACCACGTATCGCGCAGACGGGAGATCCGCGACGACCCCGGTGTGGTCGTAGTGCAGGTGGGTCAGGATGCAGGTGTCGATGTGATCCGGTGTCAGCCCCAGTTCGCCGAGCAGTTCGATGGGTGACCCGTGATAGTCGAGCCCGTCCTTCGATTCGGCTGTGGACCGGGACATTCCGGCGTCGATCAACACCGTGCGGGTCTTCGAGACAGCGAGCCACACGTAGTAGGCCACCGTCTGGCTTTCGGTGCTGCGCTCGTCGCGTTGGTGAAAGAGAGTGCTGCGCAATGCCGTTCGAGTGGCATACTGCAGGGCGAGCACCGTCCAGGTGCCCGCCGCTGCAGGTCGAAGTGCGTCGATCACGATCTCGATCAGACCGACGCGGCGCGTGCGCTGTCGGTGGTGCGAGTCCGAAGACCGAGCTCGTCGGTGGGGGTACGGAAGGTCTCCTTCGACGTGGCGACGATGACGACGTTGATGGTGCAGAAGACCGCGGTGACGATCGCGACGGGTAGCCACGCGCCGACCTCGGCTCCGGCGATCGCTCCTGCGATGGTCGGCGCGAATCCTGCGATGGCGAAGCCGATCTGGGTTCCCAGTGCGGTTCCGGTCAGGCGAACCCGGGCTGGGAACATCTCACCGTAGAACGAGGGCCAGACGCCGCCGGTGGCGCTGTGCACGAAGCCGAACATCACGATGCCGAAGACGAAGATGAGGACGTAGTTGCCGCTCGAGATCGACCACAGGTAGCCGAACATCAGGATCGCGCAGCCGATGGAGCCGAACAGAAACACCGGCTTGCGGCCGATGCGATCCGACAGGGCACCGAAGAATGGCAATGCGAAGAGGGCGACGACGTTGGCAAGAACGCCCACCCACAGCATCGGGGTGCGCTCGAGGCCGACGGTGTTGACGGCGTAGGACAGCGCGTAGACGGTGAAGATGGTGCTGACGGAGGCGATGACAGCGGCGAGCATCACGCGAAGAACGGCCGAGCGATGGTTGCTGAGCAATTCGGCGACGGGCAGGCGCTGCGGTTCGGTGGACGCAACTTCTTCCTCGAAGACCGGGGTCTCGTCGAGCGATCGGCGGATGACGAAGGCGGCTACGACGACGAAAGCGCTGAGGAAGAACGGGATTCGCCAGCCCCAGCTGAGCAGTGCTTCCTCGGGGAGCATGGCGACGGGCAGGAACACTGCGGTGGCGAGAATCTGTCCGCCCTGGGTGCCGCTGAGGGTGAAGCTGGTGAAGAATGCGCGCCTGTCGTCCGGGGCGTGTTCGAGCGTCATCGAGTTGGCCCCGGCTTGCTCACCGCCGGCCGAGAATCCCTGGCACAGGCGAAGCAGCACCAGGATGATGGGCGCGGCGATGCCGATGGATTCGTACGAGGGCAGGACACCGACGCCGAGGGTCGCGATACCCATCAGCAGGACGGTGGCGACCATGACCTTCTTGCGTCCGTAGCGATCACCGATGTGGCCGAGGACCAGCGCGCCGAGCGGCCGTGCGAGGTATCCGACGCCAAAGGTGGCCAGGGCCAGCAGGGTTCCGGTCGCCGGGTTGGACCCCGGGAAGAACACGCGGCCGAAGACGAGTGCGGCAGCAGTGCCGTAGATGAAGAAGTCGTAGTACTCGAGGGCGCTGCCGACCCATGCGGCGGTCGCCGCTTTGCGCGGGTTCGCCCCGGGGCGAAGCGGCGTCGGGTGGGAGCCAGGGGTGTGCGAATCCATCGTTCTCGTGTCTCTCTTCGTGAGGCGGGGGAGCTCGGGCGCTGGTCGACGACGCATTCTCGGCGATCGGACCGCTAATGTACTAAATGGTTAACACCGGGTGCCCCTGAATACTGAACGTGATCCATGCCACGTGTCAACCCCCGAAGTGACGAGACCTACCGCGCAAGCGCGAAAATCAGCGAGAAGGCGAGGTCAGGAACGCGATGATCATGTCGCCGAGCATTGCGCGCAGGCGCTCTCGATGCCGGGGATCGGTGAGGTCGCGACCGAAGAGGGCCTCGAAGGTGTACCGGTTCGACAGACGGAACACACAGAAGCTGCTGATCGTCATGTGCACGTCGAGGGCATCGACGTCCGTGCGGAAGACCCCGTCGGCCTGTCCACGCTCGAGGATGCTCGACAGCAGTTCCGCAGCGGGATTGCCGAGGTTGCTCAAGGCCTCGGATCTGGAGATGTGTTCGCCGCGGAGGATGTTCTCGGTGGAGACCAGACGGATGAAGTCGGGATTCTCCTCGTGATGGTCGAACGTCAGAGAGGCGATGGCCCGAATGGCTTCGACCGGTCCCAGGCCCTCGACGTCGACGTCTCGTTCACGCTCGCGAATGCGCAGGTACGACCGTTCGAGTACGGCCTTGTACAGGCCTTCCTTGTCGGTGAAGTAGTAGTACAGCATCCGCTTCGTCGTATGCGTGCGCTCGGCGATCTCGTCGATGCGCGCCCCGGCGAAGCCCTTGTCCGCGAACTCCTCGGTGGCCACCTCGAGGATGTTGTGCCGGGTCAGGTCGCTGTTGCGTCGACGCTTGACGGTGGGTCCACTGCTGTCGTCGGACGTGTCGGTTGCGCGCGGAGCCATGGATCAACTCTATCGGCACCGATTGCGGCAAAAGGGTTGGGCGTGAGGCGGAGGCGTAGTACCGTCGAGCTAATTCACCAATTCGTACATTAGGCCCGAGGAGATCGACATGCCGGAATCCCTGCTCTGCGGACTGATCGGGACGGGCATCGGCAAGTCGCTCACTCCCGCGATGCACGAACGGGAGGGTGCCGAGCACGGGCTGACCTACCAGTACCGAATCATCGATCTGGACAGCCGTGGACTGACCGTCGAAGATCTGCCCCGTCTCGTCTCGACCGCCGCGGACCTCGGATTTCGAGGACTCAACATCACGCACCCGTGCAAGCAGCGCGTCATCTCCACTCTCGACGGGCTCTCCGAGGACGCCGCCCGACTCGGAGCCGTCAATACCGTCTTGTTCGCCGACGGCCGTGCCGTCGGCCACAACACCGACTGGTCCGGATTCGACCGCAACTTCGGTCGCGGATTACCCGGTGCCGACATCGGTGACGTGGTGCAACTCGGTGCCGGGGGAGCAGGGGCGGCCGTTGCCTACGCGATGGCCCGACGCGGCGCAGGCAGGCTCACTCTCGTCGATGCCGATCCGCTTCGGGCTCGACAACTCCGAGATTCCCTGTCGGTGATGTTCCCGGACGTCGACATTGTCTCGGCAGGACTCGACCGGCTCGCCGCCGTCCTCGACACCGCAACCGGCCTGGTGCACGCCACCCCGATCGGAATGGTCGAACACCCCGGATCTGCTGTGCCCGAGGCACTCCTGCATCCGCGGATGTGGGTTGCCGAGGTCGTGTATCGACCGGCCGAGACCGAGTTGCTCGCTGCCGCATCCCGAGTCGGGTGCCGAACGCTCAGCGGAACCGGAATGGCAGTGTTCCAGGCCGCCGACGCATTCGAGATATTCACCGGACGCATCGCCGACGCCGATCGAATGATCGCCCACATGAGTGCGTTGATCGCGCTGGAGGATCGCGCCGCCGCAGGTGTTCTCGCATGACGCACATCGCCACATCGGTGGCAACGGTATCGCTCAGTGGTTCGCTGGACGAGAAGATGCGTGCCATCGCCGATGCGGGGTTCGACGGCTTCGAGGTGTTCGAGCCGGACTTGATCAGCTCTCCGGATCTTCCCGCGGACATCGCTAAGAAGGCAGCCGACCTCGGTCTGACCCTCGATCTGTATCAGCCCTTTCGCGACGCCGACTCGGCCGATCCGGAACAGTTCGCCCGCAACCTCGTTCGCGCCGAGCACAAATTCGACGTCATGGAACAGTTGGGGTGCGATCTGCTGTTGGTCTGCTCCTCGCCGCTGGCCGGTGCCGTCCGTGACGACGCCTTGCTGGTCGAACAGATGGCAACCCTCGCCGAGCGTGCGCATCGGCGCGGAATGCGACTGGCGTACGAGGCGTTGGCGTGGGGTGCCCACGTGAGCACCTACCGCCATGCCTGGGACATCGTCCGGCAGGTCGATCATCCCGCTCTGGGAACGTGCCTCGACAGCTTCCACATCCTGTCCCGCGGAGACGATTCCGCAGGCATTCGAGAGATCCCCGGCGAGAAGATCTTCTTCCTCCAGCTGGCCGACGCGCCGCACCTGGTGATGGACGTACTGCAGTGGAGCAGGCATCACCGGTGCTTTCCCGGGCAGGGCAGCTTCGATCTGGCGCGGTTCGGTGCCGATGTCGCTGCCTCCGGGTACTCCGGCCCGTGGTCGCTCGAAATCTTCAACGACGTCTTCCGTCACTCCGACACCGGCCGCACGGCATCCGACGCGCATCGATCGCTGCTGTACCTCCAGGAGCAGGTGCGCGACGTCGAAACACCCTCTGCCGGTAACGATCTCTTCGCGCCGCCACCGCCCGGTCCGATCGAGAACGTCGTCTCCCTGCGAATCGCAGCAGGGCCTGCGAAGGCAGCGCAACTGGGTACGACACTGCGACACCTGGGCTTCGATCTGACCGCAGCACACAGCGAACACGGACTCAGCCTGTTCACCCAGGGGCCGCTGGCGGTCGCCGTCGACACCACGGTGGACACGCTGTGGACCGCGCCCGGCGTTCCGGCTCACCTACCGGCGTTGGCCCAGATCGGGATTCGCAGCGAGCGGCCGGATCTGTGGCTGACTCGAGCTCGTGCGCTGGGAGTCACCGCGTCCACCGTCTCCATGCCCGGCGTGGCCGACGCCACCGACGCAGTGGTACGTCTGGCCGTGACCGGTGCGACGTCGCTGGACCTCCGAACCCGCCACAGCGCGGGTGCCTGGCAATCGGCATTCGACCTGGCACCCAAGGTGGTGCAGGAGAACCGGGCGTGCGTCTCGCACGTGGATCACATCGCCCTCGCCGTGCCTGCCGAGAGCTGGGACGGCGTGATGTTGCTGCTGCGCTCGGTATTCGGCATGGTGCCGCACGAGGGCCAGGACGTCGTCGACGCGATCGGCCTGGTTCGTAGCCGAGCACTCACCCTCGCCACGGCCAACGGCACTATTCGACTCTCGCTCAACATGGTTCCCGGCCGCCCGTCGGACTCGGACCCTCTGCCCGCGGCCCGGCGCGGAGGCGTCGGACATGTGGCGTTCGGGTGCGAGGACATCTACGCCGCTGCGAGTGCGATGACCGAACGCGGCCTCACCCCGCTGCGGATCTCGCCCAACTACTATCGCGATCTCGACGCGCGATTCGGACTCGGCTCCGAGACGTTGGACGCGATGCAGCGCCTCGGGATCCTGTACGACGCGGACGGGACCGGCGGTGAGTTCTTCCACTTCTTCACCGAAACCGTGGGTGACGACCTGTTCTTCGAGGTGGTCCAGCGAGTGGGTGGCTACGAGGGCTACGGGGAGACCAATTCGGCTGTGCGACTGGCGGCGCAACTGCAGTACTGATCGGTGATCAGCCGATTCGCTCGAACACCGCCGCAAGTCCCTGTCCGCCGCCGATGCACATGGTCTCGAGTCCGTAGCGGACTTCCCGTCGGTCCATCTCGCGCAACAGCGTCGCCAGGATGCGGGCTCCGGTGGCACCGACGGGATGGCCGAGCGAGATGCCGGAACCGTGTGGGTTCAGCCGAGGATCGTCGGACTCGATGCCCCACGACCGAGTGACGGCGAGAGCCTGAGCGGCGAACGCTTCGTTGAGTTCGATGATGCCCATGTCGTCCAGGCTCAGTCCGAGGCGTCCGAGCGCCTTCTCGCTGGCCGGTACCGGTCCGATACCCATGGTGCGCGGAGCGACGCCGGCGACACCCCAGCCGGCCAGTCTGGCCAGCGGCCGAAGACCCAGTGCTGCAGCCTTTTCCGGGGTGGTGACGATCGCGATGGCGGCACCGTCGTTCTGTCCGCTGGCATTTCCGGCCGTGACCGTCGACTCGGGGTCGATCGACGC
This sequence comes from Rhodococcus sp. 14-1411-2a, assembly GCF_002259485.1. GTDB lineage: Bacteria > Actinomycetota > Actinomycetes > Mycobacteriales > Mycobacteriaceae > Rhodococcoides. Next base: position 142,825 of record NZ_NPGA01000019.1, read on the forward strand.
ACGAATCGCCTTCAACTTCGCCAACGACTCGAGGGTGGTGTCGGCACGGGGATGCTCGTCGGTGGTGACGAGTATCGGATCCGATTTACGTTGGGGGACCGACACTCCCACGATCTCCTCGGCGAACACGCCGCTGTTCTGCGCAGCGACTGCGCGCTGGTGAGACTGCACTGCGAGTGCGTCCTGATCGGCGCGGGCGATCGAGAACTCCGCGCGCAGATTCTCCGCGGTTTCGATCATGCCGCCGGGAACCGGAAAGTTCTTGCCGCCCGCGGTCACTCGCGCTCGGGCGAGTCGGTCGGACAGGGCCACGGCCTCGGCCTTGACGCCCCAGCGCATGCCGGTGGCGTAGAACTCCGTCTGACTCATACTCTCGACGCCGCCCGCCAGAACCAGATCGTTACCGCCGGACTGCACCTGCATGCACGCCTGCAGTACTGCTTGCAGACCGGAGCCGCAGCGTCGGTCGACCTGCATCCCGGGGACGTCGATACCCAGATCTGCATCGAGCGCGGCGATGCGTCCGATCGCCGGTGCGTCGCCGTTGGGGGATGCCTGGCCCAGGATGACGTCGTCGATGTCGGCACCGGAGATGCCGGTTCGGGCAACGAGTTCGGCGATGACGGTGGCGGCCAGGGCCTGGGCGGAGATATCGCGGAACTGACCGCCGAAGCGGCCGACCGGGGTCCGAAGGGGTTCGCAGATGACGGCGTCAGGCATGGGTGGTTCCTCGTCTGTCGTTGGGTCCGGTACTCACCCGGAGCAGGTCGGTCTCGATGGCGCGGGTGGCGTCGAGCAAGGCCGGGAGTAGTTCGGTGCGGACTGCGTCGGCGGTATGACGCGCAGCCTGGGTGGAGACGTTCGCCGCAGCGACGACCGTCCCGTTGCTGTCGTGGATGGGAGCCGCGATCGATCGCAGGCCCTCTTCGAGTTCCTGATCCACCAGACAGAAGCCGTCGGTCCGTACGCGTTCGAGTTCGCGTCCGAGTGCGTCGGCAGTGGTGATCGTCTTCCCGGTGAGCGGAGTCAGCCGGACTCTATCGAGGTAGGCGGCGAGTTCGTCGGCCGGTAGACCGGCGAGCAGCACTCGTCCCATCGATGTCGCGAATGCAGGGAATCGGGTGCCGATGTTGATGCCGACGGTCATGATGCGGCTGACCGGAACTCGGGCGACGTACACGACGTCGTCGCCGTCGAGAATCGAGACCGAGGACGATTCTCGGACCCGTTCGGCGAGAGCTTCCAGATGCGGCCCCGACACTTCCGGGAGGGACAGGCTCGACAGGTAGCTGTAGCCCAGTTCGAGCACCCGCGGGGTGAGCCAGAACATGGAGCCGTCGGTACGGACGTAGCCGAGTTCGACGAGTGTGAGCAGGAACCGTCGGGCAGTGGCGCGGGTGAGGTCGGTTGCTCGGGCGACATCGGAGAGTGTTCGACGCGGATGCTCGGCGTCGAAGGCTCGGATCACCGCGAGGCCACGGCCGAGCGACTGGACGTAGTCCGAGGACGGCGGCGGTGATTCCGCGGGGTTCACGAGGTACCCGATTCGGTCTCGGCGGAGGACTCGGCGATGGCTGCGTTCGCCAGAGCGAATGCGCTGTTGCTGTTCGGAACTCCCGCATACACGGCAGTGTGCAAGAAGACTTCGGCCAGTTCGTCCGGTTCCAGTCCGGCGCGCAGCGCTGCGCGGATGTGCATGTCGAGTTCGTGCTGATTGCCCACGGCCGTCAGGATCGCCAGGGTCAGCAGTCTGCGGGTGTGGTGATCGAGTCCCGGTCGGTTCCAGATGTCACCCCATGCGGTACGGGTGATGAAATCCTGGAACGGTGCGGTGAACTCGGTGCGGCCGGCGATGCTGCGGTCGACATGCGCATCGCCGAGGACGCTGCGCCGCACCGTCATACCGGCATCGTGGGCCGCTGCGCGTCCGACGGCATACGCGTCCGACCCGATGTGTGCGGCAACGGCCGCGGTGACGGGCCCGGCTTGCTCCACGTTGGCCAGATGAGCGGCCGGGTCGAGAACTCGGAACGTCGATCCGGCGACGCCGTCGGCGATGATCTTCAGGTCCTCGGGGGTGGTCGAGGGATCCTGCCGGCCCGCGATCACCAGGGTCGGAGCGGTGATCCGGTTCAGATCCGAACGAGAATCCCACTCGGACAACGCCTCACAGCATGCTGCGTAGCCCTCGTCGGACGTGTCGGCGATCATCCGGCGATGACGCTCGACGAGATCGGCGTCGCGCGCGGCCAGTTCGGGGGTGAACCAGCGCTCGAGTACGGCATCGGCCAGCGACGCCGTGCCCGCCGCCCGGACCGCCGCGGCACGGTCGAGCCATTGCGCCTGCTCACCGAACTTAGCCGAGGTGCACAGCAGTGTCAGAGTCCGCACTCGCTCCGGACGATGGATGGCGATCCACTGCGAGACCGCACCGCCGAGGGACAGACCGACGAGGTGCACACGGTTCACCTCGAGTGAATCCAGCAGCGCCACCACGTCCTCGGCGAGTTCGGCCACCGAATAGGGACCGGGTGGCACCGGTGATCGTCCGTGCCCGCGAAGGTCGACGGCGAGAACGTGAACGGCGGCGGACAGAGTTCCGATCTGCGGGTTCCACATCGATCGGTCGGAGCCGAGCGAACCGATCAGCACGACGGTCTCCGCGTCGGCGCTCGGTCCTTCGATGCGTTCGTGAGCAAGTGCGACAGTCATCGTGAATCCTTCGAATCTGTGGTGTGTTCGGTGTCGAGGTCGTGCTCGGCGAGGATCGCGTCGACCAGCTCGGGTGCGTGGCCGAGATACGCGGCCGGGTCGAGTAGTTCGCGCACCGTCGACGGTGGCAGGAATGCCGTGATGGCAGGGTCGCTGTCCAGCGGCGCTCCCGTCGCGCATCGCGCAGTGACGATTTCGCGGGCCTGCTCGGTGTGCGCTGCCAATGCCGCGGTGACACGTTCGGCGAGCAGCGCTCCGCCCGTCGCGTCGAGATTGCGGGCCATTTCCTCGGGATGAACGTGCAACCCGCTCAGGCTCTGCGTGATTCGGTGGGCGGCACCACCGGTGAGGCGGAGCAGATCGGTGATCGTCTCCCACTCGGCATGCCACGCTCCAGCGGCGCGCTGGTGTTCGTGGTCCATGTTGGAGAGCACGGTGGCCACCGCACCCGGGACGCGCCGGGCCGCAGCGCGAGCCGTGACGGCGGCAACGGGATTGCGCTTGTGCGGCATCGCCGACGATCCGCCGGGCGCGTCCTCCGAGACCTCGCCCAGCTCGGTGGCGGACATCGACACGATGTCCCCGGCGATCTTGCCGATCGTTCCTGCTGCGACACCCAACGAGCACGCAATATCGGCAATCGCGGTGCGGTCGGTGTGCCAGGGCGCGGTCTGTCGAGCCAACCCCAGTTCGACGGCGAGCGCGGCGGCGACGGCCGGTCCGTGTGGATGCACGGCGGCGAGAGTGCCTGCAGCGCCGCCGTACTGGACGGTGCATGCGCGTCGAACGGCTGCGACTCCGGTCCGCGCGCGACGCAGCCCCGAGAACCAGTTCGCAGCCACCAGGCCGAAGGTGGTGGGCAAGGCCTGCTGGCCGAGAGTGCGGGCCGCCATCGGGGTGGTGCGATGGGTCAGGGCCAGACTTCTCGCGGCCGCACTCGCAGCGTCGAGCGAGGCCTCGATCACACCGAGCGCGTCGCGGGAGAGGAGCATCAGCGCGGTGTCCATGATGTCCTGGCTGGTGGCACCGGGATGCACTGCCGTGGCAGGAACCGCGGCCTCGGCCACCACGTTCCGAAGAATCTTCACCAGCGGGATCACCGGATTACCCCCGGCCGCGGCATCTGCTCCGAGCCGCGCGATGTCCAGGTTCGCCCCGAGTTCGGTCGCGGTGGTGGTGACGATCTCGGCGTGACCGGCCTCCACGAGACCGACCGTTGCTGCGGCCCTCGAGAGCGCCGCCTCGACGGCGAACATCGCTGTCACCCAAGCCCGGTCGCCCACGAGCGGTGCGAGCGCGTCGCTACCGAACGTCGGATCGAACAGTGCCCCTCGCTCGGATTCCATCGTCCCCTCTCGCCATCGGTGTGTCACAGCGCGAAGAACGGAGTCTCGTCGCCGTCCGGATCGGTGTTCTGCAGCACGATGTCGAGGTGGTACCCACCGTGCACCGGTGCTGCGACGAGTCTGGCACGCTTGTGCTCCGGCACGGCGGACAACACCGGATCGAGCTCGTTGGCCTCGGTCTCGTCGGGAAAGTACACCCGCGTCACGACCCGCTCGAGCATCCCGCGGGCGAAGATCCCGACGTCGATGTGCGGTGCCTCCACAGCACCGTTCTCGGCGGGAAGCGGTCCCGGCTTGATCGTCGTGATCGTCATCGTTCCGGTCTCGTCGGCGAACGCTCGCCCGAAGCCGCGAAAGCCTGCGATGCGAGACGGCACCGCGCCACGCGGATCGTCGGGGTGATCGAACCGGCCGTCGCCGTCGGCCTGCCAGGTCTCGATCATGGCGTCGGACATGGGGTTTCGGGCTCCGTCGATCAGTGTGAACGACACGGTGATCTCGCCTTCGGTGCCCGGCGGCACCACGTTTTCGCCGTCGGGCCACAACAATCCGATGTGCACGTACGGGCCCACGGTCTGCGACGGTGTCTGCCCGAAGGAGGCGGTGGTGAAATCGGCTCCGGCGACCACGGGGTAGCGCGGGGCGAACTCGGGATCAGTCATCGTGGTCGTCTTCCTCGAAGGGGGTGGCGTTTCGGCCGCGGAGCACGATGTCGAATCGAAATCCGAGGGCCCAGTTGTCCTGTGTCGCCTCGTAATCGAACGCGCCGATCATTCGGGCCCGCGAGTCCTCGGGGGCGGCGTTGAAGATCGGATCCTGGAAGAACATGGGGTCGTCCGGGAAGTACATCTGTGTCACGAGGCGCTGGGTGAACGCCTGGCCGAACAGGGAGAAGTGAATGTGAGCGGGCCGCCATGCGTTGTGGTGATTGCCCCACGGATACGCGCCCGGCTTGATCGTGGTGAAGCGATACCTGCCCTGGGCATCGGTGAGAACGCGACCGGTGCCGTTGAAGTGCGGATCCAGTGGTGCTGGCCACCGGTCACCGGTGTGCCGGTATCGACCGCCTGCGTTGGCCTGCCACACCTCGACGAGGGTGTTCGGAATCGCCTTGCCGTCGCTGTCGAGCACCCGGCCGTGCACGATGATCCGCTGCCCCTGCGCCTCACCGTCGTTCGCCAGGGTGAGGTCTGCGTCGGCGGCGGTGACTCGTCCCTCGCCCAGTACCGGTCCGGTGATCTCGGTGAGTCGCTGGGGGAGCAGGGTCAGTGGCTGTGCCGGATGCCGAAGGGCGGTGGTCCGGTACTCGGGGAAGTCGCGTGGGGCATGGACACCCGATTGGTCCCGGTACTCGGGCGGGAGATGAAGCATCGACGGTTCCTCACGATCGTGGGTGATCTACGCAACAGCCAGAATAGCGAAGTGTTCGCATTGTGGCAAACTGTTCATATTCCGCACAGAATGCTGTAGCGTGCATCTCATGTTGGACAAAGTCGTGGCCAGCGCCACCGAAGCCGTAGCGGACATCCCTGATGGGTCCTCGATCGCCGTCGGGGGATTCGGATTGGTCGGAGTGCCGGAAATACTGATCGACGCCGTGCTCGCGCAGGGTGCGACAGATCTGGAGACCATCAGCAACAACTGCGGAACCGATGGCTTCGGTCTCGGCGTTCTGTTGATGCAGCACCGCATTCGGAGAACCATCAGCTCCTACGTGGGCTCGAACAAGGAATTCGCACGGCAGTACCTGTCCGGAGAACTCGAAGTCGAGCTCACTCCGCAGGGCACGCTTGCCGAGCGGCTGCGCGCAGGCGGTGCCGGGATCCCCGCGTTCTTCACCCCCGCAGGCGTCGGCACCCAGGTCGCCGACGGGGGATTGCCACTGCGCTACGACGGTAGCGGCGGAATCGCACTGGCCAGTCCGCCGAAGGAGACACGCGAGTTCGACGGCGTCACCTACGTGATGGAGCGCGGAATCGTCGCAGATTATGCGCTCGTGCACGCGTGGAAGGGGGACCGTCACGGGAACCTGGTGTTCCACGCCAGTGCGCGAAACTTCAATCCGCCCGCCGCGGAGTCGGGACGCATCACCATCGCGCAGGTCGAGCATCTCGTCGAGCCGGGTGAGATCGGACCCGACGAGGTGCACACCTCGGGTATCCACGTACAGCGGGTGGTCCACGTCGGACCGGTCGAGGTCGGCATCGAGCAGAGGACGGTACGAGCATGAGCGAGAAGATGACCCGCGAACAGATGGCGGCACGGGTGGCACAGGAGCTCAGCGACGGTCAGTACGTCAATCTCGGCATCGGCATGCCGACCCTCGTGCCCAACTACATCCCCAACGACGTCTCGGTGATCCTGCATTCGGAGAACGGGGTGCTCGGCGTCGGACCGTATCCCACCGAGGACGAACTCGACGCGGAGATCATCAACGCGGGCAAGGAGACCATCACGGTCCTTCCCGGTGCGTCCTACTTCGATTCCGCGCAGTCGTTCGGAATGATCCGCGGCGGCCAGGTCGACGTCGCCGTACTGGGGGCGATGCAGGTCAGCGCCACCGGTGATCTGGCGAACTGGATGATTCCCGGGCACATGGTCAAGGGCATGGGTGGCGCGATGGATCTGGTGCACGGAGCGAGACGCGTCATCGTGATGATGGAGCACGTCTCCCGCAAGGGCGAGCCGAAGATTCTGGAGCAGTGCACCCTGCCGCTGACCGGTAAGGGCTGCGTACACAGGATCATCTCGGACATGGCCGTTCTCGACGTCACCGAGAACGGTCTCCGTCTCGTCGAGACCGCACCGGGCGTGTCCGTGGACGAGGTCAGGAACGCGACCGCGGCCGAACTACTGGTCGACGCCGGTCAGGAGTGGAGCCTGCGGAACGACTCAGGCACTACCGTCTGAGACGAGAACGCGGTCGGCGTGGGAGTAGATGTTCATCGACCGGCCGCGGAGGAAGCCGACGACCGTCAGACCGGATTCGGTCGCGAGGTCGACCGCCAGCGAGGACGGGGCCGAGACCGCCGCGAGAATCGGTATTCCGGACATCACCGCCTTCTGTGCCAACTCGAACGAGGCGCGGCCGCTGACCATCAGCACCGTGCCCTGCAGGGGAATTCGATCGTTGGTCACCGCCCAGCCGACGACCTTGTCGACGGCATTGTGGCGACCGACATCCTCACGCAGGACGAGCATCTCGCCGTCCGCAGTGAACATGGCGGCGGCGTGCAGGCCGCCGGTCGTATCGAAGACCTTCTGCGCAGCCCTCAACGTGTCGGGTAGCCCGGTGAGAGTGTCCGAGTTCACGACGACGGAATCGGCCACGGGGGAATGCTTGGTGCGCAGGCGAATTGCGTCCAACGATCCCTTTCCGCACACCCCACACGAGGACGTCGTGTAGAAGTTGCGTTCGACGCCGGTCTCCGGCGGAGCGACACCCGCGGCCAGGGTGACATCGAGGACGTTGTAGGTGTTCGCACCGTCGTCGTCGACCCCGTCGCAGTAGCGAGCCGCTGCGATGTCGGCACCCGAGGCGATCACACCCTCGGTCAGCAGGAACCCGTGAGCGAGCTCGACGTCGTGGCCGGGAGTGCGCATGGTGACGGCCAGCGCTGCGCCGTTCACCCGCAACTCGAGCGGCTCCTCCACCACGAGGGTGTCCGGACGTTCGACGCGGTGCTCACCTCGGAGTCGGACAACGGGCCTGCGGGTGGTGATGCGGCCCATCAGTATCGGCCGGATTCGCGGTGACGTGGGTGACTCATTCTTCGATTGTGGACCCCGGTGTCGTCGGGCCGTCGACTCGGTCGGCCATTGCGCTCACCAACGAGACCAGGCGCGGGTGATCGATGAGGTCGTCGACGAGCACACGCTTGCCTTTCGCGTCGGCCAACGGGATCTTCCAGTTCTCGTACTGGGTTTCGTCGGTACCGGGCTGGTTCTGAATTCGGTGTTCGCCGACGGCGTCGACGAGAGCGACACCGATCAGCAGGGACGGGCTGCGCTGGACGAGGCGATGCAGAGCTTCCACCGTCTCGTGGTTGTCGGCGTCGGCGCCGAGCAATCCGCGCTCGCGCGCCAGGTCGAGAACGGCCTCGCGCTTGGCTGCGTCGATGTCCTTCTCGGCCTCGATGTCTCGTTCGAGCAGGCCGAGACGGGACCGCAGGTCGATGTGTTCCCCCTCGAGGTATCCGGCCGTCGGGGGCAGATCGTGTGTGGTCACCGACGTCAGGCACAGGGTGCGGTAGTCCTCGGGTGCAATGGGCCCGGATTCGTCCGCTTCGAACCACAGGATCGAGGTGCCGAAGATGCCGCGCTCGGTGAGGTACTCCTGCACCATCGGCTCGAAGACACCGAGATCCTCGCCGACCACCACCGCGCCTGCCCGCTCGGCCTCGAGGGCCAGGATGCCGATCAGCGCCTCGTGGTCGTACTCGACATACGTTCCGCCGCCGGCATTCTCGGCCTCCTGCGGAATCCACCACAGGCGGAACAGACCCAGGATGTGGTCGACGCGGATACCGCCGGCATGACGAAGGATCGTGCGCAGCATGTCGCGGTAGGGGACGTACGCCAGTTCGCGTAGTCGGTCGGGATCCCACGGGGGTTGGTTCCAGTTCTGGCCCTGCTGGTTGAAGTTGTCCGGCGGCGCGCCCACCGTGACTCCCGACGCCAATACGTCACCGAGCGCCCAGGCATCGGCTCCGCCGCGCGCCACGCCCACGGCGAGGTCGTGCATGATGCCGATGTCCATCCCAGCATCGAGTGCCGAGCGTTGCGCGGCGGCCAACTGCTCGTCGCAGATCCACTGCAGCCACATGTGGAAGTCGATGCGCTCGGCGAGCTTGGTGCGCTGTTCGAGCACGAAGTCGGTCCGCGGGTGTGCTGCCTTGTCGGTCCAGGCCGAATTCTCGGGTCCGAACTTCTCCGCCAGGGCGCTCCACACCGCGAAATCGCGCAGTCCGGAACCCTCGCGTTCGACGAACGCTCGGAATGCGGATTCGCGCGCCGGGCTCCGTTCCACCTTGTGAACACGTTCCAGGGCACGCAGTTTCGCCGTGAAGGTCGAGTCTCTGTTCAGCTTTCCGGTTCGCTTGTTGGCCTTGTCGAACCGCTTCGCCGCTTTCCGGACCTTGCCGAACTGTTCCGGTGACAGCAGCGCGGTTTCACGAATGTTCTCCACTCGGATGTAGAGCGAGTTGAAGAACCGACGGGTGGTCGGCAGATAGGGCGACGCCTCGACCGGTGTGGTGGGTCGGTCGGCGTGCAGCGGATTGACGAGGAGATAGTCGAAGCCGTGCTCGCGGCCGACGATGTCGGCCATGTCCTCGAGATCACCGAGATCGCCGATTCCCCAAGATCGTCTCGATCGCACCGAATACAGCTGGGTGAGCAAGCCCGTCCGCTGCCGATCTGCCAGTTCTGCGTTGGGTGACAACGACTTCGGAGTGACCACCACAACCGTGTCCGACGTCCGGACCGTGTTGTCCTCGCTGATCGTCGTCGCGGTCAGGCTGTGCCAACCGAGCGGTGCACTGCTCGGAACGACGAACGTGGCACGACCGATGAGGCGGCCGTCGACCTCACGGGGATCGACCCAGACGTCGGCCTGGGTCACCTCGATGGTCTCGCCGTCCTCGGAGACCATCGAGACCTCGACCGGATTGCCGTGTGGCACATGGACCCACACCACGGCATCGGTGCCCTGCGTGGCCACCACCACCGGCGGAAGCAGGCGCCGCCACGGCGCGTTCTCGATGTCGGCCAGAGCTCGGTCGACGTCCTCGGTCGATTCGGTTGCGTAGCCGCGCGCGGCGAGCACCTGACGCAGGGTGTCGTCACTCACTTCGTGTTCGGTGTCGTCCCAGCCTCGGTACGAGGTCGATGTGCCGAGGCGTCGGGCGAGAGAGCGAAGTGCCTGCGAGTAGTCCACACCGATGATCGTGCCAGTTCGCCGCGCCCGCGTCATGCCGGCCGGGGCTTCGTTCACCGGCCACCGCTGCGATTCGAACGATGTGCGGGCCCGGTTGCTCGACTGCCAGGATTGAAACATGCCGAGCTGGGTAGTCTGGGTCGGCGAACGGTAAAACGACTGCTCGGCGACGATAGGAAGTGCGGATGGCTGGGGTCAGCAAGATCGAAGAACTGGAGCGAGGTTCCGGTGCACCGGTCGAGCTGAGGGTGCGCGCCGAGGCCGACCAGCTTCCGGTGGTCCGCGCGGTCGCCGAAACCCTCGCAGTGCTCAGCGACTTCACGCTCGACGACATCGCCGACGTGAAGTTGGTCGTGGACGAGGTGTGTTCGCAGTTGATCAAGGGCTCGGTCACCGATGCAGAGCTCTCGTGCACGTTTGCGGTGAGCGACTCCGGAATCCGGATCGTCGTCACCTCCACGTTGGCACCCACATCCGTGCCGAAGAAGGACAGCTTCGGCTGGCACGTGCTGCAGACGCTGACCGACGCCATCGAGCTGCGCTCCGACGACCCCGTCGAGGGCGATGCCGGTCACACGGTCGCGATCGACGTGGTCAAGCGGAGGAGCAAGGTCTAGTGCCTGTGCCGCACGAACGAAGCACACGGCGAGAGTCCGACGATTACAGCGACGTTGTCGCGCTGATCCAGCAGATGCAGGCGCTCGACGAGAATTCACCGCAGCGCCGAGTGCTGCGCGATCGCATCATCACCCGCTGCCTGCCTCTCGCAGAACACATCGCACGCCGCTTCGGCGGCCGCGGCGAAGCACACGAGGACCTGCTGCAGGTCTCACGTCTCGGTCTGGTGAACGCGGTCGACCGATTCGACATCGAACGCGGTTCGGACTTCGTGTCGTTCGCCGTGCCCACGATCATGGGCGAAGCTCGCCGCTACTTCCGCGACGCCGGATGGTCGGTTCGAGTGCCGCGGCGCATGAAGGAACTGAACTCGATGATCTCCCAGGCGGTGGGATCGCTCTCGCAGAAGCTCGGCCGAGCTCCGACCGCGAGCGAGATCGCGGCCGAACTGGGGATCGACGTCAAGGAAGCTTCGCAGGCTTTGCTTGCGCGCAGCGCGTATCAGACCGTTTCGGTCGACTCGGTGGTCAGCGAGGATCGGTTGCCGCTGATGGACACCCTCGGTGCCGACGATCCCGAACTCGAGAAGATGGAGAGCTACCTCGCGGTGCGGCCTGCACTCGAGAAGTTGCCCGAGCGTGAGCGTCGAATCGTCGTGCTCCGATTCTTCGGTTCGATGACCCAGACTCAGATCGCGGAGAAGGTGGGGATTTCGCAGATGCACGTCTCGCGAATCCTGGCTCGCACGCTCGCTCAGCTGCGCGAGGACCTCGGCGAGGACTGAACTCGACCGGCAAAGCTAGGCTCGCGGGATGAGTATGTACGACGACGTCGACGAGTACATCGGAGCCCGCAGGGTCACGGGCCTGGCTGCATCGCAAGATTTCTCACGGGCGGTGGTCGTGGTTGCCGCACTGGACGATTCGCGGACCGAGTACCGAACGTCGTTGTGGGAGATCGATGTCGACGGCGGTTCGCCCGCCCGGCGCATCACCCACGGCGAGTGGGGTGAGGGTGCTCCGGTGTTCACCTCGGCGGGCGATCTGTTGTTCTCTCGCACATCGAGCAAGGACGATCCGGCTCGGCTGTGGATTCTGCCTGCCTCGGGCGGTGAGGCGCGCGTTCTCGAGACCAGGGCCGCCGGTCTGAGCGAGGTCCGAACTGCGCGTTCCGGATTCGGGCTCGTCGGGCTCTCGCCGGTGTTCGGATCGTCGAGCACCGATGAGGACGACGACGCCCTGCGCACCGAGCGCAAGGCGAACAAGGTGGATGCAATTCTGCACACCGGAGTCCCGGTGCGTTTCTGGGATCACGATCTGGGGCCTGCGACGCCGCACCTGTTCGCGGGATCGTCGGACGGTTCGACCGGACTGCGCGATCTGACGCCGGATGCGGCCGGCGCGTTGCACGAAGCGGCCTTCGATGTCGGTGCCGACGGTTCGTTCGTCGTGTCCACCTGGTCCGTCCCCGGCGCTCTGGCGACCGTGCGGACGGTGCTGGTGCGTATCGACACCGCGACGGGGGAGCGCACGACGATCGTCGACGACGTCGATGCCGACCTGGGCGCGCCTGCGATCTCGCCGGACGGCACGTCCGTGGTGTTCGTGCGTGAATCGCTCTCCACTCCCGAGGACGCGCCTCGAATGACGCTGCAGCGCTACGATTTCGAGTCGGCTTCGGTCGTCGATCTCGCTCCCGGCTGGGATCGGTGGCCGATCGACCCGGTGTGGCTGCCGGACGGGTCGGGAGTATTGGTCACCGCGGACGACGACGGCCGGTCCCCGATCTTCGTCGTGCGTGAGGGCGCGGAGCCGCGTCGGCTGACGAACACGAACGACGCGTACACCCACGTCCACGTGTCCTCGGACGGAACCAGGGTGCTGGCCCTAGCCGCGTCCTATCTCGCCGCCCCGCATCCGGTCTCGATCGACCTGTCCGACGGCACCGTCGACGACCTCGACACCTCCGTCGACCGCTGCCCGGTGCCCGGAACTCTCACCGAGATCGACACCGTCGTCGACGACGGTGCCCGGGTGCGCGGCTGGCTGGCGCTGCCCGAGGGTGCCTCGGACGCGACACCCGCACCGCTGCTGCTGTGGGTGCACGGTGGCCCGCTCGGCTCGTGGAACACCTGGTCGTGGCGGTGGAATCCATGGCTGATGGTCGCCCGCGGGTACGCCGTGCTGCTGCCGGATCCGGCGCTGTCCACCGGGTACGGCCAAGAGTTCGTACAGCGAGGCTGGGGAGCGTGGGGCAAGGCTCCGTTCACCGATCTGATGGCCTTGACCGACGTCGCGGTCGCGCTACCCGAGATCGACGAGACCCGCACCGCGGCGATGGGCGGATCTTTCGGCGGTTACATGGCCAACTGGATCGCCGGACACACCGATCGGTTCGACGCCATCGTCACCCATGCGAGCCTGTGGGCGCTCGATCAATTCGGCCCGACGACCGATGCACCGTGGTACTGGGCGCGGGAAATGTCTCCGGAGATGGCGGTCGAGAACTCCCCGCACCTGTTCGTCGCGGACATCGCGACGCCGATGCTGGTGATCCACGGCGACAAGGACTATCGCGTGCCCATCGGCGAGGGCCTACGGCTGTGGTACGAACTGCTCAGCGAATCCGGCCTGCCCGCCGACGACGAGGGCAACACCTCGCACCGTTTTCTCTACTTCCCGGCCGAGAACCATTGGATTCTGAGTCCTCAACACGCCAAGGTCTGGTACGAGGTGGTGCTGGCGTTCCTGGCCCAGCACGTGCTGGGCGAGAGGGTGTCGATGCCCCGAATCCTCGGCCACTAGAATCGACCGGTGACCAGTTCAGCGCCAGAGCACTCAGAGAACCCCGCCGATTCGATCGACCTGCCCAAGAGCTGGGATCCCAGTGCGGTCGAGGCGGAGCTGTACCGGTCCTGGGTCGACGCCGGGTACTTCGAAGCCGACGCGACCAGCGGCAAGCCGCCCTATTCCATAGTGTTGCCCCCGCCCAACGTCACCGGCAGCCTGCACATGGGCCACGCCCTCGACCACACGCTGATGGACGCGCTCAGTCGTCGCAAGCGGATGCTCGGGTACGAGGTGCTGTGGTTGCCGGGCATGGACCATGCGGGCATCGCCACGCAGACCGTCGTGGAGAAGCAGCTCGCCGCCGACGGAAAGACCAAGGAAGAGTTCGGCCGCGAGGCGTTCATCGACAAGGTCTGGGACTGGAAGCGTGAATCCGGCGGAACCATCGGTGGGCAGATGCGACGCATCGGCGACGGTGTCGACTGGAGCCGAGAGCGGTTCACCATGGACGACGGCCTGTCCGAGGCCGTCCAGACCATGTTCAAGCGGATGTTCGACGACGGTTTGATCTACCGCGCCGAGCGACTGGTCAACTGGTCGCCGGTGCTGCAGACCGCCATTTCCGACATCGAGGTCAAGTTCGAGGACGTCGACGGCGAACTGGTGTCGCTGCGATACGGCTCGCTCGACGATTCCGAGCCACATGTCATCGTCGCGACCACCCGAGTCGAAACGATGCTCGGCGACACCGCAGTCGCGGTCCACCCCGACGACGAACGGTACAAGGCTCTCGTCGGCACCACCCTCGAGCACCCGTTCACCGGACGACAGATCCCGATCATCGCCGACGACTACGTGGACCCCGAATTCGGCACCGGCGCAGTGAAGATCACCCCGGCACACGACCCCAACGACTTCGAGATGGGCGTGCGGCACTCGTTGCCGATGCCCTCGATCATGGACAAGGCAGGCCGGATCGCCGATACCGGAACGCAATTCGACGGTATGGATCGCTTCGAGGCGCGCGTGAAGGTTCGTGAAGCACTCGCCGAGCAGGGCCGCGTCGTCGCCGAGAAGCGCCCCTACCTGCACAGCGTCGGCCACTCCGAGCGTAGCGGTGAGCCGATCGAGCCACGTCTGTCGCTGCAGTGGTGGGTCAAGGTCGACACCTTGGCGAAGGCGGCCGGTGACGCAGTGCGTAACGGCGACACCGTCATTCATCCCAAGAGTCAGGAACCGCGCTGGTTCGCCTGGGTCGACAACATGCACGACTGGTGCATCTCGCGTCAGCTGTGGTGGGGTCATCGGATTCCGATCTGGTACGGACCCGACGGCGAGACCGTCTGCCTCGGACCGGGGGAGACGCCGCCCGAGGGCTGGGAGCAGGATCCCGACGTCCTCGACACCTGGTTCTCGTCCGGGCTGTGGCCCTTCTCGACGATGGGGTGGCCCGACGCCACCGCCGATCTCGAGAAGTTCTATCCCACCGGCGTTCTCGTCACCGGATACGACATCCTGTTCTTCTGGGTCGCCCGCATGATGATGTTCGGCACCTACGTCGGAGCGGACGACGCGATCACCGCGGGAAAGCAGGGGCCGCAGGTTCCGTTCCGAGATGTGTTTCTGCACGGCCTGATTCGAGACCAGTTCGGCAAGAAGATGTCGAAGTCGCGCGGTAACGGCATCGATCCTCTCGACTGGGTCGATCGTTTCGGTGCCGACGCGCTGCGCTTCACGCTCGCCCGCGGCGCGAACCCCGGTGCCGACATGTCCGTCGGCGAGGATCACGCGCAGTCCTCGCGCAACTTCGCCAACAAGCTGTTCAACGCAACGAAGTTCGCGTTGATGAACGGCGCGGCACCGGCCGATCTCCCGTCGCGGTCCGAGCTGACCGACGCCGACCGATGGATCCTCGACAGGCTTGAACAGGTTCGGGCAGAGGTGGATTCGGCGTTCGACCGTTACGAGTTCAGCAAGGCCTGCGAGGCGCTCTATCACTTCGCCTGGGACGAGGTCTGCGACTGGTACCTCGAGATCGCCAAGGTGCAGTTCGCCGACGACGCCATCGCCGTCACCACGCGCGGGGTTCTCGGCAACGTTCTCGACGCCCTGCTGCGACTGCTGCATCCGGTGATTCCGTTCGTCACCGAAACGCTGTGGAAGGTGCTCACCGGCGGCGAGTCGCTGGTCATCGCCGCGTGGCCCACCGCCTCCACCGATTCGCTGGATTCTGTTGCGGCACAGCGCATCGAAGACATGCAGCGACTCATCACCGAAATCCGTCGGTTCCGCAGCGATCAGGGACTCAAGCCGTCCCAGAAGGTGGCGGCCCGCATCGTCGGAGTCTCCGAATCGGATCTGGACGGGCAGATTTCGGCGGTCACCGCACTGGCTCGACTGACCGAGCCCGCCGAGGACTTCGCGGCGACGGCGTCGGTCGAGGTGCGTCTGAGCAAGGCCACCGTGGTCGTCGAACTCGACACCTCGGGCACCGTCGACCTGGTCGCCGAGCGGGCCCGACTGGTGAAGGATCTCGCGGCTGCGGAGAAGGAACTCGCGCAGACCACCGGCAAGCTCGGCAACGAAGCGTTTCTCGCGAAGGCACCGGATGCGGTGGTGGACAAGATCAGAACACGCCAGACGATCGCCGGCGAAGAGATCGCACGCATCACGGCGCGGCTCGAATCGATGGGAACCTAAGTGACCGAATCCGACGAGGCCCTGCCCCTGCCTCCGCCGAGCCCGGTCGATCTGGCCGAGCTCGCACTCGTGGAGGCCGAGCTCGACAAGCGTTGGCCCGAAACGAAGATCGAGCCGTCGACGGCTCGGATCTCGGCGCTGATGGACCTGCTCGGCTCGCCGCAGAGGGCGTATCCGTCGATTCACGTCGCGGGCACGAACGGCAAGACCTCGGTGACCCGCATGATCGATGCGCTCCTCACCGCGTTCCACCGGCGCACAGGCCGCACCACCAGTCCGCACCTGCAGATGGCGACCGAGCGGATCAGCATCGACGGCAGGCCCATCTCGCCGCGGCTCTACGTCGACACCTACAACGAGATCGCTCCGTTCGTGGACATGATCGACGCGCAGTCCGAGGCAGCGGGCGGACCCCGCATGAGCAAGTTCGAGGTGGTCACGGCCATGGCGTTCGCGGCGTTCGCCGAGGCCCCGGTCGAGGTTGCCGTCATCGAGGTCGGACTCGGCGGGCGTTGGGACGCCACCAACGTCGTCGACGGCGACGTTGCCGTCATCACCCCGATCGGCCTCGATCACGTCGAGTTCCTCGGCGACGATCTCGCGACGATCGCGGGAGAGAAGGCGGGGATCATCAAGAAGGCACCGGAATCGCTGGTGCCGCGCGATACCGTCGCGATTCTGGCGAAGCAGCAGCCCGAGGTGTCCGAGGTCCTGCTGCGGGCGGCGGTGCAGGCGGACGCGGCGGTGGCCCGAGCCGGGTCGGAATTCACCGTCCTCGGCAGGCAGATCGCCGTGGGAGGCCAGCAACTGGAACTGCAGGGGCTCGGCGGGGTGTACACCGACGTCTTTCTTCCCTTGCACGGCGAGCATCAGGCGCACAATGCCTCGCTCGCACTCGCGGCGGTCGAGGCTTTCTTCGGTGCGGGTCCGGATCGTCAACTCGATCAGGACACCGTGCGCGGTGCGTTCGCCACGATCGTCAATCCGGGTCGGCTCGAGCGGGTGCGCAACGCCCCGACAGTGTTTCTCGACGCCGCGCACAACCCACATGGGGCAGCAGCGCTCGCCGCTGCCCTCACCGACGAATTCGATTTCCGCAAACTCGTCGGCGTCGTCAGCGTCATGGCGGACAAGGATGTCGGAGCAATCCTCGACGCGCTGGAGCCGGTGTTCGACGACATCGTCGTCACCCACAACGGGTCCGCGCGGGCGATGGACGTGGACGCGTTGGCCGACATCGCGGTGGCCAAATTCGGCGACGAACGCGTCGTGGTGGCGTCGACCCTGCCCGATGCGCTGGAAACGGCGATCGGGTTGGCCGAGGAAGTCGCCGAGCCGGGTGAGGCCGTGTCCGGTGCCGGAGTCGTGGTGACCGGATCCGTGGTGACCGTCGGTGCAGCTCGCACTCTGTTCGGAAAGGACCCCGCGTGAGCGAGACAGAGTTCAGACCACCCACGAACGATCCGTGGAAGGGGTTCCGCGGTGTCTGTGCAGGAACGTTGGTACTCGAAGCCATCGTCGTTCTGCTCTCGCTGCCTGTGGTCGCCGTCGTGGGCGGCGGTGCAACGTGGTTTTCGACCACGTACATCGTTCTCCTCGCGGTCGCGATGATCGCAGGCGCCGGCAAGCAGGGTGAGCCCTGGGCGATGAAGTTCAATCTGATTCTGCAAGTGTTCGTTCTGTTCGGAACGGTGTTCCATCTGTCCATCGGCATCGTCGGCCTGATCTTCATCGCCGTGTGGCTGTATCTGCTGTACCTGCGCCGTGACATCACCGAGCGAATCCGACGGGGGATGCTGCCGGGGCAGCGCGACTGACAGGGGAAACCTGTCGGTTTCGGCGATGCGGCGCGCGCCGCATCGCTGTGTTCCATTACTGTTCTCGACGTGACCGACCGCACCCTTGTACTGATCAAGCCCGACGGAGTTGCCCGGCGTTACGTAGGAGAGATCCTCGGCCGCGTGGAGAAGAAGGGTCTGAGCATCGTCGCACTCGAGCTCAAGACCGTCTCCCGCGAACTGGCCTCGGCTCACTACGCGGAGCACGAGAGCAAGCCGTTCTTCCCCGAGCTGCTCGAGTTCATCACGTCCGGACCGGTGGTGGCCGCAGTTCTCGAAGGCCCGCGCGCCATCGCTGCATTCCGTCAGATCGCAGGCGGCACCGACCCCGTGGCCAAGGCGGTTCCCGGCACCATCCGTGGTGACCTCGCCCTCGACGGTCAGCAGAATCTGGTGCACGGATCGGATTCCGTGGAATCGGCCGAGCGCGAGATCGCACTCTGGTTCCCCGGCCTCGCCTGACCGTTCCGCCTTCGACACGAAAAGCACCGCCTCCTTCCGGCCACGCCGCATCCGCTCGGAACCCGAACGGTGCGGCGTGGCGAGTACGCATCACAGCGTGTGGGATACTCGACGACAGATCGACTTCACTGCACCAGTACGTACAGGTTTCACGCTCCACCCGAAGCCCAGGCTTCACCGAAGTTCGCTAGACCGGTGTGGTGTATTCGATCGGATGACTGTCGTCTATCCGCGGCCCGTCATCGCAGATGCTCGAACGAGAGACAGGCTCGTTCGCGTTCTTGCTTGATGATCAGGCGCTCGGATCGCCGGTACACCACCATCCAGCCAGGCACCGCACACGCTGTCGTCGACCACCGAGAACTACGAAGTGGTCATCGGCTCGGGTGCGGAGCGAGACCGAACAGCTGACGTCCAACCCGACGTGAGTACACAAGGATTGCCCTCGCGTGGCCGCGTCACACCCGAAGTCGGATGGACGCGCCCGGGGGCCCGAGGAGACTACGTGGCCGATCAAAGCCCGCCCGAAGATGTACAGAACGCAAACGCAGGTCGTACGGAGCCTCCCGGCGCGGTGTCGTCTGTGGAAACCGACGCGGCGTCGTCGGCGCAACCCGACACGATCGAGCTGCCGACCAGGCTGCGCGTGCACGCTCTGGCAAAGATTCTGGGCGTCACCAGCAAGCAGTTGCTCGTCACCCTCGGTGAGCTCGGCATCGAAGCGCGCAGTGCACAGTCGAGCCTGAGCCGTGACGTCGCGGAGTCCGTTCGTGACTCGGTCAACGCGCCCACAGCGCCCACCGGGCAGACAGTCGAGTCGTCGACTGCCGCGCAGCCGGAGCCGGTTGTGGAGGAACCTGTCGAGGCACCCGCCGTCGAGGCCCCGTGGTCCGAGCCGCAGCTTTTCACCAGCGCGCCCGCTCCGGAGCCGGAGACCGATCGGTCCGCGGCAACGACCGACCAGCCCACCGCGACGACGTTCACCACCCCGCTGTTTCTGCAGCCCGCAGCCGTGGACGCCCCAGCGACGGAATCGGCGGAGTCACCGGCGGAGCCCCCGGTGCGCCGTCGCCGCAGCCGCAAGGCAGCGCCCAAGGACGAGGTCGCCAGCACCGGCAGCAGCACGGACACCGATGGCAGTGAGTCCGCGGTGACGCCGGAGACCGCTGCACCCGAGACTGCTGCACTCGAGACGTCTGCAGTCTCGACCGACCGGTCCTCTTCTGAGACCGACGAGTCGACCGCCGCCGAGGGATCGACCGACGGTGACGGGGACGACGATCAATCTCAGCCTCGACGCCGCCGCCGTGGCCGCCGTGGACGCGGCCGTGGTCGCGGCGAGCAGTCTTCGGACGAGTCGAACGACGACAATTCCGACGACGATTCCGACGGCGACTCGGAGACCACTGATTCGGCCGACGCAGAACCGACCGATTCCGACTCGGACGAGTCCTCGTCGAGTGACGAGCAGCAGTCGAACTCGGGACGACGCTCGCGTCGATCGCGCACTCGCAGCCGCACCTCGGACCGGCAGAACTCCGATTCGACCGATTCCTCCGACGAAACGCGCACCGCGGACTCCTCGGCCGAGGACGGCGACGACGAGTCCGATTCGGGTGCCCAGGACAATTACGACGACTCCGACAACGGCGGTTCGGACGGAGACGGCTCCAGCCGTCGTCGTCGACGCCGTCGCCGGCGCAAGACCGGAGCAGAGGCCGCTGCCGAGGGCACCTCGTCCGAGGACGATCCGCCCAACACCGTCGTGCACGAGCGCGAGCCGCGCAACAAGAGTCGGGCACCCCGGGACGAGGTCCAGGGAATCACGGGCTCGACGCGTCTCGAGGCCAAGCGTCAGCGCCGCCGCGACGGGCGCGATGCCGGTCGTCGTCGGCCGCCGATCCTCACCGAGTCCGAGTTCCTGGCTCGCCGCGAATCCGTCGACCGCGTCATGGTCGTGCGTGAGAAAGCGACTCCGGATCACCCGCTGACCACTCAGGTTGCCGTGCTCGAAGACGGTGTGCTCGTCGAGCACTTCGTCACCAGCAGTGCCACCGCGTCCATGGTCGGCAACGTCTACCTGGGCCGCGTACAGAACGTGCTGCCCAGCATGGAAGCAGCCTTCATCGACATCGGGCGTGGCCGCAACGGCGTGCTGTACGCGGGCGAGGTCAACTGGGACGCTGCGGGCTTGGGCGGAAACTCACGGAAGATCGAGCAGGCTCTCAAGCCAGGCGATCAGGTTCTGGTCCAGGTCAGCAAGGACCCGGTGGGGCACAAGGGTGCTCGCCTGACCACGCAGCTGTCGCTCGCGGGTCGTTTCCTCGTCTACGTGCCCGGTGGAAGTTCCACCGGCATCAGCCGCAAGCTGCCCGACACCGAGCGCAAGCGTCTGAAGGAGATCCTCCGCGACATCGTGCCTCCCGAGGCCGGCGTCATCATCCGTACCGCAGCGGAGGGCGTCAGCGAAGAAGAGCTCGCACGCGACGTGACTCGCCTGCAGGCGCAGTGGGCCAGCATCGAAGAACGCTCGGCCAACGCCGAAACCGGCAAGGGCGTGCAACCACAGACGCTGTACGAAGAGCCCGACATGCTCGTCAAGGTCATCCGTGACCTGTTCAACGAGGACTTCTCCAAGCTCGTCATCGAGGGCGACAAGGCGTGGACGACGACGTCGAACTACGTCGAGACCGTGGCCCCGGACATGATGGAGCGGCTGCACCGATACGAGGCCGACGGCAGTTCCGTCGACGTCTTCGCCGCGCACCGCATCGACGAGCAGCTGGCCAAGGCCCTCGATCGCAAGGTCTGGCTGCCGTCCGGCGGCACCCTGGTGATCGATCGCACCGAGGCGATGACCGTCGTCGACGTCAACACCGGCAAGTTCACCGGCTCGGGTGGCAATCTAGAAGAGACGGTCACTCGCAACAACATCGAGGCCGCCGAGGAAGTCGTGCGCCAGATGCGGCTGCGAGACATCGGCGGCATGATCGTCGTCGACTTCATCGACATGGTGCTCGAGTCCAACCGCGATCTCGTACTCCGACGACTCACCGAGTCCCTCGGACGCGACCGGACTCGCCACCAGGTCTCCGAGGTGACCTCGCTCGGTCTGGTGCAGATGACCCGCAAGAAGCTCGGCACGGGGCTCGTCGAGGCGTTCTCCACCACGTGTGAGCACTGCCAGGGTCGTGGCATCGTCGTGCACCCGTTCCCCATCGACGCCAAGCCGGACAACGACGGCGGTCGGTCGAACTCGTCGCGTTCGGAATCGGGCAACTCGGGAACGAGCAGCAGGCGTCGTCGTGGCAAGGACAACAAGGCCGACGGCAACGATCGGTCCGACGGCAACGAGCGGGCCTCCTCGAACGATCGGGCCGGTGCGGCAGACGGTCAGGACCACCCCGTGGTCGATCCGTCGATCAAGCGGGCGCATCCGGTGGCGCTGGCCATGGCGGCGCACCACGACGACGTGGTGGCCGACGTCAGCCCCGCCGATGTCGAGACACCTGCCCCGGAAGCTCCCGGCGGCGACGCCGAGGTGACCGTGGTCTCCGCCGACGATGTGGAGGTTGCGGCTGCTGCGGCGGCCGACGCGGAGACGAACGTCACGGCAGCCGATGCGGCCACCGAGACAGAGGCCGACCGGCCTTCAGCCGAGCCGGTGGCACCGAGGGCTCGACGCGGACGGCGGGTGGCGCGCAAAGCAGCCGCGCCGACCGGCACAGCGCCCGACGCGGGCATGGTGATCGTCGTTCCTGCCGCGGACGACTCCGCGGACGCCACGACCTCCGACCAGGCAGGGACGGCACCCGACGAGGTGGCGGCTCCGCTCACGGCGGCGGCCGAACAGTCCGTGGAGCCGGTGGAGGTGCCGGCGGCACGTCCTCGCAGACGGCGCGCAGCAGCGCGGCCTGCAGGGCCTCCGGTGGACATCGATGCCTAGCATCGCGGGGCAGTTTGACCCTGGCCGTCTCTCTGCCGTAACCTTGATAGGTCGCTCCCGGTGACACCGTTCTGCTGTGCCGTAGTGGCCTTGCAGGAAGCAACGGTTCTCGAGCGGGCCTAGGTGAACATCGCCGTGGCCGGCCGATAGGGAGCAAGCAAACACGTTTTACCAGACCAGTCGTGTTGCCATGTGCAACGCGAGCAAGTTCGAAGAAGCAAGGGGTAGCCCTCCGATGGCAACGTACGCGATCGTCAAGACCGGCGGAAAGCAGTACAAGGTCGCTGTTGGTGACCTCGTCAAGGTCGAGAAGATCGAGGGAGCGCCCGGCACTGCTGTCTCGCTTGCTCCGGTCCTCGTCGTAGACGGATCCGACCTGACCACAGATGCAGACAAGCTGGCGAAGATCTCGGTCGCCGGTGAGATCGTCGAGCACACCAAGGGCCCGAAGATCCGCATCCACAAGTTCAAGAACAAGACCGGATACCACAAGCGTCAGGGACACAGGCAGAAGCTCACTGTCCTCAAGGTCACCGGCATCAAGTAACCAGGTCCCCGGCAGGACCTGAGTTCTCCCAAGCTGATTCACCCCGAGGAGGGTATGCAACATGGCACACAAGAAGGGCGCATCAAGCTCCCGTAACGGTCGCGACTCGAATGCTCAGCGCCTCGGCGTCAAGCGTTTCGGCGGCCAGACCGTAGGCGCAGGCGAGATCCTGGTTCGTCAGCGTGGCACGCACTTCCACCCCGGCGTCAACGTCGGCCGTGGCGGCGACGACACCCTGTTCGCACTCGCCCCCGGCGCAGTCGAGTTCGGTGCCAAGCGCGGTCGCAAGACCGTGAACATCGTTCCGGTTGCTGTAGAGGCCTAGTCCTTCTGCAGCGCTGGCGCTCACGATGGCCGACGCGACCGGGCAACTGCTCGTGTCGACCATCCACGGCGTACGTTCACAGCTCCCGATAGGGGCGGACCAGGGTCATGAGACCGGTCCGCCCCTATCGCTTTTTTCTCCCGCTTTCTCTTTCACGAAAGGATCGAAGACAGCTATGTCACGATTCATCGACCGCGTGGTGCTGCACGTCAGCGCCGGCAAAGGTGGCAACGGCTGCTCTTCGGTTCACCGCGAGAAGTTCAAGCCTCTCGGCGGCCCGGACGGCGGTAACGGAGGGCAGGGCGGCGGAGTCGTGTTCGTCGTCGACAGCAACGTCCACACTCTGCTCGACTTCCACTTCTCCAGCCATGCCAAGGCAGGCAACGGAACTCAGGGCATGGGTGGCAACCGTGAGGGTGCCAACGGCGAGGACCTGATTCTCAAGGTTCCCGACGGCACCGTCGTGCTCGACAAGAAGGGCAATGTGCTCGCCGACATGATCGGCGAGGGAACACGTTTCGACGCCGCACCCGGCGGCCGCGGCGGCCTGGGCAACGCAGCTCTGGCCTCGAAGGCTCGGCGCGCACCCGGATTCGCGCTGCTCGGCGAAGAGGGCATCGAACGCGAGCTCGTCCTCGAACTCAAGTCCGTCGCAGACGTGGGCCTCGTCGGTTTTCCGTCGGCCGGTAAGTCGTCGCTGGTCTCGGTGCTGTCCGCAGCGAAGCCGAAGATCGCCGATTACCCCTTCACCACATTGGTGCCCAACCTCGGCGTGGTCTCCAGCGGAGACACCACCTTCACCGTCGCAGACGTTCCCGGGCTGATCCCCGGCGCGAGTCAGGGCCGAGGTCTCGGTCTCGACTTCCTGCGTCACCTCGAACGGTGTGCCGTTCTCGCGCACGTCGTCGACTGCGCCACACTGGATCCCGGCCGCGACCCGATCTCCGACGTCGACGCCCTCGAAGCCGAGTTGGCCGCATACAAGCCGGCGCTGTCCGGGGACGCCAGCCTCGGCGATCTGGCCGATCGGCCCCGCATCGTGGTGTTGAACAAGGCCGACATTCCAGAGGGTGCCGAGCTGGCCGAGATGGTCACCGCCGAGTTCGAGTCCCGTGGCTGGCCCGTGTACACCATTTCCGCGGTGACGCGTGCCGGTCTCAAGCCGCTGACGTTCGCATTGGCCAAGCTCGTCGAGGAGTACCGCACCGCGCATCCGGCTCCCGAGCCGCGGCGTCAGGTGCTGCGCCCGGTCGCTCGGAACGACGACAGCTTCAAGGTCGTCAAGGATCCGGACATCCCGGACGGCTTCATCGTTCGCGGTACCCGACCCGAGCGTTGGGTGCGTCAGACGCAGTTCACCAACGACGAGGCCGTCGGCTACCTCGCCGACCGCCTCGCGCGGCTCGGAGTCGAGGACGCACTCATCAAGGCCGGCGCTCAGCCCGGTGCTTCGGTCACCATCGGCGACGTGTCGTTCGACTGGGAGCCGCAGACTCCGGCCGGTGTCGAGATCACGATGACAGGCCGTGGCACCGATGCCCGTCTCGATCAGGTCGAGCGCATCGGCGCATCCGAACGCAAGCATGCCCGCCAGGTACGTCGCGGGCTCGATACCGAACAGGAGTAGACGTGGCGGCGGTGCGTGAATCCGATTCGCTCGCAGAGGCTCTCACCGATACCCGTCGCACGATCGCCGATGCCAAGCGCATCGTGGTCAAGATCGGTTCCTCGGCGCTCACCAGCCTCGACACCGGTCTGGATCTGACTCGACTCGATCTGCTCGCCGACGCCATCGAGTCTCGGATGCGCAGCGGTACCGATGTGGTGGTCGTGTCCTCCGGTGCGATCGGCGCAGGGATGGCACCGTTGGGCCTGACCAAGCGTCCACGGGACCTGGCCACCAAGCAGGCTGCTGCGAGCGTCGGTCAACTCGCTCTGGTTCATGCGTGGAGCTCGTCGTTCCACCGGTACGGGCGCACGGTCGGACAGGTTCTGCTGACCGCCGAGGACATCGCGCGGCGAACCAACCACCGCAACGCTCAGCGCACCCTGGATCGGTTGCGCTCACTCGGTGCCGTGGCCATCGTCAACGAGAACGACACGGTCGCCACCGCAGAGATCCGGTTCGGTGACAACGATCGCCTGGCTGCTCTGGTCGCCCACCTCGTCGGTGCGGACGCACTGTTCCTGCTCTCGGACGTGGACGGGTTGTACGACGGTGATCCCCGCAAGGGCAGAGCGACACTGATCCCGGAAGTGACCAGCCCCGAGGATCTCGACGGTGTCGTCGCCGGTTCGGGGGGAGCGCTCGGCACCGGCGGAATGGCCTCCAAGCTGTCCGCTGCGCGTCTCGCGGCCGACGCCGGCGTTCCGGTGCTACTGGCCGCGGCATCCGATGCTGCCCATGCGCTGACGACGTCCGCGGTGGGTACCGCTTTCGCTGCCCGGCCGACGCGATTGTCGGCGCGCAAGTTCTGGGTCCGTCACGCTGCCGATGCTGCGGGAGAACTGCACCTCGACGCCGGGGCCGTGCGTGCCGTGGTGGAGCGGCGACGATCGTTGTTGTCCGCTGGTATCACGTCGGTGACGGGAGCTTTCCACGGCGGAGACGTGGTCTCGTTGGTCGACCACGCGGGTGTACTGGTGGCTCGCGGGGTCGTCGCGTACGACTCGGGGGAACTCGCCGGGATGCTCGGGAGGTCGACAGGGGAGTTGGCCGCAGAGCTTCAGCGCCCGGTGGTTCATGCCGACGATCTGGTTCCTGCCTGATCGACGTCGTCGGCCAACGCGGTCGCTACCTCGGAACACCCGGCGTGCAGTGTGAGAGAAGCGAATTCGTCGCCCCGAGTGGTGCCGCGGTTGACGATGACGATGGGCTTCGACGTCTTGGACGCGTGTCTGACGAACCGCAGGCCCGACATCACGGTCAGCGAGGATCCGAGCACCAGCAGCGCGTCGCTTCGGTCGACGAGATCGTATGCCTCGGCCACGCGCGGTTTCGGTACGCTCTCACCGAAGTAGACGATGTCGGGTTTGAGTATGCCCGAACATGATTCGCAGTCGACCATGCGGAAGTGTGCGGTCGAGGAAATGATGGCGTCGGCATCGGGGGCGATCTCGACGCCGTCCGCTGGCGCAACGGACTCGAGGAAACCGGGATTGGCACGATCGAGTCGGCGGGCCAACTCGAAGCGCGAGATCAACCGCTCGCAGTTCAGGCAGCGAACTCGGGCGTAGACGCCGTGCAGGTCGATGACGCGTCGGCTGCCCGCCTTGGTGTGCAACATGTCGACGTTCTGGGTGATGATCCCGGTGACGACGCCTGCCCGTTCGAGTCGGGCGAGCGCTCGGTGGCCGTCGTTGGGCACGGCGGCGTCCATGTGTCGCCACCCGACATGGTTGCGGGCCCAGTAGTGCCGGCGGAATTCGGCGTCACCGATGAACTGCTGGAACGTCATCGGGTTTCGAGGCGGTGACTGCGGACCGCGGTAATCGGGAATCCCGGAGTCGGTGGACATGCCCGCGCCGCTGACGACGGTGACGGTCTTCCCGTCGAGCAGGGAAGTCAGCTGCTCGTACGGTGCCGCGGACACAGGGGTTGCATTCACTTCGTCCAGGATAGCGATCCCTCGCCGGATGGGCACCGTGGATACGCCAACGGCCCGCACCGACCTGGATAGCGTCGGTGCGGGCCGTGAGGACGTGCCGGTGTTACGCGGGTACCTCGACGAGGGGGTACACACCGTTCTCGTCGTGCGTCTCGTTGCCGACGACGGGAGGATTGAACACGCAGAGCATGCGCATCTGGGTACGCGGCTCGACAGTATGGCGCTCGTGTCCGTTGAGCAGGTACATCGATCCCGCACCGAGCTCGTAGGTCTCGCCGGTCTCGCGGTCCGTGAGCGTTCCCTCGCCCTCGATGAGCCAGACGGCCTCGACGTGGTTGGCGTAGTGGAAGTTGTTCACCGTACCGGCCTGGATCGTCGTCTCGTGGAACGAGAATCCGACCTTGTCGCCGCCGAGGATGATTCTCTTGCTGCGCCAGTTGCCGTCTTCGCTCGAGATGTCGCGGTCGGTACCGGTGATTTCCTGCGTGGTGCGAACGATCATGTCGATGTCCTCCTTCGATTTCGGTGCGTGCGAACGGGTCTCTAGGAGAGGACCTTCGCGACGGCACTTTCGATGATGTCCAGGCCGCGATCGAGCTCGTCGATCGTCGTGGTCAGCGGGGGAAGCAGCTTGACGACCTCGTCCTTGGGGCCGGCGGTCTCGACGAGCAGACGCTCGTCGTAGCACAGCTGAGACACCTTGCCTGCGAGTTCTGCGTCGTCGAACACCAGGGCCTGAACCATGCCGCGGCCGCGGGTGGAGATGCCGTCGAACTTGGCGCACAGCTTCATGAACCGGTCCTGGATGTGCTCGCCCTTGACCAGGGTTTCCTTCTCGAACTTGTCATCGGACCAGTAGTGGTCGATGGCGGCCTTCGCCGTGACGAACGAGGGATTGAAGCCGCGGAAGGTGCCGTTGTGCTCGCCCGGCGACCACACGTCCAGCTCGGGCTTGAAGAGAGTCAGCGCCAGCGGCATGCCGTAGCCACCGATGGACTTGGACAGCGTGACGATGTCCGGGGTGATGCCTGCTTCCTCGAACGAGAAGAACTGGCCGGTGCGTCCGCAGCCCATCTGCACGTCGTCGACGATCAGCAGGATCTCACGGCGCGAGCACAGCTCGGCCAGGGCGCGCAGCCACTCGGGGCGCGCGACGTTGATGCCGCCCTCACCCTGGATGGTCTCCACGATCACTGCGGCCGGGCGGTTGAATCCGCTGCCGGAATCGTCGAGCACGCGCTCGAACCACTGGAAGTCCTCGGTGACGCCGCCGAAGTAGTTGTCGTACGGCATCGGAGTGGTGTGCACCAACGGAATTCCGGCTCCCGCTCGCTTCATCGAGTTGCCGGTGACCGACAGCGCGCCGAGGGTCATGCCGTGGAATGCGTTGGTGAAGTTGATGATCGCCTCGCGGCCGGTGACCTTGCGAGCGAGCTTGAGTGCGGCCTCGACGGTGTTGGTGCCCGTCGGCCCGGGGAACTGAACCTTGTAGTCCAGGCCGCGGGGATCGAGGATGTTCTTCTTGAACGACTCGAGGAACTCCCGCTTGGCGACGGTGGACATGTCGAGTCCGTGCGTGATGCCATCGCTGGTGATGTAGTCGACCAAAGCGCTCTTGATCAAGTCGTTGTTGTGGCCGTAGTTGAGAGCGCCTGCGCCACCGAAGAAGTCGAGGTAGTCGTTGCCGTTCTCGTCGGTGATGACCGAGTTCTTCGCGGTGGTGAACACGGCGGGCCACTGGCGGCTGTAGCTACGCACGCCGGACTCGACGGTCTCGAATACATCGGGCTTCTCTGTTGTCACGGTGTTCTTTTCGGTCATGTTCTGCTTGTTCCTTTCGTAAATCCGCGACGCGTCGGGGCCTACTGTGTAGAGCTCCTCGGCTTCGTGGCTATCAGGGAAATCGTTGGGCGCGAACAAATCCGACCTGACGATATCGGTGCCTCGCTTGCGTGCGAGGCTCGTGAAGGTTGCGATCGACGCTTCGTTGTCCGGGCTGATCGTCGTTTCCAGATGCGTGATGCCCTGTGGCTCGAGGCGGTCGAGCAGCTCCATCAGCATGCGACCGGCAAGTCCCTTGCCACGCTGATCCGCATCCACGGCGACCTGCCACACGAACAGTGTGCGCGGGGCGTCCTGGCGGATGTATCCGGTGACGAAACCGACTGCGCGGCCGTCGATGTCGGATACGACGGTGGTGGCCGCGAAATCACGGCACCACAACACGTACGAGTAGCTGGAATTGAGATCCAGAACTCGCGAATCTCTTGCGATCTCCCAGAGCCGGACTCCGTCGGAGATCTGTGGCTTACGAAACTTCACTGCGTCCGGCGCAGTGAGCGGGGTACCTCTCAGCAATGCGGGCTTCATGGGAAATACAAACGTAACAAGGTCGCCGAGGCATATCGAGTGCGCCGGGAAATCGACCCCGGAATCGGACATGCTTCCCCAGGTTAACCCGTCAATGTGATGCTGGTCACTTCATCGGCGCCCGGCTGGCTGTACCCGCAACGACGGAATTCAAACCACCCGCTTCCGACGGACCGCTACTTCGGTGTCGCCAAAGCGAACGGAAGCACCGCTTCGGCACCCGCAGTTCGCAGAGCCGACGTGGCGCAGGTGAACGTCCACCCGGTGTCGGTCAGCAGGTCGATCAACAGAATCGGCCCTGTCACGGACGATACGTCCGGAACGTCCCACGAGTCCACCAGCCCGGCGACCCTGAACGCCGAATTGGCCGCCGAGACCGGCGGATGACCAGCCCTGACCTGCATGACACCGAGATCGTCCAATTTTCCGACGGCGGCCAATCGCTCGGCGATCGATCGCACCAGCACCGGATGGGTGGGGGAGTCGAGAGCCAGAACGGCAGTCGGGCGCTGCTTCCAGTCCCAGTTGGCGAGCACGGTGATGCACGCCTTCTCCAATGCGTCGGTGGCCGGAGCATCGGGTGCATCGAGCAGGGCACGCAGCCGGCTGCCCCAGCCGAGGTCGGTGAGTCGACCCAGCACGCGCCCGGGTTCGTGTGGGTCGGCGATCTTGCCCGAGAGCGAGACACCCAGCTTCTTCATGCCGCTGGGCCACTGCTTTCTCGGCTGCAGGTCGATGCCCGGCCGGTCCAATCGTGCCCGTGCCGAGTCGACCGCAGCCGCATCCACCGACGCCGACAAGTGCTCACCGGTGCAGTTGTCGCACCGTCCGCACCTGTCGGACTCGCTACCGGGTGCGCCCAGATCCGGGTCGTCGAGTTGCCTCCGCAGGAACTCCATCCGGCAGCCGTCGGTGCCCTGGTAGTCGATCATGGCCTGCTGTTCGCGGTCCCTGGCCTGTTCGAGACGCTCGTAACGTCCCGCGTCGTACGTCCACTGCTCCCCGGTGGCCATCCAACCGCCACGAACGCGTCTGACCGCGCCGTCGACGTCGAGAACCTTCAGCACCATCTCCAGCCTGCTGCGATTGAGCTCGACCAAGGGCTCCAGCGCCTGCGTCGACTGGGCCTTGTCGGTGTTCAGGGCATCGATGACCTGCCGCACCAGATGCTCGCGGGGGAATGCGACGGAGGCGAAGTAGCTCCAGATCTGGCGATCCTCGTGACCGGGCAGCAGCACCACATCGGCGCGCTCGGTGGCGCGACCGGCTCGGCCTACCTGCTGGTAATACGAGATCGGAGACGACGGTGCCCCCATGTGCACGACGAAGCCGAGATCGGGCTTGTCGAAGCCCATCCCCAATGCGGAGGTGGCGACGAGGGCCTTGACTCGGTTGGCCAGCAGGTCACCTTCGAGCGATTCGCGCTCGGTCGGATCCGTCTGACCGGTGTAGGACGCCACCACGTGGCCCTGATCGGTGAGCAGCGCTGCGAGGTCCTTCGCGGCCGAGACCGTCAGCGTGTAGATGATTCCCGAACCCGGCAGGGTTTTCAGGTGATCGGCGAGCCACGCCGCCCGTTCGGTGGCGTTGGCGATCTTCACCACAGCCATGCGCAGAGAGTCGCGTGCGAGTCCGCCGCGCAGTACGAGCGTGTCGCCGCCGCCGACACCCAGCTGTGCCGCTACGTCGTCCACCACGCGGTCGTTCGCCGTCGCTGTGGTCGCGAGCACGGGGATACCGTCGCGCAACTCGGCGATCAGGGTTCTGATACGTCGATAGTCGGGCCGGAAATCGTGGCCCCAGTCGGAGACGCAATGTGCTTCGTCGACCACGACCAGGCCCGCATCACCTGCCAGGGACGGCAGCACCTGATCGCGGAAATCCGGATTGTTCAATCGCTCCGGACTGACCAGCAGCACGTCGAGCTCGCCCGAGGCGACCTGCTGATGGATGTCGTCCCACTCGGTCATGTTGCCGGAGTTGATGGTGGCAGCACGGACGCCCGCCCGCTCGGCGGAGGCAACCTGGTTGCGCATCAACGCCAACAGTGGAGAGACGATCACCGTCGGACCGAGGCCCTGTGCGCGAAGCAGTTTCGCCGCGATGAAGTAGACCGCCGACTTGCCCCAACCGGTCCGCTGCACCACCAGCGCCCGCCGCCGGTGCACGACGAGGGCCTCGATGGCCGTCCACTGGTCTTCCCGCAGCACCGCAGCCGGGCCGGCGAGTTCGCGCAACAACTCTTCTGCGCTCGCGCGCAAGTTCCCGGTCGTGGGCTCCGTGGTCGTTGTCATAGGCTCCATCGTGCAGCAAGCAACCGACATCCAACGCGGGCCGGTCGGAAACGGTCGGACCGTGCAGCCCGAGAGGACCAGCGGTGATCGATCCCGATTCCGATTCGATGCCGGCCGACCAGGGCCCCGTTCACCGTCACCTCTGGGCACTGGCCGTGGTGTTCGTCGGCGGTGCGGCGGGCACGGCTGTCCGCTACGTGATCGAGGAGCAGCTTCCGCATTCGGCGTCGCAATGGCCGACGGCCACCTTCGGGATCAACATCGCCGGTGCGTTCGTGCTCGGACTTCTGCTCGAGTCGCTGGTTCGCGGCGGGCCCGACGCAGGAGTTCGGCGCAGGTTACGGCTGCTGCTCGGTACCGGTTTCTGCGGTGCGTTCACCACGTACAGCACCTTCGCCCTCGAGACGGTGGACGGGATTCGAGGTGGGTTCACCGGGCTGGCATTGGCGTACGCAGTGGTCAGCGTGATTCTCGGAATACTTGCAGCCTGGGCTGGAATCGTGTTGGCAGGCAGGGTGATTCGATGATCGCGCTGTGGATCGCGGCGGCCGGCGGGTTGGGGGCAGTCTTTCGCTTCGTCGTCGACGCTGAAGTGAAGTCTTCTCTCGCGGCGCGGACGAGCTTTCCCTGGGCGACGGTCGGCATCAACGTGTCCGGATCGTTTCTGCTGGGTGTGCTGGCCGGATGGGTGATGTTCCGAGCCGGCTCCACCGACGTTCAAGCCGTCATCGGTACCGGGTTCTGCGGCGGGTACACCACGTTCAGCACGGCGAGTGTCGAGACGGTGCGGTTGCTACAGCAGGGGCGTCGACGCGATGCCGCCGTCAACGTTACAGTCACCGTGCTCGCGTCCGTGCTCGCGTGCGCAGGCGGCCTGGCGCTCGCGTCGTCGATGTAGGACGGTCGACGCGAGGACGAATTCATGCCTGGCTGACGCGCACCATGTTGCCGGCGGGGTCACGGAATGCCGCGTCGCGCGCACCCCACGGCTGACTCGTCGGCTCCTGCAGAATCTCGGCGGTGCCCGCCGCGCGAATTCTCTCGAAGGCCGCGTCGAGGTCGTCGGCACGAAACAGCAGGCCCGGAAGCTCGCCCTTGGCGAGCAGGGCCGCGATCTGATCGCCGAGTTCCTGCGACCGGCCCGCGTGGGGCTGCGACAGTACGATCTCGATCTCGGGTTGGTCGTCGGTGGACAGAGTGATCCAGCGGTAGCCGTCGTTGGCGACCTCGCTCTTGACCTCGAGTCCCAGAGCGTCGCGATAGAACGCCAACGAGGCATCGGGGTCGTCGGTGTAGACGTGTACGTGGCTCAGTGAAAGTGACATGGGGAAATGCTAGGACGCCCCGACCCTCGATGCTTCTTCGATTCTGCTCGATTTGGTGGCAGCCACGGTGCCGCGCATCGGCCGACCCAGAATCATGGCCGTGCACGTCGGCACCGCCCGGCTGTCGCGGTGGTCGCGGGCGCGGTATGCGCTCGGCGTCTCGCCGACGATCTCGGTGAACCGCGAACTGAACGATCCGAGACTGGTACAGCCCACCGCGAAGCACGCCTCGGTCACGGTCACATCGCCGCGGCGCAGCAAGGCCTTGGCGCGTTCGATCCGTCGAGTCATCAGATGTGCGTAGGGCGTCTCGCCGTAGGCCTCGCGGAAGCGGCGACCGAAGTGCGCGGTGGACATCAGTGCCGTGCGGGCCAGCGTGGGGACGTCGAGTGGCTCGGCGAATTCGCGATCCATCCGGTCTCGCGCGCGACGTAGAAGTTGGAGCTCCTCGAGGTCGGGGGCATTCATCCTGCGGCCGTATCTCGGAGTGCGTCGATGTCCTCGCGAGTACCGGAGGACGTACTCGCACCCGGTCTAGTCGCGGCGAAAGATCCCGCAGCGCAGGCCCATTGGACGGCCTTACGTGGGCCGTCGAACCAGGACGCGGCCAGTGCTCCGGCAAATGCGTCCCCGGCCCCGGTGGTATCGACGGCGTCGACGCGCGGAGCGGCGACCTCGAACGATTCCGAGCCGCGGTATCGAGCGCCTCTGGCACCGAGTGTGGTGATCACGTGCGCCACTTCGTTCACTCGGTTTCCGAGACGGGCTTCCTCGGCTTCGTTGACCACGAGCACGTCGGTGGCCGCCACCAGGGCGTCGGGCAGATCCTGAACCGGTGACGGGTTCAGTATCGTCACCACGCCGCGAGAGCGGGCGTACTCGAATGCAGTCACCACGGTATCGAGCGGAATTTCCAACTGACACAACAGGATAGCGGCGTCGGAGATGACGGCGAGGTCGTTGTCGGTGAGGTCCCGAACGTGTTCGTTCGCCCCGGGGACGACGACGATGCTGTTCTCGGCGTGATCATCGACGGAAATGGCGGCAATTCCGCTCGAACCCGGTGCCGTACGCAGCGCTCGGTCGTCCACGCCCGCGCTGGACAGTGTTCGGCGCAGTGTCTCACCGAATTCGTCGTCTCCGACCGCTCCGATGAACGACACCGGAACGCCGGCCTTGGCGGCGGCGATGGCCTGGTTGGAGCCTTTGCCGCCCGGTGAGGTGGTGAACGATGTGCCCAGCACTGTTTCGCCGGGGTCGGGCAGGGAGGGGGTCCGGGTGATCAGATCCATGTTGATGCTGCCGAGAACGACGATGCGGGGGTTCGAAGCGGACACCGACGAACTGTATCGCTCCGGTAGTCGGCCCTGACCCCGAACTGCCAATTGCAGATTGTTGACAATCTGAATTCGGTGAGTGACGATGGCACGCATGACAGCGTCGACTCGCACCCACCTCAGCCCGGCACTCAAGCAGGCGACCCCGATCGTCGTCGATCACGGAAAGGGCAGCTGGATCATCGGCACGGACGGGCGCAAGTACCTCGACTTCACCACCGGTATCGGCGTCACCAGTACCGGGCACTGCCATCCCCGCGTGGTCGAGGCCGCGCGCGAGCAGGTGGGCAAGATCATCCACGCGCAGTACACGACCGTCATGCATCAGCCGCTTCTGGCGCTGACCGACAAGCTCGGCGAGGTGTTGCCCGCGGGGCTGGACAGCGTGTTCTACGCGAACTCCGGGTCCGAGGCCGTCGAGGCATCGATTCGGTTGGCGCGCATGGCAACCGGACGGCCCAACATCATCGCCTTTCACGGGGGGTTCCACGGACGCACGGTAGCGGCCGCGTCGTTGACCACCGCGGGCACCAAGTTCCGTTCCGGATTCTCACCGATCATGGGCGGAGTGCACATAGCACCGTTCCCCTACGCCTTCCGGTACGGCTGGGACATGGACACCGCGGTCGCCTTTGCGCTCAAGGAACTCGACTACCTGCTGATGACGATGTCCAGCCCCGCAGACACCGCTGCGTTCATCATCGAACCGGTACTCGGTGACGGCGGTTACCTGCCCACGCCTCCCGAGTTTCTCGAGGGACTTCGCGAACGGGCGGACACCCACGGGATCGTCCTCATCGTCGACGAGGTCCAAGCAGGAGTCGGGCGCACCGGAAAGTTCTGGGGCCACCAACATTCGACCATCACGCCCGACATCGTCATCACCGCGAAAGGTCTGGCCAGTGGATTCCCGATCTCGGCCATCGCGGCGTCGACGGAGTTGATGGGCAAGGCGTGGCCCGGGTCGCAGGGCGGCACGTACGGCGGCAATGCCGTCGCCGCTGCCGCGGGTGTCGCCACGCTCGACGTCGTGCGTGAGGAAGGTCTGGTCGACAACGCTGCCGCGCAGGGCCGAGTTCTGCTCGACGGCCTGCTGGCACTGAAGTCCGAGCACTCCGCCATCGGTGATGCACGTGGACTCGGCCTGATGCAGGCACTCGAATTCGTCGACAGCGCAGGCAATCCCGATGCTGCGGCCGCCCTGCGCGTGCAGCAGGGTGCGATCGACGAGGGGTTGTTGCTGCTGACCTGCGGCGCGCTCGGCAACGTGGTCCGGATCATCCCGGCGCTGATCGTGAGCGACGACGAGATGCGGCAGGGCCTGGACGCGTTGTCGCGCACGCTGAAGAACGTACTGTGACATCTGCTCCGGTGCGGTCCCCGGTGCCGGCACTCGTGCAGCGAGTGCTGGAGATGGGTATCGAGATCGACGATTCGTCTCGACGGCTCGCCGAGTACTCCTACGACGCCTCGAACTACCGAATTCCGCCTGCGGCTGTGGTCTTCCCCCGTAGCGCCGACGAGGTTGCCTCCGTGATGATGCTGTGCGGGGCCGCGGGTGTCGCAGTGATCGGCCGCGGCGGCGGAACGTCCATGGCTGGCAACGCGATCGGCCGCGGAATCGTGATCGACTTCTCCCGCCACATGAATCGCGTGATCTCGGTGGACACCGACGCGCGGACCGCGGTGGTGGAGCCGGGAATCGTGATCTCGGAGTTGCAGCGTGAACTGGTGGCGCGCACCTCGGGGACGTTCACCTTCGCACCCGACCCGTCCAGCAAGACACGCGCGACGGTGGGCGGGGCAGTCGGCAACGACGCGTGCGGCAATCACTCGGTGCGCTACGGACGAACAGCCGACCACACGGTGGCCATGGACGTGGTCACCGCCGCCGGGCACCTACTTCGGGTGACCCGTAGCGGTGTGGAGGCAGTGCGTTCGGAGGATGCGGCGGCAATCGATGCAGCCGAACGTATCTCGCGCGAGTTGCAGTCGCTCGCGGCCGACAACCTCGCGCTCTTCAGAGTCGAGTTGGGCCGCATACCGCGACAGGTGTCCGGATTTCACCTCTCGCATCTACTGCCCGAGAACGGATTCGACGTTGCTCGTGCACTCGTCGGGAGCGAGGGCACGTGCGCGGTGATCGTTTCGGTCACCGTCGCCGTCGTTCCCGTGCCTCCGGCGGCGTTGTTGCTCTGCCTCGGATACGAGAACGTGGTGGCTGCTGCCGCCGACGTGACGGCCATTCTCGAGTTCTCGCCTGCCGCGGTGGAGGGCATCGACGACAACATCGCCCAGACGATGGAGTATCGGCGCGGACCGGATTCCATCCGCGGTCTGCCTGCGGGAAACGCGTGGCTCTACGTCGACCTCGACGGGTCCGATGCGGCCGAGGTCGAGGACAAAGCGGCCCGTCTGCTCGAGGCGCTCGGTCGTCTCGGCCGCGTGAAGGAAGGCCGCATCGTCACCGACCCGGCCGATCGAACAGCGCTGTGGCGAGTACGTGAGGACGGCGCAGGTCTGGCGACTCGACTCGCCAGCGGAGTCGAGTCCTGGGGTGGCTGGGAGGACGCCGCCGTCGCACCCGAGAACCTGTCCGCCTACCTCGCCGACCTGAATTCGCTTCTGGCCGAACACGATCTGACCGGCGTGATGTACGGACACTTCGGTGCGGGCTGCATGCACGTGCGCATCACGTTCGATCAGCGCACCGACGCCGGACGACGGGTGATGTACGACTTCCTGCGCGCCGCCGCGCGGGTGGTGGTCAAGCACGGGGGCAGCCTGTCGGGCGAGCACGGTGACGGCAGGGCCCGGTCGGAACTGCTCCCGGTGATGTACTCACCGCGCATGCTCGACGCCTTCGCGCGGTTCAAGCGCATCTGGGATCCCCGCGGGATTCTCAACCCGGGTTCGATCACCGATCCGGAACCGATGATGGACAACCTCATGCTGCAGGGCATCCCGCAGCGGGAATGGAAGACGACCTTCGATCTGCACCAGATCGGAACGCGGGCAGATCTGGATCCGTTCGTCCACGCCACTCAGTCGTGTGTCGGTGTCGGCAAGTGTCGTACGACGTCGGGCGGCGTCATGTGCCCCAGTTTCCGGGCGACCGGCGACGAGAAGGATTCGACGCGCGGCCGGGCCCGAGTGCTGCAGGAGATGGTGCGCAGTTCGCCGACCGTAGCCGACGGATGGGCATCGAAGGACGTAGCCGAATCGCTCGACCTGTGTCTGTCCTGCAAGGCCTGTTCGTCGGATTGTCCGGTCGGCGTGGACATGGCGACGTACAAGTCCGAGTTCCTCGATCATCACTATGCGGGGCGACTGCGGCCGCTCTCGCACTATTCGCTGGGCTGGTTGCCTCGCTGGCTGAAGGTGACACAGCGAACGGCACCGCTGCTCAACCGTCTGCTCACCCCGCGCATCGCGGCGCTGGCCGCTCGACTCGGTGGGCTCACCACCGAGCGGCCGCTGCCGCGCTTCGCGTCGGCGAAGGAACTTGCTGACGAGATACGGATCGGTGGAGGCCGCGCCGCCGACGTGGTGTTGGTGGTCGACACGTTCACCCGGGGTTTTCGGCCCGAGGTCGCGGGCGCAGCGCAGCGCGTGCTCGAGGATTCCGGCCGCAGCACCGAATGCCGGACCGACGTGTGCTGTGGCCTGACCTGGATTTCGACTGGCCAGCTGAAGGCCGCCCGCAAGCACCTCACGAAAGCCGTTGCTGCACTGGACGACGGCACCGACCGACCCATCGTCGTCACCGAACCGAGCTGCGCCGCGGCGTTCCGCAAGGACATGCCGGAGCTGGTTCCCACCGCGGCCGCGAGACGGGTCGCGGCGCGGGTGCAGAGTTTCGCCGGCGCGGTGATCGACCAGGCCGCTGCCGGGTGGGTGCCCTCGGCCGAGGTTCCCGAATCGGTGACGGTGCAGACCCATTGCCACGAATACGCGGTGTTCGGCAACGCCACCCAGCGCACGGCGTTGGCCGCCGTCGGTATCGAGGCGGTGCGCGAGGCCACCGGATGCTGCGGGGTCGCAGGAAACTTCGGCTTCGAGTCTCGGCACTACGAGCTCAGCATGGCCGTGGCCGAGCAGGCCCTCGCCCCGGCGGTTCGCGCCGCCGAGCCCGATACCCCGATTCTGACCGACGGATTCTCCTGCCACATGCAGGTGCGTCAACTCACCGGTGACCTGACCAGCGATGCGTCCGTACACCTGGCGCAGATACTCGATCCACGTTCGACGAAAGGACCGCGGCCATGACCGCCAGCTCTACCAGCCTCACGCGTCCGGAGATCACTGCTCCGACCGAACTGTTCGTCGGAGGCGCGTGGACCGCCGCTGCATCCGATGCCCGCTTCGATGTCGTCGATCCTGCCAGCGGCGAGGTCATCGCCAGGGTCGCCGACGGCGGCATCGTCGATGCCGAGAACGCCATGGCCGCAGCGGTCGATGCCGCCGCCGACTGGGCCGCGACTGCGCCGCGGGCACGCAGCGAAATCCTGCGCAGAGCATACGAATTGATCATGGCGCGGCAGGAGGAGCTCGCTGAGATCATCACCGCGGAAATGGGCAAGCCACTGGCCGACGCTCGTGGTGAGGTGGCGTACGGTGCCGAGTTCTTCCGCTGGTTCTCCGAGGAAGCGGTGCGCATCTCGGGCGATCACACCCTTACCGGAGACGGCAAGAACCGCATCGTGGTCACCCGGGCACCGGTGGGGCCGTGCATTCTCGTCACTCCGTGGAACTTCCCGTTGGCCATGGGAACTCGGAAGATCGGACCGGCGTTGGCCGCGGGATGCACCGTGGTGTTCAAGCCGGCCGAGCAGACGCCGCTGACCGCATTGGCCCTGGCGGAAATTCTGCACGACGCGGGTGTTCCGGCGGGAGTGGTCAACGTCGTGACCACCACCGACGCGTCGGGTGTCGTGGGCTCGTGGATGAGCAGCGGTGCGGCCCGCAAGATCAGCTTCACCGGATCGACTGCGGTGGGCAAGATTCTGCTCGAGCAAGCTGCGTCGACGGTGATGCGCACCTCGATGGAGCTCGGCGGCAACGCACCCTTCATCGTCATGGACGACGCCGACCTCGCCCGCGCCGTGGACGGTGCGATGGTCGCCAAGATGCGCAACATGGGTGAGGCGTGCACCGCCGCCAACCGGTTCTTCGTACATCGCAGTGTCACAGCGCAGTTCGCGGACAAGCTCGCCGAGCGCATGGGTGCGCTGTCGGTGGGGGCCGGTAGTGCGCACGGAACCGAGGTGGGTCCGCTGATCGACGAGGCGGGCCGCGCCAAGGTGCAGACACTCGTCGACGACGCCCTCGGGCGTGGCGCACGTGCGATCGTCGGGGGAGCGGCTCCGAACGGACCCGGCTACTTCTACCCGCCGACGGTCCTCACCGATGTCGATGCGGCGTCGGATCTGATGTCCCAGGAAATCTTCGGACCGGTGGCCGCAATCGTCCCGTTCGACACCGAGGACGAGGTGATCGCCCTCGCGAACGACACCGAATGGGGACTCGTCGGATATGTCTTCACCCAGGACATCGACCGGGCTCTGCGGATTGGGGAGCGCCTCGAGGTGGGAATGGTCGGCCTCAACACGGGTCTGGTGTCCAATCCGGCTGCGCCGTTCGGTGGCGTCAAACAGTCCGGACTCGGCCGTGAGGGCGGAAAAGTCGGAATAGACGAGTTTCTGGAGTACAAATACTTCGCCATTCCCCGAGGCTGAGAGAGGTTTTCGATCATGCCCAGTTCGAGACGATTGACGCCCATCGACGCACGCAACACGTCGATGGTCATTGCCGACCAGATTCGCGACCGCATCATCGACGGGTCCTACGCCCCCGGGGAGCAGATCAACGAGGCCAACGTCGCCGCGGAACTCGAGATCTCGCGGGGACCGGTGCGGGAGGCGCTGCAGCGCCTCAATCAGGAGGGGCTGCTCGTCAGCTACCGAAATCGCGGCGTGTTCGTCGTCGAGCTGAGCAGTGAGGATGTCACCGAGATCTACGAATCCCGCGCGGCCATCGAGGTCGGTGCCGCGTGGACTCTGGTGCACGGGGACCGTGCGCGCCTGGTGTCGGCTGCCGACGAGCTCTCGGCCATCGTGATGCAGATGCAGCCGTTCATCGATCGGGCGGATTGGCGAGGTCTTGCCGAACGGGATCTGGCGTTTCACACCGCACTGGTCGCGGCGACGCGCAACAGCCGAATGTCGCGCATGTACGCCACGCTCGCGGCGGAGGCACGTATCTGCATGGCCAACCTCGAAACTGCGTACTACCGGCCGGAGGCGTTGGTGGAGGAACACCAGCTGATCGTCGACCTGTTGCTCGGATCGGATTGGGACGCACTGGAAAAGGGCGTGCACGAGCACATGGACACCGCCATCCACGACCTGACCCGTGCCATGGTCGAAGAGCAGGCCGAACACTCGGCACTGGCCACTCCTGGATAGTCGCCGGTCCGGCAACACAGCATTTACATCCGAAGTCTTGCGAACCTCTCACGACAGCGCCTAGCCTGATTGTCAACAATCTACTAAACCGACCTCATTGAAGGGGGTGCCCGTGAACGACTCACCCGACGCCGCCTACGTCACCGCACTCGGACCCGACGAGACCACAGGACGGGCCGCTCCCGGCCTCGCTCGGTACCCCGATGTTCCGAACAGCACGCCGATCACGTTCACCGACGAGGAGTACGCCTTCCGGCTCGCTGCCGTCCGCGAGCGGATGGCAGCGCAGAACCTCACCGCGCTCATCGTCACCGATCCAGCGAACCTCTACTACCTGCTCGGATACAACGCGCTCTCGTTCTACACCCCGCAGATGCTGTACGTGCCCCTCGAGGGAGAGATGTATTTCTTCGCCCGCGAGATGGACGCCAACGGCGCGTTCCGCACCTCGTGGCTTCCGCAGGATCGAACATTCGGCTACCCCGAAACGTTCGTGCAGCGCAAGGACACGCACCCGTTCGTCTGGGTAGCCGCGAAACTGCGCGAACTGGGACTGGTGAACAACTTCGAGCACGGCCAGGTGGGGCTGGAGATGGACTCGTACTACTTCAGTCCCAAGGCTTTCGAGGCACTCGTGAAGTCACTGCCCGAATATCGCTTCACCGACTCCTACGAGCTCATCAACTGGGTGCGCGTGGTCAAATCGCCCGCGGAGATCGCCCTGATGCGCGGCGCCGCGAAAGTCTGCGAATCGGCAATGTCGGCTGCGTACCAATCGATCTCGGTCGGTGAACGGCAGTGCGACGCGGCCGCGGCCATCATGAACGCACAGGTACGCGGCACCGAGGAGTTCGGCGGCGACCATCCGGCCATCGTCCCGATGCTGCCCACCGGTGCCGGAGCCGACACCCCACATCTGACCTGGTCGCATCAACCCTTCGTGCGCGGCGAGACCACCGTCGTCGAACTGGCCGGAGTGTTTCGGCGCTACCACATCCCCATGGCGCGCACGATCGTGCTCGGAAAGCCGAGTCCGCGTATGGATTACCTCGCCAAGTCCACCGGAGAAGCACTGAACGACGTGCTCGCGACCGTGCAGGCGGGCGTCACCGCGACCGAACTGGCACAGGTATGGAACACGAGCCTGGCCAAGCACGGACTGCACAAACCGTCGCGCATCGGCTACTCGATAGGCATCGCCTACGCACCCGACTGGGGTGAGCGCACCGTGAGCCTACGCACCGACGACGACACGGTGCTCGCCCAGAACATGACCTTCCACATCATCGGCGGAATGTGGATGGACGACTACGGATACGAGGTATCCGAGGCCGTTCGCGTCACCGAACCCGGCCTCGAAACCTTCACCGCATACCCCCGAGAACTACTGACGAAGGAGTGAGCATGACCGCATCAACGAAGGGTCGTTCCGCAGGCTCCACTCCTGCTCCGAAGGGTCGTTCCGCAGGCTCCACTCCTGCCACCCAAAGTCGTTCCGCAGGCTCCACTCCTGCCACACCCGGTCGTTCCGCAGGCTCCACTCCTGCCATTCCCTGGGCCCTGCGGACCGACAAACTGGTGGGATCGGTGATCGATTCCTCGACATCGCTCCTCGCTGCACAGAAGCACGACATCGTCAGATTCGCCATGGGATCTCCTGCCGCCGAGACCGTTCCGGCCGCTGCGTTCACCGAGATCGCCGGCAGCGTACTGACTGCCGACGCGTTCGACTACGGTGCCACCGAGGGCGATCCGGGCTTGCTCGACGCGTTGCTCTCGTACCTCGATTCGGTCGGCGAGCCCACGTCCCACGAGCGAGTGGTGATCACCTCCGGCGGAATGCAGGGGCTCGACATCGCGTGCAAGCTGTTCGTCGATCCGGGCGACCTGGTGATCGTCGAAAGTCCCACGTACACCAACGGAACCGCCACCGTGCTCAGCTACGGAGGCGACATCCTCGAGGCCCCGATGGACAGTGACGGCCTCATCGTCGAGGCATTGCCGGAGCTCGTCGAGCGTGCTGGTCGAGTGCCGAAGATGATCTACGTGATTCCCAACTTCCAGAACCCGTCCGGGGTCACCCTGTCGCTCGAGCGCCGACAGCTGCTGATCGAGCTGGCGCACCGGTGGGGATCGGTGATTCTCGACGATGATCCGTACGGCCTGCTCCGCTTCTCGGGTGATCCGATTCCCAGTTTCGGCACGCTCAGTCCCAACGACCCGTTGATCTTCTCTGTGCGGACCTTCTCCAAGATGATCGCCCCAGGCCTGCGCGTGGGATGGGTGGACGCTGCCCCGGAGGCACGGCAGTTGATCGTCAACGCCAAGCAGGCCATGGACACGTGCACCAACCTGCCCGGTCAGCGGATGGTGGCCGAGTACATCCGGCGCGGCCTGCTCGACGAGCATCTTCGATCGTTGGCCTCGGTGTACCTGCCCCGCAAGGTCGCGATGCAGAACAGCATCGACAAGTACTTCGGCGAGTCGATGTCCACGACGGACCCCGAGGGAGGGTTCTTTCTCTGGGCGACGTTGCGCGGCAACGACGTCGACTTCTCGACGCAGGACCTGTTCGAGACGGCACTGGCAGAGGGTGTGGCCTACATACCCGGGCCGGCGTTGTCGGTGGGTGGGAAGTTCCACGATTCGTTGCGGCTGTGCTTCGCCTCGTCGACGCCCGAACGCATCGACGAGGGAATCAGACGGCTGGCGGCAGCGGTGGACAAGTCGAAGCACCTGCTCGCCTCCGATCCCACCCGATGACCGTTTCGACTTCCGAAGGCGCTCTTCTCAGTTCGATCGACGAGCACGAGATCGTCTCTCTGACTGCGGCATTGATCGATGCCGGTGGCGAGAACCCCGGCGACACCGAGGAGAAGACTGCGAAGGTGCTCGCCGAGCACTGTCGCGCACTGGGATTCGACGTTCGGACTGTCGAGGTGGCTCCGGGGCGACCCAACGTCATCGTGTCCATCGGATCCGACGAGCGGCCGGGAGTGCTGTTCGTCGGCCACTCGGACGTGGTTCCGGCGGGTACGGGCTGGACCACCGATCCGTTCTCCGCGGTCGTTCGAGACGGCCGAATTTTCGGCCGCGGGGCCTGCGACATGAAAGGCGGCCTGGCCGCAGTGGTCGCGGCGATGACCGCAGTGCATCGCGCCGGTCTCGCGGACGAGTATCCGATGACCTTGGCGTGTCTGGTCGACGAGGAGGACACCGGTCTCGGTATCCGAGCATTCGTCGCCGCGCTTCCGCACCCGAACTACAGCTGCTGCGTGGTGGCAGAGCCGACGGACCTGGTCACCATCGTCGGATGTCGAGGGGCGGCGAACCTGGAGATAGAGGTGCGTGGCCGTTCCGCGCATGCGGGGCAGCCGCGCAACGGGGCCAACGCAATTTCCGCGGCAGCGCGCATCATCGGGATCATCGAGGGCTCCCAGGCCGAATTGGATGCCAACCCCGACCCCGATCTGGGTCCGGCCACGTGGAACGTGGGGACGATAACAGGAGGCACCGGCACATCGATGGTCGCC
This sequence comes from Rhodococcus sp. 14-1411-2a, assembly GCF_002259485.1. Classification (GTDB taxonomy): domain Bacteria; phylum Actinomycetota; class Actinomycetes; order Mycobacteriales; family Mycobacteriaceae; genus Rhodococcoides. The sequence goes on from NZ_NPGA01000019.1 coordinate 186,980, forward strand.
GATCGCTGCGTGCTCACCGTCGACCGCCGTCTGGTACCGGGAGAGAGCGCTGCCGGTGTCGTCGGCGACCTGCGATCGCGCATCGAATCGGCCGGCCTGACCGGCGGCGACATCGACGTTCGCATCGGAATCGCGATGGAGATGCCGGGCTTTCTGACCAGCGTGAACGATGGATTGGTCACCACCGCAGCGCAATCGGTCCTCGACACCGGATCTGCACGTTCGACTGACATCTGGACCGCATCGTGCGATGGTGGTTTCGTGGCACAGCAGATGGGTATCAAGACCGTCGTGCTCGGTCCGGGGGAGATCGAAAGCCAAGCACATCGGCCGGACGAGTCCGTCGCCGTGCAGCAATTGACCGACAGCGCAAGGGCGTACGCGTTGATCGCCACCAGAATTGCTGCGCTACCAGCGCTTTAGCGTTGCACGAGGGGGTGGGCCGAACCGTATGTTCCGCATCGTCGTAATGTCGAACGCTGCGAAGTACCACACCGACGCTCCACTTTGACCACAAAAGCGAGAGGTATTTCGACCGTGACCGAAAAATCAGGGTCGGCAGCATCGCCGACCGGATATCCCCCGAGCACCGACACTCTGAGCCCGGACGAGACCAAGGTTCTCCATCGCGCCATCGGCGGATCCGCGCTCGGTAACGCCGTCGAGTGGTTCGACTACGCGGTGTACGGCTACCTGGCCGTGTACATCGCCGCCAACTTCTTCCCGTCCGAGGACGGGGGAGCAAGCCTGCTCTCCACGTTCGCCGTGCTGGCCGCGTCGTTCATCATTCGCCCCATCGGCGGCATCGTGCTCGGCCCACTCGGAGACCGCATCGGCCGCCAGAAGGTCTTGGTTCTGACCGTCTCGATGATGACGTTGGCGACGGCGACCATCGGCGTGCTGCCGACATTCGACACCATCGGCATCGCCGCACCGCTGCTGCTGCTCGTCTGCCGATTGGTGCAGGGCTTCTCCACCGGTGGTGAATACGGCGGCGCAGCTGTGTTCATGGCCGAATACGCGCCGGACAAGCGCCGCGGATTCTTCGGATCGTTCCTCGAATTCGGCACCCTCGCAGGAACCGTGGGCGGTGCCACGCTGTGCACCCTGCTCAACGTCGCGCTCGGCGACGAAACGATGGAGGCGTGGGGCTGGCGAATCCCGTTCCTGGTGACTCTGCCGCTCGGCATCGTCGCACTGTGGTTGCGTACCCGGCTCGAGGATTCTCCCGTGTTCGCCGAGGCCAAGGAAGACGGCGGTACGGTCGAGGAAGGCGCAGGTGGGGCCATGGCCTCGCTCAAGACCACGATGACGTACTGGCAGCGGATCCTGATCCTGATGGGATTCGTGCTGCTGCTCAACATCGCCTACTACACGGTGCTGACGTTCTTGCCCTCGTATCTCAGCGACACGTTGGGGCACAGTACGACTCAGTCCAACTTCACCCTCGTGGCGATCATGATCATCATGATGGCGATCATCAACCCCATCGGTGCGCTGTCCGACCGAGTGGGCCGAAAGCCGTTGCTGCTGGCGGCCTGCATCGGGTACTTCGTGTTCAGCGTTCCGCTGTTCCTGCTGATCATCAACACCGGACTGATCGGCCAGAGCGTCGGCCTGCTCGGTCTCGGAGTGTTGCTGGTGATCATGTGCTCCTGTGTGTCGTCGACCCTGCCAGCACTGTTCCCGACTCAGGTGCGTTACGGAGCGTTCGCCATCGGATACAACGTCTCGACGGCGCTCTTCGGCGGTACGGCTCCGCTGATCCTGACGTTCCTGATCGACCGAACCGGATCGAACCTGGTTCCGGGTTGGTACATGATGATCGCGGCTGCCATCGCCTTCGTGCCGATTCTGCTGATGCCGGAAACCGCAGGCCGCTCGTTGCGCGGAACCCAGTGCCCCGGCGACAACGACGACGAGGTGGCCGCGTCCGGCGTCGAACTCGTCGGATACAAGAAGAAGTAGTGGCACCTGTTCTCGTCGTTCTGCACGCCGGCGACCTTCCCGACGGTCTCGACTCCGTCGAGGAGGTCGCCGACGTCCGGTACGCCACCGCCGACACCCTCGGTGATGCGGTCGACGGGGCCGACGCGCTGCTGCTGTGGGACTTCTTCTCTCCCGCAGTCCGATCCGCGTGGCCCCGCTGCGGCTCGCTGAAATGGATACACATCGCCGCGGCAGGCGTCGACTCGTTGATGTTCGACGAGTTGGTCGATTCCGATGTGATCGTGACCAATTCGCGGGGCGTATTCGATCGGCCGATCGCGGAGTTCGTGCTGGCGCAGATCCTCGCGTTCGCCAAGGACTCCGAACGTTCTCGCGCACTGCAGCAATCGAAGGTCTGGCAGCATCGCGAGACCGAACGAATCGACGGTGCCCACGCGATGATCGTGGGAACAGGAGCGATCGGTCGGGCCATCGCCACCATGCTCACTGCAGTGGGGATGTCGGTCTCGGGCGTGGGGCGAACACAGCGAGAGGGTGATCGCGATTTCGGAACCGTGTACGCCAGCGGCGATTTGGGTTCCGTGGCAGCCCGAGCCGACTATCTGGTGCTCGTCGCGCCACTCACCGAACAGACGAGGGGAATGGTCGACGACGCGGTGTTGGCCGCGATGAAGCCCGGATCCCGGGTGATCAACGTCGGCCGTGGGGAGTTGCTCGATACCGATGCACTGCTGGCACACCTTGGCACCGGGCACATCGCGGGGGCCGCACTCGATGTGTTCGACACCGAGCCGCTCTCGGCCGACCACCCGTTGTGGACGGCCGAGAACGTCATCATCACCCCGCACATGAGCGGTGATGCCTCGGGGTGGAAGCAGCGGCTCGCGGAGTTGTTCGTGGACAACGCGCTTCGGCATTTTCGAGGCGAACCGCTGCGCAACGTGGTGGACAAGAAGCTCGGGTTCGTGGTGTGAGCCCTCAGTAGGCCCGCTCGTACTGCGGTGCCACGGCCGGGAGCATCTCGACGCCGAGTTCGCGAGCTGCGCGCCGCGGCCAGTACGGATCACGCAGCAGTTCGCGTGCCAGCAGTACAGCCGTTGCCTCGCCCAGCGAGACGATGTCCTCGGCCTGCTTGGGTTCGGTGATCATGCCGACCGCAGCGGCCGGCATCGTGGTCTCGTTCTGGATTCGCCGCGCGAACGGAACCTGGTAACCGGGACCGACCGGGATCGTGGCGTGCACGTTGCCTCCGGTGGAGGTGTCGACCAGATCCACCCCGTGCTCGGTGAGTATCTGCGACAACGCGACAGTCTGATCCGACGTCCAGCTCGGGGCCTCCAATTCGGCTGCATGCTCGCTGTTCTCGGGCTCGTCGAGCCAGTCCGTGGCCGACAGCCGGACGAACAGCGGCAGCTCCTCGGGCCACACCTCACGCACGGCGTCGACGACCTCGATCAGCAGGCGCGTGCGGCCCGCGAAATCTCCGCCGTACGAGTCGGTACGGGTGTTGCTGACGGGAGACAGGAACTGGTGCAGCAGGTATCCGTGCGCCCCGTGCACCTCGGCCACCTGGAAACCCGCCTTCAGTGCACGCTGGGCGGCAGTGCGGAAGTCGTCGACGATCTTCGTGATGTCCTCGGTCGTCGCCTCCCGCGGGCTCGCGTAGTCACCGAACGCAACCTCGCTGGGGCCGACGGTTTCCCAACTTCGGGGGTCCTCGGCCGGCAAGGACTTGCCACCCACCCAGGGAGCATCGGTCGACGCCTTGCGCCCCGCGTGTGCGAGCTGAATGCCCGGGACGGTTCCGAAGGACGAGATCTCGGCGACGATTTTTGCCAATGCATCGGCCTGGGTGTCGTTCCAGATGCCCAGGTCCGACGGGCTGATGCGCCCCTCGGGGCTCACGGCGGCGGCTTCGGTGATGATCAGACCGGCACCGCCGATCGCCCGGCTCACCAGGTGGGTGCGGTGCCAGTCGCCCGCGACGCCGACGTTGTCACCCGCCTCGTCGGCCGAGTACTGGCACATCGGTGCCATCCACACCCGGTTCGGGAAGGTGACGTTGCGCAGGGTCAGGGGCTCGAACAGCACACTCACGAGGGGTTCCTCCGGTCTTCGGGCAGCGCCGACGTTCGGTCGACGATCTTCACGCTGTGCTGCAACGACGCGGCGATGCAGCTTCATTCCCGGCCCCTATTAGTGTGTAGTTCATGACAGCTTCCGTCTCGGCCGAACCGGTGACCAGCACTGCCGACGAGCGAGAGAACGTGCACGCCGCAGCACGCCGAGCGCGCTCCGCATCGCGGGCGCTCGCGCTGCTGACGACCGCAGAGAAGGACGCGGTGCTGCACGCTGCGGCAGATGCCGTCGTAGCTGCCTCGGAGTCGGTACTCGCCGCGAACGCAGTCGACATCGAGAACGCGCGAGCGGCCGGTACCGACGAGGGTCTGCTCGACCGGCTGCGGCTGACCGCGTCGCGCATCGACGGCATCGCGGCGGGACTGCGTCAGGTGGCCGGGTTGCCGGATCCGATCGGTGAGATCATCCGCGGTTCGACGCTGCCCAACGGGCTGGAGATTCGTCAGCTGAGAGTTCCCCTCGGTGTGGTGGGGATGGTCTACGAGGCCCGGCCCAACGTCACCGTCGACGCGTTCGGCCTCGCGTTCAAATCCGGCAACGCGGTGCTGCTCCGCGGTTCGTCGTCGGCGGCGCAGTCCAATGCGGCGTTGGTCGAGGCACTGCAGGGAGCGTTGCGCGGTCACGGTCTGCCCGAGGCCGCGGTGCAACTTCTGGGAAGCGCCGATCGTGCCACGGTCACGCACCTCATTCAGGCTCGCGGCTTGGTCGACGTGGTGATTCCGCGTGGTGGAGCCGGTCTGATCGCGGCGGTCGTGCGCGACGCCACGGTTCCGACCATCGAGACCGGCGTCGGAAACTGCCATGTCTACATCCATGCCTCTGCCGATCCGGAGACGGCCGAGAAGATCGTGCTCAACGCCAAGACTCGGCGAGTCAGCGTCTGCAACGCCGCCGAGACAGTGTTGATCGATGCCGCGATCGCCGAGACCATGGTTCCGCGCTTGCTCCAGGCCTTCCAGATGCACAGCGTCACGGTGCACGGGGATCTGCCCGGGCTCGTGCCCGCGCACGACGAGGACTGGTCGCAGGAGTACCTCTCACTCGACATCGCGCTGAAGGTGGTGGGCGGTATCGACGAGGCGATCGACCACATCGACCGATACGGCACCGGCCACACCGAGGCGATCGTCGCTGCCGACATCGGTGCCGCGCGCGAGTTCACCCAGCGGGTCGACGCGGCGGCGGTGATGGTCAACGCCTCCACGGCGTTCACCGACGGCGAGCAGTTCGGCTTCGGGGCCGAGATCGGCATCTCGACTCAGAAGCTGCACGCGCGTGGACCCATGGGATTGCCCGAATTGACCTCGACCAAGTGGACCGTGTGGGGCGACGGACACGTCCGAGACTGACAACCCTCGAAGTACCGGCCAGACCCGATCATCAGGAGCTGTGACATGGATCGTGCCCTACCGACGACACCCCCGCTGTTCGCCAGCGTGGACGACGTCCAGAGGCGCCTGGCCGAGACGGGCTATCTGGCCGACAAGGCCACTGCCACCTCGGTGTTTCTCGCCGATCGCCTCGGCAAACCGCTGCTGATCGAAGGTCCGGCGGGGGTCGGCAAGACCGAACTGGCCCGTGCCGTCGCGCAGACGACCGGGGCCGAACTGGTGCGGCTGCAGTGCTACGAGGGTGTCGACGAGGCTCGCGCGCTGTACGAGTGGAACCACGCCAAGCAGATTCTGCGCATCCAGTCCGGTACCGCTGCCGACTGGGACTCGACCAAGCTGGACGTGTTCTCCGAGGAGTTCCTGCTTGCACGCCCGCTTCTGCAGGCCATTCGCCGGACCGATCCCACGGTTCTGCTCATCGACGAGACCGACAAGGCCGACGTCGAGATCGAAGGACTGCTGCTCGAGGTACTGAGCGACTTCGCGATCACCATTCCCGAACTCGGCACGATCGTGGCCGAGCGAACGCCGTTCGTGGTGCTCACCTCGAACGCCACTCGTGAACTGTCCGAGGCCCTCAAGCGTCGGTGCCTGTTCCTGCACCTGGACTTCCCGGACACCGACCTCGAGCGTCGGATTCTGGCCAGCAGGGTTCCCGACCTACCCGAGGCGATCGCCGAGCAGATGATCAAGACCGTGCGGGTTCTGCGCGCGATGCAGCTCAAGAAGTTGCCCTCGGTGGCCGAGACCATCGACTGGGGACGCACACTGTTGGCGCTCGGTATGGACACCCTCGACGACGATGCGGTTCGCTCCACACTCGGTGTGGTGCTCAAGCATCAGTCGGACCAGGTTCGCGCGGCAGCCGAACTCCGGCTCAACTGACATGCAGGCCCCACACGGAATTCCCGGTCACCTCGTCGGTTTCGTCGACGCACTGCGTCGGCGTGGAATTTCGGTCGGGCCGTCGGAGACGGTCGATGCCGGACGCGTCCTGTCGGTTCTCGATCTGCTCGATCGGGAGGCCGTGCGCGAGGGTCTGGCCTGTGCACTGCTGCGCCGTCCGACGCATCGCGGAGTGTTCGACGCCCTGTTCGACCTGTGGTTTCCGGTGGCATCGGGCACCAGGGACTCGGGGCAGATCGATACCGCGCTGCCCCGCACCGATGCCGGCGACGTCGACATCGATGCCCTCCGCGAGCTGTTGGTCGATCTGCTCTCGGACGATTCGGCCGAGGCCGCCGAGCTGACCCAGATGCTGGCGGCGCAGATGGTCGAGGAACTCGGACAGTACAAGTCCTCGAACGGGCCGTCGTTCTCGGCATATCAGGCGCTACGCGACGTTGCGCCGGAAACGTTGCTGCGCAAGATTCTCGACGGATTGCTCGGGCGCAGCGACGACGCACCCGATCGCCCCACCGACGACTACGAGTCCGAGGTTGCCAAACGCACTGCAGCGCAACGCATCGCAGACCTGCGCAAGATGATCGAGAGCGAGACGAGGCGTCGCTCGGCAGAAAAGCTGGGCCGTGAGCGAGTGGCGAGCTACGGGGTACCCAAGCTCGCGGAGGAAGTCGATTTCCTGCGGGCCTCGGATACGGAGATGGCGGCGCTGCGACGCAACGTCACCCCTCTCGCCCGGTTGTTGGCATCGCGACTTGCGGTGCGGCGCAGCCGAAGCAGGCACGGCTCGATCGATCTGCGGCGTACGCTGCGCAAGTCGATGTCCACCGGCGGTATTCCGATCGACCTGGTCGAGCGCAAGCCGCGGCGAGCGCGCCCCGAACTGGTTGTGTTGTGCGATGTCTCGGGCTCGGTGGCAGGATTCAGTAATTTCACGCTGCTGTTGGTGCATGCACTGCGAGAGCAGTTCTCGCGCGTGCGCATCTTCGCATTCATCGACTCCACCGACGAGGTGACGCGATTCTTCGATTCCGGTGCCGACCTCGGAGCCGCCATGAGTCGCATCGTTCGCGAGTCCGATCTGGTGACGTACGACGGCCACTCGGACTACGGCCATGCACTGACGACATTCGACGAGAAGTACGCGCACGCGGTCACCAGTCGCAGCTCGGTGCTGATTCTCGGGGACGCCCGCACCAACTACCGCGAACCGAAGCTGCCGGCGTTGGCGCACATCGTGTCGGTGGCCAAGCATGCGTACTGGCTCAATCCCGAACCGAAATCGCAGTGGGGTTCCGGCGATTCGGCTGCCAAGGTGTACTCAGACGTGATCGCGATGCACGAGTGCCGATCGGCTCAGCAGCTCGCCACCGTGGTCTCGCGTTTGCTGCCGGTGTGAGGCGTGTGACGGCAGGCGGCACCCCGGCCGTAGAATCGGCTGTTGTGCAGCGCGAATTCGACCCCGGCGACGACACCGGTAGGCAGTCCGTCCGCCGTTTGGGCGTGATGGGCGGCACCTTCGACCCGATTCACCACGGGCACCTCGTCGCGGCCAGCGAAGTGGCGAACAAGTTCCGTCTGGACGAGGTCATCTTCGTCCCCACCGGAAACCCGTGGCAGAAGGAAGGCAAGACGGTCAGCCCGGCAGAGGATCGCTACCTGATGACGGTCATCGCGACCGCGTCCAATCCGCGTTTCTCGGTCAGTCGGGTGGACGTCGATCGGGAGAAGTCGACCTACACCGTCGACACCCTGCGCGATCTGCGGTCGCAGCATCCCAACGCCGAGCTGTACTTCATCACCGGGGCGGATGCGCTCGAGTCGATACTCACGTGGCAGAACTGGGAGGAGTTGTTCGAGCTCGCCAAGTTCGTCGGTGTCTCGCGTCCCGGGTTCGAGCTCGGCGTCGAACATCTCGCCAATCACCTTCGGTCGTTGCCCGCGGACACTCTCACATTGATGGAAATCCCTGCACTCGCGATATCGTCGACGGACTGTCGACTTCGAGCCGGTGAGAATCGGCCCGTCTGGTACCTGGTACCGGACGGCGTCGTGCAATACATCTCGAAGAGGAATCTCTACAGACCACGAGGCGCTCAGCGTCTCGACGGATCCGTCACCATGTCGGAACCAGCGCCCCAGAAGAAGCAACCGGCAGGGTCGGTCACCAGCGCAATGACCGCGAACCCGAGCCATACGAGTGGGAGTACACCGAAGTGACTGCAACAGCCGAAGCCGCCGAAATGGCGCGTATCGCCGCGCTCGCAGCCGACGACAAACTGGCCGGCGACGTGGTGATTCTCGACGTCTCCGATCAGCTCTACATCACCGATTGCTTCGTCATCGCCTCGGCACCGAACGAGCGTCAGGTCAACGCGATCGTGGAGAACATCGAGGATCAGCTCCGTGAGGCCGGACACAAGCCGGTCCGTCGCGAGGGCACCAGGGAGGGCCGTTGGGCACTGCTGGACTACTCCGACATCGTCGTGCACGTCCAGCACAACGAAGAGCGCAACTTCTACGCGCTCGAGCGGTTGTGGAAGGACTGCCCGACGATCGAGGTTCCCGGTCTCGGACAGCATCCGGCTCCGGAATCGGAGCAATGATCAGACGGCTCATCCTGCTTCGGCACGGTCAGACGGAATACAACGCCACCGACCGCATGCAGGGTCAGCTCGACACCGATCTGTCCGAACTCGGCCGCAGCCAGGCGAAGACGGCCGCCGCCGAGCTCGCGACGCGTGAGCCGATCAAGATCGTCTCCTCGGATCTGCGGCGAGCTCTCGACACCGCGAACGCGCTCGGAGATGCAGCCGGTGTCGCGGTCTCGGTGGACGAGCGTCTGCGCGAAACTCACCTCGGTCAGTGGCAGGGACTCACCCACACCGAGGTCGACGACATCGCCCCCGGTGCGCGACCGGCCTGGCGCGCCGACGCCACCGTCGCCCCGCCCGGTGGGGAGAGCCGCATCGACGTCGCGCGACGCAGCGTGCCGCTGGTTCGTGAACTCACAGCAGGCGTGCCCGAGTGGGGTGCCGACGGCAGCGAGCGACCGCTCGTCCTCGTCGCGCACGGAGGTCTGATCGCGGCACTGACCGCCGCGTTGCTCGATCTGCCGACCGATCGCTGGCCGGTGCTCGGTGGCCTCGCGAACACCAGCTGGGTGCAACTCGGTGCGCACGGGCCCGGGGAGAATCCGTCCTGGCGACTGGACGTGTGGAACGCCTCGGCGCGAGTGGCCAGTGACGTCCTCTGACACGGCGGCGCAGCCCGCGCTGCTCGTGCTCGCGGACTCGCTGAGCTACTACGGACCCGAGGGCGGACTGCCCGTCGACGATCCGCGGCTCTGGCCCAATCTCGTTGCAGCGGAACTCGGTTGGACGGTCGAGTTGGTTGCGCGCATCGGCTGGACGAGTCGGGACGCGTGGTGGGCTCTGACCCAGGATCCGCGGGTGTGGGCAGCCATTCCCCGTGCCGGTGCCGTCGTACTCGGAATCGGCGGCATGGATTCACTCCCGTCGCCGTTGCCGACTGCGCTCCGGGAACAGATCAGATACGTCCGACCGCCTGCCCTTCGGCGCGTGGTTCGCGCGGGATACCAAGCGGTGCAACCTGTTCTGTCGCATCTCGGTTGGCCCGTGGCGCTGCCGCCGCGGCTCAGCGTCGAGTATCTGGAACAGACCCGCGCGGCACTGGCGTACGTGCGCCCCGAACTTCCGGTCATCGGTACCTATCCGTCGGTGCACCGCTGCGATGCTTACGGCAAGGTGCACTCGGGTCGCGAACCCGCCGTACGCGCACTGCGCGCATGGAGCGTGGACAACAACGTCCCCATGGTCGACCTCGCCGACGCCGTCCGACCGAACATCGAGTCCGAGAACGCGAACCCCGACGGCATCCACTGGGGGTGGGACGCTCATGTCGCGGTCGCCGAGGCGATGCTGGAGGTGCTGCGACCCGTCGCCGCCGGATCGGTGACCGGATCGCCATGACCGTCGCCGTCGTCACCGACTCCTCGTCCTGTCTGCCGGCCACACTCGCCGCCGAACGCGGCATCGCGTTGGTGCCACTGCACGTGCTGGTCGACGGAATCGACCATCGCGAAGGCGTCGACGACATTCCCGAGCAGTCCACCTCGGGCAAGCCCGTGACCACAGCGGGGGCTTCCCCGGGCGAGCTGACCGAGATCTATGCCGCGGCTCTCGAACGCAGTCGAGGTGCCGGTGTGGTGGCCCTGCACATCTCCCGGGGACTGTCGAGCACGTGGGAGGCAGCACGCCAGGCCGCAGATCACGTGGGCTCGGCCGTCCGAGTCGTCGATTCCGCCTCGGCGGGCATGGGACTGGGCTTCGCGGTGCTTGCTGCGGCAGCCACTGCCGCCGGGGGAGCAGAACTGGACGAGGTGTACCGCGACGCCGTCGCCGCGTCGACGACCTCGCGATGCTTCATCGTCGTCGATCGACTGGACCACCTGCGACGTGGAGGCAGAATCGGTGCCGCCGCGGCGTTGCTCGGCACTGCGCTGGCCATGAAGCCGGTACTGCACATCAGCGACGGCAAACTCGTGTTGAAGGAGAAGGCGCGCACCTCGTCCAAGGCTTTGAACAAGCTGGTCGACGCAGCCGTCGCTGCCGCGACCGAGGTCGGTGACGAATCGGGGGTTGCGCTCGCGGTGCACCACATGCAGTGCCCGGAGCGAGCCGAGGACGTAGCCGCGATGCTGGCCTCCCGAATTCCGCACTCGACCAGCATCGACGTCTACCCCTTCGGTGCCGTTCTCGGCGCTCACGTCGGCCCCGGCGCGGTCGGTGTCGTCGTGGCTCCGGGACGCCGATAACCGGGCTTAGCCCTCGGTTCATCCACAGCCTCCGGGTTGTACACAGGGCAATCGGCGACCTGTAATCACCGGGGAGTGAACCGATCGCGGGCACTAGCGTCCTCGAGCATGGGCGGCAACGACGATCGGGCACACACGGTGGCGCGATTGAACTCCGTGCGCAGACAACACGATTCCGACCGCGATCGCGTCGCGCCCGAGGATCCGCGACCCGACGCCGGATCTACCGACCCGGATTGGCTGCTGCCGCAAGCGGAACGATCAGGCACCCCGTGGTCGGCCTTGCTGCCGTCGCGATGGCGATCCGCCCGCGTCGACCCCGGGAAACCGGGGGCAGTGGCGATGGCGGCGGCCGGGGTGTTCGTCGTGCTGGTGGCGGGATTCGCGGTGCTTCGAGACGCACCGACTCCGGCACCTGCGCCGCCGCTTGCCGTGGTCGCGCCCGGCACGGCTGATGCCGACGACGTTGTCGATCCAGAGCCGAGCGCCGACGCCGAACTCGTGGTGAGCGTCGTCGGGCTCGTGACGAGCCCCGGATTGGTTCGGCTGCAACCGGGTTCGCGAGTCGCCGACGCGCTGGCTGCGGCAGGCGGCTCAGTGGAGGGTGCCGACCTGCTGGCGCTGAACATGGCCGCGCGAGTCGCCGACGGTGATCAGATCGTCGTCGGAGCAGTGCCGCCGGATGCCCCTCCACCGGTCAGCAGTACGACTTCCGGGATCGGCACACCGGCAGACTGTAGTAGCGGCGCACCGGTCGGTGGCGGAGGTTCCACGCCCGGCGGGACGGTGGACCTCAATGCCGCGACCGTCGCAGAGCTGGACGCGTTGCCCGGGGTCGGGCCGGTCACCGCGACTTCGATCGTCGGTTGGCGAGAGACCAACGGCCGCTTCGCAACCGTGGATCAGCTGTCCGAGGTGGACGGGATCGGGCCCGGCCGACTGGCGAAGATCCGAGACCTGGTGCACGTCGGATGAACACCGATACCGCGTCGACCGGTGCGGAGCAGACCGAGGATCGTCAGCCATTCGATGTGCGACTGGTCCCGGCCGCTGCGGTGTGCTGGTCGATCACCGCGATCGGAATTCTCGGAGGCCCGGGTGCTGCTCTCGCTGCTACCGCGTCGGCGGTTGCGGTGGTGCTGCTCGTCGCAGTATCCCTGCACCGGTTGTCGATTCGGCGCGCCTTGCCTGGTTCGAGTCGGTTCGGTGCGGCCGCGGTGATCGGGCTGGCGCTGTGCTTCGGGGGAGCGATCTGGCTTCAGGTGAGTTCGTTGGCCGAACATCCTGTCGCTGCGGCGGCGGAGAACCGAGCGTGGGTCACCGCGTCGGTGCGGTTGGAGGAGGACCCACGCCGGCTGTTGTCGGCGGGGCCCTCGATGGTGATGGTGAACGCCGAGATGACTCGCGTGGACGTCGGCGGTGAGGCTCTGTACGTCGGTGGGCGGGTGTCGATCATCGCCCCGGAGTCGAGTTGGTCGGCACTGCTGCCGGGCCAGGAGGTCACCGTGCGGGGCCGGCTCGGCGTGCCGATCAGACCGGACATGAGTGTGGCCGTCATCCGCACGTCGGGTGCACCCGTCACAGTGACCGAGCCCGGGGCGATCTCCGCTACCGCGGGCACGTTCCGGTCGAATCTGGCAGCGGTAGCGCAGAATTCGATGCCACCGGATCGTGCAGGTCTGTTACCCGGGCTCGTGGTCGGAGACGTCTCGCGGCTGGACGAGACGGTGGCCGAGAACTTCCGGGCGGCAGGCCTGACGCATTTGACGGCTGTGTCCGGCGCAAATTTTTCCATCGTGATCGGCGCGGTTCTGTTGGTGTTGCGGGGTATCGGAATCGGGCCCCGTGCGACGGTCGCGGTGGCGTTCGTCGTGCTCGTTGCGTTCGTGATCGTGGCCAGGCCGTCGCCGAGTGTGTTGCGTGCCGCAATCATGGGGTCGATCGGCCTGCTGGCCCTCGTCACCGGCAGACGACGGCAGGCGGTACCGGCGCTGTGCGGAGCCGTGTTGGGTTTGCTCGCGTGGTGGCCGAGATTGGCGGTGGATGTCGGATTCGTGCTGTCGGTGTTCGCCACCGCAGGGCTCGTGCTCGTCGCGCCGATCTGGGTCGATTGGCTTCGGGCGCGCGGCTGGCCCAGAGCGGCAGCGGAGGTGGTGGCCGTAGCCGCGGCGGCGCACGCGGTGACGGCACCGGTGGTTGCGGCCATGGCCGGAACGTTCAGCGTGGTGGGAGTGGCGGCGAATGTGTTGGTGGCACCTGTCGTCGCTCCGATCACGGTGGTGGGGATCGTCACAGCGGTGATCGCTGCCGTCAGCGGCTCGCTGGCGGAACTGGTCGCGCAGCTGGCGTCCGCTCCGCTGTGGTGGTTGATCACGGTGGCGGAGCGGGCCGCGTCGGTGCCGGGCGCGGGCATCGTCGTCCCCGACGGCGTCGAGGGTGCAGCACTGGCGGCGTTCTCGACGGTCGCGGTGCTGACGGCGTTGCGTTTGACCGTGTTTCGTTGGCTGGCCGCGGCGGTGGCGATAACGGCCTTGGCGATGTGGACGGCACACGTTCTGTGGTGATCGCTCGGACGAAGCGGATGCCGAGTGTGTCGGCCGCGCATGGCACGATCATGGTCGTGACTTCGAGTGTGGCTCCTCTGCATCTGGTTCTCGGCGACGAGGAACTTCTGATGGATCGCGCGGTGGCCGCGATCGTGGCTCAGGTGCGTGCGAGTGCTGCGATACCGGGGGAGGACCTGCCGGTCACGCGGTTGCGCACCGGCGATGCCAGCGCTCCGGAGCTCGCCGAACTGCTCAGTCCCTCGCTGTTCGCCGAGGACCGTGTTCTCGTGCTCGAGGCCGCCGCCGAGGCAGGCAAGGACGCCGCCGCGCTGGTACTCGACGCGGCTACCGATCCGCCCGAGGGTGCTGTGGTGGTGGTCATGCACTCCGGCGGCGGCCGGGCCAAGGCGATGGTCGGAGCGCTGCAGAAATGCGGCGCACAGGTGCACGAGTGCGCCAAGCTCACCAAGCCCGCCGAACGCATCGACTTCGTGCGCGGAGAGTTCCGTACCGCCGATGTCCGGGTGAGCGGCGACGTGATCGAGGCGGTGGTCGAGTCCGTCGGCAACGAACTTCGCGAATTGGCTTCGGCCTGTTCGCAGTTGGTCTCCGATACCGGGGGCAAGGTCGACCTCGCCGCGGTGCGTCGGTACTACTCCGGCAAGGCCGAGGTCTCCGGATTCGACGTCGCGGACAAAGCGGTGATCGGTGACCGAGCCGGCGCTCTGGAGGCTCTGCGCTGGGCGATGCACCGGGGCGTGGCGCACGTGCTGCTCGCCGACGCGTTGGCCGATGCCGTCCGCACCATTGCGCTGGTGGGTTCGGCGGGTCGCGGCGACCCGTTCCGAATGGCAGGGGAGCTGGGGATGCCGCCGTGGAAGATCAAGAAGGCGCAGGGTCAGGCGCGCGGCTGGAACGGTCGATCCATCGCCCGGGCGCTGCGCGTGGTGGCGCAGCTCAATGCAGACGTCAAAGGTCAAGCAGCGGACGCGGACTACGCGGTGGAGAAAGCGGTGGCCGAGGTCGCATCACTGGGTGGGTAGCGTCGGCAGAGAGCACGAAAAAGCCCGCTGCATCCTGGTCGGATGCGGCGGGCTCGATCGAGCTCAGTGATGGATCAGAGCTTGTTGACTGCGAGAGCCAGTGCCGACTTCTTGTTGGCGGCCTGGTTCTTGTGGATGACGCCCTTGCTGGCGGCCTTGTCGAGCTTGCGGCCTGCATCGAGAAGAATCTCGGAAGCCTTGTCCTTGTCGCCCGCAGCCTGTGCCTCGCGGAACGAGCGGATGACGGTACGAAGCGAGGACTTCACCGACTGGTTGCGCAGGCGTGCACGCTCGTTGGTGAGAATCCGCTTCTTCTGGGACTTGATATTGGCCACGCGTAAAATCCTTGTCGTCTTCGTCGGTATTCCGGTCAGGGCGATCCATGCTGGAATGCCCGAAGTCTGCTGCTGAGCGTTGGAGCCCTGCGCCGAAGATCGAGAATACCAGTACGGTCGGCCAGAACCCAATCCGGAGTGGGGTGACGATGCGTTTCAAGAAATTAACGCTTCTACCGCGCCTAACTCCTGTCTCTGTAGCAACATGGCCAGAATGAGTCCGCGATCGGCAACGCATGCCGCCACCAAGGCCAAAGCGACCAGAACCAAGACAGCGGATCGCGTCGAACCCGAGCTCGACGGGGTGTTCGGGGGATACTCCGACGTCGGTAAGTACAGTCTCGCCTTCGACGAGATGTTCGACGCGGACGGGCGCACCCGAACTCCGTACAAGGGCATCCACACCGCACTCGCCCCGGCGAACGCAGTGGACCTGGACGCGAGATCCGACGCGCTGGGACGCGCCTTCATCGACCAGGGCATCACGTTCTCCCTGTCGGGCCAGGAACGCCCGTTCCCGCTCGACCAGGTTCCCCGCGTCATCGCCGCAGGTGAATGGTCACGACTCGAGCGCGGCATCAAGCAGCGCGTCAAAGCCCTCGAGATGTTCCTGGCCGACATCTACGGCGACCAGGAAATCCTGCGCGACGGCGTGGTACCGAAGCGGCTGGTGACCTCCTGCGAGCACTTCCACCGCGAAGCGGTCGGCATCACACCGCCCAACGGTGTGCGCATCCACGTCGCCGGCATCGACCTGGTTCGTGACGCCCAGGGCACCTTCCGAGTGCTCGAGGACAACTTGCGGTCTCCGTCTGGCGTGTCCTACGTCATGGAGAACCGGCGCACGATGGCCCGGGTGTTCCCCGACCTGTTCGCCAGCCATCGAGTCCGCGCCGTCGGCGATTACGCCTCGCACCTGCTGCGGGCACTGCGCGCATCGGCCGCCCTCAACGAGGCCGATCCGACCGTGGTGGTTCTCACTCCCGGCGTGGCCAACTCGGCGTACTTCGAGCACTCGCTGCTCGCGCGACTGATGGGCGTCGAGCTCGTCGAGGGACGTGACCTGTTCTGCCGAGACAACATCGTCTACATGCGCACCACCGAGGGGGAGCGTCAGGTCGACGTCATCTATCGGCGTATCGACGACGACTACCTCGACCCCATGCAGTTCCGGCCCGACTCGGTGCTGGGAGTGGCAGGTCTGGTCAATGCCGCCCGCGCTGGCAACGTCGTCATCTCGAGTGCCGTCGGAAACGGCGTCGGCGACGACAAGCTCGTCTACACCTATGTTCCGACGATCATCGATTACTACATGGGCGAGAAGCCGTTGCTGGCCAACGTCGACACGTTCCGGTGCTGGCTCGACGACGAGTGCGAGGAAGTCCTCGACCGCATCGACGAACTGGTCATCAAGCCGGTGGAAGGTTCGGGCGGCTACGGCATCGTCTTCGGACCCGACGCCTCGCCGAAGGAACTCGCCACCATCAGCAAGAAGGTTCGCGCAGATCCGCGCGGTTGGATCGCCCAACCCGTCGTGCAGCTCTCGACGGTGCCGACCAAGATCGGTGACCGATTGGTACCCCGCCACGTCGACCTGCGGCCGTTCGCCGTCAACGACGGCGACGACGTCTGGGTGTTGCCGGGCGGCCTGACCCGGGTCGCGCTGCCGGAGGGATCCCTGGTGGTCAACTCCAGCCAGGGCGGTGGCAGCAAGGACACCTGGGTGCTCGCCACCCGAACCTCTCAGGAGGAGCAGGAACTGGCCGGCGAGGAGATCGTCAGCGTTCCGCCGGAGTCACCGATGGCCGAACAGGGCCCGGAGCTGACGATGGACCAGCAGATGAATCAGCAGCAACAGCAGCAACAGCAGCAACAACAGCAGGCAACGAACTCGGACTCGAACGGCGGTGGACAGTAAATGCTCGCGCGCAACGCAGAGTCGCTCTACTGGATCGGACGGTACGTGGAGAGAGCGGACGACACTGCCCGCATTCTCGACGTCACCGTCCACCAGCTACTCGAAGACGCCACGGTCGATCCCGACCACACTTCGCGCGTGTTGTTGCGAGTACTCGGGTTCAAGCACGAGCCCGATGTCTCGCTCGACGTGTGGTCGCTGACCGAGGTCGTCGCCTTCAGCCGCGACGGATTGGGTTCGATCGTGGACTCGCTGTCGAGTGCCCGTGAGAACGCCCGTGGTGCGCGTGAAGTGACGTCCAGTGAGATGTGGGAATGCTTGAACACCACGTACAACGGGCTCAACGAGCGCATCAAGGCGTCCAAGCGCACCGGCCCAGCCGAGTTCTTCAGCTACATCGAGGAGCGCGCCGCGATGTTCGCCGGTCTCGCGGACTCCACCCTCAGTCACGACGACGGCTATCGCTTCCTCCTGCTCGGTCGCTCGGTCGAGCGCATCGACATGATCGTGCGGTTGTTGCTCTCGCGAGCCGGTGACCGGCCGTCGTCGCCGGCGTGGGTCACCGTGCTTCGCTCCGCCGGTGCACACGACACCTACCTGCGCACCTACCGCGGCGCGCTCGACGCGCAGCGAGTTCTCGAATTCATGTTGTTGGACAGGCTCTTTCCGCGATCGGTGTTCTACGCACTCAACGAGGCAGAACGTTCGCTCGATCAGCTCGACCATCAGCCCAACAGTCGAGTCGGTGCGCGCGCCGAGGCTCAGCGCCTACTCGGTCGCGCTCGTAGCGAACTCGAATTCCTCCGTCCCGGTGAAATTCTCGACGATCTGCAGGAGCGCTTGCTCTCGCTGCAGGAAACCTGCCGTGAACTCGGTGATGCGATCTCCAAGCAGTATTTCCACGCCGCCCCGTGGGTCGCGTGGACCGATGCCGGCTCCGGAACATTCGAAGATCAATTGGAAGGTGAACTGTGAGCTGGCGTATGCGTGTCGTGCACACCACGGGCTATCAGTACGACGCACCGGTGACGTCGTCGTACAACGAGGCTCGGTTGACGCCGCGAAGTGACAATCGGCAGAACGTGATTCTGAACCGAGTCGAGACCAACCCGGTGACGCGTTCCTACCGCTACACCGACTACTGGGGCACAGCGGTGACGGCGTTCGATCTGCACGCACCGCACACCGAGCTGGAGGTCACCGGATCGTCGGTGGTCGAGACCGATCCCTTCGTCTACCCGGACGAGAACGCCTCCTGGGAGGAACTCGCGAGCGAGCCGGTCATCGACCGTTTCAACGAGGTCCTCGACAACACCGAATACGTGCCGAAGAACAGGCAACTCGCATCGGTGGCGAAGAAGCTGTCGAAGGGCCTACCGCCACAGGAATCGGTGGTGGAGATCTCCAACTGGGTCAACCAGGAGATGTCCTACGTGCCGGGAACCACCGGCGTGCACACCTCGGCCGTGGAAGCGTGGTCGGAAAAGAAGGGCGTCTGTCAGGACTACGCCCACCTGACGCTGCTGATGCTGCGCAGCATCGGTATCCCCAGCCGGTACGTCTCGGGTTACCTGCATCCCAAGAAACAGGCCGCGATCGGTGCGACGGTGGAGGGTCAGAGCCACGCGTGGATCGAGGCCTGGACCGGTGCGTGGTGGGGCTACGACCCGACCAACGCCATCGCCGTCAACGAGCAGCACGTGTCGGTCGGACTCGGCCGCGACTACGCCGACGTGCCGCCGCTCAAGGGCATCTTCTCCGGCGGCGGTTCGACGGCCCTCGACGTGGTCGTGGAGATCACCCGGTTGGCGTGAGCCTGGTACGCGTTGTGCGCCCGTTCGTGGGCGCACAACGCGCACCCATCAGTTCCAGCCGAAGTCGCGGCGCAATCTCTGTGCGACGGAATCGAATTGGGGCTTGCTCAGAATCGCACCCTCGCGTCGGATGCCGTCCTCGGGCACGTCGAGCACTCGATCCAGACGAATCCAGCTCGGTCGGCCTTCGGCGTCCCACGGACCGGACCCGATCGACTGCCAGTCACGGTCTCCGTCGCGGCTGCTCTGACTCGACAACATCAGGCCGAGCAGATCGTTGCCCTCGCGGCCGATGACCAACACCGGGCGGTCCTTGCCCTGGCTGGCGTCCTCCTCGTAGGTGACCCAGGTCCAGACGATTTCGCCGGGGTCGGCCTTGCCGTCCAGGTCGGGGGAGTACTCGATGCTGCGGGCGCGTTGCGCCGTGGGCCTTGTCTGCGACGCCACCGGTCGCCCCGGACGAGGAGTCGGAGCAGACGTGCGTGTGGCCGTCCCGCTGATCGCGTCCTTGCCCTTCTGCAGGGCTCCGGACTTCTGTAATTGACGCAGCAGTCGGGGACCCTCGCGCATCGCGATCTTGCTCAGTTCCTTGCCGAATCTGCTCCAGTTGCCAGCCATGCGGCGAGTGTAGCGATGCAGACTCTGCTGCTCATCGCCCGAACCGCGGCGACGAGAACACCCGAGTCGGACAGCCGGGGACGGCGCACCGTTCTCGGCGTGGGACGATAGGGAAACCCGTTCGCTCATTTCGAACACGCCAGCCGAAGGATACGAGTGCCCAGCTTCGCCGACACGACGTTCACCGATCCGTCCAGGATCAGGAACTTCTGCATCATCGCCCACATCGACCACGGCAAGTCGACGCTGGCCGACCGGATGTTGCAGCTCACGGGCGTCGTCGACGACCGGTCGATGCGCGCTCAGTACCTGGACCGGATGGATATCGAGCGCGAGCGTGGCATCACCATCAAGGCGCAGAACGTCCGGCTCCCGTGGGTCGTCGACGGCGAGGAATTCGTGCTGCACCTCATCGACACGCCCGGCCACGTCGACTTCACCTACGAGGTATCGCGCGCCCTCGAGGCCTGCGAAGGTGCAGTGCTGCTCGTCGACGCCGCGCAGGGCATCGAGGCGCAGACGCTCGCGAACCTCTACCTCGCTCTCGACAAAGAGCTCACCATCATCCCGGTGCTGAACAAGATCGACCTGCCCGCCGCCGACCCGGACCGCTACGCCGCCGAGATCGCCCACATCATCGGGTGCGAGGCCGACGACGTGCTCCGCGTGTCCGGTAAGACGGGTGTGGGCGTCGAGGAACTTCTCAACGAGGTCGTCAAGCTGGTTCCGGCCCCGGTCGGCAACCCGGACGGGCCTGCCCGCGCGATGATCTTCGACTCGGTCTACGACACCTACCGCGGCGTCGTCACCTACGTTCGCGTGGTCGACGGTGCGCTGAATCCGCGCGAGAAGGTCACGATGATGTCGACCGGCTCGACGCACGAGCTGCTCGAGGTCGGGATCGTCTCACCCGATCCGAAGGCGACCAAGGGCCTGGGCGTCGGCGAAGTGGGGTACCTCATCACCGGCGTGAAGGACGTCCGCCAGTCGAAGGTCGGCGATACCGTCACCACCTTCCGCAAGGGTGCGACCGAGCCGCTCACCGGTTACCGCGAGCCCCGTCCGATGGTGTACTCGGGCCTCTATCCGCTCGACGGTTCGGATTACCCCGACCTGCGTGACGCTCTCGAGAAGCTGCAGCTCAACGACGCGGCACTGACGTACGAGCCGGAGACGTCGGTGGCTCTCGGCTTCGGTTTTCGCTGCGGCTTCCTCGGTCTGCTGCACATGGAGATCACCCGCGAGCGGCTCGAGCGAGAGTTCAACCTGGACCTGATCTCGACGTCGCCGAACGTGGTCTACCGCGTCGAGATGGAAGACGGTGCCGAGCACATCGTGACCAACCCGTCGTACTGGCCCGAGGGCAAAGCGCGCGAAGTGTTCGAGCCGATGGTCAAGTGCACCATCATCTCGCCGAGCGAATTCATCGGTTCCATCATGGAACTGTGCCAGGGACGACGCGGAGAACTCGGGGGCATGGACTATCTGTCCGAGACCCGCGTCGAGCTGCGGTACACCATTCCCATGGCCGAGATCATCTTCGACTTCTTCGACATCCTGAAGTCCCGAACACGCGGATACGCCAGCCTCGACTACGAGGAGATCGGCGAGCAGAGCGGTGCGCTGGTCAAGGTCGACATCCTGCTGCAGGGTGAGGCCGTCGATGCGTTCTCGGCGATCGTGCACAAGGACGCTGCTGCGGCCTACGGCAACAAGATGACGACCAAGCTCAAGGAACTGATCCCGCGCCAGCAGTTCGAGGTGCCGATCCAGGCCGCCATCGGATCTCGCATCATCGCCCGCGAGAACATCCGCGCGATCCGCAAGGACGTGCTGGCCAAGTGCTACGGCGGCGACATCAGCCGTAAGCGCAAGCTGCTCGAGAAGCAGAAAGAGGGCAAGAAGCGGATGAAGACGATCGGCCGCGTCGAGGTGCCACAGGAAGCCTTTGTCGCCGCGTTGTCGTCGGAATCCTCGTCGGACAAGCCCAAGAAGTAACCTCACACCCTTTCTGTCGACTGCACGCCCCTGCTCACATCGGAGCCGGGGCGCGCAGTTGTCAGTGAGGGCGCGCGGTCCCCACCACATCCAGCCGCGCATGGCGGGCGAGTACATTTCGAACCTGTGACGACGCCGATTCTGAAGCAGCTGCGTGTTCCCGTTGTCGGTGCGCCGATGGCAGGCGGCCCGAGTACTCCCGAACTCGCCCGTGCGGTGTCGGAGGCAGGTGGGCTGGGCATGATCGCCGGTGCGCTGTTGACACCCGAAGCCTTTGCGGCGCAGATCGATTCGGTGCGCGATCTGCTGTTCGGTGTCAATCTCTTTCTGCCGGAGGAGCCATCGGGTGCGGATGTGGCGTCCTATGCCGAGCACCTGACGTCCTGGTTCGAGCGTTTCGATGCGGAGCCGGGAGAGTTGGTGCGCCGGGACGACTTCTACGCCGAGAAGTTCGCCTGGCTGCTGGCACACCCGGTACCGCTGGTGTCGAGTACGTTCGCGACGTTCGACGCGGATGAAGTCGCCCAGTTGCACGCCGTGGGGACCGAGGTGTGGGCCACCGTCGCCACCGCGTCGGACGCATCGGTGGCCACCGCGAACGGGGTGGACGCGCTCGTGGTGCAGGGACCCGAAGCGGGCGGGCACCGAGGCACGTTCGACGGGTCGGCCCCGGACGAACCACTGACCGAACAGCTGCTCGCAGTGCGCGAGACATCCGACCTACCGCGAATCGCCGCGGGGGGACTGATGGACGGCAACGACATTGCGCCACTGCTCGATTCGGGTCTTGCGCACGCGGCTCAGCTAGGTACGGCGTTGTTGAACACACCCGAGGCCGGCACCAAACCCGTACACCGTGAGCAACTGACGCTTGCTCCCGACACTGCGGTGACCAGGGCATTCTCCGGCCGCCCTGCGCGGGGTCTGGTGAACGAGTTCATGCGCGAGAACTCCGATGTCGCACCGCTGGCGTACCCCGATCTGCACTACTTGACGGCGCCGATGCGCGCGAAGGCCGCAGCGGCGGGAGACCCGTCGGGACTGTCGATGTGGGCCGGCACCGGTCATCGCCGGGCACAGGCGAAGCCCGCGGCCGAGCTGATCGCCGAATGGGCGAGGCAACTCGGCCGCTGAGCCCTCCCTCTCAGGGGTTGGAGTGGGCGGGCTGGAAGTGCCCTGCCACCTGAGCTTCCTCGGCGCGGATGACGTGCACCACCGCGTTGATGAGTGCGAGGTGGGTGAATGCCTGCGGGAAGTTACCGAGGTGACGGCCGGTGCGGTGGTCGATCTCCTCGGCGTAGAGCTTGAGTGGGCTCGCGTACCCCAACAGACGCTCGCAGAGGTGCTTGGCGCGAGGGAGCTCACCGATCTCGACCAGCGCCGACACGAGCCAGAAGGAGCAGATCGTGAACGTACCTTCCTCACCCGCCAGACCGTCGTCGGTGGTGTCGGTTCGGTAGCGCAGGACCAGGCCGTCCTCGGTCAGCTCGTCGGCAATGGCGAGCACTGTCGCGCGGATGCGTTCGTCCTCGGCAGGCAGGAATCGAAGCAGCGGTGCGAGCAGCAGTGACGCATCCAGCGACGGGTCACCGTAGCGCTGAGTGAGGACACCCCGAGAATCGGTGCCGTTCTCGAGAATGTCCGCCTTGATCTCGTCGGCGATTTCGTTCCACTTGGCCGAATACTCCTTCTCGCCGTGGATGTCGGCGAGCTTGGCCCCGCGGTCGAGTGCGACCCAGCACATGAGCTTCGAGGAGGTGAAGTGCTGCGGTTCACCGCGCACCTCCCAGATGCCGCGATCGGGCTTGCGCCAGTTGGCGATCGCCTCCTCCACCTGTCGCTTGAGCAGGGGCCACAGGAATTCGGGGACGTGCTCGCGCGACTTGACGTGCAGATACACCGAGTCGAGCATCGTGCCCCAGATGTCGTGCTGCTCTTGGTCGTAGGCTCCGTTGCCGATACGTACCGGACGTGCGCCGTCGTATCCGGACAGGTGCGGCAACTCGCTCTCGTCGAGTGTCTTCTCGCCGCCGATGCCGTACATGACCTGGAGCGGATTGACCTCGCCGTTCGCCGTTGTCGCCACATCGGACATGAACGCGAAGAAGTCGTTGGCCTCCCGGTCGAGTCCGAGTGTGTAGAGGCCCCACAGTGCGAACGTCGAGTCGCGTACCCACGTGTAGCGGTAGTCCCAGTTCCGTTCTCCACCCGGTGTTTCCGGAAGCGAGGTGGTCGACGCCGCCAGCAGCGCACCGGTGGGGGCGTAGGTCAGTCCCTTGAGCGTCAGGGCACTGCGCTGCAGGTAGCCCCGCCACGGGTGATCGGGGAATCGGCCGATCGTGATCCACTGCCGCCAGCATTCGGACGTGCGCCACATCTTGTCCGCGGCCTCCTCGAACGTCTGCGGCGCAGGCAGATCCGACCACGACAGAGCGACGAACACGTTGTCGCCCTCCGTCATTCGAGTGCGGGCGCGGGCTTCACGTCCTTCGATGCCGATGCGGAGATTGGTGGTCAGCTTCAATGTGGGCTGATCGCCGCCCGCACTGGCTTCGCAGGTGGCGGTGGTCTCCTCGTACACCTTGCCGGTGTACTCCCACTTCGCCGGCGCGCGGTGGTAGTCGAAGGCGGGCTCGCAGCTCATCTCGAGTTCGACTGTGCCGCTGACGCACTTGATGGTGCGCAGCAGGATGTGTTCGGCGTCCCAGTCGCTCGGTGCGCGCTTGTGAGTGCGAGAGCGTTGATCGGTGTTGTGCCACGGTCCCATGACGAGTGCGTCGCGGACGATGAGCCAACCGGTCTCGGTCTGCCACGTCGTCTCGACGATCAGGCCACCGGGCAGATACCGCCGTGCCGCGGGGACCGATTGACCGTACGGCCCGACACGGAAATGGCCTGCGCTGCGATCGAGAACCGCGCCGAAGATGCTGGGGGAGTCCGGCCGAGGCACGCACATCCACTCGACCGATCCGTTTCGAGCGATCAAGCAGGTCGTCTCGCAGTCCGAGAGGAACGCATAGTCGTCGATCGGCGGAAAGGCGCTCCGGTAGGACGTCAGGGTGGACACCGGTGCGTCGGTGCTGCCCAACGCTCCCTGGACCTCGACCCCGCCCAAACCTGGATGCCCCGACCCCATGGCGGGCTCGTCGGCCACCGGGGGCACTGGCGAAAGATCTTCGTATGCCGTCATGGCGTAATCATCGACCGATAGATGGCATGCGTCCACTGCTGGTCGTCGATCGGCGTGGCGTGAGAGCGGAACGAGCTGGTTTAAGCTGCGAGGGTGGAATCGATCGCACGCTGGTGGGACGGCGTCGAACTGTGGGTGACGGGTTTGCCGTTCGTGCCGCAGTCGGTAGTCGTGCTGCTGGTCATCGTGCCTACCGCGTTCCTGCTGGCACGAGTGTTCGATCGTGTGCTCGCGGTGGTTCTGCACGTGCTCGGGCGTGATGCACGGGCGGCTCGCGATGCGGAGCCGACGGGTGCGGCCACCACTACGACGAAGGATGGACAGTAATGCCACGGTCTCGGGTCACGTTGGCGCTCATCGCGCTGCTGGTGCTGGTTGTCATCGCCTGGTTGCTCACTAGATAGCCGATTAGAGTCGGTCCGG
Source organism: Rhodococcus sp. 14-1411-2a (assembly GCF_002259485.1). Taxonomy (GTDB): domain Bacteria; phylum Actinomycetota; class Actinomycetes; order Mycobacteriales; family Mycobacteriaceae; genus Rhodococcoides. The sequence goes on from NZ_NPGA01000019.1 coordinate 212,085, forward strand.
AACCTCTGCTAGATTTCTGACCGTGTCTTCTGCCGCCGAGTATCGCGTCCGCCATCAGTTGGCGTTGATCGCTGTCGGCATGCTGGCAGTCGCCGATATCGACTGTTGTTGATTCTTTCCTTCGTCGAATCGGTTCCGTCGATCCGTTGCCCACGCGCCTACTTCTCGGGGCCGGGCGGTTCACGACGTACTTTCTGCCGCCCTCGGTGATCTCGCGATGACTCGCGGCCACGGTGGTGCCCCGGTTCGACTTCGGGAATGTCGACCATGCCCAGTTCGTACTCATTGCACACTGTCACGAAAGGCCTTTTCTCGATGAGGCACAGCTCTCGCTACCTGCTGACCACGTTCGCGGCTGTGGGAACCCTTCTGCTCACCGCATGCAACGGCGGATCCAGTGACGTCGTCGGCGGTGAGCCGGACACCGCGAGCGGCCCCGCACTGACCCTCGTGGGCTACGCCGTCCCCAAGAATGGTTGGGACGCAATCGGTCCCGCCTTCGCCGCAACCGAGGACGGTGACGGAACGGCGATCAACGCGGACTACGGCGCATCGGGCAACCAGTCACGCAAGGTGGCCGACGGCGCACCCGCCGATATCGTCAACTTCTCGGTCGAGCCCGACATCACCCGTCTGGTGCAGGCTGGCAAGGTCGACGAGGACTGGAACCAGAATGCCTACGCCGGAGTGCCGTTCGGCTCCGTGGTGACGATCGTCGTGCGCGAAGGCAACCCCAAGAACATCCGTACCTGGGACGATTTGGTCAAGCCCGACGTTCAGGTCATCAGCCCCAGCCCGCTCAGTTCGGGTTCGGCCAAGTGGAACCTGCTCGCCCCCTACGCGGCGAAGAGCAACGGCGGACAGGACAAGCAGGCCGGTCTCGACTTCGTTCGCACCCTCGTTGCCGATCACTTCCCGGTTCAGCCCGAATCCGGCCGCGCCGCAACCGAAGCCTTTCTGCAGGGCCAGGGTGATGCGTTGCTCAGCTACGAGAACGAAGCACTCCTGATCGAGGAACAGGGGCAGAGCGTGGAGCACGTCGACGTTCCCGTCACGTTCCGCATAGACAATCCCGTGGCAGTGATCAACGACAGCGCCAATCTCGATCGCGCCAATGCGCTGAACGATTTCGTCTACACCGACGAGGGGCAGAAGATCTGGGCAGAGGCCGGCTTTCGCCCGACGAACCCGGACATCGCGTCGGAGTACTCCGACAAGTTCTTCACCCCCGAAAAGCTGTACACCATCGACGATCTCGGTGGCTGGACGCAGGTCGACGCGGACCTGTTCGGAGACAACGGTGCCATCGCCACGATCTACCAAGACAGCACCAGGTAGCGATCATGTCCCTATCGAGCAGCGAACCCGCGCCGTCGGATTCGACCGTCCCGCCCAGCGCGACACGACGGTTTCGTGCCGGGCGGGAAGGCCGAAAGTTCCGTGGCCCGGGATCGGTCGGTCCGCTCGGACTCGGCGTCGCGGTGTTGTGGCTCAGCGTCATCGTGCTGCTTCCGTTGGCGGCGTTGACGGTTCAGTCGTTCGACGACGGTCTCACCGGCTTCTGGAACGCGGTCACCGAGCAACGCGCGCTGGCCACGTTCAAGGTGACGTTGCAGGTGTCGGTGGCCGCGGCCGTGGTCAACCTGTTTCTCGGCACGCTGATCGCGTGGGTCCTGGTTCGTGACGAGTTTCCGGGCAAGCGTTTCGTCAACGCCCTGATCGATCTGCCGTTCGCACTGCCGACCATCGTGGCGAGCCTGGTTCTGCTGTCGCTGTACGGTCCGGCGAGTCCGGTCGGGTTGGTGTTCAACGCAACGAAGCCCGCGGTGATCGTCGCGCTGCTGTTCGTCACGTTGCCGTTCGTGGTGCGAGCGGTTCAGCCGGTGCTGATCGAGCTCGACAAGGACGTCGAGGAGGCCGCGGCCTCGCTCGGCGCGAACAACTGGACCATCTTCCGTCGCATCGTCCTGCCGGTCCTGCTGCCGGCGATCCTCAGCGGTGGGGGGCTCGCCTTCGCGCGCGCCATCGGTGAATTCGGGTCGGTGGTGCTCATCGGCGGCAACATCCCCAACGACACACAGGTGGCGTCCCAATACATTCGTGAGCTCATCGAGTACGACCGTCCCACCGACGCGGCGGCGATCTCGGTAGTGCTGCTGGCGATCGCGTTCGCGGTGCTGTTCGTACTGCGCGTGGTCGGCAATCGCTTGGCCCGACGTGAGGAGCAGATCTCGTGAAAATCGGTCTGCCGATCAAGCTGACGCTGCGCACCGTGGCTCTGTTGTATCTCGCCGTTCTGGTGCTCTTTCCACTCGGCACCATCCTGTTTCGCACGTTCGAGGACGGCGTCGTCGCCTTCTGGGAGCAGATCACCACCCCGGCTGCGCAGTCGGCACTGCAGCTGTCGTTGTTGATCGTCGCGATAGTCGTTCCGATCAACATCGTGTTCGGTGTGGTGACCGCCCTGGCGCTCGTGCGCGGACGGTTCCGTGGCAAAGGTGTTCTGGAAGCCATCGTCGATCTGCCGTTCGCGGTGTCGCCGATCATCACCGGCGTTGCGCTGATCCTGCTGTGGGGTGCCAACGGATGGTTCGGCGGCGTCGAAAGCCTCGGCTTCAAGGTGATTTTCGCGCTTCCTGGCATGGTCGTCGCGACGATCTTCGTCACGCTGCCGTTCGTCGTGCGCGAGGTCGAACCCGTGCTGTACGAGATCGGTGAGGAGCAGGAGGAGGCCGCCTCGACGCTCGGTGCGTCGTCGTGGCAGACGTTCTGGCGCATCACTCTTCCGGCGATCCGGTGGGGGTTGACGTACGGCGTCGTACTCACCGTCGCACGGTCGCTCGGCGAGTTCGGTGCGGTGATCATGGTCTCGACCAATTTGCCCGGCATTTCCCAGACACTCACGCTGCTGGTCAATTCACGGTACGAGGACTTCAATCAACAGGGCGCGTACGCCGCGTCCACACTGCTCATGGCGATAGCCGTCGTCGTGCTGCTGTTGATGACGGCCCTCGACAAGAAGAGGACGAAGTAATGACCGAGACATCCCCCGAGATCGAGATCTCCGTCGTCGGTGCCGACAAGCACTACGGCGACTTCGCAGCGCTCGACGACGTCAGCATCGACATCCCCAAGGGATCGTTGACGGCGCTGCTCGGGCCCAGTGGCTCGGGCAAGTCCACCCTGCTGCGCTCCATCGCCGGGCTCGAACAACTCGATTCCGGCCGGGTGGTGCTCGCCGGTCAGGATGTGACGTGGGTCAGCCCGCAGCGCCGTGAGATCGGGTTCGTCTTCCAGCACTACGCGGCGTTCAAGCACCTCACAGTGCGCGACAATGTCGCCTTCGGTCTGCAGATTCGCAAGCGGCCCAAGGCCGAGATTGCCAAGAAGGTCGACGAGTTGCTCGAGATCGTCGGGCTCGCCGGGTTCCAGAGTCGCTACCCGGCCCAGCTGTCCGGTGGACAGCGCCAGCGCATGGCATTGGCCCGCGCACTCGCCGTCGACCCGCAGGTGCTGCTCCTCGACGAGCCCTTCGGCGCGCTCGACGCCAAGGTGCGTGCCGATCTCCGCACGTGGCTGCGACGACTGCACGACGAGGTCCACGTCACCACCGTGCTGGTGACCCACGATCAGGAGGAGGCGCTCGACGTCGCCGATCGGATCGCGGTGCTCAACAAGGGCCGCATCGAACAGGTGGGCAGTCCGGAGGATCTCTACGATCGCCCGGCAAACAACTTCGTGATGTCGTTCCTCGGTCAGGTCGCCCGACTGAACGGACTTCTGGTGCGGCCGCACGACATTCGCGTCGGACGTGACCCGTCGTTGGCGCAGGCTCAGGCCAGCGGAACGGCCGAATCGGCCGGTGTGACGCGGGCCGTCGTCGAGCGGGTGGTGCACCTCGGCTTCGAGGTGAAGGTCGAATTGAAGAATGCGGCCACCGGTGAACTGTTCGCGGCGCAGATCACCCGCGGCGACAGTGAGGCTCTCGGTCTGTGCGAGGGCGAGACGGTGTATGTGCGAGCGACTCGGGTGCCGAAAATCGCAGACGCTAGCGATGCCGACGCGATTGCTGGTGCACGGGTTCGTTGAACCGGTGCGGTAGAGCGTTCGGCTCCGGTGCTGCACCAGCTCGTGCCGCAGGAGTGGAGCCTGCGGAACGACCCATTGAGACTGCGGAGTCGTAGCGCCGCGACACCAGATCTGCCAGCGCTGGATGTGCTCCGATGACCTCGGCGTGCACCACATTCGGTAGGCCTGCGACCGAGGCTTCGATCCTGTCGGTCAGCAGTCCGGGGGCCAGGAACCAGGGTGCCACGACGATGCGGTCGGCTCCCAGTGCGCGCAGCTGTGCGATCGCATCGGTGGGGGACGGGGAGACCGATGTCGCAAAGCAGGTGACCGCCCCAGCCCAGCCTGTCCCGGTCAGTAGCTTCTCCGCGATGACACGAGTGCGCTGATTGGCCGGTGCCACCGAGGAGCCGACCGCGGCAAGAGCGATTCCGACCGTCGAATCGGTTACTGCGACACCGGTGTCGGTGATGCGGTCGCGGACTGCGTCGATGAGGAGTCGGTCGTCTCCCAGAACGTCGGCTTGCGTTATCGAGACGTGCGGGTGTCGCGTTCTTGCGGCCTGCAGTAATTCGGGCAGATCGACTTTTGCGTGAAAAGCCTTGCCCAGCAACATCGGAACTGCGACGATGCGTGCGTGTCCGGCAACGGCCAGGTCGTCGACCACCTGATCGACGCCGGGCTCGGAGAGATCGAGAAACGCCACGCGCACGTCCAGATCCGGTCGCCGCCGACGCAGGGCGTCGACGGCGCGGTGGATCGTCGCGCTCGAGCGCGGGTCACGGCTGCCGTGGGCAACCGCGATCAGTGCGCTCACGCCGGAACTGCCGACCCCAGCTCGACGGCAGCCAGAGCGTTGCCCACGAGCCCGGCAGCCAACGTGTTGCCGCCGGCCGGATCGATCAGCAGGAAGCTGCCCGTGTGCCGGTTGACGGCGTAGTCGTCTGCCACGATGGGTTCGGCGACGCGCACCGAGATTCGGCCGATCTCATTGAGCTCCAACGACTCCGGACCTTCGTGTGCGGTGAGCTCCTGCTCGTCGAATCGCTCGATCAGGGTCCCGACGATGGCCTGGGTGGTGCGAGTGCCGTGCTTGAGCAGCAGGCGAGCGCCCGGGCGGAGCGGCTTCTCGGCGAGCCAGCACACCGTGGCCTCGAAGTCGCCGATCGGCTCCGGTGCGTCCTGCGGGGAGGCGATGGTGTCGCCGCGCGAGACGTCGACATCGTCGGCGAGTACGAGGGTGACACTGCGTCCGGCATGAGCGGTACGCAATTCCCCGTCCGCGGTATCGATGCGCTCGACTGTCGTTCGGGTGCCGGAGGGCAGGATGACGACCTCGTCGCCGACGTCGACGGAGCCCGCCGCGACCTGGCCGGCATATCCGCGGTAGTCCGGGAACTCCGCTGTGCGCGGCCGGATCACGTACTGCACGGGGAATCGCAGACCGACCCGGTGCGGTTCGGCGTCGACCGGAACCGACTCGAGGTGCTCGATGAGGGTGGGTCCGTCGTAATACGGGGTCTTGTCCGACTTCACCGCGACGTTGTCGCCGTGCAGTGCGGACACCGGGATCTCGATGACGTCCTCGCTGGACCAGCCGAGGGAGGAGGTCAGCGAGTTGAACTCGGCCGAGATCTCGGCGAACACCGTTGCGGGGTCCTCGACCAGATCGATCTTGTTGACCGCGAGTACCAGGCGCGGAACGCCGAGCAGAGCGAGAACCGCTGCGTGCCTGCGGGTCTGCGTGATGACACCCTTGCGGGCGTCGACCAGCAGGATGACGAGCTGAGCCGTCGAGGCACCGGAGACGGTATTGCGGGTGTACTGAACGTGGCCGGGGGTATCGGCCAGTACGAACGAGCGGTGCGGCGTCGCGAAGTAGCGATAGGCGACATCGATGGTGATGCCCTGTTCACGCTCGGCGCGCAGGCCGTCGACCAGGAGGGACAGGTCCGGAGTGGCCAGCCCCTTGTCCACCGAGGCCCGAGTGACGGCGTCGATCTGGTCGGCCAGAACGGATTTGGTGTCGTATAGGAGCCGTCCGACGAGCGTCGACTTACCGTCGTCGACGCTCCCCGCGGTGGCGAGGCGAAGAAGCTGCGTTCCTGTGCTGCTCATCAGAAGTATCCTTCTCGTTTGCGATCTTCCATGGCAGCCTCGGAGACGCGGTCGTCGCCGCGGGTGGCTCCGCGTTCGGTCAGCCTGGACGCGGCTACCTCGGCGAGGATTGCCTCGTTGTCGGCGGCCTCGGACAGCACGGCACCGGTGGTTGATCCGTCGCCGACGGTGCGGTAGCGCACCGACAGGGTCTGCAGCTCCTCGTTCTCGGCCGGTCCGCCCCAGACGCCGGGCGTCATCCACATGCCGTCACGCTGGTAGACGGGTCGCTGATGGGCGTAGTAGATGCTCGCCAGTTCCACGTCGTCACGGGCGATGTAGCGCCAGATGTCGAGTTCGGTGAAGTTGCTGAGCGGGAACACGCGCACCTGCTCGCCGGGGGAATGCTTGCCGTTGTACAGGTTCCACAGTTCGGGTCGCTGCTTCTTGGGCTCCCACTGGCCGAATGCGTTGCGCAGCGAGAAGATCCGCTCTTTCGCACGGGCCCGCTCCTCGTCGCGTCGGGCACCGCCGAAGACGGCGTCGAACCGATTTTCGGAGATCGCGTCGAGGAGGGGCACGGTCTGCAGCGGGTTGCGAATGCCGTCGGGGCGCTCGGTGAGGCGTCCGTCGGCGAGATACTCCTCGACGCTGGCCACGTGCAGACGCAGGTTGTATTTGGCGACCACGTGATCGCGGAAGTCCAGCACCTCCTGCAGGTTGTGTCCGGTGTCGACGTGCAGCAGTGCGAACGGCAGGGGAGCGGGCCAGAACGCCTTGATCGCCAGGTGCAGCAGAACGGTCGAGTCCTTGCCGCCGGAGAACAGGATGACGGGGCGCTCGAACTCGCCCGCCACCTCACGGAAGATGTGGATGGCCTCGGATTCGAGTGCGTCGAGGGTGTCGAACCGATCTGCGTCGAGATGGGTCCGACCGACGGTGGCCGAGGTGAGATCGAGTGTCATGAGGCGTGCAACCCACATTCGGTCTTGGCCTTGCCGGCCCAACGACCGCTACGCGGGTCGGCTCCGGGGGCAGGTTTGACGGTGCACGGTGCGCACCCGATGGACGGATAGCCTTCGTCGACGAGGGGATTGACCAGAATCGAATGTTCGTCGATGTAGGCCTGCATCTGCTCGTCGGACCACGGCGCGATCGGGTTGATCTTGACCAGACCGAAGGCGTCGTCGAACGAGATGAGCGGGGCGTTGGCGCGGGTGGGGGCCTCGACCCGGCGGATACCGGTGACCCAGGCGCTGTAATTCGCCAGTTCCTTCTTCAGCGGGGCGACCTTGCGCATCGCACAGCAGCGATTGGGCTCGCGGGCGAACAGGTCCTTGCCGTCGATCGCATCCTGTTCTGCGACAGTCTTCTCGGCTCGGGCGTTGACGACCCGGACGCCGTAGACGGACTCGACGGCGTCGCGCGTCCCGATGGTCTCGGCGAAGTGGTAGCCGGTGTCGAGGAACAGCACGTCCACACCGGGATGAACCTGTGCAGCGAGGTGAACGAGCACCCCGTCCTGCATGTTGGAGGCAACGATGAAGTCGTCACCGAAGTTGTCCTCGGTCCACTGCAACAACTCCAGCGGACTCGCCCCGTCGAGTTCGCGGGCACCGCGCTCGGCGATGTCCTTCAATTCCTCCACCGTCAAATTCAACCTGGTACTCATCGCAAATCCGCCTCGTCTGCTCGCACGGCCCACTGAGCGAACCGTTCGCCGTCCTCGCGGTGCTTGTCGAAATTGCGCACCACTCTGTCGATGTAATCTCCCAGCTCGGAGCTGTTGACCTTGTGCTGGCGCAACTTTCGGCCGAACGCACTGTCCAGTCCGAGGCTGCCTCCGAGATGAACCTGGAAACCCTCGATCTGATTCCCGTCCCCGTCGTCGACCAACAGGCCCTTGAAGCCGATGTCGGCGATCTGCGACCGTGCGCACGAATTGGGGCAGCCGTTGATGTTGATGGTGATCGGCACGTCGAGTTTGCTGTTGATGTCGGACAGGCGCTCTTCGAGCTCGGGGACGAGAACCTGTGAGCGCTTGCGGGTTTCGGCGAACGAGAGCTTGCAGAACTCGATGCCGCTGCACGCCATCAGGTTCTTGCGCCAGTGCGAGGGCCGGGCAGGTAGGCCCAGCGCATCGAGGTCGGAGATCAGCTGCTCGAGCGTCTCGTCGGGAACGTCGAGGACGATCAGCTTCTGGTACGGCGTGAACCGCACGCGATCCGACCCGGCATTCTCGGCAGCGTCGGCGACGGCGGCGAGGATGGTGCCGGAGACGCGGCCCGCGATGGGTGCCACCCCGACGGCGTTGAGGCCGTTCTTGAGCTTCTGGATCCCGACGTGATCGCGGGGCCGAGCGGGCTTCTCGGGCGCCGGGCCGTCGATGAGCTTGCGGTGCAGGTATTCGTCCTCGAGGACCTGGCGGAACTTCTCGATGCCCCAGTCCTTGATGAGGAACTTCAGGCGCGCCTTGGTACGAAGCCTGCGGTAGCCGTAGTCACGGAAGATCGAGACGACGCCTTCCCATACGTCGGGAACGTCCTCTAGCGGAACCCAGACGCCGACTCGCTGCGCGAGCATGGGGTTGGTGGACAGGCCGCCGCCGACCCACAGGTCGAGTCCGGGCCCGTGCTCGGGATGCACGACGCCGACGAACGCGCAGTCGTTGATCTCGTGCACCACGTCCTGGAGGCCCGAGATCGCCGTCTTGAACTTGCGAGGCAGATTGGAGTACTCGGGCTTGCCGATGTAGCGCTCGACGATCTCGTCGATGGCGGAGGTGGGGTCGAGGATCTCGTCGACGGCCTCGCCGGCGAGCGGGGAACCGAGCACCACGCGGGGGCAGTCGCCGCACGCCTCGGTGGTCTTCAGGCCGACCGCTTCGATTCGACGCCAGATCTCGGGGACGTTCTCCACCTCGACCCAGTGGAACTGCACGTTCTCACGGTCGGACAGGTCTGCGGTGTCGCGACCGAACTCCTGGGAGATCTGCGCCAGAGTGCGCAGTTGCTCGAGGTTCAGCGCACCGGCATCGCACCGGATCCGCATCATGAAGTACTTCGCCTCGAGGAGGTCGATGTTGTCGTCACCGGTGAAGGTGCCGTCGTAGCCCTGCTCACGCTGGGTGTAGAGGCCCCACCAGCGAAAGCGGCCGCGAAGATCGCCCTTGTCGATGCTGTCGAAACCCTGCTTGGAGTAGATGTTCTCGATGCGGGCTCGCACGTTCAGCGGGTTGTCGTCCTTCTTGGACTGCTCGTTGGCGTTCAGTGGCTCCCGGTACCCCAGTGCCCACTGTCCCTCGGCTCGGCGCTTGGTCGGACGCGGTGTGCGCTCCCGTGGTGTGACGGAGGCAGCGTCGGTGGTCGCGTCGCTGGTCGACGACATGCATTGCTCCTGCATCTTTGTGCTGGCCGGTACCCGGTACGGGAGCGCAGATCAGTGCTCGCTCGACGACAGTGGTAAACCGGTGGATCGAATGGACGTGCTCGAAGGAGGGCTGGTCAGCAGCCGGTCGTGTATCGACACGACGCGCTGCAGACACGGCCGAGATCGACATGGCGGCGCGCCACGAGTCGAATTCCTGAGTCGGTCACGGGAGTCATTGTGCCACGTCATCGGGGCGATGGACGACCGCGGCGGCTATTTACCCCGATTTCGAGGTAAATAGGCTGGCAGGGCGTGTGGGATCGGGTGTGCCCGAACTCTGGGACACTGGAAGGCGTGAATACCGTCGTACCCGTCCCGTCCACCTTCGAGTTGCCGACCGAGGCGTTCGACGGAGTGGGGGACCGCGCGTTCGGGATCTACGTGCACGTTCCGTTCTGCGCCACGCGGTGCGGGTACTGCGACTTCAACACCTACACGGCGGGTGAGCTGGGCACATCGGCGTCGCCGCAGTCCTGGTTGGAGGGTCTGCGACGTGAGTTGGACACCGCCGCGGGGCTGATGCGGGCCCGCACGGGTCGCGTTCCGACGGCAGACACCGTCTTCGTCGGCGGTGGCACCCCGTCACTGCTCGGGGGCGACGGTCTGGCCGACGTCCTGGGTGCGGTTCGGTCGAGTTTCGGATTGACCGACGGCGGCGAGGTGACCACGGAATCCAACCCGGAATCGACGTCACCGGAATTCTTCGACCGGCTTCGTGACGCCGGCTTCACCCGCATCTCGCTCGGAATGCAGTCCGCTGCACCACATGTGCTTGCCGTCCTCGATCGCACCCACACGCCCGGTCGAGCGGTCGCCGCGGCAAAGGAAGCGCGCGCGGCCGGTTTCGAGCACGTCAATCTCGACCTCATCTACGGCACTCCCGGCGAGCGAGACAGCGATCTGGACCAGTCCCTCGCGGCAGTGCTCGAGGCCGGCGTCGACCACGTCTCGGCCTACGCGCTGATCGTCGAGGACGGCACCGCCATGGCCCGCAAGGTTCGCCGCGGTGAGTTGCCTGCACCCGATGACGACGTGCTGGCGAGCCGGTACGAGCGCATCGACACGGCGATGAACGCCGCAGGGCTGTCCTGGTACGAGGTGTCGAACTGGGCCACCGACGCCGACGCGCAGTGCCGCCACAACATCGGCTACTGGGACGGCGGCGACTGGTGGGGCGCTGGGCCCGGCGCACACAGCCACATCGGCGGCACCCGGTTCTGGAACGTCAAACACCCGGCCGCGTACGCCGATCGCCTTGCCACAGGACACCTACCGGTGCACGGCAGCGAATTGCTCAGCGCCGAGGATCGACACCTGGAAGAGCTGATGTTGACCGTCCGACTCCGCTCGGGAGTGCCGATGAGGTTGCTCGGGCCGGCCGAGCGCGCCGCTGCCGAACAGACCGTCGCAGACGGGTTGATGGTGCGCCGCGGAGAACGACTCGTGCTCACCGACCGGGGCCGATTGCTGGCCGACGCGGTGGTGCGCACCATCGCTGCCGCCTGAACAGTCTGTTTCAGGCGCTCAGTGCGTCGTAGTCGAACACCCTGGCGTGCAACACCGTTCGATTGCGCAGTGCCGCACGCACTGCGCGGTGCAAGCCGTCTTCGAGGTAGATGACGCCGCGGAACTGCACCGCGTGGGGGAACAGATCGCCGTAGAAGGTGGAGTCCTCGGACAGCAATCTGTCCAGCTCGAGCACCTTGGTGGTGGTGACGATCTCGTCCAGACGCAGCTGGCGTGGCGGGATTCTCGACCAGTCCCTGATGGACAGACCGTGCTCGGGGTACGGCTTTCCGTCACGAACACCCTTGAAGATCATCGCGAGCCTCGAGCCGCTGGACCGAATCGAAAGAACGTTTCCACTCGGACCACAGTAAGGCCTTGCACGAGCATGCGTTCGCCGGCTACTAGACTCGAGCGACGATTGGAAACGAGAACGGAGGTGGGCACCGATGTCGAGCACCGACGACAGGCGGTTCGAGGTTCTACGAGCGATCGTGGCGGACTACGTGTCCACCCAGGAACCCGTCGGTTCACGTGCCCTGGTCGAACGCCACAACCTGGGGGTGTCCAGTGCAACGGTGCGCAACGACATGGCCGTGCTCGAGGCCGAGGGGTACATCGCGCAGCCGCACACCAGTTCCGGTCGGGTGCCGACCGACAAGGGCTATCGGCAGTTCGTCGACCGAATAGCGGACGTCAAGCCGCTGTCCGCGGCCGAACGCCGCGCCATCCTCGAGTTCCTCGAGAACGGCGTCGACCTGGACGACGTGCTGCGACGCGGCGTCCGATTGCTGGCTCAGTTGACCCGGCAGGTTGCCGTGGTGCAGTACCCCACGCTGTCGGCGTCCTCGGTTCGCCATTTGGAAGTGGTAGCGCTCACCCCGGCCCGGCTGCTGTTGGTGCTCATCACCGACTCCGGGCGAGTCGATCAGCGCATCGTCGAACTCGGTGACGTCATCGACGACGAGAATCTTGCGCAGCTGCGGCGTCTTCTCGGCGGTGCACTCGAGGGCAAGCGGCTGGCGGCGGCATCGGCTGCGGTGGCCGAACTCGCCGAGAACGCTCCACCTGCGCTACGCGACGCGATGATTCGATCGGCCACGGTGCTGGTGGAATCGCTCGTCGAGCATCCCGAGGAACGCCTGGTTCTCGGCGGGACGGCGAACCTGACGCGCAATGCCGCCGATTTCGCCGGCGACGCGGGGTTTCCCGGATCGCTCAGGGCGGTACTCGAGGCGCTGGAAGAGCAAGTGGTCGTCCTCAAGCTGCTCGCAGTGACGCAGGACACCCGCACCGTCACGGTGCGGATCGGCGAGGAGACGCAGGTCGAGGAAATGCGCGGGACATCGGTGATTTCCACCGGGTACGGGTCGGCTGGCATGGTCCTCGGAGGAATGGGTGTTCTCGGGCCGACCCGAATGGACTACCCAGGAACAATTGCGTCGGTCGCCGCGGTTGCCAGGTACATCGGCGAGGTCCTGGCCGAGCGCTGAGACGAGCGAGAACCGATCGAACGCCGGCGGCGGGGGCACGGACGGCCGGCACACAGCTTCACCGAACGAGATTCATCTTCTAGGACGAAAGAGACGACGTGGCACGGGATTATTACGGGACTTTGGGCGTCGGCCAGCAGGCGACGGACCAGGAGATCAAGCGCGCCTACCGCAAGCTGGCGCGAGAGCTGCACCCGGACGTCAACCCGGACGAGGCCGCGCAGGCTCGGTTCAAGGACATCTCCACCGCATACGAGGTGCTCTCCGATCCGGAGAAGCGTCGCATCGTCGACCTCGGCGGCGACCCGCTGCAGCAGGGCGGCGGAGGCGGCGGCGGTGGTGGATTCGGTGGTGCCGGGTTCGGCGGCGGCCTGGGAGATGTGTTCGAGGCGTTCTTCGGCGGCGGTGCGGGCGGATCCCAGCGCGGGCCCAAGGGGCGCGTCCAGCCGGGAGCGGATTCGCTGTTGCGTACCAAGCTCACCCTGGACGAGTGCGCGACGGGCGTGACCAAGCACATCACCGTCGACACGGCGATTCTCTGCGACCTGTGCACGGGCTCGGGCACCAACGGTGACTCCAAGCCGGTTCGCTGCGATACCTGCGGCGGTGCCGGTGAAGTGCAGTCGGTGCAGCGCTCGTTCCTCGGCCAGGTCATGACCAGCCGTCCGTGTCCCACCTGCCGCGGCGCAGGCGAGACCATTCCCGACCCCTGCCGCAAGTGTGGCGGCGACGGTCGCGTCCGGTCGCGTCGCGACATCTCGGTCAAGGTGCCGGTCGGCGTGAGCAACGGCATGCGCATTCGTCTCGCCTCTCAGGGCGAGGTCGGTCCCGGCGGCGGACCCGCGGGAGACCTGTACGTGGAGATCGTCGAACAGCAGCACGAGGTGTTCGTGCGCGACGGTGACGACCTGCACTGCACCGTCCGTGTTCCGATGGTCGACGCCGCTCTCGGCACCTCGGTCAACATCGACGCGATCATCGACGGACCCACCGAGATCTCGATCGAGCAAGGCACACAACCGAATTCGACGACGGTGCTGCGCGGTCACGGTATGCCCAAGCTGCGGTCAGGTATTCGCGGCGATCTGCACGCGCACCTCGAGGTCATCGTGCCGACCAAGCTCGACAGCAAGCAGACCCATCTGCTCGAACAGCTCAGGTCGATGCGCGACCGCGACTCGGCGGAGGTCGTCACCACCGGTTCGGCGCACAGCGGCGGTCTGTTCTCGCGGTTGCGGGAAGCGTTCAGCGGTCGCTGATCGATGGCCCCCACGGTCTTCTACCTCTCGCCTCTACCGAACGTCGGCGAGCTCGCGGTGCTCGACGGCAAGGAAGGGCACCATGCCGCGACGGTGAGGCGCATCCGGGTGGGCGAGCGGGTGTTGCTCGGTGACGGAGCGGGCGGCCTGGCCGACGCGGTCGTCGCCGCAGCGGAGAAGAACCGGCTCGAACTGACCGTGCAATCGCGCAGTGAGATGCCGCGTCCCACTCCGGTGGTGACGCTGGTGCAGGCATTGCCGAAGGCGGACCGATCGGAGCTCGCCGTCGAGCTGGCCACGGAAGCGGGCGTCGATGCTGTGGTGCCCTGGCAGTCCGCGCGATGCGTCGCACGGTGGGAGGGCCCGAAGGCGGCCAAGGGCGTCGCGAAGTGGCGCAGCACCGCGGCGGAAGCAGCCAAGCAGTCGCGTCGGGCATTCATCCCCGAGGTGTCCGAGCTGCACGATTCGCGGGAGGTCAACGCCTTCGTACGCGGCGTCGTCGAGCGCGGCGGGATCGTCGCCGTGCTGCACGAGGCGGCTACTTCGGCGTTCCGGGACCTGCCGTTCGACTCGGTTCCCGAGGTCGTGATCGTCGTCGGACCCGAGGGTGGTCTCGACGACAGGGAGGTCGCCGCTCTCACCGAGGCGGGTGCGACGCCGGTGGTGCTGGGCCCGACGGTGCTGCGGACCTCCACGGCAGGAGCTGTGGCTCTGGGCGCGCTGGGCGTCCTGACCTCGCGGTGGACCCAACTCCCGCCCGACTTCCAGAACGCATGAGCGCGCGGATCAAGATCGCGTACGGCGATCATCCGGAGCAGTTCGGTCACCTCTACCTGCCGGCGGAGTCGATGGATCACCGGACGCCGGTGGTCGTGGTGGTGCACGGCGGGTTCTGGAGCGGACAGTACGGGTCCAGTCTGGGTACTCAGTTCGCCCGCGCAGTCGCCGCAGCCGGAGCGGTGGCGTGGAACATCGAGTACCGACGCGTCGGCGCAGGTGGGCACTGGCCGGAGATGCAGTCCGATGTGACTGCGGCACTCGACGTGGTTGCAGGGGAACTGCAGCACCATGCTCCGGTCGGGATCGACGACGTCCGCGTCATCGGCCACTCCGCCGGCGGTCACCTGGCCGTGTGGCTCGGCGGCGAGACCGGCACGAAGGTCCGCCCGTCGCGCATCGTCTCGCAGGCCGGAGTTCTCGATCTCGAGCCGCGCGGTGCGTCGGGACGGACGAACCCGGCGGTCGAGGCGCTGTTGCAGGCCCGATACGAGGACGACCCCGAGCTGTACCGGTCGGCCTCGCCCGCGGCCCGCACGCCCATCGGCATCCCGACGATCGCCCTGCACGGATCCGAGGACATCCAGGTGCCCGCGGCGCAGAGCGAGAGGTACGTAGCGTTGGCGCGCGCTGCCGGAGACGACGCGCGACTGACGATCGTGCCGGGGGAAGATCACTTCGCTTTCCTGAATCCCGATTCCCGGTGTTGGGCGCTCTCGCTCGACGCCGTGCTCGGTGCCACCAGCGAGTAATGGGAATGCGCATCGTTGCTGCGGCGTTAAACTCGATCCATACCGAATGCACGTCCGAGAAGCCGACACCAGAGAGCAGGCCATAGCCACCACGTGAGTGAACACAGCGAATTTCCCGCCGAGCGCGACGTTCGGTCCACCCTGGAACTCGCCCCCGAAGCAGTGATGCCACTGCTGGGACAGTCCGACGAGAACCTGCGGGCGCTCGAGCAGATGCTGACGGCAGATATCCACGTACGAGGAAACGCCGTGACGCTCACCGGAAAAGTGGCCGATGTGGCGCTGGCCGAACGGGTGATCTCCGAGTTGGCCGCGCTGGCCAAGCGCGCTCAGCCACTGACTCCCGATGCAGTGCGCCGATCGATCGCCATGCTCACCGAAGGCGTCTCGGATTCACCGGCCGAGGTGCTGAGCCTGGACATCCTCTCGCGCCGCGGCAAGACGATCCGGCCCAAGACGCTGAACCAGAAGCGCTATGTCGACGCGATCGACGCCAACACCATCGTGTTCGGCATCGGCCCGGCCGGCACCGGCAAGACGTACCTGGCGATGGCGAAGGCCGTGCAGGCATTGCAGACCAAGCAGGTCAGCCGCATCATCCTGACGCGTCCGGCAGTGGAGGCGGGGGAACGGCTCGGCTTCCTTCCAGGAACGCTGCACGAGAAGATCGACCCCTACCTGCGGCCGCTGCACGATGCGTTGCACGACATGATGGACGACGAGGCGATTCCGAAGCTGATGCAGGCCGGGGTCATCGAGGTCGCCCCGCTCGCCTACATGCGCGGACGCACTCTCAACGATGCATTCATCATTCTCGACGAGGCGCAGAACACCACCGCCGAGCAGATGAAGATGTTCCTGACCCGACTCGGATTCGGGTCGAAGATCGTCGTCACCGGCGACGTGACCCAGGTCGACCTTCCCGGAGGTGCGCGATCGGGGTTGCGGGCAGCCTCGGAGATCCTCACCGACGTGGACGACATCCACTTCGCGCAGCTCACCAGCAGCGACGTGGTGCGCCACCGCCTGGTCTCGGAGATCGTCGACGCGTACGAGCGGTTCGAGTCGACATCGGAAGGCGTCATTCCCAACAGGGCGCAACGCCGCACCGGTGGACCGCGTTCGGCGAGAAGATGATTCAGACATACGGACCGACAGATGCAGGCAACGAGAGCGTGGGTAGTGGCTAGATGAGTATCGAAGTGTCCAACGAGTCGGGGATGGACATCTCCGAACCCGAGCTGGTCTCGGTCGCGCGGTTCGCGATCGCCGGCATGGACGTGCATCCCGCTGCGGAACTGTCGATGGTGCTGGTGGATTCGGCAACGATGGCAGATCTGCACATGCGGTGGATGGATCTGCCCGGCCCGACCGACGTGATGTCGTTTCCGATGGACGAGCTAGAGCCGGGCGGTCGTCCCGATGCGCCCGAGCCCGGGCCGGCGATGCTCGGCGACATCGTGTTGTGCCCGTCGTTCGCCGCGGATCAGGCTGCCGCAGCGGGGCATTCGCTCGAACACGAGCTCGCTCTGCTGACCGTGCACGGTGTGCTGCACCTGCTGGGTTACGACCACGCCGAGCCGGACGAAGAGAAGGAAATGTTCGAGCTGCAGAACCGGCTGCTGGCCGAATGGTACGAGGACGCCAGGCGTGCGGAGGAGGCCGCCGAACAGGCCGCCCGCGACGCCAGGCTACTCGGCAAGGCCGGTTTCGTGGACGGACTCGACCGATGATCTGCGTCGTCGAACAGGTGCAAGTGTGGGGTCCTAGCGCGTGAGCAGTGCTGTTGCGCTCATCGTGTTCGCTGTCCTTCTCGTGCCTCTCGGCGGCCTGTTCGCTGCCGTCGATTCCGCGCTGAACACGGTCTCACGTGCGCGAATCGACGACATGGTCAAGGACGAGCGCCCCGGTGCCACCGGCCTCGTCGTCGTGGTCGGTGACCGCCCGCGATACGTCAATCTGATGGTGCTGCTGCGCATTCTGTGCGAGATCGGCGGCACCGTGTTGCTCGCGGGTGGCCTGACGCAGTTGATCGATTCGACCACCGCATTGGTGATCAGCGCGGTGGCCATGGTGTTGGTCAGTTACGTCGTGATCGGTGTCGGTCCGCGAACCCTCGGTCGGCAGAACGCGTACTCGATCGCGTTGGCGGCCGCATTGCCCCTGCGTGCACTCGGGTGGCTCCTCGGACCGATCAGCAGACTGCTCATCCTCATCGGCAACGCGATCACCCCCGGTAAGGGATTTCGCAACGGCCCCTTCGCCTCCGAGATCGAACTCCGGGAACTGGTGGACATGGCCCGCGAGCGCGGCGTCGTGGCCGACGACGAACGGCGAATGATCCAATCGGTGTTCGAGCTGGGTGACACCTCCGCCCGCGAGGTCATGGTCCCGCGCCCCGAGATGGTGTGGATCGAGTCCGACAAATCAGCAGGACAGGCCACCTCGTTGGCTGTGCGCAGCGGCCACTCCCGCATTCCGGTGATCGGCGAGAACGTGGACGACATCGTCGGCGTCGTGTACCTCAAAGACCTTGTGCAGCAGACGTATTACTCCACCGACGGCGGCCGCGGAGTGCAGGTGTCCGACCTGATGCGTCCGGCCGTCTTCGTTCCCGACTCCAAGGCACTCGACAGTCTGCTCGCCGAGATGCAGCGCGATCGCAACCACATGGCCCTGCTCGTCGACGAGTACGGGGGCATCGCCGGGCTGGTGACCATCGAGGACGTGATCGAGGAGATCGTCGGCGAGATCGCCGACGAATACGATTCCGACGAAGTCGCGCCCATCGAGGAACTCGACGACGGACGCTATCGGCTGTCCTCGCGGGTGCCGCTCGAAGACCTCGGCGAGATCTTCGGCATCGAGATCGAATCCGAGGAAGTCGACACCGTCGGCGGACTCCTCGGTTACGAACTCGGCCGAGTACCGTTGCCCGGTTCGCAGGTGATCACCCACGGCCTGCTGCTGCGTGGAGAAGGTGGCGCAGATCCCAAGGGGCGCGTCCGCATCGCCACGGTCCTGGTCGAAAAGCTCGAACCCGAAGAAGATTCCACCGAGGACGACGACTCGTCCGAGGCCACTCGTCAACACTGAAATCTGGAGGTGCTCTTGTCCGAGCAGAACAACGGTGAGTTCCGATCCGGATTCGTCTGTTTCGTAGGCCGACCGAACACCGGCAAGTCCACGTTGACCAATGCGTTGGTGGGATCGAAGATCGCCATCACGTCCTCGCGTCCCCAGACGACGCGGCACACCATTCGCGGGATCGTGCACCGAGAGCACGCGCAGCTGATCCTGGTCGACACCCCCGGCCTGCACCGACCGAGAACGCTACTGGGGCAACGCCTCAACGACCTGGTGCAGGACACCTACTCCGAGGTCGACGTCATCGGACTCTGCATCCCCGCGGACGAGAAGATCGGGCCCGGCGACCGGTGGATCCTCGAACAGGTGCGGCACATCGCGCCCAAGACGACGCTCATCGGAATCATCACCAAGATCGACAAGGTCAAGAAGGAACGCGTCGTACAGCAGCTGATGTCGCTGTCGAAGCTGCTCGGCGAGAATTCTCACGTCATCCCGGTTTCCGCCGAATCGGGCGAGCAGATCGAGAAGCTCGTCGACCTGTTGGCGTCGGAACTGCCACCGGGCCCGGCGTTCTACCCCGACGGTGAGCTCACCGACGAGCCCGAGGAAGTCCTCATGGCCGAACTCATCCGTGAGGCCGCGCTCGAAGGCGTCCGCGACGAGCTGCCGCACTCCCTTGCCGTCGTCATCGACGAGGTCTTGCCCCGTGAAGGCCACGACAACATGCTCGACGTGCACGCCATCCTCTACGTCGAGCGATCGAGTCAGAAGGCCATCATCATCGGCAAGGGTGGCTCGCGACTCAAAGAGGTCGGCACCGCGTCGCGACTGCAGATCGAGAAGCTACTCGGTACCAGGATCTACCTGGACCTGCACGTCAAAATCGCCAAGGACTGGCAGACCGACCCGAAGCAAATGGGCAAGCTCGGGTTCTGATCCGGAGCGGCTTCGCCGCATGTGCACGGCAATTCGTAGCAGGCTACGAGGTTTCGCTCACCTGGGTCCACCAGGGATCGGGGCGATTGCGGTGCCACTGCAGCACGTTCTCGAGTTGAGCGGCAACGGAAACGAGCAGTGGCTCGGAGGATTCGTGGCCCATCAACTGCAGGCCGATGGGCAGGCCCGCGGCGGTGAATCCCGCGGGCACGTTGACGCTCGGCCACCCCAGCACGTTCCACGGCCACGTGTAGGGGCAGTGCTCGGTGATGACCCGATCGGTGTCGGCGTTGGAGATGCCGTCGATGGCCTCGATCCGGGGCGGCGGGGTGGCGGTCGTCGGGGCGAGCACGATGTCGTACTCGTCGAAGAACCGGCCGACACGACGCCCGATGCGAGGTTCGGCGGCGCGTGCTGCGCGCAGCGGTGCCCCGGCCAGAGCCCGGCCGCTCTTGGCGTTGGCTCGGGTGCGTGGGTCGGCGAGAGACGGATCGGGGAGACGGTCGAGCCAGGTGGCCACACCCGCCAGCGAGCGGGGTAAGAAGTTGAGCCCCAACAACATTCCGTATGCCGGATCGTCGACGACCACTCGGTGCCCGAGTAGGCGCAGTACCGCGGCCATCTGATATGCGGCACCGGCGATCTCCGGGTCCAGCGGGGCAGGCGTCGGAATGAACGGCTTACGCAGGCTCAGCGCGATCCGCAGCGAACCGGGGTTGCGTCCGACGGCATCGGAGACGGTCAGCGGCGTCGGACGATGCAGATCTCCGTCGTGACTGCCCGAGACCACGTCGAGGAGCAGTGCCGCGTCGGCCACGGTTCGCGCGAGCGGGCCGATGACGGTGATGCCGTTGAACGCCTCGGGCTCCGGCCACGACGATATGCGTCCGCGTTGCGGCTTGATCCCCACGAGATTGGTCCACGAGGCTGGAATCCGCACCGAGCCGGCACCGTCGGAACCCAGAGCGGCAGAGACCAATTCGGCAGCCACCGCGGCAGAACTGCCACCCGAGGAGCCGCCCGGGGTGCGCGCACGGTCCCACGGATTACGGGTGTGCCCGAAGGTGCCGCCGGTGAACGGCCACTGGCCGAGTTCCGGGCTGTTGGTCTTTCCGACGATGACGGCTCCGGCTGCACGCAGTCTGCGTACCACCTCCGAATCCGCGGTAGCAGGTGGAAAGTCGCCCGCGCATCCGAAGGCGGTCGGTTCCCCGGTGACGTCCACGTCGTCCTTGACGGCAACGGGAACGCCGAGCAGGGGAGCGGTGGTGCCGGCGGCCCGCAGACGATCCGCTTCGGCCGCCTCGGCGAGGGCTGCATCGCGGCGCACGATGCGGAACGCGTTGAGCGTGGGTTGGCTCTTCTCGATGCGATCGAGTGATTCGGAAACCGCCTGTACCGACGTGATGCGACCCGACGCGAGAGCGGCAGCCTGAGCAACGAGAGTCGACCGATGGAAATCCACGCCTGCACAGTATCGACTCCTCGTCAGCGCGGGAACGGTCACCGCCGCAGCCCGCGTGGGACACTGGATGACGTGAGGCCATACCGTGACAACGCAGTCGTCCTGCGCCAGCACAAGCTGGGTGAGGCCGATCGCATCGTCACGTTGTTGACCAGGGAGAACGGAATCGTGCGGGCCGTTGCCAAGGGAGTTCGCCGCACCAAATCCAAGTTCGGTGCGCGGCTGGAACCGTTTGCGCACATCGACGTTCTGCTCTATCCGGGACGCAACCTCGACATCGTCACCCAGGTGCACACGGTCGACGCGTTCGGCGGAGACATCGTGGCCGACTACGGTCGCTACACCACCGGTTGCGCGGTCCTGGAAACTGCCGAACGGCTGGCGGGCGAGGAGCATGCACCCGCGCAGCGGCTGCATCAGTTGACCGTCGGTGCCCTGCGTGCTCTCGCGCAGCACGTCAGGCCTCCCGAGCTGGTGCTCGACGCGTACCTGCTGCGCGCGATGGGTTTCGCCGGATGGGCTCCCGCACTGACCGACTGCGCGCGGTGCGCAGCGGTGGGCCCACATCGAGCGTTCCATGTCGCGGCCGGTGGAGCCGTGTGTGTGCATTGCCGACCGCCGGGATCGGCGACGCCGTCGACCGGGGTTCTCGATCTGATGGTTGCGCTCGAGCGCGGGGAATGGGACTACACCGTCACCACCTCCGATGCCGTCCGCAAGCAGGCCAGTGGACTGGTGGCGGCTCATCTGCAATGGCATCTGGAACGACAGTTGCGCACGCTTCCGCTCATCGAACGTTCGCACCCGCATCAGGTACCGCTGGCGCAACCTGACTCCGTGTTCGCCGACACCGTCGGGCAGGATGGGGACCGTGATTCGACGACGAGAGCAGGGGCCTCGGCCTGACGAACAGTCGACGGTGCGCCCTCCCGATCCGCATCCGTCGGGCGCTCGTCCGCCCATCCTGCAGCCGGAACTGATTCCTCGCCACGTCGCACTGGTGATGGACGGCAACGGTCGGTGGGCACAGGATCGCGGTCTGCCGCGCACCGCAGGACACGAGCAGGGTGAAGCGGTGCTCATGGACACCGTCTGCGGGTGCATCGAGATCGGGGTGCAGTGGCTGTCCGCGTACGCCTTCTCGACGGAGAACTGGAAGCGCAGTCCCGACGAGGTCAAGTTCCTGATGGGCTTCAATCGTGACGTCATTCGTCGGCGGCGCGACGAGATGAACGAGATGGGCGTCCGGGTTCGCTGGGCCGGCCGTCGACCGAGGTTGTGGGGCAGTGTCATCAAGGAACTCGAAGTCGCCGAGGAGTTGACCAAGCACAACACCGTGATGACATTGACGATGTGCGTCAACTACGGTGGTCGGGCCGAGATTGCCGATGCCACAAGGGAAATTGCTCGACAGGTGGCTGCGGGCAAGCTGAACCCCGAGAAGATCACCGAGGCCACCGTCGCCAAGTACCTCGACGAATCGGATATGCCCGACGTGGATCTGTTCCTGCGTCCGTCGGGGGAGCAGCGGACGTCGAACTTTCTGCTCTGGCAGTCCGCGTACGCGGAGTTCGTCTTCCAGAAGAAGCTCTTCCCGGATTTCGACCGTCGGGATCTGTGGGAGGCGTGTATCGAATACGCCTCGCGGGACCGACGATTCGGTGGAGTCAAGTATGAGTGACACCGCGAACGGGACGCCGGACGAGGGGCTTTCGTTGCAGGCCCGTGCCCAGTTGGCGCTCTCGCAGTTCGCGACGGTCACACTCGGTGACGAGGGTTCTCTCGGGTTCGACTATGCGGGTGCTCTGTGTTCGCTGCGTGCCGTGCGACTCTCGCCCGAGCTCGAGGTTCTCTCGCTCACTGCAGTCCTGGCGTGGGACCGGCCGTTGAAGCCGGCTCTGCACAAGAAAGTCGCCGACCGAAATGCGGATTCGCAGTTCGGCGCGATCTCGGTCAACACCCACGACAAGCTCGCGGATGTGCTGTTGCGCTACACCTTTCCTGCGAACGGTCTGGACGACGAGGCCATGCTGACGATGCTCATCCTGGTGCTCGCCGGAGTCGAGAAGGCGCGTGAGGGCCTACTGCCCTGATCGGTCAGCTAAGGTTTGCCTGTACTTACTTCCCAGTAGAGGCGGATGCGATGACTGTGCGGTGGACCCGAATGCTCACGGCGGTGGTGGCGGTGATCGCCCTCGGTGTGGCCGGGACAGCTTGTTCGACTGCCGACAACGGCGACACGGCGACGCAATCGGCGGACGGTGTATTTCCGGTCGTCATCGATCACATCTACGGCAGCACGACCATCGCCGAGAAGCCCACGCGCATCGTCACACTCGGGGTGTCCGACGCCGATGCCGTCATCGCGCTCGGCACAGTTCCCGTCGGCAACGCCGGGTACACGTTCTACGAGACCGGACTGGGTCCGTGGACCGACGAGTTGGTCGGTGATGCACCATTGACGTTGCTGGGCTCCGAGTCCGAGCCGAACTTCGAGCTGATCGCCTCGCTGGCACCGGATCTGATCACCGGGCTCAACGCGGGCTTCGACGAGGCCACGTACGCCAGGCTCAGTGATATCGCCCCGACGGTCGCTCGACCGGCCGGATCGGCTGCCTATGCCGTGGACCGCGAGGTGGCGACCGACACGATCGCTCGCGCGATGGGCGAATCAGAACGCGGCGAGGAGTTGAACGCGCAGACCACCGCTTCGCTCGAACAGGTGCGAGCCGCACATCCGGAGTTCTCGGGTAAGACTGCAGCCGTGGTGCTTCCGTACGACGGCCAATTCGGTGCATATCTGCCCGGTGATGCCCGCGGCACGTTCGTCACGTCGCTGGGCTTCGAGATTCCGGAACCGATTCTGGCCCAGGACGACGGCACCAACTTCTTCGTTCCGGTCTCGGCAGAGAACATCTCGCAGCTCGACGCCGACGTGGTTCTCTACCTCGGCACCAGCGAGGACATCGACGTCGTGGCCGAGAACCCGATCTTCGGAACGCTGACAGCCGCCCGAAACGATGCGATCGTTCCGTTGTCCATCGATCAGCGTGGAGCGATCACGTACAACTCGGTGCTGTCGATTCCGTTCGCCATCGACGCGGTGGTGCCTCGCGTGGCCGACGCCGTCGCCTGAGCGGATTCAGCGAGCGGCAGCGCTGCACTGACTGCAGGTGCCGAATATCTCGATCGTGTGGCTGACGTCGCTGAAACCGTTGGATTCGGCGACGCTCTGCGACCACTTCTCGACAGTGGGACCTTCCACCTCAACGGTGAAACCGCACGAGCGGCACACCAGGTGATGATGATGTCCCGAGGAGCAGCGCCGGTAGACGGACTCCCCGTTGTCGGTGCGCAGTACGTCGACCGTCCCGGCGTCCGCCAGGGTCTGAAGTGTGCGATACACCGTGGTGAGGCCGATACCCTCACCGCGCTTGCGTAATTCGTCGTGCAGATCCTGTGCTGACTTGAACTCTTCGATGGTGTCGAGCAGGTCCGAGATCGCGCTGCGCTGCTTGGTGGCTCGCACCCCGACGACGACGGGTCGTCTGGGGGTGGCGGTGTCGGTGGACTTGTCGGTCACAGGTTCCGGCCTTCCTCGGCGTGGGCCACGGCGTCGACGACGATGTGGGAGAGGTGATCGTCGACCAACCGGTACAGGACCTCGCGTCCGTTGCGTTCTCCGCGCACCACACCCGCTGCCTTGAGTACCCGAAGGTGTTGGCTGATCAACGGTTGCGTGACACCGAGGGCGACGACGAGTTCGTGGACGCACCGCTCGGACTCGCGCAGCTGCAGCACGATGGCGATGCGTACCGGGGCCGCCAGTGCCCGCAGGATGTCGCCTGCCGCAGCCAGAGTTTCCTTCGGCGGAATATGAGCCGGGGGAGCGTCGGCGAACGGATCGCCGGAGTGCAATGGATGCTCGGGGTCTTGCCGGTGGGGCGAACTTGCTTCCACTGTCGAGTCCGTGGACACGGTTGCGGCTCCTTCGGCCGCCGGTTCGTTGCCGGCGGACTCTCCCTGCACGATCGACGTCATGGCACCAGGTTAGTGCAGTAGTTGTTATTGCAAATCGTATTCATTGTGATATGCACAAGTGCGCATGTCAACTTCCGCACCTGACCGCTGTTCGGATTCGACCGCCGAGCCAGATAGTCTGATCAGGGCGAAAACGCCCACGTCACCTCTTACACGATGTAACCGAAGATGGAGAGCTCCGCCAGTGGCACCCAAGTCCAAAGTCGAAACCGTCGCCAACCTCGCCAAGCGCAGAGGCCTCGTCTACCCGTGCGGCGAGATCTACGGCGGTACCAGGTCGGCCTGGGATTACGGTCCGTTGGGCGTCGAGCTCAAGGAGAACATCAAGAAGCAGTGGTGGCGCAACATGATCACCAGCCGTGACGACACCGTCGGGCTGGACTCCTCGGTGATTTTGCCGCGCGAGGTGTGGGAGGCGTCGGGCCACGTCGAGACGTTCTCCGACCCGCTGGTGGAGTCGCTGCACACGCACAAGCGGTATCGCGCCGACCACCTCATCGAGGCCTACGAGGAAAAGCACGGCCACCCGCCGGAGAACGGCCTCGCCGACATTCGCGATCCCGAAACCGGTGAGCCCGGCTCCTGGACCGAACCGCGTGCATTCTCGGGCCTGCTCAAGACCTTCCTCGGCCCGGTCGACAACGAAGAGGGCCTGCACTACCTGCGTCCCGAGACCGCGCAGGGCATCTTCGTCAACTTCGCCAACGTGCTGACGACCTCACGCAAGAAGCCGCCGTTCGGCATCGGCCAGATCGGCAAGAGCTTCCGTAACGAGATCACGCCCGGCAACTTCATCTTCCGCACCCGTGAGTTCGAGCAGATGGAGATGGAGTTCTTCGTCAAGCCGGGCGAGGACGACGAATGGCATCAGTACTGGATCGACTACCGCATGAAGTGGTACACCGACCTCGGTATCGATCCGGAGAACCTGCGGCTCTACGAGCACGCCAAGGAGAAGCTGTCGCACTACTCCAAGCGCACCGTGGACATCGAGTACAAGTTCGGCTTCCAGGGCAGCGCGTGGGGTGAGCTCGAGGGCGTCGCGAACCGCACGGATTACGACCTCTCGGTGCACTCGAAGGCGTCGGGCCAGGATCTGAGCTACTACGAGCAGGCCACCGACACCCGCTACACCCCGTACGTCATCGAGCCTGCGGCCGGTCTGACGCGTTCGCTGATGGCGTTCCTCGTCGACGCGTACACCGAGGACGAGGCACCCAACGCCAAGGGCGGCGTCGACAAGCGCGTCGTGCTCAAGCTCGACCGTCGGCTGGCCCCGGTGAAGGTCGCGGTGCTCCCGCTCTCGCGTAACGCTGATCTGACGCCCAAGGCGAAAGATCTTGCGCAGCAACTGCGTCAGTACTGGAACGTCGAATTCGACGACGCCGGAGCAATTGGTCGCCGCTACCGTCGTCAGGACGAGATCGGCACCCCGTTCTGCATCACCGTCGACTTCGAGACTCTCGACGATCACGCCGTCACCATCCGCGAGCGCGACACCATGGCGCAGGAGCGTGTGGCACTCGATCAGGTCGAGGGCTACATCGCGTCTCGTCTGATCGGCGCGTAGGAACCTCACATACACGACAGGGCCCGATCTCGCGATGAGATCGGGCCCTGTCGTATGTCTGTCGAGAAACTAGAAGCGGCCGCCGCCACCGCCGAATCCGCCACCGAAGCCGCCGCCACCCCCGCCGCGCAGCACACTGTTGATCAGGATGCCGCCGAGGACCGCACCGGCGATGTTGCCGCCGCTACTGCCACCGCGTGGACCGTGGCGATTCTCCCAGTTCTGCACGTCGGACTGGGCGATCTGCGATGCGCGCGAGGCCAATTGGCTCGCAGCGTGCGCGTGCTTGAGGGCCTCGTCCGGGTTCTCGGGTTCGAGCTGACGCGCCGCACCGAGGTGCCGTTCGGCCTCGGACAGGCGCGTTCTGGCGTCTGCATCCACTCCGCCGCGGCGCGTCGAGATGTAGTCCGCAGCGGCGGTGATCTGCGCCTGAGCGGCCGCGATATCGCGATCCAGGCGGGCCCGAAGTTGGTCCTCGGCCGCCTTGTCCGCCGACGCCTCGTCGACGATCTTCTCGAGTTCGGCATCGGCTTCGGCGAGGGCGGTGTAGCTGCCGAGAGGGTCCGAGGACTGCGCCGTCTCCGCGTTCTTCAATGCCGTCTGGGCGGCTGTCATGGCTGCCTGCAGTTCGGCCCCGCCGTGTTCGGCCAATCCACGAGCCTGCTCGATGTCGCGTCGCACGTCCGCGATGGCGTCGGGCAGGGTTGCGATGGCATGCCTGATGTCGTCACGGGCATGGTCGACGCCATCGAGCAGGGTCTTGGCCTGGTCGACGGCTCGCTCGGCCGTGCGAATCGCGGTGACCGCCGGCCCCTGCTTGCCGGGCGGAAGTGCCGCCGCCGAGCGTCCGGCCTCGATGTTCTCCTCGGCCAGCGCCATGCGCTCCTTGGCCATCGTGACGTTGTCGGTAATCGAGTTCAGCGCCGATTCGGAGAAGTCCGAATGCAGCTGAGCAAGAACCGATTCGGACTGCGGAATTCTCACCGTCAAGCCGACGACAGCCTGGGTGAGCTCGTCGAGGTGGGCGTCGGCGTTCATCACGAGATCGCGGAACCCGTCGAATTCCTCCACCCGCGAATCGAGTTCGCGATCGGCCTGGCCACACGAGGAGATGATCTCGACGAGCATCGCCCGTCGCTGATCCGGAGTTTCCGGAATGGCGTCGTCGAGGCGTTGACGAATCTCGAACGCCGAGGCCAGGGCTTTCTTGGCGTTGTCGTAGGCGGTGATGAACGGCGCGGCCGCGGAATCTCCGAATTCTCCACGGGCGAGGTTCAGTTCCTCTTCGCTGGCGCGCACCGCGTTGTCGGTCTCGATCAGAATTTCCTTGGCCCGCGTGTCGAGGACGTCGATGGGGAAGGCGGCCAGTGCGGCCGGGTCGCTCGGGTCGATCTTCGCCACGGCCTCGACCTCGGCGGCGACTCGGGCCTTCTTGCGGCGCGACGAGTAGACGACGGCTCCGCCGCCTGCCACGGCCAGTGCGCCGACTCCGATCAGCAGGGGTGCCGACGAGCCACCGCTGCCGCTCGAGGCGTACGCGTCGCCGAGTGCGCCGGCTGCCGCAATGGCTGCACCGGACCAATCTTCCTCGCGCAGTGCAGGTTCGACATCGTCGACACGGATCGAATCTTGTTCGGAGGTGGTGATCTGAGACAGGCCGGTGTTCACCGCGAGGTAGTACGAACGGTCCACGGTGGCCACGGCGAGCAGAACGTCGCGCTGGCCGAGGTCACTTCTCTGGTACGTCTGCTCGGCCCAGTTCGCCGCCGACATGTTGTCGAAGTCCGCGACATAGGTGACCCACAACCGAACCTGGCTGCTGCCGTAGAGATCGTCGATCGAGGTCTGCACCTCGGCGAGTGCATCCGGGTCGAGGGCCTGGACGTTGTCGGTGATCTGTGTGGCCAGTCGCGACGGAGCCTCGGCGGATGCAACTCCCGGCGCGAGCAGGACTGCGGCGAAGAGGGTCAGAGCACCCACGGCGGCGAGACGACGAAATCGATGGATTGCTTCTCGAACGACTGGGGCGCTGGTGTGCCGCCGGTGCTGGACTGCCATGGCCTGAAATCTACCGGCTATGCGCCCGTGAGATCGAGCAGGTCGATCCGGATGCATGACAGTTGTCACCTCGCAATCGTGACGCCCGAACGAGGTCGGAGCTGCTCGGCCGCAGCAGAGTGATTCCCATGACCACAACGAAAGCAGTCGAACTGCGCAGCGTCACCAAGACCTACGGCTCGGTCCGGGCGGTCGACGGGCTGAGCCTGTCCATCGAACCGGGCGAGGTCGTCGCATTCCTCGGACCGAACGGAGCGGGAAAGACGACCACCATCGACATGATGCTCGGCCTGGCGACACCCACCACCGGGACGGTCTCGGTGTTCGGGGGAACGCCCGCCGACGCCATCGCCCAGGGGCGCATCTCGGCCGTCATGCAGACCGGCGGTCTGCTTCGCGATCTGACCGTCCGCGAAACCGTCGAGCTGACCTCGGCACTGTTCGCCCACACCCGCTCGGTGAACGAGGTACTGAACAGGGCCGGCATCGCCGATATCGGAGACCGTCGAGTGGCGAAATGCTCCGGCGGTCAGCAGCAAAGGCTTCGGTTCGCGCTCGCTCTGCTGCCCGATCCGGATCTGCTGGTGCTGGACGAGCCGACCACCGGCATGGACGTCGAGGGGCGTCGCGACTTCTGGAACGCCATTCGCCAGGACGCCAGCACCGGCCGCACGGTACTGTTCGCAACGCACTATCTGGACGAGGCCGACGCGTACGCAGACCGCATCGTGCTGGTGCGGCACGGCAAGATCGTCGCCGACGGTAGCGCCGCCGAGGTGAAGAACCTGGCGGCAGGACGCACCGTCACCGCCACGCTGCCCGGAGTCGACCAGTCGGTGTTGCTGGCTCTGCCGGGGGTGGACCGCGTCGACACACGTGGCGATCGGGTGATCGTGCACGGACGCGACTCCGACGCCGTGGCCCGATACCTACTCAACGATGCACACGCGACCGATCTGGAAATCGTCTCGCGCAACCTCGAAGACGCATTCCTCGCCCTGACCACCGATTCTGAAAACAACCTCGCCGGGAGCATCCGATGACCACGACAGCACACTCCGCAGCCACCCGCACCTCTGCCAGAGCCGTTGCCTGGGGCGGGTTCTCGCCGACCTTCCTCGGACTCGAGATCCGCAGGCTCTTCCGGAACAAGCGAACTCTGATCTTCACGTTGGTGATGCCGCCGGTGTTCTTCGTCATCTTCGGCACGCAGTCGGATTACCGGACCGACTACCCGTTCGCGCACGGCAACGTCACCGGCTACATCGCCATCAGCATGGCCGTCTACGGCGCGATGCTCGCGACCACGAGCGGGGGAGCGATGGTCTCGGTCGAACGGGCGCAGGGGTGGAGCCGCCAGTTGCGGTTGACTCCGCTGAAGCCCGTCGCCTACATCGTCACCAAGGTTCTCGTGGCCATGACGATGGGTGCAGCCGCGATCGTCGTGGTGTTCGTCGTCGCGAAGTTCTTCGGAGCCGACATGCCGATCTGGGTGTGGCTCGCGTGCGGAGTGATCGCGTGGCTCGGCTCTGCAGTGTTCGCCGCGTTCGGGCTGTTCATGGGCTACCTGCTGCCCTCGGAGAACGTCATGCAGATCCTCGGACCGGTGCTGGCCTTCCTGGCGTTGGCCGGCGGACTGTTCGTCCCGCTCGGTGACAGCGGCTGGTTTCCGATGCTGGCCCAGTTCACCCCGCTCTACGGCCTGGCGACCGTGTCCCGGGCACCGTTCACCTCGGCCGACACCGGCACCCTGGTGATCGCCGTGGTGAACCTGGTGGTGTGGGCCGCGATCTTCGTCGCCGGAGCGTCCTTGCTGTTCCGGAAAGACACCAAGCGTGCGTGAGACCGAAACCGCTGATCATGTCGTCCACAGAGATACCGTGGGCGACATGACCACGTTCACCGCCGACCTTCCCGAGGGACGGATCTGGCGGTTCGGCTGGATGTTCGGAGCCATCTGGCTGGTGTACCTGATCTATCCGTTGAACGACATCCTCGCTCTGGAATACGTGCCGGCGAAGGTTGCCGGGGTCGTCACGATCGTTGCCTTCGGTGCCGTGTTCACGTCCACTTTCTGGCGTTTTCGTAACGGACACCGCCGAGGAAAGCCGCTGCCGGTCTCCCAGGCGTGGATCGCGCTCGGAGTCATGATCACGCTGACCGTGTTCATGAGTGTATGGATCGGAACCACCGCATTCGGCGCGACCGTCTACATCGCAGTACTGGCCATGATGACCCTGCCGGTCAGGCAAGCGTGGGTGTTGGTGGTGGTGATGGTTGCGCTCGTCGAAGCGGTGCCACGCTTCATCTCGTCCTGGGAGCCCGACACCTTCTTCGCATTTCAGCTGCTGATCAGCGCGGCCGCGGCATGGGGGATCACGCAGGTCTTCCAGCGCAATCACGAATTGGCCGTGGCCAGGCAACAATTGGCCGATCTGGCCATCGTGGCCGAACGCGAGCGCATGAGCCGGGACGTGCACGACATTCTGGGCCACTCGCTGACCGTCATCACCGTCAAGAGCGAATTGGCGGGCAGGCTCATCGAGATCGATCCGGCCCGCGCGGCCGTGGAGATCGCGGAACTGGAAACCCTTGCTCGGCAAGCACTCGCCGACGTGCGCAGTACCGTCGGGGGCATGCGCCAGGTCGACGTCGGATCCGAGTTGGCCAGTGCACGAACGGCTTTGACCGCGGCGGGGATCGAAGCAGATCTGCCCTGTGACGCCGACGTTGTGCCGCTGCGGCATCGAGAACTCTTCGGCTGGGTGCTCCGCGAAGCAGTGACCAACGTGGTTCGACACTCGCGTGCACGGCAGTGCCGGGTGACGCTGACGGCGTCGAGCATCTCCATCGTCGACGACGGGGTGGGACCGGCAGACCAGCAGTCCGGTGGCAACGGTCTGCGCGGTCTCGGTGAACGGGTGACGGCAGCGGGTGGTTCACTGACGATCGCCCGGGTGCCGACCGGTGGGTTCAGGGTGGAGGTACACGGTGAATAGGACGCAGGCGCGATGACCATCACGTTGTTGTTGGCCGACGATCAGGCCCTGGTGCGCGGCGCACTTGCGGCCCTGCTGGGGCTCGAACACGATCTCGAGGTCGTCGCCGAAGTGGGACGTGGAGACGAGGTTGCCGCCGCCGTTCTCGAACATCGACCCGACGTCGTCCTGCTCGACGTCGAGATGCCCGGCAAGAACGGTATCGAGGTCACCGCCGAACTGGCGCTCGTCGCCCCGCAGTCGAGGGTGCTGATCGTCACCACGTTCGGGCGACCGGGATACCTGCGACGCGCCATCGATGCGGGTGCGTCGGGTTTCGTGGTCAAGGACACTCCCGCCAAGCAGCTGGCCGACGCCGTTCGGCGCGTACACATGGGGCTTCGCGTCGTCGATCCGACGCTGGCGACCGAAACCCTCACCGATGGTGTCTCTCCGCTGACGGCCCGAGAGCAGGAGGTTCTCCGCGCGGCTGCCAGGGGCGGAACCGCTGGGGCCATCGCTGCTCAGGTCCACCTCTCCGAGGGCACGGTGCGCAATCATCTGTCGTCGGCGATCGGAAAAACTGGCACGAGCACCAGGGCCGAGGCGGTCCGGGTGGCCGAGGATCGAGGGTGGCTGTAGGTCGTTCGAGGCGCGCCGTGACGGTTCCGATGCCAGGGCCTGGCAAACTCGAGGAGTGAATTCAACTCTCGACCGAGATTCGTACGGCGATCCGTACGACGACCGGTATGCCCCGGACCCCGGTCCCGAGCGCCTCGGCTTCTTCGGAACGCTCGGACGCTGGACCGGTCGGCTGGTCGCGGGAGTGGTACTGATGTCGTTGGTGCTGGTCGCGGGAACAGCGGTGCGGGTATGGCAGGTGGCGCGCATCGACGACTACTCCAAGGCCGACGCCATCGTCGTACTCGGCGCTGCTCAGTACAGCGGCACACCCTCGACGGTGTTCGAGGCACGACTGTCCCAGGCCGCGTCGCTGTACGAGCAGGGAATCGCCCCCGAGATCGTCACCGTCGGTGGCAAGCAGGAGGGCGACCTGTTCACCGAGGCCGCGTCGGGCCGCAACTATCTGATCGATCAGGGAGTTCCTGCCGACGCCATCATCGCCGTCGAGACCGGCTCGGACACCCTCGAGAGCATCGAGGCGGTGAGCAACACACTGCGTGAGCAGGGCAGGTCGTCGGTGGTGTTGGTCAGCGATCCGTGGCATTCACTGCGCACCCGAACCATGGCGCGCGACGCCGGCCTCGATGCCTGGACTTCGCCCACGCGCACCGGGCCCGCGGTCTACACCAGAGAATCCCAGGCGCACGGAATCGCCAGGGAGACAGGCGCTCTGCTGTGGTATCAGCTGACCCACTTCACCGCGGACTTCTCCTACACGGCGGGCCAGTAGATGAGCGGCACGTACTCGGCGCACGACGTCGAACGATTCGTCACCGAACCCCCGAAGACCGCAGGACTGCGGGCCGGGGCAGACAACGCCTCGCATCGAAGCGCATTCGCACGCGATCGAGCGCGCGTGTTGCATTGCGCCGCGTTGCGCAGGCTCGCCGACAAGACTCAGGTCACCGGTCCTCGAGACGGAGACACCCCGCGCACACGATTGACGCACTCGCTCGAAGTTGCGCAGATCGGCCGCAGCATCGCCGAGGGGCTCGGCAGCGATCCGGATCTGGTGGACCTCGCCGGGCTGGCGCACGACATCGGCCACCCGCCGTACGGACACAACGGCGAACGCGCCCTCGACGAAGTGGCTCAGGATTGCGGTGGGTTCGAAGGCAACGCGCAGAACCTGCGCATCCTGACCGGGCTCGAGCCGAAAATCCTCGACTCCGACGGCCGCAGCGCAGGACTCAACCTGACCCGGGCGTCGCTCGATGCCGCAACCAAGTACCCATGGATCAGGCCAGCCCCCGGAGCGAAGTTCGGTGCCTACGACGACGACTCCGCCATCTTGGGCTGGGTACGTGACGGCGCTCCGGACAAGCACAAGTGCCTCGAAGCGCAGAGTATGGACTGGTCCGACGACGTCGCGTATTCGGTCCACGATGTCGAGGACGGTGTGATCGACGCCCGAATCGACCTAAGGGCGCTTTCCGATCCGATCGAGCGACGCGCCCTCGCCGAGCTCGGCGTCTCGGAATTTCGCGGACTCGATGTGGAGGAACTGATCGAGGCCGCAGATCGACTGTCCAGGATGCCCGTCGTGGTCGCGGTCGGACGCTACGACGGCACTCTCGCCGCATCCGTTGCGCTCAAGCACATGACCAGTGAACTGGTAGGCCGCTTCGCCACCGCCGCGATCGAGGGCACCCACGAGAAGTACGGCACTGCGCCGCTGAGCCGATACGACGCCGACCTGGTGGTGCCGTCGATCGTCGGCTCGGAAGTTGCACTGCTCAAGACGATGGCGTTGCGGTACGTGATGTCCGATGCCGGACACAAGATCCGCCAGGAGCGCCAACGCGACCGTATCCACCGCGTCGCCGAGTGGTTGATGCGCTCTGCTCCTGGCGAACTGGACCCCATTCTGGTGCCCGCGTGGCAGCGGGCCGACAGCGATGCGGAACGCACTCGTGTGGTCGTCGACCAGATCGCCTCGTACACCGAAAGTCGCCTCGAATTGATCGACAAGCGGTCACTCGGGGCTCAGGCCAGCTGGGGCTGATCGCTCCGCCGACCGAATGTGGGTAGGTCCGGATCGGGACTAGACTGCCCTTCGTGGCCGGCCGAATTCCTGAACGCGACATCGCCGCCATTCGCGAACGCACACGGATCGAGGACATAGTCGGCGACTACGTCTCGCTCAAGCGCGCGGGCGGCGACTCCATGAAGGGGCTGTGCCCCTTCCACGACGAGAAATCCCCGTCGTTCCACGTTCGCCCCAATCACGGTCACTATCACTGCTTCGGCTGCGGCGAGGGCGGTGACGCCTACTCCTTCCTGCAGAAGATAGAGCACATCTCGTTCGTCGAGGCCGTCGAGCAACTGGCCGACCGGCTGAACTATTCGATCTCCTACGAGGGCGGAGGCCCGTCGGTTCAGCGCGACCGCGGCACCCGTGCGCGACTGATCGCCGCCAACGCAGCAGCGCAGGAGTTCTACGCAGGCAGGCTCAGCGGTCCCGACGCCCAGGCCGCGCGGGACTACCTGACCGAACGCAATTTCGACGGCCATGCGGCGTTGGCCTACGGCTGTGGGTATGCACCCGACGGCTGGGACACCCTCACCAAACACCTGCTGGGCAAGGGGTTCGAGGCCAAGGAGATCGTCGACGCAGGGCTGGCGACACCCGGCAAGCGCGGAACGCCCATCGACCGCTTCCGGCGCCGGCTGGTGTGGCCCATTCGCAGCCAGAGCGGCGACGTCATCGGCTTCGGTGCGCGCAAGTTGTTCGACGACGACACGATGCCGGGTAAGTACATCAACACCCCGGAAACCATGCTGTACAAGAAGTCTCAGGTGTTGTTCGGCCTCGATCT
Source organism: Rhodococcus sp. 14-1411-2a (assembly GCF_002259485.1). Classification (GTDB taxonomy): domain Bacteria; phylum Actinomycetota; class Actinomycetes; order Mycobacteriales; family Mycobacteriaceae; genus Rhodococcoides. The sequence continues at coordinate 247,107 of NZ_NPGA01000019.1, forward strand.
GGCGCGCAAGGAAATCGCGAAGTCCCATCAGGCCGTCATCGTCGAGGGCTACACCGACGTGATGGCGATGCATCTGGCAGGCGTCAAGACTGCGGTGGCGTCCTGCGGAACCGCGTTCGGCGAGGACCACCTGGCGATGCTGCGCCGACTGATGATGGACGACAGCTACTTTCGCGGGGAAGTGATCTACACCTTCGACGGCGACGAAGCCGGCCAGGCCGCCGCGATGAAGGCGTTCGAGGGTGATCAGAAGATCGCCGGTCAGACGTTCGTCGCCGTCGCCCCGGACGGAATGGACCCGTGCGACCTACGGCTGAAGTCCGGCGACAACGCCGTTCGCGATCTGGTCGCCAGGCGTACCCCGATGTTCGCCTTCGTGGTCAAATCACTTCTGCGAGAACATGATCTGGACACGCCCGAGGGACGCGTCGAGGCGTTGAAGCGAACCGTCCCGGTGGTCGCCCGCATCAAGGACGCGTCGTTGCGGGACGAGTACGCCCGGCAGTTGGCCGGGTGGACCGGCTGGGACGACACCGCGATGGTGCTCGCCCGAGTCCGCGACGAGGCGAAGAAGGGTGCCAGGGGCGACACGAGCGGCAAACGTGTCCCGTTCGAGAAGCGTCAGGCCGCTCCGGCACCGGCCCCCACGGGTCCTCCGCGTCCCAACCCCACCGATCCGACTCTGTGGCCGCAGCGAGAAGCACTCAAGGCGGTGCTGCAGATGCCTGCCGTGGCGGGCACGGTCTTCGATTCGCTCCCGCCGGAGAGCTTCCACCATCCGGCGTATTCGGCCGTCCGCGACGCGGTGGCCGCTGCCGGCGGCACCGCTGCAGGCCTGGGCGGAGGGGAGTGGGTCGACGCAGTGGCCAAACAGGCCAAGGACGCCGTTGTCGTGTCGTTGGTCACCGAGTTGGCCGTCGACCCGATGCGCGTGGCCGACGACGCCCTCACCCGCTACATCTCGGGCGTACTCGCACGGCTGCAGGAGGTGTGGGTCGGCCAACAGGTGGCCGAACTGAAATCGAAACTGCAGCGCATGTCACCGGTGGAGAAGCCCGACGACTACAACGCGCTGTTCGGCGACCTCATCGCCCTCGAGCAGTACCGCCGCAGTCTGCTCGAGCTCGCCGTCGGAAGTGTGGCCGAGGTCGGTTAGCGCCGCAGCTGATCGCGGGGAACGAAGACCTGGGTCTCGTCGTCGATCGGCTGCATCGGCTCGAGCCGCGGTTGCGTGTTCAGGGAATCGGACAGCTTCTGACGGCCGACCTCGATCGCCTTCTTGGTGGCGGGGCTCGACGCAACGGCGTTCGCAGTCTTGCGAATCTGCTCGTACCGGCCCCGTCCTGCCTTGGCGCCGAGCACATAAGCAGCTCCAGCCGCCAGTACCAAACGAATCATCAGTAGGTCCTTCCATAGAGCGTGCGGCTGTTCTTCCATCTTGCCCGACGAACCTCGAGCAGGGCGATTTGGTACTCGGCAGGGGGTGTGCGCTATTGTTTCCAACGGCTCGCACGAGAGTGTGACGCCGCGAGGTAATCCCCCATAGCTCAATTGGCAGAGCATTCGACTGTTAATCGAAGGGTTCCTGGTTCGAGTCCAGGTGGGGGAGCGCAGTCCCCGTTCGGTTCGCCTGGGCGGGGATTTTTGCTGTCCGGAGTGAGCCGCACGAGCCGTCCGGCACTGCCCGTGAACGTACCGAAACAAGTGGTACCGAGAGTTCTAGTCAGTTAACAGATCGTGACGGATATTTCTGTATATCGATTGAATGAATCCCTTCGACCGATGCCAGTTTTGTCGGTCTCTCGCGACATACTGAACGAGCGATCCCGGTGGCTCAACAGTGCTATAAAAAGCCGGGTCGGTCGGTTTTAAGGGGCTTCATGAGTTTGAGTTACGCAGCAACAGTTCCACGGCACCTCGTGCATCGGAGGTCGCCGGGCGACGTTCTGTTGACCGATTACGAGACCGTCGAGGGCACCCATCGGGCGGCCGTTCAGTTCCCCACGTCGCATCGCATGTTCGCGCCGGTGCGCCGAACCCACGACTCGTTGATGGTGGCCGAGGCTCTGCGCCAAGCGATCAGCCTCTTCTGCCACGTCAACCACGGGGTGCCACTCGATCACGTGGTGTTCATCGAGCACTCCCGCTTCGAGATCCTGGACCCGCTCTCGGTCGACGACATCGACGATTCGCTTGTCGCAGAGTCGATCACGACCGACGTGACGTTCGAGAACGAGTCGCTCGACAACATGAAGCTGTCCGCCCGACTCCTGAACGGCACCCACCTCGTCGCGTCGGGGACGGCGTCGGTGCGGACCATCGGACCCGAGGTGTATTCGCAGTTCCGCAAGTCGACCGTTGCCGACCCCCACTTCCGTTTCCTGCCTGCCGGAACCGAGGTGGTCTCGGCGTCCTCCGTCGGACGTCTCGATCCCTCCGACGTAGTGCTGGCACGGCACACATCCGACGGCACCATCGTCGTCGCGCCGGATCCGCGAAACCTGGCGATGTTCGACCATTGGGTCGAGTATCTGCCGGGAGTGACGATGCTCGAAGCGGCCCGTCAGGCTCTGCGTCTGGCGACCGAAACACCGACGTTGGATTTCACCTCCTGCGAGGTGAGATTCATGGGATTCGCCGAATGGACCAACCCGTGCACGGTGATCGTCGACACGGACTCCACCGACGGCGTCTTTCGCATTCAGTTCGAGCACGACGGCGAGGTGCTGTCTGCGATGTCCGTCACGGTGACGTCCGAACCGTGGTTGGCCCCTACCGATCGCTCCAGTCGATAAGGGCGTCTTCGGCGACTGCCATCACGCGCGCGAGGCGTCGGCGCGGCACCACCGCGGGCAGCAACATCTGCCACATCTCGGTCAGCCGCTGCTGTAGATCGGCGCGTCCGGTCAACATCTCCGACACCGTCTGTACGCCGGTGAACGAGGCGACGATGTATCGACCGAGCGTGTGCGCGTCGATACCGTCGACTATGTCGCCCTCGGCCTGAGCACGTGCGGCGAGATCACCCATCTTGCCGATCCAGTCCTCGAACGCGTGCGCATTGGGGCTGTCGGCGATGGCCGACTCCAGCGTCAACCGCATACCCCCGCGGGCGATGGATTCGGTCTGCAGTTGGCGTCCCAATTCCTTGCTCACCAGGATCAAGGCATCCAAGGCCTTGGGCGTCCGCTCCATGATGAGGGCACTCGCGCTCGCCGCCATGGACAGTTGCGCGTCGATAACTGCCTGCGCCAAATCTTCCTTGGACGAGAAATGAAAGTACATCGCGCCTTTGCTGACACCGGCATGGGCGATGATGGTGCTCAAACTTGCTGTGCCGTAACCGAACTTCTCGAAACTGGCGGCGGCCCCTTGGAGTACGGCCTGCCTGGTGGACGCTGCACGCTCCTGCATCGGTAGACAATAACTGTTACCCGGGTTCGCGGCACGACGGCGCGAAGGACTTCTCCCTGCGAATCGATGGCAGGCTGAGGCGATGGTCCACACCAGTGCAGGAATTCTGTTGTATCGCGTCGGTGTCGACGGTCCGCAAGTCCTGATCGCTCACCCCGGAGGACCGTTCTGGACGCGCAAGGACGACGGGGCCTGGTCCATCGTCAAGGGGCTGATCACCGATGGTGAAGACCCCTGGACGGCGGCCCGACGGGAATTCCGAGAGGAAGTCGGTGTCGATGTGCCGGCCGGAGAACACATCGAACTCGGCACCGTCAGGCAACGCGGCGGGAAGATCGTCATCGCGTTCGGCGTCGAGGCCGATCTGGATGTCTCGAATGCGGTGAGCAACACATTCGAGATCGAGTGGCCGCCGAAATCCGGTCTCATGAAGTCGTTTCCCGAGGTCGATCGCGTCGAATGGTTTCCGCTGGCGCAGGCGAGGACGAAGCTGCTCGCCTCCCAGCACCCCTTTCTGGACGCGGTGGAGGCGGTTGTCGCAGCACCGTAGTTTCGGCGCGGGTTCCCGGGGTATCCACCGGCCGGAAATGGCGAGGGTCGCGGATGCAGGGTGGGAAACAGATCATGACACCTACGGGTACGGCAGGCGTGACCGCTCACGCGGAGACTGCTCTCGTGGAGACAGTATGGGGCGGCCGGATAGTGGCATCGGGGTTCGTGGTTCTGGCCACAGGACTGTCGTGGGTCTTCGTCGCGTCGGCAATGATCGGATAGTGACCGAGGATCGGTCGGCCGAAACTGCTCGGCGACAACGACGAAGGACAGCACTGTGACCGACAGCATTGCCTCAGCAACACCACCCTCGACGGAGGTGCCCGCACGCGCCTGGAAAGCGCTCGTGGTTCTGCTGCTGGGGATGTTCATGGCGTTGCTGGACACCACCATCGTCAACGTGGCGTTGCCGACGATCAGCACCACCTTGGAAGCGTCGGAATCGGTTCTGTCGTGGATCATCTCGGGGTACGCACTTGCCTTCGGGTTGGCTCTCATCCCGGCGGGCAAGGTGGGCGACCGCATGGGTCACAAGTGGGTCTTCTTCACCGGTCTGGCACTGTTCACTCTCGCGAGCTTCGCGTGCGGGCTGGCTCAGGACGATCTGCAACTGGTCGTCGCGCGAGTCGTTCAGGGCTTGGCGGGCGGCATGTTCGTTCCCGCTGTCACCGCGTTCATCCAGCTGTTGTTCCCAGGGCCGGTGCGAGGCAAGGCATTCGCCATCATGGGTGCCGTCATCGGCGTGTCGACCGCGCTCGGTCCCATCGCCGGCGGCCTGATCATCCAGGCTTTCGGCGACGAGAACGGCTGGCGGCTCGTCTTCTGGGTCAACCTGCCGATCGGAATCGTCGGTCTCGTCGCTGCTGCGGTGCTACTTCCGGGCAAGACCGATACCGAACCGGCTGCGCGCCCCGGAATCGACTGGCTCGGACTGGTGCTCATCTCCGCAGGTCTCATCGCGCTGCTCGTTCCGCTGATCGAGGGCCAGGAACTGGGCTGGCCCCTGTGGACCTACCTGACGATCGCAGCGGGACTCGGTCTGATCGCGTTGTTCGGCTGGTGGGAAGTGATTCGGACGGGCCGCGGACAGAATCCGTTGGTACCACCTCGATTGTTCACCCGTCCGGCGTTCACCGGAGGCGTGATCCTCGCGCTCGTCTACTTCGCTGCCTTCACGAGCATCTTCTTCACCATCTCGCTGCTGTGGCAGACCGGACTCGGCAACACGGCACTGGCATCGGGCCTGGTGTCCATACCCTTCGCGATCGGCAGCATCATCGCCGCCTCGCAGAGCAACAGGCTGACGATCAAACTCGGGCGTACCGTTCTGATACTCGGCGCGTCCCTCGTCTCGATCGGGCTCATCTGGTTGTGGATCATTCTCGCGACCAGCTCCGCCGACACGATCTCGCACTGGACGCTGACGGTGCCACTGTTCATCGCGGGTCTCGGCAACGGTGCGTTCATCGCACCCAACGCGCAGTTCATCGTCGCGACCGTCGATCGCGACGATGCGGGAGCCGCGAGCGGCGTCATTTCCACGATGCAGCGCGTCGGCTCGGCGATCGGCATCGCAGTGATCGGCAGCGTGCTGTTCGGGTCGCTCGAGATCACTGGGCCGGACACCGTCGGGTCGGGCTTTCTACACGGAGCAGCCATGGCAATGGCTGTCAGCGCGGCGTTCAGTGTGATTGCGCTGGCGTTGGTCTTCGCGCTTCCCAAGAAGGTGCAGGGCGCACACTGAGCGCTGCCGATCAGCCCTTCAGACCTTTGCTGTGTCGCGCGACCACGGTGGACGCGAGATCGGCGATCTTGACGTTCAGATCCTGGGAAGACTTGCGCAACAACGCGAACGCCTCGTCGCCGTTCACGTCGTGCAGGGCCATGATCAATCCGATCGCCTTGCCGATCTCACGGTTGCTCTCGAGGCCGGCGCGCAGCGTCGACGCTTCTTCGCCGTTCATGACGGCGGCGACGGTGATCGAGGTGAAGGCCGTCAGGATGACTGCTTTGTCCACACTGTCCGAGCCGAAGACGCCGGGACGATCGGTGAACAGGTTGAGAGCCCCCACCTTCTGATCGTCGACCTTGAGCCGAAATCCCATCGCGCCTCGTACCGGCGTCCGGTTCAACACACCGCGAGCCATCGCCGGCCACTGGGTGGGAGTGCGGAAGTCGGCTTCGAGCTGGGCTGCCTCGCTGGTGATCGCGTCCAGGCACGGTCCTTCGCCGGTAGCGCGCTCGATATCGTCGACGACACGCGCGATGTCGTCCGAGGCTGCGACCGTGACAGCCTTCCCGTGGCGCATCAACATCAAGCTGGCGTGGTCACAATGCGGAACCAACAGCGTGGCCGCATTGCACAGTGCGGTGTAGACCTCTTCGGCGGTTGTACCTCGGTACACGATGTCGGCCAGGGCCGCGAACACAGTAGCCGGGTCGGTGGACGGGGCGTCGAACTGTCGGTCGTCGTTCATTGCTTCTCCCGTCGCGTATGGAACCGTCTCCCCGATAACCGGGCGTAGGCGCTACTTACCGTACCGCCAGGCGGCTGGGGGTACGAACAGTCGGGTCTCGGCAGTAGCCTCAGGTCGTGAGCGATGCGCAGGAGTCCACCGGGTTCGAGTACGGCCACGACGGACCGAAATCGATCGTGGTGGGCGTCGACGGGTCCGATTCGTCCTGGCGCGCCGCGGCCTATGCGGCAGGGCTCGCCCGTAGGCAGCGGTCGCTGCTGGTATTGGTGTACGTGCAACCCATTGCGACGGCCTCGTGGGGCCAGGCAGGCATCTCACTCGTCGAAACCGGTCAACAGATAGCCGACGAACTGCTCGACTACATCAGAACGTCGGCCGCCCGGTTCGGGGATCGGGAGCACGTGCGGTGGGAGTTCCGAACCGCACAGGGTGACCCGTACAACGGGCTGATCGCCGTGGCAGAGCAATTGCGTACCGACGCCGTCGTGGTGGGGGCGTCCGAGACTGCCGGACATCGAATCGCCGGCTCGGTGGCGGTGCGATTGGTCAAAGCGGGACGGTGGCCGGTGACCGTCGTGCCCTGAACGGAGCGAAATCGAGCCGATCTGCCGTCTGCCCTGTAAAAATAGGCAGTCACCTCGTCGGATGCGAGGCGCACGTGGTGCCGTTTTCGGATCCGAGGAGTTCCATGACCGGGCTGTCGCGTAGACAATTCGTGGCGAGAGTGGGGACACTCGCGGCGGTGTGGGGTATCGCACCCCACGTGCTGGGTCAGGCTCTTGCGGCGAACGCCCAGCCCGTGAACGTGGGCGCAACCGGAACACTCGCGCAGACGATCCTGCGATCCTCGACAGGGCCGGGGAAGTACCGCGTGCTCGATGCCGGTCCGGGGGAGCCGTACGTTGCACGCCTCGACGTTCTCGGACGAGCGCCGAACCCGTCGAGGGCGCAGTCGCGACGGTCGCTGCTCTACCTCGGGCACCTCTCGGACATGCACGTCATCGACGCCCAATCTCCCGGCCGCATCGAGCCCATGATCGTCTCCGACCACGCCGCATGGGGTTCGGCGTTCCATCCGCAGGACCCGCTGACCGTGCACGTCACCGCGGCGATGGTGAAAGCGTTCGCGGACGCGCGGATCAGCCCGGTCACCGGCGCACCGATGGGGGCTGCCGTGGTCACCGGGGACAGTGCCGACATGCATTCGCACCTCGAATTGCGCTGGTACATCGACGTTCTCGACGGCGTACCGGTTCGGCCGACGAGTGGGGCCGCGGACATCTTCGAGGGTGTTCAGGCCTGGCCGGAGGCGCAGTGGGCCTACCGACCCGGTGATCCTTCGGGAGGGTCGTTCGGCGATTACGGATTCCCGACGCTTCCCGACCTTCTCACCCAAGCGATGTCGGGAACCGTCGAATCGGTGGGTCTGCCCGTGCCGTGGTACTCGGTCTACGGCAACCACGACACTTTGTTGCTCGGCACCTTCGACCTGTCCTCGCAGCTGCACGCGCTCGCCATCGGGGGCCGCAAGGCGTACACCCTCGAGGCGACGGCCACCTCCGCCCTGGCCGGCTACGCGTCGACGGCCAGTCCGCTGCAGAGAATGGTCGATGCGCTGGGCGTCGGATCCGGTGCGCGACCGGGGTTTCGCGCAGTGTCGGCCGACCCGGCACGGTACCTGTTCGAGCAACGCGAGTTCATGCAGGAGCACTTCGAGACCACCCCGACACCGGGACCGATCGGACACGGCTTCACCCAGCACAATCTCGACTCCGGTGAGACGTGGTGGGCGGCAGACCCCACCCCGAACATCCGAACGTTCGGACTCGACACCTGCAACGCCGTCGCCGGCCCCGACGGTGCGGTGCCCGAGAACCAATTCGACTGGCTCACCGAGCAATTGGAGAAAGCGCAGGCCGAGCGCAAGCTCGTGCTGATCTACAGCCATCACAACAGTCTCACGCTGGAGAACCGAGCGCAGCGTCCGGGAGAATCGGGGAAGCTCTACGGCGCAGACGAATTCATCGATCTGCTGTTGAAGTATCCCGTCGTGATCGGCTGGCTCAACGGCCACACCCATCAGAACCAGATTTTGGCGCATTCGAGCGGCGGACGCGGATTCTGGGAGATCACCACCGCGTCGTGCATCGATTTCCCGCAGCAGCAGCAGGTGGTCGAGATCGTCGACAACCGCGACGGAACTCTGTCGCTGTTCACCACGGTGCTCGATCACGCGTCGCCGATCACACCCGGAAACAGCGGAAGCTACCTGGATCTGGCGTCGCGCAGCCGCGAATTGGCGGCCAACGACTGGGCCGAGAATCCGCTGATGCGTCGAGGGTCGCGCCTGGATCGCAACACCGAATTGCTGTTGCCTGCACCGTTCGATCTGAGTGCCATCACCGACGCCGCGCTCGAGCAGCAACATCTGGACGAGCACGCGAGACTGATCGCCTACGAGACGAGGCAGGGTCGATGAACGGAGTGTGCAGGAAGATTCTCCTGGTCGCCGCCGTGGTGGCGTGCGCGGGATGTTCGCAGACCGCTGCGCTCGCGCCGGTCGGCGGTGCCGAACTCGGGGACCTCCGCTACGCAGTGAACGACGTTCTGTTCGAGAAGGGAATCGAGATACTGGTTGCGCCGGTCTGCTCCGGTACCGGAGCAGACATCGAATGTGTCGGGGAGACAACCGACAACGAGGCGATCACCGGCTCGGCCACGTCGGACGACGCGAGCACCGTCGAGGTGAAGGTCGGCACGGAGGTTCTCTACTCGGGGTCTGTGCAGGACGTGCTCGACCGCAATTCGACGGTCGGTGCGCCGTGAGGGGGAGTGCGGTGCTCGCTGCCGTTGTGCTCGTGTCTGCGCTGATTCAGGCGGTGACAGTCCTGGGCGATCCCGTTCCAGAATCCTCCGTGGGATTCGGTGGGTTGGTTGCGGCGTCTGCCGCGGCACTGGTGGTCGCCCTGTGGATCACCGCATCGACGGCACTCGATGTGGTGGACGGCAACATCCGCGGTGCGCTGGCTCGGGCATGGCGGCGGCCGCGCGTCCTGGTGTGGTGTGTGGTCTCGACTCTGGTGGCCGTCGCGCTGGCGATTCTGTTCCCGCTGCTTCCGATTGTCGTGATTCTGGTTGCGCTGCTGGTGCTTCCGGCCGTGGCCGACGGGCAACGACATCCGTTCCGCGCTGCGACGGCGACTGTCCGGCAGTCCCCGGGGCGGTGCGCAGTCGCGGCAGTCGTCACGATTGTTGCCTTCGTCCTCGCCTGGGTCGTGGCACTGGTACTGGGCTTCTTCGTCACCGGCGTGGTGGCGGCGTTTCTCACGTGGGTGTGGTTCGGCGCGAATGCTGCTGTGCTGCTGGTGTATTCGTCACGGTTGTACCGTCGGGTGGGAAGCCGATGACTCGTGCGACCGGACACTCGAAGGCGGCGTGTCGGTAGCCGCAACGTTGCGCTACTGCGTCGGCACCCACTTCGGTTCGCGCATCATCTGAGCTGCCCGATCGCCGAACTCATCGCTCCCGCACGCGATGTGCCTTGTTCCGATACATCGCGGTATCGGCCCGATGAATCAGCGTCGCGGCCGAATCGGCGGGTCGTCGCCTTGCTGCACCTGTGCTGATCGATACACGCTCATGCCCATCGATTCCAAGGAGGTGCGTTGCTGCCCCCGCCGCCGCGGCGATGTAGTCGGCTAGATAACGCTGTTCGTCGAACTGCCAGACGAAGCCTCCGTGAGCCCACACGGATGGGCGGGACGCGATCAGGAACTCATCACCCGCATACCGGCAGACGATTCTGTCGTCATGCGACAGGGCGTGAAGTCGGTCTGCGATCGCGGACAGGACTGCGTCTCCGGCCGCGTGGCCGTAGCCGTCGTTGACCTGCTTGAAGTGATCGACATCGGCGAACATCACCATTACTTCGTCGCCGGCTGCAAGCCAATCGTCGATGACCGAGACCGCAACGTTGCGACGGTACAGCCCGGTCAGGTCGTCGCGTTCTGCGCGCTCACGCCACGTTCGTGCCTCACTGACAATAGGATTCGCAAGATCCAGGGCAACGACGATGAGAGGCACGCCGTCGAACACCGCGAGTCCGGTGTGCGTCCAGCACGACACCGACACGTCGTCGTCTTGGTGGAGCCGTCGCATCGCGGCGACCGGTGTCTGCGACGATTCCCCTGTTCGGGCGAAGTCGGTCAGTAGATTCTCTGATACGGCCCGGATCTCCGCATGCTCCGTTGGGTGCACGAAGGCGAAGACATCACGGGTGTCGCTGTACGTGCGGGATAAATTCGCCGACTTTCGGCACGCGGTATTGACGGCCAGGATGTGAAAACTGGTGTCGTGAACGAGCGCAGGAAGCGGGATAGCGGCGACGATCTGCTGCGCAGTAACGATCCGTGGCACACCCTCGCTTCCACGTGCGTCCACCTGGCCAAGGGTAAACCGACGGGAATTGCCGAGAGCAGAAATACTACCGGTCAGTAAGCAACGCCACACACGACAAGAACACGACTCGCGGGACGCGGGCGCGTCGGGTACACCGAAGTCAGGTCTACAACGTCACTCCGGAACAACGGAGTCCGAGGCGTGCTCGCCGTAGAAGGACGACTGCGACTGCATGATGTCCTGCATACCGTCGCCGTGCGACGCGTCGTACACCGTTCCCGGAAAGTCCAGAGTTTGCTGGATGGCCCAGATTTCGTCAAGGCTGCTTGCCGGAAACATGCTGGCCGGATCTCCCACGGCAACCCACCCGATGGGGAGGACCGACCCGGCGGCAAGCCTCGAATCGACCTGGAGCACTGCGTTGATTCGGACCTCCGACCCTGCCTCGACGATCGACCCGGGAAACGTCGACGCACCGGTGGCGATGAACGACTCCCGACCGATGACGGTGCCATTGACGTGCGCGTGCGGGCCGATCAACACACTGTCACCGACGATCGTGGGGTACTTCGCGCGTCCCTTGACGACGGCGTTCTCCATCACGACCACATTCTCACCGATACTTACCTGACCATCCTCGGCCGTCAGGATCGCACCGTGCAGAATCCGCGACCCGGCGCCGACGACAACGTTGCCCACCAACACTGCCGTCGGCGCAACCCACGCATGCTCGGACACGGACGGGGACGAACCTCGGTGTTGGTACCGCATGGTGTCTTCTCCTCGGTAGTTGCTCGGCGAACTGGTCTGGTCGAGCGAAATTTTGAATTCGAGGGATGTTGGGAACGGGTGTCGATGGTCATCGAGGCGTATCGGCCGTCGAAAGTCTGCACCTTCGAGCCTTCATCGGTCGCATCATCAGCAGAGATCAGCACCGAAATCGCTGGCCACGGAACCGACGCAGCTGTGATTCCCATGGCGTCATCGATTCAGTGATCCGAACCACTGGGAATGGCAATGCAGTGCAAAAGCCTCGATGCCGCGGCGTGCACGCCAGAATTGCTGATGGGTCCGAGTCGCCCTGTGTCGCTGTATCTTCGGGCAGGGTCAGGCTGGGTGTGTACGCAATCGCCAGGGCTCACCGACCTGACAGGGAGGTCGATCGGGTGTGGGGCGGGCGGGGCTCGAACCCGCGACCAATGGATTATGAGTCCACGGCTCTAACCGACTGAGCTACCGCCCCATGCCCGTACCAGGTACGAGCCTGCAGAATCGTACAGAATCGCGTCGCCTCGACGGTGCATCGGGGCAGCTATTTCGCTCGGACCTGCACCGGGACACCGTTGAGGATCGCGTTGGCCGAGACGGCGTCGACGCGATTGGGGTCGGTGATGTCGTTGACGCTCGGCCCCTGCACCGTCGTGGCAACGGACAACTGCACGCCGGGGCGCTGATGTCCGAATCCGTGCGGCATGCTCACCACGCCCGGCATCATCTTCTCCGACGCCGCTACCTCGATGTCGACGGTTCCGGCGGCGGAGGTGACCGACACCATCGAACCGTCCTCGATACCGCGATTCGCGAGATCCTCAGGATGCGCCAGAAGCTGATGTCGCGCTTTACCTTTGGTGAGCCGGGCGGTGTTGTGCATCCACGAGTTGTTGCTGCGCAGGTGTCGCCGACCGATCATCAGCAGTTCATCGCCGGATGGAACTGCGCTGGAATGCATCAGATCCACCAACGCGGGGAGCTCGGCAACAACGATGTCCTGAATCAGTTGTACCCGCTTGTCCCGCGTCTTCAACTTCTGTGGGAAGCCGGGACGCAATGCTCCGAGATCGACACCGTGTGGGTTGGCTCGAAGTTTCTTCAGCGACAGTCCTTTTCGTTGACTCCGGAGCAGGATGTCCAGTGTGCGGGCGGGGGACAGGCGCAGCCGGGCTTCGCCGATGATGTTCTTCGGAGTCACTCGTGACTTCAACCGACCGACCGTCGAACCGGCCATACGGCTCTTGTAGCGCAGCGACAGATCACGGAAGATCTCCCAATCGTGCTTGGCGTCGGCTTGCTTGGGCAGCACTGCAGGCATGTACTTCGCCGTGTTGTGAACGGCGAAGGAGTTGAAGATCAGGTCGTAGTGGTCGCGTTCGAGCGACATCGTCGGCGGCAGAATCACGTGTGCGTGACGCGATGTCTCGTTGATGTAGAAGTCGAACGACACCATGAAATCGAGACCCGCGAACGCGTCGTTCAGGGTGGTGCCGCCGGGCATCGACAACACCGGATTGCCGGACAGGACCGCCATCGCACGGATCTGGTCCTTGCCCTCGGTGGTGATCTCGTCGACGAGCGTCGAACAGGGGTATTCGCCTGCGAACTCGGGCAGGTCGCGAACGCGACTGCGCCACTTGTCGAAATGGCCGCGGCCGACGATGCCCTGCTTGATCAGATCGATCGCGGGATCGGTCACCATGGCACCGCCGGGGCGGTCGAGATTGCCCGTGATGATGTTCAGTACCTGAATCGCCCACTGGCACACGGTGCCGAACTGCTGAGTCGAGACCCCCATTCGGCCGTATGCCACCGCGGACTTCGCCGAGGCGAAATCACGTGCCAGGGCCGAGATCTCTTCCGCAGCAATCCCGACGACCGGAGCGACGGATTCCGGTGCGAATTCCGCGACGAGATCCGCGAGTCGGTCGGCACCGTCGACGTAGTCGGCCACGGTCACCGTGCCGTCGGCCACGATCGTGTGAATCATCGCGAGCAGCAGCAGTGCGTCGCTGCCGGGCCGAACGAAGAAGTGGGTGTCTGCGATGTCGGCGGTCTCGGTCTTGCGCGGATCGACCACGACGAGGCGGCCGCCCCGTTTGCGCAGTGCCCGCGCCCTCTTTGCGAAATCGGGCACGGTCATCATGCTGCCGTTCGAGGCCATCGGATTGCCGCCGAGGACGAGGAAGAAGTCGGTTCGATCGATGTCCGGGATCGGCAGTAGCAACTGATGCCCGTAGAGAAGATGGTCGACGAGTTGGTGCGGCAACTGATCCAGGGAGGTGGCGGAGTATCGGTTGCGCGTACGCAGCAGCGAGGTGAACGGAATGCCGTGGGTCATCGCGCCCATCGAGTGGACGTTGGGATTTCCCTGATAGATCCCGACCGCGTTGCGGCCGTACTTCTCACGCGTCGAGACCAAACCGTCGATCACGAGGTCGTATGCCTCGTCCCAGCCGATCTTCTCCCATTTCTCACCCACACGTTTGACCGGCGTGGTGAGCCGATCGGTATCGGCGTGCAGATCGATCAGCGACAGCGCCTTGGGGCAGATGTGGCCGCGTGAGAGCGGATCCTTCTCGTCACCACGGATCGAGACCACCGCGTCGTTCTCCACCGTGAACTCGAGCCCACAGATCGCCTCGCACAGATTGCACGATCCATACACAACCGACATCGCATTCCTCCCACTCATGTGCTGCGAGCGTAGCCCGGCGGGGGACCGGGGCACCGTCGTCGACCGACAATTAGGCTCGTGAGTCGTGACCACCCTCGATCTCACGGCCTCCTGGCCCGTCGACCATGTCAGTGCAGCAGTCGTCACCGACTCCGGAGTTCGTGAGGAGGTCGGGGACACCGATCGCGTCTACGAGCTGGCCTCGGTCACCAAGCTGCTCAGTGCGTACGCAGTTTTCGTCGCCGTCGAGGAAGGTGCGGTGGAGCTCGATCAGCCCGCAGGACCGGAAGGGTCGACGGTTCGACACCTCCTCGCACACGCGTCGGGACTGGCGTTCGGCGACCTCACAGTCCAGGCACCGGCCGGTACCAAGCGGATCTACTCGAGCGCCGGGTTCGAGGTGCTGGCCGAGCTGATCGAAACCGAGGCAGGCATTGCCTTCCCCGACTACTTGGACGAGGCCGTGTGTCGGCCGCTGCAGATGACGAACACGTCGTTGCCGGGATCGGCGGGCCACGGGGCCAGCTCGACCCTCGCCGATCTGACGAGGTTCGCCGCCGAACTGTTGGCACCGACGCTGCTGGCGTCGCAGACACTCGCGTCGGCGACCGAAGTGCAGTTTCCCGGCCTGAACGGGATCGTGCCCGGATACGGATCGCACAAGCCCTGCGACTGGGGACTCGGGTTCGAGCTGCGCGACGGCAAGAGCCCGCACTGGACCGGAAGCAAGAACTCGTCCGCGACGTTCGGCCACTTCGGGCAGGCCGGAACGTTCCTGTGGGTCGATCCGGCCGTGCGGACCGCGTGTGTGGTGTTGACCGATCGAGCCTTCGGAGACTGGGCGAAACCGCTGTGGCCGGAGCTCTCCGACGCAGTGCTGGCCGGGTGAAACTCCATCGTTCACAGATTGCACTGGCGCAACAGGGGCAACTCGGGGCACACTAGTACACAGACGCATTGATTCACTGCAGCCAGCCGAAGCATGTCGAGGTCGTTGGGGAAGACGTCCCTCGTCGAAGCTGGAGGTAGTGCAATGCGTGGATCGAATCAATTCGCAGAAGCGACGTCGGGTGTTGTGTACATCCACTCGTCGCCCGCTGCGTTGTGCCCGCATGTCGAATGGGCGTTGACCGACGCCCTCGATTGCCGTGCGAACTTGAAGTGGTCTGCGCAGCCCGCCTCCGATGGGCAGCTGCGCGCCACCACCGACTGGGTCGGCCCCGTCGGCACCGGAGCAAAGCTGGCCGGCATCCTGCGCTCGTGGCAGATGCTGCGGTTCGAGGTGACCGAGGACGCCAGCGAAGGCGTGGACGGCGAACGGTTCTCCCACGTGCCCGGTTTGGGGCTGTGGCGCGGAACGACGAGCGCGAACGGAGACGTGATGCTCGGCGAGATGCGGCTGCGCGCCCTGATGGAGAACAATCAGGGCAACTTTACCGCGGCCGTCGAGCAGGCTCTCGGATCGGACTGGGACGCAGCCCTGGAGCCGTACCGAACCGGCGGAGCCGGAGCCGAAGTGACATGGCTGAGTCGCAACGTCGGCTAGGGGTTGCTGGGGGTTCTGGCTCGCGGTAGTTTGCGTCCGTGCCTGGGGTAGGCATGAGGGAACGACCGTGGAGTGGTGAGTTCGATGTTGTCGACCGGAAAAGTGATTCGATTCGACGAGTTCAAGGGGTACGGATTCGTAGCGCCGGACGAGGGCGGCGAGGACGTGTTCATTCACGTCAACGATCTGGACTTCGACAAACGACTGTTGGCACCGGGGGTTCGCGTCGAATACGTTGCCGTCGAGGGCGATCGAGGCCTCAAGGCCACCCAGGTGCAGATCATCGACACTCCCGCGTCGACCGCGCTGGTCACCCGGCGCAAGCCCGACGTGCCGTTCCACGACGTTCCGATCAGCGAACGCGAGCAACTCGAGGACGTCATCTGCGACGTGCTCTCCGAGGCGGACTTCACCGCCGAAGTGACCGAGGCACTCCTGAAAGCCAACGGAACTGTCACCGCAGCGCAGATCCTCGACATCCGATCGGCAATGCTGCGACTGGCTCACGACCACAAGTGGATCGAGAGCTGACGCTGGAGTTCGCCTGTCCGTTGTGACGCCCGTTCGGTTCAGGATGAATGTGGCTTTGTTGCACTCGGAGCGCCTCGGAGCCGCATTGATCCCAACCGGGGCCGGGGGTGACACCACACGAGGCGGCGGGGCACCCCGTGACGATCAGAGCGGAATGTTTTTGTGGTTGCCGCGTGCCGCAGGGGCGGCCGCGAGAGCCTTGGCGACCGTGCTGCGGGTCTTGCTCGGCTCGATGACCTCGTCGACGACTCCGATAGCGACGGCGCGCTCGACGCCACCGGCGATGCTCTCGTGCTCGACGGTGAGGCGATCATGCAATGCCTCACGCTCCTCCTCTGGAGCGGCTGCGAGTGCCTTCTTGTGCAGGATGCCGACGGCGGCCTTCGCGCCCATCACGGCGACCTCGGAGCCGGGCCAGGCGTAGACCGCGGTAGCACCGAGTGCACGGGCGTTCATCGCGATGTACGCGCCGCCGTAGATCTTGCGGGTCACCAGGGTGACGCGGGGGACCGTGGCTTCGGCGAAGGCGTGCAACAGCTTTGCTCCGCGACGGACAACGCCCTCCCATTCCATGCTGACGCCGGGGAGGTACCCGGGAACGTCGACGACCACGATCAGTGGGATGCCGAATGCGTCGCACAGTCGCACGAAACGGGCTGCCTTCTCGGCACTTTCGGAGTTGAGGCAACCGCCGAGACGAATGGGGTTGTTGGCGATGACGCCGACGGTGCGGCCGCTGATGCGTCCGAGGCCGATGACAATGCTGCGGGCCCAGCCGCCCTGGAACTCCTCGAAGGTCGATTCCCCTTCGACGTTGTCCAGCAGCTCGTGCACGATCGGGTGCACATCGTATGCGCGACGGTTGGATTCGGGCATCAGCGCTCGGAGGTCGGTGTCGCCGTGCTCGGCGGCGGCAATGTCGAATTCGCCCTGCTCGCAGAACATGGACACCAGACGGCGGGCGCGGGTGAACGCGTCCATCTCGCTGTCGGCGACGATGTGGCACACGCCGGACTTCTTGTGGTGGGTGTCGGGGCCGCCGAGCGAGGCCATGTCGACCTGCTCACCGGTGACGCTGCGGACGACGTCGGGACCGGTGACGAACACGCGTCCCTCGGGAGCCATGATGACGACGTCGGTCAGCGCAGGACCGTAGGCGGCGCCGCCGGCTGCGAAGCCGAGGACGACGGAAACTTGGGGGACGAGGCCGGATGCTCGAACCATGGCCTCGAAGACGAGCCCGACGGCATGGAGGGCTTCGACGCCCTCGGCGAGGCGCGCGCCGCCGGAATGCCAGACGCCGACGATCGGAGCGCGCTGCTCGATGGCCGTGTCGATGGCGGCGACGATGTGCTTGCAGCCGTCGACGCCCATGGCACCGCCCATGACGGTGGCGTCGGAGCAATACGCGATGGTGTGGACGCCGTCGATCTCGCCGGACGCTGCGAGGATGCCGGATTTGTCCCGATCGTGCAGGGGCACAGTGGTTCCGGCGTCGAACAGATTCTCGAGGCGGGCGAGTGGATCGCGGGGATCGGTGGAGGTACCGGATCGTGTGACGGGGGCCAGAATGGTCATCGCTTGTCCTTCTTCAGGGCCCCTGGGGGGCGAGGCCCGAACCGGGGCCGTTCACTGGGAACGGCCCCAGCCCGGATCATGCACTGCGAGAGCGGGATTCGCTGAGTCGAAAGAACGACTCAGTGCATCACGCCTTTCCGAAGGCGAGCGCTACGTTGTGCCCACCGAATCCGAACGAGTTGTTGATCGCGTAATCGATCTGTCCGACGCGGGGCTCGCCCTTGACGACGTCGAGATCGATCTGGAGATCTTGATTCTCCAAATTCAGTGTGGGAGGGATGATTCCCTCACGCACTGCCAGCACCGTCAGAACCGACTCGAGAGCGCCGACGGCACCGATCGAGTGGCCGAGAGCGGATTTCGGTGCGTACACGGCTGCGTGATTTCCGACGGCCTTGTTGATCGCGAGCGCTTCGGCGGTGTCTCCGATGGGAGTTGCCGTTGCGTGGGCGTTCACGTGGGTGATGTCGGACTTCTGCAGTCCTGCGGTCTCGATTGCACGCTTCATGGCGCGCGCGGCACCCGTGCCCTCCGGGTCGGGAGCCACGAGGTGGAACCCGTCGGAGGTGATTCCGGCACCGAGCAGGCGGGCGTGGATCGTTGCGCCGCGTGCCTTGGCGTGCTCCTCGGTCTCGATGACCATGAGCGCACCCGCTTCACCGAAGACGAAGCCGTCACGATCCTTGTCGAACGGACGTGACGCACCCTTCGGGTTGTCGTTGTTGGTGCTCATCGCCCGCATCATGGAGAAGCTGGCGATCGGAACCGCGTCGATGTAACCCTCGACGCCGCCGGTGACGACCATGTCCGCGTCGCCCATTACGATCATCCGCCACGCGTGTGCGATGGCTTCCGATCCCGAGGAGCAGGCGGAGACGGGAGTGATGACACCGGCCTGTGCTTTGAGCTCGAGTCCGACGACCGCTGCAGGGCCGTTCGGCATGACCATCTGAACGGCGAGCGGAGACACCTTGCGGTAACCACCGGCCTTCATCTTGTCGTTGGCGTCGATCAGAGAATCGCCGCCACCGAGGCCGGTACCGATAGATACGCCGAGGCGGAGGGGATCGACGTCGGGAGTCCCGGCGTTCTTCCAGACCTCACGACCGAGAACGGTGGCCAGCTGCTCCACATAGCTCAGGCGACGAATCTCGACCCGCGAGAGCAGGCTCTGCGGGTTCACCGCGAGGTGGCCGCCGATCCGCACGGGCAGGTCGTACTCGGCGACGAAATCGTCTTCCAGCGTTGCGATTCCGCTGTCGCCGTTCAGCAGACCCTTCCACGTGGCATCGACGTCACCCGCGAGT
This sequence comes from Rhodococcus sp. 14-1411-2a, assembly GCF_002259485.1. GTDB lineage: Bacteria > Actinomycetota > Actinomycetes > Mycobacteriales > Mycobacteriaceae > Rhodococcoides. Next base: position 266,358 of record NZ_NPGA01000019.1, read on the forward strand.
GACGTGGTCGCAGCGAGGCTGGTGACGACGACACTGGGGAAGCGTCCGTTGGCGGTGGATGGGTTGGTCATGGGCCGTGTCACTCGCTCGCGGAGTCGTCGAGCTTGGCCTTGATAGCTTCTGCGGCTTCGGGGTTCTCCGCTTCGAGCTTCTGGATGTAGTTCACGGCGTCGCCGACGGTGCGCAGACCTGCGAGGTCCTCGTCGGGGATCTTCACGCCGTACTTGTCCTCGGTCTGCACTGCGATCTCGACCATGGAGAGTGAGTCGATGTCGAGGTCGTCCACGAAGGACTTCTCGATGGTCACCTCGGACGGTTCGATGCCCGTGACCTCCTCGATGATCTCTGCAAGTCCGGCGATGAGGTCTTCCTGGCTGGCCACTGTTGTGGCTCCCTTCTCTTCTGTGTAGAACGCCGAAGTCATGTGCTTCGAGACGCGATTGTGCATTTCTGCCACTCGGGGAGTGGAAGTGCGAGCCGCAGTGCTGTGACTGCGAAGTGTGTGGGACGAGCTAACCGAGCTCGGCCATTGCGGCAATGTCCGCCGGTGTCTTCAGGCCGAGGTTGGCGACGCCGCGCAGTTCTCGTTTGGCGATACCGACAAGTGCGCCTGCCGGGGGCAGTTCGACGAGTCCGGTGACCTGCGCGGTGCGTAGGCAGGCGTTGCACAGATCCCATCGCACGGGGCGAGTGACCTGGGCAGCGAGCTTGTTCAGGGCGTCGGCACCCGAGGAGACCGGCTGACCGTCCGAGTTGGACAGCAATGTCCGCGTCGGCTCCGACGGGGTGATGGCGGCTGCGGCTGCGGCAACGGTGTCGCCCGCGGACGCCATGTACTTGGTGTGGAATGCGCCTGCGACCGGTAGTGCGCGAACCCGAGCCTTCTCGGGTGCGCTCTCGGCCAACTCGGCAAGCTTGGTGAGCAGCCCGGCTGCGACGATCTGACCTGCAGCGTTGACGTTGGCCGGAGCGAGGTCCAGTTCTTCGAGGCGGGCCAGGACGGCAGCTTCGTCGCCTCCGAGCACAGCGGACATGCCGGTCGGCTCGAGTGCGCAGGCCTTGGCCATTGCTGCGCCGCGGACGGCAGCGAGCGATACGGCGTCGTCGGAGGAGATGACGCCGGCGATCGCAGCGGCGGCGAGCTCGCCCACCGAATGTCCGGCGACGACGGCGTCCTCGGGGAACAGGCCGCGCGATGCGATCTCCTCGAACGCGAGCAACGCCGACGCGACGACCAGAGGCTGGGTCACTGCGGTGTCGGTGATTTCCTCGGCGGTGGCTGTGGTGCCGAGGCGGACGAGGTCGAGACCGGAGGCCTTCGACCACAACGCGAGTCGGTCTGCCGCACCCGGCAATTCGAGCCAAGGCAGCAGCATGCCGGGAGTCTGGGAGCCCTGACCGGGCGCAAGCAACGCAATCACAGGGTTAAGAGAACACCGTCGGATGCCGAATGAGTGATGTCGCGCTCGATGAACTCTCGACAAGCAATTTGTGGGAACCCTACAAATTGCCTCGTGGGGATCCGCTATCGCCGAAGGGTGGTCCGGCGTTACGTGACTACTTCTCCGAATGTGACCTGTGTGACATATGGGGCAGGATGGGGCGGTTCGTGATGCGTTCGAGCCAACCTACCTACCGTTGCCGCAACCCTGAGTACGTACGCGTCGCGCGGATGCGTCGGGTCGCGACCGGTGACCTCGGCGATGCGCTTGAGCCGATACCGGACGGTATTTGGATGAACAAACAGCTGCCGTGCGCAGGTTTCCACCGCTCCGCCACAGTCCAGATAGGCGTCGAGGGTGTCGGCCAGTCCCGAACCTGCCGCGGCCAACGGAACGACCACGTGATCGTTCAACGCCGATATCGCCGCACCGTCGTTGAGCAGTGCGCGTTCGGGCAGTAGCTCGCCCGCATGCACCGGACGCGGCGCACCCCGCCACCCCGCCACGGCCTGCATCCCCGCGAATGCCTCCACCGCGCTCGAGTGCGCCGCACCGAGGGTGCGAGTGGTCGGCCCGATGACGACGGGTCCGTCCGAGAAGTTCTGCAGCATGTCGTCGATGAAGGCGCGATGGGTGGCAGTGTCGTCGAGCTGACCGCTGACCACCATCACCAGCCGCGTTCCCTGCACCACTGCCAGTGCGGCGCGACCGTGCTTCTGCGCCACGGCGTGCACGGTTCCGACGACCGAGACGCCTCGATCGTCGGGAGGAGTGCCCACCAGCACCGTGGCGGGCGCCGTGGCGTCCCAGTTCAACGTGGCGGCACGCGAGAGCATGTCCGAGCCGGTGTCTCCGCGTACGACAGCGTCGACCACGAGGGCTTCGAGGCGGGTGTCCCAGGCTCCGCGCGATTCGGCTGCGCTCGCGTAGACCGACGCGGCCGCGAAACCCAGCTCGCGCCCGTATCGCAACACGGCCTCGGTCAGGGCCACCAACTGCTGATCGTTGCGGGCCAGTGCCGGGAGCCACTGCTCGAAGAACTCCATCGCCACCCGCACCATGTCCACTGTCTGGCGCAGAGTGAGGCGTCGGGCGAGGTCCTGGGGAATGACCTGGAAGGCGTCCAGCGAGAAACGAATATCGCTGTTGGGGTTCTTCAGCCATTCGAGGAAGTTGTCGACGGCTGTCTGAATCAACAGTTGGACGCTGGCACGTTGGGCCGCGTCGAGATCACCGAAGAACGGCAGTTGGCCCTGCATCGTGGTGACGGCCTCGGTCGAGAGTCGGCCGGAGAACTGTTTGACGCGACGCAGCAGGGCATCGGGCAGGGGATCGCGTTTCTGGCGGGAGGGCGCCAGTGAGGCGACCGGAAGGTGCACTTCGTTGTCCGAGGTCAACGATTCACGCAACGCCTCACGGTAGGCGTCGCGGCGGGACACATCGCGTGATGACGCGCTGCCCGGTGATTCGGGTTTCGCATCGGACATAAGGAGAACCTACGCCCGACCCCCGCCCCCATCGCGACGGACATGCTTCGCGACGTGGGACGGGGGTCGGCCGAACAGGCGTGGAACCTACGCCGAACCGGTATCGGCGTACGACGTCGGAGCTGCGGTGACGTCGTCGATCCTGTACTTCTCCGCTGCCTCGACGGCTTTGGACTTGTCGATCTCACCGGACGCGGCGAGAGCGGACAACGTGGCGACGACGATCGACTCGGCGTCGACGTTGAACACCCGTCGGGCGGCCGGACGGGTATCGGAGAATCCGAAGCCGTCGGTGCCGAGGGTGACGTAATCGCCCGGAACCCACTGGCGAATCTGGTCCGGAACAGCGCGCATCCAGTCCGAGGACGCGATGACCGGGCCGTTGGCGTCGGCCAGCGCCGAGGTGACGAACGGAACCCGCTTGTCGGCACCGGGGTTGCGCAGCGACTCCTTCTCGGCGTCTACGCCGTCGCGGCGCAGCTCGCCCCAGGACGTCACCGACCACACGGCCGAGCGCACGCCCCACTCCTCGAACAGCAGCTCACGGGCCCTGCGAGCCGAGACAATGCCGACACCCGACGCCAACAGCTGCGCCTCGGGTCCGTCGCCCTCCTGCGGAGCTGCGAACCGGTAGATGCCCTTGAGCAGACCCTCGACGTCGAGGTTCTCCGGCTCGGCCGGCTGTACGTACGGCTCGTTGTACAGGGTGATGTAGTAGAAGATGTTCTCGCCGCCGAAGCCTTCCACGCCCTCGGTGCCGCCGTACATCCGTCGCAGACCGTCCTTGACGATGTGTGCGATTTCGTACGAGAACGCCGGGTCGTAGGCCACGGCCGCCGGGTTGGTCGACGCCAGGAGTAGCGAGTGACCGTCGGCGTGCTGCAGACCCTCACCGGTGAGCGTGGTGCGACCCGCTGTGGCACCGAGGACGAATCCGCGAGCCATCTGGTCTGCCGCTGCCCAGAGACCGTCGCCGGTGCGCTGGAATCCGAACATCGAGTAGAAGATGTACAGCGGGATCATGACCTCGCCGTGCGTGGCGTACGAGGTGCCGACCGCGGTGAACGAGGACGTGGAACCGGCCTCGTTGATGCCCTCGTGCAGGATCTGGCCGACCGAGCTCTCCTTGTAGGCGAGCATCAGCTCCGAGTCCACCGAGGTGTACAGCTGGCCGTTTCGGTTGTAGATCTTCAGCGACGGGAACCACGAGTCCATACCGAACGTGCGGGCCTCGTCGGGGATGATCGGCACGATTCGGTGGCCGATCTCCTTGTCTCGCAACAACTCTTTCATGACGCGCACGAGCGCCATGGTGGTGGCGACTTCCTGCTTGCCCGAGCCCTTGCGCAGCGTCTTGTACGTGTCGTCGCCCGGCTGCGGCAGCGGCTTGACGTCCACTCGCCGCTCGGGGACGAATCCACCGAGCTTGTTGCGACGATCGAGCATGTACTGGATCTCGGGAGCGTCCGCACCGGGGTGGTAGTACGGCGGCATGTACGGATCCTTCTCGAGCTCCTCGTCGGAGATCGGGATGTGCTGGAGATCGCGGAACGTCTTGAGATCGTCGAGCGTCAGCTTCTTCATCTGGTGCGTGGCATTACGGCCCTCGAAGTGCTTGCCGAGGGTGTAGCCCTTGATGGTGTGCGCCAGGATGACCGTCGGCTGGCCCTTGTGCGACATCGCGGCCGCGTAGGCAGCGTGCACCTTGCGGTAGTCGTGGCCGCCGCGCTTGAGGTTCCAGATCTCGTCGTCCGACAGATCCTTGACGAGCTCCTTGGTGCGCGGATCGCGGCCGAAGAAGTGATCGCGGACGTAGCCGCCGTCGTTGGCCTTGTAGGTCTGGAAGTCGCCGTCGGGCGTGGTGTTCATGAGGTTCACCAGTGCGCCGTCGCGGTCCTTGTGCAGCAGCGAGTCCCACTCGCGGCCCCACACGACCTTGATGACGTTCCAGCCGGCACCGCGGAAGAACGACTCCAGTTCCTGGATGATCTTGCCGTTGCCGCGGACCGGGCCGTCGAGGCGCTGCAGGTTGCAGTTGACGACGAACGTGAGGTTGTCGAGGCCCTCGGTAGCGGCCACGTGCGCGAGTCCACGCGATTCCGGCTCGTCCATCTCGCCGTCGCCGAGGTACGCCCACACGTGCTGATCGGTGGTGTCCTTGATGCCGCGGTCGTTGAGATAGTGGTTGAAGCGGGCCTGGTAGATGGCGTTCATCGGGCCGAGACCCATCGATACCGTCGGGAACTCCCAGAAGTCCTGCATCAGGCGCGGGTGGGGGTAGGACGGCAGTCCGCCGCCCTCCTGCTCGTGGCTCGCTTCCTGGCGGAAGCCGTCCATGCGCTCTGCCGGGATACGTCCTTCGAGGAACGCGCGGGCGTAGATGCCGGGGGAGGCGTGACCCTGGATGAAGATGTGGTCGCCGCCGCCCGGGTGGTCCTTGCCGCGGAAGAAGTGGTTGAAGCCGACCTCGTAGAGCGCAGCCGACGAGGCATACGTGGAGATGTGGCCACCGACACCGACGCCGGGACGCTGCGCGCGGTGCACCATGATCGCGGCGTTCCAGCGGATCCAGGCGCGGTAACGGCGTTCCATGGACTCGTCGCCGGGGAACCACGGCTCGTTCTCGGTGGGAATGGTGTTGACGTAATCCGTCGACGTCAGCGACGGCAACGCGACGCGGCGCTCGCCGGCGCGCTCGAGCAACCTGAGCATCAGGTAGCGAGCGCGGTTGGGGCCGGACCTCTCCAACAAGCCGTCGAACGATTCGATCCATTCGTTGGTCTCGTCGTTGTCGATATCGGGCAGGTACGACGCGACACCCTCACGGATGACGCGGACCCGGCCGTCCGAGCCCTTCTTGCCTGCAGACGATGTGTTCTGCCGTTCGCCGCTGTTCACTTCGGACAACGTGTGCACTCCTCAATGTGGCGGACGCTCGGTGTGGCGCCCGGTCCCGGTAGTCCCGCCCCTGTGACGGCGGTCTACTTTCCTCGTTCTCGTGATTCCTCCCCAATCCTGCCGCATCTCGTCGGTTCTGGTAGTACAGAGGTCCGATACCCACCAGTAGAAATTTATGTACGCAATTTCGGCGCGGTCAGCTTGCGCGAACGGCTTCGACACTGTTCGCTTTGACTACTGCACCCACAATTCAAGGAGGTCACCACCGTGGTCGCCGCGGCGGACGCTCAGAACTACGCTCAGAAACTTGGCATCACTCGCGACATGGTCGTACAGGAGCTGGGCTGGGACGAGGACACCGACGATGATCTGCGCGCCGACGTAGAAGATGCGATCGGTGGCGAGACCCTCGACGAGGATTCCGACGAGGTGATCGACGTTGTACTGCTGTGGTGGCGCGACGGAGACGGTGACCTGGTCGATGCACTCATGGATGCGATCGGTCCGCTCTCGGACGATGGCATCGTGTGGGTCCTCAGCCCCAAGACCGGCATGTCCGGACATGTCGAACCCAGTGAGATCGCCGAGTCCGCCCCGACCGCAGGATTGACGCAGACCTCTGCGGCAAACCTCGGTGACTGGATCGGAAGTCGATTGGTTCAGCCCAAGACCCCTGCCACCAAGCGGTAGGGGAGATGCTCGATACAGGAAGACGGTTCTAGATGCCGATCGAGGTTGGCGCGGTTGCGCCCGACTTCACCCTCAAAGACCAGAACAATCAACTGGTCACGTTGTCGTCGTACAGGAACGTGAAAAACGTTCTGCTCGTGTTCTATCCACTGGCCTTCACCGGCACGTGCCAGGGCGAGCTGTGCAGAGTGCGCGACGAGCTACCGACCTTCGAGAACGACGAGACTGCGATCCTGGCAATCTCGGTGGGTCCGCCTCCGACCCACAAGATCTGGGCTGCAGAACAGGGTTACACCTTTCCGCTGCTGTCGGACTTCTGGCCGCACGGCGAGGTTGCTCAGGCGTACGGCGTGTTCAACGACAGCGCCGGATTCGCCAATCGTGGAACGTTCGTGGTCGACAAATCCGGAATCATCAGGTTCGCCGAAATGAACGGACCCGGCGAGGCTCGCGACAGTTCTTCGTGGGCCGAGGCTCTCGCACAAGTGAGCTGACCTGCGGAATTGTAGTTAGAGATCAGACACGATAAATTTCTCCAAGCGTTCCGGTGGCCCGGGGTTGTCCCCAGGCCACCGGCACTCGGGCGTATAGCTCAGCGGTAGAGCTCTGGTTTTACACACCAGCGGTCGGGGGTTCGAACCCCTCTGCGCCCACCACGATTTACCCAGGTCAAGCGACCTAAGCGAGTAGCGCCCCAGTCCGCAATATCGCGCCAGTCCGCAACTGGTCCGCAGTAGCAGAACTACCCGCTGTCTACCGTGAGTTACTCGGCAGGTTCGAACGCCGCGTCGAGCAAGAGCTGCGCGCGGTCCGTCTCGTCTGCGAACAGGTGGCCGTAGAGGTCGGCCGTCAGCTTCAGCGAGTGGTGCCCCATCCATTCCTGTACCTGTTTCGGCGGAACGCCGTTCGACAGGCAAATACTCGCGAAGCTGTGCCGCAAGCTGTGCAGTGTTACCGCGTCATCGATGCCGGCAAGCTCGGCAGCGGGACCTAGAACGCGCTTGGCGAAGTTGTTCCTTCTGAGCGCACCGCCGGCCGACGTCGTGAACACATATTCGTTTCCGCCTCGGCCGTCGCAGACCTGACCCAAGTGCGCAATAAGTCGAGCGGGGATGGGAACAGTGCGTTCCTTGTGATTCTTCGGATCGCCGACGACGAGCCGGCCGGCAACTTCGCTCACGGCGGTATCGATCCGTAGCGTCCGCTTGGCGAAGTCGACCCGAGAGACGCGCAACCCCGCCAGCTCGCCGAACCGGACGCCGCAACCGCCGAGTATCCGCAGTGCAAGCCCGCTCTCGCTCAGTTCGGCCGGCGGGACAATGCCGTTGTGCTCGGTCGCTCGACCCGCTTTCACGCGCTCGGCTGTCGTACTCGCTCGGTAGTCGGCAGCATGTGCGAGACGTTCGATCTCGGCGACGCTCAGATAGACCTTGTCGCTTGCGCGCATCTTCGGCAGCGGGACGTCCTTCGCCGGATTGGAGCGGAGCCGCTTCGATCGCACGGCTAGCTGGAGAATTTGGTGCAGCACTGCGTGGCAGTGCCGCACGCTCGACGCCGAGAGTCCGTCCGTTGTTTCGGCTGTGCCGTCTGTGAGTCCGCCGATCCATGCCACGATCTCGTCGTGGTCGACGTCGCGAAGGGGGACCGAGCCCCAACGTGGCTCGACATGCGTCCGCCACACACTGCCGTAGCCCTCGGCGGTCGCTGCCGTCTTGGACGCGTTGCCGGCGGTCCAGGACTTCGCGACTTCGCCGACCGTCGCCGCACTTTTGGTCGGATCGACCCAATCGCCGCGCGTCACGGCTGCGCTCTGCTCACGTAACCATGCGTTTGCGAGCTTCTGTGTCTTGAACGCTTTACTGTGCTCTCGGCCGTCGCTACCGACGTACCGCGCGAGCCACTGGAGGCCGGCACCCGCTCGCGCCGAGGGTGAGCCGTCTTTGCGTTTCCACCTGTTCTCGACGCGCGCACCGGTCACCCGTTTGGTGGGTAGGGACTCGACGCGGGGGAGAGGTTCGCTAGGCATGAGAGCACAGTAACAGTCCGTAAAACATTAAGCGGTCGGGGGTGCACTCCTGCGACACGAGATGTCGGATTGGTGCGTGTCGGTGAAAAACACGACGCGACTCTGACCAGCGAGTGGACGCTGGACCTAACAGCTTTGACGCGCGAGTCTGTCACGAAAATCATTGCCTGACAACATGTTTCGCTTGCCGGATGGATGGGTTCGTGTCATTCTTTCGTCCAGAGAGTTACCGGCGTCGACAGAACGTCGCCGGCCGATACAAACCCCTGGAGATGACATGCGCACGAACCCATCGACCGAACGGCTCAATGTCGCCGAGGCCGCAGCGTTTCTCGGCGTGAGCCGGCAGACCCTCTACAACCTGCGTTCGGCCGGCGCTGGTCCCGCGTCGTACAAGATCGGCGCGAAACTGTTCTTCGATCAGCGGGACCTCGACGTCTACGTGGCGCAGTGCAAAGCCGCAACGCTCGTCGGAGCGTGACCGGGGACCTCTACTCGTCATCCATCCCAAGGCCGGCTCAGCCCACAACTGCCGACGTTGAAAGATGGTCCCCTGCAATGATTATCGACCCCAGAACACAGAAATGCCCCCGACCGCAGTCGAGGGCATTCCGCGAAATAGACCTACCGCCAGATAGTCCGATCTCGTCTCCCGAGGCGATTCTAGCGCGAGCGGCCGACATTCTCGAGTCCCCCGTTTCATGGGGTTGCGTTGCGTTGCTCTGCAACGTCGTCGCGCTCGGTTCGTTCCTGGCGGGTGCGCGATGATTCGATTTGTCGAGTGCGAGCCGCACGAGTACGACGAAAGCTGCCGTGTCTGCCGTGATGCTCACGGCTCACGCTTCGACGGTTCACGCTATGCCGCCGACGAACGCCGGCTCGTGCTCCGAGCGATGGGCATTAGGTCGATTCGGTTGCAGAACCGCCTACTCGCCGAGGGTGGGGACGACTTGATCGACCTTGCAGTTCGGTGCTTGCAGTCCTTGCCGTCGTCGTCGCTCGAAACGCAGCTCGACACCACCATTCCGGCGCGTAGGACTGCTGGCGCGCCGGTCACCGATCGCACTCACCGTATGCGTGCCGTAGACAAACGGGACCCACGGAAAGCGCTCCCGAAAAGCACCGTGGACGTCTTGCGTGAGTTCTACCGCGCCGAGGGTCGACTCCCGGTCATCGTGCCGCTGGCCATCGGGGCCGAGGTCGCGGCCGAGGTCGGATTGCCGACGCGGTTCCTCATGCCCCAGAACTTGCGCGCCGAGCTTACGGCTCGATTCAGGAACGAACTTACGGAGATATTCTGATGCCCGACACAACGCCCGAGGCCGAGCTGAGGCTCTCGCGCCAGCACACTGGACAAGCTCGGTGGGCCTACGTCCTGGCCGAGAACCACGCTCACGACCTGATGTTCGTCCACGGGCTCGGATGGTTCGCCTATGACGGGACCCGCTGGAGCGAGGACCCGGACGGTGCTTCGGCGACGCAGAAACTTCTCGCCCTCCTTCGGGTGGCCCGATCGAACGAACTCGTGGACAAAGACACGCTCTCCGAAATTGCGTCCTGCGAGCGTGCGAGCGGGCTTGCCGGGGTGCTCAGCATTGCGGCGAAGCTGCCAGCTCTGCATTGTTCTGTCGACCAGCTCGACGCCGACCCGAACGTTCTCAATGTGGCGAACGGGACCGTCGACCTCCTCGACGGCGCTCTGCGAAATCACGATCCGGCCGACCGGATCACGAAAGTGACACGCGCGGCGTATCGACCCGAGTCCCGTTCCGTGGCGTGGGAGAGATTTCTGAAGTCTTCGCTACCCGACGCCGAGGTTCGCGCGTTCCTACAGCGATACGCCGGTTACGCGCTCGGTGGCCGAGTGACCGAACACATTCTGACGATCCTGCACGGAGAGGGTCGCAACGGTAAGGGAGTTTTCTACGGCGCTCTGAATCACGCTCTCGGATCGTATGCCGGCATCGGCGAGTCCGAGTTGTTCCTCGATCGCAGAGGCGCTCACACCACCGGCGAGATGGACTTACGCGGACTGCGACTGGTCACCGTCTCCGAGACCGGACAGGGTGCCCAGCTCGCCGCTGCGACGGTGAAACGACTGGTCGGTGGAGACAGGATCAAGGCTCGTCGGATGCACCGAGATTTCGTGGAGTTCGAGCCGAGTCACTCGCCGTTTCTCGTGACGAACCATCTACCGAAGGTGCGCGGCGACGATCCGGCGCTATGGGCACGTCTGCGCGTCGTCCCGTTCGGCGTGGTGATCCCCGAGGCCGACCGAGTGAAGGACCTGCCGGCAAGCCTGGAACTCGACGCGGACGCCGTGCTCGCGTGGACGATGGCCGGCAGACGCGACTACCTGGACCGTGGAGACCTCGCAGCTCCCGAGGCCGTGAAGGGTGCCACGGCAGGTTATCGGCGCGCGCAGGACGCAGTGAGCCAGTTCCTGGACCAGGTGATGGAAATCGACGCCGACGAGAAGGCCCTCCTGTCGACGGTCTACAGCCGGTGGACCATGTGGGCCACCAAGAACGAGCAGCCGCCTCTGGCGAAGAAAGCTTTCCGTGAGGCACTGGAAGCCCGGAACGTGCCCGTACGGATTTCGACCGGCAAGCAGAACTACGTGTTCGGCTACCGACTGCCGGAGCGAAAGCTGGTCCTCTCCTCCTCCCAGGATTGAACCGGAAATGCCCGGAGGGGAAAAAGGGGAATTGAAAACCTAATCCCCCATGTGTACGCGTGGGGCAATTACACATTGAAATCCCCTTTTTCCCCTCACCCACCATGACCAGAACTAATAAGCACACCCTAAGTGGAAGAAAGAGAGCATCACATGACCATCACACGGTTCGATCCATCGACGCCGCCGACGAACCCGGACGACATCGCCCAGGAAATCGGTGAGGACGAGAGTCCCGACGTCCTCAGTTCCGATGCCGTGAAGGCAGGAAACCGAGCGGCGATGACCGACGCCGCCGAGCGCGAAGCCCGGTTGATCGTCGGGACGACTCAGGCAGGAGCCCGAGAGCGCGACTTCCGACTCTCGGAAGACCGAGCAACAGCCGAACGTGCACGCGCCCAGATCGACGCACAGCGCGGTGGACCGACGATCTCGACCGCACTGCGCGGAGAGGCCGGCGAGGCCGTGAGCGAGCTTCTACGGCTCGATGACATCGCACGGCAGGCATCGGCCATCGAACACCGCGTAAACGCCGAGGTCGGCGAACTGGAGGCGGCGAAGGCCAAAGCGGCCGAGGATGCCCTACTGGACGGCTTTCTGTCGGAAGGGTGGGATGCCAGCGCGTCGAAGAGGGCCGTACCGCCGATCCTCACGCCCTTCATGGCGCACAACGAGCACCAGCGGCCCGTGGGTCGGCCGGAAGGCTTCGCCGTGGACGTGCGCACTCGACTCCGCCGGCAGCACGCCGAACGCAACGCCGAGCGGGTTCGCAACAACCTCGAGAGCATCGAAAAGCTGCTCAGTTCTCGCACACTGTCGATTCTCGATAGCGCCGGTACGGCAGCGGACGCCCTTGAGGCAGCGGGCCTATCGGTCGACGCCAGCGCAGAAGACATCATCGAGCAAGACGACCCGGCGGTCTCGGCAGCCTGGCGAGCATGGCGGGAAGCCGTGGTCCGGTGGACCGAGGTCCAGTCGACGCGCCGTTGGCTCGCAGTGGCGCTGTCGAACGGGTTCGATCCGAAACGGCCTCTGGAGTTGCTGAACGGCACAGACGCCGAACGGATTTCGTGGGAGCGGCAATTCGTGGGAGCCGAGGTAGGGGTCCGTGTAGAGGGGTCCCATATGGCCCTTGTCTGGTGGCTCGCACATGGCAGGCCACCGGCCGCAGGGGTAGCGGCACTGGACGAAGTGGAGGCAGCACAGTGACCGCCAAGAACCGAGGGGTTGGTCGTTACCTGTCCGACGACCATCACGTTGCGTCCGTGTTGAGAGCCAAGAAAGCTCAGCTGGAACGGGATGAACGACGACGCGCGCACGAGAACGAGATGTCCGCCAAGCGATCGAAGCGGCAGTCAGAGCGAGACGCCGAGGCGGACAAGGTGAAGTCGCAACTGGTCGCCGGCACCGAGAGTAATACCTCTGATGGAGGGTCGCCGCTCAAGTCGGCTCAGCGTCGCGAGAACGCCGGTCGAGGGTTCGGGAAGTACCTCGACCAGTAGGCGCACAGCGTGGCGTACAGCCCCGGCATTCCATCGCGGAGTGTCGGGGCATCGTCGTCTCGACCCCTAGGGGGTCCACCTCCCCCCACCCCCTCAAACGGAAGGCAGCCCCGTACTGCGCTCTGGCAGGGCTGCGGTGCTAACTGTATCGGCCCCGGTAGCCTGAGCTGGCGTTTTACCCCCTCTGGTACCCCTCCAAGCCGACCGTAGAGCGACGTTACAGCCACTAGCGGGGCGAAACATGCTCTCGCTTAACATCTTTCGCTCGAACGAGCGGCGGGAAACACAAGCGGGGCGAACTTTTGACAGCGCGGATACCGTAGTTCCGAGCGTCTAATCGGGTGCTCGAAGACGTCGAAAAGGATTGCGCGCCATGCCTATCACTCCACCAAGCGCCAGCACCAAGACCGAGCATCTCGCCGCCGCCGAGGCCGCTCTAGCGAAGGCGTACCGTCTCGCCGACAAGTCTTACGAGATTTCCCCCGACTTCCATGCCCTGCTCGCGTCGCTTCACCTCGGCATCGCGGGGCTGAAGTGAGCGCCGAGCGGGTAGACCTCGCAGAAATCTTCACCGCCAAAGCCGCCGAGTTGGGGATGCAGCTCGACGCCGACGACCTGGAGGTAGTGCGCCGAGCGCAACAGGCAGCCGATGCGGCCGACCGCTGCGCGCGTGACCTCGCAACGCCGGGACTCTCCACCACAGGTGCCCGTTCGTTGATGGCCGAGCAACGCGCGCAGAGCCTCGCACAAACCAAGTTGATGGCCGACGTTGACCGTCGTCTCGGAGTCGCAGCCGCGCAAGGTGGCGCGAGAGGCATCCGAGGCACGTACACCGGCGACGGCAGTCAGAACCAGACCCGCGACTCTGAGCGGGCCAACCGTCGCGGGGAGACTCGGCAGAGCCGCACGGCCGCTCGGAGGGCATGAGATGGCCCGCCCGATCGCCGTACCGGTGAAGCCGGACACCAGCAGGGCCGGCGACGAGCTACCGGCCGACCTTCGGCCCGACGCCTGGCGCGAGTGGCTGTCCGAGGTCCACGACGAGCCGACGACGGAGTTCGAGAAGGACATCGCCTACCCGGACGGCTGGACCGCGAACCCGTTCGGCTCGACGGCCGAGAAGCGGGCCTACGCCCTCCCGACGCCGGTCGATTGGTGGCGCGAAGAAGTGGCCGCACAGCTGCAATGGCGTGCCCGCGACGACTGGAGGGCCGCGCAGTGACCACCGCCGACGTCTCTCTGATCGTACCTGCGACGTGTCCGCGCGGACACGTCCTGGAGCCCCGCACCGTCACCCTGGACGTTCGGGTCGTCCAACACACGAAGACCAGCCGACGTCTCGACGCGACAGCCTGGCGGTGCGTTCCCTGCGTCCGAGCAGATTGCTACACCGCGCACACGGGTGAACCCGCACCCGCCGAAATACTTCGCGCCGAGTGCTTCGCGCGACAGCACGGATGGAACAGCACCAGCGGGTGGCACCGTCGCGTGCGCTTCGGCAGCGGTAGGCAGTTCTCCGACCGCGACGCAACCCCGGACAAGACCGACAAGAAACGGAACAGAAGCATGACCTATCGGGACCCGACCGCCGTCGCCGCACTGAGTGCCACCGTTGGCGTCACGCAGAACCGACTCGAAACCACCTGGCGCGACTATCTCGACCCTGACGAATTGCCGACCGAGGCCGACCGGCAGGAAGTCGAGCAGCTCGGGCTCGACGCCTGGCGCGAAGCGCGCGCGTACCGGCGCTACCGCGCCACGCGCGGACGTGCGGCCTAGTGGCTGCGCAGCGTGGCGGGTATCTCCAGCGCCGGCGGCAGCGCCCGCCGATTGTCCGGCACGTTCTCAGTCCGCAGCCAGTCCGCAACTGGTCCGCAGAACTCGATTCTGACAGCGGTAGCGCGGGGGAGATACCGGTAGGAATAATGCACGTAGTGCCTGTTAAAGACGGTAGTGGTCGGTAAAGCAAGATCACGACACGTTGCCGTCGAAGTCGCAGAACCGGTAATTTACACACCAGCGGTCGGGGGTTCGAACCCCTCTGCGCCCACCGTCTTCCAATACGCGGCTCGCCGGGACCCCGCACAACGCGCCCGATGCTCCTCTGGCAGCCGTTCATCCGCGCCGAAGAGTGTGTGGCTGGGTTCAGCCGTGGTGTTACGTTCGACCCGCACCCGACGACACCGACACGAGGCGGACGATGTGACCCGGTACGACGCACTGACAGAACTTCTCGACGAGAGGTATTCGTGCCGGCAGTTCCTGCCGAAGCAGGTCTCGCGTGAGGTACTCGAACAGTTACTGTCTGCCGCCCGGCGCACACCTTCTTGGTCCAACACCCAGTCGTGGCAGATCATCGTGACCGAAGGCAATGCCACCCGGAAGTTCTCCGACGCTTTGGTGGAGCACGTGGCGTCCGGTGTGCCGCAACCGGACTTCCCGTTCCCGGCGAACTACAACGCTCTGCACCGTGCACGGCGACGTGAATGCGGTGGCGCGCTGTACGAAAGCATCGGCGTGGTCAAGTCCGACACCGAGGCGACGACGCGTCAATTCATTCGCAATTACGAGCTGTTCGACGCCCCGCACGCGGCCATCATCACCACCGACGCCGATCTGGGTGTGTACGGCGCGGTCGATTGCGGTTTGTATCTGCAGACTTTTCTGCTGGCCGCGCAGAGTCTCGGTGTCGGAGCGATCGCACAAGCAGCCCTGGCCGCGTACTCACCGTTTCTGCACGAGTGGTTCGACATCCCGGACACTCGAAAAGTGGTGGCCGGCATCTCCTTCGGCTACCCGGACGAGACACACTCGATCAATGGATTCCGTACCAGCCGAGCTCCTTTGGACGAGACGGTCACGTTCGTCGGGAGCTGACATCGTCGAGCGCTCCCGACTGCGACGGCAGTCCGTCGGCGACTCGGCTGCCGGTCCGCAATCCGCCGTAGGTCTTCTGCCGGATGGTCGCGAGGGTGATCATGCCGATCACGGCCGAGCCTATGACGAAGTAGGCGGGTGAAACCGAGCTTCCGGTGCGGTCGATCAGCCACGTCGCAATGTAGGCAGCGGTCCCACCGGTCGCGATCGTCGCAATGTTGAAGCCGAGAGCGACGCCGGTCAATCGAACTCGCGAGTCGAACAACGACGGGAACAGGGGAGCGGTTGCCGTCTGGATCAAGGGTGTGCCTACCGCGAAGAACATGAAAGCAATTGCAGCAACGAACAACCCGTGACCACTCATCATCGACATTGCCGGGTACGCGAGCAGTGCCGAGGCGAGCAATCCGCTGGCCAGCACACGCACGCTGCCGAACCGATCTACCAGCAACCCGGCGAGCGGCATGGACGCCGCGACGAGCACGATCACACCGGCCGCAGTCCAGGTGACCGAACTCTGACTGAATCCACCTTCGCGCACCAAATGGATGCCGATGTAGGTGAGCACCATGTATCCGGTCGCGTTCTGAGCCACACCCAGTCCGAAGACCTGCAAAACCTGCTTGGGGTGAGTGCGAAGCAGTTCGGTCAACGGTGCCTTCGCGACTTCGTTTTCCGCGACTGCGTTGACGAACTGCGGGGTGTCTTCGATTCGAGTTCGGGTCCAGAGGCAGAACAGCACCAGTGGGATGCCGAGCAGGAACGGAATTCGCCAGCCCCAGCTGGTCATTTGTGCATCGGTGGTGAGAGTGGAGGTGACGGCCACAGCGATGGCCGCGAGTGCGAAACCGCTGTTGCTACCCAATGCGACGAAAGATGCGCCGAGCCCCTTGCGTTTTTCGCCGACCGTCTCGTAGACGTATGTGAGCGCGCCTCCGAGTTCGCCACCGGCCGAGAAGCCCTGGACCAGACGGGCGATGACCAACAGGATCGGCGCGAGAACCCCCGCGTTCTCGTAGGTGGGGAGGAAGGCCATCAGTGCACTGCCGACGCCCATAAGCAGAACAGAGAACAACAAGGCGCGCTTGCGGCCGTGTCTGTCACCGAGGCGGCCGAAGAAGATTCCGCCGATCGGACGCATCAGGTAGGCAGATGCGAAGACGGCCAGACTCGCGAGCAACGACGCAGTCGGGTCGTCGCCGGGGAAGAACAATGGGCTGACGACGACCGCGAGGTAGGCGTAGACGGTGAGGTCGTAGTACTCGACGATGGTGCCGACCGTGGCAGCGAGTACGCCACGGCGTCTGGTCTGCTCAGGGGTGCGAATGGTGGCCACGGACTGCTCCGATTCTGTGTGCGACGGCGACGAGGGGGCGAGATCTGCACGTGTCGTCACACCTTAACCGGTTAAATGTGTACATACTTCGAAATAGTGAACAAGAATTAAAGTAACTATCGCGCGGACGACGTGGCTGCCGGCGATCCGGTTGAGAGATGTTCGCGCGCACTGTTTTCGGTGGCATCAGCGGGCATGAACACGGCAACGGTCCACGCCGATTGCGCTACCGCCACGAGGGAACCCGAGCGCACAAGGGAGTGGAGCAGTCGCGCCGCGAGGTTCAGTGCCGGAGCGCGTCGATCAGCGCACGCGCCACATCCGTCCCCGAACGCCAGGCGCTCTCCACCCTGGGCACTCCGGCTTCGCACCATTGATCGCCCGCCAAACCGACGAAGCGTCCGTCCTGTTGCTGCAACGCGAAGTTCGAATCGTGCTGCGTCGCAGGCTTGGCGAATGTCCATCGATGAGCGTGACTCCACGCGGGTGCCGCCGAGACGACGGACAATTCGCGCAGGGCGTCGAGAACCGGGGCGATCGCACCATCGGGATCGTCGAGATGCTGCTGAGCTCGTTCCGACGTGGTGTGCGCAACCAGAACCGGCGCGCCGTCGCCGCGGCGTGCACCGTCGTCGACGACAAAATCGATATCAGGATGATCGTTGACGAACGCCGCATCGCGGAAGGGGATGTCGAGCCCGTCGAACCCACACGCCACCGCGATGACAGGAACGTAATCGACGGCATCGGGGACGGCGATCAGTCGCGCCGCCTGCGGATCCGGCATCGCGACTACGACATGGCCGTCGGGCAATTCGGTCAGCTCGGTGGAATGCTCGATGTCGAAGCCCTCGAGCATGTTTCGTACCAGCGAACGCAGCCCGTTCGGGGTAGCCCAGCGAACGGGTCCGGTCGTTGTGCACGGGGCTGTTGCGGGCTTGAGGATGCCGAACGTGTTGGCCCACTGGCGCGCCAACCCAGCCGACTCCCAATCGGCAACCACGGTCGAGAATTCCTGATCACGAACGGTGAAGTAACCGGCGCCCAGGTCGACGCGACGGCCGTGCAACTCCGGCGATGACATCCGCCCACCCGGAGCTCGGCCTCGGTCGACGATGCGGAACGGCACGTCTGCGTCGCGAAGAACCCGCGCGCAGGCCGCACCGGCTATGCCGGCACCGACGATGGTGACCGGATCGGTGATGCTGTCCGCTTGGGAGTTCATGCGTCCAGTATGCCCGGATTCGCGCGAATATCTCTGTACCACCGCCTGTCTGGACATAACGGTCACCCGCTGCGTCGGCGTTCACATTGTGTTCGACTACAGGGATGGCCATTACGGAGAAGCCGGACACCGGCGAGAACGGACTCGGTACCAGCCTGAAACCACGGCACGTGACGATGATTTCGATAGCCGGAGTCATCGGCGCGGGATTGTTCGTGGGTTCGGCCAACGCGATCGCGACGGCAGGCCCGGCGGTGCTGCTGGCGTACCTGTTCGCGGGAACACTCGTGATTCTGGTGATGCGCATGCTGGGGGAGATGGCGACGGCCAATCCCGACACCGGCTCGTTCTCCACGTATGCCACACGCGCACTCGGACATTGGGCCGGGTTCTCGGTCGGATGGCTCTACTGGTGGTTCTGGGTGTTGGTGATACCGGTGGAAGCCACCGCGGCAGCGTCGATTCTCACCAACTGGCTCGGCGGAGCCCAGTGGATGTGGGCACTGCTCATCGTCATTGCCCTCACCGCGACCAACCTGATCAGCGTCGGTAACTACGGCGAATTCGAGTTCTGGTTCGCGCTGGTGAAGGTTGTGGCAATCATCGCGTTCATCGGCCTCGGGATCGCGGCCATCCTGGGATGGCTACCCGATTCGGAAGTCAGTGGTGTGGACCAACTCTGGGCCTCGGGAGGATTCATGCCTCTCGGGTTCGGCGCGGTGATCGCGGCCATGCTGACGACGATGTTCTCGTTCATGGGCTCGGAAATCGTCACCATCGCTGCTGCCGAATCCAAGGACCCGGCAAAGGGAATCACCCGCGCCACCAACTCGGTGATCTGGCGAATCTCGATCTTCTACTTCGGTTCCATCTTCGTCATCGTCGCTTTGGTGCCCTGGAACGAGCTGGACCCCAATACGGGCTCGTACCAATTCGTGCTGTCCAAGATGGGAATTCCGCACGCCGAGACCATCATGGACATCGTCATCCTGACTGCCGTCGCGTCCTGCCTGAACTCTGCGCTCTACACCGCGTCGCGCATGCTGTATTCGCTCGGCGACCGAGGCGACGCACCCCGGGCGGTCAAGAAGATCACCACGAACGGGGTGCCGTGGATCGCGGTGATCGCCTCGATGGTTCTCGGCTTCCTCGCCGTGATCGGAAACTACATCCTGCCCGAGAAGCTCTTCACCTACCTGCTGGCGACCACCGGTGCCGTCGCCCTGTTCGTCTACCTTGCCATCGCCAGCAGCCAGCTGGTGCTGCGACGTCAACTCGACCGCGACGACGAACGCCCTGCCGTTCGGATGTGGCTCTACCCGTGGTTGACCTACCTGGCCATCGGATTCATCGTCTTCGTCCTGGTGATGATGGTGGTCCGGCCGGAGCAGCGGTCGTCGATCCTGCTCTCGGCCGTCCTCGCCGCAGTGACCGTGATCGGCGGAATAGTGGTGCAACGCCGAAATACGCGGCGCGACACTGTTGCCGCCCGCGCATCGGAGTGAGTGCGACTAGATTCCCGCGTACACCTGCCGGTACAGATCGACGATCTGTTCGGCGGTCGGCACGACCGGATTGTTGCCCGGGCTGCCGGACGCGAGTGCCTGCTCGGCCATGAGCGGCAACAGGTCGTCCCATTTCGCCTTGTCGATACCGAAGGTCTCCGGCGTCGGCACCTCCACCTCACGGCACAGTGTGACGATCGCATCCTGCAACTTGCCACCGGCAAGCTGATCGGAATCGCTTTCCGACGCCGCGCCCAGAGCGCGTGCGCAGTCGGCGTAGCGCGCCTGTGCCCCGTCGATCGAGAATGCGGTGACGGCAGGCAACAGCATCGCGTTGGAAAGCCCATGTGCAACATGGAAATGCGCCCCGATGGGACGACTCATCCCGTGCACCAGGCAGACGCTCGCATTGGAGAAGGCCATTCCGGCCTGCGTCGAGGCATGCATCATGGCCTCGCGCGCCTGCCGGTCGTCGCCGTCCCGATACGCCCGCAGCAATGACGTCCCGATCGTGCGAATCGCACTGAGCGCCAAACCGTCGGAAATGGGGTTGGCCTTCTTGCTGACGTACGCCTCGATGGCGTGGGTGAGAGCATCGACACCGGTGTCGGCCGTCAGGCGCGCCGGCATCGACATCGTCAACTCGAAGTCGATGATCGAGGCGATCGGCAGAAACGACAGCCCGGGGCACAACATCTTTTCGTCCGAGGCGACGTCGGTGATGATGGTGAACTGAGTTGCCTCCGAACCACTTCCGGCCGTGGTGGGGATTGCGATGATCGGAAGTGCCGGGCCGGTCGACAGCACGGGAGCTTTGAAGTCCCGCATCGTGCCGCCCTGCACCGCGAGGATGGCCAACGCCTTGGCCGTGTCCATCGGACTGCCACCGCCGAACCCGATGATCGAATCGGCCGAATGCTGCTGCACCGCGTCGAGACCGGCCACCAACGAATCGGTCGTCGGATCCGGAACGGTGCCCGAGAACAAGGCAGGCGTCTTACCGGCCTCGGTCATGATCTTCATCAAACGATCCGCCGAGCCGTTGCCGGCCATGAACGCATCGGTGACGAGCAACGGCCGTGACACGTCGAGGTCGGTCAGAACCGTCCCCAGCTCCTCGACGGCACCGCCGCCCAGCTTGAGAAACCGAGGAAACGAAATATTGGCAACCATGGGTGTGCTCCTTAGCGCTGTGGACCCATGTGAGCGGAAATTCGTAACCTGCTACGAAGTTCCGTGCACATGCGTCAGCTCTGTTTCTGGGCTCAGCTGTTTTCGGGGAAGCCGAGGTTGATGCCGCCGTGGCTGGGGTCGAGCCAGCGACTGGTGACAGCTTTGCCGCGGGTGAAGAAGTGGACACCCTCGGTGCCGTGGGCGTGGCTGTCGCCGAAGAGGGAGTTCTTCCAGCCACCGAAGCTGTAGTACGCCATGGGAACCGGGATGGGCACGTTGATGCCGACCATGCCGACCTCCACCTCGTTCTGGAAGCGACGGGCAGCCCCACCGTCGTTGGTGAAGATGGCGGTGCCGTTGCCGTACGGGTTCTCGTTGATCAGTCGAAGCGCGTCGTCGTAGGTCTCGACGCGGACGACCGAGAGGACCGGTCCGAAGATCTCGTCGGTGTAGACGCTCATGTCGGGAGTCACGTTGTCGATGAGGGTGGGGCCGAGCCAGAAACCGTCGGTGCCACCGTCGGGCTGGACGGTGCGTCCGTCGACGACGAGGGTGGCTCCGGCTGCTTCGCCTGCATCGACGTACGAGGCGACCTTGTCACGGTGGGCCTTGGTGACGAGTGGACCCATGTCTGCCCCTCGGGTGCCGTCGCCGGTGACCAGCGGGGTGGTGCGTTCGGCGATCTTCGCGACCAGTTCGTCGGCGACGTTCCCGACGGCCACGAGTGCGGAGATGGCCATACAGCGTTCGCCTGCGGAGCCGAAGCCTGCGTTGACCATGGCGTCGGCGGCGAGGTCGAGATCTGCATCGGGGAGTACGACGGCGTGGTTCTTGGCACCGCCGAGGGCTTGGACGCGCTTTCCGTGTGCGGTGCCGGTGGAGTAGACGTACTGGGCGATGGGGGTGGAGCCGACGAAGGAGATCGACTTGATCTTCTTGTTCTCGAGGAGTTCGTCGACGGCAACCTTGTCGCCTTGGAGGACGTTGAACACCCCGTCGGGCAGACCGGCCTCGGCCCAGAGCCGGGCGAGCCAGATACTCGCGCTCGGGTCTTTCTCCGAGGGCTTGAGTACCACGGTGTTGCCGGCCGCGATGGCGATGGGGAAGAACCACATCGGGACCATGGCCGGAAAGTTGAAGGGGGAAATGATGCCGACCGGTCCGAGCGGCTGGCGGATGGAGTAGACATCCACGCCGGTCGAGGCATTCTCGGTGTATCCGCCCTTGAGCAGATGCGCCATGCCGCAGGCGAATTCGACGACTTCCTGGCCACGAGAGATCTCACCGAGGGCGTCGGAGAGCACCTTTCCGTGCTCGGAGGTGATGATCTCGGCGAGCTCGTTCTTCCTCGCGTTCAACAATTCTCGAAACGAGAACAGGATCGATGTGCGTTTGGCGAGGGAGGTGTCACGCCACGCCGGGAATGCGGCTGCAGCGGCGTCGATGACCGCCCGGGCGTCGCCCTGATCGGCCAGGGTGAGCGCGCCGGTGACCTCACCGGTCGCGGGGTTCGTGACGGGCGCGGTTCGGTCGGAGGTGCCGTAATAGGTCTTTCCATCGAGCCAGTGCGCAATGACGTCGGTCAACGTTCGATCCTTCCATCGGTGTGTTCCGAGTCTCACTTGTAAGGATGCACATGTCAAAGGCCAAAACCGCAGATCGCTGTGCAGAAATGCACACCGGCGATAGTCTCGGTGGGTGTTCAACGCAGACCACCTCCGCTACTTCCTCGAAGTGTCGAGGACCGGGCGTTTGACCGACGCCGCGCACACTCTCGGTGTGGACCACACCACCGTCGGTCGGCGCATCACCGCGCTCGAGAAATCGGCCGGTCAACGCCTGTTCGACAGAACGCCGACGGGTTGGCGGCTCACCGAGGCGGGTCGACGCCTCGTCGGATATGCCGAGACCGTCGAATCGACACTCATCGCCGCCTTCGAGGATCAGACCTCCGACACCGGCACACTGCGAGGGACCGTTCGCATCGCAGCCCCGGACGGGTTTGGAGCGTTCGTTCTGACACCGAAACTGGGGCTGCTCAGAGACAAGCACCCCGACCTCGACATCGAATTGGTCACCGCCACCGAGCACAACTCGTTGGCCACCAGGGAATTCGACATCGCAATCACGTTGGAGCGGCCGTCGCCGCGATTCGTGGTGACTCGCAGGTTGGCCACGTACTCCCTCGGGCTCTACGCTGCCGCCGAGTATCTCGCCGCGACGTCGCCCATCGACACCGTCGACGATCTACGAGAACACACGCTGATCTCGTACGTCGACGCGTTGCTCGATGTGGCACCGCTGCGAATCCTGGATGCGATTCTGCCGGAGGGCCGCGCGCAGATTCAGACCAACAACATCACCGGGCAGTGGATCGCGGCGAGATCCGGGGTGGGAATTGCGCCCTTGCCCAGCTACATCGGTGAGCCCGACGAGGCCCTCGCGTCGGTGTTGCCCGGCGTCGTCTCGGTCGAGCGGACGTATTGGACGGTGGTGCCGCGAGAGCTGACCGGTCTGGCGCGGGTGAAGGCCGTCGACGAATTCCTGCGGTCGGTCGTGACCGACGAACAACATCTCTTTCCTGTGTCGCAGTAACGACGCGAGAAGTGCACAGTCCGAGAGTGCCGGTGGCCGTTGATATTTGGACGTTTCGATGAGACGCGCGTCTCGTGATGACGGACACACGTGACGCCGACCTCAAAGAAGTGGGAAACAGTGAAGATAGGGGTAACAATCTGTTACAGACACATCCGCGGACGCGGATCCACTCGAGATTCTGGGGGAATCATGACACTGTTCGTAATGGCAACGGTCGGCTTCGTCGGTATGGCAATCGCACTGCTCAACGACGGAAGCGACATGAATTTCCGTGGCCGCCAGTTGGCGGGCGCGTACCGCCAGCGCTGAGTCCGGCATACCGAATTCCTGCGCCGGGTGCACAGTTGGCAAGATTCGTGGGATGTGGACACACCCCCGAGCGATCGGCTTACTGGTCGGCTACGGCCTCGATCGAGTGTTCGCAGACCCACGACGCTGGCACCCGGTGGCAGGATTCGGCACCACGGCGCTGCGCGTCGAACACGTCCTCTATCGCGATAGTCGGGCCCTCGGCGTCGTCCACGCAGTCGCGCTGATCGGCTCGGTGACCGCACTCGGCGTCGGGTCGAACCGCGTGGCCGTTCGTGTGGGTGCACCCGCCGAGGTCGCTCTGGTCGCGGCCGCTACCTGGGCCGCCCTCGGTGGCACGTCCCTGTCGAAGGTGGGTCGGCAGATGGCGGACCACCTCGACAACAACGACCTCGCGAGCGCACGCGCACTGCTGCCGTCACTGTGCGGTCGGGATCCGGAACCACTCGACTCCGACGGCCTCGCGCGCGCCGCACTGGAGTCCATCGCGGAGAACACCTCCGACGCGACCGTCGGAGTGCTGGTGTGGGGAGCACTGGCCGGGGTCCCGGGAATTCTGGCCTACCGAGCGAGCAACACGCTCGACGCGATGGTCGGCTACCGGTCTCCGAAGTATCTGCGTTTCGGTTGGGCCGCAGCGCGAATCGACGACGTTCTGAACCTGCTACCGGCTCGCGTCACCGGTGTGGCGACGGTTGTCGCAGCGCCCTCGGTGCAGGGATCGCCCGCCCGAGCCCTGAAGATGTGGCGACGCGACGCCGCGCAGCACCCCAGCCCCAACGCCGGTGTTGCGGAGGCGTCGGCTGCCGGGGCACTGGGGCTGCAGCTCGGCGGCAGAACGCAGTACCGTCACGGCATCGAGATCAGGCCGACACTCGGTGACGGCCACTCGCCGACCGCACGCGATCTTCGTCGATCGGTGGCACTGTCGAGCCGAGTGCAGGAACTGTCCGCGGTCGCGTCAGCGATTCTTGCCGTAGCGATCGGCCAAGCGAGGATCCGACGGCGTCGTCGGGCGTGACGCCGCGCGCGCCTTTGCCCGCTTCTCGCGGCGGGTGGGCAGCGTGAATTCTTCTTCCTCGTCCGGTCCGGCCTTGTCCTCCGGCTCGGGCTCGGTCTCCGGCTCGCCGGACATCGCATTCGCGAGCTCGGCACGCGAATTGCGGCGTTCGCGTATCTCCGCCCGAGCGAAATACGCCAGACCCAGCGGTGCCATGATGCCGAACGCCAGCCATTGCAGACCGTAGGACAGATAGGGGCCCGCGTCGGTCTGCGGTAGCTCGATCAAGCCGAGACCGCCCGGCTGAGCGTCGTCGAGCTGTAGGTATCCGTCGATGGCGTCGACTCCGACCGCCGCGCCGATCTGTTCCGGATTGATGTTGTAGACCTGCAGCCGGCCGTCGTCCTCGACGGGCTCGCGCGAGGTGCCCTCGGCTTGGCGTACCCGTGCGTTCAGCGTCACTTCACCGGCGGGTGCCGCCTCGAACTCGGGCGCTCTGGTTCCCTCCACCGGCAACACGTACCCGCGATTGACGAGCACAGTGGGCCCGCCGTCGATCACGAACGGGGTGATGACCTCGTATGCGGGCTGATCGCGGATGCTGCGCAGTCGCACCAGCACGTCGGAATCGGTGACATAGGCCCCGGAGGCGATGACCCGACGCCACTCGTCCTCGGCCGGAAACCCGTTTGCGGTGAGAACGTCGGAGATCGGCACCGGATCCGCGTCGACGGATCGGGTGATCAGATCGTTGCGCGCGGACGTCGAGGTGTTCTTCCCCAACTGCCACGGAGCGAGCACGCTGAAGCACAGGAACGCGAAGGCCAGCACCACCGCAGCCAGCACCAACCATTTGGGTCGCAGCAAGAACGCTAACTTTCGCACTCCACCACGGTAGCCGGGTCAGCGAGAGAGTCGAGACCGTGCCCAGTCCAGCATGCCGGGAACGGCACTTTCGATTTGCTCGCGCACCTCGGTGAACGCCGAATCGGAGGAGTAGTACGGATCGGCCACCGAGGAGTCGTCGGCATCGGGATCGAACGACCGCAGCAAGGCGACGCGATCTGCCGGAGCGCCGAGCTGCAGCAGGGCGCGGGCGTGGCCGGAGTCGAGGGCGACGATCAGATCTGCCGCCAGGTGATCCGGTCCTACCTGCGCTGCCTCGTGCTCGCTGTCGTATCCGTGGGCATCGAGCTCGGCGACGGTGCGTGGATCTGCGCCGTCGCCCACGTGCCAACCGCCGGTCCCGGCACTCGAGACGCGCACCGCGTCGCCCAGACCGGCGTCGCGCAGATGCCCTGCGAAGACCTTCTCGGCCATCGGTGATCGGCAGATGTTGCCGGTGCACACGAAGGTCACATGCAGTGGCTCGTTCACTGCACGGCCGCCGTGTTCTGCTCCAGCACGGTGGCCAGTTCGTCCATGCTCGACGCGGTGAACGCGGCGTCGTCGCCCTCGCCGTCGACGCCGTAGCCCCACTCCACGTACACCGTGGGAATGCCGAATCGAGCGGCACCGTGCACGTCGTGATCACGATCACCGATCATGATCACCCCGGCTGTGCCGCCGTCCGCGGACTCCACCGGATCGATGCCGAGGTTGGTCAGCGAATGTGCGATCACATCGGACTTCGCCCGTCGGGTGCCGTCGTTGCTGGCCCCGCCGATGAACTCGAAGTACCGCGACAGACCGAAGTGGTCCAGAATCCGGACGGCGAATCGCTCCGACTTCGACGTCGCAACGCCGAGGCGCACGCCGCGTTCCTGCAATCGCGTCAACACCGTCTCGATGCCGTCGAACGCGGTGTTCTCGGCCCAGCCGCGCTCGTCGTAGCGTTGGAAGTACGCCGCCAGTGCGCGCTGCGCTGCATCCTCGTCCAGGCCGAGCCCGCGCAACGTGTCGATCAGAGGTGGTCCGACGACCATCGACAGCTGTTCCTCGGTCGGTTCGGGAGCCTCGACCGACGCCAACGCATGACGAAAACCGGCATGAATTCCCGGTGCGGAATCGGTCAACGTCCCATCGAGATCGAACAGGACAACGGACGCGGGAGCATCGACAGACATGATCCGAGCCTATCGGTGCGGGCCGTTCGGTGACGGCGCGGCTACGCTCGTCGCGATGTCCGACACAGCTGCCGATCCCGATGCGCTACTCCGTCACCACGGCGACGTCGAGGTCGATTCCGGCTTCGTCGACTTCGCCGTCAACGTGCGCGGTGACGGACCGCCGGCATGGCTTCGCGATCGGCTGGCCGCGGCATTGAGTTCGTTGGGTTCGTACCCGAGCACGGCCGCCGACAAGGCCGCACGAGAACAGGTGGCCGAACACCACGGCCGCTCACCGGACGAGGTGCTGCTGCTCAGCGGCGGGGCCGAGGGGTTCTCGATGCTGCCGCGGCTCGAGCCCCAGCTGGTGGCGACGATCCACCCGTCGTTCACCGAGCCCGACTGGGTGCTCGAGCAGGCGGGCATTCCAGTGCACCGAGTGATCCTGCCGCCGCCCTTCGAGCTCGATCCGACGCTCGTGCCCGATGCCGCCGACATGGTGATCCTCGGCAACCCGACCAACCCCACGTCGGTCTTGCATCCCCGTGAGGCGGTACTGAGTCTGCGCGGATCCGGACGCACGCTGGTGATCGACGAGGCCTTCGCCGACGCAGTTCTCGGGTCGGGGGAATCGGTCGCCTCACAGAGCCTTCCCGACGTGCTGGTCCTGCGGAGCCTGACGAAGACGTGGGCGCTGGCGGGATTGCGATGCGGATATGCGCTGGGCCACCCCGACGTCCTCGCACGGCTGCAGTACGGCCGCGCGCACTGGCCTCTGGGGAGTCTGCAGCTCGAAGCGATCCGCGCCTGCACCGAACCGTTCGCCGTCGATCGGGCACGCGCCGAGTCCGAGCGAATCCACCGCGAACGAACTGCGATGATCCCGCGACTCGAGGCTCTGGGCCTCGACGTCACCGGACCCGCCCGCGCCCCGTTCCTGCTGCTGCGCGTCGACGGAGCCGATTCGGTCCGAGAACGCCTGCGCACGATGGGTATCGCGGTGCGGCGCGCAGACACGTTCCCGGGGCTCGACCGTCACTACCTGCGCGTCGCGATACGGGACTCGCAGCAGGTCGACATACTGGTGGACGCGTTGAACACCGTTCTGTGAGGAGAGCATCGACCATGGCAGTGACACTGGCGGACGTCATCGAGGTACTCGACGACGCGTACCCACCCCGTCTGGCGGAGAGCTGGGACTCGGTGGGCCTGGTGTGCGGAGATCCCGAAGCTGTTGTGCAGCAGGTCGTGTACACCGTCGACGTCACCGACGCCGTGGTCGACGACGCCATCGCTCGGGGTGCCGATCTCATCGTCGCCCACCATCCCTTACTGCTCAAAGGCGTCGACACCGTCGCGGCCGACACCGCGAAGGGCTCGGTGATCCATCGCCTGATCAAGGCCGACTGCGCGTTGTTCACCGCCCACACCAACGCCGACTCCGCCGATCCCGGTGTCTCCGACGCGCTCGCGTCCGCCCTCGGCGTGATCGACACCAGACCTCTCGATCCCATTCCTGCTCCCGCACATGACAAGTGGGTGGTCTTCGTGCCGACCTCCGACTCCGCTGCGGTGCGACAGGCAATGTTCGATGCCGGAGCCGGACAGATCGGCGATTACAGCGAAGCCAGCTGGCAGAGCGCGGGTCTCGGCCAGTTCCGTCCGGGTCCGAACGCACACCCGACCCTCGGTGTTGCCGGAGAGGTGCACACCGAGGCGGAGGATCGAATCGAAGTCGTTGCTCCGAAAGGACTACGTGCTGAGGTGCTTTCGGCAATGAGTCGGGCACACCCGTACGAGGAGCCCGCGTTCGACGTCTTCGAGTCCGCGGCTCTACCGTCGTGCACCGGTTTGGGGCGCATCGGAAAGCTACCGAATCCGATGACCCTCGCCGAGTTCACCGAGGTCGTCCGCGAGGCGTTGCCTGCCACGACGTGGGGAGTACGTGCGGCAGGAAATCCTGAGGCCACGGTCTCGGTGGTTGCGATGTGTGGGGGAGCGGGTGACTCGTTCCTGTCCGCGGTGGCGCGCACCGACGCCGATGTGTACGTCACCTCGGATCTGCGGCACCACCCCGTCGACGAGCATCTGCGCGCCGGCGGCCCCGCCGTGATCGACACCGCGCACTGGGCCTCGGAGTTTCCGTGGTGCGAACAGGCGAGAGGCGTCGTCGACGCTGCGTTCGGCGACACCGACCGTTGGAGCAGCCGCGT
Organism: Rhodococcus sp. 14-1411-2a; assembly: GCF_002259485.1. Classification (GTDB taxonomy): domain Bacteria; phylum Actinomycetota; class Actinomycetes; order Mycobacteriales; family Mycobacteriaceae; genus Rhodococcoides. Next base: position 295,364 of record NZ_NPGA01000019.1, read on the forward strand.
CACCGACGTGCGGACCGACCCGTGGACGCTGTGACCATCGAGCCCAGCGACCGGCGGTGAGGTGGATCCGGCTGTCTGGGTTTCGGGTAGCCGGTAGGGTGATCTCTTATCAACTTCCATAGTCGCAGGAGTCATCAAGCGTGAACGTCGATCCCAAAGTCCAGGCCTCGCTGCTCGAATTGGCCGGTGTGGATACCGAACTCTCGCAGATCGCCCACCGCCGCAAGAGCCTCCCCGAGCAGCAGGAGGTGGACAAGCTCGAGACCGAGCGAACCACCCGCAAGGATGCCGCGGTGACGGTGCAGATCTCGATGGACGACCTCGATCGGGACATCCGCAAACTCGAAGGCGAGGTCGACGCAGTCCGGCAACGCGAGGCTCGCGACAAGAAGATGCTCGAGAGCGGCACGATCGCCCCGAAGCAGATGACCGAACTGCAGCACGAACTCGGCAGCCTCGAACGTCGCCAGGGCATCCTCGAGGAGGAGCTGCTCGAGGTCATGGAGCAGCGCGAGGCCAGTGAGCGGGACTACGAGCACGCCGGTGCGCAGCTGACGCAGATCGAAGACGAACTCGTCGATGCCGGCCGTCGTCGCGACGACGCCGTCGCAGACCTCGACGTCGCTGAGAAGCGCAGCGCCGAGCGCCGCGAATCGTTGGCCTCGGGATTGCCCGCGGATCTGCTTGCGCTCTACGAGAAGCAGCGAGCGCTCACCGGCCGCGGTGCGGCACTGCTGCAGGCTCGCCGTTGCGGAGCGTGTCGCATCGAACTCGATCGCAACGAGATCGCAAGCATCGCCAACAAGCCCGCGGATGCTCTCATTCGTTGCTCGGAGTGCAATGCAATCCTGGTGCGCACCAAGGAATCCGGGATTTGAGTCAGGTGTCGAGGGTCGTCGCCGAGGCCGACGGTGGATCGCGTGGCAACCCCGGCCCGGCCGGGTACGGCGCAGTGGTGTTCAGTGCCGATCGCTCGCAGGTTCTGGCCGAGCGTCGGGCATCGCTCGGCGTGGCCACGAACAACGTCGCCGAGTACAACGGACTGATTGCAGCACTGAGCGCGGCTCGTGATGTCGGGGCCCGTGAGGTCGCGGTCCGCATGGACTCCAAACTCGTCGTCGAACAGATGTCCGGGCGCTGGAAAGTGAAGCACCCGGACATGATTCCGCTTCAGCGCACAGCGGCCGACCTGGCCCGCCACTTCGATTCCGTGACCTACGAGTGGATTCCGCGTTCGCAGAACTCGCACGCCGACGCACTGGCGAACGAGGCTATGGACGCCGCGGCCGAGGGTGCGGACCTATCGGAATTGCCCGATGCCGAGCCGGTGGCGAAGAAGGCCGAGTCGCCCGGCTGGACCGGTGCCATGGGGGAGCCGACTCGCCTGCTGTTGCTGCGTCACGGCCAGACCCCCATGTCGGTGGACCGGCGCTACTCCGGTCGCGGCAACCCCGATCTGACCGAATTGGGTCGACGTCAAGCCGATTCTGCCGCAACGGTTCTGGGGTCGCGCACCGATATCGACGCCATCGTTGCCTCGCCACTGGGGCGCGCGCAACAGACCGCCTCGGCGACAGCCGACCGCTTGGGATTGCCCGTCACCACCGTCGACGGTCTCATCGAGACCGACTTCGGCGACTGGGAAGGCCTCACGTTCACCGAGGCCATGGAACGTCACCCCGACGCGCACAAGGCGTGGCGCGGCGACACCTCCGTCGCACCACCGAACGGGGAGAGCTTCGACGCGGTGCGCATGCGCATCGAAGCAACCCGCGACCAGTTGCTCACCGAGTACGCCGGGAAGACCCTTCTGGTGGTCACACACGTGACACCGATCAAGATGCTGCTGCAACTCGCCCTCGACGTCGGCCCGTCGCTGCTGTATCGACTGCACCTCGACCTCGCGTCGCTGAGCATCGCCGAGTTCTACCCCGACGGCGGGGCCTCGGTGCGATTGGTGAACGACACCTCGCATTTGGCGCGACTGACCTGACGGCCGGATGGCGCGGGTAACTGCACGTTGACGACTGGGCAGGTAGCGCCGTCATAGTCGGTGGTGCCGCAGTGACCGCGGACAAACTGCACGAGTGACCGTCGCCAGAGCGCATCCCGAACTGCTGTCTGTCGAGCAGTGGCGCGCGCTGGGTGAAGACGATTTTCACGCCGAGATCCAGGAGGGTGTGCTGATCGCGTCACCGCGACCGTCGAAAGCCCACGCCCGAATTCTGTTTCGACTGTGCGCACAGCTCGACGACCAGTTGCAGGGCGGTCTGGAGGCGTTACCGGAGGTCGAGGTTGTCGTCGATTCGGTAACGCCAGCGACGGTGCGGGTACCCGACGTGGTTGTGTGCGCACTCGACTCACCCGAGGCGCTGCACGACGAAGACGTCGTATTGGTTGTCGAGGCGATCTCGCCTGGGTCTCGTGGTACTGATGTGGTGACAAAACGCAGCGAGTACGCCGACGCGAGGATTCCCCATTACTGGATTGTCGATCCGGATGCAGCCACGCTCACAACGCTGGATCTGAGTCCGCACGGATATGTCGAGCAGGTTCGTCGAGGTCGATGCGTCATCGAATCTCCAGTGCCACTGACGATCGATCTCGACGCTGCGTTGAGCTGACACGACTGTCCATAGTCAAGTGGTACCTAATTTGCGTTCCGCTCCCAGTCGGCAGCCCGCGTTCATCGAAATCACTGCACCACAGTCGATCTCATTCGTATTTCGGCAACATGGATGGGCTCGTGGAGCGCTAGAAGATCCGCCGCGTGTTCTGGGCGTCGAATCGGAAATCGAGCGCCGTGCAACTCATCTCACACAGGGCCGATGTCGGAAGTAGTCAGCGGTGGCCCAGTCCACCGTCGACCGAGTATTGGCTGGCAGTGACGTAGCTCGACTCCTCGGAAAGCAGAAACAGCGCAACCGCAGCAGCTTCCGTAGCCGTCCCGATTCGGCCGAGCGGCACTCGGCCGAGGACGCCTGCCTCGAAGTCCTGGCGGGTCTCGGTATCCATGAAGCTTCGGAAACCTGTTTCGATTGCACCTGGAACCAGAGTGTTGACCCGAATTTTCCGAGGGGCAAGTTCTGTGGCCCAGGTGCGCGCAGCGGCAATGAGTGCCGCTTTTGTTGCCGCGTACACGGCGGTCAGCGGAGCCCCTTCGTAGGTCGACGTCGATGAGGTGACGACTACGGAGGCGGCGTCGCTCAGTTGATCACTCAGCGCGGCAAGCTGAAGCAGGGGGCCACGCACATTGGTTGCCATCATCGTGTCGAAGAAGGGAGTGCTGACGTCGGTAATCGGGGCGATGCCAGCGTAACCGGCATTGAACCACAGTCCGTCGATGACGAGCTCGTCCAATTGCTCGGCGAGTGTGTGTCCCGTGTCCGGGAGCGATGCATCATTGAACAAGACGGTGGCCGAACTGACTTCGTCAGCCAGAGCTGCCAGGCGTTCATTGTTCGTCCCAGTCAGAATCAACTGTGCTCCTTCGCGCGCCAGAAGTCGCGCGCCGGCCAGTCCTATTCCGTTGGTCGCTCCGGTGATCAGTATTCGTTTTCCTTCGAATCGTGAGGTCATGAACAGCACGCTATGTTCTAGAGTTCGCTCTAGGTCAAGCTGCGGGAGGTGGCAGATGTCCGAGTACACCATCGGAGAGGTCGCGAAAGCGGTCGGGCTCAGTGAGCATGCGCTGCGGTTCTACGAGCGCAAAGGTTTGCTCCTCGGGTCGGTAGAACGTACTGCCAGTGGACGCAGGCGATACAGCCAGATCGACATCGACTGGCTTCGGGTGTGTACCCGGTTGAGGGAGTCCCGTATGCCGTTGGCGGATCTCGAGCGGTTTGCCGTGCTTGTGCGAGATGGGGCAGGTAACGAGGCCGACCGTCTCGCGCTGCTCAGCACGCATCGTGCCCGAATCGACGCTCAAATCGCTGAGCTGGAACAGGCCCGCGACACAATCGCGTGGAAGACCGATGTCTACGAACAGAGGTTGCGTACCGGCAATATCGGGGGATTGTGGGACCCGACTGTAAGTCGGAACCAGCACCCGTAGGCGTGCTCGCCGTCGCTACAGCGACACGCCGGTCAGATCTGCAGCGCAAGCCACAGGCCCGCGACGGCCCCGACGATGGTCAGCGGCGTCGTGATTGCGCCCAGAGGAGTGAAGGTGCGCAGATCTGCCGGTTCGTCGTTGGCCGATGCGACGCGTCGCCACAGCATGATCGCCAGCGACCCGACGTAGGTCAGGTTGGGTCCGAGGTTCACGCCGATCACCATGGCCAACAGCAACGCCGGGGGAGCGTCGGCTCCGAAGGCGGCCAGTAGCAGCAGCGTCGCAGGCAGGTTGTTGACGATGTTCGACGCCACCGCCGCGATGGCTGCGGCTGCCAGGAGCGACGCGAACGTGGTGTCGGACGGCAGGATTCGCGCCAGCCAGTCGCCGATCGGCCCTGTCGTGACGCCGAGAACGACGATGCCGAGCAGAAAGACGAAGCCGCAGAACGGTAGATCGGCACCGCGCAGAATGGCGCGAGCACTGGTGTGCCGGCCCCGGAGTGCGGGGACGGCCAATGCCACCGATCCCATCGCGGCCACCCAGAACGGTTCGACGTCGAACAGGCCTGCCACCGCGAAGCCGATGAGTGTTGTGCCGAGGATGGCCAGCGTGGTTCGCGGTGCGGGGACGTCCTCGGCGCTCTGCTGAGTCGACTTCTCCGGCGGTGCGGCGGTGCGGCTCAGATCCTTGCGGAAGAAGATCAGGAACACCGCCAACTCGATGGCCACCGCGAAAATCCACGGCAGTGCCATCAGAGCGGTGAAATGCAGGAAGGTGAGTCCGGTCGCGGCGAAGGCAAGAAGGTTGGTCAGGTTCGACACCGGCAGCAGCGTCGACGCCGAATTGGACAGGTGTGCAGTGGCGTAACTGTGCGGACGCGGCGACATCCCCAGAATCCGCGCAGCGCCGATGATGGCCGGCGTCAGCAGAACCACGGTGGCGTCGAGGCTCAGTACCGCGGTGGTCGATGCCGCTGCAGCGAACACAAGGGTGAGCAACCGGCGGGGACTGCCCTTGGATCCTCGGCGGAGCTTCGCGGCTATCCACGTGAACACTCCGAGGGCGTCCGAGAGGTGCGCCAGGATCAGGATGAACGCCAGAAAGACCACGGTCGGAGCGAGTTCGAGTACTTGCTCGCGTGCGGCGTCGAGGCTGACGAGGCCGACGAGCAGAACGACCGCCGCGGCTGGAAGTGCGGCAACGATCTCCGGGAGACCGCGCGGGCGCACGATGGCGAAGACGAGAACGGCGGCCACCAGTGCCGCGGCGAGAACGGTCACGCGAGAATCTTCACCAGTGTGCGCACGTTTCGGGTGGTGGTCGTGGCCTTGTACTTCGCTTTGGCGGTGGCTTTGCCAAACGTGCTGTCGGTGGTGTTGCCCTTGCGCACCTCCCAATAGAGCACGCTGTTCCCCTCGGCAATCCTTTCGAGTTCAGGGTCGAGTTCTTCTGCAAGAGCGGACAATTCGGTCAAATGGCTGTCATCGCTACCGAACACCACATAAGAATGCCAGCCTTCCCGTTCGGCGTCGAACGGGTAGGACTCCACTATCGCTCGAAGCGTCGGCACGTCCAGGACGACAACCCAGGCCTGGTAGCCGAACGCCTGGGCGAGCGTGCTCTCCGCCTGTGCCTTGACGGCGTCGACGCGCAGCGAGGAGCCCAGCAGAACATTGCCAGTCGCCAGAACGGTGCGGACATCGGTGAAGCCGGCCGATGTCAGGGCCTCACGGAGATCGGCCATCTTGATGTTGATGCCACCGACGTTGATGCCGCGGAGCAACACGACCCACTCACTCATGGGAGGAACTGTAGTTCGGTTCCCGGCTGGCGCGGCTCGCCGAGTAGAGTGTGCAACCGCGAACGAGTTGGCCGGACGGCTGCGGCTCGGAGGACCGGCGAACGAGTGTCGTCGCGCTTCGGGCCGAGGAAAGTCCGGACTCCACAGAGCAGGGCGGTTGTTAACGGCAACCCGAGGTGACTCGCGGGACAGTGCCACAGAAAACAGACCGCCTGCGGATCGGTTCTTCGGAGTCGAACTGCAGGTCAGGGTGAAACGGTGCGGTAAGAGCGCACCAGCATCCCAGGTGACTGGGATGGCTAGGTAAACCCCGCCCGGAGCAAGGTCGAAGGCTGCATCGCGCAAGGGGTGCAGCTGCGCAGGTGCTCGAGGGCTGCTCGCCCGAGCCTGCGGGTGGACTGCTCGAGGTACCCGGCAACGGTGTGCCCAGATGGATGGTCGTCGACGTCGGACCTGCGAGAGCAGGAACGGCAGACAGGATCCGGCTTACAGGCCGACTCGTTCGCACTCACCATTTCTCCCGCAGTTCGCCTGCGGCGTCGCTCCATGGGGCACACTGGAAGTCATGACCGACGACGACACCTCCTGGTACTACGACATCACCACCAAGCAGGTCGTACAGGGCAAGCAGACCAACGCCCTCGACCGCATGGGCCCCTATCCGGACAAGGCCACCGCGGAGCAGGCGCTGAAGATAGCCGCGGCGCGCAACAAGGCCGCCGATTCCGACGACGACTGGAACAACTGACGGTGCTGCTCACCCGGCTGAGGGCTCCGGGCTTCGACTTCGAGGCCATCAGATCCGAGTTCGCGCTCACCGAAACTTTCGACGCAGACGTGATGCGCGAGGCGATCGAAGCACGAGACCTGCACGCCGACAGCAGAATCGACCGCACCGACATTCCGTTCGTCACCATCGACCCACCCGGCTCGAAGGACCTCGACCAAGCCGTACACATCGAGAAGACGTCCAACGGGCTGGTGGTGCACTACGCGATCGCCGATGTGGGCGCACTGGTGACGCCCGGGGGAGCGCTCGATGCCGAAACCCGTCGACGCGGCCAGACGTTCTACCTCCCCGACGGATCCGTGCCGTTGCATCCACGAGAGCTGTCGGAAGGTTCGGGCAGCCTGCTGGAGGGGCAGACTCGCTGCGCCGCGCTGTGGACCATCGAACTCGACGACGTCGGCGAGGCGGCCGCGTGGACCGTCACCCGCGCCCTGGTGCGCTCTGTTGCACGGCTCGACTACGCCGCGGTGCAGGCTGACGTCGAAACAGGCACACCGCACCCCTCCATCGCGGCATTGGCGGAGTTCGGGGCACAGCGCGCGGCCGCAGCCAGGCGGCGCGGGGCAATCGACATCACACTGCCCGAGCAGGAAGTGACGCCGCACGGAAAAGGGTGGCGCATCGATCTGCAGCCCCGCACGGCAGTGGACGGGTGGAACGCCGAGGTGTCGCTCTTGACGGGGATGTGCGCCGCCAGAATCATGCTCGACGCCGGAATCGGCCTCGTCCGCACACTCCCACCCGCGCCCGCCGAGGCCGTGGAGACGTTGAAGAAGACAGCAACCGCGCTCGGAATCGACTGGCCGGCAGGGGCATCGGCCGGCGCAGTGCTGGCCGGTTTGCCAACCGGTGAGCCGTCGACACTGGCGATGATGACCCAGGCGACCGGTTTGCTGCGTGGTGCGGACTACCGCGCGTTCGATCGCACCACCACCCCTGCCGACAGCGACGAATCGGTGGAACATTCTGGAATCGGTGCCCCGTACGCCCACGTGACGGCACCACTGCGGCGGCTGTCCGATCGATTCGCCACCGAGGTGTGCCTGGCGGTCGTCGCCGGAACTCCGATACCGGACTGGGCCGCGCAGGCATTGCCGGAGCTGCCTGCAATCATGCGCGGATCGGATTCCGCGGCATCGAAAGTGGACCGCGCCTGCATCGACCTCACCGAAGCGCACGTACTCAAAGACCGAGTGGGCGAGCAATTCTCAGCGGTCGTACTGCGCGGTGCCGAGGGCAAGCGGGATGCCGAGGTGTTGGTGTCCGAACCGATCGTCCTCGGCAAGTGCGACGGGGAACCGCCCGCGGGGGAGTCGGTGAAGGTCCGGTTGATCCGGGCCGACACCGACTCGCGCGCAGTACGATTCGACTACTCGGCGGTCACGGCCTGAAACGATCCGTCGCCTCGACGAGGTGATGCACGATGCCGGGCTCGGCCGCAGAATGACCGGCATCGTCGACGATCACCAGATCTGCTGAGGGCCAGGCCTTGTGCAGTGCCCACGCGCTCGTTGCCGGGCACACGACGTCGTAGCGGCCCTGCACGATGACACCGGGAATGCCGTCGAGCAGGTGGGCGTCGCGCAGCAGTTGATTCTCTTCGAGAAAGCAGTTGTTCCGGAAGTAGTGGTTCTCGATACCAGCGAACGCCAGTGCGAACCGTGCATCCGAATTGGACTGCACTGCATCCGGTTTGGGCAGCAGGTAACTCGTCGCTGCCTCCCAGGTGGACCATGCCACCGCAGCTCGCGTCGCGGCTTCGTGGTCCTCGGACATCAGCTGCCGGTGATACGCCTCGACGAGATTGCCGTCGCGCTCGTCTTCCGGAATGGGTTCGAGAAACTTCTCCCACAGATCGGGGAAGATGTGGCCTGCCCCGCCGCCGTAGTACCAGGCGATCTCCGACGGACGCACGAGAAAGATTCCCCGTAGTACGAGCCCACGCACACGATCACGGTGCGACTGCGCGTACGCCAGGGACAGCGTCGAGCCCCACGAACCGCCGAACACAAACCACGTGTCGATACCCAGGTGCTCGCGGAGCTTCTCCATGTCCGAGATCAACCGGTCGGTGGTGTTGACCGACAGATCTGCACCGTCGGCAATGTGCGGGGTCGACTGCCCGCAGCCGCGCTGATCGAACAACACGATTCGATAGGCCTGCGGGTCGAAATACCTGCGCTGCAACGGATTGGTGGCACCGCCCGGACCGCCGTGCACGAACACCACCGGCGCACCGTCGGGATTGCCGGAGACCTCCCAGTAGATCTGTTGGCCGTCGCCGACATCGAGGTGGCCGGTCTCCGCCGGATCGATTTCGGGGTAGAGGGTCCGCATCTCAGAAGCCCACCAGACCGGACGCGAGGTCCGGAATGTCGAGCGATCGGATGGCCTCGTCTCGTACGTCCGAACAGGTTTCCGTCGTGATGTCGTCGATGATCGCTCGGTCCTGCACCACCTGAAGATTGATGACGCCGCTCTGCGCCGCCCAGGTCTGCACGAGAATGTTGAGCCCGCCGCGACCAAGGGTGGGCCCTTGGACGCGCCAATTGGACAGCTGCGCTTCGAGATCGGTGCACAGCTGCTGCTTCTGCGCGTCGGTGATCGCTGCGCCCGCAGGCGGTGCGGTGACCGTCGGGGTCGGTGCGACCGTCGTGGTGGACGACGAACCGGTGTTGGTGGTGTCGGTGCTGCATGCAGTCGCTACGACGAGAAGCGCAGCCGCGCCTGCCAATGCGACTGCGCTTCTTCCTGCAATGGACGTCGTACCCCGTCTGATTGTCATGGCCCCGAGTGTGCCACCCGAACTCCGGCGAGGCGAGAACGATCAGTAGCTGTGTTCGGGACCGGGGAAGACTCCCGATCGCACCTCGGACATGTACGTCGTTGCCGCGGTCCGCAGTGAATCGCCGACGTCGGCGAACTTCTTCACGAACTTCGCGGTCTTGCCATTGGTGTATCCGGCCATGTCCTGCCACACCAGTACCTGCGCGTCGCATTCGTTGCCCGCGCCGATACCGACCGTCGGAATGGTCAGCTTGCGGGTCACCTGGCCGGCGATGTCGGCGGGAACCATCTCCATGACGACGGCGAATGCTCCCGCCTCTTGGACTGCGATGGCGTCGGCCACGAGCTGCTCGGACGCATCTCCGCGACCCTGGACGCGGAAACCGCCGAGGGTGTTGACGCTCTGCGGGGTGAAGCCGACGTGGGCCATCACCGGGATGCCCGCGGCGGTGATCGCAGCGATCTGGGCGGCCACGCGCTCGCCGCCTTCGAGCTTGACTGCGCCTGCGAGCCCTTCCTTCATGAACCGAACTGCGGTCTCGAGGGCCTGCTGCGGCGAGGCCTCGTACGTGCCGAAGGGCAGATCTGCCACGACGAGGGCGTGCGGTGCGCCGCGGACCACTCCGCGAACCAACGGAAGAAGCTCGTCCACGGTGATCGGCACGGTGGTGTCGTAGCCGTAGACGACGTTTGCCGCCGAATCGCCGACGAGGAGAACAGGTACGCCGGCTTCCTCGAAGATGCGGGCGCTGGAGTAGTCGTATGCGGTGAGCATTCCCCAGCGCTCACCGTCGGCTTTCATCTGCAGAAGGTGGTGGGTGCGGGTCTTGCGGGTCAACGCGGTGGAGGGTGCTTCCTGGGCAGATCCGCCGTACACAGCAGTTTCGGACATCTTTGTCCCTTTCTGGTCCTCGAGGCCCGCTCGGCGGGTCCCCGGGATGGGGTGTGATGACGTGCTCGAGTCTGCCACTGCGCGCGAACTGCCGGGAAGCTACCGGCAGTGCAATTCGTCACACCTCGTCGAGCGTCGCGTGGTCCCGCCAGCCGTTGGTGATCGGCATGCGGCGATCGCGACCGAACGCACGAGAGGTGACCTTGGTACCGATCGGGTACTGGCGCCGCTTGTATTCCGACGCATCGACCTTGCGCAGAATGTCCGCGACCACCGCCGCGTCGAACCCGGCCGCCACGATGTCCGCAAACCCTTGGTCGTGATCGACGTAGCGAAACACGATGGCGTCCAGTTCGTCGTAGTCGGGCAACGAGTCGGTATCGAGCTGGCCCGGCCGGAGCTCGGCGGACGGCGGCTTGTCGATGCTCGACTCCGGTATCGGAGGGATGTCACCACGGTCGGCAGCGGACTTGTTTCGCCACCGCGCCAGATCCCACACGAGCGACTTCGGCACGTCCTTGATCGGAGCGAAGCCGCCGACGGCATCCCCGTAGATCGTCGAATAGCCCACGGCCAGCTCGGATTTGTTACCGGTGGCGAGCACCAGATGGCCGAAGCTGTTCGACAGTGCCATCAACACCATGCCCCGGCAGCGGGCCTGAATGTTCTCCTCGGCCAAGCCGGTCAGATGCAGCTGGTCGACGTAGCAGGCCACCATGTTCGCAATGGGCTCGACGCGGAAATGGATACCGGTGCGCGACGCGAAATCCTCTGCGTCGGTGCGGGAGTGACCCGACGAGTACGTCGAGGGCATCGACACTCCGTGTACCGCGTCGTGGCCGAGGGCGTCGACTGCGATGGCGGCGACCACCGCAGAATCTATCCCGCCGGACAATCCGAGAGCCACCGAACGAAAACCGTTCTTGTGCACATAGTCTCGTAGTCCGGTCACCAGTGCGCCCCACACTTGTTCCTCGGTGCTCGCTATCTCTGCGAGGTACGGCTCGGCTCGCTGCCAGCCGGTGATCGCGACGTCGGGCAGCGGTATCCGGTCGATGCTCCAGCCGGGTACCGCCGCGGCGTCCGGACCCGGATCGGCGGGCGCATCGACGTCGACGATCAACAGATGCTCGACGAACTGCGGGGAGCGGCCCCAGGTGGAACCGTCCGGCCCGACGACGAAGCTCGCCCCGTCGAACACCAGCTCGTCCTGTCCACCGACCACGTTGACGTAGGCGATCGGGGCACCGATCTCGGTGGCTCGGCGCGCGGCGATGGAGCGGCGCACCTCGTCCTTTCCTTGCTCGAAAGGGCTGGCGTTGAGGCAGAGCAACATGTCGACTCCGGCTGCCCCGTAGGCCGGCACCGGCCCGCCCGGCTGCCAGATGTCCTCGCAGACAACGACACCGAGCCGCAGGCCGTTCACCGTCGTGATGCTCAGGCCGGATCCCGGAGCGAAGTAGCGGGCCTCGTCGAACACCCGGTAGGTGGGGAGCGAGTGCTTGTCGTATCGAGTGGCAACCCGTCCATCGGTGATCACTGCCGCGCTGTTCCGCGAGCCCTCGGCGTCGCGATCGAGGTAACCGACCACCACGATGCGGTCGCCGCACCCGGCACTGTCCAAGGCGGCAGCCAGCTCGGTGAGGGCGCGAGCCGATGCGGCGGCGAACGACGGTCGCAGAGCCAGATCCTCGACGGGGTATCCGGTCAGCGCCATCTCCGGGAACACCACCACGTTGGCACCGTCGTGGGCCGCGCGGACCGTCCACTCGACGATGGCTGCGGAGTTCGCCGCAAGATCGCCGACGACGGAGTTGATCTGGGCGAGGGCGAGTCGAAGTGCCTGCACTGCGCCCACGCTAGTGCTCGCACGACGTCCCCGCCGGGCAGCGAGAGCGGCGCGCTCGAAAGACCTGGCACGATCGTGTCCATGAGAACGCGCACCAGGAAGTCGGCCGTGGCGATGTCGGCCGTGGCCGTGGTGCTCGCAGGCTGCTCCGGCCCCGAGCCCACCGCCACACCGGAGAACTCCGCGGTGCCCGACGCCTCGTCGCCGGCATCGGTCGCCGGCCCGATTCCCTCGGGGCTCGAGGCGTTCTACACGCAGACGCTGGAGTGGGAGTCCTGCGACAGCTACAACACCGACGGCAGTGAACTGGGAAGAGCCGTCGAGTGCGCGATGGTGACTGTGCCGTTGGATTATGCAGACCCCGAGGGCAAGACGATCGAGGTCGCCATCTCGCGAACGGAGGCGACGGGCGAGAAGATCGGGTCGGTACTGATGAACCCGGGCGGGCCCGGGTCGTCGGGGCTCTACCTCGCCGGGCAGGCGGAAGGCACCGCCGTCGCCGATCGCTTCGATCGGATCGGCTTCGACCCGCGCGGGATCGGAGCATCCGATCCGGAGGTGCGATGCCTGACATCCGAGGAGGTCGACGAGGAACGTCGCGAACCCGATGTGGACGTCAGCCCCGAGGGCATCGCGGCGACCGAGGCCGAACATCGGGACTACGCCGCGCAGTGCGTCGAGCGCACCGGGGCGGACGTGCTCGAACACGTCGGCACCCGGGAAGTGGTGCGCGACATGGACGTCATCCGTGCGGTTCTCGGCGACGAGAAACTGACCTACATCGGTTACTCCTACGGCACCCGAATCGGGACCGCGTACGCCGAGGAGTTCCCGTCCAACGTGCGCGCAATGGTGCTCGACGGTGCGCTCGATCCGGACCAGTCACCCGTCGACGAAGCCGTCGCCCAGGGCGCGGCATTCCAGACCGCGTTCGATCAGTTCGCCGCCGACTGTGCACAGACCGACACCTGCCCGCTCGGAACCGATCCGGCCCAGGCCGTCGAGCAGTTCCGATCGCTGGTCGACCCGCTGATAGACCAGCCGGCCGAGACGACCGACCCTCGCGGTCTCAGCTACGACGACGCGATCACCGGTGCCCAGCAGGCGCTGTACTCGCAGCAGCTGTGGCGTCTGCTGCGGGCCGGATTGAACGAACTGCGCGACGGCAGGGGCGACACCCTGCTCCGGCTCGCCGACACCTACTCCGGACGGCTCGAAGACGGCAGCTACACCAACATCGACGACGCGTTCAACGCTGTTCGCTGCGTCGACGGCCCGCCGACCACCGATCGCGCCGAGGCCGACGCGGCGGACGTCAGGTTCCGCGCCGCCGCGCCGTATCTGGACGACGGCCGGGCGACGGGCAACGCGCCGCTCGACCTGTGCGCCTTCTGGCCGGTGCCGAACACGAGCGAACCGCACATCGTCGACGTCGAGGGACTGCCGACCCTGGTGGTGGTCTCGACGACCGACGATCCGGCCACGCCGTACCAGGCAGGTGTGGAGTTGGCTGCTCAGCTGCGCGGCGATCTGGTGACCTACGAGGGCACCCAGCACACGGTCGCCTTCTCGGGCGTCGAGTGCATCGACGATCCGTTGGTGAACTATCTTGTCGATCTGGTTCCGCCGGGGGACGGATTGCGGTGCTGACGTGCTACCTCACCACCTGGAAAGTCTGCTGAGAGTTTCACGAAGTGAGACCGAATTCACGATGTAACACAGATTTAACTCCGTTTGCTTACTCTCGCGTTCATGGATCGTCAAAAGGAATTCGTGCTCCGGACCCTCGAAGAGCGCGACATTCGTTTCGTCCGCCTCTGGTTCACCGACGTCCTCGGGTACCTCAAGTCGGTGGCCATCGCCCCCGCCGAGCTCGAAGGGGCTTTCGACGAGGGAATCGGTTTCGACGGTAGCGCCATCGAAGGATTCGCTCGCGTGTCCGAGGCCGACACCGTGGCCAAGCCCGATCCGTCGACGTTCCAGATTCTGCCGTGGTCCACCAGCAAGGGCCACCAGCACTCGGCGCGGATGTTCTGCGACATCGCCATGCCCGACGGCTCGCCGTCCTGGGCCGACTCGCGCCACGTGCTGCGTCGCCAGTTGAGCAAGGCCGCGGACCTCGGGTTCAGCTGCTACGTGCACCCCGAGATCGAATTCTTCCTGCTCAAGGACGCCCCGCAGGACGGCTCACCGCCGACCCCGGCCGACAACGGCGGTTACTTCGACCAGGCCGTCCACGACTCGGCTCCGAACTTCCGCAGGCACGCCATCGACGCGCTCGAATCGATGGGAATCTCGGTCGAGTTCAGCCACCACGAGGCCGCACCCGGCCAGCAGGAGATCGACCTCCGCTACGCCGACGCACTGTCGATGGCCGACAACATCATGACCTTCCGCTACGTGGTCAAGGAGGTTGCCATCGAAGAGGGTGTGCGCGCGACGTTCATGCCCAAGCCGTTCAGCGACCAGGCCGGCTCGGCGATGCACACGCACATGAGCCTGTTCGAGGGCGATGCCAACGCGTTCCACAACCCGGACGATCCGATGCAGCTCTCGGAGACCGGCAAGTCGTTCATCGCCGGCATCCTCGAACACGCCAACGAGATCAGCGCCGTGACCAACCAGTGGGTCAACTCCTACAAGCGACTCGTGCGCGGCGGCGAAGCACCGACCGCTGCATCCTGGGGACCGGCGAACCGCTCGGCACTGATCCGCGTGCCGATGTACACCCCGAACAAGGCATCCTCGCGGCGCGTCGAGATCCGTAGCCCGGACTCGGCCTGCAACCCGTACCTGGCATTCGCGGTGCTGCTCGCGGCCGGTCTTCGCGGAATCGAGAAGGGCTACACCCTGCCGCCCGAGGCCGAGGAAGACGTGTGGGCGTTGACCTCCGCCGAGCGTCGCGCCATGGGGTACAAGGAGCTACCGGGCAACCTCGATCAGGCCTTGAACGCGATGGAAGGCTCCGAACTGGTCGCCGAAGCACTGGGCGAGCACGTCTTCGACTTCTTCCTCCGCAACAAGCGTCGCGAGTGGGAGGAATACCGCAGTCACGTCACGCCGTACGAGCTGAAGGCCTACCTGGGTCTTTAACAGCACGGCGTCGTCATGGGCTACGTTCTACTCGATCCTTCAATGGTAGTTCCGATGCCGACGCGAGCACCCTCGCGCCGCTGTGTACTGACGACGAGGTAATTCTGTGGCATCCCGAGGTGGATTGTAGATGGTGCGTCCTCCGACCTCCAGATCCGTCGTTCCCGGACCGGGCCGTCTCGGCCTCGTCGAAGAAACTGCGCCGTCCGACCTGCGCACCCTCGGTTGGACGGGGGAGGAAAGCCTCGAGCTGCTGTGGTCGCTCTCCCGTGCGCCCAACGCGGACCTCGCACTGCGGACCCTGGTGCGGATGTACGAAGTGCTCGGTGCCGGGTGGGCCGAGTTCGACTCTGCACTGCGCACCGACAAGGGCTTCCGCGGACGCATCCTCGGTCTCGTCGGGGCTTCGAGTGCGCTCGCCGATCATCTGGTTGCCGACGACAGCACCTGGCGTCTGCTGCTGACCAAGGAAGGTCAGAGCAGCGGAGTCTCGGCGAAGATCGAGTTACCCACCAAAGCCACCCTGGTCGCGGAACTGCTCGAGGCCGTCGGGGCCGAACCCGAGACCGGCCCCAATGCCGCACCGGACCTGTACCGCGCGACCGTCACAGGACCGCCCGCGGTGATCGCGCTGCGCAAGAAGTACCGCGACCAGATCATGGTGCTGGCGGCATACGACCTCGCCGCGACCGTCGAGAACGAACCCGTCCTGCCGTACACGGTGGTCGGGTCGCAACTGTCCGACATGGCCGACGCTGCGCTCACCGCTGCACTGGCGGTGGCGGTGGCCACCGTGTGCCCGGACGCTCCGTGTCCGACGCGTCTGGCCGTCGTCGCGATGGGCAAATGCGGTGCGCGCGAACTCAATTACGTCTCCGACGTCGATGTCGTGTTCGTCGCCGAGCCCGCCGACTCGCAGGCGAGCCGCATCGCCGGTGAGATGATGCGCATCGGATCCTCGGCGTTCTTCGAGGTGGACGCGGCGCTGCGGCCGGAGGGCAAACGCGGCGAGCTGGTCCGCACCTTGGATTCGCATGTTGCCTACTACAAGCGCTGGGCCAAGACCTGGGAGTTCCAGGCTCTGCTCAAAGCCCGCCCGATGACCGGCGACATCGCGCTCGGCAACGATTACGTCGACGCGGTCAACCCGATGGTGTGGTTGGCCAGCCAGCGCGAGGACTTCGTGCCCGAGGTGCGCGCGATGCGGCGTCGCGTCGAGGAAATGGTGCCGCCGGAGCTCCGCGAGCGCGAGATCAAACTCGGACGCGGCAGCCTGCGGGACGTCGAATTCGCCGTCCAGCTCCTGCAATTGGTGCACGGTCGAACCGACGAGTCGCTGCGCGTTCTCGGCACGACCGATGCACTGACCGCACTCACCGAGGGCGGCTACGTGGGCCGCGACGATGCCGCGAACCTGACGGCCTCCTACGAGTTTCTCCGGCTGATCGAGCACCGCCTGCAGATGCAGCGAATGCGTCGCACACACACCCTGCCTCCTCAGGACGACGAGGAAGCCCTGCGGTGGCTGGCCCGTTCGGCGCACATGCGACCCGACGGCAACCGCGACGCTCTCGGCGTGCTGAACGCCGAGATCAAGCGCAATGCGCAGCGCATCCGCCGGTTGCACGCCAAGCTCTTCTACCGGCCGTTGCTCGACTCGGTGGTCAAGTTCGACTCCGAGACGGTGCGTCTGACGCCCGACGCCGCGACGCGTCAGCTCGCTGCGCTCGGCTACGCGACACCGCAGAATGCGTTGGGCCATCTGCGTGCGCTCGTCGGCTCCGGCACCCGGCGCGGTCAGATTCAGGCCGTGCTGCTTCCTACGCTGCTCGAATGGCTTGCCGATACCCCCGACCCCGACGCCGGACTGCTCAACTACCGCAGGCTGTCCGAATCGGCGGGGGAGCAGACGTGGTTCCTGCGCGTGCTGCGCGACGAAGGCGCAGTGGCACAGCGCCTGATGATCGTGCTCGGCTCCTCGGCCTATGTCCCGGACTTGCTGATCAAGGCCCCCGAGGTCATTCGGTTGTTCGCCGACGGACCCACCGGCCCGCGGCTGCTGGACGCCGAACCCGAAGAGACCTACCGTGCGATCCTGGCATCCTCGGCGCGCTACGAGGACCCGGTTCGAGCCATCAACGCAGCCAGGGCACTTCGACGGCACGAGCTCGCAAGGGTGGCGTCGGCCGACATCCTCGGCATGCTGGACGTCCCTCAGGTGTGCCGGGCCTTGTCCTCGGTCTGGGCCGCCGTCATCAATGCCGCCCTGGCCGCTGCCATCAGAGCCAGCGAGATCGAGCGCGGGGAACCGGCACCGGCAACTCTGGCCGTCATCGGCATGGGTCGCCTCGGCGGCGGTGAGCTCGGCTACGGCAGCGACGCCGACGTGCTGTTCGTCTGCGATCCGGTCGACGGTGCCGACGAGACCGTTGCGGTCAAGTGGGCGAACACCATTGCCGATCGCATCCGCAAACTGCTCGGCGCGCCCAGCACCGACCCGCCCCTCGAGGTCGACACCGGTCTGCGACCGGAAGGGCGAAGCGGACCGGTGGTGCGCACCCTGTCGTCGTACGCCGCGTACTACTCGCAGTGGGCTCAGGCCTGGGAAGTGCAGGCTCTGCTGCGCGCACACCAGGTGGCCGGCGACCAGGATCTCGGAATCCGATTCCTGCTGATGGCCGACAAGGTGCGCTACCCCGAGGGCGGCGTGTCCGCCGATGCGGTCCGCGAAATCCGACGCATCAAGGCGCGCATCGACTCCGAGCGTCTACCCAAGGGGGCCGACCCCTCCACCCACACCAAGCTCGGACGTGGGGGACTGGCAGACATCGAGTGGACCGTCCAGCTCATCCAGCTCAGATACGCGCACAAGGTCCTGACGCTGCACAACACCTCGACTCTGCAGTCACTCGACGCCATCGGCGCAGCCGAGCTCATGAGCGAAACCGACGTCGAATTGCTCAGGGAGGCGTGGATTCTCGCAACCAAGGCCCGCAACGCGCTGGTCCTGGTGCGCGGTAAGCCCACCGATCAGCTGCCGCGACCGGGAGCTGTGCTGTCCGCAGTCGCGCAGGTAGCGGGTTGGGAGAACGGCGATGCCGGAGCGTTCCTCGACAACTACCTACGAGTGACGCGTCGAGCAAAGGCAGTGGTGGAGAGGACGTTCGGCGGGAACTAGTCCCCGTCTGCCTCTAATCACTTCCGACGGTGACGAATCCCTGCTGAACCATCCAGTCCCGTGCGACGTCCGCAGGCTCGCGTCCGTCGATGTCGACCTGCTTGTTCAGCTCGGAAATGGCCTCGTTGGTCAACGCGGCCGAGATCGGTGCGGTCACCTCGGCGATCTCGGGGTACTGATCGGCGACCTCCTGGCGGATGATGACGGTCGCGTTGTAGCGCGGGAAGAACGACTTGTCGTCTTCGACGACCGTCAGATTCAGGCCCTTGATACGTCCGTCGGTGGTGAACACCTCACCGAATCGGCACTGAGCGCCCTCGGCCGTGGCCTGATAGATGACGCCGGTCTGCAGAATCTGCACCGGCAACGTGCTGGCGTCGAACCCGTAGGTGGCGGCGAGGCCTGGCAACCCGTCCTGACGACTGTTGAACTCGGTCTCCACACACAGTGCTGCCGCGGCGGGGTCGCTGTTCACCAGCGCCGCGTAGTCGGACAGGGTGCGGACTCCGGTCTCCTGCGCCACCTGTTGATTCATCGCCAGCGCGTACGTGTTGTCCATCGGGGCCGGATTGACCCAGTCGATGCCATTGGCCTTGTCGGCGTCGCGCACGGCCTCGAATTGCTCGGTGGCGTCGGGAATGGGGGTTTCGTTGCCCAGGAAGTTGATCCATCCGGTACCGGTGTACTCGTAGGCGACGTCCACCTGACCGCTCTGCATGGCCAGACGCACACTTTGCGATCCGGCGATGTTGGTCAGATCCCGTACGTCGGCTCCGGCCGCGCTCAACGCGAATTCGAGGATGTAGCCGAGGATGATCTGCTCGGTGAAGTCCTTGGATCCCACGGTGAACTGGGCACCTTCGAGGCCGGGGAGCGGGGTGATGCTTCCCGGCTCGACCGACAACGGCATGGCACCGCCGGATTGCAATCCGCATCCCGAGAGCGCCAGGGTTGCCGCGGCGCACAGGGCCGCGAGTCGTCGAGTGGTGCGCCGCATCAGCGGAGTCCTTTCGGTCCGAGGAATGCCTCGGCGAGTGCGCCCAGCCAGTCGACCAGCAGTGCGAGAGCAACAGCAAGAACTGCTCCCACCACCAGAATGATCGGCTGGTTGAGCTTGTAGCCGGTATCGATCAACACGCCCAAACCGCCCGCTCCGACGAGGAAACTCAGGGTCGCGGTGCCCACAGCCAACACCAGCGAGGTCCGCAGACCCGCGAGAATGAACGGAACCGCGAGGGGAAACTCGATGCGCCGCAGGATGCCCATGTTCGACATGCCCTGTCCGCGTGCGGCATCGATGTAGTTCGGGTCCACCGTCTGGAAGCCCAGCATGGTGTTCCGCAGAACCGGGAGCAGCGAGTAGAACGCGATGGGCAGAACGCCGGCAGTGAATCCGGTCCATCCGGTGGCCAGGAACAACAGAACGAGCAGTCCGACGGCCGGCGCTGCCTGACCGATGTTGGCGATACCGATGAACAACGGAGCCAGCTTCCGATACCCGGGCCGCGTCAGCAGAATTCCGAGCGGCACCGCGATGGCGAGTACGAGTGCCGTCACGACGAACGTGATCGCCACGTGCTCGCGGACGGCGGTGGTGATGCTGCCGGCGTTGAGGGTGCCCGACTGGGTGGCGGTCAGGTCCCGGCTGAACGTGTAGACCAAGAGCACGGCCACTATGACGAGGATGACCACGGGCTGGATGAGTAGCCGGAGTCGCTCGGCCCGCTTGGCGGCGCGCGCGGTGTCCTTCGTGGTTTCGCCGGCGTCGGCGAGTGCGGTCACGACGGCGTCCCGACGTCGCTGCGCGCCTCGTCGTGATCGTTGGCGTGCTGAGACCGCAGGGATTTGATGGTGTCGATCAACACGTCGATCGTCACGGTGCCGACGTACTCGCCGCGGTTGCCGGTCACGGTGGCCGTCGCATTGCCCTCGGAGAGAAGAGCTTCGAGGGCGTCCTGAAGGGTGGACTGCGTCGAGACCATCTCGCCCATCGGCACACCGACGTCGCGCAGGCTGCCGACCCCCACGAGGTGGCGGCGATCGGTCCAGCGAAGCGGCCGCTTGCGCGCGTCGAGGATGATTCCCCACGCCTCCGGATCGGAGCCGAGAGCGGTGTTCATCGTCTCCACCGAATCGTCCTCGCCGAAGACTGGAACGTCGGACAGTTCGATGTCGCGTACGCGCATCAGGGTCAGCTGCTTCAACGCGGCCCCGGCCCCGACGAATCCGGCGACGGTGTCGTCGGCGGGGTTGGCGAGAACGGCCTCGGGGGTGTCGTACTGGAGAATCGTCGATTGGTTTCCGAGCACCGCGATTCGATCGCCGAGCTTGACGGCCTCGTCGAAATCGTGGGTCACGAACACGATGGTCTTGCCCAGCTCCGCCTGCAGCCGCATCAACTCGTCCTGCAACAGTCCTCGCGTGATCGGATCGACCGCGCCGAAGGGCTCATCCATCAACAGCACCGGGGGATCGGCGGCGAGAGCGCGGGCGACACCGACACGCTGCTGCTGGCCACCGGAGAGCTGACGCGGATAGCGCTGGCGGTACACGGCAGGGTCGAGCCCCACGAGATCGAGCATCTCGTCGGTGCGATCGTCGATGCGTTTCTTGTTCCATCCGATGAGCCCGGGCACCATGCCGACGTTCTGCGCGATCGTCATGTGCGGGAACAGACCCGCCTGCTGGATGGAATAGCCGATGGTGCGACGCAACTCGTTGGGGTCGATCGAGAGCGCATCCTTTCCACCGATCGTGATGCGGCCCGACGTCGGTTCGATGAGCCGATTGATCATGCGCATCGTCGTCGTCTTGCCGCAGCCCGAGGGCCCGACCAGAACGACGACCTCGCCGGCAGGAATCGTCATGGACACGTTGTCCACCGCGGCGAGCTTCTGCCCCGGGTAGCTCTTGGTCACGTTCTCGAGCACGATTTCCGCGCCGGAGACGTTGGATGTACGGGTCGAGTCACTCACGGATACCCCTCGAGGTGGTCAGTTTGCCGATCAACACGTAGATCCCGTCCAGGATCAACGCCAGCAGGACGATCAGGACAGTGCCGGTGAGGGCCTGCGGTAGGGCTGTGGGGCTTCCTACGCGAGCGAGCCCGGAGAACAACAGGTTGCCCAGGCCAGGGCCTTTCGCGTACGCAGCGATGGCCAGGATGCCCATGGCCATCTGTGTGCTGATCCGCATCCCGGTC
Organism: Rhodococcus sp. 14-1411-2a; assembly: GCF_002259485.1. Taxonomy (GTDB): domain Bacteria; phylum Actinomycetota; class Actinomycetes; order Mycobacteriales; family Mycobacteriaceae; genus Rhodococcoides. The sequence continues at coordinate 317,013 of NZ_NPGA01000019.1, forward strand.
AGAATCGACGGCCAGGCGAGAGGGATTTCTATGCGTCGCAGCACCAGCGTGCGACTCATTCCGATACCGCGGGCGGCGTCGGCGACAGCCGGATCGACTGCAGCGAGACCCACCACGGTGTTGCGAATGATCGGCAGCAGCGAATACAGAACCAACGCGGTCACCGTCGGCCGAACGCCCAATCCCATGATGGGGATGAGAACTCCCAGCAGCGCGAACGAGGGGATCGTCAGGATCGTGCTCGCGAGAGCCGTCGCGATCGCCGACCCAGCGGGGCTGCGGTAGACCAGAACACCGATCGCGACACCGATGACGGTGGCGATGACGACGCACTGAACGACGGCCGAGACGTGCAAATAGGAGTCGATCGCCAACTGCCTTCGCCGTCCGACGATGAATTCCCACAGTGCATCCATGCAGTTGCGTCCTCTGTTCGCCCGTAGCGGATAAATACCTTTACCCCGCGTACCGACAATCAAACGCCGACCGGTCTGAATTCTTCGTCGATTGCCGTAAGCGTTGCCGATCGGTTACTGCCCGGGAACGCAACAACGCCCGGCCGAAAGGATTCGGCCGGGCGTTGTCAGCGTGAAATCAGACGATCACACGTCGTAGTACAGCGAGAACTCGTACGGGTGCGGACGCAGGTTCACCGGAGCGATTTCCTGCTCGCGCTTGAGCGAGATCCAGGTCTCGATCAGGTCGGTGGTGAAGACGCCACCCTCGGTGAGGTAGTCGTGATCGGCCTCGAGCCGGTCGATCACGGCATTCAGCGAGGTAGGTGCCTGAGGAATGTTCTTGGCTTCCTCGGGCGGCAACTCGTAGAGATCCTTGTCGACCGGAGCCATCGGCTCGATCTTGTTCTTGATTCCGTCCAGACCCGCCATCATCTGAGCGGCGAAGTTCAGGTACGGGTTACCCGAGGAGTCCGGCGCACGGAACTCGAGGCGCTTGGCCTTCGGGTTGTTGCCGGTGATCGGGATACGCACCGCAGCGGAGCGGTTGCGCTGGCTGTAGACCAGGTTGATGGGGGCCTCGTAGCCCGGCACCAGACGGTGGTACGAGTTGATCGTCGGGTTGGTGAACGCCAGCAGCGACGGCGCGTGGTGCAGGATGCCGCCGATGTAGTGGCGAGCGAGATCCGACAGTCCGGCGTATCCGGCCTCGTCGTGGAAGAGAGGCTTGCCGTCCTTCCACAGGGACTGGTGCACGTGCATACCCGAGCCGTTGTCGCCGAACAGCGGCTTCGGCATGAACGTCGCGGACTTGCCGTTCTGCCATGCGGTGTTCTTGACGATGTACTTGAACAGCTGCAGGTCGTCCGCTGCGCGAAGCAGCGTGTTGAACTTGTAGTTGATCTCCTGCTGGCCGCCGGTGCCGACCTCGTGGTGCGCACGCTCGAGCTCGAAGCCAGCGTTCTGCAGGTTGGTCGAGATCTGGTCGCGCAGGTCGACGTAGTGGTCGTACGGAGCGACGGGGAAGTAGCCACCCTTGAAACGCACCTTGTAACCGAGGTTCGGGCTGCCGTCGGCCTCGGTCTCGGCTCCGGTATTCCACCAACCCGAGGACGAGTCGACCTCGTAGAACGCGCCGTTCGCCTGCGAATCGAAGCGCACGGAATCGAAGATGTAGAACTCGGCCTCGGCACCGAAGTAAGCGGTGTCGGCGATGCCGGTGCTCGCCAAGTACTCCTCGGCCTTACGTGCGACGTTGCGCGGGTCGCGGCTGTAGGCCTCACGCGTGAACGGGTCGTGAACGAAGAAGTCGATGTTCAGCGTCTTCGCATTGCGGAAGGGATCGACCTGAGCGGTGGCGTAGTCCGGAAGCAGAATCATGTCGGACTCGTGAATGGACTGGAAGCCGCGGACGGACGAGCCGTCGAACGCGAGGCCGTCTTCCAGTGTGTCTGCCGTGAACGCCTTGGCGGCGATCGAGAAGTGCTGCTGTGCACCCGGCAAATCCGTGAACCGGATGTCGACGTATTCGATTCCTTCATCTGCGATGAACTTGATGACCTCTTGGGCCGTGGAAAACGCCACGCTTTTGCTCCTTTGTTGAGTCCGTCGACCTGACGGTATGGACTTGGTGTTGCCCGCCCGTCAAGCTCGTGTTTCGCCCGTGTTACACGTCCTGGCTCACGACTGGCACGGACAACAGTACGTCCAGGTGTTTTCCCGTGTGCCCGACCGCGCCTATCCTTGAAATCATGGCACGAATGACAGGGTCCTGGTTGTCCGGACCGGCCTCGGCGAACCCACGTGAACCCCAGAACTTCCGTGGGGAGGAGTTGGGTCTGCCGCAGCAGGGCGTCGGATCGCTGGCAGGTACCGGACGCAGAGTCCTCGCGCTGGTGCTGGATTGGACGATGGCCACCGGCGTGGCGTCGCTGATTCTCGGCGGATACACCACCAGTGGCCTGATCTCGACGATCGTGCTGGCCGTGTGGTTCGGAGTGGGACTGGTGAGCGTCTCACTGTTCTCGTTCACCCCGGGGCAGTTCGTCGTCGGTGTTCAGGTGGCACGCATCGACGCCAACGCGCGGGTCGGCTTCGTCCGCGCCCTGGTGCGCCAGTTGATTCTGCTGTTCGTCGTCCCGGCCGTCGTGACCGACATGGACGGCCGAGGAATGCACGACCGCGCAACGGGAACAGCCCTGCTGCGGACCCGCTGAGGGGTCGTCGCACCAGGGCTGTTTCGAGTGGTCGTGAGTGCTAGCGGCGCTTCATGGTCCGCTGAACGCCCTTCATCTTGGCTCCGCCGGGAATGGGTCCCTTCGGCATCGCCGGGCCTCCCTTGGTGCCGAGTGCGGACAGCCGCGACTCGATGGTGTCCATGCGCTTGCCGTCGATGTTCTTCGGCAACTTCGACAGGTACTTCTGCAGACCCGACAGCGGAATCTGGTTCTCCTCGTTGCCGACGATGATGTCGTAGATCGGAGTGTCGCCCACCAAGCGGGCGGTCTTCTTCTTCTCCTGAGCCAACAACGACTTCACGCGGTGCGGAGCACCCTCGGCCACGAGGATGACACCGGGCTTGCCGATCACACGATGCACGGCGTCGAGGTGGGTGGTTCCGGCGATCGCGTTGGTCACCCGCCACGACCCCTGCAGATTGTCCAGGGCCCACGCGGCCGCTCCGGCCTGGCCGTCGGCCTTCTTGTACACCGACTTCTGCACGCGGCGACCGAAGATGATGAACGCAACCAGGACTCCCAGGAGCAGTCCGATGGGGAGCAGGAACCACTGGAAACCGAAGGCCAGGCCGATGAGGAATCCGAGGAGCCCCAGCCCGACCACCGACCCGATCATCAGCGGCAGGAGAACCTTGTCGTCCTTGCGCTGCATCTGAAACGCCTGCCAGAGCTGCTTGCGCCGTTCCCTCGATGCCTGCTTGCGCGCCGCCTTGGCAGCCGCTTTTGCTTCCTTGCTGGGCTTTGCTGCTTTGCCAGCCTTACTGCCGTTCGCCATACCTCACAGGATACGTCCTGTGCCGACGCTCACTCGCACCGCTCCGGATTGGGAACGACGATCAGCGCGCGGCCAGACGAGCCATCAACGAGCTGGCCTCCTGAGAGGCCTCGCCACCATCGGTCAGGTGGCTCATGCTCTCGGGCAATTCACGGCCGTGATGCGCCATGGCCTGTGCGTAGAGGCGTCCGGCGCGGTACGAGGAGCGGACCAACGGACCGGCCAGCACACCGGCGAACCCGATCTCGGTGGCGTAATCGGAGTGCTCGACGAACTCTTCCGGCTTGACCCAACGCTCGACCGGGTGGTGGCGCGGCGACGGGCGCAGGTACTGGGTGATGGTCAGGATGTCGCAACCGGCCTCGTGCAGGTCACGAATGGCTTCCTGCACCTCTTCCGGGGTCTCACCCATGCCGAGGATCAGATTCGACTTGGTGACCAGACCGTCGTCGCGGGCCGCGGTGATGACGTCCATCGACCGCTGGTACCGGAAGGCGGGGCGGATGCGCTTGAAGATGCGCGGCACCGTCTCGACGTTGTGCGCCAACACCTCGGGACGGGAGGAGAACACCTCGGCCAGCTGATCCGGCTTGGCGTTGAAATCCGGGATCAACAGCTCGACGCCGGTGTTGGGGTTCAGCTTCTTGATGTACCGCACCGTCTCGGCGTACAGCCACGCGCCGCCGTCCTCGAGATCGTCCCGAGCGACGCCGGTGATCGTGGAGTAGCGCAGACCCATGGCCTGCACGCTCTCCGCCACCCGGCGCGGCTCGTCTCGATCGAGGTCCTCCGGCTTGCCGGTGTCGATCTGACAGAAATCGCAACGGCGGGTGCATTGCTCACCGCCGATGAGGAAGGTCGCTTCGCGATCTTCCCAGCATTCGTAGATATTGGGGCAGCCGGCTTCCTCGCACACCGTGTGCAGACCTTCACGCTTCACAAGACCCTTGAGCTCGGTGTATTCCGGGCCCATCTTCGCTTTGGTCTTGATCCAGTTGGGTTTGCGTTCGATGGGGGTCTCCGCGTTTCGGATCTCGAGGCGGAGCAGCTTGCGTCCTTCTGGGGCCACAGTCACAGAGTCGATGCTACGCGCCGAAGCGGACCGTGGTGAACTGCGGGTTGATCGACGCACTAGTGACGGCCGGATGTTCGATCTCGTGATCCCGCACGGGCATCGACCCGTCCAGCGCGGCCAGAACGGCCTCGGTGACAGCAGCGGTTACCTCGCCGACGGTGACGTCTCGGCCCAGCTCCAGCGACAGCGACGTCACACCCGCATCGGCGATGCCACACGGGACGATCGCATCGAAGCCGGTCATGGCGGCGTTGCAGTTCAGTGAGAATCCGTGCAGCGTCACCCCACGCTGAACGCGTACTCCGATGGCGGCGATCTTGCGTTCGGGAAGCCACGCGCCGTCGCGCATCTCGGCTGCCAACCACACTCCCGATCGGCCGTCGACGCGTCCGCAGGCGATGCCGTACCCGGACACGACGGAGATCAGAGCTTCCTCGATCCGGCGCACGTACTTGACGACGTCGATCGGCTGCTCGAGCTTCACGATGGGATAACCCACCAGTTGGCCCGGACCGTGCCAGGTGATCTTGCCGCCACGATCGACCTCGACGACGGGAGTGCCGTCCCGCGGCATGTCTTCCTCGGCAGTGCGCCGCCCTGCCGTGTAGACGGACGGATGCTCGAGCAGCAGCAGCGTATCGGATCCGACGCCGTCCGCCCGGGCACCGGCCAGCTCGCGCTGCAGTGCCCAGGCCTCGGTGTACTCGACGGTGCCCAACTCGCGGACCACCATCGGTTCGGAGCTCGCGCGCGCCGACACTACGGCCGACGAAGAGTTCGCATCACTCATGAATCGGAACGGTACGCCGCGTCAGGAGCCGACGGCCACCCGCAGTGCCTCTCCCACGGTGTTGTGCTCGAAGGTGTAGCCCGCGTCCTCGAGAGCCTTCGGAATTGCCCGTGGCCCGGTGAGAATGGCCTCCTCGGCAAATTCTCCGATCACCGCCTTCAGTGCGAAGCCGGGGACGACCCAGGGGGCCGGACGGTGCACCGCGCGCGACATCGCACTGTTGAACTGCGCGTTGGTCACCGGAGTGGGACCGACCATGTTGACCGGGCCACGCAGGGAGTCGTTCTCGATGCCGTGGACGATGGCGCCGATCTCGTCCTCGAGAGAGATCCACGGGAAGTACTGGCGGCCACTGCCGAGCCGCCCGCCGAGCGCGAACAGATACAGCGGCCGAAGCTTGCCCAACATGCCGCCGCGCTGCGACAGCACGACACCGCTGCGCAGCATGATCGTGCGAACACCCGCGTCCGACGCCGCAGACGTGGCGTTCTCCCAATCACGACAGACCTCGGCCAGGAACCCCTCACCGACCGGGGCTGTCTCGTCGACCACCCGATCGCCCGTGTCGCCGTAGAAGTTGACGCCACTCGCGTTGATCAGAGTGGGCACACCCGCGTCGGCGGCAGCCCCGGCGAGTACTTCGGTGGGAGCGATGCGGCTGTCCCGCACCAACTGCTTGTACGCACCGGACCATCTCTTGTCACCGATTCCGACACCACAGAGGTTGACGATCGCGTCGGCTCCGTCGAGCGCGGCCGCATCGACGCTTCCGCGCGATGGATCCCACTGCGACTCGTCGGGTCCGGCCGGTGATCTCCTAACCAGGCGGGTGACGTCGTGGCTACGGCCCCGCAGCGCTGCGACCAGGGCCGTGCCGATCAAACCTGATGAACCTGCAATGACTACGCGCATGTGAACGAAAGCCTCCTTGACGCAAACGGGGCATCATTCGCGAACGAATGATGCCCCGGATGCACGGTTCGTGCCCCTCTTTTCGAGACTCCGATGCGAATGTTTCGCGCTCTCACCAGAATACGTGAGAGTCGTGATTCGCCGGTTGCCTACAGGCCGAGATCGGCCTCGAACGACGCTACTTCGAGACGCTGCTTGATCGTCGTGAGGAAGCGTCCCGCATCGGCTCCGTCCACCAGGCGGTGGTCGTAGGTGAGCGGCAGGTAGCACATCGAGCGAACACCGATCGACTCGTTGCCCGAGTCGTCCTTGACGACGACCGGACGCTTGACGATTGCGCCCGTGCCCAGCATGGCGGCCTGCGGCGGAACCAGGATCGGGGTGTCGAACAATGCACCCTGGCTGCCGATGTTGGTGATCGTGAACGTGCCACCGGACAGCTCGTCGGGCTTGAGCCCACCCGAGCGTGCACGGGTGGCGATGTCGTTGATCGCCCGAGCCAGCCCGGCGAGCGACAGGTCGCCCGCATTGTGGATGACGGGGGAGAGCAGACCCTGCTCGGTGTCCACGGCGATACCGAGGTGGACATCGGCGTGGTACGTGATCTCCTTGGCTTCCTCGTTGATGCTCGCGTTGACGTTGGGGTGCGCCTTCAGAGCTTCGACGACGGCCTTCGCGAAGAACGGCAGGTACGTCAGGTTGACGCCCTCGTTCTCGGCGAACTTCGCCTTCGCCTTCGTCCGCAGACCGGCGATCTTGGTGACGTCCACCTCGAAGGTCTGGGTGAGCTGTGCAGAGGTCTGCAGCGACTCACGCGTCTTCTTCGCGGTGATCTGCCGGATCCGGTTGATCTTCTGCGTGGTGCCACGAAGATGCGCGAGCTCGGGACGAACACCGGCCGTGGCCGGCGCAGCGGGCTTGGCGGCCGCGGCGGGCGCAGCCTCGGCGGGCGGAGCAGCCGGAGCCTTCTTGGCCTCGGCAGCAGCGAGCACATCCTGCTTGCGGATGCGTCCACCGACACCGGTGCCCTTGACCGTCGACAGGTCGACATCGTTGTCCGACGCCAGCTTCCGAACCAACGGCGTGACGTACGGGCTGGAATCACCCGACGGTGCCGACTCCTTGGCGGGAGCAGCCTTCGGAGCCTCCTTCTTGGGCTCTTCCTTCTTCGGCTCTTCGGCCTTGGGGGCTTCGGGCTCCGGGGTGGCCTCGGGCTCGGGGGCCTTCTCGGCCGGCGATCCCGATCCGATGACGGCGAGCTGGCCACCGACGGCGACCGTGTCGTCTTCCTCGGCGGAGATCTCGAGCAGAGTTCCGGCGACCGGAGACGGGATCTCGGTGTCGACCTTGTCGGTGGAGACCTCGAGCAGTGGTTCGTCGACAGCAACCTCGTCGCCGACGGCCTTGAGCCAACGGGTCACGGTGCCCTCGGTGACGGACTCGCCCAACTCGGGCATCGTCACCGGGGTGCCTGATCCGGACGAGTCGGACGATGCACTCGCTGCGGGTGCCTCCTCCTCGGCCTGTGCCTCGGGCTCGGCTGCGGGAGTGGGCTCCTCGGCAGCTTCCTCGGGTGCCGACTCCTCGGCGGGCGCAGCTTCCTCGGCCGGCGCGTCGGACGAGGGAGCCTCGCCTGCGTCACCGATCTGGGCGAGCTCGCCACCGATCTCGACGGTGTCGTCTTCCTGAGCGACGATCTTGGTCAGAACACCGGCTGCAGGCGACGGGATCTCGGTATCGACCTTGTCCGTGGAGACTTCGAGCAATGGCTCGTCGACTTCGACGGTGTCGCCTTCTTGTTTGAGCCACCTCGTGACAGTTCCCTCGGTGACGCTCTCACCAAGAGCTGGCATCTGGACGGAGAAGGCCATGTCTGTTGACTCCTCGACAGTTGTGTGCGGGTGATGTGGTTCGACGACTCGTGGTCGCAGACCATTGTGCTGGCGGAACAGGGTTCATGGACGAGAGTTGCGTGATTCGGTTCGACGGAGGCGCCGGTGCACAAGACACCGATCGAGCGTGTTCGGCTCGACACAGCGCCCACGTAGACACTCCCTCTCGGCAATTCACTTACTCACTTCACGAGCCTTGGTTCACTATCAAGAGAGCTGAACCCTCTAATGTCATCCTTCCATTGTTATCGCCTCGCCGTTCCCCTAGGGCGTTCAACACGCCTGGCAAACTGGCGGGTAACAACATTCCGGCACCCGAACCGGTGATCCATCGGCCGTACGAAAAGGATGTTCTCGTGGGATTGTTCGATCGACTCAAACGAAGCGGCGGGTCCGCGAAACGTGGCCCCGAGGGGTCGGTTGCCCAGTACCTGGCCGATTGGACGGCCGCTCGAATCGGTGTCGAGGCCTACGTCGAGCCGAAGACGACGGTGACCCCGCTGACGGTGGTGCTCGTCGCGAACGACGGCGAGTGGACCCGTCGGCCGCTGGATGAAAAATATGCACGAAAGATCGGACGCGACCTGAAGATGCCGGTCTACGACGTGCGCAAGACCGGCTACCCCCAGCGCATGCGCGATCACGACGCTCGCCAGAAGATCATCAAGAAGCGCGAACAGCAGCAGCGCGATCTCTGACCGAAATCCGTGCGTGCAGATTCGGATCCGTACGCACGGACTGTGCCATCAGCCGTTCTCGACGATGTCCTCGAGGACCGCGAACATCGTCCGTACGGGAACGCCGGTGCCGCCCTTGCCGGTGTACCCGAAGGGCCCGCCGGTGTTGTACGCCGGTCCCGCGACGTCGATGTGAGCCCATTCGACGCCCTCGGGGACGAACTCCTTCAAGAACAGCGCAGCGGCCAGCATTCCACCGGCGCGGCCGTTGGTGACGTTCGCCAGATCGGCCACCTTGGAATCGAGTTCACGTCGGATCTCTTTCGGCAACGGCATCGGCCACGCGTTCTCGCCGATGGCCTGAGAGATTTCGGCGACGCGGTCGCGGAAGTCCTCGGTGCCCATGACTCCTGGCGTCCGATTGCCGAGCGCGACCACCTGGGCCCCGGTCAGTGTCGCGGTGTCGATGAGGTAATCCGGATCGTCCTCGCAGGCACGCACGATCGCGTCGGCCAACACCAAGCGGCCTTCGGCGTCGGTGTTGATGACCTCCACGGTGATGCCGCCGTACTGGGTCAGTACGTCGCCCGGACGCTGCGCTGTGCCCGACGGCATGTTCTCGGCCATCGGCACCGTCGCGACGACGTCGAGCGGCAGATCGACCTTCGCGGCCAGGATCACCGTCGCGATGACCGCAGCCGCACCGCCCATGTCCGAGGTCATGTTCTCCATGCCCGCAGCGGGTTTGATGGAGATGCCGCCGGTGTCGAACGTGATGCCTTTGCCCACCAGGGCGACCTTCTTCGCGCCCCGCTTGCCGCCCGAGTGAGTCAGGCGAACCAGTCGGGGCAGGCGTGAAGAACCCTTGCCGACGCCGTAGATGCCGCCGTAGCCGTCCTTCTCCAGTGTCTTGTCGTCGAGGATCTCGACCTTCAGGCCTGCAGCCGTACCCAGCGCCTTCGCCTGCGCCGCGAACTCCTCAGGGTAGAGGTGACTCGGCGGAGTATTGACGAAATCACGTGCTACAGCAACGGATTCGGCAATGGCGATCGAGCGTGCCAGCTCGTTCTTCGCTTCCTTCGAGCGCGTGTCGGGCACGAGCAACTCGACGCGGGCGAGGGGAAGACCGTCCGCCTTCGGGGCCGAGAGCGAGGACTTGAACGCGGTGAACTGATACGCGCCGAGGAAGAACCCCTCCGCGGTCGCACCGAGATCGAGTGCCGACAACGTGGTCGCCACCGTATCGACGCCCTTCAGTGCACGAGCCGCGGTTCCGGCGGACTGCCGGATGCGCTCGCTGTCGATGTCGGCTGCGCTACCGAGGCCGACCGCCAGGACGCTGTCCACGGACAGGCCGGCCGGTGCCGGAATGCGCACCAGTTCATCGGCCTTGCCGGTGGCACCGACGGACTCGAAGGAATCGAGCAGCGCAGCAGCGACGGCGTCGTCGGAGATGTCGTCGGTGATGGCGAGCTCGAGGCCGTCGTCGCTGGTACTCAGCGCGACGACGAGAACGTCGACTTTCTTACCGAGCTTGCCCGCGAGGACCAGGTCGGGTCCGAGAGTGCGGGAAGGCGTCGAGGGTGAAGGCACGTGGCTGCTCCTGTAGGGGTTGACGTGTACGTACCTCGATCCTAATGACGACTCGTCGAGGGACGCAGTCGGTCTGCCGGGCCCGCGACGGCCGCGATGTGAGCTAGCGTGACCGCCATGACCGACACCGAGCTGATCGAGGGACCACTTCACGCCGTGCACACCGAATTGGGTGCGACATTCGCACCTTTCGGCGGCTGGACCATGCCGGTGTCGTACGCCGGGGTCGTCGTCGAACACACGGCAGTGCGAGAGGCCGTGGGTCTGTTCGATGTCGGGCATCTCGGCAAGGCGTCGGTGACCGGACCCGGAGCCGCTGCGTTCGTGAACTCCGTTCTCACCAACGATCTGAACCGAATAGAACCGGGCAAGGCGCAGTACACGCTGTGCTGCACCGAATCCGGCGGCGTCGTCGACGACCTGATCGCATACTACGTCTCGGACGAGGATGTCTTTCTGGTGCCGAACGCGGCGAACACGGCGGCCGTCGTCGCGGCGATGGCCGAGCAGGCACCCGACGGGATTTCGGTGGTGAACCAGCACCGTGAGTTCGGAGTCCTGGCCGTGCAGGGACCGAAATCGACCGAGGTTCTTCAGGAACTGGGCCTGCCGACCGACATGGACTACATGGCGTTCGAGGACGCCACCTGGAATTCGGTTGCGGTGCGAGTCTGCCGAACCGGATACACCGGCGAGCACGGCTACGAACTGGTTCCACCCGCGGGCGACGTGGAACCGCTCTTCCGGGCGCTGATGGCAGCAGTGCGGTCTCGTGGGGGACAGGTGTGCGGGCTCGGAGCGCGCGACACACTGCGCACCGAGATGGGTTACCCGTTGCACGGACACGAACTGGCACTGGACATCTCGCCTCTCGAGGCGCGCTGCGGCTGGGCTATCGGGTGGAAGAAGGATGCGTTCTGGGGCAAGGAAGCCTTGTCCTCGGAGAAGGAGAGCGGACCGGCGCGTGTGCTGCGTGGACTGAGGGCTCTCGATCGCGGTGTCCTGCGCCCGGGCCTTGCCGTCAAGGCATCGGGACAGCAGATCGGAACGACGACGTCCGGCACGTTCTCGCCGTCGCTGAAGATCGGAATCGCCCTCGCCCTGCTCGACGCGGAGGCCGCTCCTGCGGTGGGCTCGGAGGTCGAAGTCGACGTTCGTGGGCGAGCGTTGCGCTGCGAAGTGGTCGCGCCGCCCTTCGTCGCAGTGAAGACCAGGTGACCGCGCGAGAGCTCGGTGGCCGTGACGATAGGATCTCGGGCATGACAGGTGTCTCCGAATTCACGTACGTGCAGCATCCCTCGCCCGCTACGCCCGCCGTGCGCGACGCGGTGCTCGCTGCACCCGGTTTCGGAAAACATTTCACCGATCACATGGTGTACATCGACTACACCCGTGACGGCGGATGGCACGATGCCACGATCGCGCCGTACGGTCCGATCGAGCTCGACCCCGCCGCGATGGTCCTGCACTACGGCCAGGCCATCTTCGAGGGACTCAAGATCTACCGTCAGCCGAACGGCGACCTCTCGACCTTCCGGGTGCACTCCAACGCCGAGCGCTTCCGCTCCTCGGCTCGCCGTCTGGCGATGCCGGAGTTGCCTGACGAGCTGTTCATCGGATCGATCGAGAAGCTGCTCGAACTCGACCACGACTGGGTCCCCGCGGCAGGCGGCGAGGACGCGCTCTACGTCCGGCCGTACATGTTCTCCACCGAAGCCGGACTCGGTGTCCGCCCGGCCGACTCGTACCGCTACATGTTGATCGCCTCTCCCGCAGGTGCGTACTTCCCCAGAGGCGTCAAGCCGGTGAGCGTCTGGCTGTCGACCGAATACGTCCGGGCCGCACCGGGCGGCACCGGAGACGCGAAGTTCGCGGGCAACTACGCCGCATCTCTGCTGGCGCAGGCACAGGCCAGCGACGAAGGATGCGATCAGGTGGTCTGGCTCGATGCCATCGAGCGCCGGTACGTCGAGGAGATGGGCGGGATGAACCTGTTCTTCGTCTTCGGCTCGGGCTCCGACGCACGACTGGTGACGCCGTCGCTGTCCGGGTCACTGCTCCCCGGCATCACTCGTGACTCGCTGCTGGCCCTGGCGACCGACGCAGGCATCCCCGTCGAAGAGCGTCGGATCTCCACCGAGGAGTGGCGCAAGGGGGCCGACTCCGGCGAGATCACCGAGGTGTTCGCTTGCGGCACAGCAGCGGTCATCACACCGGTGGGTAGCGTCAAGTCCACCGAGGGGGCGTTCGAGATCGCAGGCGGCGAGCCCGGCGAGATCACGCTCGCACTGCGCGACACGCTCACCGGTATTCAGCGAGGAACGTTCGCCGATACGCACGGCTGGATGACCACGCTCCGCTAGCTTCCCAGAAGCAGGCCGACCGCGGCCAGCGCGGTGGTGGCCTCGATTCCGGCTCCGAGCACGTCGCCGGAGAGCCCGCCGAAGCGTCGCACGCAGTGGCGAGTGAGAACCATCGCGAGGGCGAGTACGGCGATGACCACCAGGGGGCCCTGCCACGGGCGGTCGGGATGTGCGAACACCGAGATCGCCACTGCGACAACCACCCACAGCGCTGGTGCCATGTTCGACTGCGTGCCCGCGACGAGAGCGCCGAAACCGTTCGGCGACGACGCGTCCGTACCCCGGCGGCAGGCCAGGACCACCGACACCCGGCTGATCACCGGCAGAACTGCAATGGCCCACCACAGCTGTTGGTGCGCGAGCTGGCCCAGGCTCGCGGCCTGTACTGCCAGAACGAGTGCGATGGTCGCAACTCCGAACGGCCCCGCACTGCCGGACTTCATGACTTCTCGCGCGCGCTCGGGAGGTCCGTAGCAGCCCAGTCCGTCCGCGGTGTCGGCCAAGCCGTCCAGATGCATGCCGCGAGTGAGCAATGCCGAGGCCGCGACGGCGAGCAGTCCGCCGAGGAGAGGCGTCAGGCCCGCAGTGATCGACACCCACAGAACGATCGCGCTGATGCTGCCGAGGGCGATACCGACGACTGGAGCGAGCGCTATCGCGCGCCCGGCGGAGTCCCTGTCGACCTCGTCGGGGCCGCGCACGGGAAGCACCGTCAGCCAGGAGAACGCGAGCACCAGTGAGTCGGCTGGGCTGCGCACAGTCAGTGGTCTTCGGCGGTGCTGCGGTCTTCGGCAGTGCTGCGGGCTTCGCTGTCGCCGGTACTGACACCGGAGTCGGCGAAGGTTGCCATCGAATTGAGGGTGCCGACACCCGCACGAACCAGAGGCAACGCCGCCAGCGCTCCCGAACCTTCGCCCAGTCGCATCCCGAGCTCCACGATCGGTTCGAGACGCAAGTGCCGCAACGCAAGTGAATGGGCAGGCTCTGCCGAGCGATGCCCGGCAACCCACCAGTTGCGTGCCCCGGCCGCCGCGTCCTCGGCCACCAATGCGGCCGCGGTCACCACCAGGCCGTCCAGAATCACCGGGGTTCGCCGATGCGCTGCCTGTGCCAGAAAGCCGGCGAGGGCCGCGATGTCGGCACCGCCCGCGACTCGCAGCAGATCGGTGGGGTTCTTCGCGACCGGCCGGGCTCGACGCATCGCGTCCCGGATCGCTGCGGTCTTCCTGATCCATCCCGCATCGTCGATTCCGGTGCCGCGACCGACAGCGGCGACCGGCTCGGTGTCGGTCAGGGTGGCGATCAATACCGTTGCAGGAGTGGTGTTTCCGATACCCATATCGCCTGCGATGAGAAGATCCGCGCCGCCGTCGACCTCTTCGTCGGCGATGGCGGCTCCGGCAGCGATCGCGGCCTGAACCTCGTCCTCGGTGAGTGCATCCTCGCGGTCGATCGATCCACTGGACCGTCGAATCTTGAACGCGGACACCGAAGAATCCGTATCGGCGTCGACCGCGATGTCGACAACCCGAACCGCGGCACCGGCTATGGCCGCGAGTACGTTGACCGCTGCGCCGCCGGCGCGGATGTTCGCGACCATCTGAGCCGTCACCTCGGGAGGGTAGGCAGAGACCCCGTGTGCGGCCACGCCGTGATCGCCGGCGAAGACGACGACACGCACTCGTTCGAGAGACCGCGGCGGGCAGGCGTCCTGGCAGGCGGCGATCCACTCACCGAGCGCCTCGAGGCGACCGAGGCTTCCGGCAGGCTTGGTCAATTCCTGTTGCCGGTCGGCGGCGGCCGATCGAGCCGAGTCCGACGGAGCTGTCACCGGACGAAACGGCGACGACGCCGAAGCCTCTTCCGAAAGAATTGTCACACTGTGCCTTTCGCGGTGATGAAGTCCGCCGGAGGGTCCTTGAGGGTCAGCGCGAGTCCTGCGACGACCAGCAGAACCCTGTCACATACTGCCGCGAGCCGAGAATTGAGTAATCCCAGCTCGTCTCGGAAGAGGCGACCGGAACGGGATTCTGGCACCACGGACAAGCCGACTTCGGGGCTGACGAGCAGAAGGCGGGACGGGCAGTCCGCGACTGCCCGAACCAGGTCGTCGACAGCCGGTGCGATCGTGCCGCGGGGGAGCTCCCAGGCCTGTGCATCGTCGAGCATTCCCGTCAGCCACGTTCCCAGATCGTCGACGACGGTGGTGCCGTCCCAGGGCTGCGAGACGACACCGGACAGTGACGTGACGGTTTCGACGGTGGACCAGTGTCTCGGTCTCGACGCACGGTGACGCTCGATACGAAGCTGCCAGTCCTCGTCGGTGGCGTCCCGCCGACCGGTCGCGAGATAGCGAACCGGCTCGAGAACGGCAAGCGATTCCGCGTGCCCGGACTTGCCGGATCTGGCTCCACCGAGCACGAGGGTTCGTCTCGGTTCGCCCACCGACGTCAGACGGCCTCGCCGGCGCTGACTCGCGGCTTGGGTGCGCGCATCTTGCGGATCTGGGACGCACGGACGAAGGCGTACCACCCGATCCTGAAACCGCCGTCGGTGGTCTCGGGGAACCGCACCCGGATCTTGTTGTTGATCATCTTGCCGAGGTAGATGCCCTCGCCGACCATGAAGAGCATCATCACGAACATGCCGAGGGTGACGTACTGCTGTACCTGAGGCTGCAGGAACAGCGCAAAGATCAGGATCAACGCCAGCGGCATGAACAGGCCGACGAGGTTGCGTCGTGCATCGACGATGTCGCGTACGTATGCACGCACCGGACCCTTGTCGCGGGGGAGCAGATACTTGTCTTCGCCCGCCAGCATCCGTGCGCGTCGTTCGGCTGCGGCGGCACGTCGCTCGTTGGAGGCGGCCTTGCGGTCTTCCTTGCTGCCCTTGTTCGCCTTGCGGCGCTCGCGTGCCTCTTTGCTCGTCAGAGGAGCAGGAGCAACCGGTCCGCGACGCCGAGCTTCGGCATCACGGCGCTTGGGGGTCGGTCGGCCCTTGCCGAGAGACACCGAAGGGGTTGCGTCGCTCCCGGCCGTCGTCGACTCGGATTCGTTCGAGTCGTTTCCGTCCGAATTGTCAGAGTTTCCACGGCGTAGCAGCTTCACGCACTCAGAGTATGGGATGGCCCGTTGCCGACGAACACCGGCCAGGTCAGCGGCGAAACAGCGGATGCCGTTCCGGCGCTGCAGCCCTAGACTTCCGACGATGCGAGTGATGATTGCGCCGGATTCGTTCGGAGACACCTTGACTGCCGCGGCCGCGGCCGACGCCATCGCCAGGGGATGGGCCTCGGTTCGTGAGACCGACGAACTCGAACTCGCGCCCCAATCCGACGGCGGCCCAGGGTTCGTCGAGGTCCTGGCCTCGCGCATCGGCACCGTGCAGACCGCAGACGTGGACGGGCCCCTCGGCAACCCGGTCCGAGCCCACTGGCTGCTCGACGGTACGGCGGCGTACATCGAATCGGCTCAGGCCTGCGGACTGCATCTTCTCGACGGCCCGCCCACTCCACTGTCAGCACTGAAGGCGAGCAGCTACGGCGTCGGTCAGCTGCTCGACGCCGCTCTCGACGCCGGGGCGCGAACGGTGTTCGTCGGGCTCGGCGGAAGCAGCTGCAGCGACGGCGGGCGCGCGATGATTCGTGCGCTGGGCGGACTCGGATCGGCGGTCGCGCGATTGTCGGGCATCGACCTCGTCGCCGCGTCGGACGTGGAGAACCCGCTGCTGGGCGACGCCGGTGCGGCCCGCGTGTTCGGTCCACAGAAAGGTGCCGACGCAGACACCGTCGCTCGGCTGGAGGAGTCGAACACCGATTGGGCTGCAGTGCTGTCTGCCGCCGGCTACGACGTGGCAGACCGACCGGGAGCCGGAGCCGCAGGAGGTCTGGGGGCGGCACTGTTCGCACTCGGCGGCAGGCAGCTACCCGGTGCCGTCGTGGTGGCCGAACGAACCGGCCAGCAGGAACTGCTCGACTCTGTCGACCTGGTGCTGACCGGTGAGGGCAAATTCGACTCGCAATCGCTGCGCGGCAAGCTGGTGACCAGAATCGCTGCCGCGGGCGGCGCGACGGGCATCGACACGATCGTGCTCGCGGGGCAGGTCACGTTGTCGAAGGACGAACTGGAGTCGGCGGGCATCTCGGCTGCGCACTCGATCAGTGAGTTCGCGGGTTCGGTCGAGCTGGCGATGTCGGATGCGGCGAATCAGCTCGAACAGTTGGCCGCGCGCGTCGCGGCCGACGTGGTCGACACCGGTGTGCAAGGGAGGCGGCGAGCGTGAGGAATAGAGCTACCGGGAGTACGGTTGAGTCATTCACGGGTTGTACGACTGATAGGGAGAACCCATGACCGTTTCGAATGAGACCGCAACGACCGAAACCACGGCACACAAGGTCACCATGACGGAGACCGCGTCGACCAAGGCCAAGGCGCTGCTGGATCAAGAAGGCCGTGACGACCTCGCGCTGCGCATCGCCGTGCAGCCGGGTGGTTGCGCAGGACTGCGCTACCAGCTCTTCTTCGACGACCGAAGCCTCGACGGCGACCTCGCGGTCGACTTCAACGGCGTCACCCTCGCAGTGGACCGGATGAGCGCTCCCTACGTGGAGGGTGCATCCATCGACTTCGTGGACACGATCGAGAAGCAGGGTTTCACGATCGACAACCCGAACGCCACGGGATCGTGCGCGTGCGGCGACTCGTTCAACTGAGCTGACTCGTACTCGACTGTGACCGGTACACGCATGCGTGTACCGGTCACAGTCGTGTCTGCCCGTCGACTCCACAGCATCTACGAACCGAAAGGCCTTCCTTCGTGACACTCGCGGTATCCGGCTCGATAGCGACCGACCATCTGATGCGATTCTCCGGACGGTTCGCCGAGCAGATCGTCGCCGATCAGCTCTCGAACATCTCGTTGAGCTTTCTGGTGGACGATCTGGTCATTCGCAAGGGAGGCGTCGGCGGAAACATCGCGTACGCACTCGGAGTTCTCGGCGGCGCGCCGCTGCTCGTCGGGGCCGTGGGACCGGACTTCGCCGAGTACCGGACCTGGCTCGAAGAGCACGGTGTCGACTGCAGTGGTGTGAGCGTGTCCGCTACCGCACACACTGCTCGCTTCGTCTGCACCACGGACGAGGACATGGCGCAGATCGCGTCGTTCTACCCCGGAGCGATGAGCGAGGCCCGGGACATCTCCATCGAGGCACTCGCGGCGCAGCACGCGATGGACCTGGTTCTGATCGGTGCCAACGACCCCGACGCGATGACGGCGCACACGGCGCAGTGCCGCGCTGCAGGCATCCCGTTCGCGGCCGACCCGTCGCAGCAGCTCGCTCGGCTCGACGCCGCGCAGGCAACCGACTTGATCGACGGTGCCGCGTACCTGTTCACCAACGAGTACGAATGGGCGCTCCTCAAGCAGAAGACCGGCATGTCCGACGCTGACATCGCCGACAAGGTGGATCTGCGCGTCACCACCCTGGGCAAGCGTGGCGTGGACATCGTCGAAAAGGGTGGTGTGCACACCCATGTCGGTGTCGTGCCAGAGACGAGCAAGGTCGATCCGACCGGTGTCGGCGACGGCTTCCGAGCAGGTTTCCTCACCGCCCACATGGCCGGAGCCAGCATCGAACGTGCAGCGCAACTGGGTTCGCTCGTGGCCGTGCTGGTGCTCGAGACCACCGGCACGCAGGAGTGGGATCTCAACCGCGACGACGCGATCAAGCGTCTGACCTCTGCCTACGGTGAAGAAGCGGGCGAGGAAATCGGGGCATTGCTCCCCGCCTGATCGAGGTTGTTCGTTCGCCCACCGGATCAATGTGGCTTCGTTGCACTCCGAGCGACCGAAAGTCGCATTGATCCGGCGGGGACGGTCGGCCAGGTCAGATGTTGACCGGATACTCCGGTTCGGCGATCTGCGGCACGATGCGCTTCTCGACGAAGATGCCGTGCCACACCATGAAGATCAGCAGCGTCCACAGTCGACGGCTGTGATCGGACTTGCCGGCGCGGTGATCGTCGAGCATCGCCACGACGGCGGCCTTGTTGAGCAGGTGATCGGTCTGCGAGTCGGCGATCTGCTGGTGGGCCCAATCGAAGAGTTCCGGTCCGCGCAGCCAATGGCGCAGTGGCACAGGGAATCCCAGCTTGGCGCGATGCAGTACATGACCGGGAACGATTCCCTCCAGCGCCTGACGCAGAGCGTACTTGGTGGTGCTCTTGGTGATCTTCTGGTCGAGCGGGAGCTTCTCGGCGACCTTGTAGACCTCGGAGTCGAGGAACGGAACGCGCAACTCGAGTGAGTTGGCCATGGTGATCTTGTCGGCCTTCACCAGAATGTCGCCGCGCAACCAAGTGAACAGATCCAGATGCTGCATGCGAGCCACCGGATCCCATCCCTGCGACTGCGCGTATATCGGCGCGGTGACGTCCTGATGGGTCCACTCGGATCGGAACTCGCGCAGCACCGACCGCAACTGCGCGTCGTTGAAACTGCGTGCGTTGCCGTAGTACCGCTCTTCGAGAGTCATGGATCCGCGGTTGAGCAGGCTCTTGCCGCGAGTGCCCTCGGGGATTCGCTCGCTCAACGAGCCGGCCGCACGTCGAAGGAATGCGGGAAGCGACTCGAACGGCTTCAACGACAGCGGTTCGCGGTAGATGGTGTAACCGCCGAACAACTCGTCCGCACCTTCGCCGGAGAGCACGACCTTCACGTGCTTGCGGGCTTCCTTGGCGACGAAGTACAGCGGCACCAACGCGGGGTCGGCCACTGGATCGTCCAGATACCAGACGATCTCGGGGATGGACGCCGCGAACTCCTCGGGTCCGACGACCTTCACGATGTGCCGAGCACCGATTGCCGCGGCCGACTCCGCTGCCACGTCCACCTCGGAGTAGCCCTCGCGCTCGAATCCGGTGGTGAACGTGATCAGGTCGGGGTTGTGACGGATCGCCAGAGCTGCGATGGCCGTCGAATCGATTCCGCCCGAGAGAAAGGAGCCGACCGTGACGTCGGCGCGCATATGTTTGGCAACCGAGTCTTCGAGTGCCTCGGCGATTTCCTGGTACCGCGCCTTCTCGCTGCCGGGTGCGAATGGCTGAACCGGGAACTTCGGGGCGAAGTAGCGAGTGACCTTCGGCGGCGTGCCCGGTGACAGCGTGGCGTAGCAACCGGATTCGAGCCGCCGAACGCCTGCGTGCAGGGTTTCGGGCTCGGGGACGTACTGCAGCACCGTGTAGTGCTCGATGGCACGCGGATCGAGATCGGTGCCGACGCCGAGCAGATCCATCAGCTCGAGCACGCTCTTCTTCTCGCTACCGAACGCGGTGCCTCCGGGACCGGTGGCCAGGAACAGTGGCTTGATGCCGAAGGGATCGCGTGCAACGAACATCTCGCGCGTCTCGGTGTCCCAGATGGCGAAGGCGAACATTCCTCGCAGACGCTGCACGGCGGCAGCGCCCCAGTAGTGGAACGCCGCAACGATCGACTCGCTGTCACCTTCGGTGGCGAATTCTGCCCCGTGATCGCGCGCGAGCTCGGCACGCAACTCGAGGTAGTTGTAGATCTCACCGTTGAACACCAGTGCGTACCGGTTCGGCGACTCGGGCGGACCCCACCGCATCGGCTGGTGCGAGTGTTCGATGTCGATGAACGAGAGTCGATTGAAGCCGTATACGACGTCGTCGTCGTGCCAGGTGCCACCGGGCTCGTCCGGGCCACGATGGCGCATGCAGTGAGTCGCCGAGCTCACCAGCTCGACGCCGGCGGCGGTCGTTCCGTGAGATGTCAGTACTCCGAGCAGTCCACACACAGCGTCTGCTACCTCTTCTCGCAGTTGGGGACAATGCCGGGGGCCGGATCTCCGCGTGTCGTCAGCGGGACGGTCGATCAGCAACCGAGTATGCCGCAGACACGCTCGAACCTAGGTAACGACCCAAGGGTGGCTCCGCGTCAGCTTTGGTCTACGCTGCGTAGTACTCGGGCATCTCCATGTGGAAGCCCTTATTCTTCAGTGGTGGGCAATCAGGAAGGCGTGAACGTGGCGCATAGTCGGATCCTTCGGCGAGCGGGGCTGACAGCATTTCTCGGTGTAGCCGCGTTGATGCTGTCGGGCTGTTCCATCAGCAGCGACAACGTACTCAATTTCGGTTTCGCCTCGGGCGTCACCCCGCAGGGGCGACGCATCGGCGACCTGTGGACGTGGTCGGTCATTGCCGCCCTGGTCATGGGCATCATCGTGTGGGTTCTGATCTTCTGGGTGGTGCTGTTCCACCGTAAGAAGAAGAGCTCACCGGAGTTCCCTCGCCAGACGGCCTACAACGTTCCGCTCGAGTTGTTCTACACGGCGGTCCCGTTCGTGATCATCGCCGTCCTGTTCTACTTCACCGTCGTGGTGCAGAACTACGTCGACGAGAAGCAGGCCGATCCCGACGTCCAGGTGGATGTCACGGCTTACCAGTGGAACTGGAAGTTCGGCTACCGCACCATCGACCTCAAGGACGGTGCCGCCAAGTACGAGGGCACCGACGAGGAGGAGCAGGCTGCCGCCGAGGCCGCTGCCACTCCGGGCGAAGGTGCCGAGGGCAGCGAGGACGGCGAGTTCGTTCCGGGACCGATCAACGGAGCATCCACGCAGGATCTGTCGTACCTGCACTACAACAAGATCGAAACGGTCGGCTCGAGCGAAGAGATCCCGGTCCTGGTTCTGCCGACCGGTAAGCGCATCGAATTCGTGCTCGCGTCCTCGGACGTCATCCACGGATTCTGGGTTCCGGAATTCCTGTTCAAGCGTGACGTTCTCCCGAACCCCGAGGAGAACCACTCCGACAACGTCTTCCAGATCAGCGAAATCGAACGCGAAGGCTCCTTTGTCGGACGGTGCACCGAAATGTGCGGCACCTTCCACTCGATGATGAACTTCGAGGTTCGTGCCGTGTCTCCCGAGCGGTTCGAGCAGTACATCGAGCTTCGCAAGCCTCTGTCCGAAGGTGGAGATGCGCTGACCAACGCGCAGGCACTCGAAGCCATCGGCGAAAGCCCTCTCGCAACGAGCACCGCTCCGTTCTCGACCGACCGCACCCTCCGCACAGCCGCTGTCGCTGAAGGCAACTGACCAAGGAAGCATGCTGATATGAAAATCGAAGCCAAGATCTTCGAAATCCTCACTGTCTTCTTTCTCCTGGTCGGCATCGTGTACGCGTTGTTCACGGGCCTGAGCCGCACAGGAGTCGAGTGGGCCGGAGTCACCGCGATCTTCTTGTCGGTCGGTCTGACGTTGATCGTCGGAACCTACTTCCGATTCGTCGCACGACGCCTCGACACCCGACCCGAGGACTTCGACGACGCCGAGGTCAGCGACGGCGCAGGAGACCTGGGCTTCTTCAGCCCCGGTAGCTTCTGGCCGATCGTGCTCGCAGGCGCCGCGTCCATCACCGCCATCGGATTCGCCTTCTTCCAGCCGTGGCTCATCGCCCTCGGCGTGGTGAGCGTCATCGCTGCGGCCGCAGGTTTGGTGTTCGAGTACCACGTCGGTGCCGAGCGCCACTAACTCCATCTGCTCCACCCGAAAAGGGCCCCGGTTGTTCTCACGAGCGACCGGGGCCCTTTTCTGCTGTCCGCATACCGGCCGAACAGGATGGTCCGCTCATGGCGCTGTGAGGTGACACGGAGAGCGAGCGTGTGGAGGTCGAGCGCGCTGCGGTGAACGAGGTGGCACGCACCCTCAGGAAACGTCGGCCTCCGAGTGGGACCGAACGGCACGGGGCACCTGATCGGCAAGCGAATCGAGGGAGATGTTCAGCGCGCCGCACAACGCGGCGACGGTGAAGAACGCCGGCGTCGGAATTCGGCCGGTCTCGATCTTGCGCAGAGTTTCGACCGAGATGCCTGCTGTATCGGCGACGTCGGTCATGGTTCGGCCACCGCGGGCATGACGGAGAGCGGAGCCGAGCCTGGCACCGCGGGCGAGTTCGCCGGGGGTGAGTGGAACACGGACCATGACACCGATAGTAATACCGGTCGTCGCGAACCCCGGAGCTGAGACCGGTCGATGTACCTGGGATATGGATGGGTCATCCGACGGTGGGGGAGGGGAGGGCTATCGGATCTCCCGACGACGAGCAGCCGGCCGTGCTGCCTCGGAGGGTGATGCGAAGTGTTCCAGCCCGGATCGTGTTCGCAGACAACAAAAAGGGCGACACCGTTGCCGGTGTCGCCCTTTTCGAGACTCTGTCAGATGTCAGTGTTCTCTGTCGTTGTCGCTTCGACCCGAAGCCATAGCGGTGTCCTCATCCGAGTGGAGTCCATGGCCGTTGCCGTTCGAGTGGCCGTTGCCATTGGAGTGGCCGTTGCCGTTCGAGTGCCCGTTGCCATTGGCATGGCCGTTGCCGTTCGAGTGGCCGTTGCCGTGGATGCCCGCCTGGTAGTTGCGGAGCATCGTCAGCTGCTCGTGTTCACCCTTGTGAAGGGCATCTTCGAGAGCCTTGCTCTGTGCCACCGGATCCGGACTGAACAGCGATCCCGAGCCGGGCTTTCCGGCCGAGCCGAGCTTGTTCATCTTCTTCGGAACGGCTGCGCCCTGGTAATCGAGGGGAATCGGGTGTCCGTGATCGTCGACCGGTCCGAGCGGCTGGTGGATTTCCACGTACTGGCCGTGCGGGAGTCGCTTGATGATTCCGGTTTCGATGCCGTGCTCGAGAACTGCCCGATCGCTGCGCTGCAGTCCGATGCAGAATCGGTACGCGATGAAGTACGCGAGCGGAGGCATGGTGAGAATTCCGATACGACCGATCCACGTCATCGCGTTGAGCGAGATGTCGAACTTGTAGGCGATGAGGTCGTTGATGCACGAGAGCGTGAGGATCACGTAGAACGTGAGGGCCATCGCGCCGATCGCAGTACGCACCGGAACGTCACGGGGACGCTGAAGCAGGTTGTGATGCGCAGTGTCTCCGGTCAGACGCTTCTCGATCCACGGGTACGCGATCATCACGGTGAAGACGAGACCCATGATCACTGCCACCCAGAACACTGCCGGGATGGTGTAGCGCCCGGCGATGTATATCTCCCAGGCAGGCCACAGTCGTGCCATGCCGTCGGTCCACATCAGGTAGAAGTCGGGCTGCACGCCTGCCGACACTTGCGACGGGTTGTACGGTCCGAGATTCCAGATCGGGTTGATCTGGATGAGTCCGCCCATTGCTGCCAGCACACCGAAGGTGACGGCGAAGAAAGCACCGGACTTGACCGCGAAGACCGGAAGAATACGAACGCCGACGACGTTCTGCTCCGTGCGGCCGGGGCCGGGGAACTGCGTGTGCTTCTGGTACCAGACCAGGGCCAGGTGGGCTGCGATCAGCGCCAGGATGATGGCCGGTAGAAGAAGAACGTGAGCGACGTACAGGCGCGGAATGATGATCGTGCCGGGGAAGTCGCCGTCGAAGATGAGCCAATGCATCCACGTGCCGATGATCGGGATACTCATCGTGATGCCACCGAGAGCGGCGCGGAGGCCGGTGCCGGAAAGCAGATCGTCGGGGAGCGAGTAGCCGAAGAAGCCCTCGAACATCGCCAGGATGAGCAGCAAACAACCGATGACCCAGTTGGCCTCGCGCGGGCGACGGAACGCACCGGTGAAGAAGATGCGCATCATGTGCACGATGATCGAGGCGGCGAACATCAGGGCCGCCCAGTGGTGAATCTGCCGCATGAACAGACCGCCACGAACCTCGAACGTGATGTCGAGAGCGGTGGCGTATGCCCTGGACATCGTCACACCGTTGAGGGGGGTGTACGCACCGTCGTACACGACCTCGCTGAGCGACGGATCGAAGAACAGGGTGAGGAACACGCCCGAGATCAGCAGGATGACGAAGCTGTACAGCGCGATCTCACCGAGCAGGAACGACCAGTGCGTGGGGAAGACCTTGTTGATCTGGCGACGCAATCCCGGCGCCAGGTGGTAACGACTGTCTACGCCGTCGGCCTGCTTGGCGGCGAGGGTTTGCAATGTACTCATGAGTCACGCTCCGGACGACGTTCCCAGAAGGCGGGCCCCAGAGCTTCGGTGAAATCTCCCGAAGCGACGAGGAATCCCTCTTCGTTGACAGTGATGGGAAGTTGGGGCAGCGCACGCGCAGCCGGTCCGAAGATCGGCTTGCCGTACTCGAGCGCGTTGAACTGCGACTGGTGGCAAGGGCACAGAATTCGGTTGGTCTGCTGCTCGTACAACGATGTCGGGCAACCCAGGTGCGTACAGATCTTCGAGTAGGCGAAGTAGTCGCCGTAGTTGAAGCTTTCTTGACCCTTGCGCTTGATGACGGTGCTGGCGGCATCCGGGCGAAGGCGAATGAGCATGACCGAGTTGCGAACTCCACGCAGCGAGACGAGCAGATCGTGCTCGCTCTCGCGGTCCGCTTCGCGGAACGGGAAGACGGTCTCCATGGCACCAGCGTCCAAGTCCTCGGGCCGAACGAGAACGACATCTTCCGGTCGCCCGGTGTCTCGTCGGAGGTAGATGGTCTCTCCATCGTAGCGAGGAGTCCAGCCGGATACCCACAACGGCGAATCTTCGCCCTTGGCCCAGGGATTCTTGATCAGTCCACCGAGGGGGAGCAGCGCCATGACGCCGAGCGCGCCACCACCGAAGACGAGCGAACGCTTGATCACCTTGCGGCGACCGATGGTCGACGTGTCGAGCGAATCGCCCAGCTCTGCCACGAGAGTCTTGCGGTCCAGCTCGGACGAGCCGCCGTCGTGACGGTCCTGGATGGAGACCTCTTCGGGGATGAACTTCTTGGTGAACTGCACCGCGCCGATACCGACCGCGAGGATCGCCAGGCCCATCGTGCCGCCGATGAGCGGGGTGTACAGCGAGTAGGCCAGGTAGTTCTCTTCGCCGATACCGGAGTACTGCCACGGCCAGAACAGGTAGATGCCGATGAATGCGACAGCGGCGAGGCCGGCGATCGCGAACCAGATCGCGACGCTGCGCTCGGCACGCTTTTCGGCGCGGGTACCTTCCACAGCCCAACGGTTGCGGCGGAAAGCGACATCGACACCGTCGAGGTTGGTGCCGAGCTCGACCAGTTCGTCGCGGCTCATCGCGGCGAGTTCCTCGTCGGTGTACTTCTTGTCCGCGTTCACGCCGTCGGCACCGGGCGCATCCTTGCGTCCGGATTCGTCGTCGTTGCCCGCGTCCTTACGGCCGGAATCGCCGTCGGTCATGATCTAGCTCCGATCCACAAAGTTGCTCCGACGACGGCGATGATGCCGACCGTCCAGATAGCGATCATCTCGGTACCGGGACCGAAACTTCCGATGCTCCAACCGCCTGCGGGAAGGGTTTCCTGGGCCGACTTGACGTACGCGATGATGTCGGACTTCTCCTCGATCGTCAGCTGACGATCGGAGAACTTCGGCATGTTCTGCGGGCCGGTGACCATCGCGGTGTAGATCTCCTGCTCGTTGGCAGGGCCGAGGGACGGTGCGAACTTGCCCGAGGACAGAGCGCCGCCTTCACCGGTGAAGTTGTGGCAGGAAGCGCAGTTGAGTCGGAACAGTTCACTGCCGCGTCCGATGTCGCCACCGCGCAGGGACTCCTGAGCGATCTCACCGTTCTCGTCGCGGATGACCGTCGGTCCGCCGCCGTTGGCGTTGATGAAGGCACCGAGGGCGTCGATCTGCTTGTCGTTGAACTTCGGCGGCTTGCGCATCGCCTGTGCCTCGTTGCGAACAGCGGGCATACGACCGCTCGACACCTGGAAGTACACGGCTGCTTCGCCGACGCCGATGAGGCTCGGTCCGCGATCCTGAACACCCTGCAGGTTGGCACCGTGGCACGTGACGCAGGACGTGTCGTAGAGCTGCTTGCCCTCGCGGATGAGCGCTGCCGAATCGGTATCGGCAGTCGCGACCTGAGGAGCCGGCGTCAGGGCCGAGGCGAGGAACCCTGCGCTCAGGAGGCCCATCATCAGAACGAGAGCACCGGTGATGCGTCGGCGCGTCCTACGCTGCCGTCTCGTCTTGGAGGCGGCGTTGTCGTCGGATGCTGCTGGGGGAGATGTACTCATCTTCTATCCCTTGTCGTGTCGGGACGGACCGAACGTCGGGGGCTGATTCCGTTCGCTCGTTATCTTTGGTGTGCTGACTGTCACTAGCGGATGAAGTAGATCGTTGCGAAGAGGGCAATCCAGACGATGTCGACGAAGTGCCAGTAGTACGAAACGACGATGGCCGCGGTGGCCTGCGCGGGCGTGAACTTACTGACCAGCGTTCTGGTGATCAGGAAGACGAAGGCGATGAGTCCGCCGATGACGTGCAATCCGTGGAAACCGGTCGTGATGTAGAAGACCGAGCCGTACACGCTGCTCGAGAGCGTCGTGCCCTCGTGCACCATGTGGTAGTACTCGTACGCCTGGCCGGCCACGAAGAACGCGCCCATCACCAGAGTGATGATGTACCAGCGGCGCAGTCCGAAGACGTCACCTCGCTCGGCGGCGAACACGCCCAGCTGGCAGGTGAACGACGATGCGATCAGCACCGCGGTCACCGGCACAGCGAGAGCGAGGTTCAGCTCCGTCGGCTCCGGCGGCCAGATTCCATTCGCCTGGGCGCGTGCGACGAAGTACATCGCAAACAGCCCGGCGAAGAACATGAGTTCACTAGACAGCCACACGATCGTGCCGACGCTGACCATATTGGGACGGTTCAGCGAGTGCACGCGTTGGGTGATTGCCGATCCTTGAGTCCCTACAGCGCTCGTCACAAAGAGAAGTATGACCCGTCGTAGTACGGAAGGCATATCCGGGTCCGCTCTTGGCGCGTCGTGTCGGAACGAATCCGCGTACGTCCTTGTTCCCGTGCTGGTCAGAGCCTCTGTACGGGCCGGTAGGGTCCAGTCGTGCAAGGCTGGCCTCATGGCAAAGCGCACCGAAGGTGGATGGTTTCGGAGACTGTTCTCGCGATCGACGGCCGAACGTCTGGACCCCACTCGCGAGGACCTCGTGACAGTGGCGAGTTGCTTCGACGATGCACAGGCATGCTCGGCCGTGCTCGACGAAGCAGCGAGGACCCGACCGCTGTGGACGGAATCGGCGGAGGTGGTGCTACGGCATCATCTCGTGTTGCCTTCCGACCAAGTGGAGGACGCAGCAGCGGTTGCGGCTCAGGACGACTACGAAGTGGGGCCGGCCGCCGAACTACCGGAGAGCACCGGCTACCGCCCTCGGGTGGAAGGCGGCGTGCCGCTGGTTCTGCAACGTGTTCAGGTACTCGACGCTCTGCACTGCTCGCAGGAGCGTTCTCGCATGGCCGGCCTTGCTCAGCGTCGAGGGGGAGCAGTACTGGGGTGGGACGCACTGCAGCCCGCGCAGCCCGACGCAGCGTCTGGCTAAGCTTCCACCGCACCGAGTGCATCGACGGCAGAAGGGCACGGCAGAACCACCATGACCGCAGCGATCAGCGACGAACAGCCGCGAACCTGGCGTCGAATCCTCGGCGCGTTGACGAACCACACCGACCTGTCCAGCGCCGACACCGGCTGGGTCATGGACGAGATCATGGCCGACAACGCGACAGCCGCGCAGATCGCAGCCTTCGGAGTAGCGCTGAAGATGAAAGGTCCGACGCCGGCGGAGGTCAACGGACTCGCCGAATCGATGCTGGCGCACGCAGTGCTGGTGCACACCGACACCGACGCCGTCGACGTCGTGGGGACCGGAGGAGACGGAGCGGACACCGTCAACATCTCCACCATGGCAGCCGTCGTCGTCGCTGCCAGCGGGATCCGAGTCGTCAAGCACGGCAACCGCGCAGCGTCGTCGAAGAGCGGCACGACCGACGTGCTCGAAGCATTGGGGGTCCGAGTGACCCTCGGGGCCGACGCAGTCGCGTCGAGCGTCGAGCAGGTCGGCATCGGCTTTTGCTTCGCACCGATCCACCACCCAGCACTGCGCTTCGCTGCCGCACCGCGCAAGGAAATCGGAATCCCCACGGTCTTCAACGTGCTGGGGCCACTGACGAACCCCGGGCGCCCGCGCGCAGGCCTGATCGGCTGTGCGTTCGAGAACCTGGTCCCCGTCGTCGCCGACGTGTTCGCAGCCCGGGGCAGCTCGGTGCTCGTGGTCCGCGGTGACGACGGACTGGACGAGATCACACTGTCCACCACCACGACAGTGCACGTGGTGTCCGATGGTTCGGTGACCGTCGAGACGATCGACCCGCTCGACTACGGCATCGCCCGAGCGCCCATAGAAGCTCTCAGAGGTGGAGACGCCGAATTCAATGCAGCGGTGGCGCACCGAGTGTTCGCCGGAGAACAGGGCCCCGTCCGCGACGCCGTACTGCTCAATGCCGCCGCAGCCATGGCAGCGCACCACGGCGTGTCCGACGACCTCCACGCCCGAATCGAAGCCGGATTGGCCACTGCCGCAACAACAATCGATTCCGGTGCAGCAGCACGGCGACTCGCCGACTGGGGTCGATGCACCACCGAACTCGCCGGCTGACGAAGAGCGCGGCTACTCGCCTATCGAGAACCCGGCTTCGACATCGGCACTCGAATAGGACTGGAACGCAATGTGAGTGGTGGTGCTGCGCACCCCCCGCACACGATTGATGTGCTTGGTGATGACCTCTGCGATCGACGCATGATCACGAACTTTCACGATGGCGATCAGATCGACATCACCAGCACACGAATAGACCTCCGACACCCCGTCGACATCCGCAACGGCCTGCGCCGCTTCCGGAATCAAGTCGGCCTCGGCGTCGATCAAGACGATGGCATTGATCATGTGCGCTCCTCAAGCATCTCGAGCTCGGTGTTCGACGCGAGCTACCCCCAGACCCTAGTTGCTGCCGTACCCCGACAGTCGTCCCGCAGGCTCCACTCCTGAGCTGAACAGTCGTTCCGCAGGCTCCTCTCCTGACCTGAACAGTCGTTCCGCAGGCTCCACTCCTGCCCTCGCGGCTTCTCTCGCCGTCCGACACCACGACTCCCACGAACCCGCCGACCGTGCCGGGCTGCAGTACCCACTGCTCGTGCGCACGATCCGGACTCCGTCCGTGCGCAGCCAGGCCGCAATGAGTCCGACTTCCTCCGGGGGCGCGCCGCGCAGCGGGGTCGTATCGGGCATCACCGTTTCGGCCGACGCGGTGATGGCATCGACGACGGGCATCGGATGCACTCCCCGCGGCGCGACGGCAGCGCCGGCCAGCCGGCCGAAGCGCACCACGATCAACTCCCACCCGCCGTCGGCCGTGCGCCTCGCCGCAACCAGTTCGGCAATGGCGGCCACTGCTGCCGATCGGTGCATCCGGCGCAGTGCATCGACGGTGATCGCAATTCTGTCGCGCAGACGGGCAGCCGTCTCGTACAGCTCCTTGTCTGCGAGCTCGGCGACGCGGCGGCGCATGGAGACGAGAACGGCGTCGTCCTGGCCACACACCAGCGCGAGAAACTGCGTCGGGGCATCGGAGTACTCGTCGGCCGTCAACGGGCCGGACAGTGCCGCTGGGCAGCCTCCGACGTCGGTCGCCGGGCACTGGTCACCGTGTCGAACCGAGCGGGCCAGACGGCGAGTGCACGTACGCAGGCGGCAGAACTCCGCGACGAGCGCCGCGGCCTCTGCGGCGTCACCGCGAACCGAAAACGGTCCGAGACTGTTCGGTGCCGGGGTGCGGACGATCGACAGGCGAGGGAACGCCTCGTCGGTCAGGGTGATCCACCACCCTTTCCTGGGGAACTTCGAGCGGCGGTTGTACGGCGGGATGTGCGCCGAGAGCAGACGTAGCTCGCGGACTCCGGCTTCGAGCGCGTGTGCACACTCGACGTGGTCGACGCGGGTGGCCAGTGCGACCATCTCCTTCATCCGGCCTCGGGTCTCCGAGCCGGTGAAGTAGTTGCGCACGCGTCGTTTGAGGTTGTTGGACGTACCGACGTACAGCACCTCGTCGGACGGGCCGCGGAACAGATAGACGCCGGGTTTGCCGGGAAGATGGGCGGCCAGCCCGCGTTTGGCGCGCTGGCCGGCCGACACCGCGGGTAGGTAGTCGACCAACTCGGCGTAGCTGTGGACTCCCTGATTGCCCACGCGTTCGATGAGGCCGTGCAGAACGTCGACCGTGGCCCTGGCGTCGTCGAGCGCACGGTGGGTAGGCCTGGTGCCGGATCGGAACAGAGTCGACAGTGCGGACAGCTTCACCGACGGAGCTTCGTCGCGCGTCAGAACTCGGCGAGCCAGCTTGACCGTGCACAGCACCTGAAACCGTGGCCACGCGATGTCGAGACGGCTCGCGGCGGCCTTGAGGAATCCGGTGTCGAAGCCGGCGTTGTGCGCCACCAGTACCGAACCTCGTGCGAACTCGAGGAAACCGGGCAGAACCCGTTCGATGCGCGGCGCACCGATGAGCATCGCCGATGTGATGCCGGTCAGTTCCACGATGTACGGCGGAATGGACCTGCCCGGGTCGATCAACGTGGCGAACTCGCCGAGAATCTCGCCGCCTCGAACCTTGACTGCCCCGATTTCGGTGATGGCCTCGGTGTCCGCGCTACCGCCGGTGGTCTCGAGGTCGACGACGACGAACGTCGTCTCGTGCAGCGGGGTGTCGAGTTCGTCGAACGTCAGCTGGATGGGCAGGCTCACCGGGACGACGTTAGGGCCGACCTCCGACAAGAACGCTCATCGCGCCGTCGAACGTCGTCGTGTCACGGAACCTGTCGGTGCCCGTCGCTATCTTTCGCTGAGTCGGCCGATTCGGCCGCCGGAAACCGTAAAGAGACAAGGATCACAATGATCATCGATTGCAGTGACTGCCTGGTCCGTGACATCGCCTGCGCGGACTGCGTCGTGACGGTGCTTCTGGGGGCTCCGGGGATGCCGTCCGGGTCGGACGGACGGCGGGTCGGTCCGCCGTCTCGTATCACTCTCGAGCAGGAGGAACTCGGTGCCATTGGGGTGCTCGCCGATGTCGGTCTCGTGCCCACTCTCAAGCTCGTGGTGAACGACGACGACATCGCCGAGGTTCCTTTGTTATCGACTCGTGACACACCGGGGGATCAGCGCGCCGGCTAGCGAGAATCGAGCCGAATTCGCTCTCCTCGGCGAGTTGGGGTCGACACGGGGGTATGCCATTTCGTAACCTTCCTGAGACCTTGCGGAGTCTCGCCAGTCCAAACCGGAGTGGCGTCGCAAGTCACCGCCTAATCGTTCACTCGCGAGAGTGTTCGTACCGGGAACCCGATATCTACTGGGGTGAATCCCGCTGAGCCACCACATGGTGGCCGGTGGGTAGGGCTGCTCTTCCCAGCCCGAACCCGTCAGCTAACTCGGTCGGCGGACGATAGGAAGAAACGGAGCACCATCTTTCGTGGCGTCACAACTTTCCAACCGAACATTGCGGCGAGTCCTCGTAGCCGGAGCGCTCACGGCAGGCGTGGTCGTTCTTCCCGCTGCACCCGCAATGGCGGCCCCCCTCACCATTCCCGGCGTCGGAACCTTCGAGATTCCTGACATCCCGGGCCTTCCTCCCCTCAACCTTCCGGGTGTGCCCGCGCCGGGTGCGCCGTTGGCACCGCAGGTCACCCCGGCTGCGAAGGCCGTTCAGGCCGCAGAATCCAAGATCGGAGCACCGTACGTGTACGGGGCTTCGGGTCCGGATTCGTTCGACTGCTCGGGCCTCGTCCAGTGGGCGTACAAGCAGGCCGGCGTCAGCTTGCCTCGTACGAGCTACGACCAGGCCGCCGCAGGCACTCCGGTCTCGCGCGACAGCCTCGCCCCCGGCGACGTCGTCTCGTTCTACGACGGCTCGCACTCGGGCATCTACGTCGGCAACGGCAATGTCGTGCACGCATCCACGTCCGGCGTGCCGGTCAAGGTTGCCCCGCTCGACTCGATGCCGTTCGACGGTGCTCGCCGTTACTGACTCGAGCGATCGACGCTCGTTGTGAACCGACCGACAGGGTCGAGCCGTTCATCGGCTCGGCCCTGTTGGCGTATCCGGACACGGACTGCGCGACACGCCGGTTCGGTGGACAGGGAAGGATCCAGTTCGTAATCTGATCGAGACCTGGTCGATGTTTATTTTGTGACCTGTCACCTCGAACCCCCGTCGATTTCGGACCGTGTTCACGTCCGCGCCCGTAAGAGCATGGGTATGGTTCGTTTTCGGACTACTTTTCCAACCGTTGCCTCGGTCGAGGCAACATCTGTGAGGACGGAGAGTCGCTTTCCGTGGCGATATCGAGATCTACCCGAGCGTTGCGTACGACCCGAAACTCGGTGGTTGCGCTCGCGCTGACCGCATGCATCGCCGTGGTGCCGACGACGACGGCAACCGCGCAGCCGGGATTCGGTTCGGCATCCGACGCGCAGACCGAACTCGCCGAGCTCTCTCGCCAGTCCGAGCAGACCACCGAATCTCTGCACGATGCTCAGATCGATCTCGACGCCAAGAACCAGCAGCAACTCGACGCTCAGGCCCTCGTCGACCAGAGCCGTGCCGCCGTGGACGCAGCGCAGGCGCAGTTGGAGCAGCTCAAACCGGCCATGGACAAGGTCGCCAACGTCAACTACCAGGGCGCGCGGACCAACCGACTGTTCGCCGTCATGGTCAGCGACTCACCACAGCAGTTGCTCGACCAGATGTCGGCGCTGGACGTGATCTCGGCGGAGACCGCCGACCAGGTCGCCCGATTCAAGCAGGCCAGCTCGGATGCAGAGACGGCCGAGCAGGCCGCGACGACGGCCGCCGAACAGGCACGCGTCGCCGCAGAGCAGGCCAAGGCCGTCAGCGACGATCTCCAGGCCAAGCAGAGTGAGCTGCAGGGACAGATAGCCGAGGTCATGGCCGCCTACAGTGCGCTCTCGTCCTCGGAGCAACTGTCTCTGGCCGGTTCGACCCTGCCCGACGGGTTCGACCCGTCCTCGATTCTGCAGAACCTGACGCCGGGATCGGGAGCCAGTGCGCTGCAGGCCGGCCTCACGCAGATCGGCAAGCCGTACGTCTGGGGCGCAACCGGTCCGGATGGCTTCGACTGCTCCGGGTTGGTCGTGTGGGCGTACAAGCAGGTGGGCAAGACGCTGCCGCGATCGAGTCAGGCGCAGGCGGCGGGCGGAACTCCGGTGGATCAGAAGGATCTGCAGCCCGGTGACGTCGTTCTGTTCTATCCGGACATCTCACACGTCGGAATTTATGCCGGAAACGGCAACGTGCTGCATGCCTCCACATTCGGTGTGCCCGTGAAGGTGCAGTCGATGGCATCGTTCCCGTACTACGGGGCGCGTCGATACTGAGGTCGTGTCTCGACGATCGACGAGTGGCGGCATGAGCACCTCGAACCGACCATCCGGGTTGCACGTCATCCTCCGATCGTCATGGCGGCGCTGGCTTGTCGTCGTGGTCGTCGTGGTGGTCGCCGTCTCGGTCGTCCTGATTCACCGATTCGACGGCCCGCCCACGGCCGGGACCGCCGAGGTCACCGTCGGCCAGGACCCGCCGACCTACGATCAGCAGCGCCGCGCCGATGTGACCGTCCTCCTCGACCAGTGGGCGCGCGCGGTTCGTTCCGGTGATCTCGACGCACTGCGCGATGTGATGGATCCGCAGGCCGACCCCGGCTTCGTCGAAGCGCAGCTGCGCCGGGCAGCAGTGGTACCCGGCGTCCCCTTCGCGGAGTTCGGCTACGACCTGGGCGACGAGCCCGAGACCCCGGTGCCGCCGTCGATCGCAGCGGCGCTCGATTCCACCGATGTCTGGGCACCCGCGGTGTATCTGCGATACGCGATCACCGGCCCGGACGCATCGCCGACGCGTCGGCCGGTCTCACTCGTCGTCGCCGAGCGGGACGGTCGATGGCGGTTGGTCGACGACGCGGATCTGACCGAGTATCGACGCCAGACCTGGCGTGGGCCGTGGGACTTCGGCCCTCTCACCGTGCGTTCGGTGGCCACTGCAGCCGGGACATCTGTGGTCATGGGTCATCCGGACCGCGATCGGTTCGTGGAGAACCTGGCGGCCGAACTTCCGTCGGCAATCGCGGCCGTCACCGACTTCTGGGGAGACGACTGGGCGCGCGACGGGCTGGTTTTCGTCGCATCCTCGGCGGAGGAGTTCGCCGAACTGACGGGGTCCGATCCGTCCACCGACGTGGCTGCGGTGACGGTGTCCGACGCGGTGGCGGCCGACGGCTCCCGTCCGACGGGTCAGCGGGTGGTGTTCGGTCCCGACGCCGCGTCGAGGTTGACGCCGTTCACCGTGCGCTCGGTTCTGCGGCACGAGTTGACGCATGTGGCGGCGAGGGCGCGGACGTCCGACGGTACGGAGTTGTGGGTGTCGGAGGGGTTCGCCGACTATTCCGGGTATCGAGGGTCCGGTGCCGAGTTCGCGCAACTGGCACCCACTCTCGCGGCGATCGTGGCGGCGGGTGGGCCGCCGACGGTGCTGCCGAAGAACGAGGATTTCGGTGCCGGTGGTGCCCGGTCGAGTGTGGCCTACGAATCGGCCTGGTCGGTGTTCGCATTCGTGGCCGACCGGTTCGGGGAGTCGACCCTGCGTTCCCTGTACGAAGCGCTCGCGTCCGAGAGCCCCACCGATTCTGCATTCGAGTCGGTGCTGGGACTCGGCCGGGCACAGTTCGTGTCCTCGTGGGGTGACTGGGTGGCTCGCCAGGCCGGCTGACACGGGGCGCTACGGTTGACTCCATGCGTCGTACCCTGCTCGTGACGAACGACTTTCCTCCTCGCCCGGGTGGTATTCAGTCCTACTTGCACAGCTTCGCCTCGCAGCTGCCGGCCGACGAGCTGGTGGTCTACGCCCCCCGCTGGCGCGGCGACTCGCACGAGAAATTCGATGCCAGGCAGCCTTTCGAGGTGATCCGGCATCCGACGACCCTGATGTTGCCGACTCCGCTCGTCGCGCGTCGTGCGGCTCGAATCCTGAAGTCCCGAGGCTGCGATTCGGTGTGGTTCGGTGCGTCGGCTCCGTTGGCAGTGATGTCGTCGTACCTGCGCAAGGCCGGGGCCGATCGCATTGTGGCGAGCACACACGGTCACGAGGTCGGATGGTCGATGGTGCCGGGCGGGCGGGCGACCCTGCGCACGATCGGCGAGAACACCGATGTGGTGACCTACGTCAGCAAGTACACCCGGGGGCGATTCAGTTCGGCGTTCGGGCGGACCGCCGCCCTCGAACATCTGCCGCCCGGTGTCGATACCGATCGCTTCGTGCCCGACGACGCAGCGCGAGCGGAACTTCGTGCCCGCTACGGCCTCGGTGATCGCCCCACCGTTCTGTGCCTGTCCCGGCTGGTTCCGCGCAAGGGTCAGGATGTCCTGATCCGGGCGCTCCCGGGGATCCGCCGGGCCGTCGACGGAGCGGTTCTGGTGATCGTCGGCGGCGGGCCGTACGAGAAGACTCTGCGCGAGCTCGTCCGATCCACCGGCATGGAGCAACACGTGGTGTTCACCGGTACCGTGCCGTCGGCGGAGCTCGCCGCCCACCACACGATCGCCGACGTGTTCGCGATGCCGAGCCGAACCCGAGGTGCCGGTCTCGATGTCGAAGGTCTCGGCATCGTCTACCTCGAGGCGTCTTCCTGCGGTGTACCCGTAGTCGCCGGCATGTCCGGGGGTGCGCCGGAAGCGGTGCAGCACAACAAGACCGGCCTCGTCGTCGACGGCACGTCCGTCTCGGACACCACCGACGCCATCGTGCGAATCCTGTCCGATCGCACGCTGGCGACGCAGATGGGCAACGCCGGCCGCGCCTGGGTGGACGCGGAATGGCGCTGGGACGTGCTGACCGAGAAGCTGCGTTCGTTGATCTAGGCAGTACGGCTCAACGGGAGTAGATCGACTCGATCTCGTCGGCGTACGACTTGGTGATGACGTTGCGCTTGAGCTTCATCGTGGGAGTGAGCTCGCCGTTCTCTTCCGAGAAGTCGTGGGGGAGAAGTCGATACTTCTTGATGGACTCCGCATGCGAGACGGACTTGTTCGCGTCGGCGACGGCGGCGTCGATCTCCGCGACGAGTTCGGGGTCCCTCTGCAGATCCGCCGCGGTGGCGTCGGCGGCCTTACCGTGTGCGGACTTCCAGCGATCGAACGCGTCCGGATCGAGGGTGATGAGCGCGCCGATGAAGGGCTTCTGATCGCCCACGACGACGGCCTGGCTGATCAGTGCACCCGCCCGCAGGTGGTCTTCCAACCCGGCGGGTGAGACGTTCTTGCCGCCTGCGGTGACGATCAGTTCTTTCTTGCGTCCCGAGATCGTGATGTAGCCGTCGTCGTCCACGGAACCGAGATCACCGGTGCGGAACCAGCCTTCGTCCAGCGACTCGGCGGTGGCGGTCTCGTTGCGCCAGTAGCCGTCGAACACCACCGGTCCGCGGAGTTGGATCTCTCCGTCCTCGGCGATGCGCACGGTGTTGCCGGGCAGTGGACGCCCGACGCTGCCCACGCGTTGGAATCCGATGGTGTTGACCGCGAACGCCGCCGTGGTTTCGGTCAGTCCGTAGCCCTCGTAGATCGTCACACCGATGCCCCGGTAGAAGTGGCCGAGCCGGGAACCGAGGGGCGCTCCGCCGGAGATCGCGAGTTCGCACTTGCCGCCGAGCGCTGCTCGCAGTTTGCCGTACACCAACTTGTCGAACACGGTGTGCTTGGCGCGCAACACGATTCCCGGACCTCCGGTATCCTGCGCTTCACTCCATGCCACTGCGCATTCGGTGGCGAGGTCGAAGATCTTTCCCTTGCCGTCGGCGTGCGCCTTCTGCTTGGCGGTGTTGAAGACCTTCTCGAACACTCGCGGAACCGACAGGATGAAGTCCGGTTGGAACGTGCCGAACGTCGCGACGAGATTGGGGATGTCGCTGGTGTGGCCGATGGTGACCCCGGCGTCGAACGACGCGATGGACACTGCGCGTGCCAGGACGTGCGCGAGCGGAAGGAACATCAGCGTGCTGCGGCCCTGTGTCATCAGCGATTTCAGCGACGTCTCACGAATCCCGAGTGACTCGGCGAGCAGATTGGCGTGGGTCAGCTGGACGCCCTTGGGCCGACCGGTGGTTCCCGAGGTGTAGATCAGGGTTGCCGGGTCGGACGAGACGAGTTTCGAAACCCGTAGGTGCACCTCGTCTTCGGCGACTTCGGCACCACCGTCGAGCAGTGCCTGCACTGCGTCGGTGCCCGCCGAGTTCGCGATGACGAACGTCTGTCGGACCGACGGGGCTGCTGCTACAACGGACTTCGTCTCCTGCACATGCGCGTCGTTCTCGAGAATCAGCAGGACCGGCTCGGCGTCTTCGAGGATCCATTCGACCTGACCGGCCGAGGACGTCTCGTAGATCGGCACCGTCACACCGCCCGCGGCCCAGATCGCGTAGTCCACTACCGACCACTCGAATCGCGTCGACGACATCAGTGCGACCCGATCGCCCTGCTCGATGCCTGCGGCGATCAGACCCCGTGCCACCCCCACCACCAGGCGCTCGAACTCGGCGGCGGTGACGTCGATCCATTGTCCGTCCACTGTGCGTCGGAACACCACCGCGTCGGGCGAGGTGCGGGCGCGAGCGAAGACGGTATCGACAGCCGAGTCGGTGTCCGCGATGGCGTATTTGGCGGCGACGGTGAACTCGCGCACGGGATTACCTCCGGATAGAACTTGGGGAGAACGAAAGTCGATAGCTCGGCTTCACAGATACTCTAGACCCGGGCTCCCGGCGTCGAAATACGCCTCGACGCGCACGGCCCCCGACCCGATGTGTGAAGCTCTGTCGATGAGCAGTATTCAAGTTGCGGATCAGACATTCGTGGCCGCCCCCGGCGTGCGGGTGGCGCAGGCGTTCGCGTCGCCTGCGCGGTGGCGTCGATGGTGGCCGGATCTGAACCTGACGATCACCGAGGACCGGGGTGAGAAGGGGATCCGCTGGGCAGTGCGCGGCGGTGTGGTCGGAACGATGGAGCTGTGGCTCGAGCCCGCGCTGGACGGGGTGATCGTCCATTACTTCCTGCACGCCGAACCCGCCGCGGACGCCGACGTGGCAGCGCACCAGCATGCCCGGCGGGTGGCCGGACGTGCGATGACGTTCGAGCTCAAGCGAGAGCTCGAGGCCGGTCGGTCTGCAGGTGAAGCACCCCACCACGTAGCGTCGACTTCAGCTCGCGAATGAACCGCGCGGTACGGTCGGCCGGTTCGCATTGTGCGTCCGCGGATCGATCGTGTGAGATAGGCCTGCGCGAGTTCTGCGGCACCGAAGCGAACCGAGCTGATCGAAGTACCCGAGAGGAAGCGGACCAGTAGTCATGGCGGAGAAAACCCAGAGGTCGATCGTCGTCGAAGCTCCATCGAGCCGGGTCATGGACGTCATCGCCGATTTCGACGCGTACCCCACGTGGGTGTCGGCCGCGAAATCCGTCGAGGTCCTCGAGGTCGGTGCGGACGGCCGCGGCAAGCGGGTCAAGTTCGTGCTCGACGCCGGGATGGTGAAAGACACCTACGAGCTCGAATACGACTGGGCAGCCGACGGCAATTCGGTCTCCTGGAACCTCGTATCGGGCGAAATGCAGAAATCGCAGAACGGCTCGTACACGTTGAAGGAGACCGGCAGCGGCACCGACGTGACGTACGAGCTCACCGTGGATCTGAACATTCCGATGATCGGTCTGTTCAAGCGCAAGGCAGAAAAGGTCATCACCGACACTGCACTCAAGGAATTGAAGAAGCGGGTCGAAGGCTGAGCGAAGCTCGCACCGAAGCCCGCACCACGGTGTTGCTGTTCCTCGGCAAAGGTGGTGCGGGTAAGACGACGCTGGCGGCTGCGTCGGGGCTACGACTCGCCCAGGCCGGCGAACGGGTTCTGATCGCGTCCGTCGACCAGGCTCACTCGCTCGCCGATGCATTCAAGGGGGACGCCGAGGTCGAGGATGCGTCCGGTGTTCGTTCGATCGCACCCGGCCTCGACATCCTCGAGATCGATACGTTGAGGCTGCTCGAAGCCCGGTACCGGGGATTGGGCTCACTGTTGGCCGTGGCGTCCGCGGGACACGAGCACGGGGTGAGCTTCGGGGCGATCGAACCGGAGGAGCTGCTCGGTCTCCCGGGAATAGAAGAGCTGCTCGGCATGCACGAGATCAGCCGTCTTGCCGACGAGAATCGCTGGGACACAGTGATAGTCGACCTTCCCGCATCGGCGGATGCCTTACGTACCCTGCAGTTGCCCGACACCGTCGCCGCATACGTCGAGCGGATCTGGCCTCTGCACGCTCGGATGGTCGCCGGCACCGGTTCCGATGTGCGGCTCACTCTCGTGGTGGCGATGATCGAGCGAATCCTCGCGCAGATCGACTCCGTCCGGTCCCTGATCACCGACGCCGACCGTACCGGGGCGACCGTGGTCGTCACCGCCGAACAGCTCTCGATCGTCGACGCGGAACGAACTCTGTCGGCAGCTGCTCTGCTCGGAATCAGAATCGATCGTGTGCTGGTCAACAGAATCCTGCCGAAGCTCAACGCATCGTCGGTCGGTCTGGTGGGCGCTCATCCGGCCGTGTTCTGGTTCGAGAGGTGGCGGGCGGCGCAGCTCGACGCGGTCGCCGAGCTGCGCCGACGCATCGGTACCGTGCCGATCGTGGAGGTGGAGCAGGCTCCCGGTGAACCGGTAGGGTTGGGGCCCTTGCAAGATGTTGCCGATCGCCTCGAACCGGACTCCCTCGAACGGCGCGCGCCGGGCTGGGGTGAGAAGCCTTCGGTCGTGCTCGAGTCGGGTGGCGGACTCGAATCCGTGTACGCGATGAGAATGCTGCTGCCGGTGGTGGATTCGACGACCTTGGGCCTGGGGCGAGTGGAGGACGACTTGATAGTGAGTGCCGACGGGAGGCGACGGCGCATCAGATTGGCGTCGGTGCTGCGTCGGTGCGTGGCCGACTCCGCCGAACTCGACGGACCGTGCCTGGTGGTGCGTTTTCGTCCGAACCCCGACGTGTGGCCGCTGTGACTCCGACAACCCCGACGGCCGGGGTGTCGCGATGACCTCGGACCACTCCGAGCTGGGGGCGGACCTGCTGGCCCTGGCCGAGACCGTGCTGACGCGACTCGAGCCCATCCTGCGTCGCGTCGCCGAGACGCAGCAGGATCGTGACCGCCAGGGATGCAGTTGGTGTCCGGTTTGCGCTCTCGCGGCACTGGTGCGCGGGGAGCGCCACGATCTCGTCGAGCTCGTGGCCTCCGAGAGCGCCGTGGTGATCGCGCTGTTGCGTCAGTTGCTGGCCGATCACACGACCTCCGGGGCGACGCACTCCGCAGCGCAGGCTACGCCGACCTCGCCGCCACCGGGGACTGCGCCCGAGCCCGGGTCCGGTAGTGCCGGTGTCCCCTCGGACCCCGCGGAGGTCGCGGACGTGTCGATCGACACGAAACTTCAGGGCGATCGTCCCGCTTCGTTCGTTCCGATTACCGTTCGAGTGAAGAATTCGCGTTCGGACG
The DNA here is from genome assembly GCF_002259485.1 of Rhodococcus sp. 14-1411-2a. GTDB lineage: Bacteria > Actinomycetota > Actinomycetes > Mycobacteriales > Mycobacteriaceae > Rhodococcoides. The sequence continues at coordinate 358,273 of NZ_NPGA01000019.1, forward strand.
AGCAGGAGCGTCCGTGATCGGAGCGACTCGGGTGCAGCCCGCGCGGGGGACGGGCGAGGAAGGCATGAACGAATGAAGCGCCACCACCAGCGACTGACGGTAGGAATCGACGTGGGTGGGACGAGCCTGCGCGCGTCCGTCGTCGATGAGGACGGGCAAGTCCTCGATTCGACGGCCGCTCCCACTCCGCACACTGCGCGTGCGCTCGAACGCGGTCTCGATCGGGCCGTGCAGGAGCTGGCCGGGCGACACGACATCGCGGCCGTCGGGCTCGCCGTCGCCGGGTTCATCGACTCCGATCGCACGACGGTTCTCTTCGCCCCGCATCTGCCGTGGGTGAACACCCCTGTGGCGACCGAGATGAGCATGCGCATCGGTCTGCCGGTGTTGCTCGAGCACGACGCCAATTCTGCGGCGTGGGCCGAGTATCGCTTCGGTGCGGCGTCCGGGGGGCGCAACGTGGTGATGGTGGCCATCGGCACCGGAATCGGCGCGGCCCTGTTGATCGACGGCAGGATCTATCGGGGTAGCCACGGTGTGGCACCGGAACTCGGTCACATCCAGGTCGTGCCGGACGGCCGTGCGTGCCCCTGCGGCAAGCGCGGTTGTTGGGAGCGGTACTGCAGCGGCACCGCTCTGGTGGACACCGCAGTCGAGTTGCTGGCGGCGGACCCGGCGTCCTCGACGACGCTGGCACGTGAGGTGTTCCTCGACCCGGGTTCGTTGACCGGCCGCCGAATCGCCAGTGCCGCGCACGAGGGTGACTCGATCGCCCGCCGCACGATGGAGGACTTCGCGCAGTGGCTCGGCGTCGGGCTCTCGATGGTCAGCGACGTGTACGACCCCGATCTGATCGTGCTGGCCGGTGGAGTGGCGACGTCGTCGAGTCAGTTCCTCGCTCGCGCGACCGACAAGTACGCGGAGCTGGTGACCGGTGCGGGGCATCGCCCCCTGGCGCGTATTCGCAGTACTCAACTCGGTGAGGCAGCAGGCATGATCGGGGCCGCGGAGTTGGCCCGGGCGCAGTTCGTCACCGGCGTTCGCTGACGGTTCTTCGACTGCTTTCTGTGACCTCGGTCCTGGTGTCGGCGATGATGTGGCTGGTGTCATAAACCGTGGGTACAGTTCACTACGCGGCACGGTTCGAGGACGCACGGCCGCAGTCGATTCGCTTCAGGGCGAGGCGGCACCAAACGATTTCCCGACCATCATCAGGGAGCATGTCAATGTGGTACTGGCTGGTTAAGTACATTTTCGTCGGCCCCCTTCTCATCGCCCTGGGTCGGCCCACGATCGAGGGTGCGGAGAACATCCCGACGGAGGGGCCGGTCATTCTGGCCAGCAACCACAAGGCCGTTCTCGATTCTTTCTACCTTCCGCTCAAGACGCCTCGACGCATCACCTTCCTCGCCAAGAGCGAGTACTTCACCGGACCGGGACTCAAGGGCAAGTTCCAGAAATGGTTCTTCACCGCCGTCGGGCAGGTGCCGATCGATCGCACCGGAGCCGACGCGGCACAGGACGCACTCAACGCAGGCGTGCGTGTGATCGAAGCAGGCAAGGTTCTCGGTATCTACCCCGAGGGCACTCGGTCACCCGACGCGCGGTTGTACAAGGGCAAGACCGGGATGGCGCGTCTGGCACTGCAGACCGGAGTTCAGGTGATTCCGGTCGCGATGATCGGTACCGAGAAGATGAACCCGATCGGTTCGCGCGTGTGGCGTCCGGCGAAGGTCACCATCCGGATCGGCAAGCCCATCGACTTCTCGCGCTTCGAGGGCATGGCAGGCAACCGTTTCGTCGAGCGTGCGGTGACCGACGAAGTAATGTACGACCTGATGTTGCTCTCCGGTCAGGAGTACGTGGACGTGTACGCCGCATCGCTGAAGAAGGCTGCGCCCGAGGCGGAGTCGGGTCCGACCGCGCAGCGCATCCCGGATTCCAAGGCGAGCTGAATCTGCTCGGCCCGCTCCGTGATCAGACTGCGGAGCGGGTGTCGACTGTCGTATCGGCCCGGTCGGTCCAGCCGACCGCGGCCACCGCGATGATCGACGCGAGCGCCCACCACACGTATCCCGAGGCCGCGAACTGATCCACGAGCGGCCAACCGAGACCGCTCCAACGGCCCTCGCCGAGCTTCCAGTGCGGCGGGTAGACCATCAACGCCAGCCCGACGGGCACCAGCGTTGCCAACAGCGCACTGCGGCGTCGGTAGCCGAGGACGGCGAGCACCACGGTGAACGGGATGGCCCACACCCAGTGGTGTGACCAGGAGACCGGCGACACCAGCAGACCGAACATGGCGTTGATCGTCAGGGCGAGAGCAGTCTCGCCCGCGGCGAACGCCTTTCGCATCGCTATCGCCGCGATGGCAAGGACCACCACCGACAACGCGAGCCACAGGATCGACCGAGGCAGTTCGTCCAGCCCGAGCCGCGCGAGCACTCCGGTGATCGACTGGTTGGGCGGGTAGGCCGGACCGCCGATTCGGTCGGAATCGACGATCGTCTCGGTCCAGTACTTCACCGAGTCCGACCACGTCAGCGCGAAACCGACCGCGGTGAACACCGCAAAGCTCAGGACCGAAACCACAGCGGCTCGAAAGTCCTTGCGCAACAAGAAGAACAGTACGAACACCGCGGGGGTGAGCTTGACGGCAGCCACGAGTCCGATCAGCACACCTCGGGGCCACGGCGTCTTCTTCGGCAGGCAGTCCAGTGCAACGAACGCCATCAGCACGATGTTGATCTGCCCGTAGTTCAGCGTCGAGGTGACCGGCTCGAGAAGCAGCACGGCCACGGCGAAGACTGCTCCGGCAGACCACCACACGAGCGTGCGAGGACGCAGTCCGAGCGAGGTGAGGGTCACCACGACGGTCACCAGCAGCAGGAGCATGGACAGCACGGTGACCGCGATCGAGGCGGCGTACAGCGACACCGACGACAGCGGGCTGAAGATCGCCGCGGCGATCGGGGGATAGGTGAACGGCAGCGTCGTACCGGTCGCGATCGGCGGCAGTTGACCGTAGAGATCCCCGCCCTCGGCGAACACCTGACCGCCGAGTCGATACACGTCCAGATCGAGTCGGTAGTGCTCGCCGAGCTCACGCAACCCCGGAAAGCCGTTGAGATGGAACAGCACGCCGACGAGAGCACCGATCAGGACGAGAACCCTGCTCGACGCCACCGCCCAACTCGGCCACCGGCGTCGCGTCGGCGCCGCCGGCTCCGATGCTTCGGCGACCGGACGGTTGGTGTCGGGCGGAGTCACTGGCGTTGCCTTTCAGGGCTGTTCGGATCGGGGCTACCGGCACGTGGGGGGACGTGTCGGGGACGCGCTAGGGTGAGCCGCGTGCGCTACTTCTACGACACAGAGTTCATCGAGGATGGTCGCACAATCGAGTTGGTGTCGATCGGTGTGGTGTCGGAGGACGGTCGCGAGTTCTATGCGGTGTCCTCCGAGTTCGACCCCGAGCGCGCCGGCCGCTGGGTTCGACGCAACGTGCTTCCCAAGCTGCCACCGTACTCGTCGCCGCTGTGGATGAGCAGGTCGCGAATCCGGGACGAACTGCTCGAATTTCTCGTTCCGCACTACGGTGCCGAGGTCGAACTGTGGGCGTGGGTGGCGGCGTACGACCACGTCGCGCTCTGCCAGCTGTGGGGCTCGATGACCGAGTTGCCGCGTTCGCTGCCGCGGTTCACCCGCGAGCTGCGCCAGCACTGGGAGGATCGCGGCAGTCCCGAGCTGCCGTCGGTGCCCGACGACGCTCACGATGCCTTGGCCGACGCGCGGCACAATCTGGCGAAGTTCCAGACGATCGAGGAGTACTCGCACCGCGGGTGAACACCCGTTGTCCTGCGGCTTCGGCGGTGCGAATATCCTGTAGCCGTGAACTGGACTGTCGACGTACCCATCGATCGCTTGCCCGACCTGCCGCCGTTGTCGCCGACGCTGCGCTCTCGATTGGACGATGCGTTGGCCAAGCCGGCTGCGCAGCAACCGCAGTGGGATCCCGAGCATGCTGCCGACATGCGCAAGGTGCTCGAGAGCGTGCCACCGATCACCGTCGCCGGTGAGGTGGAGGCGTTGTCGGACAAGCTCGCGGCCGTCGCCCGAGGCGAGGCCTTCCTGCTGCAGGGTGGCGATTGCGCCGAGACGTTCGTCGACAACACCGAGCCGCACATCAAGGGCAACATCCGCACGCTGCTGCAGATGGCTGTGGTGCTCACCTACGGCGCGAGCATGCCGGTGGTCAAGGTCGCCCGTATCGCCGGTCAGTACGCCAAGCCGCGGTCGTCGAACATCGACGCGCTCGGTCTGCAGTCCTACCGCGGCGACATGATCAACTCGCTCGTCGCCGACGAGAGCGTCCGCGGCCACGATCCGTCACGACTGGTGCGCGCGTACGCCAATGCCAGCGCGGCGATGAACCTGGTCCGCGCACTCACCGGTGCAGGGATGGCGGATCTGCACAAGGTGCACGACTGGAACCGCGAGTTCGTCGCCCAGTCGCCCGCCGGTGCGCGCTACGAGGCGCTCGCGGGGGAGATCGATCGCGGCCTGCGCTTCATGGATGCCTGCGGCGTCTCCGACCCGAACCTGCACACCGCGCAGATCTTCGCCAGCCACGAAGCGCTCGTTCTCGACTACGAGCGTGCGATGCTGCGCCTGGACAACACCGACGATCACCCCAAGCTGTACGACCTGTCCGCGCACTTCCTGTGGATCGGCGACCGCACCCGCCAGCTCGACGGGGCGCACATCGCGCTGGCCGAGCTGATCTCCAACCCGATCGGTCTCAAGATCGGGCCCACGACCACGCCCGAGATGGCCGTCGAGTACGTCGAGCGCCTCGACCCGACCAACAAGCCGGGACGTCTGACGCTGATCTCACGCATGGGCAACGGCAAGGTTCGCGACATCCTGCCCGCCATCATCGAGAAGGTTCAGGCCACCGGCCACCAGGTCATCTGGCAGTGCGATCCGATGCACGGCAACACTCACGAGGCCTCGACCGGCTACAAGACGCGCCACTTCGACCGCATCGTCGACGAGGTCCAGGGATTCTTCGAGGTGCACAACGGCCTCGGAACGCATCCGGGCGGAATTCACGTCGAACTGACCGGCGACAACGTCACCGAGTGCCTCGGCGGTGCCCAGGACATCTCGGACCTGGACCTCGCCGGCCGGTACGAGACCGCCTGCGACCCGCGTCTGAACACGCAGCAGAGCATCGAACTGGCATTCCTGGTCGCCGAGATGCTTCGCGACTGATCAGGGTAGCGAGACGACCATGACCTCGGAGCCCGGTTCCACCCGAGAACCGGCTCCGGGGCTCTGGGTGATGATCAGCGACCCGTCGGTGTCCACCACCTGACGGACGTCGATCGTCAGGCCCAACGTCTCGACAGCGGTCCGGGCCGAGCCGACCGAGCGACCCAGCAGCGACGGCACGGTGACGGCGTTGGACACCTCGAGCGCAGCGGTGGTCCCGGATCGCACCGTCTGCCCGGCCTCCGGCGTCGTCCCTATCGCCCTGCCGCCGTCGGTGTCCTCGTCGAAGGTCTCCCGAACCTCGCCGACGGTGATGCCCACCGATTCCAGCGTTGTCCTGGCCTGGTCGACGCTCTGCCCGCGTACGTCGGGTACCTCGACCGGCGGTGCCCCCTTGCTGCGCAGCACCGTGACCGAGCTTCCCGTGGTCAGTACGGTGCCGGGCGGCGGGTCCAGGGCTGCGACGCCGCCGATCGGAGCGGACGTGCTGAAGGCCTCGCCGCCGTCGACGGGCGTGAACGTTCGGTCTCGCAGTTGCTGCTCCATGTCGTCGACGGATGCGCTCGTGTCGATCGAGGGAACGGTGGGGCGTCCCAGTGACACCAACAGAGACACCGTGTCGCCCTTGGCGATTCGCGATCCGCCGGTGGGGTCGGTGCCGATGAGAAGGTCGGTGTCCACCGAGTCGGAGTAGGTTCCGCGCACCGCGGCTTCGAGACCGGCGGCTTCCACGGCACTGGTGGCACCGGTGGTGTCGAGCCCGTCCACCATCGGGACTGCGGTGTAGCGACCCGAGCCCATCCACCATCCGCCGAAGCCGACCAACACCGCGAGCAGGGCGACGACGAGGAGCCAGATGACGATCGCTCGGCGCGAGCGCTGGCGGTCGGCGTCGAAATCGGGGAACTCGTAGTGCCGCCTGCCGGTCGGGGGTGGTCCGGCGGGCGGCACCTCGGCGATGTCCTGGCCGTGGTCGATGCCCCGCGCTGTGGGCGAGGTGACCACCCTGGTGTGCTGCACCCCGTGTTGCGGAGGTGGCGGCGGCGAAGTGTCCACGACCTGGGTGCGAGCGGACGGCGGACGGTTGCCCGCGACCGTTGTCGGTGCTCCGGCTGCGGCCGAGCTCAGGTGCTCGGCCGAGCGCTTGGGTGCCGGCACTCGGTACTCGGGCAGCGCCAGCGCCGACGCGGCCGCGCGCAGGGCCCGGGCCATGTCGTCGGCATTGCGGTACCGATTTTCCGGGGCGCGGACGGTGGCACGCTGGACCACCTCGTCGAACTGCGGGGGGACGCCTGCGATGAGGGTGGAGGGGAGCGGTACGTCGTTGTCGATGCGCTGGTAGGCGATGGACAGCGAGGTGTCGCCGGTGAACGGCGTGCGTCCGGTCAGCAGCTCGAACAACACGACACCGACGCCGTAGACATCGCTGCTAGCGGACGCGGAACCGGTGGTGACCTGCTCGGGAGACAGGTACGCGGCGGTGCCCAGAATCACACTGCTCGACGTCACGGTGGAGGCCGCTATGGCTCGGACGAGTCCGAAGTCCGCGATCTTCACGTCACCGTCGTCGCTGATCAGGATGTTCTCGGGCTTGATGTCGCGGTGCACCAGACCGGCTCGGTGGGCTACGGCGAGTGCGTCGAGGACCGGCCGGATGACGGCCGCTGCAGCATGCGGAGGCATCGGTCCACGCTCGCGCAGCAGCTCACGCAGAGTTCCGCCCTCGACGAGTTCCATGACGAGGAAGGCGTGTTCGCCGTCTCGACCGTGGTCGTAGACGGCGACGAGGCCCGGGTGACTGAGCCTGGCCACGGCCCGTGCCTCGAACTCGAAGCGCTGGACGAACTGTGGGTCCTCGGCGAACTTCGGGTCCATGATCTTCACCGCCACGGGGCGGTCGAGCCTGGTGTCGAGTCCGCGGTAGACCGTCGACATACCGCCGCGCGCGATCGGTGCGTCTATTCGGTATCGACGATCGAGCATCGAACCCGGTATCACCGAACCTCCCCTCGTCGTCCACTGGTCTTCCGGCGTTCGACGCCGGATGCTGAAGTCGATCGTATCGGTGCAGGAGATGCCGACCGACGATCGTGGCTCGTGTGTTCGTCCTGCTGGGCCGACTGTCACGCTTTTGATGTCTGGATGCCGGACCCGTTAACGTTACCTGCGTGAGTGCCATTCCCTATGCCGACGATGTGCTCGATCCGTCGGTGTCCGTGCTGCAGTTCGCCGACGTCGCGAAGATTCTCGACGTTCCCAAGACCCGCGTCGAGCAGCTGATTCGAGATCGGCAGCTGCTGGCGCTGAAGCGTTCGCGTGTGCCCGGTGTTCCCGAGCAGTTCCTCGACACCGACAAGGGCACCATCGTCAAGGGCCTGCCGGGTCTGCTGGCCGTGCTGCACGACGGCGGTTACGAGGACGAGGAAATCCTGCGGTGGCTGTTCACCGAGGACGAGAGCTTGCCCGGTGCACCCGTCGCTGCTCTGCACGGCGACCTGATGCGCGAAGTGATCAGGCGAGCTCAGGCAATGGCCTTCTAGCGAATCGTTGCGCGCTTGAAGCCGGTGACGGCGAACTGCGGAAGCGCGATGCGAGCTCGGGTCCACTGCGGCACCGTCGCGCGTTGCGAGAGCACGCGGTAGCCCTGTGACTCGACCTCTGCGAGTATGCGGCCGTACAGGATCGATGCCGTGCGCATCGACGGTCGCACTCGCGGATCCAGCATCTCGATACCCGCGTCGGACGTGCGGTAGATCGAGCGGGTGACGGCGATCAGGTGCGCGAGGGCCCTGGTCACCCTGGCGTCGACATTTCCCGTGGTGCGGCACCACCGGAGCAGTTCTTCGTCGACACCGAACGCAGCGAGTTCGTCGGTGGGTAGGTAGATGCGGTCGCGATCGAGGTCCTCACCCATGTCTCGGATGAAGTTGGTGAGCTGGAACGCCTCGCCGAGGGCTGCGGCGGGAGGCTCGGCCTCCGACCGCTCGACGACGGTTCCCAGGATCGGCAACATCTGCAGTCCGATGACCGCAGCGGAGCCGTACATGTACTCGCGCAGCTGCTCCATCGTCCGGTAGCGCGAGACGAACATCGGACTCCCCGGAATGTCCATCCGCATCGAGTGCATGAACGCGTAGAAATAGTCGTGCGGAATGTCGTAGCGCCCCACGGTGTCGCACAACGCGCTCAACACTCGATCGGACACGCTCTCGGACAACGGTTTTCCGGCCAAGGCGTCGCGCACCCGGGACTCGATCACGTCGAGTTCGACGATGCGTCTGGCATTGAGTTCGTCAGATCCCACGGAGATGTCGGTGCCCTCGAGGTCCACGATGTCGTCGACCATCCGGGCGAACCCGTACAACGCATGCACGCCTGCGCGCTTGTCGGTGGGGAGCAGGCGAGTGGCGAGGAAATACGTCTTGCCGTGCTGGGCGTTGAGTTCGCGACAGATGCGGTATGCCTCGTGCAGCTCCGGATCGATCCCGTCCAGTTCTTTCATCACGCGAGCCTTCATGACGTGGATTCGTCTCCGGTCGGTTCCGTTGCTGGGGTCTTGGGTGCGTTCGGCACGGCACGGTGTTGCCTGGATCGGTCCGATCGTAGACGCAGCGGATCGACGCGCGTCAGAGACAGAGCTGCGACGACCGCGGCGAAGACCGCCAGTGCGACGTGTCCGAGGGTGTAGAGGCCGATCGATCCGTCGGGTTGGAAGACGAGCATGAGCCACGTCGACAGACCCGTCAGGATCATCAGGGTGGTGCGCGAGAGTGCGAAGCCTGCGGCGACAGCCAGTGGCCACGAGTAGTACCAGGGCAGGGCCGCGGGGGAGAGGACGACGGTGGCGACCAGGGCGATCAGAATGCCCTTGACCGCGTCGCGTTCGGATCTGCGGCCCAACCACCAGGCGACCGCTAGCACGACGACCAGCGCGATGGCGCACAGCAGGCGGGTGACGTCGAGAACGGGTCCGAGGCGTAGATCGAGGAACCACGACGTGCTGACGGTCACCAGGTGAGCCAGGATCGTGGGAAGCGAGAGCCAGTTGATGATCTTGGCCGATCCGGAAAGCGCGGTCAGCCAACCGATTCCGACTCCGGCGATCACCGACGCCACGGCGAACACAGCAACGAAGACGGCGGCTCCGATGCCCGCGGTCTTGACGAACGCCAGGGCGGGCGGCATCGGGGTTCGCCCCTCGGCCCGCGCCTTCTCCCGCAGATGGAGCATCCAGATCCACACCAGGAAGGGCAGCGCCAGGCCTGCTGTGGCCTTGATCGCCACCGCGATCGCGACCAGTGCGATGCCGCCCACGTGTCGGTGTTCGAGCGTCAGCACGATCCCTGCGGTCATCAGGCCCACCATGAGCAACTCGTTGTGCACTCCGCCGATCAGGTGGATCAGGACGAGAGGGTTGAGGACGGCGAGCCACACCGCGGTGGTCGCGCGGCCGCCGAGGTGTTTCGCCAGCCGCGGAACCGCCCACATCATCAGTGCCAGGCCGGGCAGCATCGTCAGGCGCAGCAGCATGGTCCCGGCGATGACGTTGTCGCCGGTCAGGCTGGTGATTCCGCGACCGAGCAGCAGGAACAGCGGGCCGTACGGGGCGGTGGTGGTGGTCCAGACGTTGCTGACGTTGTCCAGCAGAACTCCTGGATTGGCAACGGGGCCAACGGCATACGGGTCGAATCCGTCGCGGAGCAGAGCGCCCTGGGCCAGGTAGGAGTACGCATCGCGGCTGAACATCGGCACCGACAGCAGTAGCGGAGCGGTCCATGCCGGGACGATCCAGCGCAGTTCGCCCACCGTGGTGCGGCCGTGCAGGGTTGCGCGCCCGAGCCGAACCCACGCGGTGATCATCAGCAGTACGCCGACCCAGACGATGATGGTGGAGAGTACGAATCCGTGACCGAATCGCAGCCACGACAGGTGCATCTCCTCGAGCAACGGATCGCGTCGGCGCACACTGCCCGCGCCGAACCCGCCGAACACGATGCAGACGGCACCGACCACACCGAGTATCGCTGCCTTGCCCTCGGGACTGCGCAGGAAATTGCCGGTTGCGGTCAGTCTGGACGGTCGTCGCGCAGCCGAGGGTGGGGTGCCGCCGTCCGACGATCGATCCTCGGAGGTGGAGTGCGACGAGATCGAAGACATTGCCGCCTGCTCCTCCTCTGCAACGAGTTGTGGGTCGAGATGTGTACGTCGGCCGATGGTTCTCGCCGATCACCGAACGATCATGGTCGCAGCAATGAGCGCGACCGGCAAACGATCGCGCTCAGCTTAGTTGGTCGACGCAGTGAATCGAACGAACCTACCGGCCCGTGCGCCCTGTCACCCGCTGCGCGGCGAGCTTTCCCGACACCAGAACCGTGGGGACGCCCACTCCAGGAGTCGTGCCCGAGCCGGCGAGAACCACGTTGTCGAGCCCGGCGACCATGTTCTTGCGTCGGAACGGTCCGGTCTGCCTGAACACGTGGGCGGACGAGAACGGAGAACCCTCGATCATGCCCTTCTGCGCCCAGGTCTCGGGTGTGTCGATGTGGTCGAGCGTGAATCCGTCGAGCAGACCCTTGTATCCGCGAGCCTCCAGAGTCGTCAGGATCTCGTTCAGATACGGCTGCGCCAGCTCGCCCCACGGCAGTGGAGCGCTGTCGAGATTGGGGCACGGTGCGAGGATCGACACCGGTTCGCTGCGTACTCCGCCGCGCACCACTTCGAGATCGGGATCGCTCACCGACGGTCGGGTGATCAGCAGGGACGGATCGGCCATCAACGATCCCTTGCCCGATCGCGCGGTGATGCGGCGGAAGGTCTCGGCCCATTCGTCGCCGAAGTCGATGGTGTGGTGAGCGCGGGCGGGCCACGTCTCCGTCAGCTCGACGGGAACGGTTCCGTGCGCGACGACCGCCGACGGTGAGACCACGCCGTATCCGTTCCGTCGGCCCTTCTTCGACACCGACGCCCTGTCGAGGAGTCGATCGACGACGGGCAGGTCTGCGGTGAGAACGAGTGCGTCGCAGGCGATTCGACCACCGGCTGCGGTGATCACGGAGTCGGCCCGACCCCGGTCGACGGTGATGTCGACGATCTCGGTGCCGAGTTCGAGCGTGCCGCCTGCGGTGACGAACGCGTCGGCCATGGCCTTGGCGATGGCCGCCATCCCTCCCTCGGGGAAGAACACTCCGAGGGAGGTGTCCATGTGCGCGATGGCTCCGTAGACCGCCAGGGCCTTCTGGGGTGCCATGCCTGCGTAGAGCGCCTGGAACGTGAAGACGCGGCGTAGGCGGGTGTCCTTCAGGAACTTGTCGACGCGGGGCCCGAGGCGACCGAAGCCGCCCAGTTTCGTGAGTGTCGCGGTGTCGGAGATCGCAGCTTTCGATCCCACGAGATCGAGCGGTGAATCGAAGTTCGAGTCGATGAAGCGGTCGAACTCGGCGTCGAAGATGTCGGCGAGCCAGCGTCGCAGTTCGCGGTATCCCTGCGCCTCGGCGGGGCCGCAGGTGCGTTCCACCTCGGCCGCCATGGCCTCGGGATCGGAGTAGACGTCGATGGACGTGCCGTCGGCGTAGCGCGTGTGATAGGACGGCGACAGGGCCGTCAGCCGAATCGGCGGCGTGGTCGATTCGAAGTCGGCGCCCACGGCGGCGAGTGCCTCGAGCACCAGGTTCGGCATCGTCAACACGCTTGCACCGTTGTCGATGTCGTAGAGGTGCGATCCGTCGGTGTCCGACACCGGGTACACCCCGACGCGGCCGCCCACGGTCTCGTGACGCTCGACGAGCGTGACTTTTCTGCCCGCTCCCAGTAGGTGCAGACCGGCGGCGAGGCCTGACAATCCGGCTCCCACGACGACGACGGAGTCGGTGGTGCCGGAGACCGTGCGGAACGAAGACATGGCGCTCTCTTTCAGTACTGCCGTTGGATGGCGGCGGTTGCCATGGCGCGCAGGTGCGCGGCAGCGACCGGTTCGATCGAACTGTTGTCGAGGGCTGCGACGGCCCGGGTCCCGAGGTCGTCGATCTGTTTCTCGACCGCGTCCACTGCGCCGAGTTCGACGAGAATGGACCGGATGTCGGCCACTTCGTCGGCGTCGAGTTCGGTCCCGAGGCTGGCCCTGATCGTGGCTGCGTGATCCGGCCTCGTCTCGTCCGCCTTCTGCAGTGCCAGCGCGATCAGGACGGTGCGTTTGCCCTCGGTGATGTCGTCGCCGGACGGTTTGCCGGTCACCTCGGGATCGCCGAACACTCCGAGGAGGTCGTCGCGCAGCTGGAACGCGATTCCGATGTCCGCACCGAAGTTGCGGTAGGCCGAGATCAGGTTCTCGTCGGCATCGGCGAGGACTGCCCCGAGATGAAGCGGCCGCTCGACTGTGTACGCGGCGGTCTTGTAGCGGTTGACGCGCATTGCCGCCGCAACGCTCTCGTCGGTGCCTGCCTCGGCTTCGATGTCGAGCAACTGACCGCCGAGAACCTCCGTGCGCATCGCCGACCACACCGGCTGGACTCGCCGCGCGGCATCGGCGTCGATACCCGACTCGCGCAGTAGATCGTCGGCCCAGCACAGAGCGAGATCGCCGACGAGTATCGCTGCCGATTCACCGAAATGGTCCGCACAGCCGGTCCAGCCCGCGTCCCGGTGCCGTTGGGCGAAGCCGACGTGCACGGTCGGGAAACCGCGTCGCGTGCTGGACGAGTCGATGATGTCGTCGTGGATCAGAGCGCAGGCCTGGATCAGTTCGAGCGCCGAACACGCCCGCAGCACTGCCTCGGCGCGGGCACCGGTGGATTCTCCGCCTGCACCGAGCCACGCAGTCCAGGCGAACGCGGGGCGCATGCGTTTGCCGCCGCGAAGCACGAACGCCTCGAGATCGGCCACGGCATCGGGGTAGCCGCCGCCGACGGTGTCCACGACACCTCGGCGCGAGGCGAAGAACTCGGCGAGAGTCGCGTCGACTGCCGAACGCATCGCCTTCGGGTCGTTCGCGGCGACGGGGGCGTCGGCTACGGGTGAAGAAAAGTCTCCGGACAGGACGATCCTCCAAGGTTGCTGTGAATTGCGTGGATTCCGGTTCCCACAGTAATAGCCGCGCACACCCTGGGCCGACGTGCAGCGAACATCTCTCGTCCGGGAGGCCTCACGGGCGTCGGTGGGGCGCAACCTATGATCTTCGGGTGAGCGAAGAATCCGTCAGGGGGCGGTCGAGTCGAGGATTCGTGACGAGAACACCGTCCATCGTCGACCGGCTACGGACAGAACCCGAGGCCAGGATCCCGTTCTCGGTGGAGTTCTCGCCTCCACGAGACGCGGAGGCCGAAGCCAGGCTGTGGCGAGCGGTTCGTGAGTTCGAACAACTTCAGCCCGCATTCGTGTCGATGACCTACGGCGCAGGCGGCTCGACCCGCGATCGAACGGTGCGCGTCACCGGGCAGATCGCCGAGGAGACCACCCTCCTCCCTGTGGCGCATCTCACTGCCGTCTCGCACAGTGTGGACGAACTGCGATCGATGGTCGGGTCGTACGCGGACCGCGGCATCACCAACATTCTCGTACTGCGAGGAGATCCCCCCGGAGATCCACTGGGCGACTGGGAGAAGCATCCGGACGGAGTCGAGTACGCCGAGGAGCTGGTCCGGTTGGTACGTGATCTCGGCGACTTCCACGTCGGCGTGGCGTCGTTCCCCGAAGGTCACCACCGCGCCGCCGACCTCGAGCAGGACACCCGGTGCCTGGTCGGCAAGTTGCGGGCGGGTGCCGAGTACTCGATCACTCAGATGTTCTTCGATGTGGACGACTACCTGCGCCTGCGGGACCGCGTGAGTGCGTTCGACGCCGAGCAGGGTGCCAAGCCGATCATTCCCGAGATCATGCCCATCACCTCACTTCGTTCGGTTCGCCGGATGCTCGAGCTCTCGGGCACAACGCTTCCGTCGCACCTGGACGAGAAGTTCACTCGCGCAGCAGGATCCGGTCCCGAAGAGGACCGCGCCGCCGTCCGAGAGGTGGGCATCGAACTCGCCACGAACATCGGTGAGCGCCTGATCTCCGAGGGCGCGCCCGGATTGCACTTCATCACCCTGAACTTCGCGCGCGCGACGCGTGAGGTATTGAGCAATCTGGGGCTCGCGGCCGCACGAGTGTGAGACGGGTCAGGGCTCGCGGCGCGGCATCGGGCGCGACTTCCACGACAGCGAGCCACGACGCCTGCGCACGTGGGATTCCGCGACGAGGCCGACGAACGCGAGAATCGACACCGGGTGCAGCGCAGCATCGACTGCGTCGACCACCCCGAACCGCGATCCCACCTCGCTGCGCCGGGTGGACATCCGAGACACCGTTCCCGCGAGATACCCGGCGAGGCCGAGGCGACGTGTGACACCCGAGGACGTGAGCGCGGTGATCGGGGGCAGTACGTACACTGCCGTCAGTGCCAGGGCCGCCGCAGCCGAACCGGCCGGTCCACCGAACTCGCTCCACAACCACCGGCTGTAGCCGGACCGCAACTCCGCGGCCGATCGGTACATCCGGCATCGGACGAACCCCGCACCCGACGCCACCGCCGTCGAGAATCCCCGTCGACGCAGAGCGCGTGCCAGATCCAGGTCCTCGGTTGCGCTCGCCGCCACGCAGCTGTGGCCCCCGATGGCGCGATAGGCGGCGGCGTCGAAGGCCATGAACTGCCCGCAGGCGACCGCCATCGACGGTGCGAGAGTGGCGTTGCCCAGAGGTACCGGAAGCGTGGACATCCACGACCAGGCGAGCAGCGGCTGGACGAGTCGCTCGACGGTGCTCTCGGCAAGTTGCTCCGGCCACGGGCACAGCAGGGAGGCGCCGCGCCGTCGCAGTACCCGGGCCGCTGCCGCCACCGCCTCCGGTTCGAGTCGCACATCGGCATCGACGAACACGATCAGCGACGTCATCGGGTCGTCCTCGTCGGCCAGTCTGGCGAGCTCGGCGCACGCTGCGGCCTTGCCGGTCCAGCCGGCCGGGGGAGCGACACCGGAGGTCACGACGCGAATCCTCGGGTCACCGTCCGCAGCCGCACGGGCAGCGGACGCCGTTCCGTCGGTCGAATCGTCGTCGAGGACGATCACGCGCAGGTTTGTGCACGATCGTTGCCGCGTGAGGTCGCCGATCAGCGCAGGCAGCGTCGCAACCTCGTTGCGGGCGGGAATGCAGACGACGACGCGCTCGGTGACGTCGTGGTCCGGGGAGCGCAGGCTCGGCATGAACCGAGAGTTGAACACGGAGACCGCGGCCGACGCTGTCGCGAGGACGCTTGCCGTCGCCGTCGTGCGCGCGAGCAGGCGGGCTCTCACACAGACGTTCTGTCGGTGGAGCTTCCGGAGTCGGTGTTGCGCGACCCGCGGCCCCGCAGCGGTGGGTTGCGCGACACCCATGCCATGGCCCCGACGATGGCCGCGACGCCGACGGTCACGCCGCCCACGATGCCGGCCCAGCCGGCGAAGCTGCGGGTGTTGGGATCGGGATAGTTGACCTCGGCGCGCAGCGAGGTGACCTCGCCCGCAGGCAACTTCCACGAGATCGAGTTGTCGCTCTCGCGGGTGCCGTTGGTGGTGCCGATGCGGGCCGGGAACGCGATGGTGAACTGTACGTCCGAGCCCTGCACCGGAACGGAGGAAAGATCGGCGTTGCCTGCCAGAGTGACGGTGTCACCCGAGCGCTGCAGCGTCAGCTGGAACGATCCGGCCGCGTTCTGGAAGATCGAGCCGAGGGTCTGCACGTCGCCGAACGACAGATCGTCGAAGATGGCCTGCGACCCGACGTATCCGTCCTGGTTGTACGGCTCGACGCGAACCTTGTCCTCGATCGAGGAGGGCACCACCAGTTCCGGGCCGGTGTCGGAGTCCGATGTCGGCACGCTGGCAGCCACGATCTGACCCGCGACGCGGTCGTTCGCCGACACGCCCATCGTGACCTGCACACGCAGGCAACCGGCCAGCATCGGCGCGACCAGCAGCGCCAGCGCGACCACCGAGAGAACGCGGCGGCGGTGGGTTCGATGAGATGTTCGCGATGTCGACTGCACAGCGACATCGTGCCAGGACATCGAGGTGATGTCAGTCGGCAGGGGTTGTCAGCGAGGCGTGTCGGTACCGGAGCGATCGACGGCCGCACGCGGTCCGGCCCCGAGTGGTCGGTCGCGACGGGCAATCCACACCAGGGGGATGCCGACGAGGCCCATGACGACGAACCCGTACACCGCCGAGTATCGGAGTTCCGGACCGTCGAGGAACACCGCGTGCGCGAGCGCCGACCCCAGCCACGTCCACAGGAACAACCCGATGGGCACCGCGTCGTCGGATGGCTGTGGGCGACCGACGGCGCGGTCGATCGATTCCATCACCGCGGCCATCAGGGTGGCCACCACCAGCCAGCCGAGGTAGTTGGTGAGCGGAATCGACGGCACCCCGGGCAGCCCGGCGGAACCGGCAGTCCAGGTCCACTGTCCGTCGGTGACCATCTGCGGATCGAGATACAGGTCCCAACCGACCATCCCCACCGCGACCGCCACGATTCGGAGTGCGGTGGCGCGTACCTGCGTCGTATCGAGACGGCGAACGACGAAGGTCACGGCACACCAGATCGGATAGAACCCGGCCGTCCACGCCAGGGGAACCACGACAGGCACCTCGAACAGGCTCGGGCCCAAGCGATTCTGCGCGTAGAAGTATTCGCCGAACGGGATGCCGGTGGCCGTGCCGACGAGTTCGGACGCGAACCCGGTACCTGCGGTCACGACGACGAGAATGGTGGCCCATACGATGCCGCGATTGAGTGCCGCGTGCAGGATCGACGCGAGCGCGAGCAGGGCCACCACCGCCACCGTCACCACGTCTCTGGTCGATCCCGACACCAAGGGGTAGAGGATCTGGCAGCCCACGGCAGCGGCAGCCACGACGATCGGCGCAACCTTCATAGCCGTTTCCTTCCGAAGAACGTGCGACGGCGGGCGGCGCGGGCGTCGGCGATCGCGATCCGCGCCGCCGAACGACCACTGGCCGCTGTGACCCCTCCGCCGGGATGGGTCGATGCGCCGGTGAGATAGAGCCCGTCTGCACCGGGGACCCGATGTCCGGCCAGTTGAGGATGCGGTCGCCACATCATCATCTGGTCCAGCGACATGTCCAGATGCATGATGTTGCCTCCGACCAGACCGAGCTCCCGCTCGATGTCGGGTGGCGACTGAACGAACCGATCCAGCACCGATCCTGCGAAACCGGGTGCGTATCGGTCCAGTTCGGCCACGATCCGATCCGCCTCGAACTCGGCCAACGAGCGCTCGCCGGGAACATCCGATCGCCACTGTCTGCCGTCGGCGAGGGTGTGGGGATGCCACTGCGACCACAGAGAGATCTGGTGCTGTCCCGGCGGCGCGATGGTGGGATCGAGCGCGCTGAAGGACATCCCCAGCACAGCCGGGGTGGGCGGCAGATCGCCTGCCAGCGCGTGCCCGTGTGCCAACCGCAGTTGGCTGCGGTCGCGTACCAGCAGCGCCAGACCGTGGGTGCCGTCCTCGATCCGGTCCGCGCTCGGGAACGTCGGAAGGGCGTCGGTGGCCAGTCTGACCGCGGCACCGATCCCGGGCCCCACCCGAATGGTGCTGCGCCACCGCGCGAGCTGCGCCGAGTCGTGGCCGCCGGCTGCCAGCAGGTCGAGGGTGGTCACGATGTGGCAACCGGCCACGACGATGCGGCTGTCGATCTCCCGTCCCGACGCGGTCCTGGTGGTCCAGCCGTGTGGGCGGCGTACGAGCGAGGTCACGGCGTCGCCGAGCGTCAGTTCGGCGCCGTCGCGCTGTAGCCGAGCGATCATCGCCTCGGTCAGCGCGCCGCTACCGCCGACGGCGCGGCCCGGCGGAAGGGTGTGCATGAGGGCAGCGAAGCCGACCATCGGTGCGGTACCCGGCTCGGACATCGGCGGACCCGACTGTGCGCCGAACCACGCGAGTGCGGCCTTGAGTCGTTCGCTCGAGAACATCTCGTCCAGCAGGGAATCGCCGGTGGCCAGGAATTCCCGCGAGAGCATGCTGCCGCCGTCGGGCGCGCCGAGGCCCCAGAAGGATCGGAGCAGTTTCGCCCCGGTTGGTGGTCCGCCGAACGCACGCATGGTGCGTTCGCTGCGGGGACCCCAGACGGAGACGAAGGTGCGGTAGGCGCGTGCGTCGGCTGTGCCGCAGGCAGCGGCGATGGAGTCGCAGGTTCGGTCGAGATCGCGGTGGAAGACGATGCCGCGTTCGTCGGTGCCGACGGCCCCAGGCGCGAACGCCCAGGGATCGCAGTCGATGTAGCGCAGACCGAAGTCGGCGAGTCCGAGCTCCTCGATGATGCCGGTGTGACGAATCATGATGTGCGCCGACGAACCACGGTCCACACGGTGGCCGGGAAAGCGTTCCACCGTCGACACCGCGCCACCGGCAACGGAGTCGCGCTCGAGAACCTCGACCGACATGCCGGCGTCGGTCAGGTAACAGGCAGAGGTCAGGGCATTGTGGCCGGAGCCCACCACCACAGCATCGATCACACCCTCAGGCTACTGGCCCGTCGAGAGGCAACCGGCGGGCCAGGACTGCGAAGGGGCGTCGGTCACCGGCGAACGTGAAGTCGCGTAGTACGTCCGCGAAGCCGAGCCGCCGGTACAGCCGCCAGGCTCGATTGTCCTCCTCCGATACCTCGGGTGTGGACAACATCACGTTCTGCGCGGAAACGCCGTCGAGCAGACGGCTGCACAGCCGTCCGCCGAGGCCGTGCCCCTGAGCGCTCGGCAGGACGTGCAACTCGGTGAGCTCGAAGTAGTCGTCGAGCGTGGCCTCGACGTTCTGTGGGGAATGCCCCGTGCGTCGCAAACCGTCGCGAACCTGTTGATGCCACCACTGGTGCGCGGCACCGTCGTAGCCGTATGCCACGGCGACCAGGGAATCGGGTTGTGTCGGGTCGGTGTTCGGGAGCAGTGCACCGACTGCTCGCCAGCCCGGCCGGTGCAGATGTTCGCTCCACATCGGTGCTCTGCTCTGTTCGGTTCCACGCGGATAGCCCATGGCCTCGACGTAGATGGACAGTGCCTCGAACAGCCGCTGGCGGAATTCCGGGGGCGTCAGATCGACCAGGTACGGCGTTGTCTGCGCATCGGTGACGACTGTTCTCAACCTTTCTTCGGAAACTTGTCGGTGGGCACAGCTATATTGAATGTGTCGAACGGGTGTTCGACAATCGGGGCCGAGTGCGCCGGTGGTTCCGGCTCGGATCCTCGAGTCGGATTCTCCGGAGTTCGACTGTAAGGCTTCGCCACGGTTCCGGCCGCGCCAGGTGCGCGCCGGAGATTCGAACTGGAGGTGTTCGAGTATGACGATCACGAAGGCATTCGATGCCGGAGTGCGGTCGCCGGTGTCGCGTCAGGCTCAGGTTCTGTTGGGTCGAGCGGATGCTCTGCTGTCCGAGTCCATCGGGGAGAGCAATGCCGGAGATCGATTTCTCGGCAGCTACGCCGCCGCACTGAAAGGCGCGGCAGCGGTACTCGCGTCGTTGCCGAACTCGATCGGAGCGCGTCCTCGTTCACGCAGCGCGTGGGTGTTGATGGCGAAGGCGGCACCGGAACTCGCAGTCTGGGCCGACTACTTCGCGTCCTTCTCGGCCACCCGGGCTGCAGTCGAGGCCGGTGCGTCGAGCACGATCGACGATCTCGATGCCGACGATTTCCAGCGGCACGTCGGTCGTTTTCTGAACTCCGTCGAGGATCGACTCGGCGGGCAGGGGCGTTTCGCGTCCGTCGACCCGATGACCGCACCCTTGTCGGCGTAGCTCACACAGCTGGACGTCAGCCGACAATCGCCACGTCATGCGGTGTTCGCACGGAGTTTTCGGCACGTGCGTCTCGAAAACTTCGGTGTTTCTCAGGAACACATCGACCGAGTAGGTGGTAAGCGGCCGATTCAGCTCGTATCATCGACAACAGGTAGCCGCCAAGGTCAGCTTCCCGTCGTTTCGTAACCGAAACGACCTTCAATATCTGTGCAGGGGGAGGTACCGTGCCACTCTCCGAGCACGAGCAGCGCATGCTCGATCAGATCGAGAGCGCTCTCTACGCCGAGGATCCCAAATTCGCGTCTCATGTGAGGGGCGGTCGCGTACGCGCGGCGTCGAGCAGGAGGCGCTTTCAGGCTGCCGCGCTGTTCGTAGTGGGACTCGTGTTGCTCGTCGCCGGTGTTGCATTGTCGACGAACAGTTTGGCTTTTCTCGTCGTCAGTCTCATCGGCTTTTTGTTGATGTTCGGTGCCGGGGCACTGTTCCTGTTCGGCGGTTCCAGCAAGGGAGCCGCAGCGTCGCAGGACGAAGGCAGCACAGCCAACGATGCTGCCGAGACCTCCGGGCGTTCTACCGGACAGAAATCGAAGGGTGGTCGCAAGGGCGGCAGCTTCACCTCTCGCATGGAAGATCGGTTCCGTAAGAGGTTCGAGCAGGACTGAATCGACCGGGTTACATCGAACCGGCTCGTCTCGACAACTTCACGCGTCGACGTAGAACAGCATCTCACCCTCGGGTGAGGTGCTGTTGTCGTTTTCTGCCCGCGAACAGACGCCGCAGAATTGCCTGCAGCCCTCCGCTCCGCGTCGAGGGCCGGCTCGAACACTCCCGTGCACGGGAGTTCTGGGATCCCTCCCCGACACTCCCCACTTTCACCCACATTCCCCACTTCTCCCCACCAAGGCCCCACTGAAGGGCTGAGATCTGCGTCCAACCGCCACACCCGACGTCGAGGTGCTGCTCAGACGGCTGCAGTGGTGGACCCAAGGGCCGTCGCTCCCGAATCGAACCGGCGATATCACCCGCGGCATCGCTGCCGAAGCAGCCGATCTTGTGCACGCTGAGCTGCATGAATGTCACTTTGGCCAAAGTTTTCCGGCGGCGGATGGTTCGAAGTGGGGGAGAGTGGGGTAAAGTGGTCCGCAGCGGAGAGTCGAGGCTGGAGGTGGCGAGTGTTTCTCGGTACCTACACGCCGAAGCTCGACGACAAGGGTCGACTCACGTTGCCGGCCAAGTTTCGGGACGCGCTTGCAGGAGGGGTCATGGTGAGCAAGGGGCAGGATTTCAGCCTCGCTGTCTACACCGCGGCCGACTTCGCGGAGCGCTCTCGGAAATTGACGGCGGCTTCTCGTGCCAACCCCAAAGCCCGTGCTTACGTTCGCCAGTTCTTCTCGGGAACCGACGAACAGCGGCCGGACGGACAGGGTCGAATCACCATCAGTCCCGAGCATCGCCGGTACGCGGGGCTCGAACGAAACTGCGTGGTGATCGGTTCGATGGACTTCATCGAGATCTGGAACGACGAAGCGTGGGCGCGCTACTCCGCCGAGAACGAACAGGATTTCTCCGACGCTTTCGACGAGTCCCTCGGAGGGATCTTGTAGCCCGAACCAGGTCGCCTGCGAGTGCAGCGAGGCCTCTGCCCGATCAGAACCCTGACGTTCTTCCCCAACGCCAGGTTTCGCAGATCAGGACCCTGACGTTCTTCCCCAACGCCAGGTTCCCTATCGGACAGGGACCTCGATGCATTCGCGTCGGCTTCGGTGGGCGACCCGCACGGCCCGGACCCGGGCGAGAAGTACGTACGCGCGACCGGGAGGAACCATGACGGAGGGCACCGGACCGGACGACATCGAGTCGTCCGCCGACCGACCCGACCGTCGATCCGCAGGCCCGCTCCACGTTCCGGTTCGACTCGAACGAGCCGACGAACTGCTCGGACCCGCACTCGGCTCCACCGGCGGTACTCGCGTCATGATCGACGCAACACTCGGCCTCGGTGGTCACGCCGAGCATTTCCTGCGGACCTACCCGCACCTGCACCTCATCGGACTCGACCGGGATCCCGATGCGCTCGAGCTGGCCGGAGCCCGTTTGGCTCCCTTTGCCGATCGAATTACGTTGGTGCACACGACCTACGACGGCATCGCCGAAGCGCTCGACGAGGCCGGTCTGCCTGCTGTCGGGTCCGTTCATGCGATTCTGTTCGATCTCGGAGTGTCGTCCATGCAGTTGGACGAGTCCGATCGCGGATTCGCCTACTCCGTGGACGCCCCGCTGGACATGCGAATGAATCCGACCGTGGGAATCACCGCCGCAGACGTCCTCAATACGTACTCGCACGGCGACATCGCACGGGTCCTCAGCACGTACGGCGAGGAACGGTTCGCCGGCAAGATCGCTTCCGCTGTACTGCGACGCCGAGAGCACACGCCGTTCACCACGAGTGGCCCGTTGGTCGAATTGCTCTATGCCGCAATTCCGGCCGCGACCCGGCGCACCGGCGGACACCCTGCCAAGCGCACCTTCCAGGCACTTCGCATCGAGGTCAACGGTGAACTGGATTCGTTGAAGGCGGCGGTACCTGCCGGGCTCGACGCATTGGCTGTCGGCGGCCGGGTCGTCGTCATGTCGTATCAATCGCTCGAAGACCGAGTTGTCAAGCAGGAGTTGGCACCTCGGATCAAGTCCCGCAGTCCCGAGGGGCTGCCGGTCGAGCTTCCAGGAATGGGTCCGGAGTTCCGGCTCCTGACCAGAGGTGCCGAGCGTGCCTCGGATTCAGAAATAGACGACAACCCACGTTCGGCTCCGGTGAGATTGCGCGCCGCCGAACGGATTGCAAGGAGAGCGGAATGACGGTTCCAGGCACAACCGTTGGAACACAACGCAATCGGGTTCCAGCACCGAGGAACAGGGTCGCTCCGCAGGCTCCACTCTCGCGACCCGAGCGTACGAGCAAGGGTGGTGGACGATCCGGCGCTGCACTTCGCGCATAC
Source organism: Rhodococcus sp. 14-1411-2a (assembly GCF_002259485.1). Taxonomy (GTDB): domain Bacteria; phylum Actinomycetota; class Actinomycetes; order Mycobacteriales; family Mycobacteriaceae; genus Rhodococcoides. The sequence continues at coordinate 381,365 of NZ_NPGA01000019.1, forward strand.
GAGCGCAGGCAGCAGCGTGCGTCGATCCACACCTCGGATTCTGCGCGTCGTTCCGGGGCCGGTGCGCGGCCTTCGCTGAACGGAAGCGCTATCGCCGCGCGAATTCCGTTCGTCGCCTTGATCATCGGCCTGCTCGCCATCGGTCTCGGTCTGACGTTGCTCCTGACCACTCGGTCCGCAGGAGACTCCTACGATCTCAGCGCCGCCAAGGCTGTCAACGCCGAACTCGCTCAGGAGCGGGCGTCGTTGCAGCGTGATGTGGAGTTGGCGGAATCGGCTCCGGAGTTGGCGCGCAAGGCCGCCGAGCTCGGGATGGTCCCGGCGAAGAACTCCGCGCGTCTGATCGTCGCGCCGGACGGCGGTGTCCAGGTCGTCGGTACTCCGGCTCCGGCCGACGGTGCGCCGGTGGCGCCGCTCGATCCGGTACCGGCCGCGGCCGCGGGCGAGGGCACCGTCGCGAATCCGAGCACGCAGTCATCGCAGCAGCAGACGCCGCGAAGCGCGTCTCAGCCCAACCGAACCTCGGGCACGATCGACACCCGCGCCGCCACGCCGAGTACAAGCAATGGAGCTGGAAACACCGCGCTTGCTGAACAATTGGTTCCCATGAGCATCCCCTCGCTCGAAACACCTGCGGTCGAAGCCCCCGAGTCCACCGGCGAAGCATCGGGTGGCGGGCAGTGACCAGGCCGTCGCCTGCTCCACGCCGTCGGCCCCCGAGCCGAAAGCGTCTCGACTCGTCCACCTTTCGGTTCCGTCACGGCACCGGTCGCGTTCTGATGTATGTGGCGCTCGCCGTCGCGGCGGCACAGTTGCTGTGGATTCAGGGATTCGATGCGCCGAGGTTGTCGGCCGAGTCGGCGTCGCAACGCACCACAACTCTCGTCGATCCGGCGATGCGTGGATCCATCCTGGACCGCAACGGCAATCCGATCGCCTTCACGATGGAGGCCAAAGCGCTGACGTTCCAACCGGTTCGGGTTCGCAAGGAACTCGACGAGGCGAGGGCGAAGGACCCCACCGAGCCGGAGACCGAGCAGTACCTCGAGGACATCGCGGCCCGCATCCACAGCGATCTCGGCGATGTGATCAGCGAGAAGGACCTGCTCGCGAAGCTGAAGAGCAACGACGAATTCACCTACCTCGCCCGCGGTGTGGACGCCACCGTGGCGTCGAAGATCAGCAAGGATTTCAAGCAGGTCGGACTCGAGCGTCAGGACATCCGTGAGTACCCGGGCGGATCGCTGGCCGGGAACATCGTCGGTGCCACCGGATGGGACGGACACGGTCTGCTCGGTCTGGAGGATTCGCTCGACGCGACTCTGGCCGGAACCGACGGTTCGCAGACCTACGACCGCGGATCCGACGGTGCCGTCATTCCAGGAAGCTGGCGGGACAAGCAGCCGGCGGTCAACGGTTCGAGTGTCGAACTGACCATCGACGCAGATCTGCAGTACTACGTGCAACAGCAGGTGCAGTTGGCGAAGGACCTGTCGGGAGCGAAGAACGCCTCGGCGTACGTTCAGGATTCGCACACCGGCGAGGTGCTCGCCATGTCGAACGACAACACCTTCAACCCCGGTATCGGAGTCGGCAACAACGAGCGCACCAAGGAAATGGGCAATCTGCCCGTCACCACGCCGTTCGAGCCCGGTTCGGTGAACAAGATCATCACCGCGGCCGCAGCCATCGAGTACGGACTCACCACACCCGACGAGGTGTTGCAGGTACCGGGCAGCATCTTCATGTCCGGCGTGTCGGTCAAGGACGCATGGGACCACGGCGTCGTGCCGTACACGACGACCGGGGTGTTCGGTAAGTCCTCCAACGTCGGCACCCTCATGCTGGCGCAGCGCGTCGGTGAGGATCGCTACGCGGACATGCTCACCAAGTTCGGCCTCGGCCAACGCAGCGACGTCGGTCTGCCCGGCGAGAGCGCGGGAAATGTTCCGAGCCGTGATCAGTGGTCGGGTGGAACGTTCGCCAACCTCCCCATCGGTCAGGGCCTGTCCATGACGTTGTTGCAGATGACCGGGATGTATCAGGCCATCGCCAACGACGGGGTTCGCATCCCGCCGCGGATCGTCGAAGCGACAGTGGACGCCAACGGTCAGCGAACCGAGACCCAGCAGCCCGACGGGGTGTACGTGGTCAGTCCCGACACCGCGAAGACCGTCCGCAACATGTTCCGATCCGTCACCCAGGACGACACCGGGAACCAGCGCGGTACCGGCGTGGCCGCGGGGGTCGAGGGATACCAGATCAGCGGCAAGACAGGTACAGCTCAGCAGGTCGATCCCGAGTGCAAGTGCTACTCGAACTCGAACTACTGGATCACGTTCGCCGGCATCGCGCCTGCCGACGATCCCCGCTACGTGATCGGGATCATGCTCGACGCCCCGACCCGCAGCGCCGACGGTTCGGGCGGCCAGTCGGCAGCACCGCTGTTCCACAACATCGCCAGCTGGATGCTGCAGCGCGACAGCGTGCCGATGTCCGCGGACCCCGGACCCAAGCTGGTTCTGCAGGCGGACTGAGATCCCGACCCGCCGGTCCTCGTAGTCGGGGCGGCGACATCACGATCCCGGACGCCGGTAATCTGACACATCGGCTCGGGCGTCTTCGTTCGTCTGCCGCCGCGGCGTGATCGAGCCGCGGCAGGCGCGTGGCCGGCAGTAGAGAGGAAGGGAGCAGGAGTGACTGTGTCATCGGATTCACACCCGGCTCCGGGTTCACGTCCGGCGCATCCACCGCACACCGAAGTACGGGAGGTGGCGTCCGCGGTCGGTGCAACGATCGGCGAGGCCGATCCCGCCGGTGTGAGCGTGACCGGTATCGATCTGCGTGCACAGTCCGTTCTTTCCGGCGATCTCTTCGCCGCACTGCCCGGATCGTCTCGACACGGTGCCGAGTTCGTCGCCGACGCAGTCGAGCGGGGTGCCGTGGCGGTGTTCACCGATCCGGCCGGACTCGAGATCGTGCGGAGAGCGCTCGCAGGCACGGGTCGACAGGTTCCGGTTCTGGTGCACGAGCGTCCGCGCCAGGTGTTGGGTGCTGTCTCCGCTCTCGTGTACGGCAACCCGTCGTCGAAGATGACCGTCATCGGTATCACCGGTACCTCGGGGAAGACGACGACGTCGTATCTGCTCGAAGCCGGCCTGACTGCTGCAGGTCGTCGATGCGGTCTGATCGGCACCATCGAGACACGTGTTCTGGGCCGGCATGTACCGAGCGCGCTCACCACGCCCGAGGCCCCGCAACTGCACGCGCTCTTCGCCGTCATGCTCGAAGAGGGTGTCGACACTGTGGTGATGGAGGTGTCCTCCCACGCGTTGTCCCTCGGCCGGGTCGACGGCACCTGCTTCGCGATCGGTGCGTTCACCAATCTCTCCCAGGATCACCTCGATTTTCACGACTCTCTCGAGGACTACTTCTCGGCCAAGAGTCGGTTGTTCGCGGCCGACTCGGCGGTTCGTGCCGACACCGCCGTCGTCTGTGTCGACGACGCGTGGGGCGTGCGGATGGCCGACATCGCTCGATCGGCCGGGTCGGCCGTGGTGACGGCGTCGACCGGTGCCGATTCGCAGTGGACGGTCTCGGATTGGGCCAAGCACGACGACGGCACCCAGTCGTTCACGGTCGCCGATCCGCAGGGTGCGTCGCTGCCGGTCTCGGTTCGGTTGCCGGGTCGCTACAACGTCGCGAACACCGTGCTGGCGTTGGCGACCTGCGCGGCGGCCGGGGCCGACGTGCGCAAGGCCGTGACCGGGGTCGCGACGGTCGACGTGCCGGGCCGCGTGCAGCGGATCGACCGTGGACAGAACTTCCTGGCGGTGGTCGATTACGCGCACAAGCCTGCCGCCGTCGAGGCCGTGCTGGCGACGTTGCGCGAATCCTCGCGCGGACGAATCGCGGTGGTGCTCGGAGCAGGTGGCGACCGCGACACCGCGAAGCGTCCGCTGATGGGTGCCGCCGGAGCGCGCGGCGCAGAGCTCCTGGTGGTGACCGACGACAACCCGCGCAGCGAGGATCCGGCCATCATTCGGCAGGCCGTCGAGGACGGCGCATTGTCGGTGCCGGACGAGGCCCGCGGTGAAGTACGAAACGTGGCAGGCCGCGCGGCGGCGATCGAACAGGCCGTGGCGTGGGCACGCGAAGGGGATGTTGTGTTGATCGCAGGTAAAGGGCACGAGACCGGACAAGAGGTAGCGGGTGTGAAGCATCCGTTCGACGATCGAGTGATACTCGCCTCGGCCATCGATGCGCGTCGGGTCGGCACGAGCGCGGGCGTACGGTGATCCCCCTCTCGATCGACCGCATCGCCGAGATCGTCGGAGGCACGGTGCACGATGTGCCGGATCCGTCGGTCGTGGTGCCAGGACCGGTGGAGTTCGACTCCCGCAAGGTCACCCCCGGCAGCATCTTCCTCGCCCTACCCGGTGCGAAGGTGGACGGTCACGACCATGCCGCCGCCGCGGTTGCCGCAGGTGCGGCGCTGGTACTGGCCGCGCGTCCGGTGGGCGTACCGGCCGTGGTCGTCAGTCCGGTCCCGCACGAGAGCCGCGCGATGGCACTCGAGAACGACCCGGACGGCTCCGGTTCGGCAGTGCTGTCCGCGCTCGGCGCTCTGGCCCGGGCCTCGGTGCTCGAGTTGACGGCCCAGCACGGCCTGACCGTCGTCGGTGTGACGGGATCCTCCGGGAAGACCTCCACCAAGGACCTGATCTCTGCGGTCCTCGAGCCTCTGGGCTCGGTGGTGGCACCGCCCGGATCGTTCAACAACGAATTGGGACATCCGTGGACGGCGCTGCGAGCGGATGCCGACACCGATTTCCTCTGTCTGGAGTTGTCCGCCCGAGGAATCGGCCACATCGCCGAACTCGCCACGCTCGCACCGCCCCGGATCGGGGTGGTCCTGAACGTCGGAACCGCGCACCTGGGCGAGTTCGGCTCGCGCGCGGCCATCGCGCTGGCGAAGGGCGAGCTCGTCGAGGCGCTGCCGAGTGCCGCCGACGGGGGAGTGGCGATCCTCAACATCGACGATCGCCTCGTCGCCGAAATGGTCACGCGTACAACGGCTGCCGTCGTCACGGTCGGGCGCAACGCAGATGCCGACATCAGAGCCCTCGACGTGCAGGTCGACACCGACGCCCGGGCGTCGTTCACGCTCGAATGCGCAGCGGGTTCGGTACCGATCACCCTGGCGGTGCACGGTGAGCATCAGGTCGGCAACGCCCTCGCGGCAGCGGCCGTCGCCCTCGAGTGCGGAGCAACGCTGACGCAGGTTGCCGAGGCGCTCGGGGCCGCCGCACCGACGTCGATCAGGCGGATGGACGTGCGCACCCGCGCCGACGGCGTCACCGTCGTCAACGACTCGTACAACGCCAACCCCGATTCGATGCGCGCCGCACTCAAGGCACTGGTGTCGATGTCGCGTCGCGACGACGGGCCGAAGCGCCGCAGTTGGGCGGTGCTGGGAGAGATGGGCGAGCTGGGTTCGGACTCGGTGGTCGAGCACGACGCGATCGGCCGCCTCGCCGTCCGCCTCGATGTCGACCGTCTGATCATCGTCGACTCCGGCCGTCCCACCCGGGCGTTGCACCAGGGTGCCGTCATGGAGGGTTCGTGGGGCGAGGAATCGATGCTGGTGCCCGACCGTGAAACGGCGATCGCAGTACTGCACGAGGAAGTGCGTCCCGGCGACATCGTGCTGGTGAAGGCCTCGCAGTCCGGGGCGATGTGGACCGTCGCAGACGCCCTGCTGGCCGATGCGTCGAGCGCCACCGCGGAGGGTGAGCAGTGAGGCAGATCCTCTTCGCCGGAGGCATCGCGCTCGCGGTCGCGATCCTCCTGACCCCGGTGCTGATCAAGACCTTCTCGAAACAGGGCTTCGGCCAGGAGATTCGAGTGGAGGGCCCGGCGAGTCACCAGTCCAAGCGGGGCACACCGACAATGGGCGGCGTCGCAATTCTGGTCGGCATCTGGGCCGGCTACTGGGGCTCGCACCTGATCGGTATCGGCTACGACGCAGACGGTCCGTCGGCCTCGGCCCTGCTCGTCCTCGGCCTGACCACGGTGCTCGGTCTCGTCGGCTTTCTCGACGACTTCATCAAGATCCGCAAGCAGCGCAACCTGGGTCTGAACGCCACCGGTAAGTACGTCGGTCAGATAACGGCAGCCGTGCTGTTCGCGATCCTGGTGTTGCAGTTCCGCAGCGAGAGTGGGCTCACTCCTGGCAGCACCCAACTGTCGTACGTGCGCGACATCGCGACCTGGTCGATGTCCGCGGTGGTCTTCGTGTTCTTCGTCTGCCTGCTCGTGATCGCATGGTCCAACTCGGTCAACCTCACCGACGGCCTGGACGGCCTCGCAGCCGGGTCGATGACACTGGTGCTCGGTGCCTACACCGTCATCACCTTCTGGCAGTACCGCCAGGCGTGCGCAGGCCCCGCAGGGCCTGCCCCCGGCTGCTACGACGTCCGAGATCCCCTCGACCTGGCTCTGGTCTGCGCTTCGGCAGCGGGAGCCTGCATCGGCTTCCTGTGGTGGAACGCCGCGCCTGCCAAGATCTTCATGGGCGACACCGGATCCCTGGCCCTCGGCGGTCTGATCGCGGGCCTGTCGGTGGTGACCAAGACCGAACTGATCATGGTGGTCATCGGTGCGCTGTTCGTCGCCGAGGCCGCATCGGTCGTCATCCAGGTCGCGGTGTTCCGATCCAGTCGCCGACGCGTGTTCCGCATGGCACCGTTCCATCATCACTTCGAGTTGGCCGGATGGGCCGAGACGACGGTGATCATCCGGTTCTGGTTGCTGGCCGCCATCGCGTCGGCCGTCGGACTCGCCCTGTTCTACAGCGAGTATCTCGCTGCTGTCGGCGGATAGGGCATGGCCGAATCTCCGCACGACGCTAGGAACGACCTGACCTGGTTGCGCGGCAGTTCGGTGCTGGTCACCGGTGCCCGCATCTCGGGACTGGCCGTCGTGCAACCGTTGCTCGATCTCGGTGCCGTCGTCACCGTCACCGACTCGAATCGTGCCGCGCTGGACGAGGCGTCGAACTCCGGTGCTGCCGTGGTGCTGCAGGACGACCTGCTCGTCGATCCGGCGGCGCTCGCCGCGTTTTCGCTGGTCGTCACCAGCCCCGGCTTTCGTCCCGACTCTCCGGTGTTGGCCGCTGCCACGGAGCAGGGCATTCCGGTGTGGGGCGATGTCGAGTTGTCCTGGCACGTGGACCGGGCCGAGCTGTACGGACCCCGAACTCGCTGGCTGGTGGTCACCGGCACCAACGGAAAGACGACCACCACCTCGATGCTGGCGTCGATACTCGACGCCGCGGGCATCGCATCGGTGGCCTGCGGCAACATCGGACTCCCCATCGCCGACGCGTTGCGCGGTACCCCGCATCCGAGTGTGCTCGCCGTGGAGTTGTCGTCGTTCCAGTTGTTCTGGGCTCCGTCGGTGCGTCCGGCGGCGGGGGTGGTGCTCAACATCGCCGAGGACCATCTCGACTGGCACGGCGGTATGGACGGATATGTCCAGGCCAAGGCTCGTGCGTTGAGTGGCGATGTCGCGGTGGTCGGTCTCGACGACTCGAGGGCGGCGAGTCTCGCTGCCGGATCGCCCGCAGCCACCGTCGTCGGGTTTCGGTTGGGTGAGCCGGCCTCGGGTGAGCTGGGAGTGCGGGCAGGGATGCTCGTGGACGACGCCTTCGGTGCGAACGTCGAGTTTCTCGCTGCGGAGGACGTGGAGCCGAGCGGCCCGTCCGGCATTCTCGATGCGCTCGCGGCAGGCGCGCTGGCTCGTTCGATCGGGGTGGAGGCCGACGCTGTTCGGGTGGGGCTGCAGACCTATCGGGTGGGTCCGCATCGTGCGGCGGTGGTGCGCGAGCTCGGCGGGGTGACGTTCATCGACGACTCGAAGGCGACCAACCCGCACGCCGCTCGCTCCTCGATCTCGGCGCACGATCGCGTCGTGTGGATCGCGGGTGGGTTGCTGAAGGGTGCGGTGATCGACGATCTGGTGGTCGAGATCGCCGATCGTCTCGTGGCTGCGGTCGTTCTCGGGCGCGATGGGATGCAGATCGCAGAGGCTTTGGCGCGACACGCGCCCGATGTTCCGGTCGTCAGGCTCCCTTCGGGAGACGATGCTGGTGTGACTCATGGTGCTGAAGATGCTGATGCGGTGATGCGGGCGGTCGTGGCCCATGCGGCCGAACTCGCCGCGCCGGGGGATACGGTCCTGCTGGCCCCGGCCGCCGCGTCACTGGACATGTTCGCCGACTACGGCCACCGCGGCCGCAGCTTCGCCGAGTCGGTCCAGCGCCTCGAGGCCACCGACATCGGATCGTCGCGATCGTGACTGCCGCCGGTCATCCGCCGCGTCCACCTCGCCGCACCGCCGCTCCACGCACCCGAATCGGCCTGTGGTTCGGCCGACCGCTCGCGTCCTTCCACCTCGTCGTCACGATCGCGGTACTGCTCACGGTGTTGGGCCTGGTGATGGTGCTGTCGGCGTCGTCCGCCGAGTCCTTCGCAGCCGATGAGTCCGGGTACGCGCTCTTCACCCAGCAGCTGATCGGTGTCGCGCTGGGAGTCGTGGCGTTCTACGTCGCTCTCCGGCTGCCGGTTCGCTACCTCAGGAAGCTGTCGTTTCCGCTGTTCCTGGTTTCGATCACCATGTTGATGTTGGTGCTCATTCCCGGAATCGGTGCCGAACGCCAAGGTGCGCGCCGCTGGTTCGACTTCGGCGTCGTGTCCTTCCAGCCGTCCGAGCTGGCCAAGGTCGCGCTGGTTCTGTGGGGCGCACACCTGTTGGCCTCGCGGCGCAGCGAGCACGGCAACATCAAATCGCTGCTGGTGCCGCTGTTGCCTGCAGGTCTGCTGATGTGTCTGCTCGTCGTGCTGCAGCCGAACCTCAGTACCGCCATCGCCCTGGGCATCATCCTGGTGGCGCTGCTGTGGTTCGCCGGCCTCAACGCTCGGCTGTTCGGTGCGGTGCTGATGACCGGTCTGGCGTTGGCGACCGTGCTCGCGTTCACCGCCGGTTACCGATCCAATCGCGTCAAGGCCTGGCTCAACCCGGGTGAGGACACCCAGGGCCTGTCATATCAGTCCACCCAGGCGAAATACTCTCTCGCCGACGGCGGAATGTTCGGTCGCGGGCTCGGGCAGAGCCGCGCGAAGTGGAGCTACCTGCCCAACGCGCACAACGACTTCATCTTCGCCATCATCGGCGAGGAACTCGGAATGATCGGCTGCCTCGCAGTCATCGGATTGTTCGGCCTCTTCGTCTACACCGGCCTGCGCATCGCCATGCGTTCGGTCGATCCGTTCCTGCGGCTGTTGACCGCAGGTGCCACGTGCTGGGTGTTCGGCCAGGCCATGATCAACATCGGCTACGTCGTCGGGTTGCTGCCGGTGACCGGTCTGCAGCTGCCCCTGGTGTCCTACGGTGGCACCTCGACCGCGATCACGCTGCTGATGTTCGGCATCATCGCGAGCGCCGCCCGCCACGAACCCGAGGCGATCGCGGCCCTGCACGCAGGGCAGGAGGGCCGAATCGCGCGAGCTCTGAAGCTGCCGCTGCCCGCCGTGTTCTCGCCCAAGCGAGCCGCGATGGCGCGCTCGAAGTCCACTCGCCCCACACTGGCGGCGCAGGATCGCAAACGCCTAGAGTCCCGTAAGGGCAAGGGCAGTGACGCACGGACAGCGCGGGCTGCCGAGCCCGGCCGTGCCCGCACGCGCGTCTCCAGTTCCCGGACCGACGCGATGTCGCCCACATCGGCTGCGTACCGGAGCGACGCTCCCCGCGGTAACGCCCGCGGCAACCCCCGTCGAAGCGATCCGGTCCGGCGAGAGCCCGCCGCAGGATCGCGATCGGCATACCGTCCGCGGCCGGAACCACAACCCGGTCGCCCTCCCGTCCGCTCGGGTGAGCGAGGATATCGACGGTGAAGCAGACATCTCGACCGATTTCCGTAGTGGTTGCCGGGGGCGGAACGGCCGGGCACATCGAGCCTGCGCTCGCTGTGGCCGACGCCTTGCGTGTCCTCGACCCCACCGTCACCGTCACCGCTCTCGGCAGCAGCCGGGGCCTCGAGACGACTCTCGTCCCGGCTCGCGGGTACGCACTCGAGCTCATTCCGCCCGTTCCGCTGCCTCGTAAGCCCACCGTCGACCTGCTCAAGTTGCCGCTGCGCGTCGTGCGATCGGTGCGCCGCACCCGAGAGATCTTCGCGGCCGTCGAGGCGGACGTGCTCGTCGGATTCGGCGGCTATGTCGCGTTACCGGCCTATCTCGCGGCCCGCGGTCGACTGTTCGGCCGTGGTGGCCGAATTCCCGTGGTCATCCACGAGGCCAACGCACGAGCGGGTATCGCCAACAAGGTCGGTGCCCGCTCGGCCGAGCGGGTACTCGCCGCGGTCGCGGGCTCGGGGATCGCCGCGCGCGGTGCTGCCGACGCCGACGTGATCGGAATTCCCGTGCGTCCCACCATCACCGGACTCGACCGGGCTGCCTTCCGCGTGGAGGCTCGCGCGCACTTCGGCCTGCCCGAGAACGGCCCGGTGCTGCTGGTGTTCGGCGGCTCACAGGGGGCCCGATCGCTCAACGACGCGGTGTCCGGAGCCTCGGCGGCTCTCGCCGATGCGGGAATCTCGGTTCTGCACGCCCACGGTCCGAAGAACTCGCTCGATGTCGAGCAGCGCAATCCGGCCGCGCCGTACGTCGCGCGCGCCTACATCGACCGGATGGATCTGGCGTATGCGGCCGCGGACCTCGCGATCTGTCGCTCCGGTGCCATGACGGTCGCCGAGGTTTCCGCGACCGGTCTGCCTGCCGTCTACGTGCCCCTGCCGCACGGCAACGGCGAGCAGGAACTCAACGCCCGTCCTGTGGTCGACGCCGGAGGTGGCATCCTGGTAGCCGATGCGACACTGACCGAGCAGTACGTGAGCGAGACAGTGGTCGCGCTGCTGGCCGACACCGAACGAATCGCCACCATGTCTCGTGCCGCCGCCGGTGCCGGGCACAAGGACGCAGCAGCTGCCGTCGCGCAGATCGTGCTCGATACCGCGCACGCGTCGCGGCGCTGAGCTGGGCGGCGTCGCGCATGAGAAGAGAACGAGGGAGACGTCCGCGTGACAACTGAGGGTGCGATGTCGGATCTGCCGGCAGAGCTCGAACGAGTACACATGGTGGGCATCGGTGGTGCCGGAATGTCCGGCATCGCGCGGATCCTGCTCGCTCGCGGGGGACAGGTGTCGGGTTCGGATGCCAAGGAATCGCGCGGCGTGCTCGCACTGCGCGCACGCGGTGCCCAGGTCCGCATCGGTCACGACGCCAGCGCGCTGGACATGATCGACGGCGGACCCACCGTGGTCGTGACGACCCACGCCGCGATTCCTCAGACCAATCCCGAACTCGTCGAAGCTCGCGAACGCGGAATTCCGGTGGTGCTGCGACCGGCCGTGCTGTCTTCTCTCATGCAGGGATACCGCACGCTGCTGGTCTCGGGTACGCACGGAAAGACGTCCACGACCTCGATGCTGGTCGTCGCCCTGCAGCACTGCGGGTTCGATCCGTCGTTCGCCGTTGGAGGAGAGCTCAACGAAGCCGGGACCAACGCCCATCACGGCAGCGGCGACGTGTTCGTGGCCGAGGCGGACGAGAGCGACGGCTCGCTGCTGCAGTACACGGCCAACGTCATCATCGTGACCAACATCGAAGCCGATCATCTGGACTACTTCGGCACCACCGACGCCTACGTTCAGGTGTTCGACGACTTCGCTGCGCTCCTCGGTCCCGGCGGTGTGCTCGTGGCCTGCATGGACGACCCGGGTTCGGCGGCGCTGGCTCGACGCGTGGTCGAGCGGAACCTTCCCGGAGTCACGGTGCTGGGATACGGGTCCTCGGACGTCGACGCGGGGCCGGTCGACATGGCCGTTCGGCTGCTGGCGTGGGAGCCCGAGGACATCGGCGGCGTCGCGCAGTTGCAGATCGCAGGTGAGGACGCGGCGCGCACCGTACGGCTCGGCGTCCCCGGCCGGCACACTGCACTCAACGCTCTGGCGGCGTTCGTCGCGGCGCGCCAGGTCGGTGCCGGTGTCGAGGAATTGCTGGCCGGGCTCACCGGTTTCGGCGGCGTGCATCGACGCTTTCAGTTCACCGGGCGTGAGCACGGCGTCCGCGTGTTCGACGACTACGCGCACCACCCGACCGAGGTGCGTGCGGTGTTGACGGCCGCGCAGGCCCTCGTAGCAGGCCAGGATCGTTCGGGTGGCGAGCAGGGACGGGTGGTGGTGGTGTTTCAGCCGCACCTGTACTCGCGGACTGCGACGTTCGCCGAGGAGTTCGGTGCCGCGTTGTCGTTGGCCGACGAGATCGTCGTGCTCGACGTCTACGGCGCGCGAGAGGAGCCGTTGCCCGGTGTGACGGGGGCGCTGGTTGCCGCTTCGGTGACCAAGCCGGTGAACTATCAGCCGGATCTGTCGTTGGTGGCCAAGCAGGTCGCCCACCTGAGTGTGCCCGGCGATGTCGTCATCACCATGGGAGCCGGCGACGTGACGATGCTCGGCGGGCCGATTCTCGATGCGCTTCGCTCGAAGACCGATTTCGGTGCTGCGACCGGCCGCGGAGTACCGAAGGATCGGCCGTCGACGTGACCCGCCGCTCCGATCGAGTCCGTTCTTCGAGGTCGGGAACAGCTGCACGAGAGGGTGATTCGCCGTCCGCGGTCACCGACAAGCAAGCCCGCGCTCAGGCACGGGAAGAAGAGCGCGCCCGAGTGAAGCGGTCGCGTCGCAAAGCCGCGCTGATTGCGCTCGCCGTGGTGGTCGTCGTGGTGGGATCGGCTGCGCTGGTGTACTTCACGCCGCTGTTGTCCGTTCGCACCATCGCGGTCGCGGGGGCATCGTCGGTGTCCGAGCAGGAGATCCTCGATCGGCTGGACGTACCCGTCGGCCTTCCGCTGGTTCGGGTGGACACGGCGGGGGCGGCGCAGCGGGTGGCAACGATCCCGGCGCTGGCGACGGTCCGCGTGCAACGCCAGTATCCGTCCACCGTGCAGGTGACGGTCGAGGAGCGAGTTCCGGTGGCGTTCTTCGATTCTCCGGACGGCACCCATCTCCTGGACTCCACCGGCGTCGATTTCGCGATCGCGCCGCCACCGCCAGGGGTAGTACGTCTGGTGACCGACAATCCGGTGTTCGGTGATCCGGTGACGAAAGATGCACTGGCGGTTCTCGATACGTTGCCACCGCTGCTGCGCGATCAGGCCGCCGAGCTGCGGGCGAGCACGCTGTCCGACATCTCGATTCTGCTGCTCGACGGGCGCACCGTCGTGTGGGGCAGCAAGGACGACTCCGAGCGCAAGGGCGCGGTCGCGATCGCATTGCTGTCCCAACCCGGTCAGATCTTCGACGTGTCGAGTCCGGATCTGCCCACCACCAAATAGTTTCGACGCGCGGACCGGAATTTCTCGCGTGGCGTCGGCGCGCCTAATGGCGATAGTCGTCGGCGATGAATAGCGTTTCGACCAGTTCAGTACTTGACATAACTCTAAGCCTGTGGTTTAGGTTGAGGGTTTTCCACATTTCAGGCAACAATCCACGGAAGGCGAGAGCCCATGACGCCCCCGCACAACTACCTCGCCGTAATCAAGGTCGTCGGCATCGGCGGCGGCGGCGTGAACGCGGTCAACCGCATGATCGAACAGGGACTCAAGGGAGTCGAGTTCATCGCGGTCAACACCGACGCTCAGGCCTTGCTGATGAGTGACGCAGACGTCAAGCTCGACGTCGGCCGCGAACTGACCCGCGGACTCGGCGCAGGTGCCGATCCCGAGGTCGGCCGCCGCGCAGCAGACGATCACAAGGACGAGATCGAAGAGGTGCTCAAGGGTGCCGACATGGTGTTCGTCACCGCAGGCGAGGGCGGCGGCACCGGTACCGGTGGCGCTCCTGTCGTCGCCAACATCGCTCGCAAGCTCGGCGCACTGACCGTCGGTGTCGTCACCCGGCCGTTCTCCTTCGAGGGCAAGCGGCGCGGTGGACAGGCCGACACCGGCATCCAGCAGCTCCGCGAGTCCTGCGACACGCTCATCGTCATCCCGAACGACCGACTGCTCCAGCTCGGCGACGCGGCCGTCAGCCTCATGGACGCGTTCCGCAGCGCCGACGAAGTACTGCTCAACGGTGTCCAGGGCATCACCGACCTGATCACCACTCCCGGACTGATCAACGTCGACTTCGCCGACGTCAAGGGCGTCATGTCCGGCGCAGGCAGTGCACTGATGGGTATCGGATCCTCACGCGGTGAGGGTCGCGCGATCAAGGCGGCCGAATCGGCGATCAACTCGCCGCTGCTCGAAGCCTCGATGGAAGGTGCACGCGGAGTGCTGCTCTCCATCGCCGGTGGATCCGATCTCGGTCTGTTCGAGATCAACGAGGCCGCCTCGCTGGTGCAGGAAGCCGCACACATCGACGCCAACATCATCTTCGGCACCGTCATCGACGACTCGCTCGGCGACGAGGTCCGCGTGACCGTCATCGCCGCAGGCTTCGACGGCGGAACCCCGACGCGGCGTCCGGTCGAAGCTGCCACCTCCACCCGCGGCCCCATCGGATCGGCTCGCTCGGGCGAGGTGTCCTCCAAATCGACCGACAGTTCCGACGGTGCTGTGTTCCGCGACCCGGTCGGCGCACCGAGTGGTAGCAGTCTGCCGCCGCTGAACTCGTCGAGCTCGTCCAACCGCGAATCGTCGAGCCGCGAATCCGCAGCCGGTTACGGTCGCGACTCGTCCGGCCAGGGCCGGGACTCGTCCGGACAGGGCCGCGAGTCCGTCGGTTCCGGCCGTCGCGTTCCGATCGCCGAGGACGAGGGCGAAGACGAAGTCGATGTGCCGTCCTTCATGCGGCGGTGAGTGACACCGCTTCCGCCGGTCCGTTTCGTGTCCGACGCGTCTCGACGACGCGGGCGGGCGGCGTCTCGGCACCGCCGTTCGACACGTTCAATCTGGGCGATCACGTAGGTGACGACCCCGCTTCGGTGGAAGCCAACCGTCGACGCCTCGGCGATCGACTGGGTATGGGACTCGAACGGCTCGTGTTCATGGAGCAGGTCCACGGACGCACCGTCACCGTGGTGGACGGTCCGGTGTCCGAGCCGGTGCCGATGACCGATGCGTTGGTGACGACGCAACGTGATCTCGGTCTGGTGGTGTTGACTGCCGATTGCGTGCCGGTCCTGCTCTCCGACGAGGAGGCAGGCGTGATCGCAGCGGTGCATGCAGGACGGGTCGGTGCCCGCATCGGCATCGTTCCCCGGGTGTTGGCCGCCATGGTCGAGCTCGGGGCGGTTCCGGCGCGGATCGGCGCATTTCTCGGTCCGGCGGCGAGCGGCCGACAGTACGAGGTGCCCGCCTCCATGCGAGCGGACGTCGACAAGCATCTCCCCGGCAGCGCGACGACCACGGTCCGCAACACGCCGGGGCTGGACATTCCCGCCGGTATCCGCGCTCAGCTGCTCGCCGCGGGAGTGTCCGGTGTCGCTCAGGATCCGCGGTGCACCATCGAGGACCGGGCCTTGTTCAGTCACCGTCGTGAAGGATCGACCGGCCGAATCGCCAGTGTCGTCTGGATGGACAGCACATCCCCCGGTGATCGGGCCGAAACGGCAGACCGGTGAACCGGCAGAAGAGGTTGTCATGAGCGAACCCACCGGCAGCGCGTCGGGCACCGACCGGGCGCAGGAGATCGAGACGGCGTTGACGTCGGTGCGCGAGCGGTTGCACCGCGCCTGTGTCGATGCGGGCCGGTCGCCCGCCGACGTGGCTCTGCTGCCGGTGACCAAGTTCTTCCCCGCCTCGGACGTGCGGGTTCTCTACGAACTGGGGTGCCGCGACTTCGGCGAGTCCCGAGAGCAGGACGCGTCGCCCAAGGTCGCCGAGACGGCCGAAGATTTCGTCGGCGATCCGCCTCGCTGGCACATGATCGGACACCTGCAGCGAAACAAGGCGAAGTCGGTTGCCGCGTGGGCGCACGCCATTCATTCCGTCGACAGTGCGCGGTTGGTGGCCGCACTGTCCAAGGCGACGACGGCGGCATTGGACGAGGGTGTGCGTCGGACCGAACTCGACGTGATCGTTCAGGTCAGTCTCGACGGGGATGTGCACCGCGGCGGCGTCGAACGCGACGAACTCCACGAGCTTGCCGACGCGGTGTCGAACGCGTCCGGGTTGCGTTTGGCGGGGTTGATGGCGGTGCCACCGCTCGGTGCCGATCCGGACGCCGCATTCGCCGATCTCGAGAGCCTGCACCGTCGGCTGACGGCCGATCATCCCGAAGCGCTCGAGCTGTCCGCAGGCATGACCGGAGACCTGGAAGCTGCTGTGCGGCACGGATCGACGTGCGTGCGTGTCGGTACCGCAATACTCGGCGCGCGGCCGATAACCTCGCAATAACAGTCCATGGATCACATCAGTCACAACAGACACTTGCGAACCTGGAGATGGACAGTAGACACACCGCCACGGAAGGCAGAACGATGAGCACCCTGCACAAGTTCAAGGCGTACTTCGGCATGGTTCCGCTCGCCGACTACGAGGACGACTACCTCGACGATCCGGACACGCGACGCAGTTCCCGTGGTGGTCGTGACACCTACGACGACATGGACGAGCGTGAATTCGTGAAGCCGTCGTTCGGTGGATCTCGGCACGCGCAGGTCGAGGACGACTACGACGACTACGAGGCCCCGCGTCCGGCGACGCTGGCCCCGATCGGCGGACGAGGACGTGGCGCGGCACCGACCACGCGAGGTGCAGCAACCAGGGGAGCGTTGGCCATGGACACTCGGATGGACGTGCGTGCGGAGACGCGACGCAGCCCTATCGCGGACGACGGCGGCCCGCTCTCGAAGATCACCACGCTGCGACCGCGTGACTACAGCGAGGCGCGCACCATCGGTGAGCGTTTCCGCGACGGCACTCCGGTCATCATGGACCTGGTCGAGATGAGCAACGCCGACGCCAAGCGCCTGGTCGATTTCGCGGCCGGGCTCGCCTTCGCGCTGCGCGGTTCCTTCGACAAGGTGGCGACCAAGGTATTCCTGCTCTCGCCGGCCGACGTCGACGTCTCGCCGCAGGAGCGCAGGCGGATCGCCGAGACCGGCTTCTACAGTCAGCAGTGAGAGATTCGCTGTTCGGGGCGGTAGTGCAGGGCTGTGACCAGCGCGCTTTGCTCAGCCCGTCGAATTCAGGCAGAGTATAGCCGTGATCGTGTTCACGGTGATCAACATCGTATTGTTTCTTTTTTGGCTCCTTCTCATCGGTCGAATCATCGTCGAGTTCATCAGAACTTTCGCGAGAGATTGGCAACCGACCGGGTTGGTCGTCATCGTGCTCGAGGCGATCTTCACGGTCACCGACCCGCCGGTGAAGTTCCTCCGCAGGATAATTCCGCCGCTCAACCTCGGCGGAGTGCGACTGGACCTGTCCATCATGGTCCTGCTGTTCGTCGTCTTCATCGCGTGGAATGTGACCAGCGGTCTCGCGGCCTGAGATCGCAGACGAAATGTTAGAACGCGGGACCCAGCGCATGCTGCGTGTCCTGTGTGACAGAATGGACGCCAGTTACAGTTTGATTGTTCTGCACTCGCGCGGAATGGCATATAACTGAATGCTTGCTCTACCGCCCCAAGACGCGTGAAGGGATCCTTCCATGCCGCTGACTCCAGCTGATGTGCACAATGTCGCGTTCAGCAAGCCGCCCATCGGTAAGCGTGGTTACAACGAAGACGAGGTCGACGCTTTTCTCGACCTCGTCGAGCAAGAGTTGTCGCGACTGATCGAAGAGAACGCCGACCTCCGCCAGCGGGTCGGTGAGCTCGACCAGGAGCTTGCGGACGCCAAGAACGCTTCGCGGCAGAGCCCGCAGGCGGCTCAGGTCGCGGCACCGAAGGCCGAGCCACAGCGCCCGGTGGATCCCCCCAAGCCACCGCCCGTCGCGGCCCAGCCCGCTCCGGTCGCACCCGTTGCGGCGGCCCCGCAGCAGAGCGGCGACTCCAACATGCAGGCCGCCAAGATTCTGGGCCTCGCTCAGGAGATGGCCGATCGTCTCACCGGTGATGCCAAGTCGGAGTCCGAGCAGCTGCTCGGCAACGCGCGCACCAACGCCGAGCGTTTGGTCTCGGATGCCCGCACGCGTTCGGAGTCGATGATGTCCGAGGCTCGGCAGAAGTCCGAGTCGCTGCTGTCCGACGCACAGACGCGCTCCGAGACCCAGCTGCGTCAGGCCAAGGAGAAGGCCGACGCACTGCAGGCCGATGCCGAGCGCAAGCACACCGAGATCATGGCGACGATCAACCAGCAGCGTTCGGTCCTCGAAGGTCGCATCGAGCAGCTCAAGACGTTCGAGCGCGAGTACCGCGTGCGGCTCAAGTCCTACCTGGAATCGCAGCTCGAAGAGCTCGAGAACCGTTCCTCGGCGCTGCCGGTGGACAACGGGCAGGACAACTTCAACCAGGACAGCCAGTCGTCGGGGTACAGCCAGTCGTACGCCAAGGGCAACTGACGCAGGAGTTCGTGTCGATGCTGCCGAACACGGCAGCATCGCACCCTGACGTCGCGTCGAACGGTGAGCGAGGAATCACGTGCTGGTCCTGACTCTCGGCGCAGCGGCTATCGGCTTCGGCTTTCTAATTCTTGCGTTGATGACGGGGTCGGTCGTGTGGGCGTGGGCCTGCATCGTCGTGTGTATCGTGGGAGCAGTTCTGCTACTTGTCGGTGCACTGACGGGCAAACGACCACCGCCGGAACCCGACAAGTAATATGTGCTGATTTCCCCAGTTGTTTCAGGCGTCGATCCGGCTATCACCGGGGAGCTTTCGGAAGAACGACTCGGTTCGATGGGCAACCACCTCGAATCGACGTCCAGTAGAACCGAACGGGTGAGCCCGTCACAGCTCACGTGGAGAGGCTTGCTCCGGCGACAGTGTCGTCGGAGCCGAGCAAGCGGGGTGGTACCGCGGTATCCGACGTCCCGATCGTCGAATGTCGTCCCCGTGCCAACAGGTGTCGCGTCCAATACGCGTCCGGCACGGAGGAGACAGATATGGCAGATGCGAGCGCACGTCCGAAGAATGCGTCCTACCCGCTGGTCGATCTGGCCGAGGGCCGATCGGGCAGTGTCCCGTTCCCCGATCTCGAACGCATCGTGCTGCACGAGTGGGCCGAGGACGGCACCTTCCGAGCCAGCATCGACAATCGAGCGGGTGCCGAGGAATTCGTCTTCTACGACGGCCCTCCCTTCGCGAACGGTCTGCCGCACTACGGCCACCTCCTCACCGGCTACGTCAAGGACCTCGTCCCGCGATTCCAGACGATGCGGGGCAAGAAGGTCGAGCGCCGCTTCGGCTGGGACTGCCACGGTCTGCCCGCAGAGTTGGAAGCGGAGAAGCAGCTCGGTATCAAGGACAAGTCCGAGATCGACGAGATGGGCCTGGCGAAGTTCAACGCCTACTGCAAGCAGTCGGTACTGCAGTACACCGACGAGTGGCGGGACTACGTCACCCGGCAGGCGAGGTGGGTCGACTTCGACAACGACTACAAGACCCTCGACGTCGACTTCATGGAGTCCGTCATGTGGGCGTTCAAGACGCTGCACGACAAGGGCCTGATCTACCAGGGCTACCGAGTTCTGCCGTACAGCTGGTACGAGCAGACACCCCTGTCCAACCAGGAGACCCGCCTCGACGACGCGTACAAGATGCGTCAGGATCCTGCGGTCACCGTCACGATGCCGTTGACGGCTCCCGGCTCGGACCTGGACGGCGCGAACGCGTTGATCTGGACCACCACGCCGTGGACCCTGCCGTCGAACCTGGCGATCGCGGTGCATCCCGAGGTGCAGTACGTGCAGGTGCGAGGCACCGACGGTGAGCGTTACGTGCTTGCCGCTGCGCGTCTTTCGCACTACGCGAAGGAACTGGGGGAGGAGCCGGAGGTGCTCTCGGAGCACACCGGTACCGAGTTGGTCGGACTTGCTTACGCACCGCCGTACGATTTCTTCCTCGGCCACGAGAACTCGCACCGCGTGCTGCAGGCCGACTACGTCACCACCGATTCGGGCACCGGAATCGTCCACCTCGCACCGGCTTTCGGCGAGGAGGACATGGACGTCGCCACCGCGAACGGCATCGAGGTGGTGCAACCGCTCGACGCAGGCGGCAAGTTCACCTCGCTGGTGCCGCCGTACGAGGGCCTGATGGTGTTCGACGCCAATCCGGTGATCATCAAGGACCTCAAGGCGTCGGGTCGGTTGCTGCGGCACGAGACCATCGAGCACTCGTACCCACACAGCTGGCGCAGTGGTCAGCCACTGATCTACATGGCGGTGCCGTCGTGGTTCGTCGCAGTCACCAAGTTCCGTGATCGGATGGTCGAGCTGAACCAGGAGATCACCTGGGTTCCCGAGCACATCAAGGACGGCCAGTTCGGCAAGTGGCTCGAAGGTGCACGCGACTGGAACATCAGCCGAAACCGGTACTGGGGCAGTCCGATTCCGGCGTGGACTTCCGACGACCCGGCGTACCCACGGCTGGATGTGTACGGCAGCCTGGACGAGCTCGAGCATGACTTCGGTGTGCGGCCGACCGATCTGCACCGGCCCTACATCGACGATCTGACGCGTCCCAACCCGGACGACCCGACGGGTGAGTCCACGATGCGCCGCGTTCCCGAGGTGTTGGACTGCTGGTTCGAGTCCGGCTCGATGCCGTATGCGCAGGTGCACTTCCCGTTCGAGAACGAGGAGTGGTTCTCCACGCACAACCCGGGCGATTTCATCGTCGAGTACAACGGGCAGACACGCGGCTGGTTCTACACGTTGCATGTGCTGGCCACGGCCCTCTTCGATCGACCGGCGTTCAAAACTGTTGCTGCACACGGCATCGTGCTCGGTGACGACGGCCTGAAGATGAGCAAGTCCAAGGGCAACTACCCGGACGTCAAGGAGGTCTTCGACCGCGACGGCTCCGACGCCATGCGGTGGTTCCTGATGTCCTCACCGATCCTGCGAGGCGGCAACCTCATCGTCACCGAGCAGGGCATCCGCGAGGGCGTCCGCCAGGCGCTGCTGCCGATCTGGAATGCGTGGAGCTTCCTTCAGCTCTACGCTTCGAAGCCCGGTCAGTGGCGGACCGATTCTCCGCACGTGCTCGATCGCTACGTTCTGGCCAAGTTGTCGGCCACCCGCGACGCGATCACCGATGCGCTCGAGGGCAACGACATCGCCGGTGCCTGCGACGAGCTGCGCACGTTCTGCGATGCGCTGACCAATTGGTATGTGCGACGGTCGCGTTCGAGGTTCTGGAGCGAGGACGCCGACGCGATCGACACCCTGCACACCGTGCTCGAGGTGCTCACGCGCATCGCCGCCCCGCTGTTGCCGCTGATCAGCGAAGTGGTGTGGCGGGGCTTGACCGGTGGCCGCTCGGTGCACCTGACGGACTGGCCCGAGGCCGACGAACTGCCGTCGGATCCCGAACTCGTCGAGAGCATGGACGAGGTCCGCACCGTGTGCTCGACCGTTCTGGGTCTGCGCAAGGCACAGAACCTGCGCGTGCGGTTGCCGCTGCCCGAGGTGACCGTCGCGGCCGCCGATGCGGAGCGGCTGCGTCCGTTCGTCGACATCATCGCCGACGAGGTCAACGTCAAGAAGGTCGATCTGACCGAAGACGTTGCGGTACACGGAAAGTTCGAGCTCGTCGTCAACGCGCGTGCTGCG
The DNA here is from genome assembly GCF_002259485.1 of Rhodococcus sp. 14-1411-2a. Taxonomy (GTDB): domain Bacteria; phylum Actinomycetota; class Actinomycetes; order Mycobacteriales; family Mycobacteriaceae; genus Rhodococcoides. The sequence goes on from NZ_NPGA01000019.1 coordinate 403,149, forward strand.
GGCCCGCGGATCGGCAAGGACGTCCAGACCGTCATCAAGGCCGTGAAGGCAGGCGATTGGTCCGAGGACGCGGACGGTGTGGTGAGCGCAGCAGGAATTGCGCTGCTGCCGGAGGAATTCACTCGCAGGCTCGTTGCCGCCGAGCCCGAATCGACGGCGCCGTTGCCCGGAAACGCCGGACTGGTCGTGCTCGATTCCGCCGTCACCGAGGAGCTCGAAGCCGAGGGCTGGGCCAAGGACCGCATCCGCGAACTGCAGGACGCGCGTCGCAATCACGGCTTCGAGGTCTCGGACCGCATCGACATCGTCATCGAGGTCCCCGAACATCGGCAGGCGTGGCTCGACACGCACCGCGATCTCATCGCCGGTGAGGTGCTCGCACTCTCGCTCGTCGACGGACGCGTCGGGGACGACGGCAGCGATCTCGGTGAGGGAGTGCGGGCAGCGATCACCAAGTCGTCATGATCGACGTCGACGGATCGGTCGTCGTGCCCACCGAGCCGTGGTCGGGTCCGATACCCGACCGTGCGGCGCAGGCGCTCGGCTTCACCGTCGATCTCGGCTGACCATGTCGAACATCGCCGACGACACTCTGCGGAGTCGCCGATGGGTGCTGCACCTGGACATGGACGCGTTCTTCGCATCCGCCGAACAGCTCACTCGCCCCACGTTGCGGGGCCGCCCGGTCCTCGTCGGCGGCGCGGGTGGGCGGGGAGTGGTGGCCGGTTGCAGCTACCAGGCGCGTGCCTTCGGGGCGCGTTCGGCCATGCCGATGCATCAGGCTCGCCGACTCGTCGGAGCCGGGGCCGTGGTGTTGCCACCGCGGTTCGTTCTCTACTCCGAGCTCAGCCGACGCGCTTTCGAGGCACTACGCGGACCCATGCCCGTTCTCGAACAACTCTCGATCGACGAGGCGTTCGGTGAGCCGCTCGAACTCGCCGGTGCGACGGTTCACGAGGTCGAGCAGTTCTGCGCGGGCCTGCGCGCACTGATACTCGCCGAGACCGGACTGGTCGCCTCGATCGGTGCCGGATCCGGAAAGCAGATTGCCAAGATCGCGTCGGGACTGGCCAAACCCGACGGCATCACCGTCGTCGCTCCGGGAATCCAGGCCGAGTTGATGGCGGCTCTGCCGGTTCGGAAATTGTGGGGGATCGGACCGGTGGCCGAAGAGCGCTTGCGACGCTTGGGGATCAACACCATCGGCAAGTTCGTGGCCACCCCGGAGTCCGAGGTGGCGTCGATTCTCGGGGCCACGATGGGGCCGAGCCTGCATCAGCTCGCACGCGGAATCGACAATCGCGTCGTGGCCGAGCGGGCCGAGGCCAAACAGGTCAGCGCCGAGACGACGTTCGCACAGGACCTGATCTCTCTCGCTCAGCTCCGCCCGGCCATCGAGTCCATCGTCGATTCGACGCATCGCCGGTTGCTGAAGGACGGTCGGGGTGCCAGGACGGTGGTACTGAAACTGCGCAAGTCCGACATGAGCATCATCACCCGATCGGCAACGTTGCCGTACGCGACGGTGGACAAGCAGACCATCGTGGCCACGGCACAGCGACTTGCCGTCGATCCGGTCGACGTCGGTCCGATCAGGCTCGTCGGCGTCGGGCTGGCCGGGCTGTCGGCCGTGCGACAGGGTTCGCTGTTTCCCGAGCTGGAGTACGAGCCTGCCGCGGATGCGACCGAGGAGTCGCCCGCACCGATCGAGGCCGCCGCGGATGTCGTTGTCCCGGACGGTCCGCGGTGGCAACCGGGCATGGACGTCCGGCATCCCGACTTCGGTCACGGCTGGGTGCAGGGGGCCGGTCACTCGGTGGTGACCGTGCGATTCGAGACGCGAACCAGCGGGCCGGGAATCGCGCGCACCTTCGCCGAATCGGACGACAACCTGGTCGTTGCCGACGTTCTCGACAGCCTGAAGTGAGCTGTGGCGTCGCTGAGGAAACTCTGTGAGGTTTCACAGGTATGCCGATCGCGTTGTGACTCGGGCGTGTCGAGCTGACATAGTGGACCAGGTCCGAGACGACCCCATTCCAGACGACCGACGAGTCACAGAACGATCGAGACGTGACTCAGAGTGAAAAGGACAAGCACTTGAAGCTTCGCAACACCCGACGGGCAATGGTTGCCGGCATCGCCATCGCCGGAGCGCTCACCATGACCGCCTGCAGCTCCGGAGGCGACGAAGAGCCCACCGCGACGACGACGGCGGTCACAACTTCTGCCGCTGCCGCTCCCGACGCCGGTGCGTACCCGCCGGTGCCGACCGTGGAGGACCTCAACGCTCAGCTCGTACGCGGGCTCGACCCCAACGTTCCGGTCGAGGAGAAGGCCGCCCTGATCCAGGGTGCATCCGAGGATCCCGAACTGATCAACCAGGTCGCCGCCGCTGCCGTCGCCAACAACGCGCAGATCGAGATCACCAGCATCGACGATCTCGGCACCGGCGTCCTCAACGCGGGCATCACGATCACGCTCAACGGCCAGGCCAACCCCGGCACCTTCCAGTTCGTCCCCGAGGACGGCGTCTGGAAGCTCTCCAAGGACAACGCGTGCGGCATCGTCTCGCTCGCGCAGCTGACCAGCCCGGCGTGCCCCGCACCCTGAGTCCTGCCGATCGTCTCTGACCGACAAGAACACTGCCGGTGACATGTCCCCTCGGGGACGTGTCACCGGCAGTTTTTCGTGGGCCCGGCTCGATTCACATGCTCGGTGTCACCGATCGAATGCGTTCGACGGCAGCCTCGGCGACAGCGGTGACGGTCTCCGGTTCCAGGCCGGCCTGATCCGAGACGACGATCTGGACGACGGTCGAGTCGACCACGGCCACCACCACATCGGAGACCAAGGTGAACCCTTCACTGCTGGTGGTCAGGCGTACCGAGGCCGACGCGTCACCGACCGTCGACTGCTCCCGGCCCGCCAACGCGTAGTCGACGCTCACCCCGTCCGCATCCGTGCCGCTGAACGTCGTGCACCCCACCCACGCCTGCTGGATCGCCGTGAAGGCCTCGGCCGTGCCCGTATCGGGGTAACTCGCCGCGTCCTCGTCGATCGAGGAGAAGTTCGGTCCCGAGAAGCGGACGACTGCGTTCGACGCCGCACCGCCCCGCTGCTCCGAGATCGGTGCCAGTACCGCAGCGCACTCGGCAGGATCGGTACCGGACTCGTCGGGGGAGTCGTACTCGGGAGCCGGATCGAGACCGAGATCCTGAACGGGGTCGGGAATCGAGGAGAAGCCGTCCGGGAGGTCGCCGAGACCCAACATCGCTGCGGCGAGGACGCCGGAGTCGGTGATGGGGGCACCGAGCAAGGGATCGGGTGCGGGGACGGAGCTGGGCGCGGGTGCAGGGGTCGGGGCCGGCTCGTCTGCGCTGCACCCGGACGCGGCGACGCCGAGGACAGACAGCGCCGCCAGCAGCTGCGTCGCGGTCCGCCCGGTCATCGGGCGGCCCAGGTGATCGAATCTCCGACGGTCTGACGCAGCACGGTTGTGCTTTCGGGGTCGGTGTACATCTGCTCGCCACCTGCGGTGATCGATCCGCCGACGGGAAGTGGTCGGGTCAGATCGATCTCGAGCGTTCCCGAGCCGGTGAACGTGTACGTCTCGATATTGAGCGTCCCTGCGTCGTCGGGCAGGTTCCAGGTGGTCGATTCGGGCGTCTGGGTGATCGCGACGTCCAGGGTCGCTCGGTCACCGTCGAGTGCGCGCAGCGTGACCGTGGTGCGCTGGTTCAACGTGATGCCGCTCAGTACCTGTTGATCGACGGTCCATGTCGCGCCCACTCCCACCTCTGCTTCGGGGAAGTCGACGGAGCGGTACACCGCGGCGTTCAACGAGCGTTCGATCGCCGCGCGGGCGGTGTCGAGCGCGGCGTCGGCGGGGGTGATGTGCAGTGCGGTGATCGCTCCCGAGTCGGTGGTCGCCAGCCGTGCCGACGAGCCCTCGGATGCGGAGAGTGCGTCGGTCAGGCCCTCGTCGGGCGACGTCGCAGCTCCGATGGTCAGCTCGACGGACCGGGTAGCGCCGGTCGAGGCGTCGTCGTCCGGGACGGTATCGGACGTCGATGCGGACAGGGGCACGGTCAGTTCGGGGCTGGAGAAGTCCTGTGGAGCCCCGTCGCTGATCTGCTGCGAGACGGTGGAGGTGGTGGTGAGGTCCACGTTCTGCTCGTTCGCGTCGGAGGTTTCGAAGGCCAGTACGCGTCGCGGCTCGGTGCCGGGGTCGACCACGGTGGTGGTCGTCGGCGTCACGGCGATCGTCACCTCGTTCGAGGACGCCGCCTGCTCGGGAGCGGGATCGGTGTCGGTGTCGGCGCTCGAACATCCGGCGACGAGAACCAGTGCACAGCAGGCAGCGAGGAAACCGGAGCGGACGGTGCCGGAGCGGACGGTGCGGAAACGATCGGTCGACTTCACGGCCACCAGGCTACTGACACCGCCCGTGGCGACCGGTGGTGCGCGGCACGGATGAGGACCCGCCGCCGTCCATACGCCATGATGGACAGGTGAGTGAAGACCGCGCCGACGATCCGCCAGCCGAGACGAGTAGTGTTCCGGCACCGAACGAGACCGCGGACTCGCAGGTGACCGATACCGACAGCGCCGCGAGTCGAGTTCCGAAGCCGCTCAAGACGCGGTTGCTGGTCGCGATCGCGGCCGTGATTCTGCTGTTCGACCTCGTGACCAAGATCGTGGTGGTGCACTACGTCAAGCCCGGCAACCCGATTTCGATCGTCGGAGACGTCGTGACGTTGCGGCTGGTGCGTAATCCCGGTGCGGCGTTCTCGATGGCCACCGGCATGACCTGGTTGCTCACGGTCGTGGCAGTCGCGGTCGTCATCGGAGTGATCAAGATCGGTCGGACGCTGCGATCGCCGTGGTGGGCACTGGGATTGGGTCTGGTTCTCGGCGGCGCGCTCGGCAACCTGATCGACCGATTCTTCCGTGCCCCGGGTCCGTTCCAGGGACACGTCGTCGACTTCGTGTCGGTGGGCTGGTGGCCGGTGTTCAACGTTGCCGATTCGTCCATCGTCTGTGGTGCGATCCTCCTCGTCGTCCTGAGCCTGTTCGGGTTCGAGCCGAACGGTGAACGGGTGACCAAGGCGAACTCCGATGCCGCAGCCGAGGCCGACAAGTGAGGGAATCGCGCTCGATGCCGGTGCCCGACGGTCTGGACGGAATGAGGGTGGACGCCGGTCTCGCTCGGTTGCTCGGGCTCTCGCGTACCGTCGCCGCGGCGCTGGCCGAGGAGGGCTCGGTTCTGGTCGATGCCGGTGCCGTCGGCAAGTCCGACCGGCTGGCCGCTGGGTCGTGGCTCGAAGTGACGCTGCCCGAGCCGGCCCGTGAGTTGACGATCGAGGCGGAGCCGGTCGAGGGGATGGACATCCTCTACGCCGACGACGACATCGTGGCCGTGGACAAGCCCGTCGGGGTCGCCGCGCATGCCAGCGTCGGCTGGACCGGACCCACCGTCATCGGCGGTCTCGCGGCCGCCGGTTTCCGAATTTCGACCTCCGGTGCGCACGAGCGTCAGGGCATCGTGCACCGCCTCGACGTCGGCACGTCCGGGGTCATGGTGGTCGCCACGTCCGAGCGGGCGTACACCGTGCTCAAGCGGGCGTTCAAGGCGCGCACGATCGACAAGCGCTACCACGCACTGGTGCAGGGGCATCCGGATCCGAGCAGTGGAACGATCGATGCCCCGATCGGTCGACACGGCAGCAACGACTGGAAGTTCGCCGTCCGTGCCGACGGCAAGCCCAGCGTCACCCACTACGACACGGTCGAGGCGTTCCAGGCCGCGAGCCTGCTGGACGTGCACTTGGAAACCGGTCGCACGCACCAGATTCGGGTGCACTTCTCGGCTCTGCGACATCCGTGCTGTGGCGATCTGACCTATGGTGCCGATCCGCGGCTGGCCGAACGATTGGGCCTGGAGCGGCAGTGGCTGCATGCCCGGTCGCTCGGCTTCGCGCATCCGTCCGACGGACGCTGGGTCGAGATCGAGAGCAAGTATCCGGCCGACCTCGAGCACGCACTCGAGGTGCTTCGGAGGGCGTGATGCGCACCAGGGGAGTGCTGGGCGGTGTCGTTGCCGCGGCACTCGTGTTCGTGGCGCTCGCGGTGATCGGGCACCTCAACCCGGTACGACAGCTGGGCGTGGGCACCGACCGGCTCGGCCCGGACAGCGGCGAGCAGGTGGTCGACTACCTGGCCCGCGCCGAGGCGAGCCTGCGCAGCGACAACACCGAACCTCGGTGGGGATCGGTGTCGTTCGATCGCGAACTCACCGCCCAACAGGCCTATGCCGTCGCCGACGGGATTCGTATCTCGCAGGTGCTTTTGCGTGTTCCGCTCGATCGTGTGCAGACCCCGATACTGACCGTCGGCGTGCCGGGCAGCGAACGCTCGGTACTGAATTCGACCGCGCGGGCAGCGAGCCTGGCGACCGAATCGTTCGGGGCGGGAGACCGGCAGGCGCAGATCGCCGCAGTCTCGCAGCAACGTCTGCTCGACGGGTGTGCGTGTGTGGTGACGTTGGTGGTGCGCGCGACCCCAGCCGAGTTGAGCGAGCTGGCCGGCCGCGCCGATGTGCGAGCGGTGCAGGCGCTTCCGCCGGATGCGGTGTCCGGCAAGTTCGCAGTCGAGCCGCTCCTGCCGGAGCACGTCGACGTCGTCGGTCCGCTCCCGGACGACGGTCCCGTGCCGACCCGATGAGGCGATTTCTCGTCGCATCCGTCACACCTGTCACGTCCTCCGAGGACACACCGGCAGCGTGAAAATTCTGTCGGTTCGACCGCTTACAGTGAGTACGTTCGCGGCTCGTATTCACGCCGACGCACGACCTTCAGGAGAGAACCTTCGTGGCCGATTCGTTCGTTCATCTGCACAACCACACCGAATATTCGATGCTCGACGGTGCCGCCAAGATCGGCGCGATGTTCGCCGAGGCAGCACGGTTGGAGATGACGGCAGTCGGCATGACCGACCACGGCAACATGTACGGGGCCAGCGAGTTCTACAACGAGGCAAAGAAGGCCGGGATCAAGCCGATCATCGGCATCGAGGCCTACATCGCGCCCGAGTCCCGATTCAACAAGAAGCGTGTGCTGTGGGGCGACCGCAGCCAGAAGTCCGACGACGTCTCCGGTAGCGGTGCGTACACGCACATGACGATGGTCGCCGAGAACGCGACCGGAGTCCGCAACCTGTTCAAGCTGTCCTCGCTCGCCTCCATCGAGGGTCAGCTGGGCAAGTGGGCCCGGATGGACGAGGAGATCATCGCCCAGCACGCCGAGGGCATCATCGCCACCACCGGCTGCCCGTCGGGTGAGGTGCAGACTCGGTTGCGACTCGGCCAGGATCGTGAGGCGCTGGAGGCCGCTGCCAAATGGCGCGAGATCTGGGGTCCGGAGAACTTCTTCCTCGAACTGATGGATCACGGCCTGTCCATCGAGCGGCGTGTCCGCGAAGGCCTGCTCGACATCGGCAAGAAGCTCTCGATTCCGCCGCTGGCCACCAACGACTGCCACTACGTCACCAAGGATGCCGCCGAGAACCACGAGGCGCTGCTGTGCATCCAGACCGGTAAGACGCTCAGCGATCCCACTCGCTTCAAGTTCGACGGTGACGGCTACTACCTCAAGTCCGCCGCCGAGATGCGCGAGCTCTGGGACGATCAGGTGCCCGGTGCCTGCGACAGCACCCTGCTCATCGCTGAGCGAGTGCAGCCGTACGACGAGGTGTGGGCGCACCGCGACCGCATGCCGATCTTCCCCGTGCCCGAGGGCCACACCCAGGGCACCTGGTTGCGCCACGAGGTCATGACCGGACTCGAGCGACGGTTCCCCGACGGCCCGGCCGAGGACTACCTGGCACGCGCCGAGTACGAGATCAAGGTCATCCTCGAGATGGGCTTCCCGGCCTACTTCCTCGTGGTCGGCGACCTGATCAACCACGCCAAAGCCGTCGGCATCCGCGTCGGGCCGGGCCGAGGTTCCGCCGCCGGATCGTTGGTCGCCTACGCCATGGGCATCACCAACATCGACCCACTGCCGCACGGTCTGCTCTTCGAGCGATTCCTCAACCCCGAGCGTGTGTCGATGCCCGATATCGATATCGACTTCGACGATCGCCGCCGCGGTGAGATGGTCCGCTACGCCACCGAGAAGTGGGGTAGCGATCGCGTCGCCCAGGTGATCACGTTCGGCACCATCAAGACCAAGGCCGCGATCAAGGACTCGGCCCGAGTGCAGTTCGGCCAGCCCGGTTTCGGGATCGCCGATCAGATCACCAAGGCGCTGCCGCCGCCCATCATGGCCAAGGACATCTCGGTGGCGGGCATCACCGATCCGTCGCACGAGCGCTACAAGGAAGCCGTCGAGGTTCGAGCGCTGATCGACTCCAACCCCGATGTCGCGACCATCTACAAGACGGCCAAGGGACTCGAGGGCCTGATTCGCAACGCAGGCGTGCACGCCTGCGCGGTGATCATGTCCTCGGAGCCGCTGACCGACGCCATTCCGGTGTGGAAGCGCGCGCAGGACGGCGCGATCATCACCGGCTGGGACTACCCGTCGTGCGAGGCCATCGGCCTGCTCAAGATGGACTTCCTGGGCCTGCGAAACCTCACCGTCATCGGTGACGCCATCGACAACATCAAGGCCAACCGCGGCATCGACATCGACCTCGACGCTCTCCCGCTCGACGACCCGGCGACCTTCGACTTGCTCTCTCGCGGAGACACTCTCGGCGTCTTCCAGCTCGACGGCAGTGCCATGCGCGATCTGCTCCGACGCATGCAGCCCACCGGTTTCGAGGACATCGTCGCCGTCCTGGCGCTGTACCGGCCCGGTCCGATGGGCATGAACTCGCACAACGATTACGCCGACCGCAAGAACGGTAGGCAAGAGGTCAAGCCGATTCACCCGGAGCTCGAAGAGCCGCTCAAGGTGATTCTCGGTGAGACGTACGGCCTGGTGGTCTACCAGGAGCAGATCATGCAGCTCGCGCAGAAGGTGGCCGGCTACACCCTGGGCCAAGCCGACCTGCTGCGTCGTGCCATGGGTAAGAAGAAGCTCTCCGAGCTCGAGAAGGCGTACGCCGGGTTCCGGCAGGGCATGTTAGACAACGACTTCTCCGAGGCGGCCATCAAGGCGCTGTGGGACACCGTGCTGCCCTTCGCGGGCTACGCGTTCAACAAGTCTCACTCCGCGGGCTACGGCCTGGTGTCGTACTGGACGGCGTACCTCAAGGCCAACTACCCGGCCGAGTACATGGCCGGCCTGCTCACCAGTGTCGGCGACGACAAGGACAAGGCTGCGATCTATCTGGCCGATTGCCGCAAGCTCGGAATCACGGTGTTGCCGCCGGACGTCAACGAGTCCGAACTCAACTTCGCGTCGGTGGGCAAGGACATCCGGTTCGGTCTCGGCGCTGTCCGCAACGTCGGTACCAATGTGGTCGCGTCGATCATCAGGGCGCGATCGGAGAAGTCGAAGTACACCGACTTCTCCGACTACCTCGGCAAGATCGACGCAATTGCCTGCAGCAAGAAGGTCACCGAATCCCTCATCAAGGCAGGTGCTTTCGACTCGCTCGACCATCCGCGCAAAGGTCTGATGCTCATCCATGCCGACGCGATCGACGCGGTGATGGGCACCAAGAAGGCCGAGGCGATAGGTCAGTTCGATCTGTTCGGCGGCGAGGATGCCGACGAGTCCATCTCCGCGGTGTTCAACGTCCGAGTGCCGGACGAGGAGTGGGAATCCAAGCATCGGCTCGCCCTCGAGCGCGAGATGCTCGGTCTCTACGTCTCGGGCCACCCGCTCCTGGGCGTCGAGCACATGTTGGCGGCGAAGTCCGACTGCAACATCCCGACCATCCTCGAGGGTGACATCAAGGACGGCACCCAGGTGACTGTGGGCGGCATTCTGGCCTCGGTGAACCGTCGGATCAACAAGAACGGTCTGACGTGGGCGTCGGCTCAGCTCGAGGATCTGGCCGGTGGTATCGAGGTGCTGTTCTTCCCACAGGCGTACTCGGTGTTCGGTGCCGATGTCACCGAGGACTCGGTGGTGCTGGTCAAGGGTCGGGTTTCGGTGCGTGACGACCGAGTTTCCTTGATCGCGAACGACCTTGCGGTGCCGGATCTTTCGGCCATCGGTATCGACAAGCCGCTCGCGGTGAGTCTACCGACGCGACTGTGCACCGCCGACAAGGTCGGCGCGCTCAAGCGGGTGTTGATCAGTCACCCAGGGACCTCGGACGTCCATCTGCGGTTGGTCAGCGGCGACAAGATCACCACGATGAAGCTGGACGACAGCCTGAGGGTGACGCCGACCTCGGCGTTGATGGGCGACCTGAAGGCGCTACTGGGGCCGGGCTGCCTGACGGGCTGAGGCCGGCCCGGTCGAACCCAACTCGGTCAGCCGCAGCATCCACCAGGCGACTACGGCGACCGCTGCGCCGGCCAGCACGGCTGCCTGCAGCGAGCCGGCGATGACGAGGGTCGCGGCGAACACGAGAAGGCCGAGTGCGAGGGCTTCGAGCTTGTAGACCGGCCATGCGATGCCTGCCACGTCCGCGGTGCGCAGGGTAGGAGCGGGTCGACGGGTCACCTGGGTGCTCGTGTAGGTCATCGCGTTCTCCTCTGGTGCCACCGGCAGATTCGGGTCTCCGCTGCGGGAAGTTCAGACTATACCCAACAAAAGATTCGGTCCACCGAACTTGGGCTCCGGCCTGGCATTGTTGCCGATCTCCTGGCGTCGCAACGTCGGTGGGTGTTGACTGAAAGCCATGCCATTGACAGGAGAATACGAACCGAGTTCATCCGACTGGGCCCGCGAGCAGGCCGAGCTGTACGAGAACTCCGGCGGAACCGAAGGCACGATGATGAACGGTATGCCGGTCGTGCTGCTGACCACGAAGGGCAACAAGAGCGGCAAGCTCCGCAAGTCGCCGTTGATGAGGGTCGAACACGACGGCGAGTACGCCATCGTCGCCTCCCTCGGCGGCGCGCCGAAACACCCCGTCTGGTACCACAACGTCAAGGCCGAGCCACTGGTCGAGCTACAGGACGGTCCCGAGAAGCACGACTACATCGCACGTGAAGTGACCGGCGACGAGAAGGCCGTGTGGTGGGAACGCTCGGTTGCCGCGTACCCCGACTACGCCGAGTACCAGAAGAAGACCGACCGCGAGATACCGGTTCTGGTTCTCTCGCGCGCCTGAGGAGTGTCTGCACCGGTCGTGGAACGGTCCCGGATGGGCAACCGTTCCACGCTGGTGGCAGCATGTCCTGGTGTCTTCATCCCCTGAACTCGCCTCCCAGCACTCATCGTCGGTAGCCGTCACCGCTGCCGACATCGATGCCGCTGCGGTGCGAATTTCTTCGGTGGTGGCCGCGACACCCCTGCAGTTGTGCGAGCGGCTGTCTGCGGAGACGGGCGCAAAGGTCTACCTCAAGCGCGAGGACCTGCAGATCGTGCGGTCGTACAAGATTCGCGGCGCATACAACCTGATGGATCAGCTGACGGATGCCGAGCGCGCCGTGGGCGTGGTGACGGCGAGCGCCGGCAACCATGCGCAGGGCGTCGCATTCGCATGCCGCACGATGCAGGTGCGGGGGAGGATCTACGTCCCGGCCAACACCCCGAAGCAGAAGCGTGACCGCATCCGGGTGCACGGTGGGGAATTCGTCGATCTCATCGTCATCGGCGACACGTTCGACGCGGCAGCTGCCGCCGCTGCCGAGGATGTCGCTCGTACCGGTGCCACGATGGTGCCGCCGTTCGACGACCCCCGAACCGTGGCCGGCCAGGGCACCATCGCCGCCGAGATCGTCGACCAGCTCGGCGGCGCACCGGATGTCGTCGTGATGCCGGTCGGCGGCGGCGGATGCATCGCGGGCATCTCGAGCTACCTGCGTGAGCGAGCACCGCAGACCTCACTGGTCGGCGTCGAGCCGTCCGGAGCCGCGTCGATGACCGCCGCACTGATCGCCGGTGGTCCGGTGACACTCGCCGACATCGATCCGTTCGTCGACGGAGCTGCCGTCCGCCGGATCGGAGACGTGCCGTACGCCGCGCTGCGGTCGCTGGGAGCGAGTGTGGTCTCGCATGCCTCGTTGCCGCTGCTCACTGCGCCGGTATTCGAAAGTGCGGGCCCGGGCGCGTTCCTGATCACACAGATCGACGAGGGCGCGATCTGCACGGCGATGCTGGCGCTCTATCAGAACGAGGGCGTCATCGCCGAGCCCGCGGGCGCACTCGCGGTGGCTGCGCTCGAGCACCTCGACATCGCCCCCGGCAGTACCGTCGTGTGCCTGGTCTCGGGTGGTAACAACGACGTCTCCCGTTACGGAGAAATTCTCGAGCGCTCTCTGGTCCACCTGGGGCTCAAGCACTACTTCCTGGTCGATTTCCCGCAGGAACCCGGGGCGCTGCGCCGATTCCTCGACGAGGTGCTCGGCCCCGAGGACGACATCACGTTGTTCGAGTACGTCAAGCGCAACAACCGCGAGACCGGAGCGGCTCTGGTGGGCGTCGAACTCGGGTCGGCGACCGGATTGAGCCCGCTGCTCGAACGTATGCGGAATTCGCACCTGCACGTCGAGCAGCTGGAGCCGGGGTCTCCGGTGTACCGCTACCTGACCTGAGTCGGCCCACCGCACCTACCTGCGGCGTTACCGGCCGAGGAGGCGATCGACCACCTGTCGGTGCAGTTCGGGGTCCACGCCCGGGAGATCGAGGAGGGCTCCCAGGTAGATGCCGTCGCCGACGAGTCGGATGATCTCGGCCTGAACGGGGTCGTCGATTTCGGCGCGTAGCCCCTCGTCCCACAACCGCATCATCTCCGTGACTGCGTCCTGCACCTCGCCGGAATTACCGTCGACGCTCCGTAAAGCGGCCAGGGTCGATCGATACAGTGCGATCTCCTTCTCGGAGATGGAGTCGGGTGGTTGCAGATACCACTCGGACACCGAGGTGCCCCCCGCTGCAGCATCGGCGCGCTGCTGATCGGCCTGGGCACCGAGTCGCCTCACCATGGCGGCAACCAGGGCGTCCTTGGTCTTGAAGTGATAGAGCAAGCCGCCCTTGGAAACGCCTGCGGCGGCGGCGACACTGTCGAGGGTCACCTTGGTCATGCCGTGTTCGATCAGCATCGATTCGAGTGCGTCGAGTATTCGGTCGCGGGTGTCCGATGACATGAAACTCACTTTACCGGCTGGACGGTTCGCGGTACTCTCGATCACTGTACCGGCTGGACGGTCGGTGCCTGTCGTCGCTTCGGCCACCTACCCGGTCGTCGAGCGCAGAACGTAGGAGATCGTGGTGAGTGACGTGCGCACCGGTTCGGTGCACGAGGTCGACGGTGCGTCCGAGCATCGGGCCGGCCCCCGAGATTGGCTCGGGTTGGTGGTGCTTGCCTTCGCGGTGCTGCTCATCGCTGTGGACGGCACCGTCCTCGATCTGGCCCTGCCGTTCGTCAGCGCGGATCTGGCACCCACCAGCAACCAGCTGCTGTGGATCATCGACGTCTACTCGTTCGTCCTGGCCGGCCTGCTCATCACCATGGGCACGCTCGGTGACCGAATCGGTCGTCGTCGACTGCTGCTGATCGGAGCAGCGGGCTTCGGTCTCGCCTCGCTCGTCGCCGCCGTGTCGACCAGCGCCGAGATGCTCATCGCCGCCCGAGTGCTGCAGGGCATCTCCGGCGCAACTCTGATGCCCGCGACTCTGGGCCTGATCAGGACTATCTTCCTGAACCCGCGTCAACGCGTCGCCGCGATCGGCGTGTGGGGCGCGATGGCAGGCGGCGGTGCCGCCGCAGGCCCGCTCGTGGGCGGCTGGCTGCTCGAGCATTACTGGTGGGGATCGGTGTTCCTCATCAACATCCCCGTGATGATCGTGCTGATCGCGCTCGGGCCCCTGGTCATCCCCGAGTCCAAGGATCCGAACCCGGGGCGCTTCGACCTGACGAGCTCGGCACTGTCGATGCTTGCCGTCGTCCCCGTGGTGTTCGCGGTGAAAGAGACTGCGGCACACGGATTCGACGTGGTCTACCTGCTCTCCGCGGTGGTCGGCGTCATCGCCGGGTACGTGTTCGTCCGTCGTCAGCGGACGCTTGCCGCCCCGATGATCGACCTACGACTGTTCGCCAACCGGGCGTTCTCGACGGGCGTGGCCACGAACTTCCTGTCGGTGTTCGCCCTCGCCGGGGTGTTGTTCTTCGGCTCGCAGTACCTGCAGCTCGTGCTCGGCAACAGCCCACTCGAAGCCGGATTGTTGCTGCTGCCCGGCACCGCCGCCAGTATCGTCACCTCACTGCTGGTCGCGGTCCTGGTTCGATACTTCAGCGCGGGAACGGTTCTCGGCGTCGCGATGATCGTCGCCGCCGCGGGCGCAGGCATCCTGGTCGGACTCGCGACCGACAGCGGACCGGCGTTGTTCATCGCAGGGTTCGTCCTGGTGGGAGCCGGGGTCGGTGTGGCGCTCACGCTGACCTCCGAGTTGGTCGTCAGCTCCGTCGAACCCGAACGAGCGGGAGCGGCCTCGGCGGTGTCGGAGACCGCGTACGAGCTGGGTATCGCGTTGGGTGTCGCCGTACTCGGCACCGTGGTCATGGCCATCTTCCGTCGCGGAATCGACGTCACCCAGTTGAACCCCGAGCTCGGAGCCAGGGCAGGGGAGACACTCGGCGGCGCGGATGCGGTGGCTCGTGAGTTGCCGGACTCGGTGGCGACGGTTCTGCTCGATTCCGCGCATGCTGCGTTCGTGTCGGGCATGCATGTCGCGGCCGTCGCCACCGCGGTGGTGCTGGCGATCACCGCCGTGTTCGTCCTGGTCAATCTACGTAAGCGTCAGGACTCCAACACGACGACGGAGTGACCGGGAACCGTGGTGGCAGAGCCGGTCTCGTCCGAGGTCGTCGGCTCCCACTCGAGCAGTGCGGAGCCGCCGACCGGCACCGTCACTGCGGATTCGGACAGGTTGCACACCACGCTGATGCGGCCTCGGCGTACGACGATCCATTGCGCGTCCTCGTCGTACTCCACCTTCACGTGGTCGAGCCACGGATCGGTCAGTTCGGTCCGGTCACGACGCAGCCGCAACAGATCGCGGTAGACGGCCAACAGTCGCCCATGATCGCCGTCGCCCAACTCCGACCAGTTCAGCTTCGACCGCGTGAACGTCTCGGGATCCTGCGGATCGGGGATATCGCTCTTGTCCCAACCGTGCTCGGCGAACTCCGCCTTGCGCCCCTCTGCGGTGGCCTTGCCCAGCTCGGGCTCGGGGTGCGAGGTGAAGAACTGGAACGGCGTAGACGCTCCCCATTCCTCGCCCATGAACAGCATCGGAGTGTAGGGGGAGGTCAGCACCAGGGCGGCCTTGATCGCGAGCTGGCCGGGGGAGAGGTAGAAGCCCGGTCGGTCGCCGATCGCACGGTTGCCCACCTGATCGTGTGTGGTCGTGTAGGTCACCAGGGAACTGGCCGGGATACGCCGGGTGTCCAGTGGGCGACCGTGGACGCGACCGCGGAAACTCGAGTACGTTCCGGCGTGAAAGAAGCCCTGCCGCAGCGTGTTCGCAAGCCCCTGCAGTGAACCGAAATCACCGTAGTAACCCTGCCGCTCACCGGAGACCGCGGCATGGATCGCGTGGTGGATGTCGTCGTCCCACTGGGCGTCGAGTCCGTAACCGCCACCCGATCGAGCAGTGATCAGCATCGGATCGTTGAGGTCGCTCTCGGCGATCAGGGTCAGTGGCCGACCCAGATGAGCGGAGAGGCTTCGCGTTTCGATCGAGAGCTGTTCGAGGAGGTGTATCGCAGTGTGGTCGACGATCGCGTGCACCGCGTCGAGTCGCAGCGCGTCGATGTGGAACTCGGAGAACCATCGCAGCGCGTTGTCGAGGGCGTAGCGCCGCACCTCGCCCGAGTCGGCCTCGGCGTAGTTGATCGCCTGGCCCCAACTGTTGGCACCCTCGGTCATGTACGGGCCGAAGCGCTCGAGGTAGTTGCCGGACGGGCCGAGGTGGTTGTAGACCACGTCCAGAACGACGCCGATGCCGTGGCCGTGGCACGCATCGACCAAGCGCTGCAAGCCTTCCGGGCCGCCGTACGCCTCGTGCACGGTGTACCAGAGAACACCGTCGTAGCCCCAGTTGTGCACGCCGTTGAACCCGTTGACCGGCATGATCTCGATGAACGTCACGCCGAGATCGACGAGATGATCGAGCTTGGTGATGGCCGCATCGAACGTGCCCTCGTCGGTGAACGTGCCGATATGCATTTCGTAGATCGACGAGCCGGGCAGCTGCCGGCCGGTCCAGGCCGCGTCGGTCCACAGCGTCGGATCGACGTCGAAGACCTGGGACAGCTCGTGGACTCCGTCGGGCTGCCGCGGCGACCGCGGATCCGGGAGGGCCTTGTCTGCGTCGTCGAGCAGGAAGCCGTAACGACTCGTCGGGCTGCACTCGACATCCGCGTGCCACCACCCGTTCGAGGAGCGCTGCATCGGATGCACCGTGTCGTCGAGTTGGAGCCGGACCGTCTCGGGGGTCGGTGCCCAGACCTGGAACCGACGAGTTGCTGCTGCCGATGTCACTGCCGGTGATGTCACTGCGGGAGACGTCACTGTGTCACCGTTCCTTCGTTGTCGCGCACCAGAAGTGCGACCGGGAGCGAGGCGAACACCTCGGCCACCGACACGGTGCCGGTGTGTTCGACGTCGGTGAGCCGATCGCGCCAGCGACCGTCGGGCAGGGTCACGGTCGTCTCGCCCCACCCCTGCTCGGCCAAACCGAGGGAGAGCCGGGTGGCCAGTGCCACCACGTCGGCGTTGCCGGGCAGTGGGCCACGTGCGAATCCGACGAGGTGCTCGGCTGCGGATCCGTCCGCGACGATGGGTGCGTAGGTTCCGCCGACGAAACTCGCGGGTCGCTCGCGTCGCACGTGCAGGGCGGAGCGAACGACGGCGAGCTTGGCGGCACCCGTATCGACCGAGAGCGCAGCGGGGTTCGACGCGGCGAGCATCGATCGACGAACCGAGTAGTCGACGGGCCTGCGGTTGTCGGGGTCGACGAGCGAGTCCTCCCACAGCTCGGTGCCCTGGTACACATCGGGGATGCCGGGTCCGGCCAGATTCAACAGCTTCTGGCCCAGAGCGTCGGAATGGCCGTGCGGAGCGAGCTTCTCGACGAGCATCGACATCGAACGGGCGACGGCACCGTCGAAGATCGCATCCAGCCAGCTGTGTACCGCGGACTCGAATTCCTCGTCCGGATCGGTCCACGTGGTGCGAAGGGCGGCCTCGCGAATCGCCTTCTCCGCGTAGGCATGGACGCGTTCACGCAACGAGGAGGTGACCACGCCGTCCGCCGGCCAAACTCCGAACAGGTTCTGCCACAAGAACATTCCGGTGGTGCCGTCGGGACTCGGGGTCAGTTCTTCCCAGTCCGTGATGCATCGGGCCCACAGCTCGGGAGTCTGCGACAGCACGCCGATGCGCGCTCGCACGTCCTCGCCTCGCTTGGTGTCGTGAGTCGACAGCGTCGTCATCGCCGCCGGCCATCGCTTCGCGCGGTCCGCATTGGTGAGATGAAAGAACTCTGTGCTGCAACCGAATCGGCCGGGATCGCCGCCGACCTCCTGCAACGAGATGAGCCGGTTGGCGCGGTAGAACAGGCAGTCCTCGACGCCCTTGGCGGTGACGGCACCGCACACCTGATCGAATCGCACCGGCGATTCGGCACCGCCGATGAGAGCTGTCGTCAACGCACCGAGGCCGGCTGCCAGTTCGGGCTGCTCCTCGCCGACGTCCGCGATCACGCCGGGCAGTACGCGGGCCAGCGGTGCGTAGTCGGTCCTGTACACGGGGACGGCCGCGACGACAGCGACGATCGCGTCGATGACGGACTCGAGCTCGACGAAGGTGCCGGACTCCCGTACGACCGCCCGGGCGAGGCGTCGCACCTCCGGGGACAGATCCCCGCGGGCGACACCGGTCTTGAGGTCGAGTTCCGTCTCGTGCAGCGTCTCGCTGTCGTAGGCGATGCCCGAGCGCACCTGAGACAGTGCGGTGAGCGCGTGCACGCCCTCGGGATCGACGAAGACTCCGCCGACCGCGGCCAGAGCGTCGTATCCGGTCGTGCCGTCGACGGGGAGCGATTCGTCCAGCGGTTCGCCGTCGGCCAGAATCTTCTCGATGACCAGCCACCGGTCGGGGCCGAGGAGCGCGCGTAGTTCGGTGAGGTAGCCGGCCGGGTCGGCCAGGCCGTCGGGATGGTCGACGCGAAGTCCGTCGATCAGACCGTCCTCGATCCAACTGGCCACCTGGCGATGGGAGTCGGTGAAGACGTCGAGGTCTTCCTGCCGAATTCCTGCCAGGCCGTTCACCGAGAAGAACCGTCGGTACCCGATCAGTCCATCGGACCAGCTCACCAGTCGGTACGCCTGACGATCGTGTACGGCCCGCGCGTCGCCGCTGTCCGTGCCGTCGGCGATGGGGAAGCGGTGCTCGTAGAACGCGAGCAGAGGCTGGTCCTCGGAGCGGTCGACGGTCAATTCGCCGACGTCGCTCGCGCTACCGAGAACCGGAATGGCGATCTTGCCGTCGACGCCGTTGTCGGCTCCGAAGTCGATGTCGAAGTACGTCGCGTAGTCGGAGTCACGGCCGCGTCGCAGCACGTCCCACCACCATGCGTTCTGCCGCGGGTCCTCCACTCCGACGTGGTTGGGGACGATGTCGACGATGATCCCCATGCCCAGCTCTGCCGCGCGAGAATGCAACTGCGTCAACGCTTCCCGGCCACCCAGTGCGGCCGAGACCGTGGCGGTGTCGGTGACGTCGTAGCCGTGGGTCGAGCCCTCGGTCGCAGTCAGGATGGGCGACAGATACAGGTGGGTGACCCCGAGGTCGTGGAGGTAGTCGACCACGTCGGAGGCGTCGGCCAGGGTGAAGGCATCGCCCCGCAGTTGTAACCGGTATGTACTGGTGGGCAGCGGCATATGTCAGGCAGTCTTTCGTAGAACGAGCAGGGAACGAGCGGTGACTTCCACGGGTGTACCCGCTTCGATCGATTTCTCACTTGTCCCGGTTCGCGACGCGGTGTTCAGCGCCACAGTCCATTCCTTGGCGTAGTTCCCGTCCGGGGTCACGAACTCGATGGTCTCGTGATGTGCGTTGAAGCACAACAGGAACGAGTCGTCGACGACGCGCTCGCCGCGCTGGTTCGGTTCCGGGATTCCGTCACCGTTGAGGAAGACCGTCAGCGACTTGCCGAAACCGCTGTCCCAGTCCTCCGGGGTCATCTCTTCGCCCGCCGGAGTGAGCCAGGCGATGTCTCGGGCCTGCTCGCCGGTGCGAATGGGGCGGCCCTCGAAGAATCGTCGACGCCGGAACACCGGATGCTCTGCGCGCAGCGAGATGGCGTTGCGGGTGAACTCGATCAGTTCGGCGTTCTTCTCGGCCAACGACCAGTCCATCCAGGCGAGTTCGGAGTCCTGGCAGTAGACATTGTTGTTGCCCTGCTGAGTACGCGCCATCTCGTCGCCGTGGGCGATCATGGGCGTGCCCTGGCTGAGCAGCAACGTCGCCATGATGTTGCGGATCTGGCGGGCACGCAGGTCCAGGATCTCCGGATCGTCCGTCGGGCCTTCCACGCCGCAGTTCCACGAGCGGTTGTGGCTCTCGCCGTCGTTGTTGCCCTCACCGTTGGCGTCGTTGTGCTTGTCGTTGTACGACACCAGATCGTTGAGCGTGAACCCGTCGTGCGCGATGACGAAGTTGATGCTGGCACCGGGGCGACGACCGGTGGCCTCGTACAGATCCGAGGATCCGGTCAGCCTCGACGCGAACTCGCCCAGCGTGGCAGGCTCACCCCGCCAGTAGTCGCGGACGGTGTCGCGGTACTTGCCGTTCCACTCCGTCCACAGGCCGGGGAAGTTGCCGACCTGGTAGCCGCCTTCGCCCACGTCCCAGGGCTCGGCGATCAGCTTCACCTGGCTGACGACCGGATCCTGTTGCACCAGATCGAAGAACGCGCTCAGGCGATCGACGTCGTGCAGTTCGCGCGCCAGGGTGGACGCGAGGTCGAATCGGAATCCGTCCACGTGCATCTCGGTGACCCAGTAGCGCAGTGAGTCCATGATGAGCTGCAGCGTGTGCGGGTGTCGCGCATTGAGGCTGTTGCCGGTTCCGGTGTAGTCCATGTAGTGCTCGAGGTCGCCGTCGACGAGCCGGTAGTACGCGGCGTTGTCGATCCCGCGGAAGCTGATGGTCGGGCCCATGTGGTTGCCCTCGGCGGTGTGGTTGTAGACCACGTCGAGGATCACTTCGATGCCTGCGGCGTGGAACGAACGAACCATGGCCTTGAACTCGGTGACGGCGGCACCGGGGGACTTGTGTGAGGAGTACTCCGCGTGCGGGGCCAGGAAGCCGAACGTGTTGTAGCCCCAGTAGTTTCGCAGCCCTTTGTCCAGCAGAACCTGATCCTGCATGAACTGGTGCACCGGCATCAGCTCGATGGCCGTGACACCGAGGTGGTTGAGGTGGTCGATGATCACCGGATGCGCCAGGCCCGCGTAGGTGCCGCGCTCGGCTTCGGGGATGTCGGGATGGTTGATCGTCATGCCCTTGACGTGGGCCTCGTAGATCACCGTCTCGTGGTACGGGCGCTTGGGGGCGCGATCGGCCTGCCAGTCGAAGAAGGGGTTGATGACGACGGTGGTCATCGTGTGTCCGAGCGAATCGTGCTGGGGGAAGTCGTTGTTCGGCGCGTCGTCGTGCGCGAGGGGAGCGTCCTCGATGATCTCGTCGTCGGGATCGGTGAGATCGGTGGTGTCCTCGAACGGTGCCTCGGAGTCGAGTGAATCCGCGGATTCGTCGTCGGTCGGTACCGCGGCCTCGGGTTCGGGAGCCGGCGCATCCATGTTGTACGAGAACAGCGATCGGTCGCCGTCGAACGATCCCTCGAACGCCTTGCCGTACGGATCGACGAGCAGCTTGCTCGGATCGCAGCGGTGCCCGGCCGCTGGATCCCACGGGCCGTGCACGCGGTAGCCGTAGCGCTGACCCGGTTCCACCGTGGGCAGATACGCGTGCCAGACGTAGCCGTCGGACTCCTCGAAACGGATGCGGGTCTCGGTTCCGTCAGCGGCGATCAGGCACAGATCCACGGCCTCAGCGGCCTCGGAGAACAATGCGAAATTGGTTCCTGCTCCGTCGTAGGTCGCGCCGAGCGGATAAGCGGATCCCGGCCATACTGCGATGGCAGGCGTGTCGTCGGAGGCTTCGTGCAGCATGGATCAACCCTACTGTGGCGGCTGGGCCCGGGCTTACCGAGCGCGAGCCGCATGCCCCTGGCCTTGGACCGACTCCGATCACGGTCCGGCCCACCAGCCGGTGGCCGATCCGATCTGTCGGCCCAGCTCGGTGGTGAGCGTTCGCACGTAGGTGGCGGTCAGATGGTGTTCGTCACGGTAGATCAGAACGTTCCCCTGCTCGGCGCGGCACACGGTGTCGTCGCACACCGCATCGGACAGGTCGAGAGCAGAGAACCCGGGCAGCTGGAACGAGGAGGCCAGGGCCGGGTTGACGGGGTCCAGCGCCTCGTCCCTCGGGATACCGCAGGAGGCGGCCGTGCCGCCGTCGGCGAGGCAGTCGATGGCCCGATACGCGAGCCACGGGGTGTCTCGGATGCCCAGAATTCCGACGCCGTTCGCGGTCAGTTGCTGCCACACCGAGGCGTACCAGGGCGGTGTGAAGTCGCCGGGCGCGTCCTCCCTGGGCCGGGTGGCGGTGGTGAACAGGTAGTCGGGTTGCATCTCGGCCACCTCGGCCAGCACGGTCTGTGTCCAGTCCAGGCAGTCGGGGTATTCGTTGGGGCCGAGCATCGGCATCGTGTCCGTGCTCAGCGGGCAGCCCATCTTCAAGAACGTGACGACCGCGAAGCCGTGCCGGAGACCGAGCGTGTCGAGGGCGGTCACCCAGTGTTCGGCGTGCGAGCTGCCTGCAAGCACGATCGTCCGGTCCGAGTCGACGTCGCCGTAGGTACACGAGACCGCGTCGCGCGTCTCGAAGTCCGCGATGCAGCCCTCGAGGGTGGTGGCCGGCAGATCCTCGGGGGCGGAGTACAGCGGGGGACTGACGTCGGCCGGCTCCACGCGAATCCCGTCGGTCAGTTCGAGCGCTCCGGGGTGAGTCTGCTCGTCGACCGATCCGTCCGCTTGCACGGCGTTGATCGACCGATCGATGTGGAAGTTCCATCCGATCGACCCTGCCGTCACCGTGACGGCAGCGATCGCCGCAGTCGCAGTCACCGCGATGCGTGCCGGCGTGAATGTCGGCGACTGCGTGGGTCGCTCGACGAGGCGGACGGTGAGCCATGCCAATGCAACCGAGGCTCCGACGATGCCGAGACCGCCGAGAACGTCGGCGTGAGGTCGGCCGGTGGCCGACAGGTAGAAGATCAGCAGCGGCCAGTGCCACAGGTACAGCGGAAACGCGATGGATCCGAGCCAGGCGAAGAACCGGTTGGAGAGCGTGGCCGCCACTGCGGTCTCGGAGCCCGCGACGATCAACGCGAGGGTGGCCAGCACCGGAATCAGGGCCAGGGGACCGGGAAACGCCGATACACCGTCCACGAGAAAGCCGCACGCGACGATGACCGCTATTCCGATACCGGCAAGGGCCCCGCGTAGCTGCGACCGCGTTCGGGTGTCATCGGAGGACGGCTCCCTGGACGGCTCGCCGCTGCGTGCGGCGAACACGGCGGCGACTGCGGCTCCGAGCATGATTTCCCACAGCCGGGCACCGGTGTCGTAGTAGTTCCACGCCTGGTGGCGTTGCACACCGTCCGCTGCGTACACGAAGGAGACCACCGCGATGACGGCGAATATCACCGCGAACGTCAGCGGTCGAAAGCTTCGTGGTCCGTCGGGACGCACGGTGCGTCGTATCCACGCGAGACCGAACACGACAGCGATGGCCAGTAGATAGAACTGGAACTGGACGGCCACCGACCACAGGTGCTGAAGAGGGCTCACCGAGGGGTCGGCCGCAAGGTAGTCGTTCGCCGTCGTCGCCAGCTGCCAGTTCACGTAGTAGAAGACGCCGGATACGAGTTGATCGCCCAGATCGGCCCAGCGAGTGCGCGGCAGCAGGAATACCGATGCGACGGCAACCGCGGCCAGCGTGATCAGCAGGGGAGGCCCGAGCCTGCGCAGCACCCGAGTGATCCGGGTGAACGGATTCAGGCTCGCCCCGGCCTCGGCCGATCTCAGCAGAGATGCGGTGAAGAAGAAGCCGGACAGGGTGAGAAATACATCGACGCCTCCCGACACCCGACCCATCCAGATGTGGAATACGACAACGAGCGCGATGGCCACGCCGCGCAGCCCGTCGAGGTCGTGCCGCTGCGGTGGCCGCTGCGGTCCGCTGGGCGAAAGAGCGGTGTCCCCCTGAGCCGGAACAACCGAAGCCGAAGTATCGGAGCTGCTGTGGGGTACGTGCATGGAGGAGAAGTGACTTCCCGGCTGTGTATCGACCACTCGGTCGGGGGTCGCGGACGGTGGTACCCGGTTCTGGTGAAGACGGGATTCTGGGGCAAACAATACGTGTACGTGAGGTGAAGTAACCCTCGGAGTCTGCTTTGCCGCGATATGCCCAGTTCGGGGACGGTTTCGGTCTGATCCAGCGGTGTCTGGCTTGCGCATGTATAGCGCGTATGCAAGCATTTGTTCAGCGCGTGCAACTACACGCGATAGCGCGATAATTGCGTACGCATCTTCCAATCAGGAGTATCGGACATGCCACTCGGCCTGCTCGCCCTCGCCATCGGGGGATTCGGAATCGGTTTGACCGAATTCGTCATCATGGGGCTACTGCCCGAAGTCGCGGCCGATTTCGCGGTCAGCGAGGCCACGGCCGGTTGGCTCATCACGGGCTACGCGCTGTCCGTGGTCGTCGGGGCCCTGCTCGTCACCGCCGCCGTGACACGGTTTCCTCGCAAGAGTGTCCTGCTCGCACTGATGTGTCTGTTCATCGTCGGCAATCTCGTCTCCGCACTGTCGAGCAGCTACGAAATGATGCTGCTCGGCCGCGTCGTTGCAGCGCTGTGTCACGGAGCGTTCTTCGGCATCGGTGCCGTCGTGGCGGCCAGCCTCGTCGAGCCGGCGAAGAAGGCGGGTGCGATCGCCATGATGTTCGCCGGTCTGACCGCCGCCAACGTCCTCGGAGTTCCGTTCGGGACGTTCCTGGGTCAGAACCACGGTTGGCGCTCGACGTTCTGGGCGATCACGGTGATCGGCGTCGTTGCGCTGATCGGTATCGCCGCCCTCGTTCCTCGTGACAACGGGAGCGGTGAGGTAAGCAATCTGCGTCGAGAGCTGCGCGCGTTCCGGTCGGTGCAGGTGTGGCTGTCCATCGCGGTCACGGTGCTCGGGTACGGCGGCATGTTCGGTGCGTTCACCTACATCGCGTTCACGCTCACCGACGTAAGTGGCTTCGCGTCGAGTTCGGTGCCGTGGCTGCTCGTGCTGTTCGGCGGTGGATTGTTCGTCGGCAATTACCTCGGCGGCAAGGCAGCAGACCGCAACCTCACCGGATCGCTGACGATTCTGCTGGGTGCACTGACCGTCGTACTCGTCTTCTTCGCGCTCACCGCGGAGAGTCGCCCGGCGACGATCGCATCCCTCGTGTTGATGGGTGCGTTCGGCTTCGCGACGGTCCCGGGGCTGCAGATGCGGGTGATGTCGTTCGCATCCGACGCTCCGACGATGGCGTCCGGCGCGAACATCGCCGCGTTCAACCTGGGAAATGCGTTGGGCGCGTGGCTCGGTGGTGTGACGATCTCGGCCGGTCTCGGCTACACCTCGCCCATCTGGGCCGGATCCGGTATCACCGCGGCGGCCTTGATGGTGCTGTTGTTCGCAACCGGACTGCTCCGACGCGCCGACGCGGATCCGATCGAGGGGGCGGACCGACCGAGCGCTGCGACCAGTGCCGCGGGATCGTCCACGTGAAGGCCGAAGGAGTGGGCACTACCCTCGACCCACCACCGCCGCAGGGGTGCGGGCACGGACACCACTGTTGCGCAGGACAAATCGATGTCGACGGTGGTGCCGTCCTGATTCGGTAGGACGAGTCGGCCGCCGTCGAGCGTCGGCGACACGACGCCGAAGCGGCGGTGAACTCGGGTGGAGACGATGCTCGCTCGGTCCACCGTCGCGACGACCGTCATCGACTATCACCCGGTCTGCTCGGTTCGGTGGTCTGCAGACGTGCGGTGGCTTCGATGATCACTGCGCGCTGAGCGGGATCGGGCACGATGTCGTCGATGCTCAGCGGGCCGGTCTCGTCGGCAGTGTCGTCGGGCGCAGCCGAGAGAAGAGCGCCGATATCGAGCATCGAGGCCAATTCTGCTGCGAGCGAATCGATGTCGTCTGCGGCATCGTCGACGTCTCGGCCTTCGAGCGCGCTGAATCTACGCAGGAGCGCCAGGTATGTCTGCCGGGTTCCGGGATCGGCCAGCGCCGCTGTCGTCGTCTCGAAGAACGATGCGGGGACGGTGCCCGCGATCGCCATCACCTCGAGCAGGTCACGCTCACGGAGCAGCGCTTCTCGCTCGGTCTCCGCAGCGGCATCGATCAATGCGGCAAGTGTGTCCGCCGCATCGCGCGGCAGAGCGGTCAGTGGACGATGCTCGACGGCGTCGTCGAGCAGGACCGACAGTCGAGTGTGCTTGTGCGCCAACGCTTTCTGCTCCGATTCGATACCGGCCAGCAGAGCCCGTAGATCGGCGACCACGTTGCTCTCGTCCGCCTCGGACCGGTCGAGGGCGGCTGCTATCGCGCCGAGGGGCATTCCGGCATCGGCGAGCCAGCGGATTCTCATGAGTCGAACCACGTCGTCGATCGTGTACTCGCGATACCCGTTGGACAGACGGCGTGGCTCACCGAGCAGGCCGAGACGGTGATAGTGCCGCACTGTTCGAGGTGTCGTTCCGGCGGCGTCGGCCAGGGATCCGATTCTCATGTGTTCAGTGTGAACCGTGACGCTATGTCAAGGTCAAGATCGGCAGAGCCCTGCTCACGTGCCGCCCGGGTGCGACGCACCGAGTATTCTCGGTGGTCCGTGCGATTCGACGTGGCTTGCACTGTTCGAGGAAGAGACCGGCTGAAGATGGTCGACACCGAACGTTGGTATCGGGAGATGTTCGAGGCCAGCACGGTCGGATTGGCCCTGGCCGACGAGAACGGATTGTTGGTTCTCGCAAACGAGGCGTACGCGGCCATCGTCGGTTGTCCCCGTCACCTGTTGGCCGGCCGGTCCTCTCGCGAGTTCACTCATCCCGACGATCTGGCCCAGCATGCCGCCATGGAACAGATCATGGCCGACGCCAAGGCGCGTGGGGAATCGGTGCACGTCGAGAAGCGCTACCTGCATCCGGACGGCACGGTCCGGTGGGGATGGGTCTCGGCCAGTGAGGTCCCGGGCCCCGGGGGCATTCGGTGGACGATGGCTGTAGTGCACGACACCACCGATCGTCGGCGCGTCGAGGACGACCTTCGGCAGGCCGCGCAGACCGATGCCCTCACCGGATTGCTCAACCGGCGTGGATGGCGAGATCGGCTGCATCAGTTGACGACACCGCGCGGTGCCGATGTCGTATTGGCTCTGGCGATGCTCGACTTCGACCGGTTCAAGTCGTACAACGACAAGTACGGGCACGGACGCGGAGATCGGCTGTTGATCCAGTTCTCTGCTGCTGTCGAGGACCTGCTCGGTGGCCGCGCATCCATCGCCAGGTGGGGCGGTGAGGAGTTCGCTCTGGTGATACCGGGCGCGGGTGCGACGACCATGTCGGCCGTGCTGGCCGAGTTGTCGGCGGTCGTGCCCGACGGACAGAACTTTTCTGCCGGCTACACGACACTGCGTGCCGGGGAGTCCGTCGACGACTGCTTCGACCGCGCGGACATGTTGCTCTACCGGGCCAAACGAGACGGCGGCGCTCGTTCGTACGGTGACGCAGACGCAATCCCGACGGAGTGACCGTCAGCTCTGGAGTCGACCGAATCCGACTACCCCGGAATCCGATCCGTAGTGCAGCGTGTGCACCCTGATCTTGCCGGCTTCGTTGCCGCCGACGGTGACGGCCTCGTCGCCGTCGACTGCGACGATCACGTTGGTGTGTTGTCCGCTGAAGCTCGTGTTGTCGTAGAGCACCACATCGCCCACCGATGGCGTGTAGTCGCCGACGGCCTCGAATCGTCCCTGCTCCTGGTAGTACTCCTGCAGGGTGTAGACGCCGGGAATGCGCCACGAACCCGAATGGGGGTTCGACAACGGCAGGCCGGCCTCCTTCATGATCCAGCTGACGAAATCGGCGCACCACGCTTCCTCGACGCCCTCGGCGTAGAACGTGCCCGGACGCTGCAGTTCGTGCTCGGTACGCAGGAGTTCGACCACCCGAGCCTGATCGGCGGTCAGCTCGCCGGTGCTCACCTCGGGGAACGCTTCGGTGTCCCACGGGAGGTACCGGCTCGGTGCCAGCCACAGAACCCCGACAGCCACCACCACCACCACGACGGCAGCTGCGCCGGCGGCCAACCACAGTGGCCGGCGTCGTCGAGTGCGCGCGGTGGTGTCGATGCTCATGCGACCACGGTAGCGCGACCTGGCACACCGCTCGGCACAATAACCGGGTGAGCACTTCCGAGAACCAGTCGCCCGTAGCCGTTCCGAAGCCCGTCGTGGACTCCGCGCGAGGGGCCTCGCGGATCACCGTACTCACCGGCGCAGGCATGTCCGCCGAGTCGGGGATCGCCACATTTCGGGATGCCCAGAGCGGATTGTGGAAGGACTTCGACCCCAGAGATCTCGCGAGCCCGGAGGGGTGGTCGGCCGACAGCGATCTGGTGTGGGGCTGGTATCGATGGCGAGCCGAATTGGTCCGACGCTCCGAGCCCAACGCCGGTCACGTGGCACTTGCGCAATGGCAGCAACGGGCGCACGTGGACATCGCCACCCAGAATGTCGACGACCTGCACGAGAGGGCCGGGGCCACGGTTCTCGCGCACGTGCACGGCAGTCTGTTCGAGCCGTACTGCAGCGACTGTGGAACACGAGCATCGTTCGACGACGGTGCGGCCGTCGCCCCGGCCGAGGCCGATCAGCGAGTTCCGCCGCCGGAATGCCCGCTGTGCGGCGGGCTGATCAGGCCCGGAGCGGTATGGTTCGGCGAATCTTTGCCCGAGGCCGCGTGGGAGGCGGCCGAGCACGCGGTTCGTGAGGCCGACCTCGTTCTCGTCGTCGGTACGTCCGGAGTGGTGTACCCGTTCGCCGGGCTGCCCGCGATCGCCCGCAGCGCCGGAGCGACGGTGGTCGAGATCAACCCGGTCGAGACCGAGGTCTCGGACATGGCCGATCACCGGTGGCGCACCACGGCCGCGACGGGATTGCCGGCATTGGTTGCGCAACTCTGACCTCTGGTGGCGTGGAAAACGGTGATGCCCACTCCCAGGTCACTCGGTGGTCAATGCCTCGATCAGAGCGTTCATTGCCGATGCGGCACTGTCGGTTTCGGTGGGCCCCAGAGCGGCGAGGCTGGCGATGAGTGCTGCTATCTCGGGGGCGGTCAACCGCACTGGCCGAGGCGAGTCGACACTTGCCAGCCGAGATCCGCCGTGCACACCCGGCACCGCATCGAGGGGGACCCCGGACTCACGCAACCGGGCGAGGTCGCGTTCGACGGTGCGCACGGAGACCCCGAGCCGCTGCGCGAGTTCGGGCGAGGTCAACGGCGCAGCCGCCGACCCCAGCCACTCGACGATCCGCTGCTGACGCGCGACGCGGCGCAGGGTGAGTGCGCTGTCGAGCGACCGGGGCGCATTCTGCTTCGGCACCGTCCGAATTTTTCCCGATTCCCGACACAGCCCTGACGGGAATGGGTCCTACCGTTGTCGATATGACACCTGACAACGAATCGGTCGACAGCTTCTTCGCTCGTTATACGGGGTACCTGACCTCGGGTGATCTCGACGGTCTGGCCGAGATCTACAACTATCCGGCTCTGGCGGTCACAGCGCGGGGATGTGCGGCGATCGCCGAGCCGCAGCAGACCCGAGAGTTCTTTCGGCAGGGGCAGACCTACTATCGGTCGCGCGGAATCGAGGGTGTGCGGGCCCGCGACATCGTCACCGAGGCCGAGGTGCCGGGTATCTGGGTCGGGCATCTTCTTCTCGAGAACCTCGACTCCGACGGTTCGCCGGTGGGAACCGAGCGCAATGCCTATCAGGTGGTGACGTTGGACGACGGCACGCGCCGGATCGCGGTGACGACGCCGCTCGATGCCTAGAGCTGGGCGGAGCCGCATCGGTACTGTGGGTGAGAACGGTTTTTCTTTCTCAGGTAGGGATAACAGATGGCTTTGGGCTCCGACCGATTCTGGCGTGTACTCGGCCGATCCGCACAGAAGGCGCAGAGCACCTCGCGTCGAAGCGTCGACCGGGCCCAGGAGCACGCGGAGTGGGCAGCTGCCCTGAGCGAGAGTGAATTGGCGACCGAGGCGGCCGCGCTGCGTGTCGACGCCGCCGAGCGTCTCGACGTTCCGCGGTATCTGGCGTTGACGCGCGAGGCGAGTGAGCGTGCGCTGAAGCTACGGCCCTTCGACGTGCAGCTGCACGGTGCCGTGCGGTTGCTCGCCGGTGACGTGGTGGAAATGGCAACCGGCGAGGGCAAGACGTTGGCCGGCGCGATCGCTGCCGTCGGATACGTGTTGTCCGGACGCGCGGTGCACGTCATCTCGGTCAACGACTTTCTCGCGCAACGTGACGCGCAGTGGATGCAGCCGCTGTTCGAGTCCCTCGGTATCACGGTCGGTTCCATCGGCGAGTCCTCGACTGCCCAGGAGCGGCGCACCGCGTATGCCTGCGACATCACCTATGCCTCGGTCAACGAGATCGGTTTCGATGTTCTGCGTGATCATCTGGTGAACGACCGCGACGATCTGGTCGCGCCCGTTCCGGACGTTGCCCTGATCGACGAGGCCGATTCCGTGCTGGTCGACGAGGCGCTCGTTCCGCTGGTGTTGGCCGGTTCGGTCTCCGGTGACGTCTCGACTTCGACGGTCATGGATGCAGTCCGGTTGTTGGACAAGGGCGTTCATTTCGACACCGATGCCGAAGGACGCAACGTGTTCCTCACCGACGAGGGCGCGTTGCGGATGGAGAAGGAACTGGGCGGAATCGACCTGTACTCCGAGCAGCACGTAGGGACGACGTTGG
Source organism: Rhodococcus sp. 14-1411-2a (assembly GCF_002259485.1). Classification (GTDB taxonomy): domain Bacteria; phylum Actinomycetota; class Actinomycetes; order Mycobacteriales; family Mycobacteriaceae; genus Rhodococcoides. Next base: position 433,443 of record NZ_NPGA01000019.1, read on the forward strand.
TTGCGGTCAACGTGGCCCTGCACGCCCAGGTGCTGGTCCAGCGCGACGTCGATTACATCGTTCGTGACGGACGCGTGCAGCTGATCAACGCCTCACGTGGCCGAGTGGCCGAACTGCAGCGCTGGCCGGACGGGTTGCAGGCCGCGGTCGAGATCAAGGAAGGGCTCGCCCCCACCGAGACCGGTGAGATTCTCGACACGATCACCGTGCAGGCGTTGATCAACCGGTACGCAACGGTGTGCGGTATGACCGGTACGGCCATGGCGGCGGGGGAGCAGCTTCGCACGTTCTACAGCCTCGGTGTCTCGGTCATCGCCCCCAATGTGCCGACGGTGCGCGTCGACGAGGACGACCGTGTGTACGACACGATCGAGCACAAGAACGCTGCAATTGCATTGCAGGTGAAAGAGATTCACGAGACCGGTCAGCCGATTCTCATCGGTACCCACGATGTCGCCGAGTCCGAGGCGCTGGCCGAGACGCTCACCGCCTCGGGCGTCGACGTGGTGGTACTCAACGCCAAGAACGACGCCGAGGAAGCGGCGGTCATCGCCGCGGCGGGTGTGCACGGCGCAGTGACGGTATCGACGCAGATCGCCGGGCGCGGAACCGACATCAAGCTCGGTGGTCCCGAGGGCACCGATCGCGAACGTATTGCCGAGCTCGGCGGACTGTTCGTTCTCGGTACCGGTCGCCACACCACCGAGCGTCTCGACAATCAGCTCCGCGGACGTGCAGGCAGGCAGGGAGATCCAGGGCGCTCGCTGTTCTTCGGCAGTTGGGAGGACGACGTCGTCAAGAACAACATCGGCGACAAGGATGCACCGAAGGACACCGACGAGAGCGGAATGTTCACTTCCTCGGCTGCGGCCGACCGCGTCGATCATGCACAGCGCATCGCCGAGGGTCAGATGCTCGAGATACATTCGCGTACCTGGCGTTACAACCAGCTGACGGCTCAGCACCGTGAGATCCTGGACCGCCGCCGGGCCACGTTGCTCGACACCGACGAGGCGTTGACGCTACTCGAGCAGCACGCGCCTGCGCGCTCGAAGGAGTTGCGCGAGAACGTGTCCGAGGAGACTCTGGTCGAGGTCGCCCGTCAGATCGTTCTGTACCACCTCGATCGGTCGTGGTCGGACTATCTCGCGCACCTCGCCGACGTGCGCGAGAGTATTCACCTGCGCGCACTGGGTCGGGAGAATCCGTTGGACGAGTACCACCGGATCGCTGTCGAGGCGTTCAAGACGGTGTCCTCCAAGGCGATGGATCTCTCGCACGCTACGTTCGAGTCGGCCGAGATCACCTCGGACGGAATCGATCTGGACGAAGCGGGCTTGCGACGCCCGACGTCGACCTGGACGTACATGGTGCACGACAACCCGTTCGCGTCCCGCGGAAATGCCGGTGCGGCCGGTCTGGGGCCGATCTTCGGTGGCTGACGCGCGGCGCGCGCTGGTCGCTCTCGCGTTGGGTGCGAGTGCGGTGGCCTCCGGGTGCACCGACTCGTACGGTGAATTCCCGGCCGGCAAGACGTACTCGTCGGTCGAGGCACCCGACTCCTACACGCCGGTCGCCGGAACGACGGTCAGGCTTGAGTTCGTCGACGACCGAATCTCGGCCGAGGCCGGGTGCAACAGGTTGTTCGGCACCGTGGACACCTCGCAGGGCAGGATCACCATCGACTCTCTCGGGTCGACGCGGATGGCCTGCCCGGAGGCGTTGATGGAGCAGGACCGGTGGCTGTCGGAGTTCCTGACCTCCACCCCGCGGTGGTCTCGGGACGACGGAACCATGACTTTGGACAACGGGAACGGGCGGATCGTCTTCGCCGAATTCTGATCGACTAGTGGCGGATGCGGTCCGCCGCGGTATGCCGTACTCCGTCGAGGAAGAGCTTCAGTCCGAAATCGAATCTGCTCGTCGGGTCGGGTTCTTCGAAGAGCGGTGACGCGTCGGGCGTGAGGGCTCCGACGGAGTCCATCTGTAGGCGCGCCTGCTCGTCCACGGTCTGGCCCAGGATGTAGTACAGCAACGTGTCGGCGGTGAGTTCCGCGTCGCGTCGCGGCAGTCCCGCTCGAATGCACACGGCGGCAATGCGTTCGCGAATGTGGTTGGTGGTCAGCCTCGACGCGTAGGTCGCGGCCACCAATTCGGCACCGTCGCGTCGGGAGAGAAGGGCGTCGCGCAGTCGGTGGGCGATCTGCCCGATCTGTGCGTCCCACGAATCTTCGGTGGACGGCGCATCGGCACCGGAGAGCATGTGATCGGCGATGGCACCGAGCAGCGTCTGCTTGTTGGGGAAGTGCCAGTACAGCGCGCCGGGTTGCACGTGCAGCGACGTAGCCAGACGCCGCATCGTCAGGTCTGCCAGGCCGTACTCGTCGAGAATGGCGATCGCGCCGTCCAGGACGTCCTGCCTGTTCAGTTGCACTGCTGCCCCCAAGTCGTTCGACGCATCTTCGCTTTGACAGTAGCCGAGCCCGGCGCCTAACGTGAACGCCGTTCAACTTGAACGGTGTTCAATGATGATGCCGTTCGACTACGAGGGGACCCGGAATGGACATTTTGCGCACGGCGCGTACTCAGGTGCTCGGCGACGGCATCGCGCTCGATCGATCTCAGGTTCTCGAGGTTCTCGAGCTCGGCGACGACCGTCTCGAGGAGACGATGCTGTTGGCCCACGAGGTGCGGATGAAGTGGTGCGGGCCCGAGGTCGAGGTGGAAGGAATCATCAGCCTCAAGACCGGTGGGTGTCCCGAGGATTGTCACTTCTGTTCGCAGTCCGGACTTTTCGCTTCCCCGGTTCGTGCTGCGTGGCTCGACATTCCGTCGCTGGTGGAAGCTGCGAAGCAGACCGCGAAGACCGGAGCCACGGAATTCTGCATCGTCGCGGCGGTGCGCGGCCCCGACGCTCGGCTGCTCGCGCAGGTCGCCGCCGGTATCGAAGCCATCCGGAACGAAGTCGAGATCGATATCGCGTGCTCGCTCGGCATGCTCGACCAGGACCAGGTCGATCAGCTCGCGGCGATGGGCGTGCATCGGTACAACCACAATCTCGAGACCTCTCGCTCGTATTTCCCGAACGTGGTGACCACCCATACCTGGGAGGAGCGGTGGAATACCCTGCGCATGGTGCGGGAGGCCGGCATGGAGGTGTGCTGCGGCGGAATTCTCGGTATGGGGGAGACGCTCGCGCAGCGGGCCGAATTCGCCGCCGATCTCACTGCTCTCGAACCCGACGAGGTGCCCCTGAACTTCCTCAACCCCAGGCCTGGAACGCCGTTCGGAGATCTCGATGTGCTGCCGGCGTCCGATGCTCTGCGCGCCGTCGCCGCGTTTCGTCTCGCTCTGCCACGCACGATTCTGCGATTTGCAGGCGGACGCGAGATCACCCTCGGCGACCTCGGTGCCAAGCAGGGAATTCTCGGCGGGATCAACGCCGTCATCGTCGGCAACTACCTGACGACACTCGGCCGCCCGGCGGAGCAGGATCTCGATCTTCTCGGCGAGCTGCAGATGCCGATCAAAGCGCTGAACTCGACGATCTGATGGGCGTATTAGGGTGGGTCGAATGACGAGCGAGACCCACTACGACCCGTACACCGGTCGGCCTGTCGACGCCGGAGCCGAGGTGAGTGCGGGTTCGTTGTCGGTCGCCGTCCGGCTCGGTTTGGAGCCGCCGCGGTTCTGCGCAGAATGCGGTCGCCGCCTGGTGGTGCAGATCGTCCCCGACGGGTGGACGTCGCTGTGCTCGCGTCACGGCCTCGTCGATTCGGCCACGACGGGTAGGCGCTAGGTGGTCACGTCGGACGTTCTCGAAGTGCCGCCGCGGAGCAGCACCGTTCGGGTGTTGTCGGTGGTTGTCGGAATCTCGGTGGCAGTCTCGGCTCTGGGTGGGATGCTGTGGGGATTCCTGGCACCGGCGCAGCAGTTGCTCGTGGTGGCGCAGGATCGTGGGGCGGCCCTGACCGGGGAGAGCCTGCACAGCTTCGACGGGCTTGCGATGTTCTCGTTCCTTTCCTTGGCCCTCGGTCTCGTTCTCCCGATCGGGTGGTGGCTGTGGAGGTCCGAGCGGGGGCCACGGCTGTTCGGTGCCGTCTTCGTCGGCGCACTCGTCGGCTCGGTCGCTGCGATCCTGGTGGGCAACGGGATTGCTGCTTCTCGGTTTCCGAAGGTCACCGATCCGGCGGTCGGGTCGATCGTCACCGTTGCGCCCAGTATCGAGACTCCGCAGGTGCTGATCGTTCAGGCGCTGATGGCTTCGCTGGTGATCATGCTTCTGGCCGCGATGAATCCCAACGACAATCTGCAACACACCGATCCCGATCCGGACGACCTCGATGTCGAGTTCTTCCCGCCGCCACCGTCGTTCGACTCGAATCGAGCCGACTGACAGCAGCCGTTCACGCCTGGGGCGGTCGCAATGCGGCGAACTCGTCGGTGACTCGAATGCTGTTGTCGGCAAAGCGGAACAGTGCAGGCGGCCTACCACCGGCCTTGCCCGACGGCGCGCGCCGTCCGGTGGGTTCGATCACTCCGCGCCGGCTCAGCACCCGCTGCAGGTTGGTGGCATCGACCTGATATCCGAGTGCGGCACCGTAGATCTCGCGCAGCGACGAGATGGCGAAATCGACCGGAGCCAGTGCGAATCCGATGTTGGTGTACGAGAGTTTGGCGACCAGTCGATGTCTCGCGTGCGCGACGACGGTTCCGTGATCGAACGACATGTCGGGCAGTGCCGCAACCGGGTGCCATGCCGTGTCCGAGGGGAGTGTCGGCTCGGCCGAGATCGGTACCAGGCCCAGGAAGGTCGACGCGATCCGCCGATCTCCCGGTACGCGTTCGGGTTCGCTGAAGACCGACAGCTGCTCGAGGTGCGCCACCGAGCGCACGTCGACCTTCTCGGCGAGCTGACGGCGCGCGGACGCGGCGAGGTTCTCGTCGTCGCGCAGCGTGCCACCGGGCAGCGACCAGGTGCCGGCCTCGGGGTCGAGGGCGCGCTGCCACAGCAGCACCGCCAGTTCCGGGGCGTCGGGGTCGGAAAAGGCTCGAACTTGGAACACCGCAATGAGTACTTCGTGGACGGTGCTACGATAGATCACGTTTTCGATCATAGGTCGAAAACTCCCTCGGAGGAAATTCGGTCACCGACGACCGGATGATCGGTGAAGGAGAACCGTCATGACCAGCAGCGCTACCCGGGTGAACATCCTGGACTCGGCATTCGCCGGAGTTCGCGACATCGTCGACGGAGCAGGTGGTTACGGGGGAGTGGAGGCAACTCCCGAGTGGGCGGCAGAGGTTCGACGGCTCGCCGATCTGCGCGGCGCGACGCTGCTCGCGCACAACTACCAGCTGCCTGCGATTCAGGACGTTGCCGACCATGTCGGCGACTCGCTCGCGCTCTCGCGGATGGCCGCCGAGGTCTCCGAGGACACGATCGTGTTCTGCGGAGTTCATTTCATGGCCGAGACGGCAAAGATCCTGAGCCCACAGAAAACGATCCTCATCCCGGACCAGCGCGCCGGCTGCTCACTGGCCGATTCCATCACCCCAGACCAGCTCCGCGAATGGAAGGCCGATTTTCCCGACGCCGTCGTCGTCTCGTACGTCAACACCACCGCCGAGATCAAAGCACTGACCGACATCTGCTGCACTTCGTCGAACGCCGTCGAGGTCGTCGAGTCGATCGATCCGGGCCGCGACATCCTGTTCCTGCCCGATCAGTTCCTCGGCGCGCACGTCAAGCGCGTGACCGGGCGCGAGAACCTGCACATCTGGGCCGGAGAATGCCATGTGCACGCCGGTATCAACGGCGACGAGTTGGCCGAGAAGTCTCGCACCCACCCCGATGCCGAGCTGTACGTGCACCCCGAATGCGGCTGCGCCACTTCGGCTCTGTACCTCGCAGGCGAGGGGTTCGTACCCGCCGACAAGGTCAAGATCCTCTCCACCGGCGGCATGCTCGACGCTGCCCGCACCACCGCGTCCAAGCAGGTTCTGGTCGCCACCGAGATCGGCATGCTGCATCAGCTGCGGATGGCGGCACCCGACGTCGACTTCCTCGCCGTCAACGACCGCGCATCGTGCGGCTACATGAAGATGATCACCCCTGCTGCTCTGCTGCGCTGCCTCGTCGAGGGGCGCGACGAGGTGCACGTCGACCTCGAGACCGCGAACATCGCGAGCAAGTCGGTGCAGCGGATGATCGAGATCGGCACCCCTGGCGGCGGCGAGTGAATCCATCGGTCGCGTGGGAAACCGCGGCCGATCTCGTCGTGGTCGGCGGTGGAATTGCCGGACTCACCGCGGCTCGCACGGCGGCAGCTCGCGGCCTGCGGGTGCTTACCGTCAGCAAGGGGCGTTCCACCGACACCGCGACGCAGTACGCCCAGGGTGGGATCGCGGTCGTCGGCCCCGAACTCGAGGATTCTATCGAATCGCATGTGGCCGACACCTGCGTCGCCGGTGCCGGCCTGTGCGACGAGGACGCGGTGCGTTCCATCGTCTCCGGCGGGCGGGCGGCGATCACCTCGCTCGAAGCTGCGGGCGCTCAGTTCGACCTAGCGGCCGACGGCACCGTTGCGCGGACCCGCGAGGGTGGCCACAGCGTTCGTCGCATCGTTCATGCCGGGGGAGACGCCACCGGAGCGGAGGTGCAGCGCACGTTGGACGCGTCCGTGCCCACTGTGCATTTCGACACGACCGCGCTGCGGGTACTGACCACCCACGGCGAGGTGGTCGGTCTGCTCGTGCGCGGGCCTCGCGGTGTCGGCGTCGTTCATTGCCCGACGGTGCTGCTCGCGACCGGCGGACTGGGACAACTCTTCTCGTGCAGCACCAACCCGCCGGGCGCGACGGCCGACGGCATCGCACTCGCGCTCGACGCCGGTGCTCGGATCGCGGATCTGGAATTCGTGCAGTTCCATCCGACGGTGCTGTTCGCCGCCGGGTCCACAGGCCGTCGCCCGTTGATCAGCGAGGCGGTGCGAGGAGAGGGAGCCCGCCTGGTCGATGTCACCGGCCGTGCCTTCATGGCGGGAGTGCACCCGCTCGGCGACCTCGCGCCACGCGACGTGGTGTCCCGCGCCATCGCCGAGCTGCTGCACGAGCGTGGTGACGACCACGTTCTGCTGGATGCCCGCGCGGTGGAACGCGTCCACGAACGGTTCCCGACCGTGACCGCCTCATGTCTACAGGCCGGCATCGATCCGGCGAAAGACCTGATTCCGGTGGCACCTGCAGCGCATTACTCGTGCGGGGGCGTGGCGACGGATATATCCGGGCGCACCTCGGTTCCCGGCTTGCTCGCCGCAGGTGAAGTGGCGCGCACCGGCTTGCACGGAGCCAACAGGTTGGCGTCGAACAGTCTGCTCGAGGGTCTCGTCGTCGGTGAGCGTGCGGCCTACGTGGCCGTCGAACGAGTCGGCAGACACGGCAGCATTTCCGATGTCGCAATGCCCACGTATTCCCGTATCGACCGCGCGGTACTGCAGCGAACCATGACCGCCGAGGTCGGAGTGGTGCGAGATGCAGCGGGTCTTGTTGCAGCGCAGGGTGTTCTGGCGCACGGCGTGGTATCGGAACCGCCGGTGGATGCGCGCGCCGTCGAGGACGCAGCGTTGACCGCTGCGGCGGAGGTGATCGTGCTGGCCGCGGCCGAGCGCCGTGAGAGCCGAGGGTGCCATACCCGACGCGATCATCCGGAGAGCGCGCCTGCGCAACGCCGAAGCCTGTTCGTCGAACGAGATCTCGACGGACGGCTGGCGATAGTCAACGACGACGTGATGACGGGAGCACGCTGACATGACCGACACCGTGAACGAGGTGAACCCGGGCGTCGATCGCACCGAGGTACTCGCACTGATTCGGACCGCGCTCGACGAGGACCTGCGGTACGGACCCGACATCACCACGCTGGCGACGGTATCCGAGGATGCTGTCACCACGGCGTCGGTGGTCTCGCGCCAGTTCGGCACGATCGCCGGGATCGACGTCGGCCTCCTGGTTCTCGACGAGGTGATCGGAGCCGACGGATACTCCGTCGTGCATCGCATCGAGGACGGATCCGAGGTCGAACCGAGACAGGCCGTTCTGACGGTCGAGGCGCCGACGCGGGGTCTGCTCACTGCAGAACGCACGACGCTCAACATCGTCTGCCATCTCTCTGGAATCGCCACTGCGACGGCCGGCTGGGTCGCCGAGGTCGCAGACACCGAGTGCAAGATCCGGGACAGTCGAAAGACGTTGCCGGGGTTGCGTTCGCTGCAGAAGTACGCGGTACGCGCAGGTGGTGGCGTCAATCACCGGATGGGTCTGGGCGATGCCGCGCTGATCAAGGACAATCACGTGGCAGCGGCCGGTTCGGTCGTCGCCGCTCTGAACGCGGTGCGGGCTGCGGCTCCCGACATCGCGTGCGAGGTCGAGGTCGACAGCCTCGAGCAACTCGACCAGGTGCTGGCGGAGAACGTGGAACTCGTTCTGCTGGACAACTTCGCGCTGTGGCAGACGCAGATGGCCGTGCAGCGCCGAGACAAGTTCGCGCCGCAGACGAAGCTGGAATCCTCGGGTGGCCTGACCGTCGACGTGGCACGTGACTATGCGCGCACGGGGGTCGACTTTCTTGCTGTCGGCGGTCTGACACACTCGGTGACAGTGCTCGATCTCGGCCTGGACATGTAGTCGAGCCTCGCAATGTGAGGAATTCGTTCGAAGATGGAAGTTCAGAGTGTCCGCCTCGACAGTTGGATCTGGGCGGTCCGGTTGTTCAAGACGCGGTCTGCCGCCGCTGCTGCCTGCCGCGGCGGCCACGTCCGTGTCAACGGAACTCCTGCCAAACCCGGGCATCGCATCGGCCCCGACGACGAGATCAGGCTCCGGTCCGACGGAGTGGAGAAGATCGTCGTCGTGGTGCGGGCCATCGGCAAACGCGTCGGCGCAGCGGTCGTTCCCGAGTGCTTGATCGATCGCAGTCCGCCGCCGCCCCCGAAAGAAGTTCTGGCTTCCGTACCGAGACGGGATCGAGGGGCGGGTAGGCCCACCAAGCGCGATCGTCGTGAGATCGACCGACTTCGGGGCCTGGGTATCTAGTGCACCCGGCTTCTTTCAGTTACCTTCGGTAACGACACGTAGTTCGTACGCGCAAGGAGGTGTGGAATGGATTCTGTCCTGTGGACTCCACGTTTCGCCGCCGTATATTTCCTGGCAGCAGCGTTGCTGCTCATTCTGTTCGTGGCGATCGACGCTTCCCTCGTCATCGCCGCACCGCTTCTGTTGACGTTGGTGGGACTCGGGGTGGCTGTTCTGATTCACAATCGGAAGCGCCACCCGGTTCGCTGAGGCACGTCGGCGCGGGTGCAGGCAGGGCTGTGCCCTGAGACTGGTGTGGGTGGTCAGGCGGGTTGTCGTGGTTCCTCGTCGCCGGTGTCGTCATGCTGGTCGGGCGGGTACAGCACCTCTTCGGGGTGGTGTGCGTGATTGATCAGCCCACGCCTACGTGGGTCCATCCCGGCCGGTGGATGCCACAGGGTGCGGCCCGGATAGCGATGTTCTGCTCCGGTTTTCGTGGTTGCCCACTTTCCTGGTCCGGTGCCGACGAGTGCGTGGTGCATGTCGCAGCCGAAGGTCAATCCGTCGATGTCGGTGTTGCCGCCGTCGATCCAGTCGGTGAGGTGGTGGGCTTGGCACCAGGTTGCGGGGCGGGTGCAGGAGGGGAAGCTGCAGCCACGGTCTCGGGCGATGAGCACGATGCGTTGGTCGGCGGAGGCGATGCGTTTGGAGCGGCCGAGGTACAACGCTCTGCCGTGGTCGTCGAAGATCGTCAGGTAGTGGTGTGCGTGGGAAGCCATGCGGATCGCGTCGCGGATCGACACTCGTGATCCGGTGGCGGTCTTCGCGTATCCGCAGCCGGCTTCCAGATCTTTCAGGCTCATGGTGACGATCGCGGTGACGGGCAGGCCTCGGTGGGTGCCGAGGGTCCCGGAGGCGAGGGTGTGCCGGAGCGCCAGCTTCAGGGCGTCGTGACGACGTTCGCTCTGGGTGCGGAGATCGCGTGCGGCGGCAGCGTCCCGCGCTGCTGTCTTGTCCGCGGCAGGATCGTCGACACCAGTGTCGCTGTCGTCGTCGCCGGTGTCGTCGGGGTCAGGCGTGTCACCTGACTCAGTGCCGCAACCACAGTCGGCACCCTCGCCGCATTCGCCGTCACCGTCACAGCCGGTGTTGTCCCACAACCCTGCATCATTGGACGTCGACTCGGGCTGCGGCGCAGTGGCACTGCCGTCCCGTTCGGTCTCGTCGTGGACGATCGATGTCGGGTCTGCGGGGTTGTACATGCCCGGTTTTGCGGCTTTGGAGAACAGAGCCTCGAGGTAGGCCCTCAGTGCGGGGTCGACGCAGAATTTCCCTTCCGACATCCCGTCGACCCCTTGCTCGCCGAGGTAGAAGAACGCATCTCTCCGCTTCCGCGGCTTCGGCCGGTTTCCGTCGTCATCGTCATCGTCATCATCGTGGTCGCCGTCCGGGTTCACCATTGCGTCCAGGCACGCCACCACCGGCGCGAAATCGTCCGGCCGCAATTTCACTGCCTGTTCCACCAACTGTTGTTCGGCGAGATCGCGGGTCTGCGGATCGACACTCGAGGGCAGATGGCGGAAGAATTCGCGGATCATCTGCACGTGCTTGGCATCGAGCAACCCCGCCCGCAGTGCTTCGGCGGTGTGCGGCAGCAACGGGGCCAGAATTTCACCGGAGAACGAGGTGCGATCCCCCAACTCCGCAGCCAGACGCACTCTTGCTCCTGCTGCTCGTGGGGTGATCCGCAGCATCCACGCCACCGACGACGGGACCGAGCCCGGATACACGTCGAGGCCATGCTGAGAAATCAACTCGTTCAGCCAGGTGTACGAGTACGCGGTCAGCGACCGTGTCAGCATCTCCATGCGTTGGATCACCGCACGCCGGTCGGCGTTCGTCCACGACACCGACGCCTGCCCCGCCAACTCGGCAACCGCAGACTCGACCCGCTCCACGAATGCCGACAACTCGGGATCGGACACGTCAGGGGCAGGCGGCACCACATCGATGCCGTCCACCCCTGATCCGCCGTCCCCCGAAAGCATGGACAGAATCTACCGCGACCCACCGACAAACTTTCGAACACAGGTTCGTCCAGGATTCGGGCCGGCGCGAGGGTGCAGATTCAGCGGCGCTTCCCGCTGCGTCGGGCGTTCGTTTTCGTCTTGGCAACGGGGCGAGCAGGTTTGGAGGGGTGCGCTTTCTTCTTCTTGACCGGTGCCTCGTCCGATACACCGCGTGAGCTGCGGGTCGAGCGGCCGCGGACGATGCCGATGAATTCCTCGATGCGGTCGTCCTCGCGTTCGGCGACCCAGGCCAGTGCGATCTGCGACTGCTCGACGTCGGTCACGGGGCGGTAGACGAGGTCCTTACGGGCGTTGAAACGCGCCACCGAGTGCGGCACGATCGCCACCCCCAGCCCGGCAGCCACGTACTCGAACGTCTCCGCGGCGGAGTTCATCGGCGGAAGTTCCGGGCGATTGCCGGTCGTGAGTTCGGTTGCCACAGCTGCCCATTCGGGCACGGTCGCGGGGTCTGCGAGCAAGTGCTCGTCGGCGAGATCGGTCGCGGTGACCGAATCGAATGCGGCGACGGCGTGGTCCTTGGGTACCACCACGACCTGTACTTCTTGGTAGAGACCGATCGCGTTGAGGCCCTCGCGATCGATCGGCGGACGAACGAAGCCGACATCGACCGTGCCGTCGCGCAACGCCGCCACCTGTGTCTCGGGTGTGGTCGCGACCACGGAGAGCGTGACATCAGGGAACCGATCAGCCCAGATGCGCGTCCATTTCGTCAGCGTCACTCCCTCGGCATACCCGATGGTGAACGTCGTCGGCTCGGCAGCAGCAACCTGCGCGAGTTCCGAGAGTCGATCGTCCTCGGCGATCTCCACCAGCGCCCGCTCGAGCAGATCGCGGCCGTCGGCAGTGAGCTCGGTGGGGGATGCCCCCGGCACGAACAGATCGACGCCGAGCTGTTCCTCGAGTTCCACCACCGTCTTGCTCAAGCGGATTCGCGAGATTCCCAGTGACTGAGCAGCGCGCGCGAAATGCAGTTGCTGCGCCACCGCCGCGTACCAGCGCAGTGTCTGCACATCGATGTTCACGGTGTCGACCCTATGGGACGACGCGGGCGGCGAGCGACCGTGGCGTCGAGAGCGCTCATGGCCGGATAAGCTGTTCCGGTGAGCCCGGAGAACAAGCAACAGACCATGAAGCCACTGACCGCGGCGAACAAGCTCGGCATCTATCTTCCCGCAGCACCCGAAGAATTCCAGAACTCGATGGTCAGCAGGTCCGAACTGGACGCCTTGCGCAGCGATCCGCCGCAGTGGTTGACCGAATTGCAGACCAACGGACCCTTCCCGCGCGACGTCATCGCGAAGAAGCTCGGCGTGTCCATCGCAGGACTGGCCCGCGGCGGTGTCACCGAAGCGTTGACCAGTGATGCCATCGATGAGCTCGTCGTCAGCCCGCCGCAGTGGCTCGTCCGGGAGCGTCGCACCCAGATTCAGGTGCGCAAGGATGCCGAACGCATCAAGGAGAAGCAGGAAGCACGTCGTACCGCCGGTAATCGGCCGACAAAGCTCCGCAACCTCTAGCGGGAGACCACCCCGTCGAGGTAACGCCAGCCGCCGTCCACTCGGACGAAGCGGCTCACCTCGGTCATCGAGCCCGCCCCGTCCGGATGCTTGTACCGAGCTCGGAACTCGACGGTCCCCTCGTCGTCGAACAATCCACCGGCGTCGGTTGCCAGAATGTCCAGGCGATACCACCGCTGATCGGGGTCCAATTCCAGCTCGGCCGGAGCGGTGTCGGAATGCCACGATCTGCGGAGGTAGTCCACGTCTGCGACGGCGAACGCGGTGAATCGCGAACGCATCAGCGTCTCCGCCGTCGGTGCGTTCGCCACTCCGAGCAGATACGGCTCGCAGCATGCGTCGAACGTGTCACCGCTCGAACACGGACACCGCCCACTCACTTGTCGACTACCTCGACCGTATAGGTGCCCAGTTCGTGTTCGTCCCGCTTGCCGACGTCCTGGATCCAGGTGTTGGCCTCGAGAAGTGTGTCGAACAGCCCCAGTGGAATCGGGTCGCCGCCGAGGGCATTCTTCATGATCACGCGATATTTCCTCACGGAGTCACGCGCCGGACGGTCGCGAGAAACGTCGCAGCCGCGAAGAACATCCCGGCGAACGTGCGATTCATCGTTTTCTGCTGGCGCTGCGACTTCATCAGCCGCAGAACCCGAGATGCCAGGGAGGTGTATCCGGTCATCACCAGCATGTCGACTGCCACCATCGTGGCCGCGATCGCGAGGTACTGGGCGAGCAGGGGCCGAGCCGGGTCGAGGAACTGGGGGAGCACGGCGACCATGAAGACGACCGCCTTCGGGTTGCTCGCGTTGACGAGGAATCCGCGGGCGAGCATCGTCGTTCCGCGGTCGGCCACCGCTGGAGCATCGGCGACATCGGTGGGGGCCGCACGCCATTGCCGAACGCCCAGAAAGACCAGGTAGGCGACGCCGAACCACTTGATGGCGGTGAAGGCCAGCGCGGAGTTCGCCAGAACGGCTCCGAGTCCGACGGCGACGATGCCGATCTGCAGGAGCAACCCGATCTGCAACCCGAAGATGTTCCAATATCCGCGGCGTAGGCCGTAGCGAAGCCCGGTGGACATCGACGCGATGGCACCGGCACCGGGGGAGAGACTGATGACGATGCTCGCGCCGAGGAATGCGAGCCACACTGACCAGGACATGCGTTCATTGAACTACGCCCGTCAACTCCGATTCCGCCCGGCCGCGGGTGTCGAACGCAGCGCGACGGGGTAGACCTCCCGAATGGCAGACATCAGAACCATCGACACAGGACCGCAGCAAGTTTCCAAGCAGACCGAGGTTCGAGCGCCTGCGGCCGAATTGTTCGCGATCGTGGCCGATCCGCGCCGCCACGGCGAACTCGACGGGTCCGGAACCGTCAAGGACACCGTCAAAGGCCCCGATCGTCTCAGTAGCGGTGCCACATTCTCGGTCGGCATGAAGCAGTACGGCGTGCCGTACAAGATCACCAGCACCGTCACCGAGTTCGTCGACGCAGACAAGCACAAGGTCGTCGAGTGGCAGCATCCGCTGGGGCACAGCTGGCGCTGGGAGTTCGAGGAGAAGCAGCCGGGACTGACGACGGTCACCGAGAGCTTCAAGTACGGAACAGCGAAGTCCCCGAAGATGCTGGAACTGTTCAAGATGCCGCAGAAGAACGCGCAGGGCATCAAGAGCACGCTGCACAACCTGGCCGCCCGCTACGCCTGACCTGCATCTATTCTGACCGGCATGCCGATCGATCCCGACACCAAGAACTGGACCTGGGTACTCGAACGAGCCTGCCCGGATTGCGGGTTCGACTCCAGTGCCGTCGTATACGACGACATCCCGGACCTTATTCGCGCCGACGTCGAGCGTTGGGAAGCGGTTCTGCGGCGCAAAGACGTTGAACTGCGACCCGACGACTCGACGTGGTCCGCCCTCGAGTACGCCGCGCACGTACGTGACGCGCACCGGATCTTCCGTACCCGGCTGGCGCTGGTGCTGACCGAGGACGATCCCGAGTTCGCCAACTGGGACCAGGACGCCACTGCGCTGGCGGACGACTACAACTCCCAGGATCCTGCGGAGGTGGCGTCGGAACTCGGTGACGCCGCTCGCGCCCTCGCCGACGATTTCGCCGCTGTTCCGCCCGAGAATCGGCATCGGACCGGTCGGCGCAGCGACGGATCGAACTTCTCGGTCGAATCACTGGCCGCCTACTACATTCACGACCCCATCCATCATCTGTGGGACGTGCGGGGCTGAGCGGAATTCGGTGGAACTATCCTGGGTGTTCGAACCACACTGTTTCGACCGAACCCCGGCACCGAACCGACTTCACGAAGGGGCCCACTATGCCTGCCCGCATCGAGCTCGCCCGCGTCGATCTACGCGGACGAACTCCATCCACCGCCGAACTACGCGGCGCACTTCCTCGAGGCGGAGTGGATGTCGATTCGGTGCTGCATCAGGTTCGCCCCGTCGTCGATGCCGTCCGCGAACGCGGCACCGAGGCTGCGCTCGAGTTCAGTGAGAAGTTCGACGGCGTCCGGCCGGATCGCATTCGCGTCCCGCAGGAAGAACTGGTCAAGGCCCTCGCCGAGCTCGATTCCGATGTTCGCGCTGCTCTCGAGGTCGCGATCGAACGAACCCGTCTGGTGCACTCGGATCAGCGTCGAACCGACCACACCACCCAGGTGGTACCCGGCGGCACGGTGACCGAACGCTGGATCCCCGTCGATCGCGTCGGCCTGTACGTGCCCGGCGGCAACGCCGTGTATCCGTCGTCGGTCGTGATGAACGTGGTGCCCGCGCAGATCGCAGGCGTCGGCTCTCTGGTGGTGGCATCGCCGCCGCAGAAGAACTTCGGCGGCCTGCCGCACCCGACGATCCTGGCTGCGGCGCAGCTGCTCGGCGTCGACGAGGTCTGGGCCGTCGGCGGTGGACAGGGTGTCGCGCTGCTCACCTACGGCGGCGTCGACACCGACGGCGGCGAGTTGGCACCGGTCGATCTGATCACCGGTCCGGGCAACATCTACGTCACGGCCGCCAAGCGACTGTGTCGCTCGCTCGTCGGAATCGACTCCGAGGCAGGACCGACCGAGATCGCGATTCTCGCCGACGCCACCGCGGACCCGATTCACGTGGCAGCGGACCTCATCAGCCAGGCCGAACACGACGTCATGGCGGCCAGCGTGTTGGTCACCGACAGTATCGAACTGGCCGATGCCGTGGACGAGGCCGTCAACGCACAGATGGCGTCCACCCGGCACGCAGAACGCGTGGCCACCGCACTGAACGGAAGCCAGTCCGGCATCGTGCTGGTCGACGACGTCACGCAGGGATTGGCCGTGGTCAACGCCTACGCCGCCGAGCACCTCGAGATCCAGACGAAGGACGCGTCCGACGTCGCAGCCCGGGTGCGCAGCGCCGGTGCCGTGTTCGTCGGAGCGTGGTCTCCGGTGAGCCTCGGTGACTACTGCGCCGGTTCCAATCACGTTCTGCCGACTGCGGGATGCGCGCGCCACTCGTCCGGCCTGAGTGTGCAGACGTTCCTGCGCGGAATCCATGTGGTGGACTACAGCGAAGCCGCGCTCAAAGATGTTGCGGCACATGTTATTGCGCTGGCCAATGCCGAGGATCTGCCGGCTCACGGCGAAGCGGTGCGGCTGCGGTTCGAAGGGTTGCGCACCGGTGACCCATCATGACCGATGCTCTGGGGCAAGCGGTCTCGCTGGACGACCTTCCGCTGCGTGAAGCACTGATCGGCAAATCACCGTACGGTGCGCCGCAGCTCACCGTGCCGGTTCAGCTGAACACCAACGAAAATCCGCACCCGCCGACGCAGGCCTTGATCGACGATGTGGCGGACTCCGTTCGGATCGCCGCCGGGCAGCTGCACCGTTACCCGGATCGCGATGCCGACGAATTACGGGCCGACCTCGCCCGGTACCTCACCGAGCAGACCGGCTTCGCTGTCGACGCGGCCAACGTGTGGGCGGCCAACGGCTCCAACGAGATTCTGCAGCAGTTGCTGCAGGCGTTCGGGGGACCGGATCGCACCGCGCTGGGCTTCGTGCCGTCGTACTCGATGCACCCGATCATCTCCTCCGGGACGCAGACCGAATGGATCCCGGCAAAGCGTCGGGCAGATTTCTCGCTCGACGTCGACTACGCAGTCCAGGCGATCGAAGAACGTCGACCCGACGTCGTGTTCGTCACCAGCCCCAACAATCCGACGGGCCACAGCATCGACGAGGCCGATCTGCGCCGAATCCTCGACGCGGCACCGGGAATCGTGGTGGTCGACGAGGCCTACGCGGAATTCTCCTCTGCGCCGAGCGCGATCGGGTTGATCGAGAGCTACCCCAGCAAGATCGTGGTCAGCCGAACGATGAGCAAGGCGTTCGCGTTCGCCGGCGGTCGGCTGGGATATCTGGTGGCTGCCCCGGCCGTGGTCGACGCAATGTTGTTGGTGCGCTTGCCGTATCACCTGTCGGTCGTCACGCAGGCAGCTGCGCGAGCGGCCCTGCGGCATGCCTCGGACACCCTCGGGAGTGTGGCCGAACTCTCCGCCGAACGAGATCGGGTGGCAGCGGCTCTCGGCCGCCAGGGGTACGACGTGGTGCCGTCCGACGCCAACTTCCTGCTCTTCGGCCGGTTCTCCGATGCGGCCGTGACCTGGCAGCGGTACCTGGACGAAGGCGTGCTCATCCGGGACGTCGGAATTCCCGGATATCTTCGCGTCACCATCGGACTGGCGCACGAGAACGACCGATTCCTCACCGTCAGCGCAGCACTCGCACCGACCGAAACAGCAGAGGCACCGAAGTGACCACACCCGCTCCCCGCATCGCCAAGATCGAGCGCACCACCAAGGAATCCGACATCTCGGTCGAGCTGAACCTCGACGGCACCGGCATCGTCGACATCTCCACCGGCGTTCCGTTCTACGACCACATGCTCACCGCGCTCGGCACCCATGCTCGTTTCGACCTGACGGTGCGCGCGAAGGGCGACATCGAGATCGAGGCGCACCACACCGTCGAGGACACCGCGATCGTGCTCGGCCAGGCCCTCGGTCAGGCCCTCGGCGACAAGGCGGGCATCACTCGGTTCGGTGACTCGTTCATTCCGATGGACGAAACGCTCGTGCACGCGGCCGTCGACGTGTCCGGTCGTCCGTACTGCGTACACACCGGCGAACCGGACTACATGGTGCACTCGGTGATCGGCGGCTACCCCGGTGTTCCGTACTCCACGGTGATCAACAAGCACGTGTTCGAGACGCTGGCCTCGAACGCTCGGATCGCTCTGCACGTCCGAGTGATCTACGGCCGCGACCAGCACCACATCACCGAGGCCGAGTTCAAGGCAGTGGCTCGTGCACTGCGTCAGGCCACCGAGTACGACTCTCGCGTGACCGGTGTGTTGTCCACCAAGGGAAGTCTGTGATCGGTCGATCGGCGCTCGTGCGTTGAGTGGCCTGAGCTCCATCCGCGGTCTTCCGGCCGCGATGGCCATGGGTGCGGCGTCGTTCGGTGGCTGGGGACTGCTGCTTCCGGTGGTCCCCCTCGCGGTGTCCCAGTCGGGGGCATCGGATGCAGTGGCGGCTGCCAGCACCGCGATCTTCATGGCCACGACGGTGATCACTCAACTGTTCGTGCCGAGCATGCTGATGAAGGTCGGCCACCGCGCGGTTCTCGCGGCCGGATGCTTGCTCCTCGGGTTACCCGCGCTGCTGTTCATCGTCTCCGTCGAGGCCGCACCGTCGCTGGCGGTGTCCGCCCTGCGGGGCACCGGGTTCGGAATGTTGACGGTCGCCGGTGCCGCCATCGTCGCCGAGCTCGCTCCGACGGCGTTGCTCGGCCGGGCAACGGGCGCGCAGGGCATCGCCGTCGCCTTGTCTCAGATGGTCACGCTGCCACTGGGTCTGGTGATTTTCGCGGCGAGTCCGACGGCCGTGTTCGTCCTCGGTGCTCTGGTGCCCGCAGCCGGCCTGATCGGAGTGGCGCTGTTGCCGCCGACCCGGCCCGCACCGCAGCCGCCGAGGATCGAGCGGGTTCGCCTCGACGTACGTCGATTCCTGGTGCCGTGTCTCGTCGTGGCCTCGGTGTCCGCGGCATACGGGGGAATCACCAGTCTGTTGCCGATCGCCGAATCGAACCGAGCCGCGATGATCGGACTCGCACTGGCCGTCGTCAGCGCCGCGATGCTCGTCGGACGATACGTCGCAGGGTCGGTGGCGGATCGAATCGGTATCGGACGCTCCGTGTTTCCGGCTCTGGTGTCGGCGGCGATCGGCATCGCTCTCTTCGCAATCGCCGCGCTCGGCAACATGCCAGCGGCGCTGTTCTTCGTCGCAGCCGTCCTGTTCGGAATCGGGTACGGCGCATGCCAGAACGACAGTCTCGTGATGGCGTTCGACGCAGCCGGCCCCGCCCGTTACAGCAGCGCGAGCGCCGTCTGGAACATCAGCTTCGACGCGGGGACCGGGGCGGGAGCCCTCGCCCTCGGCGTCCTGGCGACAAGTGTGGGGTACACCGCCGGATTCGCCGCCGCGGCTGCCACGGTGGTCGTCGTCGCGGCGGTGGCGCTCATCGCGAGACCACGCCCCGATAGACTTCCCACATGACTTCTGTGGTGTTGCTCGATTACGGCTCGGGCAATCTGCACTCGGCGAAGAGAGCTCTCGCCCGGGTCGGTGCCGATGTGACCGTGACCTCTGACTTCGACGAGGCTCTGAACGCAGAAGCGTTGGTCGTTCCCGGTGTCGGTGCGTTCGCCGCCTGCATGGAAGGTCTGTTGGCGGTGAAGGGCGACCGCATCATCGGCCGTCGCCTGGCCGGCGGACGTCCCGTGCTCGGCATCTGCGTCGGAATGCAGATCCTGTTCGACCGCGGCGTCGAGTTCGGTGTCGAGGCGAACGGTTGCGGGGAGTGGCCGGGAACGGTGGAGCGTTTGCAGGCCGAGGTGCTGCCCCACATGGGGTGGAACACCGTCGAGGCACCGGAGAAGAGCGTGCTGTTCGACGGCATCGATCCCGAGACCCGGTTCTACTTCGTCCATTCCTACGCCGCGCAGCAGTGGGAGCTCGAACTCAGCGACACCATCGCTGCCCCGTTGCTCACCTGGGCCGATCACGGCGGCCGGTTTCTCGCTGCAGTGGAGAACGGTGCGCTCTCGGCCACTCAGTTCCACCCGGAGAAGTCCGGTGACGCCGGGGCCGCGCTGCTGGAGAACTGGGTCCGATCGGTGTGAGCGAGCGCGAGTTCTCACTCGGGCGCTTGGCCTTTCGAGCACTCGGTGCAGCCGTGATCGTGCTCGCCCTCGCGACGGCACTGATCGCGGTGCTGCAGCCGAGCGCCGGGGTGGGTCTGGTCATCGCGTTGGCCGGTGTGGTCGGCGCGATCGCGGCCATGGGCGTGGTGTCCACCCGCATGACGCGCAAGGAACTCCGGTAGCACCACAGTCGACCCGTTTTGAGTTCACACACGCTCGGCCCGTAGCATAACCGCACGTGAGCCTGGTCTTATTGCCTGCTGTCGATGTCGCAGGCGGCGAAGCTGTCCGTCTCGTTCAAGGAGAAGCAGGAAGCGAAACGAAGTACGGGTCGCCTCGCGACGCCGCACTCGCGTGGCAGAACGACGGTGCCGAGTGGGTCCACCTCGTCGATCTCGACGCTGCGTTCGGCCGCGGATCCAACCGCGAGCTGCTGGCGTCGGTCGTCGGCGAGCTCGACGTCAAGGTGGAGCTGTCCGGCGGAATTCGTGACGACGAGTCGCTGCGCGCGGCGCTGGCGACCGGTTGCGCGCGAGTCAATCTCGGCACCGCAGCCCTCGAAGATCCGCAGTGGTGCTCCCGCGCGATCGGCGAGTTCGGTGATCGTGTCGCCGTCGGTCTGGACGTGCTCATCGTCGACGGAGCGCCGCGGTTGCGCGGTCGCGGTTGGGTGAGCGACGGCGGCGACCTCTGGGAGGTTCTCGAGCGGCTCGAGCGCGACGGGTGCTCGCGCTACGTCGTCACCGACGTCACCAAGGACGGCACGTTGACCGGACCCAACCTGGAACTGCTCGCCGATGTGTGTGCCAAGACCGACAAGCCGGTCATCGCGTCGGGTGGCGTGTCCACGATTGCAGACCTGGAGGCGATCGCCGGACTCGTCGACCGCGGGGTGGAGGGATCCATCGTCGGAAAGGCGCTGTACGCCGGACGTTTCACACTCCCGGACGCCCTCGCCGCGGTGTCTCGGTAACGCAGGAATGACCGTTCCCGAGGACCCGACTCGTCTGCTCGAGATCGCCGGCGGTCTGCTCGACGGCATCCACGATCGGTTCGTCGCCGGCGTCGGCGCACCGAGCGCGGTGCAGAAGGGCCCCGACGACTTCGCCACGGCGGTGGACCTGGAACTCGAGCGGCGGCTCGGTGCGGAATTGTACGAGGCCACCGGAATCGCCGTTCACGGTGAGGAGTTCGGGGGACCGGACCTGAACTCGGGACTCGTCTGGGTGCTGGACCCGATCGACGGGACCTTCAACTACTCGTCGGGATTGCCCTCGGCCGGAACGTTGTTGGCGTTGCTCGACGACGGCGAGCCGGTGCTCGGGCTCACCTGGCTGCCGTTGGTGGATCAGCGTTTCGGCGCTGTGGCAGGCGGGCCCCTGCTGCTCAACGGTGTCGCCCTCCCGGCGCTGAAGCCGAAAGCGTTGCGCGAGTCCATGATCGGGTTCGGTGCGTTCAACGTCGCCAGCCGCGGTTCGCTGCCGGGCCGGTTCCGATTCCGCATTCTCGAAGAGTTGTCGATGCATTCCTCGCGACTGCGGATGCACGGTGCCACCGGAGTCGATCTGGCGTACACGGCCAGCGGAGTACTCGGCGGCGCAGTCGTCTTCGGTCACCGTGCCTGGGACAACGCGGCCGGTGCGCTGCTGGTACGCGCAGCAGGCGGAATCGTGACCGACCTCGCGGGTGAACCCTGGACCGTCGACTCTGCATCGGTCCTGGCAGCCGGGCCAGGAGTGCACGAAGAATTGCTGAAGGTGATCACCGAACTCGGTGATCCCGTCGACTATCTGGAAGGACCGGTGCGATGAGCGTCGCGGTCAGAGTGATTCCGTGCCTCGACGTCGACGCCGGACGGGTCGTCAAGGGAGTCAACTTCGAAAACCTCCGTGACGCAGGCGATCCCGTGGAGCTCGCGGCCGCCTACGACGCGCAGGGTGCCGACGAACTGACCTTCCTCGACGTCACCGCGTCGACCTCGGACAGGGGCACGATGCTCGACGTCGTCAGCCGCACCGCCGAGCAGGTCTTCATCCCGCTCACCGTCGGCGGGGGAGTGCGCACCGTCGCCGATGTGGATCGGCTGTTGCGAGCCGGTGCGGACAAGGTCAGCGTCAACACCGCTGCGATCGCCCGACCGGAGTTGTTGCGCGAGCTCAGCGAACGGTTCGGCTCACAGTGCATCGTGCTCTCGGTCGATGCCCGAACCGTCCCTCAGGGGCAGCAGGACACCCCGTCGGGCTGGGAAGTAACCACGCACGGCGGCAAACGCGGCACCGGCATCGACGCCGTCGAATGGGCAGTACGCGGTGCAGAACTGGGCGTCGGGGAGATCCTGCTCAATTCGATGGACGCCGACGGAACGAAGGCTGGATTCGATCTGCCGATGATCGCCGCCGTTCGGTCTGCGGTGCACGTGCCGGTGATCGCCAGCGGTGGAGCCGGTAGCGTCGAGCACTTCTCGCCGGCAGTGCACGCCGGAGCGGACGCCGTTCTTGCCGCGAGTGTCTTCCACTTCGGCGATCTCACCATCGGCCAGGTCAAAGATGCGATGCGCGCCGAGCACATCGTCGTTCGATAGCGAAGAGGATTTTCGATGACACTCGACCCGACGCTGTCCGCGCGGCTCAAGCGCAACGAGGCCGGGCTGTTCAGCGCTGTCGTGCAGGAAAGATCCACCGGTCAGGTACTCATGGTTGCCTGGATGGACGACGAGGCACTCGCTCGAACCCTCGACACCCGTAAGGGCACTTACTACTCGCGGTCCAGGCAGCAGTACTGGGTCAAGGGTGAGACGTCGGGTCACACGCAGTACGTGCACGAGGTTCGACTCGACTGCGACGGTGACACCGTGCTGCTGGTCGTCGATCAGGTCGGCGCGGCATGCCACACCGGCACACATACCTGCTTCGACGCCGACGTCCTGTTGGGCCCCGATACTCAGGCGTGACCGGTTCCCGCTGCTATTCCCTTGTCCAACTGAGCCAGCAGAGTCGAACTCAGGGTCCCGAGCTGCTCGACCTCCGCGTCGGACAGACCCTCGAACACCAGCGACTGCACCGTGCCGACGTGCCCGGGTGCCGATTCCACGACCTTGGCCATACCTGCGTCGGTCAGCACCGCATAGGATCCCCGGCTGCCCGGGATGCTCTCGCGCTCGACCCACCCGGCCTTCTCGAGCTTCGTCACCACGTGTGACAGGCGCGAGAGCGACGCATTCGCGTACTCGGCCAGATCGCGGAGTTGGATCCGCCGCTGGGGATTCTCGCTGACCGTCGCGAGGACGAAGTAGTCGAAGTGGGTCAGCTGCGAATCGCGCTGCAGCTGAGCGTCCAACGCTGCCGGCAACCGAGTGACCAGCGCGACGAGTGATCGCCAGGCCTCCTGTTGACTCTCGGTGAGCCAACGGGGATCCACCGTGTGTTGCGGTGTCGCCGACGTGTTCATCGCGGGGAACCTCTCGATCGAGTTGGTTGTCGCCTGCACATGATGCCTCGAGGTTCCCCCCACCCGAGGCATCGCGTCGGACAGTGCTCTAGCTGCGATGTGCTCGCAGGTACTCCAGAGCCTTGTCCGCATGGGCTTCGAACCGTACTTCGCTCGAGAAGGTCTCGAGGACCTTCCGGTCGGTGCCGATCACGAACGTCGCGCGTTTGACCGGGGAGAGCTTTGCCAGCAGACCGCGCTTGACGCCGAATGCGGTGGCGACACTGCCGTCCTCGTCGGAGAGCAGCGGGTAGTCGAAGGACTTGGCGGCGGCGAACTCTGCCTGCTTGGCGACAGCATCGGCGCTGATGCCGACGCGGGTTGCTCCGACCTCGGCGAACTCCGATGCCAAGTCCCGGAAGTGGCACGCCTCGGCGGTGCAACCGGGAGTGAAGGCCGCGGGGTAGAAGAACAGCACGACCGGACCGTTCGCCAGCAATTCGGTCAGTGTTCGGGTCTTTCCGGTCTGGTCCGGAAGGGAAAAATCGGGAACGAGCTCGCCTGGTTTCATGCTCGGCAGGTTACCGCGAGCGCCGACCCTGCACCCGAACCTGGGAGGATGGTGGCATGCACGGCGAGACGACCACCGACCCCAGCCCCACTCCCGACACCGAGAACTCGGACTCGACCACCTCGCGGGAGGTGTTCCGGCATCTCGCCGCAGAGCACCGCGTGGTGCCCGTGACGCGAAAGGTGCTCGCCGACTCCGAGACTCCACTGTCTGCATACCGCAAGCTCGGTGCCGACCGACCCGGAACCTTCTTGCTCGAATCCGCGCAGAACGGCAGCTCGTGGTCCAGGTGGTCGTTCATCGGTGCAGGCGCTCCGGCGTCGCTCACGGTCATCGACGGGGAGGCCGCGTGGCGCGGCAACGTCCCCGCGGG
This sequence comes from Rhodococcus sp. 14-1411-2a, assembly GCF_002259485.1. GTDB lineage: Bacteria > Actinomycetota > Actinomycetes > Mycobacteriales > Mycobacteriaceae > Rhodococcoides. The sequence continues at coordinate 457,759 of NZ_NPGA01000019.1, forward strand.
CGTGCCGAGCGGCGGCGATCCTCTCGAGGTGCTGGCGCGGACATTGGAGCTGCTGCACTCGGAGCGGCTGCCCGGTCTACCCCCGTTGACCGGAGGCATGGTGGGTTATCTCGGATACGACTCGGTGCGGCGCATAGAGAAACTGCCCGAGCACGCGCAGGACGACCTCGGTGTTCCGGAGATGGTCATGCTGCTCGCCACCGATCTCGCGGCCGTCGACCATCACGAAGGCGCGATCACCCTGATCGCGAACGCCGTGAACTGGAACGGCACCGACGATCACGTCGACGAGGCGTACGACGACGCCGTGCGTCGTCTCGATCGCATGTGTGCGGACCTGTCGAAGCCCGCTGCCTCCACCGTCTCCACCGTGTCCAGGCCTGCGCCGCAGTTCCGCCGGCAGCGCACGTCCGAGGGCTTCGGAGCCGATGTCGCTCGCCTGGTCGAGGAGATCGAAGCAGGGGAGGCGTTCCAGGTGGTGCTCTCCCAGCGTTTCGAGATGGACACCGAGGCGTCACCCCTCGACGTCTACCGAATGCTGCGGGCCTCCAATCCCAGCCCGTACATGTATCTGATGCACGTCCCGGGCGAGAACGACGAGACGGCGTTCTCCATCGTCGGATCGAGCCCCGAGGCGTTGGTGACGGTGGTCGACGGTCTGGCCACCACGCATCCGATCGCGGGTACGCGTTGGCGCGGCACGTCCGAAGAAGAGGACGTGCTGCTCGAGAAGGACCTGCTCGCCGACGAGAAGGAGAACGCCGAACACCTGATGCTCGTCGATCTGGGCCGCAACGATCTCGGACGCGTCTGCGCTCCCGGCACCGTTCGCGTGAGCGACTACCGCCACATCGAGCGATACAGCCACGTCATGCATCTGGTGTCGACGGTCACCGGACGGTTGTCCGAGGGCAAGCGCGCCCTCGACGCGGTCAAGGCCTGCTTCCCGGCAGGCACCCTCTCCGGGGCCCCGAAGGTGCGCGCGATGGAACTGATCGACGAGCTGGAGCCGACGCGACGCGGAATCTACGGCGGCATCGTGGGCTACCTCGATTTCGCGGGGGACGCCGACACGGCCATCTCGATTCGCACCGCTCTGATCAAGGACGGCACCGCCTACGTTCAGGCCGGGGCAGGCGTCGTGGCCGACTCGGTTGCGGAATACGAGGACGACGAGGCACGGAACAAGGCGATGGCGGTGCTGGGAGCCGTCGCGGCAGCGGAATCACTCCGTGAGGTCGGCGGCCGATGACCGAGCGATCCGGTCGCCGCGGGTCGGCCGCTCTGCCCGTCGCCCTTCTGGTCGTTGCAGCGGCGTGCCTGTGGGGCGCGTCGAGAATGACCTGGGTTCGGGTGACGTCGTTCGACGGCCTCGGTGAGAGCAGGACGGACGAGCTGCTCGGCAGCACCTGGGCTGCTGCCACGACGCCGCTCGCGCTGGTGCTGGTGGCAGCGATCGCCGCGTCGTTCGCCGTGCGAGGGTGGGCCTCTCGGGTGCTGGCCCTGTTGATCGCCGTCGTAGCCGTGGCGGCCGCGATTCCGGCAGTTCGACTGCTCACTGCCGGGGCTTCGGATTCCGAATCCGCGGCGCTGGCTGAGCTTCCTGCACGCGCCCAGGTCTCGATGACGGACGTCTCGATTCTGCCGGCGATCGTCACCCTCGTCGGTGCTGTCTGCGCCTTCGCCGCTGCTGTGGTGTCGATTCGGAAAACGTTTGCCCCGCAGGTACTCTCGTCCAAGTACGACGCCCCGGCGGTGCGTCGCGACGAGGTTGCTCGGCGCGCGCGCACCACGGCATCCGGTGCCGGCGCGGAGGACGAGGGAGAGGACCTCACCGAACGCATGATGTGGGACGCGCTCGACGCAGGCGAAGACCCTACCGACGAGTCCGGTACCCGGCGTTCGTCGGATTGAAACGGACCTCTACGCTAGGTCCGACCCCGATGAGATTCCTCACATCGGACGTCGACGCTCAGAAAGGACTGGGGGCACCATGACTGTTCTCGACTCGATTCTCGACGGTGTGCGAGCCGACGTGGCCGCGCGTGAATCGGTGGTCGATTTCGCCGCCGTGAAAGCAGCAGCGAAAGCAGCCCCGGCCCCCCTCGACGCGGCAGCTGCCCTCCGTGAGGACGGCATCGGCGTCATCGCCGAAGTGAAGCGGGCGAGCCCGTCCAAGGGCGCGTTGGCAGACATCGGTGATCCGGCTGTTCTCGCTCGCGCGTACGAGCAGGGCGGCGCTCGCATCATCAGCGTTCTCACCGAGGAGCGTCGGTTCCACGGTTCACTCGCAGACCTCGACGCGGTCCGGGCCGCCGTCTCGATTCCCGTGCTGCGCAAGGATTTCATCGTCGGTCCGTACCAGATCCACGAGGCTCGGGCCCACGGTGCCGATGTCATCCTGCTGATCGTCGCGGCACTGGAACAGGATGCGTTGACCTCGTTGCTCGACCGCACCGAGTCGCTGGGTATGACTGCGCTCGTCGAGGTGCACACCGAGGCCGAAGCGGATCGCGCCCTCGAAGCCGGTGCCAGCGTCATCGGTATCAACGCCCGCAATCTGAAGACGCTCGAGATCGACCGTGACAGCTTCGGCCGTATCGCGCCCGGGTTGCCCAGCGAGATCATCCGTATCGCGGAGTCCGGGGTACGGGGCACTGCAGATCTGCTCGCCTACGCCGGTGCCGGTGCCGACGCGGTACTCGTCGGCGAGGGCTTGGTCACGGCTGGAGATCCACGCACGGCCGTCTCGGACCTGGTGACGGCGGGAACGCATCCCTCGTGCCCCAAGCCCGCACGCTGACCCGAGCGCGGCTGCGGTCCGCCGTTGGGGCACACTGGACCGGTGAGCACCAGCAATTCTTCTTCCACCACGGACGCCCCGCAGGCAGTCCGTTTCAAGGGCGCTGATCTGCCGCAGAGCAGCATCGGCCTCACCGATCGCAGCGCGCACGAGCCCGATGTGGGTGGCCACTTCGGCGTCTACGGCGGCAGATTCGTGCCCGAGGCTCTGATGGGTGTGATCGAGGAAGTCACCGCCGAGTACGAGAAGGTGCGCAGCGACAACGAGTTCCTCGCTGAACTCGACCGACTGCAGCGCGATTACACCGGTCGCCCGTCACCGGTCTTCGAGGCGACACGGCTGTCCGAGCACGCAGGCGGCGCTCGGATTCTTCTCAAGCGAGAAGACCTCAACCACACCGGTTCTCACAAGATCAACAACGTTCTCGGCCAGGTTTTGCTCGCCAAGCGGATGGGCAAGACTCGTGTCATCGCGGAGACAGGTGCCGGTCAACACGGCGTCGCGACCGCCACGGCCTGTGCGCTGATGGGTCTCGACTGCGTCGTCTACATGGGCGAGGTCGACACCGAGCGCCAGGCCCTCAACGTCGCCCGAATGCGTTTGCTCGGGTCGGAAGTCGTCGCAGTGAAGTCCGGTTCACGCACTCTCAAGGACGCGATCAACGAGGCGCTGCGCGACTGGGTCACCCACGCGGACAACACGTACTACTGCTTCGGCACTGTCGCCGGGCCGCACCCGTTCCCGGTCATGGTGCGCGACTTCCAGCGCATCATCGGCCTCGAAGCGCGGCAGCAGGTGCTCGCGTCCACGGGCAGGCTGCCCGACGCCATCGCTGCCTGCGTCGGCGGTGGCTCCAACGCGATCGGCATCTTCCACGCCTTCATCGACGACGCCGACGTTCGACTGATCGGTTTCGAGGCGGCAGGTGACGGCGTCGAGACGGGTCGCCACGCCGCGACCATCAGCGGTGGAACCCCGGGAGCGCTGCACGGTGCCTACTCGTATCTGCTGCAGGACGAGGACGGTCAGACCGTCGACTCCCACTCCATCTCGGCGGGGTTGGACTACCCGGGCGTCGGTCCGGAGCATTCGTACCTGCACGACATCGGGCGCGCCGAGTACCGCGGCATCACCGATACCGAAGCCATGAACGCCTTCAAGCTGCTGTGCCGGACCGAAGGCATCATTCCGGCCATCGAGTCCTCGCACGCCATCGCCGGTGCATTGACACTCGGCAAGGAGTTGGGTGAAGGCGCGATCATCCTGGTCAACCTGTCCGGGCGTGGCGACAAGGATGTCGACACCGCGGCCGAGTGGTTCGGTTTGATCGACGGAGGCGGCGAAGCGAACGTGGACGACGAAGTGGGGATCAAGCCATGAGCAACAACGACTCTCGCCTCTCGGGGACCTTCGCGCAATGCCGTGCCGAAGGGCGCGCAGCGCTCGTCGGATACCTCCCGGCAGGTTTTCCGACCGTGCCGCGCTCGGTCGAGGTGTTCAAGACCATGGTCGACGCCGGATGCGACATCGTCGAGGTCGGCATCCCGTATTCCGATCCGGTGATGGACGGCCCCACGATTCAGGCCGCAGCCGACGTTGCGCTGCGAGCCGGTGCTCGGGTCAAGGACGTGTTCGCAGTCACCGAGCAGGTCTCTGCCGCGGGCGGAAAAGCGGTCGTCATGACCTACTGGAACCTGGTGCTCAAGTACGGCATCGAGAACTTCGCGCGGGATCTCGCAGGCGCTGGTGGGCTCGGAATCATCACTCCGGATCTCATTCCCGACGAGGCACAGGAATGGATCGAGGTCTCGAACCGCTACGAACTCGACCGAATCTTCCTCGTCGCTCCGTCGTCGACCGAGGAGCGGCTCGTCAGCACCGTCGAAGCAAGTAGCGGCTTCGTCTACGCGGCCTCGACTATGGGCGTCACCGGAGCCCGCGACGCGGTGTCCTCGATGGCCCCCGCGCTCTCGGCGCGCATTCGTGAGCACTCCGACATCCCGATCGGTGTCGGCCTCGGTGTCCGTTCCGGTGCGCAGGCTGCCGAGATCGCCCGGTATGCCGACGCCGTGATCGTCGGTTCGGCATTGGTCAGTGCCGTGGACAAGGGACTCGACGCCGTGCGCGACCTGACGACGGAACTCGCCGAGGGTGTCCGTTCCGCTAACGTAGCGTCGTGACTTCGACCGCGATCCTGGCCTACATTCCCAGTCCGCCGCAGGGGGTGTGGCACGTCGGACCGTTGGCTCTGCGGGCCTACGCCCTGTTCATCATCATCGGCATCGTCGTTTCTGTGGTGTGGGGTGATCGACGCTGGGTGGCCCGAGGCGGAACCAAGGGCACAGTCCTCGACGTCGCAGTCTGGGCCGTCCCGTTCGGGCTGCTGGGCGGGCGTCTGTACCACGTCGCAACCGACTGGAAGACCTACTTCGGTCCCGGCGGAAACCCGATCGAAGCGTTGTACGTCTGGAACGGCGGATTGGGAATCTGGGGAGCGGTGTTCCTCGGCGGCGTCGGTGCCTGGATCGCCTGCCGTCGACGCGGAATTCCGTTGCCGGCATTCGGTGACGCCGTCGGCCCACCGATTCTGCTCGCCCAGGCGATCGGCCGCATCGGCAACTACTTCAACCAGGAACTGTACGGCCGTGCCACCACCCAGCCGTGGGGTCTGGAGATCTACGAACGGGTCGACGCCAACGGACGGCTCGATCCACTCAACGGAGTCTCGACCGGTTTCGTGGAAAAAGTGGTGCATCCGACGTTCCTGTACGAGCTGTTGTGGAGCGTCGCGGTCGTCGTCCTTCTGGTTCTCGTGGACCGCAAGTACCCGATCGGCCACGGTCGACTGTTCGCGCTGTACGTTGCCGGATACTGCGCGGGGCGGTTCTGGGTGGAACTCATGCGCGACGACTTCGCCACGACGATCGCCGGTATCCGCATCAACACCTTCACCTCCGCCATCATCTTCGTTCTGGCGGTCGCGTACTTCGTGATCGCCACCAAGGGCCGAGAAGAACCGGCAACGCTGAGGTCGAACGACGACGAGGATCGCGAGGTCTCCGAGGTCACCTCGTCGGATGCGACAGGCTCGCGCCCGACGCCGGTCGACGACACCACGGACGCGGGCACCGCCGACGTGCAGCCCGCTGGGAAGTCCGACAAGAAAGCCGAGGAAGAAGGCAGTACGCGTGGTTGATTTCGACAAGACCCCTGGACCCGAGCCCGAGCCGGGTTCCGGCACTGCCGATTCCAGCGACAACGCGACCGAGCGGACCGCATCGTTCGGCACGCCGTTCGACTACGACGCCACTGCCGAAGCGTCGCTCTCGGAGCCTCCTGGAACCTCGGAGTCCGCGCCCTCGCACGGTCCGACCGGCCCCACGGGTCCGGGGTGGGACACGTACTCGGGTATCGGAAATGGGCCGGGTTGGTCCAGCACGCCGAGCTACCCGGCACCGAGTCCGGACGGCAGTACCGACAATCCGCTTGGTGGATTCCCGCCACCCCCCGGCTACCAGCAGCAGGGTTACGGCCAGCAGAGTTATCCGCAACAGGGGTATCCTCAGCAGGGGTATCCGCAGCAGGGCTATCCGCAACAGGGGTACGGCCAGCCACAGAATTTCGGCCAGCCACAGAATTTCGGCCAGCCACAGAATTTCGGTCAGCAGGGGTATCAACAGCAGGGTTACCCACAGCCGGGTTATCAACAGCAGGGCTACCCACAGCAGGGGTACGGCCAGCAGGGTTTCCCGCAACAGAGCTACGGCCAGCAGGGCTATGGCGTACCCCCTGGCTACCAGGGCGGACCCGGGTTCGGTGTAGGCCCCGATGCGCCGTACGGGCGTGATCCGATGACCGGCGAGCCGCTGTCGGACAAGTCCAAGATCGTCGGCGGCCTGTTGCAGATATTTCTCGGCTGGTTGGGTGTCGGTCGCTTCTATCTCGGCAGTATCGGGATCGGTGTCGCCCAGCTGCTCCTGTTCTTCTTCGGGGTGCTGCTCACCGCAGTGTTCGGCCTCGGACTGATCGTGTTGTTCGGGCTGTTCGTCTGGCACCTCGTCGACGGCGTGCTGATACTGGTGGGCAATGTGACGGACCCTCAGGGGCGAAAACTGAGAGACTGAACCCTTGTTCGCACCGCATCCGCACAAGGGAGCCCGACGTGAGTGACTCAGGTAAATGGCCGTCCAACGGTTCGCCGGAAGACGGATCCGGTTCGACGGAGCCGACGATCTCGTTCGAGAAGAACACCCCTACAGGGCCGGGTCCCGTCTACGGCGCACCCGATCCCAAGTACAGCACTCCGACCTACGGCACTCCCGGCGTCGACGAGCAGGGGCAGTTCGGGCCTCCACCCGGCACCGGTTACCCACCGCCATCCGAGGGGTCCGGCCAGTACGGCGCTACCCAGTACGGCGGCCAACAGTACGGCGGTCCTCAGTACGGCGCTCCCCAATACGGTGGTCCCCAGTACGCGGGCGGGCCCGGATACATGGACCCGATGGCTCCGTACGGTCGGCACCCGGTCACCGGTGAGCCGTTCTCGGACAAGCAGAAGCTGACGGCAGGTCTGCTCGGCATCCTGTTGGGCGCGTTCGGAGCAGGTCGCTTCTATCTCAACCAGCCGGGCATCGCGGTGGCGCAGATAGCCGTCACGTGGCTCACCTGCGGTATCGGCGGAATCTGGCCGTTGATCGACGGCATATTGATGCTCACCGGCAGCGTGCGTGATCAGCACGGTCGACCGTTGCGCGACTGACGATCGCATTCGTCACAGCCGACATTCGTGATTGCATCGATGCGAATGCCAGCTGCTACGATTTCGCCATCCGGGAGAGATCCCGGATTCTTTCGCGGGCCAGAGCTGTCCCGGTGAATTCCCGATAGGCAGTTCAATTCGGCTCATCCGACCGTTTCGGTCGATCCGAGCCGACCAGCCGACGGGGTTGCCGAGACTTCCGGCGCAGGGTCGAAGACACTGCACCGCTTGCACGCACCCCACCGGCCTACGTGGAGGTGATCGTGGTGCTGTTTTCTCGGATGCCTGCGGAGCAAGGTCTGTACGACCCGAGCTCGGAGAAGGATTCCTGTGGCGTGGCGATGATCGCCGACATCGCGGGTCGCCGCTCTCACGCGATCGTCGCCGACGGGGTTCTGGCACTGGAGAACCTGGAACATCGTGGAGCTGCCGGTGCCGAGCCCAACAGCGGTGACGGCGCGGGCATTCTGATTCAGCTCCCTGTCGAACTCCTCGACTCCCTCGCGCCGTTCGACCTGCCCGCGCCCGGAGCCGACGGTGACAACACGTTCGCGGCCGGAGTGTGTTTTCTGCCGCAGGGTATCCGTGAGCGGGCCATCGCCGTCGAGCGCGTCGAATCCGTTGCGGCCGAAGAGGGTCTGGACATCCTGGGCTGGGTTCCGGTCGAGGTCGATCCCGATCGAGCCGATGTGGGCCTCACCGCCCTCGGTTGCATGCCGTACATGAGCTACCTCTACGTCACCGCTCCCGAGGTCGACGGCACGCGTCCGGCCGGTCTCGCTCTCGACCGTCTCGTCTACGGATTGCGCAAGCGTTCCGAGCGGGTCACCCCCGAGATCGAGGCCGAGGGGTCGGGACTGTTCTTTCCGTCGTTGTCCTCGCGCACCATCGTCTACAAGGGCATGCTCACCACGATGCAGCTGCCGCTGTACTTCCCGGAACTGCGTAACCCGTTGTGCAAGAGCGCCATTGCCATCGTGCACAGTCGCTTCTCGACCAACACGTTCCCGTCGTGGCCGCTGGCGCACCCGCATCGCTACGTCGCCCACAACGGCGAGATCAACACCGTCAAGGGCAACCGAAACCGGATGCGGGCTCGCGAAGCGTTGCTGTCGAGTGACCTGATTCCCGGGGACCTGGAGCGCTTGTTCCCGATCTGCAACCCCGATGCCTCGGACTCGGTGTCGCTGGACGAGGTGCTCGAACTACTGCACCTCGGCGGACGCAGCGTGCCGCACGTGGTGATGGTGATGGTGCCCGAGCCGTGGGAGAACCACCGCACGATGGATCCGCGTGTCAGGGCGTTCTACCAGTTCCACTCGTCGATGATGGAGGCCTGGGACGGTCCGGCCTGCGTGACGTTCACCGACGGCAGTTATGTCGGAGCTGTGCTGGACCGCAACGGCCTTCGCCCCGGCCGCTGGTGGCAGACGGCGGACGGGCGTGTGATCCTCGCCAGTGAAGCAGGCGTGCTGGACGTGCCCCAATCCGAGGTCGTCGCCAAAGGTCGCCTCGAGCCAGGAAAGATGTTCCTGATCGACACCGTCGCCGGACGTCTCGTGCCGGACGAGGAGATCAAACTCCAACTGGCAACCGAACATCCGTACCAGGAGTGGCTGCACGCCGGCCTGCTCGAGATCAAGAGCCTGCCCGAGCGGGCTCACATCCAGTACAACCACGACTCGGTGGTGCGCAGGCAGGTCGCCTTCGGCTACACCGAGGAAGACCTCCGCGTCGTGCTGACGCCGATGGCCGCATCCGGGGGCGAGCCGCTCGGATCGATGGGTACCGATACCCCGGCCGCGGTGATGTCACAGCGGTCGCGTCAGCTCTACGACTACTTCATCGAACTGTTCGCACAGGTCACCAACCCGCCGCTGGACTCGATCCGCGAGGAGATCGTGACCTCGCTCGCGCGGGTGATGGGTCCGGAGCAGAACCTGCTCGAGCCCACTGCGGCGTCGTGCAGGCAGATCGTGTTGCCGTGGCCGGTGCTCGACAACGACGAGCTCAACAAGATCATCCACATCAACGACGACGGAGACCATCCGGGACTGTCGGCCACGGTGTTGCGTGGGCTGTACGAGGTGGAGCGCGGCGGCGAAGGCCTTGCCGAGGCCATCGAGGAGTTGCGGGCCCGGGCATCGGAAGCGATCGCTGCGGGCTACACCACGCTGATCATCTCCGATCGCGATTCGGATCACACTCGGGCCCCGATCCCGTCGCTGCTGGCCACCTCGGCGGTGCACCATCACCTGGTTCGCACCAAGGAGCGCACCAAGATCGCGCTCGTCGTCGAATCCGGTGACGCGCGCGAGGTGCACCATCTGGCGCTGCTCATCGGCTTCGGTGCCGCAGCCGTCAATCCGTATCTGGCGATGGAATCGATCGAGGATCTGGTCGGCGAGGGCGAACTGACCGGAGTCGAACCGACGATCGCGGTACGGAACTATCTGTACGGTCTCGGCAAGGGCGTACTCAAGGTGATGTCGAAGATGGGCATCTCGACCGTCGGGTCCTACACCGGCGCACAGGTTTTCGAGGCCGTCGGTCTCGATCGCGAGGTGGTGCGCGAGTACTTCAAGGGCACGGTCAGCAAGCTCGGCGGCGTCGGCCTCGACGTGCTCGCCGAGGAGGTCAAGCTGCGCCACCGCAGGGCGTACCCCGAGAATCCGACCGACCGCGTCCATCGCCGGCTGGAAATCGGCGGCGAATACCAGTTCCGACGCGAGGGTGAGCTGCACCTGTTCACCCCTGAGACGGTGTTCCTGCTGCAGCACGCCACGCGCACCGGTCGATACGACGTGTTCCAGAAGTACACCGACGAGGTGGACCGGCTCGCTCGCGAGGGCGGTGCGCTGCGCGGTCTGTTCGAGTTCAAGGACGGTGTCCGGCCGCCGGTTCCGCTCGACGAGGTCGAATCGGTCGAGTCGATCGTCACCCGGTTCAACACCGGCGCGATGAGCTACGGATCCATCTCCGCCGAGGCGCACGAGACTATGGCCGTCGCGATGAACAATCTCGGCGGACGGTCCAACTCGGGGGAGGGCGGCGAGGACGTCGACCGGCTCTACGATCCGACGCGACGCAGTGCCGTCAAGCAGGTCGCCAGCGGTCGGTTCGGTGTCACCAGCGACTATCTGGTCAACGCCACGGACATTCAGATCAAGATGGCGCAGGGTGCCAAGCCGGGCGAGGGCGGTCAGCTGCCCGGGTACAAGGTGTATCCATGGGTGGCCAAGACCCGACACTCGACGCCGGGTGTCGGCCTCATCTCGCCGCCCCCGCACCACGACATCTACTCGATCGAGGATCTCGCGCAGCTGATCCACGATCTGAAGAACGCCAACGAGAAGGCGCGCGTGCACGTCAAGCTCGTCAGTTCCGTCGGCGTCGGCACGGTGGCGACGGGGGTGAGCAAGGCACACGCCGACGTCGTTCTCATCTCCGGATACGACGGCGGAACCGGTGCTGCGCCGTTGACCTCTCTCAAGCATGCAGGCGCTCCGTGGGAGATCGGCCTCGCCGACGCCCAGCAGACGCTGGTGCTCAACGGCCTGCGTGATCGCATCACCGTGCAGTGCGACGGCGGCATGCGCACCGGACGCGACGTCATCGTTGCGGCATTGCTCGGCGCAGAGGAGTTCGGGTTCTCGACGGCCCCGCTGATCGTGGCGGGCTGCATCATGATGCGCGTCTGCCACCTGGACACCTGCCCGGTCGGTGTCGCCACCCAGAACCCGGAGCTGCGCAAGAGGTTCACCGGCAAGCCCGAGTTCCTCGAGGAATTCTTCAAGTTCATCGCCGAGGACGTGCGAAAGTACCTCGCGCAGCTCGGTTTCCGGAGTATCGACGAGGCGGTCGGTCACGCCGACGTGCTCGAGACGGCAGCCGGAGTGGCGCACTGGAAGAGCAAGGGACTCGATCTGACCCCGATCTTCGCGATGCCCGTCGACCGCCACGGTGCCCCGATGACGCAGCGTCGACGCCTCCGCGCGCAGGACCACGGTCTCGATCTCGCGCTGGACCGGACTCTGATCCAGTTGGCCGAGGGAGCTTTGGAGGATGCGCATCCGGTCAAGCTCGAGCTGCCGGTACGCAACGTCAATCGCACCGTCGGAACGCTGCTGGGGTCCGAGGTCACCCGGCGCTACGGCGCGGTCGGGTTGCCGGACGACACCATTCGCATCGCGTTCACCGGATCGGCCGGTCAGTCTCTCGGGGCTTTCCTGCCGCCGGGTATCACCATCGATCTGGTCGGTGACGCGAACGACTATGTCGGTAAGGGATTGTCGGGCGGCCGAATAGTCGTGCGCCCAGCCGACGACGCACCGTTCGTCGCAGAGGACAACGTGATCGCAGGAAACACGATTCTCTACGGTGCCACCTCGGGTGAGGTGTACCTGCGCGGCAAGGCAGGGGAGCGGTTCGCGGTCCGTAACTCGGGAGCCGTCGCGGTGAACGAGGGCGTGGGCGACCACGCGTTCGAGTACATGACCGGTGGTCGGGTCGTGGTGCTCGGGCCGACCGGTCGCAACATGGCTGCAGGTATGTCCGGCGGCATCGCGTACGTCCTCGGTCTCGATCCGGCGGACGTGAACATGGCGATGGTCGAACTGCAGGTGCCCAACCCGGACGATCTGGTGTGGCTGCGCGAGACCGTCGAGAATCACCGCCGGTGGACCGGTTCCACCGTCGCGACCTCGCTGCTGGCCGACTGGCCACGTCGGTCTGCGCTGTTCACCAAAGTCATGCCCGTCGACTACCAGCGGGTGCTGGAAGCGACAAGAATGGCGCGTGCCGAAGGGCGCGACGTCGATGCTGCGATCATGGAGGCTGCACGTGGCTGATCCACAGGGATTTCTGAAAGTCGTCAAGCGTGAGGCCGCCAAGCGTCCGATCGGCGAGCGCGTCAAGGACTGGAACGAGGTGTACTCGCACCAGCCGACGAGCGAGCGTGCCGCCGAGGTCTCCGACCAGGCGCGTCGCTGCATGGACTGCGGTATTCCGTTCTGCCACTCGGGTACTGCGGGCTGCCCGCTGGGAAATCTGATCCCCGAATGGAACGACCTGGTGCGCCGCGGCCGCTGGGATGCGGCCAGCGACCGGCTGCACGCGACCAACAACTTTCCGGAGTTCACCGGGAGGGTCTGCCCGGCCCCGTGTGAATCGGCATGTGTGCTGTCGATCTCCGAGGCGGCCACCGGCGGAAGCGTGACGATCAAGCGGGTCGAGCAGACCATCGCGGACCTGGCCTGGGAAGACGGCAGCATCGTTCCGCAGCCGCCGACGATCACCACCGGCAAGCGGGTGGCCGTCGTCGGGTCCGGCCCTGCGGGATTGGCCGCGGCGCAACAGCTCACACGCGCCGGGCACGACGTCACCGTGTACGAGCGGGACGATCGTCTGGGCGGTCTGCTGCGCTACGGCATCCCCGAGTTCAAGCTCGAGAAGTCCGTGCTGGATCAGCGGCTCATGCAGATGCGGGCCGAGGGAACGCACTTCGTCACCGACTGCGAGGTCGGAATCGACTTCACCGTCGAGCAACTGCGTGAATCCTTCGACGCAGTCGTTCTCGCAGTCGGAGCTCTGCGGGCCCGTGACAACGCCGAGGTCATCGGTCGCGAACTCGACGGCATCCACCTGGCCATGGAGCATCTGGTGCCGTCGAACAAGGAATGCGAGGGCGACGGTCCCACGTCGATCTCCGCTGCGGACAAGCACGTGGTCATCATCGGCGGCGGCGACACCGGAGCCGACTGCCTGGGAACGGCGCACCGCCAAGGTGCTGCGTCGGTGACGCAACTCGATTACAACCCCGCTCTGCCCGGGGCTCGCGACGACAGTCTCTCGCCGTGGCCGTCGTGGCCACTGGTGCTGCGCACCTCACCCGCGCACGCCGAGGGTGGCGTCGTGCGTCATCAGGTCGCGGTGCAGCGATTCCTCGGTGACGAGCGCGGGCACGTTCGTGCGATGGTGCTCGCCGAGGTGGAGGTGCAGCGCGACGCGGACGGTCGACGCATCGTCACACCCATCGGGGAGGAGATCGAATTGCCCTGTGATCTGGCGTTGTTCGCGATCGGTTTCGAAGGTGTCGAGCACGGTCCGCTGCTCGACGAGTACGGCCTGGCGCTGACCAAGCGGGGTGCGCTCTCGTGTGGTCCCGACTGGCAAACCACGGCACCGGGCGTGTTCGTGTGCGGGGATGCGCATCGCGGTGCGTCGTTGGTCGTGTGGGCGATCGCGGAGGGTCGATCCGCGGCTCACGGAGTCGATGCTTTCCTCACCGGACACTCGGAATTGCCGTCGCCCGTACACCCGACCGCACTGCCTCTGGCGGTCGTGTGACTCCCGTCTCTGAACCGGTACAGACCGTCCCAGCTGCGGGGTAGTGCGGCTACCCGTCGGTAGTATCCGGGTGGTCGCGTCTGCGATAGAGAACGCGGCGTCCAGCGGCTAGGCTCGCCTTCGTGAGCCGACGTACGAAGATTGTCTGCACCCTTGGACCCGCAACCGCAACCACAGAGCGCATCCGCGAACTCGTCGAGAGTGGAATGGATGTCGCACGACTGAACTTCAGCCATGGTGATCACCCCGATCATCAGGCCAACTACGAGAGGGTCCGCGCAGCATCGGACGCCACCGGCAAAGCCGTGGGTATCTTGGCCGACCTGCAGGGACCGAAGATTCGTCTCGGCCGATTCGCCGAGGGCTCGACCACCTGGGCGGCCGGTGAGCTGATCCGCATCACCGTCGAGGAGTGCGAGGGCACTCACGACCGGGTGTCGACCACGTACAAGGAGCTGGCCCAGGACGCCAAGGAAGGCGACCGCCTCCTCGTCGACGACGGCAAGGTGGGCCTCGTGGTCACCGGCGTCGAAGGCAACGACGTACTGTGCCGTGTCACCGAAGGTGGACCGGTCAGCAACAACAAGGGCGTGTCCCTGCCGGGCATGGATGTGTCCGTTCCCGCCATGAGCGAGAAGGACATCGCCGACCTCGAGTTCGCCCTTGCCCTCGGTGTCGACTTCATCGCGCTCTCGTTCGTCCGTTCTCCCGCGGACGTCGAACTCGTCCACGCCGTGATGGACCGCGTGGGCCGTCGAGTTCCCGTCATCGCCAAGCTCGAGAAGCCCGAGGCCGTCGACAATCTCGAAGCCATCGTGCTCGCATTCGACGCGATCATGGTCGCCCGCGGTGATCTCGGCGTCGAGTTGCCCCTCGAGCAGGTACCGCTGGTGCAGAAGCGTGCCATCCAGATCGCCCGCGCCAACGCCAAGCCCGTCATCGTCGCGACCCAGATGCTCGAATCGATGATCGAGAACTCCCGCCCGACGCGCGCCGAGGCGTCCGACGTCGCCAACGCAGTGCTCGACGGTACCGACGCGGTCATGCTCTCCGGTGAGACCTCGGTCGGTAAGTACGTGATGGAAACCGTGCGGACCATGGCTCGCATCGTCGAGACGGTCGAGACCGAGGGCGACAGTGTTCCTCCGCTGACGCACGTCCCGCGCACCAAGCGTGGCGTCATCTCCTACGCCGCCCGCGACATCGGTGAGCGTCTGGACGCGAAGGCACTCGTTGCGTTCACCCAGTCGGGTGACACCGTTCGACGGTTGGCCCGTCTGCACACCAAGCTTCCGTTGCTCGCCTTCACCTCCATCTCCGAGGTGCGCAGCCAGCTGTCGCTGAGCTGGGGAACCGAGACGTTCCTGGTCCCCGATGTGGGCTCGACGGACGCGATGGTCAAAGAGGTCGACAAGGCGCTGCTCGAACTCGGTCGGTACAACAAGGGCGATCAGGTCGTGATCGTGGCCGGTGCCCCTCCCGGCACAGTAGGCTCGACCAACTTGATCCATGTGCACCGAATCGGAGAAGAGGACCGGTAAGTGGTCGAAGCGGGGGGAACCGGCGTCAGCGAAAGCGCGCCGAGCAGTACAGCTGTACGCAGGACAGATCTCGAGACGCTCCTCGATCTCCTCGCACTCGAGGAGATCGAGGAGGACGTGTTCCTCGGGGTTCACCCCGAGCAGGTGGGCAGTCGAACGTTCGGGGGGCAGCTCGTTGCTCAGGGCCTGATCGCGGCGGGCCGGACCGTATCCGGTACGTCGCGGGACGTGCACGCGATCAACGCGCACTTCATTCGCGGGGGTGACGTCAAGAAGCCCATCGAGTACCGGGTCTCGCGACAGCGCGACGGCCGAGCCTTCGCCAACCGGCAGGTCACCGCCGTACAGGACGGCAACGAGCTGTTCGTCATGCTCGCGGCCTTCCAGGATTTCGGTAAGGGCCTCGAGCACAGCGTCGAGGTTCCCGAGGTTCCGTATCCCGACGCACTGCCTCCGCTCGGCGATCATTTCGTCGGGTACGAGGACCGTCTGCAGATGTTCGTCGACGCCCTCAAGCCGATCGACATGCGTTACGCGAACGATCCCGCGTGGATCATGCACGGCACCGGGGAGAAGCTCAATCACAATCGCGTGTGGATGAAGGCCGACGGGGATCTGCCCGACGCGTCGATCTTCCACGCCGCGACCATGGGCTACGCGTCGGACACCACCGTGCTCGATTCGATCATCACCACCCACGGCCTGTCGTGGGGACTCGACCGCATCGTTGCGGCGACCGTGAATCACTCCATCTGGTTTCACCGGCCGTTCCGGTTCGACGAATGGGCTCTCTACGCCACCGAATCCCCGGTCGCGGCCGGCTCGCGGGGACTGGCCACCGGCCGCTTCTTCTCGATGGACGGGCAGCTGCTCGCCACCGTCGTTCAGGAAGGTCTCATCCGGCACTTCCCGAAACGGGTCCGCGACTGAGTGCGTCGGTCCATATTCGCGTCTTCGCCTGCAGATCGAGTGCTGCGTGCGCCGGACTGGTCGACGGTAGTCGTTCGAATCCCACCTGGGGCGTTGCCGATTTCACGTACCGCCGGTAGGTCTCGGCGGCCTTGGCTCCGTTGAAGAACACCCTGTCGATGCCGGGATTCTCGGCGAACAATTGCTCGAAATCGTTTGTCTCGATGGACGATTCGACGATCGCCGAATCCAGGCTTCCTTCACGCGTGCACAGCTTCAGCACGTCCCATATCGCGACGCCCTGGCTGCGCAGACGCTCGGTGCGCGCATCGTAGGGAAGTTCGGGGCCTGCACCGAACAGCGTTCCCATGATCGGCCAGAACGCATTTCGTGGATGCGCGTAGTACTGCTGCGCGGCCAGCGACGCGACGCCGGGCATCGAGCCCAGAATCAAGGTGTTCGCGCCGCGGCCGAGAATCGGTGCGAAGCTGTACACGACGTTCATAGCGTGATTACAGCAAATCCCCGCGGGGGCACCGGACAGGGGACCACAATGGAGGTCATGCTGGATCCACGTGTACTCGACAACAACGAACTCGAAGCCGAACTTGCTGCATTGCGCCGGGGTCGTGACGCCTCGATGGACGAGGGCGCACGCGATGTGTCCACGGCAGACACCGACCACCTCATCGCGCGGTTCGAGGAAGAAATCCGTAAGCGACACCAGGACTCGGTGTCCGATCAGCCCAGCGCCGATCTACCCTGACCGAGGATCAGAACGGCGCAGGCCGCAGTCGCGGCCACTGTTCTGACGGTGTTCCATCGCGTCCACTTCTCGGTGAAGTTCTGCCACACCTGGGCACCGGCAGCACTGCCTGGATCCACCCCGGCCAACGCGTCGTTGAGGGGGACGTTCGCAACGGCCGTGATCGCGACGCATCCGAGAACGTAGAGAACGGCTCCGCTCACGACCAGCACCGGTGAACCCCGACCGGTCGATACGGCGAGAATCGCTGCGAGAGTGCACGATACGGCTGTCCCGACGAACAGTGCCAGGAACAGTGGGTTCAGAATCGCAGCATTGAATCTCTGCATGGCGGCGATCGCGTCGGGTACCGGCAGTGTTGCCAGGCCGGGGAGCACGCTGATGGAGAAGGCGAGCAGCACTCCGGCAACGAGCCCACATCCGACGGCGGCAACGGCGGTGGCGACTGCGAGCATTCGATCCAACACGGTGATTCCCTCCAGTAGGTGAGCGTTCAGTTGTCCACCCTCGTCCCGAGAGGCTGGATGAGCAATGCGCACACAGCCGCGTTCGATGTCCGATCGTCCATTTCGTGGGACGATCGGTGCATGCGCGGCGCAGATCCCTGGAAGTCGTCCGACCCCCTGGGTGAAGCGCTGCGCTTTCTACGGATGACCGGATCGTTCTACGTGCGCTCCGAGATGAGCGGATCCTGGGGTCTCGCATTGCCCGCCATGGAGGATGCGCTGTGGTTTCACACGGTCGTCGACGGCAGTTGCGCATTGTCGGTTCCCGGCGAGCCGACGCGTGAGCTGATCCCCGGCGATTTCGCGTTGGTACCGCACGGGCGAGGGCACGTGCTCACCGCAGCCGGCGACGCATCGGTTCAGGCGACGAGCGTTCACGATCTCCCGCACGAGTACATCAGCGATCGCTACGCGGTGCTCACTCACGACGCGGGCGGTGCCGGCCGTGCTGCGACTCTCGTGTGCGGGGCGGTGCGGCTGGATCATCCTGCAGCGCAGAAGCTCGTTCGCCTGTTGCCCGCGCTGGTGGTGGTCGACGCTGATCCGGGCCCGAGGCAATCGAGGATGCAGAACGTACTGGCTATGGTCGCGGACGAGGCGCGTGTGCTCGAGCCCGGGGGAGAAGCGGTGATCACCCGGCTGTCCGACATTCTGGTGATCCACGCGCTGCGGTCGTGGATCGCGAATACGCCAGGTGCGCAGTCGGGTTGGCTCGGTGCATTGCAGGACGATCGGATCGGAACGGCGTTGGCGATGATCCATCGACACCCGCACGAGCGGTGGACCGTTGCGGGTCTGGCATCGAGGGTGAACATGTCTCGCTCTGCGTTCTCGGCACGTTTCACCGAGCTGGTCGGTGATTCCGTGATGAGCTATCTCGCGACGTGGCGGATGCAGGTCGCGTACGGCACGTTGCGATCCGAGGACGTGGTGATGGCCGAAGTGGCCCGGCGCAGTGGGTATCTGTCGGAGGCTGCGTTCGGGAAGGCGTTCAAGCGCGCCACGGGCGTCTCGCCGGGAAGTGTGCGTCGCCGTCGTGAGGTGTCGATGGCCGACGGTCAGTCGAGCAGGTGACGGAGATAGCTGTTGGGGTCGTCGAGGTAGCGGCGCCAGTGCTGTACCAATTCGAGTTCGTCCCAAGTGCTTCGGCGTAGACCGTGTTCGCCTACTTCGACGATGTCCGCACCGGGCGTCGACGCCAGAATCGGTGAGTGGGTGGCGCAGACGATCTGCGCGCCGTCATTGCCCAGCTCGGACATCAGTGCAACGAGCTGCAGGCTCGCGGTGAACGACAGGGCCGATTCGGGCTCGTCCAGAACGTAGAAACCGGGTTCGTCCAACATTGCACCGAACATGGTCAGGAACCCTTCACCGTGGCTCATCTCGGCGGTGTTCTCGTCCCAGAAACCCGGCACGCCGCCGAGGTTCTCGGCCATGTCGAACGCGGTCTCGGCGCGCAGGAAGAAGCCGCGCTTGTTCGGTCGTGGGCCACGAAGCATTCGAGAACCTCGTGGCGTGGTCTCGAGTTCGAGTACCTCTCCGAGCGCGCTGGTCACCTCGTCGAGTCGACGCGACTGCTGCGCCGCGCGACCGCCGCGGGCATCGATTCCGAAACCCTCGGCTATTGCTTCGACGAGAGTCGATTTACCGGAACCGTTGTCTCCGACCAGAATTGTGACCGGTGCCAGGAACTCGAGTCCGTCGCGAGCGAGGTCGGCGACAGCAGGCACGGTGAAGGGCCAGTCCGATCCGACATCGTCGGCATGGACGTACGCGCGTTCTACGAACATGGTTCAGGCAGTGACCAGGCGGTCCACGTAACCGGTCTCGTGAGTGGAATCGGCGCTGCAGGTGTAGAAGACCCACTGGGCGGACCGGTCCGCCGAATCCCCGAAACGATGGTCGACCTTCGCTGCGCACAAATTGCCCGCACTGGTGTCGTGGCAACGAAGACTGCTGGGTATGTACATCACTCCACTGTAGGCGCGATCACGAGCGGCCTTTACCGATACCGATTCGTGGCTGCTGTGGTGCCCTCGGTGAGACTCGAACTCACACTGGACGGGTTTTGAATCCGTTTCCTCTGCCAATTGGGATACGAGGGCTGGCGTCTTTCAAGCAACGATTGACGAGTTTAGAAGATGCGCTTTCGGCCTCGCGCACCGGTACCCTTCAGATGCTCGACGGCCCTGATGGGCGATGACTGTCAAAGGAGACCGATACAGATGAATGCTCCTGGTGCGCACGGTACTGGCAAGCCCCCGCTTCGTGTGGTGGTGGCAGAGGACGAATCCCTGATCCGATTGGACCTCGTGGAGATGCTCCGCGAGGAGGGGTACGACGTGGTCGGTGAAGCGGCCGACGGTCAGCAGGCGGTGGAGTTGGCCGTCGAACTGCGTCCCGATCTGGTCATCATGGATGTGAAGATGCCGCGTCGGGACGGAATCGATGCGGCGTCGGAGATTGCTGAGAAGCGCATTGCGCCCGTCGTCATTCTCACCGCGTTCAGTCAACGCGAACTCGTGGAGAAAGCGCGCGATGCCGGGGCCATGGCGTATCTGGTCAAGCCGTTCACCAAAGCCGATCTGATGCCTGCGGTGGAGTTGGCCGCCAGCCGTTTCGGTGAGATCTCCGCCCTCGAATCCGAGATCGTGGATCTGCAGGATCGGCTCGAGACGCGCAAGCTCATCGAGAAGGCCAAGGGCATCCTGATGGAATCGCAATCGCTCACAGAACCGCAGGCGTTCAAGTGGATTCAGCGCGCCGCGATGGATCGCAGGACGACGATGAAGGCCGTCGCGGAGGTCGTGATCGACACGCTCGGTAGCCCTGCGAACAAGCCCGTGGGAGACAGCTGATCGGCCGGCGAAAGCTACGGCCACGTAAAACTTCGACTCTCTAGGTCACAGTCAGGTCACGAGCGTCGTTCTAGGCCTTGCGAATCGGCTCCGAGCATTAGCGTCTGACCCACACGTGAGCCACATGTAACTCAGGTGCGCTTCATCGACGAGCAATTTCAAGGAGAACCTAGATGGCAATTCGGACCTATGTCCGCACGGCTGCGGTGCTGAGCGTTACCTCGCTCGCACTGTTCGGCTGTTCGTCGAGCGACGACTCGGGCTCGACCGACTCCACCAGTGCCAGCGGCGGCACTGCAGCCGCGGAAACGACCGTCTCCACCGACTGCACGCCCGAGCAGGCCACTGCCGGGGCAACCCCGGACACGGCCCCGCTGGTGGTGGGAACCCTTCTCCCCGAGACCGGAACCCTGGCCTTCCTCGGCCCGCCCGAAGTTGCCGGTGTGCAGCTGGCCGTCAACGACGTCAACGAAGCCGGTGGCGTCCTCGAGCAGCCCGTCACGCTCATCCCCGGTGACTCGGGCGACACGACGACCGATACCGCCAACACCACGGTGGACCGCTTGCTCGCCGGCGGTTCCGACGTCATCGTCGGTGCAGCGTCGTCCTCGGTCTCGCTCAAGGTCATCGACAAGATCGCCAGCGCAGGCGTCGTGCAGTTCTCGCCGGCCAACACGTCCGATCAGTTCGTCTGCTACCCGGACAAGGGGCAGTACTTCCGTACCGCACCCACCGACGTGCTGCAGGCACAGGCCCTGTCCCAGCTGATCGCCCAGGACGGTGCGCAGCGCGTCGCCATCCTCGCGCTCAACGACCCGTACGGCACGGGCCTGGCCGCGAACACCGCGGACAACCTCGAAGAGGCGGGCATCGCGGCGGACCAGATCCAGACCACGATCTACGACCCGAACGCACAGTCGTTCAACGCCGAGGTCGACGGTGTGAAGAACTTCAACCCGGACGCCGTGGCCATCATCGGCTTCGAGGAGTCCGCGAAGATCATCACCCGTATGCACGAGATCGGCATCGGACCGTCCGACGGCACGCTGGTCTACGGCGTCGACGGCAACATGGGCAACGCCCTCGGTGAGTCGGTCGCAGCGGGTCTGCTGGACACGATGCGCGGCACCACTCCGTTGACCGATGTCGGCACCGGATTCCAGGATCGTCTCAAGGTCGTCGATCCGGCTCTGGTGGACTTCAACTACGCGGGTGAGTCCTACGACGCAGTGATCATCTCGGCGCTGGCTGCCGAGCAGGCCAAGTCGACGGCAGGTACCGACATCGCGGCCAACATCAACAGCGTCACCAAGGACGGCACCAAGTGCACCAGCTACGCCGAGTGCCTTCCGCTCGTCAAGGCCGGAACCGATATCGACTACGACGGAATCACCGGCGCGCTGAACTTCAGTGACGCAGGAGAGCCCGCCACCGGTTCCTACGGCAACCTGGTCTTCGGACCGGACAACACCCTGACGACGGAAGATTACATCGTCGTCGGTGAGTGATCTGTAACTGTCACACGGCCTCTGGGCCCGAGTCCTCGATCAGGACTCGGGCCCAGAGGTCTTCGTAGGTGTCACACGTTCGACGGCAACGACGACGGCCCCGGTTCGATGTCGAACCGGGGCCGTCGTCGTTTGCCGAGCAGCTACTTCTTCTCTTTGCTTCCCGCCAGTGTGCCGAGGTACAGCTCGATCACCTTCGGGTCGTTCATCAATGCCGGACCGGTGTCGGTGTAGGCGTTGCGGCCCTGATCGAGTACGTAGCCACGGTCGCAGATCTGGAGGCAGCGACGAGCGTTCTGCTCGACCATGATGATCGAGACGCCCGCTGCATTGATCTTCTTGCAGCGGATGAACACCTCGTCCTGGAACATCGGAGACAATCCGGCCGACGGCTCGTCGAGCAGCAGTACCGACGGCTCCATCATCAGTGCGCGTCCCATGGCGACCATCTGTCGTTCGCCGCCGGACAGCGCGCCTGCTTTGACCTTCTTGCGCTCGCCGAGCAGCGGGAACAGCTCGCTGACGAACTCGAAACGCTCACCGAACTTCTTGGGACGCAGATAGATTCCCATCTCGAGGTTCTCTTCGATGGTGAGTGACGGGAACACGTTCTGCGTCTGCGGAACGTAGCCGACTCCCTTGGTGACCAACACATGCGCTTCTGCGGAGGTGATGTTGTCGCCGCGCAGTTTGACGCTGCCCTCACGGACGGCGACCAGACCGAACAGGGTCTTGAGGAGAGTCGACTTCCCGGCACCGTTGGGTCCGATGATGCCGACGATCTCGCCGTCGTTGAGAAAGAAGTTGCACTCGCTGAGGATGTTGACACCGGGGATGTATCCGGCCACCAACCCGTCCGCGCGCAGCAGTGCACCTTCGGCGAGTCGAGCATGTTCCTCGGGTGTCGCGGCGAATTCCGCCGGCGTCAATGTTTGTTCGCTCATCGGTCGTCCTCCTTGGCCCGGTGCGAGCCGCCTTCGGTGCCGTCGGTTGCGATCGGGCGGGCGAACTCCGGCTCCGAGAGGTCGCCTCCCGCTTCGAGTTCCTCGGCCTCGGCCTTCTTCAGTGCCTCCGCCAGCTCCGCTGTGGCACCGACCGGATTGCCGTCGGCATCGAACTCGAGAGCCTGATCGTGATGGCTACCGAGATACGCGTCGACGACGGCTCCGTTGTTGGAGAGCTCCTCGGGGGTGGACTCGGCAATGATGCTGCCTTGAGCCATCACCACCACCCAGTCACTGATGTTGCGGATGACGTCCATGTCGTGCTCGACGAACACCACCGTCATACCGTCGTCGCGAAGCGACTTGATGTGCCCCAGAAGTGACTGCGTCAGAGCCGGATTGACCCCGGCCATGGGCTCGTCGAGCATGACCACCGACGGATCGGTCATCAACGCACGCGCCATCTCCAGCAGCTTGCGCTGGCCGCCGGACAACGAGCCGGCGAGGTCGTCGGCCTTGGCGTCGAGCTTGAAGCGGCCCAGTAGCTCGTAGGCGCGTTCGGTGATCTGACGTTCCTGGGCCTTCCACGTCCACGGCATGAAGGTGTTGATCATGCGCTCACCGCGCTGACCCGTCGCACCCAGCCGAACATTGTCCAGCACAGTCAGTTTCGACAGCGCCTTGGTCAACTGGAACGTGCGCACCACACCTTTGCGGGCCACCTGGTGCGGATGCATCCGGCCCAGTTCCTGACCGTCCATCGACCAGGTTCCCGTGTCGGGTCGATCGAATCCCGTGAGCAGGTTGAACAGGGTGGTCTTGCCTGCGCCGTTGGGCCCGATCAGTCCGGTGATGCAGCCCCGCTGAATCTCGAGGTGCGCCACGTCGACGGCCTTGAGGCCACCGAAGGTGCGCGAGACGCCGTCGACGACCATCGTGGCGTCCGGTTTCGGTGCGCCGGGTTCGTTGGGAACACCGGCGAACAGGGCGGCGCGTTGATCGCTCGACAACGCCTGCGCAGCGCGTGATTCGAGTGTGCTTGCTTTCTTGCTCGGTGCGGCCGTTGCAGCAGCATCCTTGCTCGGGTCAGGCATTGAGTTGAACCTCTCGCTTGTTGCCGAGAATGCCCTGAGGTCTGAACACCATCAAGACGGCGATCAGGATTCCCAGGAGCACGAATCGCGTGGCACCGACCTGAGCGCCGGTGAGATTGAGCACCGGGTCGTCGCCGGAGATCAGTTGCCGCAGAATCGCATCGGGAATGGACAGCAGGAACCAGAAGAGCATCGCGCCCAGTACCGGGCCGAACACTGTTGCCGCCCCACCGAGAATCAGTGCGCCGAAGGCGAAGAACGTCTGCGCCGTCGAGTAGAAGTCCGGGTTGATGGATTGGGTCTGCAGTGCGTTGAACACACCGCCCATACCGCCGATGACGCCACCGAGAACCAGTGCCTGCATCTTGTAGACGAAGACGTTCTTGCCCAGGGAACGGGCTGCGTCCTCGTCCTCACGGACAGCCTTGAGGACGCGTCCCCACGGGCTGTGCGTCAGCAGGTAGACCACGCCGCACAGCAGCAGGACCAGCGTCCAGCCGACGAGCATGGCCCACAGATCGTTGCCGAGGAACCGCACGCCGATGAATTCGTAGGACTTACCACCCTCGAACGGGCTCATACTGGTGAACGGGCCGGCGAAGCCGGTGATGCCGTTGGTGGATTTGGTCACCGAATCCGTTGCGGTGGACCGAAACACCAATCGGAGAATTTCCGAGGCGGCGATGGTGACGATCGCGAGATAGTCGGCTCGCAGTCGCAGCGTCGGAATGCCGAGAACCAGGGCCAGTAACCCGGCTGCAGCGAGGCCGACCAGAATGCCCAGCCACAGCGGCTGTTCGTAGGTGATCGTGGTGATGCCGACGCCGTAGCCGCCGAGCAGTGCGAAGCCGATCTGACCGAAGTTGAGCAGTCCGGCGTAACCGAAGTGCAGGTTCAGGCCGATGGCGAGTAGAGCGTAGAAGATGGCCGACGGGCCGACCAGCTGAGCGAGTGAGATCTGAAGTGCGCCGATGATATCCATGTGAAGGTCACCCGATCCTTTGTCGCGAGCCGAGGATGCCCTGTGGACGGACGACGAGGATGAGAATCAAGACGAGCAACCCTCCGATGTATTTGAGATCGGGATTGATGACCAGCGTCGACCACTGCACGAGCAGACCGACGATGACGCAACCGAGGAAGGCGCCGTAGGCCGTTCCCAGTCCACCGAGTGTGATGCCGGCGAACATGAGCAACAGGAGTTTGAAGCCCATCTCCCACTGGACGCGACCGCCGAGTTCGGAGAGCCCGAACAACACGCCGCCGAGGGCAGCCAGGCCGCCGCCGAGGCACCAGACGAACGTGACCACGCGCTCGACGTTGATGCCGGAGGACGCAGCGAGGTCCCGGTTGTCGGCAACCGCACGCATGGCCTTGCCGATCTTGGTGCGCTGCAACATCAGTGCGACGCCGACCAGAACGACGATGCTGATGACGATGCAGGCGAGGTTGACGTTGGTGATCGAGAGCGGACCCCAGTTGTTCTCGGTCTGAGCCTGGTAGTCGTCGAAGGGTTCGGAGCGGTCCGAGAAGAAGATCAGGATGAGATAGCGCAGTGCGATCGCGAGGCCGATCGTCACCACGAGCTGTGCGATGAGGCCGGTCCTTCGTTTGCGCAACGGCCGCCATATCAGAGCGTTGTTGAGCCAGCCGATCGCGACTCCCACGACGATCGCCAGCAGCGTGGCCGGGATGAGTTGTATCCCGACACTGACGTTGAAGAACCACGCCGCGACGGCACCGAGGGTGACCATCTCTCCGTGCGCGAAGTTCGTCAGACCGGTGGTGCCGAAGATCAGACTCAGTCCGACCGCGGCGAGCGCGATGACGAGGCCGAAGCGAAAGCCGTCGACCGTAGTGCGTACGAACTTCTCGTAGAACGGAATGCTGGTGGCGGTTCTGGCCTCGCCGAACGAGAAGATGACGGTGTTGGAACGCCCGGCCTCCACATCGCGCTGGACCTCGCCCTGAACGCTGACGCCGTCGGGGAGCGTTTCCTGGACCACCTGGAATGTGTATGTGCCGGGAGACAATTCGAGGGTCCACCGGCCGCCGGTTTCACTGGTGGTGCGGGCGACTTCGGAGCCGGACGCGTCCAGCGCCGCGACATCGACGCCGATGAGTCTTTCGCCACCGTTGTTGAGAGATCCGGCGACGCTGACCGCGTCCGCAGGCGGTGCCTGTTCGGCGCTGGTCCCCGGTGCTGCCGGGGGAGTGGGGGTAGGTTCCTGGGCCAATGCCGGCGCACTGAACAGCAGCGCGGCAATGGAACTCAGAACGGCGAGTAGGAGTGTTCGCTGGAAGAGCCGAACGGCAGATCTTGCGCGCAACCTCGGCGGTTGCACCTTTCTGGTCCATCGAACATTTGGAGCCACGCACGTCCTCCGGACGGTTGTCGTTGAGTCACGGGTTGGGGATTTACTGCAATTGTCGGACTCTATCCGCTGAAACGACGCAAAATCGGCGACTGAGATTTCCGGAAAGTATCGGTTGTGTTTCGCGGTGCACGACGCGCGCCGTGAGAGCGATCGCGTCGCGGCGCCTGCATCCGGCTTCGAGTTGTCGGACCCGCTCCCTAGACTGGTCAACCGTGAGCCCAGTAACGGAGAAAAGTGCAGCGCCCGCAGCCGATACCGACGCGAAGGCGGGCGGGGAGCGGCCCACGTTGCTGCTCATCGACGGCCACTCGATGGCGTTCCGTGCCTTCTTCGCGTTGCCTGCGGACAACTTCAAGACCACCAGCGGTCAGTCCACCAACGCCGTGTACGGGTTCACCTCGATGTTGATCAATCTGCTGCGGGACGAGAAACCGACGCACATCGCGGCGGCGTTCGACGTCTCGCGGCAGACCTTCCGCGCCGAGCGGTTCCCCGAGTACAAGGCCAACCGCAGCAAGACCCCGGACGAGTTCGCCGGCCAGGTCGACATCACCAAGGACGTACTCGGGGCCATGGGTATTCCGGTGATGGCAGAGGCCGGCTTCGAGGCGGACGACATCATCGCCACTCTGGTGACCCAGGCAGAGGCGCTCGGCTACCGCGTCCTGGTGGTCACCGGCGACCGCGATGCGCTGCAGCTCGTGACCGACAACGTCACGGTGTTGTATCCGCGCAAGGGCGTCTCGGATCTGACTCGGTTCACTCCCGACGAGGTCGCCACCAAGTACGGGTTGACGCCGTCGCAGTACCCTGACTTCGCGGCCCTGCGCGGAGACCCGAGCGACAACCTTCCTGGCATTCCTGGTGTCGGCGAGAAGACGGCGACCAAGTGGATCATCGAATACGGTTCCCTCACCGCCCTTGTCGACAACGTGGACAAGGTCAAGGGCAAGGTGGGAGATGCACTGCGCGCCAACCTGTCGAGCGTGGTGCTCAACCGCGAGCTCACCGAGATGGTCCGAGATGTGCCGTTGCCCTACACCCCCGATCAGCTCGAACTCGCTCCGTGGGACCGCGAGAAGATCCACGCCTTGTTCGACGACCTGGAGTTCCGCATTCTGCGGGACCGGTTGTTCGAGACACTCGCGTCGGTCGAACCCGAGGCGGAGGAAGGGTTCGACGTCCGCGGCGGCATCGTCGCACCGGGTGAACTGGCCGCATGGCTCGCGGAACACGCAGCCGACGGCAGGCGTAGTGGGCTGTCGATTCTCGGCCCGCGTCGGCCGTTCGACAGCGATGCGACGTCGGTGGCGATCGCCGCGGCCGACGGCGAGGGCGCGTTCGTCACGACGACCGCTCTGGACGAATCCGACGAGCAGGCACTCGCGGTCTGGCTCGCAGATGCATCGCAACCCAAGGCTCTGCACGAGGCCAAGTGGGCTCTGCATGCGGTTCGTGGGCGCGGCTGGACCCTCGGCGGCTTGACCACCGACACCGCGCTGGCGGCGTACCTGGTGCGGCCCGGTCAGCGATCGTTCAATCTCGACGACCTGTCGTTGCGCTACCTCAAACGCGAACTCCGGGTGGAGGATGCGGGTGAAGGTCAGATGTCGTTGCTCGATGCCGAGGACACCGCCGATGCGGCGTTCGCGGAGGGAGAGATTCTCAAGGCGCGGGCCGTGATCGACCTGGCCGATGCGTTGGACGCCGAGCTCGCCGCCATCGAGTCGACCACCCTGCTCTCCGAGATGGAGCTGCCGCTGCTGACGGTGTTGGCCGATGTCGAGGCAACGGGTATCGCCGTGAACGGTGATCACCTCCGCGCGTTGCAGTCCGGATTCGCCGCGCAGGTGGACGAGGCCGCGAACTCCGCCTACGGCGTGATCGACAAGCAGATCAACCTCGGATCTCCGAAGCAGTTGCAGGTGGTGCTGTTCGAGGAACTCGACATGCCCAAGACGAAGAAGACGAAGACCGGGTACACCACCGATGCCGATGCGCTGCAGGGGCTGTTCGAGAAGACCGAGCATCCGTTCCTGAAATTCCTGCTCGATCACCGGGACGCGACGCGGATGAAGGTGACGGTCGACGGCCTGTTGAAATCCGTCGCCGACGACGGACGCATTCACACCACGTTCAACCAGACGGTCGCGGCCACCGGACGACTGTCGTCCACCGAGCCGAACCTGCAGAACATTCCGGTACGCAACGAGGCGGGACGCCACATCCGTGACGGCTTCGTCGTCGGGGCCGGATACGACACGCTGCTCACTGCCGACTACAGCCAGATCGAAATGCGCATCATGGCGCACGTATCCGGCGACGAAGGTCTGATCGAGGCGTTCAACACCGGCGAGGATCTGCACAGTTTCGTCGGTGCCCGGGCGTTCGGCGTGCCGATCGAGGAGGTCACCCCCGAACTGCGTCGCCGGGTCAAGGCGATGTCGTACGGATTGGCATACGGACTCAGCGCATTCGGTCTCGCCGCGCAGCTCAAGATCTCCACCGACGAGGCGAAGCAGCAGATGGAGGCGTACTTCGCGCGGTTCGGTGGTGTCCGTGACTACCTGCGCAACGCCGTCGAGGAAGCGCGCAAGGTGGGATACACCTCCACGCTGTACGGCAGGCGCCGCTACCTGCCCGATCTCAACAGCGACAACCGTCAGCGCCGCGAGGTCGCCGAGCGGGCAGCTCTCAACGCCCCGATCCAGGGCACCGCCGCAGACATCATCAAGGTCGCGATGATCGACGTGCACCGATCACTGGCGGAGTCGACGCTGAAGTCACGAATGCTGTTGCAGGTCCACGACGAACTGGTGCTCGAGGTCGTCGAATCCGAGCGTGAGGAAGTCGAAGCGCTCGTACGCGACAAGATGTCCTCGGCCATCGAACTGTCGGTGCCCTTGGAAGTCTCGGTCGGCACCGGCCGCAGCTGGGATGCCGCTGCGCACTGATTCGAGGCCGCGCAGGAAGAACGACGAAGGGCCGCTCACCGAATTCGGTGAGCGGCCCTTCGCGTCGTGTGCAGCGGCGGAAAACTACTCCGCCGCGGGAGCCTGCTCGGCGATCTGCTGGCGCACGACATCCATGTCGAGTGCCTTGATCTGACCGACGAGGTCCTCGAGCGCCGGCGCAGGCAGTGCACCGGGCTGTGCGTACACCAGAATTCCTTCGCGGAACGCCATGATCGTCGGGATCGACTGGATCTGCGCCGCGGCAGCAAGTCCCTGCTCGGCCTCGGTGTCCACCTTGGCGTGCACCACGTCGGGGTGCGCGTCGGACGACTTCTCGAACGTCGGCGCGAACTGGCGGCACGGTCCGCACCAGGACGCCCAGAAATCGACCAACACCACGTCGTTGTTCGTCACGATCTCGTCGAAATTCTGCTGGGTCAAAGTCTGAGTGGCCACGCGGTCCCTTTCGATTGATTGCGCTTCTGGTGTGTCTCAACGCAGGTATTGACCGGAATCATCCCGGTCGGGTCGGAGCGCCTGTATCAGGCGGGCTGGGGTGCGGCACGGAACGTGCGGCGATACGCATTCGGCGTGGTGCATCGCAACCTCACGAAATGCTGCCGCAGGGCCGCGGCATTGCCGAAACCGACCACCTCGGCGATCGAATCCATCGGCAGATCCGAGTTCTCCAACAGCTGCTGCGCCGCCAGTACTCGTTGGTCGTTGAGCCAGCGCGCGGGTGTGGTTCCGGTTTCGGCCGCGAACTTGCGGGCGAAGGTTCGCGCCGACATGTTCACCCGCGCCGCCAGTCGACCGATGGTCAGCTCGGAGTCGAGATTCTCGGTCATCCAGTCCAGCAGCGGAGCCAGTGTCTCGGTACGAGTGGCGGGCAGCGGACTGGTGACGAATTGAGCCTGGCCGCCATCACGATGCGGAGGAACGACCATCCGGCGAGCGATCCCGTTGGCCACGACGCTGCCCTGGTACTTGCGCACGATGTGCAGGCACAGGTCGATTCCGGCTGCCGTCCCTGCGCTGGTGAGTACGTTGCCCGCATCCACGTAGAGGACGTTCGGATCCACCTGTGCCAGGGGGTATTTTGCGGCCAGTGAGGCGGAGTGCCGCCAATGCGTCGTGCAGGGTCTGCCGTCGAGAAGTCCCGCTTTGCCGAGTACGAAAGCACCGTTGCACAGGCTCGCGACCATCGCGCCTCGTTCCACCGCTGCGCGAAGCTTGGCCAGCAGGGGTTCGATGGATGCGTCGTATTCGGTTCCGCACACGAAGCTGCCGTCCACAGCCGTCTCGGTGCCACCGGCCGGAATGATGATCAGATCGGCGCTGTCGAGACTGTCGAGATCGTGCGGCACGTCGATGGTGTAACCGACGCGGGTGCGGATCGGTTGGGGGACACCTGCGATCAGAGAGAAGTCGTAGGTGGGTAGGCCCTCGTCCGAGCGATCGAATCCGAACACCTCGCAGGCGACGCCCAGCTCGAACTGTTCGGTCAACGGCATCAGCGCGACAACCACTCGTTTCAGCATGAAAAAAGTATGGCAGAAAGTCGTCGATATATGGCTTTACTGCCACTCGTGCGCACTGTTCGCAGGTTGGAGGCTAGCGGCATGACAATTGTATTGGTAGTTGTGCTGTTGTTCCTGGCCCTCGACGTCCTCGTGCTCGCAGGCCTCGCTCCCGATACCCACGCGGAGGTGACCCAGTTCGGCGACTTCCGGTTCTAGGGTGCCCGGGGTCAGCCGATCCGCCATTCGCGCTTGGCATCGCCGTCCCACCGGCGCAGCGCAACCGCAGATCCCACCAGATCGTCGATGTCCGCCGAGAGCAGGCGCACCGCCGCTCCTGCCTCCTCGGGCGTCAACCGGCGAGCCACCGTCACGTGCGGTGTCCATCGGCCGGGTTCGAGGTGGTCGAGCGAACGTTCGCCCACGGCCTCGTGCATCCGGCCGTGCAGATCGAGCAACTCGCTCGACGGAACGACCAGTCGCGCCAGGGTGATCGTTCGACCGCCGAACACGACGAGCCCGCCCAGGCGCACATCGAACGGATCGAATCGGACCGCATTGCCATCGTCCACCGCGGTCGGCATCGACGACGCCACTGCGACGGTGATGTGCGGGCGATTCGACTCACCGCGGTGGCGGTTCTGGCTCGGGAGCCCGGCCTCGGACAGCGCCGCCCACTCGCGGCGCACCGCAGCGTCGAGGCCGGAGTCGAGTAGTAGTTCTGCGGACTGCACCATGGAGCCCATGATGTCGCAGACTGACGGCCGGAATACGACGACGCTCAGGATCGGGGCCATGACCGGCGACGGGATAGGCCACGAGATAGTGCCCGCGACGATCCGGGTGGTCGACGCGGCCCTGGCGTCCGTCGGCGGCCCGGCCGTGGACTGGGTGCGCCTCCCGCTGGGCATGGACGCCATCGACCAGCACGGAACGCCGGTACCCGGGAGCACGCTGGACGAATTGGGTGAGCTCGAAAGCTGGATTCTGGGACCGCACGACAGCGCGTCGTATCCGGAGCCGTTCCGATCCGAACTGACTCCAGGCGGACGGATTCGCAAGAAATTCGACCTGTTCGCCAACATCCGGCCGGCGAAGGCACTGCCCGGCGTACGGGCGCTGTCCCCGCGAATGGATCTGGTGGTCGTGCGGGAGAACACCGAGGGGTTCTACGCAGATCGCAACATGTTCGTCGGCAGCGGGGAGTTCATGCCCACTCCCGATGTGGCGTTGGCCGTCGGAGTGTTCACGCGCGCGGCCTGCGAACGCATTGCATGTGAGGCATTCTCGCTGGCCGAGCGACGCAGCAGGAAAATGACCATCGTGCACAAGACCAACGTGCTGTCGATGACGACGGGGCTGTTCCGCGATGCGTGCCGCGCCGTGGGCGAGCAATTTCCTCACGTCCAGGTCACCGAGGAGCACGTCGACGCGCTCGCGGCGCACCTGGTTCGGCGGGGCGAGGACTACGACGTCATCGTGGCCGAGAACATGTTCGGTGACATTCTGTCGGATCTGACAGGTGAGCTGTCCGGGTCGCTGGGCACCGCGCCGTCGATCAACTCCTCGGAAACCCAGGCGATGGCGCAGGCCTCGCACGGGTCGGCCCCGGACATCGCAGGGAAGAACCGGGCCAATCCGACGGCACTCTTCCTGTCCGCTGCAATGCTGCTCGAGTGGCTCGCCCCGCGCCACACGGACGATCGGCTGGCCGCGGCCGCCGGCCGGATCCGTGACGCCGTCGACGCCACGGTCGAATCCGGGGTCGCGACAGCCGACCTCGGTGGGCAGGCGTCGACCAGCGCATTCACCGAGGCCGTGGAAGCCCGGGTGCACCGGCGCTGATCGCGGCGCACTCGGTCAGAGCGGTTTGCGGCTGCTGAAGATCGCGGTGCCCGGAAAGAGTTGCCCGCGCAGTGGACTCCACTGTCCCCACTCGCGGTCGAGCCATTCCGGCCAGTCCGGTTCGACGATGTCGCGCACCTCGAGACCTGCGGCGACCAGCTCGCGCACGCGGTCACCGATCGTCCGGTGGTGCTCCACGTAGTTGGGAGTCCCGTCGGCGTCGTATTCGACGTACGGGGTTCGATCGAAGTACGGAATCGTCGCGGTCAGACCGCCGACCCCGGGATCGTCGGGAAACACCCAGCGCATCGGATGGTTGACGGCGAACACCCAGATCCCGCCCGGCCGCAGTACCCGCGTGACTTCCTTCATCACATTGGCGGAGTCCGCGACGAACGGCACCGCACCGAAGGCCGAGCAGACGATGTCGAACCGCTCGTCGGCAAACGGTAAGGACTCGGCACTGGCCTGCACCAGCGGAACCGTCGACCCGCCCGCGGCCATTGCATCGACGCCGCGCTGCAACATGCCCATCGAGATGTCGAGACCGATCGCGCGCGCACCCTGGGTTCCGAGCCAGCGGGCGCACGGTGCACTGCCGCAGCCCACTTCGAGGACGTCCTTGCCCGCGACGTCGCCCAGCAGATGCACGTCGCCCTCGTGCAGCCCCTCCGGGCACCAGACGAACTCCCCGGATTCGGTCGACACTCCGAGAAACGCGCCGTGCGTACGGTGGTAGCTCTCGGCGTCGGAATCCCACCAGAGACGACTCGCGCGGTCACTCGCGACCGAATCGATTCGGCCGCGGCCGGGAGTGGACGACGGTGTGGAAAGATCGGTCACACGCCGACTCTAACCGGGTTTGTGCTGGTACTGCGGCATCGCGTACCCTGTTCAACGCGAGTGTGTTCATGCTGCGCCCAGGTCGGGTTCCCTCGACCTCGGCGCACACGGATCCGGCAACGGATTCGCCGAAGATGCTCGTGTTGCACACGTTTCACCAAGTCCGACCGAACATCCATCAACCGATACCCAACCCGTCCGGAGCAACTCAACACATGCCCTCAACCACAACCTCACCGCAGGTAGCCGTCAACGATATCGGCTCCGCAGAGGATTTTCTCGCCGCCATCGACGCCACGATCAAGTACTTCAACGATGGTGACATCGTCGAGGGCACCATCGTCAAGGTCGATCGTGACGAGGTTCTACTCGACATCGGTTACAAGACCGAAGGCGTCATTCCTTCCCGCGAGCTCTCCATCAAGCACGACGTCGACCCCAACGAGGTCGTCTCCGTGGGAGATGAGATCGAAGCACTCGTCCTCACCAAGGAGGACAAGGAAGGCCGTCTGATCCTGTCCAAGAAGCGAGCTCAGTACGAGCGCGCTTGGGGCACGATCGAGGAGCTCAAGGAGAAGGACGAGGCCGTCAAGGGCACCGTCATCGAGGTCGTCAAGGGTGGACTCATCCTGGACATCGGTCTTCGTGGCTTCCTTCCCGCCTCGCTCGTCGAGATGCGTCGCGTCCGCGACCTCCAGCCGTACGTCGGCAAGGAGATCGAGGCCAAGATCATCGAGCTCGACAAGAACCGCAACAACGTGGTCCTGTCGCGCCGCGCATGGCTCGAGCAGACCCAGTCCGAGGTCCGCAGCGAGTTCCTGCACCAGCTTCAGAAGGGCCAGGTCCGCAAGGGCGTCGTGTCCTCCATCGTCAACTTCGGTGCCTTCGTGGACCTGGGTGGCGTCGACGGACTCGTGCACGTCTCCGAGCTGTCCTGGAAGCACATCGATCACCCGTCCGAGGTTGTCGAGGTCGGCACCGAGGTCACCGTCGAGGTTCTCGACGTCGACCTGGACCGCGAGCGTGTTTCGCTGTCGCTCAAGGCAACTCAGGAAGATCCGTGGCGCCAGTTCGCTCGCACCCACGCGATCGGCCAGATCGTGCCCGGCAAGGTCACCAAGCTCGTTCCCTTCGGTGCATTCGTGCGCGTCGAAGAGGGCATCGAGGGCCTCGTGCACATCTCCGAGCTGGCCGAGCGCCACGTGGAGGTTCCGGACCAGGTCGTGGGTGTCGGCGACGACGCACTCGTCAAGGTCATCGACATCGATCTCGAGCGTCGCCGGATTTCGTTGAGCCTCAAGCAGGCCAACGAGGACTACGCAGAAGAGTTCGATCCGTCCAAGTACGGCATGGCCGACTCGTACGACGAGGGTGGCAACTACATCTTCCCCGAAGGCTTCGACTCCGAGACCAACGAATGGCTCGAAGGTTACGAGAAGCAGCGTGAAGAGTGGGAAGGTCGCTACGCCGAGGCGGAGCGTCGCCACAAGATGCACACCGCTCAGATGGAGAAGACGGCCAAGGACGAAGCTGCCGAAGCCGCCAACACCAACTACTCCTCCGAGTCGGGTCAGGCCCCCGCCGATGCAGAAGGCGACGCTCCCGCAGCGTCGGCTCCGGCCTCGACCGGTGGTTCGCTGGCCAGCGATGCGCAGCTCGCTGCACTTCGCGAGAAGCTGTCGGGCAACGCCTGATAGAAGTGGTCCACCCGTGAGGGTGTGACACCGAGCCCCGGTTCTCCACGTGAGAACCGGGGCTTTCTCGTTTCGAATCAGGGGAGCAGAGAAGCTGCGGACACGACAATGGACCCGGTTCCGATGAACCGGGCCCATGTGTGAGGGGGAGTGCGAACTACGCGGCGGTGGCTGGACTCCACTGGCCGACGCTCTCCGTGCGCTTGCGCATGCTGGCGAAGCTGTGGCGGGCGGGGGTCAGGAGGTTGGTGAACCAGTTACGCCGATGGTCGGCCAACGCCGAGGCTACTTCCGGGATGAGAATGCAATGAACGCCTGCATCCATGCCAAGGCGGTGCCGACCCGGTTGGATCTGATTGCTTCGCATGGGTGTCCTTTTCAATAGCTGTGGGTCGGCACATCGAGGTCTCGCCCGTCGAAGATAACCGACCCACCTCCGAAAACGGTGCATTTGAGGCTGGTGTGATTCGGCGTGTTCGAGTGTCAGACTGGTTGCATGCTGAGACTGGGACTGACCGGTGGAATAGGTGCCGGAAAATCGACCGTTGCCAAGGTGCTGACCGAACTCGGGGGAGTGCTCGTCGACTCCGATGTGCTTGCCCGTGAAGTCGTGGAGCCGGGAACGCCTGGGCTGCAACGACTGACGGACACCTTCGGAGTCGACATTCTCGCACCCGACGGCTCGCTCGACCGTCCGGCGTTGGCGACCAAGGCATTCGGCGACGAGGAATCCCGCAAGAAGCTCAACGCCATCGTTCATCCGTTGGTCGGCGAGCGCACCGCCGCGATCATCGACGGTGCAGCGCCGGATGCCGTAGTGGTGCAGGACATTCCGCTCCTCGTGGAGGGATCGATGGGCCCGTTCTTTCACCTCGTGGTCATCGTGTGGGTCGACGCCGAGGAACGGGTGCGTCGTCTGACGGGACAGCGAGGCATGCCCGAGGCCGACGCTCGCGCGCGGATCGCAGCGCAGGCAACCGATGATGCGCGCCGCGCTGCAGCAGACGTGTGGATCGACAACACCGGTGCGCCAGGCAGCGTCGACGACGTCGTCCGAGCCCTGTGGAACGAGCGCCTGATTCCCTTCGAGCGCAACATCAGGGAGGGGATCATCGCGCGCGTTCATCCGGAACAGGTGACGGCCGACCCCACGTGGGAATCGCAGGCCCGACGCATCATCTCGCGCCTGGCCCTTGCCTGCGCGGACAAAGCGGTCCGAATCGACCACATCGGCTCCACCGCGGTGCCCGGTCTCGACGCGAAGGATGTCATCGACATTCAGATCACCGTGCGCGGGCTCGACGACGCCGATGCTGTCGCCGAGCAGCTGCGCGTGGCAGGGTTCCCTCGGCGAGAGGCCAGCAACTTCGACTATCCAAAGCCCGCATACGGAATCGGCGGAGAAGCCGATCCTGCCGTGTGGGCCAAGCGTTTTCACGGCAGCGCAGACCCCGGCCGGCCGGCGAACGTACATATCCGGGTCGACGGCTGGCCGAATCAGACGTTCGCCCTGCTGTTCCGGGACTGGCTGCGAGCGGACGACAACATCACCACCGAATACGCCGGAATCAAGCGACGCGCCTCCGAGGCCGCTGCCGGAATCACCGACTTCGGCTCGGCCATCGAGGCCTACGAGAACGCGAAAGCCCCATGGTTCGATGTGGCATACCGTCGGGCATGGCAGTGGGCGGAGCAGACCGACTGGACCGCGTGAATCGGGGCCGACCGAGTCAGGACGGCTTGCCGTTCCACTCGGTCGGCATTCCGAGGGATGCGAGCCACGCGTTCAGGTCGTAGTCGTGCCGCGTCAGTCCTTCGATGGCCGTGATCGATCTGGCCAGCGCGAGCTCGGCCGTGGGGGTGTCGAGATGGCGCGCCACCCGAGCGTCGAACAGCTCGTCGACGTCGAGCAGGTCGTAATCGCGGCCGGTACGCACGCTGAGGTCGAGATAGTGGTCGACGGATGTCCATCGGGTGGCGCCGGCGGTGTACTCGCCGATGTCGACGTAGTAGTCCTGATCGCGGGCGTGCGCGGGCAGATAGTGGAACACCGAGGCCCGTAGCCCCAGAGCGGGCAGCAACCAGGACTCCAGGTAGTCGAAGTGGGCGTGATCGGACGGGCGGGCCATGTACAGCCCCCACGGCTCGACGCGGTATTCGTCGACGACACGGACGAACCCCTTGGGATCCACGTTCGTCTCGGCGACGAGGTCGAACGTCTCGTGCTTGGGGGCATGAACGACGGTGTGCGCACCGGCTGACGTGTGAGCGACCATGCCTGTAGAAGCTACCGGGAACCGACGTCCGGGGTCTGCCCGACGGAACTTGTCGGTGGTCGCGTCTACGCTTGTGAAATGGCGTTTGCATCCGAACATCCCGTTGTCGCGCACTCCGAGCACCGTCCGGTAGGCGCAATCGAGCGCACCGGACCGGCGTTCGAGGTCGTCAGCGAACACACGCCGGCAGGCGATCAGCCGACCGCCATCGCCGAGCTGGAACGGCGGATCAAGGCGGACGAGAAGGACGTCGTACTGCTCGGTGCCACCGGTACCGGTAAGTCGGCCACCACTGCCTGGCTCATCGAGAAGCTGCAGCGCCCCACTCTGGTGATGGCACCGAACAAGACCTTGGCGGCGCAGTTGGCGAACGAACTGCGAGACATGTTGCCCAACAACGCAGTCGAATACTTCGTCTCGTACTACGACTACTACCAGCCCGAGGCGTACATCGCGCAGACCGACACCTACATCGAGAAGGACTCGTCGATCAACGACGATGTCGAGCGGCTGCGGCACTCGGCGACGGCATCTCTGCTCTCGCGCCGCGATGTGGTCGTGGTGGCGTCGGTGTCGTGCATCTACGGTCTCGGTACCCCGCAGTCCTACGTCGATCGGTCGATCGAGCTGGAGGTCAACGTCGAAGTGCAGCGTGACGCGCTGCTCCGGTTGCTCGTGGACGTGCAGTACACCCGCAACGACATGGCCTTCACCCGCGGATCGTTCAGAGTTCGTGGTGACACGGTCGAGATCATTCCGTCCTACGAGGAACTGGCGATTCGCATCGAGTTCTTCGGCGACGAGATCGAAGCGCTGTACTACCTCCATCCGCTGACCGGCGACATCGTTCGGCAGGTCGATTCGGTGCGCATCTTCCCGGCCACGCACTACGTTGCCGGGCCGGAGCGGATGGAACGGGCCGTCAAGGACATCGAAGCCGAACTCGAAGGTCGGCTCGCGGAGCTGGAGGGCAAGGGAAAGCTGCTCGAGGCTCAGCGGCTGCGGATGCGGACGCAATACGACCTGGAGATGATCAAGCAGGTCGGGTTCTGCTCGGGTATCGAGAACTACTCGCGGCACATCGACGGACGCGGTGCAGGTACCGCGCCTGCCACGTTGATCGATTACTTTCCCGAGGACTTTCTGCTCGTCATCGACGAGTCTCACGTGACGGTTCCGCAGATCGGGGCGATGTACGAGGGCGACATGTCCCGCAAGCGCAACCTCGTCGACTTCGGGTTCCGCCTGCCGTCCGCGACCGACAATCGGCCGTTGACGTGGGAGGAGTTCACTCAGCGGATCGGTCAGACGGTCTACCTCTCGGCAACTCCGGGAAAGTACGAGCTGGGCCAGACCGGGGGAGAGTTCGTCGAGCAGGTGATCCGTCCGACCGGACTCGTCGATCCCAAGGTCGTCATCAAACCGACCAAGGGCCAGATCGACGACCTGGTCCATCAGATTCGAGAACGCGCGGAGAAGGACGAGCGTGTGCTGGTGACCACGCTGACCAAGAAGATGTCGGAGGATCTGACCGACTACCTGCTCGAACTGGGCATTCGTGTCCGCTACCTGCACTCCGACATCGATACGCTGCGCCGCGTCGAACTGCTCCGGCAGCTCCGACTCGGCGAGTACGACGTGCTGGTCGGCATCAACCTGCTCCGTGAGGGTCTCGACCTGCCCGAGGTCTCGCTGGTGGCGATTCTCGACGCCGACAAGGAAGGCTTCCTCCGGAGCGGCACCAGCCTCATCCAGACCATCGGCCGTGCCGCCCGAAACGTCTCCGGCGAGGTCCACATGTACGCCGACAAGATGACCGACTCCATGACCTACGCGATCGAGGAAACCGAGCGTCGGCGTGAGAAGCAGATCGCGTACAACAAGGAACGAGGCGTCGACCCTCAGCCGCTGCGCAAGAAGATCGCCGACATCCTCGACCAGGTGTACCAGGAAGCCGAGGACACCGAGTCGGTCGTCGAAGTCGGGGGATCCGGGCGCAACGCCAGCCGGGGTCGGCGAGCGCAGGGCGAGGCGGGCCGGTCGGTCAGCACCGGGGTGTACGAGGGCCAGGACGTCTCGTCGATGCCCCGCGCCGAACTGGCCGATCTGATCAAGAACATGACCGATCAGATGATGAACGCGGCACGCGAGCTCAAGTTCGAGCTCGCCGGCCGACTGCGCGACGAGATCCAGGATCTGAAGAAGGAGCTGCGCGGGATGGATGCAGCAGGCCTCAAATAGGTTCGGTTACGGTTCAACGATGGACGCAACCACCGCCGGCCGCACCTCTCGCGCGCTCGAGCTCATTCACTCGATGACCTATTTCCTTCCAGAGACGCAGGACGCTCTCGTCGCCGCAGGGTTGCCGCCGCGGGCCTGCTATTTCGCGGGCCGGGCAGCGCCTCTGGGGCGGGTCGGTGCAGGTGTCGTCACCGCTACGTTCTACAACTTCAATCGTGAACTGATCGCGCCGCTCATTCCGGCCGCCTGGGATATCGCGTCGCCCGACGAGATCATGGCAATCCGGTACGACACGCTCGATGCCGCCTTCGCCCGATTGCTCGGGCCCGAGGTCCTGACGTCCGCGGACATGGCCGAGGCCGCAGACCTGGCATCGATCGCAGCCCGTGGCATTCCCGGTGACGACGGCCGACCCCTGTACGCCGCGTATGCCGAGCTCGACTGGCCGACAGCTCCGCATCTCGTGCTGTGGCACGCCCTGACTCTGATCCGCGAATACCGCGGCGACGGTCACCTCGCGGCGCTGCAGACGGCGGGACTGAGCGGTCTCGAAGCACTCATCACCCATACCGCCACCGGCTACGGCTTCGAGAAGGAGTTCGCCCGCAAGCGTCGCGGATGGTCGACCGAGCAGTGGGACGGGGCGGTCGCGTCTCTGGCCGACCGTGAGCTGCTCTCGTCCGACGGTGCGCTGACCCAGGACGGGAAAGATCTCCGTACGTTGGTCGAGGACATCACCAACGACCTCGCCGTTGCACCGTGGGCCGCCCTCGGCGAGGACGGTGCCGCTCGGCTGGTTTCGCTCGCGACGCCGTGGCGCGAGACGATCGTCGGTGCGGGCGTCATTCCGGATGGTGTGTTCGGGCCCGCGATCAAGAAGAAGTAGCCCGCCTCAGCTGGTGATGTCCTTGGTGCCGAAGCGTCGCCACGCGATCAACCCGAACAGTGCCGCGTACGTGACGGCCGAGAACGAACCGACCACCATGTCGTTCCAGTCGATGCTCGTGCCGAATGCATCGATCCACGAATTGGCGTAGTGCCCGGGCAGGTAGTTGCGGAGTGATCCCAGTGCCGTGATCTGGTCGAGAATCTGCATCAGAATCGACGTCATCACCGCACCGCCGACGGCCCCGAGAGGGGCGTCGGTGAGCACGGACAGCAGCATGGCCAGGCCCGCGACCCACAGCAGGTTGATCCCGATGTAGGCGACCGCGATCAGCAGCCGTACCAGCGAGGTGCCGTAGGGCAGTCCTTCACCCAGCGGGGTGATCAGCGATTCCGCGCCGTACATCACGGTGCCGATCAACAGCGACACCCCGACGAGCACCAGGATCGCAACACTGGACAGCGTCGCCGACACCAGTGCCTTCTGCGTCAGCAGACGACTCCTGGGCACGGGAATGGCCAGCAGGTACCGCAGGCTCGACCACGAGGCTTCGCTTGCCACCGAGTCGCCGAAGAACAGGGCCACCACCACGATCAGCAGAAAGCCCACGGACATGAACAGAGCGAAGACCGTGAAGTTCATGCCACCGCGGGTGCCGAGCTCGATGAGCCCATCGGCATCCGAGTCCGCACTCGAGCTGCCGACGGTGAAGGCGATGGCGAGAATTACCGGCAGCAGCGCCAGGAAGCCGATCGCCAGCTGAGTGCGTCGACGACCCAGTTGCCTGCGTAGCTCGGTACGGAACGGCAAGGTGCTACCGCCGGTGTATCCGGCAGCGCGCCCGTCTGCGTGTGTGGTGCTCATGAACGATCCTTGCTGGTGGAAGACCCTGGGGTGTCTCGGTGGACGAGGTCGAGGAACACGTCTTCGAGGCGCGTCGATTGCGAGAATCCGCGCACCGAGATCCCCGCGGTGACGAGCTCTCGGATCACGACGGCGGCATCGGCGTCGGTCAGGTCGACGGTCACCGTGCCGTCGTCGACGATCACTGCGCCCTCGTGGCCGGAGGTACCGAGCACCGACTGCGCGCGGGCGGCGTCGTCGACCCTGATCTCCGTTTGTCCGCCTGCCGCGGTCAGTTCGCGCACAGTGCCGGAACTGATCACCGATCCGCGATTCATGACGACCACGTGGGTGCAGGTCTGCTCCACTTCGGCGAGGAGATGGCTCGACACCAACACGGTTCGTCCGGTCTTCGCGTAGTTGATCAGCACGTCGCGCATCGTCCTGATCTGCGGTGGGTCGAGTCCGTTGGTCGGCTCGTCCAGGACCATCAGATCCGGCAACCCCAGCATGGCCTGGGCGATGGCGAGCCTCTGCCGCATGCCTTGGCTGTACGACTTGACCTTGCGTTCGATCGCGGTGCCGAGGTCTGCGATCTCGAGGGCTTCCTCGACATGGGCGTCCTCCATCGGGCGACCTGTCGCTTCCCAGTACAGCCGCAGATTCTGTGTTCCGGTCAGGTGCGGCAGAAAGCCCGACCCCTCGACGAAGGAGCCCAACCTGGACAGCACCGGTGCTCCTGGCGTCACCTTGTGGCCGAAGACCCTGATGTCACCACCGGTGGGAGTGATCAGGCCCATCAACATGCGCAGGGTGGTGGTCTTGCCTGCACCGTTCGGCCCGAGCAGACCCAGAACCTGGCCCTGCTTCACCTCGAAGCTGACGCCGTCGACTGCGCGAAAGCCGTTGGAGTACGTCTTGGCCAGATCGGTGATCACCAGAGGAGTGTCGATCAGACTCTCGTCCACTTCGGCGACCGCGCGGCGTCTGGTCCGCACGACCCCGGTCACGATCGCACCGGCGACCGCGAGCAGGACGATCCCGATGCCTATCAGTGGTGCCACCGGAACGGTGCTGTTGGCGCTCGCTTCCGCGGGGACGGTGGGCAACGCGATGGTGTTGTCGGTCATGGCCACGCTGAACTGTGCGGGTTCGAGCGGCACGGCGTACGCCTGATCGGTGGTGGAGATGCTCAGTTCGAGGCGATGACCCTGCTGGACGAGGTAGCTGATGCCCGGCAGGGCAACGGTGACATCGACGGGATCGATGCCCTCGGTGTCGGGCAGGCGGATCGCCGAGACAGCCCCGCCCGGAAGCGTTCTCGTGCCGTTCGGCGCAACGTCGTAGAGCTTCGCGAACAGGACCGCTTGACCCGGCGAGGCCAACGACGCCACCCGCAGATTCACCCGCGGCACACCGGTGACCGTCACGGACGAATCGACGGGTTCGCTGGTGAACGTTGCAGACTGGCCCGGCAGGTCCGCGGTCAGGGCTGCTCCGGCCCCGGTCGATCCCAGGGTCGAGAGCACCGAGCCCAAACCGGGTATCGACGAGATCGCCGACGGCGACGCTCCGGGCGGACGGATGATCGACTGGTTCTCCGCAGCGGGAGTGAACGTCAGCGATCGAGTCTCGGTGGGGTCGGAGTCGGGGATGAGCCCCGGGTAGTCGGGAGCCGTCATTCGGCGGTTGCGGTCGCCACCGCGCTCGTCGGCTGCCCGCTGAGTGGAGTAGACGAACGGCTGGCTATCTGCAGCAGCATCGCTCTCACGCAAGGTCGTGTCGAAGAAGTCGGCGATGGCCTGATCGCTCGTGCCGTCCGTCCCACCTGCGTCGTGACCGCCGTCGAACCATCGCACGGTGACGTTCCCACCGGCCGCCGCGATCTGACGAGCCGTCGCGTCGGCCTGATCCAGACCGAACAGCGTGTCCTGGCTACCCTGAACCAGCAGGGTCGGCGCGGTGATGTTCGACGCCACCGCGACCGGCGAGTGGGCCGTGAGCAGATCGAGGAGCTGTTGGCTGGGTATTCCGGTCACTGCGGACTGGGCGTAGGCGTCGCAGAACTCGGGTGCGAACCGTCCGCAGGCGGATGTCTCCTCGGCGGTGCCCGCTTGGGTGCCGTCGGTGCCGTTTCCGTCGCCGGCCGGTGCTGCACCGGACGCGCCCACTCCGAAGAACACTCCCGCCCAGCCGCGCTTGAGGACGCCGGGTCCGCCGTATTCGGCAGCTGCGGGGGTGGCGGTGTCGCCGAGGGCCTCTCGGCCCTCGGCGGAGGTGACGCCGTAGTTGGGGAACAGCGCCTGACCCAGGTCGTTCCAGGTGATCGCTGCGGCTATCGAATCGATCCGGGGGTCGGTGCCGCCTGCGCTCAGAGCCAGTGCGCCGCCGTACGATCCGCCGGCGACACCCACGTGCGGGTCACCGGGGGCGTCGAGTTCCACCTCCGGTTGTTCGGCGAGCCAGTCGATGAGTTCGCGTGCGTCGGCGACCTCGCGGTCGGGGTCGTTGAGAGAGATCGATCCCGTGCTGTCGCCGAACCCGCGTGCACTGTAGGCGAGCACGGTGTACCCGCGGGCTGCGAGGTCACGTGCCTCGCCGTCGACCGAGTCCTTGCTGCCGCCGAAGCCGTGGGCGAGCAGCACCGTCGGAGCGGGGGTGACGGCGGGGACGTACAGACGAGCGTCGATGTCGACGGTGCCCGTCGATCCGGGGCTGTCCGGTAGCGTGATGCGCGCATCACGCGTGGATGTGTCGGCGCTCGAATCCTGGGGGAGGAGTACGAATGCGAGGGCGGCTACAGCCAGAACCGCAATCACGGCGGCACCGACAGTCATGGCCCGTCTCGACAGTGGCGGGCGGGGAATCGGCATGGAAACCAATGTATGTGAGTGGCGCGGATCGTGTTGTTCCCCAAGTTCACGTGCCGATCGGCCGGTTCCGGCTAATGTCAGCGAATCAGTCCCCGGACCACGTTTTTCGGTCCTGTGACTTGCACCAATCGAGTTCGAGCAGAAGTGTCACATCTGTGTGTGTGACCGACAAATGGAGGAATGAATGAGCGCCTACCGCACCGTCGTCGTCGGGACCGATGGCTCCGAATCGTCACTGCGGGCAGTGGAGAAGGCCGCGGCGTTGGCGGGAGACGCCGCTGCCACCCTGGTGATCGCTTGTGCGTACTACCCGGCCGATCCGAAGGA
Organism: Rhodococcus sp. 14-1411-2a; assembly: GCF_002259485.1. GTDB lineage: Bacteria > Actinomycetota > Actinomycetes > Mycobacteriales > Mycobacteriaceae > Rhodococcoides. The sequence continues at coordinate 502,475 of NZ_NPGA01000019.1, forward strand.
CACGTCCGCTGCCGCCGACGCATTGCGCGAGGACGCCTACCAGATCACCGGATCGGCACCGACGCGTGAGATTCTGCGCACGGCGCGCGAGCACGCCACCAAGGCCGGTGCGAAGAACATCGAGGAGAAGGCGATCGTCGGTGCTCCCGTCGAGTCGCTGCTGGCACTCGTGGACGAGGTCAAGGGTGACCTGCTCGTCGTCGGCAACCGCGGCCTGAACTCGTTGACGGGCCGTCTGTTGGGTTCGGTTCCGTCGGACGCCGCTCGCAAGTCCACCTGCGACGTTCTGATCGTGCACACCGTCCGTTGAGTGCACGCTGCACACACCACCGGCCCGCTCTGTCGAATCGACGGAGCGGGCCGGTGGTGTATGCGGTTCTCTAGGCTTCCGGCTCGAACGGCTGCAGCGCCGAGAGCTCACCCGGTAGTGCGTCCGCGTGCACGACGCCGAGTCGCTGAGTCGCTCGGGTGAGCGCCACGTACAGGTCGTTCATACCCTTGACCGAATCCGCCACGATGGCACCGGGTTCGACGATCAGCACCGAGTCGAATTCCAGTCCCTTGGCGTCCTTGACCGTCGATACGGTGACCAGTTCCGATGCCAGATGGCGGAATCGGTCGACGTGGCCTGCGGGAACCAGCACGGCACTCAGGCCTGGGCGAGGGTGCTCGGCCACTCGCTTCTCGACCGCGGTGATCAGATCGTCCGGTGCCACTCGTTGGGCCCACGGTCGTACCCCGGTGCTGCGGATGGACCGCGGCTCGGACTGCTCGGGGTCGATGGCAGCCAACACGTCGTGTGCCACCGTCATGATCTCCGACGGTGTTCGATAGTTCACCGTCAGTTCGGTTCGCTTCCAGCGCTTGGCCACATACGGTTCCAGAACCGAACCCCACGACGAGGTACCGGCGGGATCACCGGTCTGCGCCGTATCGCCCACCAGTGTCATCCACCGATTCGGTATGCGCCGCATGACCATTCGCCACGCCATCGCAGAGAGTTCCTGCGCTTCGTCGACGATCACGTGCCCGTAGGTCCACGTTCGGTCACCGGCGGCCCGTTCGGCCGTCGTGAGTCGTTGGCCCGAATTCTGCCGTCGCGCAAGCTGATCGGCGTCGATGAGGTCGTAGGCCATCAGGATCTCCGGGTCGAGTTCGTCCTCGAGGTCCTGAGGTGCCGAACCGGTCAGGATGTCCAGGGCACCCTGGGCGTCGGCGATCTGGCCGCGCCACTGACGTTGTGCCTGTTCACGTTCGGCCGCGTCGTCGACGCCGAGTAGCTCGGCGAGTTCGTCGAGCAGGGGAGCGTCGGCCGACGAGAACCCGTGGCCTCGGCGGACGAGGGCTTCGCGCTCCATCTCGTCCAGTGCAGGCGCGGCCGAGGCGATTTTCTCGGGCGAGGCGAACAGGTCGCGGAGAACCTGCTGGGGAGACAGATCCGGCCACAGTTCGTCGACGGCGGCCATGACGTCCCGGTCCTCGCGCATCTCGTCGCGCATGTCCGCGATGTCGTCGGCGCTGAGCAGGCTGGACCCGTCGACGAGGTTCTGTCCGAGTTTCGCTGCCAATTGGTTGGCCAACTGGTCGATGACCGAGGACACGAACAGCGGACGAGCCAGGTTGTGCGGTCGCCGGGACGAGCGGGCACGGCCGCGAGCCCTGGTGACGATCTTGCGATCGAGCGTGATGTCGTAGGTGTCGAACTTCAGCCGACGGGGCTGCGCGGGAACTTCCTGACGGTCGCGTACCGCTTGCGTCAGCACCTCCACCATCGACAGCCTGCCCTTGACCTCGGTCGCCACGGCCGAGTCCTCGCGTTGCGCACGGACTCCCGGGTAGAGGTCGCCGATCGTGGACAGCAGCACGCCCGTCTCGCCGAGTGACGGCAGCACCTGACCGATGTAGTCGAGGAACGTGGCGTTGGGTCCGATGATCAGCACGCCGCTCTTACCGAGCTGCTGACGGTAGGTGTAGAGCAGATAGGCGGCGCGGTGCAGCGCGACGGCAGTCTTGCCGGTCCCCGGTCCGCCCTGAACCACCAACACACTGCGATGCTGCGATCGGATGATCGCGTCCTGCTCGCTCTGGATCGTCTCGACGATGTCGTTCATCTGACCGGTACGTGCGGCATCGAGCGCCGAAAGCAGCGCGCCTTCGCTCGCGACGCCGCCTGCCACGGCGGCATCGTTCGACGATCGGGCGGAGTTCAGGTCGAGGAATTCGTCGGCGATCGATGTCACTCGCCGGCCGCGGGTACGAATGTGTCTGCGCCGCAACACGTTTTCGGGTGCGGCGGGCGTCGCCAGGTAGAACGGCCGGGCCATCGGTGCTCGCCAGTCGAGCAGCAGTGTCTCGTAGTCGTTCTTGTCGTCGAGAATCCCGACGCGGCCGATGTATCGCTCGGGCCGGTCGTCGACCTTGGGGTCGAGGGTCTCGGGATCGAGGTCGATGCGCCCGAAGCACAGTCCGTTCTCGGCGGCGTCGTACTTGGCGATGTCCTCTGTGTACATCTGGTTGAACGATTCCCGTTCGCTGCGGGCCTGCGGGGTGCCGCCGGTCTCCAACAGCACTGCGCGCAGTCGGTTCGCGGCATACTCGCGTAACGCGTCGAGCTGCGTGTACAGCCGCGTCAGATGCGCCTGCTCTAAGTCTTCTTCGAGCGGCACCACGGAGTCGCTCGATGTGTGGCCGTCGTCCGGCAAAGGGTCTCCTCGGGAGTTCGGCCGAGGCGAAGATATCGCCTCGAAATCAGCCAGAGCAGTCTACGCCGCACAACGGCCCTGCCGCAGAACCGCTGGTTCCGGGGCAGGGCCGTCTACGCGAACGTCGCTGTGTGGTGTCTGCGAAAAATTACTTCGCGTACTGCTGCAGCTTCTTGTCCAAGTTCTTCTGAGCCTTGGCAACTCGCTTCTCGAGCTTGGCGCGAGCCTGCTCGGTCACCTTCTCGAGCTCCTTGCTCTGCTTCTCGGCGCGCTTGCGAGCGCGCTTGCTCAGCGTGTCGACGCGATCGGACGCCAGATCGGCCCACGTGACTCCGCGCTTCTGCGCCTCGTCGGCGAGGACGGAACCCTTCTCGGCCGCCAGATCGGCGAGCTTGGACGCGCGCTTCTGCGCGACATCGGCCAATTCGCCGCGACGATCGGCAGCGACGTCGACGAGCTTGGAGCCACGCTTCTGTGCGAGCTCCGCCAGGTCGGTCCCGCGATGGGCTGCCTTGTCGGCGAGCTTGGAGCCGCGCTTCTGTGCCTCGTCGGCCAAGTCGCTACCGCGGTCGGCGGCCAGTTCGGCGAGCTTGGATCCACGCTTCTGTGCTTCCTCGGCGAGCACCGAACCCTTGTCGGCGGCCACGTGAGCCCAGCGGTTCAGTGCCGGCTGAGCTACGTCGGCCAGCTCCGAGCCCTTCTCGGTAGCGATATCGGCGAGCTTGGCCAACTTGGGCTGGGCGGCATCGGCGAACTTGGCCAGCTTCGGCTGTGCAGCCTCGGCCAGATCGGCGCTGCGGCTCGCGGCGACGGCTGCGATTTCCTTGACGCGCTCACCGGTCTCATGGGTGGAGTGACCCGGCAGTGCCGAGACGACGGTCTCCTGCGCGCGGCGTGCTGCCCGCTTGCTACGCCATGCGACGGACGGCTTGCCCTCGGTGTCGACGGCTGCGATGAGCAGTCCGCCGAGCAGGCTCAGGTTCTTGAAGAAGTGGATTCGCTGCGCAGCCTTGGTCTCCGGGTCGGTCTCGTTCCAGAAGGCGTGTCCGGCGAGCGTCGTCGGTACGAGACTTCCGGCGAGAGCCAGCGAGGCGATGCGCGGTGCCTTGCCGGTGGCCAGCAGAATGCCACCCGCGACCTGGATTCCACCGTTGATACGGACCAGCGTCTCCGGGTCGTTCGGCACGTTCGCGGTGACCTCGTTGGGGAGGACGTCCTTGCCCTGCTCGATCAACGGGGTGGCGGCCTGGGCCTTGCCGGTGGGATTACGGAGTGCGTCGACGCCCCCTGCGATGAAAATCGTAGACATCAGCGGACGGGCGATACGGCGGACCAGCATTGACAGCCTCCTGCGTAGTTTCTCGTGTCATCGGCGGTGGAACCATGGACGGCACGGCGGTCCGAAAACCTACCGCTGTGCGTCCTTTTGTCACACTATTCATACCCCGTGGTTCGCGGTCTCAAGCACGCCGATCGTTACCAACCCCTGGCGCGCCATTCGTCCAGGTGAGGGCGCTCGGCACCGAGCGTCGTGTCCTTACCGTGCCCCGGGTAGACAACGGTCTCGTCGTCGAAGCGGTCGAACAGTTTCGCTGTCACGTCGTCGAGCAGACGGGTGAAATCCTCGGGGCTGCCCGTCTTGCCGACGCCACCGGGAAAGAGGGAATCTCCGGTGAAGAGGTGGGTGCGCGCGCCCTCGGCATCGGTCAGTGCGAGTGTGATGGAGCCGGGAGTGTGTCCGATCAGGTGCACCACATCGAACGTGAGCTCTCCCACCGTCACGGTGTCCCGATCGGCGAGCAGGCGGTCGGGAGCCACAGGCAGGGGACCTGCATCGAGTTCGTGGGCTGCGGTCGGAGAGTCCGTACCGCCGGCGATGTCTGCCAGCGCCTGCCAGTGGTCGGCGTGCTGATGAGTCGTCACGATGAGTGAGAGCGTCGGCGCGTTCCTGTCGATGAGCGACGAGATGCGGTCGGCCTCGTTTGCAGCGTCGATCAGCACCGAGTGGCCTGTTGCGGAACAGACGACAAGGTAGGTGTTGTTGTCCATGGGGCCGACCGACATCTTCGTGATCGTCGCTCCGGGAATCGTTCGCCGCTGCGGCTGCGAGCCCTGAGAGACGACGCCGGTGTAGTTGTCATCGATGACCATGAGGTGCTCGTCCATTTCCAGGACGCTACCGTCGTCGACGGCATGATGGGCGTCGGGGTCGCGCAGCTGGAAAAGGGTGTCGGTGCCTGGATCTACCATTGCTACTGCGTGAGGTTCGTCCCTCACCACAACAGGTTTTCGACGTGGGGTCCACGGTTACACGACGTGTGACCGGTGCGTCGGCATCACACGTCATCACGCGACTCGAAGGTCGTGCAGTGCTGCGCCCCGCAGCAACTCGGCTGGACGTGCTCGTTCGGAAAGAAGGGAACACAGTGGCGGATCGCCTGATAGTGCGAGGTGCACGGGAGCACAATCTGCGGGGAGTCGACATCGACCTGCCGCGGGATGCGCTGATCGTGTTCACGGGTCTGTCCGGATCGGGCAAATCCTCACTCGCCTTCGACACGATCTTCGCCGAAGGGCAGCGTCGCTACGTGGAGTCGCTGTCCGCATACGCGCGGCAGTTCCTCGGCCAGATGGACAAGCCGGACGTCGATTTCATCGAGGGCCTCTCGCCTGCGGTCTCCATCGATCAGAAATCGACCAACCGCAACCCGCGATCGACCGTAGGCACCATCACCGAGGTCTACGACTACCTCCGGCTGTTGTACGCGCGTGCAGGAACGGCTCACTGCCCGGTGTGCGGCGAGCAGATCGCCAAGCAGACTCCGCAGCAGATCGTCGATCAGGTGCTGGACATGGAGGAGGGCCTGAAGTTCCAGGTTCTAGCGCCGGTGGTTCGTACCCGCAAGGGTGAGTTCGTCGACCTGTTCGACTCGTTGAACACGCAGGGCTACTCGCGTGTTCGCGTCGACGGCGTCGTACATCAGCTCACGAGCCCGCCGGTGCTCAAGAAGCAGGAGAAGCACGACATCGAGGTCGTCGTCGACCGCCTCACCGTCAAGTCGAGCTCGAAGCAGCGTCTGACCGACTCGGTGGAAACCGCCCTTCGGCTGGCCGACGGCATCGTGGTGCTCGACTTCGTCGACCGTGACGAGAATGCGTCGGACCGTGAGCGCCGGTTCTCCGAGAAGCTCGCCTGCCCCAACGGACACCCGTTGTCCATCGACGATCTCGAACCGCGGTCGTTCTCCTTCAACTCGCCGTACGGTGCGTGCCCGGATTGCGTCGGACTCGGCGTGCGCAAGGAGGTCGATCCGGAGCTGGTCGTTCCCGACGGCGATCTCAGCCTCGCCGACGGTGCCATCGCACCGTGGTCGATGGGCCAGACGTCGGAGTACTTCGGCCGCCTGCTCTCCGGGCTCGCCGACGCCATGGGATTCGACCTGAACGCGCCGTGGAACAAGTTGCCCGCCAAGGTCAAGCGCGCAGTCCTCGAGGGCAGCGATCACCAGGTGCACGTGAAGTACAAGAACCGCTACGGTCGCACGCGCTCGTACTACGCCGAGTTCGAGGGTGTGATGCCGTTCCTGCACCGCCGGTTGGAGCAGACCGAGTCCGAGCAGATGAAGGAACGCTACGACGGCTACATGCGCGACGTGCCGTGTCCCACCTGCAACGGGGCGCGGCTGCGGCCGGAGATCCTGTCGGTGACGATCGCGGCGGGCGACTTCGGCCCTAAGTCGATTGCCGAGGTGTGCGAATTGTCGATCGCCGACACCGCGAATTTCCTCAACAGCCTCACTCTCGGTCGCCGCGAGGAAGCAATCGCCGGGCAGGTCCTCAAGGAGGTACAGGCTCGCCTCGGCTTCCTGCTGGACGTCGGTCTGGAATACCTGTCACTGGCCAGGACCGCAGGCTCGCTGTCCGGCGGCGAGGCCCAGCGCATCCGACTCGCCACCCAGATCGGATCGGGACTCGTCGGTGTTCTGTACGTTCTCGACGAGCCGTCGATCGGACTGCATCAGCGCGACAACCGTCGGCTCATCGACACGTTGACGCGGTTGCGCGACCTCGGAAACACCCTCATCGTCGTCGAGCACGACGAGGACACCATCCGTACCTCCGACTGGATCGTCGACATCGGTCCGTTGGCGGGTGAGCACGGCGGACGCGTCGTGCACAGCGGTTCGTACGAGGACCTGCTGACCAACGAGGAATCGCTGACCGGTGCGTATCTGTCCGGACGGATGGAGATTCCGCTGCCCGACACCCGTCGTGTCGTGGACAAGAAGCGTCAGGTCACCGTGGTCGGTGCCCGCGAGCACAATCTCCGTGGCATCGACGTCAGCTTCCCGCTCGGTGTGCTGACCTCGGTCACCGGGGTGTCGGGTTCGGGCAAGTCCACACTCGTCAACGACATTCTCGCGACGGTGATGGCCAACAAGCTCAACGGTGCCCGCCAGGTTCCCGGTCGGCACACCCGCATCAACGGCCTCGATCAGCTCGACAAGCTGGTGCGGGTGGATCAGTCGCCGATCGGACGCACGCCGCGCTCGAACGCGGCCACGTACACCGGTGTGTTCGACAAGATCCGCACGCTGTTCGCGGCGACCACCGAGGCCAAGGTGCGCGGCTATCAGCCCGGTCGGTTCTCGTTCAACGTCAAGGGCGGCCGGTGCGAGGCATGCTCGGGAGACGGCACACTCAAGATCGAGATGAACTTCCTGCCGGACGTCTACGTTCCGTGCGAGGTCTGTGAGGGTGCGCGATACAACCGCGAGACGCTCGAAGTCCATTACAAGGGCAAGACCATCGCCGAGGTCCTGGACATGCCGATCGAGGAGGCTGCCGACTTCTTCGAGGCCATCACCTCGATCCACCGCTACCTCAAGACACTCGTCGAGGTCGGTCTCGGGTACGTCCGACTCGGCCAACCGGCAACGACGTTGTCCGGCGGCGAGGCGCAACGCGTCAAGCTGGCAGCGGAACTGCAGAAGCGGTCCACCGGCCGCACGGTCTACATTCTCGACGAACCGACCACCGGCCTGCACTTCGAGGACATTCGCAAGCTGCTCGGCGTCGTGAACGGCTTGGTGGACAAGGGCAACACGGTGATCGTGATCGAGCACAATCTCGACGTCATCAAGGTCTCGGACTGGGTCATCGACATGGGCCCCGAAGGTGGCTCGGGCGGCGGAACGGTTGTGGCGCAGGGTGATCCGGAGGCAGTGGCGGCGGTCTCGGAAAGCTACACCGGCAAGTTCCTGCAGGAGGCGCTCACCCGGGAGTCGGTCGTCGCCCCGCCGGTGAAGGCGGCTGCGAAGAAGCGTAGGCCTCGCAAGGTCGCCGCCGTCCGATAAGCGCTGCAGTCAGCTGGCACCGTCCGGTTCGGACCCCGTGAACGACGAAGCCGCATCCGGTAGTCACCGGATGCGGCTTCGTGCGTCGGTCTCGACTTGGCTGGTGTTCTGCTCAGTGCACCGGACCGGTGTACTTCTCGCCGGGGCCCTTTCCCGGCTCGTCCGGATGGGCCGAGGCTTCCCGGAATGCGCGCTGCAGTGCCTGCAGGCCGTCGCGGATGGGTCCGGCATGGGGGCCGAGGTATTCCACCGACGCGGTGACCAGGCCGGCCAAGGCGGTGATGACGCGGCGTGCCTCGTCGAGGTCGAGGTAGGGGCTCTCCGCGGGATCCGGCTCGGACAGTCCCAACTTCTCGGCTGCGGAACTCATCAGCATCACCGCAGCGCGGCTGATGACCTCGACCGCGGGGACTTCGGCGAGTTCACGGACTTCGGGCTCGGTGCCGACGGGGTCGGCACCCGCGGGATCGCCATCGGCGGGAGTGGGGGCGCTGGTCATGCCTACGAGAATCCCACGCCGCCTGCAGCGGGGAGAATCGGGTGCCGACGCTGTCGGGGGCGATCGGGCTCGATTGTCGGTTTCTCGAATCGGCTGGTAGTGTAACTCGACGACCGTCTTCGGCGTGCGCTCCTCGATGGAGTTCACCGCACGGAGGCAGCAAGTGGAGCCCGACTCCCACCGGCACGTAGCCTTCAACAAGCTACTTCCCGGTCCGGTCGCACGAAGGAAGTCCTCATCGGCCTCCTGCGTGCTTCCTCCCAGTGAGGAGACTGTACGACGACAGTTGTCGTACGGGTCGACCGGTCGACATCGGGCCCTGCTATCGGATCACACCGAGAGCAGGGTTTTTTCGTTGCAGCGGTTCACATCGCTGCGGGGAATGTCGAGGATCGACGGCGACGGGCTGTGCCAGTGGCAGGCGGTCGGGTTACACACCACACCGCACTACCTAGGAGGCCCCATCAGCACTGAGACCCGCATCAACGATCGCATCCGAGTTCCCGAGGTCCGGCTTGTCGGACCGGGCGGTGAACAGGTGGGGATCGTGCGTGTTGAAGATGCACTCCGCTTGGCTCTCGAAGCCGACCTCGATCTTGTAGAAGTAGCTCCCGACGCACGTCCGCCGGTCTGCAAGATCATGGACTACGGGAAGTTCAAGTACGAGGCTGCGCAGAAGGCGCGCGAATCGCGCAAGAACCAGACGCTCACCGTCATCAAGGAGCAGAAGCTCCGTCCCAAGATCGACGCGCACGACTACGAGACGAAGAAGCGCAACGTCGTTCGCTTCCTCGAAGCCGGCTCGAAGGTCAAGGTCACCATCATGTTCCGCGGTCGCGAGCAGTCGCGTCCCGAGCTCGGCTTCCGTCTGCTGCAGCGCCTGGGCGCGGACGTCGCGGAGCTCGGCTTCGTGGAGACCTCGGCCAAGCAGGACGGCCGCAACATGACGATGGTGTTGGCACCGCACAAGGGTGCCAAGACTCGCGTCAAGGCACAGGAGAGCGCAGCGGCTCCGCCCGCGCAGCGCGCACCGGCCCCCGCGCCGGAACAGCCCGCCGATGCAGCCCCGGCTGCCGAAGCACCGGCCGCAGCAGCTCCGGCTACTCCGGCGCAGACCAACTGAGCCTCGCGCTCTACCAGTAAGACAGCCCTACACCTGCTTCGGTACACAGCTGGTCCGTAGCGATGTACGGCTGTGCCATGCAACACCGAAGAGCTATTACAGAAGAAGAGGATTTCATGCCCAAGCAGAAGACCCACAGTGGTGCCAAGAAGCGATTCAAGGTGTCCGGCAGCGGCAAGATCCTGCGCCAGAAGGCCGGCCGTCGCCACCTGCTCGAGCACAAGCCCACCAAGGTGACTCGTCGCCTCGATGGTGTCGCCGTTGTCAAGAAGGCCGACGTGCCGCGGATCAAGCGCCTGCTCGGCATCTGATTCGGCCCGCCGCCGACTGATTTCGGTCGGCTTCATCCCATTACCATTCGGGGTTTCACACACCCCCAGATCGACAGGATTCACCAGTGGCACGCGTAAAAAGGGCCGTCAACGCCCAGAAGAAGCGCCGTTCGATTCTCGAAGCGTCCAAGGGCTACCGCGGACAGCGCTCACGTCTGTACACCAAGGCCAAGGAGCAGCAGCTCCACTCGCTGACCTATGCGTACCGGGACCGCCGCGCGCGCAAGGGTGACTTCCGCAAGCTGTGGATCACGCGTATCAACGCTGCAGCTCGCGCCAACGACATCACGTACAACCGCTTCGTCCAGGGCCTCAAGGCCGCAGGCGTCGAGGTCGACCGCAAGATCCTCGCCGAGCTCGCTGTGTCGGATGCTGCGGCGTTCGCAAGCCTGGTCGCCATCGCCAAGGCCGCGCTGCCTGCCGATGTCAACGCTCCGGCCGGAGAAGCAGCCTGAGCGAGTCGACGTACGACGACTCAACACCGAAACGGCCCGTGGATTCGCTGACCGAGCGAACTCCGCGGGTCGTTTCGGCCGTCAAGCTCGCTCGAGCCGCAGAACGCAAGAAGACCGGGCTCTTTCTGGCCGAAGGCTTCAATGCGGTGTCCGAGGCGGCCCGGTCCCGGTTGGTTCGTGAGCTGTTCTTCACCGCGGATGCTCTCGAGCGCCACCGCGACCTCATCGCGTCCGTCGAGGCGGGTGGCGCACGAGTTCATCCGATGACCGACCGTGCTGCGAAAGCCTTGTCCGACACGGTCACTCCGCAGGGTCTCATCGCGGTCACCGAGTTGGTCGACGTCCCGATCGTCCGTGCGTTGGCCGGAACACCGCGGCTGGTGGCCGTACCGGTGGAGACGGCCGAGCCGGGCAATGCCGGGACTGTGATTCGCGTCGCCGACGCGGCAGGAGCGGATTCGGTCGTTCTGCTGGGCGATTCGGTGGATCCCCACAACGGCAAATGCGTCCGCGCCTCGGCGGGCAGCGTGTTCCATCTGCCCATCGCTCGGGAGCGATCGATCGAGTCCGGGATCGACGCGTTGCGCAGGGCGGGTCTGACCATCGTCGCGACGGCCGCCGATGGCGAAGTGGACTTGGACGACGCGGACGAGCTGCTCACGCAACCGACCGCGTGGTTGTTCGGCAACGAGGCACACGGACTCTCGGAGTCCGTGACGCGCGGCGCCGATCACCGCATTCGAATCCCGATCCACGGCCGCGCCGAGAGCCTCAACCTGGCGACCGCCGCGGCGATCTGCCTGTACGCGAGTGCCAGGGCGCAGCGACGCTCCGAAACCCCGTGAGCAGGTCTCACCTAGGATCGTTACCTGTCTGTTCTGAGCAGACACCGACTATTACTCGAGGAGTGCAGCTGTCGTGGCGAAGAAAGATGGCGGACCCGAGCCGGTAGATCCGTCCGTTCTCGAGGAGTCCGCGCTCGGATCCGCAGTGGACTCGGCCGAGCAGGCGTTCGCCGACGCGTCGGACCTCGATGCTCTGACCAAGGTCAAGATCGATCACGTGGGCGGCAAGGCTCCGTTGGCACTGGCGCAGCGCGCGCTCGGTGCGATCCCGGGGGACCAGAAGGCGGACGCGGGCAAACGCGTCAAGGCAGCGCGTGATCGAGTGCAGAAGGCCTTCGACGAGCGACGCGCCGTGCTGTCGGCCGAGCGTGACGCAGCGATCCTGGTCGCGGAAACCATCGACGTGACACTGCCGACCGACCGAGCTCCCGTCGGTGCTCGGCACCCCATCACGATCATCGCCGAACAGGTTGCCGATGTGTTCGTCGGAATGGGCTGGGAGGTCGAAGAAGGCCCCGAGGTCGAGACCGAACACTTCAATTTCGACGCGCTGAACTTCCTGCCCGACCACCCGGCACGCACGATGCAGGACACGTTCCACATCGCGCCGGAGGGTTCGCGTCAGGTTCTGCGTACTCATACCTCCCCGGTGCAGGTCCGGTCGATGCTCTCGCGTGAGGTTCCGATCTACGTCGTTTGCCCGGGACGGACGTTCCGCACGGACGAACTCGACACGACGCACACTCCGGTCTTCCATCAGGTCGAGGGTCTCGCGATCGACAAGGGCCTGACCATGGCGCACCTGCGCGGCACACTGGATGCGTTCGCGAAGGCGTTGTTCGGCAACGACACCCGTACACGCATGCGCCCCAACTACTTTCCGTTCACCGAGCCGTCGGCCGAGGTCGACGTGTGGTTCCCGAAGAAGAAGGGCGGGGCCGGTTGGGTCGAGTGGGGTGGCTGCGGAATGGTCAACCCGAAGGTGTTGCAGGCCAGTGGCATCGATCCCGAGGTCTACACCGGATTCGCGTTCGGAATGGGTCTCGAGCGGACGCTTCAGTTCCGCAACGACATCCCGGACATGCGCGACATCGTCGAGGGCGACATCAGGTTCACTTTGCCCTTCGGCGTTCAGGCCTGACGGACGTTCTTCACCCGCCCCACTTCTTCTCGGATACAAGAAAGAGCTGAGCACACGTGCGAGTCCCACAATCCTGGCTGACCGAGGTCCTGCACGCGGGAACGCCCGACTGGGCCGTCTCGCCCGAGGAACTCGACGCCGGTTTCGTGCGGGTCGGGTTCGAGGTCGAGGAACTCGATTCGCTGGACAACGTGACCGGGCCACTCGTGGTCGGTCGGGTCGGCTCGATCGAGGAGCTGACCGAGTTCAAGAAGCCGATTCGCTTCTGCCTGGTGGACGTCGGAGCAGCCGAGCCACAGGAAATCGTGTGTGGTGCCAGGAACTTCGCCGAGGGTGACCTGATCGTGGCCGCGCTGCCGGGCAGCGTCCTGCCCGGTGGATTCGCCATCGCGTCGCGCAAGACCTACGGCCGCAACTCCAACGGCATGATCTGCTCGACGCTCGAACTCGGGTTGGGTAAGGATCACTCCGGAATTCTGGTGCTGCCCGAGGGCACGGCCGCTCCGGGCGACGACGCCAAAGCCGTTCTCGGTCTGCTGGACTCGGTCATCGAGCTCAACGTGACCCCGGATCGCGGCTACGCCTTCTCGGTCCGAGGCCTCGCCCGCGAACTGGCCTGCAGTTTCGACCTTCCGTTCGTGGATCCGGCGCGCACGGTCCCCACCGAGGTCACCGGTGACGCCTGGTCGGTCACCGTCGAACCGAACTCGGGCGCTTCGCGATTCGCGTTGCGCAAGATTGTCGGCATCGATCCGACGGCGACGACGCCCTGGTGGATGCAGCGTCGACTGCTGCTGGCCGGCGTACGCCCGATCTCGGCGGCCGTCGATGTCACCAACTACGTGCTCCACGAACTCGGGCAGCCGTTGCACGCGTTCGATGCGGCAAAGCTCGACGGCGATCTGGTCGTCCGGCGTGCGAATGCGGGGGAGAAGCTGACCACGCTGGACGGCGTCGAGCGTTCTCTCGATGCCGAGGACGTCGTCATCGCCGACGGATCGGGAGCGATCTCGTTGGCCGGTGTCATGGGCGGCGCGTCCACCGAAGTCGACGACTCGACCACCGAGGTCGTCCTCGAAGCTGCGTCGTTCGATCCGCTCGCGGTGTTCCGCACCGGTCGTCGCCACAAGCTCTCCAGCGAGGCCAGCAAGCGTTTCGAGCGGACCGTGGATTCGGCTCTGCCTGTCGCAGCACTCGATCGGGCCGCACAGTTGTTGGTCGAGATCGCCGGCGGCCGGATCGAGCCCGTGTTGACCGATATCGGCGAGGCATCCGAATATCCCACGGTCACGATGGACTTCGACCTGCCGGACCGAATCGCCGGAGTGCAGTACCCCAACGGAACCGCTGCCCGACGGTTGACGCAGATCGGTTGCGGAGTCGAGGTATCGGTCGACGACGCCGGACACGGCCAGCTCATCGTCACCCCGCCGTCCTGGCGACCGGACCTGGTGCAGCGCGCCGACCTGGTGGAAGAGGTGCTGCGGCTCGAAGGGCTCGAACAGATCCCGTCGGTACTGCCGTCGGCCCCGGGCGGTCGTGGCCTCACTGCCGAACAGAAGCGCAGGCGTGCCGTCGGCAAGGCTCTCGCGTTCTCCGGGTACGTCGAGGTGTTGCCTCCGGTGTTCCTGCCCAAAGGCGTGTTCGACACGTGGGGTCTCGACGCGGACGACCCACGGCGCGCGACCACCTCGGTACTCAATCCACTCGAGGCCGACCGTCCCGAGCTCGCGACCACTGTGCTTCCCGGTTTGCTCGAGATGCTGAGCCGGAACATCGCGCGCGGTCAGCGAGACGTCTCGCTGTTCGGCATTGCTCAGGTGGTGCTCCGACACGACGCCACCGCAGCTGTGGACGCGTTGCCGGTCGACCGTCGGCCCACCGACGACCAGATCGCCATGCTTCGTGGTTCGTTGCCGGCGCAGCCGGTGCACGTGGGCATGGTGCTCACCGGTCAGCGTGAGTTGTCGGGTCCGTGGGGTCCCGGCCGCGCCGCAGAGGCCGCCGATGCGTTCGCTGCGGTGCGTACCGTCGCCGAGGCGTCCGGAGTGCACGTCGATCTTCGGGCGGCGCAACACCTTCCGTGGCACCCGGGTCGGTGCGCGGAGGTCCTGCTCGACGGTGAGGTCGTCGGATACGCGGGCGAGCTGCATCCGGCCGTGCTCGAGCGGGCGGGCCTGCCGCCGCGTACGTGTGCCGTCGAGTTGAGCCTGAGCGCTCTTCCCGTCGTCGAGTCGCTCCCTGCCCCCGAGGTGTCGCCGTATCCGGCGGTGCTGCAGGACGTGGCCGTGGTGGTCGACGCGTCCGTACCTGCGGCGTCGGTGGAAGCCGCGCTCACGATCGGCGGTGGCGACCTGCTCGAGTCGATCCGGCTGTTCGACGTCTACGAGGGTGAACAGGTCGGCGAGGGTCGCAAGTCGCTGGCATTCGCGCTGCGGTTCCGAGGTGCAGACGGCACCTTGACCGAGGATCAGGCAACGGCTGCACGCGATGCGGCGGTCGACGCGGCATCGAAGGCCGTCGGCGCGCAGCTTCGCAGTTGAACCAGCGCAGCTGCGCAGTTGAACCAGCGCAGTTGCGCAGTCGATCCGTGCACACCCGGGCTCCGGTGTCCGTAGCGTGGAGTCACGAGTACGACGGGTGACGGGAGCAGCGCATGAGTGAATTCGGAACAGACGGTGCGGCGACGGATCTTCAGGTGATCGAGGAGATCCTGGCTGCAGTGGCCGGTCGGTCCCGGTTGGCCCCGGTGGCGGCAGCCGCATCGGCGCTGGCGGTCGAGTTGCGCAATGCTGAGCCCGAATCCACTGGACCCGATCGCGGTGCACCACCCGGGACGGTTCCCGACGTCGACGTTCCGCAGGTGACCAAGCCGCGGATCGACCAGCCGCTCGGTGATCCACCGCCGGGGGCTCCGCTCGGCGGCACGGTTCCGGGGATAATCGATGCGGAGCTGGTCGAGGACCAGCCCGTCGGTAGCGGATACGGTGCCGGTGCGGTGAGCGCGCCGATCGGTGACTTCACCGATTCGGGGGTGCCCACGTGGGACGGTGTACGCGACAAGGTCGAACAGCGATCGGGCACAGCCGTCGGCGCGGAGGAACTGGACCGAGAGTCCAGGGCGGGCCGTGACCTCGACGAGCAGTGGAACGAGCGGCAGGACGCCGGCCGAAAGAAGCTCGACGAGATCCGCAGGTCCATGGGCGGACGCTGACACACCGGACCCGTTCATGAATGAGCTTGCATGATGCTGCATAATAAACCGCATGACTATTTCGGAGGCCACGCCGAGGCGCATCGCGGTGGCGGGCGCAAGTGGGTACGCCGGCGGCGAGATTCTTCGATTGCTGCTCGGGCACCCGGGAGTGCGCGACGGTTCCTTGGTCATCGGCACGCTGACCGCGGGCGGCAATGCCGGAGCGACGCTGGGTGAATTCCATCCCCATCTGTTGCCTCTCGCAGACCGCGTTCTCGCGCCGACCACCGTCGACGAGCTCGCGGGTCACGATGTCGTGTTCCTGGGGCTCCCGCACGGCAAGTCCGCCGAACTCGCGCTGCAGCTGCCCGAGTCCGTGGTGATCATCGACTGCGGGGCCGACTTCCGCCTCACCGACGGTGCGGCCTGGGAGAAGTACTACAAGAGTCCCCATGCGGGCAGTTGGCCGTACGGATTGCCGGAGTTGCCGGGCTGCCGTGAGCGATTGGTCGGTGCCACTCGCATCGCGGTTCCCGGGTGTTACCCGACGGTGTCGTCTCTCGCGCTCGCACCTGCCGTCGCCGCAGGCATCATCGAGCCCCGCGTCAATATCGTTGCCGTCAGCGGTAGTTCGGGTGCCGGCCGAGCTCCGAAGGCCGATCTTCTCGGTTCGGAGGTGATGGGTTCGGTTCGGGCGTACGCGGTTGCGGGCGCGCACCGCCATACTCCCGAGATCGTGCAGAACCTCTCGGCGCTCGCCGGTAGCGCTGTTGCAGTGTCCTTCACGCCGGTTCTCGCACCGATGCCTCGCGGAATCCTGGCCACCTGCACCGCGATCACCACCGCCACGCAGGCGCAGGCCGTCGAGGTCTACGAGAAGGCATATGCCGCAGAGCCGTTCGTGCACGTGCTTCCAGCCGGTCGCCTTCCGCAGACCGGTTCGGTCATCGGGTCGAACGCCGTGCAGTTGAGCGTGTCGGTCGATGCGGACGCCGGCTTGCTCGTCGTGATCGCGGCCATCGACAATCTGGCCAAGGGCACGGCGGGAGCCGCAGTTCAATCCATGAATCTTGCACTGGGAATCACCGAGACCGAGGGTCTCTCTACCGTAGGAGTAGCGCCATGAGCAGCGTCGGGAGCCAGGCGGAGGCCGTCGGCATGGTTGCGGGCAAGCTCGTGCGCACGCAGGGCGTCACCTGTCCCGCGGGTTTCCGCGCCGCCGGTATTACGGCCGGTATCAAGGCAAGTGGCAAGTCCGATCTGGCCTTGGTGTTCAACGAGGGTCCCGATTTCGCTGCGGCGGGTGTCTTCACCCGAAACAAGGTCAAGGCTGCGCCGGTGCTGTGGTCTCAGCAGGTGCTCTCCACCGGACGGCTGCGCGCGGTGATTCTGAATTCCGGTGGTGCCAATGCCTGCACGGGTGCGCCTGGCTTCCAGGATTCGCACCGGACAGCCGAGGAAGTGGCGTCCGCACTGAGCAATTGGGGTTCCGAGACCGGAGCGATCGAGGTTGCCGTGTGCTCGACGGGTCTCATCGGGGACCGGCTCCCGATGGACAAGCTGCTGCCCGGTGTGACCGAGGTGGTGCACGAGCTCGCGGGCGGAATTTCGGGTGGTACCGATGCGGCGTACGCGATCATGACCACCGACACCGTGCCCAAGCAGGCAGCCGTTCATCATGCCGACAAATGGAACGTCGGCGGCATGGCCAAGGGTGCAGGCATGCTGGCACCGTCGTTGGCCACGATGCTCAGCGTCATCACCACCGATGCTGTCGCCACCGCGGACCAGCTGGACAAGGCACTGCGCGCTGCGACCCGGATGTCATACGACCGGCTCGACGTCGACGGCGCGTCTTCGACGAACGACACCGTGCTGCTGCTCTCGTCCGGGGCCAGCGGAGTGGCACCGTCGCAGGAAGAACTCGACGCCGCGGTCCTGGCGGTGTGCGACGACTTGGCCGACCAGATGATGGCCGACGCGGAGGGCGTGACCAAGCGGGTGCGGATCACCGTGTCGGGCGCGATGAGCGAGGGCGACGCCCTGATCGGCGCTCGCGCGGTCGCCAGGGACTCCCTGACCAAGACGGCTCTGTTCGGGTCGGATCCCAACTGGGGCCGGGTGCTCGCGGCAATCGGTATCGCCCCGATCGAGCTCGATCCTGATCGAATTGCCGTGTCCTTCAACGGAAATCCGGTCTGCATCGACGGCGTGGGAGCGCCGGGAGCTCGGGAGGTCGATCTGTCCGGCGTCGACATCTCGGTGACCATAGATCTCGGTCTCGGCGCAGGGTCGGCCACCATCCGAACCACCGATCTCTCGCACGCGTACGTCGAAGAGAATTCGGCGTACTCGTCATGACCTCGGCCGCACTGCAGTTGACGGCCGCGCAGAAGGCCTTCACGCTCGCCGAGGCGCTGCCCTGGCTGCAGCGATTCTCGGGCAAGGTCGTCGTAGTGAAGTACGGCGGAAACGCCATGATCGACGAGAATCTGAAGCGGGCGTTCGCGGCCGACATGGTGTTTCTGCGCACCGTCGGAATCCATCCGGTCGTCGTCCACGGCGGTGGGCCGCAGATCTCGGCCATGCTGACCAGACTCGGCCTTGCCGGCGAATTCCGCGGCGGATTCCGCGTCACCACCCCCGAGGTCATGGACGTCGCGCGGATGGTGCTGTTCGGGCAGGTCGGGCGTGAGCTCGTCGGCCTGATCAACGGGCACGGTCCCTACGCCGTCGGAATTTCCGGTGAGGATGCGCACCTGTTCACCGCGACGCGTCGCACCGTGCTGGTCGACGGCGTCGAGACCGACATCGGTCTCGTCGGCGACGTCACGTCGGTGAACCCTGCCGCGGTCTTCGATCTCATTGCCGCAGGACGTATTCCGGTGGTGTCCACCATCGCGCCCGACCGCGACGGCGTCGTCCACAACATCAACGCCGACACTGCGGCAGCGGCGCTCGCAAGTGCCATCGGTGCCGAGAAGATGGTGGTGCTCACCGATGTCGAAGGCCTGTACACAAATTGGCCCGATCGCAGCTCGTTGACCTCCGAGATCGACGCGTCCACGCTCGAGGCGTTGCTGCCCTCACTCGACGCCGGGATGGTGCCGAAGATGGAAGCGTGCCTGCGGGCGGTTCGAGCCGGTGTTCCGTCGGCTCATGTCATCGACGGCCGCGTCGAACATTCCGTGCTGGTGGAGCTGTTCACCGGTGAGGGAATCGGCACCATGGTCACCCCCGATCAGACTTCCACGTCAGGAGCCACGCCATGACCGGCACCGAGTCCACCCTCGATCTGCAACAGCGGTGGTCGAATTCGTTGATGGACAACTACGGTGTTCCGCGCGTGGTGCTCGTCCGCGGCGAGGGCGCGGTGGTGACCGACGCCGACGGAAAGCAGTATCTGGACCTGCTCGCGGGTATCGCCGTGAACATCCTCGGACATGCCCATCCGGCGGTGATCGAGGCGGTCACCACTCAGCTGTCCACCCTCGGGCACACTTCGAATCTGTATGCGACAGAACCCGGTATCGCGTTGGCCGAGCAATTGCTCGCGCAGCTCGGTGCCGGGGCCACCGGTCGGGTGTTCCTGTGCAACTCGGGAACCGAGGCCAACGAGGCGGCGTTCAAGATCGCTCGCCTGACCGGCCGTCCCAACATCGTGGCGGCGGAGAAGTCGTTTCACGGACGGACGATGGGTGCTCTCGCGCTGACCGGTCAGCCGGACAAGCGGATCCCGTTCGAGCCGATGCCTGCCGGCGTGCACCACGTTCCGTACGGCGATGTGGCCGCGCTCGAAGCCGCTGTCGATTCCGACACTGCCGCAGTGTTTCTCGAACCCATCATGGGTGAGGGAGGCGTGGTGGTTCCGCCCGAGGGATATCTTCTCGCCGCCCGTGAGATCACCGCGAAGCACGGTGCACTGCTGGTCCTGGACGAGGTGCAGACCGGTATCGGCCGAACGGGTTGGTTCTACGCTCACCAGTCGGTCGGCATCGTGCCCGACGTCATCACGCTCGCCAAGGGTCTGGGCGGCGGCCTGCCCATCGGGGCCTGCATCGGCATCGGAACGGCGGGGGAGTTGCTGCATCCGGGCAAGCACGGCACCACGTTCGGTGGTAACCCTGTATGCGCGGCGGCGGCTCTGGCCGTGCTGCGCACCATCGCCGACGAGGACCTGCTCTCGCACGCCGACAGCATCGGCAAGACCATCGCACACTCCATCGAGAATCTGGATCATCCTCTGGTGAGCCATGTTCGGGGTTCGGGCCTTCTCCTCGGTGTGGTCCTCACCGCCGCCGTCGCACCGGCGGCCGAAGCCGCCGCGCGCGAGGCAGGCTTCCTCCTCAACGCGGCCCAGCCCGACGTGCTCCGGCTTGCACCACCGTTGATCATCACCGAAGAGCAAGCCGCGTCGTTCGTGACGGCGTTACCGGCAATTCTCGACGCAGCACAGGAGGCTCATCAGCCATGACCGTTCAGCATTTCCTCCGGGACGACGACATCACGCCCGCGCAGCAGGGTGAAATCCTTGCTCTGGCAGCCGAACTCAAGCGTGCTCCGTTCTCGAAGCGTCCGCTCGAGGGCCCCAAGGGGGTCGGCGTCATTTTCGAGAAGAACTCGACACGGACCCGCTTCTCGTTCGAGATGGGCATCGCGCAGTTGGGTGGTCATGCCGTGGTGGTGACGGGCCGCGACACCCAGTTGGGTCGTGAGGAGACGCTGCAGGACACGGGGCGGGTGCTCTCGCGCTATGTCGAGGCGGTCGTGTGGCGCACGTTCGGGCAGAAGCGGCTCGAGCAGATGGCGACCGGCGCAACGATTCCGATCGTCAACGCCCTCTCCAACGAGTTCCACCCGTGCCAGGTTCTGGCGGATCTGCAGACCCTGATCGAGCACAAGGGAAATCTGCAGGGGCGGACCTTGGCCTACTTCGGTGACGGTGCCAACAACATGGCGCACTCGCTGCTCATCGGCGGAGTGACGGCCGGGCTGAACGTGCGGATCGCTGCGCCCAAGGAATTTGCGCCGCTCGGCTACGTTCTCGACGCGGCGCATGCGCGCGCCGAGGAAACCGGGGCCACCATCACCATCACCGAGGACCCGGTCGAGGCCGCGGCCGGTGCCGACGCGCTCGTCACCGACACCTGGACGTCGATGGGCCAGGAGAACGACGGTCTCGATCGCGTCGCACCGTTCCGGCCGTATCGAATCGATTCGGACCTGCTCTCGAAGGCCCAGTCGGACGCCGTCGTGCTGCACTGCCTACCCGCACATCGCGGCGAGGAGATCACCGACGAGGTGCTCGACGGCCCCCAGAGTGTTGTCTGGGACGAGGCCGAGAACCGCCTGCACGCGCAGAAGGCACTGCTTGTGTGGCTCCTCGAACAGGCCCGACGACCATGAGCGAAGACGTCACTGCGGTGCCGTTGACCGCGTCGACCCGCGCGGGCAGGCAGGCACGGATCATCGCGTTGCTGGCCACCCATCAGGTGCGCAGTCAACCGCAGCTGGCGTCGTTGCTCGCAGCCGAGGGGATCGACACCACTCAGGCCACCCTCTCGCGGGACCTCGAGGAACTGGGTGCCGTGAAACTGCGCGCGCCGGACGGTGGAGTGGGGGTGTACGTCGTGCCCGAGGACGGCAGCCCGGTCCGGGGAGTGTCCGGCGGCACCGACCGACTCCTGAAGTTGCTGGGGGAGTTGTTGGTGTCCACCGATCACAGTGGGAACCAGGCCGTCCTTCGCACGCCACCGGGCGCGGCGCACTACCTGGCCAGCGCTCTGGACCGTGCTGCGATGCCGGAGATCGTCGGGACCATCGCCGGTGACGACACGATTCTGTTGATCGCCCGCGAGCCACACACCGGTGGCGAGGTCGCGGACAAGATCGAAAAGCTTGCTCGACGCGGTAACTGAGATCCGGTTACCCATCATGCGCATCAAGAACAACGAAGGAGCTTGAACACCATGGCCGAACGCGTCATCCTCGCCTACTCCGGCGGACTCGACACCTCCGTCGCCATCAGCTGGATCGGCAGGGAGACCGGCAAGGAGGTCGTTGCCGTCGCCATCGATCTGGGGCAGGGCGGCGAGGACATGGACGTCGTGCGCCAACGCGCACTCGATTGCGGCGCAGTCGAATCCGTCGTCGTCGATGCCAGGAACGAGTTCGCCGACGAGTACTGCCTGCCGACCGTGCAGTCCAACGCGCTGTACATGGATCGGTATCCCCTCGTGTCGGCGATCAGTCGTCCGCTCATCGTCAAGCACCTCGTGGAGAACGCGCGGGCGCACGGCGGAACCGTTGTCGCACACGGGTGCACGGGCAAGGGCAACGACCAGGTTCGCTTCGAGGTCGGCTTCAACACCCTCGCCCCCGAGCTCGAGGTGTTGGCACCGGTTCGCGACTACGCGTGGACGCGCGAGAAGGCGATCAAGTTCGCCGAGGAGAACGACATCCCGATCAACGTGACCACCAAGTCGCCGTTCTCAATCGACCAGAACGTCTGGGGACGCGCGGTGGAGACCGGCTTCCTCGAAGACCTGTGGAACGCGCCGACCAAGGACGTCTACCACTACACCGAGGATCCGACGGTCAACTTCCAGGCTCCGGACGAACTGATCGTCTCGTTCGACAAGGGTCGCCCGGTCGCGATCGACGGTCGCCCGGTCTCGGTGCTCGAAGCGATCCAGGAGCTCAACACTCGTGCGGGAGCGCAGGGTGTCGGCCGGTTGGACGTGGTCGAGGATCGGCTCGTCGGCATCAAGAGTCGTGAGATCTACGAGGCACCCGGTGCCATGGTGCTCATCCGCGCCCACGAGGAGCTCGAGCACGTGACCCTCGAGCGCGAACTCGGTCGCTACAAGCGCCACACCGACCAGAAGTGGGCCGAGCTGGTGTACGACGGCCTGTGGTATTCCCCGCTCAAGGGTGCTCTCGACACGTTCGTGGAGCACACGCAGGAGCACGTCTCCGGCGATATTCGCCTGGTTCTGCACGCGGGCGGGATCATCGTCAACGGACGCCGCAGTGGCGAGTCGCTGTACGACTTCAATCTCGCCACCTACGACGAGGGCGACACGTTCGACCAGTCCGCGGCCAAGGGATTCGTTCAGCTGCACGGATTGTCGTCGAAGATCGCCGCGAAGAGGGACCTGGGCCTGTGACGAATTCGGAGACCGCACACGGAACCAACGAAGGTTCGCTCTGGGGCGGCAGATTCGCATCGGGGCCGGCCGCCGCCATGGCAGCGTTGAGCAAGTCGACGCACTTCGACTGGGTCCTCGCGCCGTACGACATCCGCGCATCCATGGCGCACGCCCGAGTGCTGAACGGTGCCGGACTGCTCACCCCGCAGGACCTCGAGACCATGCTCGACGGTTTGCAGCGACTCGCCGACGATGTCGCGTCGGGCGCGTTCGTGGCAGCCGTGTCGGACGAGGACGTGCACGGCGCTCTCGAACGCGGGTTGATCGACCGGGTCGGACCGGAGGTCGGTGGCCGGCTGCGCGCGGGCAGGTCGCGCAACGATCAGGTGGCCACACTGTTCCGCATGTGGCTGCGCGACGCGGTTCGCCGGGTGTCGGTCGGCGTTCTCGATGTGGTCGACGCGTTGGCCACCCAGGCAGCGGCGCATCCGACGGCCGTCATGCCGGGCAAGACGCATTCGCAGGCCGCGCAGCCGGTGTTGCTGGCGCATCATCTGCTCGCGCACACCCATCCGTTGTTGCGCGATGTGCAGCGCTTCGCAGATTTCGACACGCGAGCAGCGGTGTCCCCGTACGGTTCCGGTGCCCTCGCCGGTTCGTCACTGGGTCTGAGTCCGGAGAAGATCGCAGCCGAGCTCGGGTTCGACTCGTCCGCCGAGAACTCGATCGACGCCACGTCCTCGCGCGACTTCGCCGCCGAAGCAGCCTTCGTATTGGCGATGACGGCAGTCGATCTGTCACGGTTCGCCGAGGAGGTCATCTCGTGGAGCACTCCCGAGTACGGCTACGTGACGTTGGCCGATGCGTGGTCCACCGGCAGTTCGATTATGCCGCAGAAGAAGAATCCGGACGTCGCGGAGTTGACCCGCGGAAAGACCGGACGATTGATCGGTAATCTGACCGGACTGCTGGCCACGCTCAAGGCGCAGCCGTTGGCCTACAACCGTGATCTCCAGGAAGACAAGGAGCCGGTGTTCGATTCGGTGGCGCAGCTCGAGCTGTTGCTGCCCGCGCTCACCGGATTGACGGCGACGCTCGAATTCCACACCGAACGGATGGCCGAGCTGGCACCGGCCGGGTTCACGCTCGCCACCGATATCGCCGAATGGATGGTGCGGCAGGGGATTGCGTTCCGCGTTGCTCACGAGGCTGCAGGAGCCTGCGTCCGCGCGGCCGAGGCGCGAGGCGTCGGGCTGGCGGATCTGACCGACGAGGAGCTGGCCGCGATCGATCCGTCCCTCACTCCGGCCGTTCGTGAGGTTCTCACGGTGGAGGGTTCCATCTCGTCGCGGGATGCGCGTGGTGGCACGGCCGCTGTGCAGGTTGCGCATCAGCTCGGGGGCGTGCGGGCCACGGCCGCGACCCTGCGCGCATGGGCCGAGGAACCGGTGTTGCGGCACTGAGTGCGCAATCGATATCCATGCCGGTTTCCTCGAGTGTGATGTGAGAAGCTTTCGTCACGCGAAGATCGATGCCGGTCGTTCGTCGGGGCCGAACGCAGGAGTGTATTTGTGGGACTGAATGCAGACGCCGTACGTGGTCCACTGCGCCGTGCCATCGCCACGGCGCAGAACGGTCTCGAGGTCATCCGTCTCGGTGGTCTCGAGACCGAGGTGGATCCGTCGCCGTTTCGGGTGATGGACCGCGAGCCGATGTATCGGCTTCGACGGTACTTCCCCGACGATGTGCCTGCCGACAGTCCTCCGGTGGTGCTCATTCCGCCGATGATGGTCTCCGCGGACGTCTACGACGTGACGACCGACCAGGGCGCTGCCGGGATCCTGCACGGCATGGGGCTGGATCCGTGGGTGGTCGACTTCGGCTCGCCGGATACAGAAGAAGGTGGATGGGGCCGTACGCTCGCCGATCACGTCGTGGCGATCAGCGAGGTCGTCGACAAGGTGCACGAGCACACCGGCCGCGACGTCCACCTGGGTGGTTACTCCCAGGGCGGAATGTTCTGCTACCAGGCGGCCGCGTACCGAGGCGGCCGAAATCTGGCCAGTCTCATCACGTTCGGGGCTCCGGTCGACACGCTCGCCGGTCTGCCTCTCGGGATCCCCGCCGGCGTGGCCACGCGGGGAGCGGAGTTCCTGGCCGACCATGTGTTCACTCGGCTCGCTGTATCGGGGTGGATGGCGCGGACGGGATTTCAGCTACTCGATCCGGCGAAGACCGTGCGATCGCGAGTGGATTTTCTGCGTCAGCTTCACGACCGTGAGGCGCTGTTGCCGCGCGAGCCGCAGCGACGCTTTCTGGCGATGGACGGGTGGGTGGCGTGGTCCGGCCCGGCCGTTGCGGAGTTGTTGAAGCAGTTCGTCGTCCACAACCGCATGATGACCGGCGGGTTCGTCATCAAGGACAGGTTGTTGACCCTGGCCGAGCTCACCGTGCCCGTGCTCGCCTTCGTCGGCGAAGTCGACGACATCGGTCAACCGTTGGCCGTGCGCGGCATTCAGCGCGCAGCCCCGCGCGCCCAGGTGTTCGAAACCACTTTGCGTGCAGGTCATTTCGGCTTG
Organism: Rhodococcus sp. 14-1411-2a; assembly: GCF_002259485.1. Taxonomy (GTDB): domain Bacteria; phylum Actinomycetota; class Actinomycetes; order Mycobacteriales; family Mycobacteriaceae; genus Rhodococcoides. The sequence goes on from NZ_NPGA01000019.1 coordinate 527,855, forward strand.
GTTGTCGGCAGTACCGCGGCTGCGCAGACCTGGCCGACGACGGGAAACTGGATTCGGTGGCGTGAGGACCTCGGGCCGAAGCCGGAGGCGGTCCGCGTGATGGAGCGCGAGGACCACGGCGATTCCGACAGCGGCGTGTCGATCACCAATCGCCTGATCCACACTGCTGCCTCCATCGCAGAGGTGGGCGTCGGTGTCGGCCGCGGGTTGGCATCGGCGGCGACCGGCGCAGTGCGTGGTACCCGCGAGATCTCTTCCGAGGCCGTGCGTACGTTGCCGAGGCTCGCCCGCCTCGGGCAGATGCAGCCGCACAGTCGAGTCTCGTTGGGCCGCTTGATCGCCGAGCAGGGACGTAAGTCTCCGAACGGAGAGTGCTTCCTGTTCGACGACCGAGTGCACACCTACGACGCTGTCAACGTCCGCATCGACAACGTGGTGCGCGGACTGATCAGTGTCGGGGTGCGACCCGCGTCGCGCATCGGTGTGTTGATGGAGACTCGTCCCAGCGCATTGGCCGCGATGGCGGCGCTCTCGCGGATCGGGGCCGTACCTGTTCTGCTGCAGCCGGGCAGCGACCTGACCGCAGCCCTGCGAACCGTCGACGTCGACACGGTGATCGCCGATCCGGAGAACGCTGCGGCGGCGGTCCCGGTGGCGCCGAACGTCCTGGTGCTCGGCGGCGGTGAGACTCGGCGCCTCGACATCCCGTCCGGCTACGAGGTGGTCGATCTCGAGGCCATCGATCCCGACGCGGTGCGTCTGCCTCAGTGGTACGAGCCGGATCCCGGTCGTGCCCGCGAACTGGCGATGATCCTGTTCACGACCACAGATCGCGGTCTCGAACCGCGATACATCACCAATCATCGCTGGGCGTTGTCGGCGTTCGGTACCGCGACGACGGCCGCGCTCGGACCCGGTGATACTGTCTATTGCCTTGCCCCGCTCCATCATTCGGCCGGGATTCTTGTCACGATCGGTGGTGCGCTTGCGGGCGGGTCACGCATCGCACTTTCCCGTGGTCTCGAGCCCGAGCGGTTCAGCGAAGAGGTGTATCGCTACGGCGTCACCGTCGTGAGCTACACCTGGACGATGATGCGGCAGATCCTCGACGATGGCCGGTTCCCGGTCGACTCCGGCCACCCGGTGCGCCTGTTCATCGGCTCCGGTATGCCGGTGGGGCTGTGGCGTCGCACGCTGGCGCGGTTCAGCCCGGCTCGGGTGCTCGAGTTCTACGCATCCACCGAGAACGACGTCATCCTGGCCAATGTGGCCGGCTCGAAGATCGGCTCCAAAGGCCGTCCGCTGCCGGGCAGTGCACGGGTTGCGTTGGCGGCCTACGACCCCATCACCGGCCGCCTCGAAGAGGACGACGACGGTTTCGTTCGGCAGTGCCGTGACGACGAGATCGGGCTGCTCCTCGGCCGACCGAGCGGGGACGGCGAAGCGACCAGCCATGTCATGCGTGGAGTCTTCGAGCCCACAGACGCCTGGATCCCCACCGAGAACCTCTTCCGCCGCGATTCCGACGGCGATTACTGGCTCGTCGACCGTAAGGACACCGTGGTGCGCTCGGCGTGCGGTCCCGTGTACACCCAGCCGATCGTCGATGCGGTAGGTGACCTGGATCAGGTCGATTCGGCCGTGGTCTACGGAGTGCGGGTGACATCCGATCGGCCACGATCGGTGCGCGTCGAGGCGTCGGCCACCGAGGTCGCCGTCTGCGCCATCTCGCTGCAACCGGAGGCGGTGATCACCGCTCGTGCATTGACGGACGCACTCGGAGTGCTGCTCCCGGCCGAGCGTCCGGCGATCGTGCACGTGGTGCCCGAGATTCCGGTGGGACGCGCGTACCGACCGACCGCGACGGCGTTGAAGAAGGTCGGCATTCCGACGCCGAGTGCACGTTCGTGGTTCTACGACTCCGAGTCGAACAGCTACCGTCGATTGACGAAAGCTGTTGTGGCCGAACGGTTCGTCGGGCGTGAGGCCGCGGCCGAAAAATCGTCGTAGGAACGAGTCGGCACGGAAGAATACGGGTTCGGTAGCGTAAGCGAGTACACCACTCCGGTTCGACCGGAGCAGAGCAAAGGACACCTGTGGCAATCGATTCGACACTGCTTTCCATACTCGCGTGCCCGGTGGACAAGGGCCCGCTGCTGTTGATCGAAGGGGAACTGCTCTACAACCCGCGACTGCGGCGTGCATATCCGATCGAGAACGGCATCCCGGTGTTGCTCGCCGACGACGCCCGCGATGTCGACGACGCCGAGCACGAGTCGATCCTGGCTCGCGCCACGTCCTAGAACTCTCGGCCGCGCGCCGGGTTCGTCGACTACTGGGTTCGTCGACTACTGCGTTCGTCGACGCAATGTCGCGGCGGCTCCGCTCAGCGCAGCGACGGTGAACGCCGTGACCACGGCGATGTCGGTCCACATGCGCCCGGTGACTCCGGGGTACCTGGATACCTCCTGGAGCGCGTCGACCAGGTAGCTCAGCGGCAGGACATCGCTGATCGTGCTCAGCCAGTTCGGCATCTGGTCGCGCGGCACCAGGAGTCCGCACAGAAACAGCTGTGGAATCACGACCACCGGCATGAACTGGACGGCTTGGAACTCGGTGCGAGCGAATGCGCTGCACAGCAGTCCGATGGCGACCCCGAGCATCGCTCCCAGGACTGCGATCACCAGTACCCACCCTACCGAGCCCTCGATGTCGAGCCCGAGAAATCCGAACGCGACGGTGCATGCGAGTACCGCCTGTCCGATGGCGGCCAGCGAGAACGCGGACCCGTAGCTCGCGAGCAGATCCAGTTTGGACATCGGAGTCGTCAGCAGGCGTTCGAGCGTTCCCGAGGATCGTTCACGCTGCATCGAGATCGACGTGATCAGGAACATGACGACGAACGGCAGGATGCCGAGCATCGTGATGGCGATCCGATCGAACAACGGCTGCTGATCAGGCGGGGTCGGCACGTCTCGGTACAGGTAATACAGCAACACCATCAGCAGGGACGGAACGAGCAGTACCATCGCCACCGATCGATGGTCTGCTCGTAGCTGTCGCAGTATGCGGCCCGTGCCGGCTGCGTAGATCCGCGCGTTCACGATGTCTCCTCGGTGGATCTGATGAGGGACAGGAATGCGCGATCGAGGGTCGTTTCGTTCGTGCGCGCGAGTAGCGCGTCCGGGCTCGAGTGGGCGAGAACGGTGCCGTCGCGCATCAGAACGAGACGGCTGCAGTGCTCCGCCTCTTCCATCACGTGGCTCGAGACCAGCACCGTTGTGCCGCTTGCCGCGATATCGGCGAAACGCGACCACAGCTCCGAGCGCAGCACGGGATCCAAGCCGACCGTCGGTTCGTCGAGGACGATCAGCTCGGGTTCGGCAACCAGCGCGCTGGCCAGGGAGACCCGCCCCAGTTGGCCGCCGGAGAGTTCGCCCGCCCGTGACGACGTGTGGTCGGCCAGCCCGACCGATGCGATGGCGGATGCCACGTCCGCGCGCCGGCGACCGTACAGCGACCCGAAGTACTGCACGTTCTCGCGAACGGTGAGATCTCGGTAGACGCTAGGTGCCTGGGTCACGTACCCGACTGTGCGGCGCAACGGTGCCGAGCCGGCCGGCGATCCGAGTACCGTCACGGTTCCGCTGCTGACGATCTGAGTGCCGACGATCGATCGCATCAGAGTCGTCTTACCGCAGCCCGATGGACCGAGTAGTCCGGTGATGACACCACGGGGGATTGTCAGGGACAGATTGCTCAGCACCTTTCGTTTGCCGCGGCGAACCGTCAGCCCTGTGATCTCGACGGCGTGTTCACCGGTGAACGCCATAGCGGCCTCCAGACTTGTCGGATGTCGAAGTCATAGCCCCGTCGGCGCTCGGTGGTCAAGGGCGAAGCATCATGGGATCGATGAATGTCGCTGACTTGGAGATCGGGGAACCCGACGCCGCAGCCCGACGCATCCTCGGCGGAACCGTCACCGTGGGCGACGTGTCGGTGCGCATCGTGGAAGTCGAGGCCTACGGTGGTCCGCTCGATGGTCCATGGCCGGATCCGGCGGCGCATTCCTTCCGGGGCCCGACCCCTCGCAACGAGGTGATGTTCGGTCCTGCGGGGCGTCTGTACGTCTACCTGAGCTACGGCATGCATCTTTGTGTGAACGTGAGCTGCGGCCCGGACGGTACGGCCGCTGCGGTGTTGCTTCGAGCGGGTGAAGTGGTGGCCGGTCACCACATCGTCGAGACCAGGCGCGCCGGCCGCGGTCCACGGTCCGCACCGGTCGAGGCCGGTTGGGCCCGCGGGCCCGGAAATCTCGGTCGGGCCCTTGGCGTCTCGCTGGGAGACAACGGATCGGACGTGTTCGACGCGTCGTCGGCCGTCACCCTCGAACTACCCGAGCGCCCGTTGAACGAGAAGGCGGTTGCATCCGGCCCACGGGTAGGGGTGAGTTCGGAAGCCGATCGTCCGTGGCGCTTCTGGGTGATCGGGTCGCAGGCGGTGTCGAGCTACAAACGCAGTCCCCGCGCCGCCGCTCCCGGTGGCTCGGAGGCCTGACCGACGCCTGGATGCGTCCATGCGGGAGGATCGACGTCGTGAGTGAGAACATCATCGACGAAATGACCTGGCGTGGATTGATCGCACAGTCCACCGATGTGGACGCGCTGAAGAAGGCTACGTCCGAGGGCCCGATCACGCTGTACTCCGGTTTCGATCCGACAGGTCCCTCGCTGCACGCAGGGCACCTCGTGCCGTTGCTGGCGCTCAAGCGTTTCCAGCGGGCCGGCCATCGCCCGATCATCCTCGCCGGTGGGGCGACGGGACTCATCGGTGACCCTCGCGATGTAGGGGAGCGCACCATGAATTCCCCCGAGGTCGTCACCGAGTGGGCCTCGCGTATCCGTGGTCAGCTCGAACGGTTCGTCGACCTGGACGAGAGCCCGACGGGCGCAGTGGTGGTGAACAATCTGTCCTGGACGGGGGAGCTTTCCGCGATCGATTTCCTTCGCGACATCGGTAAGCACTTCTCGATCAACGTCATGCTTGCTCGCGAGACGGTGAAGAACAGGCTCGAGAGCGACGGAATGTCGTACACCGAGTTCAGCTACATGCTGTTGCAGGCGAACGACTACGTGCAGCTCCGCAGGCAATACGGCTGCAGTCTTCAGATCGGCGGCTCCGACCAGTGGGGAAACATCATCGCCGGGGTGGAGCTGAACCGGCGCCAGGACGCCGAGTCGGTGCACGCCATGACGGTTCCGTTGGTCACCTCCGCCGACGGCAAGAAATTCGGCAAATCCACCGGAGGCGGCAGCCTGTGGCTCGACCCGGAGATGACGAGCCCGTACGCCTGGTACCAGTACTTCGTGAACACCGGTGACGCAGACGTGGTGAAGTACCTGCGCTGGTTCACCTTCCTGTCGAAGGACGAGTTGGCAGAACTCGAGACGGCGACCACCGAGCGTCCGCACGCGCGTGAGGCGCAGAAGCGCCTGGCCGCCGAGATGACCACGCTCGTCCACGGCGAAGCCGCGACTCGCTCGGTCGAACTGGCCAGCCAGGCGCTCTTCGGGCGGGCCGAACTGACCGAACTCGACGAGAAGACGCTCGCCGCCGCGCTACAGGAAGCGTCTGTGGCCGACATCGAGGCCGGTGCACCGAACACCATCGTCGATCTGCTCGTCGCTACGGGGTTGAGCGAGAGCAAGGGCGCTGCCCGACGCGCAGTCAAGGAGGGCGGCGCATCGGTCAACAACGTCAAGATTTCCGACGAAGAATGGACGCCCGGTGCGGACGATCTCCTGCACGGCCGGTGGTTGGTGGTCCGACGCGGAAAGCGCAACTTCGCAGGAGCCCGAATCGCCGGCTGAATCTTCGATTGTTGTCAGTGGGCGGAGTCACATCCATGTAATTTGGTTACGACGCCCGTCAGGTGGGTAAGTGACCGGTTGCGACCAGGCCGTTCACGCGAATCACGTGTGAACGACCTGGGGATTTGACGCGTTGTTATCCGGGGCGTAACTTTGTGCAGGTCAGAGCGACACGGACGCCAGCCCAGACCGCAAGGCCTGAGCAACGCGGAGTTCGCTTACGACACCATGAAGATGTCAAAGCCGAAAGGTTCGACTTCTTCACGGATGAGAAGCCAGTTTGACTGCGCTCGATCATCTGATCTAAGCTGGAACGGTTGCCCCGGACATCCACGAGCTTCAGCTCGAATGTGAACGGTGTGCGCGTGTTCTTTGAGAACTCAACAGTGTGTCGATGAATGTCAGTGCCGAATGTTTTTGGCGCTCATGCCTTTTGGGGTGTGGGTGTGACATCTTCTTGCTTCATTCTTCCCGTCTGAGGTGAGAAGGTTTTGTCTGTTTTGCTAGTTGAGTTTTTTTTTGCTAGTGATTTGACTCTTTATGTTTATGACTGATTTGCAGTTTCGACTGTTGATCGAGAGTCTTTTACGGAGAGTTTGATCCTGGCTCAGGACGAACGCTGGCGGCGTGCTTAACACATGCAAGTCGAGCGGTAAGGCCTTTCGGGGTACACGAGCGG
>NZ_NPGA01000026.1 GCF_002259485.1 Rhodococcus sp. 14-1411-2a
GCACGCTGCCACAGCGCGAAATCCGCATACTGCACCTCCAGCGGACGCCACTGCGGCACCCGATCCTGCGAACGAGACTCGTACGCCACCATCACATCTCGCGCCAACGGACCCATCGACGCACCGTCCGCCGAAATATGATGCACCACGAACGCCAACACGAAGTCCTGCTCACCGAGCCTGAACACCCGCCCCGCCAACGGAATCTCGGCCGCAACATCGAAACCACGCATCATGAAGCGAACAACGTTCTCCTGCAACGACGCCGGATCCACATCGAGCAACTCGATCACCGGAACCGCACCATCCCCCGCCACGATCTCCTGATAGGGCACACCCTCGTACGCCGGGTACATCGTGCGCAGAGCTTCGTGACGCTCCACCACATCGGCAACCGCAGCCCTCAACGCCTCCACATCGAGATCGCCCAACAGTCTGACGACCAGCGGGATGTTGTCCACCGCGGACGACGTGTCGAACTGATTCAAGAACCAAAAACGCTGCTGCGCAAGCGACAACGGAATCCGCTCCGGGCGCGGACCCGCAACCAACGCAACCCGACCCCCACTGCCCACCTGCGACTCCAACACAGCCGACAACGCACCCACCGACGACGACTCGAACAACACCCGCACCGACACCGACGCATCCAACGCCACACCCAACCGCGACACCACCTGCGTCGCGACCAACGAATTACCACCCAACGCAAAGAAATCATCATCCAGACCCACCCGAGGCACACCCAACACCTCGGCGAACACCCCCGCCACCAACTCCTCCACCGGAGTCGACGGCGCACGATACTCCCGAGCCTCGAACACCGGATCCGGCAACGCCCGCCGATCCAACTTGCCGTT
>NZ_NPGA01000007.1 GCF_002259485.1 Rhodococcus sp. 14-1411-2a
GTGGACCTTGTCCACCGCTGCCTCACCGGACGGAATCTCCGCAACCGCGAGACGTTTACGAAGATCGGCCAATTTACCCGCAGTGGTATGGATATCGGGTTCGGTCGTGGTCATGAAGGTGTCCCCTACGGTTGCTGTTCGGGCGTGTCGAATGGGTTCTGATGTCAGCTGGTTGCGAGCGATCGGGCGATCACCAGACGCTGAATTTGGTTGGTGCCCTCGAAGATCTGGGTGATCTTGGCGTCGCGCATGTATCGCTCGACGCGGAAGTCGCGGGTGTAGCCGTAGCCGCCGAAGACCTGTACCGCGTCGGTGGTCACCTTCATGGCCGCATCGGTGGCGATCAACTTTGCCACGGAAGCGTTGCGCGAGTAAGGAAGTCCGGCGTCACGCCGACGGGCGGCGTCGAGGTAGGTGGCGCGAGCGGAGTCCACTGCGGCCGCCATGTCCGCCAATACGAAACCGAGGCCCTGGTGGTCGATGATCTTCTTGCCGAACGCCGTACGCTCCTGGGCGTACTTCACCGCGTCGTCGAGTGCCGCCTGGGCGATTCCCACTGCTACAGCGGCGATTCCGAGCCGTCCGGCGTCGAGCGCGCTGAAGGCGATCTGCAGCCCCTGCCCCTCCGCACCGATTCGCCACTCGGTGGGGACGTGCACGTTGTCGTAGTGCGCCGAGGTCGTCGGGACGGCGTGCAGCCCCATCTTCTCCTCGGGCCTACCGAAGCTCAGGCCGTCGGTTCCGTCCGGAACGAGGAAGCACGAGATTCCCTTGGATCCTTCACCTGTTCGGGCGAACAGGTTGTAGAAGTCCGCCACTCCACCGTGCGTGATCCACGCCTTCGAACCGTTCACCGTGTAGCCGCCCTCGGTCGGGGTGGCCTTGCAACTGAGTGCGGCAGCGTCCGAACCGGCCTGCGCCTCGGACAACGAGTAGGCACCGATCTGAGCCCCGCCGAGCATGTCGGGAAGCTTGTCGGCTTTCTGTCGGTCGGTACCGAAGGCCATCACGGGATAGCAGGCCAGACCGTGCACGCTCACTGCAACGGCCACTGCCGCCCAGCGCGACGCCAGTTCTTCGAGGACCTGGAGGTAGACCTCGTACGGTTGGCCACCACCGCCCCATTCCTCCGCGTACGGCAGGCTCAGCAGTCCTGCCTCCCCCAGGGTGGCGAACACATGGTCCGGGTACGCCTCACGCCGCTCGTGATCGTCGACGATCGGGTCGAGCACCTTGTCTGCCACGTCGCGGGTCAGCGCGATGAGGTCGCGCGCTTCGGCAGTGGGCAACAGACGATCGACGGGCACGTGAAAAACCTCCGGGAAGTTCGGATCAGTACTGCCGGATGATCCGCAGTACTGATGCACAGTACTGCACAAGGCGATGCAGTACCATCCCTGATGTGAACGCACCCGTGACCTCGCATGCCACGGCACGCCGTTCCGAGCTCTTCGACCAGCTCGTGAGCCTGTTTCTGGCAGAGGGCTTCGCCCACCTGACGCTCGACACCATCGCTGCCCGCCTCCGATGCTCCAAGTCCACGCTGTACACACTGGCGTCGAGCAAGGATCAACTCGTCGGCGGTGCCACAGTGCACTACTTCAAGTCCATGACCACCCAGGTCGAGAACGCGGTCGCCGAGGTGGACGGCACCCGCAATCGCATCACCACATATCTCACCGCCGTCGGCGCAGCCCTGGAATCGGCGTCCGAGCAGTTCATGACCGATCTGGCGTCTCTCGAATCCGCCCGTTCGGTGTACGAGCGCAATACCGCGATCGCCGCTCGGCGTGTTCAGGAGTTGATCAGCGAGGGCGTGGCCAGCGGTGAAGTACGAGACGTGCACGCCGCATTCGTCGGCGATGTCGCCTCCTCGGTCATGGTGCGCATCCAGACGCGTGAGGTGTTTCGCCTGACGGGGTTGAGCGACGGCGACGCCTATCTCGAATTGGCGAAGCTCTTGACCGCCGGAATCGGTGCCTAGCCGGAGCCGGGAATGAATCCACCTCGACACACGCTGCAGTACAGTGAACTTAGTTGATCCTTCAACGAAAGAGCGCGTGATGAAGAAGATCGGATTCTTGTCCTTCGGACATTGGTCGGCATCCCCACAGTCGCAGACGAGGTCCGCGTCGGACGTGCTGCTGCAGTCCATCGACCTCGCGGTCGCAGCCGAAGAACTCGGTGCCGACGGCGCGTACTACCGCGTCCATCACTTCGCCAACCAACTCGCGTCGCCGTTCCCTCTGCTCGCTGCCGTCGGCGCCAAGACGAGCACCATCGAGATCGGCACCGGCGTCATCGACATGCGCTACGAGAACCCGTTCTACATGGCCGAGGACTCGGGCTCTGCCGACCTCATCTCCGGCGGACGGCTGCAACTCGGCATCAGTCGAGGATCGCCCGAGCAGGTCATCGAGGGTTACCGCTACTTCGGCTACGCACCCGCCGACGGCTCGGATCATGCCGATATGGCGCGTGAGCACACCCGCATCTACCTCGATCTTCTCGAGGGCAGGGGCTTCGCGGAGCCGAATCCACGGCCGATGTTCCCCAACCCACCCGGCCTGCTGCGCCTCGAACCACACTCTCCCGGTTTGCGTCAGCGCATCTGGTGGGGTGCCGGAACTCGCGAGACCGCCGAGTGGACCGCGCGCCAGGGTATGAACCTGATGAGCTCGACACTGCTGAGCGAAGACACCGGTGTGCCGTTCCATCAACTGCAGGCCGAACAGATCGAACGTTTCCACAAGACGTGGAGCGATGCCGGCCACGATTTCGCGCCGCGAACGTCCGTGAGCCGCAGCATCTTTCCGATCGTCAGCGATCTCGATCGGGCCTACTTCGGCCGAGAGGGCACCGGCGAAGACCAAGTCGGCTACCTCGACGGCGGCAAAGCACGGTTCGGCAAGACCTACGCGGGCGAGCCCGACCGGCTGATCGAGGAACTGGCCACCGACGAAGCGATCGCTGCCGCAGACACTCTGCTGCTCACCGTCCCCAACCAACTGGGCGTCGATTACTGCGCTCACGTGCTCGAGACACTGCTGCGCGACGTCGCTCCCGCCCTTGGGTGGCGTTGATCACCTGCTGAGCAGCGGCGTTTGGCTTCGGTGAACGTGGGTACTGGCAGCAGGTTCACCCACCCCACCTGCCAGGAGTTCCCATGCTCAAACGCGACGTATCCGCGCGCCTCGATGTAGACATCACCGCAGCCACCACGCTCGAATTCCAGATCGCAGTCGCACCGCACCCAGGTACGACGGTCACCGAGTCACTGTCCTTCGTCCTCGACGGTAACCCCATCGAGGCCAAGGAAGTGAGCGGACCGCACGGCAACCGGATCCACGTCATGCCTGCCGACGTCGGCAATCTGCAGGTCTCGTACGACGCCACCATTCTGGGCAACACCACCCCGGCTCCGGTCACCGACTACGACATGTCGCTCTACCTCCGGCCGAGCCGATACGCCGAAGCAGACAAGTTCTACGGGTTCGCCGCGACCGAATTCGGCGACTACGCGGACTCCGAGGAACTGCTGGCGAAGATCTCCGCATGGGTGGGCGCACGTCTGAATTACGTTCCGGGAAGCAGCGATCCGATCGACGGAGCCGTCGACACACTGCTCGCCGGACAGGGTGTCTGCCGGGACTACTCGCACCTCGTGGTCGCCATGCTGCGTGCGGTCAACGTTCCGGCTCGGCTGGTGGCGGTGTACGCACCCGGCTGCGATCCGATGGACTTCCATGCCGTCGCCGAGGCGTTCGTGGGCGGCCAGTGGCGTGTTGTCGATGCCACCTGCCTCGCCCCGCGCTCGACGCTGGTACGAATCTCGGTCGGCCGCGATGCTGCCGACACCGCATTCCTGGACAACCACAAGGGTGCGATCACCCTGAACAGTTCGGTCGTGACCGCCGTGGTCGACGGCGAGCTGCCTCAGGACGACATCACCGAGCTGGTCTCCCTCACCTGATGTTCCGAGCGAACACCGCAGTGATATGAGCTACATCACAGCGGCGTTTGTTTTCGGAGGCGGAAACCGACTAAGTATCCGTTACCAACAATCACAGCCACCTGAAAGGGCAACACCATGAGCTTCATCGACAAGGCCAAGAACGCTGCAGAAGACGCCATCGGCAAGGCCAAGGAGGTTGTGGGCGACGCCACCGACAACAAGGACCTCGAGGCCGAGGGCAAGAAGGACCAGGGTTCGGCAGGCGTGAAGAAGGTCGGCGAGAACATCAAGGACACCTTCAAGTAACCACCCTCCATCACATCGAGTGCCGCCGATCTCGATGATCGGCGGCACTTGCTTTTCACTCCCACTTTTCCTCACACCAGAGAACGGATTCCCCTCATGACCACATCGACAGACACGACCAAGGCCCCCAAGCGACGCGGCGGATTCGCCTCGAAGTTCGCCCTCCTGATCACGCTCGTCCTGGTCGCAGCGCTGGTGATCTTCGTGCTCCAGAACACCGTGCACACCACGATCAACTTCCTGGGTTGGAACTTCGACCTCGGCCAGGGTGTCTCTCTGCTCGGTGCAGCCGTCGTCGGTGCCGTCATCACGCTGACCGCGACCGCAGCGCTCAAGGTTCGACGCGCAGTCCGATGATCCCCCTGCTTGCCCGTAAGTACCTGTACCGCTACCTCGTCGTCGCGATCGGTCTACCCATCCTGGCCCGACTGCTGGCCTTCGCCGGTCAGAGCCTCGAAAAGCGAACAGGAAAGGACAACTTCGTGTCCAGAGGCCTGAAATCGGCCGGCAGATTCGCGCAGAGGCGAGCCGAAAAGTCGCAGGGCAAGAAGGCCAGGAACTCCGAGCACGCCCTCCGTTAGGCCGGTCCACGGGTGCGTCGACCAGCAGCGCCGGCCGGCATGGCAAACGGTCAATGACCCGCCGGGTCGGTGAGGGATTTGCCTTCCTTGGCCTTGACACGCTTGCGCTCCAGAAGGACCAGGGCAATCCCGGAGACGAGTAGCACCGGCGCGGCAATGGCCCCGATCCACACCCACCCGGTGAATCCGTAACCTGCCGCGGTGAGAGTGAGACCGAGACTCACCAACGCCACTCCGATACAGATGTACCCGGGCCAGTTGCGTGTGTCGACGATTGCCTCACCCGCATGCCCGCGCGTCGTCCGGTCGTCGTCGGTTGCCCCGGCGTCGGCTTCGCTCGTGTTCTCGTCTGCCATGTGGATCCTCTCCGGATACGAACCGTTCGTCCCGTTCGAGACGAGCCGTCCGCGTCGGCTGCCCGCTTGTGACCGGCGGTAAACCTGAGATCGGATCGGATGGTCAGTCGTGCCAACTCACTGCCGCGAACGGGGCGCGGCTCGCGAGTCGTCCGACGATGCCGACGTGCGCGAAATCCTTGGCCGTCGCGACGGCGTCGAGCACGTCTGCGCCTTTCGCGAGCTCCGCGGTGATGGCTGCGGCGAACACGCAGCCGGCACCCGACACGCGCTCTTCGCCCACCTTGGGGGCGCGCAGCACGGTCAGTTCGGACCCGTCGTAGACGACGTCGACGGCCTCGTCGCCGGGCAGACCTGTGCCACCCTTGACCACCACGAAACGAGGCCCGAGGTCGGCGATTCTCTTGGCGGCTTCACCCAGATCGTCGACGGTGTCGATGGCGTCCATTCCGGACAAGGTCTGCGCCTCGAACAGATTGGGGGTGATCACGGTGGCCAACGGAAGGATCTCGCGCCGCAGGGCATTGTCGGTGTCGAGTGCGGCACCCGGCTCCTGGCCCTTGCAGATCAGGACCGGATCGACGACCACGTGCCGCCACGGCTGCAGGCGCAGCGACGCCGCTACCGTGTCCACGGTGACGGGGGTGCCGAGCATGCCGATCTTGACGACATCGAGATCGTGTGCGGCAGTGGCCACTTCGATCTGATCGGCGATGACCGTGCTGTCGATGGGCACGAATCGGTGCCCCCAGCCCGCCTTCGGATCGAACGAGACGATGCACGTGATCGTGCCGACTCCGTAGACCCCGAGCCGCTCGAATGTCTTGAGATCTGCTTGCAGACCGGCTCCGCCGGTGGCTTCCGAACCAGCGATGACATAGGCGATTGTCGACATGGCCTCAGTATGACAATCGCAGATCGGCACCGACGCGAGTGGTCGCCACGGGATTGGGTCCGGAGGTTTCGGGGCATACGTCGAAGTCGGTGCGTCTCATCGAGCAACCGACGACACCGCGCAGTACATCGACTTCGAGCCCAGGAGTAGCGGAGCACGATCGGAGATCGTGCAATCACGCACAACGACGAGAGTTTCGGAGGCCGAATCGTGCCCACCAGCAGAAATACGTCAGCCACCTGCGAGGACGTCTGGGACGTCCTGGCGAACGGATGGAGCTATGCGACCTGGGTCGTCGGCGCGTCCCGCATCCGCGCTGTCGACGGCAACTGGCCCGCAGTCGGCAGCTCCATTCATCACTCGGTGGGTGCGTGGCCTGCGGTACTCAGTGACGTCACGCGGTCGGTGGGACTCCATGCCGGTCGAGAACTTGTGCTCGAAGCCCGTGCACTGCCGTTCGGAAAGGCCTCGATAACAGTGCGACTGCATCCTCTCGCCTCGGGCTGCCGCATCGAAATCATCGAGCACGCAATCACGGCACCCTTCGATCTGGTCCCGGACCGGGTCCAACATCTTCTGGCGCATCCACGCAACGCCGAGGCGCTGCGCAGGCTTGCACTCCTGGCCGAGCGGTCCACTGCACCGTGACCAAGACCCCACTGCGACAAGCAGTTTCGGGAAAACTGCTGTTCGTGTTCATTCTCGGCGATGTGCTCGGTGCCGGAATCTATGCTCTCGTCGGTGAGATCGCGGGTGAGGTCGGCGGAGCGATCTGGCTCCCCATGCTCGTCGCGCTGCTGATGGCGCTGCTGACCGCGGCGTCGTACGCAGAGTTGGTCACCAAATATCCGAGGGCGGGCGGCGCGGCGGTCTTCGCGCAACAGGCGTACGGCAAACCGATGGTGTCGTTCCTCGTCGGATTCTCGATGCTCGCCGCGGGTGTCACCAGTGCGGCCGGGCTGGCACTCGCCTTTTCGGGTGACTATCTGGGCGTGTTCCTCGACGTGCCTGCCGTACCCGCTGCAGTGGTCTTCCTGCTGTTGATCGGGTTGCTCAACGCGCGCGGTATCACCGAGTCTCTCCGCGCCAATCTCGTGATGACGGTGGTCGAGGTGTCCGGGCTGGTCGTCGTCATCGCCCTTGCCGGACTGGTGTTGAGCCGCGGCGACGGTGTGCCCTCTCGCGTCCTCGAATTCACCGACGAGACGACACCGACCTTGGCGGTTCTCGGCGCGGCTCTGCTGGCCTTCTATTCGTTCGTGGGTTTCGAGACGTCCGCGAACATCGCCGAGGAAGTCGAGGACGTGCGCCGGGTCTACCCACGAGCCCTCCTCGGTGCCGTCACCGTGGCCGGTGTGGTGTACGTGCTCGTCGGGCTTGCTGTGTCGACGGTCGTACCTGCCGACACACTGTCGCAGTCCACCGGTCCACTGCTCGAGGTCGTCGCTGCAGCGGATGCCGGCATTCCGCCGTCGGTTTTCGGTCTGATCGCACTCGTCGCTGTCGCCAACGGCGCGTTGCTGACGATGATCATGGCATCGCGGCTGACGTTCGGGATGGCGCGCGACGGTCTGCTCCCCGGATTGCTCGCCGAGGTTCTGCCGGGTCGCAAGACACCGTGGACTGCCATCGTCGCCACCACAGCTGTCGCGATGGTCCTGGCCACCACCGGTTCTGTTGCGGCACTGGCCGAAACCGTGGTGCTCCTGCTGCTGTTCGTCTTCGTCAGCACCAACGTCGCCGTGCTCGTACTACGCCGAGATCGGGCAGAGACCGACCATTTCCGAACGCCCACAGCACTTCCCGTCCTGGCGCTGATCACCTGTGCCGTACTGCTGACCCAGCAGTCGGGAGCAACGTGGCTCCGCGCCGGACTGCTTATTGCGGTAGGCGTAGCGCTGTACTTCGTCGGTACCGTTCTGACCGGCAGGACCAAGACCGAGCAGAGGAGTACATCCCGATGACCACGACCGAAGTAGACGCGATCGTGATCGGCAGTGGCCACAACGGCTTGGTCGCGGCGGCAGCGATGGCAGACGCCGGCTGGGACGTCGTGGTCCTCGAGGCCGCCGAACATCCCGGCGGCGCTGTGCGCAGCGCCGAGCTCGTTCCCGGTTTCACCAGCGACCTCTTCAGCGCGTTCTACCCGCTGGCGCTCGCCTCGCCTGCCATGAAGGCACTCGAGTTGGAAAGCCACGGGCTGCAGTGGTCGCACTCCCCCGCGGTGTACGGCCATGCGCGGTCGCCGCACGACACCGACGCTCCGGTCGTCCACCACGATGTCGAGACCACCGCCGCGCGGCTGTCGGAACACGACGCGCGGGACGGCCGCACCTGGTTGCGACTCTTCGAGCAGTGGGAGCGCATTCGCGAGCCCTTCATGAACTCGCTGTTCGGACCGTTTCCACCCGTCGTCCCCGCGGCCCGCCTCGTCCACGCCTTGGGCGTACCCGAGACGCTGCGCTTCGCACGATTCGCCGCCCTTCCCGCCCGCGTGATGGCTCACGAACTCTTCCACAGCGAGGCCGCTCGCTGCCTCCTGCTGGGCAACGCCATGCACGGTGACGTCCCGACCGACGCCCCCGTGAGCGGGATGATGGGCTGGCTGCTCACGATGCTGGCCCAGGACGTCGGGTTTCCTACCCCCGTCGGCGGATCCTCTGCGCTGACGTCCGCGTTGATTCGGCGTGGCGCCGCATCGGGTGCGGTGCTGGAGTGCGGTCAGGCGGTCGAGCACATCGAGGTGCGCGGCGGTCGAGCTCGGGCGGTGCACACCGCCGCCGGAGACACGTTTCGGGCGCGCCGAGCGATCGTGGCCGACGTGTCCGCACCGGCGCTCTACGGTTCGCTGCTTCCGTACGACGCCGTGCCGCGCCGTGTGCACGACGACCTGCGCACCTTCGAGTGGGACACCCCTGTGGTCAAGGTCAACTACGCGCTCGATCGTAGAATCCCTTGGAATTCACCGTCTCTGGCCGATGCCGGCACCGTTCATCTCGGTGCGGACGACAACGGTCTCGTGCATTGGGCAGCCGATCTCACGACCGGAGTCCTTCCCGCGAGTCCGTTCATGCTGTTCGGTCAGATGACCACTGCCGATCGGAGCAGATCACCGGAGGGCACCGAAAGCGCTTGGGCCTACACGCATCTGCCGAGAGGCGTCGTCGACGACGCGGCCGCCGACACCGTGGCTGATCGGGTGGACGAAGTCCTCGACGCCCACGCACCGGGGTTCCTCGATTCGGTCGTCGGGCGGGTCGTACAGCGACCGAGCGATCTGTACGGTGCCGACGCGAATCTGCACGGCGGTGCGGTGAACGGCGGAACCGCACAGCTGCAGCAGCAGTTGATATTTCGACCGACACCGGGTCTGGGTCGGTCGGAGACGCCGGTGGAGGGTCTGTTCCTGGGCTCGGCATCGGCGCACCCCGGTGGCGGAGTGCACGGAGCAGCCGGGCTCAATGCCGCCCGGGCAGCGCTCGGCCAGCGAGGTGTCACCGGCTGGGTGAAGAAGAAAGTCACCGGTTCACTCATCGACATGTTGACCCGGTGAACGCCGTTATCGAAGAGAGATCTTTCGTTACCGGTTCGAGACCTTCGCCGGAGTCTTCCGAAATCGGACGCTGACATTGTTGAACCCACAACAACTCAGCGTTTCGTGACCGGAGGGGCACCCGCCGGGAACAATCGCTTCGGGGAAGAGGTAAGCATGTTGAAAAGCACCGCAACCATGGAACGCTCCATTCGCGATGACGAGGGCGTATTCCGACTCGAAACTGTCATGGGCTCGAACGGCCACAACACTCTGCGCGCCTTCGGCGAACTGGACATGTCGACTCGAGCCGAATTCGTCCACAGTCTCGACCGGTTGGCCTACGCGTCCGATCAGGTCTCGGTCGATCTGTCGGAGGTGTCGTTCATGTACTCCGGCGTGGCCAACGCGATCATCGACGCCACCTACGTTCATCCCGGTAAGATCGACGTACTCGCACCCGCACGGTCGGTGCGCATGGTCCTGGAGGTACTGGGTGCAGGCGGCCTGTTCGCCGACACGTTTCGATCGTGAATCGGACCGGATAACAGGTAACGTCGAGAACATGCCAGACGAGCCGACCGGAGCAGCCTTCGAGATCGCGGCGGCAGCACACGACGCGACGACCGTCCTCACCGTTCGAGGCGAACTCGATCTCGACACCATCCCGGAACTGTCGGCCGTCGCATTCCCCGCGGCCGACACCGCACGAGGTGGTCTCGTGGTGGACCTCACGGACGTCAGCTTCCTCTCTTCCAGCGCAATCACAGTGCTGGTACGAGTGTGCGATCGACTACCCGATGCCTCGCGCATGGCGCTGGTAGCGGTCGACGGAGTCGTGGTTCGGCCGGTCCAGCTCAGTGGAATCGATCGGGTGATGGCGACCTTCACGACCGTGCCCGACGCGGTTGCCCACGTTCGGTCGGCTGCGCTCGATGCAGAGGTCGACCGATGACCGGCCGACACCGAGTCGGGCTTCCGCGATGACCGAAAGCAGTCTCGCTCCCAGTCGTTGGACCCACACCGCGTCGGCCGAACCGGCCGTGGCGACAGCCCTCCGGCGTCGGTTGCACCAGTGGGTCGTCGAACTCGGAGTGAGGAACGATCTGGTGGACGACATCGTCCTCGGGGTCTACGAGGCCCTCGCGAACGTGGTCGAACACGCGTACCACTCGGCGCCCGAGGCCGGGACGATGACGATCACCGCCGCCTACGAACACCGGGCGCTGACGGTGACGATCTCCGACACCGGGACGTGGCGTCCACCGAATCCGACGACCAATCGCAGTCACGGGCTGCAACTCGCAGCCGCGGTGGCCGACGATCTCATGGTCGACCACCGACCCGGTTTCGGCACAATGGTCACTGCTGTATGGACCGACCCGATGACAACCGACCGATCGAGATCCGCCACCCGCTCGTCATGACCGAAGGGAGTCCCCATGTCCGCCACGGCTGCTGATCTACTCGACACTGCACCGTGCGGCGTGTTCTCGGTCGACGTCGCCACCTCGCAAATCCTCTACGCCAACGCGGCCGCCGCGCGGATCACCGCGCGCAGCCGCGAGACGCTCGTCGGAATGTCGGTCACCGATCTGTTCACGGTCGAGTTCGAGCCGATCCTGGCGGCTCTGATGGATGTCGTGTCGACGTCGGAATCGGACTCGCCGGTCGGAGCGGACGCGAAATTGACCGTCGCATCCGATCGACGTGCCGCGATAGCCGTGTCGATCCTGGCCAACAGTCTGCGCACGCCCGAGGGGGCCGTGACGGTGACGATGACGCTGCACAACGAAACCGAACGCCATGTGCGCGAGAAGGATCTGGTCGACGCCCGCCACAACGCGGAGGCCGCCCAGGACGATGCCGAGGCCGCTCTGGACAGATCGCAGGACGCACTGGGGGCCTCGGAAGAAGCACGCAAGCAGGCCGAGGCGGAGAAAACCCAGGTACAGATTCTGGCGTCGACGCTGCAACGCACTCTGCTGCCGCCGATCCTGTCGGCTCCGACGGGCATGAACGTGGCAGCGCACTATCACCCCGCATCCATCGACGAGGTCGGCGGCGACTTCTACGACGTGTTTCCGCTCGACAAACAGACGTGGGGTTTCTTCCTCGGTGACGTGAGCGGTAAGGGCGCGGGCGCCGCCGCCGTGACCTCACTGACCCGTTACACCCTCCGCGCCGCCGCAGTGTTCGACCGCAACCCGATCGCGGTGCTCGACAACCTCAATACCGTTCTGCACCACGAGTTCCACGGAGACGACCCACGTTTCTGCACGGTGGTTTTCGGCACCATCACTCCGGGACCGGACGGCGCAGTGGTGGACCTCGCCAGCGGCGGACATCCGCCGGCACTGCGTATCACGCACGACGCCGTCGTCGACTTCGTCGACACCACAGGTGGCCAGTTGGTCGGAGCGTTGGCCGAGCCGCACTTCGCATCGGCATCGGTGACCCTGCGCCCCGGCGACGTCATGGCGTTCTACACCGACGGATTGACCGAAGCGATCGTCGGACCCGGGCGGACGCGCTTCGACGACGACGGTGGCCTCGAATCCTTCGCTGCGAGAAAGGGTGCGACCACTGCACCGAAGATCGTCGACGATCTCACGTCACTGTTGGCGTCCTTCGGGGACGGCCTGCAGGACGACGTCGCACTGCTCGCCTTCGAGGTACCCCGGCCCGAGGCCGACTCGTAGCAGTTTTACAAGCAAGTAAAGCTTTGTCGACAGCACTCTCCAATACGGTCTTCCACCTCGAACCGCTTGGTGTTGTTTCATGTTTTTCCGCGTGGTCGGATACTCGAAACACCCAAGTCGGACAGTGGGCGATGCATGCGAGAGACGAGTACAGGTCCGTCGACCACGACAAATCAGGCAGCAACCGGTACTGCGATCCACCCGGCGCAGCGATTCGCGCCGCGCCGCACTGCATCGGCCGTGCGAGCCAGGACCGCTGCGAACTCGGGCACCGATACGCCTCGGCCACTGCAGGAAGCGCCGAGGTTTGCTGATTCCGGGCTCACCGCGCGTGAAATCGCAGTCCTCGGTGCATGGTTGCGCTGCGACTCCAAACAGGAAGTGTGCGCGGTTCTGCACATCGCGCTCGGCACGGTCAACACCCACCTGTCTCGAATTCGGGCGAAGTATGCCACCGTCGGTCGGGCGGCACCCACCAAGGCCCCACTCGTGGCCCGGGCGCTGCAGGACGGTCTGATCACCCTCGAGGATCTCTGACCGATCTGCACTGAGACGGTCCCGAATCACACTCGGCCTCGGTCGGACCATGGGTCCGCGCGTCGCCACAGGGTCGGCAGTTCGAGGACGATCCCGTCTCGTCGCGCGCAGGCGTCCAGCACATCGATGGAGGCAGACATGTTGTCGAAGGCGTACGCGAGCGCCTGCAGTGGTTCGTCCAGAGACCGAAAGAAGTTGTCCCAGTGCGTCAGTACCACGCGTCGGGCACCGACCGCTGCGACCGTCTCCTGCCAGTACTGCTCGACGAACGCGCGCGGTCGGCGGCCGAGTTGTCCTATCGAGAGGTAGACCACCTCGGCATGGCGACCGTCGAGCATGCCGGACCGGAAACCGGCGCTGCTGTGCACGAGTGCGGTGCGGCCACTCGGAACGTGTTCGACGTGCATCGACCATGCCTCCCCGCACCGGTACTCACGCACCCGAGCCGGTTGGGTCAGTGGCCGGTCTATCGTTCCGTGCGCTCGATCCGGATACGAGTGAACCGATTCGACGAACGTGACGGCAAAGCTGCCGTGCGACGTTGTCCCACCGTTCTCGACGACGACGATCCGGTCGTTCGGGAGATCCGAACCCTGCCCGATGAAACCGGTCGAGGAACCGCCGACCAGAACGGCACCGGTGCGCAGCGCTACCGCCGCCGAGTCGAGTGCGTGATCGTAGTGCGAGTGTGCGCACAGCACAGCGTCGAGCGTGGTGATCCCTGCTCTGCGCAGGGCCGCATCGATGCGCCGTATGTCCGACCGCAGCGGTAGGGCAAGGGTTTTCGGAAGCGACGGTCGCGAGAAGAAGCCGTCGGTGAGGATCGCCGATTCGCCGTCGTCGAAGAGCACCGTGCTCACACCGAGGAACGACACCGTCACCGGCGACCGCGGACTCGCCGACGCAGTGGTGGCGATCTCCGTCGGACCCGGCAGCGCGGGACGACCGATTCTCCGGGCCACTCTCACGCTTGCGCAGCGAGCGCTCGTCCGGCCTGCCGACCGCCGAAGATGCACCCACCCAGAAACGTTCCCTCCAACGAGCGGTACCCGTGCACACCGCCGCCACCGAAACCGGCGATCTCACCTGCCGCCCACAAGCCGTCTATCGCCTGTCCGTCGCCGTCGAGGACACGACCCTGCAGGTCGGTTTGAATGCCGCCCAATGTTTTTCGCGTGATGATGTTCAACCGCACGGCGATCAACGGACCCGATTTGGGATCGAGAATCTTGTGCGGTGAGGCGGTACGCGCGATGCGCTCTCCGCGCGATCGACGCGAATTGTGGATCGCGGAGATCTGCAGGTCCTTGGTGAACGGGTTGTCGACCTCGCGGTCGCGGGCCTCGATCTGCCGCTTCAGATCGGCGAGGTCGATCAGATCTTCGCCGGAGACCCTGTTCATTCCCTGGACGAGTTGGGCGAGTGTGTCGGCGACGACGAAATCCTCTCCGTTCTTCTTGAACGCCTCCACCGGTTCGCTGGCACCGGGCAACACCCGGCCGAGAACGAGCTTGAGGTTCTTTCCGGTGATATCCGGGTTCTGCTCCGATCCCGAGAGTGCGAACTCCTTCTCGATGATCTTCTGCGTCAGAACGAACCAGGAGTACTCGAATCCACTGTCCTGGATGGCTTTCAACGTTCCGAGAGTATCGAATCCCGGAAAGTTCGGAACCGGAAACCGTCGCCCCCGCGCGTCGAACCACATGGACGACGGGCCGGGAATGATTCTGATTCCGTGGTTCTTCCAGATCGGATTCCAGTTCTTGATGCCCTCGGTGTAATGCCACATGCGGTCTTTGTTGACCAGACGGCCACCGACTTTCTCGGTGATGCCGAGCATGCGGCCGTCGACGTGTTCGGGGACTCCCGAGATCAGGGACTGCGGAGCTGTTCCCAACCGCGCCGGCCAGTTCTCCCGTACCAGGTCGTGGTTGGCTCCGATGCCGCCCGCCGTGACGAGCACGGCTCCGGCACGCAACTCGAACTCGCCGACCTCGACGCGGCTACTGCCCGAACCTCGCTCCGCGGCACTGGGTTCGAGAAGTGCGCCGCGGACTCCCTCGACTGTGCCTGCACTGACGATGAACTCGTCGACGCGGTGACGAAAACCGAAGCGCACCAACCCTTTGTCGGCGGCCTCACGTACGCGTCGCTCGAACGGCGCAACGACCCCTGGACCGGTACCCCAGGTCAGATGGAACCGCGGAACCGAATTGCCGTGCCCCTCGGCGAGGTAGCCACCACGTTCGGCCCACCCGACGATGGGAACCCACCGCACACCCTGCGCGTGCAGCCAGGACCGTTTCTCCCCCGCCGCGAAATCGAGGTACGCGCGCGCCCACTGGTGCCCCCAGTAATCCTCGCCCGCGGGATCGTCGATGCCGCGGTCGAAGGTCGCGGTTCCGAGCCAGTCCTGCCACGCAAGCTCTGCGGAATCCTTGATGCCCATGCGTCGCTGCTCCGGGGTGTCCACCATGAACAGACCGCCCAACGACCAGAACGCTTGACCGCCCAAGTTCTGCTCGGGCTCCTGGTCGAGGAGCAGCACCCGCTTTCCGGCGTCGGCCAGTTCGGCGGTCGCCACCAGTCCGGCCAAGCCTGCACCCACCACGATCACGTCTGCGTCCATTGCCCCACTGTGCTGTCGTCGGTGCCGGATCTCAAGGAAACTGCCTCAAATGACTATAGGATTTGTCAGATACTGACAAAGAGTGGGGAGGTAGGTCGATGTACCCAGCGCGGGTCGCCGTAGTCGCGAAGATCGAATCTGAGCTGGGCCCCGTCGTCGCATCCGCAGTACACGCGATTCGCGACGCGATCCCGGTCTACCGATCACTGCAGGGTGCGCAGTTGGCCGATGTCGAGGCCATCGCATATTGGTCGCTGAGGCGGTTGATGGCCCTGTGGGCGCATGGCGATCGGACGATCGACGACCGTGACCACAGTAGATTCCGCGCGATAGGTGCCGCGCGCGCAGCGGACGGGCGCCCGCTGGCCGATGTGCTGCGTGCGTATCGAGTCGCGTCGAGCGTGTTCGTTCGGCACGTGACAACCGAGTATCTCGATGTACTCGAACCACCGGACATTGCCGAACTCGGCCTCGGCGTACTCGACGCCATCGACGCAATCTCCGAGGAAATCATCGGCGCGTACGTCATTGCGCGCGAACAGCTCACATCCAACCGTGCGCAGGCGCATGCCGCGCTGCTCGACGACCTGCTTGCTGCCAGACACAACTCACCCGGGACGGTGTCGGATCGTTCGCGCGAACTCGACCTGAAGCTGCCCACGCACCCGAATCTGCTTGTGGTGCAATCGACAGATCCGGGCCGACCCATGTCCGACGACACCGTCGAATCGCTGGTCCTCGCAGTAGGACTCGTTCCGCCGGACCGCACCGCGCCGTCGGGTCAGCGGAGCCACTTGTGCACTCGGCGCGAGCAACGTGCGATCGTGTTGTTGCCACCATCGATCCACCGCGCCGAGGCGGACCTCGCGTCTCGAGATCTGATGCTGCGCGGATGCCTCGTGGAGAGATCCACCATTGCCGGTATCAGCAGTTCGTGGCGACTCGCATCGGAAGCGCTGGACACCGCACCGGATCACGCGTTCGACGACCGGGCACTGCTCGATCAGGGCGACGGTCAGCTGCTGGCACTGCTGACCGCGCGCCCCACCGCGGACACGAGCGAGGTGGTACGTGGCGTGCTCGGTCCGCTGACCGAGGCGGCGAACGAACATATTCTGCAAGGCCTTTCGGCCTTCATCGCCACCGGTACGGCAACGGCTGCCGCCACCCGACTACAGGTACACCCGCAGACTCTGCGCTACCGACTGCGCCGAGCCCAGGAACTGACCGGCCGAGATCCCCGATCTGCGTGGCATCGACTCGCGTTGGACACTGCGATTCAACTCCGGCAACTCGGTTGATCCGGCCTTCGGCAATGCCGGGCACATCGAGAACCCGGACACCCATGCATGGATCCAAACGAGGACTCGTCACCTTCTTGGGACGGTGATCGAGCGATTCAGTTGATGTTCCACGACTCGACAGCATCGAGTCGCCGGCCGTCGGAGTCGTACGTGTAGAAGCCTTCACCGTCCCCGAGACCGGTCTTTCCCGCGTCGATACCCTTTTGCAGTATGTCGGCAAATTTGACCTGATCCTCGCCACCGTGTGCGCGCGCGATGTGTGCAGCGACGTTGAAGCCGACAGTGTCGTATATCTGGAACGGACCGGCGGGTGCCCCGGTGGCTATGCGCCACACGTTGTCGATGTCCGCCGGATTGGCAACCCCGCCGACGTAAAGGTTGGCTCCTGCTTGCAGCAGCGGGATCAGAAGGCTGTTCAGCACGTATCCCGGAATTTCCTTACGGACCGGAACGGGAACGAGACCGATCTCCGACGCAAAGCTCAGTACGATATCGAAGTAGACAGGATCTGTTGCAGCAGTTGCCATCACCTCACCGGTGTTGTACCGCCACACGAGATTGGCGAAGTGCAATGCAAGAAACTTTTCCGGCCGCCCGGTGGCCTCGGCGAAACTGCTGGGCAGTAGTGACGACGAGTTGGTCACGAAGATAGTTTTCGGCGGAGCGGACGCGCCGATATCCGACCAGACCTTCTTCTTCAGGTCGAGATCCTCCGGAACTGCTTCGATCACCAGGTCGGCGTCCGAAACGGCCTCGGCGACGCTGGTGGTGGTCGTGATGGATTCGATGGCCTCGTCGAATCGCTCCTCGTCGAAAGTCTTCAGGTCACGCTTGTAGTATCCGCGCATCCATTCCCAGCGGTCCGGCAGCTTGGCAAGTAATTCGTCGGAAATGTCGTATCCCACAACGGTTTTTCCGTGGTAAGCAGCCTGCATCATGATCTGCGAACCGAGCACTCCGGTTCCGAGTACGGTCACGTTATCGACATCGGTCATGGACGACACACTTCCCTTTATGTAGTCACTGGTTTCCCGCTCTCCAAGTTCTACCGCTGAGCGCGAAGCCATCGTCTCGTGGGGTCCAACAGCGGACCGACTCGACCGACGACGGCGCTTTACACTCCACAGGATCGACGGTTCACGCATACTCGAACGATGGCTGTCGATCCCCGCGGAAGAGACCTGAAGCGCTACCTCGAAGAAGACCCCG
This sequence comes from Rhodococcus sp. 14-1411-2a, assembly GCF_002259485.1. Taxonomy (GTDB): domain Bacteria; phylum Actinomycetota; class Actinomycetes; order Mycobacteriales; family Mycobacteriaceae; genus Rhodococcoides. Next base: position 18,007 of record NZ_NPGA01000007.1, read on the forward strand.
GTGGGCCGGTGGTGATGCTCAACCTGCTTCGGTTCGCCGAAGGTGGCCGCGATTCCTACGCGGAATATGCGAAAGCACTGGACGAGACGTTTCTCCCGCGCTACGGCGCGACGGTGCTGTACGCGGGCGACGGTTCGACCGCACTTGCCGCCGAGGACGGACAGGCCTGGGATGCAGTGCTCCTGGTCCAGTACCCGTCACGTAAGGCGTTCAGCGAGATGGTGGCCGATCCCGAGTATCAGACGGTGACGGCGTTACGGACCGCCGCGTTGACAGAGGCGGTCCTGCAGGCCACCATTCCGTGGTCGTGAATTCGCCCCTAGGCTTCGCATCCGCGTTCGCAAAGAGGGACTTCACGGCGTTGCGAGCAACTTACTGCGGAACAGGTCGAGTACCTGGTCCAAAGCCTGCCGTGTCGGCTGCCCTGGTTCGTCGATGAGTCCCTCCGTGACAACGGAATGCGGCGGTCCGAAGGCTTCCGGGTTGAACGAGGAGTCGGGTAGTTCCACCGAGACGAATGCGTCGCCGAGCTGCTCTCGCAGCCATTGGAATCGCACAGGCGGGCACATCTTGTCGCCCTCGAAGCGCATCCCCAGGACCGTGAGTTCCCCTGCTGCACAACGACTTTTGACCTTGTCGAGATCGCCCGGGGTGATATCGATGGATCGAGCGCGAGACTTCGATGCCGCGAACGGGAGCGACGGCTGCGAGAGCACCGGTGCGATCAGTCGATCGTCCGCCGCCATGGCGAGAGCGAATCCGCCGGTGAAGCACATTCCGATGGCACCGACGCCCGGTCCGCCGCAGCGCTCGTGCTCCTGCGCCGCCAGAGCCCGCAACCACACCACGATGCGCGACGATTCACCGGTAGCGAGGATGGTGAATTCGCGACTGATGCACGCCGGCACCATGGCGCGGGACATGGTGGCAACGGTGCCGAGCGCTCCCAGCGGCGCGGTCAGCGGATCCTTGCCGTCGACTCCGAACAGGTGCGGAACGACGGCCGTACAACCGATTCCGGCGACGGTTCTCGCGAAGTCCGCCACCCTGGGAGTGATGCCCGGCATTTCCGACATCACGATTACAGCAGGTCCGGTTCCGATGCGATAGACGGGCGCTGTCCGCCCGTCCGCGGTGAACTCGGTTCGCTCGAAGTCGGCCAGTGCGTCATCGGTCATGGGAGTGCGTCCTTCTGCCAAGGGTTCACCGCGCCGAGCCGACGCTTGCGATCAAAGCTAGATCATCGCGGATCGACACGACGTCGATCGAACACGTGTCGCTTACGCACTCACCACGAGTTCGTGTCGGCCAGAACGGTCACACCCAGCGCGACGAAAAGCGTGGCACCGGCCGCAACTCCGAACAGACTCGCGGCGGGCGCTCCCGCGCGTCGGCCGAGCACGCTCGCCGCGACATCGAGGGCATCGATCCCGACCCCGGCCGCCACCGCCGCCTTTCGAACGTCCGAGGACGGGTGATGCAACGCCATTCCGAGTGCCAGATCGCGTACTCCGAAGAGGCGAGTCGCCACCCCGGCGCTTCCGGGTTCACGCATGGGTCCGAGACCGAAGGCGCGCCACGAGTGCGCAGGACTGACCCACGACACCAAACCGGCAGTCGATCGCAGAACCGACAGTGCGAGCAACGGGGTCGACTGTGAACGCATAGCGTCTCCTTCAGATTTTGTAGTGGTTACTACAGAAACGCTACCTGTAGTGCCCACTACAATCAAGGCGTGGCCACCAAACATTCGCGCGAAGAGATGCTGTCCGGCGCGTTGGACGCTGCCCTGGAAGGCGGCCTGAGCCGCTTGACTTTCGGCCGACTCGCGTCGCGTCTGCAGATCAGCGATCGCATGGTCGTCTACTACTTCCCCACGAAGGACGACCTTCTGACGTCCGTTCTGTCGGTGGTGGGAGACCGATTGCAGCACGTGCTGTCCACGGCGTTCCCGACGCCGATGAACGACCACCGCTCCCTCGTCGCGGCGGCGTGGCCGGTCGTGGCAAAACCTGAATACGATCCGTTGTTCGGTCTGTATTTCGAGGCGATAGGACAAGCCACTGCAGGACTGGAGCCCTACCGGTCGGTGGCCTCACTCTTGGTGGAGGGCTGGATCGAGTGGCTCAGCGGCTTTGTCGTCGGTAGTCCGGACCATCGACGGATGGAGGCCACAGCTGCAGTGGCACTGCTCGACGGCCTACTGCTCATGCGTCTGTTGGGAGGCAGCGATCTCGCCGCCACCGCATCGACGTCACTGCTGAACACCGGTGGATCCCAGAGGGAACGACCGAGTTCATGACGACGCCGGTTCTTCGATCGGCGTCTGGAACGACCACAGATGTCCCTCCGGATCGCGCACGCTGTATTCACGGACGCCGTAGGGCATGTCGGTGGGCAGGTAGTCGATCGATGCCCCGGTTGCCGCCACGCGAGCGTGGTGGGCATCGACGTCGTCGACGAGGATCGCAAGCGATGCGGTGACCGATCCGGTTGTCAGCGGCGACACCATCCGATGTTCGGAGGCCTCGCGGTGAAGCCACACCACACCGTCACCCGCATGCACTTCCCCGTGCACTGCTCTGTCGCCGCCGTATTCGATGGGCCCGGGAGCCAGTCCGAACACGTCGACGAGGTAGGAATGCGCTGCTGCGATGTCGCGATACACCAGCAACGTGGTGCGTCTGGTGACTGCCGGCTCCTCGGCCGACAGGCCCGAGAGTAGGTCCAACAGCGCGTCGTCGCCGAGGAGAGCACCATGCAGTAGCCGGTCCTCGACCGCCCGAACCCGCTCTCGCACACGAGCGAGCTCGGCCATCTGCCGGTCCAGGTCGGCCAGATGCTGCCGACTCAGGTGCAAGAGATCCGCTGCGTCCGGCTCCACATCGCCCAGCGGGGTGCCCAGTTCTCGGAGCAGTCGAATCCGGTACAGCCGGTCGAGGTCACCCCCGTCGTAGCGACGCCTGCCCCCTCCGTCTCGGACGGGAGCGAGCAGACCGAGTTCTTCGTAGTAGCGCAACGTACGCTCGGTGACGCCGGTTCTACGGGCCACATCACCGATGCCCCATGTGCTGGAATCGCTGCTGTTCATGCAGGCAACGGTAGAACCTCACGCCACGTCAGGAGCAAACTCGGCCGGTTCGGATCACACGTCTTCGAGTCGAATTCCCTTGGTTTCCTTCATGAAGAAGCAGGCGACACCGGTCAGAGCGGCCAGGAACATGATGTACACACCGAACACCCAGCCCAAGTCGAGGCCGAGGAAGAGCTGGTTGAGATACGGCGCAGTTCCGCCGAACACCGCTACCGAGAACGAATAGGCGAATCCGATTGCCTGCGTGCGGAGTCGGGTGGGAAAGCTTTCCGAGAGAGTCGAGGAAAGGATGGATGCCGGGACGGCGATGACGAGCAACGCCACCGTCGACGGGAGCAGCAGTGACCACCATTGCGTCGAGATCATCATCGTCAGCGGGATCTGCAGCACGAACATCAGCACGGCGAACGCGGCCAGCATCGGCCGTCGACCGATCGAATCCGAGAGACGACCGAAGAACGGCAGGGACACCAGCGCTATCAACTGAGCGACGACGAGCATCCAGTACGCGGTGTCCGGGTTCATCCCCCGCTGCGTGATGGCGAACGTCGAGACGTAGGAGGTCCAGGTGTAGTGCGCCGCAGTGATTCCCGACGTCATTCCGATCATCAACACGATCGCCTTGACGACGGTCTTGCGTGCGATCGGTGCCTGTTCCACCTTGTTCTGCTCCGAATCGAAGACCTCGCTCTCGTCCATGTTCTTGCGCAGGTAGAGCGCGAACAACGCCAGGAGTGCTCCCAGCAGGAACGGGATACGCCAACCCCACTGGCCGACAGCCGATTCCGACAGCGTCGAGGTGATGACGCCACCGACCGTGTACGCCAGAGCCGACCCGCCGAAGATCGCGACGAACGCGACGCTTCCCCACATGCCCCGACGGTTCGGCGGTGCGATCTCGCCGACGTAGGAGTACGCCGTCGCCGACTCACCGCCGTGCGCGAATCCCTGCATGACGCGTGCGAGCAACAGCAGTACCGAGGCCCAGGCACCGATCGCACCGTAGGTGGGCATGATGCCGATCAGCAGGCTGCCGGTCGCCATCATGAGCATCGTGGTGACGAGAACGAACTTGCGGCCCTTCTTGTCCGCGATCCGGCCGAACACGATGCCGCCGAGGGGCCGCATCAGGAATCCGACGGCGAACACTGCCAACGTCGACAGCAGTGCCGAGACCGGATCTGCCTGACTGAACATCGCCGCCGCGATGAACGGTGCGAACACCGCGTAGGCGCTCCACTCGTACCATTCGAGAACGTTGCCGACGGTGCTGGCGAAAAGCGATTTCTTCCGCGAGGAGATATCGGGTGCCGAGCGGGTATCGCGTGATGATCCGACGGTCATGGAGTGTCGCTTTCGGTCGAATGGTTCTGCACTGGAACAGGTTTGAGTGCTGCACGCCGAATCTTCCCGGTCTGGGTCTTGGGAAGTTCGTCGATGATGTGAATGGCCTTCGGGCGTTTGTAGGCCGCCAGTCGGTCGCGTGCGAAATCCACCAGCGCATCCGGCGTCACCGTGGTGCCGTTGCGCAGGGATACGTAGGCCACCACCGATTCGCCCTGGTAGTCGTCGGGCCTGCCCACCACAGCGGCCTCGAACACCGCGGGATGTTCGTAGAGGGTGTCCTCGACCTCTCGGGGCCAGACCTTGTACCCCGACACGTTGATCTGATCCTTGAGCCGGTCGACGAGATACACCCATCCGCCTTCGTCGATGATCGCCACGTCTCCCGTACGAAGACGACCCCCGGGCATCGTCGACGCGGTCGCATCGGGATTGCGCCAATAGCCCGAGACCACCTGCGGACCCGAGATCTCCAGTTCCCCCGCGATTCCCGCGGCTGTCGGCTCCCCGGAGGAGTCCAACGTACGCAACGTCACTCGCGGCAACGGCAGCCCGACGGACAGCGACCCACTTGCGGAGTCCACCGGCGCTCGGGTGCCGGGCGGCACCGCGATGACGCCCGCTGTCGTTTCGGTCATGCCGTACGCGTTGTGGATGTAGCACCCGAATGCGGACTCGAAAGCGGTGACCGTTGCGGGCGGAATGGGTGCGCCGCCGGAGTACAAGGCCTTCACCGACTCGAAGTGGGCACGCGTCGCACCTGCAGTCTCGGAGATCGCGTTGAACACCGTGATCGACCCGATGGTGTACGTGACGCGGTGCTCGACGAAGGCGTCGAGAGTGACTGACGCATGGAAACGATGAGCGAAGACGAGCACACAGTCGCGTATCAGAGCAACCGCCGCGTCGAGCATCGCGCCGGTGATGTGAAACAACGGCGCGACGGCGAACACGACGTCCCCGTCGGCGAGACCGGCCCGTTCCCCGAAATCCAGGGCCGTCGCGAATGCGTTCGCATGCGAGATCTGCGCACCCTTCGGCGGTCCCGTGGTTCCGGACGTGTAGGCCAGGAGTGCGAGATCGTCCGGGTGCGGGGCGAATTCGGGAACGGACCGGCCACGGTACAGATCGATCAGGCCCATGAGATCGTCGTCGGGGCGGGGGGTCACGCGAGACGTCGAAGTGAAGACGCGCGGGTCGTTGCGGGTCTGCAGGTCCAGTCCACTGGTGCTCACGAGCAGCCGAACCGTACTACCACGCAGTGTCGAACCGAGGGCTTCGAGATCGTGTTCGTCGCAGACGAGCGCGATCGGTTCTGCGTCGTCGATCAGCGTCCGCAGTTCGCGATTGCGGTACATCGGGTTGAGGATCAACGCGACCGCCCCGATCTTCCACAGCGCGAGAAAGGTCAGGGGGTACTGCGGAATGTTCTGCAGATAGATGCCGACACGGTCGCCGCGCGTCACTCCGCGGTCGATCATGGCGGCCGCAAGGGCGTCGGATGCCTCGTCCGCCTCGCGGGCGGTGAGCACGGAGTCGAAGTACGCCAGCGCCGGCCGGTCCGGGGCGTCGGACACTCTCCTGCGCCATCCGTCGAGGACGGTCGCAGGCCCGATCGCTCTGTCGAGGGTCATGGACGGCCCTTTCGGTTGACCGGAATCTCGGCCCAGGAGGACCGACCGAACACTCGCTCGGCGATGGTGTTCACAGTGTTACGGATCACAACTTCGGTGTCAACCCGGTGCGTAGCGGCCGGTGACCACCCGGTCGACCTCTACGGTAAGCGCATGACCGCGACCCACATCTGGCGCAAGTACGAGGGATCGAACCTCTCCCCAGCATTGGCGTCGGCGTTGAACACGTTCGTCGAGCAGGGGTACCACGGCACATCGGTGCGGCAGATCGCTGCAGGTGCGGGCCTGTCCGTTCCCGGCCTGTACCACCACTTTCCATCGAAGCAGGCCCTGCTGGTCGGCATCATGGACGCGTCGATGGACGAACTGCTGAGTCGGACTCGATCGGCCGAGAACGAAGCAGGTCCGTTGCCGAGCGATCGGTTCGACGCGGTCGTGGAGTCCCTGCTGCTGTTCCACATTCACCGACGCGACGCCGCCTTCGTGTGTTCGACGGAGATCCGCAGCCTCGAATCCGCGAATCGCGCCGCGTACATCGCGAAGCGGGACGAGGAACAACGACTGCTCGACGCCATCGTCGTCGACGGCGTCGAGTCCGGCGTCTTCGACACTCCGCACCCGGCGGATGCCAGCCGAGCCGTCACGACGATGTGCGTCGGTGTCGCAACGTGGTATCGACCCGACGGGCCGCTGTCTCCGACCGAGCTGGTGGCGGTGTATCTCGACATTGCCCGTCGTACGGTAGGAGCCGCGACCGGCGGGCGGGAGTAGCTGCCCCGGAATCCTTGACCCGATCGAGTGATTGTGCCAACCTTCCAGTGACCGAGCGAGTGTTCGGTCGGCACCGGAATGGGAGCGCATCGTGGCCATCGATCTGACATTCGACCCCGACATCGAGAAGTTGATCGAGAGGACGCGCACGTTCACTCGCGAACACGTGCTTCCCATCGAGGACCGATTTCTGGGGAACGTCGCCGATGCCGGCGGCGACCGACTTCGCGTCGAAATGCAGGCAGCCGCCAAGGATGCCGGCGTGTTCGCCCCACATGCCCCCGTCGAATACGGCGGCCACGGTCTGTCCATGAGCGACCGCGCTCCGGTGTTCGAGGAAGCCGGTTACTCACTGTTCGGACCGATCGCTCTCAACCTCGGCGCACCCGACGAGGGCAACGTGCACATGCTCGCCCACATCGCATCGACGACGCAGAAGGAGCAGTTTCTCGCTCCCCTGGCGCGCGGTGACATGCGCTCGGCGTTCGCCATGACCGAACCTGCCCCGGGTGCCGGGTCCGATCCCTCGGCCCTGACCACTGCGGCCGAGCGGGTCGACGGTGGCTGGAAGATCAACGGACACAAGTGGTTCATCACCGGTGCCGATGGTGCAGGTTTCTTCATCATCATGGCCCGTACCTCCGGTAAGCCAGGAGATCGCGGCGGCGCGACGATGTTCCTGGCCCCTGCGGACACCGCGGGGATCACGGTCGGCCGTCACATCGGCACCCTGGACAAAGCCATGATCGGCGGGCACTGCGAGGTGTTCTTCGAGAACGTGTTCGTGCCCGACGACAACGTTCTCGGGGCCGTCGACGAGGGATTCGCCTACGCCCAGGTGCGTTTGGGGCCCGCCCGCATGACTCACGTGATGCGGTGGCTCGGAGCTTCCAGGCGGGCCCACGACATCGCCGTGGCGCAGGTCGCTCAGCGCGAAGGGTTCGGCGGCAAGCTCGGCGATCTCGGCATGGTGCAGAAGATGGTCGCGGACAACGAGATCGACATCGCGGCCACCCGCGCACTGCTGATCAAGGCCTGCTTCGAGCTGGATCGGGGTGGGCACGCGAGCAACGAGACCTCCATTGCCAAGACGTTCGCCGCCGAGGCGATCTTCCGCATCGTCGACCGCAGCATTCAGATGTGCGGGGGCCTCGGCGTATCGGACGATCTTCCGCTGGCGAGGCTCTCCCGCGAGGTGCGTCCGTTCCGTGTGTACGACGGCCCGTCCGAGGTACACCGCTGGGCCATCGCCAAGCGGACGATCGGTGCAGCCAAGCGCGCAGCGCGGGAGGCACAGTCGTGAGCGAACTTCCGGGCATGAATCGCGATGCGCTCGAGCAGTTCCTGCGAGGGAACGGCATCGAGGTCGACGGTGAACTGTCGGTCGAGATGATCAGCGGGGGTCGCTCCAATCTCACCTACAAGGCATTCGACGATTCCTCGACATGGGTTGTTCGCCGCCCTCCCACCAGTGGGCTCACCCCCTCGGCGCACGACATGGCCCGCGAGTGGGCCGTCACGGAAGCCCTTGCATCCACCGACGTTCCGGTCGCTGGGACCATTGCGTTCGATCGGGAGGGTTCGGTGCTCGGTGCACCCATGACCGTCGTCGACTTCGTACCCGGCCGAGTCGTTCGTAGCCGCGAGGATCTTCGCGATCTGACGGACGCTCAGGTCACCGAGAACGCCGCCGAGTTGGTCCGAGTGCTCGCCAGGCTGCATGCCGTCGACCCCGACGCCGTGGGCCTCGGCAGCTTCGGCCGTCCCGACGGGTTCGTCTCGCGACAGGTCGCGACGTGGGCTCGGCAGTGGGGACGAGTCAAGACTCGTGATCTACCCGATGTCGAACGATTGCATCGCGCGCTGGAAGCAGCAATACCGGCGGGATCTGCGTCGTCCATCGTGCACGGTGATTATCGCGTCGACAACACCATTCTCGACGCCCATGACGTCGGTTCCGTTGCCGCGGTGGTGGACTGGGAGATGTCCACGCTCGGCGATCCGCTGACCGACGTGGCTCTGATGTGCATCTACCGCCAACCGGTCTTCGATGCGGTCCTCGGCGCGGACGCTGCCTGGACGAGCGATCGGTACCCCTCCGCAGCAGACCTCGCGCAACACTACGCAGTGGAATCCGGTCGGGAGCTTCATGATTGGGGCTTCTACCTCGCCCTCGCCAATTTCAAACTCGGAGTGATCGGCGAGGGAATCACCTACCGTGCGCTGTCGGGCTCCGACACCGGGGCCGGTGCAGGCAAGGCCGCCGAGGCCACCGGGGAGTTCATCGCGGCCGGGCTGCGAGCACTCGCAGGAACCACCGACTGACGCGAAAACCGCTGTCAGGCAGGTTCTCTCATCACACCGATGTGGCGGACGGTGCCGGACACGCCCGGAAGCTCCTGGGGTTCGGACCAGGTGTTCAGCCCGTCCGTACTGTCGGAGTAGAAGTACTTTCGGTCGGTGTAGTCGTCGTAGTACAAACGCCAGGTGCCGTCGGGCAACTCGATGACTGCCGGGCCTTCTTTCAGTGGTCCGAAATCGCGGGTGGGAACGACGGTGTACGGCCCGATCAACGACGGTGCCGTCCAGTGCTCGATGACCTTGTGGGTCTCGTTCTTGGTGAACGCGTGGTAGGTCGGCCCTACCTTGACCACCGTGGTGTCGATGTGGTCCGCTCCGATGCCCACGAACGGAACCGGGAAGCTCCACATCCTCAGGCCTGGATCCATGGCCGTCATCAGGTACGGCACGAACCCGCCGCCGGTCGACAGCGAGACGATGATGCTGACGCGGTCCCCCTCGACGAACCACTCGGGTGCCCATGCCTTCGTGGTGAACGGAGACAACGACGGTCCGTCCGAGAAGCCGGCCGATCCGCTGAATCCGGAAGGGCTGGCAGATCCGGTACCGGCCCCGGTGCCCGGTAGGAAAGCGCAGCAGAACGGGATCGGGAAGTTCTGCAGGAACGTCCAGTTCACGCGGTCACTGCTGCGCGCGAAGCCGATGTTCGCACCGCCGCCGGTCGTGTACGTCACGTAGTACATCCCGTCGGTGTGCCGGAAGATGCTCGCGTCGCGCACCACTCCGGACGGAGGTCGGTACGCCGATGTCTGCAGTGCTGTGAAATCGGTGCCGTCGCTGGACTGGTAGACATCCATGTCTCGATCGCTGTCGTTGCTGAACGCCACCATCGTGTATCGCCACGAGGAGGGTGCAGCGGCACCTGTTCCTGCGGCGGAGAACAGCAGTCCGGCGACAGTCAGGATCACCATCGGGACGACGAACAAGAACCTGCGTGCGGTGGATGTCACCGAGGAAGTATGTCCGACCCGTACGCATCATGCGTCACTTTGGTAACAGCTCCAACAGATCGTTACCGATGTTGTTATGAATGCGAAATGTACTGAGTCGTGGGCTTGGCCTGGTACATCTCGTGATCGGCATCGTCGAGTATGTCCAGTGCACTTCGAGTGTCGTCGCGGTCGACGGTGACGACACCGATGCTCGCCGTCACCGTCAACACCCGCCCCGCGGCGGTGATGGGAGTGGCCAGTTCGGCGCGAACGTCGTCGGCCTCGGTGCCGATGCACCGCGAAACGACCGCCACGAACTCGTCACCCCCGATGCGACCCACGAAGGCATCGGCCGGGAGAGCGCGTGTCAGTCGGTCTGCCACCACCCCCAGAACGGCGTCGCCGACAGTATGACCGTGTAGATCGTTGATGGTCTTGAAGTTGTCGAGGTCGATGAACAGTACGGCCATGGAGTCCTCGCGATCGGGCATCGCCAGTTGCTCGTCCAGGCGAGCCAGAATCAAGGGCCTGTTCGGCAGGCCGGTCAGGTCGTCGTGCGTCGCCGCATGCTCGAGCTTCATGCTCATCCGGTAGGTGTCGGTGATGTCGACGAACGTCGCCACCACGGAGGGGTTCGGATCGACCGGGGTGAGCATCGTCGCCGTCAAGGACAACCAGAAGTTCCGACCGTCTCGGCGACGTTCGACCCCGATCACCGCCTGGCAGGGCTCACCGGTTTTCCTGGTGACGGCGACCGGATGCTCGAACGGGTGAATCGGCTCTTCGTCGGTGCCGTACACCCGAAACGGAAGAACGGATGCCTGTCCTGCGGTCGCCAACCCGACCTGGATGTCGAGAATGGTCTTCGCAGCCAGGTTTGCCGATTCGATACGGCCGGTGTGATCGAGAACGACGACACCGGCCTCCAGCGATTCCACGACCGCGGTGAAATGATCCTCGACTCTGCGTACTGCGCTCTGGTCGGCGCAGACCAACACATAGCCGTCGGGCATCTGAGCAGCCGACACGATCACCGCAAGCGCCGTCCCGTCGGCATGTCGATGCGAATCGGTCAGTCGGCCGCCGACAGCGAGAATCGCGGCCGGATCGCAGGGCACCCCGACGGCCGCCGAAACGTCACGTCCGAGCACGTCCGCTGCCGGTCGACCGTAGACCGACTCCGCAGCGGGATTCCAGCTCGACACCAGACCGTCGGCGGACACACCGATGATGGCATCGCTGACGTGCTCGACCAGAGCGGCCTGCTTCTGCAGCGCCTTCTGCGCAGCCTTGTGTTCGGTGAGATCGCGAAGAATGACCTGAAACGCCGGCTCACCGTTCCACACCGTGCGCACCGATACCGCTTCCATCGCCAGTGTCGTCCCGTCGAGGGCCAGCACCGTCGCTTCCGACGCGGCGCTGGCGGTGCCGTGTGTGTCGAGGGCGGCGATCCGCGCGAGCATGGGGCCCACCGATTCGGCGGCGATGAACTTCGTGATCGGATGCCCGATGACGTCCGCTGCTGCCTCGGCACGCAGATATCGCATTCCGGCGGGGTTGAGGTAGACGAGGATGCCTCGTCGATGGACACCGATGGCGTCCGGCGAGTGCTCGACGAGAACCCGGTAGCGATCGGCGAGTCCGGGCGACGCGGGACTCGATCGAGGGTCGCCGACGCCATCACGCTCCCCTGGAGCCATGCTCGGTCCTCGCGATCGTAGACGGACGGTCAACACCCGATTGAACCACTTACGAACGTACCGTTGGCGACTCATGTCCGTTTTCGACCTTATGTCCGGTTTCTCGGCTGGACCTGACGCCTGTTTGCGGGGCTAAATCGAGGAGCGAGCCGAATCCGGTTCGCGTAACTCGAAAAGAAACGGATTTCGACGTGAACTCTCTCGGCATCGACATCACCGGTATCGGCGCACTGTCCGGCTACGGCTGGGGCGCAGCCGCCCTCTGGGACGGCCTGTCCACGGGCAAGGCGGCAGCCACGCTGCACCACGACCACACCCGACCGGGGCAAAACCCGGTGTGGCTGGCGAAAGTCCCCGACGGCGGGGACCAGAGCGATGGCGCCAGCCGATTCGGGCGGGCACTTCGCGGGGCAGCGCGGGAGGCCATCGACGACGCGATGGCGCGGGGCTGGCAACCCGGTCGGCGAGTGGGTCTCATCCACGCCGTCGTCCTGGGTGAAGTGGACGAGTGGCGTAATTTCTATCTGCACGACGGCGGCCAACGCCGTGTTCGTGACTATCTCACGCTGATGCCGTCCACCCCGGTGTCCCTGTTGATGCAGGAATACGGCTTTCACGGTCCGGCCATGAATGTCTCGGCGATGTGCGCGTCGGGCAATGCAGGTCTGCTGACCGCCAAGATGTGGCTCGATACCGGTTTCGTCGACGACGTGGTGTTCGTGGCCACCGACCTGTCCTTGACTCCGGAGAACATCGACCACTTCGTCGCGCTCGGCGTCGGTGTCGTGGACGTGGAGCCACAGGAAGGCTGCCGCCCCTTCCAGGAAGGCAGCCGCGGGTTCGGAATGGGTGAGGCTGCAACGGCATTCGTACTGTCGACGCGCAGCTCGGCCTCGTACGCGCGGGTGCTGGGCGGTTCGATGACACACGACGCGTTTCATGCCACCTCGATCGACCCTGCGCTCACCCAGGTGCGGGCCTGCTTCGAGCAGGCGTTGGTCGACGCCGACGTCACTGCCCGGCAGGTGCGGTATCTCAACGCTCATGGTCCCGGCACCGCACAGTGCGATGCGGCCGAAACTGCGATGTTGGAGACGGTGCTTCGATCCCTCGCACAGGTGTACTCGGTGAAGCCGCTCACGGGCCATTGCCAGGGGGCGGCCTCGGCAATCGAAACCGTATCGGCAGTCATGGGATTCGAGCGCGGACTCGTTCCGGCGGCCCCGCAGGTCTCTGATGCTCATCCCCTGCTGCTCGACGGATTCACCACCGCCGAGGCAGGATTGACCGTGAAATCGTCATTGGGAATGGGCGGTCACAACTCGGTGGTGGTGTTGGCTCCGGCGTGAGCTGCACTCGTCGGTCCGGCAGCCCGCGTGGTCGCGGGCTGCCGGCTCGGCGTGCGGACTTCAGACCTGAGCTGCGTTACCGCAGATTCCGCATTCCTCGAATTCGACGCGCTTCCAGCGTGCGACCGGAACGAAGAACAGCGTGAATTGCTGATACTGCTTCATCCGCGCCCACTGGGTGGTGTTGTGGCACCGCGGACAGTTTCGGGTTGCCCCTGGGCCGATGTGTTTGCGCTTGCTGCCGAAACCGAAGAGAAGAAACATGACACCAGCCTAGGGTTCGGACGGCGTCAGCTCGCGATCATGCCGTGTGGATCGATGACGAACTTCTGTGCGACTCCGCTGTCGAATTCGCGGTAGCCGCGTGGTGCGTCGTCGAGCGAGATGACGGTGGCATTCACTGCCTTGGCGATCGAGACACGTTCCTTCAGAATCGCATTCATCAATTCACGGTGGTAGCTCATCACCGGGCACTGACCGGTGGCGAACGACAGCGATTTCGCCCAACCGGTGCCGAGACTCAACGACAACGCGCCGCGCTGGGCCGCCTCGTCCACGCCACCGGGGTCTCCGGTGACGTACAGCCCCGGGATGCCGATTCCGCCGCCGGCCGTGGTGATGTCCATCAACGAGTTGAGAACCGTCGCAGGCGCTTCACGAGACGAATCTCCGCCGTGGCCACGGGCTTCGAATCCCACCGCATCGACGGCCGCGTCGACCTCGGGGACTCCGAGGATCTGCTCGATCTGGTCCTGCGGAGCTCCCTTGCCCACGTCGACGGTCTCGCAACCGAACGTTCGCGCTTGGGCGAGCCTGTCGGCGTTCATGTCGCCGACGATCACCACCGATGCTCCCAGTAGTTGTGCGCCGACAGCGGCGGCGAGGCCGACCGGGCCCGCACCCGCGATGTACACCGTCGCACCGGGTTTCACCCCTGCGGTCACCGCCCCGTGAAACCCGGTGGGAAAGATGTCCGACAGCATGGTCAGGTCCAGAATCTTCTCCAGAGCCTGGTCACGATCGGGAAACTTGAGCAGATTGAAATCTGCGTACGGTGCCATGACGTATTCGGCTTGGCCGCCGACCCAACCGCCCATGTCCACGTAGCCGAATGCCGAGCCCGGTCGATCGGGGTTGACGTTCAGACAGATTCCGGTCTTGCGCTCCTTGCAGTTTCGACACCGGCCGCAGGCGATGTTGAACGGTACGGAGCAGATGTCACCGACCTTCAGAAACTCGACGTCTCTACCGACCTCGACGATCTCACCGGTGATCTCGTGACCGAGCACCAGCCCCTCGGGTGCAGTGGTTCGCCCGCGAACCATGTGCTGATCACTGCCGCAGATGTTGGTCGAGACAACCTTGAGGATCACTCCGTGCTCGCACTTGCGGCCGATGTTCGCCGGGTTCACTCCAGGGCCGTCGGTCAACTCCAGGCCCGGAAAAGCAATGTCCTGGACCTCCACTTTGCCCGGTCCTGCGTACGTCACTGCGCGGTTGTCTGCCATGAGTTCTCCTCTTCGTCGAGTGAGTTGTGTGCTCATCGAGCCAAGATCATCGACCCGATCGCATCTGTGGCCTGCCTCACACCAGTATGCACAGTTGCGAATAGGTGCGTTGACGAGAAACTCGAATCGGCGCGAGTGAACACTCTCGCCTCGCACTCGATGAACCGATGCATCCCGCGCACTTGACTCGACTGATGTTAGCGCTCACACTGTGTTGCACACGTCACAGCGAGTGGCACCGCGAAGGAGTTCTGCATGCCGGTTGACCAGTACACGGTAGGTGTCGATTTCGGCACCCTGTCCGGACGCGCCGTCGTCGTTCGCGTGTCCGACGGTGCCGAAATTGCCTCGGCAGTCCACGATTACCGACACGCGGTGCTCGAGGAGACGCTGCCCGGCGGCACGGTTCGGTTGCCCGACGCGTGGGCACTGCAGGTGCCCGACGACTATCGCGACGTCCTGCGCCGCGCGGTGCCTGCCGCTCTGGCGGCCGCGGGCACCGAACCCGACCAGGTCGTCGGCATCGGTACCGACTTCACCGCGTGCACCATGGTGCCCACCTACGCCGACGGCACGCCGCTGTGTGAGGACCCGCGCTTCGCCGATCGGCCGCACTCGTACGTGAAATTGTGGAAACACCATGCAGCACAGGGGCAGGCGGACCGCATCAACGAGCTGGCAGAACAGCGCGGCGAGAGTTGGCTCCCCCGCTACGGCGGACTGATCTCCTCGGAATGGGAGTTCGCCAAGGCGCTGCAGATCCACGAGGAAGACGCCGAGATCTACGACGCGATGGACCGATGGGTCGAAGCGGCCGATTGGATCGTCTGGCAGCTCTGCGGACACTACGTGCGCAATGCGTGCACGGCCGGATACAAGGGCATCTATCAGGACGGGCACTACCCGTCCGCGGACTTTCTCAGCGAATTGGCACCGGGCTTCGGTTCCTTCGTCGCCGACAAACTCGATCAGCCGTTGGGCGAGTTGGGTTCTCGCGCAGGTACGTTGACCGCCGAAGCCGCGCACTGGACCGGGCTGCCCGAGGGCATCGCCGTCGCGGTCGGCAACGTCGACGCGCACGTGACCGCCCCCGCGGCCGGAGCGGTGGAACCGGGCCGGATGGTCGCCATCATGGGGACCTCGACCTGCCACGTGATGAGCTCGACCGTCCTGAAGGAAGTTCCCGGCATGTGCGGGGTGGTGGACGGTGGAATCGTCGCCGGATCCTTCGGCTACGAGGCCGGACAGAGCGGCGTCGGCGACATCTTCGGATGGTTCACACGGACCTCGGTTCCCGCGTCGTACAGCGAGGCGGCTGAAGCGGCAGGTGAGTCGGTACACGAACACCTGACTCGCCTCGCGCAGACGCAGGACGTGGGTGAGCACGGGCTCGTCGCGCTCGACTGGCACAGCGGAAACCGATCGGTCCTGGTCGATCACGAACTGTCCGGTCTGGTCATCGGAACCACGCTGGCGACGCGACCCGAGGACACCTACCGCGCACTGCTCGAAGCAACGGCGTTCGGAACCCGCGTCATCGTGGAGACGTTCCGCGACAGCGGCGTTCCGGTCGAGGAGTTCGTGGTGGCAGGAGGGTTGGCACGCAACCCGCTCCTGATGCAGATATACGCCGATGTGCTACGAATGCCGTTGTCGGTCATCGCTTCTGCACAGGGACCGGCGCTGGGATCGGCCATCCATGCTGCGGTTGCGGCCGGGTGCTACCCCGATGTACCCGTCGCGGCGAAATCGATGGGCAAGGTACGTCGCGGCGCATTCGTGCCCGACGAATCACGCTCGGCGGCCTACGATTCCCTGTTCGAGATCTATCTGGAGTTACACGATCGATTCGGCCGAGACGTGCCGACCATGCGCCGACTGCGGGCGCTTCGACGTGACGCACTGACTCGAAAGGTGGACGCGTCATGACGGTCGTCGACGATGTGCGCGAGGTCATCGAGGAAGTGCGCCGTGACGTGTGTACGTTGCACTCCGAGTTGGTGCGCTACGGACTGGTGGTCTGGACGGCAGGCAACGTCTCGGCGAGGGTCCCCGGCCGGGACCTCATGGTCATCAAGCCCAGCGGAGTCTCCTACGACGACCTCACGCCCGACAACATGGTGGTGTGCGATCTGCACGGCAGGGTGGTCGAGGGTGACCATGCACCCTCCTCGGACACCGAGGCGCAGGCCTATGTCTACCGGCATCTCGACCACATCGGCGGTGTGGTGCACACACATTCGCCGTACGCGGTGGCGTGGGCGGCCCGAGGAGAACCCATCCCCGTGGTCACCACCATGTGCGCGGACGAGTTCGGCGGAGACATTCCCGTCGGCCCCTTCGCCGTCATAGGCGACGACTCGATCGGACGCGGCATCGTCGATACCCTCGCCGACAGTCGATCTCCGGCGATCCTCATGCAGAACCACGGTGTCTTCGCGGTCGGCCCATCCGCCCGATCTGCGGTGAAAGCCGCGGTCATGTGCGAGGACGTCGCGAGGTCGGTGCACCTGGCATATCAACTGGGACAACCTCTTCCCATTCCGAGCTCGAAGGTCGACGCACTGTACGACCGCTATCAGAACGTTTACGGCCAGCGCTGACCGGCGCGTCCGATCTTCTCTCCACGGAGGTACCCCCATGTCCGAAATATGGTTTCTCACCGGCAGCCAAAGCCTCTACGGCCCCGAGACCCTCGAGCAGGTAGCAGTTCAGTCTCGCGAGATCGCAGACAAACTCGATGCGGCACTGCCCGTCTCGGTGATCTGGAAGCCGGTGCTGCTCGACGCGTCGTCGATCCTGCGCCGTATGCGCGAGGCGAACGCCGCCGACGAATGTGTGGGCGTCGTGACCTGGATGCACACCTTCTCCCCCGCCAAGATGTGGATTGCCGGCCTCGACGCGTTGGACGTCCCGCTGCTGCACCTGCACACACAGGCCGGAATGTCGTTGCCGTGGTCGACCATCGACATGGAGTTCATGAATCTCAACCAGGCCGCCCACGGGGACCGCGAGTTCGGACACGTCGAATCTCGGGTGGGTGTTCTGCGCACGATCGTGGCAGGCCACGTCGACAACCCCGCGGTGATCGAGCGTGCGGAACAGTGGGTACGAGCAGCTCTCGGCCGCGCAGAGTTGAGGTCACTGTGCCTGGCACGTTTCGGCGACAACATGCGCGACGTCGCAGTGACGGAGGGCGACAAGGTCGAAGCCCAACTGCGATTCGGAGTCTCCGTCAACACGTACGGCGTCAACGATCTGGTCGAGGTCGTGGACGGCGTGAGCGATTCGGCCGTGTCCGACCTGATCGACGAATACCGGTCGTCGTACGACATCGCACCGAGTCTCGACAAGGGCGGTGACCGCCACGAATCGCTCCGCTACGGCGCCCGGGTCGAGGCCGGGCTGCGGAAGTTCCTCACCGACGGTGGATTCACGGCCTTCACCACGAACTTCGAGGATCTCGGTGGGCTTCGCCAGTTGCCAGGACTCGCGGTGCAGCGCCTGATGGCCGACGGGTACGGGTTCGGCGGTGAGGGCGACTGGAAGACCTCGATGTTGTTGCGCGCCATGAAGGTGATGGCCGAGGGACTCGACGGTGGAACGTCGTTCATGGAGGACTACACCTACAACCTCGTCCCGGGGGCCGAGAAGATCCTGGGCGCGCACATGCTCGAAGTGTGCCCGTCGATCACGACCTCGCGGCCTACGCTCGAGATCCACCCGCTCTCCATCGGCGGCCGCGAAGACCCGGTGCGCCTGCGCTTCACCGCCGATCCCGGCCACGGCATTGTCGTCGGACTCTCGGATGTCGGTGAACGATTCCGATTGACGGCCAACGTGATCGACGTCGTCGAGCCCGACGAGGCGCTACCGAATCTGCCGGTGGCCTGCGCTGTGTGGGAACCGCAGCCCTCACTGTCGGTATCGGCCGAGTCGTGGCTGACCGCAGGGGCACCCCACCACACGGTTCTCAGTACCGCGATCGGCTTGCCCGTGCTGGAGGCATTCTCGGACATGATCGGCGTCGAGCTGCTCACCATCGACTCCGCAACCACCACACGTCAATTCCAACAGACACTGCGATGGAACGCGGCATACCACCGACTCGCGGCGAAGCTGTGAGGTCGTTGCTCCGACCGCCGGCTCATCCGTGACGTCTTCGGTATTCCTGTTCGGCTCCGGGGTGGAGGGGAATGCTTCCGGTCATCACCAATGACCGCGCGTCGAGAAATTGACTACCGATCGCCTGACCGGGCACCAGCGCGGACGACTGATCGAGAAGCACACTCACCAGTGCAGCGACCACGCGGTCCGGCACATCCGGATGTGCCAGCAGAAGATTCGGAATACCGACGGTGGTGACCTCCGGATGCTCGCCGTACACGTTCGGCGGCACCGGCACCGCCTCGTACGCGGTACCGAATTCGCGTCGGAGATCAGTGACGACGGTTCCCAGATCCAGTAGACGAATCGCGGCTCGAGGCTGGGCAAATGCCGGAGTCGGCAACCCGCCCGCCCACATCACGGCGTCGATTTCGTTGGCCGTCAGTGCATCTGCCGCCGAGCTCATCGACAGCTGAACCTGATCGACAGCACCGCCCTCCGCCACACCCGCTGCACGGAGGACTCGCTGCGACACGTCGGTGGCACCGGATCCCGGGGCACCGATGCTCACCTTTCTCCCTCGCAGACCGTCCATGGACTCGATATCGGAGTCCGCTCGTACAGCCACTTGGAAGTAGTTCTCGTAGACGCACCCGACCGCCGCCAGCTCTCCGCTCGGATGACCGTAGGCGGCGTCCATGAGCGTCAGGGCCAGCTCGGCCTGCCGTGAACCCAACGCCTCGAGGTTGTCGACGGATCCGGCCGTCGTGAGTGGAACGACCTCGGCGACATCGGTTTTCGCGGCAGCGTCGGACAGCAATCCGGCGAACTCCCAGAAGAACCCGCCGACCTCGCCTGCCGCGAGGCGTAGCTGCATCGGCGGGTCCGAGGCGCAGGCACCCACGACGGCAGCGCTCAGGGCCAACAGACCGGCCTGCAGCGCCGTTCTACGTGAGAACGACGCTGCGGGCTGGGCCATGCCAGTCACTGTAAGGCGTAGCCGGTCACTGGAACGCTCGGCCCTGCTCTCGGTCGAGTACGGTCTCGGACTTGTTGCGCAGTACGAAGATGTACACCAGCAGCGAGATGGCGATCACGACCGTCACGTAGAGAATGAACCAACCCACGTGCCCACCGTTCTTCGCGGCTTGATAGATCAGTGGTGCCGTGCCGCCGAAGGCCGAGTTGGCGAGTGCGTACCCCAAGCCGACGCCGAGTGCGCGGACGTGCGAGGGGAACAGCTCCGCTTTGACGATCGCATTGATCGAGGTGTAGCCGGTGAGGATGACGTAGCCGACGCACACCAGTGCTAGTGACTGGACCACCGACGTCGCCGTCGGAAGATACGTGATGAGTACGTAGGTGTACAGCACGCCTCCGATGCCGAAGAAGACGAGCAACGGCTTGCGACCCACCTTGTCGCTGATCAGTCCGCCGATGGGCTGCAGCAGCATGAGGAAGACCAGACCGGCGAGGTTGATCCAGGTACCGGTCATCCCCCGGTCCTCGTAAGCGGTCTTGACCATCGAGGGTGCATTGACGCTGTAGGTGTAGAACGCGATGGTGCCACCGGCCGTGACCATGAAGCAGATCAGCAACGCCCGCCAGTGATTGGCGACCAATTCCTTCAGGGAGCCGGAGGCTTTGTCCGCACCGCTGCGCACTGCGTGGAGTTGATCCTCGGTCAAGGATTCGTCCATGCTGCGACGCAGCCAGAAGACCACAACTGCGGCCACTCCGCCGATGAAGAAGGCTATGCGCCAACCGAAGTCCTCGATCTGCTCGCGCTCGAGGAACACCTGCATCAGCAGCAGAGTCACCTGTGCGAGCACATGCCCACCGACGAGGGTGACGTACTGGAACGACGAGAAGAATCCCCGACGCTCGCGGGTGGCGGCCTCGGACATGTACGTCGCCGACGCACCGTACTCACCGCCGGTGGCGAAGCCCTGAACGAGACGGCACAGGATCAGGATCACGGCGGCCCATACGCCGATGCTCTCCCGTCCCGGAGTGAGCGCGATGACCAGCGAGCACGCCGCCATCATCGAGACGCTGAACGTCAGCGCAGCCCTGCGCCCGTTGCGGTCCGCGTAGCGGCCGAAGAACCACGACCCGACCGGTCGCATCAAGAACGTGACCGCAAAGATCCCGTACACATAGATGGTGGAATTCTTGTCGGCGGAGTCGAAGAACTGATTCTCGAAATACGTCGCGAAGACGGTGTAGACGTACACGTCGTACCACTCGACCAGGTTTCCGGACGAACCCCGCAACGTGTTGAAGACGGCACGGCGGGTGGCAGCGCGCGAGGAGACGGGTGGACTGGGGAGCGTCGAACCGGTGAGCGAGGTGGCCTCGTTGGCCATGGTTTGGTCCTTCCACATTCAGCGGGCAAGTGGGCTGCCGGGCAACGATCGGCACCGAAGCCTCCCTACTGTGACGGCAAGCACAGCCTGGAACCAAGCCGTTTCGGATTTCCTAACACTCCCTTAGGAAACGGCCCTCGGAAGCCGCAGCTCGATCCGAAGCCCCACTGGTCGACCCGCCATGACTCGAAGTGATCCACCGGCTCGCTCGGTCAGGGCGTGGACGATCGACAGACCGAGACCGGTACCGTCGCCGTGCGCACCCGACGCTCGATAGAACCGGTCGACGACCTTGGCGAGCTCGTCTGCAGGCACGCCGGGTCCGTTGTCGGACAACCACATCGTGACGTCCGCGTCACCGGTTCGGTAGCCGACCTCGATGCCGGTGCCGGAGCCGGCGTACTTGGTTGCGTTGCTCAGCAGAGCGTCGAGAATTCGAGTCAGGTCGTCCTCGGACATGGCAACGCGACACTCCGTGTCGGCTTCCGGCTCCGAGACGTGCACGGTCATGTCGGCCGCGGCTATCGAGGCCGACCAGAATCCGACTCGATCTGCGACAACCGCACCGAGGTCACACCCTGGGGATCGAGTGGTCGTTGGGGTTTCGGCAGCTGCGAGAACGAGCAGGTCTTCCACGACGGAGCTCAGACGATCGACTTCGAGCGTGGTCCTCAGGTGCGCATCGGTTGCCGAATCCGGAACGCGCATTCCCAGAACGTCCATACGAATTCGTAACGCTGCCAGTGGGTTCCGGAGAGCATGGGCGGTATCGGCCACCAATCGGCGTTGCGCAGCGGTGGCGGCCTCGACGTCGTCGGCCATGGCCTCGAAGGCGCTGGAGAGCTCACGTACCTCCGGTGGCCCGACATAGGGCACGGCTTCGAGTCGTTGCGAACCTTCGATCGACGCCTGATCGTGGAACTTGTCGCCGAACGAGTGGACACGCGAGGACAGTGCGGTGAGCGGACGAACGACCCAGCGCGACAACGCAACAGCGATCACCGCGACCGTCGCGAGAATCAGCATGGCACCGAGGGCGATGACCACCCAGGTGATCGCGACGTCCCTGCGTGCGGAATCGGTGGACGCCTCGAGAACCACTGCTCCGTCCACTTGGGTGCCCCCACCGACCGGTGCAGCAATCAACACCGAGGAATCCGACCACGGCGTCAGACTCGACGGTAGGTCACCGCGCTGATTGCGCAACGCGCCTGCCGCTGCCTGCCGGACGTCATCGCGCTGCAGGTCGAGGCCGGACACCGCGCGTGCCTCTCCGGTGCGGTCGACGACTGCAACGCCCTCGTCGTACAAACTGTTGTAGCGCTGCACCGATTCTCGGATACGGGCCACGCCGGGTTCGTCTTCTCGTGAGCTGAGTTCGGCAAAGAACGATGCTGCCGCGGCCCTGTTCTCGCCGAATCGTTAGGCCCGTTCGCGACCGACCAGGAGCGCGAGAGGAACCGACAGCGCAAGCACGACGACGGTGGAGTAGATCATCAACACCAACAGGACACGCCGTCGCACGTCAGGTGTCCCAGCGGTAGCCGAAGCCGCGGATGGTGACGATGGCACCCGGGCGATCGAGCTTGGAACGCAATGCCGTCATGTGGACATCGAGCGTCCGCGAGATCGCTACGTACGCATCGCCCCAGATGGCGTCCATCAACTGTTCCCGGCTCACCGCTTCGCCGCGACGCGTCACGAGATGCGCCAACAGGTCGAACTCCTTGGTGGTCAGTGCAACAGCGCGTCCACCGACTTCCACGGCACGCCCGGAGAGATCGACGACGACGTCCCCGAGCGTCAGCCTGTCCGCCGCGGGTCCCGACGCCGAACTCCGACGATGTGCGGCCACCTCGAGTCGGGCGTGTAGTTCACCCAATCGCGCCGGCTTGACGACGTAGTCGTCTGCGCCACCGCGCAGAGCACGTACCACCGAGCGCTCGTCGTCCTGCGCCGTCAGCACCACCACCGGAACCGAACTCAGCGTCCTGAGCTTCCGGAGAACTTCCAGTCCATCCATGTCGGGCAGTCCGAGATCGAGCAGCACGACGTCCATGTCGTGGTAGCCGAGCAGGGCGTCGGCGCCGCGGCGCATACGGACAGGCGTGTGCCCCACCTCGGTCAACGCGTCCACCAACGCGTCGCCGAGTCCGTCGTCGTCTTCCACCACAGCTATTCGCATCGAACTCAAGATAGGCCACCATCGGGGGTGAACGCGGGCATGAGTGTTCACGGTCGGGTGTCATGCGCGGAATGCCGCCGATGGGCGACGGTAGTGAACGCTCAGGTGCAGCCCGCGTGAGCACCGAAACCCGTCAGGCAGGGATGCTCGCGCGAAGGCCGGGTGCCAGTGCAATATCGATGACTTGCTCGAGCGTCAGTACGCCGTTGGCGTTCACATCGATTCGGGTGCCGTCGGTGGCCACTGCAACGACGCGAGTCGTGTCCGTGCCGTCCTGAATGTCGAGCACTGTTCCGTCTGCTCGCGTCGAGCGCTCGTCGACGACGCCTGCAAAGCACGGACCGGCCGGCTGGTCGGAAAGACCCACGGTGACTGCCAACGTGCCGGTCCGATCGCCGACGGTGACGGTTCCGAGCGCTGTGGCGTAGCCGTCGAACGACTGCCTCACTGCGACCGCGTCGAAGCCGAAGGCCAGTGCGAACGGATCGGGTTCGACGGTTGTTCCGGTGGGAAGGGCTGCGATCAGGGCATCGGTCATCGATTGTGCTTTGGCCTCGAATCTCCACGGCACCTCGGAAACGTCGGCGTCGCCCTCGATGGCGAATGCGTAGTTCACTCGCACCGAGTCCTCTGGCTGAATGACCTCCGCGCAACCTGGAATCGCGATCGGTTCAGGCTGCGGTTCGTGCAGCAGGCCGGCCACAACCGTGCCGACAGCAACAATCCCGACGATCACCGCAGCCGTCGACCATACCGAGCCCCGTGCGCCTGTCGATTTCATACAGTCCTTGCCGTCTCGGGATGGGGTGTTTCGTCATTCTGGCATCTCGGGGTGTAGTTCCGTGCCCAGCGGGGCACACCCATGATGTACATCCATCGGCGACCTGTCGCCCCGACCTTGTGGAGACTTCATGACGATGCCGACCGACGCAAGCGATGCAGTCCCCTCGCAGGGCAGCAACGACGGCCCCCGAGAGCACACCCCCGAGACGGACGCCGTCGAAGGCGCGCACGTGGACGAGGAAAACGTGCCACACCCTCCCGAGAACGGAAACGCGCAGAACTGAACCGCGGTTCGACGGCGTGATCGCGCACCCGGCCGTCGAATACGTCGGCTTCATTGTGGCCTGACCACGTTTCGATGCTGATTCCTCGGAAATGCGCCGGCCTGCTTGCCCGAGTTCGATTGGTGGACAACGAGTTCGCGCAAACGCACATGCGTTCGTCAGACGCGCGCGAGTTCGTCCACCATTCCGCGAGCATCCGGCGAAAGCGCGCGCGTTTGCGGCGGCACTGATGAACGCCGCGGTCGATGTTCGGCGCAGCGGGGATGATGTTCGAGACGTGTTCGCCCCACATCCACAGCGCTCAGCAGAGGTTTGCCACCGCAGAAGTCACCGGCACACCCCGGTCAGTAAGGTCTAAGGATGACTGTGCGAGCAGGTGTGGTGGTCACGGGAACCGAGGTTCTGGCCGGTCGGGTCACCGACCGGAACGGCCCATGGGTGGCTCAGCGACTTCTCGAGATGGGCGTCGACGTCGCCCACATCACCGTGTGCGGTGATCGACCGGACGATCTGTCTGCGCAGGTTCGGTTTCTGGCCGACCAACGCGTGGACTTGATCGTCACCACCGGAGGTTTGGGTCCGACCGCCGACGACCTCACCGTTCCGACCGTCGCCGCGCTGTACGGCCGCGAATTGATCCTGGACGCCGAGCTCGAAGATCGCATCCACGCAATCGTGCAACGGTGGCGAAGCAGAATGAGTTCCGCAACCGACTCCGAGCCGCTACGGGCCGGTATCCGAAAGCAGGCGATGGTTCCCCAAGGTGCGCAGTCCATTTCACCGACCGGAACCGCACCCGGGGTCGCGATACCGGCCGACGACTCCAGATCACTGCCCGCCGTCCTCATTCTGCCCGGCCCACCTCGCGAGCTGCAGGCGATGTGGCCGGAAGCCCTCGACAGCGCACCCGTCGCCGAGGTCCTCGCCCGCCGCACGCAGATGCGCCAGGACACCATTCGCGGCTACCGACTGTCCGAGGCCGACCTCGCCGAAACGCTGCGAACAGCACAGCGCGAGATCACGGGATTCGACGATCTCGAGATCACCACCTGCCTGAGTCTCGGCGAGCTCGAAATGGTGACCCGTTACGCCGAGTCGGCGAGACCGGCTTACATGCAACTCGAACGTCTCGTCGGGAAAATCCATGGTGCACGGGTCTTTTCGACCGACGGGTCCACCGTCGACGACATCGTCGCGCACCGTCTGTCCGGGCATCGCATCGCCACGGCAGAATCGTGCACCGGAGGGATGATCGCCGCACGCCTGACCGACCGCGCAGGATCGTCGGCGTACGTCATCGGCGCGGTGGTGTCCTACGCCAACGAGGCGAAAACGGGCCTGCTCGACGTCCCCGCCGAGGTCATCGACCAACACGGAGCGGTCAGCGAGCCGGTGGCGGCGCTGATGGCCGAAGGCGCACTGAATCGACTGAACGTCGACATCGCGGTATCGACGAGTGGCGTCGCGGGCCCGGGTGGTGGCACCGAGGCCAAACCGGTCGGGACCGTCTGCTTCGCTATCGCCGTCACGGGCCGACCGACCGTCACCCACACCCTTCATCTCCCCGGAGACCGGGCAAGTGTCCGTGCACTGTCGACCACCGCGGCAATGCATATGCTCGCCGACGCATTGAAGCCCGACCGATGACCGAAGGCTCCGACAGGGTCACTCCTCGCCGACGATCGCCCAAGGGAGCCGCGCGCAGATCGGCGATCCTCGAAGCCGCCCTGAACGCTTATGCAACCAGCGACAGACTCGGTCCACGCCTACGCGACATCGCCGAAGCGGCCGGAGTAACCGAAGCAGGCGTGCTCCACCATTTCGGCTCGAAGGACGAATTGTTCGTCGCGATACTCCGCCGCCGCGACGAGGACGCCGCGGCGCTGCACGATCTCAGCACAGCAGAGGGGCAGAACGCCTATCTGGCCGAGACGACCATGACTCCGGGACTGACGAAGCTCTTTGTCGACATGTCCGCTGCAGCAGCCGATCCCGCCCATCCCGCGCACACCTTCATGGCCGAGCATCGCGCCGCTGTGGTGGGCGTGATCGCTCGACTCGCTCCCGATGCCGACATCGCCGCCGTGGAAGCCGTCGCCGCACTCGCCGAAGGCCTGCAACTGCAGTGGATCTCCGATCCCAGCATCGACGTCGCGGGTCTCATGCTGCGGTTCACTGCCGTCTTGCTCGAACTGGATCTTTAGCGCCTCCGCTCTTGTGAACTCGGCTTACGTTCACTAAACCTTGCATGATTCAGTTTTGATGTTATCGTTAGACGAAGTAAGGGTTTGCGTACTCGGTACGCCCAACACACCTCGATCGACCGGGGTGCAACTCATCCAGGAGTACATATGGTGCACAAGACCGTTCGACGAGTTTCGACCATTCTCGCGCTGACAGCTGCAGCGGTAGCCTCGGTTGCCGTCGGTACCGCATCGGCCGATACAGTTTCCTCACCGTTGACACTCGAGACCTACAGCCTGCCTCAGTCGGGGTTCTGCGCAGCCAAGATCGACGTATCGATTCGACCCGGCGCGGAATCGAACTCATACGTGATCGTCGGACCGGACGTTCAGTACCTCGGCATCGGCCCGTGCAACCTCACCGCCACACTCAGCTGGAAGGAACTGGCCACCGGTAGAACGGGTTCGGACGACATCCCGGTCACCAGCGGACTGGTGAACTACGGGCTGAAAACCTCCTCCGGACACGGTGCCGTCGAATACACGCTGACCACCAACGGGCCCCACACCACCGACCGAGCCACGGGCACAGTCCAGATTCCCTGAGCAGTGCGGACGAGCAGGAGACAACAGTGAACAGAATCGGAACGTTTTCGGCGTTCGGAATAGTCGGTCTGATCGCACTGACTGGATGTACCACGGCGGAAACGGCACCAGCCGACACCGCAACCACCGCGTCGACATCGGCTGCGCCACAGCCTGTTCCAGGAGAAGTCTCCGGTACGGACCCGGCGGGTGGCGCTGACTCCGACGGAGCGCAATCGGATGGGACCGCAACCGGCGGCGGTGACGGTGCAGGCGGCGCCGCCGTCCCGGCGTGCACCGCTGCAGACATCACCCCCGCCCTCGGAGACATCACGCCGAGCGATGTCCAGACAACGGTTCCGTTGCGCTACACCAACTCCGGATCCGTACCGTGCAACGTCACAGGATTTCCCGGAGCAACGCTGCAAGGACCCGACGTCGACGGGTTGGGACCGGACTACGACCTGGCGCGTAGTGAGATCACGCCGTCGACCACCATCACCCTCGAACCCGGGGCGGCCGCAGTTGCCGAACTGACTCTCGGCACGGTGAACAAGAACGATGAGAGAGCGTGGATCCCGTCTGCATTTCTCACCACCGCGCCCGGTGACACGACAGTGATGACACTTCCCTTCCCCGCATCGGTCGGTGTACAGCGTCAAGACGGTGCGACGCGTCCCGCCAGCTACATCGGTGCCTTCAGCGGGCCTGTCTACTGACATCGACATCATCGCCTCGTCCGACTTGTCAGACTCCCGACCGCGGGAGGACAATTCGTCACCATGGCATTGATCTCGAAGGGCTTCGTGGGCCGCCGACGCGGCGACGACGGGCGTACTCCCCCCGGTCAGTATCTGACCAAGGATTTTCCCGTCCTCGCGATCGGGCCTGCGCCCGTGGTCGCGACCGACCAATGGTCGTTCTCGGTCACCACCGAACGCGGCGAGACTCGCAGCTGGACCTGGGACGAATTCGCGGCTCTCCCGCACGAGACTCCGACCGTCGACATCCACTGCGTCACCAAGTGGTCCAAGCTCGACACCACCTGGAAGGGCGTGAGCCTGGACGTTCTACTGGACGGTCTCGATACCGATGCCGGCTACGTCGTGGTGCACGGCTTCGACGGCTACACGACCAATCTTCCCCTCGAAGATCTCAGGGATGGGAAGGCCTGGCTGGTCACCGAGTTCGACGGCGCTCCCCTGACTCGCGAACACGGTGGTCCCGCACGGCTTCTCGTTCCACATCTGTACTTCTGGAA
This sequence comes from Rhodococcus sp. 14-1411-2a, assembly GCF_002259485.1. Lineage (GTDB taxonomy): Bacteria > Actinomycetota > Actinomycetes > Mycobacteriales > Mycobacteriaceae > Rhodococcoides. The sequence continues at coordinate 46,457 of NZ_NPGA01000007.1, forward strand.
ATCGGCGAAGTGGATCTCGAGCATCGAGCTCACCGCGGAGAACGAGCAAGGCTTCTGGGAACGCGGTGGATACCACGACTACGGAGATCCGTGGCGCGAGCAGCGATACCAGGGCGACTGACGTGACATCGGCAGCCGGGGCGAAACCCTGGCTCGTTGCCACGGCGGCGACCGTGCGGCGTGAGACACCCACCGCGTCCACCCTCGTTCTCGACGTCGACGGATGGCCCGGCCATCTCGCCGGACAGCATGTGGACGTCAAGCTCACCGCCGAGGACGGCTACAGCGCACAGCGAAGCTACTCCTTGGCGTCGGCACCCGACGGCACGTCGCGCATCGAGATCACTGTGCAGAACGTCGCCGACGGTGAGGTGTCTCCTTACCTGGTCGAGGCCGTCGAGGTCGGCGATCGCATCGAAATCCGCGGGCCGGTGGGTCGATGGTTCGTCTGGCGGCCGTCCCGGCCCTCCGAGACGCCGTCTCCGCCGATCCTGTTGGTGGGCGGCGGTTCCGGCATCGTCCCGCTCCGCGCGATGGTTCGTGCGCAGGCGTCCGCGGACGGCGGTCGGGTGCCGTTCCGGGTGTTGTACTCCGTGCGCGAACCCACGGAGGTCTACTTCGCGGACGAATGGGCTCGTCCACCGGCCGGTGTGGACGTCACCATGATCCACACGCGGCGTGCTCCTGCCGGCAACGCACGGCCCCTCGGCCGCATCACGGTCGAGGACCTCGACGCACACGGATGGCCGGCGGAGTTCGAGCCGCGTTGCTACATCTGTGGCCCCACGAGTTTCGTGGACACAGTGGCCGACATGCTGGTGCAGCGGGGCCACTCGGCAGCGAACATCCGAACGGAGCGTTTCGGACCGAGCTGAGGAGCAGCAGCTCAGACGATATCGCCGAGGAACTCGATCTTGAGTCGGGTGTAGTCGTCGGTCCATTCCGAATCCACCGACATGAACGAATGGTCCAGTCTCGCCTCGTTCTTGCTGTACAGGTTCAGGCGGTTGGCGACGCCCACTCGATCCAGCGCAGCGCTCAGTTCGGCTGCCTGGTCGGGGAAGGTACCGGTGTTGCCGTCGGAGATGAAACTGGGAGGAAAGTCGGCCGTGACATTGTCGATGACGTTCGCCTGCTCCAGCAACGCTCGGTCGGTGGTGTCGAGGTAGCTTCGGGCGGCGATATCGAAGAAGAATCCGTTCGACGGGCTCGGTGATTGCGGTGCGCCCGCTCTAGCGACATCGAGGGCAGCACTCTCGAAAACCACTGCCTTCAGCGCATTTCGGTCGATGGTGGGCTCGATACCCAGCGCCCGCGCGTAATCGGAATTGGTCTGCACGGCAGCGTAGCTGCCAGCGATGTGCCCACCCGCACTGGTTCCGGCGAGGACGACGCGACTCATGTCGAGTCCGTACCCGTCCGCGTTCGTTTCCAGAAACTGCACGGCCTGGCCCAGTTGGATTGTCTGCGTGGGAAATCGGTAGCTCGGCGCGAACGCGTAGTTCACCGACACCACGTTGTAGCCGGCGTCGAGCATGGGGCCGGCCCACGACGCGCCACCGGAATTGCCGCTGGGCGCACCGTCCGTTTTGTCTCCGACAATCCAGCCACCACCGTGAATCACGATGTATGTGGGCCGGCTGACCGACGGATCGTCGTCGGCGATGTAGATGTCGAGAAACGAATTCGGAAGCGTCGAACCGTATTCGATGTCGTTGGTGAGGCGTGCACCGTCGACCACCGCCGTGGCCGTCTGCGCGTCGGGCTCGAAGGAATTGCTCTGCCCCAACGCATGCAGCGATCGAATCAGTGGTGCCGGACTGGCCGCCGTGCCGACGACCACGACGGAAATCACCAATGCAATCGCTGCAGCGAAGCCCGCCGGGACGGCGGTGGCCACCCCACGAGCGGAGGCCTTCGAACGGCCTGCCCATGCCGACGCGAGCAGATAGAAGCCGAGCGCCATCGACGCAGCCAAGGCCGTGACCCACAGTGCGTGGATATCCGTCACCAGCCATGCCACCTGAGTCACGACGGTGAGGGACCCGAGCGAAGTCCCCACGCTTACATGCTTTCCGGCATCGGACGAGACGAGACATGTCGCGACGACTGCCACGGCGATGACCCACAACCCCACCGCGAGCTGCTGACGGATGAGGACGAACTCGAGCCACGCGAGTACGACGCCGGTCACCGCGAGCGCAGTCGTCATCGCTCTCGTACGGTGCCCTGCTCCCACTTCGATGTCCGCCTGCACCATCACTGCCCCACTACTGCGCAGAAGTGTGGCGTTGCCTGTGCAGTTCGCGAACGGCCTCGCTGAACTCGGCGACCGGTCCGTCCACCGCGATGCCGGGCACGATCTGCTGGATGGGCGACGGCGTGATCGCGAGGGGTGCAGCACCGAATTCTTCGAGCCACGTGAGCAATTGAGCAGTCGACGTGGCGTAGACGATGCGGCCGAGTCCGACTATGCCGTGGCTCGCAGAGCACATCACACAGTGCTCACCGGAGGTGTAGACCGTAGAGGATCGACGCTGATCGGCGTCCAGGTTGGTCGCAGCCCACCGAGACAGTGCGATCTCGGGATGCTGGGTGGGATCGCCTCGGTCGCCGACCCGGTTCCTGTCCTCGGCCAGCAACTGGCCACTGTCCGATACCAGAATAGAGCCGAACGGATCGTTGCCCGTTCGCGCCGCCTCTGCAGCAAGATCCACAGCACGGGCCAGAAATGCACGGTCGCTCGAAGAGATGCTCACAGTGCACCGGCAGCGACGGTCGAAGTGTTCACGTCTCGACCGTACCGCCTCGAAATCACGGCCTGCCTGACCGGTAATTGGACACCGATCCTCGGTATGGTCGGCGGGTGAGCTTCTCGGTACGGCCTGCCACGTCGTTCGCAGATCTGCGGACGATTCTCGGCCCGAAGAACCCGACGTCCTCGGTCTGTTGGTGTCTGAGTCATCGAATCGATTCCGCGACCAACAGAGCGCTTGTCGGTCCGGAACGCGCCGCATACGTCGAGAAGCTGACCCGTCGAAAAGTCGCACCGGGTGTGCTGGCCTACGACGGGGACGAGGTGGTCGGTTGGGCTGCGGTGGCACCACGCGCGGAGCTGCCGTTCGCGCGCTCGAACAAGATTCCGCACGTCGACGACTTACCGGTCTGGACGGCCTGGTGCTTCCGCGTCAAGGCCGGACACCGCATGCGCGGGATAGCGCACGTGCTCTTGGACGGTGCCGTTCAATTCGCGGCCGATCACGGTGCTCCGGCCATCGAGGGCTATCCGGTGGACAACAAGGGTGCGAAGGTCGATCTGACGATGGCCTACGTCGGCACCCGCGGACTGTTCGATTCGGCAGGCTTCGAGTTCGCCGCCGAGACGACATCGGTATCGGGCGGAATCCCGCGAGTCATCATGCGAAAAGACCTGCGTACGTGACGTGGGACTCCTGACCCGAGAGGTGCCTGATGCCGATGTCGCAGACGAACACGTGAATCACGACTTTCACACGTCAGTCTCCGAACAGTGAACTCAGTGCCGGTGCGACGTCGCGGTAGGTCTTGATGGTCCGTATACGACCGTGCCCTGTTCGCGCGAGATCCCGTCCGAGGTCGACGTCATGTTCACCCGACGTGTCCAGCAGTACGTCCAGGCGCGCGATCCTGGCTGCGGTCGAGCGTGGATCGGGACCGGCGTTGTGGACGCAGTCCGAGAGCAGAAGAACCCGTGGGTCGGGAGCCGACGCCGTACTCAGTAGCCCGGCCGCGGTCTGGAGCGCGAACTGCACGTTGGTCAATCCCCGCGCCGGAATGCGGAGAACGGTGTCGAGAATATTCAATGGGGTCCGCGAGTCGCCGAATCGAGTGAGTACGGCCGCGTCGGACCAGAACGCGACGACCGCGAGGTTGTCTCGGTTCATCTCACCGGCCAGAGCGCCGACGGTCGCGGCCGCAGTCCGCACCCGTTCGCCCTTCATCGACCCGGAGATGTCGACCACCAGGACGATGGATCGCTTGGTGTGCAAGCGTTCTCGGACGACGATGTCATCGTCCTCCGGTATCGGATTGGCCGCAAACACATCGAGCATGCGGTCCAGGTCGATCTCGTCACTGCCGCCTCGATAGCGCAGAGACGTCAACTCCCCGACGCCACGCCGTGCGCGTGTGTCGATGCGTGGCCGCCGAACTGCAAGACGAGCCGCGATCTTTCGGGCGCGGGCCCGAGTCGCGGCGTCGGCAGTCGACTCGCTTTCGGTCGCGTCGGTCAAAGGAATCACTTCGGCCGATTCCTCGGTGAATCCGGGTGCCGACGGATTGTTCTCGCCGGCAGCCTTACCCGGCTTGCTGCGGCCCTGAGCGATCAGTACCGCACCGCTTCCGCCGCCGGGACGAAACAGCGACGGTGACTCCGTCAGCTGTTTCGGTTTGCGGCGCAACGGCTTCAGAGTTCCTGCCGGCTTACGGGTCCCCGGCCGTGTGATCGGAGATTCGGCCTCGACGGCTCTTCAACCAGGTGCCGCCGCAGCGGGACGCAGCACGAAATGGTCCTGCCATATCGTGTGCAAGACCATTTCTGCTGGTGCGTCGGATGTCTCGTCGATGTGAATGCGCCCGGACAGGGCAACGTACATCGCGTCGAGCATCACCTGCTGGTAGTCCTCGGGCAGGCCTCTCGGTGGATCGATGTCGGTGGCGAGCGGAATCGCCACCTCCCGCAGATCTGCCAATTGTTGAGCGACGAGGGTCAGATCGATTGCCCCGCGCACACTACTGCCCTGGGTGATGTCCTCGTGCTCACGCGTCATCCGGGTGACGGCTACGGCGTCGGCGATCAGTCGAGCGGAGTCGGATTCGCTACGGAGACCCACGATGCCGCGTTCCGCTTCGGCATCCTGGTAACCGATGGCCAGACGACACAGACGGTCGTGGACGCTCGTCGACAGGCGCGTCGTACCGACGTTGTCGTAAGGGTTCATAGATGCCACGAGGCGGAACGTCGGTAACGCGTGCACAGTGCCGACGCGCGGGACCACGATGCGTCGTTCTGCCATCGCGGTGAGAAGCGTGTTCAGGGTGTCCTCGGGTGCGCGATTGAACTCTTCGATGTAGAGGAAACCGCCGGTGCGCATCGCGTCGATCAGCGGTCCCGCTACGAAGTTGTCCTCGCTGTAGTCCTCGCGAAGAACCCGAGCCGGGTTGTGGTGACCGACAATTCGGGCCGGTGTCAGATCGGCGTTGCCCTCGACGAAGAACAGCGGAATGGACCACTCGGATGTGATCGCGCCGAGCAGCGTGCTCTTGCTGGTGCCGGGCGGGCCCTCGAGGAGCAGGTCCCGCCCGGCCGCGACCGCTGCCAACAGGAGGTCGAGTTCACGGTCTCGACCCACGAGGTGCGCAGCAATCCGCCGGCGCACCTCACCGATCGACGCGGTAGCAGTCATTTGACCGTGTACCCCGCATCGACAGGAAGCGTTGCACCCGTGATGTATCGCGCATCGTCGGAGACCAGGAACGCTATCGCGTTGGAGATGTCGATTGCCTCGATCCACGGCACCGGCAGCGTGTTCGTGGTCTGGAAGATCGGTGCCGACTTCTCTCGCGACGGGTTCGGATCGTCGGGAGCGAACAACCCCCACGTCTTGGGATTCTGAATCATGACGGTGTCCACACCGGTCGGATGAACGGTGTTGACGCGAATACTGTGCTGTCCGAATTCGTTTGCGAGAGTGCGCATGATGCCGACGACGCCGTGCTTGGTCGCGGTGTAGTGCACCGTGTTCGGTGTGCCCTTGAGGCCCGCCGTCGAACTCGTCAGCACGATGGAACCACCGCGACCGCCGGCGATCAGATGCGGCAGAGCAACTTTGCACGTGTTCCAGACGCCCGTGAGGTTGACGTCGATCATGTTCTGCCATGCGTCGTCGGTGATATCGAGGGCAGGCGCAATCTCGAACACTCCCGCATTGCCCAGCACGATGTCGAGGCGTCCGAGTTCGGCGACGCCGTCGTCGACGGCCTTTCTCAGCGCGGCAGAATCACGCACGTCGGCCTTGGTGGCGACGATTCGCCTGTCGAGCGCTTCGACCTGCTTCACCGTTTCGGCGAGGTCCGCTTCGGTCGACGGCGGATACATTTCGATGGTGTCGACCGGTCCGCACAGGTCGACTGCGATGATGTCCGCGCCCTCCTGCGCGAGACGTATGGCGTGACTCCGCCCCTGACTGCGAGCGGCCCCGGTGATGAATGCGACTTTGCCTTCCAGCTTGCCCATGTCCGTCTCCTACTTGGCCAGGAAGCCGGCGTCGACGGGCAAGGTGACGCCGGTGACGTACCGCGCATCGTCGGACACCAGCCACGCGATGGCGTTGCTTATATCGATCGCTTCGAGCATCGGCACCGGAAGCAAATTGCCGAGCATGGCTGTGGCGTCGGGGTTTTCGGTGAGGAACTTCTGCATGACGTCGTTGACGACCATCGGCGTGTTCACCCCGGTCGGGTGCACGGTGTTGACGCGTATGGAGTACTGCGCAAGCCAATTGGTGAACGTGCGCATCAACCCCACGACCGCGTGCTTACTGGCCGCGTAGCCGTCTCCGGCACCGGACCCGTTACCGCCCGCACCGGACAGGCCCTGAGTCGAGCTGGTCAACACGATCGACCCGCCCTGGCCCTTGGCGATCATGCTCGGAACCCCGGCCTGAACGGTGTTCCACACACCGAAGAGATTGACCTCCACCACATCGCGGAAGGTCTTCACTTCGTCGGGGTTTTCGGCACCCTGGGGTGCTATTCCGGCATTCGCCAGAATGATGTCGATGGGTCCGAGTTCGGCTACCGCCGAGTCCACTGCCGCTTTCATCGCGTCGTAATCGCGGACATCGGCTTCCTTGGCGACGATGCGCCGATCGAGCGCCTCGACTTCTTTCACGGTCTGTGCGAGATCTTCCGATGTGGCCATCGGATAGGCGACCGTATCGATCTGTGCGCAGATGTCGACCGCGATGATGTCGGCACCTTCTTGCGCGAGACGAAGCGCATGGCTACGCCCTTGTCCACGTGCTGCACCGGTGATGAAGGCTACTTTCCCGTCGAGCTTTCCCATGATCGAACTTCCTTGATCGTCGGATGAAAACGGTACGAGCGCAGAACGCTTCGACGATTGGCCGGATACGTCCGCGGCAGGATGTCCGATGTGAAGGACATGATTCGACGCTATATGACACCCAGTGCACATGTGGCCGAATTACTTGAATCGTTGTTGATTTACGTTCCGTGGACGCGAGAACAGGACGACCGATTCAGACGTGCACACGCAGTGAAGTATCGAAGTGAATTGCGCGCCGAGCCGTCACGAACCCTGTCGCCGCTGCAGGCCGTCGCCGTGTTCGAGCGCCTCACGGATTCGGCCGAGCAACGCAGTGGCGTCACGAAGGGTGCGTTGCTCGGCCGGCGTCAGGTCGTCGAGGATATTCACGAGAAGCCCCTCTGCCGCAATGTCGTAGATGCGCAATTGCTCTCGGGCAAGATCGGTGAGGCCGACGCGCATGCTTCGAGCATCCGAGTCGTCGGGTCGGCGAGCGACGAGCCCGTCCGATTCCATCGTTCGGACGAGGTTGCTGATCGTTGGGCGAGCCAACCCCAGCTGACGTCCGAGCGCTGTGGGGCCCTCCCACTTGTCCGGAAAGAGTCGCCGCAGGATCTCGATCTGTGCGTCGGGCAGGGCTTTGAGCCCCGCGCGGGAGCGGGAGGCGTTGAGCAGCACGCGCCGGAAGGGGCCAATCTCCTCGCTGAGATGGCGGGCAATATCGGCGAGACCGGGTGCGCTGTCGGAATCGTCCACCGCGCCAGACTACTCAGTCTGAATTTAGGTTTGCAACAAACGCATTTCTGGGTGATCATGGAATCATGAGCATTCACACCAGCGTTGCCGACCCCACTCCCGAACAAGCCCTGGACTCGATCCTCGGCCATCGGTTCATCTACACCTACGCCAACGGGTGGCAGTACGAGATGTACGTCAAGAACGCCACCACCATCGACTACCGGATCCACACCGGAATGGTCGGCGGCCGGTGGGTCAAGGGACAACAAGTCGATCTCGTCGGACTCGGCCGCGGCGTGTACAAGATCTCGTGGAACGAGCCCACCGGCACGAGCGTCGTCGTCAACGTCGTTCCCGAGGACCGCGTACTGCACGGCACCATCTTCTTCCCTCACTGGGTGGAACTCGACGGGTCCAAAACCGTCCTGTTTCAGAACGACCACCTCGACGAGATGCGTCAGTTCCGCGATCAGGGCCCCACCTATCCGATCTACGTCGTGCCGGAGTTCGCGCACATCACCTTGTTCGAGTACGTCGGTGTCGACGACGACACCGTCATCGACACAGCACCCGCTGACTTACCGGCAGGCTTCGCCGACCGGAGCAACTGAGATGAACATCCATAACCCCGGCGTGGCCACGCTCACGCTCCCCCACCGTGGGCAGGTGATCCGCGGCCACGAGTATCGACCCACGAACTCCGACAGAACAGCGCCGTCCGTTCTGATCGTGCACGGCTTCAGCGACTCGAGCATCGGACCACAGCGTCTCTTCGTGCAGATCGCTCGACGCCTCGTCGAAGCGGGAGCAGTCGTCCGCGCGTACGACCGACTCGGCCACGGCGTCAGCGACGGAGAGTTCGAGGACATCACCCTGCGCGACGAGGTCGAGCAGGTGTCGACCATGATCCGGGAGTTCGCTGCCGATCGATCTGCACCGGTGCACGTTCTCGCCCACAGCCTCGGCGCAGTGGAAGCGGCAATGGCGGCCACGCTCTTGTCCGACCGTGTCGCCAGTCTCACCTTGTGGTCACCTGCAGGCGTTGTCGTCGACGACATCACCGTCAAGCACGAGATCCAGGGCCAGCCCATCGATTCCGTCGCACAGAACGGCGGCTTCGACTTCGGCGGCATGTGGCTCGGACTGGCATTTTTCGACGACATCCGCAATGGCCTCGATGTGTACGAGGCTGCGGCCGGATACGACGGCCCCGTCGACATCGTCCACGGCACGGCAGACCGGATCGTGCCGCTCGAGTACGGATGCCGTTACGCAGAGTCGTTGCCACACGCGACATTCACCGAGGTCACCGGTGCCGACCACACCTGGTCATCGCGTGCGTGGCGAGGCGAACTTCTCACGCGTCTGCTGTCGTTCCTGGGGTTACCGGACGCTGGGTGAGCAAGGCTCCGGCGCGAGTCCGTCGATCACGATTCCGATCGATCCCGAGCCAGGATGCGTTCGAGGTAATCGAGATCCTCGCGGAGCATCGAGATCGCACGTTCGGGCCCCTCGGGTACGAGAGGCGTTCCGCTGTCCTGGACGACGGTCCGCAATGCCATGTCGGCGAGTTGAGTGGCCACACTCCGATCGGCGTCCGGGTCACCGCTCTGATGCCACCAGGCGACCCAGTTGAGCATGCCGATGATGCCGAGTGCTGCTGTGCGCGGGTCGACAGGCCTGAATTCCCCTGCCCTGACGCCATTTTCGACGACCGTCACGAACTCCTTGAGCACGTGCCTGCGACTCTGCTGGTACGTCCGCGAAATCTCCTCGGGCAGATCGGCTTCCGACCTGATGATGAGCTTGAAGCGGTCGGCGGTTTCGGCCTGGTTCAGGGCGATCGCGGTGGCCATCTTGCGTAGCTTCTCGGTAGGGCCGAGATCGGATCGCGCATTGATCTCGTGCAGAACTGCGGCCGGGGTCTCGGTGCTCTCGCTGATCAGGCGCGAGAGTAGCTCGTCCTTGTTCGCGACATAGTGATACAGCGCCGGGCGGGTCAGACCGGTCGCGTCCGCGATGTCCTGCAGTGTGGTGCTGGCAAAACCCTTCTCGGCGAACAATCGCGTGGCCTGGTCGAGAATTTGCTTCTCGACCAGCTCCCGACGCGGATTGCGCGCCGATCCTCGTGGTGAGTCCTCGCGTGTCATGACCGAAGAATAACCGTCACCGTCGTCGAGAACCGACAAACACGAGGTGGGTACGCGCACTGACCAGACCTGCCACCGCATCGGACAAACACTCCTCCGGCACGTCGACGACGACGAGCGCACCGGTGCTGCGCATCATTCGCTCCGCGACATCGAGTCGGGTCAGGACGTGATCACGCTCGCCGGACCCCGTCAACCACACCGTGGAACTTGCCCTGGACTCGTCGACGATGGCCGTCGCCTTCTCGTTCCACGCAGATTCGACGTCGACGGAGACCACCGTCGTCGTCGGGTCTTCGCGCAGATCGGGCGGGGCGAATCGATCGGAAAACGACCGCCCACCGTGTTCGATGCGCCGCGAGAGGATCCAGCGGGACACATCGGCAGGAACCTCCGAGTCCGCGGGAACCCGCGCGTAGCTCGCGATTCCCTTCCACGCCACCTCGGGAGCAGATTCGAGGAATCGCTCGAGACCGACCTTTCCGGCGCGCGTCATGTACGCCACCATCAGTTGGTCCACGGGCAGATCCATGCGCTGCGGAAAGGACTCCCACCACTGTTCACTTCGCACGGCAATCTGCTGAAGGTGTTCGACCGCGGGGCGACGCACCCGTTCGTACTCGGTGAGGGCATCGCCGACGGTCGCAGCCGACGCCAGTGCCGCATCGAGGGCGATGGCGTCCTCCATCGCCAGCTTCGTTCCCGATCCGATCGAATAGTGCGCAGTGTGCGCGGCGTCTCCGAGAAGAACTATGTTGTCCACCGACCACTTTCGACACTTGACCGTTCGGAACTGCATCCACCGGGTCCGGTTTCCGATGAGGCTGTGATCCTGAAGAGTGACGGAGAACGCTTTCTCGAGATAGCGCAACGATGCCTCGTCGCTGTGGGCTGCGCCCGTGGCAGTAGTTGTGACGTCGAAGCCCGCCCGGTGCCAGGTATCGAGATCCGTCTCGATCAGGAACGTACTGCGATCCGGCGCATAGGGATACGCGTGGGCAACGAACGTGCCGTGCTCGGTGGTGACGGGTACGAATATGGCGCTCTCTAGTGCGAAATCCGTTCCACACCAAAGGTAGAGGCCTGTTCCGGTGGTGATGTCGGCACCGAATCGACCGTCGGCCGTACGGGTCGCGCTGTTGATTCCGTCCGAGGCGATCACGAGGTCCACATCGAGGTCGGCGGGTTCGCGGCGTTCGCCGAACTCCAGCCGAACTCCTGCATCGCGCGCTTGTTCCTGCAATACGGACAGCAGAGACGTCCGCGCTATCGCGAGAAGATCACCGTGAGCCAAGCGGGCCGTTCTGTTCCCTACCTGCATCGACATCTCGTGTGAGTACGCTTGAGCGACAATCGCATCGAGTGACGCAGCGTCGGCCTGACGGAGATTCCGCTGTGTCCGTGAGGCGAGGCCGACTCCGAACCCGAACGTGGTGTCCGGTGAACTCTGTTCGTAGACGGTGATCTCCGCCTTGGGATTGGACAGTTTCAGCAGCCGTGCGGCGTAGAGGCCGCCGGGGCCCCCGCCGATGACTGCGACGCGGTCGAGTTTCATGGTTGCCTCTCGAGCTTCGCGGCGATGTCCAGCCGCAAACGCTTCTTGTCGATCTTGTTGACGTTGGTTCGAGGAAGCGCGTCGAGCCATTCGAGGCGCTCCGGCCATTTGAACTTGGCCACACCGAGACCCGCGAGATGCTCCTGCACGTCGGCCATCGTCAACGGGTCCCCGTCGGTGACGAGATACGCGCACGTCTTCTCGCCGAGTCGAGGGTCGGGCATCGCGACGACGGCCGCGCCCACGATCGCCGGATGGTCGAGGAGGAGCAGTTCGACCTCCTCGGCATTGATCTTCTCGCCGCCGCGGTTGATGAGGTCCTTGATGCGCCCCTCGATCGTGATGTACCGCTCGCCTTCTACGACGGAGATCGACGCCAGATCGCCGGTCCGGTAGAAGCCGTCCGAGGTGAAGGCAGTCCGATTGTGCTCGGGGGCCCCGAAATACCCGGTGATCGTGTACGGGCCACGGCAACACAATTCGCCGACTTCCCCGTCGGACAGCTCGATCTCCGTGCCGGGATCGAGGATGCGCACCTCGTCCTCGGCGCAGACAGGAGTGCCGACGGTGGTGATTCGAGCGTGGCGAGGGGCGGCTACCGGGGTGACGGTGAGCAGCCCCTCGGACATCCCGAACAGCTGACCCGCCCAATGGTCTCCGCCGTCGTCGACGCGGTCCATCAGCGCCGGTGACACTTTGGCCCCGGACAGGATCACGTGCCGCAGACGCCCACGCACCCGATCGAACTCGGGACTCAGTACGGCCTGGTAATGACCGTGGCCGATCAACACCTCGGTGGCCTCCGCACGCTCCATGAGGTCCAACGCCGATCCGACATCGGCGGTGGAGAGCACGAGACACGCGCCCACCGAATGCGAGGCGTGCAGACCGCAGGCAATGCCTGCGTTGTGCACGATGGGTATCAGATGGGCGACGCGGCTGTCCGACGTCCACTGCAGCCGCTGCGCATACATGAGTGCGTTGTTCCAGTATTCGGCATGGATCCGCGGAATGACCTTGGGTACTCCCGTTGTGCCGCCGGACAATTGGAACGCAACCACATCCTCGGGAGCCGTCTCGGCCTCGATGGCTTCGACGAGAGCTCGGGCCTCGTCGGGGTCGATGTCGCGGCCGATGTCCTCCAACCGCAGTCCGTCACCTTCGTTCGCCCCGACCGTCACCACGTGGCGAACGGTCTCGCTCCCTGCGGCGTGTTCGTGGGCGAACGAGACCAGGTCGAACGACGGCAGACCGGCTTCGACCACGTGCGCGACCGCGCCCACCGCGGCACCGATGTGCGCGATCTCGTGCATTCGGTGCGCGGCCAGTGTGGCGACCGGAACCAGTCCGGCCTTGATGCAGCCGTACCAGGCCAGCACCGTCTCGAGCCGGTTCGTCATCTGGAACAGCACAGGGTCCAGGCGCACCAGTCCCTGTCGAATCAATCCGGCGGCGATGGCATCGGTACGACGATCGAGTTCGGCGAACGTCATCGAGCCCTCGGCGCTGATGATCGCGAGCCTGTCGGGATACCGAAGTGCGATGTCGTGGAACCGGCGACTCGTGGGAAGTGAGCTCCACGAACCACTCCGGCGGTAGCCCTGCGCGCGATCCTCCGGGTATCCCACCAGCCTGCCGTCCCAGTCCGAGTGGGTCGTCTCCGTGGTCACCGTCATCGTTCGGCCACCGCAGGAAGTAGTCGAGAGATCTCCAACGAATGATCGGGATGATCGGCAGGAACGATTCCCGAGTACACGGCAGTCCAGCATCCCGGGCAGCACAGCTGACGGAACACGATGGGTGTGTCGACGTAGATGGAGGGATCCGATGTCACCTGCGGCCCCGCCGCCGAGGACGGCCCCTCGTAGCGAGCCAGATCCAGTACACCACTCGACTTCTCGTCACCGAGGAGCCGGCCGCACTGTGCGCAGGCGATGACCCGAACGTCCCCGACGGTCACCTCGGACAGGTTGTCGTCGAGACGTCTTGCCAGCGAGAGATCCATGGTGGGAGCGTCGGAGTGCTGGGTGGAACGCGTGCGCCGTTCGTCGATCATGTCTCGACGTCGTCGCGCAGTTGCTGCCTCGTCCACCTTTCCCGCGTCGATGACCACGCCGTAAACGACGTTCGCCCCCTCTGCGGTGACCTTGCCCTCGCGTAGGTCCACGACCACAGCCGCCGGATCGCGATGCAACGGATCTCCGTAGCCGCCGCCTCCCTGCCAATGCATGTACAGCACCTCACCGGGAGCGACATAGCTTTCGGCGTAGCACGCGCCGAATTCCTTTCCGCCGCCAAGATCTTCGAGGGCTCCGGGAATCTTTCCCGCTGCGAACTGCTCGATGACGTCGGTACTGCGCGCCAGAATTTCGAGTCCGGTGTTGCCGGGGTACCCGCCGGCCAGGCCGTTGTTCTGCGCCACGGCTTTACCCGCCGAGGCGAGGACGAGGCCCATCGGGAGCGAGGTGCCGTACGGCGTCACAGCGAGCGATGCACTGACGCCACCGCGTTGACGACCGGGTCCACCCGAGTCGGGCTCCTCACGACGCCACAGTGTGAGCAGCGGGTAGAGGAACTCGGTCATTTCCGTATCGGGGATGCGCCCCATCGGAATACAGAAGAGTCCGCCGGTGTCCATGCCGTCGGCGGTCGGTCGTGCGCCGTAACCGCCTGCCATCGGTTCCATCATGATGTTCAGGAACGGAACGGGTTGGTCCCCGCGTTCGTCGAGGCCTGCGATCACCGCGGTGTCCCAGGTACCGCAGCACGCGGCCTGCACGCTCTTGCCGAGGTCGACCGATCGGTCGAGCATCTGCGACAGGCATTCCGCGATGAGGGTTCCGGTCAGCCAAGCGGGTCCGATGGGACCACGGCTGACCGCTGCCGGGAAGCTCGCGTTGTTGATGGTGCCCTCCTCGGACACCAGGTCGAAGCAACGCATCAATCCGCCTGCGGACCAGGGAATGTCACCCGCGAGGATCGGAAGCAACGCGAGCATGACGCCGCCGCGCATCCCAGCGTAGGTGCAGTTGATGACGCCCGTCTGCTTGTCGGTGCCGGTGAAGTCGAACGTGAGATGGTCGTCGGTCTTGCTCATCGCGACGGTGATCTTGTGAACCTCGCGGTCACCGGTGTGCGACTGGTCCTGGTAGCCGGTGGCCTTCCAGGTCCCGTCGGGGAGCGAGGAGAGCTTGCTGCGCAGTCGCCCTTCGGCGTCGGTCATCATGCGCTTCATGACGGCTTTGACGGTGTCGGCACCGTACTGCTCGATGACGGCCAGCATGCGGTTGCGTCCGACGGTGTTCGCCCCGATCTTGGCACGCAGGTCGAGTCCGACCAGCATGGGAACGCGGGAGCGTCGAACCCAGAGGTCTGCGACGTCGCGTTGTAGCTCGTAGTCGCGGACCACCTTGACCGGTGGAGTCGGAAGCGATTCGGAGAAAACATCTTTCGCCGACGGATCGAACGATCCGAGACCGGAACCACCGAGATCGGGTTCGTGGCAGATCGCGCTGGTCCAGGCGAACAGCTTGCCCTCGTGGAAGATGGGTTGGTAGACGATGACATCACTCTGATGTAGTCCCCCGCCGACCCATGGATCGTTGCAGAGGAACATGTCGCCCTCCACGATTCCGGGGTTGGTGGCGCGGTGCTGCAAGGTCCAGTAGATCGCCAGGTCAACGGCTCCGACCAGCATGGTGTTGTAGAGGCCGACCTGAACCTCTTGTCCCAGTTCGTCACTGATCGCGAAGTCGAAATCGTTCGCGTCGGTGACGATGGGTGAGCCGGACATTCGTTTGAGTGCCTCGCCCATCTCGTCGGTGACCGACCAGAGTCGGTGCCGGATGACCTCGTAGGTCAGCGGGTCGAGTTCGTCGATCTGCTGCTGGGTGACGGTGTGCACCGGCAGCGTCGGCGGGAGCGCGCGGGCGAGGGCGTCGGGGTCGACGGGGCGGGACGAGAAGATCTCGGACCCGGGAATCGCTGATGTCATGTTCGGTTCTCCTGTGGTCTCAGCCGGCGACGATGTTGAGGTTGCCGAGGCGGTCGACAGTTCCGGTGGTGCCGTGCGGGACGACGACAGTGGTCGTCGGGACTTCGACGATGGCGGGGCCGGCGAGCACATGCCCGGCGGCGAGCTTGCTGTAGTCGTAGATGTCGGTGTCGACATAGCCGATTCGGCCGTCCAGGTTGACCTTTCGAGTGCCGATGCGAGCGATCGAGGCGTCGGCGGAGTCGGCGGACTTCAGTTCGGGGAGGGTAGGCGAGAACGGCAGGACGCCGGTTGCACGCACGCGATAGGTGATTGCTTGGATACCTGCTTCACGGAATCCGCTGTCCTTGCCGTACAGATCTGCGTAACGCTGCTCGAAGAGATCGGAGGCGTGTGCGACGCTCGCCGAGTCCAGCGAGCCCTCGGGAATGGTTGTTGCAACCTCTGCCAACTGCATCGTGTACCGCATGTCGATTTCACGTTCGACCTGGACAGACGTGAAATTGAGCCCTTGTCGACCGAGGGCTTCGCGGACGCGCTTCTCGAGACTGTCGAAATTCGCTTCTGCGCGAGCAGGATCGAGCGGCATCGCTGCCGGGTCGGACAGCTCGGCCGCGAGCACGATGTTCGACGACGCAAGACCGTAGGCCGAGAACGCCGATGCCACCTGCCCGAGCGGAACGATGACCTCCTTGACGCCGACTTCGGCTGCATAGGCGGCGCAATGTGATGGGCCGGCTCCGCCGAACGCGTAGAGAACGAAGTTGCGCGGATCGTGCCCGGCTTCGACGACGGTCTTGCGCAGAAGGTCGCCGGTCTGTGCGTTCTGGACGGCATAGATCGCGGCGGCTGCGTCCTCGACCGACAGACCGAGCGGTTCCGCGATGCGGCGTCGAATGGCCTCGCGCGCACGCTCTTTGTCGAGTGGTTTGCGTCCTCCCAGCAGGCCGCGCTCGGGGAGAATCCCGAGGACGAGATTGGCGTCGGCGTTGGTGGGTTCGGTGCCGCCCTGCCCGTAACAGGCAGGTCCGGGTACCGCCTGGGCGCTGTGCGGACCGATCTGGAGGTTGCCACCCGCATCCACCCACGCTATGGCACCGCCGCCCGAGCCGATGGCGTGCACCTGCAGGGTGGGGACATTGATCGGGTGGTGGTTGATGATGGTGCTCGACGCACGCACCGGCTCACCGTCCACGACGAGGCCGACGAGGAATGTGGTTCCGCCGACGTCGGTGGCGATGATGTTCTTGTGACCGAGCTGCTTTCCGAGTGATACCGCTCCGACCACGCCGCCGGTCAACACGGACCCGACTGTGCTGATGGCGTTCTTCGGGGCCTCGGCTGCGGCAACGGCACCGCCGTTGCTCTGCATCACCAGCAGTGGTCCCGCGAGATCGAGGGCACGTAGCTTCTTTTCCAACGAGCCGAGGTAATCGCGCAACCCTGGGCCGATCTGGGTACTCATGATCGTGGTTGCGTTACGGGCGAACTCGCGGATGCGCGGGCTCACCTCGGAGGACAGCGAGACGAACATGTCGGGGTCGATCTCGTGCACGAGTTCACGAATGCGTTGCTCGTGCACGGGGTTACGGAACGACCAGAGCAGCGAGACCGCGATGCCGGAGACACCGTCGTCGACGAGGCTTCGGATGGCGATACGTGCGGACTCTTCGTCGAGGGCTACGACGACGTTGCCGTCTCGATCGAGGCGTTCGGTGACCTCCAGCGCATGCCGCTTGGGAACGAGACCGTGGGACTTGCTCTGCCCCAACACGTTCTGCAGTTGCTCGGGCGAGCCACCGAGGTACCGGCCCTCGACGTTCATGATGTAGATCGAATCGCGATGCCCCTTGGTGGTCAGGAACCCGACCGGCGGGACGTTACCCATCACCAGAGCGTTGAGCGAGGACGTGGTGCCGTGCGCGATGTGGTGGGTGTTCGCCAGCATTTCCTGCACCGGGCATCCGAGTTGCTCGGCCAACGCTTCGAGAACGTCGATGACGCCCTGTGAATAGTCGGGCGGAGTCGAGGGCGCTTTTGCAGCGACCACGGTCCCGGAACTGTCGTCGAGTACTGCGTCCGTGAACGTTCCGCCGACGTCCACTCCGATCACATAGGTCATGCCGGTGTGCTCCTTAGGTCCGAGTCGAAGACGTCCTGGCGTGTGAGAGCGAAACACCCTCGAACACTGCTTACGTCTGCGTCGAGTATTCGACGTAGACGACAACATGTCAAGCACGAATGTGAGTGCTGTCACCCTCCTCGATACTGCACGAACGGACGCATCGATTCGATTTCCCTGGTCCAAGCAGCTTGACGAATCGTCGCAGACGTCGAATACTCGTCATCAGCGTCAATTACCGAAAGGCAGTTCATGAGTATTCATCGTGTGGGCTTGGTCGTACCGAGCTCCAACGTCACCGTGGAAACGGAGATGCCCGCATTGTTGGCGCGACATCGACATGCCCGGTTTTCGTTCCACTCCTCGCGCATGCGCATGCAGGCCGTGTCGCCGGAACAATTGCGGGCCATGAATGCCCAGCGCGAACGGTGCATCCTCGAATTGGGCGATGCCGGAATCGACGCTGTTCTCTATGCGTGCCTCGTCGCCCTCATGGTCGCCGGGCCCGGGGAACACCAACGGGTGGAGGGGCTCGTCGCGGAACAACTCGCCACGGGCGGGTCCGATGCAGCCGTCAGGTCGAGCGCGGGCGCTCTTGTGGAAGGCCTTCGTGCCCTGGACGCCAAGAACATAGTTCTCGTGACGCCGTACATGCGACCACTCGCGGAGAAGGTCGTCGACTACATCGAGGCCGAGGGCATTCGCGTACTCGATTGGCGCGCGCTGGAGGTGTCCGACAACGCCGAAGTCGGCTGCATCCCAGGCGAACGAGTCATGGACGCGGCACGGTCGTTGGATCTCACCGGTGCCGACGCCCTGGTGATTTCCGCGTGCGTACAGATGCCGTCCCTACCGCTCGTCCAGGCTGCCGAGGACGAATTCGGCATCCCCGTTCTGTCGGCCGCGACGGCAGGTGCCTACAGCCTGCTCCGCGCGCTGGACCTACCCGTCGATCTTCCGGACGCCGGCTCACTTCTTCGGGCAGACGCCGTCGTCACGTCCTAGATCGTCACTTTCGTAGAGAGGAAATCTTCATGTCCGACTTGCCACACAAGGTGCGGGGCGTCGACCACGTCGCCTACCCCACGTTCGATCCGGCAGCAACGGTCGAGTTCTACCGTGACGTTCTCGGGTTCCCCGTCGTCCACTCCATCTGCGCAGCAGGATGGGGCCCGGAGAAGCATCCGGACTTCATCCACTTCTTCTTCGACATCGGCAACGACGACCGACTCGCGTTCTTCTACTACTTCGGTCTCGAACCGTTCGACGGAGGACCACAGGGTGATTCGTACTCGCGCTTCGCCGAGGACGTACCGATCTTCTTCATCCGCTCGCGTCATCTCGCGATTCACGTCGACAGCGAAGCGGACCTGATGGAATATCGGCGACGGTTGGACGGCAGTGATTGGCCCGTGGAGATGCAGATCCAACACGAGACGATCGAGTCGATCTACACACACGATCCCAACGGCTACATGATCGAGCTCACCCGCGCGATGCGTCCGGTCACGCCGCAGGAAGATCTCGACGCGAACCTGACGATCGACGCCCTGATCGACGTAGTGCGCGGACCCGACCCGAGCATGGCGAACCTGTTGACCCGCAAGGCCGAACTGATCGTCGAACGTGCGGCCGACTGGTCGGCCGAGAACGAGGTGGGAGTGTCGTGACCACGTTGTACGTACTCGACATTCCCGAGAACACCAGTATCGCCTCGGTGGCCGACGTCGACCCAGCCGTACGCGTCGACCACGTCGGCCCGTACTTCCGCATAGTCTCGGACAAGGACATCGTCATCGACCGTCGGGCCACCGGATGCAGGCACGCCGTCTGGTACAGCAGCGTCTCCGGCCTGTCGGAGTCTCGAATCACGCAGTGGGACAAAGACGCCCTGCGCGTCGAGCAGTCATGAATCGGACCCGACTCGGTGCTGGACGCTACCTCGATGCGGCCGAGGCACCGACGAACACCGTCACGTCGACGCACGAGCTGACCACTGCCGATGGCGCCAAGGTCAGTGGAGTGTTGAGAACGGTTCCCGGCGCGGACCTCGTCGTTGCGTTGATGCACCCGCGCCAGGATCTGACGCATCACGTTCTCGTGCCAGAGCTGCTTGCACGCGGATACGCAGTGTGGACCCAGGGCACGCGATCGGTGAACAACGACATCTCGCTGGTGCACGAGCAGGCTTTGCTCGACGCCGCGGCCGGGCAGGTGTTCCTTCGCTCCCGCTCTTTCGACCACGTTGTCACACTTGGACACTCGGGCGGTGGACCGCTGTTTGCGTTCTACTGCGAGCAGGCCGGGCTCACGCCCGAGGAGCGGCTGGCAGCAACGCCGGCCGGCCGACCGATCGACCTCGCATCCGCGGAGATGCCCGTACCGGACGGTGCGATTTTCATGGCTCCACACCCGGGACAGGGCGCGCTGCTGCTGCGACTGATCGATCCGTCCGTGGTCGACGAATCGGACCCCATGTCCGTCGACCCGGCACTCGATCCTTTCGACAGTGCGAACGGATTCGTCGAGGCACCGGAAAGCTCTCACTATTCCGCCGATTTCGTTCAGAAGTACCGCGCCGCTCAGCTCGAGCGCGTCACTCGCCTCGACGCGATCGCGCGGTCACGGGTCGCCGAAGCATCCGAGGCCCGACGGCGTTTCAAGACAAACGGCAACGCCCACGACCGTCGAGAGGCGTTGGCACCGCGGATATTGACCGTCTATCGCACCGATGCGGACCTGAGATTCACCGACCTGTCGCTCAGTTCCAACGCCCGCCCCTACGGTTCACTGTTCGGCCGGCGGCCCGATCTGACGAACTACGGACTCGTCGGCTTTGCGCGCTTGTCCACGCCGGATGCCTGGCTGTCGACGTGGTCCGGTCTGAGCTCCAATGCCGACTTCGTTCGGTGCGCACCGTCGGTCACGGTCCCGTCGTTGTTCGTCGAATTGACCGGCGATCAGGCGTGTTTCCCGGAGGACGCGTCGAGAATGGTCGAGGCTCTGGGCTCAGTGGACAAGTCTCACGTGGCGATCGAGGGCACCCACTTCGGTGGCCCCATTCACGATGGCGCGCCCACCGGCGCGTCTCTGGCCGCCGCCGATATCGGTGACTGGTTGTCCCAACACTTCATCTGACCCTCTCGCGAGCGGAATATCATGTCACGTAACACTTTTTCTCCCGTCGTTGCGCTGTGCCTGGCGGCCTTGACGTTGGAGGGGTACGACCTTCTGATGTACGGAACGGTGGTGCCGTCGCTCCTGGCGTACGAGCCGTGGGACCTGGATCCGGCGACCGTCGGTGTACTCGGATCCGTGGTGGGAGTCGGCATGCTGGTCGGGGCACTCGCCGCGGGCAGCATCGCGGATCGTTGGGGCAGACGACGCGCCTTGATCGCCGCGGTCGCCCTGTTCTCGGCCGCAATGGGATGCTGCGCAATTGCACCCTCGCCCGAATTGTTCGGAGCAGCGCGATTTGTCGTCGGCGTCGGTGCTGGGGTTCTGATGCCGACCGCGGCGTCGATGCTGATCGAATTTTCCCGCCTCGACACCAGAGCGAGAACGGTCGCACTGGGGTTCGTGGGCACCAGCGTCGGCGGTATCGCAGCGGGGATCCTGTCGCTGTGGCTCGTCCCGGCATTCGGCTTCCGAGCGATGTTCGCAGCTGGGATGATCCCGGCGTTGTTGATTCTGCCGATGATGATCGGATACCTCCCCGAGTCGCCCGCCTTCCTCAACGCGCGGGGTAGGACGGATGCAGCACAAAGGATCTCGACTCGTTACGGACTCGAGGACACAGTCGAGGTTTCCGGTGGTGAGCCGACATCGACAGATCGCGGAATCGCTGCACTGTTCACCGCGAACCGTGCGCGAGTGACGTTGTCCTTCTGGGTGATGACCCTGCTGTGTCTGCTCGTGTTGTTCGGCGTCGCGACCTGGTTGCCTGCAGTGATGCGATCGGCCGGATACCCGCTCGGTGCCGCCCTGTCATTCCTGCTGGTGCTCAACGTCGGCGGTGCAGTGGGCGCGCTCGGCGGCGCTTACCTGGCGGACCGGTTCGGCATCAAGCCGGTGACGACCCTCGGATTCCTTTGTGCAGCAGTGTCGTTGGCATTGATCGCGACCACTCCCCCGATCGGGATCGTGTACGTTCTGGTGCTGATCGCAGGAATGGGAACGACCGGGACGCAGATCCTGCTGAACACCTTCATCGGTGGCTACTACCCCGTGTCCTGCCGGACCACAGGACTGGGCGTCGCGCTCGCGGTGGGGCGACTGGGCGCGATCGTGGGTCCTACCTACGGTGGACTGTTCGTCGCCGCGGGTGCGGGAACCAGCACTCAGCTTCTGGCTTTCGCCTTGCCGGCGATCATCGGAGCCGGGGTGACGATTCTGATTCCGGCGGGACGACAGCTGCGTAGCAGCCGAGCCTCTACGTCGGAAGGTCTACACCAGGTACCCGAGGCAAAATGAGTGCATTCACGATCGGATTCACTTTCCGGTCCATATCGGGTCCCGTTTCTGCATGAAGGCCATGATTCCCTCGACAGTGTCCGCCGATCGGCTCAGTGACTCCAGGGCCTGTTCGCTGAGTTCCCAGCTGCGGGCTTCCGTCTCGATCTCGCCGTCATTGATCCCGCGAGCGACGCGCTTGCTCGCCTGAACAGCGAGAGGTGCGTTCGCGGAGATGACGTCTGCGAGGGCAAGAGCAGTGCTCATCACTTCGGCCTGAGGAACGACGCGGTTGACCAATCCCCACCGGAGCGCGTCCTGGGCGCTCATGGCGTTCCCGGTCAGCAGTAGCTCCAGCGCGACAGCACGCGGCAGGGCTGTGGTCAATCTGAAGACCCCTCCCGCTCCGGCGATGAGACCGCGCTTCACTTCGGGAAGTCCGAAGGTCGAATTCTCCGCGGCTACAACGAGATCACCGGCCAATGCGAGTTCCGTGCCACCGCCCAGGGCGCTGCCGTTCACTGCGGAAATCACCGGTTTCGCAATGTGGTGTTTGACGATTCCGGCGAAACCCCAGTGCGCGGTCTCGGGTGGAGTCACTCCCGCGGGCCCGGATGTGCCGAGAGCTTTCAAATCTGCTCCGGCGCAGAAGATTTTGTTGCCTGCGCCCGTCAACACCACAACTCGAATGTCGTCTGTCTCCTGCGCAAGCTCCCATGCAGCGCCCAAACCGCGGTGCACATCGGCGTTGATGCTGTTGGCTGCCTCCGGCCGGTCGATGGTGACGACGAGGGTGTGTCCCCGCACTTCGGTGAGTACCACTTCGGACACGTCGATCCTCATTCCTTCGGGCCGTGAGACCCCACAACACTAATTCAGACAGTCACTGTCTGCAATGGTTCGGCCTGTAGCCCGGTCGTTCAACGGCTAACTCAACGCTCGCAGAACGGTGTCGACGACCACTGTCGAGTGGTCAACGGCAGCAGTGGTTCTCGATCCTGAGTGCGCCTGCGAGAAGAGCGCACGCGCCAACACCGCTCCCGTCACGAGTTCGAGCAGTAACGTCGTCGACGTGCCCTCGGGCAGCTCTCCACGCGCGACAGCCCGGCGGACGATGCGTCGAGCAGTGACGAGGCGGCTCTGGTTGAGAGTGTCGGTGAGATGGGACAACAGGTCCGGATTCACCCTCGCGTCGAGAGTCACCCGTAGCGAGACCAAGCCGGAGAGCTCCCCGTAGCCGACGGCCAATTGTTCCGCGAGTTCGACGAGGTCCCCACGGACCGATCCGGTGTCGATCGGCGTCGACAGCGGCGACCGAGCTTCGAGCGCCTGGACCAGAAGTTCTTCCTTGTCGGCCCAGCGGCGGTAGAGCGCTGCCCGGCCGACCTTGGCCCGCCGCGCGACTGCGTCGAATGTGAATCCGCGCCAACTGGTTTCCCAGTACACCTCGAGCACGGCGGTGTACACGCGGTCCTCCATGTCCGCGTCACGGGGCCTGCCCGGTCCGCGGGGAGAATCTTCAGACATGACTGCATCCTCTCACCGGTCTGCCGGCCGAACGCGACGATCACATGCAGAAATCGACGGCAAGGTTCCCTTCGCTGTCCACCAGGTCTATTCGGCGTCCGACGGCCGACTCGTTCTGCACGGACACGAGGTCGTGAAGCGTCGTTGCGAATTCATGTCCAGCTCGGCCCGCTACCCGCGCCCCATCGTCGGTGGCAGCCACGACAAACGCTTGCTCCGGCAGGCCGCTACGGTCGTACGTGACCGTAGCCGTCTCGATGGTCGCCGTTCCCGAGTAGCCGTGCACGACGCGTGCCGGCGTACCCGACACAGTCACCTGCTCCGGGTCGCCGATGTATCCGTCGCGATGAGCTCTCGTGGACAGCAGCACCACGTGCTGGTACGTCAGATAACCGCCGTTTGCATGAACCAATGCGACTCCGGAATTCTTGCGCAGCAGTCGCGTCGATTCCGCAATGGCATGGAGCGAGTAGCTGCTCAACGGCCCACCGAAGAACGAATGTCCTCCCAGGACAGTGGGAGTCGCCCCCTCGGTCAGGCCGAGCTCGTCGGCCAACAGGTTCGGCACGATCGGAAAGCAGCTGTATGCATCGACGAATGCCAGGTCCTCGCTGGCCACCTCGGCCCTCGACAGTGCCCGCCGCACGGCCGCGCGAAGAGCTGGTGCGTCGTCGAACACCGGGCGCGCCAACACATCCGGATTGTCGACTGCACCCGCACCACCCCACAGGTACACGATTCGATCCTCCGCCACACCGGCCTCACGGGCGGTCGCCAAGGAACAGACCATGACCGCAGCTGCTTGATCGACGAACGGCATGGCGTTCATCGATAGCGGATAGCAATCGGACACAGACCGATTCGATGAACTGACGGTGCCGATGTCTTCCGGCGTGCGTGCAACAGGGCTCCATGCAACGGGATGTTCGGCCGCAATTGCCGAGAAGCGGGAGTACATGTCGGCCGATTCGCGCAGCCCCTGGTCTGGGTTCAGGCCACGGCTGTGGGCACGCGCGTTCTCGAAGAGCGGGTAGATCTGTACCGGTGCCAGGATTCCTGCTCGCTGCATTTCGGCGCTGCCGAGGTCCTCGGGCGAGAACGACGGAGGGCCTCCCGGTACGGTCGTCCAACCCGATTCACCGGGGTCCACACCCGCTTTCGTCATGGCACGGACGGAGGCCTGCGCCTCGCCGCCCACCACCAGTGCTGCAGCAGTGCGTCCTTCGGCGATATCTCGACCGACCTGGTCGAGTAGGCGCGCGGGGTGATGCCCACCGATCGTGCTCGAGGAGCTGGATGTGAGGGTGACGCCCAACCTCTCGGCGACCAGAGCCGGAAGATCGGCGTAGTTCCAGCTCGTGGTGCGAACTGCATGTATCGCATCGACCTGCGCGCTCAGACCCGGTGCTCCTGTGTCCTCGATCGCCGCATTCACAGCGCGCAGAACGAGATCGAGCGGCTCGATGGCGCTCTGCGCAGTGCCGTCGCCTGTGAACTTCAGGTCACCCACACCCACGATGACCGGGACTCGTTCCGCATTGATGGACATGCACACAGGCTATACGGACACAATTTGTCTGCAATCGATAACCGTCCTGTCAAGAACAGCGACTCACCGAGTGACCGCCGGCCGAATTCGGAGCGTCCGTGCACCCACTCCCCCACCACCCCGACCTGGTGATTGACATCACAGGGACCGGCCGCTATCTTTCAAACTGACATCAGTTCAGTTTGACGAACGTTGCGGCTGGTTCGAGCGCGTACGTGAAGTCTGCGATCGATGTCGCCCGACTCCACGTCAAACGATGGCTCGCCGAGTTCTTGGGAAGTCATCGACGTGCCCGAAAGGAACGCAGGCATGAATAAGTTCAGGACGACGCTCGTTGCCGTGATTGCAACGGCCACGATGGTAGGCCTCACCGCATGCGGAGGCTCGTCTTCCACCGCGTCCGCTCCGGTGGAGGGCGACTGGGATGCCGTGATCGCTGCCGCGAAGGAGGAGGGCAGTGTGATGCTCTACTCCAGCCAGAAGCCGGCCAACCTCGATGCGCTGACAGCGGCTTTCGAGGCGCAGTACCCGGAGATCGACATGGAGTACGTGCGCGGCACCGACTCCGAGATCAATCCCAGGGTAGAAACCGAGAACCGAACGGGGGCAGGGATCGCTGACGTCCACATGACCACCGACGCCTCCTGGATCGAGAATGCCGCCGAATCCGGCCGATTCTCCACCGACCTCATCGGCCCCGACCTGGATGCGCCCGCTTTCGATCCTGCGGACAGCGTCATCAACGATCGGTTCTTCCTCTCCAGCGCAGCGGTGTTCGGACTCGGGTGGAATACCGCAGCGGTGCCGGACGGCGTCGACGCTCCCGAGGACCTGATCGATCCGAAGTTCCAGGGCAAGATCGGCATCGTCAACCCCACCGGGTTCGCGTCGTACGTCGATCTGTACAAGTACTACTCCAAGACCTTCGGAGAGGACTACTGGAACCAGATCGCCGAACTCGCGCCCCGGGTGTACCCCAGCGCACTCGCAGTAGCGCAAGCTCTGACCTCGGGTGAAGTGACTGTCAGTCCCATGGTTCAGCCTCTCGTCACCGAGGTTGCCGCAGGCGCGCCGGTCGACTGGGCATTGCCGGACAGTCCGTGGGGAACACCTTGGTACTCAGAGGTTCTCGGTGCTTCCCAGCATCCCAACGCAGCGCAGGTGCTCGCGAACTTCATGGTGACAGCCGAAGGACAGCAAGCACTGAACGGCGGCTACGCGGCCGTTCTGCCGGATATCGAGGGTGCAGTCGCGCGAGCCCAGGACATCGCATCGCCCGACCTCGCCGAACTGACGCCGGAAAAGGTCGAGCAATACTCACAGGAATGGCAGACCCTGTTCCAAGGCTGACCCTCCACTGTTACCGAGTTCGCCTGGGCGCTCGACCCACGACATGCACTGTGACAGCCACGCACACCGATACTCCGAAAGTGAGTACGCAATGACCTCTCGATTCGCGGTCTCCGGACTGACGAAGAAGTACGGTACGAACGTCGTCGTAGACAGCCTCGACCTCGAGATCGAGCAGGGCGAATTTCTGGTCCTGCTCGGGCCGAGTGGTTGCGGCAAGACCACGACGTTGCGGTGCCTCGCCGGACTGGAGACACCCCAGGGCGGCTCCATATCTTTCGCGGGCCGGACAGTGTTCGATGCGTCGTCGAAACTCCATGTGCCTGCGCACAAGCGGAACATCGGCATGGTGTTCCAGTCGTATGCGCTGTGGCCCCACATGACGGTCGCAGAGAACATTCGGTACCCGTTGACGGTGCGCAAGCTGAAGAAGGCGATTGCCGACGGCGCGGTCGAGACGGCCGCGAACATGGTCGATTGCGGTGCGTTGCTCGACCGGTACCCCTCGCAGCTCAGCGGCGGCCAGCAGCAACGTGTCGCGGTCGCTCGCGGGCTCGTGGCGCAACCGGATCTGGTGTTGTTCGACGAGCCTCTGAGCAATCTCGATGCGCGCCTGCGAGATCAGGTTCGATCGCAGATTCACCAGTTGCACCAACAGCTCGGTTTCACCGCCGTGTTCGTCACTCACGACCAGTCCGAGGCGTTCGCTCTCGGCGACCGTCTCGCGATCATGAAGGCCGGAAAGATCGAGCAGTACGACGAGCCCGAGCACGTCTTCGAGAATCCGGCGTCGGAATACGTCGCCGCGTTCATCGGGATGGGTAATCGGCTCGAACTGATGCGCGGCCACGACGGATGGGTCACGAGCGGCTCGGACGTCATCGACCTTCAGACGGCCACCGTTCGTGAGCGTGCCGACGAGGGCACTCGTGCCGTAGCGCGGTTCCGACCGGACGACGTGCTGTTGCACGACACTGCCGACCAGGTGCCGCCCGGAAACATTGCCCTGCACGCAGAACTCGTGACGTACGAATACGGCGGTCGGTACTTCGACGTGGCAGTCAAGACCGGCGACGAGCAGTTGACGCTGCGAGCCACGGCTACCGAACACAGTGCGGCGCTGCGGCGTAGCAGGCCCGGACAGCCGGTACTCGTCAGCTTCGCGCCGTCGTGTCTGCGGGTGTACGCGCTGCCCGACGCGTCGTCGGCCGCGAGCTCCGAGCTCGTCGGTTCCGCAGGAAAGACCTCGTGATGGCCACGCTCGTCGACGTCGAACGTCCCGAGTCCACCGAGACGACCGGTAAGCGCTCACTGGCGATCTCGCCGAATTGGCGCGCGCGAATCGGGTACGCCGCCGTCCTCGCCGTGTTGGCCTACCTGGTGGTACTCCCCATGGTGCGTCTGCAGATGCTCGCGTTCGAGGACGGAGCTGCCGGATACCGAAGTCAGTACGGCCGCTTCGACATCGGCGTCACCCTTCGAACCACGGTGGCGTTGGCGCTGGGTTCGTTGGTGATCGCGATGGTGCTGGGAACGCTGCTCGCGTTCGCCGCGAGCAGGCTTCCCGCCAAGCTCGGTTGGCTGCGTGTCATTCCCATCCTGCCGATCGTGATGCCGGCGGTGGCAAGCGTGGTGGGGTGGGCATTCCTGCTCTCCCCCGGGCCCGGTTACCTCAATGTGGTGTTGCGCCTGCTGCCGTGGTGGAGCGGATCGGACAGTGGGCCGATCGACGTGTACACCGTCCCGTGGATCATCGTTCTCACCGGCTTCGGTCTGACGTCGTTCGTCTATCTGTTCGTCAGTTCCGGCATGCAGAACATCAGCTCCGAGCACCTCGAAGCAGCTCAGGTCAGCGGATCGTCCACGGTCGGAATCTTTTTCAAGATCGTCCTCCCGCTGCTTCGACCGTCCCTCATCTACGGCGGCGGTATCGCGCTGCTCCTCGGACTCGGCCAGTTCACCGGCCCCCTGCTACTGGGTGCGAACACCGGAGTCAAAGTGCTGACCACCGAGATGTACCGCCGGGTGTCGGAGTCCCCGTCGGACTTCGCCGCGGCAGCGGCCGCCGGGTCTCCGCTGGTGATCTTCGGACTGGTACTCGTGCTGGCGCAGAAGGCGTTGCTGGGCAACCAGACTCGTTTCGTCACGCACGGCGGCAAGGCATTCGCGCCGTCCACCGGTAAAGCCACGTGGGCTACGGTCACCATCGTGGTGTTCGCACTCTTCGCCCTGGTCATCCCGCTGGTCGGTCTGATCATCGTCTCGTTGACGCCGTACTGGTCGGGATCGTTGTCGCTGAGTCTGTTGACGCTGGACAACTTTCGGGCACTGATGGATACGACGGCGGTGGTGGAGTCGGTCCTGACCAGTGTGCTGACCTCACTGGGCGCGGTCGCGATCTGCATTCCGCTCGGATACCTGATGGCAAACCTTCTCGTCCGCGGTCGTCGGTTCAGAATTCTCGCGCTGATCGCAGACCTCATGACCGCACTGCCACTGGGCATCCCGGCCGTGATCTTCGGCGTCGGATTCCTGCTCACGTACACCGAACCGCCGCTGATCCTCTACGGAACCAGAACGGTGATCATCCTCGTGTACATCGTGCTGATGCTGCCGTTCTCGACGAGGATGCAGATGACGGCCATGCTCTCGCTCGGCAACACGTACACCGAGGCGTCGGCCACCAGTGGCGCGTCGCCTTTCGTGACGAATCTACGAATCATGTTGCCGCTGATGCGTCCGACGATCCTCAGTGCCGTCGCGCTCATGTTCATTCTGCTGACCCATGAATTCGCCGCGTCACTTCTCGTGCGAGCGTCCACCACTCAGGTGATGGGCACGCTGCTGTTCGACATGTGGCAGAACGGCTCCTACCCACTCGTGGCTGCAATGGCACTACTGATGACTGCTGTGACCACGATCGGTGTCGCCGCGGCGATGCTCGTCGGTGGGCGCAACGTACTGAGCAAGCTGTGATGGGCGCGCAGTCCCGCCTCCAGGACAAGGTCGTTCTGGTCACCGGGGCAACCGGAGGAATCGGCACCGCGATCGTCGAGCGTCTGGCCTCGGAAGGGGCCGTGATCGTGGTGACCGACGTCGACGGTAACGCGTGCGCAGCCCTCGTGGCGGACCAGGCCGACAGTGAACGCCATCTCCCGATCGCACTCGACATCACCCGGGAAGATGAGTGGCACAGCGCTGTCGAGGCAGTGGCCGCGCAGTACGGTCGGCTCGACGCCGTGGTCAACAACGGTGCCATCGGTAGCCTCGGAACCGTCGTCGACGAGGATCTCGACCGCTACAACCGAGTTGTCGAAGTCAGTCAGACCGGGACGTGGCTCGGAATGAAGCATGCCGGCGCGTATGTCGAGCGCTCCGGCGGAGGATCCATCGTCAACATCTGTTCCATCCTCGGCAGCGTCGGCGGCCTCGGCAACAGCTTCGCCTACGCCGCGGCCAAAGGCGCTGTGCGCACGATGACCAAGAATGCAGCCCTGCACTGGGCCACCAAGGGTGTTCGAGTCAACTCCATCCACCCTGGCTTCATCGGCACAACGCAGTTGCTCGAACGCTACGAGGGCTCCGAACGTCACAGCGCCATGATTGCGCACACTCCGATGGGTCGACTGGGGACCGGGGCCGAAGTGGCTGCCGCCGTTGCCTTTCTGGCCGGGGACGACTCGACGTTCGTCACCGGGACCGAGCTGTACGTCGACGGCGGTTGGACCTGCGACTGACCGCTCGGGTAGGGCTCTCGGGGCGGATGCTTCAGCAGGTGGTGAAGAAGTCCACCCCGTTGGAGGTCCGCGCCGACAGTCTGCCGCGCTGGACCAGAACGTCCAGGTGCGCCAGCGTCTCGCAGGTCGCCACCATCTGGTTGAAGCTGTCCAGGCTGGCGAACGATCGATCGTGCCGAGTCCACGTCAGGCCGGACGCCACGTCCAACCCGGTTGCGCGAGCGGCAGATTCGACGACGCTCTCGGTAGCGGCGAGACGGCGATCGTGGTGTTCGAGCAACTGCCGGCAGCGCTCGTGCACGCCGGCACCCGGATGGCCGTGCGACGGCAACATCGCCCGGTCCGGTTCGTCGAGCATCGCGGTCAGCGACGTCAGGTACTTGCCCAATGGAAGGTCCCACTCACCGAGCTCGAACCCGATCGACGGCGTGATCGTGGGCAGAACGTGGTCTCCCGTGTAGCACACGTTCCGGTCGATGTCGTGAAAAACCATGTGGCCCTTGGTGTGCCCGGGGGTGTGTACAGCGACAACCGCATGGCCGGGAATGTCGACGGGACCGGGTTGCAACCACGCGTCCGGTAGCTCCCAGTCCGAGGCGTCGAAGGGTTCGGCCTTCCCGCTCTCGGAGGCGGTGCAAGCGATCTCGAACGCGCCCGCTCGCTCGAGTTCACGGATCGAGCTGACCGGCACGTTGCTGCGCAACCGACCGATCGCTTCGATGCCCGGTGCCTCTGCGGCACCGAGATGCACCCGGGTTCCGTATCGACGACGCAGCTCGACGGCGAACGTGTAGTGATCACGATGCACGTGGGTGACGTACACGTCGTGAATTTCGGACGGCCGACGTCCGATGCGACGCAAGGCGTCGACGAGCTCGTCGTGGGTGGAGGCTCGGTGCCAACCGCCGTCGATCAGGACCAGCCCCGTGTGAGTCTCCAGCACATAGACATTGATCGCGCGCAGACCGTCCTGAGGCATCTGCAGAGGAACGCGATGGACGCCGTCTGCCACTGCAAAACAGCCTGGATCGGCCCACGACGAGGTCATCCCGCGTCGCTCGCGAGAGGCACCATCGTCTTCTCGTCGCCATACCACATCATCCGTCGACCACCCATGGTCCCGACGTGGTCGACAGCGGCTTTCCACTCGTCACTGGCCAAGGCGGCCTCGAGCGCGTCGCGCGACTCGAAGCTGAGCACCGACAGCCCGTCCCACCCATGGGACTTGCTCCCGAATGCTTCGAGTAGTTCGGTGTGCTGCCAACGGAGCAAGCCGGGCAGGGGGTACGTGACATCGGCGTGCTCCCCGCGCCACCACGTGATGAACTGCTCGTGCGTCCACTCTTCCGGACGGGCGGCTACGAGTACCAAATTGTACATTTCTCTCCTAAGTGAATTCTGTTCAGTTCAAAAGAGGGTCAAGGTCCGCTGCAGATACAGCTCGCGCTGTTACTTGCGGACCACTCGGATGGCGGCGTCCGTCACCAGTGCAGTGATGTCGTCGATGGTCAGTCGGCCGTCGGGCCGGTACCACCGCCATACGCTGACCACCAGAGCGAGCACCAAACGCGCAGACATCGTCGGATTCGACTCCGCGAACTGGCCCGCCTCGATCCCCCGCACGATCAATGCGGTCCAGTTCTTTTCGATCCGTTGCACGAGTTCACGGCACTCGACCCGTTCGGCCTCTTCCTTCGCGGACTGACGTTCGGTCGCCAAGAGGTCCATGTGGTTGTGCAGAATGCGACGGGCCAATGCGTCCTGAGGAGATGCCGCCAACGACGCGGCAATCGCCGCGCGCAGTGCATCCTCGGCATGCGTCACGCCGTCGGTGGCCGCCACGAAACGGGCGGCGGAGTCGGCGAGTTCGATGCGCATGATCGTCAGCAAGCAGTGCGCTTTGGATTCGAAGTAGTGATAGAGCGCGGTCTGACCGATACCGACCTCGTCGGCGATGGACGCCCACTTGGTGTGCTCGTATCCCACTTTGCCGAAGTGGTCTATTGCTGCCGTCAGAATGCGCGTTCGCTTGGACCGCGGGCTCTCGCGCCGAACATCGGTTCCTACGGTCATGACTGCCCCTACTGATAGAACGTACAACCCTCCGGTGGGAGTTTACATTTTTCGATGTGAATTCGAGTCAGTTGCGGCCGCAAGCTGTCGAGCCAGCGCCGTCGCATCGGGCCGGGACAGCTTGCCGACACGATTCTGCGGTAGGTCGGCGACGGTGAAGACGTACTCCGGCCACTTCGACTTGGGGAAGTCGTCGTGTGCCAGCTGCGCCGTGACGTCGTCGAGTCCGAGGTCCTCACCACCGGTGACCACGAGAGCTGCTGCGCGCTCCCCCAGCAGATCGTCGGGCACCGGAACGACACACACCTGCACCACGGACTGCAGCGATGCGATGGCCGACTCGACCTCGTTGATGTCGATGTTGCGTCCGCCGCGGATGATGATCTGCTTCTGCCGACCCATCACACGAATCGAACCGTCCGACGCGACCTCCACGAGATCACCGGTCGGAAGGAATCCGTCGGGCGTCAACTCGGGCGGGACCGGAGTCCCGGCTCGGGCGTACCCGACGAACAGCGACGGGCCCTTGACCTGGGCGGCACCGATATCGTCCGCGGGGAGCGGACGGCCGTCCGAGCCGACGGCCCGCACGGTGGTACCGGGAAACGGCCGACCGTCGCGTCCGAGGCGGATCGACGTCGGGTCGTCGAGAGCAGGTGTGGTGTGCCCCAAGCACTCGGACATTCCGAACACCCGGAGGAACGTGGTCTGCAGCCACTGTTCGGCCTTGGCGAGCGCGCGCTCGTTCATCGGTCCGCCGCCGACCGTCATGGCGCGCATCGTGTCCAGCGCGCCTTCGGAGTTCGGTGCGACCGAGAGCTGCAGCGCCATGGTCGGTACCAGCATCGTCCAGGCAATCCGGTGTTCCTTCGCTGCCCGCAGAGCCGCCTCCGGGGACCACTTCCCGATGGCGACCATCGGACCTCCCAGTAGCGCAGGCAGATACATTCCGAAGCAGAATGCGGCAACCGACGACAGCGGAACGAAGGCACCGATCGCCTCACCCGGGCGGAGGCCGACGGCATCGATGGTGGATCGAGCCGCATACCTGATGGCGTCCTCGGATTGCACCACGCACTTCGGCCGGCCGGTCGAACCCGAAGTCATCGCGATCGCATCACCTCCGTTCCATCGGGCGACGGAGGCGAACGGTGCATTCGATGCCCGCACGCGATAAGGGCCGAAGGCGGGCTTCTCCACGGGAAATCGGTCGTCGGGCACACCCCAACGACGCAGGGTCTCGGACGTTCCCACGACGACGTCCGGTCGAATGTCCTCGAGTGCGAGCGCGAACTCCGACTCCGTTGCATGCGGGCTGACCACCGCAACCACACCGCCGCCGAGACCGACTGCGAGCGCAGCCGCGACGGTGCCCCAGGTGTTGTCCGCCTGAATCACCACGGTCGGCGGGCTCGGGTCGATCCCACCGAACGCGTCGGCAAGGGATGTCGCGGCCGCGACCACGGTCTCGATCGTGTGACTGCCGTCCTCGTCGACGACAGCAACGGCATCGGGGGTCTGTTCGGCGCGGATGACCATCTCGCGAGCAAGCCGTTTCACTGGTGTGACTCTTTCCTGGTACGTGATGCGCTCATGTCGAGAACTGCACGGCCGGTGACGGATCCATCCCGCAACCGGTCGTATGCCGAGATCGCATCGGTGAAGGGGAAGGTGGTGATTTCAGCGCGCAGCAGGCCGTCCTGCGCAAGTGCGACAACGGCTTCCAAATCGGCACGCGTACCCCAGAACGGCGCATCCACTGTCCATCCCGCGGCCAGACCGACGTCCTTCCCGGCTGTCAGTCGACCGCCGGCACTTCCTACCACCACGAGTGACCCACCTGAACGAAGCAAGTCGGCCGCAGGCGCGGTCGTGGTCGGCGCGCCGACGAAGTCGAGGACGAGATCCGCACCGTTCGGTGATTCGACCCGTTGCGCCGCAGCGGAAACGGAATCGTAGAACTTGTGCGCTCCTGAGGACTCGGCCAGGGCACCGGCCTCGGCCTTGGAATCGATCGCGATGATGTGCGGCACGCGCATGGTGCGCAGGATCTGCAGGGCAAGGTGGCCGAGACCGCCGACTCCGATCACGGCCACGTTGCTTCGGTCGTCGATCACGGCGGAGTTGGTGCGAATGGCGTGATACGCGGTCAGTGCCGCGTCCGCCAAAGGCGCGGCACCGAGAGGATCGAGATCACCGATCGGAACCAGTACGCGCTCGGACGGCACCAGCATCAGCTCCGCGATGCCGCCCGGGTACCCCAGACCGTTTCCGATGGGGGCCAGCCGACCGTCGGGACGCCGAGCGAGGCTGCGACAGTAGTTCTCTCTGCCCCGGAGGCAGTTCGGGCACGTTCCGCAGCTCCAGATTCCGTGTACGACAGCGGCGCGACCGATCCACGAAGGGTCTGCCGACGGTCCCGCCGAGACGACCGTTCCGGCCACTTCGTGCCCCAGAGTCAGCGGCAGGTCGTAGTCGAAAGTCTCTGCGCTCGAGCTCATCACGTGCAGATCGGATCCGCACAATCCGGCGGCATCCACCCGAAGCAGAAGTTCGTGGCCGGTCGGCACCGGGTTCGGCACCTCCCGGAACTCCGGTGCGCTCCCCCACTCGCGGACCTGCACGGCCAACATCAGCGAGCAGTCCATCCGCCGTCGACCACCAAGGTCTGACCGGTCATGTAGGAGCTGGCGTCCGAGGCCAGAAACAGCACGGCACCGTCGATCTCGCCGTCGATGCCGCCGCGTCCGAGCATGGTGTTTCGCCGCACCCACCCTGCGGACTTGTCGTTGGTGAACAGGCCATCGGTCATCTCGGTATCGAACCACCCCGGCACCACGGCGTTGACGCGAACGCCTCGACGACCCCACTGACCGGCGAGTTCACGGGTGAGGCCGAGCGTGCCGGCTTTCGACGCCGCATAACTTGCACCCCCGATGGGAGCCGTGGACACCAGGCCGATCACCGAGGAGATGTTGATGATCGAGGTCGCGGTACCGCTCGGAATCTTGCTCACCGCGTACGTGGCCAGATGGAAACCGGCGACGAGGTTGAGGTCGAGGATGGACTGGAAACCGTCCAATGTCTCGTCCTCGGCGTTGGGAGGGCCGGGCTTTCCGGCATTGTTGATCAAGACATCGAGCCGGCCGGATTCTTCGAAGCAACGGTCGACGAGAGCTTTTCGGTCTCCGTCGTCGGTGACGTCGCACCGAACGGGCACGATGGCCGGGATCTCGGCCGACAACGCTTCGAGGCGGTCGAGCCGTCGCGCGGCGGCGTACACCGTGGCTCCTGCCGCGGCTAGAGCCCGGGCGAAACCGAGGCCGAGCCCCGACGAGGCACCGGTGACCACAGCGACGCGACCGGTCAGCGAGAACATGTCCTGGGTCATGTGTCCACTTCCAAACTGATTGTCGGACAATACGAGTGATCGGTCAATACACGGAGGTACGGCCGCCGTCGACCGGGATGATCGCGCCCGTCGTGTATCCGGCTTCGTCCGAGGCGAGATGGGTGATCAATCCGGCAAGCTCGTCGGGCCGCCCCAGCCGCCCGGCCGGGAGCCGATCGACAATCTTGCCGATGAACTCCTGGTCCCAGTTCTCGGACATGTCGGTGGCGAAACCGCCGGGCATCACACAGTTGACGCGCACGGTGGGTGCGTACTCCTGAGCGAACGCGCGGGTCAGTGCATTGAGCCCGTTCTTGGCTGCTGCATACATCGCCTCGGGTGGGCTCGGCCGCTCGGCACCGATGCTCGAGATATTGATGATGGATCCACCTCCCGCAGCCGCCATCCGGTCCCCCGCCACGGCCATCAACCGGAACGGACCCTTGAGATTGACCTCGATCGTCTTGTCCCACAGTCCTTCGGTGACCGACACGAGGTTCGCGGCCAGCGGCGCGATCCCGGCGTTGTTGACGACGATGTCGAGGCTCCCGAATCGCGTGATGATGTCGTCGACGGCCGGTTCGATGCTGTCCCAATGCCCCACGTGCAGTGCGTACGGATGTGCGCTGCCCGGGCCCGAGTCGCCCAGGCTCGCGACTGCACTGTCGCAGGCGTCGAGTTTGCGGCTCGACACGATGACCGTCGCTCCTGCGTCCTTCAGTCCGCGCGCGATCGCCAGACCGAGCCCACGGCTCGCCCCTGTCACCAAGGCGACCTTGCCGTCCAATTTCGGTGTGCTCATGAGTACCTCTTCACCTCGAGTCGAGCGATGGTCCGTAGATGGACCTCGTTGGGGCCGTCGGCAATCTGCAGAGCTCGGGTGATGGCATACAGCCGAGCGAGAATGGTGTCGTTGCTGACTCCGGCCGCGCCGTAGGTCTGCACCGCTCGGTCGACGACCTTGTGGGCAACTTCCATCGCCGCCACCTTGATCGCGGCCACTTCCGAACGGGCCGAGGCGTTTCCGCGAGTGTCCATCAACCATGCCGACTTCAACACCAGCAAGCGGATCTGATCGATCTCCATACGGCTACGAGCAATCCACTCACGCACCACACCTTGATCGGACAACGGTCCGCCGAACGCCTGCCGAACGAGCGAGCGCCGACACATCATTTCCAGAGCACGCTCGGCCATGCCGATCGCCCGCATGGCGTAGTGCATGCGGCCGGGCCCGAGTCGGCCCTGTGCGATCGCGAATCCGTCACCCTCCTCTCCCAGCATGTTGGCGGCGGGCACGCGCACGTCGGTGAACTGAACTTCGCCGTGCCCCAGCCGATCCTGAAACCCGAACATGGGCAGGTCGCGCACCACCTCTACGCCGGGGGCGTCGGCGGGAACCAGAATCATGCTCTGCCGGCGGTAGGTGGAACTGTCCGGATCCGACTTCCCCATGAAGATCATGAGCTTGCAGTCGGGATCGAGAACGCCGGAGGTGTACCACTTTCGGCCGTTGACGACGTACTCGTCCCCGTCACGAGTGATGGTCGAGGTGATGTTGGTGGCGTCCGAGCTGGCGACATCGGGTTCGGTCATGGCGAAGGCAGAGCGAATGGTGCAGTTCAACAGCGGCTTCAGCCACTGCTCCTTCTGCGCCTCCGTGCCGTACATGGCCAGGATCTCCATGTTTCCGGTGTCGGGTGCAGAGCAGTTGATCGCTTCGTTCCCGATGATGGAACGGCCCACTATCTCGGCGAGCGGCGCGTACTCGAGATTGGTCAGCCCGGCACCGAGGTCGTCGTGGGTCATGAACAAATTCCACAACCCCAGTTCACGAGCGCGTGCCTGCAGGTCTCGCATGATCTGCGGTTGCTCGTGCGGATTGTCGTTCGCGGCGATCTGAGCGTCGTAGACACTCTCGGCCGGATAGACGTGTTCGTTCATGAATGTTTCGAGCGTGGCCGACAATTCGGCCGTCCGCTGTGAGTAGGAAAAGTCCACTTCCGTGTGCTCCTGTCGAGTGATGGTGCGTCAGCGCGCGAGCAATGCGGTGCCGGTGTCGATCAACCTGCGGATGGTCGCGGGCAGCTTTTCCTGATCCGGGTCGATATGCCGCCCCTCGCGGTGCCGACGCAGGTTGTGGCCCATGATCGCCGCCATCTTCAGCCGTCCCAGGGCGTCGAACCAGGTCATGTCCGGCAGCGCCGGACCGCTCCCGGTATAGCAGGCGATCAGTTCGTCGGTACTGGGCAGACCGGGCACGTCGCGGCCGACACCGGGAAAATTGGTGCCGTCGGCGAAGACGAGAAACCATCCCAATTCGACGCGTGGATCACCTG
This sequence comes from Rhodococcus sp. 14-1411-2a, assembly GCF_002259485.1. Lineage (GTDB taxonomy): Bacteria > Actinomycetota > Actinomycetes > Mycobacteriales > Mycobacteriaceae > Rhodococcoides. Next base: position 84,521 of record NZ_NPGA01000007.1, read on the forward strand.
CGCTCCAGATCTCCCAGTCGATCAGAGCCGCCGGCTCGAGACCGTTGGAAATGATGTTTCCCAACCGATAGTCCCCGTGGACGAGTGTGGGTGTGATCGCGGTCGGAATGTCTCGGCGGAGCAGTCGAACCAGCTCGTCGGCACCCTCGACGAGTTCCACCGGAACCGCAGCGAGCGTCTTGGACCATCGGTCCAATTCGTCTGCCGGCGAGAGAGTGTCGCCCGTATCGGGAATGCGCTCGAGCGGCACGGCATGCAATGCCGGCAGCACCTCTGCGGCTCGCCGCATGCGAGCGGCAGCGATGCTCGATTCCACCTCGGGGTCGTCCAGGACCGGTTCGAGTGATTCACCGACGACGAGTTCCATCGCGAACCACGCCGGCTCCTGCTCGTCGACCGCCACGATTGCCGGTACCGGCACGTCTGTGTCGGCGAGCGCACGCAGAATGGATGCCTGCCGGAGCATGTCGTGCCGCCCGACCGAACGCTGACCCTCCGGGACGGCCTTGACGACGAAGTCGCCGTCGGACGTTCCCACTCGATACGTCAATCCGGAATGGCCGCCGAGGAGCGGTTCGAATGTACTGACGGTGACGCCCAGCTCGGCATGCAGCGCGGCGGTCACACGAGTGCGCAGTGAGGATTCGGTCACGGTCGTGGCTCTCTCGGCAGACCGAGCACACGCTCGGCGATGATGTTGTGCTGAATCTCGTCGGTACCGCCGGCAATTCGATATCCCGGGGCCCCGAGTAGGTGCTCGGACCACGCGAACGTGCCCCACCCTCCCGAGTCGGACGTCAGTTCACGCCCGAGCAGCAAGCGCGCGACTTCGGAGGTCCTGGCCATCGTGTCGGTGGCCAGGAGCTTTCCCAACGATGCTTCCGGACCTGGATCGTTGCCGGCGATGACGGCACCGGCCACTCTCATGTTGCCGATTCGCTGCACGAAACTACGTGTCACCAGATCGGCCACGGCGTCGCGCTCGATCTCGGTCAGCTCGCGGCCGAGGTTCTGGGCAAGGGCCACAGCGCGATCCGCGTTCGCCAGACCGAGGTTGCCGCCGTCGAGACGTTCGGCCGCGAGCACCGTCAGTGCGACCTGCCAGCCCTTGCCGACCGGACCCAGCCGGTAGTCGTCGCTCAGGTGCACGCCGTCGAGATACACCTCGTTGAACGAGCTTCCCCCTGTCATCTGACGAATGGGGCGTACGTCCACCCCCCGCGCGTCCATCGGGATCAGGAACATGGTCAGACCGGCGTGCTTGGCGACGGTGGAGTCGCTGCGGCACAGAGCGACTCCGTAGTCCGCGACCCGCGCCCCCGACGTCCACACCTTGTGCCCGTCGATCGTCCATGAGCCGTCGTCGGCCTGCGCCGCTCGTGTCCGTACCGCCGCGAGGTCGGAACCGGCCTCGGTTTCGGAGAACAACTGACATGCAATGACGTCGGCACGAAGCATCGCGCGGACGAACCTCGTCCGCTGCTGTTCGGTGCCCCACTGCGCGATGGTGGGTGCCACCAACTGCTGAGTGACAGAGAACATCTCGGTCCTCTTCGGCACGTCGAACATGTCCTCGACGCGTTTGAATGCCAGTACGTACGACAGTGGCAGATCGCGACCGCCGTACTCGATCGGTGAGTTCAACGCGCCCCACCCGGCATCGAACTTCGACTGCTCGTACGCAGCGATTTCGTCGGTGTGCGCCTGCTCTTCCTCCGCGGTCCAGTTCTCGAACACGGCTACCGTGTCGGGACCGACGCCCCAGATGGAGTCTGTTCGCGGTGCTGCAACGGTTTTCAACCACTCCGTTGCCTGGTCGGTGAATTCACCGATGTCCGAAATCGTTCCTTGTGTCACTGTATTGCCTCGGGTTCGTGTCGTGTCAGACTGTCAGCACGGTGCAGGCGCTGATGCCCGGTGCGCCGTACACGTGGGTGAAGCCCACTCGCGGATTGCCGGGCACCTGGCGTTCGCCGGCCTCGCCACGTAACTGAGTGACGATCTCGTGCACCTGGCGGAGACCGGAGGCCCCGATGGGTTCTCCGTTCGCGATGCATCCACCGTCGGTGTTGATCGGCAGTCGCCCACCGATGTCGGTTTCCCCCGCCGCGATCAGGGCTTCCTGCTCGCCGGGCTCACAGAACCCACATTCGGCCATGTGCATGATTTCGGCACCGCTCTCGGTGTCCTGAAGCTGCGCGACGTCTACGTCCTGCGGGGTGATACCGGCCTGCTCGAAGGCTGCGCGTGCAGCGTCGGCGCTCACACTCGTCGGCTCGCCCTCACCTTGGATGGACGGACTGAACACCTCGAAGGATCCGAACCGGCGGGTCCGGTGGGTGATGGCGGCGAGCTTGATCGGACGACCACCCGCGCGCTCGACGTATTCCTCGCTGGCAACGACGATCGCTGCTGCCCCCTCACCCGGCGAGCAGAACATGTAACGGGTGAGCGGATCGTTGACCATGTCGGCTTCGGCGATGGTCGTGGCATCCATTGCTTCCCGACGCCAGGCATTGGGGTTCAGAACTCCGTTGCGGTAGGCCTTTTCGGCGACCAGGGCCAGCGTCCGACTCGAGATGTCGTGTCGCCGCATGTACCGGGAGATCTTGGCACCGAAGAACTGAGTGGTCACCATCAAGCCGGCCTCGCCGTAGCCGTCGGGTAGTCCCCATTCGGCCGGTCGTGGATCGAAAGCGCCGCGCGGATGTTTGTCGAAACCCACCGCCAAGGCGACGTCCGCGGAGCCCGAACGCACCGCGTTGACGGCCGAGAACAACGCGCTTCCGCCTGTTGCGCAACCGTTCTTGACGTTGGTGAACGGGATACCGGTGAACCCGAGTTCGGCGACTAGAGTATCGGCGAGACCCGAGCCGTCGCTACCACCGAACGCGACCTGCACATCCGGCCAGGCCAGACCGGCATCGCGCAACGCGCTGCCGATCGCGGTGACGGCCATCTGACGACCGGACACTCCTGGCTGGCGTCCGAATTTGGACAGACCGGCACCGATGATCGAGACATTCTGTGTCACTGCGTCATTCCTGTCGATTCCGGTCGCGGACCGAGTGTGTCGACCGCGAATCGGGGCACCGGCACGGTGGACGTCAGACGCACCGGTGCCCCATCCAGTTCGTCGAAGCTCTCACAGTCGATGATCGCTTCGATCTTGATGCCCTCGGGCAGTTCCACGTAGCCGACTGCGAAGGGCACGAACCCTCCGACCGGTGGCACGTATGGAGGAGACTTGGGCGCGAAACGCTGAATCGTGTAGGCCCACAGGTTGCCTCGCGTACTCAGGGTGATGTTCTCCGCAGTGGGTGTGGCACACCTGCTGCACATCTCACTCGCGGGGAAAGCCACGGTACTGCACACCGTGCACTTGCTGCCCTCGAGTGCGACGGCCGTTGCCTGCTCCATTGATGCTGCCTTTCGGGCTGTTCGGTCAGAACGCGGACGTGGTGCGGATCAGCGCCCGACCCACTTGGGCTCACGCTTCTCGAGGAATGCGGTGACGCCCTCCTTGCCGTCCTCGGACTGGAGTGCATTGCCGACTGCGAGATGCTCCATGACCATGAGCGACTGGATGTCTGCATCCAGACCGCGGTCGATGCACATCTTGGTCAGCTTCATCATGAACGGGCTCTTGTCAGTGAGGTTCCCGATGAACTCGTCGACGGTCTTGTCGAGGTCCTCGGCCGGCGCGGACGCATTGATCAGGTCGAAGTCGACCGCCTCGGTGCCCGAGAGCAGCTTGCCGGTCAGCATGAGTTCCTTGGTCTTCCGGATACCGATCATGCGGGGCAGGCGGTAGATCGGGCCGGCACCACCGAACAATGCACGGCGGATGTGGAAGTCGCCGATTCTTGCGTCGTCCGCCGCGATAGCGAAGTCGCACGAGATCATCAGTTCGAATCCACCGGCGGTGACGTAACCCTCAAGCACCGCAACGGAGGGAGTGTTCATGGAGTACAGACGATCGCACACCTTCGCCGACAGGACGGCGACGTCCATTGCGGTAGTAGTGCCGATGAAGTCCGACAGCAATTCGTCGAGGTCGAAGCCCGAGCAGAAGGTGTTGTTGACTCCGCGGAGCACGAGAACCTTGAGGTTCGGATCGTTGTCCACCTCGACGATGATCTCGTCCAGACGATGCAGCAGCTCTACTGTGACAGCGTTCTTCTTGTGCGGGCGGTTGAGCCAGACGCGAGCGACGTCGCCGTCCTTCTCCAACAGAATGTGGTCGGTGTCGATCATGTGACAGCCTTTCGAGAGTGTGCAATTTGAACTGGATTCACTTCAGTATTGATCATCGAGGCGATGGCGTCAATAGCCGATCCCCGGCGACCGCAGCAATCGGTCTACACGGCAAGGAAATCGGCGATCCGCGCCCGATGTGCCCGCGAATCCCCCTGCAGCGCTTCGTTTCCCAGAACTCGGCGGAAGTAACTGTGTGCAGCGTGCTCCCACGTGAACCCCACTCCCCCGTGCAGTTGCACGGCCTCGTAGGCCACGTGCACCGCGGCGTCGCCACACACAGCACCCGCGACGGCAATCGCCAGACGGGCCTCGTCGGGATCCTCGTCGTGCACCGCAGCGGCATACCGGGCGGCCGATCTGGCCCGCTCGAGTTCGATCAACATGTCTGCCAACCGGTGTTTGATCGCCTGGAACGAACCGATGGGACGGCCGAACTGATGACGCGTCTCGACGTGATCGAGAGTCATCTGCAGTAGGGCGTCGGCGATACCGGTGTTCTCGCACGCGAGCGCCAGAGTCGCCACGTCCTGTATCCGCGCGATTGCGTCGCCGGCCTTCTCGGCCGGCACCAGAAGCGTCGCCGGGGCGCGGTCGAACGAAACGTCCGCTTGTCGCCTTGTGGAGTCGACGACGCGTCGATCATGCAGCGCGGAAAAGCTTTTCGCAGACACGCCGAAGAGTGCGACGCCGTCCGGGCATCGGGCACTGACGACCACGAGATCGGCTGCTCCACCTCCGACGACGAACCGCACCTGTCCGCTCAGGACCCACCCGTCGTCGGTCCGGTCGGCATCGACGTCGTCGGACTCGGCGGTCAGTGCGCTCACTGCGGCAACCGTGGTGCCGCCGAGAACTCCCTCGAGCAGGTTTGAGTTACCCGCCTCCATCATGGCGCGAACGCCGACGGCCGCATGCTGATAGACGGGTTCGACAACCAGAGCGCGACCACATTCCTCCAGAACGATGCCGAGCTCGACCATGCCGTAGCCGAGTCCACCCGACTCCTCCGGAACAGCCATGGCGGTTACGGACATGTCGTCGACCAGGCGTTTCCACAGTTCGACCGAGTAGCCAGGGGCAGAGTCCGCAGCGGCGCGCACCTGCTCGATCGTCGAGTACTTGGCGAGCACTCCACGGATGGTCTCGCGTATCTCGGCCTGCTCGCTGCCGGGCGTCAGCGCCGGCGGCTCCGAACGAGGCCAGGGGACTTGTGCGTCGCGGTGAGATGAGGTCATGTCGCTCCACTCGAGTTGAATTCAATTCTTGTACGAACTCTAACGGGTGAAACGCTCGACAAACAGGGTTTGCCTGAACTAAGTTCAATTCATGCCATTGGAGATTGTGGAGTATTACGCCACCCTGGACGCCGGGCACCTGGACGAGGCGGTTGCGATGCTCGCCGAGGACGTCGCCTTCTCGATGATCCTGCCGGGCGGGGCCAATCGAAAGACCGGACGGGCCGCCATGCTCGAATACCTGGCGGGTCGGCCTCCCGTCGACCGAAAGCACCGAGTTCTCCGATCGTCCGTCGACCACGACCTGCAATTCGTACACGGCGCGGTGACCGAGGGCGATCGGACCACGGGCTATTTCGTCGGGGTCATGCACATGCGCTCGGACGGCCTGATCGACCGGTACCAGGTCTCGTTCGATGCCGAATTCGCCCTCCTCGATACCGATGAAGGATCGTCGATGAACTCGAACATGCAACCGACGCCGACTCTCCAGCGCTGGTTCGAGTACATGGATTCCGACGACCCGGATCGGGTCCTGACCATGATCTCGGCGGACTTCCGTATGTCCGTGCAGTTTTCCAAGGGACACGGCGAGGCAGCCGAGTTCGTGGGCGACCGCGACGGGCTCGTCGCCTACCTCCAGCAACGCGAGAAGAGCACCCTGATTCATCATCTCGATCGCGGCGCGTCGGTCGACGGCACCGAGATGGTGCTGGGACGGACCACCCGCGACGGAGCCTTCGAGGCGTCGTTCAACGCCTCGGCCCAACTCGACGACAACGGGCACGTCCGACGGTTGCTCATCGCCCGCACGCCGGAATTGGCGTTCGACTAGGAGCCGATCGGCTCGCGAAACAGAGAAGAAAAGAGCGAGATGCCTGAGCAAGCACTGATTTTCGAGGCCATTCGTACCCCGAGAGGCAAGGGGCGCAACGGATCGCTGCACGGCACCAAGCCGGTGGACCTCGTCGCGGGGTTGATCACCGAACTCCGGGCTCGATTCCCCGATATGGATCCATCCGACATCGACGACGTCATCCTCGGCGTCGTCTCTCCTGTCGGAGAACAGGGCGCGGTCATCTCGCGCGCAGCCGCATTGGTGGCGGGCCTCCCGGAATCGGTCCCCGGCACCCAGATCAATCGTTTTTGCGCGTCCGGGCTCGAAGCGACCAACCTGGCCGCCCAGAAGATCGCGTCCGGCTGGGACGATCTGGTGATCGCCGGCGGCGTCGAGTCGATGTCTCGGGTACCGATGGGCAGCGACGGCGGTGCCCTGTTCACCGACCCGGCCACCGCATACGACCTCTACATCGTTCCGCAGGGAATCGGTGCCGACCTGATCGCTACGGTCGAGGGTTTCTCTCGTCACGACGTCGACACCTACGCGGCGGAGTCCCAACGACGCGCCGAGGCCGCCTGGAGTGCAGGCTATTTCAAGAAGTCCGTCGTTCCGGTCGAGGACTTCAACGGCGTCACCCTGCTCGACCACGACGAGCACCGGCGCCCGGGAACCACCACCGGCAGCCTGGGCACATTGAAGCCGGCCTTCGCCGCGCTGGGCAAAGCCGCGGGTTTCGACGACGTAGCGCTGCAGAAGTACGTCGATGTCGAACGCATCGATCATGTTCACACCGGCGGTAATTCGTCGGGGATCGTCGATGGTGCCGCCCTGGTTCTCATCGGTAGCGACGCGGCCGGAGCACGCGCAGGCCTGGTTCCCCGTGGCCGCATCGTGGCCACCGCTCAGGTCGGCAGCGAACCGACGATCATGCTCACCGGTCCGACCCCGGCCACGGTGGCCGTGTTGAAGCGAGCGGGCCTGACCGTGGACGACATCGACGTGTTCGAGCTGAACGAGGCATTCGCCTCCGTGGTGCTCAAGTGGATGAAGGACCTCGACATCCCGCACGAGAAGACCAACGTCAACGGCGGAGCGATTGCGATGGGCCACCCGCTCGGGGCCACCGGCGCAATTCTGGTGGGCACCGTGCTTGACGAACTGGAACGAACCGGTGGCCGCTACGGCCTGATCACCCTGTGCATCGGCGGCGGCATGGGTGTTGCCACCGTCATCGAACGCCTCTGAACTGCCCATCGTCGACACAGAGAAATACGAGAAAACATGAGCGAGAACATGATCGGATGGGAACGCGGTTCCGACGGCATCGTCGTACTCACGATGGACGACGCAGGCAAGAGCGCGAACACGATGAACGATACGTACATCGCGTCGATGGCCGCCACTGTCGAGCGGCTCGAAGCCGAGAAGGACGACATCACCGGTGTCGTGATCACCTCGGCCAAGAAGTCGTTCTTCGCGGGCGGCGATCTGGGCGACATGACGGCCGACCCCGGCGATGCAGACAAGCGCGACGTCGCACGTGCCTTGACCGAACGGATCGACGGGATCAAGGGCGTTCTGCGACGGCTCGAGACTCTCGGTCGCCCCGTGGTGGCCGCGATCAACGGCGCAGCTCTCGGCGGCGGCTTCGAGATTGCGTTGCACACCCATCACCGCATCGCAGCGGACCTGCCGGGCACCCGAATCGGTCTCCCCGAGGCCACGCTCGGATTGTTGCCCGGGGGCGGCGGGATCGTCAGAACGATCCGGCTGATGGGAATCGATGCCGCCCTGGCGAAGGTATTGACGAAAGGCCAGCAGCACTCGGTGGCCGACGCGACGAAGCTCGGGCTGATCGACGCCACCGTTGCCGGTGTGGACGAGTTGATTCCGGCGGCGAAGGCGTGGATCGCCGAGAACCCGTCGGCTGTGCAGCCGTGGGACGTCAAGGGTTTCGAGATTCCCGGTGGTGGACCGACCGATCCTGCCGTTGCTCAGAATCTGCTGGCCGCAACGGCATTGCTGCGTAAGCAGCTCAAGGGCGCACCCGCCCCGGCACCGAGGGCGATACTCGCCGCCGCAGCGGAGTGCGCGTCGGTCGACGTAGACACCGCGGATCGCATCGAGACCCGCTACTTCGTCTCTCTGATGACCGATCGAGTCGCACAGAACATGATTCGTGCGTTCTTCTTCGACATGCAGACCATCCGACGCGGCACGTCACGCCCGGCCGGCCACGACACGTTCACCGCCCGTACCGTAGCGGTCGTCGGGGCAGGAATGATGGGTGCCGCCATCGCCTACGTGTGCGCCAGGGCCGGTATCGAGGTCGTACTGAAAGACCTCGACCAGGCCGCTGCTGACCGCGGAAAACTCTACGCCGAGAAGCTCGAAGCGAAAGCCCTCGAGCGGGGGTCGACGACGGCCGAGAGGTCGGCGGCACTGCTCGACCGGATCCGGCCGACCGCGGACGCGGCCGACTGCGCCGCAGCCGATCTCGTGATCGAAGCGGCATTCGAATCCGTGGACGTCAAAAATCGGGTGTTCGGGGAGCTCGACGGTATCGTTCCCGCCGATATCGTCCTCGGCTCCAACACCTCCCAGCTTCCCATTTCGATCTTGGCCGACGGCGTCAGCCGACCCGAGAATTTCATCGGAATCCACTTCTTCTCCCCTGCCGACAAGATGCCCCTGGTCGAAATCATCCGTGGCCGAGAGACTTCCGACTCGACAGTGGCCAAGGTCGTCGATTTCGTGTTCCGGATCGGCAAGACCCCCATCGTCGTCAACGACAGTCGTGGGTTCTTCACCTCACGGGTGATCGGCGCGTTCCTCGACGAAGCGATGGCCGCGGTCGGCGAGGGCGTCAACCCGGTATTCATCGAGCAAGCGGGTGCGCAGGCCGGCTACCCCGTCCCACCTCTGCAGTTGATGGACCAAGTGACTTTGTCTCTGTCGCAGAGGATCCGCAAGGAGAACGAACGCGCGCTGGCGAGCGAAGGCAAGCCGCCTCGCCGACACGGCTCGGATGCGGTGATGGACAAGATGGTCGGAGAACTCGATCGTCCCGGGCGTGCCGGCGGCGGCGGTTTCTACAGCTACGACGAATCGGGCACGAGAACCGGGATCTGGCCGGGCGTACGCACGTCTTTCGATTCGGGTTCGACTCGAATTCCTTTCGTGGACATGCAGGAACGGATGCTGTTCGCCGAGGCGATCGAGGCGGTCAAATGCCTCGACGAAGGTGTGTTGACGAGCGTGGCCGATGCGAACATCGGGTCGCTGCTGGGTATCGGATTCCCGTCGTGGACCGGGGGCGTCATCCAGTACATCGATCAATACGACGGCGGGCTGCCCGGCTTCGTCGACCGAGCACGAGAATTGGCCTCGAAGTACGGGGCTCACTTCGAGCCACCCCAGTCTCTGGTGAACAGAGCAACGCGCGGAGAGCGTGTCCATACACTCGCGTCCTGAACGAAGAGAGAATGCTGTGAACGCACTACGTCGATCGGTGATGTCCGTCGGAATTGCCGCAGTGACTCTCGTTGCTGCGGCGTGCGGGCAATCCTCGCAGGAAGCCGAATCCGGACCGGTACAGGGCACATGGGACGACGTTGTGGCCGCGGCCGGTGCCGAAGGGACCGTGCACCTGTACTCCAGTCAGCATCCCGAGAACCTCGCGACACTGGAGACCGCTTTCGAAGCGAAGTATCCCGACATCGATCTCGAGTTCACGCGCGGCAGTGACGTCGAGCTCAACCCGCGGGTGGAGACCGAAGCCCGGACCGGCCGTGGAACGGCCGACGTACACATGTCGACCGATCCGGCGTGGATCGCGACTGCGTCCGAATCGGGCACCTACTCGACAACGATAGTCGGGCCGGCCTTCGACGACTCGGCGTACGCTCGGTCGACCAGCGTGCTGAACGATACGTTCTTCCTCACCAGCGCAGCAATATTTGCGCTCGGGTGGAACACCGATGCAGTTCCTGCCGGGCTTTCCTCCCCGCAGGACCTGTTGGATCCGGTGTTGAAAGGCCGGATCGGCGTCGTGAATCCTGCCGGGTTCGCCGCGGTTGTCGACGAGTACCGATTCTTCGACGAGAACTGGACCGGTGGCGGTTTCCTGGACAAGCTCGCTGCGCAGGAACCTCGGGTCTACCCGGGCGCGCTGGCCGTCGCTCAGGCATTGAGCTCCGGTGAGATCGCCGCATCGCCGATGGTGCCGCCACTGGTCCGGGAGAAGGACGCAGGCGCACCCGTCGACTGGACACTTCCCGATCCGGCGTGGGGTGCGCCGTACTACTCCCACGTGTTGTCCTCGGCTCCGCATCCCAATGCCGCACAAGTGCTGGCCGACTTCATGGTGTCGGCCGACGGGCAGCGCGCTCTGTCGAAAGGCTACGGCAGCGCCTTGCCCGACATCGAGAACTCGGTCGCGTCGGCCCAGAACATCCCGCTGCCCGATACGGATTCACTGACGCCCGAGAAGGTCTCGCAGTTCCAACAGGAGTGGGAAAGCAAGTTCAACTGAAATCTCGGACTCGAAGGAAGCCCAGCGCGACCATGAACAGCCGAACCCTCTGCCTCACCTCATATCCGAGCGGAAAACTCACGACCGAACAGCTGGAGCTGACGGACATCCCGCTCGCCCCACTGCTCGATGGCGAAGTGCTGGTACGAAATACCTGGCTCTCGATCGATCCGTCGATTCGTCTGCGATTGGGTGAATCGGCACCGTCCGGATATCTCCCACCCCTCCGGAGCGGAGATGCGCTGGTGGGATTGGCACTCGGCATCGTCGTCGAGTCACGGCACGAGGACTTTCGGCCCGGAGATCTGGTGTCGCACATGCACGGCTACCGCGACTTCGCAGTGGTTTCCGCCGCGGCCGGCGGGCTGGGCGGCGCGGGCACCCTCACCAGAATCGACGCCCACGACTGGCCCCAACAGTGGTATCTCGGCCCGCTGGGCAGTTCCGGCCTCACGGCCTATGTCGGCCTCTTCGAGGTCATGGGCATCCGACCGTCCGATACCGTCTGGATCTCGGCCGCCGCAGGAGCAGTCGGCAGTATCGCTACCCAGCTCGCCGCCCACCACGGGTGCACGGTGATCGCGTCCGCAGGCAGCCGACGCAAGGCCGATCACCTGGTCGATGCCCTCGGAGCCTCCAGCTCGTTCGATTACCACGACGGCGACGTGGGCAGCCTGCTCGCGCGGGCTGCCCCGGACGGGATCGACGCATACTTCGACAACGTAGGCGGTTCTCACTTCACCGCCGCCCTCGACGCGCTCCGACCCCAAGGACGGGTCGCGATGTGCGGCGCAATTTCCACCTACGAGTCATCGAACACGTTGCCGTCGAACCTGTTTCAGATCACCGCCAAGAGCTTGTCGGTACGAGGGTTTCGAGCCGGCTCGTTCGGCCATCTCTACGACACGATGCGATCCACTGTCGGAAGCCGACTGACCGACGGAACCATGATCTACGAGGAATCGATCTACGACGGCCTCGAGCACGCCTCCGCCGCACTGGTCGATCTACTCAACGGACGAACCAGCGGAAAGACGCTGTGCCGACTGTGAACCTCTGACGCACCGGTTCAGAGCGGTCCGGCGTTCGACTGCACGACGCGCGGCGGCGTCCATCGCTCGCTCAGGGCATCCTCGGCCGGTTGATAGATCCTCAGGACCAGGAAGAACGGATGCTGGGGCGCCGGAAGCCAGGCGTGGTCGGGACGGTCGGTCGTGAGCGGCGATGCGCTCACTGTGATCGTCGACGGTCCCGATGCTCCGTCGCCTCCATTGACCGCTGATCCCACCGAATGCTTCTTCCCGGGTGCGTCGTACAACCAGCCGGTCTTTGCGTCGTAGAGTGTGATGCTCCAAAAGGCCTGTGCCGGAGGTAAAGCGAAAAATTCGATGCGGTATTCATCTCCGCCTTCGCACGACAGTCGTTGTCCATCGTGGTCGACGTAGGTGTTGTACGAGCAGTTCTCCTCGACAACGTTCGCGCCGAGACCGACGTAGTTCATGACCGCACGTGCAAAGAAGTTGTGCCCGTGTGCACCCTTGCCGAGCACCCGCGTCCAGCCGGTTTCGGTACGACGCCCCAGCAGCGATCGAGAGCGGGACAACATCGTCATCGCTGAATCGAAACCCTGTTCCAGGCCTTTCTGTGTGTCCTCATCGAGGTCGTGCACGGAAAAGGTGCCCGTACCCACCCCGAGCTGAAGAAATTGGTGCACGTGGGCTATGTCGGTGAACGGCACTCCGTTCACCGACAGCGACACATCGAGGGCCGTGAAGAACGCCTCCGAGGAGACTTCGACCGCACGAGGATCGACCGCCGGCCACGCGTGTGCCGACGCGGTCGGTGCGTCGATCGTGACCGCATCCTGCAGACCGTGCACGGTCGGCAGGTCCGAATCTCCGAACGCCTGTATCCGCATCAACAACCACATGATCGGTGTGGCGACTCTGAACACCTCCATACCGTCGGGAACCGAACCGGTCCAGTCCGAACACGCCACGAGCAACGCACGCGGCTGTTCGGGGTGCGTACGCCGACTGACATTGCTGGCGTTGCTGTAGGCGTCCAAAAAATTCAGCGTGTAGTACCGACTACCGAAATCGGGAAGTACGACGACGATCGGTCCATCCGAAAGGTCCAGCCAGGCATTGGAATACAGCGTATCGACATTGGGGACCCGGAAGGCCTGGAAATCTGCACCGGCAATCGTACGCTCGTGAACCAGAGCGTTGAGCGCCCAAGGCCCGTCGCTGACGGCCGGGGCACACGCGTCGCACATCCCGGCGTACTGATACACCGATGGCAAGCCGTAGACCACGGCGTGCATCGCCAGTGATTGCGCCCAGTGCTGCCGGTCGATGGCCTCCGACGGGTGTACGTCCGCCGCATCGATCGCAGCGATCTGATCGGCCGAACTCGGGTCGTAAGTGCGCATCGGTGAAAAGCCTCGTCTCGTCGAACGATCACACCGCCCTTGGGAAGTGATTGACATCACGTACCTTACCTGGTGAACTGATCTCAGTTCAAACAGGAGGACAACACATGCGACATTCGGTCCGGACGAAACACATCATCGCGATGCTCGTCGCCACATCGACCGTCGCGCTCAGCGCGTGCGGATCGTCGGGCGGAGACACTGCATCGGTGGAGGGAAACTGGGAAGACGTAGTCTCGGCGGCCGAGGAAGAAGGCTCGGTGACGCTCTACTCGAGCCAGAACACCACCATTCTCGACAGTGTCGAAGCCGCATGGAATGTGAAGTATCCCAATATCGCTCTCGAGTACGTGCGAGGTACCGATGCGGACCTCAACCCGCGTGTCGAGGTGGAGAACAAGACAGGAAAGGGGATCGCCGACGTCCACGTCGTCACCGATACAGCGTGGATCGCGTCCGCCGCGGATTCCGGGAGTTACTCACAAGAGCTACGCGGCCCGAGTTTCGACAACCCCGAATACGACCGGGACTCCAGCATCAAGAACAATCGCTTGTTCCTGAACGTCGCGGCCACCTTCGGCATGGGCTGGAACACCGATGCGGTTGCAAACGGCCTGGCCGATCCCCGAGATGTTCTCGACCCCGAATACAAAGGGCGCGTGGGCGTTGTCAGCCCTGTAGGCATCGCATCATACGTCGATCTGTACCGCTTCTACGGCGAGAATTTCGGCGACGACTTTCAAGAACGGCTCGCCGCGCAGGAGCCGAGGATCTACCCCAGCGCCCTCGGCATCGCACAGGCGCTGACATCGGGCGAAGTAGTCGTAGCGCCGATGGTGCAGCCGCTGGTTCAAGAGGTGGCGACCGGTGCACCGGTGAATTGGGCTCTTCCGACCCCATCGTGGGGTACCCCCTTCTACGGTCACGTCACCTCGGTAGCGCCACATCCCAATGCGGCTCAGGTTCTGGCGGACTTCCTCGTCAGCACGGAGGGACAAACTGCGCAGGCCATCGGAGTAGCGACAGCACTGCCCGGTATCGCTGGGGCGACGGCTGACGCACACGATGTACAAGCCCCCGACCCCGAGCAATTGACCAAGCAGTACGTCGATCAGCAGTCCGCGGAGTGGGAACAGCAGTTCGTCAGGTAGCGACCAGCAGCCGATCAGAATCGAGCGCAGGCCGTGACGGGATCGCACCGTCACGGCCTGCGCTTTTTCCACATCACCGTGATGACGCGGTCCAGATGACGAAACTCAGGGCGATCAGCCCGAGGGTCGGAATCAACAGTGCGATGGCATGGGCACGAAACGGAAACGCCGGCGGCCTCAGCCTTTCGGCACCGGCATTACGTGCGGCTCTCGTCCGCGCGACCCATCCCGAGATCAGCAGCACCGCCGCGCCGAAGCTGACGAGGACGGCCAGCGCGACCAACACCGGCTGGCGAGTGTGCGCGCTCAGGCGGATGCCGATAGCTGCACACACGGCGACCGCCGACTCCGTTCGCGCCCACGCCAACTCGGTTCTCTCGACTTGCAGACCTCCGTCCCCGAGTGTGCCCCCAGGCCGCCCGGAGGGACGCTCACGACGGCCTCGCCGCATCATCACAGGACGGACCAGAGCACCAGAACTCCGACCGTTGCGAGAATTGCCGCCAGGGGCAGGGCGATACGAGGAGACGGAAGGGCCTCCGAGTTGCGCATGGACTTCTCGGTCCGCGCCCAGCCCCACCAGGCATGTAGTGGAACTCCGATCGATGACGCGATCAGCATCACCGAGGCGACCACACTCGGCGTGGACCCGCCCCCGATGTCGAAGACCTGCAGAGCCACCCCGGCTGCCATCAACGCAAGTGACGTTCGAATCCACGCGAGATAGGTTCGCTCGTTCGCAAGACTGAAGCGTGGATCGGGCTCGACACCAACGGAATACACCGACCGGGGAAATCTGCGACGCGTGCCGTCTTTCACATCGACCTCTCGAACTCCACTGCAATCGCAGCATCGCCGTGTCCAAGTTTTCACGTATTACAACCTTCGATACGTGCTCCAGACTACAGTGGAGGTGAATTCAGTTCATCTCAAGGGGGCCTCCGTTGCTCGACACCGAATCAGAACGTACCGATCTGCGCGACGATGCGTGCGCACTCCAGGTCTGGGGATTCCCCGTGATCTTTGCCCAACGCCTCCGGCTGCGGTTCACCGATCCGTCGAGTCCACACTCCCAGCGGCCTTCCACGTCCGCCGGTGCCCCACTGAATTGTCTGGGCCACCAACGTGAACTCTCGAATCCCACGCTGACGGCCGGTGTCGCCCCGAATGTCGACACGCTTTACTCGTTGGCGTTCGTCGACCTGGCCTCCGGCACCTTCGAGCTACGCCTACCGGACTTCGGAACCCGTTACTACAGCGTGCAGATCGGCGAGGCGGACTCGTCCACCAATATGGTTGTCGGACAGAGGACTCACGGGTCTCGAATCCCTCAGATCACCTTGTTTCGACCGACATCCGCGCCGACCGAGGTTGCGGACGGATGGATCGCCTGTCGGTCGAGATTCGTGATGATCGCCATCCGAATTCTCGTCGATCCATCCCGGGGCGGAGACATGAACACGGTGAACGAGCTACAGAACCACATCGTTCTGTCCGGCCCGCCTACACCGCCGGCTGCGCGTGCCGACCTCGCCCTGAGCAACGTCGACCGTTCCGACGAACTGCGGCGTCCCGTCGAATTCCTCGCTGCCCTCGATCAAGCGATCGGCAACCTTGCCGATTCGGACGTACCGAGCTGGGTAGGCAAGGCGTACCGCCGTCTCGTCGATGCACTCGACCGCGATGCGCCGGAGCACGACATCGCCAGCGGCCTACAGACCGGTCTCGGAGACATTGCTGCGCAGGTGAAATCGATGGGCCGCATTGTCAACGGCTGGGCAATCAACGACGCCGGGGCGGACTTCGGCGCAGACGATCTCCTACGGGCCGCCGTTGCTTACTCCCAGATCTACATCAACCCGGCAGCCGAGGCTTCTTACCCTGTATGCGAGCAAGACGAGGAGGGCCGTCAGCTCGACGGCTCGAACAACTACACCATCACTTTCGGGGCCGACCAGTTTCCACCCGCGGACTATTTCTGGTCTCTGACCGTCTACCACGCGCAGGGACTGCTCTACGCCAACGAACTCGACCGGTACGCCATCACCGACCGCACACCGGGCCTGAAACACGACAAGGACGGGTCACTGACCATCGCGGTTCGAACGACCCGTCCGTCCGATGAAACCACGCCCAATTGGCTACCTTGCCCGCCTGGCGAATTCAGACTCATGCTCAGAATTTACGGACCCCGGCCGGGCAGCTGGTCTCCCCCACCAGTGAACCGAGAAGAGTGAGCTGGTTCAGCGTGTTCAGCAAACCATCGATGCCGCTGGCGTATGGCTGGTCCAATTCCGTCTTCGCCGAGCAAGATCCGCATGCGCCCTGCCAGATTATTTCGGCAGGACTCGGCGCATGATGGAACGTGCCGCAGCGACGACGGTCAACCGGTCGTGGGTCAGTAGGAACTCGAACCGACGGTCGTGGTCGGCCCCGTCGTCGCCTAGGTCGCGGGCTATGAGCGCAGCGCAGTAGTGAGATCCGACGATCGTGATGGTCCATTCGCCGACGAACCGTTCATCGGGGTGAAGTTCCGCACCGCGCACACCTGCTGCGGGTTCGGTGTCCATCCCGACTCCCAAGGCCGCCACGAACGGGTTGACAGCGGCAAGCCTCGCATAGCGGTCGGCCACCGACTGCGTGAACCACGCCGAGTCTTGAAATGCAGCCTGAATGGTGAGCGGATCGGGCATGTGGCGCGCGTGATCTTCGAGTTGCCGGGTCAACGCCAGCAGCAACGATTTACTACCCACCTGCGCCGACGAAGTTGTCAGAAGGTCCGACGGAACTGAGGGCACCGCTGTGTCCGCTCGCGCGTGCGCACCTGATTTCACGGACAGGGTGGGTCGGGCAGAGATGGCACCCGAGTGCTGCCGGTCTCCGAGGGTCGGAAGCGGCGCGGGACGGCCGAGCATCCAGCCTTGTCCGAAAGCGGCTCCGAGCGCGGTCGCACGACGAAGGTGAGCATCTGTTTCGATGCCTTCCGCTACTATTCGTGCCCCACTCGACTCCACGTACGCAGCGACGGCGAGGACGACGGCAGCCTGCTGCGGCGATGGATCCGACTGCGAGAGAGTGTAATCGAGCTTGATGATGTCCGGGGCGACGAATTCCAGCAGAGCGAGCGAGTCGGGATGCGATCCGACATCGTCCAGGGCTATCAGACAACCGCTCTTTCGAGCACGCCGCACCGTTTCGAGTAGCTCGGCGGGGTCGGCCAACAGTGAGCGCTCGGTGAGCTCGACTACGACATTCAACCGGGTCGCAGCCGTACCGATGATCTCACGCGCGTACGCGGGAACGATGCGCGTGGAGAGCGGCTCGATATTGATGAACAGCGAAACATCCTCTGACATACCGGCATCGAGTGCGCCGGTCATAGCAGCGCACCGGCAAGCCCAATCGACCTCGTCGATCACTCCGCATTCGGCAGCACTCGAGAACACAACACCGGGGTCCACCGACGGGTGGCCCGGCCACCGTGCAAGAGCTTCGTAGCCGACTACGTTGCCACTGTCGAGTTCGACGATCGGTTGGTAATGCGGGCGAACGGACCGAGGATCCGCGAGGATGCTGCGAACGGCGCTGGAGTTCAAGGTTTCCTCGTGCTCCTCTTCATCATGGTCGGGCCGGTCGGTGACCAGGAATCGCGTCTGCGGCCGTAGGTGCAGCAACTGTGGCCCGGGAGGCACGGCGCTGGCGGTACAGGTCCCTGTCTGCATTTTCGATCACATCGGCGACTGTGTCCCTCTCGCGCGCGAACGCGATGCCGCATGTGATCGCTATGTCATCGCTTGCGCGAAGTCTGGCTTCGATTACATCGGTGGTGTCGTCGATGTCGAGAGCAGCCGGACCGAGCACGGAGAAGATGAACTCGTCGCCGCCGTACCGCAACAGGGTGTCGTCGCAGTCCAAACGATCGTCGATGACCTCGGCGACCCGTCGGAGTATGCGATCACCGGCCGGATGTCCGTCGGTGTCGTTGACGGCCTTGAGGCCGTCCACATCGACAAAACAAACGACCATGGCGGTACCCGAGTCGCGGGCGATACCGAGGCTGCGTTCGAGTTGACCGATCCCCGCGTCCCGGCGGTATGCAGAGGTCAGCTCATCGGTGGCCGAAGTACGGCGATCATGCGCTGCTGCGATTCGATCCTGGCGGGACGCGGACCCATCCGCGCCGGCCCGGGCACGGTCACCGGCCGCCGTGAGCCGATGCGCTCGGCCCCGCCTGTGGCACTGATCGTGGGATCGGTCGTCACAATCCAAGCTCAGGGCCACCGCGTCACGGGCATCAGCAGCACGGTCGGCTCGATCGGCTACGACGTCGCGAGCCGCTGCCGCGACGTCACGATCGTCACCGGCATCCGGCACGGGCCGAACACACGGGGGCGAATGGCTGCATATCCGAGGCACAAGCAACTCCTGACAATTCGAGACCTCACACGCAGTGAACGACTGTCGCGGAAGTAGGCGCGCACGGGCCCCCCGAGCCGGTTACTGAAGCCTACGGCGAGAAACTACGCCGCGCTGACCGACAGCCCAGTTCACGGTCGAAGCCGTCGGGCCGAATCGGTCCCGTGCGCTGTGCGGGCACCGACCTCGCCGACAAGATCCAGACCGGCGAGAGATGTCCCCTCGATGGCACGTGGGCGCGAGATGCAGTGCATCGGTGCCGTCGCCCCTGGGAGCATCGCGAGGGTATGTTTTGGTGTATGAGCTCGCCGTGTCGCGTGAGACCAACGGGCATCGAGTCGCTGCATCAGGACCGCGAAGAGGGAGGCGGCATGGCCGAGGAACATTCCACACGGCCGCTTTTTCGCAACGGCGCCGGCAGCGCCGCACTGATCCTGGGCATCATCGCTCTGGTCTGCGCGTTCGTACCCTTCATCGGGGATTTCGTCGCTATCCCCACAGGGGTCGCCGCGGTGGTGTGCGGGTGGGTCGGCGTCGGTCGGGACGAACAGGGCCACGCGACCAATGGCCGCGAGGCCATGATCGGCGCAGCTCTCGGCGGCGCGGCCATGTTCGTGGTGTTCGTGGCGTACGCGGCCACCGTCGTGTGAGCGATGAGCAGTAATACGAAAACCTCTGTTATCGATTGCTGTGCAATACCTCTCGCACGATTGAGCAGAAGCGACACCTCTTTGGGGGAACTATCCCCGCCGCCTCAACACGACCAGAGCCGCACCTGCCACCAGAACCGACACCACAGAGATGCCTGTCGACATCCACACCCACGTGCTCGGCGAGAACGTGGGGTCGAGCTCGACCAGCGGAGAGTAAGCGGTCCAACCGAATTCGGCGACGACGGGAACCGACATCACGATGGGCGTCGTCACCGACATCACCGCAACAGGGGCGGTTGTCGGCAACAACGATGCATAAACCACGCCCACCCCGAGCGGCAGAACAACGAGAGTCGCAACGATATTGACGGTGTCCAAGGGTGGGCCGGTGAACACTCCCGTAGCTGCGACGACGGCCAGTACTACGAACCCCACCATCGGAGACGGCCGGCGATGGCCGACCACCCCGCCCAGCACCAACATCGCGACGAACACCAGAGCTGTCCCCCACGTCAGGGATCCCACTGTCGGGGCCGATAGGAAGGCAAGTGCCGCGAGCAGGATCGCTCCTGTCACCGCGGGCAGCACGAACGCCGCACCGACAAGTAGCGGTATCACCGCGAGACCCAAGAACCACCGGTTCTGCATTGCACCGCCCGGACCGAGCGAGTTCACCGACCGCTCGAACAGCCAGTACAAGACCAGACCCACGAGAGGAATGACGATCCCCACCGCGAGCACTCGGCCGCGCGACTGCACCGGCGATACTTCCTCGAACACTTTCGCCCACGACGACACCGCCAGCAGCGCCGCGAAGACGACCAGGGCGAGCAGCACTGGCGTCTGCGGTGCCTGCTGGAAGGCGGAACCGGCGTAGTCCACATACTGGCTGGGAACGTTCTGCAACACACTCGATGCCGCAACACCGGCGATAGCGCCGAACAGCAACGCGTGCTGCAGGATTCGACTGAGGGCGGTCACCGCTGCGGCACCACCCAGGATCAAACCAGCTGCCATCGCCCGAAGCTGCAGTTCTGCAGGAATCGGCACCGACAGTAGAACCGACAGGGCCGCGACGCCAACGGCCGCCACAATGAGAGCTGACTGCTTCCGCGTCGCAAATACCGCGGTGACGACGGTAACGATCGCGCCGAGTGACCAGGCGGACGCGCTACTGTCGAGCAGGATATCGAGCCTGTCGCCGCCAGCAACGAACGCAAAATTACGCGGTACCGGCGTCGTCAAAGCCAGGATCGCCGCGAACGCACCGACGAGAACGGTGACGGTCGGAAGTAGTCGTCGTGCAGCGGTATTCATCGCGTCACCCGAGTGGGGACCGCTGGCGTCGACACCCACAGGTTTCTCACGCGTCCACCCTGTCACATCGTCAGCATTCTCAGCGTGTGTAACGGAGCGCTGGGCGATGGCGACCTACCGAGCATCGCCGCCGAAGGTTGCGTTCGCAGTGTCCGAACGCTCGCTCAGCACCGCAGCGGGCCACTGCGTGCAATTGTTCGAAGGCACCACCCTCGGTGTCTACCGGGTGTATCGGACCCAGCCCGTCGAGGGCGGTTGCCTGTTCTTCAAAGAAGGCGGACTGTTGAACTCCATCGGCCTTGCACACTTCCCCGACGGCGCACCGTATATCGGTGAGCCCCAGCACGAGGGCGACATCGGGTACGAGGAGTTCGACGGCGACTGGTTCCAGTTCGAGCAACTGTTCTGATGATTCAGTTGCCCTGGCCCGCAGAGAGACCGGGGATCATTGCGGTTTTGGTCAGCTTTGAACCGTGCGCGGATCGGATGCACATGACAGGTATCTTGACGCGGTGAGCAGACTTGGTCCTCAGCGTGCCGGGATGTGGGCCGATGCGCTCACGATCGTGTCCATCGTCGCCATCGGGGTGTGCGTTGCAGCCCTCGTCGAGCGAGGCGCACCACCAGAGCAGCCCGATAACCGCGCCGAGTCAGTAGCCACGACCACAACGCACTCCATCACTCCCGGCCCTTCCGAACCCGTCGACACCACCTACAGAACGCCCGAGGTGATATTCCCGACGGCTATCTCCGGATGCGAGGTCGTCGAACCTCCGGACGGGACGTCATCGGTGTGGGGACGGATCACCACCAGCGAGGATGCATACGACAACCCCCAGGCTTCGTGGTACTCGGGACCCAGGTCGGTGATGATGACCGACGCCGTCGCCGAAGCCCTTCCGGATGGTGTCGAGGTTCTGTTCGCAAGCCTGCGCGAGTCATTGGTGTTTCAGCCGATCCCCCAAACCTCCAGCGAACCAGGCCGGCCTCAGGAACCCGGTTGGGCAACGGCATCGGCCGAGCTCGGACGCGGCAACACACTCGGCCTGCTGGCAGTATCCGTGGCGCAGGACAACACGGGTGTGCCACCGTGCAGGGCCGGGTCAGTACAGGATCGCACGACATCGGCGGACGGCACCGTGGTCGACACCAACGAATCGTGGTCCGAATTCGGCGGTACGAGAACCAATTACCGCACGGTCACCGCGTATGCACCCGACGGCACGCACGTCACCGCAACCGCATCGGACGCTCAGGGATTTCAGTCGACCAACACCGGGGACCGCGACATCGTTCTCACCATAGATGAGCTGAAAGTTCTTGTGACACTGCCGGAGCTGCGGATATCGGCACCTGTCCCCGCCGACACACCCGAACCCCGCGAAGGATGCGACGACTCCTTCGGCCTCTTCTCCGGCGACACAGCGATCGACGCCGAACTTGCCACCACCATGAACACCACGTTGGAGCACGTCGATGCAGGTGAGCGGTTCGATCCCGGATTGAACACGCTCAGGCTCGCCGACTTCGAGACCGGCGTGGTGTGTACGCACGTCGATGCCGTCGGCACCGGCGCCGACCTGTCCATATCCATACGAGGCGGACAGGAACTCCCCGTGATGCCGGACATCTACGACCCCGCCTACCAGAATCGGCCGACCGACTTCGAGACGCTCGACGGCGGCGCGGTGCTGCGGATCGAAGAGGCACCCTACTCGTACTCGCCTGCACCGCCCGAGGGACCGAACGGCGGGATGCGCCGTACCGTGACCGTCACCTACCCGTCGGGAACCGAGGTCGAAGTCCGATCGCACGCCGAGCGTCCGGACGAACCACTGAGCGCAAACACATTGCGCACCATTGCCACCGCCGACGGATTGGATGTGCTGTGAACCCGTACCGAAGGCTTGCCGTCACTGCTGCGGTGGCTTTCGCAAGCGTCGGCGCAGCCGTCGCGCTGGTGGCAACGGCCCCACAAGACGCCGAACCCCTTGCAGCACAGACTCCGACGTCGCCCGGCGCTGCGTGGACGCTCGACGCCACCGACGTGCTCGGCAATCCGTTCGCCACCTTCGATGATCCCGTGGGTGGACGATTCGGCGAGGTCGAGGGCGGTGTCATCGACGCCGACGACATTCTTGTCGCCAGGGCAGGGTTGATAAATCAGGAGACGGACGAGTTCGAGCAGTCCCAACTGATCGGGTTCGATGCGGCAACCGGTCAGGTGCGGTGGAAGACACCCTCTGACGGGATCGAAAGTTGCTCGTCCCACGTCCTCGACACCCTGTTGCTGTGCCGGAGCACCGATCAGATCGTGACGATCGACAGTGCGACCGGAACCGCCACCCGATACGACACCGACTGGAACATATTCTCAGTCGGCACCGACGGCGAAGACCTCTATGTGGTCGAGGGCGAGAAGGACGGGTACACCGTCCGGATCCATCGAGGAACGATCGACGACCCCGACGCGTCGTGGTCCCTCACCCTCGACGACACCTGGGTCGACCCGTACAACTCACGAGAAATCCTCGCGTTCGCAGGAAATGCGGGAGTGGCCCGGTTCTCCTCGGGCACAGCGCTGTTCGACGCCAGATCCGGTGACATCACCGACAACATCTCCTCCCCCGACTGCGCGCGCGACCAGTTCGATC
The DNA here is from genome assembly GCF_002259485.1 of Rhodococcus sp. 14-1411-2a. Classification (GTDB taxonomy): domain Bacteria; phylum Actinomycetota; class Actinomycetes; order Mycobacteriales; family Mycobacteriaceae; genus Rhodococcoides. Next base: position 108,016 of record NZ_NPGA01000007.1, read on the forward strand.
GAGGCGATCAGATCTATGTTCTCGCCGGCCGCCGATGCTCTGACCTGTTCGAGTTTCGCACCGACCTGGTCGATTCCACCGGACGAGTTGTCGCGACCACCGACGAAGAGATCTACCAGCGCACGACGGTAGACGCAGCGAACGACCCCGACGATCCGGTTGTGTTGGGCAGCAGCGCGTTCGACCCTACGACGGGGCAGAAACTGTGGACTTCGGACGACGCCAGCACCGGGGGTGACATCGCGATCGTCGGTGACGTTGTCCTGGGTGTCGGTCCACTCACACGCAATCTGTTCACCGGGGAGCCAACGTGGGGTCCCGACGTCGAATCACTACCCTTCATGCCTACCGCTGTGCGCGAGGGCCTGGCCTACGTCGCCGATTCTCGGGAGATCCTCGTGATCGAGCCCGAAACCGGCGCTCGCCTCGAAACAATCGCGATCGAGGATTTGCTCGGCAATACCGGTGGACGGTCCGAGAGGGTTGCACTGCTTGCCACTGACGGCGGCGTTGTGGCCGTCAACGAGAAGCGCATGAACTTGCTTGGTTGAGCCCCGACTCGAGTCGATCTGCTTCGGCCGAACCGCGACCGTTGCGACATCCGATCCGGCGCTTGGGAAACCAGTCGATCTACGAACGACGTCTCCTTGCTGCAAAACTGGGATTGCTTCGAACGACGCCCACAGGCTGTGAAAATTGTTGCTGTAGAACAATATTTGCATGCTCGTCGTGGCATTGGTCCCGCGGTCGATACTGAACGCAATCACCGATCGTCCGCGCCAACTGGGGTTGGCCCATGAACGGTAGCGTGTACCTACGCACCGTGTTTCCTTGAGCACTCGATACACGGGCTCCCTTTGGAATGCGAGGAGTTGACGAGGAATTTTCCGAGCGGGAAGAGGTGGGTCTTCTTCTGGTCGGCGCTGGCGTTGCTGTGGTCCGTTGTTTCGGTGGTTCGAACTCAGGACGGTGAGTCTTCGGTCTGGTCATGGGTGGCTACTTGTTTGCTTGCTGCCGCCGCAATCCTGACCGGACTTCGTACATTTCGCCGCAGGCAATGACGACGGGCACGGACCGATGACCAGGTAGGGAGTTCATTGCTGCATCGCGGGGCGGTCAATTCGACACCCTCGTCGACAGGAGTCCCGGCACAGTCGTTCCTCGGATGGCCTGAGCTGCCCGTTCTCGGTGTGACGTGTCGAGTGGTAGACGTTGTAGGGCGGGAATGACGAATTTTTCGAAAAGCTCTTCGGTTGAACCACAGTGGGGGTGGCCCGCGGGGAGGTCTCTATTTTTGCGTTCACCACCCGCCTCGCGCTGTATGGTGACCGCGGGGATCGGTACGGCTCGGGAAGAATGTCGGGGGATCATGACTCTGTTCGGTGTGCTCGATCGCGTATTGACTCGACAACTACCGCTAGAGCCTCCGGACGATCCCCATGCCGCGATCCTTCCGACCCCGATCGACAACGATGCCTTCTTCCTCACCCCTCCCGGCATCGAGGACCTCGCACCCGGCGCGGTGATCCGGCAGCGCACGACCCGCGGTCTGGTGCCCCGGCCGCGAACCGCCCTGCATCAGTTCATGGTGCGATCGACCGACGCGCGGGGTCTCCCCGCCGGCGTCACCGCCTCGCTGCTGATCCCGAAGCGGCCGTGGACCGGGCGCGGACCGCGGCCCGTCGTCGCCCACAACGTGGCCATCGATTCGCTCGGAGCCAAGAGCACGCCGTCGTACCGGCTCGTGCACGGCGTCGGGGCCGACCTCCCGCCGGTGATGCCGCTCTGGCTCGCCCGGGGATACGCCGTCCTCGTCGCCGATCACCAAGGCCCGCGAATGTCGTACTCCGAAGGCACGATGGCCGGCCATGCCGTCCTGGACTCGCTGCGCGGGATGACGGTCGCCGCCCCGGAGCTCGCCGACAGCCCAGTGGTGGCCTACGGCTACAGCGGCGGCGCGATCGCCACCACATGGACGGCGCAACTGCAGCCGAGGTACGCGCCGGACGTGCGGTTGGTGGGTGCCGTCGCCGGTGGAACGCCCACCGACTTCTCGATGCTGCTGGACACCATGAACGGCACCGTCGCGGCCGGCTTGCTGGGTGCGGCGAGCATGGGTCTCGCGCGTGAGCACCCCGAGATGGTGGAGTTGTTCGGCCCGAAGGCGCTGCTGTTGGCGTCCTGGGTGAGGGACATGTCTGTCCTCCCCCTGGCCATGGGCGGGTTGATACGCATGCGAATCGAGGACTTGGCGTCCGAGCCCGACCCGTTCGACTCCGACATCGCGCGGCGGGTGATTGCCGCGAACCGTCCCGGTGCCGACGCGCCGTCGGCGCCGGTGGCGTTCTTCCACGGTTCCGCGAGCAAGTGGATCGGCGATCGCTTCATCCCCGAGGCCGGCGTGACTGCGCTGATCGAGCAGTGGCGCAGCAAGGGTGCAAACGTGCACTACGAGCCCGTGGCAGGCGAACACTTCATCGGTGCCATGACCGGTCTGCCGTTCGTGTTGCGTTGGACCGCAGCGCAATTCGCGGTCAACGGTTCGGGTTGACTCGCCGCCCCTTAAGAAATATGGTGCCACCAGTCGGACCAGAACCGACACTGTGCGGATTTCAAGTCCCTGGAAATGGATCCACATGAACGTCAACGGACCTGATATTTGTTTAATTGCAACGGTTTTCATGCATCGGCGTCCGAACGAGTCCATGCTCGATCGCACTGACTGTCACACTCTCGTGACACCGAATTGCCGCCAGCATGGGTGCGTGCGGGACAGCCGTTTCTGCTGCGTACAGAGTGTCACTGCGTGCCGGAGATCGACCTCACCCTGACGTTCCTTCGCGCCACACTGTACGACGCGGAACGCACTGCGTCACCACGGTCGAATACGGCCTTTCACACCCGGGACGACATTGATTGAACCCGATCGTGAACGTGTGTGTGCGCGTTCGGAGGTGGCGGTCGGCACCTCCGATGCTCCCGGTTCGCCCACGAAGGTTGCGAGGCCAAGACCCGACTCTGTGCGGCTTGCAATCACGAAAGCGCGCGCTCCCGGCGGTGACACATCAGCGATGTTCGCCCGGGTATGACGGTCAGTCCCCCGGGACGCTCTCGATCGTGTCGAGGAACTTGCGAATACCGAGGTTGCCAACGAGAGCGGCCTCGACGTCGAGGGCGATACCACTGGTTTTATCGGCAAGAGTGATGTGCAGGACGGTTCCGCGCTGTCGATGGGTGATCTCGAGGTGAGTACGCGCGATTTTCACCAATAGCTGTTGGTGACGCCACGATCCGAACAACCCCGATCGCCGCCGACCAAGCGCATACAGAGTCGTCTCCGATACAGCGAGCACCACCGACGGCGGCATCTTCTGCCTGCGGGCAGCACTTCCCCGGCCTACCATCAGACCGCCGACCTCCCACGCCGTGGTCGAAGATCCGCCACCGCCGATCGCTGCACCCAGGCCCATGCCCACAGCGCCAGCGAACGTCGACCCGCGAGGGACCGTCAAAGCGACATCGAGGACTCGATCGTCTCCGACGGCGGCCTGCGCACCTGCACGGGCTTTTGTTTCACGTGACATAGCTCGTTCCTCCGAAAATCGCGTCGAGCAGCGTCGGCCTGAGGGTTCTGTCGCAACAATTGAATACGAGCGACAGGTGAATTCTTTTTTCGTCTTGCGAACGCTACCAAATCGACCTAAACCGGCAGGTGGTTCGAACCGCGGCGAAGTTCTGGCGTCAGAGACTTTTGCACCGCCGAAAGGAAGGGAATTACGCAAGTAAACCGCATTGAGTGCGGAATCGAATACCCAATAAACAGCACCGGAATAGGTCGCACGAATGTCATCCAAGACGCTGAAATGTACTGGCTTCTGTGGAAAAGTTTTCCAGAGCAGAGATGAAGGGGAGACCCCGTGACCTCAACTCGGACCGAACCATATTTAGTCGCAGAAACACATCGCCATCGAATACCAGCCGAGCACCGCGTGCTCGGCCTCGACCGACGAACAATCCCACCCGCCTTGTTCGTCCTCGCGGTGTTCCTCGTCCTGACCGTCATCGTGCCCCGAGTGAATGCCTCCATAGGTTGGGACGACCCGGTGCGCGCCGGTGAACAGCTGGCCCTCACCGACACCGTCGTCTTCACCCCGGCCACTGGATGGAACGTCGAATCCGGCTTCCGCGTCGTCGACGAGCAAGTTCGTTTCGGCGGTGCGACCATCGCCGGTGACGGCGTCACCGTCGAGGTTTACCCCGATTCGTTCGACGGCACCGCCGATCAGTTGCTGGATCAAGTCGAGAAAGTCACCTCCCGCACTGCCGACCCATCGTTCCGGGTCGACGGGAGCCGCAGCACCCTCACCACGACGACGGGCCAGACCGGCATCGTTCAGCCCTACAGCAGCCTGAGCAACGATGGACTGGTCGCTGCCTTCGTCCTCGACGGCACCGGCATCGAGATCACGGCGTACGGTCCGCCCACCCAAATGACCGCAGCGGCGCAGACCATCCGAGACATGATCGCCAGCATCCAGACCATCGACGGGAACAACGCATGAGCACCACCGACACATCGGCAGTGTCCTCCGACGCGCTGCGCCGTCAAAAGGAAGCGATCGAGATCTCCGGCTGGGGAGAGCGCTTTCATTTCGTTCAACCCCATAACCTCTCCTTCTGGTTGTACTTGGCGCTCACAGCAATCGGAGCGTTTCAGGCCTGGGCCTACTACGCACCAGGGGCCGGTTTCTACGCCGGAGGTCTTGCAATAGCGGCAGTGCTGTGCGGCTTGGGTGGTCTCGCCTGGTTCGCCTGGTTCCGGCACATCGACCGGTGGGAGCGTCAACCCGGCCTACTCATCGCGGCCGCACTCTTGTGGGGTGCCATCCCGGCGACGTTCGCATTCGCGATGACCGTCAACACCGCGATGCTCGGCATCTACTCCAAACTCTTCGGTCAGGAATGGAGCGCCAGCTGGGCCGCCGGTGCCACAGCGCCGTTCACCGAAGAAGCCGCCAAACTGTGCGGATTCATCCTGCTGATGAGCCTGGCCCCACGCCTGATCCGCACCGCCAACGACGGCCTCATCGTCGGAGCATTCATCGGACTCGGGTTCGCGGTCTTCGAAGACTTCCTCTACGCCGCCAACTCCGCAGCCGCGACCTTCGGAACCGACCCGGTCGGCAACGCGTCGCAGACGGCCATCGGACGTATTGCCGCCAGTTTCGTCTCCCACCCACTGTTCAGTGCATTGGTGTGTGCCGGTGCCCTCTACCTCATCGGAACTGCCGCGCAGCCCCGCAGAATCGGGCGCGGGCTGGCCTTCATCGTGGCAGGAATGCTCCTGCACTTCACGTGGGACGACGCGACCGGGCTCGGATTCGGCAACCCGTTCGTCATGATCGCAGTCATGTTCGCCTCCGTCGTCATCGGCTTCACGATCCTGAGGATCGCCTTCCGGAAAGCCGCGCCGCGCGAACACCAATTCGTCCGCGACATCCTCGCACCCGAAGTAGAAGCAGGAACCCTCACCGACGCAGAGGTCGACGGAGTGCTGGACCGTAAGGCGCGCAAAGAGTTCCAGAAGTCCGCGCCCAACAGACAAGCACGACGGGCACGTAAACACCTGCGCCGAGCAATCCTCGATCTCGCACACGATATCGCCGACGCAAAGGGCAACGACACCGAGGCCGTCCATCACTCCCGGGCAGAGGTCGAGCGCCTGCGCGCCAGAGACGGAATCAGCCGTCAAGTCTGAAGCGCCCCAGGCAACGTCACTCTCACGCTCGCCATCGAACAATTTGGCGGCGAACGCTTCCCTGGCGCACACCGTGAGAAGGTCCGCGCCGAAGTCTCCAGTTAGAGATCCGGGTCGACTTGGACTCTGGTGCCCCCAGTCGGACTCGAACCGACACTGTGCGGATTTCAAGTCCCTGGAAATAGATTCAACTGAACGTCTCTGGACTCGATTTCTGTTTCTTTACAATATTTTTCGTACGTTACGGTCCGGCTCGGTCCACGTCCGAACGTACCGACTTGTGACACTCTCGTGACACCGAACTACCGCCGGCGCTCCGGCACCGGACAGCCCTGATCGGTGTCGGACAGCCACGGTGCCGGGTGGACGGAGGGTGTCCTGTAACACCGACGTGCTGTGCGGACTCGTGACGACGAGACTCGTTCGACCGAAGCCACATGCCCCCGGAGTCAGTAGGAAAGTGCGACCACGTGACGAACCAGGCGTCCGCGATCCGCAGACGAATTGTTCCGTACCAAGGGGGTGGGATGATGGGCCGTCCATTACGGCGGTCGGGGTCGACGGACGAATAAACGAAATTGTTGGGCACCGATCGCGTGAGAACCACCGGGTGGGCGAACCTGGTGCGCAGGTAGACGCGACGCGCAGGACCTTAAAACCCGATTGGAGAATTGAAGCTGGACGGCAGCTGAGGGCAGTGAAACCGGCAGTCCTTCCCCATGCGGGCACGGTTCGCCATCGGTGTGGTCGACGGCGGCGGTGATCGCCACACGGACCACGCCGTCGAATCAACAGTGTGGCACCACCTGTCAGGTGCACTGTCACCCTGTGGACGCCACCCTCGCACATGATATTTGTCATGCGCGACCCGTGACGCTGTCATCGCAGACCGTGTCCATGCGCACTGGTGTCGACCCCCACGCGGAGAGCACCCTCGAATACATGACCACGCCACCCGCCCCGCCGAAACGCATGAAACCGTTCCGACAGTGGCAGGTACTGCATAGACACCTGTACACCGTCGATCACACCGGCCCGGCAGGGAACTCGATTCGATACACCCTCGAAATCGATACAGCCAACGGCGACAACGAAGTACAGGTGTACGCCGATGGATGGTTCCAGTCGAAGCACGAACTGCCGGCCTCGATCCCCGTAGTCGGCGGACACATCGAAGCAAACGCCTCGTTGTACGGCGTCACTCGAATGCACCTCGTGACGGCAGACGGTGCCGCGCGGCGGTTGACTCCCGTCGCCGGAACGATCGAGGACCGTCGCCGCGCACTCGATCGTCGCCACCCTACGATCAGCAGAGCCATGAGGTGGGCAGCAATTGCAATCCTCATCGCCAATCTCGTGCTCGCCATACCCTTTGCGATCGAACTGGCGACAGAACTACCCGCAATTCAGCGAAACCTCGGCACGTTCGTCTCACCGATTCAACTACCCGCATGGGCCAACACGTCGCTGATGGTCGCCGGAATACTTGCAGCGACCGAGCGCGTCCTGACTTTGCGTCGCAACAGGATCCTCGATATGGAGACGATCTGGACAGGTCTTTAGGCTTTCCTCGGCAAACAACGAGATTTCGATTCCTGAACGGTCTGGCCCCGAATTGCTGTCGATGGGGTGGTGGAGCAGCCGACGAACTGGCCGCTACCTGCCCGAGTCACGATGGCTGCGATGAGTTCGGCGCCCACCCGAGGTCTCACCGAGTATGGACAACATCGAAACGAAGATCATTGCCCGCACCGGCCGCGGCACCGCCAGCGAAAAGGAAAGCGACGGAGCCGCAGTCTGGTCGGACATTGCAGCGACACTGCGATCCGGAGAGATGACGAGTTGGCTCAACGTCCGTGGTCGTCGAGGCGGTGTCCACACCCGGCCGGTATTCGCGGCGTGGGGCGAGACGTCGTTCTTCTTCGCCACCAAAGCATCGGCGTCGAAAACTGCCCACCTGCAGAACGACAACGAGGTTTCGTTGGCCATCGACCTCGGCGAGGTGCATCTCGTCGTCGACGGTGTTGCCGAACGCCTCACAACGGCGGACGACATGCACCGAGCCTCCGCAGCCATGTTCGACGTCTTCGATTGGCCCACCGAGGTTCGAGGCGACGAACTCGACGCACCGTACGCGGCACCGACGTCCGGTGGGCCACCCTTCCAAGCCTGGGAGCTGCGTCCCACCCGCGCTTACGCATTTCCGACCCGAGACCAGGTCGAGCCGACGAGGTTCGTGTTTAGGGCGGCTGACCGTTGATTCGATGACGCCGAACGATGTACGGCTCGTGCGTCACTCTGGGGTGATCGCGTCCCAGAGTCCGCAGTGGTGCTCCGCGCGGTGATCGATGAGGTGCACGCCTGACCCGGTGACCGGATTGTCGAACTGCATGACCGGGGTTTCGATACCGGTGGTGACAGGCCATTCGGCATCGTCGGCCCCACCGGGAGTACCGGTGTGGGCGAACGCGGCCCACGCGACCACCATGTCGTCACCGAGCTCGCGTTGTCCGGGTTCGGTGAGCAGACCTTCGCTGCCGAGATCGAACAGGTACGGCAGGTCGGTGGCGTGCGCCGCCCCCTGGGGCACACCCGATGACCCCACGCCGCTCACGTCGTGCGCGCTGCGATCTGCGAATTCGTAGCTTTACACCGGTGTTCCGGCCGCAGCGAGATCGCGTGCACCGCGAGATGTCGTGCAGGCCCACGCCACATCGGTCACCACCGTGGCCCACGCAACGGGAGCCGACTCGTAGTCATCAAGCGGATACGTCGCGCTCACCGCTCCCACGTCGGCCGGGAAGGAGCTTCGAATCAACGACTCGTAATTCTCCGCGGTCACCGCGGTCGGGTCGGTGAGCAAGAGTCCGCCGATGAACGAGCGATGTTCGTCGCGATTGCCGCCGGACAGGACAGGAACCTTCAGCCAATTCCCCTGCTGGACTGCTGTCGACGGTTGCTGCGGAAGCAGTTCGGTCCCGTACGCGATCGGGTTACCGAACAACACGGCTTGCCCCAGTAGGGCATCGACGGGTCGTGCGCGTAAGCACCCCAGCGGGTCGGGGTCGGTACACCCCAGCGCAGCAGCAGCCACCGAACCCTGAGCTTCGCTGTCGGACAACGAAATCAGAGACGACGACGCAGGCAGACCGGGGAACAGCGTGCCGGCGGGCCACGCGAGGCTGCACGAGCCGGAGGAGAAAATGGCCCTGTCGACGAGGCCTACCGCAGCCGGTGATGTCAGCGCGGCGCAGACGGACGTTCCACCGGCCGATTCACCGAACACAGTAATCGAATCGGGGTCGCCGCCGAACACCTCGGCGTTGTCGTTGGCCCAACGCAGAGCAGCCAATTGGTCTGCGAGACCGAAGTTTCCGGACCCGTCGAGTCCGGGCAGTCCCAGGTAACCGAGCATCCCGAGCCGGTAGTTCGCGGTCACCACGACGACGTCACCCTGATCGGCGAGCCGCTGAGCGTCGTACTGCGAGCCGGCTCCACTGGTGAAACCGCCGCCGTGCCACCACACCATCACCGGGCGCGGTGTCTCGCTCGCTCGGGCGGGCACGGTGACGTTCAGGAACAGGCAATCCTCGTCTGTCGACGAGACGGCCTGCGCAGTCTCTCCCGTTTGTGGACACGGTGACCCCGCGCGGGTGGCATCGAGGACGTCATCGGTATCGGGAACCGGTTCGGGACGGGTCCACCGGCGGTCACCGGTCGGCGGCTGCGCGTACCGAACGCCGAGGAACTGGTGTGTCTCGCCCACGGCGACCCCCTGCAGAGTTCCCGTCGTGGTGTCCACCACCAGATCCGATCCGGTCGCCGCGTCATTGTCCACCGACGAACAGCCAGTGGCGACCAGAACCGTCGCCGCGACGATCGCCAGTACACGCCTCATGACATCACCCGCGTGGCTGCGTCGATGGTGCTGACCAGCTCGTCGGCAAGCACAACCGGGTCGGCTCCCGCTGCGGTCAACCCGACCGCGGTGTCCAGGATGGCGCGGATGGTCAGCGCCATGAGTGTCACGTCGAACTCGCGCATCTGGCCGGCGACCTGACCGTCCCGGAGCAGGCCGGCGGTCGCCATCATTTCGGCTGCATGCTCAGGACGCTCCTCCCGCCGCAGGCTGTCCCCGGTGCGGCTGGTGTAGATCGCGGTGAGGGCCCGGAGGTGACGCGGGTAGTGGGCGTAAAACGCAATGCTCCCCCGAACGAACGACGCCACGCTGTCGCGGGGCGACTGCGCCGACAGCGTGTCCGGCTGCACTTCCCGGCGGCCGAGGTCGTAAACGGCGTCCACAGCTGCCTCGAACAACTCGCGACGTCCCCCGGGAAAGTGGTAGTTCACCACCCCTCGGCTGACACCCGCGCACTCGGCTATCCGCACCAGAGAGGCCTGTTCGGCACCCAGGTCGGCCAGAACATCGATCGCAGCATCGACGAGTTGAGCCCGTCGTGCCGATTGGAGGAACGTATGGTCCATGACGCTAATTTAGCAGGCCCTTTCAAATTCTGACACCTATGTCAGATGCAGACTCCGGAATGCGACGCCATGGAGCATCGGGTGTGACCACGAGGGAGTCACCGATGACGAACGAATCGGTCGAGGTGACGATTCCCGGCGATCTCGTGGTCGCGATCGTTCGCCGTGTCGTCTGCGGCCACAGCGCTCCAGCTGTGCCAGTTCTCGCTGAACCACCGACTGCCGTAGACGAGGGTGCCGGCCCGGCGCAACAGCTCGAGATTGTGATCGTTGAACGCGTCCTCGAACGGCATGCTGGACAAATCTTGATCGACGCCTTGGCATTTGCCATCGAGAGACGTCAGGACGGACACGACGAGTGTGCGCAGGTTCGGATGCCACCAGCGTTGTGTCGTCGGTGGAATCTTTCTGTGCGATGACATTCTCCTGCCGATGTGGTCGGTACATCGAAAGAAGGTTCGCTACGACGAAGAGGTGCGTGATGGTCGGTTACACGGCAGATATTTTCTCGACGCTCGACGGATTCGCTTCTCCACGACCAGGCACGTGGGGTGGCTACTGGGGTAAGGAGAGCGACGCTTGGCTCACTCATCGCCGCACGCAATTCGCCGAGCCCCAGCGAATGGTGTTGGGAGCCAACACCTACCGGCTGTTTCTCGATTTTCGCCGGTCACTCGGGTCGGATCCAGAGATCGACGAGGCCGGAGATGTCTGGGTAGATCGCATGATGGCGATGCCGACGTCCGTCATATCGTCCACTCTGCAGACCGACCGCACGTCCACCGTCATCGCTACCGGGTCCGCGACCGACGTCGTCTCTCGGTTGAAGACCGAGTCGACGTTGCCGCTGCGATCGCACGGCAGCATTTCGCTGAATCGAGCACTGATGGCAGCAGGTCTGGTCGATCGTCTGCAGCTGACGATCTTCCCCGTCATCACCGGCACCAACGGAACCCATCCGATCTATCGCGACGGCCCGGACTTCGACTTGGACATGATCGACAGTCGAACCTTCGACGGTGGCATTCAGGAGTTGGTGTACCGCCCTGTCCCGCACACCTAGCCCGAGCAACACGCTCGTCGACGGAGTCGCGTTCGACCACCCGTCACCGGTCGACCGCGTAACGCATCAAGGACGATCCGGACCGAAACGCTCGGCACTCCAGCAGGCGCAGTTTCTGCGACGGGGTGCCGTCGAAGAGTCGTTCGCCGTGTCCGCGCGCGTACGGATACTGGAAGAACCTGTACTCGTCGACGAGGTCGGCCGCGATCAGATCCCGACACAATCCGATGCTCCCCGTGCAGACGATGTCGCCGCCGTCCAACGCCTTGACCCGCGTGACCTCCTCGATCGGATCTCCTGACAACACAGTCGAATTCGTCCATCCGGGGTCCTTCATGGTCGAGGACACGACGTACTTCGCGACGCGATTCAGATGATGAGTCACTCCCGTCGTGTCATCGGTTTTCGGCCCCCAGAAGTCACGCATGCCCTCGAATGTCACCCGCCCCACCAAGAAGCCGTCCGACGCATCGCGTTGCGCGGCCAGCGCCGCGTCGAGTTCGGGGTCGAGCCCTGCTCGGTCGAACCAGTCGTCGGTCGCCTCGATCACGCCGTCGACCGTGATGTTCTGCGTGACAACCAAAGTGCGCATCATCGGAAAATACCACCGCGTCCATCCACTTCTCGTTCGACCTACGCGATGAGTTTTCGGACTTCGTTCGGTCAGAACCCGTAGCAAGATTCTCCATCCACCGATGCGAAGGATTTGGTATGCAGATAATTCGTACTCTGCCAGTGTTGTTCGTCGACGATCACGAGACCGCGATCGACTGGTACACCAAGCTGTTCGGCCGTACCTTCGACCGACGACCGATGGATCCCGACGCCGAATGGGACCTCGGCGACGGGCGCGGAGTACAGATCTACCACGACCCCGCGCGGGCAGGCGGGCACGATGTCGTCCTCGGAGTCCGGGACCTCGATGACACACTGTCCGACATCGGCTCCCGCGGCATCGACGCCGAGGCATTCACAGTGCCCTCGGGGCAGTTCAAGCTGGCGGCACTCACCGACCCTGCCGGCAACAACGTGATCCTGTCCCAATCACTGACCGACACACAGCCCACGATCGAGCGATTCATAAGTACCCGCACCATCGACGCGGCGGCGTCGGAAATCTTCTCGTTCCTGACCGACCCCGACAATCACCAACACACCGAACCGACCGACTGGGTCCGCGACGCTGTCGACACGTCCCCGATCACCGGCCCGGGCCACACGTTCGCGGTCAACATGTTCCTCGAGGCGGCCGGTGGACACTACGTGATGCACAACCTCGTCACAGCGTTCGAGCGCGACCGCATCATCGCGTGGCTGCCGTGTTCGCAGAGAAGCGACGGCGAACTCGACGCAGGCGGATGGTGGTGGCGCTACGAACTGGCATCTCACGACAACGCAACTCGGGTGACCCTTACCTACGATTGGAGCGACACACCCGCAGCAGTGCGAGAGGAGATCGGCGGGATGCCGGCGGTTCCGATGAGCTTCCTCGACGATTCGCTGGCGGCATTGGACGCAGCGATCTGCACCGCCAAGTGAGCGTTTCACTGGCCACCTTGGATCCCATTCTGGGCCAGTGGCGGACATCGGGCACCGTCGTGGACAGACACGGGAATGTCGAAAGTGAGATCGAGGGAACGGATTCCTACACCGCACTGCCGGGCGGACAGTGGATTACACACGACGTCGACGTCACGATCGGTGGCCACCGCACCCTTGCCCACGAACTGATCGGCGGTGCACACCCCGACGGGGGCTGGCGCATGTACGCATTCGACGACGCCTACGAGCCCGGGCTCATGCGACTGTCGTTGCACGACAACGACCTTCTCCTCCTGGAGGGCAACGGTATTCGCAGCTGGTTCCACTTCCGAGCCGGGACCCGCCACATGACAACTCGATGGGAACAATTCGACGGCGACGGCTGGACGACGTGGATGTCGATGCGATTCGACAGGATGTGACACCGGGCAATCGAACTCGAGCTCATTGTCGACGTCAGTCCGAGCCGCCCGCCGGCATTGGTGCAGCGGTGCGGAAAAGCAGCGAAATGGCGTGTTGCAGAACGTCCGCTTCCGAACGAACCCGAGCAACTTCGGCCGGGAGGGCTCGCGCTACGGACAGGCCGTCGAGTACCACGTTGAGATAGGCAGCGCGCTGGGCGTTGTCGCCCGGCGGCAGGGCACCTTCTTCTTCGAGAACGTCCAGCCAGTGTTCGATGTGCCGGAGTCCGGCCGCACTGAGAGCGTTGTACGTGTCGATGGCATCAGCGTTGAGCTCCGAGCTGAGGTAGGTGCCGAACGTCCGCCGCCATGTATCTCGGGCTTGCTCACCGGTGCCGGTGGCCGACAACACCTGCTGCATACACGCCAACAGTCGCCCCTCGGCAGGCACAGTGGTGTCTTCGATGTCATTTTTGTTCGCCACCAGCCCGGTAATTCCCGCGGCGACTTCGTCCATCAACGCTCGCTGTGTGGGGAAGAAATGACGCAATGATCCGGTGCTGACACCTGCTCGTGCGGCGACCGCTCGGACGCTGAGCCGGGTTCCCGGATCCTCGGACACCATTGTCGCGGCTGCGATCAGAATCCGATCTCTGGTGCTGGGTTCGCTTTCGCGAGTCTCCACATTGTCCGACACCCCCCAACCCTAATACAGCGTGATACCTTCAAGTCTACTATCACGCTGTACTAATTGGGATCGAGGATCGCGCAGATGGGAATCAAACAGTGGCGCTACCGCCGCATTCGCGCCGGAGCCGGTGAGCCGCTCCGCCGCTACCGCTGGTGGCAGATGTTCGGCAGATCGCTGCGGTCGATCACGCTCACCGCACCCGACGGCACGACGTCGGTCTACGCAGTCGATGTGCGGCACATGGGCGACGCGAAGGACGGTGAGGTGCGCGCTCGCCTCTACGTCGACGGCGCACTCGAGTCGTATGCCAAGATGCCTGCCCGCTTTCCCGTCCCCGGTGGGTACATCGAGGTCGCGGCCACCGGATTCGGGCTGAAACGCTGCCACTACGTGCGCGGGGACGGCACCGAACAACAGCTGTCTCCCGATCCCGCATCCGCGGAGGGACGCCGCGCTCGGCTGCACCACCGGCACCCGGGTCCCAGTCGCGTCATCGGTCTCATCTCGATCATGCTCGTCATCGGCGGCCTCTGCGTAGAGGTTCCGCAGATCATCGAATCCCTCTCTCTCATTCCCCCCATCGCCGACTCGATCGGGACCTTCACCTCACCCGTCCGACTCCCGCTCCACGTCAACCTGCTCATCGCAGTCGCCGCTGTCATCGGCAGCACGGAACGAGCTCTACGGATGCGATCGAGCTGGATAGACGAACTCGCCAGCTGAACCCCACGAAAGGAACACCACCATGCCACACACAACTCCGGCGGGTTTCCGACGGAAGGACGAGGAGCGACGGCGATGGCCGAAGCCGGTGATGGCGGCGGCCACTGCCCTAGTGCTCCTGCTCGCCGGATGCTCCGGTGCAGCACCGAATGACGACGACAGCGCGAACGGGGTTGGCCTCGAACGGTTCATGGAGCAGGAGCTCGCGTTCGGGGCGTGCGATGCCAGCGTCGTGGACTCCCAGCCGCCCGTTCCCCAAGTCGTCGAGGCCGCAAAGAAGGCGGAGTGCGCGATGCTCACGGTCCCGATGGATTACGAGGATCTCGACGGTGAGACCGTCGAGATAGCCGTGTCCCGTATTTCCGCCACCGGCGACAACCCGATCGGCTCTGTCCTGCTGAACCCAGGCGGTCCCGGAGCGGCGGGGACGACGCTCGCCCCGCTGGTGAATGCCCTGTGGACGGGAGGCCCCATCCCCGAACGCTTCGATATCGTCGGCTTCGATCCGCGTGGAGTCGGTCTGAGCAATCCGGCAATCGACTGCTACTCCGATGAGGAGCGCGATGCCGACGCACCCCTGTCGGCTCTCGGCACGTGGACCGAAGAATCCGCGCGCGCCATTGTCGACAAATGCGCCGACGGCTCCGGAAACGAAGAGGTACTCGCCCACCTCGGGACACGGGATGTCGCTCGCGACATGGATGTACTCCGCTCCGCGCTCGGCGATGACAAGCTCACCTATGCAGGAGTCAGCTACGGCACTCGACTCGGTTCGGTGTACGCCGAGATGTTCCCCGAGAACGTTCGTGCGCTCGTTCTCGACGGCGCGGTGGATCCGCTCATGGACACCGCGGATCGCAGGATCCAGCTCAGTGAAGGAGTTCAGGCTTCGTTCCAGCGATTCGCCGACTTCTGCATGACGCAGGCCGCGTGCCCGCTCGGAACCGACCCGGCGCAGGCGACCGCCGCAGCGCAAGAGCTCCTCCAACCTCTCGAGGAGGAGCCGCTGGTGGCCGCCGACGGACGAGAGGTCGGCTTCCTCTCCGCTGGTGAAGGCATTGTCTCCGGCCTGTACTCCGAAGCCAGCTGGCCCGCCATCATCGCGGGGCTGACGGAGCTCGAAACCGGACGACCCGACGCTCTTCTCGCAATTCGCGACGGGTACTACGGCCGGTCCGACAGTGGCGAGTACACCAATTCGTTCGAGGCGCTCTTCGCCATAAACTGCCTCGACGAGCAACGGTTCACCGAAGAAGAGATGACCCAGCTCGGCCACGATCTCAACGAGGCAGTGCCGTTCCTCGACCCCGGATCCACTCCCCCTGCGCAGGACGGGTGCGAGTTCTGGCCGGCCGAGCCAACACTCGGATACCCCTATGCCACCGACATCGATGGGCTTCCCGAAGTGCTCGTGATCTCGGCCACCGGGGACCCCGTGACGCCTCACGAGGGCGGCATCAGCCTGGCCGACACCCTCGGTGCGCGGTTGCTCACGGTCGACGGCAACCAACACGGGACGATCATCTCCGCCAACGCCTGTGTCGACGGAGCGGTCGCCGACTACCTGATCGACCTCGAACTGCCGGATGAAGGTGCGCGCTGCACCATCTGACCCTGCTGAGCCATCGAGCGGCCGTGATCCGCTCGATGGCTCAGCCGTCCCGGCGCTCAATCACGAGCTACCGCAATCGCATCGGTGTGCAGTGCGTCGGCTTCGGACGCCGCTCACCGCGGGTCTCGAGCAGGTTGAACAGGTCAGCCAGGTCCAGTTGTGACAGCGTCGCGATACCGAGCCGCATGCGAAGAAATGGGACTGCCCCGAGTTCGGTTGACTCGTGGGGTTGAGTGATTCAGGCCGCGTGTGCGGTTGATTGTCTCAAACGCCCCCGCAAGCGGGAGGGACCCCCAGATCGGAGTGAGCTTGCCGAGGCGTCGTTGACGGCGTTTGCGGTGATAGGTCTTCTCGATCCAGGTCACGATCGCCAGCCGTAGTTGCTCGCGGGTCGACCACCGCTGGCGGTCGAGGACGTTCTTCTGCACGAGCGCGAAGAACGACTTTATCGCGGCGTTGTCACCGCACGCCCCGACCCGCCCCATGGAACCTCGTAATCCGTCGCGCGACAGTGCATGTACGAACTTCCTTGACCGGAACTGGCTACCGCGATCCGAGTGAACGATAGTCCCCACCGAGCCTCTTTGCGCCATAGCACCATCCAATGCAGACACCGCCAACGAGGCCTTCATCCTGGAGTCGATCGAGTAGCCGACGATCCCGTTCGACCAGACGTCCTTGATCGCGCAGAGATACAGTTTGCCCTCGTCGGTGCGGTGTTCGGTGACGAAAGGTCAGCCACAGCTCGTCCGCGGCGTGTGCGGTGAACTGACGGTCGACGAGGTCATCGTGGACCGGCGGGCCGGCCTTCCTGTTCAGGCCTCGCTTCTTCGAGAACACCGACCAGATGCGTTCTTGTGAGCACAACCGCGCGACCCGGTTCTCGCTGGCGGTGATGCCGCGGCCGGGTAGCTCGTCTGCGATGAAGCGGTAGCCGAATGCGGGGTCGTCGGCGTCGATCTCACGAGCAATGTCGATCAGATGCGCATCATCCCAATCTCGTTGCGTGACTGGCTGTTTCTTCCATTTGTACAACGCTTGGGTGAAGAAGCCGAGCACCCGGCAGGTCACTGTGACGGGGACTCCGTCACCAGCAAGGTCGAGGACCATCGGTGGGGGCACCTCCCGCTCGCGGGGGAAGATCATTTTGCGTTGACGTCCCGGGACAAGTAGGCAACCGCGCGACCCATGACCTCGGCTTCCTGCTCGAGCAGCTTGATCCGTTTGCGGGCTTCTCGCAGCTCGGCGGACTCGTCGAGGCCTGTCTTCGTGGCGGTGCCGCGTTCGATGCCGTCGTCGCGGTCAGCGATTTTGAGCCAGCGGTGCAGGCAACCTTCTTCAGATTCCGAAGTCCTTCGCGATCTGACGCAGCGGGCCCTCGCCTTTGCGTGCGACGGCGATTACGTCGCGGCGGAACTCCTCGGGAAATGCTTTCGGCATGATGAACATCCTTCCACCGCCCACCGTGAGGAGTGATCCCCACAGATCAGATGTCAACCAAAGCCGGGGCAGTCCCGGGCCACCCACGCCATCCGTCTGTGGACGATGCCCACCATGCTAGAAGCAAGCTTTCCGAGCCGGATCTTGAAACCTTTGTGAAAAAATTTTTCAGAACGGCCTGTTATGTAATCTATTATTTGCAATGAACTGTCAATATTGACGGGCGACCACCGCACGGCGCGTGTGAACTTTCCTCCGCTCAGCTGAGCTCACTCCGATGGCGTCGAAAATCCTGTCGCACCCTGTCGATCACCAACAGACTTGTTGAAACGGAGACGAGGAGACTCGCAGTGGCAAAGCAAGCAACCCGACTAGAACCGGCTGCAAACTCGCTCAAGTTCAGTCAATCTTAGCCTCTGGCAATACTTTTGGTAGCCGCCGCCTGTCATTGCACGAGGTGCGGCTACATTGGCAATCGGTGGCCCTCATCTCTCACGTCTGCGCCGCGAGGACGGCACATCCTTTGGCTGACCTCGCTGTGTGTCCCTGCGACGGCTTCGTGCGTGGGGTACGACGACGCGCGATAGTGCGGGGATCGTCGATGGTGAGTGCGGCGTCGAGGCGTCGTCGACGCAGGTTCAGATCCGGTTTCTTGAACGAGAGGACCTCGCGCAGGTCGGTAGCTTTGGGCATCTGCCCGGTGACGGACATCATGTTGCTCTCGATTCCGAGAAGTGACACTGGGGATCAAAGGAAATTCGGGCTCATTGTTGGAGCCGAGAATGGTTGCGGGTCAGGCCATTCTGCACGTCTGACGCGCTCGGCCGATGCCGTCGATCGACACCTCCACCACATCCCCGTGTTGAAGGTAGGGGAATCGACCGGACAATGCGACACCTTCCGGGGTACCGGTGTTGATGATGTCGCCAGGCTCCAGAACGGCGAATTGAGAGAGGTGCCAGACGATATATTCGACGTCGAAGATGAGATCCGATGTCGACGAATCCTGTCGTACGTCACCGTTGACAAAGGATCTGAGCCTCAGGTTTCGGGAATCGAGCTCGTCCGCGGGGATCAGCGAAGGCCCGAGGGGATTGAAGGTCTCGCAGCATTTACCCTTGGACCACTGGCCCCCCGACTCATCCATCTGGAACGTGCGTTCGGAGACATCGTTCGACACCGTATAACCGGCAATCACTCCGGCACTGTCGTCCGGAGACTCGAGATACCTGGCTCGGGAGCCAATCACGACCGCTAGCTCGACTTCCCAATCGGTCTTGGCCGAGCCACGTGGAATGAGAACGTCGTCGTAGGGCCCCACCACGGTGTTGGGCGTCTTGAAGAATAATACTGGCACCGTCGGCGGTGCCGAATTCGACTCGGCGGCATGCGCGGCGTAGTTCATGCCGATGCACCACACGGCGTGGGGGCGCGCGACGGGTGCACCCACACGCAGTCCGCCGATATCGATCGAGGTAAGGCGATGTTCGGCAAGTGCTCGTCGGGTGGTCTCGATCCCCCCGCTGGAGAAGAAGTCGCCGTCGATGTCCTGGGTGAGCGGAAGCAGATCGAACGCAATCCCGTCGGTGAGCACCACCGGGCTTTCGGATCCGCTCGGTCCGATTCGTTGAAATTCCATGTTCTACAACCCTTCCATCGAATAGATTCTTTCCGCTGTCGAGGACAGCACTGTCTCTCGGTCTTCGCTGTTCAGCGCGCTCAAGGTCCCGATCGAGGCATCCCACACCTGTTCGTAGGATGCGGCAGTCAGCGTGAAGGGCCAGTCGCCGCCGAACATCAACCGCTCCGGACCGAATGTCTCGAGCGCATGGTCGACGTACGGCTGCCAGTGAGCCGCTCCGATCCTGCTTCCCGATACCGTTGCCAGGCCTGAGATCTTGCCGACCACGTTGGGCCTCGCCGCTGCCTCCGTCAGTAGGTCTGCCCAGGGTTGCCACCGACCGCCTGCGATAGGTGGTTTGCCGAGGTGATCGAGAACAATGGTCAAGTTGGGATGCTGCCGCGCGACGACTGGCACCTGCGCCAACAATCGAGGCGTCTCGGCGACCGCGTCGAAGGTCAGTCCGGCATCGGCCAACAGCCCCAAACTCTGCAATACGCTTGGGCGCAGCAACCACCGCGGGTCGTCGGCGACATGAATGAGATGTCGAACGCCCACCAGTCTGCGCCGATCAACGGTGGACGCAAGCTCGATCTCCATCTGGTGTGGATCATTCAGCGGAAGCCATCCGACCACTGCGGCGCGCAGCGTTGTTCGCTCCGCCGCATCGAGTAATGTTTCAGTTTCGGCCATGGAATCCGACGCCTGAACCAACACCACGGAGTCGACGCCGCGTCGTTGCAGTTCGGGTTCGAGATCTTGGAGTGTGTACGTGCGATAGAGAACATCGGAATCGGCCGTCAACCACGAATACTCGACCCCCGACGGCCCACCTCCGATATCCCACATGTGAACATGGGCATCTACAGTCATCGGACGGCTGCACTGAGATCAGCTGAACAGGAGAATTGAGGGAAAGCATCGTGTCGGTTACCGATGGAGCCATCGAGAAGATCAAGGGCATGATCGTCTCCGGCAAGCTCAAGCCGGGATCGCGATTGCCCCGTGAGTCCGACCTCGCCGCAGAATTGGGCGTATCCCGGAACTCGTTGCGAGAGGCCGTGCGCGCGCTGTCGTTGGTGCGATTGCTCGATGTGCGCCAGGGCGACGGGACTTTCGTCGCCAGTCTCGAACCTCAGACCTTGCTGGACACCGTCAGCTTTCTTCTCGAACTGCATCAGGACGATTCCGTTCTCGACATTCTGGCGGTGAGGCGAATACTCGAACCGGGAGCCACTGCGCTTGCCGCGCACAACATGACGACCGACGACATTGCGTTGCTTCACGACATGTTGCTCGAACAGGAATCGGGCACGATCACTGATCTGGTCGCGCACGATCTCGAGTTCCACGCTGCGATCGCCGTGGGCTCCGGTAATCGCATTCTGTCGTCGTTGCTCGAGTCGATTTCGCTTCCGACAGCACGTGCGCGTGTGTGGCGCGGACTGACCGAGGAGAATGCGTTCGCGCGCACCATTGCCGAACATCGTGGCATCTTCGAAGCCATCGTCGCACGCGATTCCGGTCTGGCTCATGCCCGGGCGATGTCCCATATCGCCGGCGTCGAGGAATGGCTGCGCCGAGCTCACACCTGACGCGTAGCGGTTCATCGGCACCACGCCAAAGCGTCCAGTCGCGCCCACAATTCGAGCGGAATTTCCCGGTTCAATTGCGTTATCGTATCGGTGACGGTGTCTTCGCTGCCGGCACCGATCACCAACGAATGCACCGCGCGATGGCGCAGAGGAAACTGCAATGCGGCCGAGCGCAGCGGCACACCGTATTCGGCGCACACGCGCTGCATCTGTACGGCGCACTCGATTGCCTCCGAAGGAGCTTGCGTGTAGTCGAAGGTGTGGTTCACCGAAGGATCGGCCAGGAGTCCGCTGTTGAGCACCCCGGCAACCAGCACTGCGATGCCACGTGCGGCGCACTCCTCGAGAAGTAGCTTCTCGGCACGTCGGTCCAACAGCGTGTATCGGCCCGCAATCAACACGTGGTCGATGTCGCTGTCACGAACGAAGCGCAAGGCTACGTCCGCGTCGTTCACCCCTACCCCGATGGCGTCGACAATCCCTTCGTCACGCATCCGTGCCAGTTCGGGCGCTGCGCCGTCGAGAGCATCTTCCTGATGGTCGTCGGGATCGTGAATCAGAAGCAAGTCGACCGCGTCGATGCCGAGACGATCCAGTGACCCCTCCAGCGAACGACGGACGCCCGATGCCGAATAATCGAGTCGGCGGGAACGTTTGGGCGTGCCGAAGAACCCGTCGGTACCGTCCACAGCATCGGGATCGTCGACGAGAATTCGGCCCACCTTGGTCGAGATCGTGTACTCGGACCGATTCTTGTCGGTAAGAAATGCCCCCAGTCGTTCTTCCGACAGCCCGACGCCGTAGTGCGGGGCCGTGTCGAATGCGCGAATGCCCGCGTCCCATGCGGCGGCCAGAGCGTCGGCAGCACAGTCGGATCCGACGTGCTGGTACAACCCCGCGTACGCTGCACCGCCGAGTACCAATTCAGGAAACTGCGATGTCACCGATCAGTCCCCTTCACTGGCGTCGAGTTCCCACACCAAGGGCAGCGTTGCGTCCGAACCGTCCGACGAGTAATCGTGCGACGTCTCGAGCAACGTGCCCATTCGGGCCTGCCACGCCACATTGACCGGCAGATCGCGCAACGCAGCCAAAAGGTGTCCGTAATCGTCGCAGTCGATGGTGTGAAACAGGTCGATTCCAGATCGCCAGATACTCCAACTCTTCACTCCCGCCGCTCTGATGGCGGCGATGAGCTCGGCTGGGACCTCGCGGTGAGCCGCCTCGTAGTCCTCGATCGAATCGGGTCGAATCCGCGTGTGTACTGCAACTCGCATGCTCACTCCTGCCGACGCCCGCTGGCGATTCGGGTGATGATCAACGCGACAAGGATGAGCGCGCCGTTGATGAACTTCAACGAGTCGGCGGAGACGCCTCCGTACGAGAGCAGCTTCTGAATCAATGTGAGAATCAAGATGCCGCAGAATGCGCCTACGACAGATCCGCGACCACCGTTGAGAGCGACTCCGCCGATGACGCACGCTGCGAACACCTGGAAGATCATGCCGTCGCCCTGACTGACCTGAACGCTGGCGAATTGTCCCGCGTAGATCATTCCGCCGACGGCGGCCAGTGCGCTGGCAACCACGAGGACGCTGATCACCACGGTGTCGGTGCGGATGCCTGCGGCACGTGCTGCGGCCTGATTACCTCCGATCGCGTACAGCGAGCGACCGATTCGGGTGTAGCCGAGAACGAAGTATCCGGCTCCGAACAGTAGGAGGCAGACGACGATATTGAATGGAATGCCGAATACTCGTGCATTTCCCAGCCAATCGATCGACGCCGGAATCTTGGTCAGCGTGAATCCACCGGTGATGAACGTCAGCAATCCGCGCAGCGCGATCAACATTGCAAGTGTGACGATGAAGCCGTTGAGTCCGAACTTGACGATCAGCAGTCCGTTCACCAGGCCGACGGCCACACCGACTGCCAGAGCGATGGGAACGGCCATCCACTCTGCAGCCCAGACGAATCCACCCACCTGCGTGGTACCCATCGTGATCCAGATGGCCGCGCCCGGGGCCAGACCGAATGTGGATTCGAGCGAAAGGTCCATCTTGCCGACGATCAGAACGAACACCTGAGCCAGCACGATGAGCGATATCCCGCTCATCGTTGTCATGACGTTCGTCAGGTTGCTGATCGAGACGAATTTGTCGTTGACGAAAAAGCCCACGATCAGAACGAGAACGATCGGAGGAACGAGCAGGAAGTCGCGAAGCGAAGCCCACTTGACGGTGCGTCGACCCGTGGTCGCGCCCGTCGTCGTGGCGCGTCGGGAAACCGGTGGTGTCCCGGTATCGATCTCGGTCATGCCAATCCTTCCATCGCGGCGACGAGTTGGTTGTCTCGCCAGCCGTGCTCGAATTTGTCGGTGACACTGCCGTGCACCATCACCAGGACTCTGTCGCAGTCGCGCAGGTCGTCGAGTTCATCCGACACGATCAACACGCCCGCTCCCGTCTCGGCGACGCCACGAACGACTTCGAGAAGAGTCTGTTTCGATCGCACGTCTACACCCGCCGTGGGGGTGATGAGCACCAGGGCTTTCGGGTTGTTGGCAAGCGCCCGCGCAAACACCACCTTTTGTTGATTGCCACCCGACAGACCCTCGACGCTCTGACCGGGGCCATCCGTCTTGATGTCCAGATCGGCGATCGCAGTCGTTGCAATGGAATCGCGAGCACGCGCCGACAGAATGCCGAAGCGTCCCAGATGTTTCGGCACCGTCATCGTTGCGTTGTCGCCGACGCTCATCTGCGGAACCAATCCTTCGTGGTGTCGATCGCGGGGCACGAAGCCGACGCCCGCATCGAGCGCGGACCGGACACTTCCGGATTTCGGGACAATCCCGTCGATCGAAACAGTTCCCGACGTCGGTGTACGCAGACCGACGATCGTCTCGGCGACCTCGACCTTGCCGCTGCCGCCCCCGCCCGTCAGACCGACCATCTCGCCACGACCGACGATGAAATCGATTCCATCGAACTCGCCGGAACGACCGAAAGACGATACGGCCAGAGCCGGTACGGTCTCGGAACCGGCCCGGTACCGTTCCCGTTCCCTGTACTCGCCCATGAGCGCAGCATCGCCGGTCATCGCGCTGATCAGTTCGGACTTCGACAGCTCGGAGACCGGTGCCGTCACGACGTGCCTCGCATCTCGATACACCGTGATGTCCTGGCAGATCTCGTACGTCTCGTCAAGATGATGCGAGATGAACAAGAACGTCACACCGTGGGCCTGCAGATCCTGGATGCGGCCGAACAAGCGCTTGATGGCCGGTCCGTCGAGCTGGGCAGTCGGTTCATCGAGAATGATGAACCGCGCTCCCCGAGAAAGAGATCGGGCGATCTCGACGAGTTGCCGATGTTCGACGGACAGGTCTCGCGCCACCGTGTCGACTTCTACCGGCACCGACCACGTATCGAGGATCTCCCGAGCCAGGACCCGGAGCTTCTTCCACCGAATGACACGACCGTCGAGCTGCTGTCGATTGACGAACAGATTCTCGGCAACCGACAGGTCACCGATGATCGTCGAATGTTGGTACACGCAGGCAACTTTCGCTGTCCACGCGTCGCGGTCCTCCCGCGAAGGTGCGAGTTCGCCGGAGAAGCGAATCTCTCCCGAGTCGGGTGTGAGCAGCCCGGTCAGCACCGAGACGAGGGTGGACTTTCCGGCTCCGTTGCGGCCGGCGAGCGCATGTGTTCTCCCCGCCGTCACTTCGAGATTCACGCCGTCGAGTGCAGTATTCGGCCCGAACCGTTTGGTGATGTTCCGAGCCTCCACCAAGGGCGGCTCGGTCACTGGTTCCCCCAGAGATCTGCCGAGTCCGATCGAACGGTCGTCAGAGTACCCACGGTACCGCCGTCGCGAGTGACGACCGGAGCCGGCAACTGGTCTTCGAGCATTCCGTCGATTCCGGTGTCGACGATGGTCGACCCGTGATCGGTGGCACCGGGTTGAAAGGTCTTGCCCTCTGTGGCGGACTTCGCGTAGAACGCGGCGTACTGCGCATACAGATCAGCAGGTTGGGAGATGGTTGCATCGATCGAGCCTTCGCCGATCGCGGTGAGCTCACCTTTGATGCCATCATTGGAAATGATCGTGATGTGTCCGGGCTGGCCGGCGGGAACGAGCTTGTTCTCGCGCTGGAGCAGAGCAAGTGTCGGCTGCAGGAACACCCCTCCCGCTTGCATGTAGATTCCGTTGATGTCGGGGTCGGTGAGCAGTTTGTCCTGCAGTCCGGACGCCGCCCGATCGCCTTCCCAGTCGGTGGGTATCTCGATCACACTTATTCCGGGATATTTGCTGGACATGCAGTCCGCGAACGCCTCGGATCGCTCGCGTCCGTTGATCGAGCTCAGGTCGCCCTGGAACTCCACGACTTTTCCTGTGCCACCGAGTGTTTCACCGAGGTAGATGCAGGAGTTGGTGCCGTAGGCCTTGTTGTCGGCGCGGACGACCATGTAGGCACCACCGGAATCCGGGCGGGTATCGACGCTGATCACCGGAATGTTCGCGGCTGCGGCCGAACTGATGGCGGGTGCAGCAGCCGCAGTGTCCTGAGGAGCGATGATCAGTGCCTGGACCTCTTTGGAGACCAAGGTGTCGACATTGGATTTGAGCCGATTCGCATCGTTGTCGGACGAGGTATTGGACAGCGCCACACCCTGATCGGCCGCCTTGGGTCCGAGGTAGCCGCCGTATGCGCTCCAGAAGTCGGAGTCCGAGCGCGGCTGATCTGCGCCCACCAACACTCCGGAGCTGTCCCCCGCGCCTACTTCTGCAGCGGCTGCGGTGGGGGCCGATGCAGTGTCCGCTGCGTCGCGGGAGCAACCGGCCAGTGAGCTGACGAAAACTGTGGCGGTTACGCAGCCGGCGACCAGCAAGCGTGTTCTGTTCATGGTGCGGTGTGCTCCTTCTGACGGTTCGGGGTAGCCCATGCCTTGCCGTCGGGGAAGGCATGGTCGAGAAGCGATTTCGGATGCATCTCGGCAGAGAAGCCGGGTTCGAGTGGTGCTCTGTAGCGCCCGTGAAGAACACGGACCGGATCCACGAAGTGTTCGTGCAGATGGTCGACGAATTCGATCGCACGGCCGTCCAACGAGCCGGACACGGCGACCAGGTCGATCATGGCCAGGTGTTGAACGAGCTCACACAGTCCCACGCCGCCCGCATGAGGAACGACTGGTACGCCGAACTTGGCTGCCAGCAACAGAATCGCGATGTTCTCGTTGATTCCGCCCACACGTGCTGCATCGATCTGAATGAGGTCGACGGCACCGGCCTGCATGAGTTGCTTGAACACGATTCGATTCTGGCAATGCTCACCCGTGGACACAGGAACCGGCGCAATCGCCCTGCGGATCGCAGCGTGTGCAAGCACGTCGTCCGGGCTCGTCGGCTCCTCGATCCATGCGATGTCGTACGGAGCGAGCGCGGACATCCAGTCGACCGCCTCATCGACGCCCCACCGCTGATTGGCATCGACCGCCAGTCGCGTGCTTGGTCCGACAGCCTCCCTCGCCACCTTGACGCGACGGACGTCGTCCTCCTTGTCGATTCCGACCTTGATCTTGATTGTTCTGAATCCGTCAGTCACCGCCTCGGCTGCAAGGCGGGCGAGCTTGGCGTCCGAGTAGCCGAGCCAGCCAGGAGATGTGGTGTAAGCGGGGTATCCGGAACGCAGGAGCTCCGCAGCCCGGTCGACTCGGCCAGGTTCGGCCGCGCGGAGAATCCCAAGAGCCTCGTCTCTGGTGAGAGCATCGGTCAGGTACCTGAAGTCGACCAGGTCGACTATCTGTTCGGGCGTCATCGACGATACGAATTGCCACACAGGCAATCCGGCGAATTTGGCCGCGAGATCCCACGCCGCATTGATCACCGCACCGGCCGCCATGTGGATCACGCCCTTCTCGGGCCCGAGCCACCGCAGTTGTGAGTCGCCGGTAAGCGAGCGAGCGAAAGTACCAAGGTCGCCGATGATCTCCTCGACGGATCGACCGATCACCAAGTAGGCGAATGACCGGATAGCCGCGATCTGTACCTCGTTGCCCCGGCCGATGGTGAACACGAAACCGTGTCCTTCACGGTCGCTCGGGTCGTCGGTACGCAGAATGACGTACGCGGCCGAATAGTCCGGATCCGGGTTCATGGCGTCGGAACCGTCCAAATCGCGCGATGTCGGGAATCGAACGTCGAAAGTGTCCACAGCAGTAATCGTTGTCATACGAGTGTTGCCCCCAGTGAGCAATTCGGTAGGCAACTGAGCATCCAGTCGCCACAGTGTTGTGATTGGAGTCACTCTATACATGGGATGTCTCTGAGGTCAAGAGGTTGAACGAAGGCCTCCGACCCAATGTAAGCGTTGGACCCGGCGCCGCCTCTGCAATCCTTCAATCTGACTGAATGCTCAAGAATGGCTGGCTAAGAGCTGTGTCACGAGGTCGAGCCGCGTCCACCGAAAGCTGGCGGAGGGGCTCATACTTCCTGCTACGGTTGCGTAAATACATCGGAGCTATGGAAATCGGAAGGTGTACCCATGACAGACTCACTCAACCTGGACGGGCTCAATGCAGTGGTAACCGGAGGCGCATCCGGCATTGGAGCTGCCGTCGTACGCCTCCTGTCCTCCCGCGGGGCAAAAGTTTCGGTTCTGGACCTCGAGACCGGGAACGTCGACGAGCATCACCATGCATTCCGCTGCGACGTGTCCGACGACGTATCGGTGCGTTCCGCGATCGAAGCGACAGCACGTGAGCTGGGCGGGATAGATATTGTGGTCAACAATGCCGGAATCGGTGTCCAAGGTACGGTCGGAGACAACTCCGACGACGAGTGGACAAAGGTGCTGGACGTCAATGTCATTGGCTTAGTGCGCGTTTCACGCGCCGCCATGCCGTTCCTCAAGCAGTCCGATCACGCCTCGATCGTGAACATATGCTCGATCGCGGCCACCGCGGGACTGCCGATGCGTGCTGCGTACAGCGCCAGCAAAGGAGCTGTACTCTCTCTCACCCAGGCAATGGCCGCCGACAATGTTCGCACTGGGATTCGCGTCAATTGCGTCAACCCCGGCACGGTGGACACCCCCTGGGTGCAGAGACTCCTCGACACATCTGACGATCCGGACGGGGAACGTACCGGTTTGCAGCAGAGACAACCCCACGGCCGACTGGTCACCGCGAACGAAGTAGCTCACGCGGTGGCGTATCTAGCGAGCCCATCGGCGTCGTCCACGACCGGAACCTCCCTCGCCGTCGACGGCGGGATGCAGGCTGTTCGAGTTCGGCCGTAGGCAAGCAGTACGCAGGACTGCCCGCGTCGCTTCGACAGGTTTAGGCCGCATTCTCGGATCGCAGTCGATGTCTAATCGACAAGCACAATTCTGTGCGCGTCTACAACCCTGTAGCAGCAGATCAACCGAGTGATCAGTCGCTGCAGTACATTTGGCAGAAGCGCCATCGCCCGTTCGTTGCCGGATCACGCCATCGGCGTTCCTGCCCCGAAAATCGAATACCAACACCCAGCTCGACCGTTGTCCACCACCTTCGCGGTGATAACACACGACACACCCCTGGGAGTGACAGGTGAGAAATCCTCCGCCACAAATCGAACTGCCACCGCCTCTCGCCGAGGAGTGGGAGTGGCAACTCGATGCTGCTTGCCGCTCGATGCCCGTGAATCTCTTCTTTCCGCGTTGGGGCTTGAAGGGGCACTCGCTGCGTAGAGTCGAGCGCGAAGCGAAACTTGTCTGCGATCAGTGCCCGGTGATCGAACAATGCCGTACGCATGCATTCCATGCTGCTGAGCCATATGGGGTTTGGGGAGGATTGTCAGCCACTGAGCGGTTGAACGCTCGCAAAGTCGACGACTCCGACGAGAAGCATCCGTCCACGCGCAGGATCGGACCACCCACGCGCCACTATCTCCGGCCCGATGAGGAGTACAGAAGCGGCGGTGGGGAGACCACCACCGATTACCTCGGCGACGCTGTCGAGGCGGATGCCTCACAGCCCAGATGTCGCTGTATAGGCGAGACCGACAGTCAAGACAAACGAGGCGAACCCGGGCAGTCGGGCAGATGTGCAATGCTCAGCTGTCGTAGCCAAGGTATGCCCACGTTGCCAGGCCCAAAATTTTTCCATCCTGGACCGACCGCTTTCTGTCCTCGGTGAACAGCCACTTCATCCGGTTGGGCTCGACCAGTTGAAGGGTGGCGATGACCTGGCGAGTCTTACTGTGGACGATAAACAAACGAATCACGGCAGAACAGGAAAGGATGACGTCGGGGATGCATCGAGCGGGGCGGGCCGGCCGAGATGAAATCCTAGTCCTTAACCGGCACCTCAACGCCATTTCCTTGCCCTTCTGTCTCTCGGTTTCGATTCTGTCAACGATGAGTGCGACGTCGAACCGGCTCCTGTAGGCAAGAATGGCGAGCATGGTGGCGAGAGATTGTCCGATCTGCCGAGCTTGATCGCCTCGCGTCGAGAAGAGGCATTACCGCCATCAAGTCGGGGTCAGCACCAACGTTCTCGATCCCAGCGCGGCACGCTATCGGAACCTTTCGTTTCCTGCGTCCGGGCACGCGGGGGCGTTGTCCGGATATGGACTTTGCCACAGTGGCGATGCCGGCGGTTGTGTTGTTGCTCCTGAATGGCTGTGCGCGGCCGCCCTGCAGAGTCGTTAGTAACGTGGAGCAGTCTGATATCCGTTTATGGCCGTCGGACACGATCGGGGTTTGCATGTCGTCGATACTCAATCCAGAAGATGTGGAGCATCAGCAATGTCAGAGCACACCGTGTTCAACCCATCCGAGCGTGAACAGGATGCGGTTGTCCGTGCTCTGCTCGATGATCCCAACGTCGATGTCGTCGACACGACACTGGATCAGCTGGCTTCGCTCCGCCGGTTGCTTCCCGCAATGGCCGGCCACTTCGAGGAATTGCCGCGGTGGGTGCATTACCCATGGCGGCGCACAATGGTGCGGGTCCTCGGTCCACGCGACTTCGATCGGTTACGGCTGGACCGCAACAGGAACAAGATCACTTCCGAGGAACAAGCTCGGTTCAGAGGACTGCGAGTGGGAGTTGTCGGGTTGAGTGTCGGCCACGCCGTCGCCCACACCCTCGCACTGGAGGGATTGTGCGGCGAGTTGCGACTGGCGGACTTCGACGAGCTCGATCTCTCGAATCTCAATCGTGTCCCGTCCTCGGTGTTCGACTTGGGTGTGAACAAGGCGGTCGCTGCGGCCCGACGGATCGCCGAACTCGACCCCTACCTGAATGTACAAATGTTCGCGGACGGTGTGACGGCAGAGACTCTCGATGGCTTTCTGGACGGGCTCGATCTCGTTGTGGAGGAATGTGACTCGATCGACACCAAACTGTTGGTCCGTCATCACGCCCGCGCCCGCGGAATCCCGGTGGTGATGGAGACCAGCGATGGAGGCGTCCTCGATGTCGAACGCTTCGATCTCGAACCCGACCGACCGGTGTTCCACGGACTGCTCGGCGAGACGAACACCGCGGATGTGGCCGACATGACCATCGAGCAGAAGAGCACGATTGCAGCGACGCTGCTCGAGCCGAACAAACTGACCCCGCGCATGATTGCATCGGTGCCGGAAATCGGGCGCACGCTCTCCACCTGGCCGCAGCTCGGCGGAGACGTCGCGCTCGGTGGTGCCGCTGTGACCGCTGCTGTGAGGGCATTCGGCCGCGGTGAACCGCTCCCGTCCGGTCGGCGGCGAATAGACCTGGATGCGTTGGTGCGCACCGGACTCGACCCGGCAGCCGACGCTGAGAACGTATGAGCGGGCGCACCAGCGGCCGGAGGCATCGCCAGATACTGTTCTTGGGGTTCGCCCGACACTGATCCGAGGAATCACCCGATGAACGTGATCGACAAGTCGTCTCGTCGGCGAGCGAACTCCTGGCGGTCACGGCTCGATACCCGCACGACCGCAGTCATTGCCAGCGCCACCGGTGCCGTACCGCTGTTGGCTATTGCCCTGCTGTCTCCGACC
The DNA here is from genome assembly GCF_002259485.1 of Rhodococcus sp. 14-1411-2a. GTDB lineage: Bacteria > Actinomycetota > Actinomycetes > Mycobacteriales > Mycobacteriaceae > Rhodococcoides. The sequence goes on from NZ_NPGA01000007.1 coordinate 138,986, forward strand.
TTCTTGCGGCCGAACGCACTTCCCATTCTCATCGCGGTGCTGACGTTCACCGCCGTCACCGTGCTCTTTGCTGCCAAAGTGGGGCGGTTGAGTGAACGCCAATTCGCCGTCCTGGGCTTCGGCGGTATGACCGGAGTGGCTATCAGTGCCTACCTGATCGCAGATCCGGCCGGCACGCGTGCGGTCACCTCGATGCTGGCCATCGTTCCGGCCATCGCCGCATCGAGCTCACCGCCACGAGTCACCGCCTGCCTATCGGCTGCCTCGGTGCTCATGGCCACGGTGCTGTCGGTGGTCAGTGTGGGATCCTCCGGGTGGGCGGTGACTGCCGTTGCGATCGGTGCCGCAGCGACCACAGTGCTCGTGCCGGTCGCACTCATCGGCGGCCTACGCCGAACTCTGACGTTGGTCAACCAAAAACTGCAACGACTGGCCGACACGGACCCCTTGACCGGTCTGGTCAACCGCCGTGGACTGCTCTCGAACGCTCACACCCTCGTGCACGAGGCCTGCGAGGGACGGAAACTTCTGTCTGCGCTCGTCGTCGATGTGGACTATTTCAAGGCGGTCAACGACACCGTCGGTCACACAGCCGGCGACCGAACGCTCGCCGCAGTCGCCGATACCCTGGCCCGTGCTGTCCACGCAGTGGTGGGCGCATCCGATGCGGTCGTCGCTCGGACGGGTGGCGAGGAGTTCCTCGTCCTCGCCTCACACCGAGCAGATCACGAACTCGCGCGACAGATACTCGATCGAATTCGATCGGACTGCACAGTGACCGTAAGCATCGGAACGGTGACCGTGGACGTGCAGCCCGCGGTCCCCGGCGACGGCGCGTGGCCCGCCGAAAACCTCGCGTCGACCGAATCGGGCGGCCTCGATCAGGTGCTCGACACCGTCGTCCGCGCTGCCGATGCCGCGCTCTACCAAGCCAAGACAGATGGTCGAGACCGCGCCTGCCACGCAGGGACCCTCACGATCACATGGCAGGGCGCGCCACACAGGACAGCCACACAGAGGGCGGCTAGCCGTAGTGAGCCGCTAAGCCGCGAACAGGACGTGCCGATCGTCCCCGAACAGTGAACGCGTCTCGTCGACCATCGACTGCCACACCTCGGGCTTCGCAGTCTGCGCGAGCGTGTCCCGGTCCCACCACATCATGACTGTCCGATACTGATCGCTCGGATACGCCGCAGCGGGAATGTCGTGATCGATCCGCCCACCCGAGGTCTCCCACAAGCGCAGGACGTGATCGGCCGCGCTGGCGAACAGATACCGACTACCGGTCAATTCGATCGTCGGCAAAGCCGTCCGGGCAAGCACAGCCGAGACCGTGCGCCCTGCAGCACCCGCCTCGACCCACGCGCTCTTCATCTCCACGATTCCGCGGGACAACCGCGACTGCAGCAGATCGGAGACCACGTCCAGTCCGGGTGAGTCCTTCCACTCGGTCAAGACATGGGATTGCTCCATCAACGCGTACGGCCCTTGAGCTCGGACGCCGCCGAGCATCTCACCCGCCGCATCGAGCACCGCATAGAACAGGGCTGTCGTCGCACCCGAGGCCACTTCATCGATATCCAGCGCAGCGGTGACCCCGTGGCGCGAGTACGACTCCCACGCACCGGCGACATAGCGGGACCACAGTTCAGGAGAACCCGACGGCGTCGCGGCCATCAATGTCAGTGCTCCATCCGCGCAGGGCGTCGATAGATGGACGGAGTCCAGCCGTCGCCGCTGGGCACGGGCGCGGCTCGTCTTGTCCGCCGGTGCGCTGCGCACTGAGCCGGGGCGACCTGCGTATTCGATGGTGCGTGCCGAAGGCATGCTGGGGAGGAGGGGGGTAGTCATGGGCGAACTCCTGGCTGATGCTCGACGCCCGTCTGAGGCGAAATCGAGTGCATGGTTGATTCCTGAACAATCGACAAACCTATTGTGTCCAGAAAACAACCCTACGGCCAGGATAATCGTTTAAAACATACCTAGATCCTGCTTACTCGTCGTCGACTGTGACATAGCACTGCTGAAACTAAAATCGAACTCGATGGCGCTGTGGTACATCACATACCCGGGTCGCGATGTCCGCGGCGAGCTCTGTGGAGCTGTCCGCAATTTCAGCTCGAGGGGACTGGTCCGTGTGTCCAAAACGCCGACCGACGGACCCCGCGCACTGGCCGACGGCGTTTGGCCTGCGGCGGTGATCGCAGGCCGCTTGTCAAGCAAGGCGAAAGCTCAGTAGGAGGTGCCTGGACCAGAAAGGCTCCTGAACCGAAAACCGAAAAAGAACTCCGCGGCGCTGTGGCCGATTCTTGCACCTGAGTCGAACGAGCCGTGTCGGTAGCGGGTCCAGCTCATCTGAAGCTGCGTTCACGAAGTCTGCGTAGGTGCACATAGTTCGCCAGAAACGTTGTCTCTCAATGGTTTGAAACGCCGTAGTACATTGCCGATGGCATCTTTATGCGAGGTTGACGTAACCACGTTGCCGCTGCGCAATGCTTCTCACGTCATGGGCGTTGTGAGCGGTCGCAGCTTGTCTCGTCTGTGGGTTGCAGTTCGCGACTAGGGCACCTTCGTTGCCTTCCTGCATCCGCTTCTCACAGGCTTCCCCTCTGGTGCGCCGTGTCGAAGAAGGTCGACAGCTCTGCCGCGAGCACGTAGCTGTCGTCGCATCACCTGCCTACCTACCAAACTGTTTCAGCACAACGTTTTCGACAACGGAAATTGAGAGGTCGCTTGTCTCGAACAGATTGGACAGCCCCAGTTGTGACAGCCTCGTGACAACGAGCCACCCGCAGAGACGACCATTCGACACGAAACCCAGCCCTGAGCTGCAAGAATGCGAAGATGCTTCGCCGAATAAGGCGCATCCCGCGCGGATCTCAAATCCGCTGTCTTGGTTGACCACTCAGATCCGTGGGAAGCCACCGAAGTCCGCGCTACCACCCGAAAAGCACTGTCCTGGTCCAAAAATCTGGATCCATATGGACTCCGGTGCCCCCAGTCGGACTCGAACCGACACTGTGCGGATTTTAAGTCCGCTGCCTCTGCCAATTGGGCTATAGGGGCCACCGCTGGACTCTCGCTCCAGCGGTGACGATCATATCGGGCTGCTACTGCGCCGGGATGACCGGCGGCACGAAGTCGAAGGTCATACCGAGAAGCCACACCAGCAGCAGGACCACCGGGAAGTGAAAGATGAACTGCAGGAACGTGAATCCGATCAGATCGCGTGCTCGCAGACCCAAAACCGCCAGCAGGGGCAGCATGAAGAACGGGTTGATCAAATTCGGCAGCGCCTCGGCCACGTTGTAGATCTGGACCGTCCAGCCGAGGTTCATCTGCACGTCCGTCGCCGACTGCATCACGTACGGCGCTTCGACGAGCCACTTGCCACCGCCCGAGGGAACGAAGAGTCCGAGCACGACGGTGTAGATCGCGATGACCACCGCGAAGCCTCCACCGGACCCGATTTCGGTGAAGAAAGTCGCCAGATGCTCGGAGATCGTGATGCCTCCCCGGCCCTCCGCCTCGGTGAGCATGGCCGCCATCGCCGCGTACAGCGGAAACTGCACCAGAATCCCTGCCGTCGCGGGGACCGCTTTGCTCACTGCATCGAGGAATCGCCGCGGGGTTCCGTGCAGCACCAGCCCGAGCATCAGGAACACCAAGAGATACCCGTTGAGGCTACTGACCACCGACAGCACCGGCAGCGTCAACAGCTGGGAGACAAGCCATCCCAGGGTCATCGCTCCCGCGAACAAGGGCAGAATTCGACTGTATTCGAGCCACTCACCCGGCCTCGAACGCGGAGCGGGCTCAGCGACGGTGTCGTCGAGATCGACCTCCATGTCTGCGGCAGTCTTGATCGCGGCACCCTTGGGAGCGGACACGTGTGCGATGACGACCGTCAACACGATGATGATCACACACATCAGCAACGACTGCCACGTGAAAATGGTGGTTCCGAAGTCGAGTACGCCCGTCACCGAAAGCAGCGTCGCCGGAAGCGAACTGGCCGTCGCCTGCAGCTGCGCAGCCGAGGACGACATCCCCAGCGCCCACACCGCACCGAGTCCCATGAACGCAGCCGCGCCCAGCGCTCGGTAGTCCACGCGGAGATCGTCACGCCGCGCGACGGCACGGGCCAGCAGTCCTGCGAAAACCAGCGATAGCCCCCAGTTGAGGAACGACACCGAGCAGGACAGTAGAGCCACGAAACTGACTGCGCTACTGGAACTCTTGGGTACCTGCGCCAATCGGGTGATCAATCTGGCGACCGGCGGAGATGTGGCTACGACGTAGCCGGTGAGAACGACCATCGCCATCTGCAGGGTGAAGGCGGTCAGATCCCAGAAGCCGTTTCCGAACGCGTCGACGACGTTCTGCGGAGACGACCCGTTGGCGAAAGCAGCGACAGCCACGACCACCACGCCGACGAGAGCGAAGATGTAGGCGTCGGGAAACCACTTCTCGGTTCCCCTGGCGAGCATCTGCGCGACGCGCGCCAAACCTTTCTCGGCCGGCGCCTGATCGGCCGGAATCTGCTCGGCGGGTGACGTCATCGGTGGTCCTCACCTCGAAGGGAGCCGTGACGTGGGCCACAGCACCTGTAAGGTTTCACCGAATCATGCAGTGATGCAACCTACATCACCGCAGACCGCATCTGCAGAATTGCAGATCAGATCTTGATGGACATCGCGATGCCGTCGAGGATGTCGTGCTCACTGACCGTCAACGAGCTCACAGCACCGCGTCGCTCGAACTCCTCGGCCAACACACTGCACACAATTGCGCCGCCGCCGATGACGTCGACCCGTCCGGGGTGCATGGGGCCCAACGCACTTCGCTGCGTATGCGTCATGCCGATCAGTCGCTCGCACACCTCGAACAACTCCGAGAATGGCACACGGGACAAATGCACCGCATCTGCGTCGTACTCGGGCAATTCCTTGGCGATGGCGGCAATGGTCGTCATCGTGCCGGCCACCCCCACCCAGCTCGACGCGTCGCCGATCGACACTTCCTCGAACGCCTCCGCCAACTTCTCGCGGGCGTATTCACGCGCGCCGTTGATCTCGTCGGCGGTGGGCGGGTCGGAATGCAGGAAACGCTCGGTCAGACGGACGCAGCCTATGTTTGCCGAGAACGCGGCCTTCACTCCTTTGGCGTCGCCCAGTACGAGCTCGGTGGAACCGCCGCCCAGGTCGACAACCAGGAAAGGTCCTGCAGCAGAGTCGAGTTCACCGACAGCGCCGGCGAAGGACAACCGAGCCTCCTCGTCGCCGGTGATCACCTCGGCTTCGGCACCGGGGATGACTTTGCCGAGTACCTCGCGCACCATCGAGAAGAAATCCTCGCGATTGGACGCATCACGTGTGGCCGAGGTGGCGACCATGCGCACTGCGGTGGCCCCGGTCTTGCGAATGATCTCGGCGTATTCGACCAACGCCACCCGGGTGCGCTCGATGGCCTCGGGAACGAATGCTCCGGTGGCGTCGACTCCCTGGCCGAGTCGCACGATGCGCATCTCGCGAGCGACGTCGGCGAGGGATTTGCCGTTGTTGTCGGCGACGAGCAGGCGGATCGAGTTGGTGCCGCAATCTATTGCTGCAACCCTGGTCATGATTTCTCCGCACGTAGTTCTTCGATGGTCGGCCAGTCGGCCGGAATAGCTTTGCCGCGCAACGAGTTCTCGGCGGCCAACGCAACCGACTCGTCACCCAGCGGGTTGACGCCCGGGCCCTTGGCCAACGAGTGCGCGATCAGCACGTGGAGGCACTTGACCCGATCGGGCATGCCGCCACCGGTGAAATCGGTTCCGAGGGATTCGATCTCGTCACGCTCGGCCAGATAGGACTGATGGGCGCGCAGGTATGCCGCAGCCAATTCCGGGTCGGTACCGAGACGTTCGGTCATCTCGCGCATCACGCCGGCCGATTCCTGCCGACTCGCCTCGGCCGTCAGCCGCGGGTCCGTCAAGTAGAACAGGGTGGGAAAAGGCGTGCCGTCGGGCAGCTTCGGGGCGGTTTTGACCACACCCGGCCTGCCGTCCGGAGATCGGTACGCGATCTCGAGTACGCCACGCGGTTCACGTCCGAGCTGCGATGCGACCGCATCGAGATCTTCCTGCGAGACTGCCGAGGAATTCACCCGACCGGTCCTCCTTCTGGTTCTGGCACCGGCGGCACGGCCGGCGCGGGTTCTGGCTGTACGAGAGGCATCGGTGCGGACGTCGGCTCCGGGGGCTCGTCCGATCCCTGTGGCTGGACCGCGGTGTTCCACAATTCCGTGTACCACGGTCCCGTCGGAGTGTTGTCCACTGCGAGGTCCTCGGAGCTCGGCGAGTAGTCGCCGGGCAGCTGCACCTGATAGGGCGTCTCTCCCGGCATGACGAAACGCAGACGTTCGCGAGCGTCGGCCGCAATGCGGGACGGCTCGTCGAGTTGAGACTTCTGAACCTGCAGGCGGCTGACGTCGTCTTGCAGCGCCTGCCGTTCGGCCAGCACGGATTCGAGCTCACTGCGTTGCGAAAAGTAGGTACGCAGCGGTACTGCCAGCGTCAGTGCCAGCGCACACACCACGACACCGAGAATGACGGCTCGTCCGGTGGACAGTCCGAAGAACGTTCGCTCGGGCATCTTGGGCCGGCGAACTCCGACGCGTCGGGGCGCGGCCTTGCCACCGACCACCGCGTCGCGCACCTGCTCGGAGGGTTCCGGCGGGGTGGCCTGCCGGCCGGAGGCGTTCGCGTCACGCGAGACGCCCCCGGCCTTGGACCGACTCGAAGAGGAGGAACGGCCACGGGGTCGGGGATCACGTCCACCTGGACTGGTCCCGGACCTGCCGCGCCGTGCCATCATTCACTCTCCACTTCGTGTCATACGAGCCTGTTCGCTATCCCTCGTAATTGAACCGGGGGAAAGACAACTCGCCGGCGTAACGCGCCGCGTCGCCCAGAGCTTCTTCGATACGCAGCAACTGGTTGTACTTGGCCACGCGCTCGCTTCGAGCCGGAGCACCGGTCTTGATCTGGCCGCTGCCGACGGCAACTGCCAGGTCAGCGATGGTGGTGTCCTCGGTCTCGCCGGACCGGTGGCTCATCATCGTCTTGTAGCCGTTGCGGTGCGCGAGATCGACTGCGTCGAGGGTCTCGGTGAGCGTGCCGATCTGGTTGACCTTGACCAACAGTGCGTTGGCCGCACCCTTGACGATGCCGTCTTCGAGACGCTCGGGGTTGGTGACGAAGAGATCGTCGCCGACGATCTGCACCTTGTCGCCGATGGCCTCGGTGAGCGCAACCCAGCCGTCCCAGTCGTTCTCGTCGAGCGGATCCTCGATGGAAACGAGCGGGTAGGCGTCGACGAGCTCGCCGTAGAACGCCGACATCTCCTCGGCGGACTTGGTCTCACGCTCGAAGGCGTAGCCGGTGCCTGCGGTGTAGAACTCGGTGGCCGCCACGTCGAGAGCGAGCGCAACGTCCTGACCGGGCTTGAGGCCGGTCTTGCCGATGGCCTCGAGGATGAGATCGAGGGCAGCCTTGGTGCCGGCGAGGTCGGGAGCGAAGCCGCCCTCGTCGCCGAGGCCGGTGCCCAGGCCCTTGGCCTTGAGCACGGACTTGAGTGCGTGGTAGACCTCCGCACCCCAGCGCAGCGACTCCTTGAAGGTCGGTGCGCCGATGGGGGCGATCATGAATTCCTGCACGTCGACGCCACTGTCGGCGTGCGCGCCACCGTTGATGATGTTCATCATCGGAACGGGAAGGATGTGCGCGTTGGGGCCACCGAGGTAGCGGAAGAGTTCGAGTCCGGTGGACTCGGCAGCGGACTTCGCGACCGCGAGCGAAACACCGAGCAGGGCGTTCGCGCCGAGGCGAGACTTGTCGGGCGTGCCGTCCAGGTCCAACAGAGCCTGGTCGACGGTGCGCTGCTCGATGGCGTCCAGGCCGATAACGGCGGGAGCGATCTCGTCCAGCACTGCATTGACGGCCTTCTCGACACCCTTGCCGCCGTAGCGGTCTCCGCCGTCACGAAGCTCGACGGCCTCGTGCTCACCGGTGGATGCACCGGAGGGAACGGCGGCGCGACTCAGCGTCCCGTCGTCCAATGCGACCTCGACCTCGATCGTGGGGTTGCCACGAGAATCGAGGATTTCGCGCGCTCCGACCTGCTCAATGATGGCCACGAATGCTTCTCCTATAAACGGGTACCGACGGACTGTGCCGGGTGCAAGACTAACCGCTCCCCTGTGATGTCCGCGATGCATGGAGGTCCTACGGCCTGGTGCCCACCGAGTACGCGGCCGCACGATCGCGCACATCGCGCAGATACTGACCCGACAGGTTGTAGGCCATCAACGCCGTCTCCCAACCCTGCGCCGTCCGCAGATCACCGCCGCGCGCACACAGGTATCGAGCCGCGGTCAGCGCTGCGTCGTCGATGTTGTCGGGATCGGCGACGCCATCGCCGTTGGCGTCGACACCCCATTTCTTCCACGTCTCGGGAATGAACTGCATGGGGCCCATGGCCCGGTCGAACTCGGTGTCACCGTCCATGACGCCGCCGTCGGTGTCCGGAATTTCGGCGACGCCCGGTCCGCCGTCGAGAGGAATACCGCGGATCGGCGGTGCGACGAGGCCGTCGGGCGCGACCGACGAACCCTGGTAGGTGCCGTGCCGACTTTCGATGTAGCCGATTCCGGCGAGCGTCGTCCACGCGATTCCGCAATCGGCATCCGTCTCGGTCATGATCGCCGCCGCGTGCCCGTACGACGCCAACGCGGTCACCGAAATGCCCAACGCTTCGGTCTGCGGTTCGGCCCAGGCGAGCAACAGATCGGCCGTCCGCCCGGGCGCGTTGAAATCGATGGCCGGCACTTCGGTGCCGGGGCCGGGCGGGATGCCCTCGGGAATCTCGCGCTCGGGTTCACCGGTGCCGCACGCCGTCAACGCGAGAAGGACCGACGCTGTGGCGAGCACGCAGATACGGGAGATCACCACTCCATCCTGCACACGCAAGGTAATAGAAAGCTAAAGACCGAGATAACCCCTGGTCAACGCGTATTCGGGCCGCCTTGCAGGGTGTATGTTCTGGTCAGCCCTCACGCATGAGGGTCGCCTACCCTTTGCGAGGGAAGGCGTACCAATGTTCGACGCACCGCAGGAGCCTGATTCATGCCAGTTCTCGCCGCCGCAGGCTCAGCGCCGTCGATCGCCACCCAAATGTTCGGCAGTGGCTTGATCGGACTGCGCGAAGGGCTCGAGACCGGCATCGTCGTGATGATCCTCGTCGCCTTCCTCGTCAAAGCCGATCGACGCGACGCGCTCAAGTGGGTCTGGCTGGGAGTCGGCCTTGCCGTCGCCATGGTCGCCGCCATCTTCTTCGTGATCCATTACGGCACCTCCACCGTCACCGGGTTGACCGCCGAGATCATTGCCGGAGCGGCGTCACTCGTTGCTGTGGTGATCGTGACGGGGATGGTGCTGTGGATGCGCACCGCCGCGAAGAACATCTCCGGCGAACTGCGGGCGAACATGGAGAAAGCACTGACCGTCGGGCCCGCCGCCGTGCTGACGCTGGCGTTCTTCGCCGTCGGCCGCGAAGGCGTCGAAACTGCGTTGCTCATGGTCGGCTACGCCGAGAACACCAACGGCAGCCTGTGGCCACTGCTGGGACTGCTGCTCGGAATCGTCGTCGCCGCTGTCCTGACGGTATTCCTCTACTTCGGTGCCGTGCGCGTCAACTTCGCGGTGTTCTTCGAGTACACCGGCATCTTCCTGATCGTCGTCGCCGCCGGAATCCTCGCCTACGGCATCCGCGCACTGCAGATCGGTGGAGTCCTCCCCGGCGGCAGCACCGTCGCCTTCGACATCACCGCACACTTCGACGCCTCGAGCTGGTACGGAACCGTGCTCGCCGGCATCTTCAACTTCCGGCCCGAACCCACTGTGTTCCAAGCGATCGCGTGGGTGCTCTACATCGTGATCGTCCTCTACCTCTTCCTCCGCCCGGTCCGCGTTCCCGCGACACCCGAGCCTGCTCTTCAATCCTCCTGAAAGGCACCACCACCATGCGTCGTACCACCTACGCTCTGGCCGCCGTCGCGGTTCTGCCGATGGCTCTGGCCGGCTGCACCGAGAAGTCCTCCACCGAGGCCGCGTCGGGCGATATTGTTGTCACCGCGACCGACTCCTCGTGCGACGTCGGCGCTTCCGAGGGCACCACCGGAAACTCGACGTTCCAGATCACCAACAACGGCAGCAAGGTCACCGAGTTCTACGTCTACGGCGAAGGCGACCGCGTCATGGGTGAGGTGGAGAACATCGGACCCGGCCTGACGCGTCAGCTCATCGTCGCCCTGCCCGATCCCGGCACGTACCAAACCGCGTGCAAGGCAGGCATGGTGGGCGACGGCATCCGCGCCGATTACGTCGTCACCGGCGACTCGGTGCGCACCGCGGACGAGGACGGACTCCTCACCGAGGCCGCAGCCGGGTACAAGCGGTACGTCGTCAGCCAGATCGATGCCTTGCAGGACACTACTGCCTCGTTCGTCACCGCTGTCAAGAGCGGAGACGTCGACGCGGCCAAGGCCCAATTCCCCATCACGCGTAGCTATTACGAGCGTATCGAGCCCGTCGCCGAGAGCTTCCCCGACGACCTCGACCCCCGCATCGATCTGCGTGAACCCGACGTGGAGCCCGGGGCCGAATGGACCGGCTTCCACCGCATCGAGAAGGACCTGTGGACGCAGGGTCTGCAGCCCGACACCAACGCGATGGCCGATCAGTTGCAGGCAGACATCACCGAGCTGGCCGACAAGATCAAGGCCGAAGACTTCACCATCGACCCGATCCAGGTGGCAGGCGGCGCACAGGGATTGCTCGACGAGGTCGCCAAGACCAAGATCAGCGGCGAAGAGGACTTCTTCTCCCACACCGACCTGTGGGACTTCCAGGCCAACGTCGACGGCTCGCAGGCCGCCATCGCCGCCGTCCGCCCCATCCTCGACGAGCGCAACGCCGAGCTGGGCACCGCGATCGACGCACGCTTCGCCGAACTCGATGCCGAACTCGCCAAGTACCGCAACGGCGACGGCTTCGTCTTCTACGACACCGTGACCGAGCCGCAGCGCCAGGAACTGTCCAACAAGATCGACGCATTGTCCGCCGAAGTGAGCCAGGTGCAGGGTGTCGTTGCCGGACAATAAGACTGGAACCTTCTCCCGGCGGCGCCTCTTCGGTGCCGTCGGGACCGGTGCTGCACTCGTCGGAGTCGGCGCACTCGCGGGACACGCGACGGCGTCGGGTGCCGAGGTGCCGACATCGGACGTCGTCGAATTCCGCGGAGAGCACCAGGCCGGAATCGTCACCCCGGCACAGGATCGCATGCACTTCGTCGCCTTCGACATCACCACCGACTCCCGCGACGAATTCGTTGCGCTGCTGAAGAAGTGGACGCTGATGGCCGAGCGTCTTACTCGCGGCGAGGAGACGTTCGACGGCGGCGCGGTCGACGGCGGGCAGTACAACCCACCCACCGATACGGGCGAAGCTCTCGGTCTGACGGCGTCGTCGCTCACGTTGACCATCGGTTTCGGTCCGAGCATGTTCGATCGCTTCGACCTAGCGTCGAAAAGGCCAGCGTCCCTTGCCGATCTGCAGCACTTCCCTGCCGACAACCTCGATCCCGCACGCTCCGGCGGAGACCTGTGCATCCAGGCCTGCGCCGACGACCCCCAGGTGGCCGTCCACGCCATCCGCAACCTCGCTCGCGTCGGCTTCGGCACCGTGTCGGTCAAGTGGTCGCAACTCGGGTTCGGTCGCACGTCGTCCACCTCGACCACCCAGGCGACGCCGCGAAACCTGTTCGGCTTCAAGGACGGAACGGCCAACCTCAAGGCCGAGGACCCGACACTGCTGAACGACAACGTGTGGGTTGCTGCCGACGACGATCAGGAATGGATGGCCGGCGGCTCCTACCTCGTGGCGCGTCGGATCCGCATGCTCATCGAATCCTGGGATCGCACCACCCTGAAAGAACAAGAGCGAGTGATCGGACGCAGCAAGGGAACCGGTGCGCCGCTGGGACAGAAGGACGAATTCGACGCCCTCGACTTCGAATCCCAAGGTCCTGAGGGCACCTTCATCGACAAGACCGCGCACGTGCGCTTGGCGTCGAAGGAAAACCTCGGTGGCGTCCAACTCCTGCGTCGGGGATACAACTTCACCGACGGATCCGACGGCTTCGGCCATCTCGACGCCGGCCTGTTCTTCATCGCCTACTGCCGCGACCCACTGACCCAATTCGTCCCGATGCAACTGGCACTCTCGCGCAAGGACGCATTGAACGAATACATCCAACACGTCGGATCTGCGGTATTCGCCTGCCCACCCGGTGTCGAAGAATCCGAGTATTGGGGTTCGACACTGTTCGAGTAGGCGGGCCCCGCCACCCCCGTCCGCGTCAATGGACCCTTGCATACGTCTGACCTCTGCGAGGGTTCATTCACGCGAAAACCCGGTCCACGTGGATGGCACACTGCATACGTCTGGGCGCTGCAGTGGTCCATTGACGCGGTCGAGCGGTGAGTTTGTACAGTCGGCTCGGTCCATACGTCGTACGTTCTATCATCGACTTCGGGAGCACACATGGGACAGCTTGTTCGGGTACAGAACTTCACCGTGTCGAGCGACGGAATCGCTGCGGGGGTCGACCAGAGCTTCGAGAGCCCGTTCGGACTCGACCATCTGGCCCTGATGGGGTGGTACTTCGGCACCGCCAGCTTCACTGGAAACGCCGGTTCGGGTGGTAGTCGCGGACTCGACGACTACTTCGCCCGCGACTTCGCGAACAACATCGGTGCCGAGATCATGGGCCGGCACAAGTTCGGACCCCAACGCGGACCGTGGACCGACCACGAATGGCAGGGCTGGTGGGGTGACGAGCCGCCGTTCCACACGCCAGTCTTTGTGCTCACCCACCACGAGCGACCCTCGATCACGCTCTCCGACACAACGTTTCACTTTGTCGACGGGGAGCCCTCCGAAGTACTGAAGCAAGCAAAGGAGGCGGCCGACGGTAGGGACGTGCGACTCGGCGGCGGCGTCACCAGTATTCGGGAATTCCTCGACGCCGATCTCGTCGACACCATGCACATCGTCGTCTCGCCCATCGAATTCGGCTCGGGCCTGAAGCTGTGGGATTCACCCGACGAGTTGAACGACAGATTCGAGCACGAGATCGTCCCCAGTAGCAGCGGCATCACTCATCACTTGTTCTGGCGCAGGTAGCCGGGCCGGATCAATGCGACTTTGTTGCACTCTGACCGACTGAACCCCACATTGATCCCAACCCGAGGGACGAGGGTAGGGAGAGAGGGTGGGCGGCGGCGGGGCAGTCAGCCTCGCAGACCCCAGTGTTCGATCCAGTCGAGTGCGGACATCTCCCCCGGCCCGATGCCTGCGTTGCGGGCCGAGGCTTCGGCATTACGGATCAACGCAGCGAAATCCAGTACCCGACGCCTCAGCAGGTCCTCGGCACTGTCTCCTCCGTGTGAGTGGTCGATCCCGATGTGTACGACGCGTAGGCCGTCGGGGATCAGCTCGTCGGGCAGGCCTGCCTTGGTGGCCCGTCCGATCACTTTCTGCGCCAGGGCGAGTGACGGCTGAGACAGGGCGATTCCGTCGACGCAGGATCCGCGTGCCTTCTCCGACGCCTTCTTCTCTTCCCAGGCTCGCTCTTGTTCGGCGATGTCGATGGGGCCATTGCCCGTTCGACCGAGGTGCGGGCTGCGGTGGGTGAGCTTGGCTACCAGTCCTGCGGCGACGTCGTCGACATCGAACGCGTTCTCGGCGGCATCCTGAGCAATTCTGGAATGGAACAGCACCTGCAGCAACAGGTCTCCGAGTTCTTCGCGCAAGTCCACCAGGTTGCCCGCGGCGATCGCGTCGAGCAGCTCGTACGTTTCTTCCAGCAGGTAGCCGCGCAGCGACTCGTGGGTCTGCTGCGCTTCCCATCCGCCGAGGGTGCGGAGCCGATCCATCAGCCGGACCGCTGCGATGAGGTCGTCACCGGGCAGCTTCTCGGCGGCGATGACCCGTTCTCCGCGTGCAATCCGTTCCTGGACGTCGGGGTTGGCGGGATCGGTACTCACCAGCACCGCGTCGACGGCGTCGGGCGCAGCGGTTCCCGAGAAGAGCCACCGCACTCGCACCGGCACTTCTTCGGTGAATTGCACTGCACCGCCGAGGAATTCGACAGCATCAACCGGCACTTGCGTGGGCCGAACAGGGTCGAGCAGAACTACCGTCACCGCTACACCCCCACTGTTTGCTCCAACAACACCGACCGAGATGGCTTACCGTCCAAGGATAGGATGAGATCGGCGATGAACTGCACCAATTCGACGTCGCGTACGCGCGCCGCCCCCACTCCGCCGCCTTCGACGCGCGGCAGTGGCAACTGCACCACACCGGTGGTGGCCCGGTAGGCAGCGCTCGGGTAAAGCCGCTTGAGGCGGATCTGCTTGGAGTCGGGCAAATCCATCGGAGCCAGCTTCACCTGCGTTCCGGCAACATTGACGTCTGTCAGGCCGTATTCCTTGGCGATCAGCCGCAGCTTGGCGATGGAGACCAGTCGGCCCACCTCCTCGGGCAGCGGACCGTACCGGTCGACGAGTTCTTCGATGACCGCGTCGATGCCCTCGGAATCGGCTGCCGCAGCGAGCTTTCGGTAACCCTCGAGGCGCAACCGATCGCTGGTGACGTAGTCGGGTGGAATGTTGGCGTCGACGGGAAGGTCGATGCGCACTTCCTTGGGGGCTTCGTCGGTGGTGATGGGCTTTCCGTCGGCGGCCGCGCGGTACGCCTCGACCGCTTCACCGACGAGCCGCACGTACAGGTCGAATCCGACGCCTGCGACGTGGCCGGACTGCTCGGCTCCCAGAACGTTTCCGGCACCGCGGATTTCGAGGTCCTTCATCGCCACCGCCATACCGGCACCGAGGTCGGAGTTCTGCGAGATGGTCGCCAATCGGTCGTAGGCCGTTTCGGTGAGCGGCTTCTCGGGCGGGTACAGGAAGTACGCGTAACCACGCTCGCGGCTACGGCCCACTCGACCGCGCAGCTGATGCAACTGGGACAGGCCGAGCGAATCGGATCGCTCCACGATCAGGGTGTTGGCGTTGGAGATGTCGAGGCCCGTCTCGATGATGGTGGTACACACCAGGACGTCGGTCTCGCGCTGCCAGAACCCTTGCACGGTGCGCTCGAGTGTTTCCTCGTTCATCTGCCCGTGCGCCGTCGCCACCCTGGCCTCCGGGACCAGATCGCGAATCTTCTTGGCGGCCTTGTCGATCGAGCTGACTCGGTTGTGCACGAAGAACACCTGGCCATCGCGCAGCAGCTCACGCCGGATGGCCGCGGCGACCTGCTTGTCGTTGTACGCACCCACGTAGGTGAGCACCGGGTGCCGCTCCTCCGGCGGAGTGAGAATGGTCGACATCTCACGGATTCCGGCGAGACTCATCTCGAGTGTTCGCGGAATCGGAGTGGCAGACATCGTCAGGACGTCGACGTGGGTTCGGAGCGACTTGATGTGCTCCTTGTGCTCGACGCCGAAGCGCTGCTCCTCGTCGACGATGACCAGACCGAGGTCCTTCCAGGCGACACCGGTCTGCAGCAACCGGTGCGTACCGACGACGATGTCGACCGTACCGTCGGCCAGCCCGGCCATGACCTCCTTGGACTCGGAGCCGTGAGTGAAGCGAGAGAGCCCTTTCACCGTCACCGGGAACGACGCCATCCGAGCGGTGAAGGTCTGCAGATGTTGTTGCGCCAGAAGCGTTGTCGGCACCAGCACGGCGACCTGCTTGCCGTCCTGCACCGCCTTGAACGCGGCGCGAACCGCGATCTCGGTCTTGCCGTAGCCGACGTCACCGAGGATGACGCGGTCCATCGGAACCGCCTTCTCCATGTCGGCCTTGACGTCGGTGATGGCCGTCATCTGGTCGACCGTCTCGGTGAAGCCGAACGCATCTTCCATTTCGAGCTGCCACGGGGTGTCGGGTCCGAAAGCGTGTCCGGGTGCGGCCTGGCGAGCAGCGTACAGCTGCACGAGTTCGCCGGCGATCTCGCGAACTGCCTTGCGCGCCTTGCGTTTGGTGTTGGCCCAGTCGGATCCGCCGAGCTTGCTCAGAGACGGCAGCTCACCACCGACGTAACGCGAGAGCTGATCGAGCGAGTCCATCGGCACG
Source organism: Rhodococcus sp. 14-1411-2a (assembly GCF_002259485.1). Classification (GTDB taxonomy): domain Bacteria; phylum Actinomycetota; class Actinomycetes; order Mycobacteriales; family Mycobacteriaceae; genus Rhodococcoides. The sequence goes on from NZ_NPGA01000007.1 coordinate 155,237, forward strand.
AAGAGTCGGTCTCCGGGATGGCCACGCTTGCTGGGTGCGTACTCGACGACGAGGTATTCGCGTCGGGCACCACCGATGGTGCGCTCGACCATCTCGACGAATCGACCGATGCCGTGCTGATCGTGCACGACGCTGTCGCCGGCGACGAGGGCAAGCGGATCGACCTGATTGCGACGCTTCGCCGGGAGCTTGCGCCCCTCGCCCGCTGCGGCCACACGGTTGCCGGTCAGATCGCTCTCGGTGACGACCACGAGTTTCGCGTCGGGAAAGACCAGGCCGTCGTGCAACGAACCGCACAGGACGTTCACGACGTCGGCGACCGGGACCGCACCGGAATCGAGATGTGCCGCAGGCACTTCGGCCTCAGCGAGACGTTCGATGATGCGGGTGGCGGTACCTGCACCGGCCACCGAGATGACCGCACGACCACCGGTGGCGATATGCGCCCGCAGCGTCGCGAACAGGGCCGTCAGCGCCTCCTCGGACCCACGAACCTCCGGGACCGAATCGACGGCGAGCTCGACTTCCTCACCGTTGCCGGATGCCAACGGGCTGATGGTCCACCACGGACGGCCGTGCACCTGCGCCGATTCACGAACCTGTCGAAGCGAACGGTACGCAGAGGCACCGAGATCGAGAGACGCACCTTCGAGGCTGGACGTATCGAGGGTGGAGGTATCGAGCGGCGCAGCTCCACCGATCGATGCTGCCGTCCAGGACGCTTCGAGGAATTCCTGGCCTGTGCGCACCAGATCTGTTGCGCGCGTTCGGATTCGCTCGGGGTCGCAGAGCAACACGTGTGTTCCTGCGGGGAGGGTGTCGGCGAGCAATTGCAACTCACCCGGCTGCAGTAGCGGCAGCAGCGCCTCCATGCCCTCCACCGGGACACCGGCGGACAGCTTGTCGAGCATCTCGACCAACGCGGTGTCGCCGGCATTGTCGGCTGCGAGAACCGCGGCGCGGTCGCGGACTTCCTGGGTGAGAAGCAGTTCGCGGCACGGCGGAGCGATGACGAGATCGACCTCGTGATCGGGCAACGAGCGCTGATCGGAGACCGCGAACGCGCGGAGTTCGGTGATCTCGTCGCCCCAGAATTCCACGCGCACCGGGTGATCTGCCGTCGGCGAAAACAGGTCGAGGATGCCGCCGCGGACGGCGAACTCGCCGCGCTTGCCGACCATGTCCACGCGCAGGTAGCCGAACTCGACGAGTCGGTGGATCAGGCCGTCGAAGTCGATGTCCAGGCCGACCTTCAGGGTCACGGGTTCGATCTCGCCGAGACCGGGTGCCATGGGCTGCACCAACGAGCGGACCGTGGTGACGATGACGCGCAGAGGATCGCCGTAATCGGTGTCACCGGGGCGAGCCAGCCGACGGAGAACATCCAGTCGCTTGCCGACGGTGTCGGCGCTCGGTGAGAGTCGCTCGTGCGGAAGCGTCTCCCACGACGGGAACATGACTACGCCGCCGCCGAGGATCTGGCGGAGTTCGTCGGTGAGATCGTCCGCTTCACGCCCGGTGGCGGTGACGATCAACAGCTGGGTGTGCTGCGCGATCGCGGCGGCGACGAACGGGCGAACCGAGTGCGGTCCGATGAGTGTGTGTTCGGCGGTTCCGATCGCGTCTGCGACGGCCACCATGGCCGAATCGGTCAGCGCGACGCTGGCCAGACCCGAGAGTTGCAGCGCCGCGTCGGGAACGATCGGGGCCGGCCCGGATGCAGAAATGGCAGGCAGAGAATCGGAAGACAACAGCAATGCTCCTAGAAGCGATTCGAGGCGACGGCTGCATACGCACAGTCCTGAGCGAGTCTATGGGAGCACACCGACAGCCCGGCAGGCGGGAGACGCCGGGCTCGTCGACGGCAAGGCCCCACCTCTATCCCGACGCCTCACATGCGATCAACGGTGAATACCCGGATCGACTGCGCGACGACGTAGCGGCTTTCGTTGCGAAGAACTCGTGAGTTACGGGCCGAAGCGGATGACTCGACGCGCCGCGAACTCGCGGAAGTAGTCCAGCTTGTTGGCGGGAACCAGAGCCGGCAGGAGGTAGTACCAGAGACGCTCCATGCGCGACGGCAGTTCCTCGGTGGTGGAGGTGGCAACCGCAACCATGTGCACGCCGGCCAGGATCTCGAGTACGAGCGAACCGATGGTGCGCGAATCCGAGTTGGGGTCGATGTCGCCCTGCGCGATGGCCTTGGCGGCGAGCTTGTCGAACGAATCGCTCCACCCGGCCATGACATTGCCTTCGGTGCCGCGGTAATCGCCGATCTGATGGCTCAGCCGGAGCATAGCCGAGACCATGGGGTCGCTGACCGAAAGGTCGACGACGATGTAGGAGATGCCGATCGCCGCCTCGAGTGCGGGGATGCGACCGTCGTTGAACTGCATGCACGCAGTGGTCAGCCGAGCGTTGCCCTCGTCGATGACCGCACGTGCGAGCTCTTCCTTGGAACCGAAGTGGAAGTACAGAGCGCCTTTGGTGACCTGGGACTGAGAGATGATTTCGCTGAGACTCGCGTTCGCGTACCCCAGGCGCAGAAATACGTTCGCTGCGCCCGCGAGCACGGTGTCGCGGGTTATTTCAGCGCGGGCCTGCCTGACCATGGGATCCGCCTTCGCAATTCTGAACTGCCACTGCGCAAATTACGCCCGAACGGTACCACTGACTTGCTTTACGTCTCGTGCCAACATGCATCGGTCCGATCGAGCCTTACGCCGTGTGTGACACAGCTCTCATGGCCGACAAAGGGGACGATACCCCCTCTTTCACCGCGAAGAGACGAAACCGAGTTCTCATTCCTCGGTCAATCGAGGGTCGGCCTCCAGATTCGTCAGCCCGTTCCAGCACAGGTTGACCACATGCGCCGCAACCACTTCTTTCGACGGTGTTCGCACGTCGAGCCACCACTGTGCCGTCATCGACACCATTCCGACCAGCGCCTGGGCGTACATCGGCGCGAACTCGGGATCGAGTCCGCGGCGTGAGAAATCCCCGGCCAGCATGTGCCCGACGCGACCGATGGCCTCGTTGAGCAACGACGAGTACTTGCCGTCCTCGGCAGCCGCAGGGGAATCGCGCACGAGAATGCGGAAACCGTCGGTGCGGTCCTCGATGTAGGTGAGTAGTGCAAGCGCGACACGTTCGACGCGAATCCGCGAGCGATTGAGGTCGAGTGATTTGGTGATCATGCCGAGAAGCGTCGACATCTCCCGATCGACGATGACGGCGTAGAGACCTTCCTTACCGCCGAAGTGCTCGTAGACGACCGGCTTGGACACGTTCGCGCGCCCGGCGATCTCCTCGACCGACGCGGCCTCGTACCCGCGTTCGGCGAACAGCGTGCGCCCCACCTCGATCAACTGCTCGCGCCGTTGCGTTCCTGTCATTCGGACTCGAGGTGTGCGTTCCTGCTCCGAGGCTGCGCCTGTCATCGAAAACCGCTCCCGTTACCGACCCTGCATTTTCGACGCCGGACTCGACGCCTCCCCCACACTAACGATGTCCGATCCATCCGTTTGTCCCACCAATCTTCATCGCGGTTCGACTCACCACCACCTCGCGTGCGAGGATCGTTGCGCTCAGTGGGAGCGCAGCGGCAAACGAATGAGTCGTTCGATTCGTCGGCCACTGGCGAAACCGCTGGCCGTTTATCCGCCGTGGTGTAATGGCAGCACCTCTGATTTTGGTTCAGATAGTTCAGGTTCGAGTCCTGGCGGCGGAGCGAGCAACATCATTCGTGCATACCGTCTTCGCGTTACCGCCTGAGGAGCTCAATGCCTGTGCAGACCGCCGTGGTCGTTCTCGCTGCGGGTGCAGGTACCCGAATGCGGTCGAAGACTCCAAAGGTTCTGCATCCCCTCGCCGGCCGCACCATGCTCGCGCATGCCCTCCACGCGGCCGCCGACCTGGGTCCCGACCACCTGGTGACCGTCGTCGGACATGATCGCGAACGAGTGACCGAGGCCGTCCAGGACCTCGCGGCCACCTTCGGGCGCACGATTCACACCGCAGTCCAGGATCGCCAGCTCGGCACCGGACATGCCGTGCAGTGCGGCCTGGCCGCACTGCCCGACGATTTCGAGGGCACGATCCTCGTCACCGCCGCCGACGTGCCCCTGCTCGACGGCCACACTCTCAAAGCTCTGCTCGACGAGCACCTGAGCGCCCCCAGGCCCGCTGCCGCCACGGTGCTGACCTTCGTCCCGGACGATGCGAACGGCTACGGCCGTATCGTCCGCACCGACGACGGCGAGGTGGCCGAGATCGTCGAGCACGCCGACGCCACCCCGGCCCAGGTGCTGATCGGTGAGGTCAACTCCGGCGTCTACGCGTTCGACGCCGTGGCGCTGCGTACCGCCCTGGGCAAACTCAGCACCGCGAACGCCCAGCACGAGCTGTATCTGACCGACGTCGTCAAGATCAGCAAGGCCGACGGCAAAGCCGTCTACGGCACCCAGCTCGCCGATCCCGATCTGGTGGTGGGCGTCAACGACCGCGTCCAGCTGGCGCACGTCACCTCCGTGTTGAACCGTCACATCGTCGAACGACATATGCGGGCAGGCGTCACCGTCGTCGATCCATCGACCACCTGGATCGACATCGACGTCACCCTCGGCGCGGACGTCCGCATCGAACCCGGCGTCCAGCTCCACGGCAAGACCCACATCGCCGACGACGCGGTCGTCGGACCGGACTCGACCCTGCGTGACGTCGAGATCGGCGAGCGCGCGTCGGTCGTGCGCACCCACGCCGAGCAGGCCGTGATCGGACCGGATGCCACCGTCGGACCGTTCACGTACCTGCGTCCCGGCACGGTCCTGGGCGAGGGCGGCAAACTCGGTGCCTACGTGGAGACCAAGAACGCGACGATCGGCCGCAACACCAAGGTCCCGCACCTGACCTACGTCGGCGATGCCACGATCGGCGACCACAGCAACATCGGTTGCTCCAACGTCTTCGCCAACTACGACGGCGTCAACAAGAGCCGCACGGAAATCGGATCCCATGTGCGGACCGGTTCCGACTCGACGTTCGTCGCTCCCGTTCATGTGGGCGACGGCGCTTACACCGGTGCAGGAACAGTGGTTCGGGACGATGTTCCTCCCGGCGCGCTGGCCGTCTCCGGTGGCAAGCAACGCAATATCGAAGGCTGGGTCATCGACAACAGGCCCGGAACCGAAGCTGCGAAAGCAGCGGCGCTCGCAGATCGTGATCGGCAAGAACAAAAGGACGGCGAAGAGCAGTGACCACCCCTAATTGGATCGACAACCAGAAGAACCTGATGTTGTTTTCTGGTCGAGCACATCCGGAGTTGGCCGAGCAGGTCGCCAAGGAACTCGGGATCGACGTCACCCCGCAGACCGCGCGTGACTTCGCCAACGGCGAGATCTTCGTTCGCTTCGAGGAGTCGGTCCGCGGATCGGACGCCTTCGTGCTGCAGTCGCATCCGTTCCCGCTCAACACGTGGCTGATGGAACAGCTCATCATGATCGACGCGCTCAAGCGCGGATCGGCCAAGCGAATCACCGCGATCCTGCCGTTCTACCCGTACGCGCGTCAGGACAAGAAGCACCGGGGACGCGAGCCCATCTCCGCTCGTCTGGTCGCTGACCTGCTCAAGACCGCCGGTGCCGACCGCATCATCACCGTCGACCTGCACACCGATCAGATCCAGGGCTTCTTCGACGGACCCGTCGATCACATGCACGCACACAGCCAGCTCGCCGATCACATCCGGGCGACCTACAGCCTCGAGCACATCACCGTGGTCTCCCCTGACTCCGGCCGCGTACGCGTCGCCGAGAAGTGGGCCGACTCGTTCGACGGTGCGCCGCTGGCGTTCATCCACAAGACGCGTGACCCGTTGGTGCCCAACCAGGTCAAGTCCAACCGCGTCGTCGGTGACGTCGAAGGCCGCACCTGCATCCTCATCGACGACATGATCGACACCGGCGGCACCATCGCCGGTGCCGTGAAGGTGCTCAAAGAAGCCGGAGCCGGTGACGTCGTCATCGCCGCCACCCACGGAGTTCTGTCCCACCCGGCCGCCGAGCGGCTCGCGAACTGCGGTGCCAAGGAAGTCGTCGTCACCAACACCCTGCCGATCAGTGACGAGAAGCGCTTCGAAACGCTGACCGAGCTCTCGATCGCGCCGCTGCTGGCTCGCACCATCCGCGAGGTCTTCGAAAACGGCTCCGTCACAAGCTTGTTCAACGGCAGCGCATAGCCTTTTCGGGTCACTCCGCAGGCTCCACTCCCGACCTTCAGGTCTGTTTCACCCCGCCCCGCCCGCTCTCCGTCCGCTCTGCATGAACTACGTCACGTCCGTGACCGGAACCTGCAGCTCGCGAGACGGGGGTGTGCGGGGCGGGTTTCGTTGTCACCTAAGATGACTCGTCGTGATCGACGCAGACTCTCCCCACGGCCCGGCTGGAACTACTACGGTCAGAATTGCCCGATGGACGCCGGGCGGGTGCGTCTGGTGCGGTAGCACCGACAGCGTCGAGGACTTCCGAAACGAGCCGCGCTGTGGTCTGTGCCGCGAGAAGGAAGCCGTCATCGACGAGGCCAAGCACTTCATCGGGATGTACGGCCTGCGGCCCCTGGGCGGGACGCTGGCGTCCGAGGACGAGGAGGAGCGCGAGTACCGCGTCACCGCTCGGGATGCGCGTGAGGTGCTCAACCGCATTCGGCTCGAGAAGCTGCCCGATCCGGCCGCCGTCCGCAAAGCCTTGCGCCCCAGGGCCGCTGCCGCGGGCAACGCACCGGCCTCCACGACGTCCGGAACGCCTGCGAAGGCACCGACGAAGAAGTCGCAGGCCGGCGTCACCGGGATCGATGCGATCGAACTGCAGTCCCGTGTGCAGAAGTTGCTCGGCCAGCTCACCTCCGTCGACGAGCAGATCAGCGCGCTCGACGGCGTGCAGGGCCTGCCGGCACGTGCGCGCATGAAGGATCTCGAACGGCAGCGCACCACGGTCCTGTCGACTCTGGCCGCGCTCGAGAAGGCTCGTCGCCGCACCAACTGATCCACGTAGTCTGATCGAGTGCTGCGCAAGCGTTCGATCTCACGGCAGGTGCTCGACGTCGCCTACGCCGTCGTCTTCGTTCTGCTCATGACGTCGTCCACGCTGTACGGTCCCTACGGTTCCGCCGGCTTCGGCGTCCTGGTCGGTTTCGGCGTCGCGCTGGCGGTTCGGCGACGGTCACCGCTACTGTCGTTGGCACTGGCCTGGGTGCTGGCCGTCGTGCAGATGGTCAGCGGGGTACTCCCCCTCTCTGCAGACATCGCAATCTTCGCGATTCTGTACTGCTCGGCCGCGTACGGCGACAACGTGCTTCGACGCCTCGGGCTCGCGTCGGCCGTCGCCGGTGGCGTGATAGCGGCTCTGTACCTGGCGTTCGTGGACGGCAATCCGTTCGGCCCGGCCACGGAGGAGGGCTACCAGGAACCCCGACTCCTACAGTTCGCCTTCCTCCTCGTCGGCCTGTGGGCGATGCTCGGGTTGTCCTGGGCCCTGGGTCGCTTGGCCTATGCCCGGCGCACCGCCATCGAATCCGCACACGCGCGTGAGCTCGCGGAAGTACATCAGGCCCGCGCCGAACACGAAGTGGCAATCGAGCAGGAGCGCAACAGAATTGCCCGCGACATGCACGACATCGTGGCGCATTCGCTCGCCGTGGTGATCGCGCAGGCCGACGGTGCACGCTATGTCCGCGCCGTCGACCCCGCTGCCGTCGACACTGCCCTGACGACCATCTCCGACACCGCGCGCGAAGCACTGTCCGACGTTCGGGTGTTGCTCGGACAGCTGCGCCACAGTCAGGGCGATCTCCCGAACCCCACCCCCGACGATCTCGAGCGTCTGTTCGACCAAGTGCGTGCGACCGGCCTGACCATCGACTCGTCGATCGACACCGATTCGGTGTCGTTGGGTGCCGGTGCGCACCTGGCGCTCTATCGGATCGCGCAGGAATCGCTGACCAATGCCCTACGTCACGGCGACCCCGACAAGCCGGTGACCGTCACCATCGAATCCGACTCTGCCGGCATCGAACTGACGGTGCGCAACAGTGTGCCCTCGGCGCGTTCGGCGTCGGAATCGGGCGGCCACGGAATCGCCGGTATGAAAGAACGCGCCAGCCTCGCCGGTGGCATGTGCACCGCGTCCGGCGACGGATCGTCGTGGACCGTGACAGCCTGGCTTCCTGCGGCCGGCTCGTCCACGAAGGGAATCAGCTGATGTCCGATCGAATCAAGGTAGCGCTGGTCGACGATCAGCAGTTGTTCCGCGCGGGCATTCGCATGCTCATCTCCTCGCAGCCCGATCTGGAGTTCGTCGGTGAGGCGGGCAATGGGAAGGAAGCCGTCGAGCTCGCCGCGTCGGCACGTCCCGACGTGATGCTCATGGACGTCCGGATGCCTGTGCTCGACGGTATCGCCGCGACCGAGCAGATCGTGGCCGGATCCGATACTCCCCCGCGGATTCTGGTCCTGACGACGTTCGACCTCGACGAGAGTGCGGCGCGAGCGATTCGTTCGGGCGCAAGTGGATTCGTACTCAAGGATGCGGACCCGGAATTTCTGCTGGCTGCGATCCGGACGGTTCATGCAGGCAACTCGGTGATCGCCGCGTCGGCGACGACGGGTCTGCTGGCGCATTTCACGCCGACACCGGTGGTGCCGAAGGTGCCGGCCGAGTTCGCCACCCTCACGGCGCGGGAGAAGGAACTCTTCCGACTGACCGCCCGCGGGCTGAGCAACTCCGAGATCGCCGAGATGGAATTCCTCAGCGAGGCGACGGTGAAAACGCACATCAGTCGCATCTTCGCCAAGCTGCACCTGCGTGACAGAGTGCAGTTGGTGGTCTACGCATTCGAGCACGGACTCAACTCGCCTTGACCTGCTTGGCACTGACACCGAAGTCATCCTGTAGATGTACGACGCAGAGACTCGCGCCTGATTACTCGGGGCCGCTGAGTTCATAGCGTTGTGGGCATGACGATCACAGCAGGCCCTGTTGCCCGGGCATTCCAAGTCAGCAAACATTTCGGCGACTCGACCAATCCGGTGAGCGCCCTCGACAACGTCTCTCTCGACATTCACGGCGGCCAGTTCACCGCCATCATGGGACCGTCCGGTTCCGGCAAATCGACCCTGATGCATGTGATGGCGGGATTGGACAACGCCAGCTCGGGTCATCTGATGCTGGCCGGTGCAGACATCACCTCGGCCAACGACGACGCACTGACCACGCTGCGGCGCAAGCAGGTCGGCTTCATCTTCCAGTCCTTCAATCTCGTTCCCACCCTCGATGTTCGGGGCAACATCCTGCTGCCGTTCGAGCTCGACGGCCGCGCACCCACCGCCGAGGAGGCGGCCTGGATCGAGCAGCTCATCGACACTCTGGGGTTGCAGGCGCGGGTGAACCACCGGCCGCATCAGCTCTCGGGTGGGCAGCAGCAGCGCGTCGCGATCGCCCGCGCGCTGGGGACCCGTCCACATCTGATCTTCGCCGACGAACCCACCGGCAATCTCGATTCCCGCACCGGCCGTGAGGTTCTCGGCCTTCTCGCTGCGGCGGTGCGCGAGTACGGCCAGTCGATCGTGATGGTCACCCACGACCCCATCGCGGCGAGCTACGCCGATCGCATCGTCTTCCTCGCCGACGGTCACATCGTCAACGAACTGGGGCGTTCGAGTGCGGAACAGGTTTCGAGCTACATGCTGGGAATGGAGAGCGTCCGATGAGTGGGTTGACGTCGGCTCAGGCGTCGAAGGAGCACGGTGCCAGTCTGCTGGTGACCTCGCTCGCGTCGTTCTTCGGTGTGGTGTTGATTCAGGCGACGGCCTTTCTGGTCGACATCTTCGGCGAGATGGAGGGTGCTGCCATCACCGCGCTGTACAGCGTGGCGCTCGTGTTCATCGGTCTCGCCCTGTATGTCGCGGCGGTGGTCACCTCGAACACGTTCGCGACGATCGTCGCGGGCCGCACCCGCACCATCGCCCTTCTGCGCCTACTGGGTGCCCGGGCGCGTGACCTGCGTCGATCGGTGGCCAGGGAAGGCTTCCTCGTCGGATTGTTCGGTGGTGCACTCGGTTCGGTTCTCGGTGTCGGAGCCAGTCATCTCGCGCGAGCCGTTGCGGTCTCGGCCGGTCAGCTGCCGGACGTGGAGTACACGTCCGTCCAACCGCTGGTGATCCTGCCGGTGGTCATCGTGGTGCTGACGACGACTCTCGCGTCCTACGTCGGGTCTCGAAAAGTGCTGGACGTGACTCCGGTTCAGGCAACCGGGGGTGCCGTGGACACGGGAGTGGAGGCTCCGCGGTCGCGTCGAATCAGGACGGGCATGTCGATCGTGCTGATCGCCGGCGGAGTGGCACTGCTCGGCCTCGGAATCCTGATCGGGATGGTGAACCCGACGGGTGTGCTGGTCGCGTTCCTCGGCGGTGTCGCCTCGTTCACCGGCATCATGGTCGGCGCCTATCGAATTCTGCCCGCGACGCTGAGGCTGGTCGGGAAACTGTTCGGACGCGGACCTGCAGCAAAATTGGCCTCGGCCAACGCAATTCGCTATCCGGATCGCAGCACCCGCACCGCGGTGGGATTGCTGATCGGGGTGACGCTGGTGACCACGTTCGCGGTCGCGATGTACAGCTACCGGGCGATGCTCGTCAACGAGTTCGACGAAGCCTCCGTCGACCAGGTCCTCACCGTGACAGTGGGAATCATGACCGGACTCATCGGCTTCTCGGCTGTGATCGCGGCAGTCGGGATGGTGAACAACCTGCTGCTGAGCATTCTGCAGCGCACCCGAGAGATCGGTCTGTTGCGTGCACTCGGATTCACCCGCAAGCAGATTCGGTCGATGATCGTCTCGGAGAGCAGCCAGATGGTGGTCGCCTCGATGGGCTTCGGGCTGATCCTCGGCATCGGATACGGCTGGGCCGCAGCACAATCGCTGCTCGGCTCACTGGATTCACGCGGACTCACGGCTCCCACTCTGCCGTGGGCTGTGATCGCTGGAACCGTGCTGTGCGGTGGCCTCCTCGCACTCGGGGCATCACTGACTCCGGCACGACGGGCGAATCGAATTTCGCCGGTGGTCGCGTTGGCGGATGCCTAGCCTCGTGTTCGACAGTGCTGGGTGATGCTGGCCGGGCAGGGTTGCGCACTAGCGACGCCGATCGACGGGATTCCGTCGATCGGCCGTCGTTGTGTGCACTGGTGCCCACTCTGCCGGGCACTGCCTGTGGATAACGTCATCGAGTTATCCACAATTGCGAGATTGCCACTGTTGCAGAGGCTCCTCAGCCGCAACGGTGTAGCCATGGGGGTTTACACAGTGCAGCAATTGGTGGCGCAGGGGCTCAGTACGAGCGGCATTTCGAGACGGTCGCGGTCGGGGGAGCTCGTGCGCCTGCTGCCGAAGGTCTACGCGACGGAGAAACCGGACTACCTCGGACTGTGCACCGGTGCGCTTCTGTGGAAACCGGACGCCGTGCTGAGCCACGACAGTGCGGCCTGGTTGTGGGGACTGATCGACTACGAACCGCGACTCGTCTCCGTCACGGTGGCCCCGAACGTCCAGTCGAGATCGGTGCCGTGGGTTCGAGTTCATCGCCGACGCCTCGTCGAGGTCCAGCTCCACCGAGGCCTGCGAGTGGTGTCGCTGGAGCAGACATTCGTCGACGTCGCGACCTCGTTGTCGACGCCCGATCTCGAGAAATTCTTCGACGACGCCATCGACCATCATCTGCCGTGGCGACGGTTTGCCGCACTGTGTGACACGTCGAAGGGAATGCACGGGATGGCTTCCGTCCGGAAGCAGCTTCGAACGTGCTGCCCGAGAACACGATCAGAGCCGGAGCGCGTAGTAGCGCGGGCGTTGACAGCCCGCAACTTCACGATGGAGATCAATGCGCGCGTCGGGAAGTTCTACGGCGACTTGGTCGACTTTTCCGCACGAGTCATCGTCGAAATCGATGGCCGAGAGTTCCACACGGATCCCGCCACGTTCAACAACGATCGTCGACGCCAGAACGAGTTGGTGCTCGATGGATGGTTGGTGCTGCGCTACTCGGCGGCCACAGCGCTTGCCGACCTCGATCGCGTCGTGGACGAAATCATCACCGTGGTGCGGCGTCGCCGGAAGTCGATCGCAGCGACCGACCGTCGACTCCCGTGAATACGCGGCTGCAGCGGGCAGGGTTGCACCCTATCGACGCCGATCGACGGGATTCCGTCGATCGGCGATCGTTGTGTGCACTGGTGCCCACTCCGGTGGATCCGCTACCCGTCCTTCCGCGCAAGAATGAGTGCGAAGCGGGAATCGGCGTCGGACCAGAGATGGTCGACGCCGAATCCCGCCGCCGCGAGTTCCTCGGTGATGCCCTCCGGCCGGAATTTCGCCGAGATCTCGGTGCGGAGGTCCTCACCGGCGTCGAAGTGCACCTGCAGATCGAGGTCGGCGAGGTACACCTCCTGCGGCGCGTTTGCGCGTAGCCGCATCTCGATCCACTCCTGCTCGGCATTCCACAGCGCGACATGCTCGAAGGCATCGGGATCGAAGTTGCCGCCCAGGCGAGAGTTGATCACCGACAACACGTTTCGGTTGAACTTCGCAGTCACTCCAGCGGCGTCGTCGTAGGCCGGAACGAGAACCTTCGGATCGATCACCAGACCGACACCGAGCAACAGATACTCGCCCGGATCCAGGGCGTCGGCGATGGCTCCGAGAAACTCCCGGCGTTCCTCGGGGATCAGGTTGCCGAGGGTCCCGCCCAGGAATGCGATCGTCCGTGCCTGGCCACTGGGCAGATTGTGCAGCGTGTCGGTGAAATCGCTGACGATGCCGCGCACCTCGAGCGCCGGGAATTCGTGCGAGATCTGCTCGATGGCACCCTCGAGGGCCGTGACGGATACATCCTGCGGTACATAGGTTTCGAGCGATCCATGCTTCACCCCGGCGGAGAGCAGGATTTTCGTCTTCTCCGACGAGCCGGAGCCCAGTACGATCAACATCGTCGATCCGGTTGCTTCGGCGACGTCCAAGGCGTGCTCCTCGAGGAGGGCGCGCTCGGTACGCGTCGGGTAGTACTCCGGCAGCACCGTGATCTGCTCGAAGAGCTCGCTGCCCAGCGCGTCGTAGAAGTACTTGGGCGAGAGCCACTTCGGGTCGGCAGTGAGACCGTCCCGCACGTCCTTACGCAACTCGTCGAGCAATGCTGTGTCGGCCAGATGTACGTCCACCGTGCTCATGACGCTCCTTTATGATTCCAGGCTGGAAATGGTGAGATCGGTTGTCGTGGCGACGACCATGCGTCGGTCGTCGATGAAAATCCAGTCGGGTCGATCGTCGAGGGGTTCGGAGGCGATCGTCACCGAATCGGTCCGCAGAACCGACAGCGAATGATGCACCGCCGTGGCGTACATGCTCTGGCCGTCCGACAGCAGAAAATTCAAGCGCGCCTTGGGCGAGGTTGCGAGAACCCTGCGGACCAGCATGCGCAGTGCCGACTCGGGATCGTGGGTGCGCAGCAGGTTCTGCAGCACGACCCACAGAGCGGCGGCATCGGTCGGCGCAGGTAATGCGAGCGCGTCGACGGGCGGCACCTCCGACCACAGGTCGGCCATCGACTGCGGCCAGCCGAACACCACACCGTTGTGGCTGAACGCCCAACGGCCGTCGGTGAAGGGGGCGCAGGCGCTGCGTTCCACCGGCATTCCCACGGTCGCCGATCGCACCGCCGCGATCACCGACGTCGAATCGATCTGCGGCAGAACATCGTCCACCGCCGGATCGGTCCAGATGGGCATGGGATTGCGGTAGCTGTGCGCGGCTGCGTCGCCGTCCCACCACGCGACACCGAATCCGTCGGCATTGATGGTGCCGCCGCCGCGCATGTCGCTGGGGGCATACGCCTGCACACGCAGACTGTGTTCACCGTCGGTGAGCACTCCCCCGACGGACGTGCGGGGGCCGAGATACCCGAGATGACGGCACATTCAGCTGGGCTCGACGTCTCGGGCCAACCGGAACCCACTGAAGATCTGGCGACGGATCGGGTGGTCCCAGTTACGGAACGTGCCCCGGCACGCCACCTCGTCGGTGCCGAACGACCCGCCGCGCAACACCTTGTAGTCGCCACGGAGAAACACCTCGGAGTACTCGGCGTACGGGAAGGCCTCGAAGCCGGGGTACGGCTCGAAATCGGAGGAGGTCCACTCCCACACGTCACCGATGAGTTGGTGCACGCCTGCTGCAGAGGCACCGTCGGGATACGCGCCGACGTCTGCCGGTTCCAGATGCCGTTGATTCAAATTGGCATGTACCGCAGTGGGTTCGGCGTCGCCCCACGGGTAGGCGTTGCTGGTGCGGGTCTCGGCGTCGAATCGCGCAGCTTTCTCCCACTCCGCCTCCGTCGGCAGACGCTTGCCTGCCCACCGCGCGTAGGCGTCGGCTTCGAACCAGCACACGTGCACGACGGGCTGATCCGGGCGCACCGGACGGCGCACTCCGAAACTCCGACGCCACCAGGTGCCGTCGGAGTCGGACTCCCAGAACTGCGGCGCGGTCAGGTTCGCGTCGACGCGATGCTGCCACCCCTTGTCGGTCCACAGCTCGCGGCGTTCGTAACCGCCGTCGGCAATGAAGTCCATGAACTGCGCGTTGGTGATCGGGGCTCGGTCGATGGCGAACGTCGGCACGTGCACCGTGTGGGCCGGTCGCTCGTTGTCGAGAGCCCACGGATCGAGCGAGGTCCCCATCGAGAACGATCCACCGGCGATGACGGCCTCGCCCGACACCGGTGTGGCCGAACTGGGAGGCGCAGGAGCGGTCAGAACCGCAGGTCCCGAACGCAGTTGATGGGTCGCGAGCATGGTCTCGTCGTGTTGCTGCTCGTGCTGGGCGATCATGCCGAACGCGAAGCCATGTTTCTCGACCGGCCTACCCTCGAAAGTGCTGTGGTCGAGTACATCCCAGGCCTTGTCACGGACGGTCTGGACGTAGACGCGCGCCTCGTCCGGAGTGAGCAGCGGAAGCGACGTACGCGAGGAACGAGAGTGCTTGAAGGCGTCGTACAGCTCGTCGATGTCGGGACGCACCGGATCCCGTCCACCGACATCACGGACGAGCCAGAGCTCTTCCTGGCTACCGATGTGGGCGAGATCCCAGACCAGCGGGCTCATCAACGGCGAATGCTGCGACATCAGTTCGGTCTCGTCCACGCAATCGGTGAGCGCCGCACTGCGGGCTCGGCTGCGCGTGAGGACCGTTTCTATCCTGTTCCTGAGTTGTTCGGCGCTCACACCGATTCCTTTCGAGTCCGAAGTTCCCGTGCCGCCGTGTCGAGTGCGCTGGGCGGCTCGCCGGCACTGCATCGTCGAGACGCTGCCGACAGGTGGTCGGAGAACTCGCCACCGACCTCCGCTGCGAGATCGAGCAATTCGGTTGCGGCTGTGCGGAGCTCGCGATCTGCCAGCCCGACGCGGGCCGCGTCGAGCCACCGTCCCGCCGTACCGCCGCCGATCTCGGTGGCTCGGGCCACAAGTTCGGGTGTGGACAGCAGCGCCTCGAACGCCGCCGCCGGAACCACCCACTGCCCGTCCGGCTGCGCGTCGAGATAGCGAATCTCGAAGTGCCCGCAGGCGCGCACCTGAGGGAACAGGGTGGTCAGGTGATAGTCCAGATCGCTGTAGGTCGGCGGGCGTCCGACGATGCCGGGATCGTCCACCCACTGCGCGAACGTGGTGCCGGGCGGCGCTTCCCAGTTCTGCGTGACGCCCTGGATGCAGAGCAACGGAACGTCGAGCGCCCACCGTGCGTAGTCGGTGATCGGGTCGCCGGTGTTGGGCGCCGACGTTCTGCTCGAATCCGTTCTGCTGGAATCGAGTTCGAGCCAGGTCCGCATCCGCTGGGATGCCCAGCGTCCCGCGGGTGCACCGGAAAGTTCGGGAGATCGAGCGAACGCAGCCACGAAGGCAGGACCGATGACGTGGAGCATGTGCCAGCGCGCGGCGACCTCGGCACGATCACGACCCGCGTCGACGCTCACTTGAGCCGCTGCGGTGTTGCACATCATCAGCTTTCCGAAGGGGCCGATGGTGGTGAACCGATTCTCCATCGCGCAGTACCGCGGTAGCACGAGGAGACGTTCGGGTGCCCGAGCAGTATCGGCCGGAACGGACGCGATATCGATGCCGGCCTTACCGAGAATGTCCCGCAGCAACCGCGCATCGGCGTCGAGCATCGGTGCGAGTTGGGAAACGGATAGATAAGGCGAACTGGACAATTCGACCTGACCGCCGGGTTCGACGGTGACGATGCTGCCGCCCGGCAACGACAGGGCGGGTGACTCGGGATCGATACTGCGCGGGGAGTGAACACCGAGCGCAGCGGCCAGAGCTGGGAGGGTCGGACGCGTTCCGTCGTCGAGGGCGGTGAGCCACTCGAGTTCGGCACCGATGAGAGCCGGTGGCCCCAGCTTGAAACACACCTTCGATACATATGCCTCTGCTGCTGGGCGCGAGCTCAGCCCGAGAGACTTCTCGTTGGACGACACTCATTCCTTCTTTCCGCACTCAACACGTTCTCCGCTCGGAGTACGTACCCAGCCGCGGGGATCGAAAACGCCGCGATCCCTCGTCTGATCGAGGCTACCGATTGTGGAACTCTGGTGCCCGAGAGTTCGCTACCGAAAGGACGACCGATGCTCGATCACGACCGCATTCGACGCGACACCCCCGGTGCGTCGGGCCGGGTCTTTCTCGACAGCGCCGGATCGTCTCTACCTCCGACCGTCGTCCTCGATACCGCGATCGAACACCTGCGCCGGGAAGCGGAAATCGGTGGGTACCGGGCCGCGAACGAACGACTCGACGATCTCGCCGCGGTCAAGACCTCGATCGGAACCTTGATCGGAGCCCCGGCAGCGAGCATCGCACTGAGCGATTCTGCGACCAGGGCCTGGACAGACTTCTTCTACTCGGTGCCGCTGTCCCCCGGTGATCGAATTTTGCTGGGCGAGGCCGAGTACGCCAGCAACGCGATCTCCGCCCTCCACCGCGCCGATGTCACCGGCGCAACGGTGGAGATCGTCCCGAGTGACGAATCGGGACGCATCGACGTGCACGCACTCGAATCGATGCTCGACGACCGGGTGAAACTGGTCTCGGTGGTGCACGCCCCCACCAACGGCGGTCTGATCAATCCGGCCCGTGCTGTCGCCGATCTCGCGCACCGCCACGGCGCACTGGTCCTGCTCGACGCCTGCCAGTCCATCGGGCAGATGCGCATCGACGTCGAGGAATTGGGAGTCGATGCTCTCTCGGCCACCGGCCGCAAATGGCTGCGCGGCCCCCGAGGAACCGGCTTCCTCTACCTGCGACCGGGATTGGCGTCGACACTGCATCCGCCGGCCCTCGACCTGCACAGCGCTCAATGGGTCGACCGACAGACGTACCGAATGGCCGACGATGCCACGCGATTCGAGTTCTGGGAATGCGACGTCGCGGCCAGGCTCGCGCTCGGGGCGGCCGTCGACTATCTCCTCGAGCTCGGCGTCGACCAGGTCGAGGAGGCCGTCGTCGAACGTGCCGAATACCTGCGGGCCGGGCTCCGGAAGATCCCCGGAGTGACCGTGCACGACCTCGGCGACCGCAAGAACGGCATCGTCTCGTTCACCGTGGACGGCGAAGATCCCGTGGCCGTGCGCGACCGTCTCGGGGAGCGCGGGGTGACCGTGACCGTCAGCCACCGCAGCTCGACCCGCCTGGACATGACCGGCCGGGGGCTCGACGCGGTCGTTCGTGCGTCTCCCCACTATTTCGTCACATTCGCCGAATTGGACACGATGCTCACTGCGCTCGCAGGTGCGTGACCGGTTTTTGGTCGTTCCGCAGGCTCCATTCCGGGCTCGTAGCAGGGGTTGACGTTCCGCTCACATAGGCGGCCACACCGACTGCGGAGATCACCAGCCCACCGAGTCCGAGCCAGGTGATCGCGTCGCCGAACATGAGCCAGGCCCACAGCATCGTCGTCGGCGGGGTCAGGTAGAGCAACACGCTGGCGCGGGTGGGCCCGTTGCGACGCACCACGAACAGGTACGCGCCGTACGCACCGAAGGTCGAGAGCACGACCGTCCACGCCACGGCCGCCCAGAAGCCCGTCGTCATGGGCGGTGCGACATCACCGGCCAACGCGCTCCATGTCATGAAACCGGCTGCGCTGATAGAACATTGGATGGCCATCGCCAGCGCGATCGGCTCCTTCGGTGCCAGCACTCGTTGACCGATCGTGCCCATCGACAGAGCCAGCATCCCGGCCGCCGGTAGTAGGTAGACGGGCCAGGCGAGGTCGGCACCGGACATATCCCCCAGCACCACCAGCGAGACACCCGCGATGCCGACGACGAGCCCCAGACTCTGCCGCCCTCCGACTCGTTCGCCGAAGATCCGGCTCGATGCCGTCGCGACGACCAGCGGCTGAAGTGCGGCGATCAATGCGGCGACTCCCGGTGGCACACCCATACCGATCCCGGTGATCGTGGCACCGAGGTAGAGGAACTGACAGAACAGGCCGAGGACCGCGTGGATTCGGATGGCATGCCAGGTGGGGGTCAGCCGCCGGTACCGGCACCAAGCGATCAACAGTGCCGCGGCCGCGACATAACGCCAGGCCAGCAGAGTGTGGGCAGGAGCCTCGGCAGTTCCGAGTTCGGCTCCGATGAATCCCGAACTCCACAGCACCACCAGGGCCGTACCTGCGACGGCGTCGACATTCGCTTTCATGCTGCGATATAAACATACAGGTCTGTATACTTGCAGTGCACCTGCTTCTCACCAGCGCTTTCGGAAGGCAACCATGCTCGACAAGCCACTCACCCCCGCCGGAGAACGCATCCTGACCGTCGCCAGCGAGCTGTTCTACGCCCGCGGCATCCGAGCCGTCGGAGTCGACCTGATCGCGGAGGAGGCCGGCACCACGAAGAAGACCCTGTACGACCGATTCGGCTCCAAGGACGGCCTGGTGCAGCGATACCTCACCCGTCGATACGCTCTGTGGTGCGATCACGTGACGGAATTCGTCGATGCCCTCGAACCCGGCGACGCCCGCATCCTCGGGGTGTACGACGCCCTCGACGTCTGGATGCGCGACAACCATCGCGGCTGCGGATTCGTCAACGCCTTCGCCGAGTTCGGCGGCACCGACAGCCCGGTGCTCGCGATCATCGAGTCCGAGAAAGCCTGGACCAGATCGTTGTTCGCGCGACTGGCCACCGAAGCCGGATACCCCGATGCCGAACAGCTGGGAACCCGACTGTCGGTGCTGCACGAGGGTGCGGTGGTCATGGGGACGGCGGGAGCTCGCGATGACGCCATCGTGGTGGCGCGGGGCATCGCGTCGGATCTGCTCGCTGCGCTCGCAGGTGCACGGCAGTAACTGCGGTCGTTACGCCGGCTCCACTCCGGGCTCGTAGCAGGGGTCGAGCTTCCACGCACAAGACGTGGTCGTGTATTGTTTCCCAGGTTGTCTCGGCGAGGGTAGATCCGAATCGTTCCGGATCCACCGTTATCGACGCGGCTCGGCCCCGTTGGCCGCGCTCGTTCGTGTCCGCCCCGACGAGCTTGACCGCCCGACGAAGTACGCCGCACGAACCACAGTTATCAGGAGCATGTAGCACCATGGCATCGAAGGTAAACAATCTCACTGCGCAGGTCCGCAC
Organism: Rhodococcus sp. 14-1411-2a; assembly: GCF_002259485.1. Taxonomy (GTDB): domain Bacteria; phylum Actinomycetota; class Actinomycetes; order Mycobacteriales; family Mycobacteriaceae; genus Rhodococcoides. The sequence continues at coordinate 174,975 of NZ_NPGA01000007.1, forward strand.
CGAATTCGGCAAGGGCGCAGCTCGCCGCGCACGTCGCGACGGCCTCGTTCCCGCCGTTCTGTACGGACACGCCACCGACCCCCAGCACCTCGCGCTGGACGCTCGCGCGTTCGCAGCTGTGCTGCGTAACGACGGCACCAACGCCGTGCTCACCCTCGACATCGACGGCAAGTCGCAGCTGGCGCTGACCAAGTCGATCGTCGTGCACCCGATCCGTCGCAGCATCGAGCACGCCGACCTCCTCGTCCTCAAGAAGGGCGAGCGCGTCACCGTCGAGGTCAACATCATCGTCGAAGGCGATGCCGCGCCCGGCACCCTGGTGGTCACCGACTCCACCTACATCGAGATCGAGGCCGACGCCCTGGAGATCCCGGAGAACTTCGTCATCTCCGTCGAGGACAACCCGATCGATACGCAGTACTACGCAAAGGACGTCGAGCTGCCCGAGGGCGTCACCCTGACGTCCGACCCCGAGCAGCTGCTCGTCAACGTCACCGAGGCACCGTCCGAGGAAGAGCTCGAAGCCGACGGCGAAGGCACCGAGCCGATCTCCGAGGAGGGCGAGGCCGAAACTCAGGAAGAGGCCGAGAGCCACGAGGATTCGAACGACGAGGAGAGCAAGGACAGCGACAGCTGATCTCGCTGCACCGACCGCGTACGACGCGCTGCTCCCACACCGGGAACAGCGCGTCGTTCGCTTCGAAGGCGTGATGCGACAATGACGAGCGTGAGTGTTGACCCCGTGAGTGCCGAAAGTACAGCGCCTGCCCTGATCGTCGGCCTCGGCAATCCCGGCCCGCAGTACGAAAAGACCCGCCACAACGTCGGTTTCATGGTCGCCGACGCCCTTGCCGGACGCATCGGCGGGGCGTTCTCCTCGCACAAGAAGTCCAACTCCGACGTCGTCCAGGCCCGTCTCGGCGCTCGCTCGCTGATCATCGCCAAGCCGCGGACGTTCATGAATCTCTCGGGCCAGCCGGTGGCTGCGTTGGCGCGATTCTTCTCGATCGAGCCGGCGAACATCGTGGTGGTGCACGACGAGCTGGACATCGACTTCGGTGCTCTGCGACTCAAACTCGGCGGCGGCGAAGGCGGCCACAACGGACTCCGCTCGATCTCCCAGCACCTGAGCACCAAGGACTACCTACGGGTTCGCGTCGGCGTCGGGAGGCCACCGGGCCGAATGGATCCGGCGTCGTTCGTGCTCAAGCCGTTCTCGGCGGCCGAGCGCAAGGATCTCGGCGTCGTCGTCGAGGAAGCCGCGGACGCCGCGGAACTGCTGCTCTCTGCCGGACTGGAAGCGGCGCAGAATCGGGTGCACCCGCGCTGAACCTCACACCCCTGTTGTGAGGCGCGCGCCTGTTCTCGCGTCCGAACGCAGGCGCGCACCCCGCAGAAAGGGTGTGAGGTCCCCGCCGTTCGCGTCAGTTCAGTAGCGACGCCGAATTCGCCCGTCGCAGTTTGCCGCTCGACGTCTTCGGAATGCTGCCCGGCCCCAACACCGCAACGGTTCGCGGTCGCACACCCACCTCCGAGTGCACCGCGTGGATCACTTCACGTTCGATGCGTTTGACCTCGTCCGGCTTGTCGATGTCGTTGGTTTCCACTGCCACAGCGAAGCTTTCGCGCTTCTCACCGGCATCGAGCCGGATGGCGACGGCATTGCCCGGCCGCACACCGGCAACAGTGCCCGCAGCCCGTTCGATATCGGTGGGATAGATGTTGCGACCACCCATGATGATGACGTCCTTGATACGTCCGCAGACGACCACCAGTTCGTCCTCGGTGATGTAGCCGACGTCGCCGGTATCGAGCCAGCCGTCCGCGTCGAGCGTCGACACCGGTCCTTCGACGGTGATGTAGCCGGGGGTGACGGCCTTGCCCCGCACCTCGATGATGCCCACGCCGCGGGCGGTGAGCACCTGTCCCTCCTTGTCGACGACGCGCCCCTCCAATCCGGGAACGAACTTGCCGAGCGTCGCGAGGGAACGGGTGTTGCCGCGGGTCGACGGGACGGCGCGACCGAGGGTCTCGAGCAGGTCCGCGTCGACCACATCGATCACCTGCCCCTGATCGGGATCCGGAATCGACACTGCGAGAGTCGTTTCCGCCATTCCGTAGACCGGGGCCAGAGCCAGCGGGTTGAGCTTGTACGGGGCCCCGGCCTCGGCGAGCGCGGTCATGGTGTCCGGGTCGACCGGCTCGGCTCCGTTCCAGGCATAGCGCAGAGTGGACAGGTCGAGATCCAGATCGTCCTCGGCCTGACGCAGCCGCCGCGCCAGCAGCGAGTACGCGAAGTTCGGTGCTGCGGTGACGGTTCCGCGGTACTTGTGAATCAGCTTGGCCCACAACAGCGGCGAGCGCAGGAAGTCCAGTGGAGTGATGCTGACGACCTCGGCACCGACCTGCATCGGCACCGACAGGAAGCCCACCATCCCCATGTCGTGGAACAGCGGCAGCCAGCTGACCATCACGTCGGAATCGACATCGAATTCGATGCGGTCGATCATGGCGTAAGCATTGACGTAGAAGTTCTCGTGTGTGATCCGCACGGCCTTCGGCGAACCGGTCGAGCCGGACGTCAGTTGCTGCAGCGCGATGTCGGACTCGGCCGTCGGCACCGGATCGATATCGCGACCGGTCTTCATGTCCTCGATCTTCAGCACGGTGATTCCGCGCTCCTCGAGCACGGGTGCGGCGATGTCGAACGGTGCCCCGAGAATCACGGCCTTGGCCTCGATCATCCGCACAACGGTCTCGGTGTCCTCGCCCCAGACGGCGAGGTCGGTCCGCGGAGTGGGCTGGTGCAGCATCGTCACCGATCCCCCGCGCATCCACGTCGCCTGGCACGCAGGCGCTATGTCCACCGGCTGACCGGCCAGAATCCCGATCGCGTCCCCGTGTTCGACGCCTGCGTCGGCCAGAGCCCCGGCCATTCGCCGCGCCTGCTCGTGGATCTCACCCCAGGACTGCCGAAGCGCCTCGTCGGGCTCGCCGGTCACCAGACCGTGCTTGCTGGTGCTCGCGGTCTCGAACATCTCTTCGGTGAACTTGCTCAACGCACGTCTCCTCGTGAGGGATCTCCCGGCCTACCGTTCACAGTAGGCACTCCCGCCCCGACCGAGGGGAACAACGGGCCGCGTATCCTTTGATTTTGCCCCGGCCACTCTTTCGGTGCCGCCCTTGCTACGAGAATGAGGTCTTCGTGAGTACCCCGTCCAGCACCCCCGACGTCGACGCAACGCTCGAAGGGTCCGGACCGGCTGCGCTCGACGAGTCCGGGACCACCCGAGGCCAGGCCAAAGAGCTCGAGACCGAGGTCGCGAGGCGTCGAACATTCGCGGTGATCTCGCACCCCGACGCCGGTAAGTCGACGCTCACCGAGGCCCTCGCCCTGCACGCACGTGTCATCTCCGAGGCCGGTGCCATCCACGGCAAGGCCGGCCGCCGCTCCACCGTCTCCGACTGGATGGAGATGGAGAAGGCCCGCGGTATCTCGGTGAGTTCGACTGCGCTGCAGTTCAATTACCAGACCTCCCCCGACGCCGAGATCACCAACGTCATCAACCTCGTCGACACGCCCGGCCACGCCGACTTCTCCGAGGACACCTACCGCGTGCTGACCGCCGTCGACGCGGCCGTGATGCTGATCGACGCCGCCAAGGGACTCGAACCGCAGACGCTCAAGCTTTTCCAGGTGTGCCGGCAGTTCGGCATCCCGGTCATCACCGTCATCAACAAGTGGGACCGCCCGGGCCAGTCGCCGCTCGAGCTGCTCGACGAGATCGAGTCGCGAATCGGCCTGACACCGACGCCTCTCTACTGGCCCGTCGGGATCGCCGGTGATTTCCGCGGCCTGCTCGACGTGCAGGACGGCAGCTACATCCGCTTCACCCGCACCGCCGGTGGCGCGACCATCGCTCCCGAGGAATTCATGACGGCCGAGGCCGCCGCCGAACGTGAGGGTGTCGACTGGGACACCGCCGTCGAGGAGAGCGATCTGCTGATCTCGAGCGGTCAACAGCACGATCAGGAGATGTTCCTGGCCGGCCAGACGTCGCCGGTGATCTTCGGCTCCGCGATGCTCAACTTCGGCGTTCGGCAGATTCTCGACACCCTCGTGGCCCTCGCGCCGTCACCCGGCCCGCGTGACGACGTCTCCGGCGGCGTACGCGAGGTCACCGACCCGTTCAGCGCCGTCGTGTTCAAGGTGCAGGCGGGCATGGACACCGCGCACCGCGACCGACTGGCATTCATGCGCGTGGTCTCCGGAGTGTTCGAGCGCGGCATGGTCGTCACCCACTCGCAAACCAAGAAGCCGTTCACCACCAAGTACGCGTTGACGGTGTTCGGTCGCGATCGTACGACCGTCGAGAACGCCTACCCGGGAGACATCGTCGGCCTCGTCAACGCGACCGCGCTCGCCCCGGGGCACACGCTCTACACCGACAAGAAGGTCGAGTTCCCGCCCATTCCGTCGTTCGCACCCGAGCACTTCTCGGCACTGCGCGTCGACAGCGCCGACAAATACAAGAAGTTCCGCCGCGCCGTCGAGCAACTCGATTCCGAGGGCGTCGTTCAGGTGCTGCGCAACGACATTCGCGGCGACGCGTCCCCCGTGCTCGCCGCCGTCGGACCCATGCAGTTCGAGGTGGTCACCGCACGCATGAAGACCGAGTTCGGCGTCGACGCTCGAATGGAACCGCTCGGATACTCCCTTGCTCGACGCACCGATGCAGCCTCGGCCGTCGAACTGGGTCGCCAACGCGGTGTCGAGGTCTTCACTCGCACCGACGGCGCGCTGTTGGCACTGGTGAGCGACAAGTGGCGTCTGCAGTACATCCAGAAGGAGATGCCCGAGCTCACCCTCGAACCACTCGTCGCCGCGGGTGATCAGTAGCAACCCGTGCTGATCGATCTGCTCGACGCAGAATTCTCCGTTCTGGGGCACCCGATTCTGTGGCGTGAGGTGGTCGGCAACGGTTTCGGCTTGCTCTCGGCGATCGGGGGAATGCGACGCGTCGTGTGGGCGTGGCCGGTCGGGATCATCGGAAATGCACTGCTGTTCACCGTTTTTCTCGGCGGCGTGTTCCATACTCCGCAGGCACTCGATCTGTACGGCCAGGCCGGGCGACAGCTGATGTTCATCGCCGTGAGCGTCTACGGGTTGATGCGCTGGCTGCGCGATTCGAAGCGGTCCGGGGCCGCGGTTCTGCCGCGATGGGGCACGGCGCGGGAGCGGACGGCGATGCTCGTCGTCGCGATCGTCGGCACGGTGGTGTTCGCGCAACTGTTCGGCTACCTCGGTTCGTTCGGCAAGTGGGCCGACGCGTGGATCTTCACCGGATCCATGCTGGCGACCTTCGGAATGGCCCGTGGGCTCACCGAGTTCTGGCTGATCTGGATAGCGGTGGACATCGTGGGTGTTCCGCTGCTGATCGTCGCCGGGTTCTATCCGTCCGCGGTTCTCTACCTCGTGTACGCCGCGTTCGTGGCCTGGGGATTCGCTGTGTGGTTCAGGATCCAGAACAAGAACTTCGGTCAAAAAATAGCGTCGTAAACAATCGTGATGCTACTCTCAGCCTGTCCGAACAAACTTCGAGTACGTTTCTGCGTGCTCGACGCCGAGTAGCCCGTCCTGATCGATACCCGATCGTGACATCTCGGCGCGGAACCACCTGGGAATCACGATGAAGTGGAAAACGACATGACAAAGGGATCGAACTACCCACTGGCCGGGATCAAGGTCGGTGGCGCTCCCGCGCATCGTTTGGCGACGCCGCCGAAGTCCGACTCCGCTTCACCCGCCGGTGGCCGCACCGATTCTTCGGCGGCAGCGCCCGCCGAGAAGGCGGTCGAGACCCCGTCCACCGAGAAGTCGGAGGCAGTGGTCACGTCCACCGAGAAGGCGTCCGCAACAACGCCTGCACCAGCAACGTCGTCCGACACGGATTCAACGACCCCCCGCGCGGATCGACGTCGTCCAGAGAAGCCCGCCACGGAATCGAACGAGGTTGAAGTGACTACAAGCGATCAGATCTCAGAACACGGCCTGCCCACCAACGGCCGCTCCACGTCTCACGGCTCCACCGCCTCGCCGTCGCTCGGTCGTGGCCAGGGACCCGACCGTCGCACCGCCATGGGTGTCGCCTCGGTACGCATCGCGGGACGCTTGACCCAGAACGAGCTCGGCAGCCGCACCGGCGACATCCGCACCCCCGACACCTCCGTCGGCCCCGACGAGCTGCTCCAGCTCCTCGGCGAATACCTCGTCTCGGGTGGCCTGCAGAACCCCGAGATCCACGTGCGCTCCAACGGCCAGACCATCGTGCTGGACCTGCAGAACCCCGCCAAGGGCTACCGCTGACCCATACCGGTCACAGCAGCTGCTGGAATGCCTCTGGTCGCACCATCTCGAGCACCAGAGGCTTCCATTGCGGCGCTCGGTCCTTGTCGACCAACACTGCACGAACACCCTCGGCGAAGTCCGGTTCGGTGATGATCCACGCCGCCATCCGCAACTCCCGATCGAGGCATTCACGCAACGTGCTGTCTGCTCCGCGTGCGATCAGCGCGTCGGTGGCCATCAGAGATGTCGGCGACAGCGTCGCCAACTGGGTCTTCGTCGTCCGCGACCACGGTGTGTCGCACACCAGTGCGTCGATGATGTCGACGAGCGATTCCTTTTCGAACACCGCTGCCACCGCCTCCGCGTCGAACGACAGCTCGGTCGTCGACGGCGCAGTGGTGTATCGATTCAACACCTCGTCGACGGCAACGCCGGCGAGTATGTCTGTTTTCAGGCTCTCCACCGAGTCACTGGGGCAGAAGTGCGTCGCCAATCCCAGTGCGAGCGCATCGGATCCGGAGATACGAGTTCCCGTCAGCGCCAGGTAGCGTCCGACATGGCCCGGCAGGCGCGACAGAAAGTAGCTCGACCCGACATCGGGCACGAACCCGATCGCCGTCTCCGGCATGGCCAACACGGCGTTCTCGGTGACGATGCGGATGTTGCCGTGAATCGAAATGCCCAATCCACCGCCGAAAGCCGCGGCTTCGATCACGGCGATGTACGGCTTGGGGTAGTTCGCGATCAGTTCGTCGAGGTCGTACTCCGCCGCGAAATACGCCGGGCCGGCCTCGTTGTCACCGTCGACGACGGCCTGCCGAATCGCCTTGATGTCCCCGCCTGCACAGAATGCCCTGGGTGAACTGCTCGTCACCAGAACGGACGTGACCGCATCGTCGTCTCGCCACGCGTCGAGTGCGGTGCGGATGCCCTCGATCATCGCACCGTTCAACGAGTTCAGAGCCTCCGGCCGGTTCAGGACGATATGCCCTACTCCGCCCACGATCTCGGCTTCGACAACGGCCACTGTTGACTCCTTCACACGCAGATCGTTCGACGCGTAACAGTAGCGCTATTCGCGAGACTCGACCGACCGCGGACGCGCGTCATCGGGAATGTCGGCGGCGAGACAGGGCCGCTCTTCCGCAGTGAACCACCCTCGATAGAGAAACAGCTGTCCGAGCACCGGACTCTTCACCTCGATCTCGATGCGATGCCGTTCCTCGGCCGCATCCCACCACTCCCGACCGATCGTCACTGCCGACGCCACCTTGGGCAACTTCGGTGCCAGCGGGCCGAGCAGGAATCGCGGCACCTCGCTCTCGAGGATCAGCCCGCCATCGGTATCGACCTCACACCTGGTGTGCACCACCATGTCCGAGGAGAAACCCAGATAGTCCAGGGCATATGCGTCGGACTCGGCGGAGGACACCATCACCGAGTTCATCCCCTGCGGGCGACCCGCGAAAGCGAAGCGACGCACGAAAGACATTGTCTCGCGGCCCAATTCGTCGACATACGCATAGTTGGCAATGGTGAACGGCACGTCCTTGCCGACACCGGCGGGAAAGAGACCGCGCTTGCGTCCGGCCCACAGCAACGGCGGCGGCACCAGCCGAGAATGCGTCATCTCCTCCATCACGCCCACTCCGAACTGAGCGAGATCGTCCGAGGACTGCAATCCGAAGCGCCACTGAACCTTGGGATGCAGACGGGCAAAATCCGAACCGAGTACTTCCGCGACGACCGATGTCATGACCCCAGTATGCGCTGCGCGCACGTGCACGAAACTTCGTAGCAGGCTACGAGTTACCAGTCACATGCGGCGGAGCCGCACTACTCCAACTCGGCGGCCAGTTCCATCCATCGTTCCTCGGCGACATCCTTGTCGGCGACGACCTGCTTGAGTTCGGTGTCGAGGGCGACGAGCTTGCCCTGCTCGGTGGACGCGTCGACGAGTTCGGCGTGCAGTTCGACCTCACGCTTGGAGAGCCGGAGGACGAGCTTCTCGAGCTTGCTGAGTTCCTTACGGGCCGCGCGCTCGGAGGCCGCATCACGGGTGGCTTTGCGCGGCGCACTTCCGGTGGTCAGCGAGTCCGGCGTCGCGTCGGCGGCGAGGACGGCCCGCCTGCGCAGGTACTCCTCGATGCCGCCCGGCAGGTTGGTGAGCTTGCCGTCGCCGAACAGTGCCCACGTGGAATCACAGATGCGCTCGATCAGGTACCGATCGTGACTGATGACGACGAGAGTGCCCGCCCAGCCGTCGAGGATGTCCTCGAGCTGCTGGAGGGTGTCGATGTCCAGATCGTTGGTGGGCTCGTCGAGCAACAGCACGTTCGGCTCGGCCATCAACACGCGAGTGAGCTGCAGCCGACGACGCTCGCCACCGGAGAGATCTCCGACGGGAGTGCGTTGACGCGCCGGGGTGAAACCGAGCCGCTCCGCGAGCTGCCCCGCAGAAATCTCTCTGTCGCCCAGCGTGATCCGCTCGGCCACTTCCTTGACCGCGTCGAGAACACGCAGCTTCTTGGGTAGGTCGTCCAATTCCTGCTTCAGCCAACCGATCTTGACGGTCTGGCCCTGGATGCGCTTGCCGGCAGCAGGTTGCAGTTCACCGGCGAGCGTGCGGAGCATGGTCGTCTTGCCCGAACCGTTGACGCCGACGAGACCGACGCGCTCACCGGGAGCCAGGCGCCAGGTGAAGTCCTTCACCAATTCGCGGCCGTCGGGGGTCTCGAGGCGCGCGTCCTCGAGTTCGATGACGACCTTGCCGAGGCGGCGCTGAGCGAACGAGGACAACGCGACGGAGTCACGCGGGGCGGGAACGTCGGCGATCAGAGCCTCGGCCGCCTCGATGCGGTACTTCGGCTTGGAGGTACGGGCCGGGGCACCGCGGCGCAGCCAGGCCAGTTCCTTGCGCGCGAGGTTGCGTCGACGCTCCTCGGACGCGTCGGCCTGACGGGACCGCTCGGCCCGGGCGAACACCCAGTCGTTGTAACCACCCTCGTAGGCCTCGACGCCGCCACCGACCACTTCCCACGTGCGATTGGCGACGGTGTCGAGGAACCAGCGATCGTGGGTGACGACCACCAGCGCACTGCGACGGCTGACCAGGTGCGCAGCCAACCACTGCACGCCCTCGACGTCGAGGTGGTTGGTCGGCTCGTCGAGCACCAGCAGGTCGAGATCGTGAACCAGGGCCGCTGCCAACGCCACTCGTCGACGCTCACCGCCCGAGAGGTTGTCGATCGGCGCGTCGAGTCCCGAACTTCCTGCAGGCCCGAGATCGGCAATACCGATGCCCGTCAGGATGTTTCGCACCCGAGAGTCGCCCGCCCACTCGTGCTCGGCCATTCCGAGTGGGTCGAGGACAACCTGGCCGACGGTCGAACCGGGAGGCAACACGCCGCGCTGCGTCACGACGGCCATCCGCAGACCGTTGACGCGGCTGACGCGTCCCGAATCGGGCGGCTCGATGCCCGCGAGCACCTCGAGGGTGGTGGTCTTGCCGCCGCCGTTGAGGCCGACCATGCCGATGCGTTCGCCCTCCTGCACGCCGAGGGAGACGCCGTCGAGCAGCGGCTTGACGCCGAAGGACTTGCTGACGTTTTCGAGATTGACGAGATTGACCATCAGGAAAAACCAATCGATTCGCTAGTGACAACACGAGCACCGGGAACCGGTCCACTCGCAACACGGACGGTGCGGCACACGCCTGCACCGGAGAGTTCAGCGCTCACCGACACCGCCGCGTCGGCGTCGGCGCACAGGAACGCGCAGGTGGGGCCCGAGCCGGACACGATGCCCGCCAACGCCCCGGCGGTGACTCCCGCACGCAGCGTGCGACGCAACTGCGGCATCAGCGACACCGCAGCGGCCTGCAGGTCGTTGCCGAGCAGCGGCGCGAGTGCACGCGCATCGCCGGACGCCAACGCATGCATCAGATCCTCGGTACCGCCGAGGCGAGGCGGATCACCCTTGGCCCGCAGTTCGTCGAGCTCGTTGTAGACGGCAGGCGTTTGCAGACCGCCCTTCGCCAACGCAAGCACCCAGTGAAAACTGTTGCGCGAGAGCACCGGAAGCAGCTTCTCCCCGCGACCGGTTCCGACCGCCGTTCCGCCGTGCAACGAGAACGGCACGTCGCTGCCGAGTTGAGCCGCCACCTCGTCGAGCTCGTCGCGCGAGAGATCGAGGTGCCACATCGCGTTCAGTGCCACCAGAGTCGCGGCAGCGTCGGCACTTCCGCCTGCCATCCCACCAGCCACCGGAATTCCCTTGTCGATGGTGATCTCCACCGACGGCTCCCGTCCGACGCGATGCCCCAGCAACTCGGCGGCCTTCCACACCAGATTCCGCGAATCGGTGGGAACCACCCTCGCGTCGTCGCCGCGCACCCGAACCGAGAGCGTCTTGGCCGGAACCACCGACAGTTCGTCCGAGAGCGAGAGCGCCTGGAACACCGTCGTCAGCTCGTGAAAGCCATCGGGACGCAGGTCACCGACCGACAGATGCAAATTCACCTTCGACGGGGCCCGAACGACGACGGGTGTGGGAACGACAGACAGCACGAGTAACCACAGTAGTGGAGAAACAGCGACCGAGTTCACCACCAGGGCCGACACCTGTCGAGCCTCGCGCACCCCAGTTCGAGCAGCGGTCGACGATTCCATCCGGCTCTGCGGTCCGGCCATGGCACCTCCTTGCCGGTCCGCTCCGATTGCTATACGTTCGTACTATACATTCGTACAGACGAGGAGGATTCATGAATAAGCACGACGGGGCACTTGTTGTCGGAATTGCCATGCTCATCGGGGGACTAGTTCTGTTCTTCGCCTTCAGAGACGTGGAGACACCCGTCATCGGCGTCCGCCAGGCCGGTGCCGTCATCGCGATTCTCGGTGTGATCGATATAGCGGCGACTGTCGTGTCGAAGATCGGGTCGACGCGACCGCAGGATCGATGACCGACAACCGGCTACTCGAGGGTGTACTGACAGTCCTGGCGGAGCAGGGCGTCGGTGCCCTGAGCGTTCGCAGTGTCGCCGCCGCAGCGGGGGTCTCACCCGCACAGGTGCAGTACTACTACCGCACGAAGACGGAGTTGGTGCGCGCCGGCTTCGAGTACGCGGGCACCCAGTTCCTGGAGGATGTAGCGGCCGCACAGCCCAACACGCTGATGGATGTCGTGCGGCAGTGGCTCCCACTCGACGACTCACGCGAACGACGCGCGCGCGTTTGGCTGGCCTACGCAACTATTTCGGCAGTCGACCCGGAACTTGCTGCCGCCTCGGCACAGCTCGACGAAGAGCTTCGCCGATGGTTTGTCGACCGAGGCCTTTCCGCTACCGCCGCCTCGCAACTCTTCGCATTGATCGACGGCGTCACCGTCCAGTGCCTCATGATGCCTCGATCGGCACGACCATCGCTGGTCGAGCGAACAATAGTGCCGTTCATCTCCGGCCTCGAGGCAACTTCGTAAAGGTGACCCGATCGATGCGGACCGAACATGTCCGCAATGCGTGGCATCGTGACGTCATGAAGGAAACATCGGCTCGGTTGTTGCGGCTGCTGTCCCTGCTGCAGACGCGTCGGGATTGGGCGGGCGCGGAATTGGCGGAGCGACTCGACGTCACTCCTCGGACGCTGCGGCGCGATGTGGACAAGCTGCGCGACATCGGTTACCCGGTCAATGCGACGCCGGGAGTCGGTGGTGGCTATCAGCTCGGTCCCGGTGCCGAGATGCCGCCGCTGTTGCTCGACGACGACGAGGCGTTGGCGGTGGCGTTCGGGTTGCAGTCGGCGGCCGGTGGCTCGGTGGCGGGCATCGGCGAGGCGTCGTTGCGGGCGTTGACGAAGTTGCGGCAGGTGATGCCGTCGCGCATCCAGCATCGGCTCGACGCGTTGCGGATCGACGTGGTGGAGCAGACCTCGCGTTCGGCGGTGGATGCGTCGGTGCTGTCCGCGGTGGCGGCGGTATGTCATGCCCACGAGCGGTTGCGGTTCGATTACCGCAAGCACGACGGTTCCGAGTCCAGGCGCGAGGTGGAGCCGTACAGCCTGGTGCGGGCGGGGGCACGCTGGTATCTGCTGGGTTGGGATGTGCTGCGGGAGGATTGGCGGTCGTATCGAGTGGATCGCCTGGATCCGAAGATTCCGACGGGTCCGCGGTTCACTCCGCGGGAGCTGCCGCCGGGCGGTGCGGCCGCGTTCGTCTCGAAGGGAATCGATCGTGCGTTCACTCAGGTTCAGGCGCGGATCGCGTTGCACGCCCCGATCGAGCAGATCGCCCCGATGATCGACGAGCAATGGGGCACACTGGAATCCATCGACGAGGGCACCTGCGCGGTGGTGTTGGCCGGAGATTCGCTGCCCTCGATCGCGCGGTGGCTCGCAGCGTTCGACACCGATTTCACAGTGCTCGATCCACCGGAACTACGCGAGGAATGCCGCATCGTGGCCGAGCGGCACGCGAGACTGAACGAGCGATACCTGGCGGCGGTTCACCCTCCGGTAACCGGTACGTGAGTCAATGGGCAGATGACGACACCACTCGGTTTCGACCCGAAGTTCCTGGCCGACATCGACGTTCCCTTGCCCGATCGCGCCGATGTGGTGGTTCTTCCGTACACGCACTTCTCGGTGTCCATCGACCCTGCCCGACGCCTCGCCGCGGTCACCGGCGTCAACATCGACGGCGCGAGCCTGCAGGATGTCGGACGCGGAGACAACTGGCGACTCGACGATCGACTACCGCCAGCGCAGCAGGCCGGCAACGAGTTGTACCGGAACAACGACCTCGATCGCGGGCATCTGGTTCGCCGGCGAGATCCGGTGTGGGGTGAGCGTGCAGTGGCCGAGCGCGCCAACGAGGACACGTTCCACTACACCGTGTGCGCTCCGCAGACGGCCACGCTGAACCAGTCGAAGACACTGTGGCTGGGGCTCGAGGATTACGTGCTGGGAAACGCCGAGCAGTACGACCGAAAGCTCTCGGTCTTCAGCGGCTGCATCTTCGCCGACGACGATCCGATCTACCGGGGCGTCGCCATTCCGCGGCAGTTCTTCAAGATCGCGGCCTGGTCGCAGGATTCGGCTCCAGCATGCACCGGATACGTTCTCGATCAATCGCCGTCTCTGGACCCGATCCTCGACAAACCGCTGCGGCTCGAGACCGATCCCCCGCCTCTCGGCCCGTACCGGACCTATCAGGTTCCGGTGGCCGACATCGCGTCGATGACAGGCCTGGACGTGGGCATTCTGATCGACGCCGACCGCTACGCGCCGGTGGCTGCTGCCCGCGAGGGCGCGTCGACGTGGACCGAGCTGACTGTCCTGACGGACATCCACCTGTAGAGAGTGGGCCTCAGGCTTCGGTGGCGGCCAAACGGACGAAAGCTGCGGCGTCGATGGTCTCGCCGCGAGCAGTGGGGTCGATCCCGGCCTCACGCAACCGCCGTTCGGCGGCAACCGGGGAGCCTGCCCACCCGGCCAGGGCTGCTCGTAGGGTCTTGCGTCGCTGCGCGAAGGCGGCATCGATCACCGCGAACACGGCCTTGCGATGCGCGGTGTCGGTCGGCCACGGCGGCTCGGCGTAACGATCGATGCGGACCAGCCCCGACTCGACCTTGGGTACCGGCCAGAACACCGAACGGCCCACTGCGCCTGCCCTTTTGACATCCCCGAAGAATCTGGCCTTGACGCTGGGGATGCCGTAGATCTTGCTTCCCGGTACCGCGGCGAGTCGATCGGCCACCTCGGCCTGGACCATCACCACGGCGACGCGAAGGCTCGGCAGTTCCGAGAACAGATGGATCAGTACGGGAACGGCAACGTTGTAGGGCAGGTTGGCCACCAGAGCGGTCGGCTCCCCCGCAATGTCCGCGGCTCGTACGCGCAGCGCGTCGGCCTCGATCACCGTCAGCCGATCGGCCAAATTGGGGGCCCGGTCGGCCACCGTCGTGGGCAATCGGTTCGCGAGCTTGGGGTCGATCTCGACGGCGATGACGGCCTCGGCGACATCGAGCAGCGCGAGTGTCAGCGATCCGAGGCCGGGGCCGACCTCGAGGACCGTGTCCTGCGGGCCCACACCCGCGGAGGCGACGATGCGTCGAACGGTATTGGCGTCGTGCACGAAGTTCTGCCCGAGTTGTTTGGTGGGGCGCACGTCGAGCTCGGCGGCGAGGGAGCGGACTTCGGCAGGACCGAGCAGAGCCGCAGATCCCCTCACATGTTCGGACACGGCGGAAACTCTACGGGACTAGCGGTAACCCAGGCGCGAGGTGCAGGCTGGCCATGCGCCCCAGCCCTGCGACTTCTGCGTCACCGACGCGATGGCGATCTGTTCCTCGCGGGTGGCGAGGTCGGCGCGCGGTGCGTACTTGAGGCCGCCCTGGCGTTCCCAGGTGTTCTGGTCGAATTGCACGCCGCCGTAGAAGCCGTTGCCTGTGTTGATCGCCCAGTTGCCGGTCGCCTCGCACTGCGCGAGCGCGTCCCAGATCGCACCGTTCTCCACCGGCGGCACTTCGGTGCCCGGCTTCGCTCCGACGCGAACGGTCTTCGGCTGCGCGGGTACCTTGACCGTCTCGTCGACCTTCTCGCGACCGACCTCGACGCCGTTCACCATGTTGATCTTCCAGGTGATGTCGGAGACCCCCGGCGCACCCGGGTTCTCGACGACGGTGCGGCTCATGTTCATCGTCGGATCCTCGATGCGCTGCTCAGGAGCATCGGTGTCCGTGGTTTCGGTCTTGGTGACGGTGCGGTCACGCGTGACGACGATCTCGGCACCATCGGTGACGGCTGAGTCAGGGTCGGGGCTGACGGTGTCGGCTTCCTCGAGCGGCGCGCCCGCTGCTTCGAGGAATTCACGCACGGTCGGTGCGGCCAAGGTGACCGGCGCGGCAGGTGCTCCACCGTCGACGAGCGAGACCTGCTTGGGCAGTGCCACATCGAGTTCGGTGCCGTCGAGCGGCAGCCGCTCCGAGCGCGAGGCGGAGACGTGCACGTCCTCGGCCAGACCGGTCTGCTGCAGAGCTTCCTCGACGGTCAGGGCGGTGGTCCAGATGTTCTCGGGCTGCCCGTCCACGTTCAGCGTGATCTCACGGGCGCGGCGCAGGACCACGGTGTCGCCGTCACTGAGATCGGAGTCCGGCGCGGGAACGACAAGATCCTTGTCCGACGGCGCATAGCCGGCGTCGGCCAGAGCACTGTTGACGTCGGTCTTCATCGTGCTCAGCGAAATCATGTCGCCGTCGACGTCGATGGTCACGGTCTTGTGACGGCTCACGGCCATGACGCCACCGGCGACGAGCGTCATCAACAGGGCCGCGACGACCAGGTAGAGCGTGGTCGAACGGGCGGAGTTGAGGCGTCTGATAGTCGACAAGTTTCGTATTCCTGGCGGTTGCGAGCTGACTTCGGCGTCGAAACGCCCGAGTTCGGTCACGGTACGGTAACGAATTAGTACCCACGCCGCAACTTCAGCAGCTACAGGCCGTACACGCGCTCCGCATTGGCCGTGGCGTGCGCAGCGAGCTCTGCCGGATCCTGGCCTCGAATCTCGGCCAACGCCCGCGCGGTGTACGGCAGGCAGTACGACTCGTTGGGAGCACCGCGGAAGGGATGCGGAGTGAGGAACGGTGCGTCGGTCTCCACCAGCACCAGCTCGTCGGGCACCAGTACCGCGGCCTCCCGCAGTGCGTGCGCGTTCTTGAAACTGACGGTCCCCGAAAAGCTGAGAACGTAGCCGGCGTCGACGCACGCCTTCGCGGTCTCGGGACCGCCGGAGAAGCAGTGGAAGATCACCGTCTCGGGAGCGCCTTCCGTCGTCAGCACGGCGAGCAGGTCCTCGTCGGCCTCGCGATTGTGGATCATCAGCGGCTTACCCAGTCGTTTCGCCAGATCGATGTGCCACCGAAATCCGTCGTGCTGCTCGGCCACCGTGGCGCACCCGTCGAGCTTGCCGGGCCAGTAGTAGTCCAGCCCGGTCTCCCCGACGGCAACCACGCGAGGGTCGGACGCCAATCGCTCGATCTCGGCCTTGGCCGCGTCGTCGAGCACGTTCGCGCGCGTGGGATGGATCGCAACCGCGGCCCACACCCGAGGATCCCAGGACGCCGCGTCGACCGCGAACCGCGCGGCATCGAGATCGTCGGCGATCGTGACCACGCGCGTGACACCGACGGACTCGGCCTTGTCCACGATCGCGGCCACACTCGCCGCGTCGGTCGCCCCACACGCATCGAGGTGGGTGTGCGCGTCGACGAGAGTGCCGACGGGCTCGGGCAACGGTGGTGCGGGACGGTCTCTGCTCACGCTAGTTAGAGTAGGCGCACCATGACTGCGCCAGCTGATGCCTCACGGCCACCCTTCTACGTCACCACGGCGATCGCGTACCCCAACGGCGCTCCGCACATCGGACACGCCTACGAGTACATCGCCACCGACACCATCGCGCGCTTCAAGCGCCTCGACGGCTACGACGTGCGATTCCTGACGGGCACCGACGAGCACGGCCTCAAGATGCAGCAGACCGCACAGACCGAGGGCGTGGACGTGCGCGAGCTCGCCGCGCGCAACTCCGACGCGTTCCAGGCTGCGCAGGACCTGCTGAAGATCTCGTACGGACGGTTCATCCGCACCACCGACGCCGATCACCACGCCGCCAGCCAGGAACTGTGGAAGCGGATGGAGGCGAACGGCGACATCTACCTCGATTCCTACTCCGGCTGGTACTCGGTGCGAGACGAGGCGTTCTACACCGAGGCCGAGACCACCCTCGCCGAGGACGGCTCGCGCGTCGCGACGGAGACCAACACTCCCGTCGAGTGGACCGAGGAGTCGTCGTACTTCTTCAAACTGTCGCAGTACCAGGACAAACTGCTCGAGCTGTACGACGCGTCGCCGGAGTTCATCGCGCCGAACACGCGCCGGAACGAGATCGTGAATTTCGTCAAGGGTGGCCTGCGGGATCTGTCGATCTCCCGAACCACGTTCGACTGGGGCGTTCCCGTCCCCGGCGATGAGAAGCACGTGATGTACGTGTGGGTCGACGCGCTCACCAACTACCTCACCGGTGCCGGCTATCCCGAGACCGAATCCGAGTCGTACCGGAAGTTCTGGCCTGCCGACCTGCACATCATCGGCAAGGACATCACGCGCTTCCACACCGTCTACTGGCCGGCATTCCTGATGTCTGCGGGCATCGAGCTACCCAAGCGGGTGTTCGTGCACGGGTTCCTGAACGTCAAGGGCGAGAAGATGTCCAAGTCCCTCGGCAACGTGCTGGACCCGAAGTCGTTGGTGGAGAACTACGGTCTCGATCCGGTGCGCTTCTTCTTCCTCCGCGAGGTCTCGTTCGGTCAGGACGGCAGCTACAGCCACGAGGCCATCGTTGCGCGCGTCAACGCCGACCTGTCCAACGAACTGGGCAACCTCGCGCAGCGTTCGCTGACGATGGTCGCCAAGAACCTCGAAGGAAAGCTCCCCACACCGGGCGAGTTCACCGCCGAGGACGAGGCGATGTTGGCTCGCGCGGACGCGCTGCTCCAGATCTGCCGACGCGAATTCGACGTGCAGGCAATCCATTCCGCACTCGAAGCGATCTGGTCGGTACTCGGCGAGACCAACCGCTACTTCTCGCTGCAGCAGCCGTGGGTGCTGCGCAAGACCGATCCCGATCGCATGGCCACCGTGCTGTACGTGACGATCGAGGTGCTGCGCATCGTCAGCATCCTGGCGCAACCCGTCATGCCCGATTCCGCGTCGCGCATCCTCGACCTGCTCGGGGCGTCGAACCGCGAATTCACCGACATCGCAACACGTTCGGTACCCGGCACTGCACTGCCGACCCCGACGCCGGTGTTCCCCAAGTACGAGTAGAGCGCTCCGCGCACGTGAGCGAAACCTCGACCCCCACTACGAGTTTCCGCTCACGTGCGGCGAAGCCGCTCTCACAAGGTCTTCTCGAGCTCCTCCAACGTGTTCTCCAGATGCGTCAGCATGCGCTGCAGATGCGGCACACTGCGTCGGCATCCGATGAGACCGAAGTTCAACGAATCACCGTTGCTGGCGACGGTGATGTTGAGCGCCTGCCCATCGGCCACGATCGACGCCGGGTAGATGCCGTCGAGTTTCGCACCGTTCCAGTACAGATCTTCCTTGGATCCGGGCACGTTCGAGATGATGACGTTGAACGGCGGCGGGGTGTAGTCGACGAATCCCGGCACCGGACCGAACAGCAACGGGGCCATGGTGATTGCGCCGACGGTGAGCGCTTCTAGGAAGTTGAGTTCGCTCATCATCTGCTTGCCCTTGACGGTCGAATCCTTGATTCGCTCCAGCCGCAGAAGAGGATCGGATTCGTCCGTGGCCAGGTTGCACAGGATGGTCGTCACCGAGTTTCCGGCGTCCTTGTCGTCGCCCTCCTTGCGCAGCGAGACCGGCACCATGGCGATCAGCGGTTCCTCGGGCAGTTCGTTCTGGTCGATGAGATACGCACGGAGGGCCCCGGCGCACATCGCGAGCACCATGTCGTTGAGCGTGGCGTCGAGCGCAGTCCCGACCGTGCGAATGCGCTCGATCGACCAACTTTCGGCGGCGAAACGGCGGGCTCCTCCGATGGGCACGTTGAACATCGTCCTCGGCGCCTGCAACGGCAGTTGTGCACCCTCTTTCTTCAACGCGCGCAACCCGATTCGAGCCGATGCCGGCGCAAAATCCACCAGGTCCCCGACGATCTTGCGTCCCATCGAGAGCCCACTGCCCAGCTGCGCCAACCGCCCGGGCTGCTCGACGGCGACCTGCTTCTTGCGCCTACCGAACAGCGACGGATCCCACGTTGCGACGCCGTTTCGATCGTCGGGATCGGTGGTGAGCGTGCGCTGCATCAGCTTCAGTGCACTGACACCGTCGACCAACGAGTGATGCACTTTGGTGTACAACGCGATTCGGCCGTCTGCCAATCCCTCGATGATGTGTAGTTCCCACATCGGCCGGTAGCGGTCCAGCGGTGCGCTGTGGTTGAGCGAAAGGAACTGGAACAGCTCGCGAATTCGTCCCGGTTGAGGCAACACGGTTCGTCGAACGTGGTACTCGAAGTCGACGTCCTGATCGAATGCCCACGCCAGGTTGCCCATGATCTGCACCGGACGCGACGGCCGCTTGCGGAAGAGCTCGTGCACCTCACCGGTGGTGAACTTGCGGTGCACTTCCTCGGCGAAGTCGTGCGGATCGCCGGGCGGGACGAACAACTCCAGACCGCCCACGTGCATCGGGTGCTCCCGTGACTCGGCGATCAGAAACATCGATTCGGTGATGGGCATGAGTGCCATGAGCTGTCCCTTTTCCATTTGTTTTAGGTCACGGTACGGCACCGAATGTGACTCAGAACACGACCTTACGTCTGGTCACGAAAAGCTACCCGCTATTGTCCGTTACCAGGGGTTCCAAATAGAGCGGGGTTCCAACGCACGGTGCACACGCGCCGCGCAACGACAACGGGGATGGAGGCGACGGCTATGAATCCGGCGCTCACCGTAGTGAAATCGACCGACCCGACAGCCACCGCACGCAGGCGCGATATCCGTGGCGCGAGTGTGCAGTCACAGATTCTGTCCAAGTCCCTGCAGTTCACGGTGCGACCGTTCCTGACCGTCTGGGCACAGGCACCGTCGCTTCCGTGGCCGATGGGGCTGGTCGACTACGCAGGCCTGCTCGTTCCGCAGATCAGCGGTACCACCCGCAGCCGGGTCATGTTGGCCGAGTGCGAGGCCGAATGGATTCGCGCCGAGGGCACCGGAAGCGATCGCGTCGTCCTGTACATGCACGGCGGCGCATTCGTCTGCTGCGGCCTGCGCACTCATCGCCGGATGACCTCGCGCGTCTCCGAGAACATCGACGGCGCTGTGCTGTCGGTGAACTATCGCATGATGCCTCGCAATCCGATCAGCCACGCGGTCGAGGACGGCGTCGACGCGTACCGCTTCCTGCTCGACTCCGGTTACCGCCCGGAACAGATCGTCCTCGGCGGTGATTCGGCGGGCGGATATCTCGCGTTCATGGTCGCGCTGGCGCTGCGCACCGTCGATTTGCCCGCCCCCGCAGGGATCTTCACCATGTCCCCGCTGACCGACATGGACCCCTCCGGCAAACTCGACCACGAGAACGCGTCGAAGTGTTCGATCTTTCCGCCCAACGCCGTTCCCGCACTGACAGCATTGGCCGATCGCGTCGATGCGCGCATCGTCGTAGAGGGCCAACGGGGCCCGCGGGTCTCACCCGTCGACAGTGATCTGGCCGGCATGCCGCCGGTGCTGATCCAGGTCGGTTCCACCGAAATGGTCTATGCCGACGCCGAACTCATGGCTCAGCGTCTCGCTGTCGCCGGAGTCGAGTGCGAACTTCAGGTGTACGAGGATCAGGTCCACGTGTTCCAGGCAGCCGATTTCGTTCCCGAGGCCCGCCGCGCGCTCAGAGCGATCGGCGAGTTCGCGCGGAACGTCAGCCCCCGCAGAGAAAGCTGAGATACCTTCTCCCCATGGCAGTCACAGCGAACAAGTCCGTCGACATCGACGCAGACGCAGCGGCAATAATGGAAGTACTCGCAGACGTCGAGGGCATCCCGTCGTGGTCCCCGGTCCACAAGAAGTGCGAGGTCGTCGATCGGTTCGACGACGGCAAGCCACACCACGTCAGGATGAACGTCTCGATCATCGGCGTCAACGACGAGCAACTCGTCGAGTACACGTGGTCGGAGAACGAGGTGTCGTGGACACTCGTCGAGAGCACTCAGCAGAAGGCCCAGGACGGCCGATACACGTTGACGCCCAAGGGCAACGGCACCCATGTCGAGTTCGAGCTGACCGTGGACCCGAAGATCCCGCTACCCGGCTTCCTGGTGAAGAAGGGAACCAAGACGATCCTCGAAGCGGCCACCGAGGGTCTGCGTCAGCAAGTGGTGGGCTGAGCCCCTACTGCTCCTTACGTGCGGCGAGAACGGCCTCGTAGACCTCACGTTTGGAGACGCCGTCGACCGCCACCTGAGCGCAGGCGTCCTTCAACCGCATGCCCGACGCCACCAGCGTTTCCACGTCGGCAACGAGATCCTCGGGCTCTTCGGCGACGGCGACGGCTCCTTCGAGCACGACGGTGATTTCTCCGCGCACCCCGTCCCTCGCCCATTCGAGCAACTCCCCCAGGCCGCCGCGGCGCACCTCCTCGTAGGTCTTGGTGAGCTCCCGGCACACCGCGGCGCGGCGGTCGGGGCCGAGGACGTGGACGGCGTCCTCGAGGCACGCGACGAGACGGTGCGGTGCTTCGAAGAAGACGATGGCACGCGGTTCGGCGAGCACGGTTCGGAAGTAGGTGCGTCGCTGTCCTTGCTTGCGCGGCGCGAATCCGTCGAAGCAGAAGCGTTCGACGGGCAGACCGGACAGCGCGAGGGCCGTGGTGACCGCGCTCGGCCCGGGCAGACAGGTCAGCGGCAGACCGGCCTCGACGCAGGCTGCCACGAGGCGGTAGCCGGGGTCGCTCACCGACGGCATCCCCGCGTCGGTCACCAGCAACACCGTCTTGCCCTCGCCCACTGCCTCGACGAGAGCCGGAAGGCGGGCGGTTTCGACCTGGTCGTAGAAGCTGACCACTCTTCCTGCGATCACCACGCCGAGCGAGGACGCGAGTTGTTTGGTGCGCCGGGTGTCCTCGGCGGCGACGATATCGGCAGTGCCGAGGGCATCACGCAGGCGCTGCGAGGCATCACCGACGTCGCCCATCGGGGTGGCGGCAAGGATGAGCATGCCTCCAGTGTCCCGCACGCTGTGCAGCGGCGTGCCGGGCACTGCCGATCAACGCCTACGATCGGTACGTGACCTTGCTGACCTCTGAGCGCTCCGGCGACCGGTCGATGGTCAGTCCCGGGCCCACCGTTGCCGCGCGCGACTGGTTCCACGACACCGATGCCCGCCGCGGGTGGATCGTCACCATCGTCATCACCGTGATCTGCGCGATCACGCGCTTCACCATGTTGCGATACCCCACCGACGCCGGAACCCCGGTGTTCGACGAGAAGCACTACGCCCCGCAGGGCTATCAGGTACTCACCGGCGGCGGGCTCGAGGACAATCCGGCCTACGGGCTGGTGGTGCATCCGCCGGTCGGCAAGCAACTGATCGCCATCGGTGAGGCGCTGTTCGGCTACAACGGCTGGGGTTGGCGCTTCTCTTCGGCCGTGGCCGGAACCCTGTTGGTGCTGTTGGTCATTCGAATCGTGCGACGCCTCGCCCGATCGACACTGGTCGGGGCTATCGCAGGCATTCTGCTCATCGTCGACGGCGTGACGTTCGTCAGCAGCCGCATCGGCATGCTGGACATCTTTCTCGCGCTGTTCGTCACCGCTGCGCTGGGTTGCTTGGTCGTCGACCGCGACGACATGCGACAGCGTCTGTCGAGGGTGCGCGCCGAAGGTCGAATGGACGTCAGCGTGCTCGGTCCGCGAATGGGAGTGCGGTGGTGGCGATTCGGAGCCGGCATCATGCTGGGACTCGCCTGCGGCACCAAGTGGTCGGGTCTGTACTTCATCGCATTCTTCGGATTGTTGAGCGTGGCATTCGATGTGGCGGCACGCCGCGCATACGGAGTTCGACGCCCGTGGCGGGGAACGGCGTTGCGCGACATCGGGCCTGCCCTGTACGCGCTGGTGGTCGTTCCGATTGCCGTGTATCTGATGACCTGGTGGGCGTGGTTCACCTCCGAGACCGGCGTGTATCGACACGAGGTCGGCAGTGGCGTCGGAGCGGGAGGTCCGTTCTCGTTCGTGCCCGACGCGTTGCGGTCCCTGTGGTTCTACAGCAGCAGCGTGCTGCAATTCCATGAGGGACTGACGAACTCGGCGGGCAACCGACACCCGTGGGAATCGAAGCCGTGGACCTGGCCGATGGGTCTGCGCCCGATGCTGTACTACTTCGCCGACGGCGAGAACGTGTCCGGTTGCTCGGCGTCCTCGTGTGTCAAAGCGATCATGCTGATCGGCACGCCCGCGATGTGGTGGCTGGCCCTGCCGATGCTGGCCTGGGTGATCTGGTCGGTGTTCGTCCGACGCGACTGGCGTTACGCCACAGTGCTCGTGGCGTACTCAGCAGCACTGCTGCCGTGGTTCACCACACTCGACCGACAGATGTACTACTTCTACGCGGTGGCTCTCGCACCGTTCATGGTGATGGGCTTCGCACTGGTGCTGGGCGACATCATCGGCAAAGCCACCGCATCGGCCGAACGGCGAGGTACCGGACTGCTACTGGTGTCCCTGTACCTCGCCGTGGTGATCGCAAACTTCGTGTGGCTGTGGCCGATTCTGACCGCAATGCCGATCACGCCGGAGATGTGGCAGCAACAGTTGTGGCTGCCGAGCTGGCGCTGAGCGATTATGCAAGCAGCGCAGTCTTGCCCTTGGTGAGTCCGTCGATGCTGATGCGTCCGGCACCGAAAGCGGCGAGCAGCAGCGCGCCGACCCCGAGAGCGACGACCAGTTCGTAGCCGTTGTCCGCAGCGAACACGCCGTTCTCGAAGTGCACGAAGACGGCCGCACCGAGCATGTTCAGAAACAGCAGCAGGCCGGCGACCGGAGTGAAGATGCCCAGCACGAGCGCACCGCCGCCGACGAGTTCGACGAATGTGGCGAAGTAGGCGGACGCCGTCGGCAGCGGAATGTTCATCATCTCGAAGCTTGCTGCGGTGCCGTCGAGGCCGTAGGTGTTGAGCTTCTGCCAGCCATGGGCGATGAAAACGATACCCAGGCCGATTCGAGCTACGAGGGCAACGACGTCGCGTACGACGGTGGAGTTCATGACAATTCCTTCTGACAGGGCTACACGGGCAGCCCTACCCTGACAGAAGTAGGTTGAAGCGTCAACTTAACTGCCGTTCGCACCCTTGAGGGCAGATTCGAGGAACGAGCGAGCCTGATCGTCGTCCAGCCCGATGGACCGGACCGTCCTGACGAACTCCGTCGCCGCCCGGGCCGCGATGTCGCGCGACGGATCGCCGCCCGACGCGACGAACGAACCGGACCGGCCCCTCGTCTCGATGATTCCCTGCTGCTCGAGCTCCCGGTAGGTCTTCGCCACCGTGTTCGGTGCGATCTTGAGTTCCTCGGCCAGACCCCTGACCGTCGGGATCTTGGTACCGGCGATGAGATCGCCCGATCGCACCAGCCCCAGAATCTGCATTCGTAGCTGCTCGAACACCGGGGTGGTGTCCGACGAATCGATGTGTACGCGCACGGTCGATGCCTTATCCGAGCGCGTCGACTGCGTCGACGATCGAAGTCGGCCCGGACGTCAACATCAGCGTCTTGCGCACGGCCGAGCCGGTATCGAGCAACTGCGCGATCACCGCGGCCACATCGGCGCGGGTCACCTCACCCGAGTCCAGCGGCGGCTCGGTCAGCGATACCGAGCCGGTGGGGTCCTCGTCGGTCAACTTGCCCGGACGCAGAATAGTCCAGTCCAGTCCACTTCTTGCCGAAACATCCTCTTCCGCAGCAGTTTTGGCCTCGATGTACGCCTTCCAGCCGGCATCGAGATCCTCGGCGACCGGCTCCCCGGCACCGAACGAGCTGATCAGCACGTAGCGCCGAACGCCTGCCTTCTCTGCCGCATCGGCCAGAAGCACTGCGCCGGCACGATCGACCGTGTCCTTGCGCTCGGGACCGCTGTTCGGGCCCGCACCTGCAGCGAACACCACCGCGTCCGCGTCGGCGAGCAGGGCAGCAACCTCGTCGACGGAGGCCGATTCGAGATCGATCACCTGCGGCAGCGCGCCCAGCGCGGTGACGGCATCGACGTGGTCGCTGTTACGAATCAGCGATACCGCACGATCTCCGTGCGCCGTGAGCACCTGAGTCAGATGTTGCGCGATCTGGCCGTGGCCACCTGCAATGACAATGCGCTTGTCGGTCATAACCACTCCCGTTCCTGACGTGAATCTGTCGGGGTGGCTACCCGCGTGGCAGGATTGCAAACATGACTGGCTCGGCGACCATCTACCACAATCCCCGGTGTAACACCTCTCGTACGGTCCTCAAAGCAATCGAGGAAACCGGTGTGGTGCCGCGGGTGATTCGGTACCTCGACTCGCCTCCCACCGAGAAGGAACTGCGCGCTCTGCTTGCCGACGCCGGACTCGAACCGCGTCAGGCCATTCGAACTCGCGAGAGCATCTACAAGGAACTGGGGCTGGCAGGCGCGGACGCCGACACGCTGATCGCGGCGATGGTCCAGCACCCGATACTCATCGAGCGCCCGATCGTGGTGACCGACAAGGGCACCGTGCTCGCCCGCCCGGCCGACAAAGTACAGACCGTGCTGTAGAGCGCTACAACCTCTCGCGCGACACCGGGCACGACATGCATCGGGGGCCGCCTCGCCCCGAACCCAGTTCCGATCCGGAGATCCGCAGCACCTCGATGCCCGACGCCTCCAGCCGTGCATTCGTTTCGACGTTGCGTTCGTACGCGACGACGACTCCCGGCGCAATGGCGAGCGTGTTGTTGCCGTCGTCCCATTGTTCGCGCTCGGCGGTGACGTGATCGAGTCCGGTATCGATCAACCGCAGCTTGCCGATGCCCATCGCATCGGCGGCCGCCTCGAGGAACGGGTCACCGCCGCGGATGGTGACCCCTGCATCTTCGCGGTGAATGGTGAACGCGGACAACGCGTCCTGAATCGCCGGGTACATCACCACCGCGTCGGTATCGACCATGGTGCACACCGTGTCCAGATGCATGGACGCGCGCTCCTGCGCGATCGGCACCACCAATACACTGTGCGCCAAATCATCCTCGAACAGGCTGCGCGCCAACGCTTCTGCGCCTGCGGGAGTGGTGCGCTCGCCAACTCCGACTGCCACCACACCCGGAGCGAGCAACAGCACGTCGCCGCCTTCGACCGGAGCGGTCCGCGACTCGTACGCGCGCCGCACGCCGCGAAACATCGGATGGAATGCATAGATCAGATCGGTCAGCGACGTCTCCCGCACACGGGCAGGCAGCGCCAGCGAGGTGATCGCCACTCGGTCGTCTATCCAAAACGACGAGTCGCGGGTGAACAACAGGTTCGGCAGCGGGTCGATGACGAAGTCCCCACCGTGATGCATTCGCCGAACCAGCGATGCCCCGCTCGGTTGCGGGTCCCCCGTCTCCGCCTCGAGCAACTCGTCGAAAGTCATTCCCGCCATGAGGATCTGCGCCAATTCGGCCGCGGGCACACCCCGCAGATGTTGGGCGAGGTCCTCGGCGAGCGACCGGCCGAGCCGTCGGGCATCGACGGCGGCGGAGATACCTTGCATTCGCGCTGCGCCGCTGACCGTCATGGCCTCGGTGAGAAGTTCGCCGAGGAGCAGCACCGTGACCCCTCGACCTCGCAGGAGATCAGCGAACGCGTCGTGCTCGTCCTGTGCGCGATCGACCCACGGCAGACCGTCGAACAGCAGCTGATCGTTGTTGCGCGGTGTGAGGCGTCGAAGCTCGTCTCCCGGCCGGTGCAGCATGACGGTGCGCAGCACCCCTACCTCGGAGTCGGCACCCAACGGGCCCGCAACCGCATCGACACTCATGAACGAACGGTAATCCCATTCGCCTGCCGCCGCTGGGATCAGGACCTGAAGTATTGTCGAGGTCGTGCCGATGCCCGAGTGGAACGTCCGAGAACTGACTCCCGGCCAGCTGTCCGAGCGCAGCGGAGTTGCGGTCTCGGCCTTGCACTTCTACGAGAAACAGGGGCTGATCAGCAGTCGCCGAACCTCGGGAAATCAGCGCCGATTTCATCGCGAAACTCTGCGCCGGGTTGCCTTCATCCGGATCTCGCAGAAGGTCGGGATCCCACTGGCGAACATCCGGCAGGCGTTGAGCGAACTACCGGACGAGCGGACTCCGACACGCGAGGACTGGGCCAGGCTCTCGACGCAGTGGCATCGCGAACTCGACTCTCGGATAGAGCAATTGATCCGGCTTCGGGACAACTTGACCGGGTGCATCGGGTGCGGTTGCCTGTCGCTGGCCGGCTGCGCATTGGTCAACCCACACGACGAACTGTCCTACTCGGGGCCCGGTGCGCGCACACTGGACGTCGATTTCGACGAACCCTCGACTCGACGCGGCTCGAGCAGCTTGGAGAACTGATCGTTCGCCTTCTGCAGTACATATTCGTAGGGCGGGGCGAATTTTCTGGCGACCCAGTACCCGAATCGGATGTCGTTGGAGGAGTAGACGAGGTACTTGCGCTTGGCAATTCCGGCGAGAATGGCATCGGCGACAACCGAGGGTTCCACGGCACGCTTCTCGAACCGGTGTTGCAACTTCTGTACCCGCGGATCGTCACGATCGACGCCGGCGATCTGAAGCGTCTGCACCAGCCCGGTCTTGACGCCACCGGGCACCACCAGGCTGACGCCGATTCCGTGGCGCTTGAGGTCGTATTTGAGTACCTCGGAGACTCCGCGCAGACCGTACTTGCTGGCGCTGTAGGCAGCGTGCCACGGAAGGGGAATCAATCCGGCGGCGGACGAGACGTTGACCAGATGGCCACCCCGTCCGGCGTCGATCATCGGAGGTAGGAACTTCTCGATGATGTGAATAGGCCCCATCAGATTGACGTCGACCATCGATTTCCAGTGCCGGTGTTCGAGATTTTCGACGGTTCCCCATGCGGAGATTCCGGCAACGTTCATCACGACGTCCAGGCTCCCGAACTCGGCGTGAATGTCGTCCGCGAACGCGGTGACGGCCTCGAAATCGGACACATCGAAGGGCAACGAGTGACTGACGGTACCGCCCGCGCGACCGACCAGGTCCACCGTCTCCGCCAAACCGGTGCCGTTGATATCGGTCAGGAAGAGTTCCGCTCCCACTCCTGCAGCAGCGATGGCCGTTGCCCGACCGATTCCGCTGCCTGCTCCAGTGACCAACGTCTTCTTACCGCGCAGATCGTATGTAACCATCGAAGCTTGTAACCCCCACCGGTTGCCACGTGTCAGTTCGATTTCGACCCTACGCGGTGACGACCGGGAGGGTTGTCACAATCTTTGCGACATCTCGTCTCGGTA
The DNA here is from genome assembly GCF_002259485.1 of Rhodococcus sp. 14-1411-2a. Lineage (GTDB taxonomy): Bacteria > Actinomycetota > Actinomycetes > Mycobacteriales > Mycobacteriaceae > Rhodococcoides. Next base: position 203,418 of record NZ_NPGA01000007.1, read on the forward strand.
GTCGGCGATAGTGCGCTCGATTCGCGCAGCATCGTCGTCGGCACCCTGTTTGCGTGCGTCGTCCGCGCGCTGCTGCAGGGTTCCGATCGCTTTCCGGAGTTCGTTGTCCGACATCCGAGGCCGGTGCACAGTGTGTTCCATGTCACACAGTGTGCCCGGCAACCGGGTGTGCGGCAAGCACCCCGAGATCACGGAATTTTCAGACTGTGACAGATGCTGACGTGATGCTCTCGCGCACGAAACTGGACAGACTCCGCGCCGCGAATTCGCGGAAGTAGGCAAGTTTGTCAGCGGGCACCAGCGACGGGAGGACCGTGTTCCAGACCTTCTCCATGCGCGAGGGGGCATCCTCCAGCCGGGACTGCGCCTCGGACACCATCAGAACTCCGGCGAGCATCTCGCACACCAGCAGCGCCGCGTTGCCCGCATCCAGATGGTCGGCGACGTCACCGTGCTCGATTGCCCGCTCGAAGAGGTGCTCGAAGATGTTTCCCCAGGTACCGAACACACTGCCGCGGGCGGTGTCGGATCCGTCGATCTCCATCTGCAACCGGTACATGACGCGCACCAGGGGATCCGATGCGGCGAGCTCGAGTACCGAATACGAGATTCCGATGACGGACTCGAGAGCCGGGCTGCGACTGTCGACCAAGCCGGCGCACGCAGTGGACACGCGATCGTGCCCCTCGTCGACGATCGCACGCGCCAGTTCTTCCTTGGACGCGAAATGGAAGTACAACGCACCTTTGGTCACACCGGACTGCGCTGACACCTGACTCAGCGTGGCATTCGCATGCCCCACCTCGAGGAAGAGATCTGCTGCAGCCCGCAGTGCGGCCGCTCGCGTTGCTTCTGCTCTCAGTTGTCTCACCATGTTGGAACACCCCTGCTCTGTCGACCTTGCATGACATCGACGCTCTGTATCCACTGCCTACCCGTAGGCCGATCGAGGTGAACGTGGAATTCACTTCGCCCTGTCGGGCTGCCAGCGCTCGACAATAGTAACCGGTTCGGTGGCGATTTTGTGATTCGAAAGTGACAATTGCATGAAGAACGGCTCGTTTACAAAACGATTGAAATGAAAAGTTCCACTTCTCCGGTATTCGTAACGACTTCGACTTCCTCTTTGTAGGCGCGAAATATCGATCCGGACATAACGCACTCTTCGACCTGAGCCCACACGTCCTCGATCGGATCCGCCAATGCTCCGGTGGGCGTGAATACCGCGAACACGCCGGTCGGTACCGACACGAAGACATCCCCCACCGCGACGTCGCCGGGCGAGTCCACCGAGACGGCGACCACCGCGTTGACCGTACCGTGGGGATCCGGAACGTACACCGTGCACACCTGATGCGCGTCGATATGCTTCTCGCACAGACGATCTCGCAGGAATCGCATCCATTCGCTGCCGCTCGATTCCGCGCCGGGCTCCACTCGCGGTGCCACCAACCCACTGAACAGCTCTGCACTGCGTGCGGTCACCCGGAAGGTCATCACGAACCGCCGGGCGCGGTGATCGCCAGATAGAGGTCGATCTTGTAGGCGTGGGGATAGCACTCGTAGTCGCCGGTGAACGATCGCACTATCTCGCCCTGCTCTTCGGCATGATCGATCTGGTTCCACAATCGGGTGAGAACGTCGGGGAAATACCCCACCGCAGAAAACCGTGCGTATTTCGCCGCGGGCACTTTTGCCACCAGATGTCCGCGCGCAACTCGATCGAGCGAAGAAGACTGATAACCGACTACCTGCGTATTGTACGAGCCGATACCGGGGGCGAAGTCGGTATAAATGGACGCGAGCGGACCCGAGGTCTCCTGATTGAGAACTGCGGACCACGCTTGATCGAGAGCCGGGTCGTCGAGGCGGCCGAGCGCCCGTTTGGGGCTGCGAACGGGGAGACCCGCGACCCACGTTTCAGCGAGGTCGACGATCTCGAACGACATTCACACTCCGTAGAGAAGTTGCAGGGGCAGATCCTGTGCTCGGAACCGGTCCGTTCACAATATCGCCCGTCAATCTACCGGCGCGACTGGTAGGTGGATCGTCAATCGATCAACCAAACTTGCAGCCCGTTTTGGCTGCTAAGCAACTTCTTTATCGAGAGCTGTCGGACGGATAGTCGGCGAGGCAGCACGGACGCCCACTCCGGGCGGCTGAGGGGCACGAGGGTGGTGAGAACTGCGCCGACCGACACACCATGCACAATCCGTCCGATCGATAGTTGGTTTAGACGCAACGGCCTCCGGTGCGCACACAGGCACCGAGATCGGCCGTTCCATCCGGCTGCGACCAGCCGGCGACCCACTCGATGCGCCGGCTTCGCTTGCCGCTCGGGTGCGGTTTCGCGATTCGTGCGATTGCGAGACCGACCATCTGATCACCGACGTCAGCATCGGACAAAATGGACTTTATTGACAGTACGAAGGAGCCGATTCCGACAACGGTGAGAGTCGACGACTCCCTACATCGGTGTTATTCGCTCACCGAATTCGCGGAAAGTTCATTTACCGGATGCGGTCGCGAATTCGTCGTTACGAATGACTGACAGGTGCTGGTCGGCCGTAACGCTCGTATCGTTATGCGATACCGGGAGAATTCGCGAATCACACGTCGACAGCATCCGCGTCAGCGGCCAATGAAGGGTATGCAGAACCATGTCCATTATCAGCAATCTGCGCAGCGGGTTGCCGACCAGATCGTGGTGCGCCCAGGTCCGATAGGAACTGAGTACGTAGTGGCGGTACTCGAGCGGAGGGGTGAGCAGTCGACGGCCCGACACCTCGACGCACATGGACTTGATCCGAGCGATCTGCAGCCCGACACGATGGAGGCACAGAGACAGATCTATGTCCTCGTGTAGGTCGGTTCGCAGACTCACTCGGTCGCGGACCGCCTGCCAGGCAGACCGACGGATAGCGAAGTTGTTACCGGATGCGGCAGAAACCCGCAGCTCATCCGGCTTCCGCTTGGTGGTGTAGTTAACGAACGCCCGATAGGGCACCACCCATGGAGAGTCGTAGAGGTGAATCGGCCCGGTGACCGCGGCGTAGTCCAATCGCCGATCGAAGAAGTCCAGTACCGACTTCGCCCAGCCCGCACCGACGTGCGTGTCGGCGTCGATGCGGCCGATGATCGATCCGACGGCGTTGTCGAAGCCCGTGTTTCGTGCGTGCACCACTCCGCGCTCGGACTCCGCGACCAGTTCGATCATCGGGAATCGGCGTCGACGATCGAGAACGATCGCAGCGGTGTCGTCGGTCGAATTGTTGTCGACAACAATGATCTCGCGAATGTGTTCGCGCTGCTCCAGCAGTGCATCCAAACATTCGCTCAAGTGAGCGGACTCGTTGAATGCAGGCACAACGACCGAAAGACTGTTCACCGCTGCCAACCCCTGACCAATTGATTTCGGCGATAGTGTGGCTCGGTTCGGATGCATGAATAGTGCGTCTCGAAATACGAGCTACGGACGAATTGATGCTACCGCATAAAATGGCAAATATAGCCAGTCGAATTCTGCGCAATAAACAATATGAATTACGATACGAGTTCGCCGATCGAACTTCGATTCTCCAGCCAATCCCTATAACAAGGAATTCTCCGGTTTGATCGCTACGAGCCAACTCACTGTTCGTACTCCACGGTCTCCTTACCGGGCATTCGGGCATCTCCGATGCGACGTAAGGTTCCCGCCGTGGAGACCGTCAGGATCGAGACCGCTCTGTACGACGATGTCGTCGTCGAATATTCGAACGTCGCCATCTCGGCGTTCTACGTCTCGTCACGCGATGTTCGCATCACGTTCAGTCGAATCTGACCACAGACACACGACAAGACTCCGTTGGGCACCAGGAGTGCGACGTGCGTTCGCGCAAACTTCGACGGCGAGCCCCTCTCGATCCAGGTGGGTCGCGCCCGGGTGACGAAGAGGTCATATCGCCTACGGGTGTCGTTTCGGGACAACACTCTGACTCTGGCGGCCAAGGACCTCGAATCCAGCGCAGTGTTTCGAGGGGTGTCGGACAACGGCGACAACTGCTTCGGCGACCTGACTCGTGAATACGGCGGCGGGGTGAGCGCGTTCTGGGGCCTGCCGTTCACGTTCTTCGGGAAGTCGGTAGAACCGCCGACACCGTCCGAGGACGAAGTGCTGATCGCGTTCGCTGCTGCTGCCGCGTTCGGAACCGGCGGCCTGTCGGTAACTACCATCGTCATGAGCCTGTTGGGTTCGGTGTTCCCTTGAGCGACAATCCGACAGTCTCGGAACACGGCTCCAGCCTCATCTCTCCGCTGAAAATGCACTTTTTCCCGTCACTGAATCGATTCGGAATCGTTGTTTCCGTCACAAAGTTGGTTTGAACGAGATACAAATACTCCTGGCTGCGCGTGACGCACGGCTCACCCCTCAACAAGTAGGAGTTTTTCCATGGACATCTCTTCGTTCATCTCCAGCCTTCTGTCGACCGGAAGCTCCACCGGAAGCACGACCTCCAACATCCCGATCCTGGAGCTGCTCAGCTCCGGCTCGGCTTCCTGACAGTTCGCCTCACTCGCAAGAACAGGCTCGATCGACTGTGTCGATCGAGCCTGTTCTCTTCTGTTATGTGGAGCTGAGGGGAATCGAACCCCTGACCTTCTCGATGCGAACGAGACGCGCTACCAACTGCGCCACAGCCCCTTCGCCGTCATGTCGACCGGCTGGGTAACTCTAGCAAAGCCGCTTCGGGCGGCAGCTACGCGCCCTGGGCTCTGCGCATGTCCCGGTCCTCGTCACGACGTGCCTGGAACGGCTCCTCGTAGTGATCGAGATGCTCGAATTCGGGATCCTCGTCGTCGATCTCGAGCACCACCGCACCGGGGCGACGCAACCGCTGCGGGACGAGCTCGAGTTCGTCGTCGGTCTCCGATTCCACACCGAGACGGGACCGGCCCATCCGGGTGAGCCGACGTCGACGGACCTCTTCCTCGATCTGCACCTGACGACGCAGGTAGTACAGGTAACCGACGAGAACGGCGACGGACAGTCCGCACAGCCACCAGACCGTCGGAGAAATGATGAAGGCCAGAGCTGCAGTGGTGATCGCCGCGAATACCAACCCCAGAACTGCGCGCTGTCGAAACGCGTACCGCGCGGCACGGGCGATCGCATCGGCCTCGGGGTCGAAACCGCCGCGGCCGCGTCGGCGAGGGACGAAATCGTCGTCGACGACACCGGGTTCGTGCGCGGGCGAACTTGCACTCGATGCCTCCGAGTCGGGTGCATCGCGCTCGAGGTCGCTGTCTGCTGCGTGAGTGTCCATCGGGTCCTCCGCGGTACCGGGTAGATCGGGTGAGTCTGGACGAACAGTCGCAATCGCGGGGCCGAAGATCTCTCGGGCCGGCGCGGAGACTCGCAGGTCGTCCTCCGGTCGCCAGTGGGGATCACTGCGGTGCCCGGTCGCGGGGCCGCGCTGCTTTCGCTTAGTGCCACCCCGATGCAGCACGCGGGTCGCGAGCGCTGCGTCGGTCGTCTGCATGATCTGCGGACGCTTGGTCATCAGCATGGGCAGAAGAACGAAGAGCCAGACGGCTACGAGACCGATCCAGATGATCGAGTTCGGCATCGGCGATGTTCTCCTCCCTGGGCAACGGTGACACTTGTGACGTCATCAGGCTATGGGGAGGAGGCGCGAGAACGATGCAGACGCGCCGACCCGAATTACACTCCTGTCACTTTGACAACATCAGACGCGGTCGGCCGTCAGGCCCACGCAGCCCGGCCCGCGCGAACCAACCGATCGACGACGGTTCCCTGCACCTCACCCGAGGTGATCGCGACGAGCTTGTGATCGCGCCATTCGCCGTCGACGTCGAGGTACTTGTAGAGCAGTCCCTCTTCGCGAAAGCCGACGTTGCGCAGCACTGCTTGGCTGGCCAGGTTCTCCGGCCGCACCGTCGCCTCGACGCGATGGAGTCCGACGGGACCGAAGCAGTGATCGAGACCGAGTGCCAGCGCCGCGGTGGCCACACCCTTGCCGTTGACCTCCTTGGAGACCCAGTACCCGATCCAGGCCGAACGCAGTGCGCCCCGCACGATGTTTCCGGTGGTGATCTGGCCACAGAATTCGCCGTCGACTTCGATGACCATCGGCAGCATGTGTCCCTTGCGCGCCTCGGACTTCAGGCCAGAGCACAAGGTCGGCCACGAGGAGATGTGGTGTCGCGAATTCCAGCTGCCCTCACCACTGGGCTCCCAGGGTTCGAGGTGGGCGCGATCCGCAGTACGAATCCGACTCCACGCGGCCGCGTCGCGCATCCGTACCGGCCGCAACGTGACAGTTCCGCCGGCCACTCGCACTGGACCCAATTTCGCCGGCCAACCTGGGTGGCTCGACCACGTTCGCGGCATCCGTCGATCGTATGCGCTGCGCGCAAGTGAGCGGAAACTCGTAGTAGAAGTCGAGGCGGGAGTGGAGCCTGCGGAACGACCGGCAGGCCCCGCGCTCACATGGCGTCAGCCTCGCTGAGCGAGGAACGAGACCTTGACTTCCTCGCCGGTTCGGATTTCGGTGACCTCGGGATCGATGACGACCAGGCAGTTCGCCTCGGCGAGCGTGGCCAACAGATGCGAGGACGATCCGGGTGCACCGCCGAGGGCCTGAACCAGGTATTCACCGGTTCCCTCGTCGCGCATGAGCTGGCCGCGGAGAAATCCCTTGCGGTCCTCGATCGAGGTGATCGGCGCGACGGTTCGGGCGGTCACGGTCCGTCGCATCGGCTGCCGTCGGCCCAGGGCGATGCGAATCAGCGGACGCACCATCACCTCGAACACCACCAGCGCGCTGACGGGGTTGGCCGGCAACAGAAAGGTTGGTACTTCGTCGCGTCCGAGTTGGCCGAACCCTTGAACGGAGCCGGGGTGCATGGCAACTCGCTCCACTTCCATGTCGCCGAGTTCGCCGAGCGCCTCACGCACACCGTCCGATGCGCCGCCGCCCACCGCTCCGGCGATGACCACGATCTCGGAGCGGATCAACTGCCCCTCGACCACTTCGCGCAGTCGCTTGGGATCGGTGCTGACGATCCCGACGCGGTTGACGTCGGCTCCGGCGTCGCGCGCTGCGGCGGCCAGTGCGTAGGAGTTGACGTCGTACACCTGGCCGGGCCCGGGGGTTCGATCGGTGTCGACCAACTCGCCGCCCACGGAGATCACCGAGAGCCGCGGCCGCGGATGCACCAGCACCTTGTCGCGTCCGACGGCTGCGAGCAGTCCCACCTGAGCTGCGCCGATGATGGTGCCTGCGCGCACCGCCACGTCACCGGGCTGTACGTCGTCGCCGATCTTTCGGACGTAGTCGCCCGAGCGCACGGGACGGAACACCTTGACGCGGGCGCGACCGCTGTCGGTTCGATCCAACGGCAACACCGCGTCGGCCAGGGTGGGCAGCGGTGCGCCGGTGTCGACTCGCACGGCCTGACGTGGCTGCAGCCGGATGGGTTGACGCGATCCGGCGGACACCTCGCCGACGACGGGAAGCGTCAGGTCGATGCGTTCGTCGTCCTCGTTGCGCAGGTCGGTGCCCGCGGCCGCCACATCGACGCTCCGTACCGCGTAGCCGTCGATGGCTGCCTGGTCGAAACCGGGAAGGGGACGCTCGGTGACCACTTCTTCTGCACACAGCAGGCCCTGTGCTTCCGAGATGGCGACCCGAACAGGCCGTGGAGCCACCGCCGCGGCGGTCACCCTGGTCTGCTGATCTTCGACCGAGCGCATCTGGCCCTTCCTCTATGGCATCGACCCGCGATGCTATTCGTACGTGGTCAGTTCCGGTGCCCAGCTGTCGCTCAAGCGTTCGTTCAGCCATTCACGCAGCGCCGGACCGTAGTCGTCACGTTGTAGAGCAAAGTCAACCGCAGCGCGCAGGTATCCCCCGGGATTTCCGAGGTCGTGTCTCGATCCGCGGTGCACCACCACGTGGACGGGGTGGCCTTCTTCGATCAGCAGCGCAATGGCGTCGGTGAGCTGCAGCTCGCCGCCTGCACCGGGCTTGATCCGTCGCAGAGCGTCGAAGATCGCGCGGTCGAGCAGGTATCGGCCCGCAGCGGCCAGGTTGGACGGGGCGTCCTCCTGCTTGGGCTTTTCGACCATACCGGTGACCTTGAGGACGTTCGGGTTGACTGCGTCGGGCACGATCTCGACGGAGAAGACGCCGTAGGAGGAGACCTTGTCGTCGGGAACCTCGATGGCGCACAACACCGAGCCTCCACGCTTGGCGCGGACGCGGGCCATGACGTCGAGCACACCGCGGGGCATCACCAGATCGTCGGGAAGCAGAACGGCAACGGAATCCTCGTCGTCGTCGAGAACTTCCTCGGCGCAGGCGACGGCATGTCCGAGTCCGAGCGGCTCGTGCTGAATGACCGACTGGACGTCGAGCAGACCCGGGGCAACCCGCACCTTCTCGAGCATCTCGAGCTTGCCGCTGGCCTCGAGCTTGTTCTCGAGTACGAGGTCTTCGACGAAGTGGGCGACGACGCCGTCCTTGCCTGGGGAGGTGACGATCACCAGTCGCTGTGCGCCGGAATCTGCGGCTTCGCCGGCGACGAGCTCGATACCGGGAGTGTCGACCACCGGAAGCAGTTCTTTCGGAACGGTTTTCGTGGCCGGCAGGAACCGGGTACCCATGCCCGCTGCGGGAACGATGGCCGTGCGGAAATGCACGGGCGTGGCGGCGGTCGTCGCTGTAACGGCTTCTGTCATGGTGCTCACCCTATCCATGGTTTCTGGTGATCTGCTCGCCGTGTGCTGCGTTTTACCCCCGAGTGCATATCGTTGAACGACAGCACAGGAAGGGAGGACGAATCGTTGTGACCGTTCCCGATTTCACGGAGAACACGCCCAAGGATCGATGGCGAAAGTATGTTCTCGCCGAACGCCGACTGCTCGACGGTGCGCAACGCGCAATGGAGTCCTCTGCACTCTGTCACGTCCTCGGCGAATTGGCTGCCGAACACCCCGTCGTCGCCGCGTACGTTCCGGTCGGCCGGGAGCCGGGTTCCATCGAGATGCTCGACGCGATGGCCGCGGCCGGGTCGGCCGTTCTGCTTCCGAGTGCGCACGAGCCGGGTCCCCTGCGCTGGGCTCGATACGGCGGGCGTGAATCTTTGGTGAAAGCCCCCTTCGGTCTGTTGGAACCGTCGGGGCCGACGCTCGATCCCGACGCGGTGTCGGAGTGCACTCTGGTTCTCGTTCCGGCGCTGGCCGTGGACCGGAACGGAAACCGGCTGGGCCGAGGCGCGGGCTTCTACGATCGAACACTCGACCTGTGCAGACCCGACGCGATGCTGGTCGCGGTGGTGCGCGAGAGCGAAGTGGTCGATCGTCTACCTGCCGAATCGCACGACAGACCGGTGACACACGTGCTCACCGCCGGCGGGCTCGTACGCTTGAGTACGGAATAACGCTAGGATTCGATTCGTTGGCACTCCTGACTGTAGAGTGCTAATGCTCTCCCCAGTTTCGACAGTTTCGACGAACAGACAAGACACCGGCGGTGTTCGGCCTCGGCCAGCAGAGCGGCGAATTTCCTCGGTGACCAGCGCGGAGGAAACACGATGCCCACTTACTCATACGCATGCACCGAGTGCGACAACCGCTTCGACATCGTTCAGTCCTTCACCGACGACACACTGACGGTGTGCCCCGCGTGCTCGGGCAAGCTTCGCAAGCTGTTCAACTCCGTCGGCATCGTCTTCAAGGGCAGCGGCTTCTACCGCACCGACAGCCGCGGCGGCTCCAGCACCTCCAGCGAGGGCGCAGGCGAGAAGAAGTCCGATGCGGCGGCCACGAAATCGGACAGCAAGACCGACTCTAAGCCCGCCGAGAAGAAATCTTCGGATTCGTCGTCGTCGAGCAGTTCCTCTTCGTCTTCGACCACGAAAGCTGCTGCCAGCCAGTAGTTTTCCGCTTCATCCACAGGCCGGGCCGTTATCCACAGCCCGGCCTTTTCGGTGCCTGTTCCGGCTCGGCCACCGATACCGTTTGCGCCATGGCTGCAGGCAAGAATCGACTCGACTCGACGCTGCTCGATCGCGTCACCCTGCGTCCGGCATGGGTCGGATCCACGAAATTCAGAAAGATCGCCGCCGGGGTTCTGGTCGCGGTTGCACTGGTGCTGTTCCTCGACGACGCCGCCGGCGACGACCGCGTACGGGTGATCACGGCCGGACGAGACCTGACACCCGGCACCGTACTGACGCAGGCCGATATCGCCGTCGCAGAGTGGGACGGGGCGAACGTCCCCGAGGGTGCACTCGTCGAATCCGAGGCCGTGGACGGCCAGACCCTCACCGGGCCGGTCCGTGCGGGCGAACTGCTCACCGACGTGCGGCTTCTCGGATCTCGAACAGCCACGACGACGCTGGGGACCGAGGCACGCGTCGTACCGGTGCATCTCGCCGATGCCGCGGTGACCGACCTGCTGCGTGAAGGTGATCGCGTCGACGTGCTGACGGTCGAGGCTCAGGACGACCCGAATGCGGTGCCCGCGGCACGGGTGCTGGCGTCGGGAGCGATGGTTGTGCTCGTCTCCGCCGACGCCGGTGGCAATCGGCAGCGAGACCGAGTCGTCTTACTGGCCCTACCGACGAACGACGCTACGACGGTGGCGGCCGCCTCCTTGGTCAGCGCGCTCACGGTCACCCTGCACTAACGTCTCTCGAGACAGAACAAACCGAACGTTGGGAGAAGGGCTCATGCTGAAGGGCTTCAAGGACTTTCTACTCCGCGGCAACGTGGTGGACCTCGCAGTTGCCGTGGTCGTCGGCGCAGCATTCACCGCTATCGTCACCGCATTCACGACGAACGTCATCAACCCCCTTGTCGCCGCTCTCGGTGGCAGCAACGAATACGGCTTTGGGTTTCAGATCACGTCGTCGCCGGAATCGTTCGTCAACGTCGGTGCCGTCATCACCGCGGTCATCAATTTCGTCATCATCGCGGCGGTGGTCTACTTCGTGCTGATCCTGCCGGTGAACACGGCGAAGAAACGCTTCGTGAGCCAGCCGGAGAAGGAACTGAGCGACGTCGACGTGCTGGTGCAGATTCGCGACATCCTCGCGGGTGGAACCGCAGCGGGACAGAAACTGTCGACCGCAGCCGACACCACCGGCGGTAGCGGCGAGGCCATGGACGCAGCCCCGGATCTCGGCAAGCATTCCAAGGACTGACGCCGGTCTGCTTCGACGAATGAATGCGCCATTCACGTTGTCTGACAGCGTGAATGGCGCATTCATTCGTTGTGGGGGTGCGACCCCCTACGTGGATCTCCGCTGTAGCGTCAGCCGATGCTGAACGGCTGTCCCCACAGTGTGGTGGTTGCCGTGACCGCATCGTTGTCGATGGTGACCTTCACGTACGAGCGGGCCTCTGCGTAGCCGGCACATCCGGCGACGCTCAGGGTCTCGTCGGCGTAGGTGTAGCCGCCGCCGTTGCCGTCGAACGAGAACTTGTTCGACACCTCGGTCGCAACCGTGACACCGTCGATCTCCGCGGACTTTTCGTCGGCCACGAGCTTGACGTCGTTGAACTGGCCGGGGGCGAGATTCAGCTCGACGCCTGCACCGATGTCGTAGGTGTTCGGCTGAGTGCGGTCGATCGTCAGCGAGCTGAGATCACCCGGCTCCAGCGAGATCGTGTTGCCCTGGCCGAAGGACGCGTTTCCATCGGCACCGATCGCGGCACTGAAATCGACCTGGCACCCGACCAGGAAGCCCGGCTCGATGGATCCGCCACTGGCGTTGGAGGTCTCGACGGTGTAGTTGCCGGTGACCCACACGTTGCGCTGGGTAGGTGTGGCACCCATCGACGGCGAGATCAGCGCGCTCTGGCCGAATCCCTTGACGGTAACGGTGGTTCCGTCGATCAGCGTCTTGCTGATCTCGTTGTCCTGCAACGGAACGAAGGTGTCGGCGTTGGCCGCTCCGGCGGACAGGAACCCGATTGCGATGGCGCCGACGGCTCCGACTGCGGCCGTTTGGAATCCACGCCGCACGGTGGTGGTGTTCTGCATAGCTACCCCTTTTGGGAAAGTGAAACGCGCTCTAGGCGAGGGTGAGTGAAGTGGTGGGATGCTCAGCCGAGGCTGAACGGCTGGCCGTAGAGCGTGCCCTTGTAGCGGTAGTTGCCGGTGAGTTCGAGTGTGGTGTACGAGCGAGCCTGCGCGTAGCCACCGCAGTTCTCCACGGAGATCCCGACATCCTGGTACTGAATCGCGGTGAACGGGCCCTTGACGTCCTTGCTGCCGAGCTCGACCTGCGCGACTTCCTTGTCCTTGATGGGGACGTTGACTCCGACTCCGCCCTCGAACTTGTTGGTGGTCTCGCCTTCGCCGCCGATGAGGAACGGGATGGGGAACAGCGTGATGATGTTGGTGTTGCCGCCCTCGATGCCGAAGCCGGCGTTCATGTCGAGACTCAGGTCGTCCATGTCGAGCTGGCAACCGACGAGGTAGCCCGTCTTCAGGGTTCCGGTCACTCCCTCTGGAGCGTCGGCAGTAGCGGTGCCGGTGACCCAGCCGTTTCGATTGAGGGGATTGTTCGCGATCGCGGGCGAGATGACAGCCGACTCGTCGAGATGCGAGATCTTGTACGGCCCCGCCACCTTCTCACCGTTCGGCAATGGAACGAACGTATCGGCATTGGCAGCACCGACCGAAAGCATTCCGACAGCTACGGCCGACGCCGCGCTCACTGCAGCAATTCGACTTACCTTGCGCAGCACGGAGTGACGAATATTGTTCATGATTCCCCTCGTATGACCGGCCGATGCCCCATCCGATGGTCGGACCGATCGGGAGACATCTTTTCTCGCAGAAGAATACTGTACAAATCGGTACGAAGCATCCACAACGGACGCAATATGGGTGCGTGTATCAGCAGCTCACAGATACCTTCCCTGCTTGCGCTACCTAAACAGCGGACCGGCTCGCAACCGGCTGTCACTTTTCGGATCGATCGCTCGAATTGTGCTGATACAAAGCAAGAAAAGACGTCTCGAGTGCACAATGCATGCAACAAAACGGACCGAATACCGACGCAGGTGCGATCCGAGGATCTCTTTCTGCGCCCCATTCGGTCGATCGGTGCGACTATGCCCTGCAATCCGCAGATTGCAGGGCATAGTCGACTGTTTCTCCCGAACTAGAACTTCAACAGCGGAAACTCGTCGAGCGTGATGGATGTGCCGTCGGCTTCACAAGCCGAGGCAACTGCATTCGAATTGTCGACGAATTTCTGGCCGGATTCACTGTCCGGCTCGGACAGTTCCAGCGAATCGGCAGGCAGATCCGCCACGAGCGTCATCAGAGCGTTCTTGACCTCGCCTGTTGCCTGTTCCGACTGGGTGGTGAATTCACTCAGCAACGCGGATTTGTCCGCGGTCCACTTCTCGACGCCGGCTTGATCGGTGGGGACAGCTTCGACAGTGGCGACAAAGGCATTGTGCGAAGTCGCGAAGGCCGTGCAGCTTTCGGCATTCTCCCCCGATGATGCATCCGAGGATTCGTTGCTACAGCCGGCCAGAAGTAGAAATGCCGCACAGGCGGCGGCAGAGAGAGCTTTCGTTTTCATTGTCGGTCCCCCGGACCCCTTCTCGCAGGCAATACCGAAGCACAGTCCTGCAGTATCGATTCGTTCGGTTCCACTAGTACACAGCAATCAGGCCCGCCCGGGATACCCGGGCGGGCCCAATCGAATTCGGCTAGGTCAGCCGAGGGTGCTGCTGTTGATCAACCGATCGAGATCAGTTGAAGGTCCACGGTGCGCCGTACGTGACAGCAACGTCACCGGTGGAGCTGGTGACCGAGACGTACGGACGAACGCGGACGTTACCGAGGATGCCGGTAGCGGTGCCGTGAGCGTTGGCGATCTGGATGGTGCCGGAGGGGCCTTCGGCGTCACCTTCGGTGCCCTGGACGTTGCCCGAGGCAGCGGTGGCGTCGACGATGCCGGGTCCGGGAGCGATCTCGGCCTCGAAGCCAACCGACGGGAGCAGGTCGCTGGTGGAGCCGGAGATGCTGCCGCCACCCTCGTTGTCGATCTCAGCGCCGAGGCTGAAGTTCGGGGTGGTGTAGCCGAAGGTGACCGATCCACCGAGGCTCATCGGGTAGCCGACCTGGTAGCCGATAGCGACGGTGCCCTCGAAGTCGTCGGCGTCGGGACCGGTTACGGTCCAGCCTGCAACACCGTTGGCGAACCACTCACGGGTGAGCGGGTTGCCGTCGAGCGGCGAAACGCTGTTGATGAAGGTGTCGGACAGCGACACGGTGATGACGTTGCCGTTGGCATCGACGACCGTGTTGGTGCTGTCCACTGCAGCGGACGCGGTTCCGGTACCGAGTACCAGACCGACGACCGACGCGCCGGCGACAACCGCAGCGCTCATGGACTTGAGTCCCCGGCTACGCCGCGACTTCTGGATCTCCGTCATTTATTCCTCATCATGTTCAGTCCCAGCGCGGTGTCGCACGGGGAAGCTTGTGGCTTTCACCCTCGAACTAGATCGCTTGCATCTATGCAAACGAGCCCGAGCCGGATGCGACCGTGACGGCCTCATCCTGTAGTTCAGTTCCGAACTCGAGGTGAGGCACCGGTTGGTCCCACACCCTCACTGTCGGAAGCTGAGGGGAACATTAGAGGAGATGCCTGACCGTGACAATCCCTACGATCGGCCCACAAACGTTGCCGACTCGTGATGTGTTTCGGCGGCGTGAACAACTTTCACAGCAGTGTTAGCGATAACCCGAGTCACAGCATCTCTCGGAGGCGTCGAACTGTTACATCTGCCTCATTCGGGTAAACCGACCCTGATGTGGGAATACTTCGACTCCGTCATGTCCCGGTCAGCCGAATAGTCCGGTCTGCGAGGCGTCCGCGACGTCCGTTTTGAACCTTGCCGCCTCGAGCTACTGCCGGGTAGCTCGCTAACGCCAGGTAAACGAGTAACTAACAGACCTGTCATTCAGAGCGAATAAATGTGTTGTGGATCACATCAGAAGTAATGAGGTGGTCGCTGTTGCTTCAACCATTCGTCCGAGGACGGGCCGCCGGATTCGGCACCCGCACTGTCGCTTCGCTCGTCTCCGGTCGTCTCCGGCAGAACGTCACCGAAGATGCGAGCGAGCCGGGCCCGTTCTGCTCGGGCCCGGCTCGCGTCGTCTTCGGCCGATCGATCGTCGTTCGGCTTTTCGCTCATCGGTATCGCTATGCGTCCAATCCGGACAGCTCGGCGATGACCTGACTCGCCAGCGGCGTCAGCGTCGCCATTCCGTCGCGAATCGCAGCCCGCGACGAGGCCAGGTTCACCACCAGCGTGCTTCCGGATACACCGACCAGTCCACGGGACAGACCGGCGTCCAGCGAACCGGCTGCCAGTCCCGACGATCGCAATGCCTCGCTGATACCCGGAATCTCGCGGTCGAGCACCTCCGCGGTGACGTCGGGAGTGACATCGCGCGGCGAGACACCCGTGCCACCGATGGAGACCACCAGGTCGACACCGCCGATCACCGCGGTGTTGAGTGCGTTCCGCACATCCACCTCGTCTGCCGTCACCGCGACGACGCCGTCGACGAGGAAACCTGCCTCGGTCAGCAGTTCCGTGACGAGCGGGCCCTTCGAGTCCTTCTCGGTGCTGTGCGCTGTTCGGTCGTCCACGATGACGACCAACGCGCGCCCTGCCAGTGGTGCGTCGAGTTCCATACCGCTCACCGTAGTAGTAAGGCCTCCACCCGGCTCACGCTGTGCGTAAATCGTTGCAACCGTTCCGTGCCTGCCTGGTTCTCGTAACATCAGCGACCGCCCGGGAACGACGGAACCTGGAAGGGCAGTTGCTGTTCTTGCTGTTGCGTCTGAGTCTGGGCCGGGGCGGGCTCCGCGGTACCGAGCGTCACCGTGGCCGTCTTCTCGCTGCCACCCTCGTTGTAGGTGACGGTGACGGAGTCTCCCGGAGCGTGCGAGCGCACCGCGGCGATCAACGCGTCACCGCTCGAGATGACGCGGTCGTCGAGCTTGGTGATCACGGCACCCGTCGGGATGCCTGCCGATGCGGCGGGGCCACCCTCGGTGACCTCGACGACGGTTGCGCCGTTGGCGTCGTCCTGCGACGGCACCTGCACCCCGATCATCGCCTGGGTGGCCTTGCCTGTGGTGGTCAGCTCGTCGGCGATGCGCTTGGCCTGATCCACCGGGATGGCGAACCCGAGCCCGATGGATCCGCTCTGGGCTCCGGATCCCTGGCTGCCGCCGATCGTGGCGATCGCAGTGTTGATACCGATCAGCTGTCCGTCGGTGTTGACCAGCGCGCCGCCGGAATTACCCGGGTTGATCGCAGCGTCGGTCTGGATGGCGTCGATCACCGAGTTCTGGTTGCCGGACTCCCCCGAAGTGGACACCGGCCGGTTGAGCGAGGACACGATGCCCGTGGTGACCGTTCCCGCGAGGCCGAGCGGAGAGCCGATCGCGACAACCTGCTGACCCACTTCGAGGTTCGACGACGAGCCCAGCTCGATCGGCGTCAGGTTCGACTTGCCCTCGGCCTTGATGACTGCCATGTCCGAGACCGAGTCGGCACCGACGATCGTCGCGTCGGCCACCGATCCGTCGGAGAACGCGACGGTGAGTTTGCCGTTGGCACCCGCGCCCGTCGCGACGTGATTGTTGGTGAGGATCAAGCCGTCGCTGCTGAGAATGACGCCCGAGCCCTCGCCTTCCTCCTGCGAACCCGTCACCTGGATCTGCACCACACTCGGCAGGACCTTGTTCGCGACGGCCTGAACGGAACCGTCGGGGAAATTGGCGGCCGGCTCTGCGGCGGTGACGGTGGAGTTCAACGAGTTGGTCACTCCCCCGCCGCCGTTGGCGTTGTTGGTCGCGATGGCACCGACTGCGCCGCCGATTCCGCCGCCGACCAGTACGAGGGCGATGGCACCGGCCACCAGCGCAGAACGACCCGAGCGAGTCTTCACCGCGGCAGGCGCAGAGTTGGATTGCGGTGCAACGTGTTGCGGCTGGGCGTGGGTGTGCTGGGCGGTCCGTGGGTCGCCCTGCTGACCGTACGGCCCGTAGCCGGGCTGGTAGGGGTTCTGTCCGTAGCCGGCGTACTGCTGCGGATAACCCTGCTGCGGGGGTTGCGAGCCGGCGTGCTGGGGGTTTACCTGCTGAGGCGGGTGCTGCTGGGTCGGGTGCTGCTGGGTGGGGTAGCTCTGCTCGTCGCCGCGCGAAGCCCGGTCCGCCGGATGCTGCTCGCCACCGGCACCCTGTCCGGTCTGTTCGGATTCGTTACGGTCGTCGCTCATCGTTGTTGCTTCCTTCAGTAGAGACCTCGTCGTAGAGGTCCGCCCGCCTTCTTGCTACTCACTGTGCAGGGCGGTACTGAGAGGTCGCTGAGATCCGGCTATCAGTTTGCCGAGAGTGTCGTGGGATCAGGAGCACCCTCACCGGGCAACACGATTCGAATGAGGGCACCGCCGCGCTCGGACACCTCGACCCCGATGGTGCCACCGTGCTTGACGACCACCTGTCGCACGATGGCAAGGCCCAGGCCACTTCCGGGCATGGAGCGTGATGCCGTGGAGCGATAGAAGCGCTCGAACACCAACTCGCGATCTTCCTCGGGAATGCCCGGTCCTGCGTCGTCCACCGTCAACTCGAGCAGACCATCGCCGATCTGCCGCATGGCGATTCGCACCTCACCGCCGCTCGGGCTCCACTTCGCCGCATTGTCGAGCACGTTCAGCACGGCCCTCGACAGGCCCGCTTGATCGCCGTAGACGAACCACGGCATCAGCGTCGCATCGAAGTCGATCTCGTTGCGACGGCGGCGTGCTCGCTCGAGACTGCGTTCGACGGCATCGGCCAGGTCGACTCGCTCGAACACCGTCTCCGGCGCATCCTCGCGCGCCAGATCGACCAGATCACCCACCAGGGTGGACAATTCCTGGATCTGCGCGACCACGTCGGTTCGGAGCTCGGCCATGTCCTCGTCCGGGATGGACGGGGCTCCGGGGCGTCCGGCCGCGATCAGCAACTCCATGTTGGTCCGCAGCGAGGTCAACGGAGTCCGCAGTTCGTGGCCGGCGTCGGCGACCAATCTGCTCTGCCTGCCTCGAGATTCGGCGAGCGCGCGGAGCATCGTGTTGAAACTCTCTGTCAGACGCGCCAATTCGTCGTCACCGGTCACCGGAATCGGCGTCAGATCGTCGGTGCGCGCCACTCGTTCGGCGGCAGCCGTCAACCGGGCGATCGGACGTAAACCAGTGCGGCCCACGGCCATACCTGCTCCAGCAGCCAGCACCACTCCGCACGCACCGACGATCAACAGCACCCACGCCAGACGGTCGAGTACTTGTCCGGTCGGCAGCAGTCTCTGTGCGACGACGAGAGTGCTGCCGTCCTTGGTGCGTAGCGCGAGCACCCGCTGATCGTCGAGTGTGCGCAGAGACGATTCCTGTTGTCCGCTCACGACAGCGAGTTCGGCATCGCCGATCGGCACCTTGGGCCCGGGCGGGTTGTAGCTGGACATGTCCGGGTAGATCAGGGCCACACTCACATCGGTGCTGTACAGCGTGGCTCCGGCAACGAAGCGCGGGTCGTAGGACACCAGAGTCGACTCCGCCAACGCGGTTGCGCGAGAACGCAACTGAGTGTCCACATCGCCGTACAGCGCCCGCGAGACAACCGTGTACGCGGCAATGGCCATGACAGCCACCGCAATTGCGACGACGGAGGCCGCGAGCAACGTCACCCGCCACCGCAGCGACACCGACCGTGTCAGGGGCATCGGTGGTCGCATCCCCGTCGGCGACGAGCCGACACCGTCGGTCGACTTGCGCCCGAACGAAGCGACCATCACGGAGGCGTCTCGCGCAGGACGTAACCCACACCGCGAACGGTGTGGATCAGCCGCGACTCCCCCTCCGCCTCGGTCTTGCGCCGCAGGTAACCGACGTACACCTCGAGGGCGTTGCCCGACGTCGGGAAGTCGTAACCCCACACTTCCTCGAGGATGCGGCTCCTGGTGAGCACTCGTCGCGGATTGGTCATCAGCATCTCGAGCAACGAGAACTCGGTCCGGGTGAGGCTGATCGAGCGTTCGGCGCGCGAGACCTCACGGGTGACCGGGTCCAACGACAGGTCCGCGAACGTCATGGTCTCCGAGTCGATGCCCGCTTCCATCGCGGTACGCCGAAGCAGTGCACGCAGTCGAGCCAACAGCTCCTCGAGCGCGAACGGCTTGGGCAGGTAGTCGTCGGCACCGGCATCGAGGCCGGCGACGCGCTCGGACACAGAGTCCCGGGCCGTCAACACTAGAATCGGCAGGTCGTCGCCGACACTGCGCAACCGACGACACACCTCGAGGCCGTCGAGCCGAGGCATCATCACGTCGAGCACCAGAGCGTCGGGACGCGCCGCCGCAACCTGCTCGAGCGCGTCGAGACCGTCGACCGCCAGGTCCACGGTGTACCCGTTGAACGTCAGCGACCTGCGCAGCGACTCACGCACTGCTCGATCGTCGTCGACCACCAATATCCGCATCCGTACAGTTTGTCCTGGTCGACTGAGATATGTCTGAGAGGGGTGCCCAATCCGGCTACGGAGTGGGTAGGTGCTTGGCCAGCGGGAGGTTCCACTTTCGCCACAGCGCGAGCAGACGCAACCCCGTCGCAAGCAGTGTTCCCACGATCAGACCGACGTTCTCCGGCAGACTCACAGCGTCGGCCAACACGACGGCCGACGCACCGAGCAGAGCCGGCAGCGCATAGAGGTCGCGGTGCAGCAGCAGCGGAACTTCGTTGACCAGAACGTCTCGGATCACGCCGCCCGCCACGGCCGTCGTCGTGCCGATGAGAGCTCCGGCCAACGCGCTACCGCCCGAAGCCAAGGCAATGGTCGCGCCGGTCGATGCGAACAGGCCCATCCCGAACGCGTCGAGCACCAGAACTCCGCGTCGCACCTTGCCCATCTGCCGATGCGCGACGAACACGACCAACGAGGCCAGGAAGCCGACGGTGAGGTTCGGCCACGTGTCCAGGGACGTCGGCGGGTGGATGCCGAGCAGCAGATCGCGAATGATGCCACCGCCGATACCCGTCGTGATTCCGACGACGCACACCCCGAACAGATCCAACCGGCGATGTACTCCGATCAACGCACCGGAGGCCGCGAAGGCCGCGATACCGATCAATCCGAGCACGTCGAGAAGCATCGGACCAGCATGTCACGGCGCTGACAGGAATCTGACAGTAACATCCGAGGCCTGCCCCAGCATCGGCGAGCAGCTTCGAGTTGTAACCGATGTCAACCCCCAGGAGCACCTCATGCGTATCGGATTCAAGAAAACCATCGCCACAGTCGCAGCGGCGGGAGCACTTGCACTCGGTGGCGGCGCGGTCGCCCAAGCCTCCACGGATCGGGCCACGATCCCCGATGTGGCCGGCAGCTCCGAAAGCGCAGCCTTGGAGGCACTCTCGGATGCCGGTTTCACCAACGTGAGTGTCAACTATGACCGACCCGACGCCATCGTCCTCGGAACCAGCTTTCAAGCAGGGGCCAAGGTCAACGAAAACGCGTCCATCCTGGTGATCGTCGGACGCGACTAGCTCGCCCGCACCGTCCCGTCGTAACCGGCGGCGGGACTGTCCGCGTTGTGGTTGCAAGCGATAGTCTCGGTGTGCAGCAGAATTCGCAGAACCGAGGTGAACGAACAAGTGCCGATCATCGACAACGCCGTCTACGTGAACGGAAAACGCACTGCCAATCCCGAGAGCCTCGATATCACCTTCGAGGTCATGCGCGAGCGGCACGGAATGGCATGGATCGGGTTGTACCGACCTGAGGTCGCCGAAATCATGGCTGTGGCAGACGAGTTCGGCCTGCACCGGCTCGCCGTCGAGGACGCCATCGCAGCCCACCAGCGGCCGAAACTGGAACGGTACGCCGAACAGCTGTTCGTCGTTCTCCGGCCCGCGCGATACGTCGACGAGACCGAAAAGGTCGAATTCGGCGAATTGCACATCTTTCTCGGTCCAGATTTCGTCGTCACCATTCGCCACGCCGAATCCCCCGACCTGGCGATGGTGCGAAAGCGCCTCGAAGGATCTCCCGAACTGATCGAACTCGGACCCGAGGCGATCCTTTACGGCATCCTCGATCAAGTGGTCGACGAGTACGTCCCGGTGGTGACCGGACTGCAGAACGACATCGACGAGATCGAGGATCAGCTGTTCACCGGCGACCCCTCGGTCTCGCGTCGAATCTATTCGCTTCTCCGTGAAGTGTCCGAATTCGACCGTGCAGCAAAGCCACTCGTCGAAATGATCGAATCGCTCAAGCGAGGATCGGACAAGTACAACGTGGACGTGGAACTGCAGCGATACCTGCGCGACGTGCACGATCACGCGATCCGCGTCTCCGACCGCATCGAGTCCTTCCGATCCAACCTGCAGAATGCGTTGACCGTGCACTCGACCATCGTCGCGCAGCAGCAGAACGAAGAGATGCGCAACATGACCGAGGCCAGCCTGGAGCAGAACGAACAGGTCAAACGCATCTCGTCATGGGGTGCAATTCTTTTCGCACCCTCGCTGATTGCCGCCATCTACGGCATGAACTTCGACGACATGCCGGAATTGAAGTGGCAACTCGGCTACCCGATGGCACTGCTCGCCATGGCGATCTGCTCGACTGCACTGTTCGTGGTGTTCAAGCGTCAGAAGTGGTTGTAGTGCGGCTCCGCCGCATGTGAGTGAAACTTCGTAGCAGGGGTCGAAGTTTCACTCACAAGGGTGTCAGGACGAACCGAACCTTGGGCCGATCGGGATGTCGCGGGTGAAGGTCAACCTGTCGAACTCGTTGCCGTATTCGTCGATGGCACCGATCGTCATTCTGCTGGCCGTGATGCCCGGAATGCCCGGCACCACATCGACTCTGACGAACGAGTAGTTCAGGAATCGCACCCTCGACCAGGTGATGGATTCGGCCGACTTCGTGCCGTCCGGTGCCCAGACGTAGCTGTTGGGAACTGCGGTGTCGGGCAACTCGTTGCCGCGGTAGCTCACGCCCTCGCCGTCCTGGAACGTGTAGCGGGGACGACCACCACCGCCGACGGTGTAATACACGGTGCCGTCGGTCTTTCCGTCGACCATTGCGTTGTCACCGGCGACCCGCGTCGCACGGTTGCCGCGAATGGGATCGGTGCGTTCGAAGACGTGGTTGTGAGCCTGGAGCACCACATCCACCTCGTACCTGTCGAACAACGCAACCCATGCGTCGCGCACGCCGCCGTCGCTCGCATGCGTCGACGTGGTCGAGTACGCGCAGTGATGGAAGAAGCAGACGATGAAGTCGATGTTCGGATCGGCACGGTACTTCGCCAATGTCTGCTCCACCCAGGTGTTCTGGGCCCCACCGCTGTACCCGGTATTGGCTTTGATCTCGTAGCTGACGTCGTTCGCGTCGAGCGAGAGCACCGCGGTGTTGCCGTAGACGAACGAGTACGCCGACGGGCAGCCCTTCGGGCCGTTGCTCGGCTGATCCAGACGCGCCGCATGGCCGCCGTATCCGTTGGGGCTGTACAGCGCTTCCATGTCATGATTTCCGGTGGCGAACAACCACGGCGCGGTCGACGCACTGGCTTCGATCGCCTGGAAATAGCCGTCCCAGACGAACGGGTTGAATTTGTCGAATCCCTTCGGCGGCGTCTGTCCGTGCTTCGCGAACTGCGGCGGCAGACCAGCACCGGACGGGTCGGCGTACGCGATGTCACCGGCGAGGATGTGGAAGTCCGGGTGCGAGGCCTCGATCTGTCGATTGATGTTGCGCGCGTGCTTGACCGACGGTTCGTTGTCCGCTTTGTAATACTGGTCGTCGTAGTCGCCGGCCACCAGACCTTCTGGTTGCGAGGGCGTTTCGTCGACGCCCTGATCGCCCATCATCGTGAACCTGAACGGTGCGATGCGGCCCGACGGCAGCGCCGGGGATGCGCTGCGAATGTCGCTCACGAAGCCGTCGGCGGTGCGCCAGCGGTAGTAGTGCGGCAACTTCGGCGTCAGATTGTCGACGGGTACGTGCACGTAGTACTGCTCTGCCGACAGAATTCCGCCGTCGGTCTGCGGCACCTGACTGATCAGGTTGCGCACCTCGGCCGACGTCGTCGCGCCCAGCGCCGGCGTGGGGCCGTGGTCGAGAAAGACGCCGGTCAGCCCGGGATTGCGTGAGAGCTGAGCCGAGAACCGCAGCTGCGTCGCCGGGTCGTTTCCGAATCCCATGTGCCGTCCGGCCACGGCCAGCGGAGCGTCCTGCGCATAGGCGGTGCGTGCGAACACCGAATTCCCGACGCCTACCGCGGCGGCCGTCGCGGCCGCTCCCACCAGGAAGTTTCGGCGACTGACGGGGTGTCGCCGCAGGAACGACCGATGCCAATCGTGTTGCTCGGCCATGGTCATGTTCTCGGCGAGCGTGCCCGGGATGCCGGTTGCGACGGTCTCGCCTGCGGGATTGAGCGTCATGACTCGATCGTGGCGGTGACGCCCGCTCTATCCGTTAACCAAGCGAAGCACTTGAGTGAACAGCACGAGAACACCGATGCACAACGGGACGAACGAGGACAATCCCGTCGTGCATGGAAACTCGTGACCTACTACGAAATTCCACGCACGACGGGAGCTGAACTCAGGTCCCCTTGACGTTGAGGATCTGCCTCAGTTCGTGCTCGATGCTCACCAGGTCGCGGGCGTCCTCCATCACGACATCGATCGACTTGTAGGCGTCGGGAATCTCGTCGATGAAGTCGGCACTGTCGCGAAACTCGATCCCCTTCATCCGCTCCTGCAGGTTCTCGTGGGTGAACCGCTTCCTGGCCTCGGTCCGCGAGAACTGCCGACCGGCACCGTGAGGAGCCGAGCGAAGGCCGGCCCGCGAGCCCTTACCGACGACCACGTACGAGCGCGTTCCCATCGAGCCCGGAATGATCGCCTTGACACCCTCGTGTGCGTCCACTGCACCTTTACGGGTGAGCCACACGTCCTTGTGCGCGTGCGTTTCCTTCACCGTGTAGTTGTGATGGCAATTGATCCGCTCGACCTCGCGATGGTCGTCGGTTCCCATCCACTCGGCGAACACCGCACCGAACCGGTCCATCATCTCGGCACGGTTCAGGTACGCGAACCGCTGCGCCCACTTCAGGTCTCGGATGTACTTCCCGAATTCGGGTGAGCTCTCGGGCAGATACGCCAAGTCCTTGTTGGGCAACGCGATCCACCACTGCGCACACAGACGCTGTGCGACCGCGATGTGCTTCTTGGCGATCTTGTTGCCGACGCCCCTCGACCCACTGTGCAGAAACAGCCACACCCGATCGGTTTCGTCGAGGCACAGCTCGATGAAGTGGTTGCCGCCGCCCAACGAACCGAGCTGCTCACGCCACTGCGGTGAGTGGTTCAGCTCGACACCGTCCTTGGCCGCCAACTCCTCGAGTTCGAGCAACTTTGGCGCGGTGAAATCCCACCGGTCGACGCCGACGTTGTAGTTGCCGGGCGAGAGAGGGATGCTTGCCTCGATGGCGAGTCGCAGGTCCGTAAGATTACGGCCATCGACGTCGTCGAGTATGAATTCCGTTCGGACACCGATCATTCCGCAGCCGATATCGACACCGACGGCGGCCGGAATGACAGCACCCAGCGTAGGAATCACTGTTCCTACGGCGCTTCCCATACCGCTGTGGGCGTCGGGCATCAGCGCGACGTGCGGATGCACGAACGGCATCGACGCTGTTTCACGGGCCTGCTCGAGAGTCTTGTCTTCGAGCTGTGAAGCCCAATTGAGCAAACGCAAGCCCACCTTGTTCGGGGGCATGATGTTTCCTTTCTGCCCCCTTGCACAAGAGGGCGCTATTCGATGGGTCGATTCACGAGCGGAGCTTGTTTACCGCAGAGAGCGGCGCATCCCTCCGGTGAATAC
Source organism: Rhodococcus sp. 14-1411-2a (assembly GCF_002259485.1). Lineage (GTDB taxonomy): Bacteria > Actinomycetota > Actinomycetes > Mycobacteriales > Mycobacteriaceae > Rhodococcoides. The sequence continues at coordinate 228,417 of NZ_NPGA01000007.1, forward strand.
GCGCGCAGCACAAGGCCCGTACCTGCCCTCGTGTCGAGAGCGGCACCAGACAGAACGGTTGCGCGCATGACGAGGACCCTATCGAGCGAAACCATGCCCACGCGAGCGAATTATTCGAAACGTAGTGGGACTGAATGCACAGAAGTGCCATGCGCGGACGGGATCCCGTCGCTGAGGCCCGATAGTGTGCAAACCTGCCCACATCGCCGGGACCTACACTCCCCCACCGAATGCGAGTCCCAGTAGATACGTCGCCCCAGCCGCGCCGTAGCCGATGGCCAACTGTCGCAGTGCACGTTTGACCGGTGGCCCGCCGCTGAGCAGTCCCACCACCAAGCCGGTACAGATCAATGCGATTCCGACGAGGACGGCGGCAACGGCAAGTGCCACATAGCCTTCGAGGCCGAACAGATACGGCAGCACCGGGATGACCGCACCGGAGGCGAAGAAGCAGAAACTGGCCGCGGCGGCACCGAGGCCGGTTCCGATGGACTCGTGCTGATCGACGTCGGGGGCCATCTCGTCGGCAGGTAGTACTCGCAGCACTTCGGCGGCTTTGGCGTCGGCTTCCTCGTGGGTCATGCCCCGCGCCCGGTAGACCAGCGCCAGTTCGTTGGCGTCGACGTCGAGGTGTTGGACGGCATCGCGCGCGGCACTGTCCGGGGACGACGCCTCGAGCAGTTCCCGTTGCGAGCGGACCGAGACGTACTCGCCCGCGCCCATCGACAGCGCGCCGGCGAGCAGTCCTGCCAGTCCTGTGACGAGAACGATCTGATTGGACACACCGGATCCGCTGATACCGAGCACCAGAGCCAGGTTGCTCACCAAGCCGTCGTTGGCACCGAACACTGCGGCCCGGAACGTGCCGGACAGTCGATTGCGACCGCGAGCTGCCAGCGCCCTGATCACCTCGGCATGGATCTGCTCGTCGGCCGTCATGGCGTCGGTGGCATCGGAGTCGGTGGCATACGGAGAGCGCGTTTCGGCGCGCTGCGCCAATGCGAGCACGAACACCGACCCGAACCGACGCGCCAGCACACCGAGGATGCGGGTGCGGATGTCGCCCTTGAGCGGCATGCCGACCCGCTCGCCCAGCAGGTTTCGCCAATGCTGCTCGTGGCGGCCCTCTGCATCGGCGAGTGCGAGCAATATCTCGCGTTCCTCGCCGACGCGTCGACCTGCCAGATCGCGATAGACGGCAGCCTCGGCCCGCTCGTCGGCGAGATACTGCCGCCACCGCTTCACATCTCGCGCACTGGGTCCGTCGTTCATGAAAGTGAAGATAGACCCGTGGAGGGTCAGCTCGGGTCGTACACCCCGGTCTGTACTGCTTTGACCAATCTCCGTGGCACTCGGAACTCTCGACCTTGGAACCGCACGGTCACCAGATCGGGAGCAACGGCTTTCCACTGCGCACGACGGCTCCTGGTGTTCGAGCGCGACATCTTTCTCTTCGGAACAGCCATGATTCAGGCGTCCTTTCGGCTTCGTCGACCGTAACGCTTCTCGAATTTCTCGACGCGTCCCTGCGTGTCCATCACGCGGGCGGCTCCGGTCCAGAAGGGGTGCGATTCGGACGAGACGTCGACGACGATCAGCGGGTAGGTGTTGCCGTCTTCCCATTCGGTCTCGCGCGCGGACGTGACGGTGGACCTGGTGAGAAACCTGTTACCGGTGCTCGAATCCTGGAACACGACCGGGTGGTAGTCGGGGTGGATGCCTGGTTTCATTCTGTAGCCTCTCGTGATTGTTCTGCGTACGGGGATTCACTGCTGTCGCAGGGGTCTTCGTGCCACTGGCCGAACGGATCGGTCCAGCCGGACCACGCCGAGGGGTCCGTCATCTCGTCGTCGGATACCAACGCCCACTGCAGGGTTCGGTCGATCTCGGTGGGGTCGGCCTCGTGCACGAGGACCACCAGAGAGGTGTCACGGTCGCCGAACGTCTCGTCCCATCGCAGCGCCGCCATTGCCCGACGGGTGGCGTCGACGCGGTCCTGTTGCTCCGGTTCCATTGCGGCAAGCCACTTTTCGGCGCTCGCAACACGAAGACCGCCGCCTGCCGATTCGATCCACAGCGCTTCGTCGGGCTGAGTGGCGACCCACGCCCGCCCTCGTGCGGTCACGACGCCGTCGAGCAGCACGTCGATGGCCTCGTGCAATCGCTCGGGATGGAACGGCCGCGTTGCGGTGAACTCGACCAGGGTGACGCCGCAGTCGACGGCCAGCGGCGGCTGACCGCGCAGCAGTGGCGAATGCGCGTCGGTGATCGCGCCGCGACGGGCATCGGCGGGCACGGACGCGAGAAGCGCTGGGGCGTCGACCATTGCGTCCCGGGACACCCAGACGACGGGCGCATTCGGTGCCAGCCGCGCGAGGACGGCAGCAAGCCGGGCCCGCTCCCACGCGTCGACGTCCGGGCCCGCGGTGACGACGAGCGCATCGGCGTAGTCGACCTGCCCCACCACCAACTGCGCGACGGTTCGGTCGTCGTCCCCACTGGCGACGATCCCTCGGTCGGCCATGGCGTCGTCGCCGGTGGCGTCGGCCAGCCAGGTTGCGGCATCGAGGCAGTCGACTACTGCCTCGATGCGGACGTCACGCGAGGCCGGGCCGTCGATCTGCCCGACGACACCCGCCACGACGACGTTGTCCACGGCCCAGCACAGCGCCTCGGGCTCGAGCGCGGGGTCCATGGCGAGCACGATGCGATCGACGTTGCTGCGAGCGGACAGTGCGCGCAGCAGCGGCAGCAGATCCTCCCGAAGCGTGCACGAGACGCATCCGTGCGCCAGCTCCAGAATGGTCTCGCGCGGGTTCTCCCCCAGTACGGAGAGTGTGCGACGCACGACACCTTCGGCGACGCGGCTCAGATCGTGGCGGACCGCTACTGTCCCCGGCGCGAGCAGCGATGTCACGACTGCGTCCATGGCTCCGGTCCAGCCGGAGACGAGGACCATCGGGGTTCGATCGTCCGGTGAGTTGTTCACGAGCACCCTTCTTCTCGACAACGATTGTCATTCTCTGAGGATGCACGCTACATTCGAGATCACGCTTTGTCGAAAACGATTGTCATAATGGAAAGAAAGGAGTGCTCGTGTCCGCGCACTGCCAAGTCACCGGCCGCACCCCCGGCTTCGGAAAATCCGTCTCGCACTCCCACGTGCGAACCAGCCGTAGGTGGGACCCCAACATCCAACGCAAGACGTACTACGCACCCAGCCTCGGCCGACGCGTCACTCTCACGCTCTCGGCCAAGGGCATCAAGACCATCGACCGCGACGGCATCGATGCCGTCGTCGCCAAGATCCGCGCACGTGGGGAGAAGATCTGATGGGCAAGAGCACGGACGTCCGTCCGATCGTCAAGCTGAAGTCGACCGCGGGGACCGGCTACACCTACGTCACTCGCAAGAACCGTCGCAACGATCCCGATCGACTGGTGATGAAGAAGTACGACCCGGTCGTGCGCAAGCACGTCGATTTCCGAGAGGAGCGGTAGCCGTGGCGAAGAAGTCGAAGATCGCCAAGAACGAACAGCGCAAGGTCGTCGTCGCCCGGTGGGCAACCCGTCGCGCCGAGCTCAAGGAGACCATCCGCAGGCCCTCGAGCAGCGACTCCGAGCGCGCACAGGCCCAAGCAGCACTGCAGCGTCTGCCGCGCGATTCGAGTCCGGTACGATTACGCAATCGTGACGCTGCGGATGGACGTCCGCGCGGTTATCTACGGAAATTCGGGCTGTCCCGCGTGAAAATGCGCGAGATGGCTCACCGTGGGGAGCTGCCAGGCGTCCACAAGTCGAGCTGGTAAAGGGAAAAGGTTTCAGATGGCAGTCAAGAGAGCACCGTCGAAGAAGGTCCGCGCAGAGGCAGGCCGTCGACCGAAGAAGAACCCGTTGAACGCCGCCAAGGTCACCACGGTGGACTACAAGGACATCAACCTCCTTCGTCAGTTCATCTCGGACCGCGGCAAGATCCGCAGCCGTCGGGTCACCGGGCTCACCCCGCAGCAGCAGCGCCAGGTCGCTGTTGCAGTGAAGAACGCTCGTGAGATGGCATTGCTGCCGTTCACCAGCCGCTGATCCAAACTTTCGTTCAGAGAGGCCACGTAGCCATCGGCTACGTGGCCTCTCTGTCGTTCCCGATCCAGAGATGAGCAGTCCGTAGATGTCCGGCGTCCTCGAGGGCTTCACCGTCATCTTCGTCGTCATCGCACTGGGTTACCTGCTCGCCCACCTGAAAGTGCTCGGCGAACACGGCCAGTTCGTACTGAGCCGACTCGTGTTCTTCGTCGCGACGCCCGCGCTGCTGTTCGTCACGCTGGCGAACTCGGATCTGTCGGTCATTCTGTCGCCTGTACTGGCCGTAGCCGGCACCACGGCACTGCTCGTCGGCGCCGTCTATTTCGTCATAGCCAAGCTGGCTCTGAAACGAACCGTGCCCGACGCGACCGTCGGCGCACTTGCGAGTTCGTACGTCAACGCCGCCAACCTGGGTATCCCGATTGCCGTCTTCGTGCTCGGCGACGCGAACTTCGTCGCTCCCCTGCTGCTGTTCCAGATCATGGTCTACACCCCGATCGCGGTGACGATTCTCGACGTCTCGACGGAGATAGAGAAGGTCTCGGTGCTCAAGACCGTCACCACACCGTTCCGGAATCCGATCGTGCTGGCCGGCGCTGCAGGACTGGTTCTGTCCATCACCGGCTTCGAGCTGCCCGAGGCGTTGATGCAGCCGTTCCAGCTCGTCGGGAACGCGTCCGTCCCCGGCGCGTTGCTCGCCTTCGGCCTGTCTCTCTACGGTGCCCGAGTGCTGCAGAAGGGCATCAGTCCACGACGGGACGTAGCGCTGGCCACGGTGTTCAAGATGGCACTGCAACCCCTGCTCGGCTACCTCATGGCCCGGTTCGTGTTCGGTCTGGACGGGCACGATCTGTTCGCCATCGTCGTCGTCTCGGCGCTGCCGACCGCACAGAACGTGTTCGTCTTCGCCAGCCGCTACCAGCGCGGGGTGGTACTCGCCCGAGACACTGCGTTCGTGACCACGCTCGTCTCGATCCCCGTCATCGCGCTCGTGACACTCTTCCTCGCATGAGCCGAACACAAAGGTTCTCCTCAGCTCACAGCGCTAGTTTGGTTTCATGAGGTTTCTCGCTGCAGGAGTGATGTTGTGCCTGCTGCTGGTCGGCTGCAGCACCGCCTCCGGCAGCGACGACGAGACGACGCCGACGGTCGGATCCACCACACCGGTCGGTCTCGCTCAGCAACCCAGCGCACCTCCGGTTCCTCACGAAGTGCCCGTCGGCGACGTCGGCACGATGTTCGAGCCCACCCCCGATCTGATCCGCGCCACCACCACTCCGTTCGAGTCGTGGAGCCAGGTCTCCCCCAACACCATCGCGGTCCACTTCGTCACCGGCACTCCCGAGTGCTACGGAGCCGACGCGTCGGTGACCGAGACCGACACCACCGTCACCATCGAACTGCGTACCGGGACCAAGCCCGACGCCGCCGACAAGTCCTGCATCATGGTGGCCGTCTACGCCACCATGCAGATGACATTGGCCTCTCCCCTCGGGAGCCGCACCATCCTGAATGCGGCCTGACCCTCACGCAGGTAGGGTCCGGGCGGTGAGCGATCATCTGCCAGACCGAGATCGAAGCCGGATTCGCGCGGCCGATGCGGACCGGAATCTGGTCGCGCAGCTGCTGAGCGACGCCTTCGCGAACGGCCAACTCACCGTCACCGAGTACGACGAACGCACGGCAGCGGTGTACCGGGCGAAGACCTACGGCGAACTCGACGTACTGACCGGGGACCTGGTCCTGTCTCCGCCTCCCGCACGTGCACCATCAGGTGGCTCCGCGAACGACCGCGTGATCGCCATCACGAGCGGTGCGATGCGTAAAGGAGAGTGGACCGCGGCGGCGCGCATCGACGCGTTCGCCTTCTGGGGTGGCATCGAACTCGACCTACGCCGTGCATCGTTCTCCGCCGAGGAAACCACCATCAACTGCGTGGCCATCATGGGCGGCATCGAAGTCACCGTGCCACCCGGAGTGAGCGTCGAGGTCCGCGGCATGGGGATCATGGGCGGATTCGAGCACGTCAGCGCGGCCCACCCCGGCGCACCGCGCGTGGTCGTCACCGGCTTCGCGTTCTGGGGTGGGGTGTCGGTCGAGATCAAGGACCCCGACAAACCTAGGATCGCCGACGCTTGAGGTAGTCGGTCACCACTGCCGCACCCAATCCGTCGAGATCCGGCGCGATGACCCGTCCACCCACTCGTTCGGCCATCTTGTCGACAACTCTGGCCAGGCCGGGATCGTCACCGAGCCGGAAGATCGTCACCTGCGCACCGAGTTTCGCGACGGTATCGAGCTCCCGCACAGTCAATCCCAGAGTCTTCGACGACGGCGGATAGTCGAAATACGCATGGCCGTCCGGCTCGAGATGAGCAGTCGGCTCACCGTCGGTCACGATCAACACCACCGGCTGTGCGTTGGGATGACGCCGCAGGTGACGTACTGCCAGCATCAGTGCGTGGTGCAGGTTGGTGCCCTGATCGTAGGCACCGTCCAATCCCGCCAGCTCCAACGCCGTCAATGTCTGTGCGTGCCTGCCGAATCCGATCAGCTGCAGATCGTCCCCTCGGAACCTGGTGCTGACCAGATGGTTGAGAGCCAGTGCCGTGCGCTTCATCGGCACCCAGCGGCCGTCCATCACCATCGAGAACGACGTATCGACCAACAATGCAACCGCGGCCTGCGTTCTGGTCTCGGTCTCGCTGATCTCCACATCGGTCACCTGCAGCTGCACCGGAAAGCCCGATCCTGTTGCCGCTGAACGCAGTACCGCATTGTTGACCGTACGGGTCACGTCCCACGGTTCGGTATCGCCGAACTCCCACGCCCGCGATGCTCCCGTCGGCTCGCCCATAGCACCCGCCTTGCGAGTGTCCCGCTCGCCGCCGCGTCGAGACAGCTTTCCTGCGACATCCTTCAGCGCGGACTGCCCCAGCTGACGCATCGCTTTGGGTGACAGACGCCATTGCCCGTCGGCACCCTTGTCCATGAAACCCTGCTGCTGCAGCGCTTTTTCGAGTTCGGCGAGCATTCTGGCATCGGCCGCCGCCTCGGGCCCGAGTTGCTTCAGCAGGGCGTCGGCATCGATGTCGTCCAGTGCGGCACCGTTGTACTGCTGCGAGAGCTGATTTCCCAGGTTCTCGAGGTCGGCGATGTCCTGGAGCGCGCCGGTACCGTCGCCGAGTCCCATACCGTTCTCGCCGCGGAAGTTCTGCGAGCCGTCCCAATCCTCACCGGGCCGGGCCTGCTGGAGATTCTGATCGAGTTGATCAAGCTGGTTCAGCAGATTCGAGTCGCCGAAGGCCTGCTGAGCCAACGCATCGAGCTCGGCCCGCTGCTCGGGCGTCAGAGAGTTGCGCAACCGCTGCGCCGCTGCCGCCCGCTGGGCGAGCGAGTCCAACAACTCGCCGACATTCTCGGGGTTCTCCGGAAAATGCTGACCGTGCTTGTCCATGAACTTCTCGAACTGCTCGTCGGTGTCCTCGCCCTTGTTGTGGGCGTCGAGCAATTCGTTGAGGTCCTTCAGCATGTCGCTGATGGCCTGACGGTCCTCCTCGGTGGCACCTTCGAGAGCTTGCTTCATGCCCGCGAAACGCTGATCGAGCATTTCGCGTCCGAGCAGATCCTTGATCTTCTCGTAGTTCTCGCGACCCTCGGACGAACGCCAGTCGTAGTCCGAAAGTTCCTGCACCGCTTGGGCAGTGGACGGAGACAGATCGCCGATCTGCATCTCTTGGAAGCGAGCATCGTCGTCGAGAGCACGCGCCAACGCCTTGCGCTCCTCGAGTACTGCCTTGTCCAGCAGCTCACGTACTTCCTGCAGCGTGCCGTCGAGGTTGTTCTTCTTCAACAGATCTCGACGACGCTTCGCGGCCTGCGCGGCCAGGTCGTCGAGCCCGCGCATGTTCTTCGTCCCGCGACGCAGCATCTCCTGCAATGCCCGACGCGGTGACGCGCCCTCGAGCACGTCCTCGCCGATCGCGTCGAGCGCCTCGCGCAGATCCACCGGTGGCGCAAGGGGATCCGGACCGTCGTGATACCGCCCGTATCTGGAGCGACGCATCAGCTGTACACCGTCTGACCGTCGTCGTCGGGATCCTTGGAGATGCGACGCGCGAGGTAGAGGCCCTCGAGGGCAAGTTCCACGGCGGCCGCCTTCTCCCCGTCCGAGGTGGCGTTGAGCCGCTCGTGGATGTCGCCGATGACCTCGACGTCGGGCAGCTCGTCGAGCAGCGCCTTGGCGGTGATGCGGTCGCCGGTGACGATCGGTTCGCCGGTCTCCACTGCCGTCACCAGAGCGGCGAGGTTGATGCCGCCGAGGTGTGCTCGGACGGTATCGGCGGTCGCGCGGCGCAGCATGTGTTCGAGCACCTCGATTTCGCGGCCTTCTTCGCCGGATTCGAATTCGACCTTGCCGCGCAGCACCTCGATGATGGTGCCGAGATCCACCGGCCGGGCCACGGGCTCGGCCTCCCCCAGGATTGCGGCTCGGTGAACGGCTGCGGCAGCGATGGTTTCGGCTGCGGCGATCGCGAATCGGGCGGAAACGCCGGAGCGCTGGTCCACCGACGGCGACTCGCGCAGCAGTCGGGTGAATCGGGCCAACACCTCGAGCAGGTAGGTCGGGACTGCGGCCTGCAGCTCCGCTTCCTGATCGATGACGGCTACCTCGGCGTCGAGTTCGAGGGGGTAGTGAGTCCTGATCTCGGCTCCGAAGCGGTCCTTGAGCGGGGTGATGATGCGTCCGCGGTTGGTGTAGTCCTCCGGGTTCGCGCTCGCGACCAACATGACGTCGAGGGGCAGGCGCAGCGTGTAGCCGCGCACCTGGATGTCGCGCTCCTCCATGACGTTGAGCAACGACACCTGGATGCGCTCGGCAAGGTCGGGGAGCTCGTTGATCGCCACGATGCCGCGGTGGCTACGCGGGACCAGGCCGAAGTGAATGGTTTCCGGGTCGCCGAGGCTGCGGCCCTCGGCCACCTTCACCGGATCGACGTCGCCGACGAGGTCGGCCACCGAGGTATCCGGGGTCGCGAGCTTCTCGGCGTACCGCTCGCTGCGATGCCGCCACTCGACGGGAAGGTCGTCGCCGAGTTCCTTCACCTTCCTGATGCTGGCGGGAGTGATCGGCTCGTATGGATGCTCGCCCAGTTCGGCTCCGGCGATCACCGGCACCCACTCGTCGAGCAACAAATTCAGGGTGCGCAGCAGTCGCGTCTTGCCCTGACCGCGCTCGCCGAGCAGAACCACGTCGTGACCGGCCAGAATCGCGCGCTCGAACTGCGGCAACACCGTCGAGCCGAATCCGACGATCCCCGGCCACGGATCTGTGCCGTCGCGCAATGCCTTCAGAAGATTTTCCCGCAACTCTTCCTTGATCGACCGCTGCCGATGTTCGGATGCCTTGAGTTCGCCGAGAGTGGAGATGCCAGGTTTGGTAGAGGTCACTTCTCCACGCTACGAGCGTTTGCCGAAAGCTGCCATCGAGAGCGGGGTTCCCGTTCCGCCGAGCTCGAAGTTATGGACAGAAATCGGGCGGATTTCGTCCATAACTTCGAGTTCGGCGGTCGATGCACACTTCGGCCCAAGATCGATCACAGCGGCATAACTGTGGACAACTATTTAATTCATCCACAGCCAGCGCTCGGCCACTTTTCGCGCGAATCCGATGCCACTCTGCGTACATGGACAGCGCACCTTTCGTCGGATCCGAGGCGGTGGCCAACGGGTTGGTCACGCGCCAACAGCTCCGGCAGCACTTTCGTCGCATCTATCGCGACGTATACATCGACCCGAACAGCGATCTGGATGCGCCTACCAAGGCAAGAGCAGCGTGGTTGTACTCCCGAGGCAAGGCAGTGGTCTCAGGAATCAGCGCTGCGGCGGTGCACGGATCTGGCTGGATATCCGCCGACAGCGATGCCGAGCTCATCTGGGCGGAACACCGCCAGAAGATGGGCGGCCTTCGCATCGGCTTCGACGAGCTGCCAGCGGGAGAAATCGAGACGATCGACGGCTTGGTAGTCACCACAGCGGCGCGAACTGCATACGACCTCGGTCGACGCAGGCCGTTCGGAACCGCCGTGGCACGACTGGATGCACTCTGCCGAGCCACTGGAGTCGGCGTTCACGACATCGCCAGGCTTGCCGAGAACCATCGAGGTGCCCGTGGCATCGTTCAGCTCAGGGCCGTGCTCGCTGTGGTCGACGCGGGTTCGGAATCACCACAGGAGACACGCACCCGACTGGCCCTCATGGACGCAGGCCTACCCCGCCCACAAACTCAGATCGAGGTGGTGGGTCCGGATGGGAGAGTTTTCGCCCGCATCGACATCGGCTGGGCACGGTGGAAGGTCGCGGTCGAATACGACGGCGAACAACACTGGTCGGACGAGAAGCAGCGGGCCTGGGACATCGAGCGTCAACACCTGCTCGAAGCAATGGGCTGGACGGTGATCCGAGTCAGCGCGATGCAATTGCGCACCGATCCATGGGGCGTCGCGGCGAGAGTTCGAGACAAACTGCGTGCCGCCGGGGCAAAGGTCTAGCCGAACTCGAAGTTATGGACGGATTTCGCCGGAAATCCATCCATAACTTCGAGCTCGGCGTCAGGCACTAGTGCGCGAAGTGTCGCGATCCCGTCAGATACAGCGTCACGCCTGCATCCTGCGCCGCGGCGATCACTTCGTTGTCGCGTACCGAACCACCCGGCTGCACAACGGCTTTGACGCCTGCGGTCATCAGTACCTGCAAACCGTCGGGGAAAGGGAAGAAGGCATCGGAGGACGCCACCGAGCCGACGACGCGATCCCCGGCTCGCTGAACGGCGAGGTGGGCGGCATCGACGCGGTTGACCTGGCCCATTCCGACGCCGACCGAGGCACCGTCGTGGGCGAGTAGGATCGCGTTGGACTTCACGGCCCTACCTGCGCGCCAGGCGAATTCGAGATCCTTCAGGGTCTGCTCGTCGGCAGGCTCGCCGGCAGCGAGGGTCCAGTTGGCAGGATTGTCGCCGTCTGCGTCGAGAACGTCGCGCTGCTGCAGCAGTGCGCCGCCGGAGATCGGCTTGAGTTCGACGCCCGAGGTGGACGGTGCCTCCGCCAGCAGCACACGAATGTTCTTCTTGCGCTGCAGCACTCCCAGAGCACCGTCGGCGTAGGACGGCGCGATGATGACCTCGGTGAAGATCTCGGCCACCTGCTCGGCCATCTCGACGGTGACCTCGCGGTTGGCTGCGATGACGCCGCCGTAAGCACTCACCGGATCGCACGCGTGGGCCTTGCGGTGCGCCTCGGCGATGTCGTTGCCGACAGCGATACCGCACGGGTTGGCATGCTTGATGATCGCGACGGTGGGGTCGGCATGATCGAACGCCGCCCGCCACGCTGCATCGGAATCGGTGAAGTTGTTGTACGACATCTCTTTACCGTGCAGCTGCTCCGCCCGCGCGATGCCGGAGCTTGCAGGATCGACGTAGAGCGCCGCAGCCTGGTGCGGGTTCTCGCCGTAGCGAAGCACGGCCGAGCGATCCCAGGTTCCGCCGATCCATTCCGGAAACGACGATTCGGTATCGGGGGTCAGTACATTGCTCATCCACGACGCCACCGCGACGTCGTAGGCGGCCGTGTGCTGAAAAGCCTGTGCCGCAAGGGAAGTCCGCTCGGCGAGGGTGAATCCGCCACCGGCGACGGCCGTGAGCACGTCCTCGTAGCGGGCCGGGTCGACCACCACGGCAACCGAGGGGTGATTCTTGGCTGCGGCGCGCACCATCGACGGTCCGCCGATGTCGATCTGTTCGACGCATTCGTCCGGCGTCGCCCCGCTGGCGACGGTCTCGGTGAACGGGTACAGGTTCACCACGACGAGCTCGAACGCCTCGATGCCCAGTTCCTCGAGCTGCGAAAGGTGTTCGGGCTTACGGGTATCGGCGAGCACGCCGGCATGCACCCGAGGATGCAGCGTCTTGACGCGACCTTCGAGGGTCTCGGGGAATCCGGTGAGATCCTCGACCTTGGTGACCGGGATTCCGGCGTCGGCGATCTTGCTCGCCGTCGATCCGGTGGACACGAGAGCGACGCCCGCACCGTGCAAGCCGGTCGCCAGTTCGATCAGTCCGGTCTTGTCGTAGACGCTGACCAGCGCGCGGCGCACTGCTTTACGTTCACTCATCGGATTATCTGAGCCTTTCGTCCATCGGAGGTGACACCTGTGGTGGCCACGGCTGCGATCACGTCGACCAGCAACCGTCGCTCGACAATCTTGATGCGTTCGTGCAGAGCAGCTTCGTCGTCGCCGTCGAGAACCGGTACGGCTTCCTGCGCCAGGATCGGCCCGGTATCGACGCCGGAATCGACCAGATGAACCGTCGAACCGGTCAGTTTGACGCCGTGGTCGAGAGCGTCCCGCACGGCATGTGCGCCGGGGAACGACGGCAGGAGCGCGGGGTGAGTGTTGACGATGCGTCCGGTGAAGGCCCCGAGAAATTGCGGGCCGAGGATCTTCATGAAACCGGCGGTGACGACGAGATCGGGCTCGTGCGCCAGAACGGCGTCGGTGAGCGCGATGTCCCACTGGGCTCGATCGGCGTAGTCCTTCAATCCGACTCGAAAGATCGGCATTCCGGCCTCGTCGGCACGGCGGGCTGCGTCGCACTCTCGATCGACTCCGACGGCGACGATGCGCGCGGGATAGCTCTCGGCAGCAGTCGCGGAGATGAGCGACTGCAGAAGCGAGCCGGTCCCCGATGCGAGGACGACGACCCGCGCGGGTGTCTCACGCAAGGCAGTCAGCGCACTACTCCTGAATTGTCGAGGCGGATCGTTCGAGCCAGCGGAAAGCCTAGTCGCTGCGCCGTCGAGCCCTACCGGGCAGGTCCGTCCCGGTCTCCTGGAGGTGCAACGACCTCGGCATCCAGCGGTTCGGCGGTAGCAGCCTCGACGATCGCGTCCGGTTCTTCGGCCGCTGGCATCTCGGCCGGGACGTCGTCGACGACCTCCGCCTCGACGACATCCTCGACCACCTCGGTCTGTTCGTCGTCCTCCGATTCGGACGGGGCGGTCTCGGACGGGTCAGGCACGGATGGGGCCGGTTCGATCGCCAACTCGGCCACAGGTACCGGAGTCGGAGCGGGATCGTCGCGAGTCGGCTCGGGTTCTGCTCGACGCCACACGACGAAGGCTGCGGAGGCGGAACCGACGACGGCCAGCCAAGCGAACGTCAACAGCCCGAAGCTCCAGACGGTGACTTCGACTGTTCCGAACGTGCCGAGGTTTCCGCCCGCGGCGTAGCCGAGCAGTGCTGCGAGCGCTCCGGCCGCGGCCGCCACGACCCATACCGAGGACACTGCAACCTGGATGTCGGCGCTGCGGATGGCGCAGTCGCGGCCGAGCAGCAGTCCGGCGCCGATAGGGACGACGAGCATGACGACCCAGATCGTCTGGGCCGATCCTTCGGGGAGGACGGCCAGGATCGGCAGCGGTGGTAGCGGTCCTCCGGTGGTGGAGAACAGGCTGACCGACGCCTCGCCGAACCCGGCTGTGGAACCGGTGGCCACCGCGAGTGCACCGATGACGATGTTGGGGAGATAGAGCACGGACAGCACGGTCAGCCCGAGCATGCCGACAACATCGCCTCCGCTCTCGAGCAGTGCGCCGGCGGTCTCCCAGGAGACGAGCAGGGCGAGCAGTACGACCGCCGCCCCGCCTGCAGCGAGGATCGACAGCGCGCGCACGAAGGGCGCAACGAGCGCGCGAACCCAGTCCGGAAGTCCGCGGCGGATCACCACCGAGTCCCAGCACGCGAAGAGCAGACCGGTTCCGGATGCGGCCCCGTGCACGCCTGTGACCCAGGAGAAGGCCACGAGAGCATTGGGACTGGACAGTCCGATGACGGTGGACGCGTCCTTGGCGACGGCCAGAGCGATGGCGGTGACGGCGAGCGGGCCCGCCATCGACGCCGCGAATACCCACCGAAGCACGCGACGGTCGGTGTCGGAGTCCACCGCGTGGTGGACGGTACGAGCGACGGACCAGCCGATGATCAGGGTCGGCAGCAGCGGTGCGACGCCGAGGGATGTGCCGCCGATACTCAGGGGCACCAGGTGCACGGCGAACCACGAACCGGCGATCGCTCCGAGCGTTCCGGTGAGGTCGCTGTTGGCCGAGACGAGGGTGACCAGAGCAAGGGTCGTCGCGATCACCACGACCAGTCCGGAGGTCTTGAAGGCCACTGCGGCGAGCATGCGCGACTGATCGGGCGTCGGTCCGGTGCTCGCGCGGGGAGCCCGGGCGGCCGCGCGTCGCGTCTCTCGGTTCAATAGATCGCTCATCGCAACGAGAGTCGCATCATCTTCGCGGCGCGCCGGTCAGGCGCGCCGCGAAGTGGGTTGTGATGCCTGAATCAGTCGTTCTTCTTCTCGTCGTCCACAGCAGGAGTGGCACCGAACGACTGAGTGGGCGCGCCGTATGGCGTCGACTGCTCGCCCGATTCGGGCTCGTCCGACTTCGCCGGAGGCTGGCCGTATCCCGAAGGCTGGCCGTACTGGTACTGGTTCGGCGGATAGGCCTGCCCGCTCGGACCGGTGTACGGCGGCGGTGCATAGCCGCCCTGAGGCGACGAGGGGTTGGGGGCGGACTGTCCGTACGGCGGCTGCCCACCCGGGTTGTAGGAATGCTGACCCGACGCCTGTCCGCTCGGTGCTTGACCGCTGAGACCTTGACCGCTGGGACCTTGACCGAAGTTCGACGAGGTTCCCTGAGGCTGACCGTACGACGGCGGGTTGCCGTAGGCCTGCGGTTGCGAGGGTCCACCGAACGACGTCGTCGGCGCGTTGTACGGGTTCTGCTGGCCGTATCCGGGCTGCTGATTCTGGTTGCCGTAGCCCGCAGGCTTGGGAGCCGGAGCCTTGACGATGCCCGCGTCGAGCAGCAGTGCCAGCACCGCGGCGGCTGCTTGGACGAAGCCGAGGACGAGCACCAGGATCGCACCGATACCGAGCGAGCTGGTGGTGCTGGCGAACTCGTTGCCCTCTGCGCTGGGCAGACTGAACGACTGGAAGACCAGCACCAGCCAGCCGGCGATCGCCAGGGCGGCAACCACGGCCTGGTTCCTGGCGTCCTTCTGTATGAGCGAGGCACCGGCGATCAAGCCCGCTGCCAGCAGCAGAGCAACCGACACGGCGCTTCCGCCGGAGGCGAAGAAGGTGGTGCTGAACGACGTCTGGATGCTGCTCGGCAGTTCCTGAGACGAGGTGACCTCGGCGGTGACGAGGTCCAGCAGGCCGAGCAGGAAGGTGACGACGCCGAGCCCGAGGATCACGAACGTGAGAATTTTCGGCAGATTCGCCAGACCTGATCCGGGCGACTTACGTCCGGACGCGGCCGGCCCCGGTTCGGCCGGTGCCGAGGTGCCCGGCACCGGAGGGCCGAAGGGATTGGACACCGACGGCTGGTGAAAGGGCTGGTTCTGTCCTGGATGACCCTGTGGGTTGGACGACGGCTGATTCGGCGAGGACGACGGGCCGTAGGACGGGCCACCTCCGCCGTAGCCACCAGAGTTGGAGCCCCCTGTTTCAGGGCCGCCGGGCGAGTAGGTCATCGCGTCTCCTCATCTGAGATTGTCCGTACCCCAGGTCGGTCGGGTCCGAGAACTCACGCTACTGCACGGACCCGACCGATCGCGGAACCGAAAGGTCAGCGGGCTGCCACCAGCTCCTGGTCGTTCGCCTCGGCGGCCTCGAGTTCGCGAACCAGCGGCAGGACTTTCGCCCCGAAGTACTCGATCTCCTCCTGGAAGTGCAGGAAGCCGCCGAGAATCAGATCGACGCCGCGGCGACGGTAGGCCACGATACGCTCGGCCACCTGCTCCGGGGTGCCGATCAACTGCGTCTTGAACCCGTCGTTGTACTGAACGAGGTCCTCGAACGTCGAGTCGGCCCACATTCCCTTCTTGTCGCCTGTCGAATTGCCGGCCTGTTGCACCGCTCCCTTGAAACCTTCGACGGCAGGCTTGTTGGCCTTCTCTATGATCTCGCGCAATGTGTCTCGCGCTTCCTTCTCGCTGTCTCGCGCGATGATGAAGCCGTTGAGCCCGAACTTGACCTCACGCTGGTGATCACGCGCGACGCGTCGGAGATTGTCGAGTTGCTCGGTGACGCCGTCGAAATCTTTGCCGTTGCTGAAGTACCAGTCCGAGTACCGTCCGGCATTCTCCTGCGCTGCAGACGAATTGCCGCCCTGGAACAGTTCCGGGTTGGGACGACCGGGAGTGTTCAGCGGTTTGGGCTTGAGGGTGAAGTCGTGGATCCGATAGAAGTCGCCGCGGAAGTCGACGTCGTCCTCGGTCCAGATCTTTCGCAGCACCTGCAGGAATTCTGCACTGCGACGGTATCTTTCGTCATGTTCGAGCCATGGCTCGCCGAGGTGGGTGAACTCGTCCTTGAACCAGCCACTGACGACGTTGACGGCGAAGCGGCCGTTGGACAAGTGATCCGCGGTTGCGCCGAGCTTGGCCAGTACCGCCGGCTGCCACAGCCCGGGATGCACTGCAGCAATGACTTTGAGCCGCTCGGTCGCCAGCAGCAACGCGAGCGAGAAGCTGGTCGACTCGTGCTGGAACTCGGCCCCGTAGCTGGCTTCGTAGCGCACCTGACTCAAGGCGTATTCGAAACCGTTGTTCTCGGCCGTCTGCGCCAGCTTCTTGTTGTACTCGTAATCCCAGCTGGTGCGCTGTTCGATGGTGCTGGTGACCAGGCCTCCCGAGACATTGGGAACCCAGTATGCGAATTTGATCGCGTCGGTGATTTTTTCGGTGCTCATGTGTGCGTCATCCTTCGGCGGATCAATGTGCCATCCACGCGCTCAGATGGTGTGAATGGCACATTCATCCGGAAATCGGGGGTCGGATCGGGGCCAGAAAGGTGGGGACTACGAGTACCAGGTGGGCTCGGGCAGTTCGCCCGTGAGAACCCAGCGCCCGACCTCGCGTCGCTTGTATGCGACCGGATCGTGCAGGGTGTGCGTACGCACGTTGCGCCAGAATCGGTCGAAGCCGTACTTGCTGGCCGTCGCACGCGCGCCGAGCGCCTCGAACACCGTCGAGGTGATCTCCAGCGAGACCTCGGTTGCGCGAGCCTTGACGGCGGCGACGCGTACCTCGTGATCACCGCGCTCCTCGGCGGTGACGTTCCAAGCGTTGTCGTGAATCTTCTGTCCCTCCAATGCAACTGCGTCGGCGAGAGCTTCGACGGCCCAGAGCTTGGAGGTCAGATCGCCGTAGATGTCGATGATGTACGGCTCGTCGACGGCCTTGTCCACGGTGCTGTGCAGCCAGGCACGGGTTTTGTCCTTGGTGTACGACGCGGCCTCCTCCAGTGCGCCCCTCGCGATACCGAGGTAGAAGTTGACGAACACCAGCTGGATGGTCGGAACGTTGAGGGTGTTGTAGACGCGGGGCTGAAAAGCTTTGTCCACGAACCCTGCTGCGCTGGCCCAGTCGACGCGAACCTTGTCGATGGTGACACTGCCGCTCTCGGTCTGACGCTGGCCTATGTTGTCCCAGTCGTCGTGGAAGGACAGACCCTCGATGTTCGACGGCACGATCGCGAACACGTGATCGGTGCTGCCCTCGAGAGCACCTTCGAGCACGGTGACGTCGGAGACGCGACTGCCGGTGGAGAAGGTCTTCTTGCCGTCGAACACGATGGTGTCACCCTCGTCGGTGACGGCGACATCGTTGTCACGAGGGTTGACGGCACCGCCGAAGAACCATTTGTTCTTCGTGGCGTCTGCTTCGACGGCCTCGATCTGCTCGGAAGTTCCGACGAGTCGTGCGGCCCAGAACCACAGCAGGTGGTAGCCCAGCAGCTGACCGATCGAGCCGTCGGCCTTCGAGACGGTGCGAATCACCTGGTAGGCCGTCGGCCAATTCTGTCCTGCGCCACCGTGTTCGACGGGGCCGAGCAGGGTGACGAGGCCCGCGTCCTTGAGCAGCTGCACCTCGGCGGTGGGGATCTCGCGTCCCTTGTCGCGAGCGACGGCATCGACAGCGAGGAGTTGAGCTACCTCACCGGCGCGGGAAATCCATCCGGCAGCAGTGGTGGGGGCGTCGGGCCAGGACTTGGTGAGGGCACGGTTCTCGGTGGTTGTCATGACGATCAGTGAAGTCCTGCTCCGAGCCCGGGACCACACTTCGAATCAGCGTGATTTCAACAGCGCCGTCAGCTCCGCAGAATTTTCTCCATCTTCTTGCCCTTGGCGAGTTCGTCGATCAGCTTGTCCAGGTATCGGATTTTCTGCATCAGAGGGTCCTCGACGTTCTCGACGCGAATGCCGCAGACGACTCCGGTGATCAGGGTCGCGTTCGAGTTGAGGTCCGCTGCCGCGAAGAACTCGTCGAACGTCGTGTCGTCCTTCAGGTGGCGCTCGAGAGTTGGCTGATCGAAGCCGGTGAGCCAGCGGATGATCTCGTCGACCTCGGCTTTCGTCCGACCTTTGCGCTCGGCTTTGTTCACGTAGTGCGGATAGACCGAGCTGAAGGCGGTGGTGAAGATCCTGTGCACGCGCATCAATCTAGACCCCGCCGCGTGAATGTGACTTTGCCGCGCCCAGACGTGTGCAGTGGTCCATTGACGCGAACCGGGGCGCGCGCACGAAAAAGCCCGCCACCGAAGTCGGTGGCGGGCTTTTCACAGAAGCGAGTCCTACTTGACGGACAGCGATTCCAGGATTTCGCGCGCGAGGGCAGCGGTCTCGGACGGCGTCTTGCCGACCTTGACGCCTGCGGCCTCTAGTGCGTCCTTCTTCGCCTGCGCCGTTCCCAGCGAGCCGGAGACGATGGCACCTGCGTGGCCCATGGTCTTGCCCTCGGGAGCGGTGAAGCCTGCGACGTAGCCGACGACCGGCTTGGTCACGTTGGCCTTGATGTAATCGGCTGCGCGCTCTTCGGCGTCGCCGCCGATCTCACCGATCATGACGATGATCTTGGTGTCGGGATCCGCTTCGAACGCCTCGATGGCGTCGATGTGGGTGGTTCCGATGACGGGGTCGCCGCCGATGCCGATGGCGGTCGAGAAGCCGAAGTCACGCAGCTCGAACATCATCTGGTAGGTCAGCGTGCCGCTCTTGGAGACCAGGCCGATGGGGCCGGTTCCCGAGATGTTGGCGGGCGTGATGCCGACGAGAGCCTCACCGGGAGTGATGATTCCGGGGCAGTTGGGCCCGATGATGCGGGTCTTCTTGCCCTTCTCCACGTTGTAGGCCCACGCGTACGCGGAGTCCTGCACGGGGATGCCCTCGGTGATGACGACGAGCAGCGGGATCTCGGCGTCGATGGCCTCGACGATGGCGTCCTTGGAGAATGCCGGCGGGACGAACGCGATGGAGACGTCCGCTCCGGTCTTCTCCATGGCCTCGGCGACGGAGCCGAAGACCGGGAGTTCGATGTCGTTGCCGTCGGCGTCGACGTGCTTGACCGTGGTTCCGGCCTTACGTGCGTTGACGCCACCGACGACCTGGGTTCCGGCCTTGAGCATCAGGGCGGTGTGCTTGGTGCCTTCGCCGCCGGTGATGCCCTGGACGATGACCTTGTTGTCCTTGTTCAGAAAGATAGACATTGTTTCCTCTACTTCGCTGCCAGCTCGGCGGCCTTGTCGGCGCCCTCGTCCATGGTTCCGGCGAGCGTCACCAGCGGGTGCGCGGCGTCGGCGAGAATCTTGCGGCCCTCTTCGACCTTGTTGCCGTCGAGACGGACGACCAGCGGCTTGTTGGCGTCGTCGCCCAGCTTCTTCAGTGCGCCGACGATGCCGTTGGCTACTGCGTCGCATGCGGTGATGCCGCCGAAGACGTTGACGAACACGCTCTTGACCTGCTCGTCACCGAGGATGACGTCGAGGCCTGCGGCCATGACCTCGGCAGAAGCGCCGCCGCCGATGTCGAGGAAGTTGGCGGGCTTGACGCCGCCGTGTGCCTCGCCCGCGTATGCGACGACGTCGAGGGTCGACATGACCAGCCCGGCACCGTTTCCGATGATGCCGACCTGTCCGTCGAGCTTGACGTAGTTGAGGTCGTTCTCCTTGGCCTTGGCCTCGAGGGGATCGGCTGCGTCCTTGTCCTCGAACTCGGCGTGGCCGGCCTGACGGAAGTCTGCGTTGGCGTCGAGCGTCACCTTGCCGTCGAGGGCCAGGATCTGATCGTCCGGGGTGCGAACCAGCGGGTTGACCTCGACCAGGAGAGCGTCTTCGTTGATGAAGACCTCCCACAGCTTCTGGATGGTCACCGCAGCGGCGTCGAGCACCTCGGCGGGAAGCTTGCCCTTTTCAGCGATTTCACGAGCAAAAGCAAGGTCGACACCCTTGACGGCGTCGACCGGGATACGTGCAAGTGCGTCGGGGTTCTCCTCCGCCGTCACCTCGATTTCGACGCCACCCTCGACCGAACACATGGCGAGGTAGGTGCGGTTGGTGCGATCGAGCAGGAAGGAGATGTAGTACTCCTCGGCGATGTCGGAGGCTTCTGCAACGAGAAGCTTCTTGACGACATGGCCCTTGATGTCGAGTCCGAGAATCGCTTCTGCGTTCTCGGTGGCTGCTGCGACGTCCTTGGAGTACTTGACGCCACCGGCCTTGCCGCGGCCGCCGACCTTGACCTGTGCCTTGACCATTACTGGCTTGCCGATTTCTTCGGCAATCTGTGTTGCTCCGGCGACCGTGTCGGTGACACGACCGGCGGAGGTGGGTACGCCATGCTTGGCGAACAATTCCTTCGCCTGGTATTCGAAGAGATCCATCAGCTCACCGTCTCGTCTACGTTGACGCCCGCTCCAGGGGTGTGAGCGGGTCTGAGCATGGACTTTATCCAGGTGTCCCGACCGCGCATCGGGCGCATGCATGCTATGTGGCCTATCTCACCGCCACCGGCTCGATGAAACGGCCGTCACCGATCGTCGCGGCGGGCCGAAAGTGCCGCGGCGACACCGAGAACGACGATTCCCGCCACCAACGGGAGCACCGCAGGCCCCATTTCCGGATCGGTGGCGCGTGCAGATGTCAGCGGCCACGACGCCAGATGGACGATCCCGGCGACGGCTGCTCCGCCGAGCAGGACGCTGCCGCGTGCGACCCGAGCTCGCGCCGCGACGACGGCGGCCACGACCACGCCGACGGCGAGCAGCATCTGTCCCCAGGTGTCCCAACCCCATGGGAATTCGGTGACGGTGGCGGCAGTGAAATCGCTGCCCCGATACAGCGGCAGAGCCAGGCCGACAGCGAGAAGTACTGCACCGAACAAGCCGGTACCGAGCACCACGCCGTCGGTTGATGCGTCTGCGGACGTATCGACGTCGTCGCGTTCGGCCGAGCCGGCGAACAGTGCCAGCAGTCCGGTGGCCACCGCTGCGACGACGCCCGCGATGATCGCCAGAGCGCCGATGCCGGCACCGACGCCGTCCACGTCCTCGGCGAGCACCACCGACTGCAGCACCCCAGCCGCTGCGGCAACCGCGCCGAGCCAGAACACCGAGACGAACGGCCGCGCAGCCGAAGCGAATTCGGAGAACAGCAGCGGCACCGAACCCAGAATCATCACGAACCCCGCGACCATCACCACGCGAGTGGCCAATATCTGCGGCACGGCGATCCCCGAGTCGGTCTCCAGAATCGGCAACAACGATCCGACGACGAACAGCACGCCTGCAATTACGCCGATGCTGCCGGCCGCGGCATGCCACCTCGTCGATCCGAGGCCTGCGACACCGCGGACACTTCGCGCACCCGACTCGCGCTGCTGCGCTCTCTCCAGCGCCCGACGGTCACGCGCAGCAGCGACGGGTGCAAGCACTGCGCCGCAGATCAGCAGTCCGAGCCCCGCCAGCGTTCCCAGATAGGCACCGAGCCCGGCGTCGACCCGAGCTCCGGTGCTCAGCCCAGCGAGCAGCCCGACCCCGGCGAAACCGAGTACACCGACCCCGGCACCGACGGACGCACCCGACGCCACCTGCGGCGACAGGGAAGCCAGGGCCGACGCAGCCACCACGAGCGCCGCGATACCGACGACTCCGGAGCCCACCGCGACGAACACCGGCGACTCCACCACTGCCGTCACGATCACCACCGGATCGGCCGAGCGGTACAGCGAGGTAAAAGCCGCAACGGCCGCCAGCACACCGAACGCGCCGAGCAGCGCCGCGAGCAACGGTCCGACACGACCCGCCGACGCGCGGCCCACGTGTTCCGAATACACCGAGTGGCCGTACCCGTCACCGAGCCCGGCGCGGTGCACCGCAGACCACCCCGCAACACCCGCTAGCACCGACACAGCGTGACCGGCGAGCAGAACATAGGCACCGGCGGTCGCGTCGAGCATGGCGGCGCTCAGCGGGCGGAAGAGCTCGAGCCGATTCGCATCGATGGGATCGGACAGCAGGGCAACGTCGAGCAACGTGAGGCCGAGTGCCACTGCGCCGTATCCGGCCAGCAGAGCTGCGGCGAACTCGACGCGTTTGCCGACCACACCCGCCGCGGCTCCGAGGACAACGACGACGGGGACGGCAGCGGCCAGGATCGCGGCCGCCATTGCCCCGGTACCCACCGGCGAACCGTCCGCGCTGCGGACGACGCCGATCAGCTGGGCGGCCACTGCGGCAACCGCAGCGATCAGAGCGAGTGCGACGGCAAGCGCGATGCGCGGAGTGGGCGACGGATCGTCGGCTGGGCCGAACTCTCCGTCCTGGGGTCGGATTCGCTGCGGTTCCGCTCGCTCGGAGCCGGAGGCGGACGAGTCGTCGAAGGTGGGAGTCGGCACTCGGATCACGGTATCGGCTCGATCGATGCGAGAACCGTTACTGTCACCGTGTGCCGTCCACGTGTTCTCGTGTCCGATTACGAATGTGGCCCGTCACGACATAACCGCTGGTCGCCTTGTGAGCCATCTCACATATGCCGCCGGTTTGGGCTGTTAACTTGCGCGCCTCGCAATCATTTCGTTACCGTCTGCCGAGTCTTTCAGTAACGGCCAGGTCACGGATAACGGAGGTTGTAGGTCTTGCAGCAACACCGTGCGTCCTTCACATCGAGCAGATTCTCTCGACCCTCGGCCGAAGACGCGACCACGGTCTACAGCTACGAGCCCGCCGCCGCACCTGCCGACAACGGTGCATACGACGGGTATGCCTACCCCGCGTACCAGTACGCCGAGGCCGAGTACGTCGATACCGCCTACGTCGCAGCCGATGAGTCGCCGACCGTCGTCACCACGTTCGCCACCACCGCAGACGCCACCCCCGTGGCCCGTCGCGGCGGAGCGCACCGCATCCCCCTTCCCCCCACCGCACTCAAGGGCCGAGCTGCAGTACTCGCAGTGGCCGCAGGTGCGGTCGTCGCGGCCGGCCAGGCCGTCGTCAACGACGACGCACCCACCGCGGTCGCCACCTCCGAGTACGCACTCGCCGCAGGTGAAGCACCCGCTGCGGCAGCAGTCGCGGCCACCACCGCTCCGCAGACCACCGAGGTCGAAGCCGACTCGTCCAGCGCGACGCCGTCGGAGGCTCCGCAGATCCTCAGCATCGCTGCGCCGGTGGATCTGAGCCAGTTCAACGACCTGCTCGCCAAGGGCCAGCGCTTCAGCGAAGAGCGTGCCGCCCGCGAAGCCGCTGCGCGCAGGCCGCTGTTCGCACTGCCGGCGCAGGGCACCTACACCTCCAACTTCGGCACCCGCTGGGGCGTCCTCCACGCCGGCGTCGATGTTGCCAACGCCATCGGAACCCCGATCTACGCCGTCGCCGACGGCAAGGTGATCGACTCCGGTCCGGCCGCAGGCTTCGGCATGTGGGTTCGCGTGCAGCACGCCGACGGCACGATCACCGTCTACGGCCACATCGACACCTCGACCGTGACCGTCGGTCAGGACGTCATGGCAGGCGATCAGATCGCGACGATGGGCAACCGCGGCTTCTCCACCGGCCCGCACCTGCACTTCGAGGTCCACCTTCCGGGCGAGGTCAAGATCGACCCGCTTCCGTGGCTCGCTTCCCGAGGAATTTCCCTCGGCCCAGAGATGGACTGAGTACACCAGCTTTCGACTCGAAGCCGGACCCCGCTGTCGCAGGGTCCGGCTTTCGCGTTCTCGGCTCTGTTACAGCTTGGTCATCGGGACGCCGCCGATGAGCATCATCTTCACGCGACCAGCCGAACCGAAGTCGACCAACACCATCGCCTTGACTCCGGCACCGGTCGATTCCAGCACCGTACCCAGGCCGTACTTGTCGTGGCTGACTCGATCGCCCACAGCGAGAACGAGGTTCGAGTTACGCCCCTTGGCGGCACCGAAACTCGGCGTCGAACTCTGGCCGCGATTCGAGGAGCCGTAGCTGCCGGAGCCGTAGCTGTTCGAGCCGTAATTGTTCGAGCCGTATCCGCCACCCGATCCGTAGCTGCCGGATCTGCCCCCGCCGATGGCTCGGCCTCCCCCGGTGCCCGGATCCTCGCGTCGCCAGTCGATCAAGTGCTGCGGAACTTCCTGCAGGAAGCGCGATTCCGGATTCGCGATGGGCTGCCCCCATGCCGAGCGCATGATCGCGCGCGTGAGGTAGAGCCGCTGCCGCGCACGGGTGATCCCCACGTATGCCAGGCGTCGCTCCTCGGACAGTTCGTTGGGGTCACCGAGCGCCCGCATGTGCGGGAATTGGCCGTCCTCCCAACCCGTCACGAAGACGACCGGGAATTCCAGACCCTTCGCGGTGTGCAGCGTCATCAGGGTGACGACGCCGGTACCCGAATCGGGGATCTGATCGGTGTCGGCCACCAGAGAGACCCGCTCGAGGAACGCCGCGAGCGACCCCGGCTCGGCCAACCCGTCGACGCCACCGTCCGCGTCGGCGTTCTCGTCGTCCCCGGTTTCGAGAGCCTCTGCCGCCACTGCGGTCTGGTTACGCGCCTCCGAGGTGAATTCCCGTGCGACGCTGACGAGTTCATTGAGGTTGTCGAGGCGCGCGCCGTCCTGCGGATCACTGCTGGCTTCGAGCTCGGCGCGGTAGCCGGTGCGGTCGAGAACGGCTTCGACGACATCACCGATGTCGGCGATGTCGTTGCCGTCTCCGTCGGTGGCGGTGAGCACTGCACGTAGTTCGTCGAGCAACTCCATGAACTGCGCGATCAACTTCTGCTGCCGCGAGTTGAGCAACGCCACCTTGCCCGCAGCCGCGTCGTGCAATGCGCGTGAGAAGCTGATGTCTCGTTGCTCGGCGTGCACGGCGACACAGGCCTCGGCACGATCGCCGATCCCCCGGCGCGGAGTGTTGAGGATCCGTCGCATGCTGACGGTGTCGTCCTCGTTGGACAGCACCCGCAGGTACGCGACGAGGTCTCGTACCTCCTTGCGCTCGTAGAATCGGACTCCGCCGACGACCTTGTACGGCAGTCCGAGTCGGATGAAGATCTCTTCGAGCGCACGCGAGGAGTTGTTGGTTCGATAGAAGACGGCCACCTCGTCGAAGCGCACGTCTCCGCCGTCGACGAGCCGATCGATCTCGGAGGCCACGAACGACGCCTCGTCGTGCTCGTTGTCGGCGACGTAACCGACGATCAACTCGCCCTCGCCGGTGTCGGTCCACAGTTTCTTCTCACGCCGGCCGATGTTGCGCGAGATCACCGCGTTGGCGGCCGAGAGGATGTTCTGCGTCGATCGGTAGTTCTGCTCGAGCAGGATGGTGCGTGCGTCGGGATAGTCGCGCTCGAATTCCTCGATGTTGCGAATCGTGGCACCACGGAATGCGTAGATGGACTGATCCGCGTCGCCCACCACACACAGCTCGCCCGGCGCGACGGTGCCCTCGAGTGCACCGTCGGCGTCGGGGGTACCGACCAATTCGCGGACCAACATGTACTGGGCGTGGTTGGTGTCCTGGTACTCGTCGACCAGAACGTGCCGAAACCGGCGTCGATAGTACTGAGCCACCTGGGGGAACGCCTGCAGAATGCCCACCGTTTCGCCGATGAGGTCGTCGAAATCCATCGCGTTGGCCGCGCGCAGCCGCTGCTGATATATGCCGTAGACCTTGGCCACCAGCCGCGGGAGCTCGGCGGGATCGCCGTCGGCGTCCTCCGCTGCCTTGTCGGGGCCGATCAGCTCGTTCTTCAGGTTCGAGATGGCCGTCGAGAGCAGCCGCGCCGAGAACTTCTTGGTGTCGATCTGCAGATCCTTGGAGATCATCGTCAGCAGTCGCCGAGAGTCGTCGGCGTCGTAGATGGAGAAGTTCGAGTTCAGACCGGGCAGCAGCGCAGCCTGCGCGCGCAGGATCCGCACGCAACTCGAGTGGAAGGTCGACACCCACATGGCGTTCGCACGCGGTCCCACGAGTCCGGCGACTCGCTCGCGCATCTCGGCAGCGGCCTTGTTGGTGAACGTGATGGCCAGAACCTGGCCGGGTGACACTCCTCGCTCGGCCAGCAGATACGCGATACGACGCGTCAGCACCGCCGTCTTGCCCGACCCGGCTCCGGCCACGATGAGCAGCGGAGATCCGGTGTGCACGACGGCCTCACGCTGCTGGGGATTGAGACCTTCCAGCAGTGTGTCGGACGAGGTGTTCTGTCGGGATTGGAGGCCCTGGAGGAATGTGTTCATCGTGTGGTCAGGTTACCGGCGCGTACCGACAAACCCACATCGCGTGGTCGTCGGCCGAACCGACGACTTTTCAGGAGGGTTGACCCGTGGCACACTGGATCGGTGATCGAAAAAACCGTACGTCATCGCCTGCATCGGGTCGGCCACTGTTCGGCCACGCGTGCAGGAGCCTGTCGATAGACGCAACGCCCAGGTTCCGGACGGGACCGAACCGACCGGCGATGCAGTTCCGAATACGAAAGGCGTAACGGTGACGGACGACGCAGCGATCCAAGATGTGACCCGAGGAGAGACGATGGCCATGACGACGAAGATCGACTCAGAGACCGCAGTGCCCACGAGCGAAGCCGAGATCAACGACCTGCGCCAGGAAATCGATCGCCTCGATGCCGAGATCCTGACGGCCATCAAGCGTCGCTCCGAGGTATCGCAGATCATCGGACGCACCCGCATGGCCTCCGGCGGACCGCGCCTGGTGCACAGCCGTGAGATGAAGGTTCTCGAGCGTTTCAGCAGCCTGGGCCAGGAAGGCCACACGCTGGCCATGCTCCTGCTCCGCCTCGGTCGCGGTCGCCTCGGCCACTGATCCGCCCTCGGTTGGGCGCGCGGTGCGCACGCCCAACCGTCAGTAGCTCACTTCAGAGCGATGTACTTGGTCTCGAGATACTCCTCGATTCCCTCGGATCCGCCCTCGCGGCCGAATCCGGATTCTTTGACTCCACCGAACGGCGCTGCCGCGTCCGAGATCACTCCGCGGTTGACGCCCACCATGCCACTGTCGATAGCGTCGGCCACCCGTAGCGCCCGATCGAGACTCTCGGTGTAGATGTACGACGCCAGGCCGTACTCGGTGGCGTTGGCGGCGTCGATACCTTCCTGCTCGGTGTCGAAGCCCACGATCGGAGCCACCGGCCCGAACACCTCTTCCTTCAGAATCCGTGCATCGGCAGGCACTTCGGTGAGCACGGTCGCCGGGTAGAAGTAGCCGTCCCCGCCCGGCGCGGTGCCCCCGAGAGCCACCGTCGCGCCCTTGGCCACCGCGTCGTCGACGAGTTCCTGCACGGTCTCGAGCTGATCGGCATTGATCAGCGGTCCGAGCTTGGTATCGGGGTCGACGCCGGGTCCGAGCTTCATCTCGGCCATCTTTTCCACGAGTTTGGTGGTGAACTCCTCGCGCACGCTGTTGTGCACGTGCAACCGGTTCGCGGCGGTGCAGGCCTCGCCGCCGTTGCGCATCTTGGCGAGCATCGCTCCGTCCACCGCGTCGTCGATGTTCGCGTCGTCGAACACCACGAACGGGGCGTTGCCGCCCAATTCCATCGACGTGCGCAGCAACCGAGTCGCGGACTTCTGGACGAGAGACTTGCCGACGCCCGTCGAGCCGGTGAAGGTGAGCTTGCGCATCCGCGGATCCTCGATGAGGGGGCCGGTGACGTCACCGGACTTGGATGTCGTCAGCACCGACAGCACGCCTTCGGGCAAGCCGACCTCGTCGAAGATCTGCGCGAGCAGCAGCATCGTCAGCGGGGTCTCACGAGCTGGCTTGACGACGATGGTGCAGCCGGCGGCCAGAGCGGGCCCGATCTTTCTGGTACCCATCGCCAACGGGAAGTTCCACGGCGTGATCGCCAGGACGGGCCCCACCGGGGCCTTGGTGACGAGGATTCGACCGTTGCCCGCCGGGGCCGGGGTGTAGCGACCGCCGATGCGTACCGCTTCCTCGGCGAACCAGCGGAAGAACTCGGCACCGTATTTCACCTCGGCCTTGGACTCCGCGAGGGCCTTACCCATCTCCAGGGTCATCAGCAGCGCGATGTCGTCGGCGCGTTCGGTGACCTTCTCGAACGCCGCTCGGAGAATCTCACTGCGCTCGCGGGCGGGTGTTGCCGCCCAACCCTTCTGCGCCGCCGCGGCGGCGTCGAGCGCCTTCATCGCATCGGCGGGCGATGCGTCGGCCACCTCGGTCAGGGGCTTGCCGGTCGCCGGATCGTTCACCGGGAACGTCTTACCTCCCTCGGCGTCGACGGCCTTGCCGCCGATCCACAGTTTTGCCGGAATCGAATCGATCAATGCACGTTGGTCCATACCGTCCATGATGCCTCCGCAGCGCCCGATGCAAACGACAAACGACGCGCGCATGACTCGGCACCGGATTACTGTTGGTTCGTATGAGCGTCGATATCACCGGCACGGATGCCTGGCAGAAGCTGACCGATCACTACTCCACGATCGCCGATACTCATCTTCGGAACCTGTTCGCCGAGGACGCCGACCGAGCGCACACGTTCACGCTCGACGCCGCCGATCTGCATATCGACTACAGCAAGCACCGGATCACCCGCGAGACCATCGAACTGCTCGTCGAACTCGCGCGCACCGCCGACGTCGAGGGCAAGCGCGACGCCATGTTCGCCGGTGAGCACATCAACACCTCCGAGGACCGCGCCGTACTGCACACCGCGCTGCGCCTACCGGCCGACGCGTCGCTGACGGTCGACGGCCAGGACGTCGTCGCCGATGTGCACGAAGTCCTCACTGCGATGGGCGAATTCACCGACCGAGTGCGTTCGGGCGAATGGGTCGGTGCCACCGGCGAGAAGATCGCCACCGTCGTAAACATCGGCATCGGCGGTAGCGACCTGGGACCGGTCATGGTCTACAACGCGCTCCGTCATTACGCCGACGCGGGGATTTCCGCGAAGTTCGTTTCCAACGTCGACCCAGCCGATCTCGTCGGTGCACTCGACGGGCTCGACCCAGCGTCGACGCTGTTCATCATCGCGTCCAAGACGTTCTCCACCCTGGAGACACTGACGAACGCGACCGCGGCCAGGCGCTGGCTCGTCGACGCGCTCGGTGAAGACGCCGTCGCCAAGCACTTCGTCGCCGTCTCCACCAACGCCGAACGCGTCGCGGACTTCGGGATCGACACCGCCAACATGTTCGGCTTCTGGGACTGGGTCGGCGGACGCTACTCCGTCGATTCGGCAATCGGGTTGTCGGTCATGGCCGTTGTGGGCAAGGAAGCGTTCGGCGAGTTCCTCGACGGCTTCCATCGCATCGACGAGCATTTCCGGTTGACGCCGCTCGCCGAGAACGCGCCGGTACTGCTCGGCCTCGTCGGCCTGTGGTACAGCTCCTTCTTCGGTGCGGAAACCCGCGCGGTGCTGCCGTATGCGAATGACCTCTCCCGTTTTGCGGCATACCTGCAGCAGCTGACGATGGAGTCCAACGGCAAGTCCGTCAAGGCCGACGGCTCCCCCGTCACCACGCCGACCGGCGAGATCTTCTGGGGCGAACCGGGCACCAACGGCCAGCACGCTTTCTACCAATTGCTGCACCAGGGAACACGTTTGGTGCCTGCGGACTTCATCGGATTCGCCGAGCCCACCGACGATCTGCCGACCCGCGACGGCAGCGGATCGATGCACGATCTGCTGATGAGCAACTTCTTCGCCCAGACCAAGGTGCTCGCCTTCGGCAAGACCGCCGAGGAGATCGCTGCCGAGGACACTCCGGCAGATGTTGTGCCGCACAAGGTGATGCCCGGCAATCGGCCCACCACCTCCATCCTCGCCCCCAAGCTCACGCCGTCGGTGGTCGGTCAGTTGATCGCGCTGTACGAGCACCAGGTCTTCGTCGAAGGCGTCATCTGGGGCGTGGACTCCTACGATCAGTGGGGCGTCGAACTCGGTAAGACCCAGGCCCTCGAACTGACGCCTGTACTGACCGACGCCGAAGCGCCTGCTGCACAATCGGATTCATCCACCGATGCCCTGGTGCGCTGGTACCGAGCGCAGCGGGGTCGTTCCGCCTGAGTTGCGGCGGCGGATCAGCTCCCCAGTTTCGGATTTCAGACTCCGATCGGCGTCGGATATCCAAAACTGGGGAGCTTTTCCGTTGCTGATGGATCCGTTTCGGCACCCGGCGCGTCCAAGCAGTCATGGACTTACCCCAGACGGACCTGTTCACCCGAGCCGATGCGCTCGCATTCGGATTGACCGACGACGACCTGCGACGACTCCGCCGCACCGGGGAACTGTCGGTCCTGCGGCCGGGGTTCTACGTGTCGACAGCATCGATCGAGTCGGCGAGTCCCACCCAACGACATTCCTTACTCGCGCGGTCCTATCTGATGTCGGCTCCCCCGGACCACGTGCTCAGCCATGTCTCGGCCGCGATCGCCTGGGACTTCGACATCTGGCAGCTACCGCTGGACAAGGTGCACATGACACACGGTCTCGACTACGCCAGCAAGCGTCGGCCGCTACGAATCCTTCACGGCACCGCACTCGAGCCCTCCGAGCGGGCGACGATCAACGGCTATCCGGTCACCTCGGCAGCCCGCACCGTCGTCGACATCGCACGCACCACGACCGTCGAGCGGTCGGTGTGTGTAGGCGACAGCGCACTCAGGTCGGGTCACACCGACACCGACGCTCTGTCTGCTGCAGTGGAGACGGCGCGGTTCCGCACGGGTATCTCCGCCGCCCGGCGAGCGGTGTCGCTGATGACCGGGCGCAGTGAGAGTGTCGGCGAATCTCGAAGTCGGATGCTGTTCGAGACGCTCCCCCTGCCGACTCCGTTGCTCAATCAATGGGTGTACGACGGTGCGGGCCGCTTCGTCGGACGTGTCGACTTTCTGTTCTGGGAGTTCAAAGTGATCGGAGAGTTCGACGGCGAGTCGAAGTACGACTCCAAGCGGGTACTGCTCGACGAAAAGTATCGCGAGGACCGACTACGCCAGTTGGGCTGGGTGATCGTCCGGTGGAATTGGCGGGACCTCGACGATCCGCAAGCGCTACTTCGCCGCTTCGAGCAAGCCTTCGCCCGCGCAGCAGGCCTTCCCACACCGGCCGGGTGGTTCGGAGACCAGCGCCTTTCAACGGATCAGCTCCCCAGTTTCGGATAACCGACTCCGATCGGCGTCACAAATCCAAATGTGGGGAGCCGATCCCCCTCAGACTCGAGCCGAGAAGTCACACCCGCGCCAACACCGCCTCCGTATCGACGCCGACGGGCAGGGTGCCGAAAGCAATGCCCCAGTCACGGTCGAGTCGAGTGGCGCAGAAGGCATCGGCCACAGCGGAATCGCCGTGCATCACCAGCTGCGCGCCTTGGAAGGTCAGAGCCATCAGTTCGACGACTCGCCTGGCCCGGTATTCCATGTCGGAGGTGTCGGAGAGTTCCTTGCCGACGCGGGCGATGGCGTCGTCCAGGCGAGAATCCACGCCCGACGCCTGGCCGATCTCACCGAAGAAGGCCTCGACACTGTCGGGTTGACGGGCCAATGCGCGTAGGGAATCGAGTGCGGCGACGTTGCCGGAGCCTTCCCAGATGGACATCAGCGGTGATTCGCGGAACAGTCGAGGCATTCCCGATTCCTCGACATAGCCGTTGCCACCGAGACATTCGAGTGCTTCGGCGGCGTGTGCCGGCGCCCTCTTGCATACCCAGTACTTGGTGACGGCCAACGCGATTCGGCGCAGTGCACTTTCCTGCTCATCGCCGCGGGCCGAGCCGTCGGTGGCCTGCGCCAGGCGGATCATGGCAGCGGTGGCGGCCTCGGATTCGACGGTCAAGTCTGCCAGTACGTTTCGCATCAAAGGCTGGTCGACAAGGGCAGCCCCGAACGCAGCTCGATGACGCGCGTGATGGACTGCGCGCACTGTGGCGTTGCGGATTCCGGCAGCCGACCCGATGACGCAGTCCAACCGGGTCATGTTGACCATCTCGATGATGGTGCGCACGCCGCGCCCCTCTTCGCCGACGAGCCAGCCGGTCGCCCCGTGATACTCGAGCTCACCGGATGCGTTCGACTTGTTACCGAGCTTGTCCTTCAAGCGCTGCAGCATCATTCGGTTGCGGGTACCGTCGGGCAGCACGCGCGGCAGCATGAAACACGACAGCCCGCCGGGAGCCTGCGCCAGAGTGAGGAACATGTCCGACATCGGCGCGGACGTGAACCACTTGTGGCCGGTGATCGAGTACGTTTCGTCCGACGACGGAGTGGCCGTGGTGGTGTTGGCGCGGACATCGGATCCGCCCTGTTTCTCGGTCATCGACATTCCGGCGATCAGTCCGCGCTTCTCGGACGGAACACGCAGCCCGAAGTCGTATTCTCGCGAGGCCAGCAGCGGCTCGTACTGCGCGGCCAGAGAAGGATTGTGCCGCAACGCCGGAACGACGGCATAGGTCATCGAGATGGGGCACATGTGCCCGGCCTCCGCCTGCCCCCAGACGTAGAACTTCGCGGCGCGGGCAACGTGAGCACCGACGCGATCGTCGGCCCACGGACTGGCGTGCAGCCCGTGCTCGACGGCAACGGTCATCAGATCGTGCCAGTGCGGGTGGAATTCGACTTCGTCGATCCGATTGCCGTATCGATCGTGAGTCTTCAGCACCGGCGGGTTCTCGTTGGCGATCCGGCCCCAGTCCTGTGCCGCCACTCCACCGGCGAGGACTCCCAGTTGCCGAATCTCGTCGAGCGCCCAGCCGCCACCGGTACGCGCGACGCCGTCGAGCAACGACGGGTCCGCGGACGTGTCGAACGGACTCAGGTCGACTGCCTGGTTGAATACCTCATGCGTGTCCATCTCGAACTCCTAACGTGCGCAACGACAATGCGACCAGACCCGGTATCACGTCCACCGAGTTCTGCGATGACAACGGACCTACCAGCACTTCGCCGACGGCACCGACCAGCCCTGCTGCCGAGATGCGGACGTCCTGCTCGGGGATCTCGCCCGCAGCGATGCCGGCCACGATGGCGTCGGCGAAGGCATCGGTGAATTTCTGCCGGAACACCAACCGCTCGGCGTCGACGGCCTGGTCCACCGGTTCGGCCAACAACGCGTACGCCATCGTTCGGTTCTTCAAGGCCCGCCCGGCGAAGGTCTGCACCACTGCCGTGACCCGCTCGGCGGTGCTGCCGTGCCCGGAAACGGCCACCACTGCAGCGACCTCGCGGCTGCAGACCTCGCGAAAGATAGCGACGACCAGATCCGACTTGCCCTCGAAGTGCGTGTAGACGCTGCCTGCGGACACACCTGCTGCCGCGGCGACCGACGCGATCGACAGACCTGCGTAGCCCTGTGTGGAGAGCACCTCGATGGCAGCGTCGAACAGCTTTTCACGACCGGCGTCGAGTCTGGCCTGCACCGCGGGCGTCCGTCGATAGGGCATGCAAGGATTGAAGCACTGATTCACTGCTTCACGCAAGAGAACTCGAGTAGGGTTCACAGACATGTCGGTACGGATCGAACGATCAGGCCCCGTCACCACAATCGTCCTGTCGCGCCCTGAGGTGCGTAACGCGGTCGACGGCCCGACCGCCCAGGAGCTGACCCAGGCGTTCGAGGAGTTCGACGCCGACGAGTCCGCCTCGGTGGCCGTGCTGTGGGGCGCAGGCGGCACGTTCTGCTCGGGAGCCGATCTCGAGGCACTCGGGACATCACGCTCCAACCACGCCACCGAACACGGCGACGGCCCGATGGGTCCGACGCGAATGCGGTTGTCCAAGCCCGTCATCGCGGCTGTCTCCGGGTACGCCGTCGCGGGCGGACTCGAACTCGCACTGTGGTGCGACCTTCGCATCGCCGAGGACGACGCGACGTTCGGCGTGTTCTGCCGACGCTGGGGTGTTCCCTTGATCGACGGCGGCACAGTGCGTTTGCCGCGCATCGTCGGAACCGGCCGGGCGATGGACATGGTCCTCACCGGTCGTGCAGTCGATGCGCAGGAAGCTCTGAACATCGGACTGATCACCCGAGTCGTTCCGGTGGGGCGAGCGCGTTCGGAGGCGGAGGCCTTGGCTGCCGAACTCGCCCTGCTACCCCAGACCTGCATGCGCGAGGATCGCCTGTCCGTCCTCGAACAGGACGGCCTCGACGAGGAGGCAGCGCTGAAGAACGAGTTTCGGCACGGAGCCATCTCGATCACCGCCGACGCACTCACCGGCGCGAGCAAGTTCGTCTCGGGCGCGGGACGTCACGGCACCCCGAGTCCGTGAAGTCCACGCGTCTGTCGGTGATCGACGAGATATTTCTCCGGACCCACCGCGGCTACGGAATTCCCATTGCACTGCAGGGTATCTGGCGCACGACCGAGACGGTGAGCAGGGAAGAACTCGACAGGATCCACGACGAACTGGCCGTCGGGCAGCTCGGTCGTCGAGTCGGCAAGCCCCGCATCCCCGGGGCGCGACTTCGATGGGACATCTCATCCGAATCGCTTCCCCTCGAGTACGGCACCGACGCGGTCGACGACATCATCGGCTGGGCCGACGCGCAGGCAGACGTTCGACTCGATCCGCAGTACGGGCCCGGCTGGCGGTTGACGGCCGCGCCCGTTGCACACGGCGGAACCGTGCTGTCCCTGGTGTGTTCGCACGCGCTGGCCGATGCCCGTGAGCTCATCGACGCTGCGGCACAGGCATTCTCAGGATCGGCACCGGTGCATGTGCTGCGCCCGGGCTCGGACGTGAAGGATGCGCTCGCGATGATCGTCACCGTTCTCCTACGCTCCATCGCGGCGACGGCAAGATTGTGGGTCAGCAAGAAAGCCAGAGCCGAATTGCGAGCGTTCACCACCGCCGACAGCGGCGGTATCGCACCGCACCACGCGAAAAGAATGACGTCGGTGATCGTGGATGTCGATGCTGCGGAGTGGGATTCGGCTGCCCGACGCGTCGGCGGATCGGCCAATTCGCTGTTCGTCTCCGTCATTGCCGCCACGATGAACGAACTCGGCTCTCCCGCAGTGACCGTCGACATTCCTTTCCGCACCGGGTCCGGTGATGCCAATGCGATCGGCATGGCCACCGTCGCCGTGCGCGGAGACGACTCACCCGCGGCCATCCGGGCAGCGTGCAAGGCAGCGTTCGGCAAGCCCGTCGGAGCTCCGGCAGGCTATCCACCCGAGATCGTCCAGCTGCTCCCCCACCGTGTCGCCGCGAAGCTGACGTCGACCCCGGGGCGCGGAGAAGTGTTGTGCTCCAACATCGGCGACATTCCCGACGGCATCGCCGCGCTCGGCTCCCATCGATCGTGCGGACTCGCGACCCGGGCGATCCATCCGAACCCGTCGGGCGCACTGTCGACGATCCGAATGTCCACCTATCTCTCCCGACTGAACGGCAACTACACGCTCTCGCTGGTGTGCACCGATGACGCCCTCGCTGGATCGCCGGCCGAGCTCACCGCGGCCGTGCACCGAGCCCTGGCGACGCGGAACCTGGCCGCCAAACCCTGGTAGGTCTAGCGTTGTCGCCATGAACGAGCACGATATCCACACCAAGATCCAGCAGCTCATCGCCACCGAGCACAAGCTCCGCACCGAAGCCCAATCCGGGGACGTCGACCCGGACACCGAGAAGGCCCAACTGGCCTCCCTCGAGCACGCCCTGGACCAGTGCTGGGACCTGCTCCGTCAGCGTAGGGCGCGTATCGATGCAGGCAAGAACCCAGACGCGGCAACCGCCAACAGCGTCGACCGGGTCGAGGGATACCTGCAGTAGCCCGGCCCGGAACCTAGACCATTCGATCCGTCAGCACATTCGGCAGGAACCGCAGCGCCGCGTCGATGCCCCGCCACTTGAGTCCCGGTAGCGCGGCGCGGCGGGTTTCGCTCTCGATCGCGTCGACCATCGCCGATACTCCCTCGTCCAGAGTGGCTGTGAGAGCGGCACTGTCACCCGCGTTGGCCGACATGTCGGTGGCGATGAAGCCGGGCAGCAATGTGGTGACGGCGATGGCGGTTCGCGACAGTTCCGTCGCCAACGATTCACCCAGCGAGGCCACTGCGGCTTTGCTCGCCGAGTAGGTCGCCTTGGCCCCCGGCAGTCCCCGATCGGCGCTGACGGACGAGACGAACACCAGGTGCCCGTGTTTCTGTGCTCGGAAGATCGACAGGGCCGCCTCGGCCTGCGACAGCGCCCCGATGAAGTTCGTGTGGGCGGTCTGCAGGTTGGCCTCGGCTCGCCCGGTCCCGATCTTCGCACCCTTGCCGAGCCCGGCATTGACGATCACTCGATCGAGTCCACCCAATTCGTCTCGTAATTTTCCGAACACCTCACCGACCGCATCGTGATCGGTGACGTCGAGCGCCCGGACCGCCACGGTGATGTTCGGGTTGTGGTGCATCAACTCGGCGCGAAGGTCGTCCAACCGCTCGACCCGACGCGCACAGAGCGCCAGATCCCGGCCCATGCCTGCGAACCGTCGCGCCATTTCCTCACCCAGCCCCGAGCTCGCTCCGGTGATCAGAATCTTGTTCCGAGTGGTCGCCATAAGCGGCGAGCCTATGTCACTGTGGAGCAATGGCCTCAGAAAGCTCGGAATTCGATGTCATCGTCATCGGCGGTGGACCGGTCGGCGAGAATGCCGCCCAGTACGCCATCGCAGGCAGCGACCGCACCGCCGTGATCGTCGAGCACGAACTTCTCGGTGGTGAGTGCTCCTATTGGGCATGCATGCCGAGCAAGGCACTGCTGCGCCCCAGCGAGGTTCTCGACACCGCGCGAAATATGCCGGGCGTCAAGGAACTGGTGGGCGATCAACCCCTCGACGCCGACGCCGTCCTGGCCCGACGCGAATCCTTCA
Source organism: Rhodococcus sp. 14-1411-2a (assembly GCF_002259485.1). GTDB lineage: Bacteria > Actinomycetota > Actinomycetes > Mycobacteriales > Mycobacteriaceae > Rhodococcoides. The sequence continues at coordinate 265,713 of NZ_NPGA01000007.1, forward strand.
CCCACGGTCTCGACGACTCCTCGCAGGTGGCGTGGGCCGAGTCGGCGGGCATCTCGGTGATCCGTGGCCACGGTCGCATCACCGGGGAGAGAACCGTCGAGGTCGACGGCCGCACGCTCTCTGCCCGGCACGCAGTCGTCCTCGCCACCGGAACCACCGCATCCGTACCGAACACACCGGGCCTGCGCGATGCCCTGCCGTGGATCTCCCGTGATGCCACCAACATTCACGAGACGCCCGGTCACATCGCGGTGATCGGCGGTGGCGTCGTCGCCACGGAGGCGGCCACCTGGTTGCTCTCGCTCGGAGCGAAGGTCACGATGATCGTGCGCGGATCGTCGCTGCTGGCCGGTTCCGAGCCGTTTGCAGGCGAACTCGTCGCCGAGGCTCTGAAGGGGCGAGGCGCGGAGATCATGCTCGACGCCTCCCTCGAGTCGGTGTCACGAGAGAACCCGGTCGACACCGGAATCGGCCGAATCCACGGGGGCACTATCCGTCTCGTCGTCGACGGCAGCGAGATCGTCGCCGATGAAGTGCTCGTTGCTGCGGGACGTACTCCGGCGAGCTCCGACCTCGGATTGTCGAGCCTCGGACTCGAGGACGGGCGCTACATCGACGTGGACGACCATCTGACCGTTCCCGGCCACGACTGGCTCTACGCGGTGGGCGATGTCAACGGCCGAGCTCCGTTGACGCACATGGGCAAGTATCAGGGCCGAGTGGCCGGGGACGTCATTGCCGCCAAGGCCGACGGCAAGCCGCTGAACAGCAAGCGATTCCGCGCATCAGCGGATCACGGCCAGATCCCCCAGGTGGTGTTCACGCCGGTCGAGGTGGCATCCGTCGGACCGACAGAGGCCAAGGCCCGAGAGGAAGGCATCGACGTCGAGATCGTGGCCCAGGACATCGCCGTCGCGGGTTCGTCTCTGCAGCAAGACGATTACTCGGGGCGAGCGCAGCTGGTGATCGACCGCGCCACCGACACGATCGTGGGCGCGACCTTCGTCGGACCGGGTGTGGCGGAGCTGGTGCATGCCGCCACTGTGGCTGTGGTCGGCAAGGTGTCGCTCGACGACCTGTGGCATGCGGTGCCGTCGTACCCGACGGTCAGCGAGATCTGGCTGCGGCTGCTCGAATCTCGTCGCTGAGTACGCGCTCGGCCACACTTGCCTCACGGATCGCGTGGCCGAGTAGATTGGACGGGTGACCACCGAGAGCGCGTCGAAGCAGCAACCGCTTCTGGTGCTGGGCAAGATCACCGAGATTCTCGACGCCTTCTCGTTCGACCGTCCGTCCATGACCCTCGGTGAGATCCAACAGACCACCGGCCTGCCGACCTCGACGGTGCAGCGCCTCGTGACCAATCTTGTGCAGCAGGGATTTCTGGATCGGAGCGGCGACCGCATTCGCATCGGGGTGCGCATGGCCTACTGGGCCGCGACGGCCACCAAGGACCTCGACGTGCTGTCGATCGTCAACCCCGTGCTCAAGGACATGCGAGACCTGACGACCGAGACCGCATGCTTCTTTCGGCCCGAACAGAACTACCGCGTGTGCGTCGCAATCGCCGAGACACGGCATGCCCTGCGCCGAGACATGTACGTCGGCAAGGTCATCCCGCTCAGCGCGGGATCGGCCAGCCGCGTCCTGTTGGCCTGGGACGACGAGCTCGCCGAGCGCGTCCTGTCTCGCGAACTCGAATCGATGACCGAGCAGACGGTGACCGAGGCCGAGACGATGCGAACGCTGTTGGCGCAGACCAGAGCCGACGGGTACGCGATCACCACCGGCGAGCGCGAAACCGGTGCCTCGGGATTGTCTGCGCCGGTGTTCGATTCGGCCGCGGACATCGTCGGTGCCGTCACGATCAGCGGTCCGACGCTGCGGATGCCGCAGTCGCAGTGCGAGGACTGGGTGGACCTGCTGATCTCCCATGCCGAGCAGATCACGAGAACCCTGGGCGGTCGCTACCCCGCGTGAGACCAGGCGTCGGGATTCACCGGATGCGGCGGCATCGAACCGCCGAACATGGCCGCTGCATTGGTTGCGCACAGCCGCGCCATCTCCGAACGCACCGACACGGTCGCGCTCCCCACATGCGGAAGCAACACCGTGTTGGGCAGCTCCGCCAAGCCTGGTTCGAGAGCCGGCTCACGCTCGTAGACGTCCAATCCCGCTGCGGCAACTGTGCCCTCGCGAAGTGCGGTCACCAGAGCTGCCTCGTCGATCACCGGTCCGCGCGCGGTGTTGATCACGATCGCCGACGGCTTCATCGCCCCGAGTACGGCGGCGTCCACCAGATGGTGCGTGGAATCCGACAGCGGAACATGGAGTGACAGGAAGTCGCTGGTCGTGACGATCTCGTCCCACGACGCATGCTCGACGCGACCGGCGAACTCACCGAGCTCGTTCTCGGAGACCTCGCGATCCCCGGGCGGGCGGGGGCAGAACTTGACCGTCATTCCGAAACCCAGTGCCCGACGCGCAGTGGCGCGGGCGATCCGGCCGAAGCCGGCCAGTCCCAGCACCCGGCCCGAGACATCGCTGCCGAGAAGCAGTTCGGGCTCCCAGCCGGTGAACGCGCCGGATCGGACGAACGCATCGGCCTCGACGGCGCGGCGGGCCGTCGACAGGATCAGCAACATCGCGATGTCCGCGGTCGAATCGGTCAAGACCCCGGGGGTGTTGGCGACCGTGATGCCCCGCTGGGTTGCCGCCGCGATATCGATGTTGTCGAATCCGACTGCATAGTTGGATATTCCGACCAGAGACGCCGACTCCAGCAACTCCGCGTCGAACCGATCACGCAATTGAGAGACGACCACGGAGTACTCACCCGAGGCGCAGGCCTCGACCAACTGCTGGTGATCGACTTCCCGCAGGTCCACTTCTCCTGCGGCGCGCAGGATGTCCATGCCCGGCGCGGGGATCTCGGTGGTGACGAGGATTCGACTCATGCGACCCACTCGAAGGCGGCAGGAGTGGAGCCTGCGGAACGACCGGTTCTGGATGAACCCTTGGAACGTGCACCTTGAACGGTTTTCGAGCGCATGGGCTCGTTCAATTCGGTGAGCAGTTCCTCCGACAGAGTTGCCATGGCCGCCAGGGTTTTCGGCTCGAACCAGTCCGGTCGCGTCGCGAACAGGATGTCCTCCGACGAGGTGTTGCCGCTGGCCCCCGGCGCGAAGGGACAGCCGCCGAGCCCGCCGAGCGAGCCGTCGACCATCGTGGCTCCGGCCGAGATCGCGGCGAGTGTGTTCGCGACGCCCAGGCCCCAGGTGTCGTGTCCGTGGAAGACCACTCTGCGATCGGGAGTTTCGGCGCGCACACGCTCGATCAGCGACTGCACCTGCACCGGTACCGCCTGCCCCAGGGTGTCGCAGATGACGATATCGGTTGCGCCGGTGGCACGTTGGTCGTTGGCGATCTCGATGACGCGATCCGGCGACACCTGTCCCTCGAACGGGCAGGTGAAGGAGGTCGCGATGCACAGCTCGATCTCACCGTCCACTGATCGAGTGATGTCCACGGCATCTGGCATCGCGGCCAGGGACACCTCGGTGGTCCGACCGATGTTGGCCTGATTGTGCGAGTCCGACGCGGAGAAGCAGTACTGAAAGTTGCGAGCCCCAGCGGCCGCGGCCTTCTCGACATGCCGCGGAGTGGCAACCCACACCCAGCATCGGGCGAGTTCGGCGGCGGTGAGCTCACCGATGACCTCGAGAGTGTTGGCCATCGGGGGCACCTTGTCGCCCCGCGCCATCGACCCGATCTCGAGCGACGGTACGCCGAGTTCGATGAGGGTCCTGATGATCTCGAGCTTGCGATCGGTGGGGAGCATCTTGCCGGTCAGCTGCAGACCGTCGCGCATCGTGACGTCGCGCAGCTCTGCGGCGGGAGCGAAGCGATACATTTACAGGCCCATCTCTTCGTCGGTGCGGCCGAGCAGGGTCGAGAGTACTTCCCTGGTGTGTTCGCCCAGATCCGGTCCGACGGAACGAATCGGCAGGGACGCGTCGCCGATCACCGGGACGACGCCGACGAATCCGACGTCGGTGGGCTTGTCGCCTCCGGTGTCGACCGAGAAGTGCTGAATCATGTTGCGGGCGGCGTACTGCTCGTCGGCGACGATGTCCGCGGCGGTGTAGATCGGGCCCGACGGCACTCCGGCGTCGTCGAGAATCTTCAAAGCCTGCTCGCGCGAATGCAAGCCGGTCCAGGCCGAGATGGCGGCATCCAGCTCGTCGCGTCGACGCCACCGACCGGCGTTGGAAGCCAGGTCCGGATCGGCTCCGAGGTCGGGGCGATCGATGGTCTCCATGTAGCGCTGGAAGATCGCGTCACCGTTGCCGGCGATGATGATCGAGTGACCGTCGTTGCACGGGTACGCGTTCGACGGGGCGATGCCCTCCATGCGGCCGCCCGTGCGCTCACGTTCGACACCGTAGGCGAGGTAATCCGGAATCAGCGATTCCATCATCGACAGGATCGATTCGTTCAGCGCCACATCGATGGAACGCTGCGCCAACGTCAGCGGCGACTGCTCGTCGGGTGCCTGCGCCGCGCGCTGTGTCTGCCGCTGGAACAGTGCCATGACGCAACCGAACGCGGCGTACAGTCCGGCGATCGAGTCGCCGATCGAGACTCCCACCCGGACCGGTGGCCGGTCCGGATCACCCACGAGATTGCGAAAACCGCCGTATGCCTCTGCGACAGCGGCGAATCCGGGTCGCTGCGACATCGGGCCGGTCTGACCGAAAGCCGAGATGCGCGTGATGATCAATTCAGGGTTGGCGGCAGAGAGCACCTCCGGCGAGATACCCCATTTCTCCAGAGTGCCGGGCCGGAAGTTCTCGAGCACGATGTCGCACTTGGCAGCGAGGTCGACGACGTCCTTGCGTCCCTGTTCGGTACGCAGGTCCAGCACGATCGACTTCTTGTTTCGATTGATCGTGCGATACAGCATCGATGTGGTGCCCGAGTACAGCCGCCAGTTACGCAGTTCGTCTCCGGTTCCCGGCCGTTCTACCTTGATCACCTCGGCACCGAAATCGGCAAGCATGCGCGCCGCGGTAGGGGCGGCGATGTAGTTGCCGAGCTCGAGAACTCGAACTCCGCTGAGCGGCAATGCCATCGTGTTCCTTTCGATACTCACAAAATCAGGGCTCACAGGATCCAGCTCATCGGGACGATCAACGCGATGGCGATGACCGATGCCACCGAGACGCCCACCGAGCACGTCTTGAGTGTGCCCCTGGTCGACTGTCCCATCAAGGACTGCAGCAGCCAGAATGTGTTGCTGGTGACGTGCACGGCGAACAGCGATCCGGCACCGGCGGCGAGCGCGATGAACACCGGATCGAGCCCGATCAACGGAGCGACCGGTGCCAGAATGCCCGCGGACGTGATGGCCGAGATCGTCACCGAGCCCACGGCGATGTGCAACGCGGCAGCGATGACCCACACCATCAACAGCGGAGCCGCGGTGCTGGCGGTGAAGTACTGGCCGAGGATGTCGCCGAGACCCGCCTCGTTGATGACGGCCGCGAGCGAACCACCGACACCGGTGAGGATGAGAATCTGGCCGCTCTCGGCGAAACCACGGGCGAGAGCTTTCTCCACTCGTGCCTGTCCGACGTGATAGCGGCCGATGAGGCAGGTGCCCACCAAGCCGATGAGCAGCGCGATGACCGGGCTGGCGATGAATTCGACCACCGGAACCGATATTTCGGCGACTTCGAGTACCGCTCCGACTGCGATGAGAACGAGCGCGAGCAGCAGCGGCGAGAGCAACACCAGCAGCGACGTCTGCTTCTCGGTGCGCACCTTCTGCGCCACGCCACCTCCGGTTTCGAGGGGCTCGTCCTCGGAATCGGCGGGCTCTGGAACCACAGGCTGCTCGACTACGGTGATCTGCTGCTCGTCCTTCTCCTCGTTCCACCAACCGTGTCGGAAGACGAACGACATGATGGCCACCGACAGCACGACGACGGGAACGATCAGGATCAACCCGTAGATCATCATCTTGCCCAGGGGCACTCCGAGCAGTCCGGCCAGCGCGAGCGTCGCGACACCGGGGACCATGAACACGATGCCGCATTCGAGCGAGATAGCCAGTGCGGTGGCCATTCTCGCCGTACCGTACTTGCCGATCTTGGGGGCGAGGTTTCGAGCGAGCGGAGCGGAGATCACCAGGAGCACGTCGAGGAAGATGGACTGCAGCACGGTCGCGATGGTCAGCGACAACGCGTACGGGAGTCGTTTGGGCCCGAACGTTTTGAGCAAGGTGCCGACGAGTCGCTGGATGGCGCTCATCTCCTGCAGCACCGAACCCATCAGGACTCCGAAGGCGATGAGCAGCCCCACCTCGGCCATGATCTCGCCGAACCCGCCCGTGATGGTGTCGACGGTGGTCGACACTCCGAGCTTGGTCGCCAGACCCAGATACGCGGCCCCGAGAACCAGCGAGATCACCGGATTGAAGTGAAAACGAACGATGAAGACCACCACCGCCAGCACGGCGACGACGGTGTTGATCACGATCCACATGTCGGACATCGGCAGTTCTTCCCACCAGACAGAGTGACCGTCGCCATTGAAGGCGGACCGGTGTGATGCGTCGCACCATTGCTCACATTATGGGCACAGATTTACTTCGTGAGCAAGAGTGGACCCGACTCGACGTCAGATGGGCTGTGCGCGCCGAACCGACAGCGCGGCTCGGGAGGCATCGAGCTCGACCGGCGAGCGCACCGCCACCTCGCCGACCCGCAAGATCCCGTCGGACAACGGTTCCACGCGAAGCCCGCCGCGACCGATCAACGCTTTACGGGCACCGTCGACGACCATCCGGTCCATCCACGCGCACGGGTGAGCCGGTCGTCCACCGCGAAAGCGGATCCACCCGTCACCGGAATCGAGTTCGAATTCCCGACCTCGCAACGGGTCGAGCTCGAGCCCACGCACGACGACGTTTCGCCTGGCCACGGCCGGGTCGGGGACCTCGACGCCGAGCACATCCCCCACTGCCTCCCAGGCCTCGACGGCCAGAAAGCTCACCGCCGCTTCGGTGTGCGCCCGCACGCCGAAGAACCGATCGCCCCGAATGCCCTTGTGGGCCACGATCTCGACACTCTCCGGCAGGTCGGTCGGTACGTCGGCCGGGCCGTCCTTGGATCTGCCGAAATAGGCGTGTGTGGGCGCTCGCAGCAGCTGCACGATCTCGGCGCGGTACTCGAAGTACATGCCCTCGAGTCTGCCGTGTGCCCGTCCCCCGCTGTTCTTACCCGCGGGTAAGGAGAGATCAGTACACTCGCGACATGGCTGTGACGACCCGCGTGACCACATCGGACGGCATCATCGAGGGAAAGCCGGTGGGTGATCTGATCACCTGGCGAGGCATTCCCTACGCCGCCCCGCCCGTCGGACCGCTTCGTTTCAGAGCGCCCCAACCGACCGAACCCTGGTCGGGTGTGCGCGACGCCACCGAGTGGGGCAATGCCTCCGTTCAGCACAAGCGCGGAACGATGCTCGCAGTGGGCAAGTACCAACCGTCGAGCGAGGATTGCCTGACGCTCAACGTGTTGGCCCCGAGCACACCGAGCGCGAGCCCGCGGCCGGTCATGGTGTTCATCCACGGTGGTGCCTACACGCTCGGCACATCGGCGACCCCGCTGTACGGCGGCGGCTCTCTGGTACGCCGCTCGCTGAAGGACGGCGACGGCATCATCTACGTGTCTGTCAACTACCGACTCGGCGCACTGGGTTACCTCGACATGTCCCAGTTCTCCACTCCCGAGCGGCCGTTCGACTCCAACCTGGGCTTGCGGGATCAGGTTGCGGCGCTGGAATGGGTGCAGCGCAACATCGCGAACTTCGGCGGCGATCCGAACAACGTCACCATCTTCGGCGAGTCCGCGGGCGGCAATGCGGTCACCACTCTCATGACCGTTCCCGCCGCGAAAGGCCTGTTCGCGCAGGCCATATCCGAAAGTTCCGCCCCGGGAATGACGGCCACCAAGGAGCGCGCCGACCAGTGGGCGCGCGAGTACGTCGGCTACCTCGGCGGCACGGTCGAGACCGCCACCGAGACCCTCGACAACGCCGAGGTGCTCCGGCTCGGTCGGGCGGGCACCAAACTCGGCCTCACCACCCTGCACCGCACCCCGGGGCTGCTCCCGTTCGGCCCGGTGATCGACGGCGACTTCCTCCCGGTCAGCCCGGTCGAGGCCTACGCGAACGGAACGGCGCACCGCGTCCCGCTGATCATCGGCACCAATGCCCGTGAGGGAACACTGTTTCCGAAGTTCCTCGACGCATTGCCCACCAATCCCGAGCGGATCACCAAGCTGTTCTCCCTCACCGATCCCGACGCCGAGGCCGTGGTCACTTCAGGCTACCGGGGCTACCCCAACGAGCGGGCAGCCATCGACTTCGGCGGCGACTTCACCTTCTGGAAGCCCTCTCTCGAAGTGGCCGAAGGACATTCGCGTCATGCACCCACGTACTTCTACCGGTTCGACTTCGCCCCGCGGTCGATGAAGCTGCTCGGCTTCGACGCCACCCACGGCTTCGAGTTGTTCGCCGTGTTCGGCATCAGCGAGACACTGTTCGGCAAGGCGCTGACGCTGGCAGGCGGGCGGAAGGCCTTCGCCGAGGTCACCGAGCAGGTCCAGTCGAACTGGATTGCGTTCGCCACCAACGGAAAACCCCTCGAATCGTGGCCGGCGTACAACGAGGCCGACCGCAAGACGTTGATCTTCGACACCCGCACCCGCGTACAGAAGGACCCACGGAGCGACCGTCGCAAGGCGTGGGAAGGCTACCGGGGCTACGACAGCCAGAAGCTCGAGCCCGTCACTTGAGCAGTCGCGACATGCGACGGTCGGCGAGAATCTTGCCGGCCGTCTGACACGTCGCGCAGTACTGAAAAGAGCGATCGACGTAGGCGACTTCGCGGACCGGGTCGCCGCACACCGGGCACGGAAGTCCGGTTCTGGCGTGCACGCGCATCCCCGATCTCTTCTCCCCCTTCAGACGCGCCGCATCCTGCCCGGCCGAGCGGGCCACCGCGTCGGACAGCACCGAGCGCATCGCCGCGTACAGCGCCCCGACGGCCTCGGGATCGAGCTTGCTCGACGATGCGAACGGCGAGAGCTTCGCCACGTGCAGTATCTCGTCCGAGTAGGCATTGCCGATGCCGGCCAACAGCGATTGATCCACCAACGAGGTCTTCAGCCGCGCGGTGGTGCTGCTGAGGATCTCGGCGAATTCGAGCTCGGTGACCGTCATCGCGTCGGGTCCGAGCCGGGCGATACTCGCCACCTGTTGCGGATCGCGTACCACCCATACCGCCAGCCGCTTCTTGGTCCCCGCTTCGGTCAGATCGATCGCGGGCGTCGCTCCCTCGGGGGTGAAGAAGTGGATCCGCAGCGCGAGGGGCCCTTTGCCCGGCTTCGGCGGCGCGGCGCTGGGGTTGTCCACCCACCGCAGCCATCCTCCACGCGAGAGATGGGTGATCAGCCAGAGGTCACCGGCTCGAAGTGCCAGGTGCTTTCCGAAGCGGGCGGCATCGGTGACGTCCTTGCCCTGCAGCTCGGTGATCGGCGGATCGAATGTCTTGAGAACGCTGAGCGCAGCGATGTCGATTCGGCCGATCACGGCTCCGACGGCATGCTCGCGCAGAAAGCCGGCAAGGGCTTCCACCTCGGGTAATTCCGGCATGCGTCCAGTATGCAGCTACGATGACCGTCGTGATGGTTCCGACTCCGTACGAAGATCTGCTGCGCCACATCCTCGATACCGGGACGGCGAAATCCGACCGCACAGGAACCGGCACCACCAGCGTGTTCGGGCATCAGATGCGCTTCGATCTGGCAGCGGGCTTCCCGTTGATCACCACCAAGAAGGTCCACCTGAAGTCGATCGTCTACGAGCTCTTGTGGTTCCTACGCGGAGACTCGAACGCCACGTGGCTCCAAGAGCGCGGCGTCAGCATCTGGGACGAGTGGGCCGCTCCCGACGGCGAGCTCGGCCCCGTCTACGGAGTGCAGTGGCGATCGTGGCCCACCCCGTCGGGCGAGCACATCGACCAGATCAGCCAGGTCATCGAGACCCTGAAGACCGATCCGGATTCGCGGCGAATGATCGTCTCGGCATGGAACGTCGGCGAGATCCCACGGATGGCGCTCCCGCCGTGCCACGCGTTCTTCCAGTTCTACGTGGCCGACGGAAAACTCTCCTGCCAGCTCTACCAGCGCAGCGCAGACATGTTTCTCGGCGTGCCGTTCAACATCGCCAGCTACGCACTGCTCACGCACATGGTGGCGGCGCAGACCGGCCTCGAGGTCGGCGAGTTCGTCTGGACCGGCGGCGACTGCCACATCTACGACAACCACCGCGAGCAGGTCACCGAGCAGCTCTCACGCGAGGCGTATCCGTACCCCACTCTCAAACTTGCGCAACGGGATTCGATCTTCGATTACACCTACGAGGACATCGAGATAGTGGACTACCAGCATCACCCGGCGATCAAGGCCCCGGTAGCGGTGTGAGTGCACCGCAGTTCGTCGGCCTGATCTGGGCTCAGACCACCGCCGGCGTCATCGGAGACGCGGGATCGATCCCCTGGCACGTCCCCGAGGACATGGCGCACTTCAAATCGAAGACGGCCGAGCATCCGGTGATCATGGGCCGCAAGACCTGGGACTCACTGCCCGCGAAGTTCCGTCCACTGCCCGGCCGTCGCAACATCGTGGTCACCCGCAACTCCTCGTGGACTGCCTACGGTGCCGAGAACGCACCGAGTGTCGCCGACGCCGTGGCCCTGGTGGGCGAGAGCCCGGTCTGGATCATGGGCGGCGGCGAAATCTATCGCAGTGCAATGGATATCGCGACCCACCTGGAGGTGACCGAGGTCGATCTCGACGTCGAGGGCGACACGAGGGCTCCCGAGATTCCGGCCGGCTGGGTCGCGACGGCGGGCGAATGGCAGAACAGCCGGGTCGACGGGACCCGATTCCGCTTCGTGGAGTACGGAAAGCCTACCCAACCTTCTTGAGCGCGTTCAGGATTCCCCCGTCGCGACTGCGAGCGGTGCGTCATACTGACGATCATGGACAAGAAGTCACTCACCGCCCTTGCCCGCCAACAGCTCAAACTTGCAGTCGGCGCGTCGAGTGGCCGCAGTTCGCAGACGGTGTACGGCGGTCACCAGCGCCACCTGCGGCAGACGGTCGTGGCTCTGGCCGCAGGGAACAAGCTGGCCGAACACGACCTCTCCGGCGAGTCGACCGTCCTGGTACTCAGTGGCAAGCTCGAACTGATCTCCGGTGAGCGCTCCTGGAAGGGCTCGACCGGCGACCTTCTCGTCATCCCCGACGCCCGCCACAGCGTCGAGGCCCTCGAAGACGTGAGCTTCCTGCTGACCGTCGCTATGTGAGCGCTTTCCGCACCACCAGCACGGGGCAGTCCGCGGTGTTGACGAGCGCGAAACTCGTGGAGCCCAACAGCATTCCACCGAATCCGCCGCGCCCCCGGTTGCCCACCACGATCAACGCCGCGGTTTCGGACAGTCCGCTCAGAACCCGCACCGGACGGTCCTGAGCGACGACGCGCTGCACTTCGACGTCGGGGAACCTCTCCTGCCAGCCGGCGAGGCTCTCTGCCAGCAGAACCTCCTCGCCGTCGGCGATGGCCTGCCAGTCCTTGGGCGCACGGCCGAACGACTGGGTGAGATCGACATCGGACCACACGTGAACCGCGATCAGCACGGCACCCCGAGCGGATGCTTCGACGAAAGCCCACTCGACCGCAGCCTGGTTGACGTCCGAGCCGTCGATACCGACGATCACCGGCCCCTCGGCAACCGGGCGGCCATCGATGTCGCGGCCTCGCACCACCGCGACCGGGGACACGCTGTGCGCGGCCAACGAGAGTGTGACAGCGCCGGTTTCGCTGGCCCCGATCACCAGCATCTCGGCCTGCGCCGAGACGCCGATGAGAACATCCATCACGCCGCCCTCGACGGCACTGGAGGTCACCTCGAAGGCTGGATCGTCGACGACCAGTGCGGCCAGCGTTTCTGCCGCCACCAACCTCGACTTGGCAGTGGCAACGAATTCGGTTGCTTCTCCTGCGAATTCGCTCAGGTCGACCACCCCCGGCATGTCGACGGCAGTGACGATGTGCAATCGCCGATCCCGTCGGTGAGCGCAGAGAGCCGCCCAGATCACGGCCTTGTCCGCTGCAGCGGATCCGTCGATACCGACGATGATCGGTCGAGAGCCTGTCACGTTTCGGGCCTCCGGTCTTGCGCGAGAACCAATCCTCGCGCGTATGACGAATAGGCGTTCAGGCTAGTCGATGGGGTCCGCCCGAGCGCCTCTTCGATTCGAATCGAACCGAAGAGGCACCGGTCCCACGGACCCCCCGGGGTATGTGGTGTCAGCTGGCGCGCAATGCGTTCGAGTATTCCCGGACTCGTGTGCGGCCGAGCTGGGTTGCGGCGTCCTGGGCGTCGAGATGATCGAGATAGTCGGCCAGTTGGTCGCGGCTGCGGGCTCCGGCACCGAGATCGGTGCGCTCGAAGATGCGCCACTGCGACAACAGGGGTCGCAGAACATCGTCGAGATGGCGGCGCAGATCGTAGATTCCGTCCCGCGAGATGAGCATCGCGCTGCGCGCGAACCCCGGCAGGTTGGTGCCCGGCAGCTGAAAGTTCATGACGACCTCGGTGATCGCCGTGACGGTGAGCGACGGTGCCACCTCGAGCGCCGCGGAGACCAGGTCGGAAAAGAAGCGGACATGCAGATCCTGATCGGCGACGATGCGTCCGAGCAGGCGATCGGCCACCGGATCGTGGCACTGAGCGGCAGTGTTGCGATGACAGATGCTCGACACCGACTCGTCGAGGGTGACCTGGGCCAGCGACCGGAGCAGGTGCGCTCCGTTCATCGGGGCGTCGAAACCCACCGTCATACACTGCGCTCGGGCTCGACCGAGGGCGACCGGATCGACGCTGCGGGTGGCCACCAGGTAGTCGGTGACGGCCACTGCATGCCGGGTCCGTTCGTCGCTCCACTCCGTGAGCCACGACGGCCAGACCCCGACCTCGGAGGCAGCGGTATCTCGCCGGTAGAGCGGAATGTTCTGTTCGACCAGCAGAGTGGTCACCAGTGCCGCTTTGGCGGCCTCGGTCAAGGTCGAGGGCCGCGAACCCCAGTACATCTCGGCTCGGACGTAGTCGGCCGGTTCCCACGGCGCGGCCTCGGCGCGATGACGAGCCAGGTTGGCCTCGATGGTCGGCAACAGTTCTCGCAGAACCGCGAACTGCCCGATATCACTGCGCATGACCGCCCCTTCGTCGCCCGCCTACCCACTCCGACGGAGACAAAGGTAGATCCGCCGAACTCGCACCGCGGAGCGCTTGCGGATTGTTTAGGGCAAGTCGCAAGCGCTCGGGGAGCGCGCTCGAGACAGGTCACAACGAGTTTTGCCGAAATGGTGGATCACGCGTTGATAACAACCTATGATCGACCCTGTTAGAGGCCTGGAAACAAACTTGAAGTACGAAAACGCCGCGGTTTCGTCGGGGATTGCATACATTGAGCCGCGGAAGCGCATCGATACGCGCAAGTAAGTTTGCTCTCCGATGACCTGAAGATCCCAACACGAAGGGTTGATCTGTGACCGTTCACAACTCGACTAGCCTCGGAATCATGGTCGCGGGTCAGCCTGCGTCGGCTCCTCTTCGCGACTTCCGTGCAGTGGCACGGCTCCTCGTGGGGCACTTCGCCGCCAACACCCCCTGCGGGTCGTTGCCGGGCGAACAGCTCCACGGCGACGTCACCGAATTCACCGTCAAGTGCATCAGTATCGCCGTGCAGATGCTCGACGAACGGCGTGCTCCGGCCGAGTCCGACCTGGCCGAACTCCGCGCCAAGGCCAGCCAGTGGGCCCGCGAGGGTGTGCCCCTCGAGTCCGTGCTCAGCGTCTACCACGAGGGCATCCAGATCGGCTGGAATCTGGTGTCCAAGAGGGCAGGCGAGGGTGATGCCGCGCAACTGATCGAGGCCGCCCGGATGTTCGTGCTGCTGTCGGAGAAGGTGTCCATCGCCGCCAGCAAGAGCTACGTCGAGGAACTCCAGGCGGTCGCCAGCGAGCACCACACGGCAGCACACACCCTGGTGACCTCGCTGCTCAGCGGACACAACGCGGTCTCGATGGCCCGTCAGTCCGGCATCGAACTCGCCGACAGTTACCTCGTGCTCGCCATCTCGGTGCCGCCGCACCCCGACGAGAACGACCCCAACATCCAGAAGACCGTCGCCGCCCGCAGAAAGCTGCGCCGCGTCCAGGCCGAGCTGGCCACGATCTGCGGTCGCACTCCCCTCTCTCTGCTCAGCACCGAGGGTGGCACCGTGCTCATTCCCGGCACACACGACGACGAGTGGGTCGAGGCCCTGGTGCATCGCATCGGTACCGCCGCCGAGGTTCCCGTCACCGTCACCGCCGAGCAGGCCGCAACCGCCGACATCCCCACCGCAGCCGATCAGGTACACGAACTTCTGTCGCTGGCACACCAGCTGCACCGCCCGTCCGGCCTGTACCGCATGGACGACCTGGTGCTGGAGTACCAGCTCACGCGGCCTGGCCCCGGGCGGCGCCACCTGACCCAGATCCTCGAGCCACTCGATTCGTCCCCCGAGCTGCTCGAAACCCTCGAGATCCACATCTCCCACGATCTGAACCGTCAGCGGTCCGCTCGCCAGCTCCATCTGCACACCAACACCGTCGATTACCGCCTCAAGCGGATCGCGCAACTCACCGGGTTCGATCCCACCCGTCCCTCGGGAATTCGGCACCTGCAGGCCGCACTGGTGGCCCGGCGGCTCGAATCCTCGCGCGGCGCAGCGTGATCTGAGAACTCCGACCGGTTTCTCGACCCGACGGCAGGTAGCGTCGGAAGTATTCGAGGAGCAGGGGATCGTTGCATGACCAATTTGAAGCTCGAGCTGTCCGGTGTGGTCAAGGAGTACCCCACCGGCGAGCAACCGGTACGCGCGTTGGACGGTATCGATCTCACGATCGAGGGTGGCCAGTTCGTCTCGCTCGTCGCGCCGTCCGGTGCCGGAAAGTCGACGCTGCTGCACATGCTCGGCGCTCTCGACACGCCGACATCTGGTTCCATCCGGTTCGACGACGTCGAGGTCACCACCCTCGACGACAACGCCCAATCCGATTTTCGACGCCACCAGGTGGGGTTCGTCTTCCAGTTCTTCAACCTGCTGCCGACGATGTCCGCGTGGGAGAACGTCGCCGTGCCCAAGCTGCTCGACGGCACACCCATCAAGAAGGCCAGGACAGACGCGATGCGTCTGCTCGAGATGGTCGGACTCTCGAACCGATCCGAGCACCGGCCGGCACAGTTGTCCGGTGGTCAGATCCAGCGCATCGCGATCGCCCGGGCGTTGATGATGGATCCGGCGCTGCTGATCGCCGACGAACCGACCGGCAATCTCGATTCGAAGACCTCCCACAACGTCCTCGAGATCCTCGCCGACGTGGCGCACGCCAGCAACGGTCGTCGAGCAGTGGTGATGGCGACCCATGACCTCGAGGCGGCACGGTCCACCGATCGCATCGTCAGCATGATCGACGGTCGCGTCGAGACCGACACCCCGACCGCGGGCCTCGATCGGTGATAGGCACCGCGCTCAGCAGATTCAGAGTCATCAGCCTTCGCGATCTCCGCATGCACTGGGTGCGTTCGCTGGTCTCGGCCGGCGTCGTCGCCGTCGCGGCCGGGCTGCTCATCGCCGTCCTCGGCACGTACGGCTCCTTGACCGGATCCGTCGAGCGTCTCGCCGTGTCGATCGCCGGTAACGCGAACTACGAGATCGTCGGTGTCACCGACTCGGGCTTCGATCAGAGCGAACTCGACGCCGTCCGTGCTGTTCCCGGCGTCGAGACAGCGGTTCCATTGCTGCGAAGCACCGTTCGATCCGACGTCGGAGACCTGACGATTCTCGGTGTCGACTCATCCATCACGGCACTGCAATCCGATCTGGAAGGCGCAGTCGGCAACGCGGCAGGGTTGCTCACCGATCCGGCCGGCGTATTGGTCGGAGCCGCAACGGGTCTGACGCAGGGCGACACCGTCACCATCGACGAAGTTCCGACGGCGGTGGTCGGCGTGGTCGACGGCCCGGGAACGCAGCGCATCGGCGGGGGTATGTTCGCCGTCGCACTCGTCCCGACGGCTCAGGCGCTCACCGACCGCGCGGGTCAGCTCGATTCGATCTTCGTCCTCGGCAGCGGCGACTCTCTGCGCACCGACCTGGACGCCGCATTGGCCGGCCGGGTGTCGGTGATGAATCCGGACTTCCGGGCCGACCGCGCGAACCAGGCCATGAGCCTGACTCGCAATGCGACACTGATGGTCTCGCTCATCGCGTTCGTCGTCGCGGCGTTCCTCGTCTTCAACGTCATGAACATGGCCATCGCGAAACGTCGACCCACCATCTCTCTGCTCCGGGCAGTCGGCGGCCGCCGCGGCGACATCGTCCGCGACCTGCTGTTCGAGTCCGTGTTGGTCGGTCTCGTCGGCGGTGCCGTCGGTGTTCCGCTGGGAATCATGATGGGCCGCATCGCGATCGAAAGTCTGCCGCCGTTCCTCTCCCAAGCCTTCGATGCGCGAATCGAATACGTGCTGCCCGGCTTCGCGATTCCGGTGGCGATCGTCGCGTGTGTGCTGGCCTGCGTCGGGGCGTCGGCCGTCGCCGCCGTGCAGGTGTATCGCATCTCGCCGATCGAAGCGCTCGCAGTCGGCGGCGGAGAGACCTCCGGTGGCCCCGGTCTACGATTCACCCTGGCCGCGACCGTGTTCGGTGTGTTCGCCGTCGCCGGATCCTTCCTGTTCGCCGTCAACGTCGACGGGCAGTTGACCCTCGGAGCCGGTGCGTTGTTCATGTTCGGCGTCGTCGCGCTGTGCGTCGGCGCGACCGGTCCGATCGTGTCCGTCACCGCAGCGGTCCCCCGCCGCTGGGGTGGTGCCGGACGCCTCGCGACCGCCACCATCGAACGCGCCCCACGGCGAATCTGGGCAACCGTGATGACGATCGTGATCGCCGTGGGAGTCAGTGTGGGAGTGTCGGGTTCGCTGACCAACATGACCGACTCGGCAGCCGAATCGTTGTCGTCCTTGGCGAACACCGACCTGTACGTGTCGATGACCTCACCCGACGCCATACCGTCGGGCCCGATCGTTCCCGCTTCTGTCGACGACGCTGTCCGGGCGACGCCGGGGGTCTCTCGCATCGTCGAGGGACAGTGGGCATACGCGACGATCGACGGCGAGACGGTATCCATCCAGGGCGTCGCCGACGGTAGCAACGCGGTGACGCTCGCATCGCTCTCCGACGACGTGCGCGCGGCGGTGCTCGCCGGTGACGGTGTGGTGCTGTCACAGGGGTTCGGCAGAACACTCGGTGTCTCGGTGGGCGACTCCATCGATCTGCCGACGCCGACCGGGGTGCAGACCGTGCGGGTGCTGGACCTGGTCGAATACATCAACGCCGCCGGCGGCACGATGGCGATCTCGTTGGATTCGATGCAGCGTTGGTACGACCGGCCCGGGGCTACCTACCTCGAGATCAGCGTCGACGGAGACGTTGCGGCAGTCCAGGATTCGCTGCGCGCGGCGCTGCCACCCGAGGCTTTCGTCTACACCGGCGACGCCGCACTAGAGGGAACGAGCGCCGCTATCCGACAGTCCGGGGCACTTGCCATCGCGTTGCAGTGGATCGTGGCGCTCGTCGCTGCCGTCGCGTTGCTCAACACGTTGACACTGTCGGTACTCGAGCGTCGCCGCGAACTGGGGGTGCTGCGCGCCATGGGCGGTGGCCGCGGAACCCTGGCGCGAATGGTGCTCGCCGAGGCGCTCTCGGTCGGCGTCGTCGGTGGTGTGCTCGGCCTGATCATCGGTGCGGGTCTGCAATACCTGAGCACCCTGATCCTCGGAGCCAGCATCGGAATTCCGGTCGCCTACACCGCGAGCTGGTCGGTGCTGCTGTACGGACTCGTTGCCCTCGGCCTGTCGCTGTTGGGTTCGGCTCCACCTGCCGTGCACGCCTCTCGACTGAGCATCGTGGACGCTATCGCGGCGGATTAGATGGGGGGCGGGCTGGTCCTCAGGATCCGCAAATGCGCTCGCGTTTGTCAGGTGCGAGCGGAATAGACAGCCAGTGGCCGGCGACTCTGCGCGCGTTTGGCGAATGCGCGCGCGTTCGCACGAGGATGGTCGACGCCTTCGCCCGCGACATTCAATGCTTCGTCGGCATCGAATCGGCTGCCGATCACTCCGCTCACCAGCACCGCACTGCCCTGAACTTGATCGCATCGCCGACCGGAACGGCGAGGAGCAGCGGCAACCTGCTTCACGATCGGCACCATGGGCCGCTAGACTAGCGAGCGCGATGTGGGCCAGCTGCGCACCGAGGCAGCGAACCCATCCGCAACCGATTGTTCGATGGATCGAAAGCCGTTGCTGGACAATGGCTTCGGATCAGCAGAACGATCACCAGCCTTCGTAGCTCAGGGGATAGAGCAACCCTCTCCTAAAGGGTAGGTCGCAGGTTCGAATCCTGCCGAGGGCACCACGAGTCGACTTTGAGCTCCACCCTCCCCAATTGCTGGCAACTATTGCGCAGCCAGAAAACTCCCCGTATTATCGAACATGCATTCGAGTACTGGGGAGGAACTCGTGGTCACAGCTGTACAAGATTCACCACTCACGTCCGATGAAGTGCTGCGCTTCGTCGCGCGTCTTCAGTCATCGGAGTTCGACGCCGACGCAGCAGCCGGCATCGATTTGATCTCCGCTCTCGAGACCGTCAAGTGCGCCAGCGTGGCAACGCAAGCCGTGGTGACCGATGCCGTCGCAACGGCCATCAGCAACGAACGCAAAGAGCGAGGTAAGCCGAAAGCCCAGTGGCGCAATGGTATTGCATCACAGATCGGACTGGCTCGGCGCGAATCACCGAACCGTGGGGGCACTCACCTGGGACTCGCTCGCGCGCTCGTGCACGAAATGCCGCACACCCTGGCGCGGCTGAAAGCCGGGGAACTCAACGAGTGGCGCGCCGTGATCCTCGCTCGCGAAACCTCATGCCTCACCGTCGACGATCGCCGCACCATCGACGAACGACTGTGCGCAGACCCCGCCACTCTGGCCGGTGCCGGCGACCGCACCATCGAAGGCCGCGCCCGCGCACTCGCCAACGAACTCGACGCCGCCTCCCAGGTGAAACGACGCGCCAAGGCCTATGCAGCCAGGCGCACCAGCACCCGTCCAGCACCCGAATCGATGGGCTTCTTCACGGTCCTCACCTCGATGGAGAAGATGGTCTGCATGTGGGCGACGCTGCGACGAGACGCCGACACCATCATCAACTCCGGCGGTGACACACGCACCCGCGATCAGATCATGGCCGACCTCGTATTCGAGCGGGTCACCGGCGCATCAGCAGCACAGGGACCGCCGGTGACCGTCGACATCGTCATCTCGGATTCCACCCTCCTCGCCGGCGGTAACACGTCCGCCTACATGCACGGCTACGGCGACATTCCGTCCGATGTCGCACGGCAACTGATCCGAGACACACTCGACTGTGAGACGCACGTCGCATTGCGCCGCCTCTACGCGCACCCGACATCCGGTGCGCTGACGGCAGTGGAGTCCACTTCGCGCGCATTTCCCACCGCGCTGGGACGCCTGATAGATCTCCGCGATCGCACCTGCCGAACCCCGTGGTGCGACGCACCGATCCGTCACCACGATCACATCAGACCTCATTCAGCAGGCGGCAGAACGAGTGCCGAGAACGGCGCAGGCCTTTGTGCTGCATGCAATTACGCCAAAGAAGGTGAGGGCTGGACAGCCGAAGCATGGCGGGACAAACAGAACGCGCGACACCGCTACCGGCTCATCTCACCCACCGGGCACAGCTATGACTCGAGTGCGCCGCCGATGCCGGTGGTCGAGCTGTACAGCTCGACGATCGAGAACGTGATGATCACCGGTCTCTTCGACGACGACGCCGCATGACGGGTTGCGGCGGGAAGATACCGAGCACCGACTCGGTTACACTCGTCAACGGCGCGCGTAGCTGCACGCCAGACGTCGTGGAATGCTCCCGAACCTCCATGTGCACCCTGCACAGGCTTCTCTTACGGCGATCGAAACTGCCCACCGGCAGTCTCGCCACCTTGCATCTCGGCCCGAAGGCCCGCAGGTGCAACACCCTGCCCGAAAGGCACTTTTCATCACTATGACGACCCCACAGACTTTTTCTGCACTCGGCGTACCCCAGGCCATCGCGGATGTACTCGCGAGCCAGGGCAAGACCGAGGCATTCCCCATCCAGGCCGACACACTCCCCGACACACTGCAGGGACGCGACGTGCTCGGACGCGGAAAGACCGGCAGCGGCAAGACACTCGCCTTCTCGATCCCGATGGTTGCTCGCCTCGCCGGCCAGCTTCCCGGTAACCGCAAGCCCGGCCGCCCCCGTGGCCTGATCCTCGCGCCGACGCGTGAGCTCGCCACCCAGATCGCCGTCGCGATCGAACCCCTCGCGTCCGCGTACTCGCTGAAGGTCACCACGATCTTCGGTGGTGTCTCACAGGTCCGCCAGGTCTCCGCGCTCAAGGGCGGAGTCGACATCGTCGTCGCGTGCCCCGGTCGCCTCGAAGACCTGATGAAGCAGCGCCACCTCACCCTCGACGGCGTTCAGATCACCGTCCTCGACGAGGCAGACCACATGGCCGATCTCGGGTTCTTGCCCGTCGTCACCCGCATCCTCGCCGCCACCCCGGACAAGGGCCAGCGCATGCTGTTCTCCGCGACCCTGGACAACGGCGTCGACAAGCTGGTCAAGCGATTCCTGCACAACCAGATCACGCACTCCGTCGACGAGGCCACCTCACACGTCGAGGCCATGACGCACAGCGTGTTCGAGGTCGACGGCGTCGAAGCCAAGAAGAAGCTGGTCCACCAGCTCGCCTCCGGCACCGGACGACGCATCCTGTTCATGCGCACCAAGCACCAGGCCCGCAAGCTCGCCAAGCAGCTCACCGACGCCGGAATCCCGTCCGTCGACCTGCACGGCAACCTCTCGCAGGCCGCCCGTGACCGCAACCTCGCCGCGTTCTCCTCCGGCCAGGCCCGTGTTCTCGTCGCCACCGACGTCGCAGCTCGCGGCGTCCACGTCGACGACGTCCAGCTCGTCGTCCACGTCGACCCGCCGGCCGAGCACAAGGCGTACCTGCACCGTTCCGGCCGCACCGCACGCGCGGGAAGCGCCGGAGACGTCGTGACCGTCGTCCTGCCCGAGCAGCGCAAGGACACCGCAGTTCTGCTGCGCAAGGCCGATATCAAGGTCACCCCGGTCCGCGTCACCGCCGACTCGCCCGCAGTGGCGAACCTGGTCGGCGAGCAGGCTCGCTACGTCCAGCCGATGCCGAAGGCCGAGCCGGAAGTTCGCGCCGCGAACCCTCGCAACAGCAACAACGCCCGACGCGGCGGCCCGGCCCGCTCCGGTGGGCAGCCGCGCTCCGGTGGACAGCCACGCAGCGTTGGTCAGCCCCGCAATGGTGGTCAGCCGCGTAGCGGTGGCGGCGGCCACAGCCGTCGTGCAGCAGGGCCTGCCACGAGCCAGCGCAGCCGCTGACCCAGCCCGTGCGCACGCCCAAGTCCGGCCCTCTCGGTCCGCAGGAAATGGCGACCGCTGCCGTCATGAGCAGCTTCACCGTCGCGTTGACGGTGATCGGTGTGCTGGTACCGATGGCGGCGATCCTTCAGGTCGTCG
Source organism: Rhodococcus sp. 14-1411-2a (assembly GCF_002259485.1). Classification (GTDB taxonomy): domain Bacteria; phylum Actinomycetota; class Actinomycetes; order Mycobacteriales; family Mycobacteriaceae; genus Rhodococcoides. The sequence continues at coordinate 287,582 of NZ_NPGA01000007.1, forward strand.
CGGCGATTCCCATGTCGGTGGTCGCGCTCCGGTATCGGACTCGCGCACTGGTCACCTCCGCGGTCGCGGGCACCCTCGTCGGATTCGTCGCGGCCGGAACCCAGACAGCCATCACCGTGGCCAGCGCCGCCCTACTGGGCGGCCTGGTCGGGCGGGCGAAGCGCAAGAAGCAAGGACTGTTCGGCGTTCTCGTCACCTCGATGGTCGTCGGGCCGGTGCTCGGGGCGATGACGGTGCTGATGCTGCTCGTTCTCGTTCCGTTGCGCGAGCTGTTTCTCGAGACTCTCCGCAACACCTTCGAGGGCATTTCTCGGTTGCTCGAGCGCACATCGGCACTGCAAGGCGTGGCCGACGTGATCCGCACCAGCTCCACGACCGTGCTCGACAACTGGTGGTGGTGGGTCGGCGGGTCGATCGCCTTCGGCATCGTCACCGGAACGTTGTTCGCGTGGCTCATCCTCACCGCGATTCTGGACCGTCTCTCCACCATCCCCACCCCCGAGCCCCTGGCTTCCAGCACCGACGACGAGATCGGGCCGCTGCCGGTCACACTCACCGCGGTCGGGTTCCGGTACCCGGGAAGCACGACGTCCGCGTTGACCGGCGTCGACCTGCGCATCGACACCGGTGAATTCGTGGCGATCGTCGGCCACAACGGTTCCGGCAAATCGACGCTGACGCGGATCCTCGCCGGCCTCGAACCGTCGGAGGGCACCGTGGACAGGCCCGGCTCGACCGGACTCGGACGGTACGGCGGCACCGCGGTGGTGCTGCAGCGCCCCGAAAGCCAGATCCTCGGCACCCGCGTCGCCGACGACGTGGTGTGGGGACTGCCGCCCGGCGATTCACGCCCCGACGTAAAGGCCTTGCTCGACGAGGTCGGGCTCGGCGGTATGGGAGCGCGCGACACTGCCTCCCTCTCCGGCGGCGAAATGCAGCGACTCGCTGTCGCCGCAGCACTTGCTCGCCGTCCTGCACTGCTCATCGCCGACGAGGCAACCGCCATGATCGACGCCTCCGGGCGCGAACATCTGGTCTCGCTCCTCGCCGAATTGCCCCGCAGGCACCGGATGTCGGTTGTGCTCGTCACCCACCACGTCTCGGAAACCGTCGCCGCGGATCGCGTCGTACATCTGCACGAGGGTTATCAGGTGCAGCACGACTCGACGTGGATGCACGCTCGGACGGAGAACCCCGCTGCGCTGCACGACAATTCGAGCGAACGTCTTCTGGAACTGAGCGGCGTCGAACACACGTACAACCGGCGCACACCGTGGGCGCAGGTAGCACTGAACGGCATCGACATCACTGTCAAACGCGGTGAGGGTGTGCTCGTTCTCGGCGGGAACGGTTCGGGCAAGTCCACTCTCGCCTGGATCATGGCCGGCCTCACCGGCCCGACCAGAGGCACCGCCGAGCTCGGCGGCAAGGCGATGACCTCACGTGTCGGCGATGTCGGACTCGCATTTCAGCACTCGCGCCTGCAGCTGCAGCGGCGCACCGTCTCCGAGGACATCGCTGCCGCTGCCGGTCCCGAAACAGGTTCTGCCACAGTGTCGGCCGCGATGGATGCCGTCGGCCTGGACAGGTCGTTGGCGGCTCGCGACATCGATTCGCTCAGCGGCGGTCAGATGCGACGCGTGGTGCTCGCCGGGCTGATCGCGCGTCGTCCTCGGCTACTGGTTCTCGACGAACCCCTGGCCGGGCTCGACCCTCCCGGCCGCGACGACATCATCGGCGTTCTCGCCGGACTGCGCGATCGCGGCGTTGCCATCGTCGTCATCTCGCACGACGTGGACGGTATGGACACCGTCTGCAGTCGCACCATCACGATGGCCGACGGCCACATCGTCTCCGATTCGATCCTGGGGAGCGTGCACTCGTGACCACCGTCGTCTTGCGTCAGGTCCCGCGATTCTCACCGATCCACCGCCTGTGGGCCGGCACCAAACTCGTCGCCGTGCTGCTGCTGAGCATCACTCTCGTGGTGGCACCGACGTGGCCTGCCCTCGGAATAGTGTTCGCGCTGTTGGTCATCGCCGCGATCATCGCTCATGTCCCGATCACCGCGGTGCCGCGTCCACCGTGGTGGATCTGGGCACTGTTCGGCGTCGGAGCTCTCATCAATCTGCCGATCGGCGGCGCGGCAGTGCTGGTGTATCTGCGCGCGACGCTGTTCATCTTCGTCCTGCTCGGCGCATCGATGATGATCGGCTGGACCACGTCGATGAGCGACATCGCCCCTGCGGTCTCCAAACTGGGCGCGCCGCTGAAGAAGCTGAAGTTGCCGGTCGACGAGTGGGCCATCGCCGTGGCCCTGAGCCTGCGGTCGCTTCCGCTGCTGATCGAAGAGATGCGCACCCTCAATGCTGCCCGACGCCTTCGCCCCAAGCCGGTCGTCAACAGCGCGTCGGACAATTCTCTGGTCGACATCGTCACGACGGTGATGTCGGTGGCGATCAGGCGGGCCGACGAAATGGGTGGGGCCATCACCGCCCGCGGCGGAACCGGAATGATCACCGCCACCGACGCCCGGTTCAAGGCCTCCGACGCGGTGACGCTGACCGTGGTGACTCTGGCGTGCGCCGCAGCCATCGCGATCAGCTTCCTGTTGGGCTGACCTACTCCCCCGCGAGACGTTCGGTGCGCGAGTTCAAGGCCTTGACGAACACGTCCGGGATGTCTCGCGGATCCTCGGCGACATAACTCGTTCCGCCGGTCGCAGCCGAGATCTGCTGCAGTGCAACCGGATCTGCATCACTGGTGACACCGACTGTGATGATCACGATGGGTCGCACCGGATCCTGCTCCTTCTGCAGCGACGCCAGCAGCTCGTCGAGGGAGATACTGCCCTCGTCCTCGTTGGCACCGTCGGTCAGGATGATGACACTGTTGACGTAGTCGGGGTCGTATCCCTCCTTGACCCGCCGGAATGCAGCCAACGTGGTGTCGTAGAGCCCCGTTCCGCCGCCGACGAGAGCCGGGAGCCCCCGGATCGAATCGAGAATGGCGTCGCGCTGCGATTTTCCGTTGAACGTACCGTCGGCCTTACCCATCGGCACCAGCTCACGGTGGTCCTGCTTGCCACCACCGAGCCCGATCGAGAACGCCCACAACCCCATCTGCGTCTGATCGCTGAAGAGTGAGTTGGCACCTACCGACGCGTCCACGGTCAGCGCGATGCGGGTGGAGTCGCCCGATTTCGCGGCCATCGAACCCGACACGTCCTCGACGACGAGGGTGCGCAACGGCAGTGCGAGTACGGCCCAGTCCCGCAGCGTCGTCTCGATGGACAGCGGGTTCTTGATCTCGAGCGACGCAACGGACCCGACGCCTCGGCCGTCGGGAAGTGGTGTGCCACTCGATGTTCGGAAGCCGGCTGCGACCAAGGTCTCGGCGGCAGACGCGGTGGCGAGAACCGAGCCCAGTGCGGCTCCGGCCTGCTTGACGCGGTCGTATTCGGGGCCGGCAGGCGCGGTCACGGCCAGCGGGTAGTTGAGGAAATAGCTGCCGGTCGGCGGAACCGACTCGGTCAGTCCCGATCCCGGATTGTCGGCCTCGTACGCAAGCAGTGCCTGCTCGGTCGCCACGCTGGTGCCACCCTCGGCGGCCACCTGGGCCACCAGATCCGGGGTGTCGTGTGGAGTGTCCGCGATTCGTCCGAAGTCCTGAGCCATCGGGACCAGGGCCGCCGACACGGCCTTGGCGTCGGAGATTGCCACCTCGGATTCGGCCAGCGCACCGAGGATCGCGGCATTCGAGGCGCTGCTGGTCAGGGGATCACCGATGCGTTGCCCGGGAAGCTGGAGCACGCTGAGCCAGGTATCGGTCACCGGCGCGGCATCGGACTTCGAGACCAGGACCGGCAGCGTGTTCGCGACGGAGGCCTTGGCCAGCTCGGGAAGCGCACCGGTCGAGCGAAGAGTCTTGAGCAGCCACAGCGTCGAATCCGGTATCCACAGGTCCGGGCGATTTTCGGTTCCGGCGATCTCGGTGGCGGTGTCGGCGGGACGTTCGGGGCGAACCTCGAAGTTCACGCAACCACGATCGAACTCGGTGGCCTGCGCGAGAATCTGCTCGACGGGCTCGGCGATGGAGGTGTCCACGGCGAGCGAGACGGTGTCGACGGAATCGCAGGAATCAACACCGGACGCGCGGACGGCCTGAACGCCGAACCAACCACCGACCACGACGACGACTGCCACCAGCGCAAGCACCGACCAGATCGCGGCCGAACCGAACCGCCGCGCACTACCGCTGTGACGTCCCGACATCGATGCAACCCCCTGCTCGCCCCCCGCTGCACTCACAGGACGAGTGCAAGCGCACGCGCCCTCAGAAGTGACGCGACGCACAGCATAGTAGCCTTCTCAGCGACCGGAGCGACTTCTCAGCGCATTGACGAAAACGTTCGGGATCTCCGCGGGATTTCGAGCAACGAAGCTCGTACCACCCGTTGCTGCCGAAATCTGTTGCAGCACACCAGCATCGGCGTCGTCGGTGATGCCGATGGTGACGATGACGACCGGCCTGGACGGGTCCTGCTCGGCGCGCAGAGTGGACAGCAGCTCGTCGAGCGCGATGCTGTCGGGGTCCTCGTTGGTGCCGTCGGTGAGGATGATGACGCTGTTGACCGCGTCGGGATCGTAGCCCTGCTGCACCGTGCGGAACGCTGCCAACGTGGTGTCGTAGAGACCGGTACCACCTCCGACCAGGGCCGGAAGCGTTCGAGTCTGCTGCAGCAGCACCTCACGCTGCGTGGTGTTGCCGACTTTTTCGTCCATTCGCCGGATCGGTGCGAGCTCACGGTAGTCCTGCGATTCGCCGCCGAGTCCGATCGAGAATGCCCACAACCCCATCGACGCGTTGTCGGGGAACAGTCGATTTCCGGTTTCGCTGGCCTGCACCGTCAATGCGATACGTGAGTCGGCCCCCGCGCTGTAGTTCATCGATCCGGAGACGTCCTCCATCACCAGAGTCCGCGACGGCAGCGCCAACACCTGGTACTGGCGCAGCGTCGACTCGGCGGCCTGCTGGTCGGCGATCGTCAGAGGCGTCACGTCACCGATCCCGCGATCGGAATCGAGGGGTGCGTTGTCCGCGGAGCGGAACCCCGCATCGGACAGAGCCCGCTGCCCCTGTTCGGATTCGATGGCCGTGGCCAGTGCCGTCCCGACGGATTTCGCGGTCTCGTGTCGATCCCCTGCGGGCTCGGTCACGGCCAGCGGAAAGTTGAGGAAGATGCTGCCCGTCGGCGGCACCGTCGCGCCCAGTTCGACGTTGTTGTCCTGCTGGTAGGCCAGAAAGGCCTGCTCGGAGACCACTGCGACACCGCCGTCGGCAACCAGATCGTCCAGCCGTACCGTCGGATCGGCCTCACCGCGAGTGGCGGCCTGGGCCTGAGCGATGGGGACGAGCGCCGCTCCGACCGAGTCCAGGGCGGTCTCGTCCGATCCGGCCTCGGCCACCGCGCCCAGGATGGCCGCATCGGATGTGGTGTTGGTCAGCGGGTTGCCGATGCGCAGACCTTCGAGCTTCAACGCGGTGAGCCAGGTGTCGAAGAACGGCACCTCGTCCTTGCGGGCCGCGAGCACAGCCGGGGTGCCGGCCACCGACTGACTCGCCAGGTCGATCAGCGACGCAGTGGACCGCACGGTCTTGCCGATCCACAGCGAGGAATCCGGAATCCAGAGAGAGGGAACGTCGTCGCCCTTGGCGACCGCAGCCGAGACCTGGCCGGATTCGGTTGCGGTGACCTCGATCCGAGCGCAACCGAGGCTTTCCGCGGACGTCTCGTCGACGATCTTCTGCAGCACCGGCGCGATGGCAGGGTCCGCGGCCAGAGAGTAGGACGCGGGATCGCCGCATTCGGAACCGAATGCCTTCTGCGCGACGACCACTCCGCCGCCCACCACGAGAAACAGGGCCACGGCCACGACGCCGTACTTGGCGAATCCTCTGCTGCTCGTCGCGGACGACGGGGCACTGTGTCTACCGGGCATGGACGGCTCCTACTTCACTGGTCGTTCCACAGGCTCCACCCCTGCCGCGTCAGGCGTAGATCTTGACGAACGTCTTCAGCGAGTTCTCGATGTCGCCCTTGAGGGCGCGTGCGACGCCGGACCCGATCGGACCGAACAGCGGCGCGCCGCCGAGGTTGACGTCGATGGTGATCTCGGAGCCTTCACCCTTGGATTTCACGGACAGGTTCAGGCCGATCTTGACGCCGCCCTTACCGTTGCCCTTGAGCTCGAGCTTCTTGGGCGGATCGTAGGACTCGATCTTCCAGGACACCCGGTTGCGCATGCCCTTCACGCTGGCGACGGAATCCAAGGTGGTGCCCACGGCCAGTTGCTCGGGCAGCTCACCGCGCCACGCTTCGTGGATGGAGAGCCACTGCTCGTATCCGGACAGATCGGACGCGTGCGCCCACGTCTGCTCGGGGGTGAGTGGGACGTCGAGGGAAACCTTCAGCTTGGCCACAGCAGGGATGGTAACCGCTGCACGAAAAATGTCCGTGTGAGGCCTTGCTCACACGGACATTTTCGGGGGGACCTGCTATCGACTAGTGAGCGCTGGCCTTCTCCGCACCGATACCGGTGAGGGAGCGAACCTCCATCTCGGCCTGCTTGTCGGTGTTCTCGGTGTCCTTCGAGATCAGAGTTCCGACGATGCCGAGGATGAATGCCAACGGGATCGAGACGATGCCGGGGTTGGAGAGCGGGAACCAGGCGAAGTCCGAGCCGGGGACCATCGACGTCGGCGATCCGGAGACGGCCGGGGAGAAGATGATCAGCACGATCGTCGAGATCAGGCCGCCGTACATGCTGAACAGTGCGCCGGTGGTGGTGAAGCGACGCCAGAACAGCGAGTACAGGATGGTCGGCAGGTTCGCGGCCGCAGCAACGGCGAACGCGAGTGCCACCAGGAAGGCGATGTTCTGCCCGTTGGCGAGGATGCCGAGGCCGATGGCCAGGACGCCGATTACGACGGCGGTGATCCGCGAGACCTTGACCTGCTTCTTGTCGTCGACCTTGCCCTTCTTGATGACGCTCGCATAGATGTCGTGAGCGAACGACGCCGAGGCGGTGATCGTCAAGCCGGCGACCACGGCGAGGATCGTCGCGAAGGCGACCGCCGAGATGATGCCGAGCAGGATCACGCCGCCGAGCTCGAAGGCCAACAGCGGAGCCGCGGAGTTCTGGCCGCCGGCCGAGGCCAGGATGCGGTCTGGTCCGACGATCGCTGCGGCTCCGTAGCCGAGCACGAGGGTGAACAGGTAGAACGCACCGATGAGCGCGATGGCCCACACGACGCTGCGGCGAGCTTCCTTGGCGGTGGGCACCGTGTAGAAGCGCATCAGCACGTGCGGCAGACCCGCGGTACCGAGCACGAGTGCGAGACCGAGCGAGAGGAAGTTGATCTTCGAGGTGGCACTGCCGCCGTACTGAGCGCCGGGCTCGATGACGTCACGTGCAGCCACGGCCTCGTTGGCCGATCCGGCCACCATGGCCTGCGCGCTGCCGAGCAGTTCGGAGAAGTTCATGCCGAACTTCGCGAGAACGAGGACGGTCATGAACGCTGCGCCGGTGATGAGCAGGACGGCCTTGATGATCTGCACCCAGGTGGTGCCCTTCATTCCGCCGATGAGCACGTACGCGATCATCAGCACGCCGACGATGGCGATGACAATGGACTGTCCGGTGCGGTCGGAGATGTCGAGCAGCAGTGCGACGAGTCCGCCGGCACCGGCCATCTGCGCGAGCAGGTAGAACAGCGAGACGGTCAGGGTCGACAGCGCGGCCGCGGTGCGAACCGGGCCCTGCTTGAGCCGGAAGCTCAGTACGTCCGCCATCGTGAATTTGCCGGTGTTCCTGAGCAATTCGGCGACGAGGAGCAGCGCGACGAGCCAGGCGACGAGGAAACCGATGGAGTACAGGAAGCCGTCGTAACCGTAGACGGCGATGGCACCGGCAATGCCGAGAAAGCTTGCTGCAGAGAGGTAGTCACCGGCGATCGCGACGCCGTTCTGCGGTCCGGAGAATCCGCCGCCTGCGGTGAAGAACTCCGCGGAGGTCGCATTCTTCTTCGATGCGCGGATGACCACGAACATCGTCACGAGTACGAACGCACCGAAGATCGCGATGTTGACGAGTGGTTCACCGACGGTGGTGTCGGTGGCCTGGGCAAGGATGTTCATCAGCTTTTCGCTCCCTGGGAGGCTTCCATCTCGGCGCGCAGGGCTGCGGCGCGAGGATCGAGTTCACGGTTGGCGAACTTCACGTAGATGCCCGTGATGGCGAACGTCGTGACGAACTGGCCGAGGCCGAGCAGCAGCCCGACGTTGATGTTGCCCCACACCTTGGTCGACATGAAGTCGACCGCGTAGGTGCTCAGCAGCACGTAGATGACGTACCAGACCAGGAAGAACCCGGCCATCGGGAACACGAAGCTACGCAGACGACGCCGAAGTTCCTGGAACTCTGGACTGGCCTGCATGTCGACGAACGCTTGCGCGTCCGGTGGCGAATTGGTTTCCGGTGCGGTCACCTTGGACTCCTGAAGTAGATGTGAGCTGTAGCTGACTCGGAACAGTAATGAGAGTCAGGTCACAAAATCAGGAGGTGGTGTCGATCACACGATGGGAAGCGGGAGTGTGCGACAAGCGGTCGAGAATGGCAGTTGAGCGGTGGAGCCTGCGGAATGACCCAGCGGTCTCAGAGCTCGCGCTCGCGATCTTTGCCCATGTCGAGGCCTTCGGGCAGGTGCAGTCGCGCGAAGATGCGGGAGATGTCGGGCGGGACGGTTTTTCGGGTGGCGAGGCTGACGGCGATCATCGCGGCGAAGGCGACGGGCACGCTGACGGCGGCGGGGTAGCCGAGAATCGCTGCTGCCCAGCCGCCGAGGACGCCGTCGGAGATGGGGGTGACGACGGAGATCGACGCAGCGACGAGAGAGATGCCGCCGCCGAGGAACAGTCCGGCTGCCGCTCCCGCCGCGGTGAGTCCGCGCCACCAGATGCCCAGTACCAGCAGGGGGCACAGGGTGGATGCGGCGACGGCGAAGACGAGCCCGACGGTGCGCGAGAGGTCCAGGGAGACAACGCCGATCGACAGCGCCAACGGAACGGCGCCGGCGAGAATCGCGGCGACGCGGAAGTCTCGGACCTTGCCCGAGAGGACGTCGGTACTGAGCACCCCGGCGATGCTGACCAGCAGACCGGATGAGGTCGACAGGAAGGCCGCGATGGCACCGGCGGCCACCAGCGCGGCCAGCAGTTGGCCCGGTATTCCGGACAGCACCGAGCCGGGCAGCAGCAGCACTGCGGCGTCGGATGCTCCGGTGATCAGCAGTTGCGGCACGTACAGGCGGGCGAAGACGCCGAGCACCGTCGGGAACAGGTAGAACATGCCGAGCAACGCCAGGACGGTGAGCGAGGTCAACCGCGCCGCTCGGCCGTCCGGGTTGGTGTAGAACCGCACCAGCACGTGCGGCAGGCCGAGGGTTCCGAGGAACGTGGCCAGAATCAGCGAGTAGACCTGATAGAGGGGATGCGCTCCGCCCAGTCCCCCGCCGGGCATCGCCCACGCTCGGTCGGTGGTCGGCGCGCCTGCGACGACGGGAACAGGCGATCCGGCGTCGAGCGTCAGCAACGTGCCCGAGCCCAACCGGTGTTCACCTGCGTCCAGTAGCACTCGCCCGTCGACGCTCTCGTCGTCGAGGGTTCCCACCACCGACACGACGATCGGCGAATCGACCTGCACGAGAACGTCGGTGGTGATGTCGACGACGGTCTGCTCGGACACGGTCGGCGGGGCGGGGCTGCCGACGCTACGGTCGTCGGCGAAGAAGTGCACGGCCAGCACCAGTGCCGGGATGGCGATCGCGGTCAGTTTGAGCCAGTACTGGAAGGCCTGGACGAAGGTGATCGAACGCATGCCACCGCCGACGACGTTCGCGATGACGATGAGTCCCACCGCCAGGGCCCCGACCCACCCCGGCACCCCCAACAGAATGTTCAGCGTCAGGCCTGCGCCTTGGAACTGCGGCACCAGGTACAGCGCGCAGATGACCACGACCACGAGCATCGCCACGGTGCGCAACCATGGTGCGCCGAGCCGGAATTCGACGAAATCGGGCACCGTGTACGCGCCGCTTCGACGCAGCGGTGCGGCGACGAACAGCAGCAGACCCAGGTAGCCGGCGGTGAACCCTACCGGGTACCACAGCGCATCGGCTCCGTACTTCGCGATGAGCCCCGCAACCCCGAGGAACGATGCAGCAGAGAGGTATTCACCACTGATGGCGGCGGCGTTCCAGCGTGGACCGACGCTTCGCGAGGCGACCAGGAAGTCGGAGGTGGTGCGTGCCAACCGAACTCCGTAGATACCGATGCCCACGGTGGCCACGGCGGCCGCCAGCAGCGCGATCACCGTCGCGATCGGAATGGACCCGTTCACCGAATCCGCCCCTTCTCGCCATGCCCTGCACGGGAACGGCGCACTTCGCGGACCGTAGCGAAATCGACGACATCTCGGGTCGTGCAGTGGGACGATCTACCGATGCAGTGGACGAGCGCCACCTGATGTCCGTGACGGCAGCCGTCTCTGCGTGTCTTCCGTTGGCGGCCGGGGCGCTGATCGCGCACCTGCCCACCACGGCGATGGCTGCTGCCCTGGCCACACTCAACACCGGTTCCGTACTCGCTCGGTTCACCGCCGGATGGCTGGTCGGCGTCACGGTCGTCGGGACGGCAGGCTTGGTGGTCGTGGACACCGCGGTGGTGGCCGCGGACTCGTCCGCCTGGGTGCGGTGGTTGAGAATCGCGCTCGGCGTCGCTCTGCTGATCCTGGGTGCCCGCAAGCTGATCGAGCGCGTACGACACGGCCCGGCCCGCGAGGAACCGAAATGGGTGGACAGAGCACGTCGCCTCGACGGTGGCAGGGCATTCGCGACCGCGTTCCTCCTCGGATCGGTCAATCCGAAGAGTGTGGTCATCGCACTGTCGGCCGTGGCGGTGATCGTGGACGCGTCCTCGGCCGTGGCCGTCCAAGCGGCGGCTCTCGTGGTGTTCGTGGTGGTGTCCAGCCTCGGTGTAGCGGCACCCGCACTCGCGTTGCTCGTCTTCCGCGACCGTGCTCGCCGGCCACTGAACGCGATCGTCGACGGATTCATCGCGCACAGTGGCCTCGTTCTGGCCGTGATCCTGTTGGGCCTCGGCACGTACATGACACTGAACGCCCTCTGATCCCTCGGCGTCGTCAATCATCGGTCAAGGCGGTGAAGTCCTGCTCGTTGCGTTCGGCTCGACGCGTATACACCCAGCCGACACCGAACAGCAATGGATAGATCGCCACCCCCAGCACCAACCACGGCAGACCGATACCGAACGGCGCGACGTCGGTGAAGCGGGCGAGGAGCATGCCCAGCAACGGAATTGCGAACAGAATCGACAGCGTCATCACCGCCAGGCGCACCGACAGCAACAGCTGCGCGCGAACCAGGCTACGAACCAGAGCGTCGCCGACCTCGGTCTGCTCCTGCACTTCGACGCGGGTGCGCACCATCCGTGCGCCGCGACGTTGCGAGAGCACCACCCGTTGTCGGTGCGGCTGGCTCACTGCCGATCCCTCGTCACCGAGACGACCACGATTGCAACGGACCGCGGACCAGTCTGTCCTTGAGTTCTCTGGCGTGCCGTCGACTCACCGGCAGTTCGCAGGCAGCGAGGTTACCGCTGGCCCGCAGGCACACCACCAGACCCGAACCGACGCTGCGGATCCCCGTGACCAACCGCAGCGAGACCAGGTAGGAGCGGTGCACGCGCAGGAATCCGGCATCGGCCCAACGACTTTCGAGAGCCGAGATGGGTATGCGCACCAGGTGTGAGCCGTTGGAGGTGTGCAGTCTCGCGTAGTCGCCGTCGGCTTCGACCCACGCGACCGACGACCGGTGCACCAGGGTGGTGGTTCCGCCGAGTTCGACGGGAATGACCTCGTCGGCCGAGGTGTCCGCGGACTCAGCGGGTCGACGCCGCGCGAGCAGCACCCGGCGCAGCGCCTCGGTGAGCCGATCCTCCCGCAACGGCTTGAGCAGGTAATCGACGGCACCGAGATCGAAGGCAGCCAGTGCCCGGTCGTCGTGGGCGGTGACGAACACGACCGCGGGTGGCCGCGCGAATGCCGACAGGATGCCGGCCAGTTCGAGACCGTCGAGCCCGGGCATGTTGATGTCGAGGAAGACCGCGTCCACCACTGGTTGCCCCGGGGCGGCGGTGTTCTGGATCTGCCGCAGGGCAGTGGTGGCGTCCTGCGCCGTGAACACCTCGGCGACGGTCTCCTGCTGGCGCAGCAGGAAGGCGAGTTCGTCCAGCGCCGGGCGCTCGTCGTCGACGGCGAGGACGACCAATCCGCGGCCGGGGTTGTCTTTGGCAGCCTGCGTCATGCCCGCACTCCCGGCCTGAATTTGGGCACCCGCATGCTGACTTTGGTGCCTGCGCCCGGTGCGGTGTCCACTACGAGACCGTAGTCGTTTCCGAAGGCTGCCCGCAGCCGATCGTCCACGTTCGCCAATCCGACATGGGCCGCGTCCTCGGTGTGCAGGCTTCCCGAGCGCAACACCTCGGGGTCCATCCCCACACCGTCGTCCTCGATACTGATCACTGCGTCGGTGCCCTCGTCGGCGGCGATGATCGTCACGCGGCCGCCGTCGGCCTTACCGGACAGGCCGTGCCGGACGGCGTTCTCGACGAGCGGCTGCAGCGCGAGAAACGGCAGGGCGACGCCCAACACCTCGGGCGCGACCTGCAACGTGACCTGCAGGGAGTCGCCGAAGCGGGCGCGTTCGAGCATCAGGTACCGATCGATGTTGCGTAGCTCGTCCGCGAGCACCGTGAACTCTCCTGCGTTGCGAAACGAGTATCGGGTGAAGTCGGCGAACTCGAGCACCAGCTCCCGCGCCCGATCCGGGTCGGTGCGCACGAACGACGCGATCGTGCCCAATGCGTTGTAGATGAAGTGCGGACTGATCTGTGCGCGCAGGGCCCGCACCTCGGCGCGGTCCAACCGCGCTCTCGACGCATCGAGTTCGGCGAGTTCGATCTGCCCGCACGCATAGCGAGCCACCTCGGCGATGGCCCCGAGCATGCCCGGTCCTGGCTCGGCGACGACAGCGGCCCCCAACACCCCGACCACCGGAGATTCGTCGACGACCAACGGCTGCACCACCAGCGCTCTCACCTCGTGGATCGACCCGAGCGGCAGACGCACCAGGACGCGCCGCTGCCCGTCCACCGCCCGCTTCGCCGCCTCGACGAATGCCGGTGTCAGCTCGTCCCACGGCCCGTCCCAGGCCAGCAGCGAACCGTCGGGATCGCAGATGCCCAGAGCATCCGCACCCGTCAGCACCCGCAGATGCGGCGCGGCGGCGGCGGCCGAACGAGCGTCGAGACCGTCGCGCAACGGCTTGGCCGCCAGCGAGGCGGTGTGCAGGGTGGCGTGGACGGCCCGCTCGGCAGGTGTGGTGAGGTCACGTCGACCGCGCAGGCTGATCACGGCGATCACCGAGACGATCACGGCCACGATCACCGCCAGTGCCGCCAGTGCCGCGGTCATCGCGCGCACGTGGTCGAGGTGGGCACGTTCAGGAAGCGTTCGACGAGCCAGTCGACTCCGATGCCGTTGGCGGCCAGTTCGGCATGGCCCTGCTCCGGTTCGAAGCGAAGCTCGACATCGTCGCCGAGTGCGCAGGCCCGCGCTACCGCGTCGCGGGTCCACCGGGGATCGATGAGGTCGTCGCGTTCGCCGACCAGGACGAACAGCGGTACCCCGGTGCGAGTGGTCGGTAGCGCCTCCGATTCGAGCCACCGCCTCATCCGATCCGATGCCTCCTCGGAGTCCGGGAGGGCATCGGCCGGATCGAGGACGGCTCCGGCGTCGGCCTTGGAGAAGCCGAGCAGATCACTGCAGGCGGTCAGTGCGGTCACGTTGTCGGCGAACGTGCCGCGGATGTAGTCGGAGCGTTCGGCACTCGGATCCGCGGTGCGCAGACCCTCGTACAGATACGGCACCAGCAGCTGACGCGGCACGCTCTGCTCGGTCTCGGGCGCGAAGAAACGCGTCAGATCGGCCGTGGGCGAGAGCGCCGCGGCTCCGACCAGTTGCAGACCGTCGCCGTAGTTCTCGTTGCGCTCGGCTGCCGCCCAGACTGCTTGTCCGCCTTGGGAGGTGCCCACTGCACCCCACCTGGTGCCGACGTCGGGGACCACGTTGCGGGCCGCGCGGACCGCGTCGATGACGTCGTACGCTGCGGCGTCCCGGTCGAGGTAGGCCGGATCTCCCGGAGTCCCGAGGCCCTGATAATCCGTCACCACGACCACCGTGCCGCGTTCGAGGAACGGCGTCACCAGGCCGATGGTGCCCAACAGATTCGGGTACAGCGAGGGCGCACACTCGTCGGTGACACCGGTGGTTCCGTGCCCGACCGAGACGATCGGCCAGCCTCCGGGCGGCGCAGACCCGTTGGGCACGAACACCGTTCCCGAGGTCTGCGTACCGCCTCCGGTGACCCCGTCGGTGGTGCGGTAGACGATTTTCGTGGCGGTCGCGCCGAGATAGGCGACACCGATGTCGACCTGACCGAGCAGCATCGAGGACACGATCTCACCGCGTTCGAAGCCCTCGGGTGCCGGAGCGGAGCCTGCGGACTGCACGGGGGCCGGGTCGACCGATTCGGCGGTGGGAGTGCTGCACGCGGCAAGGGCGAACACCAGTGCCGCGGCGACCACCGATCCGGTCGACCTCACTGTCTCTGCGCTCCTACATTGCGTTCGTCTACGTCGTGCGTCGTGCGATGCGGGCTTCCGCCGCAATTTCTTCCACGTCCAAGCCATTCAACACTGCCCGCAGAGCTTCGTCCTCCAACTCCCCCGAGTCGCGGGCCGCGATGAGTGCCGCTCGCTGCGCGACCAGGACGTTGTGCCGCAGCGAATCGAACAACGCTCCTGCCGCCGCGATTCGCTTCTCGCGATCCTCGGTCTCGTCGGCATCCAATCGAGCGCGCACCGAGCGTCGGACGCGCTCGATCACCTCCGCGACACGTTCGCTGTCCACTCCTGGAATTCCGTCCTTCGCCGCGCGCTGCAGATAGTCCTCCGCCGCGGTACGGGCGATGGCCTGCGAGAGCAGCCGCTGATTGTCGTTGCGCTGTTGCTCGAGTGGATCTGCGACGTCGAGTCGACGGATCAGCAGCGGAAGCGTCAGCCCCTGCAGCAGCAACGTCCCGACCGCGACGACGAAGGCCACGGCCTGAATCACTGCGCGGCCGGGGAATTCGTCGCCGAGCACGGTGGTCAGCGGCACACCGGCCGCCGCAGCGAGCGTGACCACCCCACGCATGCCCGCCCACGAGAGCACGAGGTTCTGCTGCCACGTCAATCCCGCTTCACCGGTCGCAGATCGTCGAAACAGCTTACGAAGCAGTATGTCTCGACCGGAGTTTGCGAAGATCCACGCTGGACGCACCGCTATGACCGCGACGAGCACCAGCAACGCATAGGCGAATACGTGGTGGACCGGCAACCCCTCACGCTGGACCTCTTCGATGACGAACTTCAGCTGTAAACCCATGTAGGCGAACACGAATGCTTCGAGCAGAAGATCCAGCGTTGGCCACACCTGCCGTTCCTGGACCCTCGTGGCCACCGAGACGTCGGCAGTGACGCGGCCCAGAACGAAGCCTGCCGTGACGACAGCGAGCACACCGGAGGCATGAATTTCCTCGGCCGCCAGATAGGCCGCGAACGGTAGGACGAGTCCGAGCACAGTTTCCAGCGCCGAGTCGGCGATGCGATTGCGGACGAAACGAACGAGGCGCGAGAGGACGAATCCGACCAGAACACCGCCGACGATCTCGTACAGGAAGAACAGCACCGGTGAGCCCAGTTCGATTCGACTGCCCGTCACCGACGCGACGGCCAGGGTGAACAGAGTCAACGCGGCCGCGTCGTTCACCAAGGACTCGCCGGTCAAGATCGCCATCATCCGCGCGGGCAGACCGAGTTTGCGGCCGACGGCGACGGCGGACACCGCGTCGGGCGGGGCGACGACGGCACCGAGGACCAGAGCCGCACCCAAGGTCAGCTCCGGAATCAGCAGATTGGCGAACCAGCCGACGGCCACCGTCGTCACGATCACCATGACCAGTCCGAGCCGAAGGATCTGACCGAGATTTCGCCGGAAGGTGACGAACGAGAAATCCAGCGCGGCGGAGTACAGCAGCGGCGGAAGCACCACGCCGAGGATCAGCTGAGGCGACAGGCTGACGTGCGGGACCCCGGGAACGAACGAGGCAATGGATCCGACGGTGACCAGGACAAGCGGGACCTGCAGATCGATACGCCTGGCGAAACCGGCGACTGCGATCGCGAAGATGACTACGAGAAGAAGAATCGGTCCGTCCACCCCGACGATTGTGCCGTCAGCCGCACCCCGGGGTACGACCGACGGCCACGATCACCGATGCGGAAGACCGAAAGGTCCTACTTGTCCGGAATCGCCTTCTTGACTGCGTCCTGAACCTTGTCGACCTTGTCGGAGTACTTCCCGCCGGTCTTGTTGTCGATGAAGTCCCCAGCCTTCTCCACGACGTCGTCGATCTTGTCCGAGTTCTCGGCCGCAAGGTCCTTGCCCTTGTCGACCATGCCCTTCAAATTGTCTGCGAAGCCCATGAAACTCTCCTGCCGGTCGGGTGCAACGGAACACCCGGAAGCCTACGTTTCGTTCTGCCGATTGCGTAGTACCGATCCGAATCGATGAGCCACCTCGACGAGCGCGATACCGATGCCGCCGATGATCAACGCACTGGTGGTGGCTCCGACGTTCGACGGATCGAGCTTGAAGAAGGTGCGGCAGAACGGGATTGCGAACAGCAGCAGATAGCCACCGACCGACCCACCGAGCAGCAGGATCTTCCACCAGTTGTAGGGCCGCGCGACGACGGCCAACACCCACAGCGCGATCATGATCAACGTGATCAGCGCGGTGGTACTGGCCTGCGTCACCTGGGTCTCGCTGGCGTTGGGGCCCGCGTAGACCAGCAGGTAGGAGACGAACGTGCACGAGCCGACGATCAGACCGGACGGGACGGCCAGCCGCATCACCCGCGAGACGAATCCGCTGCGCGCCCGCTCGTTGTTGGGCGCGAGCGAGAGAACGAACGCCGGGATGCCGATGGTGAACCATGCCGCGATCGTCACGTGCCGGGGCAGGAACGGATACGGAATCGGCTCGAAGTGGAAGATCTGCGAGAGCACACCCGAGAGCCCGATCAGAAACGCCAGCAACACCGAGTACACGGTCTTGGTGAGGAACAGATTGGAGACACGCTCGATGTTGCCGATGACGCGTCGCCCCTCCCCCACGACGTAGGGCAACGTGGCGAACTTGTTGTCCAACAACACGATCTGCGCGACGGCTCGGGTGGCCGCACTCCCCGAACCCATCGAGACGCCGATATCGGCGTCCTTGAGTGCGAGCACGTCATTGACGCCGTCGCCGGTCATCGCGACCGTGTGGCCGCGAGATTGCAACGCGCCCACCATCGCCCGCTTCTGATCGGGCCGGACCCGACCGAACGTGGTGGAGGACGCCACGGCGTCGGCCAGCTTGTCGGAGTCCTCGGGCAGATCACGCGCATCGATCGGGGCGTCGCCGCCCGGCAGGCCGAGCGAACCCGCGACCGCACCGACCGAGACGGCATTGTCGCCGGAGATGACCTTGACCTCGACGTGCTGGCTTGCGAAGTACTCCAACGTGTCTCGGGCATCCTCGCGCACCTTCTGCTCGAGAATCACCAGCGCACGCGGTGTCACCACACCGGGTGCCTCGTCGTCGTCGACCGAGCGGTCCGAGCTGGCGAGCAACAACACCCGGAGTCCACGCGAGCCTGTTTCCTCGGCGCGACGAGCAATGTCGGAGGAGGCGTCGAGCAACACGTCCGGTGCACCGAGCAGCCAGTTCCCGTGGTCGCCGTAGGACAGTCCGCTCCACTTCTTGGCCGAGGAGAACGGGGCCACGGCGCTCTGCGTCCACCCGGGCGCGTCCGGATACGCTTCGCCGACGGCCTGCACGCTCGCATTCGGCCGCGGATCGTCGTGCGCCAGAGATGCGAGAGCCGCTGTGACGGAGTCGGAATCGTGCTCGTCCATCAGCATCAACTCGGACAGCCGCATACCGTTCTCGGTGAGGGTTCCGGTCTTGTCCGCACACACCACGTCGACGCGGGCGAGGCCTTCGATCGCAGGCAGCTCCTGGACCAGGCACTGCCGTTGACCGAGTCGGATCACACCCACCGCGAATGCGATGGACGTCATCAACACCAGGCCTTCGGGCACCATCGGAACGAGCGCGGCGACCATACCGTTGAGGGCCGGCTTCAAAGCCTGACCGCTGGAGAACAATTGGTTGTAGATGATCAGCGCGCCCGCCGGAATCATCAGGTACGTGATGAACTTCAGGATCTTGTCGATACCGCTGCGCAGCTCGGACTTGACCAGCGTGAACTTGCTCGCCTCCTCGGCGAGCTTGGCCGCGTACGCATCTCGGCCCACCTTCGTCGCACGGTACGCCCCACTGCCTGCGACCACGAAGCTTCCCGACAGCACCTGCGTCGCTTCGAGTTTGTGCACCGTGTCGGCCTCGCCGGTGAGCAACGACTCGTCGACCTCGAGGCTTGCGCTCTCGATCACCTCACCGTCGACGACGATCTGATCACCGGGACCGAGTTCGACGATGTCGCCGAGCACGACCTCGTCGGGGGGAATCTGCTTCGAGACGCCCTCGCGTCGAACCTGAGGCTTGTTCTGTCCGACGATGGCCAGCCGATCCAGCGTGCGCTTCGCGCGAATCTCCTGCACGATGCCGATGCCGCTGTTCGCGACGATCAACAGCCCGAACATGCCGTCGATCACCGAGCCCGTCGAGAGCACGATGATCAACAGCACACCGAGGATCGCGTTGATTCGGGTGAACACGTTGCCGCGGACGATGTCGCGAACCGACCGAGAAGCACGGGCCGGAACGTCGTTGGATTTTCCCTCGGCCCTGAGCCTGGCGACGTCCGCCTCGGTCAGCCCGGTGTCCCGCTGAGCATCGGCCTCGATAGACATGCGTGCAGCTTAAACCCGCTCAGCCGAGCCGAGACCACCAGCGATCGTCGTGCAGGGTTCGGGTGCCGTCGATGCGCTGGCCCGGCATCGGTACCGCCACCTGCACACCGACGTCCTGCGCAGCGGCATGCAGCCGCACGATCGGCTCGGACCACGGATGGAAGGCGAGGTTGAACGTGGCCCAGTGAATCGGAACGAAGATGCCCGACGCCGTCAGGTCGATGTGCGCCGTGACCGCTTCCTCGGGATTCATGTGGATGTCCGGCCACCGGGCGTCGTAGGCCCCGACGGGCAGCAGCGTCAGGTCGAAGGGGCCGTAGTTGCTGCCGATCTCGGCGAACTTCGGTGTGTAGCCGGTGTCGCCGCCGAAGAAGACGCGTCGAATCGGACCGGCGAAGGCCCAGGACGCCCACTGCGTCGAGTCCCGGGTCAGACCGCGGCCGGAGAAATGCCGAGCCTCGGTGCACGTGACAGTGAGGCCGCCGATGTTGGTCTGCTCGTCCCAGTCCAGCTCGATGATGCGCTCGTCGGGCACCCGCCACTTACGCAGGTGAGCGCCGATGCCGAGCGGCACGACGAACGGAGCCGACTGTGTACTCGCCAGCTTCTGCACCGTCGCCTTGTCGAGGTGGTCGTAATGATCGTGGGAGATCACGATGGCGTCGACCGTCGGTAGGTCGACCAACTCGACCGGCGTCGGATGCAGCCGTGCCGGGCCCACCACCGAGGACGGGGACACCCGGTTGCTCCACACCGGATCGGCGAGGACGCGATAGCCGTCGACCTCGACGAGCACACTCGAGTGGCCGTACCAGGTGACGGCCAGCTCGCCCGCGTCCACCGGCGCGATGGGCGGCGCCAACGGAATCGGGCGTTGCGGCCTGCCCTTGCCGCGTTCGGTGATCAGCGAGACGAACATGTTCTGCTGTCCCTTCTCGCCGCGCCCCGGTACGTAGCTCGAGCTCGGGTCGGAGTTGTGGAACCGGCGATCGCGGTATCGCGGAGACCCGGCGGCATACGGAGTGATGTGCACGCGTCGGGCACCGATGGCCGACGGCAGACCCCACAGCGCACGCGCCAACCAGGCCCCGCTCAGTGCTGCCGTTGCTCCCAGAACGAACTTCGTCTTCGTCACGGCCACCACAGTAGGCGGCGCCGACGTCTTCGCAGCTCACCCGTAGTCTTGCCGTAGAATATTCGCGTCGGTTTTGCTGCTAGAAGGGGAGACATTGAGTACCGAACAGCTCGAATTCCAGGCGGAGACGCGTCAGCTCCTGGATCTGATGGTGCACTCCATCTACTCCAACAAGGACAGCTTTCTCCGTGAACTGATCTCGAACTCCTCGGACGCGCTGGACAAGCTGCGCCTGGAGTCGTACCGCAACAAGGACCTGGACGTCGACGTCTCGGATCTGCACATCGAGATCGACATCGACGCTGCGGCCCGCACGCTGACCATCCGCGACAACGGCATCGGCATGTCGCGCGCCGAGGTCATCGACCTCATCGGCACGCTGGCCAAGTCCGGCACCGCCGAGGTTCGCAAGAAGCTCAAGGAAGCCAAGGACGCGGCCGCCTCCGAAGAACTGATCGGCCAGTTCGGCATCGGCTTCTACTCCACGTTCATGGTGGCCGAGAAGGTCACGCTGCTCACCCGCAAGGCGGGCGAGAAGACGGCCACCCAGTGGGAGTCCACCGGCGAGGGCACCTACGAGATCACCGACGTCGACGACGCCCCGCAGGGTTCGTCGGTGACGCTGGCCCTCAAGTCCGCCGACGAGGAGGACCACCTCCACGATTACGCGTCCGAGCGCAAGATCAAGGAACTGGTCAAGAAGTACTCCGACTTCATCGCCTGGCCCATTCGCATCGACGTCGAGAAGCGCGTCAAGAGCGAAGAAGAGGGCGGCGAGGACACCGTCACGATCGAGACCGAGACGATCAACTCGCAGAAGGCGCTGTGGACCCGCTCCAAGGACGAGGTGTCCGAGGAGGAGTACAAGGAGTTCTACAAGCACGTCAGCCACGCCTGGGACGAGCCGCTCGAGGTCATCCCGTTCAAGGCCGAGGGCACGTTCGAATACCAAGCGCTGCTGTTCATTCCGTCACAGGCACCGTTCGACCTGTTCATGCGCGAGAGCCAGGCCGGCGTGCACCTGTACGTCAAGCGCGTGTTCATCATGGACGACTCGCAGGAACTGCTGCCCGAGTACCTGCGCTTCGTCAAGGGCGTAGTCGACGCAGCGGACCTCTCGCTCAACGTCTCTCGCGAGATCCTGCAGCAGGACCGGCAGATCCGTGCGATCCGTCGACGCCTGACCAAGAAGGTGCTCTCCACGGTCAAGGAACTGCAGAGCGAGCAGCCCGACAAGTACAAGACGCTGTGGTCGCAGTTCGGCACGGTCCTCAAGGAGGGCCTGATCTCCGACGCCGACAACCGCGAAACCCTCTTGGGCATCTCCTCGTTCGCGTCCACCAACTCCGAGGAGGGTGTGACCACCCTCGCCGAGTACGTGGACCGGATGAAGGACGGCCAACAGCAGATATACTACATGACGGGTGAATCCCGTCAGCAGATCGAGAGCTCGCCGCACATGGAGGCCTTCAAGGCTCGCGGGCTCGAGGTGCTGCTGCTCACCGATTCGGTCGACGAGGTGTGGGTCGGCAACGTCACCGACTTCGACGGAAAGTCGTTCCAGTCCATCGCCAAGGGCGAGGTGGACCTCGACACCGAAGAGGAGAAGAAGGAATCCGAGGCCAAGCGCGAGGAGCAGGACAAGGAATTCGCGGACCTGCTCACCTGGCTGACCGAGACCCTCGGCGAGGACGTCAAGGAGGTGCGCCTGTCCACCAGACTCACCACGTCCCCGGCCTGCGTCGTCGGCGACGAGTTCAGCTTCTCCCCGCAACTCGAGAAGATGTACAAGGCGTCGGGACAGTTCGTGCCGACCTCCAAGCGGATCCTCGAACTCAACCCGACCCACGATCTCGTGACGGGACTGAAGAAGGCCCGCGAGGATCGCAGTGACGATCCGCACCTCGCCGAGACCGCCGAATTGCTCTATGCGACGGCCCTGTTGGCCGAAGGCACCGAGCTCAAGGACCCGGCGAAGTTCTCGCGTCTGCTGGCCGATCGATTGACCCGCACCATCTGAGTGCCTGCGCCGCATGTGCGCACGAGACGATGGAGGACCCTCCCGCCATGACCGACGCACCACTGCTGATCGAGCGCACCGGGGACATCGTCGCCTGGACGTTGAACAACCCCCAGGCCCGTAATCCCATCTCCGAGGCGGAGACCATCGACGCCCTCGAGGCCGCGATCGCCGACGCGAACGGGGATCCATCGATCAGGGTTGCCGTCCTGACCGGTGCCGGTTCGGCATTCTCCTCGGGCGGGAACGTCAAGCACATGCGGGACAAGCAGGGAATGTTCGGTGGTAGCCCGGCCGAGTTGCGGCAGGGCTACCGCCACGGCATTCAACGAATCCCGAAGGCGTTGTATCACTGCGAGATTCCCACGATCGCCGCGGTCAACGGCCCAGCCATCGGAGCCGGTTGCGATCTGGCGTTGATGTGCGATCTTCGAATCGCCTCGACCACTGCGACATTCGCCGAGAGTTTCGCCAAGGTGGGCATCATTCCCGGAGACGGTGGGGCCTGGCTGCTCCCCCGGGCCATCGGCATGGCACGGGCGAGCGAAATGGCGTTCACCGGCGAGGCCATCGACGCCGCTACGGCATTGGAATGGGGCCTGGTCTCTCGGGTCGTCGAGCCCGAGGATCTGCTCGACGCTGCCCACGCGCTGGCACGGCGCGTGGCGGCCAACCCACCGCAGGTACTGCGTATGACGAAGAAGTTGTTGCGCGAGGGCCAGCAGCAGAGTCTGGAATCCTTGCTCGAACTCTCCGCCGCCTTTCAGGCCATCGCACACCACACCGAGGATCATTCCGAGGCTGTCGACGCGATGCTCGAGCGTCGCGATCCCGAGTTCCGAGGACGCTGACTCGCCAGGTGAGTGGAAACTCGGGCCCCACTACGAGTTTCCGCTCACCTGCGACGAAGTCGCTACTGCGGGGGCAGGATGTGCTCCCCCGTCTTGTCGGTGCTCAGCGACAGTGAACTGATGTACTGCTTCTCCCCGTTGGGCCCGGGCACGTTGGACGCGATCATGTCGGGTCGCTCGAATTCCATACCGCTGACGTGGCACATCACGAGTGCGTCGGACGGGTTGCCGTGCTCGTCGAACATCGGCAGATCGATGCCGTCATCGGTACGCCGCAGGTAGTACTTGCCCTTGGTTGCCACCGCCAGGATGGGCGGAAGTATCAGTGCCAGAACGAGAGCCACGATCGGCGAGTACGGTTTGATCGCCGGTCCGAATGCTCCGAAGAACACCAGAATCGACAGGATGGCCGACGCCGCCATCGATCCGAAGCCGACCGGATTGATGTTGTAGAGCATGCCGCGTCGAAACTCGGGGACCTTGGGTGAGAGCTTCAGGATGTACTTGTTGAAGACGATGTCCGACGCCACCACGGCGATCCACGCGATACCGCAGTTGGCGTAGAAGCCGAGGATGTCGTTGAGGAAGCTGAACATGTTGGCTTCCATCAGGATCAGCGCGATCGCTAGATTGAAGAGCACGAAGACCATGCGCCCCGGGTAGGTCTTGGTGATGCGGGTGTAGGAGTTGGTCCACGCCAGCGACCCGGAATACGCGTTGGTCACATTGATCTTGATCTGACTGATGACGACCAGGATCACCGCGAGGGTCATGGCGAGCCAACCCGGCATGAAGTTCTCGTAGATCTCCAGGAACTGGTGCACCGGCTCGTTGGCGATGGTGGATCCGTCGACCACGTTGGCGATCAGATACACGGCGAGGAACAGTCCGACGACCTGCTTGAGTGCACCGAAGATGACCCAGCCCGGACCGGCGAGAAGTACTGCGGTCCACCAGCGTCGGGAATTCTCGGGAGTCTTGGGCGGCATGAAACGCAGGTAGTCGATCTGCTCGGCGATCTGCGCGATGAGCGACAGGCACACGCCGGCCGCGAGCATCACCGATCCGATGTTGACCCCCTTGCCGTCGGCACCGTCCTGACCGCCGTAGGCGAAGAACTCGCCGACCGAATCGGGATTGCTGAACACGAGGTAGACGAACGGCAGCACCATCAGCACCAGCCACAGTGGGGTGGTCCAGACCTGCAGCTTGGCAAGGGCTTTCATGCCGTAGATGACCAGCGGGATGACCATGATCGTGGACACCGCGTAGCCGATGGGCAGCGGAATGCCCAGGCCGAGTTCGAGACCCTGCGCCATGATCGAGCCTTCGAGCGCGAAGAAGATGAACGTGAACGTCGCGAAGATGACGTTGGTGACGACCGATCCGTAGTAGCCGAAACCGCTTCCCCGCGTGATCAAATCGAGGTCGATGTTGTAGCGGGCGGCATAGTAGGCGAGCGGGAGCCCGGTCAGGAAGATCACGACGGCGAACACCAGGATGCCCCAGAGCGCGTTGCCGGTTCCGTAGGAGATTCCGATGTTCGCACCGATGGCGAAGTCCGCGAGATACGCGATGCCGCCGAGGGCGGATGTCGCGACGACTCCGGTTCCCCACTTGCGGTAGCTACGCGGCGCGAAGCGCAGCGTGTAGTCCTCGAGCGTCTCTTTCAGCGCGGTGTCTGTCGGCGCAGGCTGTACAGCGGTCATGGGTCAACAACGTAGAACCGCCACGTTGCCGCTATGTCTTGGAGAGATGTAGCTCCGGTTACTCACTCCGGCGATTCGGACATTCGTCCCCGTAGTCCCGCCGGCGAGGTTTGTCAGGCGACTGCGCGCGCCGCCAGCAGCGAGAAGTTCGACAGCTCGGCGCGCAGCATGTTCATCGCCCGGTGCTGGGCCACTCGCACGGCTCCGGCCGTCATTCCGAGCGCCTCGCCGGTCTGCGGTGCCGTCATTCCCCACACGACTCGCATCAGGATGATCTTGCGGTACTTCGTCGGCAGGGTGTCCATCAATGCCTGGGTGTGGCTACGCAGTTCGTCGCCGAGTGCAAGCTGCTCCGGCCCGGCATCGGTGGATTGCTCCTCCGGCATCTCGTCGATCGAGAACGACTGCCGCAGTACCGATTTACGGCCCGCGTCGGCCAGCTTGTGCGCGGCGATCCCGTACACGAACGCCATGAAGGGCTTGCCCATGTCGCGGTACTTGGGGATGGCGGTGACCAGTGCGAGGCAGACCTCTTGCACCACATCGTCCGCGGCGACGTCGAGATTCCCGATGCGAGCTGCGCAGTATCGACGAACCGGTGGCTGGATCAACACCAGCACCTGTTCGAGAGCGAGTCGATCTCCCGCAACGGCGCGGGGCACAACGTCCTCGAGCCTGTCCATGCCGAAACTCATGGCCGATCTCCTCACTGGCAACGCGCGTCCTCTCCTGAACGCTCACCAGTACTTCGGTGCCGATTCCCACCCGGCTTGGTCCGAGTGGGTACCACACCGAACAAAAATTGTGATTCAGGTAACACGGTGTGTCGGCGAAGCGAAGTACCGGACAACACCGTCGTCGCAGCACGTGACACTCACACCCGCGGAGCGCCGCCCATGAATACCAACGAGATCACCAGCGAGCAGAGCCATCAGGTCGGTCGCCGCAGCACCGTCGCTGCCGGCGACGGCACCGCTCTGGCGGTTCGCGAGTTCGGGCATCCGAATGCGCCACTGACCGCGGTGTTCGTGCACGGACACTGCCTGCGGATGCAGTCGTGGACCGACCTGCGTGCACAGGTGGAACACGCCTGGGGAGACGATGTGCGGATCGTGATGTACGACCACCGCGGGCACGGGGAGTCGAGTGCGGCCGCGCCGGAGAGCTGCACCATCGATCAGCTCGGTGAGGACCTGGCCGACGTCATCCGTGCGATGGTCCCGTCGGGACCGTTCGTCGTCGTCGGCCATTCGATGGGGGGAATGACGGCGCTCTCCTACGCCCGTCAGAACCCGGAGGCCATCGGCACGCGCCTGGTCGGAGTCGGTTTGATCGCGACGTCGGCGGGTGGAATCACCGACGACGGACTCGGCAGTGCCCTCGCGCATCCCGCGGTGTCGGTGTTCCAGGCCGCTGTTCGACGCGCCCCTCGACTGATGTCGGGTGCCAAGAGACTCAGTCGCGGCGTGTGGGCACCCATCGTCAGGACCGCGGGCTGCGGATCCCGAAGAGTCGGTCCGAGGGTGGTGACGCTGGCGACGGCAATGCTGGGCGAGACGTCCATCGTGACGTTGGCCGGCTTCCTCGGGGCATTCCGAGGTCTGGACGAGGTGGCCGGCCTGGCTACGCTCGCCTCGATCCCCACCCTGGTGTTGTGCGGCTCGGACGACCTGATGACACCGATGCGTCACTCGGAAACCATTGCCGAACATCTGCCCGACGCTCGCCTGGTGTGCGTCGCGGAGGCCGGGCACATGGTGATCCTCGAACGGGCCCACGAAGTGGCCGATGCCGTCGTCGAACTCGTGACGGCGGCTCGCCGTGCACACGTGCGAGATCTCGCCCTGGCTCGCTAGCGACAAGGACCTGCCGACGACTGTGGCCCGCAACGGAGGATCCGATGCGGGCCACAGCACTGCTGTACGAGAGTTACTTCTTGACGGCGGGAGGAGCGTTGAGGAGCTGGATGAACTGCCCTGCGTTGCCGGCGATGGCACCGAGACCACCGATGGCGGTTCCGGCGAGCGAAGCACCCGAGCCGAGAAGCAGTGCGCCGCCGACGCATCCGGCTACCGGTGCTGCACCGAAGAGCAGCAGGGCAGGCGCGGAGACGGTGCCGGCGGCGATGGCTCCGAGGAAGCAACCGGTGACCAGACCGGTTGCGGCTCCGAGGAATCCACCGACCGAAGCGGACAGGCTGATGTTGTCCTTGACGCCGGAGACCGCGGCGGGCAGGTCGACCTGCTGCAGACCCGGGAGAGAGGCGGAGACCGGCGTTGCCGCGGCAGGCGAGGCGTCGGCGGTCAGGGTGGCGCGGTTTCCGTCGATGACGGCGGCGACGGGGTGCGAGAAGCCGTCTGCGGCAATGGCCAACGGCACCGAGTCGACCAGCACACCGTTGGCGTCGCGGACGACGAGGTGGTTGTCCTCGTTGCTCAGGGTGCCGGCCGTCGTGTCGACGAGGACCTGGTTGCCGGCCTGGGTGACGTTCCACCCGACGGCAGCGGCGGGAGCCGGTGCCGGATCCGCATAGGCGGTGCCCATGGCGGTCGTCATCGCTGCAATGACCAATGCGGACGTTGCCGCGAATCGAGTCAGCTTCATGTTCCTCAGTCTTTCGTCGTGTCCATCACTCGATGCGAGCAGCGAAAAACTATGGGTGGAACACGCGGGTCAGGAGAACCGAAGATGAACGATCGGGGTCGAACCGAACAACGATTGCACGCATCGACTCATAAGGGACAGAACGGGTTTCGAAGTCCAAACCGTTCGTAAACGACACGCGCGGGTTGTCTCTACTTACCGAAAAGACCCGGCTTGTTGCTGCCTCCGTGGCTCACCCCGAAGTCGTAGGCGGACTCGGCGTGCTCGTGCTCGTCGAGACCGTCGGCTTCGTGTTGCGCGTCGGCGCGCACTCCCATGACAGCCTTGATCGCGAACGCGATGCCGGTGGTGACGACGGCGCAGTAGGCGAACACCGCAGCCACCGCGACCGCCTGTACCCACAGCTGATGCAGCCCGCCGCCGTACAACAGACCGTCCACCCCTGCCGGCATCTTCGCACTGGCCACGAGTCCGATCATCAGCGTGCCGACGATGCCACCGACGAGGTGCACACCGACGACGTCGAGCGAATCGTCGTAGCCGAAGCGGTATTTGAGGCCGATGGCCAGAGCACACAACGCACCCGACGCGATGCCGATCGCCGCGGCACCGATCGGGGTGACCGCCGTGCACGAGGGTGTGATGGCCACCAAACCGGCCACGACGCCCGAGGCCGCACCGAACGACGTCGCATGGCCGTCCCGCAGCTTCTCGACGACGAGCCACGCCGCCATGGACATCGCTCCTGCACCCATCGTGTTCACCAGAGCCACCGCGGCGACGCCGTCCGCGGCCAACGACGACCCCGCGTTGAACCCGAACCAACCGAACCACAGCAGCCCGGCTCCGAGCATGACGGCCGGAAGGTTGTGCGGGCGCATGGGATCTCGCGGCCAACCCCGCCGCTTGCCGACCACGAGCGCGAGAACGAGGCCGGCGACGCCTGCGTTGATCTCCACCGCAGTTCCGCCGGCGAAGTCGATGGCACCGAGCTTGTTGGTGATCCACCCACCGAACTCACTGGTGAGCCCGTCGAGCGAGAACACCCAGTGCGCCACCGGAAAGTAGACGAGTGTGGACCACAGCGCCGCGAACAGCACCCAGGGTACGAATCGCATTCGGTCTGCGACGGCGCCGGAGATCAGCGCCACCGTCACCATCGCGAAACCTGCCTGGAACGCCGCGAACACCAGCGCTGGAACGGTTCCCACCAACGGAATCGACACCGTCCCTGCGGCCGAGGTGTACACCCCGCCCAGCAGACCCTCGAAACCGGCGTACTGCAACGGGTTTCCGATCCACCCGCCGATCACGTTGTCGCCGAACACCATCGAGAATCCGAACGCCAACCACAGCAGCCACACCACTGCGATTGCCGACAAACTCATCATCATCATGTTCAGCACACTCTTCGAGCGCACCATGCCGCCGTAGAAGAAGGCCAGGCCGGGAGTCATCAACAGCACCAGCGCGGTACTGGTCAGCAGCCACGCCGTATCGCCCGCATCGGGCGCGCCGACGATCACCGTCCCACGAACTTCGGCTTGCGCTTCTCGGATCGTGCGCGGCGCGCTTCTTTCATGTCCTCGCTGCTCCACGCGGCCTCGAACGCAGCGACCTGCTCCGGCGTCGGAACATCCTGTGCTCCATCGTCGTTGAAGACGAGCTTGAGGTGACGCAACGCCAAAGGAGCGAGTTCGGTGATCGACTGCGCCCACTGTGTCGCGACGTCCAGGTCGCCGAGTTTGTTCGCCAGCCCGCAGGTGAACGCCTGCTCGGTGTACACCCGCTCACCGCCGAGCAGGATGGTGCGCGCAACACCTCCGCCCGCGAGCGAGGCCAACCGCCGGATGGTCCAGTTGCTGACCGCGATGCCGAGCCGGGTCGACGGTATTTCGAAGAAGCTCCCCGGCGCAACGACTCGCAGATCGCACGCGACAGCCAACTGTGTGCCGGCACCGACGGCCGGTCCGTTCACCGCGGCCACGACCGGAATCGAGGTCCGCTGGATTGCCGTCAGCATCTCTTCGAGGATCTGCCCGAAGTGCTCGGGAAACGCGTCCCCCGTCAGGTCTGCACCCGCACAGAAGCTGGTGCCCTGGCCGGTGACGACCACGACCCGCGCGCCGTCACGCTCGGCTTGTTCGACTCCGCGATGCACCGCCAGGCACAACTCGGAGTTCAACGCGTTCCGTCGATCCGGCCGCTGCAGTTCGAGGGTGACGACGTCGCCGTCACGAGAGAGTCCGATCACGAGAGCAGAGGTTACCCACCAGTACACAAAATGACAGTGCGGGGCCTGATCTACTGGTCTCCATGATCGACACTCGGGTCGCCGTCATCGGCGCCGGCCAAGCCGGACTCTCGGCCGGTTATCACCTGCACCGCACCGGACTCACCGCAGGCGAGGGCTTCGTGATGTTGGATCGCTCCCCCGGGCCGGGCGGCGCATGGCAGTTCCGCTGGCCCTCGCTGACGCTGAGCACCGTCAATGGCGTCCACGACCTGCCCGGTATGGCCTTCGCGGACACGCTCGGAGACGAGCCGGCCGAGACCATCGCCGCCGCCGACGCCGTCCCCCGGTACTACCGCGAGTACGAGGAACGCTTCGAACTGCATGTTCGACGCCCCGTCACGGTGACAGTCGTGTGCGATCGGGAACCCCGATTCCGAGTCGAAGCCGGCGAGACCGTCGTCATGGCCGAGGGGCTGATCAACGCAACCGGGACGTGGGAGAAGCCGTTCGTTCCGCACTACGACGGAGCCGAGACGTTCGCAGGCAGGCAACTGCACACCAAGGACTATCGGACGGCCGACGAGTTCGCAGGCAAGCACGTCGTGGTGGTGGGCGGCGGCATCTCGGCCGTCCAACTGCTCGACGAGATCTCACAGGTCACGTCCACGACATGGGTGACGCGTCGACCACCGGTGTTCCGGGACAGCGAATTCGACCACGATGCCGGCCGCAAAGCCGTCGCCATGGTCGAGGAACGTGTGCGGGCAGGCCTGCCACCCGGCTCGGTCGTCTCGGTGACCGGGCTGTTGCTCACGCCGTCGTTGGCTGCCGCCCGCGAGCGCGGGGCTCTGGAACGCAAGCCGATGTTCTCGTCCATCACGGAAGATTCCGTGATGTGGGAGGACGGGTCGAGTCAGCACGCCGATGTGATTCTGTGGGCCACCGGTTTTCGGAGCGCCCTCGACCACCTCGCTCCGCTGCGCCTGCGCGGACACGGCGGCGGAATCGTCATGGACGGCAGGCTCACGACCCGGGTCGCCGCGAACCATCGCGTCCACCTGCTCGGCTACGGGCCGTCCGCCAGCACGATCGGGGCGAACCGAGCCGGGCGAGCCGCGGTCACGGAGTTGCTGGAAACTCTGGGCTAGGAGAGCTGCTCGGTCACGAATTTCGCCAGCGCCCCCAACCGTGCACGGCTCGGCATCGAGGTCGGAACACCCAACGCATCCAAGGGAGCCGACGTCACCGGCCCGACGCAGATCGCGGCGACGGGGCCTCGAAGCGCGTCGAGGAAGGCGTCGAGCAGGCCGTTGTCCTTGGCGGTCGAGAGCAGGGACGCTACCGCGGGGGCGCTGGTGAACGTCACCGCGTCCACCCGATGGTCGATGACCTGTTCCAACAGGTCGACGAGTGGAGCCTGATCCGCGGGGCGAATCCAGCGGTACACCGGGATCGGTCGGACGTGCGCGCCGAGTCCCGCCAACGCATCGCTGAGGTGAATGGTCGGCTCCCACTCGGTGATCACCCCGTGCAGCTGAACTGCGATGTCCACCCCGGCAACACCCTCGGCCTCGAGATGATCGGAGACTTCCTGCGAGGCCTCGGTGGCCGGCGACCACTCCTCGCGGAGCCCCGTGCCACGAATTGCCCCGCGCGCCTTGGGACCTCGCGCAAGGATTCGAGTGTGACCCAGCGCTGTCACGAGTTCTTCGCGCATACCCCAGTCGGCGGCCGCGTCGAGCCAGCCCCGAAAACCGATGCCGGTACTGATCACGACGATCTGCGGTGGGCGTTGGACGATGCCCTCGGTGGCGGACCTCAGATCGGAGTCGTCGATCAGGGGCAGAACGTGAATCGCCGCGGCGTGAACGATGTTCGCGCCGCGGCGTTCGAGCATGGTGGCCAGTTCGTCTGCACGTCGCTCGGCAGTGAGGGCAACGGTCTTGCCTGCGAGCGAATCGGACATGGGTACAGACTAGGCCCCCGGTGTCAGCTGCTGAACTTGTCCGGGTCCGGGCCGGTGCGGCCGTCGGCGGAGTCCAGCGCGTTGATCTGCTGGATCTCGTCGTTGCTGAGCTCGAAGCCGAACACGTCGAAGTTGCTGGCGATGCGCTTCGGGGTCACCGACTTGGGGATCACCACGTTGCCGAGCTGAATGTGCCAGCGCAGGATGACCTGGGCCGGAGTGACGCCGTGCGCGTCGCCGATCTTCGCGAACACCGGCTCGTCGAGGATGGTGCCCGAGCCGAGCGGACTCCAGGCCTCGGTGGCGATGCCCTTCGAGGTGTGGAACGCGCGCAGCTCCTCCTGGATCAGCCGCGGATGCAGCTCGATCTGGTTGACCGACGGTGTCTCGCCTACCGCGTCGATGAGCTTCTCCAGGGTGGGGATGGTGAAGTTGGAGACGCCGATGGAACCGATGCGGCCGTCTGCCTTGAGCTTCTGAAATGCCTTGAACGTGTCGATGTACTTGTCGCGGTCGAGCTGCTGCCAGTGAATGAGGTACAGGTCGAGGTACTCGAGTCCGAGGCGATCCATGCTCGCGTCGAATGCCTTCAGAGTGGAGTCGTAGCCCTGATCGTCGTTCCACAGCTTGGTGGTGACGAACAGCTCGTCACGGGCGATGCCGGACTCTGCGATTGCGCGGCCGGTGCCGGTCTCGTTCTCGTACACCTTGGCGGTGTCGATGCTGCGGTAGCCGACCTCGAGCGCCTCGGTCACTGCGGCCTGGGCACCGTCGTCGGGAACCTGCCACACACCGAACCCCAGCTGGGGAATGGACGTGCCGTCGTTGAGCACGATGGTCGGGACAGTACTGGTCTCGGCTGAATACGTCATACGAATGGCAACGGTGGGTGGGGTGGTGTTGTTCCCGGGCAGGAGTGGAGCCTGCGGAACGACCAGAAGTCGCAGCTTAGAGTTTCGGTGTGACCGCAACGCTTCGTATCGATGATCTCGCCGCTTTCCACGGCGATCGAACCCTGTTCTCCGGACTCGATCTGACGGTTACCGAGGGTGATGTGATCGGGCTCGTCGGAGCGAACGGTGCAGGCAAGTCGACGTTGTTGACCCTGCTCGCGGGTGTGGGGACGGCCGATCACGAGGGTGAGATCTACACCAGCCCGCCCGACGCGACCGTCGGATATCTGGCGCAGGAGCCCGAGCGGATCGCCGGGGAGACGGTGTTGGACTTCCTCGGTCGGCGCACCGGGGTGACTGCGGCCGAATCGTCGATGAACGCCGCCGCCGAGGCTCTCGGTTCGAGTGATGACGACCTCTACACCCCGGCATTGGAGAAGTGGCTGGCACTCGGCGGCGCGGATCTGGCGGAGCGCACGGCGAAGGTGCTTGCCGATCTCGGTCTGGATGTCGACGGGTCTGCGCTGATGACGGCGCTGTCCGGTGGGCAGGCTGCCCGAGCGGGGCTCGCCGCGATTCTGCTCGCTCGCTACGACATCCTGCTGCTCGACGAGCCCACCAACGACCTCGATCTGGCGGGACTCGAGCAACTGGAGCAGTTCGTCGTCGCGACGCGGGCCGCGATCGTCGTCGTCAGTCACGATCGTGAATTCCTGGCACGGACGGTGACGGGCGTCGTCGAGCTCGATCGGGCGCAGCGTCGTATCGATGTGTACGACGGCAGCTACCAGTCCTATCTGGCGGAGCGCGAAATTGCGCGCCAGCACGCCAGGGAGAAGTACGACGAGTTCGCAGACACCAAGTCCGCGTTGGAGTCTCGCGCGCAGATGCAGCGAAACTGGATGGAGTCGGGGGTGCGTAATGCGCGCCGGAAGGCCACCGACAACGACAAGATCGCCCGCAAGACCCGCGCCGAGTCGACCGAGAAACAAGCAGCGAAAGCTCGTCAGACCCAGCGGCGCATCGAGCGACTCGAGGTGGTCGAGGAGCCGCGCAAGGAATGGGAGCTGCGGATGGAGATTGCGGCGGCTCCCCGCAGTGGCACTGTCGTCGCAGTTCTGGGCGGTGCCATTGTCCGGCGATCCGGGTTCACCTTCGGCCCGGTGACGACGCAGATCGAGTGGGGCGATCGAATTCTGATCACCGGACCGAACGGCTCCGGCAAGACGACGTTGTTGTCGGTACTACTGGGCCGGTTGGACCCGGACGAGGGCTCGGCATCGTTGGGTTCGGGTGTGGCGGTCGGTGAAATCGACCAAGCGCGAGCATATTTCGTCGGCGAGGGAACAGTGTCCGACGCCTTGAGCGCAGCGGTTCCCGAGTGGCCCGACGCCGAAGTCCGTACCCTGCTGGCCAAGTTCGGCCTCCGCGGCGACGATGCACTGCGGCCGGCGTCGTCTCTCTCGCCCGGTGAGCGAACCCGCGCGGCACTCGCGCTGCTGCAGGCCCGCGGCGTCAACCTGCTGGTACTCGACGAGCCGACCAACCACCTCGATCTACCTGCCATCGAACAACTCGAACGTGCGATGGAGAACTTCGAGGGAACACTGCTGCTGGTCACCCACGACCGCAGAATGCTCGACACTGTTCGCAGCACTCGCCACTGGACGATGAACGCTGGACAGCTGAGCGAGAAGTAGATCACACTGAATCGGGTGCAGCTGACTGCGGTGAGCGCGGTCAGCTGCACCCGATTCACATCAACTGAGGAGAATGTCGTTGACCTCGGCGGCAGGGTGCATCGGCAGCCCGTGGTGGGTGGCTGCGTCGAGTATCGAGATTCGCGCGTCAGGTAACACGGCTCGGACTGCCGCTTCGATGTGAGACGCTCTGTGCACCTTGCCTTCACCCGCCAACACGACTGTGGTGTCGACGTCGAATCCCTCGAACGCAGCGGGCTTCGGCCGCTTCGGAACAATGGTCTTTGCCGTCGGGAAATAAGCGGCTCCGAGAGCGAGGACGTCGAACCAGTCGGGATCCAAAGCCAGGCCATCGGTCTCCCACGCGACGAAGCGGCGCTGCCGGTTTTCGTTGGGCCGCAGCAGTATCGGTAGCGCATGCAGCAGGTACCGCGGACTCATGGAGCCGAAGCAGGCATTGGGATCGAGCAGAGTGAGCGCATCGATGCGGCTTTGATTGCGCAGGGTGTACGCCAGGGCGATCATCGCGCCGTAGGAATGTCCGCAGAGTGCCGCAGTTCGAAGGTCCAGTGCATCGAGAACCGCCGTCACCCAGTTCAGCAGCTCGTCCACGGAGTCGATGGACTGGTCACCTGGAACGCTGCGTCCGACGTCGCCCATGAGGTCGACCCCGTACAGCCGATATCGCTGCGAGAGTGCCTCGACGTTGGCGAACCACACGGTGGACGTGGCACCCGCCCCGGGGAGCAGCACCAGCGCCGGGCCGTCGACGGGTCCGCAGACGTTGATTCGTGTGGTGCCGTGCACCGTGTTCACGTCGATGGCTTGGGTATCGGCCGGCCACTTCTGCAGCACCCGGTCGTAGGCGGAGAAGAATTCGTCCAGCGACATTGCAACCCTCTATTCTCTCGATCATCGAGATAGTAGACAATGGAGAGACCGCTCGTCCAGCATCTTCCGAGGGATCAGCACATGACCGAACCTGTCGCCGCCGTGCATCAGCTGCGAGCACTCACCGTCGAGCTCGATCTCCTCGGCGCAGACTTCGCCCAGAAGCACTCACTTCACCCGACCGACATCCGCGCGCTGATCTGCCTGCTGGATGCGGACCGAGCCGGAACGCGTGCCACACCCGGCTGGCTCGGCGCGCAACTGGGTCTGGAATCGGCGTCTGTCACCGCCCTGATCGATCGAATGACCAAGCGAGAGTTGGTGCTACGCGAACCCGACCCATCCGATCGCCGGCGAGTACTGCTGCGTGTGACCGCGCATGCGTCGGAACTCGGCACGACGTTCTTCGGCCCCGTCATCGGTCGGGCCGTCGACGAACTCGCGCGCTTCACCCCCGATCAGCGGGCAACGATCGACGAGTTTCTGACGACGATGCGCGCCATCGTTGCCGACACCCGGGACCAACAGGCAACGTAGTCAACGAAAGCAATCTGTTATTAACCGTTGACAGATCGTTGGGTTTATACAACACTCCATTGTCATGAGCCCCGTCAAGCGCGGTACCGCGCTCCCGATCTTCAACAGGGTGGGTGTTCTGCGGGCAGAACGGAAGATGAGCCGCGCGCAACTGGCCGAACTCGTCGAAGTGAATCCCCAGACGGTGGGTGCCCTCGAACGAGGCGACCACTACCCGAGCCTCGACCTCGCGATGCGCATCTGCGACGTCTTCGATCTGCCGATCGAAGCAGTGTTCTCGCGCACCGAACTCGGACCACTCTCGGCCGAACTCTTCCGAAGGGAGAAGGATCGATGAACACGCCCAGCTCCGACCTCCTCACCCGCTACCAGGCGTATCGAACTCGACGATTCCTGGAGCACGACGCGAAAACCCGTCACTGGCTTCCGAACTGGCGCACCCAGAAACGTCGACGCGTACTCGCAGTCTCCGTGATGGCGTCCTTGCTCATCCTGCTGGTAGTTGCCGTGTGGTCACTGTTCTCCCGGTGGGCACCGATCGCATGGATCCCGGCCACTGTGATGTTTCTCGTCACGTGGACGATGTTGCAAACAGTGTCACGTCGGCACAGCGATGCACCGATGGGTGCACTCGACGAATGGGAAGTGCAGCAGCGCAACGAAGCACGCTCGATCGGTCTCACCGTCACTCAGGCCCTGGTGATGGTGGCAGTTCTGGTCCTGATCGTGCTGTCGGGAACGTATGACAACGAGAACCTGGCTTACGCCGGAGCTTTGTGGACGCTCGCTGCTCTGTTGGCCGGCGGATGCGCACCGGCAGCGATTCTCGCCTGGATCACCCCCGACCCCGAACTCGAAGACACCGAAGATTTCGACCCGAAGTAACGACCGAAAGGGCACCATGAGCACCCTCACGATCGACTCCGTTTCCAAGAAGTACGGCGACAAAATCGCCCTGGACAATCTCAGCTTCGACGTCCGGCCCGGCGAGCTGTTCGGCTTCGTCGGCAGCAACGGCGCGGGCAAGACCACCACGATGCGCATCGCGCTGGGAGTTCTGTCTGCAGATTCCGGCCAGGTTCTGTTGGGCGGCAAGCCCGTCGACCTCGACGTCCGCCGCACCATCGGCTACATGCCCGAGGAGCGCGGCCTGTACCCGAAGATGAAAGTCGGTCCGCAACTTGCGTACATGGCGGAGTTGCACGGACTGTCGTCCAAGGACGCGAAGGCAGCGGTGATTCGCTGGACCGAACGTCTGGGAATCGATCAGCGCGTCAACGACACTGTCGACGCATTGAGCCTGGGTAACCAGCAGCGCGTGCAGTTGGCGGCCGCGCTGGTGCACGATCCCGCAGTGCTGGTCTTGGACGAGCCGTTCTCGGGACTCGACCCCATCGCCGTCGACGTGATGAGCGAGGTTCTGCGCGAAAAGGCCGCTGCCGGAGTGCCGGTGGTGTTCTCGAGCCACCAACTCGATCTGGTGCAGCGCCTGTGCGACCGTGTCGGCATCATCGCTGCCGGCTCGATGAAGGCCGTCGGAACCGTCGACGAGCTACGCGGTTCGGGAGATGCGCAACTGCGCGTCCATGCACCGAACGCTGCCCCCGGATGGGCGTCGGGCATCGCCGGGGTGAGCACCCTCGGCCACAGCGACGGCGTCACAGTCCTGGGCTTGGCACCCGGGGCCGACGATCAAGAAGTCCTCCGAGCCGCACTGGCGACCGGTCCGGTACACGACTTCTCCATCCAGAAACCTTCCCTGAGCGACCTGTTCCGAGAGGCGGTAGTGGCATGAGCTCCCAACTGAACTCCTTCAGCGCAGTATCTTTGATAGCCAAGCGCGAGTTCACCGTTCAGGTGATGAAGAAGAGCTTCGTCATCAGCAACGTGATCATTCTCGCCGTCATCGTCGGCGGCATCATCGCGTTCTCGATCTTCTCCGGCAGCGGTGACGAAGAGCGCGACGTCGTCGGCGTCGCCGGAGACCAGTCCATCGCAGCCGTGGTGGAAGCAACCGGGGACGACGTCGGATCCCCGGTCGAGGTGCGCGAAGTCGCCGACGCGGCAGCCGCACGCAGCGGCGTCGAATCCGGGGATCTCGACGTGGCGCTGGTTCCGGACGGAACCGCGGGTGCGTACACCGCCGTCACCGAGTCCGATCTGACCGGAACGTTGAGAGCCGTCGTCGAAGGCAGTGTCGCGACGCAGGCAACGAATACTGCACTGGCGCAACAGGGTGTCGATCAGAACGAACTCGGGGCAGCGACGAGTGCCGCGACGGTCACCGTCGACGCAATCGATCCACCGGATCCCGAGGCCGGTCAGCGTACGGCTCTTGCCCTGTCCGCAGTGTTCCTGCTGTACGCACAGATCATCGGCTTCGGCATGTACGTCGCGATGGGCGTCGTCGAGGAAAAGTCCTCGCGTGTGGTCGAACTGTTGCTCTCCACCGTCCGCCCCCTGCAGTTGCTGTGGGGAAAGATCCTCGGTATCGGCGCGGTCGGCATCCTGCAGCTTGCTCTGTACGGAATAGCCGGTGTGGGAGCAGGATTGGGCACGGGGGTACTCACGATCACCGGTGCCGCGGTGAGCGTCTTCGCGGCAACGCTGGCGTGGTTCATCCTGGGGTTCGCCTTCTTCGCGGTGCTCTACGCCGCCGGCGGCTCGATGGTCTCGCGCCAAGAGGACGTCAACTCGACGACCATGCCGCTACTCATCCTGATCATGGCGATGTTCTTCGCGGCCTTCTATTCCGTCAGCGATCCGGAGAGCACCCTGGCCAACACCTTGAGCTGGATCCCCCCGTTCTCCGCCATCATGATGCCGCTGCGCATCGCTGCCGGGGTGACCTCACCGGTACAGATCGTCGGTTCGGCAGTCCTGATGGTGATCACCACCGCGATCCTGGCGATGGGCGCAGCGAAGATCTACCAGCGTTCCATTCTTCGGATCGGCAAGACCGTCTCGTGGAAGGAAGCGTTTGCTCGCTAGGGTTCGCTGCGTAGGCTCCCCGACATGCGCCCACGAACATCCGCCGCCGAGATTCTCGATTCCGTTCTCGACGGCGGATCGTTCGTGTCCTGGGACTCCACGCCGGTCGACGTTCACCCCAACGACTCCTATCAGCGCGACCTCACGAAGGCGCGGGAGAAGAGCGGGGTCGACGAGTCGGTGCTCACGGGCGAGGGCACCATCGACGGCCGGCGGGTGGTGATGATCGCGTGCGAGTTCGCGTTTCTCGCCGGTTCGATCGGCGTTGCGGCGGCCGAGCGCATCACCTCGGCCATCGAGCGCGCCACCGCGGAGGGCCTGCCGCTCATCGCCTCCCCCACCTCCGGCGGCACGCGCATGCAGGAGGGAACGTTGGCTTTTGTGCAGATGGTCAAGATCGCCTCCGCCGTCACCGCACACAAGGCGGCGCACCTGCCGTACCTGGTGTATCTGCGCAACCCCACGACCGGCGGGGTGTTCGCGTCCTGGGGATCGTTGGCGCACGTCACCGTCGCCGAACCCGGTGCGCTCATCGGATTTCTCGGTCCGCGGGTCTATCAGGCGTTGTACGACAAGCCCTTTCCGGACGGGGTGCAGACCGCCGAGAATCTCTACCAGCACGGCGTCATCGATGGCGTGGTGCCGTTGGATCACCTGCGCCACCTACTGATTCGCACACTTCGAGTGATCCTCGACGCCACCGTGTGGCCCGACCTCACCGACGACGTACAGGCCGAGATACCGGAGCAGTCTGCCTGGCATTCGGTGCAGTCGTCGCGTCGCGCGGACCGGCCCGGCATTCGGCAACTCATCGAACACGCTGCCAGCGAACACGTTCCACTGAGCGGCACCGGTCAGGGCGAGGCCGACACGTCGATCCTGCTGTTGCTGTGCCGAATCCGAGGGATCTCTTGCGTCCTGTTCGGCAACGACCGAAGCAGCAGCACCGCCACCGCCACCATGGGTCCGGCGGCACTGCGAGAAGCGCGACGCGGCATGCGCCTCGCCGAGGAACTGCGCCTACCGCTGGTGCTGGTGATCGACACCTTCGGGGCGGCACTGTCCAAGGAAGCCGAAGAAGGCGGCCTGGCACCCGAGATAGCGCGCTCGATCTCCGATCTCGTCACCGTCGATACCCCGACCGTCTCGGTTCTGCTCGGCCAGGGCACCGGCGGTGGAGCGCTCGCGCTTCTCCCCGCCGACCGGGTGCTGTGCGCCCAGAACGCCTGGCTAGCACCGCTTCCGCCCGAGGGTGCCAGTGCCATAGTGCACCGCGACACCGCTCACGCTCCGAATATGGCCGAGGCCCAAGGCATCAGGTCGGTCGATCTTCTGCGCGATGGCATCGTCGACGCCATCGTTCCCGAACTCCCCGATGCGGCCGACGAGCCCGCCGCGTTCTCCGGCCGCATCGCCGACGCCATCGTCCGGGAACTGCACGCGCTGTCGATCGTCGATCCCGCCACCCGGACTCGAAACCGACTCGGCCGCTACCGCAATCTCGGATAGAGCGGCTCCGCCGTGCGCCTGCGAGGTCACGAGCGCCAGCACGTCGCCGGCACGGAGATCGGCGGGCAACTCCACCGGACTGACGCAGCGTCGCCCCGGGCCGTGCACATCGACCTTGACCACCGCGCCCACCGAATGCCGGTTGACCACCACGGCCTGGCGCAGATCCCCGAACTCGGCGTCGACACCCACCTCACCGGCGATCACCGAACGCACCCGCGTCACCAGAATCGAGCCCCACTGCACCGGAGTGCCCTGCGCATCTGCCAGATCCTCCAACGCAACGCCGTCGACGGTGATGCGGCCGCACACACAGTGTGTGTCGGCAGGCCAGAGCGCTGGATCGCACCGCGCAACGTAGGCGGCACCGAGGGACGGAAGCATGTCGAGAAGTGTCATGAGAAGCAGTCTTGCGCCGCGCGGTGGCGTCGAACAGAGGTGTTGACGCAATCTTGACGGCACCGGCAGGAAATTTGACGACTTCGGCTCGCGATGCCCTCTACTGTACCCACTGGTACATTCAGTCGGGTGATTGCAGACGACGTCTACCGCCGCGGCCGAGCCGGCCTGCCCTCGTGGATCACCGATCACGACGGCCGCCGCACCGAACTTCCGATCGCGCGCTGGATGGGCGGAACCCATTCGACGATCGAAGACATCAGGGCGGACGAAGCCTCGATCGCTTTCTGCACCGGCCCCACCCTCGATCTCGGCTGTGGACCAGGGCGTTTGACCGAGGCTCTCACCCGCGCCGGCGTTCCCGCTCTGGGAGTCGATACGTCCTCGGTCGCTGTGGAGATGACGAACCATCGCGGCGGTCTCGCGTTGCAGCAGGACATCTTCTGCGCGATACCGGGCGCGGGCCAGTGGTCACACGTGCTGCTCGCGGACGGCAACATCGGCATCGGCGGTGACCCGGCTGCACTTCTGAGGACGGTTCGCTCGCTGCTGCACGAGACCGGCACGGCCGTCGTCGAAGTGGATTCCGCGTCGGGTGTCGACGATCGGAATCGAACGGTCCGGTGGGAAACCGACGACTGCGTGGGCGAATGGTTCACTTGGGCCAGCGTGGGCGCGAGCGCGCTGTACGCGCTGGCGGCCACGGCGGGCCTGCGGGTCCGCCGGACTGTCGAATCGAACGGACGAGTGTTCACCGAACTCGCTGTTCACAGCATCGACCGAGGAGTCGGAGACCCGTGAGCAAGGAACTGCCGAGAACAGCCAAGGGCAGACGAACCAGAGCGGTGATCGTCGATGCGGCCGCGTCGATGATGTACACGCACGGCGTCGCCGGAACGACTCTCGACGACGTACTCGCCGCGTCCGAAACCGGAAAATCGCAGCTGTACCACTATTTTTCCGACAAGTCGGACCTGGTCGAAGCCGTAATCGCACGTCAGCTCGAACGCGTCCTCGCCGCCCAGCCGCGCCTGGCCCACATCGACAGCCTCGAGGACATCGACGCATGGGCCGCCGAGATCGTCCGCAATCACGAACAACCAGGGGGCCCGTTCTCGTGCCCCCTCGGTTCGCTCGCCGCAGAACTCAAGAACGACCCGGCGTTCGTCCCCAGCCTCCATGCCGCGTTCCGACGCTGGGAACAACCGCTGGAACAGGGGCTTCGCCGCATGATCGACCGCGGGGAACTCGATGTGTCGACCGATCCGGCCGCTGCTGCCGCCACGCTGATCGCGTCGCTTCAAGGCGGAATGTTGATCGCGCGCATCGCGGGCGACGTGCACCCACTGCGCGACACTCTGGACGCCGCCGTAGCCGCAGTCCGTCGCCGTCGGACTCGACACTGACACCGACCCTGGCGAACGGGCCCGAAGTGCGCTAACCTCGACCTCACAGTTTGTACTAATAGGTACAAAATTGGAGACGGGAACCAGAATGCAGCGACTTCCCACGTTCCGCAGCCCGATCCGCGGCGTCTGGTTCACGTCGGTCCTGGCGTCCGTCCTGCTCGTCGCCCTGCCGATCGTGACGATCACCGGCTTCATCTCCTGGGCCGCATACGGCCCCCAGTTCGGCCAGGCCATGCCAGGCGACGTCGGGTGGCTGCGAATTCCCTCGTTCGATTGGCCGACCGAGCCCGCCTGGCTCTATCGACTCACCCAGGGCCTGCATGTGGGACTTGGACTGGTCATGGTGCCGATCGTGCTGGCCAAGCTGTGGTCG
Organism: Rhodococcus sp. 14-1411-2a; assembly: GCF_002259485.1. Lineage (GTDB taxonomy): Bacteria > Actinomycetota > Actinomycetes > Mycobacteriales > Mycobacteriaceae > Rhodococcoides. Next base: position 329,970 of record NZ_NPGA01000007.1, read on the forward strand.
GTGATCCCGAAACTGATCGAGATGCCCCCGGTTCGCAGTGTCGCGCACCTTCTCGAGCGAATCTCGTTGCTGGCGTTGGTCGGTGGCATCCTCTTCGAGATCATCACCGGTGTGCTGAACATTCAGTACGACTACATCTTCGGCTTCAGCTTCTACACCGCCCACTACTGGGGCGCCTGGGTGTTCGTCGCCGGCTTCGTCGCCCACGTGGCGCTCAAGCTTCCGACCATGGTGACCGCGTTGAGAACGCGGCCGTTCCTGGAATTGATGCGCATTCGAGTCGCCGATACGGTGCCCGATGCCGACGACGAATCAGGTCTTGCTGCAACCGATCCCGCTCCGGCGACGATCAGCAGACGCGGAGCTCTCACACTCGTGGGCGGTAGCGCACTGTTCGTCGCGGTCCTCAGCGTTGGGCAGACGACGGGCGGACCACTGCGCTCGGCGGCGATCCTGCTGCCTCGCGGACGCTCGTACGGCGACGGCCCCAACGACTTCCAGATCAACCGCACCGCGGAGTCCGCAGGCGTCACCGATGCGCAGACAGGCGATGCGTGGCGGCTGACCGTACTGGCCGGCGGTACCGAGGTAGCACTCACCCGAGCTCAACTCGAGCAGATGGACCTGCACACCGTCGAACTCCCGATTTCCTGCGTCGAGGGCTGGTCGACGGTTCAGACGTGGACCGGAGTTCCGCTGCGAGATCTGGCGGCACTCGTGGGTGTCGATGCCGTCGATACCGGTGAGGTGCGGTCGCTCGAACCCGTCGGGTCGTTCAACCGCGTCACCTTCGGAGGACACCAGATGATGCATCCGGATTCGCTTCTCGCACTGAAAGTGAACGGGGCCGACCTGTCCCTCGATCACGGCTATCCCGCTCGCATCATGATGCCGGCGATACCCGGAGTGCACGCGACCAAGTGGATCGAATCCGTCGAATTCTTCGAGGAGCGAGCATGACGACGTTTCGAGCCAGGTACGGCGCAGGACCGCTGCATCTCGCGGTCACGGCCTGCTGCCTCGCCCTGGCCGGCGCGGTCGTCCTGACGATCGGCTTCCCGGCCCTGTGGAACACCGATACGTGGTGGCAGTCCATCGGCCTCTGGTTCGTCGGGGCAGCGGTGGTGCACGATGCGATCCTGTTTCCGCTGTACGCCGTGCTGGACCGGACGCTGGTCGCTCGTCTGGGCAGGTTCGTCAACGCGGTCCGCGTCCCCGCGCTCGGGACGGGATTGAGCCTGCTGCTGTTCGCACCGGGGATTTTCGCCCACGGGAGCGACACGTACGAGGCCGCCACGGGTCAGACACAGGAGCCGTACGCAATGCGATGGCTGCTGTTGGTAGCGGCGATGTTCGCGGTCAGCGCCGCGTTCTACGGCGGCCGCGAAATCCTCAGGCTGAGGCGTCGACGCGATCTTGACGTGCACCGGGCACGGTTGCACGCAACGACCGTCGGTCGACGGGATTCCGCCGGTCGTCGCCGGTAGTGCGCAACCCGGCCCGCACCACGCAGCCCCGAACTACGCTCCACAACATGAGTGGCGAGTATCGGCAGGCCTTCGAGGACAGTATCGACAACCGCGAGCAATTCTGGCTCGACGCCGCGGCGGGAGTCGACTGGGACACCCCTCCCACCAGCGCGTTCGACGGCACTCACTGGTTTCCCGAGGCCCGCCTGAACACCTGCTTCAACGCCTTGGACCGGCACGTCGACGCCGGACACGGCGACCGGACCGCGTTGATCTACGACTCGGCGATGCTCGGACTCAGCCGCAGCTACACCTACGCCGAACTTCTCGACCACGTCGCTCGATTCGCCGGTGTGCTGCGTGAGCAGGGCGTCGGACCGGGCGACCGCGTCGTGATCTACCTCCCGATGATCCCCGAGGCCGTCGTCGCGATGCTCGCGTGCGCTCGACTCGGCGCGGTGCATTCGGTGGTGTTCGGCGGCTTCGCAGCCAAGGAGCTGGCAGCGCGAATCGACGACGCCGAGCCGGTCCTGCTGATCACCGCCAGCGGCGGGTTCGAGCCGGGTCGCGTCATCGAATATCTGCCGCTGGTGCAGCGCGCCCTGACGCTGACGACCGCGAAGGTACCGGCGGTGATCGTCAAGACCCGCGAGGGAATCCCCGGCAGTCACGACTGGCTGGACTGGGACTCCCTCATCGCCGACGCCACCGCGGCACAACCGGTTTCGGTGCTGGCAACCGATCCGCTGTACATCCTCTACACCTCGGGTACGACCGGTAAGCCCAAGGGTGTGGTGCGCGACAACGGCGGTCATGCCGTCGCGTTGACGTGGTCGATGCGCAACATCTACGACGTGGGTGCCGGTCAGGTGATGTGGACCGCGTCCGACGTCGGCTGGGTCGTCGGGCACTCGTACATCGTCTATGCACCGCTGTTCGCCGGGGCCACAACGGTTCTGTACGAGGGCAAACCCGTCGGGACTCCCGATGCCGGCGCGTTCTGGCGGGTGATCCAGGATCATGGCGTCCGGGCCCTGTTCACTGCGCCGACTGCACTGCGCGCCATCCGCAAGGTCGATCCCCATGCGACCGAGCTCGAGAAGTACGACGTCTCGTCGCTCGAGACCCTGTTCGTCGCAGGTGAGCGTCTCGATCCCGATACGTACGAATGGATTTCGCGAACCCTGGACCGGCCCGTCGTCGACCACTGGTGGCAGACCGAAACCGGGTGGGCCATCTGCGCCAATCTTCGTGGTCTGGAACCACTTCCGATCAAGTCGGGATCGCCGACGGTGCCGGTGCCGGGGTTCCAGGTCGGTATCCTCGACGCCTCGGGCAATCCGGTGGACGCAGGCACCGAGGGCAACATCGTCGTGAAGCTGCCGCTGCCACCGGGTGCGTTGGTGGGGCTGTGGAACGACGAATCACGTTTCCAGCGTTCGTATCTGGACACGTTCCCCGGGTACTACCTCACCGGCGATTCGGGCTACATCGACACCGACGGCTACGTCTACGTCCTCGGCCGTAGCGACGACGTCATCAACGTCGCCGGCCACCGTCTGTCGACCGGGTCGATGGAAGCCGTGCTCGCCGGTCACCCCGCCGTCGCCGAATGCGCGGTGATCGGCATCCACGACGACCTCAAAGGCCAACGCCCCAGCGGGTACGTGGTGCTCAAGGCCGGCGAGCAGATCACCGAGGAACAGCTGCGCACCGAACTGGTGGCCATGGTCCGCGATCAGATCGGTGCCCTCGCGACGTTCCGCGATGTGACGATCGTCGGAGCGCTGCCCAAGACCCGCTCGGGCAAGATCCTGCGGAAAACCATGCGGCAGATCGTCGCCGGTGAGGAATACGGCGTGCCGTCGACCATCGAGGATCCGGCAGTCCTCGATGCGCTGGAGAAGTTGCTCGGCAGATAGGCGGCGGTAATACGAGCAACCATGGCCGAAACCCGCGCGCCACAGGAGTCTCCCGCGCGATAGCGTCGTCGACATGACAGATCTCGACACCCGTCCCGCGGTGGATTGGCTTGCGCTCGGAGCCGTCACCGTCACGGTGATCTCGTGGGCCTCGGCCTTCGTGGCGATTCGTGGCGTCGGCGAATCCTTCGGAGCCGGTCCGCTCGCATTGGGCCGGTTGCTCATCGGATCCGTCGCGCTCGGTGCGATCGTTCTGGTCAGAAGGCAGTGGGTCAAGCCGAACCGCACGCAGTGGCTGCAGATCATCAGCATCGGCGTGTTCTGGTTCGGCATCTACAACGTCGCCCTCAATGCCGCCGAGCAACGCGTCGACGCCGGCACGACGTCGATGATCATTCAGATCGGTCCGATTCTGGTCGCCCTGTTCGCGGGTCTGCTGCTGGGCGAGGGCTTTCCGAAGTGGTTGGTGATCGGAGCGGGCATCGCGTTCGCCGGAGCAGTGATGGTCGGTGTCGTCACAGCCGTCACCACCACGTCCACGACCAAGACAGACGCCGACTTCCTGGGCATCGCACTGTGTCTGGTCTCCGCGGTGACCTACGCCGTCGGAGTGCTCAGCCAGAAGCCGGTGCTGCGCACCATCCCCGGACTTCAGGTGACGTGGATGGCCTGCACCATCGGCGCAGTGTGCACACTGCCCTTCGCGCCTGCTCTGCTCGGCGACCTTTCCACTGCATCGGCGGGAGCCACCAGCGGATTGATCTACCTCGGCCTGGTACCGACGGCCCTGGCGTTCAGCACCTGGGCCTACGCGTTGACGCGAATGAACGCGGGCAAGCTCGGCATCACCACATATGCCGTTCCGCCGATCACCATCACACTGGCCTGGTTGCTACTGGGCGAGGTTCCGCATTACCTCGCCGTGGTCGGGGGCATGATCTGTCTGGTGGGAGTCGGGTTGTCCCGCAGAAGATAGGGGTCACTCCGCAGGCTCCGCTCGAGCGCTGAGTTCTCACAGCGCCTTGAAGCGCGCGATCGCAACTTCTCGCTCGTGTTTGTGGTCGACGATGGGCTCCACGTAGTCCTTGGGTCGCCCGAACTTCAACGTGTGCACGGCTTTTCCTTCTTCGCCACGTAGCTCCGGCACCCAGCGCCGCACGTAATCGCCGGTGGGGTCGAATTTCTCGCCCTGGGTGATGGGGTTGAACACGCGGAAGTACGGCGAGGCGTCGGTGCCCGTTCCGGCGGTCCACTGCCAGCCGTGCTGGTTGTTGGCCAGATCGCCGTCCACGAGATGCTGCATGAAGTAGCGCGCACCTCGCCACCACGGCAGGTGCAGATCCTTGACGAGGAACGATGCGACGATCATGCGGACTCGGTTGTGCATCCACTTCTCCGAGTTCAACTGCCGCATACCGGCATCGACGATCGGGAAGCCGGTCTCGCCCTTGCACCAGGCCTCGAACAACTCGTCGGCGTGCTTGCCCGAGTCGATCTCGATCTTGTCGAACTTCTTGACGTAGTTCTCTCGGGCGCTGTCGGGGCGCTGGAACAGGATGTCGGCGTAGAAGTCTCGCCAACAAATCTGCCTGCGATACGACGCTGCCCCTTCGCTGCGCAGCTTGCCGAGGTCGGCCAGCATCGTTCGTGGATGAATGGTTCCGTACTTCAGATGCACCGACATCCGGCTCGTCGAGTCGAGGTCGGGACGATTGCGCTCGTCGTCGTACGCCGAGACCTCCTCGAGGAATTCCTTCCACTGCTTCGACGCAGCCTTCTCACCGGCTGCCGCGTCGGACGCCTCTTTCTCGGTGGGAATCTTCGCCCGCCGAACGCCTTTCACCTCGTCCGGGTCGATCCATTCCACGGTCTTCGCGGACGTGTCGGCCGGTCCGCGCCACCCGTGCTCCAGCCATTGCCGGGAGTACGGCGTGAACACCTTGTACGGTTCGCCGTCAGTCTTGGCGATCCGCCCGGGTGCGATCGCGTACGGGGACCCGGTCTCGACCAGGGTCACCTTCTCGCCGACGCGCTTGTCTCGGTCGCGTCCGTACGGGCCGTAATCGGCGCTGATGTGTACGTCCTCGGTGCCGATCGCCTTCGCGACCTTGGGGACCACGGTCTCGGGGTCGCCGTGCACCACCATCAACCGGCCGTCGAGTTGCTCGTTCAATGCTTCGAGCGAACGGAACAGAAAATCCTTGCGCGGCCCGCCCGAGGGCTTCAGTAGACGGTCGTCCAGTACGAACAGCCCGAGCACCGGATCTCCGGACTCGGCAGCGGCGGTGAGTGTGGGCAGATCCCCCAGACGGAGATCACGGCGAAACCATACGAGCGACATGGTTCCAGTCTTACCCACCGACGCGGTCGGCAATCACAGCCCGCTCTCGGCCGAACTCTCAGAGAACCGCCAACGATGGCTCACCATGGCCGCAACATGGGGCTCTACCTTGGGAAACACAGAAGAGAAAAGGAGAACATCATGACGAACACACGCCCCTTCCCCGGCGCTCTTTCCCTGGTGGACAGCACCTGCACCTTCGAGAAGTACTACGAGCAGCTCTACGCCAAGGCACCTGCACTCGCCTGGTCACTCGATGCCGACACCGGCCGCCGCAGTGCTCTCGAGGAGTTCTTCGCCAAGACGCCTGCAGAACGCCGAAGCACCGTCGACAGCTGGGTTGCATAACATTGGAACGGTGACCGAATCGTCGAGTGCCCCCGCCACCGTCCTCGTCGTCGACGACGATGTCGACGTGCTGTCGTCGCTGCAACGCGGACTGCGCCTGTCCGGGTTCACCGTCATCACCGCATCCGACGGCGCGGAGGCGCTCGGCGTGGTGTCGCGATCGATGCCCGACGCCATCGTGCTCGACATCAACATGCCGGTACTCGACGGCGCGAGCGTGGTGACCGCGTTGCGCGCCATGGGAAACGACATCCCGATCTGCGTGCTCAGTGCCCGCAGCTCGGTGGACGATCGCATCGCCGGGCTCGAATCCGGTGCCGACGACTACCTCACCAAACCGTTCGTGCTGGCCGAGCTGGTCGCACGGATTCGCGCCATGCTGCGTCGTCGCGGCACCGGTCCGGTTGTGCCGGTTGCAGATTCGGGCGCGCCGAACTCGGCCGTCGCCATCGGAACCCTGGTGGTGGACATCCCCGGCTATCGCGTCCACCGCGGCGGAGCCGACATCGATCTGACCAAACGCGAGTTCGAGTTGCTCGCGATTCTGGCCCGCAACAAGGGCGTCGTCCTCACGCGTGAACGACTGCTCGAGCTGGTGTGGGGCTACGACTTCGTCGCCGACACCAACGTCGTGGACGTGTTCGTCGGATATCTGCGACGCAAACTCGAGGCCGACGGTTCGCCGCGCATCCTCCACACGGTTCGCGGAGTCGGCTTCGTCGTCCGGGACGCCGCATGAGCTTCTCTCTGCGCGCCCGCGTGGCCGCCGCCACGACCCTCGGTGCCACCCTCGTCGTCGCCGCACTCTCGGTGGTCACCTCGGTCGCTATTTCGCGCAACAACGTCAACCAGCTCGACGAGCGGCTGACGACGGCGTCTCAGGTGCTGATCCCGACCTCGACGACGCTGGAGGCGTTCCTCGATCAGCTCTCCGGCGCGTTCGCCGTCACCATTCGCAGTGGCGACATCGTCGTCGCGTCCACTCCGACACGGCTGCCCGCGCTCGAGACCGGGTCGCAGACCGTCGACGTCGACGGGCAACGCTTCCGGGTCTACACCGCCGTTTCGACCGCGGTGTCGTCCATCTCGATTTCCATCGGCGTGCCTGCCATCGAAGCGCAACAGGTCACCGACGAACAGCAGCGGCAAGTGATTCTGCTCGGACTCGCTGCGATCGCAGTGTCCACCGGCCTGGGCTGGCTCTTCGGTGGCAGAGCCGTCAAACCGTTGGTGACCTTGACCCGGCAGGTCAGCGCGCAACCACCGACCGCGCCCGAAACCCGCACCGGTGTCACCGAAGCCGATGCTCTCGCGGTCGCCATCGGCGGCATGTTGACCAGACTGAACGAAGCACAGGACCGCACCAATGCCGCGCTCGACACCGCACGCGACTTCGCGGCCGTCTCCGCACACGAGCTGCGAACCCCACTGACTGCGATGCGCACCGACATCGAGGTGCTCAGAACTCTCGACCTCGAGCCGGCGCAGCAGCAGGAGATTCTGGGAGATCTCGAGCGGACGCAGGGTCGAGTGGAGACAACCCTGACCGCCCTGGAACGACTCGCGTCGGGCGAATTGTCCAGTGAGGGCGACAGAGTCGAGACCGACATCATCGACGTCTGCGACGTCGCAGCCCAGGATGCGCAACGACTGCATCCGGGACTCGACATACGCGTGGAGTACGCCGCCGACTCCGAGATCACGATGCGCGCACTGCCGACCGGTCTTCGGCTGGCCGTCGACAACGTGATCGGCAACGCCGTTCGACACGGCAACGCGACGTCGATCGTCATCACCGCCGAGCGCGAGGGCAAGACGGTACGTGTCCTGATCGACGACAACGGATCCGGCGTTCCCCTCGACGAACGCGAGACGGTGTTCGGCCGGTTCGAGCGCGGCACCCGAGCCGCCAAGGGCGGCTCCGGGCTCGGCCTGGCATTGGTGGCGCAGCAGGCCGAATTACACGGTGGGCGTGTCTACTTCACCGACAGCCCGCTCGGCGGTGCCCGATTGGTGCTGGAGCTGCAGGACAGCTGAAGTTCGGCAGTCTTTACGCGGGAGAAACCTGCGGGCCCATCCGAGCCGTGGATCATGTACCCATGCACACGTTGTCGGATTTCTTCGTCCCCACCATCGACATCTCGCCGTACGTTCTGGGTGATGCCACCCCGACAGGCGACGGGACTGCCCGACGCAGCGTCGCGGCGGACGTCGACTATGCCTGCAGCACAGTCGGTTTCATGCAGATTCTCGGGCACGGCATTCCCGAGGACACCGTGGCCGGACTCGCGTCGGCGATGGATTCGTTCTTCGGGCTCGACCTGGCGACGAAGCGAACCTACATCTGCCCACCCGAAGTGAATCGGGGATACACCGCTCCGAAGAGCGAATCGCTGAGCCTGAGCCTGGGAGTCGAATCGGCGTCGGGCATGAACGATTACTTCGAGGCCTTCAACGTCGGCACCGGAGAACCGAACACCTGGCCCGACTCCTCGAAGTTCCAGCGCGCCGTCGACGAGTATTTCGCCGAGGCAGCACGCGTAGCCCGGACGCTGACCACAGTGTTCGCCGACGCACTCGGCGTGTCACCGAATACGTTCTCCGACATCACCGGTCGATCGCTCGATACCCTGCGGATGAACAACTACGCGCTCGAACCCGGCATGCATGTGCCGGATGCCGAGCTCACCGGGATGAGCGAACACACCGACTACGGATTGGTGACGGTGCTGTGGGCCGATCGAGTGCCCGGCCTGCAGGTTCTCGGAACCGACCGACGGTGGCACGACGTGCAACCCGCCGACGGAGCCATGTTGGTGAACCTGGGAGATCTGACGGCCCGACTGACCAACGATCGCTGGATGTCGACGCTGCATCGGGTCCGTCCGCCGATCACCGACGGGACGATCCAGCGCAGGCGATCTGCCGCGTTCTTCCACGACGGCAACCTCGACGCGGTGATCGCGCCACTGCCGTCGTGCATCGAGCCCGGTGACGTGGCCCGGTACGAGCCGGTGACGGTAGCCGGGCACATTCACGCCAAGCTCGCGGGTTCCCGAGAGGGAACTGCCAATCCCGCGGCAACCCGCGAAGCCGAGCGGGTACGCAATGCCGTTGGCGGCCCTGCAGTTATTTGACGTCGAGCAGATCGATGACGAACACGAGGGTCTTGCCGGAAAGACGGTGTCCTGCACCGGCGGGACCGTAGGCGAGCTCCGGCGGAATGGTGAGCTGACGACGTCCGCCGACCTTCATTCCGGGAATGCCGTCCTGCCAGCCCTGGATCAGTCCGCGCAGCGGGAACTGGATGGACTCGCCGCGGTTCCAGGAGGAGTCGAACTCTTCTCCCGAATCGAACTCGACGCCGACGTAGTGCACCTCGACGGTGCCACCGGCCACTGCCTCTGCGCCGTCACCCTCGACGAGGTCGACCGTCACCAGGTCCAAGGGCGCCGGTCCGGCCTGAAATTCGATCACTGGCTTCGTCACTGAAGTCTCCTGCGGTTGATGCCGGCCCGCCGACGCCGGCTGTCTATCTCTGGGCATATACCGCTTCGACCATACGTCGTGACGCTCAGCCGATCGGAGCTGGCATCAATATCGTCTTGTATTCGCAGGTCAGAGTATTGCCGGTGGCGGGGTCGGTCATCTCGACCTTCCAGGCGTCGGAGAACTGATTCACCCCGTGGTGCATCGAGATGGTGCCCGAGATCAAAACCGTTCCACGCGAGAACAAGCCACGCTCGGTCAGCACATCGAGCCAATACTGCGGCGCGAGAAGATCACCGAGCGTTCCGGTCTGGATGAGTGTGCCGTCGGCCCAGGCGGTCAACGTGATCTCGTCGAGTCGATCGGCCACCTCGGACAACCGCCACGCGCCGGTGCCCAGCACGTCGGGAGCGGCGTTCTTGCTCCACGCGACGCTGTGAACCTCCAGGTCACGGTCGGTGTGATCGCACGCCACCGTGAGCAGCACGTCGTCGATCGTGTCGCCGAGGATCACCAGAGCCCACTCCGCCTCGCCCGAGGTGCGACCGTGTTGGACGGCGACGGAATCGGTCTGCTGCGCCAGATACGGCGAGATGGGGTACAGCGCCGGGGTCACAGTCGGAGCCGGGACACCCAGTTCGGCCAGCTCCGCGATGTGCGACGCCACCTCGTCCTGGTTGCGTCCGGCATATCCCGCATTGAGCAGGGCGGTCACCTCGAGCGATTCGGTCGAGCCGTCGGGCAGCGTGAACGTGAGCATCAGTAAGGACCCTCTCCTCGTAAATTTTCTGTTTCCGATACGCCGAAAGCCTTGCGCATACGTCTTGTATACAGCAAGTATGGAGCACGTACAACGGATAGCGTGATCCCAGGCACACGAAGGAGTCGTCATGACCGAACCTGTTTCGGTGGATAGAAAGGGCCTGGCCAAGGCCTTCGCGGCCAGCCTGACCGGAACGGCATTGGAGTGGTACGACTTCGCCGTCTACTCGGCCGCCGCGGCGCTGGTGTTCCCTCTGGTCTTCTTCCCGGACAGCGATCCGCTGACCGGGACACTGCTGGCCTTTTCCACCTACGCCGTCGGGTACGTCGCCCGACCGGTCGGTGGATTCGTCTTCGGGCGCCTCGGCGATGTCATCGGCCGCAAGCAACTACTCGTCATCACGCTGATGCTGATCGGCGTCACCACGTTCGCCATCGGCCTGATCCCCGGATACGACACGATCGGCATCGCAGCCCCGATCATCCTCGTCACCATGAGGTTCTGCCAGGGTGTTGCCGTCGGCGGAGAGTGGGGCGGCGCGGTTCTGCTTTCCAGCGAATACGGCGATCCACGCAAGCGCGGCTTCTGGTCGTCCGCCGCGCAGATCGGACCACCGGCAGGCAACCTGCTCGCCAACGGCGCACTCGCGATACTGACTCTGTCACTGACCGACCAGCAGTTCGAGTCCTGGGGATGGCGAGTGGCGTTCCTCTTCTCGGCCGTACTCGTCGGATTCGGTCTGTGGATCCGCTTGAAGCTCGAGGACACCCCGGTGTTCAAGGCGCTGCAGGAAAGCGGCGATCGATCGGAAGCCCCGATCAGCGAGGTGTTCAAGACCGAACTGCGGCCACTGGTGGCGGGCATCATGTCCCGCGTCGCACCGGACGTCATCTACGCGCTGTTCACCGTCTTCTCCATCACCTACGGCACGCAGAAGTTGGGCTTCGAACGCAGCGAGGTGCTGACCGCCATTCTGGTCGGATCGGCGTGTCAGCTCGGTCTGATCCCGCTCGCCGGAGCGGTGTCCGACCGCATCAATCGGCGCCTCGTCTACGGAATCGCAGCGGTGGGCGGCGTTGCCTGGAGCGCGATCTTCTTCCTCGTCATCGGCGGCGGATCCCTGCCGCTGCTGATCCTGGGTGTCGTTGTGGGACTGGCGTTCCACTCGTTCATGTACGGACCGCAGGCTGCGTTCGTCACCGAACAGTTCAGCGTCCGACTGCGGTCCACCGGCAGCTCGTTGGCGTACACGATCGCCGGCGTGTTCGGTGGCGCAATGGCACCGCTGATCTTCGTCTACCTGCTGGACAGAACGGACAGCTGGGTGCCGATCGCGGGATACATCGTGATCGTCGGTGCCGTGACACTCGTCGGTCTCGCACTCGGTCGCAACCCCGACCCCACCGAGGACGAGCACTACGTGCTGCTGGGCCAGGAGCGCGAAAAGGCTACGCGCGCAGCAGAGTCTGAAGTGTGACTTCGAGGTGAGCGTCGATCTTCGCGTGCACCAGGTCCTCGTCGCCCGCACCGAGTGCGTCGATGATGGCCTGGTGCTCGGCGCACACCCGGTGCTGACGGTTCGCCGCGGTGAACAACGCGCTCAACCCGACCCGAAGTTGGCGAGCCCGCAGTCCGGCGTACGTGCGCGAGAGCAGATCGCTTCCCGCCGAATCGATCAAACTCTGATGGAATGTGCCGTCCCAGTCGATGAACTGCTTGGGTGCATCTGCGTCGTCGGAGTTCATCAGCAGTTCCTGCTGCGTCAACGCGTGCCGCATCTGCGTGATCGGCGCGTCACCGGCTCGCAGCGCACGGGTGGCCGCGTGCCGCTCGAGAACTCCGCGCAGATCCATCAGTTCGGCGATCTGGCGTCCGGACATCGCCGGCACGTGCGCGCCCCGCTTGGGCACCATCTCGACCAGCCCCTCGGACTGCAACATCAGCAACGCTTCACGAACCGGGGTACGGGATACTCCGATCTGCGTCGCGAGTTCCTGCTCGTTCAGAAAAGTGCCGGTGGCGGCCGGTGAGGACAACACCTGATCGCGCACGTACTGGTACGCCTTCTCCCTCCCCGACAGCGGCTGCATACGATATGTATACCTGTCTTCCTCCGACGAAACCAGGAGTCACACCGTGAGCTCGTCCATCCGCATCAGCCTCGCCCAGATCACCAGCGGCCAACAGCCCGCCGAGAATCTCGAACTCATCGCCACCCACACCCGCGCCGCAGCGCATGCGGGATCGGATCTCGTCGTGTTTCCGGAGGCGACGATGCGATGCTTCGGCGGACCCATCCGAAAGTTCGCGCAACCCCTGGACGGTGAATGGGCGAACGCGGTGCGCGCCATAGCGTCCGACGCTGGCATCACCGTCGTCGCCGGAATGTTCACCCCAGCCGCGGACGACAGGGTCACGAACACATTGCTCGTCACCGGACCCGGTATCGACGCGAGCTACGACAAGATCCACCTGTTCGATGCGTTCGGATTCGCCGAATCCGACACCGTCGCACCGGGTTCGGAGCCTCTCGTGGTGGACATCGCCGGCGTTCGGGTCGGCTTCGCCACCTGTTATGACATTCGATTCCCGGCACTGTTCCAGAAACTCGGTGATCTCGGCGCGGAAGTCGTCGTCGTCCCGGCGTCGTGGGGATCGGGCGACGGCAAAGTGGAGCAGTGGACCCTGCTCGCGCGGGCACGTGCCCTGGATTCGACCACGTTCATCGCGGCCTGCGACCAAGCCGAACCCGCTGCCGCCGAGGGCAATGCACCGTTGGGCGTGGGACACAGCATCGTCTGCTCCCCCACCGGCGAGATCCTCGGGCAACTCGACGCGACGCCCGGCATGCTGACGATCGACATCCACACCGAACTCGTCGACGCCGTGCGTGCAAACCTGCCGGTATTGAAAAATCGCGTCACCTTCGTGTGACCGATCCTGCTCGGTGCAGGTTCGGTCTTTCGTGAGACCTGGCGCGGGAACGCGGTTTCGAGTCACCTCCGCCGTGAAAACGTGGTGTGATGTCGCTTGTCGAATCGGAGAAGTGACGGGGCACTTCCATCGTTTCAGAAGGAGACGACGATGGTGCAGGTCAACCGACGGGATGCCTTACGACTCGGCTTGAGCGCAGCGATGCTGGGAGGGTTGACTTCCACGACGGCGTGCTCGAGCAACGAGGCCGAGAGCACCGTCGCCGGTACGAATGAATCGCCTGCACCCCGTCGCGTACTCGTTCTGGGTGCAGGCATGTCGGGTCTGACGGCCGCACTGGCCTTGCACCGGCGCGGTCACGAGGTGACGGTTCTCGAGGCTCAGGACCGAATCGGTGGTCGCCTCATCTCCGTCGAATACGAGAACGGCCAGTTCACCGAGGGCGGTGGAGGGCATTTCCGACTGAACATGCCGTTGGTCACCGGCTACGTGAGCACCCTGAAGCTCCCCATCGTCGCGATGAACGACGGCGCTCCCGAATATCTGATAGATGGCTTGCGCGGCAACAACACTCAGCTCGATCGTCGACCCTGGGATCTACTCGAGTCCGAACGTACCGTCGAACTGAGTTCCATGCTCACCAGCTACTTCGTGCCCCTCGGCGCAGATTTCACCACCGTCATCGACCCGGAGTGGCCCGATGCGGCCGCCGCCGACAAGTTCGACGGATTCACCGTTCGTGAATTGCTCGCCGACGCTGGTGCATCGGACGATTTCGCCAAACTCGTCGCAGCCCAGGCCGGCGGTTTCACACTGGAAGTCAGCGTTCTCGGTTTGCTTCCCGACTTCGCCTACCATTTCGGCGACCGCAACTTGTACCGCGTGCAGGGTGGAAACGAGCGGATACCGCGCGCCCTCGCCGAAAGGCTCCCCCAAGACCGCATCCACCTGGGCTCTCGGGTGGTGGTGATCGACCAGAGCGGTTCGGACGTCATGGTGACCACAGCGGACGGTCGCGAATGGACCGGGGACGAGGTCATTTCGACGATCCCCTTCACGGTCCTGAAGGATGTCGACATCCGACCGGCGTTGCCCGATCGAGCCCGTCAGGTGGTCGACGGCATGGTGTGGAGCGACATAGTCAAGGTGTATCTGCAGACCTCGAAACCGACGTGGCTCGATTCCGGTGTGCGAGGTTGGCCCGTGGCAGCTTCCGACCGGCCGTGGGAACGACTCATCGACATCACCGGCAACGAGCCGGGCGGGCGCGGGAACGCGTTCTTCTACCTTTCCGGTGCCAACGCAACTGCCTATCTCGCGCAGCCGAAAGAAACCCGGGCACGAGATCTCGTGAACACCTTCAACGCCGACATGTCCGGAATGATCGAGGACGTCGTGGAAATCGGCGAATTCTCCTGGCCCGATCAACCCTGGATCAAGGCCGCCTTCGGCGATACGCCTCTGGACGGCGGCTGGATGCTGGACGAGATGAAAAAGCCTGTGGACCGGCTGCACTGGGCCGGCGACTTCACCACGTTCAAGTCGGGCTGGGTCGAGGGTGCGATCGAGGCTGGCCTACGCGCCGCACGCCACATCGACCCCATGGCACCGGCCGAACACGAGGTCGTCTGAACGAGACACGAGCCCCCATCCGCGATGACATACCCACTCTTTCTCTCGAACAAGGACTTTCGACGATGAATCGACCACCACTTCCGGCGCGCCACGATGGATCCACGCCGAAGTACGCCGCCTGCGGCGAGAAGTCATGACCGGAAGCACGCTTCCCGATACCGGTCACAATTCCTGGAGGCGAGGCCGACCGACGTGGGCGGCGTTGGACGCAGAGCCGTTGATCTACGGCACCGTGATCATCATGACCGTCATGGTCGTCGGGGCGGACGATACGGACGTCGATTTCGGTGACGCGACAGGAATGGTCCTCGGGCCGATGGTCGCGACTGCCGTCGCGCACCTGTTCTCGTCGTGGTTGGGGTACGTGAACAGCCACCACCGCATGCCCGACGGTGCCGACAGACGTCATCTGCTCTGGCACTCAGCGCATTTCCTGCTGCTGACGGTGGTGCCGCTCATCATCATCGGGCTCGGACGTGTGAGCGGTCTGTGGTCGGCCTACGGCGCACTCGACACCATTTCCGATCTCGCATTCCTGTTCCTGCTCGTCCTCGGAGCCGCCAGCGGCTGGCATGCGAGCAAGAGAAGATGGCGTGGGGCAATCCTCGGAGGCCTGGTTGCCATCGTCGTCGGTTTGATCGTCACAGTTCTCAAGGTCGTACTCGAGCATTGACAACCGAAGAAGAGGATCCGATCATGGTTCTCCGCTCCGCCACTGCGCCCCGCCGCCGCTGGGCCACAATGGCTTTTGCAGTCGCATTCGTGCTGACGGCGTGTTCTTCACCTCAGGAAGGGTTCACCGAGATGGACCCAGGCTCGGGCACACTCGTGGCCTCGTCCGGCTTCGACGTCCGACGGGACGGCTTCTCCTTCCCCAACTGGGGACCGCCGACAGCGGAGCATGGCCTAGGGCTAACACCGGCCTCGATGCAATCACTGTTCGGGGATGCGGTGTGCACTCCGGGAACCGAGAGCGACCGATGCGTTCTCTCGCCGATGGGACGGGTGACCTCGGAGGTGTTCGAGAACGGAATGAACGGTGGTCACTGCTTCGGAATGGCCGCGGTCGCAGGGTTGGCCTACCGCAACTCGATCGACACCTCGTCCTTCGTCGCCCCGGGAGCAACACTGTTCGATGCACGTCCCTCCCCAGCGACCGATGCCGTGATCGCGCGCTACTTCAACACCCAGGAGGTCGAACCGACGGCCGACTCCGAGATGTCCGCACCTGTGGACGAGGTGATCGATCGACTCACGACCGCGTGGGCCGAAGGGCAGGACCATCTACTCGCGTTCTACACCGAGGACGGAACGTCCGGCCACGCCGTGACACCGATCGCGATACGCGATCTGGGCGACAGCACACGCGGAATTGTCATCTACGACAACAACTATCCCGGCGTCGAGAAGATGATCGTCACCGATACGGCCGCCGATACGTGGTACTACACCACCTCGGCAGACCCCGCCGACGACAGCTACCTGTTCTCCGGTACCCCGGACAATCAGCTGAAGTTGTTTCCGCTGGCCGAGATGACCGGCGTTCATCAGTGCCCCTCCTGCACGGAGGTCGGTGCGCAGGACCAGGACTACCTGGTGCTGGTCACCGACAACACCAACGATCCGGTCGATCTGACCGATGTCGAATGGAGCTTGTCGGTGTCCGACAGTGACCGGGTGCGACGGTCCGCGTTCATCAACAACGACAACACAGCGTTGCTGGAGGCCTCGATCGACACACCGATGCGGCTGACGCTCTCCGACGTCGCGGACAACGAGCGCGATGCCTCGATCGACATCTCCATCCTGTCCGACGGTTGGGTGGTTCGATCGACCTCCCTTCGCCTGCCTGCGGGCGCGTCGATCGTCGCCGAGATCAGCCCTACCGAGCGATCGATGACGCTCACGACCGACACCCCCACCACGAGTGATTACACCGCCGCCACCGAGGATGCTCGGGGATCGCGGTCTGCATTCGTCAGCACCATCGACCTACCCGTCGGCGGCGAGCTCGTGGTCGGCCCGACGGATACCGATACGTTGCGCCTCACCGACGGTGCAGGACAGGTGCTGCGGGAGGTAGCGATGACCTGACCACGAACTCGAAGTTGTGGAGTCCATGACGTCGAGTTCGCAGTTGTGCAGACGAAAACGGCCATTTCACCTACGTAACTGCGAACTCGGCGCAGACACAACAACGCCGCCGGCTCCCGAAGGGAGTCGGCGGCGTTGTCGTGCAGCGAGATCTAGCGGGAGCTGACGTCCTGGTAGTCGCGCTCGGTGTAGCCGGTGTAGATCTGGCGCGGGCGGCCGATCTTGCCGGTCGTGTCCTCGTTCTGCTCGCGCCAGTGCGCGATCCAGCCCGGGAGCCGGCCCATCGCGAACAGCACCGTGAACATGCGCGGCGGGAAGCCCATCGCGCGGTAGATCAAGCCGGTGTAGAAGTCCACGTTGGGGTACAGCTTGCGCTCGACGAAGTAGTCGTCGGTCAGCGCGGTCTCCTCGAGCTTGAGCGCAATTTCGAGCAGTTCGTCGCCGTTGCCGAGCTTGCCGAGGATCGTGTGCGCGGTCTCCTTGACCAGCGTCGCGCGCGGGTCGAAATTCTTGTACACACGGTGTCCGAAGCCCATGAGCTTGACGCCGTCTTCCTTGTTCTTGACGCGACGCAGGAAGTCCGTTGCGTCGCCGCCCTCGGCCTTGATCTTGTCCAGCATCTCGAGCACGGCCTGGTTGGCTCCGCCGTGCAGCGGGCCCCACAGCGCGTTGATGCCGCCGGAGATCGAGGTGAACAGGTTGGCCTGCGAGGATCCGACGAGACGCACCGTCGACGTCGAGCAGTTCTGCTCGTGGTCGGCATGCAGGATGAGCAGCATGTCCAGTGCCTTGACGATCTCGGGATCGACCTCGTACGGCTCGGCCGGGAAGCCGAACGTCAGGCGCAGGAAGTTCTCGACCAGGCTCTTGGAGTTGTCCGGGTACAGGAACGGCTGACCGACGGACTTCTTGTAGGCGTACGCCGCGATGGTCGGCAGCTTGGCCAGCAAGCGGATGGTCGAGAGCTCGACCTGCTCCGGGTCGTTCGGGTCGAGCGAATCCTGGTAGTACGCCGACAGCGCGTTGACGGCACTCGACAGCACCGGCATCGGGTGCGCGTTACGCGGGAAACCGTCGAAGAACCGCTTGAGGTCCTCGTGCAGCAGAGTGTGCCGACGGATCTTGTCGGTGAACTTCTCGAGCTGATCCTCGGACGGCAGCTCACCGTAGATCAGCAGGTAGCTGACCTCGATGAACGAAGACTTGCCCGCGAGCTGTTCGATCGGGTAACCGCGGTAGCGCAGGATGCCTGCGTCACCGTCGATGTAGGTGATGGCCGACTTGGTCGACGCGGTGTTGACGAACCCGCCGTCCAACGTCGTGTAGCCGGTGGTGGCCAGCAACTTCCCCAGCTCGATGCCGTTGTTGCCCTCGGAGGCCTCGGCAATCGACATGGAGTATTCGCCACCGGGATAGGTGAGGGTGGCTTTGGCATCATTCTCAGCGGGCACGAATGGTCCCTCTCGAACTCGTGTAACGGACACGTACTTGAAGCGGACAGTTCTAACGTCGATAGTGAAACTAGTCTCTCGACGCCTCGGACGCCCAGGGAGGGTCGGCACCGGGTCGAGAAACCGTGATCGCCGCTGCTTTCGCGGCGAACTCGAGCGCTTCTCGCCAATCTTCCTTGCTCATCTCTTTCACCGCGTTCGATGTGATAATGGTCTCCTTCTGCAGAAAGCTCAGCAGAGCTCCGTGCACGGTGTCACCAGCGCCGATCGTGTCCACGACGTCGACCGCGACACCAGGGACCGTGATTTCCTCGGATGCGGTGAAGACCGAGATGCCGTCGCCACCGCGGGTCATGACCACCGCGGTGACCCCTGCCGCGAGCCAGTCGTCGACGGTGGTCCCCTGCGTTCCGAGCCCCAACCAGAACGAGTCGTCCTCGGACACCTTGAGAATGTCGATGCTGGGCAGCCACGAACGGAAGCGGTCGCGAAACCCGTCGGCGGTGATGTCTCCGCTGGTGCTGTCGATGGCAGCGGGCCGGATGTTCGGATCGAGCATCGTGAGCTTGCCCGCCGCCCGGGCCCGGTGCAGCAGGCCCGCGTACATCGACGCGCCGGGCTCGTACAGCAGCGACAGTGTGCCGAACGAGAGCACGCTGATCTCGTCGGGCAGATCGCCGGGATCGGCGACGAGGCGGTCGGCTGTGCCGTCGGCGTAGAACGAGTACTCGGCACTGCCGTCCTCGGCGAGCGTGGTCATCGCCAACGTCGTCGGTTCGTCGCCGCGCTGCACCCACGTGGTGTCCACTCCCGCGTCGCGCAGGCTCGCCAGGATCTGCTCCCCGAACGGGTCGCGGGAGATCCGCGAGAGATACGCGACGGGCGAACCCAGTCGACCGATCGCGACGGCGACATTGAACGGCCCGCCGCCGAGTTTGGGCGAAAGCAGCGGGCCCTCGTGCACCGGAACCAGGTCGACCAACGCCTCGCCGCACACCAGAATGGTCACTTCTCGTACCTCATTCCCCAGGTGCCCGACCAGGATTGCCCCGGATCCAGCACGATCAGATCGATCTCGGAATTCAACGCATCGGGTGGGCAGGTCATCGGCTCGATCGCCAAGGCCCGCCCTCGATCGGGATAGGCCTGATCGTTGGCGGGATCGGCGGTGAACACCTGCACCCACCCGAAGCTGCTGTCGGTCCACAGCACCGTCGCGGTGCCGTCGGGACCACGAAGAACATGGCTCGCTCGGCCGTCGGCCTCGGGTAGCGACGCGCTGTACGGGGTGTCGAGCTGCACGCCCTGCAGCATCCGCGGCTGCCGGAAGTCGTACTCGGTATCGGCAGTCGGCACCGAATTGCCCACTGGCAGATTGCGCACCGAGTCGAGCGGCAGCCGCGTGCCGGCCGAGAGCTCGAGCGTGCACTCGTCGAGCGGCACGTCTCCCACCCTGACGAACGTGTGAAAACCCATCCCGTACGGCGCCGGTGAATCACCGGTGTTCTTCGCCGACGCGGTGACGGTGAGACCGTCCGCCGACAGCTCGTGCGCCACGGTCACCGTCACCGAGAACGGCCAGCCCTGATGTGTCCCGACGTCCACGCTCTGCTCGACGCGAGAGTCGCTGTGCTCGTTCAGGGTCCATTCCACCCGCCGGACGAAACCGTGACTGGCGTTGTTGCGCGCGGGCTCGGTGATCTCCATCCGATGCTCGACGCCTTCGAACGTGAACGTGCCGTCGGCCGTTCGATTGGGCCACGGGGCCAACACCAGTCCCGCCGACAGCGGCGGCTTCGAACCCGCCTCCCAGGTCTCGGTGAGCGGTGCGCCGTCGTATTCGAGCACCCGCAGACCCGCTCCGACGGCAGCGATGTCTGCCCGATACTTACCGCTCGTCAACGAGTAGGTCTGTGCGTCAGCCATGAGTGCCATTCTTTACCACCGCACCCACTCGGTACCGGATGAATGCCGGAAGAGCCAACGCGGCGATCGAGACACCGATGACGACCAGCACGCCGCCGCCCGCCGCGGCGGCCGCCGTCCCCACCGACGCCGCTGCGGCCCCGTGCAGGACGTCGCCGACGCGCGGACCTCCGGCAACCACGACGATGAAGACACCCTGTAGCCGGCCACGCATCTCGTCGGTGGCGACCTGCTGCAGCATCGTGCTGCGGAAGGCCGCCGAGATCATGTCGGCTCCGCCGCCGAGGGCCAGGAACGCCAACGCGAACCACAGGGCGACGGTGGTGGCCCCGTCGGTGGCCGCGCCGACGGCCAGACCGAAGCCGATCATCGCCACGCCCCACACGACGATGCAGATCAGCACCGCCAGGCCCTGCCTGCGCACTCGTGGCAGCCAGCCGGAGAACACTCCACCCACCACCGCGCCCGCGGACATCGCTGCGAACAGCATGCCCAGCACCGGACCGCCCGACGCCGGATCGCCGAAGCTCTCGTGTGCGATCTGCGGAAAGAGCGCACGGGGCATACCGAACACCATCGCGATGATGTCGACGACGAACGAGGCCAGCAGCACCTTCTGCGTCGCGAGGTAGGCGAAACCGTCGAACACCGAGCGCAATCCGGCGCGCTGACCCGACTTCGCCGGTGGAATTCCCGGCAGCCGGATCACTGCCCACAGTGTGGCGAACAGTGCGATGGTGTCGATCAGGTAGAGGGTCTCGAGCCCGATGTAGTAGATGAGGATGCCTGCGCTGAGCGGTCCGGCGATAGCGCCGAAGTTCATCACCGTCATGTTCAGTGAATTCGCGGCGGGCAGCTGCTCGGCGGGCAGGATTCGCGGGAGGATCGCGCTGCGCGTCGGTTGATTCACCGCGAAGAAGGCCTGCTGAACGGCCAACAGCACCAAGATGATCCACACGTTGTTCAGGTCGAGGAACGCCTGCAACCAGAACAGGGCGGAGGTACCGATCAGACCGCAGGTGGTGATCATCAACAGCGTGCGGCGGTCCATCACATCGGCCAGCGCCCCGCCCCACAGACCGAACACGATCAGCGGCACCAGCGCGAAGACACCGGTGAGACCCACGTACGCCGAACTCAGCGTGATCTGGAAAACCTGTTGTGGCACAGCGACGATGGACAGCTGCGCCCCGATGACGGTGACGATGTTCGCCAACCACAGCCGCTTGTAGGCGGGGGTCTTCAGCGGAGTCGTATCGGCAAGAATGCCGCGCAATCCGCTCACGGCTGCAGACGCTCGATCACACCGCTTGCCACCGTCAGGCGAATTCGGTTGTGCATGCGGCTCGTTCGGCCCTGCCAGAATTCGACCGTCTCAGGTTCGACGCGAAAACCGCCCCAGTTCGGCGGAACCGGCACCTCGATGCCGTCGAACGTCGCGGTGACCTCGGCCAGTCGCGCAGCCAGATCCTCCCGCGAGCCGATGGGCCGCGACTGCTCGGACGCCCATGCCCCCAGCTGGGAGCCGCGGGGCCGGGTGCGCCAATAGGTTTGCGTCGTCTCGGCGTCGACCCTGACCACCGGGCCTCGAACGGTGACCTGGCGGGCAATTCCGATCCACGGGAACGTGATCGACGCATACGGCGTCACGGTGAGCGCACGGCCCTTGTCGGAGTCGTAGTTGGTGTAGAACACCACCCCGTCCGCGTCGAAGTCCTTGCACAACACGGTGCGGGTGGCGGGTCTACCCGCCTCGTCGACCGTCCCCAACACGATGGCGTTGGGCTCGGGCAGATTCGCCGC
Source organism: Rhodococcus sp. 14-1411-2a (assembly GCF_002259485.1). Lineage (GTDB taxonomy): Bacteria > Actinomycetota > Actinomycetes > Mycobacteriales > Mycobacteriaceae > Rhodococcoides. Next base: position 352,145 of record NZ_NPGA01000007.1, read on the forward strand.
TATCGCGTCGGACAACCACTGCTGCGCCAGCGCACACCACCCGTCCGCCAGAGCATCGACGTCGAGGTCCTCGGGCTCTCCGTAGTCCACCCGCATGTTCGCCAGGCGCTGTTCTTCTGCAGACACAAGCCCAGACGCTACTCCCGCGTAGATCCCGGCTATGGTTCTGACGAAGTACGCCCGGATGCGGCGCAGAGCCGGGTGCAGTTGCGACGAGGGAGTCCACAGGCCATGGCTGTTCAACGAGTTCCCGAGGATTTCGTCTCCGGCCTCGAAGGTGTCGTCGCGTTCACCTCCGACATCGCCGAGCCCGACAAGGACGGTGGCGCACTGCGGTATCGCGGCGTCGACATCGAGGAACTCGTCGCGCAGAACGTGACCTTCGGTGATGTCTGGGCACTGCTCGTCGACGGCGAGTTCGGTCGAGGACTTCCACCGGCCGAACCGTTCCCCCTGCCGATCCACACCGGCGACGTCCGCGTCGACGTCCAAGCCGGCCTGGCGATGCTCGCGCCCATCTGGGGCTACCAGCCGCTGCTCGACATCGACGACTCCACCGCCCGCGACAACCTCGCCCGCGCCTCGGTGATGGCTCTGTCCTACGTCGCTCAGTCCGCTCGCGGCATCTACCAGCCTGCTGTACCGCAGAGCCGCATCGATCAGGCCGCCACCGTGACCGAACGCTTCATGGTCCGCTGGAAGGGCGAACCGGATCCCGCCCACGTCGCCGCCATCGACGCGTACTGGGTCTCGGCCGCCGAACACGGCATGAACGCCTCGACGTTCACCGCACGTGTCATCGCCTCCACGGGAGCCGACGTCGCCGCCTGCCTCTCGGGTGCCATCGGTGCAATGTCCGGTCCCCTGCACGGCGGCGCGCCCGCTCGCGTCCTGCCGATGATCGAGGAGGTCGAGAGAACCGGTGACGCACGCGCTCTCATCACCGGCATCCTGGACCGCAAAGAGAAGCTCATGGGCTTCGGACACCGCGTCTACCGCGCCGAGGACCCCCGCGCCCGCGTGCTGCGCGCCACCGCCAAGAGGCTGAACGCACCCCGCTACGAAGTCGCCGCCGCGCTCGAGCAGGCGGCACTGACCGAACTGCGCGAGCGCCGCCCCGACCGCGCCATCGAAACCAACGTCGAGTTCTGGGCCGCGGTGATCCTCGACTTCGCCGAGGTGCCGGCGCACATGATGCCCGCCATGTTCACCTGTGGCCGTACCGCGGGCTGGTGCGCGCACATCCTGGAGCAGAAGCGCCTGGGCAAGCTCGTCCGACCGGCTGCCCTCTACACCGGCCCCGAACCCCGCAGGCCCGAGTCCGTCGACGGCTGGGACCTGATCCGGTAGTCGACGGTGCCATGACACCCGACTAGCCTGTGGATGCCATATTCCATCGACGCTAGGACGCGCTACTCCATGGCCGATTTGCCGATCATTCCCGCCGATCTCCTGCCCGCCGACGGACGCTTCGGTTGCGGCCCGTCCAAGGTTCGCCCCGAGCAGCTGCAGTCCCTGGTCGACGTCGGCGCTTCCGTGTTCGGCACCAGCCACCGTCAGAAGCCCGTCAAGGACGTCGTCGGACGCGTGCGCAGTGGCCTGAAGGATCTGTTCTCGCTGCCCGAGGGCTACGAGGTCGTCCTCGGCAACGGTGGCACCACCGCGTTCTGGGACGCTGCTGCCTTCGGCCTCATTCGCGAGAAGTCGCTGCACCTGACCAACGGCGAGTTCAGCTCGAAGTTCGCGTCGGTGGCCAAGAACAACCCGTTCATCGGTGATCCCATCGTCGTCAAGGCCGAGCCGGGCAGCGCGCCCGAGCCCACCTCCGACCCGTCCGTCGACCTCATCGGTTGGGCGCACAACGAGACCTCGACGGGCGTGGCCATCCCGGTCAGCCGTCCGGCCGGCTCCGAGAACGCCCTCATCGCGATCGACGCCACCTCCGGTGCCGGCGGTCTGCCGGTGAACGTCGCCGACTCGGACGTCTACTACTTCGCGCCGCAGAAGTGCTTCGCCGCCGACGGTGGCCTGTGGGTGGCGCTGATGAGCCCGGCCGCACTCGAGCGCGTCAGCGAGATCGCTGCCACGGATCGATGGGTCCCGGACTTCCTGTCGCTGCCGATCGCCGTCGACAACAGCAGCAAGAACCAGACGTACAACACCCCGGCCGTGGCGACACTGCTGATGTTCGCGGACCAGATCGAGTGGCTCAACGCGCAGGGTGGCCTCGATTGGGCCACCAAGCGCACCGCCGATTCGTCCTCACGTCTGTACGACTGGGCCGAGAAGAGCGAATTCGCGACGCCGTTCGTGACGAACCCGGATCACCGCAGCCAGGTCGTCGGCACCATCGACTTCGACGAGAACGTCGACGCAGCCCAGGTTGCGAAGATCCTGCGCGCAAACGGCGTCGTCGACACCGAGCCGTACCGCAAGCTCGGCCGCAACCAGCTGCGCGTCGGCATGTTCCCGGCCATCGAGCCGGACGACATCACCGCACTGACCAAGAGCATCGACTGGGTCGTGTCGACTCTGAGCTGATCAGCAGGGCAGGAGTGGAGCCTGCGGAACGACCATTCCCAGCAAGCTCACAGCTACGGCGCTCCCTTCGCGGCCTACACTTGCTATCAAGTAAGCAAGCGTAACGACCTCGGAGGGAGCGCTCGTATGTACCGGCTCCTGACATTCGCGCTGCGCATTCGCGTGACCCTGCTGTACATCGCTCTCGCGGTGGCGGGCACCGTCGCACTGGGCCGGATCGGCCCGCACGATCGCTGGCACGTGCTGCACGCGGCGAGCACCAATCTGCACAATCTGGGCGACGGCCACCTCGCCACCCTCGTCACGAGCGTCTTTCTCACCGAAGGACGGGTGAACTGGTTGTGGTTGGCCGCGGTTGCACTGCTGTTCGCCGTCGCCGAATGGATCTCCGGTTGGCGACGCTTCCTCGTCACCTTCAGCGCGGGACACATCGGTGCGACGGTACTGGTGGCCGTCGGCCTGCTCATCGGCATTCACATTGACTGGCTCGCGGACTCACTGGCGATGGCCGTCGACGTCGGTGTCAGTTACGCAGCAGCAGCGGTAGCGGGGTCGATGATCAGGTACCTGCCGATGCCGTGGTGTGCGGGCTGGGCCGCACTGTGGATCGGCGTCGTCACGATCAGTGGGGTATCGGACCCGACCTTCACTTCCGTCGGGCACGCGATTGCCCTGAGCATCGGCTTCGGCCTGGGCGCACTGTACCGCCGCGTCGATGCATCGACGTTGTCCCACAGGACAATTGACGCAACATCGACCGAATGGGTGCAACCGAGCCCACAGCTGTCTACCCTCTGATAGGGAAACGATGGTCGGCAGAAGCGATGCGTGTCGGACACCCGCCGAATACGGCAGGTGAACTAGGCTCGAATTCGACGGTATCGCGAGCCGGCGCGATGAGGAGGTCAAGGTGCGAGACTTACGTGTGGTGGGTCTCGAGGCCGACGGAAAGTTCGTCGTGTGCGCAGATCCCAAGACCGGCGACAGATTCCGGCTTCCAGCCGACGACAAGCTCCGCGCGGCCTCACGCGGCGACATCGCTCGACTAGGACAGATTGAGATCGAAATGGACAGCTTGCTTCGGCCCAAGGAAATTCAGGCCCGTATCCGCAGCGGAGCGACCATCGAACAGGTTGCCGCCGACTCCGGAATGGCCATCAGTCGCGTCGAGGTGTTCGCTCACCCGGTGTTGCTCGAACGCTCGCAGGCCGCGTCGATGGCTCAGGCCGGTCATCCGCTGCGCCACGACGGCCCGGCCGTGCAGACCCTGCTCGAGATCGTCACCCTCGCTTTCCGCGCTCGCGGCCACAATCTCGACGACGCGGCGTGGGACGCCTGGCGCGACGAGGACAACAAGTGGGTCGCGCAGCTCAAGTGGCAGGCGGGCCGCACCACCAACAAGGCTCACTGGCAGTTCCTTCCCGACGGCCACGGCGGCACCATCAGCCCGCTCGACGACACTGCTCACGAGCTGATCGATCCGGACTTCGGACGCCAACTGCGCGGTCTGGCACCGGTGCGCGCACTGACGTCCGCCGAGGACTCCGACGACGAGACCTCGCAGCAGAGCTTCGACGAGTACTACGGCACCACCGCCGACAGCGAGATCGACGCCGAGACCATCGAGGTCGAGGTCGAGGTGGACGATGCGCCCTCTCCCGAGCCCGAACAGCCGCGCGAGACCGTGACCAGGGAGCCCAGGCCCGCACCCAAGCCTGCAGCCGGTCACACCAGCGGCAAGGACAAGCGCGGCAAGCCGGCCATGCCGTCGTGGGAGGACGTCCTGCTCGGCGTTCGCAGCAGCGGTCACAACTGAGTTCTGCTGTGACCGATGTGCCGCGCGGTGACGAACCGCCGACGCTCACACCGTAGGCTTCCCAGGAAGTAACGGAGAGAGAGGTGCCGGTAGTGGGGGCCAAAGCATCAACCATCTGGTACGTGGACGCACCGGATCCCATTTCTGTACTCCGAGAGGCCACCACCTCGGATTGGAACGCTGCGACCGCACTCGTCGGACGTCTGTACCCCCACCTGACGGCAGTGCCCCTCGGACAGGGCCCGATATCGACCTCGGCAGGCGTGGACGACGATCACGTCTTCATCGGTTGCTACCCCGGCGTCACCGTGGTTTGCGGATCCAATCTCGCGGTGCTCACACCGTCGACACTTACCGAATCATTCACTCGCCCGCTGGCGTCCGAGCACACCTACCTCGTCGCCTCGGATCCCCAACACGCCTGGGGTGCGTTCGCGTACTGGGAACGCGGTGAATTCCGCCGATCCTTCAGTGCCACTCCGGTGTACATCTACGAGGACGCAGGCCTGCCATTGGTGTGGGAGCGATCGTTCTGGGCCGGTGAGCATCCGCTGATCTATCCGCCCGGAGTGATGCCGGATCCGCAGTCGCTGCCGTTCCACCCTCAGGAATTCGCCGAGGCAGCCAACGCCGAGTGGCTCGGGTTCCGCTACACCGGCGCACCACACGCGGACGAATTCGATCCGAACACCCTGCCGGTCTGCGGCTTCACGATGTACGTCCCGGGGCAGGAACCACCGCCACCGAACCAGCAGAACCGAAGCTCCAACGGCCGCGGCGCACAGGAACCGATGCCCGACGCCCCCGACGAGCAGGCACCGCGACCGAAGAAGCGTTGGTTCTCGCGCAAATAGTGGCCCGGGTGGGCACCGTTGCACGCAATCACCGCTGATCGACGGGATTCCGCCGATTGTCGCCGGTAGTGCGCAACTGTGCCCGCTGTCGGAGACCGACTGAGCAGACGACTGCTAGAACGCCAGCGCCGCCAGTGCCACGAAGCTCAGCATCGAACCGATACCGGCTCCGTACACGGCCCAGCGCCACACCGGTATCGCGAGCCATCGCATGACCGTCGGTGCCGCACCCGCGACGACGATGATGTTCAGACCGATCGCGAGGAGCGGATGAATTCTGGCCAGTTCCAGACCGAAGGTCGTCAGTGCCACCCCGACGAGCGCCGCCGAGATCACGGCAATCGGGATTCCGGTCCAGCGGACGTCCGGGTCGTGGTCGGTCACGTCAGGCGCACACGTTCGTAGAACCCCATCGCCGCGGCCGTCGCAACATTGAGTGAGTCGGTGCCGGGAGCCATCGGAATGCGCGCGCGAATGTCCGTGGCGCGCATGGCATGTTCGGTCAGACCCGGCCCCTCCGCGCCGAGCAACAACGCCACCTTCTCCCCCGTCATCGCCGCCGCCAGCGACACCGCAGTCGGATTGGGTGTGAGCGAAATCAGCTGAAAGCCATGCGCGCGAACGCGATCGAGGCCGCGCGGCCACTCGGGCACCTTGGCGAACGGCACCCGCAGCACATGCCCCATCGATACCCGCACCGACCGTCGATAGAGCGGATCCGCGCACGCGGCCCCGAACAACACGGCATCCACGCCGAGGCCCGCCGCGTTACGGAACATCGACCCGAGATTCTCGTGATCGTTGACGCCCTCGAGAATCGCCACCGTCTTCGCGTCGGCCAACACCTCGTCGAGATCGAGGGCAGGCGGCCTGTTCGCCGCCGCCAACACACCACGATTGAGATGGAATCCGACGACCTCGGCCATCACCTCCGCGGACGTCCGATAGAACGGGACGTCGGAATCCGCCAGATCGTCGCGCAACGCGTCGAGCCGTCGATCCACGCCCAGCAGGCTGATCATCGGGAAGCGCGAGGTCAGCAGTCGCTGCGCAACCAACACACCCTCCGCGATCACCAATCCTTTGCCCTCGGGCAGGTCGGGCCGCCGATCCGACGAGTTGAGATCGCGAAAATCGTCCAGCCGGGGGTCGGAGGGGTCGTCGACATCGATTACATGAACCACCCGCTCATCTTGTCACCCGGCATTTCTGACGGTCCGTCGGCGAAGGCCTCCCTCTGTATGGCAGTTTTTTCGGGTCGTTCCGCGGGCTCCACTCCTGTATGGAAAAGTAAAGAACGATGACTACCGACGAATCGATCACCATCCGCACCGCCACCGACGACGACTGGGATGCCGTCGCGCTGCTCGACGCACACGCATTCGGCGAGCACCAGAACGCCGAGGACCTGGCCGAGACGCAGATCCTGACCCAGTCCGAGCACGTGTACCTGGCGTGGGACGGCGAGACCCCGGTGGGTGTGGCCATGCACTTCCCGATGTCGGTCACCGTTCCCGGTGGTGCGCAGGTCGAGGCGTCCGGAGTCTCCTGGGTGTCGGTCGCGCCGACGCATCGTCGACGCGGCATCCTGCGATCGATGTTCACCCAGCAGCACCGCGCTCTGAACGACGCCGGGGCACCACTGTCGCTGCTCACCGCCAGCGAGGCGACGATCTACGGACGCTTCGGCTACGGGCCGATAACCGAGGAGATCAGCGTCTCGATCGACCGTCGATTCGCGCAGTTCCGCAAGGATGCTCCTCCGGCGACCGGTGTGCGGCTGATCGAATCGGCCGAGGCCACCGAACTGCTCCCCGACATCTACCACCGCTGGCAGCAGCAGACCGCAGGCGCGCAGCCCAAGCCGCCGATCCGCTGGGAGCGGTTCTTCGCCGACCGAGAGAACCGACGCGGCGGACTGACGGCTCTGTTCTTCATCGTCCATCCCGACGGTTACGTCGCCTACCGACGCGGACGCAACCCCAGCCGGGTGGTGGTACAGGAATTCATCGCGGTGACCGATGCCGCCTACGCCGCGCTGTGGCAGATCCTCGTCGGGGTCGACCTGGTCGACACCATCGAGGTGCAACAGTCACGAGACGAAGCCCTGCCGTTCCTGCTGACCAACAACCGACTGCCGAAGGTCACCGGACACCACGACGCACTGTGGGGCCGCATCATGCACGTCGAGTCAGCGCTCGAGGCACGCACCTACGCTCTCGACACCTCGTTGATCATCGCTGTGCGAGATCCCTTCCTCGATGCGGGCGGTACCTATTCGCTCACCGTGACCGACGGCCGAGCCACCTGCACCCGGGTGGAATCCGAACCGGACATCGAACTCGACATCGATGTGCTCGCGAGCATCTACTTCGGCACCCATCGCGCCCGCTTGTTCGCCGCGGCCAACCGCCTCACCGCACGCAACGACGCGTCACTGCACGCATTGGACCTGACGTTCGGAACCGCGCGCCCGGCCGTCATGGGTTGGGGTTTCTAGACCTACCTGTTCGGCGCATCGAGTGCGGTGGCCGAGCCGCCGTGCATCCAGAGCGCCGCGCCCAGGGTCACCGAAAGCAGCACCGTCACGTAGGCGATGAACTCGACACTGCCGCCACCGCTGGTGGCGTGATAGATCAGCGGTGCCGTACCTCCGAAGAGGGAGTTCGCCACGGCGTAACCGAAGCCGACGCCCAGCGCACGAATGTGCGCTGGGAACACTTCGGCCTTGGCGATGCCGTTCACCGACAGGTAGCACGTGAGGACGACAAACGCGCACACCAGGATGACGAAGACCGCCGGCGGGGACGTCACCCGGGTGGTGGCCAGCACCAGCGCTCCGGTCGCCGGTATCCCCAGTGCTCCGAATGCGACGAGCAGCGGCTTTCTTCCGATGCGGTCGCTCAGTGCACCGCCGACCGGCTGCAGCACCATCAACACCACGAAAGCAGCGAACACGAGACCGGTCGCAACGAGCTCTCCTCTGGCACCGTCCGCTGCGAAGAACGTCTCGCGAACGACTGAGGGGACCGTGACGGTGTAGGTGTAGAACGCGGCACTCCCGCCTGCGGTCAACAAGAACACCCAGACGAGCGGACGCCAGTGATCGCGACACAGCGCCTTCATCGTGGCGTCACGGTCCGCTCGTGGTGCTCCCGCTTCACGGGGCGCACGATCGAGTCCGCGAGCCCACCACAACGAGGCGACGCCTGCCGCGCCTCCCGCGGCGAAGGCGAGGCGAAAGCCCCATTCGGAGATTGCCGCGCGGTCCGTGCTCGCGAGGAGAACAAGCAGACATGCCTGCGCGAGCACGAGGCCGCCGACGATGGTCGCGGCCTGGAACGAGGCGAAGAATCCGCGATGCCCTCGCGTGCCCGATTCGGAGAGCAGCACCGTCGCCGCGGCATATTCGCCGCCGGTTGCGATGCCCTGGACGATGCTCACGACGGCGAGGATCACCGCGGCCCAGGCCCCGATCGCGTGGACGGTGGGAGTCAGTGCCAGAGCGACCGATCCGGCCGACATGAGCGTGACCGCAGCGACGAGCGCGAACTGTCGGCCTCGCACGTCCGCGAGCCTGCCGAACAGCCACGAACCGAGCGGGCGCACGACGAAGGTCAATGCGAAGAGTCCGTAGACGTACACGAGTGAATTGGTCGAAGCCGGATCGAAGAACTCGGTCCGAAAGTACGGCGCGAACGTCGCATAGAGGTACAGGTTGAACCACTGCACCAGGTTCGGTACCGAACCCGCCAGAATGACGCGTACCTGCGTACGACGGTCGGGGCTCACCGGCTCGGTGCGATTCACGTGCTGAAAATACCCGAACTCCCGGCATACCGGGCGCTGTCGAGAGCACATGACTTTTGTCATGGCCGGACCGTGACGGTGTCACTGCAGATGATGATGCGCTGCACTGTTTTCGGTGATCCCGGCCCAGCAGACTCGTAGTCATGAAGCAACCAGACGAAGGAAACCTGTTCACCGATCTGATGGAGCTCGGGCCGGCTCCGACGATGGCACGTGAGATCGTCGTCATCGTCATCAGCATCGCGATTGTCGCGGTGCTGTTCGCAATCGTCGGTACGTCGCTCCCGGCGTTCGTCGCTCTCGGCGTCATCGTCGCCTTCATGGGCGTGCGGTTCGTCATCGGACTCCGCCACTGGGAGAAGCAATCATGACCATCATCGAAGTCAGTGGCATGACTCGCCGCTACGGTTCGGGCAAGAACGCTTTCGAGGCCGTGAAGGCGCTCGATCTGAAGGTCGCAGAGGGCGAACTGTTCGGCCTACTGGGTACCAACGGTGCCGGCAAGACGTCCACTCTCGAAGTGATTCAGGGACTTTCACGGCCGAGCGAGGGCACTGTGCGGATTCTGGGAATGGATCCGGTGTCCGACCGCCGCAAGGTCCGACCGTCGCTGGGCATCATGCTGCAGAAGGGCGGCCTGCCCCAGGATCTGACCACCGCGGAGAGCCTGCGCATGTGGGCGGGCACGTGCAGCAATCCGCTGCCGACGGACGAGGTGCTGGGGCGCGTCGACCTGGCCGACCGCGCCGATACCCGGGTCAAGTTTCTCTCCGGCGGAGAGCAGCGCAGGCTGGATCTGGCGTGCGCCATCATCAGCCGCCCACGAGTGCTGTTCCTGGACGAACCGACCACCGGACTCGATCCCGAAAGTCGCCGCAACACATGGCATCTGATCCAGGAGCTGAAGAACTCCGGCGTGACGATCATGCTGACGACGCACTACCTGGACGAGGCCGAGTCGCTGTGCGACCGGCTGGCGATCATGCACCGCGGCGCAGTCGTTCGCAGCGGAACGGTCGACGAGGTGGTCGCCGACCATCCGGCGAAGATCGAACTGAAGGCCCCGGGCACGGCGTTGCCGTCACTGCCGGGTACCGACATGGACGTCTCGGGAGACACCGTCTCGATCCGGACGTCCTCGGTACAGGACACGCTCACCGACTTGTTGGTGTGGGCCCGCACCAACGGGGTGACCCTGCACGGACTCGACGCCCGGGCGGCATCGCTCGAGACCGTATTCCTCTCCATCGCAGACGAATTCGACAATCCCGAATCGACACACACGAAAGTGATGAGCGCATGAGCACGATGACCGCACTGTCACGAGCAGAGTTCACACTGCTCGGACGCAACCGAGTACTGCTGTTCAACGCGATCGTCATGCCGTTGATCTTCCCCATCGCCCTGCTGATCGTGGGTAGCCGCAGCGACGACGGATTGACCGACGCAGGCGTCGGAGCCGCACTGGAGATCTTCGCTCTGTTCCTGCTGGTGTTCATGGTCTACTACAACATGCTCTCGGTCTACGCCACGCGCCGAGACGAGTTGGTACTCAAACGACTTCGCACCGGAGAGAGTTCGGATGTGCAGATCCTGCTCGGACCGGCCATCCCCTCGCTGATACTCACCGTGGTCCTCGGACTGATCGTCGGAGCAGTGGTGCTGGCCTTCGGCGGACCCGTTCCCACCAACGCGCTACTGGTCGTGGCCGCCCTGTTCGGCGGTGCTGCGCTGTTCGCCGCCCTGGCCCTGATCACGTCGGCGTTCACCCGCAATGCAGAGGCGGCGCAGATCACCAGCTTGCCGGTGATCCTGGTCGCCATGGCCGGCTCCTCACTGCTTCGTGACGCCCTCCCGGACTCGTTCGGCAGGGTGATAGAGCTGACCCCGATGGCCGCAGTCTCGGACCTGTTGAACCTCGGCTGGTTCGGCACCACAAGCCCGGGCGACGCGTCGGCCGGGTTCGCCGCCACCTTCACCGAAGCCGGAATGCCGCTGCTGGTGATGCTCGCCTGGATCGTCGGCAGTCTCCTGATCGCCCGCACGCACTTCCGTTGGGAACCGCGGTCCTAGATCGCGTCATTCGTCGACCGTCTGCAAGGCTGGGGATCATGAAGCTGCACCAGTACCTCAATCCACTGCACGGCTGGAACGACAGCAGTGCAGTGGACAAGGTGCGCGTCTACACCCGCCAGTCGTTCCTGCTGATCTCCGTCGGTGTCGCCGTCGGTGCGATGCTGACATCTCTGCAGTACGACGACTATCGGTCGATGGCGGCAGCAGCCGTGTGTGCGGCCGCCACTTTCGTGGTTGTGCAGCGCACCCCCGCACTCGGCGGCGAGTCGACGGCCGACCCACGAATCCCGTTGGCAATCGCGGCGGTCGCCGCCGTGGTGCTGGTAGCCGGAGGGACCACGAGCAACGCAATCTGGGCCGCCGTACTCGTCACCACAGCGGTCGCGACCCTGATTCCGTTGCGTTGGTCCCTCGCGGCGGCTGTGGCCGCTGCTCTGCTCGCGGCGGCTCTGGGAACACCGGCGGTGGACACCGTGATCCTCGGCATCTTCATCGCCTTCATGGCCTTCACGGTGCAACTGTCGGCATGGCTGCTGCGCATCGTCACCGAACTCGATGCCACTCGCGACGCTGCTGCCGCGCTCTCGGTTGCCGAGGAACGTCTGCGCTTCTCTCGAGATCTGCACGACGTTGTCGGACGTGCGCTCTCCGCAATAGCGGTCAAGAGCGAACTCGCCGCAACGCTGGCTCGCCGGGGTGACGATCGAGCGGCGGGCCAGATGGACGAGGTTCGCATCCTGGCCCAGGAATCCATGGCCGACGCTCGAAAGCTGGTTCGCGGCTACCGATCGGTCGATGTGGCGTCGGAACTCGACGGGGCTCGATCCCTGCTGTCGGCCGCAGGTATTTCCACCGAACTGGTCGGTGAGACCTCGGTTCTGTCCGAGCGCGCGGCCGAGGCGGCCGCCTGGGTGGTCCGTGAGGGCGTGACGAACATTCTGCGCCACTCGTCCGCCACTTATTGTCGAATCGAGCTGACCGACAACAGCATTCGCCTGATCAACGATCGTCCCGGTGCATCGTCCGAGCGCGACGACGGCACCGGCCTGAGCGGGTTGCGCGAACGATTGGTCGCCGTCGGAGGAGCGCTGAACACGGAGAAGACGAGCGAGGAATTCACCCTCACTGCGACGTTACCGACATCGCCCCAGAAGCCGAGGACCACACCATGATTCGAGTACTACTGGCCGACGACGAGAATCTGATCCGAACCGCTCTGGCGACCATGCTCGATCTGGAGGACGACATCGAAATCGTCGGGCAGGCCGACTCCGGCGAGAAGGCGTTGACCGTCGCAGCCTCTCTCGCCCCCGATGTGGCCGTGCTCGACCTGCAGATGGGCGGGATCGACGGCATCGAGACGGCCCAGAAGATCGCCGAGACGCTGCCCGCCTGTGCGTCGATCATCGTCACCAGCCACGGTCGGCCGGGCTACCTGAAGAAGGCGCTCGAAGCGGGCGTACGCGGGTTCCTCCCCAAGACCACGTCGGCTGCCACGCTGGCCGAGGTGGTGCGCACCGTCCACGGCGGCGGTCGCTACGTCGACCCCACGCTGGCCGCGGAAGCCATCGGAGCCGGAGACTCTCCGCTCACACCACGCGAGGCCGATGTGCTCGAGTTCGCCGCGGACGGCGCGTCGATCGCGGAGATCGCACGGCGGGCTCATCTTTCGCCCGGCACCACCCGCAACTACCTGTCCGCTGCCGCTGCGAAACTGGGGGCAGCGAACCGGCACGAGGCCTGCGCTCTCGCTCGACGCCACGGCTGGATCTGAATCACCGTCACACTTTCGTGCTCACGGCGACAGTATCGAGGGTGGGGAGCCAATGACCGTCCGCGGGCCGTACCACGGTGATCCGCAAATTGTTGTGCCGCAGTAGATACACCGCCGCGAAGAGGCCGGTCGCCAGAGAGATGGCCCCGCCGAAGAGCAACGGTGCCCGCGGATCCAAGGCGTCGGCGAGCCAACCGAGAACCGGACTGCCCAGCGGAGTGCCGCCGAGGAAGCACAGCATGTAGATGCCCATCACGCGTCCGCGCATGTCGGACGGCACCGACATCTGCAGAATGTTCATCGCCGACGTCGTGAACGTCAAAGTCAGGGCGCCGGTGGGTATCAGCAGAAGCGCGACGAGCAAGTAGTTGGGCATCAACCCGACGATCAACTCGAAAGCTCCGAATGCGATGACGGCACCGATGAAAAGACGCAGCCGCGGTGCGCTCGCCCGCCGTGCAGCCAGAGTCGCTCCGGCCAACGTGCCGACCGCCAGCGTCGTCGAGAGCAGTCCGTAGGCGTCCGCTCCGCTACCGAACGTGTTGCGCGCCAACACCGACAGACTCAGCGGGAAGTTGAGGCCGAACGTCGAGACCATGAAGACCGTGGCCAGCAGTACTCGTAGGTCACCGCGCCCCCAGACGTAGCGAAATCCCTCCCGCACCTGCCCTTTGGCGCGTGGGGCAGGTTCGACGCGGAAGAGTTGACCGACGTTCATCGCCACGAGGGCACCGAACACCGCCGCGAACGACACGGCATTGATGAGGAACACCCAGCCGGTGCCGACGAGGGTGATGAGCACTCCGGACACGGCAGGCCCGACGATGCGCGCCATGTTGAACGTCATCGAGTTCAACGCGATCGCATTGGCGAGGGTCTCTTTGCCGACCATCTCGATGGTGAAGGATTGCCGCACCGGAGCGTCGATGGCGGACGAGCAGCCGAGGATGAACGCGATGACGTACACGTGCCACAGCTCGACCATCCCCCCGACGTCGAGCACACCGAGCACCAGACCGCAGACCGCGGCGAACACCTGGGTGATCATCAGGAGCTTGCGCTTGTCGTATCGGTCTGCCAGGACCCCACCCCAGACCGAGAGGAACAGTGTCGGCCCGAACTGCAGGGCCATGACGATGCCGACGGCGAAGCCGTTGCCGCCGGACAGCGTCAGAACGAGCCAGTCCTGGGCCACCCGCTGCATCCACGTGCCGACCAGCGAGACGATCTGCCCCGACGCCCACAATCGGTAGTTGTGAGTCTTCAGGGCGGCGAACATCGTCGAGCCGGAGGAACGGGAAACAGGGGCCACCGTTCAGATAATAAACCTAGGTAACTACTCGGAGTCGCTCACGAGGGCCCCGATGATCGTCACCGCGTCACGGAGTGTGTCGAGCTGCTCGGGTCCGAGGCCTGCGAGTTGCGCGGTCATCCACGCTTCGCGGGCGCTGGCCTCGTCGGCGATCAGCTCTCGCCCGGCCGGTGACAGCGAGACGATCACCTGCCGCCCGTCGGTGGGATGTGGGGTGCGCGCCACCAGACCGAGTTCGGCCAACGACGCGATCACCCGCGTCATCGACGGCGGCTGCACCTTCTCTCGCGCGGCCAATGCACCCGGCGTCATGTCACCCTCCCGACTCAGCGTGGCCAGAGCCGACAGCTGAGTGAGCGAGACTTGCGAGTCCACTCGCCTACCCCGAAGGTGGCGAGTCAGCCTCACCACCGCAAGCGACAGGTCGCTTGCCAATTCCCGATTGTCCTTCACAACATTTCCCGACGTCACAGCGCAGAGAATACGCCCTGGTACCGACCTCGCATCATGTAACCGCCTCGGTGATGGGTCCGACGGCGAAATATGCGACGAACAGCAACGCCACGATCCACAACAGGGGATGCACCGACTTCGCCCGACCGGAGCCGACCGCGAGTATCACCCAGGTGATGAAACCGACGCCGATCCCGTTGGCGATGGAGTAGGTGAAGGGCATCACCACGATGGTCAGGAAGGCGGGCAACGCGTAATCGAAGCGCCGGAAGTCGATGTCGAGGACCTGTCCGATCATCAGCGCACCCACAACGACCAGTGCCGGAGCGGCCGCTTCGATCGGAACGACGGCCGTGAGAGGGGTGAAGAACATGGCCAACAGAAAGAGCAATCCGGTGACGACGTTGGCCAGTCCGGTACGCGCGCCCTCGGCGATCCCGGAAGCCGATTCGACGAACACGGTGTTCGACGACGCCGACGCACCGCCACCGACGATGGCTCCGGCCCCCTCGACGACCAGGGCCTTGCCGATGTTCGGCAATTTCCCGTCCTTGTCCAGTTTCGCTTCCTTGCCCAAACCGGTCATCGTGCCCATCGCGTCGAAGAAGTTCGCGAGCACCAGCGTGAACACCAGCAGGCTGGCGGCGAGCACGCCGATGCGCGTGAACGCTCCGAACAGATCGACGTTGCCCACCAACGACAGATCGGGAGACTGAATCAACTCGGTGGGCAGCTGCGGAACCGACAGGTTCCAGCCCTTGGGGTCGACGCCGTTCGACGGACCCACGTCGGTGACGGCCTCGACGATCGCCGCCAGCACCGTCGTCACCACGATGCCGATCAGCAGACCGCCGCGCACCTTGCGCACCACCAGCACACCCATCAGCAACAACCCGAACACGAAGATCACCGTCGGCCACGACGCGATGGACCCGTCGATGCCGAGCCCGACGGGAACCGTCGTGCCCGCGGCGTCGGGGATGCGGCGCACGAAGCCGGAGTCGACCAGTCCGATGAAGGCGATGAACGCGCCGATGCCTGCGGCGATCGCTGCCTTGAGCTCGGCCGGGATCGCATTGAACACCGCGGTGCGGAATCCGGTGACGGCCAGGAGCACGATGATGATGCCGTCGATCACGACCAGCCCCATCGCCTCGGGCCACGTCACCTGCGGTGCGATCGTCACGGCGAGCAGTGTGTTGATACCCAGGCCTGCTGCGATGCCGAAGGGATAGTTGGCGATGATGCCGAACGCGATGCTCATGAATCCGGCCACCAGCGCTGTCACGGCGGCGACCTGGGCGACCGGCAGGATGTTGCCGAGCACGTCGGTCTTGGCGGCCGCGTCGTCGGCGGAGAAGCTGCCCAGGATCAGCGGATTGAGGACCACGATGTAGGCCATGGCCACGAAGGTGACCACTCCTCCTCGGACCTCGGATCCGACCGTCGAGCCTCGTTCGGTGATCTTGAAGTAGTTGTCGAGTAGCCGCGACGACAGTTGCATGAGCGAACGATAAAGCACACCGAAGCACTTGGGTAACCGCAACGGCGCAGCCGAGACACGCGGCAGTGGCGTAACTTGAATTTCGTGGCCGACCTCCCCCAGATTCCGCGCAGCCTCACCGATCCGGTACCTGTGTTGGCGATCGGCATCCTCGGCTGGATACTCGCGTTGGTGGTGTTCACCGCCATCGGAGGTGGGGGCGGCGACGCACTGGCCACGTGTTGGTGCGGCATCGCAGTCGGTGCCGTAGGGTTCGGAATCTTCCTGATGCAGAGAGCGGCGTCACGTCGCGGGAGCAAAACCGCCCAACGCGGCCTCGATTGAGATCAGAATCACGTTAGCCCGGTCACCACAGGCCTCTGACGTGGGCAAACTAACCCCTCGACCGGTTGAGTAACACAAAGTTAACGTGGACCATGGGTTATGTCAGAAAAAAACAACCTCTTGATCCACGAAAGCCAGGCCATGAAGCTCGTCTCTCAGTACCGCACTCGCCGCAACCACGTCCGCTCGCTCCGCGCCCTCTACGCACGCGCCAACGCTGTCTCCAGCCCGGCCATGCGCGACGAGCTGCTCGTCATCGCACAGCGCTCGGATTTCTCGCGCTGATCAGCCTGACGGCATAGATCCAACCCAGCCCCCACAGGGCACCGAACACCCAGCCTGCCAGCACGTCCGTGGTCCAGTGCGCACCCAAGTAGATCCGAGAGAATCCGATCAGCAGGGACGCGAGCACGGGAAACACGAGCAGTACCGGCCGATGCAGCCACGGAGTGGACGATCGCAGCATCACCGCGATCGCCACCGTGGCAAGCACCATCGACATCATCGCGTGGCCCGACGGAAACGAATGGCTCGCAATGTCGACCAGCCGCTCCGGAAGCGGTGGACGCTCCCGCGCGAACGCGAACTTCAGCGCATTCATCAGACCCCATCCGGTCAGCATCGCGCCTGCGATCACGACGGCATCCGATCTGCGTCCGACGCGAAGCAATGCAACGACGCCCACCGCGGACAGCAGAAACATCGACACCGTGTTGCCGAGCGTGGTGATGATCCAGAACATCGTCGTGACCCACCCGACCCGATGCCCGACCATCCAGTCCAGGATCACACCGTCAAACCCCACGAGGTCGCTCCCAACTCTCCGTGCAATGGACCGTTCCGTCGGCGGTCACCCACCACGGGAGTGTCCGCTCGCCGCTCACGTCACCGGACAGCCGCACCACGAGTTCGCGATGCACCACCACCCCGCCGGACGGCAGCGGCAATCCCATGACCGCACAGGCCGATACGGCTCCGGGTTCACGATCCCAGGAGCTGACCCGTCCCACTCCCAGCACTTCTCCGCTGATCGCCTCCGACGCCGACCTGATGTCGAGAACGTCGGCCAGTGCCGCAGCGGTAGCCATGTCCGAGAGCACGGCGACCTCCGGTGGTACCACGCTCGCCAGCCACGGGGCGTCGATCACCAGCGCATCCGACGCGTCCACGACTGCGCCGCCGAGCGTGCGGACACGATCCGGGGGATCGATGTCCGAGACCTCGATGCGCCGCTCCACCACAGCGGTGGCGATGAGCGTGTGGGTTCGCGCGATCACCGCAGGGGTCGGACTCCGCTGTGGATCCGACAGCGCTGCCAGCAGCACGCGAGCAGTATCGGCGCTGTCGCAGATCGACGCGCTGAGCACCGCCTTCAGTTCGTCGGCACGCGGATGATCCAGCGGATCGAGCAACCCGGCGAACGTCTCGTCCGACGGTGCCCGAAACGCAATCGGACGCGAACCATGCACTCGCGCATGGCGTCCGATCCACCACGCGGTGTAGCCGTCCCGATCGGCCAGTGCCGCACGGGTGCTCGGGTCGTCCAACAGTACGGTCAGAGCCTCGGACCAGCCGTCCGATCGAACGAGGTCGAGATCGCGAACCGCCAAGAGTGTTTCCGGCTCCTCGGACAGCCCCGACCACCATGCCGACTCGTCGTCGAGATCGTGATCCGGCCCGGTCGGCAGTTCGTCACGCACCACCGAGAACCCCCACCCGACGCCCACTGCTCGCAGCGCCCGCTCACCGAACCTGGCCACCACCGCAGGCGCGAGCACACCGAACGGCGAATCCCGTATCAGCAGATCCGCCAACGGCGCTCCGGGAAGCAACAATTCGTCGGCGCTGCGCAATTCACCCTCGTCGTCTTCGAGGGGCAGACCGCCGAGCCAACCGGGTAGTTCGCTCGCCTCTGCCGCCAGCGCGAGCACGGCCGAGACCAGACCGTCGACCTCCTCGCTCTCGTCCCAGTCGAGATCGTCCAGCGCAGCCTCGAGCGCCGGGTCGGTGAGCAGCTCGGTCGCAGTCGACTCGCGGGCACCCAGACGCGACAGCAGCGGACTCACCGCTTCCGGGTGCACCAACCTGACCCAGGTGACCGCAGCCGAGGCGTCGGAGCCGATCACCGTCGTCCGCGGACCGGTCACCGTGCGACCGTCCGCGAGCGGAACAGGCAGCGCTGCAAGCTCTTCCGCAGCCACACCGTCGACCACGAGTGGGGTCAACGCGTCGAACAGTCGCCGCCACCAACTCGGCTCGCGATCGGACCCACCGACCATCTCCGCCAGCCTCGCCAACCCGATCCGGTGCACACCCACTGCCGCGAGCGCCGACGCATGCCGTGCACCCGACAGTGATGCGTCGACCAGATCGGGTACGACACCTGTCAGTACCTCGGTGAGTTCCTCGGTGGCGTCGGCGACGACGTTCGCCCGCTCGGGCACCAGATCGCGTCCGTCGACACCGGGAAGCCATGGTGCGCAGGACAATCGACGAAACACGAGTTCACGCAGCGCACCGTCGACCTCGCTGCGAGCGAATCCGACCTCGGGCACGAACGACACCCTGGATGCGGCAGGCAGCGAGGCCACGAAGTCCACGTACCCGTGCGCTACCGCGTCGAACGAGACACCCGGCAACACGCGTCGCCGATCGGGTTGCATCGGTACATCGGCAATGACCAACGCGGGCAACGAGATCAGCTCGTCCGAGCGCGTCGGAGCGCGCAACACATCGGGCGGAGAGGGAACGGGCAGACCGTCGACGACCGGAGCGAGCCAGCGGGCGGCCGGGGTGGTGAACTGCCGCCAGGTTCGCGCGCCGATCGTGACCTCGGAGGAGTGGTCGTCCAATTCGATTCTGCTGCAGTCGATCACGACGCCGTCGATCTCGATGGAGTTCAACGCCTCCAGTTCGAGCAGCAGGTCGACGGACTCGTCCACAAATCCTGACGCAAAAGAATCCGCCGCCACATCGGCTCGCAATGTCAACACGATCTCGGTGTCGAAGCCGTCGGCCGGCGAATCTGCGACAGGCCATGCGAGCCGCAGCACCGGCACTCCGGTGTCAGGCAAGGGCATGCCTCGCCCGGCCAGCGCCTCGAGCGTGCGCCGTGCACTGAACGCCACGCCGCCGCCACGGGAACGCAGCTCGATCTCGTCGGACACCGAACGCACTGCGGTGAACCCGACCCCGAACTGCCCGACGCCCGGGTCCGTCGAGCCCTTGGCCGAGGCCCGCAGCGCCGTGAGGGCGTGCACGCCCGAGACATCGAGCGCTGCACCGGTATTGGCGACATGCAGAGCACCGAACTCATCGGTCCACACGGCCAGCCGACCCGGGACGCCGGCGCGCTGCGCGGCGTCCGCCGCGTTCTGCGCCAGCTCGGTCAACAGACGATCGCGGTAACCCCCGCGCACCAGATCGAACTCGGACGCCGAATCCTCCCGAAGCCTGGTGGGAGAAGAGCCCCACGCCGCGAGAATCGACTCCCGCAGCGACTCGGTGTCGAACGGATCGATCAGCTCGGAGATGCCGAAGCTTCTTCCTGCGCAGCACGATCGGTGGTAGTCAACGCATCGTCGGCGACGGGTTCGGCCTCGTCGACCGCAACGACCTCGTCAGCCGGCTCTTCGGAGGCAGCCTCTCGTGGAGGCACCGACGCTTCCGGGGCAGCCTCGTCCGTGTCGGCCTTCTCGATGCCGTCGGTCGTCTCGGCAACAGCAGCAGGCTCGACCGGGGCGACCGGCGAGGCGATGACGTCGAGTGCCGCGTCGTCGTACGGCTCGAATTGCGGCGATCCGGCTCCGGTGGGAAGTTCGGTGTCCGAATGCGCTCCGCAGCCGTACTCGGCGTGCACCACGTGTCCGTCGGCCGCGAATTCGTTGCCGCACACCCCGAATGCGGCGGACATGGACCCGGCGATGGGGAGGTAGAAGCCACACAGCCCGCAGGTCGACGGCGCAGCCTTGGCCATCTCGGTATCGGGCCCGAAGTCGCCGTCGTGCCAACGCTGGGCGGCGTCGAGGCGTCCTTCGAGGCTGATGACCTTGCTTCGGCCGAGGCCGATCTCGCCCGCCACCTCGTCGATGGCGGGGTCGCCGGATTCGACGTACCCGGGTACGAGCCGGGGATCGTCCTGGCGCGGAGACAGCAGATCGCCGGGTCCCAGGTCGCCGGGACGGATGCGCTCGTCCCAGGGCACCCAGGTCGGTGCCACGAGAGCGTCGGGGCCCGGGAGCAGAACCAGCTCACTGACCGTGGCGTGATCCGCGTCCTCCGGGGCGGCGACCACGACGGCCCACTGCCATCCGCGGTACCCCTCGAGATCGCTGGCGAACCGGTGCGTGGCCGCACTGGCGTCTTCGGCGGTGACTCCGAGGTACTCGCCGATACCGCCCTCTCCCAGGTCGAGCAGAGCCTGCCGCGCGAGGTCCACGGCATCGGCCAAGACGGGGCGGATGGAATCGAGCTCTGGAGAAGATACGAAACTCACACATTCAGTTTGCCGCATCGACTCGGTGACGCCCAGTTCGGGCTGCCATCATGGGTGCAATGACCGTCCGTGCTCGCACCTACGCTGCCCTCGTGGCCTCGCTGCTGGCCGTGTCCGCCTGTTCGTCGACGACGCAGCCGACCCCGGTGACGTCCGACTCGGTTCCGACACTGACCACCGAGATCCTGCGCGAATACGACCGCGGTGACGACGCCTTCACTCAGGGCTTCGAGATCGACGGCGACGTGCTCTACGAGGGCACCGGATTGGAAGGCTCGTCGTTCGTCAGGCGGACGTCGCTCGAGACCATGACCGAACTCGATCGCGTGGATCTGCCGTCCGACCTGTTCGGCGAAGGCATCACCGTCGACGGCGACACGCTGTGGCAGATCACCTGGCAGGACGGTGTCGCGATCGCCCGAGACCGGGACACTCTGACAGAACGACGCCGAGTGAACTACGAGGGCGAAGGCTGGGGGCTGTGCACGCAGACGCCGGACAACCGCCTCGTCATGAGCGACGGCTCGTCTACCCTCACCTTCCGCGACCCCACGTCGTTCGAGGCCGAGGGCACCGTGAACGTCACACTCGACGGCAATCCGGTGGAGCGCCTCAACGAACTCGAATGCGCCGACGACGGATCGGTGTACGCCAACGTGTGGCAGACGTTCGACATCATGCGCATCGACCCCGAGACCGGCGCGGTGACGGCCGTCATCGACGGCACCCCACTGTGGGATTCGATGTCGGCCTCCCAACGAGGGGGTGCCGACGTGTTCAACGGCATCGCACAGATCCCCGGCACCGACCGGTTTCTCGTGACCGGCAAATACTGGCCCACGATCTTCGAGGTGCAATTCACCGATACCGCGCCGGTAGGACAGAATTGACACCGTGAACGATCCACGTCTCCCCCACACCCCACCGGGTGCGGACGACCCCGAAAAGGTTCACCCCGCAGGCTCCGCTCCTGACTCGAACGGTCACTCCGCAGGCTCCGCTCCTGCCCCGCTCGAGCACCCCGGTCTGGCCAACTACCCGGCCGCAACTCCTGTGACCGCCCATGTTCCCAGCCGCCGCGAGCCGTTGCCGCCGTTGCACCCGCCGCGTACCGAACAGATCACCGCGGCACGCGGCAAGGCCGGCGCACGCAAGCCGCCGCCGATGCCCAAGAAGCTGACCGTCACCCGCGTCGCCGCCATGCGTGGACGCGAGCTGACCGGCAAGGGAATCGCATCGTTCCAGCGAGCCGCGAAGGCCGACGGTGCCGACAAATCCGGTCTGACGGCACTCACCTACGCGACCATGGCGAACTTCGCATCGGATGCCGCCTTGGCGATCGCCCTGGCCAACACACTCTTCTTCTCTGCCGCCACCGGTGAGGACAAGACCAAGGTCGCGCTGTATCTCGTCATCACCATCGCGCCGTTCGCGTTGATCGCCCCGCTCATCGGTCCGCTGCTGGACCGATTGCAGCAGGGCCGACGCATCGCACTCGCCATGTCCTTCGGGTTGCGCACCGTGTTGGCGGTGGTGCTGGTGTTCAACTTCGACAGCTGGGTGTTGTATCCGGCCGCGCTCGGCATGCTCGTCCTGAGCAAGTCGTTCGCGGTGCTCAAGAGCGCGGTGACGCCGCGGGTACTGCCGCCGGAGATCGACCTGGTCCGCGTCAACTCACGTCTGACGGTGTTCGGTCTGCTCGGCGGCACCATCGCGGCCGGGGCGGTCGCCGGCGGCATCGCGTTCGTCGCGGGTTCGCCGGGCGCCCTGTGGTTCGTCGCCGCGATCACCGTGCTCGGTGCCTACCTGAGCATGCGCATTCCGTCCTGGGTGGAGATCACCGAGGGTGAAGTGCCCGCAACCTTGAGTTACCACGCCGACCAGCACGGTGATCGCGATTACGCCGGAAGCGGGGCTCCCACCGAGAACATCCGCCGCACGCCCCCGTCGCCCCCGGCGTCGGGCACCACCAAGAACCGCAGACAACCCTTGGGCCGGGCGGTCATCGTCGGGCTCTGGGGCAACGGCACCATCCGGATTCTCACCGGCTTCCTGACGCTCTACATCGCGTTCGTCGCCAAATCCCGTACCGAACACGAGCCGCTTCAGCAGGCCGCGATGCTCGGACTCGTCGGAGCCGCCGCCGGTCTCGGCAACTTCTCCGGCAACGCGCTCGGAGCCAGGATCAAGCTCGGCCGGCCGTCCCTGGTGGTTCTTCGCTGCACCCTCGCAGTCACGGTCGTGGCCGTCGTCGCCGCGGTCACCGACAGCCTGCTCACCGCAGCGGTGGCAGCGCTCGTCGCGTCGAGCGCCAGTGCACTCGCCAAGGTCTCCCTCGACGCGTCCCTGCAGGCCGATCTGCCGCCGGAATCGATCGCGTCGGGATTCGGCCGATCGGAAACCGTCATGCAGCTGTGCTGGGTCCTGGGCGGCACGCTCGGCGTGCTGCTCCCCACCGAGTACTGGCTCGGTTTCACCGTGGTCTCGGTTTTGCTTACGATCGGGCTCGTGCAGACATTCCTCACCTACCGCGGCAGATCACTTCTGCCCGGCTTCGGCGGCAACCGCCCCGACCACGTCGAACAAGAAGTGTCCGACGGTTCCTTCGGCGAAAACGTGACCAAGTGAATCTCGCTCCCCGCACCAAGAAGATCGCGGCCCTGGTCGCCGCAGGTCTACTCGTCGTCGCCGTTGCCTTCGTCGCGGTACTCGCGCTGCTGATCGGGAACGCGCCGGAGAAGGAACCGACCGTCTCCGCCTACGCCAACGGCCGAGCCGTCGACGTGGAGCCGTACCTGTACTGCGCCGTCAGCGACCCACTGTGCACCAACGTCGGAGAAACCACCGAAATCCAGGTCGGCAAGGCTCCGACGGTGCAGCTCTCGCTTCCCGAGGCCGTCTACTCGGCTCCGTGGGTGCTCGCCCTGGTCTACGGCGACGACAGCGGAAACGTCGTGGAGGACAGCGCGTTCAACGAACCGGGAACCAGGCTCAGCGTCACGGTGCCCACCACGGACGACAGCGGCCGAACCCTGCTCGGGATCGAAGTGCGTCTGCCCACCGGCATCATCGACACCGACACCAATCAGGAGGGCTTCGTCAGCCACGCCATCTGGTCGATCGGCACGCTGCCGTAGGTCGTTCCCGAGATCAGCTGTCGAGCTCGCGGGCGACGGCCCGGACCACCTCGGAGATGCGTTGCGCGATCTTGCGGTCCGGGTACTTGCCCTTCCGGAGCTCGGGCTGCACCGTCGCTTCGAGCAGAGTGATCATGTCCTCGACCATCCCGTGCAGCTCGTCGGGAGTGTGCTTGCGCTCGACGGGTTCGCGGCGGGTGCTGCCGGTGTTCTGACGCACCGACGGTGCCGGCTCGAGCACCTTCAGGCTCAACGCCTGCGGTCCGCGACGGCCTGCGGCCATCCCGAACTCGACTCGCTGACCGGCTTTGAGGCCCTCGACGCCCTCGGGCAGCGCCGAGGAACGCACGTAGACGTCCTCGCCTTCCTCCTGCGAGAGGAATCCGAATCCCTTGTCGACGTCGTACCACTTCACCTTGCCGGTCGGCACTGAGCTCACCCGTTCATCTGTTTGCTGTGACAGTTGCGTTGTCCGTGGGACCGATGTTCGGCCCGCACAAGTTTCGCGCCCCACGAGGACGTAGGACGCGAATACACCAGTCTAGCGCGGTGAGCCCGGATAGAGCATTCGAGTTGTTCACCGCACGGCGCTCTTCACAGCGTCGCGATTCGCACTACCGTGGTCGATGTGGACACAACGACCCGTAAGAGCAGCACCGCTCTGCTGCGCATCGCGCTGGCCCTGTTCGCGATCGGCCTCGTCGCCATCGTCGCGATCCTGATGTTTCCGATCTTCTCCGACGCGAAGCCCCCACTCGGGCTCTATCTGACGGCCATGTTCTCCGCGCCGACCGGCTTCGTGCTGGCGCTGGGCTACGCGCTGGCATCCGGACGAAGGGCGCGCTGACCATGCGGTTGATACTGAACGTCATCTGGCTGGTCTTCGGCGGCCTGTGGCTGGCACTGGGCTACTTCCTCGCCGGACTGCTGCTGTGCATCCTGATCGTGACCATTCCGTTCGGCATCGCGTCGTTCCGCATCGGCGTCTACGCGCTGTGGCCGTTCGGATCGACGATCGTCGACAAGCCGGGGTCCGGATCCGGTGCGCTCGTCGGAAACGTGCTGTGGCTGATTCTGGCCGGTTGGTGGCTGGCCCTGACTCACGTGGTCACCGCCGTCGCGATGGCGATCACCATCATCGGCATCCCGTTGGCGATCGCGAACCTGAAGATGATCCCCGTATCCCTGATGCCCCTCGGCAAGGACATCGTTGCCGTTCGGTGACCTCCGGAACCGGTTGCCGTCGATGTGACTTCCATCACATCACGCTCCGGTAACGGACAGGCAACGGACAGGGGTTCAATGCCCGGCACGTCCACTAGCTGGGCCGACTCGAGCGACCCGAAAGAGGTACAAAATGTGCTCTCGGCGACGCTCCGAAATCGACAGTTACCAAATAGTGACGTAAGGCGGGAATTTCAGTACGGTCAGCAGCGGCCGGAAAGTTCGGCCGAATTCCGGCCCGCAGCGCCAAACCTCGTCCCGCGGGAACCGGAACACCCTCGACGATCACCCAGGGGACGAGGACGGGGGACCCACGTCCCTCCACGGACAACCGGGAAGTTGTAGCGACTCACGAAGTCGCGCCGACTTCCCTTGGGGTGAAGCCCAATTGCCCACTCGCAGGAGTGTGTGAGACGGCCGGGCTACCTCTCAGCCCGAACCCGACAGCTGACCTCGCAGGCGCGTGTGGAGAGGATTTCAACTCGTATGAGCGGACGTCATCGCAAGCCGAGCACCACTGGCAAGACCGTCGCAAAGGTCGCAGTCACCGGAGCCATCATGGGCACCGCAAGCATCGCCTTCACCGGCACCGCGAACGCGGCACCGGATTCCGACTGGGACCGCCTCGCACAGTGTGAAGCCGGCGGCAACTGGGGCATCAACACCGGCAACGGCTACCAGGGTGGGTTGCAGTTCTCCCCCAGCACCTGGAACGCGCACGGCGGCCAGCAGTACGCGGCCACGGCCAACCAGGCCAGCCGTGAAGAGCAGATCGCAGTCGCAGAGAAGGTCCTCGACTCGCAGGGCTGGGGCGCATGGCCGTCCTGCTCCTCGAGCCTCGGCCTGAACAGCGCGCCCACCGAGCGCAGTGTTCCGGTCACCCCCAAGGCACCGGAAGCTCCCGCGTTGCCCGATCTGACGTCCATCCCGGCAGTCGACAACTCGGCCGAGGTCGTCGAGGGCATCGTCACCGCCGTCCAGAACCTCACCAACGATCCGCAGATCGCCTCGTTCGTGCAGAACGCGGCTCAGGGCATCCAGCTCGATCCTCAGATCGTCAACTTCTACCAGGCCAACAAGGCATTCCTGCCCCAGTAAGCGCCCGGAGACGGTTCAGCTCGTACGAAAGAAGCCCCCGACGGATTGTCGGGGGCTTCTTTCGTGCTCGAGGGCCGCGGCTAGCGATTGACCACGGTCACCGGATGGGCGTACGGAAGGTCTTCGACGGGCAGCGGGAACTCGGTGTCCTCGCCGAAGGGTGACAAGCCACCCGAGCGAGCGGACGAGAGTTCGGTCACCGCGTGGTCACCGCGAGCGGTTTCCGGCCAGCCTGGATCGACATAGGGCTTCTTCGACTTGTTCACCATGCGCCTATTTTGACACCTGCCCTGCGGCAAGCACCAGCCCAGGTCTCTAATCTGATAGACGATGACCGACACGACTGCGCACCGACACACCGATACGCCCCCGGATCTGCCTCGATGGATCGCAGCTCGCAGCGACGCCGAGCTGATCAGGGCCATGTCGCTGCGTCCGGATCTGACCGCGCCGCCGCCCGCATCCCTTGCCGTACTGGCCGGACGGGCCGAGCAGCGCCGATCGATCCTGCACACCGCGGACACCCTCGACACCCTCGCTCTGACGGTCCTCGAGATCCTCGCCATCGAAGAGGCGTACGAGCGGCCCGTCACCCGCGCCGCGCTGCTGGCCGTGGTCGCCAAACGCGCACCGGCCAAGAGCGTGGACAAGGCACTGTCCCAGCTGCGCGAACGCCTGCTGGTGTGGGGCGATGCAGCAGGCTTCCGCATCAGCGCCGCAGCGGCGGACGCGGTGCCGTGGCGCATCGGTCGCGCACTCGACCCGGTGGACAACCTCACCGAGGCCCACATCACCGCGGCCCTGGCCGAACTCGGTGACGGCGAACGCGGCCTCCTCGATACCCTCGCCAGATCGTCCCCCACCGGCCGCACCCGCGACGCCGCACCGGGCACGCCGCCGGACCGACCCGTCCAGAAGCTGCTCGCCGCAGGTCTGCTGATCTGGTTGGACGAACAAACCGTCGAGCTGCCCGTCCAAGTGGGCCAGATCCTGCGCGGCGAACCGATGTCGGACCCGCGCTCGCTCGCCGAACCCAAACTCGACACCAGCTCGTATTCGCTCGCCGACGTCGACGCCGCTGCCGCAGGAGAGGCACTGGAGCTGGGTCGGCACTGCGTCGCGGTGATCGAGGCACTGTCCGCTTCGCCTGCACCCGCCCTCAAGGCGGGCGGACTGGGAGTGCGCGAGCTCCGCAAGATCACCAAGGCCACCGGCCTCGACGACGATCGAGTGAGCGTTCTCGTCGAGTTGCTGGCCGCCGCCCACCTCATCTCGAGCGGAACACCGGACCCGGTTCCTGCGTCCGACAACGGCGACGACTACTGGGCCCCGACACCGGCGGTCGAGGCCTGGCTCACCGCCGCCCCGGCAGCGCGCTGGCACACCCTGGCCTCGGCCTGGCTCGAAGTTCCGCGGGCACCCTGGGTCATCGGAATGCGTGACCCCAACGACAAACCCATCGCCGCCCTGTCCGAGGAAGTCCGCTCTCCGGCCGCACCGCGGGATCGACGCATGATCCTGGAATTGCTCGCAGAACTCGGCAGTGGACACGCAGCGCAGCCCGCCGACCTCGCGCGCACCCTGGCCTGGCGTCGACCCCGGTGGTCCGGGCGCTTCGGCGTCACACCCGTCGGACATGTTCTCGCCGAAGCGACCGCTCTCGGCATCGTCGCTCGCGGGGCGATCTCGACCCCGGGCCGCTCCCTGCTGCACGACGGCAATGCCGAGGCAGACATGCGTGCTGCCCTGCCCGAGCCCATCGACTACGTCCTGGTGCAAGCCGACCTCACGTTGGTGGCGCCCGGCCCGCTCGAGCCGGACCTGCAGGATCGAATCGAACTGGTCGCCGACGTGGAATCCGCGGGCGCAGCCACGATGTACCGGATCAGCGACACCAGCCTGCGCCGCGCTCTCGATGTGGGACTGACCGCCTCCGAGCTGCACGCGTTGTTCGCCACCCACTCGAGAACGCCGGTGCCGCAGGCTCTGACCTACCTGATCGACGACGTGGCTCGTCGGCACGGCCGCCTGCGCGCAGGCGTCGCCGCGTCGTTCGTCAGGTGCGAGGACCCGGCACTGCTGGCCGAGGTGATGGCATCCCCGGCAGCCGAATCGTTGGCCCTGCGAGCGCTGGCTCCGACCGTCGCGATCTCACAGGCCCCGCTCGCCGAAGTACTGACGGTCCTGAGCGGAGCAGGATTCGCGCCTGCGGGCGAGGACTCGTCCGGCACCATCGTCGATCTGCGTGCCCGCGGGTCGAGGGTGTCGGCGCGGCGGCCACGCCAGGCGTTCCGCACTCCGGCCGTCCCCACCGAGGAACAGCTGGGTTCGTTGGTGCGCGGGATGCGCGCTGCCGACAGAGCGGCAGGCAACGGCGGCGCCGTGGTGCGCGCCGACGGGTCTCGGGCCAGCAGCACCGCGACGATGACGCTCCTGCAGACCGCGGCGAAGGTCAAACGGAGCGTGAGCATCGGCTACGTCGACGCCCAGGGCGTGGCGACCCATCGCATCGTCGATCCGATCAGCATCGGCGGTGGCCAACTCGACGCGTTCGACCCCGCCACCGGTGGGGTTCGGCGCTTCACCCTGCACCGGATCACCTCGGTCGCATTGGTCGAGTAGACCGGGCTCACGTGCACGCACGCCCCTACCTGTGGACAATGGAGAAGTTGCGCTCTTTCGGGCGCAGCAGATGTCTCTAGGAGGAACCGTGACCGACGGCCCGCTGATCGTTCAGTCCGACAAAACGCTGTTGCTCGAGGTCGATCACGAACTCGCGGGTGCAGCGCGGGCGGCCATCGCACCGTTCGCGGAGCTCGAACGTGCCCCCGAGCACGTGCACACCTATCGCATCACCCCGCTGGCACTGTGGAACGCCCGTGCCGCCGGCCACGACGCCGAACAGGTGGTCGACGCGCTGGTGAATTTCTCGCGTTACGCAGTGCCGCAGCCGCTGCTGGTCGACATCGTCGACACGATGGCACGCTACGGCCGGTTGCAGTTGGTCAAGAGCCCGGTGCACGGCCTGGTGCTGATCAGCCTGGACCGCGCGGTGCTCACAGAGGTGATGCGCCACAAGAAGATTGCGCCCATGCTCGGCGCGATGGTCGACGAGGACACGGTGATCGTGCATCCGAGCGAACGCGGCCACGTGAAGCAGATGTTGCTCAAGATCGGCTGGCCCGCCGAGGACCTCGCCGGCTACGTCGACGGCGAAGCTCACCCCATCGAGCTCGACACCGAGGGCGGCAACTGGACGCTGCGCGACTACCAGGAGATGGCAGCAGATTCCTTCTGGGCCGGCGGCTCGGGAGTCGTCGTACTGCCCTGCGGCGCAGGCAAGACGATGGTCGGCGCGGCCGCTATGGCCAGAGCCAAGGCCACCACGCTGATTCTGGTCACCAACACCGTCGCCGGTCGGCAGTGGAAGCGCGAACTCATTGCACGCACCTCGCTCACCGAGGAGGAGATCGGCGAGTATTCGGGCGAGCGCAAGGAGATTCGCCCTGTGACAATCGCCACGTACCAGGTGATCACGCGTCGTACCAAGGGTGAATACAAGCACCTCGAACTCTTCGATTCCCGCGACTGGGGATTGGTGATCTACGACGAGGTGCATCTGCTCCCCGCGCCGGTGTTCCGCATGACAGCCGATCTGCAGTCGCGTCGACGCCTCGGCCTCACCGCGACGCTCGTCCGCGAGGACGGCCGCGAGGGCGACGTCTTCTCGCTGATCGGGCCCAAGCGCTACGACGCACCATGGAAGGACATCGAGGCACAGGGCTGGATCGCGCCGGCCGAGTGCATCGAGGTTCGCGTCACCCTCACCGATGCCGAGCGCATGTCGTACGCCGTGGCCGAGCCCGAGGAGCGCTACAAGCTGTGCTCGACGGCGCACACGAAGATCGCCGTCGTGAAATCGATCCTCGCCAAACACCAAGATGCTCCGACGCTGGTCATCGGCGCCTACCTCGACCAGTTGAACGAGCTCGGTGAAGCGCTGAACGCTCCGGTCATTCAGGGCTCGACCAAGAACAAGGAACGTGAAGTGCTGTTCGACGCGTTCCGCAAGGGCGAGATCCAGACGCTCGTGGTGAGCAAGGTGGCGAACTTCTCGATCGACCTTCCGGAAGCCTCTGTGGCAGTCCAGGTTTCGGGAACGTTCGGCTCCAGGCAGGAAGAGGCTCAGCGCCTGGGCCGACTGCTCCGGCCGAAGCACGACGGTGGTCAGGCGCACTTCTACTCGGTGGTCTCCCGCGACACCCTCGACGCCGAGTACGCAGCCCACCGTCAGCGCTTCCTCGCCGAACAGGGTTACGCGTACCGCATCACCGACGCGGACGATCTGCTCGGTCCGGCGATCTGAGACTTCGGGTCGGCTCGGTGCCGTGCTAGGAATACCTGTGTGCGCAAGTTCGAGTTCCCTGTAGACGTAGCCCACGCGAAGTCGGTCAACGAGACGTTCACCGAGCTTCGCCGGTTGCGGGCATCCGCAGCGCTCACCGCCGTGTTCCTCATCGCACTGGGAGCGTGGTTCATCTGGATCGCCGCCCCGTGGTCGTACATCCTCGGCGCGGTGTTCCTGATCGCGGCGGCCACCTCGCTCTGGGTGATGCTGTGGGCACCCCGAAAGATGGGTTCCATCGAATCACAATATGCCGCAGGCGATCTGGTGCCGGCGGTGGTGGCCGAGAAGTTGCCGGGTGGAGCGACGCTACTGGCCCTGGTCGACATCGCGAAGCCCGGGGTGGACGAGCCGCATTATGTGCTGATCACCCGCGTCGTGCGGGCCCTGCCCGGACACGCCGTCGAGCGGGGCGCACAGGTTCCCGCGGTGTCGGTTCTCGCGGACCGTGGCCGAAACACCGGCGGGCGAGCGTGGCAGTTGGCCTCGGTGATGCCCATCGCCTGGGGAACCACCGATCCGGCGGTCATCGCACGCGCCGCCCGGGAGATCACCGAGGGCGAGTGGGCGTTGTTGCACGCCAACATCGGCCTGTCGGAGAAGGTCCGCACGGCCAAGAACCAGCAGTTGCTCATCGACCCGGCGGATCTTCCCGACGACCTGCGCTAGAGCCTGCAGCGACCCACTAGGCCAGTGCAGCGATCACTTCCCGCTCGAAGAGTTCGATACCGGAGCGTTCGTAGGCCGCTTCGGGGAAATAGAAGATGCCGTACGTCATCCCTTGTTCCTGCAGTGCCGTCAGGTTCTCCACGATCTGCTCAGGAGTTCCCACTGCGGGCATGCCGCGGTACGCGGCGAGTGCGCTGTGGGCCTTCTCCGCACCCACGTACTCGGTCAGACGAGCCTCGAGGGCGCGCAGCTTGTCTTCCACCTCGGCCTCGGTCGCCGCGACGACGACGTTGTAGTTCGCCGAGCGGACGATGGCATCGAAGTCGGTACCCACTGCTGCGCAATGCTCGCGCAGCAGAGCGGATTTGGCGGCGAAACCGGCGGGGGTTCCGTCGAAGTTGGTGTAGTTCGCGTACTTCGCGGCGATCTTCAGAGTCACCTTCTCCCCGCCGCCCGCGATCCACAGCGGGATGCCTCCCTCCTGCAACGGCAGGGGCCGCACCACGGCACCGTCGATCTCGTAGTACTTTCCGTCGAGGAACACTTCTCCGGCCGTCCATGCCTGTTTGAAGATCTGCACGCCCTCGTCGAGCCTGCCCAATCGCTCTCCGGCAGAGGGGAACCCGTAGCCGTAGGCGCGGAACTCGTGCTCGTGCCAGCCGCCTCCGATGCCCATCTCGACGCGTCCTCCGGAGATGATGTCGACTGTGGCAGCAACTTTGGCGAGGTATGCCGGGTTACGGTACGACATCGCGGTGCACATCTGGCCGAGCCGGATTCGCGACGTGGTCGCGGCCAGAGCGGACATCAGCGACCAGGCCTCGTGCGTCGCCTCGTCGGTCGCGGTGGGAACGGTGTGGAAGTGGTCGTAGACCCACAGGGATTCCCACGGACCGGCCTCGGCAGCGAGCGCGTGATCGCGCATCGCACTCCAGTGCTGGGCAGGGTCGATGCCGACGAGATCGAGACGCCACCCCTGTGGCACGAACAATCCGAATCGCATGACAGGCACAGTACAGACGCAGGGCGAAGGACCGGTTGCCGTCTGTGAACTACGCTGCAGGAATGTCCGAGTTGTTCCCCTCGCGCACAGTGGCACGGTTGCGCCCGTTCGCGTCGACGATCTTCGCCGAGATGACCGCACTCGCCGTCGAGAAGAAGGCCGTCAACCTCGGGCAGGGCTTCCCCGACACCGACGGCCCACCAGCCATGCTCGAGACCGCGCGTGAGGCCATCGCGAGCGGCCTCAACCAGTACTCCCCCGGCCCCGGCATGCCGGTGCTGCGGGCGGCCATAGCCGACGACAGGGCGGCCCGATTCGGTCTGCGCTACGACCCCGATTCGCAGATACTCGTCACCGTCGGTGCCACCGAGGCGATCTCGGCGACACTTCTCGGCCTGATCGAGTCAGGTGACGACGTCCTGCTGATCGAACCGTTCTACGACTCCTACGCGGCCGCCATCGCACTCGCCGGTGCCACTCGAACCGCCGTGCCACTGGTGTCCGACGGCAACGGATGGACCGTCGACACCGACGCCCTCGAACGCGCCATCGGGCCCCGCACGCGCATGCTGATCGTCAATTCCCCGCACAACCCCACCGGCACGGTCTTCGACCGGGACACCATGATCCGCATCGCCGACATCGCGGTCACCCACGATCTGCTGGTCCTCACCGACGAGGTCTACGAGCACCTCACCTTCGACGGCACGGTGCACACGCCGATCGCGACACTGCCCGGGATGTTCGAGCGCACCGTCACGGTGTCGAGTGCCGCCAAAACCTTCAACGCCACCGGATGGAAGACGGGCTGGGCGCTGGGGCCTGCCGAATTGATCGACGCCGTCCGCGCGGCCAAACAGTTCATGACCTTCGTCGGCGGCACTCCCTTCCAACCGGCCGTCGCCTACGCGCTCGAGCACGAGCAGGCGTGGATAGCGCAGATGCGCGACGGCCTGCAACGCAAGCGAGACACACTCTCGGCCGCTCTGGCAGCGACAGGTGCCGATGTGAAGTACAGCGCAGGAACGTATTTCGTCTGTGCCGACATCGCACCGATCGGACGCGGTGACGCCTACGAGTTCTGCCGCTCCCTGCCGGATCTGGTGGGCGTCGCGGCGGTTCCGGTCACGGCGTTCGTCGACGAGCCGACTCCATGGAAGTCGTTGGTGCGCTTCGCTTTCTGCAAGCAGGACAAGGTTCTCGCCGACGCGGCCGAGAGGCTACGGAAGTTGTGACTGCGCAACCGACGATCCCGGCCTACTTCGTCAGGCAGGCCGTCGACCTCGCGACGAGGAGCGGGGTCGACCTGACCTACCCGCTGTCGATGGCCGGCATCGGATCCACCATCCTCGACAATCCGGCCGAGCGTCTGACCACCCGGCAGGTCACTGCATTCACCCAGGCGGTCTGGACGATGACCGGCGACGAACTGTTCGGTCTCGCTGCAGTACCGGTGCGGCGCGGCAGCTTTCGCGTGGTGTGCCAGACCCTCATACACACCGAGAACCTGCAGGCCGCACTGATTCGAATGTCCGAGACCATGCGGGTACTGATACCGGTACGCCCCATGACGATCGATCGAACCGAAGAATCCACGGTCCTGACGGTGCACGTCACACCCACCACCCACCTGAGCCCGGAAGGCAACGAACTCGCCGAGCGACTGCTGACCGACTTCCTGTTGATTCTGCTGCACCGATTCGCGGCGTGGCTCATCGGCAACCGGGTCAAGCTTCTGTCGGTGCAACTGCCCTACGCGCTGCCGGGCCCCGAGGCGGGAAAGATGTACGACGCCATCTTCGGAACCCACGTGGAGTTCGGAACCGAGCTCGCCACACTGGAATTCGACAGCGCGGTGATGCGGGCACCGATCGTGCAGACCGAGGCGACTCTGGCGGAGTATCTCGCGGAGTCGCCCAATCTGCTGTTCTCGTCCCGAGATTACGACAGCACTGCGTCGAGCCAGGTTCGCCGCGCCCTGGAAACCGGATTCAAAGGTGGCGCACCGGGAACCGACGAAATCGCGGCGATGTTGAACATCAGCCCGCCACACCTGCGCCGAATTCTTCGACAGGAGGGCACCTCCATCAACCAACTGCGCGAAGAAGTGCTGCGCGATGCAGCGATTTCCGGTTTGAGCCGCGGAGACAGCGTCGACGACATCTCGACCAGGTTGGGGTTCTCCGAGCCCAGCGCCTTCCGCCGAGCCTTCAAGCGATGGACCGGCCAGACCCCCGGCTCGTACCGTCTCAGCTGACGCAGAACTCGTTGCCCTCGGGATCGGTCATCGTGATCCAGACACTGGGTCCCTGACGTCCTCGATGCAGTACCGACGCGCCCCGTGCTTCCAGTTGCGTGACCACCGATTCACGCTCGTCGCCGACGCGAATGTCGAGGTGCAACCGATTCTTCACCGATTTCGGCTCGGCCACCGATTGGAACAGCACCCGCGGGCTGTCGGGCGACTCGGGATCGGTGATTCCCGCGCCCGCCTGCCACACGAGAACGCCCTCGAACGTGGTCGTGTCCTCCTCGCGCGCATGCCCCGCGGCGATCATCTCGCGAATGAAGTCCTCGTTGCTGGGTTCGGACTGCCAACCCAGCGTCTGCGCCCACCACTTCGCCAGTGCATGCGGGTTCGCACTGTCGACAACGACCTGAAATCGATATCCCATGACGGCACGGTACCGCCGCGCACTGGAAATGGGAACACACGTTCGATACAGTGACGGTCATGTCGCTCGCCATGCAGGGCTCGTTGTTCGGTGACGCCGACGGTGGCGTCGGGTCGCTCGAGTCCGTCACCCGTCGCGAACTGACACTCGGGGCGTGGGTGGACGTTCGACCGGGCTGGTTGTCCGATACCCACCTGTTCGATTCACTGGTGGACTCCGTCGATTGGCGGGCCGAGCGCAGGCAGATGTACGACCGCGTGGTCGATGTCCCGCGCCTGGTTCGGTTCTACGCCGAGCGCGAGCGGTGGCCCGACGCCGCACTCTACGACGCACGCGATGCCCTCGACGAGCACTACCGCGCCGAACTCGGAGAATCGTTCACCACCGCCGGACTGTGCTACTACCGCGACGGATCCGACAGCGTCGCCTGGCACGGGGACAACATCGGTCGCAGCGCTACCGAGGACACCATGGTTGCGATCGTATCCCTCGGTGCCTCACGGCAACTCATGCTCCGACCGCGCGGCGGTGGAACGTCGTTGAAGTTCACGCTCGGTCACGGCGACCTGGTGGTGATGGGTGGCTCGTGTCAACGAACCTGGGAACATGCCGTCCCCAAGTCCACCCGCGCGACCGGCCCACGCATCAGCGTGCAGTTCCGACCGCGCGGGGTCCGCTAGCGCGAGGCCCGGCGCTTCTCCACCGCGGCCGCAAGTGTGTCCAATTGCGTTGCCGTGGTGGCCCAGTCGAGGCACGCGTCGGTGATCGACTGCCCGTACAGCAGATCGTCACGGTGGCCCAGCTCGAGATCCTGACGCCCCGCGACCAGGAAGCTCTCGAGCATCAGACCGACGATGCCGTGTTCGCCTGCCGCGACCCGTGCTGCCACGTCGGTGACCACGTCGACCTGCTTGTTGTGGTCCTTGCGGCTGTTGCCGTGGCTGGCGTCGATGACGACTCGCTCCGGTAGACCCGACTTACGCAGGCGTGCAACGGTATCGGCGACCGATTCGGCATCGTAGTTCGGCCCGTCGACGCCGCCGCGCAGAATGACGTGACAGTCCGGGTTTCCTACGGTGCGGATCAGAGCCGCCTGGCCGTCGAGGTCGGTGCCGGGGAAGACGTGGCTCGCGGCGGCAGCACGGGTGCCGTCGACCGCGACCTGGATGTCGCCCTCGGTGGAGTTCTTGATCCCCACCGGCATCGACAACGCACTGCACAGCTGGCGATGCACCTGACTGGCCGCAGTCCGCGCACCGATGGCGCCGTAGCTGACCAGGTCTGCGATGTACTGCGGGGTGATCGGGTCGAGGAACTCGCACCCGACCGGCAGACCGAGCGCGGAAATATCGAGCAGCAGTTGACGTCCCACGCGCAGGCCGGCATTGATGTCGAAGCTGCCGTCGAGGTGCGGATCGTTGATCAATCCCTTCCACCCGAGCGTCGTCCTCGGCTTCTCGAAGTAGACCCGCATGACGATGTGCAGTCGATCGCCCAGTTCGGACGCCTTGGCCGCGAGGCGTCGGGCGTAGTCGAGGGCAGCATCGGTGTCGTGCACCGAGCACGGGCCGACGACGACGATCAGTCGATCGTCACGGCCGTCCAGCACGTCGACCACGCCGGCGCGGCCGCTTCTGACGGTGGCAGAGATGGCGTCGTCCACTGCATGGTCGCGGCGAAGCACCGACGGAGCAACCAGCGGACTGATGCTGATGGTCCGCTGATCATCGAGAGGTGGGGTGTCGAGAGAGAGTGTCATGACGGGTCGTTCCTGTTCCCAGGCCGGCTCCTCATGCTCCACACGCACTTCGAGCCGGTCTGTATCCGGCTCGTGGGGTGGAGGGTCAGCGCATGGCGTCGCTGGCTGACCCACCCGGGGCCGGCCTGCTAAACCAGAAATACGTGCGCTGCATGAAAAGCACCGTAGCAGATTCGCCGTCGATGCATCTATGCTCGTCCCTGCAGTCGGTTCGCCAGGTGTCCATGAGGAGCCCCGAAGTTCACCACGGCGTCGAAGCGATGCGCGGCAGTTCCGGCGCATCGTGAGAGGGAACCCGGTGAGAATCCGGGACTGTCCCGCAGCGGTATGCAGGAACGACCGCCGTCACCACAAGCACTGAAGAAGCCTCTTCGGGAAGCGACGGCCAGTAGGAGTGGGCTTCTCGTCCACGCGCCCGCGAGTCCGAATACCTGCCGTCTGTGCTGCGCACGCCGTGCGCAGCGGTTCACCGCCTCGTGGAATGGGCGCGTAACCCTGGTTCGGCTGCTCGTGGGGCTCTCCGGGATGTGCGCGTCCGAGAAGGCGGTGCACCGTCGATGCAGCAGTCACCTGGAGACCAACCGTGAGTATCGAATTCACTGCCACCGTGCTCGGCTCGGCCCGTATCGGACCGAACCGAGAACTGAAGAAAGCCGTCGAAAACTACTGGGCCGGAGGGCTCGACGCCGTCGGACTCGAAGCCGTCGCGCGGACATTGCGCGAGAACACCTGGCGAGAACTCGCTGCCGCCGGAGTCGATTCCGTTCCGGTGAACACCTTTTCGTACTACGACCACATGCTCGACACAGCTGTGCTTCTCGGAGCGCTGCCACCGCGAGTGACGGGACTGGGCACCGAGCTGGACCGGTACTTCGCGGCAGCCCGCGGCACCGACACCGTCGCACCGCTCGAGATGACCAAGTGGTTCGACACCAACTACCACTATCTCGTCCCGGAGATCTCCCCCGACACCACCTTCTCCCTGCACTCGGAGAAGGTAGTGGACGATGTGAAGGAGGCTGTGGCACTCGGCATTTCGGCCCGACCGGTGATCATCGGACCGATCACGTTCCTGCTCCTGTCCAAGGCAGTCGGCGGCAGCGCCCCTCTGCTGGACCGCCTCGACGAGATCCTGCCGCTGTATGCGGAGCTGCTGACGACACTCGCCGATGCCGGAGCCGAGTGGGTCCAGATCGACGAACCTGCGCTCGTGGCCGATCGCACCCAGAGCGAGATCGAGTCCGCGAAGAAGGCCTACGACTTTCTGAGCGCAGTGTCGACCAGGCCTGCCATAGTGCTGGCGTCGTACTTCGGTGACCTCGGCGCTGCGCTGCCCGTGCTCGCATCGACCGGAGTCGAGGGATTCTCGATCGATCTGACGGTGCCGGGCACCGTCGAGCAGATTGCCGTGGTACCTGCGCTGGCGGGCAAGCACATAGTCGCGGGCATCGTGGACGGGCGCAACATCTGGCGGACGGATCTCGACAAGGCACTGGCAACGTTGGCGAGCCTGTTGGGTAGTGCAGGCACGCTTGCGGTGTCGAGTTCGTGCTCGCTGCTGCATGTTCCGTACACCCTCGACGCAGAGACCGACATCGTCGATCCGCTCCGATCCTGGTTGGCGTTCGGTGCCGAGAAAGTCGCCGAGGTGACACTCCTCGCCCGAGCGCTGCGAGACGGGACCGAATCGGTGTCGTCCGAGCTCGAGCAGGCCCGCAATGCGCTCGAGACCCGTCGTACCGACCCGCGCCTGCACGACTCGGAAATCCGAGCACGCATGGAGGCGGGTGTCTCCGTCGACCGCACCCCGGCCGAGGAACGTCGTCGAGCACAGGCCGAGCGGCTGGACCTGCCGTCGTTGCCGACGACCACCATCGGCTCGTATCCACAGACGACGCAGATACGACGTGCTCGGGCAGCGCTGCGAACGGGCGCGATCGACGATGCCGAGTACGCATCCCGGATGCGGTCCGAGATCGCCGATGTCGTTGCACTGCAGGAGAAGATCGGACTCGACGTGCTGGTGCACGGCGAGCCGGAGCGAAACGACATGGTGCAGTATTTCGCCGAACGACTCAGCGGCTTCGCAGCGACGTCGAACGGCTGGGTCCAGTCGTACGGAACTCGATGCGTTCGGCCGCCGATTCTGTACGGCGACGTCTCGCGTCCCGAGCCCATGACCGTGCAGTGGTCGGAGTTTGCCCAGTCCCTCACCGACAAGCCGGTCAAGGGAATGCTGACCGGCCCGGTGACAATTCTGGCGTGGTCGTTCGTCCGAGACGACCGACCGTTGGAAGAGTCCGCAGCCCAGATCGCACTGGCGATTCGGGACGAGACGATCGACCTGGAGGCAGCGGGCATACACATCGTCCAGGTGGACGAACCTGCCCTTCGCGAACTGCTACCGCTGCGTGCGAAAGATACAGCGGCGTACCTGGAATGGGCAGTGCGGTCGTTCAAGATCTCGACTTCCGGCGTCGCCGACGACACGCAGATTCACACGCATCTGTGCTACTCGGAGTTCGGTGAGATCATCGACGCGATCGTCGCCCTGGACGCGGACGTGACGTCGATCGAGGCGGCCCGCTCACACATGGAGGTACTCGACGATCTGAACTCCGTCGGCTTCGACCTCGGCGTCGGCCCCGGCGTGTACGACATCCACTCACCGCGGGTGCCCAGTTGCGACGAGATCACCGAGTCACTGCAGGCGGCACTGAAAGCGGTTCCCGCCGAACGACTCTGGGTCAATCCCGACTGCGGGCTCAAGACCCGCGGGCCGGCCGAGGTGGAACGGTCACTGACGAACATGGTGCGGGCGGCGGCCGCGCTGCGCTGACACCGGGTGAGCGGAACCTCGACCCCTGCTACGAAGTTCCGCTCACCTGCGTCGCCGGATACAGGCTAGGCTTACCTGCCTACGTCCGACTGTGAAAGAGAACGAAGTGAAACGTCTACTCCTGGCCACCACGATCGTCGCGGTCACCGCACTGACCACCGTTGCCTGCGGCGGCACCGCCGAGCAGACGGCCACTCCCTCCACCAGCGCTGCGTCCGGAACCGACAACGCCACCTCGGACGCTCCCGGCCCCACCGGCATCCCCGACGGCATGGGTTCGGGTGCCGCGGACGGAGTGTTCCCCCGCACGGTCGGCCACTTCGGCGGCTCCACCGAGATTCCCGCCGAACCGAAGAAGATCGTCGTCATCGCCACCGGTCAGCTCGACGCAGCCCTCACTCTGGGCGTCGTACCCACCGGAGTCGCCTACGGAGACGGTGCCGCTCTGGTCCCGGACTACATCAGCTTCTCGTTTCCGCAGTACGCGGACCGGATGGACCGGTTCGTCGACGTCGGCAACCGGCAGGAGGTCGACATCGAGGCCATCGCCGCCATCGAACCGGATCTCATCCTGGCGAACGAGGCCGGGTCCGAGGACATCTACTCGACGCTGTCGACCATCGCGCCGACCGTACTCACCGAGGGCACCGGAGTGAACTGGAAACAGGACTTCCTGCTTCTCGCCGACGCGTTGGGCCGCACCGAGCAGGCACAGAGCTTCGTCGACACCTTCGCTTCCGATGCTGCGGCACTGGGTGATTCGTTCGCGAGCGGTGACGCACCCACGGTCTCGTTCGTCCGCTTCACCGCCGACCGGGCACGCGTGTTCGGCATCCCGTCGTTCGCGGGCTACATCGCCTGGGACGCCGGACTGGCCCGACCGGAAAGCCAGCAGTTCGACAAGACCTCGCAGGACTTCAGCGAGGAAGAAATTCAACTGGCGAACGCGGACTGGGTGTTCGTCTCCAGCCAGGACGCCGAAGCCGATTCGAGCACCGCGTCGTACACCACCAACCCGCTGTGGACCGGAATGAGCGCGGCCACCGAGAACCACATCGTCCGAGTAGACGACGACCCGTGGTACCTCAACGCAGGCCCGACGGCGGCAACCATCGTGCTCGACGGCCTGAAGAACGCTCTGCAGAACTGACCCCGACGTGCGCGGAAACTCGTAGCAGGCTACGAGGTTCCGCTCACATCGGACAGGTAGGTTGCGCACAACTCAACCGTGCACTACCGTTTTTGAAGTGACCAACGAACTCGCACTCGACCGTCAGGTGTGCTTCGCGTTGTATTCCGCTTCGCGGGCTACCACCGCGGTGTACCGCCCGATGCTCGACGAACTCGGAGTCACGTACCCGCAGTACCTCGTACTGCTGGTGCTGTGGGAGAAGGACGGGCGCGGCGTCAAGGACATCTGCGCCGAACTCGATCTCGACACCGGCACTCTGTCCCCGATGCTCAAGCGGCTCGAAGGTCTCGGATTCATCGAGCGCCGACGCCTGAGCACCGACGAACGTCGCGTCGAGATCCACCTGACCGAGGCTGGAAGTGCCATGCGCACCAAGGCACTCGACATTCCACGCAAGCTCGCCGAGAAGACCGGCATGAACGTCGACGATCTCGTCAAGCTCAAGGAGTCGCTCGACGCATTGACGAGCGCTCTGCATCACACCGATTCCGGCAAGACAGAAGGAGCATCATGAAGACCATCTACACCGCCGAGGCACTGGCCACCGGTGAAGGCCGCAACGGCCACGCCCGCACGTCCGACGGACGCCTCGATCTCGATCTCGCCATCCCAGAGGCCATGGGCGGCAGCGGCAACGGCACCAACCCCGAGCAGCTCTTCGCCGCCGGCTACGCCGCATGCTTCCACTCCGCACTGCAGATGGTGGCACGTCAGGACAAGGCCGACGTCACCGATTCGGCCGTCGGCGCTCGTGTCGACATCGGCCCCAACGACGCAGGCGGCTTCCAGCTCGCCGTCACCCTCGAAGTGACGCTGCCGAACCTGAGCCGCGAGAACGCACAGGCATTGGCCGACAAGGCCCACCAGGTGTGCCCGTACTCCAACGCCACCCGCGGCAACATCGACGTCACCGTCACGGTCACCGAAGACGAGTAGGGAGACACCATGAAGGCACACGAAATTCACCTCGCGTCCCGCCCACAAGGCTGGCCGACGGAGGACAACTTTCGCGCGGAGGTCGTCGATCTCCCGGAGCTCGCCGACGGGCAGATCCTCGTCCGCAACATCGTGATGTCGGTCGATCCGTACATGCGCGGCAGGATGAACGACGTCAAGTCGTACGTCCCACCGTTCCAGCTCGACGCTCCGCTCGACGGCGGCGCAGTCGGCGAGGTCGTCGAGTCCAAGGCCGAGGGCTTCGCTGTCGGCGACGCCGTTCTGCACGGCAAGGGGTGGCGCGATCTCGCCGTCGTCCCGGCGAAGGGCGCAAGCAAGGTCGACCTCGACGCCGCGAAGGCCTCGGCATACCTCAGCGCACTCGGAATGACCGGCACGACGGCGTATGCAGGCCTGACCGACGTCGCGTCGTTCGAGCAAGGCGACGTCGTGTTCGTGTCCGGTGCAGCCGGTGCCGTCGGATCGCTCGTCGGCCAGATCGCCAAGGCGCTCGGTGCATCTCGGGTCATCGGCAGTGCGGGCTCCCCCGCCAAGGTGGCTCGCTTGCTCGAGCTCGGTTTCGACGCGGCATTCGATTACCACGACGGCCCGGTTGCCGAGCAGCTCCGTAAGGCGGCACCCGACGGCATCGATGTGTACTTCGACAACGTCGGCGGCGAGCATCTCGAAGCTGCCATCGGTTCGATGAACAAGTACGGCCGAATTGCCATGTGCGGAGCCATCGCTCAGTACAACTCCACCGAGCCGACGCCCGCGCCGCGCAATCTCGCGCTGGCCATCGGCAAGGAACTGACGCTCAAGGGTTTCATCGTCGGCTCCTACGCGCACCTCACCGAGGAATTCCGCACGAAGATGACCCAGTGGTTGGACAGTGGCGCAATCGAATTCGACGAGACAGTCGTCGACGGTCTGGAGAACGCTCCTTCGGCGTTCATCGGACTGATGAAGGGTGAGAACACCGGCAAGATGGTCGTCACCATCTGAGTCGGACCCGAAAGGTTCTACCGCAGTCCACACCCCGGTCGGAATTTCCGACCGGGGTGTTTCCATGCTCGAGCAGGTTAGAGTCGGTGCATGCCCGCCGCTCCCCTGCCGTTGCGCGACGGTCTGGACCCCACCCGGGTGCGAATGCCGGACAAGGCAACCGGGGTGACCGTGCTCGAGCATCTGCGCGCCCGGTTCCCCCAGGACGCAGCCAGGCTGACCGAGAAGGTCGCCGGCGGCGAGATCGTCGACGCGGCAGGCGTACCCATCGATTCGACGACGGTCGCGAAACCGCGATCGGACATCTATCTCTACCGCGATCCGCCGGTGGAGCCGACAGTGCCGTTCTCCCTCGACGTTGTCCATCAGGACGAAAACCTGCTCGTCGTCGACAAGCCGCACTTCCTGGCCACCACCCCACGCGGTGCCTACGTCGCGCGATCTGCCCTCGTCCTGCTCCGACGCCGGTTCGACCTGCCCGAACTGAGTCCGGCGCATCGCCTGGACCGACTCACCGCCGGCGTTCTGGTGTTCACCGTCAGGCAGCAGGCTCGGCGGCCGTACCAGGAGTTGTTCGCTCAACGCGCGATCACCAAGCAGTACGACGCCATCGCCCCACTCGCCCAGGACCTCGACTTTCCGCTGACCGTACGCAGCCGAATCATCAAGGAACGCGGCGTCCTTCAGGCTCGTGAGGTACCCGGCGAGCCCAACGCGGACACTTTCGTAGAACTCGTCGACACGCTCGGAACCCACGGCCTGTACCGATTGCATCCTCGAACCGGAAAGACCCACCAACTTCGAGTTCACATGTGCTCGTTGGGAATTCCGATCGTCGGCG
The DNA here is from genome assembly GCF_002259485.1 of Rhodococcus sp. 14-1411-2a. GTDB lineage: Bacteria > Actinomycetota > Actinomycetes > Mycobacteriales > Mycobacteriaceae > Rhodococcoides. The sequence continues at coordinate 395,887 of NZ_NPGA01000007.1, forward strand.
ACAATTTCTACCCGGCGTTCCGCGATGTCGCCGACGACGATTACTCCGACCCCCTCCGCCTGTTGGCCCGTTCGATCGAGTTCGTCGATCCGCTCAGCGGCCTGGTTCGACGGTTCGAGAGCGATCGGAGTCTCGAACCATCTGCGATGCAGCAGATTCGGCCGTGACGTCGGCGATCTCGGCGGTACGCACCGTGATGCGATGCGAAATGACTGCGAGCGCGAACAATCCGATCGCAACGTTGACCAGCGCGGCAAATCCTTCCTGAGCGAAGTCCACGAGGGCGTTGAGCAGAGTGAATATCAACGCGGACACTCGGAGGATGCGCAGAGGCCAGAGCGGGCCTTCCGGGCGCAACCGCAGCATCGCCGGCAGCGCCGTGGCGAAGGTGAGGCAGGCACTGACGAACAGGATCCCGCTGGCAATTCCCATGCCGTCGATGTCGATCGACAGATCGCGCCGATCGATGTCCAGGTCCCCGATCACGAGTTCGACGATTCCGAACACCACTCCGGCCCCGGAGAGCAGAACCAGTCCCCAGCCGACGACGGGAATCCACCGGGGGCTGGTGAAGAAGGCGGGGATCAGCCGGGGAACGAAGTTCCACAGCGAGTGAGTCCGCGACGTCGACGAACGACAGCGACCGAGCAACAGTCTGATCCCGGCCACGGTGTCCGCGTCGGCCCCCTCTGCCTCGGCGCGCGCGAGCATCCGTAACGCCCAGTCGCGCCGATGCTCGGGCAGTCCGTGCGCGACGCCGTCGGCGGCGATCGCAGCCGCATTGGCCAGAGATTCGTCGACCGAGGGCCGGCGGAACTCCCGGACGATCCTGCTGAACACCAACAGCAGGACCACCAGGACGTACATGATCTCCGACGAGGGTCCGTAGAAATAGTCGTTGTCCTTGGTGACGAATTTGCCGACTTCGTCGAGGAACAACCCGAATCCGATCCCACCGAGCAGCACCGTGAACACCCGAACGCCGAACCCGATGAACATCCACCCGATCAGCAGCGCGAGCATCATCGCCGCTCCGCCGTACAGGGCATGAGCGATGTGCAGCGACTTTCCCCCTACCTGGGGATAGTGGGTCAGCTCCAGGTATGCCCTGGTGATCAGAATGGTCGCGATGGCCACGACCATGAATGCCTCGGATGCGGGGCTGCCGTAGGCATCGCGAATCATGCCACTGCGGTATGTGGTCCCCGAACGACCCGTCATCGATCGATTATGTGCCGCCCGCCGCGCCCACGGGCGGTTTTCGGTCGCCTCTGTTTCCCGAGTTGACAAATTCGGTTGCCGAAACTGCAATGGAGTCATGGACGACACGAACAAGGGTCTGGACGAGGTCATCGCGGGCCTCGGTCCCCGCCTCAAGCGCATCAGGATGGAGAAGAACACCACCCTGGCATCACTGTCGGACACCACGGGAATTTCGATCAGCACACTGTCACGGCTCGAGTCCGGTGACCGCAAGCCCAGCCTCGAGTTGCTCTGGCCCATCGCTCGCGCCCATCAGATGAAACTCGACGACCTGGTGACTGCGCCGCCCGTGGCGGACCCTCGGGTGCGCACCACGGCCACCGTTCGCGAGCACGTGACGATCCTTCCCCTGACGCTGCGTCCTGGCGGCCTGCAGGCATACAAACTTTTGGTCCGACCCGAGGACTCCGAGCCTCGCCCAAGAACGCACGAGGGGTACGAGTGGCTCTACGTGCTGGACGGCACCCTTCGCCTCATTCTCGGCGAGCACGATCTGACGATGAAGGCCGGTGAGGCAGCAGAATTCGACACTCGTGTGCCGCACTGGTTCGGCGCCGTCGGAAACCGGCCGGTCGAGCTTCTGAGCCTGTTCGGACCCCAGGGCGAGCGGATGCACGTGCGGGCGAAACCGACGGTATGAAATGTCATGTCCGTGTGAGACAGTGAAGCCCGCTCGACCCCAGGAACCGCTTCGGTCATCCGCACCGACCACACCATCTCGAGGAAAAAGATGACCGACAGACTGCCCGAATCGCCTGCATCTCGCACTCACGTGGACATCGCAACCGGCGTGCTCATCGGGATCCACGGCGGCTCCGTCGCCGACGCCATCGACGAGCTGTTCACGACCGCGAGGAATCACCGGGTCAGTCTGTTCGAGCTCTCTCGCACACTCATCACCGTCGCGGAGGGCCGCGACATCGAGCGATCCTCCGCAACCGATGCGGTGTACGAGGTGTGGGGCTCGGCACTCGGCCGTCGAGGCGCGGAGACGACCTTCGGTATCGTCACCGATTCCGCAGCTGTCTGATCAAACCCGGGAGTCAGCCGCGAACGGATGGATCGCTGCGCAGCTCGGGAAAGCGCGCCGTCATCGCATCGATGTGTCGGTACATCTCGTACAGCTCGGTCCTGAGTGCCGACGCCTCGGACTCGAATGCTCGAGCCTTGGATTCGGCGCGATCCGCGCGAGCTCGAAATGCCCTGGACTGCGCCAGTTCGATGGAGGCCGAACACGTCTCGATGTGTTCGGCCAGTCCTCTCGCGAACACCTTTGCCTGCTCGAGGTTGACGGCATAGTTGTCGTCTCGCGGAGCCGGTGACGCCGCGCCGTTCGCTGTGCCCATGGAACTCGTCACCCTCGATCGTCGGCCGGAAATTCTTTCGCGACTCTACGCTCGGCGTCGAATGCTTCGTTCGTGAACCGGGTCACCCGAAGACGAGCGCCAGGACCACGGACGCCGAGGTGGCGGCGATAGCGATCACGATGGTCGCCGCTATGGCTCGCTGTCGCACCGTGCGGTAGCTCGCCCCCGTACGAGCACCGGCGAAGTCGTCATCGCCGGCACCGAGATCGGAGTCGTAGAAGTCGTCCGAGTTCAGCCCGTCCTCGTCGAAATAGACGACGTCTCGCGGCGGCACCCACTGTTGCCCGTTGGCTTCGATCGCGGCCCCGAGCCGTTCGAGCCGAATCCGCGCACGGGTGGGGTACCAATCGGAGGGCGCGTGGATCGGTAGGGCCCGCGCCATCATCAGGGGCGATCTGTACTGCTTCTCCAGCGCGGCGAACGCAGCGGACGCCGTCGGATCGTCGTCGGACTTGTCGGTGAGAAACCATGCCGCTCCGGCCGCCGCACGATCGCCGAGTACCAGATACGTGTACGCGAGCAATTCGAGAATGCCGGGCGACGTCGGGTTTCGGACCAATGCGCCGACCAGTCGATCCCTGGCAGCGATGCTGTCTCCGCGCGCCAGATCCTCCTGCGCTCGATCGATCACGTCCACGCGTCGACAATAACTCGTGGACGCGAAAAAGCCCCTGCCGGAGTACCGGAAGGGGCTTTCATCGTGTTTGTCGATACATGTGCTCGTCGATCCACATCGTGGTGGCCAGGGCCGGGATCGAACCGGCGACCTTCCGCTTTTCAGGCGGACGCTCGTACCAACTGAGCTACCTGGCCGGGCGGCACCGGTACTACAATGCCATCGCAATGCCGATACTCTCGTATCGATGTTGCGACCCTGACGGGACTCGAACCCGCGACCTCCGCCGTGACAGGGCGGCGCGCTAACCAACTGCGCCACAGGGCCTTGCTGTTGTTGCCGCGCTATTTCTAGCGTAGAAACTCTCCGAACTGCAAATCCGCATCTCGCGGAGAGCGAGACGAAGAATGCTGTACTGCCGACCGGGTTGTCAAACCGATCTCTTCCTACGTACCCCCTACGGGATTCGAACCCGCGCTACCGCCTTGAAAGGGCGGCGTCCTAGGCCGCTAGACGAAGGGGGCCCGCCGAACTGCTTCGACGTTACCCTCAACGGCGTTCCGTTGGGAGCTGGGATAGCTTAGGACACTTTCGCTGTAAATCTCAAACCGGCAGGTCAGAGGCGGTTTTTGCGCAGTTTTCACTGTAGTGATCCCACCCGTGCAGTTTGAACTCGGCGAGCCAACGCTCCGACGCCATCGCAAGCAGCACGACCTCGACGGATTCTTCGAACCGCTCGCGCAGATCAGCGTTGTCGGCCACCAGATCCGACATGTAGCGCTGACCCGCCATCGACGCGGCGAGCACTCGCACGAACTTGGTCGCGTCGAACTCCGGCTTCAGGTCACCCATCGCCAGCGCACGCTCGGCCTGCGCGAGCCCCTGAGCGCCCCAGACTCGACCGCCGCCCGAATGAACCTCCGCGTAGAACTCCGGCTCGACTATCAGTCGGAACTCCGCGCGCACGATCACATCGTTCTGGAAGTTCTGCGCGATGTCGTCCACGATCCCGCGGATGACGTAGAACGGATGCGCAGTGGTGTCGGCCCACTTCTCCGTGATGGCGACGTACCGATCCAGTCCGGCAGCGAGCACAGCTCGGGCCAGATCTTCCTTGGACTGGAAATGGAAATACATCGCGCCCTTGGTGGCATTGGAGCCCTCCAAGATGGTGTTGACGGATGCAGCTGCGTATCCGCGTTTGGCGAATTCCGCCGCCGCCGCCTCCACAATGGCCGCCCGGGTCCGCCGTGCGCGCTCTTGTTGTGCCATGTATTCCGTGCCTCCGAGCCCCAAGCGCCCTGCGTATCCGCAGGTAGTACAGATAGAGAGTACTTCACCCGAACGACATGCGAGTCGACTCACCTACGGTTCGCTTCGACACATACACCCGACAGAAAAATCGGTTAGGCAACCGAAACAAGCCGAATGGTATGATCTGCGCGGCTCGAGTGCGCTGCAGGGGGTGCGCACTCGAGCCGCACTTCTGCACCCCTCCCCGCGCCGAACCACACGCCGACCCAGTCGCTTTCGGCGGTGCTCGAGACACCGTCCGTTCCCCGCGAACCGAACGGTCGACGCGTCGCCCACGCCGCTCCAGGAGCACGGGACAACTTTCGGTTGAAATCCGAATTACATTTCACGGGAACGGATCTCGAGCGCCAACTACTTCGCCTTGCTCGTTAGCATTTCAAATCTATTGCCCACCAAACGAATACGTCGTCGGTGCCGAGCGCGTTCGGTCAAATCGATTGCACGATAGTCGATATGAGAAAGACCGCTCGGTAACGTTTTCGACACGTTCACGGTCTTCGACCGAGCTCGCGCCCACGCTGACTTACTGTGAAATACACCACAGGGGGAGATCGGCCGATCCGAGACGAGTGAATGCCATGAAGGTATCGATCTGCGCATTTCGTTCCATCACGACAGTGATCGCGGTGGCCGTGCTCACGCTCTCGACGACCGGAACGGCGACCGCAGACCCTCTGGCCAACTTCGTGGCACCCGTCGCCGATCCAGCGCTCTACCTACCCACCCCACTGGGCGAGCCCTGGTTCGATCCGCCCGCAGGCTACGAACAACGACCTCCCGGGTCGGTGCTGGCAACCCGACAGGTGACCGTCGGGCCGCTGTTCACGCCGGTCACGTCGACGCAGATCCTGTTTCGTACCAACGACTCCAAGGACCGGCCCGTTGCTGCGGCCACCACCGTGATCGTGCCGATCGCACCGTGGACCGGGCCCGGAAGCCGGCCCGTCGTTGCGTACAACATGGCCATCAACTCACTCGGCAACACGTGCGCACCGTCCTGGCTGCTCCCGCGCGGGTTGGCCCGGGAGATTCCGGCAGTGCAGGCCTTCCTGGCCAAGAACTACGCCGTCGTCGTCACCGATCACGAGGGGCCACGGCAGGCATACGCCGCCGGGCGCATGGCCGCGCACGCGGTACTCGATGCCCTCCGAGCGATGGTCCGGCTACCCGAGCTCGGTTTGCCCGCGTCGTCTCCCATCGCTGTCACGGGATATTCGGGTGGGGCGATCGCCACAGGATGGGCCGCGCAAGTGGCCCCCTCGTACGCGCCCGACGTCAACCTGGTCGGCGCGGCGTTCGGTGGTCCGCCGACCGATTACCGGATTCTGCTGACGTCGATGAACGGAACTGCGGCATCGACGCTTTTCCTGTCCGCAGCGCTCGGAGTGGCCCGCGAGTACCCCGAACTGTTCTCGCTGATGAACGCCGACGGACTGCGCCTGGCCACCGTCGCCAAGGACATGTGCGTCAGCCTGCTCGCCCCCGGTGGACTGGTGGCCCCGATCCCCGCGCAGGCGCTCTCGGACATCCCCGACGTCGACCGCACCGAGATCGCCGAGAGCGTCATCGCCGCGACCCGCCTCGGCGGCGACCTCGCCCCCACCATCCCCACGATGATCTACCAGGGACAACAGGAGTTCTGGATTCCACGACAGGGAGCCGAGACCCTCTACGACGAGTGGTGCGCGCAGGGTGCGAACGTCCGACTCGAGGAGTATCTCGGCGAGCACCTGATCGTCGCGTTCAGCGGCATCCCGGGCGCGTACGCCTGGATCGACGACCGACTGGCCGGCATTCCGGTACCGAGCGGATGCAGCAGCTTCGGACGCTGACCCCGGTCGACACCACTGCCGGGGGTACTGCCCGTCGGCACCGCGCGGCCCATTACACTTTCGAGCCGCGCCCCTATAGCTCAGTTGGTAGAGCTACGGACTTTTAATCCGCAGGTCGTAGGTTCGAGTCCTACTGGGGGCACCACACACCGTCCGGGTAACAGTGATCACACCTGTCCGGAACGTACACTCGGACGTAACGATCGGCCGAGGTTGAGCGACGTGCAGGGGGAACTGCAGCGGTCGTGAACTCGCGAAAGCCGGTCGGAGGATCGGCGCTCCGGGGGCGCACCGCGTCGATCGACACCGAACATCACGACCGCCGGAACAGCAAGTGAACAGGCTCGACACGGTTCACACCGAACCTACGGTGCCGTAAGCTGGACCGGTCGTACGCAATCTATGGAGGCGATCTAATGGCGAGGGATCTGACACAGCTCGAGCTTCTGCAAGAGCTGGTGCCCACTGCCGAGGACAATGTGAACCGTCACATCTCGATGGCGCGGGAGTGGCACCCTCACGACTACGTCCCGTGG
>NZ_NPGA01000008.1 GCF_002259485.1 Rhodococcus sp. 14-1411-2a
GCGCAACGACTTCACCGCACGCGGTGAGAACAAGCGCGAAGAACTCGCCGCATTCCTCGAAGACCTCGAGCGGCAGGCCACCAAGTTCGAGGAGATGCGCGATCGGTCCCTCGCCCGCGAACGCGCGAAGGCCGAAGCACGCGCGTCGTAAGCTCAGATCGGCTGGTGTGCCCGGTACCGACTTCGGTGCCGGGCACCACTGTTTTCCGGGATCTGTCTTCCGACCGCTGTCCCCGGCCCACCGATGTCACCATGATCACGTTCCCTCCGTTCCAAAGGCTTCCCTCATGACACTGCAGATCGGCTCGCTGGAGTTGCGCAGCCCCGTCGTCCTCGCACCGATGGCCGGCGTCACCAATGTGGCGTTCCGCACCCTGTGCCGGGAGCAGGAGCTGGAGCGGGCCGGCAGTACCTCGGGTCTGTACGTCTGCGAGATGGTCACAGCGCGAGCGCTCGTCGAACGGCAGCCGGCCACTATGCACATGACGACGTTCGGCCCGACCGAAACTCCACGGTCGCTGCAGCTCTACACCGTCGATCCGGACACCACGTACGCCGCCGCGAAAATGATCGTCGACGACGATCTGGCTGACCACATAGACATGAACTTCGGCTGCCCGGTTCCGAAAGTCACCCGAAAAGGCGGCGGTGCCGCACTGCCCTACAAGCGAAACCTGTTCGGCCGCATAGTCGCGGCTGCCGTCAAGGCCACCGAGGGCACCGACATTCCCGTCACCGTCAAGTTCCGCGTCGGCATCGACGAGAACCACCACACTCATCTCGATGCAGGACGAATCGCCGCAGGCGAGGGCGCAGCGGCGGTGGCCCTGCACGCCCGAACCGCCTCGCAGCGTTACTCCGGAACCGCCGACTGGAACGAGATCGCTCGACTCAAGGAACATGTCTCCGGCATCCCGGTCCTGGGCAACGGCGACATCTTCTCCGCGTCCGACGCGGTCCGCATGATGGCGGAGACGGGCTGCGACGGCGTCGTCGTCGGGCGTGGTTGCCTCGGTAGGCCCTGGCTGTTCGCCGAACTCAGCGCCCGCCTCAACGGTCGACCCGAACCAACTCCACCCACCCTCGGCGAGGTGGCCACCATCATCGCTCGGCATGCCGAGTTGCTCGCCGAGCATCACGGCGAGAAGAAGGGCCTGCGAGAGCTGCGCAAGCACGTCTCCTGGTACCTGCGCGGATTCCCGGCCGGATCCGACCTTCGAGTCTCGATGGCATTGGTCTCGACCTTGACCGAGCTGGACGACCTTCTGGCGCAACTCGATCCGACCGTTCCGTTTCCCAAGGACGCCGAGGGCCCCCGTGGTCGACAGGGCTCACCCGGCGCGGTGTCGCTGCCCGACGGTTGGCTCGACGATCCCGAGGACGTCTGCGTGCCCGCCGGTGCCGACCTGATGCACTCCGGCGGCTGATTTGCAGCTGACCAGCCGCCGACCTCGCACGAGTGGACCATGCCGCTCGAGTCAGTACTATGGCTGGGATCGCCGAGCAGGCGGCGTGTGCGTGTGATGGAAGGCCAGGTTCGAATTCGTGGGAGACGATCGAGAGTCGGGCCCGTCTGTGCCCGAGGGTCGCGCCCCATGGGAGCGACCGCTGTCCTCAATCAGACAAACCGGCTCAATCGGACGGTCGGGGCAGCGCCCACCTCATTCCGAGCAGCCTGCAACACCGGACGAGGAGCAACCGCCGCAGCCCGGGGACAGTGGCAGGCTCGGCAAACGATCGCCGCGTAACGCCGACACCGTCTCGGTCGCCGAGTTGGTGGACAAGATGTCCCGCTCGGGATCGACGCGGCGGGTGCCGGACGACCGTCCCGAGGTCGAAGAGCCGACCGAGGTCATCGCCCCCATCACCGATTCCACTCCCCCGCCTGCCCGAGCAGTACCGCCGACTCCGCCGCCGCACGCGGCACCGGAACCGGTGGGTGCGCCCGCAACGGATCGCCCGGCTCTGACACGGTTGGCAATGAGCCGGGTGCGTCGACGCCGTCGGGTGCGGATGATCGGCCGAAGCCTGGTCTCTCTCGTCGCGATCCTGGCGGTGGCCCTGACCGGAGTGGTGTGGGGATATCTCCGCAACACCGATCAGGGATTTCTCCAGGTCGCCGCACTCGATCCCGATTCGACCGACGTCGTCGACGCCGAAGGCCAATACGGCGACGAGACGTACCTGATCGTGGGCACCGACACCCGCACCGGGGCCAGCGGCGAGGTGGGTGCCGGCACCGTCGCCGACGCCGAGGGAGCCCGTTCGGACACGGTCATGCTCGTCAACATCCCGGCCGACCGCAGCCGCGTCGTCGCCGTCTCGTTTCCCCGTGATCTCGATGTGACGCGGCCGGAATGCGAGCAGTTCGACAACGACACCAATACCTACACCGGAGAGATGTTCCCCGAGGCATACGGCGACAAGCTCAACGCCACCTATGCTCTCGGCGGCCCCAAGTGTCTGGTCAAGACCATCCAGAAGATCTCCGGCCTGCGTATCGGACACTTCGTCGGGATGGACTTCGCCGGATTCGAGTCCATGGTCGACGAGGTCGGTGGCGTCGAGGTCTGCACCGCGCAGCCGCTGATCGACTACGAACTGGGTGACGTCCTCCCCAACGTCGGAACACAGCGCATCGACGGCCGCACCGCACTGAACTACGTTCGAGCGCGCAACGTCGAGTCCGAGGGCAACGGCGACTACGGCCGCATCAAGCGACAGCAGCGTTTCCTGTCGTCGCTTCTGAGGTCCGCGCTCTCGAACAACGTGCTGCTCGATCCCGGCAAGCTCAACGGATTCGTCAACGCGTTCACCTCGGACACCTTCGTGGAGAACGTCAAGACTCAGGACCTGGTGACGCTGGGGCGCTCGCTGCAGAACGTGGACGCCGGTGCGGTGACCTTCCTGACCATTCCCACCACCGGCACCAACGACTACGGCAACGAGATCCCCAACGACGACGCGATCGGTGCGATCTTCCAGGCCATCATCGACGACGCTCCGTTGCCCGGTGAGGAACGCGCGGAGCCGGTGACACCCGAAGAGCCCGCACCTGCCGCCGTACCCGACGCGCCGCTGTTGGCCGTCGATCCGGCAACCGTCTCCCTGCAGGTGTCCAACGCATCCGACATCGCCGGGATGGCTCAGACGGCATCCGACGAACTCGCGGTCTACGGATTCCAGATCCTGACGGTCGGCAACTTCTCGGGCACCGCGGCCCAGACCGTGGTGCGCTACTCCCAGGATCAGGAGGCGGCTGCGGCGACCGTCGCGTCGGCGATACCCGGCGCGGCCATCGAGCTGGCACCGAGCCTGAACAACGTCGTCGAGGTGGTGCTCGGCTCGAACTATCCCGGATACACCCAGTTCCCGACGGCATTCGGCACCCAAATCGATCCCACTCAGGTCGAGGGCACCACCCAGAGTGCGCCCCTTCCGGAGGATCTCTCGTACACCAACGCCGCTGACGACACGTGCGCCTGAGTTCATTCATGCTCCGTTAACCCTCGGGACAGGGAACTGGTCGGTGTGACCCACTAAACTTCGCTCATGCGCGTCGCCTACAACGAACAGATGAACGAGCTTGCTGATCTCCTCGGAGAGATGGCGAGCCTGGCTGGTGCGGCCATGGAAAAGGCCACGCAGTCCCTCCTTCAAGCAGACCTGGTACTCGCCGAGCAGGTCATTTCCGAACACGACAGGATCACCGAGCTCAGTGCGGTGTGCGAGGAGAAGGCCTTCACCCTTCTCGCCCTGCAGGCTCCGGTCGCAGGCGACCTCCGTTCGGTGGTGGCCGGCATCCAGATCGTCGCCGACATCGATCGCATGGGCGCACTCGCACTGCACGTCGCCAAGATCACTCGTCGCAGGCACCCGAACCATGCTCTCCCCGAGGTCGTCAACGGGTACTTCGCCGAGATGGGTCGCCTCGCCGTTCAGATCGGCGCGTCGGCCCGTGAGGTCCTCGAGACCCGCGATCCCGAGCGCGCTGCGAAGCTGCAGGAGGAGGACGAGGCGATGGACGATCTGCACCGTCACCTCTTCACGGTGCTGATGGACCGCGAGTGGAGCCACGGCGTCGCTGCTGCGGTGGACGTGACTCTGCTCGGACGCTTCTACGAGCGCTTCGCCGATCACGCTGTCGAGGTCGGCCGTCGAGTGATCTTCCTGGTGACCGGTGAGCTACCCGTCGACCTGAGCCACAACAACATCCCCACTTCGTAGTACCCACCCTCGCCGAGACCGAGTGGCGCTGCGCTGCAGCGCTACTCGGCTTTCTCGTCGGAACAACGAGCGCAGACACGCACGAAAGAACCCCCGCCGAGCTTTCGCTCGACGGGGGTTCTCGCGTTCGTGTGTGGTTATCCGAAGCGGCCGGAGATGTAGTCCTCGGTGGCCTTCTGCGTCGGATTGGAGAAGATCTTCTCGGTGTCGTCGATCTCGATGAGCTTGCCGGGCTTGCCGGTCGCCTCGAGGTTGAAGAAGCCGGTCTGATCGCTCACCCGTGCGGCCTGCTGCATGTTGTGCGTGACGATCACGATCGTGAAGTCCTGCTTGAGTTCCTGGATCAGATCCTCGATGGCGAGAGTGGAGATGGGGTCGAGAGCCGAGCAGGGCTCGTCCATCAGCAGAACGTCGGGCGAGACGGCGATCGCACGAGCGATGCACAGACGCTGCTGCTGTCCGCCGGAGAGGCCGCCTCCGGGCTTGTCGAGGCGGTCCTTGACCTCGTTCCAGAGGTTGGCACCCTTGAGCGAGCGCTCGGCGATCTCGTCGAGTTCCTTCTTGCCGCGGCCGCCCTGCAACTTCAGGCCGGCGACGACGTTGTCGCGGATCGACATCGTCGGGAAGGGGTTGGGGCGCTGGAAGACCATGCCGATGGTGCGGCGCACACCCACCGGGTCGACGCCACTGCCGTAGATGTCCTCGCCGTCGAGCAGCACGGAACCTTCGACGCGTGCACCGGGGGTCACCTCGTGCATGCGGTTGAGCGAACGCAGGACGGTCGACTTACCGCAGCCGGACGGTCCGATGAACGCGGTGACGCTGCGCGGCGGTACGGCCAGAGTGACGTCGGAGACGGCATGGAACTTGCCGTAGTAGATGTTGACGTCCTTGAGATCGAGACGCTTTGCCATGTTCTTCGTTCCTTAGGATTCGCTGGAGTCGGGTGGGTCAGAAGTTCTTGGGCGAGAAGAACTTCGAGACCAACTTCGCGCCGATGTTGAGTATTGCGACGATCAGGATCAGCGTCAGGGCTGCTCCCCACATGCGCTCAGCGGTGAGCACGCCGGTTCCTGCTTTCTGCAGGTCGACCATCATGAGCGGCAGAGACGTCTGCGGCCCCTCGAAAATGTTGAAGTTGATGGCGGTGGCAGATCCCACCAGGATCAGCACGGGTGCCGTCTCACCCATCACGCGGGCCAGGGCGAGCATGATGCCGGTGACGATGCCGGACAGTGCCGTGGGGATGACGATCTTGGCGATTGTCTTCCACTTCGGCACGCCGAGCGCGTAGGAAGCCTCGCGCAGATCCTGAGGAACGATGCGCAGCATTTCCTCGGCCGAGCGCACGATCACGGGGATCATCAGCAGCACGAGGGCGAATGCGACCGCCACACCGGATCGCTGGAATCCGAAGGTGGCGATCCACAGCGCGTAGATGAACAGGGCCGCGACGATGGACGGCACACCGGTGAGGATGTCGACCATGAAGGTGGTGACTCGGGCCAGGCGCGTGCCCACGCCGTACTCGACGAGGTAGATGGCGACGAAGATGCCGATCGGGATGGAGATGACGGCGCAGAACAGTCCTTGCAGGAGCGTTCCGACGATGGCGTGGTACGCACCGCCACCTGCGATGAACTGGGTGACGCCGGCCTGCGAGTTCTGCCACCAGGTGGGCGACACGACTGCGGACAGTCCGCGGGAGATCACCGTGTAGAGCACCCAGATCAACGGAACGAGAGCCACCAGCACCGAGAGGCTGACGAGGATCGTCGCCGACAGGTTGGACGCCTTACGCCGAGCGCTGACGCCCTGGAAGGTGGGTTCCTTTACGGGCTTGTCCATGGTTGCGGTCATGGGTCAGTCCTTCTTTCCGGCGATGGCGGCGCGAGCACCGGCGTTGACGACGAAGGTCAGGACGAAGAGCACCAGACCCGCGGCGATGTAGGCACCGGCTTGGAGCGGGTTGTTGAACTCGCCCGCGGCCAGCGCGATCTTCGTGGCGAAGGTGGAACCGCCGTCGAACAACGTTCCGCCGAAGGTCGACTGGGTACTGCGAATGATGATGTAGAGCGCGATGGTCTCACCGAGAGCGCGGCCGAGGCCGAGCATGGAGCCGCTGACGTAACCGGACTTTCCGAACGGAATGACCGTGGTGCGCACGACCTCCCAGCGAGTGGCCCCGAGCGCGAGAGCGGCTTCGATCTGCCCCTTCGGCGTCTGCATGAACACCTCGCGGGTCACGGCAGCGATGATCGGCAGGATCATAACGGCGAGCACGATGCCGCCGGTGAAGATGGTGCCGCCGCCGGCGATGGAGACCGACCCGGTACCGAAGAGCGGGAACCAACCCAGGTTGGTGTTGAGCCACTCGGCGAACGGGCTGATCACCGGCGCGAGGACGTACAGGCCCCAGAGACCGAAGACGATCGACGGGACTGCGGCCAGCAGGTCGATGACGTAACCGAGCGGTCCCGCCACTCGCTTGGGCGCGTAGTTCGTCAGATAGATGGCGATGCCGAGGGCGACAGGCATCGCGAGGACCAGCGCGAACAGGGACACCGTGACGGTGACCAGGAACAGATCGAGAACACCGAACACCATGGCCGAGGTGTTGGTCGTGTCCCAGGCACCGTTGTAGGTCAGGAAGTTGACCGTGTTGTTCGACAGTGAGGGGATCGCGCGCCAGATCAGGAAGATGCCGACAGCGGCGATCAGGGCGATGATGAAGATACCCGAGCCCGTGGCGAGGCCGGAGAAGATCCTGTCACCGGGGCGGGTGACGGTCCCCGATTTCTTCTTGTCTGACAATTGTGGTTCTTCCGGTTTGTGCGCGGCACCCGCGGAGGGCACAGAAGCCGCGGAGGGGACGCCGGTCATCGAGTGGGTGTCGCTCATACCGCTCACTGTCTCGTGTGGAGGTCGAGGACGGTCCTGCTTCGACTCGCGTTGCCGCGAGCCGAAGCAGGATTACGTCTCATTTAATCAGGCGATTGCTTCGATGGCGGTGATCAGACGCTCCTTGAAGCGGTCCGGCAGCGGCACGTAGCCGGCTTCCTCGAGGCCCTGCTGGCCCTCGTTCGCGGCGCTGAGCAGGAACGACTTGACTGCTGCCGAGGTGTCGGCGTCGTAGCCCGCCGAGCAGACGATCTCGTAGGTGGCGAGCACCAACGGGTAGCTGTCGGCCTCGTTGCTGGCGTACAGCGTGTCGAGGTCGAGCACCAGGTCGTTGCCTTCACCGGAGAAGGTCACGGCGTCGATGGCGGCGGCAGCACTCTCGGTGCTCAGCTCGACCGGGCCATTGCCGAAGTCGATGTTCGCGGCGCTGAGGCCTTCCTGCTCGACGAAGCCGAACTCGACGTACGTGATCGAGCCGGGAGTCCCGGACACGGCCTGGGCGACGCCCGAGGAGCCGTTGGCACCTTCGCCGACGCCGCCGGCCCAGTCGGAGCTGTGATCGAGGGTCCATGCCTCCGGGGCAGCGTCGGACAGGAAGCGCTGGAAGTTGTCGCTGGTGCCCGAGGAATCGGAGCGGTAGACCGGGGTGACCGGGGTGGACGGCAGGTCGACGCCTTCGTTGAGGGCGGCGATCGCGGGATCGTTCCAGGTGGTGATCTGGCCGGTGAACATCCGTGCGGTGACATCGGGTGTGAGCACCAGGCTGTCGACGCCGTCGAGGTTGTAGGCCACTGCGACGGGCCCGAAGACCAGCGGCAGGTTCCATGCCGGGTTGCTGTCGCAGCGGGTGGCCGCCTCGGCTGCCTGCTCGTCCTTGATCGCGGAGTCGGAGCCGGCGAAGTCGACCAGACCGGCGACGAACTGCGTACGACCGTTGCCCGAGCCACTGGTGGTGTACTCGACGGACTTGCCCGAGCAGACGCTCGAGTAGACCGAGGTGAAGTTGGACATCGCGTTCTGCTGAGCAGACGATCCTTCGCCTGTGAGCGGAGACTTGCCCTCGCACGAGGCGGAAGAATCGTCCGCGCCGACGGTTTCGACGTTCGCGTCGCTACCGCATGCGGTCAGCAACATGGCGCTGATGGCCACTGCACTCATGAGAGCACCGTTGCGCTTGAGGTTCACCTGTTTCCTCCGAGGAATCTTGGGCCGTGTCCACGGCTCGGACCTGATCGGCCGCGCTGTGACTGTGTGGGTGCCGGCTCGAAAGAAACCTCGCACCAGGCGGCGTAGGTTGCCGCCCATGGAGAAAGGTAGGGGCAGGTGGTAGACGTTTACCCCCGCGTGGGTGAACGGGAGATGAACACCGCAGTCTGAAATGTCCGTTCAGACGCTGCGAGCGTATGCGGCATCCACGTGGTAGTTCTCGAAGCCCAGCTTGCTGTAGGTGTGCACGGCAGCGGTGTTGTCGGCCTCGACGTACAGCATGATCTGGCCGAGTTCTCTGCTATGCAGATAGTGCAGGCCGGCCAGCGTGAGCACTCGACCGAGACCACGACCCTGCGACTGCGGATCGATACCGACCACATAGACCTCACCGATGGCCGGTTCCACACCCTCGGCCGGGTGGACCTTCGTCCAGTGGAAGCCGAGGAGGCGGTCGCTGCCCTCCTCGAAGGCCAGGAAGAGGCCCGCCGGATCGAACCACGATTCGTCGCGGCGCGAGGCGATGTCGCGATCGGTCCAGCCACCCTGTTCGGGGTGCCAGGAGAAGGCCGCATTGTTGACCCGCAGCAGCTCGGCATCGTCCTGATGCCCACGATACGTTCGAAGTGAAATACCTTCCGGCACAACTACATCCGGAAGATCGGGATGCGCGGACGCGCGACGCATCTGCAGCAGCTCGCGAACCACCTGCAACCCGAGCCGCGCCGCGACCGACTGCGCCGCCGGCAGGTTGCCGTGCGCCCAGATACGGGTACCAGAGCCGATTTCGAGTGCGCGAGAAACCAATTCGCGTCCCACTCCGTGACCGCGGAACGGAGGATCGACGACGGCCTCGGCCATCCCGTCGGCGATTCCGACGTAGCCGACGACACGATCACCTTCGGTGGAGACCAGACGAACGACGTCGTCACCTCGGTCGACAGCCTTCACGGCCTGCTCGGACAAAGGCGCAGTGCCGTCGACTTCCGTTGCACGGGAGAGGATCTGATGAATCTCGTAGGAAACGCGCGAAGACGGTGCGTCGCCGTCGATGGGGTGGACGTCGAACGCAGAATCCGAATTCATCTACGAGAGAGTACTCTCTTGCTCGAACTCGAAATCCGCATCGTCGGAATCCCCGCCGGCAGCGTCCGAGACCACCGGTCCGCCCTTTGCGTTGCGCGCGGGTCGAACCGCCTTGTATCCCACGTTGCGCACCGTTCCGATGAGCGACTCGTACTCGGTACCGAGCTTGGCGCGCAGGCGTCGAACATGGACGTCGACGGTGCGCGTGCCACCGAAGAAGTCGTAGCCCCACACCTCCTGCAGGAGCTGGGCGCGAGTGAAGACCCGACCCGCATGCTGAGCCAGGTACTTCAGCAGCTCGAATTCCTTGTATGTGAGGTCGAGCGGACGACCTCGCAGCCGCGCGGTGTAAGTACCTTCGTCGATGACCAGTTCGCCGAGCGTGATCTTGCCCGAGGTCTCCGGGCTGGCAACCCCTCCACTACGGCCGACCAGCAACCGCAGCCGAGCGTCGAGCTCTGCGGGGCCGGTACCGGGGAGCAGAATGTCGTCGAGACCCCAGTCGGAATTCACCGCGACGAGCCCACCCTCGGTGAGCACCGCGACGACGGGGATGGCCGATCCGGTACTTCCCAACAGGCGACACAGACCACGAGCGGCGGCCAGGTCCGTACGAGCGTCGACCAGTGCGATGTCCGCCGAGCCGGCTTCGAGCAGCGAGGACACCTCGGTGGGTACCGGGCGTACGTGATGCGCCAGGAGAGCGAGGGACGGCAGAACGCCCTCCGGATTGGGATCGGAGGTCAGTAGTAGGAGCTCCACTGCGTCTCCATTCTTACTGCTGGCCGGTCCAGTCCAGGCTGGACTTGAGTGATCGTCAAGGACACAGACTAGCTTGTCCGTACAACCGGCCGAAGAGGGCAGTGCGCGATTCGTCGGTCACAATGGACCCGTGCGCACACTTCTCATCGGACTCGCCAGCCTGCTGGCCCTCACCCTCGTGGTGGATTTCGGCGCTGCGGCCTACTCGGAGTATCGAGTCTCCCGCGCGATCCGCGCCGGCGGTGAGCTCACCTCGGACCCTCAGGTGATCGTGCACGGTTTCCCGTTCCTCACCCAGGCCGCGGACGGGCGCTACCAGAACATCGAGATCCGCGCGCAGGACGTGCCGACCGAGTACGTCGGCTCGACGACGATCGAGGCCAATCTCCGCGGCGTGCACATCGAGTTGTCCGACTTGATCGACAACAACGTGCGGGCGATTCCCGTGGACGAGCTCGACGGCCGCGTACGGATCGAGGCCACGGACCTCGGCCGGTTCCTCGGCATCGTCGACCTGCAGGTTTCCGCGCCCCCGGCCGACAAGTCGGACGGCACCGGCGGCTCCGGCGGATCGGGCATGACCACTACCGGGGGCGTCGTGCTGACCGGAACGGTTCCGGTCGGCCCGCTCGAGACGACGGTGAGCGTGCAGGCCGACCTGTTGCTCGAAGGTGACGGCGTCGCCATCGTGGCGTCGGACTTCTATTTCGGCCCGGAGGGCCAGGCGGACTTCTCGATCCCCGATTTCGCCAAGCCCACGGTTCTCGGACTGTTCACCAAGACCATCGAGCGTCAGAGCCTGCCCTTCGGGCTCGTCCCGACCGACGTCTGTGCGGAGGGCTCGCAGATCGTCGTCGAAGGATCGGGCGAGAACGTGACCATCGACCTCAACGAAATCGAAAAGCCGTGACAGGGATCACAGTTCTCGTCGTCGTGGCGATCCTTGCCGTCGCTACCGGATTGTTCCTCCGCAGCCGATCGGGTGCCGTCCGGGCGGTGCGTGAGCCCGACACCGAGACCGACGAGCTGTACCCACTCCTGCTCGACGCGGGTGCCACGACCGACTCTGCGACCGTCCTGCACTTCTCGGCCGACTGGTGCGGACCGTGCGCAGCCGTGCGACGTGTCGTCCAGCAGGTGCTCGACGACCGGAGCGATGCCCGCGAACTCGAACTCGACATCGACGCTCATCCGATCCTCGCTCGCGAACTGGGCGTGCTGTCACTGCCCACCACTTTCGTACTCGACACCCGATTGCAACGGCGCTCCAGAATCGCGGGTGTGCCGTCCGCTGCGGCGCTGCGGTCCGCACTCGACGCTCTCTGACCACGCTTCTTCGGACCGGCGGTAGGACGCGCCGCTGGTAGCGGGTACGATGCTCTTCGTGTTCTCCTGCCGCGAGCTGATGCTCACCAGTCGTCGCACAGTCGATCTGTGCCGACTGGGCGGTTGTTGCTGTCGCTGCTGCTGATTTCCTTCTGCCGCCACGCCCATGCGTGATGACGGCTCGATGATCGAAATCCATGTCCGAGCACTGCCGATGCGGCGTGCCCCGACCTCGCACAGGAGTACTTCTCGATGTCGACACCCGACACCCGGACCACCACCCCCACTGCCACGATCGACCAGGTGGACGTTCGTGGTCCACGCTTCGCGGCGTGGATCACCACCGCCGTTCTGGTCGTCGTTCTCCTCCTGACCACGTTCTCGGTCCCCGCGGCGGCAATCCTGCTCGGGCTACAGGCGATCGTGTTCGGAATCGGAGCCGTCCGCGGACCCAAGCGCAGTCCGTACGGCACGATCTACGCGACATTCGTCGCACCGCGGCTCTCCCCCACCAGCGAACGAGAGCCGGTGGCACCGTTGAAGTTCGCTCAACTGGTGGGCTTCGTGTTCGCCGCCGTGGGAGTCCTCGGCTTCGCGATCGGCGCTCCCGTCGTCGGAACCGTGGCGGCAGGCTTCGCGTTGTTCGCGGCCTTCCTCAACGCCGCGTTCGCGGTCTGCCTCGGCTGCATGATCTACCCCCTCGCCTCGCGGCTGCGCACCACCTCGCACACCGCATCCTGAACAGGGTCGCTTGAGCAGGCTGCAGTCCTGTCTCGACCTTCACCGATCCATAGAGAAAGACCGAAAGGAACACCATGGCTCGCTCCGACGTCCTGGTCTCTGCCGACTGGGCCGAGCAGAACCTGAACGCACCGAAGACCGTCTTCGTCGAGGTCGACGAGGACGCAAGCGCCTACGACGGCGGACACATCGAAGGTGCGGTCAAGCTCGACTGGCGCAAGGACCTGCAGGACCCGGTTCGCCGCGACTTCCTCAATCAGGAACAGTTCTCGGACCTGCTGTCGGCCAAGGGCATCAGCAACGACGACACCATCGTGCTGTACGGCGGAAACAACAACTGGTTCGCCGCCTACGCCTACTGGTACTTCAAGCTGTACGGCCACAAGGACGTCAAGCTCATCGACGGTGGACGCAAGAAGTGGGAACTCGACGGCCGCGCGCTGTCCAAGGACGTCGTCAGCCGTGAGACCACGCAGTACCGCGCCGAGGCACCCGACCTGTCGATCCGCGCGTTCCGCGACGAGGTAATCGACGCCATCGGCAACAAGAACCTGATCGACGTGCGTTCGCCCGACGAGTTCTCGGGCAAGATCCTCGCCCCGGCTCACCTTCCGCAGGAGCAGGCGCAGCAGCGTGGCCACGTGCCGTCCGCGATCAACATCCCGTGGAGCACCACCGCCAACGAGGACGGCACGTTCAAGTCCGACGAAGCGCTCGAAGAGCTGTACAAGACCAAGGGCTACGACGACAGCAAGGCCACCATCGCCTACTGCCGCATCGGTGAGCGTTCGAGCCACACCTGGTTCGTCCTCAAGGAGCTCCTCGGCAAGGAAGACGTCAAGAACTACGACGGCAGCTGGGTCGAGTACGGCTCTCTCGTCGGAGCACCCATCGAGCTGGAGGTTCACTGATATGTGTGGAGCACCCGTACAAGGCCAGACCATCCCCGCAGGTGTCGACGTCGAGAAGGAAACGGTCATCACCGGCCGCGTCCTCGCCGGCGACGGTGAGCCCGTAGCAGGCGCATTCGTGCGGCTGCTCGACGGCAGCGGCGAATTCACCGCTGAGGTCGTCGCGTCGGGCACCGGAGACTTCCGGTTCTTCGCCGCTCCCGGACAGTGGACGCTGCGTGCCCTGTCGGCATCGGGCAACGGCGACACCGTGATCGCTCCCGAAGGCGCAGGCGTGCACTCGGCGAACGTCACCGTCGGAGTCTGATCCGACCCGCTCGCTTCGAACGAGAAGAACCCCGCACCTGCTCGCAGGTGCGGGGTTCTTTCGGCTCGGTGGAGGCTTCTAGTTCGGGACGGGCACCGAGGCGGCGGGATCGGGAACCGTCGAATACTGCGGCGGGAACATCCCTTCCGGTACCGGAATGCCCTGCGATTCGAGGAACGCTCCGAGATCGCTCACCTGCGTGACCGTTCCGGGCTCCGGCAGCAGGCGGGGTTCGGGTGCGGTCTCCGGGGCGGGGGCTTCAGGTGCCGCCGTCTGCGGTGCGTTCTTCTTCTCGCGTTCGGTGCGCGCAAGGTCGGTGATCCACGCGACCATCTTCTCGCTCTCCCACTCGTACCCGTCGTTGGGGTCGTTGTACCAGTACGACAGGTGCTGTAGGAAGCCGAGCGCCAGATAGGGCCCGAGCACGACGTCGGCGATGCCCTTGTTGTTCTCCTCGAACCCGGTGGCCTCGGCACGGAGCTTGGCTTCCACGGTCTCGGCACCGGGCCCCATCGCCCAGTTGAGATCGGCGAGGAGCTGCTCCGGTGTCAATGCGTCCACCGCCTGCTGATCTGCGACGGTGTAATCCACGTCAGCCACCCTCACCAGGACCTGCAGCAGAGTCTCGTCGGAGGTGAACCATGATTTGTCGGTGGCGATATCGACGATCGCGCGCGAAGCAATGGTCGTCACTGCGCGCGCGAAGTCGGACACGGTCTGTACCGGGTTGAGGACGGTCAGCCGCATCTGCGAGATGACCTCGAGGGCGAGCTGGAGAAGTTCGATGTCGTCCGGAGCGTCGCATGCCAGATCCCACGGTCGGCACGACCAGGTGACCTTGTCGGTCAGCGTTCCGTAATCCCGCGGCGACTGGTCCATGAAGCCACCGAGCGATTCACCCGGCTCGTCACCGAAATTCGGCACACCGGCCGGGCGGTAGGGCGAACCGACCATGATCACGCCTGCGATGTCGTCGCCGTTGACCAGGGCACTCGAGTCACGCGCGCCGATCTCGGTGGACAAACGATCGAGTACTTCGCCGCCGACGCTGTATCCGAGGAGTACGAACTTGGTTCGATCTCCACACTTGACCTTGTACTCGTCCATCAGACGATTGGTCGTTGCGACACCTTCCACGATCGACTCGTGGTAGGTCGGCACGTCGTCCAGAACGTCGAAGCCGTACGTCGAGGCGTACGGGACGTAGAGCCAGCCGACGGTACCCGGGCTGTCGGCGTTCGCCTCACCGACCGGGACCGTCACGTTCCCGACCCAGTTCGACGCGACCGTGGACGCCTGCTCGGCCAGAGGGTTGCGGTCCGACGCCGAGTCGGTGGCACCGGACACCGCCAGCACCAGCACATCGGGGCAGTCCTGCGCGTAGTTGTTGGGGTCGATGTCCGGGCCCTGCGACGACCCGAAGTCGGAGGAACCCGCGTCGGCGGAACCGGAGTCCGATGATCCCGACTCTGCCGATCCCGATTCTGCCGATCCCGATTCTGCCGATCCCGAGTCCGGAGCGGCGAGTGCGGCTGCGGGAGCGGCCAGCGCCAACGCCAGGGTCACCACCGCCGACCTGATCAACAACGGACCGAACGACGATGTCAGAGCCCGTTTACGACGCAGCATTGTTGCGGAGACCTCCCCAGCCTTCGTGACAGAACACAGTGAACAACATCGGAAACTCACCCTCGAGCGCCCGACGCCCCCCGAAGAAGGTACCTGCTCGACAGGATTTCTCCACCGCTATGAGTGATCCAGCGCACTCGAGGCCCCGAATTCGGTTGGATGTCACCAAGGACACAGGCGGTATTCGGGCCGCTGTCCTCGACGACGATCGCTGCGGGTTAAACTCGCACTCGTGGTCATCTTCTTCGAGCTACTTCTCGTTCTTGCGGCAGTAGCCATCATCGCGTTCTCGCTCTACGTCGTCTACCGACTGGTCAACGACGAGTCGTGACAGAACCGGTTGCGGGGCAACCCGGCAGAGCTGACGAGGGGCTCGACACCCCCGTCACCAGTGGCGACGAAGCAATAGCGGCTGCCGAACAGAAGTTCGCCGACGCGTCGACGCGGAACGTTCCGGTCCTGCCGGACATCCCGCACCCCGACGACACGGCCAATCTTCGCCTCGGCCCCGATCTGCACCCGTCGATGCTCGCTCTGCTGCCGCTCGTCGGCGTGTGGCGTGGCGAGGGCGAGGGCCACGACCCCGAGTCGGGTACCGACTATCCCTTCGGTCAGCAGATCGTCGTCACTCACGACGGCGGTAGCTACCTGAGCTGGGAATCGCGTTCGTGGCGACTCGACTCCGACGGCAACTTCGCACATCCCGACCTCCGCGAAACCGGATTCTGGCGGATGAGCGGAGGCCACGGGCTCAAGGGTTCCGAGGACGAAGAGCTCGTCGAACTGCTGCTGACCCACAGCACCGGAGTCGTCGAACTGTATTACGGCCACGCCCTGACCAAGTCGTCCTGGGAACTGGCCACCGATGTCGTCATCCGTAGCACTTCGGGTGCGTTGGTCGGCGGGGCAAAGCGGCTCTACGGCATCGTCGAAGGCGGGGACCTCGCATACGTCGAGGAACGCGTCGTCGCCGACGGCCCACTGGCACCGCGGTTGTCCGCGCGCCTGTCTCGCTACATCGGCTGAGACACAACCACTTCGGTACCCACAGCGAACGGCCCCCGAGCCATACCTGATGTCAGGTCCCGACCGGACAGGTCGGGGGCTCGGGGGCCGGGTAGCTGCCTGGGATTCGCTTGCCGCTCGCGCGGTCTTCGCAGTGAATCCGTCAGCGATTGCGGCTAGCTGACAGCCACCTCACGCGTCCTAGAGTTCATCAACTTCAGACCACCTCCTCTCTCGTGTACTTCACAACGTACGCCCGAGTTTCCGAGTCGGCAAAGAGTTTTTTCCCACGATTCGAGCCGAGGTCGATCACCTGGTCGGCGTCGGTGTTCTCCGGCAGTTGATGAGTGACGACCACCACGATTCGATCGGCTCCGAACAGGCCGTCGTCGGTGGTGAGCAACTCTCGCAGTAGCTGTTCACCGGAGATTCGGTCGAGATGTTCGGTCGGCTCGTCCAGCAGCACGATCGGGGCCGTACTGAGCACAGCGCGAGCCAACAGCAGTCTGCGCCGTTCTCCGCCCGAGACGGCCTGCGCACCGCCGACCAGGGTGGTGTGAACCCCGAGGGGCTGCGCGTCGAGCCATGGGCCAAGGCCCACGCGTCGCAGCGCATCCGATGCCTGTGCTTCGTCGACATCGCCGCGCACCACACGTAGGTTCTCCAGAATCGAGGTGTCGAACAGATGCGCGTCCTCGGCGAACAGCGCTGCGTCCGAACCGCATTCCTCGGCGAACTCCCGCAGCATCGTGGACTTGCCCGATCCGCTGGGCCCGATGAGTGCGCTCCGCGCATGTGCACGGAAGTTCGTAGCAGGGGTCGAGTTTCTACTCACATGCGGCGGAGCCGCATCCAGCATCGCCATGACTCGAGTGGCCGCGATTCGTCCACGCATCAGGGCGATTGCCGCCCCGGGGAGTGCCGCGGTCGCCTCGAAGGCGGCGAGCGGAACCAGCACGATGATCGCCAGAGCCATCGGAGTCATGCCACCTGCGGTACCTCCGGTCGGTCCGTACAGCCCGATGCCGACGAGAAAGGACCCGATCACCGATGCACCGATCGACAACGGAACGGCGGCATCGGCCAGCGCCGACGGTCGCGCCGCCCGGTCGCGGGCAGTGACCGAATCCTGCGCTGCGCCGCGGGCTTCGGCGAGGGTCGCGTCGAGGCGCCCTGCGACCCGCAGTTCCGCGGCGTGGTCGAGTGCTCGGACGGCGGTCTCGGCGAACCGCGCGTCGGCGTCGGCTCCGGCCTCCTCGGCGATCCTCGCCGACCGCGCCGCCAGAATCGGTGCGCCCACCCCGGCGATCAGCAACGACACCGCCAGGATCGACGCAGCAGCAGGTGCGATACCGGCGAGCAGTCCCACGGCTGCGAGCATCATCACGACGCTGACACAGATGGGGACGATCGCACGTATGACAACGTCGCCGAGCACGTCGACGTCCGCCCCGGTGCGAGCCAGTACGTCACCGCGCCGCAGAGCGAGCGCGCCGTGTCCGTTCGCCAGCTGCTCGTAGATCCTCGTGCGCGCTGCCGTCGTACCGCGTAGGGCCGCGTCGTGCGTGGTCAATCGTTCGAGGTAGCGGAACACACCTCGCGAGATGCCCAGCGCCCGAACGGCTACCACTGCGACGGTCAGGTCCATCACCGGAGGCATCTGCCAGGCTCGGGTGATCAACCATGCCGACAGTGCGGCGAGAGCCAGTGCGCTGCCGAGTGTTGCCACGCCGGCCGCCACCGCCAGTGCCACCCTGCGCGGGGAGAGCTCGAACAGTGCCAGTGCGCGTCGTAGGTCAGACATGATCGAACTCCGGTACCACCGGCGAACTGCTTCGCACCTCGACGACGCGATCGGCGGCGTGCAGCACCGCGCGCCGGTGACCGACCATCACCACGGTGACGCCTCGGTCGGCTGCATCTCGAATGGCGTGCAGCACGGTCTGTTCACTCGCCGCGTCCAGGTGCGCCGTCGGCTCGTCCAGTACCATCACCGTCGCGTCGGAGACGAAGGTTCGGGTCAGGGCCAGGCGTTGCAGTTCGCCGAGGGACAGACCCACTCCGCCCTGCCCGACGCGAGTGTTCCAGCCGTTCGGGTGCTCTCGGAGTACGGCGTCGAATCCCGAAGCGCGGCAGGCTGCGTCCAGTGCATCGGCGTCGGGCACACCGTGGAGGGTGACGTTCTCGTACAGCGTGCCGGGAAGCAGCACCGGCCGCTGCGGGAGCCAGGCGATCTGAGCCCACCACCGGTCGAGATCGAGATCGACCACGGGCACCCCGCCGACGAGTACCGCACCGCTCGTGGGCGACGTGAGCCCCAGAACGGCTTGCAGCGCAGTCGATTTACCCGAGCCGTTGGGGCCGGTCAGTACCGTGATGGTGCCCGTTCGGCACAGCGCACTCAGTCCGGCCGGAGCGTTACCGTCCCGGCTCGCGACGGTGAGTCCGACGAGTTCGATGTCCGCGGTTGTCGCGTTCACGGTCCGGCCACCGGTCGGCTGTGTCGTACGCCGGTCCAGGACCCGGAAGGCTCGCTCCGCGGCCTCGACGCCGTCCTCTGCTGCGTGGAACTGGGTCCCCACGGCGCGCAGCGGGAAGTACACCTCGGGGGCGAGGATCAACGCGATGATGCCCGCTTCGAGCGTCATCTCCCCGAAGACCAAGCGCAAGCCGATGCCGACGGCCACCAGTGCGACACACAGGGTCGCGAGCAACTCCAGCACCATCGACGAGAGGAAGGCAACCTTCAACGCGCGCATCGTGGTTCGTCGATGGGCGTCGCCCAGTGCGCGGATGCGAGCGGCCGGGCCGTGTTCGCGGCGCAGCGCGCGCAAGGTCGGCAGACCGGCCAGTAGATCGAGCAACTGCGCAGACAACCGGGTCATCGTGGTGAGCGTCGCCGCGGCTCGGCCCTTGGTCAGCAACCCGATCAGAATCATGAAGATCGGGATGAGCGGCAGGGTCACCGCGATGACCACAGCCGAGGTCACGTCCTGAGTGACGATGACGACCAGAACGAGCGGAGTGACGATGACCGCGGACACCAGCGCCGGCAGGTATCCGGTCAGGTAGGCGCGCAGACCCCCGATGGCTCGGGTGACGACGACGGTCAACTCCTCCCGTTCGCGGTCGAGCTCTCGGGGCTCGAAACGGGTTGCTGCCGTGAGTACCTCGACTTCGAGCTCGGCCACCACACGCGACGCCGACCGGTGCGCATAGCGGGACTGGGCTCCGGTGGCGAGCACACGGACGGCCATTGCGCCCGCCAGCACGGCCAGTTCCGTCGTCCAGGCGGACAACGACCGTGCCGTCGGGTCGGTGATGACGCCTGCCAGTACGCGGCCGATCGCAAGCGCGCCGACGATGATGCACAGGGTGACGACGGTCGACAGAGCGACAGTGACGACCAGGTAGCCCCGCGCCGATCGGGAGTACTTCCACAGTCGCGGATCTACGGGCCCCTTCGCCCGTCCCCGCGGCGCAGCGGGCGCGGTCACGATTTCACCGTCAGTCCGATCGAATCCGGAATCTGGGCACTCGAAATGCGCTGGCGGAAGACCCAGTACGTCCAGGCCTGATATCCGAGAACGACAGGGGCGGCGAAGGCTGCAGCCCACGTCATGACCTTCAACGTGTACGGGCTCGACGACGCGTTCGCGATGGTGAGATCGAACGCGGCATCCGTAGTGGACGGCATGACATTGGGGAACAGCGAGGCGAACAACAGCACCACGACGGCAACGATGGCAACGCTGGTGAAGACGAATGCCCAGCCTTCACGCACTTTCGCCGTCAGCGCGACGACGAGAAGCAGTGCGACAGCGGCCACCGCGACGAGTAGCCACGTCCAGGTCTTGCCGTGCGCGAGTTGGGTCCACAGGGCGAAGGTGCCGCCGACGAGAACTGCCGGAACCGACAGGCGCGCCGCAATTTTCACGGAATCCTCGTGCACGTCCCCGGAAGTCTTGAGCGCGATGAACACCGCGCCGTGCAGGGCGAACACCAACGCCATGGTGGCACCGCCGAGCAGAGCGTACGGGTTGAGCAGATCGAAGAAGCCTGCGGTGACCTTCTTGTTCTCGTCGATCGCGACGCCGCGCACGATGTTGGCGAACGCGACGCCCCACAGCACCGCCGGAACCCACGAGCCGATGCCGATGCCGATGTCGCAGCGCCGACGCCACACCGGGTCGTCGATCTTGCCGCGCCATTCGATGGCGCAGATACGCAGGATCAGCGCCACCAGGATGAGCAGCAGCGGCAGGTAGAAGCCCGAGAACAACGTGGCGTACCACTCCGGGAAGGCCGCGAACAGTGCGCCACCTGCGGTGATGAGCCACACCTCGTTGCCGTCCCAGACCGGGCCGATCGTGTTCAGAACCGCACGCCTGCGCTTCTCCCCCGTGGCGGCGTCGGGATGCCTGCCCAGGATCGGCATGAGCATGCCGACGCCGAAGTCGAAACCTTCGAGCACGAAGTAGCCGACGAAGAAGAAGGCGATGACGAAGAACCAGAATTCGGGTAGTGACATGGTTTTCCCCTAGTACGCGAACGAGAGCTGTTTGGGCTCTTCGTCTTCCGATTCCGGTGGATCGACGTGCGGATGCGCGTCGTGGTCGAGAGGCCCTTCGATGACATAGCGACGAAGAAGGAAGAACCAGACACCACCGAGGGCGGCGTACAGCAGTGTGAACGTCACCAGCGAGGCGAGAACGAGGCCGACGGGATGGTCGGACACGCCCTGGTCCACGGTCAGCCGTATCTGATCGACTCCCGAGAGGTTCGGCGCGACAACCCATGGCTGACGGCCCATTTCGGTGAAGATCCAGCCCGCACTGTTGGCGAGGAACGGCGTCGGAATCGCCAGCAGCGACAACCACGAGAACCACTTGTGGTCGGGAATCCGGCCACCCCGGGTGACCCACAGACCCGCGATGGCGAGCAGGGCCGAGCCGGCGGCCAGTCCGATCATCATTCGGAACGCCCAGTAGGTGACGAACAGGTTCGGCTTGTAGTTTCCGGGGCCGAACTGCTGCTCGTACTGCTCCTGCAGTTGGTTGACGCCCTGCACGGTGGCACCGAAGTCGTTCTCCGCCAGGAACGAGGTGAGTCCGGGAATCGCGATGAGGTGAATCACGGATTCGCAGTTGTTGTGGGTGCCCACGGTCAGGAGCGAGAAGCTGGCCCCGGTCTCGGTGTCGCACAACGATTCTGCGGAGGCCATCTTCATGGGCTGCTGCTCGAACATGAGCTTGCCCTGAATGTCTCCGGTGATGGCGAGCGCACCGCCGGCAACGATCATGACGATGAAGGACATTCGTGCTGCGGATCTGAACATCGAACGCGAGTCCGTGGCCGGGAGCGGAGCCTGCAGAGTGGTGACCCCAGCGGCCGGGTGCGGAGCCTGCGGTGCGAGTCCGTTTTCGGACAGCGGAGCGAACTCAGCCTGCTTCCTGCGAGCCTCACGCACCATCCACCAACCGGAGATGCCGGCGACGAAGGTCGCGGCGGTGAGGAATGCTCCTGCGACGGCGTGCGGAAAGGCCGCCAGCGCAGTGTTGTTGGTGAGCAGTGCCCAGATGTCCGTGAGTTCGGCGCGGCCGGTCTCTTCGTTGTAGATCGCGCCGACGGGATGCTGCATCCAGGAGTTGGCTGCGATGATGAAGAAGGCGGAGGCGTTGACACCGATGGCGACGAGCCAAATGGTCGCCAGGTGAACGAGTTTCGGGAGTCGGCTCCAGCCGAATATCCACAGGCCGAGGAACGTGGACTCGAGGAAGAACGCGACCAATCCCTCGAGCGCGAGGGGTGCACCGAACACGTCACCGACGAACCGTGAGTATTCGCTCCAGTTCATGCCGAATTGGAATTCCTGGACGATTCCGGTCGCGACGCCGAGGGCGAAGTTGATGAGGAACAGTTTGCCGAAGAACTTGGTCAGCCGATACCAGGAGTCCTTCCCTGTGATCACCCACATGGTCTGCATGGCGGCCACCATCGGCGCGAGGCCGATCGTGAGAGGTACGAGAATGAAGTGGTAAACGGTGGTGATACCGAACTGCCACCGCGAGACATCCAACGCGTCCATCGATACTCCGAACTCTCACACCCGAGCTGTGACGGGCAACACCGCAGGTCAGGGCGTTGGCCCGCGACAAACTCGAATGTACTACTACGGTTAGTAGTAGGGAAGAGTCTTTCGGCAGGGTCGTTGGACTCCTATCGAGTTTCGACCGCCTCCACGGCCGTGTCGACCATCGTCGAAACGTCACCGGCAAGCCTCCGAGTGCCCAGGGGAACGCCGTTCATCGCCGTGACCCGAGCCGCGAGGGTGACGCTCGAGACAAGCCAAACGCCATCTGCGGCAATGAGATCCGCGGGATACAGGTGCCCGTGTTCGCATGTCCAACCAGCGGACTCGGCCACGGCGAACAACCCGGCGACCGTGGTTCCGGCCAGGATGCCTTGTTCGACGGACGGTGTGACGAGAGTCTTACCGCGCGCGAGCACCACCGTCGAGCGTGGACCTTCGAGCACCCGCCCCTCGCTGCTGAGGTAGATCACGTCGTCGACACCCTGCGTTGCGGCATGTCGCAGCGCGGCCATGTTGGTCGCATACGACAACGTCTTGGCCCCCGCGAGCTGCCACGGCGCTCCCGACGAGAAGTCCACCGAGTAGCCGCGATCGAGCGTGATCACCGACACCCCGTCGGTGCGCGCTGCCCGCACTCGCTCGGGCAGCGGCCCCACCGTCACGTATGCGGTGGGGCAACCACCGCCCTCCCGTCCGCGGCTGAGGACCACGCGAAGAACCGCCTCGTCCTCCGACTCCTGCGCCCACAGACCCACGGACTGTTCCACGACCGCGCGCCACCGGTCGAGATCGGGGACGGGTAGGTCCAGCGCCTTCGCCGACGCCACCAGCCGGGCCAGATGCAACTCGACCGCACAGGCCGCGCCCCCGCGCACGAGCAGCGTCTCGAAGACCCCGTCGCCGCGCACCGCGGCCAGGTCGTCGGCGAACAACAACGGCCGATTCGCGTCGTGCACTCGGCCGTCCAACGTCACCACTACCGACTCCGACATGCCCGCCACCTTAGAGGGGAGCGGACGCGTTCGATCAATCCGCTCGGTCGGCCGTTGCCAGCGCGTCGGCGTACTCGTCGAGGTCGAGATCCTCGGCGACGACGACCTTGGTGCCGTTGTAGACCTCGCGGTCGATCTCGTCGTCGGCGTTGGCGACGAGCATCGCGACGAACGTGTCTCCGTTCACGTTGAGGAAGGTACGGAAGATCCCGGCGAACCAGTCCACGGCGATCAGCAGGCCGACGGCCTCGAAGGGAAGGTCGAGCGAGGTCGCGAGGAACATAGCGACGACGGGGAATCCGCCGGGCACGGTGATGGTGCCCATGTTCAGCAGAACCGCCAGGCCCATGCCCAGCACGATCTGCCCGAGACTCAGGTCGATGTTGCCTGCCTGCGCGAGGAACATCACCACGATCATGTAGTTGAGCACGGCACCGTAGGACCCCATCGTCAACCCGATCGACAGCGTGAAGTTGGCGACCTTCTGACTGACGCCGACCTTCTCGACGGTGTTGCGCAGCACCGTCGGGAACGTGACGGCCGAGCTCGTCGTCGTCACCGCGACGGCCGTCTGTTCGGTGAGCTTGCTGGGCAGCTTCCACGGGTTCAATCGGGTCCGCATCGTCACGACCACGACGAAGAGTGCGAACAGAATCAGCACCCCGAGCAGCGTCGTACCGAGGTAGCTCAGCGCGGTGGACACCACGGAGAATCCGACGTCTCCGGCGAGCGCGGCGAGCAGGCAGAACACACCGACCGGGGCGATGACCATGACGAGCCGGATCATCGTCAGGACGATCTGCTGAATCTGGTCCATGAACGAGAGCACCTGGGTGTTGCCGGTCTTGGTGATGTGACTGCGCAGCGCGATACCGAAGAGCAGCGAGAAGACGATGATCGGCACCATCGTCGCCGTCGACATGGCGTCGAACACGTTGGTGCTGACGAAGTTCAGCAGCGTGTCCTGCCAGCCGAGCGCCTCGCTCGCCGACTCCTCGAGCGCCGGATCGAGCTGCTGGGTGAACACCATGCCCGCGCCCGGCCGAATGATGGTGCTCAGCACCCAGGCCAGCACAGCGGCGACGACCGAGAACCCGATCATCCACTTGAAGGTGCGAAACGCGATCTTGCCGGTTCCCGCCCCCGCCATCGACCCGGTGGCCACGATGACCGAAGCCATCACCAGCGGGACGATCGACATCTGGATCAGTCGGATGAACAGATCACCGATGAACTTCAGGTTCGCGGCCCACTCGCCGACCACCAACCCGAACACGATGCCGCCGATCGCGGCGAGGCCGATCTGCGCGGCCGGATGCGCCAGTTTCTTCATGGGTCGACACGCTAGGTCCGTGTCGTCGCGGTGCCGTGTCGTCGCCGTTTCGAGGGTGTAAAGGGACCGGTCACCGAGTTGCTGCGCCGACGGGCTCCTACTATGGGGGATGTGTCCGACACAGTCACGATCAGCCCGAGTCCACTCCTGACACTCCCCGGCGCAGTGCCCTCCCCCGACGACAGCGTCGATGCCGGGGTGGCCTGGCACTACGGCAATCCGTTCGGCGAGCAACGCGACGCGGTCAGCGGCGCTGCCGTCATCGACCGTTCCCATCGTTTCGTTCTGGCCATCGGCGGAGACGAACGTCTGAGTTGGTTGAACACGATCTCGAGCCAACTCGTCTCCAACCTGCCCGACGGCAGCTCGGCCGAGAATCTGAGCCTGGATGTCAACGGCCGCATCGAGCATCACTTCGTCCAGACCGACCTGGCCGGCGTCACGTACATCGACACCGAGCGCTCGGCCGGACCGGATCTGCTGTCGTTCCTGAAGAAGATGGTGTTCTGGGCCAAGGCCGAACCCCGTGAGGCCGACGAACTCGCCGTTCTCACCGTCCTCGGATCCGACGCGGCATCGGTGCTCGAGAAGGCCGGCCTGCCGGCTCCGAGCGAGGTCTACGGTGCGTCGCCGATCGACGGCGGCGGTTTCGTGCGGCGGATGCCCTGGCCCGGCGCGAATTCGTACGACGTGGTGATCCCCCGCGCGAGTCTGAGCGAGTGGTTCCTCCGACTGCGCGACGCCGGGGCCGCCCCGGCCGGAACCTGGGCGTTCGACGCGTTGCGGGTGGAATCGTTGCGTCCGCGGGTGGGCGTGGACACCGACGAGAAGACCATTCCGCACGAGGTTCGCTGGATCGGCAGCGCAGCCGAGTTCGGCGCGGTGCATCTGGAGAAGGGCTGCTACCGCGGGCAGGAGACGGTCTCGCGCGTGCACAATCTCGGTCGCCCGCCCCGGCACCTGGTGCTGCTGCATCTCGACGGCTCTGCGGACGGTCGGCCCGGCACGGGCGATCCGGTGACCGCAGGCGGACGCTCGGTGGGCCGTCTGGGCACCGTCATCGACCACTTCGAGCTGGGGCCGATCGCATTGGCCCTTCTCAAACGAACGATTCCGGTCGACACTGCCCTCGAGGCGGGGCCGTGTGCCGCGTCGATCGATCCGGACTCGATCCCGTCGTACGACGACGTCCAGGCCGGCCGCGCTGCGGTCGACCGCCTACGCGGCCGGTGACCGGGAGGGTCCTGGCGGTCTGCGTCGTGCACGCCGATGTTCCGTTCGGACGCCGAGCGGTGGTCGACAGTGGTATCGACAAGCGGCCCGTCGACGGGCAGGTGGACGTGCACGAGCTCGGCATCGGCGGTGATCACTGTCGGGACACGAAATTCCACGGCGGACTCGATCAGGCCGTGTACGCCTACGACGAGGTCGAGGCGCAGCACTGGGCCGACGAGCTGGGGGTGCCGGTTCCACCGGGTCGTCTCGGGGAGAACCTCCGCACCGAGGGTGTACCGGTGACCGACGCGGTGATCGGGTCGCGGTGGCGCATCGGCACGGTCGCCTTGGAGGTGACGATCGCCCGCAAGCCCTGCGCGACGTTCGCACGGTGGATGGACCAGCCGAGATGGATCCGTCGCTTCGCGGACCGAGGTGATGTGGGTGCGTACTTCCGAGTTCTCGAACCCGGGGTCTTCGGCGGCGGTGACACGGTGACGGTGGAGTCGGTACCCCAACACGGGGTGACGGTTCGCGACCTGTTCCGAGGAACCGACGCAACCGCGATGTCCACTTTGCTCGATCAGCCCGATTTGGCACCGAAGGTCTACCGCGATGCGGCTGCGGCACTGAAATCGTTGCGCAACTGACCCCTGAGTGCGTCGCTCCCCATGACGCGCAGCACGTAGTTCTCGTGTCGCGAAACGGAGATAGTTTGCCTGTGCACGGATTTCTGCAGGTACAGGCTGCGTCGACCCATTTTCCGGGCGTGTCGCGCCCGTTCGCCCGGCACCGACACGTGGTGCCGTCTGCGCATCGCGGCGATTCGCGCGCTAGAGTGTGTCCCAGGAAGAAATACCAACTCTAACGGGGCCGCCAAATTTCCCCAGGCCGCCCCGAAAGTCCGCGAGGGGGCACCGCCATGGGCCGAGGCAGGGCTAAGGCAAAGCAGACAAAGGTCGCTCGTGAGCTCAAGTACAGCTCGCCTATTACGGACTTGGAGAGACTGCAGCAAGAGCTCTCCGGTGGTTCGTCGAACTCGCATCGTGGCGGCGTCGACTCGGACGCGCCTTCCCGAGTCGAAGAAGACGAGTACGAGGACTGGCGACGCTAGTACTGAGCACGACAACGACTGAGGGGGAGCCGCGATGCGGCTCCCCCTCACTTGTTTGCCCGTCCTCGGGCGATCAGAACCTCGGGTGGTTACCCAGCAGCAGCGCACGCTCGTCGGCGACGTCCTTACCGGTCGCCTTCTTCACCGTACCCAGCGTCCAGCAGTCGATGTGGCGTGCGGTCAGCACGGCGAGTGCGCGGTCGACGTCCTCGGGTGCCACGATGGCGACCATGCCGACTCCCATGTTGAACGTCTGCTCCATCTCGGCCCGCTCGACGCGTCCGCGCTGAGCGATCAGCGAGAAGATCGGGGCAGGGCTCCACGTGGTGCGGTCGAGTTCGGCGACCAGGCCCTCGGGCATCACCCGTGAGAGGTTGTTCGCCAATCCGCCGCCGGTGACGTGGCAGAACGTGCGCACGTCGGTTTCGGCCGCGAGCGCGAGGCAGTCCTTGGCGTAGATCTTGGTCGGTTCGAGCAGCTCCTCGCCGAGGGTGCGGCCGAACTCCTCGACGTGTCCGCCGAGATCCATGTGGTTGATCTCCAGCAGCACCTTGCGCGCGAGGGAGTAGCCGTTGGAGTGCAGACCCGACGATCCCATGCCGATGACGACGTCACCGGGACGCACCCGCTCGGGTCCGAGGATCGAATCAGCCTCTACGACGCCGATGCCGGTGGCCGAGAGGTCGTAATCGCCGTCGGCCATCAGTCCCGGATGCTCGGCCGTCTCGCCGCCGAGCAGTGCGCAGCCGGCGATGATGCAGCCTTCTGCGATGCCCTTGACCAGTTCCGCGACCTGCTCGGGAACCACTCGGCCCACGGCGATGTAATCCTGCAGGAACAGTGGCTCGGCACCACAGACGACGAGGTCGTCGACGACCATTGCGACCAGGTCGAGGCCCAGGGTGTCGTGCTTGCCGAGCGCCTGCGCCACGGCCACCTTGGTGCCGACGCCGTCGGTCGAGGCGGCCAGGACGGGCTCGCGGTAGTCGCCCTTGAGCGCGAAGAGGCCGGCGAAACCGCCGAGACCGCCCATGACCTCGGGCCTGCTGGCCTTCTTGGCGAGCGGCGCGAACAGTTGCACTGCTCGATCTCCTGCGGCGATGTCGACCCCGGCCGCCGCGTAGGAGGCACCGCCCGAGTGAGTTGCGCTCGTGGGTTGGGATTCCTCGGTCATTCGGCTCCAGCCTGTGTACTCGATCATGTGAGCGCCCGTGACGGCACAGATAGCGCCCTAACGGTACCGGAGTGCCCGGTGGCGAGAAGAATTCACGTGTGCAGGCGCTTGCCCGGGATCGCCGCCAACAGCTTCTTGGTGTAGTCGGCCTCCGGCGATCGCAGGATCTTCCACGGTGTTCCCTCTTCCACGATTGCCCCGTTGCGCAGCACCACCACGCGATGCGCGACGCGGTCGACCACCGCGAGGTCGTGACTGATGAACAGGCAGGCGAAGCCGAATTCCTGCTGCAGTGCCTCGAACAGATCGAGCACGGCTGCCTGCACCGACACGTCCAGAGCGCTGGTCGGCTCGTCCGCGACCACCAGATCAGGTCCCAGCACCAGTGCCCGCGCCAGGCTGACGCGTTGCCGCTGCCCACCGGAGAGCTCGTGGGGGTAGCGCTTGTCGGTGCCCGACGGCAGTTGCACGGCGTCGAGCAACTCGGTCGTCCTCGCCGCGATCGCGTCCTTTGAGCCGTACTTGTGCACGATCATCGGTTCGGCGATGCATTGCCCGACGGTCAGTCGGGGGTTCAGTGATGCGGACGGGTCCTGGAAGACGAAGCCGAATCGCTTACGTAACGGCTTCAGCTTGCGTTCGCTCACGCCTGCGATGTTCTGCCCCATCACCGTCACGCTGCCGCTGGTCGGCTTCTGCAGTGCTGCAACACATCTGCCGATCGTGGACTTGCCCGAGCCGGATTCGCCCACCAGCCCCAGGGTTTCGCCGCGGTGGATGGTGAGCGAGACGTCGTCGACCGCCCGGAACGCAGGTGAGCCGACGCCGCCGGAGAACTGCACCACCAAACGCGAGACGTCGAGTACCGGTTCTCCCGAGGTGTCTACCGTCTTGTCGGACTCCACGGCGGCGAGGGTCGGCACCGCGGCCAGCAGCTTCTTGGTGTAGTCGTCGGCGGGTGCGTCGAAGAGTTGCGCCACCGGAGCTTCCTCGACGACGCGGCCGTTCTGCATGACGACGACGCGGTCGGCCAGGTCGGACACGACGCCCATGCTGTGGGTGATGAGCACGATGGCGCAGCCGAGCCGATCCTTGAGATCACGGAGCAGGTCCAGGATTTCGGCCTGCACCGTGACGTCGAGAGCGGTGGTCGGCTCGTCGGCGATGATGACCTTCGCCTCGCACGAGATGGCGATCGCGATCATGACGCGTTGCTTCTGCCCACCCGAGAGCTCGTGCGGGTAGTACGAGAAGCGCTGCTCGGGATTGGGCAGACCCACCATCGTCAACAGCTCGACGGCCCGAATCTTGGCATCCTTCGCCGACATTCGCTTACCGTCGTCACTTCGGGTCGTTCCGCCGGCTCCACTCCTGGCGCGTGTGTGCGCCCGCAGCGCCTCCACTATTTGATAGCCGATGGTGAACAGCGGATCGAGGGCGCTGCCCGGTTCCTGGAACACCATCGAAATCTTGTTGCCGCGCAACTGCGCCCACGCCTTGTTGCTCAGCGTCGTCACGTCCTGGCCACCGAGTACCACGTGTCCTTCGACGCGTGCGGTGTCGGGGAGCAGGCCGATGGCGGATCGGACGCTGACGGACTTGCCCGATCCGGACTCCCCCACCACGGCCAGTACTTCGCCGGGGAACACCTCGAACGAGACCTCGGTGACGGCATCGACTTCGCCGGCGTCGGTGAGGAACGTGACGGACAACGACTTCACCGACAATGCGGACTCGCGTGGAGTTGCAACACTCGATGTCATACCTTCACCGCCTTCTTGAACTTCTTGCGGGTACGCAGCAGCGGATTGAGTGTCTCGCTTGCGCTTTCGCCCACCATGGTCAGGCCGAGCACCACCAACACGATGCCCAGGCCAGGGAACACCGACGTCCACCAGATGCCGTTGGAGATATCGGGCAGCGCCTTGTTGATGTCGTATCCCCACTCCGAGGCGGAGGTGGGCTCGATGCCGAATCCGAGGAAACCGAGTCCGGCGAGGGTCAGGATGGCCTCGGCACCGTTGAGGGTGATGATGACCGGCAGTGTCTGCACCACATTGGCGAGGATGTGGCGGAACAGGATTCGCGGAGTGCCGGCACCGGTGACCCGGGCGGCGTCGACGTACGGTTCGGTCTTGACCGCCACCGTGGCGTTGCGCACGACGCGGAAGTACTGCGGGACGAAGATGGCCGTGATGGCGATGGCTGCGGATGCGATGCCACCGAAGCTCGACGACTGGCCGCCTGCGACGACGATCGAGATGACCACCGCGAGAAGCAGCGAGGGGAACGCGTACATCGCGTCCATGAACAGCACGAGCACGCGGTCGAACCAACGGCCGATGTAGCCCGAGGCGAGGCCGAGCGGAACACCGATGATGAGCGAGAGAATCAACGACGACGCGATCACCATCAATGCCGTTCGGGCACCGTAGATCACGCGCGAGAACACGTCCTCACCGCGAACCGAGGTGCCGAACCAGTGCTGCGCGGACGGGGCTGCCTGTCGGGCGAAATCCTGCCCGGCGTCGCTGGTCTGCGAGAACCCGTACGGCGCGAGAAGCGGGGCGAACACTGCGGCGATCACGAACGCCACCATCAGCGCCAACCCGACGATCAAGGTGACGCGTTGCAACCCCGACGTGGACTTGACGAATGCGACGCCGGGAAATCCTCGACGGTGCGGACGGGTGGGAGGGACGTCGGACAGCACGACTTCGGTGCTCATCAGAACCTCACTCTCGGGTCGATGAGTGCGACGATCGCGTCGGTGACGAAGCTGACGACGGCGACCACGACGGCCAGGAACGTCACGATGCCCTGCACCGCAACGAAATCGCGTTGCTGGAGGTACCGGGCGAGTTCGTAGCCCAGGCCCTGCCACTCGAAGGTCGTCTCGGTCAGTACCGCACCGCCCAGGAGTACGGCGATCTGCAGGCCGATGACGGTGACGATGGGAATCATAGCGTTGCGGAACGCATGTCGTCGCGTCACCGTGCCCTCGCTCAATCCGCGAGCGCGCGCAGCGTCGACGAACGGTGCCTGCAACGTCTGAATCAGGTTGACGCGCACCAGCCTCAGGAACACTCCGGCCGTCAACAGACCCAGGGCGAGTGCGGGCAGCACGGCATGCTCGAGCACGTCCACGATGTAGCTCGGCTCGCCGTACAGGAACGAGTCGACGATCAGAATGTTGGTCTTGGGCGAGACGTTCTGCAGTGCCAGTTCCACATTGGTGCTGGCACGACCGGCGACGGGCAGCCAGCCGAGCTTGACTGCGAACAGCAGCTTGAGCAACATGCCGACGAAGAACACCGGAGCCGCGTACGCCAGGATCGCGAAGATCCGCAGTGAGGCGTCGCCGAATCGGTCCCGATGGGTGGCGGCGAAGAATCCGAGCGGGATGCCGACCGCGAAGGCGACCAACAGTGCCCAGAACGCCAATTCCAGTGTGGCAGCACCGTTGACGAGCAGGACGTCACTGATCGCGCGGTTGTCGGTGGCGGAGCGGCCGAAATCGCCGCGCAACAGTCCGGTCAGGTACTCCCAGTACTGCGTCAGAATGGGTCGGTCGTAGCCGGCCTCGGCCTTGCGCTGGGCGATCTGTTCGGCAGGTAGGCGACCACCGAGGGCCGCGGTGATCGGATCACCGATCACCCGCATCAGAAAGAACACGACGGTGACGAGAATCCAGGCAGTCGGAATGATCAGCAGAAATCTGACCCCGAGATAACGGGCGAGCGCGCCGTACCGTGACGGCGCGCTCACCTGCTGTGCTTGCTTCTCGCCCTCTACCGTCGTGCTGTCGGTAGTGGGCACGCCGGTCAGCCCTTGGCGAGAGTGACGAATCGGAACTTGAACGAGGCGTCGAGAGTCTCGTCCACGCCGCTGATCTCGTCGGTGGCGACGGCGATCTGCTTGCCCTCCAACAACGGAAGCGTCGGCAGGTAGTTCGTCGCGAGCTCGGTCTGAATCTGACCGATGATCTGCATCCGCGCATTCTCGTCGGCGGTCGTGCGCTCGAGATCGAGCAGTGACGTGATGGCCGGGCTCTCGAAGTGCGACTGCAGGAAGTTGTCCGGTCCGAAGAACGGCGTCAGGTAGTTGTCGGCGTCGGGGTAGTCCGGGAACCAGCCCAGCTGGTACACCGGGTAGGCGTCGGCGACGCGTTC
Source organism: Rhodococcus sp. 14-1411-2a (assembly GCF_002259485.1). Taxonomy (GTDB): domain Bacteria; phylum Actinomycetota; class Actinomycetes; order Mycobacteriales; family Mycobacteriaceae; genus Rhodococcoides. Next base: position 32,196 of record NZ_NPGA01000008.1, read on the forward strand.
CTTGGTGTACGTGCTCCACTCGGTGGACTGCAGGTTCACGTTGAACAGGCCCGTCGCGTCGAGCTGGCTCTTGATCGCGGCGTATTCCTCGCTCGAGCTCGAACCGTAGTGGTCCGGGTTGTACTGCAAGTTGAGCTGCACCGGGGTGGCAACGCCTGCGGCAGAAAGGAATCCGGCTGCTTCGTCGCGGTTCGGGGTGGTGCCGTAGACGTCGCCGTACGCGGTGTTCGCACCGGCCAGGCCTGTGGGTACGACGGAGTACAGCGGGGTGTAGGTGCCCTTGTAGACGCCGTCGGACAGCGCCTGGCGATCCACCGAGGCCGCAATTGCCTTGCGCACGGCCAGCTTCTGATCAGGGGTGTCACCGGGCATCGTGTTCATGTTGAAGACCATGTAGCGCGATTCACCGCCGGGTCCCTCGTGCACCGTCAGACCGTCGACGCTGCCGAGCGATTCGACATCCGTCGGGGTCAGCGATCGCCATGCGACGTCGATGGCCTTGTTCTGCACGTCGAGCTTGAGGTTGTCGGAGCTGGTGTAGTACTTCGCGTTGATCGACGAGGTCTTCGGGGTTCCGAGGATGCCCTTGTAGTCGCCGTTCGCGGTGAAGCTGACGAGGGAGTTCTTGGCGTAGCTCGCGATGGAGTACGGGCCGGCGAACGGGGTGCCCGCCACGATGGCGTCGTCGTCGAGAATCGAATCTGCCGGGAACACGGTCTGGTCGACGATCGGGCCCGCCGGTGTCGCCAGAATCTGCGGGAACGTCTGATCGTTCGCGGCCTTGAGCGTGAACTCGACGGTCTTCTCGTCCGGAGTCGCGATGCTGTCGAGGTTCGTCAGCAACGACGCGGGTCCGTTGGGATCGTTGATGGCGACGATGCGATCGAAGGAGAACTTCACGCTCTCGCTCGTCAGCGGGTTGCCGTTCGCGAACGTCAGATCGTCCTTCAGCGTGCACGTGTAGACGGTCGGCTCGGCGAAATCGCAGCTCTCGGCGACATCGGGCTCGAGCTCGGAGCTACCGGGCGCGAAATTCATCAGGAAGGGATACGTCTGGTTCATGACCATGAACGAGCCGTTGTCGTACGAGCCCGCCGGGTCGAGTGACGTCACCTGGTCGGTGGTGCCGACGGTGATGGTGTCGCCACTGCCCTCACCGGAGCCACCGGCTTCGTCGGTGCGGCCCGAGCCGCAGGCTGCCGCAGTCAATGCGAGTACCGACAGTGCTGCCACTGCAGCAAATTTCTTGCCGTGTTTGCGTCCCGCTGTACCGGGTGCAGCGGTCTTCGATGCCGCGCTGTAGCGCTGCATGCGTCCGTCGTCGGGCGACAGGGTCATCTGAAAGCCTCTATCCAATCGGTGTGTCCTATGTAACTGAAAGGACAGTACCGACGGACTGTTTCCAATATGTGGCATTGAGAAAACCCTGCTGTTCCCTCGCAGGAACGCCCTGCTCAGGGACGACTCAGAGCACTCACGTTCGCGTCGTTGTCCACCGGCTGCCCGGCGGCCGAGGCCAGCAGACCCTCGAGAACGTGCTTGCCGAGTGCGTTGTCGGCCGGCAGATCGATCGGATACTTGCCTGTGAAACATGCTGCACACAACCGGGATTCAGGCTGCTCGGAGGCCGCGATCATGCCGTCGATGGAGATGTACCCCAACGAATCGGCACCGATCGCCTGCCGAACACCCTCGAGAATTCCGTCCTCGGAATCGACACCGTTGGCGATCAGCTCTGCGGGAGAAGCGAAGTCGATGCCGTAGAAGCAGGGCCAGCGCACCGGCGGCGACGCGATTCGCACGTGAATCTCCAGCGCACCGGCCTCGCGCAGCATCCTGATCAGGGCGCGCTGGGTATTGCCGCGAACGATCGAATCGTCCACCACCACCAGCCTTTTGCCCCGTATGACCTCTTTGAGAGGATTCAGCTTGAGCCGGATGCCGAGTTGACGAATGGTCTGCGACGGCTGAATGAACGTGCGGCCCACATAGGCGTTCTTCATCAAGCCCTGGCCGTAGGGGATGCCGGAGCCCTGCGCGAAACCGACCGCAGCGGGAGTTCCGCTCTCGGGCACCGGGATGACCAGGTCCCCCTCGGCCGGATGTTCCTTCGCGAGACGACGTCCGATCTCGACACGCGTCGAGTGCACCGAACGACCACCGATGACGCTGTCGGGACGAGCGAGATACACGTACTCGAACACGCACCCCTTGGGCTCGGGAGCCGCGAAGCGTGAGGACCGAACACCGTCGGCATCGATCGCGAGCAGTTCACCGGGCTCGATGTCGCGGACGAACGCGGCACCGACGATGTCGAGTGCCGCAGTCTCGCTGGCAACCACCCAGCCGCGATCGAGGCGGCCGAGGCACAACGGTCGAACGCCGTGCGGATCACGCGCGGCGTAGAGGGTGTGCTCGTCCATGAACGTCAGACAGAAGGCACCCTTGAGCAGAGGCAGCAGTTCCATCGCCGCCTGCTCGATGGTGCAGTCGGCTGCCTTGTGCGCCAGCAGCGCGGTCACCACGTCGGAATCCGACGTGCCGTTGCCCTGCAGTCGGTCGCTGATCAGCCCTGCGTCGCGCGCCTTGGTGGCGAGCTCGGCGAAGTTCACCAGATTCCCGTTGTGGCCGAGTGCAATACCGGTCCCGGCGGTGGTGGTACGGAAGATCGGCTGCGCGTTCTCCCACGTGACCGAACCACTGGTGGAGTAGCGGCAGTGCCCGATGGCGACATGCCCGGGCATCGCACCGAGCGTCTGCTCGTCGAACACCTGGCTGACGAGACCGAGATCCTTGAACACCAACACCTGGGAACCGTCGGACACTGCGATGCCGGCAGCCTCCTGGCCACGGTGCTGCAGCGCATAGAGGCCGTAGTACGAGAGCTTGGCCACATCCTCGCCCGGTGCCCACACTCCGAACACACCGCACTCCTCGCGCGGCTCGTTCTCCGGTTCGTCGAGGGGTTTGCCTAGCAGAAGATTCGGACTGTCGACCGACAAATCGGCGTTGGTCACGGGCATTGCTCCCTTGGGGGACGGGGCGGGGGGCCGTGCCTGAGTCTACGGGCACACGACCGGAGTCAACGCATCGTGTGGACGGGAGATTCCCAGTAGGTGAACCAGTGCCGGAATTGGAGCGAATCACCTGATGGACAACAGTGGCAGCCAGCGACCCACTTCGGCCGCTCTACTGCCCGATGCATCGATCGAACCGTCGGCGAGGGCCTCGGCGAAATCCCGGATTCCGGTGACCACCTGCAGCCACGTCAGCGCGTCGGTTTCGACCACGTTCGGCGGTGTCCCCCGGGTGTGACGCGGCCCCACGATGCACTGCACCGCGACGAACGGCGGTACCCGCACCTCCACCGAGGACCCCGGCGCATTCTGGCCGAGAGTTCTGGCAGTGGTGCGTACCGCGGCGGCAATCTGCGCCCGCGCAGGCTTGTCCGCCTCACCCTTGATCCATTGCTCGACGGCCAGAACGGCCTCGCGTACCTCGGCGGGGCCGACTTCCTTGTGCGGTGGCACTGCGTCTAACTCCTGTCGTCCGCTGCGAGATGCGCCAGCACAGCGCCGCTGGCGTTGAGAAAGTAGTGCAGCAGCGCCGGGGCGAGCACACTGCCGCTGCGGGCTCGAAGCCACGAGAACACCACACCGGCCGCTGCCGTTGCCACCACCGTTCCGACCACGGTGTCACCCGCCGCGCGGGCCGGGTGAATGTGCCAGAGCCCGAAGAAGATCGGCGACAGAGCGGGCGACGCGGCGTCGAGCACACCGCGGAAGAGCAGTTCCTCGGTCAGTACCGTTCCCACCGGGATGCGAAACAGGACCCACTCGGCCAGTTCGTCCTCGGACGGCCGGACGCGGCGTCGCAACGCGGGAATCGCGGCCACGACGGCAGAGCCGAGCACCGGCACCGCCGACGCCGCAGCGCCCCACTTCAGGCCGGCAGCGAAATTGCGCAGGCCCAGCTCTGCTGCGCTCGTTCGAGACAGTGCAGCCACACCGACGGCGAACGACGCGTTGGCCACTGCCCGTCCACGGGCATCGAGACCGAGCGCGGGAAGGAGGTAAGTGCTCCACGCCGTCGTCGCGATTCCGGCCGTCACTGCGGTTCTCACTTCTCGGGACCGTCTCGGCCGGCGAACTGCTCCATGACTCCGCGGACTCGTTCGGTGTCGCGGTCGGTCCACCCCTCGGGCGCGGCGACGGCCACCCAGCCGTCGAGCACGAGGGTTCCGTAGTTGTGGCCGTGTCCGTCGGGAACGCCCGCGGCGTTGGTCAGATCGGCGGCCACCTGCCAGAAGGTCACGACCGGGAACCATCGCATGCTCGGCAGCCGGTCCGGCCCCGGTGGCTCGGACAGCCAGTCGGGACGCTCGAACAGCAGGTCGGGTGACCACCAGACCACCGGATCCGACGCGTGCTGGACGTAGAGGATCCGCGGCTCGTACCAGGGCTGATCCTCTGGCGGGATACCCGACGAGTTGTCGGCGAATCGGACCGTCAGTCCCTCGGAGTAGACCGGCCGCACCTCCGGGCTTCCCGGGTCGCGTCGGCTGACGAACTGACTCCAGATGCGGTTGTTGTTCGGCGGTCCAACCCACAGGACGCCGTCGGTGGTGGCCCGGATGTCGGCCAGACCGTCGAACGCTCCTTCACCCGCCTGGGTACCGAGGCTCTCGCCGTAGACGTAGAACTTCGGGCGCGTGGCCTCCGGTTCCTCCAGCCAGCGGTCGTGCACCTTGTCGATCAGAGCTCTGCCTGCCTGCGCGGCCTTGTCTCCCTCCGCGATGAAGGAGATCCAACTCGGCAGGTACGAGTACTGGGATGCGACGGTGGCGACATCGCCGTCGAACATGAGCTCTTCGGCTTCGATGGCGGTGGGATTGACCCATCCGGTTCCGGTGGTCGGGACGACGACGAGAGCCGCGCGCTGGAATGCCCCGGTGCGTTCGAGTTCGGCGACCACGATGTTCAGTCGCTCGTCCTGGGTCTCTGCCGTTTCCAGGCCTGCGTATGCCCGGATCGGTTCGAGGCTGGGGCGGCCCGTTGCCCGCTCCATCTCGTCGGCCCGTAGTCCGCTGGAGACGAAGTTGCGACCCTCGAATCCGAGGGTGTCCCATGGCGCCAACGAGTTCGGGCTGCCGGAGCGTTCGTCGGCGACGGGTTGTTCTGCGCCGTCCCGGGTTTCGTCGTTCTGCAGACTGAACACGGAGTTGGTGACCTCGGAGACCGCGCGCAGCAGGACACCCTGAACCAGGGCGACGGACAACACGACGAGGACGACGACCCCGAGCGCATTGGCCACTTCGCGCGGCATCTTCACGACGCGGTTGATCTGACGGGCGAGCAGACGAACGAAGTCACGCAACACCCGCCACACCGAGATCAACAGGGCCGCAATGGCGATGCTGAGCGCGCCGGTGCGGAAATACCCCGTCGTGGTGGTTCCCTCCGCGTCCATCAGAGCGGCCAGCTCACGCTGCCATTCCGCCGAGATCGCCAGCATGATCATCGACGCCGCGATCGCGAGGACAGGAACGGCAGCCTTGACGGCCAGCTCGACCTTGCGCGGCAACGGCCACCACGATCGGGACGAGAGCCACCACCGAGTGACGGCCCACCCCACCGCGACGCCGAATGCGTAACCGATGGCCGCGTTGATACCGCCGATGATGCCCTGGAACAGCCATCCACGAGGGAGCAGAGACGGAGTCAACGACCAGCAGAAGAACAACGCGCTGAACGCAATTCCGGTGAAGTCCAGGCGCAGCAGGCCCCAGGCCCACATGACGAACGGATGCTTGGCGGGTGAGGGGACGACGAACTCGACCGAGGGCAGGTGGTACCGATGATGCTGGTCCTGCTCGAGTGTCGCGTCGACCTCGTCGTGGCGCTGCTCCGATGTGCGTCCCCCCACCTCGGTCAGCCGAAGAGTCTGGGAAGAGTGCTCTCGAACGTCTCGCGCAGCTCCGTCATCGGGACGGAGAACTGCCCTTGCACCTCGATCGAATCCGAACCCTCGTCGACGACGCCGATGCGCGCCCACGGCAGACCGCGGGCGGTGCACATGCCGGTGAAGCGAGTTTCTTCCGTGCGCGGTACCGCGACCAGTACGCGGCCCGAGGACTCGGAGAACAGTGTCACGAACGGATCGGCACCCTCGGGAAGGATGATGCGGCAACCGGTTTCACCGGCCAGAGCGGCTTCGACGACGGCCTGAGCGAGGCCGCCCTCGGACAGATCGTGTGCCGCAGAGACCAATCCGTCGCGCGAGGACGAGAGCAGAATGTCTGCCAGCAGTTGCTCGCGGGCGAGATCGACCTTGGGTGGCACGCCGCCGAGGTGATCGTGCTCGACCTGAGCCCAAATGGACCCGTCGAACTCGTCATAGGTCTCGCCGAGCAGGATCAGCGTCTCGCCGGGCTCGAGTCCGAGGCCGGTGGGGATGCGGCGATGCACGTCGTCGATGACGCCGAGTACACCGACGACGGGTGTCGGGAGGATCGGCTCGGCACCGGTCTGGTTGTAGAAGCTGACGTTGCCGCCGGTCACGGGAATGCCGAGGGTGACGCAGCCGTCCGCCAATCCGCGCACGGCCTGCTCGAACTGCCACATGACGCCCGGGTCCTCGGGTGAGCCGAAGTTCAGGCAGTTGGTGACGGCCTTCGGGGTCGCACCGGTGACGGCGACGTTGCGGAACGCCTCGGCCAACGCCAACTGCGCACCCCGATACGGATCGAGTGCGGTGTAGCGACCCGACGCGTCGGTGGCCAAAGCGATTCCGCGACCGGTCTTCTCGTCGATGCGGATGACGCCTGCGTCGGCGTGCTCGGCGAGGACGGTGTTGCCGCGCACGTAGCGGTCGTACTGCTCGGTGATGAAGCGTCGGCTGCACAACTGCGGCGAGCCGATCATCTTCAGCAACGTCGCCTTCAGCTCGTCCCCGGTTTCTGGACGCTGCAGCGACGCAGTCGTGTTCGCGACCAGATCGTCCTGGGTAGCGGGCCGCTGCACGGGACGGTTGTACACCGGGCCCTCGTGCGCGACGGTCTTCGGCGGAACGTCGACGACCGTCTCGCCGTGCCAGGTGATCTGCAGATGTTCACCGTCGGTGACCTCACCGATCACCGTGGCCAGAACGTCCCACTTCTTGCAGACGGCCATGAACGCGTCGACGTTGTCGGGAGTCACCACGGCGCACATGCGCTCCTGGGATTCGCTCGAGAGCACCTCGGCGGGCGTCATGCCGGTGGCGCGCATCGGCACCTTCTCCAGCTCGATGTGCATACCGCCACTGCCCGCTGACGCGAGTTCCGAAGTGGCACAGGACAACCCGGCACCGCCGAGGTCCTGGATGCCGACGACGAGCTTGTTGGAGTACAGCTCGAGGCAGGCCTCGATGAGCACCTTCTCGGTGAACGGATCGCCGACCTGGACTGCCGGAAGCTTCTTGCGGCCCCCGCCGGTCTCGTCGCCGTCGAAGGTCTCCGACGCGAGCACGGACACGCCGCCGATGCCGTCGAGACCGGTGCGTGCGCCGAACAGAATGATCTTGTTGCCCAGGCCCGACGCGAACGCGAGATGCATGTCCTCGACGCGCATGACACCGGCACACAGAGCATTGAGCAGCGGGTTACCGGCGTAGGAGGCGTCGAACACCGTCTCGCCGCCGATGTTGGGGAGGCCGAGGGAGTTTCCGTAGCCACCGACGCCTGCGACGATGCCACTCAGGACGCGGCGCGTATCGGGTGCATCGGCAGCACCGAATCGCAGCTGGTCCATGACGGCGATCGGGCGAGCGCCCATGGCCATGATGTCGCGGACGATGCCGCCGACGCCCGTCGCCGCACCCTGATAGGGCTCGACGTACGACGGGTGATTGTGGCTCTCGACCTTGAACGTGACGGCCCAGCCGTCGCCGACGTCGACGACGCCCGCGTTCTCACCGATACCGGCGAGCATGGGCTTGCGCATCTCGTCGGTGGTGGTCTCACCGAAGTACTTCAGGTGCACCTTCGAGGACTTGTACGAGCAGTGCTCGCTCCACATGACGGAATACATCGCCAACTCGGCGTCGGTGGGCCGACGGCCGAGGATTTCCTTGATGCGGACGTATTCGTCGTCCTTGAGTCCGAGTTCCTTGTACGGCTGCGCTACGTCGGGGGTGGCGACGGCGTTGGAGACAGTGTCTGTGGGTACAGAGCTAGCGGACACGAGGAATAGGTCCCTTCGATGGAGCGAAATGCCAGGGAGAGTCTATCGGGACCGTGCGACATGTACGGCATCGGTCGTGCGGGGTCACTCTTCGGTCGTGCGAACATCACCTGATGGACATCGCGCTGACCGAGAACGATCTGGACGAATCGGGCGTCATCGACCCGTCGATGGTGGCCAAGGGAGTCGACGTACCGCCGAAAGCCGTCGTCTGTTTCTTCTCCGAGGTGATCGAGAGCATCTGCGCGAAAGGCGACGCCCGAGTCGTCTCGATCATGCGCTCCGAGCACGGCGAACATCCCGTCTACGAGATCGAACGGAACGGGGAGAAACTTGCTGTCTTCCACCCCGGCGTCGGCGCTCCGCTGGCAGCGCTGTTCCTCGAAGAGGCCATCGCGATGGGATGCACCCAGTTCGTGGCCGTCGGCGGCGCGGGGGCACTGTCCGACGACCTGGGCATGGGACACGTGATGGTGGTCGACAGCGCCCTGCGTGACGAGGGCACCTCGTTCCACTACCTACCGCCGGGCCGGATCGTCGACGCCGATCCCGCAGGAGTTGCCGTGCTGCAATCCGTGCTCACAGACGCCGGAGTCGACTTCGTCACCGGCCGCTCGTGGACCACCGATGCGCTTTACCGCGAGACCCGTGCGCGCGTTTCCCGCCGCGTCGACGAAGGCTGCCGAACCGTCGACATGGAAGCCTCGGCCTTCTGCGCCGTCGCCCGATTCCGCGGAGTGCGATTCGCGCAACTGCTGTACGCGGGTGACTCCCTCGCCGCCGACTGGGACCACCGCGGCTGGACCAAGGCCACGACAGTGCGCGAACAGTTGTTCTGGCTCGCAGCCGATGCATGCCTGCAACTGAGCCCGATCTAGCCGAGACGCGGGTTGCCGGTTCACTGGGTTGCTGATTCCTATTCACTGGGTTGCTGGTTCTGGTTCACCGGGTCGCTGACTCACCTCCGCCGCCTACCCCCCACACCCGACCCCCGCAAATGCGCGCGCGTTTGCCACACGCGCGCGAAATCGCCCCAGCTCAGGTCACCAATCCGCGAGCACCTGACGAATGCGCGCGCATTTGCGACCGCCGAACGGTCTCAGACTGGGGCCAGGAATGCCGCCAACGCGTCGGCGTAGGACTTCACGTCACTGGCTCCCATCAACTCTCGCGACGAGTGCATGGCCAGCTGCGCTGCGCCGACGTCCACCGTGGACAGGCCGGTGCGCGACGCAGTGATGGGTCCGATGGTCGAGCCGCAGGGCAGATCGGCTCGATGTACGTAGCGCTGCAGAGGAACTCCGGCCTGATCGCAGGCGAGCGCGAAGGCACCGGCACCCGCGGAATCCGTTGCATAACGCAGGTTCTGGTTGACCTTGAGCACCGGTCCCCCACCGAGTTCGATGCGATGCGCGGGCTCGTGCCGGTCCGGGTAGTTGGGATGCGTCGCGTGCGCCATATCGCCCGAGGCACAGATGGATCCGGCCATCGTGCGCAGGAATTCCTCACGGCCGCCGCCGCGTCCGAGCACGATGCGCTCGAGCACGGTGTTCAGCAGATCCGAGAACGCGCCGCGGTCGGACATACTGCCGACTTCCTCGTGGTCGAACAGGGCCAGCACCGGCGTGACAGCGGTCGGATTGTCCACTGCGGCAAGCAAAGCCTGAGTCCCGGCGTAGCAGGTGCCCTGATTGTCCAGACGTGGCGCGCTGACCAGTTCGGACTCGACACCCACAACGGCACTGGGAGCCAGATCGTGCGTCATCAACTCCCAACCCAGTACCGAATGCGGGTCGACGCCTTCTCGCTCCGCTACGTATGCGATGAACGATTGTGGCGAATTGCCCACGCCCCAAATGGCATTGACGTGTCGCTGCGGATCGAGGGTGACGCCCTTGCGATCCTCGGAAAGGTGGATAGCGAGCTGCGGGACTCGCAGAATGGGCTCGTCGACCTTCACCAGAACTTCGCGCACCGCGTTTCCGTCGCGCACACTCAGCCGGCCGGAAATGCCCAGATCGCGATCGAGCCACGAGTTGAGCCAGGCACCGCCGTACGGTTCGAGGCCCACCATCTGCCAGCCCGCGGATTGCAGATCGGGATGTTGCTTCACGCGGAGGTTGGGGCTGTCGGTGTGTCCGCCGACGATACGGAACGGGCCATCAGGAGTGGAGCCTGCGGAACGACCCGAACTACTGCGCTCGGTACTCCAGGCAACCAGTGATCCGCCGCGGATCAGGTAGTAGCGGCCTGCTTCCGTAGGCCAGGTATCGGTCTCGTCGAGCCGTACGAATCCTGCGTCGTCGAGTTGGACGGAGACTGTCCGGCACACGTGGAACGGTGACGGAGAGACGTCGACGAAGTTGCAGAGACCGGTTGCGGAGGCGTGAGTCGACATGGGAACCATTGTGGCAGCCGCCGCGTCGAACACCTCGAGAGCACACACCGACCGGGGGGACGACTTCATGAAATTTCATTCTCTGCCTGATTACGGCGCAGTTCATGCGACCACATTCGCCATCGTGCGGATGAAGACGATCGAAGCATTTCGCAAGCGTGGGGTGGTGGTTCACCGCGAGGATGCGACGACGTTGGCGGTGGGCTCGGGCGTTCGCATGTCACTGAACAATGTGTTCGCCCGGTGCTCCGGGGTGAGTCGATCGGCGTGGGACGGCATCATCGCCGGCTATGTCGACCTCATGATCGAGATGATGCGCGAGGCGGATCCCACGTTCTTCACCGGATTGTCGGACGACGAGTTCTACTCGAGGCTGCGCGAGCGCGTCATCGCTCCGTCCGCCCTGGCGGCTATGGGTGAGTGCGAGTACGAGTATTCCGTCCCGCTACTCGACGTGCCGGGCGCACCGCGACGGGTGCTGAACCTGTCTTCTCCGAATCGCGCTGTGACACTGGCAGATCGGCATCTTGTCGGCCGAGACCTGGACGCCGCCTGGGCCGCCGGCCGAAGGAACACCGCAGCGCTGAAATTCGAGGACGGCCGAGTTCTCAGCAGAAACAGCGTCGACATCGAGGTCCTCAGCGGTGATTCGATCTACCTCGCGTCGAAGGTCGCCGATATGACCACGCTGATCTCCGCGCACCTCGGCGAATGTCTGTACGGCGTATTGTTCGTCGTTCCCAATGCCTACGAGTTCATTTTTCACCGGCCTCGCAACGCCGACGTGGCGCTCGCGGCAGCAGCCGAGCTCGCCGAGCTGGCAGATATGTTCACTCGTGACACGCCTAGCCCACTGTCACGCTCGGTGTTCTTCTGGCGGGACGGCGAGTACTGCGACGTATCGGGCGGGCCCACGGGAGTTTTCGCCGCTACCTTGGCTGAGCTGCCGGCGGCCGCGGCCTGACCGCGGTCACGTGCCGGTAGACCCGCTGTTCGGGCGGCGGGGTGGTGGGCCGTCCCGCAGCAGCATCGCAAAGACGTCCCAGCCGACCACGAGCGTCATCCAAGCTTGGGCGGGCATCCGCCGCTCAGTGCGAACCGGACACGCAGAACGAGTTGCCGTCGGGATCGGTCAGTGTCACCCAGCGAAAGTCGCCCATGGTGTGCTGCGCAATTTCGCTTGCACCCGCCTCGACGAGCCGCGTGACCTCAGCGTCGAGGTCACCGGTGGTCATGTCGAGGTGGACGCGATTCTTGCCTGGCGTCGGGTCGTCGATCTTCTGGAAGGCCATTCGATACGGTGCCGACGCGAGTTCGACGACGTAGAACCAGCCGTCGTTCTCCTCCACGATCGTTCCGTCCGCCTGCGCGGCCCACCAGCGGGCGAGCGGTCCCGGGTCGGTCGTGTCGAACGTGATCATCGCCAAGTTCAGTGTCATGGCGGCACAGTAACCGCGACCACCGACACGTTCGAGTCAGGCGTTGACGATCGTGTCCAGTGCCGAATAGAAGATGCCGAGGCCGTCGTCGCTCGGTCCGGTGAGCGGCTCGGTGGCGTGTTCGGGGTGGGGCATCAAACCGACGACTCGACCGTTGGCCGAGGAGATCCCGGCGATCCCGCGCTGTGATCCGTTCGGGTTGCTTCCGCTGTAACGGAAGACCACCCGGCCCTCACCCTCGAGCTCGTCGAGCACGTTCTGCGGTGCCTGGAATCGACCCTCGGCATTCTTGACCGGAATCAGAATCTCAGCACCGGGCTCGTAACGCGACGACCACGCGGTGTCGGTGTTCTCCACTGCCAGCCACTGATCGCGGCAGACGAAGTGCAGCCCTTCGTTGCGAGTCAGCGCGCCGGGGAGCAGGCCCACTTCGCACAGAACCTGGAATCCGTTGCAGATACCGAGAACCGGCATACCGCCCTCGGCGGCCTTGACGACGGACTCCATCACGGGGGCGAAGCGGGCGATCGCTCCGGCGCGGAGGTAGTCGCCGTAGGAGAATCCGCCGGGGACGACGATGGCGTCGACGTTCTTCAGATCGGCATCGGCATGCCACAGGCTGACGGCTTCTCCTCCGGCGAGGGTGACCGCACGAGAGGCGTCGACGTCGTCGAGAGTCCCGGGGAAGGTGATGACTCCTACGCGGGCGCTCATGCGGCGGGCTCTACCGACACGCGAGTGACTGTCCAGTCCTCGATGACGGTGTTGGCCAGCAGCGATTCCGCGATCTTCTCGAGCTCGGCGTCGTCGACCGTGTCGTCGACCTCGAGTTCGAAACGCTTGCCCTGGCGGACGTCGGACACACCGGAGATGCCAAGACGGCCCAGTGCACCGGCGATCGCCTGACCCTGCGGATCGAGAATCTCGGTCTTGGGCATGACATCGACAACGACTCGGGCCACGAAAGCGCTCCTTGAAATACGTACGGCTGGTTACCGGCAGGTGGGAGTCTACGCAGCCCTGGCGGGAGGCGCGAAACCGCGCTTACTGTGGGGACCATGCGGCTGACACACTTCGGACATTCCTGCGTTCTCGTCGAACTCAACGGCACCACCGTGCTGTTCGATCCCGGCACGTTCTCTCACGGGTTCGAGGGCATCACCGGACTCGACGCGATCCTCGTCACCCATCAGCACCCGGATCACGTCGATCTTCAGCGACTTCCCGCTCTGGTCGAGGCGAATCCGCGTGCGGCACTGCATGCCGATCCGATGACCGCAGGCCAACTCGGCGGCCAGTGGACTCCGGCTCCCGCGGGTCAGGCCTTCACGGTCGGCGGCATCACGGTCACCGGCGTCGGCGGCACCCATGCCGTCATCCATCCCGAACTGCCGGAGATCGACAACACCGGTTACCTGCTCGGCACTCCGGAGAATCCGGGCCAGCTGTTCCACCCGGGCGACTCGCTGTTCGTCCCCGAGCAGCAGGTCGAGGTTCTCGCGCTCCCCGCTGCCGCGCCGTGGTCGAAGCTCTCCGAGACCGTCGAATTCCTGCGAGCAGTGAACCCCAGGATGGCATTCCCCATCCACCAGGCCATCGTCGCGGAGCAGGCCAGGGGCGTCTACTACGGCCGCTTCAAGGAGATGTCCGACGCCGAAATCCGCGAGCTTCCCGAGGAATCGTCCGTCTCGATCTAGCCGGTGACCTCGGGCGGGAGGGTGCCGATCATGGTGACCTGTGTCCCGTCCCAGCGGTAATCGATCGTCACCGGGCCGCCGGTGGGGTTGGCGAACGCGTCGTCACCCACCGGCCAGCGGTAGTCGACCGTGACGGTGTCGGCAGTCTGACCGATCACCGAGGTGAACGAGGTGGGCTCGAGCGTCGCGGTGCCGAGGTAGTCGTAGTTGTGACCTGCGAAGAACAGAATGTGCGTCGGTGATGACGCGGTGCCACCGGCATCGGCACGCACCCAGGTGAAATCGGCGCACTGGTCGCCGATCTGAGTTGCGATCCAGGGCTCGCCTGGGAAGTAGTCCGGCAAGGACGCGACTGCGTCGACCACCCTGGTGGAGTCCAGCCCCAGGCAAATGGGGTACTCCGAACCCGGTGCATGCTGTTCGGCGTCGGGCAGGGAGTTGTTCTCGGGGAGTTCCTCGGTATTCCAGTCGATCGGGCCGTCGGGCGCCACTGCCCCGGTGTCGACTGTCGGCCGGCTCGCCTCGGGCTGCGGCTGGGCGGCCTGGGGCTGGGTGCTCGCCGGGGGCGCTGTAGTAGGCGCGGTGGTGGCCGGCGCTGCGCCCGGTTCGTTCGAGTTCCCGCACGCGACGAGAGCGAACGCACTGATGATGACGAGGAGAAGTCGTTTCATGAAGACCACCTGGTTCGATTTGCCCGACGCCAGGTATGTCCGCTCGCAAACGTGTTCCGTTACATCACGTTTCGGTCAAGGTGCCGTTACATCCAGGCGGTCTGCAATTTTCGCACCACTACGCGCACATTTCGCGACATTTCCGGCGGATAGTGCGGCAGAGTGGAGCGCGAGTTGCACCCGTCAGTCGAGCCGAACCAATTCACGTAGTGCTGACTCGTCGACCGTGTCGAGGCCGTCGAGGAACGCGGCGGCGAAGGACCCCGGCCGCAATGTCGACCGCGCAGCGATCTCCGACGCCACCGCGACATGCGCGTGCGCCGCGACGGCACCGATCAAAGCACTCGGTGACACCGCGCAGTAGGCAGCCGTCAGCGCACCGAGCGCACATCCGGTCGCGGTAACCCGCTGCAGCAGTGCACTTCCGCCGCCGACCTTCACCATGACATCCGGGCCGAGAATGTGATCGGTCTCCCCCGATGCCGCCACCACGTCCGCTCGATCCAACAAAGATCTCGCCGCATCGACCGAATCCGCCACCTGCGCAGACGAATCCACTCCTCGCGATCCGCCGTCCGCACCTGCCAGCCCCATGATCTCCGACGCATTGGCGCGAATGACGCTGGGCCGGTTGGCAAGTAGCTCGACGGCCACCTGGGTGCGCCACGGCAGACCACCTGCTCCCACCGGATCGAGAACCCACGGCTTCCCCGCTGCCCTCGCTGCGGCCGACGCCAGGTGAGCGCTTTCGACCTGCGCGGCCGTCGGAGTCCCGAGATTGACCAGGACCGCGTCGGCGATCTCGGCGAAGCCGGCCGCTTCCTCGGGGTTGTCCACCATCGCCGGAGCGGCACCCGCGGCCAACAGCGCGTTCGCGACGAACTGCACCGACACGGTGTTGGTCAGACACTGAACCAGCGGATTACGTTCACGTAGAAGTCGATGTGCGTGGGCGACGTCGTCCAGGGTCACGCTAGAAGCACTCATCGATCCGAGTCTACGACCGCGGTCGACGGATACGATGCCCTGGTGGCCACACTCCTCAAGCCCGAGCGGCACTTCCGAATCCTCGAGCTACTGCGCACGACGGGCAAGATTCTGTCTTCCGAACTCGCCGTCACGTTCGACGTCTCCGAGGACACCATTCGCCGGGATCTGGACGAGCTCGGAGCGGAAGGAAAATTGAAGCGTGTGCACGGCGGAGCGCTGGTGGTGTCCACGTTGCGCCAGGACTACCGGGATCGGCGAGGCCAGGAGGCGTCGGCCAAGTCGCTCGTCGCCCGTGCTGCCGCAAGCCTGCTACAGGACGGCCAGGTGATTCTCATCGACGGCGGTACGACGGCAATCGAGGTGACGAAGCAGCTCGACCCCCAACTTCGCGCAACGTTCGTCACACACAGCCCGTCCACCGCGGTGAACCTCGCGGAACATCCCCACTGCGAGGTCGTCGTGGTCGGGGGTCGCCTCCTGAAGAACGCCATGGTGACAGTGGGCGCGCAGACTCTCAAGACCTACGAGTCGATCAATGCCGATGTCGCGATCCTCGGCATTCTGGGTATCAACGTCGACTCCGGTGTCACTCATTTCGAGTACGAGGAAGCACAGATCAAACGTGCGATGATCGAGGGGGCCCACCGATCGATCGTCCTGTGCACCAGCGACAAGCTGGGCTATTCCGGCGCATTCCAGGTCGCTCCGCTCTCGGCGATCACCACGCTTGCGGTCGAGCCCGGCCTCGATCCCGCACTCCTGCGGCAGTATCGCGACAGCGGCGTCGAGTGCATCTCCGTCGACGACATCGAACAGGGCGGTCAGGCATCCGCTGCTACGACGGACCGGGCGCAATAGCGATCGTCGACCGAATACCCTCTGCTCCAGACCGCAGCCAGTGCCGTGGTCGTTGCACGATGGCGCGCGTATCGAACAGCCATCACCGCCACCTGCTGCGGATCGGGTTCGTAGGATCGCAGCGTAGGCGTGAATGCCGATGCAGCGGAGGCGAATTCCGGAAACATCCCGATTCCCACCGCAGCTGTGATCGCAGCGCCACGGACCCCGATTTCCCCTCGGTCGGCGACGTCCACGCGCAGTCCGAGAACGTCGGCGAATATCTGCGGCCAGATCGGGCTGAGCGAGGCACCCCCCGACATCCGGACGACGCCCGGCCGAGCTGCGTCCTCGCCCTCGAGGAGCGACTCGATATCCGCTCTGTGCGCGTAGGCGATTCCCTCGTACACAGCCAGCGCCGCCTCGTCGAACCCGTCCTCGGCAACCGCCCCGAGCAGACCGGCCGGCGCGCCCCCGGGTCCACCGAACAGATACGGGAAGAACATCATGTCGCCCAATCGATCTCGGGCATACGCGCGAGTCACGGCCTCGTCGCACATCCGATAGAGGTCTCCCCCTCGGCTCCTGGCGTCGTCTGCCGGTCCGCCGAACAGCGAGCGACAACACCATTCGAGGTTGCTCGCCGACGTGATCCCGCCTTCGCTCGCGAGATACACCTCCCCCGTGACGTACCGGCACTGGAGCAACGGGGGCCTGCTGGTTCTGGGGCGTCGATGCAGCGTTTGATCGATTCCGAATGTTCCTGCGACAACGGACATGTGGCTCCTGTCGAGCACCCGTGAGGCGACAGCGCACGCGGCGACGTCGACCACTCCCCGAATTACAGGGGTGCCCACCGCGAATCCGGTCAGTTCGGCGGCCACGGCGGTGACCACGCCGACCTTCTCTGCGCCCGGCCCGATACTCGGCAACACGGCGCGCCACTGCGAGAGTCCGAGCAAGTCGAGTGCGTCCTCCGACCATGAATTTCGCTCGATGTCGCACAAGCCGGTCAGCCCGGCATCGGTGTGATCGGTGGACATGTCCCCGCACAATCGAGACCTGATGAAGTCCTTGCAGGCAAGGACGCGATGCACCCTGGGCAGCATCGACGGCTCGTGCTCGTCGAACCATCTCAACAACGCCGCGGTCTGTCCGCTCCACCCTCGCTGCGACACCATGTGCGCAACCCGTGCTGCCGTGACCTCGTCCAGTGCAGATGCGGGTTCGAGTTCGGTCCTGACATCGGTCGAGAGGATGCCGTTCCCGAGCGCCGCGCCGTGCTCGTCGACCAGCCACAACCCGCTGCCGTAGCCGGTGACCGATATCGCGGCGATGTCGCGCGGACCGATGCCCGACGAGCGGAGCAGGGCCTGCGCCGCGGAGCACACGGCACCGAACAGTGCATCGGGATCCTGTTCACGCCTGCCGCCGCTGGACGTCGAGTGCGGGCTTCGTTCCTTCGATGCGGCCAATTCGTGCCCGTTCGCGCCGAACAGCCCCGCTTTGACGAAGGTTCCGCCGGCGTCGATGCCGACAGTGTATTGCTCCATGACCACCATCCCGGCTGCGGATTAATGCAGCTCTTGCGATCCCATGCGGAGGGCTACCGCCTCAGGACTAGATGACAAGGATCACACAGGTTCACCAAGTTGCCTAGTGAAATGGGGTTTGAAGTCGCAGATATTACCGCCCGGTAGATGTTGACTGCCACTCCAGCGTGAGTTAACTTCGTCACTAAGCCGCACAAACCGGCATAAACACGAAGACAGTTCCTCTCAACCCGGCGCCGCTCGAACACGAGCTCCCTCGGTCACCGTCCCCGCCTGGTGCGGCCGATGGCTTTCGAAGAGGTTTCGCCCCGCATTCCCACCCGTCACCTCGGGCCAGGAGTGGACGGGCTCCACCACGAGGACCCGTGAACGGGCACCTCACCGTCTCGAACAAAGGACTCTTGCCGTGGATCTTCAACTGGTCGCGTACATCGCTGCATTCGGCGGTGGGTTGGTCGGCGCTGCCCTCGGTGGACTGTTCGTCTTCAGTCTCTGCGGCATCTTCTGCATCGTCGGCGTGGTGGCAGCGCTGGCCGGTTCCGACTACGACTTCCTGGGGCAGCTGGCATTCGGGCCCTTTCTCGGCCCCCAGGTGGCGTTCGTCGGGGCGGTTGCGGCGGCGGCATACGCCAAACGCACCGGCAAGCTGGACGACGGCAAGAACATTCTCTCGCCGCTGGTCGGCCTCGGTAGCAGCAGCGTGCTGCTCGTCGGCGGCGCGTTCGGAGTTCTCGGATTCGCGCTCGAAAAGGCTCTCAAATCCGCCGTGAGCATCGACTCGACGATTACCTCGGCGGTGGTGCTCACCGATACTGTCGCCCTCACGGTCGTGATTCTTGCTGCGGCAACGCGCCTTTCGTTCGGACGCACCGGACTGGTGGCATCGAACCGAGGTGGCCCGGGCGCACAGATCGCCACCCGGTGGCACCCGACCGCGACGCAGGCCTGGCTACCGTTCCAATCGCACCGGCTGCAGGTTGGCACCGTCGCTGTCGGCTTCGGACTGGCTGCGGGCTGGCTGATCGTCAGCCTTCCGGAGTCGGCCCGAGCACTGGGCCCCATCCTGCTCTTCGGATTCAGTGCCACGACACTCCTGCTGCTGCAGATCGGCCTGTCCGGTCCGGTATCGCATCACATCACGTTGCCCGCCGGCTTGGCCGCCGTCGCCGTTCTCTCCGCAGGTGCGCCCAGCACGATCGCACTGCTGGCGGCCGTCGGAGTGGGATTGTTCAGCGCTTTTCTCGCCGAGCTCAGCTCCCGCATCTTCCACACGCTCGGAGACAGCCACTTCGACCCTCCAGCGTGCGCCATCGCCGTCACGACATCGCTGATCGTCGGCACCCAACTGATATTCGGACAAATCTGAACCGGCCCATCGGCCCCACAGCGGTAACTCGATCTCACCCGAAACACCAACCCCATCTCGCCACGACACGACGGAAAGAGCGTCAGCCATGACTCAGTACATTCTCGGAATCGACGAAGGCACCACCAGCGCAAGAACTCTCATCTTCGACGAGAAGTGCGAGGTCCGCGCGGTAGCGCAACGCGAAATCACTCAGATCTATCCGAACTCGGGCTGGATCGAACACGATCCGCTCGAAATCCTCACCGCACAGCTGGAAACGATGCGCGAGGCACTGCGGAGCGCCGATCTCGAACCGACCGACATCACCGCGATCGCACTGACGAACCAACGGGAAACGGCCGTGGTGTGGGACAAGGAGACCGGGCGACCGATCCACAACGCGGTGGTCTGGGCGTCGCGCCAGAGCAACGGCGTGATCGAGCGGTGGCGGGAACGTGGACTGGACCCCGTCATTCGCGAGCGCACCGGCCTGAACTCGGACGCCTACTACTCCGCGTCCAAGATCGCCTGGATTCTCGAGACCGTGCCGGGAGCGCACGAGCGGGCGGAGAAGGGGGAACTGTTGGCCGGCACCATCGACACCTGGCTGATCTGGAACCTCACCGGACGGTGCGCCCATGTCACCGACTACTCCAACGCCTCGCGAACGATGATGTTCAACATCCACACCCGTGAATGGGATCAGGATCTGCTCGACGCCTACGGCATTCCGCGCTGCATGCTCGCGAAGGTCGTCTCCTCGGACACGATCGTCGGCGACGCCGGTGCCACGTTCGGGGCACCGATTCCCATCGCGTCCAACATGGGCGATCAGCAAGCCGGGCTCTTCGGGCAGGTCTGCTTCCGAGCCGGTCAGGCCAAGATGACGTACGGAACAGCAGGGGTCCTGACGATCAACTGCGGCGACACCCCGCAGATGGTCGAGGGCGCAACGACATCCGTCGCCTGGGGTGTCGGTGACGATGTCCGCTACGAGAACGAGGGCGTGCTGTTCAGCATGGGCAAGACCATGCAGTGGCTGCGCGACGACATGAAACTCATTCACGGAGCTGCGGATTGCGAATGGTACGGAGGTCAGGTGGCCAGCACCGACGGTGTGTACCTGGTTCCCGCCTTCACCGGACTCGCCGCACCGACCTGGGATCCCTACGCCCGTGCCTGCATCGTCGGAATGAGCAGCTCCACCAACAGATTGCACATCATCCGCGCAGCCGTCGAATCCATGGTCTTCCAAACCCGCGATGTCGTGGACGCGATCACCGCGAACGGTCAGGTCACGTTGCCCGAGCTGCGGGTCGACGGCGGCGCGGTGAACAACAACATGCTCTGCCAACTCCAGGCCGATATCCTCGGCATCCCCGTGATCCGGCCCGCCATCACCGAAGCCACTGCGCTGGGGGCGACGCTGATGGCCGGATTGAGCACCGGGGTATGGGAATCCCTCGACGAAATCGAGGCACTGTGGTCGGTGGACCGCACCTTCGAGCCCAAGATGGACCGCACCAAAGCCGAGGAGATGTACGCGGGCTGGATCGAGGCAGTCGAACTCTCCAAGGGTTGGGCCCGCAAGGTGACGACCCGATGACGCCGACTTCGACACTCACACAGTCGATTCTGCACAGACCGACACAGCTGTTCGAGTCCTACGTCTTCGACCTCGACGGCACGCTCTATCTCGGCGACGAACTGCTGCCCGGTGCAGCGCACCTGATCGAAGCGCTCCGCGACCATGGTCGTCGAGTCGTGTTCTGCAGCAACAACCCCACCCGTGCGCCACAGCAATACGCCGACAAGCTCACATCGCTCGGCATACCGGCGCAGGTGTCCGACGTGATCACCACGTCGATGACGACGGTGCGGTGGTTGGCCGAGAATGCCTCGAAAGGCAAGATCTTCGTCATCGGTGAACAGCCGCTGAAGGACTCGATCTCGGCGGCCGGTCTCGAACTGAGCGAGGATCCACGGGAGATCGACGTCGTGGTCGCGAGCTACGACCGCGGATTCGACTACCGCAAACTCAAGATCGCCTTCGAGGCACTCTCCGTCTACCGTCGCGCGATTCTCGTCTCCTCCAACCCTGACCGGTTCTGTCCTCTCCCAGGAGGATTCGGCGATCCGGACGCGGCGGCCGTCACGGCAGCCATCGAGGCGAGCGCAGGAGTGGTCGCCGTTGCGCAGATGGGCAAACCCAGCTCGTTCATGTTCGAGACCATCAGCGCGCTCACCGGGATCGATCCGGCCACCACGCTCGTCGTCGGCGACCGGCTCACCACCGACATCGCCATGGGGGTGAACGCCGGCACCTCGACGGCTCTCGTGCTCACCGGCGAATCGACTCTCGACGATGTCGACCGGGCAGAGCCAGAGGGTCGGCCCACGTACATCGTCGAATCGGTCGATGATCTGCTGCCTGTTCGATCGGCTCGGAGCGCAGGATGAGCCGGCCGCAGACCGTCGGCGCGACGACGGACACAGCGCGTTATCTCGCGCAGATCGGCATCGACCACGCCGCGTCGACGCTCCGCACGCTCGTCAGTGCTCCGGGGGCGTTGGCGGAGTTGAACTCTGTTCTGGCAGAACTCGATGCATCGGGTACGGCGGTGATCCTGCACGACGGCACACCGATCTCGGTGGGTTCACGCGACGTCCTCGCCGAGATCGAGAGCACTGTTTCCCGACACTTCACGGCCGAGGTGTCGGTCCCGAACCACCGGCACGGGACGGTGGTTCTCGACGAAACAACGGTGGACGGTTCCACCGCCGCCAGCGCGGGGTGTGCGGTCATCGTGGCCGTCGGCGGTGGCACCATCGTGGACCTCGGCAAGGTGCTCTCCCATCGGCATGGCGTTCCCCTCGTGGTGATCCAGACATGTGCGTCGGTGAACGGCTTCTCCGATCCACTGTCGGTGCTGGTCCGCAGCGGCACCAAGAGCACGGTTCCCACCGCCTGGCCCGTCGCGTTGATCATCGACCACGACGTGGTCGCCCACGCACCGGCCGCGCTGACCCGAGCAGGATTCGGAGATGCGGCCGCGATCTGGTGCGCGCCTGCCGACTGGTATCTGGCGTGCACTCTGGGCATGGACACCGAGTTCGACTCCGACGTTCTCGCCGTCATCGGTGCAGCGGCGGAGCGGCTTCGAGATGCACCGTCGCTGACGGAGCTGGATCTCGGTGCCCTCCTCGATACCCTCACCTATGGGGGGCTCGGCATCGGCGTCACCGGTACGACGGCCGTGGTGTCGGGCTGCGAACATCTGATCAGCCACCTGATCGACATGGCGGCAGTGGCCCGAGGTACCGACCACGACCTGCACGGCGCTCAGGTGGGTGTTGCCGCGGTGATGTCAGCGGCGTTGTGGGAGAGTGCAATCGAATCCTTCGATGCTCTCGCCATCGACGTCGACGACGCGGTCACACCGATACCGGACCTCGAGTCCTCGGTCATCGGGGCATGGGAATCGATCGACCCCTCGGGCAGGGTCGGAGCCGCCTGTGCCCGCAATGTGGCGACCAAGATGGACAGATGGTCGAGCGCGCGCAGTGAACTCGACGATTTCGTGGCGAACTGGCCCGACCACCGCCGCGCGTTGGTTGCCCTTCTCCGACCCGCAGCCGACATCGCTGCCGATCTGGCAGCCATCGGCGCACCGACCAGGTTCTCGCAGCTGACACCGCCAGTCGACCGCGAGACTGTTCGGTGGATCATGCGCACACTTCCGCTCATGCGAGATCGGTTCACGCTCTGCGACGCGCTGCTCGTATCCGGCCGCTGGACAGACGAATTCATCGACCGCGTACTCGACCGCGCCG
Organism: Rhodococcus sp. 14-1411-2a; assembly: GCF_002259485.1. Taxonomy (GTDB): domain Bacteria; phylum Actinomycetota; class Actinomycetes; order Mycobacteriales; family Mycobacteriaceae; genus Rhodococcoides. The sequence goes on from NZ_NPGA01000008.1 coordinate 55,185, forward strand.
CCGAGTCCGGCGGCGGACTCTAACCGAAGACCATTCCCTCTACGCACCAACAACTCTCGACCCGACAACAAGGAGCGTGTCTCATGCCACACGGTGGCGATCTCGTCGCAGAAATTCTGCGCAAGCACGGAGTGACACAGGTGTTCGGACAGCCCGGCGGCCAGACGGCTGCGTTCTACCAGGGTCTGTCGAACAGGAAAGACATGTCCCATCTCGGCTGCCGTGACGAGCGATCCGCGGCCTACGCCGCCGACGCCTATGCACGAGTGAGCGGTAAGCCGGGAATCGTCGACGTGACCGTCGGCCCCGGCACGACGAAGCTTCCCGACGGACTCATCGAGAGCATGAACGCCTCGGTGCCCATCGTTGCCATCGTCGGCGAACTCCCACGGTCCTGGGTTCCGCTGCGCGACGGTGGCGTCGGTTCCCAGGGGTTCGATCAGATGCCGTTCCTGCAGACCATGACCAAGCAGTCCTGGCTGGCACCGGACCTGGAGACAGTCCCCGATCTGGTGCGAGCGGCGTTCCGCACTGCCACCACCGGCAAGCCCGGCCCGACGGCCGTGGTGATTCCACACGATGTGCTGGACGAGGAGTGGGAAGAAACAGATCTCCAGGTAGAGGAAAGATTCAACTCCGCACCTGCGTACCGAAGCAGGCCCTCCGACGACGAACTGCGCACCGCCGCAGCGTTGATCGCCAAGGCCGAGCGTCCGTACATCATTGCCGGTGGCGGCGTTCTGGGTTCGGGAGCAACCGCGGAGCTCGCCGAGTTCGCCACTCGCGTCGGCGCCGCAGTGGGCACCAGCTTCACCGGCAAGGGCTCGGTCACCGAGACCGAAAGCTACTCGGTGGGCGTACTGAACCCTCTCGGATCACAGGCCGCGCGTGAGCTGGCCGGCGAGGCCGATCTCATCATCTGGTTGGGATCCAAAGTGGGACAGAACACGTCGCTGAACTGGGCCCTGCCCCGTCCTGAGCAGATGACCATCCAGGTCGACGTCGACGGCAGTCAACTCGGCCGAACCTTCGGGCCTTCGTCCGGACTGCTGGGCGATGTCAAGGCCACCCTCGAAGCGCTCGTCCCGCTGGTGGAACCCAAGTCGGTTCCGGAGTGGCAGAAGCGAATTGCGGAGTCGAAGATTGCCGCATGGGCATCGACCGAACCACTGAGACTGAGTGAGGCGAGCCCGGTCATGCCGCCGAGGGCCATGACCGAACTGGCCAAGCATCTGCGGCCCCACGACATCGTCGTCTCCGACGCCAGCTTCAGCGCCGGTTGGATATCGAACTATCTGAAGAACCCGGTGCCGGGACGCAACTTCCTGTTCGCACGCGGACAGGGCGGGCTCGGCTACTCGACCCCGGCGTCGATGGGTGCCGCGAAAGCCCGCCCCGAAGCGCGCATCGTCACCGTCTCGGGCGACGGCGGATTCAGTTACTCGGTAGGCGAATTGGCCACCCAGGCCGCCCACGGCATGAACATCGTGCACGTCGTCCTCAACAACGGAACCTGGGGATGGCTCCGCATGTGGGAGCACCTCCACTACGAGGGTCTGCGCTACTCCGTGGACCTGGAGAGTGAAAAGGCCAGCACCTCGTACGCCGCGGCGGCGGCAGGTCTGGGAATGCAGGGAATTCTGGTCACCTCGGCCGACGAGCTGGCCAACGCATTCGACAAGGCCTTCAGCACCGAAGGACCCACCGTCGTCGAGATCAGAATCGATCCCGACGCGACGCCGATCGACAGCTACACCCGCCGATTGGCGTCGGGCAAATTCTATCCACGCCCGGGAACGGTCTACCAGGCTCGCCCGTGGCAGCAGTCTGCGGGCCGAAAGTAACTGCACAGCAACAGGTCCACAGACCGAGCGGAACGACGAGAAGGACAGACATGAGTAACACCACACGACTGGATCTCGACGAGGTGGCCGCGCACGAGTACGACCTCGTCGTGATCGGTGCGGGCATCAACGGGGCGGCGATCGCCCGCGAGGCCGCACTGCAGGGCACCCGAACCCTCCTGATCGACAAGGGAGATTTCGGGGGCGGCACGTCCAGTTGGTCGAGCAGGTTGATGCACGGCGGACTTCGCTACCTCGAATTCATGGAGTTCGCATTGGTGCACGAGTCACTGCGCGACCGGGAAGCACTGTTCGACATTGCTTCTCATCTGGTCAAGCCGTTGCCGTTCGTCGTTCCGCTCTACGGCCACAACCACAAACCGGGTTGGATGATGCGGGTCGGCATGGCCATGTACGACGCCTTGTCCTGGAACAAGTCGGTGCCTCGACACCGCAGATTGAACAAGAAGGCGATGGCCGTCGAACTCGGAGGTCTGGATACCTCGTCACTCGCGGGTGGTCTGCACTACTACGACGGCCAGGTCGAGTTCGCCGAGCGATTGGTCGTCGAGAATGTGCTCGACGCGGCGCGTCACGGTGCTACAGTGCGTAACCACACCCAGGCAATTGCGTTGACCACACAGGGATCCACGGTCACCGGCGTCGAGCTCCTCGACGTCACGACCGGACGATCGGCCGCGGTTCGGGCCACGGTCATCGTCAACGCAGCCGGTCCGTGGGTCGATGACATCCTGGTCGGCTCCGCACCCTCGATGCCGCGATTGATCGGCGGTACCAAGGGAACTCACGCCGTCGTCGGGCCGTTTCCCGGCGCTCCGACGTGCGCGGTGTACTACGAGGCCCGGTCGGACAACCGCGCCGTGCTCGTCATTCCGTGGCGCGGGCACTTCCTCATCGGAACCACCGACGACCGCTTCGACGGCGACCTTGACACCGTGGCGGCAACGCAGGACGAGATCGACTACATCCTGGCCGAGACCAACGAGCTGATCCCCGGTGCCGGATTGACGCGCGAGTCGGTGGTGATGACGTACGCGGGTGTTCGGCCCCTCCCCTTCCAAGCCGATGGGGACACTCGGGCCATCTCCCGCAGCCACGACATCGTCGATCACGACGAGCTGGAGGGGCTGATCTCGGTCGTCGGCGGCAAGCTGACGCCGCACCTATCGCTGGCCGAGGAGACGCTGACGATGGTCTACCGGAAGATGAAGCGCCCGAAGCCGACGTTCTGTGCTCGCACCACGCCACTGCCCGGTGCAGGCCCTGATCCTGCTCGCGGATTACGCTCGGCTGCAGACGATCTGGGTCTATCCGAACATCTCGTGGACCGATTGGTGGCCGTGTACGGCAGCCGCGTGGACGAACTGCTCGAGTTGACGCGCACCGAACCGGAACTGGCAGAGGTGGTCGGACACGGTCGCGGCGCGTTCCTGGCCGCCGAAGTGATGCTGGCAATCCGAGAGGAATACGCAGTCACCCTGGCCGACATCCTGCATCGGCGCATCATGATCGGCATCGAACCCGGCGCGCAGGACGGTGCCGCCGAGGCCGTGGGGCGAATCCTCGAACAGCACGCGGGATGGTCCACCGACCACGTCGCGCGGGATCTTCGAGAAAATCGGGAATACGTCAAACGCTTGACCTCCTGCACGCGCCACACCGTTGCGTCGGAACTCGAAGCCCAGGCGTCGTACTCGACGACCAGCAGCTGACCAACCCTCCCGTACCCCCCCTTCGGGATCAATGCGACTTTGTTGCAGTCCAAGCGACTGAAACCCACATTGATCCCGAAAAGGAGGCTCCAGAAGGATGCGTCGCAACGGAGTGACGCGGGGTGGGGTGGAGGGCAGCGAACGGCTTGCTAGGCCACGCGAGAGTTGCTGCGCGGCAGCCATTCGTACACGCCGGCCTCGGCTCCGTGGTGCAGGGAGAGGTCGATGGCGTCGAGGATTGCCTGTCGCGGTCCCGGGCGTCCGAGTTGCTTGGCACTGATGGCCAGGCGCACCACTCCGTCACGTCGCGCGGTGCGGCCTGCGCCGATTACCAGTGCCTTGAACCACCACGGTTCGGCTTTGAATCCTTCGCCGATTCCCCATACTCGGGCACGCACCACGCCGTCGCGGTCGAGATCGTGAATACCGTTCAGCGCGGCCAACATTCGGAAGCCCGCGTCGGGGAGGGCTTCGACGGCTCCGGGTGAGGCGATCCAGCGCGGAGCGGCGAAGATTCGGGTGCGCAGGCCCGTCTGTTCCATGACGCGGTCGGCGGCCATCAGACGCAGTCGTGCTTCGTGACGCGGCAGCGAGGAGAACTCGGATCGTCGACGCTTCGTCGCGGCCTGGTCGTAGCCGTGCAGAACGATCGCGTCGCCGCCGTCGCGTCGCGCCCGCAACCATTCCTGGGTGGGCACGTCGGCTGCGAGGCGGTACTTGTCCTTCAACCGAGGTGCGACGAGCAGCGACAGCGGAACGCCGCGACCGTCGAGGATCCGCGCGAACTCGGCGGCGTGCTCGTAGGTGTCGTTCTTGATTCCGCTCACCGACACGATCAGGCGTCCAGACATGACTCGAGCCTCGCACACCAGCGTGAACGAGGCTCGACGTCGATGCAGACAGAAGCTAAACGGCCATCGTGTCCTTCGGCAGGATCTTGTCGATCGCTGCGAGCACCTCGGGTGCGTCCGGCTCGGTGCGCGGACGGAAACGATCGGTCACGACGCCGTCGGGCGAGATCAGGAACTTCTCGAAGTTCCACTGGACGTCTCCGGCCTTGCCGTCGGCGTCTTCGGTCTTGGTCAGTTCGGCGTACAACGGGTGCTGGTTGTCACCGTTGACGTCGACCTTCTCGGTCATCGCGAACGTGATGCCGTACGTGGTGGAGCAAAAGGTCTCGATCTCTTCTGCGGTGCCCGGTTCCTGGCCACCGAACTGATTGCAGGGCACTCCGACGACCGACAGGCCTCGCGCCGAGTATTCGTTGGCGAGCTTCTCGAGCTTTTCGTACTGCGGGGTCAGTCCGCACTTGGAGGCGACATTGACCACGAGTACGGCTCTTCCGGCGTACTCGTCTAGCGAGGTGGGCGCACCACCCAGCGTGTTGATGCCGATGTTCTGAACTTCAGTCATCATCCGAACTTACCTGTGAGTACCGACAGAATGGAACCGACGTACGAAAAACAAGAACGACCCCGCTGGTGGCGGGGTCGTTCTTGGTTCTTCCGAACCGGGCGACGGGGGGATGCGCGGCGCCCGGCAGGTATTACGCCTTGGCGGCGTGCTTTTCGATGATGACCTGCTTGTCGGCAGGTCGGTCGTCCTCGGGGAGGTGGTCGTCGACCATGGTCTCCTCGTCGAACGGCAGTCCGCCGTCGAGGACGGTGTTGACTCGTTCCTTGTCCAGAGTCTTGGTCCAGGTACCGACCAAGAGGGTGGCGACGGCGTTACCCGAGAAGTTGGTCACGGCGCGGGCCTCGGACATGAAGCGGTCGATTCCGACGATGATCGGGACGCCGTCCAGCAGCTGAGGGGCGTGACTTTCCAGGCCGCCGGCCAGCGTGGCCAGACCGGCTCCGGAGACTCCGGCCGCGCCCTTCGAGGCGATGATCATGAACAGCAACAGCGAGAACTGCTCGGGGATCGAGAGCGGCAGGTTCATGGCGTCGGCGATGAAGATCGAGGCCATCGTCAGGTAGATCGCGGTGCCGTCGAGGTTGAACGAGTAACCGGTGGGGACGACGATGCCGACGGTGGTGCGCTCGACTCCGACGTGCTCCATCTTCGCGATCAGACGCGGCAGAGCCGACTCGGAGGACGACGTGGCGACGATCAGCAGGTACTCGCGGGCCAGGTACTTGACCAGCTTGAAGATCGAGAAGCCGGAGACGAACTTGAGGATCAGCCCGAGGAAGAAGAAGACGAAGATGAAGCAGGTGATGTAGAACGCCAGCATCAAGGTGCCGAGCTGGATGACCGCGTCGAAACCGGTCTTGCCGACGACACCGGCGATGGCGCCGAAAGCGCCGATCGGCGCGAGCCACAGGATCATGGTCAGGATGCGGAACACGAGCTTCTGCACCGAACCGATGCCCTTGAGGATGCCCTCGCCGCTCTTGCCCATGGCCTGCAGTGCGAACCCGACCAGGATGGCGACGAACAGCGTCTGCAGCACCGAACCGGCGGTGAGCGATGACAGCAACGACGTGGGGATGATGCCGGCGATGAAGTCCATGGTGCCGCCTGCCGCCTCGGCGTCGGCCGCGTACTCCGCACCTGCACCCGCCGTGGGGATGTTCAGGCCGTCACCGGGCTGGATCAGGTTGCCGACGACCATGCCGATGCCGAGGGCGATGGTCGACATGGTCAGGAAGTAGGCCAGGGCAAGGCCACCGACGCGGCCGACACTGGCTGCGGCGCGGACCGATCCGATACCGAGGACGATGGTGCAGAAGATGACCGGGCTGATCATCATCTTGATCAGGCTGACGAAGAGCGTACCGAGCACCGCGAGCTCGACGGCGAAGTCCTTTGCCGTCAATCCGACGATCACACCGGCGATCACCGCGATGATCACGGCAATGTAGAGCCAGTGAGTCTTGTCGCGCTTTTTCTTGGGCTCGGCTGGCGGATTGTCGAACCGCTCGGCATCGATGGTTGTCATGAGTCTTCCTTCTGGTTCAAATGAAGCGCGAGTCGAACTGCGGACTTCGTGACTACTGGGAGTGGAGTGAGGTGCATCACCCCTGCTGAGAGATGATGTTGCTCGACGCCGTGACAGGAGTCACCTATACGTTCATTTCGTTCACACCGACTGTTCTTGCGCGAAAGGAATCCGTTGTCCGCCAAACGTCCGCTGAGCGTCGCCGGCCAGGTGTTGGTGTTGCAGCTCGTCGTCATCGGGGTCGTCGTGTTCGCCGGCGGCATCCTGACGGTGCTCAACGAACGGTCCAACAGCGACGACGCGACCCGACGCGAAGTCACGGCGATCGCGGTCAGCATCGCCAACGAACCGTCGACGCCCATTGCGATCGCATCCGAAAACCCGACGTCACGTCTGCAGCCGGAAACCGAGAAGATCCGTCAGGTCACGGGTGTCGATTTCATCGTCGTCATGGCCCCGGATCGCACCCGTTTCACGCACACCACCGTCGACCTGATCGGTAAACCGTTCAGCGGCAACATCGATCGCGCGCTACAAGGTGAGACGTTCACCGAGACCTACGTCGGGTCTCTCGGGCCGTCGATCCGTTCGGTCACCCCGGTCACAAATACAGAAGGTGAGATCGTCGGCCTCGTCTCGGCAGGAGTCACTCGCCAGAAGATCAGTGATCAGTTCTTCCAGGGCCTCCCGCTGATCATCGGAGTCGTGCTCGCTGCGTTCGTCGTCGCCGCAGCGGGATCGACGCTGCTCAGTCGCCGGCTTCGGCGTCAGACACTGGGGATGGCACCGGCGGAACTGCGCACGATGTACGAGCATCACGATGCCGTCCTGCACTCGATCGGTGAAGGCTTGTTGGTGTTCGGCCGCAGCGACGAGGCGGAGTTGGTCAACGACGAGGCCCGACGCCTGCTCGATCTGCCGGAGGGCCCGGTCTCGCTCGCGTCGCTGCCGGAGTCGATGCAGCAGATGGACACCGGCATCGTGCGCGGTGAGTTGCATCTGACGAAGGATCGGGTGCTCGTCGTCAATCAGGATCCGGTGATGTGGGAGGGCCGACGCCTGGGCAATGTGCTGACGATTCGCGATCAGACCGAATTGCGTTCGTTGATGGGTGAATTGGACTCGGTGCGCAGTTTTGCGGAGTCGCTGCGTTCACAGGCGCACGAGTCGGCGAACAGGCTGCACACCGTCATCACCATGGTCGAGCTCGGCCGGCCGCAGGAGGCCGTCGAGTTCGCCACCGCCGATCTCGAACTCTCGCAGACGCTGATCGACCGCCTGATGAACTCCGTCGGCGAGCCTGCACTCGCGGCGCTGCTGCTGGGCAAGGTCAGTCAAGCTGCCGAGCAGGGTGTGGAGCTCACCATCACCGACGACACGGCGATGGAGGACGAAGGAGTGCTGACGGCCCGCGAATTGGTCACGCTGGTAGGCAATCTGATAGACAATGCCATCGATGCCTCGAAAGAATCCGATCAGCCGTGGGTCGAAGTGACCGTCCGTGACGCCGACGCCGAACTCGTCGTACGCGTTGCCGACAGTGGTCCCGGAATGCCGCCCGAGACGCTGAAAGCTGCTCTGCGGCGCGGCTACTCGACCAAGTCCGGCTCACGCGGTCTGGGGCTGGCGCTGGTGGCCCAGGTCATCAACCGCCATCGGGGCACTCTGACGTCGGAAGTGACGTACGGATCTGTCATGGTTGCCACCATCCCGGGCTCGACATCGTGATCCGGGTACTGATCGTCGACGACGAACCCTTGATCGCCGAGGCCCACAAGACGTACGTCGAGCGCACCCCGGGCTTCGAGGTGGCCGGGGTGGTGCACACCGGCGCTTCGGCCATGCGCTTCGCCAGTACCGAGGCCGTCGATCTGGTGTTGCTCGACATCGGGCTGCCCGATGCGAGCGGCATCGACGTCGCGGCCGCGCTCGGTGGTCTGCGGCCGAGTCCCGACGTCATCGCCATCACCTCCGAGCGGGATCTGTCGGTGGTGCGTTCGGCGGTGGCACACGGCATCGTGCTGTATCTGCTCAAGCCGTTCACGTTCGCCGCGTTCCGCGACAAGCTCGAGCGCTATCGCGAATTCCATGCCGCGTTGCCTGCCGGCGAGAACGCGTCGAGTCAACGCGACATCGACCGCGCCATGGCACATCTACGAACAGCCGACGAACGCGTGTCGACGCCCAAAGGCATTGCTCCACAAACCATGGACGGCATCACCGCCAGCGTCAGAGAAGCCGCTGACGGACTCAACGCATCCGAGGCCGCCAAGGTCGTCGGAGTTTCCCGCGTGACCGCGTGGCGGTACCTCGAGCGCCTCGCCGACGACGGCCTGGTCACCCGGCACACCGAATACGGCAGAGCCGGGCGACCGCAGGTCCGTTACGTGTGGCGTTAGAGCGGCTGGCGCCGCATGTGAGCGGAAACTCGTAGCAGGCTACGAGTTTCTATGCACGTGCGCCGGAGGTGCTCACGATCCACGCGTACTCGAAGGCCGCTTCTTTCCATTTCTCGTATCGACCGCTGACTCCGCCGTGTCCGGCGCTCATTTCGGTCTTGAGCAGCAGGTCGGAGTCACCCGTCTTCGTTGCTCGCAGGGCGGCAACCCATTTCGCGGGCTCGACGTACAGAACGCGGGTGTCGTTGATGGACGTGATGGCCAGGATCGACGGGTAGTCCTTGGCCTCGACGTTCTCGTAGGGGCTGTACGACTTCATGTAGTCGTACACCTCCTTGCTGGCCAACGGGTTTCCCCATTCGTCCCATTCGATGACTGTCAGCGGCAGCGACGGATCGAGGATGGAGGTGAGCGGATCGACGAACGGAACGTTGGCGAGAATGCCGTTGAACAGCTCCGGCGCGAGGTTGGCCACCGCCCCCATCAGCAATCCGCCCGCGCTGCCGCCGTCGGCGACGAGATGCTTCGGCGAGGTGCGTCCGGTGTCGATGAGATGCTGTGCCGCAGCGATGAAGTCGGTGAAGGTGTTCTTCTTCTTCAGCGTCTTGCCGTTGTCGTACCAGTGCCTGCCCATCTCACCGCCGCCGCGTACGTGGGCGACGACGAAGACGATGCCGCGGTCGAGCAGCGAGAGCCGGGCGACGGAGAACGACGGATCCATCGAGGCCTCGTACGATCCGTAGCCGTAGAGCAGCGTCGGCGCGGGGCCGTCGGGCACATCCTTGCGTGCGATGACCGACAGCGGAATCTGCGTGCCGTCCGGCGCAGTGGCCCATTCGCGGTGCTGAACGTAGTCACCGGCATCGAACTTGCCCAGAACCGGCTGCGATTTACGAAGCAGCAGTTCACCACTCGCGATGTCGAGGTCGTAGACCTGGCCGGGGGTGATGAACGAGGTGTAGACCATCCGAAGCAACGGCTGATCCCATTCCGGGTTGGAGCCGGCTCCGACGGAGTACAGCTCCTCGTCGAATTCGAGCTCGCGGTACTCGCCGTATCCCTGATCGGTCAGCGGCCAGATCGCCATGCGGGTCAAGGCTTCTCGCCGGTAGGTGAAGATCAGGTGGCCGGCGAACGCGTCGATGTCCTCGACGCGGACGTCGTCGCGATGCGGAACGAGGATGCGCTGATCGAGTGGGTCCGAGACCGGAGCCTCGGCGAGCAGGAAGTTCTCGGCCTTCTCCCCCTCGGTGCCCCAACCGTTGACCGAGCCGTTGTGGGTGATGAGGAATCGATCCTCACCGGCCACGACGGCATGTTCGATGCTGTATTCGACGCCGTCCGTGCGGGGCAGTACGACGCGGAACTCGCCCTCGGGATCGGTGGACTCCAGCACGAGGCATTCGGAGGTGATCTTCGAGCCGACCCAGATCATCAGGTACTTCTCGCTGCGGGTGGAACCGAAGCCCACCCAGTAGCTTTCGTCGGGTTCGTGGAAGACCTTGACGTCCCCGGACTTGCCGAGGGTGTGTCGCCAGACGGTGTCGGGACGCCAGGATTCGTCGACCGTCAGGTAGAACACGTGCGTGGCGTCGGCAGTCCAGGTGGCCCCGGGCGCGACGTTCTCGATGGTGTCGGCGAGCAGCTCGCCGGTCTCCAGGTTCTTGAAGCGCAGCGTGTAACGCTCGTCGCCCTCGGTATCGGTCGAGTATGCCAGCAGCGTGCCGTCGAGGCTGATCGAGAACGCGCCGAGGGAGAAGAAGTCGTGACCCTCCGCTTCGACATTCGCGTCGAGCAGGACCTGCTCACCGGGAACGTCCACGTCGAACGACAGCGTGGGCGGGGTCCAGTCGTCGGGAGAGTCGACGGGGCAACGGCATTGGAGACCGTACGACTTCCCCTCGACGGTGCGCGAGTAGTACCACCACTGCCCCATGCGCGTCGGCACGGACAGATCGGTCTCCTGGGTCCGCGACTTGATCTCGTCGAAGATCTTGCCCCGCAACGATTCCAGGCCGGCGGTCTGCTGCTCGGTGTAGGCGTTCTCGGCTTCGAGGTAGGCGATCACCTCGGGATCTTCCTTGGCGCGCAACCATTCGTAGTTGTCGATGAAGGTGTCGCCGTGATGGGTGCGCTCGAGTGGCACCTTCTTGGCAATGGGTGGGGTGATCGTCATGGCGTGACCCAATCGTCGAAGTTCAGGCCCGAGATGCGCTCGTAGGCCTCGATGTAGCGGCTGCGGGTTGCGGCGACGATGTCGTCCGGCAACGGAGGTGGCGGGGTGTCGGATGAGCGGTCCCAGCCGGATTCGCCCGTCAACCAGTCGCGGACGAACTGCTTGTCGAAGCTGGGCTGGACGCGACCTTCCTCGTACGAATCGGCAGGCCAGTAACGCGACGAATCGGGAGTGAGAACTTCGTCGGCCAGGACGAGGTTGCCGTCGGCGTCGGTGCCGAACTCGAACTTGGTGTCCGCGAGAATGATTCCGCGTTCCAGAGCGAAGTTGGCTGCCCGCGTGTAGATCTCGATGGTGTCCTCGCGCAACTTGAACGCCAGCTCGGCTCCGACCAGGTCGACGACCTGCTCGAAGGTGATGTTCTCGTCGTGGTCACCGATCTCGGCCTTGGACGCGGGAGTGAAGATCGCTTGGTCGAGTTTGCTGGATTCGATCAATCCCGGCGGTAGCTGCACACCGCACACCGCTCCGGTCGCGTTGTAGTCCGCCAACCCGGATCCGGTGAGATAGCCGCGGGCCACACACTCGACCGGCACCATGCTCAGCTTCTTCACCACCAGGGCACGGCCGAGCAGTTCGGCGGGGATGCGTTCGTCGAGCGGGTCACCGGCCAGGTGATTGACGCCGCCGAGTTCCTCGAAGAAGAACACGCTCATCGCCGTCAACACGCGTCCCTTGTCCGGAATCGGGGTGTCGAGGATGTGGTCGTAGGCCGAGATTCGGTCGCTCGCGACGAGCAACAGATGCGCGTCGTCGATCGTGTACAGATCGCGGACCTTGCCGCCGGCCAGATGCTCGTAGCTACTCAGTGATGGTCGCACGATGTTCAACACTATCTGGGCCGGTGGCCGCGGGGGTGCCGGCAGGCATCAGACTGGTAGCCGTGGCAACGAACAACTCGACATCGGAAGTCGGATTCCGCTCCGAACGCGGGCCGATACTGATTGCGTTGATGCTCAGCACGTCGCTGGTAGCCCTGGACGCGACCATCATCGCCACGGCGGTGCTGTCCATCGTCGACGACCTGGGCGGCTTCACGCAGTTTCCGTGGCTGTTCTCCATCTATCTTCTGGCACAGGCAGTATCGGTGCCGCTGTACGGAAAACTGGCCGACCTGTTCGGCCGCAAGAAGATCATGCTGTTCGGCATCGCGGTGTTTCTGCTCGGCTCGATACTCTGCGGCCTGGCCTGGAGCATGCCCGCCCTGATCGCCTTCCGAGCAGTTCAGGGTCTCGGCGCGGGTGCCGTGCAGCCCATGGGCATCACCATCGCCGGCGATATCTACACGCTGGCCGAGCGCGCCAAGGTGCAGGGCTACCTGGCCAGCGTATGGGCGATGTCCTCGGTGCTCGGGCCCGCGCTCGGCGGAATTTTCTCCGAATACCTGTCGTGGCGCTGGATCTTCTTCGTCAACATTCCGTTGTGCGCGCTGGCCGCGGGGATGCTGTGGCGCAAGTTCGACGAGGGAGCCGTGGAACGCACCAGGCCCAAGATCGACTACCTCGGTGCCGTGCTGCTGACGGTGGGCGCAGCCCTGGTGCTGCTGGGACTGCTCGAGGGCGGACAGTCCTGGGCATGGAACTCCCCCGTCAGCATCGCCATCTTCGCCGCCGGAGTCTCCTTGCTCGCCGCTTTCGCAGTGGTTCAGACCAGGGTCGAGGAGCCGATCCTGCCGCTATGGGTGTTCACCCGTCGTGTCCTGGTGGTCAGCAGTTTCATCTCGCTGCTCGTCGGTGCGTTGATCCTCGGCCTGACGTCCTACGTTCCGACGTTCGTGCAGGGCGTGCTCGGCACCGGCGCGATCGTCGCCGGCTTCGCGCTGTCGACCCTCACGCTCGGCTGGCCCATCGCGGCATCACTCTCCGGGCGGGTGTACCTCCGGTTCGGTTTCCGCACCACAGCACTGATCGGTGCCTCCATCGCGGTCGTCGGAGCGGCATTCGCCACCGGCCTCGGTGCCGGTTCACAGGTGTGGCAGGTGGGTGCGGTGTGCTTCGTCATAGGCCTCGGTATGGGCCTGATCGCCAGCCCCACCCTCATCGCCGCCCAGTCGAGCGTCGAATGGTCCGAGCGCGGCGTCGCCACCTCGACCAACATGTTCGCCCGCTCCATCGGCAGTGCAGTCGGGGTCGCGGTGTTCGGTGCCATCGTCAACTCACGCATCTCCGACGATCCGAGCCCCGAACAACTGTCCGACGCCATCCATCCGGTCTTTCTGGGTGTCCTGGCGGCGGCAGCGGTGATGGCCGTCGCGGCACTGTTCATGCCCAAACGTGCGAAGGAACCGACCCGATAGCTCTCAACTCACCTGACGCGGAAACCAGTGCACCGGAGACGTCACGGACACCTCGACGGCGGTACCGGGGGCAAATCGGTCGGCGGTTCGGGCGATGGCCCGAAGCCGCAGCCCGGTGTCGTAGTGCCGCAGAGTGACCGAGGATTCGGGGCCGGTGAAGAACTCGTGTTCGACGAAAAATGCGCCGTCCTTGCGTTCCGAGACCACCAATTGCTCGGGCCTGAGCAACGCCTGCCCGTTTCCCGTTGCTCGGGTGGTGGACTCGAGACGGCCGAGGACGGTGTCGACGTGGCCACCCCGCGCTACGGCGTCGACGAAGTAGGCGTCGCCCACGAACCGCGCGACGGCGGGTGTGGCGGGCCGCTCGTAGACCTCCCGCGGTGTGTCGATCTGGGCGCAGCGACCACCCAGCAGCACGGCCACCCGATCGGCTGTTCCGAGTGCCTCGGCCCGGTCGTGGGTGACGAGGATCGACGCGGTCTTGCTGGACTGCAACAACTCTCGAACGTCCTGTCGAATGGAGGTACGCAGCCCCGCGTCGAGCGCGGCGAACGGCTCGTCCATCAACACCACCGACGGAGCCGGTGCCAGCGCACGCGCCAACGCGATGCGCTGCTGCTGACCGCCCGAGAGTTCGCTGGGCTTCACCCCACCGGAATCGGGTAGTCCGACGAGTTCGAGCATCTCGTCGACGCGTCGTGCGCGCTCGTCGCGACCGGACAGGTAGGGCCGCAGAAACCCTGCACGCAAACCGAATTCGATGTTCCTTCGTACCGTCAGGTGTGGAAACAGTCCACCTTCCTGTGGCATCAGGCCTATGCCCCGCTTCTCCGGTGGCACCTGAATCTGCCCCGCCACCGAGATGTCCCGTCCGTCGGAGGTGATCCGGCCCGCGTCGATGCGGTGCAGTCCCGCGATCGATCGCAACAGGGTCGTCTTGCCGCAGCCGGAAGGGCCGAGGACGGCAAGCATTTCGCCGTCACCGAGGTCGAGATCGATACCGTGCAGCACCGCCGTACTGCCGTACGAGGCGACGAGACCGGAAATCACCATGCTCATGGCAGTGCTACTCGCTTCCGCGTCGTGCGTCCCAACGCTCGTGTCAGAACGACCGTCGGGACCACCGAGATCAGGATCAGGGCCAGGGCGTAGGGAGCAGCCTCGCCGTATCGGAACGCCTCGGTGGTGGACCACAGCGTGGTCGCGAGCGTGTCTACTCCCCGCGGCCGCAGCATCAACGTCGCAGGCAGTTCCTTGGCGACGGTCAGAAAGACCAGAGCGGCCCCGGCGGCGATGCCGGGCGCGGCGATAGGGATCGTCACGCGAAGATCGGTACGCAGCCGGCCCGCGCCGAGGGTTCGTGAAACATCCTCGAGGACAACGGGAGTGGCGTCGACGACAGCTCTGGTGCTACCTACGGCCAACGGCAGGAACAGCACCACGTAGGCCAGTACCAGCAGAACGGCCGTCTGATAGAACGACGGCAGGAACCGGATTCCGAGAAAGACCGTTGCGAGTCCGACGGTGATTCCCGGCAGCCCGTGCGCGATGTAGGTGGACAGCTCGGCACCGCGAGCGGCGCTCGACGTGGATCGGGCCGCGAACAGCGCGACCGGCAACGCGAGCACGGCCACCACCACCGCGGCGGTCGCGGAGTACTGGACGGTCTTGGCGGTGACGGCCAGCACGTCCACCCAGTCGACGGTGAAGCGCAGCGATCGACTCAGCCACCGCGCCAGGGCCAGAATCGGTACCAGCACCGAAACACCGAGGGCAGCAACGACTACGGCCAGAGCAGGCACGCGCCACCGGCCCAGAACGACAGGCTCGGCCATCCGGTCGGTTCCCGATCCCACCCTCGCCGTGGCACCGCGTCGGGCACGCCGTTCGAGGAGCGTGAGCACCAACGCACCCACCACGAGGACCAGCCCGAGAACAGCGGCCGCGGTGCGATCGAGTCCCCCGCGGTACGCACTGTAGATACCGAGTGTGAACGCGTCGTATCGCATCAGAGCCACCGCTCCGAAATCACTGATGGTGTACAGCGCGACCAGCAGTGCGCCCGCTGCCGCGGCCGGAACGACGCGACGGCACTCGACGGTCAGCGCCGTGCGCACTGCGCCTCGACCGAGGGTTCGCGAGACCTCGGCCAACGAGGGGTCCGCGGTGGCGAACGCCGCGGACACCGGCAGCATCACCAGCGGGAAGCAGGACAACGTGAGCACGAGAGCTGCACCGGAAAAGCCTGCCAACGAGGGGAATTCGGCGATCCACAGGTACCCCGAGACGTAGGACGGGATGGCGAGTGGAGCTGCGAGGACCATGGCGAAGAAGCGTCGCCCCGGCAGATCGGTACGGACGGTCAGCCACGCCAGCAGCGTCCCGACCACGACCGACGCGAGGAGCACGGTGATCGTCAGTGTTGCCGTACGAATGGCGAGGTCGAGTGTGCGCTGCCGCAGGAGCAGTCGCAGCACCTTCTCGGTTCCGCCGTCGAACGCTCGAACGAACAGGTAGACCAGGGGTGTCAGCGTCAGCGCTCCCACGCACAACGCGGCCGTCCCGAGAACGGGACGACCGCCGAAGTGGTGCCGCCGAAGCGGCTGAAGTGCAGACGCGAGCACCCGACTAGATGATTCCGACGTCGGTGAGGAGGGTCTGCGTGGCCTCGAGCGACGAGAGCTGACCGAGATCGAGATCGGTCGAGCCCAGCTCGGACAGCGGCGGCAGGTCGTAGTCCGAGGTGACTCCGTCGATGACGGGGTATTCGGCGGTCTCGTTCGCGAAGTACGTCTGCGATTCGGTCGAGAGCAACTCGCGCACGAAATCGAATGCGGCTTCCTGGTTGTCCGAGGCGGCCAGCACACCGGCACCGGCGACGTTGATCAGCGCGCCGGGGTCACCGGGCTCGAAGTAGTGCAGCTCGACCGGGGCGTCGTCGCCGTTCTCTTCCTTGAAGGGGTACCAGTAGTAGTGGTTGAGCAGGCCGGTGGCCACCTGTCCGTCGTTGACGGCGGTCAGCAGCGGGCCGTTGCCCTCGAAGGCGACGGGCTCGTTGGCGACGAATCCTTCGAGCCAGGTCCGAGCACCGTCCTCGCCGCGCTGCACGCGCAGGGCGGTGACGAAGGCCTGGAACGACGCGTTGGTCGGTGCGTAGCCGATCTGTCCGCGCCAGCGCGGGTCGAGCAGTCCGTCGATACCGGTGGGCAGGTCTGCGGCCTGCACCGAATCGGAGTTGTAGGCCAGCACGCGGGCTCGCGCCGAGGTGGCGACCCAGGTGCCGTCGGCACCGCGGTACTGCTCGGGAACGAGGGAGAGGATGTCCTCGGGCAGCGGCGCGAGAGCACCGGCCTCGTCGAGGGCACCGAGTGCGCCTGCGTCCTGACCGTAGAAGACGTCGGCCGGGGTGGCGTCGCCTTCCTCGAGGATCTTGGCGGCCTGGGCGTTGGTGTTGCCCGAGTAGTCGACCTCGATACCGCCACCGATGCGCTCGATCAGTGGGTCGACGAGCTCTTCACCGCGGCCGGAGTACACCACGAGTGAGGACTCTGCGGTGGCGGACTCGGAGGTGGACGTGCCTTCGTCGGAGGAGCCTTCCGAGCTGCATGCGACGAGACCGAGGGCGAGGGTTGCGCTGAACGAGAGCAGCGCCAGACGGCGAACGGTGAACACGGTTCTCCTGACGAAAACGGGTCATTCGGACAATTCGATGAAAGTACACCACAAAGGTGAGGCTCAGCTACTTTCCCTCCGGGATTGAACGGCCACAGGCCCGGGCACTCCCACTCCATGACCTCTCGTGTACTCGTCACCGGCGCCAGCATCGCCGGCCCCACCGCGGCGTTCTGGCTGGACCGAGCCGGCTTCGAGGTCACCGTCCTCGAACGCTCGCCGCACCTGCGACTGGGCGGCCAGAACATCGACGTCCGCGGCTCCGGCCGCGAGGTGCTGCGACGCATGGGTCTGGACGCGACCCTCCTCGCGAACGGCACCACCGAGAAGGGCACCCGATTCGTCGACGACGCCGACGCCACCATCGCGGCCTTCCCGGCCGGCGACGGATCCCACGACGGCCCGACGGCGGAGTTGGAAATTCTGCGCGGCGAGTTCGCGCGGATTCTGGTCGAGTCCGCCGGTTCACGCACCGAGTATCGCTACGGCGATCGCGTCGTCGGGGTGACTCAGAATGCTGCCGGCGTCGATGTCACCTTCGCAACGGGCACAGCGGAGAGGTTCGACCTCGTTCTCTTCGCCGATGGAATACGTTCCAGCAGCAGAGAACTGGTGTTCGCCGGCGAGGCCGAGACCACCCCGGTCGGCTTGTACACCGCATACGGCGTACTGCCGAAGGGACCGAGCGACGACGGCTGGTGGCGATGGTACAACGCCCCCGGATCCCGAGTGGCCAATCTACGACCGGACAACCTCGGCACGACGCGATTCAGCCTGTCCTGGGTGTCCGACGACAGCGGCTACGAGGGCGCGTCCACCGAACGTGTGATCACCGCTCTGCGTTCGACGTTCGCCGACGTCGGTTGGGAAGTGCCCCGAATCCTGGACTCGCTGGGACCGGACTCGGAGCTGTACGTCGACTATCTGGCGCAGGTGAAGGCCCCGCGCTGGTCCGACGGCAGAATCGGCATGCTCGGCGATGCCGCATGGTGCGCAACGCCGTTGAGCGGCATGGGCACCACGTTGTCAGTCACCGGCGCGTACGTTCTCGCCGGCGAGCTCGCGCGGGCGAGCGATCATCGCGCCGGGTTCGAGGCCTTCGAGACGCGCATGCGTCCGTTCGTCGCTCAGGCTCAGAAACTCCCACCCGGCGTGCCTCGCGTCGCGCATCCGAAGACCTCGGTGGGAGTCGCCGCATTCCGCACCGCACTGCGGCTGGCCGGATCGAAGCCGGTACAGGCCGTGAGCAGCAAGTTCCTCGGTCCCGACGCGGCGACACTCGAGCTGCCGGACTACGAGTTCGACAACGCAGGTTAGAGCCCCACCCGCTCGAGCAGCGCATCGAATGCCTCGCTGGCTTCCTGCTCGGAGCGGCCGGACTCGATGACGCCGTTGTACACCGCGAGCGCCTCCTCCTGGTATTGCTTGTATTTCTCGAGCCACTTCTCGGAGTCGGCGCGCCAGTACCCGATGATGTCGAAGTACGCGATGTCGTAGCCCAATTCCTTGCGGAAGTACTTGCGCACCCGACGCGAGGACGACGCCTCGCCGGCGAACCACACGTAACCGCGCCCCTCGGGCAGGGGGTACGCCAATGCCGCGTCGTCGAGAACGCTTGCGCTGTCGCCGTTTCCGGATCCGATGCGCCAGTCGAACGTGACGTCGGCCTTGGTCTCGAAGGATTGGATGTCGCCGCGTTCGAGAACCTCGACGATCGCGTGCGCACGCATTTCGGCGGGCAACTGCTCGACGAGTCGGCCGAGTGCGGGCAGCCCGGTCATGTCCGCGACCAACAGCAGCCATTCGACGTCGGGGGGCGGTGAATACCAGGATCGCGGCCGGGTGAACAGCACCGTCTGCCCCGGGACGGCCTGCTGCGCCCAGGTGGATGCGACACCGCCCTCGTGGGCGAAGAAGTCGATGGTCAGCTCACCGCGCTCCGGATCGAGACGGCGGATGGTGTAGTTGCGCCCTTCGGGAGCGTCGTCGAGACCGTGGAACCACCAGAACCCGTCGACCTCGGTCATCGGCGGCGGGATCGCCTCGCCTGCCCTGGGGAAATAGACTCCGACGCATTCGTCGGGCACACCGAGCGTGCGGTAGCCGGCAACGTGCTCGCCGCCGAACGTCACGCGCACCATGTGCACCGTGAGACGTTCCACTGCAACGACGTCGGCGTAGTAGTAACCACGCGGTTGTTCGTTCATCTTCGCCCTCGATACATATCTCGACGTGGCTCTCGAGAGAACCCGCAGGCCGACTCGGCAGCCATTCCTCCTCGATTCTAAACTAAGCCTTGCCTAGCCTGCGACCGCCCGCCTTGGGAATCACCAACGGTGTGTGCGATTCCGGGTCGTCGATGATGCGGCACGGCAGCCCGAAGACCGCCTCCACCAGCTCGGCGGTGACGACGTCGGCGGGCGCACCCTCGGTGACCACTGCGCCGTCCTTCATCGCGATGATGTGGTCGGCGTACCGGCAGGCGTGATTGAGGTCGTGCAGCACTGCGACCAGAGTGCGACCGTTCTCGCAGTTCAGAGTGGCCAACAGGTCGAGAAGCTCGATCTGGTGGGCGATGTCGAGAAAGGTCGTCGGCTCGTCCAACAACAGCAGCGGCGTCTGCTGCGCGAGAACCATTGCCACCCAGACGCGTTGCTGCTGACCGCCGGACAGTTCGTCCACCGGACGAGCGGACAGTGACGTCACTCCGGTCGAGTTCATGGCCTCGATCACCGCGGCCTCGTCTTCGGTCGACCACTGTCGGATCAGCTTCTGATGCGGATAGCGGCCCCGCGCAACCAGATCGGCCACCGAAATGCCGTCGGGTGCGATGGAGGTCTGCGGAAGCAGGCCGAGGCGTCGGGCAACTTCTTTCGCCGGATACGACGAAATCGCCTTCCCGTCCAGCAGAACGGTTCCACGAGAGGGCTTCAGCAGCCGCGAGAGTGCCCGCAGCAGAGTCGATTTACCGCAGGCGTTCGGTCCGACGATGACGGTGAACTTGCCGTCGGGAATCTCGACGGTCAGGTTCTCGCTGACGACGCTCTTGTCGTATCCGACCGTGATGTCGTCGGTGTGCAACCGAGGCTTCGTCACTGCTTCCTGCCTTCCCGCGCCAGCAACCACACGAAGTATGCGCCGCCGACCGATACGGTCACCACACCCACCGGGAGCTGCGTGGGAGCGAAGACGCGCTGTGCAACAACGTCGCTGACGACCAGCAGCAGCGCTCCCATGCACGCGGCAGGCACCATCGCCACTGACGAGGTGCCGGTGAGGCGGCGCGCCAACTGCGGAGCGGCGAGCGCGATGAACGAGATGGGCCCCGCGGCCGCGGTGACCATCGCGATCAGCGCAACTCCGAGGAACACCAGCATCAGACGGGTCGGCTCGGCGCGCACACCGAGCGCCCTCGCCGCATCGTCCCCCATCTCCAACATCGGCAGCCGACGCGAGAGCACCGCCAGGCACGACGCGATGACGATCGACACTGCCAGTACCGGTCCCACCTGAGACCACCCCAGCCCGTTGAGGGTGCCCGCACCCCAGACTGCGGCCGCGATCGCGTCGTCCAGGTCAGCTCTGATCACGAGCCAGGTGTTGACCGAGGCCAGAACGGCGCTGACGGCGATCCCGACGATGATCAGCCGAAAGCCCTGCACCCCGCGCCGGTACGCGAGTAGGTAGACCACCGCCGCCGTCGCGAGTCCGCCGACGAGCGCGCCCGCTCCGGTCCGGTAATAGCCACCACCGAGAGCGAGGATGACGACGAGCGCGCCGGTGTAGGAACCGGTGGCGAATCCGATGATGTCCGGGCTGCCCAACGGATTTCGCGTCAAGGATTGAAAGACCGCACCCGATACGCCGAGGGCGGACCCGAACAGGAAAGCCAGCGCCACTCGGGGAAACCGCCACTCCATCACCACGATCTCGGTGAGGCGTGGCGCGTCGCCGAACACCGCGGCGAGCACCTCGTTCGGCGGAATGTAGAAGTCGCCGGTACCGACCGCGACGACGGAGACCACCACCGTCACGAGCAGCAAGGCCGCGCAGACGCCGACCGTTCGAATGTCGATGCGGCCGTCCACTCGATCCCGCACTCGCACGACCCGCAGCGTTCGGCCGAAATCGATGTCGCCGCCGCGTTGTTCACGGGTCACAGTCCGCTCGCCTTCTTCCGGCGAACCAGCAGGATCAGCACCGGTGCGCCGACGAACGCGGTCACGATGCCGACCTGCAATTCCCCCGGCCTGAGCACGACGCGTCCGACCACATCCGAAAGCAACAGCAAACCCGGTGCCGCGACCACCGTGTAGACCAGAATCCATCGTTGGTCCGGTCCGACGAACCACCGCACCATGTGCGGAATCATCAGTCCCACGAATCCGATGGGCCCGGCCGCGGCCGTCGCGGCACCGGCGAGCAGGGTGACTGCGACGACGCCGATGATTCGCGTACGAATCACGTTCGCCCCCAAGGACTGTGCCAGATCGTCGCCGAGCGCGATCGCATTGAGAGGACGAGCGATCAGGGCGGACAGGAACACTCCGAGCGCGATGAACGGGGCGATTTCGGACGCGATGTCCATACCTCGACCGGCCAACGACCCGGCTCCCCAGAACCTCATCCTGTCGAACGCATCGGGATCGAGCAGCAGCATGCCCGAGGTGATGCCGCCCAGGACAGCTCCGAGCGCAATTCCGGACAGCGTCAACCGAATCGGAGTGGCTCCCGCTCGCCCCAGCGCCCCCAGCGCGTACACCGCGATCGTGGCGACCACCGCGCCGGCGAACGCGAACCAGATGTAGGACCCGATGCCGGTGACCCCCAGCACGCCGACGGCGATCGCAACGAAGAACGCCGCCCCGGCGTTGACACCGAGAATTCCCGGGTCGGCCAGCGGATTTCGCGTCATAGCCTGAATCAGCGCACCAGCCACCCCGAGAGCGACTCCCACGAGCAACCCCAGAACGGTACGCGGAAGCCGCAGTTCACGAACGATCACCGATTCGGTGGATCCGTCGGCGAAGAACAGACCGTGCCACACCTCGCCGATCGGGATGTACTCGGTTCCCACCGAGATGCTCACCAGGCACAGCGCCGCCAGCACACCGGTGACGAAGAACAACCCCGCGGCCCGACGGGCATCGGTGCGAGCGAGACCACCGACTTCGGCCGGAACGCCTCGCTGTTCCGGCTCGTCGCCCACGCTCGCCCTCACCCGATTCACACCACCGATCGCACCCTCGCGCCCACAGCGGACTTCACGATCTCACCGCTGCGAACAGCGATGTTGGACAGCAACGACGAGGTCAGACCATGCGTGTGCTCGGTGCCGCCCTGCAGATAGATCGAACCCGCACTCGGTTCACGCGTCACGAGTCGGTAGTCACGCGTCACGCGAGGCCCACGGGAGTCGTATTCGACGTCGTCGAACAGCGGACCGAGGATCTCGGGTAGGTCGAGGGACGTGAAGCCTGTGGCATAGACGACAGCGTCGCACAGTATGTCCTCGGCCAGCCCCGTCGGGCCGTGCTCGACGGACACACGAACGCCCGACGGCTCCTCGGTGGCTCCGATCAACCGGGACGCTCCGTGCACGAACAACCGGCGCTTCCCGCTGACTCGCTCGGAGTACTCGCGTGCGTACAACTCCTCGATCAACGGCAGGTCGACGGCGGAGTAGTTGGTTCCGCGGTGATAGTGCAGTAGTTGCTCGCGCAGTGTGTGCGACGACGAATAGAAGTCGTCGACGGCCGTCGGATCGAAGATGCGATTGGCGTAGGGGCTGTCGTCGGCCGGGCTGTATCCGTACTTGCGCAACACCGCGTGCACCGACGCGTCGCTGTACGTCGAGTGCAGGTAGTCCACCACCTCGGCGGCACTCTGCCCGGCACCGACGACGACGAAGGTGTGCTGCGTCCGCGACGGCAACCGATCGAGCTCGCCGAGAAGATCGTGGTTGTGGAACTGTCGCGCCGACGCCGTGACCCCGTCGGGCAGGGTGGCGGTCAGTCCTCCGGCGAGCACGATGTTACGTCCTCGCACGGTCCCGGTTCGCCGGCCCTCGGTGCGGACGCCGTAGCCGTCACCGGTGTCGACGACGTCCAGCGCCCGGGTGCCGTAGTGCACGGTCGCGTCGACTTTGCTTGCGGCCCAAGTTAGGTAGTCGTGGAACTCGAGCCGACTCGGGAAGAACGTCTGCAGATTGATGAAGTGATTGAGCCGACCCTGTTCCGACAGATACGCCAGAAAGCTGTATTCACTGCTGGCATTGCGTTGGGTCGCCAGGTCTTTGAGGAACGAGATCTGCATGGACGTCCCTGGCAACAGCATGCCGGGGTGCCAGGCGAACTCGTCCTTGGATTCGACGAAGCAGGCCGTCAATCGCTCTGCCGGCGAGCACATTCGATTGTGCTCCTCGATCGCGATGGCCAGGCCCAGATTCGAGGGCCCGAAGCCGACCCCGACGATGTCGTAGGTGCCGTCGGAAAAATCGTTGTGCGAGGTCATCGACGGCTCGCCCCCGCGGTTCGATCGGCGGGGCCGGCGAGGTGCAGATCGGCATGAACGAGGCCTACACGGTGGATCGCTCCACCGAGCTCGGTGCGGTGCATAGGGCGTCTCCTTCTACTTGCGGACGAGATTCGGGGTGACGCCGGCGAGGGTCCGTCGATGGCCGTCTCGGCAGTGCCCAGCGTCCTGGCTCGATGTCATGAGCAGCGCTACTTGCCTACCGTAGGCTAACCTAACATTTCCTGGTCTACAACGGCTCCGTCGTGCGCCGAGTGCGCCCGGACACGTGTGTGGCCCTCGATCTCGTCGGTTCACCGTCCATCATCGAACGCGAAAGTGAGCGCATGTCTTCGACAAGAATCCGCACCATGGGGCGATACACAACCGGCCCTCGCGCCCTCACTGGAGGTATCGCGGTGCTCGTGCTTCTCGTCGCTGCAGCGTGCAGCGGCGGCACCACCGACACCGAGGTCGTCGACCTGAACGCGAACCCCGCCGCGTGCGGCGAGAACGACCTCGTCGATGCAGTCGACCGAGCATCGGGACCGTTCACGTACACCGACGGTCGCGGACGCACGATTTCGCTCGATGCTCAGCCGACGAGAATCATCGCCGACGAGGAATCGGCAGCAGCGCTGATGTCTTACGGCATCAGACCCATCGCCATCTGGTCGACCACTCCGATGTCCACCAGCCCGATTCTGAGCTGCTCCGATCTCACGGGCATCCAATCGGTCGGCGAGAGCTGGGGGACATTCGATGTCGAGAAAGCCGCCAGCCTCGAACCGGATCTCGTCATCGGCGAGTACAACCCTCGATTCGGCCAGTTCGGCAAACTGACCACCACAGCCGACTCGTCCAAGGCCGACACGATCGATCAGCTCGCCCCCACTCTGGGGGTCACCTTGGATACGACCTCGACGGCACAGACCATCGAGAACTACGCCGGACTCGCATCCTCGCTCGGCGTCGACCTCGACACGCCACAACTGGCCGACATCAAGGCCGAATTCGACGCCGCTGTCGCGAACTTCGAGAAGGTTGCCTCCGAGAGTCAGGACCTCACCAGCGTCGGCGTCTGGCCACTCGACGTCGCTTACGTCCTCGATCCGTCGGCAGACCCGGACTTCAGCGACTACCAACGGTGGGGCCTGAAGATGTACACCCCCGACGGCACCGATGACGGGTACTGGAAGAAGGTGTCGTGGGAGAACGTGTCGACCGTCGACGCCGACGTCGCGTTCGTTTATCACGACGTCGCCAACGCCGCCGACGTGAAGCTCGCCGATATTCCGAGCCGCTACCCGGCCTTCGACACCATCGCTGCCGTCGACAAGCAGCAGATGGTGTTGTGGGACTACGGTGCCAACAAGAGCTACAGCCGCTACACGAACACAATCGACATCTATGCCGACGCGCTGTCCAAGGCGAAGAAGGTCACGCCCGAGTAATTCGGCGGACCATGAGCCACGGGGTCAACGGAAGGCATCTGCCGGTGGCCCCGAACTTCGTCGAGGCGGCCATCACAGCGCGGCTGCGATCTCTCCGGCCTGCCGGTCCAGTTCCGATCGTTGCGGCGACGACGGCCGAGCCCGCAGGCCGAAGCCGTCCCCGATCATGCGTGGGATGACGTGCAGATGCACGTGGAAGATTTCCTGACCGGCGACCGTGCCGTCGGCGAGAAAGAAGTTGACGCCGGCGACACGCGAATTGCTGGCACGCACAGCGGCGGCCACCTTCTGCCCCACCACGAACAGGTGCGCGCCGATCTCCGGCGGCAACTCCGCCAGCGTCCGATACTGCTCCTTGGGCACCACCAACACATGTCCGCTGGTGAGCGGCCTGATGTCCATGAACGCAATCGCTGTCTCGTCCTCGTGGACGCGAGAAGCCTCGGCCGTCCCGGCAATGATCTCGGCGAAAATCGTGTAGGGGTTCACACCTTCCGAGCGTAGGCGCTCGGGGCTCTGAAGCTGCGCGGCCCCGGCCCGGAGACTACTGTTTGCCGATGAGCATCGGCGGGGTTCTCTTCGACATCGACGGCGTTCTCGTCACGTCGTGGCAGGCGGTGCCAGGGGCAGCAGAGACTCTGAAGTACCTGGACAGCAAGGACATTGCTCGCGCCTTCCTGACGAATACGACGTCCAAAACCCGTGGACAGATCGCTACGGCGCTGCGCGAGGTGGGACTCGACGTGCATTCGGACGAGATCGTCACGGCCGCGTCGCTCACCGCGGATCATCTGCGTGAGAACTATCCGGACGCGCGGGTGGTGCTGATCAACAACGGTGAGATCGCAGGCGACATGCCGGGAATCGAATTCGTCGACGAGACGTCCGAGGATCCCGATGTCGTCGTCGTCGGCGGGGCAGGCCCGGAGTTCACCCACGAGCGGCTCAGCCGCGTCTACGACTGGCTGTGCCGGGGCATTCCCGTCGTCGCGATGCACCGTTCGTTGATGTGGAGCACCGGAGCCGGACTGCGCATCGACACCGGCATGTACCTCGGCGGTATGGAACAGGCGTCGGGACACACCGCGAAGGCCATCGGCAAGCCCGCTCCGCTGGGATTCCGGACGGCGTCCGAGCGGATGGGGGTCGACCCCGAAGACGTCGTCATGGTCGGCGACGACCTCGACAACGACGTCCTCGCCGCCCAGGTCGTCGGGATGACCGGCGTGCTCGTTCGCACCGGAAAGTTCCGTCAGGACGTGCTCGACCGACGCATCACCGACGAATTCGCGATGGAACCCGACCACGTGATCGACTCCGTGGCCGACCTCCCCGGTGTCCTCTCCTGACTACAGAATCGGCGACGGGCTGTACGACGCCCCGGCGGGGAACTTCGCGATCAGACGCTCCACTGCCGAGACGACCGCACTGACCTGCGCGTCGGCGGCACCGACGAATGCCGTCTTGTCGGCCAGTGCCGCATCGAGGGCAACGCGGTCGAGTGGCAGCCGATCGTCGGCGGCCAACCGGTCGAGCAGGTCCGGTTCCAGTCCCTGCTCACGCATCGCCAGCGCAACCGCGACGGCGTGCTCCTTGATCGCCTCGTGCGCCGTCTCGCGTCCGACGCCTGCGCGCACGGCGGCCATGAGCACCTTGGTCGTCGCGAGGAACGGCAGGTAGCGGTCGAGTTCCTTGGCGATGACGGCCGGGTACGCACCGAATTCGTCGAGCACCGTCAGGAAGGTCTCGATGAGACCGTCGATGGCGAAGAAGGCGTCGGGCAGCGCGACGCGGCGCACCACGGAACAGAAGACGTCGCCCTCGTTCCACTGTGCACCGGCGAGCTCGGCGGCCATCGAGCCGTAGCCGCGCAGCACCACCTGCAGGCCGTTGACGCGCTCGCACGAGCGAGTGTTCATCTTGTGCGGCATTGCCGACGAGCCCACCTGGCCTGCCTGGAAGCCCTCGGTGACGAGTTCGTGGCCTGCCATCAGGCGCACGGTGTGCGCGAACGAGGACGGACCGGCACCCACCTGGACCAGTGCGGAGACGACCTCGTGGTCGAGTGAACGGGGATAGACCTGGCCGACGCTCGTCATCGTGTGCCGGAAACCGAGGTGATCGGCGACGATGCGCTCGAGCGCGACGATCTTGGCGGAGTCGCCGCCGAACAGGTCGAGCATGTCCTGCGAGGTACCCATCGGACCCTTGATGCCGCGCAGCGGGTAGCGCGCGATCAGCTCCTGCACCCGGGACAGGGCCAACAGCAGCTCGTCGGCGGCAGACGCGAAACGCTTGCCCAGAGTGGTCGCCTGAGCTGCGACATTGTGACTGCGACCGGCCATGACCAGCGAGGAGTACTCGGCAGCACGCTCGGCCAGCCTCTTCGCGACGGCGACGCCGTGCGCGTGGACGTGCTCGAGTGAGCGCAGAATCTGCAGCTGCTCGACGTTCTCGGTGAGGTCGCGACTGGTGAGCCCCTTGTGGATGTGCTCGTGGCCGGCGAGGGCGTTGAACTCCTCGATGCGGGCCTTGACGTCGTGCCGGGTGACGCGCTCACGCTCGGCGATCGACGCGAGATCCACCTGATCGACGACGGCTTCGTAGTCCGCGATGGCCGCGTTGGGGACGTCGACTCCGAGCGAGGACTGCGCGCGCAACACGGCGATCCACAGTTGGCGTTCGAGGGCGATCTTGTGCTCCGGCGACCACAGCTCCACCAGTTCGGGACTCGCGTAACGGGTGGCCAGGACATTCGGGATGCTCACGAGCGTCCAGCTTACGTGGCGCAGTGGTCGGTCTCGGAAGACGACTGCACTGTTTCGGAAAAGGACTCCAGTACCGGCCTCCCGCGATCCCTCTTCCTGGTGCCGGCGGCTTCGCCGCCGTGTGGAATAACCGACGCGCGCTCCGATGTTGGAGCCGTCGTGAGCCGAACAGTGAAGGTCGACATCTGGTCCGATATCGCGTGCCCGTGGTGCTTCGTCGGCAAGCGCCGTTTCGAGGCAGGCGCTGCGGAGTTCACCGCAGGGGGCGGAACGCTCGAGGTGGAGTTCCACTCGTTCGAGCTGGCACCCGACACACCGGTCGACTTCGGTGGTAGCGAGGTCGATTTTCTCGTCTCTCACAAAGGTATGCCGGCCGCCCAGGTCACGCAGATGTTGGCGCAGATGACCGAGCTGGCCGCAGGCGAGGGGCTCGCGTACGACTTCGACGCCGTGCAGCACACCAACACCGTCAAGGCGCACGAGCTCCTGCACTTCGCCAAGTCGAAGGGCAAGCAGGTGGAGATGAAGGAACGACTCCTGGCGGCCTATTTCGAGGAGGGCCGCCACGTCGGCCGCACCGAGGACCTCGCCGAACTGGCCGCGGAGGTCGGCCTCGACCGTGACGAGGCGGCCCGGGCACTGAAGTCCGAGGAGTTCCTGCCGGCAGTGCGCGCGGACAAGGAACAGGCCATCGCCTACGGGATCAGCGGTGTGCCGTTCTTCGTGATCGACGGACGGCTCGGTGTGTCCGGCGCGCAGGAACCGTCGGTGTTCGCCGACGTGCTGCAGAAGGCTGCTGCCGGCTCATGAGCGGTCCATTGGAGATGGTCGGCGACGACCACGGCCCCGTCTGCGAGGACGGTGTGTGCGAGGCGCCGCCGATCCGAGACGCAGAGTCCGGCGAGAACTACTAGCAGTCAGTCGGCCGGCACCTGTTCCGCCGGTGCCACTATGTCGATGACGGCCAAGAGCATGCTTCGGGCCATGTGGCGCGGGTCGGGGTCCACTTCGCTGAGCGCACCCACGACGGCCCCGTCTACCACTGCCACGAGTCGTCGTAGCTGCTCTTCCTGCACGGTTCGGCCCGATCTGCGCAGCACGTCGGTGAGCAGGTCGTCGATCTGGGCGCGCAGCCGCAGCTGCACTTCTCGTAGTTCGGGATGCCGGGCCGAGGCGATGAAGCGTTCGTATCGCGCGATCAGCTGCTCGTGGCCGTCCTGCGGCCCGATCAGCAGGTCGACGATGAGGTCGACCGTCGACTCCATCTCGTTCGAGCACTTGCCCTCGTCCTCGATGCGGCCGCGCATGACGTCGATCTCACGGGTTCCGACGACGTCGACCGCCGCGGCCACCAGGTCCCCGAGAGACTCGAAATAGTAGGTGGTCGACGCAAGAGGAAGCCCGGCTCGCGCGGCCACCGATCGGTGTCGCACCGCGTCGAAGCCGCCCTCGACGAGAAGGTCCGCGGCCGCAGACGCCAGTGCCTGCCGGCGGCGCACTCCCTTCGGAGTCGCACCCGACACCTTGTGCTGCGACTCGGTCGGACCTGCGGACATTCAAGTTATCGTGCCAGCTCGAGGCCGTTCGTCGGACTGCTTTCGCGCTATGGAATTGTCGTTGCTCGTGGCACATCGAACGATCGACCTTCGCTCCGACACCATCACCCGACCCGATTCGGTCATGCGAAAAGCCATGGCCGACGCCGAAGTGGGCGACGACGTCCTCGATCACGATCCGACGATGGCAGCGCTGGAAGAAGCGGTGGCAGGTCTGCTCGGGTTCGAGTCGGCACTGTGGGTGCCGTCGGGTTCGATGGGCAACATCATCGCGCTGATGCTGCATCTACAACGCGGCGATCGCTTTCTGGCCCCCGAGCATGCGCACGTGCTGGGGTCCGAGCTCGGTACTGCCGCATGGCTGGCAGGCGGGATGCCCGACGCCCTCCCCCACGACGGTGGCCCCGGCCGCCCTCTCGCGTCGACGGTGCGTGCGAAAGCGGGCGGTACAGGACCGTATTTCGCACTACGGACGACACTGCTTTCGCTCGAGAACACGCACAACTTCGCCGGCGGTACTGTGTTCGGCCCGGACGAATGGGCGGAACTCGTTGCCGCCGGCCGTGATTGCGGACTGAAGGTCCATCTGGACGGCGCGCGACTGTGGAATGCCGCTGTCGCCCTCGATGTTCCGATCGCGTCGCTCGCTGCCGGTGCCGACACGGTGCAGGTGTGCCTGAGCAAAGGCCTCGGCGCACCGGTCGGCTCGATGCTCGTCTCGGACTCCGCACGTATCCACGAGGCGCGACGCGTCCGAAAGATGTTGGGCGGCGGCGTCCGTCAGGGTGGAGTGTTGGCCGCCGCCGGGCTCGTCGCATTGGGTCGAATCGGTGATTTGGCCCAGGATCACGTCAACGCGGCGACACTCGCCCGCGGGCTTCGGGATCGGAACTGGGACGTCGCCGAGCCCGAGACCAACATCGTGCTCGCCACTGTTCCCGATCCCGTACAGACGGTCGCAGAGCTGGCCGAGCTGGGGATCGCTGCGGTGACCGTCGCCGGCAAGGTGCGCTTCGTGACCCACCGCGACGTCGCCGCCGCCGACATCTCCGAGGTACTGGAGCGGCTGCGCCGCACGTGAGCAGAACTTCGTAGTGGGGGTCGAAGTTTCGCTCACATGCGACGAAGTCGCTCCAACGCCTCTTCGACATCGGCGGTCGTCCCGGCGAACGAGAATCGCACCGTGTGATTGCCACGCACGGTGTCGAAGTCGACCCCGGGTGCCAACGCGACACCGATCTCGGCCAGCACTCGGGCGCACCAACTCCGCGAATTCTCGGTCAGGTGCGCAATGTCGGCGTACACGTAGAAGGCACCGTCGGCCGGTGCGAGATCGGTGATGCCCAGGGCCGGCAAACCGTCGAGCAGTATTCGGCGATTGACGGCGTAGCGTTCGACGTGTGAATCCAGCTCGACGCGCGACTCCTCGGTGAACGCCGCGATGGCCGCCACCTGAGAGATCGCCGGTGGGCACACCGTCATGTTCGACGCCAATCGTTCGACGGCCCTGCGCAATCGGGTCGGCAGCAGCATCCAACCGAGTCGCCACCCGGTCATCGAGAAGTACTTCGACACCGATCCGATGGCGACCGATTCTTTCGATGTCTCCCATGCGCTCGACGTATGCGCATTGCCGTAGGAAATGCCGTGGTAGATCTCGTCCGAGATCAGCAGGGTTCCGTGCTCGTCGCACCAGCGCGCGATGGCGGCGAGTTCGTCCGCGTCGATGATCGTGCCGGTGGGGTTGGCGGGGCTCGCGATGATCAGACCCGCGGGCGGCTCGGGCAGCTCCTCGAGCATCGCGACGGTCGGCTGGAATCGCGTGCTTTCCAGGCAATCGAGCTCGACGACGCGGCAGCCCAACGCCGCCAACGTGTTTCGATACGCCGGGTAGCCGGGCCTCGCCATCACGACGGTATCCCCCGCGTCGAACGCTGCGAGGAACAGCAACGTGAACGCGCCCGACGAGCCGGTGGTGATCACCACGTCCGCGGCGTCGACGGTGATGCCGTACCGCGCGCTGTGGTGCTCGGCGATAGCGCGACGCAGCGGCAGAATCCCCAGCGTCTCGGTGTACCCCAGCAGATGCGAATCCAGAGCCTCGCGGGTAGCGCGCAACACCGGCTCGGGCGCTCGGGTGGAGGGCTGACCTGCAGCAAGAGAGAGCACGTCGCCGTGAGTGCGCGCCCGCTCGGCCGCCGCGGCGAACACATCCATCACATGGAACGGCTCGACCTTCGATCGCTGCGATTCGTTGTGCATTGTTTCGACCCTACTGATCCCGACTCGCTCGGTACCTCCGACCTTTGCAAACGCGCGCGCGTTCGCCAAGTGCGCGCAAGATCGACTGGCAACGTCCGGCAATTCTGCGCGCGTCTCACGAACGCGCGCGCGTTTGCTGGAACACGCCGGCCGACGCCGGCCCACTCACCGCACCTACAGCGTGATTCGACCCTCCACCGCAGCCAGGCCGATGTCCGTACGAAAGTGGCTGCCCGGCAGTCGGATTCCCGCAATGCGTGAGTAGGCGTCGTCTCGGGCGGCGGTGAGGTCGAATCCGGTGCCGACCACGCTGAGCACGCGTCCACCCGCGGAGACGACCGCGCCGTCCTTCACCGCGGTGCCGGCATGCAGCACGCCTTCGCCCTCGGAGCCGAGGATTTCGTCACCGGTGCGTGGTCGACCGGGGTAGTTCTCGGCGGCGATGACGACGGTGACGGCCGCGCCGTCCTTCCAGCGCAGCGGAGAAAGTGATGCAAGCGTGCCGGTCGCCGTCGCGTTCAACACTTCTCCGAGAGGTGAGTCGAGCAGCGCGAGCACCGCCTGGGTCTCGGGATCGCCGAAGCGGCAGTTGAATTCGACGACCGCCGGGCCGTCGGCACCCATGGCAAGACCCGCGTACAGCAGACCGGAGAACGGCACACCGCGCTCGACCATCTCGGCGGCAACGGGTTTCACCACATCCCGGACGATTTCCTCGACGGCACCCTCGGGCAGCCACGGCAGCGGGGTGTACGCACCCATGCCGCCGGTGTTGGGTCCTGTGTCTCCGTCGCCGACGCGTTTGTGGTCCTGCGCGGGCAGCAGCGGCACCACGGTCTCGCCGTCGACGAGGCAGAAGAGGGAGACCTCGGGTCCGTCGAGGAACGATTCGAGCAGTACCGGGTGACCGTTCTCGAGGAGCTCCGCTGCGTGATCGCGAGCGATGAGGCGATCGGTGGTGACGACGACACCCTTGCCTGCGGCCAAGCCGTCGTCCTTGACCACCCAATGGGGGCCGAAACGGTCGAGGGCTGCGTCGAGCAGGGCGGGCGAGTCGACGATTTCGCTGTGCGCGGTCCGCACACCGGCCGCTGCCATCACGTCCTTGGCGAAGGCCTTGGACCCTTCGATGCGCGCAGCCTCCGCGGAGGGGCCGAACGCAGCGATGCCGGCCTGACGGAGGGCGTCGGCCACGCCGAGGACCAGCGGAACCTCCGGTCCGATGACGACCAGATCGGCTTCGACCTTCTTCGCCAGCGCAGTCACCGCCTCACCGGAGGCGACGTCGACCGCGTGTTGCTCGGCGAGCTTCGCGGTGCCTGCGTTGCCGGGAGCCACGAAGAGCTTCTCGACCGACGGATCGGCCTTCAACGCAAGGAGGAGGGCGTGCTCACGAGCACCGGAACCTATGACTAGTACGCGCACAGTGCATCAGACTATCTGCTCGACGCGAAAGCGCCCCGCACCTGTCACGGCGCGGGGCTCTTTCGTGGTGGTTCGGTGTTACTGCGTGAGGTCGTAGAACGTCACGTTGTCGACCGTGGTCGCGGTGAAGTTCTCGGTGACCCAGGCAGAGATTTCTGCCGAGGTCCCCGACTCCATGCCCGGCATGCCGCCGCTCCCGATGAAGTAGTGGATCTCTCCGTCGGCGACGTACTGCTGGAATTGCGCGAGGGTCGGCGAGGGATCGGTGCCGTTGAATCCACCGACCGGCATGACGGGATCCTCGGTGGCCAGTTGGTAACCCGCAGCGGTGTTGGCTCCGATGGCCGCTGCCACCCAGGTGTACGAGTCGGCGTCCTGCTCGAGCATCTCGGTGATGGCCGCAGTCGGTGCACTGCCTTCGAGCAGACCACCCATACCGCCGCCCATACCCCGACCCGTCCCGCCCATCTCGGCCCCGCCGGCAGCCCCGGCCTGACCCGGGAAACCCGCAGGCGGTTGCATTCCGGCAGGTATCTGGACCCCGGCCGGCAACTGCATCCCGCCCGGACCGCCTCGGCCTTCGCCCATACCGCCGAATCCGCGCATGCCGGTGTTGGGACCGGCCGAGACGATGGCTCCGGTATGCGGGGTGCCGATGGTGTCGACCGCATAGGCGGTCGGTCCGGCGAGTCCGGCGAACATCACCGCCAGGATCGACGCCGCAGCCAGCCTGCCGCGAGTCAGTGCCGGGATCAGCAGCGCGACGATCGCCACGATTCCGACGACGAGAATCGCCCACTTCAGCCACGGCACGAAACTCTCACTGCGACCGAGCAACACCCACGCCATCACGACGGTCGACGCCACCGCGACGGCCATCGCGATCCGTACCCAGTACGTCTCGCGTCGACGCCACAGCACCACACTGCCGATGCCGACGAGAGCAGCGACGGCGGGCGAGAGCGCAACGGTGTAGTACGAGTGGAAGATTCCGGCCATGAAGCTGAACGTCAGACCGGTGACCAGCAACCACGATCCCCAGACGATCAGCGAAGCTCGTTGCACGTCTGCCCGAGGGGCTTTGCCGCGCAACACGAGTCCGACGACGAACAGGATCAACGCAGCCGGGATCAGCCAGGCGATCTGGCCACCCTGGGAGGAGTCGAACATGCGAAGGATGCCGGTCTCGCCCCAGATGCCACCGGGCATCCCACCCGCCATGCCCCCGGCCGCGTCGCCGCCTATACCGCCGCGGCCGGGGGTGACACTTCCGGTCTCGTCGCCACTGAGGCGACCGAATCCGTTGTACCCGAGCGTGAGTTCGAGGATCGAGTTGTTCTGCGAGCCACCGACCCACGGCCGTGAGGACGCCGGCCAGAATTCCACGATCAGAATCCACCATCCGGCCGAGACGATCATCGCGCCCAGCGCGCCGAACAGCTGCCACAGCCGGGTGAGGAACTTCGGCGGCCCGGCGATCAGATAGGTCAGAGCCAGCGGCGGTACGACGAGCATGACCTGGAGTTGCTTGGTGAGGAAGCCGAATCCGACGAACATACCGGTGATCAACAGCCACTTGGTCTTTCCGGTCTCGACGCCTCGCAGCAGCGCCCACACCGAGGCGATCATCAGCAGCACCAGCAACGCGTCGGGATTGTTGAACCGGAACATCAGTGCGGCAACCGGAGTCACGGCAAGTACCAGGCCTGCGAGCAGACCGGCCGCGCCACCGAATCGACGCTTGACGGTGGCGCGCAGCAGTGCCACGGAGGCGACGCCGAGAAGAGCCTGGGGTACGAGCATCGCCCAGGTGTTGAGTCCGAAGATGCGTACCGACAACGACATCAGCCACAGCGACATCGGGGGCTTGTCGACGGTGATCGAGTTGGCGGCGTCGGAGGATCCGAAGAAGAAGGCCTTCCACGACACCGAACCTGCCTGTATCGCGGCGGAATAGAAGGAGTTGGCCCAGCCCGACGCGCCGAGTCCCCAGATGTAGGCAACGCCGGTTCCGAAGAGCAGAGCCACCAGCCCGATCAATTCCCAGCGCGGGGAGGTCGCCGGTGCAGAATCGGCAGCCGCGGAGGGCCGCTCCATCGTCGTCGTCACAGGCTCTTCTCCGAATTCGCGGACTCCGAGCCTGCGTCCAGTGAGCTACGAAAGACCCACCGCAGGGCGACGAATCGGCACACCGTGGCAACGAGATTGGCGACGATGAGGACGGCGAGTTCGACGTGCCGGGACACATCGGGAACCCAGGCGTGCAGCACGGCGAGCGATCCACTGGTGACGAGAAGAGCGAAGCCGAAGATCGCCAGCCCCTGCAGTTGGTGTTTGCCTGCACCGTCGGGCCCCCGGACGCCGAAGGTGAAGGCACGGTTGGCCGCGGTGTTGAGCACAGCGGTGATCAACAGCCCGAAGAAGTTCGCGGCCTGCGCGCCGATGAGAGAATGCAGCATCAGGTACAGCAGTGCGTAGGCGATGGTGCTGGCGATGCCGATGATGCCGAATCGCACCATCTGACTGATCATTCCGTGCGGTACTCCGGGCACGAGCGGCTCCCGTCCCAGGCTTCGGCGAAGTTCGGCGACCGGCAGTACACCGGTGGCGAGGGCACGCCCGACGCGCCAGCAGCCCTGCAGGTCCTTGACGGCGGTGTCGACGATGTTGACGCTGCTGTTCGGGTCGTCGACCCAGTCCACGGGCACCTCGTGGATACGCAGGCCGACTTTCTCTGCGATGACGAGCAATTCGGTGTCGAAGAACCACCCGGTGTCTTCGACGAGCGGCAACAGCTGTCGGGCGACGTCGGTACGCATGGCCTTGAAACCGCACTGCGCATCGGAGAAGCGGGCGCGCAGCGAGGTACGCAGAATGAAATTGTAACTGCGCGAGATGAATTCACGTTTCGCACCGCGGACCACTCGGGACGATCGGTTGAGCCGCGAGCCGATGGCGAGGTCCGAGTGACCGGACATCAACGGTGCGATCAGCGGCATCAGCGCATTGAGATCGGTGGACAGATCGACGTCCATGTAGGCCACCACATCGGCGTCCGACCCCAGCCACACTGCTTTGAGTGCCCGGCCCCGCCCTTTCTCGTCCAGATGGTGAACCTGGACTCCGTCGATCTCGTCGGCGAGTCGACGTGCGACAGCGAGTGTTCCGTCGGTACTGGCATTGTCGGCGATCGTGATCGAGGACCGGAACGGGATTCGGTCCTCCAGATGCTCGTGAAGACGACGAATGCACTGTTCGAGATCGGCCTCTTCGTTGTATACCGGAATGACCACCTCTAGCGTGGCCGTGGCGTTCGAGCCGGGCCGCGGGCCTGCTGCTCGTGCGAGGGAATTCGTTGTCATGACGACAACGATCGGGCCCGGACCTTGAATCGCCCTGCGACCGACCTGGCAATTACCTGGGAGCCACGACCACTGGTACGGCCCCGGTCGAGTCGGGTAGGGCATCCTGTTCCCATGGCTTCCATTTTCAGCAAGATCATCGCCGGTGAGATTCCGGGGCGTTTCGTGTGGCAGGACGACGACGTGGTTGCGTTTCTGACGATCGCGCCGCTCACGCAGGGCCACACGTTGGTGGTTCCGCGCGAGGAGATCGACCAGTGGCAGGACGTCGACGGTGCCGCGTTCGCCAAGATCACTGCCGTCGCGCAGATCATCGGTCAGGCCGTACGGACCGCGTTCGATGCTCCCCGCGCCGGTCTGCTGATCGCAGGACTCGAAGTACCGCACCTGCACCTGCACGTGTTTCCGGCCTACGACATGGGCAACTTCGACATCTCCGGTGCCGACCCGAATCCGTCGGCGGAGTCGCAGGACGAGGCCGCAGCCAAGCTCCGAGCAGCGCTACGCCAGCTCGGCCACGAGGCTCACGTCCCGAACTGACGCATCTCGCTCAACGCAGCGGCGTCAGCAGCCGTCGACGCGTCCGAAGCTGCATCGAGACCTCGTCCGATCGAGTGTCGGGGTCGTAGCCCGGGCCGATGTCGGTGTCGATGTCGTGCGGTCCCGGCGCGAGCCCGCATTCGGGGCACATTCCCAGTGGCCCGAGGTCGGTTCCGCAGTCCGCGTGGAGGAATCGTCGACGCTTCCCCGCGGGTTTCGCGGTCTGTTCCTCACCCCAATAGCTCAGGGCGAACACCGCGGGCCACAGCCCTTCGAGGGCGGCGGTCGGGATGTAGTTCTCGCGCCCGCCCGCCGATGAGCGAGCGTGTCGTTCGAGTAGCCCGGCGTCGACCAGCGCGCCGAGTCGTTGCGCGAGGACGGCTTTGGAGATGTCGAGGTGGGCCTGGAAATCACCGAAGCGTCGGACGCCGAAGAAGCAGTCGCGCACGATGAGCAAGGTCCATCGCTCACCGACGAGTTCGAGGGCACGGGCCAGGGAGCAGTCCTGGCGGGCGTAGTCGATTCCGAGTGCCATGGGGCTATAGTACAGTCTGTTGACCGAACCAAGTTGGGCGTTTACAGTTCGATCACCAGACCACAAGGACGACGATGACCGATACTGCACCCTCGCCCACCGGCACCTCCAACAGCGCCCGTGCGCTCGCAATCGCA
This sequence comes from Rhodococcus sp. 14-1411-2a, assembly GCF_002259485.1. GTDB lineage: Bacteria > Actinomycetota > Actinomycetes > Mycobacteriales > Mycobacteriaceae > Rhodococcoides. The sequence continues at coordinate 92,861 of NZ_NPGA01000008.1, forward strand.
GCGCTCGGCACCCTGCTGACCCTGATGGCGTTCACCGCACCGCTCGCGACCATCAACAGCACCGCAGCCGATCTGATGTCCGACGCCGCAGGACGCACCTGGATTCTCAGCTCCATGAGCATCGGCCTCGCCGCGGCGTTGCTCACCACCGGTACGGTCGCCGACGACTTCGGACGTCGCCGCACGTTCGCACTCGGCGCTGTGGTCCTGGCCGTCGGCGCAATCGTCTGCGCGCTCGCCCCCAACACGCTGATCTTCGTTCTCGCCCGCATTCTGCAGGGCCTCGGCGGCGCAGCCGTCGTCGCGTCGAGCCTGGGCATCATCGCCCACACCCACGCGGCCGGTCCGGTGCGCGCGAAGGCCAGCGGGGTCTGGGGTGCGAGCGTGGGCGCAGGCATCGCTCTCGGCCCTCTGCTCGCCGCCGTACTGGATCGCTCGGCGAGTTGGCGTACGGCCTACGTGGTGCTCGCGATCGCCACGCTCGCACTCGCCGTCGCCGCGCATGTGCTCGTCGAAGAATCCAGGTCCGACGCCCCCCGCGGCCTCGATCCGGTCGGCGCGTTGCTGTTGGCGACGGGCATCGCCGCGTTGCTGGCCGCCTTGGTCGAGGGCAGGCAGGGCTGGACAGCCATGGCCCCGATCATCTTGTTCGTGCTGGCCGCCCTGTTGCTGGGCGCGTTCATGGTCCTCGAATTGCGCAGTGCCGCTGCGATGCTCGATCTCACCCTCTTCCGACACCCACCGTTTCTGGCCGCCACCGTCGCCGCGCTGGCCACCGGCGGCGGCATCATCGCCCTGATGTCGTACATGCCCGGATTCCTCGGAACCGTACTGGGAATCGACGCGCTCGGTGCCGCCCTGCTGCTGTTCGGTTGGTCGGCCACGTCCGTGGTCACCGCCTTACTGGCCCGCAGGCTGCCTGCGTCGCTGAGCGGTCGAACGCAACTCGCCGTCGGGCTGGTGGGCGTCGCGATCGGCATGCTGATGCTGACGGGGTTGTCCGAGAACGCATCCTGGCCACGGTTGCTTCCCGGCCTGCTCGTGGCCGGAGTCGCCAGCGGCGTACTCAACGCTGCGCTCGGCCGCGAGGCGGTGGCCAGCGTTCCCGCCGGACGAGGCGGCATGGGCAGCGGCGCCAACAACACTGCGCGCTACGTCGGGTCCGCTATCGGGGTCACCGTCGTTGCGGTGGTTGCCGTTCCGGCAGGGAGTGGAGCCGGCGGAATGACCCAAGCGATCAGCCAGAACGACGCCGGCGGACTGGTGCAGGGCTGGAACACCGCAGCTTTGGTCACCGCTGCGATATCGGTTCTCGGGGCCGTGGTGGTGTCGTTCTCACGCACCCGGCGGTAGCGAGTATTCCTGCTCCGGCCTCCCGGTCGATCCGTATCGCAGCTGCATGCGCAACCGGCCCTTGGACACCAAGGTTGCCAGATAACGCTGCGCTGTCGCGCGTGAAATGCCGATGGCTGCAGCAACTTCGCCCGCCGACATCGGGTCGGCCGTCGTGCGCACCGCATCGAGCACCAGGTCACGGGTCACGGACTGCGAGGACGGCAGCGGCGCGGCCGCGCGCGGGCGCAGCGCGTCGAGTCCGCCGTCGATGTCGGCCTGGGTCAGCTCCTCCGAACGGTCCAGAGCAGTCCGGTACGTCAGATACCCGGTAAGGCGGTCGATCAACGCCGATCGCGGAAACGGCTTGATCAGATATGTCCAGGCACCCGCGGTCATGGCCGCGCGCACCGTCTGTTGATCGGCTGCTGCCGAGAGCACCACTGCGTCGCAGGCGAGTTCGCGCACCAGGTCGATTCCCGATCCGTCGGGCAGATAGACGTCGACCAGCGCCAGATCGAACGACTGCGACGACGCCAACTCCCGAGCCTGAGCGACACTCGTCGCGACTGCGGCGACCTCGTAGTTGTCGAGTGAATTCACCAGTGCCGCATGCAGATCCGCAACCCGGAAATCGTCGTCCACGACCAGCACTCTCATTGCGAGACCTCATCTGCCTGTAGCGCATCCGGTATCGACGCGATGAACACCGCGCCTCCTCGTTCGTTCTCCTCGGTGATCTGCCCACCGGCATCGGCCAGCGTCACGTCGCCACCGCGGGTGCGCGCGATCTGCCGACTCAGCGCCAGGCCCACTCCCCGACCGCCCGGCGATTCTTCGGTCGACTTGGTCGAGACCCCCTCGACGAACACCTGCTCGGGTGCCAGGTCCACCCCGTCACCGGAATCGAGAACCACGATGTGCAACGTCGAACCGTCCTGTACCAGTTCCACTTCCACCTCGGCCGGCCGCCTCACTCCCAGCCTGGCAGCATCGATCGCATTGTCGACGAGATTGCCCAGCACCGTGGTCACGTCGACGGGGACGGCCACTTCGCCGCCGACCCAGGTGTTCTCCCCCAACACCAACCGCACTCCGCTCTCCCGCGCATGCGCGGCCTTCGCCGTCAGAAACGACCGCAGATAGGCGTCGGACACGGCGTCGATACCCTCGATGGATTCCGATCTCGGTCCGACACCGAGGATCTCGTCGATGTACTGCGACGCCCGATCCGGATGACCCTCGTGCAGCAGTCCACTGACCAGATGCATCCGATTCGCGAACTCGTGACGCTGCGCGCGCAGCACAGCGGACATCGACTGCACCGCGTCGAGCTGACGCGTCAGCGTCTCCACGTCGGTTCGGTCGCGCACGGTCAGCACCGTACCCAGATCACGATTGTCGCGCAGCACTTTTCGGGCGGCCGCAATGACCACGACCTCGTTCACGGCCGCGAGAACCGGCTCGGACGTCGGCGATTCGATGACCTCGAGCAGCCTCGGGGTCAGACCGATGTCCTCGATGCGCATCCCCGGTCTACCGTCGATCGAGAGCAGGGTGCGCGCCTCGTCGTTGACGACCGTGACGACTCCGTCGGGGTCGATGGCGACGACACCCTCACCGATTCCGTGCAACACCGCTTCTTGTTCCCGCACCAGCTCGGCGAGCTCCTCCGGCTCGAGCCCCAGAGTCAGCCGTTTCCATCTGCGCGCCAACAGAGTCGAGCCGATCAGCCCGAGCAGCAGTACGGCACCGGTCACCAACGCGCCGTTGATCAGATCTTTCACCAACTCGGTGCGCACGGCCGTCGTGGAGATGCCCACGCTCACTTCACCGATCACCACGTCGGTCGAACCGAGCGCCAGTACAGGCACTTTCGCGCGTACGGAGTCGCCGAGGGTGCCGCGCTCCTGCTCGACCACCTCGTTGCCCGCCAGCGCCCCCGAGGGATCGGTACTCACCCGCTGACCCAGAACTGTCGGATCGGGATGCGCCAACCGCAGACCCCGATCGTCGGTGATGACGACGAACAGTGCGTCGGTGCGCATTCGGGCACCCTCGGCCGCACGCTGCAGCGCTCCGCCTGCCAACACTCCCGCAGGCGCGGCGTCGGTGCCTGCGGTGTCCACGGCAGAGAACTGCTCGACGAGCGAACGCACCTCCGGGTCCGACGCCACCGTCCGCGCAACGGCCAGCGCACGTTCGCCGTATTCCTCGCTCGCCTGGCTGCCACTGCTGATGGCGAAGACCCCGAACGCCACCGCCAGAGCTACCGCCACCAGCGCTGCCTGCAACAACAGCACCTGAGTCCTCAATCGCACCCACCCAGGCTATGCGCCGAGCGGGCTCGAGCACAATGCGCAAAAGGCTCTTTTCGTTGCTTGCGCGGGTAGTGCGCACAACAGCGAACATGTGATGCCGGTTACGTAACTTCAGTCACACAACCGGTCCGACCGGACCCACCTCACACATTCGAGAAGGAGTGCACGATGTTGGTGATACTCGGCTTCCTCATGGTAGCCGCCTTCATGTTCTTGATCCTGACCAAGAGAGCCACGCCCGTCGTCGCACTCACCCTCGTACCCGTCATCTTCGGTCTGCTGGCCGGCGCCGGACTCGGCATCGGTGACATGATCACCGACGGCATCAAGTCCCTGGCCCCCACTGCAGCCCTGCTGTTCTTCGCCATCATCTTCTTCGGAATCATGATCGACGTCGGACTGTTCGACCCGCTGGTGCGCGGCATCCTGCGCCTCGTGCGAAACGACCCGATGAAACTCGTTGTCGGAACAGCCATTCTGGCCATGGTCGTCTCGCTCGACGGTGACGGCTCCACCACGTTCATCATCGTCACGTCCGCGCTGCTGCCGCTGTACCTCAAACTCGGTGTCAGCCCGGTCATTCTGACCGTCGTCGCCGGTCTCGCCAACGGCACGATGAACATCATCCCGTGGGGCGGCCCGACGGTGCGCGCCGCATCCGCTCTCGGCATCTCCCCGTCCGACGTCTTCGTTCCGATGGTCCCTTCGATGATCGTCGGCCTGATCATCGTGCTGCTCTTCGCCGTGCATCTGGGCATCATGGAGCGTCGCCGCATCGGCAAGTTGATCTACGAACCCGAACTGGTGGCCTCCGGTGGCGGCGGCAGTATCCGTAAGGGCGGCAAGGGAACCGGCGGATCAGGCACCGGCGGATCGGACGACTCCGGTGAATCGGGTCAGTTCTTCGACGGCCTGGACCCCAATCGCGACACGCTGCGCCCGAAGTTGCTGTGGTTCAACGCTGCTCTGACGGTCATCCTGCTTGTCATCCTCGTCATGGACATCCTGCCCATCCCGGTGCTGTTCATGATCGCTGCCTCGATCGCTCTGACGGTCAACTTCCCCAAGGTCAAGGAACAGGGCGACGCGATCGCACGGCACTCGTCCTCCATCGTCTCCGTGGTCGCCATGGTGCTCGCCGCAGCAATTCTCACCGGCGTCTTCCAGGGCACCGGCATGGTCGAGGCCATGGCCGAGTGGCTGCTCAACGTCATCCCGGCGGGCATGGGCCCGTACCTGGCCGTCATCACCGGCATCCTGAGCATCCCGCTGACGTTCTTCATGACCAACGACGCCTTCTACTTCGGCATCCTCCCGGTGTTGACCGAGACTGCGAGCAAGTACGGCATCGACCCCGTCGAGATGGCCCGTGCGTCGATCACCGGTCAGCCCGTCCACCTGCAGAGCCCGCTGGTTCCGGCCATCCTGCTGCTGGTCACCCTCGCCGGAGTGTCGCTGGCCGATCACCACAAGAAGGTGCTGTGGCGAGCTGTGGTCGTCTCCCTCGCGATGCTGGCCGTCGGCATCCTCCTCGGCCAGATCCCGTTCGGCTGATCCCCCACCCCACTCGTCGTAGGAGAAACTGTCATGACCGTTGGCGTACTGCACAACAATTCACCCGAGGGCCGCGCAGCACTGGCGGCCGCAGTGCGAGAAGCCCGCATTCGAGAGACGGACCTCGTCGTCCTGCACGCACTCTCCGGATCGGCCGAGCCCTCCGCCGAGGCGGCCGAGACGCAGGCAGTGTCCGCGTCGGTGGAGACCGCTCTGGCCGATATCGATCACGCCGACGCCGTCTCCTGGACCGTGGCGGTGGGCCGGCCCGATCCCGATGCCGTCAACACCCTGCTGACCTTGGTCGAAGAGCAGAAGTCCGAGATCCTGGTGGTCGGCTCCCGACACCGCTCGGCGGTCGGAAAGTTTCTGATGGGACAGACCATTCAGCGTCTGCTCCTCGAGATTCCGGTCCCGGTTCTTCTGGTCAAGTCCGGAGCGTGAGTGCTCCGAAACGGATGAGACGAATACTGGGGAACAGCCTCCGATGGATCGGCCTCGCGGCCGTATCCGTCGGGGGCTGGGCCCTTTTCGCGGCCCTGGGCCTGACGGCACCGTCGTTGTTCGCGGCCCTCGTCGTCGCCGTGGTGTTCGCTCTGACCGGCCTCGGCCCGGCTGCGGTACCGCGCCCGGCGTCGATGGCAGCGCAGGGCACGCTGGCCGTCACCATCGGCCTCATGCTCGACACCGACACTCTCGGCGCGTTGGGCGAGAACTGGATTCCCGCCGTTCTCGTCGGTGCCGGGACGCTGGTCGTCAGCGCCGGTTGCGGCGCACTGCTCGCCCTGCATCGCGATGTCGACCCCGTCACCGGAGCACTGTCCCTGATCGCCGGTGGCGCAACGGGTCTGGTGTCCATCGCCCGAGAACTCGGCGGGGACGAGCGAATCGTGGCCGTGGTGCAATACCTGCGCGTCGCGCTCGTGGTGGTCACCATGCCGCTGATCGTCACCTTCGCCTTCCACACCGACACCGGCGGCGGAGCAGGCGCGGACGATACGGCGACGACGCCCTGGTACATCGGCACGGCCTTTCTGATCGCCGCCGTCATCGCCGGAATCGTTCTGGCGCGGCTCATCCGACTGCCCGCGCCGGCGACACTCGGACCGCTGATCGTCGCCGGTGCCTGCGAACTGCTCGGATGGCCCGTCGACATCTCGGTGCCCACGGTGCTGCTGCCGGTGGCGTTCATCGTCATCGGATGGCAAGCGGGGCTCGCCTTCACCGTGTCGAGCCTGCGGGCCATCGGTCGTATCTTCCCGTGGGCCGCGCTGCTGGTGCTCTCGATCGGGTTGGTGTGCGCGCTGTTCGGCTGGGCGCTGTCTGCGATCACCGGGGTCAGCATGCTCACCGGGTACCTCGCGACCACACCCGGCGGCCTGGCCGCCGTGCTCGCCGTGTCTGCGACCACGGGGTCGGATGTCACCTTCGTCGCGTGTGTTCAGGTGATCCGACTGGTGTCGATGCTCGTGGCCGCGCCACTCGCCGCAGCCGCGTACACGAAACTGGCCGAGCGCAAGAAAGCCAGGACGGCGAGCGAATCAACCGTCGGCGCGGGGTAATTCGACCCGGAAGGTCGCACCCTGACCGGGGGCACTCTGCACCCGAACGGTGCCGTTGTGCGCCGCCACCAAGGCCGCGACGATCGAGAGCCCGAGCCCGCTGCCGCCGCTCTCGCGCGTCCGGGAGGAGTCGGCTCGATAGAAGCGCTCGAACACGTGCGCCGCCTCTTCCTCGCCCAGCCCGGGGCCGGTGTCCTGGACTTCGAGCAGTACCGAGGACTGGGTGGTCCCGACGCAGACGGTGATCGACGCCGATTCGGGTGTGTGCCGCACCGCGTTTCCGACGAGGTTCGCCAGTACCTGGCGCAACCGAGCGTCGTCGCCGCTGACCTCGGGTATTCCCGGCCCTGCCAACACTTTCAGCGAGATGTCCCGCACGGGTGAGACCGCCTTGGCGTCGTGCACGGCATCGGCGGCGATGGTCAGTAGGTCGACGCGACGCATGTCGAGCGGGCGTTGCGCGTCGAGTCGCGCGAGCATCAGCAGGTCTTCGACGAGCAGGCCCATCCGCGCCGATTCGCCCTCGATACGCGTCATCAGCAACGAGATGTCGCTCATCGCGCCCTGCCGATACAACTCGGCGAATCCGCGGATCGTCGTCAGCGGGGTACGCAGTTCGTGGCTGGCGTCGGCGACGAAGCGGCGCATCCGATCCTCGGACGCACGAGCCGCCTCCTCCGAGGCCGCAGTTGCCGCGAATGCCCGCTGAATCTGCGAAAGCATTCCGTTGAGGGCCAACGACAATCGGCCCACCTCGGTCTTCTCACTCCACTCGGGAACCCGTCGATGCAGATCTCCGGCAGCGATGGCCGCGGCCGTCGTCTCCACTTCACGCAACGGTCGCAGACTGCGTCGCACCACGAAGTAGGCGATCACGGCCAGGGCCAGCAACACGGCGGCGCCGATGTAGAACTGCAGCACCACGAGCCGGCTGACGGTCTGTTGGTTGGCGCTGAGCGACATGCCCACGGTGGTGGAACCCTCGCTGTTGGTCACCGTGATCACCCGCCACTCCTTCGACGGGTCGCCCTCGGAACCGACGGTCTTCGGAGTTGCCGACGGCGCACCGGACAGGTCCGGAACACTCTCGGCCACATCGTTGATCGGGCCCCGGACGGTACCGTCGTTGGCCACGGACCGAACGAAGAAGTTCGTCGGCGGGCGGTTCGGGTTGGGTTCGTCGATCGGAAAGGGCGGGCGTTCGCCACCCGGTTTCGCCCATCCCTGGGACGCTTCGACCAGTTGACTGTCCAGGCGACGCATCAGGGACGACTCGAGCGAGGACGTCACCGCCACCCCGGACGCCAGCAGGCCCAGCCCGACCAGGAGCAGCAACGCCGCGACCAAGGTGAAACGCAGCGGCAGGCTCCGAATCCGACCTCGAACGGCCGTCACCGTGGCTGGCGCATGACGTAGCCGACGCCTCGCAGTGTGTGAATCAAGCGAGTGTCTCCGGTATCGACCTTGCGACGTAGATACGACACATACGACTCCACCACTCCCACTTCACCACCGAAGTCGTAGTGCCACACGTGATCGAGGATTCGCGGCTTGCTCAGCACGGTTCCCGCGTTCACCATGAAGTACCGCAGCAGCGTGAACTCGGTGGGCGAGAGCGAGATCGGCTCACCTGCCTTCCACACCTCGTGGGTGTCGTCGTCGAGTTCGATGTCCGCGAACGCAACTCGCGACGGCTGCGCGTCCTCGCTCTTGCCGGACCGGCGCAGGATCACTCGGAGTCGGGCCACCACTTCCTCGAGCGAGAACGGCTTGGTGACGTAGTCGTCCGCACCGAGGGTCAGCCCGGTCACCTTGTCTTCCACCGAGTCACGCGCGGTCAGGAACAGGGCAGGCGCATCGATTCCGTCGGCCCGCAGTCGACGCAGCAGACCGAACCCGTCCATGCCGGGCATCATCACGTCGAGAATGAGAGCCTCGGGCCTGAAGTTGCGCGCCTTGTCGAGAGCCTCGGGACCGGACGACGCAGTCGCCACCTCGAATCCCTGGTACCTCAGGCTGACCGACAGCAGTTCGACGATGGTCGGTTCGTCGTCGACGATCAGGACTCTGGCCTCGGGTGTCTCGCTCACGGTGTCCATCTTCGCGCGAGATGCTGCTCGTTCGCTGGACTCTCGCTGTGAGGTTGCTGTGAGCCACCCACAACGAAGTTGCCGCGAGCCACCGACAACGAGGTTGCCGCGAGCCACCGACGACACAGCCCAGCCACAGGGGGCATGATGGCAGCGATGCTCGACGCGAAGACCGACGGCCGAATCAGGACTCGGTCTCCCGTGTCATCCATGCACGTATTCGCAACTCTGCTCGTATTGGGCATCGTCTTCGGTGCCGATATCGCGCGATGGGTCGACTCGTCCCCTGCGCTGAAGACCGGCGCGACGGTGTTCACCGGGATCTTCGTGCAGGCGACGCCGTTCCTGGTGCTCGGAGTACTCGTCAGTGGAAGTATCGCCGCGTTCGTCTCGCCGTCGGTGCTGCGACGAGTGGTCCCGAAGAACCAAACGGCTGCCGTCGGAGTGACGGGACTGGCCGGAATGGCGCTGCCCGGTTGTGAGTGCGGTGCCGTTCCCGTCTCGCGTCGGCTGATGGATCAGGGTGTTCCGGCATCGGCCGCCCTCGCGTTCCTGCTGTCGGCGCCGGCGATCAACCCGGTCGTCCTGGTCTCGACCGCGGTGGCTTTTCCCGGCGAACCCGGCATGGTTCTCGCGCGGTTCCTCGGCTCGCTCGCCACTGCACTGGTGATGGGTTGGCTGTGGACTCGATTCGGCAAGGCGGAGTGGATCACCGCGCGGCTGGCCGCTCGCGGACACGATCACGACCGCTCGAAGTGGGAGACGTTCCGCGAGTCGGCGCGTGCTGACCTGCTTCAGGCCGGGGCATTTCTCGTGTTCGGTGCCGCGGCCGCCGCCCTGCTGCATCTGGTGATTCCGGACTGGGTGTTCGCCCATCTCGCCGGGCAGTTGCTGCTGTCGATCCTGGTGATGGCCGTACTCGCGGTGATTCTGGCGCTGTGTTCGGAGGCCGATGCGTTCGTTGCCGCCAGCATGTCGATGCTGCCGCTGCTTCCGCGGTTGGTCTTCCTGGTGGTCGGACCTGCCGTCGACGTGAAGCTGATGGCGATGCAGGCGGGCAGTTTCGGACGCGGGTTCGTCGCACGTTTCGCCCCGCTGACGTTCGTCGTCGCGATCGTGTGTGCCTCGGTGTGCGGCTACCTCGTTCTGGGAGCGCGATGAAGCGCGAGGTGCAGAACCTTCTGCTGTTTCTCCTCGGCGGAGCCATGGTCAAGATCTCGTTGGACGGCAGCTTTGTGCGATACGTCAAACCGTCGCTGCATCCGTATCTGCTGACTGCCGGCGTGTTGATCGTGCTCCTGGCGGCCGCGTCGATCGTGGCCGACATCCGCCGCGGTGGGCCGGCCGACGACGGGCACGATCATGATTCGCGTCCGTACTGGCTGCTGTTGGTCCCGCTCGCGGTCATCCTGTTCGTCGCACCGCCCGCGCTGGGTGTCTCCGCGGTCGGCGATCGATCCGTCACCTCGGCGGCCGATCGTCAGCGGACAGCGTTTCCACCCCTCCCGGACGAGCGTGCGCCCGAGGTTCCGTTGCTCGATGTCGTACAACGCGCGGTCAGGGACACCGAAGGCAGCCTCGACGGACGGGAGATTCGCGTCACCGGATTCGCCGTCGGCACCTCGAACGGAGGCTCGCCGCGCGCCGACGGCACGACGGACGGCATCGATCTCGCTCGCATTCTGATCATCTGCTGCGCGGCCGACGCCAGGTCCGTTCGCATCCACCTCGACGCAGGTAGCGCGTCTCTCGACGACATTTCGGACGGCACCTGGCTGCGGTTATCGGGGACCGTCGACGCGGCCACAGCGACGGAGGACACCGCGTTCACACCCACGATGACCGTCTCGACGGTCGAGCGAATCGACGCGCCCGCGAACACGTACGCGTACTGACCACCCGAAAGCCATGGCCACTATCGACCAGAATTGGTACGATCGTACAAGTCACTTCCGACAATCGGACGAGCGCACCGTACCCGAACAGCGACAAGACGGTGCAAGGAGTGATTTTCGTGGCTTGGCTCATTCTCGTCGTCTCCGGCGTTCTCGAAGCGATCTGGGCGACCGCGCTCGGTAAGTCCGAGGGCTTCACCAAACTCGGACCGTCCGTCGTCTTCGGAGTCGCAGTGGTTCTCAGCATGATCGGTCTCGCGGTCGCGATGCGGTCGTTGCCCACCGGTACCGCCTACGCCGTCTGGGTGGGAATCGGTGCCACCCTCACCGTCGCGTACGCCATGATCACCGGCGAAGAAGCTGCGTCACTGCTCAAGGTGGCGCTTCTGGTCGGCATCGTCGGATGCGTCGTGGGACTGAAGGTTCTTCACTGATTTTCCGAGCTACGAGCAGTTACAGTAAAACGATGAATTGGGTGTCAGCGATCACACTGCCCGCGCGCGCCGGAATTGCCATCGCCGAGCAGGCGATCGGCGTCGCGGAGGTCGCGTTGGCCACCACCAGGATGGCCTTGGCCACCGGTGCATCCGGCACCGCAGGTGTCGCCTCGCTCGCCAATCCACGCGGCGGCACCATGCAACTGCTCGCCCAGCTCGGCCAACTCACCTCCGACGACCGCGCCCTGGGCAACGCACTCAAGGAAGGCGGACCCTTGGACCGCCTTCTCGCCCAGGGCGGCGTCGTCGACCGCCTCACCTCCGAGGACGGCACCCTCGAGCGGTTGCTCTCCCCGGGTGGCCCGGTAGAGCGAATTCTCGCTCCGGGCGGACCCTTGGACCGGCTGCTCGCCGAGGACGGACCGCTCGAACGACTGCTCGCCGAAGGCGGTCTGCTCGACCGCATCACCGCCACCAACGGACCGCTCGAACGACTGACGGCCAAGGACGGCCCGCTCGAGGTGCTCACGCGTCAGGACGGCCTGATCGAGCGTGCCATCGCCGAGGAGGGCATCCTCGAAACTCTGCTCGCCGAGGACGGTGCCATCGAGCGACTGACAGCCAAGGGCGGACCGCTCGATCAGCTGGTCAAGCTGTCGGAGACACTGACGTCGGTGGCCCCGAACATCGAGCGGATGAGCATCTCGATCGACATCCTGCAGGATTCCGTGGAGATCCTCTCGGCTGCGGTCCACCCACTGGGCGAGCTGGTCGGCCGACTCCCGAGTCGCTGGCTCAAGAGCGGGAAACAGTCGGTTCACGAGTTGCACTGACGCCCCGGCCCCTCCGGCGAAGATTCTCGACTCTCGGGGCTGCGGCGTCGACTCGTTGTTAGCGCTCACACTGGTGAGCGGGGGTACGGAAAATAAACTTTGACAATGCCGATGTTATCGCTCACACTTTCGTCTTGATGTGATGTGCGGCACAGACGAGGCCGCTCTCCACCAACTTCGAGATCTGATTTCACCGAGCAGGGAGAAACGATGAAGTTTCGACATCTACCCATGGCCGCGGCCGCGGTGGCACTGGCCATCACGGTCACCGCATGCGGATCGAGCACCAAGACGGCGGACGTCCAGCCGGCCGACGGCGGAAGCACGGCGGGCGCGCTGATCGGCGTGACGATGCCGACCAAGTCCTCGGCTCGATGGATCGCCGACGGCGACAATCTCAAGAGCGCGCTCGAAGGACAGGGCTACAAGGTCGATCTGCAGTACGCGGAGAACGATATTCCCACCCAGGTGAATCAGATCGAGAACCAGATCACCCAGGGCGCAAAGCTTCTCATCGTGGCTTCGGTGGACGGCACCGCGATCACCACCCAGTTGCAGGAAGCCAAGGACAACGGCATCGGCGTCATCGCGTACGACCGCCTCATCCGCAACTCTCCCAACGTCGACTACTACGCGACGTTCGACAACTACAAGGTCGGCGTCGACCAGGCCACGTCTCTGCTCGTCGGCCTCGGATTGAAGAACGAGGACGGCACCGACAAGGCCGACGCCCCAGCGGGTCCGTTGAACATCGAGGTCTTCGCCGGTTCTCCCGACGACAACAACGCCACGTTCTTCTTCGACGGCGCGATGGAGACTCTGCAGCCGTACTTGGACGACGGAACACTGAAGATCGGCAGCGGCGAATCCGACTTCGAGACGGCCGCAACACTGCGCTGGGATCCGGCGACCGCGCAGAAGCGCATGGAGGATCTGCTCACCAAGACGTACTCCTCGGGCCAGAAGGTTCAAGGCGTGCTCTCGCCGTACGACGGACTGTCGATCGGAATCCTCTCCGCGCTCAAGAGCAACGGCTACGGCACAGCAGGGCAGCCCTACCCGATCGTCACCGGTCAGGATGCCGAGGTGCCGTCGGTGAAGTCGATCATCGCCGACGAGCAGTACTCCACGATCTACAAGGACACCCGGCAACTGGCCGAGGTCACGATCGCGATGGCTCAATCCATGCTCGACGGTCAGACGCCCGAGACGAACAACACGACGGACTACGACAACGGCGAGAAGGTCGTTCCGGCGTACCTGCTGCAGCCCGAGATCGTCAACAAGGGCAACTACGAGCAGCTGCTGGTCGAAGGCGGCTACTACACCGAGGATCAGTTGAAGTGAGTTCGGAGATGACGAGCCCGATCTTGGAGATGCGCGGCATCACCAAGACGTTTCCCGGCGTGAAGGCGCTGCAGGATGTCACTCTCTCGGTCAATCGCGGCGAGATCCACGCGATCTGCGGTGAGAACGGCGCCGGAAAGTCGACGCTCATGAAGGTGCTGTCGGGTGTGTATCCACACGACACATTCGACGGCGAGATCGTGTTCGACGGTCGCGCCTGCGAGTTCTCCGACATCCGGAGCAGCGAGGCCGAGGGCATCGTCATCATCCATCAGGAACTCGCGCTGAGTCCGTACCTGTCCATCGCCGAGAACATCTTTCTCGGCAACGAGCGGTCCAGGCGCGGGTTCATCGACTGGAACCGAACCAATTCCGAGGCCGCAGCCCTACTGAATCGGGTAGGGCTGCGGGAGAACCCGGTCACCGTGGTCAACGATCTCGGGGTCGGCAAGCAGCAACTCGTCGAGATCGCCAAGGCGTTGTCCAAGGACGTCACGCTGCTGATTCTCGACGAACCGACTGCAGCACTGAACGATTCGGACTCGGCTCACCTGCTCGACCTGCTTCGCGGTCTGCGAGACGAGGGAATCACGTGCGTGATCATCTCGCACAAGCTCAACGAGATCGCGGCCGTCGCCGACCGCACCACGATCATTCGTGACGGCCGAACCATCGAGACGTTGGACATGCGCAGCCCCGAGGTCACCGAGGATCGCATCATCTCGCTGATGGTCGGCCGCGATCTCGAGCACCGGTTCCCACCACACGAATCCACTGTGGGAGAGGAAGTTCTGCGTATCGAGGACTGGACCGTGCACAGCCCGACCCAGCACGGCCGAACCGTCGTCGACGGAGCGAATCTGACGCTGCGCCGGGGTGAGATCGTCGGCCTGGCCGGGCTGATGGGTGCCGGACGCACCGAATTGGCCATGAGTGTCTTCGGACGCAGTTACGGCATCGACATCTCGGGGCGACTGTACAAGTACGGCAAGGAAATACACGTCAAATCCGTCAGCGACGCCATCCATCACGGAATCGCCTACGCCACCGAGGACCGAAAGCGCTACGGCCTCAACCTGATCGACGACATCAAACGCAACATCTCCACTGCGGCACTCGACAAACTGGTGACCGGTGGCTTCGTCGACGACAACCAGGAATACAAGGTGGCCGAGGGCTTCCGGAAGAGCATGAACATCAAGGCACCGAACGTCTCTGCCGTCGTCGGCAAGCTCTCCGGCGGCAATCAGCAGAAAGTCGTGCTGAGCAAGTGGATCTTCAGCGATCCCGACGTGCTCATCCTCGACGAACCGACGCGAGGAATCGACGTCGGCGCGAAGTTCGAAATCTATTCGATCATCAACGATCTCGCCGACGCAGGCAAGGCAATTCTGGTGATCTCCTCCGAGCTACCGGAACTGCTCGGACTGTGCGACCGGATCTACGCGCTGTCCGCAGGCCGGATCACCGGTGAGGTGACTCGCGAGGACGCGACACAGGAATCCCTCATGCACCTCATGACCCGTGGAACAGGAGTACTTCGATGAACCAGCTGTCGACCGTACGGGGGCTGCTCACGCGAAACCTCCGCCAGAGCGGGATCTTCATCGCGTTCGCGTTGATCATCCTGCTGTTCACCGTTCTCACCGGCGGCCAACTGCTGGTCCCGCAGAACATCAGCAACATGGTGGTCCAGAACTCGTACATCCTCATCCTGGCCATCGGCATGGTCGTGATCATCATCGCGGGCCACATCGACCTGTCCGTCGGATCGGTTGTCGCGGCGACCGGAGCGATCTCGGGTGTGCTGATGGTTCAGCAGAACGTGCCGTGGCCTCTTGCGGTGCTCATCACGCTGATCATCGGCGGTCTGATCGGAGCCTGGCAGGGCTATTGGGTTGCGTACTTCGGCATTCCGGCATTCATCGTGACCCTGGCCGGCATGCTCATCTTCCGCGCGGTCACCCTCATCGTTCTCGGTAACCAGGGCATCGGACCGTTCCCCGGACCCGTACGTACTCTCTCCAACGGCTTCCTCCCCGGCTTCCTGGGCAACGTGGGACTCGGGCCGCTCGGGGGTGCGGACATCTTCACCCTGCTCGTCGCGATCCTCGCTGTTGCCGGAATCGTGTTCACGCAGTGGCGTTCTCGGACTGGTCGGCAGAAGTACGGGCAGGCCGTTGACGCGATGCCCCTGTTCCTGCTCAAGATGGTTCTGGCCGGCGGTCTGGTTCTCGCCGTCGCCGTCCAGCTGGCGCGCTTCAAGAACCTGCCGTACGTGCTGATCCTTCTCGCCGTACTGGTGATGGGCTATTCGACGCTGGCAGGCCGGACGGTGTTCGGTCGGCACGTGTACGCCATCGGCGGAAACATCCACGCCGCATCGCTGTCCGGCATCAAGGTCAAGCCGGTCACCTTCTGGATCTTCGTGAACATGGGCGTACTGTCCGCCCTCGCCGGAATCATCTTCGCCGGCCGCCTCAATCAGGCGGGCCCCACCGCAGGCAACGGCTTCGAGCTCGACGCGATCGCGGCGGCATTCATCGGCGGTGCAGCAGTGCAGGGCGGCGTCGGCCGCATCGTCGGCGCGCTCACCGGTGGACTCATCATCGCCGTGATCAACAGCGGAATGTCGCTCATCGGTTCGCCCAGCGAACGCGTTCAGCTGGTCAAGGGCCTGGTACTCCTCGCCGCAGTGGCATTCGACATCTGGACCAAGCGCCGAGCAGCGAGCGGTAAGGGCAACAAGGGCGACAAAGCTGCGCCTCCGAGCAGCTATCTGGGAGTGCCTGTGCCGGCCGAGATGTTCTCCGGTGCCGAGCCAGGCAAGCCTGCGCCCACCACGACCGGTTCCGCGGTGACAACACCCACGTAATCCACACAGTCGCGGGCACCACCGGCCCGGGCATGCTGTGATTGTCTTCGATCACGAAGGGAGGCTCGGAAGATGACACCCACTCGCGGACCCGCCATGACCGATGTCGCCCGTCTCGCAGGCGTGTCCCATCAGACCGTCTCCCGCGTCATCAACGGTCATCCCAACGTGACCGAAGCGACGAGAACCAAAGTGCATCAGGCGATCTCGGAACTCGGCTATCGACCGAACACTGCTGCTCGCGCTCTGGTCACCGGCCGCAGCAAGACCATCGGAATCGTGGGGACCGGAAACGCTCTCTACGGTCCGGTGTCGACGCTGTACAGCGTCGAGTACGCAGCCCGTCACGCCGGCTACTCCGTGGTGGTCGGCGTCCCCACCTCGTTCGACGAGGCAGCCATCATCACCTGTGTGCGCCGGTTGCAGAAGCAGGGTGTCGACGGCGTCGTCGTCATCGCGCCTCTGCGCACCGACGGTGGAGATATCGCCGATCTGGCCGGGGAACTCCCACTCGTCGCCGTGGAGGGTTCGCCTGCCGGTGATCTGGCCGTCGTCTCGGTGGACCAGATCGCCGGAGCCAGGGCCGCAACCAGTCACCTGCTCTCGCTCGGACACAGCGCCGTGTGGCACGTTGCCGGACCGCTGGGCTGGTACGAGGCCGGCGACCGCGTCACCGGATGGCGGATGGCCCACGAGGAAGCAGGCATCGAACCGCCGCCCACCCTCAGCGGCGATTGGACTGCGAAATCAGGGTTCCGGGCCGGCAGCGAACTGGCCGTCGACGCCGACGTCACCGCAGTGTTCGCAGGCAACGACTCCATGGCACTCGGGGTGCTCCGCGCGCTGAACGTCCACGGAAAGCGAGTACCGCAGGACGTCAGCGTCGTCGGCTTCGACGATGTTCCCGACGCCGAATTCTTCTCACCGCCCCTGACCACCATCCGCCAAGAATTCACCGACGTCGGCGTACGAAGCGTCGAAATTCTGCTCGACCAGATCGACACCGGAAACCGAAGCACCAGGCGTTCGAGCATCGAACCGACCCTGGTGATCCGATCCAGCACCGGCACCCCACGTGCATGAAAACTCGTAGCCTGCTACGAGTTTTCGCTCACTTGGGTCGTTCCGCGGGCTCCACTCCTGCTCACGTGCGGCGGAGCCGCTCCAATGCGCAGTTGGATCTCGACGAGTAGACGTGCGTCGGAATCGGTGAGATCGAGGTCCAGGATCTGCTCGACGCGGCGAATGCGGTAGCGCAGGGTGTTCGGGTGAATGTGCAATCGCTCGGCGGCAGCCCGAACGTCGCCGAAGCACGCAAGGTACGTCTCTAGACTCTCGCGCATTCTGGAGTCATTGGTGGCGTCGTATCGGTCGAGGGCGGCGAGGCGCGGGTCTCGCAGCTGTTCGTGATTGGTGATCAGTTCCAGGATTTCGCCCAGCAACACCGAGGTTCTCGACTCCTCCAGCGTCGTGACCCGCACCTCGCCGGTGGTGCCGTCGAGAACTCGGTCGACCTCGAACCTGGCCACGGCCACGCCCTCGAGATCGGCGATCGGGGCTGCGACCGCAGCGCGCAACGCCATCGAGGTACGCGTCTCGATCCGTCCGACGGCGTCGGCGGTCCACGCCGCAATCCCCGTGCCCGACGCCACCCCGGGAAACAGCGCGTAGATTCTCTCACCGATGGTGGTGACCAACGAGTCTCGTCGAAAAGCGCTGGCGTGCAGTCGAACAGACGGTGCCAGGGCGCTGATCTCGAAGTCTCCGCAGGCCGCGAATCCGACGACCGCCGCGGAACCCGAGGTGGGTATCGACAGCGCAGACGCCAGCGACGGGATATCGACACCGCCACCCCTTGCCCCGAGCAGGCGCTGAATCTGCAGGGCCTCGTTGGTCGGGGCGTTAGCGATGCGGGTGATCAGTCGGGCCGCGACAGCGGAGGCACCGCGCAGTACCGCGTCGGCGTCCGAGGCGAGCGGGAGGGAACCCTGCTGCACCCAGATCGTCCCGAGAGTCGTCGGGCTGCCGGTCATGCGACGAATCCCGACTGCGAGGCGTCGACGAATCTCCAGTTCGGTATCGGCCGGCACGTCGATCACGTCGTCGGTACGGCGGAGTCGATCGAACACGCCACGCTCGTGCAGCCTGCGCAGATAGTCGGCCGGTCCTTCGCGTCCGAGAATCGACAGGGTTCGCAGTTCGTCGGCCGCGTCGTCGGATGCCGAGTAGGCCAACACGTGTGAGCGCTCGTCCTCGATGCTCACCATGCCCTTCGTCAGCGACGCCACCGTCTGCGCGAGTTCGTAGAGGTCGGTGTCGGCTCCGAACAGTCCGTCGTCGGGGCTCTGGGCCCGGGCCTGATCGAGAACTCCGCGCATCATCGACAGCAACAGCTCCCACCGTGTCTGCTGGTGCACTGCGACCAATGCGATACCGGTCTCCCTGGCACCGTGGGACAGCGCGGTCGAGGCGGCGACTTTGGTCAGCACCGCGAGTGGTCGGTCTGCGACCGGACGCAACGCGAGATCGTCGAACCACCGGATCACATCGGCCTCGGTCACGCCCACCAGCAGCGTCAGATCGGAGGATGCTCCCGGAGGTAGCCGCAGGTCGTCGGCATCGAGCAGCGCGACGGACTCGACGGCCATGTCCGTTCCGGCGGGCGCGAGGACGAGTTCGACGACGGCGCTGTGCAGCGAGGTCAGCATCGAACGCAGCGACACCGTATTGGCCATGCGGACAAGTAGAACATGAATTCTTTGGCCGATGAGCTGATTGAACGCGGTGCGGATCGGACTTCAATGAGCAGCACACACCGAAGCCGAGGAGCAGCCATGGACGCCGTCACATCCGTCCCCACCCCCACCAACGAGCCGGTCAACACCTACGCCCCGGGTAGCCCGGAACGCACCCGCTTGCGCAGCCGCCTGACCGAACTGCGTTCCTCCCCCGTCGAGATCCATCAGGTCATCGGCGGAGTTCACCGACAGGCCGACGGCCCACGCGAGAACGTCGTCGAACCGCACAAGCACTCGTCGATCATCGGCAGTTTCGCCGGTGCCGGCCACCAGGATGTGCGCGACGCCATCGACGCCGCCACGGCAGCCGCGCCGATGTGGCGCGATCTTCCCTTCGACGAGCGCGCCGCGGTGTTCCTGCGGGCCGCCGATCTGCTGTCCGGCCCGTGGCGCGAAAGAATCGCTGCTGCAACGATGCTCGGTCAGTCCAAGTCGGCCTACCAGGCGGAGATCGACGCACCCTGCGAGCTCATCGACTTCTGGCGGTTCAACGTCACGTTCGCCCGGCAGATTCTCGCCGAGCAGCCGATATCGGCACCGGGAGTGTGGAATCGCGTCGAATACCGTCCGCTCGAGGGCTTCGTCTACGCCATCACTCCGTTCAACTTCACCGCCATCGCAGGCAACCTGCCCACCGCGCCCGCGTTGATGGGCAACACCGTGCTGTGGAAGCCCTCGCCCACCCAGGCCGTGGCCGCATATCTCACGCTGCAGCTCTTAGAAGCCGCCGGTCTGCCGCCGGGGGTGATCAACCTCGTTCTCGGCGACGGTCCGATGGTGTCCGAAGTCGCCCTTGCCGATCCGCGGCTGGCCGGCATCCACTTCACCGGATCCACCGCGACGTTCCAGACGCTGTGGCGTCAGGTGGGCAACAACATCTCGAACTACCACTCGTATCCCCGGCTCGTCGGCGAGACCGGCGGCAAGGACTTCATCGTCGCGCACAGCTCGGCCGATCCGGATGTGTTGACCACAGCCATGATTCGCGGTGCGTTCGACTTCCAGGGGCAGAAGTGCTCGGCGGCGTCCCGGGCCTTCGTACCGAAATCGCTGTGGGCGTCGATGGGCGATTCGTTCGTCGAGCAGGTCTCGGCGCTGAAGTACGGTGACGTGACCGACCTCTCCAACTACGGCGGTGCCGTCATCGACCGAAAGGCGTTCGACCGCAACGCAGCTGCCCTCGACCGAGCGAAGTCCGTCCCCGGCCTGACCATTGCTGCAGGCGGAACCTGTGACGACTCGGAGGGCTACTTCGTCTCGCCCACGGTGCTTCTCGGCGACGATCCCACCGACGAGGCCTTCACCACCGAGTACTTCGGCCCCATCCTCGCCGTGCACGTCTACGACGACAGCAAGCCCGACGCCTACGCCGAGACCCTGCGCGCCGTGGACAGTGGCTCGAAGTACGCATTGACCGGAGCGGTCATCGCCACCGATCGCACCGCCGTCGAACACGCCCATGCGGCACTGCGATTCGCCGCAGGCAACTTCTACGTCAACGACAAACCGACCGGCGCAGTGGTGGGACAGCAACCGTTCGGCGGAGCCCGTGCATCGGGCACCAACGACAAGGCCGGCTCACCGCAGAACCTGCTGCGGTGGACCTCGGCCCGCACCGTGAAGGAAACGTTCGTTCCGCCCACCACCCACGGCTACCCACACCAGGAAGGCGAGGGAACGCGATGACCACTCTGCTGAGCAATCCGCTGCGGCCGGCGCTGCTGGCGGCGGCGCGTTCACCGAAACTGCAGGCGACGGTGACGCGGCTGCGCGCCACCCGATCACTCGTCGACCGATTCGTCGCGGGTGAATCCGAGCCCGCGGCCGTCGGCGCGGTCGATACCCTGCTGGCGTCGGGCCGGTTCGTCTCGGTGGACTACCTCGGTGAGGACACCACCGACCGAGTCCAGGCGAAAGCAACCGTGGACGCGTATCTGTCACTGATACAACGCTTTTCGACGCGAAGAGCCGATGCGACAGCGCTGGAGATCTCACTCAAGCTGTCCGCGCTCGGCCAGGGAATCGACCGAACCCTGGCGCTGGAGAACGCACGGACGATCTGCACTGCTGCCACGGCGGCCGGCGTGTGGGTGACGGTCGATGCCGAGGACCACACGACCACCGATTCGACCCTGTCGATCGTCCGCGAACTGCGCGTGGACTTTCCGGATCTGGGTACGGTGCTGCAGGCGTATCTGCGACGCACCGAGGCCGACTGCCGGGACCTGTCCGGACCGAGATCTCGGATCCGCCTGTGTAAGGGTGCGTACAACGAACCGTCGTCGGTGGCGTTTCAGAGTGCACGCGAGGTGTCCGACTCGTACCTGAGGTGCCTGCAGGTTTTGATGAACGGTCGCGGCTACCCGATGGTGGCCTCACACGATCCGGAGATGATCGACGCGGCGGAGCAGTTCGCGGCGTCCGCGGGCAGGTCGTCCGAGGAGTTCGAGTTCCAGATGCTGTACGGCATCCGCGATCCCGAGCAGCGCCGACTCGTCGATGCCGGGCGGCACGTTCGCGTGTACGTGCCCTACGGGTCGCAGTGGTACGGCTACTTCATGCGCAGACTGGCCGAGCGTCCGGCGAACCTGATGTTCTTCGCGCGATCGGTGCTCTCGCGTACATAGCGGGTGCACTCGACAACTCGCTCACCGCACAAGCGCGCGCGTTTGCCGGCTGCGCGCAGAATCGCGAGGTTTCCGAGGCGATTTCGCGCGCATTCGACGAATGCGCGCGCATTTGTCCACCACCGAAGTCGGCCGCCCTCTCGCCTCGGCGTTCCAGCGTGGATTAGGTCGTGCGACATCGGGGCATCCCGACGTCATGGCAAATTACAGAGTTATCGATCCGCAGGGAACCGTCGTCGAGACCAAGGAAATCTCCAGTTCGGAGGACGCACACGCCTGGTTCAAGGACAGCAAGTCGGACAACGAGGAATTGGGATGGCGACTCGAGGTCGAGCACGACGGCGAGTGGGCCTTCTTCAGCGCCTCGGAGGGAACCGAGGACTAGTTCTCCTGGCCTGCAACAACTTCGGACGACCCTGTACACCGGCTACGCCATACTGCAGGGTCGTTCGTTCGTTCGGGGACAGACAACTCGGGGGACCGACGACTCGAGAACGACGAACAGTGGGCAGCCCCGTACTGGAGCTGCCCACCTCTTGTCGCGGCGATGATCGCCGGAGTATTACCGGTCGTTCGAGGGACGAGCCGTCGGAATCGTGGACTCGAGGTCGGCGACCTGGATCAGACGTGAGACCGAGCGTCCTGCGACGATCGACCATGATGCGCCGATGCCGGCCGTGTAGTCACGGACTGCATCGAAAACTGTGAGACCTGCGATGCCGAAGAATTCGACATTGGACAGATCGAGGGTGACATGCCTTTTGCTGGACACGCGGCTGCAGACGAAATCGGAGAACATCGGCGCGCTGCGCATGTCGATGTCGCCGTGGACGGCGACGACGAGTGAGCCGTCGGGGCCGTCGTGCGCGGTGAAGATTGCTCCGGTTGCTGCGACGGACACGGACTTCTCCGCGACAGTCACCGGGGTGGTTCGAACTTTGTTGCCTGAAGATTCAACACTCATGGCAGATCCCATCGATCGGTCGAACTGAGGGGGAAACCGATTGACGCAGCGGGAGCAGAATTTTAGCCTGACCCGGACGCCGACTTCGCTGCGTTTCCCCGTGACCGGCTGTTAGCTCAACCGTGGCCAACCCTACGGCACTGGCACGCTCGGAGTCCAGCATCGGCCCGAACAGGCCACCCACCAGCGGTTCGAACATCGCGCCGGGCGCGGCCCCTACGCGCGACGACTGTTTCCCAGGTCCGCGTGATGTTCTCGCATAGCGCCGATCAGCGCTTCGAACACCCGATGCGCGGCGGCGAGATCGCCATCGGGGAGATCCGCCAATGCGGCGCTCGTCCGCTTACCGAGGGGGCCGAAGAACCCGCGAGCGACCTCCATCCCGTGCTCGTCGTACCGCAGAATGACCTTGCGTCGATCGGACGCGTCGGATTCGCGGCGGATGTGCCCGGAGGTGATCATGCGCTCTACGAGGTAGGTCATCGCCGCCGAGGACAGACCGAGCATCGTGCCCAGTTCCCCCGCCGTCAGCGGCGCACCCTCGACATCGGCGACCATGACGTGCAACAGAGCCCGAAAGTCATTGGGCCGCAGGCTGTGTAGAGCGCCGAACACTTGGCCGATCTGTTCGGAGACCGACGACAGCGCTCGTAGATCCGCGGAAATCGCGGATTCGAGGTGGTTTCGGTCGGCCATGTCGGTGGCAACTCCTTCGCTGCGGTCACCGTCAGACTACTGCCCGCAAGAGATTCAGTTGCTTAATATCTAAGTAAATGAGATTGTTTCTTCGTGGACAGCACTCGAACCGAGAACAAGACCGTCTGGGACCGCGTCGCGGTCGCGGCCACCGGGCGTAGATCCGGGGCGCTGGCGGCAGCGATCTTCATCCTCGCCGTGGCCGTGATGGGGTTGGTCGGCAGCAACGATTCCGCCGACCAGTCGCCGAATTCGTTGCCGACGTCGGCCGAGTCCTACCAGGTCGACGAACTTCTCGCCGAATTCCCGGATTCCGACTCCGCACCGGTGATCCTGGTTCTGAGCCGGGCCGACGGCGGCGACCTGACAGCCGCCGACATCGAGGGCGCAGCTGCCGCACAGAGCAGGCTGCTCGCCGTCGATCGCTCGGTGCCGGACGAGCCCGGCCCGCCCCCGATCGTCGCACCCGACGGCAAAGCTGCGATCGCGCTGGTCCAGGTCGATTCCGAGTTGTCGGGCTTCACGCTCAACGAACTGATCACCGAGCTGCGATCCGCGGCCGGCGACGGCCTCTCTCCCGATCTGATCGCCCAGGTCACCGGCGGACCCGCTTTCGGTGCCGACATAGCGAACTCGTTCTCCGGAGCCAACTTCACGCTTCTGGCCGTCACCGCGCTCGTGGTGGCCGTCCTCCTCATCGTCACCTACCGATCACCCATCCTGTGGTTGGTGCCGTTGGCCGTCATCGGTTTCGCCGACCGATTCGCCACCACCGTCGGTACCGCGCTGGCCCAGGCCACCGGGCTCTCCTTCGACGGTTCGACCTCGGGAATCACCAGTGTGCTGGTGTTCGGCGCAGGCACGAACTACGCACTGCTGCTCATCTCTCGATACCGCGAGGAACTGCGTCGCGAGTCCGATCATCGCCTCGCCCTGCACCGCGCCGTTCGCCAGGCCGGGCCCGCCATCCTCGCCAGCAACGCAACCGTCGTACTGGCCCTGCTGACCTTGCTCCTCGCGATGCTGCCGAGCACCCGCAGCCTCGGGGCGCTGGCCGCGGCCGGTCTCGTCGTCGCAGCAGTGTTCGTCCTGTTCGTACTGCCGCCTCTACTGAAACTGTGCGGCCCGAAGCTGTTCTGGCCCTTCGTTCCCAAGGAGTCGGACCGTGACACCACCACGGAGGGCGTCTGGCATTCGATCGCCGCGGGAGTTGCCCGACGCCCCGTGGCCACCGCCTCGATCACGATCGTCGCACTGCTGGCCTGCTGCGCCGCACTGTTCGGGACTCAGATCGGACTCTCGCAAACCGAGCAGTTCCGTGTCACCGCCGAGTCCGTCGAAGGCTTCGACACCCTCTCCCAGCACTTCCCGGCCGGATCGGCCGATCCGATGACGGTCCTCGCTCCCACCGCCGACATCGATGCAGTCATCAGCACCGCCGAGGGCATCGACGGAGTCGTCTCGGTCGATCGCGTCGCAGATTCCGACACCGGACTCACCCGCCTGTCGGTCGTCACCGACGCGGCCCCCGCATCCGACGAGTCGTTCGCCGTCGTCGAGGACCTCCGCGCCGCACTCACCGGTGTGGACCGCGCACTGGTAGGCGGCAGCGACGCCAAGGCACTCGACACCACCGACGCAGCGGCCCGCGATCGCCTCGTGGTCATTCCCGCTATTCTCGCGGTCGTGCTCGCCGTGCTCCTTGTTCTGTTGCGCGCCCTGGTCGCGCCCCTGATCCTGGTCGCGACAACGGTATTGAGCGCAGTGGCCGCGATCGGGATCGGCAGCTGGGTGAGCCTGCACGTCTTCGGATTCCCCGCCCTCGACGACAACACTCCGCTGTTCGCGTTCCTGTTCCTGGTCGCGCTCGGCGTGGACTACACCATCTTCCTCGTCACTCGTACCCGGGAGGAGACGCCCCAGCACGGCACCAGATCTGCCATCGTGCGGGCGGTCTCGGCCACCGGAGGTGTCATCACGAGCGCGGGAATCGTTCTGGCAGCCGTGTTCTGCGTGCTCGGCGTGCTACCGCTGATCACCCTGACCCAACTCGGAATCATCGTCGGACTCGGTATTCTGCTCGATACCTTCGTGGTACGCACAGTCGTGATTCCCGCCCTGTTCACCCTCATCGGCCCGGGGATCTGGTGGCCGAACAGGATCGACTCGAACAAGAACACATCCGCAACCCAAGGAGCGAACATATGAAGATCCGCAACGCATTCGGCCGCACCGCACTCGTCGGTGCCCTGGCCGCAGGCGCACTGCTGACCGCGGCCCCCGCTCAGGCGCAGCCGGTCGGACCACTGGGATCGGTCGGACTCGAGCCGCTGGCTCCGATCCCGTCACTCGATGTCGAGCGCTACCTGGGCACCTGGAACCAGGTGGCCGCGGTGCCGCAGCCGTTCAACCTGATCTGCGCCCGCGACACCCAGGCGAACTATCAGTTGATCGACGAAGCCAACATTCGCGTCGAGAACACCTGCACCACCTGGACGGGCCAGGAAAACCGCATCGTCGGTAACGCACGAGTCAACGACACTGTCACCAATGCCCAACTGCACGTGAGCTTTCCGGGCGTTCCCACGCAGGAGAGCCAGGAAGGACCGACCAACTACATCGTCGCCTACATCGCCGACGACTACTCGTGGGCGTTCGTCGGAAGCCCAACCCGCACGTCCGGATTCGTGCTCAAGCGCACGCCCGACGTCAGCGTCGAGCAGTTCCGCGAGATCCGCGGCGTCGTCGAATCGCTGGGTTACGACTCGAACTTCATCACCACGACACCCACCCCGGGCGGCGCGACGACCATTCAGCAGCTCTCGACGGTGTAATGCCTGCGGCAGTGGTGCGGCTCCGTTTCCGGGTCGTTTCGCGGGCTCCACTCCCGCGTGCCCCAGGGGCACTCGACCGCACCACTGCGGCTACGCCGCGCTGAGGATCGAGATCGCGAAGATCAAGCTGTCGCCCGGCTCGATTCCGGCCGCCGGATTGCCGCTCGCGTATCCGTCGGCCGAGGTGACCGCAACGGCGACGGTCGAGCCGACGGTCTGTCCGGCGATGGCCTTCTGGAAGCCTGCGACAACTCCGTCCAGCGGGAATTCGACCGGCGCGCCCCGCTCGAAGCTGCTGTCGAACGTTTCCCCGGTGCGTCCGTTGACGCCCATGTAGCAGACGGACACCTCGGCGTCGGCTGCAACGACCGGTCCGTCCCCCGCCATCAGCGTTTCGACCTGTGTCTCGCCGACGGCGAACGGTGTGTCGACGGTGACCGCGGGCGCGGCCGTGTCGGTGGATCCGACGACGGCCATGCTGCCGGAGTCCCCGTCCAGCGTCCATTCCGGAATGGCTGCCGCGTCGGGTGCCGCCGTGGGGCAGGTGCTCGAGGTGGCCGGGGCACCGGCGTCCGACGACGCGGAGGACGTGGAGGGTGCCGGGGACGAGGTGTCCTCGTCCGAGCTGCATGCGCCCGTCAGCAGGACGAGCGAGACGGAGGCGGCCAGGAACATGGTGCGGGTGTAGGAGTTTTTCACCGCGCCCACGCTACAAGTACCGCCCCCGATGTCCGTCACACTGCGGCGCGGAGTACTTCTGCGACCGGGGTGGACGCTCGACCGATCAGGGCCTGCAGGTCTCCGGAATCGGTGTCGAGCTCGCCGCGGGCGATCCCGGCATCCGCGCTGGCCAGCATGGTTGCCACGAAGTCGGGCAGTCCTGCGCCCTGGAGAATCGCGGCGTACTCGGACTCGGAGACGTCCTTGTAGGCGATCGGCTTGCCGGAGAGTTCGCCGATGACGGCCGCGAGCTCGGCGTAGGTGAGGCGTTCGTCGCCGCCGAGCTCGTAGATCTTTCCGCCTTGATCGTCGAGTGTCAGCACGGCAGCGGCCGCGGCGGCGAAGTCGACGCGAGACGCGGCGGCGAGCTTGCCGTTGCCTGCCGCGCCGAGGAGCACTCCGCTCTCGACGGTCTGGGCGAGCGAACCGAGGTAGTTCTCCCAGTACCAGCCGTTGCGCAGGAATACCGCGGGGATGCCGGACGCGGCGAGGCGTTCCTCGGTCGCCTTGTGCTCGGGCGCGAGGCTCACTCCCGAAGTGTCTGCGGCCAGCAGGCTGGTGTAGGCGATCAGGCCCACTCCGGCAGCCTCCGCTGCCTCGATCACGTTGGTGTGCTGCGCAATTCGCTGACCCACCTCCGAGCCCGAGACGAGCAGAAGCTTGTCGACGCCGGCGAGAGCCGCCGTCATCGCGGCGGAATCGGAGTAATTGGCGACCCGAACCACGACGCCGCGTTCGGCCAGCGGAGAGGCCTTGTCCGCGTTTCGGACGACCGCCACGATGTCGGCGGGTGCGACACCACGCTCGATGAGTGCGTCGACGACGAGTCCGCCGAGATTGCCCGTTGCTCCTGTTACCGCTGTGGTCATGATCGAACTCCTGAAGTCGAGGTGTCGAGTACACCCTCACTATGCACTTACTTTTCGTGCAGTGCAAGCTTTCCAGTCATTACTGACTCTTTGATATGCGCTAGCATGGCGATATGTCCGAGCCCGCAGAATCTCTCGAAGCGTCCGTCTTCGCGCGTGACTGTGCGTCGAGGCAGACATTGCAGAACGCCACCAGCAGGTGGGGCGTGCTCGCCCTCGCCGCACTCACCGAGGGCGACTATCGATTCAACGCGTTGCGTCGACGCGTCGACGGCGTCAGCGAACGCATGCTCTCGCAGACCCTCCAGACCCTCGAGCGGGACGGCCTCGTGGTCCGCACCGTCCTCGAGACCATTCCGCCGAAGGTGGAGTACAGCCTCACCCCGCTGGGACGCGACGTCGGTACCCGATTGAGCGATCTCATCGAACTGATCGAAGGCAACATGCCTGCCGTCCTCGAGTCACGCGCCGAACACGACGCCCGCTGATCGGCTGGGTTCAGGCGGGCGGCGTCACCAGGCACCACTCGTTGCCCTCGGGATCGAGCAGCACCTGGAAGGTTCCCGCCGCGTCGGAGTGTCGGTCGCCGAGCACCCTCGCACCCAGGGCGACGGCCGACCCGACGGCACGGTCGATATCCGGTACGGCGACGTCGAGGTGCAGCCGGTTCTTACCCGCTTTGCCCTCCGGGACTCGCTGAAACGCCAGCCGAGTGAACCCGGGGACGTCAACGAAGTGCCATGCGGCGTCACGCACCATCGGCTCTCCGCCGAGTATCGCGGCCCAGAATTGCGCCAGCGATGCCGGGTCCGTGCAGTCGAAAACGACCTCGTCGATGCGTCCGATCACGGTCCGATCCTAGAGGCCACGCATACCCACCAGCGCGTTATTTCAGCGTGATACTACCGAGACGTTTCCGTGATGATGCCGAACCCGTGCCGCGTTCGGACCCGTCGAGACTCGACTCCAGGGCGTGCGGGCCCTGCGCACCATCGGCCCGACGACCGACACGCTCGGCACACCGGTGCCGACGCACTGATCTGGGGAGGCATTCACCATGTTCCACACCAAGAGGATTGTCGGCGGGGCGGCAGCATTCGGATTCGCGTGTGCATTCGCGGCACTGGTACCCGGGACTGCATCCGCAGCACCGGTCGCCTGCACCACCGCACCCGGAGGGGCCGATGTCGCTGCGCTCGTCGGAGGATCGCAGTGCGACAGCTCCGCAGACGTCGCGAGTGCGGCGGCCGGTCTCGGCCTCGAAGGCTGGGGTTCGGCCGAGGCGATGAACAACGCAGCCGCCCTTGCACTCGGACTGAACGGTGGAACTGCAGTGAGCAACGGCAGTTTCGGTGGCGCGCCTGCAGCGATCGCCTTCGGCCCCGGTGCTGTCGCACAGAACACGGCAGCCGGTCTCGGGCTCTCCATCGCGGTGGCAGCACCGGGCTCCACTATCACCCTCACCCCGAACGGCGCGGTGTGCAACGGTGCCGGAATCGCGGGCAGCTTCACCACCCTGCAGGGCTGCATCGGCTGACGTGCGCCACGGGGGGGTGCGAGTGGGCGATATGGATGTCACCGAAGGCTGTGTGATCTACAGTCTCAGTGACCGGCAGTCTCGGTCACCCACAATCTCGGAACGCGAGTCGGAAACGGCACGCTGAACAAGGAGTTCGACGGCAATGATGTCCTACCTGCTCTACGACGTTCTGCTCCCCCAACTCGGCCACGACGTCGCGTCGTACTGGGCACACCTGCTGGTTGTCGCCCCGATCTGAGTTCTTTCTACCTTCCACGACGAAGACATCCCCGCTCGGCCGTCTCGGCCGGGCGGGGATGTCTCGTTCGAAACCGGAATCGAATCAGACCGGCTGGGGCAACAGTCGGGTCAACACATCAGACAGGGTCACGACGCCGACGCTGCGAGCCGGATCGTCCGCCGCCGCCGAACCGTCGACCACCAGTGCCAGGTGATGCCGGGTCTCGCGCATCGACTGCAGGGCAACGTACACCGGCGTCGTCGCCTCGAGCGTGTATGCCGGACGCGTGATCTCGGCGAGGGTCTGCGGAGCGGTCAACGTGTCGCGCACGTGCACCACGCCCTTGACCACGTCCGCGTCGCTGACCAGGATCCGCAGATGTCCCGAGCGACGTGAGGCCTCGCGCACGTCGTCGATCGTCGCTGTGGACGGTACCGACGTGGGCTTGCCGAACTGACGCACCAGGTCACCGACGGTCAATTCCTGCAGTTCCAGCGCACTCGAGATCTGCGCCTGATAGCTGGCATCGAGGGCACCGACGTTCACCGAATGCTCCACCAGCTGCCGAAGGTCGTCCGCGTTCTGGCCCGTACCCACGGTGTCGGCCGGTTCGACGCCGACCCGCCGCAGGCACCAGTTCGCCATGTTGTTCAGTGCCGTCAGCACCGGACGGGTGAGAAACATGAACGCGCGCATAGGGATTGCGAGCATCGTCGCGGACTTCTCCGGATGGGCGATGGCCCAGGACTTCGGAGCCATCTCACCGACCACCAGGTGCAGGAAGGTGACGATGATCAGCGCGAGCACGAAACCGAGGACGTCGGCGAACCAGTACGGCAGGCCGCCGCTCTCGAACAGGGGCGTGAGCCAGTAGTGCACGGCCGGCTTCGTCGTCGCACCGAGACCGAGGGTGCAGACGGTGATGCCGAGCTGGGAGCCGGCGAGCAGAACCGTCAGCTCGGACGAGCTGCGCAGCGCCGCACGAGCGGAGCGTGAATTGGGTGCCGCGTCTTCGAGCCGATGCCGCTTGGCGGCCAACAGCGCGAACTCGACGGCCACGAAGAAGGCACTGGCAGCGATGAGTCCGATCGTGACGGCCAGGAAAATCCAGATGTTGCTCATCGGTGCACACTTTCCTTCGACTCGGCCGACTCGTCGTCGTGTTCGGGGTCACGCTCGCCGAGCGTCAGAGTCAGCAGGGACGGGACGTGGCTGTCGATCTCCTCGATCTCGAGGATGACGAAACGAACGGGACTCTCCTCGTCGTTCGCCAGATCGGCGTTGTCCGGTGGTAGGTCCACTTCGATCCGTTCCCCGACATCGGGGAGAGATCCGTTGTGCGCGATGGCGAAACCGGCAATGGTCTCGTAGTCGCCCTCGGGCAGATCGATGCCGATGGCGCGTTCGACCTCGTCGACGTGCACCTCACCGGCCATGGTCCAGCTGCCGTCGTCGGCACTGACCGGGCTCGGATCGGACAGGTCATCGTCGTGCTCGTCGGCGATCTCGCCGACCAGCTCCTCGGCCAGGTCCTCGATCGTGATGACGCCGGTCAGACCACCGTATTCGTCGATCACACAAGCCAATTGGTTCTTGGTCGAGCGCAACTCGCGCATCGCGTCGGGCAGGGTCTGGATCTCCGGGAGAATCAGCGCGTCACGCGTGAGCTCGGAGATCGGTGTGGAACCCGGCACTGTTGCGGACAGGACGTCCGTGAGATGGACGACGCCGACGATACCGTCGTCCTCGTCGAGCACCGGATACCTCGAGTGCTCCTGCCCCATCAGGGCAGCGACCTCGCTGAGGGTGTCGGTGTCTCGGACCGTCGCCGATCGCGAGCGCGGGATCATCGCGTGTTCGACTGTGCGAGTGGGGAAGTCGAGGATTCGATCGAGCAGCGTCGACAATTCGTCGGGCAGATCGCCGGTTTCGCGGGAATCCGAGACGATGTGCTCGAGGTCGCGCAGGCTCGCCGAGTGCTCCACGTCGTGGACCGGCTCGATCTTGAGAGCCTTGAGCAACAGGTTCGACGACTGGTCGAAGATGGTGATCAACCACCCGAAGAGCTTGAGGTAGATGGTCGTCGACAGCGAGAGCCATCGAGCCACCGGCTCGGGGCGGGCGATGGCGAAGTTCTTCGGGAACAGTTCACCGAAGAGCATCTGCACGAACGTCGCGAACGTGATGGCCAGAACGGCACCGAGGCCGACACCGACGGCCGTCGGAACTCCGACGCCGCCCAGTATCGCGCCGAAGGACTGACCGATCAGCGGTTCGGCGACGTAGCCGACCAGCAGGCCGGTGACCGTGATGCCCAGCTGCGCACCGGACAGCATGAACGACGTGCGCTTGGTGACGGTCAGGGTACGAGCGGCGACGGCGTCACCGGCCTCGGCACGCGCCTTGAGCCGGGACCGGTCGACGGTCATGTACGCGAATTCCTGGGCTACGAAGTAGCCGGTCGCGACGGTGATGAGGAAAACGACGAGCAGGCCGAGCAGAAGAGTGAGCAGAACGCTCATTCGCCGGACACCGCCTCGCACGTAGTAGCTGTGGTGCGGGGGGCCGTGTCCGGCCCGGGTTTATCGCTGTCCATGATTCCTCAGGGTCGTAATGGGTGAAGTTTGTCCGATACTACCGGGTCGAAGTCGGTGTCGGGTCACGGCGCCTTCACGACCAGGACGGGAACCGGGCAGTCCAGCAGCACTCGCTGCACGGTGCTGCCCATCAGGAACTTGCCCACCGCGGAGCGACGCTTGGAGCCGATGACGACCATGCCCGCACCGACGTCTGCGACGAGATCGACCAGCGCGCCGGCCGGGTCGCCCCCGTCGGGCTCGACGCGCACGGTGGTGGCAGTTCCGGGAAGGGTTTTCTCCACCTCGGCCTGCGCTGCCGCGCGGTCCTCTGCCGAGACGGAATCGCGGTCCACCACGGACAACACGATCAGCTCGGCCTGACGCAGCTCGGCCTCGGCGGCACCGCGGCGCAACGCTTCCTGCCCCTCCGGTGTGTTGCTCATCGCTACTGCCACTGCGCTCGCTACCGACACGTTCTCTCCCGTTGCTCGTTGCTCGTCTTCACCGAGGATCACCCTCGGGGATTTGTGAACTGGACTAATCAGACAAACTGTATCTAACCTGACGCTGTGACACCCCACACGAAAGGTCTCTGATGGCGATATCGCCCACACTGCTACGAACGGCCGGAGCCTTGGTGGTGGTGGGAGCAGTCACCGTTGCCGGAATCGACGCCGCTCGCAGTGCCAGCGGCTCCGACGCCCGAGCCAAATTGACACTGATCGCACCGGCCGCCGCGGGCGGAGGCTGGGATCTGGTCGCCCGCGAATCGCAACAGGCGCTACGTAGCGACGGCATCGTCAACAACGCTCAGGTCGTCAATGTCCCCGGTGCCGGCGGCACAATCGGCCTGAGCCAACTCGACAACCTCAGCGGTCAGCCCACCACCGTCATGATCACCGGAACCGTCATGCTCGGCGGCATCGCGATCAACAACTCCGAGACCACCCTGGCCGACACCGTCCCGATCGCCAAGCTCGCCGAGGACTTCGAGGTCTTCGTGGTGCCCAAGGATTCACCCATCCAGAATCTCGAGGACATGATCGAGGCATGGCGGGCCAATCCCGGTGGACTACCGATCGGCGGCGGCTCCCTCGGCGGAATCGACCACATCGTCGCGGGTCAGTTGGCGCAGGAAGCCGACATCGACCCGGCCGCAATCAATTACATCGCCTACTCCGGAGGTGGCGAGGTCCTGACGTCGCTGCTGTCGAACACCGTCGGCGTCGCGGTCAGTGGCTTCAACGACTTCCGCGACCAGATCGAGGCAGGCAACGTACGCGCACTCGCCGTCGCCTCGCCCGAGCCGCTCGAGGGATTCGACGTGGACACGTTCATCGAACAGGGCTACAACGTCGACCTCGTGAACTGGCGTGGAATCGTTGCGCCCCCGGGGATCTCGGACGAGGACCGGCAAACTCTCGTCGACATCGTCACCGAGATGGTCGAAACCGAGCAGTGGGCCACGGCCGTCGAACGCAACCGCTGGAAGGAATCCGTCCTGACCGGAGACGAATTCGGCGAATTCCTCGAGGTCGAGCAGACACGGATCACCGGAATTCTCGAGGAACTGGGGCTGGTATGACAACGACGACCACAGACACCGACACGGGTACGTCCCGGTCGTTCTGGACCGGCCGCAGCGGCCTGATCGTCCCGGCACTTCTCGTTGCACTGGGAGTGTTCCTGGTCTACGGAACCGTCACGATGGATGTTCCGTCCACCGCCACCTCGCCTGGCCCACAGGTCTTTCCGGCCATCGTCGCCGGCGGCTGCTTCGTCGTCGCCCTGTTGGTCACCATTCAGTTGATGGTCAAGCCCGACGTGATCGACCGCGGGGTCGACGCCGACGGAAAGCCGCACACCGGCACCGTCAGCAACTGGCGAACCCTGTCGATCACCGTCGGATCGGTGGCATTGTTCATCGCCCTGCTCGACCCGCTCGGCTGGGTCCTGGCCGGCGCGCTGCTGTTCTGGGGCGTGTCGGTCGGATTGGGCGGTCGCCGTTACGTGTTCGACGCGGCAGTAGCACTGCTGGTCTCGAGCACGATTCAGATCGCATTCTCCGCCGGCCTCGGGCTGACCCTGCCCGGCGGCGTCCTCGCCCACATCTTCTGACGGAGCTGAACTTCTGATGGATTCATTGAGCAATCTCATCGACGGATTCGGCACCGCGCTGACTCCGATGAACCTCGTCTGGGTGTTCGTCGGCGCGCTGCTCGGAACCGCCGTGGGCGTCCTGCCCGGTCTCGGCTCCGCCATGGCCGTGGCCCTGCTGCTGCCCGTCACCTTCACCCTCGACCCGACCGCCGCGCTGATCATGTTCGCCGGAGTGTATTTCGGCGGCCTGTTCGGCGATTCCATCTCGGGCATTCTGATGAACACCCCAGGCAACAGCACTGCTATCGCAGGCACGTTCGAGGGCCATCGGATGGCCAAGAACGGCCGCGCCCCACAGGCTTTGGCCACCTCGGCGATCGGCGCGTTCATCGGCGGTATCGTCGCGACGACCCTGGTGGTGTTCTTCGCCCCGACGCTCGCCGCCTTGGCGACCAACTTCGGTCCCGCCGAATATCTCGCCCTCGCGGTGTTCGCGTTCATCGCCACCTCGGCGGTGGTCTCGGATTCCGCGCTCAAGGGCCTGACCGCACTGCTGATCGGTCTCACCCTCGCCGTCATCGGTATCGACGGCCCCTCGGGCGCTTCACGATTCACGTTCGAGGTTCCTGCCCTGTTCGACGGCATCCACATCGTCGTCATCACCGTCGCGATGCTCGCCCTCGGTGAGGTCATCCACATCGCGTCGAAGATCGGTCGACCCGAGGACCGTTCGCTGATCAAGTCGCAGGGACGACCGTGGCTGAGCAAGGCAGAGTTCCGCGATGCGTTGCCGGCATGGATGCGCGGTACGGCATTCGGCGTACCGTTCGGTGTGATCCCCGCAGGTGGTGCCGAAGTGCCGAGCTTCCTGGCCTACGGCACCGAGCGCAGGCTCGATCGCAAGCGCGAGAAGCCGATGTTCGGCAAGGGTGCCATTCGCGGCGTCGCGGGTCCCGAGGCGGCCGGAAACTCCACGGCCGGAACGGCGATGGGCGCGCTGTTGGCTCTGGGTCTGCCCACGTCGGCGACGGCGGCGATCATGTTGGCGGCCTTCCAGCAGTACGGCATGCAACCCGGGCCCCTGCTCTTCGAGCGCAGCGGCGACATCGTCTGGGCCCTGCTGGCCAGCCTGTTCGTGGCCATGATCGTGCTGTTGATCCTCAACCTGCCGTTCGCACCGCTGTGGGCGCAGCTGCTGAAGATCCCGAAGAACTACCTCTACGCCGGTATTTCGGTGTTCGCAGCTCTCGGCGTCTACGCGTCGAGTGCGTCGATCGTGGACCTGATCTTCATGCTCGGGCTCGGCATAGTCGGATTCATGATGCGGCGCTACGAAATTCCACTCGCACCGGTGCTCATCGCGGTGATCCTCGGCCCGCTCGCCGAGGAATCACTCCGACGTGCACTGGCCGTCAGCGAAGGCGATCCGTCGATTCTGATCAGCAGCGGCATCACCATCGTGCTCTACGCACTGATGGTCATCGCTGTGGTGTTCTCCATCGTCAGCAAAGTTCGCGCCCGCAAGACCGCGGACTTCTGAGTGCGCTCCGCGCAGTGGTGTGTTTGAGTCCCCTACGGGGCACTCGAACACACCACTGCGCATCGGGTCGTTCCGCAGGCTCCACTCCTGCCGCTAGGCACTCGTCAGTGCTGCAAGGCCGGGTAATCCGTGTAGCCCTCGGCACCATCGGTGTAGAAGGTGCTCGGGTCGGGCTCGTTCAACGGCAGATCCTCGCGCCAGCGGTAGGCGAGGTCGGGGTTGGCGATTGCCGGACGGCCGACGACAACTGCGTCGCCGATGCCGTTGTCGAGAAGTGAGAGCGCCTCGTCGCGGGTGGTGATCTCACCGAAGCCACTGTTGACGAGCACCGGTCCGCCGAAGGCCTGTCGCAGATCCTGGACGAGCTCACCCGACGGGTCCTTGTGCAGCACACTGAGGTACGCCAGTCCCAGGGGGGCGATTCGATCGACCAATGCGCGGTAGGTGGCGCGCACGTCGTCGGCGTCCGTCTCGAGCGCGTCCTGGATGTTGTGCTCGGGTGAAATGCGAATTCCGACCTTTCCCGCTCCGAGAGCGGCGACCACTGCCTCGACGACCTCGGCCACGAATCGCGCCCGATTCTCCGGCGAGCCGCCGTACGAGTCGTCGCGCTGGTTCGAGGCGGGCGAAAGGAATTCGTGCAACAGATATCCGTTGGCACCGTGGATCTCGACGCCGTCCATTCCGGCGGCGATCGCGTTCTTCGACGCCTGCACGAAGTCGGCGATCACCGAGGGCAGCTCGTCCTCACGCAGCGCACGCGGGGTGGGGTACGCCTTCTTGCCCTCGTAGGTGTGGGTCTCGCCCTCGATGGCAATGGCACTGGGCCCGACGACCTCGCGGCCACCCGTCGTCGCCTCGTGGGTCACGCGACCGGCGTGCATCACCTGCGCGAAGATTCGTCCGCCGTCGGAGTGCACTGCATCGGCGACGTTGCGCCAGCCCTCGATCTGCTCGTCGGTCACCAGACCGGGCTGACCGGGGAAGCCCTGGCCTGCATGGCTGGGGTACGTGCCTTCACTGACGATCAGACCCAGGGATGCGCGCTGCTTGTAGTGCTCGACCACCAGCGGGCCCGGTACACCGTCCTGGCCGGAGCGCGTCCGCGTGAGCGGGGCCATCACCAGCCGGTTGTCGAGCTTCAGGTCGCCGAGCGCCAACGGGGAAAACAACTTCATGGATCTCTCTCCTCACGAGTGCGTGCACAGTACTTGCCACTGCTCACTCCGAACTCGAAAGATCCACCGAGCTATTCCGTCTCGAGACATTGCTCACGCCGAACGCAGCAGTGGTGCGGACAAGTGCCCTCCAAGGGACTTATCCACACCACTGTTTTATCTGGTCGTTTCGCAGGCTCCACTCCTGCGCGGAGCGCACTACAGGATGTAGAGCATCTCCTGATACGTCGGCAGCGGCCACAGATCGTCGGCCACCATGGCTTCCAGAGTGTCCGCCGCAGATCGAACGGCGGCCATCGCGGGCAGCAGTTCGTCCTTGGCGTGCGTCGCCTCGGCGAGGGCCTCGCCGCCGGGGTCGGCTTCGAGCGCGGCCTTCAACGTCGCCAACGCTGCCCGCAGCTCGGCGAGCGGTGCCGAGACCGCCTGCAGCGCAGTCATGTCGACGTCGTCGACGCCCGCCCCCTTGAGTGCACTGACGTTCTGCGCCAGCTCGGTCTGATAGCGCACAACTGCGGGCAGAATGGACGTCTGGCCCATCTCCAGTGTCAGACGCGCCTCGACGAACACCGTCAATGCGTACTGTTCGAGCCCGATCTCGTAGCGCGAGTGCATCTCTCGGTGGTTGAACACCTTGTACTTCTCGAACAGTTCCATCGCCGAGTCCGAGATGAGTTCGGGCAACGCGTCGAGCGTCGTACGCAGGTTCGGCAGGCCGCGTGACTCGGCCTCGATCTGCCAGTTGTCGGAGTAGCCGTCGCCGTTGAACACCACCGCGCCGTGCTCGGTGATGATCTCGGTCAACAGGTTCTGCACGGCGGTGTCGAAATCGGTGCCCTCGGCGACGGCCGCTTCGAGGTTGGTCGCCATGTAGTCGAGAGCCTCGGCCATGATCGTGTTGATCGTGACCATCGGACCGTTGACGGTCTGCATCGAACCGGGTGCGCGGAACTCGAACCTGTTGCCGGTGAACGCGAACGGACTGGTTCGGTTACGGTCGCCGGGATCGGTCGGCAGCACGGGCAGAGTGTCGGCACCGATCATCATGGTGCCCTTGCCCTTCGACGACGTGGCCGCGCCCTTGGCGATCTGGTCGAACACGTCGGCGAGCTGATCGCCGAGGAAGATCGAGATGATCGCGGGCGGAGCCTCGTTCGCGCCGAGGCGATGATCGTTGGTCGCCGACGCCACCGAGGCGCGCAGCAGACCGCCGTACTTGTGCACCGCACGGATGACGGCAGCACAGAAGACGAGGAACTGTGCGTTGTCGTGGGGATTGTCGCCGGGAACCAGCAGCGATCCCAGATCGGAGTTACCGAGCGAGAAGTTGACGTGCTTGCCGGAGCCGTTGACGCCTTCGAAGGGCTTCTCGTGGAACAGGCATTCCATGCCGTGCTTCTTGGCGATGGTCTTGAA
Organism: Rhodococcus sp. 14-1411-2a; assembly: GCF_002259485.1. Taxonomy (GTDB): domain Bacteria; phylum Actinomycetota; class Actinomycetes; order Mycobacteriales; family Mycobacteriaceae; genus Rhodococcoides. The sequence goes on from NZ_NPGA01000008.1 coordinate 131,185, forward strand.
CGTGGTCATCAACAGTTGCTGGTGATCGGCTGCGATGTTGCCGCGCTCGAACATGGGCGCGATCTCGAACTGCCCGGGTGCGACCTCGTTGTGCCGGGTCTTGGCCGGAATGCCGAGCTTGAACAGCTCGCGCTCGGTGTCCATCATGAAGCCGAGCACACGCTCGGGAATGGCCCCGAAGTAGTGATCGTCGAACTCCTGGCCCTTGGGCGGCTTCGAGCCGAACAGGGTGCGGCCGGCATTGAGCAGGTCGGGCCGGGCCAGGAAGAAGTGTCGGTCGACCAGGAAGTACTCCTGCTCCGGACCACAGAACGAGACGATGTTCTCGATGTTCTCGTGCCCGAACAGCTTCAGGATCCGCTCGGCATGCCCACCCATGGCCTGCTGCGAACGCAGCAACGGCGTCTTGTGGTCGAGGGCCTCACCGGTCATCGAGACGAACACCGTCGGGATGCACAGGGTGTTGCCGTTCGGATTCTCCAGTACGTACGCCGGGCTGGTGACGTCCCAACCGGTGTACCCACGAGCCTCGAACGTGTTGCGCAGGCCGCCGTTGGGGAAGCTCGACGCGTCGGGCTCGCCCTGGATCAGCGTCTTGCCCGCGAATTCCGCGAGCGCGCTGCCGTCACCGACCGGGTCGAAGAAGCTGTCGTGCTTCTCGGCCGTCAAGCCGGTGAGGGGATAGAAGACGTGCGCATAATGCGTCGCGCCCTTCTCCAGTGCCCAGTCCTTCATCGCCGACGCCACCGCGTCGGCGACCAGGGGGTCGAGCTTCTTGCCTTTGTCGATGGTCGCCATCACCGACTTGAACACGGATTTGGGCAGTCGCTTCTGCATGACGACCTTGCTGAAGACGTTCTCTCCGAAGATCTCGCCCGGCTTCTCGTCTCCGACGAAGCTGACCGCAGGCGGCACATACGCCTCGACGTCTTTGATCGCCTGCAGGCGTACGGTATTTCCACTCATGGCTACCCCTTGACAAGGTGCTGCTCCACAGCTGGATTTTGTGGAGTCCGACCCGGCGACTGTACGAATGCGACGTGGCGGTCGTGTTTCGTCGCTGTGTCCACTGCGATGCAAAACAAACCGGGAGGCAAAAACGGCGACCGGAGTTTCCTTCCACGCAGACGGGGGTAACTCCGTAGCCAGCGTAAACAACCGAAAGCGAGCCCCATGAGCGACCAGCTGACCGTCCGCAGAGTGATCGACGCTCCCCCGGCGTCGGTGTTCACCGCACTGGCCAACCCCGAGGTTCAGGCCGCGGTCGACGGCTCGGAGATGTTGCGTGGTGCGATCGACCCCACGCCGCTCGGCACCGTGGGCGACACCTTCGCGATGGACATGTATCAGCCGGAATTGGGCGAGTACGTCATGGAGAACACCGTGTTCGTGTTCGAGCAGGACCGACGTATCGGTTGGATTCCCAATCGCCAGGGCATGGAACCTCGTGGCACGCGGTGGTCCTGGGAACTCGAGGAGGTCGCCGACGACCGGACAGCCCTGACACAGGTGTACGACTGGTCTCGAGTCACCGACCCGGAATTCCGGAAGATGGCCGGCTTCCCACGGGTGACCGAGGAACAGATCGTCGGCACCATGCGCCGGCTCGCCGAGCACCTCGGCGTCCCGCTCGAAGACTGATCCCCGACGACAGGAAGAACTCTCATGGTCGACGTCACCCGCACCTTCACCGCCGCTGTTCCGATCGAGAAGGCGGCCGCCTTTCTACGCGACTTCTCCCATGCGCCGTCGTGGGATCCTGGAACCCAGACTTGCACACAGATTTCCGACGGTCCGGTCGCCGTCGGAACGCAGTGGCACAACGTGTCCAAGCTGTTCGGTATCACCACGGAGTTGACCTACACCTTGGTCACCGACGAGCCTGATCACATCGTGCTCGAGGGCGAGAACAAGACGGCCACCAGCGTCGACGACATCACGTTGACTGCCGAAGGATCGCACTCCACCCGAATCGACTACCACGCGAAGGTCGAATTCAACGGTGCAGCCAAGGTAGCCGGCCCGTTCCTGAAGGCGGGATTCGAGGCGAAAGTCGCGCCGGACACCGTGGAGAAGATGACCGAGGCGCTCGAGCGACTGGGCTGACGCCCTACTTGCGTGCGAAAACGGTGAAGTTGTCCGCTGAGCTCGTCAGAACGTCGGGTGCCACGATCGAACCGTCGTCGGCGAAGATCTCGGAGATGGTGAACCCGGCATCGGTCACCAGTCGGCGCACGTCTGCCACGGTGGTGAAGTGCATGAACGGAGCGAAATCGTGCGCAGCGAGCGGCGCTACGGCCCACGTTCCGCGATCGACGACTCGGGAGCGCGCAGACCACCAATTGGCAACGCTACGAACGACTCCGGCGGGATCGAGCAGTCGCCTACCGATGGCCGTCACGCCACGCTCGAGTGAGAACGTGAACCGCTGGGTCGGTCTGCTCAACTGAAACGGCTTCTCCCCGAACGACGGTCCGTTGCGGTTGAGAGTGGAGAACACCAGAATTCCGGACTCGCCGAGAACTCGGTGAAATTCTGCGAGTACCCGGACTCGTTCGTCGTGGTTCACGGTGTCGATTCCGTTGTTGCTGAACACGATCAGGCCGAATTCGCCGTCCGAGAAGTCCACCAGGTTGCGCGCGTCGGCCACGTGCGCCTGCAGGTCGGGAAAGTTTCGCCGAAAGGCGTCGACCATGGTGGGTGCGTAGTCGATCGCAACGTAGCGGTCGCTGATCAGCCGAAGCAGCGCCGTGGTTCGGCCGCTGCCGACTCCCACGTCCAGTATCGGCGTTCCGCGCGCAACCGAGGCCGCAGCCACCAGCGCCGCCGCCTCCCCGCGGTCGAGAAAGCCGTCGGTGGGTCCCGCGTGCTCCACGTACGCCGCAGCCACCCGCTCACTGTCGAACACGTCTCGATTGTGGTCTGTGGACACCAGATCACCTTCGCTTCCCACCCTGCGGACACAAGCGTCGCTCCCCTGCGGTCAGACGGTACCGGCGAACCCTGAGGTGCGCCTGAGGTCTCGTGCGTCCACCACACCCCCATCCGGGGGTATTCATCAAGTGACTCGGATCACTACCGTTCGTCGCACTCGGTATCGCGCATTCACCCGATACCCGACAAAACGGAGGAACCATGACCACTGTCTCACCCGACGACCCGGGTGTGTCCGCATCGACGCCACCTACGGTGCAGACCAAGACCAGTGTCCGCCGGGTCGCTGTCGCCAGTGGCATCGGCACGACGATCGAGTTCTACGACTTCTTCATCTACGGCACCGCGGCCGCCCTGGTCTTCCCGACGATCTTCTTCCCGGCCCTCGGCTCCACCGCAGGCACCGTGGCCTCGTTCGCGACGTTCGCGGTCGCGTTCATCGCCAGGCCCGTCGGCGCAGTGCTGTTCGGGCACTTCGGTGACCGCATCGGTCGCAAGAAAACCCTGATCTCGACGCTGTTGCTGATGGGGGTGTCCACGTTCGCCATCGGCCTGCTCCCCGGCGCGGAGACGATCGGCGTGGCTGCTCCGATTATCCTGGTGCTGCTCAGGTTCGGCCAGGGGTTCGCAGTGGGTGGTGAATGGGCAGGCGCGACACTGCTGACGGCCGAGTACGCGCCTCCTGGCAAACGCGGCTTCTACGCGATGTTCCCTCAGCTGGGACCGTCCGCCGCGTTCATCTTCTCCAGCGCGACATTCCTCGCGACCGGACTGCTGCTCGGCGACACCAACGAGACGTTCCTCAACTACGGTTGGCGAATCCCGTTCCTGCTCAGCGCCGTTCTGGTACTCATCGGCCTGTACATGCGCCTCGCCATCGAGGAGACCCCCGTCTTTCGCGCCAACAAGCTCGCCGAGGAGCAGGCACCGGCGAACGCAGCACCGACGAAACTGCCGATCTTCGACGCCTGGCGCATCCAGAAGCGCGAGATCATCACTGCTGCAGGCGCATTGGCATCTCTGTTCGCCTTCTTCTACATGGGTACCGCGTACCTGACCAGCTACGGCACCAAGACACTCGGGTTCGACCGGCCGTTCGTGTTGATCACCGGAATCGGTGCCGCGGTGATCTTCGGAGTTGCCATCGCGGTCTCGGCGACCTACTCCGATCGCGTCGGCCGACGGCGAGTGATCATGGGAGCGTGCATCATTGCGATTCCCTGGTCGATCGCACTGTTCCCCGTTCTCGACACCGGGTCACCCGCTGCATTCGTGATCGGCATGTGCGTCACGCTCGCCATCTTCGGAGTTGCCTACGGACCGACCGGAGCCCTGCTCCCCGAGCTGTTCCAGACCCGTTTCCGTTACACCGGAGCAGGTTTGGGCTACAACCTCGCCGGAGTTCTCGGTGGCGCGATTCCGCCGATGCTGGCCGCACCGCTCACCGCCGCGTTCGGCAGCATCTCGATCGGAGTCATGCTGGCCCTGCTGTCGGTACTCAGTCTGGTGTGCACCAAGCGGTTGATCGAGACCAAGGATGTCGACATGACCTGACACCCGCAACGCAGAACCGCGGCCACCCGGCAATCGGGTGGCCGCGGTTTCGTCAGCTCTTCACGGGACGAACTCAGTCGTCGCCACGGGGCGGCGGCTGAACATCGACGCCGCCGGAGTTGTGCTCCGGTCCGGCCGCCGGATGCCCTGCCGGCACGCGGCCGCGCGTCTTCGCGGCCTCGCTGTCCTTGGTGGCACCTTCGGCGAACTTACGACGCCAGCTCTCCTCGGGACGGTAGGGGCCCGGCTTCGGCCGAGTCTTGCCGCCCGGGAACGCCAGCCGTGCGATGGTGCGCTGGACCATGCCCCACTGCTGAAAGAACGGTCCGGTGTTGTAGGGCAGTTCGTAGCGCTCGCAGATGTCCTTGATCTTCGGCGCAACGTCCGCGTACCGGGTGCTGGGCATGTCCGGGTACAGGTGGTGCTCCACCTGGTAGCTCAGGTTGCCGCTCATCAAGTGGAACAACGGGCCACCGTCGATGTTGGCGGCTCCGACGAGCTGACGGACGTACCACCCACCGCGGGTCTCGTTCTCCACCTCTTCCTGGCTGAAGGTGTAGGCCTGGTCCGGGAAGTGTCCGCAGAAGATGATCGCGTTCGACCAGACGTTTCGAATGATGTTCGCGGTGAAGTTCGCGGCCACCGTCGACAGGAACGTGCTCTCGACGCCACTGAACCGGCTGTCCAGCAGAGCCGCGGTCCGACGGTTCTTACCGAATCGGGCAGACCCACGCAGCTTGGACGCGAGCCTGGAGCGCTTGCTCTCGGGCAGACGTCCACCCGATGCGACCTGCGCCAGCGCGAACGCACCGGCGGAGATCAGCGGCCAACCCACGTAGTCCTTGACGAACTGCTTGCGTGCCTTGACGCCGATGCCCTTGAGATCCTCGACGAGATCCTTGACCGGCTTCTCACCGCGACGAATGGCCTCGATGTCGAGATCGTGCAGCGCGACACCCCACTCGAAGAACGCCATCAGCAGCACGTTGTAGAACGGCTGCGCCAGGTAGGCCGGGTGCCACTTCTGCCGCGGGTCGATACGCATGATCTCGTAGCCGAGATCCTTGTCCTTGCCGCGGATGTTGGTGTACGTGTGGTGCACGTAGTTGTGCGAGTGCTTCCACGAGCTCGCGGTCGACGCGGTATCCCAATCCCACACGGAGGAATGGATTTCCGGGTCGTTCATCCAGTCCCACTGGCCGTGCATGACGTTGTGGCCGATCTCCATGTTCTCGAGAATCTTTGCGATTCCGAGGCACGCTGTACCTGCCAGCCATGCCGGCTTGCTGGTCGATCCGAGCAGCAACACTCGACCCGCGACCAGCAGCTGTCGCTGGGCTGCGATCACCGAGGTGATGTACTTCCGGTCCTTGTCACCGAGGCTGGCGTACACCTCGTCGTGGATGGCGTCGAACTCCTTGGCGAGTTCGGCGATCGTGTCGTCACTCAGATGCGCCAGCGGGTTCACCGGCTCGTCGGAGCCCGTGACACGCCTGGTGGTTTCGTCGATAGACATTCATTCCCCTGTTCGATTTGAAGATCAGAGTTCGATTTCGATGTCGCCCTCAGCAGTGTTGACACAGATCCGAACCGCTTGCCCCGTAGGTTCGGAGATATCCCCGTTACGTAGATCACGTAAACGCCCCTTCTTCAGGGTACCTACGCAGGTGTGGCAGATGCCGATCCGGCAGCCGTACGTCAAATCCAGGCCGGCTTCCTCACCGGCGGCGAGAATCGTTGTGCCGCCGTCGCATTCGACGTCCTTCTTGCTGTTGAGAAACTTGACGGTGCCGCCCTCGCCTACATCGTCGCCACCACCGATGACCGGCTGAAAACTCTCGTGATGGAACCGGTCGTAGTCACCCTGGTCTTTCCAGTACGAGCGCAGATCGTCCAGATGTTCACCCGGACCGGAGCAGAATGCTTCGCGCTCACGCCAATCCGGGACCAGCTCGTCCAATTCGGACGCCTTCATCCGACCCTCGTCGCTGGTGATCCGCAGCTTCACCGTCAGCCCGTCGTGCTTGGCTTCGAGTTCGTCGAGGGTATCGGCGAACATCAACTGGTCGCGATTGTGCACGGAATGCACCACCACGACGTCGCGTACCTGATCGTGGTGATCGAGGGCGCGCAACATGCTGATGATCGGCGTGATGCCACTGCCTGCACTGATGAACACCATCTTGTCCGGAATCGGATTCGGCAGAGTGAACTCGCCCTCGACCTCACTGAGCCGGACGATGTCGCCGGTCCTGATGGTTCCCACCAAGTACGGCGAGACCGTCCCCGACGGCACCAGCTTGGGACTGACGCTGACCAATCCGTCCACCGGGTCCGGATCGGAGGTGAGCGAATACGCCCGCCAGTGGTACCGACCGTCGATCAGTACTCCGAGTCGGACGTACTGCCCGGGTGTGTGGCCCTGCCACTCGAAACCCGGCCGGATGTACACCGAGACGGCCTCCGATCCCTCCGGTGTCACCCGCTCGACCTTCCCCCGAAGCTCGCGGGTGGTCCACAGCGGATTGATCATCGACAGGTAGTCGTCGGGCCGGAGCGGATTGAACAACGATCGGACTGCGCGCAGCATCGTCCGTCTTACAAAAGAAACCTGGGGCTTGGCCCCCCGTTCAGCCATACTCAACGGTAACCCTGTGCGCCGTGCTACACATCCGAATCGCTCAGACTCGAATGAGACTGCTACACAAGGTGAACAGAACCGGGCTGTTCCGACCGGTCAGCGCGCTCTGGAAACGCGGTCGCCCAGGGCGGCACTCACTTTTCCGTACCAACCGACCGGACGGGCAAGCCCACGCGTGGGCACATCGGCCAGCAACGCCTCGGCCGTTTCCTCCGCATCGATCTTGTTGTCGCCGATGCCACCCGTGGCACCTCGCTTGGCCCACCCGACGACGTAGCAACCCGGAACCGGAGTGCCGTCGGCAGCGGTGATGCGACCGCCGACATTACGGATGGTGCCGCTGATGTCGTCGAACGGGATTCCCGGTGACGGGGTTCCGCGATAGCCGATCGCGAGCAGAACCAACTCGGTCGGCAGCTCGACGGCGTGCTCACCGACGCCGACTTCGATGGACTGCACCGAGTCGCTGCCGTGGAGAGCAGCCGGAGCTCGGCCGAACGCGAAGACGGTGCGGCGGGCGTGTGCCTGCGAGCCCAGTTCGACTTGCGTCGCCCCAGCCAGAGCCGACGCAGGAGCGGACAACGGCAGGCGATCGATGGCGTCGACGATTCCGTCCGGTCCTGCCACGACGACGTCGACGCCGGCGCGATCGACGAGCGCCTTGCATTCGGACCGGGTGAACGCCGCGAATTCAGGACCACGACGGGCGAGGACGACGACCTCGCGGACGCGATGGCGACGCAGCTCGGCCAGAGCATGAGGAGCGATCTCGGTTCCGTCGAGCCGGTCCGGATCGGCCGTGAGGATACGAGCAGCGTCGAGTGCGACGTTGCCGTTTCCGATGATGGTGACGCGATCGACGCCGGTGAGATCGATCGCGTCGGCAGCAACGTCGGGGTGGCCGGTGTACCAGCCGACCAGGGTGCGTGCGCTGACCGATCCGTCGAGGTCGATACCGGGAATCTCGAGGGCTCGGTCTTTGTCGGCACCGACGGCATAGACCACCGAGTCGAACTTCCGAGCCAGTTCGACGTGGTCGACATCCTTGCCGACCTCGACACCGAGCTTCATCGTCACCCGTGGATGGACGAAGATCCCACGGAAGTGCTCACTGATGCGTCGGGTACCGAGGTGATCGGGAGCGACGCCGTAGCGGGCGAGACCGCCCGCGGTGGGCAGCCGGTCGTAGAAGGTGACGTTGGTGCCGGGCACGCGCAACAGCGCCTGGGCGGTGTAGCAGGCTGCCGGTCCGGTCCCGACGATGGCGATGTCGATCGGCGGCAGTTCGTTGACCGTCGCCACCGGGAATCGAGGCGCGCCCCACTCCGCCACGGCGGGCTTGTCCTTGTAGTAGTCGGCGTTGATGTCGGCGTAGATCTGCTGGTCCGGTGTCAGACGCGAGACGCGCGTGATCGCGTCCACCGGGCACGCGTCCGCGCAGGCACCGCAGTCGATGCACGAGCGCGGATCGATGTAGAGCAGCTCGGTCTTACCGAAATCCGGCTCGTCGGGCGTCGGATGAATGCAGTTGACCGGGCACACCGACAGGCAGGATGCGTCGTTGCAACAGTTCTGCGTGATCGCGAACGGCATGGTTTATCTGATGTCCTTCACGGCCTCGAAAAGAGTGGTCAGAGCATATGCAAACGACGGTAGATCATCTCGGCCGGCTTGGTGATCAAACCGCAATCGAGAAGAAATGCCATCAGGTGCTCGCTCGAGGTGCGCATCATCGTGTGGTGATGGGCGTTGTTCTTCGCTTCCTTCACCGCGCGGTCGACGTCGAGGCCAGCTGCTGCGTAGACCTCCTTGTTGACCATGTTGGACACGATCAGGCGGGCGGCGATCGCGACGACGAGCGCGCTGGCCTTGCGGCGAGCCGGGCTCTTGCCTGCAATGTCTTCACGCATCTGTGCACGCGCGAAGGTCATGTGCCGCGACTCTTCCACGACGTGGATCTTGCTGGTGGTGCGCACGAGTGGCAGCACGTTCTCGCCGCGCATCCAGTCGCGCTGCATGACGTCGAGTACCTCTTCGGCGACGAGGATGCCACCGTAGGCGACCTCGGCGGACGCGAGAGCCTTGAAGCCACGGCCGAGTTCGATGCTCGATCGACGCGGCAGGTAGGCCTTGATGCCCATCTTCTGGCAGGCGCGGGCGAACATGATCGAGTGACGGCACTCGTCGGCGATCTCGGTGAGAGCGAACTGGAAGTCCGAGTTCGACGAGTCCTTGCAGTACTGATCGCGCAGGACCATCTGCTGCAGGATCATCTCGAACCAGATGCCGGTGCTCATGATCGAGCAGACCTCGTGGCGGGTGAGCGTGATGCGCTGCTCTTCGCTCATCTCGTCCCACAGCTTCGTGCCGTAGAGGGTGCTCCACTCCGGGTTGAGTCCGTAGAGGGAGGGATCGAGATCGGCTTCCCAGTCGACCTCCTCGGAGGGGTCGTACGACAGCTGGGCGGCGGAATCGAGCAAACGAGCGGAGACATCCTCGGGCTCGAGAACGTCGTTCCTGGAGAGTGTGCTGGTCATCGCCGTGGTTCCTTCCATCGTCGAAACGCTGTATGTAACTGTTACGGAGATTACCAGGTACTCGGGGACACAGGTAGTCACTCGAGAAGAAATCTCGTCGAATCTTTTTCGGACCCCTACAGTTCGAGCGAACAGAGAACGGAGATTCATCGGTGATCGCAGCTCTACGGTCCGCCCTCACCCGCACCCCGATGCGCCTCTACGCGGCGGGTATGGTCTCGGCCAACGCCATCGGAGCAGTCATCGTCTTCGTGTTGGCCCGCTTCATCCTGCCGTTGCCGGTCGGCTCGGAGGAGATCCTGTCGGACCGAAATTACGTCGCCTTCTTCGTGTATCTACCGGTCGCGATCGCCATCGGGATCGTGCTCGGCCTCCGCGTTGCGAAGCCCCTCGTGCTGTGGCTGCACACCGGCGGCACGCCCTCGGACGCCACCGCGATCGCCATCGTGCGGCTGCCCCTTCGTCAGCTCGGCGTCCACGTGCTGCTGTGGGCACTCGGCGTCGCGGTGTTCGTCGGGGTCAATGCGTCGGCAGGCGCGGCGCTGTCGATCATCGTCGCGATTGCCGTCAGCTTCGGCGGCCTGGCGACCTGCTCGCTGGGCTATCTGGTTGCCGAGAGAACGCTTCGGCCGATCACCGCAGCGGTGATGGAAGTCAGTGCGGTCACCGATTCCGCCGCACTCGGCGTGAAGCTGCGCGTCGTTCTCATCTGGGTCCTGAGCACGGCCATTCCCATCCTGGGGCTCGGCCTCATCGGACTCGGTAGACTGATCGACACCGTCATCCCACCCGACGTCGACCTGTCCCCCGCGATGGTGTCGCTGTCCGCGATCGCCCTGGTCGTCGGATTCGGCGGCATGTTCCTGGTCGGACGGTCCGTATCGGATCCGCTGCAGCAGGTCAGCACGGCCATGCAACGCGTCGAAGCCGGAGCGACCGACACCCGCGTCGACGTCTACGACGCCTCCGAGATCGGCCGGTTGCAGAACGGGTTCAACAAGATGGTCGTCGGTCTCGACGAGCGCGAACGACTGCGGTCGCTCTTCGGCCGCCACGTGGGCCACGACGTGGCGCAGCGCGCGCTGGCAAGCGCGCCTCGTCTGGGCGGCGAGAACCGAACGGTCGCCGTGCTGTTCATCGACCTCGTCGGTTCGACGGCGATGGCCGAGCGAGAATCCGCGGAAGCGGTGGTCGATCTGCTCAACCGCTTCTTCGCAGTGGTGGTCGAGCACGGCGAACGACACGGCGGCTTCGTCAACAAGTTCGAGGGTGATGCCGCACTGCTGATCTTCGGCGCTCCGGTCGACCACCCAGATCCCGCGACGGCGGCACTGCGCACCGCACGCACCCTGGCCGTCGCCCTCGCCTCCGACGGCGGCTTCGAGATCGGCATCGGCGTCACGTACGGCCCGGTCATCGCCGGAAACATCGGAGCCGAATCCCGATTCGAGTACACCGTCATCGGCGACACCGTCAATCAGGCGGCTCGGCTCACCGATCTCGCGAAGGACGACCCGAACACCGACGTGCTCACGTCGTCGATCGTGCTCGATCACGCCTCCGTCGACGAACGCGCGCAGTGGACGACGGGCGAGGCGGTCACCCTGCGCGGCCGGTCGACACCGACGACTCTGGCCGCGCCCGTCCGGCACCGCTGACGTCCGACCGTTCTGCCGAAAAATTCGAAGGTTTCCCGTTCGGTGCCGATGGGGCATACCCCCCGAACCAACTCACCCATCGCGCATGCGCGAGACATTGACCAGTACAACGTCTCTCGCTCCGAAAGGCATCCATGTCCGCAATTCTGTTCGGCTCGATCAGCACTCTCGTCGACACGTCCGAACTGCAACGTCGCTCGTTCAACGAGGCGTTCGCAGCACACGATCTGAACTGGAACTGGTCTCGCGAGGATTACCGGGCCATGCTCGGATCGAACGGTGGTGCCGACCGAATCAGCGAATACGCGTCCGACACGGGTACCGAGGTGGACGCCGCTGCCGTGCACGCGACGAAGTCCGAGATCTTCCAGCGTCTGATCGGCGAATCCGACGTGAAGACACGACCGGGTGTGGCCGACACGATCGACTCGGCCAAGGCGAACGGCATGAAGGTGGGCTTCGTGACCACGACGTCGCGAGAGAACATCGACGCATTGTTGGCGGCTGTGAGCCCCGAGCTGACAGCCGACTCGTTCGACGTCATCGTCGACGCGTCCTCGGTCGATGCCGGCAAGCCCGACCCCGCGTCGTACGAATTCGCATTGAAGTCGTTGGGCGAGAACGCATCGGACAGCGTCGCCATCGAGGACAATGCCGGCGGTGTCCAGGCGGCGGTTGCCGCGGGCATCACCTGCGTCGCATTCCCCAACGAGAACACTGCAGGCACCGAGTTCGGCTCGGCCACCGACACCGTCGATGCACTCGATCCCGAGAGTGTCCGCGCTCTGATCTCCGCCTGAGCGAAGCCTGCGCAGCGAGCGTTCAGTCAGACCCTTCATCCAATCCTCCAGGAGTAACCAGTGAGCAATCTTCAGGCCCAGGTCGTTGCCGGGGACAGGTCGTTTCGCGTCGAAGGCTACGAACGCATCGAGTACGACCTGATCTACGTCGACGGTGTGTTCGCAATCGAGAACACCGAATTGGCCGATAGTTACCGGCCGTACGGTCGCGCGCTGATGGTCGTCGACGAATCGGTGCACGAGATCTACGGCGACCGGATCAGCGCGTACTTCGATCACTACGACATCGCCCTGACGGTGGTTCCGGTGCACATCGCCGAGACCGCGAAGTCGCTGGAGACGTTCGAGCGCATCGTGGGCGAGTTCGATGCGTTCGGTCTGGTCCGCACCGAGCCGGTGCTGGTGGTAGGCGGCGGATTGACCACGGACGTAGCGGGTTTCGCGTGCGCCAGCTACCGACGGAACACCCCGTACATTCGCATTCCCACCACACTGATCGGCCTGATCGACGCGAGCGTGTCCATCAAGGTGGCCGTCAACTACGGAAAGCACAAGAACCGCCTCGGTGCGTACCACGCGTCGCAGAAGGTGCTGCTGGACTTCTCGTTCCTCGGCACGTTGCCCGAGGATCAGGTGCGCAACGGCATGGCCGAGCTGATCAAGATCTCCGTCGTCGGCAATCTGGAGATCTTCGAGATGCTCGAACAGTACGGTCCGGAACTGCTCCGAACCCGATTCGGTCATCTCGACGGAACAGCGGAATTGCGTTCGGTTGCAGACCGACTGACCTACTCGGCGATCGCGACGATGCTCGAACTCGAGGCACCGAATCTGCACGAGATCGATCTCGATCGCGTCATCGCCTTCGGCCACACCTGGAGCCCGACGCTCGAGCTGACTCCGCCTGCCCCGTTCTTCCACGGCCACGCGATCAACATCGACATGGCGCTGTCGACGACCGTCGCCGAACAGCGTGGTCACCTGTCCACTGCCGATCGCGATCGAGTGCTCGGCGTCATGTCCAGCATCGGGCTGGCATTGGACAGCCCGTACCTGACACCCGAGTTGCTCTCGGAGGCAACGGCATCGATCCTCAAGACCCGCGACGGGATTCTGCGCGCGGCGGTGCCGGACCCGATCGGCACATGCCGCTTTCTCAACGATCTCGACGCAGCCGAGTTGGCCGATGTGCTGACTCTGCACAAGAAGATCTGCCTCGATTTCCCGCGCGCAGGCGAGGGTCTCGACATGTTCACTGCACCGACGCCGTGACCCAGACCCCGCGACCGGTCACCCCGACAACAATTCTGGCGCGCGAGCTCAGCGAGATAGCCGATCTGCTCGACGCCGGTGCCGGGGCGACCGACGAGCTGATCACCCGTGTTCATCGAGCCCGCGATCTCGCGGCGGGACTCGACCCGTATCTCGACACCTGCACCACCTCCCAATCCGCAGCGCTGGCGACACTGGCATCGCGGACCCGCACCGAGGACTGGAGATCACGTGACGTCGTCTCCGGCTCGGGGCCCCTGGAGATGGAAATGCTCTCCGGCCACGTGGAGGGACGCTTTCTTGCGTTTCTCGTGCACATGACCGGGGCGAAGCGGGTGCTCGAGATCGGTATGTTCACCGGCTACTCGGCACTGGCGATGGCCGAGGCTCTGCCCGCGGGCGGCGAGGTGGTCGCGTGCGAGGTGGATCCGTACGTGGCCGAGTTCGCGCGGTCCTGTTTTGCGGATTCGCCTGCGGGCTCGTCCATCACGGTGGAAGTGGGGCCTGCACTGGACACCCTCCGCCGGTTGGAGGGCACGTTCGATCTGGTCTTCGTCGACGCCGACAAGACCGGATACCGCGCGTACGTGGAGCACCTGCTCGGTAGCGAGCTGCTGGCCGACAACGCCGTGATCGCCGTCGACAACACCCTCCTGCAGGGGCAGCCGTACAGCGAACGCCCCACCGAGAACGGCCGGGCCGTCGCAGAATTCAACGAGTACGTGGCGAACGACCCCCGCGTGGAGCAGGTGCTGGTGCCGTTGCGCGACGGCGTCACCTTGATCCGGCGCACATGATCCGCACTGTCGCAGCACTTGTCGGACTCACTGCCACCCTCCCCGCCGACCTCGTGGCGGCGGGGGTGGCTGCCGTCCGCGGCGGCCGGCCCGCCACGCGCCGAACCGACTCCCCCAAGACGGTCATGATCAGCGGCGGGAAGATGACCAAGGCCCTGCAGCTCGCGCGGTCCTTCCATCTCGCCGGGCACCGAGTCGTCCTGGTGGAATCGGCCAAGTACCGTTTCACCGGCCATCGGTTCTCACGTGCGGTCGACCGATTTCACTGTGTACCCGACCCGACCGAATCCGGCTACGCCCGAGCACTTCTGGATGTGGTGCTCCGCGAAGGCGTCGACGTCTTCGTCCCCGTCGCGAGTCCGGCTGCGAGCATCCACGATGCCGACGCACGGGCACTGCTCGATTCGCACTGCGAGGTCCTGCACGGCGACGGCGCGACGGTGCGCATGCTCGACGACAAGTCCAGGTTCTCCGAACACGCTGTGGCGCTCGGCTTGCGCGTTCCCGATTGGCGACGCATCACCGACGTCGAGCAGATCGCGGAGTTCGACTTCCCACCGGGCCGTGAGTACATCCTCAAACGCATCTCGTACAACCCGGTCGGCCGCATGGATCTGACGCGATTGACCCGCGACACGCCTGCCGAAAACCTGCGATTCGCACGCAGTCTCGGGATCTCCGAGGACGATCCGTGGATCCTGCAGCAGTTCGTTGCCGGGCAGGAGTACTGCACCCACGGCACCGTCCGCGCCGGCCGGTTGCAGGTGTACGGCTGCTGTGAATCATCGGCGTTCCAGGTCAACTACGAGATGGTCGACAAGCCCGACATCCTGCGCTGGGTGGAAACGTTCGTCTCTTCGCTGGACGTCACCGGCCAGCTGTCGTTCGACTTCATCGAGTCCGCCGCCGACGGCCACATCTACGCCATCGAGTGCAACCCCCGCACCCACTCGGCCATCACGATGTTCTACGACCATCCCGACCTGGCTGCCGCGTACCTCGACGACGGCCATCCCGTGATCGTGCCGCGTACGACGGCTCGTCCGACCTACTGGATCTACCACGAGGTGTGGCGGCTGCTCACCGAGGGCAACCGAACAGCCCGCTTGCGCAGCATCTTCGAGGGAAAGGACGCCATCCTCGCCGGCTGGGATCCACTTCCCTATCTGTTGGTGCACCACCTCCAAATTCCGTCCCTGCTGGTGCGAAATCTGCTGGCCCGACGCGGATGGTCACGCATCGACTTCAACATCGGCAAGCTCGTGGAGAACGGAGGCGACTGATGACCCTGTCGGTCCTGGTACTGGTCGGATCGTCGGTGGACGAGTTCCACTGCGATCTGTCTCGGGTGTACGCGGGCGGATTCCTCGACGCACTCGGTGGAAATCCCGACTATCGGTTCGAGGTGGCGTTCGTTTCCCCCGGCGGGCTCTGGAGCTTTCCCGGCGGCATCGACGCCGCCAGTGTGGCGTCGGCGCACCAGATGTCGTTGGCGCAGGCGGTGGAGGTCATGTCGTCGTGGCATTTCGACGTCATGGTGCCGCAGATGTTCTGCCTGCCCGGCATGACGACATACCGCAGCCTGTTCGATCTGTTGGGCGTGCCGTACGTGGGCAACGGTCCGGACGTGATGGCGATGACGGCGGACAAAGCTCGCGCCCGAGCCGTCGTCGCAGCGGCCGGGGTAGCCGTTCCCGCCGGTGTCGTGGTGCGGTGCGGCGACGACGTCGACGTCGATCTGCCGGTGGTCGTCAAGCCAGTGGACTCGGACAACTCGATGGGCGTCACACTGGTTCGCGAATCCGACCGGCTGGCAACCGCAGTGAGCGAGGCTCTGACGTATTCGTCTGCGGCACTGGTGGAGTCGTACATCCCCCTCGGCCGCGAGGTCCGTTGCGGCATCATCGCACGAGGAGACGAGCTGATTTGCCTTCCTCTCGAGGAGTATGCCGTCGAGTCGATTCGTACCAGCGCCGACAAGTTGAATCGCACCTCGGACGGGGATCTGTACCTGGTCGCGAAGGAGCAGACCAGGGCCTGGATGGTGGACGTCTCCGATCCGATCACCGAGAAGGTCTGGGCGGCAGCACGATCGTGCTATCGATCTCTCGGCTGCCGGCACTACGGTCTGTTCGACTTCCGGATCGACCCCGACGGACAACCGTGGTTCCTCGAAGCCGGTCTGTACTGCTCGTACTCGCCGTCGAGCGTGCTCGCCGTGATGGCCTCGGCGGCAGGTATCGCCGTCGACGAACTGTTCGCACGAACGCTCGACGAACTGTCGGTGAAGGAGTTGTCCTCGTGACGTTGGGAATCGAGATCGACGAGCTGGACCTGAGCTCCACCGAGACCGAAGAACTGCGAACGCTGTTGGCCGAACACGGCGTGCTGATTCTACGCAGACAGCCCCTGGACGACGCGGGCTTCCTGGCATTTCTCCGGCGGTTCGGCGAGATGATGTTCACCGAGGGCGAGACGCCTGTGCCGGGCTTTCCCGATCTGAACGTCATCAGCAACGTCGGCCGCACCACACCGCCGAAATCGACGTTCCACGTGGACACCACGTATGTACCGAATCCGCCTGCCTACACCGCATTACGCGCGGTCGAGGTACCGGAGGCCGGGGGCAGCACGCTGTTCAGCGACCAGTACGCGGCCTACGACACCTTGCCGGCCGACCGCAAAGCGGACCTGGCCGGAAGAACGGTGACGCACCGAGTGACCGGGGTGGCGTCGGACACCGATTCCTGTGCCGAACATCCTTTGTTCGCAGTGCATCCCGTGACCGGGCGTACCGCACTGGCGTTGTCGGCGCCTGCGCGATGCGTCGCGATCAGCGGAATGTCCACCGAGGAGGCACAGGAGACCGTGCGATACCTGTTCGAGCATTCGACTCGCGAGACCAATGTGCTGCGACACGCGTGGGCACCGGAGGACGTCGTCATGTGGGACAACCGATGTGTGATGCACAGAGCCGATCACAGCGGGGTCGTGGGAAACAGGGTCATGCACCGGGGAATGGTCGCCAATGGTGAATCGCCGTCGGTTATGTGACCGACAACTCAAAGATTTGCCGGTTCGCCCGTAGTCCGGACAATCGAGTCATGACTTCCCCGTTGACGATCAGCCGCGAAACAGCCGTCGGTGCCGAAGCTCGTCTGTCCTGGATATTGTCGGGACTGGCAGGGATGGTGGGTGCAGTTGCCTTCCTCCATTCCGCCGGCTACTTCGTGACCTTCATGACCGGCAACACCGAGCGAGCAGTCGTCGGACACTTCGGGCATCCCGAGGGCAAGGAGGTCACCCCGGGGGCCTCACCGATCGCGGCACTGGCGCTCATGGGCTCTTTCCTGGCAGGCGTCGTGATCTCGTCGATCTGCCGTCGTCGCTACTGGTCGAATCACCCGCACGGAGCAACGGTGCTCACCACGATCGCACTCGCCGGAGCAGGCGCGATCGACATCGCCATCTCCGGATGGTCGTCGGCCAACGTGAACTTCTACCCGATTCTGTTGGTGGCCTTCGCACTCGGTGCTCTCAACACCGCGTTCACGAAGAAGGAAGAGACCTACATTCCCCTGAGCTACGTCACCGGGACCATGGTCAAACTCGGCCAGGGAATCGAGCGGCACATGTTCGGCGGCGGGACGCGCTACGACTGGCTCTGCTACACAGCCCTTCTCGGATCGTTCGCCTTGGGCGGCGCGATCGGAGCCTTCATCGGCGTCGTCATCACCGGCCCGCAGGTACTGCTTCTGACCGCACTGATCAGCTTCGGCGCGACGATCTTCACGTTCACCCACACCGAGCGTCGTTCGCTGCTGGGGTGAGGCCGCCGGCCCGGGTCAGTTCTCGACCAGCGGCGAGGCCACCACGATCTTGCGCAACATCTGCTCGATGAAACCCGGGGACAGGCGTGACCCGATCAGCACTTGCCGCTGCACCAGCCCCTCGATCATCACCACGAGGGTCTCGGCGTCGGACGGCGGATCCTCGGAGTCCAACGAGGCGACGATCCACTGGGTGTAGGTGACGAATGCTGCTCGTTGACTGTCGAACAACTCGCGAATTTCGTCGTCGTGCTGCGCCTCGCCGAGCATGATGTGGCGAGCGATGACCCGTTGGACGGCATCCCCGGTCGTCATGGCGTCGATGAAATCGATGATGCGCGACACCACGATATCGGCGGTGAGCGGCTTGACGTCGACGAGACTGCCGAAGGTCGCTCCGGCCACCTCGAAGTCGCGGACGAACAGCTGACCGAGAGCCAGGTGAAGCAGCCGACTCCGGGTGGGCGCGTGGTAGTTCACCGACCCGGGTCCCAGTCCCGCTGCGGCGTCCACCGCCCGGTGCGTCAAGCCGCGAAGACCTCGGGTGGCGAGCACCTCGATCGCGGCCGTGGCGATCTCGTCGCGCCGACGCACTCTCGACTCGTCGTCCCTGGGGTGTGCCGGACTCATACCGCGCAGTGTAGTGCCCGGCTGTTGACATACATCGATTCCACGACCTAGCCTCAACGAATGTTGAGAGGGGTGGTCGCATGACCCGGGGGCCGACACGACGCCAGATCATGATCGGAGCGGCCGCTGCGGCCACCGTCGCCGTCGTCGGCCCGGTAGCCAAGGCGGTGGCGGCCCCGGCAACCGGTTCGGCGGACGAGTGCGGTGAGCGCTACCAGGGCTACCGCGACGCCGATCGAGATCTGCCGTACGCCCGATACATGGCACAGCGAACGACGCCCGCACCGACCGCCGTCGCGGACGCCTGTGCGGGCCCGGCCCTCGCGCCGGATTCGATTCCTGGATTCGATTCCATCACAACCGATCTCGCGCCCACCGGCTACTCCACGATCGAGACCGGATACGGTCGACGCGCCGATGGAGTGACGTTCGTGGCGGTCCGCACGGTGATGCCGCGCGTGACGGCAGCGATGTGGGACTGGTGGTTCGGCTGGCATTCCACCGAGGCCGCACGCTACAAGCTGTGGCATCCCGACGCCCACCTCTACGCAGCCCTCGCCGAGGATCGAACGGCACTCGACATTCCCGACAAGGCCAAGTACGTCGGCAACACGACTTTCGTGGACGAGTACGTCGGGCCGAAGCTGCAACAGCTGGGCATCGCCTTTCGCGATCCGATTGCGCACGGCTTCGACGTTCCCGCGGATCAGACGATCGTCTTCGGCCGAGTGGGCAGCTCCATCGCGCCGGTGGACCTGGGCTGGCTGGCCCACCAGGTGCGTCCCGTCGACGGCGGTGCCGAGATGCGTAGCCGTTTCTTCCTGAACCTGCGCGGGCTGCACGTACCGGACATCGAGCAGGCCGTGTGCGCCGTCCGCCGCGGGGCGTCCGTCGATCCGACGGACCTCGATCTCGGGGTCGATCTCGCCCGAGATCTGTTGCTGCACTGCGGACAGGAGATGAATCACCTGGCCGGCTTCCTGCCGGAGTTGTACGCCGAGTTCGGGAGCTAGTGCCCCAGAAACACCTTGGCCAGGACTATGAGTGCTGCGATCGCAGCGGTGGCCAGACCACCCAGAATTGCGCGGAAGGTCAACGGGTTGCCGCGAATTCGTTCCGTGACCATCTGAATCGTCGCGATGCGTATCACGATGACTCCGCCGGCCAGCAGTTCCGACCACTGCCCCGGGAGCACCGACAACCAGCCGAGGGCCAGCATCACCGCAGGGACCGTGCCGGAGCTCAGGATCGGCACGGCGTCACGGAATTCCTCGACGGCCTCGAATGTGCGTTGCTCGTCGGTTGCATCGCCGTGCGCTTCGGGAATCTGACTGCTGGCGACGAAATCGGCGAACACATGCGCCAGAAACGTCGTCACCGCCGTGGCCAGAACCAGAACAACAGCCGTTCCGTTCTCGATCGAGCTCGGCGTCGATGCTGCGACCGCCGCCAGAACCAGGATGTTTCCGTAGACGTAGGCCGACAGCCTCTTGGCCGCCCGCGCGGGCTCGAGCGGGCCGTCCGCGCGGGTGACCAGACGGCGATACAGCCGTGTTCTGCGAATACGGGGTTCGGCGTCGCTCATGCAGGAGATCGTTGCACGGCCGAGACGATCATTCGACGGGAACGCCGAGCCGACCGGCCTGGTAGTCCTCGAACGCCTGCAGCACTTCGGACTTGGTGTTCATGACGAACGGGCCTGCCATCGCGACGGGTTCCCTGATCGGCTTGCCGCCGAGAACGAACACCTCCAGCGATTCCCCCGCCGCAGACGCGGACATCTCGATGGTGTCTCCCCGGCCGAACAGCGCCGTCTGCCCCATCCTGATCGGACGCTTCTCCGCGCCCACGGTGCCCTCGCCCGCGAGAACGTAGACCAGTGCGTTGAACTCCCTGTTCCACGGCAGCGTCAGCGCCGCACCCGGTGCGATGGTGCTGTGCGAGAGCGCAATCGGAGTGTACGTCGACCCCGGGCCCTGCATGCCTGCGATCTCGCCGGCAATCACGCGGACCAACGCACCACCGTCGGGACTCGACGCCAGTGCGACTCTGCTGCCGGTGATGTCCTGGTAGCGCGGGTGCGCCATCTTGTTCTCGCGCGGCAGATTGACCCACAGCTGAACACCGTGGAACAGCCCACCCGAGAGCACCAGATGCTCCGGCGGAGCCTCGATGTGCAGGATGCCCCCGCCCGCCGTCATCCATTGCGTGTCGCCACCGCCGATGACTCCGCCGCCGCCGTGAGAGTCCTTGTGCTCCATGATGCCGTCGATCATGTAGGTGACCGTCTCGAACCCGCGATGCGGATGCCACGGCGTCCCCTTCGGCTCGCCGGGCGCGTAGTTGACCTCGCCCATCTGATCCATGTGGATGAACGGGTCGAGCGACGCCATGTCCAGTCCCGCGAATGCGCGACGGACCGGAAAGCCCTCCCCCTCGAATCCCGTCGGTGCCGTCGTGACGGACCGGACCGGCCGGGGGACGGCGGTGGCGTCGGGTATAGGGATTCGGGGCAAGGCGAGGATGTTGTCGACCGTCACTGCAGGCATGGCGTCCCTTTCGGCAATGTAGTTGACTCTGCAACTACTCTGATCGTCTCAACCCGCCGAAGCCCGACGGTATTCCCGCGGTCAGCCCCGCCGGTCGGCCAGCCATTGCCGGATCTCGTCCGTCGGCTGCTCCACGACGTCGTCGAATTCCGAGTGCTTGCCCACGAAGGCCGCTACCAACTCGCAGATCGGCACGATCCGCTTGGCATCGTTGCGGGTGGCGTCGAGCGCCTGCTGCACGAGAATCGTCGCCAGACCACGTCCGCCGTACGCTGCGTCGACCTCGGTGTGGAAGAAGATACGTCTGCCGTGTTCGTCGTCGGCGAACTCGGTGAACCCGACCTGCGAGCCGTCGGCCGAAACCGTGAAACGATCTGCTTGCTGGGTGATTTCGACCTGCGCACCCGTTTTGTCGACCGTCATGTCGCACTCCTCGTTCCAGGAAGGCGCGCACCGCACCTCGTCGATCGTGAACGCTACCGAACACCTGGATCCGGCGCGTTTCCGATCCACAGTCGCATACAGGGGTGCCCGGTGACCGATACTGCCTCTGTACGGTGGAGCGAAGGACCTCGACCGATGAATCATCTAGGGGAAGGAACTTCATGGCTCAGCCAGACAGGCTGGAGAAAGACCCGAACAAGGGTTTCGTGGCCCTGCTGGGGTGGAGTTTGGCCGCGGTGGAAGCACTGGACAAGTTCGATCGGCGCTACGTCGTCGTCGCCCCCGAGTGGGCCGAGGCGTACTGCACCGAGCACGACATTCCATACCTCCCGTGGAACTTCGAGCGACTCAACGATCGCTCACTGGAAATTGCCGAGACCCTGCAGGACAAGGGTGTCGACGTCGCGATCCCGCTCTACGAGGAGACGGTGGAGTGGGCCGGTGCCATCAACTCGGTGCTGCTGGGCAACCCGCGACTGTTCGGTCAGGCGATGCTGCTGCGCGACAAGTCCTTGATGAAGCGTCGCGCCCAACTCGGTGGAATCCGCGTCGGCATCTTCGAAGAGGCCCACGACCGCGAGGACGTCATCCGATTCCTCAAGCGAGTCAACCAGACCTTGCTCAAGCTCGACGGCGATCCGAACGATCCCATCCATGTCAAGGCATTCGACAAGGCAGGCTGCCTCGGCCACCGTGTCATTCGCACCCCCGACGAGGTCGACTCCATTCCCGACGAGGAATTTCCGGCGCTGATGGAATCGCATCTCGACGGTTGGGAGTTCGCCGTCGAAGCATGGATTCACAACGGCAAGATCAAGTTCCTCAACATCTCCGAATACGTCACGCTCGGCTATTCGGTGTTCGTTCCGGCCACACCGGAACTGGAGAAGTACCGCGAGCAGATCACGGTGCAGATCGAGAAGTTGATCAAGACGTTCGACATCGAGTTCGGCTTCATTC
The DNA here is from genome assembly GCF_002259485.1 of Rhodococcus sp. 14-1411-2a. Lineage (GTDB taxonomy): Bacteria > Actinomycetota > Actinomycetes > Mycobacteriales > Mycobacteriaceae > Rhodococcoides. The sequence goes on from NZ_NPGA01000008.1 coordinate 153,791, forward strand.
ATCCCGAGTACTTCGTCACCAGTGACGGCGAGATGTACTTCGGCGAAGTTGCTTACCGCCCACCGGGTTTCAAGGTGTTCGAGCTGCTCGAGCGGGCCTACGGCTTCAACGCCTACCAGGGCCTGGCGTTGGCGTTCGACCCGAAGACCACCGAGGAGGAGATCGACGCCTTCTTCCCGAAGGAGGTCGTCGACGCCACCGGTGTCGCCGGATGTTTCGGGGTGTACCCGCGACGCCGCGTCGTCAGCCAACTGCAGATTCCCGAGGAGACCAGCGGGCACGACTACTACGAGACCAACGATCTGTCGGCACCGGTGGAGGAAACCGTCACCAAGAGAACGGCATTCGGTACCCACTGGGGCCTGCTGTACTTCTTCGGTGAGGACACCTACGTCATGCGTGACTTGTTGAAGCATCAGGAAGAACTGGACTTCTACGTGTGAAGCAGCAACTCGGAGACGACCGCAACCCATCGTCACAGACCATGGACGAGCCGGCACCGACGAACGCGACCACCACCGTGGACAAAGCATTGGCATCACGGTTGGCGCAACTGGACCATGCCGTGCATGCCTTGGCCGATGCACCCGAGTTCAGCAAGAACACCAAGGTGCGAAGAGTTCTGGATGGTGTGCATCGAGTCCTGTTGCAGCCCGGCGGTTGCGGTGCAATTCGCGAACGCGCCGAGGTGCTCGAGAATGCGGGGCTGTTCGCGGGCACCGATTGGGCACAGCCGGACATTCTCGTTCCGGGGTTCGTAGGGCCCAGCTTGCGCAGCGGCAACGACGACACCTTCGTACTCGAGGCGACCAGCGAACTGCGGATGGTCGCGATCGTCGCGGGCGAGTACGAGCATGCTGCGGTGACCGCCGAAGATGCCCGCCGGTTCCTCTCTCAGGTTCTCGCGGTGAATCTCGACGTCCTGTTCACACCACCGTCCGAGTCGGAGCGAGTTCGCCTGGGGCGCACCGCGCATCTGATCCGTGATCTGTTCGGGTACGTGGCCGGGCAGATCGGCTACGACAGTGTGCTCGACGAGTTGGTCGAGGAGATCTGGCGGATTCTGCGGCAGCGTCCGATTCAGGTGGACACCATCAAGGACATGGTCACCCGCATCGCGATCTATCGTGACGATCCCACCGTCGATCTCGGCACGTCCGGTCAAGGTCTGGATCGGTTGATCACGGCATTGTTCGGCACAACCGATGCCTGCCGCGAGGATCCGGGCGTCGAGGTGTACCGATCGCGACTCGAGGCGATGGACGTCGAGGCGTTGCAGTTCGAGGCCCGCGGATTCGCGCGAGCCATGCACGACACCGGGCTCGTCTCCCCGTATCACGCGACGCTGACGCAGTATCTCGTCGACCATTACTCGTACGTTCTGCCCGAGGCCCTCGGCCTTTCCGATACCGGCCGGACCTGCCTGACGCGGTATCCGGAACTGGTGCATCGCCTCATCGAGGAGACGGTGTATCCCGAGACCGCGCAGTGCCTCTACGGATTGGCACTGCTTCTCGATCGCGGGATTCTGCATCAGCCGCCGATCGTGCCGTCCCTGTGGCGGCAGATCTCGCTGAAACTTGCTCCCGCGGTGCGGGAACGACTGATCACCACGTTCGGGCCGGTCCCCGCGCCGGAGTCACGCTTGCTCGGGGGCTTGCTCTCGATGCTGGGGCAGCCCCTCGGCGTGGGCCAGGGCGACAACCCGACGTGTCAGTCGGCGCGGGCATTGTCGATGTGGGCCTACAACGATCCGGACTACCTGCTGCAGATGGTGGTGTGGGCGGCGCGTGACGAGGAGATCGTCATGCACTTCGAGGGGCAGTCGATCTCGTCGACCGAGAGTGTCAGCGGCGTCGCCACGACCGATCCGGTGGACCTCGATCCCGCGTCGCTGTTGCTGGTTCCACACCTCGATCGCATCTATGCCGAGATGGTCCGGCGTTGCGCCGATCGTCCCGGCGACCCGCACCGCTGGGTCAATCCCGAGTTCCACGGGTGGTGGTCGGCACGCGAATTCCACATCGACGTCGATGTCGCGACCGGCAATCTCGTCGACCTGGACGCCTTTCTGCGGCAGTTCTACGCGGCGTACCACCCGGAGTACAACGGGCACCAACCCTTGATCCATCCGCAGCCGGCAGGTGTGGCCGTAACCGACAGCGCCGCACGGTATGTGGGGTGGCACGCCATCACGATCCTGCGCGTGAACACCGATCCCGACGGCACCATGCGGGTGTACTTCTTCAACCCGAACAACGACAGCGGGCAGGACTGGGGCGACGGCGTCGTGGTGGGCACGGCGGGCAACGGCGAACGCGCAGGCGAGGGTTCGCTGCCGTTCGACCAGTTCGCCTCACGGCTGTACATCTTCCACACCGATCCCCTCGAGCACGGCGAGCCGGAGAGAATCCCAGCCGAGGACATCGAGCGCATCCGCGGCTACATCGAACGGAGTTGGGGCGCAGAACGATCGGTGCCCGAGGCCTGAGATCCACTTGTGCGCCCCGAGTCGACAACTCGGGGCCGCACAGGTGATCTTGTGGCGTCAGTCCTTCTTGTCCAACGCTTCCGGCTTGTGCACCGCGTCCTTACCGGATTTGTCGCTCTCGACCCGGTACTGCGGCTCGTCTTTCGATGCCTTCACGGTGCGGCCTGCGGCTTCGGTCTCGGAGGTGATCTTCTCCACCACCGTTCCCTCGGTCGTGTTTCCGTGGGTCTGCCATTCGACCTTGTCGCCCTTGTGCAGTTCGTCCTTCGACATGTTCGCGTTGTCCTTTCGCCGGTGTGAACCCCGCTTACCCGCCGAAGTCTCGATGCAATCAGCTGGTTCCCAGAGCCGGTGCCAGCGTGGTGAACCAGGCCTCACGCAGCTGATCCTCGAACAGCGGCCAGGTGTGCGCGCCCTCCTCGCGCATGGACACCGTTGCCGGCACGTCGGCTCGGCGCAGGGCGTCGACGAAGATCGATGTGCAGTGGTTGACCATGGCCTCCACCGCCATTCCGCCGAACGGTGGGATCGCGCCCTCGGGAATGCGATCCACCGGCCCTGGTAGTCCGCGGGAGGAGCTGACGTAGACCGCGGTTCCGCGCAGCCGCTCGACGTTCAGTGACGGGTCGTGGTCGCGCCATCCCTGACTTCCCGGCAGCCCCCACATGTTGAAGGGGTTGTTGAGTCCGCCGGCGATCATCGCCGAAATACCGGCAGTGGCAAGCGGGTCGGAGGGTGCCGGGCATCCACTGAACGACGCGGCCGCGTCGAACACATCCGGAGCCTGGATCGCGAGATCGAGTGCGGGACCACCACTCATCGACAGCCCTGCCACGCCGCGTCTGCCGGTCGAGCCGTAGGCCGCGTCGACAGCGGCAGGCAATTCGCGGCTCAGGTAGGTCTGCCACTTGTTGCTGCCTAGCACGGGATCGGTTGTCTGCCAATCGGTGTAGAAACTGAAACGACCGCCGATGGGTGCGACGACCGTGACGTTCTTGTCGAGAAAGAACTGCTCGACGCCCGAGTTGTTGAGCCACCCGACTCCGTCCTCGTTGCCGAGTGCGCCGTTGAGCAGCACGAGAGTGGGCGCAGGGCCGCCTTCCGGCGAATGCAACACCTCGTTGGAAATGACCCGATTCATGGACGGGGAGAAGACGTTCAGCACCGCGCGGGTCGCCGACACCTGATGGATGCCGACAGCTCCCGCGGCCGCGTCGGCCGATCCGGAGTTACCCGGCAACGCCTGCGCCGGTGTTCCGGTCATCAGTATCGACGCCGCTGCCGCGGCCGTCGCGACCGCAGCGGATCGAGTTCGTTTCTTTCTCTTCTGCCCCATTGGCAACTTCAGCACCATACGAGGGTCGCACGGATTCCGCTTTCTACCGCTAACGATCGGATTACGAAACCGATCGGTCCGTTCGCTTGCCGCCTGCGGGGCTCAACCGGCTCTGATCCGCGCGGCCTGCAGCGTCAGATGGTGCCGCTCGGGAATCGACGACGCCTTCTCCGCCGCCTCCGCGTACAACTCGGCAGCACGCTGCAGATCACCGGCCTTCTCACACAGGTACGCGGTCGCCGCTGTGTGCCGCGGGACGGCCGGATCGACCTCGCCCAGCGCCTCGAGCCCCGCCTCCGGACCGTCGGCCTCCCCGATCGCCACCGCTCGATTGAGTCGGACCACGGAACTGTCCGTGAGAGCGAGCAACTCGTCGTACCACTCGACGATCTGCGGCCAATCGGTCTCCTCCATACACCGGGCGTCGGCGTGCAAGGCGGCGATGGCCGCCTGCGCCTGGAACTCACCCAACCGATCGCGGGCGAGCGCCGCCTGCAGGATGTGCACTCCCTCCGCCATCAGCGTTGTGTCCCAACGAGATCGATCCTGCCCAGCGAGATCGATGACGTGACCGTCGGGCCCGGTCCTGGCCGAACGCCGGGCGTGGTGCAACAGCATCAGCGCCAACAGTCCGGCCGTTTCCTCGTCGTCGGACAACCCGGCCAACTGCCGGGTCAACCGAATCGCCTCGGCCGCCAGATCGACGTCCCCGGTGTACCCCTCGTTGAAGACGAGATACAGCACCCGCCGCACCGTCCCCACATCACCGGGCGCATCGAAACGCACATCGCGCACCGTGCGTTTGGCGCGGCTGATGCGTTGCGCCATGGTCTTCTCCGGCACCAGGTACGCCCGCGCGATCTGCCGCGTCGTCAATCCCCCGACGGCACGCAGCGTCAGTGCCACCGCTGCCGCCGGACCGAGCGAGGGATGCGCGCACAGAAAGAACAACTGCAGCGTGTCGTCGACGCCGCTCACGGTGCCAGGATCCGGTTGTGCCGCGGCTCGATCCTCTCGTGCTCGTCGCGCCTTCTCGGATCGTTCTGCGTCGAGAAACTTGCGCCACGCGACGGTCACCAGCCAACCCTTCGGATCGGCAGGCGCGTCGGCGACCCACGTGGAGGTCGCCTCGAGCATCGCCTCCGCCGCGGCATCCTCGGCCGACGCGAAGTCGGCTCCGCGGTGGACGAGGACGCCGATCACCGCGGGTGTCAGTGCCCGCAGCACCTGGGGGTCCATGGCGGTCGTCAGTCGGCGATGGTGGGGGGAGCCTCCATGAACGGACGCAGTTCGAGCCATTCGTGAATCGGTTCGCCGCCTGCTCCCGGCGCGGCCGACAACTGCCCGGCGAGTTCGAGCGCCCGCTCGTAGCTCTCCACGTCGATGATCATCCAGCCTGCGATGAGATCCTTGGTCTCGGCGAACGGACCGTCGGTGACCGGCGGCTTGCCCTCACCGCCGGAGCTGACCCAGGTCCCCTCGGGGGCCAGGGCCTGGGCGTCGACGAACTCGCCGGTGGCTTCGAGTTCGGCGGCGAAATCCTGCATGAACTGGATGTGTGCGTGCACCTCCGCAGGCGTCCACCGGTCCATCGGGACGCTGTTGATCGGCTCCGGAGCGCCGCGGTAGTGCTTGAGCATGAGGTACTTGGCCATGGTGTCTCCTGACGTTCGATGCGGCCATTCTTGCCGCATTTGCCCCTGGGACGGAACCGGTCCGCAGATTTCGACACACTCGACGGAAAGGATTCTCAGCGCATCGTGCGCCCTGCCGAGCCCAGCATCTGTGTCGCCTCGACCACGCGAGCCGCCATCGCCGTCTCGGCCGGCTTGCCCCAGGATCGGGGGTCGTAGGCCTTCTTGTTTCCGTACTCGCCGTCGACCTTGAGAACCTGGTCGTACTTGCTCAGCATGTGACCGGCGATGGATCTGGTGAACGCGTACTGGGTGTCGGTGTCGATGTTCATCTTGATCACCCCGCTGGCCACGGCCGAGGCGATGTCCTCTGCGCTGGAACCCGATCCGCCGTGGAACACCAGATCGAAGGGCTTGTCCTTGCCCGTCTCGGCTCCGACGACGGACTGGATCTCGTCGAGGATCTCGGGTCGTAGATGTACCGAGTCGGGGTTGTAGACGCCGTGGACGTTGCCGAAGGTCAGAGCCGTCATGTAGCGACCGCGCTCCCCCGAACCGAGAGCAGCGATCGTGGCGCGCGCATCGTCGACCGTCGAGTACAGCTGTTCGTTGATCTCGTGTGACACCCCGTCCTCTTCGCCGCCGATCACTCCCACTTCGATCTCGAGAATGGTGTCGGCCTCCACCGACAGGTCGAGCAACTCGCGCGCGATCCGCAAATTCTCGTCCAACGGCACGGCCGATCCGTCCCACATGTGCGATTGGTACAGCGGCGGTAGTCCGCGGCCGCGTCGTTCGATCGCGTCGGCCAGCAGGGGGCGGACCCAGTCGTCCAGATTCTCGGCGGGGCAGTGATCGGTGTGCAGCGCCACCGAGATCGAATAGTGCTGCGCCACTTCGTGGGCGTACTGCGCGAGAGCCTTGGAACCGGCGAAGCGGTTCTGCACGGCGTTGCCGGACAGATAGAGCGCGGTGCCGACCGACACCTGAATGATGCCGTCACTCTCGGCTTCGGCGAATCCCTGCAGAGCTGCGTTGAGAGTCTGCGAACCGGTGACGTTGATCGACGGGTAGGCGAACCCACCCTCCTTGGCGCGATCCAGCATGGCGGCGTACTGCTCCGGACTGGCAATCGGCATGGCGGGTCCTATCTTTCGGGTGCGGCTGCGGTCTACGTGCATCCGCAGGAATTGCGATGGGTGAAGGTGGTGGGCACTCGAATGGACCGAGGTGTCTCTTCGCTGCCCTCGATTCGATTCAGCAACAGGTCGGCTGCGGTTCGGCCGATCGTCTGCACGTCCTGCGCCGCCGCGGTGAGCCTGGGCTCGAACAGATCCGACCACTCGAAGTCGTCGTAGCACACGAAGGCGAGGTCGGCCGGGATCGACAAGCCCAGGCCACGAACCGCTTTCAGCGATCCGATGGTCATCGAGTTGTTCATCGACACCAGGGCAGACGGCCGATCCGGACCCGACATCAACTCACGCACCCGGGACTCGGCCACCTCCACACTGGACCGGCCGTCGAGAACGAGTCGAGGATCGAGTTCGATTCCTCGATCCGCCAGTGCGCGGGAGTAGCCGTCGAATCGCTCTGTCGTGGAGGAGATTCCTTCGATGCCGCGGACGATCGCGATGCGTCGATGTCCGGCGTCGAGGAGGTGGGTCGTCAGCTCGTACGCCGACGCGTCGTTCTCCGGGCCCACCTGGTCACAGGAGACATCGAGCATCCGGTCGATCAGCACCAGAGGTGTTCCGCTACGGACGATCTCGGGAATCGTGGAGAATTCCGAGCCGGCTGCGGGCGCGAGAATCATGCCGTCGACCTGACGGTCGAGCAACGAGTCCGTCACCCTGCGCTCGGAGCGAGGCTCGTCGTGCGAGTCACCGAGGATCAACACGTAACCGGCCTCGGACAACCGCTCCTCGACGGCATGGACCAGGCTGCCGAAGTACGGGTTGGTCAATGCGGCGATGGACAGTCCCACGGTGTGCGTCCGACCCGCCGCGAGCGATCGAGCGACGACGTTGCGCCGATAGCCGATCTCGACGATCGCTGCATCGACGCGCTCCCGAGTAGCGGGATTGACGTTGCGGGTTCCGTTGAGCACGTGGGAGACAGTCGATACCGATACCCCGGCCAGGCGAGCAACGTCGTCCATCGTGGGCATGTCAGTACGCCCGAGGCTGTCGGGCCTCGCGGCTCGGCGGAACTGTCATGTCAGCCGCAGGATTCGATCGGCGCGGCATGCGGTCGACCCGATCAGTTCCGCGTTGCGCTCGTCCGAGCCCAGTGCCCAGAACTTCGCGTCCTCGTGCGACTTTCCGTAGGCCTCGTGCCTGGCCACCAGCCGCTCGTGCCGAACCGTCGTGTGCGGGGCCAGAAACCAAACTTCGTCGATCATTGCGCGCGCCGCAGGCCACGCGTCGGACTCCATCAGCAGGTAATTCCCCTCGGTGACGACGAGCGGGACAGTCGACGGGACCGGAATCGAGGACCCGATCGACTCCTCGATCTCGCGCCGAAATCTCGGCGCGTACACGATGGGGTCGCCGGGCTGCTGGTCGTGAATCGCCGCGATCAGCCGCGCATACCCGCCGTCGTCGAACGTGTCGTGGGCACCCTTGCGATCGAGCCGGCCCAGCTCGATCAACACCTCGTTGGCGAGGTGGAATCCGTCCATCGGAACCAGTACCGCGAGTTCCGGCCCGAGCGCATCGACGAGTTGCTGAGCCACAGTGGACTTTCCGGCACCCGGCGCACCGGTCAGGCCGAGTATGCGTCGCTGACCGGATACAGCCGACTTTCGCGCCAGCTCCACGAGTTGTTCGAGGGTGGCTTCCTGTACGTCCTGGTCAGTGCTCACCGTTGTCGCTTTCGAGTCCGTGGGTAGTGAAGTGTGTCGGCGGATAGTTCGTGTAACCACGCTCTGGGGCCGATCACCGAGCAGCGCAATGCGGCAACGTGAGCCGACCTGTCGATGCGCTCGGAAAGGGATCCTGGCTGCGTGGAGTAGTAGGCATACGCGCCGTGGAACGCATCCCCGGCACCCAGAGTATCGACCACTGCGACCGGCTCCACATCGACCGATCCCGATGATCCCTCGGACCACCATTCGACGGGATCGCCGCCGTGGGTCGTGACGACGGTGTGCACGCCGGATCCGACGAGCGCCGCGGCGGTGGAAGCGGTGTCCGAGGTGCCGGGGGCGCGAAAGTCCGCCGAGCACACCATGTCCGTGGCGTGCGGAATCAGCTCGCTCATCACCGGTTTCCAGCGACCGGCGTCCACGACCAACGTGGTAACCCGCGCCGCCGCATGTTCCGCGGCGGCGCAGGCGATCAGGGGGTGGTGCCCGTCGACGAGTACGACGTCGGCACCGGCCACGACGGCCTCGAGATCCTCCGGCGGCGAGGCGTCGGAGTTCACGGCGTCGGCCGAGACGACCGACCGATCACCGGTCGATTCGATCACCGTCACCGCAGAGACGGGCACAGCCCTGGTGGAGCCCTCGGCGGCGTCGAGCACCCGCACTCCGAATGCCGCCAGGTCGGCCTTGATCAGGGCTGCCACCGGGTCGTCTCCGAGCGCGGTGACGAGCACCGCCGTCCCGCCCAGCGCGGCGAAGGTCACCGCCGCGTTGGCAGCAGGTCCTCCCGCCGCGACGAACTGTGCGCTCGAGGTGATCTTCTGGTTGGGTGCCGGCGCTGCCGCCACTCGATGGACGACGTCGAGTGTCGCCAGCCCGACGAAAACACCGACCGGACTTGTCGATTCAGAGGCCTGCGCGTTCATCGTCGGTCGGCTCCTCCGCGCCGGTCATGAGCGCGACGACCTCGGACATGGTGCGGTTCTTCGGATTCACGACGCCTGCACGCTTGCCGAGGCGGTGGATGTGAATTCGATCGGCGACCTCGAACACGTGCGGCATGTCGTGGCTGATGAGCACCACCGGTATGCCTCGGTCGCGGATCGTGCGAATCAGGTCGATCACCATGCCCGACTCCCGCACGCCGAGTGCGGCCGTCGGCTCGTCCATGATGATCACTCCGCGTCCGAACGCTGCCGCCCGGGCAACTGCCACGCCCTGACGCTGACCGCCGGAGAGCGTCTCGACCGCCTGATTGACCGACTTGATGCCGATCTTGAGGTCCTGCAGGTGCTTCGACGATTCCTCGCGCATTCGTGGCATGTCGAGGCGACGAAACAGACTGCCGCTGATGCCTTTACGCTTGATCTCGCGTCCCAGGTAGACGTTCGACGCGATGTCGAGCGCGGGAATGACAGCCAGGTCCTGATAGACCGTCTCGATGCCCGCTGCTCGTGCGTCGCGCGTGTTCTTGAACGACACCGGCGAGCCGTTCATCAGGATCTCGCCCGAGTCGGGAATGACAGCGCCCGCCAAAGCTTTGATGAGACTGGACTTTCCGGCACCGTTGTCGCCGATCACCGCCAGTACCTCACCGGGCCGCAACTCGAAATCGGCACCGTTGATGGCCGTCACACTGCCGTAGGTCTTGACCAGGCCGCGCGCTTCCAGAGCGAGGGGGGCATTCACTGTGACCTCCTACGTGCAAATTGATCGACGGCCACCGCGACGATGACGAGAATGCCGGTCGCGACGTTCTGGTACAGGCTGTCGACGCCTGCTTGGGTGAGACCGTTGCGCAGCACACCGACGATCAGGGTTCCGATGAGAGTCCCGATGACGGTGCCGCGGCCACCGAAGAGGCTGGTTCCACCGATGACGACCGCGGTGATCGTTTCCAGGTTGGCGTTCTGATAGGCGTTCGGGTCGGCGTTGGGGATTCGTCCGAGCGCTGCCCACGCCGCGATCGCCGCGATGACTCCCGTGACGATGTACACCGAGAACAGCACGCGACCGGATTTGATGCCCGACCGATCCGACGCCTGCGGGCTACCACCGACCGCGTAAATGTGCCTGCCCCAGGATGTTTGGGACAACGCGTACCACATCACGGCGTAGACCAGCAGCATCACCACCACGCCGTACGTCGTGGAGAAACTGCCGATCTTGAACGAGGTACCGAGCAGCGTCAGCGGTCCGCTCGGCACCTGGTAGGTCTCGGAGCCGGCCAGCAACCTGGTGGCTGCCTGAATCGCAGTGAACGTGCCGAGCGTGACGATGAACGGTGGCAGTCGCAGCATCGTCACCAATCCGCCGTTGATCGCACCGAACGCCAGGCAGACGGCAAGCGTGGAACCCAGTGCGACCACCGGACCGTTCGCGCCTGCCGACTGCGCCATCACGATGGTGCCCATCACCGCCACCGCACCGATCGACAGATCGATACCGGAGGTCAGGATGATCAGCGTCTGGCCGACGGCGAGAATGCCGACGACCACCGACTGCTGCAGGATCAGAGAAACGTTCTGCGGGTTGAGAAACGAGCTCGAGATCGAGCTGAAGACGATGACGGCGATGAGGAGTGCGGCCATCGGCCCGAGCAGCGGTTCACGCAGAATGGTCCCTACGTTGAACCGGCTCGGAGCCTTGGGCTCGGCGGCGGTGTCAGTACTCACGGATCAGTCCTCGTGTTGGGGCGATGGTCCGGGAATCCGCGATCAGCCCCAGCAATTCTCTTCGCCCCACGCGGTGTCCTGCGACTCGATTCCGTCGACGGGCTGATCGGTGACCAACTGCGAGCCGGTGTCGTTGAAGCCGCTGGGCTTGGTGCCGTCCTCGGCGAACTTCACCACAGCGTCGACACCCTGCTCGGCCATCTTCGCCGGGAACTGCAACACCGTCGCGCCGATGATGCCGGCCTTGACGTTCTCGATGCCGGTGCAACTGCCGTCGATCGAGCCGATGGTGATCTGATCGGCGCGGCCGGCAGACTGAATCGCCTGGTACGCACCCGCTGCTGCGGGCTCGTTGATCGTGTACAGCGCATTGACGCCCGGTGCGCGCTGCAGCAGGTTCTCCATGGCGGTCTGCGCCTTGGTCTGATCGCCGTTGGTGTTCTCCTGGCCGACGATCTCCGGCGAACTGTCGGTCAGGCCCATGCCCTCGAGGAAGCCGTCGTGACGGAACGTGTCGACCGTGCCGCCCGCGGTGCCGTCGAGCATGATGACCTGGGGCGCAGTGGTTCCGAGAGTGCCCTTGACCCATTCGCCCTGGCTGACGCCTGCGGCCTTGTTGTCGGTGGCGAACGTGGCGTCGACCGCGTCCTCGGGGTCGGTTGCGGTGTCGAGGGCGATGACGACGACGCCGGCGTCACGTGCCTTCTTGATCGCGTCCAGGACTCCGGTGGACGAGTTCGGGGTGATCAGAATCCCCTTCACGCCCTGCCCGACCAGGTTCTCGATGGCCGCGACCTGTCCCTCGTTGTCACCGTCGAAAGCGCCGGCCAGAGCCACCAGCTCGGCTCCGCTGGAATCCGCCTGCGCCTGCGCTGCCTCGCGCAGCTTCACGAAGTACGGATTGGAGTCCGTCTTGGTGATGAGTCCGACCTTGACGCTGTCCGAATCCGAACTGCTGCAAGCGGTCAGACCGAACACGAGCGAACCGGCCATGAGCGCGGTGCCGATCGTCAGCGCGGACTTCCGACGGTGATTGAACATGTGGACTCCCTTGTCCCCTAGCCACGCGGTCGCGTCGCTCGATTGCAGTACCCTAGAACGCATACAAGCGCTTGCGCATGCGCTTTCGCGAAACAAACTCGGAGTCTTTTTTCGGCCGACCGGCTGACCGGTTCGTGACGGGGGTCACGTGGTTTGTGTCGACCCGGTTCGCGTCGCCCCTGTCCCCGCAAATGCGCGCGCGTTTGCCATCCGCGCGCGAACTCGTGCCCGATCACCTGGCTATTCCGTGAGCACCTGGCGAATGCGCGCGCATTTGCGATCGCCGATGCCACGCAACACCACCCATCACTTGTTCGGCGGCGAACCCTCCCCCGTCCGCCGAAACCGAGTCCCCAGCCGTCTCCCCGCCGCCCCCGGTTCCCGCAAATGCGCGCGCGTTTGCCGTCCGCGCGCGAACTCGCGCCCGATCACCTGGCTAATCCGTGAGCACCTGGCGAATGCGCGCGCATTTGCGATCGCCGCCGATCAGCCCCCTCCGGCGATCAGCCTCCGACGCCCGAGTACCCGCCTCCCCAGTTCGCGCCGCCCCAGTTCCCGCAAATGCGCGCGCGTTTGCCATCCGCGCGCGAACTCGCGCCCGATCACCTTGCTATTCCGTGAGCACCCAACGAATGCGCGCGCATTTGCCCCACCCAGATCACCCAGCAAATGCCACGCACCACCACCCATCACTTGTTCGGCGGCGCATCCTTCTCCGTCACTGCTTCCGGCTCGTCGTAGGTGACTGTGATGTCCTGAAATCCCTTGTTGCGCTGCGCTTCTGCTTGGCCGGTGTAGGAGTTCTTGTCACCCTCGGTGAGCTCGACGTTGTCGGTGAACGGCGTCAACAACGCTCGGGGATGCAGGTGGTCGACGCGTACGGCGTTGATTTCGATGCACAGCACGATCAGCACCGACGAGACGTAGAGGAAGCCGAGCAGGCCGAGGACGATCGCGAAGATCCCGTTGCTGGCGCTGGCGTTGCCGACGACATAGCGAATGTAGATGCCGCCGAACGATTGCAGTGCCTGCCAGACCACCGCGGCGATCGCGGCGCCGGGCAGAACCTCGCGCACACTCAGGGCGCGGGCGGTCCCGATGCGGAACGCGGCAATGAAGACCACGGCGTTGACCACGACTGCTCCGACGAGTGCCAGTGCGCCGCCGGCGAATCCGAACACGCCCGAGGACGCGACGCCGTTGAGAACGGTCAGTCCGATGATGGCGGTGCCGACGGTACTGAGCAGCACCAGCCCGCGCAGCCGACCCTTGATCGGATCCGGTTGTTCGTTTCGCGGGACCGACCACGCGGTGTTCATTGCGTACTGAGCGGCCAGTGACACTCCCAGTCCGCCGTACAGCGACCCCACCACGCCGATGACGATGGCGGTCGTTCCGCCGCTGAGGCGATCCGGCTGTCCGAGTTGATCACCGATGACCGGGATCTGGCTCATGGCCGAATCGATGATGCGGGTCTGCAGTTCGGGGTCCCCGGCCAGCACGATTCCCAGCACGGTGGTGAAGAGCAGCAGCAACGGGAACAACGACAGGAACGAGTAGTACGCGATGAGGGCCGCGAGGTAGCCGCCACGGTCGTCGAGAAATTTGTACAGCACTGCCAGCGGGAAACCCGCCGACGGATGCCTGCGCTGATAACTGTCCACCTTGGCGACCATCATCGGTCGAATGTAACCACCGCAGGCACCACGGAAACGTCGACGGTACGTGTGACCCAGATCTCAACATGCGAACGTGCGCTTTCGTCGACGGGCTCCGACTAAGTCTTCAGTACCAACCCGGCACGAGGAAAGGAACTCACATGAGCTTCATCGACAAGGCCAAGAACGCAGCAGAGGACGCCATCGGCAAGGCGAAGGAAGTTGTCGGCGACGCCACGAACAACAAGGACCTCGAGGCCGAGGGCAAGAAGGATCAGGGTTCGGCAGGCGTGAAGAAGGTCGGCGAGAACATCAAGGACACCTTCAAGTAAGTCGTATCTCGGTGAGGGCCGTCGATCAGGTGATCGGCGGCCCTCGCGCTGTGCGACGTACAACCGTTTCGGCGGAAGCGTATAAAGTGCACAGCGCTGGCTCTCGAGCCGGCACGGGCGTCCAGCAGAAGGCGCAAGATCGTGGATCTCTCCGGCGAAGAGCGGCAGGGGTCCTATGCGAGAGGACCGTGTGAATGTCGCAATCATCGCCCGATGTGCACCTTCCCGGATCGTCCCCTGCATCGTCACTCGCCGAGTTCGCGCGGTCGTTGCGTGATACCCGCCGTTCGATGCCCGAGACGATGGCAGAGATCTTGCGCACCTCCATTCGGCTCATACCGGGTGCAACCGTCGGCTGCGTCACCACGGTCAGCAAAGGCGTCCGCACCGTGGTGGCATCCACCGACCCCCTGGCCGAAAAGCTGTGTCGACTGCAGTACGAGCTCGACGAGGGCCCGATTCCCACCGAGGTTCGCCACTTCGATGTCGTCGTCTCGGACGACCTCACGTCCGAGCCACGATGGCCGGAGTTCGCGGTTCTGGCCGTGAACGAGGGATTCAAATCCTTGGCGGCGTTTCAGCTCTACAGCAACGCCGACGACCTCGGTGCGTTGATCTTCTACAGTGACGAGCCGCGTGCCTTCGACGTCGACGCGGTCGAGATCGGGGAAGCCCTCGCAGCGCATGCCGCCATTGCCTTGCTCAGCGCCCGCGACAACGAGCAGTTCCGGACGGGCCTGGCCAGTCGCGACATCATCGGCCAAGCCAAGGGAATGATCATGGAACGCTACGATCTCGACGCGGTGCAGGCGTTCGAGCTGCTGGCGAAGCTGTCGCAGCAGCAGAATCAGCCTTTGCACAAGGTGGCTCACGACTTGGTCGATACCGACCACCCGACCAATTCGACCTTCTGACGACCCCAGGTTTCGATCTTTCGGTCACGAGGAAAGCAATCGTTGGTATCGGCAGGCAACACGCGATACCCGCGGGCGGTTATGTCGTTGAGCCAACAGCGATCGACCGCTCGTCGCTAGCGCTCCGGTTGGCAGGTCGGACACCACCATGTTCGACGCTTGTTCGGGTCTCCTGGTGTCTCCGCGACCACCCGAATCGCCGTTCCACACCGCAGACACGGCTTTGCGGCCCGCCCTGCAACCCAGTGTGATCGGCCCCGGCGAGTGTCCCCGGTGGTCACCTGCATCGCACCCGGAACTGTCGCCGAATGACGCATCGCCCGCTCGAGCAACGCGACCAATCTCTGCGCGTCGACATCACTCGACGGCGTCCACGGCCACAGGCCGCGCAGAAAACACAGCTCGTTGGCCCACAGATTTCCGGGACCGGCGATGACCCGCTGATCCAACAACGTCGCAACGATCGGACGACTTCCCTGGGCCGCGATGTTGGCAACTCCGCGCTCGGCGTCGAACGTCGGGTGCAGCGGGTCCGGCCCGAGATGCGCGATCAGCGCGTTCATGTCCCTCGTGTATCCGTAGTCGACGACCGGCAGCAGAACTCCGTAGGCGGTCCGCCCGTCGACCACGGCAAGCCGGACGCGCACGTCGGGTCGGATGCGCTGCGGAATCGAACGACCGGCCCGCACCACCGTCCACGAACCGCTCATCCGCAGATGCGTGTGCAGCGTCGTGTCGTTTTCGAAATCGGTCAGCAGATGCTTGCCGTGTGTTCGATGCCCGACGACGGTTCGCCCGGCCAGATTCTCGACTGCGTGCGCCGGCACCTGCAGCCGTCCGGCCCGCAGCGTCGCGCCGTCCAATGCTCGACGCAACCTTGCGGCCAGTGCAAATACAGTGTCGCCTTCGGGCATGCTTCTGGGGTATCCCGCTCGGCACAACCGTAATCGCACGCTCGGCCCGCTCGTACGATGAGCGCCTCCGCCGACGCCGACATCACCGTGAAGCGACACCGGCCGGACGCGCCGGACAGTCGTTGGACCTCGTCGACAGACCGTGAGCCCAGGGCGCGACCGACGACCGGAGAATTCCCGACGGCGTCGGCCGCAATACGGATTCGAGTTCGGCCAATGGAACCGGTGCCTCGACGAGGGATTCCCACGGATACTTCTCGCCGGTATCACGGAGGAAGGCAACGGCCTGGTGGAGGTGCCGCGGCTCGTAGTTGTGGATTCCGGTGATGGTCAGCCAGTTTCGGACCACCGCTTCGGGGTCGACGGTGATCGGGGCACCGGGCGCGACGGAGCCGGCGAGGACGAGCCGCCCACCGACGTCGAGTCGCCCCGAGGCCGCCTGCACAGCCGAGGACGATCCGGAGAAGTCGATGGCCACATCGGTGCGTGCACCGTCGTCCTCCACGGCCCCGAATGCACGGGATTGTCTCTGCCGCTGCAGGTCTCGGTCGAGAACCGACACCGCTGCACCTCGCTCCCTGGCCGCCGCAGCGGCGGTCACCCCCAGCATCCCTGCCCCGACGATCAGCACTCGTCGACCGTCGAGCGCACCGGCGGCGTCGAGGGCGGCCATCACCGTCGCTGTCGCACACGCTGCGGGCGCGGCGACGGCGTCGGGCATGGTGTCGGGAACTCGGACCACTGCGGTTCCGCGTGGGAGCACGATGTGTCGAGCATAGGAGCCGCTGAGAGCCCATGCGCTCTCGGCAGACTCGTGACCCACCTTGCGCACGGCCGAACATTTGGCCGTGAACCCGCGGACACATCGGGCGCACCGGCCACAGCACACCGTGACAGACCAGACGATCCGATCCCCCACCTCGACAGCCGATACCGCATCGCCGACGGCAATCACGTGACCGACGGCCTCGTGCCCGAGCACCGACGGGCACGCACCGTGCCGTCGACCGGACACGGTGTGCAGGTCGCTCCCGCACACCGTGGCGAGATCGACGCGCACCAACACCTCACCCGATTCGAGAGCGGGAATCTCCATGTCCCGCAGTTCGATTCCACTCCCCGTCCAGACGGCGGCCTGTGTCAGACCAACAATGATCTGATCCATCCGGAGATCCTTTCCACGATGTACACGACGACGAAGATGACGAGAACGATCGCACCGGCGACGTCGAAGTTCAGAGTACGAATCGACTCGAAGAGCAGGAAGCCGATACCGCCTGCACCGACGATCCCCAGGATGGTCGAGGTGCGGATGTTCACGTCGAGCAGATACAGGCTCGAACCGACCATCGACGGAATGGCCTGAGGAACAACGGCACTCAGTGTCCGATTCCACCAACCGCCACCGACCGACGCCACCGCTTCGAGGGGACCGGGATCGATCTCCTCGATCGCGTCGGCGACGAGTTTGCCGAGAAATCCTACGGACCCGATGGCCAGTGCACAGGTTCCCGCCACCGGGCCCAGTCCGAGCGCCGCGACGAATACGACAGCGAGGATGAGTTCGGGGACCGCGCGGACCAGCAGGATCCAGGATCTCGCGACCCAGTACACCGCGGGATGCGGAGTTGCGTTGCGCGCGGCCAGAACTCCGACGGGTATCGACAGAACGATACCGATGGCGGTGGCCACGACTCCGATGGCAACGGTCTGTACGGCGGCGTCGAACAGGTCCGCTCCCAGCGCGGAGAAGTCCGGTGGGACCATACGCCCGAACACCTCGATCGACGGCCCGATCCACGTCAGAAGCGAGCGCGGATCCAATTCGAGCACCACGAACGACGCCACGACCGCGACGACGAGCACGGCCGACGCTCCGATGCGCATCAGTCGATCGCGCTGCGGGCCGGCCGCGGACGGCACCAGCAACATGCGGCGAAGAGCCATCGCCGCCAATTCCATCGCGGCGATGATCACCAGGATCACCAGTACGATGCCGAGAGCACGCGGGTAGATCAGGCCCCGCAGAGCGTCCTGCAGGGCGAACCCGATACCGCCTGCCCCGACGAAGCCGAGGACCACCGACATGCGCAGATTGATGTCGATTCGATAGACGAAGGCTCCGATCCACGCCGGAACGACCTGCGGAACAACGGCATTGATCATCTCCCGGTAGTAGCCGGCACCGGCGGCACGGATCGCCTCTCGCGGTCCCACGTCGGTCTCTTCGATGGCATCGGCGAACAGCTTGCCGAGCATGCCGATGGAATGCAGTGCGAGGGCGAGGATGCCGGGCAACACTCCGATCCCCAGCGCCCTGACGAACAGCACCGCGAACAGCAGATCCGGCATCGCCCGGCAGAACGTGATGACGGCGCGAGCAACGCTGTAGAGGACCGGATGCGGCGAGGTGTTGCGCGCCGCGAGAAACGCCAACGGCACCGAGACGATCGCTGCGAGCACGGTGCCCAGTACTGCCATGAGCAATGTGTCGAGTGCGAGGGAGACGATCCTGCCGGTGTCGTCCACGCGGGGCGGCAGCATCCGCTCGAGCAGGTTGCCGACGTCTTCGAGACCGTCGATCAGGGTCGTCGGCGCGAAGTCGATGTACCCCGCCGAGAGCACGGTCAGGACGAGCGCGGCGACGCCCAGCGCCGGGAACAGCCATCGACGTCGCCGCGGATCGTTCTGTGCAGCAGTGTTCGTGGGCTTCGGTTCGACCGTGACGGTCATGTCGGTGCCACCGCGGTCATGTTTCCGGGGTCGGGCGCGATCCGCTGATAGATCGGCATGATGTCCTCGCGTCGGAGACCGGCGGCCGGGCGATCGAGCACCACCCGACCGTCCCGCAGACCCACGAGCCGATGCGCCCAGCCGAGCGCAAGATCGACCTGATGCAGGGTGCACACCACGGTCAGCTTCTCCTCGCTGCACACCCGCTGCAGCAGATCCATCACCACGCCCGCGTTCTCGGGATCGAGCGAGGCGACGGGCTCGTCCGCGAGCACGATCCGCGGACGCTGCATCAGGGTGCGTGCGATCGCCACCCGTTGCTGTTGCCCGCCCGACAGCGTGTCGGCCCGCCGCTGCGCGAAGTCCGCCAACCCGACTCGGTCGAGACAAGCCCGGGCTTCCTCCCGCATCGCTTTCGGATAGGTGAAGGCTCCGTAGCGCGGGAAGGACAGGCGACCGATGCCGCCCACGAGTACGTTCTCGAGACAGCTCAACCGACCGACGAGATTGAAATGCTGGAAGATGAAACCGACATCGCGGCGCAGTTCGCGCACTCGGCGACGGTTCGCCAGATCGACGCGAGTGTCGAGGGCGGTGACGCTACCGGAGGTGACGGGCTGCAACCCGTTGATGCACCGCAGCAGCGTGGACTTCCCGGAGCCGGAAAGCCCGAGCAGTACCAACATCTCACTGTTGTGCACGTCGAGATTCACGTCCCTGAGCGCGGTGGTGGGTCCGAATGTCTTGGTGACATTGCGAACGCTGACCACGACATCGCCCCGGTCCATCGGTGCGGACATCATCAGCCCTGGCACTTCTCGGAGCCGGTGACCTCGCATACGTGGCGGACGCCGTCGTAATCGCTGTCCTGCGCCGGCACGACGCCCCAGGCGTCCTCGTCGGTGATGCGGCATTCCTCGGCGCAGATGCCGTCCGCGACGAAGGCATCGGAGTTCATGCCCTCGCTGAAGACGTCCTCGAGCTTCGCGATGGCGTCGGCACCGAGATCGTTGTTGGCAGCGAAGAGCGAACCGGCGATCATCTCGGACTTCCACACTGTCTTCAGCTCGCCGGGTGCCAGCTCGCCGTTGTCGATCATCGTTCGGTCGACCATGGTGTCGAACGCGAAACCGGCATCGCAATCACCGGCTTTGACGGCCAAGGCCGAGGCGTCGTGTCCACCCGCGTAGATCGGGGTCATTGCACTCGAGATGTCGGCCTCCGCACCGGAAGCGATGACATCGTCCTCGATGAGTCCCGCTGTCGGATAGAGGAATCCGGAGGTCGAGCTGGGGTCGACGAAACAGACCTTCTTGCCGGCGTAATCGGCGAGCCCGTCGACCGAGGCATTGTCCGAACGGGCGATTCCGTAGGACTGGTAGCCGGGCGGAGTTCCCTCGTCCTGAACGACGGCACCCAGCGGCGTCATGTCTGCCCCGTTGATTCCGGCGACCACGTAGGCGAACGGGCCGAAGAAGGCGAGGTCGACATTGCCCGCGATCAGGCCCTCGACCACACCCGCGTAGTCCGAGGCCTGGATGAACTCGACGGTTGCTCCGGTCTCGTTCTCGAGGCGCTCGATGACCGGGTCGTAGCTGGCCTTCAGGTCGGTCGAGTTCTCGGCGGGAATGGCAGCGAGCGTGATGGTTTCGGGGAATCCTTGCTCGGTGGTGGCTCCATCGGAAGAACTGGAGCAACCGGCTGCAACGAGTGCGGCAGCCGAGAGCACGGCCGCGGCGGTCACAGCGCGACGGTGAGAGGTGGCGATCATGGCGGGGTGTCCGTTCGGTGAGGTTCGGGCGAGGATGGTGTTCACGGCAGAACGATGGGGGGAAGGTCGGCGACGCTGTCGAGTACGTGCGTGGCACCGGCCTCGCGTAGTCGGTCGACGGAGTGAGCTCCGGTGAGCACCCCGACCAGCAGAGATGCGCCGGCCCGGCGACCGGACAGGATGTCGCTCGAAGTGTCGCCGACAACAGCGACCGCAGCGATGTCACTGACCTCGGCGAACAGCGCGGCGGTGAGCACGAGATCCGGATGCGGCCGGCCACGACCGGCCTCACCGGGTGCGAGGAACGCGTCGGGCAGATCCTGCCAACCGAGCGTGTCGATGATGCGCTCCTGTGTCGGTGCCGAGAAACCCGTGGTCAGCACGACGCTGATCCCGGACTCGCGGAGCTTCGTGATGGCCTGCGCCGCACCGGGAACGGGCGCGATACCGTCGTCGATGCGGGCGTCGTAGGCCGACTCGAAGGCGCGGTTGGCGGCCTGGGCACGGTCCTCGGTTCCGAACAGCGCACGGAACACCTCGATCTTGGACTGACCCATCGTGTCCAGGACGTAGCGCCGGGCGTCGTCGCGTTCGGGTCCCTCGGATGCGAGTCCGACGGCGGTGGCCGCGACGTCGAACGCGTCCAACACGAGTCCGTCGTCGGTGACGGTGGTTCCTGCCATGTCGAGGACGACGAGTTCGATGTCGGTACTGGTGTTCGGGGCAGTGGAGTTCGGCATGAGTGAGAGACTGCCGTTTGGTATAGACCATTGCATGGAACTCGAGTGAACGACTCGTGAACGTCACACAACAGTTAGGTCTAGACCAATTGGTGCTATGGTCGGCTCATGGTTGTGGACAGCGAACCCCGCGTGCTCAAGCACCAGATCGTGCGTAGAAGTCTCGACGACATGCTCGACGGCATGACGGCAGGCGACGCATTTCCGTCCGAGCGCGATCTCGCCGATCGATACGACGTCTCACGCGAGACCTTGCGTCAAGCCATTCGAGAACTGTTGGTGGCCGGTCGAATCGAACGCCGCGGACGAGCGACCGTCGTTGCCGAACCCAAGGTGGTATTGCCGTTGGCCATCGGGTCCTACACCGAGGCAGCGCGCGAGAAGGGCATGAGTGCCACCCGAATTCTGGTCGGCTGGGACACGTTCCGAGCTGACGACGCCCTCGCGGATCTACTCGGAATCGAGACCGGTTCGGAGGTGGTCCAACTCGAGCGCGTCTTCACCACCGGGGACGTCCGAGTGGGTCTCGAGACGACTCGCATCCCCGCACACCGTATTCCGGGGCTGCAGGACAGTTTCGATCACCGAACGTCGTTGTATGCCGAATTGCGAACGCGCGGAGTCGTCTTCGGACGAGTGGTCGACACCATCGAAACCGTCCTTCCCGACGCCCGAGAAGCTGCGCTCCTCACCGTCGACACCCGCACACCGATGTTTCTGCTCGGCCGCGTCTCCTACGACACGGACGGGGTTCCCATCGAACACCGACGGTCGCTCTACCGCGGAGACCGGATGACCTTCACCGCCGTCATGGATGCCTGATATGACCAAAAAATACGACGTCGTTGTCGTCGGTGCCGGGATCGTCGGTCTCGCTCACGCCTATCACGCTCACCGACGCGGCCTGACGGTAGCAGTGGTCGATCATGCCGATCGGGTGGCAGGTGCATCGGTGCAGAACTTCGGACACGCCTGCATCACAGCGCAATCCGGTACTGCACTCGACTACGCTCGGGCCGGCCGCAGCCACTGGCTCGACCTCGCCCGTACGGCAGGTTTCTGGGCTGTCGAGTCCGGTACGCACTGCGTTGCCCGGCACGAGGACGAGTACGCAGTGCTCGAGCAGTTCGCCGAACTGCGGGGCAAGGAGCAGGTACGACTACTGGGCCGCACCGAGGTACTGGACCGACTCCCCATTGCCGACACCGACGTGGTGGGCGGCATGTATCTGCCGCTGGACGTCCAAGTGGACCCACGCGCCGCCGCCCCGGCCATCGCACGTTGGCTCGACAGCTCCGGGGTCGACTTCTTCTGGCGCACCGCCGCAACGTCGTTCGCCCCCGGCGTAGTCCACACCTCGCGCGGGGAACTGCGGGCCGGCACCACCTTCGTCACCGTCAACCACGACATCGATCGACTGTTTCCCGAGTACGCCGAACGCGACGCACTGGTGCGATGTCGGTTGCACATGCTGCGCGCCACGCTCCCCCTCGACTCACCGCTACCCACACCGCTGTTCACCGGTTGGTCGCTCCTCAGGTACTCGGGTTTCGAGAACCTGCCCGCCGTTGCCGACGTCGCTGCCCGCCTGCAGGCCGAGTATCCCGGCTACGTCGGGCTCGATCTGCACCAGATGTACACCCCACAACCGGACGGATCGATCCTGCTCGGCGACACTCACGTTCGTGAGATCACCGCGTCGCCGTTCCAGAGCGAGGAAGGATTCCAGGTGCTGCTCACCGAGGCCCGGTCGCTCTTCGGAGTAGACCGCATCGACGTCACCGAGCGATGGCAGGGAATCTACTGTTCGGCACCGGGTTCGGAGTTCCTGCTGGAGGAACCGGTGGACCGCGTGCACATCGCCACCGTTACCACCGGGATAGGCATGACGACCAGCATGGGCCTGGCGCTGGCCAACGTGGACAGAGCTCTGGCACCGGCCTGAGTGCACCTCGTGAAAACCCAGGTGCCACGGTTACCCGAACAGACTCTGCCCCAGGTAGCCGTCGTCGACCACTCCCGGAAGTATCGCGAACACCGCAGAACCGATCGGGGTGGTCCATTCGTTCAACGCATCGAATTCGTCGAGTCGTTGCTGAATCGGCAGGAACTGGGTGAGCACATCGCGCTGATAGCTCGCGAACAGTAAGCCGGTGTTCGACAGCGATCCGGCAGCCGGTGGGTCGTCGTAGTTGTAGGCCCGCCGGAAGATTCGCTCGCCGTCGTGAACATGCCGTGCCCTCGCGATGTGCGAGGACGGTGGGATGACCGGAATTCCGAATCGATCGGTTGCGTCGAAATCGGCCTCGTCGAACTCGGCGGTTCCGGTCAACGGGGCACCGGTGTCGAGGGTTCGCCCCACCGACAGTTCCCGGCCGGGTCGATCCAACTCGTCCCAGGTGTCCATCTCGATCCGGATGCGCCGCAACACCATCGACGTTCCGTGTTTCATCCAGGGCTGATCGCTCCCGTCGTCCCAGACCAGACCGTCGAAGTCGGTACTTCCGGCCTCCGGATTGACGGTGCCGTCGACCTGTCCCATCAGATTTCGCATCGTGGTGCCCGATTCCTCGGTACCACGCGAACGCCGGAATCCGCGCTGTGTCCAGGCGATCGTCACCAACGAGCGCACGTTCTTGGTCAGTACCCGCACAGCGTGCGCAACGGTGACGGGATCGTCCGAGCACACCTGCAGCAACAGATCACCGCCGGTGAATCCCGGTTCCAGGCGGTCGATTCCGAACGCAGGAAGCGGTGCCAGCCACGACGGCCGCCGATCCGGCAGACCGGTCGCATCGAACACACCCGGACCGAGCCCGACGGTCACCGTCAGGCGGGCGGGCTCGAGCGCCAGTTCGGCTTCGGTATCGGCCAGTGCGGGTGCACCGGACGTCAACCGTCCGATGTCCTCCGTCCAGACCTTCAGGATCCCGATCAGCTCGTCACGTCCGACGCGCTCATGCATGTTCAACCCGACGAACATCGAGTGTGCCTGCGGCGGAACAGTATCGACACCGGCTTGATGGACGCCGCGCCACGGCACGGTCTCACTGCCGGTGGCCGTCTGCTCGGCTCGATTGCCGACGATCCCGTAACCGGTCGCGGCTCCCACGCCCGCGACGCCGAGCGCGGCGACGCCTCCACCGAGGAGACGCCGCCGGCTCAGCGAGCGTGGTGACCGGTTCTCGTTGTCAGCCACCGTGTGCCGGCGCGGGGGTCGCCGACCCGTCCATGTCCATGGTGCCGGGCTCGTAATTCTCCTGGGCCCCGGAGAAGTCACGGACCTGCGCGGTGAACGTCGTGCTCGACGCGTCCTCGAACTCGAGGGTGAATTCCGCGTCGGCTCCGGGGGTCAACGGCGACGTGACGTCCATCAGCATCAGGTGATCGTCGCCCGCGGCGAGCACGTGCGTACCGCCCGCCGGGATGACGAAGCCTCCCTCCTTCGGCCGCATCACCATCGCCCCGTCCGCCCCGGTTGCCATCTCGTGCAATTCGATTCGGCTCGACGCCGGAGACGATGCACCGACCACGTGCACATCGGAGTCGCCGGTGTTCTGCAGTTCGGCGAATGCCGCCGTCATACCGGAGTCGGCCGCTTTGACCCATTGCTCGCGTACGACGACGGAATCGGACTCCTTCGCCGCGGCGGCGGGCTGGTTGCTGGAGCATCCGGTGAGTACGAGTCCGGTGACCGACAGTGCGGCCAACAGTGTGGAGGTGCGACGGGTGAGATTCATGCCAGTTCGCTTTCGTGTGGGGAAGTAGTGGAGTTGGAAGCTCTGGTCCGTGCTCGACGGATCGATCCGACGACCACGTCGACGGCGAGGAAGGCCACCAGGCTCAGCCCGAGGAGTGGGACGAACCAGCCGACAGCGACAGCGACGACCACCAATGCGGCGACGGACATCGGTGAGATGCGGCGAATGCCGCCGCGCAGAGGCGGCCGCCCTGCTGTGAGGCCGCTTGCCTTGGTGGGGCGGCGTTTCCACCACATCATGTAGCCCCTGACGATGACCGATGCCAGTGCGACGGCGAGCGCAAGCAGTGCAAGCTGATTGGCGACCCCGAACAACGTGCCCATGTGCAGCTGAATACCCCAGGCCGACAGCTTGGCCGCGAGGGGCCAATCGGAGAAGAACACGGTGTCGATCACTGTGCCGGCGGCACCGTCGATCGAGATGGAGTCGTTCGACATCACCCAGGGCTGACGGGTTTCGGCGACGACGAACGCCGTGTCGGCCGATTGTGGAATGGACGCTTCCACGGCACCGCCTATTCCGTTGGCTCGGGCGATCCCCAGCACCGAGTCGATGCGTTCGACGTTGTCCTCCGTCGTCGATGCGTCGGCCGGCATGTCCATCGAATGACCGCCGTGACCAGAATGATCGGTCGTCGCCGCGTCGGAGGATCCGATGGTCTTGGTGACGGCGGGGGTGGTCCAGCTCAGTGCCGACCGCAGCTCGGTGACGTTCTCCCCGGCGTAGGTGGACCATGTCAATCCGGTGGCGGACAGGAAGATCAGACCGACGGCGATCCAGATACCGGCCACGCCATGCCAGTTCAAGGACCTGTTGCGGCCCTTCGACTTTCGATCGAAGGTCAACAGCCTGGCCTTGTCGCGATTGCGTCGATACCGCTCGAACCACAGGTACAGGCCGCCGAGCGCGATCACCCACAACCACGAGGCGGCGAGTTCACTGTAGAGGCGACCTGGCTCCCCCAGGTGCAGATGGCGATGGAGTTCGGAGATCCAGGTGCGCAACGGTAGGGCGCTGGAGGAGCCGTACACCGCCAGCTCACCCACGGACGTCGCGGTGGCGGGGTCGACGAAAACAGCCAGCCGCTGCGATTCGCCCAAGCTCGGGTCGGTGAACATCACCCGAGTGGTGTCGCCGGCCTCGGCGGCAGGGCGAACGGCGGCGACGGTGAGGTCGGGTCGTTCGGCCTGCGCTACCCGAATCTGCTGGGCGACGGGGACGGCCGGGCCGGTCGTGTCCACGTGGACGTAGTCGCGATACACGAGTTGTTCGATGGTGGGAGCCACAGCGTAGAGGCCGCCGCTGATGGTGGCGATCAGGATGAACGGTGCCACCAGGATGCCTGCGTAGAAGTGCAGACGCATGATCAGCGGCCGCCAGCTTCGGGGGCGATCGGGAGGGGTGGGAGGCGATGGATCGGCAAGGCGTTCCAATTCCGGTGTGGACATGAGGACTCGTTTCGTGAAGGCATGTGTGGGCGCGCGCAGTGGTGCGCGAGAAGGCATCGCTCAGACGATCGGGCGTGCTCGAGGCAGCGCGGATCGCGCGATGTGAGGGCTCGTCGAACAGACAGCGACAGCTCGATACCCGACGCCTACGTACAGGGCGGGTGGGAGTGACGAGCTGCGGTCAGGTCCGAAGCGCAGGCGGTCCGCGGTTTCCGCAGCCCGACAGGTCGAGCAGACGAGGCGTTCCCGGGAGTCGGTAGACCGGAAGTTCTGGGGCGATGCGGGACTCGTCGACGACGAGAGCCGCCAACAGAGGCAGGGCCTCACGTAGCGAGGTCACTGCGCGCCGGATGCCGTGCTCCGCTCCGCGGATGGCCAGAGCGCCGACCAGGATGGCAACCACATGGGCCGCGAACATCTGCTGGGTGAGCATCGAACCGTGATGGTGACCGTCGACGGCGGTGAGCAACAGGTGTCCGACCGACTGCGCGGCAGTCAGGATCATCAGCAGCTGTGCGCGGGGTGCCGCCGGTGTCGGTGCCGCGGCGGTCGCGTAGCCGATCGCAGCGGAGACGACGGCCAACAGCACGATGGCCGCGTCGGATGGAGGCATTCCCCCACCGAACGTGTGCGCTGCGACGGTGACCAGCGCCGACAGTCCGCCCACGGACGCACCGCGCAGGAGCGCGAATCCATCCGTTGGCGCAGACATGGACGGGAGCTTACTACCGACTACACCGAGTAGTAGTCCAGGTACCGGAACGACGCCTCCGAACCCCACAAGCCGGTCCGACGGTCTTTTTCCGGTTGGTTATCCTGATCATCGGTACTCGAACCATCAACGGTCGAGCCGCGAGATCGAGAGTGGACTCACATGGCAGAGAATTCGGACGCGGCCCAGGCTCGGGTGTTCGCCGACATGCTGACCGCCGAGATCGCAGCCGCGTCGAGTCGCGTCGAAGAGTCCGAGCAACTGGCGCGCAAGGCCTTGCGGGTAGGCGATTCCCGCAGCCATGTGTGGCACAGCGACGAAGCGCAGACCCAGAAGCAGGCGCTCTACGAGCTGTATCGCCAGCTCGATGCGTTGCGCAACCGGTTTCCCGCCGTCCACTCCGGCTCGTAGAACGTCCCGTCGATCGAACTACAAAATTTCTTATCGACACTGATTACCATGTTGACTTAGAGTTGGAGTCCATGGCGGAAAATTCGCTCGATTCCACGGTCGCGCGCGTCCAGGACGTGCACCGACTCCTCGTCGATCGCGGCACCGGCGCGAACTTTCCGGCCGTGCCCGCAGCAGACGGAACTTTTGTTCTGCCGTCGCCACCGCCTCTCCCACCGATGCGCCTCGACACAGCACTGCGCGCTCGACGGTCGCACTACCGATTCGCAGATCTGGACGCACTGCAGCTCTCGACTCTCCTCCGGTCCGCAGCGGGGCCCGGCCGGACCTCCGCGCGGACGGACGGCACGACGCACACATACCGGATGAATCCGACTGCCGGCGGTCTCGACTCGATCGACCTGCACCTCGTGGCCCTCCGGGGCCCAGCCGAGATCGACTCGGGGACCTACCTGTTCGATCCACACAGACACGTTCTGAACAGAACCGGTACGGGACCGTCCGTCGATGCGCTCGAATCATGTCTCGTACAGCCACAATTCGCGCGCCGGGCACCGTTCGTCGCCGTACTCGTCGGACGCCTCGACCGAACCCTGATCAAATACACCGAACGCCACTATCGCACCCTCCACATCGACGCCGGCATCGCCGCGCAGAATCTCTACTTGGTTTCGACCGCACTCGGATTGGCCTGCTGCGCCATCTCAGGCTTCTACGACGACGAGATCTCGCACTTGCTGCGTCTGTGCCCACTGTCCGTTCCGCTACTGGCTTTCGCGCTCGGCGGACTCGGCGAGGACTGCAAGCAACGGTAACCGCGGCACCCCGAGCCACAGGGCTGCCGTCCCCGCAAGAGCGAGCGCGCCCGCTCCGAGGACGACGGCCGCGGTCACGCCGAACGTACCGGCGACGGCCCCGCCTGCCGCAGCGCCGAAAGGAGTCCCACCCATCGCGATCATCCGCGCCGTGGTGTTCACCCGGGCCTGCAGGTGGTCGGGCGTGACGGACTGACGAACCACGATGCCGTTGACGACGATCATGGTGTTGGCGGCCTGATAGACGATCAGGAGCAGCAGAGAAACGGCGAGTACTCCCGTGATGGACCACGCCAGCATCGACAGGAAGGCCACCACCACGCCGAGACAGGTGATCATGCCGGTGCCCACCACCCGCTGGATGCGCGCACTGACCAGGCTGATCAGAAATGCCCCGACAGCCGTTGCTGCATAGAGTGATCCGATTCGCGCATCCTCGGCGGCCAGACCGAGCTGACGGACGCCCACGACCACCATCAGTCCCACGACCACACCGTTGGCGACACTCACCCCGACGCCGACCGCAGTCAGGGCACGCACCACACGATGATGCCGAATGAATGCCAACCCCTCGCCGATCGAAGTGCCGAGACCGGAACCGACCGAAAACGGCGCGGCCCGCACGGGTAGCGCGATCGTCGAGGTGACCACTGTCGCGACGAGAAAACACAGAGCATCGATCGCGATGGCACCCGGCGGACCCAGCGTCGTCGCAGTGATGCCACCGAGCAACGGGCCTACGATCCCGATGACCGTGCCGACGCTGACGAGCGTGCCTGTCGCGTCGGCGATCCGATGGCGGCCCACCAAAGCCGGTACGACGCCGAAGGACGCGGCATCGAAGAACACGAAAAGTGTGGAGACGGCGAACGCGACGATCATCAGATGTGCAACCGTCACCGACGCAATCAGGTGAGCCACCGGAATACTGGCCAGAGCGAGAGCACTGCCGAGTTGAGTTGCGAGCAGGACTACGCGACGGTCGTACCTGTCGGCGAGCGCACCTGCGATCAGTCCGAACATCAGGTACGGCAACGACTCCACCGCAAAGGCGACACCGGAGAGCAGCGGCGAGCCGCTCAACTGGTAGACGAGCATCGGCACGGCAACCGTGGACATCGCGTTGCCGATCCACGCGACCGCACGCGCCAGGACGAAACGGCGAAAGCCGGTCACAGACTCGGGGGCGCAGCGAGCAGCAGCGTGTTCGGATCGGTCGGGTCGCAATCGGGTGCGTACCGTCGAGCGATGTCGCGCCACCGAGGTAACCCGAAATAGGGAAATGCGGCTGGGGCGTTGGGAATCAAGCCGGAGGCACAGACCCGGGCCACCCGCAGTGGCGTCGACGCCACGTCCGAGGTGGTGATATCGCAGACGACCACCTCGTGGCCCGCTACCGCGAGTGCGCTCCGCATACCGTCGGCGGTGCCGCGGGGAAGCTCGTCGATCGATACCGTCGCGGCCGGATTCGTGAAGCGAGGAAGATATGCGGCCTGAGTACGGGGATCGAGCCACACCTGGGCTTGTGCACCCAGGTCGCGGATGTGTTCACTGCACTCTCCGGCGGCATCGAGGTAGCTGCGATCGGCGCGGTGGTCCAGGTAGAGACCCGGCGACAGCACCCCGGCGCGCATCGATCCGAACACCCAGCCGTCTGCCTCGAGCAGTCCTCGAGTGAAGACCCAACTGTGGATCGCTTCGAGAACGGCCTTGCGTGCCGTGTCGACCGGGTCCAGCTTCGCCGAGAAGCCGCCTGCGACAATCCCGAGTTCGAGATCGTGAACAACGGCCGCCACCACCGGAACTTCGAAGTACGACGGCAGCTCGAGGAGATGACACCGCAGTCGTGAGTCGCCGAGGTCTGCCGCGAGCCCGGGCACCGATGCCGGATCTATCCCCCGCGCAGGGAGGTTCAGGTGCCACCACAGCGACAGCGAATCTCGCTCCACGAGTTCGAGCAGTCCACGTCCGGCGGCGTCGTCGAGCCCCTGTCCTGTGGCGATGCCGGCGTAGTTCAGATGGTGAAGCCACGGGTCCGTCCGGCGAGATCCACTGCGCCAGTTCAGGTACACGTACGAGGCCGGGATCGCGACACGCGCACCGTCGTCCGACACCCCGTCTACCCAGGCGACTCGAGACTCCTCGGTGAATTGCTCGAAGGGGAAGCCTGCCGAGTTCAGCTGCCACGGCGCGAAGAACTCGAATGTGTCGTTCCCCCAATGGCGGACACCCTCGGCGCGCAGTTCCGCCGGCGTTGCGTAGCGCAGAGTGTTCGGGACGTAGTTTCCGCAGTACCGTTCCACTGCTTCGCCGATCGCGGCGATACGGGCTCCTGCTGGGTCCGCGAAGGTGGTACCGAGCGACACCAGATCGCAGGGCCAGTTTCCGAGCGCACGAGTATCGGCGATCTCCGCCGTGAGCCCGACGTACCGTTCCGGCAGACCGTCCAGCCTCTGGACCGGATGCAACGCACGGATGAGTCCGGTCAACGGGTCGACCAGATCGTCTGCACTGAAACCGACCCCGCTCATACGGGCATCTCCAGCTCGATGCCTCGCACGGTGCGCTGCATCGGCACCGCTCGGATACCGTACAAGTGGTCTTCATCGGTGTGCAGATCGCGGGCATATCGGGGGAAGGCGTGGGCCGAGATCATCAGTGTCAGTTCCTCTCCCTCATGGATGTGTGTGGACAGCGGAGCGAGGTGCACGACGGAGCCGAGGGACATGCCCTCGGTGAGCTGCTCCACCTCGCCGCCGCGTCTTCGGGCGAGCAGCATCGCACCCCAGTGCCGGTCGCAGTCGCCGCCGACGACGCGCACCACGGGAGTTCCGACAAGGGTTCCTGCGCGCCACGGCACCG
Organism: Rhodococcus sp. 14-1411-2a; assembly: GCF_002259485.1. Lineage (GTDB taxonomy): Bacteria > Actinomycetota > Actinomycetes > Mycobacteriales > Mycobacteriaceae > Rhodococcoides. The sequence continues at coordinate 184,908 of NZ_NPGA01000008.1, forward strand.
GACGGGTAAGGCAATCCGAGCGTGTCGTCAGGCTGCGAACATCGGTGTCGGACGTGCAGGAAGGGAAGGGCTGCAACGGATTTGCGACGAAGCTGCCACCAGTCAGCGCGACCGTCACTCGGGCGTTCGGCCAGGTCTGCAGCCGCAGCGGACCACCGGGGTGACCGTACAACTGCGCTCCGGTCCACGGGTGACCGTCGAGCACCGCACCCAGCCACTTGCTCATCCGCTCGGCGCGACCCGACGCCTGCATCGAGTGATCCCACGGTCCGAGGGCGAGTGCCGACGGGCCACCCCACGACGACCAGAGGTCTATGGTGTCCTGGCCGAACCAGTCCGCGGTCCCGCCCTGCGCCAGTAGCGGGCAGCGTTGTGCTGCAGCATGGTTCCTGCGCTCCTCATCCACCCTTTCCGACGCCAGTACGGACTGCCACGACGGTATCCGGGGGCTCGACGAGTCTCCGATGTCGGACACCGGCAGCGTCTCCAGCAGATCCGCCGACGCCGAACTCCCGCGAGAGTGGGCAGCATCGCCGTGCTCGGACCACCAGCCGAGGCGAGACTCCAGGTGGAAGGCCCGATCTCGATTTCGCGCCGTCTCCCCCATACCCAGAGCGGGCACCGCGACCGACACACCCGCCAATCCCTCGCATTCACCTGCGGCAAAGGTAGTTTCGATTGCGCAGTGCGCCCCGTAGGACGTGCCGTAGAGGAACAGGAAAGGCGCCTGCGACCACCACGGTTGTGCGGTGATCCATTCGACGCAGGCCAGGCCGTCTGCCCCTTCGCCGTGATACGGGTGGAACGACCCGGCGGAGCCGTACCGGCCGCGCACGTCCTGTACGACGGTGGTGAATCCTCGATCGGCCCAGCCCGCGGCCTCGGCGAGATGAGCTTCGCTGTTGTAAGGCGTGCGAATCGTCAGCACGCCACGCGGACTTCGCGCCGTCACGACGAAAGTACGGAGTCCCCCGACCGAGTACTCGCGTCGCGTCATCGAGGTGGTTCCGGCACAGGAAGAATCGGGTGCCGAGTCACCCGGAGCGTACGGAGGTCGATCGCCGTCACGCAATGGTCGGCCGTAGGACCGATGACCTCCGCCAGGACCTGAGCAGCCACGAACTCGGCCGCCGCGTCGGACACCGGATGAATCGGCGAGATCAATCGCCGCCCGCCGGCACGAGGACCGTAGCCGTCCTCGATTCGTTGCCTGTTCCGACGGGATGCGGCGCGCCGCATCGACACGTCGGTCAGCCGGACCCCCTCGGGCACCACGAGGTACAGATTGCCTTCACGGAAACAGGCGATCGCCCCTTCGGACCGCAGAGTGTCGACGCCGTCGTCACTCACGGTGATCGATCGAGTCGCGGCATGCCCTGTGGACATACCCACGCGTCCCAGCATCCCCACCAGCGCAGCAGCTACGGAGCCACAGCCGAGCACCGCAACCGTATCGGTGGACGAACTGGAGACGATGTGGCCTGCAGTGAGCAACGCGGACAGCGCCGTCTTCGGTTTCGCAGAGAGCTCCGCTTCGGTACCGGTCAAGGCCCCGGCCAGTTGGTCGAATTCCTCGTGGTCGAGCGCGAGTGCGAAGTGTTCGTCGTCGGCGGTGCGGAGCACGAATCCCGAATCGGATTCGTACAGTTCGGTTCTGGGTGCAAGTTCCATGGCGATGGCCGGCCGGGGTCTGCACATCGTGGTGTGCAGACCCCACCGAGATCAGTCCTCGGCTTCCTCGAAGGGGTTCTCGACCAGGGCGTTGCTGTGGCCCGCGGAGTGTGTCGCCAGGGACACCGGTGACTGGATCGAACGGAACAGCTCGTTGTCGTTCATGGTTCTCCTTCTTCGATGGGCAAATCGGTTGCGGTGCAACCGATCCATGGACTCGACATCGTCGAGGTGTCCGACCCTACGTCAATCGATAATCATTTTCAATAAGGTTCAGGAACTTTCGAGCTCGTTCGTCACCGTGGCGAGCACCAACCGCAACGAAATCGTTCCGCGCCCTGTTGCCCACACCCCGGCGTCCACCTCGATCACCCGATCGTTGCGGGCCGCCGCCACACCCGACCACAACGGATTGCTCGCCAGCCGGTCAGAGAGAGGCTCGCTGTCGGAACCTGATGAAAATGCCTGCGCGAAGACCACATCCGGATCCACCGACGCGATCTGCTCCACCGATACCGTCGCGAAGGCATCGGTTCCCGCCTGCCACGGATAGTCACTGACGTCCGTGAGAAGCGAGCCGACGGGGGTGTCGACGGAATCGACTCCGAGACTGCCCGGTTCGCCGTACATCGACAGCGTCGTGAGGCCTTTCCACTTGCCCGCGGCCGCATCGACCTCGGCGGTGAACGCCTCGGCAGCTGCGTCCGCCTGCTCCTGCCGATCCGTCAAACGGCCTATCGTGCGGAGGAATTCGACCGAATCCCGCCAGGAAGTCGGATTCACCAGGTACATCGGTGCCACTTCCTCGACGGCACCCCGCAACCCGTCCTGCACTCCCCCGAGTCCGATGACGAGGTCCGGTTCCGAGAGCGCGATGTCCTCGACGTTCTCTTCACCGAATCCGCCCGTGATCTTGCGCATGTCCACATCCGGACCGGCATAGCGGGGATCGGCCGCAAGTTCCTCTCGGTAAGCGACGGGGGTCATGCCCACCTCCTTCAACGCGTCGACACACATGAGCGTCAGGCACGCGATTCGCTCGACGGGTGCATCGAGCTCGATCACCGTTCCGCTGTCGTCGGTGACCGTGACCGCAGCTGCTGCGTCGGCGTTGCCCGCATCGGCGGTACCGCATGCCGCGAGCGCGAACACCGAGAGTGCGAGTGCGCCGAACAATCGAGAAAAGCCGGACAACTTGCGCATGGGAACTCCTTTGCAGAATGATGTATCCGCAATGATAATCATTACCGATAGACGTTGGCGTGCTGCGGGTACCTGCGCCTGCGTCGCCGTGATCGTGCTGGCTCTGTGCCTGGGCGAGCCGACTCTCGATCCGGTGCGCGCGCTCGACGCCGTGCTCGACCCGTCGAATCCCCTCCACCCGCACGTCGCGCTCGTTCGACTGCCGCGTGTGCTGTTGGGCCTGGTGAGCGGTGCAGCCCTCGGACTGGCGGGAGCGTTGATGCAGGATGTACTGCGCAACAGGATTGCCGGTCCGGAGATTCTGGGCGTGTCCTCCGGTGCGGCTGTCGCGATGACGGCAGTTGCCGTGTTTGCACTTCCGTTGCCGCTGACAGCACTTCCCTATCTGGCACTGTGCGGCGCAGCTGTCGCCGGCATTGCGGTCATCACCACCGTTGGACCGACCAGCGACCCTCACCGAGTGGTACTGCTCGGTGCTGCGGTCAGCGCTCTCGCGTCGGGACTGGTCATTGCACTGGTCGGCCTGGGCACCGAAGGGAACCTGCCCCTGCTCTTTCGGTACCTGCTCGGCAGTCTCGGCGAGCGAGGTTGGAGCCATCTCGGTGTCGCAGCACCCTGGCTTGCCGTCTTCATCCCACTCGCTCTGCTCATGCGGCATCGGGTCGCTGCCCTTGCACTCGGAGACGATGTGGCTGCGGGACTGGGCATCTCCGTGATACCGACCCGGCTGACCGCACTGGCGTGCGCCGCAGCGCTCACCGCCGCGGTGGCATCGGTGTGCGGTCCGGTTGCCTATGTCGCGTTGCTGTCCCCACATCTGGCTCGATGGGCTCTGCACACGACGAGTTCACGGCGGATATTCCTGCTCACGCCCATCATCGGCGCAGTCCTGCTCGCTACCGCCGATCTGGCGTCGCGAATCTTGCTGTATCCGATCGAGATCCCCGTGGGCATCACGACGACACTGCTCGGCGTTCCCGTATTGCTGATGGCTCTGCACAGACAAGCCGCGACACGATGAAGGCTCGGCACCTCGTAATGATCGGGATGACGTGCATCGCCGGCCTGGTGATACTTCACCTCGTCTCGGGGCGCAGCGAACTCGAAACGGCCGAGGTGATCAGAGTACTGACCGGCACGTCGGAGGTGCGGGCACACGAGATCATCGTCAGGAACTACCGTCTTCCACGAGTGCTCGTCGGATTGGTTGCCGGTGCACTCCTCGCACTGGCAGGCGTGTTGCTGCAAGCAGTCATGCGAAACCCACTGGCCGAACCGTCGACGACAGGTGTGGGATCCGGTGCGGCGCTGGGCGTTGTGGTGTCGTTTCTGGTGTTGCCCGCCTCCGGTGCCGCACCCCTGGCGTCACTGCTCGGTGCCGCATGTGCCGGACTGGCTCTGTACCTGCTGGGCCGACGCTCCCTGGCGGTCGCGGGAATCCTCATCGGCGCTGTCCTGTCCGCGGTGACATCACTGCTGCTCGTCGTCGATGCACAACCGATGGGCGTGGTTCTTCGATGGCTGATCGGCTCTCTCAATGCAAGGACAACGGACGACTGGAATCGATTGTGGCCCTGGGCAATGGTACTGATACCGGCCGGTCTGCTGTGTGCTTCGCGCGCAAATGCGCTCGTGCTGGGCGACGCGACATCCACCGGCCTCGGGATTCGCCCCCACAGGACTCGAATGTTGCTGCTCGCCATCGCGGTACTGGCCACGTCGACGGCGGTCACGGCCGCGGGTGCCGTCGCGTTCGTCGGATTGATCGCCCCCCACGCCGCACGGGCCGCCCTCGGCGGCGACCACAGGGGACTGATTCCGGTCAGCGTGATCGGTGGTGCCGTGCTGCTGTCCGCCGCAGACCTTCTCGCCTTCAGTGCCTCGATCGACATACCAGGCAACGGACCAGACGTATCGGGACTCCCGGTCGGGGCTGTGACGGCACTCGTCGGCGCTCCCTATCTCATCTGGCTGATCCGAAAGGATGCTCGATGACGGAATACGTCACCACACCGATTCTCGAGACCGTCGACCTCGGTCTCGGGTATCGCAATCGGACGGTATCCGAACACCTCGACATCGCCATCGAGAAGAGAACGGTCACCGCGCTGGTCGGCCCCAACGGATCCGGCAAGTCGACGTTGCTGATGGCTTTGGCCAGGGTGTTGGTCCCTCGCCACGGACAGGTGCGGCTGGACGGCATCCCTGTGCGTGACCGATCGTCGATCGAGACAGCCAGAAGACTTGCGATCCTGCCTCAGACCGCTGTCGCACCGCCCGGGCTACGCGTCCGCGAGCTGGTCGAGCAGGGTCGATATCCGCGGCTCGGTGCGATGTCGATGCTCAGACGGCACGACGACGAGGCCATGCACACGGCGATGCGCTCGACCGGAATCCTCCACCTCGCCGACCGCACTGTCGAATCGCTCTCCGGCGGTGAGCGTCAACGTACCTGGATCGCAATGGCTTTGGCCCAGGAAACCGAAGTGCTGCTACTGGACGAACCCACCACGTATCTCGACGTGCGTCATCAGATCGACGTGATGGAACTGGTCGTCGATCTGGTCGAGAATCGAGGGAAGACCGTGGTGATGGTGCTGCACGATCTCAATCAGGCGGCGCGGTACTGCGACCGGATCGTGGCCATGCGTGATGGTGCGATCGTCGCCGACGGGCATCCCAGCGACATCGTGACACCGACGCTGCTGGACGAGGTATTCGAGATCCGCGCCCGAGTAGTGACAGATCCGGTTGTCGGTAGACCGATGTTCATCGCCGAGTGAGCTGCGGGGTCAGTGTTTCCCCACGACGGCGATGATCAGCTCGGCCAGTTCACCTGTGGCTTCCTCGGGTGCGATTGCGCCCGATACCGCCGCGTGCGACAGCGCTTCCGCTGCACCGAAGATCGCGGTGATCGACGATGCCGAGATCCCGCCGGAGCCGCTGAACGGCTCGAGAATCGACCGGCATCGATCGGAATACGCCCGTTCGGCCGATCGCTTGACCTGTTCGAGTTCGGGCGAGCCCTCCAATGCCGCCAGTACACCCGTCAGCTCACGCCCCTGCGCCAACGCGCAGCCCACGTACGAGTTGGCGATTGCGTGTGCGCGGCCGTTCAACGAGGTGGGCGCGGCGTGGAGGGATTCCTCGAGCATGACCGTTTGCCGGTCGTCGAATTCCGTGAACAGGGCGGCCAGGAGTTCCGCACGCGAGGCGAAGTGGCTGTACACCACGGGTTTTGCGACGCCGGCGTGTTCAGCGAGTCGGCCGAGCGTCAGAGCGTCGGCTCCTTCCGCCCGCACGAGAGCCCAGGAGACATCCACCAACTGGTCGTATCGGTCGGAGCGAGACAGTCGCGTCCGGGCCATCGGGCACCTCCTTGCGCTATATACGAATAGTAACCTACTCTTGGTACATAGCCGCTTCTCCTCACCGAAGGAATCAGCCATGACCACACTTGTCGTAGTCTCCCATTCCGACCCCGACTCCCTGACCCACCACGTCGCTCGATCCGTATCGGACGCGATCCGCACCGCGGGCGACACCGTCGAGACGGCCGATCTGGCGGCCGAGAACTTCGATCCTCGATTCGAGGACGCAGACCTGAAGCTGTTCCGCGGCAACGGAACCACACCGGAGGACGTACGTGTCGAACAAGAACGAATCGATCGCGCCGATCACCTGGTTCTGGTCTTCCCGATGTACTGGTGGTCGATGCCCGCGCTACTGAAAGGGTGGATCGATCGCGTCTTCGTCAGCGGATGGGCGTACGAATACAGCCCTGGAGTCGGGTTCGACAAGAAGCTGGACCGACTCACCGTCCACCTGGTTGCCCTTGCCGGCGACGATGCCGACAGCTTCGAGCGCCACGGCGTCGATGCCGCTTTCCGTACGCAGATCGAGCGAGGCATCATCGAATACTGCGGTGCAACAGTGGGATCGACGAACTTCCTGTACGAAACCGATACCAGGAGTCGCGAGGAACTCGATGCAGAGGTCGCCGATCTCGCTTCTGCCATAGCCGGCCGGGTGGCCGACCGACAGAAGGCCCTCGCCTCCGGCTGATCAGATCTCGACGAGCTCGGAGCGCCGCGTCCCCTGGCGACGGATCCATTGCCATTTCAGGTCCATTGTCGTTCAGGCGCAACGCTTGTCGAAGTCGGAAAACTCGCCCCGGGAGATCAGGTGGGAGTGAGGCGGAAGATCGGGAATCGACGGCCCTCGGCGGTCTCGACGTATTTCGCGAATCCGGAGGAGGCGTCGAGGAACTTCTGCCAACTGTCGGCCCATTCGGCGTCGGGGACTTCCGAGGCCTCCACTGCGACGGTCCGTACTCCCCCATCGTGGGGAACCTCGATGTCGACGCGAGGATGTGCGCGCAGATTGTGAACCCAGGCGGGGTCTTTGGGTGAACCTGCGGCCGAGCCGACGATCAACCAGCTGCCTTCCTGGGAAATCGCCATCAGCGGATTCAGCCGGATCTCGCCACTCTTGGCACCGATCGAGTGCACGACGACAAGGGAATCGCCGAACCCAGCCGTGGACACGTGTCCACCGTTACTGCGGAACTCCTCGATGATCATCTCGTTGAAGTCGGCCATACCACCGATTATGTCGCGGACAGCGTCGGCGCGGACCGGTTTCTCACCGACGGCTCAGCGGCGACGATTTCCATCACCGCCAACCAAAGGTTAGCCTGTGCTCATGCGCGCCTCGGGCGCGCTGCGCCGTCGGGTGATCCCCGGCGGCTCGTTGCTGTCGGAACCCGAAGGACATCCCACGTGCTCAACGTTCGTCGCCGCGCAGGCACCCTCGCCGCCGCTGCTGCCCTGGTCGGATCGCTCGTCGCGTGCGGAGCCTCCGAGGAGGTTCCCGAAGCGGTCTCGGACACCACCGCAGGTGGGACCACCTACCCTCTGACGATCGACAACTGCGGAGAGTCGGTGACCTTCGACTCGGCACCTCAGCGGGTGGTGTCGCTGGATCAGAACTCCACCGAAATTCTCCTCTCGCTCGGCGTGCAGGACCGAATGGTCGGCACCGCGTCCTGGACCGATCCGGTCCGCGAGAACCTCGCCGACGCGAACGCCTCGGTTCCCCGACTGGCCGACAACGCCCCCACCTACGAGGTCGTGGTCGATACCGAACCCGATCTCGTCACCGCATCGTTCGGACGCCACTTCGAGCAAGGCGGCGTCGCTCAGCGGTCCCGCTTCTCCGAAACCGGTGCGGCCACGTATCTTTCACCCACCGACTGCGACGCCGGTCGCAGTGTCAACGGGGGCAACACCCGAACGACTCCGCTCACGATGGAGTCGCTGTACCAGGAGATCACCGAACTCGCGGCGATCTTCGACGTCAACGAGCGCGGTGCCGAGTTCGTCGACGAACTGAAGACCCGCATGGCCGACGCCACCGCGACCACTGCCGAATCGGATGTCTCCGTGGCATTCTGGTTCGCGGACACCAAGAGTCCGTACATCGCAGGCGGACGGGGATCGGCCGATCTACTCGCCAGAACGGTCGGTATGACGAACGTCTTCGCCGACACCGACGACGACTGGCCTGCCGTCGGCTGGGAGACCATGGTGGATCGGGATCCGACCGTCCTGGTACTGGGAGACCTGGCGCGCAACCGTTTTCCCGGTGACCTGCTCGCCGACAAGATCGCATTCCTCGAGTCCGACCCCGTCACGAGCACGATGGCCGCCGTCCGAGACAAGCGCTACATCTCCTTGCACGGTGCGGAGATGAACCCGTCGATCCGGGCCGTCGACGGTGTCGAGAAGGTGTCGGCCGGACTGCGAGACCTGGGACTGTCGTCCTGACCGCGACCATCACCCGTCGGCGCTCCGCCCAGCGATCGCAGACCTCCCGCAGCCTGTGGCGTTGGGTGTTCGCCCTGCTGGGCGGGGTCGTGCTGTGCGTGGTGTCGGTTCTCGTCGCCATCACCCTCGGGCCGGCGAACATCTCGCTGGTCAACGTGCGCGACGTGGTGCTCAACCATCTCGGCATCACCGACATCCCGGTGAAGGTATCGAAGAACGCGATCATCTGGGAGGAGCGACTCCCCCGTGCGCTCGTCGCTGCAGCAAGTGGCGTCGGACTCGGCATCTGCGGCGTCATCATGCAGTCGCTTCTGCGTAATCCCCTGGCGGACCCGTTCGTGCTCGGTGTCTCCTCGGGTGCCTCGACGGGTGCCGTCGTGGTCGGTGTCCTCGGTGTCGGCGGGGCCGCGCTCGGGCTGTCCGGTGGTGCGTTCATCGGTGCACTCGTCGCGTTCGGCCTGGTGTTGTTTCTCGCCCGAATGTCCGGCAGCGGAAACGATCGCGTGATTCTCGCCGGTGTTGCAACCACTCAATTGTTCTCGGCCCTGACGTCTTTCGTGATCTTCGCGTTCGCCGACTCGGACGAGACGCGCGGCGTGATGTTCTGGCTGCTCGGTTCGTTCGAGGGTGTGCGATGGAACGACGTCGTGCTGTGTGTGACCGTGGCCGGCATCGGCGCGGTGGTGTGTTGTTACTACGCGTACGTCCTCGACGCGTTCGCGTTCGGCAACTCGGTGGCGTCCTCGCTCGGCTTCGACGTCAAGAAGGTCCGATTGGCTCTGCTCGTCGGCACCGCCCTGATCACCGCGACATTGGTCAGCGTCGCCGGTGCGATCGGTTTCGTCGGCCTCATTCTTCCGCACGCCGCGCGACTGTTGGTAGGGCCCAACCACAGCCGCCTCGTGCCCACCACTGCCGTCATCGGCGCGATCTTCATGGTGTGGGTCGACGCCGTCTCCCGGGTCGCGTTTGCGCCGACCCCACTTCCGGTCGGCGTCGGAACGGCGTTGGTCGGCGTTCCGGCCTTCATCGCGATCATGGCTCGAAGGAGGGGAATTCGATGACACTGCACGCATCGAACGTGTCCTGGAAGCGCGGTGGCGTCCTGGTGGTCGACGGCGTGACCCTGCATCCGGGGCCCGGTCGCATGGTGGGACTGTTGGGCCCCAACGGTTCCGGTAAGTCCTCACTGCTCCACCTGATGGCCGGGGCCGCATCACCCACCGCTGGTGTCGTCGAACTCGACGGTGCGGAGCTCGGTTCGCTCAAGCGCAGACACATCGCCCGCGCGGTCGCGGTCGTCGGACAGCACGCGCACACGGACGTCGACGTGACGGTCGGAGACGTCGTGCGTCTGGGACGCATCCCGCATCGCGGGGCTTTCGGTGGAAGCGACCTGGACGACGACGCCGTGGACGATGCACTCGCGCAGACCGGACTCACCGACAAAGCGGATCGATTGTGGCGCACGCTCTCCGGTGGTGAGCAGCAGCGGGCGCACATCGCTCGCGCACTCGCCCAACAGCCCCGCGAGATGTTGCTGGACGAACCCACCAACCATCTCGATATCCATCACCAGCTCGAGCTGTTGGCCCTCGTTGCGCGCCTGCCGATCACCAGCGTCGTCGCGCTCCACGACCTGAACCTGGCGGCGATGTTCTGCGACGAGGTCCTGGTTCTCAAGGACGGCAGGGTCGTCGCAGGCGGCACACCCGCGGAGGTGCTGACCGAGGAACTGATCGCCGAGGTCTACGAGGTGCGAGCGCGAGTGTCCGGAGACGGCGACGGGCGCGTACACATCCGCTTCGATGCGGGCACCGTGCACGAGTTGTTCGAGGACAACCGCCGGGTACTCGGCACCTGAAAGGTTCGCGATGCTGTGCCCTCAGGGTTGGGTACGGAGATTCGTGGTAATCCTTCTGTCATGACCGACTCCTCGCCGCAACCGACGGTACCGACCACGGGCCTGCCCGCATTCGGGTTCGAGACGACCTTCGCCGACGAGGTTCCTGGACTGACAGTGCCGTGGCAGGGCACCCACGCGCCGGTTCCTCGGGTGCTGATTCTCGACGATGACCTCGCTCGGTCTCTCGCGCTCGACCCGACGTCGCTGCGCACGGCCGAGGCAGCCGGTGTGCTGTCCGGGTCGATTCCTCCGGCCGAATCCGCCACTGTGGCAATGGCGTACGCGGGTCATCAGTTCGGCAATTTCGTTCCCCTGCTGGGGGACGGCCGAGCACTGCTGCTCGGCGAGCTGCGCGATGATCGGGGCCATCGAGTCGATCTGCATCTCAAGGGGTCCGGCGCTACCCCGTTCTCGCGTGGGGGCGACGGGAGAGCGGTAGTGGGCGCCATGCTGCGCGAGTACCTCATCAGCGCAGCGATGCACGCGCTGCACATTCCCACCACACGTTCGCTCGCCGTCGTCACCACCGGTGAACAGGTGGTGCGAGAAGGAGGTCCGCAGCCCGGGGCAGTGCTTGCCAGGGTCGCGTCGAGCCATCTGCGGGTGGGCACCTTCGAGTTCGCGGCTCGGCGCGAGGGGCTCACGCAGCCCCTCGCCGACTACGCGATAGCCCGCCACTATCCGGAACTGCTCGAGCTGCCGGTCGAGGAGCGCTGTCTCGCCTTCTTCGAGGCTGTCGTCGAAGCCCAGGCATCGCTTGTCGCGCAGTGGATGTCGGTCGGATTCGTGCACGGTGTAATGAACACCGACAACACGACGATCTCCGGGGAGACCATCGACTACGGACCGTGCGCATTTCTCGACTCCTACGATCCGGCTACGGTGTTCAGCTCCATCGACCACGGCGGACGCTATGCCTACGGCAATCAACCCGCAGTGCTCGGGTGGAATCTGGCCAGGTTCGGCGAAACACTACTGCCCCTGGTCGATTCGACGCCCGATACCGCCATCACGGCTCTCACCGCGGTGCTGGACACGTTCGGGGAACGCTACCGCCGGCACTACTCTGCCGCGATGGCCCTCAAGCTCGGCCTGGCAGACGATGGCGCGGACGCGGCGCTCGTCGACGAACTGCATCGGTTGCTCACCGACCACCGCGCCGACTGGACCCTGACCTTCCGTGCCCTCGCCGAAAACCTGCGCGGAGACTCGTCGCCCTTCGACTCCCTCGTTCCACCGGACGCGTCCGCGGAGTGGCTCGAGCGTTGGCGGACAGCGGTTTCGGCGCGGGGACAGGACTATTCATCGATCGCCGACGGGATGGATCGCGTCAACCCCGCCTACATTCCCCGCAACCATCTGGTCGACGCCGCACTCAGGTCCGCGACCGAGGGCGATCTCGCGCCTGTCCAGCGTCTGCTCGACGTCGTCACGACACCGTTCGACCGCCGCGACGAACGGTCCGAGTACGCCCTGCCCGCGCCTGCGAACTTCAGCGCCGGATTTCGGACCTTCTGCGGGACCTGAAGATGTGACGGGCAGCGCGGTCAGGCAGGCGCAGCGAAGAATTCGAGGGCAATGTTGTCGGGATCACGGAACGAGATTCCGGAACCGTAGTGTGCGTGTTCGATACCGCTGTGCGCGATGCCGAGTCGGTCGAGCGTCGATACCCAAGACGCCAGGTCGTCCTGTGTGCAGCCGAACGCGATGTGGTCCACGCCCGTTCTCTTCTCGTCGAAGGCACCGGAGACCTGAGCGTCGCCGTGGGTGTGCAATCCGAACAGCATTCCGCCGTCGAGCGCGAACACGGTGTGGTGATAGTTGCCGGATTCTTCGTCCTCGTCGAGTACGGGGGACGCATCGAACAGTCGTGAGTACCACTCGGTGCTGGCGGCAAGATCGGATACGGTCACGGCCACGTGGGAGAGGCCGGGGAAGTGCGACATGCGCTGGTCCTTTCGTCGTCCCCGTCCACGTTAGGCACCGACGTCTGTGTGCCACCCGAGATCAGCGCAATACTGCCCGTTCGGCGGGGTTGTGTTCACGACGTCCGCTTCTGTTCGGCTCTGATCAGGCCGCCGCCGACGATCAGTCGTTGAATCTCGCTGGTCCCCTCGTACAACCGAAGCAGCCGGACATCACGGTAGATGCGCTCCACCGGCACCTCACGCATGTACCCGGCACCACCGTGAATCTGAACAGCCAGATCGGCGACCTGGCCGACCATCTCGGTGCAGAACAGCTTCACCGCAGACGGCGCGATACGGCGATCGGTCTCCTGCACCCACGCCCGCGCCGCCTCACGCACCATCGCCCGGCCCGCCATGACACCGACCTGTTGATCGGCGATCATCGCCTGCACCAACTGGAAGTTGCCGATCGGCTCCCCGCCCTGAGTGGACGACGCGGCATGAGCCACCGACTCGTCCAAGGCACGCTGCGCCTGACCGACGGCCAACGCCGCGATATGCACCCGCCCCCGCGCCAACGACGTCATAGCCGCCTTGTACCCGATATCGATCTTGGGTCGTTCCGCAGGCTCCACTCCGGCGTCGCCGTTGCCGCCCACCAACGCATCGGCCTCGACGCGCACGTCGGTGAAGTTCACGTCGGCAGTGCCCGAGCCCTGCTGCCCCATCTTCGCGTCCTTGACGCCCACCTCGATGCCGGCCGTGTCGGAAGGGACCAGAAATACTGCAATACCGTTGCCACTCTGCGGTTTCGGGTCCAATTTGGCGAAGACGACGAACATGTTCGCGATCGGCGCATTGGTGATGTAGCGCTTGCTGCCGTTGATCACCCAACCCGAGCCCTCGACCGTCGCCGTCGTCTTCAACCCCGCTGGATTCGACCCGGCCCCGTCCTCGGTCAGCGCGAAGGACGCAACGACGTCGCCGGTTGCCATGCCCGGCAACCACGTCGCCTTCTGCTCCTCGGTACCGAACCCCACGAGCACCTGCCCGGCGATCCCGTTGTTGGTGCCGAACATCGATCGCAACGACAGCGAGGTGTAACCGAGCTCCATGGCCACCTCGACGTCCTGAATCAAATTCAGGCCCACACCGCCCCACTCCTGCGGAATCGCGTAGCCGAACAGACCCATCTCCGCGGCCTGCTGTCGCAGATCGTCCGGAATCGAATCGTTGTTCATGATCTCCAGTTCACGAGGAACCACACGTGAGCGCACGAACTGCGAGATCTGCTTCAACACGTCCGCGAAGACGTCGTCCGGTACATCGGGATTCAGCGTGTCCATGGAACCACTATCCCCCCATGGGTGGATCGATTCGTCCGAACCGACGGGATTTTCCTGGCAGGACGGAACCGTCCCACCACATCGGCTCTCCCGTTTCGGATCTCAGCCTCCGATCGGCGTCGAGTATTCGAATCCGAGGAGCTGATCTTCATCTGTGGCTCGAACAGCCGTCACCCAGAAGACGACCCGAACTGGCCGATTGCCTGCGCGAGATCGATGACGTCCGCATATTTGGCCTGCAGGTCGAGCAGGTTCGACTCGTGCATGCCCGGCTCCCGATCACCACACGCATCTGCCACCACCAGAGGACGGAAACCGTGCTGCAGTGCGTCGGTCGCGCTTGCACGGATGCAGCCGCTGGTGGTCAACCCACAGATGTACAGCGTGTCCATGCCGCGGGCGGTGAGAGTGGCCGCCAGAGAGGTACCGAAGAACGCACTTGCATACTGCTTGGTCACCACGGTCTCCCCGGCGATCGGACGGGGGTCGACGGGAAATTCGCCCAGTTCCGAGCCCTCCTCGAAGACCGTCAGAGCCGGAATCTTCGTCGTGAAGAGCCCGCCGTCGGTTCCGCCGGGCTGATAGCTGACCCGGGTGAACACAACCGGAACACCGGCTGATCGTGCGACCGAAACCAGCTGTGCCGCAGCCTCTACTGCCGCTTCCACCGGGGCACGCAGGGGCGAGCCGTCCACCAGGTAGGCCGCGACGATGTCGACCACCAGAACCGCCGGGTTACGGCCGGGGCCCAGCTCACCGGCAAATCCCGACTCCCGGTACGACCCGAGCGTGTCGCTCACGCGCGCACTGCCTTACGGACGTTCACCGGCGGACGCGGGGCGGGCAATCCGGTTTCGGCCTCGCACCGCTCGAGGATCTTCTCGATCGACGGCCCCTTGTCGAACACTGCGATCTCCCCGCGCGCGGCAGACATCTCACTGCGCGCGGCCTCGGAGGCGGACGAATCGACGACACCGTCGGCATCGCAGACGATTCCGTAGCCGATGCGGGCACCCTCGGTACTGACCAGACCCCGCCGAACTTCGAGACCGACCAGTTCGGGATCCCGCTTCAGCGGGTCGCCCCAACCGCCGCCGCCCCACGTGACGAAGTGCAGCACGTCGCCTCGTCCCACCGGTACCTCGTGGATCTTGCTGGCCAACACCTCGACCTCACCCGATGCTCGGACGATCCACTTCTTCCCTCTCGCACCGGGTTTACCGCCGTTGACACCCCACGGATACGTGAGCCACCGGTCGTCGTGAATGGCGATGGTGCCCGGCTCCTCGAAGTAGTACGCCACGTCGACGCCGTTGCCGCCGCGATGAAGCCCGGCCCCGCCGGTGTCGGTGACGGTCTCCCACCGCTCGACACGCAGCGGATAGTAGGACTCGAGGTACTCGCAGGGGATGTTGACGAACGACGGCCACAGCGAGTGACCGTCCGGCCCGTCTCCCATCGGACGACCGGGGATACCTCCGAATCCGATCGAGTACAGCTGGAACCACTCCCCGTCCCGCGCGCCCCCGTCGTAGTGACCGGAGTACATGAAGTGCGGCGACGACGAGAAGCCTGCGGCGTTGAGAATCTCGGGGTTGTTCTTACCCAGCAGCCCACCGAAAAGGTCGAAGACACGGCCGATTCCGTGGTTGCGGCCGTTGAGTGCAGCCGGATAGCGCGGCTTCCAGAACGAGTCCTCTGGAATGGTCACGTCGATCAACGGATAGAAGCCGTCGTTCCACAGAATCTGCGGGTCGGCCACGGTGATGACGTAGATGCCGAAGAACATGCGTACGAGATTCTCGTTGATGAAGTAGTTGATCGGCCCGACGGCCTGCGGTGCCGCCTTGCTGAAGTCGAGGTGGATCTTCTCCCCGTGCCGGGTCAGCTCGATGGTCAGTTCGTAAGGGCCGTAACCACATCCGTCATCGCAGATGAAGTCGCTGAACTCGATGGTCTCGCCGTCGACGAACAGCATCGCGAGCAGCACCTTCATGGCCTGATAGTTCCTGTCGAGCAACGCGTCGAGCGCCGACAGATACACGTCGACGCCGAACCGGTCGCAGAGTTCGACGATGCGCCGCGACGCGGTGGTGCACGCTGCGACCAGTCCGTTCAGGTCTGCTCGGTTCCAGTCCGGCTTGCGCACCTGGTTGAGAATGATGTCCAGGGCGGTCTCGTTCAATTCGCCTGCGCTGTAGAGCTTGAAGGGCGGGATGACGACGCCCTCCTCGAAGATGGTGTGTGCATCGGTCGGCATGGACGACGGCGTCTTACCCCCGACGTCGGCCATGTGCCCGAACATCGACGACCAACCGACGACCCGTCCGCTGTGGAAGATGGGCAACACGATCAGCCAGTCGTTGGCGTGACTGATGGCAGCACCACACGCGTAAGGATCGGAGGTGAGCAGGATGTCGCCCTCGCCGACGGTGCCGGAGAAGTTGTCGAGGAAGTCGGGAACGGACAGGCCGAACTGCCCGACCACCATTTTGCCGCTCGGATCGGCGATGAGGGGAAATTCGTCGTGCTGTTCGCGGATACCCGGCGACAGTGCCGTCCTGAAGAGGACCTCGTCCATCTCGGCACGGGCGTTTCGCAGGGCGTTCTCGATGATGTCGAGCGTGATCGGGTCGACGGGAACCGTGGTGAACGGGGTCTTCGAGGTCTCGATGATGGTGGCCATCAGCTCTCCTGCAGTCGAGTGGTGCGATGGGTGTCGTCGGTGCCGACGGGGTTGATGAGAAGGCATGCACTGCGGTGGACCGTGGCCGTGTGTCCGGACAGCACCAGCGTGGTGGAGTCCATCTCCGTGATCACTGCCGGACCCGTCACGACGTTGCCTGCCAACAGTTTCGAGCGGTCGTAGATGCCTGCCTTTGCGTACTGCCCGTCCATCCAGACGTCGTTCGTGGTGATCAGCGCCGCGGATGGATCGTCGCCACCGTCCTCCAACGGCTGGAACGCCACCTCGGGGCGTGGACCACTGACCGTGACTCGGAGGTTGATGACCTCGCGTTCGTTCTTGAGCAGGAACGAGAACAGTCGCTGGTGTTCGGCGTCGAAGGCAGAGCCGAGAGTCGACAACAGCTCCCCCGAATCGAGGGCGGACGCGTCGAGGTCGACGGGAATCTCGAAACCCTGACCCTGATAGCGCAGGTCCACCTGATAGGTAGCGGTCTGCTGGTCTGCTGGCACGCCCTCGGACGAGAGCCTTTCCGACGCCGCATCGGCCAATTCGGCAAGAGCTGTGCGCAACTCGGCGTCGTCGATGTCGGAGAAGGCACGAACCATGGTGCGCGCAGCCTCGTCCCGAAGACACGTCGTGGCGTCGCCGTACGCGCAGAGGACCCCGGGCGACGGCGGGACGATCACCGGCCACGACCCGGTCAGTCGACCCAGCGCGTTGGCGTGCAGCGGCCCGGCACCGCCGAACGAGACGAGTGCGAAATCGCGAGGGTCGTAGCCCTGCTGCACACTGACCAATCGCAGTGCGCCGAACATGTTCTCGTTGACGATGTCGACAATTCCGGATGCGGCTTCCTCCGGACCGGCCAAGCCGATGGCCTCGGCGATCGTCGCCACCGCGGTGCGACTCGCGTCGGCGTCGAGATCTACCTCCCCGCCCGCCAAGGAGGCCGGGAGGTAACCGAGAACGACGTTCGCGTCGGTCACCGTCGGGTCGGTTCCGCCTTTTCCGTAGGCGGCAGGCCCGGGGTCGGCCCCGGCCGATTGCGGCCCGACCCTCAATGCTCGCGTCAACTCGGGCACGTGCGCGATGGAACCGCCACCGGCACCGACCGTTCGCACGTCCACGCTCGTCGCGCGGACGGCGAGGTCGCCGACCTTGGTCTCACGGCCGATACGTGGTTGCCCACCGAGCACGAGGGCGACGTCTGTGGACGTCCCGCCCATGTCGAAGGTGAGAAAGTCGGAGAAACCGGCTTGCTCGGCGAACCACACGGCCCCGGTAACCCCACCCGCCGGACCCGACAACAGCAACGACACCGGCGCCTCCGATGCCTTCGCCGACTGCACCAGTCCGCCGTCACTTCGTAGGATCGACAGCGGAGCCTTGATCCCCCTGTCCTGCAACGAGTTGTCGAGATTGCGTACGTAACGCGACACCTCGGGCTGAACGTAGCTGTTGGCCACGGTGGTCAGGGTCCGCTCGTACTCCCGCATCTCGGGCAGGACCTGACTGGAGATGGAGATCGGAATGCCCGGGAGCTCGTCGGCAGCCCACTCGGCGATCTTCTTCTCGTGTGCGTCGTTCGCATAGGAGTTGATGAGCGAGATCGTCAGCGCTTCGATACCGGCACCGGCGAGGCGACGCAACTGACCCCGCGCCTGGTTCTCGTCGAGCGCCGTCACCTCGGAGCCGTCCGCCGCCAGACGACCCACGACCTCGACGGTGTTCTCCAGCGCTGCAAGCGGTTCGGGCTTCGGCCAGATGATCCATCCCGCCAACCCTCCCGGTACGTACGATCTGGCGATCTGCAGGACCTGCCTGAACCCGTCCGTGGTGACGAGTCCGACGCGCGCTCCCCGGCCCTGCAGGATGGCGTTGGTCGCCACCGTGGTGCCGTGGAGCACCTGATCGATCTCCGACGGTTCGATGCCGGCCTTCGAGCACACTTTGTCGATGCCGTTCAACACCCCGACGGACTGATCGGCCGGCGTCGACGGAGTCTTGGCTCTGTAGGTGGTACCGGTCGTTTCTTCGAGAAGCAGAACGTCGGTGAAAGTTCCGCCGACGTCGACTCCGAGTCGATAGCGCATGATGATCTCCGGTGGTGTGCGGTGCGGTGAGTGAGGACGATGCGGTCGAGCTCAGATGATGCCGCGGTCGACGAGCGCAGCCCGTTCGGCCTCGGTGAGACCGAGGAGCGATCCATAGATGTCCGAGTTGTGTTCTCCCAGTTCAGGTCCTGCATGCCGGACGGCTCCGGGGCTGTCGCTGAGCTTTGGCACGACGCCCGCCATCGGGATTTCGCCGAAATCGGGATGGGCCAGGCGCACGATGGCGTCGCGGGCCGCGAAATGCGGATCGTCGAACATATCGCGAGCGGTGTAGATGCGGCCGGCGGGAACACCGGCCTCGTGGAGGATGTCGAGAACCTCGTCGGTTCCCAGATCTGCGGTCCATGCCGAGATGACGTCGTCCAGTTCGTCCATGTTCACCCCGCGTGACGCGTGGTCGACGTACCGGGGATCGGATACGAGATCGGCCCGCCCCATTGCGGTGACCAAACGGGCGTACACCGAATCCTGGTTCGCGGCAACCAGAATCATCTCGCCACCCCTCGTGGGGTAGACGTTGCTCGGCGCGATGTTCGGCAGCACCGATCCGGTGCGTTCGCGCTGGTAGCCGCCGATCTCGTATTCCGGGAGCAATGATTCCATCATCGCGAGCACGGCCTCGTAGATCGCCGAATCCACCAGTTGCCCACGCCCCGTTCGCTCCCTGTGGTGCACGGCCGTGAGGACGCCGATCGTCGCGAACACCGCGGCCAGGGAGTCGCCGAGCGAGATTCCGGCCCGAGAGGGTGGCAGATCCGGATTACCCGTCACGTATCTGATTCCGCCCATCGCCTCACCGATCGAGCCGAACCCGGCGCGGGGAGAGTAGGGCCCGTCCTGGCCGTAGCCGGTGACTCTGGCCATGATCAGGCGTGGGTCCAGTGTGCGCAGATCCTCGTACCCTAGCCCCCATCGCTCGAGAGTGCCGGGGCGAAAGTTCTCGACGACGATGTCCGACTTACCGATGATGTTGCGCGCCAACGCTTGTCCTTCTTCGGTGCGGAGGTTGCATGTCACCGACTTCTTGTTCCGCGCCACCACCGGCCACCACAGCGACTTGCCGTGGGGTTTTTCCCGACCCCATTGCCGCATCGGGTCACCCTTGCCCGGCGGCTCCAGCTTGATCACCTCGGCTCCGAAATCTGCGAGGAGTTGTCCGCAGAACGGTCCTGCCAACAACTGACCCATCTCGACTACTCGTAGGTCTGACAACGGCCCTGTTGCGGCCTCGCTCATTCGGACTCCTTGGCTTCGTCGGGCGTGAGAGATTGCAGTAGAACGTGTTTCGCTGCGCGGACGTGCGCCCGCATGACCGAGTCGGCCCAGATCTCGTCTCCGCTTCTCAACGCGGCCACCAGATCTCGATGGTGTGCGTGGCTGCGGGAGAGATCGGCAGGCGAGTAGCGGTGAAAGGTGCGCATCACGAGGGGGAGTTGGATGACCGCGCTCAACATCGTCAGCAGGCGCGTGCTGGCGGCGGCGGTACGCACGATGGCATGGAACTCGTCGTTCAACTGCGCCATCAGGTCGAGCCTCTGGCCGGCGTCTCCGGCCGCCGACGATTCCATGAGATCGCAGAGTTCGCTCAGCCGGTCGAGGTCTTTCTCCTCGATACGACGAGCAGCGCGAGCGGCAGCCATGGCCTCCAGCGTCATACGCAGGTCGTAGATCTCCTCGAGATCGTCTGCAGTCCAGGTGTACACACGGGCTCCGCGATGCGGAACCACCTCGACGAGCCCTTCCATCTCCAGCTGCCGCAGGGCCTCACGAACGGGCGTCCGACTGGTCTCGGTCAGCTCGGCGATATCGACCTCACCCAGCCTGGCACCGGGCGCGTACGTGCCCGCAATGATCCCCTCCCGGAGGTGGGAATACACACGATCCACGGCTCTGGCCACTGAAGGCCTCCGATCGAAGATGGGCTGGTTGTTCACAACTTAGGACCATCCCCACCTCCTGTCCACGAGAATCGCAAATTTTCTCCGAAAGAAACACAGGTGTTGCATACAACGAGAGCGGGGAGAAGGATCGTGGGATGACGTCTGTGCAACTTGTCGAGGTGGGCCCGCGTGATGGATTGCAGAACGAGAAGACTGCATTGTCGGTGGATCAGAAGATCGAGTTGATCGCCCGAAGCGTTGCAGCGGGAGCGAGGCGAATCGAAGCGGTCAGCTTCGTGAACCCTCGCCGGGTGCCACAGATGGCCGGGGCCGAGGAGGTGATGGCCGGGATCGAACGACGCGACGACGTCTCCTACATCGGCCTCGTGTTGAATCGCCGCGGACTCGACAGAGCGATCGACGCACGCGTGGACGAGGTCAACGTGGTGGTCGTCGCATCCGAGGAGTTCAGCCGGCGAAATCAGAATTGCTCTGTCGCAGAAGCAGTGTCGACTGCGCGCGATGTCATTCGAGACGCCGGATCCGCGGGCTTGGCCACCACCGTCACCATCGCGGCGGCGTTCGGTTGTCCGTTCAGCGGAGAAGTCGATCCTCGTTACGTGGGCGAGATTCTCGCGCAGTTCTCCGACGACCGACCGTCGGAAATCGCCTTGGCGGACACCATCGGCGTCGGCGTGCCGGCACAGGTCCGCGTCTTGGCCGATATTGCGAGTGAACGAGCACCGGGAATCCCACAGCGCTGGCACTTCCACAACACGCGGAACACGGGCTACGCCAATGCGTTGACTGCTCTCGAGACGGGTGCGCGAGCGCTGGATGCCAGTATCGGCGGCTTCGGGGGTTGCCCGTTCGCCCCCGCGGCAACGGGCAACATAGCGTCCGAGGACCTGATCTATGCACTCGATCGATCCGGAGTCGAAACCTGTGTGCACCAACAGGTTCTGGTCGATGCCGCGGCGTGGCTCGGGAGTGCACTGGGCAAAGAGGTGCCGGCCCTACTCGGACGGGCCGGAGGCTTCCCCGGCGAGTGACGCTGCCTGTCGTCGACACCCCGAGCATCGGCTCCCCAGTTCCGGATATGTGCCTCCGATCGGCGTCGGATATCCGGGTCCGGGGAGCTGATCCGCGGCGACGATCTCTCAACGACGGGTCGCGGCGAACACGTCGACCGGGTGCGGCACCCGAGGCCTGCCATCGGCACCCGGCACCGAGACCGCGTCGAGGTAGGCCCGCACGGGCCCGCGCAGCTCCGGGGTCAGCCGGGCCTGCACCGCGAAGTCCAGCACCTCGTCGATCGCGGTGGAGAGGTCGACCATCGCGTCCAGCGTGACCGAGTCGTCGAGAGCAATCCCGTTGTCCACGAACGCTTTGTCGACGTCGGCACTGAACCACTGCCGGTGGCCCTCGAGCGGAGGGGCGAGCACACCGACCAGAGCGTTGAGCGCGGCCGACGGTGCAACGGCCACCCACAGTTCGCCGCCGGGCCGCAGCAGGTCGAGCGCGCCGCGCAGGGTTGCCCCCACGTCGGCGACGTAGTACATCGAGTGCACGAACATCACGACGTCGAAAGTCTCGTCCACCGGGACGTCGTCGAACGACGCGACGTACGCGTCGGCGTCGAGCTCGTCGGCCGTCAGGGCGGCCATCTTGGCGGCGAACAACGTCGCGCTCCCGGGCCAGGGGTCGATGCCGACGTATCGCACCGGTCGGCCGGGCACCTGCTGCATCAGCCCCGCGGCGAGGCGGACGTCCAGCGAACCGTCACCGCAGCCCACCGACAGCACCGAGATCGGTCCATCCCCCACCCTGGCCAGCCGCCCGGACAGGTGCTCGGCGATGAGGCCGCGCTGGTCGGAGAGGAACTCGAAGGCGGCATGCCCGCGAGCGTAGGAGCCGGGGTCGAGACCGGCGAGGGCCGCCGCGCCACGCCGCGCCGCCCGCAACCCGTCGAGGAGCACGGCCGCGGTGTCGGTCGACGAAGTCGGAGCTATGTTGGACATTGGACCGAGTCAACCACGACGCCCCATCCGGTGCATCGAGGTCGGCTTCCTAGGAGGAATCGCGTGAGCAGCGGAGACACAGCCGATCGCAGTCTCGAGCACTGGAGCGAGGCCGGACGCAGGGGCATGGAAGCGTTCTACGCCCTGGCCACCGAGGACTATCACCAGCTCGCATTGGCAGCCAATTGGCCCGCCCTGCTCGCCGAGCACGCGCACGAGGGCTGGTCGCTCCTCGACGTGGCCTGCGGCAGCGGCAAGTTCCCCACCGCACTGCGCCGCTACACCGATCTGTCGGCGGTGCCCGAGCTGGCCTACGACCTGCTCGACCCGTCTGCGTTCTCGGTGGCCGAGGCGCGTGGTGCGCTCGGTGCTCCGTTCGTGCCTCGGGAGGACTTGGTGATGACCCTGCAGGACCTACCCGCCGATCGGACCGGGTACGACATTGTGTGGGCCACCCACGCGCTGTACGCCCTCCCGCCGGCCGAGTTGGACAGCGCGGCCGAACGGTTCGTGGCTGCGCTGGCCCCCGGCGGCCTCGGCCTGGTCGCGCAAGCCACGGCGTCCTCCCACTACCTTGCGTTCTACGACGCCTTCCGCGCCGGCGTGCGCGAAGCAACGCCGTACACGACGGCCGAGCAGGTGCGCGAAGCACTGATTCGAGCCGGCGCGGACGTGCGCGACCAGCGCGTCACGTACACCACCGGAACATCGGATCGCGCTGTCGCCGAAGGCTTTCTGCAGCGCTGCGCCTTCGACGACTCCGTGTCGCTCGACGAGCTGGAGGCGGCACCGGTGCTGGGCGACTACCTCGCCTCCTGCCGCGACAAGTCCGGTTCCTACACCTTCTCCCAAGAGGCGGCGCTGCTGTGGCTGTGAACCCGTCGACCAACGAACGCCTCCCCGAGCAGAACCGCGACGGCGGCATCGATCAGGACTGGGCCGGCAACGATCAGGACTGGTGGGACTGGTACGTCACGCTGGCCGCCAACGACACCGCACCCGCCGAATTGGTCGCCGGGCCGGGCCTACCCGACGTCGACGCGGCCACGGACGAGCAAGTCGAGCGTGAGCTTGCCGAGCCGTACGACCTCTTCCCTGCAGCGGTCGAAGCCTTCACTCGCGATGCCTTCGTACGGCTGCCCGCGGTGCTGTCGCCTGCCGTCGTTCGACGCCTCGCTGAACGCCTCGAGGAGCTACTGCGCGCCGAGCACGGCGAGAACGTTTCCGGCCGATTCACCGCGCTCGAGCAGATGTGGTTGCACGACGACCTGATGCGCGCGGTGGCGCTGTCGCCCCGGATCGGAGGGCTGGCGGCGGCGCTGTTGGGTGAACCGGCCGTGCGGCTCTACCACGACAACGCGCTGTCCAAGGAGCCCGGCTGCGGCCGCACACCGTGGCACCACGACGCGGAGCATTTCCCGCTGCAGACCACGCAGGCGGTCACCGCGTGGATGCCGATGTCGGCGATCCCCGGCCGCATGGGTCCGCTGTCGTTCGCTCGTGGCCGAGAGGTACTGAACGAGGTCGCGGACCTGGAGTTCGACAAGGTCGGCACGTCGTACGACGAGGCCGTCGCTCATCGCTTCGTCGACCGCGGCGTTGCGGTGGAGTCCGAGCCGTTCGCGGTCGGCGACGTGTCCTTCCATTCCGCGCTGTGCTTCCACACTGCGGGGCCGAACCGGACGACCCAGCCGCGCCGCGCTTTGGCCACCACCTACTTCGCCGACGGGGCTCGGGTTGTGGACTCGCCCACGCTGATCAGCGGCACCTGGCGCGAATTCTTACCCGGCGTGGAACCCGGTGGCCTCGCGGCCTCGGAACTGAACCCGGTGGTCGGTCGCCGAGACTGATCCGACAGGTTCAGTGGACATACGTACACTGGAAACGGTGGGGACGAAAACTCAGCGCACACAGGAGTTGGGCGAACTCGGCGAGCTCGCCCTTCGAGAACTGGCGTCGGCCGCAAGTGGTGTTCGCGCAGTTCACTCCGCAATCGCGCGACGAACCTTCGCTGCCGTACGGCTCGGCGTCGGTCCCGCCGTTCTACCGACACAGCTGATGCACGACGCGATCGCCGCGGGCACCTACTCGAGCATCGTGGCCGCGTGCCGCGGCGCAGCCAAGGCTGTCGGTGCCTTGACCGACGGCGACGAAGCGACGGAGGACGACCATCGCCCGTCGCCGTCGCACACTGTCCTCGGGGCCCAGACCATCGCTGTGCTGCACGGCCTGATCGGCGACGACATGGAGCAGACCGCCCGGGTCCTCGCCTATCCGATGTCGATACGCGTCGACGGACGCCCGGTGCTCCCGAAGTACCGCGCTCTGGCTGCGGCGTTCCCCGACGCTGGAGCGCACCTGGTGCTGTTCCTGCACGGGCTCGTCGAGACCGAGTCCGCGTGGCGGCTCGGTGGGCGGCCCACGTACGGGGAGCGGCTGGATTCCGAAGCCGACACCACCTCGATCTTCTTGCGTTACAACACCGGACGTCGCATCGCCGCGAACGGTGCCGAACTGTCGGACCTACTGGAAAAGCTCGTGACGGCATGGCCTGTCAGGGTGCACCGAATCACGTTGGTCGGCCATTCCATGGGAGGCCTGGTCTCGCGCAGCGCAGCTCATCATGCTGCCGAGACCGGCCGCCGGTGGGTGGACCTGTTGACGGACGTATTCACCCTGGGGACACCGCATCTGGGTGCGCCACTCGCACACGGCGTACATCTCGCCGTCGCGGCTCTGGCCCTCGCGCCCGAGACCCGGCCGTTCGCGAACCTCCTGGCGCGTCGCAGCGCCGGAATCCGCGACCTGGTCCACGGATCGATCACCGAGGCAGAGGGACATCCCAGCTACGCCGACGGATTCGACGTCGGAGCAGCCGCGGACATCTCGGTTCCGGAGGGGGTTCGGCATCATCACGCCTCCGCGGTCGTCACCGGAAACCCTCGACACCCGGTAGGGATCTTCGTCGGCGACGGCCTCGTCCGTACCGACAGCGCCGGCGGCCGGAACAAATTGCGCGACATAGGACTTCGTCCGGATGACGGTCTGGCGATCAACAGCGCGCATCACTTCACGTTGCTCAACGACGAGCGGGTGTACGGCTGGATGCGACGCGCATTGGCCGGCCCGTCTTCCGAATCGGCCACCTGGCTGTAGATTTTCGGCCTATTCGGTCCATCGATAGTCGAGGAACTTCCCGTCGAACGTCACCACGACGCGATCTCCGTCCTCGTGTGGGCGTCGCTCGATGTTCATCGTGAAGTTGATGGCACTCATGATGCCGTCGCCGAATTCCTCGGCGATCAGTTCCTTGAGCGCGGGTCCGTACACTTCCAACGCCTCGTGGAATCGGTAGACCGTGGGGTCCGAGGAGATGTCGAGTGATCCGCGATAAGGAGCGAGGGTCAGCTCGAACAACGAGCCCTCGGGCATCCCGAGCTTCTCGGCGAGCACATCGGCATGAGCAACGCTCAGAGGATGCTGTCCGTAGAGTGCCGACACCGTCCAGGCCACCGGCATGTCGATGGCTTCTGCCAAAGCGGCCCAACTCAATCCGGCACGCACACGTGCCAGTCGAATCTCACCGATCAACGGTTTACCTGCAAAGTCGGTCAACAGCTCTCTCCTTCGTAGTCGTTCTACAAGCGCACACCCGATTGGGCCTGGACTTCCAGTCTCAGCGGCATACAGCCGTCTCGCAACATCTGGCATCGACCACGTGGGCCCTGTCCGATCACGGATATGGTGGCTGTTTCCGGCACGGACACAACGAAAGTACTGACGACATGACGCAACTCGGCCTCGGCCTTGCCGCACTCGGACGTCCCGAGTACCTGACGATCGGGCACTCGAAAGCTGTGGACGGCCGATTCGATCCGGCAGCCCTGGAACAACTGTGCCACTCGGTACTCGACGCCGCGTGGGAGAGCGGAGTTCGACACTTCGACGCCGCTCGGTCCTACGGCTTGGCCGAGCGGTTCCTCGGCAGCTGGTTGTCTCGGTATCCGAATCGGCGCGAGCACCTTACGATCGGCTCGAAATGGGGCTACGCCTACGTCGCCGATTTCCAGCGGGGTGCCGAGGTGCACGAAGTGAAAGAGCACTCGGTTGCCCGCTTGGCCGAGCAGTGGCCGCAGACTCTGCGCGACCTCGGCGGTGCACCGGACCACTACCTGATCCACAGCGTCACCCCGGACAGTCCAGCCCTGAGCGACACTGCCCTGCTCGACGACCTACGTGCCATAGCCGAGGGTGGTACCCGAATCGGCATCAGCACCAGCGGACCACATCAAGCCGACGTGGTGGCTGCTGCACTGGAGATCGAGGTGTTCAGCTCGGTGCAGTCGACGTGGAACCCCCTCGAGCCGTCGGTCGGCCCGGCCCTGGCACGCGCACACGAAGCCGGCTGGTTCGTCGTCGTCAAAGAGGCGATGGCCAACGGCCGACTGGTGGCAGAAGATTCCCCACTCGCCAGGGTCGCGGATTCCGCCGGGGTCGGCCGTGACGCAGTCGCACTGGCGATTGCACTCGCGCAACCGTGGGCCGATGTCGTGCTCTCCGGCGCGGCAACTGTGACTCAACTCGAGCAGAACATCGCCGCGCTGTTGATCGACCGCGAACTGATCACAGCGAGCGATCTGAAACTTGCGGAAGACTCGGAAGGTTACTGGGACAACCGATCACGAATGCCATGGACATGACAGCTATGTAGAGCCTCCTCGCGGGATCGAACAATTGACCGCTCACAACCTCAGTAGGACGCGCGTCCACCGCTGATGTCATAGACCGCACCGGTGGAGAAGCTGAGTTCGTTAGACGCCAACCACGCAACGAGTTCGGCTATCTCCGTCGGAAGGCCCATTCGAGCCATGGGCGTCAGACTTTGCGATCGCGCGAGAATCGCTGGGTCGGTACCCGCGTTCATCGGACTCGATACTGCGGCAGGCGCAACCACGTTGGCGAGTACGCCGGTGGTGGCTATCTCCTTACCCAAAGATTTCGTCAGTGCGATCACAGCAGCCTTCGACGCGGAGTAAGCGCTTTGGAGCGGGTTCCCGTCTTTGGCTGCGATGCTGGCGAGGTTGATGATCCGTCCCCAACCGTTGTCCACCATGGCAGGAACGAACGCCTTGCACATCAAGAAGGTGCCATCGACGTTGATGCGGAACGTTCGTTGCCACTGATCCAGTTCCACATCGACGAGAGGAGCCGACGGCCCGACCACACCGGCGCTGTTGATCAGGATGTCCACCCGTCCGACCTTGCTTCGTAGCGCGTCCACGGCATATGCGTCGGATACATCGACCAGTTCGTCGCCACCGAGAATATCGGCGGTGATCACCCGAACCCCCGAGTCCGTCAATCGTTTCGCGCAGGCTGCCCCGATTCCGCTGGCACCGCCCGTGATCAGCGCAGTCGCATCGGCAGGGTAGGTAGTCATGGCGTGAGCTCCTTCGATCGAGTGGCAACACCACATTCTCTATGTAAATTCGACACATAAAATGTGATTCACTGTATTCTCAACGGACTATATGACCTGAAGCACAGTGGTCGACTTTCAGCCCTGACGACCGGAGAAGTTTCATGGAAATTCGCTGGCTCGAATCATTCGTTGCCGTTGCCGAAGAACTTCACTTCGGCCGTGCCGCACAACGACTACGGATGGCTCAATCTCCATTGAGTCAGACAATCCGCAAACTCGAAAAGGATCTCGGAACGAGCCTGTTCGACCGAAGCACACGAAGCGTGGAGCTGACTGCTGCTGGACACGCGTTTCTCCCGCACGCACACCGAGTCCTCGAGGGTATCGAAACCGCTCGGCACGCGACGCGCGCATCCGAGGGAGGCGTGTACGGAAGAATCAGGATCGGGTTCACCGGCGTTCTCAACCATCGCGCACTGCCGCCGCTCACCCGAACGCTTCGCCAGCGCCATCCAGATATCGAACTGACGCTCGTCGGGCGGATCATGACCCGTGACGCGGTGAACCAGATCGAAAGTGGAGCTCTCGACCTGGCCTTCGTCGGCCTGCCCGTGACGTCACCGTCCGTCACCACTCGACTCATCCGACGTGAACCGTTCGGCGCGGTACTGCCATCCGATCACCGGCTGGCCGGTGAGTCGAAAATCGATCTACGCGACCTGTCCGACGACGGATTCGTCACCACACCGATCTCCGCTGGATCTTCACTGCAGGAAATTGCCATGCGTGCCTGCCTGGACGCCGGCTTCAGGCCACAGATCGTTCAGGAGATCACCGACCCGTACATGATCTTGATGCTCGTCGCCGCGGGAGTAGGCGTCGCTCTGATGTCGGACGGTATTGCGGAAATTCTTCCACCGGGCACCGTGTTCGTCCCGCTCACCGGTGAGCCGGTCTACATGCCACACGCAATTGCGTGGTCCAGCGCGCCACCGAGCCCCGCCATGGCGGTCGCCCTACGTATCGCGGAGGAAATCTTGCCTACCCCATTTCAAGACTGATTCAGTCTTTATCTCAGATCTTTTTAGTGTTGGACGCGGCATAGTCGAGCGTGACACGCTCGTTTGCAGTAGCGAGTTGTGAACCACGTCATATCGACAGGCTTCCCAGCGAGCCCCGACCATCACCGTCGCCGCCACGTGCAGCGTGAGAGACAAGGAACTGTCATGGCAAGCAAATCCACTTCTGCCACCGCCCATCCGAACAGGAATGCGCGGCGTGCGGCGGCCTCAGGTTTTCTCGGAAGCGCCCTTGAGTACTACGACTTCTTCATCTACGGCTCCGCTGCCGCGCTCGTCTTCCCCGCCATCTTCTTCACCGGCGGAGGACCGACCGCCACCCTGCTGTCGATCGGCACCCTCGGCGTCGCCTACATCGCACGACCCCTCGGAGCAGTTCTGTGGGGCCACCTCGGTGATCGCTACGGCCGAAAGAACGCGTTGCTGGGCTGTCTGCTCATGATGGGCATCGCTACGGTCCTCGTCGGCTGCCTCCCTACATACGACACCATCGGAATCGCAGCACCGATCATCCTCGTCATTCTGCGACTGCTGCAGGGCCTGTCCGCCGGCGGCGAGTCACCCGGATCCTCTGCATTGACGCTCGAACACGCACCATCCCACCGTCGCGCATTCTTCACCTCGTTCACGATGAGCGGCATCATGTTCGGCATCGTCATCTCGAGCCTGGTGTTCATCCCCGTCGCAGCGCTACCCGACGAAGACCTCTACTCCTGGGGATGGCGTATACCGTTCCTGCTCAGCATCATCGTCACAGCCGTCGCGATCTGGCTGCGTCGCAGCCTCGACGAGCCCGAGGTTTTCGAGGAACTCAAGGAGCAGGACGAGACCGCAGGCGTCCCCGTCGTCGAGATGTTCCGATCCCACTGGCGCACGGTCATCCGCATCAGCCTCAGCGCCAGCTTCGCGATGATCAACACGATCGTCAATGTCTTCGCTCTCGCCTACGCGGTGAACGTCGTCGGTTTCGAGCGCACCACGATGCTGCTCGCCATCGCGTCCGCAAATTTTGTCGCCGTCCTCACCCAGCCGCTCTACGGCATCCTTGCCGACCGCATCGGACGCAAACCGGTCTTCGTCGTCGGCGTCCTCGGCGTAGGTGCCATGGTGTTCGCGTTCTTCCATGCCATCGGCACCGGCAGCGTACCAATGGTTTTCGCTGCGGGCATCGTTCTGATCGGCGTCTTCTACGCCATGCCCAACGGCATCTACCCGGCATACTTTCCCGAGCAGTTTCCCGCCAAGGTTCGCTACACCGGTATGGCGGTGAGTCTCATGCTCGGCCTTCTCGCCGCCGGCTTCACCCCCGCCATCGCTCAGTCGATCACCTCCGGCGACACCAGCAACTGGGGACCGGTCGCCTGGATGTGCATGGGCTTCGCCGCTCTGGCTGCTGTCGCGGTTCTGACCGGACCCGAAACCTTCCGCACTCCCACCGAGGAGCTCGGCGAGAAAGCCACTAAGCAGGCGCAGGCAGGAAAGCCTGCCAAGCTGCTCGCGGACAACTCCGCCTGACCCGGAATTCCTCTCGCGCAGTTTCGGATTCGACACAATCGAAGGGCTCACCGTGTCCACGAACACGCACCATCACATCGGACTGATCGGCAGCGCGATTTCGACATCGCTCTCGCCCGACCTGCACAACCGCGAGGCCTCCCGTCTCGGCCTCGATGACTACAGCTACGAACTGATCGAACTCGACATGCAGGCGGATCCGGGCCGCCCTCTGCACGAGGCGATCTCGGCCGGCTACACCGGATTCAACGTCACCCACCCGTTCAAGCAAACGATCATCGATTCGTTGGACGAGTTGTCCGACGATGCCCGGATGCTCGGTGCCGTCAACACCATCGCCGTGCGTGACGGCAAATC
The DNA here is from genome assembly GCF_002259485.1 of Rhodococcus sp. 14-1411-2a. Lineage (GTDB taxonomy): Bacteria > Actinomycetota > Actinomycetes > Mycobacteriales > Mycobacteriaceae > Rhodococcoides. The sequence goes on from NZ_NPGA01000008.1 coordinate 215,849, forward strand.
CATCGGATTCAACACGGACCACACAGGATTCATGTCCGCGCTGCGTACCGGACTCCCGGGAGCCGAGCTGGGCCGCGTGGCACTGATCGGAGCAGGCGGGGCCGGCTCTGCCGTCGCATTCGCTCTTGCGGCCGCAGGAGTGACGGACCTCCGTATCTGCGATGTCGACCGCAACCGTTCGCAGGAGCTGTGCGACCGTCTCTCGCAGTCCGTAACGACGGCGACGGCAACGCCGTTCACACCCGACGCGATCGAATCGGTTCTCGCCACATCGCACGGCGTTGTCAACGCCTCTCCGATCGGCATGACCGGCCATCCAGGCACCCCGTTCACGACGGCGGCTTTGCGCGCGTCCATCTGGGTGGCGGACATCGTCTACCGACCGATGCAGACCGAGCTCATCTCCGCAGCACGCGCTGCTCGATCCCCGGTCCTCGACGGCGGACGGATGCTCGTCGCCCAGGCCGCAGACACGTTCACCCTCCTGACCGGGGCGATCCCCGATCGAGACAGAATGCGTCGACATCTCACCGAACTCGTTGTTGCGCAATCGATCGCAGCATGAGAGGAACAACCGTGGGTACACTCCCCTCGTTCGCCCAGCCGCTTCGAATCGGCACACTCACCCTCCGAAACAGATTCGTCTCCGCGCCGATGGAGCGCAATTATTGCGAGATCGACGGCACCATGACCGATCGATACATCGCCTACCTCGAACGCCGAGCCGCAGGCGGAGCGGCCCTGATCTTCACCGAAGCCAGCTACGTCCGCGCCGACGGTAAAGGACGCATCCGACAGATGGGCGTCGACGTCGACGACCGGATCCCCGGGATCAGAAAGATGACCGATGCGCTCCATGCCCATGGAGCACTGGTCGGCGTCGAACTCAACCACGGCGGCCGCACTGCCCAAGGAAGTGTCAGCGGATTCACCCCCGTCGCCCCGTCACCCGTTCCCTGCGCGGTCGTCGGCGGCGAGATGCCCGAACAGCTCGACGAGGACGATATCGAGCACATCATCGAATGCTTCGGTGACGCTGCCCGTCGATGCCGGCAAGCAGGGGTCGACGTCATCTCCCTGCACGGCGGACACGGCTACTTGATTCACCAATTCCTCTCCCCTGCTTACAATCTCCGCGACGACAAATGGGCCGAGCCCACATTGTTCGTCAACCGCGTCATCGACGCCGTTCGCGCAGCAGCTCCGGACGTGGCTCTCGGAATTCGGTTCTCTGCCTTCGAGGGAATCGACAACGGCCTCGACGCAGAGACCACGCGCGCCAGAATCGACGCCATCGACACCGACCGCCTGGACTTCCTCGACGTCTCGGCAGGAAACTACGAGGCCGGCCAATGGATCATCCAGCCCGGCGAATGGAAGCGTGGACTTCTCGCTCCGTACGCGGAGCAGTACACCCGTGACTTCGACATCCCCGTCGGTGTTGCAGGACGAATCAGTAGTCCCGAGGCCGCCGATGCGGTGATCTCCTCTGGCCAAGCGGATTTCGTGAGTATGGCACGCACCCTGCACGCCGATCCCGATTTCCCGAACCGCGTCCTTGCCGGCGAGCGGTATCGCCCGTGCATAGCGTGCAATTACTGCATCGATTCCCTTGCTGCGGGACCGATCCCATGTTCGGTCAACCCATGGGTCGGCCGGGAAATGGAACAACCGAGCCTGCGTGTATCCGACGCGTTCACTGCGGCGGTCGTCGGCGGTGGCCCCGCAGGCATGGCGGTGGCGCGTGAACTCGCTCTCGCCGGCCATCACGTCGATCTGTACGACGAAAGGACGACGCTCGGAGGCGACTTCGCACTCGCATCGGGCCTGCACGAGTACCCGGAGTACCGGCAGATCGTCCAGTGGTATTTCGACGAACTGGCCGATCTGGACGTCACCACCCACCTCGGCGAGACCGTCGAGGGGCTGATGCTGGCGGAGGGAAACTTCGATACGATCGTCCTCGCCACCGGAGGGCGCGGACCCACGATAGACCTTCCGGGTTCACACACCCGCCGAGTGCGCGACGTCCGTGAGTTCCTACTCGCAGCGGAACCACCGCCGCCCTCGATCACGATCTTCGGTGCCGACCGCGAAGCTGCAGCCGTCGCCGATGAGCTGTTGCAACACGGAACGCGTGTCGTCATGGTGGGACCACAGCAGCAGATCGCCCATGACGTCGGGCGGCGCGGCAAGATCGTGCTCCTTCCGCGCCTCGCATCGGCTGCCGGTCTGACCACGTACCTGTCGTCGATCATCACCGCCGTCGACCATGACCGAGTCGAGATCCGCACCGACGGACACGCCCGCTGGGTCGACGCACCCGGCGAGTTGCTCATCTCCCACGGCATCGAGCCCCGTGCGGATCTGCTGGACATCGCGAGATCTCTCGAGCCGCGTTTCGGAGTTCACACAGTCGGTGATGCAAGCGGCGACGGTGGTTCTATCCACGCTGCACTCGTCACTGCCGCCGACGTGGCTGCCCGCATCACCGTCGACGCGGCTGCAGTCTCGAAGGAACAGGTCGGCGCATGACGCTGCCCCGCTCCCGGCCCACCACCGATATCCGCGAGGCCATCCCCGCCATCGGGCTTGGCACGTGGCCACTGACCGGTGGACCCGCCACCGATGCCGTCCTGACCGCGATCGAATCCGGATACCGGTCCATCGACACCGCAGCGGTGTACGAGAACGAGGAGGCAGTGGGAAAAGCATTGTCCGAGTCCATGGTTCACCGAGCCGAGCTGTTCGTCTGCACCAAACTCCGCGGTACCGACCACGTCTCCGGTGATGTCCGCGATGCGATCGAACGCAGTATCGACCGACTCGGCCTGGACTACCTGGATCTGTTCCTGATTCATTGGCCACTTCCCAAGCACGACAAGTACGTAGCGGCCTTCGAAGCACTGCTCGACTGCCGTGACGCCGGGCTCGTGCGATACGTGGGAGTATCCAACTTCACCGAGCAACACCTTCGGCGGACAACTGCCGCGACCGGAGAAGCACCGGCCGTCAACCAAATTCAGATGGATCCGACACTGGCACGCCGCCCGATCCGTCGGGTACACGACGAACTCGGCGTCGTGACCCAGTCGTGGAGCCCCTTGGGTCGCGGAGAGGTCGTCGCCTCCGATGTCGTTGCCGCCATCGCAACGCGCCTCGGGTGCACGCCTGCACAGGTCGCGCTGGCCTGGCACCTGCACAACGGGGTGGTTCCGATCGTGAGATCCGCGAACCCGGCCAGACAAGCAGAGAACCTGGCAGCACGCGGGATACAGCTCGCCGACGACGATATCGCCGCACTCGCTCATCTGGACCGGGGCGAATCGGCCGCACGAAATCCAGAGAAAGAGGAGCACTACTGATGGCACTGCGTATCGGCATCGTCGGTTGCGGACGGATCGCGCGTAATCACGCCCGAGCCCTGCAGCTGGTCGACAGCGTCGAGGTGGTCGGATGCTGCGACACCGATCTCGATCGCGCTCGAAAGTTTGCCGTCGACAACGGCATTGCTTTCGGAGTGCGCAGTGTCGAGGAGTTGATCGCACACGGGCTCGATGCGGTGACCGTCTGCACCCCGCATCCTGTACACGAGCAGGTCGTCCTCACCGCAGCCGCTGCGGGTCTACATGTGTTGTGCGAGAAGCCGATAGCAGTGGACCTGGCCGCGGCCGACCGAATGATCGACGCGACCGACCGCGCGGGGGTCACCTTCGGCGTACTTTTCCAGCGACGATTCTGGCCAGCTTCCCAGCGAATCAGAGCTGCCATCGACGACGGACGACTCGGAGTTCCGATGCTCGGGGAAGCCTCGGTCGTTCTGCATCGGCCCTCGGCGTACTACTCGACGGACGCATGGCGCGGGCGTTGGGACACCGACGGAGGAGGCGTACTCATGACCCAAGCGATCCACCAGATCGACATGCTGCAATGGTTCATGGGCGAGGCCGCTTCCGTCGCCGGTTTCACCCGCACCCACACTCACGGTGACCATATGGAGACCGAAGACTCCGCCTCCGCAGTCATCTCCTTCGCTTCCGGCGGGACGGCGACTGTCACTGCCACCACCGGTGCCAACCTCAACCTCGGCAACCGGGTGACCGTCGTCGGCAGTACCGGCGCCATAGCCAGCGTTCTCGAATTTCCGGAGGGCAGCGAAGGCGTGAACGAGCTGTGGACCGTTCCCGGTGAGGTATCGCTCGGCACCGTGTTCTCCGCGGATACCGAGGCAAACCTCGATGTCGACGAGGTCAACGCTGGACTCGCCGACTTTCACACTCTTCAGGTTCAGGACTTTGCCGAGGCGATCCTCACCGGGCGTCGCCCAGCAGTGACCGGACGCGACGCCCGAGCCTCACTGGCGATAGTGGCCGGAATCTACGAGTCCTCGCGGACCGGCCGCGTCGTCGACCTCACTCCTACAACGACACTCGTCTCGGAAGGATCTTGACATGACACCCACCGACAATATCTACGACGTCGTCGTCATCGGGTCCGGTGCGGGTGGACTGTCGACCGCAATCGCGGCCGCTCGAGGTGGTGCCTCGGTCCTCGTCGTCGAGAAGGCCGATGTCTGCGGAGGTGCCACCGCATGGTCCGGCGGATGGATGTGGACACCGCGCACCATGTTCGCCCACGCCGCCGGGCTCCATGAAGACCGCGAAACCCCCCGCACCTACCTCGAACACAGGCTCGGCGAGAACTTCGACGCCGCCAAAGTCGACGCCCTACTCGACGGTGCACCGGAAATGGTCGAATTCTTCGAGAAGAACACCGCGCTGCAGTTCGTCCCCGGTACACACGTCGCCGACATCCACGGCGACACCCCCGGAGCCGGCACCGGCAATCGTTCCGTGGCTCCCAAACCGGTCGACCTCCGCACGCTCGGACTCGACGTCGCGGTCCTCCTGCGGAGGCAACTCTACGAAACCTCTTTCCTCGGAATGGGAATCATGGCCGGTCCCGATCTACAGGGATTCCTGCACGGCACCAGATCGGTGTCGGCGTTTGCGCATTGCGCCCGACGCGTCACCCGACACATGTTCGATCTAGCGACGAAACGCCGAGGACAGCATCTCGTCAACGGAACTGCACTGGTCGGTCGCTTGCTCCGGTCCGCGCTCGACTCCGATGTCGATATCAGAGTTCGCACTGCAGCGACAGCTCTGATCACCGACGAGAGCGGACGCGTCGTGGGTGTTCGTCTCACCGGACCTGACGGTGCATACAGCGTGCACGCACGCAGCGGTGTCGTCCTGGCGACCGGCGGATTCACTCATGACCTCGATCGTTGTCGAGAGTTGTTCCCGCGCAGCCCGTCCGCCACCGAGCATCGCACCTTGACTCCGGGAACGACGACGGGAGACGGAATCTCGCTCGGCGAATCGGCCGGTGGACGACTGGATACGTCACTCGCCTCGCCCGTTGCCTACTGCCCGGTTTCGATCATCAAGTACCGCAACGGAAAAGAAGGCGTATTTCCACACATCCTCGACCGCGGTAAGCCGGGGGTGATCGGCGTCCTCGCAGACGGACGACGATTCGTCAACGAGGCGCTGGGTTACCACGATTACACGCTGGCGATGATGGACACGGTTCCCGACAGCGAGGAAATCTGTTCGTGGTTGATCGCAGACCGACAGTACATTCGCTACCTACCCCTCGGAATGGCCAAACCTTTCCCGATCCCCACCTGGCCGTATCTGCGGTCCGGCTACTTGCAGCGCGGGAAGACCGTGCGAGAGCTCGCCGAGAAGATCGGAGTGGACCCCGACGGTCTCGACAAGACCGTTGCCGCGTTCAACGAAGGTGCTCGCGACGGCGTCGATCCCGAATTCGGAAGGGGAACAACTGCATTCAATCGAGCATCCGGAGATGCATCGAATCCATGGCCAAATCCGTCGCTGGCCCCTCTCGAGAAGGGACCGTTCTACGCAGTGAAGGTCATACCGGGCAGCTTCGGCACGTTCTCCGGCCTGGTCACCGATGCGTTGTCACGGGTCCTCGATGCCCGCGACGAGCCGATTCCCGGCCTCTCGGCAGTGGGCGTCGATCAAGCCAGTGTGATGGGCGGGCACTACCCCTCCGGAGGAATCAACCTCGGACCCGCGATGACATTCGGCTACCTCACCGGCCGCCGCCTCGCCACACAGACAGGAACACCGTCATGACGCCACCTCTGGGTCTCGCCGCGCTCACCGTGCTCGACACTGCACCGCTCGAACAAGTGACGCTGGCCGAAAAGCACGGCTTCGACACCATCGGTATCCGACTGCTACCTGCCTCCCCTGGAACCACGGCCTACCCGCTGCACGAGAACTCAGCGGATCTCGACGAACTGGTCAGGCGCCTGACGGACTCCGCGGTCACGGTCTTCGACCTCGAAATCGTCCGGCTTGGAGAGGATTTCCGGGTTTCCGACTACGAGAAGTTCGTCGCTGCCGGTGCCCGCCTCGGAGCACACGCAGTGTTGGTCGGCGGTGATGACCACGACCGATCACGGCTCACCGACTCCTACGCACAGTTCGCGGCGCTGTGCGCCGACTACTCGATGGTGGCCAGCCTCGAATTCATGCCCTGGACAGCGGTACCCGATGCCCGCGCCGCACTCGAGGTCGTCTCGCAGGCAGACGGTCCCGGCCGAAGCATCCTCGTCGACGCCCTTCACGTGGACCGTTCGGCGACGACGCTGGCCGATCTGGCCGAGATCCCCCGGGACTGGCTGCACTATGCCCAACTCTGCGATGGACGTGTCCCGGCGCCCACAGAAACGGCCGAACTCATTCGCCACGCCCGCGAGGAGAGACTCGTCCCGGGCACCGGCGGCATCGACCTCGATGGAATCTGGGCGACGCTACCTGGCGACCTCCCCGTCAGCATCGAGCTACCCAACGAGCCACTGCGCCAGAAGCTCGGAACCGACGACTGGCTCGATTCCCTGGTGTCGGCTGCACAGGAGTTGCTCGCTCGCAGATGAGGCTCGTTGAAGGCGGATCAGCTCCCCCGTTTCGGAAACCCGACTCCGATCGGCGTCGGGTTTACAGAAGCGAGGAGCTGATCTGCTGCAGGGTGCCGCGAGCGCAACAACAGGATCGGAGAGGGGAGCCTCCTCACGGGATCGATCCGTTGACCGCTCGCTTGCAGTGGGTCGTACCCGCGCTTGTCGAGCCGGTGTCGCGTGGCGTCGAAGCGTTTGGGACGATTCGGACATGACGACGAACCGGCAGACGCCCTCCGGCCATGGTGACAAGGAGCAGGATCGACCCGGACTCGATGAAGTTGTCAGGGGGCGGCCGCCGGCGACGGAATTGGCGGCCAACGTCGTGCGCGGCGGTCTGATCGGTCTGGCGGAAACGGTTCCCGGGGTCTCGGGCGGCACGGTCGCCCTGGTCACCGGCATCTACACCAGGGCAATCGCGTCGGCGAAGCATCTGACGGACATCCCCAAGGCCGTGGTGACACGGTCCGACGTGCGCGCCGAGGTCCGTCAGGTCGATTGGTGGCTGCTCGTCACGGTCGGCGTCGGCATGCTGTTGATGGTGTTCTCGGTGGCGGGGATCATGGCGGCTTTCGTCACGGATCAGCCCGTCTACTCCAAGGCGCTGTTCATGGGCATGATCGCGATGTCGGTGGCGATCCCGTTCATGGAGGTCAATCGTGGCGCTTTCCCCACCACCCGGTCCCGACTGTCTGCCGTGGTTCTGTTCGTCGTTCTTGCTGTCGGGGTTGTCGTTCTCACGTCGTTACCCGGGGTCGAGTCGTCGAATCCGTCGTTGATTCTGGTGTTCTTCGCCGCGACCATCGCAATATGTGCGCTCGTGCTGCCAGGCGTTTCGGGGTCGTTCTTTCTGCTTGTCATCGGCCTGTATGCGCCGACGCTCACGGCCGTCGACGAGCGGAACCTGACATACCTGGCTGTGTTCGCCCTGGGCGCTCTGGTGGGGTTGGTCAGCTTCGTTCGGGTGCTCGAGTGGTTGCTGGCGAACTACCACGATCTGGCGATGGTCGCCGCTGCCGGCCTGCTGTTGGGGTCGTTGCGTGCACTGTGGCCGTGGCAGGGCGAGAACAGAGAGCTGCTGGCCGTCGGCAACGAATGGCCCGCTGCATTGGGATTGTTCGCCGTCGGAGTCGCGGTCGTCGCTGTGGTCGCCATCGCTCAGCGGCGACTGGCAGCCACGCGTATGTCCTGACCGTAACGGCAGGCGTAGCCGACCATCCACGCACCTCGTCGGAATCCGCACCGCCTGCAGGTGCCGTGAATTCCCACGAGGGGCGTATGTGTTCGCAAACCCTCCACACAGACTCAAAACTCCGACCCCAGCAGCGGGATCGGAGCAGTGGAGCCTCCTAACGGGATTGAACCGTTGACCGCTCGCTTACAAGTATGTTGCGAGACAACCAGATACGTCCGCATGGAACCATCACAGATACTCTGACCTGCGTCAATCGTCCAACCAGCACCACCCGAATCCACCGTCGTAAGTCCCGACATGTGACACGCTCGTGACACCGAAGAGCAAGGCATCAGCGACCGCACCCCGCACGCAACTACCGATGGCGATTCGTCAGCACGGCATTGCGTCGAAGATTTTGTCGGGCCCCGCCTGCACACTGTCTGTCATGGTCACAGATCCCCACCCGCCCGATCCTGGCGAGGATCGAAAAGTTAACCAGCTGAATGCTGAATCAGAGGAGTCATCCAAACCCGACGACGAGAAGCTTCATCAAGCGGCGGACGCCCTCGATAGCGTGGCGGAACACGATTCTGAGTACCGCCGATACGCCGCTGCTCGTGATGTCTTCGTCGACCACCGTATGGTCGACGATGAGAGCGATGACACCGACAGCGGCAACCACCTCACCTTGGAGCACCGCGCTGCATGGTGGTCGCTGCGGTACCAACTTGATTTCGATAGGTCGTCGGGAAGCGAACGCGTTCGATTGCTCCCCGAGTTCCGCGGACCCGACAGCACCAACCCACCCGACACCAGGTCAGTGGACTCAACCATCGTTGCCACGTGGAGAGGTCTCGCAGGACTCGTCCAGCACGCCCCGACCCGAGCACGACTTCACCACTTGCTCTTCCAGGTCGGCAGCGGGGACAGACTCAACCACGCGCGTGCCGCAATCGCCGCCTACATCGACGCGTCCGCACTAGAAGCGCGCAACTACGACGCCGTTGCGGATTGCCGGGCTGCTATCCGGCTCAGTCGGGCTATCAACGACGACACAACATTGAGTACGTCCATCGACCAGCTCTGCGTCCTCGTCGAGCGGCTCCTCGGACAGGACGATCCACCGTTCGGGTCCGTGGTCGGCGCGCTGATCACGCTCACTGGAGAAGGCAGTCCGGGAACCACTACGCGCTTGTTGGCCACAGCCGAGAAGAAGTGGCCCGACCCGACTCAACGAGACCGCATCCTCAACCTCGCCCTCGAATCCGCCACGTCACCTTCGGAGCGCGCCGAAATCTGGCGACGCCGAGTCCACACCTTCCTCGACCGGGCGGACAGCGAAACCAACAACATCATGAAAGCCACCCGCCTCCACCAGGCGGTCGAACTGGCAGAGCGCTCAAATGACCCAGCGCTTCGCAACGAAGCCACCGTCCGCCTCCAACAGGTCCGAGAGCTCGACCTGGAAATGATGCACCTCACCGCATCGTCGCGTCAGTTCCAGGAAGAGTGGGACTCGTGCGTCGACGCAGTTCTCGGCACCGACACATCGACGAGACCGACCGCCGAAGCCGGAGATGCGCCCGACGAACCCTCAGCAAACTGGTCGGAGGCGCTGTCGGCGTTCGCATCGTTCACCACAGTCACTGGACCCATCGCCACCACCGAGCGCCGCGTCCGAGAGCAATACGCCCTCGCTCCTCTGACCGCCCTATTCTCGACTCAACTGCAGACTCCAGAGGGTTTGCCACTCTGGGCCCCAACGACCGACGCGGAACGTCTCGACATGGACATGGTGAAGTGGGAAACCCAGCTCCTCGGTCATTGGGCACCAATCTTCGCCGCCGCGCTCCATGAGATCGTCCACCGCTTCGGCACGCCGCCGGCCGAGAACCTGCACCATGTGCTCAACATTGGTCCCGCGATGACCAGCGACACCTCGACTCGGTTGTGCCGCGCACTGTTTCGCTTCTGGTCGGGCGACCCGGAAGCGGCCGCGTACACCACAACCCCAGTGATCGAGTCAATGCTCCGCACTGCAGTACTTGCCGCCGACCAAGGCATATATCGACTGCAACAGGGACAGTCGCCAGGCCAATACGTCGGCCTGGGAGTCATGTTGAACCTTTTCTGCACCGAGTACGACGTCCCCGAAGACGATCGTCGGATGTTCAACGCCATATGCAATCACCCAGCCGGCTGGAATACCCGAAACCTTCTCGCACACGGCTACGTGAAAAACGTCGACTCCGGTGTCGCCGCGGTACTCATCCACATCGCCCTGCGAATCGTGGTCCTGGCCGCGAATAAAACGCAACCGACACATGAATGACGACTCCGGTCGCGATCGATCACGATCCGTGCGTGCATGCGTGCATGCGTGCGGAGACGATGCCGCGGAGCGCGGCTTAGTCGTAAAATACTACTTCGGCATTGGCTTTCATGGCGCGGGCGCTCGTACTTGCGGCCGTCCACTGTTCGCTGCGATTCCTGCGACACACCTACAAAGCTGTCACGCCCACCGGACTTGCTCACGTGCGCCAAAGTGGGTTCGTATAGGCGCAGGTGCGCGCCTGATCGCGAGCTCTAGCTTCGGGTCAAACCCGTGAAGGAAACGAGCCTGTCGGCAAGGACGGTTAACGTCTCCAGGATGGGCACATTCGCCACCCTGTACGGCAACCTCTCCAAGGACAACCACATCCGGGGCAGGCAGTTCGAACGCATCTGCAAGTGGTACCTCGAGAACGACGCGTACTACCGACAAACCGTTCGCAATGTCTGGCTCTGGGACGACTGGGAGCACAGATGGGGCAGCGACTCCGGTATCGACCTCGTGGTCGAAGACAACGAAGGAAAACTCTGGGCGGTACAGGCGAAGGCATATGCCTCAGATCGCGCCGTCACAAAGAACGACGTCGACAAGTTCCTGTCCGAGTCGTCCAGGAGGCGGTTCCACTATCGCCTCCTCATCGCAACCACTGACCGGATACACCACGTCGCGCGGAGAACTATCGAGCCCCAGGAGAAACCGGTTGGCTTGATCGGCCTTGCCGACCTCCAAACTGCCGACATCGACTGGGCGGAGTCCCCGGACCTCCTACATCCCATCCCATCACCGCAGCCGGCCCTACCGCGCGATCACCAGACCGAAGCGGTCGACAACGTCGTGGACGGCTTCCAGAACGCCGATCGTGGTCAGCTCGTCATGGCGTGCGGTACAGGAAAGACACTCACGTCTCTGTTCATCAAGCAAGAACTTCACGCGCAGCGAACATTGGTTCTGTTGCCGTCCTTGTCCCTGCTGAAGCAGACGATGGCGGTATGGAGGACGAACGCGACCGAACCGTTCGAGGCGCTACCAGTCTGCTCCGATGAAACCGTCACCCAGGACGACGCAGCCTTGACGTCCACCAGCGAACTGTGCCTCCCAGTCCAGAACGACCCCGCCGAGATCGCCGAGTTCCTTCAACGCAGTGGACCACGTGTGGTGTTTTCGACGTATCAGTCCTCGCCGCAGATCGCGAAAGCATTCACCCTCGGACAAGTCCCGCATTTCGACCTGGCCATCGCGGACGAGAGTCACCGTGTCGCGGGCGACGAATCGACCGTATTCGCAACGATTCTCGACTCGAACGCCATCGCAGCCCGCCGGCGGCTGTTCATGACGGCGACACCGCGCTACTACACCGGACGGGTGCTGACGGCGGCGCGTGGCTCGGAGATGGAAGTCGCGTCGATGGACGACGCCACGAAATTCGGGGAGGTGTTCCACCGTCTGAGTTACGGAGAAGCCATTCGACGCGGACTACTCACTGATTACCAAGTCACTGTCGTCGGGGTCGACAACTCGACATTTCGTGAGTGGGCGACCAACGGCGTTCTGGTCCGGCGAGAGGAACAGAGCACCGACGCGCGAACCCTGGCCAGCCAGATCGGACTTGCGAAAGCGATGCGAAAATACGACCTTCGCCGCGTGATCAGCTTCCACTCCCGTGTGCTCCGCGCCAGGCGATTTGCCGCCGAAATGCCCGAGATCCTCGAATGGATGCCTGAAGAGCAGCGGCCGCCGGGAGCATTGTGGACCGGGTTCGCTTCCGGTGAAATGTCTTCCGGTGAGCGACACGTCCGCCTTCAACGTCTTCGTCACCTCGATGACGACGAGCGCGGCTTGCTGACGAACGCGCGGTGTCTCGGCGAGGGTGTCGACGTCCCCACCCTCGACGGCATCGCCTTTATCGACCCGAGGGGCTCGGAGGTAGACATCGTTCAGGCCGTCGGGCGGGCAATTCGGCTGGCCGAGAACAAAACCGTCGGAACCATTGTCATTCCCGTATTCATCGACACCGCCGCAGATCCCGAAACCGCGCTCAAAGATTCATCGTTCAAGTCTGTCTGGCGTGTCGTTATTGCTCTGCGCTCTCACGACGAACAGATGGCGCAGCAGATCGACGAAATGCGCCGTGAACTCGGCCGCACAGGTGGGCGCGCACGCATTCCGGACAAGATCCACCTGGACGTGGCGCACACCGTCGGGAAGGCATTCGTCGACGCGTTCGATGTTCGTTTGATCGAGAAGACTAGTGCCCCCTGGCATTTCTGGTACGGGATGCTGGAGCAATACGCCGCAGACAAGGGCACCTCAAGAGTGGCCGTCGACTACGTCGTCGACGGATACGCACTCGGGCAATGGGCAAGCGTCCAAAGGATCGCGCTGACCAACAAGACCCTCAGCGATGACAGGCGGTCCGCGCTGGATCGACTTCCCGGGTGGGCATGGGACGTACTGGCAGATCAATGGAGTACGTGGATCCAACTCATGGAGCAGTTCGTAGCCGAACATGGTCACGCCGACGTTCCATTTCCCTACGCGGTCGGCGACTCGAACCTCCGGAGCTGGGTCGCGACTCAGCGTGGTCTGCACAAGCGTGGTCGGTTGTCAGAGGAAAGGACACGGGAACTCGAAGCGCTCGCTGGTTGGGTGTGGGATACCCGCGAGGACACCTGGGCGCGGAACTACCAAGCACTGAAGGCGTTTGCCGCACGAATGGGCCGCGCTCAGCCGTCGCCGCGGCTGGTGGAGGACGGTGTCAGACTGGGGCAGTGGGTGGCCGCGCAGCGCACCAACCGCGACGACTTATCGTCGGAGCGGGTCCGACTCCTCGAGGCACTGCCGGGATGGTCGTGGGCACCACAGGCCGAGAAGTGGGACCGCGGCTACAAATTTCTTACGGCCTTCGTCGCGCGAGAAGGCCATGCTCGCGTTCCTAACACGCACGTGGAGAACGGCTTTCGGCTCGGTAAGTGGGTCACCGTCCAACGAGGCAATCAGAGAAATCTGTCTGCGAGCGATCTAGATCGCCTACAATCGCTGCCCGGTTGGGTGTGGGATTCGCGAGCCGCGATGTGGCAGCAGAAGCTCGAACTGCTCAGGCAGTATCAACGGCGGGAGGGCCATGCGCTAGTACCGCAGGGATTCAAGGAAGACGGCGTGCAACTCGGCGGTTGGGTTCTAGCACAAAGGAATAACCGCGCCAGCATTGTTCAGGAACGTCGGGAGCACCTGGAAGCGGTTCCAGGATGGTCGTGGGACCCGTACACGGATGCTTGGGATCGTGCGTACGCCGCGCTGGTCTCTTACGCGGAACAGCACGGACACACGCGGGTCTCGCGCGGCCACATTGCCGACGGGGTCAATCTGGGCGGTTGGGTCGGAGAGCAACGGGGCAATTGGGCCAAGATGACCGAGGACCGACGCCAGCGCTTGGAGGCCGTTCCTGGCTGGAGCTGGAACACCCTCGACGACTCATGGACGCAACACCTCGAGCTGCTGCGGTCTTACGCACGAAGGGAAGGCCATACGAGCGTTCCTGTCGACTTCGTCGAGGACGGTCTGAAGATCGGTCAATGGGCCAGGCTCCGTCGACGCGAACACACAAGACTCGACTCTGACAGACAAGCTCAGTTGGAAGCCATACCCGGTTGGTTCTGGGGCACAAAAAGCGATCACATCTGGAACCAAAAATTCGAGATGCTCGAGCAATACGTAGCGCGTGAAGGTCACATCAAGCCCCCGGATGACCACGTGGAAAAGGGCGTCAAACTAGGCGCGTGGGTCCGGGAGCAGTGGCGTGGGCGGGAGAACATCAAAGCCGAGCGATCAGCCAAACTGGAGACGTTGCCGGGCTGGAGCTGGGAGACCGGTTAGAACCGCCGGAGTTTGCGGACCGGGCTCCCCTATTCAGTCCCAATGGCGACAGCACGAACTTAGCGGGCGGCCTACATCGAAACAGGTCAGTTCCAAGTCGCGCTGTCGATGCAGCCGGATGCCTGCGACAGACCCGCCACACCGGCAACCAGGGTTTCGCGACCTATACAGTGCTGGTGTGACCATCACTGCGATCGCGCCTTTCATCGTCGCTCCTGCAACGGCTTGCCTAACCTTGATCGCAGGATGGTTTGTGACGGCCCGAATCACAGATAGGTGGGACAGAATCAAGAAGCTACGCGAGTTTGATTTACAAGCCGTTAACGAGTTTCACCGTTTGTACGGTGATTTCTTCTCGACGTGGAAGTCATGGGACTCGTTGCATTCAGGGTCGCTAAGAGGCCAGAAGAACAACGATCTTGTTTGGCAATGCCAAAACCGCGCCGCGCAGATTGATGGAAACATCGAGTAATTACTGGTGAAGGTGTCCGCCGAGCGGTCTCTGACCGCCGATGAGGTCAGCGCCTTAGCTGCGACACGGCAGGCGTTTCAGCAGCTCAGGAAAGCCATAGAAAATGACCGACCATTAAATTGGTGGGCGGCAGATCTTGCCGAATACTCGGCATTTAAGAGCCTTGCAACAATCACATCTTGCATCTTGTCCGCAACTCCTCGGGGTGTCGAGTCTCCAAAATCCGTCGACGCAGCGCGAACACTGCGAACGCTGACAGACAACGACCTCGAAGAGACTTGGGTCGAAGTTGCTGTACGGGTCGCAGAGCTTGAAGAGTTCAGAACCGTTTACCGCGCGTTACACTGAAACCACAAGATCACCAAAGGGCCCTAGAGACTTTCCTCGCCGACTAGAAGTGATATTCGAGTCCTGCACCCATTCAACTCATCATCGTCATCATCATCGCTGACAGGATGATAGGGAAGCAGTTGCCGATGAATACAACCTGATCCGCGAAGTGCGCACCCAGATAGTCAAGCAGGTGAGAGATGAGATGACCCCGGTCGACCTGTGCACGCGTGACACCGAATTGCGTTGCCACCGAGGCTAGCTCGTCGAGATTCACTACTTTTGCCCCAACCGAGCCTGCAGCCGCAATACAGTCGTTGTCATCTTCTGAGCCCCAGCGATCTCCGCCAAAACGCCTCGGTCGCACTTCCGATTCAACTGCTCCACAGCGGGCCGCGCCTCACCCTAGGCGTCACCGAGCCCCGGACACATCGCCAGATCAAACACCGTCTGCTTCGCAGTAGTCACCAGCACCGCACCCAACTCGGTATCGATGCGCTCCGCATCCAGACGTGCCATGTCGCGAACGACGAACCGAATCACCGCCTCACGATCCGCCAACCGAATCGGATCGTGGCGCGTCGGGACAGCCACCACAGCAGTCGCTAACGCCCGCGGAATCGCCCCGTGCAACCGGGCCGCACTGACACCCATCACGACGGCATCATCGCGACCATAGGCAGAGACCGCGATACCAGCCGCCGCAGCTCCAAGCCAGGCATCCATCCGGGCCGGACATCGAGGCTGGCGTCGACAGACTTCGCCGAAGTTCGCTGA
Organism: Rhodococcus sp. 14-1411-2a; assembly: GCF_002259485.1. Taxonomy (GTDB): domain Bacteria; phylum Actinomycetota; class Actinomycetes; order Mycobacteriales; family Mycobacteriaceae; genus Rhodococcoides. The sequence continues at coordinate 231,807 of NZ_NPGA01000008.1, forward strand.
ATCCGCAAGGAGGCCATGCAACCTCAGGGACGCGATTGTGGGTCGATCGACGTGCCGCGGGGCGCGGGTTCGATCGGGCGGTTCTGCCATGCGCTCCAGTCGGCTGATGTCTGGGCGGCAGCAGACAGAAGCTTCGGTAGGTAGGTCTCCTCGAGAGTGCCGACGCTGGTTTCTGCGGCGTGGACGGTGATGTTCATGGCTGCGCGTGCGACTCCACGGCCGTCGTGTACCGGTACCGCGATCGAGCGGACGCCCGGTGCCAGATCCTGATCGGCCAGCGCCCAACCGCGCTGCGCTGTTTCGTCGAGTATCTCGTCGATCTGCTCGGTCGTGAACACTTTCGCAGCGAGCCCTGAGCGGGTTGGCTCGGACAGGCGCTCGTGTACCGAACCCCGGTCCATCGCCGAGAGAAGGGCCCGCCCTTGGGAGGTCACCATCGCGGGAAATCGGGTTCCGATGTCGACTCGAAGCGAGATGAGCTTGGGCACCGCCACGCGGGCGACATACACGATGTCGGAGCCGTCGAGCTGAGCCATCGAAGACGATTCGCCGGTGAAGGCCACCAATTCTTCGAGGTGGGGTCTGGCCATGTCCCAGAGGTTGAGGGCACCGATGTACGCCATTCCGAGTTCGAGCACCCGCGGGGTCAGGGTGTAGCCGGCGTGGCCGGATCTGACGTAGCCGAGCTCCTCGAGCGTGAGCAGTATCCGCCGGGCTGTCGGCCGTGCCAGCTCGGCACCAGCGGCGACCTCGGTCAACGACATCACCGGCTTATCGGCCGAGAAGATCCGGAGCACGTGCAGCCCTCGGGCCAGCGCTTCGATGAAGTCCGGTCCCTGTCCGCGTTCAGCCACTGAACTGCCTCTTCTCTCATGTCGTTGGTGCAGCACCTTCAGTTGTAGCCGGTCGCCGATGAAGTTCGTCGCGCGGATGCCGATACGGCTGTGCGCTGCACAACGCTCCTACACGCGTATGACGCTTGACACATCGAATCTTGGAAGGCATTCTTGAACCTACACGAACGGACCACTGTCCGCTAGACGGACGATAAAGGCTTGAGCTGCTGAAACAAAGCGCAAGGGTCCGATCGAGTAGCTCACCGGGTTGTCCGGCCGCGAACAGCCTGCGGCCGCGCCGACGGTCGAGGCCAGACCGGAACACCGCACAGATGCACCCCGCCCCACCGGCGGCAGACAGAAGTACTCGAAAGGACCCACCAGCGATGAAGAACTACGACGTTGTAGTCATCGGTTTCGGACCCGTCGGGCAGATGCTCAGTGCCCAGCTCGGGCAGGCAGGGCATTCCGTTGCCGCGTTCGAGGCCTACGAGACCCTGTACGGCCTCTCCCGCGCCGGCCACATGGACGACGAGATCGTCCGCACGCTGCAGAAGATCGGCATCGACGAAGAATTCAAGTCCGACGCGGTGCCGTGGGACATGTACGACATGCGCACCAAGGCTTTCGACGGCGAGCTGCTGCTGCGCATGGACTGGTCGCAGGTCGGCCCCCACGGTCACCGTGGCCATTGGATCTTCTACCAGAACTACCTCGAGCTCGCGATGCACCGGGCAGTCACCGAAACCGGCAACGTCGACATCACCATGGGCACCAAGGCCGTGGGCTTCGAGCAGGACGACGACGGGGTGACCATCACCCTCGAGCACCGCAAGAGCGGCGAGCAGACTCAGGTGCGGGCGAAGTACCTCATCGCCGCGGACGGCGCTAACAGCTCCATCCGCGAGCGCCTAGGGATCAAGACCTGGGTCGGCAACTGCGACTACAACCAGCTCGTCGTCGACTGCCGCGAGAAGCACAAGCTCAACTTCGAGTTCGACAACGGTCAGTTCGCCGACCCTGAGCGGCCGGGATGTCTGTTCCAGCTCGGTGCTCACCACCACCGGTGGGAGTGGACACTGTTGCCCGGCGAGAAGCCGGAGGACTTCACCGAAGAGCGGGTATGGGAGCTGTTGAAGCCCTGGGTGGGCCCCGACGATGTCGAGATCCTGCGCCGTCCGGTCTACAACTTCCGGGAAGTGGTCGCCGAGCATTGGCAGGATGGTCGAGTGTTCCTCGCCGGAGACTCCGCCCATGTGTTGTGGCCTTTCGCCGGTGAGGGAATGTGCAACGGCATCCGCGATGCATCCTCGCTCGCGTGGAGGCTGAACCTGGTGCTGCGTGATCAGGCATCGCCGCAGATCCTCGACAGCTACACCGCCGACCGCAAGCCCATTTTCGTCGCGTGGATGAATCTCTCCCGCGAAATCGGACTGCCGTGCGTGATCACCGACCCCGAGATCGCGGCCATGCGAGATCAGGGCCTCAAAGCTGCGATGGCCGACCCGTCGCTGATTCCTCCGATGCCCGAGATCCCCGGCCCGACGTCGTTCGTGCGTCCGAACGATCCCACCGCCAGCACGGTCGGCGTGCAGGGCATGGTCGAGGTCGACGGCACGAAGGGCCTGTTCGACAATCTCGTCGGAACCGGCTGGGTTCTGCTGACCACCGACGCCGACGCTCTGACGTCACTGTCCGAGCAGCAACGTGACCTCATCGACCGCATCGGCATCATCACCGCCCATGTCGGGGCACCCGGATCTGGCGCGAAGATCGTCGACGTCGATGGCACCTACCTGCAGTGGCTGAGCGGCCTCGGTGCCACCACGGTGCTGATCCGACCGGACTTCTGGCTCTTCGGATCCGCCGAACAGGCCTCCCAGACAGGAGCACTGCTCGACTCGCTCGCCGACGGTCTCGCCGGCCGCTTCCCCACCCCCGCCCGGGTCCCCCAGCCCGACGAAGCGCAGCCCGATCGCGCCGTCGACGCGGCCACGGCAGGTGTCTGACGTGGCAGAGACCACCGACACCACACCGCCGTGGGCAGCGGAAGTCGCTGCCCGCAAGCGGGCGATGCCGTTGCAGCGACTGATCGGCAACGGCCTGGACTACGCCGACGTCACCGAGCTCTACGCACTCGCCGACTCCGGTATCCCGTGGGCCGATGCCGGCGCACAACTGGGCGAGCGCATCGCAGCCTCGGCGGCCGCATCGAAGTCCGAGGGACATCTGGTCACCGCTCGCAGTGACTACCTCCGAGCCAGTGCCTGCTACCGAGTCGGGCAGGTGCCCCTGCCCGACTCCGATCCGCACAAGAAACCGATGTATCGCAAACTCATCGAATACTACGGCGCAGCAGGCGAACTGGCCGATCCGCCGGTCGAACACGTCGAGGTCCCCTACCGCGGTGCACGGTTGTGCGGATGGCTGCTGCGGCCCGCCGGTATCGACACTCCCCCGGTGGTGATCGTCATGGGCGGGTTCGACGGATGGCGCGAGGAATACCACGTGGGCGCAACGTATCTGCTCGCCCGCGGGATCGCGGTGTTCCTCGTCGACGGACCAGGCCAGGGCGAGAGTCGGATCCTGCAGGGCCTGTATCTCGATGCCGATGTCCCCGAAGCGTTTTCGGCCCTGATCGATCATCTGCAGACCGATGACCGTCTCAGCGACAGAATCGGGATCTGGGGCAACAGCATGGGCGGCTACCTCGCAGCGCTCGTCGCGGCCAGCGACTCCCGCATCGCGGCCTGCGCGGTCAACGGCGGCACCGTCCGCCCGGCGGAAATCCTCGATCGCTACAAGCGTTTCGTGACCAAAGTGCAAGCGCTGCTGGGGATCGACGACCCCGACAAGGCCGTCGAGACGATGAACGCCTTCGTGCTCACCGACGAGACCCTCTCGGGCTTGACCTGCCCTCTGCACGTCATGCACGGCACACCCGATCAGATCTTCCTGATCGAGAACGCCCGGGCTCTCCACGACGGCGCAGCATCGTCGGACAAGACGTTCAGCGAGTTCCCCGACGGGGATCACTGCATCTACAACCACTCCCACGACAAGCACACCCGGCTCGGCGACTGGTTCGCCGACCGCCTCGGTGTCACCGACCGACTCAGTGCAGAAGGAGATCACCGATGACCACCCCCACCAGTTCAGCAATCCCCGAGGGCCGCATCCTCATTCGCGGCGCGCATCTGCTCACCCAGGACGATGCTCTCGGCGACTTCGTCGGTGACGTTCTCATCGACGGCGGCAAGATCGTCGAGGTCGGCACCGATCTCGACGCCGCCGGGGCCACCGTCATCGACGGCACCGATCGGGCCGTACTGCCCGGCTTCGTCGACACCCACCGTCACACCTGGCAAGGGGCGATCCGCCAGGTCGGCACCGGATGGGACTTCCCGAAGTACCGCCAGCATATTCAGCTCACCTGGGGCCCGGAATTCACGCCCGACGATGTCTACATCGGCAACCTCACCGGCGCACTCGGTGCGCTCGACGCCGGCATCACCACCCTGCGCGACGAGTCGCACATCCAGAACAGCACCCAGCACACCGATGCCGCCATCGCCGCACTGCGCGATTCCGGTATCCGCGGCGTCTTCGCGTTCGGTTGGCCCTCGATCGATTCCAACAAGTGGATGCTGCGCGGTGAAGCCACCCACCCCGAGGACATCCGCCGCGTCCGCTCCGACGTTCTCGCCGACGACGACGCCCTGGTCACCCTGCAGGCCATGCTCCGCGGACCGGAACTGTCCACTCTCGATGTGACCAGCAAAGACCTCGCGATGGCACGTGAGCTCGGAATCCGATCCTCGATGCACGTCGGGAACGGCCCGTGGGGTCCGGAATTCCGGGGCATCGGCTCGCTCGGCGACGCCGGCCTGCTCGCCGAGGACCTGCTGTTCATCCACTGCTGCACCAGCGACGACGACGAACTGAAGATGCTCGCCGACTCCGGCGCACACGCCTCGGTCTCCGCCGCGGTCGAGGCAGTCCTGCCCGGCCTCGGTGCCCCCGCCACCGGACGCCTGCTCGCTGCCGGTATCCGCCCCAGCCTGAGCATCGACACCGAAGCATCCGTCGCCGGAGACATGTTCAACGTCATGCGCGCGGCGTTGACGGCACAGAACGTCGGAATCAGCATCGACCCCGACACCTACGGCACACTCCCGGCGTTCACCCCGGCCGACCTGCTCGCCATGGCCACCATCGAAGGCGCACGTGCGTCGGGACTCGATCACAAGAGCGGATCGATCACCCCCGGCAAGGACGCCGACCTGATCGTGATCCGCCTCGACGACGCGAACCTGTTGCCCGCCAACGATATCGCCGCCAGCATCGTCGGAGCCGGACATCCCGGAAACATCGACACCGTCTTCGTCGCCGGCGAGGTCCGCAAATACGGCGGCAGGCTCGTCGGCTGCGACATCGCCGACATCCGTGCTCGCGCCGAAGCCTCCCGCGATCGGCTGTTCTCCTTCGACCTCGTCGAAGGCTGACCGGTGCACCCCGCACCCACTGACACTCTGCTGGAAAGGATCTGACCTCGTGGCTCCCACAGGCACCTCCCCCGCCCGACCCCTGAACGGCATCGTCGTCGCGGACCTCTCCCGCGTCCTCGCCGGGCCCTACGCGACGATGCTGCTCGCCGACATGGGTGCCGAGGTGATCAAGGTCGAAAGCCCCGGCGGCGACGACACCCGCTCGTGGATTCCGCCCGTGCGCGAGGACGGCGTCTCGACGTACTACGCCGCGATCAACCGCAACAAGAAGTCGATCGTCCTCGACTTCAAGAACGACGACGACCTCACCGTCGCCCACGCATTGACCGGTCGCGCCGACGTCGTGGTGGAGAACTTCAAGCCCGGTGGCCTGCGCCGATTCGGCCTGGACTACGACACGGTGAAAGAGCGCAACGAGGCGATCGTCTACTGCTCGATCAGCGGCTTCGGGTCCGCGGAGGGTGCATCGCTGCCCGGCTACGACCTGATCGTGCAAGCGATGTCGGGCCTGATGAGCCTGACCGGCGACCCGGACGGCCCGGCCTACCGCGCCGGCATCAGCGTCTTCGACGTCATGGCCGGACTGCACTCGACCATCGGCATCCTCGCCGCGTTGGCGCACCGGTCCGCGACCGGGGAAGGCCAGCACATCGAAACCTCGTTGCTGGCATCGGCGATGAGCGGGCTGGTCAACCAGACCTCCGCGTACGTCGCCGGCGGGGTCACTCCGCACCGGATGGGTAACGCGCACCCCAGCCTGTTCCCGTACGAACCGCTCCCCACCGCCGACAACGACCTGATCATCACCGCCGGCAACGACGCCCAGTTCCGCAAACTGGTCGGCGTGCTCGGCGTTCCCGAGCTCGCCGACGATCCCCGTTTCGCCAAGAACGAGGACCGCACCGAACGCCGGGAAGAGTTGCGGCCATTGCTGGTCGAACGCCTGCGTACCGAGTCGGCGACCCATTGGTTCGACAAGCTCAACGAGGTCGGTGTCCCGAACGGCCCGATCAACACCATCGCCCAAGGGGTGCAGTACGCCGAGAAACTCGGCCTCGAACCGGTCGTCCAGGTCGGGCCACCCGGAGCAACCGTCCCCGGGGTGCGCAACCCCATCACCTTCAGCGGCTTCGCCCCCCGCTACGACCTCGCACCGCCGACACTCGGTCAGGACAGCGACGAGGTCCGCGCCTGGCTCTCCGCGGCCACCACCACCGCGCCGCCGACCACTGGACAGGGACAACGATGAGCAACGCCGACTACACACCGCGCACGGACTTCCCGACCTCTCTGGGCACATCGTCGGCCACCGAGATCAAGCTCCTCGGCCAGGACCTGGCCGGCGACCTCATGGGCAAGGTCGGCTTCGGAGAACTCGCCTTCTGGATGGTCGCCATGCGCCGACCCACCCCCGGCGAGGTCCGCGTCTTCGAGTCCGTCCTGGTTGCACTGACCGATCACGGGTTCACCCCGACCGCCATCGCCGCCCGCGTGACCTATCTCAGCGCCCCCGACTCATTGCAGGGAGCGCTCGCGGCCGGGCTGCTCGGCGGAGGATCGCGATTCCTCGGCGTCACCGAAGACTGCGGACAGTTCCTGGCCGATGCACTGGCAGCGCACGCCGCCGGCGGTGGAACTCTGCCGGACAGCGACGAGGGTTGGGATCAGATGGCTCTCGATGCCATTGCCCGGCAACGTAAATCAGGAAAGCACGTCCCCGGCCTGGGGCACCCCAACCACAAGGGCGGCGATCCACGCACGCCGGTGCTGATTTCCATCGCCACCGAAGAGGGCCTGCGCGGACCGCACCTGCAGTTGTTCGAGGCCATCGGCCGGATGTCCGAGCGCGGCGTCGGACGACACCTGCCGCTCAACGGAGCCGGTGTGTGCGGGGCCGCGCTGGCGGACCTGGGCCTGCCGACCGAGATGCTGCGCGGTTTCGCGCTGCTCGCCCGATGCGCCGGCCTGATCGGACAACTCACCGAGGAACGACGCAACCCCATCGCCAACGACATCTACATGAACGTCGACCGCGGTGCGTACTACGTCGATCCCGCCGACACCGATTCCTCCGCAACGTAAAAGCTTCACTACAGCCCATCCGCTACCTTCACCGAGGAGACTCTTTTCATGGCGACACTGGCGGCAGTGCTCGGCACTACCCATCACCCGTTCTATTACAAAGCCACCACCGGCCCGGTGGAGGAACAGCCCCCGTTCGCGGCGGAGTGGAAGCGAAAGGTCGAGGCCTACCGCGAGACACTGACCGCGGCGAAGCCGGACATCCTGGTGATGGTCGGAGCCGACCACTTCCACCAGTTCTTCCTCGACAACTACCCGACCTTCCTCATCGGGAAAGCGCCGCGCTACGACGCCACCTTCTACAACGAAGAACGCGAATTCGGCATCCCCAAATATGTTCTGGAGGGCCACGAAGAGCTCTCCGGTTTCCTGCTCCAAGGGCTGATGGACCGCGGGTTCGACTTCTCGTTCAGCAACGAACTCAAGATCGATCACTCGATCATCTGCCCGATCATCACCACTCGCCCCGAGGCCGACCTACCGGTGGTGCCGATCTACACCAACATCTTCGCCCCGCCGCTCCCGTCGCCGAAACGGTTCTGGGATCTCGGCCGCGCGATCCGCGAGGTCATCGACGAGTACCCCTCCGATCAGCGGATCGCGGCCATCGGCAGTGGGCATCTGTCCCTCGAACTCGGCGGACCACGTCAATTCGGTGAACACGGACCCGATCCCGAATTCGACGCCAACGCCATCCGCTGGCTCTCCGAAGGCAACATCGAGGCCATCCTCGACAACGTCACCCTCGAGACCCTCGCAGGTCACGGAAACGCCACCCACGGTTTCATGGACCTGATCTTGATGATGGGCATCGCCGGACCCGAAAAGGCCGCGTACGTAGACAATTTCGATCTCTATCACACGATGGAGGCCTACTTCACCTGGTACCCGAACGGAGATCCGGCATGAGCAAGTACTACGTCGACAAGTTCCTGTTCACCGTCGACCGCGACCCCGACTACCTCGACGCCTACGCCAAGGACCCGAAAGAGTTCGTCGGCCGCTGGGAGGAGGAAATCGGGCCCAAGCTCTCCGACAGTGAACGCACCACCGTCTATGCGCTCACCGACGAAGAGCGCGAGGCTCTGATCAACCACGACTACGTGGCACTGTTCGAGATGGGCGCACACTTCTTCCTCAACCTCACGCTGTTCATCGCGATCTACGACGAAACCTGGGCACTCGAGAAGGGCCCACTGTCCTTCCAACGCGAATTCGGCGCTCAGCTCCAGCACTGGCTCGGCAAGCCGTATCCCTCGGTCGCGACCTGAGTGCAGATCTTCTACTGGCCGACCGACCGGCCGAGTAGAACAGCCGGGCCCGGGGTGACCGTACGCGCGTGCCACCCCGGTCCCGGCAACCCAACTCCGCGCAGCACCGGAGGTGCACCAACCCATGCAGGCCTTCACCACCGTCACCGGAATCGCTGCGCCCCTGCGGCGTAGCGGAGTCGACACCGACCAGATCTGCCCCTCGGAATACATGAGGCGCGTCACTCGCACCGGCTACGACGACGCACTGTTCGCCAGCTGGCGGGCCGACCCGGACTTCATTCTGAACCGTCCGCCGTTCGACACCGGACAGATTTTGGTGACCGGACCCGATTTCGGGATCGGATCCTCCCGCGAACACGCAGTATGGGCGTTGTGGGACTTCGGCTTTCGCGTCGCCGTATCATCGCGGTTCGCCGACATCTTCCGATCCAACGCCGGCGAAGCCGGCCTGCTCGCCGCCGAGGTCGCCCAACCCGACGTCGAACTGCTGTGGAAACACATCGACTCGCACCCCGGTGAGAACATGACCGTCGACCTGCACACCTGCACCATCACCGCCGGTACCCTGACCGTGCCGTTCGGCATCGATCCCACCACCCGCAGAAAGCTTCTCGACGGGCTCGACGACATCGCCTCGACGCTCCAGTACGACGCCGACATCGCCGACTTCGAGCGTCGCCGACCTTCCAGAATGCCCCGAACCACCGCATGAACATCGAGCTGGGGCCGTGGTGACCGGCGCACCCGACGTGGCCGGGTCGGGGTGGCTGCGCAACCTGGTGCCCATCGACCCGCAGACCCCCGCGCCGGCCAGTACCGCGGCCACCATCGCCGATGCCGCAGAACGCATCGGCAGCGGTCCGGTCGCGTGGGCCTGCGAGGTGGGTTCGGCGATGGCGACCACCATCGTCGAGGAGATCCCCGAGATCGGCGGCGGTACCGAACAACTCGACACACTGCGGATGGGGACCGAATCGTCAGCCATCCGCGCTCTGTTGCGGATCGCCGAGCTCGACGATGCCATGCCGGCCATCACCGACGAAGCGCTGCGCGGGGACCGTGAATTCGTCCGCCGCGGAGTCGCCCTCGACCGAGTGCTGCGCGGTGTCCGCCTCGGTCATGCAGCCCTCTCGCGCGCCTTCATGGCCGCCTGCACCCGCTACGTCGACGCTGAGCAGCGCGTGCCGCAGATGCAACGCATCTCCGAGCTGCTCTTCGACTACATCGACGAATTCTCTGGGGCCATGGCCACCGAGTACGTCGCCGAACGCGACCGATGGATGGCCAGCGCCGCGGCCACCCGCGCCGAAGCGGTGCGCGCGATCCTCGCCGGCGAACTCGACGACGCAGCCGCCGCCACCGCGGCACTGGATTACGACGTCAGCGTCGAGCACATCGCGCTGACCCTGTGGTTCGAGCCGGCGCGCCGCCGCGCCGACACGACCGACCTGCACGCTGCCGCCCACGACGCGCTCACTGCAGCCGGCGCCACGCAGCGGCTCGTGCTTCCCGTCGGTGCCGCCAACGTCTGGGCCTGGGGCGGGCGCCGCCGCTTTCCGATCACCCTCCCCCTCGTCGACCATCGACCCTCCACCCGAGACATTCGCGTAGCAGTCGGTGCCCGTGGAACCGGGTTGGCAGGCTTCCAGCGCTCTCACCACGACGCGGCCATGGCCGAACGCTCGGCCCGCATGGCGCAGCGCCCGACGCCGCTCACCTTTTACACCGAAGTAGCCGTACCGGCCATGCTGACCCAAAACATAGACGCAGCAAGCGCTTTCGTTGTCCGGGAAACATCAACGTCCCCGCACTGGGGCGGGGATTCAGCGAAATGGCGGAGGTCGGCGACTCTCCGCTGTCTGACACATAGTGCACCACCGCATCAATGGGCTCCTGCGACTCCATTGCAACGGCCAATGTTTTGAGTGACTAACGAACCCACACTAAGTTCGAGCCGCGAGGCACCCTCCGGGTAGCCCGCATCGCCACACGATGGAGCCGCAGACTGGCGAGAGGGGCGTACCGAGGTCCGATCTGCCAGGGCCTCCCTCCCTGACACTCTTGGCAGAGCCAGACCGGCCCCCGGAGTGTCGTCGGCACCCTCGGCAAACACTCGTTTAACATCCCTGGTAGCCTGAATCATCTTTTCTACGGTGGCAAGGAGCTGGCGAGTGGAAGGTCTCAAAGGTCGAGCACGTAGCATCGCTTGCAACGGACGCCCCAGCTCAGAGCGCCGACACAGCCAAACTGACGCCACGCGAAGAGAACGAGAGCGGTCCCGACCCATGCCCACAAGCGAATCGACAGCACACGCATGAGCAAGCTTGCTCGAGCCAAGACCGGCAAATTGAAGTTCATTGCCGGCGGCAAGCACAGCGACGCCCAGAAGCGGCTCATTGAGCGTGTGGCTAAGGACGGGTCGAAGGGCTCCATTGTCATCAAGACCGGCGGAGGGGGCGTGGTCTCCGAGAAAATGTCTAGACACCTCAAGCCAGCCCACACCACTCAGTAGTCGTGTATGCAGCTGCCTGAAGGCTCCCAAAACTGGGCAGATTTAGCCAGACTTGGCCGGTACTTTCTAGACCTGGTCGAGGATCCGTCTTGGGTTCAGAGACGAGTAACGGTGATCGATTTCGTGGATCTGCAGCGAGCCCGCAGATCCGTCTCGATGACTATTTCAGGTCCGGAGCTTCTCCGCCGGGCACGCAAGCACCAAATCTCGATCGCAAACGGAATTTTCATCCCCCTGGAACTGATGCCAAAAGGACTCTTGGTCGACTTCAGTATCCGAGATGGGAACGGAGCCGCGATTCCGCTCGTAACGAGCTCGCGCGACTCTGTTGCTGCACAGGCACTCATTCTTGCATGCGCGGAGAAGAGCGGTATTGATCCGATGGAGTTCTCCAGTACTGCTATTGACAAAGTGTATAACATTGCACATTCGTTCCCCACCGACGACATCGTGCAAGCAGTCAGTAGTGGAATTAATAATGATAGCCTGAAGAAGCTCTGGGGAATCCAGACAGGACAGTCGAGCAGTGCCCTCCAGGTCGAGACGTGGGACCGAGCGTTCGGTGATCCAAAATTCCGACAGTTTATGGCGACCTTTACCTTACAATTCATGCCTATCGTCTTTGTTACTTCCGGTTCACTAGATACGGATTTTATACTAAAAACAAGTATCACTGACAGCGAGCCCGTACTGGGGCAGAGATCGATCAAGGAAAGACTTGCCATTGATGGTGTATTGATTCAATACACCGCAACTAATAGCGGACTAGCCCAGCGAGAACATATTCGACTGAATGCCCCTGAGGGCACATTTGCGACCGAACCAATTGTCACACAAGGGCTATCGGGTACAGAGGAAGCGTCGGGCACTCTTCGCCCGTCGAACTCCATACATCAGATGACCACTCGCTCTGCCGCGACACTGTACCTCAATTCTGAATCCTCTGACGTTTATAATCTTTACCTAGAGCTAAGGCCGACCACGCGCTCATTTCTAATACCATCTTTCATCTCCGTCGCTTCAGCCATGCTCATCCTCACTCTCGGAGTAATCCTGCATGCATCGGACGGCCGACTCAACAATATTGCTACCGCTACATCGGGTTCAACTGTGGCGTTGCTTCTAATTATACCTTCTTTGGTCTCAGCTTATTTCGCGCAGCCAGGGGAACATGAGGTGCGCGCCAGCTTGCTGGCCGTTCCTAGATTCGTCGTCGGCATGTCCGCCTTCTTCACCACGATGGCAACAGTGCCGATTTTCGTCAATATGAGCGGTCGTGTAATCGCCCTTACATGGCTTACAGCCTCGATTGTATGCGTCTTGACTCTGATCTATTTGATTGTCGTCAGACACAATATCAATAAAGCTATTCGAGAGGTCGACCTCATTTCTGGCCTTACCGTAGAGTCGCAGACTTTTGAGCTCGAAGACTGACCCCTGCAATCCAGACACCTTATCGCGTTACCTACCAAAAGTCGCACATTAGGGGACTATGTTGAATGCGGGCGAAATAGGGTGGCACTCACCGATGCCCACCGGAACCCATCAAGCAGATTCGACTGGCGTCCCTCGCCGACCTCATAGAGCAATGCGATCTAATGGCGTGGCCAAACAGAAGTGGTGGCGTCTGAGCACCGTTGACACACCGCGGCACTACTGAGCCATGATCGAAAGATCGCTTGCCGACGACTGTCGCGAACTCCCCCTCACTCCCTGTTTTTAATCAAGCGAGCAGCCATAAACTCAACACAACAATGGACGCGGGAACGAAGCGCGGAGACTCACATCGATCTCAAACAAAGCCTTTGAGTAGCTTCGAATCCGACAAAGAATCCGCACACGCCAGAAATAGTAAATGCTGAAATGTGGCCCAGACCTAAAAACCTGTCTAGGGCACTGGGAAGAATCCATACCGTCCAGTTTCGGAGGCAGTAAACACTATGTCCATTGTCTGATCGTCAAGCGCTTCAGGTGGATCCGTATTCTCCATGACGATGACCTGTCCCGTGGAATTATGCTGCAGGTCTCGATAAAATGCGGCTACGACGTCACGCGGCGGCTCTCCTACATCTACCTGGGGCTGATCTGGAGGTCGGTAGGTTACGAGCGGACTGTCGAGTACAACAAATCCCGGATGCGCGATTACTCGATCGGAACAATACTGCGCAAGCGCAAGAGTGAAGGCACCATGCAAAATTGCGCGAACTCCCTTGCCGTGGGCTGATCGCATCTGATCACCAGCAATAATGTCCTGCACGGATGCGTCGTAACGAACCTCGGTGGGTTTTGGGTAGCCCCATGACTTGAGACGATCTACCAATTCGCGCGAAAATTCGCGCTGAGCCCGCAGGCTGACTGATGTTGACACAGCGGCTGTTTCCGCAGTCGATTCATCGAGGACAACGAGCTTCATCTTTTCGAGAGATTCAATTTGATCATACAATCCCAACGAGCGCTCGACGTCGCTTCGCTTACGGATGTACTCGTTCAGCGCCGAATTATCAACGGCCAAGGTGCGCTCGTCATCTGCTAACCGAGACCTCAATCTCGATTGCTCCGCTGACGACAGGCGAGCAAGTTCCTTAAGTTCTTTTCGACGTACTACGAGGTCGTCGATGGTCGATTGCAGATCATCTGACAACGCGCGGGTACGACGTGACTGTTCATCGATCGCTGAACCAAAATTTGTTGCTTCCCCGTTACAATCAGTGTTGTAGTGTTGGTCCTCGGCCTCCGCGCCACAAAATACACAGGTTCCGACCGCGAAATAGCCCAGCAAGTTTCCCGCCTCCCGCACAGTATCTAGACGCGCGAGGTCCGACAAATACTTTCGGTGCAATAAGAAAAATCGATTCTGCAGCGCGAATGTGTCGCCCCACTCGACTTCAAGCTTAGAAAACTGATCCTGTTGTGATCGGAGTTCACTATTAACCGTCGCGCGTCTCTCAAGTAGACCGCCGATGGATGCGCTCTGCTGCTCAATTGTCGAGTTCAACCGGGCGAGCTGGTCCCGCAATATTGTGGCCTCCGGCGCGTCGGCTAGCGCCGCTTCTAGGTTCGCCAGCATGCGGTCTATCACCTCAATTTTTGCTGCACTCACCTTCGCTACGTCAGATTTCGACTCGACTTCCACCAGATCAGAATCGTCAGAATCCTGTAAGAACATCTTGAGAACCGATACCTCCTTGGTCCTCGTGACGTAGTTTCCCGTCAAAGCCGGCGGTGTGTCAGCCTGCATCTGTGTCTCATCGACCACACATAAGTTGACCACGTTCCGAAAGCTCAGACTGTCAGTCGCATTGCGTAGATTTTTTCGAACCCGGCGCCCATCAAGTCCTATGCACGCAAGGAAGAATCGCGAGATGTTGGTCTCGGACGCGACATTATGCTTTGGAGTCAAAGTCTCATCTGGCGGGGCGAGCGGGCCACTTCGGATGTCTGACCTGTAGAGGCCGAAGTTTCCACCGTCCACCGATCGAGTCAGAGTCACAAGACGCTCATCAGGCATTTGAACGCCAAGCAACACCGTAGAATAATTTTGCCGCTCTGGTATTTCCTTTAACGCGTTAGCACCCATCATAAAATCCAAGGCATCAACTATGAAGGACTTCCCTGTATCGGAAGGCCCACGGACCAACGTCACCGCAGGCCCGAACACCACCCGTGCGGGCTCCACCGTTGCGCCGATGAAGGTCAGATGGGTGAGTCTGATCTGCGACATCTCAGCGCAGCCTTTCCTGGTCGATAACTTGAGCAAATTCCTGTGACCAATGCTTTGTCACTGAACTCATCGCCGCACGCAGGGTGGGCTCGTCTAAAGACCCGAAGTTACCCACAACCCATGATGCCCGCACTCTCAACTGCAACGCATACTCCGTCTGCAGCAATTTTGTGAATCCGTCTGCTGCCTCGCTGGCCCAGAATTCGATGCCTCGCTCGCTTACACCGCCGTGTATCAAGTGAGCACGAATCATCACCTCGAGGCCAGTTTCGATCAGGTGGCGTTTTACGCCCAGCTCGCCTGCGCGTACAGGTACCGGCGGGTGCAGACTTTCCGGTCCCCCAAAGTCTGCGCTATGGAGCAAACTGTGGTCCAGCAATAACAACTGATCCATATCCAGATGCTCGGGAAACGCCTCTGTCAAGACCATCAGGACGCGCAAACCGACCTCAACCGGACTGTTGAGTGGCTTCACGACCTTGCCCCCCGCGCCCACTCCAAGCGAGAGTCATTCGCAAGCTGGTGGCATATGCCCTTGCGATCCTCCGGTCGGGCCACAGACACCAGGGCATGCGCGCTGAGGTCGAGCAACGTTGCTTGGTTTAGTGCCGCTGTCAGTCGGAACATTGCAGAACTATGCTCAGCGTCCACAATCTCAATAACTCCGGCATGCACATCGCCCTGCAATGATTCAAACGTTCCATCCGGTACGGAATCGCGCACGTCCATGCGTAGCGCCTCCGCAGAATAGAAGCTAAGACGTTGGCGCTTGAAATGGTCACCGAACTTCGGATGCTCAGCAAGTAGATTTCCGTCGCTGAGGTCGTCTGCGCACGCTTCAGCATAGACGTTACGTAACTCAACTACATAGTTGGTCTCGTGCAAGCCGAGCTTGCTCGGGGGCTGGGCAACCTCAGATCGAGTTAGCACCGGTCCACCAAACCGCCCATGATGGTATTTCGTTCTTGAATGTGTCTCCAAGGCATCAAGCAGCTCTATCGACCTAAACATGGAGAAGTCTGTCTCCGCCGAGAGGAGTCGGATGCGGAGCAGCACATCGGCGTCTATTTCCTTTGTCAAAGTTCCCGCTGCGTCCAATGCCGCAATGAATTGTGCGCGTAGCTTAGTTGGTTTGCTAAGTAGTCGGTTAAGTGTCCCGCCACAACCTTTCGGCGCGAGGAACTGATAGCTATCCGGCATGACATAGTCCTGCGCGTCGACGTGGAGAAACACTTTGAGCATTTCCGGGTAAGCGTCAGCAGGCCTCAGCTCTCGAGCGTAATGCTTACCCTGGAAGCAATCCCATGCCCCCTCAAGACCAAACTCTGTCTTGAAAGCTGCCACGTCGATCCCTTGATCTCCGGTGCCACCAAGCCGTTTAATCTGAACATAGCTATCTTCCAGGCCACGCGCCCACTCGGCAATAAAGTCCTCCCAGTCACCGCTTGAGTAAAAATAGATCCGTTGTGCAGGTGGAACCGGAGGACCTCCGTGTGTCGACGCCTTGCCGACAGCGGGCCTGGGAAGGTGAGAGAGATCGACGCCGGCCATACCAGTCGTCATACATGCCTCCTCCTAAATCTGCCTAGCGTTGGTTCGACACTCTATTCATGGTCTGACCAAGCTACGAGCGCAACGCTGCAGAACATCGCCGAAATTCCACCACGGCCTGACTATAGTGGTCGGACTTCACAACAGGCAGCCCGCACAAGTCGGACAATCACGTCGTGGCAGAGGCCTACAGGTCCGCGTCGCCGTCAACTTCGACAAGTTGAAGTGCCGTCTCATCTGAATCCGCACTAGGGGAACTTGCAAACGACCGGTCCCAAAGTCGCCGAGATCTAGCCGCGCTCCGCCAACCGATCCTGCAACCGCACCAACGTCGTTCGCATCTTTAGAGCCCCGGCGATCTCGGCCAACACCTCTGGATCGCACCGCCGATACAACTGCTCCGCCGCCGGCTATACCTCACCCTCGGCATCACCGAGCCCCGGGCGCTTCACCAGATCTCACACCGTTTGCTCGGTCGTAGTCACCAACACCGCGCCCAACTCGGTATCGATACGCGTGCCGACAGATTAATCCGAATGAATGAACGAGGCCCGGTGTCCAGGACATGGCCGGTGCTTGGCAAGAGAGTGATGACTATGCGAAGCGAAGCAGTCGGCCTGAGGCGAAACACAAACCACGGGTGGTTAGATTGTCGGGGGGACGGAAAACATAGATCCAACTCAGTCCGCGTCGTTGCGATGGTTAACATCCGCCTAGACGTGGCCGGAGACGCGACTGCGTGACCGCGTGTTCTACAGACGTTGGGGTTGAAGCAAACCAGTCACCCGACTTGGCTCCTGAGGGTCGCCCCTGCCTGTGGGTCGCCCCTTCTACGGGCAGGCATATTTAAAGGTATCGAGCCTTCAGCAGTTGCAGCGTTGACCGGGCAATTTGCGCCTGTCGATTTCCCTCGCGGGCACGTGGTGTTCACCGAAGGCGATCCGGGCGACCGGCTCTACATCATCGTCTCCGGCAAGATCAAGCTCGGCCGCCGATCCCCGGACGGCCGCGAGAACCTGCTGGCCATCATGGGCCCTTCGGACATGTTCGGTGAGCTGACGATTTTCGATCCGGGCCCCCGTACCTCCACCGCCATCACGGTCACCGCGGTCTATGCCGCAAGCATGGACCGCGACGCTCTCGAGTCGTGGATGAATCGGCGGCCTGACATCGCTTACCAGCTGCTACGCGTACTGGCTCGACGCCTGCGCCGCACCAACAACAACCTCGCCGACCTCATCTCCACCGACGTCCTCGGCCGAGTCGTTAAGACGCTGCTTGAGCTCGCACAACGCTTCGGCATCCCGAGGCCGGCGCGGTACGCGTCACGCACGACCTGACACAAGAAAAGATCGCCCAACTAGTGGGTGCCTCACGCGAAACCGTGAACAAAGCGCTCGCCGACTTCACGCACCGTGGCTGGCTGCGCGTCGAAGGCAAAAGCGTGCTCATCTCCGACCCGCACCGGCTCACTGGAAGGGCGCGCTGAACAACGGCCGGCCACAACCTGGACTCACTGGCCCAGAAGTGGAAACCCTGATCTACGCGGGGTCAATGTCTACTATCACGGGCCACACCGCCCAGATCGAGTCCGTCCAGCCACATCCACTGCCTGAGAATTCGTCCTCATTCAGGGATTTGGTTCAGGGCAAGGTCGACTTCCGGTGTCCAGACGAATTGATTGGCAGCCCATGCCGCGGACCACTGCTCGTCGCGGCTGACGGAAATGATCGGGGCGGCGATCTGGGGTTGGTGCATGACCCATGCCAACGCGAGTGAGGCCGGTTCGAGTCCGTACTGGGCAGCCACGTCATCGAACGCGCGCAGACGAAACTGTGCGCGGGGGTCGTCGAGAAGGTGCGCGGTGCCCGACGCGATACTCGCACGGTCACCGTGACCGGGACGCTCACCGTTGCTGTACCGGCCGGCGAGAAGCCCGTTCGCCAACGGTGAGTACGGCGTGTAGAGCAGGCCTTCGGCCTCCACGATAGGGAGCAGTTCGGGATCGTCGCGTCGGGTGAGCCAGGAGTATTCGTTCTGCACCAGAGCCGGCCGAACGAGGCTTAATTTGTCCGCGGTGTGCAAAACCTCGGTCAGATCGGTAGCGGTGACGTTGGAGACGCCGTAGGCGCGAATCGTGCCGTCCTCCACGGCCCGGCTGAATACCGGCAACGAGTCCTTCCACGGTGTATCCGGATCGACACGGTGGGAGAGAAACAGGTCGACGCGGCCGAGCGTATCGATACTGCGCTGCAAGCGTCCCACGACGTGCTCGGGTGACAGGTTTGGGCCGGTGGCAGTGTTACCGGCCTTCGTTTGGATCAGTACATCCGCGTCCGGGTGCGCACGCACCCACTCACCGACAATTCGTTCGCTTGCGCCCTGGGCGTAGATGTCCGCGGTGTCGAACACCGTGATGCCGACCTCGACCGCGTGATCCATGATCGTGGTCGCGCGCGCAGCGTCCAGGCCGACACCGGGAGCAACAGTTCCGGCAATGCCGCCGAAGTTGCCCGTTCCCAACAACGCTGGGCGCAGTTGCCGTCGGAGCATGGATGTGAGGTCGGTCGTGGTCATGACTCGGTCTCTTTCTGTCAGGACGTCGGCGGTGTCATCGGTCTCGATTCGAGCCTGTCGGCGGGTTCGAGTGCAACGGCCACGTCGCGGCTGCGGGACCGACGTTGCGCACGCTGAGTGGTGTCGAGTCGTTTCCGCAAGAACTCGGACGCTTTCGGCCCGGATACGAACTGCGCCTTGCTCTCTGCCAGAGTGCGACCAGTTCGACGGTCCACGAATACCGGGTCGATGGTCTCCCCCGCCTCGTCCACCAATACGACCGCACGATCATCGTCGTCGACGTGCTTGTTGCCCCAGGCATAGAGCGCGATGATCACCGGGGTGAGTTCTCGGCCACGGGCAGTCGGTACGTACTCGAAGCGAGGCGGACGGTCGCTGTATTGCCGACGTTCCAGCAATCCAGCGTCGACCAACGATTTGAGCCTGCGCGTCAACATGTTCGGCGCGATACCGAGATTGCGCTCGAACTCGTCGAAACGACTGAACCCATCGAGCGCATCACGCAGGATCAGCAGAGTCCACCATTCACCGACCTGTTCGAGCGCGCCGGCGATAGGGCAACCCATGCTGTCGAAACTGCTGCTCGGCATGTGTCACCCAGGGGGTATGACCAGCAGGGAACTCGTCCCGGTGGCTACGACATTACCGTCCTTGTCGACTATGGAACCTTCTGCGAAGATGACTCGGGATCCTCGTTTGACGACGGTTCCAGTGGCGATCAACGGCCCACTCGAATCGAGTATGCCTCTGAGATAGCTGACGTTCAGGTCGATCGATGTGTACCCGGTTCCGGCAGGCAGCGTGGTGTGCGCCGCGCAGGCAATCACTGTATCGAGCAGAGTGCACGCGAGACCGCCGTGCACAGTGCCGATGGGGTTGTAGTGCGCCTCGGACGGAGTGCACTCGAACACCACGGTGCCGTCCTCGACCTCAACGGGATCGAACTGCATCAGAACCGCGATCGGTGGCGGTGGCAACTCACCCGCCGCCAGAGCCCTCATCACCTCGAGCCCGCTCATCTGCGATGCCTCTCGCAGAACCGATTTCGGAGGCGTCCAGGTGAAAGTCTGCGAGCGTTGTTCTATTTCGGTTGTCATGTCCGTCCTTCAGAAGTGGCAACACGCCAGTGCGTAACTATCAAAACGATAGTCAGTATGCGCTGCATTGAGCAGATTGCATAGTGGCATTCAGCCGATGGCTGCTGCCGTCCTGCCCATTCTTGGATCCAGATCTGCACGAGCCGTTTCGCTCATGACGAAAAGCCATTCCCCGGTCCAGTGGCGATCCCGACAGACTCCGCCGTGCCGACACGGCGGTTGCGTGCAACGGTGAGAGTCCGCTGCTGCAGACCCGCAGGATCGGATGCACCACCCGGCAAGAGCGGCGGCATCCGTACAGACCCGCACGTCGAAGCCGACACGCAAACGGACTCCGCCACCGAGTTTCGGTTTTTCAAATCCCCTTGCGTACAAGCCTTCACGGCGCGTCGCGATCGACTCGTCGAGTTCCCAAATGTCCGCGACGGGTGCATGAGCGTGCAGCGATCCCCGTCGGTGGCTTTGCGGTCAGGCTGGAATGACGGGCAAGATGAGGCGTGAAGGACGTGTGGTGTCGTGGTGGACGATTTGGTGGGCGACTCGAGTCGTTGTACCGGTGGTGGGGTCCTCGCCGGTGTTGAGGTTCCGGTCCCAGCGGGGAAAGTTGCTCGAGGTGACCTGGACGCGGAGTCGGTGTCCGGTTCGAATGACAATGCTTGTAGACCAGAGGTCTATTTCGTGTTCGTTGACCCGGCCGTTTTCGGTAGTGACGCGGGTGATGCCGTCGACGATGTTGAGTGAGCGCCCGTCTTCGTCGACGTCGCAGAGACGCACCACCCAGTCGGTCGACGGGCCGTCGGTGGACGCAAAGATCGAAGCCGCGACTCGTCCGGTGATTTCGAGATCTTCGGTGAGTGGTTCGGAGGTGTAGACGAGGACGTCGTCACGTGCCTCGACCTTCGCTTGATCGAAGGCACCCGCAGGGTAGGAGCCAGCCATGACAAGCGGACCGCCGGTGGTGGTCACCGGGTCTGCGGGATCGTAGGTGTAGGTCGACGCGGACTCGAGAACGGTGGGTGCCGACACCGACAACCCTCCATCGGGGTGAAGATAGAACGCGGTGGCACGGGCTCTGTCCAGGGGCCATGTTTCCTCGTGGCGCCATTCGTTGATTCCCATGACAAAAATATCGACACCGGATTCGTGTGCGACATCTGCGGGCTTGTCGGCGAGGAAATGGTCGAACCAGTCGAGCTCGATCCCGGTCATAGTTCCGTCGGGGCTGGGTGGGAGGGACCCGAGGCCGTAGTAGACGTCGCCGAGATGTCCTGGGACGGTACTCAAGTGGCTGGTATGTGCCCACGGGCCGACGATCAACCTACTGGTCAGACCCTGCTGTCTGGCGTCGACGAAGTTGTCCAGAGACCCTTGCTGGAAGACATCGAACCATCCGGAAACGTTCAACGACGGCACAGTCACGTCCCCGTGGCGCCCGGCGACGCGTGCTTCGTCGATGCTGGCTTCATCACGGAGACCGCGTTGGGTTCCGATGTCCGGCAGGCCCGTTCGCGCGAGGGCAGGAGAAGCGCCGGAGGGAAGTTCCCAGTAGGTCTCGTCGGCGAGGTGGTCCAGGTCATAGATTGTGGTGCCGACCTTGGCAAGAAGATCGTCGACGCTTGTGCTGGACTTGGGATAGTGCGAAAGAGACTGCGCCAGCGACCAGTACAGGTTGAGTCCAATTTCGAGTGCGCCACCTCGATAGAAGATGCCGTCAGTGGGTTCGCTCCATGTCAACTGCGGTGCAATCACGGCGAGATGCGGCGGATTGGCGACGGCAGCGGCCCACTGTGTGTTGCCTGTGTAGCTGGCGCCGAACATTCCCACCCGGCCGTTGCTGCCGGGGATCGTCGCGGCCCATTCGACGGTGTCGTATCCATCTGTACGCTCGAACGCCCAGGGAAGCCACTCCCCGTCCGACTTGTAACGGCCCCGAGTGTCTTGGTGGATGACGATATAGCCGCGTTGTACCGCTTTGAGCGTATCGAGCAAACTCGAAACCAGTAACGGCATCTGCTTGTCGTACGGGGTGCGCTGGAGCAGCACGGGCCATGGCCCGTCGCCGGCGGGGCGGTAGATGTCGGCCCGCAAGACGACACCGTCTCGCATGGGGACAGACACGTCGAATTCTATTGTCGCTGGGCTCATTCGATCCTCTTTCGCAGTCTCGACCATTGCAGTCAACGGTGGCGGACACCACCCAGTGGGTTCGATCCGAAAAACGTACTGTCCGGACCGTTCTGTCGTCGCACCGCGTCGCGAAACTCTATCGGGTACTCAGACGATATGAAACGTACCCTCTCGAGGGGTCGCGTGGACCTTTTCGACTGTAAGAATTCTGGACCCGTTCTCGACGCGAACTTCTGCCGTCAGCGTAGGAGTCCATTGAGGAGCAGATGGCCGAGTTCAGCGAAGGCGTCGGCGGCGGACAGGCCGGTTCGATCGAGGAGAACCCCCGACTGCACACCCTCGATGGCCAAAGCAACCAACTGAGAGGCGAAGACGCCGTCGCGCGCGGAGAACACGCCGTCGGCAATACCGCCGTCGATCAGCTCACGCACCCGCTCCGCGGCTTTCTCGGTGTTGCGCCGATAGATCTCTGCCGTCGGCTCGAAACCGATCATGTCGGCGTAGAACGCGCGCGAGTTGCGGCGCATCGCATCCGCCACGCCCCCGAGGTACGTCGTAATCTGTTCCCTCGGATCATCCTGCGCCGCCACGGCGATCTCGATGGCCTCGGCCGAGGATCCGAAGAACTTTTTCGTGGCCAGAACCACGAGCTGCTCTTTGGTGGTCGCCACGCTGTACAGGGTCGCCTTCGAGCAGTGCAACCGCTCGGTGAGCTCCGCCATCGTGACCGACATGAACCCCTCGGACAGGAAAATGTCCTCGATCTGCTGCACGAGAAGTTCGCGCCGCGCAACGTCCACTCTCCGACGTCGCGGCGTGCGAGCCGTCGCGGCACTGCGCGAAGCAGGGGTGGCAGGCATGACCGAAGTGTCCCACAGGCCTTCGCCTCGGGCATCAGCCGAATCGTGTCGTTGTCAATTCGCTATCCGTCGGGTACTTTGCTGGGTACGCGCAGATAGCCATTAGTACCCAGGAGGTTGTCATGCCACTCGACGTCGATCTGCGCATCAGCGAGATCCTCGATACCTATGCCGATCCCGCTGCAGACATCGCACATCTTCTCTGCGACAGGCATTCCCAGGACCGCACCGCGCTGACGATCGTGACGGAAGAGCACGGGAACGTGATGTATTCGTACGGTGATCTGACCGCATCGTCGATGCGCGTGGCGTCCTACCTCCGTGAGCAGGGCATCGGCCCCGGCGATCGTGTCGCGACCGTGATGGGTAAGAGCATCGACCTGGTCAGCGTGATCCTGGGGATCTGGCGGGTCGGCGCGGTGTACGTGCCACTGTTCACCGCATTCGCCGAAGCTGCTGTCGGGTCCAGGATCTCGGAAGCATCCGCGGCACTGGTCTTCACCGACCGAGATCAACGACACAAAGTCCCCGAAGGTCCCTGGACCGCAGTCGTTCTCGACGACGGTCCCGACGGAATCCGCGCGCATCTCGATCTACTGCCCAGTTCACCCGTCTTCTCGACCCCGGTCGGGGGCGACGCCCCGTTGGTGCATATGTTCACCTCCGGCACTACCGGAACCCCCAAGGGCGTCGTCCATCCCGTGCGCTACGCAGCCGGCTGGGTCAGCTATCTCGAGTTCGGGCTCGGTGCGGACACCGACAGCTCCTTCTGGTGCGGTGCCGACCCGGGCTGGGCCTACGGTCTCTACACCGCGGTCGTCGCACCACTCGCAGCAGGCATCCCAACGGTTCTTCTGCAGGGCGGCTTCTCTCCCGCGTCCACGTGGTCGACCCTTGCCGATCTGAAGATCACCGACTTCGCCGCCGCCCCGACCGTATACCGCGGCCTGCGTGCTTCCGGGGTCACACCACCGGATGGTCTCGCCCTGCAGCGGTTGTCCAGTGCCGGTGAACCGCTCACGCCCGAAGTCAACGAATGGGCCTCCTCGACCCTCGGGTTGCGGGTACACGACCACTACGGTCAGACCGAGTTGGGTATGCCCATCGGCTACCCCCACCACCCTCAGCTGCAACGCGAGATCACCGACGGCACAATGGGACCCGCCCTACCCGGATGGACCGTGACCGTACTCGAGGCCGACACCGACGAACCCGCAACCCCGGGCACCATGGGCAGGCTCGCCGTCGTCGTCCCCGACAGTGCGTTCATGACCTTCACCGGTTACGCCGGTGCCACGGCACCGAGTGACCGATTCTGTTGCGGCGGAATCTATTTCACCACCGGCGACACCGCCGGCATCGACTCCAACGGTATCGTTCGTTTTTCGTCCCGAGACGACGACGTCATCATCATGGCCGGCTACCGCATCGGACCTTTCGACGTCGAATCGACCCTGCTGCGTCACCCGAACGTCACCGAATGCGCGGTCATCGCCGCGCCAGACGAAGTCCGAGGTGAAGTCGTCGAGGCCTACATCGTCCTTGCCGAGGGAGTTTCGGGCACCGACGCTGTCATCGCCGAATTCCAGACCTGGGTGAAGACGCACTACGCCGCACACGCCTACCCCCGCCGCGTCCACCTCGTAGATCGTCTCCCCAAGACGCCCAGCGGCAAAATTCAACGTGCAGAACTTCGGCGTCAGCGGCGGGCTCTCGATACGGATGCATCGTGATTACCGATGCGCCGGTCGTTCTCGTGACGCAGAACGGGCCCGTGCGCACGCTGACGATGAACCGACCGCACCGACGAAATGCGTTGGACAACACTCTCGTCGACGCACTCGAGATCGCATTGACTGGCGCCGAAAACGACGAAGAAACTCGCTGTGTCCTTCTGGCGGGTAGCGGACGAAGCTTTTGCGCAGGTGCCGACCTGCAGTACTTCCTCGCTCTCCAGGACGAACTCGGTAGTCCCATTTCGTTTCTCCGCCGTGTCTCGGCAATGATCACCCGATTCGAGACGAGCCCGCTCCCGATCGTCGCGGCAGTACACGGTCATGCCGTGGCAGGAGGTCTGGAATTGGCACTGGGATGTGATGTCGTCGTCGCAGCAGAAGACGCGCTCATCGGCGACGGACACATTCGCAACAACCTCGTACCGGCAGGCGGGTCGAGTGTGCGGCTACCCCGCAAGGTCGGCGACGCGATGGCTCGGTGGCTTTCCCTCACCGGTGAGCTGGTCACACCCGACCGCCTCGCGCAGGCCGGGTGGATTCACACCATTGCCAACCCCACTGACCTTGCGACGGCAGCTCTTACGGTGGCCGAGCAACTCGCTGTGGTCAGCGGCCCAGCTCAATCACGATTGAAGACACTGCTGTTCGAGCTCACCACCATGAACGCCACCGATGGCCTGGAAGCAGAACTCACAGCCTTCGACGGCCACTGGGAATCGAACGACGTGCCGTCCAGCCTCCGCGCATTCCTCAACGACAAAGCTACATCCGCATCCACACTCGAGAACAAAGGCCGCACATGAACCGATACAACGACCAGGTCGTGCTCGTCACCGGCGGAGCTCAGGGCCTCGGTGCCGCTATGGCCACCCGCTTCGCTGCCGAAGGCGCAACCGTTGCCATCGGTGACGTCAACATCGATGCGGCCACTACGCTGGCAGAGTCCATCCAGAGGCAGTACGGCACCGTCTGCACCGCCCGGCGAGTCGACGTCACCGACTCCGCCAGCGTGAACGAATGGGTGAATATCGTAGCGGGAGAGCAGGAGCGGATCGACGTACTCGTCAACAACGCAGGCATCATCCGCGACAACAAGATCGACGACATCGACGATGTCGACTGGCACACCGTCCTCAATGCATCGTTGACCGGTTCGTTCTACTGCACCCGAGCAGTGTTGCCACACATGCGCTCTCGCCAATACGGGCGCATCGTCTCCTTCTCGTCGATGAGCTGGCGCGGCAACTACGGACAAGCCAACTACGTCGCCGCCAAGGCCGGCATCGTCGGACTCACCCGCACCATCGCACTCGAAACCGCCCGGCACGGAATCACCGCCAACGCCATCGCACCCGGCCTGATCGAAACACCGATGCTCGCATCGATGAATGCCCCCGCACGCGACAAGCTCATCTCCAAAGTGCCCCAACGCAAGACAGGAAACCCCGAGGACATCGCCGAAGCCGCCGCCTACCTCTGCTCCCCCGCTGCCGGCTACGTCAGCGGCATCGTCCTCGACGTCGACGGCGGACTCGGCATCGGATCCTCCATCCGCTGAGCCCTGTCGCAGACGTTCGGTACGATGTAGCGACACTTGGGTTCGATCTCCGCGGTATGGATAGACCCGCCAACGACGAGCGAGGGCTTGTTGACGATCGTAAATCGCACTGATGGCATGCGGCGAAAACTATCTGTAGGAGAGAACAGGACCGTCGCCAATCGTCGACTCCACCGGCCGCGAAGTCCGAGTGAAAACTACCGACCCCGACGACACCGTCATCTCCGTAAGTGTGCGGGTCCGCACAGCATCGACCCGACTAGGTGCCCTCGGTGAAGTCACGGCGTCATCCGTCAGGATGCCTGCTCAGTCGACCGTTGCCCGTCCCGTGCCGTCGACAGGATCTGAGGCGCAGCCCGCGCCATCGCGTCGAGGTAACTGGTGATGGAGTCGCGGTTATGAGTAAGAAAGTCGATCTTGTCGTTCATCCGGTCACGCTCGTCGACCAGTAACGCATACAGCGCGGGGTCGGCGTTTTCCACCACGAGCTCTTGCGGCTTACCGAGGCACGGCAAGATGTTGGCCACGATCCGTGTAGGGATCCCGGTATCGACCAGACCACGGATCTTCTTGACCCGGTCGATCAGGTAGTCGTCGTACACCCGGTACCCGTTGTCGAGACGGCGTGGGCTGATGAGACCCTGCTCCTCGTAGTAACGGAGCATCCGCGCCGCGACCCCGGTCTTTTCCGCCAATTCACCGATCCGCACAGTGACTCCCCTCACACGATTTGACCTTCACACTAATGGCAAGGTTGATGATAGAGGAAACCGGAGGCACCAGGAGGACTTCATGAAGATCGGCATCATCGGAGCGGGCTCGATCGGCTCGACCATCGCCCGGCGGCTCGCCCGCCGGGGACACGAGGTAGCCATCGCGAATTCGCGCGGCCCCGAGACGATCTCGGCTGCGGCTCTGACTACCGGGGCGCGCGCCGTGACCGCCGCCGAGGCCGTGCGAGATGTCGAGGTGCTCATCGTGTCGGTGCCGATGAACCGCAACGCCGATATCGCCGCCTTCGTGAGGACGGCGCCTGAAGATGCTGTGGTTATCGACACGTCCAACTACTACCCCATGCGGGACGGCGCAATGCCCGCCTTCGACGACGGACAAGTCGAAAGCGTATGGCTCTCCCAGCTTTTCGGTCGTCCGGTGGCGAAAGTGTGGAACGCGATCACCTCGCAGTCCTTCGACAACAAGGCCACCGAGGCCGGCGACCCGAACCGTGTGGCCATCCCAGTCGCCGCGGACTCAGGCACCCATCGAGCGCTGGCGATGTCGCTCGTCGAGGAAACCGGTTTCGACGCTGTCGATGCCGGAGTCCTCGCAGACTCCTGGCGTCAGCAGCCAGGAGCCCCCGTCTACTGCACGGATCGCACGAAGTTGGCCATGCCCCGCTGGCTCGCCGCAGCCGAGAAGGCTCGCGTCCCGCAGCGCCGCGACCTCGTGATGAGAAGCATCGGCGAATACATCGACGAAGGCGGCACCATCGACGGGAAATTCCTCGTCGCCATCAACCGCGCCTGCTACAGCTGACACCCCCACTCTTTACTAACTTATCGACGCAGTCCGCTCCGTCCGACGCACCGTCGGCGACGGACCCGTTTCCTCACCTCGAGAAATGACGAGCACGCTTATGGACACCCCTCCCGCACCGAACGTCACAGCTGCGACATCGACGAACCACCCCGCAGACCGGCTCCCACCTGGCGTTGCCCTCGTCATCGGCGTCCTGATGGCGTCGACGTTCATCGTCTTCCTCAACGAAATGCTCCTCGGCGTCGCCCTGCCCACGCTGATCGAAGACTTCGGGGTCACCCCGGGCACGGGGCAGTGGGTCACCACCGGCTTCCTGCTCACCATGGCCGTGCTGATTCCAGCCAGTAGTTTCGTGATGCGGCGATTCCACCTACGGACGATTTTCCTGGTCGCGTTGTCGCTGTTCATCGTCGGAACGACGCTCGCCGCGATCGCTCCGACGTTCGGCGTCCTGGTGGCAGGCCGAATCGTTCAAGCATCCGGCACCGCCGTCTTCCTGCCACTATTGATGACCACCACGATGCGCCTGGTCCCCGTCGGTCGGCGCGGCAGAATGATGGCGCTCACCACCGCCGTCCCCGCCGTGGCACCCGCGCTCGGGCCGGCGCTGGCCGGTTTCGTTCTCTCAGTTTTGACCTGGCGCTGGCTGTTCATCCTGATGCTGCCGATCGCGATCGTTGCACTGGCCCTGGGCGCATGGAAGCTACGTAACATCACCACCCCGGAGCCGGTGACCCTGGACCCATGGTCGCTCGCACTGTCCGCCGTCGGATTCGGTGGCCTCGTCTACGGACTGTCCCTGCTCGGCGAAGCCTCCGGCGGACACGCCCCGATTTCGCCGTACCTACCGATCGCCGTGGGGCTGGTCGGCGTCACGGCGTTCGTCATACGGCAAATCCCACTGCAGAAACGCGACAGCGCGTTCCTGGACATGCGGATTTTCCTCCGCAAGTCGTTCACCATCTCGCTGCTGTTGATGGTCTTCGTCGCAGGCAACGGGATCGGCCTACTCATCGTGCTCCCGCTGATACTGACCACCGTCACCGGCCTGGGTACCCTGCAACTCGGCCTTTTCCTGATCCCGGGTGGGGTAGCGATCCCGATCATGGCTTTCCTGAGCGGAAGGATGTACGACCGCGTCGGAGCGCGCCCGCTGGTGATCCCGGCCGCGATCGCCTGGTTGGGCGCACTGTGGTTCCTCAGCCAGGTCGACGAGAGCACGAGCGTGATGTCGTTGGTATTTGCGTGGCTGGTGTTCACCAGTACCCAGGCCGCGATGTGGGCGCCGCTCACCACCAGTGCGATGGGGGCGCTTTCGACCGAGCTCTTCCCGCACGGCTCGGCGGCGTTCGCCACCGTCCAACAACTCGCCGGTGCCGCCTTCGGGGCAATCTTCGTCTCGGCGTACACCATTGGGTCCGGTGCACAGAATGCCGGTGTGCTCAGTACCGACCAAGCCGAGTCCGCCGGACACACCGCCGTCATGGCCGCGTGGTGGCTGGGTCTGGTCGTGTTGGTGGGCGCGTTCTTCATCCGAAAGACGCCCAGTTCGACCACCGAGGACACGGACACCGGTGACGCAACCGCCGACGAGACGGTCCCCGTCGCATCGACGTGTGCCACCCCGGCCGACATCGACACAGCCGACGGCTCGTCACCCACCGACACTGCAGTCTGCGAGGCAGCAACACGATGACCGCGAACAAGAAACTGATCCTCGGGATGGGGATGATCGACGGCTACGGCGGCCTGCACGGCGCGTGGCGCGCTCCGCACGTGGACCCGGCGATCTACACCGACGTCGACGCCACCGTCCGTCATGCGAGGGCCGCCGAGCGCGGCAAGTTCGCGTTCCTGTTCACCCCCGACTTCCCCGCCGTCCGCGGCGACGTCGAGCAAAACCCGATCAGCAACCTCATGGACCCGCTGATCGAACTGACCGCCGTCGCCCGCGGGACGACGAACATCGGCTTCGTCGCGACCGGATCGACGACGTTTCAGGAACCGTTCAACACCGCACGTCAGTTCAAGGCCCTGGACGTGCTCAGCCACGGACGTGCTGGTTGGAACGCGGTGACCACCAGTAGTCCTATCGTCGCCGCGAACTACGGACGGCAGATCGCCGACCGCGGCGAGCGTTATCAGCGAGCACACGAGGTAATTCAGATCGTCCAGGGACTGTGGGGCAGCTGGCAGAAAGACGCATGGATCAAAGACCAGGCAGCGAACCGCTTCATCGACCCGGCCAAACTGCAGCCCATCAACATGCAGGGCCAGTACGTCGCCTCCCGTGGCCCCCTGGGGATTCCACCATCGGAACAGGGCCAGCCTGTCGTCTTCACCTCCGGTGGACCCAGCCCGCACCTTCTCTCGATCGCAGGCCGCTACGCCAGCGGTTTCATCGCCGAGGTGTGGACCATCGAGGAGGCCCGCGCGCAACGAGAGCTCGTTCGGAACGCGGCACGCGACGCCGGCCGCGACCCCGACGAGGTCAAGTACATCCCTGGCATCATGACCACCGTCGCGCCGACCGTGCGCGAGGGCCTCGACCGTCGTCTGAAGTATTCGGGCGACGTCATCGACGCCCGCCTGCCACACCTCGGCCCGATGCTCGGGATCGAGATCCATCCGGATCGTTTCGACGAGCCACTCACACCGCAGCAGCTGGCCTCCGCACACGCGTCACCGAGGGACCCACGCTCGGCCAATGCTCTTGCTGTGGCGCGACAGGGGTGGTCCCCGCGCGACGTCATCGCTCATGGCGTCATCGACTTTCACCCCACCGTCGTGGGTCCGGGCAAGCTTCACGCGGACCACCTGCAGGAATGGTTCGAGGCGGGAGCTGCCGACGGCTTCTGGATGACACCCGACATCTACGAGGACGGCATCGACGACTTTGTCGACGAAGTGGTACCGATCCTCCAGGAACGCGGTATCTATCCCACCGACTACGCGGGCTCCACCCTGCGCGAGAACCTCTGCGTCCCAGAGCAATATGGGCTCGACCCGCGCATCACTGGAGCCGAGGACTGATCGATTCGCCGGCCGGGAATGCACTCACGGTCGGCAACGGCCGCGTTCACCAGCGGCGCACGCTCGGCGGTCGTGTAGACCCGGCCCTCGACCGACTGACAACACAATCGAAGGAGAAAAAATGAAGATCGGCATCGTTGGCGCCGGCAACATCGGCAAGACGTTGAGTCGCACATTGAGCGCAGCAGGTCACGAGGTGAAAATCGCCAACTCCCGTGGTCCGGAGACGATTCCATCCGAAGCGGTGGCCACCGGTGCCCGCGCGGTTCACGCCGTCGACGCGGTTCGTGATGTCGAAGTCGTCATCTTGTCGATGCCTTTTCACCGCATGCCGGCCTTCGCGGCGGCGCTCGCCGAGGCACCGGCCGACGCTGTCGTGATCGACACCTCGAACTACTACCCGCTGCGCGATCAGCGGATCGACGCGATCGAGGCCGGCGAAGTCGAGAGTGTGTGGGTGACCGAGCAAATCGGACGACCGATCGTCAAAGCATGGAATGCCATCGGGTCCGCATCGTTCGCCGACAAGGGTGCACCGAAGGGAACTCCCGGCCGTATCGCCATCCCCGTCGCCGCCGACGATGCCGACGCACGCGCACTGGGAATGATGTTGGTCGATCAGACCGGGTTCGACGGTGTCGACGCCGGCCCGCTGTCGCAGTCGTGGCGGCAACAACCAGGCGCACCGTGCTACTGCACAGACCTCACCAGCGAGGAAATGCACGATGCACTCGCCGCAGCCGAGAAAGAACGGTTGCCGAAGCGCCGCGACCTCTCCGCCGCCGTCATCGCCGAACGCGTCGGCGACGCGTCGACGAGTCCTGATTCGGAGTTCGGCGTCCGAATCACGCGGGCGATCTTCATGTGAGCGCGCCCCACTTTCACGAACGGAGAAACCCGACAGTGACGACCAAACCAGGAACCACGACGTTTCCCTCGAAGATCGGTGTGTGGTGGAACAGCGAACCCTGGCCGATCGCCGACGCACAGAACATGGTGCGCGAGATCGAGGCGCTCGGATACGGGTCGCTGTTCATGCCCGAGGGCAGCGGTAAGGACGTGATGGTCCAATCCGCCGCGTTCCTCGGTGCTACCGAATCCCTGGTGGTCGGCACCGGCATCGCGAACGTGCACGTCCGGATTCCGACGGCAGCGGAAAGTGGTGCTCGGACACTGACCGCGCTGTATCCGGGTCGGTTCGTCCTCGGTTTGGGTGTCAGTCACGCCCCGTTCGTCGAGGGGTCGCTCGGCGGCGAGTACCGCAAGCCGCTGTCGATGATGCGCACGTACCTCGAGCGCATGAATTCGGTACCGTCCGGGCTCGAGCCAGGCGCACGGCCGACCCGCCTTCTCGCGGCCTTGGGCCCGAAAATGATCGAACTCTCCGGCGAGCTCGCCGACGGCGCACACCCGTATCTGGTGCTTCCCGAACAGACCCGACACACCCGCACCATCCTCGGCGACGACGCGTGGATCGTCACCGAACAAGCGATCGCCATCGGAGGCGGTGACGCGGACCAACTGCGCCGCGCCCGCAGCCACATACTTCCCTACTCCGGGCTGGACAACTACCGAAAATCCTGGCTACGCCAAGGTTTCGAGGACACTGATCTGGCCGACGGCGGATCCGAACGGCTGCTCCGCGCGCTCGTCGGGATGGGATCGGCAGAGGACGCCGCCGCGTCGGTCACCGCACATCTCGACGCCGGCGCAGACCACGTCGTCGTACAGGTCGCCGTAGACTCGCCGGCAGACGACCCGCTGCCCGATTTACGTGCTCTCGCAACGGCTTTGGACCTGTGATGCGTGTCGGAGTGGTTTTTCCGCAGACCGAGCTCGGCGGAGATCCTGGCGCGATACGCGCCTACGGTCAGCGCGTCGAAGAACTGGGATACCGCCACATCGTGGCCTACGACCACGTCGTCGGTGCCGACCCCGCGGTCCATACCGGCTGGAACCGCGCCTACGACGTGCACACGACGTTCAGTGAACCACTGGTCTTGTTCGGCTACCTCGCAGCGCTGACGCGGAGAGTCGAACTGGTGACCGGGGTGATCATCCTGCCGCAACGTCAAACCGTCCTGGTGGCCAAACAAGCAGCCGAGGTCGATCTGCTCAGCGGCGGCCGGCTGCGGCTCGGCGTCGGCGTCGGCTGGAACGCCATCGAATTCGAGGCACTCGGGGAGAACTTCACCAACCGAGGTGCACGAACGGACGAGCAGATCGCCGTGCTGCGCACATTGTGGTGCGAGCAGAGCGTGAGCTTCGACGGCACGTATCACCGCATCACCGGGGCCGGCATCGCTCCCCTGCCCGTGCAACGACCGATTCCGATCTGGATCGGCGCGGCATCGGCACCGGGATTTCGGCGGGCAGGCCGTACCGCCGACGGTTGGTTCCCGTTGGTGGAGCCGGGGCCCGAACTCGACGACGCGAAAGCCGTTGTAGCCGAGGCTGCCGTAGGTGCAGGTCGTGACCCTGCGTCGATCGGAATGGAGGGACGCATCATCTATACCGGCGACATCGACGCTGTGGCACGCGCACTTTCGGCATGGAAAGAGGC
Organism: Rhodococcus sp. 14-1411-2a; assembly: GCF_002259485.1. Lineage (GTDB taxonomy): Bacteria > Actinomycetota > Actinomycetes > Mycobacteriales > Mycobacteriaceae > Rhodococcoides. The sequence continues at coordinate 265,381 of NZ_NPGA01000008.1, forward strand.
CGGCGCGAGCCATGTCTCGATCAGCACCATGGATGCCGGCCTCGCCACCGTCGACGAGCACCTCGACGTCCTGGCGTCCATCGCCGAGCTGTCGGCCTGACACTCGTCAAAATCCACCTCACAGACATGAAAGAAGATACCGTGGGAAATACTGCTGCAGAACATGACTCGACCAAACCCGTCGTGCTCGTCATCGGGACGACCGGCCAGGTCGGCAAGCTCATGGTCGAGGAGTTCGACCGCGACCCGGGCAACGTCCAAGTTCGTTATGCCGCACGCAAATCCGAGCAAGTCGACGAGCTGCGCGCGGCCGGACGCGACGCGGTTCGCCTGGATCTGGACGACCCGAGCACCTTCGCTCACGCACTGCACGGGGTGGACCGGGTGTATCTTCTCACCGGCTACACCGTAGCGATGTTGACCCAGAGCAAGACGCTCGTCGACGCCGCAGTCAAAGCAGGCGTCAGCCACATCGCGCACCAGGGCATATTCGCCAACTGGGATGTCACCGATTCACACTTCGCGTGGCACCAGCTGATCGAACGCTACATCGAGGAAAGCGGTCTGCAGTGGACTCATCTGCACCCCAACGTGTTCATGGAGGGACTCACGTCGATGACCCCGGTGAAGAACGGCTCGATCTCGGTCTACTGGGGCGATCGTAGAGTCGGCTGGATCGCCGCACGTGACATCGCCGCCGTCGCGGCAACCGTACTGAGGCAAGGTCCCACCCGCCATGGCGGAAAGAACTACTGGCTCTCCACCGAGGTAGCGTCGGGCCCCGAGGTCGCGACAATCCTCTCGGAGGTGCTCGGTACCGAGATCCGATGCGAGATTCGTGGCCCACAGGATTACGCAGCCGCCATTGCTCAGGGCTCGAAAAACGTCGAGAAGTGGTACGCCGAAGCGGGAGTGGACTTCACACAACAAGTCATCGACGGACGAATGGGATACATCGGAACCGTCCGGGACGACGTTGAATTCGTCACCGGCCGCCCCTCGATCTCACTGCGGGAGTGGGCGACCGAAAACCAGGACCGGCTCACAGCTGGCCCCACCGCGTAGTGTTCGAGTCCGGACGAACGGCGGCAATCCGGACTCCCGTCCCTCGTTGTCGTTGTCTTGGTACCGCGCCAGTTCAGCGATGCGGACGCCGAGCGCCGCGTCTTGCTATGTCGAGTCGCCGGACGACTGTAGTTGACCAGGACCGACTGGATCACGTGAGCACCTGATCTTCTGGAGGTTCGGTGCGCACGACGGATCGTACGAGTGCGGCCACTGCTGAAACTGCCGGGGCCATGTCGTTCTTTCGTCGCGCAAGCGACAGCTCCACGGTTTCTGTCGTTGCGAGTGGCTTGTAAACAACTCCGTCGAGGCCGAGATGGCGTACAGGTTCTGGTGCCAGTGCGACACCCAAACCGGCGGCAACAGACACGACGAGGGTCGCGGTTTCGCTGACTTCGATTGTGTGCGGGGTGAATCCGGCACTTGCGCATGCATCGATTACTCGGCGGTGCATCGTCGAGCGGGCCTTCGACGGGTGGGTCACGAAAGGTTCGGCCGCGAGATCGGAAAGGTCCACCACGTTTCTTTCGGCCATGGGAGATGAGACGGGAAGTACTGCCATGAGCCGCTCCGTCCTCAGTCGCTCGAACACCAGTTCCTGGTCTTCGTCGCTCCCGGGCGATCTATCCCCGAGATGGTGATCGGACACGCGGGGTCTGACGAGTACCAGGTCGTACACGCCTGCGCTGAGGCCGTCGAGGAGTTGCGGTGTCAACAGCTCGCCGCGTAGCTCGAGATCGATGTCGGGCAGTTGTTCACGCACGCGGTGCGCAAGCAAGGGTAGGACGTCGTATGTCGCGGTACCGACGAATCCGACCGATACCCGACCTGTGTATCCGCTTGCGAACGCACGCATGTCAGCCTTCGCGTGCTTGAGCGAGTCGATGATCCGTCGCGCATGCTCGGCGAAGCGAGTTCCCGCTTCGGTGATGACAACTCGCCGTGTCGACCGATCGAACAGGCGAACTCCCAACTCGGCTTCGAGCTGAATGATGTGCTGCGAGAGAGCTGGCTGAGCGATGTGACTGCGCTTGGCAGCCCTGCCGTAATGCTGTTCGTCGGCGAGCGTGAGGAACAGCTGCAGAACTCGTGGATCCATACAGGCCATGTTATAAAGATTTTCACTCAATCAAGAGATATTAGGTCTTGGACATAATCAGTCCTGCGGTCCTACCGTGAGCGGGTGACCAAGTCCTCGTTTGTCTATTCCGCCATCCGAACCCCGTTCGGACGTTTCGGGGGTTCGCTGTCTGCGCACCGCCCCGACGATCTCGCAGCCTCGGTGCTCCGCGCGGTCGTCGCGAATGCTCCTGCCCTGACTCCGGATTCGATCGACGACGTCGTGTGGGGGTGCGCCAACCAAGCCGGTGAAGACAACCGGAATGTCGGCCGCATGGCAGTCCTCCTGGCCGGGCTACCGACGAGCGTTCCGGCCACGACCGTCAACCGCTTGTGCGGTTCCTCGCTCGACGCCGTGATCATCGGTTCGCGAGCCATCGATGCAGGGGATGCCGACGTGATCGTCGCCGGCGGCGTCGAATCGATGACTCGTGCGCCGTGGGTACTTCCCAAACCGACACGCGCGTTTCCCGCCGGCAATACGACCGCGGTCTCGACCACGTTGGGATGGCGCCTGGTGAACGAGCTCATGCCCGCGGAATGGACGGTCTCTCTGGGCGAGTGCAACGAACAGCTCGCCGACCGGTTCGGCATCTCGCGGGAGCGGCAGGACGAGTTCGCTGCACGGTCGCATCAGCTCGCTCACCAGGCATGGGAATCAGGTTTCTACGATGACATCGTGTTGCCGGTCGACGGACTCACCCGCGATGAGAGCATCCGTGCAAATTCGACCGTCGACACCCTCTCGGCACTCAAGCCTTCGTTTCGTTCGGAGGGGACGATCACCGCGGGTAACGCCTCACCTCTCAATGACGGTGCCTCCGCGCTACTGATGGGCTCCGAGCACGTCGATTTGGGAATCGACCCGCTGGTGCGTATTGCCGGACGGGCGGCGCATGCCGGCGACCCACCCGAGTTCGGGTTCGCGCCGGTACTCGCGGCCGGCCGGGCCCTCGCCCGCGCAGGAATCACCTGGTCCGATGTGGGAGCGGTCGAACTGAACGAAGCATTTGCGGTGCAGTCGATCGCGTGCGTCGACGCCTGGCTCACAGAAGGCCTTGCAGACCGCGAACTGGTCAATTCCAAGGGTGGAGCAATCGCCATCGGCCATCCACTCGGAGCCTCCGGTGCGCGCCTCATCGGCACTCTTGCGCACCGACTGATCGAGTCCCGCGAACGGTGGGGCGTCGCCGCAATCTGCATCGGTGTCGGACAAGCACTCGCTGTCGTCGTCGAGAACGTCCGCGAGGTGCATTGATGGTCGACATCTGCGCGTCCACGGCCGAAGCCGTCCGCAACATCACCGACGGCAGCACCGTCTTGATCGGCGGGTTCGGAATGGCAGGTATGCCGGTCCAACTCATCGACTCCTTGATAGACCAGGGCGCGGGCGACCTGACGGTGGTCTCGAACAACGCAGGCAACGGCGATACCGGGCTCGCAGCTCTCCTCGCTGCCCGGCGCGTCCGGAAGGTGATCTGTTCGTTTCCGCGGCAATCCGATTCATGGGTGTTCGACGGGCTCTACCGCGCCGGCGACATACAGCTCGAGGTGGTCCCTCAGGGAACGTTGGCCGAGCGGTTACGCGCAGCAGGTGCCGGGATCGGTGCGTTCTACTGCCCCACCGCCGTAGGCACCCCACTGGCCGAGGGCAAAGAGCAGCGCGAGATCGATGGCCGCACATACATTCTCGAATACCCACTGTCGGCAGATGTCGCCCTCATCGGTGCGTATCGATCCGACGAAATGGGAAACTTGCTGTACCGCAAGACCGCGCGCAATTTCGGTCCGGTCATGGCCACAGCTGCTCGCACCACCATCGCCCAGGTAAGCGAGATCGTTCCTACAGGCACATTGGACCCGGAAAGTGTTGTCACGCCCAGCATCTACATCGACAAGGTGGTCGCAGTATGACCGGTCCACTGACCAAAACTCAGATGGCCGCACTCGTGGCATCGGATATAGCACCGGGATCGTTCGTCAATCTCGGGATCGGGTTGCCCACGACTGTCGCGGACCATCTGTCGACCGAATCTGGCATCATCCTGCACACCGAGAACGGGATGCTGAACATGGGGCCGGCGGCCACCGGGGACGAGATCGACCCCGACCTCACCAATGCCGGCAAGGCACCCGTGACCGAACTTCCAGGCGCGGCCTACTTCCATCACGCCGATTCGTTCGCCATGATGCGCGGAGGCCATCTCGACGTGTGTGTGCTCGGAGCATTCCAAGTCTCCGCAACCGGTGACCTCGCCAACTGGCATACCGGTGCACCTGATGCGATTCCGGCTGTGGGCGGGGCGATGGATCTTGCGATCGGTGCCAAAGAGGTGTTCGTCATGATGACGTTGTTCGCAAAGGACGGAAGCCCCAAGCTCGTACCACGGTGCACCTATCCGCTCACCGGCGTCGGATGTGTCTCACGTATCTACACCGACCTCGCAGTGTTCGACATCAGTACCTCCGGGATCACCGTCCGGGACACCTTCGGCATCACACGGGCAGAACTTTCCGAACGCCTCGAGGTGCCGGTACTCACCTCCCATTGACGCGACACCCGATCTCCTGGCAGGGGCGGTCACCCACACCCCCGCCAGGCAGATCACCCGCGTTCTCACGACCCGTGGCTTTGCGCTCGATCCATATATGCGGAACGGGCTCAGACGATGCTTCCGATCGAGCCACCGTCGACGCCGTACACACTCGAGGTGACGTAGGACGCGAGATCCGAGGCGAGGAAGACGACCACATTGGCCACCTCGTGGGGTTCTCCGATCCGGCCCAGCGGGAGGTTTCGGGCTTGCATCTCCGCGGTAATGGATTCCTCGCGGGGCACTGCGTGAATCGCGGCGAAAGTATCTGCAAGTCCGCCGGGCATCGACCACATGGGTGACATGGTCGCGCCGGCGGCGACCGCGTTGACGCGAATGTAGGGTCCTTCGGATTTGGCCAGCGATGTGGTGAAAGACAGGATGGCGGCTTTGGACGCCGCGTAGTCCGGCCCACCCACGATCGGCTGCCGACCGAGGTCGGAGGCATTGTTCACAATGACACCGGCCCGCTGGGCGCGCATGCGCGGAAGCAGATGGGTGGCAGCGCGGACCTGACTGAGAAAGTTCAGTTCGAGGGTGCGCGACCAATCACCGTCGGTGAGGGTATCGAACAGTCCCAAGCTTCCAGCTCCGACATTGTTGAACAGAACATCGACGTGGCCGTCGTACGGAGCCAGCGCCTCGTCGAGTCCGGTGGTGACGCCGTCGAGCGTGATCAGGTCGGCCACGGCAATGCTTGCCTCGGTCGGAAGCTCTGCAGCAAGCTGTGTCAATCCGTTTTCGTCGCGGTCGACGAGGGCAAGTTTTGCGCCCTCGGCAGCGAACGCGCGAGCGCTGGCTGCGCCGATGCCCGATGCGGCTCCGGTGATGACGACGACCTTGTCGCGAAGGTTGGTGTCCATCGTGGTCTGCTTTCTTCGGTGTGGGTCTGCTCGGGTGGTTCGGTACGAGGTCAGGCAGTGACGGGTGGTGCGCTCAGGCCATCGAAGGTATCGGGGGCCAGCATCACCTTGACGTTCGTTGCGGTGTCCTGCGCGGCGTCGAGCGCTTCCACGCCGCGCGAAAGTGGGTAGATTGCGGACACGATCGAGGAGAGGTCGAGTCCGCTGTTGTGCACGTAGCGGATGGCAGACGGCCAGATGGCCGCGGGAGCACCGACGGAGGTGCGGACGAGAAGGTTGCGCTCCTGAATGAGGCCGAGTCGGGCCGGAACCGATGTGGCCGGAGAGATCCCCATCAGAATCACTCGCCCACCGTCGCCCGCTCCCTCGAGCGAATTCGCCTGCGCATAAGGGTTTCCGGATGCTTCGATGACGAGGTCTGCGTGCGGGCGCCCGTCGATGGTTTCGGCCAGATCGGGCACCGAACCGTCACGAGGGTCGAGTGCTCCGGCGGCGCCGAGCTCGAGCGCACGCTCGCGCCGCACGGGGCTCGGGTCGAACACGATAACCTGCGCACCGGCGTGATGGCACTGTAGGAGAGCGTTGAGTCCGATTGCCCCGAGGCCGTGGATGTGCACGGTGTCTGCTGCGCTGACACCGCTGGCGGTAGTCGCCAACGCTTGCCGGACGCAGGCGAACGGTTCGATGACTGCCGCGGTGAGCAGGCTGGTGTTCTCGGGGACGTGGAAGCACAGATCCGCTGGGACGGTGAAGGTTTCGGATGCTGCCCCGTCGTGGGTGACACCGAACCAGTCGTTTCCGCCGAGGTGCCCGTGTCCGAGCACTCGATCACCGGGGCGGAACGCGGTGACTTCGCGGCCCACCGATTCGACGGTGCCGGACCATTCGTGGCCGAGCGAGTGGGGGTAATTGATGCGGAAGTTAGCCGGCATGCGCCCGTGCAGGATTTCGGAGTCGGTTCCGCAGATCCCGACGAACGCAAGGCGTACGACAAGGTCGGTGGGTCCGGCCGGGGTCGGAGGGCGGTGGTGGACGAAGGGGGTTACCGAACCGTCGATGTGATCGACACTCAGCGTCAACGAGGTTGCGCTCGAAGCCGGTTCGGCGACGGATGTGGGTGTGGTCATCGAAGTACCTCGATCGGTTCGGTGCCGGCCCACGCGGCCGACAGCAGGGCGACGAGGTCGGACTCGGTGACCTCGCGGGGATTGCTGTACGGAGTGTTCAGTGCTTGTTCGATGACGTCTTTCAGTCCGGACTCGGGCATGCCGATCTCGGCAAGAGACGATGGGACGCCCAGGGTTCGGGCTGTGCGGGACACGGCGAGTGCAGGGTCGGAGGACCCGGTTGCTCGTTGAAGTGCCATGAGCGCAGCCGGTGCCGCGGTGAGATTGAATGCCATGACGTAGGGCAGAACGATGGCGTGTGTGTCGGCGTGCGGGAGGTCGAACGTTCCGCCGAGGATGTGGCAGAGCTTGTGATGCAGCCCCATCGTGGTGGCACCGAGAGCAGCTCCGCACAACCACGCGGCGTACAGCGCGTCGGAGCGTGCCTCGATGTCCGCCGGGTCGGCTGCGATCGCGGGCAACGCGGTCAGCATCTTCTGCACGCCCTCTTCGGCCATCAGGGAGATGATCGGTGAGGCGTCGGGTGCATACAGTGCTTCGACGGAGTGCGCTAGTGCGTTGAGTCCGCTGGTGATCGAGACGTTCACCGGGAGTCCGACGGTGAGGTCGGGGTCGTAGACCACGGTACGGGGCAATACGCGTCGGTCGCGGCCGGTGCGTTTGACACCGCCGTCGGTGATACCCCAGATCGGTGTCATCTCCGAGCCCGCATAGGTCGTGGGAACCGCGATGATCGGCAGATCCGTCTTCAGTGCGATTGCCTTGCCGAGGCCGGTGGTCGAGCCCCCGCCGGGACAGATCACGGCGTCGGCACCGGCCCGCGAGATGTAGGCGACAGCTTCGTCGGCAATGGCTGCTGGCACATGCATCGCTGCGTGCGGGTACACCCCGGCACCTGCGTCACCGAGAAGCTTGTTGACCTGCTCCCCCAAGTCTTCCTGCTGTGGGGTGGTGATGACCACTGCTTTCGATACACCGAGGGCGTCGAGCTCATCGGAAAGGTGCTGCAGTGAACCGACACCGAAGCGAACCCGCATCGGCAGTGCGTCGTAGATGAATGGCTCCATCAGAGCTGATCACCGCTTTCCTTATGCAAAATGATGTCGATCTCGGCTTCGACAAAGTCCTCCGTGACTCCGCACGGGTTGTCGCTGCCCGCGGGGCGGGGCACGAAGTCCCGCACCAAGGAGTCCTTGACCGCGAAGACGGCGTCCGAATCGAGGTACTGGCTGTTGTTGACGAAGATGTGGGTGGTCAGTTCGCGGTACCCGGGGGCGGTGACGATGAAGTGAATATGGGCCGGACGGTAGGCATGCCGGCTGGTAGCGGCGAGGAGCTCACCCACGGGTCCGTCCGTAGGTATCGGGTAATGCGAGGGAACGACCGAGGTGAAGCGAAAGCGTCCGTCGTCGTCGGCGGTGAACAGTCCTCGCCCGTTGCCACGCAGCTGTACGCCGGGTTGCTGCACGTCGTAGAAGCCGTGTGCGTCCGCCTGCCACACATCGACGACGGCTCCGGGGACCGGGTGGCCGTGCGCATCGAGGATCGCACCGTGTACGACGCAGGACTGCCCGTCGCTCTGCGGTGAAATGTTCTCTCCCAGAGCGCGCGCGGGAGAGTCGATCATGTGGAACGGGCCCAACACGGTCGAGTCGGTGGCGTCCGGTGTTTCGACGTCGTTGAGTGTCTCGACGAGCATGGACACTCCGAGAACATCGGAAAGCAGGATGAATTCCTGCCGGACGTCGTCGCACTTCTGCCCGGTGCGGGTGAGGAAGTCGATGGCCTTCTCCCACTCGTCGTAGGACAGATCGACGTCGTTGACGAAGGCGTGCAGGTGGTGAGTTAATCGTTCGAGGATGTGTTTGAGCCGTGGATCGGCGGTTCCGCCGAAACTGTCGTGGACCAAGCCGGTGAGGGCATCGGTTGTCTTGTCCGTCATGAGTTCACTCCGGTCGCTGCCAGCGGGGTGGGTTGGTAGGCCAGTAGTACCCAGCGTCCGTCTTGCCGGACCCATACCGCGATGCACGAATTGTCGATCGTCTTCTCGCGTCCACCGACCGTCAGTTTCGCCCGCATCCGCCCGATCACCACGGCGGTGTCGCCGGTGATGACCACGTCGGAGATCGGATGATCGATCGTGTGGTAATTGAGTGCTCCGCTGGAAAGTTTGGTGAGGTATTCCTCGAGGGTGTCCCTGCGTCCATCGGAATGGGCGTAGGTCAGGGCGGGGTGAGCCGCTCGCCGGATCGCGTCCGTGTCGGCGGCGATGGCCGCGACGTAGCGGGCGTTCTCGCATGCCACGAGTTCGTCCCGGTCATCGAGTGTGGTGGTCATGTCGTACTCCTGTCGAGACGCTGGATGTGATGTCGACCTGGGCAACGAGCCCCAGCGGGTCGACGGCGATCAGGCCGAAGACCCCTCGGCACCTGTCCGGTAGTCGAAGCCGCTCGTGAGTCCACCGTCGGCAGTGACGGTGGTTCCCAGCAGCGCGGAGGAGGCAGGGCTGAGCAGGAACAGGGCGGCGCGGGCGACTTCGTCGACACCGGTGATGCGTCCACGCGGCTGACGCGCTTCGCGGGTGGCGAGGAATTTGTCCGGGTTTTCGGCCGAGGCGAGGTGACGCTCGAACAACCCTGCCCGCATGGGTCCGGGTGCCAGGATGTTGAACTGCACGTTCGATCGGGCGTAGTCCAGCGCGACGGTGCGAATAGCTGCACTCAGCGCCGCTTTACTGGATGCGTACGCGCCGAGCTGTTGTTCACCGAAGTCGGCGTCGATGCTGCTCACCGCCACCACAGATGCCTGAGGTGCCTCGATCATCGCGGGCAGTAAGGCGCGCAAGGCGAGAACGTTGCCCAGCACGTTGACTTCCCAGCTGCTGCGCCAGGTGTCGAGGTCTTCGTCCACGATGGTGCCGACCTTGAGGATCGCGGCGGAGCCGACGTATCCGAGACTGCCGGTGGTATCGACGGCGGCCCGTACCTCGTCCCAGGTCTGCGGTGCGCTGACGCTGCCCTGCACGTGCTGGTAGTTCTCGTGCTGTGGTGCATCGGCGGCTGCTGCGACATCGACTCCGATGACGTGGACATCGTTGTCGAGCAGCTGACGACCGATTTCGTGGCCGAGGCCACTGCCGGTTCCGCTGACGACGACGGTGGAGGGTAGGTCGATGGTCCAAGTGCTCATGTGAGGTGTGGTCTCACTTTCCGACTGCTTGCTTGCAGTCATCGATGTTGTTTGCGTCGATCGGGCGCGGGACGAGGTACTGCACGTTCTCGACCGGCTGCTCGGCGAGGATGTTCTCGGTTGCGCGGGCGGCGAGGTCGGCATCCTCGAAGGGGCTTTGCAGGACGCTGGCGTACTGGCGTCCCTCGGTGATGTTGGTGTACCCCTCGATGGAGCAGTTGTGTCCCACCATGACCAGGGAAGCAGGGTCGATTCCCTGTCGTTCGGCGGCGACGAGTGCGCCGGCCATCATGTTGTCCGCTTCGGAGTACATGCCCTTGATGTCGTCGCCGCGAGTCTGGGTGAACAGCGTGGCCGAGGCCGAGGTGGCGAGGGTCTGGTCCCAGTTGCCGGGCTGACTTCCGACCACCTTGATGCCGGGGGCGAGTTGTGCGATCTCGTCCTCGAATCCTTTGAGTCGGTCGATGGTGGGCGGCGCTCCGGGCGGACCGACCAGCGCGACGATGTTGCCGGTGTCTCCGTATCCCTTCGCCTCGAATCCGGCGACCATCGCTCGTGCTGCGGCTTGGCCGTTGGCGATGTCGTTGGGACCGGTGTACGCGGTCCAGAGGCTGGTGTCGTCGGTTTGCGGGTAGGAGTTGGTCACCACGACGGGGATTTCCGCCTGCTTGATCCGCACGAGCGAGGGAATGATGGCGCGTGAATCTGCAGGCCACACGATAATGGCGTCCGGTTGAGTGCTGATCGCCTGAGTGACCTGCTGCGCCTGGTCAGCGGCGTTGAACTCGTTGACCACCACGCGTAGATCGATACCCGCCTCGGCCATTGCCGCTTTCAAGGTATCGGTGTGCTTTGCGCAGTAGTCGCAGGTCTGCGAAACCGTGAGTAGGACAACCTGTTTGCGGCCACCGTTCGCGGTTCCGGACGTGCCCACAGCGCATCCGCTCAGCAGCGCGAGTGCCATGAGCACGCTCAACGCAGTCAGGATCCGTCGTTTGATTTCAGACGTGAGCATGGTCGACCTTTTCGATCTTGGTGGACACTCGTTCGAGTGCTCGACCGACGAGCCGGTCGAGAGGGACATCGAGCAGCAGGATTGCCAGAAGAATGACTCCGGAGACCAATTGCACTGCGGCAGTGGGGGCCCCGTGGTAACTCATCGCGTTGCTCAGGACCGCCAGTAGCAGTGCCCCGGCGATCACCCCACTGAGGCGCCCCTTCCCTCCGGTGAGTGCGATACCGCCGATAATTGCTGCGGTGACTGCCTGTAGCAGGAAGTTGAGATTGTTCCCGGGTTGCCCGGCGGCAAGGGACAGTCCTTGCAGGGATCCGGCTACGCCGGCGAACACGGCACTGATGACGAAGACGCTGACCAGAGCGCGCCCGGTGGGCATGCCGGAGAACCGGGCGCGGTCGATGTCGCTGCCGACCGCGCGGGTGGTCACTCCGAACCAGGTTCGGTTGATCAGCAGTACGGCGAGGCCGATGAGCACGAACGCCACGATGCTGCGGGGCGAGAGAACGGCAGCGATCGGGTCATCGAGCCATAAGCCGAATTGATAGTTCGGCATGGTCACCACGTCACCACCGGTGACCCAATATCCGATTCCGGTGACGGTCACGAGCGAGCCGACGGTCACCGCGAGCGAAGGAACCGCGAAACGCCATGTCAGGTAGCCGTTCACGACGCCGACAGCTGCAGACACCACAATTGCCGCGATGATTCCCACGGCGATGCCGTGAGTTTGACCGAGTTTCACGGTGATCAGTCCGGCCAGCGGCATGACACCGGCGATCGACAGATCGAATTCACCAGCGATCATGACGATGGCCAGACCACACGCCACGAGAGCCAGCGTGGAGAAGCTCGAGACGAGCGCAAACATGTTGCCGCTGTTGGTGTATCCGGGTGTGAGCGCGATCGCCACGAGCAGCGCAACGGCTGCAGCGCCCAATGCGATCCACGTTCTGATGTTCCAATAGACAGAGACCATGAGAGTTACCGCTTTCCGGCAGCGGACTTCGAGGTGGCTCCGGTCACGACGACCGCGACGAGCACCAGGAGGCCCTGGAAAATGAGTTGGTCTTCATAGGACAAGCCCATGAGCACGAGCATGTTGGCGAGCAGTCCCACCAGCAGTGCGCCGACCGCGGCATTGAGGGGGTTTCCGCGTCCGCCTTTGACGCTGATGCCGCCCACGACGACTGCGATGATCGCGTCGAAACCGTACGAGGCTCCGAGTGTGAGGTTTCCTTGCCCTGATTCCGAGGCGAGGAGAGCGCCGGCGAGTGCGGCAAAAGCACCGGAGATGACGAACGCTGCGAGCACCCGGGGCCAGGCGCGTAGACCGGCCACCGCGGATGCCTTTTCGTTGAGACCGATGAGGGTGATGGCGCGCCCGATGCTCGTGTAGTTGTGCAATCCGGCAGATATACCTGCCACGACCAGGAACACGATGACCTCGAGCGGGATGGCACCGAACACCATCGTGGAAAAGACGGACGAGTCACCGTCGCCGATGACGTTGAGCCCGCCGGTGATCAGCTGGGCGATGCCGAGAATGATCGCGGACGCGGCAATGGTCGTCACGATGGGGTTCGTTCCCGCGATTCCTACCAAGATGCCCTGCGCGATGCCGGTCAACGCGCCGAACCCGACGGCAAGTCCGAGTGCAATCCAGGGGCCGAGGTGCAGCGATCCGGCGAAGATGATGGCCGAGGTGGCAACGACGGCGCTGAGCGAGAGCGAGAACAGTCGTCCGACGATGGTGATCATGGACATGCCGACTGCCGCAATGCCCACCAAAGAGATCGAAAGCATCAGTGCGCGAATGTTGTTCGCCGTAGCAAAGCCGGAGACGAAGATGCACGCGAAGACGAACAGCACGGCTGTGACGGCAATGATCACGCCTGGGCCGGTCGGTATCGGAAGCCGGTTCCGGCGGGTGGGATCGGTGGATGGCGCTGTGGATGCGGCATCCTGAGAGGGTTCGAGTCGCGATGATGTCATGAGGTTGCTCCGTGCAGGATTTCGGACAGCAGCTGAGCGTCGTCGACAGTGCTGGTGGGTCGGTCGGCGACGATGCCGCCGCGGAACATGGTGATGACGCGGTCGCCGAGTTCTCTGAGTTCGACGATGTCGCTGGAGTAGACGATGACGGCGACGTTCTGGTGGGCCAGTGCGCGGATGACTTTGTAGATTTCCGCGCGTGCACCGACGTCGACGCCGCGGGTGGGTTCGTTGAGGACGAGAACCTTCGGTGAGGTGGCGAGAGCACGGGCGATGGCTATTTTTTGTTGGTTTCCCCCGCTGAGCGAGCCCACGGGTACTCCTACTCTGGTGGGGTCGAAAGCAACCATCGACGCATACTTCTCCGCCAGTTGCTTTTCGCGTCGACCGCTGAGGAATGTGCGGATCGAGACTCGTCCGAGGGCACCGGAGCTGATGTTGCCTGCGACCGAGTAGTCGAGGAAGACACCCTCGATCGTGCGGTCCGCTGAAACGTAGGCGATACCGTCCGCTTGTGACGCCGGCCGAGAGCCGAGACGGACTGGCTTACCGTCGATACGCACCTCACCCGATGAGGGGTGCGTGAGTCCGGCGAGCGCGCGGATGACCTGATCGGCGCCTGATCCGATCTGGCCGAACACCGTGAGCACCTCGCCGGGCTGGACTGCGAACGAGACGTCGGTGAACTGGTGCGGAGCGGTGAGGTTGGAAACGGTGATCAGGCGGCGCTCCGCGAGTGGCGGTAGGCCTTCGATCGGTTGCGCGGCGGCGGCGGTGTGTTCGTGTCCGAGCATCATCGTCACCACTTGGTTCATCTCGAACTCGGTGGTCACGTCCGAGGCGACGACCCTGCCGGATCGCATGATGGTGATGCGATCTGCGAGCGTGAACACTTCGCCGAGCCGGTGGGTGATGTAGACGATGCCATGCCCCTTGGCCACGAGATTGCGCACGACTGCGTGGACGCGTTCGATCTCGTTGTCGGACAACGTCGCCGTCGGCTCATCGAGGATCAACACTTTCGCATCGGCGTAGACGCCGCGGGCGATCTCGAGAAGTTGGCGTTGAGCGAGCGGCAGTGACTCGACCGGCATGTCCAGGTCCAGACCGCCGAGTCCAGCTTCGTCGAGTGCGGAGCGTATGCCGGCTTCGAGCGCGCCGTGGCGAAGAAAGATGCTTCGTCCGTCGTAGCCTCCCATCTCCATGTTTTCGCGTACCGAGAGCTCGGGGACGACGGACAGTTCCTGGAAGACCATTGCCACATCGAGGTCGCCGCTTCGGCTGCCGATGAGCTCGCCCTCGTCGGCGGTGTACACCCCCGCGATGATCTTCATCAGGGTGCTCTTGCCGGCACCGTTCTCGCCGAGCAGGGCGTGCACTTCGCCGCCGTGGAAATCGATCGAGACGTCGTCGAGGGCTCGTGTGCCGCCGAAGGTCTTGCTGATCCCGACCACGCGCATCAAAGCGGTGCTGCCCGCCGAAGTGAGAGCCACGTCAACCTCCTGTGTAGGTGTGCGCTGAATCACGGATGCAAGCGCTCGCATAACTATGACGATGCAAGCGCTTGCTGTCAACCACCTCTAGCCATACCGCCTCTGAAATGCTGAGATATGCAGCGTTCGTCCACCGAGGATTGAGCAGATCAGCCAATATCGTGCATGCGCTTGCATCGTGGCCGTACGATGTGAGCGTTCGGCCACGACGTGTGGTCGCGGTACATGGGAGGCCTTGCATGCGCGCTCGACTCGAGGACGTAGCTCGGCAGGCCAATGTCCATCCGGCGACAGCCTCGCGGGCGCTGAACGAACGCACACGCCACCGGGTGAGTCCCGATACCCTCAATCGAGTACTCGCCGTGGCACGCGAGCTCAACTATCTACCCAACAGTATGGCTCGTAGCCTCGCCAGTGCGCGGTCGTTCACGATCGGGGTGATCGTCGGCGATCTGGCGGTGCCCTTGTTCGCGGACCTCCTCCGGGGTATCGACGACGTGGCGACGGCCGCCGGGTACTCGACTCTCATCGTCGACACCGCCAACGACCGCGGTCGTGAGCTCACCCATCTTCGAAACCTGGGGGCGCAACGCGTCGACGGGCTGGTCGTCACCACGAACATGCTGGGCGATCCCGATGGATCAGCACGATTCACCGCGATAGCGCCGACGATCAATCTGCTGCGCGCATCGGAACAGGCCACCGAACCGGAGGTGGTCAGCAACGACGAATCCGGGATGCGCCAGATCGTCGATCACCTGGTGTCGTTGGGCCACAGTCGCATTGCGCACGTAGCTGGGCCGCCCACGATCAGTACCGCGGTGGCGAGGCTGCGTGGCTACCGCTTAGCCATGCTCGAGCACGGTCTCGTTCCCGACGACGATCTGATCGTCACTGTCGACCAGATCGGCCCCACCCAGGGCCGAACCGCCTGTGGCTGGCTCGTAGAGAACACCGATTGCACCGCAATCACCGGTTTCAACGATCTGGTCACCTTCGGTGTACTCAAGGAACTTCGCGCTCGAAAGATCGGGTGCCCCGACGACATCAGTGTCGCGGGATACAGCGATATCCCAGCAGCCGATCTTGTACATCCGGCTCTGACGACGGTGTCGGTCGACCACTACGAGATGGGCGCCGAAGCGGCACGGTTGTTGCTACGGACGCTCGATGATTCCGGCGATCACCACGCGGCGTCGGTGCGCTTCCCCGTGCACCTCGTAGTGCGTGAATCCACGGGGCCTGTGTCCGCCCGTTGACCGGTCGGCGGCATCGGATCGACTGCACTGCCCAGAACAGGGCCGTGAAGTGAGTTGCCTTTCAGCGTCCTCATGTGGCAGTCCGCAGGGTTCGCTGCGCCGCCGGGAGGGCCACAGTCAATCTGTGCGCTCGAGTACAGCGCGATATCGGTCAGAGCGTCCCTGACAGCGCAACACGTGTCCACGCGGGTGCGGTACTCGAATGCGCTGTGCAGCAATGAGATCGAACGCAGGTCGAGCGGACGGTATCTGCCGCGCTGACGCCGGTCACCGGTCGCCGGTGGTGTTGTGACGGTGACGGTATCGCTGCCGATACCGTCACCGTCCTGTGTGCGGTCAGACGAGTGGGATGTGCCGGTTCACGGGGTGGTGAATCCGCCGTCTACCGGTAGCTGTGCGCCGGTGATGAACGATGCGGCGTCACTGGCGAGGAAGGTGATGGCGGCAGCGACTTCTTCCGGCCGCCCGGCCCGGGCGAGCGGAGTCACCGCGATGAGACCATCGCTGATGGATTGATCCTGCGCGTCCGTCATCGGGGTGACGATGAGTCCCGGGTGGACGGAGTTGACGCGAATGTTCTCCGGCGCGTAGGTGACCGCAGCGTTCTTGGACATCGTGGTGACGGCCCCTTTCGATGCCTGGTACGCCGAGACACCGGCCGCTCCGACCAGGCCCCAGATGGACGACACGTTGACGATCGATCCACCGCCACGAGCGCGCATCAGAGGGATGACAGTGCGCATTCCGTAGAAGACACCGGTTTGGTTGACCCCGACGATCGAGTGCCAGGTCTCGACGTCGATGTCGGTGATCGTGTCGTACGAACCGACGAGGCCGGCGTTGTTCACCAAAATGTCGGCCCCGCCTTCTGCCTCGAGGACTTCGGCGGCAAGCCGAGACCACTGATCGAGGTCGGCGACATCGAGAGACCGCTGGTGTACCGACTTTCCGACGGTGGCAGGTTCGGTGAACGCGCGGTCGCACGAGTACACAGTCGCACCGGCATCGGAGAGCATTTGCGCAGTGGCATAACCGATTCCGCTGGCGGATCCGGTTACTATGGCGACTTTTCCGTTCAGTGTCATCTCGTTCTCCTCCTGTGGTGGTGTGGATGCGGTCATGCGGGCGGTTGATTGCCTGTGAGCCGGGAGATCAACAGCGCGACGAGGATGATTCCGCCGGTGGTGGCGTCGATCCAGTATCCGGGAACAGCGGACAGGATCAGCACGTTCTGAATGAGAACGAGCAGCAACACACCGCCGCATGCACCGGCCATGGTGCCCTTGCCGCCGTTGAGTGACACCCCGCCGAGCACGGCCGCTGCGAACGCGCTGAAGATCAGGTTCTGGCCGAGGGATGCGGGTATCGAGGCGATACGCCCGACCTGCAGCAGCCCGGCGAGAGCGGCGAGCATTCCCGCCACGACGAACACTCCGAGAACGATGCGTTCGACCCGGACGCCGGCAACACGCGCGGCCTGCTGATTTCCGCCCACGGCGTAGAGCATCCGACCGGCTTTGTGCCGGGTCAGGAACAGGGTCAGCACGGCGAAGACGGCAATTGCGACCACGAACGAGGTGGGCACGCCGGCGAAGCTCGATTGGCCCATGACCGTCATCTCCGGCGGCAGCGACGAGAGCGTTTCGCCCTTCGTCAGACCGAGGCTGACTCCGCGCAGCAAGATCAACGTGGCCAGGGTGGCGATGAATGCGTTGAATTTGAGATAGACGACCAGAAATCCGTTGAACAACCCGATGAATGCACCGACGACGAAGATCGCAATGATCGCCAGGATCGGCGACCCGAGTATGTCGAGGCCCCCGTTGGTGGTGGACAGAAACAGGTAGGCCCCGACCATCGGGGCGAGACCGAACGTAGATTCCAGGGACAGATCGAATTTGCCGGTGATCAGGACCAGCGTCAGGCCCATCACCAGAACGGCGAGCTCGCTCGCCTGCTGGAGGACACCGAAGATGTTGTCGTACGACAGGAACGAGCTGTTGAGCAGCCCTCCCGCGATGATGACGACGACAAGGACCGGCAAGATCGCCAGTTCGGGTTTGCGCAGGAACGACACCGCGCCGCCGAACGTGGATCTGCCGGAATGCGTCGATTTCTCGGGCATCGATGCGCCCGCGCCTGCTGCATTCGTTGTTGAGGTACTCATCAGAGTGCACCTGCCGACATGGTGGAGCCTTCCATTGCTGCGACCAGCTGGTCGTCGGGAATGTTGGAGTCTTCGAGGGCTTTTCGGCCGCGTACCCAGACCTGGACGCGATCGCAGAATGCCAGTTCCTCGGGTTCGTCGCTGACGACGATGACGGCGAGTCCGCGGGCACGATACTGCTCGACGATGTCCATGATGGTGCCCTTGGAGGCGATATCGACACCGGCTGTCGGGTGCATGAGCACCAGAACCTTGGGTTGTGGTCCGAGTGCGGCACCGAGCAGCACCTTCTGTTGGTTACCGCCGCTGAGCTGGCCGACCGGTTGTGCCACCGACGAGCAGGCAATCCCGAGCTCGTCGCGGGCGGTGTCAGCAGCGCGGTGTCTGCGGCGCGTGCTCAGCATGCCCCGGGTGCTGAGCATCGGAAGCGTGGTGAAGGTGATGTTGTCTTCGATCGACATCTCCCCCACCAGTCCGGTCTTGATGCGATCTTCGGGTACGAGAGTGACACCGGTGCGAACCGCTGTGTGCGAGTCCCACTTTCGGACGGCGTGGCCGTCGAGTGTGATGCTGCCCTTCCATTTCGGTAGATGCCCGGAAATGGCGTGCGCGATCTGTCGGCTACCGGACCCGGCGTGGCCGGCAAGACCGACTACCTCCCCTGCGTGCAAGGTGAGCGAGAAGGTGTCATGGAGACCGCTGATCTCGAGATCGGCGACTTCGAGTACCACCGGCGAGGTGGTATTCGGGGCGCGACTCGCGCCGGTGTGTGTGGCGACCTTGCGCGCGGAATCGTTGCCGACCATAGCGGTGACCATGTCGTCGGTGCTCAGTTCTTTTGCGCTGCCGTGCAATACGTCGTGTCCGTTGCGGAGGACGGTAACCGAATCACACACCTGAGGGACTTCGTCGAGGTGATGGGAAATGAACATGAAGGTCACGCCGCGGTCGCGGAGTTGATTGACCCTGGACATGAGGGAGTCGATTTCACCGGCCACGAGTTGCGCGGTGGGCTCGTCGAGGATGACGAATCGTGATCCCTGGGCGAGCGCGCGCACGATCTCGATCATCTGCGCCTCGCCGACACCGAGTTCGGCTACTCGTTGGTGCGGCGAGAGTGGAATTTCCCACTCGTCGAGCTGCTGTTGGGCGTTGCGGTTGACGGTCTTCCAGTTGACCCACCGCCGGTCGTTGTAGGTGTTGAGGTAGATGTTCTCTGCCACACTGAGTTCGGGGACCAGGGTGCGGTGCTGGTAGACGCAGGAGACTCGGCTCAGCCATGCCTTGCGGTCTGTCAGTGCGGGTGCCGGTTCACCGGAGAATTCCAGCGTTCCCGAATCCAAGGCGTGCAGGCCCGTGAGGGTGGCGACAAGCGTGGACTTGCCGGCTCCGTTTCGTCCCACCAGTCCGTGCGATTCACCTTGGCGGATGGTGATCGAGAGGTCATCGAGTGCGGTAGTCGCTCCGAATCTTTTCACCGCGTTGCGCACGACCACCAGGGGTTCACCGGCGGTCTCGTGTGCCGGCGGAATGGTCGCAGGGTTGCGCGGGGTGGTCACTGGTTGCCCCACAGGGACGGATCGTCGGCGTTCTCACGCGTGACGACGGGCGCAGGGAGCAGATCGACCAAGAACCCGTCTTGCTCTACTACTTCACTGCCATGCTCGGTCGGACCCGCCGCAAGCGACACTCCTTCGTGGCCCTGGCCTAGGTAGTCGACGCTGATCTTGCTGTACTCGGGGACCGGCTGGACGATCGCGGCGTCGAGGGTGCCGGCTCGAACGGCGTCCATTGCGGACTTGCCACCGTCGACCGAGACCAGGGTGACATGGCCTGGTGCACCGACGGGAACGGATCGCCCGCGACCGTTGAGCGCGGCAGCGACGGGGTCGAGGTAGAGGGTGTCCGAGGCGAGGTACACCCCGGCCAGGTCTGCGTTTTCGCTCAGGACGGTCTGCATGACCGACCCTGCGCGTGGTCCGCTCCAGTTCGCAGGCTGTTCGATGACGTCGATGTCGGGGAACTTCTCGGCAATTGTGTCGGTGAATCCGGCGGATCGATCACGTCCGTTGGACGTAGCGATGTCTCCGGTGATGTTGAGTACTTTGCCGCCGCCGGGAAGTCGTTGCCCCATCTGCTCGGCGGCGCTGACTCCCATGGCGTAGTTGTCGGCTTTGACGACGGCGTATGCGGTACCGGCGGACGGTTTGTCGTCGACGACTACCACGGGAACGTTGCGGCTTGCGGCGTAGTCGAGCGCGGGCTTGATCGCGTCGCGGTCCACGACACCAGCCATGATGCTGTTCGCGCCCGCTGTGATCAGGTTCCGGATATCGGTGACCTGCTGGCCGCTGCTGCGGTTGGCGTTGGTGGTCTGCACGACTTCGCCGCCTGCTGCCTCCGCGGCCGAGGTGGCCTCGTCGATGAGAATGGAGAAGAAGGGTGTGTCCAGGGCCGGCACGGAGATGCCTACTTTGAGCGGGCCACTGTTGTCGATGGCTCCACTGTTCGGGCCGGTTCCGCAGCCGGCGAGAGTGCCGATACCCAAGGCGGTGACGGCAAGGGCCGATGCGGTGCGGAACGTGCGCTGCGAAATGAGACGCATGGAAGGGTTCTCCTGATCTGGGGCCGACGCACGGACGTCGGGGACGTGCACCTGGCGAGGTTGCGGGTATCCGCAAGTGAGGCGCTCTTCACACCGCCGAGCCCAGATATTTCACCGTGGCTGAACAGTGTGAGTCAGATCATGCAGCGTTTACAGTGTGGTTGTCAACACTCCACGCGAGACGTGTTCGCGAGCGGCGCTAGTCGCGCTCTACGCCGGATCGACCACGGCGCGGCTGGGTTCCCGCACTGGCGAGGGAGTGCTCCTGCGCAGAACGAGTGCTTAGGACTGGGACGCGGACCGGCTCGCTGCGGAGGCATGAGTGAAGCTGCTCATGACCTCGGTAAGGGTCTTCTCCACATCGAGCTCGGCATGGGGATCGAAAATCAACCAGATGCCGGTCGTGCGTTCGGTTGTCGGGTTGGAGAACAGGTGAGGCCGGGTGGAGTCGAAGCAGAACGAATCGCCTGCATGCAACTCGTGCTCGTCGAAGTCGAGCTTGAGCCGGAGCGTCCCTTCGAGAATGCAGGCGAATTCTTGACCTTGATGACGCATCGAGCGGCCCTCGGCCGAACTCGACGCCCCGCCCTCGTAGGTGACGAACAGCGTCTGTAGCCCCGCATGCCCGCCGGTGGACAGCTTTTCCCACCGGACACCGTTCTCCATGTCGAGAACCGGGTTGTCGGATTTGCGTTGAATACCTGCTCGGGCGTCGCGGGCACGCGCCTCTGCGCGGCGTCCAGCCGCAGCGGCGGGTGACTCCGAATCGTCGCCGGTCACCAGTTCATCGAGCGAAAGGCCGAGGGCCGCCGCGAGGCCGAACAACGTCTTCACCGACGGCTGCGTCTTACCGTTTTCCACTTGTGAGAGCAGGCTGGTGGAGATACCGACACGCCCCGCGACCTCGCGCAACGGGAGCTTGCGCTCCCGGCGTGCTCGCTTGAGTGCACTTCCGATCTCGTCCGTCACAATCAGCCCTTTCCTCGCCGCTTCGGCTGCAACGACCGCCTGCCGAACGCCGCGCACCATGATCTCCGGCCGAGGACACAAAGACCAGCGCGACCGTCGGAGATTTCCGTCTGCGCTGCTTTATCGACCAACAACTTGACATCGTCAGTAAATCACACCGATGATGTGGGTCACAGATTTCAGTATGAGTAAACTATTGGGCGTGGCGGCGATAACCGCCCACGACAATGACCACCACCGCACTGCGGCACACGATCGCCCGAGGACCACGCAGGCGGCTGGGCAACACCGACATTCAGGAGACATCTCATGAGCACCATCGAACTACTGGCAGGAACCTGGACGACCGCGGGAGCCGCAGACGCCGGGGCCGATGACGATCGCAGCCCACACACCTTTCGGGAGCGCGTCGAGGTAGCAGCGGCCGCAGGGTTCGCCGGTGTGGGGTTGGGATACCTCGATCTACTCGACGCCGAGCAGCAGTACGGCTTCCCGACGATGAAGAAGATTCTCGACGACAACGGAATCCGACACTTCGAGCTCGAGATGCTCCTCAACTGGTTCGTCACCGACGAACGCCGTGCGGTATCGGACCAGTGGCGCGCGAACATGCTGCGAGCGGCCGAGGCGGTCGGTGTCCGCCACATCAAGGTCGGAGGCGATTTCGACGGCGGTGCCTTCGATGCCGACCACATGGCAACCGAATACACGGCGTTGGCGAACGACGCCCAGAATGTGGGCACCACAGTGGTGTTCGAACCGATGCCCTTCGTCAACGTCAGCACACCGGCGCAGGCGCTCGAGTTCGTTTCCAAAGCCGATCACCCCGCGGGAAAGATCCTGATCGACATCTGGCACGTTGCCCGCGCAGGAGTCGACTTCGCCTCCCTGGCCGACATCCCTGCCCGCTACATCGGCGATGTCGAACTCGACGATGCCCCCCTGTCGTTCGAAGGTGACATCATCGCGGACACGTTCCACGGCCGCAGGCTCCCAGGGGAAGGTGAACTCGACGTTCAGGGATTCGTCGACGCGATCCGCAGCACCGGATACGACGGAATCTGGGGCGTGGAGATCCTGTCCGCCGAGTACCGCAAACTGCCTATCACCGAAGCGATTCCAGCGGCCTACCGCACGACCATGCAGTTTCTGGCCTGAACGATCCGAACCTGCTGAGACGTCGCGCCTTCGGGCGCACGCAGTCACGTCAGGCTCTTCGCTTCGGTGGGAGCCGGCACTCAGGAATGGCCGCAGAGCTGACCTCGGGCCACGTTCGAGGTCATCTTTCTGGACCGAACGCGGCTCGCTACGCGTTCGGTCCAGCACCGGTGCAAGTCGCACGAGCACAAACAACCTGACAACCAACCTCATGTCCCGGAGTCCACTTCATGATCAAGACCACTGACGCAGTCATTCGGGAACTCGAAGACACCAGGTACAACGCCATTCTCGAACAGAACTACGACAAGTTCGCAGAGCTGTGCCACCCCGACTTGGCCTACACCCATTCCAACGGTGTCACCGACACCCTCGACTCCTACCTCGACAAAGTTCGCGGCGGCTTCTATGTCTACCACCGCATCGACCATCCGATAGACTTCATCCGAATCGTAAGTGACACAACGGCTCTCGTCATCGGAGAAATGAACGCCGACATCACCGCCGGCGGCGCAGACAAGACGTTGCGAAACCGGTGCCTCGCCGTGTGGAAACTGACCAAGACCGGATGGAAACTGCTGGCGTACCAACCCACTCCCCTACCGGAATGACCGGACGCGGCCCGGCGATCGTGTTGCTTTGCTGAAAATCCACGAATCGTCAAAACCGGATCGTCCCCGACCACGGAAGGCCGTGGCGGCTCGAACTGGACTTGCGATTCCGAGCGACCTGCGAGCAATGTGGCGACGCAAGTTCGATCCAAGCTGCCGCGACGCTTACCCGCAGCGATCGATCAGGTCAACAACGGTAGTTGCCGCACCGTCAAGAGGAGTTGACGTGAGGCCAGTCCTCTAATCGGCATTACGTCAAGCCACGTGGCGGTCGTCGGCAGTGCTGTCCACCGGTGCGGTCTGCAGCCACGGTCCCCAGGATCCGTCCTCGCGCTGCCGCCGAACCTGTGCAGGCGCACCGTTGAGCTGCTCGAAGGTCGACGCCACTGTCCAAGGATCCTGGCGTCGTTGCAGATCGAGACAGTGCCGCAGCGATGGCACGATGCGGTCTTTACGCAACGTTGTAGCGATTCGGGCGGTCGGCCCTCAGTCGGTGAAGTACACCTTGGCAGTTCTGGCGTCCTCTTCAACCCTTCTATAGTGCGCCGGGTGAAAATATCAAAGGTGGAGGGAAAGTGGATTCTGCGTTGCCACCGAGCCTTGCATCAATCTTCGACACGTGCGGTAGAGCGTTGCGCTTCGTGCCTGAAGCACACCGCCATCGTCGACGGCGACGTCAGCCGCGACGTCGAACACACCCGACGGGCTCCCCACACGCAGCTGCTCGCGTCGCGGCTCGGCGATCCGAGCGACCAGCGTGTCTGGGATCTGCTGTGCCACAGCAGTACACAGAGCACCGGTAACCGTGACTGCTCGGTGGACCTGTTCGACGGAGATCATGCGGATCGAGATGTCGTAGGTCGACGAGTCGACCGGCATTCCACTGAGGGTCACATAGTCCCGCGGGCCCGCG
Source organism: Rhodococcus sp. 14-1411-2a (assembly GCF_002259485.1). Taxonomy (GTDB): domain Bacteria; phylum Actinomycetota; class Actinomycetes; order Mycobacteriales; family Mycobacteriaceae; genus Rhodococcoides. Next base: position 289,523 of record NZ_NPGA01000008.1, read on the forward strand.
ATGATGGCGATCTTCGGGTTGGACAGCGGGGCATCCTCGGGCCGATCGCACAGCCCCATCGCCACCGCTGCCTGCCGACGTAGCTCGTCGAGCACAGCGAGCGCAGCACTGGTCGCCTCGAGCTCGGCGACGCTCTCGTGCCCGGACAGTCCCACCGAGTCCGCTCGAACGAAAACGACCGGGTTCGTCGCGTCCACCAGGGACACCTCGATAGGGCCGGCTGACGTGGTCAGGTGGTCGGTCGCAGCGCCGGTAGGCAACAGGCGGCCTGTACGCGCGCCTCCCGGGTCGAGGAATTCGAGTTTCACGGGGGCACCGGTTCCGGAGACGCCAGGGATGGCGAGGGGACCGTCGGTGCGCGCCATACCGTCGAGGACGTCGAAATGGGCGACGATGACCTTGCTGGTGTTGGTGTTGTAGATCCGCACGCTCACCGGACCGTCCGCGGCTGCGACCATCTTCTGATCGACGGCATAGGGCCCTACCGCGGAGGCGAGGTTGCCGCAGTTCGCGGCGTAGTCGACGATCGGCTTGTCCACCGAGATCTGAGCAAAGGTGTACTCGACGTCGATTCCCGGTCTCGTCGACGGCGCCACCGTGACCGCCTTGGACAGCGATGACAGACCGCCGCCCATTCCGTCCAGTTGGCGGCCGTACACATCCGGTGAACCGAGGGCGGACAGAAACAGCGCGTCGCGGTCACTCGGATCCGCGGGTAGGTCGGCCTCGTCGAAGAACAGACCCTTACTGGTTCCGCCTCGCACGAACGCCGCGGGCGTCCATTTCTGCACCATCGACAACCTCCGGATCGGTCTGGGCACGTCCGCCTCAGTCACCTGCTAAACAACTGATAGCGGGAACCCTGATGTGGATTAATAGAACATCAATGTACCACCGACGGTTAGAGATGACCGTGAATGCTTGATCAAAGCGCGGCGCGTGCAGCCCTGCAACCCGATCTAATCAACGAAGTCCTGCGATCAACTTGTGGTATTTGGTTCAAGGTGTTGACAAAAGACCATGTGGCGTTCGATAGTGGGCTGGCTCACCCGCCAGCATCGTCCCGGATGCCCCGCTGAGCGCGTACCCCCCCCATTCCGTCCACGATCGCCCGGGTGCCACGGCACCCGCCGGTAAGGAACCTCCATGGAGCTCGAATTCGCGCAACTCAGCGCGGGACCCCTGCTAGTCATCGCCGTCGCGGCCGTCGCCGCGCTCCTGGTGCTCATTCTCGCGTTCAAGCTGCACGCGCTGATCGCCTTGGTCATCGTCAGCATCGGAACGGCATTCGCTACTCGGATCCCCCCGTCCGAGATCATGGACGTCATCCTCGGCGGCTTCGGCGAGACTCTCGGCGAGATCGCCCTCCTGATCGCCTTCGGGGTCATGTTCGCGCGGCTCCTCGAGACCAGCGGCGGCTCACTCGCCCTGTCCAACTTCCTCATCGACAAGCTCGGTGAGAAACGGGCCCCGCTGGCGCTCGGACTGGCGTCGCTACTCTTCGGATTTCCCATCTTCTTCGACGCCGCGTTCATGGTGATGTTGCCGCTCTATCTCGCGGTCGCACGACGCCTCGGCGGAAACATGCTGCTCTACGTACTCCCCCCGGCCGCAGCCCTGTCGACCATGCACGTCTTCATGCCCCCGCATCCGGGTGTCGTCACCGCCGGTGTACTCCTCGGGGCCGACGTCGGCCTCGTCATGCTCCTCGGACTCCTCGTCGCTATTCCCACGTGGTTCCTCTCTGGCTACCTCTACGGGTCATGGATCGGCAAGCGCATCGATCTGCCCATTCCGGAGGCACTCATGGGCGGCCCGCAGGTCGACCCGCGACCCGATACGACCACCACCGCCGGGCACGACAGTAGCGACGGTAGCGGCGGGCCCGCACCCACGGACGGCGGAGGACGTACCAGCGTGGCGACCGCGCCCCGCCGCACCCTCGTGACACAAGATGCCCCGAGCGTCGGCACCATGTTCGCACTGCTTTTCCTGCCCCTGATTCTGATCTTCCTCAACACCCTGACCACCACACTCGCCAAGACCGGCAGCATCGACGCCGAGGCGGCTTGGGTCCCCATCCTGCAGCTGATCGGTTCCATCCCCGTCGCCCTGATGATCACAGTCCTCGCTGCCATGTGGGCGCTGGGAATTCGCCGCGGGCAGACCAGGAACGTCATCGAGGACATGCTCGACAATTCCCTCAAGCCGATCGCGCCCGTTCTGTTGGTCACCGGTGCCGGCGGCATGTTCAGCGCCGTACTCATCGTCAGCGGTATCGGCGACGCACTCGCCGACACCCTCGAATCCACCGGCCTCCCCCTCGTCGCCGCCATCTTCCTCATCACCGCGATCATGCGAGTTGCCCTGGGCGGCACGACCATCGCCATCACGACCGCGGCGGGACTGCTGGGCGCTTCGATCGTCGACTCCGGCCTCTCCCCGGTTCAGACCGCGGCCGCAGTTCTGGTCATGGCCGGCGGATCCGCAGTGCTCCCACACGTCAACGACGCGAGCTTCTGGCTCGTCGGACGACTGCTTGGGATGAACGTCATCGAGACCCTCAAGACCTGGACCGTCCTCAAGACCCTCCTCGGCACGATCGGCGCACTCTTCGCCTCGGGAATCTTCTACCTCGCCTGACACCCCGACCGGTAGAACCACGAAAGGAACCACACATGAGCGTCGCCGTCATCTACGAACACACAGACGAAGGAGAGGTCGCCCTCCAAGCCGCCGCCGGCACCGTCGACCCGAGCGAGAATCTGCAGATCCTGACCACCTGGTCCGGCTCCTCGGCAGCCGGAGCGCACCAGGCCGAACACGACGCAGTGCACGCCAGTGTCTCGGCCGCACTGCCGAACAACACTTCGTGGCACCTCGACCTGGTCGACCCCACCGAGGATCCGACCGGTGCCCTGATTACACGGATCGCCGAGCTGGCCCCGCGGCTACTGGTCCTCGGCACCCGCCACCGCTCCGCCCTGGGCAAGATGATCCTGGGCCGCCCCCAACAACGGTTGCTCCTCGAAGTCGACCAGCCCGTTCTCGTCGTCAAACCGGGCCGTAACTGAACCGCACAGTATTCTCACCACGAACAGGGGCACACCATGATCGACCAGCAGCAATTCCTCGACGGCACCGTCGGCACAGCCGACCTCGCCGACATCCTCGGAGACACCGTTCGCTCCTGTGATTTGTCGATGACCGACTACGGAGGACACGAACGATTCGCCGGCGCAGCAGCGACCGTGCGCTGCCGTGACGACAACATCGTCGTCACCGACGCCTTGAAGACACCGGGTCACGGGCGAGTCCTGATCGTCGACGGCGCAGGCTCGACCCACAGCGCACTCATCGGAGACATCTACGGAGCGCTGGCCGCCGAGAACGGATGGGCCGGAATCATCGTCAACGGCGCCGTCCGAGATCGAACACCGTTGTCACGGATACCGATCGGCGTCAAAGCAGTCGGCACCAACCCGCGCAAAAGCCGTAAGACGGGCGAGGGTGAGACCGACATCCCCGTCGCGTTCGGCGGCGTCGTATTCCATCCCGGCGACCAGGTCTTCAGCGACGAGGACGGAATTGTCGTCGTCAGCGCACCGAGCGTCGACACCTGAGCAGGTGTATTCGAGTCCGGCGACATCGTCACCGCCACAGCGTCACCGACCCCACGAAAGAAACACATGAGCACCTCGATCCTCGTCCTGCCCGGAGACGGCATCGGTCCCGAGGTCACACCGGCGACCATCGCCGTACTCGAGGCGGCCGACCGTGAATTCGGCCTCGACCTTCGATTCGAGACCCACGAGATCGGCCTGTCCTCCCTCGCGGCCGCGGGAACGACCCTGACCCCGCAGACGATGGCCCGTATCCCGGAGGTCGACGGCGTCATCCTCGGCCCGGTCTCGCACTACGACTACCCCTCTCGCGACGAAGGCGGGATCAATCCGTCGGCCGAGCTGCGCACCGTCTTCGAGCTGTTCGCCAACATCCGGCCGTGCCGCTCCCGCGAAGGCCTGACCATCCTCCGAGAGCCCATGGACTTGGTGATCGTGCGGGAGAACACCGAAGGCTTCTATTCCGACCGCAACATGTTTGCCGGCACAGGCGAATTCATGCCCGACGCAAATCTGGCGTTGTCCGTTCGCAAGGTCACCGCGGCCGCGTGCGAGCGCATCGCCCGCGCTGCGTTCGAGCTAGCGGCAACCCGACGCAAGAAGGTCACCGCGGTGCACAAGGCGAACGTCCTCAAGCTGTCGGACACCCTGTTCCTGCGCGAAGTGCGCCAGGTCGCCGCCGACTATCCGAACGTGGAACTCGAAGAACTGATCGTCGATGCCACGGCAGCGCTGCTGATCCGTCAGCCCTCACGATTCGACGTCATCGTCACCACCAACATGTTCGGCGACATCCTCAGCGACGAAGCTTCCGAGCTCACCGGGAGCCTCGGCTTGGGCGGGGCCATCAACGCCGGTACCGACATCTGCGTGGCTCAGGCCCAGCACGGGTCGGCCCCCGACATAGCCGGCCAGGACATCGCCAACCCCACCTCGCTCATCCTCTCGGCCGCGATGCTCCTGGACTGGATCGGTCAGCGAAAAAACGACCCCGCTCTCATCGAAGCGGGTCAGATGATCTCTCGTGCAGTCGATCTCGTTCTCGACAACCCGGACTCCCGCACCCGCGACATCGGTGGGCCGCTCGGTACCGTCGCTTTCAGCAAAGCAGTTGTCGACACGATATCCGCCGCCGTACGGTGACCGCAGACCGCTCCTGCCCGACCGGGCAGGTCAGCTGCTCCGAGTCTTCTCCACGCTCACGGTCGCTAGATGGCGGTAGAGCAACGTGCTCGCCCTGGCGTTGTCCCCGTCGAGCAGGAGATTGGCGATCTGTACGTGCTCACGACACCGAACGACGCCCTTCTCCCGCTGCAGTGTCTGGCGGTACTCGATGAGTCGACGTGTGCGGTCGATGCGCTTGAGCGCGTCGATGTAGTACGCGTTCCGACTGCAGCCGATGATGACTTCGTGGTGATGGGAGTTGAGATCGAACAGTTCTGCGTTCGATATTTCCCAGATCCGGCCGTCGACGAGTTGTTGCTGAGCCGCTGTCGAGGCTTCCAATGCGGGCCTGTCGAGCACGAAAGTGGGTTCGAGAATCGCTGCGGGTTCGATGACCAGGCGAAAGTGATAACTGTCCTGATACATCTTCATCGAGGTCAGCATCGGCTGAAATTCCCAGCCGTATCCGGGCAGCCTGTCGATCCACCCCTCACTGGCCATGCGGCGGAGAAGCTCGGCCAATTCCGCCCGCGTGAGGTGATAGCGACGAGCGAGTTCCTTCTCAGTGATGCGGTCGGGCAGGTCACCTTCCAGGCGATGTCGCGCGACCCGCAGGTAGGTCTCCTCCCCCGCCGACTTAGCGTCGGTCGGCGTAGCCGGAAGGTGGTCGGCGGACTTCAGGACCACGTACCCGCCGCGGTCGGTCGTCTCGACGATGCCGTCGCGCGCGAGCAATGCCAACGCACCGCGGATCGGTGAACGGGACACCCTGAGCTGTTCCGCCAACTTCCGCTCAGCGAGCCGCGTGCCGGGCTCATAGGCACTGGTCCGGATGTGCTCGATGACCTGAGCCGCGATCTGACCGACCAACGGTGTGGGTGCGCTCACCTGCTCGTTCCTTCTATTCATGGCGAAGGTTCAGCACCGACCTCGGCAAATCTCGTACCCTCCGCCGGTATCATGCACGTACGAAAAACCATAGCGCACTAGAGCTCGCATTCGGTGTTCTGCGCCTCGCTTTTCTCAGCAGATTTCGAGCTCCGATTGCCTTGTCCAGTTCATTCGGGTACGTCGCTGCACCCCACGGTTAGCCGCTGCGCACGCATATGCTGTGCCGAACAACCCACTCCTCGGGCTCCCGACGTGCATGCCTGGGTGTGGGGGCAAATTCAGGAAGGCGATCCAGCACCGGATTATTGAATTCGGCTCCATGACCGAAGGTACGGCCCCATGTGTGGGACTGGACCTTCGTGTCGTGAGGGGCGCGCAAGGCTGGAAACCGACTAGGTGGAGCTGCCCGCAGTGGGTACTTACACTCCGGAGACTCCTGCGAACCACTGTCGAACTTGTTCGCTACGTAGAATAGGGCGTCTGAGGCCTTGACGCGAGCGCCGTTGTTTACGCCTGCCGCGACACCAAGTGACATTGGACAGCACCTCGACCCCAGCATCGACCGCGGTGGTCGGTGGAAAGTTGGTCGATTCCGCCAAAACGCGCCGTACAGGCCGCTCGACGACGACACCGCGCGAGATATGCAGCCAGCCAGGTCCGCGCGTTCGCGTGCAAGACCTCGTAGTTCACTCGTCGGCCCGCCGCTACCGACCGGTCGTTGCTCTCACGGCGACGCGTGCTCATGGAGACGTCTGCGCATGATCTTGCCGGACGATGTGGTGGGGAGTGAGTCCACGAAACGCACCAGGCGCGGTCGCTTGTATGCCGCGAGACGTTCCGCGGCGAACGTGATCAGCTCCTCGCCGGTCACCTGCGAACGGGCGGTTCGAACGACGTACGCGCAAGCAAGCTCGCCCTTCACCTCGTCCGGTACAGAGCCGACGGCGACGAGCGCGACGTCCGGGTGCGCTGCCATGACTCGCTCGATCTCGGCCGGATAGATGTTGTAGCCGCCGGTGATGATCATGTCCTTGCGGCGATCGACGACGAAGTAGTGTCCGGTGTCGTCCTTGGTTGCGATGTCTCCGGTGTGCAGCCAGCCGTCCGCTTCGAGGACCTCGTCGGTCGCAGTCTGGTTTCCGTAGTATCCGATCATCACGATCGGGCCCCGCACCATCAGCTCGCCGGGCTCACCCAATGCCGCTTCGACGGACGGGTCGGTCAGATCAACCACCTTGAGTTCGGTGCCGGGAATCGAGACGCCGATGGAACCCGGGGACGCCGGTGCGTGCACGGTATGTGTGGCACCGAGCCCGGCGATTTCGGTCATACCCCATAGTTCGAGCAGCGGCGCTCCCGCACGCGTCTGCCACCGTTCGATGGTGGACGTGGCCATGGTCTGACCGCCGACCGTGCACCGTGTCAGCGAGGAGATGTCGCGATCGGCCATGGTGTCCTCGGCAAGCATCATCGAATACATCGCCGGGACACCCTCGAACATGGTGGCGCGGTGGTGCTCGATGAGCTCGAGCGCGCGGGTCGCGTCGAACCGTTGCATGAGGACGACGGTGCCGCCGGCGATGAACGTGCCGTTCACCACGACGTTGCCGTAGACGTGGGGCGTCGGGAGAGCGGTCACGACGACATCACTGTCGGTCCTCCCGTGCATGGTGGCGGTCAGAGCACAATTCAGCAGGACGGCGCGGTGGCTCTGCACAGCCCCTTTGGGATGGCCGGTCGTTCCCGAGGTGTATCCCACCGAGCCCGGGCCCGCAGCGTCGATGTCCACCTCGGGTGCGGAGCCGACGAACGACGTCATATCGGTGAAATCGGTGGAGCCTGCGATGTTCCCGTCGAAGCAGATGACGTCGCGCAGTCGTGGCATCGTGTTCGCCACGTCGACCACACGTCCGGCGTGATCGGAACTGGTGAAAACGGCGACGGCTTCGCAGTCGTCGAGAACGAAGGCCAACTCGTCGTACGTCAGCATCACGTTGATCGGATTGACGACCGCGCCCGCTTTGAGAATGCCGTGATAGGCAACGACCCACTCCCAGCGATTCTGTGAGAACAGTGATACGAGCTGCCCGGGTTCAACACCTCTGTCGACCAACGCCGCCGCAACGCGGTCACTGAGGTCGTTCAGCCCGGTGTAGCTCAACGATCGGGTGTCGGTGATCAACGCGCACTTCGTACCGTACTGAGCTGCGGCGGTAGGGAGAATCGATGCTGGGCTGTACGAGGATTGCGACATGAGGGCACTGTACGAAGGACCATATGACGTAGGGCACCCCCGAACGGTGGGTGTGCAATGCCCTTCAAAGGCCCGACACGTCACATACCCCGGCGCCATTGCCTTTTATTCGTCCCGCATGGCGGACAAGACAGATGGCCATCGGGCCTGTACCAGTGCTCCGGGAGAAGAGCGTCACTCCAGCCCGGCTGCTCCCGTTCGAAGTCCACTGCCTGTCGCCGCTCACCGGCTCACGACCGGACAGTCCCGCGCTCGCCGGGCTCGTGCAGATCGGTGCCTTCTCTAACGCGATGCACTGTAGTGCGGACCGGTAATGATGTGTCTGGTGTCACCTGCACTCGGAGGGTGCGCTCAGAGCAATCCCTGTCGGTACGCCACAGCTATGGCCTCAGCGCGATTACGAACCCCGAGGCGTTGCATCGCCTCCTGCCAGTAGGTCTTGACCGTTGTCGGCTGAACGCCGAGTTCGTCGGCGATCTCCTGGTTGGTCAATCCAACCGCCACCAGAGTCAGCACATCGAGCTGACGTGCGGTGAAGATGCTGGCCTCGATGCCCTCGTTCGGAATGGCTACGCCGGCCGCCACCTCACGAATGAGTTCCCGGAGTCGGCCGGGTGCGGTGTCCTTGGCCAGGGTCGCCACTGCTCCCGCAGTCCGTGCGCCGCGCACGTGGGGGTGAGAGGGATCTGCGGTGAACAGCGCGATCCGCGACGACGGTCCCGACTGTAGGAGCGCTTTGACGGCGCGGACCGCATCTGTACCCGGCAACCGCACATCCAGAAGGATGACCTCGGGCCGTATCCGCGCCACCGCCGACACTGCGTCGGGAAGCGCACCCGAGGCACCCGCGAAGGTCAGATCGGGCTCGCCGTCGAGGATCAGTTGAACTCCATGCCCGACGATCGGGTGGTCGTCGACCACGTAGACGCTCGTCACAACGGAATCCGTGCTCGTACAGTGAATCCGGCGCCGTCGTCCTCGGTGATGTCGGTCAACGACCCACCCAGCCTGATGATCCTCTCTTCCGCCCCACCGAGTCCGACTCCCGGAATCACCGAGGCCGGGGCGGGGCCGTCATTGAACACCACAGCGGCGACCTGGTCCGGCAGACCGGAGAGCGTGACGGTCACCCGTCTGGCCTGTGAGTGTCGTTCGACGTTCGACAGCGCGACCCCTATGAATCTCGTCATTGCCTGAATCACAGAGGCATTCATCGGTGGAAGACTGCCGACCAACACCGCTTGGGCATTGATCTCGCTCCTTCGTTCGAAGTCCTCGACGATCCCCTCGACCTCCGCGTACAGGTCGGACGTGGCGCTCGAATGCCAGTCGGCGACGAGCGTTCGTACCAGCGAACCGATCTGACCGAGTTCGCCGGCCAGCGCACCGATCTCCTCCGCGAACTCCCGCTCGGCGACGCGGCGCTGCAATCGCTCGGTACGCGAGGCCAGCGAGAACAGGAGTGCCCCCACACCGTCGTGCAGATCCTCGCTCAAACGGCGTCGTTCGGCGAGTGCTGCTGCCGCGGCATTGGCCCGTGCTGCCCGAGCGATCTCCAACGCGGCACCTGCCCGATTCGCGAGATCCGCGATACGCGCGATCATCTCTCCACCGAACTCGCCGGCATCACGTCGCCCGACCGTCAAAACTCCCGGATGTTCAATGAGATCGCCGAGGGGCGCGGCGATCAGCCTGCGGAGCCGCTCGTCCTCGATGATGGAGTCGAACTCATGAGTGATCGACTCTGCGCCGACATAGTCCTGCACCCACTGCATCCGCGCCCGCTCGAACACCTTTCCCGTGATCCCCTGGCCGGCACCGACATGCAGTTGGGGCAACGACTCTGTGCGCTGTCCCAGAACCCGTTCGATGACCAGACCACCGTCGGACTCGGGCAGCGCGACCCAGGCGACAGCTGAACAGCCGCCTGCGTCGCCTACCGCTTCCTGCAGGGTGACGGTCAACGACGATTCGGGGTCGAACACGCTTCTCACATCGAGCAGCATGCCCAACAAGGGGTCCGTCGATCGCTCCTGATGTGGCAGCCGCATCGCTCTACCGGGCGGCGCAAACGCCGGCTCCGATCCGGCTGAATCCCAGTTCATCGTGTAACCCACCTCCAGCGTTCAACGAATGCCCGTGTCCGCCCAATCCACGTCTAAGAGTGTGACGCGGTCGGACGTCGCGGCACCTCTTTTCAGAGGTGATGACCGTCTTCCCTTTCTGATTGAGTGTGACAGCCAGCACATCAACGTGCCGGTCAGTGACTGCTTTACCAACTCAACCCGAATCGACGACAGGATGGACACATGAAGGAAGTACTCGACGAGATATTGTTCCGAGCGGTCCACACCGGCGCTGCACCGAACATCAGCGCCGTCGTCGCCGACCGCGAAGGAATCATCTACTCAGGCGGTGCCGGCCGACGAACCCCCGTGACGGAAGATATCGTCGATGTGGACACTACATACCGGCTGGCATCGATGACCAAGATGGTCACTACTGTCGCCGCGCTCCAACTGGTCGAACGCGGCGAGATAGGGCTCGACGACCCCGCCGGCGCATACGTCCCGGGAATCGACCAGCTTCAGGTCCTCGACGCCATGACCTCGGACGGACCCCGCTTCCGCACTCCGTCGACGCAACCGACCATTCGTCACCTGTTAACTCACACATCGGGATTGACCTACTGGTTCTGGAGCCCCGAGGTGTTCGCCTGGGAACAGGCGACCGGAACACCCAATGTTCTAGCAGGGAACGCCGCCGCGTTTACGGCGCCGTTGGTTGCCGATCCCGGAACGCGTTTCGAGTACGGAATGAATACCGACTACCTCGGAAAGATCATCGAGGTCGTCTCCGGGAACTCTCTACCCCGCCAGGTACACGATCACGTGACTGGTCCACTCGAGATGACACATACCACCTTCAGCCCCAGTGTCGAACAACGTGAATCCTTGGTGCCCGTTTACGCGCTGACAGACAAGGGCTGGAGCGTGACCGACATCGACTGGCCGCAAGAGCCCGACTGGTGGGCCGGCGGCCATGCATTATATTCCACGCCGCGTGACTACATCAGATTCCAGCAGATGCTTCTGCGTCGGGGTGAGTTGGACGGAGTTCGGATTCTGAGCGAAAAAACGGTGAGGGAAGCCTTCACTCCGCAGATCGGAAAGCTCGACATGCCCGCCACCATCCCGGCTGCCGATCCAGCCTCGAGTTCCGACTATCATTCCGGGGCGCACCAAACCTGGGGTTGGGGCTTACAACTGAATCGGGAACAACGGCCGGGGCTGCGCGCCCCGCTGTCCGGCTCATGGGCTGGCCTGGCCAACACACACTTCTGGGTCGACCCGACGAACGGGATCGCCGCGTCCATCTATTCGCAATTCCTGCCGTTCGTAACCCCCGGATTCATGGCTGTCTACGAGGAATTCGAACGAGCTGTCTATGCCACGCACTCAGCGTGAAACGCGTCCGAGGCCGGCGCGGCCACGATCGCCGTTCGGCGACGCGGTTGAGTAGCCACGATCGGGCCAAAATGCCGTGAGTCGTTGCCGGGACCGACTGTCCGTGGCCATGAAAAGTACCCGCTGGTGGCCAGGTCGAAGTCCACACCCCGTGTTCGTCGCGAAAGATCAGGACCTTGTCGGTGTCGTCGGCCGGATGTGCGAGTCGGTAGTGGGATGATCAGGAGTGTCAGGCCACCGTTGCCGACGCCTTGGCGACGAAGTCGAGACTGAGTGGGTTGTACCGCTCGTACTGCTCGTGCTGAGGCCAGTGCCCGCATTCGTCGAACAGTTCGAGACGTGCGCCCGGGATGTCCGCGGCCATTTTGCGTGCCTCGGGAACGTCGCCGAACGGGTTCTCTTGCCCCCCCACACCACGAGGGTCGGGGCGACGATCTTCGCGAGGCGGTCGGGCCTGAGCAGATTGCGCTGGCGGGTCTCCATGCTCTGCAGCGTCAAGAGATTGCCGATGTTCGCGATGAAATCCGGCTGATGGTAGATGCGGTGGCGCACGTCGATCAGCTCGTCCGTCGCGTCGGCCGGGTCGTGCATCACCAGATGCATGCGAGAGCGCGTCAGCTCGATGTCGTCGGTCTGGACTGCGCGCATGGTCGACGACTTGATCCGATCCATGACCACGGAATTGGCAACCGTGCCGCCCGCCGCCAGAAGTTGCAGCGACAGAACGCGTTCCGGCTGATCGGATGCGAGGTACGCCGCCACCCATCCACCCAGGGATTCACCGACCAGGTGTGCGCGGGACAGTCCGACTGCATCCATGTACGCCGCGAGATGCTCTACGTATCGCGGGATCTCGTATGGATAGTCGGGTTTACCGGTGTATCCGTGACCGTGCATGTCGATCGCGTGGCACTCGGCGTGGACCGCGATGTTGCGGGCGAACGCTTCGAGGTGGCCGCTCGTTCCGTGCAGGAAGATCACGGCCTCGTCGCCCGACCCCGCCTGAAGCGACCGCGTCGGGACGCCCGCTGCGTCGACCGTCTTCATGCAGAAATCCAGGCCTGCCAATTCGGTCCAGATGGTCATGAGATCTCCTGTTTCTGTGTTGTGGGGTCGAGAATCGTGATTCCCATGCCCGTGAGCCATTCCGGGATCGCCTCGTACGCCACCCGTTCACCCGCGACGTCACGCAGGAGGGTGGACATCATCAGCCACGTGCGCAGTTCCTGCGCCCCGTTCCCTGCTTCCTTTTCGACGTAGTCCGTCGAGTAGTCGGCCATTTCGTCCGCGTTGCCCTTCTCGAACAAGCGCAGCACGTAATCATCGAACGACGGTGTGATCGACGACTGAGCGGCACGAATGATCTCGCGACGCCGAATGTCGTACTGCGACCAGTTGTCTCGACCGTCCAGCCGCGCTTGCACCATGAAGTCTTCGTCGTCGCCGTGCGGCTCCCGCCAGTCCGGCCAGGGAAGCCGGTGCGAAAGACCACCCGATTCGATGACGACCACCCGCTTACTGGACGACTCCCGTTCCAGAGACTCTCGAAGAGCCGCGGCGAACTCGCGGCACCGTGCAAAGGTCGGCAGCGGTGGCGCGAAGACGTTCACCACGATTGGAACTATGGGCACGTAGATTCCGTCGAGCAGGTTTTGGATCGCTTGCGACTGACCGTGATCGATCTGCAGGCGCGCAGAGAACGCTGGGTCGAACGCTCCGCCCTCGACCATGTCGTTCGCCAGATGCCGCGCGAGGTCGACGTCCACTAGTTGATCACCCTTGGGGGGTTCCTGACTCGCCGCTGGCGATGCATTCCCCCACTCCGATGGTGAAGGCGGGGATCAAATCGTGCCAGAAGCCGCGGAAGTGATTGGAGCCGAGCAGGATCACTACGTCGGGTGCAACGGCCGCGATGCGGTCGCGGGTGGTACGCAGTCCGTCACGGAAGCGCTCTGCCTCGGCCTTGTGCCTCGTTTCTTCCCAGTGGGTGTTCATCAACGTGCTGTGTGACGCGGCCACGCCGAGTACTACGGTTGCCATGGGTCAAAGTCCTACTTCCTGGAGCGAGCTGGTGACGGTGTCGATCGCGACTTCGACCAGGTAGTGCGTCAACTTCACGGCCTCGTCGAGGTCCACGGTGTTCATGCCCATGGCGAAGTCGACTTCGAACGGCGCGTTCGCCACTTTCGGCATGCCGACCCGTACGGTCGGAATCCCGCGGCTACGCAGGATGTTCGCGTCGGTTGCTCCGCTCTGGTCGTACGTCGGTTCGTGGGCGCGACCCTCGACGTCCGCCCAAGCACGAATCGCGCTGCGGCACAACCACATATCTTCGTCGGACGACTCCCCCGCGATCGACAGAACCGGTTCGATGTCGATACGCACGTCGCCGAGGTCGGCCGAGATCTCCCGCACTGCGGCGGTCAGTTCGCGTTTGGCCTGCGTCGGGGTGGTGCGTGGACTGAGTCTCAAGTCGACGGTCATCGTGACCTGCTCCGGGGTGAACGATGCGGTCCGCTCCCATCCCCCACGGATATTGGCCACCATTCCTTTGGGGGCCACAAGTCCTGAGGTGTTGGACGCGCTGTATTTCGGGAACCAGGCTTCGAGCCGGGAAGCCACGGCACCGGCGGCCGCGATCGGATTGGAGTAGGGCAGTCGGTGGCGAGAACCCACTTAGGTATGGTGCCGTGGACGGTGATCGCGAACCACGCGAGACCTACTTCTTCCCACGACACGGTCCACCCCGGCTTGGCGATCAACGCGAAATCCGCCCACACGCCCTGTTCGAGGAGGAACGAGCACAAGGCACCCTGCCCGGTGTTGAGCCGAAACACTCGCGGCGCTGCGCATGCTGCAGGGTTTCGGGGCCGCGGGAGGTGTAGTGCTCGCGATGGCTGTCGTACGAGACCTGTTTGACGGTAACGCGGCCGCCGTGATGATGTCCAGGTTGATGCTCGTCATGGGAGTTGCTCCGATCCTGGCGCCCACGATCGGCGGGTTCGTGCTCACGGTGTCGACGTGGCGGTCGATCTTCCTGGTGTTGGCAGTGCTCGGTGCCGTGGTCGTTTTGCTGGGTCTGTTCGCGATGCCAGAGACCTTGCCCGTCGGTGCCCGTACCTGGCCCCGCCCTACTGTGATCGCCACCAACTACGGACGGTTGTGCACCAACCCGCACTTCGTCCGCATGGTCCTTGTATCTGGAGCCGGCCGGGTGCTGATGTTCTCGTACATCGCCGCATCCCCGTTCGTGCTTCAGGGCCAATTCGGACTCAGCCCGCAACAATTCGGATTGTCGTTCGCCGGCGGTGCCGCCGTCCTGATCGCGTCCTCCCAGCTCAAGGTCGTCCTGCTGAGTCGGTGGGGCCCACGAACGCTCCTCCGCGCCACGCTGTCCACAGGCGCTGTCGTGGGGGCCGTGTTCGTCGTTCTCGCCGCGACCGGAACAGGCGGCCTGTGGGGTTTCGCGGTGCCGGTGATGGCTCTGCTTGCCGTGATGGGTTCGGTGATGCCCAACGCACCTGCCGTGGCACTGACCGACCAACGTGAAGTGGCGGGGACCGCATCGGCACTGATCGGCGGGTTCCAATTCACCTGCGCCGCAGCGGCGGCACCGGTGGTAGGACTGCTGGGAAACGACGCGCTCGCTGTCGCGTCGATGATGGGTGGGGCTGCCGCGGTGGCAGCACTCCTGGTATTCGCCGATCGTCGGCGCCGGCTCCCGAACAGAAACGAGTGACATGTCCTCTCCACGAAGTTCGTACGTCGACTGTGCACTCGGGCAGATGCACGTCACCCAGATGGGTGAGGGGCCGCCGCTCGTTCTGTTGCACCAAGCCCCGAGGTCGTGGGACGAGTTCCGCGAGTTCATCCCCTTGGTCGCGGCCGAGCACCGAGTGGTCGCGATGGACATGGTCGGATTCGGCGCGAGCGTCAAAGTGCCGGGCCCACAATCGATCGAGCTCTACGCTCGCGGTGTGCACGAAGTGCTGGCTGCGCTCGGGATCTCCGATGTCGACGTACTCGGCCATCACACGGGCGCGCTGGTTGCCCTCGAGGTGGCTGCGGCCTCGGGTGCGAATGAGTCCGACGCGCACATCGGTCACCTCGTTCTGTCGTCTTGCCCGTTCACCGGACCGGAACGTCGAGCACGTCCCGCCGACAAGGACGGAGTCGACTGCGCAGATCGTCGCGATGACGGCTCACATCTGATGACGCTGTGGAACAAGCGGTTTCCCTACTACCCGAGCCCACGGGGCCCACTGCTGGACCGATTCCTCCGAGACGCACTCACGTTCGGCATCGATCCAGCGGAGGGCCACCGCGCATGCGACCGTTACCGCATCGAGGACCGCATCGGATTGATTACGTCGCCCACACTCCTCACCGGCGCATCGGACGACCCCTTCGCCATGCCCAACCTGCCTCCGCTGCGCAAACACCTCACCGGCGCAGCCAGCGTTCGGGTCCACGTCGTCGACGGGGGTACCGTGGCGCTGTTCGAGGACAAAGCGGCAGAGATTGCCGGCCCGGTGAAAGAATTTCTGAGGGACGCCTGACCGCCCGTGCACCTCACGTCATCCCGGGACGTCGCCGAACCGTCCTGACGTGGCTCCCCCTCTACCGGCCGAGGTCCAAGAGAACCCTGGCGCCGGACGCTGCGTGCTCGATCGCGGAAGTGAGTTCGCGTAGTGGGTACACCGCGGCGATGGGCTGGACTACTTTGGAGGAGTCAAGAATTGGCAGAATCGTTTGTGCCACCACCAGAGGTGTCTCCGTGAGATAGCGTGAAGTTCCCTGGTAGAACCCCCTGATCGTCAGGTCCTTGCTCAGAACGTCGAATGTGTCCACGGCGACGGGATCTCCGGTCACGTTGCCGTAGGTCACCAGCACACCGCCCGGTGCCAGCAGCTTGGCGAGGAGTCGGCTCGATTCGCCACCGAGAAGGTCCAGGGCGAGAACAGTGTTGAGACCTGCCACGCGTTCGTGCGCCGCCTGTGCGCCGTCGTTGATGTCGATGACTACGTCGCACCCGAGCGCTTCGACTGCGGCGATGTCGTCGGCTCGGCGGACGATGCCGATCGTTCGAACGTCTCGCTTGCCCGCAAGGGTTATCAACCAGCGTGCGAGTCCCGAGGTGGCCGCGTTGAACACGACGGCGTCGCCGGGTTGCAACTGGGCGTAGTCGCGGAGCAGGAACTCCGCGGTGGCGGCATTGACGGTCAGCATCGCTGCTTGCTGGGGGTCGACCTCGGGCGGAACGACGACCAGGCTGGTGGCCGGCAGTGCGATTTGTTGGCGCCAGGTTCCTGATGTGAGAGGAAGCAGTACCCGTTGACCAACGGCGACCGAGGTCACATTCGCTCCGATGGCGGCCACGACTCCGGTGCCTTCGTTCCCCACCTGCGCCGGAAAGTGCGCGATCAGGCCCGGTACGCGAGCAAACATCAGGTCGTTGAAGTTGATGGGCGCGTAGTCGACGTCGACCAGAACCTCGTCGGCGGCTATGTCGGCGCTGTCGATGTCCGGTACCTCGTGCAGTCGATAGACCGACGAAGGGTTGCCGACGCCGGTGAGTTGGACTGTCTTCATTGGTGAACCTCATTCTGGTGGTGGTGAGCAAGGGACCGTTGTTACGCTGAGATAATGGGGGGCGATGAAATCTGTCAATCGACGTAGTCGATGCGTACCGATATCGGTGTCGTCTCCAAGGCTTGCGCGACTTTGAATCCAACGGAGCCGAACGTTCGTGCCCTGGCGACCACGTCGTCGTCGGGCCTCAGTGTGGCGACTCCGGTACGCCAATGCCTACCCTGTCGCACACGAACTTTCGGGTTGTCGACGATGTTGATGCCCCATCCGGAGCGAGTTCCGTGTTGACTGATCACCCATGCGCCGGTGCTGTCGAATTGAGCGTTCACCGGCACCCGGCGCATCTTGCCGCTCTTGCGTCCGATGGTCTCCAACTCGGTAGTCATGGCAGTGCGAACACCTATTTTACTCAGTCCCAACACAATTGGGTTCAGATATCGGCCGACAGCGCGCTCTCTGCGAAACTTGCGAAGCTTCCGATCGTCCTCTGCATTCGACATTTTCGACCTCTCTCGACCTTGTGAATTGATTCGAACAACGACAACCGCGGGTGACTCGACCAGCCGATCAGTCGTCCAGCCATCCGGCCACACAAAACACAAGCAGCACAACAGTTCTCAGCGTGCCGTCCGCCCCAACCGGAGCGCCAATGCTCCGGCCGCCACGGCCGACAACGCCACCCCCGGTGCCATCACCGTCGTCGAACCGGCGATTTCCTTCCGACGAGCGGCCGCGATCCAGGCCACAGCGTCGACGGCATCCATGACGATGTTGAGGCGGATGAAATCTTCCGGGGACCGGAAGCGGTCGAGTCTCGTCAGCCCGAGCGCGAGGGCTGCGTTACGGATTCCGAACATCTGTTGATAGGCAACGGCCACAGTGCCCTTCGATTCCATACCGAAGAATCGGGCCACGAGCGTAGGCGCGGCAAGGTGACTGGTGGCAACCATGATGCGACCGACGATCAACATCCGCAGGGGGACGGACGATGCGAACGTTTCGGAACTATCCTTGGGCACAGTGCCCTCCTTCTTCGAGTGCACCGGACGATCGTGTAGCCGACCGGTACTGGGATTGGGGTGGCCGCGCGTGGCGCCTGATCGGTGGCGTGAGCCCCCGTGTGCGATGACGCTAGTTCACTAGTGTTATTATAGCAACTACCATTTTGGTAGTGCCGAGCTCGTCGTGTCGACTCGCCGGTTCGGACTAAACGGAAGTGAGGTGCAGAACGCGATGGACGATGAGCACGTCGAGGTAGACCCGTACTGTCCCTACTTCGCTGCAGGAATGCGAATGCTGGATCAACGCTGGGCGGGCACCGTGCTTCGAACGCTGATTGCGGGACCCCAACGGTTCAACGACATCGCCGCCGCGATTCCCGGCATCACCGACAGCACGTTGTCCAAGCGCCTCAAAGGACTGGAGTCCGGTGGCCTCGTCGCTCGGGTGGTGCATCCGACGACACCGGTCCGAATCGAATACCGGCTCACCGACATGGGGACTGCGTTGGGCAAAGTTCTCTTGCAGTTGAACGGTTGGGCACTCGAATGGGTGAAACTGCCCGCGGTCGAACAGGAATCGAACTAGCGCCTGGAGGTAGGGCCGCGGCGCACTCGCGTCATCGGTTCGTCGTCGAGAACACGGCCGTCCCGAACCAACGACACGCGAGCAGCGCCAGGGCCAGATCCAGGTGTCCGTCATCGATCGGGCGCGCCAGTAGCCGCTCGATGGTGCGCAGGCGGTAGAGGATCGTGTTTTTGTGGCAGTTGAGCATCCGTGAGGTCGCGGTGGCGCTCCTGTTGGTCGAGCAATACACGTCGAGGGTGCGACGCAGCTCGCGTTCGCGCTCTCCGTCGATTGCTAGCGGGCCCAGCGTCTCGGCGATCCAGCGACGCGCACGAGCGAGGTCCGAACACAGGAACACCAAGCTCGCCACGTCCTGATACGGGACAACTGTCGAGACGTCGGCAACCGATCCAACAGCGTGAGCATCGACTGCTTGCCGATGAGAAGCAATGAATCCGTCGAGGCCGACGCCGTCTCCACCTATGGCGACACGTAGTTGCGGCAATTCAGCAGAGAGCGATTTTTCGACCGCCTGTACGTCGAGGTGGCCGATCCGAGGCGCCGGGAGCCAGGCCCAGATCGTGGCGGGTCCTCGCGGAATGACCAACGGTCGAGACGTGCACCCGGCGAGGTCCGCAAGAACGCCCACCACGTCGCGGGCGCGTACGAAGTCGTCGACGGTGTTCTCCGGCCCGTCGACCCATACGATCACCGCGCAATGGTGCCGGGTCAACCGGTAGCCCAGGAGGGCCTCGGCGGCAGACAGGTCGACAGTCGTCCCGTCGAGTACCGCCATCACCCGGTCGAGACGAACGAACTCTTCCTGCCGGCGGTAGCGCTCACGCTCGGTCTCGTACTCCACTGCGATCCGTTGACACATTCGGTCGGTGTAGGTGTGAGCGAGGGTGCTCATCGCCACCATTTCCGTCACGACGACGTCGACGTCGTCCGTGAGGTCAGCCAAGAGCTCCACGCAGATTTGAACCCAACGAGACTCCGTGAGGTGATACCCGCGGAGTATCTCGTGTAGGGGGACGCCCAGTCTCGCGAGACGGTGAACGATCGACAACGCACCGACAGGTGGCTCCGCCAGGTCGAGATCTGCGGGATTCGTCACCAGATGCAGGACCACCTCGAGATTGGCTCGATTCGACACGCGCAGCCAATCACGGTCGATGTGGTCTTGCTCGACCACCGGGATGGTGTGACTCAGCAGCTCGGTCAACTCGTCTGCTATCGCCGAAAGTCGTGCGGACAGTTTCTCGACCAGACCGATGCGGATAGTCGACGCCGTCGTTGCCATTACCGAGAGTCTGGCCCGTACGTCATGTAAGCGCAACCTCCTGCCGATGTGCGCAGCATTTGGACGTTCAGTACAAACGCGGGACGGGTTTCTATCTCCTGGGCCTGATGCGCGCGCCACGTTGTGCACGTCCAATTGGTGAACACCAGTTTCTCTCGGTCGTGTCGACCAGAGCCCGATATGGATCACCGGTACGAGACACCAACCACATCCCGTACCGAAGAAAGGCACCAACATGAATACACCCGACCGCTCCGACGTCCGATTCGACTCGGGCGAGGAGCAGTGCGGCGCCTGGTTGTACATGCCCGACACAGCGGCAGATGATGGGCCGGTGCCGATCGTCGTCCTGGCGCACGGGATCGCCGGCGTCAAGGAGCTTCGGCTGTACGCCTTCGCCGAACGCTTCCGCGACGCAGGCTATGCGTGTCTGGTTTTCGACTATCGGCACTTCGGCGCAAGCAGCGGCCAACCGCGTGAGCTGATCGACATCGACCGCCAACTCGAGGACTGGCGCAACGCCGTCACCTACGCCCGATCGCTTCCCGACATCGACCCGAACAGGGTCGTGGTCTGGGGAACCTCGTTCGGCGGCGGCAACGTCATGATCACTGCGGCGGACGATCCCCGCATCGTTGCTGCCATCACACAATGCCCCTTCACCGACGGCCCGTCATCGGTCCTTCGGATCTCCCCCAGAACATCGTTCGCACTCATGGTGAAGGCGCTACGCGATCGTGCCAGCGTGAGGTCGGGTCGAAGCCCAGTACGCATACCCGCCACAGGTCGACCCGGAACTGCAGCGATGATGACAGCCCCGGATTCGTTGGCCGGCTTCCACGCTCTTCTCCTCGCCTCGAACATGCCCGACATGCCGCAGGACGTGCCTGCTCGCCTCATGCTGAGGATCCCTTTTCACATACCCGGACGACGCGCACGAGACATCAAGTGTCCGATCATGTTCGGGCTCTGCGAACACGACACGATCGCGCCGGTGCGAGCAGCCATCAGACACGCTCGGAACGCCCCTCGCGGCGAGATCCGACTCTACGACGCGGGCCATTTCGACATCTACATCGGAGACCTGTTCGAGGAAGTCGTCTCGGACCAAATCGAGTTCCTCCAACGCCACGTACCCACGAACCAGGGCAGCTCGAACATTTCCCTCAATCATTCGGAAGGAACCAATCGATGAAAAAGTACGACGTCGCTGGACGCACGGTCGTCATTACCGGTGCCGCAGGAGGGCTCGGACAGATGCTCGCCGACGCGCTCCGTGCACGCCACGCCAATGTTGCACTGCTCGACCTCGACGCCGACGCCGTCACCGCTCAGGCGGAACGTCTCGGCGGAACGCGAGTCGCCCGCGGCTGGCGAGTCGATGTCCGAGACCTCGGCAGCCTCGAAACCGCCATGCGTGAGGTCGAGGAACACTTCGGGCGCATCGATGTCGTCATCGCCGGAGCCGGAATCGGCAATGTCGCCGGCCCACTGACGGCCACCGACCCCACAGCATTCGAACGCGTCGTGGACATCAACCTCCTCGGAGTGTGGCGCACGTTCCGCGCGGCCGCGCCCTACGTCCAGGAGCGCCGCGGACACCTGATGGCCGTAGCCTCGATGGCAAGCTTCGTCCACGCTCCGTTACACGGCAGCTACACCTCCAGTAAGGCCGGCGTGTGGGCACTGTGCGACTCGCTCCGGCTCGAATTCCGCCACCTCGGAGTCACCGTCGGCAGCGTCCACCCGTCCTTCTTCAAAACCCCGCTGGTCGACGAAGCGCTCGCGCAGAAGGACGCTGTGCGCCTGTTCGACAACTTCGAGGGAGCCTTCCAACTCATCCCACCCGAAAACGTGGTCAAAGACATCCTTCTGGGAATCGAGCGACGCTCGGCGCAGGTTGTCACCCCCCGCACCATGCGCTCGGCAGCGCTGGCACCAGGCTTGATCCGTCTGCTCGTCGACCGCTTCGGTTTCTCCGACACCACCATCGCCGGAGCCATCGAATTGAGTCTGCAGAGAATCGAAGAGAGTCCGCTGAGAACAGCAGCACTCCAGCCCCACAACGAGTACTCGAAGTCGCGATGACAACCACCCATCACCCCGTCCGACAGGCCGACCGGCTATACCACGACCTGCTTTCCCCTGCCGAGACTCGGGAGGTCCGCGAGCGGGTGCGCAAGATCGCCACTGATTCGGTCGCGCCGGCGGCACGCAGGATCGCCAACGGCGACGAGCGATCGGACGGTTTCCCGCGTGACGTCTTCGACGACCTCGCCTCGGCAGGACTGTTCCGGCTGCCGTTCGCCGCCGAGGTGGGTGGCGAGGACCTCGCGCATCCGGTCACCGCGACCGCAGTGGCGATCGAGGAGTTGGCCTATTACTCGAGCAGCATCGCGGCAGTCTTCGATGTGCACTGCATCCTCGCCGGCAGTGCGCTGACCCACGGCACCGCTGAGCAGCAACACAGGTGGCTGCGGCCGCTGGCCGAGGGCACGCTCATCGGCGCTTTCGCGACCACAGAGCCCGAAGCGTCGTCGGACCTCAGCCCCCAGGCGCTGAAGACGTCCGCCGTACAGCACGGGGACACTTGGGTACTCAACGGCCACAAGCGCTGGATCTCCAACTCACCGGTCGCCGGCTTCATCGTCACGCTCGCTCGAACCGGGGATCGGATGTCGATGTTCATCGTCGACACCACCCTGCCTGGCGTTCGTGTCGGCGAGGCCGACCTGAAGATGGGAAATCGCGGACAGCTCACTGCTGACGTCGGGTTCGACGACGTCGAGCTTCCCGTGGTGGCGCTGCTCGGGGGCGAGCCGGGGCAT
This sequence comes from Rhodococcus sp. 14-1411-2a, assembly GCF_002259485.1. Classification (GTDB taxonomy): domain Bacteria; phylum Actinomycetota; class Actinomycetes; order Mycobacteriales; family Mycobacteriaceae; genus Rhodococcoides. The sequence goes on from NZ_NPGA01000008.1 coordinate 312,211, forward strand.
GGTCTGCGGCAGGCACTTGCGACCCTGACGCTGGGTCGGATCGGCATCGCGGCTGCCGGCGTCGGTATGGCGCAGGCCGCCTTCGACCACACCGTCGCCCACTTGTCGAGCCGAGAAGCCTTCGGCCGCAAGCTCGCTGCGAATCAGCATTGGCAATTCCTGATGGCAGACCGAGCCACGGAGATCGAGAACGCGCGCACGCTGTACCTCAAAGCCGCCCTACGACGCGACTCCGGCGAGGTGTTCCCGGAACCCGAGGCGTCGATGGCCAAGATCTACGGCACCCGACTCGCCGTGGACATCGCTCGCGATGCCGTCCAGGCGTTCGGTGGCCTCGGATTCGCCCGCGAGGTCAGCGCGGACGCCACACCCGGTCCCGTCGAGGCGATCTACCGCGACAGCAAGATCGGCGAGATCTACGAGGGTGCCAACGAAATCCTGAAATGGGTCATCGCTCGCAACATATTCGGCAAGGAGATCACCGGATGAGCTACACCCGGGGACGACCACTCAGGCACCAGGAGAGACCATGACCCACCTCGCCACACTTCTCGAATCGACCGCGGCGTCCCGTCCGGACAGCACAGCAGTGGTCTCCCAGAACACACGAATGTCCTACTCTCAGCTCGACGACGCAGCGAACCGAGTCGCCAACCTGCTCGTGTCACGTGGTATTCGGCCCGGTGACAACGTAGCCCTCTCGTCACCGAACGTTCCGCACTTCACGATCGTCTACTTCGGGATCCTCAAGGCCGGGGCCACCGTCGTGCCTCTGAACATCCTGCTCAAACCGCGCGAGATCGCATACCACCTGGTCGATTCGCAGGCGAAGGCGTACTTCGCAGTCGAGGGGACGGCGGCGCTCCCTATCGGCACCGCCGCGCGTGAAGGATTCGACGCCGCCGCGACATGCACCGATTTCTTCCTCATCACCACGGACCCGGGGTCGACGCGTTCCGACGCGGGAACAACGCTGTACGCACCGGCTGTCGCAGAGCAGCCACGGACGTTCACAACAGTCCATCGAAGCGACGACGACACCGCCGTCATCCTGTACACCTCGGGAACCACCGGTCGACCCAAGGGCGCGCAACTGACTCACCGGAACATGGTGTCGAACGCTCTCACGATGGCCGATCTGCTCGATACCGGAGCGGGAACGCCCGACGTTGCGCTCTGCGCCCTTCCCCTGTTCCACTCCTTCGGTCAAACGATCATGCAGAACGCCGGCCTCGCCCGGGGAAACACTCTGGTCATGTTGCCGCGATTCGATGCGCGAGCAGCCATCGATCTGATGATCGAGGAACGCGTCACGACGTTCGGCGGCGTACCCACGATGTACTGGGGCCTTCTGCAAGAAATTGCCAACGACAACGAGGCCACCGCCCTTGCGGCACACCTGCATACCGCAATCGCCGGCGGTTCGGCCATGGCCGGCGAGCTGCACCGGGAATTTCGGGAACGGTTCTCGGTCACGGTCCTGGAGGGCTACGGGCTCTCCGAGACGTCTCCGGCCGCCAGCTTCTCGCGCCCTGGCGCCGACCCTCGAATAGGCTCGGTCGGCCGGCCGATCCCCGGAGTCGCGATGAAACTGATCGGCGACGACTGGTCCGACGTACCGGACGACCCGGACGCGATCGGCGAGATCGCGATCAGAGGCCCCAATGTCATGAAGGGCTACTTCAACCGCCCCGAGGCCTCGCTCGTTGTCATGAATGATCGATGGTTCCGCACCGGGGACCTCGCGAAGAAGGACGCCGACGGCTTTTACTACATCGTGGACCGGTCGAAAGACATGATCATTCGCGGCGGCTTCAACGTCTACCCCCGCGAGCTCGAGGAGGTCTTGATGGAGCACCCCGCTGTCTCGATGGTCGCCGTGATCGGCGTCCCGCACGAATCCCACGGGGAAGAAATCACGGCCTTCGTACTCAAGAACAAGAATCATGACGACGTCACCGAGGCCGAGCTCGTGGCTTGGGGCAGAAATGAATTCGCCGCCTACAAGTATCCGCGCTCCGTCACCTTCGTCGACGCGTTCCCGACGACATCGACCGGCAAGATCCTCAAGCGCGAGTTGAGATCGGCGTGACCAAGAAGGTGCTCCCCCACTCCGAGTTCCCTGGGCGATTTCGGCTCACGGGTGTTCACGCTCGCAGACGCTGAAGTGCTCGCTTAGCGGCGTTGTACCCGCACATTCCGTGAGCGCCGGCGCCGGGTGGCGTGGCGGCCGAGCAGAGCGAGACCCCTTCGATGCCCGTGGAGTAGGGGTTCAGCGTGGCGCGGGGACGGAACACCAGCTGCAGAGGGTCGTTGGCCCCGGTCACGACGTCGCCTCCGATGTAGTTGGCGTTGTGGGCCTCCATCGCCGCCACGTCACGGACGCGGCGGTCGAGGATCCGGTCCTTGAAACCGGGGGCGAAGCGTTCGATCTGGTTTTCGATCAGCGAGGTCGCGTCACCCGTCCAGCCGGAAGGCACGTGCGCGTAGGCGTAGAACGGGTTGACCCCATCGTGGGAACGTGAGGGGTCGGCTACATACTGCTGACCGGCGAGGACGAAGGGCCGTTCGGGCATCTGGCCTCGGTTGACCTGCCGCTCGGTCGCCGCGATCTCGCTCAGAGCCCCTCCTACGTGGACAGTGCCGCAGCGGCGTGCAGGCTCGTACGTCCAGGGCACCTCACCTGCGATCGCGAACTCGACCTTGAAAGAGCCGGGCCCGTGCCGGAACCGTCGCAGTGCCCTCGCGACGTGGCGTGGCATGCGATCACCCGCGATGCGGGCCGCGGCACTCGGAGCGACGTCCAACATCACCAGATCGGGTGACCCCAGCTCGTCGAGCGTTTCGACCTCGATACCAGTCTCGACTTTGCCCCCGAGGCTTTCGAGCAGTGAGATCATGGCCCGGCTGATGGTGCCGGATCCACCCTCGGCCACGGGCCACCCGTAACGATGAGCTGCCGCGCCGAGAGCGACGCCTACGGCTGACGAGACGGGGGAGCTGAAGGGCCGAAAGGCATGCGCGGCGACGCCGGCGAAAAGGGCGCGGGCCTCCTCGGTGGACCACACACGGGCCAGCACGTTTGCCGGCAGCCCGGCGTACGCACCGAAGCGCGCGAGCTTCAGGGGGTGGGCCGGCACGTGCAAGATCGGCTGGAGGAAGTCGACGGTGATGTCGTCGAACCGGTCAGTGAGTGCGCCGAACACCGAGATCCACCGCTTGCCGTCGACACCGAGTGCCGCGGACGTCTCGTCGACGGACTGCCACGCCGCAGCGCCCCGCCCGCCGTCGAGGGGGTGGGCGTACTGAATTTCCGGCCACAGCCACGTCAGTCCGTGTGACTGGAGGTCGAACCCACGGGAGAACGGGGTGTCGACGGCCAGCGGGTGGAACCCGGAGCATTCGTCGTGTATCAACCCGGGCAGCGTCAGTTCGCTGCTGCGGGTACCACCTCCAGGGGTGTCGGCGGCCTCGAGCACGCGGACCGACACCCCCTCGGCGGCGAGGGTGAGAGCGGCAGCGAGACCGTTGGGCCCACTGCCGACAACGACCGCACTGGTCACGCGTCGACCGCGTCGGTCGAATTGACGATGTCGGGATCGGCGACGCCGGTGGCGGCTGGGTTCGCCGATGCGACTTTGGGATGGCTGATTCGCTCGTAGCCGTGCAGATGCCAGTGCACCTCCGTCGCGATGGGCCCGTTGGGTAACCAGGGCTGCTCGACGATGGCGTCCCTCACGGCATAGCTGCCCCGCTCGACGATGCCGATGGCCGCGTCCACCACGAGGTACTGCTGACGACCTCCGAAGATCGGCTCGGACTCGATCCAGACCACTACGAACTCACCGGGAGCGAAATTGCAGCGCTTCTGGATCGCCTCGATCAACTGCGGGCTGTGCAGGTGGCCATCGCCGAAGTTGAAGGCCACTACCGCATTACAGCTGAACTCGGCCTCACGCAGCGTGTAGTGGTTGATGTCGTCGCCCAACGTTTTGATCATGACCGAGTTGAGACCGCGACCCTGGCTGTGCAGTGATCGCCAGCCGAGGATCTGGTGCAGCACGACCTCGGACACTTCGGGGCCGTAAGTTGCCGAAAGCTGGTCATAGGTCATCGGTGCCGACTTGACGATGTGCTCGTTCAATTTGGCTTCGGCGCCGGGTGCCATTGCCCAGAAGCCCGTCGCCCAGTTGCCGGCGTACTGACGCATGGACGGGAGGAACGAGACGAGGTCGGGGCGTAAGTTGCCGAGCACTGGAAAGAAGAGCAACCCGACGAGCGTCAGCGCCAGCAGGCCCCCATGCATGTCGCTCACCGCAAATCCGCCGCCCGCCGGGAAGCCGGCGAACAGGAACACGGTCAGGTACATGAACAGCACGTTCCATTCCAGCGGCGTGGCCAGCGGGAACGTCGAGGTGATGACCAGGTGGAACAGCAGCATGACTCCGATGGCGATGACGGTGGACGTCATGTTCGTCGAGAACAACAGCACGAACGGCGTTACGATCTCCACGAGCGTTCCGCCGACGTGGGCCACTGAGGTGCCCAGGCGGGACGGGCGCAGGTCGTCGGGGAAGTTGCGGTAGTTCATCCGCTTGACTCTGATCGAAGTCAGCCAGGGGGTATTGCTCATCATCGGTGGAATTACCATCGAGACGTGGTGGCCGAGCTTCGACACACCCGCTCCGACCCAAACCGAGACGATCAGGATCTTCGCCGCGACGATCATGTCGACGAACGGAAAGAAGCCGAAGAAGACGAGTGCCGGCAGGTACTGCTCACCGCGTGCGCCCACGAAGATGACCTTGTCGCGGAGCCCGTTCAGCACGAGCAGCACCCCGACGGCGATCGCGAGGCCCGGAGCGACAAGCCCATGATTGTCGGCACCGACCACTGAATCCAGCGAAGAGCTGGACACGCCCGGCAGCACCAGAGCCACGGCCAGCACCGCGATGTAGACCATGTACAGCAGCGTGTCGAACACGGTGCGCTCGTCGCCGGAGGTGAAAGGCACCTTGCCCGGCCATGGTGCGAGGCGGATGGTCCGCGGCTTCGCCCAATAGCGAAACCCTCCTGTCTTGGGCTCGAAGTGACCGGACAACGGCCCCCAGGAACCGCCGTACCCGATGGATTCCAGCAGCAGGATCCACAGTATTGCCTTCTGATAGAAGATCGGTTCGTTCCACCACTGCCCGACGTCGAGGGGGCTGATCCCGGAAGTCAGCGAGTTCAGGACGATTCCGCCGATCATGAACGGGAAGAACAGCCGTGCGATGTAGGTCAACGCGGTGATCTTGGGGGTGCCGAAACCATAGTCGACCCAGTGTCGGGAGAGGATTTTGATGCGCTCCTGGTACGGCGTGGCGAGGAACGTGGCCGGGTCGACCGGAGGAAAGTCCCCTGTCTTGAGTCCCATCGTGTTCTCCTTACTTCTTCGTGTGAGGTGTCCGGTCCGTCTCGCGCGCAGGCGTATTCGACCGAAGCGTCGGTTACGTGACTGGGGTGGTGCGGCCGACTCCGCTGGGGTTAGCAGCTTGTTCCCCATGACCAGCCAACTGCGGGCAGGCGCTTCAGAAACAGGTGGTGAGCTGGAGTCATGACAGGTACGCCGGGGCGAACTCGTGCCTGCGGTCCCGAGGAGTGGCGTGGAGCACACCGGGAGGTGTGAATCAGGACACTACGGGGGTGCGCAGTCGTCATCTACGGGGATGAAGTACGAAGATCGCACGCTCATTTGTGCACGCTGCACAAGCCATGAACTGCCTACGACAGGGAATGGACGCGACGCGTCGGACGGCGTCGGCGGCGGCGGAATTGCACATAGTTCGGCTGGATCCGCCGTCGCAACAAACTGACCTAAGCTAGCCTTTCGCTAGTTGCTATAATTTCGTGAGTAGCGCGGTAGCATCGTCTTCGAGAGCGGACACGTCGTTCCGCGTGACTGCACCCAGCCCGATCAGCGACTGGCACCTCAAGGAGTTATTTTGTCCGACAACAGCTCCGACGTATTCCAGTCATCTGTTGCGCTCGGGTTCGTTCGGGATTTTCGTCACCGTCCGTATCGTCGTCGCAACCACACACTTCATTGCACCGACGCGGGTGGCGCGATCCTTCGGAACACACACCGCCGCCCACCCGGTAGTCGGCTTCGAACCGGTTGTCGGCTTCTGCCTGAGCCCACGGCCTTTGTGGATATCTCGGTGCCGCATCCTCACCTGACGGGGGTGACGCGATGAGGACACTGACGTCGAAGACGTCGCAAGACAAGGAAGAGTTGAAGCGGCGCGTCTCGTACGTGGGGCAGCGACTCAACGACCGCCAGCCGGAGATTGCGCGCGCGATGGCCGAGCTACTGTCGACGATCGATTACCTCGACGGTGACCCGCGGCTCATCGCGCTACTCGAAGCAAGCACCGAAGGCAATATCGAGACCATCTTTCATGTACTCATCAACGACATCGCCATAGCGAATCTGAAACCCGCGACCGCGGCCGTCGAATATGCCGAGCGACTCGCACAGCGCGGCGTTCCAGCCAACTCGCTGGTCAGGGCCTACCACATGGGGCAGGACGACCTGATGGCCTCGTGCTTCGAAGAAGTGCATTTGCTCGACTGCGATGCAGAGATGAAACTTCAAGTCCTCCACCATATCTCCAGTGTCATCTACGAGTTCGTCGACTGGATCTGCCTTTATCTGCTCGGCATCTACGAGGCCGAGCAGCAGCGGTGGAACACGACGTCGGGCCACGTACACACGGCGATGCTGCACTCGATCCTGGCGCGCAAGCAGACGTCGTTCGCCAGCTTCGAGACCGAGACCGGGTACCGGCTCGATCAGTATCACGTAGCCCTCATCATCTGGAGCGAGAGCAGCAACCCCGAGACCGACTTGCTCCGTGAGATCGAGCACGCTGCGCGCCGCTTGGCCTCGTCGGTCAAGGCGTTCTCGGCTCCCGTGTTCTCCGCCGTCGACCGAAGTACGGCGTGGGTATGGATCCCGCGAGGTTCGAGCAGAGAGACGCTCGACCACGAGGACGTGACAGCCGCCCTGGCGAAGGTGCCTGGTGCTCGGGCGAGCATCGGGATCGTCGGTCACGGCGTGACGGGCTTCCGGCGCAGTCACGAGCAAGCAGAGGCCGCGCGACTCGTCGCAATGGCCGGCGGGACCGATATGGCGCGTGTCGTGGCGTACTCCGACCGGAGCCTCGCAGTCGTCTCGATGCTGACGCACGACATGGAAGGGCTTCGCGCATGGGTGCAGGAGAGCCTTGGACAACTTGCGGTAGACAGCGAGAGCAACGCACGATTACGTGAAACAACGCTCACGTTCTTCTCGATGGGCAGCCACCACTCGGCCGCGTCCGACGCCATGACCATCCACCGGAATACTCTCAAGTACCGGCTCGAGCGCGCCGAGGCGACACGGGGAAGGCCGCTGACCAGTGGCCGGCTCGATCTGGAGCTGGCTCTCCAGGTCTGCCGGTACCTCGGGTCTTCCGTACTTCTACCGCCCACTCGATGACTCCACGGGCCACGTGATCACCTTGCTTCCCTGTTGGAGCGGTGGTCTACGCCAGCTTCACCATTCGGCGGAGCCCGGGTTTGTCTGTCTTGCCGACTGCGTTCTTCGGCAGCGACTCGACGATGGAGATCTCGGTGGGGATCTTGACGCGCGTCAGCCGTTCGGCGCAGTGCGCGAGTAGAAGGTCGACCGTGAGGTCACTGTTCGGGTAGAGCACGACCTGCGCGACAGGGACTTCGCCGAGTACGGGGTCCGGGACACCGACAACAGCTGCCTCGAGTACCTCGGCGAGCTCGGTCAGCGCCTGCTCGATCTCCTTGGGGTAGATGTTTTCGCCGCCTCGGATGATCATGTCCTTCACGCGGTCGACGATCCTCAAGTAGCCGTCGCCATCGAGAGCGCCGATGTCGCCCGTGTGGAGCCAGCCGTTTCGGACGGTTTCGGCGGTGGCGCTTGGGTTTCCGAGGTAACCCTGCATGACTGCCGGACCTTGAATGAGCACCTCGCCCGGGCTGTCGGTTGCCACGTCCATACCGTGGGGACCCACAACGCGAATGGTCTGACCAGGCAACGCCGGTCCGACTGTGCCGAGCTTGCGCACGCCCTGCAGCGGATTGCACGTCGACGCGCACGTCCCTTCTGTGAGTCCATAGCCCTCGAGCACCTCGAAGCCGTAGCGCGAGTGAACGGCGGCAAGCAGCTCTCGCGAGATCGGCGCCGCGCCACACACCACGAATCGCAGTGATGAGACATCAGGTTCTTTATCGGCGGGCAATGCTGCGAGGAGCGCGAAGATGGTGGGCACGCCGGAAAAGTACGTCGGGCGCACGCGTTCGACGTCGCCGAAGAACCGTGTCTTGGAGAACGTGCCGACGATCGTCATGCGCCCGCCGACGCGCAAGGGGGCGAGCGTGCTGACCATCAGAGCGTTCACATGAAACAAGGGGAGAACGAGCAAACAGTGATCCGACGCGGTCAGCTCGAAGTGTGCGGCAAAGGTCGAACTCATGAACTCGGCATTCGCGTGACTCAACACCACTCCGCGTGGTCTACCCGTCGAACCCGAGGTGTAGACGATCAAGGCAGGTGTGTCCGGGTTCAGTGTGACCGGCGGTTCGACCGCCTCGCTCATCTGGTCGAGCGCATCGACCGACAAACCGGTCACCCCCTCGACCGGCGACACACCGTCGACCGTGACCACGAGGCGAGCGCCCGAGTCAGCCAGCTGGTGCGCCGCCTCGACCGCCGTGAGCGCTGGGTTGATCGGGGTAACGGCAGCACCGAGCCGCCACGCTGCACCGATCACCAGTACGAGTTCGAGTCGATTGGGAAGCATGACGGCAACGACGTCGTCCCTGGTGACATCAGATGCGGCCAGCTGCGCCGCGATCGATCCGCAGCGCCGTGCTACCTCGGAGAAGGTCAGCTCCTGGCGTTCATCGGCGATCGCGACCGAATCCGAGTACTGCTCTGCCAGCACCCACGGCAAATAACCGAACTCCATTTCGAGACTGCTCCTCGCATATAATTACTCGGGGACCCAAGGCCACGGCGTGGACACGACACTAAGCGCGACGACCGGGCTGATGAATGTCCATCCGAACCGAAATCGTCCAGCCTTTCAGTGCATTGTGCACAAGTCGCAGTTCGAACGACCAAGCTGTGAATTTCGCTGCGCCGTGGTTTATCTGGTGCCCTGCAAAAGATGAAGAGCATCGCGGGTCATCGAGCATCGAGAGTGCTAGCGTCTCGGCAATGAAAACGAGTCGAATTGTGGCTGCGGACATTTCACAAGCAGTCGTCCAGGACGTTCTGATCGACGTGACGGACGGTGTCGGCACCATCACGCTGGATCGCCCCGATCGACGGAACGCACTGTCGGACGCGATGATCAATGGATTCGCCACAGCGCTCGAAGAATTGGAGGCGTCCCCCAAAGTGGGTGCAATTGTCATCACCGGGGCCGGCAGCGCATTCTGCTCCGGCGGAGATGTTCAGGACTTTCACGAACACGGTGGCGAAGGAGGCGGTTCCCTCGAGGTCGACCAACGCGCCGTCGAGGAACAACGTCGCGACCAGGAAGCAACAATTGGCAGCATCTACAGGTGCCGCAAGCCAGTCGTGGCGTCCATCCCCGGCGCAGTCGCGGGGGCCGGCATCGGCTTCGCGCTCGCCGCGGACCTTCGGATCGCCACCTCTCGGACGGTGTTCGCGACTGCTTTCGCGGCCGTCGGGCTGGCTGGTGACTACGGCGTTGCATGGCTGCTCGACCGGCTGGTCGGACCCGCAAAGGCGCGCGAGCTCATGTTTCTCAACCCCCGGATACGAGGCGAGGAATGCCTGGCCATCGGCTTGGTCAACTGGCTGGTCCCCGATGACGAACTCGTATCGCGTACACGCGAGGTCGCCGAGCGGCTGGCGATGAGCTCATCGCATGCGCTCGAAGGGATGAAGCAGAACTTGCTTCGGGCGCCGAAGGACGACCTCTCGACCTCCATGTACAACGAAATACCTCTGCACAAAGCGACCGGCTTGACCGAGAACCATGTAGCGGCCATCAGTGCCTTCGTCGCCAAGCAGAATCCAACCTTTTCTACCGGGTGGCACGATTAAATGACGTAAAGATTGACGGCACAGTCGATTCGAGACCGGAGGACGATCCGATATCAGGTCCCGGCTTCGTACCTATGTTGCTTGCCGGGCCAAAACGCCGGCAGTCCGGCACGGATACGCTGCGCCCCGTGGTCACCTCGTCCAGTGGCGTGCGGGGTCCCGGTGAGGGCGGTGGGGTCGGCGTCGGTGACCGCCCGCTGAAGATTGGACGCGCCATGTATCACCCCGGTCAGGACACGGCGAAGTGGGTGCGTACGAAAGCAATGGGATAGGTGTCGGAATACGTCCAGTCCGCGATCGCGGCAACTATATGCTGCTGGTCTTGCAGGAAGAAGCCCTTTCCCGTCCACTGCGTCGGTACACGCCGAGGTCGATCACCGATCCGAAAGTCCTGGCCCGCGAACTGGACTCGATTCGTCGCACCGGAATCGCGATCGAGCGAGAGGAGGCCGCGATGGGTGGTTGCTGCGTTGCCTCGCCCGTGCTGCTGGCCGGTGAACCCATCGCGGCACTGTCGGTGTCGGTGCCCAAGGACCGTTTCGCACCCGAGTTGCTCGCCCCTGCTGTCCGCACCGCGGCGTTGGCATTGGGACGGGTCTTGGCACGCAGTTCTACCGGGCAATCCGAGGGATGAGTCGCGCCGCGGAGCGGTCGGGGACTCCCCCACGTCCGCCCAAGGGGTCGGCGTCGAAGCCCGCACGATGCAGATGCCTATCCAGTCGAACCTCTTTCACGGGTGTCAGACCGCCGAATGTTGTGCGGCAGCAACATATCTCGGACTACTCTTGCCGTGCCGTCGGTACGGTGGAGACGTCGGCGGCCGCGCCTGTCGGTGCCGTGGGCCTGTCGACTCCCGTGTGTGGACGGTTCCTCACGAACAGAACGGTCGCCACCGCACCCGCCGCGAAGAGTGCGGCGATGACGGTCAGACCGGTGTGCACTCCTGCGGTGTACGCGGAACCGAGTGCATCGACCACGTCGCCGTCGAAGCTGCCGGAGATCGGACGTCCCTCTCGCATTGCAGTTGCGACCGACACCCTCGTGTCTTCGGGCACACCGCGAGCTTCGAGTTCGGACGGAAGACGGTGGATGACCGTGGTGGTGAGGACGGCACCCAGCGTCGAAGTTCCGAGAACCGAACCCAGCTGACGAGCAGCATTGACGGCACCCGACGCCATTCCGGTCCGGGCCGGGTCGACACTCACCATCGCAGCGGCAGTGCTCGGCGCTGCGACCAGCCCGACCCCTGCACCGAAGAGCGCGAACCAGAACCACACCATCCCGAATCCTGTCGAAGAATTCTGCGTCAGCAGGCCCACGGCCGCGATTGCACCCAGCAACAACCCACTCGCCAGTGGCAGAACGAAACCCGTCCGCCGAACGATCCTCCCGGCAACTGCGGCCACCACGACATACGCGACGAAGACAACCACCAGCCGCCAGCCCGTAGCGAGAGCATCGAGAGACTGCGCACGTTCGTAGAAGAACACCTGCAACACGGCCAGACCGGTGAACCCGAACAGGGCTATCGCGGCAATCACACTGATCGTGGCGAACGAGGGGGAGGTGAACAACCGCACGTCGAGCATCGGCGAGTCGACACGCAACTCGACGATGACGAACACGACGACGGCAACTGCTGCGATCACCCACGCTGCGACGACGCGACCATCGAGGTATCCCGATCCGCCACCCTCGATCAGGCCGTACACCACGGCCGCGATCGCGGTCGTACCCAGAACGAGGCCGCCGGGGTCGAGCCGGGCGCCCGGCTGGAGCGATTCCGGAACGCCGCCGAACGTGAGCCCGAAAGCAATGGCGCTCAGCATGATCGCGGGAACAAAGGCGTAACCCCACTCCACATGATCGAGCAGCACACCTGCAGAGATCGGACCCACCGCGAGACCGATTCCCGACGACGCCGCCCACAACGTGATCATCTCGGTGCGCCGATGTGGGTCGGGAAATGCCGCAGCCACCAGCGCAAGGCCGTTGGGAAGAATCAACGCTCCCCCTGCGCCGGCGACGAGCTGCCCGACGACGAGTATCGGCAAGGAATTCGCGAACACGACGAGCGCTGCGCCCGAGGCGAGCACGAGCGTTCCGACCCGGAACATACGTCGGCGTCCGAAGAGACTCCCGAGCGTGCCGGACGAGAGCACCAATGCGGCAACGGCGAGGGTATACGCGCTGGGCACCCACACCAAGGCGGCCGGTGATACCTGCAGAGCGGCCTGAACAGCGCCGAGCGAGGACACGGATGCCGTGATCTGCAGAAACGTGACCATCGCCCCGACACACGTCGCCAAGACGGTGAAGGTGCGCCCACGTGTGAGCCCCCCCGATGGGTGCGCCGTGCGATCCGTCATGGATATCCTGACTGTTCGAGTGAGTAGTCAGCTGACCGTAGCCGCTGGCTTGCGCAACGGCAAGCCAGCTTTGCTATCGTGGTCGAATGACTGGTGCTCTTTGGGATCGCGGGAGTTGGACACTCGACAATTGCTCCGTCGTCAATGCCCTCGACGTCATCGGCAATCGCATTTCGCTGCTTCTGATTCGCGAGGCCTTGCTCGGTACGAGCCGGTTCGACGACTTCGCCGCTCGCATCGGCATTTCCGAGTCCGCGGCCGCAAAACGTCTGACGGAGCTCACTACCGCAGGGGTACTCGAACGCCGGCCCTACCGCGACCCGAAGCAACGCGAGCGGCACGAATACCTACTGACACAGAAGGGTTCAGAACTTCGAGTAATTGTGACCGCCTTGCGAGATTGGGGTGATACGTGGGCGTCCGGGGAATCGGGCCCACCCTTTCACGTCATACATCGCGATTGCGGATCCACCGTCCACGCTGAAGTGCGTTGTACACGAGGACATTCGGTATCACGCAGCGAGGCGGACTTGATAGCGGGTCCTGAGCTAGACAGCTGACCCGTATCGGGTCAACAGTGTCGACGACCGGCGCACGACGGAGACCGGGCGACCCGTGGGGCACCGCGTTCAGGCGGTCACGAGCAGACAATTCGTCCACTCTCCTGATTGCGGCAGCAACTCACTTAAGATCCCCTGTGCGAAACGCGGCGACGCCACCCGACCCATCACCGGGTCGCGCTACGGTTCCAGGACGAGTAGGGCCGCAAGCTTCATGGCGAGCGGAGCACGATCCGAACCCCCGGCGAGGTAGCTGATGTACCTCGAAGCGGCAGCATCCGGCGCGAGCAGAACGACCGGAGCCACATGAAGATCGACCAGCCGGTGCAGGCCGTCGAGTGAACCCTGGGGGTCTGCACTGTTCAGGAGCAAGAGTCGGTGGACGGCCCGCACAACGACGCCTGACTCTCGCATGCCGGCGGGCAGCTCGGCGCGCACCAGGTCGGCGATTTCGGCATTGGTCAGTTTGCGCATGTGCACACTCAGCTCATCGAAGGTGGAACGCACGCACCGGGCCGGCGCTGCAATGAGGTGCAGTCCAGATCGAACGCACTCGGTTACTTGCATCATGATAGTCACTCGCACTAAAGTCGTAGCCACGCGCCTCCGACCCGATTTCAGGCTCGTCGCAGCGCGCTCAGCGTCAACCGATCGTTCACCCGAATCTGTTCGGTCCGAACAACCATGGGAGTGGCATGCACAGCGACACCGACGAGCTTCACCGGTCCGAGACCTTCACGTGGGCCGACCCGAGCCTTGTTCTCCACCGGGCTTCGGGCATGAGCGGCCTCGAGGTAATGCAGGCGCTGATGCGTGGCGAACTGCCGCCCCCGCCGATCGCCGCCCTGATGAAATTCACGCCGATCGAGGTCGAGGTCGGCAGGGTCGTGTTCGAATGCACACCCACCCAAGCGCACTACAACCCGATCGGCACCGTCCACGGCGGACTCGCCTGCACCCTGCTCGACACGGTCCTGGGCTGCGCTGGCCAGACGACTCTGCCCGCCGGTACCGGCTACACCTCGATCGACATCAACGTCAGCTACCTCCGCAACATCCACGACACCAGCGGTCCCTTGACGGCGACGGGCCGAGTTACCAAGACGGGGTCACGGGTAATCTTCACCGAAGGGTCCATCGTCGACAAACAGGGCAAATCGGTAGCCACAGCCACCAGCTCGCTCCTCGTCATTCCACCGCGATAACCGATGCAGCGCAGCAGCTTCGACAACATGGGATGCCCTATCGCCAACGCCCTGGAGCAGGTCGGAGAATGGTGGACGCTGTTGATTCTCCGCGATGCACTCGACGGTTTCTCCCGCTTCGACGAGTTCGAACGCAACCTCGGAATCGCACCGAACATGCTGACACGCCGCCTGACGTCATTGGTCGAGACAGGTCTGCTCGAACGCCGCCCGTACAACGCACGGCCACGCCGCTACGAGTATGTACCGACGCAGCGGGGGCGTGAGATCACCCCTGTCATCGTGGCTCTTTACGCCTGGGGGAACAAGCACGTCGCCCCCGAACATCGAGGTGTCGCCCTGGTCGACGACTCCGGTGAAGAAATCGATCCCGTGTTCGTCGACCGTCGGACAGGTCGCAGTCTGGGCGAGAGTCGAGCACGTTTCGTATCCGGCCCAGCAGCCTCGGACGCACTCGTCCGTCGTCTCGACCCCGACCTGCGGGCCGAGCGCCGACGGCGCTCGCAAGACCTCGATCCTGACCCCGCTACGGACGACGCCCGGCCCACCGCCTAACACTCAATTCCGCGCATCGCCTGCTAGTCGACTGCCATCCCGGAGGCACTTCTCCCGCTCTGTTAGGAAGGTCCTGCAGGTGAGGACGTTCGACAGTCAGTCCACCCCCCCCCAACACACCAGGCGCGAGGTGCCCGGGTCGGAAGCTCAGCGTGGGTGGTATTGCGTCATGAGCTTCCCGAACTTCCGAAGACCGATCACGTCGGCAGCAGACGGAGACACAGCATTGACAGCCGACATCATCCTGAGCATCAGCCCACCCATCACATGCTGTTGGCGTCGCTTCCGGATGGTGGTGAGGATCTCGCCGGCGACCGTCTCGGGCTCGACGAGGTCGACACCCATCTCATGCCACATGTCGAAGTAGGCGGACTCCGACTCGGTGTTCGCGGGTGCTGGCCCGAAGAACGACAACGCCACGCCGGTCCCGTCAAGCTCACGATTGGAGGCCTGAACGTAGCCCGCCAGCGCGCCCCGGCTCGCCGCGTAGGCGCTCATGAACGGAAGCCCCACCCTGCCGTCCATAGCGCCACCGACGTGCACGATCACACTGCCGCCGGCTTGCTCGAGCAGTCCCGGCAGGAAGGCCTGGGTCACAAAGATCGGCCCCTTCACGTTGACCTCGAGCATCGAATCGACATCGGTCTGTGTGTACTCCCCTATGGCCTTGCGCGGCGAGATGCCAGCAAGGTTAACCACCGCATCGATCCGGCCGAGGTGCTCGAATGCCGCCGCCGCCAGCTCCTTCAGGCTCGCCGGATCGGCCACGTCCGCACGCACATAGATCGCCGACCCGTCGCTTCGGCCGGTCAGCGCGGCAGCATCACTCTCGCGTCGCGCCGCAAGCACCAACCGGTAGCCCTCGTTTGCAAGCAGCTTGGCCAGCGGGTGACCGAATCCTCCCGTAACGCCAATGAGGACTGCGGTGGGAGTTTTGTCCGGTGAGTTCGTCATGAATTAGATACTACATCGGTATCTAATTCTGGTCAAAAGGTGCCTCGACCTTTGCCTTGATCCTGGAGACGACGTTCGCCAACGTTGTCCCGCGCAGCTGCTTCTCGACCGCTACCTGGATGTCAGTGAGTACGTCAGCCATCACTTCCTGGATGTTGGAGCTGATGACGCAATCCGCATTGACGGGATAGGTGTGTACAGCCGAGGCGCTCGGAGGGTCCACCGCAGAGAAGATATCGAAGAGGGAGATGCTTTCTGCACTTCGCGCCAAGGCGTACCCGCCCGACTTGCCGACGGCGGAGTCGACAAGATTCGCCTTCGAAAGCTTGACGAGGATTTTCTTGACGAAGATGGGGTTCGCATTGACGCTACCTGCGAGATGCTCCGACGTGAAATATCCCTCGTAGTGGGCAAGTGCCGCCAATACGTGGACGGCGATCGAAAACTGAGTGCTGGGAGCGGGCATACAAAGATGCTAGAACAGTAGCCGTTTGGGCCGGTGAGCAGACCGCACGTCGAACCACCCGAGTCCTCGCAGGCGTGTCGAAGCTGAAACTCGAGGAGTCGAAAGACCGACAACGTGTCAACGGCCGAGATGGAATCGCCGTTGGTAGCCAGGAGAAAGCCCACCTATAGGGGTGTTTCAGGGCGGGTCCTTTCGAGGCTGTGCGTCTTTCAATGCGGTGGGACTGAATGTCGGTGACGACGATGGCAGCCAGCCGTGCACGTGGACCCCCAGGCCATCGACAGCCCCCGCCCAAGAAGAACCGGATCATGTTTTCGGCACGGCTGCTGCAATGGTGCAGTCTAGCTAACAGTTCTGCCGAACCGACCGACACAATCCAAGCAGCGATGGCGAGCAACTCCCCTTATTCATGAGCTGCAACGGTGCGAAACCCGCCGTTGCCGCCACGTCGATGAATATTGACGATCCTGCCGTCCGGGTTTCATTCGGGGATTTGGTTTAGCGCCTCGTCGAGTTCTGGGGTCCAGGCGAACTGGACGGCAGCCCACGCTGCAGACCACTGCTCGTCGCGGCTGACGGAGACGATCGGGGCAGCGACCTGAGGCCGGTTGAGGACCCATGCCAACGCAAGTGAGGCCGGTTCGAGTCCGTACTGGGCGGCCACGTCATCGAACGCGCGCAGACGAAACTGTGCGCGGGGGTCGTCGAGAAGGTGCGCGGTGCCCGACGCGATACTCGCACGGTCACCGTGGCCGGGACGCTCACCGTTGCTGTACCGGCCGGCGAGAAGCCCGTTCGCCAACGGTGAGTACGGCGTGTAGAGCAGGCCTTCGGCCTCCACGATAGGGAGCAGTTCGGGATCGTCGCGTCGGGTGAGCCAGGAGTATTCGTTCTGCACCAGAGCCGGCCGAACGAGGCTTAATTTGTCCGCGGTGTGCAAAACCTCGGTCAGATCGGTAGCGGTGACGTTGGAGACGCCGTAGGCGCGAATCGTGCCGTCCTCCACGGCCCGGCCGAACACTGGCAATGAGTCCTCCCACGGTGTGTTCGGATCGACACGGTGGGACAGAAACAGATCGACTCGGCCGAGCGTATCGATACTGCGCTTCAACTGTCCGGCGATGTGCTCGGGTGACAGGTTCGGGCCGGTGGCAGTGTTCCCGGCCTTGCTTTGGATCAGCACATCCGCGTCCGGGTGCGCGCGCACCCACTGACCGACAATTCGTTCGCTCGCGCCTTGGGCATAGATGTCCGCCGTGTCGAACACCGTGATCCCGACCTCGATCGCGTGATCCATGATCATGGTCGCGCGCGCGGCATCCAGGCCGACACCGGGACCAACAGTTCCGGCGATACCGCCGAAGTTCCCCGTGCCCAACAACGCTGGGCGCAAGCGCCGTTGAAGCATGGAAGCGAGTTCGGAGGTGGTCATGGCTGTACCTCTTTCTGTCCGAACGTCAGCGGTCTCATCAATCTTGGTTCCAGCTGGTCGACGAGTTCGAGCGCTGTTGTCCCGCTGAGGCTGACTTGTTCGAGCGCGCCGGCGATAGGACAAACCATACTGTCGAAACTGCTGCTCGGTATGTATCACCTCGGAGGTATGACGAGCAAAGAACTCGTTTCGGTTGCTACGACGTACCGTCCTTGTCGACTATGGAACCTTCCGCGAAGATGACTAGTGATCCTCGTTTGACAACAATTCCAGAAGCGTCCAACGGCCCACCCGAATCGAGAAGGCTGTTGAGCTGACTAAAGTTCGGATCGATCGGTGTGTAACCCGTTCCGGCAGGCAACATGGTGTGCACCGTGCAAGCGATCAGGATCAAGTGCACCCGAGACCGCCGTGCACAGTGCCGATGGGGTTGTAATGCGCCTCTGACGGAGAAAACCCGAACATCACCTTGCCGTCTTCGACCCCTATGTCGTAATACAAACTCAGCGAAGGTTGAGTTACTTCTGTCGCACTGCAGTGCGGTGTACCCGTCAAGACCATGGCGTACGTCCTCGCATGCCAAAGCTGTTCGGTTCTGCGCTGCGGGTTCGACCAGAGCGAACTCGATGTGACTTCGGGTAGCACAGGTGCACTCGTCTCCGGCGGCGACGCGGGTGGTGAAATTCTCGCCGATGTCGGGGAACTTCGCTTGACTCCCACAACTAAGGCACCGCCCACGGGAGTCATGCGCTTCGCCGTTCGATTGAATCCGAAACCGCCAGCTCGCCCAGGATTGGTTGATAGCACCTTCGAAAGGTCTATTTTCTGTTAGCCTCCGAACCGTACAGGTCGCGGGGGCCGCTTTCTTCCACAGGGGTTCTCATGATCGCCGAATTCGCTCGCTTCAGGGCATCACCCCGCTCGGGCGGTAAGGCTTCGTGCCGGTTCATCGGTCGGCCGGGTCTCGACGAACTCGCCGTCGAACGTGCCAAATTCACGCAATATTTGGCGGGTGTCGCGACGCTTACCATCGGAATCATCGGCTTCGTCAGCGCACCGTCGGAGGAGTACACCGGAATCGGCGTTCCCGTGGTGGTCCTGATCAGCCTCACAACACTGCCGATTGCTGTGCATTGGTTCGTGGGTGCCTGGCCCAGCCCGAAAACGCTCGTCGCGTTCGTCGTCTATTCCGACGTGACGATCACGGTCTGCCTGCTGTTGAAACAGGACCTGTTGACTGCTATCGGTGGGACGGTTCTGTTCGCAGTTGTCACCACGTTTGCTGTCATTGCTGTTTCGCCGCTGGCTTGCTCGACTCACATGGCATATTCGGTCGTCGTTCTGGGCATCATCGCGTGTAGGGCTGCATTGAGCGAAGCGGCCAGCTGGTGGGTGGTTGTGGCCCACACGCTGACCATGCTGTTGATGTTCTCCGCGCCGTTGGTTCTCATCCTGTACGTCGGCGAACTTCGGTCCCGGGCGCGCGATTCGTTGGTGGACCCTTTGACCGGTCTGAGGAACCGCCGAGGCCTTTTCGCTGCGGTCGAAGCGATAGTCGTCACCGCATCGACGAACCGGCCGATGGCGATGAGTGCAGTGGTCATCGACGTGGATGGTATGAAGGGCGTGAACGATTCTTACGGACACCAGACCGGCGACGAGGTGTTACGGGATCTGACCCAACAGCTCCGCGCATCGACTGCGAAGGACTGGGTGGTCGCCCGCCTCGGCGGCGACGAGTTCGCGTGTGTGACGGTCGGCGAACTGGCTACCATCGATCTTCTCGTCAGCCAGCTGATGACCGCTCTTTCCAGTGCACGAATGATCTCGGGCGTGTCGGTGAGTGTTGGTTCGGCGGTGACCGAAGTCTTCGACGGCAGCTCTGAACAAGCGATTCTGCAGTTGCTCAACACTGCCGACGCCGAGATGTACCGTGCGAAGCACGCCAGGAAAGAACGGTCCGCTCGCTGTGATTCGGCGGACGGCTGACCATCAGACGGTGATTGACTGTCGAGCCGGAAATGCCTGCCGAAGCACACCGGATTCACCGATGATGCACGACACCTTCGGCATCACACGGGCAAACTTTCCGAACGCCTGAGGTACCGGTGCTTACCTACGCATCGAACGCGACGTTCGGAATCCCTCGCAGGGACGGTGATCTACAGCACTGACAAGCAGATCATCCGCGCTCAACCGCCCGAGGCTTTCCGTTCTGTCCGTATCCGGAACACGCTAGTCGGTGCGTTTCTCGGACTCGGATTCGCGGTCTTCGAGGTTTCCTGTACGCGGCCAACTCCACTGCCCGGGCGTTCGGTACCGATCCGGTCGGTCAGGCAGTGCAGATGTCGTTCACCCGCATCGCGGTCAGCTTCGTCTCCCCTCCGCTCTTCAGTGCCCTCGTCTGCACGGGTGTCATCTACATCATCGGCACCGCGGCCCAGCCACGCCGGATCGGGCGCGGCCTGGCGTTCGTGTTGTTGGGCATGATTCTGCACTTCACCTGGGACGACGCCACCGGCCTCGGTATGGGTGGCATCCTGACGTTCCCCGTCATGATCGGCTCCATCGTGCTCGGGTTCACAATGCTGACGATCGCGTTTCGACGAGCAGCGCCGCGTGAATACGAGTTCGTCCGCGACATCCTCGCCCCCGAGGTCGAAGCGGGGACCGTGACCGACGCCGAGGTGGACGGCATTCTGGAGAACAAGGCGCGTAAGGCGTTCGTCAAGTCCGCGCCCCATCACACGTCCCGTCGAGCACGCAAGCATCTTCGGCGCGCGATCTCGACCTCGCCCACGATCCGCGGGAAAGCAGCCGACACCGAGGCCGTGCGTCACTCTCGCTCGGAGGTCGAGCGTCTGCGCGTCAAGGCCGGCTGACCGACAACCGAACGAAACCGAAACCGTCCGAACGTGTTTGGGGAGTATCGGTTTTTCGTCTCCCGGAGAGAAGCAGCTTTGTCGCCAGCAGTGCGGTCGAGACATCAGGTGATGCGTTGCAGGATCTACTCGAAGAGCCAAAAACTCGTCAGTGCAATAAAGCTGATCATCGGTATCTTCACAACCTGTCGGCGACGCCGTCATGAACGTACGTTCCGAGCACATCCGGTTTCGAAAATCGAATTTTGTCGATTCTCTGGATGCATCGAGTCTGCGTCCGAGCGCACCGACCGGTGGCACACTCGTCCACCGATCTTCCCTCGCACCGGCAAATTCGGACTGTCCTCGACGACGAGGACCTCGGTAGCTCGAACCGGATTGCGGACTTGCGGGGACTGTATAGATGATCGTGTTGGGTCGAGACCGGGTCAAGCGGCAGCGACGCGTGCCGACAGCGGCCGACCAAGTCGAGAACGACAGTTTCCGCAGCGTCAAGATGTCTTGACGCTGGTGCTATTGCCACGTTTCGCTCCTCGCCGAACGCGGCCCCCTCAGTGTCTGGGTGATCTCCGCGTTCGAGCTGGCCAAGCCGCACGGCCCCGCGATCGCGCCGACACGGTGATCGACACTCCACGCTGGGCAGCAAGCCGACTTTCCCGATCCGGTGCGGACGAGTGCAGGTGACCTACCGAGCAGGTGACCTACCGATGAGGGCGCTGTGTCATGCCGGTCGCGTGCACGGAGTAGTCGATAAAGCGGCTGCGGAGTGCAGCATCTATCAGCCCGGCGCGGTCCGGATTGGTCAATCGCCTGAACAGTCGACGCTTGTATTCGTCCATGTCCACACCGAATTTGACGAATACCTCTTCGAACGGTGCTCCGCCGAACGGCTCCCACATCGCGGCGAAATCCACCAGGGCATCCCCCGACTTCTTTGTGGCCATTGCTGTCACCGCGCCGCGGCAGTGTCGCTGTCGTCGAGGTCGCTATCGTCGACGAACACCAGAACGCCCGTATCGAGGGCGATCGCCCATCGATGTGGTTGCGCCCAGTCCCGACCCAGTCGATCGCCGGGAATCAGCGAGTCCGCGAAGTCCTCCACAATCGTTCCACTGACCACGCCGTCGTCGCGTCGAACTTGGACCTTCTCACCAACGGTGCGCCCGGATTTTGTGTTACGTCGAGTGTCGGTCATGACGGTATTGAAACAGATCGCTCACCCACGCGAGGTGCGGACAGGAACTGCAAGGAAATTCGTTGCTAAGAAACAGATCCGCTGCGTGACACCGAACGTTCCGACGTGACGGGCAGACCGCTGAGGGGCTCCCGCCGGGTCCTTCGGCGGCTGATCGTGCCGCACGTTCCGACAGCACGAGCAGCCGCGCCGTCGAGTGGAAAGCGCGATCGCGACGCCCAGCAGTGTTGATCAGCTCCGGCGAGGAGTGGAAAGACCCGACCGAGAGAAACCGGGGACTTGAATGGAAGGAACCAGGTCGAGTCTCGCCAGGCACCCGTGCCGCCACGGTGCTCTGATCATCGGAACGGCAGCGCGAGGGGGTTGATGACAGGAATCGATCGTGATGTTTCTCGGAACCGCGTCGATCCCGGTCGGTGTCGCGCGGGTCGTTCCGAGTCTTCGCGCGAACCCCGACGGAGACAGCGGCAAGATCCAACGGTTTCTGCTGCGCCGATGAAGCCGATGAATATGACACGTCGACGAAAGTATTTCGATAAGCGCCAGCATGAGATATGTTGATGTCGGTTGACCTATCAGGTCGAATCCACATCGAGATGAGGACAGTGCGATGGGTGTCGGTGAGCAGCAAAGCCGGGAGCTGGTGTTCGCGGCTCTCGCCGACCAAGTCCGTCGCGAGATCCTCGACACCCTGGCTTCGAACGGCGAGTGCAGTGCAGGGTTCATCAGTGACCGCATACCATCTGTGGGCCGCACGACGGTATCTGCGCATCTGAAGGCGCTGAAGATGTCGGGAGTGATCATCGAGCGACGAGCGGGCCGCAATCGGTTCTTCTCGGTCGACCCTGCAGGCCCGGCCAACGACGCTCTACAGTTTCTTCGTGATGTCCTCGAACGGTCTCTGGTGGCGCAGACATCGAGTGATCCGCCCGTTGCGGGCAACGTCGACAATGGTGCGCTTCGACCCCGTCGTCGGGCGTGAGACGAGTCCGTTCGCAGTCGGCATGACGGCGGTGCCCTGATGGCCGGATTGTCGGTCACTGCCCAATTGCATCTGTCTCAACGACCGGCGGCGGTGTTTCAGAGCTTTCTCGATGGCGACCTTCTCGACCTCGAGTGCACACGGCTGGTGGTGGGGGCCGCGGTATCTGTGTCGCTGCCGGTCGGCGGTGAGGGCACTGCAGGTATGCCGATCACGCTGCTCGGGCACGTTGCTGCTGTACGCGAGGGCCGATCGGTCGCCATTGTCCATCATCAACCGTGGCGGGGCCGATTGACGTTGCGGTTTCTCGCCGATGGGGCCGGAACACGCGTGGTTCTGGAATCCAGCTTGGACCAGGACGGAGTTTCATGGCTGGCGCACAAGCGCGGTTACGGCCCACCCGAACCGCTGAGGCCGGATAGACACCGCATAGGGCTGCTGGTCAGCAAGTCCGGTTCGGCAGCAGTGTTCGCACAGGCCACCGAAACACTGGCCCAGTTGGCTGTCGACGAGATCAATGCGGACGGCGGGATTCGTGGCCTTCCTATGGAGCTGTTGATCGGCGACGATGCCTCCGACTCGCTGACCGGGTCTGCCGCGACCCGGAGACTGCTGCACAGCGGATGCCGAATCATCTTTGCTTGTGTCACCTCCGCCACCTTCAACGCCGCGGCCTCCGCCCTGCAGGACACCGACGTGTTATTGGTTCACACTGTGCTCAACGAAGGCGGTCGGCCGAGCGCCTCGATCGTACGGCTCGGTGAACGGCCGTTGGCGCAGACACGGGCCGGAATGCCGGCGTTGATGGCCGAGACCGACGCCCGCACATGGTTCTTCGTCGGCCACCGATATTCGTGGTCCTACGGCGCCCATTGGGCGGCGCGCCGCGTCGCGGCCGAGAACAACGCGTCAGTGCTCGGTGACAACTACCTGCCCCTCGGGACCACGGACTTCTCGTCCACCATCGCCGCCATAGACGAGTCCGGAGCCGAGTTGATTCTCTCGACCCTGGTCGGGCACGACGAGGTCGTGTTCGAGCAGCAGTGTTTCGATGCGGGATTACGTTCGAGGACACGCACATTGGCGTTGGTGCTCGACGAAGCCACCCAGCAACTGATCGGCACCTCCGCTGCCGACGGAGTCTGGGCTGCATTCGCGTACTTCCAGGGCACGACCGACACATATCGGGACCTCGAGGGCCGGTACAACGCCTTACAGGTAGGTCCGATGCCGCCGATGAGCTCTCTGTCCGAAACCACGTACGAGGCGATCGTCGCATACGGCCGAATCCTTGCTACTGCGGGCGCCGAACTCGACAGAGAAACTCTGCGGCAACGCCTAGATTCGCCGACGGCGGTGGCGCGTGGGAGTCGTCAAGGCTTTCCGAACGAGTGCAGACGAGGCATCGTGCTCGCGGAATCGCACCACGGAGTCTTCCGGCCACTCTGAACTCGCCTCCCGTCACAGTCAGGTCTATGTGTCGCTACCCATTGACACGATTTCGTCGGCCATCTAGAGTTAATTGTGACGACGAACACATCGGTTCGAAGTCGAGCCTCGAACCGACTCACGTTGCACTGCATGAATTTTGAGTGACAGGCGTTCCGAAATCTGTGCGCAACACAGACTTAACACATGGATATGTCGCCACTCATTGACGCGTTTAATCTTGTGATCTACCGTCAATGTCATCGGTTCGAGGCGTCTGCACTACCGGTTCGGCAGTCGGTCGTTCTCGGCACAATCCATTGCTCGACGAGTGAGGTGTAGGCATGTCAGTTTCACGCCCAGATACGGATGCGATCGGCGCGGCCGCCGAACATTTCGGCCTCGAATTCGACTCGGCAGACCGTGAGGAGTTCGCAAGCCTGGTCGACGGCGCACTCGGCTCGTACGACATCGTCGACGAACTCTACGAGACGATCGCGCCCACTGCCCCAGACCGCGAGCACCGCGTCCTGTCCCCTACCGACAATACGCTCGGAGCCTGGTACGTCACCACGTCGATCACCGAAACCACTCCCGTCGATGATCGTCTGACCGCCAAAACGGTGGCCATCAAAGACAACGTCGCGGTCGCAGGGGTCCCGATGATGAACGGCTCCCGAACCCTGGAAGGGTTCATCCCCTCCCGCGACGCCACCGTCGTCACCCGATTGCTCGAATCCGGCGCAGAAATCGCAGGAAAATCGGTGTGCGAGGATCTGTGCTTCTCCGGTTCGAGTTTCACCCCCGCATCCGGGCCGGTACGCAACCCATGGGACCCCACCCGCGAAGCCGGCGGATCATCCGGTGGCAGCGGCGCATTGGTCGCCAACGGTGACGTCGATATCGCCATCGGCGGCGATCAAGGTGGCTCTATCCGTATCCCGGCAGCTTTCTGCGGAGTGGTCGGGCACAAGCCCACGTTCGGACTCGTCCCGTACACCGGTGCGTTCCCGATCGAACGCACCATCGACCACCTCGGACCGATCACGCGCACCGTCGCCGACGCCGCACTGATGCTCTCGGTCATCGCCGGTTACGACGGAAACGACCCCCGCCAGCCGCGCAATGTGACTGCAGGTGACTACACCGCCGGTCTCGATTCCGGAGTCGAAGGACTGCGCGTCGGTGTCGTCACCGAAGGCTTCGGACACGACAATTCCCAACCCGCAGTGGACGACACCGTCCGCGCCGCCGTACGACGGTTCACCGGCCTCGGCGCGATCGTCGACGAGGTCAGCATCCCCTGGCACCGGCACGCATTCCACGTGTGGAACGTCATCGCCACCGACGGCGGCGCTTATCAAATGCTCGACGGTAACGGCTACGGACTCAACGCCGACGGACTCTACGACCCGGAACAGATGGCCTACTTCGCCTCTCGGCGTCTCGAGTACGCGGATGCATTGTCCGAAACCGTGAAACTCGTTGCACTGTGCGGATATCACGGCGTCAACACGCTCGGTGCCGTCAGCTATGCCAAAGCTCGCAATCTCGTATCCGTAGCTCGAGCCGCCTACGACGCCGCACTCGAAACGTACGACGTACTGGTGATGCCGACCCTCCCGTACACCGCCAACGATCTACCCGGTCCCGACATCGACCGCGCCACTTACCTGACCAAAGCGCTCGGCATGGTTGCCAACGCCGCACCGCTCGATGTCACCGGCCACCCGGCGCTGACGGTCCCAGCCGGTCTCGTCGATGGCCTCCCGGTCGGAATGATGATCATCGGCAGACACTTCGAAGATGCCACCGTACTGCGTGCAGGCCACAGTTTCGAGAAGTTGATCGGCGGATTCCCCACGCCTTCTGGCACCACGAACCTGGCCTCCATCTAGAACCGCGCCCTAAGCGCCGCGCGGTACGAGTCCATCGCGATCCACCCCCCACCCGACGGAGACGTCACGGCAGGAGAAGTAAAAAATGAACGGAGTTTTCGACTTGGCCGGCACAGACGGACTGGGCCCGGTAGTCGTCCCGGAGAACGAACCGATCTTCCGCGCCGAATGGGAGAAAGCCGCGTTCGCAATGTTCTCGATGTGCTTTCGCGGCGGATTTTTCGGGGTCGATCAATTCCGCTTCGGCATGGAGTTGATCGATCCCGCGGTCTACTTGAAATCGCCGTACTACGAGCACTGGATCCACACAGTCGAGTATCACGGCGAGCGCACCGGGCAACTCGATCTCGACGAACTCGATCGTCGCACCGAGTACTTTCTCGCCAACCCCGATGCGCCGATGCCCGAGCACCACGACGATCCCGAACTGTTGGCGTTCATCAACGCCGTCGTGCCGGCCGGTGCACCCGCGAAGCGCGAGAGCAACAAGATCGCCCGTTTCCAGGTCGGTGACACGGTCAAAGTACGACGTGACTCCCCGCGCGGACACACTCGACGAGCTCGCTACATCCGCGGAGCGACCGGTGAAATCGTTCTTACACACGGGACATTCATCTACCCCGACACCGCAGGCAACAATCTCGGTGAGTGCCCCGAGCATGTTTACACCGTCCGTTTCGAGGCCGACGAGCTCTGGGGTGCCGAGACCGCCGAGCGCAACCAATCCGTGTATTTCGACGTCTGGGACCCATACATCGAACTCGTCACACCCCGAGGAGTGCAGTCAGCATGAGTGAGAAAATCCGCAGCCAGGAAGAGATTGCTGCGCGCGTCAAAGCGCTGGAATCGATGCTCATCGACAAAGGCATCATGACCACCCAAGCCATCGACCGTCTGGTCGAGATCTATGAGAACGAAGTCGGACCCCAACTCGGGGCGAAGGTTGTCGCCAAAGCGTGGTCGGACCCCGAGTTCAAGGCTCGACTGCTCGCCGACGCGACCGAAGCGTGCGGCGAGCTCGGCATCGGCGGCCTTCAGGGCGAGGACATGGTCGTCGTCGAAGACACCGCCAACATTCACAACGTCATCGTCTGCACCCTGTGTTCGTGCTACCCCTGGCCGGTGCTCGGGCTACCACCGAACTGGTACAAAGATCCCCAGTACCGAGCGGCCATCTGCCGCGAACCACGCAAAGTACTGGCCGAGAGCTTCGGCTACACCGTCTCCGACGACGTCGAGATTCGGGTGTGGGACTCGAGCAGCGAGATGCGGTACTGGGTCTTGCCCCGACGCCCCGCAGGAACCGATGGATGGAGCGAAGACCAGCTTGCCGAGCTGGTCAGCCGTGACTCCATGATCGGTGTCGGCCCCACTGCTCGGACGCAGCCATGACAACCTCGATTCGCCCCGACACCACAGAGCTCGGTGACGCACGCCGGCGAGTGGAGAAGCTCGTCTGCAGTCTGCCTGGCGCACCGGACGGGGACATCGCGTTCGCGTCACCGTGGGAGATCCGCGCATTCGCTATCGCCGTAGCTGCCTATGACGCCCGCCAGTTCGAGTGGTCCGAATTCCAGCTCTCATTGATCGATTCCATCACGTACTGGGAAGAGAACGAGGGTGAACTCGAGCGAGGGTCGTGGTCGTACTACGAGCACTGGCTCAATGCGCTCGAAACCCGCCTGTCGGGTAGCGGGCTACTCAGCGACGCCGACCTCGACGAACGCACAAAGACGGTACTTGCCACTCCACCCGACCGCGACCACCACACAGCGCACCTCGAGCCGATCAGTATCGATCCGGCCCGCACCCTCTGACAGGAGGGCCGACGGCGGGTGGCACTGCCGACCGCGACCCAGCGGCCTGCTCTTCGTCGGCGGCTGTCGGAATCCACCTGGCCGCGCGGGTGGAGGTGACCGTCCTCCTTGGCAGTAGCAGAAACCAGCCGATTCTGCGCATCAGATATGCCCTACAGCCGAGCCCGGCACCCGCCGGCGGTCCTCGAGAAGTGCGCACTCGTCGGGCCGCGGCGATCACCTGCGAACGAAGAGGGTTCGGCTGCGACCGACCGGAGATCGTCGCAATTCTGCCAAAAGCATTGATCAGTAACATCATTGGAAAGTGAGTACGGAAATGACCACGATCAGCGTTACACCCGACGCAGAACTACAAAAAGTCGCGGCATCGATACTGATGATCGCTGCGGTTCTGCTAGCAATGCTCACTCTGTATCTCGTCGGCTTCGACCAAGGCGCGATCTCTCGAAGCGGCATGCTGCTCCACGAAGTGATGCACGACGGGCGTCACCTACTGGGTCTCCCATGCCATTGAACACGGCCTCTTCAACCACGCACTCGACGTTGACGGGGTCACTGAAACAGCTGTTGGTCCGAGGCATTCTCGCCGGCTTCGTCGCCGGCATTCTCGCCGGCGGCGTCGCGTACATTACCGGCGAACACCACATCGATGCGGCGATCGCTATCGAAGAATCCCACGCAACCACGGCCGATGATCACAACGACACCGGCGCTCCCGCAGGCCACCACCACAACGACACCCCACTGGTCCCCCGAGACGGCCAGCGCGCAGGATTGTTCCTCGCCACCGCCCTGTCGGGTGCCGCGCTGGGCGCGATCTACGCATGTGTACTCACTGCAGTGCGAACCCGTTCCGGCTTGTCCGCCGCCGCTCTGATTGCCGCTGTCGGTACTGCGGGGTGGTTCTCCGTCGCTGCCGTTCCCTTCTTCGAATATCCTGCCAATCCACCCGCTGTAGGAGACCCGGACACCATCGATCAACGGACCATCCTGTGGTTCGCGATGGTGCTGTTGGGACTCCTTGCTATCGCCGCCTTCGTGTTCGTCCGCCACGTCGTTGCCACCCGAATCGCCTCGCAGGTACTACCCACCGTGGCAGCCGCAGTGGCCCTCATCGTCGTCATTGTCACCGGCTACGCACTGGCACCTGCCATCGACGAGGTCCCATCCGACTTCCCCGCCTCACTGTTGTGGCAATTCCGAATATCCTCGTTGGCAACACAATTGACACTGTGGTCCGCATTGATGGCGGTATTCGCTCTGCTGACCGAACGAGCCTCGCGACGAGCAATTTCCTAAGTCAGTCCAATCTATTTCCAGGAGAGAACACAATGAGTGAACAAGACAGTCTTTACTACCGCTTGGGCGGTCTCGAATCGGTCAAATTCCTGGCACGCATCCTGGTCACACGCGCGATGCTGAATCCTACGATCGGCCACATCTGGAACCACAAGACCGAAGCCGAGGTGCAGGAGGAGATCAGCGGCTTCGTCGAATTCCTGGGTATGCACTGGGGTGGGCCACACACCTACCACGGACCCGACATGGCGACCTCACACCGCGGAATGGGAATTACCGAGGAGTATTGGGACGCGCTATTTGCCGATATTGTCACCCCCGCCTACGAGGAGTTCGGAATTCCTCGGAGAGAGGCGGAAGAGGTCGATGCGTTCCTGCGCTCGTTCAAGTCCGTGATTGTCAGCAGCCCAACGTTCAAGGAGGTGCTGACAGCAAATCCCGACATGGACGTCATGGAAGGCATGAAAAGTGTGGGCGTCATCTGGCCCGCGCGAGCCTCCGCTCAGTCTCAGTGACACTCGCATGCAGCGATCTGAGCCCATCAGGCTCGAACGCGTCACTTTGCGGCATCGAACTGGATGCGCCACTCGGTGTCGAAGCAGTTCCCGTTTTCACGCCGATGAGCCGCAAGGTGCGAGGTCTTCCGCACCGGTCGGAGAGGAGCTTTCACTATGCCTGACAGCTCGATGCACGTCACTGTGTCGAGGACGTGCATAGGTGCCGGCCTGTGCATCGCGGTCGCGCCGGAACACTTCGAGTTTCGACGCGGCCGCGCCCAGAAAACGGACCGCCCCCTCGACAACGAGGCTGCCCGTAGCTCGATACTGGCAGCCCTGGAAGCCTGTCCAGCGGCAGCTATCACAGCAGTGTAGATGTGAACGCCCCTGCCGACAGAACGTGGCTCGCCCACTGTCCCGGCCCGTTCTTGGTCGCTACTGTCGATTCACTGCCCACGGCGTCGATCGTTGCCATCAGATCAACCAGCACTGCCGTGGCCGGCGATTCGTCGGCGATGGAGCAATACCTCCACTGGCACGAGCTGATCAACGAACTGAACCAAACCCTGCCTCTGATCACCGAATGGGAACGGCCGTCGAGTCGGCCGCTTCTCACAACTGACGTTGGCCGCGCGGTTGACGAGTGCGATTCACCGCACAGTGCACGAAATCGCGCACCGTCGAGGTACCGGCACTAAGTCACCAGCTTTCCGTTCACTTTCCGAACAAATCTGTCGGTTCTAATCCAGTCAGCGGGTCGTTGCCGGACGATGAGCACTGCCCCCCCCCGCCCCAACCACC
>NZ_NPGA01000018.1 GCF_002259485.1 Rhodococcus sp. 14-1411-2a
GGAAACGCCCGGTCCCATTCCGAACCCGGAAGCTAAGCCCTCCAGCGCCGATGGTACTGCACTCGACAGGGTGTGGGAGAGTAGGACACCGCCGAACACAACATCCCAGAATGGCCCCCGACCACGGTCGAGGGCCATTCTGCATTTCGAAACCACCCATCACCACACCCACGAGCATCTGACGAACGCGCGCGCATTCGCCACGAACCGGGCCTGGACCCTGGTGGCCGGCTCGCACGCTGACGGACCCCCGAGCTGCCCGGCACCCCAGCCCCACCCCCCGTCCGAAACACACGCGCGCGCGTTCGCTATCCGCGCGCACAATCGCGCCCCGACCATTCACCATTCCCCGCGCACCTGACGAACGCGCGCGCATTCGCGGCGGCCGGGCCCTGGACCCAGGCGCACACACCGCTGCCCCGAACTGCTCCGGAGCGTTTGCCCCGGCGCAGACGCGAGCGCGTTCGCTATCCGCGCGCGGATTCGTGCCCCGACCAGTCCCCATTTCCCGCGCACCCGACGAACGCGCGCGCATTCGCTCGCCGCCAGGTCGAACATCCTCTCCCCGGCGAGGCTTTGTGGGTGTCGCCGAGATTCTGTGGCACAGTCGTTGTCGATGAAACTCCCCGTCGAACAGCGCCGTATCAGCAGAATTCTGCTCGATTTCGATCTGAGTATCGAGTTCGACAACGGTGCCAGCATCGCTTTCAGTGAGGTAGTGATCGATGGCCTCACTGTCGATGAAGACAATCAGTTCGAGGGCCTACGAGCCTTCGCAGCACTGCACGGTCTTGTCTGCGAAGACGCAGACTACGACGAATCCGGTGTTCTCCGTCTGACGTTCGAGGGCAGGCAAAGGGTGGTGGCCGCCCCGCGAGACGAAGTCGAATCCTGGGAGTACACCGCGGTGGACGGTTCGACCGTGTTGTGTGGACCGGGAGGGGCCGTCGAATCGTGGCCCGCACCCGAGCATCAGAAGGCAGAGCCCCCGACCGTCGAAAGGCTTCCTTCGATCGGTGCCACTGTGGTCCGGCTCTCGACTGGCGATGACCCTGCCGTCGAATTTTCGGACGGCACCAAGCTGTTGTTCGACCTCGCCCTCGACGCCGGGTACCTCGTATTGCGGGAAAGCGTGACGTCGAGCTCCCACTCGGACAGTGCTGCTGCAACGCAGGGAGACTGGGTCGTCGAACTATCCTCGGGTCACGTGATCTTCTACCGACCGCGCACCGTGTAGGGCTTGCCGAACTGAGTTTCGACACCGGGGGAGTACAGCACCGAGTCCGGTGGCCGGGTACTGACATCGGGTAGGCCCGCCGCTGCCACGAGTTCGTCGGAGCAGTGGGTGAGCTCAGCATCGACCAGTGGCCAGTGTCGGTGCACGTTGGGGACGTACAGCAGGCGTCCGGCGAGTGAGGTGTGCAATCCCCAACGCGCGGTGAGGAACACAGCGAGCGGATCCTCGGACATGTCGCGTGATCCCCTGACGACGCCGAAGTCCGTTGTTGCGCCGCGGTGGGGTGGTGCTAGGCGTCGGCTGCGGTAGCCGATGGCTCGACTGTTGTCGTCGATATCGATCGACGACCAGCGGTACGGAATTCGAGCGGCGTTGGTGCCCAACACGACTGCGAGTCTGGTTGCTTCCAGGGATCGGAACACGACGCCGCGTCGACCCTCCGCGTCGATCGAGTACAGGCGCACGTTGATCTCACCGAACGTGCCGAAGTACGGAACGGGGTGACGGTAACCGAGGCCGGCACCGACCATGTGGAAGCCGATCAGCCCGACCCAGGACGAGCCGTCGAATTCGTCGGGCGTGCACCCGCGAGGCAACAGCGGGGCGACGGCCGAACTCGGAACTCGCCAATGCAGAAACACGAGCCGTTCCCAGCGCTGATCCATCAGGATCGGACGAGGCAGCAGCGGCGGCCGCGGCCAGAGGCGTCGGGCATCGTCTCGATTCATGATTCGAGCCTAGGCGCGACGCGTCAGGAGGCCGTGAACCGGGCGTGCACGCTCGCGGAGATCGTGATGTTCTCGGGTTTCAGTGCGAATCCGGCAGGGGTCGACTGCGCGGCGAACATGCGAGCGGAGGGCTCGGCTCCACCATGTTCGGTGATCCCAGGAAGCAGGCCCGGGTCGGCTATCGCCACAGCGTTCACGCCCGTACGGCCCAGGCTCGATGCATAGGCCTCGGCCTTGGAGACAGCGTCGCGCACAGCGAGTTCTCGGACCGCGAGAGTACGAGCGGTTCTGCTGGATTCGGTGAGGTCCCAGTCGAAGTGGTCAATCGACACTCCCTCCAGTGCAGAGGCTGCGTAGACGAACGCGTCCACCAGATCGAGTTGGCTGAACTGCACCTCCACCGACGCTTCGGCTTGGTAGACGTAAGGGAGTTGTTCTCCGTCGTTGTTGAACGGGCGGTGGCGCGAGTGGCGCACCTGGTCCACCGACCAACGATCGATCGGTCCGCCGTCGCTGTTGTAGAGCGGCTCGACCAGTCTGGTGAGTTCGCGGACGAGTTGCTGAGCGGGTTCGGACGCGGACTCCGCCGTGCGGCCGTCGGTGCGAACGGTGAGCGAGAGTGTGCACTGTTCGGGCGGGTAGGTCGCTGCGCCGTGACCGACGACTGTGATGTCGAGTGCTTCAGGGCTCATGGCGTCCAGTCTGGCATCCACGCGCCGATATTCACCGAACCTGAACAGTGCTGGCCGACGCGTCAGGTGGGGAGGACAATTGCGAGCATGCTTCCCGTTCTCGATCTCGGTCTGGCCGACGACGACCCACGCACGTTCGAGCTGTCACTGCGCGAAGCGGCTCACGGGCACGGATTCTTCTATCTCGTCGGACACGGGATCGAGAACGCACGAATGCACGAGGTGCTGCGTCTCGCGCGTGAGTTCTTTGCCGTGCCGGAGCATGTCAAGGACGAGATCAGTCAGCTGAAGAGCCCGCACTTCCGCGGCTACTCGCGGGTGGGCGGCGAGCTGACCAACGGTCGGGTGGATTGGCGGGAGCAGATCGACATCGGTCCCGAACGTCCGGCGATCGAGGGTGCGGCGGGCTACTGGAATCTTCAGGGCCCCAATCTCTGGCCTTCGCAGCCCGCAGGATTCAGAGAGACGTTCGAGCAGTGGGAACGGACGGTGTCGGGTCTTGGACTCCGGCTGCTTCGGCATTGGGCACATTCCCTGGGAGCGCCCGAGAACGTGTTCGACGACGCTTTCGCCACCGCGCCCGCGACACTGATGAAGGTCGTGCGTTACCCGGGCACTCCCGATCATTCGCAGGGCGTCGGTGCGCACAAGGACTCCGGGGTGTTGACGCTGCTGCTCGTCGAGCCGGACTCGACCGGGCTGCAGGTGGAGACGACGCCCGACACATGGATCGATGTGCCGCCGCTGGACGGGGCGTTCATCGTCAACATCGGTGAGCTGTTGGAAGTGGCGACCGGCGGCTATCTACGGGCGACGCGGCATCGGGTGGTCGCGCCCGGGCCCGGCACCGATCGAGTCTCCGTGCCCCACTTCCTGAGCCCCGCCCTCGATGCCGTCGTACCTGTCATCGAACTGCCACCGGAGTTGGCGCTGCAGTCACGAGGCGTCGAGAACGATCCCGACAACCCCATCTATCGCACCTACGGCGAAAACGCGTGGAAGTCCCGAACGCGAGCGCACCCTGACGTGGCGCAGTTGCACCACGGCATTGCCCCAGCAGAGCAACGGTCGACCTACTGACGCCTGCTGCGTCCATGTCGTGACTGTCGGTACTGCGCCCATGCCCCGGTGCACCACAGTGCCCACACGATCAGTAATGGTTGGAACAGCAATCGGATTCCTCGTGCCGTGTCGGAGTCGAGGCCGAAGGCGTTCGTGTGGTTGAAGAACTGCGAGATGTTGCCGGGGAACACCGCGACGAAGAACGCGGCAACAACCCAACCGACGAGCGGCGCGCGAGCAGTCCAGAACAGCAGCGCCAGGCCGAGCACGATCTCCACGACGCCCGATGCCAGCACCACGAAATCGACACTGATCGGCATCCACGTCGGCACCTGAGCGGCGAAGGTGCTGCGCGCCCAGAAGAGGTGGCTGAGCCCGGCGAAGACGAGGAACGCCCCCAACACGACCCGCCCGATGGTGCGAGAAATCGATTTCGTCATGGCGTCATGAGACACCACGGGCACACTGAACACCATGACCGGGAGCGCTTCGACCGACATCGCGCGTCGCCGATGGGTACTGCACGTCGACCTCGATCAGTTCATCGCCGCCGTGGAAGTGCTGCGCAACCCCGATCTGGTGGGCAAGGCAGTGGTGGTCGGAGGGCGGGGAGATCCCACCGAACGCGGGGTGGTCTCGACCGCCTCCTACGAGGCGCGTGCGATGGGCGTCGGGTCCGGAATGCCACTGCGCGTCGCTGCGAAGAAGATTCCCGACGCGGTCTTCCTGCCCGTGGACAAGCCGGCGTACGACGAGGCGTCGGCGATGGTGATGGACACCCTGCGGACGTTGGGATACGTGGTCGAGGTCATCGGCTGGGACGAGGCGTTTCTCGGTGTGGAGACCGATGACCCCGAGGGTGCGGCGAAGACAGTGCACGACGCCGTGTTCGACGCGACAGGGCTGCATTGCTCGGTCGGCATCGGAGACAACAAGTTACGAGCCAAGATCGCCACCGACTTCGACAAACCGCAGGGCATCTATCGCCTGACGCAGGACAATTGGTTCGAGGTGATGGGTGAGCGCGGTACCGACGCGCTGTGGGGGATCGGCAAGAAGATCTCGAAGAGGCTGGCTGCCCTCGGCATCACGACAGTCCGAGAACTGGCCGATGCCGAGGACGCGGACCTCGCCGCCGCGTTCGGACCGAAGATCGGTCCGTGGCTCGGCACGAAAGGGCGAGGCATCGACCTCGCGCCGGTGACGTCCGAGCCCTGGGTTGCACGGTCGCACAGCCGTGAGGTCACGTTCCAGACCAACGTCGCCGACTGGGCGGTCATCCGAGACGAGATCGCCGGCTTGACGTCGAAGGTGTTGGCCGACATCGAAGCCGAGAACCGGCCGGCAGTTCGGGCGGCACTGAAGATCCGCTACGCGCCGTTCGAGACGCATACCGTCAGCGCACCGATCGTCGGTGCGCCGACCTTCGATCCCGAGATTCTGACCTCGGCTGCGGTGGCCCTCGTCGATCGCCTCGACCACACTCGCGAGGTTCGATTGATCGGCGTGCGGCTGGAAATGACTCCGCCGCAACCTCTCTGACTACTTGCGACCCGCCGCCCAGCGCAGTCCCCAACCGTACTTCTTGTCGAGGTCGGCCTGGCTGCCCTGGATGTACTCGACCTCGCGGGTGACGGTGATCCCCGCAGAAGTGTTCTCCAACAATGCGATCGAGCAGATTCGAGCGGAGTTCTCGGCCGAGTCGAGGCGTACCTCGACCTGTGGTCCGCTGGTGGGGTACAGCGTCACCACCCCGTCCACCGCTGCCCAGTTCGGTGCGCCGTCGTAGATCATCGCGAAGATCAGGATTCGAGCGAACTTCTCGGGATGGGCAAGGTTGATGTGCATGTTCTCGCCGCCGCTGACCGAACCGGAGCGATCGTCACCGTCGAGCGCGATGAACGGGGCATCCTGCAGTGAACCGAAGCTGTTGCCGAGCGCCTGCACGACGCCCTTGGAACCGTCACGCAGTTCGTAGAGGCAGCCGAGGTCGAGATCGACACCGCCGGAGCCGTACGACGCCGCGGCCAACTTGGCCAGGAAGCCCTTCTTCTTCGGCTGTGCCGCGGGTGCGCCGGTCGACCAGTTCAGGTTGACCCGCATCGAACCCTGCTTCTCGCCGGACTTGGTGAGGCTGATCGTCGGTGACGCCTTGGACAGCGTCACTTTGCTCAGGCTGACAGGAGCTCCGGGTTGCTGCGCTGGGTTCTGCCCGGTCGAGGGCTTGCGGGTGTAGTCGATGGCCATGGTTGTGCCTTCCGGAACGGTCGGTTACCGGATCGAGGTGTCCGGTTTGGGCGGTGTGTCGACAATAACCGCCCGTCCGATCGCCTCGATGATCGCACCGCTGCGTACGAGACGTTGCTACGGCCGTGGCACGTTGCGCAGATTCGACTTGGCCATCCGAACCGCCTCGCCGACGCCACCGTTGAGCACGACCTTGCTCATTGCGAGAGCGAATCCCTTGATCTGCTCCCCGGTGATGGTCGGCGGCACCGACAGCGCCATCGGGTCGGTGATCAGCTGAACCAGTGCCGGACCGTCGACCGCAAAAGCGGTTTCGAGTGCACTGCGAATGTCACCGGGCTGTTCGACGCGTTGTGCGTGGATGCCGGCGGCGGCAGCGATGCCGGTGTAATCGACCTGCGGCACGTCGACGCCGAAGTCGGGCAGACCGTCGACGAGCATCTCGGCCTTGACCATGCCGAGCGTGGAATTGTCGAACAGCACGATCTTGACGGGCAGCTTGTACATCGCGACGGTCAGGAGTTCGGAGAGCAGCATCGAGAACCCGCCGTCGCCTGAGATCGAGACGACCTGGCGGTCCGGGTTGGCGAACTGCGCGCCGATGGCGTGCGGCAAGGCATTGGCCATGGAGCCATGCAGCATCGACGCGACGAAGGCCCTTCTGCCGGTCGGGTTGATGTAGCGCGCGGTCCACACGTTGCACATGCCGGTGTCCGTGGTGAACACCGCGTCGTCGGCGGCAAGGTCGTCGAGCACCGACGCGGCGTATTCGGGGTGGATGGGAACGAGCTTCTCGGCGTTGCGGGTGTATGCGCCGATCGTCTTGCCCATGAGGTCGTTGTGCTTGTCCACCCACTTCTCCACGTACCGGCGGTCGGTCTTGCGAGTGACCAACGGCTGCAACGCATTCAACGTCGCGAGAACATCACCGTGAATCGGGTACTGCACCGAGGTTCGGCGTCCGAGCTTCGTCGGATCGATATCGATCTGTGCGGTGGTGACGTCCTCCGGCAGGAACTGCTGGTACGGAAAATCGGTGCCGAGCAGGATGAGCAGATCTGCGTCGTGGATGCCCGCATGGGCTGCGCCGTACCCGAGCAAGCCCGTCATTCCGACGTCGTACGGGTTGTCGTACTGGATGAACTCCTTGCCACGCAACGAATGTCCGACGGGAGCGCCGATCGTGTCGGCGAACGCGACCACTTCGTCGTGGGCACCCTTGACGCCGTAGCCGGCGAAGATGGCAACCTTCTCGGCGTTGTTGATGGCGTCGGCCAGCTTCTGGATGTCCGCCGCAGGAGGTGTGACGACCGGTGTGGACGGAACGGCAATGGGATCCATCGTGCCGGACGCCGACAGCTCGGCGATATCGCCGGGGAGTGTCACGACCGACACCCCGCCGCCGGTGATGGAGGCGTTGATCGCCGCGCGGAACACCCGGGGAGCCTGGTCGGCAGTGGAGACGAATTCGTTGTAGAGCGAGAATTCACCGAACAGGCGGTCGGGGTGCGTTTCCTGGAAATAGCCCGAGCCGATCTCGCTGCTGGGAATGTGCGACGCGATCGCCAGAACCGGTGCGCCGGAACGGTGTGCGTCGTACAGGCCGTTGATCAGATGGAGGTTCCCGGGCCCGCACGAACCCGCGCAGACGGCCAACGTGCCGGTGGTCTGCGCGTCGGCCGAAGCAGCGAACGCTGCGGCCTCCTCGTGTCGAACATGAATCCAGTCGATGCCGCCCTTGGCCGATCCACCGGTACGGCGCACCGCGTCGACCACCGGATTTAGACTGTCGCCGACGATGCCGTAGATGCGCTGAACGCCGGCGTCGACGAGTCCTCGAACGAGTTGATCGGCCACTGTGGTGGGCATTTCACTGTCTCCTCAAAATTCGGTGACGCACCGATGTGCCTCGGCTGCGTCTTCTCGACGCCTTCCCTGGACCGAGGGTCTGCCAAACATCGAAGTGAACGCAACGGAGGGCTGTCACGGTGAACGTGCCGGTAGAGGACTGTAGCGATCTGCGTCACGTAGCGATCTTTCCGTGGTTCCCATGGGAGACCGGGACTGCCCCTATTTACGGGCGGGCAATAAATTTTTACAGGCGGGCAGTAAATTGGACAGGCTCTGTACAGGTTCACTTTTTCGATGTACGGTGCTGGCATGACCGAGCCTGCTATGACTCAGCGCACATCGGAGCGTGCGCGGCACAAGCGCCATCAGGTGCTCGCCTCACTCAAGAACACCATCGAGTCCGGCGACATCCCCTCGGGTTCGTTCCTGCCAGGAGAGAACGAACTCGCCCGCGAGTTCTCGGTCAGTCGTGGAACCATTCGTTCTGCACTCAGTGAGTTGGAAGATCAGAAGCTCATCGAAAAGCGCAGTGGCATAGGATCACTCGTCACCTTCGATGGCCATCAGATCGAGACGGCCGACGGGTGGGCACGGGCACTGTCATCTGCGGGCGTCGAGATGCACACCCGTACTCTCCGTATCGAGCGCATCGTCGATCCCGAGTTGGCAGCCGAGGCCGGTACTTCCACACTGAACTTCGTTGCCGTCGACCGAGTGCGACACGTGGTCGACGGGCGACCTGTGTCGTTGGAGCGCAGCCGTATTCCCGCACTCGGTCCGCTCACGGACCTGCCCGAGAACGGATTGGTGGAGGACTCACTGACGGCAACCTTGAGGTTCGCGGGGCTCGTGGCTGCCAGTGGCGAGCAATGGGTCTCGGTGGTTCCGGTCGACGCGGCCGACGCTGCCGTTCTCGAAGTGCCGGTGGGCACCCCGTACCTGCACAGCATCCGTGTCAGCCGAGACGCGTCGGGACAGTTCGTCGAGAAGGTCGTCAGTCTGCTCGCGCCCGAACGTTTTCGGCTCCACCTCACTTTCAATTCATGATCGATCACCCCACTCTCGGCAAGGACTGTTTCGATGCCTGCTTCACGCGATCGCGCCCTCGGGGCCTTCTACGGGCTAGCCCTGGGCGATGCGCTGGGAATGCCGACACAGTCGATGTGTCGCAGGGATATCGCCGAGGACTACGGCCAGTTGACAGGGTTCGTCGACGCCGGCCCACGTCAGCTCATCGCACACGGCATGCCTGCCGGTTCGATCACCGACGATACCGAGCAAGCGATCATGTTGGCGCAGTTGATCATCGACGGGAGCGGTGTCGTCGACCCGACGTCGTTCGCGCACGCCCTGATCGCCTGGGAAGCGGGCATGAATGCACGCGGATCGCTCGACCTTCTCGGTCCGTCGACCAAGCGTGCCGTCGAACGCATTCTCGACGGATCGGATCCGACCGAAGCCGGCAGATTCGGCAGCACCAACGGTGCGGCCATGCGTATTACCCCTGCGGCTATCGCAGCTTCGCTGGACGGCGGCATGAGCTCGTTCGTCGATGCGATCTTCCGATGCAGCTTCGTCACCCACAATACTTCCCTCGGAATAGCCTCTGCCGCAGCGGTTGCCGGCGCGATCAGTGCCGGCATCGCGGGCGCGGACCTACCCGAAGCAGTCGACATCGGTGTTGCTGCTGCGGCCGAGGGTGCCACCCGCGGATACTGGGTTGCCGGTGGAGACATCGCGACCCGAATCCGGTGGGCGGTCCAGTTGGTCGGCAACACCACCGACGAACACATCACGGATACGGTCGCCGACATCGTCGGTACGTCCGTTGCGTCACAGGAATCAGTGGTAGCGGCCTTTGCTCTGGCCGCTGCGTACGACGACCCGTGGGACGTCGTACTGGCAGCCGCCACCATCGGCGGCGACACCGACACCATCGCAGCGATAGCAGGTGCTGTCCGCGGTGCCGTCGGTGGCATGGCAGCGTGGCCCGGCGAAGCGATACGAACGGTCACCGACGTCAACTCGCTCGATCTCGAGCCCCTCGTCGATCGACTGCTCGCTCTCCGTAATACGAACTGACACAGTTCGACTCACTTTGGAGCACAACCATGACCTCTTCCGCCTCCGCCCCCGTCTCGGACACCGCGGCCGACGCTCTCTCGCTGGAAACTCGCGGGATCGAGCCCGTCCCGGACAACGAGCGCAACGGTAATCCACTACAGCTGTTCTGGGTGTGGTTCGCCGCGAACATCTCCATCCTGGGGCTACCGCTCGGTGCCACCCTCGTGGTCTTCACCGGGCTGAACATCTGGCAGGCGCTGATCGTGGCGCTGATCGGTGCCGCCGGTTCCTTCGCCATCGTCGGCATCGTCTCGATCGCGGGTAAACGCGGTGGTGCCCCCAGCCTGACACTGTCGCGGGCCACGTTCGGGGTCCGAGGCAACATCGGACCCACCCTGGTGTCGTTGATGTCGAGGCTCGGTTGGGAAACCGTCAACACCACAACCGCAGCGTTCGTGCTGCTGTCGATCTTCACTCTGATCTTCGGTGGATCCGGTGCAGCCAAGGATCATCCCGTCGTGACGATCGTGTCGATCGTCATCTTCATCGTGCTCACGCTCGTCGTCAGCGGGCTCGGGCACTCGGCCATTCTCGTCATTCAGCGCTGGTCGACGTGGATCTTCGGTGCCTTGAACATCTTCGTTGCAGTCTTCTTGATCGCGACGGTCGATTGGACCGCCGTGACCAGTACCCCGGCGGGATCGATCAGTGCGATGGTGATCGGTGTCGGAACCATCGCTGCCGGAACAGGTATCGGCTGGGCCAACGCCGGAGCCGACATGTCGCGCTACCAGCGCAAGAGCGTCGGAGCCGGTTCGTTGGTGTTGTCCAGCGCAGCAGGTGCCGGCATACCGCTCGTACTGCTGATCGGCCTCGGCGCACTGCTCTCGGCCGGCGACAACAGCCTCGCGTCCGCGTCGGATCCGGTCGCGGCTATCCGGGAGATTCTTCCGGCTTGGATGGCCGTTCCGTACCTGATCACCGCGTTCGGCGGATTGCTTCTCTCCAATCATCTTTCGGTCTACTCGGCCAGTCTGACCACCTTGACACTCGGATTCCGAATCAAGCGGGTCTACGCGGTCGGAGTGGACGTGTTCGTCACGTTTGTCGGTGCCATCTACTTCATGCTGATCTCCGACGGTTTCTACGGCCCGTTCATCACGTTCATCTCGGTTCTGGCGGTTCCGCTGACAGCATGGCTCGGGGTGTTCATGTCCGACATGATCAAGCGCAAGACCTACGATGCGGCATCGATCATGAACATCGGGAACACCAGCCGCTACTGGTATTCCGCAGGAGTCAACTGGTATGCGTTCGTCAGCTGGGCAGCGGGCATCGTCGTGGGGTTCCTGTTCACTGCCATCGCTGTGGATGGCGACGTCATCTACACCGGGCCCTTGTCGGGCAGCTGGATCGGTGACAATGGCCTCGGCTGGGTCGCGTCGTT
Source organism: Rhodococcus sp. 14-1411-2a (assembly GCF_002259485.1). Lineage (GTDB taxonomy): Bacteria > Actinomycetota > Actinomycetes > Mycobacteriales > Mycobacteriaceae > Rhodococcoides. The sequence goes on from NZ_NPGA01000018.1 coordinate 11,329, forward strand.
CGTGGTCGCGGCCGGTCTGTATCTCGCCACCGGTGGAGCCCGCCGCATCGAGACCGTAGCGCGGTGAGTCCGCGGCTGATCCACACCGGCCAGGTCATCGTCGACGTCGTGATGGCCGTTCCCGAGGTCCCGACCCCGGGCGGAGACGTCGTGGCGACGTCATTGAACGAGACAGCGGGCGGTGGCCTCAACGTCATGGTCGCCGCGATTCGTGATGACCTTCCGGTGGTGTTCGCCGGTAGATTCGGTTCGGGACACTACGGCTCGATCGTGCGTGACGCGCTCGCCGTCAGCGGTGCGCTCGTGGTCAATAACCGACCACTGCCGAAGGACTCGGGATTCTGCATCGCCCTCGTCGACGCGCATGCCGAGCGAACATTCGTGACGTACCCGGGAGCCGAGGCCGAGTTGAGCGTTGCGGACCTGGAGGCAACCGCAGTTCGAGGCGGTGATCTCGTCTACGTCACCGGCTATGGACTGGCACACCAGAGCAACGCCGCGGCACTGACCGAGTGGCTCCCTTCGCTCCCGGACGAAGTTGTGGTCCTGTTCGATCCGTCTCCGCTGATCGCGACTTTGAACCGACGCGTCGTGGACGCCGTACTTGCTCGGGCCGACATCGTCAGTGTCAACTTGCGCGAGGGCACGCTCATGACAGGCGAGGTCGATCTCGATTCCATCGCAGCCGAATTGGCGGCGAGGCTGCGGCCCGAGGCGTCGGTGGTGCTCCGTACCGGGCCTGACGGTTGTCGGATTGCGGGCAGGCGGCGATCCCCACAGTCGGTGCCGGGGTTCGAGGTGCAGGCGGTCGACTCCAACGGCGCAGGCGATGCGCACGCCGGTGTGTTGTTGGCGGGACTTTCGCGCGGACTCGACCTGTACGAGGCGTCGTTGCGGGCGAATGCTGCTGCGGCGCTTGCCGTCACCGAGCGTGGACCCGCGACGGCCCCGCTTCGATCACGTACCGACGCGTTGGTCGGAGAGTGAGGGCGCAGTTCGCCCCGGGACCGTGGAGTCGCGGACGACCAGCGTCGGTGTGAGTGCCACCGAGGACACCGGCAGCCCGTGGGTGACGGCCAACAGCATTTCGGCTGCGCGTGTGCCGATTTCGCGGTGGGGACTGTGAATTGTCGTCAAGGGCACCGTCAGTTCGCTGCAGATCGAGATGTCGTTGTACCCGACGACGGCGATGTCGCGTCCCGGCTGCAACTGCGCTTCGCGCAGGACACCGAGGACTCCGATGGCGCTGAAATCGTTGGTCGCGAAGATCGCGGTCGGAGGTGTCGGTAACGCCAGAAGTGCTGTGGCCCCGCGACGCCCGGCCTCGGGATCGAAGCCCTCTTCCCGTACGTACTCGTCCGGAACGTCGATGCCTGCATCGCGGAGGGCAGCTCGGCAGCCCTCCGATCGGTCGATTCCGGTGCTGGCCCACGCCGGTCCGGACACGATCCCCACTCGGGTGTGGCCGAGCCTGGCCAAGTGCTCGCCGGCAAGGTAGCCGCCCCGATGGTCGTCGCACGTCACCGAGGTCATCCCCGGGTATCTACGGCTGATGAGTACGAACTTGATCCCTCGGCGGTGAAGGTCCTCGAGGTTCTCGCTGTCGAGGCGAGCATCACCGAAGATCAGGCCGTCGACGTTGCGGCCGAGCAGCAGATCGATGCGTCGACGCTGTTGAATCGGATCGTCGTGGGTGTTGGCGACGAAGGTCTCGTACCCGGCACGGTTCGCTGTCTCTTCGATGGCGTCGTACATCGCCGAGAGCACCACGTCGGTCAACCGCGGGACCAGGACTCCGAACGCGGTGGACTTCTTGGTGGTCAAGCTCGCCGCGTTGGGGTTGGGGACGTAGTCCATCTCGCGGGCCAGCTCGAACAATCGCAGGTCTCCGGCGCTGGCACCGGCCGGGTCGAGCGCGACGCGTCGTAGAGCACGGGAAACGGTCGAGACATGCACTCCCGCAGCAGCTGCGACCGTTTTGAGCGTGACGCTTCCCGACGTAGTGCTGTCCACTGGCGGTTCCCCTCGATCCTCCGTCGGCGCTGCCCCGACCCCTGATGACCCCTAAGCTAGCACCGTGCGCAATCGTTTGCGCAACAAGTTGCTCTCGAGGAACGGACATTCGATGACAGGTTTGGGTGGTCTCAATCCATCGCCGACGTCGCTCACGCTCGGCCTGGTTCAACAGCAGGTTCCGCTGATCACCAGCATGGCCGACGTGGATGCGACGACCGATCGCGTGTGCAGGCAGTTGCGTGAGGCGAAGGCCGGCTTCTCGGCCCTGGATCTCGTGGTGTTCCCGGAGTATTCGCTGCACGGCTTACGCAAGTCCTCGTGGGCATCCGACGAGGTGATGTGCGATATGGACGGTCCGCAGGTGGAGCGATTGCGCGACGCGTGCCGTGAGTCGGCAGTGTGGGGGTGTTTCAGCATCATGGAACGCAACCCCGGCGGAGCGCCGTTCAACTCCGGAATCATCGTCGACGACCGAGGCGACATAGCCCTGTACGTCCGCAAACTCCATCCCTGGACGCCCAAGGAGCCCTGGGAGCCAGGCGATATGGGTCTGCCGGTCTGCCCGGGGCCCAAGGGTTCCGTTCTGTCGTTGTTGATCTGTCATGACGGGATGTTCCCCGAAGTCGCCAGGGAGGCGAGCTACCGCGGTGCGAACGTGCTGCTGCGCACGGCGGGGTACAAGTTTCCGCTGCGGCAGTCCTGGCGTATCACCAACGAGGCCAATGCCTTTCATAACTTGGCGTACACGGCATCGGTGTGTCTGGCGGGGGAGGACGGCAACGGCATCCCGTCGATGGGCGAGGCGATGGTGTGCGACTACGAAGGAACCATCGTCGAGCGCGGCGATTCGACACCCGATCGAGTGGTGACCGTGTCGATCGAACCGGCCAGGGCCGATGCGGCACGTCGAGAATGGGGAGTCGAGAACAACATCTACCAACTGGGACATCGCGGGTTCACGGCCCTGGCCGGTGGCGCGCAGGACTGCCCGTACACCTACGTTCGCGACCTGGCCGACGGAACCTATCGACTGCCGTGGGAGGACGAGGTGCGCATCGTCGACGGGACGTCGGAGGGGTACGGGCCCCCGCGTAGACCCGACAGTGCGATCGATTCGGCGCGGGCCGGTCTGCGCGGCGAGTAAGGCGGAGGTTACGCGGCCGGTGCCCGTGTAACGGTGCCATTAATTGGTTCCGGATTTGTCGCCCAAAGCTCGACATCGAGCTCGAAACCCCTCTATCGTCAGAGCAACGCAATCGGTTGCACGACCGGTTGCACAGCAAGCGAAAGAAGGCTCGTTTCGATGACTTCCCAGGTAGGCGACTCTCTGGAGCTCACGGATCGCACCCGCCACGACATCGATTCGATGTCGTCGGGGGATGTGTACAAATTGCTGTCCTGCGCGGTGCAACCTCGTCCGATCGCGTGGATCTCGACCGTCTCCGGCGACGGCGTTCGCAACCTGGCACCGTTCAGCTTCTTCAACGTCGCCTCGCGCAATCCGGCGACGCTGATGATCTCCATCGGCGAGCGCATCGGGTCCCCCGGAGAGCTCAAGGACACGTTGGTCAACATTCGCGACACCGGCGAATTCGTCGTCAACATCCCGTCCGCCGACACCGTGGATGCGGTGACCGCGAGTTTCGCCACCGTCGATGCGGAGATCGACGAGTTCGAGCTCTCGCAGATGACCGCGGTGCCGTCGGTGTCGGTCTCGGCTCCGTCGGTCCTCGAATCCCTGGTATCGCTCGAATGCCGAACGTTGCAGGAAATCACGCTCGGCTCGGACACCCTGGTGCTCGGGACCGTGACGACGGTGACCAGCAGGCCCGGGTTGCTCACCAGCGACCTACATGTCGACACACTCCAACACCGATTCCTCGGCAGGTTGGCAGGCCCGTTCTACACCACCGACATGAACCGGGTGGCGCAATGACCACGTCGGCCCGCCTGCGCGGCGTCGACACCCAGCCGGTCGTCGACACGTTCGATATCGCTGTGGTGCAGACCGGTTCGCGGACCGGTGCCTGGCAGCAGAACATCGATGCAGTGGCCGCAGAAGTGCGTACACTCGCCGCCGCCGGGTCCAAGCTGATCGTCCTACCCGAATTGTTCGCCAGCGGTTACGATCTCGACGACCTCGATACGATGGCCGAGTCGGTACCCGGTCGTACATCGATCGCGCTCGGAGCGCTCGCCGACGAGACCGACACGGTTCTGGTGACGGCCATCGTGTTTCGTGACTCCGCAGGAGTCGTCTTCGACAGCTCGCTCGTCGTGGGTCCGGACGGCCTGCTGGCTGTGGGACACAAGCGTTTTCTCTGGGACCGAGAGAAATCGGTGTTCACTCCTGGCGCGGAGAGCGGACTGCTGGTCAGCACTCCGTTCGGCACCATCGGCGTCGTGATCTGCTACGAGGCAGGCTTTCCCGAGACGGTCCGCGATCTGGTGCAGCGGGGAGCAGATGTCATCGCTGTGCCGTCCGCATTCGGGCACGTTCGCCTGCACGTGTGGAAGCTGCTGACCCGGTCCCGAGCACTCGAGAACGGCGTCGTCGTCGCCGCCGCCGGACTCACCGGACAGGCCGGCGACGGCCCACGGTTCGCGGGTCACAGCGTCATCGTCGGACCGCAGGGGCGCACCATCGTCGAGATGGACGAGGGCGTCGGATCGGTATCGGCCACAGTGACTCGACGCGAGTTGCTCGACGCACGCGACGAAGTGCCCTATCTGAAAGACCTTGCCCGACTGGGCGGTATCACCGAGACACGTACGACCGAGAACGATCACGAGAGGAACCGAGATGTTCGATCTGCGATCAGCTGATCTGTTACGCGCATTCACCCGTCAGCTCGAGCTGTGCAAAGTTCGGCCCGGAGAGCAGGTGGTGATTCTCGCGGAACCGTCGAGCCGCGGTGATTACATCTCGGCTGCCTTCGGTGCAGCCCAGAGCCTGGGTGCCCAGGTGCTCGCGGCAACGGTGCCCGGCGGCAGTCCCGCCCCGATGCCGAGCACCCACACCGGGGCAGGCCCCGGCCTGGTGTCGGTCATGAACAGTTCGGTGGCTCAGGACATGCTCAAGGGCGCGGACCTCGTGGTCGACCTCACCAGTGAAGGCTTCATCCACGCGCCCATCCAGCAGGAGATCCTGGCCGCCGGAACGCGCATCATCTTCGTCTGCGACGCCCCGGACGTGTTGATCCGCAACATGCCCCAGGACGGCGACAAGGAGCGAGTGCAGGCGGGCGTCGATCTGATTCGCAACGGTTCGACCATGCGCATTACCAACGATGCCGGCACCGATCTCACCGTGCAACTGAGCAATTCGCAGCCCGAGTTCCAGGTGGGCTTCGCCGACGACAAGGGCCGCTGGGATCATTGGCCGTCGACGATGGTGCTGTGCTGGCCGGAGATCTCCAACGGAAAGATCGTGCTGTCCGAGGGCGACATCTTGTTGCCGTTCAAGGAGTACGTCCGAGACGAGACGACGCTGACTGTCACCAACGGTCACATCGACGAGGTCACCGGCGGCGGCGAGGCGGCGCTGCTGAACATGTTCTTCGCCGACTCCAACGACAAGTGGGCGCGCTACCTGTCCCACATGGGTTGGGGACTGATGAAGACCGGCGACTGGTTCGCGGCCGCGATGTACGGCAAGGACGACATCATGGGCATGGACGCCCGCGCGTTCGCCGGCAGCTTCCTGTGGTCCACCGGCCCGCACCCTGTCCTCGGCCGAGACTCCTACGCACACCTCGACATCGGAATGCGCGCCTGCACCGTGTCCATCGACGGCATCGATGTCGTCACCGAGGGTCGATTGGTGGAGAGCTGACATGGCACCGATCGAAGTGGTGATCGCAGGCGGTGGCCTCGGCGGCCTGACCGCGGCGCTCTCGCTGCGGCACAGAGGAATTCAGGTGACGGTACTCGAGGCCGCTGCCGAGCTGGGCGAGGTGGGCGCGGGAATTCAGACCGCTCCCAACGCCAGCCGTATCCTCATCGCCCTCGGGATGCGCGAGAAGCTCGAAGCGATCAAGACCGAGCCGATGGATCAGGTGCGCAGGCGCTGGGAGAACGGCAAGGTCATCGCGCTCACCGCGCTCGGCGAGTACTGCAAGAAGACGTTCAACGCCCCGTACTGGCACTACCACCGCGCAGACCTGCACTCTGCCATCCACGCTCAGTGTCTCGACCCCGACGGCCCCGGCCCGGTCGTGGTGTTCGAGACCGATGCGAAGGTCGTCGAGGTCGATCGCACCGACCCGATGCGGCCCGTCGCGGTCACCGGAGCGGGACGTCGGTACGAATCGGATCTGCTCATCGGAGCCGACGGAATCCGCTCGACGGTACGCGATCTCATCGGTCTACCCGATACGCTCGTGTTTTCCGGCGAAATGGCCTATCGCGCACTCATTCCGGGTGATCGCATCGTCAAGGATCCGGCTACTCGCTGGCTCGTCGACCGATACCAGAGCACCATCTGGTACGGACCGGACCGGCACCTGGTGCACTACATGATTCGTAACGGCGAATACCTCAATGTCGTTGCGCTGGCCCCGTGTACCGACGAGGTCCGCGACGGTGGACCACGGCTCGTCGGACCCGAGGAACTGATGGGGACATTCCCGGATTGGGACGATCGCGCCCACGCGATGCTCTCCAAAGCCGACGAGAACGTGCTGTGTCAGGCGCTCTACTACCGCAGACCCGACCCGCGGTGGACCGACGGCCGCGTCGCGCTGCTGGGCGATGCCTGCCATGCCATGCTGCCGTATCAGGCACAGGGGGCCTCGCAGGCCATGGAAGACGCGGCAGTGCTGGCCGAGGAGCTCGCGAAGGTCACCCCGAGCGGGATCGACGAGGCGTTGGCGCGCTACGTGTTTCGGCGGGCCAGGCACGCGCGGATGGTGCAGGACGCGAGCCTGCAGAACAAGACTTTTTATCACATACCCGATGGACCCGAGCAGCAGAAGCGGGACGCGACACTGGCGTCGTTCGATGGGGAATCCGACATCTCGTACGACTGGCTGTGGAGCGGTACCCCGCTCGACGACAGCGACGACGAGAAATTCCATTACTCGTTCGTCCGATGACGACCTCGGACCACAACACCGCGCCGGAGGCTGCGATGAAGACTGGTGATCAGGTAGTACAGGAACTCCCCTGGAAATGGGGTGTGCAGGGCAAGATCTTCATCATCGGTGGGCTGGGCTACATGTTCGACGCCTGGGACGTGGCGCTGAACGGCTTCTTGACCCCGCTGCTCGGAAGCTACTGGGACCTCTCCCAAGCCGAGCGCGGTCTGGTCGCCACCGGCAACCTGATCGGCATGGCCGTCGGAGCCGTCGTGTGGGGCACGATCGCCGACCGAGTCGGACGTAAGCGTGCATTCTCGTTGACGCTGTTGATCTTTGCGCTGTTCTCGGTCCTCGGAGCGTTCGCACCGAGCTTCGAGATCTTCATCATTCTGCGGTTCCTCGCCGGGTTCGGCCTCGGTGGCTGCATACCGGTGGACTACGCGTTGGTCAGCGAATTCTCACCGCGTCGCATTCGCGGCAAGATTCTCTCCGCCATGGATGTCTGGTGGCCGATCGGTGCCACCGTCTGCGGTGTCGTCGCCACGCTGCTCGTCCCGATCGACGGCGACGTTCGCTGGCGCTACATGCTGCTGTTCATGGTTCTGCCTGCGCTGCTGCTGTTCTGGGTTCGACGCGGTATCCCCGAGTCACCGATCTACCTGGCCAAGGTCGGTCGTGAGGCCGAGGCCCGCGCCGTCATCGACGACATGGTGACCCGTACCGGATCCGAGGCCGTCGACTACGTCATCGTCGCCGACACTGCTCCGAAGGGACCGGGCGGTATGAAAGCAGCTCTGACGCAGCTGAAGTCGGTCTGGCGGTACAGCCCCCGGATCACCGCCGCCGCGTGGATGTTGTTCGTATCGATCATGCTGCTGTACTACGCAGCGCTGAGCTGGATGCCGTCGATCCTGCGGGCCGAGGGCTACGGGGAATTCGCAGCCTTCGCCGGTACGACGCTGATGACCGGAGTCGGCATCGTCGGTGTGCTCACGTCGGCGTTCATCGTGGAGATCTTCGGACGCAAGTGGGTCATCGGACTGTCCGGCCCGATCGCGGGTAGCGCGCTGGTCATGTTCGCCGTCATGCTCGACATCCAGTCGGCTGCGCTGATCTGGCTCGGCATCTTCGGATTCGTCATTCAGCTGACCATCCCGGTCCTGTACTGCTACGTCTCGGAGTTGTACCCCACCAACATCCGCGCCTCGGGATTCGGGTACGCGTCCTCGGTCAGCCGGGTCGCAACCGGCTTCGCGCCGCTGTTGTTCGGCTCCGTCATGTGGCCGATCCTCGGTCTGCCGTTGACCTTCGGCATCGTCACCGCGTTCGTGTTGTTCGCGGTGATCTGGATGGCGTACTTCGCACCGGAGACCAAGGGACGCGAACTCGACACCCTCGTCGACGAACCCACCGAGGTAGTCGCAGGCGAGGCTCGGGTCTGATGAAGCCCGCACAGTTCGACTACCACCGGGCGCGCGATGTCTCGGGTGCAGTGCGGCTGCTGTCCGAGCTGGGCGAGGACGCGAAGATCATCGCCGGAGGCCAGTCCCTGGTCGCCATGATGAACTTCCGCCTCTCCCGGCCCGGGCACCTGGTCGACGTGGGTGGGTTGAACACTCTGCAGTACATCCGCCGAGAATCCGACGGCTTGCACATCGGAGCACTCACCACCCACCACGACGTCGAATGCGGCGACGTGGGAACGGACTTCGGTGTCCTTCGCGAGGCGATGCGGTGGGTGGGGCACTACCCGATCCGTACCCGCGGGACCGTCGGGGGCAGCATCGCCCATGCGGACGCCACCGCGGAATGGTGCTTGTTGGCCATCCTGCTCGACGCCCGCATCGTCGTCGAGAGCGTGCGGGGGCGGCGAACCGTCGAGGCGGACTCGTTCTTCTTCGGGTACTACTCCACCGATCTCGCGTTCGACGAGATGATCGTCGAGATCGTGTTCCCGAACCCGGCACCGCACGCTGCGGTGACCGAATACGCCGAGCGACAGGGAGATTTCGCAATCGTGGGCGCAGCGGTGTCCCTCGATCTCGACGGCGTGGCCGTGGTGGGCGGGCGGGTTGCCCTCGCGGGAGTGGGAGCAACTCCCGTGCGATCGCCGGCTGGGGAAGCCGTCCTGGCCGCAGGCGGGACCTTCGCGGACTGCGCGGACGCCGCAGCCGAAGCACTGGAACTGGAGGACGAGGGCATGGTCACCGCCGAGTACCGCCGCACCCTGGTGCGCACGTTGGTCGCCGAAGCGTGCAGCGACGCACTGGTATCGCAGGGGGTGCCCACGTGAGCGTCGATCAGGTTCTCACGCCGAAATTCGTCGGCACCTCGGTCGCACGCCGCGAGGATCCGCGGTTGCTCACCGGTCGAGGCAGATTCGTCGACGACATCGCGATGCCGGGAATGTTGCACGCTCAGTTCGTCCGCAGCACCGTCGCGGCCGGATCGATCACCGATCTCGACGTCGGTGATGTCGCCGGAGTCGAAGGAGTGCGCGGCGTATTCGCCGCGGCGGACCTGGACCTGCAGCCGATCCGCGCCGAATTGTCGCGTCCGCTCAGCGAATTCGTGCCCACCGACATGCCCGTGCTGGCGCACGACGTGGTGCGCTACGTCGGTGAGCCACTGGCCATCGTCGTCGCCGCCGATGCCTACAGCGTCGAGGATGGGCTCGAGGCGGCACGAGTGTCGTACCGGACCGTCACCGCCGTCACCTCCGCAGATCAGGCCATGTCCGAGGGCGTGCCTTTGGTTCACGATTCGGTTCCGAAGAACATCGTCGTGGACGTGCAGATGTTCGCCACCGACGGCGTCGACGAGATCTTCGACGACGCGCACACCGTCGTGTCCGTGCGATCACGCACCGGCCGCCAGAACGCGCTTCCGCTCGAGACCCGTGGATGCATCGCGTACTGGGAGGATCGCGACGAGCAGCTGATCATCTACATCTGTACGCAGGTTCCGCACCAGGTTCGTACCGTCACCGCGCAGTGCATCGGGCTCGACGAGCGCCAGGTGCGCGTCGTCGTACCCGACATGGGCGGCGGCTTCGGGCAGAAGTGCGTCGTCGGACGCGAGGAGATCGCCGTCGCCGCAGCTGCGTTGAAGCTCCGCCGTCCCGTGAAATGGATCGAGGACCGCAAAGATGCACTGACGGCGTCGTTCCTGGCGCGCGAACAGCAGTACGACGTGCGAGCAGCATTCGATTCCGAGGGACACATCCTCGGCCTCGACGCGGACGTCGTGTGCGACATGGGCGCGTACTCCTGCTACCCGTTCACCGCCGGCATCGAGCCGCTGATGGCCTCGGCGGAAATGCCAGGGGTGTACCAGGTTCCGGCGTACCGGGTGCGGGGCCGTTCCGTGTTCAGCAACAAGGCACCGACTGCGCCGTACCGCGGGGTGTCCCGCCCGCAGTACGTCATGGTGATGGAGCGGTTGTTCGAGCGAGCGGCCCGTGAGTTGAACCTCGATGCGGTGGAGATCAGGCGGCGCAACGTCATCACCGCTTTCCCGTACACGGGCGTCAACAACATCACCTACGACCCGGGCTCGTACCTCGAGGCGCTGAACCTGTGCGAGCAGACCCTCCGTGACGGCGGTTGGTACGACCTCCAGGACCGGGCAACCGCCGAAGGCCGGCACATCGGCATCGGATACTCGTGCTTCAGCGAGCGAACCGGCTACGGCAGCAGCGCATTCGCGGCGCGCAAGATGAACGTGGTGCCCGGGTTCGACATTTCGGAGGTCAGGATGGACACCTCCGGCACGGTCGTCGTGACCACCGGAACGATGAGCCACGGGCAGAGCCACGAGACCACGATGGCGCAGATCGTCGCCGATCGCCTCGGCATCGGCGTCGAACAGGTCAAGATCGTGCAGGGCGACACCGATCGGATCACCTACGGCTTCGGCTCGTTCGCCTCTCGCTCCATCACCATCGGCGGCAGTGCGGTGGCGTTGGCGTCGAACAAGCTGGGAGACAAGCTCTGTGAGATCGCAGCGCACCTGCTGGAGACTCGCGACGACAACGTCGAGTTGGCATCGGGGCGCGTACGTCAGCGAGACGACCACTCGAAGTACGTTACCTACCGGGACATCGCCGACGTCGCGTATCTGAAGGCGCAGCTGCTGCCGAAGGGCGTGGAACCCGGATTGTCCGCGACGGCAAGCTTCGACGTGTTCAACGACGGCACCTTCTCCAACGCCACCCACGGCGTTGTGGTCGAGTTGCACGAGGGCACCGGCCGAGTGGAGATCCTCAAGTACGTGTGCGTCGAGGACTGCGGCGTCGCCATCAACCCCAAGATCGTCGAGGGCCAGTGCCGGGGTGGGATCGCCCAGGGCATCGCCGGGGCGTTGTTCGAGCAGGTGTCGTACGACGATCACGGAAATCCACTGTGTGCCAGCTTCATCGACTACAAGGTGCCGACTGCCTGCGAGATCCCGGACATGGAGATCCACCACCTCGAAACTCCCTGCCTGTTCACCGAATCCGGAGCCAAGGGAGCCGGTGAGGGCGGAACGATCGGTGCACCCGCCGCCGTGCTCAACGCCGTCAACGACGGATTGCGCTCCACCGGAGTCGAACTGAACGACACACCGATCACCCCCGTGGCAATACAGGCAGCACTGGCGAAGGGCAGGCCATGAGCAACAAACAACTGATCGAACTGAACGTCAACGGCACCGTCCGTGAGGTGATCACCGAACCACGCCGCACTCTGGTCGACGTATTGCGCCACGATCTCCAGCTCACTGGAACCCATGTCGGCTGCGAACACGGCGTGTGCGGAGCCTGCACCGTGCTGATCGACGGCAAGCCGGCCCGCGCGTGCCTGACGTTCGCAGCGCAGGTGGAGAACTCGGACATCGAGACCGTCGAATCACTCGGCATCGACGGTGAATTGAACGATCTGCAGCAGGCCTTCGCAGACCACCACGGTCTGCAGTGCGGATTCTGCACACCGGGGTTCCTGATGTTGGCCGAGGGCTACCTCGCCGACAACCCCGATGCCACCAAGGAACAGATCCGCGAGGTGGTGGCGTCGAACTACTGCCGCTGTACCGGGTACCAGACCATCGTCGAGGCCATCGACTCGTGCGCCGAGCAGCGACGCTGCGCCGGCTGTGTGAACGGAGTTCTCAAGTGATACTGACCAATACACTCGATATCGACGCGTCCGCCGAGGACGTGTTCCGGCTGATCAACGACGTCGAGAAAGTCGCGACCTGCGTACCGGGGGCGGCCATCACCGGTAAGGACGGCGAGACCTACCTCGGCGGTGTGAAGGTCAAAGTGGGCCCGATCAGCGCGTCGTACGCCGGCACGATTCGGTTCCTCGAGGTCGACGCGGAGACCCGCACGCTCACACTCGAAGCCAAGGGGGCGGACTCGCACGGCAACGGCGACGCCGAGGCCCAGGTCGATCTGGCGGTCGAGGCGCTCGGTGATCGTTCGCGGTTGACCCTGAATACCGATCTGGTGATCAGCGGAAAGATAGTCTCGTTCGGCAAGGGCGCGATCGTCGCGGTGTCGAACAAGGTCCTGCAACAGTTCGCCGTCAATCTCGGTGCGCTGCTCAGTGGTTCGGCCACGGCCGAATCGACCACGCCTGCAGCTGTGAAGGCTGCTGTTGCGAGCCCGATGGGCGGCGAATTGAACGCGATGAGCCTGATGCCCGAACCGGTGCGCAAGTACGCACCGATCGCGGGCATCTTCCTCGCGGGAATGGTCGAGGGCTGGCTGGTGTCCAGGGCCTTCGGACGTCGATAGTTCAGCTGCGTACCGCGTTCGAGATTCTGTCGACGACCATCGCAACGGCACTCGGAACCGGCTCGATGACGTCCACGTCGGTGCGCAGTGCCAGCCGCCGGGCCGAATCGCTCAACGGACCGCCGCCGATGACGACCGCCGTCGCTCCGGCGGCGACTGCTGCATCGACCGCTGCTCCCAGTTCGACGACGCTCGATGCGAGGTCCTCGGCCAGGACCAACGGCGATGACGCGGTGAGGAACACACCCGCGAAATCGCCGTCGGGCACGGTGGCACGGGTCAGTGCATCGAGTTGGGCGGCGAGATCGGCTGTGGTGGTGGCGATCGCGAAGCGCCGACCACCTCGTGCAGCGTGCAGGATTCCTGCCTCGCCGATCCCGACGACCGGAATGTCGACGAGGGTTCGGAGTTCGGCGGCACCGGGATCACCGAACGCGCCGACGATCACCGCTGCCGGGCCATGGTGCTCGATCGCGTCGAGGGCCGCGGTTACGACATCCGGTCCGGCAGCACGCAACTGTTCGGTGCCGGTGATCATCGCCGGTCCGTTACCCGCGGTGACCCCGACGACGGTGAATTCTGTGTCGTGGAGCCAACTTCGCGCGACGTCGACGAGCAGCTGCGTCGTTGCAGTGTTCGAGTTGGGGTTGATCACGAGAATCTTCACTGCTCAGCCATCTTCCGGCATGGGTTGTCCGAAGGTCTCTTTCGGGAACTGCACGGCAATTCCGCACACGATGAACAGGCCGGCCAGCATCGCGAACATGGCACCCACGCCGGACGAGTCCAGTACGGCTCCGGCGATGAGAGGGAACAGTCCGCCGGAGAGGGAGCCCAACGCCAGGATCACCGACGTCGCGAGGCCACGGATTCGTGTGGGGTACTGCTCGGGTGCAAAGAGCCAGATCGTCGTGTTGAGGATGATGACCGAGAAGTTGAACAGGGCACCGAAGAACAGTACGAGGCCGATCGACGTTGCGAAGAAGCCGAATCCGAGCCCGGCGACGATACCGAGCACTGCGCCACCGGTCAGCGTCACCTTGCGGGGGAGTTTGCGAGCGATGAGTGCGGCGGTCAGCGCGCCGATCAACGACCCGGACTGCATCACGAGGGTGTACCAGAGCGCACTCGAGATCGACATTCCCCGCTCGGTCAGGATGACGGGGATCAGCGTGAGCATCGAGATCTGTGCTGCGTAGGACATGCAGACGGCAATGCCGAGGGCGAGAGTGCTTCTGCGGTAACGCTGCCCGAACATCTCCGTCCACCGTGCGCGCGGTGCGGCGTGATCATCGACCGTGGTGTCGACGTTCAAGTACTGAACCTCGGAGTCGAGGGTGCCGCGAAGCTTGCCCTGCGCCAGGCGGTTGATGACGGTGTTGGCCTCGGCCACCCGGCCCGTCGCTGCGAGGAAGCGAGGTGTTTCCGGAAGCGAGCGGCGATAGAACACGACCGCGAGTGCGGGCAGTACCAGCAGACCGAACAGCCAACGCCAGCGGTCGTCACCGGTGAAGATGGCGAAGACGATGACCCCGAACAGTGGGGCGAGCATGTTGCCCAGACCTGCGGCTGCGACGTTGATCATGCCGACCGCGGTACCGCGATGCTTGGCGGAGAAGAACTCGGAGAGCATGATCACCGCGACGGCGATCTCACCGCCGAGTCCGAGCCCGACCAGGAATCGAGCGCCCACCAGCACCTCGTAGTTGGGTGCGAATGCGCACAGTAGCGAGCCGAACGCGAAGACGAGAAGGTTTGCGCCGAGGAGGGTTCGACGACCGAAACGGTCCATCACCGCTCCGGCCAGGATGCGCCCGAGGGCGACGGCGGTGAACGTCGCGGTGTTCAGCAGTCCGATCTCGGTTCCGCCGAGGCCCCAGGATTCACGCAGGAGCGGTCCGGTGATGCCGACGGCATTCTGTTCGATGGCATCGAAGAACACACCGAACAGGACCATGGCGACGATGCCGAAGTGCGCTGTGGTGAGGCCGATCTTCGAGTACGACGCCTCGATCTGTTCACTGAGGCTGCCGGCCTCGGGCGGTGGGTCGATCGGTGACGGCTTCTCGTTCCTGGTCGGGACGCTCATCCCAGTGCCTCTCACTAAGTGGTATACCAACAACGGAGAATTTACGGAGCATTGGACCGCGAATGGTTTCTCGGCGGTAACGCTTGTGTTTCCAGGTCCTCTCACCTGGCTCTTGCTGTCTAGGTCTTCGTTGGACAAAGCTTGCCGATGACGCTGGCGGATGCGCGGTATACCTACAGTTCGCTGGTATACAAGCATCATGGCATCCACGGAAGGTCGCGAATCGCTGTCGCGATCGGTGTTCGACGCGATCAGAACACGCATCCTCGACGGCCGCCTCCGGCCTGGTGAAACGCTGAGCGAGCGCAATCTGGGAACCGAGTTGCAAGTGTCGAGGGTCCCGATTCGCGAGGCGCTTCCATTGCTCGAAGCAGCAGGGTTGGTGACGCTGTCGCCGCGACGCCCTGCCGTGGTGACAGGAGTGACCAGAAGTTCCGTCGACGAGTTGTACGACATCAGGTCCGCGCTCGAGCCGCTCGTTGCTCGCCGGGCAGCGTCCGCTGTGGCGGCGGGCGCGGACTCGTCGTCGTTGGTCGACGCCGTGTCCCGTGCAGGTGCAGCGCTCGACCGGGGTGATCTGCTCGAATTCCATCACGCGAGCTCGGGGGTGCACTCGGGGATCGAGGCATTGTCCGCCAACCGGCTGTTCCCGGTCATCATGGAACCGTTGCGGGAGCGCAGCAATCGACTCAACATGGCCAATCTCGAACGGGACCCGTCGCTGCGCCACGGGGAGCATGTCTCCCTCGTCGACGCCATCGCCAAGGGGGACACGGAATTGGCTGCCGCTGTTGCGTTCGCACACGTCGAATGGGGCCGAGCGCGAACGTTCGAGACTCTGGCGCAAGTTCCGGGCTACGACCCACAGCACTGAGCCGAGTCCGCGCTACTCAGCGCGACGCGGGCAGTCCTGCCGCGGTAGGTCCAATGGGCGGTGACTGGGCGATGACGGGGCGGTGCTCATCACCGTGATGCCCATGAACGTTTCTCGAAGCGGCCGGAGGGAACCGATCGGGGCACACTCGCGTCAAACCCGATGACGCCGATTCACCGGGCGTCGCCACGGTGCAACTCGGGGGAGCGTCATGACAGTGAATGTGGATCCAGCGATCCTGCGGCAGTTCTCGAATGTGTTGTCGGCAACTGGCGGGGTGATCCGTGAGGTGGATGCTCTTGCTCCGTTCCGTGCGTCGGAGAATGCGTTGCAGGGTAGTGACTTTCACGCAGCATGTGCGGCGGCGGCAGCTGCGGCGGCCGGAGCTGTTGCAGCTCTGGCCGGGCGGGCCGAATGCGTCGCGGACATCGCCCGCGGCGTCGCGCAGAACTACGAGATCGCCGACGACGAACTCGCCCGCCGCCTCGCAGCGATGGACCAGCCGAAATGACCCCGACGGTCCCGCACGTCGCGGGTTGGGAGCCGGAGTCGATGCGCAAGACGATGATCGAGTTGTCGGAGATCGTCGAGCGCGTCAACGGCCAGCGCTCCGGAGTGCTGGAGGAGCAGGACGTACTGGCCGAGACGTGGACCGGTGAAGCAGCCGATGCCGCAGCCGAGCGTGTGGTGAGCGAATGTTCTCGGATGAGCTCGGTGTGCAGTGAAATCGATTCACTCGGTAGATCATTCGAGACCGCAGCAGGAATGGTCGATGCTGCGAAGGCCCACCTGCAGGCGCAGGTCTCGGCGGCGACGGCGAGCGGGTTCGCCGTTCGGGCCGACGGTGTAGTGGATCCCGACGGGATGATCGCATTGATACCGGACGTCCTGGGTGAAGAAAAGATACGGAAGGCCGACGAACTACGCTCTGCTGCAGCGCAGTTGACCGAGGATATTCAGGGAGCTCTGAGACAGGCCGACAGGGCCGCACTCGACGCTGCGCAGCAGTTGGCCGAGCCCACGAAGCTGCTGACCGAGATTGCGCTCACCAACCCGACCGGGCAGCTCGTCGAGAACCCGGACGGATCCTTCTCGTGGATGCCGGATTGGCCGACGACCGTTGCAGCCACCGTCATCGGTGGTATGACCGACGTGACGAGGAGGACTCTCGAACTTCCGGGTGTCGGTTCCGTCGACGATGTTGCCAAGAACATCGGTCGGGGGTTGGGGGCGTTCGGCGCGGTGGCGGGAACGGTGCCCTCGATTGGCCACGATATCGATGAGGGGGTGAGCCCCGCTGAGGCGATTGCGGTCAATACGGCGAGTACCGCCGCCGGCCTCGCAGCTGCGAGCTACGTGACCGGTGCCCTGGTGGGAGTCGGTGGTGCCGCGGGTTCGGTGTTTCCCGGGCCGGGCACGGTTGTCGGTGCTGCCGCAGGCGTCGCGTTGGGTGCCCTGGTCGGGGGCTCCGTCAGCCACGGCGTATCGAAGGTCTTCGAATGGACACTGCGATGACCGATCGTGAGGACACAGGCGCTTACACGCCTGCGACAGCGAATCCGGGACCTGTGTGGGTGCGGAGGTGGCGCAGTGTCCACCTCGGCTGGCTCGCAGCAGTTTTCGGCATCTGTACGGCAGTGGTGGGACTGCTGGTTGCCGCTGTCCCTGTGGTTGCCAGGACGGGCGTAGGCGGCCTCCTGGCACTGTTGTGGCTCGCGTTCTTCGTGCTCCTTCCCTTGGGGATGGCGGTGCCGATGTCCGGCATCGGAGCTGCGCGATTGTCACGTTTCGTGCGGCGGGTCGACGTTGCAGGCGTCGGCGCAGGTCTGTCGGTGCCCGGGCGCGGGGACTTCGTGGTCCGGGCAGGTCTACTCGCCTTCGCGTCGGTGGTGGGGCTGTCCTACTTCGTATTCAGAGATGACGGACCGGACCCTCGTCAAGAGAGGGCCGAGTTGCTGACGGCGATAGGCGCGCCGGCATGCCTGGTGTGGTTCGTGCTCGGGTTCGTCATCGTCAACCGCACCAGGATCTCTCTGCACCCCGAAGGTATTGTCCAACAGATCTATCGACGTCGTGGGTGGAAGGTGTCGAACGACGTGAAGGTCGTGCCCTGGAGCGACGTTGCGGATCTGCGCCTGGAGGAGCATCCGAATCCAGCAGTACCGCACCGAGGTGACCTGCCGGTGATCAGAGTCCCGCGCCGATCGAGCGAGACCGACGAACCGGAGCTGGTCATCATGGCGTGTGAGAAGAAGGTCGAACCGAATTCGCTGCTCGCGCTGCTTCTGTGGTGTCGAGACAATCCCTGGGCTCGTGCGCAACTGGGCCACGACGATGCGCGGGAGTTGCTGCGCCCACCCAGGCTGCGCGAGCGTATCCGCGCCGACCGTGCCGCATCCACTGTCGGTGGAAGGAACACTGTCCAGTGACGGTTCGACAAAGGACGGTATACACCTATCTCCAGCAGCAGGGTGTCGAACTGGCACCGGTGCATCGCGACGAATGCGACAGGTTCGGGCTCGAGCTCCCGGTGCTACCGGACTGGGAGGCTGTTTCAGAGCTTCACTTTCCACACGCCACCGCGGTGCTTTGCTCGCCGGCGAACGCAGTCGACGGATTCGTACCGAATGCGGTGGTTCTGGTCGGGAAGCTCGCACGGTCGGTCGACCCGGATGCCCTACTGGAGTGCGGCTTCGGAGACGCGCGGGCACTGCCCGGCTGGGTCGAGATCAGTCACGACCGAGGTTCGTTCTGCGGTCTACCGTCCGTCTCGATCGCGGGTCGCTACGACTGCGCCGGTCGGTTGCTCTTCGCCCGGACCCGGTACGTCGTCGTCCACCACATCGTCGACCAGTACCTGGTTCAGGTGACGGTCACCGTGCCGGATTTGCTACGACAGAGATTGTCCTGTGCTGCAGACGAGTTCGTCGACGAGCTGCGTATCGGTCGACGCTAGCGAATCGGTAGTGCGCGCAACAGCGCCGCAACGTCCTCCGTATCGCCGAGGGAGTCGACGATGTCCTCGATGACCGCGGTATCGGATTCGCCGACCAATCGGGCGATCTTGGCGCGCACCGCGCTGTAATCCATCGGAAAATGGTCGATGTCGCCCAGCGGATTCGGGGCAGTCGCCGAAAGTGTGGTGCCGTTCCGAAATTCGATCGTCACTTCGGCGGCTCGGCGCTCGGGTAGCAGCGCGTCGAGCTCGCTCGACGATGCGACGTCGACTCGGGCGCTGAACGATTCGGCCGTCGAGAAGCCCGAACCTCGGGGGTCCAGAGAGTCGACGTCTATCGCGTCGGACACGAACGCGGCGGCCACCACGAACGGCAGCGAGAACATCGCGCCCAACCTGTTCGACGGATGTCGGCGGAACAGAGGTTCCGCCAACGAATGTGTTCGCACGCGAACATGTTCGATGTCGGAAGCGGACCATTCGGCACCGACGCGCAGGCTCTGTACAGCGTCCACGGCGGCGTGTGTGTACGAGCAGCTGGCGTGCTGTTTCGTGTAGCCCTCCAGCGTGAGCCATCGTTCGCCGAGATGTTCGGTCAGTCGGGACGTGTCCAAGGTCCCGACCAGAGCGCCCAGGGTGTGCTCGATGGCCCCCGAGTTGTGGACGACCCCGGATCGGGCGAGCCTGGCCGCGGTCACGCCCGCCCGTGCGGCACCGCCGATCCACAAGTTTCGCGAGAAATTGCCGTCGAGAACCACCGCCCAGGGCGCTACCTGAATCAACGCAGACGACGAGTCGATCGCCGCGGCAACCCCGTTCGCATCGGCACCACGAATCGACGCGGCTGCTGTGGCCGCGCCCGTGGCACCCCAGTGCCCATGGGTGTGCCACGCACTGTGCCGGGTCAATGCCCAGCCGAATCGAGCGGCAACCTCGTAGCCCGCTACGACGGCGGTCAAGAAGGCCCGGCCCGAGGTCGGCGTCGATGCCAGCCTGGCCGCGGCGATCGCTGCAGGAAGCACATGCGCAGCAGGATGTCCGGCGGCGTACTTGTTGCCCTCGTCGAGTTCGAGACAGCACGATGCGATGGCGTCGAGCTCGGCCGCAGTCTCGATGGTGGTGCCGGTGCTTCCGCCTATCGGGTACGTCGATCCTGGTTCCGCGTCCCACTTCTTCCGTAGTTCGACCATCTCGGCGGTGCGGGCACCGGCAAGGGTGACGCCCAGCAGGTCCAACAGAATCAACCGCGCTCGGTCGCCGAGCGGCGCCGGGAGGGGTGACTTCCGTAGTTCGACCATCGCGGTGGCCAAGGCGTCGACCGCATGTGTGCGTTCCGTTGAGCGAAACGATGGTGAACCGTCCATGACTGGACTGTAGAAGGACCGGAAAGAAAGAGTCAATGATCGAGACGTGCAACCTGCCGACTGCTAGGCTCGGCCTACCGCCGGTGCGAGTCCATACCGCTCGGAACCGTTCCGGCTAGCGAAACGAAACAACGCTGGTGTGAGGTACGCACGCAGCGTCGAACGAGGAGACGAAGCAATGTCCGATCAACTTCTTCGTGCAGTCCAGGGGGGCGTGCGCGCAGTCGATCTCGGTAGACAGTTGAGGGTCGGGATGCCGCAGTCGCCCAATCATCCTCAGTTCTGGCACACCCTGCCGCGCAGACACGGCGACGTGACTCGAGCAGACGGTGGCAGCGCCGCAAACGACATGATCACCACCGGAACGCACGTGGGCACTCACATCGACGCTCTCGCTCACGTCAGCCACGACGGAAAGCTGCACGGCGGTGCCGATGCCGGGCAGTCGTGCCTGGGCGGCAAGTATGTCGAACACGGCGTCCACACCATCGAACCCATGATCCGCCGCGGCGTGCTGCTCGACATCCCGAGGCTCCTCGGTGTCGGTCGCTGCGAGGGCGGGTACGAGATCACTGTCGATGATCTGCAATCGGCATGTGCTGCAGAGAAAATCGAGATCGAACGCGGCGATGTCGTGCTGATTCGCAGCGGATGGGGGCAGTTGTTCGCCGAGGGATCGCCGTACGTCGGCGGCCCGTCCGGAGTTCCCGGAGTCGGAGAAGCAGGCGCGCAATGGCTGGCGGACAAGGGTGTACACGCTGCAGGCGCAGACACCATCGCGTTCGAGCGGCTCGCCCCCGGCGGTGGTCACGCCCTGCTCCCCGCGCACCGAGTTCTGTTGGTGGAGAGCGGTATCTACATCATCGAAGCACTCGACCTCGAAGAGCTTTCCCAGCAGGAACTGTTCGAGTTCACGTTCGTTCTCGTTCCCCTGAACATCTTCGGCGCAACGGGTTCGCCGGTACGGCCGCTGGCGGTGACGTCCGCATGAGCGAACGTACGCTCGCGCAGCACCTGGCGCGTTTCGCCGCGACCACCCACTATCAGGATCTACCCGACGCCGTCGTCAACTCGGTCGGGATGCGGGTGCTCGATACGCTCGGGATCGCGGTTGCGGCCACCGATCTCGAGACGAGCAAGGCCGCGACCGCATGGGCCCGCGAACAAGGCGGGGCAGCAACGGCATCCGCGGTCGGCCTCGGCATCGCCCTTCCTCCGGCCCTCGCCGCTTTCGTCAACGGAGTACTCGCACACTCGCTGGATTTCGACGACACGCATCTTCCATCGATCCTGCATCCGAGCGCCAGTGTCGTGCCCGCGGCTCTCGCGGCTGCTCAGGAGCACGGTGCCGACGGTCGAGAACTCGTCCGCGGCATCGCGATCGGGCTGGAAGTGTGTGTGCGCATCGGAATGGCGGGGTTCGACCCGGAGACCAAGAACTCGGTGTTCTTCGAGCACGGACAGCACGCGACGTCCATCTGCGGTGCGATGGGTAGCGCTGTGGCTGCCGCTGTCATCGGTGGTGCGTCGGAGGAACAAATCGTCGACACGATGGGCATTGCGGCGTCGATGGCGTCGGGCATCATCGAGGCCAACCGCACCGGGGGCACCGTCAAGCGCATGCACTGCGGTTGGGCTGCGCATTCCGCGCTCTCGGCGGCAGGCCTTGCGCGTCATGGGATCACCGGGCCGCCGACGGTCCTCGAAGGACGGTTCGGCTTCTTCCAGGCCTGGCTGCACGAGCCTGGCCGAGCCAACGAGATTCTGGACGGACTCGGCTCCGAGTGGGCCGTTCCCGGAATCTTCTTCAAGCCGTACCCAGCCAATCACTTCACCCACGCGGCAATAGACGCAGGAGCAGCGCTGCGGGCGAGAGGAATCCGGCCGGAGCAGATCGAGAAGCTCGAGCTGGGAGTGCCCGCGGCGAACCTGCGGACCATCGGCGAACCCATCGACGTCAAACGCACGCCCGAGACCGGGTACATGGCGCAGTTCAGCGGACCGTACGCCGTTGTCGTCGGCTTGCTCGGCGGGGGCGGGCTCGGCGCAGCACTCGATGACTACACCGACGAGTTGGCGAAGTCGGCAGATCGGCGAGCTCTGATGGCCAAGGTCGACGTCGTTCCGAACCCGAAGTGCGACGCCATCTTCCCGCACCAGTTCCCGGCGGTGCTGACCGCAACTCTGACCGATGGAACAGTAGTGGTCGAAGAGGTGCTCACCACTCGTGGCGGACCCGAACGGCCGCTGTCGTTCGGCGAGGTCTCGACCAAGTTCACCAGCAATGCGGGGCCGTTCCTCTCCGACGTCGAGCTGAAGGAACTGGCCGGCCGATGCGATTCTCTCGGGGACCTGACCGACATCGGGACACTGCTCGCACCGTTGACCGACCTGAAATCGACCACGCAGCAATAGAACAGTTGTCCCACCGGCTCGGGCACTGTCACTCGTGTGGCGGTGCCCGAGCTGCAGTTCGGTCGGTTCAGGCCCGGGCGAGGATTTCCCGTGCGCCCCGCACCACTGCCTCGTCGACGAATCGTCCGTTGTCGTCGACGGTCGGTCCTCCCCGAGACACCTCGTACAGCTCCACCAGTCGACGTGCTGTGGTGATGTCGTCCGAGGACGGGGTGAGCGCGGCATTGATGATCGGAACCTGACTGGGGTGCAATGCCGTCCGGCCACGGAAACCCATCTGCACGAAGCGGGCCGTGGTGCCGACGAACCCGTCCAGATCGCGAAAATCGGTCGACGTCGGGGCGATCGGTGCTGCCAATCCCGCAGCAGCACAATCGATCACGACGTTCAGCCGAAGCGCGTCGATCATCGCTTCCGTCGATTCCGAACGTGTGATGCGCAGGTCCGCGAGGAGGTCGACTTCACCGATCCCGAATGTTCGCACTCTGTTGCATCGAGCCATTTCCGGCAGAGCACGCAAGGAGTGCGCCGTCTCGATCAGCCCGATGAGCTCTACCTCGGGCAGGCTGTGCTCGGTGAGCAATCGGTCTGCGCGCGTGAGTGACTCGACCGAACACTTCGCCACCATGATGCCGGTGACACCGCCTCCGGCGACGGCCGCGAGGTCCTGCGTCATGAATTCGGGGGTGATGCGAATCCAGATCTGGGTATCGGTCGACGGCGTCGAGGCCAACCACCCCGCGAGGTCGGCACGCGCTCGGTCTTTGTCCGCCAACGGAACCGCGTCCTCGAGGTCGATGATCACCGCGTCTGCGGCACCGCCTACGGCCTTGTCGAACAACTCGGGCTTGTTTGCCGGTACGTAGAGGAACGACCGGGCGGAGGTAGGGGTCATCGAGCTGCACGCGCTTCCAGGATGGTGGTGATCGACTGGGCCGCCGCGACGACCTGACCTGCGTGAACGATGTGTTCGTCGTCCGCGGACGAGGAGTAGCGGAAAGCGGGGCCCGAGGAGCTGACCGATCCGAGTACGTGCCCTGCGGCGTCGAAGAACGGCGCGGCGATCGACGCTGCACCGGTGTTTCGCTCGTTCGTCGAGGTTGCGTATCCGTTGGTGCGGATCTCTGCGAGGCGGGCGCGGAAGCGGGTCTCGTCGGCGTCGGGGGAACTGCTGCGGAGTTCCTGGAAGGCCTCGTCCGCGAATCGATCGGGGAGGAACGCCAGGATCGCTCGGCTCGAGGCTCCCGAGTGCAACGCGTACTGAGGGCCGATCTCGACCACCATCTTCACCTCCTGGGGGCTCTCGTACTGATCGAGATAGACCCGACGGTGCCCCACGAGTACCGACAGCGTTGCGGTCTCGCGTGTGTTCGCGCGAAGCGCGCGCAGCACGGGAGCCGCGATCGACCGGACGTCGAGCTGGCTCCACGCCTTGGTGCCGAGTCCGATCGCCGCCGGGCCGAGGGAATACGTCGACTCGCCCGCAACCGGCTGCACGATCGACCGCGATGCCAGCGACTGCAGAATGCGGTGCACCACAGCCTTGCTCAGGTCGAGAGTGCGAGCGATCTCGGACACGCCCAGTGCCCGATCGGATTGTGCGAAGGCGATGAGCACATCGGCGACACGATCGGCGGACTCTGTTCCCGTCGACGTCTCCAGTGCAGGCCTGCTGACCATAAGTGTCACCTTTCGGATGTGCGTGCGTTCCGCTGAGCGAACCATACCCGTAACAAGAAATTGACGGAAGAGCCTGTTCTGAGGCCGTGATGCGTGCCATACTCGATTTCAGCGAGATCAATCATCAATCTGATGGTGCGCTCAGCGGAACGGTAGGTTCCGCCCAGTGGTTCGACTCGGCGCCGATGGGCGCGGAAGGCAGACTCAACAATGAAGAAGCTCGTAGGCGTGCTGACAGCCGTTGCAGTCGTGGGTGCGGCAGCATGTGGCTCCTCCACCGGCTCGGACGACTCCGGCCCCATCAAGATCGGATCGGTTCATCCCACCACCGGAGCTCTGGCGGGAGTGGGCGGGCTGATGAACGACGGTGCTGCCCTCGCCGTGGCCGATATCAATGCAGCAGGCGGCATTTCGTCCATGGACGGTCGGCAGTTGGAGTTGGTGTCGGGCGACAGTCAGGGCAAGGCAGAGGTCGGACAGAGTGAGGCGCAGCGGCTGATCGACGACGGCGCGGTGTCGCTCATCGGCACGTACCAGAGCGACGTCACACAGAACGTCGCCTCGGTTGCCGAGCGATCTCGGGTTCCGCTCGTGATCGATGTGGCGGTGGACGACAAGATCCTCGACCAGGGTTACCAGTACTCCTTCCGTATGCAGCCGAATGCGTCCAGCATGGGAACCGACGGTGCCAAGGCGCTCGCCGCGATCGAGGAGCAGACCGGTCAGCCGATCGACCGCGTCTCCTACCTGCACATCGAGGGATCCTTCGGAGACAGCGTCTTCAACGCATTCGAGGCCGAGGCCGCGAACCAAGGAATCTCGTCGGTGCAGGAAATCACCTACCCGGCAACGAATTTCTCCGACGCCACCACTCAGGTGCGTGAGGCTGCAGTGTCCAACCCCGACGTCATCGTCGCCACCGGCTACTACCCGGACGGGCTGCTGATCGCACGTGCGGTCGAGCAGCTGAACCTGAACGTCAAGGGCGTCTACGGAATTGCCAACGGCGCGTTCGACGACAGCTCGTTCCCCAGTGACGCAGGTGCCGCAGGGGAGGGCGTGTTGAGCGCCAACTACCACTTCGACGCCACCAGCGACCGCGTCACCGACATCCGCTCGCGGTTCGAGGCCGAATACGGACGCCCGATGGAGACCGCAGCGATGCTGTCCTACCAGGCAGTCGAGGTCATCGCGGCCGGACTGAACGACGGTGCGTCGAGTGATCCCGAGGATCTGCGCGACGCCATCTCCGGCGTCTCGATCGAGGATCCGCTTCTCGCGTTCAACGGACCGATCGAGTTCGACGAGACCGGCCAGAACAAGAACGCCACCGTCATCGTCATGCAGGTTCGCGACGGTGCAGTCGCGCAGGTCTTCCCCGAGGAGTTCGCAACGGACGCAATCCAGTTCCCCGCGGGAGCCGGCCAGTGACGGCCGCTACCTCGACCGCGGAGAAGGCAGGGAACAAAGGTCTCGCGGGGCTCAACCCCGGTATCCCGGTCGCAGCAGCGATCGTCGTCATCATGGCGGTGATCTACCTCGTCGGTGGAAAAGACCAGGGCCTGGTCACGCAGTCGGTCGTCTCCGGACTCCTTCTCGGCGGTGTGTACGCACTGATCTCCGTCGGCCTGACGCTCATCTTCGGTGTCCTCGGAATCGTGAACTTCGCCCAGGGCGCGATGCTGACGATGGCGATGTACATCGTCTACGCGCTGTCCACCGCCGGGTTGCCGGTCTACGTTGCAACACTGGTCGCCGTTCCGGTGATGTTCTTGTTCGGCATGGTCGTCCAAGCGACACTGTTGACGAAACTGACCATCAGTGGCAGTCACGACGGCCCGCTCCTGGTCACCCTCGGCCTGTCGCTGCTGATCATCAACGTGCTGCTGATGATCTTCGGAGGGCGGCCGCAATCGGTGCAGGCTCCGATCGACGGTTCCCTCGACGTACTCGGTGCCGTCGCGTCGTGGCCGCGAGTGATCGCGTTCATCGGGGCCGCGTTGGTCGCCGTCGCGCTCACCGCGGTACTGAAGCGGACGCCGCTCGGATTGTCCATCCGCGCGGTCGCATCCAACTCCGAGGGAGCCAAGCTCGTCGGCGTCGACATCGGTCGGGTCTACGCGCTCACCTTCGGTATCGGCGCAGCCTGCGTCGCGGTTGCAGGCGGGTTGATGACACCGTTCACCAGCCTGACGCCGTCGGTCGGAGAACAATTCACCATCCTGGCGTTCGTCATCGTGGTTCTCGGCGGGCTCGGAAGTGTCGTCGGAGCCATGGTCGGTGGCCTCGTCATCGGCCTCGTGCAGACCGTCGGCGCGCTGTACCTCCCCGGAACGGGTTCGCTGATCCTGGTATTCGCGGTGTTCGTTCTCGTTCTGTTTCTCAAGCCCGAAGGATTGTACGGAGCGCGCCGATGACTACGACAAGAAGCGCACCCACACCGGTGCAGCACGATCCGCGGTTGAAGGACACGTGGCTACGCCGCCAATTGATCACGCTGGTCATCGGATTCGTCGTCGTGGCGGCATTGCCGCTGCTCCTCGGCGAGCAGGCCCAGACGGTTGCCGTGCGCACGCTCATCTTCGCCGTGATGGCCGTGGCGTGGAACATCATGAGCGGGTTCGGCGGCATGTTCAGTTTCGGCCACGCCGCGTTCTTCGGAATCGGTGCGTACTCCGGTGCGTATCTTCTGGTCGAGCACGGAATTTCCCCGTGGATCTCGATGGTGGTCGCGGCAGTCCTCTCGGCCACGGTGGGCACACTCATCGCCTACCTGTGCCTGCGCTACCGACTCGCCGGGTCGTACTTCGCACTGGCGACATTCGCCTTCGCGCAGATGTTTCTGCTGCTGGTGCAGAACCTCGAGGTGTTCAACAAGACCGAGGGCTTCAATGTGCCCATCCTGCCGCGTGATTCGTGGTGGATGCTGCAGTTCGAGAAGGGCAGCCCCAATTACGTCTGGATTCCTCTGGTCATTCTGACGCTCGCGGTTCTCGGCACCATCTTCTACACCCGCTCCCGCGCAGGGCAGTTCGTCCAGGCCACCCGTGACGACGAAACCGCTGCAGCCTCGCTCGGTATCGACACGATGAAGTATCGGTTGATCGCCGTGGCGGCGAGTTGTGCGCTGACCGCCGTAGCCGGGGTCTATTACACGCAGTACTACTTCTTCGTCGGTCCCGAGCAGGCCTTCGGTTCGGCGGTTTCCGTCGAAGCGATCGTGCCGGCCGTCATCGGCGGCATCGGAACGATCTGGGGCCCGGTCATCGGTGCCGCCGTGATCGGGCCGCTGTCGGAGTTGATCAACGAACTGCTCAGAAACCCACCCGTCTTCCTCGAATTCCTGCAGGGGACAATCGGATTGGACGTCGCCGCGTACTCGGTGATTCTGATCGCGATCGTGATCTTCCTGCCCAAAGGAATCTTCGGCACGATCCGTGAGAGGTGGAACCGATGAGCTTGTTGAGCATCGAGAACCTGAGCAAATCCTTCTCGGGAATCCACGCGGTACGCGAGGTCAGCCTCGACGTGCCCGAGCACGAATTCCTCGGCATCATCGGCCCCAACGGGGCAGGCAAGACGACCCTGTTCTCCCTGCTGTCGGGTGAGCAGCCCCCGACAGCAGGCCGAGTGATCTTCGACGGTACGGACATCACCGGATGGCCGGCGAGCAAGATCGCGCGCGCCGGGCTGGTACGTACGTTTCAGCTCATGCGCCCCTTCGAGTCGATGTCGGTGCTCGAGAACGTCACCATCGCCGCACTGTCGAAGCGCAAGTCACGCAAAGACGCCCGGCAGCATGCCCTCGACGTCCTCGACCGCGTGCAACTGTCCGACCAGGTCGGCGGCAAGGTCTCGACGATGTCGACGGCAGGATTGAAGAGACTCGAACTCGCTCGCGCCCTGGCCATGGAGCCACGCGTCGTGCTCCTCGACGAGGTTCTCGCCGGGCTCGTCCCGGCCGAGCGGGCACCGATGATCGAACTGCTGCGCACGGTGCATCAGCAGGGCCAGACGGTGCTCTTCGTCGAACACATCATGGCTGCGGTGATGGCCCTGTCCGAACGTCTGGTGGTCATGCACGAGGGGGCGGTGCTCACTTCGGGCGACCCACGCACGGTGGTTGCCGACGACCGCGTCGTCGAGGCATACCTCGGTGAGGAGAAGACAGCATGATGCTCGAAATCGACAACCTGCACGCTGGATACCGCCGTCTGGAGATCCTGCACGGGGTGAACCTCTCGGTCGATCGGCACGAGATCGTCTCCCTGATCGGCGCGAACGGCGCGGGGAAAACGACCACGCTGCGTGCGCTCTCCGGCATGGTGTCCACGTCCGGTGGCAGAATCATGCTGGATGGCAACGCGATTCACGGGATGCGGGCGGACCGGATCGTGCGAGCCGGGCTGGTGCACGTCGCCCAGGATCGGGCGTTGTTCGGCAGCCTCACCGTGGCCGACAACCTCGAGATGGGCGCGTACACCCAGAAGCGCAGCGGCGTGAGGGAATCCCTCGACCAGGTCTACGCCCTGTTCCCCATTCTCGCCGAACGACGAGAGCAGCGGGCCGACACCATGTCCGGCGGTCAACAGCAGATGCTCGCCATCGGCCGCGCCATGATGTCCAAGCCGCGAGTACTGACACTCGACGAACCGTCCGTCGGGCTCGCTCCCAAGCTGGCAGCTCAAGTGCTCGAGGCGATCGTGCGTATCCGCGACTCGGGTGTGACCGTACTGATCGTCGAACAGAACGCCGCGCAGGCACTCGCGATCTCCGATCGGGCCTACGTCATCGAGAGCGGGTCCATCGTGCTGACCGGCACCGGGCCCGAACTGGCACACGACGAGCGGGTCAAAGCTGCCTACCTCGGTATTTAGGAGTTCACCTCACATGCATCTCTTGGCTTTCACCCCGATCGACGTCGACGCGGCAGAACTGCAGCGCCGGCAGGATCGGTACGACCACCTTTCGCCCGCGGGGATCACCGTCGAGCTCCGCAACATCGGGCCCGACGCGCCGAGCGCACTGGATACCGAACTCGACGTCAGACGGTCGGAACAGGTGCTGTCACAGGCCTTTCGTTCCGTGCCGGACACGCACGCCGACGGGTTCCTGCCCGACTGCGTGCTCGACCCCTGCGCCGAGGAAGCGGATTCGTTCGCTCGGCCGCTCTACGGCCTCACCCGGCTGACGGCCTCGTTCTATGCCTCCCAGGGGCACCGGATCGGTGCCCTGGCGAGAAACGACGCGATCGCTGCGGAACTGGACCGCCGACTCGGGTTCTACGGGATCGTCGCCGAGGCCACCGAAGTACTCGGGCTCGGTGTGCACGACATCGCAGACACCGGCACCTGGGGGAGAGCGGTCTCCGAACACGCGGGCAAGCTCCGCTGCACCATCGCCATCAATGCTTGCTCTGCAGTCGATCTCGTCGATCCACCGACGTCACCGCAGGTGGTGGACCCGACCGGCACGGCGTTGCGGCTGCTGGGTCTGCGTTCCGAGCTGCAGGTCTCCGCGTGAGCGAGGACGGACCCGACCTGGTGGTGGCCGGCGCGGGCGGTGGCCTCGTCGCTGCTCTGCGTGCAGCCGAGCTCGGACTCGACGTGCTGGTCGTCGAGGCCAGTGCGCACTTCAAGCGGGGCAACAACACGGCGATGTCCACGGCCATGATCCCCGGTGCCGGCTCACGGTGGCAGCGAGCGGCCGGAATCGACGATTCGCCGCAACAGTTCCTGGACGACGTCCTGCGCAAAACGAAGGGCACTGCCGATCTGCGGCTGGCGTCCACCCTCGCCGATGTCAGTGCGCCGCTGGTGGAATGGCTCGCAGATCACGTGCAGCTGCCCCTCACGCTCGTCACCGATTTCGCATACCCCGGCCATTCGCAGTTGCGTTGTCACACGGTCGAAGGCCGTCACGGCAGTGGGATGCTCGAGCACCTCGCGCGAGCGGTCGCCGCCGAGCCGCGCATCGACATGCTGATGCCCGCCCGGCTGACCGATGTGTCCGTCGATTCCGACGGGGCCGTCGACGGCGTGACGATCACGATGCCCGACGGCAGCGTCGACCGAGTTCCGACGCGCGCAGTCCTGTTGGCCACCAACGGCTACGGTGCCAACGCAGAGTTGGTGGCGGAGCACGTGCCGGAGATATCCGCGGCGCGCTATCACGGAAGTGAGCATTCCGTCGGTGACGCGCTGACCATCGGGCGCCGTCTCGGTGCCGATTCGGCGTATCTGGATGCGTACCAGGGACACGCGGCACTCTCGAAGCAGGCGACGACTCTCGTCGGATGGGCGACGGTGATGCACGGCGGCGTCGTGCTCGACGCATCCGGTCGCCGGTTCGGTGACGAGACGACCGGGTACTCCGAATACGCAGCTATTCTGGCCGCGAGGCCGGGCTCGGAGGGCTGGGTCGTCATCGACCGCGAGATCTACGACAAGTGCCTGTCGTTCAAGGACTTCCAGCAGACCGTCGACTCGGGAGCCGTGGTGTGGGCCGACGACACGGACGGCCTTGCTGCCGCAACCGGGCTCCCACCTGCGGCAGTGGCGGAGGAGCTCGCCGCTGTGCAAAAGTACTCGCGGGGAGAGGTGTCGGATCCGTTCGGCCGCAACTCTTTCGAGCATTCGCTCACCGGACCGTACGCAGCCATCAAGATCGTGCCCGCGTTGTTCCACACCCAGGGCGGGCTCGTCGTCGACGAGAACGCACGTGTTCTCCGCACCGACGGTTCCGCCATCACCGGTCTGTTCGCCTCGGGCGGTGCCGCAATGGGCATCTCCGGCCACGGTGCTGCCGGGTATCTCGCGGGGAACGGACTGCTCCCGGCGCTCGGGCTCGCATACCTCGCGGCAAGTTCGCTTCGAACAACCCAACTCTTGTGAAAAAATTCGAAAGGACCACCATGTCAACGCTGTTGATCACCAATGCGCGCGTAGTTCGACCAGGATCCGACGCCCCCGACGAGGGCGAGTTTCTGGACCTGCTGATCGAAGACGGCAAGTTCACTCGCATCGAAGCGAGTATCGATGCCTCGGCAGCGGATACCGTCATCGACGCGGCCGGCAAGGTCGCCTTCCCGGGTGTCGTCGACGCACACCAGCACTGGGGCATCTACAACTCCCTCGGTGACGACGCCGAGACCGAATCGCGGGCGTGTGTCCAGGGCGGCGTCACCACGTCGCTCTCCTACATGCGGACCGGGCAGTACTACATGAACACCGGTGGTTCCTACGCGGATGTGTTCCCCAAGGTCCTGGAGGCCACCGAGGGACGCCCCTACGTCGACTACGCGTACCACCTCGCGCCGATGTCGAAGGAACACATCGACGAAATCCCCGCGCTCATCGCAGATCACGGCGTCACGTCGTTCAAGATCTTCATGTTCTACGGCAGCCACGGGCTGCACGGCCGGTCCACCGATCAGAGCGAATTCCTCATGACACCCGAGGGCGAGCGATACGACCTGGCGCACTTCGAGTTCGTCATGCGCGGCATCCAGGCTGCCCGAGAGCAGATGGGCGACAAGGCCGATCACATCTCGTTGTCGCTGCACTGCGAGACCGCTGAGATCATGAGCGCGTACACCAAGATCGTCGAAGAGGAAGGCACTCTCGAGGGCCTCGCGGCCTACAGTGCGTCGCGGCCGCCGCACTCCGAGGGGCTCGCCGTCACCATCGCGTCGTTCCTCGCCGACGAGACGCAGCTGCCCAACATCAACCTGCTGCACCTGTCCTCGCGCAAGGCGTTGACCGCGGCGATGCGGATGGCAAAGGCGTTCCCGCACGTCGACTTCCGCCGCGAGGTCACCATCGGGCACCTGCTGGCCGACATCGACACCGCCTACGGACTCGGCGGCAAGGTCAACCCGCCGCTGCGCCCGCGCGACGACGTCGAAGCACTGTGGGAGCACCTGCTCGCCGGTGACATCGACTGGGTCGTCAGTGATCACGCCTGCTGCAAGGACGAGAAGAAGTTCGCCGAGGACCGGGGCGACATCTTCGCCGCGAAGTCCGGCTTCGGTGGTGCGGAATACCTGCTGCCCGGTCTCGTCAGCGAAGGACGCAAGCGCGGCCTGAGCTGGCGTCGTATCGCCGAGCTCACGTCACTGAACCCGGCCCGACGCTACGGCCTGCCGGGCAAGGGAGACATCGCCGTCGGCATGGACGCAGACATCGCCCTCATCGACCCCGATCACACCTGGACCGTGCGACCGGAGGATTCCGAGTCCGCTCAGGAGTACACGCCGTTCGAGGGATTCGAGCTCGGTGCCAAGGTGACCGACACGTTCGTCCGTGGTCAGCGGGTACTCGCCGAGGGCACCGTCGCCGGTGCCCCCGCAGGCCGCTACCTGCACCGTCCGTACCTGTGACGGGCCCACTGGAGGGCATCAAGGTTCTCGACATCTCGACGATCCTCGCCGGCCCCCTCGTCGCGCAGATCCTGGGCGACTTCGGGGCCGAGGTCATCAAGATCGAGCACCCCACCAAGCCGGACGGCATGCGCGGACACGGTCTGGACAAGGACGGTCACCCACTGTGGTGGACGATGATCGGACGGAACAAGCGCACGATGACCCTCGACCTCGGAAGCGCGCAGGGCGGAGCTCTCTTTCGCCGCCTCGCCGCAGAGGCCGACGTGGTGGTCGAGAACTTCCGGCCCGGGACCCTCGAACGCTGGGGGCTGGGATACGACGTGCTCTCCGAGCTCAACCCGGGTCTGATCCTGTTGCGTGTCACCGGTTTCGGTCAGACCGGACCGTACGCCACCAGGCCCGCCTTCGGCACGCTCGTCGAATCGATGAGCGGGTTCGCGCACCTGACCGGTGAAGCCGACGGGCCGCCGACACTTCCGGCGTTCGGATTGGCCGATTCCCTCGCCGGGATCGCCGGTTCGTCGGCGGTGTCGATGGCTCTGCTGCACCGAACCAACAACGGCGGCATCGGCCAGCAGATCGATCTGGATCTGTTGAGCCCGATCATGGCCGCGGTCGGACCGGGCGTCATCTACGCAGACCAGCTGGGGATCGATCAGGAGCGAACCGGGAACCGGTCCAGCAACAATGCGCCCCGCAACCTGTACAAGACAGCGGACGGGCATTGGTTGGCCATCTCCACGAGCGCCAATTCGATAGCCGAACGCGTGCTGGTGCTGGTGGGTCACCCCGAAGTGCTCGACGAACCGTGGTTCGCCACCGGGCGTCAGCGCGCCGCCCACGCGGACCTGTTGGACGAGTACGTCGGCGGCTGGATCGGCGAACGGACGAAGGACGTGGTGATCGACGAGTTCGAGAAGGCAGGGGCCGCAGTCGCTCCCGTCTACAAGCCGAGCGATCTGTTGTCCGATCCACAGGTCAACGCCATCGAGATGGTGACGACCGTCGAGGACGACGACCTCGGTCCCGTCCGGATGCAGAACGTCATGTGGCGGATGGGTGGCAGCCCCGGCCGCATCAGGTACACCGGCCGCAAGCACGGGGCCGACACCGACGAGGTGCTCACCGAAATAGGCTGCAGCGCCGACGAAATCGAGGCCATGCGGCGCGACAGCGTCGTGTAGAGCACGGCCAGTGCCCGGCAACGGTCCCCTTCGGCAGCACTGCCGAGGGGCACCGTTGCCGATGGACCCGCCATCGGGCCGGTCCTCGGTTAACACTGAAATCTGTTGCACGACGACGGAAGGCCGCCGTGGCCGGCTGGCGCGTTACCCCATCGTTGCTGGGTTCACGCCGGAATCTGCTGCACCACTGCGGCGACGGCTTCCACCTGGTCCGCGATGCGGGGACCCCACCGACTCGACAGGTCCTCGTCCATCGGGAAGATCCTGCCGTCTCGGACGGCGGTCATCGATCCCCACCCCGGTCGAGCCGCAACCGATTCGGCTGTGACGCCGCAGCATTGGGCGTCGGCCAGGAACACGACATCGGGATCCGCGGTGATCACCGATTCGGCGGACAGCTGGGGGTAGTCGCCTGCGCCGGAGCCGTCGGCGATGCTCGTCAGGCCGAACAGACCGTAGATCTGGCCGACGAAGCTCGCGCTCGACACCGTGTACAGCGTGTCGTCGAGTTCGTGGAAATACGTCAGGGGCTCGTCGCGCGCGGGGACACTCGCCACGGCGGCATCGATTCGGTCGCGCATCTGTGTGACCACCGCGTCGCCCTCGGCGTCGTGCCCGGTCGCGTCCGCGACGAGCTCGATCTGCGAGTACGCGTCGTCGAGGCTCGTCGCGGCCGGGACGAGCAGCGTCGGAATACCGGCCTCGGCCAGAGTGGACGTCACCAGGCCGAGGTCGGTGGAGGTGATCACCAGATCGGGGTCGTACGCGACGATCGCCTCGAGGCTCGGCGTGAACGCCGACAGCCCGGTCTTCGGTGCGTCGGCGGGATAGTCCGACTGATCGTCGACGGCCGCCACCTGCTCGCCGGCCCCGACGGCGTACAGGGTCTCCGTCGCCGTCGGGCTCAGCGAGACGATCGAACGAGGCATCGCGTCGATGGTGACGGTTCCGCCGTCCGAGCCCGACGCGATCGTCCTCGGGAACTCCCCGGTCGACGCCGCGGCCGAGGTGGTTGCCGGCGGGGAGTCGGTCGTCGTGCTGCCGCAGCCGGTCGCGACCAGCGCGACGACCGCGAACCCTGCTGAGATCATTCGTGCCGATCGACGCTGCACTGCCACTCCTGTGTGTCCGATGCCCCTGGAGCGCCAACACTATCGGGTGGTGGTCACCGGCCCAGGCTCCGTGCCAGGTACGTGCCGGTGTGGGTGTCGGAGACCACCAACTCGTCGACGGTTCCGGTGAAGGTGATCAGACCGCCGTTGTGCCCGCCGTCGGGGCCGAGGTCGATGACCCAGTCGGCAGCGGCGATGACGTCGAGGTTGTGTTCGATGACGATCACCGACCTGCCCTCGTCGACCATCCCGGACAGCAGCGCGATCAGGTTCGACACGTCCGACGGATGCAGGCCGGTGGTCGGCTCGTCGAGGACCAGCACCGGCGACGAACCGACCAGTTCGGTGGCGAGCTTGAGCCGTTGTCGCTCGCCGCCGGAGAGCGACGACAGGTTCTGGCCGAGCGAGAGGTAGCCGAGCCCGACGTCCCGGCACCGGCGGAGGATGTCGCGGATCTTCTTGACCTCGAAGAAGTCCTGGGCGTCCTCGACGGACATCTCGAAGATGTCGGCGATGCTGACGCCATCGACGGTATGCCGGATCGCGCCCGACCGAAATCGCCTGCCCTGGCACGTCTCGCAGGTGCTCGTCACCGGGTCGGTGAACCCGAGATCGGTGAAGATGACGCCGCTGCCCTGGCAGTCGGGGCATGCGCCGTCGGAGTTGGGGGAGAACAGCGACGGCGGTTGGCCGGTCTTCTTGGCGAAGTACGCGCGGATCGGATCGAGCAGACCGGTGTACGTCGCGGGGGAGGAGCGCCGCGATCCGCGGATGGGTGCCTGGTCGATGATGACGGCGTCCGGGGCGGCCTCACGGAGGTGACCGTGGATGAGACTCGATTTCCCGGAACCGGCGACGCCGGTGACGGCGGTCAGGACTCCCAGCGGAATGTCGACGCTGACGTCGCGCAGATTGTGGGTGCTGGCTCCGGTGATGCTCAGCCAGCCCGAAGGGGTTCGGGGAGTATGCAATACGACATCCTCGCGCCGCAACGCGGCACCGGTCCTGGTGTCCGCGTCGCGCAGCTCGTCGTAGGTTCCCTCGAACACGACTGTGCCGCCGGCCTTTCCCGCGCCGGGGCCGATCTCGACGATGCGGTCGGCGATGGCCATGACCTCGGGGTCGTGCTCGACGACGAGGACGGTGTTGCCCTTGTCGCGCAGCGCGCGCAACATGTCGTCGAGCCGGTGGACGTCGCGGGGGTGCAGGCCCGTGGTCGGTTCGTCGAAGACGTAGAGCATGTCGTTCAGGGTCGCTCCCAGGTGGCGGACCATCTTGATGCGCTGGGATTCACCGCCCGACAGCGACGACGTCGCGCGGTCCAGGCTCAGATAGCCGAGACCGAGATCGACGAGTCTTCGCAGCTGCGTGACGATTTCGGCGGTGACGGTGCCCAGGCCGTCGATCTTCCACCCGTCGATACGGTCGGCGAGCTCGGACACCTGCATCGCGAACGCGTCCGGCAGAGACAGGCCCTCGAGGGTCGCGCCGCGGATGGTCTCGTTGTAGCGGGAGCCGCCGCAGGATTCACAGACCCCGCGCGTGACGATGCGCTCGAACGCGAGCTTGGCCTTGCCCTTCAGGGCGTCGGCGTCTTTGGCCAGGTAGCTGCGCTTGAACCGGGACACGATCCCCTCGTAGCTCTTCATGACGGCATCGGGGTTCAGTACCTCGAACTCGCCGGGTTTCGCGTCGAAGAACATGTGGCGCTCGCGGGCGGAGTATTGCTCGATCGGGACGTCGAGATCGAACAGGCCCGAGTCGGCGAACACCCGATACGGCCATTTGCCGACCTCGAAGTCCGGATGCTTGAACGGCCCCTCGCGCAAGGACTTCGACTCGTCCACCAGTTCGCCGAGGTCCACGACCTTCGCCTCGCCGAGCCCCTCGCACTCGAGGCACATGCCGGCCGGGTCGTTGAAGGAGAACGCGTTCGCGAACCCGATCGTCGGGGTGACGCCGCGGGACCACAGCATGCGCAGCCAGTCGCCGATGTCGGTGATGGTGCCGACGGTCGAGCGCGGGCCGCCGAACAGACGCTTCTGGTCGACGATCACGACGGCCGACAGGTTCGCGATGAGATCGGCGTCGGGACGGCCGTAGGACGGAAGGAATGTCTGCGCGAACGCGGTGAACGTCGAGTTGATCTGCCGTTGAGCTTCGGCAGCGATGGTGTCGAAGACGAGTGATGACTTCCCCGACCCGGAGACGCCCGCGAACACGACGAGCGAGCGTTTGGGCAGGTCGAGGTTCACGTCGCGGAGATTGTTCTCGCGTGCTCCGCGAACGAGGATGGTGGACAGTTCGTCGATGGATGGCTGAGTTGGTGTCGTCGGCTGGGCCTGGGTCATGTGCGCTTCGGTCGCCTTTCGCCGCCCCCGACGCTGGTTCGCCCGGGGCCGACGCAGCTTACCGTACGGTGTACGGAAACGCCACCGATGGACGGGAAGTAACAGACTTACCGGTCTGACGATCTCCCATGGGTACCGGTTGCGCCAGGCCATCGGTCGGTCGAAGGGTTTTCATGACGAGCAGTAGTCGTTCCCGCGTGCGATCGGCCATCGTGCTCGCCCTTCCTGCGTTCGTCCTCGCAGGCTGCGGATCTACGGACTCCGCCGAGCCCGAGGTCCGGACCGAAGTGCGGACAGTGACCGTGGAGGCGACCACGACCCCAGCCACGACCGCGCCGACGTCGATCGAGAGGATTGTCCTTCCGGACACCACCGCGCCCGAACCGCCCGCCGCAGAGCCGGTCCTCGTGGCAATGCCTCCGGTCGTGTGTATGAATCTGCAGACTGCCCAGAATGCGATTCAGGCTGCAGGTGTCTTCTACTCCCGGAGCGTCGATGCGTCCGGTGCGAGCCGGATGCAGGTCAACGACTCGAACTGGATTGTCGTAGCGCAGGATCCGCCCGCAGGGACTCTGATCGGTGAGGGGGATGCACTGCTGTCCGCGGTGAAGATCGGGGAGCCGAACAACTGTTGATCTACCGGCTGATGCTGTGCTTGCCTGCCGGAGCTGGTTCCTGCTCGGTCGAGCTGTAGGCGAGGTGGCCTCCGATGAGACCGCCGACGCTCGCCGTTGCCAGACCGGCAGCGGCCAGGGCCTTGGCGATGCCATCGGTCTGCTTCCGGCGCCGCAAGTAGGAGCCGAGGAAGAGGAAGACGCCGGTCGCGTTGGACGCAGCGTGGATCATCCCGACGCGGCGCTGGCGGGTGTTCATCGTCGACCAATCGGCCCATCCGGTGGCGATGGCTGCCGGCGCGGACACCAGCCCGAGGGAGATGACGAGCTTGCTCGCCCTGGACTGGTGGTTCAGCAGATCGAGGACTACGGCGCTCGTCCAGCTTCCGATGGTGACGTTGACGAGAGCCGGGTGGATGGGATGACCGATCCACCGGCCGCGTAGACCTGCGCCGACGGCGGTGTCGTCCAGTGCGGGTTTCAGGACACTGTTGATCGCGTTGCTCGCTCCGTCGAGGAACGAGGCAGATTCGAGGCTGTCGAGGGCTTGTTTCGTTGTCATGCGTTCTCGCATGCCCCAATGGCATCGATCGAACCCTGAGGGCAGCCAAACACGGCACGAGATGCTTGGACGTCCTATAACGTCGGGTGATGAGCAGCGGAACACGAGTGAACACCGTCGACGGCGTCCTGCGACGGTCGGCCGCGAAATTCCCCGACCGCCTCGCCGTTACATTCGAGGGACGCAGTCACACCTACGCAGAACTCGATACCGCGGTCACCCGCGCCGCTCGACGGCTGATCGCGTTGGGATTGAACAAGGGCGACCGCCTGGCGGCGTACGGCGTCAACTCCGACGCGTACGTCGTCGCGTTCCTCGCCTGTGCGCGAGCCGGATTGGTGCACGTCCCGATCAACTACGCGCTCGTGGGCGACGAATTGCAATACCTGTTGCAGCAATCGGGTTCTCGGGCAGTATTGGTCGACCCGGAGTTGGCGGGCACGCTCGATTCGGTTCGCGGCGAGCTCAGCATCGAGCACGT
This sequence comes from Rhodococcus sp. 14-1411-2a, assembly GCF_002259485.1. GTDB lineage: Bacteria > Actinomycetota > Actinomycetes > Mycobacteriales > Mycobacteriaceae > Rhodococcoides. The sequence continues at coordinate 50,270 of NZ_NPGA01000018.1, forward strand.
GGTCTCCCTTCCCGACGTGCTGGGCACGGACGGCGACGGCTCCGAACTCGACCCCGTCGCCGATGCGACCGACCTCGCTCAGTTGCTCTACACCTCCGGGACGACGTCGAAACCCAAGGGCGCGATGATGTCTCACGGCGCACTGGTCGCGGAGTACGTCTCGTGCGTCATCGCGCTCGGGTTCACCCAGGACGACGACCCGCTTCTGGTGATGCCGATGTACCACTCGGCGGGGATGCACGTGTTCATGCTGCCGTACCTGTCGGTGGGTGCCACGGTCCGCTTGATGCGCAGGCCCGACGTTCCGGAGATCCTGCGCCGCATCGAAGCGGAGAAGATCAAGTCTCTGTTCCTGGCGCCGACGGTGTGGGTTCCGCTCGCCAATCACCCCGATCTGGCGACGCGCGATCTCTCGTCGTTGAAGAAGGCGCAGTACGGGTCTTCGATCATGCCCGTCACAGTTCTCACTCGGCTGCGTGAGCGGTACCCGGACATCGAGTTCTACAACTGCTTCGGGCAGTCCGAGATCGGGCCATTGGCAACGGTATTGCAGCCCGAGGAGCACGAGGCGCGGCCGGCGTCGTGTGGACGTGCGGTGTTCTTCGTCGAGACCCGCGTCGTCGATGCCGACGGCAACGATGTGCCGGACGGCGAACCCGGTGAGATTCTCTACCGTTCTCCTCAGCTGTGCGACGGCTACTGGGACAAGCCGGAGGCGACGGCAGATGCGTTCTCGGATGGGTGGTTTCATTCCGGTGATTTGGTGACACGCGACGCCGAGGGGTTCATCACCGTGGTCGACCGGATCAAGGATGTCATCAACACCGGTGGCATCCTCGTCGCGTCCCGCGAGGTGGAGGATGCGATCTACACCCATCCGGCGGTCGCCGAGGTCGCGGTGATCGGGACGCCCGACGACAAGTGGATCGAGGCGGTGACGGCCGTCGTCGTGCTCAAGGACGGAAGTGAGCTGTCGTCGCAGGTGTTGATCGACCACGTGAAGGGTCGGATAGCGCCGTTCAAGGTGCCCAAGACCGTCACCTTCGTCGACGAATTGCCGCGCAATCAGAGCGGAAAATTGCTCAAGCGTGAGTTGCGCAGCTGACCTGTTGTCATGCTGCGCGCCGTTTTCGGCGGTGGTAGCTGGGGATGGGTTGTCGTGTGGGGTCGATGGATTCGGGTGGGATGGCGTAGGGGTGTCCGTCGTCGCCCATGAGCAATTGCCAGTCACCGTGGTGGACGAGGCGGTGGCATTCTCCGCAGACCAGCGCGAGGTTGTTCAGGTCGGTGCGGCCGCCGTGTTCCCAGAACTTCACGTGGTGGGCTTGGCACCACTGTGCGGGGCGGCCGCACATCACGCAGCATCGGTCGCGGATGGTCAGGGCGATGCGTTGGTCGTCGCTGGCGAGTCTGGTGGTGCGGCCGAGGGCGAGGGGGACGCCGTGGTGGTCGACGATGACCGGGGTGAGGTCGGCGTCGCAGGTGAGAAGTTCGGCGAAGGCGCGGCTCATCGGCCCGGTCCAGTCGAAGTGGAACGGCCAGTCGGCATCACCGCGCTCGGGTGCCGATTTCTGTCCGCGATGGTCACCGGCACCAGCGCTGGGACCGTCACGATCGCTGCGAGTATCACCGGTCCGTGAACCGGCACCGACACTCCCACTCACGTGGTGCCCGCCGTCAGCGCGAGCAAGGGGAGGCGTGACGGCATACCCGGTCTGTGAGTTGCCGCCGGCACCAGCATTGCTTTCGCTGGCGTAGGGACCGCCGCCAGCATCGTCGGGACCGGCGTCGGTACCGCCGTTCCGTGAACTGTCGCCCGCACCAGCACTGCTCCCGCTGACGCGACGACCAGTGCCACGATCGGGACCGGCCTCGGTATCACCGGCCCGTGAGTTGCCGCCGGCACCAGCATTGCTCTCGCTGACCCGACGACCAGTGCCACGATCGGGACCGCCGTTGGTATCGCCGGTCGGTGAACTGGCATCGGAACCGGCACTGCTCTTGCTGACGTGGTGAGCGCCGCCAGCATTGTCGGGACGCGTGTCGGCACTACCGGTCCGTGAGTTGCCGCCGGTACCGGAGGCCGTCGAACCCGTTGTTGCGCTGTTCGATTGCGTGTGTCCGCGGTCGGCGAGCAGGTCACGCAGCGGGACGATCAGGTGCACCGATGCCCGCGACCCGCCCGCCGATCCGCGGCCACCACCGCTCAGGTGCCGGTCGAGGATCCGATCGAGGGCATCGGCCCGCCGCTTCGACGCACCACGTGGATCGCGTTCACCACCGGGGCCGGGCTGCGGCGCGGTCAACGCCGACAGCGCGGTGAGCAGCTTCTCGGCCAGGAGCCGGTCGACGTTGCCGCCCATCTGGAAGCGGCCACTGGCAAGCGGGTGAACATCGAAGCGGTTCAACTCCGGGTTCTCCGACACCGGTATGGGCGGCGGTCCAGCTGGAACAGGTTCGGGCCGAGCAGGTTCGGGCTCACCCGAGCCGCCTGCGTCACCCGCGCCGCCTGCGTCACCCGAGCCAGCTGCGTCACCCGTGCCGCCGGAATCACCCGCGCCACCTGCATCAGCTCGGCTCGCCCGGTCCCGCTCTTGCTCCCGCTCCTGTTCTTGTCGTTGCTTCTCTGCCTGCTCGTGGCGGGCTCTGGCGTCGTCCGCCGCGGAATGCGCCAGTGCCTGCGCGCGGGAGGCGACTTGCCCGGCGGTGCTGCGTATGGCGGTTTCGAGCAGTTCGGCGACGACAGCGTCGCGGTGTTGTTCGTCGAGGGTGGGGTCGGCGACCACCACGGTGGCGTAGCCGTCGGCGATCGCCGAGGCGTGCGCGGCGTGGATGTCACCACCTGCGAGGGCGTTCAACACGTTGGGCCGGTCGGTGAGCCACTGCCCCAGCTCCATCTGGCGGGCCGCGGACCCGTCGGTGATACGCACCGATCGCGCGTACCACCGGGTGACCGACGAGTACCCGAGCTTCATGGCCAGACCGCGGCGGTCCATTTCCGCCAGCAGCGTCAATCGCGTTGCAGCGAGCTCGTTTTCGAGGGAAGACACGCCAGCGAGCTCGGAGACCAAATCCTGGTCACCGAGCCCGAACACATCCCCCCATGCCTTCACACCACGAAAGCTATACCCAGCCACCGACAACTTCTGTGTCGCAGGTCAGCGCGTCCATCGGATGCGGATGGGCCCCTTCGCGGTCGACGGATCGACGACGGATCCTTTCTGGGTGATCTCGACTTCTCCCGCGTCGACCATCCGGCGGGCGGCGCGGCGAACCGGTTCCATCAACTCCCGCCAATTGTCGTCGGACAAGGCTCGTGCGACGTCGGAAGGGCAGATGGTGGAGTCGCGGGACCGGGCGTCGAGCAGGGAACGGATCTTGTCTTCGAGTTCCTTGTCGGTGGTGCTCACCTTGTGCCGCCGGCAGGCGTCGCTGCAGTACTTGATGTCATCCCAGTTCTTCTCCCACTTCTTGCGCCATTCGATTCGCCGTCCGCACGACGCGCAGACCTTGTCCGCGGGGTGAGCCGTGGGGGAGCGACGGGAATGAGCCATGCTTCGACAGTAACCTTCTCGCATGGCTATTCGACCCATCCTCGTTGCCGGCGACCCTCGTTTGACGACCTGTGCCGCTCCCGTCACCGAGTTCGACGCGGAGTTGGCCGCGTTCGTGGAGGACCTGTTCGAGACCAACACAGCGGCGCACGGTGCCGGTCTTGCCGCCAACCAGGTCGGTGATCCGCGTGCGGTGTTCGTCTACGACCTGCAGGACGGCGGAGTCCGGCATCGCGGGCACGTGGTCAATCCAGTGCTCGAGACATCGGCGATCCCGGAGACGATGCCGGACCCCGAGGACGGTGAGGGGTGTCTGTCGGTCCCGGGGGAGAGGTACCCGACCGGCCGTGCGGACTGGGCCCGCGTGACCGGTGTCGATGTGGAGGGCAGTCCGGTGACGGTCGAGGGTCACGGCTACCTGGCGCGGTGTCTGCAGCACGAGTCCGACCATCTGGCCGGTCACCTGTACCTCGACCGTCTGATCGGCCGCAATCAGCGCGCAGCGAAGAAGATGATCAAGTCGCGTGGATGGGTCGGACCCGGCACCAGTTGGCTGCCCGGATCCGACTCTGATCCGTTCGGGCGGTGACTAACAGACCCCGGTGACAGCGCACGCTGTCGAGCGTTCCAGCTTCCAACGGCCCTCGGAGACAACGAAGCCGATCGAGGACACTTGCCCGACGGACGTTCCGCTCGCCTCGACCTGGCCGGGTGCGACGACGTCGATGCGGTCGAACGACGCCTCGGACATGATCCCACCGCTGTCGAAGACCGCGGCGTTTTCCTCGGCAGATCCCCCGAGCGCGTCGGCGCGGTCGGACCGCTCGGCGGTCCAGTCGAAGACGGTGCGGAAGATGGCCGTCGCCTCGTCCGGGGTCGGGATGGCGGAGGGTGCGACGGAGGGAGGAGGTGCCGGGAACGACGACGGCGCAACGTTCACCGCCGCCTCGATGGTCTGCTCGGGTTGCGTTGCAGCGCAACCGGTGAGGGAGATGAGAGCCAGTCCGCACTGGACGCGGCCGGCGATCATCAGAACGGGTTGTAGACGTGGAGCGTCCGGTAGTCCCATTCCGACGATCCGGCCGGGATTCGGATCTCCGTCAGGACCCGGCCGTTCTGGGAGCACGAACCGCGGGCGTGAAACGACCAGCAATCGATCTGCCGGCTCGTGCCGAACGGGCTGGCGATCAACGATGTGGCGCTCGCTGCACCGTATGCCGCAGGGTCGAAGGCGCTCACGAAGTTCGCGGTCGAGTCCTTGGGTCCGAACGGGTTGTCGTCGGGTGCTGCGGAGGCTGTGGGCGCCAGAAGCACCGCTCCGCCGATCACCAGCGCGACTCCGGCGAGGACCTTCTTCAGCATGGTGGCTCCGTTCGTTTCGAGCACGAGTACCCGGTGCTCTTGGGATCGGCCGCAACCGACCGCGCGTTACGAACCGCTTCGTCCTCGAGCGCGGCACACTGGAGTGCATGACAGCACTCGAAGCGCCCATCGTTGCCCAGCAGCTCGGCCGTCGCCTCGCGGTGTGGGGCGGTGGAAGTGTGCTCGCCGGAACGGTGTTGGCGTTGCGCGGGTCGTGGCCTGCCCGGCGGGCGTTCGGGTTGCAGACGGCGGGGTGGGGCGCGATCGATCTGGCGATCGCGGGTGCAGGCGCGCTGAGCTCGAAGCCCCCGACGGCCGCGAGTTTGAGCCGGCTGCTGTGGATCAATGCCGGTCTCGACGTTCTCTACATCGCGACCGGTGCGCACATCGCCGTCAGGAAGCCTCGGTTCGGCGGCCGGATCACCGCTGACCAGGCCGTGGGTCACGGCACTGCCGTCGTCGTGCAGGGCGCTGCGCTGCTCGCGCTGGACACCACTCACGCCCGCATGATTGCCGGCTAATCACACGAGTGTCATTCTCGCCGTAGGCGTTTTGTCAAGTACCGACACGTCCGATTTGTTGCGTGATCAATAGATTTGCGTAACACTCGTCCCATCAGTCACATCAGTATCGTGGGTCACACGGGAAACGGTGGGTTCGTCTATGCGTGTACGTAGTCGGCAGATCGCTGTCGGGACTGTCCTGGCGCTGGCAGTGAGCGGACTCAGCGCTTTGACTGCGCCCACCGTGTCGGCCGAACCGTGCGGTGGGCTCGGCGGGCCGGGCTCGTCTCCGCTGTTCGGGTCGTCGGGCAGCGCGGGCATGTCGGGTAAGAACCCGCAGGGTCCACAAGGGCCGCTTCCTCGGATCACCGGCAACACGCAGAGCATCGCTTGGGTCACCGGTCCGCAAAGTGTGAACAACACCTACAACGACCTTGCGATGTCGGGCACCGACCTCGGCATCAGCTGGGACAACGGTGCCGGCCAGATCCTGATGGCGTTCGGTGACACGTTCGGCGACTGCTCCTCCGGCAATGCCCAGTGGCGCAGCAACGCGCTCTTCCGCTCGGACAAGGCGTCGACGAACTTGGCGCAGGGCATCGAGATCGGTCCGGCCGATCCTGCGGACAACACCTCCGGTGCAGTCGTGCGTGCCGACAACCCACGCTATGCGGCCGAGATCATCTCGAGCGCAAAGCTACCCAGCGTCGAGGACACGACCATCCCCACGGCGGCCATCGCGATCGGCAACACCCAGTACATCAACTACATGTCGGTGCAGAGCTGGGGCACACCCGGGCGCTGGGTCACGAATTACTCCGCGACTGCGAAATCCACTGACAACGGCCAGAATTGGTCGACGGATCCCAGGACCATCCGCGTCAACAAGGGTGTCACCATCCCCGGCTTCACCAACGTCCACGAAAGCCAGGGCAAGTTCCAGCAGAGTGCGTACGTCCTGGGCCGCGACGGCGAGTACCTGTACCAGTTCGGTACTCCGAACGGACGATTCGGCGACGCCTTCGTCTCGCGGGTCGCGCCTTCGGACATCGAGAATCTCGACGCGTACGAGTACTCGACGCAGGATCCGGACCCGACGAAGCAGTGGTCGAAGAACATCGGCGATACGGTCGCCATCGTCAAGGGCCCGGTCAGTGAGATGTCGGTTGCGTGGAACGACTACCTCGGCCGCTACGTGATGATGTACGGGGACGAGAATTCTCGTACCTTGGTCGCTCGCACTGCGGACAATCCCGAGGGTCCGTGGAGTGCGCCGAGGACCATCCTCGACGCCAATCAGACGGCCGGCGGAATCTACGCACCGTTCATTCACCCGATGTCGAGCGGTAAAGACCTGTATTTCACCGCTTCTCGGTGGTCGGACTACAACGTGCTGCTGTTGAAGACGAACCTCGACACGCTGAAGTGATCTCCGCGGATCGTCGAATGGCTGCCTCCAGGTAGGCGTCGACGTCCAGATCGAGTTCTGCGCCGAGCAGTCCGCGGCGAATGGTCGAGAGATACCTGCTCGACGGTTCGCCGGGCTCGCGCACGGTCGAACTGGTCAGCGTGAAGGCGGACCTTCTGTCGATGTCCGGAAGCCGTAGCAGTGCATCGTATTTCCCGCGGAAGCTCTCGCCCTCGCGGTCCACTGTCAGCTGCGACCACTGTCCGATGGCGAGCGTCTCCGTCGCCCCGATATCGACGGCTGCGACGACGTTCTCGACCGCGGCCAGATGAGCGAACTGGGCTCGCTCGATCAGATATCCGCGCCCTACAGAGCGATTCGCCGGATCGACCGTCGTAGAGACGAATGCGGATGCTCCGGTCCAGCGCCGGGAGACTCCCGCGAAATACAGCGCATGATCGATCCACAGCCATCGTTCTTCGGCGGGTGGTGACGCAGTGGGTGCCGGTGGGTGCGCACCGAATTCGGAGCGCTCGTCGGACCCGGTCAGGTAGGTATGGAACCTCTCGCGCAGCAGGTTGGACCCGTACGAGACGTACCACAGCCGATCGGTCACTCGGTCTCGAACAGCTGCCGGTATGCCTCGGCGAGCAGGTCGGACGCGAGGTCGTGGTTGTGTGATGCTGCGCCCGTTGAGTTTCCGGATCGCATCAAACGGGCGTTGAGACCGTAAGCGAGGTCGTCGAACGTGTCGTCGTCGATGCCGAGGTCGACGTCCACGTCTTCTTCCAGCAGTGCGCCGAGGTCGATCGACCACGACCACACGCGTTCGTCCCGGTGCGGACCGCGTCCTGCGCTGACCGTCTCGTTGGAGACCTCGAGCTGCTCGTCGGTGCGGTCGCGCGGAACGTTGGTGTTGATGCGCAGGTCGAGTTCTATGGTGTCGTCGTCGTGCACGATCTCGTCGACGCGGAGCGTCTCGAAGCCGCCGCACGTCAGCGTCACCAAGCGTCGCGGACCGGTCTCGGCGATATCGTCGGACAGGGCAGCGATCTGCCACAGATACTTCTCGGTGTTCGCCGGGTCGGGGATCGAGGAATTGATGTAGTCGGCCACGATGCTGCGGATGGCGGGGTACGCGATGTGGTCGGACAGTTCCCAGAACTGCTTGCGTGCCTTGCCGACTGCCGTGTCGAGCAACGTCGCCCGCTTGGCTCTTTCTTTCGGCAGTGCGGATTTCGCGCTCGGTGCTTCGCCGATCGCGCCAGGATCGGAAGGGCGTTCGCGGAGGCGGGTCAGGCGCGACACGAGCTCCTGCAGGTGCTCCAGCTGATCTGCAGTTCCGGCCGCGAAATCGAGTGCCTCGATGTCGGTCCACACGTCGAGGTCCGCGGCGAACCGCGCGGCGACCGAATCTGCGTAGCCCGAGTAGGCCGAGCCGTCGGTGAAGTGCAGAACGTAGAGCCCGGCTCGGTGTTCCTTGGCCGCGAAGACCGTGGCGATGGATCCGGCGTCGGTGACGTCGAATCGTTCGAAGGCGAATCCGTCGGGGGTGGCAGCTGCGGTCATGAACGTGAATCTACCGATGCGAGTGGAGAGCACCTATTCCGCGCCTTGTCCATATTGTCGGAATTGGTGCGCCTGTACCGGTGGCTGTCTCCAAATATGTTCCGACACCGCAATTTCCGGTTTGTCCGTTCCGTAGAAGTATTTTCTCTTCCATGAACGAACGGCAAATTTCTGGTGCTATGTTGTGGAATGTCTGTTTCTACCGCTAACGAAACAAGCAGGAAACACGCGGTGTGAACAATGCCGAGAGCAGTGCCAGTGGGCACCGCCGTGGTGCTCGATGGAAGGTGGTTGCGCGTGGGCGGTTATCTTGCGCGGAGGTTGCTGAACTACGTCGTACTGCTGCTCATCGCGACGTTTCTGACCTACCTTCTGGCGTCGCTCACGTTCGATCCGCTGTCCAATCTGCTCAGCCGTAACCCGCCGCCCTCCGAGGCGGTGCTGGCCGCCAAGCGCGCGGCTCTGCACCTCGACGACAATCCGGTGCTGCGTTACCTGAAGTGGCTGTGGGCGGTGCTGCACGGTGATTTCGGGCAGACGATCGCTGCCGGTTCGGTCAACGACGAGTTGTGGCGTCGCATCCTCGTCTCGCTGCGGCTGGTAGTGCTCGGCACTGTCCTCGGTGCGGTGCTCGGCACCTTGATCGGTGCGTACGGTGCCGTCCGGCAGTACAAAATCTTCGATCACGTCGCGACTGTCGTGACGTTCGTTTTGATCAGTACGCCGATTCTGGTGCTTGCTCCGGTGCTCAAATACCTTGCAGTTCAGGTCAATCAGAGCACGGGGAGTCAGTTCTTCCAGTACACCGGCGAGACGTCGACAACGCTCGCGCCAGGCCTGATGAACGAAATCGTCGACCGTGCACAGCATCTGCTGCTACCCACCGTCGTGCTGATGCTGTTCACCATCGGTGGCTACAGCCGCTACATGCGCAGTTCCATGCTCGACGAGCTGAACATGGACTACATTCGCACCGCCCGCGGCAAGGGGCTCACCCGCGGCCGCGCGATCTTCAAGCACGGCTTCCGTACTGCGCTCATTCCGATGGCCACGTTGTTCGCGTTCGGTATGGGCGCGGTGATCACCGGAGCCACCTTCACCGAGCGCGTGTTCGGTTGGTACGGCATGGGGGACTGGCTGATCTACGGCATCACCAGCCAGGACATCAACATCACGCTCGCGGTCTCGCTCTTCACCGCGCTCTCCGTCCTCGTCTCCGGAATGCTGACCGATATCTTCACTGCCGCACTGGATCCGCGCGTTCGCTACGCGGACTGACCCACCACTTCGATCGAGGAAAGGATCGGCGATGGCAACACCTGTGGTTCCCGAGATCGCTGCGGTGGACGGCCAGGGCGGGACGACGGCCCCGATCACCCGCCGTCGACTGGTGCTGCGTCGGTTCCTGCGCAACAGGCCGGCCCTGGTAGGCATTCTGGTGTTGGTGGTGATGTTCGTCGGCGCGTTCGTGCTTCCACACTTCATCCCCTTCACCTACGAGGAACTCGACGCGTACGCGTTGAACTCTCCGCCGACCACGCGGCATTGGTTCGGCACCAACCAGATCGGGCAGGACGTCCTCGCTCAGACGCTGCGAGGATTGCAGAAGTCGCTGATCATCGGCATGCTCGTCGCGTTGATCTCCACCGTGCTCGCCGGCGTCGTCGGCGCGGTGGCGGGATACTTCGGCGGCTGGACGGACCGCGCCCTGATGTGGGTTGCCGATGTCCTGCTCGTCGTCCCGAGCTTCCTGGTCATCGCCATCTGCTCACCGCTGTTCCGCGACAAGAGCTTCTTCATTCTGGTGCTGCTACTTGCGGCCTTCGCGTGGATGATCACCTCGCGCATCATCCGAGCGATGACGAGGTCATTGCGTGAGCGCGAATTCATCCGCGCCGCAAAGTACATGGGCGCAACGCCGGCGAGTGTCATCGGCAAGCACGTGCTGCCGTCGATGGCCTCGATACTCATCGTCGACGTCACGCTCAACGTGGGTATCGCCATCATCGGTGAGGCGTCCCTGAGCTACTTCGGCTTCGGTGTCCAGCGACCCGACGTCTCGCTCGGCACGCTGATCGCCGACGGCACGTCGTCCGCGTTGACGTATCCGTGGTTGTTCGCGTTCTGCTGTGGCGCACTGGTGTTGATCGTGCTGGCCACCAACTTCGTCGGCGACGGCCTGCGCGATGCATTCGATCCGAACTCGACGAGGGGACAGGCACGTGGCTGAGATTGTGCCGGTGTTGAAGGTCAGCGGGCTCGAGGTCAGTTTCCCCAGTGAGGAGGGGCGCGTCACCGCAGTCCGGGGCTTGGACTACCAGGTCGACAAGGGTGAGGTGTTGGCCATCGTCGGCGAGTCCGGCTCAGGAAAGTCGGTGTCGTCCCTCGCCGTCATGGGACTTCTCCCGCAGACCGCCCGGGTCACCGGATCCATAGAACTGAACGGCCGTCAGCTGCTTGGCCTGTCCGACCGCGAGATGTCCCGCGAGCGCGGACGTTCGGTGGCCATGATCTCGCAGGACCCGCTGACTGCACTGACGCCCATCTACCGCATCGGTGACCAGATCTCCGAAGCGATCTCGGTACACAATCCATCGCTGAGCAAAGCGAAGGTGCACGAGCGTGCGCTCGAGTTGTTGGATCTGGTCGGTATCGTCGATCCGAAGACACGGGCCAGGTCGTACCCGCACGAGTTCTCCGGTGGCATGCGCCAACGCGTCGTCATCGCGATGGCCATCGCCAACGACCCCGACCTCATCATCGCCGACGAGCCCACCACGGCCCTCGACGTCACAATCCAGGCCCAGATTCTGGATCTGCTCCGTACCGCGCGGGACGTAACCGGGGCCGGGGTCGTGTTCATCACCCATGACCTGGGAGTCGTTGCCGGCGTGGCCGATCGGGCCATGGTGATGTACGCCGGTCGCGCAGTCGAGACCGCGCCCGTGGACGAGCTCTATGCGCATCCGTCGATGCCGTACACCGTCGGGCTGCTCGGATCGGTTCCTCGCCCCGACCGGCCGGCCCAGGAGCGGCTCGTGCCGATCGAGGGCACCCCGCCGGCTCTGGTCAACCTGCCGACGGGATGCCCCTTCGGTCCGCGGTGCCCGTTGCACACCGACGCGTGCGACGCAGGCGAACCCCAGTTGATCGAGGTCTCACCGAGCCATGATGCTGCGTGCATTCGGATCGATGCCGCCACGGCAGAATCTGTGGAGACGGAGTTCGAGGGTGCCCCACGGTCGGAGGCCCCAGCGGAGTTGGTGGTGACGGTTTCGAAGGACGCTCCGGTGCTGTCGGTGACCGATCTGCACAAGAGCTACCCGGTGTTCAAGGGCTCGGTACTGCGGCGTCGGGCCGGGGAAGTGCCTGCGGTGCAGGGCATCAGCTTCGATGTCCACGCAGGGTCCACCTTGGCGATCGTCGGCGAATCGGGCTGCGGCAAGTCGACGACCCTGCTCGAGATCATGGAGTTCGTGAAGCCGCAGCAGGGCTCGATCAGAATCAACGGAGTCGAGCCTTACGGCCTGAGCCGAGCCGAGCAACGAAAGCTGCGCGCGCACATCCAGATCGTGTTCCAGGACCCGATGGGATCGCTCGATCCGCGAATGCCGGTGGGGGAGATCATCGCCGAGCCGTTGAAGATCAACGGCGTGCCGGTCGACGAGCGCACCCGCCGGGTTCGGGAACTGATGGCCACCGTCGGAATGCGTCCCGAGCTCGCCGATCGGTATCCCACCCAGTTCTCCGGCGGGCAGCGTCAACGTGTCGGCATTGCACGGGCTTTGGCGCTCAAACCGTCGATCCTGGTGCTCGACGAGCCGGTGTCCGCGCTCGACGTGTCGATCCAGGCGGGCGTGCTGAACCTGCTCCAGGATCTGCAGGAGGAGCTGGGTCTGGCGTATCTGTTCGTCTCGCACGACCTGTCGGTGGTGCGTCATCTCGCCGACGAAGTGGCTGTGATGCGCAACGGGGTGTTCGTGGAGAAGGGCCCGACGGCGCAGATCTTCGACGCACCCGAGGACCCGTACACACGGGCTCTCCTGAAAGCCATCCCCATCCCCGATCCCGTGCTCCAACGAGCCCGAATCGCCGAGGCCGCAGCACTGGCCGACGCCATCTGACCCTGCAGTTTACGTGCACACTGAGAAAGGTGAATTGATGAGAGCCAAGCTATTTCGGGCACTGGTCCCGATCGCGGTGGCCGTGACCACTGTGGGACTGGTGGCGGGGTGCAGCTCGGGGGATACCGGGCCCAACGCCGACGCGCCTGCGTCCTTCGAGAGTGGAGCGCAGATCAATCCGCATCCGATCAGTGACTTGCAGCAGGGCGGAAACATGAACTTCCCGCTCTCGCAGGTGCCGACCAACTACAACTACTACCAAATCGACGGCACCACAGTCGACGCTGCGCGGTACTACGCCGCGTTGATGCCTACGGCGTTCAAGGCTGCTGCGGACGCAAGCCTCGCGACGGCGACGGATTTTTTCACCGACATCACCGAGTCCGAGGTCGACGGTAAGCAGGTGATCACCTACAACATCAATCCCAAGGCCAAGTGGAGCAGCGGGAGGCCGCTGGACTACACCGACCTCGTGGCCACATGGACTGCGAACAGCGGCAAGGACCCGGCTTACGAGGCGTCCAGCACCGCGGGCTGGGACAAGGTGGAATCCGTTGTGCGCGGTGAGAACGACCAGCAGGTGACCCTGACGTTTGCCGAGAAGTTCGCAGACTGGCGCTCCCTGTTTTCGCCGCTGATGCCCGCGGAGTCCGTGAACAGTGTCGAGGCGTTCAACACCGGTTCGGTCGAGACCATGCCTGCCACCGCCGGCCCGTTCCGCATCCGCACGATCGAGCCCGGCGGCAAACGCATCGTTGCCGAGCGCAACCCGGACTGGTGGGGTGAGAACCCAGCGGTGCTGGACACCATCACGTACCTGCCGCTGGATACGACGGCATCTATCGGTGCGTTGCAGAGTGGCGAGATCGACTACTTCGAATTGGGCAGCAGTGCGGATGCTTTCAAGGTTGCCCGCGGTATCCCGAATGTCGACCTGCGTCAGAGCCTGGGCCCGCAGTACCGGCACTTCGACTTCAACGGAGCCCCGGGGCGCATCACCTCGGACAAGGCAGTGCGCGTGGCGTTGATGAAGGCGATCGATCGTGACTACCTGGCGACGTCACAGCTCGGTCAGATCACCTCGAGCCCGACTGTCCTGAACAACCACATCTACGTGGACGGGCAGAAGGGCTACCAGGCCAACAACGGCGATATCACCTTCGACCCCGAAAAGGCGAAGGCCGAACTCGACGCGGCCGGTTGGACGATGAACGGGGAGTTCCGATCCAAGGACGGCAAGCAGCTCGATCTGCAGGACATCATTCCGGCCGATACCCCCAATGCGACGCAGGAAGCGCAGATCATCCAGCAGAACCTCAAGGCCGTCGGCGCCAATCTCATCATCCAATCGGTGCCGTCGGATGACTTCTTCGAGAAGTACATTCTGGTCGGCGCATTCGATGTCACCCACTTCACTTGGGAGGGAACGCCGTACTCCTCGAGCAGTGACGGCATCTTCCGGCTCACGCCCGGCAGCACGTTGCAGAACTACGGCCAGGTCGGTTCCGAGGAAATCAACGGACTGCTCGACGACGCCGCCGCAGAACTGGACGACGACGCACGAATCGCCGACTACAACAAGGCAGACGAAGCAATCTGGGCCGAGGGCCACAGCCTGACCATGTTCCAGCGGCCATCGACCTATGCCACGAAGTCCAATCTCGCGAACTTCGGAGCTCCGGGATTCGGCGATCTCGACTACTCGAAGGTCGGGTTCCTGAAATAGTTCACGGTCTCGGATATCCGGTCGGTGCCGCGGCGATCACTCTGGTTGTCGCGGCATCGACCGCTGTCGTCATTGCGCCACTGAGCGTGTTCGTGGCCCTGATCGTCCTCGTCTGGACGGGCTGGTCGACAGCGTGCGCAGTGCTGGCCGGGAGGTCGATGATCACCTCGACCACCGTGCGGCGAGTGCGATTTCAACACCGTATGCGTTCTCGCGGATACCTGGAAGTACACGAGAACGGTGGGCGGGCCTGGTACCCCGTCTACTTCCACACCGGGCTTCTGACGATCGTCCCGGACGCCGACGCGCGCGCGAGTAGGTCGATTCTCGGGCGGCGCGCCTTCGTCATCGAACCCGGAATTGTGGCGCTGCCGTCGGGGCGGCGTTGTAGTTCGTTGCCTCCCGGCACACCCCTCGATGCCCCTCGTCTCAACGATTTCGACCTGCTCACCCGCAGTGATCGCTTCGGGTCGCTGCGGCGTCGGATCATGCTCGACGCCCCCGCCGCGGTGGCAGGTCCGATCATCGGATTGCTGTGGCTCGTCGTCGACGGAGGCGGATTCGCCGAGTTCGTGGCAGTGAGTCTGTTGGCTGCTATCACCGCCATCTGGTGGTCAGCAATCGGCGGCAGCGACCCCAGCTGAGCAATTGGGGCGACGCGTGATCGTAACTGCCGAGAAACACCTCCGGTCTACGTTCGGGTTTCGGACAATTCAGGAGGCATCATGGCGCGGTCGATGGCGGAGCAGGCAGCGGAGACGATCACCAAGGGGATCGGACGTCGCGGATTCATTCAGGCGGTGGCCGCGCTGGGCGCGGGCGTCGGAATCGCCGGAACGGCAGCCTGTTCGACGTCTTCGTCGACGAGCACCGCCGCCGCGAGTTCGTCGGCGCCGGCACCGGTCGGGATTCTTCAGCCCGGCGCGGGCGACATCTCCGGCGATCACTACCTGAGTTCCGAAGTCGACAAGGTTCTGTGGGGGTACGTCCCGACGGTCGAGTCCGAATCGGTGCTGCAGATGAAGTCCGGTGAGACGGTGACCATCGATGCGCTCAGTCACGAGGGCATTCTCGAGGACCAGGGCCGCGATCCCGTCGAGTTCTTCGGCGGCAAAGGTGTATCCGAATCCGATGTGCTGCAGGACGCCATCGACATCGCCGGCGGGTACGACCGGACGGTCCGCAACTTCGACGTCGACGGTCCGCACGTGGTGACGGGCCCGGTGTTCGTCGAAGGTGCGCAGCGTGGTGATGTGCTCAAGATCGAGACGCTCGAGGCGATTCCCCGCGTGCCGTACGGCGTGGTGTCGAGTCGGCACGGCAAGGGTTCTCTGGCGGTGACCGCGTCCGGTGAGGCACCCGCAGGTATCAGCCTGGACGAGGTGATGCCGCCGATCGGCAGCGATGGCAGGCCGTCGGGTGATCCGACGCAGTACGGCAACGTCTCGACCTTCACCGCCGTCGAGGACGGGCAGGGTGTGATGCGCTATGGCGATGCGGCGGTGCGGTTTCCGCTGCGTCCGTTCATGGGCATGATGGGCGTCGCGTTCGCCAGCGACCCGGGTCTGACGTCACCCAACGCGAACTCGATTCCGCCGACGCTCGGCGGCGGCAACATCGATGTCGGTTTGCTCGGTGTCGGATCGACGTTCTATCTCCCGGTGTTCGCGGAGGGTGCGTTGTTCTACGTCGGCGATCCGCACATGGCGATGGGCGACGGGGAGGTGGCACTGACCGCGATGGAAGGTTCACTGCGCGGCACCTTCCGCCTCACCGTCTGCAAGGCGGGCAGCGGTGATGCCCCGTCCGTCGCGTACTCGTATCCCTTTGCCGAGAACGAGGACTCGTGGATTCCGATCGGCCTGTCCGACCCGGACGGTGCCGTCGGCGGCCAGAGTTCGGACCTGAACGCTGCCATGCGTCGGGCCGTGGTCAACGCGCTCGACTTCCTCGAGACCGACCTCGGCATGGACCGGGCGACGGCCTACGCGTACCTCTCCGCGGCCGCGAACTTCACCGTCTCGCAGGTGGTCGACAAGACGGTCGGCGTCCACGGTCAGATCGCGAAGGCGCACTTCGACCGATAGGGGTGCGCCTCCGGCGCAGTGGTGCGGGTAAGTGCCTCAGGGGGCACATAACCGCGCCACTGCCGAAGGCACCTCAGCGGTGTGCCGTCGCGACGAAGTGGCGGGTGGCGGCGTCGACGATATCCGCTGGCGTGACGGCTATCTCGTCGTTCAACCACGCGATGACCAATTCGGCGAGTCCGCCGATGAACAGCAGGCCGTTGATTTCCGATTGTGGCTGCGGCCAGGCCTGTTCGCCGAACAGCTCGCGTGACTGCTCGGCGACCAGATGGGCGAAGGCGCGCATGGACTGTCGTCTATAGTCCCGCAGTGAGTCGACGGCCAGCGACTCGATCATCGCGACGCGGCCCTTGCGTCGGTCGTCGGTGAGAACGCCGACGAACGCGGCGATGGCGTTGTGTACCTGGTCCTCGACGGTGGGGGCGGGGGAGTGCAGCGCGTCCAGGGCAGCGGCCCGGATCTCGTCGGATACCGACTCCACCACTTTCTCGAGCACATCCTCTTTGCTGGAGAAGTTCTGGTAGAAGTACCGCTCGGTCAGCTTCGCCTCCGCGCAGATCGCGGTCATGGTCGTGTTCTGGGCACCGGCCGTCGAGAACACTTCGAGTCCGGCTTCGAGCAACCGTGCGCGGCGGTCGGCGGTGCGATCGTCTGCGCTCATGCCGTTGTAGCGGCGCGTGGAAGCCATGCGTAGATCTTGACAGAGGGAGCAGGTGTGACGCAGACTACATCAATCTGACAGGACGCTCTGTCAGATTGACGGAGGTCGACAATGGCACGTGCTCTGGCTGCTCCACCTGCTGATTCAACGCTCCAACCGGTATACGGCGACGGCGGTATGCCCGTCGTCGGGCACACGCTCGAGTACATCCGAGACCCCCTGAAGCTGCTCGGGAGTCGGTGGGAGAAGTACGGCGAGGTGTCGTGGCTGACGATGGCCGGTCAGAAGTGGATCACCGTTCTGGGGCCGGACGCATGCCAAGAGGTGTTGCAGAACGCCGACAAGGCGTTTGCGAACGGTGACGGCTGGTCCCTGCTGATCGGCCCGTTCTTTCACGGCGGATTGATGTTGCTCGACTCCGAGGAGCATCTGAAGCACCGACGGATCATGCAGCAGGCCTTCACCAGGGACCGGCTCACCAAATCCGTCGAGGCGTTGAATCCTGTCACAGCAACAGGTTTGGACGCGTGGCAAGGCGGGCGCGACGTTCAGGTCTACCCGGCGCTCAAGGCGTTGACCCTGGAGGTGGCAACGAGCATCTTCATGGGCGGCGCAGAGGGCAGCACCGATGCCGAGATCGCCGAGCTGAACTGCAGTTTCGTGGCGTGCGTTCAGGCGGCGACATCCATTGTGCGCTTTCGTGTTCCCGGAACTCGGTGGAAGCGCGGTCTCGACGGCCGCGCCATGCTCGAGGAGTTCTTCCGGCGGTACCTTCCGTCCCGGCGTGCCACCGAGACCGACGACCTGTTCTCGGTTCTGTGTCACATCGAGGGGAACGACGGCGAACGCTTCTCCGACGACGAAGTGATCGACCACATGATCTTCCTGCTGATGGCCGCGCACGACACGTCGACGATCACGCTGTCGACGATGATGCAGTACCTCGGTCAGCATCCGCAGTGGCAGGACAAGTGCCGTGCCGAGTCCGAGGCGCTCGGTACCGATGCGCCGACGCTCGCGCAACTCGACGAACTGCACAGCGTCGATCTGGTGATGAAGGAATGCTTGCGTTTGGTCTCGCCCACGCCGGTGGTGGCGCGCCGCGCGGTCAAGGACACCGAGGTGCAGGGCAAGTTCGTCCCCGCGGGGACGTATGCGTCGGTCGCCCCGCACTTCACGCATCACATGGCCGAGTACTGGCCGAACCCGGAGAAATTCGATCCCGGCCGGTTCGCCGACGACCGCCGGGAGGACAAGGTGCACCGCTACGCGTGGGAGCCGTTCGGCGGAGGCGTGCACAAGTGCATCGGGATGTTCTTCGCCGGCGCGGAGATCAAGACGATCATGCATCATCTGCTGCTGCGGTTCGACTGGTCGGTCGACCCGGATTACGTTGCGCCGCTGAACTTCACGTCGCTGCCCTTCCCGGAGGACGGGCAGCCCGTGCAGCTGCGAAAGCGGTAGGTCTATCCGGCGCGGTCGGTGAGCCAGCCGATGATGTTCGCGGTGACCTCGTCCCGGTTGGTCTCGTTGAGGATCTCGTGGCGGGCACCGGGGTAGAGGGTGACGGTGACGTCGCTCATCCCGGCCTCGCGGTACCGGGCAGCGAGGGTTTCGATCAACTGTCCGCCCCCGGCGAGCGGGTCGTCGGTTCCCGAGGTGATTAGCAGCGGGAGATCGGAACGGATCTGCTCGAGGTTGTGCGGGTCGGCGAGCTTGTCGGCCTCACCGAACAACGCGGGGACCGTCGACTCCGGGAGGTCGAAGCCGCACAGCGGGTCGGCGACGTAGGCGTCCACTTCGGCCTCGTCGCGGGAGAGCCACTCGTATCCGGTGCGGTGCTCGAAGGCGGCGTTGAACACGCTCAGGTCACCGGCTGGCGCGTCGGCCATTCCGGCGGCGAGGATGTTCAGCGTGGTCGAGCCCGACAGCACCACACCCTCGTACAGATCGGATCGTTCGATCAGAACATGCTGCGCGGCAAACGATCCCATGGAATGCGCGAACAGGAACAGTGGCAGGTCGGGATATTCGTTCAGCAACGACTCGCCCAACTGCTCGATGTCGGCCCACAAACCTGCGAACGCGGCGGCACCGAAATCGCCGGGGGTGTCGACGATCGACTCTCCGTGGCCGCGATGATCGGACGCGACGACGTGGAATCCGGCGTCGTTCAGCGCTGCGGCGAAGCGGGCGTAGCGGCTGCCGTGCTCGGCGAGTCCGTGCGCGATCTGTACGACGCCGCGAGCCGGGTCGGCGGACGTCGCCCAGATGTAGGTACTGATCTCGGTGTCGTCCTGCTTGGATACGAACGACGAAGCATTGGCCACGGGTGACTCCTCGAAACGACGATGGGGACGAGAATCGAACTTATCTCCTACGCCCTGAGCCTCGGAGCGAAATGCTCGACGACGGGGAAGGGGTCGTAGAAATGATGCAGCAGCGTCTTCCACTCCTGGTACTCGTCGGACTGCCTGAAGCCCTCGGTGTGGTCTTCGAGGCGTTCCCATTCCACCAGCAGCAGATAGACATGCGGCTGCTCGATGCCCCGCGACAGCGTCAGATTCACGAACCCCGGCATCGCGGAGATGATCGACTTCGCGTCGGCGAACGCGGCCTCGAATTCGTCGGTTCGATCGGGGACGATGTGCAACAAGGCATGTTCGACGATCATCGAGACAGTATGGCCGCAGCACGACAAAGCTCCCCGGGCAACTGCCCGGGGAGCCATGCCGACAGGAACTACTTCGCGGAGACGCGCACGAGCTTCTTGTTCACGAACTCGTCCATGCCCCACGGTCCCAGCTCGCGGCCGACGCCGGAGCGCTTGACGCCGCCGAACGGCAGGCCGGGGAGCGTAGTGCCGTGCTCGTTGACGAAAGCCATGCCCACTTCGAGCTGCTCGGCCACGTCACGGGCCTTGTCCAGGTCGGCGCTCCACACCGAGCCGCTCAGGCCGTAGGCCGAGGAGTTCGCCAATTCGATTGCCTGCTGCGGGCTTTCGACCTTGTAGATCACCGCTGCCGGTCCGAACAGCTCTTCGCTGTACGCACGCATGTCCGGGGTGACGTCGGTGAGCAGCGTCGGCTGCACGAATGCACCCGGTCCGTCGATCTTCTTGCCGCCGGTCAGCAGAGTTGCGCCCTTGGCGACGGCGTCGTCGATCTGCTCGATCAACGTGTCGGCGGCGGTCTGCGACGACAGCGGGCCGAGAGTGGTGTTCGCGTCCAACGGATCGCCCGTCTGCACTGCCTCGAACGATGCGGTCAGCTTGGTGACGAAGTCGTCGTAGAACTCCTCGGCGACGAGGATGCGCTTGGCGGCGTTGCACGCCTGGCCTGCGTTGGACAGACGCGCCCGGGTTGCGGATTCGACGGTGGCGTCCATGTCGTCGGAGTCGAGCATGATGAACACGTCCGAGCCGCCGAGTTCGAGCACGACCTTCTTGAGGTTGCGTCCGGCGGTTTCGGCGACCGAGGTTCCGGCCCGCTCGCTACCGGTGAGCGAGACACCCTGCACGCGTGGGTCGGCGATCATCTCGGCGATCTGCTCGTTGGTCGCGAAGATGTTGATGTACGCGTCCTGGGGGAGTCCGGCCTGTTGGAAGATCTCCTCCATCAGCAGAGCCGACTGCGGGCAGTTCGGTGCGTGCTTGAGCAGAATCGTGTTGCCCACCATCAGGTTCGGGCCTGCGAACCGGGCCACCTGGTAGTACGGGAAGTTCCATGGCATGACGCCGACGAGCGCGCCCACCGGCTTGCGCTGCAGCACAGTGTCTTCCGCGCCGGGGACGTCGAGCTTCTCGTCCTCGAGCAGCGCGGGACCGTTGTCGGCGTAGTAGCGGTAGATGTTCGACGACAGCTCCACCTCACCCTGGGATTCGGTGAGCGGCTTGCCCATTTCGAGCGAGATGGCCCGCGCCAGTTCGTCCGAACGTTCTGTGTAGAGATCGGCGACCTTGTGCAGAATTTCGGCGCGGTGCTTCGGTGAGGTCTTGCGCCACGTCTGGAAACCGGCGTGTGCGTCGGCCAGTGCGCGCTCGACGCCGGCCGCATCGAGAGTTTCGAATTCCTTGACAGTTGTGCCGTCGGCAGGATTGACAGTTTTGTAGGTCGTCATATTCGGTTCAACGGTCGGGGAGGGGTCCGTTGTTCCGATCCGGGCAAATCGGATGCTCCGACGGTGGTCAGAGGCGGGGCAGGGGTGGGCGGCGAAAACCTTTGAGCGCCCTACCGGTCGGTAACTTGGAACCGCCGATGGAGTGATACCCCACTGGCACGCACAGCGGCGGGTTCAAAGATTAAAGTCGACGGTGGACGCATCCAAAAGACGACGTTGAAACTGAGGCAAAGGCGAAACATGACTGCGAAGAAGCCGACCATCATCTACACCCTGACCGACGAGGCGCCCATGCTGGCGACTCACGCGTTTCTGCCGGTCATACGTTCTTTCGCCAGCGCGGCCGAGATCAACGTCGAGTCGAGTGACATCTCCGTTGCCAACCGCATCCTCGCCGAGTTCCCCGACTACCTCAACGAAGACCAGCGAGTGACCGACAACCTCGCCGAGCTCGGCAAGCTGACGCAGCTGCCCGAGACCAACATCATCAAGCTGCCCAACATCAGCGCCTCGGTTCCGCAGCTGCTCGCTGCCATCAAGGAACTGCAGGACAAGGGCTACGCGATCCCCGACTTCCCCGGCAATCCCAAGACCGACGAAGAGCGCGAGATCCGCGAGCGTTACACCAAGTGCCTCGGCAGCGCGGTCAATCCCGTTCTGCGTGAAGGCAACTCGGACCGTCGTGCCCCGAAGGCCGTCAAGGAATTCGCCCGGAAGCACCCGCACAGCATGACCGAGTGGTCGATGGCGTCGCGCACCCATGTCGCGCACATGCGCGAGGGCGATTTCTACCACGGCGAGAAGTCGACGGTCGTCGACGGTGACCGTGAGATCAAGATGGAGCTGCTGCCCGCCGACGGCGAGCCGATCGTGCTCAAGGAGACGGTCTCGCTCACCGACGGTGACGTCATCGACTCGATGTTCATGAGCAAGAAGGCGCTCCTCGATTTCTACGAGCACGAGATGCAGGACGCCTACGACACCGGCGTCATGTTCTCCCTGCACGTCAAGGCGACCATGATGCGGGTCTCGCACCCCATCGTGTTCGGCCACGCTGTGCGCGTGTTCTACAAGGACGCGTTCGCCAAGCACAACGAGCTCTTCGAGGAGCTGGGCGTCAACGTCAACAACGGCCTCTCGGACCTGTACACCAAGATCGAGACCCTCCCGGCGTCCAAGCGCGACGAGATCATCGAAGACCTCCACAAGTGCCACGAGACCCGTCCGGAGCTCGCGATGGTCGACTCCGCCCGCGGCATCTCGAACTTCCATTCACCCAGCGACGTCATCGTCGACGCCTCCATGCCCGCGATGATTCGCGCCGGCGGCAAGATGTGGGGAGCGGACGGTCGTCCAAAGGACACCAAGGCCGTCAACCCCGAGTCGACGTTCTCCCGGATTTACCAGGAGATGGTGAACTTCTGCAAGACCAACGGCCAGTTCGACCCGACGACGATGGGCACCGTTCCCAACGTCGGCCTGATGGCGCAGAAGGCCGAGGAGTACGGCTCGCACGACAAGACCTTCGAGGTACCGAAGGCAGGCGTCGCGAACATCACCGACAAGGCCACCGGCGAGGTGCTGCTGACGCAGACCGTCGAAGAGGGCGACATCTGGCGTCTGTGCATCGTCAAGGATGCCCCGATCCAGGACTGGGTCAAGCTCGCCGTCACGCGTGCGCGTGAATCCGGAATGCCGGTCGTCTTCTGGCTCGACCCGTACCGCCCGCACGAGAACGAGCTCATCGGCAAGGTGCGCAAGTACCTGAAGGATCACGACACCGAGGGCCTCGACATCCAGATCATGTCCCAGGTGCGTGCCATTCGGTACACGATGGAGCGTCTGGTCCGCGGACTCGACACCATCTCCGCGACGGGCAACATCCTGCGTGACTACCTCACCGACCTGTTCCCGATCCTCGAACTCGGCACCAGCGCCAAGATGCTCTCCATCGTTCCCCTGATGGCAGGCGGCGGACTGTACGAGACGGGTGCAGGTGGCTCGGCTCCCAAGCACGTCAAGCAGCTCATCGAGGAGAACCACCTGCGCTGGGATTCGCTCGGCGAGTTCCTGGCTCTGGCCGTGAGCCTCGAAGATCTGGGCACCAAAACCGGCGACGTCAAGGCGACCATCCTCGCCAAGGCACTCGACTCCGCCACCGGCAGGCTGCTCGAGAACAGCAAGGGCCCGTCGCGCTCGACCGGTGAACTCGACAACCGTGGCAGCCAGTTCTACCTCGCTCTGTACTGGGCACAGGAACTCGCCGAGCAGACCGAGGACGCCGAACTGGCGAAGCACTTCGCCGCACTGGCGAAGACCCTTGCGGAGAACGAGGAGAAAATCGTCTCCGAGCTCAACGAGGTTCAGGGCACCGCAGTCGACATCGGCGGCTACTACTACCCGGACCCCGAAGCCACCGCGGCAGTGATGCGTCCGTCCAAGACCTTCAACGAGGCTCTGGAGTCGGCGAAGAAGTAGTTTTATCTGCTCCACCCCATGGAATGAATGGTCCATTCACGCGCTCAGACGTGTTGAATGGACCATTCATTCGTATTGGGGTGCAACAGCATTGGGGTTTACCGCCCACCCCGTTCGGATCAATGTGACTTTCACGCGCTCAGACGTCGTGAATGGACCATTCATTCGTTCAAGGCGGGCACCAAAATATCCAGAAACGCCGTACAGCTCGCACTTTGGCGACGCCCCGGCAGTTGGACGACAGAGATGGTCCGGTGGATTGTCGGCTCGATAGGCAGATAGATCAGATTCGCGAACGACATCATCGGCACCACCAACTCCGGGATGACGGTGATGCCGAGTCCGGCAGCGGTCATGCCCGCCACGGCGGCCACGTTGTGCGCCTGAACCGATGGCCCGACGTCGACTCCCGCGCTTTCGAGCCCCAGTTGCACGTGTGAGGCGATGCTCGATTCGGGACCGAACGCAACGAACGGCTGGTCGGCGAGGTCGGTCCACAGTAGGCTTGTCCGTTGTGCAAGAGCATGATTCGGAGGCAACGCGCAAACGAAGGCGTCGGTGCTGACCGTCAATCGCACCAAGTCGTTCGCTCGTCCCGACGCGGCGACGACTGCGAAGTCCACGGAACCGTCGCGAACCGAGGCCACAACATCGTCGCGCAGCCCGTCTCTGATGTGTACCGAGACGTCGGGGTGACTGCTGCGGAAGTCCACGATGTACGGCGGGAGAAACGTCGCCGCGATCGAGGGCAGGCACGCGATGGTGACGGTTCCGCGGTCGCCGGATACGAAGCGCCCGATCTGCTCCAGGCCGTCGTCGAACTCGAGCAATACCCGACGGGCATAGGCCGTGACTTCGTGTCCGTCTCCGGTGAGGTCGACGCTGCGGGTGGTGCGCACGAACAGTCGGACGCCCAGGCGTCGCTCGGCCTCGGCGACGGTACGGCTCAGGTTGGGTTGGGAGACCTGAAGCCAGTTCGCCGCTGCAGTGAAGCTCGCATGATCGGCGAGTGCGACGACGGCGCGTAGATGGGCGATGCCCAGGTTTATGCCCACGGTGCATGAATCTATACCCAACTGATGTTGGACGGAGTAAGTGATCTGCACAACACTCTTCGTATTCGATGAAGGAGATCACATGCTCTCACTGCTCGGCTTCGGGACGATTGCCATCATCCTGCTGCTGTTGTTCACCCAACGCGTTGCGGCGATCGTCGCGCTTGCAGGTGTCCCGCTGGCTGCGGCGTTCCTGGCCGGCAACTCGCCATCCGAGGTGGCCGGGTTCGTCAAGGACGGACTCGGCGGCGTGGTGGGCGTCGCGGCGATGTTCCTCTTCGCGATCGTGTTCTTCGGGATCATGCGCGACGCGGGACTGTTCGATCCCATCATCGCCCGCATCGTGCGCTGGGCAGGTAGTGCCCCGCCGACCGTGGCAGTCGCGACCACTGCCCTTGCCGTGGTGGCTCACCTCGACGGCGCCGGCGCAACCACGTTCCTGATTGCCGTCCCCGCCATGCTCCCGATCTACGAACGCCTCGGTATGAGCCGGCTCGTCCTGGCCACCTGCGTCGGACTCGGTGCCGGAGTGATGAACATGGTCCCCTGGGGTGGTCCGACGGCTCGCGCTGCAGCAACTCTGGGCGTCGACGCCAACGAACTGTGGGTTCCGTTGATTCCTGCTCAGATCGCCGGAGTCGTGTTCGCACTGGGCGTCGCCTACTACCTGGGTCGGCGTGAGCGGACCCGTCTGGCCAAGGTCGCCGCGGGCGATGCGTCGGCCGTCGTGGAGGAGTCGACGGCGCGAATCGCCGAACGAATGTCCGTGGGATCCGGGGATACCGGATCCGCAGTCGGTGACGCGAACGAGGAGCCCGGCAGCCCGTCGACCGGTGGCGACGATGCGGACGGTCCGGCAACCGCGTCGAGTGACCGAGCACTGCTGCGGCCGAAGTTGTTCTGGGTCAACGCCTTCCTGGTAATCGCGACGTTGGCTGCGTTGATCGCCGCCATCGCCCCTCCGGAAACGTGCTTCATCATCGCCACTATCGTGGCGCTACTCGTCAACTACCGCGGAATGAAGGCCCAGTCCGCCCGCATCGAGGCCCACGCTGTCGGCGCGATGCTGATGGTCGGCACGTTGTTGGCTGCAGGGGTACTTCTCGGTGTGCTCGACGGCAGCGGCATGATCGAGTCCATGGCGGTCAGCGCAGCGAATGCCATTCCGGACGCGATGGCCCCCGCCTTGCCGCTCATCGTCGGCGTGTTCGCCGTCCCGATGAGCCTGATCTTCGGGCCGGACGCCTACTACTTCGGTGTGCTGCCGGTCCTCATCGAGGTAGGTGACCAATTCGGAGTCAGCGCAATCGATCTGGCGCAGGCCTCGATCATCGGTGAGGAAACGGTCGGATTCCCGATCAGCCCGATGACCGGCGCGTTCTACCTTCTGGTGGGTCTCGCGAAAGTCGACATCGGTAAGCACATTCGGCACACGTTGGGGTGGGCGTGGCTGATCAGCCTCGGCATGCTCGGCGTTGCCATGGCCACCGGCGCGATCCCGCTGTGGTCGTCATGAGCGCCCGCGGAACCGTCCGGTTGGGTGCCGGCGCAGGTTTTGCGGGCGATCGCATCGACCCGGCGCAGATCTTGGCCGAGCGGGGCGAGCTCGACTATCTGATCTTCGAGTGCCTCGGAGAGCGGACGGTGGCGACAGGGCAGGCCCGAAAATTGCTCGATCCCACGGCGGGCTACGACCCGCTGTTGGCAGCGCGGATGCGTGCAGTTCTCGGGGCGACGACGGAGCAGGGCATCACCGTCGTCACGAACTCCGGAGCCGCGAATCCTGTTGCGGCAGCGGCCGTCGTTGCGCGCGTGGCCGAGCAGGTGTGCTCGCGTTCGGTGCGCATTGCTGCCGTCACCGGCGACGACGTGCTCGACGCGGTGCGCCGGATCGACCCGGTGGTGTGGGAGACCGGTCGACCGCTGTCGGAGCATTCCGAGGAACTCGTATCGGCCAACGCCTACATCGGTGCCGACGCGGTACTGCCTGCCCTCGACGTCGGTGCCGACGTGGTCGTCACCGGCCGTCTCGCCGATCCGGCGCTGTATCTCGCACCTCTGATGCACGAGTTCGGTTGGGCCGGGCAGGATTGGGAGACACTTGGTGCAGGAACTGCCGTCGGACATCTTCTCGAATGTGCGGGCCAACTGACCGGTGGTTACTTCGCCGATCCGGTCACCAAGCCGGTTCAGGGTCTGGCGAATCTGGGCTTTCCGTTCGGCGACGTACGCGCAGACGGCACAGCAGAATTCGGCAAGGTCGACGGTACCGGCGGGGAGCTGACGCGTCGAACGTGCGCCGAGCAATTGCTGTACGAGGTCGGCGATCCCGCCAGATATCTGACGCCGGACGTGACCGCCGATTTCACCGGAGTCTCGTTCGAGACCGTCGGACCCGATCGGGTGGCGGTGTCCGGGGCAACGGGCAGCACGCGGCCAGAGGAGCTGAAAGTGACCCTCGGGTTCCGGGGCGGTTGGCTCGGTGAGGGGCAGATCAGCTACGCGGGTCCGCGCTCGCTGCAACGCGCCGAGCTCGCCGGAGAGATTGTGCAGCAACGACTGTGGGAGGTGCACCGTATATCCGCCGAGAACGTGGGTATCGAGTACATCGGTGCGGGCGCTGCATTCCGTGGACTCGTCGCCCCCACCGATGTCCCTGAAGTGAGACTGCGCGTGACGGCGAAGGTGCCCGACGCCGAAACTGCGGCTCTCGTCGGCTGGGAAGTCGAGAGTCTCTACACCAACGGGCCCGCCGGCGGTGGCGGTGCGCGCAGCAGCAACACGGAGGTCTTGGCTATCAGATCCTGTCTGATTCCACGTGCACAGGTGACGACCGCCGTGCACATCACGGAGGTGACGGTATGAGGACTGTCGACGATTTCGCCGACGTGCGAACCGGGGACAAGGGCGACACCCTCATTCTCGCTGTCTTCCCGCGGACCGACGAAAGCTACGAAGTGCTGACTCGCGCAATGACTGTCGCGGCCGTCGCTGCGCATTTTGCGCCGCTGGTCACGGGAGAGGTACGCCGAACCGACATGCCCCTGGTCTCCGGGCTGGTGTTCGAGCTACCCGGCGTACTCGGTGGGGGAGTGACGGGTAGCCCGGTGCTCGACGGTCACGGCAAATGCCTGAGCTACCACCTGCTGAGTATGACTGTGCCCGAGCAGATCTAGTCGAGTTGCTTGACTTCAGCATCCGGCAGCACCGGCAATGTCACCGGGTACAACTGAAAAGTTCCGCTCATTCCCTTGAGTTCGACGTCACGCGGTGTCCCGAGGCTCAGGTCATGCGCCCTGTCGATGGCGTTGCGCACCGGTTCGCTGACCAGGATTTCGCCGCCGTCGGCTTGGTTCGCCACTCGTGCCGCCATGGCTACGTTGAGTCCGAACAGGTCGTCACCTCGACGCACCGAGCTGCCGACGTGCACGCCCATGCGGACGCGAATGCGGTCCCAGCGATCGGGGTTCTTCAGCAGTGCTTCCTGGACTTTCACCCCGCAGCGCACGGCCTGGGCCGGGTCGGAGAAGGCGATCATGTAGCCGTCGCCCTGGCTTTTCACTACGTGACCGTCGTGATCGTCGACGTGTTTGCGTATCAGCTTGTTGTGCTTCTCGAGCAGCTTCACCCAGCCGCGGTCGCCGAGTTCTTCGTTGCGGGCGGTGGAGCCCTCGATGTCGGAGAACATCACGACGATGTCGCCGTCGGCGGTCATGCGCGCGAGGTCGGGGCGTTCGACCTTCGCCCAGCCGGCGAGGTCCTCGACGGAGTTGCGGACCGTTGCGCCGAAGCCCTTGTTGATGAGTAAGTCCGTGGTGTGGAAGGCGGTTCTGATCGCGAAGGGCACGATGCCGCGTCGCTTACGGCGTTGCTGCGATTCGAGAGCGCGGTCCAGTGCACGACGTGTGTGCTTCAGCTTTCGACTTGAGACGATCAAGACCACACCGAGCGCGATGATGGCAGCGAGCTCTACTCCGGCAACTATCCACAGGATCACGTCGCTCATCTTTGCCTGTCGACGATGCTCGTGGTTGCACAACCGACCGCAAACTGCCGTCGGTAGGCCGTCGGCGTCACCGCGAAGGCCGAGCGGAAGTTCTGACGCAAAGTGACGGCGCTGCCGAATCCGCACAGCGCTGCGATGTTCTCGACGCTGCGATCGGTCGTTTCGAGCAGGCTCTTGGCCTCGTTCAGTCGCTTGTCCAGTACCCAGCGGGCGGGGGTGGACCCCGTCTCGAGGTGGAACTGGCGGATGAAGCTGCGTCGGCTCATGCGTGCATGTTCGGCCAGTCGCTCGATCGGCAAGGGCTCGTCCAGTCTTTCGAAGGCCCAGCTCAGCACGTCGGCAATCGCGGTACCTCCGGATGCCTCCGTGACCGGACGCTCGATGTACTGGGCCTGGCCGCCGTCGCGATGGGGTGCGACCACCAGACTGCGCGCCACCCGGGTCGCCGCCGCCGAACCGAGATGTTTGCGCACGATGTGCAGGCAGGAATCGATCGACGACGCGGTGCCCGCAGACGTCATCACGTCGCCGTGATCGATGTAGAGCACCGACTCGTCGACGCCGGCGTGTGAATTCCGCTCCCGCAGTTCGGTCATCTTGGTCCAATGTGTGACGGCCGGGCGGCCAGCGAGCAGCCCTGTGTCTGCGACGGCGAACGAACCGAGGCACAGTCCCGCGATTTCCGCTCCACGCGAATGGGCGTCACGAAGCGCCGCCGACAGGTCTTTCCCGATGTGCGGCAACGACTCCGGCCACGACGTGACGATGACGATGTCGGCCCAGTCGACGGTATCGGGGCCGGCAATCTCGCCGACCGGGAAGCCCTCCTCGGTGCGGATCGACCCGGCTTCGTCGGACCACACCCGCGTCTCCCAGTCCGGTGCGAGTCCGAGTCGAGTCACCTCGCCGAACACCATCAACGGCGCGGCGAGGTGAAACATCGTGATGCCGTCGAACGCATAGAGCGCGATTCGCATGGCTGTCTCCGATCTCCACCGTTGGCCCGAATCAATCGAAAGTATGCATCCGTGCCACTCGTGGAAGCAAGGCCGCCACCGCAGGATGAGAAGCGACCGAGATCGCCAGTCGAAGGAGAACACCATGACCGCACCACGCAGAGCATTGATCGTCGTCGACGTCCAGCAGGAGTACTTCGAAGGTGTGCTGCAGATTCAGTACCCGCCTCGTGACCAGTCGTTGGCCAACATCGTCCGGGCGATCGAAGCCGCAGTGGCGCAGGATCTTCCCGTGGCGATCGTGCAGCACGAGATGCCCGACGGCGCTCCGGCGTTCGTGAAGGGCACCCCGACGTACGAGCTGCACCCCGACATTCAGGCGCTCGTACAACCCTCGTTCGAGCGAGTCGAGAAGAAGTACAGCAGCGTGTTCGCCGGTACCGGTGTCGCGAAGTGGTTGCAGGGCAACAATATCGATACCGTCACGATCGTCGGATACATGACCAACAACTGCGACCTCGCATCCAGCGCCGACGCCGAGGTGCTGGATCTGACCGTCGAAATTCTGTCCGACGCCACCGGCGCGATCAATCTCTCGAACGAGGCAGGCACCGTCTCGGCGGAGCAACTGCACAAGGCGCTGATGGTGCTGCTGCAGTCGAACTTCGCGGCGGTCGCGTCGACAGATCAGTGGATCGACGCCGTCAAGAACGGAAACGATCTGACCGCAAACAATCTGGTGGTCTCGGCAGCTCAGGGCAACGACGCGGTGGCCTGACGCTCGGTACGCTGGATGCGGTGACGGCACGGGCAATTACCGACGAGACATTCGGTGCGTGGGTGATCAAGTGCAACCCGCACAAGACCGATCTCGCGCCGATGGTCGAAACCGGACGTGCGCACGAGCAGTGGTGCGTCGCCGACAACTATCGAACGCGACTGATGGCTCCCGGGCAGCCCGTACTGTTCTGGGTCAGCAGCCATCCCCGACGCGGAATCTGGGGTGCAGGAACCTTGACCGGCACCGCGGTCCCCGGTCCGCAGTGGAAGGTCTCGACGGACATCACGCTGTTCGACGAGCCGATTCTTGCGTCGGACATTCAGTGCATCGCGGAACTGGCGACCGTCGAGGTGTTTCGCTCACCGCAGCAATCGAATCCGTCGTGGGTCGACGTGTCCGCGTGGGCGACGATTCGTCCGATGCTGCCAGCGTCATGATGATGTGATGGTCGGTATGACATCGAACGATGCCCCGACGCAGCACGGGATGTTGGATGTGGGCGACGGCCAAAACATCTACTGGGAGCAATGGGGTCCGTCCGACGGCGTTCCGGCGGTCTGTCTGCACGGCGGTCCGGGTGGGACTCTGAACGCGAGCCAGTTTCGTCGTCACTTCGACCTATCGCGAGTTCGCGCAATCGGATTCGAGCAGCGCGGGTGCGGACGGTCCACCCCGCACGCGTCCGATCCCTCGACGTCGTTGTCCACCAACACCACTGCCCATCTGATTGCCGACATCGAAGCGTTGCGCGAGCACCTCGGCGTGGAGGCGTGGATCGTCAACGGCGTGTCTTGGGGATCCACCCTCGCCGTGGCCTATGCCCTCGCACACCCCACCCGTGTCCTCGGCGTCGTATTGTTCGCCGTCACCACGACCTGTCGTGAGGAAGTCGATTGGATCACCGAGGGCGTCGGCGCGGTCTTCCCGAAGCGTGGGATCGTTTCGCTACCTTCGCCGAGCAGGCCGGCGTTGGCTATCGGCGCGGGCACGGCCGACTGGTCGACGCGTACGACCGTCTGTTGGATTCGCCTGATCTCGCGTTGCGTGACAGTGCATCCCGAGAATGGGCATTGTGGGAGGACGTCCACATCTCGATCGGCACCGGCGGTCTCAGACGCGATCCCAGGTGGGAGGATGACCGGTTCCGACTGGCCTTCGTACGGCTGGCCACGCATTACTGGTCGCACGACGGGTTCTGCGATCCGCCTCTGCTCGATCGCGCCGCAGGTCTGCGCGATATCCCGGGCGTCCTGATCCATGGCAGACGCGACGTGTCCGGACCCGCCGTCACCGCGTGGCGTCTGCACCGGGAGTGGCCCGGATCGACACTTCTCGTCGACGAGGGTGACGGGCACGGTGGCAGGTCCATGGCCGCGCGTTGGGACGCAGCGAACGAGGAACTGGTCGAGCGGGCCCAGAGGCGACCGAATGGTGCATGATCGAGGAGTGACTTCTTTCCCGATCATCGACCTCACTCCCGACGAGCTGCTGACCACCACGCGCACGGTCCGCAAGCGGCTCGATCTGACGCGACCGGTTCCGATGGAGCTGATCAAGGAATGTCTCGAGATCGCGTTGCAGGCACCGTCCGGCTCGAACAAGCAGGGGTGGCAGTGGATCGTCGTCACCGATCCTGATCTTCGCGCTCGCATCGGTGCGATCTACGGCGAACTGTTCACCGCGTATCAGGCGTCCAAGCATTCTGCAGCTGCCCTGTTCACCGACGACCCGGAACGTGCCTCGGTCCAGAAACGCGTCGGAGACAGTGCGAGCTGGCTCGGCGAGCACATGGGTGAGGTTCCGGTGTTGCTGATTCCATGCATCCAGGCCGGCAAGACGCTCCCGGCCGGTAACCAGGCCGGTCTGTGGGGCTCGCTGCTACCCGCGGTGTGGAACTACGCCCTGGCCGCACGGGCGCGTGGTCTCGGAACAGCTTGGACCACAATTCATCTCGCGAAGGAAGCCGAAATCTCCGAACTGCTCGGCATTCCCGACGACTTCCATCAGGGTGCGCTGATTCCAACGGCGTACTACACAGGGGAGACCTTCAAGGTCGCTCCGCGGGATCCGATCGAGACGGTGCTGCACGTCGATCGCTGGTGATGCGACGTTGCGATTCCAACCGCTGACCTCGGCCCCATGACCGTCGACGAGTGGCTGCTCGAGTCCGATCCGGCGATTCGATGGCAGGTATTGCGTGATCTGCACGATTCATCAGCTGCAGACGTGGAAGCTGAGCGGAGCAAGGTAGCCACGGAGGGCTGGGGTGCCCGGCTGCTTGCCGCCCGCGATCCAGGTGGTGTGTGGGCCGGAGGTGCGTGCTTCCCATCGGGTTTCGACGGCGACATGTCGACTGGGCAGCCGTGGACTCCCACGCTCCCCACGTTGACACTGCTGCGTGAGTTGGGCGTCGACCCGGCCGCGGACGCTGTTCGGGTCGCGATCGAGGCGGTGCGCGAGACCGGCCGATGGGAGCATGCGGGCCAATGGTTCTTCGACGGGGAAGTGGAACCATGCATCAACGGCAGGACCGTTGCCGTGGGTGCCTACTTCGGCGTCGACGTCGATGGGATCGTCGCCAGGTTGGTGATTGAGCAGTTGCCGGACGGCGGCTGGAATTGCGAGGCGGAATACGGGTCGACGCGCGGGTCGTTCCACTCGACCATCTGTGTGCTCGAGGGTCTACTCGAGCACGAACGCGCGACAGGTGGCACCCCGGAATCGATTGCCGCACGGGACCGCGGCGAGAAATACCTGCTGGAACGCCAGCTCTGCAGGCGACTGAGCACGGGCGAAATCATCGAGCGGAACTGGTTGCAGTTTGCTTTCCCCACCTGGTGGCACTACGACGTGTTGCGCGGTGTGGAGTACTTCCGAGCTGCCGGATCAGATGTCGATCCTCGGTTGGCAGCGGCTGTCGACCATGTCCGGTCGAGGCAATGCGGCGACGGCACATGGCTGCTCGACAAGAGTCACCCCGGCGCGGTCCACTTCACGATGGAAGAGGGCATTGGTCGGCCAGGCCGGTGGAACACACTTCGCGCGTTGAGGGCATTGAAGTGGGCCCGACGGGGGTAGTGCGATCACCGAAAAGCGACAACAATCCGGTCGATCAAGTGCGCAGGTACGCCACCACCGCCATCACGCGGCGGCTCATACCGCTGGAGTTCGCCAATCCGAGTTTGTCGAACACGGCGTTGATGTGCTTCTCGACCGAGCTCACCGAGATGTACAGATCGGCGGCGATTCGCGCGTTGGTGAGACCCTGCGCCATCAGCTCGAGCACATCACGTTCGCGTGGCGTGAGTCTGTCGAGTGGATTTGATCGGGTGGTGCGTGACAGCAGCTGGCGCACCACTTCCGGGTCGAAGGCGGTCCCGCCGTCGGCAACTCTGTTCAGAGCGTCCAAAAATTCGTCGACCTGCGCGACGCGGTCCTTGAGCAGATATCCGACCTTGCCTCCGGATCTGCTGATCAGCTCTGCCGCGTAACGGTTCTCGACGTACTGGGAGAGTACGAGCACCGCTACGTCCGGCCATCGATCGCGAATGATCAGAGCCGCTCGCAGTCCCTCGTCGCTGTGACCCGGAGGCATGCGGACGTCGGTGACGACGATGTCGGGACGGTCCTGTTCCACGGCACTCAGGAGCATGGCGGCATCGCCCACGGACGCGATCACGTCGTGGCCCTCGTCGACGAGCAGACGAACCAAGCCCTCACGCAGCAGCGTCGAGTCCTCCGCGACGATCACTCGCACGGGACGCTCGCCGTCACGACGGTCGGGCCGCCCACCGGACTGTGCACGGTCAGGGTGCCGTCCATCGCCGCTACACGACGGGACAGCCCGGACAAGCCTGTTCCCGACGGATCGGCCCCGCCGGGTCCGTCGTCGACGATGGTTGCGAGAACGCGGTCGAACCTCTGATGGGTCACGGAAACCTCCACCAGTCGAGGGGAGGCATGCTTGGCTGCGTTGGTCACCGCCTCCGAGATGACGAAATAGAGAACGGTCTCAACCGCGGGACGTAGCTTTTCCGTCAGCTCGTATGTGAATCGGACGGGGACACTTGCCCGTTCGGCCATCGTCTCGACCGCTGTGTGCAGACCGGCCTGATCGAGCGCGATCGGGTACACCCGGTTGGCGACCTCGCGCAGCTCGCTGATCGCCTCCTGGGATGCGACATGGGCTTGGGTGAGGAGTTCGTGCACCTTCTCGGGTTCCTGGGCGCGGCGAGCCCGGCCGATCAGCATCCCCACCGCAACCAACTGCTGCTGGACTCCGTCGTGCAGGTCGCGCTCGATGCGGCGGCGTTCGTCGTCGATGGCATCGACGACGTGATCGCGGCTGCTCGTCAGCTCGACCACCCGCTGGTGCAGCAGTCGATCCGACTGACGGCCGAGTACCTGGATGACAAACCAACGGTCCAGCGAGCCCACCCCCACCACCCCGGCGATTGCGACGAAGATCAAGAGGGTTCCCGGCAGCGACACCAGCGCTACGAGTCCACCGTCGACCCGGTCGGAGTTCTCGATCAGGCCCCAGTTGCCGTTCATGATCCACGCCGAGACCATCGAGCCGGCCACGATGAGACACAGAGCCAGGAACAGGACCACGCCGGTTCCGAGTAGACCGATCGTCCAGCGTCCGCCGAGATACCAGCGACAGCGGCGAGGGGTCAGCACGTCCGTGTGGAGCCTGCCGTGGAAGCGGGCGATTCGCCGGATCTCCCACTCGCTCAGGCCCAGTGCCCCTTCATCGACTGCAGCTCTCACTGGCTCGCCCCACCGGCCGAGGAGGCGCGCCGGAGTCAGTACGAGGAGAGCCACCACGGTGAACAGGAGGGCCGAGACCGCCGTGACGCTACCGAGCAGAACTCCGGAAAGTGCCATCAGCCAACGCTGAACAAGCGAGCCGGCGGCAATCCGATCCGCCAGTTCGGGTGGATGTACGACGTCGTTTCCGAGCACGCAAGCAGCGTAGCGGGGTAGGCGGCCGCTGATATTGCGGTAAACCGCAAGGTTTCGACGGGGGAGTCCCCGTGAATGTTCGACGGTTTTCCTCGATGCCCCCCATTCGGAGAATTTCTAGCGTTCTCAGTGGCCGTCCCGACCGGAGACGGCACCGACGAACAGGGGAATGAATATGTTCGACTTGCTGATTGCTGCATCTGCTGAAACCGACCAACTCGATGGGCTGGCCGGATGGGGGGTCGGCGTCATGGACGCACTCGGTGGCCCCGGTGCGGCCGTAGTCGTCGGGGCCGACAATCTGTTCCCGCCGATCCCGAGCGAACTCGTTCTGCCCCTTGCCGGTTTCTCGGCCAGTCAGGGCGTCTTCTCTTTCCGTGCGGCGCTCTTCTGGACGACGCTCGGCTCGGTCCTGGGCGCGATCATCGTCTACTCGGTAGGCGCACTCATCGGGCGCGAGCGCACGCGCGCACTGGTGGCGCGGATCCCGCTGATCAAGGCCAGCGACTTCGACCGCTCGGAGGCCTGGTTCGCCAAGCACGGCTCGAAGGCGGTGTTCCTCGGCCGGATGGTCCCGCTGTTTCGGAGTTTCATCTCCTTGCCGGCCGGCATCGAGCGAATGGGAATGCCGAAATTTCTGCTACTCACCACACTCGGCAGCCTGATCTGGAACACCGTCTTCGTCACCGCGGGCTATCAACTCGGCGAGAACTGGCACCTGGTCGACGCCTACGCCGAGATCCTGCAGAAGATCGTCATCGTCTCGGTCACAATTGCTTTCGTTGTGTTCGTGGCGATGCGGCTGCGGTCCCGTCTCCAGACCAGGCTGTGACAACGCCTGATTGGAACTACCTGGGCAGCCCCATTTTGTACTGCAGGGCGTAGGCCAGTTTGCCCGGCTTGTCGTTCGAGTACGGTGCCGACAGCTTTCCGAATTCGCCCTTCGTGACCGCCTTGCCGTCGTTCCAGGCGTCCAGTGCACCGAGTTCCGCTGCGGTGCGGCCACTGTCGATCACCGCGTCTTTCGGAGCCGCGACCTGGGCGCGCGAGACCGAGTCGACGGTGCTCAGGTAGCTCGTGAGGTTGTTGCTGTCCCAGCCGCTGACGTCGACTGTGCCGGAGTCGCGAACCCATGCACCCCAATAGAATTCCTGGAACGGGATGGTTCCGGGGGTGAAGCCGATGTCGCGGGCGAAGTAGTTCAGGCTGCGGTACTTGTCGTTCTGGAACTTGGCGAGTCCCACTCCCGTCGGCAGCTGCTCCACCGGAACCTCGTTGCCGTCGACGTCGTAGTTCCACACCCACTTCTCGGCTTTCATCCGTGCCCAGAAATCAGCGGGGCTCAGATCGCTGAGGTTCGCGACCACCCGCAGACGAAGATGCAGATTCGGTCCACCGTCGGCCGTTTCGTAGAACGAGGTGAGCGTGTGATGTCCGTCGGTCAGGTACGGCATACCGCCCGGCCCGATGACGACCGTCTTCATCGGCGCGATGGTGTCGGGCGTTTCCTGGCCGACGGGCACAGTGCAGGTGAACGACGACGGATTGTCCAGTCGCGCATCGGGCAACGCCGACGCTGCCTCTTCCTGGCCGTTGGCCTCGCACCAGTCGTCGAACTTCTTGTTGATCTCGTCCTTGCCGAGCGTGTACCGACCGAGCTTGTAGTACACCTCGTCGTACCCGAGTGACGGTTGTGTCGCGCGCACCTCACCGATCGGGAGATCGAGAAGCTCACCCGCTTCGGCACATTGGTAACCGAGGCCCGAAGACGATCCGGTGGGGATGAGGTCTGCGACCTGGCACAGCGGCGATGCCGTCCGTGCCGGCGCAGCAGTGGCAACACTGGCCAGCGACGTGGATGCGACAGAAATCAAAGCGAGCGTGCCCAACAGTGCAGCTCTACGAAGCGAGGCCATCGGTGAGACTCCCATGAGTTCGAGTGAAGTTCCCCGGAGACTGCCCCACTCCGGTCACCGTTCGATGTCGCAGAACCAACGCAGAGGTGAACGTCGCATGATGGACGTCAGCGATCCTCGCGCAACATCGCGTAGACGAGGGTGTCGGTCCATTCACCCTTGCACCACCAGTTCTGGCGGAAGTGCGCTTCCTGACGCATCCCGACCCTCGCGGCCAGGCGGGCAGAGGCGTCGTTGCGTCCGTCCAGCTGCGCGCTGACACGGTGAATCTGGGGAAGCGAGAACACGTGCTCGATCAGCGCATTCACCGCCTCAGTGGCGTAGCCGCGGCCGCCCACGGTGGGGGAGAACGTCCACCCGAGTTCGACGAGAGCCGGTGACCCGTCGATCAACCATGCCTCGACGTTGCCCACCACCTTCCTCTCGTGTTCGACGACCATCGCGAGTGCCTGCGTGTTCAATCCGGTTCGCTTCATCCGCTTGCCCACCGCAGCAACGGCATCGGCGTGCGACCACGCTTCGTGCAGTAGGTAGCGGCAGACTTCGGGATCGCTGTAGTACGCGAGAATCCCGTCCACGTCGGTGGGCTCGTACAGGCGCAGCGTCAGGCGCTCGGTATGGATGGGCTCGACGTTCATGAGGGCAATTCTGCCCGACCTAAATTCACGCTGATTCGAACCCTGGTCGTAGGCCCCGGTCTGACCGAAGGTGAGTAGTCGAACCTGCTCGCACTCAACCGGAAGGCCTGTACCCATGGTCGTGACGTCGTACGCCGTTCCCGCGGCACCCGTGGACACGCGTGTCAGCGACGTTCCCAACGGCGGCCCCGCGCATGTTTCGCCGAAACAGTCGGTGTGGCAGCGGTACCGATGGACCGTCGTTCGCGTTCTCTCACCCGTCGCACTCCTAGTCCTGTGGCAGATTGCCAGTGCTGCCGGAGTTCTCTCCGAACGAGTACTGCCGGCACCATCGCTGATCTTCGACGCGGGCCTAGAGTTGCTACGCAACGGAGAGTTGGCCGATGCCCTCACCGTCTCCGGAACCCGTGTGGTGCAGGGACTCGTGCTCGGAGGTGTGATCGGGGTGGCGCTCGGTGCGCTCGTCGGACTGTCCAAGCTCGCCGAGGCAACCGTCGATCCGCCGCTGCAGATGCTGCGGGCACTTCCGCACCTCGGGCTGATCCCGCTCTTCATCCTGTGGTTCGGGATCGGCGAGACTCCCAAGATTCTGCTCGTGGCTCTCGGAGTCGCATTTCCGCTGTACCTCAACACGTTCTCGGCGATCCGCCAGATCGATCGCGACTTCCTCGACACGGCCGTCGTACTCGGCTTCTCGTGGCGTCAGCGGCTCACCACCATCATCCTGCCCAGCATCGCCCCACAACTATTGGTGGGATTGAGGCAATCGCTGGCCATTGCGTGGTTGTCGCTGATCGTGGCCGAGCAGATCAATGCCGAATCCGGGCTCGGCTACATCATCAACAATGCGCGAGATTTCCTGCGTGTGGACACCATCATCTTCGGGCTCGTCGTCTACGCGCTGATGGGAATCGCCACCGACGGCATCGTGCGCATCCTCGAAAAACGCGCTCTTCGTTACCGATTGGATGTCTGACTCATGACTGCGACGACAACGTCCGTTGCCACCCTGCACGGGATCGACAAGTTCTACGGATCCAGTCACGTGCTGAAGGGCGTCGATCTGTCCATCGAACGCGGCGAGATCGTCTCTCTCGCCGGACGATCCGGGTCCGGCAAGTCGACGATCCTGCGCGTTCTGGCCGGGCTGTCGACCGACCACACGGGTGAGCGGCACGTCGCCGGGAATCCCGCGGTGGCGTTCCAGGAACCACGGCTGTTTCCGTGGCGATCGGTCCGCCAGAACGTGTCCTACGGCCTGAACACCGCAGGCGTCACGGGCAGCGACGCGTTGACCGCAGCGGACGCGACCCTCGACGAGGTCGGGCTCGCCGAGAAACGAGATGCATGGCCGCTCACGTTGTCCGGCGGTCAAGCTCAGCGTGCTGCGCTGGCACGGGCCTTGGTGGGGGAGCCCGAACTGCTGCTTCTCGACGAACCGTTCGGCGCGCTCGACGCACTCACGCGGCTGACCATGCAGTCGCTTCTGCTCGATCTATGGGCACGGCACGGCTTCGGCATCTTGCTGGTCACCCACGACGTCGACGAGGCAATCGCATTGGGAGACAGGGTGGTGGTGCTCGACGGGGGTGCCGTCGCCGAGACGGTCACTGTCGATCTGCCCCGTCCCCGCGATCGGGGAACAGCCGGATTCTCCCGCATTCGTACCCATTTGCTCGGGGCCCTCGGCGTTCACTGACCGATCAATTCCTCTCATACGAAGGATCTTTCACTCATGTCGTCACACGCTCGTTCCAGATCCCTGCGCGCCATCGGTGTGCTCGCTGCGCTGTCTCTGACGGTCGTCGGACTCACCGGCTGCGTCTCCCGCGGCAGCGACACCACTACCACCGAAGCGCCCGAACTCGTCTCCGACGACCAGCTCACCACGGTCACGCTCGACGTCGGCGACCAGAAGGGCGGCACCGAGGCGCTGCTTCGTGCGTCGGGTGAGCTCGACTCGGCCCCATACGATGTTGCGTTCTCCACCTTCACTTCCGGCCCGCCTCAGGTGGAGGCCGCAACAGCCGGCCAGATCGACTTCGCGGTCACGGGCAATACACCTCCGGTGTTCGGGGTCGCAGCCAACGCGCGCATCAAGGTCGTCTCCGCCTACAGCAACGACGCCAGCGGCGATCAGATCCTCGTGCCGTCCGATTCGACGCTCACGTAGTTCTCCGATCTGCGCGGCAAGAAGATCGCGGTGGGCAAGGGAAGTTCCGCGCACGGCCACGTGCTGCTGCAGTTGCAGAAGGCCGGGTTGACCGAGGACGACGTCCAGATCATCTTCCTCCAGCCGGCGGACGCGCTGACGGCATTCACCTCGGGTGAGGTCGACGCCTGGGCGATCTGGGATCCCTTCACCGCGATTGCGCAGGTCCAGAACGGCTCGAAGACACTGACCACCGCCGAGGGCGTTGCCAACGGTTACGGATTCGGCATCGCCTCACAGCAGGCTCTGGACGATCCGGCGAAGAACACGGCGTTGCAGGACTTCGTGGTTCGTCTGGCCAAAGCCTCGGCCTGGGCTGAGGAAAATCCGGCCGAGTGGGCGTCGGCGTACTCCACGGCCGTCGGGATCGACCCGGCTGCAGGTGAATTGGCGCAGGGACGAAGCCAACGACCCGCAATTGCTCTGGACGACACTGTGATCGAGTCCGAGCAGGCGCTCTTCGATGCATTCGTCGAGAGCGGGAGCATCCCCGGCGGCAACACGTTCGTGGACTTCGTCGACACGCGCTACAACGACGCCATCGCAGACGCATCCGCCGCCACCAACTGATCACCCACCACGTTCTAGGAGTTCCACTCGTGACCGCACGCATCTTCTGGTTTCTTCCCACTGCAGGCGACGACCGCTCCATCGTCGGCGCGTCCCACGCATCCGGCAATCTCCGCGAACCCACCGGGTTTCGTCGCCCGTCGTTGCGGTACCTCACCGAGGTGGCCCAGGCCGCGGACCGCCTCGACTACGAGGGCGTGCTGACTCCGACGGGAACGTGGTGCGAGGACGCCTGGTTGACCACCGCCGCGTTGCTACAGAGCACCCGACGGCTGAAGTTCCTCGTCGCCTTCCGCCCCGGTCTCACGCCGCCCACGTTGGCGGCGCAGCAGGCCGCGACGTTGCAGCGGTTCTCGGAAGGGCGAGTGTTGTTCAACATCGTCACAGGCGGCGACGACGTCGAGCAGCGTCGTTTCGGGGACTGGATCGACCACGACCGGCGATACGCTCGCACCGACGAGTTTCTCGAACTCGTACAACGCATTTGGACCGAGACCTCGGTAGACCACGAGGGTGAGTTCTTCAAGGTTGCCGACGCGCGGGTGTCCGAGGCTCCGGACCCGGTGCCGGAGTTCTGGTTCGGTGGCTCCTCCGAGCCTGCTCTGGCTGTCGCAGCCAAGCGGGTGCAGACGTACCTGACGTGGGGCGAGCCTCCAGCCGATGCTCGCGCCAAAATCGAGAAAGTGCAGGCGTTGGCAGATGCCGAGGGCCGCAAGCTCACCTATGGCATCCGCCTGCACACCATCAGTCGCGACACCTCCGAGGAGGCCTGGGCCGTCGCGCAGAAGCTCCTCGACGAGCTTCCCGAGGAACAGGTGTCTGCGGCGCACGCGCTGCACTCTTCGTCGCAGTCCGAGGGACAGCGCCGAATGGCCGCACTGCACGGCGGCAGCAAGGACTCGCTCGAGATCTACCCGAATCTGTGGGCCGGTGTCGGTCTGGTTCGCGGCGGTGCCGGGACCGCGTTGGTCGGTTCGCACGAGGAGGTCGCGAACCTCATCGGGGAATACCACGACGCCGGGTTCGACGAGTTCATCCTCTCGGGCTACCCGCACCTCGAGGAGGCGTATCACTTCGCTGAAGGTGTTCGACCCATCCTCGACGCGAGAGGAATCACGGTTCCCGCACGCTAGGGCAGGCGGGATCCAACCCGCCGGGTGTGCCGGAGATGGGAAATCTGTCCAGTAGATCGTGTAAAAAATGGATGATAGTCGTCCACGATCAACCAGACCGCCGTCATGCGAGGGCGTCGTATACCGCCCGCACGTACTGCTCTGCTCGGTCGGAGCCGATGATTCCCGGCCCCATTCGGTTCATGACGTAGGAGATGGTCAGCTTCGACTCCGGGTGCAGAACGGTCAGTGATCCGCCCCAGCCTCCCCAGAAGCAGATCTTGCCGTCGGGGATGTAGGGAATCGATTCGTGCTGTGGGAGGGCAAAACCCAGGCCGAAGCGCAACGGAATGCCCAGGGCCAGATCGACTCCGTTCGATTGCTCCTCGACGATCGAGTCGATTGTCTCCGGCCCCAGCAGTCGTATGCCGTCCACTGTCCCGCCGCGGGAAATGACCGACAGGATTTCCGCGACCGATCGTGCATTGCCGTGCCCGTTCAACGCGCCCATGTCCGCGGCACGCCATGCCGGCGTATTCGCCGACGAGGCCTGCACCAACGGCCCGAGAAAGGTCTTGCGACGCACCATCGTCGGATCGGGCACGGCATCATCTGTCGGCGCGGGTGGCGGAACTACATCGGCGATCCGGGACCGGTCGCCCTGGTCGGCACCGATCTGGAAATCGGCCCCGAGCGGACCGGCGATCTCCTCGGCAACGAACTGCCGCAACGATTTTCCGGTGACGCGGCGGACGACTTCTCCGATCAGGTGCCCCTGACTTGCTGCGTGATACCCCGACGTGGTGCGCGAATCCCACCACGGAGCCTGCGCGGCCAGGCGCGAGGTCGAGAGTTCCCAGTCGTAGAGGTCCTGTTCGCTGAACGGGCGGTCCCAGCCCGATACGCC
Source organism: Rhodococcus sp. 14-1411-2a (assembly GCF_002259485.1). Classification (GTDB taxonomy): domain Bacteria; phylum Actinomycetota; class Actinomycetes; order Mycobacteriales; family Mycobacteriaceae; genus Rhodococcoides. The sequence goes on from NZ_NPGA01000018.1 coordinate 92,982, forward strand.
GGAGGTGTGTGACAACACATGCCGAACTGCGATGTCCTGCTTGCCTGCGGCCGCGAACTCGGGCCAGTAGGTCGCGACCGGTGCATCGGGATCGAGCACTCCGCGGTCGATGAGCATCAGCGCGGCCAGGCACGTGACCATCTTCGTCGTCGACCACACGTTGGTGATCGTGTCCGACTCCCACGGCAGGCGGCGCTCGGTGTCGCGATAGCCGCCCCAGAGGTCGACGGCGGTATGGCCGTCGATGTCGACCACGATGGACGCGCCGAGTTCTGCCCCGCTGTCGAGGTTGGCGGCCAATGCGTCGCGCACCCCCACGAAGCGGGGGTCGCAGTGACCGTCAATTGCCATGTGATGCACCGAGAACGCGGTGAACGGCCAGTTCCACGTAACCGTCGGCGACATCCTCGATGCTCAGCTCGCCGCCGTCGTGGAACCAGTTGCTGATACCGTTGAGCATGTCGGTCAGAGCGAACGACGCCAGCCGCGCATCCGGGACGGTGAATTCACCACTGCGCACTCCAGCGGTGATCACATCGCGGACGCGTCGTTGGTACTGACGGCGGTAATCCTCGATGACAGCGCGGTGCTCGGGGGTCAGCGAGGCGAGCTCGTGCAGACCGACGATGTACTCCACCCGTCGCCGGTTCAGATGCACCAGGTGCGCACGCACCAGAGACGACAGGCGCTCGGTAGGGGTTCCGGCCGCGTCGAGCAGTGGCAGGTTCTCCTCGGCCGGTTCTTGCGTGACCGTCAGGCAGATCGCGAAGAGGATGTCTTCCTTGGACGGGAAGTGGTGGTAGAGGCTGGCACCCTTGATGCCGACGGCGTCGGCGATATCGCGCATACCCACGTTCGAGTAGCCCTCACGCGCAAAGATATTCGCGGCGTTGGCGACGATGTCGTCTCGCCGTTGGCGCGTCCGAAGCTGTCGGGGCAAGGGACTCACATCAGCCGGCTGCGTCATACGGTCTCCTCGACCGCCGCCAACATTCGCAGTTCACGCTTGAGGATCTTGCCCTGCGGATCGACGGGCAGTTCGGCCACGATGTGTACCGACTTGGGTGCCTTGTACGACGCCAACTCGGTGCGGCAGTACTCGATGATGGCGGCCGGGTCGGCGGTCACCCCGTCGCGGGCGATGACGAAAGCAGTTACGGCCTCGGACCAGTACGGGTCGGGAACTCCGACGACGGCTGCACGCAGCACGTCCGGGTGAGTGTGGATGGTGCGTTCTACTTCCTGCGACGACACGTTCATCCCTCCCGACTTGATCATGTCCTTCATCCGATCGTAGAAGAACAAGTTGCCGTCGGTGTCGATGCGCACCATGTCGCCGGTATGTACCCAGCCGTCCCTGAATACCTCGGCGGTGCGCTCGTCGTCCTTGAAGTAGCCGAGCATCACCGATGGGGTGCGACAGAGCAATTCACCGATCTCGCTCTCGTTGCCCGCAGGGTCGACGACCTTGATCTCGAGGTGGGTGACGGGCTTGCCGATCCACGACGCGTCGCCGTCGGGAATGTCGTCGAGTGTCGAGAACCAGCCGACCGAGCCGAGCTGCGAGAGTTCAGACTGTCCCCAGTAGGTACCCCAGATGGCCTCGGGTGCCGCGGCTGCCCAGGCGCTGATCGTGTGCGGTGACACCTGGCCACCGTAGGTGAGGCAGCGCCTGACCTGGCTGACAGCCTCGGGGCCGAACTGCTCGTCACGGGCCAGGGCCAGGTAGAACGTCGGGGTCTGTGCGATGACGGAGATCTTCTCAGCGGCGATGATGCGCAGCGATTGTGCTGGGTCGACCGTCGCGGGCAGCACGAGGGTGGCACCCATCAGCGTGAGGGTCGTCATGGAGCCGAGTCCGGCGATGGTGTGGAAGGGCATGACGAACAGCCAGGTGTCCTCCGGTCCGGTGCGCAGGCCCCAACTCCACGCGGGTGCAGTGGAGATGAGGAAGTTGCGGTGCGGGATCATCACGCCCTTGGGAGCCGCTTCGGTTCCGGAAGTGTAGATGACCATGGCGACGTCGTTCTCGTCCATCTCGACATCCGGCTCGGTGGACGGGGTGTTCGCCGTCAGCGCGGCGTATTCGGTACCGAACGTCACCAGGGTGGTGGCCTCCGGCTTCACCGAGGAGATGATCTCGGCGTAGGCCGGATCGGCTACCACCACAGTCGGTTCCGCGTGTTCGAGTTGGTGCTTCACCTCGGCCGCGCGATACATCACGTTGATGCCGGTGAAGGCCGCACCGGCTTTGAGTGTGCCGTAGTACGCCACCACCACGTCGACGCTGTTGCGAGCCATCGATGCGACGCGGTCACCCGACGTCACGCCGAGATCGACCAGCAGGTTGGCAAACTGGTTTGCGCGAGAATCCAGTTCGCCGTACGTGGTGACCTCGCGGGTGCCGTCCGCCGCGTAGCTGATGAACGCGACCTTGTTCGGCTGCGCCCGCGCATGGCGACGAAGTTGATCGCCGATGGTGGCGCGGCCGATGGGGGAGCGGTGGTGGATGGCAGTACCGGGCACGGAGGACTCCTCGAGGTAAAAACTGTTAAAGGGCAGGGGAGAGTGCAGCGGAGTCGAACATCGGCTGCGAGAACGTCTCTGCCGCAACGATCTGCTCCACCGGATCACGAGTGAGCTTGCGCGGGAACGACTTCTCCGGATAGCCGACGGCGATGTGTGCGGCGGTGATGTAGTCGTCCGGGATGCCGAGCAGTTCGCGAATGGCCGGTTCCTCATGGCACAGCAACGTCGTCACCGCGGTTGCGACGCCCTGATCGCGCAGGCTCAGGCACAGGTTCTGGACCGTCGGGTAGATGGATGCGCCGCCGACGACGGAGAGCCGGCCGAGTTCGTGATCGGTGGGGTGCAGTCCGTCCAGCGCGGCGCAGACCACCACGATGGCGGGTACCTCGGCGAGGTGGCGGGCAAAGTAGTCGGCGTCCTGCACGGTCTTGGGCAATGCGCCGACGGCGACGGTTCCGCCGGTGATGCCGGCGAAGTAGGCGTCCCACATCGGGAGGTAGAGATCGGCGAGGGCCTGCTTGCGGGCGGCGTCGCGTACGACTATCCATCGCACGGGCTGACGGTTGCCGCCCTGCGGGCCGAAGCGGGCGACGTCGAACGCGGCCTTGAAAACCTCGTCGGGAACGGGATCGCTGAGGTACCGCCTGCAGGTGCCGGTGGTGCGCATCGCCTCGGTGAGTTCCATGGGTGTTTCCCTTCGCCTGTCCGCTGTTAGGTAGTGCCCTGAAGCATCGTGTGGCGTGGGCCACATTGTCAAGGGTCAAAAAGCTGTCAATTCCAAGATCGCGAATCCCTTGCGCAAAATTACCTAACCGTGGTTAGTTGAGCTGTCGGAGTCGGATGGAGCAGCGCGCAACAGGAGGTACCGGTGTCCACAGACGCAGCAACGGCAGCGGAAACCGTGGGTCGGATCGATCGAGATCGGCTCTCGCGCGCTCTCACCGCAGCCAACCTGCCCACGCTGGTCGCGGTGCTCTATCAGCTGACCGGAGATCCCACCTGGCTCGCCGATCCGTATCGCCCCACCCGGAGCCGGGGCATGGACAACAACGACACGGGCGGATTCGACGACGCGGTTGCCGCCCGCATCCGCGACGCGGCTCTCGACGCGATCTGTGCGTTCCACGACGGCGCGCCCATGGCGGTGCCCTCCCCGGACTCGGAGCACCTCGTCGAGATGATCAGCGTGGCCGTCGGTGAGCAGGTTCCTCCCGAGTTCGGCGTCATGGTCGCCGAGGACATGGGCTTCACCATCGCGGACACTCCGGTGGCCGCTCCGAACGATCTCTCGGTCATCGTGATCGGTGCCGGCGTCTCCGGAATGCTCGCCGCCATCAAGCTGCGCGAGGCGGGTATCAGTCACGTTGTGCTCGAGAAGAACTCCGACGTGGGCGGCGGCTGGTTCGAGAACACCTACCCCGGTGCCGGCGTCGACACCCCCAGTCACCTGTACTCGTACTCTTTCGCGCCGCGGGCCTGGAGCACGCATTTCGGCAAGCGCGACGAGGTGTGGCAGTACCTCAGCGACGTCGCCTCCGAACACGATCTGCGGCAACGTATTCGCTTCGACACAGAGGTGGCGACCGCCGAGTACGACGCGCAGAGGCAGGGCTGGACCGTCACGACGGTAGACGGCGAGGCGTTGGCCGCCGACGTGGTGATCACCGCGACCGGTCAGCTCAATCGGCCGAAGGTGCCGAAGATTCCCGGGCTCGACGCGTTCGAGGGGCCGATCTTCCATACCGCGAACTGGCCGGCCGATTTGGATCTGACCGGCAAGCGCGTCGCCATCGTCGGAACCGGGGCCAGTGCCATGCAGGTGCTGCCGGCCATCGCGTCGACGGTGGGGCATGCGACGGTCTTTCAGCGATCGCCGCAGTGGGTGTCGTCGAGCGATGTGTACTTCACCGAGATGGGCGACGATGCCAACTACCTGATGGATGTCGTTCCGCTGTACCGGCTCTGGTACCGGACCAGGCTGGCCTGGAACTTCAACGATCGGGTGCACAGCTCGCTGCAGGTCGATCCCGACTGGGAGCATCCGCAGCGCTCGATCAACCCGATGAACGACGCCCATCGACGGGTATTCACTCGCTACATCGAAGCCGAGCTCGAGGGCCGACCCGACCTGATCGAGAAGTCGCTGCCCGATTACCCGCCCTTCGGCAAGCGGATGCTGCTCGACAACGGCTGGTACGCCGCGCTCAAGCGCGACAACGTCACCCTCATCGCCGACGCAGTCTCGTGCATCACCGCTAACTCGGTTGTTGCGCAGGATGGTTCGGAGACCGAGGTTGATGTGGTGATCCTCGCGACGGGCTTCGAGACGCACAAGCTGCTGACGCCGATCGACGTGCGCGGACGATCGGGGGAGTCCATTCGCGATATCTGGGGCCCCGAGGATGCGCACGCGTACCTCGGCATCACTGTTCCGGACTTCCCGAACTTCTTCATCACCTGCGGTCCCGGAACAGTATTGGGCCACGGGGGCAGCTACATCACCATCGCCGAATGCCAGGTGCGCTACATCGTCGATGTGCTGATCGACATGGTGGACAAACGAATCGGGGCCATCGAGTGCAAGGCCGACGTGGAAGCGGAGTACGTCCGCAAACACGATGAGGCGCACGCGAAGATGATCTGGTCGCACGGAGGCATGGACAACTGGTACCGCAACGACGCCGGACGCGTGGTTTCGACTTTGCCATGGCGCATCGTCGACTACTGGGAGATGACGCGCCGGGCCGATCTCGACGACTTCGTCATGGAGGCTCGACTCGACGAGGCTCGCTGATCAGCGGGATGTCCCCTGAAAGCTGTTGGTACCCGAGACCGTTTGACCCATACCGCCGAAGATGTCCGGATTCCGTGCAAGGCTCGACGGTGCACACACCCGAACGATCGAATGGAGCGCGCGTCGATGGAACGAACGGCAGTCAACCCGGTGCGATGGTCGGTGGACATGGGATTCAATCAGGGGGAGGTCGTCTCGGGGCAGGCTCGGACGCTCTATCTCTCCGGCCAGACAGCGACGGGTGATGACGGCTCACCTCAGCACCCCGATGACATGGGCGCGCAGTTATCCCTGTGTCTGGACAACATGGAAGCCGTTCTCGCCGAAGCGAATATGACTTTGGCAAACCTCGTCCGGCTCAACGTCTACGCCACCGATGTCGACGCGTTGCTGCCGCACTACGGAGACTTGGCGGCGCGGCTGGGCGCAGCGGGTGTCAAGCCGACCAGCACCCTGCTCGGGGTCACCCGGCTCGCGATTCCCAGTTTGCTGGTCGAACTCGAGGGCACCGCGGTCGGGTAGATCGACCACTGGGACATGACGAGGCGGGCCGACCCCTCGTCATCGAGGCCGGTCTGGACAGGGCTCGCTGAGCGTGATCAGTTGGACGTCGCCTGCTGCATCGACAACACGAATCCGTGTCCGCCGCCCGCGTCGCAGATCATCGCTTCGACGCGAGAGAAACACGTGAACCCGTTGAACGTGATGGATGTGTTGTATTCCAACGGTTGTGCGTTCTCGACCCCGAATTCGCCTTGGTTGAAGCACGTCGGCGTCACCTTCCCCGGAGTCATGTAGAAGCCCTTGCCGAGTTGGTCGATGGTGAACGACGGGGTGACGCAGTTCGCGCCATCAGGGATCGGAGCATCCGCTGCTTGGCAACCGGACGAGAATTCACTGTCGCCGATCTTGCAATAGATGTTGCCCGACGGCGACTTCCAGCCCACCTGATTGCCGTACGCGCTGTACCTGGCAGGGTCGACGGGGGTGATGGGTGCGGTGTTGTTCGCGGGATCGGCAGCGGTCGGGTTCGATTCCGTCGCCTGTGGTGCTTGTGTCACACCTTCCGCGTTGCCATCGGTGGAGTCGGTCGGCGCGGCAATGGTCACCTGCGGAGGCGCGGGTATCTGTGCGGCAACGCTGGTCGGGGGAGCGGGAGCGGCGGCCGGGGCATCCTGATTTCCGCATGCCGTCAGTACAGCCGTCGCAAGTACTGCGGCGAGCGCGAGTCTGCGAATCATCGTGAACTCCTTCATCAGAATGCGATGTTGACGTCGCGCGAGATCATGAAGCCACGGTCGCCGTCGTAGCAGGTGATGCCGGCCTCGGTGGAGCGACAGAAAGTGCCCGTCACTCCGATGACCTGGCCGTATTCCAAGACTCGAGGGCGTTCAGGTCCGCCGACGAAGATGCCCTGATTGGTGCAGATCTGTTCGACGGTGCCGTCTTCGTTGATCTTCACCCCGTAGGTGTTGTTCTCGGTGTTGAGGCACTCGCGGCCGGTGTTGCCCGGCACCGAGTAGCGGACCTGGCAGCCCACGATCGTCCCGGGCGCATTGGAGGAGTTGAATCCGCAGAACACGTTCCCGCTGGGGGACTGGAAGAAGTACTGTCCTCCGGCTTGCTCGAAGTCGCGTGCATCGACGTTGACATCGTCGCGGTTCGGGGCGGGCGGTACGGCTGGTGTGTCCGCGGCGGTGGGTATTGCTTGTGCTGGGGTGACTACGTCGGGAGCCTGTCCGATTCCGCCTGAGCCGCTACCACCGTCGGAGTCGGAGTATCCGTTTGCCGACGGAGCAGCCGCTGCGCTGGTGGCCGGGGTGTTTGGGTTGCTCTCCGGTTCGCCGGAGCCGCAGGCCGTGGCTGCGAGAGCGGTAGCGGCGATCAGTGCGCTTGTGGCCACGATTGTGCGGACTTGCCTCATTCGATGGTCCTCACCGGTGGCTGCGGAGTGCATCACCTTTAATCATTGAATCGAACGGGCCAAGTGGTCTGTTAACGTCTTTCGTGTCACGACCCAGTCACGAATCGGTATCCGAGCGGTCCTTTTGTCGCCGTGGCTGCGAGGGTGGGTCGAGTAAAGACGCAAGAACCACTTGATGTTTCAGGTTCAACCTGGGGTTCTTGGTTCGATGTCACGAACGGTCAGGTATCTCGTTGTGCGACTTGAGCGAAAGGCGTGCTGTATGCGAAAAACATTGCGGCGAGCGGTCGTATCGATCGCACTGACGATTCCCCTGGTTCTGGGCATCGGCGCGGGAACGGCCGTGGCAGCGCCGCAGACCACGCTGCTCCAGATTCCGGTCGTCACCGGTTTCCAGATCGCACCTGGTGCCGTGCCCGGAGGGTTGTTCCAGACCATTCCGATGAAGGCCACGGTCGGTACCGAGCCGGGTGTTCTGCTGCTGTCCGCGGCGAATATCGCTCCGTACGCCGACCAGTATCCGTACCGAAGTCTCGGTGTGAACTGGCGAAACTGGGACATCGGCTTCCGTGGAAGCGCGGGGCTGCGGCATTGGCAGGACAACCCCAACCCGGGCCCGCCCAACGACCTACCGCCGCTACACAGTGAGCAGTACCCGCGCGAAGTAGCTCTGCACACCGGAAGTGGCTGGGTCGAAATCACCGTGACCCATTACCGCGACTACCACTACGGCGAGCCTTACGCCGACACGCTGATCCCGGGCAAAGGCCTGATCTACGTTCCCTGATCGTCCAACCGAAAGGAAACTCGATGCGGAAATCGATCCGCGGCGGTGTCGCCGCCCTGGCGCTGACCGTCCCCCTGGTCTTCGGCATGGGTGCTGGAACTGCAACCGCTGCTCCGCAGGAGTCGGTACTTCAGGTGCCCGTCGTCACCGGGCCGGAATTCGGCCCGGTAGGCGTTCCTGGTGGACTCATCCAGACCATTCCGATTCGAGCTGTGGTCGGCGAGAACCCGGGTGAGGTGCGTTTCTCAGCAGCCGACATCCGGCCGTACTACTACCAGTTCAACTACCGGCACCTGACGGTCAACTGGCGCAACCTGTCCACCGGTGAGGCGGGCTCCGCCGGCTTGCGGCACTGGAACGATGAGGTCGATCGGACTCAACCTGCCAATCAGGGCGGCTCGCAGGCATATCGCCTGCCCCTCGAGGTGACGGCTCAGACGGGTGCAGGTCCGGTGTTCGTGACCGTCACGCATGACCGAGAGAATCCTGATGCGTCGAACGCCCTCATCCCCGGCTTGGGTGTGCTCTTCGTACCCTGACACGCGGTGTTGTAGGCGGTCAGGTACCCAGATCGCCTGCGATATCGGCGGCGGCGAGCATCGAAACCAGGAGCGGCACAACTCGTTTGGCGGCGATTCGATAGTCTCCGCGGCCGTGTTGCTCGACGATGTTTGCCGAACTCAGCGTTTTGAGGTGGTGATAGATCTGGCCGGACGAGCCGAGTCCCACGGCTGCGAGTAGATCCGCCGCGTTCGCGGGGCCGCGCAGCAGCGTTCGCACGATCTGCAGTCGCACCGGATGTCCAAGAGCTGCAAGCACTTCCGATGCGGTCGGGACTGGTAACTCCACGATGGCGTCGGGGGAGTAGCTGATATCCCAGCGGACGGTGCCGTGCAGATGGACGTCGCCTTGGTAGGCGATCATGCCGCCCGTCGACGGGTTGGCATCGAGCTGTTCGGGAGCGTCGCGTCGTTCCAGCTCGGTGACGCGGGCTTCCAGCTCTGCCAGTCTCGATTCGAACTCTGCGCTCACACCACGCAGGCTATCCGGTCGAGAACCTCGGGCGAGAGCATCGCCTCGACGATGAGTTGCTGCTGTACGCCGAACTGGGTCATGGCCTGATCGAATCTGTCCGCGGGGAGGCCATCGATCAGCCACACTGCCGTGGCGACTGTTCCATCGTTACGGCGCAGCTCGAATCCCTGGGTGAGCACACCGGGGAGGCTGCCACCTTTAAAGCCGATACCGCGGACGCTGTCACCGGCAGGTTGCCATTCCAGTTGGCGCAGAATGGTGTCGGATGCTGCGCCGTAGGTTCCGTCTGTGAAGGCGCGATACATTCCGTTCAGTTCTTCGGCAGAACCGCGGCTGAAACTGCTCTCGACCCGGGCGACCTGGTCCTCGTAGGTCGGCACTTGTACGGACGCCTCGACCTGGGCCCGGAACTGCGGGTCGAACGCCCACTTCTGCGCGGTCTCCCAGGTATCTGCATCGGCGAGTTCGGGATCGAAGATCGAGAGCATGTCGGCCACCATGCTCGGCGCCTCGAAGTTCTCCCATCCTCCCGCTGCTGCGGCGTTGACGAGTGCTTGATCGCCGAGTCGGTATCGGAGGTAGTCGGGCACCGAGTTGTCGCTCTCCTGGATCATGGCCGAGACCATGTCGTCGATGCGAACCGTGGCGTTGGGGTCGGTTGCGTTGGTGCCGGCGTTCGCAATTCCCAATCGGGTCAGGGCCTTCGGATGTGCATTGGCGTCTGTACCGGGTACGTACCAGCGCTCCCAATCCGACAGAGTTACTTTTTCATTGGGGTCGATGGTTCCGTTCGCGACTGCCTGCGCGTAGGCGGCGAGATGAACGACCTTGATCGCGGATGCGAGTACCTGCTGTTGGTCGGCCCGATGTTCGACGGTTCGGCCGCGACCGTCGTCGATGGCGAGGCTGACGGTGTCGGGTGCTTGATCGATCAGCCCGATCCATCCGTCCTCGGTAACGAGGTCGGTGGAAGTGGCAGTAGCGCAGTTCTCCGGCATCGGGGTAGTGGTGGTCGTTGCAGTGGTGTCGGAGTCGGTGGCGCATCCGCCCACCAACAGCGCAGCTACACAAGCTGTCGAGATCCAGGTCGAGCGTCGCATCGGGCTCTCCTAATCTGTTATTCCGTAATTACGGAATAACTGTAGAACGCGACGTGCGGCGCGGCAGCCCCTTGACCGGACTTGGGCCGTTAAGGACAAGGTCGAGGACCAGCGGGTAGGTAATTTTGGATTGACGTCCCGGGAAAGATAGGCGACTGCCCGGCGCATGACCTCTGCTTCTTGCTCAAGGCGCTTGATTCGTGTGCGGGCTTCTCGCAGCTCGGCGGACTTGTCGAGGCCCGCCTTCTTGGCGGTGCCGCGTTCGATGCCGTCGTCACGGTCGACGATTTGAACCAGCGGTGCAGGCAGCCTTCGGAAATTCCGAAGTCCTTCGCGATCTGACTTAGCAGGGCCTGGCCTTTACGTGGGTGGCGATGACGTCGCGGCGAAACTCCTCGGGGATTGCTTTCGGCATGGTGAACATCCTTCCACCGTGAGGAGCGATCCTCACAGATCAGATGTCAACTGAACCGGGGGAAGTCCTTGGATGACCACAACAACCGGCACACGTCCCTGGGCTACCTGACGCCTGTCGAGTATGCTGCCCGATGCACCGACCCGAACCACACCGTGGGCTGCCAGATCGACTGACATCAATCAGAAAGTGACTCTAGAACGAGGTGGTCCGAGTATTGGGGACTTGCCACCACATCTGTCCGTACCTATCGAACTCCAGCCTGTCTAACGCCAACCAAACTAAAAAGGCCACGATCCCGATCGTCAACGCCGTCAGGAGAAATGGCTTCACGGACTCCAATCAGACCTTGAGGCCGACTGAATCGAATCGGCACTATAGTTTTGACCAAACTTGCCGGCCGATTGGCCCGACGATGCCAGCGCGCCCGCTCGAACAATCGTGTCTAGAATCGTTGATCTCAGCGATACGAATAATCTGCCGGCGTATTTCATGCGCAGCGTACTTCGCGACTCTCGTGACCTCTGCCCGAACGACACCTTTGCTATTACTATTCTGAAAACAGGGGGCGTGACTTCAAGGATTGGCCACCGAGCGTCACGTGAGTTACATGAGTGCAGTCTGCTCGGATGAAGTACTCTTCGTACCACACCGTAGTGGAACGCCGAGCAGGAAAGGATTTGATGGACTACATGACCAACGAGCAGGCAATTCAACAGGATGCTCTGAGGGTCTGCGTGGTGTTGGGCACGCGGCCAGAACTAATAAAGATGAGCAGCACTATCCGAGCGATGCGACTTCGTGTCGATGTTGAAACATCAGTCGTCTTCACAGGGCAGCATGACGAATTGATGCGCTCCGCGGCTCAGGATTTGGGGATTGACGCAGACTATCAGATCGCCCCTCTTGATCGTGGTCGATCGCTGACCGATGTCGTTTCGACAATAATTGCAGAACTCGGTACAATTGTAGGACGAACAACTCGATTCGATTGCATAGTAATTCAAGGAGACACCGCCTCAGCTCTTGCTGGGGCGCTTGTCGCGGAACTTACCGACACGCCACTGGTGCACGTTGAAGCAGGCGTACGTTCAAAAAGACGTGACGACCCATTTCCAGAAGAGACCATCCGGAGAATGATCTCTCCGATCTCAGAATTTCATATCGCGTTTACAGAAACGGCAATGAACAATCTTTTGGAAGAAGGAGTCCCCAGAACATCAATCACGATTTCACGGCACCCACTGCGTGACCACATTATAGTAAATGCCCACAATGAATGCTTGTCGAAACCTCCAGAATCACTGCTTATGACAATTCATCGACGAGAACGAAGGCGGGGCAGGCTCGAGACCCTACTGCGCGTCCTTCAGCAGCCCGGCATTGATGCGACAAGAGCGATATTTGTCTGGCACCCTAGCCTCGATGTTGATGTCCGAGAATTTAGGGCGAAGCTAGAGCGGCTTGGCGTCAGGGTCGTTGATCCAATGTCACCTTCGGCGTTTCTACGTGAACTAGTCAAAGCGGCGGTTGTAATCACCGATTCTGCGGGGGTGTCTGAGGAAGCGGAGATGATGGGCATTCCGGTCGTCGCCTTCAGGAAATCGGCTGAGATTCGATTGGAAGGCCTCACCGGTGAGTTCGCCATATCGACTGAAGACCACCTCACCGCCGCTGCGTTCATTTTACAATACCAAGGGTCTATCCGCCCAAAGAGTCCGCACCAGACTGATAACATTCGCGCAGGATCCGAAATTGCCAACATAATAGTGGAACAGGCCAATAAGTACCGGACTATTGGTGTCGTTCATTAATCGACGCGTTTAACAATTCTGACCAAGCAGCAATAGCCGACAGAAGTGCCATTTTGAGATTCGAATTTGTATCCTGACACTGACTCGATATAGGTGCGCAAATATAATCCAAGCGCACTTAGTCTGGTAGGCCGCCTGCGCAGAACTTCAGTTTCCAAACCCAAAGCGCCTGCTAGTTTCAAGATGGGAACATACTGATATCCGGCCACCGACAGTATCAGCTCCCAGTTGTCCCATCCTCTTAACTGATCAAGAATAAGTCGGATAGCGTCCAGGCCGTCACGACCCCCAAAAGATGCACCTAAGAAGCTCGGCGTCTGAACGGGTAGTCCTTCCAACATTGCTGTATTTATCGGAGTATGCGGTGGGGAACTTACAACAACTAACCTCGAATTTGAATTAGAGTCAACGGAGCTAAGCCAATCAGATCGAATGACCTTCACGGATGCAGCCCCGTTGGCTTGGCAGTTTCGACGCGTTACATCAATCGCCACGTCGAAGTTATCGACACACGTGACGTGATGCGCGCCGGCCAAGGCCGCAGTAACTCCAATCGCACCGGATCCGCACCCTAAATCAACTATCGATGTTCTACTCAGGGATCCTGACGTTGCAATCCAATCGGCCAATTCCCATGAGTAGAGGTTCGGACGACTCACATCAGGCACTAACTCAAGTTGGACTTCGAGCGACGTACTCAACCTAAACTTGACGTGTTCGCTGGCTACCTGATATATGCCGCCGGGTTCAGGAAGGGGCGTCAGGGCCGTCGGTGTGAAATCGATAACAATGGACATCGAATCAATCAACTCGTTTCGTGAGTCGAGTAAATTCCCAAATTAAATCATAAAAAAGAATGTCGTTTTTTAATCGAACATTGTAGTTTCTACGTATTTCTCTTGACGAGAACATTAGCTCTATTTCTTTCTTCTCCCGCCGGTTGAGATGCTGGACTGGTCCGAGTATGTCCGCTGTTGATGTGCAGTATGTCACAGAGACGCTCTCGAAGCCTGCCGAACGTGCAATGAGGGCGATCTCGCCCGGAGCAAAAACATGAAGGCGTCCAGGTGACGCCAGTTTAAAATATTCCTGCCAAAATTTTCGATCATTCTCTTTGTTCATCACAATGGATCCAATGCCAACGGATGTACGGCAAACACGGAAGAACTCCGCCATGGCATTTATCAAGTCCAGATAGTGCAATCCCTGCCTGCATGTTATGTGGTCGAATGCGCAATCGACAAATGGCAATGCAGAGCCACTTGCGACCAACCTTTTTTGGATGTGATTAAGCGATACCATTTCGGGGCTTAGGTCAATTGCAGTAAGTGAATGTCCCAGGTCGGTTCCTACCTGCGCGACCGTTCCTGTGCCAGAACACACGTCGAGAACGTCGAGCCCAGAATCAAGACCCGTAAACAGCGGACTGATAAGGTCAACGCTAGTCACCCAGGTACTCTCTAAGTTATAGCCTCCTGCGCGGAGCGAGAACGTTTCACGCGCTTGGTTGTGGCGCTCTTTATTCATCTGATGCCAGCTCCCTGCCAATCGTCTGTAAACGACCAAGCTGACGGTCTAGCTCGTCTCGGACTTGGTTGTAAATGGCCAAATCGTTTATAGAACTATCGACGGTTTGGAGCGTCTGGTGGTTGACAAGTAACGCTGCTTGAATTCGTGCTGACTGAACAGCGGCTGTCGCATCGGTTTCAAAATTGTAGACCGCGAAAGTAAGTTCAAGTCTCGCGAGCCGCTGAGAATCGGGCTGATGGGTGCTCTGCAGCCGCTCGATCAAACCTCGACAAACCGGCAACTCGGCGTCCCGTCTGGCCCGTTGCGAAGCCGTCGATTTTGAGTAACTCTCTAGTTGGTTGAGCGCTGAGATGATTGCCACTGCCGCGGACCGTACGCGATATGCGGACTCCATGGCATCAACGAGTGTCGTTAATTTCCTATCTCTCTCAGCCTCTCGCTGGGCAATCTTGCGATTAGCCCTCTCCGTCCATAGTGATAGCCCAAATCCGATTAGGACCGCCAATACAGTCGCAATTGACTGAGAAATACCAGCCACGATATCTGAACTCAAATTGATCATCAAGTCACTTTCTCGGCCTAATATCCACTGAGACGGCAAAATGGTCGGACGCGTGGATTCCGTCTACTGACGAAAGAACTTCCGGACTGCGGAATTCGATATTTGGACTTACGAAAATGTGGTCAATAGCACGGTCTACAGTCAATGCGGGATCCGCAAAAATATTTTTTGATGAAAATGTATCTGGCGACGGATCGAGAACATGTAAAAGTCCAGTTTGTTTAAGAAATAGTTGCACGGTTCGACTGTCGGCGGTTGTATTCAGGTCGCCGCAGAAAACTACCTGATTTTGCTTATTACCTGTAAGCTCCTTGATTATTGCACCTGCATGTCGGGCCTGCATTTGGCGTAGCTCTTCATCGTCGATACGATAAGCCCAGTGCGTATTGATGACGAACAAGCGTCCGTAGCGCGTAACGAGCAACCCGCGATCCATATCAGATGAAGCGCCGGGCAGGCGTTCGTAAATGGAGTCCGACGCTGCGCGTCGGGAAAGGGTCGCCAATCCCTCGGGCCGTCCCTTCCATTCGCCGGTCTGCGCATAGCTAATGTTAAACCCCCGTAACGCTTCCACCATCGTGAGTTGCAGGCGTGCGGGCTGGACAGGAGATACCTCTTGAAAGCAATATATGTCAGCATTTAGCGATCGCGCTTGAGCGTCAAGTGCCGCCATACGCTGCTTTAACGGTGGGTTGAGGTTCCAGAGATTGAGTGTTACCAGGCGCAGCCAATCGCCGCGCTCGCCTCTAGCTTGAGTCATTTTGTCGCCGTACATAAACCTCTTCGCGAGCCGATACTTGCGTACAGTCACGCGCCTCGAAGATCAACTCGAACTTACACACGGCACTGGATAGCGGCGTCAACCGTGGCAGTACGAAGTCGCATCGAACTGGACCCTCCACCGCGTGGATTGTCTGAGCCTGCCGTGACCCGGCTACTTCACATTCGAGCCGTGCTCGTGTCGCACCACCCGGTGCCATTTCATGAATGTCAGCAATTAGGTTGACTACTGCCGGCGCGTCGGATGGAAACATGTACGGGTTCTGAACCGTCCCGGCTCCGGGTATGTCCTCGGCCAGCACCGTGAGGTCGCCGCGTCCTAGCCCACTGATAGGACAAGCCCTCGCGGGCATGGGCCATGTCGACGTACCGAAGAGGCGGCGAAGTTCACTCGTTAGCGGTGCTAGCCCTCGTTCGCGGTCCGTCCAAGCCAGAGTGGCATTCTCAAGCAACCCGAGAGTCTCCTCGGCCTCGCGATAGGCGTCACTCGCAAGGGCCAAAGGGCCTCGCGCTAGCTGCCCTCGGAATTGCTCAGCGACAACTCGCAGTACATCAGTCAAATTTCTTAAGAGCGCCCGGATTTCTGTCTCGTTCGCAGTGCCCCTCCGCCATGTCGCCTCCAGCGCAATCGTTCCTGCAAGAACTTCTACCAGTCGTTTAGTGCCGACTAGGTAGTCGCGCTCGCGTTCTGAGAGGCGCTTTACGCCTTGGTGCGGTGATGGGGTGGAGCTGTATCGAGCGAAGACCGCTGCTAAACCCCGCACGTGGCGTTCGAGGAGCAGAAGTTGGCCAGGGTCAAACGTGTTTTGCCAGTCACGGATCGCCTCTTGAAGGCCAAGTCTAGCCTCCACGATATCTATTCTGAATAGCACCGCTTGCTTCGCTTGTGAATCATTCGTCTCTATTGCGCGGAGGGTCTCCAATGCGGAGCGGTAATAGGGCAACTCGTCTCCTCCGATTTGCACTTCGGATTCTCCGCGTTCGTACAACGACAGTGCGTCGTAGTAACCTCCTCTCCAATCGTCAAAGAGCTCGGTGAGTTCCGAATATAATTCTTCTGCGACCTCATGCAGCTCGACCAGCGTGGAAAGTTCGGCCAGAAACTCAAGGCCCCAGACCGTCTCTGGTTCACTTAGTTCTGCACGAATCGAAAGTACGAGCCCCGACAAAACCGTTTCACAACGCTGCCGTCGTCTCTCGCTGCATGAGGAAATGACCGAAGACATGGCAAGAGCTGCATAGCCCTTAAGAGCCACCGTGGTTTCTAAGGATTCGATGATGTCGAGAAGCAGGGAGCTGGTGTCATCCTGAACGGATGAAAATCGACTGATTGCCAGACAAGCATATCGCCTCACAGTTTGATCGTCGGCCGTCAATAGGCCTGCCAACATGGGCTCTACCTCGGGCCGGTCGCGTTCATCAATTCGGCGCGAAAGGCCTAGTAGTGCTGCTGCCCTGGTCCATGCGTGTGTGGAGGCTATTCCACTTATCAAAAACGGGACACTGCCTGAAAGGTTAAGGCGGCCGAGAGCGGTCGCGGCGGCCCATCGAACGTGATCAACCTCATCTTGCTTCTCCACCAAGTTGCCCAAGAGACAGAGCGACGATGAAGAGCCGACGTAACCCAAGTTCTCAACGATCGCAATGCGGGTGTCATCGTCGTAGCGATCCAGTCCGAGGGCCTGGAGTAGACGTCGCTCGGTCTGTCGTTGTAGCGACCTCTTACTCTGCGCGACACGCGCGAACGCGCGGATTCCTAGCGCAACCTCTCGGTGCAGAGTGTGGCTCGCGGGATTCTCGAGTAGGTCAAGAAGGTGTCCTAGGTCTGTGTCTGTACGCGATGCCATACACTTTTCAAATACCTCCCACTCGGAACTGTGATCCGCGGTATTCATCAGGCCGGGCACATATTCATTGCGGTGAACACGATTCAGGAGTAGCTCCCGAGTGGAGTTTTCGAGAGCAAAAGTTATGTCAAGTACTGCAACACTACGCGTTGCATTACTTCCGGCGATCCAATACTCAACGTTGCTATTTTCCTCGCGTATTACGAGGTAGCGGAGGTATCCGTCTAGCGTGCCTCCAACAACTTGACCGGTGATTCTGACTGGCCGTGATGTTAGGGGTTCTCGGCCAGACACGCGTACCGTCACTTGCTCATTGTCGTTGAGGCATATTAACCCCAAGCGAGTAAATCGAGCACTTTCCTCCCCGCTAAACGTGACGTCAAACGGCATTTGTACTCGCTATTTTTGTGTTCCGGTCGAGATTGAGCAGTGCCTCAAACTCAAGTGTCCGCTGCACACCGTACAAGCTGAAGCTCTCGAGTCCGGCTGTATTCGCTGCTGGGTGAGTGATGACCTCAGTGAGCCCAACTGTAGAACGCGCTAGAAGAAATTGCTCCTGAAAATACCCCTCTATTTCTTTCAGGGAAGCTGAAGTGGGATGAAGTGCATATTCGTACCGTGCCAGGGTCCCAGTGCGCAGTCTTCTCTGACGGCCGGGCAGTCCAGTTGCTGAGGTTGCAGAATGGTCTATCTTCTCGACCGTGTCTAAGTCGTGGTGTACGCAAATAAACTCAGGGTCATGGCCGACGTAATGAACAAATTGTAGAAATTGCGCGCGAAATTCCAGTTCGATCTCGTCGGCGTGTGCGGATTGCCGAAGACTGCTGGTGTATCTTTTTACTTTTTGCTGTGGCGTCGTGCCGGGGTAATGCATTGGTGCGTGGAAGCGGCCATCCTTGTCAACGAGTGTTGGTATTCGACTTGCGGCTGTCAATGGTTCGCCCGAGGATACGTTGAGATGTAAACCCAGGCGCGTTTTCTTCGGCAAGGATAGCGCGAAACCGGTGATTGATCCGTACGTGGTAAACGCGGCGGCGGCATCTACAATGCCAAGGCTGGCGAGGTGCACGACGCTTTCATCGATACCGTCGCTCGCGCCGATGTCGTCGGCGATCAAACTGAGATGCTTCACTTTGGAGTCCCTAGCTCTCGGGTAGAGCAGCTTCCAGCACTTGAGACATGGCCTCTATTGGTGCAGCTACACCGGTATACAACTCGAATTGTGCAGCGCCTTGATGAAGTAGCATTCGCCAGCCGGGCACCACGGCCAGTCCTCTGTCACGCGCCGCCTGTGTGAGCGATGTTTCTCGGGTTTGGAATATTACGTCGAGCACTCCTCTCGCCTGCTGAAGTAGATCCTGCTTGACAACACCTGGGTCGGGTGTCGCGTTCACCACGAGTGTAAAGTCCGCTGGATTCTGCGTGAGTAGGTCAAGCTCCACGGCCTTGGATAATGAGAGATCTTTAACCAAGGCTTCCGCTTGTTCCAGTCGTCGTGCAGCGATGGTGACTCTCGCGCCGTTTATTGCTAATGCATAGGCAATGGCTCTCGCGACGCCCCCGGCACCGATTACAACTGCTGATTCTACATTCCCTATTCCCGACTCAACGACTGCGCGCCATGCTCCTTGCCAGTCAGTGTTGTGTCCGGAGAGCCTTCCGGCATCGTTGACGACGGTATTGCAAGCGCCAATCGTGTGCACGTCGGCTGAAGCCCAGTCCAAATTGGCAATCACATTCTGCTTATGTGGCATAGATACTCCAAGCCCTCGAATCCCAAGAGCTCGGACCGCGGCGAGCACCGGCTCAATGTCGGTGCTGCCTAGTGCGACGTACTTGTAGTCAAGTCCTAGGCTCTGGTAGCCGGCGTCGTGCATCTTAACGCCAAGTGCGCTCGGATTTGCTGCTACTGACCAGCACAGTGTCGGGACAGTTCGGATCGTCATGCGGTCTCCATGTTCGTCTTTGTGCCAATGAATCGACGGCAACCCTCGTACATGAGGTGCCAGGTATTCGAGTAGAAATCTAGCTGGGGTGGTCTCCAGATAGTTTTGGAGAGTGCAATGTTAATTTCGTTGCGTATAGCCGCATGGCCTGCAAGGTGACCCCCGATCGCCAGATGGTCTGGTGCCAGCGTCACCATCACGGATCGTACAGAGGATGCAATTGGCGTGCTGACGAACTTAGAGACCTGTAGGGTCCTTTCCGTGGAATTCCACCATTCCCCATAACGCTGCTCAAGCCGGAATCCTGCTGTGAATAGGTCAAGGCAATCGGACGCGCCACACTCGCATATTTCGGTACCGGTGATCCCGCAGGCAGTGTGTCCGAACTCCCCTTCGTTCTTGCGTCGTTCCCTCCGGGGATGGTTTCGATCGACGAATGCACCGCCGGCGCGAGTGCCGAAACCGTAGTATGCGAGTGTTCCGTCACCGTCGACACCGAGCGCTTGCGCCTGAACGTCATTTAGCACGAACACCGACGACTTTGTGTATTTCTCGATAGCGGTCGTGAGATTTATTGAGTTGATGGATTTTAAAAAAGAGACCTCAACATATCCTTCACCATCGATGACGCCTGGGCAAGCAATGCACACAATTTGATTCGATGAGCCGATAATCTCTGCGCATATTTCTAGGAGGTCGTTCGTCGACTCGGGAGTTTGCAGCCAACCGCTGGGTTCGTGAGGGTTGGATCCGAACCGGACCTTCGTACCCCCGATATCGATTGCCAGCATCCTTAGCGATATTCAGTAGTTTCGTCGTTCGATCTGGGGTTGGTCTGAAATATCTCAAGCAGATCGTTCAAGGTGTGCGTTGCGTTGAAGCCGTGTCGCCGTGTGTGGCGTGATGTGCAGATTGCCATTGTTTTATCCGGTTCCTGCCAAGTCGAATGACGATCAATTTTGCATTGCGAGTGCGATGTGGTCTGTGATTGCGTCGTATCGGCTCCGCGCCGATTTTTTCCTATGTTGGCTCCCGAATATTTGCAGCGGGGGGGTAGGTTGTCAATACGCTAATTGAATGATTGCGAGAAGCTTGACCAACATCCATGGGTGTGTGTCGGATGCAGGGCCTTCGTGCGAGGTTCACGGCGGATGGTGGAGACCGAGATAGTGGGACCGATGGTTCCGCTGGAAGGATGTCATCGTGTCCCGCAAATGCAGGTCGTTCACGACCGAGTACAAGGTCGAGGCCGCCCGTATGGTGGTATTCCGGCCGTACGATCACCGAGGTCGTCCGTGAACTGGGTATCAACGAATCTCTTTCGGGCTGCTGGGTCGCCGACGGATCGAAGCCGCCGCCGCACGGGACTGCCCCCCACTTCGGTGGACTCGTGGGTTTGAGTGATTCAGGCCGCGTGTGCGGTCCGATTGAATGTCTCAAGTTCGACGGGAGTGAGCGTTCCGAGGCGTCGTTGTCGGCGTTTGCGGTGGTGGGTATTCTCGTGCGATCGTCAGCCGTAACTGCTCCTGCGAAGACCACCGCTTGCGGTCGACGACGTGCTTCTGCAGGAGTGCGAGGATCGACTTACGACGGCGTAGTGATCATACGCCCCGATGCGACCCTTTGATCTGCGTAAACCCCTGTGAAACAGGGTATTCGCGAGTCTTTACGAGTGAAACTGGCTGCCTCGGGTCGAGTGGACAATGGTACCGGGTGCCTCGCGTTGAACGACGGCGGTGTTCAACGCGGACACGGCCAGTTACGCCTTCATTCTGGAGTCGAACGAGTACCCGACGATCCTGTTCGACCACACGTCCTTGGTCGCGCAGAGAAGAAGTTTGCCCTCGTCTGTGCGGTGTTCGGTAATGTCCGTCAGCCACAGCTCATCTGCGGTCTGTGCGGTGAACTGGCGGTCCATGACATTGTCGCGGACAGGCGGGCCCGCTTTTCGGTTCAGGCCGCGCTTCTTCGAAAACACGGACCAGATGCGTTCTTGTGAGCACAACCGTGCGACGCGGTCCTCGTTGGCGGTGATGCTCCGACCCGGCAATTCGTCGGCGATGAAGCGGTAGCCAAACGTTGGGTCGTCGGCGTGGATTTGGCGAGCGACGTTGATGAGGTGGGCGTCGTCCCAATCTCGTTGTGTGACTAACTTTTCTTCCATTTGTAGAATGCTTGGGTGAGAATCCGAGCACCCGGCAGGTCACTGTGACGGGGACTCCGTCGGCAGCAAGGTCGAGGACCAGCGGCTAGATCATTCTGGGAGTATGTCTCGATTCAGATAGGCCGCAGCTCGCCGTAGAACGTCGTTCTCCTGCTCGTGCAGTCGGTTATGCTTCTTGAGGTCGCGCAGCTCAGCGGATCGTCAGCAGGGTTCTGCCGGCCGGCACGAGCTACGCCGTTTTCACGATCGGCAATCTTGATCCAGCGATTCAGACGTCCTTCGGAGATTCCGAAGTCCTTGGCGATCTGGCGTAGCGGGGCCTCGCCCTTACGTGCGACGGCGATGACGTCGCGTCTGAACTCATTGGGGAACGACTATGGTATGGGGAACATACTTCCACCCGTGAGGAGCGATTCTCATAGATCAGATGTCAAGAATAATGATGGTTGACGCGTAGAGGGGCGACATCTGACTCGAATGTCAACTGACTGAACGATGTCTTTCTTTGGATTTGGCGGCGGCCGTTGCTCGACGCTCCCGCCTCGCCACCGCGGCCGAGTCGGGGCGTCGCCGAGTCTCGGTTGTGTGACCTGACAGGAGCCTTGAGCGGTCTTTGCGGGGATCGACACGCACAAGGTTTTTCATGTCGCTGCGGTCGTCGACCATCTGGGTCGACTGCTCGACACCTTGAGAGCCGCAACGACAGGGGCCGGTGATCATGCTCTACTGCAGTGATTACGTCATGCCACGACATAGCACGGATAGCAGTCGAGGGCACCGGCTCGTACGGAGTTGCCATCACCCGACTCCTTCGCCACCGAGGATTCGAGGTCGTCGAAGTGCACCGGCCCAACCGGCAAATGCGGAGACTGCGCGGCAAAACCGATGTGATCGATGCGGAAGCTGCGGCGCGGGCTGCTCTCTCCGGCACCGCCGCGGCCGTCCCGAAGTCGCATGACGGAACAATCGAATTGATCCGACTTCGCCGTGTGACACTGACTGGGCTCAGGAAATGCTCGACAACGCTGACCAATTCGCTACGCAACATCATCTTCAGCGCTCCACCCGACTTACGCGTCAAGCTCGAGCCCGCGATCACCGGTGCCTTGTTGCACCACTGCTCAAGCTTCCGTGTCCCGGCCTGCGTGCCTACGGACGCTCGGTTGGCCCTCAGATCAACGCTGCGTTCACTCTCACGGTAGATTCTGTCCCAACAGCGCGAGCTGGATCGGCTCCGAAGCGAGTCGACGCATGCATATCAGGCTGCAGAAGCCGCATCCCGGACGCAGCCCGAGCATCCCTCCGAGCTCGCGAATCATGTCGCAACAACGGTTCCCGCGGTCATCGAGCAGTCGGAGACATGCACAGTGAAGCAGCGGCAGCCGTCACTCAGCGTGAGGACACGTGGGCACCGCTTGCGGGGTGTCTGGCCTCATGGGCGAATCTGGAGACTGAGGCTCGCAGCGTTAAGGAGACGGTCAAGAACGTCGAGGCCGCCGAGAAGTGGATTGCTTCGCACACAGCACCTGCGGGATCAGCGACTGGCTCCCATCGCCGAGCAGGCTCGGGCGATCTGGACGGCGTTGCGGCAGGAAAGCAACGTCGACCTCGGGGCGATTAATTGGCTGGGCGTCAACACCAGTCGACGGGTCGAGCTGACCGGGTCGGTGGACGGCGTCGAATTCTCGGCGCTGTCGGTGATGAGTCAGGGCGAGCTGCACGCGTTGGCGTCCGCCCTGTTCATTCCGAGAGCGACAACACCGGACAGCCCGTTCCGCTTCATCGTGTTGGACGACCCGATTCAGGCTATGGATCCCGCGAAGATCGACGGCTTCATCAAGGTGCTCTCGAGTTTGGCGACAACTCGTCAGGTAATCGACTTCTCACACGATGATCGATTGGCTACTGATCAGACAACTCGCAGTCGACGCGCGGCTCGTCGAAGTGACGCGCGAACCAGGTTCTAACATCAGTGTTTCCGAGACACAGAATCAAACGACTCGGTATTTCAATGATGTGCGGGCATTGGTGTTGGACGAGAATGTCCCCGAAGACGTCAAGCGGCGAGTTGCGCCGGGCTTGTTCCGGTTGGCTCTGGAATCGGCTGCGCAGCAGGTGTTCTATGCGAAGCAACACAGGGCGGGGGAGTCGCGGCTGGCGACCGAAGAGCGGTGGTCGGCAGTGCACAAGACGCGCAACATGATTGCGCTGGCCGTGCACCAGAATTCCGAACGTGACCTATCGCAGTGGCTCGGCTTCCGCACCGAACGCTTCCCGACGCTCCATATCGCGAATGCTGGTACTCATAACGGTGCCGATCGCCCGATCACCTAGGAAGTGGTGAACGACCTGAAGAAGATGGTCGACGGGATCCTCGCCGAATGACTACTGCAACGTCACCGGCAATCGCGCTAAGAAGCGCCGAACTGCTGCTCGACGGAAGTCATGGTGCTGCAGGCGGTTCGGCGCGTTTGGCCGCGTTCCTTGCAAGCCAGGCGTTGGAGGAACTGGTGGTCGAGCGATGTGTGGCGTTGGGGATCGACATCGAGAGGCCGAGCATGCGATCGCGGTCGGTGATTCTTCGGTCACTTGACACACCCGAACGGGCCGACGCTGCAGCGATGGCGTGGAACAGATTGAGCAACGCATGCCACCACCATGCGTATGAGTTGGCACCCACGGTCGCGGAGGTGCGGCACCTGTGTGGAGTGGTGGCGGTTCTGTTGAAGAGCGACTGACGATTGGAATCAGGTTAGGGCAATGGGCGGCAATGTATCCGGACTGAGACCGTTTGCATCCATGAACTGGACCAGGTTTTGAGTCATGTCTCGCTCCGCGATCATCGCTGCCACCGAAGGTGCTTTTGCATCGCTTAGCGCCTCAACCGTGTTGATCTGAGCAGACAGTTCTGTCACGGCTGCCGACGCTTTCGACCACAGATCGTCATCGAAGTCATGGGCCAGGACTTTTTGCGCGTATGCAACCGCCACGGCGAGTAGTAGTTCCGCGGAACTCAACCGAGTCGCTCCTCGGCGTCTGGAAACAGTTGCCGCTGTTGTGATGGCTGTACCCGTCCCAGCGATGCCGCCGATCGTGGCAAGGCCGCCTGCCATGCCGCCGGGCCCAAGCGCCGCTAGGCCACCCGTCATGGCCGCCGCTCCCGCTGCTCCAGCCGGCGCGAGTGCAATGAGACCGATCGGTGCGATGGCGATGACTGCCACCCCTGCACCGGCGATCGCCCATCGCTGCCAGCTCGTCCCCGGCTTGCTCAGTTTCGTCATTTTGTTGTTGAAGCGTCGGATTGTCCATGCGAGGGCGTCGCCGAATTCTCGAGTCAGCCCGATCTGTTCGGCGAAACCTGGTATGGCTTTGAAACTTGCGTCTGCAATGTCGATTTCGAATGGCGCGGTGAGATCGCTGAGCGCGAGGATGGTGAGCTGTTCGATGATGCTGGTAGTGCTCCAGTAATCGGGTACTTCGGGCGTCTTTCCCTCGGCCAGAAAATGCAGTTGTCTTGGAAGCGGTATACCCTCTTTATCTGCTGCCCATATTTGGGCGACCAGGTCACGCCGGTTAATTCGGATTGCTTCGGTAAAACGAGCCTTGATGTTCGCGTCAGTTATCGCCTCAGCTACCGCGTACCGAAAGTGCAGTTCCAATATCAAGGCGGCCGTATCGTCGGTCAGCGCTGTAGTCACCTTCGTGGTGCGCCTTGGAGTCAGATCAGATTGGTGGTAAGCGCTGCCTACCGCTCTTGCCACGGAAGGTTGTTTAAGATACGCAGCCGAGCTATGACCAACCTTGCCGATGTTCACTCGAATGTCCTGAACATCGGCAAACACAGTTGCCAGCCCGCGTGCGCGGGTGACCGGGTCTCGTTTACTGAAGAAGTTCAACCAGGAGTTGGTTCGTGCGTAGGGGAAGTTGCCGATCAGTTCCTGCCGTGACACCGCGAAGAGCCCGGTTTGTGCGGGGCTTCCGATTGTGACCACGCGGCGGACCGAAACGTCTGCAGGAAGCCGCGACAAGAGATCGACAGTCACGACGCTTCCCAAGCTGTGGCCAACTATGACTATCTCGCCTATTGGAGGTATCTCTTCTAGGACCCGCGTCAGAACGGCTCCGCGAAGACCTTTCTGGTGCACGTAGGCCTGGATCTGTTTGATTTCATTCGCGTACCATTTTTCAGGCATAGCGCCCAGAACTGCGCCCAACTTTGCATCCATAGCGCCCAAGTCGGGTAGGGGGAATCCGAGAGCCTGAGCCGTCGGGTCGGCACCGACCACCCGCGCGGCCTCGATCTGCCTGTCGATGAACTGAGCCCGTTCTACCGACAGATCGGAAATTTTGCCGTTTACTGTGGGCTTTGGGATGCTCGCCGCGGCGTCCGGAGACAAGAGAAGGTCGCTGTAATGAGGCGCGATCACGTCTTTCTCGTCGATCACTGGCAGGTTCTCGGCCAACAAGCTTTTGTTGAGCGCGTCGAGCCACGCTCGGCTCGTGTCGCCATCGCCGACACCGTGCAAGTAGATCAACTTCATCGATGGACTGCCCTTCGAGCGGAGAGGATTGCGACGTGGTTCGAGCAAGAGGTTAATACCGGCTGTTCGGCTTGTACCGGGCAACCCTGAGGTTCACGCATACGTCGGCGGAAACACAGTTGCGTGCTGTCGGTCTGTCGATGTGGACCCAGCTCCGGTTGGGGCGACTGGGCGCTCGTCGCGTCACACTGGCGGTAGGTCGACCCGGTAGACCATGCTCTCCGCTACGTCGAGGACGTCTTCGGGGTAGTAGATCGACACTGTCGGACTGCTTAGAGCCTTTGTAACCACCGCAAGCTCCCAGTTGGGGTCTTCTCTGGCGGAACGCAATTCGTTCCGCGTTAGGAGAATCGACGGCTTGCCACCGGCAACACCTTTGACTTCGACCCTGTACAACGTGCCGTCCGGTGCCACGCAGGAAAGATCCCATCCCAGTTTCTGGGAACCCACATCGGTTACCTTGCAATGGTATTGGTCGCGGTAATAGTTGGTGACGGCGTCGACCGCGGCATTCTCGATCAGCTTGTTCGTGACAGGATCGCCGAAGCCCGCTCCACGCTCGCTCACGGTGATCGGCGTTCCAGCCGGTTTCCCGAGTTCGGGCCACGGGGGCAACAGATCTTCGATAGCTGCGAGCTCAGACTGGCTGACCCACGATGGATTGCTACCGACCGGCTGCCGAAGCACCTCGAGGTCACTGAGTCTGTCGATCTGCTTCAATTCTGCGCTCGTCACGGGAGCATCGAGCAAGTGCAGGTCGGTGTCCACGTACCACTGAGAGTCGATCCGCTTGTCGTCGTCTTCCCAATAACCTTCGTATGGCTGTGCCACGAATCTGCGACGACCAGTCGTCCACCCATAACCCCAGATTCCCCGCGGCATCGCACCGTCTTCGGCACCGCTCACCCAGAAAAGTGCTCGCTGTCCGTGCTGAATCAGCTCGGATCGGTAGTTGTTCGCGACGGACCAATCTTCGATATGGGTGTGACCATCGGCCACGAAGGTTTCGAGGTCCCATGTTTTCGGATTGCACTTGAAGACCCATGCGCCCAGATTGGACACGGTTACGGAATCGTGTCGCACCGTGGGCATTTCAGACAGCCCGATGACATCCCAACGACCACGCCAGTCGATGACCTGGGCATCGGTGATCCGATGATGCGTTTCGGTATCGGCGTTGCGCGATGGGTCCCGTGAGAGCCATGCGTCCACGTCGGCGGCGATGGTTTTTCGCATCCAGTCGTGTTCGACGATGCTGATGTTCGACGCGTCGAGTCGGACGTCAACGAACGCCCAGGCGTCGATGCGTCTGTGTGGTGGGCGAACCAGTCGTGACTTCTTGGTGTCTTGCCAGTCTCCCGACTTCTTCGTCTTGAGTCTGACTCGGTGTACGCGGGCATCGCAATCCAGCACCTCGACAACAGCTTCCAGACCCGGCATCCGCTGTGCGGTTCCGCCGCGCCGACGTACTTCTGCCTCGAACAAGGCGAACCCGTCCTCGGTCGTAGCCACTACTTGCCTCCGGCTTTCGATTTATCCTGTTCACGAATGGGTTTGGCTCAGTGCAGCTGTGCCCGAAGGTCGTCGCATCGTCAGTCACCGAGATCTCAGACCTGCTGACGGCTGGCGACGTACTCGTCTCGAAGATCCTTCAACTTCCGGCCGTCAGGGAGAAGCCAGAAATGCCACCCATTGGTCGCGCCCTTTCTGAGGTGATGGCCTGCACCCGACGGCGTGGTGAACCGTTGTCCGTCCAAAGACAGGCTGGAATCTTCGTTGACTATGGCGCGCAGGTCTTTCCAGGTTCCCGAGCGTGCGTGAAGTTCAGTGCCTGGCTCGAGGAGCCCAGCAGAAACAAGTTGCGTGAGTGTCACTGATGCTGCTTGCTCTGCTGGCTTGTCCTTGACCTCACCGATATGCCCTTCAGGAACCGGCCACGTCGCGATCAAGGATTGGATGAGCGCGTCGGTTCGTTCGTTGATCTCCTTCTCTGACCAGCCATCGGCGGCAATGCTCTTCCGTCGATTCATCAAAAAGGTGTCGTGAGTGTCCAAACTCGCGCGTTTGCCGTTTTCGCCCAACCACGGTCCGTTGGACACTTTCCCGTTGAGAGCCTGCGTCAGCAGTGTGAGGTTGCCGAGACGATGGATGTGTTCTCTCCGCTGGTCTTGCTCCGGTGGGGTCTCCACTGGCCAGTGGGCCTCCCACTTCTGGGGCATCAAGTGTTCGATGGGATAGCCAATTCGCGGTACTCGGGAGTTACTCATCGGCTTCGCAGTTGTGAAGCCGCGTAAGTGATCTTCGACCGCTTCGAGGAACACACGGAGCCGGCCTCGCTTGAACCGACGGTAGACAGCCTGAGTCTTGACGTCCTCGAACACTTGCTTGTCACCGGGCCAGTACGTACCGGCCGCGTTGAGGCGGGTGAGGTAGAGCTGGACCGCGTTGATCAGATTCTCGGGCGGAGTCTGGCGGTTGCTCTTGATGAGGTCCGCCACCACCCGCCCGAGATCGCTGGTCCCCAACCGAGTGAGGACTCGCCGCATCACCCAGCTTTCACAAGCGCTGACAACTCCGTCGATCGTCGCCTGGTCGTAATTCGAGTCCGGCTCGTGGAGCCAGATGAGTATCGGTTTGAGTATCTCGAGCTCGCTCGCATGCAGTCGGTAGACGTTGAGTTCTACCGCGGTCAATGGTGCGTGCGGATCAGCTGCGCGCTCGGTCCAACTCCTGTACTGATCGGCCTGCATCTTGATCATCGGCAGAAGCGTTGTCATCGACTGTGTAGCTTCGTGTTCGGCAAAATGCTTGAATCGCGTGAACGTATGGCGGGGGCTGATCTCCTCACCCACACGTGCCACCAGCCACTGATTGAGGAACAGTGAACTCCGAGAGACGAGGTACCGACCTACGCTCACCTCGCGCTCCCAGAATGTGGAGTCGAACGGCCAGTCGTCCTTGTAAGACTTCGCAGTGTCAGTGCCCTCCGAATCGAGTCTCTGAAATACGAAGTTCTTGATAAGATCGGCCGCGGTCAACGGTGTGCCACGAGCGTTGAGCGTCTCGAAGATCTCTTGCGAGTTCTCGTCGGCTTGAAGGTCGATGACAACTAGCTGCAGCCCCCTGGTCAACACTCCCGTCAGTGCCTCCGCACGGGAATGCGCGGCCGAGTCGGTCACCGGTCCGAGCCACTCCTCCACGGCGGCGCTGAAGTATTGATGCCCTTGAGAAAGCAGACTCTGTGCGTGCGTGAGACCCGCATAGTCGATTGGCGGGTCGGCCTGCATGACCTCGTCGAAGGCCATCCGGTCCCGGTTGGTATGCCGGAGCTTGAGTCGATCTTCTTCCTGGTCGACGTAGTGGGCGGGGTTGTGGGTCAACTCCTCCAATCGTCTGGCCAGATTGTCCTCGGCTCGCGCCTCGAGTACGGACGCAGTTGCGTCCATGACTAGCTGCAATGTGGTGAGGCGCTGTTGGCCGTCGATGATCAGGCGCGGCTGAAATGTGCCCGTCTGATTTTCCTGCGCTTGCAGAACAACAGCGCCGAAGAAGTGGGTGGCGCTACTCGACGGGTCTTTCACGCGGAGCTCGGACAGCCTGCGAATGTCGTCCCACAGGGGGGCCCACTGGTTTTCGAGACTCCACACGTAGGGCCGTTGGAACAACGGAATGACCAGGTGCTGAGGGAGATTGAAAATATCCAGTGGGGAACGAACTTCGGTCTTCACACCACTCCTCGGTTGCCGGCTCGGTGAGTCACACGGTACATACCACCCACGACATCCACGCTGGTTTGCGCGGGACCACGGCGTGATGCCCGACCTGCCCCTGCGACGGCTCAGTACCAAGCCCACGTCACCCAACCGACCGCCCGTCACGTTTGTCCGACTCTGGCGCTAGATTGTCGGGACAACCTTGGAGTGAGGAGTGCGGTGACCGTTCACAGCGATGAGGTCGGCGGGCGAGTCCGTCGATTGCTCGAGTTCTTGCGCGAGACGGTCTCGGCTCAGTCCAAACCAGTTCGCGCCTACGGGCCGACGACTCGGCTCGAGTGGCTGTATCGACGGGACCGCGACGTCCAGGTCGATGACAACGCAACAGCGGGCGACGTGGTCGTCCGGGTTGTCCGAGTCAGTGTCGAACCGCCCCCGCAACTGCCCGATCAGCTCGTCGATTCGGTGCAAGGCCCGATCGACCGTGCCGCCGCACCACCGACTCTCGCACGCGGAGCCGGCGTAACCGAGTCCGAGGCGTTTCGATCGTGGTTCATCGAGTGGCAGGTGTGGGCAGCCGACGACGCGACGAAACGTCCGCTGGCAGAGCTCTACTTGTCGGTCGATCGAATGCGAGAAGAGTCGCACACACAGCCAGAGACAGTCGAAGTCGTTCTGGCGTCGGGACTCCTATCGGCCACAGTGTCCGGAGTGGCCATCGATTCCCATCTGGTGACTCAACCGGTTGAGGTCATTCGGGACGAGGACACCGGGGATCTGCTGGTCAAGTTGACGGCTGGAAGCAGCCCTCGCCTCGAAGACCGACAACTGCTGCTCGGGCTGAAAGGACTACACACGGCGTCAGCAGCATTCCTTGCAAATAAACTCGGCGACATTGCGGGCTCGCCGATCGCAAGCTCTGCTTCCAGCATTCTGAAGGAGTGGTCGAGTTCGGCCATCTCCAGCATCACGTACGTCGCCGATCGACATGTTCCACCTGCCGCGCGTCGCGGGACGGTCCGTGAGTCACCTGCATTGCTGCTTCGTCGCCGAACCGGCTTTGCGCTCGTCTCCTACTACGACGCCATGATTGCTGCGTTGAACGACGGTGCCGACGTTCCGTTGGGACTTCAACAGCTCGTCGAGAGCATCGAGTCGACGGACCGGCTGGACTGGCTGGCGCGTCCCAGCTCAGAGCCGACGCCAGAGATTCTCTTTCCACTTGCCGCGAATCGCGCGCAGTCCAGCATCATGGAGAAGCTCTCGCTTGACACGGGTGTGGTTGTCGAAGGGCCGCCCGGAACGGGAAAGACCCACACCATCGCAAATCTGATGTCTGCGTTGCTGGCTCAGGGTCAGCGAGTTCTCGTCACGAGTGAGAAGTCGCAGGCATTGCGAGTGCTCCGAGACAAGTTGCCGTCGGAACTACAAGATCTGTGTGTGTCGATCACCGACCTGGCCAAGGGTGGGTCGGAAGAACTCGACCACAGTGTCTCGGTGATTGCCGGCCGTCTTGCGGATTTCGAGATCGCTCAGGCGGACCGGAGAATCGAGAGAATTGCCGGGGATCGTTACCGAGCGATCAACAAGAAGTACACCCTGGAAGAAGAGCTGACGTCGACGAGGTCCGACGAGTCCGAGGTCCAGAATTTCGGCTCGCACTACGACGGAACGATGTCGGGAGTGGCCTTGCAGCTTGCTGCGTCTGCCGCCAAGCTGTCCTGGGTGCCGGGTCCGCTCTATAAGAAGTCGCCGCCAATCACCTCGGCGCAATTTGCTGAGCTCGCGGGTCTGCTGGTCGAGAGCGAGCTCCATGCGGCGGGCCGTCGCGAACAGTCTCTTCCGGACCTGTCCACAGTGCTACCGAGCAAGACCGTGGTCACTCGACTGTGCGACGGTGCAAGCAGTCGGGCTTCGGTATCTGCACTGGCTGATCTCCCGACGGCGGAGCTGCGCCGACTGGCAGCACTGTCGCGTCAGGTTCTTGCGCGCGGCACGCAGCTGGATGGGGACCTCCGCGCCGTGCTGGACGGTGTGTTGTCCGGTTCGCTCGGTTACCTGTGGACGAGGGCAATCGGGGCGTCAGCCCTGCTCGACGACGCGAAATCTGCCGACGCATTGGTCGGTACAGCGAATGTGGTGGTCGACAGAGCCGATCTCGTTGCTCTGGAGACGTACGACGCAGCCGCGCGTCTCTACACCGAAGGGCGGTTCGACACCCTCCGGTGGTTGCGGACGCCGAAAGAGCAGACCGCGGTCGATGAACTGGGCGCGACAGCCACAGTCGATGGCGTTCCGGCTCAGGGAGCCCAGGCGTACCGCGTTGTTGCAGAACATATCCGTGCGCTTCGTTCAGTAGACGAGGCCGCATCGTTGTTGGCGGACATCGGTATTCGCGCTCCGCACCGAGAGAGTCGAGCGGCGCGTATCAACGAGGTGGACGGTGCCGTGCGCGACGTGGCGCTGGTGCAGGACGTCGTCGAGCGGATTGCAACAATCTCGGATGAGCTCGAAGGCCGGGTGGCGCTACGAACGCTGGACGGCGTGGAAGGGCTGTTGTCGGATATCGAGAAGGCGCTGGCGGGCGCGAATGCACGCGACGCGCTGCAGCGGCTTGTGGTGATCGCGGATGGTTTCGACGCTGCCACCGGCGGGGCGAACAGCACAGAGGCGCTCGCACTATCGGACGCGCTCCGCACCGCCGACCGCGAGGCATTCGGCGCTGCGGTCCAGGCTTATGTACGCGCGAGTGTCGAACAGCAACAACAGTTGTCGATGGATGCAATACTGCGGGATCTCGATGCAGCAGCACCGACAC
Source organism: Rhodococcus sp. 14-1411-2a (assembly GCF_002259485.1). GTDB lineage: Bacteria > Actinomycetota > Actinomycetes > Mycobacteriales > Mycobacteriaceae > Rhodococcoides. The sequence goes on from NZ_NPGA01000018.1 coordinate 125,281, forward strand.
TTGGTCATCTGGTCACAAGCGACCGCGTCACCGACTGGGTGACCGTTGCCGGCGATTTCGAGGATGCATGGGCGTGGAGGTGGGCGACCCAGCACGTCGAACAGCGTCTCGTCCGCCCCGAAGCATCGAACCTGGACGATCTCTACGACGATGTAGATAGAGAGATCTCCCAGCTCACAGCGACACTGGCGGCGGAGAAAGCATGGCGAGAGTGTCTGCAGCGCATGACGTCACGGGAGATGCAAGCGCTCCACACCTACCAGGAGAGCATCAGCAACATCGGTGTTGGCAGTACCAAAATCGCACAGCGTTACCGAGCCTCAGCACGGGCTGCCATGCAGGAAGCGCAGAGTGCTGTTCCGGCGTGGATCATGCCGATCGGGCAGGTTCTGTCTTCGATTCCGCCGCAGCAGAACGTCTTCGACGTCGTGATTGTCGATGAAGCGAGTCAGGCGGACATCAGCAGTCTGTTTTTGATGTGGCTCGCACCGCGGGTGATCGTGGTGGGCGACGACAAGCAGTGCGCACCGGATCGAATACAGCAGGTCTCCGACGACACTGTTTTCGAGCGTCTGGACTCTCACCTCGGCGATCTACCGATGCACGTCCGGAACAATTTCAGCCCTCGCTCGAGCCTGTTCTCGCTTCTCCGTAGCCGGTACAACCAGCGTGTACGGCTACGTGAGCACTTCCGGTCCATGCCGGAGATCATCGAATGGTCGTCGAAGCAGTTCTATCGAGACACTCCGCTGATTCCGGTTCGACAATTCGGAGCGGAACGCCTGCAACCGCTCGTGTCGACCTACGTCAAGGGCGCAGAAACGACCGGGTCGAGTGCGACCTTGGTCAACGAGATCGAAGCACGTGGCCTCGTCGAGAAACTGTGCGAGTGCATCTCCGATCCTGACTACGACGGTATGACTTTCGGAGTCGTCGTCTTGCAGAGCCGCGCGCAGGTCGAGTTGATCCGCTCGCTGATCTCGGAGCGTATCCCGGCCGAGCAAAGGGACAACCTGCGTTTACGCGTGGGAACGGCACCCGAATTCCAGGGCGATGAGCGAGACGTTGTGTTCGTGTCGATGGTCGTCGGCGCGGGATCGTCGAGCAATGCGTTGACCAACGAGATGTGGCAGCGCCGCTTCAATGTCGCTGCAAGCCGCGCTCGTGATCAGTTGTGGTTGTTCCATTCTGTTCGAGCAGAGGATCTCTCGCCGCTGGATCTGCGGACGTCGTTGCTCACCTACCTGGAAGCTGCGCCCACGGTCCCGGTTCCGGAGATGCCGCAGGTTGTCGACGAGGAAGTCCTCCACAGTGATTTCGTATCGATGACGGCTCAAAGGGTGTTCGTCGCCCTGCGCGATCGCGGATACCACGTCAATTCTGCGATCGAGATCAACGAACTCGTCCTGGATCTGGTGGTCACCGGTGTCGCATCGAAGGTCGCGATCGAATGCGATGACGACCGTACGCGTTCGAGAGGCGTTGTTGTCGAACGCCTTCGCCGAGAAATGGATTTGAAGCGGTGCGGCTGGACGTTCGGGAGAGTACGTGCGTCCCAGTTCGTCGTCGACGTGGACACGGCACTCGCCCCGATCATCGAAATTCTGGACGCGGTCGGAATTCTTCCCGGTGAAGTGGAGATCGCAGACGCTGGCCGGGATGCGAGTTGGAAACCGGTTGTACTGAGCGCGAATTCCAACGAGGACGCCCTTCCTGACGAGGAGCCGGTGACTCCTGCTCCGGTTGTGGATACCGTGGTCGCGCCGTTGCCTACGGTGATCGAGGAAAAGTATCCAGTCCGTTCGACTTCCGTTCAGGTCGTCGAGCTCGAGCCGGGGGAGACACGACCGCCGAAGCTCGATGGGTCGCGCGAGATTCGGGTCGACTCTCGATACTCGACCCCGCGACGGTCCACCCCCGTCAAGCGCGTGCCGGTGACGACGCGTCCTTCGCCGGCAGTCATGCCGAAACGGACACCGTCGAAAAAGCCCGTCGTTTCGACAGCACCTGTCGCCGCGGCAACGGCAGGGGTCGGTATCGAAACGCTCCCTGCCGCGGTGCAAGCGGCATTGGCATCGCTGCCCGCAGCATCGTTGTCGACGGGCCGCGTCATCGCAGTCGCTGCAGCGCGTCGCGACGCGCCACTGACCTTGCGGCGTTGCTCGTTGATCACGGGCATGACCCCGATCGCTGCACAGCAACTGCTCGCTGACTTGGAGCTGACAAAGAAGCTTGTGCGCAGACATCGACGCAATGGCGTTGCCGAGTGGGTACGACCCGAGGACGCGGCATCATGACGGAACTGAGGGCTTGGCAGAAGGAAGCATTCGAGGCCTGGCGAGGGGCTGGCAATCGTGCCATCGTCGAAGCAGTCACCGGCACTGGTAAGACGCGTGTCGGTGTGGCTGCGATCGTGTCGGCGCGGAGCCTGAACCAGCAGGTCCTCGTCGTCGTGCCGACCATCGACCTCCTCGAGCAGTGGCACACGGAGGTCAAACAGCAGCTTCCGTCGGTATCGGTCGGTAGGCGGGGGAACGGGCATCGCGATGACTTCCGGCATAGCAGCGTTCTGATCACCACCATTCAGTCGGCCATCATGAAGGGTGCCCCTCAGCCGCGTCCCGGTGCCTTGATGATCGCGGACGAGGTCCACCGCTATGGCACCGATGGGTTCGCTAGGGTCTTCACCGACAGGTTCGACCATCGCCTCGGATTGACGGCCACGCTGGAGCGTCAGGACGAAGGTGTCGACACCCACATCCTCCCGTACTTCCGAACGAAGATTGCAGGATGCGACTTTGCCCGTGGGCGGAGAGACAACGTCCTTGCTCCCGTCCGCCTGATGACGGTTGCCATCGAGTTCACGCCAGAAGAACGTACCAAGTTCGAGGAACACGATGCGATCGCACGAGATGCGCGCAAGAATCTCACTAGTAAATACGATTGTGTCGCATCGCCTTTCGGCGAGTTCATGAAGACCGTGACGAAGCTGGCGGAACAACGAGACCTTCCGGAAGGACGACTCGCCAGCCGGTACCTGTCGGCATTCAGCAAGCGACGGTCCTTGCTAGCGGACTGCCAGGGCAAGATCGATGCGCTCGGAACGTTGGCACCGGCGTTGGCGAAGTCGGACCGGTCGATCGTCTTCTCCGAGACGAAGGCGTCGGCCGAAGCAGGATCGGCCCTTCTGCGTGAGCGTGGCGTGCAGTCCAGCGCTTACTCCAGTGGACTTGATCGTTTGGCCAGAACTCGAGTGCTGCAACAGTTCCGCAGCGGTGCGCTGACCAATCTCGTCGCGCCCCGGGTATTGGACGAGGGAATCGACGTTCCCGCTGTCGATGTCGGCGTCATCATAGCCAGCAGCAGTTCCCGACGGCAGATGATTCAGCGTATGGGTCGGGTACTACGGCTCAAGCCCGGAGACCGGGCAGCAGCATTCGTGATCATGTACGTGCCGGGGACCATGGAAGATCCGTCGCTTGGCGCGCACGAGGCGTTCTTGGAGCAACTCCTCGAGATCGCTGAAGAGCAGGTTGATGTCCCCCTCGCACAAGCGCCGACGCTACTGACTGAATGGTTAACGCGCCCCGTCGAACCCAAACTGGAACCAGTGCGCGCCTCCTCCAAGCCGCCGACGTTCACCGAGCCTGTTGCCGCTGGTGAACTGTCCCGGTCTCAAGGCCGGAACCCTGCTGCTGTCTCGGCTGCCGCTGTGTCGAGTCCGTCTGCATTGCAAACGGATTCAGTAGCAGGTTCGATCGGCACGCCCGGCAATCTCGATCTGATGTTGCGGTATGCCGCGACGTTGACGGCGAAGGAAGCTCGGATTCTCGTCGATGTCTTCGGTTTGGGCGGGCAACAGCCTCGATCGGCGATGACAGTGGCGAGATCAGAAGGCGTTCCGATCGAAATCGTGGTCAAGATACGAGAAGGAGGGATCGTTGCTGCGCGGGCCTTGGCCTCCTGAGGTCTTGCGGCGTACCGAGTTTCGACAGCCTCAGCAAAGAAATTGTTTGGCGACCTAGCCTCGCCGGTAGTAGCTTTCCTTGGGCTCAGGGGTGTGCTGGATTTACAACTGCCAATTGTCGCCGGTGATCGGCAAGGAATCGGTGGTTGTCATGGTGATTTTAATCCGATCTTCGCCCTGTGGTAGACCGCGCCGCTATGAACCGCTGGACACTCCTCACCCTGACATGCGGAGAGATCGCACGTTTAAATCGTGTCAGACCCTAATCAACTGGCGCGCCCGGTAGGAAAATTGTGGGGCCAATGGAATCCGAGGCGGTCCGACTACCGGGGGCCAGCCACGTGCACCAAAAAACTACAATATCGGGCTACTCAAGCCAACACGTCGACCCTGCGAAAGATCGAGGCTAGCTATCGGCTCAATTCTGTTTCACGCGGAATTAACCTTTTCGATCCGCCGATTTATTTCCTCCGCCAGCCAGATCATCGAGCTGCAGTCCGTTCCCCGTAGCGTTTGTGGGAGTCTCTCCAGAGCAGCTTCTTTCCACTCCTTCGAGAACTTGTAATGCCTGTTGTCGGTCCCGCACTTGATCGTTTGATCGTGGGCGTCATCGCCGAGGGCCTTGCCTGCTGCAAGGGCGGCCGCGGTCGGAAGAAGATCTTCGATCTCGACGTCATGGTTCTGCTTACACCGGTTGGGCCAGGAATTGAGCGACAGAATCTGGACGGTTTTCTTCCATCCGAAGTCCTCAAGTCGATCCGCAGCCTTCTTGCCCATTTCGTCATAGTCGACAATTGCAATGACCGGAACATCAGTTGCGGACTCGGCGAGCACCGCCTGAAAGACCACTTTTTTTGAGCCGTTTGCTGGCAAGAAGTGCAGGCCATCAATGAGGTCTAATTTCCCGGACGCTTCAAGCGCATACCGGAGGAACCTGTCGTCCGTGTAACCTTCAGTGATTACCACCGCACGAGAACCCTCCGGGATTTTCGTAGCTCTGTCCAGAACTCGTGCTAATCCAGCATCGGAATAAAGCGAACCGAGGAGTTCAGCGCGGTCATCATCCCCGTTTGCGGATCGTGCGAGACGGGTGTGGCCCTCGGGGTTTTTCGTGAGCTCGAAAATTCGGTCTTTGCTATCGCGGGAGATTATATGTGGCGAATGAGTAGTGACAAGCAAGGTGACTTCTGACCGATTCGCCAGCTGCTGCAGCTGGGCTCCCAATAGCTCTTGAGCACCGGGGTGGAGGAAGGCTTCAGGTTCTTCTACTGCCAAGACAAGCGACCGTCTGCTCTGATCGGCGAGGTACTGCAGCATGGATACTAGTACCGCGCCTCTTAGTCCAGTGCCTTTGCCCGTGAGCTCAGTGGTGGCTCCGTCACCGAGCTCCACGCCAACTTCCGAGAGTGTCTGCCCAAGGGTTGGAACGGAAGGTACAAGGTTGACTAAGTTGACTTCGGGGAACATCCCGCCGACGTTCGTTTGCACCTGTTCACGCAGCGGTTTCAACAGCTTCCGCTCTAGCCCATTTAGATAGGTTCGCCGCAGTTTATCGATTTCCACCATCTCAGCCGAAAGATGATCGTTGATAACAAGCTGTAAAATCTCTCGGAACTTCCCGCTGAGTACTGATCGTAGATCTTGGCCGCTGTGAACGACGCCGAACCTCAGTACTCTCAGGAATTGAGCCTCCAGCTTCGTATGTTCCTCGCTATCGACCGGCATCGACACGGCACCGAGGCCCTTCGCTTGGTACGACACCTGCCGAGCGCCTGCGGCACCAAAGGCGACCACGCGGCAAACGCAATCATTTTCGGCGTGAGTGCGACCCTGTTGACTCGTCGTCTTTCCCTGTTTAGCGCGCAACGCAGTTTCGTACTCTAGAGCGCGAGCAATAAGAGTCTTCTCTGGGCTGGATCCATTAGTTTTTTGAAATACCATGACGATTCTAGACTTGGCCCATCCGCCCACGCCCTGAGACGAAGCCGGTCGATCTCGCTCGGGGTCGAAGACCGCGTCAGGATCCATGGCCATCTCGATCGCGGTCAGCAGGTTCGATTTTCCGCAGTTGTTTGGGCCCACAACAAAATTCGTTCCGTCTGTGAGATCAAATTCGTGGTCACCCACGAGGCTGCGGAAGTTACTGATCTTGACATGAGTCAGGCGCATAAAAACCTTTCACTGAACGTGGATTCTTTCGAATTCACCAGTTCGGACTTGACTTAGTATCGCTGAGCGACTGGCCGTTTCATAATCCTCGTGCGGTAGAAACAATGATGACATCGCAGCTTAGCAAGCTGCCAACGACTACGGAGAGAAAGATGTGGTCCGGCTAACTGGGGCCGCGCCAAATAGGGTATCTGTGTGTACTTTAATTCACCACCTGCAGTTGACCATTGCTACGCAGCTGATCAACGTGCTCCCTGATCTTTACCGGGGCGGAACCACCGCGAACCAGAAGCCCGCACTCGAGATTCTTGCCGAGTGCAGCGCCAGTCATGTTCGCGCTTCCGACCAGCGCTGCGGAATCGTCGACGACGAGCAGCTTCGCGTGTAGCGACGCGCCCGCGGGCCTCAAGTTTGCGGGCCAACACAACCGAGTAGCTACCAACCCAGGGAAGGGATGACTGCCCCCTGAAAAGTTGGTGTTGTCGATAGAGCGCTCTACAACCAAGGTAATCGCGACACCCCGACTCGCTGCCTGGTGAAGCGCCGAAGTAACACTCGGCTCATTATGGACCGCGTAGCCGACTATGAGGATATTTCTTGCTGCATTGGCTACTAAGTCAATCACCACTGCGGACGTGAGACGGCTCGACACAGCTTGATTGGGTCCGGTCCAAACCGGGGTAACACTGCTTTGCCTGGAATCGTGCTCGACACTTCCAAGGAGGACGCCGGCTGCAAGTGACCGAGTAGCACTGTTCCGCGGTAGCGTATGCAGTTCGTCGCAAGCTTCACGAATGCGCTGTCCCGCTGTTGCCCGGAGTGTGTTCAATCCGTGAGGTATCAAGAGCGCGGAAGCAATCCGTCGGATGTCTGCCGGAGGCAGACGTCGGCTCAAGCTGACCGAAAGTGATACAACATCTGACACTTCTGTCATCGCAAGAACGCGAGATTGTCGCCAGTGAGTTCGACGACTACCGCTCGGTCCAGCCATCGATTGCCTGTTTCGCAGCTTGTTTCGGACGCAAACAGACACGCGTGGCATGCTGCTGCGTGCAGAGTGTCGGACGGATCCTCTGGAACATGTTCCGCGCAAATTGGATCCGAGGAGCATCTCTGGGCATCCACTAAGGCATTGTCCAGCAATCGCTTTAGGTGCTGCGGTTGACCTAGCGCAACCAGCCCGCCAAGAGTTCCTTCGCTGTCGCTGGCGGCGGTCGACAACAGGATTCCGGTGGCCGGCTCGGCCGTCGTTCCTACGTAGATCCGTTCCCGAATGCTTGACGAGCCATATCCGCATTCGAGAGCGACCTGACGAATCAACAGATGGCTGAGCGTGTGCAGCAGCAAGAATCGCGGTATAGGCAAGGTGGTATCGACGGGGCGATCTCGATTTGCAGACCACCGTGCGAACGCATCCTGCATTGCTAGGATCCTGGGGTGCTCGGACACTTGCCGCTCCCATTGGCGTACGCGAGGTTCGGGTAGTTCGAGGAATATTCCCTCACCGCGCTGCTCGAATGCGGGCACCCATTTCGGGCTGTTGGTCCGACTGAGGCTCAGTCGATTTCCCGGATCCAATTCACGGCGGTCCGGTGCGGTGAGCCGGGTGAATCCGACGAGGGCTTGGACCTCTCTGAGGCGACTCACCAGAACGACTTGCTGAAGTAGGTGGTTGTATCCATCGGGACCGCTTATGGGTACCGCCCGAAAATCGTCGTCTTGTTTCTGGGTTGTGGGGTGCGAAAGCAAGTCCCATTCGGCACGGAGCAAGTCGGTCTGAGGAGGAGCGTCAACAGGCCCTCCGGATGCTTTGAGAGCTTCGATTGCCGACCACACTTCCGATGTCTTCGAGTCTCGAAGCGCGCGCAGTGAATCCAACTGTCCAACCAGGAGTCCGACCACAGCCTCGTTTGGCTGCGGACCCAGAACTTCCCAGTTCGCACTGACGATGTCGGCGACTGTCTGGCTCTGCGGTAGGTGTAGAGCGCTTGCGGTGATGCTGAACCATAGATTAGACGCGCCGAGCACCATGAGCCGTAGATTTCGGCCGCACGGCTCGAATTTCTGTAGATGTGGATGACGGCCTCTGCAAACGGGAAGCGCTTCCCACCCGTCCCGGCCGCTGGCTTGGGAGACGTTGCGCGCTGACGAGCATTCGACACATGTGATCGTGACTCGCGGCCCCAGGGTGCTGGAACTGTCTCGGAGCACCAGCTTTGGTCCACCGCACGGCTCGGTTCTGCCGCTGTGCACGAAATCGACGTACGGGAAGTCGTCGAGATGTCCCGCATCGCAAGCGACAAGGAATCGTGCGGGAAGACACGCCCGCTTGTTACGTGCGGCCTTTTGCGTCTGTTTTTGGCATGTGGTGTGGACAAACTTTGCAAGGTCGGGTCTCCGGCCGTAGCGGTGGACCAGGTCGAACTGGCCAGGCGGGTCCAGCGGTCCGAGCCGGTGACACGCTGGGCAGCGAAGCCAGCGCGGGAAAGGTGACACCGGAACCCCGGTCCGTGTCCACGGGTCGTCGGTGTCTTGAGGATCCCACGGCGCGGTGTGGAGCGCGTTTACCTGTGGGCCCAGGGTGGCACGGATCTTCTCTAGCAATCGCGGTTCGACGATGGTCTCAGCTCGTTCGAGAGGCCAGCTCTCTGTTCCTTTGACGATCACACTGATGCCTGGAAGGTCGACGATCGCCCCGCTGCCTCCGGTAGTCACCAGATGGCTGGGCCTGGCTCCGCCAATGCGGCTGGGCTGACCTTTGGGTCCCGTGACCTTCGAAGATGGAGCAGCTGTGGTCATTACGAATCCTTCAGTGTTCGGTCGTAGGTCCACGCGGGGGCGTCGTCCAGGCTGTTGTCACGCCCATCGAGCTGAAGCAGTACCTCGGGTTCCACTTCACGCAAGCTCATCGGTGCCGTCCAGGTGTCCCAAGCAGACTCGTCAGGTTTGTGGAGCAGCCCGGTGACATCCGCTGCTTGCTGATATCCGAGGGTGCCGGTCGGGAGATGTGTTCGTTGATGGTGCCACTTGTCGAGCCGGCTCTGTACCAGATCGCGTACTAGCGCCGCTTGTGCCGTGTCGTGGGTGACGCGCTCAGCGCGAGCAGTGAACATGCCTACCACTCGTTTCGCCATAGGCCCCGTGACTGGCACAGTGGCAGCAGCTGTATTTGGAAGCCACGCTGTGCCTGAATGGCGCAGTGCAGCAGTTAAAACGGCACTGAGGCCCCGGTCCAGAGCCCGATCGCTGTAAGGGGTCGTGGTCAGGCCCTCGACGCGCATACCGAACGTCGCATGGTCGTATCCAAAGGTCTCGTAGTGAGCCAGGTCGCGAGGGCGACTCCACTGGTAGAGCGTCACCACGAGGCCCGGCCTACCCGTGTTGCGGCCGACTCGAGAAGTTGCCTGGATGTACTCAGCGGTGCTTTTCGGTTGCCCTGTGACAAGCATCAGTCCCAGTCGCTGAACGTCCACACCGACTTGAAGCATCGATGTAGCCAGCAGGACGTCAATTGCCGGGACCCCTCTGTTTCGAATGGCCTCGCTGAGTTGCTCTTTTTCTGCGCCAGGTCCGCCGCGGAGGACATCCATCGCGGCGTTCGTGTCGAAACGAGTGCTGAACGGTCGCTCTAGGTCGGCAAGAGTGGTTGCGATACGACTGCTTGGCATGCGGCTGGTCAACTCGGTGACCAGGGGACGCCTGCGACGCGTTCCTACGGACTGAGATGTCAGTCGATCCGCGATGTCGTCCTCAACCAATCGGCGCATCCCCGCCAACTCTCGCGTCGAGGTGAAGTAGTCAACAAGAGTCATGTAGGGGTCGGCTGCGTCGCCGTACTTGTCGAACAGTCGTTGACTGTGTTCCAAGAGTGCCGCTGCCACTCGAATCTCGATGGCTTTGAACCGTTCTCCGGTCGCGCAGATTCCGCGGTACCGCCGACTTGGGGTAGCGGGACTTGGCGACACAACAGTTGAGAAAAAGGTCTCACCTGCGTCGAGTACCTGTGGCGGAAAGATCGACAGGTCGCGCGCGAAGACTTGTTCAACCTGGTCGCGCGCCCGTCGCACGGTTGCAGTCGATGCCACCAGCACCGGCCTGATGGGTTTGCCATTCTCGGTTCTGGTGCACAACGCATCGATAACAGTCTCGTATAGTCCGACCATAGAACCGAGAGCGTCGGCTATCAGGTGCAACTCATCCTGAATGATGAGGTCCGGTGGGCGCAGCGCCATCACCGGCTGCGGGGTGGTCGACGGCAGCGGTCCGGCTTTCGGATGTCTTCCTGTGCATTTGTCGTTGTCGGGGCTGATGTAGCCGTGTCGTGGGCAGCGTTGATTCACCGTGCCGAAAAGTGATGCGGTTGATGCACGCCAGGGGAGCTGTGCGAATTTATCTACGGTGCCGATCACCAGACTGGGAGTCAGTCGGTAGATCTCTTCGTCGGTGACAAGGACCGGCAAGCCCTCGTCCGGTGAGTTGCGTGGGCTGTAAGCGCAATCACCCTCTGGATCACTGCAGAAGAGCAACACTCGCCTGCGCTTCTCGTGCGCGTGTAGGTCGCGGCCCGCAGACAGGCGAGATCCACACCAGGGACACGAGGCAAGCTGAAGGGGTCCCCCCACCGCGTCATCATGGCCCTTTGTGTCTTCGATCGCACGACGAGCCTCGCTGAAAGAGTTCGGTGTTACCGCGCTACCCACCCATAGGCCGATCCGGAACGGGGTCGATCCCCAGCGTGAGTCGCCGGCTGAAACACGTTCGCGACGTAGTATTTCGCAGGCGCAGATGAGTGCCGTGGCACGCTGAAATTGTTGTGCAGTTAGCAGTCGCAGTGTGTAGCGCATCAGGACGGCTACTCCGTCGGTGCCGTCCCTTGCGTCCGAGCCCTTACCGACGACACCTTGGAGTCGGCGGAGCCCCAGCGTGTAAGCGGTCAGTCCGAGATAGGCCTCGGTCTTGCCGCCGCCAGTGGGAAAAAACAGCAGTTGCGCCTCACCGGTCTCGTCTCGATGTGCATCGGGGTGGGAAGGATCGGTGAGGCCAGGCAAGCACAGCAGCACGAACGCCAATTGGAAGGGCCGCCAGCTTCGTTGGCGAGGTACATCGAAACGACGAAGTAAGTCGCTCACCGTGGCGGTGGGGTCGGCGGTACGTTCGCGGACCATCTCGCTGCGCACACGCTGGAGCGCCATTGCCTGATTGGCAAAACGGAACGCCTCCCTGGCGTGGGGATCATCCCGCAGCAAGGTTATCGCCCTATCGAGTCGGTCGGCCATGGTGTCTGCGGTGTCCAGCGCGATGGCCCCCGCCGGTCGGTAGCGGCGAATTTCGCTATCATCAAGTCTTTCTCGCTGGTCGGCCAACCACCGACGGTAACCGGTGGCAAGCGGGCGGAGGGCTCTGTCGAGGTCGTCGCGTGCCAATTCAGGACTGCCCAGACGGGCCATATCGGTGACCAGGCCGGGCATACTCGCGGGATCCCCCGGGACAGTTAGGGCGACGTCAGCAGCCGGGAAGCTCGTTGTGCTGAGTCGCCAGGCGCGCACCTCGCCGTCGCGCACATCAGGGTCGACGGCGCACTGGCGACCGTGTGAGTACTCACGGCGGCCCCGATAGAGAAGAGCCAAGTGGAGCCGTTCGGCGTCCTGCTTGGAGGGAGGCTCGCTCGTGTCAGGGTCATTGTGGGCGAGAAACACCGGTGCGGCACCGTCGAGAGCTGTGACTACCAAGCCAACCTGATAGATCCGTGCCGTGTCTGGACTCGAGTCGGGCACTCCCTGATCGTTTACCAGGGCCAGATCGACCAGCCGCACCGAGCCGCGGTCCCTCACGGTCGCCCGCAGAACCACTCGCTCTTGGTCTGAATCGATGGGCGTCGGCACTTGCTCGGCCAAGGTCAGGTCGACCTCGACGGTGCCTCCGCGTGGTGTACGCCGCCACACACGCCGTGGCTTTCCCTGCGCCGTGACATGGACTTCGGACGCGGTTGGAGCGTACGAACCCCACGATGCAGTGACGACGATCCTTTCCACATCAAGGGGGACCTGAAACGACAACCCGATCGCAGACGCAGCCATGGTTCCAGATCGAGCACTTTGAGTAACGGGAACGTCGTCGCCCGGAGACCCTGTCGCGTCCGTGACCTCGTTGTCGACGAGATCGGGGTCAGCATCGACTGCAGGACCGTCGGCCAAAGCGTCGTCGTCGGTGGATCTGACGGCGGGTGCAGGTTCCGACGGTCGCGTGCGAGGAACCAGTCTGCCGATGAGATAGCGCTCCGCTGGCGGCAATCCCGGAGGGAGTTCTTCCTTATCGCCGTCGCGTGGCCCGAGGAGATCTCGTTCTAGCAATTGCTCCAGCTCGGCGCGGACGTCGTAAGAGGATGTTGTGCCCGCAGCTGCGGCGTCAATGTTCATCCCAGGTAACGCTACTAGCCAACACCGACAGGAACGGTTCGAATCGGTATGGAATCCCGGTCGCCGAGCAGATGACGGGCCTCAAGGCTCACGCATTATTTCGAGCCGACGTCACGAGACCAGCACGGCGATGATTTTCCTCAAGGAGAAGGTCGAGCAGTTCAAACCGCGCTCGGGGAGACACCGTCCACCGAGTGCCAATCTTCGTAGGATGATGTCCAATCTCTAGGTCGAGATCCCACCCGTACGAGGCCATGACCGCGCGGTCGATGTCGGAGTGAATGCCGCGGAGCGCACGTACCGCAGGATCCCGGTCCGAAGGGTCGTGCACATGATTGTAGGTTGTGGTAAGGCCCCAGCCGCGTTCGATCATGAGGGTCCTCCTCTCGGAATCGAGGCGTTTGCCAAGCAAGCTGAGCGCTGGAGTCACCGAGGGGAGTGGGAATGAAGCGAATACATCAGTGTGAGCGTAGCTGATGTCTACCCGCATAGTAGCCGCGTAGCGAACTGACCATATGAAATGAAACGACGACGACATCGCTGCCTGAAATGCATAGTCCTCTGTGGCGAATATAACTGCTTTTTGATCAAAAACTTGCCTCGCCGATACTCGCACTGGCTGGAGGGCATTGCTGGTCTGCGCCATTGCGAGAACCAGTTCTAGGGGGGCTATTGCTGCTTCAAGGCCAATTCGGTATTGCCAAAATTTCCACCACTCGTTGACCATCCTTGGATAGCGCTGACTATCTTGCTTATTCCGAGCGGGTCTCACTTCTCTTTCCACGATATTGATAAGCTCTGGAAATTTTCTGGCTTCCTCGAATGTTCTTTCCTCAAAGCTTATAATCCAACGGCTGGCGGTGCAGTCTGGAGTTTGATTTAGGTCTTTTCCATTTATGTATGGCTTTAGAATTTCACGGCTCTGGGGATTTTGCTCAAGTAAGTCTCGTGCGGCGGACGGCGACATTGTGAAACCAACTCCAAGAACATTGTGGCCCTGGAATGCGAGGGATTCGTTAGAGGTAAGTTTTTGAGGGCGCCCCGATACTCGGCCCTGTAGCTCAAGATCGGCTCCGATAAATGGAACAGACTCGCCTGCCAGCTCTCGGAGGCCAGCGGGGGAGACCGAAGCGCGGCTTGCCCACAGGTCAATAATTTCGAGATTCGCGCTAGTGCTTGGCCATGGGTGGCTGGGGTTCCCGCGACGAAACGTGAAGCCGCGCGCGGCAATTTCCGACAGCCCAATTTCAAGGGAATCGCCCTGCACTAGCGTATTCGTGGTGATATACCCAAGTTGCCCCTGGCTATTTAGCAAAGCGGACGCGCGGAGGACGAAACGCGCAGCGAGGTCCCCGTTTCCTCGCTTTCCTTGACCGTCCCAATGCTGAAGAAAGGCGGCGTAGTCGAGTCCTAGCGCACCGCTGATTTTTTTCCCCCCAAGAAAGGGTGGATTTCCGACTATTGCGTCAAAACCTGGGGAAGTTGTGTCTGCAAAAACTTCCGGAAATTCTAAAGGCCACTGAAGAGGGCGACGAACGCACGCGCCATGCGGGCGACCGCCCTGCACGGCGGCAATCTGTCCTCTGAGATTATCTGTCCAGTTTGGAGCTGCGGCCTCAACTGTCATGGCAAATGAAGCAAACGCAATGTCGATCTTCTTTGAGGTTCTTAATTCCGCGGCACGTAGACCCACCCCGACTAATGCGTCGGCGATTGCTTCGAGATTTCGGGTAGTGTGGCGCGCTTTTGCGAGGAGCCCTAGCTTGGTCTGCACATCGCGGCCGGTGGTGACGGGGTGAGCGGTTATCATGCGCCGAAGATCAGCGGCCGTTTTAAGCTCGTCCTCACGTAAGAGAGTGTCGAATGTCGCAACATTTCTTGGCGAAAGGTGGAGGTGCTCAAGTTGGGTGAGGCTAGTAATGCCGAGCAGGCTGTCCCCCACCACAAAGCGATCGTCTAGAAATCCAAATGGGCGTTCGCGATCCATTGTCACAATCCACAGGGACAGCTTTGCCATTTCGACTGCAAGAGGGTTGATGTCGACGCCGTACAAGCAGCGATCGGCGACCCTGCGTCGGGCATCGAGGGACAACTGCTCTACCTCCGCGTCAGCTGAGAATCGTCCCTGTTTCGAATGACGAGCGGTCAAGACGGCGTCTGGTCGGCCTTCTTCCTGCCAAGCCTCAATGAGTCGGTCCGCGAGGTAGCGGCATGCTGCGACGAGAAATGCACCTGACCCCATTGCTATGTCCGCGACCCGAAGGTCAAGAATCTCCGTGGACGGACGAATCTTCCACGCTTTGCGGTCCGCCGTCTCAAGGGGTCCGGGTCGGTAGACCAAGGGCTCGAGAGCATTGTCGGCAACTTCCTCTGCTAGCACTCGGGGTGTGTAGTGAGCCCCGGTCGAGGCGCGTCGAGTTGACGGCGCGACGAATCGCCGTCCAGGGGTGATTACCGCCGGCCGTCCGAGGGAGTCCCAACGCAATACCGGGGCCACCGGAAGTACCTCATCCGCAAGGTCGCCACCGACATGGCGTCTAAGGGCATCCAGTTCGTGTTGATCGAGTGCAGAAGCAAGATCCTTCTCAAGGCGGCTCTCGCTCCGGCCGGTCCTGGCTTTGAGTTCTGCAGCCAGCTTCGATGGAGTCTCTAAAAGCCATTTCTGCAATTCGGACAGCGGAAGCTCGCTGGGTTCCTTCCCCTTCGGCCAGTCTTTAGACCTGATCAGCTGAAGTATCGGTTCGGGGGCGGTTCTCACCTCGAGCTCCAGGAGCCCTTCGTAGACGTATCCAATCTGCTCGACGTCCAGCGCGCGGAACGTCAATCTACGTCGCTCACCGCCCACCTCGACGTACTGGACGGCACGAAGTAGCCGCAGCACTGTGGCGTCGTCGACCGCTGGCGGGAGGCTCTCTGCACCTTCGATTCCTGTGCGTCCCTCCAACCAAGGAAACCGGGAGGGGTCGAACAAGGCACCGCCATACGCCGGAAGCCTGAGATCTTCGTGCGCGACGCCGGCGTGCAGGGCGCGGCTAGTGGCGAGCAATCTGTGCCATGCACCCGTACGGTGCTCCAACGTCTGGGCACCCGAGAGGGATTCGACAGCCTCAAGTTGTTGTACGAGGCGGCTCGCGCTGTACGCGGCTACATAAATGTCGTCATCACTAGGCAGTAGTCGTCGCTCCTCCGCGAAAAGAAGGAACACGACCCGCATCATGACCGTGACTACACCGTCATACAGGTCATCATCATTGACACCCTGAAGGACCCCCGATTCCGAATCGAGACGGTCGAGCGTCTCGAGAAGTAGCTCGACGGCGTCCCGAACTTGAAGGCCAAGCGTTTCGGTGACTTGTTCGTGCGCCTCAAGGCTTTCCGCGAACAGCTCGGGCAAGGTGTCGTCATGAGCGACGGCGAGAAATCTGGACCGTTGCAGTAGTGCCACAAAGGCAGCGAACGATTCCGGTTCCTCACCCCACACACTCGAATCCCACACGGACGCGCCCACGGTGCCGCCGATCGGCGCCCATACCAGCGCCCACCAACGCCCGTCGGTCACCAGTCCTATCGGGACATCTCGTGCGCGAAGAACTACCGCCAACCGCTCGACAGGACTAGCCGACCATCCGTCGGAGTTTGTCCGCTGCAGAGGGTGGGTCCCCCATGGGGTGATCGAACCAAGCAGTCGCCACGGTCCGGCAGTGGGCTCGGTCGTGAGCTCTTCTTCATCGTTCTGAAGCGAATTCGTCTCGCCCTCAGAGGTTTCAGCGGGAGGCAGGTCTGCGTAAAAGCCGAAGTCCGGTGCGAGTAGCACACCGTGTTCGCCTACTGGCTCGGCCATCGAGGAAGGAACCTGGTCTTCCCAGCGCAGACGAGTCCCCCAGTCCAGACCCTCGACGAGCACCGTCTGGATGGCACTGCGGCGGCTCGAACCACCATCGGCCAACGCCTGGGCAGCTCCGGCTCGCACGACCCGGCGTGATGTTGGTGCAACAGCGGGAATACCTGTCGGCCAGACACGGTCGACGACGGGCAAGGTCAGGGATGGCCCCGACGTCTGTAGAAGTTCAAGCCATGAATGACGATGTCGTGCCGCTTCTCCAGCGGCGTAGGTGCGGCGACGTCGTCGGCTCATTAGTTGTTTCCTTCCGGGACAGCGAGAACCACGGCGAACGGGAATACCAGTTCCTTTACGTCCCCGTAGCGTTGATTGAGCAAGTCCACTTCGCGATCGCGATCCTCTTCGAGGGCGTCAAGCCGCTGCTGCCATGCTTGGCGATCACGCTCGAATTGTTGCTGCTCGGTCTTGTGTAGGTCATCGAATGCCAGTTGGACTGCGCCGTCATTCGCGAGTGCCGTCTGCAGGGTTGCGCGGAGCTGATCGTAAACCGCACGAGTGTGTTGAGTAGCTCTGCTGAGCTGACCAGCAAGATCGCTCGAACGGGCATCTTTCTGGGCTGTAGCGCGCTGGCGTAAATCCTCGACAAGGCGTGGGGTGAGTTCGTCCCACCGCTGTGCAAGCCGGTGGCGGGCGTCTAACGGCGCAGGCGTGCAGGCATCAGGTTCGAGAGCCGCCTCTACTGACGTCCGGAGTTCGCTGTAGCTAGCCTTTTGGAGGTCCATCCGTTTGGTCGGTCCCTTGTCCGGCAGCTCTCGGCCGGCCAGCACAATTTCTTCGTGTAAGCGGCCTCCGTCGGCACCCACCACCACCAGACGGGCAAGCACAATCACGACGGGTCCGCGTAGAGACAGACTGTCGGGTGGTGAAAAGCGGACCGCTGTGACGCGATACAAATCAGTGCGACCGCCCCAGACTGCGCTCCGAAGCAGTCGAGTCGATTGAGCGACGAGGGGGTGTCCCAGGTGGGCGAGAACGACGTCGTCGCGTCCACGGGCGACGTCAGCATCGAAGGTCAATGGCCGCAGCTCACCAGACAACGGGTCTGGCAGACCGGCAAGTGTGCGTTCCCATCCACTACGCAGCTCCGGCGGTTCTACCTCGCCCACCCGGCGATCGGCGAGCGGCGGCTGCTGAGCAAGTGATAGAGCGGTGTCGACGACACGTCGAACATTGTCGGGAGCTACGTGAAGTCGTGCCACGGACTGATCGAGCTGAGCCCGCAAGCGTTCGGCTTGGGCCCGAAGTCCTTGCTCAGCCTTGAGAACGGTGGCGGCGGGGCTTGCCTTCACTGTCATCGGGTCAACGAGCAACGGGCGGCCCAGCATCTGAGCCTCCACAGCCCCAGCAAGCACTGGATTGACGCTACCGAGGTCACGGCGCTCGGTGGCAACTTTGGCAGCCACACGTGAGAGGAATTCGAGATCGCCGTCGTAAGACCCTGCGACGGCCGACCGCCAAGCAGCGCCGACAAAGTGGACGACGTCGACCTCGGAGCTCTGACCATAACGATCGACTCGACCGATGCGTTGCTCAAGTCGGTTCGGGTTGAACGGGATGTCGTAATGAATCACGGTATGGCAGTGCCGTTGCAGGTCGATTCCCTCACTGGCCGCATCTGTGGCAAGCAGAAAGCGGAGCGGATCGCGGTCGGGCGAGGCTTGGAACGCATCTTTCAGGTGTTCACGCTGCTTATCGTCCATTCCGCCATGCAGCAGACCCAGCCGCTCTCCGCCAAAACCTCGAGCGGAGAGAATGCCTGCCAACCACACCTGAGTGTCCCGGTACTCGGTAAATACGATTACTCGAGTCTCGCTTCCCGGCGGACACAGGCGTCGCAGCTCGTCGACCAGTACATCGGCCTTACTATCAGCCGGCTCCGCTCGGCGTTGCGCCCACTGGTGGAGTTCGTCGAGTACCTTCGCCTGTGCTGCGTTCAACTCGCCCGTGGTGGCCGCGGCACGTGCCAATACGTCGGCTTCGGCTTCATCGGGAT
This sequence comes from Rhodococcus sp. 14-1411-2a, assembly GCF_002259485.1. GTDB lineage: Bacteria > Actinomycetota > Actinomycetes > Mycobacteriales > Mycobacteriaceae > Rhodococcoides. Next base: position 143,727 of record NZ_NPGA01000018.1, read on the forward strand.
CGGGCTCGTCCTCCCAACTCAACGCATCGGTCAACCACTCAGGAACATTGTCCTCGATAACCGGAGCGCCAGCTCGCGCCACGGTAGCGCGATGTGCATCCAACGTCCGAGCGAATGCCGCCGGGGATGAGAACATCCGCTTCTTCAGCAGGAGACTGATCAGGTCGCCGGCACGGACTGCGGAGCCTCCTGGGACATTTCGCCTCGACTCGGTGTACGTCGACAGCAATTCATGGCCTGTCTGTTCGTCGGTGGTGTACGCAACTTCGAGCGCCCGAGCACGGCGACCAGGAAAACGAGGCGAGCCGTCGGGAAGCGTCAAATCGTCCTTGAGCCGACGAACCATGACCTGCTGGACAACTTCCGGTCTCGGCTCCACACCGCGGGCGAACCGCCGAGGGTCCAACAGCTCCAGCAATGCTTGCCAAGACTCGGAGTATCCATTGTGGGGGGTTGCCGATAGGAACATTCGATGTTGCGCGAAGTCACCCAGGCGCCGGACGGCGCGTGTCTGCAAACTGTCCAGCGCGTACTTCCTACCTTTTCCTGGAGCCGGAGGCGCGCAATGGTGCGCTTCATCGACTACGAGGATGTCGAAGAACCCGGGATGGCGAGCGCTATCGACCAAGACCTCGTCCAGCAACCGCTGTACGCGAGGCGTACGCAACCAGGGCAGGCTCACAATTGTGCGAGGAAAGACGGAAAACGGGTTGGCTTCCAGACCGTGACTTCGCCGAAGTGTCTTCAAGGCTTCAGCGTTCAGAACGGTGAAGTCGAGACCAAACTTTTCTGCCAGCTCGTCCCGCCACTTTCCTGTAAGAGGAGCCGGGCAAACGACGATCACACGGCGAGCTCTGTTGCGCAGCAACATCTCTTGCATAACCAAGCCGGCCTCGATGGTTTTGCCGAGCCCCACGTCGTCGGCGATAAGGAGTGCCACGCGCGGCATGCCGAGAGCCTTCGCCACCGGCTCGAGCTGGTAGTCCTCGATGGTGATGCCCGACCTAAACGGGGCCTGCAGAGTGTCAGCGTCAGCGCTTGCCACGGTTCCCCAGCGCACTGCATCGAGGAATGCGCCAAGGGTCTGTGGATCGTCCCAGCCAGATTCTGTAACGGCAGGAAGCCGTGTTTCTGGGAGCACTTCGCGGCCGGGCTCGATCTCCCACGCGACGGTCAGCTCGTCACCCAAGTCGTCGTCGCTGACCGAACTGAGGGTGACGAGCGTTCGTCCGGGGGGTTCGGTCGCCAGCTCGTCACGCGGCTGCGTGCTCACGCTGCGGCGATTAACGACCCACTGCTGGCCGCGGACCCGTACCAGCTGGCCGACGTCTGGTGCGGTGTCTCCTGCGGCTATCGCTGTCATTGCCTGACTGTAGCCAATCGGTATTGGAGTCCGGGGCGGGACCGAACGGCTTCTGGTCGGAATCGGTTTTGCGCGTCTTGCGAGTCAGTCGGTTTCGTCCGGGAGTTCCTCTATCTCCCCAATTTCGAAGCGATCGGAGGTTTCCTCGGCGTCACCACCCACATCACGAGGTACGTCCTTGCCCATCGCTTTCTCCACTAAATCGCAGATTCGAGATCTTCTTTGTATGAAGAAGGATTCGAAGTCATCTGTTCGTAAAGCGGCGGACGGGACAAGGTGCGCCTCAAGGATGCTATCCAATTGTTCGGCCCCGATTTGCGATTTTTTCTGGATTTGCAGTAAGTAGCTCGATGGTGCAGCGCCGCCGATCGTCCTGTTCGTGACCGCTGAAACGCCAGTTTTATTGACGATGCTCTCACGTCTTTCATCATCGATTTGATGACTGGCGCACCACTTCTTGGGGAAGATATGATGGATATCTACTGCCAAACTGACGTATTGAACCTTGTCAAGCGCCTTGTCCTCCATCCAGTCTCGAGCCTCGTTTGCTAGAAGTAATGCGTACAGGCCCTTGTATGCTGCTGCCTGGCGAGTGCGAAGAGAGTGCAGTCTTGATTCGACGAATGTCGCGTCATTGATCGTATTTGGTGTAGCGGCACCATCGTCTCCGAGCACCCAGGACGGTACCTGTTCCAGGTCTCGAACAAAACGGGTCTCAATTGCACCGCCATACAGTTCTCCGAGTATTCCGCACCAGAACCATCGAACGAGTTTGTCTCGCGGCCCGAGTAGGTCTGCTGATTTTCCAAGCACTACCCGCAAGGTTGCGAGCGGAACCAGCTGCTTCGGGTAGGGAAGAAATCGAGTATCGAATATGTGGCGATCCGCCAAGAAATCGGAGGCCCAAACGAAAGCCTCTTGTAGCGGTTTTACCCACTCCAGGTAATCCTCAAGTGAAAGCTTCAGTACATCCTCGCGCTTCGCAGAAACGGCCGGTGGTCGATTGCTCTTGTCCCTCAAGTTACGTTTTCTTGTTGCGAGAAGACTGACCGCCTGTAGAAAGTCTGTACTTTCAAGGCCTGCAAGAACGGGGTACTTTGCGAACTTGGCTTTGGTTTCTTTCCAATTATCATTCAGGCGAAAATCAGTGCCGTTTGCCTCGAAATATTTCGCATCTCCGGCAAATGTAGCCGTGAGCAGTTCGAAAACATTGAGCGGTAGACCGCCAACGTTGACCTTCTCGAATACGGTTGCGACCGCAGACTTACTCGTCTCCTTGCCCAGCTCGATCGCGGGAATATTATAAGTACCAGCAGGTTTGACTATGTCGGCATTAAATTGCTTGGCGAGATCCCGATCATCGAAATCGAACAACCACGACATCGCGTCACCGAAGAGTAGACGAGCAGGGAAAAGGCCTGCGCTTCGCTCTTTGTCTGCCGTCGAGACGTCCCGAACGACATCTTTGCCGAAGTTGGTCCGCTCGATCCCGTCGCCGGTAATTGATAGCACCGCTTCGTCGATACGATCGTCGCCCTGAACGGCCAACGACATGTCGACGTAGTAACGGCGGTCCATCAGCTTTCCACGGCTGTCCATCGTATGTACGATCCCAGTTCCGGTAAGTGCCTGCGTCAGCGAGGTGAGTCGCTGCTGTCCGTCAAGTAAGAGCAGGTCGGCAGCAGTGCCATCCGCTATGTGCGTACCCTCGATTGGTCGGGGCTTGAATCGTATCTGGTCGTTCCCCGTTTGGAGAAGCATTACAACTCCGAGTGGGTGACCTCGCAAAATGGTAACCAGGAGCTGACGAATTCTCTCGTCCTCCCACTTGTATCCACGCTGGAAATCCGGAAGTTGGATTCTCCCACTCAAGGTCCACTTCAGGTAGTCATTCAGCTCGTACAAGGGAGTCTGAAAGCCCATGTCGTTCTCCTGTTTTTTTCATTATTGTTGGCAGTTGTCAGCGAAGAGGAGCCTGGTGATATCTCAACTATCGATCGAGAAGGTTGACGTAACGAGACTACCGTTTGGCCGATCTGCTTCGGCTCCTTCGACGTGGAGTCAGATGATTGCTCGGGGTTTCAAATCACTCCTTCGCGACCGCGGCGGAGTCCAAATACTCCAACCACTTGGCAAACTGCCGAGTTCCGGTGATGGCCGTTTGATCGAGTGGGTCCGGGTTGAAGTGCATGATGTCGTTTCGCAACCGCCGCATTTCATCCAAAGCCTGAAGAAAGGTCTTCCGATCGGCCAGAGAGCTCAGCGTTTTCCAGTGGGATTCGGGCTCAAACAATTTCATCATCTCGCCGATGGTCAAGCCAGAGGCGTTCACCACCTGCTTGCGGCGTTCTGGTGAGTCGTGGACCGCATTTTTGATGGTGTCGACCGAGAACCACCTGTCGATCAGTCGACGCAACCGCCTCTCGGTCTCGCCGATCAGCAAGAACGGGCCGGCTAGTAGTTCGAACTGTTGGCTCAGATCTGAGGTCGTGACGATGCCGGTTACCCGCTTCGTGTTGTCCTCCACGAATACGTATCCGGACTCGATGATGCGAGGAATGGATGCGAGGAGGTCGGCTGTCAAAGCAACGGTCGCAGCGGGTGCAAGCACACTGCTCACAGTGTCGACATCGCCGTCGAGCCGACCCTTTGCGATGGATTCCCAACTGATGACGCCGACCAGGGCGCGTTCACTTTTCATCACGGGTAGCTGCGAAAAGTCATGGCGATGCATGAGTGACCTTGCCTTGATCACGCTCTCGTCGGGCCGTACACGCGTGACCCCAGCGGTCGCGGATTGCAAACTCGAGACGGTCAGCGACACATCCTCGGTGTCTGTCGAGGTTGGCCGAGGTTCCCAATCATCGGTACTGGGCACGCCAGACGCAGTATGAGCGATCAGTATGACTTCCGTGTCGATCCAACTCACCTCGAACGACGGTGACGTCTGCAGCCCATACGCAGCAAGGTCCGACGAAATGGACTGCACCGTGTCCGGATCGCGGCGTTTCGCTCCCCACCGGCCAAGCAAGTCCCTGATGGTCAGCGTCACCGCGTTGTCCGCAGACCTACTCGCGGCGTCGGTAAGGAACTCGTCCAAGGTCATGCGGCACTGAGCCTTTCAATCGAGGTGCATTTCGGAGGTGGAGTCAGGAACCGCTCGCGTAAAGCTCACCGACCTGCATCATTCGGCTTGTGCGTAGCGCGAGATCGAGGCAAAGGCGGAGTCGCTCGACGGTCTGCGCGGTGAGACGCTTCTGATCGAACTGGGCCAACGTCTGACGAAACAGATCCGACTGCGCCAGGGCGCTGCCGTCCGCCACGAACATCATCGCATTGGCAATCTCTTCCGGACTGATCTCCGGTAGTGGTCGGGTGAGTCCCGTTTGAGTGATGCGGAACCCGCGCCACGACTCGGAGTCCAAACCTGCTGGCCAGACAAAGTCGCCGCCCCGGCCACTGCGGAGCAGCTCGCCGGGAATGCACCGCTCGATCAGTTCTTTCCGAGCGGCGCGCAAGCGATCGAAGCCGAAACGAGTGCCGATCTGCCGACACAGCCTGTCTACTTCGATGGGGCCCTCGATCTCCACAACGGCTCGAATCGCGTCGACGATAGTTGCGCGAACGCTGGGAGACTGGTCCCGTTCGAGATCCTCGCGTCCGCCCAGCCGCGTCGTCGGTGCCTCCAAATACAGCGTGCCCTTCTCGTGGATGTCGCGCGTACTGGACAGGCGTATCTGATGTTGTTCCTCGATGGCACTCGCGATCCTGGCGTACTCGAAATCCGGTTCTGCAGGCGCGGGCACGTTCTCGAGCTCTGTGTCCGCGGAGACTTCTGAATCTGCGTCGGGGGTGTCGAGGGTGGAATTGTCGGTCAGCTCGTCGATGGATGCTTGCCAATCCTCGGCCTCGGACTCACGACGTGCTGCGCGTTCTTCGTCGATCCGCGCTGCGCGCGCAACCGCTTCGGAAATTCGATCGAGAACCACGTTCGGGTTGTCGATCCACTCCGGCAGCCAGACACGAACCAGACCGCCCCACCCCATCATTGACTGGAGGAGTTGGGGAGTCATGTCCCTGTCGGAAACGGTAGGGCGTTTTGCCCACTGTGGTCCGTCTGTCAGCACCGCTACTTGCCAATGAGCACTGCCTGGTTGACGGACAACAAGATCGAGCACGAAATCGGACAACCCGTATCCTGGGCGTACTTCGTAGCCGCGTTCGATCAGGCTCTGACCGAGCGAGCGTAGGACGGCGTCGACCGACTCCCACCGAACGTCGGTCTCAGTGACTTCACCGAGCTGCGCGGTCCGTTCCAAGTAACCACGCAGATGTGCCATACCGACGGAGTTCGTTCGGCTCAGGTCGATATCCGCTGGATCGAACGAGGTGAACACGATGACCTTGCGCCGCGCCCGAGTGATGGCCACGTTCCACCGCTTCTCACCACCGGCTCGGGTCAGCGGACCGAAATTAAGTACGAGCTTGGAGTCACCTGGCTTCTTGGAGAACGCCGTCGAAAACAGAATGACGTCCCTTTCGTCGCCCTGCACGTTCTCCAGGTTCTTCACGAAGAGGCCGTCTTCTTTGTCTTCTCTGAGCTGCTCCGCCACCAGGGGGTCTCGGCACTCCTCCAGAAGATCGCGTACGAGAGTCTGCTGCTGAGTGTTGAACGTGACGATTCCGATGCTCTCGTTGGCCGTGTGCGCGTTCGCAAGTCGCCTACGCACCTCCCCAACGATCGCTTCCGCCTCGACGAGGTTGGTTCGATGGCGTTGTTTGGTGTTCTCGCGGTTGAAATGTCCCTGGACGCGACGCCATTCGACACCGAGCGACTCGTCCCCGCCTGGTGTGGGCAAGCTGGCCAGGCGGCCTTCGTAATATTTTTCGTTGGAGAACGCGATCAACGACTCGTCCTGGCTCCGGTAATGCCACGACAACCACTGGCGTGGGATCCCGGATTCGACGGCTTCGGAGAGAATGCTGTCGAGATCTTCTGGAACTACTTCCTCGTCGTCCAACACGTCGTCGCCGTCGCCGGCCGTCGCCTTGCCGACGGCGGTCGGTGGCATCTGCTGCGAATCGCCGACGATGACACCCGACCGACCACGTCCCAGGGCACCCACTGCTTGGGGGACGGTCACCTGTGATGCTTCGTCGAACACGACCACGTCGAACGTCACTGTCCCTGGCGGGACGAACTGTGCCAGCGAGGTCGGGCTGACAAAGAAGCACGGCGTTGCAGACACGATGTGGTCCGGGTACCGAGTGATCAATCGGCGGAACGTTTGACCGCCACGCTTCGCATCGAGCAGGCGACGCAACTTGCCCACCTCATCTGTCAGCTGCCCTGCCTTGAACGGCCTGCGTCCCAACAGAAGTGATCGAAGCGCCACCACTTGCTCCGTACGTTGAGCGTCGGCCGCAGCAGAGAAATCGTCGACCTCGCCGTAGCGCTGCTCAGGATCGAAGTGCACCAGACCGGCTCGCCGCCGGCGTTCTTGTGCGGAGGTCGCGGCCACACCGCGAATGAAGGAGAGCTCGGCGTCCAACGACGAAATCGACCCACTGAGCAACTGAGTGACGAAGTCTTGCAGGCCGGCCGACCTGAGCGGGTCCAGATACGAAGTCGTCGAGGAATACTGCTGAACTGTGTGGATGCCGTCGACGCCGAGAGAGTCGACCCACCGCCGGCAGTCCTTCGACAACTTCCGGTGCCAAGGATCGTCCCCGAGCCAGCGGGCGAGCGACTCCGGGGTTGTGCCGAGCGCAGCGATCCACTGCGTCCACCCCGCGGCGAGCGAACGCACCGTTGCAATATCGATCTCGGAAATTGACCCACATTCGACAATGAACGACCACGACGCCGGATCGTTTCGTCGCATCGCGGACGTTTTCTCCACGTGCTCGATGAGCGGCTGCAGTTGAACTGCGGCAGTGGGGTCGAATGGGCTCCACCATTGCGGGGCGAAGTCGAGCAAAAGGTCCGTCATGCGCCTGCTGACGTCAAGAGCGTCGGACCGTGCGCCCGGAAGCGTCTGCAGTAGAGGCAGAGCCTGCTCTGGGGTGAGGGACACGCCAGGCGCGACAAGAGACGCGGTCAGGTGATGGAAGGCCTCGACCCGCTTCTTCTTGCCGAAGAGCCCGTGGGTCGCTTCGGTCGCGGCCACGACTACGGGCTCGATTTCGCCGGTGGCGACGAACAAGGGTGTAAAGGTGTCGGATACCGCCCGCACGGAATTCTGAAAATCGTTGATGCAACGGAGAAGAGCGTCTCGCTCGCCATCCCAGTCTCTGCGAGATGCTTTGTCCAGCAGCTCAATTGAAGGAGACGGAAACCGAGACAGTTGTTCGGCTTTGTCCGCCATTGTGTGGAGGGACGCTGCGTCGGTCGCCCGTTCGAGCGCGCCACGCGCGAACGCGGACGAGTGCGCAGAAGCGAGGTCTCGGTCCATTCCGGTGGCGAGGGTGAATAACGTCGATTCGGAGATTGCGTCGTCGAGGGCCCCGACCAGGTTCCATTCGTTATCGGTCGTCGGACGAGCGGTCCGCGCGGATCGAGCGAAGAGTCGTAGAGAGTGTTCGATGTCGGCGATGGGAACCGCCGGCTGCGCGACGAAGCTGTGGGGGATGTCCGCTGAAGGACCGTCTGGCAGACCCATCGCGGTGTCGGTGGCCGACCACATGGACAGGCCCGCTCCGTTCGTGTCGTGCAGGACTTTCGGATACTCCGCGAGCGGCGCGTGTCGCGAACGCATGGTGGCGAGGCTGGCTTGCCACAACCGCTCGTTGTAGTGTGCGTCCAGATCGATGGCCTTCTTCAGCTGGTCACGAATGGCTTGTGGTCGCTGGTTTTTGCCGTGTAGGTCAAGTGTGAAATCGGATAGGCCGATCTTCTCGAGTCGTCGCTTCACCACATCGAGCGCTGCCTGCTTTTCGGCGACGAACAGCACCGACTTTCCCTGCATGAGGGTGTGGGCGATCAGGTTGGTAATCGTCTGCGACTTTCCCGTACCAGGAGGACCTTCGAGTACGAAGCTGTGTCCATCGGCCGCGAGTGCTACGGCGCGTAGCTGGGATCCGTCCGCCGGAATGGGAACGGGCACTTCGATCTCCTCGACCGGCACGTTGTCCAGGTCCTGGCCATTCGGGCGGGCATCGTCTATGAAGGACTCGCCTGCGGAGTGGATGAGATGGTGCACGATCGGGCTCTTCTGCAGTGTCTCCCAGTGTTCGTCGAGGTCTTTCCACATTCCGAAGGTGCCGAACTGGCAGATCCCGAGTGATGTGCATTCGTCGATGCGGAACGACAAGTTGTGCTCGACCAACGAACCCCGGATCTGCTGCAGAGCTAGATCGATGTCGATTCCCGAGTCGTCGGTCGGCGGGTTCTCCAGCGCAGGGATGGATGCGTTGTGTTTCAGACGTAGCCATTCGACCAGGCAATAGTTCGGGTTGGAGGTCTCCGACGAGTCGATTGCGACCTTGAACGGTGCATTCCCGGTGCCTCCCGTGATTTTGACCGGGAGAAGAAACAGGGGAGCTCGCGCCTCGCGTCCGGTAGACGTGGTGTGGATGAGCGCACCGAAAGTCAGAAAGAGATTGGCCGATCCGGTCTCCTCGAACATCGTTCGGGCCGACCGTTGCAGACTCTTGAGCTGAGTCGCGTACTTCGCCTTGGTGACAGCGGCATAAAGCTTTTTGCTCTTCTGCAGGTATTCCAGCAGCACATCGTTGTCAATGTTCTGCGCCAGACGGGCACCCCGGAGCTCGTGGATGTCGCTGATCTCGTCGTTGGGCATCAGCTCGATGGCTACGTTGGCGTGAACGAGGTCGTCGAGAATTGCCAGACCGGATTTCGGTATGTGGAGATCGATGACCTCCTTGGCAGCTTTCAGATTCAGCAGCCTGTTTCGGGTACTGAGGTCCAGCAGAGATCGTTTCCACTTCTGCACGCGAGCCGGAGAGTTATCGGTGGGGTCGAACACTGCGTCGTGCTCAGCGGCAGCTCGGACCAGATCTGTCGGAAGCTCGATGCTTCCCGCCTCGGCGGCATAGTCGTCATCCACTGTCTCCATCACGACCTCGTCCTGAGTCAGGAGCGGCCGGATACCGTCTTTGCGCGCCGTCGTTACCGCGGTGACGCCCATTAGTGTCTCCGGGGACGCGAAGTGTCGTCGAGCCGTGGTGACGGCACTGGCGAAAGTCCCGGTTCGCGCGGTGTCGTAGAACTGAGCCTCGACGGGGACGACCGTATTCGATTCCACGAGGTTGACCATCGTGTTCGTATCGGTCACCGTGGCGCTCGCGAGATTCGTCTCCTCACGCATGAAGCCTGCGAACGCGTGACCCTGTTTGAGCCACAGCACAGGCCGCAGCCCGGCGGCTTCGAGGCAGGCGGCATACGTGACTGCCAAATCGATGCAGGTTCCAAACCTTTCCTCCAGCACCTGCGCTGTAGTGCGGATCTTCTGGCCGGACTGCTCGAACGAAGCAGGCGGGCTGATGTATCGAATGCCCTTAGATCGGAGGGCTTCGTAGATCGCGCCTGCAATATAGGAGGCGCGCTCTGGCCCGGACTGATATCCACCCAGCGACGAGTTGCCGCTCTGATTCTCCAGGAGTGTGCTGGCGATGGCGAGGACCGACGAGACGGCCCTAGTGTTGGGCTGCACGAAGGCGGACAAGGACGAGTAATAAACCGGCGCGTTGAACCACTCGTTGTGTGCCAGAACCCTGATGGGCACCTTGAGCTGGATCGGTCGACTCCACAAGTGCTTGACGCTCACATAGATGGTCGCCGGGTAACTCTCGTTGAGTTCCTGCAGATGATCGACCTCAGGCACGACTTCGGCGAAGTTGTCCCACTGAAGAGCAGAGCCCGGAGCCAGCGGACCGTCGTTAACCTCGTCGAACTCTGGAGAGATGGGATGCCCACGCCCGAACAACTGGACCGACGCCTGGACGTCGATTGCGTCTTGGTTCGACGCATTCCGGATGGACAGAGCCGTGATCAGAGGAACCCCGTTGTGGACCAGCGCGAGGTTCACCGCAGGATGGGCGAACAACTCGACGACGAGGCCACCTTCCTCTATTCGGTGAGTCGCGTCAGTCGGTTGGGGCTGGGTCATCGGATCTCCGCACTACTCGGTCGTTGCCGCTCCACTGGTGGGTGGCAGAACGGCATTGCTCTCACCGTAAGAGATCGTCGCTAGTTGTGGGAACGTTCCACGGAATGCCGGCGATGTCCGCGAATCGACGTTGTCGAAGGGGCGCGACGGAGACCTCAGAATCAACTTTGAACTGGTCGGCTACTCGTGTTCCGCGATGTCCGATAGTTCGATGCAGTACCCCTGCAGCCAAGAAAAATCGACTAGTAGAGCTGTGAACTTGTTTCGACTCAACCAGATTGGGGAGCCCTCTGGTTGAGACGCGTAGAGCCCCCGTGCTGATGTGACCACTCGATCGAATTGCGCTGGCCAGTCGATGGTTGCAGCCAATTCGGTGATGGAATCGCGGCCGCGGTCGAGCGCACGTAGGACGTGTGATTGCGCGGGCAACAGCTGAGACTTGCTTGTGTTGCACGATGGGCATGCCAACACCAAGTTCGCGAGACCGTCGATCCCCACCCTCGACCACGGGAGTACGTGATCGACATGGGCGTCCGACCCCACGCGCGCCGAACAGTAGAAGCACGTCGGACCGAAGGCCTCGATCAAAGCGGCTTTGGGACGGACGAGTGCGATTCGGCTGTTGCCGAACAGGTGGCCTTCGAGATCTGGCACGTCCTCGTCGAGGAAGCTGTTCTTTCGCCGGACATCTTCGACCCATGCGAGCATCAATGCGGGCTTGAGCAACGAGGACAGTCGCGCCAGCGCAAAACACACTCCGGGGTACAGCGTGATCTGGTTGCCATGGGCCAGGACGGTGTTCGTGCCCATCTTGGCGCTCATCCAACTGTCGTCGAACAGAAATGACTCGCCCGTGTACCCGCCCGGAACTCGTTGCAGTCGATGCAGCGGCTGTTGCACGAGAACAAGCTTCACCTTCTTGATCATCTCGCGGAACAAGCCGGGGTTTCTCCGGGCCGCGATGTCCAAAGGCGCTTCTCGGCCGGCGGTTGCCGTAGCACGAGCAAACTCGCGGACAGTGTCGGGAATCGTTGCTCTCGCCTGCGTCGACTGGCGGAGATAATGACCGTCGAAGTCACGGACCTGCCGCCAGTAGAGACCGACGACGCGCTCGGCCAAGTCGTCGAGATCGACGTCCGCGGCGGAACTATGGTCATCGGGAACGTTCTCGACCGAGAATTCGAGTAGAGCGACCAACACGGCCAGCTTGTAGGTGGCGACCCGTGCGCCAGAGTCGAGAACGCTGACCAGGTGCTGCCCAAGTGTCAGGGGATCAGTGGGCGACGGAGTAGACACACCTGCACACTACTGAGCATGGGAAAACTTGTTCGTGATTTGATTCCGTCGATCATAGAAGCCTCGGGTCGTGTCCCGAAATATCGAACCCTTGAGGCTGAGGATTATGGAAATGCGTTGATCAACAAGCTTTTTGAAGAAGCGCACGAGTTTCGTGACGCAACGCCGAAAAACCGGCCTGAGGAGCTGGCCGACGTCCTCGAGGTCGTCCGTGCACTCGCCGCGCATCTCGGATTGAGCGACGAGGCTCTCGACAACCTAGCTGTGGACAAACGCGCGGAGCGCGGTGGCTTCGAGCAGCGGATCTGGCTGGAGTAGCGGCTGTTCACCGCGCTGCGTTGGACAAGCTGCGGATGCGGGCGGTGACAGTCGGACATGATGCAAGGGTGGGAAACGATCTGTATGGCCGCCTTGCTGACGCCGTCGCTTGAGCGAAAGGGGATGGCCCACTTGGGCTCGTCACGGTGATCGTTCCCAGTCGCGGCGATGGATTCATTCGGACGAATGACGTCAATCAGACCGCTTGGGTGGTTCAGTGCTGCGGTGTACGTCCGGTCGGATAGCGTGCTGCCTGTTCGGCGAGACGAGGAGACTTTCGATGGGCAGTGCAGGTGGGCAGTGGCAGCCCTACCCGTTGTGGGGCGGTCGGGGAGACTGGTGCAACGAAGAAGTTGTCGGTGTCCACGCCTATACCGATGCAATCCAAGCCACCTTGGGTTCGGACTTCGACCCGTCGGGCTCAACCGTTCGACGCACGGTCGAGTTGATCCCTGAGCCCGGAAACCCGCACGATCGATACGCTGTGTCAGTTCGGGCGTCGAACTACTTGATCGGCTACCTGGCTCGTGAGCGGGCAATTCTGTTCCATAGCCGGCTGATTGGCCTCATCGATCGAGGACTCGTTCCGACGGTGCCTGCGAGCATTCGCGCTTACGACCAAAACCGGTGGGATGACAGGCCGGGTAGCCCAGTCGATCTGGCCATCAACATCGACGTGCAACTAAGCGAGCCACACCTGATTATTCCTGGCAACGAACCTCCCGACGTGCCGTACACGATGTTGCCGCACGGATACTCGGTTCAGGTGACGAAGGTCGACGAGCATTTCGAGATCCTCCGGCATTTCGTCGAGCCGGAGGGTGAGCTCGAACTGCTGGTCACGTTGCACGAAATCGACGTCAGCACAGCGAAGACCGAGAAGAAGCTCGTCGAGGTACGCGTAGAGGGTCACCGCATCGGACAGCTGACGCCGCAGACCAGTGCAAAGTTTCTGCCCGCGGTTCGCCATCTCGCCGATCGAGGATTGGTCACTGTCGGTCGCGGTTGGTTCAAGGGGTCGGCAGTTTCGGCCCAGGTTTCTCTGATGGCAGCGAAAGCCCATGAGCTGCCGGGGGACTTCTTGGCTGGCGAACCGCAGACGGTCATTCCACTGGGTCGGCCCCGTCGCACGCCAATTCTCGCTGCATCATCGGTGCAGTCGATAGAGGTGACGCCAGTGACTCGGACGTTCGTCATCGACCTGGTGACGTCACAACCGCTGACGCCCTGGCAGCAGAAGGAAGCGCTCAAATTGCTCCGCGCTGCAACGTCGGCGGTAGGAAGTGACATCGAAGAACCTGTGGTGACGGACAGTTCGGTCAAAGCTACAGTCTTGCAGGACCACTCGGAACTGATCGCGAACGCAGTCGCTGGCATCGAAGACTCGGACTTCTCGCTGGCGAACGAATACCGGGCGACGGTCGGATCGAAGCGAGCTCTATCTTGATGACGCGAGTCCGGTCTGGCCACTCCGAGGGCGATAACGACCGATCCGGTGAGAGTACGTTAAAAACCGTCTTATGAATGGATGAACCATTGCCGTCAAAATACCCGATGGAGCTCGACTCGAATGAGTTGCTCAGTCTGCTGCACAGCCCGGACCCGCCGCCAGGTCATACATCGCTCGCAGCCCGGCTCAGGTGGACCCCGCAGAGATATGTAGCGGCCAAGGAGGAACTCCTGAAGTTGGGGTTGGTAGTCCTAGGCCACCGCGGCAGCCTGAAAAGAGTGAGCCCGCCTCCTGGGTGGGTTACGCGAGACGTGAACGGCAACGATATCGAACCGTGGGAATTCGTTCCAGCCTCAACGAAAGAGTCGGCCCTGTACGGGCCAGTCGTGCAAACCCTGAGAAAGTATTGGCAAAAAGAATCGGAATCCATACCACCGGCGGGTGTACACGATACTGCCAACTCCGGCTCCAAGAGAACCGGCGGTCGGTGGTCGCGGCCTGACGCCACCGTTGTTCGCCTTCGGAAATTCAAGTACGTTCCCGGCGAATTCCTCGAAGTCTCGACGATCGAGGTCAAACCTTTCAATGCCATAGACGTTTCAGCCGTGTATGAAGCTGTGGCTCACCGTCGGGCCGCCACGCATGCGTATGTCGCCGTCCATGTTCCGGCTCATCTGTCAGCGGCCTTACGCAGTGACATCAAGGCTGTGCGGTCCGTCGCGGCAGCTCACGGAGTCGGTTTCATCCGGTTCGCAGACCCCGCGGACCATTCGACATGGAAATATGTCTTGGACGCGGAACGCGTCGAACCGGACCCTCAGAAACTGAGTAGATTCCTCAGTGAACAGGTGATGGGAGAAAAAGTGGTTTCGCGGCCGACAGCGACGATGGGCTTCGGTGAATAATGCTTGGTGGCGCGGGAAGATGCTCGGTAAGTCGCCCTAGTGGGTCAGACTCTCCGACAACGCCGTCAGACGGGCATCGATCGCGGTGAGACCGTTCCTGGGCAACCCGAGGTAGTCACGGTTGGCGTCGAAGGCTGAGGCAAAGACCGCGACGACCGGCGCGTACTTTGCCGCAAGTTTCGTTCGCTTCGCCTCGTTTTCGAGGTATTTCACGCTTCCTGCGTTGTCGACGAAGTCGGCGAACTTGACCAGGAAGACCTTGGTGTCCTTGATGACGTCAGCAACGTGCGCGGCGTAGGCCGCGTTCTTCTCTGCCTTTGAAAGTTGAGCATCTTTGGGCGGATTCGTGACCGCAGCAACGAGTCTGGAGGTTTCGGCGTTGAAGTGTTCGGTGATGAGATCCAGTGCTGCCTGCTGATCCGATTCGTCCGACAGCCGTGACTCATCCAGAATCGACACGATCTCCCGCTGTTGATCCTCGACTGTGTCGTGCAGAGCTGTCGCGGCGAGAACATCGGTGTCGGTGCAACCGAGCCTGATCAGGCGCAAGACGTTCCTGAGTGGATGCACGATGTACGGGTCTACAGGGTATGCGGCACGCCCAAACCGCTTTTGGGACAGATGAGCGGCCGTCGCTAACTCAAGAGCATTGCCAAGCTGCGTTCGGGCGGCACGGTCGGCGTCGATCTCGTGCATGATCGCGAACACCAATGCAGCCGAGTCCATGTCCTTCAGCTTGGTTGCGCGGTAGATCGATCCAAGAACTTTCATTTTTATCTCCTGTCGGTTGGGGTGAAAGTAGCTACTCGGTGGTGCGTTACGAGGATCGGGGGAGCTCGTCGGCGAATCGGTAGGAACAACCGATGTTGCCTGTCGTGTTCACGCCGGCATTGACTCGGATCCACGCGATGCACGACCGCGCGACCAGACGAATGTCCTTTGTGAACAGATATCCGTCCGTGCAGTCCTCGAAATGGCCGTCGTTCTGCCACTCGTCGAGAGGCAGGCCCGCGGACGAATAGTCCGCAAGAAGTAGATGGCCGAGTTCGGTCCGGGATCGTCGGAGCATCACCACACCGTCGCTCAAGACGACCACCTGTGAGCACACTACCGGGGTGTCATCGGTGGAGTCGGCCACATAGTCGCTGGGACCCACCTCGACGATGAATCCGACCGGCTTGTCGAACAGCGACTCGATCATCCACGCGACCAACGAGTCCCATTGGTCGACCTCCAGACGTCGACCATCGACGATGAACGCACGGACGAGTGAACCGGGTTCGACCGGCGCTTCCCACGCATCCTTCAACCAGCCGTCGTCGGTGCTGTTCGCGCATCCACTTTGGTCGGCCCAGATCGCGCCGAAGGTGAAGTTACTTCGCGTAACAGTCTCGTCGGCATCCACACTTTCGACACTCCAGCCCGCTAGCCGCACGCGTAGGTCGGTCACGACGACGTATCTGCTGCCGTCATCGTCGATGTTGTAGTGCCAGTCCGGAATCTGTGGCATCGCTACGAGACCGCCGGTTGGTACCCGATGTGAAACCTCGGCGCGATACACGTCGGATCGCACGGATCGAATCCGGGTGATCGATCGATGCATTCCAATCGTAATCGCGGGTTTGGCCGTCGACATCGCGGCGCTGGCGGCATAAAAGTGTTGTTCGACGATCATCTGTGGTCGGCCGGTGGAGGAACGACTCGTTCGTGCATCCCGCGGCGTGTATACGACGCTCACCAGGTCTGAGTCTCGGAGGCGGGGAGGTATTTTGCCTTCGGGTTCAACCTCGACGATCACTGTCGAATGGCGTCGTGGATCGCTTCGACGGCACCAGTCGGGTAACTCGCCGAGACCGTAAGGCTCGTGATCGAAGAACGGTTCATCACTCCACACGTCGGCGCGGCAGATTTCGATTCCGACGGTAGGCCACGTCAGGCGGACGTTTTCTTCTGTCCGGAGCGCGAGGCGTCCTGCGTCCCACCACCCACAGTGGGCGGTGTGGAAGACAACCCGGGCATTCCCGAACGCGAACTCCTCCAATTGTGCTGACTGCATGTCGACGCTGCGAAGCAGTTCGGTACGCCGTTGGGGCGTGAGGTCCGAAAATGGTTGGTCGACCTCGATAACGACCATGAATCCGGGGTCTCCAACGGGTATGTCGTTGGGCCCGAGGCGTGTTTGTTCCATAGTTCTCCTCGTCAGTTGTGCGAAAGGGTTGCCGAGAAAGTCGGCGAGAGCGGAGTCCGGACTACCGGACTGCCTGCAACTTCATGTGTACACGAGGGCACCGACAGGTTTGTCGAAGATGCCTGTGGTGTGCCCCCTCTGAACCGGGGACGCACCACAAATCCACGAGTCCACTGAAAGTGGGAGTCTTATCCTGACGGTGCGGTAACTGCGCCTTCCGCGACCATGCACGTCTACGCCAACCGCCCGATTTGGACCGAAACTCTCGACAAGAGAACAGTACTCGGCATCAAAGCGCTATGAGCTGAGCTGCACGCTTTGATGATTGTCCGCGGTCGATAAGGAGTATCGGTACGGCCGACCTTAGTTCACGCTGCACCGGTGGCGGGAAATCCAGTAGAAGAGCCACCAGCCAGCAGGGGAGCACCACAACGTCGACGACCCGGCGCGGTTGGTACACCATGGACCGGTGACCATCGAGGTACAGACCACATGGAACGGGCACCGGTACACCTGGACTCTGCAGCCCGACGGTTGGTGGGATCTCACGCACCGCACCAGTGCGCCGACCGTCAAGCGCCGGCTGCGAGCGCGCGAGTTCGGCGAGGATCATTGCGAACTGGTCACGTACGACTGAGCCTGCGAACATCTCGACGCTGCGTTAGCGCGTCGGTCGGCTCCGTTACGATCTCGAGATTAAGCTACGATCGTCGTCCAGGAAGAGTTTCCCGTCATGAATGTGCCGCTGACCCGCCGCGATGTCCGAGAGCCCGTCCGGCGCAGTGTGCAGAAGTTGGGATTCGCCGACGCCAGCACTCGCAAGGGCGCTGCGGATCAGACCTTTCACATCGACGGAAAGAGAGTGATCGGACGAGGAACAGTCTCTTCGAGACCCGTCGACGTCGACACATTGCGCGCTATCCACCGGGACGTCTATCTACTGGATCGTATGAAGAACAAGGTCAGACGCCACACCTCTCACGGCGGGTACAGCACCGAGGCTCGACAGTTCGCGCGTGAGAACGGTATTCGGCTCTACACACTCACCTCGAAGGGCGAATTGCGTCGCCTCGGCCGTGGCCCGGTGATCGCGGGCAGCACGCTCGACCGTATCGCTGTCTACGCGGTCGGGGTGTTGCTCGCGCTCGTAGCGTTGGGGTGGGCTCTCACGCACCTGGAGACTGTCGGAACGGTGTTTCTCGTGGTCATCGCGGTGGCGGTAGCCATTCCGGTGCTGTGGGTTCTGGGGTTGATTCTTGACTTCTCCGGATTCCGGATCCGGAAGTAGCAGTGCGGTTCTCTGACGAGAGGAAGGCATAATCAGCTCCTGCCGCGGCACGTCGTCCGCCTAAAACAGGATATGTGCACAGCGAATTTGATTGCTGCTCAGCGGTTCTGGCTCGGCTCGCTTACGTGACCATGCCTGCCCGAAATGCAGCCAGTGCCGCCTCGACTCGGTTGCGCACACCGAGTTTGACAAAGATCCCGGAAATATGGGTTTTCACCGTTGTCTCACTGAGGTACAGCTCGGAGGAGATGTCGGCATTGGTCGAACCAGTAGCCAAGATGCGCAGCACGTCTCGCTCCCGCGGGCTCAGCACGTCCATCGACACCGATGCCAGAGCTGCCGGCAACATCGACGTCGCCACAATCTTCCGCAGCGAATCCTCACTGAACAACGTGTTGCCCGATGCCACTGCACGAACCGACTGATGGAACGTTTCGGGCGCCTCGCTTTTGCTCAGAAAGCTGTGCGCCCCCGCCTCGATGGCCCGTATTACGAGATCGTCCACATCCATCGCCGTCATCGCAATGACTTTCGGGGGATGGGCCAGCGTCATCAACTCGCGAGTGGATTCCAATCCGCCGACCCGGCGCATCTGAAGATCCATCAGCACCACGTGCGGCCGGAACGCGGCCACCGCAGCAGGCACCTGGTCGCCGTCCTCCACGTCGGCCACCACTGCAATGTCCGGGGTCTTCGCGAAGATGTCTGTCACTCCACGTCGAACGAAGGGGTCGTCGTCGACGATCAGAACTGTGATCACGGCTGGCGCTGTCATGGTTCGCTGAGCTTAGAACGCGACTCCGACAATGCCCGTCAGGAGTACCACGGCAACCAGCACGACACCACGAACTCGCCCGGCTGCGCGCCGGCACCAAACGTGCCGCCCACCCCGCGGACCTGTTCGGCCAGTCCGGCCAACCCCGTACCCGACCCATGCTTGAACGCCGGTTGCCCCATCAGCTGATTGCGTACCTCGACGCGCACGCCCGCCTGATCGGACCCGTGCACCGCCACCCGAATGGTCGAACCGGCGGCGTGCTTCTGCGCATTGGTGAGCGATTCCTGCACCACCCGATACGCCACATGACTGCTCGCAGCGCCGACCTCACCGGGCGTCACGTCGAGCATCAGTGACGTGTGCAAGCCCGCGTCCCGCGCCGAGTGCACCAGATCGGAGATGCCCTCGACGCTCTGCCGGCCGCCGCCCGATTTGTCGGCCGATCCGCGCAGAACGCCGATGATGCGCTTGAGCTCGTCGAGCGCATCGTGAGCGGTCTGCCGAATCATCGATGCAGTTTGGGCGACCTTCTCGGGTCCATCGGCGCTGTTGACTTGCATTCCGCCTGCAAACAGTGAGATGCGGCTGAGGCTGGCAGCGAGGGTGTCGTGCATGTCGCGGGCGATGCGGGCGCGTTCGGCATTCAGCAGCATCTCCTCGCGAAGTGCGTTGGACTCCACCGTCACCTTGTCTCGCGTGACCACGGCCTCCGTCAGGTCTGATCGTGTGCGGCGCAGTACCGCTCCACCCAGGACCAACCCGACGAGCACTGCCGCGACGACCCACGGAATCCACGCCGGGACGTCCCATTCCACCGGCATGGACCCGTCCTCGGCCTTCGTCGAACCGATGGTCAGGACGGAGTAGTACCGACTGCGATGCGCGTCGTACGTCAACGACACCCCACACGCGACGTACACCGCGACGGCAGAAATCACGAGCGGCTTGCTTCGCGCGAACGCACCGACAGCAAATAGGGCAATCAACGCCGCCGTCGCATCGGTTGCGAAGAACAGCGGGCCGGCCAGTGCCAGTCCAAGAACGACCCATGGGCGCTCGTGTCGCCATATAAGTGCGACACCGGCGATCAGGTTGAGCGTGACGCCGATGCCCAGGTTCCAGCCGGGTGTGCCGGACGCGCCCGCCAACCCAGCGGTCATCAACGAGCAGAACAGGCTGAAGGCCACCGCCGCCGTTGTCCAGGCTTTGCGGCGCAGGATGCCTGACCTATGCGTGCTCACGATCAGCAGCGTACGGCCGAGCACCGACACCGCGAATCGTCCTATCGGCCCGCATCACTGTCCGAATGCGACCGAAAGGAGGAGGCGCACCGACCGGTCAGCCGAGGCGCGGGCAGGGCCGACTGCGGTGTGGTTGATGCATCGCCCAACGAGAGGAATTTCGACATGCCCAACCAGAACCCGAACCCCCAGCAGCAATACGCCCCGCCCGCTCCCGAGCAGAAGAAGAGTTGGTTTGCCCGACACAAGATCCTGACCGTCATCCTGGCGATCGTCGTACTGGGTGTCATCATCCGGCTCGCCGGTGGCGGTTCGTCCGAGACGCCGACCGCTCCCGCGCCGGCCGGATCCTCGGCGTCGGAGGAAGCAGCTCCTGCAGCCCCTGCCGAGCCGAGTAGTCCAGGAATCGGCGTTCCGGTACGCGACGGCAAGTTCGAGTTCGTTGTCTCCGCGGTCGCACCACCCGTCGCGACAGTCGGTTCTGAGTATCTGACGCAGACCGCACAGGGCGAGTACGTCCAAGTGACGATGACCGTGCGCAACATCGGCGACCGGGCACAGAGCTTGGACGCATCCTCGCAGAAATTGCTCGACGCGGACGGCAAGCAGTACTCCGTTGACAGCCTCGCGACCGCCTACCTCGACGAGGGCATCGGCTACGAACAGATCAACCCGGGTAACGCGCTGGACACGACCGTCGTGTTCGACGTCCCCGTCGGGACCGTGCCTGCCGAGATCGAGCTCCACGATTCGGCGTTCTCGGGCGGAACGACGGTGGCCCTCCGGTGATCGACTCGAACAGCCGTTCCGTTCTTTCCCAACCCAACTCACTCGTTGCAGTTTCGGCTGCGACCTGAAGGAGGAAACCATGACCAACCCTCAGCTGTCCCTCGTCGCCGCACTGCTCGACCGGTCCGGCTCGATGCAGTCCATCGCCGACGACACCCGCGGCGGATTCGACTCGTTCATCACCAAAGAGCGTGAGGCCGATGGCCGGACCGTGGTCACGCTGGCACAGTTCGACGACCGGTACGAACTGGTCTACGACAACACACCCATCGACGATGTTGCTGCGCTCGTGCTCGAACCGCGGGGGAGCACTGCGTTGTACGACGCGATCGGCCGGCTCGTCAGCGAGGTGGGCACCGGGCTGGCCACGATGCCGGAGGACGAGCGTCCAGGCTCGGTGACGGTGCTCGTGATGACCGACGGCCACGAGAATGCGAGCCTGGAGTGGACGAATGCTGCTGTGCGGGAATTGATCCAGCGGCAGGAGTCCGAGTACAGCTGGGACTTCGTGTTCTTGGGATCGAACATCGACGCCGTCGAGGTGGGTGCCGATCTGGGCTTTCAACGGGACAAGTCGATGACGTACGTCTCGACGTCGGTCGGCGTCACGGCAGCCTTCGATTCGGTAGCGGATTACCAGCATCGAAAGCGCTCGGCCGGTGTCGATGCGTGTTCGGTATCTGGTTTCACCCCGGAAGATCGCAGACGAGCGCGAGGGGAGTAGGGGAGAGGGACAAAGTCAATCGCGGGCGAGACGCGGTTCGTTGTTCGGATGAGACCACCGACCGCGTCCGTATTGGACTTTGCATCGCCGCTGATCAGCTCAGATAGTCGTTCTGAGCTGATCGACCGCGGCTAGTGTGTCGGGAAGTGACCGTGTGTGCCGAACTGGTGGCCCTGCAGGAACGCCTCATTCTGAGCGTTCGCGCTGTTGATCAGACGCTGTTGTTCCTGCTGGGCGACCAACTTCTTCGCCTCGTTCGACTTGTAGATCTTCATGCCGATCCAGATCGCCGCGACGACGAACAGCACCCATGGATTGGATCCCACGAACCCGATCGCGAGCAGCACCAGGAACGCGGTCAGTATCGGATGGCGACGCGGCCATGAACGTTGCGGCACTACGTAACCGACATGCGTGGTCTGATGGATGTTGATCGTGCCGTAGTTCGGGCTGTTGTGGAACTCGTTGTTCATCTTTTGTCTTTTCTCGAGTGCTGCGGGATCCGTTGCCCGGCACTGAGCCAGACAGTTACGACCATATGGTCGGTTTCCGGGGTCGACGTGTTACACGCCTAACTCGAGTGTGCGAGGATTCGCTGATCTCGAACGAAGGAAGACTCTCAATGGCAACCAGCCCGTGGCACATTTTGATCGTTCTGGTTCTCCTAGCGATTCCATTGGTGGTCATAGGAGCAATTGTTTACGCCGTGGTTGCGTCGAACCGTCGACGTTCTACACCCGGGGTGCAGATGTACCAGGCACCTCGACCAGGCTGGTATCCCGATCCGGGAAGCCCGGGCCAGAGCAGGTGGTTCGACGGAGTGCGGTGGACGGATGCAACAGCACCAACGGGTCCGGTGCCACCCTCAGCGCAGTGAGCCCAGTTCATCCAGCGGACACACTCTGGAATGGAGTAGGTCTTCGACTTCGGCGGTACCCGGTAGTCGGGCGCACGGGTGGTACCTCGATGGCGGGGATTCACTTACGAGAATCGACACCCGCACCAGCAGATCTCCCGCTTGCCCGCTCTCAAGGGAACTGGAGCAGTGTTGGCGACATTGATCGATTCGGACTAGTTGGATGCGGGTGGTTGCATATACCGCCCGCGGACTGAATTTTGGGGCTGAGCAAGTCCTAGCGGACTAGAGCGCGAATCGGTGTCGGGGACCTACCCAGCAAGGTTGCCGTGACAGCGCTACTGGCCAGGAAGTCTCTATCGTCGTAGTACTCGAACATCGCCGAGAGACGCTGGTGCGCATCGGGACTCAATTCACTGCCGTGCAGTCTCATCCAGTCGTCGACACCAATGGACTCCATCGCCACCGACCGGCCGGTCATCGTCTCGACCAGAAGCACCACGTCTCGGACACTCAACATCTCCGGTCCACCCAGCTCGTATGTTGCCCCGTGATGCCGCTCCGCACCCTCGACCAGAATTCGGGCGGCCACCTCGGCCACATCCTCAAGACTGACGAACGAGAATTTCGTATCCAGGCTATAGGGCACAACGAGACTCGGAGAACCGGTCAGGACCTCCTCGAAGTTCTGCGCATAGGCGCACGGCTGCAGGATGGTCCAGTACAAGCCCCGCTCCGAACCGAAGGCACGCAGCTCCTCCTCACACCGAGCCTTGTCCATGTGGTGCGGCATTTTAGGGCTGTAAGGCCAGGCCACCGAGTGGTAGACGACATGGTCGACTCCTGCCGAAGCCGCAGCTTCCAGGGCCCGCGCAAGAAGAGCAGGCTCATCCGGATGCACATTGGGTGCAATGAAATACACCCCGCGGCACCCGGTGAACGCCTCGACAAGGCCTGCACCGGTCTCCAGGTCCACCGGATAGTCCGGTGCAGAACGACTCAGTCGCCTTACCACCGCCACACCGTCGAGTGCAGCGGCGACGGCTCGTCCGGTCTTGCCCGTGGCACCGACGATCGCGATGTCGGTGCCACGGGACACATCAAGCTCCATCAGTGAATCTCAGCGATCGATGAAGTCGTACTCGGCGAACTTCGCGCCACCGGACAGGCGTTCGTAGCCTGGCCCGCGATCGAAGAACGGCTCGTCGAGGCCGCGAGCGTTGCGCATCTCGGTTCGCAGCTTCTCCGATGCCTCGACATCCGCGGTCGGCGTTCCATCCTCGATGACGACGCCGTAGTCCTTGGCCGCGAACTCGCGAGACACTTTGCCCCACAGCACGTCCTGCTCGACCGACTCGATGGGTCGTTCCAGGGGATCGCCCCAGCCGCCGCCGCCGGTGGTACGGATGCGGATGGTGTCGCCGGCCAGAATCGGCTCGGCATCGGTCAGCGCGTCGAACTCGCGCTCGTTGGGCTGACCCGGATTCAGCGTCACCGAGAACGATCCGCCGGCCTTACCGCCCTTGACTCCCCAGCACGCGAGAATCGAACGGTCGGCAATGGACATGAAATGCGCATCCTTGAGCATCCGGATGTGCTTCTCGTAGCCGAGGCCGCCGCGGTAGCGTCCGGCACCGCCGGAATCCTTGGCCAGGCCGAGCTTTTCGACGATGAACGGGAAACGGCTCTCGGTGAACTCGGTGGGCAGGTTACGCGAATCGGGCACAACGTGAATAGTGTCCTCACCGTCCGCATAGTGCCGTCCACCCGAGCCGCCACCGAGTACCTCACGCATGAGGTACGAGTTACCGTCGAAGTCATCGCCGTACACACCGGTGTAGCGGATGGTCTCCTGATCGGCAGGCATGTTGCCGTCCACGGCCTTTGCGACGACGCCGGCAAGCACACCGAGCAGACGCAGGATGACGAACGTCCGCGCGTTGGTCGGAGCCGGGAAGATAGGGGTGATGAGCGTGCCCTTCTCGGGGAACTTCATCTCGATCAGCGGAATGACACCCTCGTTGACGTCGAGCTCGGCCATGCGCTCGGGGGAGTCCGCGAGGTTGCGCAGCACCGGCGCAAGCCACTTGGCGAGGAAGTTGCCGTCGGCGTAATCACCGCAATGGTTGATCGGACCCTTGGCCTGCGGTCCTGTTCCGGTGAAGTCCAGGATCAGACGCTCGCCGCCCTCGTCCTCGGGACCGGTCTTGGTGAGCGTGATCCGCTGAACGTGCAACATGGGCTCGTCGACGCCATCGTGCTCGGCGTAGTCCTCCCAGGTGTATTCACCCTTCGGGATCTTGCTCAGAATCTCACGACGGTAGATCTCGGTGGTCGCATCCATCATCGAGTCGAAGCACGCCTCGACGGTGTCGACGCCGTACCGCTCGTACAGCTCCGTCATCCGCCGAGCACCCATGAGGCATGCAGAGCATTCGGCGTCGAGATCGGCGGCCAACGCGTCGGGCATCCGTGAATTGCGCGTCATGATGGTCAACGCGGCCTGGTTGGGTACACCCTGATCCCACAGCTTGATGGGCGGAACCATCAGGCCCTCTTCGTACACGGTGGTCGCACCGGACGGCATTGAACCGGGGCAGCAGCCACCGATATCGTCGTGATGACCGAATGCCTGGACGAACGACACCACTGTCGGCTCGGTGTCGCCGGGCTTGGTCGCGAACACCGGCACCGTGACGCACAGGTCGGGCAGGTGGCCGATGCCGCCTTCGGATAGATAGACGTCGTTGTGGAAGTAGACGTCACCCGGCTTCATGGTCTCCAGCGGGAAGTCGCGGGCAACCGGATGGACCAGCGCGGAGTAGGAGCGGCCGGTGAGCTTGCGCAGATTGCGGTCGTGGATGCCGGCGCGGAAATCGTGGGCGTCGCGGATCATCGGCGATCGCGACGTCCTCGAAATAGCCGTCTCCACTTCCATTTCGACACTCGCGAGATAACCGGCCACGATCTCGACGAGAACGGGATCGGGCGCAGGTGCGTCGACCGGAGACAGTCGGTAGGGCTTGTTGTTCACCTTGTCGATGACGGTCATCAGTTCGCTCCGTTCGAGTCGAGAGTGCGGGTGATGCGGACGTTGCCGAACGTGTCGATGCGGGCCGAGAAGCCCGGATCGATCGGCACGGTGGAGCTGAATTCTTCGATGACGGCCGGGCCGGTGATCGTGTCACCGGCACCGAGATCCGCACGGCTGTAGATCGCGGTCTCGTGCCAACCGTCGAAGTACGCCTGACGCGTTCCGGTGCGGGCACTTTCGGCTCCGGTGCCGGCGGCGATCTCCGACAGCACGGGACGCTTGATGGGGCCGATACCGCTGACCCGCAAGTTGACCCACTCGACGAACTGGCTGTGATCGCCGCGGAAGTCGTACCCGTAGAGCTCGCGATGCGCTTCGTGGAAGGCCTCGGCGGCCTGATCGATGCTCGCCTGGGTGATCTCACCGTCGGCGATCGGGACCCGAACCTCGAAGGCCTGCCCGAAGTAGCGCAGGTCGGCCGAGCGTGCGTAGCGACGATCCTCGGCGGCGAAGCCTTCACCGGCGAGTGCTTCGTCGGCGCGCGCAGCGAGCACGGCCAGCTCCGACTCCAGGTCTTCGGCACGCAGACGGTCGTGGCGGCTGACGTGCGTCTGCACGTAGTCGTTGCGGACATCGACGGTCAGCAGTCCGAACGCCGAGACGTTGCCCGGGTTGAGCGGCACCAGAACGTCTTTCAGACCCAGGATGTCCACGAGGCGGCAGGCGAGCAGAGAGCCCGAGCCGCCGAAGGTGACGAGGGTGAAGTCGCGTACGTCGAGTCCGCGCTTGACCGAGATCTGCCGCAGCGCATTGGCCTGGTTCCACGCGGACACTTCGAGAATGCCGGTGCCACAGGCCTCGACCTCGAGGGAAAGCTGGTGCGCCAGGTCTTCGATGCCCTTACGTGCCAGGTCGGTATCGAGCGGGATCTCGCCGCCGAGCAGGTGGGGAGGGATCCGGCCGAGAAGAACGTGGGCGTCGGTGATGGTCGGAGCGGAGCCGCCGTTTCCGTAACACATGGGTCCGGGATCGGCACCGGCAGAATGCGGCCCGACGCGCAGCGTTCCCTCGGGTGTCATCCACGCGATCGATCCACCGCCTGCGCCGACGGTGACGACGTCGATCATCGGAATCTTCGACGGGTAGTTGCCGACACGTCCCTCGGTGGTCAGCGCGGGCTCACCGCGAACCACGACGGTGACGTCGGTGGAGGTGCCGCCGCCGTCGCAGGTGAGGACCTGCTCGACACCTGCCGCGCTGGCCACCAGAGCTGCCCCGAGAGCGCCGGCAGCGGGACCGGAGAGGACGGTGGTGATGGGCTGGTGCACAACCTCTTTGGCCGACAGGACGCCGCCATTGGACTTCATCACGTAGAACGGCACGTCGCGTGCGTCACCGGATTCGGTGGCGAACTCGCGCAACCGGTTCGCAATGTTGGTGACGTAGCTGCGAATGTTCGGCTTGACGGCCGCGTCGACCAAGGTGGTGATGGCGCGCTCGAATTCGCGGTACTCGCGCAGCACCTCGGTGGAGATGGAGACAGTCGCCTCGGGGTACTCCTCGAGCAGGATGTCGCAGACGCGCTGCTCGTGGTCCGGGTTGGCGTAGGAGTGCACCAGGCAGACGCCGAGCGTCTTGACGCCCTCGGCCTTGAAGAACGCGGCCGCGGCGCGCACATCGTCGTCATTGAGGGGGCGAATCTCGTTGCCGTCGAACGAGAGCCGGCCGCGGATGGTGCGGACGCGGTGTGCGGGTACGATGCGATCGGGCTTGACCCAGAAGTACGAGTTGCCGTAGCCATCGGGTACCGACTGACGGGCGATTTCGAGTACGTGTTCGTAGCCCTCGGTGGTGATGAAGCCGAGGTTCTCGACCTTGCCCTCGAGCAGCTTGTTGGTGGCGACGGTGGTGCCGTGGCTGACGGCGCTGAGCGAATCACCCGAGACACCCAGCTGCCGAAGCACTTTGTCGATGCCCGTCAGAAATCCCTCGGCCGGATCGCTGGGCGTGGAGGGGGTCTTGGTGGTGACCATGGCACCGGACTCCTCGTCCACTGCCACGACGTCGGTGAATGTGCCACCGGTGTCGATACCGACCCGAATCTTTCGTGGTTCCACGCTTCCTCCTCAGTAAGTTTCGTAGGCCACGCGTCCGAAGCTCGGATCTGCGGGTGCCTGACGTGTACTCACATTCGACCCGTTATGCGCGTCACAATCTTTGGCACAAGGCGCCAAACTCCGACCGTGCATTTGAGCTCCGCGCGCTCTGCAGCACCATCGAATTGGCAGTACTTACAACGCGGAAGGCCGCTCACCCCGCACTGGGGGTGAGCGGCCTTCTGTCTACGAGGCTGAAGCTACCGATTACACGACGAACGAGTGAGCACGCTGCCCAGGACAACTCCGGCCAAGGCAATGCCCGCGCCCGCCGCAGCAGCGATCAGCGCACCGTGAACGGACGGCGCGGCCACCGGAGCGCCGGCACCGACCGAACGTCCACCCGCGGCTGCGACCGGCAGCGCGATGGAACCACCCGCTGCGTCGGCGGGGGAGGCCTCGGCGGATGCCGAGGCCTCGGGCACCCCGTTCGCGATGACGCCGTCGAGTCCGTTGAAGAACACTCCGGCCATCTTCTTGGCGACGCCGGTGATCATGCGCTGCCCGACGCCGCCGACCATGCCCCCGACAACGGCATCGGCGTCGTAGCTGAGCAGGGTGCCACCGCTCTGGGTCTGCTCGAGCTTGATGGTGACATCGGCGCGCACAGTGCCCGGCGCACCCGCACCGGAGGCCGTCATGACGAACGACTCGGGTCGATTCTGTTGTGAGAGCAGCACTTCACCGTCGTACGTGCCTTTGATCGCCGCGACCCCGGCCGTGATGGAGAGCTTGTAGTGATCGTCGCTGAGCTGCTCGAGCGATTGCACACCGGGGATGGTCGCGGCCAGGACTCGGCCGTCCTGCATGCTGTCGTACACCTCGGCGGGCGGTGCGGTGAGCGTTGCGGTGCCTGCGATTCTCATGAATTCTCCTTGGATGACTGGGCGACCGCGTGGGTCAGCCGCAGCTCGTACAGGTCGGACGGGGATATGGGCATCGAGGTGATCGGGAAGCCCTCGGCGTCCTCGACCGCAGCCGCGATGACGGCGGTAGTGGGAATGACGCCGGCTTCACCGGCACCCTTCATTCCCAACGGGTTGAGGCCGGACGGGGTGACGGTGTGATCCATCTCGATCGTCTCGGGAACTTCGGTCACGAACGGCATCAGGAAGTCCATGAACGAGGCGTTGAGCAGCTGGCCGTGCTCGTCGTAGACGATCTTCTCGTACAACGCGCCGCCGATACCCTGGGCGACTCCGCCGTGGATCTGGCCCTCGACGATCCGAGGGTTGATGACGTTGCCGCAGTCGTGCACCACCGCGTAGCGCTCGACGTGTATCTCGGCTGTCACCGGATCGGTTTCGACGATCGCGGCGTGGATGCCCGACGCGAAGGTCGACCGCGGGGTCGAGTAGTACCCCGTCGCTTCCAAGCCCGGCTGCTCGCCCTCGGGGACCGGCGGGATCGTCATGTCGGTGTCCATCTTCGCGAAGCCCGTCGCCTGCCTCGATTCCTTGTCGAAGGCATACCGCAGCGGATTGGACAGTACGGCAACCACTCCGAGTGAGATGGATGTGCCCTCGGCTCCGGGTTCGGTGCCGATCTTGCTCACGTAGCCCCCGCGTAGTTCCAACTCGACGGGGTCGAGATCGAGTGCACGCCCGGCGATGATCTTCGCCTTCTCGGCCACCATCTGCGCGGCCACATGGAACGCAGATCCCGACATGACTGCGCCACGAGAGGCGAATGTACCGACTGCATAACCGAATCGACGCGTATCGCCGGTGGTGATCTCGACGTCGGCGATCGACACACCCAGGTCGTCGGCGATGATCTGCGCGAAAGTCGTCTGATGACCCTGGCCCTGGGTGGTCAAACCCGTTGCGCCCTTGATCTTTCCCGAGTTCTCGATCAGGACGTGCGCACCCTCGTACGGCCCGGGGCCGGTGCCCTCGACGTACGCGCCGACGCCGATGCCGACGGTGCGTCCCTGCGCCGCTGCCTGCCTCTTGTATTCGGGGAAGCCGTCCCAGTCGATCAGTGCCTTGAGCTTGTCGATCCCGGCCTGGTAATCGCCGGTGTCGTAGATCAACGGTCGACCGTCCTGGAACATCAGACCGAAGTCGTAGGGCATCTCCTCGGGCCTGATGAGGTTCTTCTCTCGTACTTGCAACCGGTCCTTGCCGAGATACTGGGCGATGGCATCCATCGACCGTTCCATCGCGAAGACGCCCTGCGGACGGCCGGCACCGCGATAGGGGATGACGATGACGGTGTTGGTGTACAGCGAATAACCGTTGCAGCGGAACGAGACCGGCTTGTAGGGGCCGAGCACCTGCGTCGCCGTGTTGATCAGCACGATGATGCCGTACGGCAGGTACGCGCCGTTGTCGTGCCAGACGGTGAAGTCGAACGCCAGCAACCGTCCTTCGTCGTCGAACCCCAGGGTGACCTCTTGGACCTGGGCCCGTTCGTGGGCGCTCGAGATGAAGTGCTCACGACGGTCTTCGACCCATTTGACCTCGTTCGAGATGCCGGCTCGGCCCAACTGACGCGCTGCCCACGTCACCATGACCTCTTCGGGCCACGGGTGCATGATCTTGACGCCGAAACCGCCACCGACGTCCGGTGCGATGCAGTGAATCTTGTTCATTGCCATCCCGAGCCGCGCTGCGACGGCCGCGCGCACCGAGGTGGAGGTCTGCGTCGACGACCAGAAGGTCAGCGTTTCCTCGTCGCTGTCCCACCGCGCATAGACACCCTTGCCCTCCAACGGCATTGCTGCCGAACGCTCCACGTCGAGATTGAGCGTGATTCGGTGCGGTGCCGTCGCCAATTCGCGGTCGATGTCGCCGAAGCTGTGCTGCAGATGCGCTGCAACATTGTCGGGTACATCGTCGTGTACTTGCCGAGTCGCGGCGCGAGCGGTCTCGATTCCTACGACCGGATCGAGAATGTCGTAGGTTACCTCGATGGCCGCGCAGGCGTCCTCGGCCACGTAGCGGCTCTGCGCGATGACCATGACGATGGCCTCGCCGACGTGGTTGACCTCGTCCTTGGCAAGGGGAAAGCCGTTGCGCGGGGCGATGATTGCCGGGTGCGGGATCAACAGCGGCAAGCCCTCGGCCATCTCGGGAGAGTCCGCTTCGAGATCGTCGTAGGTGTAGACCGCGTGCACGCCCTGCATGGCGAGAGCGGCGTCGATGTCGATCCCGGTGATCCGCGCATGTGCGTGCGGTGAGCGAACGAAGGCCGCGATCAGTGCGCCGTGTCCGAGGTCGTCGAGATACTTGCCCTTCCCGCTCAGCAGTCGATTGTCCTCCGACCGCGAGAGCGGTTGTCCGAAGAGCGGGTCAGTGTTGGTCGGGGTGTGCGGTGGCGCCGTGCGGGTGGTGCTCATGCTCGGCCCATCCGTCCGCCGACGGGATTGGTGGTTCCCCGTACTTTCCGGTCCAGTGCCGCTCGGCTCGATTCGTCGTCCGGTCCGAGGGGGAATTCGCCCGCGCGTTCACGCTTGATCTCGGCGGCCCGCAGCACCGACGCCTTGATGTTCTGGTAGCCCGTGCACCGGCAGATGTTGCCGGCGATGGCCTCGGTGGCTTCTTCCTGCGTCGGCGAGTCGTTCTCTTCGAGGAACGCCGCGATGGTGGTGACGAATCCTGGTGTGCAGAAGCCGCATTGCAGACCGTGGCAGTCCTTGAACGCCTGCTGCACGGGGTGCAGCGTGCCGTCCGGCTCCACCAAACCCTCCACCGTGGTGACACTCTGGCCCTCGAGGCTGGCGGCCAGCATCAGGCAGGCCCGGACGGGCTTACCGTCGAGCAGAACGGTGCAGGCACCGCACACGCCGTGCTCGCACCCTACGTGGGTGCCGGTCTGGCGAAGATTTTGGCGGATGGCATCGGAGGCGATCGTTCGGGCGGGAACGACGATCGTTTGTTTCGTCGAGTTGAGCGTGAACGTCACCTGTACGTGCTGTTCGCCGGTCTCGACCATCAGATCGTCGAGCTGTTGTTCGATATCTGTTGTCGTCATTACTGGTTCACTCCGGAATCGACGTGCAGCGCTGCCTGGTGCGTGGTCAACGAGGATGCGCCGTCGACTGCGGCGGCCATCACCACCCGTGCGGTCAGCGCTGCGACGAGTTGAGATCGGTAGGCGGCTGTAGCGTGAATATCGGGCTCGGTCTCGATGCGATGCCGAGCAGCTTCGGACAGTGCGTTCCACTTCGGATCACGCGCGTCGGAAATCGACGCACCGGCGATGACATCGCTGAAGTCGACGACC
This sequence comes from Rhodococcus sp. 14-1411-2a, assembly GCF_002259485.1. Lineage (GTDB taxonomy): Bacteria > Actinomycetota > Actinomycetes > Mycobacteriales > Mycobacteriaceae > Rhodococcoides. The sequence goes on from NZ_NPGA01000018.1 coordinate 175,474, forward strand.
TCGCCGAATTCGCCTGCGGAGACGTAGGTGACGTGGGCGGTGCGTACCTCGTCATCGGCCACCGAGACACGGGCCGCAACCCCGACGAGCGCGTAATCGCCATGGCGGCGCGCGATTTCGTCGATGGCGGTTCCCACACCCGGTCGAACTGCGGGAACCGTTGCCGAGACGGCGATCTCGTCGGTCTCGAGCGAGGACTCCAGCGGACCGAGAAACAGGTCTTTCGCGGCGATCTCGCGTCGTCCCCGTACGGACTGGACCGTGACCGAACCGTCGAGCAACCGGATCACGGCGGGCATCTCGGCCGACGGGTCGGCGTGAACGATGGATCCGACGGTGGTTCCACGGTTCCTGATCGTCGGGTGGGCCACCAACTGCAACGCTCGTCCGAGCAATGGCTGGGTCCGAGCGGCCGAGCGGTCCGAGGCCACGGATGCGTGCGTGGCGAGCGCGGCGAAGGTCACGCCCGACTGCGTGGAGGCGGTGATGTCTGCGAGCCCGTCGATGCCGGTGATGTCGATCAGGTTGCCGGGGGCCGCCAACCGCATCGACAACATCGGGATGAGCGACTGCCCGCCGGCGAGTACCTTGCCGTCGACTTCCGCCAGAATCTGGCACGCCTCCTCGATCGACCGAGGTCGATGGTATTTCAGTGGAGAAGGTTTCATATCCCGATCCTGCCTGCCTGTGCCGATAAGTGTTTCGTCAAGAGGTGACAAACGTCACGCCTCAGTGTGGCAATCGCTCGTTACCGCAACGGCTCGAGGGGGCCCACCTCGGTCGTGCCCCCACGGGTGGCCGATCGACGGGTGGGTGAGTGGTCGATCGGTGTCTTCATGTGTTCTGGGGCAATGCGTGCACACAGGTGGTAGAGCCCGATGACGATGATGGTGCCCAACGAGATACCGCTGAGCGAGAACGAATCGCTGAAGACGAGGGAGGTGTCTCCGATGGCGATGATCAGTCCGGCGGCGACGGGCATCATGTTGAGCGGGTTGCCGAAGTCGACGCCGTTCTCGCGCCAGATCTTCGCGCCGAGAAGGCCGATCATGCCGTACAGCACCACAGTGATGCCGCCGAGTACGCCTCCCGGCGTGGCAGAGATCAGGGCACCGAACTTGGGCGAGAATCCGAGGATCACTGCGATGAGTCCGGCAGCGGTGTAGGCGGCCGTCGAGTACACCTTGGTGGCGGCCATGACGCCGATGTTCTCGGCGTAGGTTGTCGTGGGCGAGCCACCGACCGAACTGGCCAACACCGTCGCGACGCCGTCTGCAGCCAGTGCGCGTCCCATCATCGGGTCCAGGTCGTCCCCGGTCATCTCGGCGACGGCTTTGACGTGTCCGGCGTTTTCGGCGATCAGGGCGATGACACCGGGGAGCACAAGGACGATGAAGGCCAGGCTGAACGATGGTGCATGGATACCCACGATGCCGTTCGCTTCGTCGCTGAACGGCGGCAAGCCGAACCACTGCGACGACTCGACACCCGACCAATTGACTCGGAAGTGCTCGGTCACCTCGCCGGCCGTGGCGTCGTAGGACGTGATGGGGCCCGATACGAGATCGAGTATCCACGACAGCAGGTATCCGAAGACCAGGGACAACAAAATTGCGATGCGTCCGAGGAATCCGCGCAGAGCAACACTCATGACGATCAGGGCGAACATCACTGCGAGAGCGACCCATTGATCCTGGGGCCAATACGTGCTGGCGACAACGGGGGCCAAGTTGAAGCCGATCAACATGACCACCGCGCCGGTGACGACCGGGGGCAGCACCTTGACCACCACGCCGCCGCCCATGAAGTGAATGGCGAGGCCCGCGAGTGCGAGCACCACACCGGACACCAGGATGGCTCCGGTGACCTCGGCCGACGTGCCGCCCTGCGCACGAATGGCGGCGACGCCACCGACGAAGACCGCGGAAGTGCCCAGGTAGCTTGGGATTCGGCCCTTGACCATGAGCAGGAACAGGATCGTGCAGAAGCCCGACATGAGTATGGCCAGCTGGGGGTTGAGTCCCATGATGATGGGGAAGACGAACGTGGCCCCGAACATCGACACGACGTGTTGGCCTCCGAGGCTGATGGTGCGTCCCCAGTTCAATCGCTCGTTCGGTGCGACCACTTCGCCCGGTGCGACGTTCTTTCCGTCTCCATGAATCTTCCAGATAGGCATGTCGAGCCTTTCTTCGACGTCCCGAACCAAGTGGCCCGTGAGAATGGGTAAAGTGTTGTGCTGCAACGGTACTGCGGCTGGGTCAGGTAACTACGAGCGCAATCTGCCAAGTACTCGGTGGTCCGGCCGTCACATCTGGTGGTCGATGCCGCGCATCGCGATGATCTTCAGTGCGAGGGACAGATCGAGCCGCAGATCTGCGCGGTCGGTGAAGGGGCCCAGAATCTTCTCGAGTTTGACGATTCGGTAGCGAAGAGTGTTGTAGTGAAAATGAAGTGCGCGAGCAGTTTCCGCGATGTTGATGTTGGTGGACAGCAGCATCTCCAGTGTCTTGCGCATGTCCCGTGCCTCGTCGCTGTGTCCTGCGAGATCGTGCAACGTCTCTCGTGTGAACGACTCGAGTTCGTCGTCGTTGTCGACCAGGCTCAACAGACGAAAGACACCGAGTTCGTCGAACGCGGTGACGGCCCAGTCACCGGCGATTCGTCGGCCGACTTTCACCGCAGTTCGGGCCTGACCGTAGGTTCCGGGGATGTCCTCGACCACAGTGCAGGGCCGTGAAATGCCGACGGTGAAGGGTTGTCGACCGCCGCCGCCGTCGCCGTGAACTCGCTCGACGATCTCGTGCACGTTCGAGACCGTCTCGGGGCCACTGCCCATGATGATCACGGTTTCGTTGCCCAGGACGGCTATGGCGGCGTGCGGGTCTCGCTGCGCAAGCGCTCCGGAGAATGCCGACATCTGCCGATCGACGAGGGGTCTGCGTGTAGGCATCGGCTCGTTTCCGCACGGTATCGGTTCGATTGCGACGACAACGACAGGCCGTCCGATGTCCCAACCGAATCGTCGGGCGTGCGCCACGGCGTGTGCATGTTCGCCGCCTCGTCCCAGCAGCAGATCGCGCAAGAAGTTCGACCGGTGCTTTTCCTCGACCGCCGACAGTGCGAGATCGCGAGTGACTGCCACCGCGAACACTCCGGCTGCGGTATCCGCGGCGTGAAGGTCCGATTCCGCCAGCTCTCGACGAGAGGAGGACAGTACTACGCGGCCGTGATCGGTTCCGTTCGCCGTGATTGCGCACACGGCTATCGAATTGTCCTGGAGCGAGCGCAAACCCAGTCCACCGTCGATGGAATCGGTACGCAGCCGCCCGGTGGAATCGAGGGCCGTGCTACTCCGAAGTGCCCGCAGTTCCGCGTCATTGCCGGCGGTGGTGATCTCTCGGCCGTCTACCGTGGTGACCGATACGGCCACATCGCATTCGACGGATGCGGCGGACGCCAAGTCCGTCACCCCGCCACCGGCAAGAGCTATCTCGGTGAGTGTCCGACGCAGACGTTCCGACCGAAACATGGCGCGCGTGTGCATCTTCGCTCTCTCGCGAAGGCCTGCGGTGAGCTGATGATCGGTGTCGAGTTGCTCGTTCGTCGTCAGCAGTGGAAAGCCCAGCTCTTCTGCGCTCAGCCGAATGCGCTCCGGTACCGCGGTTGCATCGTCGACCTGCACGATGATGCCCGCTACGCCGAGGGCATGTGCGCGGGCCAGGAACGCCGCCGTCGCCTCCGTGATGTGTTCGAGAGCCTCGCATGTCGTCGCCAGCAAGTCACCCGGCCGCAGCCAGAACCACATGCCGCTGGGATCTTCGATCTGGTTCACCCGCGATACCGATCGGTCGAGTCCGGTGCGGCCTGCCAGGAGGGTTGCGTGCGCGAACAACCTCGACCGGAGGAGGTTGCCGACTGTATGTGGAGCCGCAGTGGTGCTCCCCGGCTGCTCGTCGATCGCTGTCAGCACCGAACGGCCGATCGCCACTTCGTGCGAGTATTTGTGTCGGACAGTGCATCACGGTGTATCGGGCCGCTGAGGTCGCGCAACTCGAGCCCCGTGGTCTGCCGTGACGTCTTCAGGATTTCGGCCAGGATGGATACGGCCGTTTCCGCGGGAGTTCGTGCCCCCAGATCCAGACCGATGGGGGAGTGCAGCCGTTCCAGCTCGGTGTCGGTCACCCCACGCTCGCCGAGCACTTCGATGCGGCGGCGGTGAGTGGACCGACTCCCGAGTGCACCGACGTACGCAGCGTCACTGCGCAACGCGCGTTCGAGAAGGGGAATGTCGAACTTCTCGTCGTGAGTGAGAACTGCTACGACTGTGCGCTCGTCGACCGGCGCTGTCTCGAGAAACGTGTGTGGCCACGAGACCACGACCTCGACGGCATCGGGGAATCGCGCCCGAGTGGCGAATACCGCACGCGCATCGACGACGGTGACGGCGTAGCCGGCGAACGTTCCCAGATGGCACAGAGCGGCGGCGAAATCGATGGCACCGAAGACGTACATCCGGGGTGGGGGTCCGAAGAGCTCCACCATGATCGGACTTTCGCCGGCGTCGGTGAATCGAACGTCGTGAACCGATTCGCCGCGCTGCAGCGCCGCTCGGACGGAGCGTTCCAGAGTCGATCCGTCGGCCTGAACGTCGATGAGTCCGTCCGAGTCCACGGTGACGTTCCATCCGAGAACCGCGTGCCGTGTCGGAGCATCGGCCGTCAGGTCGGTGAGTACGGCGACCGGCTCGCCCGCAGCGATGAGACGTGACACTTCCGCGAGCGAATCGCACGCTTCGCCGTCGATGAGACGAACGAACACCTCGATGGTTCCGCCACAGGTGAGGCCGACCCCGATGGCGTCGTCGTCCGCCACGCGATAGGTCTCGCTTCTGGCACAGCCGTCGGCGAGGACCTCGTTGGCAAGTTCGTACAAGGCACCCTCGACGCAACCGCCGGAGACGCTGCCGATCACCTGTCCGAAGGCCGACACGGCCATTGCCGCCCCGGCGGGGCGGGGCGAGGACTGCCAGGTCCGTACCACGGTGGCGAGGGCGAAGGGCTCACGCTCGAGCAGCCATGGGGCGAGATCGTCGAGGATGTCGCGCATGCCGCCGCCTTCCTACTGGATGAGTGATGCCCATCACGTTAGTTGGCGGCGCTGCTTCGACGTGAAACATAACTCGACCAAATCCGAAGCGGGTCATTGTAAGAACTCGCCGTCGCGGGTGGTGGTGACACGGGGGATTCAGCTCAACACTGCAGCGACCGCGAGCGCGTGGTGTTCGTGCCACGGCCGGGCGATGACCTGGACACCGATCGTCAGGCCACTCTCCGAGGTGGCAACAGGAACCACCACCGACGGCAGACCGAGGATGCTGATCGCGCGACTGCTGGCCAACGCCTGCGACCACGACAATGCGGTGCCGTCCACGTCAAAGCTCGTCCGTTCGAGCGGTGGGGCGAGAATCGACGCGACCGGGAGTACCAAGACGTCGCCCATCTCGGACAGCAACCGATGCTGCAGTTCGGCGCGGTGAGCCCACAGTGCCTCGACGTCCGCCGCCGACGTCGGTCGGACGGAGGCGAGGATCGCCCTGATGTTGTCACTGAATTCGGCGGGCCCGTACTGCTCGATGTCGGTCTGAGTTTCGCAGGCGCGCATGCGCGTGAACAGGTCGTCGCCTTCGCACAGCGCAGTGCCTCGGTAGGGCGCGACCGACCTGACGGACGAGGCGGTGCGCAGGGCGGCCGCTTCGGTGGCGGCGCGAATCTCCGCGTCGACCGGAACTGTTCCTTCTCCTGGTGCCCAACGGATATCGAGATTGTGGGTGTTCACTTCCGCAGGGTCGATCCACCGGTACTGCGGTGACGAGAGCACCCTCAGTACCATGCTCACGTCGTAGAGGGAGCGTGCCATCGGCCCGATGGTCTGCACCGCACCGTGCATGGTCGCCGTATTCGTCAGAACCCGGTGATCGCGCATGACACCGGGATATTGGCCGTCCGGGTCCACTCTTCCCGGTGTAGGCCTGATCGAATACAGACCTGTGCAGTGCGCGGGCCAGCGCACGGAGCCACCGAAATCGGTGCCCAGCCCCAGAACACTCATGCCCGACGCGATCGCCGCGGACTCGCCGCCGCTGCTGCCTCCGGGGGACAGCCTTGTCCCCGCCGGTGACAGCGGATTGACGGTGTAGCCGAACACGTCGTTGTGCGTCAGGCCGCTGGCACCGAATTCGGGAGTGTTCGTCTTCCCGATGAGGATCGCATCTTCGTCACGCATGCGGGCGACGGCCGGTGCATCGATGCGAGGAACGTTGTCTGCGAGAGCATATGAGCCTGCAGTGGTGCGGACACCCGCGGTGGCGATCAGATCCTTGACCGTGAACGGCACTCCGGCGAGCGCCCCGACAGGCTCTCCGCGGGCAACGCGGGCGTCGATCTCATCGGCAGCCGACAAAGCCGATGTGCCCGCGACCGTGACGACTGCGTTGATCTCGGAGTTGATTCGATCGAGGTGTTCGAGGTGTTGTTCGATCACCTCGCGCGCGAAGAGGCTACCCGAGCGCACCGCCGCGGCCAGGGAACGAGCATCGGATCCGATCGAATTGCGTTCGAGCACTGGGTAACTCCTGAGTGAATGTCACAGACCCTTCATTTCCGCCACGCGTAACGCGAGCGCCACGTCCAGGCGCAGAATCGGATCGGTGGTGAACGGGCCGACGATGGACTCCAGCTTGCCGATTCGGTAGCGGAGGGTGTTGTAGTGGAAGTGCAGCACGCGCGCTGTTTCGGCGACATTGCAGTTGGTATCCAACAGCGCTTGCAGCGTCTGGCGCAGATCGAGAGCATCGGCATCATCGCCCGCGAGTGAACCCAATACTTCGCTCGCGAACGCCTGCAACTCCGCGGCATCGGTCACCAGAGACAGCAGGCGGTGCACACCCAGGCTGTCGAAATGTGCCACCGACCCGTCGCCGCTCATGCGCCGGCCGACCATGACGGCCTTGCGCGCTTGATCGTAGGCGCGCGGAATATCGGCGACGGAGTCGATGACGCGGCTGACCCCTGCGCCGAACGAATTACGGCCACCACCTTTGTCGCCGGCCACGGCCCCGATCAGATCCTCGACCACCTCGTGTTCGGTGCCGGGCCCGGCCGGCATGAGGATGACGACCTCGTTGCTGAATCCGACAACGGGCGCCCGTCGATCCCGACGCCGCACGACCTGTTGCCACGCTGCGGTGAGACGCTCCTGCGGCAGCCGTCCGGAGACCGCAGGCTTCATCGAATTACGCACGGCCGCTTCGGCGATCTCGTCCAGTTGAGCCACGATGACGACCATGCGTCGGTTGACGTCCCAGTCCAACTGCGCGCAGTACTCGATGATCTGTTCGGGGGATTCGGCCGCTCCGTTGAGAACATCGCGAAGAAAGTCACCTCGAAACTTGGATTCCACCGCCGAGACCGCGAGCTTCTTGATGACCGCCAACGCGACCACCGTGGCCGCACGTTCGAGAGACTGCATGGTGACAGGCCCGAGGCGTCCGGCCTCTGCCACCGCAACGATGAGGCCGTGGTCGGTTCCGCCCGCGATGATCGGTGCCACTGCCATGCGGTGCGTGGTATCACCCGGCACCGGCTGAAGCCCTTCGTGAAGGCGCTCGGTGAGCAGCCGACCCGAAGGATCGAACAGCGGCATCTCTTCGAGTGCAGCAAGATCCGCATCGGCCCCGGCCGTCGCCTGCACTCTGCCGTCGGGAGTGCAGATCAACACCGATGCCTCGAAGAGCGTGGCCACCTCGTCGGCGATCTGCGGTAGGTCTCCGCCTTCGAGCACGATCGAGGTGAGTGCTCGATGCATTCGGTCGGCGATGTCGAGTGCCCACGCCTGTCGATCGACGAGGTGGGTGAAGACCTCGGAGATGACCTCGTCGAAACCCACGTCGCGGCGAATGAGGAAGAGGGGAAGGTCGAGTCGGTCGGCTGCCTCGATCATTGCGGCGGGGACTTCCCCAAAATAGCGGCCTTCCTTGACGCCGAGCGCTGCGGCACCGCGTTCGGCCAGTCCTTCGACAAGCTCGACGAGCGCGTGTGCATCGAACGGACGTCCTGAATCTCCATGTCGGAGAGGGAAACCCGTTGTCAGCAGAAGTTCGTTCTGTTTCACCCAGGGCAGGATGTCAGGAACTTCGATGACGTTGACGCGTCGTACGATCTTCTCGAGGCCACGCTCGCCGGCGACCAGAGTGGATCCCGAGAGGCTGGGCAGTGAGAGCAATTCTTCGACCGTCAGTGCGTAACCCGCCGACGCCGGAAAGTCTCGTGCTCGTGGACGAATTTCACCGACGATGTCATCCATTGTTAGACCGTACTCCGCCCGCTCGATTCACAGTGCTAGTGGTTCAGCGGGCGTGGAGCGCAGGAGGGACGACGCGTTCGACCCAACGAGAGGCTTGCTCGTAGGCGTACGCGAGTTGCAGAACTGCGCGGTCGGCACCGTGCCTGCCGATGATCTGTACCCCCATCGGTAGGCCGCGATCGTCGAAACCGACCGGCACGGCCGCAATGGGAACACCGGCCATCGTCCATGGCACCACCGTCTCCATCCACCGGTGGTAGGTGTCCATCGAACGCCCCGCGATGGACTGCGGCCAGTGCTGTTCCTTGTCGAACGGGAATACCTGGGCGCTGGGTGCGAGAACGAAGTCGTAGGTCTCGAACAGCGTGTTGAGGGCAGCGTTCCAGTCGTTGCGCTTCTGCGCTGCCATGGTGATGCCGAGGGCGCTGAGTGCGACGGCATGCTCCATCTCCCAGACCATTTCGGGCTTCATCAATGCACGCGTCCGAGGATCCGCATACAGGTCGGCCATCCCGAGCTGAGCCCACCAACGCCACGTCAGGAACGAATCCCAGATGTGGGCCGGGTCGTAGTCGGGCAGAGCTGCATCGACCTCGCAACCGAGATCGGCGAAAATGGGGAACGCGGATTCGCACAGGTCGAGTACACCGGGTTCGGTTGCCAGATAACCGTTCCAATCACCGACCCACGCGATCCTGGCCCCCCGAAAGCTGCGTTCGAGGGTGCGCGTGAAGATTTCCGGGTCCTCGTCGATTGCGAGTGGAGCGTTGGCATCCGGGCCGGCCATCGTCGAGAGCAGGTGAGCGACGTCGGTGACCGATCGTCCCATCGGGCCGGCCACTGCGCCTTGGGCTACGAAACCAGGCTCGGGGATTCGTCCCCAGGACGGTCGGAAACCGACGACGTTGTTGAAGGCCGCCGGATTGCGCAGCGAACCCATGTAGTCGGTGCCGTCGGCCACGGGCAGCATGCGCAGCGCGAGTGCCGCCGCCGCACCTCCGCTGCTGCCGCCTGCGGTGCGCGAGGTGTCGTACGGGGACACCGTGGTGCCGTACACAGGGTTGTACGTCTGGGATCCGTAGCCGAATTCTGGGGTGTTCGTCTTGCCGATGATGAGCGCTCCGGCGGCTCTGATTCGAGCGACGAAAAGGTCGTCCGCCTCGGCGATCCGATCCGCGAAAATGGCCGATCCCGAGGTGAACGGCAGGCCCTTCACAGCCGAAAGATCCTTCACCGCATGGGGAAACCCGTGCATCCACCCGAGGTACTGCCCCTGCGCCAGCTGATCGTCACGTTCTTGCGCTTCGGCGATCAACTCGTCGCGGGCACGAAGGGCCACGATGGCGTTGACGGTGGGATTGTGGATCTCGATGTGGTCCAGGTACGCCGTCATGGTCTCGACACAGGACACCTCCCGACGCTTGATCTTTCCGCTGAGTTCGAGTGCGTCGAACATCAGAAGTTCGGTAGCGGGTCCGGCGGTGGTTGCCATGGGAGTTCCTTCGTTCGAGATCCGCAGTCTGGGGATTCACACTGGTGCGAGAGCGAATGCCGCGCGGCTCCGATGGGAATCGGTTCCGCGCGGCCTTCGTTCGGTAGTCGAGCTCTGCGCTATCCGAGGTCGACGATCGCAGCGACGGGTCCGCCGCCTTCGGGTCCCTGGTGTGCGGCCGAGACCGACACGAACACAGCCGGATCTCCCGTCACCGCGGCCGTGACTCCGCCGACGCACGCCTTGATCTGGCGGTGCCAGTGCACGTCGGAATCGTCCAGCATCGCGTTACGGCGGCCACGAACCGTACCGTCCTGGCTCGCTTCACATTTGAGGAATACGTTGACCAGCTTGCCATCGAGGTCTGCGGTGCGCGGACGCTCGGGAAGTTCGAGGCCGGCGTCCTTGATGGCATCCCAGATGCCGTCCTGATCGAGCGCATCCTTCATGACACTGTGGCCGATGCGGTATCGACCGCCGATTCCGCGCGTGTTTCCCACGACGACGATCTGCGCACGGTCGAGCTCCACGCCCGAGGAGCACGATGCGACAGACGAATACAGTTCACGACTGTGCATGACATCCTCGTCCGTCGGCATGTCGATCTCGCCGAGGGCAACAGCGATACCGAGAGCGGTTCCGCCGTTCGAGAGGTCCATCGACTCGTGGGTCTGTTCGGTCCACACCGTCTTGCCGCGGCTCTTGGCGTCGCGAATGGTGTGAATCGTCAGCAGCGGGGTCTTGGTCTGTACGTAGTGGACGTCCGCGGGATCGGTGATGCCAGCGTTGGCCATCGCGTCCTTGACCGCTGCAGCAACTTTGGTGATCATCGCGGTGCGGCCGATGTCCTCGGGCATCAGCTGCTCGCTCATCGCAACGCCGACGGTCAGGCGGGGCTCTTCGGTCTGCACGGCCTTGTCCGACGGAACGGTCGCGAAAATCGTTGCGTGCGGGCTGATGACGCCGTCGGTTCCGCCGGACCACACGATCGGTACCTCGCCGACGTCGTGGGCGCTGCGAGTTCCTTTCGCGGACAACACCTCACGGAAGGCGCGGTCGGCGATGATGCGGGTGTAGTCGTTGACGCCACCGTTGCCCTCGGTCTTGCCGATGACCGCGATGACCCGGTCGGCGTCGAGCACCCCGTCGTCGATGAGCTTCGCGAGCTCGCTGGCATCGGACACGTTGTGGAGTGGGACCTTGCGGACCTCGATTGCATCGGGCACTGAAATCTCCTTCATCGGGGATTGGGGTATTGCGGAGTCGGCAGGCGTTTGCGCTGCGGTGCGCTCACTGAAAGAAACGCTATCGAGCGTGCTGGCCGGCATGCACTGGCAAGCTTTGCCCAATCAGGGCACTTTTTTGGTCATTCGACATCCCCAGGTAGCGGTAGCGCTGCAGACGAGTGGTCACCAAGTCTGCGGGCTCGGCCGCGAGGAGCACGGCGAGCTCGTGTTCGAGCACCGTGCCGAGACGGGACAGAAACTCTGCCGGTTCGTCGGAGGCGTCCGGGCGTTCGGCCACGATGCGATCGATGACGCCGTTACGGAGCAGGTCGATACTGCGCACGCCCTGCTCCTCGGCCATCTCCGCGGCGCGGTCTGTGGTGTGGAATTTGATCGCCGACGCACCTTCCGGTGGAAGCGGCGAGAGCCAGCCGTGCTGCGCGCACAAGACGCGGTCGGCCGGGAGCAGCGCGAGGGCACCGCCGCCTGCACCCTGGCCGAGCAGCAGACAGATCGTGGGTGCCTTCAGCGTCGTGAGTTCGACCAGGCACCGGGCTATTTCACCCGCAAGGCCGCCCTCCTCGGCCTCTTTGCTCAATGCGGCGCCAGCGGTGTCGATGACGGTGACGAGGGGCAATTGCAGTTCCTCGGCCAGTCGCATACCGCGGCGCGCTTCGCGCAACCCTGCCGGACCCAACGGTTGATCGGCGAAGGTGCGATCCTGACCGAGCACGACGCACGCCGAGGCACCGAATTTGGCCAACGCGAGAAACAGTCCCGGCTCGATTTCACCGGCTCCGGTGCCTTGCAACGGTGTGACCGTGTTCGCTGCCGATCGCACGAGTCGGCGTACTCCTGGACGTTCCGGCCGTCGAGAACGACGGATGGATTCCCAGGCCGGGACGTCGTCGAGGTGTTCCAACGGGATGTTCGGAACAGGGGGTGGTGGCTCGTGCGGCGCGCACAGCACGGCGAGGGCCGTGATCGCCACCTCACGCAGTTTCTCTGGCGGCACAACGGCGTCGACAAGCCCTCTGGCCGCCAGGTTTTCAGCGGTTTGCACGCCCACGGGGAATTTTGCTCCGTAGAGAGCCTCGTACACGCGCGGGCCGAGAAACCCGAGCAGTGCGCCCGGTTCGGCTGCGGTCACGTGGCCGAGGGAGCCCCACGAGGCCAGCGCTCCACCGGTGGTGGGATGACGGAGATAGACGGCGTAGGCGAGGCCCGCCGACTTGTGCGCCGCAATTGCCGCCGAGATCTTCACCATCTGCAGAAACGCGACGGTGCCCTCCTGCATGCGTGTTCCACCCGAGGTGGGCACGGCCAGCAGAGGGAGCTTCTGCGCAGTGGCCTTCTCGACGGCTTGCACCAGTCGTTCCGCAGCCGCAGTTCCGATGGACCCTGCGAGAAAACCGAACTCGCACATGACAAGTGCCACGCGCCGGCCGGCCAGCGTCGCTTCACCGGTCAGGACCGACTCGTCGCAGCCGGTCGCTTCCCGCGCCGCCGCGAGCTCGTCCAGGTAGCTCTGTTGCGGAGGTCCGTGCACTCCGATCGGTGGCAGCGGTTCGCCGTCCCAGCGAACGAAACTGCCGTCGTCGACGACCATGTCGATCAATTCGAGAGCGCCGAGGCGGGCCGGTTTGTCCGTCCGAGTCATGATGTCGACTTCAGCCAGGTGCGGATCGAGTCGCCGTGCTGATCCAGAGTGGGGGGAGCCGCATGAGATTCGCGCGTACCGGCACCCTCGCAGTCGCTGTCGAAACGAAGTGCGGGGCCAGGCAACGTGATGGTGCCGAGAGCCGAGTGGTCGACGTCGATCAGCAGTCCCTGCGACCGGGTCTGTTCCCAGGTGTAGACCTCGGCGAGATCGCGGACACGCCCTGCGGGAATGCCCAATTCACCGAGTAATAAGAGCAGTTTGTCGGTGGGCCAGTCGGCGAATGCCTCCTCGACGGCAGCGATCACTGCGTCTCGATCGGCGACGCGTTGTGGGTTGGTGGCCCACTCCGGGCGGTCCAGCTCGAACTCGGGGGCGAAGCGCTGCCACAGCCCCTCGCTGCCGACGGCGATCTGCACCAACCCTTCTGCCGAGTGGAAGAGGCCGTACGGACAGATCGAGGGATGATGCCCGCCTGTGGGGCGGGGCACCTCGCCGGCAACGGTGTAACGGGTGCCTTGGAACGCGTGGACGCCCACGATAGAAGCCAGAAGGCTGGTCCGCACGACTCGTCCACGGCCGGTGGTGTTGCGTTCGTGCAGCGCTGCGACCACGCCGTAGGCACCGTTCATTCCGGCGAGCAGGTCCCCGATGGGAACGCCGACCCGCGTCGGTTCGTCACGGGAGGGCCCGGTCAGCGACATCAATCCTGCTTCGCCCTGGGCGATTTGGTCGTAACCGGGTCGAGCGCCTTCGGGACCGTCGTGCCCGAACCCGGTGATCGACAAGATGACCAGCCGCGGATTCAGTTGGTGTAACGCCTCCATGCCGAATCCGAGGCGGTCGAGGACACCGGGGCGAAAGTTCTCGACCAGGACGTCGGCGCGGCCGATCAGCTCGGTCAGTGTCGATCGATCGTCGGGAGCTTTCAGATCCAGCGCGATGGATTCCTTGTTGCGGTTGCAGGAGAGGAAGTACGTGGAATGCCGGTCTCCGTCGCTGTCGGGCACGAAGGGCGGCCCCCAGCTTCTGGTGTCGTCACCGCCCGCCGGTGTCTCGACCTTGATCACTCGCGCACCGAGGTCACCCAGCATCATGGCGGCTTGGGGTCCGGCGAGTGCGCGGGAGAGGTCGACGACGAGGCAGTCGGAGAGGGGGCCGACGGTCATCGGACTGCCCTGCACGAGTCGATGAGATGTGGGTCGGCGGCGAGCCCGAAGGAAATGCAGCGAGGGGTCATGCGTCCGAGTCAACGTGCCCGTCGCTACCGAGTCGTTGGCAAATGTTGCCGACGCTGACAGATCGGTTTCGGACCTCGGTGAGCGCGTGTCGATCGATGACGCAGCAGGTGGACGAACTGTCGATCGACAGCCCATAATCACCGACCATGGACACACAGGTAGTCGACCATCCCTTGACCGCAGCACTTTTGACGACCATGCGCGATGTGCACAGCGACAACGCCACCTTCAGATCTGCGCTGCGCCAGCTGACTCACACGTTGGTCTACGAAGCGTTGCGTGATGCGCGAGTGGTGGAGTTCGATGTCGAGACTCCGGTTGCCCACACCACCGGGGTTCGGCTCGCACACCCACCTCTGCTCGTGCCGGTGTTGCGCGCGGGACTCGGGATGGTCGAACAGGCGAGCTCGCTGATTCCGCAGTCGGGCGTCGGGTTCATCGGTATGGCGCGCGACGAGCAGACGCTCGAACCGGTGCCGTATCTGGAGTCTCTGCCCGCCGACCTGTCCGGTACCCCGGTCTTCGTGCTCGATCCGATGGTGGCAACCGGTGGTTCGATGACCCGGACGATCGATCTGCTGGTTGCGCGCGGAGCAACCGATGTGGTCGTCGTGTGCGTGGTCGTGACCCCCGAAGGTATTGCTGCTCTGGAGAAGTCAGGCCATCCCGTCAGGGTCGTCACCGCTGCTATCGACGATGAGCTCGACGATCGGGGCATCGTCGTGCCCGGTCTCGGTGACGCGGGTGACCGTCAGTTCGGACCTCGCTGAACGGACCTCGTCACCGTCCGCCGTACTTCGAGGTGAAGCGAGTTTCCGTACGCGGCAGGGTGATCGTGGGCGGAACGGTCACGAGGTTGAGCGCGGCACGCAGCGGTCAAATGGCAGACCATGTCCACCCGTTGCGCGGCTCATCGCGTCGAGGAACAGATATGCGCGGACTGCGACGAAGGACAACAGCAGGTAGCCGCCGATAGACGTCTGGGTGAACGGTGTCATCGGCACTGTATGGGGCGTGTCGAGCAGCATCGATACCGTCGACCACGACTGTTCCCCGTGACTTTCAGGCCGATGTGACAGCTGCTTCGGTTCCGGAGGCGATGTCGGCGGTGAGTGCCAGGATGCCGTCGAGCCGGCTCTCGCCAGATAACCCGAAAACCCTGTCTGCCAATTCCTTTGCCAATGGATGGCCGCCGCAGTTCGCGGTGAACTTGGCCCGGAGCTCTTCGTCTGTCAACGGGAATGCGGCACCGCCGCGACTACCGGGCACCGTACCTACAAGCACCTGACCATCGGTCAGTGTCACAATTACACGACCTGGGGCGGCCACTGCCGGTCCGTCGGTCGGCGCGTCGATGACGCGCACCATGCGCGCCGTCGCCATGACGTCGGACCTTCCAATGGACTCTTCGGTGTAGGTGCTGATGTCCACAGCAGAGTCGTGCAGGAGGGCTGCGACGCTCCACGGAAGGTCGAACTTGGCGTCGTATGTACTGACCGGGGGCGTGACGCCCGCACTGTCTCGGCAGACGAAGGTCTGCGAATCCGGGTGTACGTGTACTTCGATGTCCGAGATGTTCGATGCATCCACTTTTTTCGTTGACACGGCGGCCGCGACGGCATCGAGCGTGACGTGCATCAGTTGGCAGCTGGGATAGGACTTGATCCCAATATTGGCTGTTTCCCAACGGCTCCCGAGCGCGTCAGTGATGACGGAGAGGTCGACAGGTCGACTGGAAAACGCAGCATAGAGCCCCCACTTTCCCTCGAGCACAGAGTGCGGACCCGTCGCCCCGGCCTGCGCTAGGCGGGCGGCGATGATGCCATTCAATGCGGCGCTTCCCGGGTGCAATGACTTGGTGTTGGCGTCAGTCTCGAGGAACTCCATGAGCCCGCCGCTCGACGAACCCGCGATTCCCAGACCGGCGATCAACTGCGCAGTTGTCAGACCCATAAGGCGTCCGGACACCAGTGCAGCAGTCAAAGGTCCCACCACCGCGGTGGCGTGCAGGCCTCCCGCGTGGAATCCGTGCGGACTGACGCTGCCGAGGCGACACGCAGTTTCGAGTCCGACAACGGCGGCGAGGAGAACATCTGCACCCGTCGCACCGACTTGTTGGCCGACCGCGAACGCTGCGGGCAATGTGATCGCTGTTGGATGGACTACGCCGCCTGCGTGCGTATCGTCGAAGTCTATGGAGTGCACAAGGATTGCGCTGGACATCGCGGCGGCAGGAGCCGACAGCGCGGATATTCCGGTCAGTGGCTGTGCCTCTTCGGGCCCGCCCAATGATCCAGCGACCGTCCACCCAGGCACCCCATATCCGAGGCGCCTGGCCGCGATCGCATTTCCGATGCCGTCGAGCAGATGTCGCGTTGCGCTGTACTGCACGTCGGTAGGAATGGCACCGAGTGTTAAACCGTGTGCCCACTGGGCCAGTTCTGTCGAGTTCATGTCGTCGCCTCCGCGTCGATCGTTCCGAATCCGCCTGTGTCGCTTGATTTCTAGGGTGCACTGCTCGTCGTAGCCGAGGTTATCTGAGTTTCGGTGTACAGGGCGTCGCCCGCATAGAGCGGTTGGAAATAGTGATGTCTGTGGTCGCAAGATTCACGATGACATTCAGCCTCTTGTCCGGGATCGGACTTGTAAGTACCACGGGCAATGTCACCCCCCTAGTTACAGATGACACAACCTCCCGTGATCGGGTTCTGTGCGGCAAGAAGCTCGTTGAAGTAACTCTGGTTGGTGTTCATCGACAGCATCGTCACTTGAGTGATGTCGGTGTCGGTCATATTGCGGCCCAACGGAAGTTGATGAAAGTCATCCATGGGCAATCCTCGGAAACCGTCCCAGGACTGGCTTGACGCATTGCCACCCCGTTGCCTACCTCCTCGGTGACTGGTCAAGTCCTCCTTGAGACCATAAACGTCAGATGTATCAGGTGTCAAGGGTTATTTTCAGAGGTGAAACGGTGCCGCCGGGATCTAGTATGCGTGAATTTGGTTGCGGACTGAGGGAAACTATCTGATGTATCCGGGTCCCAAGGGCGGGATCAGGCGTTCCGTAGACGGCTTATCTGCGGACGAGCGTCCGCGAGGTGGCCGAGGTGGCGACGTATCGGTGACATCGCCGCCATGGACTCACCCGAGCCGACCAACCGACACCGTCTCCACCCGGGGTCGCCCTGCGTGCATCGGTCGTGCCGATGCTGGCTCGGTTGCGAGGTCCAGAACAGGGCCAGCCTTCAAATGTCAGATGTATTAACCGGGCTAGCGTTGACTAACTCCACCAAACGCGCGAAAAGCTACTGAAAACGCACTCTTGACTGCCTAAAACTCATACTATTACAGTTGCCTTGGTGTAACGTGCATCTCATTGCGAAGGCGAAGTGGTCGGCCTCCAGGCTTCTTCGAGACGGCCGCACCTTTCGCTGGAAACTCCATGCGGAATCACGCCTTGGCAAATTACAGGCTTTCGATCACCACAACCCACATGTCTTCACAACGATGCTGCCCGCAGGGCACAAGGCACTGGAGAACCTATGACACATCAGAACGTAGTCAACTCGGGGCCTCGCCTCGACCGACTACCGATATCGTCTTTCCACTGGTCAATGCTTGGGTTGATCGGCGCAGGCGCGTTTATCGATGCCTTCGACATCTACCTTGCCGGGGGCGTGATAGCCGCTATGGCCGACGAGGGCTTCTCCACGATCGACCAGAACGCCATCTTCATGTCTGCCACGTTCGTCGGAATGATGGTAGGTGCTGCGGCAGGTGGTCTCGTCGGAGATCGGTGGGGACGAAAAGTCGCCTACCAGTACAACCTTCTGATCTTCGGCTTGGCGTCACTGGCAGCCGCATTCGCGCCGAACATCGAATTTCTCATCTCGATGCGTCTGATCATGGGGTTGGGCCTGGGAGCCGAACTTGTTGTGGCAATGGGCATGCTGGGCGAATTTGTTCCGCCGGAGCGTCGAGGACGATGGGCCGCAATGTTGTCAACGGTAATTGCGACCGGACTCCCGGTTGCCTCGGTGGTGGGCCTGTTCGTGATCCCCAACCTGGGATGGCGATACATGTTCGGCATTGCAGGTGTTGCCGCCATGGCCGTCTGGATCGCCAGAAAAAACATGCCGGAGTCGCCTCGCTGGCTCGAAGAGCAAGGTCGTCACGACGAGGCCGAAGAAGTGATCGCCGGCATCGAGAAACGAGTCGCAGCGTCACATGGGCCCTTGCCTCCCGTGCAGTCGGACCAGTATCGGACCCAGAAGGGAACCGAATCGCGTACGCCGCTGAGTGCGCTGTTTGCTCGCGGAGTGCGAAGCAGGCTGTTCGTCGCGTCCTTGCTGATTGTGACGATAAACGTGACCGTTTACGGATTTGTATCGTGGATCCCGACGTTCTTGGTGAACCAGGGCATGTCCATCACCGGATCACTCGCGTTCACCACCGCAATGAGTGCCGGAGCTCTCGTGGGGTCGCTGGTGTGCGTCGCCCTGGCCGACAAAGTCTCTCGCACCAGGGGACTCATAGCGTCCTGCGGCGCGATAATTGTTTTCGGCATCACATTTGCGTTTGCGCGTGAAGACATATTCGTCATCGGACTCGGGTTCGCTCTCGTCACCGCGGTGTACTTTTTCGTTTCGCTCGGTCAGTTCGGTTATACGCCAGAGCTGTTCCCGACTCGATTGCGCCTGAGGGGTACCGGATTTGCCAGCATGTCCGGTCGCGCCGCGGCCATCGCAATGCCGTTCATCACGGTGGCTCTGGTCAAGTATTGGGGGCCAGAGGCGGTCATCGCCCTTGTCGTCTTGCTGATCCTTGCGCTCATGGTGGGTCTTCTCGCCTTCAAGGTCGACACCGCCAAGCAGTCACTGGAAGATATTCACAAGGCACCGTTGCTCACCGAAACACCGCTGCCTGCCAAAGCTGCAAACAAGCCGTCGGGGTTGCAGTGACAACAAAGACATATGTTTTGGTGCACGGGGGGTTTCACGGCGGATGGTGTTGGAACGACGTTGCCGCTCGGCTGCGCTGCGAAGGGCATACAGTGACAACGCCGACGCTAACGGGTCTGGGGGAACGCAGTCACCTGCTGAGCTACGACATCACCCTGAATACTTTCGTTCAGGATGTTGTCCAGCACATCGAATATGCTGATCTGCGTGATGTAGTGCTGGTCGGCCACAGTTTCGGCGGTGCAGTAGTAACAGCGGTCGCCGACCGGATCGCCGAGCGTCTCGACCACCTTGTCTACATCGATGCGATGATTCTATTCGACGGTCAAACTCCGCTGAGTCAACTCGACAGTGCATCCGCGGCTGCCCGTGAAGCGCTTGCAGTCGACAACGGACGCGCAGTGGTGTTGCCGAACTTCGATACCACGTCGTTCGGCATTTCCCTCGATCATCCACTGGCTGAATGGATTAGGAATCGTTTGACACCTCACCCGTTTGCCACGTTCACAACCTCAGTCCGGCTGCACAACCCCGTCGGGAACGGAATCCCCGCCACGTATGTCGCTGCTACGGCACCCTCGTACGCTCCGTTGGCAGATGTTCGGTCCTGGATCCGGGCGAACCGAGACTGGAACTGGATCGACATCGACTGCGGGCACGACGTAATGATTCTTGAACCGGAACGTACCGCATACATTCTGTCGAATATTCGATGACGCATGCCGCCATGGACGAGTGTGATGGACCTGCATGGCATATTTGTCGTGCCGGGGACCCGGGACCGATCGTCAATCCGACCCCGAAATACAGTAAGTGGGTCGGCGTGGAGGGCGAACCCGTCAGATTCGCAGCCGGTTTCGTTCGAGACGCCAGCGGCTGCGATTCTTGACTGTCGGTAGTGCGGCCAGGCTAGGCTCGAGCCGATCGTCAGCCGTCGAGAAGCAGGGGGAGAAGTGGCCGAACCGGCACCGCTCAAAGGCACAGCCAAGAGCGTCCCCGCATATGCGGTCCTTGCGGGACATCTGCGCACCCGCATCCTGTCGGGTGAATTGCAGCCTGGTGAGCGCCTCCCCGGCGAAGCGGAGCTGACCGCAGAATTCGGCGTGGGTCGCAGCACCATTCGCGAGGCCCTTCGCTCCCTGGCCAGTCAGAACCTGATCGAGACGACCAGGGGAGTGACCGGGGGAAGCTTCGTCGCCGTCCCCAGCGTCGGGCACATCAGCGAGCACCTGGAAACCGGTGTGGCGCTCATGGCCGCCGCGGAGACCGTCACCGTCGACCAGCTCATGGAAGTGCGCAACCTGATGGAGGTGCCGGCCGCAGGCATCGCTGCGTTCCGCCGCACCGACGAGCATCTCGAACAGCTCAACGCGTCTATCTTCGACCCCAACGAAGTGCAGGGACCCGAGACCTTCGCCAAGAACCAGGAATTCCACCTCGTCTTGCTTCGTGCGGCGCACAACCCTCTGCTCGAGCTCATCACCGCGCCTGTCTTCCGAGTGCTGTCCGGCCGATTCGGGCGTGATCACGCGCCCGAAGGTTTCTGGCAATGCGTCGACAGTGACCATCGGAGTCTGCGCGACGTGGTGGCCGCGGGTGATTCGATGGCCGCGATGGACCTGATGCGTAAGCACCTCGACCACCTCGGGGACTCCTACCGTCAGATGGATCGACTCCGCAAGCCGTAAAACATCTGCTCTTTAACGAGCCGTTCTACGTGAAGCCCCTCGAAAATCGGTTTCGCTGAAGCCTTGACGCCGTAAACATCTGATGTTTATGGTCTAGGTAAGGCACTCGCCAAACCGACACGAGGAGACACGGTGGCAATCCATCCGGCCGTTCTGGGGCGCTTCTTCGACGACTACGCCGTGGGGGACGTCTACCAACATCCCTTCGGGCGGACGATCTCGGAGACCGACAACACGTGGATCACGCTGCTGTCGCTCAACACCAACCAAAATCACTTCAACGCGCACCTGGCATCGCAGAACCCCATCACCGAGGGGCGCGTCATCGTCAACTCCGGCTTCACAGTCTCTGTGGTACTGGGACTTTCGGTGATCGACATGAGTCAGAACGCAATCTCGAACCTGGCCTTCACCGACATCAAGATGTCCCACCCGGTCTACGCAGGCGACACCCTGTACGCCGAAAGCATCTGCACCGGGCTGCGCAAGTCCGAGTCCAGGCCATACGCCGGCATCGTCTCGATGATCACCCGCGGCCTCAATCAGGATGGCGTCGAGGTCATTTCGTGGAAGCGCTCGGTCATGGTCGCCACCCGCGACAGCGGCATCGGGCAGAACTACTTTCCTGAAGCACAGAACGGCCCGCTCGAACTCCCCACGACGAAAGATTCCGACGCATGAGGCCACTCGAAGACGTCCGCATCATCTCCCTCGAGCAGTACGGCGCAGGCCCGTTCGGCAGCCTGCATCTGGCCGACCTCGGCGCGGATGTCATCAAGATCGAGGACCCCAGTGTCGGCGGCGACGTCGGACGCTACGTCCCGCCCTACAACGAGGGCGAGGACTCGCTCTTCTTCGAGAGCTTCAACCGCAACAAACGGTCTCTCTCCCTTGATCTTTCGACCCCGAGCGGTCGAGCGGTGTTCGAGGACCTCGTCCGCACCAGCGACGCCGTCTACTCCAACCTCCGCGGTGACGTGCCCGAGAAGATCGGCATCACCTACGACCAGCTCAAGCACCTCAATCCCGCGATCGTGTGCTGCAGCCTCACCGGCTTCGGCATGACCGGCCCTCGTGCGAAAGAGCCTGGCTACGACTACATTCTGCAAGGCCTCGCCGGCTGGATGAGCGTCACCGGCGACCCGGACGGCCCGCCGACGAAATCCGGTCTGTCGCTGGTCGATTACTCCGGTGGCTTCGTCGCCGCTATTTCGCTGCTGTCTGGATTGCACGCCGCCCGACGCGACGGCATCGGCGGTGACTGCGACGTCTCGCTGTACGACACGGCGATGTCTCTGCTCACGTACCCCGCGACGTGGCACCTCAACGCCGGGTTCGAACCGATCCGCACGAAGAACTCGGCCCACCCCTCCCTGGTTCCGTTCCAGGCCTTCGAGGCAACGGACGGCTGGCTCATCGTCGGCTGCGCGAAGGAGAAGTTCTGGGACCGGCTCGTCGTCGCCATCGACCGACCGGACCTCGGTGCCGATCCACGGTTCAGCAACTTCTCGCTGCGCGGCAAGCACCAGGACGTACTGTTGCCGATCCTGGAAGAGGTGTTCGCCACCAATACCGTCGAACATTGGCTCTCGAAGCTCGGCCCGGCCGGGGTGCCTACCGGCCCGATCAACGACGTCGAGCACGCTTTGACCGAACCGCACACGATCGCCCGCAATCTTGTTGTCGAGACCGAGCATCCGGTGTACAACACGGTGCGTCAGGTCGCGTCCCCGGTGAACTTCGGTTCCGAGGCCAAGCAGTACCGCCGAGCGCCGCAGCGCAACGAGCACTTCGACGACATCGTGCGTGACCAACTGGGCTACGACGACGAACGCGTCGCAAAACTCAAGGCCGAGGGTGCGTTCGGAACGGCGAAGGATGAGGTGCGGGCGTGACCTCGACGGTTCTGGCGGAGTGGGCATCGAGTGTCACCGTCGCCGATCTGTCCGAGAACGTCCGGCACGCGGCCGCGCGTCACCTACTCGATGGCGTCGGTAACACCGTTGCGGCCCAGCGCCTCGGCTACGGCCGACCGGGCTGGACAGTGGCCGACACCCTTGGCGGACCACCCGAGGCGCGGCCGCTCACCGGCACCCGAGGCCTGTCCGCGCCGGCCGCCGCCTTCGCGACCGGGGTGATGCTGCACTCTCTGGACTTCGACGACACGCATGCCGGTGCGCTGGTGCACGCGACGGCGGTGTCGTTGCCCGCTGCATTCGCCGTCGGGCAGCAGGTGTCGGCCTCCGGGGCGGATGTGTTGACCGCCGCGACTCTGGGCCTCGAAACTGCCTGTCGTCTCGGTGAAGTCAGTCCCCACGGATTCCACGCTCGGGGCGTGCATGCCACGGCAGCGGTGGGACCGTTGACAGCCGCACTCGTCGCCGGACATCTCTCGAAGTTCGACACCGAGACGCTGGTCAACGCTCTGGGTATCGCCGGGTCGTCGAGTTCGGGATTGCTCGAGTTTCTCGATACCGACGCCGACACCAAGGCACTGCATCCCGGATCAGCCAGCATGAACGGTGTGCTGGCCGCCCGGCTCGCCGCTGCCGGTGCTACTGGACCGTCCTCGGTTCTGGAAGGTCGACGCGGCATCTACGCTGCGCTGACCGATCGGCCGACGAACTTCGCGGCACTGACAGAAGGACTCGGCACGCGGTGGGAAGCCACCCGAATCGGCATCAAGCCGTATCCCAGTTGCCAGCTTATGCACGTCACGCTCGACGCCGTCTCGGAGGCGCTCGGCGACAGTGCGGTTCAGGTTAGCGACGTCGCCGACATCGAGGTCTTCGTTCACCCCGATTCGAGCCCGTTCGTCTGCGGACCCAACACCGGGGTCGCCTCACCGCGTAGTACGTACGACGGCAAGTTCGATCTGCCGTGGAGCGTCGCCGCGCTACTGCACGACGGCGCGATCACCGTCTCGACCTACACAGACGAATCCATCGCACGCGAGGACGTTCTTGTCACGGCCCGCAAGGTGCGGGTGACGAACCTCCCGTCGGAGGTTCCCGCGGCGGCCGCGTCGGGCAGGGCAGTTCTCACCCTTACCGACGGACGAGTGCTCGACGCCTCCGTCGGCGGCAGCCAAGGATCTGCCGGGTTCCCGTTGAGCGACGACCGGCTGCTGGAGAAGTTTCTCGCCAACTGCAGCAACGACTCTCGTGCAGGAGAACTCGCCGACCGCATCCTCGGATTGGTCGACGAACCCGACCTGACCGCCATTCTCGATCTCGCCGCAGCCATCGCGCCGGCACCCTGACACTTCGATCGACGACACCCCAATCGACAGGACATCATCATGGATTTCACGTACGACGAACAGCAGATGGCATTCCGGAAAGCGTTGCGCACCTTCGTCGACAAGGAAATCATCCCCGTCGCCAACGAGTGGGAGAAGACGGGTCGATACCCCACCGAGATCGTCGAACACATGAAGGCCATGGGCCTGTTCGGGATCACGACGCCCGAAGAGTACGGCGGCCTCGACCTCGACAAGGTCTCGTTCACCCTCGTCTACGAAGAACTCGCCCGGGGATGGATGGGCGTTGCCGGAATTCTCGGCAGCCACAACCTCTCGTGCTGGATGATCGGCAAGCACGGTACCGAGGAGCAGAAGAAGACACTGCTGCCCAAGCTTGCGTCCGGTGAATGGCGCACGGGAGTCGGCCTGACCGAGCCCGGTGCCGGAACCGACCTGCAGGGCATCAAGACCACCGCCAAGCGCGACGGCGACCACTACGTCGTCAACGGTGCGAAGACATGGATCACCAACGCCCGACACGCGAATGTGCTTCCGGTACTGGTCAAGACCGACAGCACGACGACGCCGGCACACAAGGGCATGTCGCTGCTGTTGATCGACACCACGACCGACGGGTTCGAGGTCCAGCGCGACATGGGCAAGCTCGGCTACAAGGGCACCGAGTCGTGTGAGATCACGTTCACCGATGTGCGCGTTCCCGTCGACGCGCTGCTCGGTGGTGTCGAGGGCCGTGGTCTGCAGCAGGCGCTGTCGGGTCTCGAGATCGGTCGTCTCAACATCGCCGGACGCAGCGTCGGCATTGCGCAGGCTGCCTACGACGCTGCACTTGAATACGCGAAGCAGCGCACCGCATTCGGTCAGCCCATCGCCGAGTTCCAGGCCATTCAGCTCAAGATCGCCGACATCGCGACCCAGCTGCAGGCAGCGCGCTTGATGACGTACTGGGCTGCATCGCAGGCAGATTCGGGTAAGCGCGTAGACATGGAAGCAGGCATGGCGAAGTACTTCGCCTCCGAGGCCGCCATCACCGCCAGCCTCGAAGCCATGCGCATTCACGGTGGCTACGGCTACTCCACCGAATTCGTCGTCGAGCGCCTCTACCGTGACGCCCCGCTGATGGCCATCGGTGAGGGCACCAACGACATCATGCGCACCGTCATCGCCAAGTCCCTCGTCGCGGGTACGGGGGTCATCGGATGAGGTCGGCTCTGACGTACCTCTACGTTCCCGGGGACGTGCCGGAGCGCTTCGACAAGGCACTGGCATCGGGCACCGACGCAGTGGTGCTGGATCTGGAGGACGCCGTCACCGCGGCGAACAAGGACCACGCGCGTGCGACGGTGGCTGCGTGGGTTGCGGCCTGCGAACCGGGTGACGTGCAGATCTGGGTACGGGTCAATCCAGGGGCGTTGCAGGAGAATGACATTCGCGCGGTAATGCACCCGAACTTGACGGGTATCTGGTTGCCGAAGGTGTCGTCTGCTCGCGAGGTGGAGCTGGCCGATGCTCTACTGAGTGGCAGTAGCGCGGTGGTGTCGCCCCTCATCGAGACGGCCGCCGGAGTGTTCGCCGCTCTCGAGATCGCCCGTGCGCCTCGGGTCAAGTTTCTCCAGATCGGTGAGGTGGATCTCGCCGCCGATCTGGGCGTCGACGGTTCTGCGGAGTCGCTGTCGTTCGTGCGCGCTCAGGTGGTCGCAGCAAGCGTGGCGGCGGGTATCGATCCACCGCCTGCAGCGGTGTCGCGAAACTTCCGAGATGCCGATGCGTTCGAGGCTGATACGCGCACTCTGGCCGGTCTCGGTTTTGTCGGCCGCGCGTGTATTCATCCGGCTCAACTCGCGCCTGTCCGAACGGTATTCGTGCCGTCGGAGACGGAGGTCCGCGAGGCTGAGGAACTGTTGGCCGACTTGGAGCGTGCCGAGTCCGGTGTGGCGGTCGACAGCAAGGGATTCCTGATCGACGAGGCGGTGGCCCGAACCGCTCGACGAACGGTGGAACGTGCCGCGCGGGAGTCGATCAGCACCTGACGTCAGCCGAGTCCGGCAGCGCCGAGTCGGCCACTCGATGCCTGGCCTCGGACAATCGGCCGTGTTCACCAGGCCACGGATCCGGCGTCGTCGAAGAATCCGCCTCGCGGGCCATCGTCGGGCAGGGTGGCGAGCTTCAGAGCGATGCGCGCACCCTCCTCCGGCGTGCGTGTGGATGCAAATCCGGTGAAATCCGTTGCCACATAGCCCGGGCAGCATGCATTCACGATCACCGCAGTGTCCGCGAGCTGCCGTGCGTACTGCACGGTCATCGCGTTCACCATGGTCTTGGAAGGAGCATATGCCGCCATGATCGGGCCGGTCTGTAGCGCGAGCGAGCCCATGTTGCTCGAGACATTGACAATGCGTGGCGAGGCAGACCGAAGAAGCGCCGGGAGTAGTGCGTTCGTCACTCTGATGACCCCGAATACGTTGGTATCGAGGGTAGTCCGCAGTACGTCGATATCGAGCGTCGTCGGATTCTGCTGTTCGCCGCCGGAAATGCCTGCATTGTTCACCAGTATGTCGAGGTCATGGATCGAGTCGGCCGCAGCGGCAACGCTGTGATCCGACGTGACATCGAGGGGGACTCCGAACGCGTCGATGCCCGCAGCACGAAGCTTGTCGACCGCGTCCTGTCGTCGTCCATCGTTGCGGGCCCCGACTCCCACTCTGATTCCCTGCAGTCCGAGTCCGTGCGCGATGGCAAAGCCGATCCCTTTGTTGGCGCCGGTGACCAGCGCGGTCTTCGTTGTCATGCAGTCCATGGTCGGCGTCTGGCGCAGGTGCGTCCAATACCGATCGACCAACCAGTGATACTCAACGGGTATCACAACTAGGCTGTCGGCGTGGATGATCTCGAAACGCGCGAACTCCGGTATTTCGTTGCCGTGGCCGAGGAACTGCACTTCGGACGCGCCGCGCAGCGCTTGGGGATCGCCCAGCCACCACTCTCGCGGGCGATCAGCAGGATGGAGCGCCGACTCGGCGTCACCCTCCTGGATAGGAATCGTCGCGGAGTCGCTCTCACTGCTGCCGGTACCGTGCTCCTGAGGGATGCCATAACGGCGCTCGACGCCATCGCTGCGGCAGTGCAGCGAGCGCGAAGCGCTGGGAACGTCATCAAATTGGTGACCAAAGCCGGTGCGTCGCACGAGCTTTTACGACGCGTGCTCGACGCGCACCCCGCGAAGGTGGACATCGTGTTGTGTGAAGTCGGTGAGCAGGCCGAATATCTCCGCCGCGGTGACGCCGACGTGGCGTTGATGCATCGCCCTGTCGATGACCTGGTCGGGTTCGACTTCGAGGACCTCCTCACCGAGGGGCAGGTCGCGATCGTTCCGCGTGATCACCCCTTGGCCTCCAAAAGTGAAGTGGCCATGGATGATATCCGCGATGTGCCGGACCTACCGATGGCCCGATGGCCGCAGCTCGACGGGACCTATTCGGAGGGGCCCGGGCCTGAGGTGCGCGCTCAATCGCAGATTGCCCAACTGGTCGCGCTGGGTCAGGCGCTGCTGGTGATCCCAGCGTCGAGTCGCGCGTGGCAGTGGCCCGACCACGTGGCCGTTCCTGTGGCCGATGCGCCGATGATTACGACGGTTATCGCGTGGCCGGCCGGAGTCCGATCGCCGGCGGTATCGGCCTTGGTCACGTCGGCTGTCGGTGCATCTTTCCAATGACGAACTGAACCCGTCGGCGGTGCCGAATCGCCAACCGCCGTCGTACTGAGCGAGGCCTCAGCCGAAGGCAATGCGAAGCCCGACGCTCGCTGTGGCCCCGCCGGCGCTGAGGATGAAGTTGTGCCGTCCTTCGTCGCGGAACACCATCTGCATCGGCAGGAACCAGAATCGGTTCTCGCCGGTGAAGCCGGCACCGGGAATTTGCAGCCCCCGCTGATTCACGATGTGTTCGCCGTTCGCGTCGAGCACTTCGAGAGTCGCGGGAAAGTCCTTACCGATGTCATCGGGTCCCGTCTGCAACAGTGCGACCAGCCGGCATTCGAGCATGCGGGTGTCGCGAGGAACCGTGCAGGTATCCCAGACGCCGCCGAGGATGTCGAGCATGTCGTTGGAGGCTCGCGCGTACTCGGCGAAGAACAATCCGGTGATGATCATCGGTTGAGGTCACCCGTTTCGTAGTATCGAAGTGACTTCATGGCGTCCAGGACGGTCGGGCGCAACGGTGCCGGCACCTCGTATGTCCCGTCGCAGACCAGCCACCCGTCGGCGATGAATTGGTCCAGTAGGCCGCGGAGCATCAACGCAATGATGTGTTCGTACAGATCTCCGGAGTGGGCCGACCAGACTTCCGGGAGCTGCGTCCGTGGAATGCTCGTCATCGCGGCGAGAACTATCTGTCCGGCAACGACATCGGGGGCTTGCGACTGGCGCCGCGGGTCCTCGCTGAGGAAGTACCGGCGGATGACGTGCGAGAGAGCCGTCCGGTGAGCGGACAGCGAGCCGGGAAGTGAGTGGGCGAACTCGTCGGCCCAGGGACCACGTATCGCCGTGGTGGATGTCAACTCGATCAATCCGGCCGCCGTTGCCGCATCCCACAATGTCATCAAGTTGCGGATGTCGCGCATGGATCGTGAATTCCGCGCACGCGCGTCCAGATCCACCCCGACGGCCTCCGCCAGCTCGCTGACCGACCCGGGCCGGGGAACACCCGTGCCGGTGATCGGTCGTGACGGACCGAGCCAGTCGAGGAGCGAACGAAGCTGCGCTATCGGCTTCGATGCGGACAGCGCTGCGAACTCGTCTTCGGCGGTCGGTGGTGTGAGCTCGATATCGTGGGGCGTCAGTCCTTCGGCCGGGGACTCGACTGCCGGCTCGATGTCGTCGACGAATTCCGTGTCGGTGGTACGGGATCCCCGGCGACCGAACAGTGGAATCACGCGAGCGAGGTTGCTGTCTGTTCGGTCGGAGGGCACGAACACAGCATAGGAAAAATGTGGGCCCGACGACGGAACGAGCCGAACCGCAGGTCGTCCTCTGGACACGTTTATGCTGGTCGCGATCGACGGCAACGATGAATACGACGAGCTTGATACCGCAGCCCTCGACGTCCTCCGGAAGCTCGGCCTGAGACCTGCACCGGAGCGGTCATGACAATCCAGTGCGCGACCTCGGTGCACGGGGTGCGTGCAGTGGCTGCCGCTTTCGGCCGATGGTGCGTGTCGTACCTCTCGGCTATTGTCGGGAGAGGTTCAAGAGTGACAGCCGTAGGTACCTGGCCGGCTGTCCGGCAACCCCGTCTCCATCGACAGGGTGCCCCAGGGGAAGAACCGGCGCGTCCCACAATCGCAGGCGCGCAAGTCGATGGAGGGTTGCACCTCCAGGATGAGGTGAACAATGTCCGGTAGTGGCGAACTCGAAGCAGCACAGGCGAAGTGGGAACCCATTCCGCCCGAACGCCGTCGTGCCTGGTGCCAGACGCTCCTGAGTTACCCGCCGATCTGGTACGGCGTGTTTCCGATGCTCGAGGCCCGGAGGCTGGTACTCCAAGGTGGGTACGCCAACGCCGAAGCTTGGATCGAACTCGCGAAACGTGCTGAAGCAGTGGGATTTACGCCTCGGACGTGGCTGATCTTTCGGCAGAGTCTCGAACCCGCGTACCTGAAGGATCGGTTCCCGTCCCATCCCGAGAACATGCCCAAGCGGCGTGGGAACGGCGGTGTCGAGACGGTGGTGGTCGATCCCGAGGACTTCTCCGAATGGCCATGGCTGTTCGAGGCGGGTTATCGCGCGGGAGAGGCGACCTTGCAGGCGCTCTCTCGCTGAAGCCGTCCTTTAGGCCCTCGACGGGGTCGGCTTGTCAGTGGAACCGCGGAGATCGCTGCTGCGTCTGACAGTCAGGAGCGGCTAAGACTGTCGGCCGATTCCGGGAGGGTGGACACGCGTGGAGCTTCCTCTCGTACGGCACACGATTGTGTCTTTGGAGTTCGGGTTCTCCCTCGCGTTGCATACAGATCGTAATTGCGAAATTCGCATCGAGTCGAATTTTCGAGTCACTGAGCCCGGGGTTAAGAGGTTTCGCGGTGTGCCGCACACGCTGCTACCCGAAGACAGCACTGTCCAGCGTCTTATCGGCAGACTGGTCGCGTACGCGTATGCATCCGATGATGGCGGCTTGCTAATGGAGTTCGCCGACCGTGCAAGCCTGGTAGTTCCCTCAAACCCTGATTTCGAAGGGTGGACCGTTGCAGCGCCCGAGGGCTTCAAAGCAGTCAGTGTGGCGGGCGGCGGGCTCACGGTGTGGGACTGAAACAACTATCTGGCGACTGCTACCGGACCAGAGAACAGCCCGAGACTACGGAACCGGCGCGACCCCTGCTGCGTCTGATGCTGTGGGGCCGCGTCTGCAACGCCATTGGTGATGGTGCTGTGCAGTTGCCGGCAAGGGGTCGGCAATCGGCAAACTGGCGACAGGGGCGTGGGATGCGATTTTCTGATGTGCGGGCCAGTGAAGTGCGGCGCTGGGTGGCATCGCCGGGGTCGATGATCGCTCGAAGCGTGATCTTCGGGGTTGCGGCGCTGATTGCTCTGTACTTGTGCGTGGTGAGTGTCGTGGAGGGAATGATCGCCTCTGCTCTGTCGACTCTCGGATTTGGTGTGTTTTGCTTCAGCGCAGCGGCTTTCGCGTGGACCAACGTGTCGTCGATCACGACAGGCTCTGACGTCCGTCGATGGGTGCAGGGCTCGACTGTGCGCTACAACCCCCTGGGCTTGAGTTTGCTCGTCGTGATACTCAGCTCTCTGTCGATCTGCGTGATCGCGATGGGTTTCACCTCGGGTGGGGTGGGATGGGTGCTTGCGGCGATGGGATTGTCCATGGCCTCGCTCCTTATTCCAATCCTGTTGCGCAGTATTCGCAACGGCTACCTCGAGCTCTCGGACGACGGTATTCGCCACCGCGGCTGGGCATTCGACATCCAGGTACCGTGGGTGGACGTAAGAGACACCGCTGTGGTCGTGGAGTCGTACCCGTTGGTTCTGGTGAGGGTCGACGAAATGGCGAAGATGAACCGGTGCTTCACAACCTTGCTCTGGAGAATCGAAATTATGCCGAAAGGTAAGTACATCGAACTCGACTGCAGACGCTTCGATGTCCACCCGGTGGCGCTGGAACAGTGGATTCGCTTCTACATCGACAACCCGAAGGTTCGAGTCGAACTCGGAACCGATGCAGCAGCAGAGAGACTGACGGGCGTGGGTGAACAGCGCGCATGACCGAACTATCCGGGGCCACAAGCGAGTTCCGGTACGCAAGACCCTGAAATCGTTGCGTACGAGACGATCGGAACCCTTTACCGAGAACCGATTCGGGTTCCATGGCTGGCTCTACGGCCACGCGGGGTTGCAGTCCGCCTGGCCGGTCGGGCATTGAGGCTTGGTCAACGCGAATCCAGAGGTGGCACAGGCGTTCCGGATCGAGTCCGCAAAGTAAGGTCACAGCCCAGCGCATTCGCGATGGCGATCGCACCATCGAGTTGGATCGAGTCTTTGCCGCCTTCGAGAGCTTGGATCGTCGACCGACCCACGTCGGCGAGCAATGCCAACTCTGCTTGAGTGAGGCGTAACTGAAGCCGACGTGCGACGAAGGCGGCCGCCACCTCACTCGGATATCTCCGACTTCGTCGTCGCGGATGGGCCATATTCGCTCCTTATGCTTGCGACTACATGCATAGGCGACAATACGCCCCTCTTTTATAGGACTGAGCCCTGTTATGCCTGTGAACGAAGGCATAACGGCATATCCGAATGTCGAATCGCCCGTGTCGGTGGTCAGTTCATTGCGATACTGAATCGACATTGCCTGTACCGGGGACGGGTCCATGCAGTCTCGACCAGCTCGGAGTTGGCATGTCCACGAGAACCTTCATTGCAATCACCGCAGTGGCGCTGGTCTGCGTCGGCTGCTCGAGCAGCCCCAACGAGACACTGAGCGAAGCTGTTCCTGTGACGAGCAGTTCGAGCGTTACGGTGTCGGCGTCGCCCACCTCCAACGTGGACGTGACGGCGGCACCTGAGCCGCCGCCTGTTCCTCAGCCCCAACCCATCACCTACGAGTGCGGTGACTTGGATCTGTATCAGTCAGGCACCGCCCTGTACTCGGACGGCACGACAGGGTACGAAGCCGAGTGCGATACATATGTCCCGCCGGCACCGCCTGAACTGAGATATTGCGATTACGGCGGCACCGCGGTCTTCACCGATGGGTCGTACGTGGTGAACGACCCGAGATGCGTGGCGACAGCGCCGGTACCCGATGCAGGGTATCCGTACAACGAATCCGAGGATCGAAACGGCGATGGCGTCGTGAATGGCTACGAGCGGTGCGGAGTGTTGTGCGGAGAAGAACCGACCAGCGGGGATATCCAAACTCAGTACGGCTGCGAGCAGGGCTACATCACTGGTCCACAGTGCGAATAGATCGACCCGTGTTCGGCATTCGCCGTATTGCCGGTGACCCGTGAGGCATAGTGACCACCACTGTCCGTTGGCGTCGAAAGTGGAACCTCCGTGGGGAATGCAGTCAAGACCGGACGCGACGAGTGGGTCGTCGTCGATGTCGAGACCTCGGGTCTGAAGGCATCCCGTGATCGGGTGCTCAGCGTGGCCGCTATGACGGTCGACGAGGACGGACGCGTCGGACGCGAACTGTCGACACTGGTCAACCCCGGCTGCGATCCCGGCCCGGTGCACATCCACAAACTGACGCCCGAACGGCTTGCCGGTGCACCGACGTTCGACATGATCGCCCCGCAGCTCATGGATCTGCTCGACGGTCGAACCTTGGTCGCGCACGACGCAAGTTTCGACCACGGCTTCCTGAAGCTCGAATCGATGCGTGCGGGCATCGACATGCCGACGAAGCAACGGTTGTGCACCGTGGCATTGTCGAGGCGACTACAACTCGACACTCCCAACCACAAGCTATCCACCTTGGCCGCGCACTGGAAAGTGCTGCAGTCCAATGCGCACGACGCCTACGACGATGCCCGCGTGCTGGCGCAGGTTTTCACTCACAGTGCTCGGCTGGCCAGGTCGCTCGAACTTCCCCTTCCCGTCGTCACGTGCACCGAGCGCCTGACGCTGTATCCGGACACCGTGCCTCGAACGCATTGCACGTGGGAGAACCCCGGTCCTCTTGCTGGGGACGGCGGTCTGATTCAAGGCATGCGAGTCGTGATCAGCGGCGACACGCGCATTCCGCGGTTGCGTCTGGCCGCTCAGGTCACCGAAGCTGGCTTGGACGTGATGAACTCCGTCAGCCGATTCACCAGTGTGGTGGTGTGCTCGGATCCCACGACCGAAAGCAGAAAGGTCGAGCGAGCTCGGGCTCATGGACTTCGGATAATCTCGGAGTCCGAACTGCTCGACCTGCTACGGGATGTGCAACCAGGAACGCCCAAAGTCACTCGGCCGCAGGTCCAGCCGAAGCCACCCGTGCAGCAGCCCGATCCAGTCGCCAAGCCCTGGCAGACGAGAAGGGTCTTGGTCATGGGTGGTTCGCATGCCGATTCTGTGCTGATGCGTTCCCGCCTGATTCAACTCGGTGCGACACCGGCTGTGAATCTCAGCGCTGGCGTGACCGACATCCTGGTTCTGGACGGCGGCGATGGAGATCCCCGGATGCCGAAAGTGAAAGAACGGGATCTCACGTTGCTGACACCGGCGGCGATTGACCGTGAGCTCAAAATCGAGGTGCCTGCTCCGCTTCCGGCGCGGCGGTCCCGAATCGCCCCGCTGGTGCCACGTGGTGGTGTTGTCGATCTGGATCCAAGCTTCACCATGCTGACTTTGAACAGTTCGTGGCGGGCCGACGAGTCCGATCAGGTCGGTGTCGACGTCGTCGCCTTCCTGGTCAACGACGACGAGTTGGTCTCCAGTGACGAGGATTTCGTGTTCTACAACGCTCCGGCCACCTCGGACGGTGCCGTCTCGATGTCGATCGACGGTGACAGTGAGCAGGGTGTCCGGATCGATCTGGCACTCGTTCCCGAGGAATGCGCGCGCATCGTCATCGCCGCAGCCATAGACGGCGACAAGACGTTCGGTGATGTCGGCGCGGTCTCGGTATCGCTCGATGGGCTCGATTCGACGGTCGCCACAGCCGTGCTCGACGCAGCCACGACCGAACAGTCGATGCTGTTGGCCGAGATCTACCGGCGAGGGAGTGGATGGCGCTTTCGACCCATCGGCCAAGGTTATGACGACGGATTGGCTGAACTGGCCGTCAGATACGGCGTCGAAGTCGACGAGTAGCCAATAACAGGATCCTGTCAAGCATGTCGCAGCGTGCCCGAGACGGCGCAACGCGGCGTCAGCTCGAACGCGTTGCCGAAAGGACACTGACCTCGTTGGGTCCGGTGCAGTCGACCGCAGGCTGATATGCCAACCGTCTCCCGATCGTTCCTATTCAGGCGAGATGTGCAGAATGCGATCAACGGGACAGGGCGGTTACGAACGCAGGGCCGGTGGCATCCAACTGGGCCATTCGGCCTGTCCTACGAGGTGACCGCGATCGAACCGAGCAATCGTGCGGAATGGGCGTCGCGCTGATGAATTGTCGTACACCTGAGCGCGATCCACCATCTCGACCGCAGAGCGAAGGAGAGGCCACAACCGGTCGTACCGTTCGCGAATTTTCGCCTCCGGGACCGAATGACCGCCTTGATCGACACGGTTCTGTACTCGGGCCACAGCCGTTTCGACGGGAATTGCGATGACGTGCAGCGTCACCAAATAGCCTGCACTGACGGCAGACTGGACCAGTTCGACCTTGGACTCGTGCGAGAAAACGGTCTCGGTGACGAACGACGATCGTGCCGAGAGGAATTTCGCACGCAGCTCGGCAGCAACTTTCGACGCATCGTAAGCGTGCGCAGCCTCGTCGCCGGGCCATCGATCGTGTGCGATTTCGTCGGCATTGATGAACGGAAGATGCGTGACGGGTGACAGTACGCGCGCGTTGAAGGTGCTCTTGCCGGCACCATTGGGCCCAGCGAGAAGATGAAGTACCGGGTCCGAGATCGGTGTTGTCACGATGGGCTGTCTCGGGAGCGTGCTCTATCGATGGTTGCTCCACTCGACGTTGCCGTGCTCGTCGGACTCGACGTACGAGCGACCTTCTGCAGTGAATTCACTCTCGAAGTCGAGCGACTCCGTCGCCGATTCGATCTGTTCTGTCCACTCCGCGCGAACGACGGCCTGCCTGTGCGGCGTCAGGTCGTCATAGCGCGCCTTACCTGCGAGAACGTCGGCAATGTCGCGTGCGGAGACTGTATGTGAAAGCTCCATCTCTCGGCCGATCAGCGCCCAGTGGGCAATCTGTTGGGCGGCACTTCGGCTTGCAGCAGATCCGGCCGCTTTTGCCGCATCGTAGAGGTCGTCGTCGATACGTAGAGACGAGGTGGTGCCCATGATGATTTCCTATCGCCGCAGCAGTACCGCCAGTGTAGCAATCTGCCACAACGCTCTGCTGGGTCTCGCAAGCAACGAGGTCCGACGAGTCCCCGTCACGCGCCGTCCAGCGCACCGAGCAGCCCGGTGAAGGTAGCTCCACCCGTCAGGCCACGACTGTTGCGAACTGTTCGAGGAAGTAGTCGACGTCCGCCGTCTCGATGGTCAACGGTGGTCTGATCTTCAGGGTGTTTCCGTACAGGCCGGTGGCCGAGATCAAGACCCCGCGTTTCTTCATCGCGTTGACCACGCGTAGTGCCTCGGCCGGATCCGGTCGACCTGCAGTGCCGATGAATTCGACTCCGACGAACAATCCCGCACCCCGGACGTCCCCGATGGAATCGACGCGATCGGCGACCGTGCTCAGGCCTGCAAGCATGCGCTCACCCATCGCGGCCGAATTGGCCACCAAGTCCTCGTCTCGGATCACGTCCAGCACCGCTTGCGCCGCAGCGATGGTCACCGGATTGCCACCGAAGGTGTTGAAATAGCGCAGGTCTCGTCCGAACTGTTCCGCCAACGAGCTCTGCATCACCAGTCCGGCGATGGGCATGCCGTTGCCCATCGGTTTGCCCATCGTGACGATGTCGGGCAGCAACCCGTGCCGCTCGAAGCCCCACATCGATGCGCCCAGCCGGCCGAATCCCGGCTGCACCTCGTCGGCGATCAACATCCCACCCGCAGCATTAACGACATCTGCCGCGGGCTTCAGGAAGGGTGTGGGCTCCGGCAAGATCCCGTCGGAGGCGAAGATGGAGTCGATTAGCAAAGCCGCGATACCGATCCCGGACGAGGCCAGGTCGTCGATCTGCGCCTGCACCTGCTGGGCGAACCACGTTCCCAGATCGCCCTCGACCCGGTACGCATCCGGTGCCGGAACTGTCCGCAACCACGGAGCGTCGCGAACGGACGCCGGACCCATCGACGGCGAACAAGCAGCCACATCCACAGTCCCACCGTGATAGGCACTTTCGGTGACGATGATGCCCTGGCGGCCGGCCGCGTGCCGTGCGATCCGGAGAGCGAGGTCGTTGGCCTCGGAACCGGTGCACGTGAACATCGCGGTGTCCAACCGGTCGGGGAAGGTGCCGACCAGATCCTCGGCGTAGCCGATCACCGCCTCGTGCAGATACCGGGTGTGCGTGTTGATCAACGACATCTGCCGGGTGACGGCCTCGACCACCCGAGGATGGCAATGCCCCACGCTGGCAACGTTGTTGTACATGTCGAGGTATCGCGTGCCATCGGGGTCGAAGACATACACACCCTCGCCTCGTACCAACTCGAGCGGAGTCTCGTACATCAGGTGATAGGCAGGCCCGAGTACCCGCCTTCGGCGCTCGACCAGATCGAGCGTGCGGGTGCTGAGCCCCACGGCCGAGGATGCATCGAAACCGTTGACGCTCAGGGCCCCGACGCGATCGAGTGTGGTCACCTCACAACCCCTGCAGCCAGAATGCCCAACGTGGATCCGCCATTTTCATCCGCGCTCGGGCAAGCTTCCAGGTTCCGTACTTGTGGTAGTCGAAATCCCATGCGGTGCTGAGCTTGTGGTTCATGCAGCCCCACAGCCCCCATTTGACGTCGGCGAGTGCGCTGCACACCTGTACGCGAGAGATCATCGACCACTCGGCTTTGCCGTAGAACTCTTCGATCAGCTCCATGGTCTGTTGCTCGCCGTAAAACATCTCGGTGATCATGACGGCCAGCTCGTAGGCGCGGTCGTTGTTCGACGCGAACTCGTAGTCCACCAATTTCATCGGCAGGCCGTCTCCGATGAGGATGTTGCCCGGCATCGGGTCGTTGTGACACGCAACCAGATCCAAGCCGGACGCCATCATCGCGTTCTTCGCCTGCCCGTACTCCGCGAGAATCACCTCGGCGTCGCGCGGCAATCGCACGCCGAGTTCGGCTACCTGATCGAGGTGTTCGTCGATCATGTCGAAAATCGTCTTCGTGATGCTGAGCTTGCTTCCCGAATGTAGTACGCGATACAGATCGATCATGCCCAGGGGAATCTCGGGGCGCTTGAGGTCCCCGTTGGTACACGCCCGATAGCCTTCGAGGAACTCGATCACCTCCACGCCGGTCACCGGGTCGAACAGCACCACCTCGGGTCCGATATCCAAAGCACCTGCGCGACGGGCAGCTTCGTTGGCCAGCGACCGATCGATGAACGAATCCGTTCCGGCACCGGGAAGTTTCATGAAGTAGCGCTTCGGTTTTCCCTCGACGGTGATGCGCCAATTGCTGTTCATCAACCCTCCGGGTACCGGGGTATAGGTGATGTTCAGTCCCTCCCACTCCGCAACGGCAGCCAGGGCTTTCTCCACCTGCCGCTCGGGTTCGGTGCGGGCAGATCCCAGTGCGATCTCGTTCATGGCCACCTCAGATGTTCCGTACTCGGTCGTCGAAATGGGGGTCGCGAAGTCCAGCGCGCGCCCTCAGGAACTGCCAATCGGAGAACTTCGAGTATTCGTGCGTCCCCGGCCTCATCGCGTCCGCATACGAGCCGATGAGGGCCCACCGCAGGCAGTCGGCGATGCCGTAGATGCGGGCGCGATCGAACAACGCACTGTCGAACGACCCCCACATCATCTCGAACACCTCACATGCGTCGGTGTCGAACGGGCGGATCTCGGCGAGCAACGCACCGATGTCCTGCAGCGGATCCATCAGCGCCGCAACGTCCCAGTCGACGAGCCGCATGCTGCCGTCGTCGAGCACCAGGACGTTGGAGACATTGCCGTCGCCGTGGCATGGCACCGCGTCGACGCCGGCGCTCTCGATCCGCGCTTCGGCTGGTCCGAGAGTGCGCAGCATCCAGTCGAAGTCGGCCGGTAATGCGCCGCCGACCCGCTCGACCAGGGCTCGCACATGCGCCAGGTCCTCGAACACCGACGCACGTCTGGTGATTCCGCTGAGCCGGTGAACGGAGGTCCGCAATACCACGAGCTTTTCGATGTTCGCATCCTCGTCGAACAGATCGAGCGTTGCGGTCGAACAGAGTCCGGTGAAATCCTCCATCACCAGCACACCGGACGCTGCGTCGGAGAAGAAGACAGCGGGGCCGATGCCCGCGTCACCGGCCGCGGTGGCAGCGGAGAATGTTGCTGCGATATCGATGTAGTCGCGGGCATGCGGTTCCATCACCTTCACGTATGCGGCCGACCCTGCCCCCGAGTCCGCAACCTCGGCCCGCGCCGAATAGCGCTCGGAGTCCGCGCCCCACCAACTGGGGCTCGCCATGGTGGTACTGGGGTCCAACGTCAATTCGCCCGAGGCCCAGATACCCAACTCGCTCAATGTCTCTCGCACGGTCATCCCAGTGCTCCGATCGTGTCAGCGGCCACAGCCGTCGGCCAATTCATCTCGAACTCACGTGTACCCTCGAGCCATTTCGTCAGCCGGAGCACCGCCTGATCTGCGAACCGCGGTCCTACGACCTGGATCCCGACGGGCATGTGTGCGCTGAAGCCGAAGCAGAGTGCCGAGGCAGGCTGGGCGGTCTGGTTGAACCACGCGGTGAAACTGCAGTGGCCCAATGGTTGTGCCGGGTCGAGGCCAACCTCTTCGGCCCCGAACCCCACCGTCGGAATGACCGGAGAGATGACGAAGTCGAACTCGGCCGTCTGCGCCCGAATCGTCTCCTGCGAGCGCATCACCGCATCGGTGTCGCGCGAGAACCGAGCCGCCGAATACCCTGCCGCCGCCGAGGCCCAGTCCGCCACCGCGGGCAAGACGTCCGATCGACGATCCTCGGGAATGGCCTCCCACTCCGTACGCGCACGAACCTGGAACAGGCGATCCAACGCCGGGTACGGATCGGCGCCGAAGATCGGCGGCATCTCGGTGACCACGGCACCCGATGCACTCAGTTGCATTGCTGCAGAACGCACCACGGCCTGTACGTCGTCGGAAACGGTGGGACCGTAGCCCATGTCCAGCATGACGCCGATGCGGAGTCCGGCAGGAGCCAGGCCCCCGCGTATGTCGGTGGTGTCCTCGTGGGGCAGGCTCCACGTGTCCCGTGGATCGGGCCTCGAGATGACACCGTAGAGGTCGATGAGATCGTCGACGGTGCGCGCCATCGGACCGGCCGATCGCATGGTCGACGGAGCAGTATGCGGAATGCGGCCCTGCGTCGGCTTCAATGCGACGAGCCCGCAGTGTCCTGCAGGCAACCGCACCGACCCGGCGATATCGGAACCGACAGAACCGAAACCGATGCCCGACGCCAACGACGCACCTGCACCTGCACTGGACCCGCCGGTGTTGCGCGAGAGGTCCCAGGGATTGCGGGTGACTCCGTACAGCGAGCTGACGCCGGCTGCCATCATCCCCATGTCGGGCATGGTCGTCTTCCCGACGATGACTGCACCGGCTTCCTTCAGTCGCGCAGCCGGTGGTGCGTCGACGGTCGACATCGGCAGGTCCGCATTCGCGGCGACGCCGTGCCGCCACGGCATCCCGATCGCATGGATGCTGTCCTTGATCGTCACCGGAATGCCGTCCAGGTCGCCCCGGGCACGACCGGATACGAGTCGATCGGTCGCGGCCTGAGCTGCCGCACGTGCACCCGATTCATCGACGTACGCCATCGCATTGATCACGGGGTCTATGGCCGCCAGATGCTCCAGCGTGGCATCGAGCAGGTGCAGGGGTGTGGTCTCACCGGTGCCGAACGCCTCGCGAATCTCGGCGATCGTCTTCGTCAAGAGGGGATTCATCGAGTGCCTTTCGTGTCGGCGAGTTCGACGGGCAGGCCGACCCCGATATCGCCGCGCACCATGCGCGCGACCGTCTCGGCGAGCATCTTCACGCCGTCGAGTAGGTCGGTGTCGTGGGTGAGCTCCTTCTCGCTGTGCGATATGCCGTCGACGCTGGGGACGAACAGCATCACCGTCGGAACGACGTCCTTGAGATTCACCGAGTCGTGGCCGGCCATGGTGAGCATCCGTCGACACGACAATCCGAGGGCCTCGGCGGCTTCCTCGGCGAGTTCGACGCCCTCGATCTGGTAGCTCGTGGACGGACGCAGCGCCGAGGTGTCGATACTGACCCGCACCTCCCCGTCGGCGTTCACGGAATCGATTGCTGCAAGCATCTTCTCGTGGGCCTGCTCGAGAATCTCGGGATCGGAGGACCGGATGTCGATGGCCATGGTGACCTTCGACGGCACGACGATGGGGGAGTTGGGTTCGACGTCGAACTCGCCGACCGAGGCCAGCAGCGCCTGTTCCGGAAACTGGGTCGTGAGATCGCGGGCAGCGAGCACGATGCGGGATGCGCCGACCAACGCGTCGTGACGCAGGGCCATATGAGTTGCGCCGGTGTGCGACTGCTCGCCGTGCACGGTGATCGAGTACTTCCGCGCGGCCCAGTTGGCGGTGACGATGCCGATCGTCGTGCCTGTGCTCTCGAGGATGGGACCCTGTTCGATGTGGATCTCGGCGTAGGAGGCGGCCTCGGGAGCGGAATCATTGCCGTGGAAACCGATATCGGACAAAGCATCCCGCACGCTGACACCACTACGGTCGGTGACCTTCAGGATGTCGTCGGCCTCGAACTTGCCGATGAAGACCCCGCTTCCCATCAAGCTGGGCGAGAAGCGGGAGCCTTCCTCGTTGAACCAGTTCACCACCGCAAGGTTGAATTGTGGTGCGACCGAGCCACGTTCGACGCACTCGGCGACCTCGTACGCAGCGTGGGCTGCGGCGAGGACCCCGTAGGCCCCGTCGTACTTCCCGGCGGTCGGCTGACTGTCGAGATGCGAACCGACGAGGACGTACGGTGCGCCTGGCGCAAATTCCACGGTGCCGTACATGTTTCCCACCGCGTCGACAGTGGTGGTGAAGCCGTGCCGGTCGAACCAGTCGGCGAGGAACCGCCTGGTTCGACCGTCGTCCGCGGTTGCTGCCTCGCGGTGCACACCACCGGCGGCGGTGGCACCGAACTGCGACATAGCGGTGAAGTCGTCGAGAAATGTCACGGTCAGATCTTTTCCGGTGCGGGGTTGGTGGCCAGTTCTTCGATCTGGTCCTCGAAGGACAGGTCGACCGGTGCCGTGCGGGTAGGACGCTTGCCGACCTCGAACATCTCGTCGACGCGGGCCTTCTCCTCGGCCGTGGTTCCGGTGGCCTTGGAGACGATGAGGAACACGGCCAGGTTGACGGCCATGCCGACGACGCCACCTGTGAGGCTGCCGAGCCCGACGATGTCGTCCGGGAAGATGGCGGTGAGCACCAGTGCGACGGTGAAGCCGGAGATCATTCCGGCGACTGCGCCCTTACCGTTGCCGCCTCGCCAGAAGATGCCCAGGAACAGTGGAATGGCAAGCTGCACAACGCCTTGGTACGAGATCTGCGCGAGGAGTTGCAGGCGTGTCATGTTGAAGGTGGCGTAGGCGACGATGGCCGCCGCTGCCATGAACGCGAGCATGCTCGTCTTGGCCACCTTGGTGAGCTGGCTGTCGGTGAGCTTGCGCTTGTCGGAGTTGACGATGTCGTTGGCGATCTGCAGTCCGCAGACCTGCACGCTGCCGTCGATGTGGCCCATGGACGCGGCGAACACCATGGTGGCGGCGAGCCCCAGAAGCCAGGTCCCGCCGTAGCTTTCGGCAATGGTGAACCAGCCGGTCTGCGGCGAGTCGGCGACGGCGGGAATGACCGTGCCGGCGATGCCGACGAGCATGAGCAGGGAGTAGAAGACGCCGGAGATCAGCACGGTGCGGATGGTGCCGGACTTGACTGCGCGGACACTGGATGCGGTGTAGATGCGCTGGAAGCTCGTCGGCCAACACAACGATCCGACGACACCGGTGAAGATGAGCGCGAAGAGGTAGAACGGGCCGTAGGAGTCGCCGTCGCCGGGAACGCGCAGGTACTCGTCGGCGACGTCTCCGAGGGTCGAGAAGCTGATCGGACCGCCGGCGACACCGGACAGCAGAATCAGACACAGTGCCGCAGAGAAGACGTAGGCGACCAGACCTTGGAACATGTCGGTCATGATGAGGCCGCGCATGCCCATCTTGACGGTCCAGTACTGGCGGATGACGATGACCGCCAGGCCGACGAACAGGCACGTGGTGACCGACCACGCTCCGGCACTGGCGATCTGGAAGACCTCGCCGAGTGCCTGCATGCCGAGGACCACCCAGGGGAAGAGCGAGACGATACCGATGACGCTGGCGACGATCTTGGTGCCGCGCGAGTTGAAGCGCAGGCCCAGCAGATCGGGCTGTGAACGGAGGTTGTACTTCGCTCCCCATCGCCAAGCGCGGGTGGCCATGAAGTACATCATGGCGACACCGAGGCTGGAGTAAGCGAGGCCGTACAGGCCGAATACGCCTGCGCCGCTGGCAAGTCCGAAGAACGCGATGAACACCGAGCCCGGCCACCACGAGTTGACGTAGCTCATCGCGACGTACCAGGGGCCGTAGCTGCGACCGCCCACCGAGTACTCGTCGAACGTGGGGGAGGTCTTCTGTTGGGTGGTGTAGAGGATGAAGATGACGACGGCGTAGAAGACGCCGAGCATTCCCAGCATGATCAACATGTCATTCTCCAGTCAGCGGTGCGGTAGCGGGGAGGAGATCCTCGTCGAGTTCGCCGCGGATGTCCTCGACGATGTAGAGACCCCAGAGAGTGAGTCCTAGAACGACTCCGTTGATCAGCCAGTACATGATGGCGAACGGAATGCCGAGAATCTCGTAGCGAATGCCACTGCCCCACATGTACAGCGGGGGGAACAGTGCGAAGAGCAGAGCGAGAGCGTAGATACCGCCGAAGAACGTCATGATGCTCTTTCGGCTCAGGCCGCGAATGTACTCTTTCATGTGCGTCATCCTTGGTTGACTATTTTGAGAACCGAGTCGTGAATTGCGCCGTTGGTCGCAATCCCGTTGCCTTTGTCGAAGTCTCGCGCTCCGTCGAGC
The DNA here is from genome assembly GCF_002259485.1 of Rhodococcus sp. 14-1411-2a. GTDB lineage: Bacteria > Actinomycetota > Actinomycetes > Mycobacteriales > Mycobacteriaceae > Rhodococcoides. Next base: position 218,803 of record NZ_NPGA01000018.1, read on the forward strand.
GAGGTGAACGTGCCGCCGGCTTCCTCGATGATCACCGGCATGGGGGCGAGATCGTAGATCTGCGTCGTGTAGTCGACCACCGCGTCGGCCTGGCCGCTCGCGACCATCATGTAGCCGTAGGCGTCGCCCCACGTCCTCAGCACGGCACCCGTGGCGTGGAGGTCGACGATGGTATCCGGGTGCCAGTCCTCGAGCCAGGTTGCCATCACATAGGCACCGTCCAGATCGGTTCTGGTCGAAACATGTACCTGCTCACCGTTTTTCCAGCACCCCTTGCCGCGCTCGGCGTGCATGAGGATGTCTGCGCTGGGTAGGTTGATGACGCCGAAGACGATCTGCTCGCCTTCTTCTAGCGCAATCAGGTTGGCGTACAACGGAACTCCGTGCACGAACGACTTGGTACCGTCGATCGGGTCGACGATCCATCGGTAGTCGGACGTGCCACTGGTTTCACCGAACTCCTCCCCGAGAAAGCCGTCGGCGGGGAAGTGCTCGGCGACGCCGGCTCTGATGTGCGTCTCGATGTCGCGATCCGCTTGTGTAACAGGGGAACCGTCCTGTTTCTGTTCGACGGTGAGGGCTGAGGTGTCGAACCAGCGACGAGCGATCTCGCCCGCCGAGCGGGCGAGCTCCACGCCGAGAGCGGCGCGTGCCGACCTGGAATCCTCCACGGTGTTGCACCCTTCGGTAGATGTTGCGTTCTCGGGTAGGTGCAACGATGGGCGTAGACCATTTCTGGTTTTCTCGTCGATACGTGAACGTCGTGTAACGCGTGACCTGGTTGCGGGTCATAGGACACCCGCCGTGTTAATCGTGCGTTAATGCCCAGGTCGAGGGGTGTTGCTCGGGCCTGATTGAAGATTGAATGGGCTTCTGCAGTCGTGACGAGTGAATCGAGGTGATTCGGTGCTGTTGATGGAGCAGACGCACGCGGCGCTTCTTCGGTTGGCTGCCGAGCTCGAATCGCGGTCCGTCGCTCGGTTGCCTCCCGAACGCGAACTGGCCGAGCGACTCGGCACGTCACGGACGACGCTGCGCAAAGCGCTGGATCTTCTCGAACGCGACGGCGTCATCCGACGGACGAAGGGGCGAGCCGGCGGTGCGTTCCTGACCTCGGTGACACCGGGTTCGTCGTCACCGGAAAGTGCGCAGTCCCTCTGTCAGAGCCGGCGACTTCTGCGGAGCCTCAACACCGTCAAGGGCGTCCCGCAGATGCTGCACGAACAGGGATTTCGCGACGGGACCAAGGTCATCTCGGCGCGGATCGCCGAGCCGAGCCCGGAGGCGGCGCAGGTGCTGGGAGACGGACCGGTGGTATCGCTGCTGCGGCTGCGCTTCGCGGACGGGGACACGCTGTCGCTGGAGCAGATGTACCTCAGCGACAGCATCTGTGGCCGAGTTCTGGAGACCCCGTTGAACTCGGTGTACGAGGCGTTGCGTACCAGGCTCGGCGTGTCGGTCTGCATGGCAGACGAATCCATCGAATTGGCGACGATCAGTGCGCCCGCGGGCTCGTTGCTCCGGCAACCCGAGGGAACGCCCATCCTGAAGCTCGAACGCATCGGATACGACCAGTCCGAACGACCCGTCGAGTATTCGGTGGACCTGTTCCGAGCCGACCGAACGCGATTGAGTGTGCGCACCTCGTCGCTGGTGAGTGCGTCGGTCACCGAGACGTCTACGTAAAGAGCAGGCCCGGAGACCGTGGTCCCCGGGCCTGGACGCGGCTGGCTACTCGGTGCAGCAATGCCCAGCGAGGGTCGGCGTCTCCGGCGCCAGATCCAGCATCGGATTGCCGTCGAAGAATCCCGTGGGCTTGAGGTGCAGACTCACATGGCTGACCGGCATGACCGGCCAATCCTCGGGGCGCACCACGTGGTGCGCGGCGATCGTGGGCCAGATGACCAGGTCTGCGTCTTCGAGTGAGCGATCCTGCGCGGTGTATGCCACCAGGCCGTCGAAGCCAGGATTCTGGGCCACGTACTCACCGGCTGCATAGCGTTCCCGCTCTGCGTACGGCGTCGCCCACAGGTGCTCGGCGGCGAACCCGCCTCGGCGAGCCTGCTGCGAACCGGGCTGTGCCAGAGGCAGAGCGACCGCACCGGACGGCTCGATCTTGTACCCGATATGCCCGCCGAGCTTGTTCCTTTTGTCCGCGTTGGCAATCAACCACGAACGAGCCCGGAGTGGATCGGCGACTCGCTGCGCCTGCGATTCGGTGACGAGATGGCGCTTGGTCTGACGCCACGCGTTGCCGTGCGGATTGTCCGGCCCGACGGGAACTGCCTCGGATTCGAGTTCGTAGAGATTGTTGCGTAGCCCGTCCACGTTCATGTCCAGGCGAACGCTGAAGAAGTGTTGATGATGCGGTCCGTAGAGCCCGGGAGCGACGAGGGTGCCGAACTCGGGGATCGTGCCCGGCTCGATCGCGCCGGTGGAAATGATGCCGGTCAGCTTGATCTCGAACTCGATGGACCCGTCGAGATACAGATGCCAGTAGAAGCCGTAGTCGTAGTTGCCCACGGTGGCGAAGAACGACACCACTAGCCGACGGTTGCGTCGGACCTGGCCAACGTTGTCGCGGAAGTCGGTATGTTTCCAACCGATGCTGAAGTCCTCCTCGTGCATGCAGATCGCATTCGGAAGTTCGATCGGCTGACCGTCCTGATCGTTGACGTACGCGTCGAAGTAGTGAATTTCACCGAGGCAATCACAGCCCAGCTGGAGCGAATTGGCGAGAACGCCCAAACCGTACTCGCCCTCGTCGAACACGTTCTTGTTCCACTGGCTGTCACCGGGATCGCCGTAGGGCACGTACATTTCCGATAGCGACGCCCGATGGATGATCGGCCGCAGAGTTCCGCGATCGACGTAACCGACGTCATGCAGCACCAACCCCTCACGAGGTGTGAAGCCGACGCGCAAGCGCCAATTCGCCCACTCGACGTAGTGGCCGTCCACAGTGAACGACGGACCGTCGAGTTGGGTGATGTCGATCTTCTTCATCGGTGCGCGTTGGTGGGGGAACTCCGGGACATTCCCGGGGCGTTCGTAGAATCCGGGTAGGTAGTTGCCGGGAGTCTGTGGGATGGGTACCACTCCGGTGTCTGCGACGTCGACCACCTCCATCGTGTCCATATCGACTGTGACGACAAGGTTCTCGACGGGCCGCGCATATCCGTTCTCCTGCGCTTCGCTTCGTACGAACGTCAGCGGGCGGGCGAGGCGTCGACCACCGGGGTTGTCACCCTCCATGGTGTGGCCGCTGGCCCACTTGTCCACCATCGCCAACGAGAAGTCGGTAACGCCGCGCTTGACCATCGCCTCCTGCCACCGTGGATCGGCCTTGATGACGTCCTCGCAGCGAAGGAATTCCTCCAGCGTGATGGGTGGCTGGGCATCGGCGATCTCGGTGTAACTGATCAGGGCATCATGGGTGAGCGAGACCACTGCCTCGAAGGTGGCATGGGCGTCACGATCACGCAGGACGACGAATGCTCGACGGTCCGTATCCGATTGCTGCAGATCGGCTTTGGTCGGCTCCAGCAGCTCGATGTAGACGAAGCGCGCAGCAGAGGTCAGACTCTGCTCGCGAGTCACGATCGCCGACGTCCTCGAAATCTCCTGCGGGGTCAGCGGTTCGAGGGGGTGAACTACAACGGGCGCAAAGGTATCGGTCATCGTGGCTCCTGCAATGGGTAGTGGAGAAGTTCCGGCGGAATGCGGCGCGTGCGAAGGAAAACGACGACGGCGGCGAGCGCGAGTTCGGTCGCAGCAAGAATCGAGGCCGCCGAGACGTCGCTGACGCTGTCGGTGACGAGGGCCTGATGATGACCCGCCGGACCGGAGGCATGCGCAAGCAGCATCACGGCGCTCGACGTCGCCATGATCACCCATGGACGATTGCTCGTCGACCGCCACAGATCGGCAGCACACAGCAGGCACACCACCGCCATGGCGGCGACCACAACACCGAGTGCGCTGCCGATCCCCATCTTCAGGTGGAGAACGGCCGAGGTCACCGCCAGTGCTGCTGCACAACGGTTGATCAACACTGTCCGGGGCTCCCTGTCGTCGATGTCGGTTACGACGTTAGGGGTAGACCATTTCTGGTACTTGCATGCTGTGTGAGGGACCTGTAACTCCGGGGGTTCTTCACCGTGGTTGGTATTCGTCCGTCCCATGCACTCCTTCGAATCCATTCAAACAGCGGAGTTCGCACCACCGGACATATCGGTACAGTCCGATTTGCATGTTCACCGCTAGAGAAGGGAACTCCACAATGGAGTGCAAGAAGTGCTACAAGCGCGTTCACGAATGCCCCAACTGCAAAGGTCGCGGAGGCGGCAGCGATTTCGGAAATCATCTCAATTGCAGCAAGTGCAGCAACACCGGATATCTCTGCAATACGCACGACGGATATTGGAAGTAGTTCGACAGCAAAAGAACTGGAGACCGTCGCCTCGCCGAGGGTGTCCCCGAGTGAGAGGCCGGCATCTTGGGTTTGTTCACGCGCCCACGCGCGGCGATCGACTGGAGTACCGAACCGATTGTTGCTGAAGCGAATTGGCAACGTCACCAGACGGTACGGCCGAGCTTCGTTGCGCTAGCCGAGACTCTCATTGCTGAGAGTGGTCGTGACTCGAGGCGCATCGACACCGACAAGGTTGTCGGCGCTCTGACGAATATCTGCAGAACTATCGCGGCTGAGAACCTCCCGGACCGATCCGACGCCATCGAGGCAATTCTGGAACGACCCGGCAACGCACGGGACGCGATCTGGGACTACTTCACGTACGCCGGTGCCAAAGGCGTCGCGTTGTCGAACCACATCGGCGAATTGTTGACCAGTGAAAAGGTCCGCATCATCATCGCGTCGATGATCGACGAGGGTCGACTCCACTCGACTGGGGACGTCGGGTCTGACGGAATACCCTTGATGTCACCGGACAGCCCAGACACGGAGGCGTTGGCCGACCCCGGCGGTGACGAGCTAGATCCGGTCAGCACCGTATACAAGCTCATCAGCAGCGTTGGTCTGAGTGTGATGGTGTACGGCCCTGGTGACCTGTCCGAGTGCTTCGTCGCCACGTCGGAGGCGGCACCGCTCTTCTCCGGAACGGTGACCGAAAGCGGCCTTCTGGGGGCTTTCCCAGATCTGTCGAACGTCTACTGGTTCGGAATCGATGGTGTCGACGGGTCGGCGATCGTCGTGCCCGTCACTCCGGATGCGGACGTAGGTCGCATTCTTCGAGAGGTCGTCGATCCGCTTTCCAACTTGGGGGCACCGTGGTCGACGGCAATCGCACGCGGTTCGGTGGTCCCAACTACGTTCGCGCGCATATTCGATCGATCCGTCGTACGTCGCGTGTGGAACTTGCCTGGGCTGCACACACTTCGACCCGTCGATGCCGAGCCGCTCGAACTGTCCTGGAGCCTCCGATCTCGGATGATGGCCGATGAGTGGAGGAACATCAGTGGCAACTTCTTCGCCAAGGAAGTCGTCGACGCGCAGGGTGCTCGGATTACCGTTCATTTCGCCTCATGGAGGGGCTCACACGCAGTCTTCGTTGCTCTCGGTGAATCGATCGACGGGCGAGTACCCGACGAGATGACACGGATCGAGCTCTCCTCGTGCGAGATCGGTGTCGCGTACGAGCAGGTGGTGCTCATAGAGAGGCTTCAGGGCCGAGGTTGTCCATCCTTTGCCGATGTTGGGGGCGCTACCGATCGTGTGGTGACGCAGTTCGGTTCTCTCTCCGGACCGGTCGCTGACCCGATGCCTCCACGTGCGGCGGACCAGCATGGAGAAGGCCGCTCTGCTCCCCGATACGATCGTGGCCGAAACTCGGTATTGGAGCTGGCCAGGGGCGCAAACTGTGAATTGGAGACCCATCGGCTCCGCGTCGAACTCGAGTGGGAGAGCGGACCGGCCGGAGCCACCGTTGATACCTCGGCATTGCTGTTGGCCGACACCGGCAAGGTCAGGTCCGATATCGACTTCGTCTTCTACAATCAACCACGCCACGAAGTATGCTCCGTCCGACACGAGAAGTACTCGGGCACTGCCGGGGCACACGACTACGTGTCTTTGGACCTGGCTACAGCAACTCCCTACGCCCATACCATCGTCATCGTCGGTTCTCTCGACGGCGGAACGTTCTCGTCGCTGCACGGATTACGTGCAGTAGTCAACGACCTCGATTCGGGCCATACGATCATTTCGTTTTCGATCACGGGTTCTACCAGCGAAACCGCTCTCATTCTCGGCGAGATCTACCAGCGCAACGGTGGATGGAAGTTCCGTGCAGTGGGGCAAGGGTATGCAACAGGGTTACGCGGTGTCGCAGAGGATTTCGGGATCACCGTCGACTGACGTCGCATTCCATCCGACCAATTCGACCTGGCAACAACGTCGGTCGATACCGACGTGAACAACCCTGCGCGAGATCACCCCACCCGGCCGCGCGAGACCTTGAGCGTCAGGGGCACGAAGATCGTCAGCAACACGATCGAGGCGATGAAGGAGTACAGCATCGGATTCGAGGACGCCCAGGTCACCGGTTCGTTGATCAACGTCGACGGTGCGATGGGATTGCCGAACGCCTCGCGGGTGGCGCGGGCCACCGAGGTCACCGGGTTCCATTGCGCGAATATTCGCAGTGGCCCGGGCAGCGTCGCCGACGGGATGAAGGCCGACGAGATGAAGGTCAGCGGAAACACGATGATCATCAGAACGCTCTGAGCGCTTTCGGCTGTGGCCGAGATCAATCCGACGACGGCACCCATCCACGACATCGCGAAACCGAAGAACACCAGCAGGGCAATCGCTCCCAGAGCGGAACTCAGTGATCCGTTGATGCGCCATCCGACGACGAATCCCGCACCGATCATCACGGCGATACTCACCACCGATACCAGCGCGTCGGTGAGAGTGCGCCCCAGCACGATCGCCAACCTCGACATCGGCAGCGAGTGGAATCGTTCGACAATTCCCTCACGACTGTCGGTGGCCAGCCCGATGGCGGTGAACCCAGCGCTGAACACCACGGTTTGCGTGAAGATTCCGCCCATCAGGAACTGTCGATAGTCGCTTCCACCGAGCGCGCCGCCGAGGACGTAGGAGAACAGCAGCACGAACATCAACGGCTGCACCGTCGCACCGAGCAGCAACTGCGGAACGCGCAGGATCACCAACAGGTTCCGCTGCGTCATCGTCGCGCAATCGACGAGGAAGCTGCCGATTCCCTCGCGGCGAACGGGTCGCGCGGCCATCGTGGTCATCGATCGATCCTCTCGGCCTTCGGGGCACCCGTGTGATGACGGCCGGCATCCTCGTCACCGGTCAAGTCGAAGAACACGTCGTCGAGATTCGGTGCGCTGACGTACGCATCGTGGACGTCGATGCCCGTCCCGTACAGACGGGACAGGATCAGCATCAGCGACCGCGACCCGTACGGGGCGTCCGCAGCGAACCAGCCCTCGCGGACGGTGGCGGGGTCGGTGCGAACGTTCATGCGGGACAACAACTCTGTCGCCACTCTCAGACTGTTGGGATTGAGGACCTGTACGTGTGCGCTCGGTACGCGCAGACGGGATTTCAACTGAGTCGGCGTGCCCTCGGCGACCACGCGGCCCTTGTCGAACACCACCACGTCGTCGGCCAACCGCTCGGCCTCGTCGAGGTACTGCGTCGTCAGCAGCACCGCGGTGCCGTCCCCGGTCAGTCCTTCGACCACGTCCCAGAGCTCACCGCGACTGCGCGGATCGAGGCCGGTGGTCGGTTCGTCGAGTATCACCAACGGTGGCCGCGCGACCAAGGCACCGGCCAGGTCGAGACGTCGACGCATACCGCCCGAGTACGTCGACGCCGCCCGTCCCGCAGCGTCCTCGAGGTGGAACATCGCCAGCAATTCCTTGGCTCGCTTGCGGGACCGCGACCCACCGAGCCCGTAGAGCCGACCGAGCATCCGCAGATTCTCGTACCCGGTGAGGCGGCCGTCGACGGCGGCGTACTGCCCGGACAATCCGATCAGCCCGCGCACCGCCCGCGGATTCTCCGCCACGTCGATGCCGGCGACCGTCACCGATCCGCTCGTGGGAGCGCTGAGGGTCGCGATGATGCGCACCGCGGTGGTCTTGCCCGCGCCGTTGGGACCCAACACCGCGGTCACCGTCCCCGCGGGCACCACCAGGTCGACGCCGCTGAGCGCCACGTGATTGCCCTTGCGGCCCACGTACTCCTTGACGAGGTTCCGTACCTCGACCACTGTCTCGCTCATCGGTATTGCCCCGATGCGGCTGCCGGAGTGCGTGACTCGATGCCGCGTGCTACCTCGGCCAGGGCCTTCGGGGTACCCATCTCGTTGTGGGTCGTCTGAACCGGGTGATCTGCGATGGTCCCACCGACGAATTGTCGCCATTCCCAGGGGGATCGAGGCACCCCGTGGTAGCGCGACGCGGAGAAGAACGTGAGGTCGCCGCCGAAGAACTCGGGCCGATGCTCGTAGCCGAGGCGAACGAACAGACGGTACCGGTCGTACAGGCGTTGAATCTGATCGTCGTCGAGCAACGTTGCCGCGGCGCCTTGCCTGCGCACCAGCGCGATGGCGTCGTCGAGAGTCAGATCGTCCTCGACCTCGAACTCGCCCACGAATTCGCGCAGCAGGTCCGCCACCGACATCTCCTGTCTCGGTGCCGTCTCCTCGCACAGCGGATACGCGTCGAGAACGATCAGTTCCACCGCCTCTCCCTGCTTCTCGAACTCGACGGCCATGGCCTGCGCGATGAGCCCGCCGAGCGACCAGCCCGCGAGACGGTACGGCCCCTCGGGGAACTCCATGCGGATCGCGTTGACGTAGTCGCGGGCCATCTCCTTCACCGATTCCGGTTCCGGTGCGGTGGTCACGATTCCGCGGGCCTGAATTCCGACGACGGGAGTATCGGCATCCAGATACGGAAGAATCCCGGTGTAGCTCCACACCAGTCCGATGGCCGGATGAATGCAGAACAGCGGTGCCCGATCGGACGATCCTCCGCGCAGCGGTATCAGGACGTCGAACGGAGAGCGCGCACGCAGAGTCACCGGAGCCGTCTGGGAAGTGACACCGCCGTGTCCCAGCGCATCGAGTCGGGCTGCGATCGCGTCAGGTGTCGCGACGTCGAAGAACCACGTCACGTCCACTCGATCTCGATCCGAATCGGCCACCTGCTCACGCAGCGTATCCATCACCATGACTGCGGCCAGGGAATTGCCGCCGAGGGCGAAGAAATCGGAGTCCGCGTCGACGGTGTCGACATCGACCGCAAGCACGGCTGCAAAAGCTGATCGTACCGAATCGACCGTCGAACCGGTGGGACGAGCGACGCTGGCCGTCACCGGTCCCGCAGCGAGCGCGACTCGATCGACCTTTCCGTGTGAGGTGAGGGGGAGCCTGTCGTGCAGCACTATTCGCGCGGGCACCAGATGTCGGGGGAGGACCTCGGACATACCCGCACGAAGGTGATCGACATCGACGACGTCCGTGGTGCTCACGTGCGCGACGAGTGACGATCCGGTCGCGGTGTCCTCGACGAGCACCACCGCGGACTGCACCGACGGGTTCGCCGACAGCACGGCCTCGACCTCGGCCGGCTCGACCCGAATTCCGCGAATCTTGGTCTGCGAGTCCGACCGTCCGAGAATCCGCAGCTGAGTACCATCCGCTGTTGCGACGGAGCGAACGAGGTCACCGGTTCGGTAGAGCCGTGAGCCCGCATCGCCGTAGGGGTTCGCGACGAACCGAGTCGCCGTCAATGCCGGCCGATCGAGATAGCCCCGAGCAAGGCCAGCACCGGCGATGTAGAGCTCGCCCATGTTCGGTCCGTCCACCCTGCGCAGGTCCGAATCGAGGATCAGCGTCGACGTGCCCGATACCGCTGATCCGATGTGCGGTGCCACCGCAGCCTTCTGCAGACCCATTGTTGCTGCGACCGTCGACTCGCTCGGGCCGTACGCGTTGACGAAGCGACGGCCGTCCGCCCAGGTGTCCAGCAGCGCTGCCGACAGCGCCTCGCCTCCGGTGCCGATCGTGGTGACCGACAGCAGTGCGTCGGGCGAGAGTGTCCCCAGTGCGGCCGGGGTGATGAAGATCGTGTCGACCCGTTCGCGGCGGATCAGGTTGCCGAGTTGTGTACCCGCAAAGGTCGACGACGGTGCGACCACACAGGTCGAGCCGCGAACGACGACCAACAGCATTTCCAGAATCGCTGCATCGAATCCCGGTGACGCCACGTGCAGAACCCGGGACCGGGGGCCGGTGTCGAACTGCAGCCCCAGCGACACCGCGAATCGCTCGAGCCCGCGGTGAGTGACTGCGACCGGCTTCGGCCGACCCGTCGTTCCCGAGGTGTAGACGACGTAGGCGATGTCGTCGGGATGCGGCCGTGGTGCAGGCTTATTCCGGTCACTCGGCTCGACGTCCCGAATCGATCTCCACGTGACGCTCTCGCGCGGTAGGTCGGCGTCCGGGTCGTCGCACAGTCCCAGGATCGGAGCCGAATCCTCCAGGATGTAGCGCAACCGCTCGCTCGGGTAAGACGGGTCGAGCGGCAGGACGGCCGCACCGGTTCGCGCGATTGCCCAGAACGCGGTGACCGAGGCCAGGGAACGCTGCGTCGCGAGGGCGACACAGGTTCCCGGCCCCGCACCGGCCCCACGAAGCGAATCGGCCAGGGTCGCAACGGCCTCGTCCAGCTCGCGATAGCTCATCGAACCGTCCGCCGCAGCGACTGCCACCGCATTCGGATCGAGTGAGACGGCCGCGTCGAACAGCGCGCCGAGTGTGGGAGGAGAAAGAACGATCTCCGACGCGTCGAGCAGATCACCGACGGTGCTCGACGGCTCTCCGGCCGCTCGATCGAGTAGTTCGACCAATCGTTGCCCCAGATGACGAACGGTACTGGGAAGGAACAGGTCTCGTGCGTAGGTGATGCGCACGTCGGCGCTGCCGTCGTGGCTTGGGCGGACGGACACCACGAGGTCGAATGCCGAGGTGGTGATCGGGGCTTCGATCGTGGCGATGGTTCGGTCGCCGGTATCGATCGTGAGCGGCGGTGAATCCTGCACGGCGAGCACGATTTGAACGACGGGATTGCGGGCGGGGTGACGCGGTTGTCCGAGCGCGGACACGACCTCGTCGAACGGGATCATCGCGTGCTCGAACGCGTCGAGGTCGGTGTCGCGTACCTCGGCCAGTGCCTCCGCGAACGACGCGGACCCTGCGAAGCCGGTGCGCAGTGCGAGCGTGTTGACCGCCATGCCCACCATCGAGTCGAGAGCCGTACCACCGCGTCCCGAGTGCGGTGTACCGATCACGACGTCCGTGGTGCTGCCGGCCGAAGTTCCGACGGATGCGAGCGCGGCGAGCGCGGTGTGCACCACCATGAATTCCGAGGACCGGTGGGTTCGGGCGAGGCCGCTCACCCGGGCACGCACCTCGGCGGACATCGGCACCGTGACGGTTGCCGCCCGTCCGGTGGGAGCACTCGGTCGCGACATGTCCAACGGGACGGCGTGTTCGACGGGTGCGTCGCGCAGTGTTTCCGTCCAGTAGTCGAGGCCCGTTGCTCGCGCTCCGTCGGTCATCGCCGACTCGAGTGCGAGCTGGTACTCGGTGTACTGCAGCGGCAGGCTCGGCCACATCGGGATGTTGCCACTCTCACGAGTGGTATACGCGAACAACAGATCAGCAGACAGCGGGGCGATCGATTCACCGTCCGCGGCGATGTGGTGCACGACCAGGACCACCACGTGCTCGTCGTCCCCGGTCCGCGCCACCGTGGCTCGGACCGGCAGTTCGATCGACAGATCGAAGCGGTACGCACCGGCCTGGGCCAGAAGATCGGTGATCGAGCCGTTTTCGCGCGAGTCCGAGATGCTCACCTCGACTCGTCGCTGCGGCCAGACCCGCTGCACCGGTCCCGTCGGCGTGGTCGGGAACGTGGTCCGCAACGACTCGTGGCGCTGCACCACATCGTTCAGTGCCTCTTCCAGCACATGGGGGTCGAAGGCACCGGTGACGCGGAGGCCGCCCACGATGTTGTACGCCGTTGCCGTCGAGGCGATTCGGCTCGTGATCCACATGGCCTGCTGCTGGGGTGAGAGAGGGATCGACGGGCCCCTCGTGGAGCGAACGCTCTCGATCAGTTCGGTGGTGAGCCAGTGCGATCGTTGTATCGAGTTCTCGGGGCTCTCTCGACGTGTGTCGAGGTGCGCGGCAAGCTCGGCAACCGTGGGGTTGTCGAAGATCGTCCGAACCGGGACGTGGTGGTCCAGGCTCTCACCGATCCGGGTGGCGTATCGCGTCGCGGACAGCGACGTGCCGCCGAGGGCGAAGAAGTCGGCCGAGGTTCCCACCGACGGTACGTCGACGATCTCGGACAGAATCTGCAGCAGAGTCGATTCGAGTTCTGTTCGCGGCTCGTCGCCGACGGCAGTGACATCGAACGACGGTGCAGGCAAGGCGGATCGGTCCAATTTGCCGACCGGAGTGAGCGGGATGGTGTCGAGGACCACGATCCGGGCGGGCACCATATGTCGTGGCAGCCGCTCCCGGACGATCCGCGTCAACTCACCGACGTCGACGGTGTCCTCACCGTGCACGTAGGACACGAGCACGGTCTCCCCGGACGGGGAGGTGGCCGTCGTCGTCACGGCGAGATCGACCCCGGGTGCCGCACCGAGAACGCCGTCGATCTCACCCAATTCGATTCGCAGACCGCGGATCTTCACCTGGAAGTCGCTGCGGCCGACTATCTTGACCGTCGGGTCGTGTGCGCCGTCGACGTACGCGAGATCTCCCGTGCGGTACATCCGTGACCCGGGAGGGCCGAATGGATCAGCGACGAATCGGGTGGCCGTCAGCGCGGGACGATCGACATATCCGCGCGCGAGTTGTCCACCGGACAGGTGCAATTCACCGGTGACGCCACTCGGCACCGCAGACAGCCGGGTGTCGAGAACGGTCGCGCGGACTCCGGCGACCGGCATCCCGATGGATACGTCCCGGGTCGGGTCGAGAACCGGGAGATGGGTGGAGATGGTGGATTCGGTCGGGCCGTAGACGTTGACGATGCGACGCCCGGCCGCTGCAACTGCGAGCAACTCCGGTCCGAAGTTCTCGCCTCCGATGCCGATCGTGGTCATCGGCGACAGATCCGGACCGGTGAGGTCGAGGGTGGCCAGCACCGACGGCGTCAGGAAGCAGTGCGTCACCTGATGAACGGCGATCACCGCTTCGAGTTCTTCCGCACCGACGATGTCGGCCGGAGCGACCGCCAACGTGCCGCCCGAGCGAATCGCGAGCGCGATCTCGAGCATCGACGCATCGAAACTCGGGGAGGCGAAGGCCAATACGCGAGAACGCGAATCGCCCTCGAACGCGCGTACCAGCTCGGCCCCGGCGTCGGAGTAGGCCTGCCGGGAGATTTCGACGCCCTTGGGAGTGCCGGTGGTTCCCGAGGTGTAGATGACGTACGCCGCATTGGCTGCAGACACCTCCGGGGCGTCCCGGCCGTACGTCCCGGCCTGAGCGAACAGCGAGTCCAGCGACAGCCAGAAGCCGTTCGATCCATCCGTGCGCAGGTGCGTGAGACCGACGACGGCGCGGCTGTCGCGCACCATGAACTCGCGGCGATCCTCCGGGTAGGCGGGATCGACGGGAACGTACACGCCGCCGGAGCGAGCGACGGCGAGCACGCACAGCACAGCTTCCATGGAGCGAGGCAACATTCCGACGACCCTCGTCTCGGCCCGCACACCTCGACTGCGAAGAGTCGCGGCCCCGCAAGTGACGAGCGCATCGAGATCGCCGTACGTCATGGATCGTTCGTCTTCCACCAGCGCCACGGCTGTCGGCGAACGCCGCGCGCAGTCTCGCAGAGCGCGGTCGATGCTCACTCCGGCCGGATCGGCTCGACCGCTGAGCATCGGCAGCAGCCTCGCCCGTTCGCAGGGAACCAGCACGTCGATCCGCTGGATCGGACGGTCGGGTTCGGCGGTCATCTGGGCGAGTACCGACGTCAGACGCTGCAGCAGCGCGTCGGCGGTGGGCTCGTCGTAGAGGTCTCGGGCGTAGGTCAGCACGATCGTCGTCTCGTCGGGCCTGGAGGCCGATCGGGCGAGAACCACCTCGAGGTCGTATTTGGTGACCGGCAGATCGATGCCGTACGCGCTCACGGTTCCGCCGCCGATCTCCATATCGACATCGGGGGTGACGCGGTCGGTCAACATCACCTGGAACAGCGGGTGGCGACCGGGGAGGCGTACCGGATCCAGATGTTCGACCAGGGAGTCGAAGGGCATGTGTCCGCGAGAGAGCGCCTCGATGTCGACACCTCGGACTGCGAGCACGTGCTCGCGCACGGAATGGCTCGGCGTGACCTCGGTGCGCAGGACAACAGAGTTGACGAACATTCCGACCACGCGGTCGAGGTCGGGATGCCCGCGCCCCGCCACAGCGGTACCGATCACCACATCGTCGCCGACACCCGAACGGGACATCAGCAGCGCCAACGCGGCGTGCACGACCATGAACTCCGTCGATCCGGTGCCTGCGGCCAGGCGATCGATGGCAGCCTTCGCGTCGGGGCTCAGCACGGTGGAGACGGCCCCGCCGAGGCCGGTCGGCGTACTGGGACGGGCGCGCATGGTGCCCGGTGGACGGGTGTCGGGAAGGCCCGCGAGAGTATCGGACCACCACGTCCGGAGAGCACTCAGCGACGAAGCGGTGTCGGTGGCCTCGCCCAACTGGGCACACTGCCACGCGACGGCATCGGCGTACTGCACGGGAAGTGAATCCCACTGCGGTGCAGTGTCTTCCAATCTCGCCCGGTAGGCCTCGCCGATGTCGGCAGCCAAGACGCCCATTGACCACCCGTCGACGCAGATGTGGTGCAGGACGATCGCGACGACGTGTTCGTCGCGGTCCGGTAGCGAGATCACTCGGCCACGAAGTGGCAGATCGTGTTCGAGATCGAAGGGGCGCGTAGCGATCTCGGACAGGGAGTCGAGCAGTGCTGTGTCGTCGACATCAGCGCCGTCGATGGTCACGGCATCGAACGGCAGAGGATTCTCGGTGCTCGGGGCGTCCAGGATCAGCTGCAGGGGCACATCTTCGGACGGGTCGATGCGGAAGACGGTGCGCAAGCTCTCGTGGCGCCGGACGACGTCCTCGAGTGCCAGCCGAATGGCAGGGATATCGAGCTCGCCGCGGACTCGAAGAGCGAGCGGAATGTGATACGCGGCCGACGGCTGGTAGCGCTCGATCCACCACATGCTGCGCTGCGAGGGCGAGGCGGGCAACGGCACTGTACGCGAAACAGCAACCGGTGCAGTGGATCCAGCGTCGTCGGCGAGGTCGACGACGGCGGCGGCCAGTCGCTCGACCGTCGAATGCAGAAAGACCTCGCGCACGCCGACGCGGTATCGGCCGTCGGCGGCGAGGCGAGCGGCGACGACGGTGGCGAGCAACGAGTTGCCGCCGAGGGCGAAGAAGTCGTCCGTGGCCGACACCGACGGCACGTCGAGTACCTCCGAGAACACCTGGGCGACAATGACTTCCTGCGGTGATTCAGGCTCGCGCCGATCGGCCACGACCTGTTCGACGGGCTCGGGCAGCAGGCGGCGATCGACCTTGCCGTTGGCGTTCAACTCGAACGCATCGAGCACGTTCACGCGGTGGGGCACCATGTACGCGGGGAGAACGCCGACGAGCGAGGCGGTCACCTCGTCGGGGTCGAGCACCGCACCGGTCTCTGCGACGACATAGCCTACGAGGGTGCGGGCCACCCCGTCGCCGTGCACGACCACGACGGCGTCACTGACCTGTGGGTGGGCGCGAAGTGCCTCCTCGATCTCACCGAGCTCGATCCGGAACCCACGCACCTTGACCTGATGGTCGCGTCGGCCGATGTAGGTGAGTTCTCCTGTGGCAGTCCATCTGACGAGATCGCCGGTTCGGTACAGCCGACCCCCTCCGAAGGGGTCGGCCACGAATCGGCTCGCTGTCAGTCCGCGTCGATCGTGGTAGCCACGCGCCACCCCGGTCCCGCCGATGTAGAGCTCGCCCACGCATCCCGGGGGAGTCGGGTCGAGTCGGCGGTCCAACACGTAGGCGCGAATGCCGGCGATAGGACGCCCGAGCGCAACTTTCTTTCCTGCTTCGAGCGGGCCGAGGGTGACGGCGACCGTGGTCTCGGTGGGGCCGTAGACGTCGACCATCCGCCGTCCGGGAGCCCAGTCGTCGACCAGCGCGGCAGGCACGGCGTCGCCGCCGACTCCGATCGAGACGAGTGTCGACCCGGCGGCGGGGGAGACCGTCGCCAGCGCGGACGGCGTGATGAACCCGGCGTCGATGCAGTGCTCGGTGAGCAGCGCCCCGAGTTCGTCGCCGCCGTACACCCCGGTGGGCAGCACCACGAGGGTTCCGCCGGCACCGAAAGCCAGGAACATCTCGAGCACGGATGCGTCGAAACCCGGTGACACGAAGTGCATCACCCGTGACCCGACGATCGTGGCGTGGGCCGCGATGGCCGCGTCGGCGATGGGGCCGATACCGCGATGGGTGACGGCAACGCCTTTGGGGACGCCGGTGCTGCCGGATGTGTAGATCACGTACGCGAGATGATCGAGAGTGAGTGGGGCGAGGCGGTCGGCGTCGGTGATCGCACCGTCGGTGAATCCACGCGCGGGATCGTCCTCGACGAGGATCCAGTCGATCTCGGACGGCAGTCGGCCGTGCATGTCTCGCGTCGTCACACCGACGCGCGCGCCACAGTCCGCCAGCGTGCGCTCGATGCGATCGAGTGGATGCGCAGGATCGATCGGTACGTACGCACCGCCTGCCTTGGTGATGGCCCACACTATGGTCACGGATCTGTGCGAGCGTGGGAGTACCACGGCCACAGGCACGTCCGGGCCGACCCCCATCGAGATCAGCTGGCGTGCGAACGCATTCGAGCGACGGTCGAGCTCGCGGTACTCGACCACGGTGTCACCATCGACGACCGCGGGACGATCCGCCGCACGACGCACACCGCGGCCGAAGATTTCCGGCAGGGTTGCCAGAGCAGCAGGCGCACCGCCGCTCCACTCGTCAAGCAGGAGTCGATGATCCGAGTCGGTGAGCACGCCGATGGAGTCGATCGGGCAGTCGGGTTGCCGGGTTGCGAACTCGTGCAGGAATCGAGCGAAACGCGCACTGTGCATTTCGATGTCGGCCAGCTCGTACGTGGCAGGGTTGCCCTCGATGTCGACGCGCATCTGCCCGTTGTCGGAGTTCGTGTGCAGGGTGACGGCCATGTCTGCCGTCGGACCCGAGGTCAACAGGTCCAGCCGCGCGTCCAGATCGCCCAGCCGAATCCGGTCACCGAACAGCATCGGGTTGATGGTCGGCCCCAGGGTTGCCCCCGAGGCCCGCAGGTCTCCGGCGATCTCCGCCGCGGGGAGCAGCTGGTGCCGAAGAGCACCTCCGATGCGATGGCCGATGTTCTCGATCAGATCGGCAATGGTGGTCGTCGATCCGACTCGGGCTCCGATGGGAACGGCGTTCGCCGTCATGGATGCAGATGATCTCGCCCAGGCGGTGACGCGAGCAGCCATCGGAAGGGTGAGAACGACGTCGTCGGTGTCGGTAGCGCGGGCGAGGTACGCCGCGAAAGCCGCGACCACCAGAGCGGCGACGGTGGTCTTGTGCGTTCCGGCCGCACTGGCAAGGGCTTGGTCGGTCTGCAGGTCCAGCGTCCTGTTGCACCGATGATTGAACGACGACGGTTCGGCCGTGCGTCCGGAGAACGACACCGGTTCCGGGAGTTCGGCCGCCACTGCCGCCCAGTACGCACGGTCCTTCTCGATTCGTGCCGACGCCCGATACGCCGCCTCGGCCTCGACGAACGCGCGTGGGTGCCTCGCCCTGCGCGGCGGCGGGATCTCACCGCGTTCGAGTGCCGAGTAGACCTCGCCGGTACGGACCGCGACCACTGCCGAACCGAATCCGTCGATCACGGTGTGGTGTGCTCGTGCGTACCAGAAGTACCGGAGGTGACCGACTTTCAGGACCGCCGACCTGGACAGTGGTGTCGAGTACAGGTCGATCCGAGCGGTGAACTCCGCGTTCATCCAATCGCGTGCGGCCGCGATCGGGTCGGGAGATCCGGTGAGGTCGTGGTACTCGAGTTCGGTGGGCAGAATCGCTGCATCGACGAACTGACGCACGGTGTGCGGACCGTCCTGGCCGTCGCCGGGGGCGAGGAGTCGGGTCAACAGCGAACCCGTTTCGGCGGCGGTGATGCGCACCGAGTCGACGAGGAGATCGAAATTCAGGTCGCCACGGACGTCCATGTAGTGCGCAACGCTGTGTGCGGCATGCGGATGCAACTGCTGTGCCAGCCACATCGCGTACTGCGAGGACGTCAACTCGAACGTATCTTCGTAGTCGTCGTCCAACGTCACGAACCCGAGTACCTGATTTGAATCGGTCACCATTACCCCCGCGCAACTGTGCGCCCCGTCGTATCCCACTTGCTCGGAACCCCGATGGAACGGTAGCAAACTCCGCGTAGGTTGGAACGGCTCTTTACGTACCGACGTGCAGTGAAACTGGTTTATTACTGAACTCGAGGTTTGTTTAGTCAGTCTCGGCAAATATCTTGTGTAGCAACGCTCGGCGGTGTAGGAGTCAGGAAATGGACGCGGAAGACCGCCCCGAGCGGGCGCTCGGGGCGGTCGGCCACGGTGTTCCGAACGGTGCCGCTACACCAGCTCGATGACGTTCAATGCCCCGTCGGCATGCGAACTGCGCAGTCGCTTCTTGTCGTATTTGCCGACGCTGGTTTTCGGGACCTCGTCGATGAAGGTCCAGCGCTCCGGCAGCTGCCAATGCGCGACGCGGCTGTCGAGGAACTCCTTGAGTTCTTCGGCTGTCACCGATGCGCCCTCGCGGACGACTACGGCCACCAGGGGCCGCTCGTCCCACTTCGGATCGGGCACACCGATCACCGCGGCCTCGCGAACGGCCGGGTGTCCCATCACCTGATTCTCGAGTTCCACCGACGAGATCCACTCGCCCCCGGACTTGATGATGTCCTTGGAGCGATCGGTCAGTCGTAGGTAGCCGCCCTCGGAGATGGTGCCCACGTCACCCGTCCGCAGCCAGCCGTCGTCGAACTTGTCGTCTGCGTCGGCGCGGTAGTAGCTGCCGGTGATCCATGGGCCACGGACTTCGAGTTCACCGACGGTCTTACCGTCCCACGGCAACACCGTGCCTGCATCGTCGACGAGTCGTGCGCGAACCCCGGCGACGAATCTGCCCTGCGTGCAACGTAAATCGAACTCGTCCTCAGCCGACAGCCCGGCATCGGGCTTGCCGGACGTGCCCAGAGGCGAGGTCTCGGTCATGCCCCAGGCCTGCGAGATGTGCACCCCGTACTTCTCGTGGAACGCCCGCATCAAACTCGGTGGACACGCGGCACCGCCGACCACCACGTCACGCAGACTCGACAGATCGGCCGGGTGCTCGTCCAGGTGAGCGAGCAGGGCCTGCCAGATGGTCGGAACGGCCGCCGCGGCCGTCGGACGCAGTGTCGACATCATCTCCGCCAACGGAGCCGGCTGCAGAAACCTGTCGGGCATGATCAGCGACGCACCGACCATCAGCGCTGCATAGGGCAATCCCCACGACATCGCGTGGAACATCGGCACGATGGCCAAGACCTTGTCGGACTGCGCAATTGCCATCGCGTCGGTCATGCAGGCCTGCATCGAATGCAGGTAGATGGAGCGATGTGAATAGACGACCCCCTTGGGGTCGCCGGTGGTGCCCGAGGTGTAACACATTGCGGCAGCGGATCGTTCGTCGAGCTCGGGCCAGTCGAACTCCTCCGGCTTGCCTGCGAGTAGGTCCTCGTAACCCAGCACCTCGATACCGTCGGGTGCAGTGACCTGCGCCGGGTCGACGCCGACGACGACGAGATGCCGCACGGTCTCGAACGTCGGCAGCAAGGGTGTCAGCAGGGGGAGCAGACTCGCGTCGGCGATGATCACCTGATCCTCGGCGTGATTGACGATGTAGGTGAGCTGATCGGGAAAGAGTCGGATGTTCAGCGTGTGCAGCACCGCGCCCATCGCAGGAATCGCCATGTACGCCTCCATGTGCGGGGCGTTGTTCCACATGAACGTTCCGACGCGCTGATCGTCGTCGATGCCGATCGACCGCAGACCGTGTGCCAGTTGCGCTGCCCGCCTACCCAATTCCCCGAAGGTCACCGTGGTCGGACCGGTGTCCGTCCAGGTGGTGATCTCGGCCGAGGAGTGAATGGACGTCCCGAATCGAACCAGCTGGCCGATGGACAGTGGGGTGTCCTGCATGGTGCTCTTCATCGATCTCGCTCCTGAAGTCTCGGCATACACGTCGTTGTGTTGCGCGTCACACCATGCACGATACGGACTTACTCGGACGCGTGGTCTCGGGTACCTCGGATTCGGGCGTCGACCTCGCGAACCATGTCCTGATAGATCTCCGCCGCGGGGTCTATGACCGCGAAGTGGCCCCCGGGTCCTTCGACCGAGCCGACCGAATCCGAGCCCGCCGACGCGGCGGCGTAGTACGCCCGACTGATCTCGAGCAGGTTGGGATCGTCCGATACCGCGCACACCACCAGATGCGGAACTCCGAGCGGAAGCCTCGCGATCGGCGACGATGCCTCGTACGTCTCCTGCGCACCGGCGAATCGCGCACCGATCGCATTCGACACCGCACCCTCACCGAGCCAGCGCTCATCGCCGACCTTCAGATCGAGCACGCCGGCCAGACTCACTGCGAGAGCAGGGGTTACGGCCTTTCCGGCCGAATCGGTTGCGAGGCGCAGAGCGAGTTGACCGCCCGCCGAGTGCCCCATCAGCACTGTTCGGGACAGATCAAGACTGCCGGGTGCCGTCTCCAGCGCCGCCAGAGCGGACGCGACGTCGCCGGTCATCGCATCCCACCCGTGTTCGTCGGGGCGACGATATTCGACGTTCCACGTGGCGTAACCCCGCCCGGTCAGATCGACGGCCATCGCGTCCATCAGGTCGAATTCCCATCGCGAACGCCAGTAGCCACCGTGGATCAGCACGGCGACGGGAAACGGGCCATCGCCCTCGGGTAACCGCTGTTCGACGCGTTGCTCGGGGTGATCCCCGTAGTGCAGGATCGTTCCGGGGTGGAAGCGGTGGAAGTACACGCTGTCGATCGCGAACCGCAGACCGTCGAGTCCGCGGCCGCGAATGTGAGCGCGGATGCCCGGTGATCTGTCCGGCGTGCACTGGCCGAGATCGACCCGAACGACACCGCCGTGCGACGACGTGTCGATCGGGATCCCGTCACCGGGAACGACGATCACCTCGTCGGAACCGGCTGCGGTGTCGACGATTCCGCCCGTCAGTCCTCGGGCCGACAGCGCCCTGGCGACCAATTCCTGCGCCGTCGCGAGATCGGCGAAAACGCCGGGAACGGCGACGATGTCGAGGTGCGTCGAGATGTGCGTCATGGGTTCACGCTACCCAGAACAGCGTCGACCGAACCCGAGACGGGGTGTCCGGGCTCGGTCGAAGGACGATGTCAGTTGTCGACGGCCTCGTTCAGCTCGCGCAGACGGGGGAGTGCGCGGTTGGTGAGCAGGTCCTCGCGGGTCTCGGCGGAGACGGCCATGCTGTCCTTCCACAGTGAGCGGCCTGCCATCGCGCCGCGCGCGCCGTTGGCCACTGCGATGCGCACCTGCTCGATGAACGTCTCGTGGTCGACGCCCGCCGACAGCACTGCCCACGGAACACCCTGTGCCGCTTCGGTAACGGCTGCACATGCCTCGGCGGAACCGGGGTAGGGGAGCTTGAGCACCTTGGCACCGCATTCGACCGAGATGCGGGTGGAGTCGGCGATGATCTTGCCGAAGCCGGCCTTGTATTCCTCGTCCGATTCGCCCTCGAGCTTGTAGGTCAGGATTTCGACGATGAGCAGCAGGCCCTCGGCGGAGCAGGCCTTGACGAGGTCGCGGATCTCCTCGGCGACACGGGAATCGACGCCCTGCCGTTCGGGGCGCATGTAGAACAGCATCTTGGCGACGTCGCCACCGAGGTCGCGTACGACGCGCGGGGTGACTCCGTCGACGTACCGGGTGTACCGCAGTCCATCGGTCTCCTCGAAGCCCGAGGCGTCCATGCCGACGACGAGTGCGGTGTTGCGCGAGAGCACACCCTCGTCGACGATCTTCGGCAGTGCGACCTCGGGGTCGAGCAGGATCGCCGGGGCGTGATTGCCGAGGTAGCGAACCAGATCGGCCTTGGCGTCGGCGAGCTGCTCGAGCGTGACCGAGCCGGGTCCGTCGGGAGCATCCGTCATGACCGCCTTCATGCCGTTGCGCTGATCTCCGGCGACGATGAGCATGTTGCCGTCGGCGGTGGAGATGGCGGCCATTCCGCGACGCTCGAGGGTGGTGAGTTCGTTCATTGTCTTCTCCTGGTGATGGGTTGGGGCTGCGAGCAAGTGAGACAACGTTGTCTCGTTGCAGAAATGTGGGCTCAGATTTCTATGAGCGTCAGTAGTCGCGCAGCGAACAGTGCTGCGCCGTAAGCGGTGTCCTGAGAGCGGGTCGAGACCGAGACATCAGGGAGCACCTGCGCGCGGGCATCCCGGACGCTGGCCATGCCCGCCCAACCGCCGGTGAGCAGCGTGGTCCGAGCGGGCGCAACCTCGGCGTCGAGGGCAGCGATGAGGCGGGCGATCTCCTCGTTGCCGTGCAACAGGATCGAACGGAACAGCTCCGCCGAATTCACCCCGTCGGTGCGCACGGTGATGGACAGCACGCCGTCGTCGTTCCGCGCCCCGGCGATCTCTATCCCGCCGTCGGTGGACGGTCCGGCGGCAGGCAACGCGCACACTCGCTGATCGAGCAGGTCACGCCCGGCGCGGTCGGTGATGTCGCACATCTGCAACGCCCGTCGCATCAACAGTCCGGTCTTGACCCCGGCGACGAGTACGTGTTGGCCCGGAACCACATGCCGCACCGAATTGATCAGGTGATCGGCCAGACGGCTTCGCGCCGCGGGAGTCAGGGGAGCGTCGAGCACTCGCAGCAGAACCTCGGCGGTGCCCATCGACACGTGATATCGATCGTTGGGGATTGCCCCACCCGATACGGCGGAGACGAGGTGGTCGTGACCGGCCACGGTCAACCGTGCCCCCACGATGGCGTCGGGAAGTGCATGTCCGGTTGCGACCCCCAGGTCGGTGCCTGCGTCGACGAGGGGCGGGATGAACTCGGCCCCGACACCCAAGTGTGTCAACATCTCCGTCCACGGCTCGCCGGTGTTCTGATCGAGCAGTCCGGTCCGGGAGCTCAACGAGTAGTCGGCCACCGCGCGGCCACCGAGGGCCAACACGACGAACTCGGGCAGATTGAACCAGCGCAGTTCGGCCAGGTTCAGTCCGTTGTCGCGGAGGTGCGCGATCTTGACCACTGATACCTGGACGCCGACGGGCAGGCCTGTCTTGCCGGCGAACCGATCACGAAGATCCTGGGGTAGTGAATCGACCTGCTGCTGCCCGCGCGGATCGAACCATGCGAATGCCGGAGCGCGGACAACGTTGTCTTTATCCAGAAGGAAGCCCGTCTCGCCCATTCCGGACACGGCGATCGCATCGATGCGCGACGCGGGATCGCCGGTCACCTCGGGCAATCGCCGCGCGACGGCGTCGAGCAGATTCGCGATGGTGGCGAGCAGGTCCTCGGCCTCGAGGTCGGTGGTTCCGCCCGGGCCGTGATGCCACGGCGTCGGACTCTGCTCGATGAGCAGTTCGCTTCCGGCCTCGTCGATCACGAGCACCTTGATGCCGGTGCTACCGAGGTCGAGTCCCGCTACAAGTCTGGGATTCACGGGGATGTTCTCATTTCTGTGCAGGTAAGGGGAGTGCATGTGAGAGTCGTTCGACCAGGGAGGTCGGCGCAATCTGTTGCTCCACTTCGAGATAGGGATCGTCGAAGCGCTGCACCAGGCGATCGAACGCGAGGGTGCCGATCCGGTATGGATCCTGGTCGATGCATGTGACGGACGGGCTGACAGCATCGGCGAGCGAGAAGTTGCCGAACGAGACCATCGCAACGTCGGTGCGATCGATCTCGTGCAGCACCGATACCACGGCCGTCGCATGCCGTGCGTTGGCGACGAAGAAGGCGGTCGGCGGATTGCGCAGTGCCAGTAGCTTCTTCACTACCGGCCGTACCGAATCCGCGGCGTGCGAGACGGGGGGTGCGAGGGCGGCGTCCGGTGTCTGACCGAGGTCGGTGAGGACGTCGAGGTACGCCTCGCGGCGGAGCTGGGCCGTCTGCAGTCGATCGTCGAAGCCGAGCAACGCAATTCGGGCGTGCCCGCTCGCGACCAGTTTCTCGACGGCCTGCTTGGCGGCACCGTAATCGTCGACGATGACCGAATCGAATCCCGGGATGGAACGGTCGATGGTCACGGTCGGCAATGTTCGACGCCGAGGCACGAGGAAGTCGCTGTGATCGCCGACAGGCGCGAGGATGATCCCCCGCACGTGTTGACCGGCCAGCAGCGCCAGCTGGTCACGTTCGCGGTGAGCGTCGAACCCGGTGCTGCCGACGATGACGGCCAGTCCGTGTTCGAGAGCGCGATCCTCGACCGCACTGACCAACGAGGCGAAGAACACGTCGTCGATGGAATCGACGATGATCCCGATGGTGTTTCCCGATCCCGATTTCAACGAGCGCGCAGCGGAATTGGGGACGTAGTTGAGCGTCTGCACCGCGGCCTCGACGCGTTCGCGCAGCTCGGGCAAGACCGTGTCCACGCCGTTGACGACACGGGAGACGGTCTTGAAGCTGACGCCTGCCAATGCGGCGACGTCTTTGATGCTTGCGCGCTCGGTCACGTGAACTCTCGATCGGAGGAATTGTGTTCGCTGTAGCAACGGTGCGAGACAACGTTGTCTTGTATGATTCACGTCATGCCTCGTGTCTGTCAAGATGTTTCCGTGATCGATCGGGATCAACTGCCGGTTCTGGTCGTCGCGGGTGCTGCAGGAAGTGGAAAGACCACCCTCGGACGCGAGCTGGCGCGCCGCTTCGGCACGGCATTGCTCGACCTCGATACACTCACCAATCCACTACTCGATCAACTGGATTCGCTACTGGACGGGCCGCACTGGAACAGTGCAGGGCCGCACGCAGAACGCATTCGTGCCGGCCGGTATGCAGTACTGCTCGCTGCTGCGAGGGACCTCGTGGAAATCGGTCAGCGCCCCGTTCTGGTCGCGCCCTTCACCCGCGAACTGACCGCGGGCACGGAGTGGGAACGACTGGTCTCGCAGGTGACCCCCGCAGCAACGATGGTCGTGCACGTCGACGGCTCGCCGGAGCTGCTGGCGCGTCGGCGGGCGGCCCGCGGGGCAGAGCGCGACGCGCATCGGTCGACGGATCGCCCGGTGGAGAAGCCGCGTGTTCCACATCTACGGATCGATGCCGAATTGTCGACCACACTGCAGGTCGATCTGGTTGCGCATGCGCTCCAGGATCAGTCGCAGCGGTGATCGCTTCCAGGCGTGCAGGATCGGCGTTCGATGAGCTCGACGCCGAGGATATTGCGGCGCTTGAAGCGCTTGCCGGGATTCTCGATTCGGCCGAGTAGTCGCTCGATGGCCAATCGGCCGAGCCGAGCAGGATTCTGGTCGATCACCGTCACCGGCGGCCACACTGCATCCGCCAGCGGGAAGTCGCCGAATCCGACGAACGCCAGATGCAGCAATTCCATCTGCTGCAGCACCGGCACGCATGACATGGCCACGCGTGCGTTGGACAGAAACAGCGCCGTCGGTGGATCGTCGAGTGCGGTCAATGCGGTCAGGGCGTTGCGGGCATCGTCGCGGCCCATGACGCCGAGCGCAACGAGCGACTCGTCGAACTCGATTCCTTCGGTCTGCAGCGACTCTCGGTATCCCTCGAGCCGATTCCGGCTGGTGGGAATATTGGCACTGTCACCGATGACCGCGATGCGAGTGTGTCCCAACCGAAGCAGATGATCGGTGGCCAACACCGCCCCGCCGTGATCGTCGTCGACGAAGCTGTCGGCCTTGAGGCCGTCGGGTGCGCGATCGACGAAGACCGTCGGAGTCTTGTCGATCCAGCGCTCCAGGTAACCGTGATCGGAACCCGTCGGCGCAATGATCAAGCCGCTCAACTGTCTACGCAGCAGCGACTCGACCAGGGCCTGCTCCTGGTCACCGTCGTGCCCCAGGCTCGTGACCAACACGGCCATGTCGTCCTCGCGAGCGCGCTCCTCGATGGCTCGTGCGATGGAGGAGAAGAACGGATCGTCGATATCGGGCACGGCCACACCGATCGCTGCCGCTTGACCGTTGCGAAACGACGTCGCCATCGTGTTCGGAACGTAGTTCAGCGAATTCAGGGCATCGGTGACGCGAGCGCGCGTTTCGGGGTCGACGTGCGGATCGTTGTTGTACACCCGTGAGACGGTCTTGGCGCTGACTCCGGCCAGTGCCGCGACATCCTGCATGGTGGTCATGATCTACCCCCGTCTGCTCGTCGTCCGCTCGTCATCGACTCGTGTAGCCGCCGTCCACCGGCAACGACACCCCGGTCACCATGGAAGCATCATCGCTCAACAGGAAGGCAATCGGCGCGGCAATCTCGTCCTCGGTGGCCCATCGCCCCAGCGGCATCTGTGCCAGGAACGGCTCCTCGATCTCCGGACGGCCCCAGTAGAACGCGGACATCTCCGTCATCACGACGGTCGGATTGACTCCGTTGACCCGGATTCCGTGGCGGCCGAGTTCGAGGGCCGAAACCCGAGTGATGTTGTCCAGGGCGGCTTTCGAGGAGCCGTACGAGATGTGGCCCGTCAGGGCGACGAGACTGGCCTGGCTCGACACGTTCACGATTGCTCCAGCACCGGCGGCGATCATCGCGGGGACGGTGTACTTGATGACGAGGAGAGCGCCACGCGCGTTGATGGCGATGACCTTGTCGAAGACGGAGATGTCGGTGTCCTGTGGCGTGGCGATCTCGCCGCCGAAGCCGGCGCAGTTCACCACTCCGTAGAGCTCGAGTCCCTCGACGGCCTCGCGCACGCTGTCCTCGGAGGTCAGGTCGAACGCGAGAGGCTGCGCGCCGGTCTCGTCGGCGAGCTTGTCCAACGCATCCACCGATTGACCGGCTGCGACGACGTCGGCCCCGTCGGCCACCAGTCGTCGCACCGTGGCCGAGCCGATACCGCCGCTGGCACCGGTCACCAAGATCTTCCGGCCGTCGAACTTCGCCATGTGCGCCAACCTTCACTGTTTCCGAATCGGTCATGTCATCGATGTCATCCGCCGCATGTGCGTGCTTGATGACATCGGTGTCATGGACGGTACCGTAGCGCCGTTCCGCTGGGTCGAAAATCGAGTAGATCGCAACTATCTCCAGTTCAGAGACGGTACCGCTCGGTCCGATAGCGGGTCGAAGGTGCGGCTTCTGCCGTGGGCAGGATCTGTGCCATGTCACCGGTGACATGAATTTTCACGAAACACGTGACAATGCGGGTTGCGTGGGTCACACTCGTTTACACAACGAGCCCCGCAGGGAGCTCGACCTGCCTCGCAGATCACGATCTCCGACCGTGCTGCACAGGCACCGGTGGGGGTGTTCATCCCGCACCCGACGGTTTTCGATTCGACCAAGGAGTATCCATGGCCAGCGTTGCACCTGTGGCGACACCGATCCTCGAGGCGAGGGGATTGTCGAGGAGCTTCGGAAACGTGCGCGCCCTCGACGACGCCGATTTCGACATCTACCCCGGCGAGGTCGTCGCCCTCATCGGCGACAACGGTGCAGGCAAGTCGACGTTGGTCAAGGCGCTCTCGGGCAGTCTCGCGGTCGACACCGGTGAGATCCTGTTCGACGGCACTGCGGTCGATCTCGACAGTCCCACCGTGGCAGCGGAACTCGGCATCGAGACGGTGTTCCAGGATCTGGCTCTCGCGCCCCACCTGAATGCGCAGCAGAACATGTTCCTCGGCCGGGAACTGCAGGCGAAAGGGCTACTGGGGCACCTAGGGTTTCTCGATGTGTCCACGATGCGCAAGCAGTCGCAGGACGCGTTGAACGAACTCGGAGCCACTGTGCGCAGCCTCACCGTTCCCGTCGGAGCCATGTCGGGTGGCCAGCAGCAGGCCATTGCGATCGCCCGTGCGGTCGCCTGGGCCAAAGGTGTTGTCTTCCTGGACGAACCGACCGCGGCGCTCGGCGTCGTGCAGACCCGAAACGTTCTCGACACCATTCGCCGCGTGGCGGACAGGGGAGTGGCCGTGGTGTTCATCAGTCACTCGATGCCGCACGTGATCGAGGTCGCCGACCGCATTCAGGTACTGCGGATGGGCAAACGCGTCGCCACTCTCGACGCCAAGAACACGACCATGGAAGAACTCGTCGGCGCGATGACCGGCGCAACCACCGGAGCCACACGATGACCAACCAGACCATCAGCCCTTCTCTCGAGCCGATGCCACCCGGCGACACACCGTCTCGCCACTCCTTCGATCTCGTCGAAGCGCTCGGTAAGTTGGCCCGGGTTCAGGTGTTCCAGATCGTGCTCGTATTGGCCGCGATCTGCCTCGTGTTCTCGATCATGGCGCCCGGCAGCTTCCCTGAGTGGGGCAACATCCGCCAGATCATCCAGAACGTTTCCATCCTGGCCGTCCTCGGGATCGGCATGACGTTCGTCATCGTCACCAGTGGCATCGATCTCTCGGTCGGCTCCGTTCTCGTCTTTTCCGGCGTCGTCTCGGCCAAGACCATGGCCGCGATCGGCGGCGACGGGTGGGGAGTTGCCGCCGTCGGAATCGTGGTGGCACTGGGGTGTGGCCTCTGCTGGGGATTGCTGAACGGTTTCCTGATCGGTAAGGCCAACGTGCCTCCGCTGATCGTGACTCTCGGGACCCTGGGCGGAGCTCTCGGGCTCTCGCAGGTCATCACCGGCGGCGTCGACATCCGCGACGTACCACCGGTTCTGGTCGATACCATCGGCTACGGAAACTTCCCGGCCACCACCATTCCACTGATCTCGAGCATCGCGCTGGTGCTCGTGGTGATCTTCGGAATCGTGCTGCATCGCACCAAGTTCGGCCTCTACACCTTTGCCGTCGGCTCCAAGGAACAGTCTGCTCGGCGCGTCGGCATCAAGGTGGACATGCACCTGGTCAAGGTCTACGCACTCTCCGGCACTCTCGCTGGACTGGCCGGCATTCTGTCCTTGTCGCAGTACGGCACCACCGCCATCGCCGGACAGTCGCAGACCAACCTCAATGTCATTGCGGCAGTGGTCATCGGCGGAACCAGCCTCTTCGGCGGCATCGGAACCATGTTCGGCACCGTCGTGGGACTGTTCATCCCTGCCGTGCTGCAGAACGGCTTCGTCATCGTCGGAGTCCAGCCCTTCTGGCAGCAGGTCGCCGTCGGTGCTGTCCTCATCGCAGCGGTCTACTTCGATCAGCGCCGACGTGACGCAGCGAGCCGAGGTCAATCGCCCAGCTCCCTCAAGAAACTCTGGTCTCGAAGTCCCTAGTTCCGGCCAGCCTCGAAACTCCCTTTACTCAAATCCCTTACAAGAAAGTCGACCATGATCACATCACGCACCGCCGTCGTTGCACTGAGTGTCGCTTCGGTCTCCGCCATGTTCCTGGCGGGTTGTTCGTCCGACTCCGGAAGCGGTGGCGGCAGCAACAACATCGCCTTCATTCAGGGCGTCAGTGGCGACGAGTTCTACATCAGTATGCAGTGCGGAATCGAAGCTGCGGCAAAGGACGCAGGCGTCACAGTCGACACTCAGGGCCCGGTCAAGTT
The DNA here is from genome assembly GCF_002259485.1 of Rhodococcus sp. 14-1411-2a. Lineage (GTDB taxonomy): Bacteria > Actinomycetota > Actinomycetes > Mycobacteriales > Mycobacteriaceae > Rhodococcoides. The sequence goes on from NZ_NPGA01000018.1 coordinate 248,731, forward strand.
CGATCCCACCCTGCAGAAGCCGATCGTGGATTCGGTTGTCGCATCGCGGCCGTCGGCAATCCTCATCGCGCCCACCGACGTGGCCGCCATGCAGGCACCACTCGAGGCAGCCTCCAGAGCAGGTATCAAGGTCGTACTCGTCGACACCACCCTGGAAGACCCGTCCATCGCGGTCTCCTCGATCTCGTCCGACAACAAGGGAGGTGGGGCAGAAGCGTTCAGCGCCATCGAGCAGCTCAACCCATCGGGAGGCAAGGTGCTCGTCATCTCCACCGATCCCGGGATCTCCACCGCCGACGCCCGGGTGGCCGGCTTCGAGGAAGCCGTCGGGGCCAACTCGGCATTCGACTACCTCGGAGTCCAGTACAGCCACAACGACCCGGCCGAGGCTGCTCGTCTGGTCTCGGCCGCTCTGGCGAAGGACCCCGATATCGTCGGAATTTTCGCCGCGAACACGTTCGCGGCCGAGGGCACGGCTACGGGCGTCCGGCAGGCAGGCAAGCAGGATCAGGTCAAGATCGTCGGGTTCGACGCAGGCCCCGCCCAGGTCAAGCAGCTTCGTGAGGGAACAGTGCAGGCGCTGATAGCGCAGCAGCCCGACACCATCGGCACCGACGGTGTCGCGCAGGCCATGGCCGCCATCAACGACGAGCCGGTCACCGCCGACATCTCGACCGGCTTCCATGTCATCACCGCCGAGAACATCGACGGCGAGGGCGCGCAGTACGTCTACAAGTCGTCCTGCTGATCCCTGACGTGTAACCCCCCTTCAGCTGCGGTGGTGCTCCTGGTGGCAGACCATGCCCGGGAGCGCCACCGCTCACCACGTTCGTCCGACCCCGAGGACCTGTCATGACCGAGCTTCGCCGCGCGACGTTGGAACACCTGCCCGCGACCGTCGCGAAGCCGGACTACGACTTGGACGAACTGCACTGCGGTGTGGTGCATTTCGGAGTCGGTGCTTTTCATCGCGCTCATCAGGCGGTGTACTTCGATCGGCTTCTCGCGGCCGGCCATCTCGACTGGGCACTGTGTGGAGTGGGAGTGTTGCCGGGAGACAGGAAGATCGGTGACGTCCTCGACTCGCAGGACCACCTCTACACCCTGGTCACGGTGGATCCGGACGGTCGACGCGACGCCCGGGTCATCGGTTCGGTCGCGGATTTCGTCTTCGCGCCCGAGGATCCCCAGGGGGTACTCGATGTGCTCAGCTCACCCGCCACGATGATCGTGTCACTGACGATCACCGAGGCGGGCTACGGCGTGGACGACATCACCGGTGCATTCGAGCCCAGCGATCCTGCAGTGCTCGACGATCTCCGGGACCTCTCGATACCGTCGAGTGTCTTCGGCTTTCTGACCGTTGCGCTCGCCACCCGCCGGTACCACGGGATTCCGCCGTTCACCGTGATGTCGTGCGACAACATCGTCCACAACGGGTCGGTGACCCGAACGGCATTGACCTCCTTCGCCCGTCGGCACGACGCCGACCTGGCAGACTGGATCGACGCATCGGTCGCGTTTCCCAACTCGATGGTCGACCGCATCACCCCTGCTACGACGACCGCAGTCATCGACGACGTGCGCTGCGACTTCGGAATCGACGACGGCTGGCCGGTGCGGTCGGAATCGTTCTCGCAGTGGGTGGTCGAAGACACCTTCTCGTTCGGCCGACCGCCCTTCGGCGAGGTCGGAGTGCAACTCGTCGCCGACGTCGCACCGTACGAACACATGAAACTGCGGCTGCTCAACGGATCTCACCAAGCACTGAGCTATCTCGGTATCCTCGCCGGCTACACCCACGTGCACGAGGTGATGGGAAGTCCCGACCTGTACGAGTTCGTGGCGTCGTACATGCGAACCGAGGCTGCACCGACGCTCGACCCGGTCGACGGAATCGACATCGACACCTACATCGAACAACTGCTGCAACGTTTTTCGAGCCATGCGGTGCGAGACACGCTCGAACGTCAGATCGTCGACGCGTCCGCCCGCATCCCGAAGTTCGTGCTGCCGGTGATCCGCGACCGGCTGGCACAGGACCGATCGGTCGACCACGGAGCGCTGGTGCTCGCCGCGTGGTGCGGAGTCCACGAGCGTGGGGACATCCCGATGGTCGACGCGAACGCCGAACACCTGCAGCGTTTGTCGTGGGAGGATCACGACAACCCCGGCGCTTTCCTGGCGAACCCAGCCGTGTTCGGTGATCTGGCGACGAGTCCGCGGCTACGCGGGGCGTACCAAAGGGCCAAGCGCTCGCTTCAGGACAGCGGTGCCCGCGGAGCAGTGCGGCGCGTGCTGGAACAGTCGGTCGGAGTGGGTCAGACCTTGTAGTACACCACCTGGTGGCTCGTGGCCAGCAACGTTCCACCTTCGGTCCACAGTTCTGCCGTCTGATCGAAATAGCCCTGATGGAACCGGCGTGCTCGTGCGGTACCGAGGACGTACCCGTCGGAGTGCTGCTCGAGATCTTCGGGCGTCGCGAAGTAGTGGATCGTCAGCGAGATGGTGCCGGCCGGCACGTAGCGACCGAGGCGCTGAAAGATCCTGGGGTAGAACACATCGCTGAGCGAGGTCAGCGCAGCGAAGTCCACCGGACGTGGCGGTGTGTCGCGGATCCACAGTGTCTCGGTCGAGTCCGGTGATTCCTGGTCGTTCAGAGCGCCTGCAACGAAACGCATCTCGTAGTTCTGCGCCCAGGCGATCGCGTCGGGAAAGTTGCCTCGGGGCGTCTCGGCGGGGGAGGCGACGGCCGGTGCCACGGCCTCGGTGTTGTCCCACGTCTCGCGCCTGGTTCCGAACACCGCCGTAGCCGTAGTTGCGACGGCACCGTCCTGGACGAGTTCGAGGTACCAGTGCTGATTGCTCCGGTTGGTTCGCACGGCGCGCGCCGAGATCTCGAATTCGCCCTCGGCCACCGGACCGGCGAAGTTGACCGTCAGCGAGACCGGTGATCCGAGGCATTCCGGATGCCGTTCGATGGCTCGGATGAACGTCGCAGCAGTGATGCCACCGAACGGGCCGACCATGTTGTTGTACGGCGGTGATGTCCTGCCGCGATACGTGCCGTCGCCGACGGTCTCGAGGGCGACTGCTGTGTCGAACGGATGCATTGTTCTCCCGTAGGTCTCTATCGTCGTTCGTGCCGATTCAAACTATCCGGCCCACTCGGGCGGTACGCAGGGTGGCTCCCTCACGGAATGATTCGCTGGCGACGTAGCTCGGCGACTATCTCGGCGAACATCGCCTCGGTGTCGACGAAACGGTGAAAACCCAGTCGACGCGCTTTGGAACCGTCGGCAAGGACGTCGTAGTCCCACGCGAACACGAAATCGCCGAAGGCCCAGGACGATACGTCGGAATACGGAATCTTCTGCAGCCCGTTCTCGGCGACGATCGAATTCCACAGCGGTTCCTTGTCTGCCATGACATCTGCCAAGGACATCGGTAGGGGAGTTGCGGTATCGAGGTCGAAAAGACCCGCGACACGCGGCCACATGTCGCTCCAGCGAAACAGATCGCCGTTGGTGATGTTGAACGCCTGGTTGGCGCAGCTCGGCGTGGTGGCCGCCCATACTGTCGCCTCGGCGAGCAACGATGCATCTGTCATCTCGAGCAGTGCGTCGAAGGCACCGGGCTTGCCCGGAAACCGCATGGGGACGCCCAGTTTCTTGCACATGGTGGCGTACACGGCGATGACGGTGGCCAGATTCATCGGGTTGCCCAGCGCGACACCGCACACCACCGACGGCCGGATCGCCGACCACGTCCACCGCTTACCGAGTTGCCGCGCCTCGAGAAACTGCTGCTGATCGACGTTGAACTCGGGCGGCATGTGCGGCGGATCCGATTCTCGCGCCGGGGTTTTGAAAGGGCCCAGGTGCGCGCCGTACACCTTGTAGCCCTGCATCAGGCTCACGTGCTCGAGGTCCGGTGAGCTCTCCTCGACGGCCGTGACCACGTTGACGAGCATCGCGAGATTGGGGGCGACGAGTTCGGCCCAGCTCGGTCTCTCCTGGTAAGCGGCGTAGAAGATGTGTGTGACGTCGGTCAGCTCCGCCAGTCGACGGTGGGTCTCGTCGGCGTCGAGCAGATCCACCGCGATGTGCCGGACGCGTCCGGCGTCCGTACCACCTCGGCGTGACAGCCCGACGATGTCCCACTCGCCCGTCCGTTGCAGGTGATCGACCAAGTTGCCGCCGATCACTCCGTTGGCTCCCACTACTACTGCTACGCGTGACATGACCTACTCCAATCTCGATATCGCGATATTGCGATGCCTCAAGTAGACCACATATCGGGATATCGCGATATCGGAGTAAGCTTCGAGGGTGGCTGACGAACTGGACCCCGCGGAGCTCGCAGCAGTGTTCGGTGCGCTGAGCAACCCCGCGAGATTGGCGATCATGCAGTGGCTCAAGGACCCGAGCGATTTTCCGCCGCAGCTCGAGCCGGCCGAAGATGTGGGAGTGTGCCTCAAGCACATTCAGTCGAGGGCGGGCGTGTCTCAATCCACCGCCTCGCAGTACATGGCCGTGCTGCAACGCGCGCAGCTGGTGACAAGCACCAAGATCGGTCCCTGGGTGCACTACAAACGCAACGACGCATTCCTCGACCGATTTGCCGAAACGATCAAGTCGGATCTGTGAAGTTGTCGATCGCCTGATCGATCGAGCTGCTGTCCTGGTGCACGGCTCGCGCCCGGTCCCGCAGGGCGCGCCGGTCGGTTGCACGTGCGATGGCGCTCAGGTCGATGCGTTGCAACAGCTTCTTCGTCACCGGTCGTTTGCTGTCCCAAAAAGCCAGTGCAGCAATGAGATCCGTGGCCTCCTGGCCGGTCAACAGCGCATGGGCAACCGCGCAGGCCGCTGGGTCCTCGAACGGAAGGAGATAGGTGGCATCGTCGAACACCGCAGGTCTGCCGTCGTAGGGGCCGATCATTCTGAACTGCGGAACCTTGTGGAATCCGGAGATCGCGATCTTGTAGGGCGCAAACGTGTACGGCCCCACTCCGAAGATGCAGAAGCGCGCCCTGTTGCGGTAGATCGACGACTTTCGGCCATCGAGAGCACCCGCGTTGTCGGTCAGGTACTTCCACAGCTTCGGCGCGCTGTCCGCCAACTGCGCGGTGTCGTCACCGGTATGCGACTGCGGAACGATCATCCACCGCGATACTTCGGTGAGCTTACCGCGGTAGACATCGGTGCACTTGAACAGTGGAAACAGGAACTCGCTCTCGACGTCCACCGAAGCTCCGAGTTTGGTTCGTGGACCGTCGTTCTCGGTCAGTTCCATGACGGCAGACGCGTCGTGTTTGATGCCCTGCCGCCACATCAGTGAACTGATGCCATCGAACTGCTTGCTGCGCTGGTACGCATCGACGTTCGCGACGAGTTGGACGTCGATGACCCCGATTCTGTTGTCCGGTTGTGACGCAACGATGCTCGGATAGGTCGCCGCGGTGTAGTCGGTCTTACCCGGCCCGAGTTCCACGGTGAACCAGCAGGCGTCGACCCCTGCGTCGAACCACTTCTTCGCATCGATCATTCGTAGACTCGAACCGGTCACCGGAAGCTGCTGCCGAGCGCAGTGCAACAGCACGTTTCTAGCAACCTGGGTCTTGCAGATCATCGCGATGGTCACCGGTCTATCGCTGAACTCGGCGAGGAGCTTGATCCAAATGAATTCTGCGATGTCGAAATTGGAGCTTCCGGTGATCGCATCTATTCCGCGCGCGTTCTCGGTGTTCGCGCGAGCCGGTCTGTTGCTCGAGCCCAGAACCGAGAGCTGAGAATTGGTCACCCATGGTGGGTTGCCGACGACGAGAGTCGGGCCGGTCGCAGATGTCCATGCGATGTCGCGTGCAAGGTCGAAATCGAAAATCGAGGCGGTGATCACTCGGCCGAATGCCGATGCGGCCGCGGCGTACTCGGGTTGCACCTCGATTCCGACACGTTCTGCATCGGGATGACGCTCCCCGATGGCCGACAGGAAGTTCCCGACACCGCACGTGGGTTCGAGGACGCGGGTCCACGCCGTTCGAGGCAGGGTGCTGACCAACGCACGTGCCAACTCGATAGCGGTCTGGAAGTCCCCGAACTCGTTGTTGGGCATCGGTGCCTCCGGCAGTGGTGCGGACAAGTGCCTTCCGTGACACGGGAGCGGAAGCCCCGGAGCCACGGCACCACACCGATGCTGGAGGCACTAATGTGGACTTCGATGAAGCTTTCGCGTGCGGCCCTGCTGCTGTCAACTCTGGTGTTCATCGTTGCTCTGATCTGGGTCGCCGTCACCGCGGGGGATCGAGTTCCCGCGCACTTCGACGCGTCCGGTCAGGTCGATCGCATGGAGTCGAAGCTGTCCTTCCTGCTCACGATGGGCGGCATCGGATTCGCGATGATCGGGTTGTTCGCGAGTATCGGTTGGTGGTTGCCCAAGGTTCCGGCGTCCATGGTGAATCTGCCGAGTCGAAAGATGCACGAGTACTGGACTGCCGCCGAGAATCGACCGGAGCTGAACCGGAAGATGGCCGAGGACCTCGAGTGGATCGGCGCAGCAACGGCATTGCTCTTCGCCTGGATCACCGGCGTTGCGGGCGCGACCACAGGCGACTCCGTCAGCGTCTGGGTTCTCGCGGTACCGACGGCGCTGTACGTGCTGGCCATTCTGGGATACGTGGTGTTCGTCGTCAAAGGTGGCCGGTACCGCGTTCCGAAGGACTGATTCAGGGGAGTGGTTGCAGCATCGCCAGTTTGGTGCCCGACTGCACCAGATAGCTGCCCTCGGCGGCGTCGACCAGCATCTCGAAGCTCATCGATTCGTCATCGGGAAACATCATCGACGTCGACGCAGTCCACTCGGTCTCACCGGTGGTCACGTCGACCGCGGACAGATCCGTGCCGGCCGAGGTCAACATCAGATCACCGTCGCGCCCGATGATGCTGCCGGTCAGCCCGGCCTGCCACAGATGCTCGCCGTCTCGCAGATCGAGCGCTGTGGTGCCGTTGGATGCCTGCAGCAACCCGACATGGCCGATCACGTACTTCAGAGTGGCGTACGTGCGGGGCTCGTTGAGTTCGTCTCCGGGGAAGTCGTACGACAAGGCGTCGTCGCGCCACAGTTGCTCACCTGTGGTGCGATCGAAGGCCGTATCGCCGAGAACGATCGGGATCGACGTGTCGGTGGGCTCGTCCAGTGAAGGCTGTTGTACGACAGGACTGTCCGACCGTGCGAGGACCGTGCCGTCCAGTCGGAAGGCGACCGACCCTTTCGATTCCGAACCCGTACCTTCGCAATCTTGCACCGATGCAATGGCCAGGTCGCCTGCGGTGCGTCTCACGGCTCCGAGGCAATCCTCGAGGCTGTCCGTCTTCCAGAGTTGTCGGCCGGTCGCGGCGTCGAACGTGGAGAAACCGCCCCCGACGTCGAAGGTTCCGATGTCGTCATCGACCTTCAGTGCGGTGGCGTAGTCGTCTTCCCAACCGGCCCACGCGTGCAGCGGAACCGTCCACTCTGCGCTCGGATTCTCCAGCGTTCCGCGGTGCAGCAGAACATCGTTGCCCTCTAGGTCGCCCGATGTCGTGTACACGCGATCGTTTGCGACGGTGACGGCGAAAAGATCGAGATCAGTAGGGTAGTTTCGCGATTCGCCGGTGGCCGGATCGAAGGTGACGTAGCCGGGAGTCTCGCCCCAGGTGGGCTGGTGGCAGACGAGCTGTCCGTCGAGCGGCTCGTCGGCGCACGCCGCTAGGTCCGGGGCCGGGGTCTTCCACAGAACTGTGCCGTCCGTGGTGTCGATTCCGACCATGACTGCCTCGTCGTTGCCGGATTCCGAGGACACCACGGCCAGTGTGAGAGCTGTACCGCCGATCACTATCGAGCCGAGACCCCACGCATACATGGAACCGGTACGCGGAGAGGCGAAGGTAGCTCCCTCGAGCCCCATGTCCGCCGCGTCGACGGCCCACGCCAACCCCGGCGCGTCGTCCGAGGAGTCCGTGATCTTCTTGATGGTCGTCGATCGGTCCTGTGCCACAACGACTACCGCAGCACCGACCGACAGCGTCGTGACGACCGCCGCAACGACCAATTTCGTCGTCTCGTTCCATCGCGTCATGGAAGGTCCAATCCTGGTGTGTTCGCCAGATTCTCGAGCAATGCTGGATCCGCCGTCGGTCGGTCCGTCGACACCGCGATCTCGAGCCCTGACGGCGTGACGACGAAGACCGAGGACCCTGTCCCGTACTCGTTCGGTGACAGAAGCTGGGGTTCCTCCGTTGTCGTCGAATCGGATTCGATATCAGACGTGGCCCGAGTAACGCTGATCGTGAGTTGCCCGGCAGTGCTGTTCACCGTCTGACAGAGCCCGGAACCGAAGTCACTGGTGTGCAGTGCGCCGAGGGGTGGAGTCGGTGCTAGAGCTGCCACGTCGGCTCGGCGTAAGGCGTCGTTGAGCCTTCGAGTCTCGTCGCGAGAGAACGAGGCCGTCGGTGAGTCGTCCCAGCCGCCGTAGCAGTCGGTGACATTGCCCGGTGTTCCCGCAGGGACGGGAGCAGTGATTCTGAGCGCAGGATCGGTGGCTATTCGGACCAGGTCGTCGAGCGTCAGTGTCAACGTGTCCGGGTCGTTCCCGCCCGAGACGGAGGCAGACACGACAGTGTTGTCCGGGGTGTACGCGGTGGCCGTCCGGGAGTAGGACCGCTGACCGTTGGTTTCGCGCCACGTGTCGTCGGCGTCCAGCACCGTTCCGTCCGAAAGACTCCGTCGCTCGTCCACTTGTCCTGCCACACACGGTGGTGGTTCGGCCGAGTCTGCCGGGCCGACAGAAACACTGAGATAGTCGGACCCGCCACCCGCAGCCAGTGGGGCGGATGCATGCGCCGAGTCGAGGACGAAATCCTGAGATTCGTCCGACGCGGGTATCGGGCCGAAGTACAAGGACCTTGTCGATGAGATCTCGGCGGGAAGCGCTGCCATCAACGCCTCGGACATGAGGTGAGCTCTGGGTCCGTCGTACCAGGGGGCGGCTGGATTGTCGTACGACTCGTCGCCCATCGTGGCGATGCCGAAGTACGAGGATTCGCTCGGAGGCTCGACGGTATCGCACCCCGGGATGCTCGCCGACGCGTCGACTTCCGGGGTGACCACCACGTACTCAGGTTGCGGGGGCTCCGGAACGGGAGTCGCCGATGTTGTTGGTAGGGAAGTCAATTCAGGCTCTTCGGCTGGAGCGGTCAATCCCGCTGCGACCACGCCGAGTGCCACGATCGACGTCAGGACGAGTGTGGTCAGCAGCGCAGAATGGTTGCGTTCGGTGGGCTGCGTGTCCTCGTCCATCGCCCTCGCTCCGTTCGTCACCATTGCGACGAACGTCGCGCAATATTCATACCATTCGTTTTGCTAATCGAGGTGGGTGTGGCAGGCAGACGAGATCCTCACTGCACCCGACCGGTTCGCCGGAGAAATCCAGCGGGACCCGATGGCACGCGGTCGATGCTCAGCGCGCACTGAGTCCGTCGAGGAGGAGTTCACCGACGAACGTCGCGTTGTCCTGCGGGCTGTTCTGTCGTCGGGTGAAACACCGCATCAGCAGAGTGTTGGTAATGCCTGCCGCGAGATCGACTGGGCTCGAGCTCTTTCGGAAGATGCCGGTGTCCTGCCCTCGCGCGATGACCGGTGCGATGATCGCCGGCAGGTTGAGCTTCTCCTTGATCGAGATCAGTCCCTCCGGCTCGCCGTAAGTGTCGTGGGCGACGGCGACGAGGAGAGCGTCCATGAATTCGAGTTCTTCGGAGGCGAGTTGCGCGCACCGCAGCATGTGATTCTGCAGAATCGTGAGCTCGTCGAGGCCGAGCAGTTGGTCGTCGGCCACCGACTCACGGAGACGATCGACCCGGCTCTGCAGTGCCGCAACGATGACGGACGGCTTGGTCGGAAACAGAGTCTTGCATGCTGCCCTCGGCACTCCGGCGATATCGGCGACGTCGTCCATACGCGTCATGAAGTACCCACGCTTACCGAACTCGTCGCGCGCCGCGGTGACGATCGCGGCACGCGGATCGCGAGGAAGCGGCCGCTCCTCGACCGGTGTTCCGACATCCCGCACGACGTCGTCGAGGTGCTGATGATGTCCGGACGTGTCGACGACGGCCCCGAGGAAGGCCAGCACCGCGTCGGACATCACATCGGGAGATACGGAGGAGGCGTCCACCTGACTGCGGATGCGAAAACCGTCGACGACAGCATTGACTGTCATGGCGAACGATCGGGCCGTGAAGGGACGGCGAAAGGCTCCACCGTCGGGATCGAACAGTGCCTCGAATGCCTCGAGTACGGCATCGTCTCGAACGCGGTAGCTTCCGGCGAGGGCCCCGGAAGTCGGCCCGCTGAAAACAAGATCGAGAAGAGACTCGGTGATGCTCCTCCGGTCGACGATCGCCGGGAAGTAACGCGCAACAAGCGCAGTCACCGTCGCGCGAATCGACGCACCGCTGTCCGTCATCTGGGTGCGAACAGTCTCGTGAACGTCGGTGGGTGGAGGAGTTCGAGACAAATGTTCGACGACCGTGGCGAGAAAGTCGGATTTGGTGCTGAACTTGCGGAAGAACGTTGCCGTCGACGAGTCGGCCTCGTGAACGACGTCTTCGATACGTAATCCGCGTTCGAGAATCTTCTGCGGATGGGTGACCAACAGTGTGACACCCGCCTCGACGAAGTGGGCGGCGGTCGCGTCGAGCTCGGTCATAGTGGCGGACTTTACCGAGGTGAGGCCCACTGTGACGGCGCAGGTGACAGTGTTCACTCTCGGGTGAGAGCAACCTCGGTCATTCCTTGGAGTGACGCAGCGGAGCGAGTGCTGTGTCATTGGCCGTGTCAGCGCCACCGGGACAGCGGTGACGCCCGAAAACGAGGATCTTCATGACAGTGCTCGACATCCGCATCGGCGATGCCCCCGACCCACGGCTCAGCGCTCGTGAAATCGAGGTTCTCACCGCATGGCTCATCTCGGATTCCAAAGCGGAGGCATCGCGCTCGCTCTATCTCTCGATGGGAACCGTCAACACACACCTGACTCGCATCAGAGCGAAGTACACGGCAGTGGGACGAACGGCGCCGACCAAAGCGACGTTGCTGGTGCGTGCGCTGCAGGACGGGTTCATCGACATCGACGATCTGTGAGCAGTCACTGCACCTCGACGCGGCGGGACCGCACCTTCTTGACCACGAACCAGCCGATCAGCGCGACCACGATGCCGATGACGACGTACTGGAACACCGACGCGTAGCTCTCCACGTAGTGCCAGTTCTCGCCGAGGAAATAGCCGGCAAGCACGAAGATCGAGTTCCAGATCAGGCTGCCGAGGGTGGTGTACAGCAGGAATTGCAGAACCGGCATCCGGGAGACTCCGGCCGGGATGGATATGCCCGAACGGACCATCGGGATCATGCGGCCGAAGAACACCGCCGACCGTCCGTGGCGGGCGAACCAATCCTCGGCCTTGGTCAGATCGTCGGTTCCGACGAAGGGCATCCGATCGACGATGGCGTACATCCGGTCGCGTCCGAGTTTGACGCCGAGCCAGTACAGAACCAGTGCGCCGAGTACCGATCCGGCCGTCGTCCAGAACAGCGCACTCAGCAGAGTCATCCCGCCCTGGGATGCGGTGAAGCCCGCCAGCGGCAGGATGATCTCGCTCGGCAGCGGCGGGAAGAAGTTCTCGGCGGCCACCGCAATTCCTGCGCCGGGGCCACCGATGGCCTCCATCAGACTCACTGCCCATCCGGCGATCCCTCCGAGGTCGCTGTCGGCTGCGGCAAGGGAGGAGGAGGCACTCATGACTACGACAGTACGAAACTGATAGGCCTGAAATCTGCTCACCAGGCGAAATGCTCGGAGATTGAGACATATGGAACACTCGACGGTGTGAACCGAGTCTCCCGAGTAGCCCCCGCTGTTGCCGTCGCCACACTGTTTCTGGGTGCCTGCGGGTCCTCGGACTCGCCCGATCCGGCACCGGCCACGACGAGCAATTCGTCCACGCCTGCGTCGACATCTCCGAATTCGAGCTCGGCGACGGTCTACAACCTGCCCGGCAGTGGAGTGTTCCCCGAGGGCATCACGGCCGCGGACGACACGTTCTATGTGACGTCCACATCCGATGGCGCGGTGTTCCGCGGAACCGTCGGCTCCCCGGACGTCTCGGTGTTCCTGCCCGGCGGCGCGGACGGACGCACCGCGGCTGCCGGAATCGACGTGACCGACGACGACGATCGCGCCGACTACTTGGTGATCGCCGGTGGGGCCACCGGCAAGGTGTGGGTGTACGACGCCGATTCCGGTGATCTGATCGGAACGTTCACCAACGGTCTCGGCACCGATGCGACATTCCTCAACGACGTCGCCATTGCCGACAACGGTGATGCCTACATCACGGACTCACGCAGCCCGGCGTTGTACCGCATTCCCGTCGAGCAGATGACGGCCGGAACGCAGGACGCTCCGTTGGAGACGTTCGTGAGCTTCGACGGCACTCCGTTCGCGTACGGGGAGGGCTTCAACGCGAACGGCATCGTCGAGAACGACGACGAATCGGCGTTGATCGTCGTGCAGTCCAGTACCGGCAACCTCTATCGAATCGACAAGACCTCGAAAGAGGTCACGCAGGTGGACCTCGGCGGCGCGACCCTGACCAACGGCGACGGCCTCGAAATGGACGACGACACCTTGTACGTCGTCCGCAATCGTGACGGGCTCATCGCCAAGGTCGACCTCGATGACGACGGCAGAACCGGCGCGGTCACCGGTGAGATCACCGATGCATCGTTCGCCTACCCCACAACCGTTGCGGCAGTGGACGATCGACTGCTCGTGGTCAACAGTCAGTTCGACAAGCGTGGGGGAGAGCCCGTCGAGCCGTTCACCGTCAGCTCCGTTCCCGAGTAGAGCGGCTGCGCCGCAGGTGCACGGAAACTCGTAGCAGGGGTCGAGTTTCCACGCACGACGATCACTCGGCGACGACGGCGTCGATCTGACCGATTGCCGACGCCATGCCTTCCTCCATGCCCATCGCGACCAGTTCTTCGAGCTGGCTCAGGCTGTCGAATCGAGACCGGATGGTCATGCGCGTTCTGCCGTCGACGTCCTCGAGAGTTACCACGGCGTGCGTGACGGGCAGCGTCGACGACGGGTTGCCGGAATCGTCGGCGAACCCGTCGTCGAAGGACAGCGTGGTCGGAGCTGAAATATCGGTGAAAAGCCACCAGCCAGCGGCCTTTTCGCCGTCGGGCCCGGACATGTAGTACGACGCCTTGCCGCCCGGAACGAAGTCGTGGGAGACGAATGTCGCAGGCCATGTCGGCGGACCCCACCACCGTTCGAGCTGACGGGGGTCCTCCCAGATCTGCCAGACGCGTTCTACTTTCGCGTCGAACTCCGCGACCACGGTCATGGTCAAGTTTTCTGCATCCTTGTGTGAGCTGATGAACGGCATGATTCAGCCTTTCTCGTCCTGGGAAAGAAGTTCGTCGATCCTCCCGACGCGATCTCGCCAGATTTCTTCGTATCCGTCGAGCAAGGCGCGGGCTCGGGCGATGGTCTCCAATCGAACTCGCACGATCTGCTCCCTGCCGCGCCTCTGTTTCGTGATCACCGCAGCGCGTTCGAGAACTGCGACGTGTTTCTGTACGGCGGCGAAACTCATGGCGTAGTGGGAAGCCAACTCAGAGACCGACTGCTCGCCGACAGTGACCTTCGCGACGATGTCACGACGCGTCGTGTCTGCGAATGCCTGGAAGAGGCGATCGATGCCGACGTCATCCAGCTGATCTACAACCATGTGGTTGTACGTTATTCGACGCTACAGCCTCGGTCAAGGGATGTAGATCGGTTCTTCGGGCAACATGGAGTGTGGACGGCGATCGACGTCGTCCCGGAGGGTGGAGACAAGGTGCAGATTCGACCGGCCAGGATCGGCGCTCTGTTGATCGTGTTGGGTGCGCTGGTGGTGCTGGTTCTCGATCTGTACACCGCTTTGCAGACGCCCTCGCACTTGCGCCGCACGATCAGCGAATACGGACTCGGTGCGCAGCAATGGGTGTTCTCGATCGGGGTCGTCCTGCTCGCCTTCGGTTCGGCACTCACTCTTGCGGCCGCACTTCGGCATCGACTCACTCGGCCCACATCGGCCGCGTCGATCTGCCTGACTCTGTGGACCGTGGGACTCGTGGCCGTCGTCGCGGTGCCGAAACAGGATTGGTCCAACGACGCGTCGCTGAGCGTCGGCGGGACGATTCACCGACTCGGTGCGGCTGTGGCGTTCGTCAGCATCCCGGTAGCCGTCTTTCTCTTCTCCCGTCCTTGGATTCGTGACGCCGTGTGGGCGGCTCGGGCCCGGATCACTCTGGGACTGAGCATGCTGTCGGTCGTGACGTTGCTGCCCATCGTTTACGCACTGGTCGCCGGTGCCACCGGCCCGCGACCCTGGTACCGGGTGGTCACCCTCGGTTACGTGGAGCGAGTGCTCGTCGTCGCCGAAGTGATCGCGCTGATATCGCTGGCCCTGTGGGTGTGGGCGGCGGAGCGTAGGAGTGTTCACGCGGTCGAGTCGCAGAAGATCAAGGCCTCGCAGCGCGTATAGGGAACCGATCGGGTGCCCCTCGCGTCCAACCTCTCAGTGACGTCTGTGTCGAGAGGTTGAACGAATGCGGGTAATGGGTGGGCGGCGGTTCGCGGCGGTGTGTGCTTCGGCCCTGGTGTTGGCGGGTTGCACGGGATCGACGCAGGGAACACCCGCCGCCAGTGAATCCTCTTCGCCGGAATCGACGACGGTGGCAGCCGGCCCGGAGCCATTCGACCCCTGCACCATCCCCAAATCTGCCGTGACCGCAAGTGGATTGGACGTCAGCACCGAGCGACCGGACTTCGCGGGCATCACGACGTACCCCGGCTGGAAGGGCTGTACCTGGGATGGGGTCGCGCAGAAAAGCTGGTACTACGTTGCTGTCTTGTCATCGCTGGAGTCCATCGACGAATTGCTGCTCAGCCCCTCGTTCGTGCGCGGGGTGGACTTGAAACTGTCCGAGCGCACCGCCACCCAACTGCGCCATGCCGACGAGATGCAGTTCCTCGGTTGCGCAGTCGCTCTGAACACGGATGACGGTCTGATCGTGCTCGACCTTCAAAAGAAGGGTTCACGCGACCTGGAGGGTGAACCGTGCACCGAAGTCAATCGTCATGCAGCTGATTTGGAACCGTTCTTTCCGACCTAGATAGGACACTGAAAACAATGGAGCCGTACGGGCTGAACCACAATCTCGGCCACTGGCGTTCACTCCGAGATCAGGCGGTCGCGGGCGAACTCGATGTCGAACCAGGAGTCGCCGCTCGCTGCGACGCTGTTTGCGCCGAGTATCTGACGAAGCTCGACCGGATGCTCGAAATGACGACTTCGCTTGCTTGGCCGCAGTCTTGGGGTGACTTGGACTCAGCCCAACAACTTCAAGCCAAATTTCATCGCCTCGCGGTGGCCGAGGAGGGCTCCGCGCGCTTTGCGATCGAGCAGCAGATCGAGATCGTCAAGACGATGCGGGAGTTCTTTCAACACTATTTCGCGAGTGTCGAGGCCACGGATATCGCGACTGCCGCCACCGTAGAGGCGCTGTCCCCGCCGAGATAGACGAAAGATCCCGACGACCCAGTTGCTCGGTCGTCGGGATCGATCGTTCGAAATACGCTGCTAGCGGGCCAGTTTCACTTCCGCTTCCTCGTCGACGAAGGGATCGCCGTTCCGCGGAGCGTTGTAGCGCTCGAGGTCGAGAATTCCTTCGCGCTTGGCAACGATGGTCGGCACCAATGCCTGACCGGTGACGTTGACTGCGGTGCGACCCATGTCCACGATCGGCTCCACTGCGAGCAGCAGACCGACGCCGGCCAACGGCAATCCGAGGGTCGACAGCGTGAGGGTGAGCATCACCGTCGCACCTGTTGTTCCTGCCGTTGCTGCAGAACCGATCACGGACACCACGATGATCAGCAGGTAGTCGGTGATGGTCAGATCGATGCCGTAGAACTGAGCGACGAACAGTGCCGCGATCGCGGGATAGATTGCCGCGCAACCGTCCATCTTGGTCGTCGCCCCGAGAGGAACAGCGAACGACGCGTACTCCCGCGGGACTCCGAGGTTACGTTCGGTGACGCGTTCGGTCAGTGGCAGGGTTCCGATCGACGAACGCGAAACGAAGCCCAGCTGGGTGGCAGGCCACACTCCCGAGTAGAAGTTGCGTACCGAAAGTCCATGTGCGCGAACGATCACCGGGTATATCACGAAGAACACCACAGCCAGACCGACGTAGATCGACACGGTGAAGACGCCGAGCGAGCCGATGGCATCCCAGCCGTAGGTCGCCACCGCGTTGCCGATGAGTGCGGCGGTGCCGATCGGCGCGAGGCGAATGATCCACCACAGAACCTTCTGCACGATGGCCAACAGCGACGCGTTGAACGCGAGGAACGGCTCGGCCTTCTTGCCGACCTTGAGCGCTGCGATACCGATGGCAGCGGCGATGACCAGCAACTGCAAGATGTTGAAGCTCAATGATGTGGTTGCGGTGCCGCTCTCGGCGACAGTGGTCTTCGCGCCGAGTGCGAGAAAGTTGTTCGGTACCAGTCCGGTGAGGAACGACCACCACGATCCGACACTCGACGGATCGCCCGCCGAATCGGCACCTGCGCTGGTACGCGAACCGGGCTGCGCGACCAACCCGATCACGATGCCGATGATGACGGCGATGAATGCCGTGATGGCGAACCACCACAGCGTCTGAATGGCGAGACGCGCGGCATTGGTGACTTCGCGCAGGTTGGCGATCGAACTGACAATTGCGGTGAACACCAGCGGGATCACCGCGACGGTGAGCAGTTTGACGTAGCTCGAACCGATGGTCGACAGCGTGCCGACCAACCAGTTCTCGTTGCCGTCTGCAGCATCGGGCATCGACCGGGCGATGAGTCCGAATACGACACCGAGGACGAGACCGGCAACGATCTGTGGACCGAACGCGGTTGCCCAGGTAGGGACACGGCGCGTTCGGGTAGCGCTGGGCGCAGACATGGATATGCCTTTCGAAAAGGAGAGGTGTCGCCGAGGATGGACGACAGAAATACTCGCCGGCCGATCGGCCGAGCGGAGGGGATGCGGTCTAGAGAACCGTCAACAGGTAGCGCTGGCTTGCAGACGCAAGTCGACATAGCGTCGAGAGGTCAGCAGCGGATTCACTGATCGAACGGTACTCCGTGTCCGAACAGTGCAATCAAGCAGGGGCGGGCTCTGAGGGATCACTGTGGAATCGGTATGGGTGCGCTTCGGGGACGCTCGGACTCCGTATTGGTGGGTTAGCTTGAGGTTTCTTCCCACCGACGAAACGAGATCATGAGTACCGTATCGAAGCCCCGAGGATTGGCCGGGCGACTCGTTCGTGTCTTCTGCGCGGTGGTCGCAGCCCTGGTGGCCGTCGTTCTGGCATCGGCCGGGTGGGTGGCATACACGACGGCGGGGAAGGTCTACGACGTCGAGGATGCGCCGGACGCACCGGTGGCCATCGTCCTCGGTGCACAGGTGCGCGACGGCAAGCCGATGCGATTTCTCTCCGGACGTCTCGACACTGCGATTGCGTTGATGGCGGCGGGGAAGATCAAGGCAATTTTGGTTTCCGGTGATGCAGACGGTAACTCGGGCAACGAGATTCAAGCGATGACCGACTATCTGATCGAGCACGGAATCGATCCTGCGGTGATCATCGGAGACGATCACGGCATCGACACTTACGACACCTGCGCACGGGCGAAAGAGACCTTCGGGGTCGAACGCGGACTCATCATCAGCCAACCCCTTCATGTATCGCGAGCAGTAGCGTTGTGCGAGGACATGGACCTCGACGTCGATGGGGTCACGGCGGAGTGCATCGACTGCAATACCCTTGCGGTGGTGCGTAATTACGCGCGAGAGTTGTTGGCGCGTCCCAAGGCCGTGCTGGATTTGTGGTCCGGCCGCGATCCCGTGGTGGTCTCCCCGCCTGTCGATTCGCTCGCGACCATCACCGACCGATGAGTGTGGCCGACGGCGAGGTGTGAATCAGCCCCTCGGTTCTGGATATGTGCCTCCGATCGGCGTCGGTCATTCGAAGTAGGGGAGCCGATCAGGCGGACGACGGGGATGGCGACGGCTCCAGCCCGGCTACAGTGAGCTGGCCCGGTTCGACGACTCAGCGGACCCGTTTTTTCAGGAGAAGTGAACGCTTGAGCTGGATCCGCTTGAACGACGTCGCCAAGGGATACGACCAGAAGGTGATGTTGCGCGAGGTGTTCTTTCGTCTCGCTGACGGCGATCGCATCGGTCTGATCGGCCGCAACGGCACGGGCAAGACCACCCTGCTGCAGCTCCTTCTCGGGCGTGAGACGCCCGATTCCGGAACCGTCGATGTCACCGAGGGCGCACGAATCGGGTACTTCTCACAGTTCTCGGAACTCGACGGCGATCGCAGCATCCAAGCGGAGCTCGAATCGCTTTTCGTCGCTGTCCACGCGATCGAGGTCGAGTTGGCCGAAGTCGAGGCAGCACTCGGCGGTGATCTCGACGAGAAGCAGATGTACAAGCTCGTCGATCGGCAAGCCGAACTGCTCGACGCCATGGAGAACAGCGGCGGTTGGACCTACCACCAGCAGATCGACACGGTGCTGTCGATGCTCGGATTCAACGCCGAACGACGTGAGCTACCCGTCGATCGACTGTCGGGTGGTTGGCGCAACCGCGCCGCGCTGGCCAAGATCCTGATCGAGGCACCCGACGTCCTGCTGCTCGACGAGCCGACCAACTTCCTCGACGTTGCCGGAATCGCCTGGCTCGAACGGTGGCTACGTGACTTCCGCGGTGCGCTCCTCGTCGTCTCGCACGACCGTGCGTTTCTCGAGCAGGTCGTCACCAGCATCGTCGAAATCGAGAACCATCACCTGCAGACGTACGACGGAAGCTATTCGGAATACGTTCAGCAGAAGCAGTTCAGGCTCAAGAACCTCGAACGTGAGTTCAGCAACGAACAACAATTGCTGGCCTACGAGCAGGAAGCGATCAGCGATCGCAAGGAAGCCG
Organism: Rhodococcus sp. 14-1411-2a; assembly: GCF_002259485.1. GTDB lineage: Bacteria > Actinomycetota > Actinomycetes > Mycobacteriales > Mycobacteriaceae > Rhodococcoides. The sequence continues at coordinate 267,873 of NZ_NPGA01000018.1, forward strand.
TGAAGAACCCCAGCGGGGTGCTCAAGCGTCGGCTGGCGAACATCAAGAAGAGCAAGAGTCCGCGCCCGGTCGACACAGTGGTCACTGCAATCTACGGCGGACTGCACGTGCACGACAACCTGGCCGAGATCACGGGGATCTCCAAAAGCTATGGCGAGCAACGACTCTTCGAGAACATCTCGTTCACCGTGCACCGCGGCGACCGCATTGCCATCACCGGACCCAACGGATGTGGAAAGACCACTCTGGTGGACATCCTCGTCGGTGCCGAGCAACCGGACGACGGCAAGATCAAATGGAAGACCAAGGCTCCGTCGTTCATCTACTACAACCAGGTGCTGGCCGATCTCGATCTCGACGACACCGTGTCGCATTCGGTCAACGCAATGCCGGGCAGTCTCGCACTCACGGCAACGAAGAAGGAAGTGCACCGCTTCCTGACGCTGCTGCAGTTCTCCGAGCTGGATCTCAAGTCGAAGATCGGAGTTCTGTCCGGAGGCCAGAAAGCGCGCGTTGCCCTGGCTCAGTGCCTACTGTTCGGCGCAGGCGTCATCGTGCTCGACGAGCCCACCAACCATCTCGACCTGCAGAGCACTCAGGTACTCGAACGCGCCTTGATGGCGTTTCCCGGTGCGGTGATTCTGGTGAGTCACGACAGGTTCTTCGTCGAGAAGGTGGCCTTTCGGCAGTTGTCGTTCGATGGCAAGGGCGGCGTCACCGAAATCGCTGGTGTGCAGATGGCCTGACCTTCCGGGCTACCCGTTGATCTTCGACGTGGACGTGCCCCACTCGGCGTCGCGCAACTCCTTCTTTCGGATCTTGCCGGTCGATGTCTTCGGCAACTCGACGATGAATTCGACTGCGCGCGGGGCTTTGTACGACGCGATAGCCGATTTCACGTGCGACACGAGCTCTGCCTCGGAGGCGTCCGCACCCGGCACCAGCACCACGAATGCCTTCGGTCGCTCTCCCCATTTGTCGTCCGGCACTCCGATGACCGCCACATCGGCGACGGCTGGGTGGCTGGCAAGTGCCTGTTCGACCTCGATCGTCGAGATGTTCTCGCCGCCGGAAATGACGACGTCCTTGGCACGATCGAGCAGCTGAACGTAGCCGTCGGGATGCATCACCCCGAGATCTCCTGAATGGAACCAGCCGCCCGCGAAGGCCTGCGTCGTACCGGCTGCGTCGTCGTAGTACCCCTTCATGACGTTGTTGCCGCGCATGACGATCTCACCCATTTCGACGCCGTCGGGTTCGACGTCGATCAACGTTCCGCCTGCATCCGGCTTGTCTCGCACCACGCGCAAACGGTCGGCAGTGAGCATGCCGACTCCCTGTCGAGCCAAGCGCTGAGCCTGGTCGTCGGCGTCCAATTCGAGCCATTCCTGTTTCGCCTCGCACACCGAGTACGGACCGTAGGTCTCGGTGAGGCCGTACACGTGTACGAGCGTCGCTCCCAGCGCTCGGATCTTGCTGATGATCGTCGGACTCGGTGGAGCGCCCGCCGTGACGATGGTCAGGGGTCTGTCGAGCGAATGCGCCTCTGCGGCAGTGGCAAGAGTGGTCAGCACCGTCGGCGCGCCGGCAAGGTGATCGACACCGTTGTCGATGGCCGACCAGATAGCGTCTCCGCGCACTCCGCGGAGGCACACGTGCGTGCCCGACGCGGCCGTGACCGCCCAGGTGGTGCACCATCCGTTGCAGTGGAACATCGGCAGTGTCCACAGGTATCGGGTGTCGATGCCGAATCCCTGGTGGTGCAGTTCTCCGAGCGAATTGAGATAGGCACCGCGGTGGGTGTACATCACGCCCTTGGGTCGACCGGTGGTGCCCGAGGTGTAGTTGATCGTGATGGTTGACGTCTCGTCGTCGACCTCCCACTCCAGTGGATCGTCGGAGCCTCTCTCGAGGAAGGCATCGTATCGAGTGGCGTGCGGCAGCGTTGCGTAACTGCCGTCGACGGCGGGTGTCTCGACGATCTCACGGACCGAATCGGCGATCGGATCTGTTCCGAGTCCGGACAGCAGCTCCGAATCACCCACCAGCAGAACCGAACCGGAGTGATCGCAGATGTAGCGAACCTCGGCGGGCGACAGTCTGGTGTTGATTGCGACCAGAACGGCACCGGCCAGTGGAACCGCGTAGTGCGCGAACAACAGCTCTGCAGAGTTGGACGCGATGTAGGCCACCCGATCTCCGTGGCCGACACCCGACGCGCGCAGTGCGTGCGCGAGCCGGGTGACGTCGGCAGCGAACTGCTCGTAGGTGAATGTCCTGGGCCCGTCCACCACGGCGGTCTTGTGGGGGTGGACCTCCGCTGCGCGTTCGAGAAAGCGAAGGGGCGTCAGGGGAGTATCGAGACCGGTCATGGCAGTCAATGTAGCGCGCACTACGAGGCCAGATCGGATTTGTCGATACGTTCGCGCCCACCGGTAAGGTCCGCGCGTTCGGCGGCGGCGCGGCCGGCATGCGATCCCGCTGTATTGTCGCTGCTGAACCTGATCGTTCTCGTCGTCGGATGCCGGGCCGCGAACGCTCGGTCGACTGCGTCGGTTCGTTCCGCCATGATGGGCACCAGCGCAGAGCCGTGTTGTCGAGTGGCGGCCGCGGTGGCGCGGTCGCGTGCTTCGGTCAGTCGTTCGCCGATACGGTGGGCGTAGGCGATCAAGAATGCGTTGCGGAAACTACGGGTCCGCGCTGCCGGCGAATCGGCCACCTCGTCGAGTGCGCGCGTCGCTTGCACGAGTAGCGAGGTGTAGAGGAGCTCGCACAGATCGAGATCGACGGGCATGCCGATGATGCTGGCCAGCAAGTACTTCTTCTTCCACAGTGTCCTGGCACCATTTGCATGGCACACGCAGTGCAGCAGAAGCAGTTTGGCTTTGGAGTACGGATTGCTCACCATGATGCGTCGCGTGACGACATCGTCGATCAGGCTGCGAGGGTTCCCCACATCGAGAAGCGCGCTGTCGATCGCGTAGCGCGTCATCAAATCTTGGGCTTTGGCCGATAACGCCTCGGCCTCAGCGGGGAATTGCGTCGACTCGGCCTTGGCCAGCAGCCCTCGGATTCTGCCGAGCATCTTCGAGTCCGTGGCTCGCCGGGGGCCGGTCGCTGCCGACTGTGAGGTCCACCTGGCCGGAGGGGGCAGGAGCTTCTCGAGGGGCAACAGCCATGTCGAACAACCGAGTACGAGCAAAAGGGTGTACCAGGACTGCGCCGACGATCGTCGGTTGTACGAACGCCACCTTTGAAGTCTCTCGGCGGTCGTGCCCCCGGCGGAGTCGACTCGCAGCTCGGATAGCTGATCACGCCATGAATCCGGAGCGAGGCGCTCGGCCGAGCTTCGTGCCGTGTGTGCTCCGATGGCCTCGACGATGACCACTATGCCGTCGCCTCCGGCGCACTGAAGCGTGACATGAACGAGTTCGGTTGGCTGCCAACCGTTCTCGAACGCCGTGTCGAGAGCATCGTCGAGTGTTCGCGCCGCGCAATCGTGCACCGAACGACTCTGTTGCGCATCCAGAGCGGCCAAGCGTTCCGCTACCAGCCGGACCCTGTCTTTTCCCGCTGATCCGAGTTGGGCGAATCCGATTCCGCTGTCGAGTAATTCGCTCGGATCGGCATCCTGCCACGCGCTGGTCGCCCGCGTGTACTTGAAAAAACTGTCCAAATCGATACGACTCATCGTCGTCCCCTCCACGTCCCCCGGTGTGGTCACCGAACTGTTCGGTGAGACGCAGAGTAGGGGAGGGGTCCGACAAACTATTCGAACGTGTCAGCGAGGGGCAAGCATCTGTAGCAATTCCTCGACCGACGGCAGACCGGGGATCACAGGAAGGTTGGGAACAGAGACGGCGGCGGGCGGTGCCGTCAGTTCGATTCCGCCGAGCGCGCCCAAGACGTCGTCGGTGTTGGTGCTGCTCGGTCCGTACGTGTTGGAGGCGACGACGAAATCATCGCCGATCGACGCTGACGCGACAACACTCGACCGGTCGTCGGCCCATCCCCACTTGCTCCCCGTCACGCCGGCCAACTGCTGGGTGCCCCAGTCCTGAACCATTCCGTCGCGTGCCACAGGAGCCGCGGTGTTCATCCAGGCGAGGACCGGGCTGGCGGGGTCGGTGCGCTTCTTCGCCGCCAAGAATCGCACGGTGTCGGCTGTGCTCGTGGACGAGCTGCCCCAGAAACCTCCCCGCGAGGTAGAGGTGAGTCCGTACTCCGCGGCGGTCGCCGATATTGCCTGGGGGTACTTGTTGTCGAGGGTCGATGCGGCACCGTCGTCGCTGACCTGGATCATCCGCGCGGCGAGGTCGAGGTCTCTCGGCGAACCATCGCCGAAGCGGACGACGTAATCGGCCATGTAGAGCTTGACCGTCGACAGTCCCGGGCGCGCCGAATTGTCCTCAGCGCTGCCCACATAGGTCCCTGTCGGGAGATGTTCGTACGACAACGACGTCCGTGCCGGGACATCGGAGAGGTCGCCGGGTGTCGGCAAAGCCTGGGCCGGTGCCGCGCATACCAACGCCATGGCAATACCGACAATTGGGACAGCGGTTCTGGTGAAGATGCGTCGCAGGGCCGGCATCTCGTGCTCCTCGAGGTGTTGGCCCGCCGTGAGTCGGTGACCGATGACTGTAGTTACCCCGATAGTAGACGCTTCAACCTCGAGGCCGTCCGGATGAATGCGACGTTGTTGCACTCGGAGCGACCGAAAGGCACATTGATCCCAACCGGGGTGCGCGATCGGTCAGGAGCGGCGCAGCGTCGAGAGCAGTGCTTTCGAGCGTCGCAGTGGGCTTCGACTCGAGTCGGCCGGCCACGTGCTGGGCAACTCGATGGGGTCCGTCAGGCGACCGGCATTGAAGTCGTCGACCAGGTGTCCGACGGTTTCCTGGGCGCAGGATTTGTTGGTGCCGATGAATCCCGAGGGGCCACGCTTGATCCAGCCGGTGACGTAGGTGCCGGTCGCGGTCGACCCACCTACTTCCTCCAGGACGCGCCCGCCGTTGTTGGGAATGATGCCGGCACGATCGTCGAACGGAACTCCGGGGAGCGCGACGCCGCGGTAGCCGATCGAGGTGAGGACGAGCCCGGCCTCGACGATGTCCACGTCGCCGGTCGGGACGCTGCGAACCACGTCCTCGCTGTCGGCGGACAGGCCCATCCGCTCGAACTCGACGCCCGTCACTCGATCGGTGCCGAGGATGCGGGTGGGGGAGAGAAGATAGCGCAGGGTGATTCGCCTGCGGCCGTCGCTGTGTTCGGGGGATTCGTCGACGTGGCGAAGCAACTGCAGCTTCTGCGCCACGGCGTGGGGAAGGTCGTCGGTGCTCGCGAGTCGGACGGTGACCGGATCGAGCGCGAGTTCGCTGCGGTCGATGGCCAAGTCGATATCGGGGACGGTCAGCAGCCCGGCGAACTCGGGAACGGTGAAGGCGGACTGCGCCACGCCGCGGCGACCGACGACGACCACCTCGCGAATGGAGCTGTGGCGCAATGCGTCCAAGGCGTGCGGAGCGATGTCGGTCCGAGCGAGGGCATCCGGATTCATCGTCAGAATGCGGGCGACGTCGAGGGCAACGTTGCCGTTGCCGACGACCACCGCGCGCTCGTGCGAGAGATCGAACGTGCGATGTGCGTGGTCGGGGTGGCCGTTGTACCAGGCGACGAAGTCGGTAGCCGAACTGCGCCCGGGCAATTCGGCACCGGGAATGCGGAGCTCACGATCCGATGACGCCCCGACCGCATAGATGACGGCGTGGTGGGTGTCCATCAACTCGTCGTGCGTGACGTCCTTGCCGACCTCCACGCCGAGGTGGTACGTGAATCCCTCTTGCGCAGAGATGGTTTCGAACAAGCGCGATACCTGACGCGTCTTCTGATGATCGGGTGCGACGCCGAGGCGAGCGAGGCCGTGTGGTTGCGGGAGTCGGTCGTAGACGTCGACGCTCACGCCTGGTTGCGTGAGCAGTTCGTCCGCGGCGTACATGGCCGATGGGCCCGACCCGACGATCGCGACTCGCAGCGGCTGACGATCCCGCGAGGCCGACGCAGCAGGCGTGACCGGTGCCAGGATGGGCCGAGGCGGGCGCTCCTGTTTGTAGAAATCCGCATTGATCGTCAGGAACGGCAGTTGTGCCTCTGTCAGTTTCGCCTGCGGCACAATGGCATCGACCGGGCAGGCCGAGACGCACGCGCCGCAGTCGACACACGACTGCGGGTCGATGTGCAACATCTCCGCCGTCAGGAAGTCCGGCTCGTCGGGAGTGGGATGAATGCAGTTGACAGGACACGCGTAGACGCACGATGCGTCGCTGCAACATGACTGGGTGACGACGTGGGGCATGAGGTTTCCTGACGGCTGGGGCGCGAGCTATGCGGCGAACTGGCTGGAACTGCGGTCGGGTTCGCTGCGGAAACGGGACGCTTTGCCGTCGATTCCGCACAGCTTCCACATCAGGCCAGCGGCGCGATTCATCATTCCGGTGTCGTTGGCCAGCATGCGGACGTCTCCGAAGTAGTCCTGCAGTGCGTGCTGCGACTCCGGAGTGCCCCAGAACAGGTCCTTCTTCACCTGCTTCGGGATGTCGAACTTCGTCCAGAACTTCTTCGGCGGAATGACGATGACGTCGCACAGAATGCGCATCGTGATCGGGAAGGCCAGCGAGAGCAAGAACCGTCCGGCCTTGGACATCTTGGGGACGCGGCGACGCAGCAACTGGTGTGCGAACGAGATGTGCCGCGCTTCCTCGGCGACGTGAATTGCCATGACACTCTGCATGATCGGGTGGATTTCTTCACCGGACCGCAGGACCGACTTCTGAATGTGGTCGATGGGCTCCTCGCCTGCGAGAACGCCGACGAAGAACAACTCGGGCAACAAAGTGGCGAACAGGGGGATGAACGGCGACAGCATCTTCATCGGCCGACTCATGCCGGGAGCATCGGAATCGACGCGGTTGACCATCTCCTGGAACATCAGGGTGTGGTTGCACTCTTCGATGGATTCGTGGGTGCAGTAGCGTGCCTCGGCCGAGCCGTTGGGCAGCGAGAACACGTACTGCATCATGCCGCGGATCAGAATGTTCTCGAACTGAAGACCGACCTTGGCGACATTGGCCTGACGCCACATGCCGATCTCGATCTGCTTCTCGAGCGGCAGTGCTCGGTACCAGGCGTGGCCGCCGATCGGGTCCGTCTTCGCGGGCAGTACCCAGCGAGGATCGTTCGCGGGCACCGCGAACTTCTCGGACTCCCAGTCGATATCCACGTACGGGTCGAAGTGCTTGTGAACAGAACCCTCGGACAACAGGGTGAGTGTCTCGATGTATTGCTGCTCGTCCGCGGTGTCGGTATCGACCGAAACGGACGTGGTGCCTGTCGTCAGTGTCATGGCTTCTCCAAACGAGGTGCGAACATGGAGTTAATGTAACCCCAGTTAACACGAAAGGGAAGCGCGCTGAAAAACCGTGTTCGGTTTCCGTCTACTGTTCGTCCGAACGTTCGTCGGATACCTCGGCCACCTCGTCGGTCTCGAACAGTTGCAACTGGATCGCCGACGGATCGACCACCGGCGCGACCTGTTCGGGTGTGCTGCGCAGTACCTCGCGCAGCGCAGCCACGGCGCGGCCCCATTTGCCGGCTTCGCGGTCGGCCTCGTCGACGTCGCAGTGCTCGTCCCCGAGATCGGCAGCGACCGCCATGCCACGCCACGACGCCTCCTGCTCGGCGCTGATGCGCAGGTAGGAGGCGACTACATCGCGATCGGAGTCACAACGTTCGAGGACGGTGTCGAGGTCGAGTGGCTCCGCGGATTCGGCTATCAGATCGACCAATTCGAGCAGACCGTCCGGAAAGTCCTCGGCCTCGATCGGGGGCGGCGTCGGTTCGCCGAGCGCTCCACCGAAATCCTCGGCGAATTTCTCGTCGACCTGCTCCCATACGTGACTGAGCATCCGCACTGCCCACAGCAAGTGATCGGCGACGAAGGGGGAGCCGCTCACCCGCACCTGGGCGACGATGCAGTCTTGGACCAGGTGCAGCATCACATCGGGTAGCTGCAAATTGAGATCGACCAACAACTCGGCTGCGCGGGTTCGTCCCGACACGGCGTGCACCAGCGTCGAATTGATCTCGACCACAGGCTCGGTGGGCTTGACCGACACGTATGCGGTGCCGTTGACGAACCGCAGGGGGATGTCGCCGTCGGGGTCGTGATCCGGCGGGAAACCGAACCACGGCTCGAGCGCTCGATCGACCAGTTGCTGCAGGTGTTCCTTGCCCTTGGGCTGTACGCACATCGGAACGACAGTGATGCCGGGCTCGGGGGTGGCGACGTCGAAACTCGGTACGTCGTATCGGCCGGTGGCGCGCGAGCTCAGGAACGACGGATGCGGGAGACCCCAGATGTCACGGAACACCGCAACGGTCGTCTTGGCCAGATCGTCGGACCAGGATCGATTCCGGTCCACGTGCGGTGCAGTCGGTTCGGAATCGACCGACATGCGAAACCCCAACGCGCTGAGCGCTTCCCGCTGCTCTTCGGTGATGGCACGGCTGTGATGCAGGTGCTCGTTCGGCGGGATCTCGCAGCGAACCATATCGAGATCCCAGGCGTAGAACTGCACGCAGGCTGCGGTGTCGGGCACGCCGTCGGTGCTGTCGTATCGCGACTCGATCACCAGCGCATCGCCGTCGCGCATCGCGCTGACGTAGTCGCCGAGTCTGCGCTGGAACTGCATCCAGGCAGCGTCGACGTCGAAGTCGAACTCGAGTGAATCGCTCATGTCGGCTCCTTACCCAGATCGCGTTGGCGTAACGCACAGTCGGTGACGCTAGCGGCGACCACCGACACGGTCTCGGTGTTCGCGGGGGCCGTCACGACGACGCTGAATCCTCGACCGAGCTGTGGAGCGGGTCGTGCTGAGACTCCTCGTCGATCACACCGAACGGCAGGGCCTCGGCGACACCGTCGAGCACTGCCGGACGCAACGCGTGCGGAACGGCAAGTACTTCTTCGATCTTGACGAGGATGCCCTGCTCGATGAGGGATCGGACGCGGTGGTCGATCAACTGCGCCGTACGCAGATCCTCACCGTCGAGTTCGGCGTAGTCCTCGCCCTCGTTGTTGATGGGGAGCTCGTCCGTCATGGCGGCGAGCAGCGTCTGTACCGCGAACGTGTTCGCCAGCGACCGTGACACATCGGGGTCGTCGGCATCTCCCGACAGCTGGACGCGAACGTGTTCGGCAACCAGCTCGTGCACCGTCTCCGCGCCTCGGCCGGCCAGCGAATGCGCATTGTCGCCCGGCCTGGCGGTGTCACCGTCTATGCGAATCAATTCGGTCGCGATGGCCGTCGACCAGTAGTCGACCGCGGCACCCACCTCGAGCCGGGCGGGATCGAGCGGGGTGGAGCCGACCGCGCGCTGCAGGTCGGCGTCCTCGCCCACCGCCAACCCGTCGGCCACGCGCGCGACGATGTCGTCGAGGGCGGGTAGCAGCGGCAACGCGGAGATCGCGGCGAGTTCCTGGGCCAGCGAGACGTCGGGCAGATCGATGTCGTCGGCGTCGAGCATGTCCGGCTCGTCGCCTTGGAGGAAGTCCGAGAGATCCTCCATGCAGTGCGAGTAGTCCTCGGGAGTGCCGTCCCAGAGATCGGTCTCGTCGAGGAAGGTCAGGTACTGCAGTGACGTGAGTACCAGATTGACCGCGGTGTCCTCGGCTGTGTCGGACTCGTCCTGCAGGATGCGTTCCGCGGCGTCCACCAGCAAGTGTGCATCGGCGGGCAGCCAGGCACTGGGGGAAAAGCCGTTACGGGCTCCGGCCAGCTGGGTCAGTGTCGACGACACGAGTCGAGAGATCGCCTCCGATTGTTCCGACATCTCGCTCTCGTCGAGCCATTCGACGAAACCGTCGATCAGATCGGCGATGCGTTCGGTGACGGCACCGGTGGGGGCCGGTCGGGATTGCTGGTGACGCCGTTGCCGGGCCTTGGTCTTTTCTGCACGTTTCTGTCCGCGGTTGGCAGGCCGCTTCGATCCCATGACTGCCAGCTTATCGGTAGGCATGTCCGGTTTCGTCGATCCGTGCCCTCAGCGAAGTAGGAACGAGCCCGCAGATGCAGGAAGAGCTGGATTCGATGCGCGACGATACAGCTCTGCGGGTCGGCCGCCGCCTGCGGTCGAGGTTGTGCCTGTCCCTTCGAGCGACCCGATGACGTGACGTCGGAACGTGTCTTTCGGCAGAGCGCGATCGAACACGATCTCGTACACCTCGCGAAGTTCGAGAAGGGTGAACTCCGCGTCCGTCAACAGTGCGGGATCGACCTCACGCGCGTAGCGATCACGGAGGTCGAGAACTGCCTCGGTCACCATGGTGCCGTGGTCGAAGGCCAGTGTCGACACCGGTGCGGAGTCGTCTATCGGCATCGATTCGGTTGTGGGAGCCAATGATCGAGCCGAGATTGCTGCGCCGTGCGCCATCGACAGGACCCAGCCGCGGTCGTCGCGGTCGGGATCGTCGAACATCCTCAGCTGGTGAAAAGTGAGATCGATCAAGTCGGCCTTCGTCCTCAAGGCGCGGTCTGCCGCGTCGGCGAGAGTCTCCGACGGTCGCAGAAAGGTGCCCGGTAGCGCGGGGCCGCGCTCCGACGGCACCACGACGACGTGTAACTGCTGTTCGCGGACGGTCAGTACCGCCACGTCGACTGCCACGGAGGGGCGCGGGTAGTCGGTCAGCGCGTTGCCGTCTCGGTCTCGCCAGGTCATGCGTTGTAGCTTAGCGCAGTAATGATCTATAGTTAGCTCAACATCGATCTAAGGGGTAGGTATGCAGTTGACGGACATTCAGCGCGATCGAGCGCGGGGCGTTCTCCTCGGAACGGCAGTGGGTGACGCCTTGGGCGCGGGCTACGAGTTCGGATACCCCTCACCCGAGACGACGATCGCCATGGTCGGCGGCGGCGCATTCGATTGGGCCCCGGGGGAATGGACCGACGACACCTCGATGGCGCTCTGCGTCGCGCGTGCTCTCGAACAGGGCGGAGACATCGACGACATCGCCGAGAATTTTCGCGCGTGGTTTGCCCAGAACCCTCCGGACGTAGGAAATCAAACGCGCTCCGTGCTCGCGCAGACCACACTCAGCGGCTCAGAGATGACCGCGGCGGCAGCGTCACTGTCGGGTAGAACCGGCGGCAACGGATCGCTCATGCGTACCGCACCCGTCGCCTTGGCCTACCTCGACGATGCGGCCGGATGTCGAGCTGCTGCTGCACGGATCAGTGCCCTCACCCATTTCGACCCGCATGCCGGTGAGGCATGCCAATTATGGACTCACGCAATTCGATACGCGGTTCTTCGCGGTACATACGGCGGGGTGCGTGAATTTCTGGCCGCCGCCGAAGCCGACGTCCGTGAGTTCTGGCAGCCCCTGCTCCACCAGGCACAGGAGGGACAGCCGTCCGACTTCCCTAACAACGGCTGGGTGGTCCACGCTCTGCAGACGGCGTGGTGGGCAATCCATCGATCTGCCGACGCGGACCGGCCTCTGCCTGCCGCTCTCGAACTGTGTGTCCGAGCCGGCGGCGATACCGACACCACGGCGGCCATAGCCGGAGGGCTCCTCGGAGCGCTCTGGGGCGCATCGGCGGTGCCGAGCGAATGGCGCGACATCGTCCACGGCTACCCAGGGTTGCGCGCCGACGATCTCGACCGAATCACCTCGAACATCATTGCAGCGAAGGGGAGTTCATGACAATCATCGACGTCGTCCAGGGCGACATCACGGACGTGGCCGCAGACGCGATCGTCAATGCCGCCAATACGCGATTGCTCGGCGGCGGGGGAGTGGACGGTGCCATCCACCGGGCCGGTGGGCCGGACATCCTCGCAGAATGCAAGGCGCTGCGGGCCACCACCCTGCCCCACGGCCTCGACATCGGCGCAGCCGTCGCCACCACCGCGGGACGACTTCGTGCCGGCTGTGTCATCCACACCGTCGGCCCGCGCTACTCCCCGCACGAGGACAGATCGGAGCTGCTGCGACTCTGCTACGCCCGAAGCCTGGCGCTGGCTGCGTCGATGAACCTGAAGTCCATCGCATTTCCCCTGATTTCCGGCGGCTCCTACGGATGGCCGATGCACGATGCAGTCACCCAGCAGGTGGTGGCAGTCAAAGCTGCCCGGCCGTCGGTCGACCTCGTCATGCTGATCGCCTACTCCCGCGAAACCGCGAACCTGACGCGGCGGTTGGTGGGGTGACGATCGAGGGCCGCTCGATCAGTAGTGCTCGCGAAAGCCGCCGATCGCGGAAACGGAATTGCCGTCGGGATCGGAGACCGTCGACAGTCTTACTCCCTTGTTCGCGTCCACGATGTTGCCGAAGTCGATGCCGCGGGAACGAGCGGCATCGACGAACAACTCGATGTCTTCGACGGCAACGTTGAACTGCGACGACCCTGCTCGCTCGGGGTCGACCGTCACCTGCACCCATGCAGCGGGGGCGGCCTGCCACTCCACCAAACTCGGCATCGGATTGTTGTCTGCAGGCCGGTCGAACAGCTTCTCGTACCACTCTCGTGCCGAGTCGATATCGTGTACTGCCACCACGGCAAGAACATGTTCGATCATCGCGTTCTCCTTCGTATCGTTCGGTTGCGCAGATATGGACCGGATCCGACGGCCCGACTCATCGCGCAGAATCTGTCGGTGGCTCGAGTAGGGTCGTCACGAACCCGAAATCGGGCATCGATACGAGCAGGCAGGGGACCGCGACGGTGTTGACGCTTCATCGCGCCGAACGCGCCGGAACGCTCGCGGCTGCACTGGCCGACATCCTGTCCGTGCCGTTGGACGATCCGTTCGTGCCCGAGATCGTGTCGGTCCCGGCGAAGGGCGTCGAGCGGTGGCTCACGCAGCGACTGTCGAGCACGCTGGGCGGTTCGGATGGCGACGGCATCGCAGCCAACATCGACTTCCCGAGCCCGACGCGATTGGTCTCGCGCGCCATTGCTGCGGTCGACGACATCGATCCCGACGACGATCCCTGGGCTCCGGGCCGGGTTCTCTGGACCGCGCTGGAGGTGATCGACGAGTGTCGCACCGAAACCTGGGCGTCGGTGCTGTTCAAGCATCTCGGTGCAGGTTCCGAGGATCATCGGGTGGGACGCCGCTGGTCGACGGCATCGCATGTGGCAGAACTGTTCCGCACCTACGGATCTCAACGTCCCCAGATGCTGCGCGACTGGTTCGACGGGCGCTTCACCGACGGCCACGGTGGTGATCTCGACGAGGACCTGCTGTGGCAACCGCGAGTGTGGGCCGCGCTGCGCGAGCGAATCGGCAGCCCGAGCCCAGCCGAGCGCCTGCCGCAGACCTGCGCACGACTCCGGGACGCACCGGAGTCGGTGGACCTACCGAGCCGGTTGTCGGTGTTCGGTCCGACCCGGCTGGCGACCGATCAGCTCGAGATACTGGGTGCGCTGTCGCAGGCTCGCGACGTGCACATCTGGGTTCCGCATCCAAGCCCGTCGATGTGGCGCACCCTCGCCGAGATCCCGGCGGTGACGCGCCGACGAGACGACACGACAGCTCTGGCCGTCGTGCACCCACTGCTGGCCGGCCTGTCGCGAGACGTGCGAGAACTCCAGGCCACCATCGCGTCGGTGGCGACGCACACCGTGCATCACCAGGGACCGGAAGCAGCGAACACCCTGCTCGGTCGAATTCAATCGGACATCACCGCGGATTCGGCTCCTACTCCCGAATTCGACGACGGCAGGACGTTCGCCGACGGATCGGTGCAGATTCACGCGTGTCATGGACCCGCTCGTCAGGTGGAAGTTCTGCGCGAGTCGTTGCTGCATCTGTTCGCCGGCGACCCGACGCTCGAACCACGGGATGTGCTGGTGATGTGTCCGGATGTCGAGACCTACGCGCCGTTGATCCGCGCGAACTTCGGGCAGACGGCACTGGTACATCCCGGACATCGGCTACGGGTGCGGCTGGCCGATCGAGGCCTGCGTCGTACCAACCCCGTCCTCGACGTCATCGCCACGGTGCTGGATTTCTCGGAGGGCCGGGTGACGGCGAGCGAGTTGCTGGACTTCGCCGCCAGTGGTCCGGTGCGCGAGAAGTTCTCGTTCACCGACGACGATCTCGAGCGACTGCGCGAGTGGGTGACGAGCTCCGGTGCCCGCTGGGGATTGACAGTTCGACAACGAGAAGCATACGGCCTGAACGGTTTTCGGCAGAATACCTTCAAGTCGGCGCTCGATCGCATCTTGCTGGGAGTGGCCGCGGACGAGACTCGGAACGAGTATCTCGACCTGGCGCTGCCTCTCGACGATGTCGACAGCAACGACATCACCCTCGCCGGCCGCTTCGCCGAGCTGGTGGACCGGCTCGCGTCGGTGCTCCGGGCACTGGCCGGTCCGGCATCGGTGACCGAGTGGACGCGGCAGCTGGGGCGCGCCCTCGATCTCCTCGCCGACGTGCCAACAGCAGACGAATGGCAACTGGCACAAGCACATCGCGAGATCTCCGACGCCACCGAACACGGCGGCACCGCCGAGCTGCGGCTCGCGGACGTGCGTGCCATGCTGGCCGGAAGACTGGCCGGCCGACCCACCCGAGCGAACTTTCGAACCGGCGAGCTGACCGTGTGCACCATGGTGCCGATGCGCTCGGTGCCGCACCGAGTGGTGGTGCTGCTCGGGCTCGACGACGAGGTGTTCCCCCGAGTGGGCAGTATCGACGGAGACGACATCCTCGCCCGCGATCCGGCCGTCGGCGAACGAGACATTCGCAGCGAGGATCGGCAACTGCTGCTCGACGCAGTGATGTCGGCCGAGGAAAAACTGCTGTTGTTCTACACCGGAGCGGACCCCGTCGACGGGTCGGCCAAGCCACCCGCGATCCCGCTGCGCGAGTTGATGGACGTGCTCGAGGTGACCGCGGGCGGAAGCGTCGAACATCGGCATCCGCTGCAGCCGTTCGACCCACACAATTTCGAAGCCGAACACCCGTTCAGCTTCGACACGGTGGCCCTGGCCGGAGCCGTCTCCCAGCAACGGACGCCCGATCCAGTACCACCGTTTCTGCCCGACGCGCTCCCTCCGGCCGATCGAGGGGACGTCGAACTCGCCGAACTCATCGCCTTCGTCGAGAACCCGGTGCAGGCTTTTCTGCGGCAACGACTCGGCTTCCGCGTTCCCGAGCTCGAGGACGACCTGGCAGACAGCCTGGACATCGAGCTGGATCCGTTGTCCCGGTGGAACATCGGTGATCGGATGCTTGCAGCAGTGCTCGCAGGTGGGGACATCGGAGAATTCGCCGACGCCGAGTGGCGGCGCGGAACCCTGCCGCCGTTTCATCAGGGCCGCCGCGAGATGTCCGACATCCGGCAGATCGTCGGAATCATCGCCGACGCGGCCGCTCCCTTCCACGAGGGTCCGGCCGAGACGATCGACGTCGCGGTCGATCTCGGCGACGGCCGACGCCTGACCGGCACCGTCACTGGGATCCACGGCCGCACGCTGGCACGTTCGTCGTACTCGCGACTGGCCGCCAAGCACCGGCTGGCCGCGTGGGTGCGGTTGCTGGCGGTAGCGGCATCGGAGGCAGGGGACTGGAGCGCCGTCACCATCGGCCGCGCGAGCGGAATGCGCCCGCCTCGTCGCTCTCGGCTTAGCGCCCCGCGGGATCCCGTTGCCGTACTGAAAGATCTGGTGGACTTGCGTGATCGTGGAATGACGTCGCCGCTGCCGATATCGACCGGTACCGCATCGGCGTACGCAGAGAAGCGGTTCGGTGGCGGGTCCATCGAGGACGGCTACGACTCGGCCACGTGGGCTTGGCGGGGCGACTTCGGTGACGGCACCGATCGATCGTTGCGGTACGTCCACGGTTCGGCCTTGTCGTTTCAGGCATTGCTCGCTGCGGCCCCGCTCGACGACGAGACCGAGCCCTCGAACGAGAAGAGCCGCTTCGGGATTCTCGCTCGAAAGCTGTGGGATCCGTTGCTGATCGCCGAGAACATGGGGAACGCATGACCGCCGCCCGCGGATTCGATCTGCTCGGTCCGATGCCGACCGGAACGACCGTCCTCGAAGCCAGCGCCGGGACCGGCAAGACGTACGCGATCGTGGGGTTGGCCGCGCGCTACATCGCCGAAGGGATCGCCGAGATCTCGGACCTGCTTCTGGTGACGTTCAGTCGAGCCGCGACCCAGGAACTCCGCGATCGCACCCGAAGCAGGTTCGCGTCGATCGCCCGGGACCTGGCCGACCCGGACACCGCTCGTGCATCTCGGGATCCACTCGTGGCATTTCTGGCCGCAGTCGACGACGCAGAAGTCGACCGGCGGCGTCGACGGTTGCGTAGGGCACTGTCGGACTTCGACGCCGGCACCATCGTCACCACTCACAGTTTCTGTCAGCGCATGCTCGACGGACTCGGCATCGCAGGCGAGCGCGAACCGGAATCGACGTTTGTCGAATCCGTCTCGGACCTACTCGAACAGGTCGTGGACGATCTGTATCTGCAGATGTTCAGCGGTGACGACGAAGCACCGGCATTCAGCAGGCGGGATGCCCAGCAGTTGGCGTTGTCGGCCGTGGGTGACCAGCAGTCGATTCTGTATCCCGACACCGAGGACTCGGACGACGGCAATCGCGAGCCGGCACTGCGTGTGCGGTTCGCCCGGGAAGCGCGCCGGGAGATCGAACGTCGCAAACGCCTGCTCGGTGTGCGCGATTACAACGATCTTCTGGGACTTCTGCATTCGGTGTTGTCGGACCCCGTCCACGGTGAGGCTGCCTGTGCGCGAGTGCGAGATCGATTCCGCGTCGTGTTGATCGACGAGTTCCAGGACACCGACCCCATGCAGTGGGACATTCTGCGGCGGGCGTTTCACGGCTCCACGACGCTCATCCTCGTCGGCGATCCGAAGCAGGCCATCTACGCGTTTCGCGGAGCCGAGGTACTGAGTTACCTCGACGCCGTGCAGACCGCGGACCACCTCTACGAGCTCACCGCCAACTGGCGTAGTGATTCGGGGTTGCTCGACGCCCTGCACCATCTGTACGGCGGCGCAGCCCTCGGCCACGACGACATCGTGGTGCACCCAGTCGAAGCGCGAAACCCTCTCTCGCGCATGGTCGGACATCCTCCCCTGCGGCTGCGTTACCTACCGCGAACCGGCGCTGGTCCACTGCGGCAAGGCTTTCCGGCAGTCGACCGGCTCCGATCCAGGGTTGCGGCAGACGTTGCGGCGGACATCGTCGAGCTGTTGTCCGGACATGCCGAGCTCGAGCGACCCGACGGCCGCCGGGTGATCGAACCGCGTGACATTGCGGTGTTGACCCGAACGACCAAGCAGGTGGCGTTGATTCGGGACGCACTCGACGCGGTAGGGGTGCCGTCCGTCGTGTCGAGCAGCACCAGTGTGTTCGGTACCGAGAGTGCCCGACATTGGCTGTGGTTGCTGCAGGCGATCGAGCAACCGCATCGCACCGATCGCGTACGTTTGGCCGCGTTGACTCCTCTGCTCGGGTGGACCGCTGCGCAGCTCGACGCCGGGGCCGAGGATGCGCTGTCCCAGGTCAGCAGCCGGCTGCGTGAGTATTCGGTGCTGTTCGACGAGGCCGGGTTCGCGGCAGTCTTCGAGCGGGTGTCGGCGCAGTCCGGACTCGACGCCCGGTTGCTCGCGGTCGAAGCCGGTGAACGCACGATGACCGACCTGCGGCACATCGCCCAATTGCTCAATCGCGTCGCGGTATCCGAGTCCTACGGAATCACCGCCCTCACTCGCTGGCTGACCGACCGAATCAAGGAACCGGCAGCGGGCGGGTCGACCGACCGCAGTCGTCGACTCGACAGTGATTCCGCCGCAGTGCAGATCATGACGACACACGGCAGCAAAGGGCTCGAATTTCCGGTCGTCTACCTGCCCTACGCGTGGGACACGTTGTACTTCAGCAAGCCGTCGACGCTGTTGCTGCACGAGAACGGCACGCGAATCCGAGACGTCGGCGGACCGTCCGGAACGGGCTACGCGGCCAGGAAGATCCTCAACGACCAGGAGGAAGCAGGCGAGGAACTGCGACTGCTCTACGTCGGCCTCACCCGCGCCGAGAGTCGGATCGTGCTGTGGTGGGCCCCGGGCCGAAACACCGCGACGTCCTCGCTGCACCGCATGCTGTTCGGACGCATCCCCGGAATTGCTCTGCCGGAGCCGTCGTACAAGGTTCTCGACGACGCGACGACGGCGAACCGGCTCCAATCCTGGGTCGGGTCGGCAGCAGGCCTCATCTCGGTCGAACCGGTGGGGCCCGGCGAGCCGTCCACCGCACATTGGATTCGTCCCGAGCAACCGCACCTCGCCGTCGCTGCCGCACGATTCGATCGAACCCTCGACCTCCTGTGGCGTCGGACGTCGTACTCCGCGTTGACAGCTCACGCTCACGACGCCGCGCCCGCCCAGCCCGAGGTAGGAGTGACCAGCGAGACCGAGCACCCCGAGAAGACGGACGAGCCCGCCGACACGGCCGTGGGCAGCGAATACCCGGGAAGCGAGCACATCGACGAACAGCTGGACGGAATCGCGTCACCGATGAACGGCATGCCTGCCGGCGCGGCGTTCGGAACGCTCGTCCACGAGGCACTCGAACACGTCGACACGTCCGCACCCGATCTGCTCGCGGAACTCGAACGTCGCTGCGCTGCGGCGGTGGCGTCGCGAATGGCGGAGGTCGATCCGGTGGCGTTGGCCCAAGCCCTTCTGCCGGTGATGCAGACACCGTTGGGATTCGGGACGCTCGCCGACGTAGCGCCGTCCGACCATCTGGCCGAACTCGACTTCGAGCTGCCCTTGGCCGGCGGAGACGATCCGGTCGCGAACACGGTCACTTTGAAGTCCGTCGCGCGCCTGTTGCGTCATCACCTCGATCCGGCGGACGTGCTCGCGTCCTACGCGGATCTGCTCGACGGTCTCGAGTCGACACCACTTCGCGGCTTTCTCACCGGAAGTATCGACTCGGTTCTGCGCGTGGCAGGACCGCGGTACGTCGTGGTGGACTACAAGACGAATCGAATCGCCAGAGGCGATCTGACCACCGGCAACTTCACGCGCGAGAAGATGGCCGAGGAAATGATCCGCTCGCACTACCCGCTGCAGGCAATTCTGTATGCCGTTGCGCTGCATCGATATCTGCGCTGGCGTCAATCGAACTACGACCCGCAACTGCACCTCGGCGGAATCCGATACCTGTTCGTGCGGGGCATGGTCGGACCGCAGACCCCCGCCGGGTGTGGGGTGTTCGATTGGGATCCACCAGCCGCGCTGGTGATCGAGCTGTCCGACCTGCTCGCTGGGAAGGTGACTCGATGACCGGCGTCTCGATTGCGCTGCGCGGCAGTGGAATCCTGCGCACCTTCAACGACGTGGGTGTGCTGTCGGCATCCGACGTGCACGTGGCGCTGCGCCTCGGTGCCCTGGCCGGTGAGTCGTCGGAGAACGTACTGCTCGCCACGGCTCTGACCGTGCGCTCGGTGCGATCGGGCTCGGTGTGCCTGGATCTGCGACGACTGCGGGACGTCACCGTCGACGAGGACTCGGACGTCGATCCGAGCGCACTCCCGTGGCCGGAGCTCGACGACGTGCTGCGAGCACTGAGGGTGAGTCCACTGGTGGTCGGGAGCCCGAATGGACCGTTGCGGCCGCTGAAACTGGTCGACACCGATCAGGGTGAGCTGCTGTACCTGGACCGATATCATCTGCAGGAGAGCACCGTTCGAGATCTGCTCGACGCGCGTTCGCAATCCCATCCCGCCGCCGATGCCGTCGAAATCAGCGACGCGCTGGCCACGCTGTTCGTGGACGAATCGGGCGCACCGACGGCCGCTCCCGATCGACAGCGAATAGCGGCAGCTCTGGCGGCGACCCAATGGACGACGGTCATCGCCGGCGGCCCCGGAACCGGAAAGACCCACACCGTAGCGAGAATTCTGGCGCTCCTCGTCCGCGAACACGGAAGCGATCTGCGCATCGGATTGGCCGCACCCACCGGCAAGGCCGCAGCCCGGTTGCAGGAGTCCGTGTCCGAACAAGCCGGACTCCTCGGGCTTCCAGCAGACCTCAAAGCAATGACGCTGCACCGACTTCTGGGATGGAAGCCCGGCAGCAAGACGAGGTTTCGGCACGACGCCGAGAACCGGCTGCCGTACGACGTCATCGTCGTCGACGAAACCTCGATGGTGTCGCTGACGATGATGTGTCGGCTGCTCGAAGCCGTGCGTCCGGAGTCCCCGTTGATTCTCGTGGGAGACCCGGATCAGCTGACGTCGGTCGACGCGGGCGCGGTGCTGGCAGATCTGGTGGCCAGGCCGGTGACCGGAATCGAGAACCCGGTCCTTGCGCAGCTCGTCGACGCGGACTTCGCCGCCGCCGAGGACCCCGCAGAAGCGGCCCTGAGCCCGTTCGAGCGAGACCGACTGCGCGGCGGCGTCGTTCGGCTCAGTCGAGGCCGGCGGTTCGGCGGAGCCATCGCTCGCTTGGCCGTGGCCGTGCGAGACGGCCGGGGCGACGATGTCATGGCGTTGCTCGAGTCCGGCGCGGACGAGATTTCGTTTCATGGCCCCGACGACGTCGACGCGCTGCGCTCCGACGTGATCGACACCGCAGCCGAGGTCACCGCCGCTGCAGTACGCGGAGATGCCACCGCAGCACTGCTCGGGCTCGAGAAACATCGCCTCCTGTGCGCTCACCGCGAGGGTCGATGGGGGGTCTCGCGGTGGGACCGGCAGGCGATGGAGTGGGTAGGAGAAGGAAGCGGCACGTTTCTCGATCCCTCGCTCTGGTATCCCGGTCAGCCCTTGTTGGTGACGGCCAACGATCACGAGGCAAGGATCTATAACGGGGACACCGGCGTTGTGGTGTTGGGAGACAACGGAACTCCGATGGCAGCGTTCGCCCGAGGTCGTGGTCACGTGTTGATCCACCCGAATGTGCTCTCCTCGGTACACACCGTGTACGCAATGACGATCCACCGCAGCCAAGGCAGTCAGTACGACACGGTCTCGGTTCTGCTGCCCGCAGAGGCATCGACACTGTTGACCCGAGAGCTGTTGTACACCGCCATCACCCGCGCGCGATCGCACGTACGAGTGATCGGTACCGAAGAGGCCATCCGAGCGGGCGTCGAACGTCAGGTGCTGCGAGCGAGCGGCCTGCGCCGAAAGATCCTGTAGTTCGTCGGATCCTCGTCGTCACCGGCACGCGTGTCGGTCTGCCCTCGTCACCGCGTCCATGCTGTGTGCGACCAGGAGCCAGGTGCGGGCAAGGTTCTTCCACACCGCGACCGAGTTCTTCCCATTCGTGTCGTCGGGGCGAGCGCGAACAGCGGCCGATCGATGCAGCGACAGTGCCCGCACTGTCAACGCGTCGATATCGCCGTCGGCGCACACCGATCGAACGGTGTGCGCGTCGACGCGCCGACCGATCAACTGGCACAGCGCCTGAAGTGACCTCAGCTCGGCAGGAACGTCGTCGGATGTCTCCGAGGGACTCTCGGTCGCTGCGCCGGTCGTGCGACCGACGGACCCGCGTTGCAGGTCGACCGGCCCCGACGATGCTCCGTCGGCCGCCACGCTCCATACGCTCAGGAACGACGGATGTGGGACGTTCCAGATCTCGCGGAACGCGCGCGTGATCATCTCCGCGACGAGCGCAGCATCGGCTCGGGTGTCGGTTCGCGTGAGATCGATGATCGACCCGTCTGCGACCGGCTTGCCTCGATCCAGCCAACCGCAATCGAGGAGCTGCACATCCATTGCCGTTGCGTCCGGGGCATCCGGGTACAGCAGGGACGGCAGCGCTGCCACCGACACCAGCACGCCGCTGTCCGTCGCCGCCACGTCGATGTACGGGCGCAACCCACGCTCGCCGGGGCTCGCCTGAGCGGCGGACACCGTGATGTAATCGCGCCGCGGCAAGGTCCGAAGACGCGCATGCAGGTTTTCGGTGAACGTGGCCCACGCGAGCGCGGTGGTGGAGTCGAAATGGCCGTTCTGCAGTGCGGTCACGGTGCGAACCCTCTTCTCGGACGAGAACTGATGCCTGTACTCGAGACCGTAGCGAGGGGGTCCGACAAGAAACCGCGTCAGTACACGTCGCGCAGGTAGCGCTTCGATTGCTTGAGCTCGTTGACATAGTCCTCGGCGGCGTCGGGGGAGCGGCCGCCGTGTTCGGCGACGATCTCGTGCAATGCCTCGTCGACGCCCTTGGCCATGCGCGTCGCATCGCCGCACACATAGAGGTGCGCGCCCGCTTCGAGCCACCCGTACAGCTGCTTTCCCGCCTCACACATGCGGTGCTGTACGTAGATCTTCTCGTGCTGGTCGCGAGAGAAGGCCAGATCGAGTCGCGTCAGCAGACCGCTGCGCTCGAAATCGGCGAGTTCGTCCTCGTAGAGGAAGTCGCTCGATCGATGCTGATCGCCGAAGAACAGCCAGTTCTCGCCTGCAGCGCCGCGGGCGCGACGTTCGTGCAGAAACGCGCGGAACGGTGCCACTCCCGTTCCCGGCCCGATCATGATGATCGGGGTGTCGTCGGACGGGAGGCGGAACGACTTGTTGGCGGACAGGAACACTCCCGCCTGATGCCCGTCCCCGATGCGATCGGCCAGATACGTCGAGCAGACGCCGCCGCGATCACGCTCGGCCGACCGGTATCGAACCGTGGACACGGTCAGATGGACGGTGCCCTCGTGCGCGATCGGCGACGAGGAAATCGAGTAGACCCGGTGCTGCAGAGGACGCAGCAAACCGAGGAACTCGGCCGGATCGAACGTCCCCGACCGATCGAGATCGAGAACGTCCACGACATCCCGACCCCAGGTCCAGGCGTCGAACGATGCGCGGTCACCGTTCTGCAGAACGTGATCGAGCTCGGCGTCACCGGCCCGTTCGGCGACGGCCTCGATCAGATCCATGGACGGAATGCCGATTTCGTACTCCGTCGTCAGCGCCTGTGCGAGGGTGATCTCGCCGGATTTCGTGTGGACGGCCGTGTCGGCCGGCACTCCCAGGCGGTCGACGACGGCGGAGACCAGTGCTGCGGCGTTGACGGGTTTGACGCCGAACCCGTCGCCGGCCTCGTAGACGATGCCGCTCTCGCCCAGCGCTATCTCGAAGTGTCGAACTTCTTTTGCGGATGTCGGACCGGACAGGCGACTGTTGCTCAGAACCTGCGCGCGGTAAGGATTCTTCCGACTCCACGGTGAGCGCTTCGATGCGGTCTTGGTGGCGCCGAGATCGCCGATTCGAGCGTCGATGTCCTGTACCTGCCTTGCCTTTGTCGTCACGATGCGTCGAGCGAAAGGTCGACTGGTCGAAGACTAATCGTGCGCAGTCACTCGCGGTGCAGGACCTCTATTCCGTCGACGGAGAAGACGACGTCGTATCCGCTCGCCAGCGCGCGGCTGATCGCCTGACGATCACCGGTCTGGTCCGTCGGCCAACCCGGCGGCCGTTCGCGGTTCACGACGATCCAATCCGGGACGGTCGAATCGGTCGTGCGCTGCGGAAAGACCGACACGTCGTGGTCGGCGACGAGTTGGGCCACCAGATTGTTCGACGCCGCAACTCGATCATCGGCAGGAATCCACTCGGAGATTTCTCGGACGGTCTCGGCTTGCGGATCGATCGTCCATTCCTGGGCGTGCACCACGCGTGACATGGGCAGGAACGGCAATGCGACGACCGTGAACGCGGCTACGAACGCGACGATGTAGTGCCGGCCGCGTTCGCTGAGCTGACCGTGCCGGTGGCTGCGCGCGAACGCGTCGAGCAAGGCGACGAACACGATGACCATGAGGATCGCGTTGTAGTGATAGATCGGCTTCCAGAAGTTCGTGTTGTCACTGAGAAAACGCCATGCCACCGTCGGGACCGCGATCAGCAGTAGCGGAGAGCGCAGAGCGAAGAAGCCGGTGACCGCGAGCAGCAGAAACGCCGTGGCCGCCCGCGAATCGCCGGCAACCAGACCGTGCGCTGTATCGGCGATGCCTTCGCCCAGAGGGGGCAGTTTCGAGCCTTGGTCGTACGAGTTGTCGGAGCTCAGGGCCGGGACGATCACCTTGACCGCGAGCACCATCCAGGTCAGTCCCCAGACAGCCGTCAGCGCACCGAGGATGCGGGTTCGTCCGGTCGTCCACAGCGCCACCAACGCCCCGACGACGATCACTGTCAGACCCATGTCCTCTTTCACGAAGACCAGCGGCAGTGCCCAGGCCAAGGCCGGCAGCCAGCGCTGCCGAACCAGCGCGACCATCGACATGGCCAGCAGCGGCATCGCGAAGGCCACCTCGTGAAAGTCGAAGTTCAGCGCAGCCTGGACGCCCCAGGACAGTCCGAACGCCGCGGCGGTCACGATGCCGACGATCGTGCCGAACTTCTGCACCGCCAGTCGGCTGATCGGAATCACGGCGAGTGCGAACAACACGGCTTGCGCTATCAGCAGCGTCTCGGCGTGCGGGAACAGCCGGTAGAC
This sequence comes from Rhodococcus sp. 14-1411-2a, assembly GCF_002259485.1. GTDB lineage: Bacteria > Actinomycetota > Actinomycetes > Mycobacteriales > Mycobacteriaceae > Rhodococcoides. Next base: position 292,429 of record NZ_NPGA01000018.1, read on the forward strand.
AGGCCCCAGCAACGCGGTAATGGGGGAGAAGTGGTCACCCAGCGTGTTGTAGCCGGTGCCGAGCAGGTCGGATGTCGGCGCCCGGAACTGCGAGTACGACGCGATCTGCTGGACGAATATGCCCAGGTCGAATCCGGAGGTGCGGAGCTGGCGATGGCCGAGGACGGACATCACCGCGTACAGGGTCGTCAGCACGGCGAACGAGACGGCCGGCACCATTGTCTCGGCGGAACGGAGTTTCGCGTGCCGGTCTGTGGTCCCTGTTTCGTCGGTCGCTGTTCTGTCGGTCGCTGTGTCGACACTGTCGGCATCGGTGACGACCGTGGAGTTCTCGGTAGTGGTCACGAGAAGGCATGTCTACCGGACCGACGTGAGACGTTCCTGAGAACCGCCGGTCAGCGCTTGCGTTTTTTCGCAGGCTTGCGTCGGGGCGGCTGCGAGGTGAGGTGATAGTAGAGCGCATCCTCGGAGTCTTCGACCACCACATCGATGAAGTCGCCCACTTCGAGGTAATCGTTGACGGCAATTCTGTCGGTCGAGCCGATGACTGCTTTCACCGATCGGGCGGGAACGAGGCCTCTGCGGCCGTCCGGTCCGACGGCGAGTGCATAACGTGGGCCGGTGCGGGTGACCCTGGCACTGATGAAGTCCGGATCTTTCGGAATCGGGTCGGCCGCGAGCACGCCGCCGTCCTTGGACGCTGCCGTCAACGAGTCGAGCTGCGCGGCCAGATCGTCGGCCATCGCATCCACCTGATCGAGCAGGTGGGCCATGTGCGCGGCGTAGTCGGTGTGCTTCTTGGTCGGCTTCAGTGCCTCACCGGGCTTGTACATGTCCTCGTGTGTCAGCTCGCCCCAGGCGTCCTGCAGGCGCGTCTTGACCTGGACTTCCACCTTCACGTCGAGATCGCCCTGGTGAGTGGCAACTCGAACGACCAGCACGGCGTGATACGCGCGGTAGCCGCTCGGCTTGGGAAAGGCGACGTAGTCGGTGGGTGGTTGCGCGAACCGCACGGAGCATTCCGGGTCGTTGCACGCACGCTCGAGCGCAGCGACGAACGTCAGCTGATCGCGCGGGGTCTTGCACAGCACCTTGACGCCGACGAGATCGGGCAACGCCTCGGCGACGGCATCGGCGTCGGTCGGTTCGGTGATGCGGCCCTCGGAGAGATACCGGCGCAGTTTGTCGGCCGATCTGCCCGGGTCCTTGATGCGTGCCATCTGCGCGTTCAATCGGTCTCGATCGACGTCCTCGAGAATCTCGTCGGCGATGGTCTCGAGGAAATTCTGCGCGGTGACGAGAGCGGCTTCCCACGCTCGACGACGCTGCAGGTACAGCTCTTCGACCAAGTCGTCGATACTCGTTGCCGATGTCACGATGCCGAGGTTAACGCAGAAGTGTCGCCGATCCTTTCGGCGGCGCGCATTCGAGCTGTGGTGCGACGGTGTCCGGTTTACGCTCTACCGCATGACCGTGGCCTCGGAACAGAAGGACGACTTCGTCGAGCAGTTCGATCCCTTTCGCCGTGAGTTGCTCGCACACTGCTATCGCATGAGCGGGTCGATCCACGACGCCGAGGACCTGTTGCAGGAGACGTACATTCGCGCGTGGCGGGGGTACGCCAAGTACGAGGGCCGATCGTCCCTGCGCACATGGCTGTACCGAATCGCAACCAATACCTGCCTCACCGCTCTCGACGGCCGGGCGAAGCGTCCTTTGCCGACGGGTCTGGGCGCACCGAGTTCAGGTCCCACCGACGAACTGGTGCAGAACAACGAGATTCCGTGGCTCGAGCCGATCGCCGATTGCGAACTTGCGGATGCGAGCGATCCCGCCTCGATCGTGGTGGCGAAAGAATCCGTACGGCTCGCCTTCGTCGCCTCGCTGCAACATCTGTCGTCTCGGCAACGCGCGGTGCTGCTGATGCGCGAAGTGTTGCAGTGGAAAGCGTCGGAGGTTGCCGAAGCTCTCGCCACGACGACGACCGCAGTCAACAGCCTCCTGCAGCGAGCACGGGAGCGTCTCGACGAGATCGCGCCCGAGCTCGACAACGTCGAGCCCATCGAATCCGCGGAACTACAGAAACTTCTCACCCAGTACGTGGAGTGTTTCGAGAGCTACGACATCGATCGACTGGTCACGCTGTTCACCTCGGACGCAGTATGGGAAATGCCGCCGTTCGTCGGGTGGTATCAGGGTGGCGAGACGATCGGATCTCTTATCCGGAACAACTGCCCCGCAAACGGAGCAGGCGATATGCGGATGGTGGCCACCTCCGCCAACGGTCAACCTGCGTACGGGCTGTACATGCTGGCAGAGGACGATGTGCACCGGGCCTTTCAGCTGCATGTTCTCGATGTCGATGCCAGAGGGGTCGGGCACGTGGCCTGCTTCTTCGATCTGACTCTGTTCGATCGATTCGGCTTGCCCGACCGCCTCTAGGGCGACAAGATAGGTCAGCCGTGCGGCACGGCCGACGGATCCATCCACATCACTTCCCACACGTGATTGTCGAGATCTCGGAACGCCCGGCCGTACATGAACCCGTGATCCTGGGGTTCCATCCACTTCGATCCACCCGCGGCGATCGCCGCGTCGGTGAGCGAATCGACCTCCTCGCGACTGTCGGCAGAGACGCACATCAGCACCTCCCGGGCCGAGCCCGTGTCGCAGATCGAGTCCGAGATGAAGTCCTCGAACCGAGAGGTGGACAGGAACATCACGGTTGCCTGGTCGCTGACGACCATCGAGGCACAGTTCTCGTCGCTGAACACATCGTTGAACTCGAATCCGAGACCCTCGAAGAATGCGCGGGTGGCGACGACGTCGCGGACGGGCATGTTGGCGAACAACAAACGGGACATGGATACACACCTTTTCCGGAAGAACTTGCTGCTTCGGACCGTCGAACAACGGTCTTGCTCGTACTGACAGCGGTCGATCCGAAAAGTCATCGGGTTGTGGATGTGCCGACACGACGCGACCCCGCCGAGCGGGTGCTCGACGGGGTCGCGGACTGCGAAGCTGAAGGGGGCGTGTAGTTATCGCGTGATCTGCGCGAGGCGTGACAGCATGCGCGTGAAGACGTGGCCGTCGTTGCCGAGGTCTGCGTAGGGGTCGGCTGCCTGGTCCGACTCGGTGGCGCCGGACGTTGCCGCAGCAAGCGTGCGCGCCAGGCGGGTACGACGCTCGATGGCGTCGAGGATGGTGCCGTCGAGCATTGAAACTTCGTCGAAGAGCTGGTCGACGTCAGCTGTCGCGATGTCGGCACTGTCGGTGCCAATTGCGAGCGAATCGATCTGAACAGTCACATCGTCTCCTTTTGTTCGCGTCCTGAGGTGTGAGTCGTTCGGTCGGCCGGAACCGTTACAGCTCGACCCGTGTAAAAACGATGTTTCGTCGCCCAGACCAAGATGCCCACTGGGCGGGCCTGGGCCAACCTCTTCGGGGTGTGATGCTGCATACAGTCCGGTCGGTTCCCCGACCTGCGGGTTCTCGAGGGGTGAAGGCTCGAAGGATTCTTCTCGTGTTGTTCGGGTACCTACGGAAGCGAACGACGGCAACTTTCGAGGAGTGAACGATGCGTTACGACTACCTGATCATCGGCGGGGGAATGGTTGCGGACAGCGCTGCTCGCGGAATCCGCGAGCAGGACGCGTCAGGCTCCATCGGCATACTCGGCGCAGACCCCGACGCGCCGTACACCCGCCCGGCGCTGTCGAAGAAGCTGTGGACCGATCCGGATTTCGGCCGCGATCAGGTCTCGCTGGACACGGCCTCCGACACCGGTGCGGAGGTGCACACCGGAACTCGAGTCGCCTCGGTGGACCGCTCGAACTCGTCGGTCACCACCGAATCCGGAGAACGCCACGAGTACGGCAAACTCCTCCTGGCAACGGGTGCAACGCCGACCCGGATCGAACTGCCTCCCAGCCCCCGCGTGGTGTACTTCCGCACTTTCGCCGACTACCGAGCGCTGCGCGAGCTCACGAAGACCGCCGATCACATCGCTGTGGTCGGGGGCGGATACATCGGCACCGAAATTGCAGCTGCGTTGTCTCTTCAGGATGTGAAGGTCACACTGGTCACCTCGGATGCCGTACTCGGAGGACACATGTTTCCGCCGACCCTGGCTGCCGGCTTCGACAAGGGTTTCGCCGGCCACGGCGTCACTGTGCGCCGGGGAACGAAGGTCGTGTCAGGGGCCGAGGCGTCGGCGCGCGTGCAACTTCAACTCGACGACGGTTCGACCGTGGAGGCGGACGGAGTCGTGTTCGGACTCGGTGTGCGACCCGAAACAGAGCTGGCCGAATCTGCGGGGCTGGCAGTCGACGACGGAGTGATCGTCGACGAGTTCCTCCGGACCGAGGACGAACACGTCTACGCCGCAGGTGATGTGGCGAACTACCCCGACGCCGTTCTCGGTCGCCGACGCATCGAGCATGTCGACAACGCGACCGAAATGGGCAAGGCCGCAGGACGCAATATGGCCGGTGCCGCAGATCCCCACACGTACACCCCGTACTTCTATTCCGACGTGTACGACGACGGATATCAGGCGATCGGCACGGTGTCCACGACGCTGAATGTCATCGAGGACTGGAAGACGGTCGGCAAGGAAGGCGTCGTGTACTACCTCGACGACGACGCCGTCGTCCAGGGCGTCCTGATGTGGAACGTCTGGGAGGGGCTCGACGTGGCGCGCACGTTGCTGGCCGAGAAGAAGCCGCAGACCGAACAATCGCTGAGCGGACGAATCTGAACTTCTGGAACACTCGAAGGTGAGCGGACCAGCGACGGTTGGACGTGACCTAGGAGAGATGATGTCCGAGTTCGATGGCAGTGGGTCGGCCGAGCAGCGTGCCCGATTCGACGACGAGGTTCACAGCCGCTGCGCCCGCTGCCGGTTGCCCGGACATTCCGAACCGTTGTCCGACGTGGCCGCGGTCGCCATCGCGGCCGGGCGCGTGGACGAGGCCACCCGAGCTGTTCTCATCAATCGATGGCATGCGGGACGCTCGCTGCCGTCGATCGGGGGATTCGGCGCGCTCCGCAATCTGGTGGACGAACGCGATCGGTGGCTCGCCAAGGACACGACAAGCAAGCCCGGATCGGCTCTGGTGTACAAACTTCGAGCTGCCGAGTTGAGCAAACGCGTCCATCACCACCGCACCACCGTGGTGATGTCCAATCGGCACTACGCCACCGGAGTACGCGCGGCGCGAAAAGAGCGCCGAGAAGGTGTGCACCTCGATCTGGACCAACGGGATGCGATTTTCGATGCGTTGACGAGGACGCCTGCGCCGGAGAAGTTCGGCCCGATTGCCGAGCGAGGTCTGTCTCTGGTGGACTCGGCCACGGATCGGGTCAGCACGCTGGCGCGCAAAACTCCGGTGGCCGACAGGGTCGAGTGGGCCACAGGACTGGTGGATCAGTTCGTGGATCGAAAAGACGACCGCTTCGTCGATCGCTACGACACTCTGTTGTTCCTCGCGGGCACTTCGTTCGACCGGGTGCGTCGGTCGCCGGCATGGCAGTCGACGTATTTCGAGATCCAACGCAATCAGTTGGACCTGTTCGTCGAACTCACCGAAATCGCGGTCGATGCCGCGTCGCTGCGCACGGTAGCGACCGAGCTGAATCGGATCGGTGAGACGATGGTCGACGAAGAGACCGCAGCGCAGGTCGAATCCCGGCGTGGCGCACTGGAAGTGGTGTGGAGGCAGTTGACCGGACGGGTGGCCGCGCTGGTTCGACTCGCGAATGTGGTCGAGTCGTCGGAGACCGAGGCGCGCACGTCCGACGCGATGGCCCGCGCGCACAGCTTGGACGATCGGATCGATGACCTCGTCGGGCGGTCGGGAAGCCGGGAAATGTCCGCCGAGAACACACATTTCGTCGGTGATCAAGTGCGGACGCAGTGGCGCGACTGAGTGCCGCCGAGGGCACACAGTCGCGCCACTGGCTCTAGGCGATGATTGCGAACAGAATTCCCGCGACGGCGAAGCTGACCACGGACAGAATCGTCTCGAGGACCGTCCACGTTTGCAGCGTCTGCTTGACGGTCAGATTGAAGAATTTCGCGATGATCCAGAAGCCGCCGTCGTTGACGTGGCTGGCGATGATCGAGCCCGCTGCGATCGACATGGCGATCAGCGCGACGGCCGGAGCCGAGTAGTCCTGGGCTGCGACCAGGGGCCCGACTATGCCGCCGGTCGTCACGATGGCCACGGTTGCCGAGCCCTGCGCCACGCGCAGCGCACAGCTGATGATGTACGCCAACACGATGATGGGAAGACCTGCGGCCGCCATGGTGTCGGCCAACGCGGTGCCGATGCCCGTGGCCGAGATGACTTTCCCGAAAAATGCGCCCGCTCCGACGACGAGTAGCAACATGCCCACCGGGCGAAGTGACTCACCGGTGAGCTTGCTGAGTTCCTGGACCGTGGATCCACGTCGAATGCCCAGAACGTAGAACGCGATCAGTACTGCGATGAGCAGCGCGACGGCGGGCGTACCGAAGAACGTGAGCACCTCGAGTAGGTTGCCGGGATCGAGCAGAATGCTGCCGAACGTGGCACCGAGGATCAGGACCAGCGGAACGGCTATGATCGCTCCGATCGTGCCCACCGACGGTGGCGTCGTGACGACCGGGCGCTTGGTCGCGACCGTGCCCGCTCCTCCACCCTCGGTGGTGCTCGCATCGTTTCCGTCGTTGATGAAGTCCTCGGGGACGTCGACGATGATGCGTTTGCCGATCCAGTTACCCCACACCAGGCCGGCGGCGATGAATCCTGGTATTCCGCAGATGAATCCGAACAGGATGAGCCACCCCAGGTTCACCTCGAGCAGACCACCGAGGGCGACCGGTCCCGGGTGCGGTGGCAAGAAGGCGTGCGTCATGGACAACCCTGCCAGCATCGGCAGCGCATAGAGCACCAACGACTTTCCGCCTTGGCGCGCCGCCACGTACACCAGCGGTGCCAATACGAAGATGCCGATGTCGAAGAACACCGGAATGCCGAAGATCAAGCCCAGCAGTCCCATTGCGATGGGTGCTCCGCGTTCCCCGAAGACGCCCAGTAGCTTGGCGGTCAGTGCCTGCGCGCCACCGGACTTTTCGAGAATCGCGCCGAGGACCGTGCCCAGTCCGATGATCACTGCGATGTGCCCGAGGATGCCCCCGAATCCGGTTTCGAGAAGCGATTCGTTGCTCTTGATGGCGGTGCCGACTATCTCGTTGACGGGCAAGCCGGCAGCCAGAGCCAAGCCGAGGCCGACGATGAGAAGTGCGATGAACGGTTCGAGCTTGACCTTGATGATGACGATGAGCAGTACCGCAATTGCAATGCCGCACAATACGAGTAGGCCTGGCGTTGAGGTTCGCAGCCAGTCGACGACAGAATTCATGACGAGCCTTCCTTGATGTCTGCATTGATAGCCGCCACGAACGCCTGTGCTCGCACGGTGATGTCGCCCCACTGGCCGGCCGCAACCGACGCCGGTGGAACCACATCGGTGCCTGCGGTCACTGCGACGGCACCGGATGTCAGGAACTGAGCGGCGTTTCCTGCGTTGACCCCGCCGGACGGAACGAGTTTCGCGTCGGGGAAGGGGCCGAGCAGATCCTTGAAATACGCGGGCCCGACGGCCCGAGCCGGAAATATCTTCACGGCATCCGCTCCGAGATCGAGGGCAGTCATCACCTCCGACGGGCTGAGCGCGCCCATCATCAGCGGGATCCCGGCGTCGGTCACGATCGTGGCAACGTCGGGCCGCAGCCCGGGGGTAACCACGAAGCAGGCTCCCGCGTCGATCGCCGACCGTGCTTGATCGGCGGTCAGGACGGTGCCGGCACCGACGACCGCACCCGCGTTCGATGCCGCGCGGAGCAGTGCCAGCACGCCGGGCGTGGTGAAGGTCAATTCGAGGGCCCGAATCCCGCCGCGCGAGAGCGCATTCGCCAACGCCGCAGGATCGGAGATGTGCGGCGCACGGACCACCGACAGTGCGCGGTCCTCCAGAATGGTGGTCAGTGCATTCACGATGTCTGCTTTCCAGTGGGATTTATCCGCAGGGCACGGCCTGCCAGAGAGTGCGTGGGGCGGCGATCGTCGATAGCGAAGGCACCGTTGACCATCACGTGGCTGATGCCGTCGGCCTGTTGTTTCGGATTCTCGAACGTGGCGGTATCGCGTACGGTTGCCGGGTCGAACAGGACGAGGTCGGCTGCGTGCCCTTCGGCGATCGTGCCGCGGGCGCGCAGGCGGAGGCGCGCAGCGGGACGACCGGTCAGGTGATTGATGCAGTCCTCGAGCGAGAGCAACTGCTCGTCCCGAACGTAGTGACCCAGGTAGCGGGGGAACGTTCCCCAGGCGCGGGGGTGGGGTTTCTCGCCGACAAGGATCGCGTCGCTGCCGCCCATATGACGTGGATGCGCCATGATCTCGCGCACGTTCTCCTCGTGTCCGACATGCTGCAGGATGGTGGTGGCCAGCGCGTCTCGGCGAAGGAAGTCGAAGAACACGTCCACGGGTGATCGACCCGCCTCGGCCGCGATATCGGACATCGTGCGCCCGACGTAGCGATCGAGCTCCGGATTCGCCACTCCGCTGAGCTGGATGGTCTCCCATTCGACGGTAACGCCGTGGCAGCCGTCGGACCCGTCGACGTCGACATCCTGTGCGATGCGTCGGCGCATGTCCGGATCGGCGAGGCGTTCGAGCGCGCGGTCCGGGCCACCCGACATCGCCCAACTCGGTAGCAGCGCAGACAAAGTGGTGGCTCCGGGCAGATACGGATACGTGTCGAGGGTGACGTCACATCCGTCCGCGATCGCAGAATCGACGCGGTCCAAGAACTCTCGTGCCCTGCCCCGATTGACGCCGAAGTTCATCGTCGCGTGAGTCAGATGCAGCGCACATCCCGTCTCCCTGGAGAGATCGAGCATCTCCTGGTATGCGTCGAGTGCGCCCGCGCCGTACGACCGAGTGTGCGGCGCGTAGAACCCACCGAAGTCGGCGACGACCTCGCACAGCGCGCGTAATTCGCTTGTGTCCGCATACATTCCGGGCGTGTACGTCAAACCGCTCGACATTCCGACGGCACCCTCGTGCAGGCCCTGCGCCAACAACTCCTGCATGTGGGCGATCTCGGACGGCGTCGCCGGTCGCTGATCAGGGCCCACCGCGAGGTACCGCAGTGTTCCCTGGGGAACGAGATAGGCAGCGTTCGGGGTGATCCCCTCGTCGAGGCGAGCGAGGTACTCGGAAACCGAGCGCCACGAGAAGTCGAGGTCGACGGGATTGCCGTTCCATCCGGCGATCTGACGCCGCACCACATCGAGCGTCGCGTCGTCGATCGGAGCGTAGGCGATGCCGTCCTGGCCGATGACCTCGGTGGTGACACCCTGACTGATCTTCGGGAAGTGGTCGGGATCGGTCAGTAGACGCAGATCGGAATGGGCATGCATGTCGATGAACCCGGGGGACAGGACCTGCCCAGGTGTCGCATCGACGATTCTGTCGGCACCGAGAACGGTGCCGGGTTCGGCGATCGAGGCGATGATTCCGTCGCGTACGAGAACGTCACGACGCAGTCGCGGAGACCCGGTGCCGTCGATGACGTCAGCACCTCGAAAGAGGATATCGGACATGGGGTTTCGACTCTCTAGAAGAATGTGTGCACGAGATCGACGACGCGAGGATCGTCGCTGTCGGCATCGTCGACGACGGGAATGAGACGCCACTTGTCGAAAGCGGTGCACGGGTGAGACAGCCCCAAGCGCACCACCGATCCCACCGGCAGTGCCCCGCTGTCCTCGGCCGGTAGGCGAAGGAACGCATGCTGATCGTTCAGCGCTGTGATGTCGGCACCGGAGGCGAGAGTCTCGGTTCCTCGAACGGATTGGGGGACAGGCAGTCCTTCGTCGAACGGGAAGTCCCGCTTTCCTGCATCGAGCAGCGCGAGACCGGGCTCCGGCCTTGAGACCGTCCGAGCCCATCCGTGCATCGCCGACATCAATGGCGCGTCGGTGCGGGCGGGAGTGAGTGGTGAGATTTGCGAGTAGAAGCCGTCGTCGTGCACCACGTAGGCACCCGAGCGCAGCACTACGTCGGTAGGTACTCCCTCTCCGTTGGTGAGAGAGCGCAACCGCTCGACCACGAGGTCCTGGTAGGCGCTGCCGCCGGCGGTCACGATCGCATGCCCGCCGTACAACCCCTCGGCATCGAGCGCGCGATGGAGGGTGGCCACGTTGTCGAGATAGGTCCGAACCGCCGCGAGGCCGCTGTCGGTCCGGTCGTGGCTCAGTGCGCCCTCGTAGCCGCCGACCCCGGCCAGAGTCAGCCGCGGCGACGACGCGATCGCACGTGCCACCGAGATCGCTTCTTCTGTCGTCCGCGCGCCGGTTCGGCCGTGCGGGCCACCGAGTTCGACGACGACCGCGACCGGCCGTTCTCCTTGCGTCGAGAGGATGCGGTCCATCTCGTGCACCGTTGCGACGCTGTCGGCCCAGCAGTAGAACTCGAATGTCGGGTGCGAATCCAGCTCGGCCGCAATCCACGTCAACGCAACAGGGTCGATCTCGGCATTGGCAAGAACGATGCGTTCGACCCCGAATGCGCGTGCTGCCTGAACTTGCCATCCGGTTGCGAGGGTGATGGCCCAGCTTCCTGCGTCGAGCTGCTGCTTCCACAGTTGAGGGGCCATCGACGTCTTCCCGTGGGGTGCGAGCAGCACTCCCGCGCGCGCAGTCCACTCGGCCATGACCGAGATGTTCGACGCGATGCGTGCTCGGTCGAGAGTGAGGACGGGCGTCGTGAACTCGGAGAGCCGCGGCGACGTGGCGAGAAAGCTCTCGATGGTGTGCCCCCATGACCTGGGTGGCAATGCCTTGTACTCGGGTCCGAGCACTCGTCGGCTGAGTGCCTCGACGGCATCGGTGTCGATCACGATCGTCTCCTCGGTCTCGGAAAACCCGCAAATGCGTTGCGTATTTTGCAACGGTAGTTGCGCAATGTGTTTATGCTTTGTAGTCTGCAACGAAAGTCAGCGTTCCCGCAAGAGTTCGAGGAGATCGACGTGAAAGCACCACGAGCGGTGTGTGTGGGCGAAGGCCTCGTCGTTCTGGTTGCCGAGCCGGGCCCATTGGAGAAATCGAACACGTTCCACCGCACAGCCGGGGGCGCAGAAGCCAACGTGGCCAGGGTGTTCGGTCAATTGGGCGTCGATGCGTCGTGGATCTCTCGAGTGGGAGATGACGGATTCGGCCGGTACCTTGTCGGTCAATTGATCGCGGCAGGTGTCGACACCTCCGGTGTGACGCTCGACCACGAGCGACCCACTGGCATGTACGTGAAGCAACGCGGATCGGGTTCCGGCGACCGCCACGACCTCGCATGCCGAGACAGTGCGATGACCTACTTCCGTGCCGGCTCGGCTGCGAGTGCTCTGTCGCCCACAGACATCGACGGGAATGCAGCGAACCTTGTCGCCCGTACCGACCTGATCCACTTCACCGGAATCACGGTGGCCATCTCCGATACCGCCGCCGATCTGACGAGATACTTGATGGATCAGCCCACTCTCGTCAGCTTCGATCTGAACTATCGGCCGGCGCTGTGGAAATCTCGGCCGGACACAGCCACCGATGTTCTCGGTGAACATGTTCGAGGAAGCGATGTGGTGTTCATGGGTGCGGACGAAGCTGCGCTGGTGTTCGGCACGTCCGATCCCGCCGAGCTGCGCGAGATGTTTCCGCAACCACATCACCTGGTGATCAAGAACGACGCGCACATCGTGACGGCGTTCGAGGGGGCCGCTCGGATCGACGTACCGGCGCTGAAGCTCGACGTAGTCGAGAAGATCGGTGCCGGAGACGCGTTCGCGGGCGGATATCTGACCGGACTGCTGTCGGGCAGGAGTTCCGTCGAGCGCGTTCGGTTCGGTCACCTGTGCGCGGCGGGTGCGTTGACCGGGCAGGACGACATCGCCTCGGTGCTTCCCTTGACGGTGCTGACCCAACTGGCCGAACTGGCCGACGCCGATTGGGCGAGGCTGGACTACGCGGCCACTGCCGCGCGCCACCCGGAGATGTCGCAATGAGTCAGAGTCTCGCGCGGGCGATGACACTGCTCGGCTTGCTCGGCGACGGACCGCGGTCGCTCGACGAGCTGGCGTCGGTTCTCGAGGTCCACAAGACGACCGTGCTGAGGCTCCTTCGCACGATGGAAGCCGACAGATTCGTCCAGCACGACGCGGACCACCGATATCAGCTCGGATCCAGGTTGTTCGAACTCGCCAACCATGCGCTCGAACAGCGGGATGTTCGGAGCATTGCCCGGCCGCACTTGTCCGAACTGAACGCGATCACCGGCCAAACCGTCCACCTCGCCACCTACGAGGCCGGCGTCGTCATCTACATCGACAAGTTCGACGCCCAGCAGAGCGTGCGGATGTATTCGCGAATCGGAAAGCCTGCGCCGCTCCACTGCACAGCTGTGGGGAAGGTCCTCATCTCGGCGCGGCCGGAGGCGGAGCGTGTGCAGATTGCACGCAACATCACCTACACGCCGTTCACCGAAAGAACCATCACGACGGCCGAGCGTTACCTTCGCGAGCTCGACCTCGTGCGCGAGCAGGGGTTCGCCGAAGACCGCGAGGAGCACGAGTCCTTCGTCAACTGCATCGGATGCGCAGTACGCAACGGAACCGGTGATGTGGTGGCAGCGGTATCGATGTCCGTGCCCGACATGGTGCTCGATCATCAGCAGGTGCTTGCCACGCTCCCCGAAGTGCAGCACGCCGCGGCGGCGATCTCCGCAGGATTGGGATGGCACCCGCAAGAAGCCCAGGACGACAGAACACAGAACCAGAACTCGAAGGAAGGAACACAATGAGTGAGAAGATCGAAATCCGCACCACAGGTGCGCCCGCACCTGCCCACACATTTTCCCAGGGAGTCCGGAAGGGGCCGTTCGTTCAGGTCTCGGGGCAGGGGCCGGTCGACCCGGCCACCAGTGAATACCTGTATCCAGGCGATGTAGCCGCGCAGACGACCCGCACACTCGAGAACGTCAAAGCGATCGTCGAGGCCAGCGGTGCGACCTTCGACGACGTCGTCATGCTGAGGGTGTATCTGACCAAGCGTGAGGACTTCTCGACCATGAACGACGCTTACGGCCAGTTCGTGTCGGCACATACGTCGGGGGACGTTCTACCGAGTCGCACCACAGTGTTCACAGGACTGCCCAGGGAAGAGATGTTGGTCGAAATCGATGCCGTAGCGATCGTCTGATCAAGGCATGCGGCAGATGTTCACACGAAAATTACATCCGACCAGGCGATTTGCGTAAGCGTTGGTCTTCGCGTAACTTTTGTCGAGTCAGAGCAACACGGACACCGACCCGGTCTTCACGGACTGGGACAACGAGGTTGTACGGAGTATGCACTGAACAACCCAGGCAAGGCTCGAAAGTAATGAGTCATGTCTGGGGTTCGAGCGTGTAAGCCCCGAAGTTACCGTGCAAACGGTAGTGACGGTGTGTGCGTGTTCTTTGAGAACTCAACAGTGTGTCGATGAATGTCAGTGCCGAAATATTTTGTTTTGGTGAAAGCATTCGATGTATCAGCCATCCGCTTGTGGTGGTTGTTGTCGGGTGTTGTTTGAAATGCTAGTTGAGTTTTTTTGCTAGTGATTTGACTTGATGTCTTTGACTGATTCGCAGCTTCGATCCTCTTTTCGGGGGTCGGGGTTGTTGTTTCGCAGGTCTTTTACGGAGAGTTTGATCCTGGCTCAGGACGAACGCTGGCGGCGTGCTTAACACATGCAAGTCGAGCGGTAAGGCCTTTCGGGGTACACGAGCGG
>NZ_NPGA01000012.1 GCF_002259485.1 Rhodococcus sp. 14-1411-2a
GGACTCCGGGGCGGCGGGGGCGGTCAGTCGAGGCGAGCGAGCACCACGCGCAGTCCGATGACACTGGCGATGGGGAACAGGGCGGCGACCAGCCATGGGATGGCTGCGCCCCAGCCGGTGTCGGGGGAGGCGTCGATCACCACACCGAGTGCGGTCGATCCGATGAGCACTCCGATGCCCCCGAGCGAGGCCATGAAGCCGTAATACGAGCCCAGGCGACGTTCGGCGGCCATGCGCGGCACCAGGTCTCGGGCCTGTGGCATGGCGATCATCTGCCCCAGCGCCAGCAGCAGCACGAACAGAGCGGCCGGGACGAGACCGACCGGACCTTCCAACTCGAAGGGACTGAATGCCGCGACCAGGGCGAAAGAAACTGCCATGACGGCGAATCCGATCGGCAGCGTGATCCTCGGTGATACCCCGGCGACGCGTCGGGTGATGGGCAGTTGCGCAGATACCACCAGTACTGCCGAGATCGCGAAGAACCACCCCAGCACCGTCTGCGAACCCCAGGCGCGTTCGACCTCGAGGGGCAGCAGCAGGTACAGCTGGTTGTAGGCCACCAACTGCGCGCTCATCGCCACCGCGAACAGCACGAAGGTTCGGTTGCGCACCACGTCGGTCCAGCCCGAGAGCCATGGGTCGTCGCGATGCTCGCCGCGCTCACGCGGCAGCCACCGCATGTGAGCGGCGACGACCAGAACGAAGATCGCCGCGGCCACGAGGCACGCGATCCTGAAATCGACGAGCAGCAACACCGATCCGACGAGCGGGCCGGTGAACGAGCCGATCTGGCTGCACACCGACATCAGCGCGAAGCTCTCCACGCGCGTGGGTCCGCCGTCGCGTTCGCTTTTGCCCGCCTCGATCGCCACTGCGGATTCGACTGCAGGGGAGAACAATGCGGCTGCGAATCCCACCATCACCGTCGCGATCAACACGGCAGATAGCGAATCGGCGAAGGCGAGACCGACAAATCCCAGCACCCGCAGAACACAGCCGACGAGAACGACCGGCTTGATACCCCACCGATCGGCGAGGGTGCCACCGACGAAGAACAGTCCCTGCTGCGAGAACGTTCTGATTCCGAGAACCACTCCGACGACCGCGGCACCGAGCCCGAGGTCGCTCGTCAGATGCACCGACAGATACGGCAACACCATGAAAAAGCCGATGTTGAAGGTCATCTGAGTGAGGACGAGCAAGCGAACGGTGGGGGTGGCCCGCCGCAGATCGACCAAAAACGACCACCGCCACCGCGTCGGCGATCCGTCGGTCCTCGTGCTCACGTACTGCGCCCTCCTGCGTCGACTTTCTCGATGACGCTACCGGTCTTGCGCACGCGTCCCGAGGTGGCACCGGCGAGCGAGACTGCGAGAACGGCAAGTGCGATCAACGACGCGAGCGGAGCGGCGGTGACCCACGGTGCCCGCTCGACGGCGGCGACCCCGTCGGACAGTATCAATCCCCAATCCGCAGTGGGGGGTTGCGGACCGAGGCCGAGGAATCCGAGGGCCGCGAGAGCAAGAGCGACACCGGGAAGCCGAATCATGGCGTGCCGCAGAACTACCGGAACGACGCTGGGCACGATGGATCCGAACAGGATTCGCGCATTGCCTGCCCCGAGTGTCGGCAGAATGGAGATGTACGGCCGAGCACGAGTCTCCTCGACCAGAGCGGCAGTGTGCGCGGCGAGCGGAGCCCACGTGACGATGAGAACGGCAACGGCCGCCCCGCCTGCACTCGGACCCCAGATCGCCGCGATGAGAATGCCGGTGACGACGGGCGGTGCCGCATTGGTGACCTCGACCAGACCACGCGAGGCCCGCGGAATCAGTCCCAGCAGCACGCCGACCACCAGGGCCGCGAACGTCACCGCCAGCGAGAGTCCGATGGAGCGCAGTGCGCCGTCGGCGACGCGGGCCAACAGATCTCGGCCCGACGCGTCCGTACCGAAGGGGTGGGCCGATGATGGCGCCGCGAACTTCTCCCGCGTCGTCGCCTGGCCGTCGCGTGGGAGTCCGGCCACGACCATGATCAGCAGGACCGACGCCGCCGCGATCGGCACCACCCAACGCCGGGGTGACGGGTGGAAGACGCCGGACGGGATGGGCATCGCCTTCTCGTGCAGGGCGCTGCCGAGCAGTAGCCGTCGCACGAGTTCGGCGGAAATCCCCAGAACGGCACTGACGGCCAGCAGAAGGATGATGTCGATCTGCAGGGCGGGAAGATCCTGTGATTGCGCATCACCGAGAGTGGTGCGGCCCAATCCCGGTATGGCGAAAACCTTTTCGACGGCCACTGCGCCACCGGTCATGGCGACCATGATCAGCCCGATCTGCGATGCGAGCCCGGGGAGGGCGCGTCGCAGAACCGCACCGGCGATCTGCCGCCGCGAGAATCCTGCGACCGTCCACGTGATGACCCAGCCCTCGGTGAAGGTGACGGCGATCGCGTCGGCGAGAAGGCGTCCGATCAGCCCGCCGGCAGGCAACCCGAGCGCGAGTGCAGGCAACACCGCGTACTCCGGGCCGTTCCAGCCGTACGCCGGGAACGACAGCCACACGGCTCCGACGAGGACCAGCACCGAGGCGAGCAGAAACTCCGGCATCGACGTGAGCGCTGCGGCGACGCCACCCCCGGTTCGCTTCGGGGTGCCGCGCAACCCCGCCCGCACGCTGGGGAGCACGACCAGTGCGGCCGTGACGACCGCAACCAGCATCGCGAAGCCCATGAGGGTGAGCGAGACCGTCAATGCATCCAGGGCACCGGGCAGTACGGGCTTGCCGGTGTTCCACGATGTTCCGGGATTGCCCGACGCGATGCCGGTGAGCCAGTCCCAGAACATCCGCAGCGGCCCGGCATCGAGACCGAGGTCGCGGCGAATGGCCGCCAGAGCCTCGGGGGTTGCTTCCTGTTCGGCCGAGCGAGCTCGCAGAATGCTCAGTGCCGGATCGCGATTCGAGAGCCACGGCAGCATGCCGACGATCAGGACGACACCGGCGACGGCAACCAGCCGCGAGGCGGTTGTTCTCACTGCTTACTCGAAGGCGGTCTGGTTGGTGATGAGCGTGCGTTCCCGCGGATCGCGGGCGACACCGGTGAGGCCTTCGGATTCACCCTGGATGACGCGTTCGTGCAGCATCGGCACGGCCGCATCCTTCTCCAGGATGAGCTTCTCGGCGGCCAGGATCGCGGCGCGGCGGTCGTCTCCGGGCTCGGTGGCCGAGGCGTCTGCCAGCGCCGCGTCGACCTGCGGGTCGCAGAACTGGGAGATGTTGAACGATCCCTCGCAGGCGAAGTCGGAGTACATGTATGCCACCGGGTCACCCGAATCGAGGACGGTGGCGCGGGAGAGGATGAAGGCATCGAATGCACCACTGAGAGCATCGGTTTCGATGAACTGGTATTCGCGCACCACCTGCTCGACCTCGAAGCCCTTCGCCTCGAGTTCCTGCTGCAACAGCACGGCGACCTCGGGAAGTTCGGCGCGGTCGGTGAACGTGGCGAGGGTGATCTTCTTGCCGGTGGCATCGCCCGCCGGGGTCTCGGTGCGCGCCGGACGGTCCGCCGCCCACGGCAGCGCGGGGCCGAGCAATCCGTTCGCGGCGTCGGCACGACCCTCGTACACCTGCTCGACCAGACGATCCTTGTCCACCGACTCCCGTGCGGCGGCGCGCATGGCGGGGTCCGCGAACACTCCGGACGACGTGTTCAGGTACAGGGTGTTGGTGCGCGGCATCGGAACCTCGTGCACCAGCGACTGGTCGATGTTGGCGGCCTGCGACACCGGAATCGCCTCCACCACATCGGCGGTGCCGTTACGTAGCGCTGCTGCGCGGGCCGTACCGTCGGGCACGAAGTCGACGTCGATGCCGGCGAGCTTCGCGGGCTCACCCCAGTAGTCCTCGTTGCGGTCCAGCGTGGCACTGGACGTGCCGTTCACTGCGGTGAGCACGAAAGGTCCGGTGCCGGTTCCGACGGGGTCGCTGCCGCCTGCAGAGTAGGCCGCGGGTGCCAGGATGGCGAGCTGCGGGCTCGAGAGTCGTTGCGGCACCAGTGGATCGATGTCCGCGGTGGACACCTCCACCGTGTCGTCGTCGGTAGCGGTCACCGTCAGCTCGACCCCGTCGAGGATGCGCGGCTTCGGCGCGGCGGTAGTGGCAGCAGTCAGTGCGGTGACGACGGCAGCGGAGTCGAGTGGTGCACCGTTGTGGAACCTCACGTCGGGTCGGAGGTCGAAACTCCAAGTCCGGTCGTCGACGCGATTCCAGGCGGTGGCCAGCGCGGGCTCGGCGTCGCCGAGATCATCGAGGGTGACGAGGGTTTCGGCGGTGGACCAGCGCGACAGCTTGAAGGCATCATCGCTGAACTGCGAGAGCCCCGAGCGCGGCGGTTGCAGCATCGCCACGCGGGCTCGATCTGCGGTGTCGTCGGCAGCGCCCGAAGAGAAGCAGCCGGTGAGCGTGAGGGCACCTACCGCTGCCAGGGTGCCGATACGGAACACGTTGGTAGACAACAGAGTGGTGGTCAATGGATCTCCTGTGGTGGTCATGCAAGCCGGGGTACGGCGTCGATCAGGTCTCGGGTGTAGGAGTGCTGTGGTTCGGTGAGAATGCCTCGTAAGCTGCCGGTTTCGACGATTCGGCCGTCGTGCATCACCGATACGTCACTGCAGAGTCGAGCGACTGCAGACAGGTCGTGGCTCACGATCAGCAACGCGCTGGGCAGTCCGGCCAGAACCGCGAGAACCTGCTCACGCAGATCCGGGTCCAGCCCACTGACCGGCTCGTCCGCCAGCAGATATTGCGGTTCGCATGCCACCGCGCGCGCGATGGCGACGCGTTGATTCTGACCACCGGACAGTTCCGTCGGTCGGCGTTGCAGATAACGCTCGTCCAGCCCGACAGCGGCGAGTGCGGCACCCGCTTTGGCTCGATGATCGCCGTCGACGCCCAGAAGTCGAAGCGGCGTCGCCACCAGATCCAGCACACTGCGGCGTGGATCGAGGCTGGTGGCCGGATCCTGGGGTACGTACTGCACGAGTCTGCGAAACCACCGCAGCGAGCGGACGGAACCGGGACGCACTGGGCACCCGTCCAATTCGATGACCCCTTCGGAGGGCACATCCAACGCCAACAGCATGCGCAGCAACGTCGTCTTCCCCGAACCGGATTCGCCGACGACGGCGACGCGACCGGCCGGTGGCAGCGTGAACGAGACGGCGTCCAGCGCGGTACGAGAAGAGCCGTGCCGTACGTAGGTGCGCGTGATGTCCGTGGCCACCAAGCCCGTCATCGCGCGACCAACTGACGAAACGGATCGGCGGCGCGAGCCCGCTCGAGCATGCGCACCACGAGATCGGATTCCGGGCTGTCGAGAATCGCTGCCGTGGAACCGGATTCGACGACCTTGCCCGAGTCGAGAACCATCAGGTGATCGCACAGCTGCGCGGCGACGGCGATGTCGTGCGTGATCAGCAGCAGAGACGCCACCTCACGGAGAGCGTCGAGCACCCGCGCCTGACTGATCACATCGAGGGCCGTCGTCGGCTCGTCCGCGATCACCAGCGGACTCTCACGCGCCAATGCGACTGCGATACAGACGCGTTGACGCTGGCCACCGGACAGCTCGAGCGGGTGCGAGGCCAGGATGCGTTCGGTGTCGCGCAGACCCACGCGCTCGAGCAGCGCGGAGGCGTCGGGCGTGCGGAGTTGCTTGCCGACGGTGACCATCGGGTTCAGTGCGGTGGCCGAATCCTGGAAGACCATCGCCGGACGGGCGGGGCGTGGCCGGCGGGGCGTCGGAACTCCGGCGACGTCGTGGCCGTCGACGACGATGCGGCCGGTGCAGGTGATGCCCGGCGGGAGCGCTCCGACCAGTGCCGACGCAATCAGCGACTTTCCCGATCCCGACGCACCCAGCAGGCCGAGGCGTCGACCCGCTGGGATCTCGAAGGAGACGTGCCGGACGATGCGCGAGCGTCCGGCGTCGATGCAGAGGTCATCGACGGCGAGCACGGTTTCTCCTGAGGATAGACATGGGAACGACTTCGACAATCGTTGTCGATAGACGACTGTAGGCGAGTCGGGGGGACGACACAAATTAGGCTGACCGGATGAGCAGGGCGAGGGACGCGCAACGAGCGGCCGTCTACGACGCAGAACAACTGGTTCGCACCATGTTCGATCGCGCCGAGGAGCGGGACCTTCGCATGGTGCAGGTGATGGGTTCGCAGATCACGCTGCCGATCGAGCGCAAGTTCGCCTCCATCGACTCGGTGCAGGCATACGTCGATGCGGTGCTCGCTCTGGAGTGGGTTGCCGCAACGTGGCCCGACGCCGGTCGGGTGGTCACCGTCCGAGCCCGATCGGGTTCGGCTGCGGCGCACTACGAATCGGACACCGCCACCATCGCGGTGCCCCTGCACAGGGGCAACAGGGCGTGGGCGTTGCGGGAACTGGTGGTGTTGCACGAGCTCGCGCACCACTTCGCCGACGAGAACGAGGAGCAGCACGGCGGCGCATTCGTCGACCACTACATCACTCTCGTCGGCGAGATCGTCGGCTCCGAGGCCGGGTTCGTCCTGCGCGCGATGATGGCCGAGAGCGGCGTCCGCATCGGCTAGTGGTTTTCGGGTGCATCATGGGAGACGCAGCCCACACGACGAGGAGATGTCCATGACCGTCAAGATCGGTGTTCAGCTTCAGCCCCAGCACGCTCCCGACTATCAGTTGATCCGCGACGCGGTGTTGCGCTCGGAGGATGCGGGCGTCGACATCGTCTTCAACTGGGACCACTTCTATCCGCTGTACGGCGACCTCGACGGTGCGCACTTCGAGTGCTGGACGATGCTCGGGGCCTGGGCCGAGCAGACATCGAACGTCGAGATCGGCGCACTCGTCACCGGCGGCGGATACCGCAATCCGGACCTGTTGGCCGACATGGCGCGCACCGTCGACCACATCAGCGGCGGACGGTTGATCCTCGGCATCGGCGCCGGATGGAACGAGAAGGACTACGACAACTTCGGGTACGAGTTCGGCACGGCCGGTTCGCGACTGGCCTTGCTGAAAGAGAGCCTCGCCAGAATCCGCCACTGCCTCGACGTCGGAAACCCGGCCCCGACCCGCGACATCCCGATCCTGATCGGCGGCGGCGGCGAGAAGAAGACGCTGAAGATGGTGGCCGAATACGCGCACATCTGGCACAGCTTCGCCGACCTCGAGGCGCTGAAGCGCAAGTCCGAGATCCTCGCCGAGCACGGCACCACCGTCGGACGCGACGTCTCGGTCATCACCCGCTCGGTCGCGTGGCCGGGAGCGGACACCGCCCAGGACTTCGTCGACGCCGGAGCCACCCTGTTCACCGTCGGCGTCAACGGACCCGAGTACGACCTGGCCGAGCTGGGCCAGGCCATCGAGTGGCGGGACGCGCTCGAGTAGTCACACGTCACTCCAGTTCGCTGAGCGAAACCCTTGCGCGTGGCGCGTTTGGGTGAGTGGGCCCTGGTCCGCTTAGGGTTTTGTACATGGTTGCCGTACGCGCCTCACGCGCGCTCGTGGTTCTCGTTCTCGGACTGTTGATGGCCCTCACGCTCGCCGCGTGTGGCACGTCGAATTCCGATGATCAGGCGGCGGCAGGTCCGACCGACCTGTGCGCCCCTCCCGGAGTCGACAGTGCATCGTCCACCCCGACGAACTTCGACGCTGCCGCAGCGGCCGCGACGGAGGACAGATACACGACGGACAATGTCACGCCCCTGGACCGGATCGACACCGCATCCCTCGGATTGGCGACGCCGGGAGTGCTCACCGTCGGAACCCTGTCCGACGCCCCGCCGAGCATCTGCCTGGACTCGGCCGGCCAGTACACCGGCTACGACAACGAACTGCTGAAGGCCGTCGCCGAGAAGCTCGGTCTGCAGATCAACTTCTCGGGCACCGAGTTCTCGGGTCTGCTCGCGCAGGTTGCGGGCCGCCGCTTCGACGTCGGGTCGTCCTCGATCACGACGACGGACGAGCGACGCAACACCGTCGGGTTCACCAACGGATACGACTTCGGCTACTTCTCCCTCGTGGCCACCACCGGTGGCCCGATCACCAGGTTCGAGGACCTGAACGCGGGCAGCAGGATCGGCGTCGTGCAGGGCACCGTGCAGGACGACTACGTGGTGAACACGCTCGGCCTCGATCCGGTGAAGTTCCCGGACTACAACACCGCGTACGCGAACCTGCGCACCGGGCAGATCGACGCCTGGGTGGCCCCGTCCCAGCAGGCGGAAGGCTTGGTCAAGCCGGAAGACGGCACCGCGATCACGCAGAACACGTTCTCGCTGAACAACTTCGTCGGCTGGGCCGTCGCTCGCGACAATCAGCCGCTGATCGACGCGTTGAACTCCGGGCTCGACGCGGTGATCGCCGACGGCACCTGGGCCACCCTGTACTCCGACTGGGTTCCACGCGAGCTGCCCGACGGCTTCAAGCCCGGCAGCAAGGCCGCCCCCGAGCCCGAGCTACCCGACTTCGCTGCCATCGCAGCACAGAACGACGCGGACGCTCCCGAAGCCGTTGCCGTTCAACCCAAATCCACGCTGGCACAGCTGGGGGATACGTTCTTCGACTGGTCGCTGTACAAGTCCGCCATCCCCGACCTGTTCAAGGTAGGCCTGCCCAACACGCTCATTCTGGCGTTGGCGTCGGGCATCATCGGTACGGTCCTGGGCATGTTGCTGGCCCTGGCCGGGCTGTCTCGCACACGCTGGCTGCGCTGGCCGGCGCGTGTCTACACCGACATCTTCCGCGGATTGCCCGCCGTGGTGATCATTCTGATCATCGGACTCGGAATCGGACCGGTGGTGCAGGGGGTGACCGGCGGCAATCCGTACTGGCTCGGCGCCGCGGCACTGTCACTGCTCGCCGCCGCGTACATCGGTGAGATCTTCCGATCCGGCATCCAGAGCGTCGAGGCCGGTCAGATGGAAGCTGCGCGGGCACTGGGCTTCAGCCGTCGCCGGTCGATGAACCTGGTCGTCGTCCCACAGGGTGTCCGACGCGTTCTGCCGGCGCTGATGAACCAGTTCATCTCACTGATCAAGGACTCGTCGCTGATCTACTTCCTCGGACTGCTCGCCACTCAACGCGAGCTGTTCGCCGTCGGTCGAGATCTCAACGCACAGACCGGAAATCTGTCCCCGCTCGTCGCCGCCGGATTGTTCTACCTGGTGCTGACCGTGCCGCTCACCCATCTCGTGAACTACATCGACAAGCGACTGCGCACCGGCAAGGCCGAGCAGACGCTGGACCCGGTCGAGCAGGCCGTCGTCGTGGAAAGAGGCTGACATGACTTCTGTTTCGCTCGTAGGCAAGGACATTCACCTGTCCTTCGGTACCAACAAGGTGCTGCGCGGGGTGAGCATCGACGTTCCGGCGGGCACGACGACGACGGTCATCGGACCGTCGGGCTCGGGTAAGTCGACGCTGCTGCGTGCTCTCAATCGACTGCACGAGCCCGAGCAGGGAGACATCCTGCTCGACGGCAAGTCGGTGCTGAAGGACAACCCCGACGAGCTGCGTCAGCGCATCGGCATGGTGTTCCAGCAGTTCAACCTGTTTCCGCACAAGACCGTTGCGGACAACATCGCTCTGGGCCCGCGCAAGCTGCTCGGCCTGTCCAAGGAGGCGGCTCGTGCGGCGGCGATCGATCAGCTCGAGCTGGTGGGACTGACCGACAAGGCGGATTCGCGTCCGGGCAACCTCTCCGGTGGCCAGCAGCAGCGCGTCGCCATCGCCCGGGCCCTCGCCATGAAGCCCGAGGTGATGTTCTTCGACGAGGCCACCTCCGCTCTGGACCCCGAGTTGGTGAAAGGTGTGCTGGCGCTGATGGCCGACCTCGCGAAGGGCGGAATGACGATGGTGGTGGTGACCCACGAAATGGGCTTCGCGCGATCGGTGTCCAACAGGGTGCTGTTCATGGACCACGGCAGCGCCGTCGAAACCGGAACGCCGGAGCAGTTGTTCGACGATCCGCACACCGATCGACTGAAAACGTTTCTGTCGCAGGTGCTGTAGCGAGCATCGGTCAACCCGGTACCCGGTACAGACGCCAATCCGGTTGATCTGCACCGTCGTTCGGAACTTCGAGGACGAGTGGATACAGGTCGGCTCCGTTGTCGTAGATCGTCGGATATCGCCGGTTGACCGCATCGGACACTCCGCGGCCCTCGTTGGGCACCGTCAGCAGATACTGCACGCCCGCCGATGCCGGGTCGTTGAGGATCTCGGTGAAGTCCAGGTCGGACGGAACCACGAACCGCTTCGGGTGTTCCGACGCTGCCACGACGGCGAACCCGTAGACGGTGTCGAGGAGGATCGACCCCTCCGGGAGGTTCTGGCCGTCGAGGTACGACGCCAGTCGGCGTTCGGTGGAGAAGGAATCGATGACTCGACGGGCCGCCATCGCCTGGGGATCGTCGGCCCGGGGATTTTCGTCGAGGAGACTGCCGAGGGCGTACTGCTGACTCGACAACCCCGGCTGCACCATCGCCCACCCAGTTACCGGAAGAGCCAGCGCACAGACCGTCATTGCCACCGCCGCGGCGGCAGGACGCAGCGGCGCGAGCACGGGGCGGTGCCGTCGATAGGCCCCTGCGCGCCGGGTCGGCCGATCTCCGGTGGCCGGAAACAGTTGCACCACAACGACTGTCGCCAACGGAACGGCACAGATGAAGAACCGCAGGAAGCCGAACGTCGAGCCGGTGATGTAGCTCGCGGCCTGAAATCCGAGCACCCCACCGAAAAGCAATGGTGCCACCAGGAATTCGAGGTCTCGGCGACGCAGCGCCAGCACCACGGCCAGCGGTAGCGTCACCAGCAACGCCGGTCCCAGCACGACGACGGCACCGAGCGAGAACAGGCCGGTGCCGATCAGGTCACCGCTGGGCCCGCCGGACTGCGTCAGAATCGCGGCGTTTCCATAGCTCGAGGACAGCTGGGCGAGCGCCTCACCGGTGATCAGCCAGCTCGTGCTGATCCACACCAGAAACACTGCCGTGCCGGGCCCTGCAACGAGCACTGCGTCCAGAATTGCTCTGCGGCGCATGCTTTTCCAATACGGCTGGCCCCGACGAAGAGCCGTCACGACCGCCACCAGTACCGCGGCCAGAGCTATCGGAACGACGCCCTCGTAGCGAGCGAGGAAGGCGAGAGCCAATGCGACGCCTGCCAACAGGAGATCGTGAACGTCGTCGGTGTTCATCCATCGAATCAACCGTCGTACAGCCCAGCAGAGGAAGAACAGGAAGCCTGCCTCGCTCATGCCGTTGGCTCCGTAGAAGACGATCATCGGGTTGATCGCGAAGACGACGGTGAGCAGGAGGCTGTATCGGCCGGGCAGTCCGCGGTCTCGGCAGATCCCGTGGATCATCACCACTGCACCGGCCATGAACATCGCCGACACCGCGATGCCCGAGATGTTCCACCGGGTGATCGCCGGCCACCACGATGCGAAGGCGACCATGGGCAACTGTGCGAGGGCCGTCAACGGCGTGAAGATGAAGCCGATGGCCGACACGTGTGGATCGCGGCTGAGCAGCACCGCCTGCGCGGCCGAGGTTCGCGACAATGCGTCGCCGAGGAGATAGCCGAAACGCATGCTCAGAGTCAGCCCCACCGCCAGGTAGCCCGCCAGCGCGCTGCCGAACACGATCCAGGGGGTGCGCCGATTCACGTGTTCTGCTCTTCGCCGACCGGCGTCGGCGCGGCGGGGCCGGACAGGCCGTGGAACGTCTTCTCCCAGTACGACGGATTGCGAACCAGCTGCCAACACCCCTTGATGGCGGCCACGCTCATCATCACCCAGTACAGGGGCATCGTGAGGCTGGGAACGAGCAGGTACGCGTTGTCGCTCTCTCGGCTCGCGATGAGGTACATGTACACCGTGGCGATGTTGCCCACCACCAGAGACAGCAACGAGAAATAGTAGATGTACGGCGGAAAGAGCTCGGCCACCAATGCCGGCTGGCCGAGAATCCATGCCGCCGTGGTGAACCAGAAGACCATGTTGATGCACGCGGTGATCGGTGTTCCCGCGAGCAACAATGTGAAGCGGTAGGTGCCGACCGGGCCGAGGGCACGCACCGTGGCGACCGGTCTGCGCATGTGCACCAACCACGTCTGCAGATAGCCCTTGTACCAACGAGAGCGCTGGCGAACCCAGTTGATCGGATCGCTGTTGGCCTCTTCGAGAGTGGTGGAGTCCAGCACCGCCGTCGAGTAGCCCGAGGCCGCGATGCGCACACCGAGATCCGCGTCCTCGGTGACGTTGAAGCCGTCCCAGGCCCCCACCTCGTCGATGACGTCGCGGCGCAGATGATTGGAGGTTCCGCCGAGGGGAATCGGCGAGGTGCTGGCCATCAGGCCCGGCAGCAGGTACCCGAACCACAGGGCGTAGTCCGCGGTGAACCACCCGGTCAGCAGATTCTGAGAACCGTTGTGAAAAGCCAACTTCGCCTGCACGCACGCGACGGTGTCGGGCAGCCGCTCGAAAGCAGCGACGACGCGACGCAGTTGCAGTCGCTCGGGCAGATCCTCGGCATCGAAAATCGTCACGATCGTCCCGGTAGCGAAATGCAATCCGTAGTTGCATGCTTTCGGCTTGGTGCGAGGGTCGCCTGCGGGGACCAGGACCACGTCCACCGAATCGCTGACGCCGCTGCGCGCGGCCGCCTCGATGGTGACCTCGTCGTCCTCTTCGAGCAGCAACAGAACCTGCAGCTTGTCGGCTGGATAGTCCAGGCCGGTCATCGCCGCGATGAGGTCACCCACCACCTCCGGCTCGTCGTACGCCGGAACCAGAATGGTGTAGTACGGCAACCGATCGTCGGGAACGGCCCTGGCTTCCTCGTCGGTCACCGTGACGATCGCCGACGCGTCCAGACCTCGGGAGAACAGCAGTAAGCGGTCGATCATCGCCAGCAGATATCCGATGGTGCACACGACCGTGACCACGAGCAGCGTCCCGACCGGAGCGAACACTCCACAGGCGAGGAGCGAAAGCGCAGCCCCGATCGCCGTGTACTTCTGCCAGGGAACGAACGCAATTGCGGCCGACGCCAGCGGATTTCGATCGGCCAATCCGTTGATCGCGTCGTAGAGCGCAGCTGCTCGGAACTCTTCGGTTTCCGTTCCGACACGCGGGGGCGTCGGTCGTCCCTCCGTGGGAGTTGTGGTCACAGCGGCGCACCGTTCGCCGGGGCCCACTGCTGGCGAACGAGCCCGGTGCCGAAGGTCGTCAACAGCTCACGATCCTTGTACTCCGGATCGTCGTCGATGGAGATGGCGTTGCCCCGAAGCAAGGTGCCGATCGCTGTACCGAGATTCGATGCCATCGACGGCATCGGCTGCGGGAACGCGGCATCGAGGTCGTGATTGTCGACGCTGATGACGGTCACACGTTGGAACACATCGCCTCGCTGCCAATGGAACACGAGCTTGGTCCAGGTGAGCAGCAACGCGTCGCTGACCGAGGTGTACAGCGCACCCGTCACCCCGCGTCCGAGATCGATGGTCAGGGGTTGGCTCGTGCGCGTGTTGGTCAATCGATACAGGGTGCTCTCCGGATAGACGGCCAGACTGGCCCGATTGGTCGTCGACAGAACGTCGACCACCACGGTCCGTGGTCTCGACCGCAGGTCCCAGGCGGAATTGCCTTCGTCGGCGCGCATCGTCTGCCGGGTCAGAGTGGCACGACTTCCGAAGAACGCGCGGACCCAATCGAATTGCTCCATGTCGATCTCGCTGAAACCGACCGGCGGAACCAAGGGAACAGATGCCGCACCAGGTGGTCCCGTCGGTGCCGCCACGGGGGTGCGGTCGGGTAGGGGAACGAGAGCCAGGACCGCAGCCGCCACGATCGAGACGACGATCGAGCTCGGCGACCACTTCGCCGTCGGGACAGCGAGGCGTCGCGGCCGTCGCTCGTCGAATCGGCCGCGACGCGCAGTGAGATAGAAGCCGCTTCCGGTGACTGCTGCCGCGCCGACGGTCGGGACGAGCTGCAGCCAGGTGATGTCGATCTGGGGCCACACCGCCAACATCACTGCCGCAACTGCCAATCCGGACGAGACGGTGCACACGAACCCGAGCCATCCGCGACGCCTGGTGCGGCCGACGGCGATGGCACCGGCGATTCCTGCCAAGAGCACCATCACCGCCGCGTAGGCGAAACGGCCTCCGCCCAAACCGATGGCGACCAACCGGTAGCCCAGCGGACTCAACGCGAGCAGCAACAGCCAGACGGACCAGAACCGACCCACCGGACGCAGTCCGAACATCAGGATCGCGCCACCGAAGAAGAACGTCAGCGCCGCAAGGACATCCAAGTGCGCCAGCTCGTACTGATCGGCGTAGCGCGGCAGCCACAGCGCCTTGATCGCGATGGACACCAGCAAGCCGATACCGCCGACGATGTTGTCGGTCTGCCGATCGTGGATGGGCAGCTCGTCGGCCCTACGCCGCGCTACTCCCTGCGCCGCAACGACAGCGAGCAGGGGCAACACGAAGATGTACGCGGTGATGGCACCGTCGGACGCCTCCTGCGCCAGCCGCACCCAGGTGGGAAGGAACGCGAGAACGACACAGGCGAGGAGAACCACCCAGCGCACGACCAGGATGGCGAGCGGACGCCGTGCTCGCCACCGAGGTGGCGCGGTCGGTACCGCGCCCGTGTTCGGTGCGGTGTCCACTGTCATGTCGAGTCGCTCATGTCGAGTCGCTGTGCCGGCTCGGCGCGGTCGTCGACCGGCGCGCTCGGAGCGCGAGCACGAGTGCGCCCACGCCCGCGGCTGCGAGGACCGCAAGACCGACTCCCACGACCAGCACCGTCGTTCGGTCGGTTGTGTTCTCGGGCGCCGCTGCGGTGTCGTCCGCACCGGACAGTGCCGCGCTCGACAGAGAGATCGGTTCGGTGTTCTGCGCAGCGAACACGATGTCGCCGTCGAGCGCGAACCACCGAGCCGGGTCGTCGTCGAGCCAGGACAGCATGGCGTCGAATCGGTCCGGTGCCGAGTTCCAGGATCCGACGAGGACTGCGTTGTCCTGCACCGACGTCACCTGCACCGTCGCGAAGGGCTCGTCGGTGTCGACCGTCAATTCGGTGGCACCGCCGGCGGAGTCAGGGTCGGCGACCCGGAATGTCGTCTCGTCGATCGACGACAGCGGCAGGGTCACCGTCTCGGGCAGTTCCGAGGCAGGCGCGATCACGAGGGCGGGTCCACTACCGTCGAGCGCCTGTTCCATCGACACGACCTCCGGGAGGAGGGGCAGACTCGACAGACGCTGCAGTCCGGTTGCCATCGTGACCGCTCGGACGACTCCCGCGTAGGACTCGTCGGCCATCGCGATCTCGAACTGCGGCATCAGCGCCTGCGGCATCGATCGCAGGCCGAGCGGGGCCGGTGTCGTGGAATCCGACGACCGCACCAGAGTCGAACCGTCCACGGTCACACTCGTATCGGCGGCCGCGGAGCAGCCACCGCCACCCGTGGTCGACGGATGGTCGACGGAAATGTCGAGTGTCTCGACGCGGGACAGGGACGAATTCGGAATGTCGATCCAGCGATCGAGCCGACCGGTGTCGTCGGCCTCCCACACTGCGAGCGGTGACCCGTTCACCGTGGCCCGCACCGATCCCGCGCCCGGTGTGTAGCTGCCGATCAGGTGCACGGACAGGTTCGATGCCGATCGGCCGAGCCGCGTCTGATCGATCGTGATGGACGCAGTCGCCGTGGCACCGCCCGAACCGGTCACCGTGCCGATGCCGAGGTCGTCGAGCGTGATCGATTCGGGCGGAAGTTGCGCTGTTGCCGACGATGGTCCTGCCGAAGCAGCCGTGGAGACCGCGATGTCGGAGAGATCACTGGTGACGAGGCGGGCCTGATCGGTCAGATCCGACCCCGTTCCGGTGAGGTACATCCGTGGTGGAGCCTGGTCGACGGGGTAGATCAGTTCCACACCGGCGTCGGAGCTCCTTGCCAATACGACTGATCTCTCGAACGGTCCGTCCGGTGCCGCCCCTGCAAGCTCACTGTCCGGCCGAACGGCCACCCGGACCGGCTGCGCCCCGTAGTGGTGGATCACCGAGGTTGCCACAATCGTTGCGGCGGTGACGGTTTCGCGATCCGCGTCCGACGGGACGAACAGCGTCAGCGTCCTCAGCACTACCGGCAGAAAGTCCGCAATGGTCTCGGGCACCGCCGGTTGCCCCTGGTAGGCCACGGTTGCGTCGATCAATCGGACGGCATCGGAGGCAGGATCGGGGCAGTAGCGATCGTCGGGAATCAGAGACGGGATCAGATCGAGGGCGATTGCTCCGTCGACCGTCGGTGCCGCAGCCAGTGGAATCGACACCGCGGTGGTCGGTGCGGTGTTGTCGAGCGTGATGCGGGTGATCGGCCGACCGTCCGATTCGACGTCGACCCAACCCCGGTCGAGCCAGGCAGGCACCGTCATCACTGCATCGAGCATCGAGGGCACCGAGCCTGCAGGGGACGGCACGGTCAGTCTGGTGGCCTGTCCGGTCGAGTCCACGGTGGTGGACCGACCCAGTCCCAATTCGCCGAAGGTGAAGCGATCAACATAATCCTGTTGCTCTCCATCGATCGGCTGCGCCGATACGAACGGGGCCGTAAGCAGAAACGTAGTTGCGACGAGAACTGCCGTCGATGCAACGTATGCGATTCGCATTGGGGGATTTCCAGCTTTCGCATAATGAAACGGAAACCCGAACTGTACTGCGTATTCCCGATCTTCGGTACATCGGAAAGTCGTACATTTACCCATCTGGATCGAAATTCGGCCAGAAACATACTGGGAGACACGAAAGTTCGACTCAATGAGCGGCTCGGCCCGGTGGAATCGAATTCCGACGCAACGGAGCTCGTCGAATTGTACGAATACGGTGATATTGCCGTCCAGGGGCCGTCGAATTCACAATTCGGAAATTCGTGCAGCAGACATCTAGCATTACGCCGATGCGGATCGTTTCGATGTTTTCACGGTGCGCAGTGGGCGCAGCAATGGTGCTGTCCCTCGCGCTGAGCACCGGTGTGCCCGACGCGGCAGCAGCCCCCGAGTCCGGTGCCCGCGTCACGGCAAGCGCCGACGGTCTCGCACTCGACGGAAATCCTTGGTGGCCGACCGGATTCAATGCCTATCAGCTTGCGACCGATTGGTCGGTCAACGCAGGCTGTGGAGCGATGGTGGACCTGAACGGCTACTTCGGTGCCCTGCCTTCACATTCCCTCACGCGGTTCAACGCGTTCCAAGCGCTGACGATCAACCGATTCACCGGCGCACTCGACTTTCGCCCGATGGACGCGGTCTTCGCGGCGGCCGAGGCGCACGGGCAACTGGTCGTCCCGGTTCTCTCGCCACAGGACGGGGCCTGCGAAGGAAACGCCTTCAAGGGCAGACAGTGGTACGTCGACGGATGGACGACGCCCCCTGCCGTCCCCGACGCGAATGCGGTGACGAGTTTCGAGCAGTGGATGCTCACTGCTGTGAACCGGTGGAAGGATTCGCCCGCACTGGCAGCCTGGGAATTGGTCGGTGAGCCGGAAACCAGCTCGTGCACCGACGCGGCGTGCTCGTGGACCACCCGAACCTGCACCGCAGACGCCGCCCAGGTTCTGCGCTCCTTCTTCGACACCGCGGGGCAACAGCTCCGCACTGTCGATCCCCGCACCCTGATCACCGCCGGTCTCACCGGCGGCGGACAGTGCGGTAGCCAGGGTGACGAGTACGAGTACCTCGCCCAGTCGCCCTTCGTCGATGTGCTGCAGTACCACGACTACGGATACGACGGTGTGCCGTTGCCCGGAGATCAGTGGAACGGGCTGCAGCGGCGGATCACCCAGAGCGCTGCGGTGGGCAAACCCCTCCTGGTCGGGGAGATCGGCCAACTCGCCGGTTCCTGTGGCGATATCGGCTCTCGCGCAACGAGTATCGCCACCAAGATCGACGGCCAACGCGCCGCAGGCACAGCCGGAGCCCTGCTGTGGGCCTTCGTACCCGACCCGCGGCCGGACGAGTGCACCTACGACATCGGACCCGGCGATCCGTTATGGCAGACGATCGGACGTTAGGGCATCCTCGTTGTCCGCGACTTCACCTGAACGTTCCTTTACTTTCGCTTTTGGGTGACAGCGTGCCGTGACATGAAGCCACTACCCTTGTTCGCGGTTCACGACGGAAGCTCCAAGCGGTCAGCATTGACGTGCAAGTACAAGTGCGGGGATGCGTGTTTCCACGAGGTTCCCAACACGTCGAAGGGTCAGTACTTCGGCGACATCGTCAAGACCGCCATGTCGCGGCGCGGTGTGATCAAGGGCGGTGCCATGGCGGTACTCGCCGTGGGTGCCGGTAGCGCTCTCGCGGCGTGCTCGACCGACGAGCCCGCCACCACCGGAGGCGCAACCTCGAGCACGTCGGGTACCGATACCCCGCCCGTCGACGGCGTGGATTTCGTTGCGGTGGAACCGAACACCGAGGACGCAGTCGTGATACCCGAGGGCCACGAGCAGGCCGTCGTCATTCGCTGGGGCGATCCGGTGCTCGACGGCGCTCCGGCGTTCGACTTCGACAACCAGACCGGTGCGGCGCAGGCCATGCAGTTCGGCTTCAACAACGACTTCGCCGGCCTACTGCCGGTGGAGGGCACGCCCAACGCATTCCTGCTGGTGGTCAATCACGAGTACACCACCGAGCCGGCGATGTTCAAGGGCTACGACGAGGAGAACCCGACGCGTGAGCAGTTCGACGTAGCGCTCGCCGCGCACGGTCTGACGGTGGTTCAGGTTCAGGGCGAGGGCAACTCGGGCAAGCTCACCCCTGCGATGGGCCGGTACAACCGCCGTATCACCGGCACCACGGAGTTCGTCGTCACCGGCCCCGCCGCGGGCAGCGACTTCCTCAAGACGAGTGTCGACCCGACGGGCACCCGCGTGCTCGGTACGTTCAACAACTGTGCAGGCGGCCTGACGCCGTGGGGCACGGTGCTCTCCGGCGAGGAGAACTTCAACCAGTACTTCGGCAACGCGGAGTCGGTCACCGAGACCGTCGCCGCCGAGCGGCTCGCCCGCTACGGCATCGAGGGTGCCGCCAGCGATCGCAAGTGGGAGACCTTCGACAAGCGCTTCGATCTTGCCCAGGAGCCCAACGAGGCCAACCGATTCGGGTACATCGTCGAGGTGAACCCGTGGGATCCGCAGTCGGCTCCGATCAAGCACACCGCGCTGGGACGCTTCAAGCACGAGGCCGCCACCATCTACGTCACCGACGACGGCACCGTCGTCGCCTACAGCGGCGACGACGAGCGCTTCGACTACATGTACAAGTTCGTCTCGAGCCGCAAGATGATGCCCGGCACCGGCGCGGCCGCGATGCGCAACAACCTGACGCTGCTGGACGCGGGCACGCTGTACGTCGCTACGCTCACCGGCGACTCCCCGGACGAGATCGACGGCTCCGGCACCCTTCCCGCCAGCGGTGAATTCAAGGGCACCGGAACGTGGGTGCCGCTGCTGCGCACGAACGAGGACGGCCGCGGCGAATCCCTCGTCGACGGCATGACCGCCGAGGAGGTGGCGGTGTTCACCCGCCTGGCCGGCGACAAGGTGGGCGCGACCAAGATGGACCGCCCGGAGGACTTCGAGCCCAACCCGGTGACCGGCAAGGTCTACGTCGCGTTGACGAACAACGCCAACCGAGGCACCGAGGGCAAAGCCGGGGCAGACGAGGCCAACCCCCGCAACACCAACAAGAACGGCCAGGTGCTCGAGCTCGAGGACGACCACGCGGGCACGTCGTTCACCTGGAACCTGCTGCTGGTGTGCGGTGACCCGAACGAGGCCGACACGTACTTCGGCGGCTTCGACAAGAGTCAGGTCAGCCCCATCTCGTGCCCCGACAACCTCGCGTTCGACTCGAAGGGCAACCTGTGGGTCTCCACCGACGGAAACGCTCTCGACTCCAACGACGGCCTGTTCGCCGTGGTGCTCGACGGCCCACGCCGTGGTGAGACCCGCCAGTTCCTGACGGTTCCCGCGGGCGGCGAGACCTGCGGTCCCATCGTCTCCGACGAGCGGGTCGTGGTGTGCGTGCAGCACCCGGGCGAAAGCGACGATGCCACCGCCGACGCACCGATCTCGCATTGGCCCGACGGCGGCGACACTCAGCCTCGGCCGTCCGTCGTCGCAGTGTGGAAGTCGGCGTAGCCATAGCTGTTTCGCATCGATCGGAACGCGCCCGTGGTCGAAGACAGTCGACTGCGGGCGCTTCGGTTGTGTCAGGCGTCCTCGGGGGCGCTCAGTCGGCAGCCGTATCTGCCATCAGCCGTGCGACGACCCAGGCCATCGCACGGCTGACGGCATCACGCGATTCGCCGGTGTGATCGAGCATGTCGAATCCGTGTTGTCCGTCGGGTACGTCGGGTACGTCGATGATGTCTAGGTTCGTAGCGTGGGCAGCCTCGACGAAAGCGTTCACCCCCGAGACGAATTCGGGGCGATCGCGGCCCACACGTGTGAGCAGAATCGGCAGTGCTCCCGAATCCGATACGGCGAGAGTGGAATCGAATCGCGGCTCGACCCCCCATTCAGGGAGGGTCTGCAGCACCGGGTATGTCGATGCGAGACAGGTCAACCACGCCGGAGGGTGTTTCAACCAGTCGGCAGCGAGCAGCCCGCTCTCGGAAAAGAACCACAGCGCAACTCGATTGGGATCCACTCCGGGGAGTTGTCGAACCTGGTCGACTCCGATGGCGATCTCATCGGCAGCCGCAGCACACTCGGCCAGCGAGGACATGTGATGTTCGAGTACGACACCGACGACACCTGCTGCCGCAGCGATGGATCCGTATCCCACGAAAACCGGTTGATCTCGGGGTCGCCATTCGACGCCCGGCGGACGCGGACCACCGTGGACGAAGACAACAGCGGGCCGAGGAGCGTCTTCGCCGGGTGCCGTGTCGGGTGCCCGATATACGTCGAACGATGGTGCGCTGGAATCGGTCGAGTGCCCAGGCGTCACGCTTCACCTCACGACCCGGGTTGTGCGGCGATTCGCCTCGCTGCCTCCACGACAAAGCGTCGACGTGCCGCCCGTGCCTGCTGGTCGTTGGGTCCAGCACCGGTGATCATTTCGGCGAGCTGCGGGACGGTCTGCCACCAGGCGGCCAGCGCGATCAGCGTGAACACCAAGTGCGCAGGATCGATCTCCGAATCGATGAGGCCGTGTCGCTGGGCGTCGGCGAAACGCGCCACCTTCTCTCGGTAGTGCGTCGTGCGCACCTCCGCGTGAGCCGGCGGGCCAGGCTGGAGACCCTCCCACTGCAGCAGGCGGCCCAGTTCGGGATGAGATGCGTGATAGTCGAACGTCGCTCCGGCGAATTCGCCGATGTCGTCCAAGTCGACCCCTGTGAGTTCGACGCCGGTCGCAAGGCGCTCCAACTCGGTTGCCAGGACGAGGTCCCAGAGAGCCTTCTTGTCGCCGAAGTAGCTGTAGAGCCTCTCCTTGTTGACGCCTGATCGAGTTGCGATGGATGCGACGGTCGTGCCCTCGAACCCGTGAGCTGCGAATTCCACCAGCGCGGCATCACGGAGTCGACGCCGTGTCCCGTCCGTGTCCCAGGCCATCCGCCGAGATTACCAACTTCTGAGTTGGAATTTCCCCGCGCTCGAGAGGTAGCATTCCAACTACATCGTTGGAGTTGGAGAGTAAACATGAACGTCGTCGACAGTCTTCCCGCAGAAATCCGATCGCCCGCGCCGAACTCGGTGGCTCTGGTGACGGGAGGGAACAGTGGCATCGGTCTCGAGACGGCGCGGCAGCTACTGGCTCTCGGCGTGAACGTATGGATCGGAGCGCGGGATCTCGACAAGGGGCAACGCGCAGCCGCAGAACTGGGCTCGGGCGCGCGCGTCGTGCAGCTCGATGTCACGGACCCGTCTTCGGTCGCCGCAGCCGTGCAGCAGGTCGGCGAACTGGACATACTCGTGAACAACGCCGGGGTGAACCCAGGCAACGACGACGTCGTCGGCACCACGCTCGAGCAGTTGCGTACTGCGTACGAGACCAACGTCTTCGGTCTCATCTCCGTCACTCAGGGATTTCTCCCTGCGTTGCACAGGTCCGCGCACCCACGCATCGTCAACGTGTCCAGCGGAACCGGATCCCTGACCTGGAACAGCAGCCCGAACCCACAGTTCGACTGGGAACGAGTGAAGGGCGGCGGCGTGGCCTACCGAAGCTCGAAGACAGCCGTCAACGCCGTCACGCTGCTGACCGCTCAGACCCTCGGCGAGAAGGTCAAGGTCAACGCCCTGGCACCCGGGCTGCGCCACACCAACCTCGTCGCGGGCATGTCGGCGGGCGGAGACCCGGCCGAGGCGGCTACGGGAGTGGTCCGTCTCGCCCTCCTCGCCGACGACGGCCCCACGGGAGCCCTGTGGTCGTGGGACGGTACGCGCGTGCCCTGGTGACGGAGTGCGCAGCCGTGCAGTTTCAGGAACGTCACCAGCGAGCGAGTACTCGCAGTGATTCCGGTGTGCCCGAATAGTGGTTGATGTCGGTACGCCCGTCGATTCCGGGAATCGTGCCACGGTCGGTGAACTGCCAGAAAAGCCAGTCGGTCCAGCCGCCGGGCAGCGGCCCCAGCTCGTCGTCGTAGTCGGCGATCCACAGCGGATAGTTGTTGAACTCGTGGGTGTCGGCCATCGCCGTCCGCCAGAAGTTGGGATAGGTGTAGATGATCGGCTGACGTCCGGTCAGCGTCTGGACGGTATCGAGGTACCGGTGCGTCCAATCGATCACCTCGGCCGGCGACCTGCCCTTGGCATCTTCGAGGTCGAGCACCGGCGGCAGATCGCCCGGTCCGTTGATGCCCAACACCAGTGCCGAGTAGTACGCGGCCTGCAGCTCGGGTGACAACGTCACATCGGCGTAGTGGTACGCCCCGCGCGCCACGTTCGCCGTGCGCATGACGATGGAATCCTCGACGAAGTACGGGTTGACGTAATCCAGCCCCTCGGTGGCCTTGACCATCGCGAAGCCGTGGCCCGCAGCCTTGACGGCATGCCAGTCGATCGCGGTGCCGTCGATGTGTTGCCACGACGAGACGTCCGGACCCTGCGGAACAGCGGACGCGATGCCGGGCGCAGCGCAGGCGATGACGCCGACGGAGAACAATCCGAACAGGGCACGCAGCGTGCGGGAGAAGACCACCCGGGTGAGGTTAGGGGCCCGGACCTGGGCACTCAATGGTGAACAGTCACTAATGCGTTCTGTCCACAGACGTGATTGAGTCGTCGGTGATGAGACGTGGGTAACACTCACGCTGCCGATGGCGACATACCCAGAGTCGGCACGAACAAACAAGTCCAATGGAAACACGAACTACATCTCTTGGCTCGGAGGCGCACCCATGACTGTCGTGAACGATCTCTCGCATCTGGCTCTCACGGAGCTCGACCCGTCCGACTACGCGGTGCCGACAATCGCACCGATCCGAACCACCGGACACCTCGACCCCGTGTTCTGCATCCACCCCTTGGTGGGTCTGGTCGATTGCTACGCGGGCCTGACCGCTCACGTGGACGACGACCGCCCCATCTACGGCGTCCAGGTACCCGCGTCCGGTGAGCGCGCGGAATCCCTCGCGGCACTGGCGGCGCAGTACGCCGACGACATCGTTCGCATCCAGACCGACGGCGCCGTCCACCTCCTCGGCATGTCGTTCGGTGGAGTTCTCGCTCACGCCATCGCCGTCGAACTGCAGAATCGGGGCGTCACGGTCGGCGCACTGACGCTGCTCGACAGCGACCCTGTCCGGGCCCGCGCCGAGGGTGCCGATCTCCTCGCCGCCATGGGTGACGAGATCGATCGCAGCCATGTCGAAGAACTGCTCGCCGTCGCCTCGCACAACGACGAACTCGTTCAGCGCCACCTACCCGGCATATACTTCGGCGACATCCTGGCCGTCTCGTCCCTGGGGACCGACTCCGGTTCCGCATGGCATCCCTTCGTCTGCGGCACCGTCGCCAAGTACCTCGTGCCCGACGCCACCTCGTTCGACGTCGTCGGCCCGTTGGTCGACAGCTACCTCAGCTGATCTCGCGCTACCCCAGCCAGTCCAGTACGGCCGCGGCCGTCCACGATTGCTGCATGCTGCCGAGCGGCTTGCCGGTGAACGGTTCGTAGTACTCGGCGAAGCTGCCGTCGCTGGCCTGGCGCAAGCCTTCGTCGCGCAACGACAGTGACCGCTCGGACCACCCACGACGCGCGAATGCCCACGAGAACAGCCACGTCATCACCGGCCACACCGGCCCGCGCCAGTACTCACGGGCACGGAAATCCTTCGAGACGGGCGACGTGGACGGCGGAACCGCGTACCGCAGATCCGGGTGACCGCAGAATCTCGTGCCCTCGAAGATCCGAAGCAGATTGCGTTCCTGCTCGCGGGGCAGGCCGCCACACAGCAACGGCGCGAACATCGCGATGGTCTCGGTGCCGATCCACTGGCCCGTCCGCAGATCGAAGTCGCGGGCCCCGCCGGAGCGCGCGTCGGTCGTCGCAATCACTCCCTCGCGGAACTTCTCCGCCCACGACCGCAGCTCCCGAACATCGGAGTGGGGACGCGAATGATCCTCGCCGATGGTCGCGAGCACATCGCAGGCCACCGCGAAGATGGCGCTGACGAACACATCCTCGACGGCGAAGCTCATCTTCGTCTTCAATGCGTCGTCGTCGTACCCGACCTGCTTCATCTCCTCCACCAGCCAGATGTAGCGGTCGTACTCGAGATTGCTGGGCCGCTGGGAAGCGTCGCTGATGACCGCCTTGTCCTCCCGGAAGTACGGATCCATTTCTCCCGGAACCACATTCGCGTAGGCCGAATCCCACCGCGGCGAGTTGTCCA
Organism: Rhodococcus sp. 14-1411-2a; assembly: GCF_002259485.1. Classification (GTDB taxonomy): domain Bacteria; phylum Actinomycetota; class Actinomycetes; order Mycobacteriales; family Mycobacteriaceae; genus Rhodococcoides. The sequence continues at coordinate 24,973 of NZ_NPGA01000012.1, forward strand.
TCCCCGACTCCCAGCCGTGGAAAACCGCGATTCTTCCGTTGTCGTCGACATCGCGGGCCTGGGCGAGCCACCTGTGCCACCGCACCAGATCACCCCAGCGGCGATCGAGAAACTCCTCGGCGACGGCACGCGTCGTGCGTCCGTGGCGCTTGGAGTGGTCGAGGATGCGCTGCACGGCGATCGCGTGGACCGGCGGTTGGGTGATGCCCGAGGTCTGCGGGCTCATCGGTGCGTGCGACGCGAGCGTGCCGGTGGCCCACCGCGCCGGGCCAGGGAAGTAGCCGTCGACACCGTTGGCGAACACGATGTGCGGGATCATCCCGTTCTTCCACTGTGCGGAGAGCAAGGTGTCCATCTCCACCACGGCCCGCTCCACGCTCAGCGGGGCCAGTCCGACGGAGACGAACGCCGCATCCCAGCTCCACATGTGCGGATACAGCCGCGGAGCCGCACTGGTCATGGTGCCCAGGTCGTTGCCCCTGAGCAGATATGCCGCGCGCGCTGCCAGCTGCGTGGAAGTGAAACCTCGATCGCCCATGCAGACAGTTTGCGTGCACAGGCGACATTCCGCTCGTTTGAAATTGCGGACCGAACCTGTCCTCGATCGCTCCTACTGTGAACATCACCAACCACCAGGAGGAACAATGACCACCGAGAACACCGACATCGTGAAGATGCTCGACGAACAACGCGCCAATTTTCACATCACCGTCCGCGGAATCACCGAGGAGCAGGCGCGCACCCGCACCACCACGAGCGAGTTGACCCTCGGCGGGCTGCTGCATCACGTGATCAGCAACGAACGGCACTGGATGAAGGTGATCGCCGACCTGGACGAGAACGCGGAATTCGACATGGCCAGCGCCGGCGGCGAATACGTCATGGCCGAGAACGAAACCGTCGCGGGGTTGATCGCCGAATGGGACGAGGTGGCGGCCTCCACCTCGGCTGCGCTCGAGACGTTGGACCTCGACCTGTCGGTCCCGGTGCCGACGGCACCCTGGGCACCCGAACGCATCTGGCAGAGCGCACGATTCACGGTGCTGCACATTCTGCGCGAGATCTCCCAGCACGCGGGACACGCGGACATCATTCGTGAAGAACTCGACGGAGCGAACACCACCCGGACCTGGGCAGCCGAAGCCGGTATGAGCTTTTGAGTAACCTGCTTTCATGACTCGTACTGCGTTGGTGACCGGAGCAAGCCGTGGCCTCGGGGCCCACATCGCCCGACTGCTCGCCCCGGATCACCACGTCCTGCTCGGCGGACGATCGGCCGAGTCTCTCGAGCCGATCGCGTCGGAACTGGCAGGAGCTACCCCGTGGCCGGTGGAACTGACCGATCCCGACGCGGTTGCGGCGGCCGCGTCGGGCATCGATTCTCTGGATGTGTTGGTGCACAACGCCGGAGTCGCGGCGCTGGGGACGGTCGAGGAGTCGACGGCCGATGATTGGCGTCGGCAGTACGAGGTGAACGTCATCGCCGTCGTCGAGCTGACTCGATTGCTCCTTCCGGCGCTGCGAAAGGCGAACGGCCATGTGGTGCTGATCAATTCGGGTGCGGGTATTCGCGCGAACCCCGGGTGGGGCGGCTACGCGGCGAGCAAGTTCGCGCTCCGGGCCTTCGGAGATGCACTACGGCAGGAAGAACCGTCGCTACGCGTGACCTCGCTGCATCCCGGACGCATCGACACCGAAATGCAGCAGGAGATCGTCGCGCACGAGGGTGGGGAGTACGACGGCTCGAAGTTCCTGCAGCCCAGTACCGTTGCCCGTGCGGTACGCAATGCCATCGATACGCCTGCCGACGCACATCCCACAGAAGTGGTGCTGCGCACCAGGTGAGCGAAAGTCCCCTCGGTCGTTGGGCAGGCTCCACTCCGGCCTCGTAGTGGGGGTCGAGTTTCCGCTCACAACAGAGGGTTCGGCGTGAGTCTGGTAGTTCGTTGGCCAGACGACTTGCGTGGGCCCCTCGGCTACGCACGTTGCCTGCAATCAACCCCGCCGACCTTCGTCGCTCAGAGGTCGTCGAGTTTCACTATGCCGTCTTGCAGGGCCCTGGCGACGAGTGCCGCCTTGGTCGGCGCTGCCCGACCGATGCGGGAGTATTTGTCTCGAATTCGTGTCAGGTGGGTGTTGACGGTTCCCAGGGCGATGTGGAGGCGCGCACCGACTTCGACCTTGGAGTCGCAGTCCAACCAGACTTTCAGGACTGCAACTTCACGCTTGGTCAGTCCGGGTGACGCGTACGTCGGCGCTGGTCGTCGGCCCTGGACTCGCCCCGATGCAAGAGTGGAACGGGTGACGGGCGGCCTCGGGCCGAGAGGGTTGCGCACTGTCCCGGGCACTGCGACGCGCGTCTGGACTTGGGGTCGACGATCGATCAACACCATGGGGTCCTCCTCGAGATACCGGCCTTGAGGCCGATGAGTATCCGACCACGGCCCGCGAACCCCCTGCAACACAAACCAATTCGAGAACAAGATCGATTCGAGTGTTACGACTACACAGACATGTAGTTAGAACTAAACACTGCGAGCTCGGCCACTGGATTGCTATGGTTCGTGATCCATTCAGGTGCTGTGAAGTCCAGTGAAGGCGGTTGACGTTGAACCCTAGGCCCGTCCCGCGTGAACAATTTCTCCACGCCGGATACCGGCTCCTGAACGACGTGGACATGACCGACCTCGCCCGGTCGCTGTCCATCTCGGCGGTGGTCGACGGTGCCGGGCTGTCGCATCAAACGTTCCACAACACCTACCCCGGCAACTCCCGCAGCGGAGGTTCCGGCGGCAAAGAAGCGTTCGTGGCGGATCTTCTCGACAACCTCACCGTGAATTACACCGGCACGACGCCCATCGACCCGCCTGCCGGGCTGCGAGACGCGGCCGCGCCGGTGTCCGCCCTGTTCGAGGACCTGACCTCCGGCCTGATGCGTCGGCGCCTGGTCGCCACCCTGCTCGCCAGCGACCACGACGGGGCGCGCAAAGCCGTCACCCCCGAATTCGAGCGCCTGGACGCCGACCTGCGCACCATGGTGGGTCGGGCCATCCAAGCTCAGGGCGGGTCCGTGCGTCGGCCGCTGTCGTTGACGTCCCTGTCCACTGCCCTGGGCGCACTTCTCGACGGCTACGCTCTTCGCGAGATGCTCACGCCCGGTTCCGTTGCCACGAGCGAGGTAGCCGAGGCAGTCACCTCGATCCTGCGCTGGGCCGTCGACCCAGTGCATTCCGATCGGAACTCGACCGAACCCGACCCCGTCGACGTGCTCGACGATGCCGCGTCCCTCCGCCCCGATCTGGAGGCCGACGTCATCGCGGCCACGGAAGCGCTCTTCCTCGACAACGGATACTTCCTGGTGACGCTCGCCGACATCGCCGCAGCAGCAAAAATTCGAGTCGAGGATCTCCGACGCCTGTTTCCCAGCAAGGTAGACATCATCGTCGCCGCACTGAAACCCGAGTTCGATCGCGTCCTACGGCTGCGCCGAGCCGACGAACGCCTCGGCGTCGAGCCCGCAATCGCTCTGCAGCGCACGTTGATTGCGGTGGGCGAGTTCGTGATCGACAACCGCGCGATGAGCACAGGGATGCTCCTCGCGCTCAGCTTCGAGCAGTTCCAACAGCCGAGCACGATCACGACCGTGATGGAGAACCTGTACCTACCTGCCGCCGTCGTCCCCATCCTCGAACGCGGTCGCGAAACCGGCGTGTTCAGCGACGAGGCACCGACGATCGAGGCGGCAGTCATGCTGACCAACAACGTGCTGTTCCGATGCTTGACGCGGCCGACCGAATCGGCAATCGACGTTGCCGACGGCGTTCTCCGACTACTCATGCCCGGCATCTCGACCAGGACGCCCTGACGTCACCCGGCCCGAGGGTTCGTCTCAGGTCTAGAACTTGGTCTGCGAAAGTCCTACGGTTGTTTCATGGCACTGTCGAAGGCAGAACGCGAAGAATTTCTGGCCGAACCTCACATCGCCGCGCTGTCCGTCGCTGCAGGCCCTGATCGTGGTCCGTTGACTGTCCCCATCTGGTACGACTACACCCCCGGTGCCCAGGCGTGGGTCCTCACCGGGAAGACGTCCAGGAAGGCCGAATCGATCAGAGCTGCAGGTCGATTCACGCTGATGGTCGAGCAGTCGGACCCGAGGATCAGGTACGTCTCGGTCGACGGATCCGTTGCGCGGGAACAGCCGAGTACACCGGAGTTACTGCGCACCATGGCAGCGCGCTATCTGCCGCCGGAGAAGGTCGACGGCTACCTCGAGATGGCCGACAGTGAGCACGAAGAGAACGTGGTGTTCTACCTGCAGCCGGAGCATTGGCTGTCGGCCGATCTGGGCGCGATCTGACAGAACCACCCGGGTTCTACGGAGTCGGTGCCAGGCTGTTTCCGGGCGGCATGGTTCCGCAGTTGCTCCGCGTCGGCCCACCGGAGAACCGCTCGGTCAGGAATTGCAGACTCTGGGCCTCGAATGCCGGAAAGGCTTCGCTGTGCGACAAGCCGTCGTACTGCGCGTACTGCACATCGACGCCCCGGCCGCAGTATTCGTACGCCAGTCCCTGTACGTCCGCGGTGATCATGACGGAATCGCCGATCGGATCGGCTTGCCCCACAGCCAGGAACATCGGCGTCCGCGGAGTGCCTTGGCTACCCATGATGTTGTCGTCGATCGCCGCCACCACCTCGGGTACGTCGAGCATGGAGGTGTACGGAGCCTTGACCATCGACGCGTCGGTGAGCGTCGGGTAGTCGTCGGCGAACTGGGCGATGCACTCCTGATCGACCTGATCGATCACCTGGCGACCGTAGTCGGAGATGAAATCGTCCAGGTCGAGACCGTAGGCGCGTTGGTAGGCGACGATGAGAGCCGGAATGACGCCCGCCCACTCCTTGCTTCCGCTGACGTACGGCAGGTTGTGAGCCAGGTCGACGGGCAGCCCGCCGGCCGCCGCTCCGACGAGGTTCAGCTCGGGTGCGTACTCGGGGGCAATCTCGGCACCCCACTGCGTCGGGACGGAGCCTCCGGAGTATCCGACCATACCGACGGGCGTGTTCGACGGAAGCTGCAGAAAAGACTGTGCCGCGCGAACGCCGTCCAGAGCTGCGTAGCCCGACTGCCGTCCGATCGTCCACTCGAGTTGCTCGCCCTCGTAATCCGGCACGACGACGGTGTAACCGGCTGCGAGATAACCGGCAATGACCACCTGTTCCGCGCCGGCAATAGGACTCGTGGACCCGCCGCTGAGGGTGTACGAGGGGTTGCACTGGGACCCGAGGGCGTCGTATGCCATGTGGTACGACACGATTCGCGTCGGGCCGGGGATCAGGGGCCGCAGCACCGTGGCGACCGTGACGACGGATTCGCCCTGCTGGTCGGTAGTTCTGTACAGAACCTGGCTACCGGTGACCGGCGTCGGCTGGTTCGGCGTTCGGAACGTCATGGGCCTCGACCGAAGCACCGTTCCCGGGGAGACGTCCAGCCCGCCGTCCCAATCGTAGAACGGATCGTCGGCCGGAATCGGTGAGCCGGGCCCCGGATCTGCTTGTGCAACAGGCACACTCACGAGTGTGACGGATCCCAGAACCAGGACGACGGAGGCCACCAGCCTCACCACGAATCCTTTACCGACCTGTGACATGGAACAAATTAAAGCCCCGAGCTCGAAGTTATGGACGGAAATCGCCAGATTTTCATCCACAACTTCGAGTTCGGCGGGGGCTACTTCAGGACGATGTTCACCATTCGACCCGGGATCACGATGATCTTGGTCGGGGCCTTGCCGTCGAGCAGGGCCACGATCTTCTCGTCGGCCAGTGCAGTCTTCTCGACGTCGTCCTTGGTCGCATCGGCGGGGACGGTGATGCGGCTGCGTACCTTGCCGTTGACCTGAATGGGGTAGTCGACGGTATCGGCGACGAGCCACTTCTTCTCCACGCGCGGGAAGGGACCGTGTGCCAGCGACTTCTCGTGGCCGAGCTTGCTCCACAGTTCCTCGGACAGGTGCGGAGCCAGCGGAGCGAGCATCAGGATCAGCGGCTCGACGACCCCACGCGGAGCACCGTCGGGGTACGCCTTGGTGATGTGGTTGGTCAGCTCGATGAGCTTGGCACCGGCCGTATTGTCGCGCAGCGCAGCGTAATCCGCGTGCACACCATCGATCACCCGGTTGAGCACGCGCAGTGTGTCCTCGGTGGGCTTGTCGTCGGTGACGCGGACCTCGCCGGTCACCTCATCGAGTACCAGTCGCCACACCCGCTGCAGGAACCGCTGCGCGCCGACGACGTCCTTGGTCGCCCACGGCCGCGACGTGTCCAGCGGGCCCATCGACATCTCGTAGAAGCGCAGGGTGTCGGCGCCGTACTCGGCGAAGATCTCGTCGGGGGAGACCGAGTTCTTCAGAGACTTACCCATTTTGCCGTACTCACGGTTGACGGGCTGGTCCTGATGGAAGTAGCCGCCGTCGCGCTCGATCACCTCGGCCGCGGGTACGTAGACGCCGCGGGCATCGGTGTAGGCGAAGGCCTGGATGTAGCCCTGGTTGTACAGGCGACGGTACGGCTCGCTCGAGCTGACATGGCCGAGATCGAACAACACCTTGTGCCAGAAGCGCGAGTACAGCAGGTGCAGCACCGCATGCTCGACGCCACCGACGTAGAGATCGACCCCGCCGGGATCGTTGGGTCCGTGGATCTCCGGACGCGGCCCGACCCAGTACTTCTCGTTCTCCGGGTCCGCGAAGGCCTCGGAGTTGGTGGGGTCGATGTAGCGCAGCTGGTACCAGGAACTGCCGGCCCACTGCGGCATGACGTTGGTGTCGCGGGTGTAGGTCTGCAGCCCGTCGCCCAGATCCAGTTCGACGTTCACCCATTCGGCCGCCTTGGCCAGCGGCGGGGACGGCTCGGAGCCGGCGTCGTCCGGATCGAACGAGACCGGTGCATAGTTCTCGACCTCCGGGAGTTCGACCGGCAGAGCAGAATCCGGCAATCCGTGCGGGTTGCCCTCGGAGTCCCAGACGATCGGGAACGGCTCGCCCCAGTAGCGCTGGCGAGCGAACAGCCAGTCGCGCAGCTTGTACTGAATGGTGCCGCGGCCGGTGCCGTCGGCTTCCAACCGCGCGATGACGGCGGCCTTGGCCTCGTCCACCGGCAGACCGTCGAGGAAGTCGGAGTTCACCACGGCACCGTCGCCGACGTACGCGGCCTCGGTGACGTCTCCGCCCGAAATGACCTCGCGCACCGGTAGACCGAATGCCGTGGCGAACTCCCAGTCGCGGGCATCGTGTCCGGGTACGGCCATGATCGCGCCGGTGCCGTAGCCCGTCAGCACGTAATCGGCGATGAACACCGGCACCTGCTCACCGTTGACCGGGTTGCTCACGTAGGCGCCGATGAAGACGCCGGTCTTCTCCTTGTTCTCCTGCCGCTCCAGATCTGACTTGGCGGCAATCGAAGCGCGATATGCCGCAACGGCTTCCGCGGGAGTAGCGGCTCCGCCGGTCCACTTCTCGGACACGTCGGAAGGCCACTCGGGAGCAACCAACCCGTCGACCAGTTCGTGCTCGGGGGCGAGCACCACGTAGGTGGCACCGAACAGCGTGTCCGGGCGGGTGGTGAACACCTCGATGTTCGAGAACGAGACCTGCGCACCGCGGGATCGCCCGATCCAATTGCGCTGCATGGTCTTGACCTTCTCGGGCCAATCCAGGTACTCGAGGTCGTCGACCAGGCGGTCGGAGTACGCGGTGATTCGCATCATCCACTGCCGCAGGTTCTTTCGGAACACCGGGAAGTTGCCGCGATCGCTGCGTCCGTCGGCGGTGACCTCCTCGTTGGCGAGCACCGTACCCAGACCGGGGCACCAGTTGACCATCGAGTTGGACTCGTACACCAGACGGAACCCGTCGATCACCTCACGGCGCTCACCGACGGTCAGCGATTCCCAGGAGCGGCCGTCGTCCAAAGACCGCTCACCCGAGGCGAACGCCGCCTCCAGTTCCGAGATGGGCCTGGCCTTACCGAGGTCCGCGTCGAACCACGAGTTGAAGATCTGCAGGAAGATCCACTGTGTCCAGTGGTAGAAGTCGACGTCCGTCGTCGCCAAGGACCGTCGGCGATCGTGCCCGAGACCCAGCCGACGCAACTGGCGTCGCATGTTGGTGATGTTGTTCTCGGTGGTGCTGCGCGGGTGCGTGCCCGTCTGCACGGCGTACTGCTCGGCCGGCAGACCGAACGCGTCGTAGCCCAGCGCATGCAGCACGTTGCGACCCTGCATGCGGTGATACCGCGCGAACACGTCGGTGGCGATGTAGCCGAGGGGGTGGCCGACATGCAGGCCACTGCCCGACGGATACGGGAACATGTCCTGAACGAACAGCTTGTCCTTCGGGACGTCTCCGGCGAGGGTTCCGACCGGGTTGGGAGCGTCGAAAGTGCCCTGTGTCTCCCACAGGTCCTGCCACTGCTCCTCGATGTGCCCGGCGAGTTCGGCTGTGTAGCGGTACTCGGGGGCGGACTCGGTGGGTGCTTCAACGGAATCGGTCACACCTACCAGCCTAAAGTGTGATGCGGCCCGCCTGGTACCAGGACCTCGCTGCGCCGTATCCTGGCCAGGTGGTCATCGTCTCGGTTGTGTTGTTCGTGCTCGCGCTCGTCGTCGGCGCTGTCGCTGCCATGTCGCTGCTGGGTCGGCTCCCACGCAACCGCTTCGCCGGTGTCCGCACCGCCGAGGCCATGCGTGACGACGAGACGTTCACCCTCGCCAATCGCGTCGCCGGTCCCACGACAGCCGCATCGGCGCTGGTACTGGCCATCGGCGCAGTGGCCGCCCTCGCACTGAACGGCATCGCCGCCGTCGTCGGCGTCGTCGTTGCCCTCGTGGCCGCGCTGTTCATCGCCGCAGCCGGCGGATCCATCGGGGCCCGCGCAGCAGCGGCCGTTCCGCCACCCGCCGAGGCGGACGGATGCGGAAGCTCGTGCATCTCGTGCAGCCTCAAGGACGCCTGCCAGCCGAGCTGAGCGGATGAAGGCGAAGGCACTACGCACGTTCGACCCGGCCGGGGTCGTGTTCGGCGTTGCCGTCCCCCTTGTCGTCGCCGCACTCGGACTCGTCCTGGCCTACCTGTGGCAAGGCCGTCTGCCCGAGCAGGTCGCCACTCACTTCAGCGGCACCGAACCGGACGACTTCTCCAATCCACTCTCCAACGCCTGGACCCTCGCGATCGTGATCGTGCTGGTCGGCGGTGGGTGCAGTGCCGTCGCGTCGTTGACTCGGGTGCTGCTGATCATGCGTCGAACCATGCTGGTCATCGGGCTGACCGTCGTCGGAACGATCGGTGTTCTGCAGATCGCGACCCTCGTCCGAGAACTGGACATGGCGTCCGAACGGAGCGTGACCATCCCCGGCTGGGCTATCGCGGTGGGAACCGTCGTCGGATTCGCGGCCGGGTTGTTCGGTGCGTCCAGGCTGCGTGACTACCGCGAACGCGTCGACGCCACATCACCGCCGCACGCAGATCTTCCGCGCTGCAGCCCGGAGTTGCCGCTGGTGGTCCGCGTCGGAGCCAGCCGGGTCGCCGGCATCACCGTCGTGGCAGTCTCCCTGGCCGGCGCCGCTCTGACGTGCTGGCTGTCCGGCTCACTGTGGCCGATCTTCCTGTTCGCCCCACTGACGATTCTGATTGTGTCGCTCCTGCGCTTCACCGTGCACATCGACAGCGACGGCCTCTTCGTCTCGAGCCTGGGCATGGCGGCATTCGACTACGACATCGACGAGATCACCGGCGCCTCGGTGCGGGCGGTCGATCCGTCGAAGGAGTTCGGGGGCTGGGGTCTTCGGGCCAAGGGACGCGGGAACTACGCCGTCGCCACCGACGCCGGTCCCGCGGCCTTCGTCACCTTCGCCAACGGGGATCGGCTCACCATCGGATCTGTGCACGCCGAGAAGATCGCGGGCACGCTCAACACCCTGACCGCCCGCAGTCGCAACGCCACGGTGGATTAAGTTAGCCAAGTGAAGTTGTTGCGGGATACCGTGCTGGATCCCTTCCTGTTGGGCATCTTCGCGGTCGCAGCGCTGGCGAGCCTGTTCCCGGCCACCGGCACAGCGGAGGACGTCCTGGGCTGGGTGACGCGCATCGCCATTGCTCTGTTGTTCCTCATTTACGGCGCTCGACTCTCGCCGCGCGACGCCTGGAACGGCGTCAAGCACTGGCGGCTGCACGCGGTGATCCTGGCGTGCACGTATCTGCTGTTCCCGGCACTCGGGCTGGCCCTGCGGATTCTCGTCCCCGGCGTGATCAGCGACGACCTCTACACCGGAATGCTGTTCCTCTGCCTGGTCCCGTCGACCGTGCAGTCCTCGATCGCCTTCACCTCCATCGCCCGCGGCAACGTCGCCGGTGCCGTGGTGAGCGCCTCGTTCTCCAACATCATCGGAGTGTTCGTCACCCCACTGCTCGTGATCGCCCTGATGACCACGACCGGTTCCGTGACCATCGACCCCAGCTCGGTACTCGACATCGCCCTGCAACTGCTGCTTCCGTTCGCCGTCGGTCAGTTGATCCGGCCCTGGGTGACAGGCTGGCTCACCCGGCACAGCGCGCCGACGAAGCTCGTCGACCGTGGTTCGATCCTGCTGGTCGTGTTCGCCGCGTTCAGCGAATCCATGAACCAGAACGTGTGGTCCTCGGTGCCGGTGTGGCGCATCGGCATCGTCGTCGCAGTGTGCGCTGCGTTGCTCGCCGTGGTGCTGGCGATCACCTGGTACGGAGGCAAGTGGCTGGGCTTCGCTTTCGAGGATCGGGTGGTGCTGCTGTTCTGCGGATCCAAGAAGAGCCTGGCCAGCGGGCTGCCGATGGCCGCAGTCCTGTTCGTCGGCCAACCCGTCGGACTGATCGTGCTGCCGCTGTTGATCTTCCATCAGATTCAGCTGATGGTGTGCACCGTGATCGCCCAGCATCTCGCGCGACGACCGCAATCGGAACAGAGCCCGGTGGGCAGCGTCGCGGACTAGATTGGGTGTCACTCGAGCCGATCACGGGAGAAGACGATGACCAGGAAAATCCATGCCGACGGTATTGTCTCTGCGGCCTACACCGGCCGCCTCGCCACCAATCCCGTACCCGCACTGAGGCTTCCCGAGGAACAGCTCGATCCCGACGCCGCCTACCGCTTCATCCACGACGAACTGATGCTCGACGGCAGCTCGCGCCTGAATCTGGCGACGTTCGTCACCACCTGGATGGATCCACAGGCCGAGAAGCTCATGGCCGAGACGTTCGACAAGAACATGATCGACAAGGACGAGTACCCGTCCACTGCCGCCATCGAGGAACGCTGCGTCAACATCGTCGCGGACCTGTTCCACGCCCCCGGACTCGACCGGGAGGACCCGTCGTCGGCCACCGGGGTCTCGACCATCGGCTCCAGTGAGGCCGTCATGTTGGCCGGCTTGGCACTCAAGTGGCGCTGGCGAGCGAGGGGAGCAGGTACCGGCACTCCGAACCTGGTGCTCGGCAGCAATGTTCAGGTGGTGTGGGAGAAGTTCTGCCGCTACTTCGACGTGGAGCCCAAGTACCTGCCCGTCGAGCGCGGACGCTACGTCATCACCCCGGAACAGGTTCGAGATGCAGTGGACGAGAACACCATCGGCGTCGTCGCGATCCTCGGCACCACGTTCACCGGAGAACTCGAACCGGTGCAGGAGATCTGCGCTGCACTGGACGAGATCGCGGGTAGCGGCGGGCCCGACGTACCGGTTCACGTCGATGCAGCCAGTGGCGGATTCGTCGTACCGTTCCTGTACCCGGAACTGGAATGGGATTTCCGATTGCCTCGGGTCAAGTCCATCAACGCCAGCGGCCACAAGTACGGACTGACCTATCCGGGAATCGGATTCGCCGTCTGGCGAACCAAGGAAGACCTGCCCGAGGACCTCGTGTTCCGCGTCAACTACCTCGGCGGAGACATGCCTACGTTCACGTTGAACTTCTCCCGGCCGGGCAATCAGGTGATCGGGCAGTACTACAACTTCCTGCGCCTCGGTAGATCCGGCTACACCGACATCATGAAAGCGCTGCGCGACACCGCAGTTCGCGTCAGCCGACACCTCGCCAAACACCCCGACATCGAGGTCGTCACCGACGGCTCGGCGATCCCGGTCCTGTCGTTCATGCTGAAGGACCACTGCGAGTTCACCGTCTTCGACGTCTCCCACGAACTACGCGCCCGCGGCTGGCAGGTGCCGGCATACACGATGCCCGACAACGCAACCGACGTCGCCGTGCTCAGAGTCGTAGTGCGAGAGGGTTTCAGCGCGGACCTGGGCCGAATGCTGTGCATCGCCATCGACGAGGTGCTCGCCGGCTTGAAGTCAGGTGGACACTCGAGCGCGCAGGCCTTCGCTCACTGAGCGCTGCGCGCATGTGAGCGGAAACTCGACCCCTGCTACGAGGTTTCGCTCACGTGCGGCGCAGCCGCTCTAGTTGCGGTCGACGTCGATCGGATGAGATGCCAGCAGCGCCAACGGCATCGGCTGCCTGCGCAGTACATGCGCCCACAGGTCGATCCGCGGCGGACCGATCACGTCGGATGCCAAGGCCGACAACACGATCCAGTCGTCACGGTCGAGTTCACCTTCGAGTTGCCCGAACGTCCAGCCCGAGTATCCGGCGAAGATGCGCACGCCCTCGACGAGTGGGGCGATGTCGGCAGGATCGGAATCGAGATCGACCATCACCACTCGGCCGTCAACACGGCGCAGACCGGGAACACCGTCGATCGACACACCGGTCCGCAGCGTCGCCAGGCACAGAGCCGAATCGCGCTTGACCGGGCCACCGACGTACAGCGCCTGCGGTTTGGCTGCCAGCTCGGACCAGTTGGGCAGTACGTTCTGCACCGCCGTCTCGCTGGGACGGTTGATCACGACACCGAGGCTGCCCGCATCGTTGTGTTCGATGATGTAGATGACGGTGCGCCGAAACGTGGGCTCGACGAGTTCGATGGACGACACCAACAGACTGCCGGGACGGACATCGCGCAAGGCCGATGCCGTCTGGTCCTCGGGTTCCTCCGCATGCGCTGCCACGCTAGTCATTGTGGCACCGCCCACCGCCGGATGTGGCGCAAGCGATACGGCCAGTCCTCATGGGTCGTTCCGCAGGCTCCACTCCCGCCCTTGTTACCTACTCGAGCCCGGCGACCTTCGTCAACAATCCCAACTGGTACTCGAACAACGCGTCCCTGCTGGAGAACGTCGTGGCACCGTACTGATCGAACACATCGAAGCTGATGGCCCCGAACAGCGACGCCCACACCATGACGCCCAGTGCGATCAGCCCGTCGGGCAGATCCATCTCCATCTGCGCACGGATGTCCTCGAAGCTGCCGTGCAGTGACGCCAGCTCGGGCGGGTCGGTCTCGACGTCCGGTCGACGTGTCTGCCACGCCGAATTCAGGACGGCCACCAGGGTGGTGATCACCCGGGTGCCCGGCCCGGTGGTCTGCTCCGCAGGGGCGTGATACCCGGGCACCGGGCTGCCGAACAGCAACGCGTAGCGCGCCGGCTCCCGCAGACCCCACTGCCGGACCGTCCGGCCGAGAGCCAAGAACTTCTCCTTGGGTCCGTCGGCCGCGTCCACCGCTGCGTCGACGGTGTCTCCGAGCTCGGTGTATCCGTCGACGACGAGCAGCGTCAGCAGCTCGTCGCGGCTGGCGACGTATCGGTAGACGGCCGAGGAGACCACACCGAGGTCCCGCGCGACAGCGCGCAACGACAGGGCCGCGGCGCCGTCGGCGGCCAGGTGTTCGCGTCCGATCCGCGTGATATCGGCCAGGGTCTGGGCGCGGGCTCGGGTGCGGGGAGTGCTCGCCATGGCTGCCACTGTAACTGCTGCTCTTTTCAGAGAGCAGTGCTCTTGCTTTATCGTTGCCGCGGGTGCACACTCTTCATAACAGAGAGCACCGCTCTCGTTTTCCTCGAATGGAGCGATCATGACCGAACTTCACGTCGTCACCGGAGCCGGGCCCGTCGGCTGGACAGTTGCCGAACAGCTTGCTGCACAGGGTCATTCGGTGCGAATCCTGACCCGATCAGGCAACGGGCCCGAGCACCCGATGATCGAACGCCGCGCAGTCGACATCGAATCCGACGATCTCCGTCGACACCTCGACGGCGCCACCGCCGTGTACCACTGCACCCACGTCGCCTACGAGAACACGGTGTGGCGGAACAAGCTCGTCGCCATGCAGAACCGCGTGCTCGACGCGGCCGCGGGCACCGTCGTCGCGTTTCCCGAAAGTCTGTACGCCTACGGCCGGGTCGACGGACCGATCCGCGAGGACTCACCCCGCGAGGCGACGTTCCGCAAGCTGGGTGTGCGCACCCAGCTTCTCGCCGCGCGCGACGCTCACGCGACCCCCACCGTCAGCGTCGCCGCCTCGGATTTCTACGGGCCTCGGGTGATCACCTCGCACATGGGTGAGCGGGTGATCTCGCCGATTCTCGCCGGAAAGCCGGTCCGCGTCCTCGCCTCCGCCGACCTTCCTCACTCGTTCACCTACGTCCCGGATCTGGCAGCCGCCATGCTCACGGCCGCGGCGTCCCCGTCGATGTGGAACACCGTCCTGCATGCGCCCACCGCGCCCGCGGTCTCGCAGCGCACGATGATCGAGATGTTCTCGGCTGCTGCAGATCTGCCGACTCCGAAGATCGGTGCCATTCCGACCTGGGCACTGCGACTGCTGAGCGCGGTGCCCGGTCCGATGAAAGAGCTCGGCGACACCCTCTACCAGTTCCGCTACCCCTACCTTCTCGACTCGAGCCGCAGCGAGGCGATCCTCGGGCTACAGCCCACTCCACTCGCCGACGGCACGGCCGCAACGATGGCGTGGTGGACAGCCTCGACGCCCGCCGTCTCCGCATGACGGGTGGGGGCTAAAGTCCCGTCGGTGAGCGACGCTTCCTTCCGTACCCGACTGCGTGAGTCTCCGGGGGTCGGCAAGCTGACGACCATTCGGTTCGCCGGTCAGTTCGGCGACGGGTTGTTCCAGGCCGCGCTCAGTGGTGCCATTCTCTTCAACCCCGAGCGCGCGACGAATCCGGCCGAGATCGCGGCCGGATTCGCGGTGCTGCTGGTCCCGTATTCCCTGGTGGGTCCGTTCGCCGGAGCGCTTCTCGACCGCTGGGATCGCCGGTCGGTCCTACTGTGGGCCAACATCGTTCGTATGGTGCTGATCGTCGCCACCGCAATCCTGCTGTGCGCCGGGGTGGATGCCACACCGTTGTTGCTGTTGGCTCTGGCCACCGTAGGGCTCAGTCGGTTCGTTCTCGCGGGCGCGTCGGCATCACTGCCGCACGTGGTTCGGCAATCGTGGCTGGTCCCGATGAACTCGGTGCTGGCCACCGTCGGATCCGGTTTCGCAGCGGCAGGTGCGGGCCTCGCCGTAGCGGTGATCGGAGTGATCGGTGCCGGGGATTTCGGCTCGGGTGTCGCCGTGGGCCTCTCGGCCACCGGGTCGGTCGTCGGGGCGCTCGCCGCCGCGCGGTTCCGACCACGATCCCTCGGACCGGGCATCGAGAGCCGCACCGACAGTCCACTGAAAGACGTTGCTGCAGGACTGAAGTCGGGTGCCCAGGCCGTCTGGCGCTCCGCCGGTGTCACGACCGCGATGCTCGGCATCGGCGCGCACCGCATCGTGTTCGGCATCAACACTCTGATCATGGTGTTGGTTCTCCGCGAAACGACGAGCAGCACCCTGCCCGGCGGCCTTGCCGGCTTCGGCATCGCCGTCGGTGCCTCGGCGGTCGGCATGTTCCTCGCCGCCCTGATCACCCCCTTCGCCGTTCCCCGGTTCGGGCGCACCCGCACGATCGCTGCCGCTCTGGTGCTCGCCATCGTGGCGCAACTCGGTGCCGTCTCGGGCCTGACGCAGACCAGCCTGCTGCTCGGAGCCTTCCTCCTGGGCATCGCCGGGCAGACCGTCAAACTCAGTGGCGACGCTGCCATGCAGATCGAGATCGACGACGCCCATCGCGGACGCGTCTTCGCGTTGCAGGACACCGTGTTCAACGTCGCCTTCGTCGCCGCACTCGCTGCGGCGGCCTTCGCCGTCGGCCCCGACACGACCGATCTGAGCCAGGACCCCACCGCGCACGTCCTCGTGTTCGTCGGGGCAGGTATCTACGCCCTCGGCCTGGCCGCAGCGGTGGTGAACACCGGGCGCACACGCCGCTGACGTGGTGTATCTTTCCGTATCGGACCGATGGGTTTCGTCGGAGAACACGGGGGCACCGCATGCACGGCCGCTTGACGTCACTCGGCTGCATACTCGCGGTTGCCGCAGGTACGGCCGTTCTCGCTGCGCCACCGGCGTTCGCGGCGCCGCCTCCGCCGGTGAACTCCTGTGGCGAAACAGGATTCGACCCCAAGGACTACCCACCCGAGCCCATCGGACCGGGCAATCCACCACAGCTGCCGCCGTTGCCGGATCGTGTGGTGATCCCCGTGCCCTATCCGTCGATCGAACTCGTACCGGTTCCCGATCCGGCCCCGAACAACACCCGCGTACAGGCCGAACCGTTGACCGACCCGTGCGCGGACCCGTGCCCCGATCTCACCGACGACCCCCATTCACCGACGCCGGCAACGGGCTCGGCAGACCATCTGCCGTTCCCGCGCATCGAGATCGACCCGCAACCCGAGACCATTCCGATCCCGATTCCCGGCCCCGCTGCCCCGGGAACGCCGCCGCCCGCGCCCGCCGTCAACCCAGCGGAGCCAGGACCCACGACGGTCCCGCCCGGAGCACCTGCCGTCGGAACCGTCGAGGTCGTCTCCCAGCTGACCGGACCGGGATCGGAGAACCGCACCCACAAGCGCTGGCAGGTGAACGGAACCGACCTCGGCATCATGTGGGAGAGCAAGCCCGGTGAGGTCGCCGTGGCCTTCGGCGATTCCTTCGGCAAGGGGTGGGAGTTCGGCGTCGTGGGCGGCGACGACTGGCGTTCCAACGCACTCGGCCACAGCACCGACACCGACCTGTCCGACGGCATGACCCTGGACTCCATGGTGCAGGATTCCCGTTGTCACGCAGCCGAACTGCTGCCGTCGCGCAAGATAAAGAACTGGGAGACGACGGTCATCCCCACGTCGGGTTTCGCGATCGACGACCGGCAGTACATGTCGTACATGTCCATCAGGCGCTGGAGCACGATTCCCGGCATGTGGTGGACCAACTACGGCGGCATCGCCTACTCGGACGACAACGGCTCCACCTGGGTCAAGGACGAGCATGCCAAGTGGGACAACGTCTTCGGCTTCTCCAAGTTCCAGGTGTCGACGATGGTTCCGGCGGGGGAGTACGTCTACATGTTCGGCACCGTCAACGGACGCGCCGGACAGGTCGGGCTCGCCCGCGTCCCGAACGCCGACGTGTTGAACAAGACCGCCTACCAGTACTGGGTGAACGGCACCTGGGCTCCCGTCGGATCGAACGAGGCCACCCCCATCGCCGACGGTATGGCCGGGGAACTGTCGGTCCATCACGACGAGGCCCGTGGCCTCTGGCGGATGACGTATCTCGATCCGCTGCGCGGCGATATCGTTCTGCGCGAATCGAATTCACCGCAAGGTCAGTGGACCGCACCGACCACCCTGATCGACACCGCCGAGTACCCCAAGACCTACGGCGGATTCGTTCACCCGTGGTCGACGGCGAACGAGCTGTACTTCACCGTCTCGGAATGGGACAGCTACAACGTCTATCTGGTCAAGGCCGAGCTTCGCGCGTCGTGAGCGGAAACTCGTAGCAGGCTACGAGGTTTCGTGCACGTGCGGCGCAGCCGCTCCTACTGCGTGGGCCACCATTCGAGCAGCGCGGCCTCCGCGTCCTCGCGGGAGAGCGGTCCCCGGTCGAGACGCAGTTCTTTCAGAAACTTCCATGCCTTGCCCACGTCGGGTCCGGCCGGGATGTTCAGCAACTCCATGATCGCGTTGCCGTCGAGGTCGGGCCGCACCCGCGCCAGATCCTCCTGCTCGGCGATGCGGGCGATGCGTTCTTCCAGGTCGTCGTAGGTGGCCTGCAACGCGGCGGCTCGACGCTTGTTCCTCGTGGTCGAGTCGGCCCGAACCAGCTTGTGCAGCTTGGGCAGTAGCTCGCCGGCGTCCGTGGCGTAGCGCCGCACGGCCGAATCGGTCCACTGGCCCTTGCCGTAGCCGTGGAAACGCAGATGCAGGAACACCAGATGCGAGACATCCTCGATCATCTTCTTGGAATACTTCAAGGCGCGCATGCGCTTTCGCACCAATTTGGCACCGACGACCTCGTGATGATGGAAGCTGACTCCGCCGCCCGGCTCGTTTCGCTTGGTATCGGGCTTGCCGATATCGTGCAGCAGTGCGGCCCAACGCAATACGAGGTCCGGATCGCCGTCCTCGAGATCGATGGCCTGCTTCAGCACGGTCAGCGAGTGGGTGTACACGTCCTTGTGCTGGTGATGCTCGTCGATCTCGAGCTTCATGTTGGGCACCTCGGGGATGATCCGCTGCGCCAGGCCCGTCTCGCACATCACGTCGATGCCGTCGATCGGGTGCTCGCCGAGGATCAGCTTGTCCAGCTCCACCTGGATTCGCTCGGCGGTGATGCGGTCGATCTGCTCCGCCATGTCCTCGATGGCCCGGTGCACCCGTGGCATCAGAGTGAACCCCAGCTGGGAGACGAACCGCGCGGCCCGCAGCATGCGCAGGGGATCGTCTCCGAACGAGACCTCGGGTGCCGAGGGAGTATCGAGAACGCCCTCGAGTAACGCGTCCATACCGCCGAGCGGATCGACGAATTCCTGGGCACCGTCCGCGCCGAGACGTACTGCCATGGCGTTGACGGTGAAATCGCGTCGAACGAGATCTTCTTCGAGGCTGTTGCCGTACTGCACCTCGGGATTGCGGGAGACCTGGTCGTAGGAGTCGGTGCGATAGGTGGTGATCTCGATCGTCTGGCCGTCCTTGGCCGCGCTGATGGTCCCGAACGCGATGCCGGTGTCCCACTGATGGTCCGCCCAGCCCGACAGCAACGCCTGAACGTCCTCGGGCCTGGCGTCGGTGGTGAAATCCAGATCGGTTCCGAGTCGACCGAGAACTGCATCGCGCACCGAGCCACCGACGAGGAAGAGCTCGTGCCCCGCCGCGGCGAACAGTGCGCCCAGCGGAGTCAACACCGGAGCGAGTTCGCGCAGCGTCACAGCAGCTCCCGCCAGCAACCTCTCCCGGCGGGCATCGGTCTGCTCGGCGGAAACGGAGGACAGGGACTGATCGGCCACGGTGGGAGAGCCTACTTGCGCCGAGCCGATCGATTGTCCCGGCCTTCACCCCGCGGTGCGGCACGGTAGAAGAGTGCGCACAGGCAACTAGTATGGATCGGGTGTCTGCTGCCGAACGTGCGAACAGGAGCCGCCGCAACCCGCGGCGGCGTCAGGCACGCGCCGACACCGAAGCACCCAAGCTGCGGACCGTCCGCGAGACCTCGGCAGGCGGCCTGGTGGTCGACGGCCTCGACGGGCCGCCTGCCAAGCGCTGCGCCGCCCTCATCGGCCGCACCGACCGCCGCGGACGCCTCCTCTGGTCCCTGCCCAAGGGGCACATCGAGCAGGGCGAAACCGCCGAGCAGACGGCCATGCGCGAGGTCGCCGAGGAGACCGGCATCCGCGGTACCGTCCTGGCCTCGCTGGGCAGCATCGACTACTGGTTCGTCACCGAGGGCCGACGCGTCCACAAGACCGTCCACCACTACCTGCTCCGATTCCTGGGCGGCGAACTGTCGGACGAGGACCTCGAGGTGACCGAGGTCGCGTGGGTCCCGCTGACCGAACTGCCCTCTCGACTCGCCTACGCCGACGAACGCAAGCTCGCCGCCATCGCCACCCGTCTGATCGAGGACATGAGCAGCGGCAACTCGGGCGCACCCATCCCCGGCGGGAAGTGATCGTGCGGGCCCGGAAGGTCGCTGCCGCCGCATTGACCACGTTCGTTCTTGCGGTGGCACCGTCGGTCGGCTCCGCAGCACTGGTCCCCACGCAGCTTCCGAACGCCGCGGCCCAACCCGACTCCTCCGTCGGCGATGCGTCCGGCACCACCAGCGCCGTTCCGGACACTCCGATGACGCAGGACGGCAACCCCTTCCTGACGCTGAGCATCGAGACCGTCGCCCCCTCCACCGTCACCACCAGCAGCGACCCGTTCGTCACCGTGCGCGCCACGGTGACGAACACCGGGGACCGCCGCGTCGACGACGTCAGTGTCCGGATGCAGGCCGCTGCCGCCGTCGACACCACCGCCGGCCTGCGGACCTCCCTGACTCTCGACCAGGACCGATTCGAGCGAGTGGGCGATTTCGTCACGGTCGCCGACTCACTGGAGAAGGACGAGAGCCGCCAGTTCGACATGTCGATGCAGCTGCGCAGCACCACCGAACCTTCACTGGGAATCGAGGTGCCAGGCGTCTACCCGCTGCTGCTCAACGTCAACGGCACCCCCGAGTACGGCGGAACCGCACGACTCGACGACGCTCGCTTCCTGCTCCCGGTCGTCGGGTTGCCCCGCAACCCCGGTGAGATGGACCCCACCGCTCCCGGCGCGATGCCGCTGCCCCCCAACACCCGCAACCCCGTGGCGATGACGGTCCTGTGGCCGCTGGCCGACATCCCTCGCCTCGCTGCCGGAATCCCCGGATCCGTCGACGAGCGCGTGCGACTGATCGACGACGAACTCGCCGGCGAACTCGCCACCGGCGGGCGACTCGACACCCTGCTCAAGGCCGTCGAGTTCGCGACGCAACCCGGCCTCGATCCCGACGGCAGACTGGCGTCGAGCCTGTGTATCGGCCTGGACCCCGACCTGCTCGTCACCGTCTCGAACATGACCCGCGGCTACCTCGTCGTCGACAACCCGGCCGATCCCGCCAGCACGACGCGTGAAGGCACCGGAAGTGCAGCCGCAGCCGAGTGGCTGTCCCGACTCGAGACGATCGCGTCGAGCACCTGCGTGACGGCGATGCCGTTCGCCCAGACGGATCTGGGGGCGGTGGCCGATATCGGCGATCCCACGTTGCTGAGCAGTGCGGTCAGCGCCCCGGCAGACATCGTCGACGGCATCCTCGGCATCACCTCGACGCGCGGTTTCACCTGGAGCACCACCGGTGGCGTGGACGAGGACACCGCCGATGCCCTGCGCACGGCAGGAACCGGCACCGTACTGGTCGCCGATAACAGCATCAGCCCGCCGACCTCGGCCCCGACCTCGCTGCTGGTCTCGTCCGCGACCCAGCCATCGGACACCCAGCAGACCGAGACGCTGGCCGCCACCCAGTACGACGCCGCCACCGCGGCGGCGCTGGCCGGCGTCGGAGACACGCCGTCCACCCCCGCCCTGACCGCCACCGAGCAGCGTTTCGATCTCGCCACCGACTCGCGTACCGCGCGCCTGCAGGACGCGCTCGGAGCTGTGAACTTCCATGCGCTCGTCGGCACCGATCGGCCCGGGCGCACCGTCACCGTCGCGCCCCCGCAGTATTGGACCGCGGGGGGCGACGAACCGTCTGCCATTCTGTCGACGGTGTCCTCGCTGCTGCGTTCGGGGTTGGCCACTCCGCGCCCACTGGCCGAGTTGCTCGCCGAGCCCACGTCCGGACCTCCGGTGACCGGCATCGATGCAGCCACCGAACTCGATACCGGCACCATCGGCCTGGTGCAATCGCAGAGCGCCCGGGTCGACACTCTGATGCAGTCACTCGTCGAGGACCCGCAGTCGGCGCTGACCCCGCGCCTGTACACCGCCCCGCTGCGCGAGGACATGCTCCGAGCGCTGTCGACGGCCGGTCGCGCCAGTGCCGCCAGTGACGACACCGGCGTGATGGCGCGCGACCGACTCGCCGCCATTCGCATCGGATTGGACACCATCTACGGGTCGGTGACCGTGCTGGCCCCTGGCGGGGTCTACACCCTCGCCTCGGAGCAGAGTCCGCTGCTCCTCGTCGCCCGCAACGACCTTCCGGTCCCGGTCAACGTGCTGCTCAGGGTCGATGCGCCGCCGGAGATGACGATCAGCGACGTCGGCGTCACCCAACTTCCAGCCCGTGGATCACGGACCATCACCGTGCCGGCCGAAGTGGACGACACGCGCAATCTGTCGGTCGACTTCTCCGTCACGACGCTCGACGGGTCCCGGCTCGGTGAGGTCTCGACGGTGTCCGTGCGATCGAACGCATACGGCCAGGCACTGGCGATAATTACCGCCTGCGCCGGTGCTCTCCTACTGTTACTTGCAGGTCGACGCCTCTGGCACCGATTCAGAGGTCAACCCGACCCGGCCGACGAAGGGTACGAGAGACCATGACAGGCAACGTCCCGTACGACGGCGACCTGCCGCGGTCACGCATGCCTGCATCGCAGGTGTTCCGACGCACGACGCCACCGCGGTCCGCCCCCTGGGAGCGGCAGTCGCGGCCGGAGCTGCGCTCCTACCCGGCACCGCCGTCGCTCGACGGTCAGCCGGCCGCCGACGACACCGTCACGCAGATGATCCCGCGATTCCGGGACGAGGACTACCCCTATCCGTCGTCGAGCACAGCACCGTCCGGAACGGTTCCGCCGACGACAACTCCACCGGGCGGGCCCGCCCCGGCACCGCAGCCCGAGCCGCGGCCGCAGAAGTCACTGCTGGCCGCGTCGGGTTCGATCGCGGTGGCGACACTGGTCAGCCGCATCACCGGATTCGCCAAGCAGGTCGCCATGACGGCCACCCTCGGCGCGGCTCTGGCGAGTGCGTTCACCGTCTCGACGATCCTGCCGAACATGATCTCCGAGCTGGTCCTCGGCGCCGTGCTCGGAGCCATCGTCGTGCCGGTGTTGGTCCGAGCCGAGCAGGAGGACGCCGACGGCGGGCGGGCATTCGTGCGACGCCTCTTCACCATCGCAGTGGCGCTCCTCGGAACCGTGGCGCTCGCGGCGACGATCGCAGCCCCGCTGCTGGCGCGGCTGATGCTCGACGGCGATCCGAAGGTCAACGAGGACCTCACCATCGCGTTCACCTACCTGGTGCTGCCCGCGCTGATGTTCTACGGACTGTCCGGCCTGCTCACGGCCGTGCTCAACACCCGGCAGAACTTCAAGCCCGGCGCCTGGGCCCCGGTGTACAACAACCTCATCGTGCTCGCGGTGTTCGCCCTGTACCCCTTCGTCCCGGGCGAGATCACCGCGAACACCATCGAGATGAGCAATCCCAAAATTCTCGTTCTCGGCCTCGGTGTGACCGCGGGTGTCGTCACCCAGGTTCTCGCTCTGATCCCGGCCCTGCGCCGCGAACGCATCGACCTGCGCCCGCTCTGGGGATTCGACGAGCGACTCAAGAAGTTCGGCGCGATGGCCGCCGCGATCGTGCTCTACGTCGTCATCAGCCAGATCGGGCTGATCGTCGCCACCAGGATCGCGTCGGGCACCGACGATGCCAGCAACGTGATCTACTCGCAGGCCTGGATCGTGCTGCAGCTGCCCTACGGCATCCTCGGCGTGACGGTGCTGACGGCGATCATGCCCAGACTCAGCCGCAACGCCGCCAACGGTGACACCCCGTCCGTCGTCGACGATCTGTCGGTAGCCACCCGCCTGACGATGGTCGCGCTGGTGCCGATCGTGGTGTTCCTGACCTTCGCGGGGCCTTCGGTGGGCGAGGCGCTGTACGGCTTCGGCCGGTTCGCCGAGGTCGCACCCAGACTCGGCGAGGCCGTCAGCTGGTCCGCGTTCTCCCTCATCCCGTACGCCCTGGTGCTGATCCACCTGCGTGTCTTCTACGCCCGTGAGAAGGCCTGGACGCCGACGTGGATCATCCTCGGCATCACCGCCGTCAAGATCGGCCTGTCGTTGCTCGCGCCGATCGTCGCGTCCTCTCCGGAGCAAGTGGTGCTGCTCCTCGGCGCCGCGACCGGCCTTGGGTACACCGTCGGCGCGATCATCGGCGGATACCTGCTGCACAAGAGCCTGGGCAGCCTGCGGATGGCCAACGTCGGCAAGACGGTCTGGCTGGTGCTCATCGCCTCACTGGCCGGCGGCGCGGCCATGCTCGCGATCGACCGGATCCTCGGGCTCGACGCCATGATGAACGGCTGGGTCGGCAACTTCGCCCGCGTGGCGATCGACGCCGTCATCATGCTCGGCATCACGTTCTCGATCCTCTGGTTCGGCAAGATTCCCGAAGTTCTTGCGGTCACCGTAGCCCTGAGCCGCCTCGTCCGCAGGTTCCGCGGAGGATCCGACACGCGGGACGCAGATCTGGCCGCTGCAGAAACCGGCGTTATTCCGGTTATTCGAAGCGAGCCCACATGGGACACTGCGCGGGATCGGCTCCCGTACCCTGGTCATCGGCACCCGGGGGCACAAGCTCATGAGGGTCGACCGTTCGTAGATCAACACGGGGCATATTCGCCTGAAGGAGTGACAGTGACCGACGACGAAGTTGCTGGGGGGCCGGCACAATCTCCAGCAAGCGAAGCCGACCGAACGAGCGGCGGCGTCGAGGTCGACACCCAGGACCGCACCGAGCCCGTGAAGGCCGAGGCTTCTTCCTCCAAGACTCCGAAGCCCGCCGAGACGCCGGCGAAGACCGCGCCCGAATCGAAGACTGCAGTCGAGTCGAAGGCACCTGCTCCCGAGAAGGACGTCGAAAAGTCCGCCGACGAGCCCGCTGTCGACAAGCCTGCTGCCGCCAAGTCTGCTCCGAAGCCGGCCGACAAGACCGTCTCCATCTCCAAGGCTGCCCTCGCGGCGCGTCCGACCGACAAGACGATCTCCATCTCCAAGGCCGATCTGCCGGTCGAGACCGACGACGAGAAGTCCACACAGGAGTCGAAGCCCGCGGCGGATGCGGATCCCGAGAAGACCGCAGCCGTACCGGCCACACCCGGTAACGACGACTCGTCTTCCACCGACGACGTCGACACTGCTGCGGCTCCGGCGAGCGCTCCCGGGCGCACGCTCCGCGGCCCGACGCTCATTCCCGGTGCCTCCGTTGCCGGTGGACGGTACCGACTGCTGGCACCGCACGGCGGCGCGCGCGGCCTCAAGTTCTGGCAGGCCCACGACGTCAAGCTCGATCGCGAGGTCGCGTTGACGTTCGTCGACGCCGACCAGCAATCCACCGCCTCGACCGACGACCGCACTCAGGGACCGCAGGCGATCCTCTCGCGCACGCTGCGTCTGGGTCGAATCAATTCGCCCGGCCTCGCACGCGTGCTCGACGTGGTGCGTGGCAGCTCCGGCGGCATCGTCGTCGCGGAATGGACTCCCGGCCGGTCGCTGCGCGAGATGGCCGATACCGTGCCTGCACCCACCGGCGCGGCACGCGCGATCAAGGTGCTGGCCGAAGCGGCCGAGGCCGCGCACCGCAGCGGAGGTGCGCTGTCGATCGATCATCCCGATCGCGTGCGCATCAGCTCCAGCGGCAATGCCGTCCTCGCCTTCCCTGCAACACTGGCCGACGCCGACCCCAGTTCGGACGTCCGCGGACTCGGCGCGATGCTCTACGCCCTGATCACCGCAAAGTGGCCCCTGTCCGACACCACCGGCGGTGCCGTCGTATCCGGCGACGCAGCTCCGGCCCGCAGCGTCGGCGGTATGCGTCCGGCCGACCGCGACGACAAGGGTGCCCCGCTCGAGCCGAGGCAGGTTCGTCCCGACGTTCCGTTCGAGATCTCCGCCGTCGCAGTGCGGGCGCTGGAACAGAACAGCGGAATCCGTACCGCTGCCACCGTGCAGCACGTCCTCGACCAAGCAGCTGTGGTCAACGACAAGACGGATCTGATGCCGGCTCTGCGATTGGGCCAACGCGCGCCGGGCGCCAGTGGCCATTCGCTCGCCGACCCCGAGGAGATCGCCGCCGAGAAGGCGAAGTCGATGCGCACCAACATCGCCATCGCGGTACTCGGTGCCTTGACGGTCGTCGTGCTCGCGTTCGCGGGCTTCTGGCTGTTCACCTCGATCGCAGGCGACAACACCGAAACTCCGCTCGACACCCAGGACTTCGGACTCACGACTCCGGCCGAGGCACCGCCCGCAGCCGATTCCGCGGCCCCCCCGGCTCCAGCCGGTGGCCCGGTGGCGTTGGACGACGTCAGCGTCTTCTCACCCCAGGGTTCCGCCGACAACCCGAGCACCGCGTCCAACGTGATCGACAACGACCCCAGCACCGCGTGGACGACCGACTCGTACTTCCAGCAGTTCCCGGCTCTCAAGAACGGCGTCGGCCTGCTCGTGTCCATCCCGTCCTCGACGCTGCAGAACGCATGGATCGAATCGACGTCTCCGGGAACCGTCGTCGAGATCCGGTCGGCCCCGAACGACTCACCCAGCCTGAGCGACACCACGCTGCTCGGTGAGGCCACGTTGCAGAACGGCCGAACCGACATCGCCCTCAACGACGCGGAGCCGACCGGGAACGTCCTCGTCTGGATCACCAGTCTCAGCGAACAGGGTGGCCGCATCGCCACCTCGATCTCCGGGATCGGTTTCGACACCTGATTCGGGCACTCGGTAATCAATACCGGCTCGTTTCGTACTTCACGGTATTCATGGCCTAGGCTCCCCCCAATGCGTTAACACGGGGGGAGCCGTTTTCGTATGACCGAACGTTTCGATTCGGCGCCAGGGGAGCGCACGGATGCGGAGCTTCTGGCTGCTCATGCGGCCGGAGAGCCGAACGCCTTCGCCACGCTGATCTACCGACACCACGAACACCTGTGGCTGACGGCTCGGCGCACCAGCTACACGCCCGAGGACGCCTCCGATGCGCTGCAGGAGGCGTTGCTCTCCGCTCATCGCACGGCCGGGTCGTTCCGCGCCGACGCCGCGGTCCGAAGCTGGTTGCACAAGATAGTCGTCAATGCCTGCCTCGACCGCATCCGCAGAAACAAGGCACGCCCGTCGGTTCCGTTGAGCGAGAACGAAAGTCACGAGCCCGTATCTCCCAGAGATCGAATTTCCGAGACGGAGACGAGCATTCTCGTTCGACAGGCTCTGATGACGTTGCCACCCGACCAACGCGCAGCCGTCGTCATCGTGGACATGGAGGGCTACTCGGTGGCCGACGCTGCCGACCTGCTCGGCGTTCCCACCGGTACCGTGAAGAGTCGATGTGCCCGCGGTCGGCTCAAGCTCTCGACGCAACTCGCGTACTTGAAAGATGCAGGGAACCGAATCTGACCCCCTCGCGTCTATACCGTGTGAGAGAGAAAGCAGACTCGGCGAAGGGAGGCAGGATCGTGCCGTCGAGCACCGACGCTCTACAAGCCCCGTTCTCGCCGGAGCTACTCGCCGATCTGCATGCCGATGCACTTCCCGAGGACGTCAGTAGGCGACTGTGGCCACTGGTTCGCCTCGACGAGGATTCGATGCGGATCCTCGCCGGTCTCGACGCCGTCTCGGCTCGACTGCACGAGTTGGGCGAGGACCCCACCGGGACGTTGTCGATTCCGCCCGACGTCGCCCAACAGATCGATCGCACCCTGCACGCGGTCGAGCAATCGACGTCCCCGGTGGGCGTCGTCGTTCCGCTCCGTCCGCGCAGACGCCGTATGGTTCTCGGAACCGCCGCTGCCGCAGCACTTCTGACGGCCGGATCGGTTGCTGTCGCGGCGGCCGTGTTCACTCCGGACGAGCCCGAATCGATCGTTGCCGACCCCACGCAGGCTCCGGATTCGTCTCTGGTGCTCGATTCCGCCGACCTCGACTCCGGTTTCGCGTTCGGCATCATCGGCAAGCGGGATCCCGGAGCATTGGCCGATCCGGCCGACCTCGCTGCCTGTCTGCAGTCCAACGACGTGGATCCGGCCACCACCGTTCTCGGATCGAGTCGAGTGCGCGTCGACGGCCGAGACGGAACGCTGCTCGTCCTCGCCGGAGAACAGCCCTCACAGTTCATCGCCCTTGCGGTGGGCAACGACTGCAGCACTGCGAACCCGGACGTGCTGACGCGTCGCGATATCGGCTGACAGATCTCTCACCGGGGAACAACTGCCTCTAGGGTGGTGTTGACCAGATGTACGTCGACCGGCGTGTGCGCTGAACACTCGGTTGTCGACTGCACGTATACGCCGCACATGATCGGAAGGTCTGCATTGAGTACCCCCAAGGTTCACGATCTCATCATCGTCGGCTCGGGACCGGCCGGTTACACCGCCGGCGTCTACGCCGCACGGGCGGAGCTGGAGCCGATCCTGTTCGAGGGAACACAGTTCGGCGGTGCGCTGATGACCACCACCGAGGTCGAGAATTTCCCCGGGTTCCGCGAGGGCATCATGGGCCCCGATCTGATGGAACAGATGCGCGAACAAGCGGCGCGATTCGGTGCCGACATCCGGACCGAGGACGTCGAGGAGCTCGATCTGACGGGCCCGATCAAGACGGTGTCCGCCGGCGGCGAGACCTACCGGGCTCGGGCGATCATCCTCGCCATGGGCGCAGCAGCTCGCTATCTGTCCATCCCGGGTGAGGAGAAGTTGCTCGGACGCGGCGTCAGCGCCTGCGCCACCTGTGACGGCTTCTTCTTCCGTGATCAGGACATCGCCGTCATCGGTGGTGGCGACTCGGCCATGGAGGAAGCGACCTTCCTCACTCGCTTCGCACGCAGCGTCACGATCGTGCACCGCCGCAGCGAGTTCCGCGCGTCGCGCATCATGCTCGAGCGCGCCAAGAACAACGACAAGATTCGTTTCCTCACCGACACCAAGGTGCTCGAGGTCCTCGGTGACACCAGCGTCACCGGGCTTTCGCTCGAGCACGCCGAAACCGGCGAGAAGACCACTCTGGACGTGACCGGAATGTTCGTCGCGATCGGCCACGATCCGCGCAACGAGCTGGTCAAGGGCCAGGTCGAGCTCGACGACGCCGGCTACGTCAAGGTCGCGTCGCCCACGTCGGCCACGTCCGTCGAGGGCGTCTTCGCTGCCGGAGACCTCGTCGACCACGTGTACCAGCAGGCCATCACCGCTGCGGGTACGGGCTGCACCGCGTCGATCGACGCCGAGCGGTGGTTGGCCGAGCAGGGCGACATCACCAGCAACACGCTCGAACACGCCGACCAGCCGGTCGACGCCGTCAACGCCTGACAGGCACCGAACTTCCACATCGAGGAGATAGAAAATGTCCGACGACAAAAGCACTGTCACCATCACCGACGCGTCGTTCGCCGACGACGTCCTGACCAGTGAGAAGCCCGTCCTGGTCGACTTCTGGGCCACCTGGTGCGGCCCGTGCAAGATGGTCGCCCCGGTTCTCGAGGAGATCGCGGCCGAGCACAAGGACAAGCTCACCATCGCCAAGCTCGACATCGACGCCAACCCGCAGGCCGCTCGCGACTTCAAGGTCATGTCGATTCCGACGATGATCCTGTTCAAGGGTGGAAAGCCGGTCAAGCAAATTGTCGGCGCAAAGGGCAAGGCCGCCCTGCTCAAGGACCTCGAAGGCGTTATCTGACTCACCTGCACACAGTGTGGATTGCAGCGGAAGCCAGTCTTTCTGCGACAATCATCTGATGTGCCGATGCTTCGGCATCGGCACATCAGCCGCAAGGTGTGAGTGCCGTCGGAACAATCGAGAGGCTTTGTCGAGGATGCAGGAACTCAGTCACGGCGATTCCGGACCCGCCGTCGCCGAGGTCCGCGGCACTCTGTCGGCTCTCGGCTTTCTCCACGAAGCGGTAGTTCCCCCCGGTCCCATGGACGACGGCCACTGGACGGCTCCCGGTTCCGTCTTCGACGGTGCCCTCGGAGGTGCCGTCCGCGCGTTCCAACAGCACCGCGGTCTGTTGGTCGACGGCGTCGTGGGCCCGGCCACATATCGCGCACTCAAAGAAGCGTCGTACCGCCTCGGCGCTCGAACCCTCATCTACCAGCTGTCCGCTCCGCTGTACGGCGACGACGTCGCCTCGTTGCAGACGAGACTCCAGGACCTCGGTTTCTACAGCGAGCGCGTCGACGGCTTCTTCGGTCCCCGCACGCACGAGGGACTGTCCTCGTTCCAGCGCGAGATCGGTCTCTCCCCGGACGGCATCTGTGGACCGGCGACTCTGCGCTCTCTCGACCTTCTCGGAACTCGCGTCACCGGTGGATCCCCGCACGCCATGAGCGAGGAAGAACTCGTTCGCAAATCCGGACCGCAGTTGACCGGCAAGCGCATCGTCATCGATCCAGATCTCGGCGGAGCAGACACAGGACGCATCGTCGAGGGAACGTTCGGCCGCGTCTCCGAGTCCGAGATCCTGTGGGATATGGCGAGCCGGCTCGAGGGCCGCATGGCCGCGACCGGAATGGAAACCTTCCTCTCCCGTGCGCGCGGGACCAATCCTTCGGTCGCCGACCGCGCCGAGACGGCCAACGCTTGGGGTGCCGACCTGATGATCTCGTTGCGCTGCGCATCGAGCACCAGCCCCGTGGCCAACGGCGTCGCGAGCTTCCACTTCGGTAACTCGCACGGATCCACCTCGATGATCGGTCAAGTACTGACCAGCTACGTGCAGCGTGAAATCGTCGCCCGCACACCGCTTCTCGACTGCCGCAGCCATGGCCGCACGTGGGATCTGTTGCGCCTGACCAACATGCCGACCATCCAGATCGACCTCGGCTACCTCACCAACGAATCCGACGTCGAAGTTCTCAGCGACCCGCGGTTCCGCGACATCATCGCCGAAGCTATTTTGATCGCCGTGAAGCGCCTGTACCTACTCGGTCAGGACGATCAGCCGACCGGAACGTTCACCTTCGCCGAGTTGCTCGCCGAGGAACTCGCTGCTTCCGATCGCCCCTGAACTACCGCGCGCGAGCGCGTCGGTGGGTGAGGTGTCACCGCGCCCCTACCGTCGACTTCTGCTCGATATCGACGACGGAGATGCTGGCCGCGATCAGTAGCTGCTCGAGTGCAGACTCGACATCCTGCTTCCACCCGTGATCGCGATCGAGCTCGAGCCTCAGTCTCGGGAATCTGTGGTGGGGAGCAATCACTTCGAACCCGACCTTCTCGAGGAAGTCCGCTTCGATCATGCACGTCGACGCCGAACACGTCAGCTGTGCCGTGGCGTTCGGAACCGCCGGCGCAGCATCGTCGGCGTTGCGCCGAATACCGAACGCCTCCAGAGCGCGAACTCCACGATTGACGAGATCGCCCACGACCGCCTGAATCAGCGTGGCCGAATGCAGGTCTGCGTCGTCCGGCGAATCGATCCGGAGTTGGGTCAATAGAACTGCATCGTGACTGACCGGCGACGTCGGGAACGTCGTCGCCCGCGGAACTGCGCGGGGTGGACAGTAGAGGGCGCATCCGATCGTCCTGCCGTCGACGGACAGCAACTGCCCGCAGGATCCCCATTCGAGCATGATGGTCGACAGCCATACTTCGTTCTCGAACTCGAGGTCGACCGAGGAACTCTCCGACGCGGGGTCGAGGACCCAGAAGCTGCATCGCCGCGAATGCGTCGGCAAGTGCTCGAACGAACCGAGCGTCACTCCGGTCACCATCGCCGACACCGCTTACCTCAGCCTTCGTGCTCTCGTTCACCGCGAGAATTCTCGATCGGAGCCGATCTGCCCCTCGAACAGGATAGGCGATTCGTTCGTCTGACCCGTCGGGTGGAGCCGATCATTCAAATATGTTGTATCACAGTACTTTTCGAGTAGATTTCGAGATTTCAGGACCTCCTCCGACCGAGCTACGTCACAGTGACGTTTCGACCGCGTATGACTGGTCCTGAAAAATCGCCGCTACTTTTTCTTCTGTGCTTCCATCATCTCGACGATCCTCTGAAGGTCATCGACCGATCCGAATTCGACCACGATCTTGCCTTTCCGCTTGCCGAGGCTGACCGTTACCCGCGTATCGAACGAATCCGAGAGGCGATCGGCGACGTCCTGGAGGCCCGGCATCTGAATGGGCTTGCGCCGGGGCGCCGGTTCCGGGCTCTTCCCGTCCTCTCGATTGGCGAGGGTGACGGCTTCTTCGGTCGCGCGGACGGAGAGACCTTCGGCAACGATTCGCGCCGCCAATGACTCCTGCGCATCCGACCCAGCGTCCAGAGACAACAGAGCGCGGGCGTGGCCGGCCGACAGAACCCCGGCCGCCACTCGTCGCTGCACGGGAATCGGCAGCTTCAACAGACGAATCATGTTTGTCACGACCGGACGTGACCGACCGATTTTCGCGGCCAGTTCCTCGTGCGTGACGTCGAATTCCTCGAGCAGCTGTTGATACGCCGCTGCTTCTTCGAGCGGATTGAGCTGGACGCGGTGGATGTTCTCGAGCAATGCATCGCGCAACATCGCGTCGTCCGCGGTCTCCCGAACAATCGCCGGGATCGACTCGAGGCCGGCTGCCTGGCTTGCACGCCACCGACGCTCGCCCATGACGAGCTGATATTTTGCATCTCCGGCCCCAGCGGAACCCGACACGAGACGGACCACGATGGGCTGCATGAGCCCGAATTCGCGGATCGAGTGGACCAGTTCGGCCAACGAGTCGTCGTCGAAGACGTGCCTCGGCTGCTTGGGATTGGCTTCGATTCGATCCGGTGCGATCTCTCGGTAGACGGCACCGACGGGGGAGAGGTCGTCTCCGTTCAGCACCGGCGGGGTCGGTGTGGGTGCTGTCGCGGTCTCCGTGAGTTCGTCCGCCGGTGCGGAGCGTTTCGGCTTGGTGGACGTATCCGGGCGGTCCTTGGCGTTGCGATCCGCGCCGATGATCACGTCTGCCGCCGCGTTACCGAGACGTGGTCCGGCATCGGGTCCGGTGGGAATGAGTGAGGCCAGGCCGCGGCCCAGACCACCCTTACGTGTGGAACTCATCTGTTCACTTCTTCCGTGCTTCGTCGATGCCGGCCGATCGGGCAGCGAGCTCTCGTCCGGCGTCCAGGTAACTCATTGCTCCGCGTGAACCGGGGTCGTAATCCAGCACCGTCATGCCGTACCCGGGAGCCTCGGACACCTTCACGCTGCGAGGGATCACGGCCCGTAGGACGGCGTCGCCGAAGTGCTTGCGTACCTCTTCCGCGACCTGGTCTGCCAACTTCGTGCGCCCGTCGTACATCGTCAGGATCACGGTGGAGACGTGCAGTTCTGGATTCAGATGCGACTGCACCAGCTCGATATTGCGGAGGAGCTGACCCACACCTTCGAGCGCGTAGTACTCGCACTGAATGGGGATCAGTACCTCGGTCGCTGCGACGAGTGCGTTGACCGTCAACAGACCGAGCGACGGGGGGCAGTCGATGAGGATGAAGTCGGCGTCGATGCCGGAGAGTTCCTCCACCGACAGCGCCGTCTTGAGGCGACCTTCGCGGGCCACCATCGACACCAACTCGATCTCGGCGCCGGCGAGGTCGATGGTCGCCGGAATGCAGAACAACCTGTCGCTGTGCGGACTCTTCTGCACTGCGTCCTTGGCGCTCACTTCACCGATGAGGACCTCGTAGCTCGACGGCACACCCGAGTGATGCTCGACGCCCAACGCCGTGCTGGCGTTGCCCTGAGGGTCCAGATCGACCACCAGAACCGTCAGTCCTTGGAGGGCCAGCGCGGCGGCCAGGTTCACGGCAGTCGTCGTCTTCCCGACGCCACCCTTCTGATTGGCGATCGTCAGCATGCGTCGCTTCGCCGGCTTCGGCAGCGACACCGATCCGGGATGCAGAACCTGGCTGGCTCGATGCGCCGCAGCGCCGATGGGGGTGTCGTTCGGAGAGATCGCGTTGGTGTACTCGAACCCGGAGCTGGCCGCCACCCCCGACTGTTTCCCCGAGTTGCTCGACGCGTTCTTCTTGGACGCTGTTTCACGTGAAACAGCGGGATCGGACCCACCCGACATATGTGCTCCTTAGTGCGGAACTGACTGTGTTCAATACGATCGATCGGGTCGAGCGCGGGACGTGTGAGCCCACGATCGAAATCAGTGACGACTCAGTCTCCGCGGCTCACGCACCGCTCTGACGACGATGGTGGGAGTGGGCAACAGACCCACTCCGCACTCCACTACCTCCAGCTTGCCAGCACCCATCCGGGTGAGGGAAGTCCGGTCGCGTTCGATCTCTTCGCCGGCGCTCGATCCCTTCAGAGCCAGCATCCGCCCGTGCTCGTGGACCAGAGGGAGCGACCACTTTGCGAGTTTCTCCAATGGCGCAACCGCCCTCGACGTGACCACATCGGCACCGCCGGCTTCCTTCTTGACGCCGGGCTGTTCCGCGCGACCGCGCACGACCAAGATGTTCAGATCGTGTTCCTCGATGAACTCTGCGAGATAGACGGTTCGGCGGAGGAGGGGCTCGACGAGGGTCACCCGCAAATCGGGCCGCGCGATTGCCAACGGGATACCGGGCAAGCCAGCACCGCTGCCGATATCGACGACGGTCTCGCCCTCGTCGATGAGCTCACCGATCGCCGCGCAGTTGAGGATGTGCCGCTCCCAGAGCCGTGGAACTTCACGCGGTCCGATGAGTCCTCGTTCGACGCCGGCCGTAGCCAACGAGTCGTGGTACCTCCGTGCCAACTCGAGCCGATCACCGAAGATCTGCTCCGCCACGGCCGTCAACTGATTGCTATCCGAGCCTTCTTGTTCCACGTGAAACATCTTCCCGTGCCCGGGCATGGAACGCCAAACGACATCGCTGTAACTCGATCGAATCGACGTCGAACCGCCGAGATCCGGTACCAACGCGACCGACAGTGGGCGGTGGCGTAGCGATCCACGACGAGTGGAGCCGTCCCTATTCTCGGCGTGGGCGGACCATCCGGATCGATCTCCCGTTTGTTCGGGCCCGAAGATCTCCCGACCCCGCACGGTTCGACAGACCACCACTCCCGCGGCTCCGCCAGTTGGTCCGTTCGCGACTGGGGGTGTCTCATGCCCCGCTGTTTCACGTGAAGCTGCTTTGCCATTGCCTCACTATCTTCAGTGCCGCGTGACGAATCGGTGACGTATTCAGCGTCGACTCTCAGAGATCTCGACATTTGGCATCGGTGTCGGGAGATTGGTTCGTACATGCTCGGACGACAGGTAACCGAACCTCACAAATCAGGTACTCGGTCCAACGCGCGTGGTACCGACCGACCCTGTACCCCAACCGGCTGACGCCATTCGCAATCGAACACAGTCATGCCTCCGTCTGGCTGGCGCGGCACGACTGATCGGCTCGTGGATGTTTCACGTGAAACTAAGTACGTGTAGAAGTCCTACGTTTCTGAAAGGTGTGGATCGACAATCGTCAGCCGGTGGAGATTGAACGAATCTCTAGCAACCACGAGGACAGTTCCGGGCACCTAGATGCCATGACCCACCTAGTCGGGGGAGAGTCCGAGACGCGCCTCCATTCTCGGTCGCGTCCCGATCGAACGGGAAGTCGTTGCGGTGCGCCCGAACTTCATACGCCGCCCGGGTTCACAGGGGTCTCGATTCCCGACAGGGCTCGCCGGCCCCACACATGCGGGCGCTGACAGTGTCGCCTTCCAGACATACATCGTCATGCCGGTCCCAATCTCCGAATCGGGACAAACGAGTTTCTCGATCAGCAACCGTCGTCGGGACGTCAGGTCGCACACCACGGGTGCCAGGACGAGAACGAACACATCCCGCCACGTACACCGACGCGCCCCAAGGCTCGATCACCGCGGATACACCCACCATCGAGATGACACCGATCGGGCGTCGTCGATTCTTCGTAGACCGGTAATACCGACCCACGCAACTTCCATCGATTGTGGGATGAAGAGTCACGGACTCGTCGACTGCGTGAACCGTCGAGCGCCGCTCGGTAGCGTCGCCCAATCCGACAAGACCCACTGGACCCAGATTCGATCCTTCCCTGAAGTCGGATCACGTTCGACTCGATCGCACGTGCTCGTGATGGTTTGAGGCATCCATGATCGCCCGCAATGTTTCACGTGAAACTGCACCGACTCCAGACCGTGTCGATCCGGCACTCAGATCTCGGAACCTAGTGAGGGCTCTGGAGATCGTTCTACCCCGACCCTACGGATAGAACGACAGTCCTCGAATCCAGAACTCGGACGGGCGTATCGGCAACAGTTCGTTCACCTCGCATCCCGCCTGTTTCACGTGAAACAAACGCGACCGACGCGAGCAACAGGCAAGAAAGACACCATCGACTTTGCCGTCACAGTGACGAAAGCGCAGTGCATGACTGATCTCGAGAATCCGGCGAGAAAATCGATCGCAACCCGCGCCGACACCAGTCGTCGTCGAGCAAATTACATCGATGACATTCGACCGATGGATCTACTACGTCCGGATACGACGATGGCCCCCACCGAAGTGAGGGCCATCGACTGGGGACGCTCTGTTACGCCTTGACGACAACTACTCGTCGAGCCGGCTCGACGCCGGTACTTTCGCTCGCGACGCCGTCGATCTTGGCGACCGCGTCGTGCACGATCTTTCGCTCGAACGGAGTCATCGGGGTCAGCTCTTCGCGCTCACCGGATTCGAGTACACGACGCGCAGCTTCGGCACCGAGGTTGCCGAGTTCGGTGCGCCGGTTGGCACGCCAGCCGGCGACGTCGAGCATCAGCTTGCTGCGCTCGCCCGTCGACTGCTGGACCGCGAGCCGAGTCAGCTCCTGCAGTGCATCGAGAACCTCACCCTTGCGCCCGACGAGCTTGGCGAGATCGTCGCCGCCGTCGATGCTGACGATGGCGCGGTCACCCTCCACGTCCAGATCGATGTCGCCGTCGAAGTCCAGGACGTCGAGGAGTTGCTCGAGGTAATCGCCGGCGATCTCGCCTTCCTCGACGAGGTAGTCCTCGTCGTCCTCGTCGTCGTCATCCGACTCGTCGTCGGTCTTGTCCTCGACGACGCCCGAGTCCTCGGACTTCTCGACCACGGGAGTCTCGTCTGCCTCCACGTCGACTGCACTCACCTGATCGGCCTCGACCACCACGTCACTTGCTCCATCCCCGGATACCGCACCGGCTGTCTGCACTTCGTCGTTCTGAGCTTCTTCTACGTCCGCTGCCATGTTCGTCCTTCTCTCGACGCGTCGGTCAGCGCCGCTTGCGCTTGGTCGACTTGTTCCGGTTCGCCTGCGGTCTCGGTTTGGCCGGCGATGCGGCACCGGTCGTCGAACCGGCGATACTCTCACCGGTCTCGGCCGTCGTCGAATCACTCGTCGGCGTCATCTTCGAGAGCTTCGGGCGAGCGCCGGGCTTCGGCTTGGTGGTCGACACAGGCTTCACACCGGGCTTCGGCGCATTCTCGGAACGCTTCTCCACTGCGGCAGCGGCCTTGGCAGCTTCTTCCTTGTCGATCTTTCCGAACACCAGGTGCTGCTGCGCGTAGGTCCAGGTGTTGTTGCTGACCCAGTACAGCAGGATGGCGATGGGAAGCAGGGCACCGAACACCAGCACGCCGAGCGGGAACACGTACAGGGCGAGCTTGTTCATGATGGCGGACTGCGGGTTCGCTGCCGCAGCGGCGCTCTGACGGGCCACGGACGCACGCGAGTTCATGTGCGTCATGATCGCCGCGATGATCATCAGAGGAACGGACACCGCGACAATGACCCATGTGGACGGAATGGTCGCGCCCGGTCCCACGGCGAATGCGTTGAGCTGGTCCTGCGGCATCGTGATCCACGCCGAAATCGGCGCACCGAACAGACGAGCGTCCAAGAAGGACTGCACGTCCGACACATTGAACGCGTAGTTGGACAGCTCGCGGTTCTCCTCGGGAGTCAATCCGAGCTGACCGAAGCCGGTACCGGTGCGGTTGAACGAGCGCAGCACGTGGAACAGGCCGATGAACACCGGTGCCTGCGCCAGCACCGGCAGGCAGCCCATCAGCGGATTGAAGCCGTGCTCCTTCTGGAGCTTCTGCATTTCGACGGCCATCTTCTGCTTGTCTTTGCCGTACTTCTTCTGCAGAGCCTTGATCTGCGGCTGTAGCTCCTGCATCTGTCGAGTGGTGCGGACCTGCTTGACGAAGGGCTTGTACAGAATCAGGCGGAGGGTGAAGACCAGGAAGACGACGGACAGTGCCCAGGCGAACCCATTGCTGGGATCCTGGAACACAAAGCCGAACACCTTGTGCCACACCCAGAGAATCCAGGCAACCGGGTAGTAAATGAAGTCGAGCACGGCTCTATGTACTCCTCTGTTCTTCCACTCGCGCGAGATCGTGGTGTTCTTCGGTTTCGGTCAGCTCGGTGACGGTCGCGCGCCACCTACCGGGTTCGGGCACCGGGTCCCAGCCTCCAGAGTGCCAGGGAGCACATTTGAGGAGGCGGACGACTGCCAACAACGAGCCCTTCGTCATCCCGTGCACCTGGAGCGCCTCGATGGCGTACTCACTACAGGTGGGGGAGAAGCGACAGGTGGGAGGCCTCATCGGGGACACGTACGTCCGGTACAACCCGATGAAGTAGACGAGTGTTCGAGCAGGAATGGAACGAAGGTTGCCCATGAATGTCATGACGGCGGACCCTTCGGAGCTTCGAGAAGACCGAGCTTCTTCAATCCTGAACGCAGTTGAATCAATAGATCTGTCGAGGACGCTCTCGCGGCTCCGGGCAGTGCGCGGATCACCACGTCGGTGGTCTCGGGGAGTTCACCGATGACGTCGGTACAGATATGCCGAAGCCGGCGCGCAACTCGATGACGAGTTACGGCCGGCCCGACTGCCTTGCTGACGATCAATCCGAATCGTGGACCACGAACAGTAGATGCGATGTCCTGTTCGTCACGCACGACGGCGTGAACCACAAGATCCGATCTACCCATTCGGCGTCCTCGACGCACCGCTACGGAGAAATCACGTGCTCGGTGTAGTCGATTCGGCTCAGGAAGCATCCCGAGCTCCAAGCTTCGGACGAACAGATATCAGGCTGTGAGTTCTTTACGGCCCTTGCCGCGACGTGCGGAAACGATTGCACGACCCGCACGGGTACGCATACGAAGACGGAAGCCATGAACGCGCGCGCGGCGGCGATTGTTCGGCTGGAACGTCCGCTTGCCCTTGGCCACGGTCAACACTCCTCGAGATTGAAAAGACGCCGTTCGTCGGCGCCTGCTGGAAAGGTACTCAGCGAGTCCGGATGGACTTGCTTGCCTCCCGAGCGAGAAATCCGAGTGAAGACAGACTGTAAGCAGCCAGCAAGCATCGGCCACCTCGCTATTGGGTGACTGTTCGAGAGTACTGATCGAGTCACCGCCGGTCAAACTCGCTCTCGAGCGAACAGTGCCGTCGTTCATACACAGGCAGCGTCCGTTTCCGGCCGCGGACGGTGTGATGTACGTCGAAATCGCCACCGGACGGCCGCTCGCTCCGACGCACGTCCTCCGATTGCACTACAGACAGTTGGCATCGGTGCAGGTCAGACTGGCGTAATTGCCATAGCACGAGCCGGAACGCGTTCTGGGGTCACATCGGTGTCGTTTATCCACACCTGTGGATAATTGTGTGGAAACACAGTTCAGGTGGCATATTCGTACCTTGCGGGGTCCATCCACGGACCCTGGTCTCGGCCGCAGCGACGCACGAACGACGACGCTATCCGACGACGTTGCCGCGCGGGTACGAAACGGCGCGCGGATTCCTGCGTCGAACACCGCCCGAGACCAATGCTCGACGACGGAGGGCCCAACGTGAACGACGATCCGGATGCGCTCGCGCGCATCTGGCCCGAGGTGGTCGCGGAGCTCACATCCGACCGACACAGTGGGTCTCCGCTGACCAAAGGCCAGAAGGCCTGGCTCGCTCTGGTCAAACCGCTGACCTTGACGCAGGGGTTCGCGCTGCTCGCAGTGCCGTCGACTTTCGCGCAGGAAGCGATCGAACGAGATCTTCGCGAACCCATCCTCGGCGCCCTCGGCCGTCATCTGGGACAGGGTGTCGAGGGACTCGGCGTGCGTATCTCCGCTCCCGAGGACGAGAAGATCGACTCCGAGCGATCGACGTATCCCGATGCCGCCAGCTCTCCGACGTACCGGCGCCGCGTCCTGACCAGCAGAGACGACGAGCCGTCGGATTCCGAGACGGCCGACTACGAAGAGGTCGACGACGAACGCGAGGCTCTCGCCAGCGTCCAGAACTCGTGGCCGACGTACTTCACGAAACCTCCCGACTCGACGCCTCCGTCCTCGGGTGCCAACAGCCTCAACTCGAAGTACACCTTCGACACCTTCGTCATCGGCGCCTCCAATCGGTTCGCCCACGCAGCTGCGGTGGCGATCGCCGAAGCACCTGCTCGCGCGTACAACCCGCTGTTCGTGTGGGGGGCGTCGGGTCTGGGCAAGACTCACCTCCTGCACGCGGCCGGGCACTACGCGCAGCGCCTGTTCCCGGGCATGCGCGTCAAGTACGTCTCCACCGAGGAATTCACCAACGACTTCATCAACAGTCTCCGTGACGACCGCAAAGTGGCGTTCAAGCGCCGCTACCGGGAGACCGACGTGCTGCTGGTCGACGACATCCAGTTCATCGAGGGCAAGGAAGGCATCCAGGAGGAGTTCTTTCACACCTTCAACACCTTGCACAACGCGAACAAACAGATCGTCGTGTCCTCCGACCGCCCACCCAAGCAGTTGGCCACCCTCGAGGAACGGCTTCGTACTCGCTTCGAGTGGGGCCTGATCACCGATGTGCAGCCACCCGAGCTCGAGACGCGGATCGCCATTCTGAGCAAGAAGGCTCGGATGGACCGGCTCGATGTGCCACACGACGTGCTCGAGCTCATCGCCAGCCGAATCGAACGCAACATTCGTGAGCTCGAAGGTGCCCTCATTCGAGTGACGGCGTTCGCATCGCTCAACGGACAAGCACTCGACCTCACTCTCGCCGAGGTGGTTCTCCGCGATCTGATCCCCGACTCGTCGAGTCTCGAGATCAATGCGGCGACGATCATGGCTGTGACAGCCGAGTACTTCAACACCTCCATCGAGGACCTGTGCGGGCCGGGCAAGGCCCGAGCACTGGCCATGGCCAGGCAGATCGCGATGTATCTCTGTCGCGAGCTCACCGATCTGTCGTTGCCCAAGATCGGGCAGACGTTCGGTCGGGATCACACGACGGTGATGTACGCGGACAAGAAGATTCGCAAGGAGATGACCGAGCGTCGCAAGGTGTACGACCAGGTTCAGGAGCTCACTGCGCGGATCAAGCAGCGCTCCAAGCGGTAGCCACCGAAGACGGACGGACTCCGAGAAGACGGCACCGAATCCCATCGAGGGTTCGGTGCCGTTGCTGTTTCCGGTCGTTCGTCGGACCGATTCTCGACGCGTATTCGGTGAGTTTTCGAGCCGTCGACCATTGATTCACACCTGTGGATAACCATGTGGACAACATCGAAGTTCTGGGGATGGAATGTGGGCGCCTGTGCACCGATGTGATTCGTGCACAGGCAGCCGCGCGTCAATCACGTATTGGTCCCGAGTTCATCCCCACGACACCACGCTCGGCCACCAGCGGATCGAACGGTCCGTGCACAGATTCCACAGGACCTATTAATACTTCTGTTTTCTCCTTGAAAGAACTTCTTTGAAAACAGGTGTTGGGGAACGATCCGTTCACAGGCCCTCCGAGAACCCCCGAATCCCACCTTCGACGCGAGCCTCGCGCTTTCGTCTTCGCTTCGGAGGGCATACGGTGTGCTTGCGCTGGATGTGCCACACTCGTCGTTGCAGCGGTTCGAGCCGCAACCTTCGTGGTTGCACCGCTCCGGCCGTAACGCCGAACACCACCGAACGAGAGGAAATGCCGAGCGATGGAGCTTGGAAGTTTGAAGTTTCGCGTTGCTCGTGAAGATTTTTCCGATTCCGTCGCGTGGGTAGCCCGCAGCCTGCCGTCTCGGCCGCCCGTTCCCGTTCTCGGTGGAGTTCTTCTCGCTGCCGACGAGCAGGGTCTGACGGTTTCCGGATTCGACTACGAGGTCTCCGCTCAGGTCAAGGTGTCGGCGGAGGTTGCCACTGCAGGCCGAGTTCTGGTGTCGGGCAAGCTACTTGCCGATATCACGAAGTCGTTGCCGAACAAGCCGGTCGACGTCACGGTCGACGGGACCCGCGTTCTGGTCAACTGCGGAAGTGCCAAGTTCTCGCTGCCCACGATGCCGGTGGAGGACTACCCGCAGCTCCCCGAGTTGCCCAGCAACACCGGCTCGCTGGCCGGTGATGTCTTCTCCGAGGCAATCGCCCAGGTCGCCATCGCTGCGGGCAAGGACGACACGCTTCCGATGCTCACCGGTATCCGCGTGGAGATCGACGGCACCAACGTCGTTCTCGCGGCCACCGACCGTTTCCGGTTGGCGGTTCGTGAGGTGGAGTGGGCTCCCGCCGGTGCCGACACCACCACCGCGGTGCTCATCCCGGCCAAGACTTTGTCCGAATCGGCAAAGACTCTGGGCGGCAACTCCGGCTCACCGGTGGAACTGGCCCTCGGTTCCGGCTCGTCCATCGGTAGCGACGGTTTGCTGGGCATCGTCAGTGACGGGCGCCGCACCACGACCAGGTTGCTCGACGCAGAGTTCCCGAAGTTCCGTCAGTTGCTGCCCGCCGAACACACTGCGGTGGCGACCCTCGACATCGCCTCGCTGGTCGAGGCCATCAAGCGTGTCGCTCTCGTTGCCGAGCGTGGTGCGCAGGTGCGCCTGGAATTCAACTCCGACGGCGTGTTGCTGTCCGCAGGTGGCGACGACGCCGGCCGCGCCGAGGAAGCTCTGCCTGCCGACTTCCAGGGCGAGGCACTGACCATCGCCTTCAATCCGGGATACCTCATCGACGGGTTGTCCTCGCTGCACAGCGAGAAGGTCACCTTCGGATTCACGACGCCGAGCCGGCCTGCAGTGCTGCGGCCGACCTCCGACGAGGAACTCGTGCCCGACGACGCAGGCAAGTTCGCGGCACCGAAGTCCGAATACACGTATCTGCTGATGCCCGTCAGGCTGCCGGGCTGATCCTGCCTGGTTACTGTTGAATCCGCGGGAATCTCCGCACCTGACACAGACAAGGACGCGTCATCATGCAGCTCGGCTTGGTCGGTCTCGGAAAAATGGGTTTCAACATGCGCGAGAGATTGCGCGAGCACGGTCACGAGGTGATCGGCTACGACCCCCGACCCGAGGTGACCGATACCCCGTCACTGGCCGGGCTGGCGCAATCGTTGACGGCGCCCCGGGTGGTGTGGGTGATGGTCCCGTCCGGTCAGATCACCCGCGACACCGTCAACGGCCTTGCGGATGTGCTCGAACCAGGCGATCTGGTGATCGACGGCGGCAATTCACGCTTCACCGATGACAAGCCCAACGCAGAGTTGTTGGACGCCAAGGGAATCGGTTACATCGACGCCGGAGTATCCGGCGGCGTCTGGGGCCTGAAGAACGGCTACGGCTTGATGGTCGGCGGCCAGGACGAGCATGTCGCCAGAGCGATGCCGATCTTCGACGCGTTGCGTCCCGAGGGCGAGCGCGCGGACGGTTTCGTGCATGCCGGCCCGGTCGGTGCCGG
Organism: Rhodococcus sp. 14-1411-2a; assembly: GCF_002259485.1. Lineage (GTDB taxonomy): Bacteria > Actinomycetota > Actinomycetes > Mycobacteriales > Mycobacteriaceae > Rhodococcoides. Next base: position 68,503 of record NZ_NPGA01000012.1, read on the forward strand.
TCACTACTCGAAAATGGTGCACAACGGTATCGAATACGGGTTGATGCAGGCCTATGCCGAGGGGTACGAGATCCTCGAAGCCGAAGAGCTCGTGCAGGATGTGCAAGGCGTGCTGCGGGCCTGGAGCAAGGGCACGGTCGTGCGGTCGTGGCTGCTCGACCTGCTGGTCGAAGCTCTCGGTCAGGATCCGGAGTTCAGTGAGATCTCCGGGTACACGGAGGACTCCGGTGAGGGTCGCTGGACCGTCGAGGAAGCCATCCGTCATGCCGTCCCAGCGCCAGTGATCTCCGCGGCATTGTTCGCCAGATTTGCTTCGCGGCAAGAGGATTCGCCCGCCATGAAGGCTGTCTCTGCCTTGCGGAACCAGTTCGGCGGGCATGCGGTCAAGAAGGCCGACGCCGACGAGACCCTGCGCGCCCCGGCGCCGAAGAACACCGAGTAAGTGTTCGTCCGGTCTCTGCAGCTACACGACTTCCGATCCTGGGACGACCTCACCGTCGACCTCGGACCGGGCTCGACCGTGTTCGTGGGGCCCAACGGACACGGCAAAACCAATCTGCTCGAGTCGCTCAACTATCTGTCGACGTTGTCCTCTCATCGTGTGTCCTCGGACGCACCCCTGATCCGGGCAGGCGCCGCCAAAGCGTTCGTGGGCAGCGCTGTGGTCAATCACGGTCGCGAATTGATCATCGACGTCGAGCTGCTCGAAGGCCGGGCCAACAAGGCTCGGATGAACAGGTCGCCGCTGCGTCGCCCACGCGAGATCCTGGGCGTGTTGCAGAGTGTGCTGTTCGCTCCCGAGGATCTCTCGCTCGTCCGCGGTGATCCCGGTGAGCGCCGACGCTATCTCGACGAGCTGCTCACCACTCGAATTCCTCGAATGGCCACTGTCCGTGCCGATTACGACAAGGTACTGCGGCAACGGTCGGCTCTGCTCAAGACCGCGAGTGGATCGTTGCGCCGCGGTTCGTCGTCGGGTGATGGCGCCAGTGCACTTGCCACCCTCGACGTCTGGGACGGGCACCTCGCGGCGCACGGTGCTCGATTGCTCGCTGCCAGAATATCTTTGGTGCACGAGCTGATGCCTTTCGTACAACAGGCCTACAGTTCGATCGCGCCGGAATCGCGGTTGGCCGCAGTCGCCTATCGCTGCAGTCTGGCCGATGCGCTCCCACCGGAATTCTCCGATGCCGATCGTGCACCGGAACCCGATGACATCGAGGTGCTGGAAGCTGCGTTCCTGCATCAGCTTTCGGTGATGAGACAGCGCGAGATCGAACGCGGGGTGTGTCTGGTGGGACCGCACCGCGACGACGTGGAATTGATGCTCGGTGATCAACCGACGAAAGGCTTTGCGAGTCATGGTGAGTCGTGGTCGTACGCACTGTCGTTGCGGCTCGGGTCGTTCGCGTTGCTGCGGGAAGACGGTACCGACCCGGTTCTGATGCTCGACGACGTGTTCGCCGAGCTCGACCGCAAGAGGCGCGCGGCGTTGGCGACCGTGGCCGCCGGCGCAGAGCAGGTGCTCATCACCGCGGCGGTACCGGAGGACGTACCTCCCGAACTCGATGCTCGGCGGTACGGGGTCGAAGCGACGCAGAGTTCGGATTCCGGTGCAGCAGGACGTATCTCGCGCATCTCGGATCTGTCGGCCGATACCGGTACCGCAGTTTCGGAAGGTGAGGTTCGATGACCGACGACGAGGAAACGCCCCCGGGCAACGGTGAGGTACCGGAACTGAAAGGTGTCGATCTGGCGCGTCGAGCACTGGAGGACGCCCGGGCCGCAGCCAAGGCCAGTGGCAAATCGGTGGGGCAGGGACGGTCGTCGCCCACCGGCGGGATCCGAGCGCTGCGGGGGCGTCGTCGACGCGGTTGGTCGGGAGCCGGGCCGGACGACCGTGATCCGCAGGCGTTCGGGGCTTTGGCGAACTCGATCGCGTCCAAGCGTGGGTGGTCGGCCAAGGTGTCCGAGGGTGCTGTGTTGGGCCGGTGGCCCAGCGTGGTCGGCGAGGACATCTCGGCTCATGCGGAGCCCACCGGTCTCAAGGAGGGCGTGTTGAGTATTTCGGCGGAGTCCACGGCGTGGGCGACGCAGTTGAGGCTGATGCAGTCTCAGATTCTGGCCAAGATCGCCGCCGCCGTCGGTCACGGTGTGGTGACGTCTCTGCGCATCACCGGTCCGACGACGCAGAGCTGGAGAAAAGGTGAGCGTCACGTGCGCGGGCGGGGCCCGCGCGACACGTACGGATAGTGAGACGTCCCAACGTATGCTTTTCGAAGTGCCTGGTCCAGGTGATCCTCAACAGATGTTGGGGCCAGTGTTGCTGTGACATGGTCGATGTGCGTAGCGTGATTCGCGACACTCAGCGGTCGGGGGATCGATGAAGATGTTCTACGCGGCCATCGGACGAGGAGAAGTTGTGTCTGCACCAACGAAGAAGGCATCGACAGCGGCCGTCGATGTCGACGGGACCCCCGAAGACCGAGTCGTTCTCCATGCCCGGAATGTCGAGTTCGACTGGAAGTCCCTGCCGTTGCACTACATGGACGGCAATCCGCTCGCGACGCACCTGATCAACGTGATGCACCTGCTCCTGCCCGAGGGCGAGGAATGGTTCGTGCGCACCTTCAAGGAAGCGTTGCCGCTGATCCACGACGATCAGCTGCGCGACGACGTCATCGGGTTCATCGGCCAGGAAGCCATGCACGCCCAGGCACACACCGATGTCCACGATCAGCTTCGGGCACACGGCATCGATGTCGACCCGTACGTCGATCAGATGAAGTTCCTGTTCGGCCGCGCGCTCGGCAACAGGTCCGGTCACGGTCAGAACAGTCTGGTCGAACGTCTCGCCCTCATCGCTGCCGCAGAACACCTGACCGCTTTCCTGGGCGATTGGGTGCTCAATGCCTCGGAGTTGGACGAGGCCGACGTCGACCCGATCATGCTGGATCTGCTGCGGTGGCACGGAGCCGAGGAGGTCGAGCATCGATCGGTGGCCTACGAGGTGATGCGGTACTTCGACGTCCGCCCGGCCCGCCGTATTCGTACCTACGTCGTCATCGCGCCCACGTTGGTGTGGTTCTGGACCCGCGGTGTTCGTTTTCTGATGAGCCAGGATCCGACGCTGGCGCACCTGCCACCCAAGCAGCGCACACCGTCGTTCCGAGAATTTCGTCGAGTTGCCCATGCCGGCCTGTTCCCGACCCCGATGTCGATGGTGAAGGCGTCGTTGCGTTACTTCAAGCGCACCTACCACCCTTCCCAGGAAGGTTCGACGGCGCAGGCAGTGCAGTATCTGGCCACCTCACCGGCAGCCCGGTCCGCCGATCGATGACCAAACGCACGTTGCGGAGCAAGCTCGGCGCAATGGCACAGATGGTGGACTCGTTCCGGGCGGGACGCACCATTCCGAAGAATCTGTACGGCCGCGACGAGCCCGATCAGACCGTGTCACTGGTGACCGATGCGCTCGACAAATGGTTCGCTCTGCTCGACGGTGACGACTACGACGCGTCGTTCGCTGCGCCGCCCGTGGCTCGCACCCGGTTGCTGACGTTGGTCGCGCGCGAGGTGCTGTGCGTCGACGAGCAAGTGGTCCAACTGACCTTCTCGGCCGCCGACGGTGAGGTGCTGCCCGCGTGGGCACCGGGAATGCATCTGGACTTCTATCTCCCGTCCGGACGCCGTCGGCAGTACTCGTTGTGTGGGCAGCCGAATGCCGACTCGTACTCCATCGCGGTGCGCTTGGTTCCCGACGGCGGGGGTGGGTCGCGTGAGATGCACGATCTGCAGGTCGGTACCGAGGTCGCAATTCGCGGGCCGCGCAACGGTTTTCCTTTCGTGCAGTCCGAGCACGCCGTGTTCGTGGCCGGCGGAATCGGTATCACAGCCATCATCTCGATGGTGCGTCGTGCTCGTGAGACGGGGATGGATTGGCATCTCGTCTACTGCGGCCGCTCACGTGAATCGATGCCGTTCCTCGACGAGATCGCCGGCTGGGACGCCGACCGCGTGACGGTGCGGACCGACGATGTGGACGGCATGCCGTCGAGCATGGATCTGCTCGGTGCCGCGGCGCCCGGGGGTTCGGTCTACGTGTGCGGACCTCCGCCGATGATCGATCTGGTTCGGGCGTCGTTCGACTCGTTGCCGGCAACGCATCTGCACTTCGAGCGTTTCTCACCGCCGCCGGTGAAGAACGGTGCGGAGTTCGAGGTGCAGCTCGTCGATTCCGGACAGATCATCGCAGTGGCTCCGGACGAGACTGCGTTGCATGCCATTCGGCGTCTGAGGCCCGATGTGGCGTACTCCTGCCAGCAGGGGTTCTGCGGGACGTGTCGCGTTCGAGTACTCAGCGGAACACCGCAGCATCGGGAGAACCGGCTCACCGCCGAGGAGCAGGAACACGAGATGTTGATCTGCGTGTCCCGTTCCGAGGGCGAACGGATCGTGCTCGATCTCTAGCCGAGCCGCCGCATTTACCCTTCATCTTTGTCGCCCGGCACCCTGAAAATGCGCCTGTGGAGCAATCAGAGGCCTTTTAGGGGTGTCATCGTGCCCATGCTGTCGCAGGCAACCAGTACTATGGACCGGTACGACATCAAGCCCGGAACAACGCATGGACCCGGGCGCGGCCGGAATCGACTGCGCTCGCCCCTGCGGTAGCACCCTGTCGGGGTGTGAGCGGGGTAGTGGACGCGTAGAAGGAGAACCAGCTAACCGTGGCTGCCCAGAAGTCAGGTAACAACGAGAACAGCAAGGATTACGGCGCTTCGTCCATCACGGTCCTCGAGGGCCTGGAGGCGGTTCGTAAAAGGCCCGGTATGTACATCGGTTCCACCGGTGAACGAGGCCTGCATCACCTGATCTGGGAGGTCGTCGACAACTCCGTCGACGAGGCCATGGCCGGCTACGCCTCCACCGTCGGCGTCACCATTCACGTGGACGGCAGTGTCGAGGTCACCGACGACGGTCGAGGAATTCCCGTCGCCATGCACTCGTCCGGCGTCCCCACCGTCGAGGTCGTCATGACCCAGCTGCATGCCGGCGGCAAGTTCGACTCCGATTCGTACGCGGTGTCCGGCGGACTGCACGGTGTCGGTATCTCGGTGGTCAATGCCCTCTCGACCAAGGTCGAACTGCAGATCGCGCGCGACGGTCACCGCTACACCCAGACCTACGACTACGCCAAGCCCGGACCGCTCGAAACCGTCGGGAACACCGACGAGACCGGCACCACCGTCCGCTTCTGGGCCGACGGCAAGATCTTCGAGACTCTCGACTACAGCTTCGAGACCGTGCACCGCCGCCTGCAGGAGATGGCGTTCCTGAACAAGGGGCTGACCATCAACTTCACCGACGAGCGAGTGGCCGCGACCGACGCCACCGAGGAGGAATTGGGCGAGACCGCCGAGGCTCCCAAGACCGCCGAGGAAGAGCAGGCCGATGCGGCCAACGCGAAGCCGGCCAAGGTCCGCAAGCGGACGTACCACTACCCCGACGGCTTGGTCGACTTCGTCAAGCACATCAACCGCACCAAGACCGCGATCCACAACTCGGTCGTGGGCTTCACCGGCAAGGGTGAAGGCCACGAGGTCGAGATCGCGATGCAGTGGAACGCCGGTTACTCCGAGTCGGTGCACACCTTCGCCAACACCATCAACACGCACGAGGGCGGTACCCACGAAGAGGGCTTCCGCACCGCGTTGACCTCGACGGTGAACAAGTACGCCCTCGAGAAGAAGCTGGTCAAGGAAAAAGACATCAAGCTGACCGGCGACGACATTCGTGAGGGCCTCGCCGCGGTCATTTCGGTCCGAGTCGGTGAGCCGCAGTTCGAGGGTCAGACCAAGACCAAGCTCGGCAACACCGAGATCCGATCGTTCGTCCTCAAGGCCTGCAACGAGCACCTCTCGCACTGGTTCGAGTCGAACCCGGCCGACGCCAAGACGATCATCAACAAGGCAGTCTCCTCCGCGCAGGCCCGCATGGCTGCGCGTAAGGCGCGAGAGATGGTGCGCCGCAAGAGCGCAACCGATATCGGTGGTCTCCCCGGCAAGCTCGCCGACTGCCGATCCAACGACCCGAGCAAGTCCGAGATCTACATCGTGGAGGGCGACTCCGCAGGCGGCTCGGCCAAATCCGGACGCGACTCGATGTTCCAGGCGATCCTGCCGCTGCGCGGAAAGATCATCAACGTCGAGAAGGCACGCATCGACCGCGTCCTCAAGAACAACGAGGTTCAGGCGATCATCACCGCCTTCGGAACCGGCATCCACGACGAATTCGACATCACCAAGCTGCGTTATCACAAGATCGTGCTGATGGCCGACGCCGACGTCGACGGTCAGCACATCTCGACGCTTCTGATGACTCTGCTGTTCCGGTTCATGCGTCCCTTGATCGAGAACGGTCACGTCTACCTCGCCATGCCGCCGCTGTACAAGCTCAAGTGGAGCCGCGGTGAACCGGACTTCGCCTACTCCGATCGTGAACGCGACGGACTGCTCGAGGCCGGCATCGCCAACAAGCGCAAGATCAACGTCGAGGACGGTGTCCAGCGCTACAAGGGCCTCGGCGAGATGAACGCCAAGGAGCTGTGGGAAACCACGATGGACCCGGCTGTGCGAGTGCTGCGCCTGGTCACCCTCGACGACGCGGCCGCGGCCGACGAACTGTTCAGCGTCCTGATGGGCGAGGACGTCTCCGCACGCCGAAGCTTCATTGCCCGCAACGCGAAAGATGTTCGCTTTCTTGACGTTTAGTCACTTCCCTTCACGCACCGATGAGGTTTCTCGGTGCGTGGAGGTGACCGTTTCTCGAGGAGATTTGCATGTCTGACATCACCGAACCGCCGGTAGGACCCCCGCCGGGTTCGACCACCAACGCCGAGGGTGGAGACCGGATCGATCCGGTCGACATCCAGCAGGAAATGCAGCGTAGTTACATCGATTACGCCATGAGCGTCATCGTCGGTCGTGCCCTGCCCGAGGTGCGTGACGGACTCAAGCCGGTGCACCGTCGCGTCCTGTACGCGATGTACGACTCGGGCTTCCGCCCCGACCGCAGCTACGTCAAATCCGCACGCCCCGTTGCCGAAACGATGGGTAACTACCATCCCCACGGCGACACCTCGATCTACGACGCACTGGTGCGTCTGGCTCAGCCGTGGTCGATGCGGTACCCACTCGTCGACGGCCAGGGCAACTTCGGTTCGCGTGGCAACGACGGTGCCGCAGCCATGCGATACACCGAAGCCCGGTTGACCCCGCTGGCGATGGAGATGCTGCGCGACATCGACGAGGAAACCGTCGACTTCATCCCCAACTACGACGGCAAAACCCAAGAGCCGACGGTACTTCCGTCGCGCGTGCCGAACCTGTTGATGAACGGCTCCAACGGCATTGCCGTCGGTATGGCCACCAACATCCCGCCGCACAATCTTCGCGAACTGGGCGATGCGGTGTTCTGGGCCCTGGACAACTTCGAGGCCGACGAGGAAGCAACCCTCGCCGCGTGCATGGAACGCGTCAAGGGCCCAGACTTCCCCACCCACGGACTCATCGTCGGCGGCCAGGGTATCCAGGACGCGTACTCGACCGGTCGCGGCTCCATCCGGATGCGCGGCGTCGTCGAGATCGAAGAGGACTCCAACGGTCGCACCACGATCGTCATCACCGAGCTGCCGTACCAGGTCAACCCGGACAACCTGATCACCTCGATCGCCGAGCAGGTACGCGACGGCAAGATGTCCGGTATCTCCAAGATCGACGACGAGTCGTCCGACCGAGTCGGTATGCGCATCGTCGTCACGATCAAGCGCGACGCGGTCGCGAAGGTCGTGCTCAACAACCTCTACAAGCACTCGCAGCTGCAGACGAGCTTCGGCGCGAACATGCTCTCCATCGTCGACGGCGTACCGCGCACCCTTCGCCTCGATCAGATGATTCGCTTCTACGTCACCCACCAACTCGACGTGATCGTTCGGCGTACTCGGTACCGGCTGCGCAGAGCGGAGGAGCGGGCTCACATTCTGCGTGGCCTGGTCAAGGCTCTCGACGCACTCGACGAGGTCATCGCGCTCATCCGTGCGTCGCAGACGGTGGATCTCGCCAAGCAGGGCTTGATCGACCTGCTCGACATCGACGAGATTCAGGCCCAGGCGATCCTCGACATGCAGCTGCGGCGCCTCGCAGCTCTCGAGCGTCAGAAGATCATCGACGAGTTGGCAGAACTCGAACGCACCATCGCAGACCTGCAGGACATTCTGGCCAAGCCGGAGCGACAGCGACAGATCGTGCGGGACGAGCTCGCCGAGATCGTCGAGAAGTTCGGCGATGACCGTCGCACGCGCATCATCGCCGCCGACGGGGACGTCAACGACGAGGATCTGATCGCGCGGGAGAACGTGGTCGTCACGATCACCGAGACCGGATACGCCAAGCGCACCAGAACCGACCTCTACCGCTCGCAGAAGCGCGGCGGCAAGGGAGTGATGGGAGCGGGCCTCAAGCAGGACGACATCGTCAGCAAGTTCTTCGTCTGCTCGACGCACGACTGGATCCTGTTCTTCACCACCAAAGGTCGCGTCTACCGGGCCAAGGCCTACGAGCTGCCCGAGGCGAACCGAACCGCTCGCGGTCAGCACGTTGCGAACTTGCTCGCCTTCCAGCCGGACGAACGCATCGCCCAGGTCATCCAGATCAAGACCTACGAGGATGCCCCCTATCTGGTGCTCGCCACCAAGGGTGGTCTCGTCAAGAAGTCGCGTCTGACGGATTTCGATTCCAACCGCAGCGGCGGCATCGTCGCGGTCAACCTGCGCGGCGACGACGAGTTGGTCGGCGCGGTTCTCGCATCCTCGGACGACGATCTGCTGCTGGTCTCGGCGCAGGGTCAGTCCATCCGGTTCTCGGCCACCGACGAGGTACTGCGCCCGATGGGTCGCGCCACCTCGGGTGTGCAGGGCATGAGATTCAACGGCGAGGACGCGTTGCTCTCGCTCAACGTAGTCAGCGAGAACAAGTTCTTGCTGGTCGCAACGTCGGGTGGCTATTCCAAGCGCACCGCGATGGAGGATTACCCGCAGCAGGGCCGCGGCGGAAAGGGAGTGCTGACAATCCAGTACGACCCGAAGCGTGGCACGCTGGTGGGAGCTCTCATCGTCGACGACGAGGACGAGCTGTACGCCATCACCTCCAGTGGTGGTGTGATCCGGACCGCTGCCAAGCAGGTTCGAAAGGCCGGCCGACAGACCAAGGGCGTGCGGTTGATGAATCTCGGTGAAGGCGACACCCTGCTCGCGATCGCGCGCAACGCCGACGAGATCGAACCGGATTCTCTGGGCACCGAAGACGATGCAGCGAAGGAGTCGTAAGTGAGCACTCCCAACCGGCCTGGTAGCAGGCCCGGCCCCAGCGGTGGACCGGACAGCCGGGAAGCCGAGCAGCCCGCGCGTCCCGCGCCGCCCGAGGGAGCTCGTCCGGGCAGCCGCCCGCAGCCGGCCAATCGTCCCGCGCCCGCCGCGGGCCGTGGCCCGGCACCGCAAGGTGGTGCTCGCCCTCCGATCCGACCGGCACCGGGAAATCCGAACGGTCCGGCACGCCCGGCTCAGGGACCCCCGCCCCCGCAGCGACCGCCTGCACCTCAGGGACCGCCGGGGGCTTCCCCGCAGCGTCCGCCTGCACCCCAGCAGGGACAGGCTCCTGCCGGTCAGTCCCAGCCGCCGCAGGCTCCCGGCCGTCAGCCAGGTCCGGGTCAGCAGGCTCCCGGACGGACCGTCGGTCCGCCGCCGAACGGCCAACCGCCGCAGCGGCAGGCACCGGCCGGTCAAGCTCCTCGGCAGGCAGCCCCGCAGCCCTCGGGACAGCAGCCCTCGCCCAACGAGACCGTCCGCACACCGCAGGTATCCGCCGACTCGGCTGCCACCGGTGACGGATCTCGTGCATCCGAGCCCGCTCGGGGTCAGGATCAGGCAGGTCCCGCAGCAACTCAGGCGATGCCGGCTCAACAGAACGACGATCCGCAGGCCGGCGCCGGAACGCCGCCCTGGCAGCGCGGAGCCGCCCAGCGGCCCGCATCGCAGGGGACGGACCGGCAGCAGCCGCAGAATCAGCCGCAGACCAACCTGTCCGGACGCGGAGCGGCACTGCCACCGAACGGTGAGTTCGATCGGACCGCTCGTACGGCCGCCGAGCCCACTCAGCGTGAGTCGACGGAGGACAAGACCGAACGGCGAGAAGCTGCCCGGTCGAAGGCTGCGGTCATCGACGGACCGACACGGCACATCGAACGCAAGGATCTGGCGAAGGACATGCCGGACCTGTCTGCCGTCCGGCACCCGGAGCCGTCCCAGTCCGAGCGCGCAGCACCGGCAGCCATCACGGCCGTGGCCAGTGCGGACGGCGACCCCCTGCGGGCGACCATTCAGATCCGCAAGATCGATCCCTGGTCGACGCTCAAGATCGCCCTCGTGATCGCTGTGTCACTGTTCTTCGTATGGATGGTGTCCGTCGGTTTGCTGTACGCCGTGCTCGACGGCATGGGCGTCTGGGAACGTCTCAACAGTGCGTTCACCGAGATCGTCAACGAATCCGGCGGCGGAGGACTCGTCAGCGCCGGGCAGGTGTTCGGCTACGCAGCGGTGATCGGTGTGATCAATGTCGTACTCTTCACCGCTCTCACCACCATCGGCGCCTTCATCTACAACCTGTCGTCGGACCTGGTCGGTGGCGTCGAAGTGACACTGGCAGACCGCGACTGACCTGCACCATCGAGAGCCGTATCGGGCCGTTTTGGAAGACAGCGGCCCGATACGGTAATCTCATCCCTCGGTTCGAGGAGAGCTTTTCTTCGGCCCGAAGTAGTGATGAGGGCCTATAGCTCAGGCGGTTAGAGCGCTTCCCTGATAAGGAAGAGGTCGGAGGTTCAAGTCCTCCTAGGCCCACACCGAACGAACGAAAAGAGGCAGGACATGAAAATCCTTCTTCTTGTCGCATCGGCGGTGATCGCAGTGCTGACAGTATCGAAGGTGCGCTCGCAGCGCAGCTCGGACGGCGTCTGGCACAGCATCCCCACCGCGTGACAATCGCTCGGAGTGGACGTGTAGAGTTCGTCCACGATTACCGGTAACACCCGGGGCCTTAGCTCAGTTGGTAGAGCGCTGCCTTTGCAAGGCAGATGTCAGGAGTTCGAATCTCCTAGGCTCCACAAAGAAAAGGACGTCCACTTCGGTGGGCGTCCTTTTTCGTCTCTCCAGCCGACCCCCCATGTCCACTCGATGTGACATTGACCCCCGAAAAGGCCACTGAATGTGACATTGAGTGCCATCGGATGCGCCGCGAGATCCCCCGGCCACTCAGCTTGACCGGTTGTGATTGGACCCAAGGCGATCTGTGTTTCGGCGCCCACATGTCCAGACAGTCGTCGGTTCGGTGTCGTATCGATGGTTCGGTCCTTAGCGTGGTCGCTGTGCAAGGACGTCGGTTCTCGGATCGACGTGAATGGTCGCGACGGCGCACCGCAGGGGGGTGTGCCGTCGTTCGATCTCGGCGGGCGGTGTTCGCCACTGTCTCGAATCGATCGGCGATTCGGGCATCTCGAATCTCGAAGGAGTCCCGCAGATGACGCGCGTTCTCGATCATGAAGAGCTGTTGAGGGAACTCGACGGCACGTTGGAAGCCAATTTGAATCGTCATCTGTCGATGGCGAAGGAATGGCATCCGCATGATTACGTTCCGTGGGATCTGGGTCGCAATTTCGCGGCGATGGGTGGGCAGGACTGGTCCCTCGAGCAGTCGTCGTTGTCGGAACTGGCGCGCACGGCGATGATCACCAATTTGCTCACCGAGGACAATCTGCCGTCGTATCACCGGGGGCTGGCAGACAATTTTTCGTTGGACGGTGCCTGGGGGACATGGGTGGGGCGCTGGACTGCGGAGGAGAACCGTCACGGCATCGTCATGCGCGATTATCTGGTGGTGACGCGTGCGGTGGATCCCGTCGAGTTGGAGCGCGCTCGAATGCACCACATGACGGTTGGTGTCGATGCGCCGATGGACGGTGCCAATTTCCTGCATTCGGTGGCGTATGTGACGTTCCAGGAGTTGGCGACACGGGTGTCGCATCGAAACACGGGACTGGCGTGCGGGGATCCGGTGGCGGATCGAATGTTGGCTCGTGTCGCTGCCGACGAGAACCTGCACATGATCTTCTATCGGAACCTCGGTGAGGCGTCGCTGGATCTGGTGCCCGATCAGATGGTTCGCGCCATCACCGATGTCGCGACCGACTTTCAGATGCCCGGCCTGAACATGCCCAATTTCCGCAAGAACGCGATGACCTTGGCCAAGCACGGGATCTACGATCTACGGCAGCATCTGGACGAGGTGTTGATGCCGGTCCTGCGCAAGTGGAAGATATTCGAGCGCAACGATTTCACGGGTGAGGGCGAGCGGGATCGCGATCGACTGGCAGCGTTCGTCGAGGACTTGGCCGAGAAGGCAACCAAGTTCGAGGAGTCCCGTGATCGACTACTTGCCAGGGAGGCAGCGCGCGCCGAGAAGGCGTCCTGACCTGCTGCGCTTTCGCTGGCCAGAGTCGTGATCGGGTCTCGGAGGTGTTAGAGTCCGGGCATCGTTGGGTCATGTGAGGCGATGGCCGTAGTGCGTGGGGAGGGCCGATGATGCCTGGGGGGTATCGGGTGAGTGGTGGTGTTCTCTTCGGTGAACGCTGCCTCCGATCGGCCGAATCATGGTCCTGCACGGTGGGAATCGACCGGTGAGCAGGCCTAGGTTCGACGAGTCCGGCCGCATGCTTGCCGTATTCGCTGCGGTTACGACGGTTCTCTACGCTGCCAGCGCGATTGCGTCGTGGTCGAATCTGACCGGTGCCCAGCAGGTTCTGGCCGCGTTGGCTCTGTTGCTGGGCCCGACGGCGATCGTGGTGTTGGCAAGGGCGGGTGTGCCGAGCCCCAAACAGGCGGTGGGGTTCGCGACCGCGTTGTCGGTGATGGCACTCGCCTGTGCGTTGGGCAGCAGCGACACCATGCCCGCGTTCTTGATCTGTGTCCAGGCGGCCATGTTCCTCGGTATGCACATAGGCGCGTTCTGGTCCGAACGCAGCGCAGGCATTTGGGTTGCCGTGCTTGCTGTTTCGGCGGTCATCGGAGCGGCGATCGCGCCGTACGGAACTCCGTTCATCAGTTACATCCTGGTGGCCCTCGGCATCGTCGGTGCGACGGAGGTCTTCGGTGTCTTCGCGCGTCGGATGCGCTATTCCGCGACGCACGATGCTTTGACCGGTCTGCTCAACAGGTTCGGGTTCGAATCCAAGATCGAGAAGATGTTGCCGGCGTGCGCGACTCGCGGATTGTCGGTCAGCCTCGCAGTGCTCGATCTCGACAATTTCAAGGAGATCAACGACGAGTACGGCCATATTGCCGGTGACGTCCTGCTCACTCGCGTCTCGAAGGCCTGGAAGGGGCAGCTGACCAAACGGGATGTTCTGGGTCGGCTCGGTGGAGACGAGTTCGTGTTGTTCATGCCGGGGGTTCTCGAGAAGGAGGCCTGGCAGATCATCGAGCGTCTGCGTCGGGCTCACCGCGCGGAGTGGAGCGTCGGATTGGCCTGCATGCCCGCGGGTCGCCGCTGGGGTGAGATCTATCGGGCAGCCGACGCCGATCTGTACCGGGCAAAGCGAAGCAGGCCGCCGAGGACCAGTCGGCCGTCCGATCCCGACGCCGGTTACAGCGGCCCCATTCGCAGAATTGCGCAGTGATCGTCACTCGACGCATCGTTGATCCCCAGATTTGATCCACAGGCTGGGGATAGATTTCCCGACGCGGTGCTTTTCTCGCGTTGACTCGTCGGAAACGACGACGCTGCGGGGGATACGCGATGGTCACTCTGAACGAATTCAGATCCTGGGACAGCCGCGTGCTGGTAGCGGCGTCCGACAGCCTGATGCACCGGTGGCGGGAGGTGGCCACCGTGCACGACTCGGTCACCGACGACATCGTGGGAGACGGGTGGGCCGGTCCCGCGGCCGAGGCTGCGCGGGAGGCGATGAGACGTATCCGGTCGGATCTGGCAGACGCCGCAGCCGAGTTGCTTCGGATCGCGACATGCACCGCGGATGCCTCGATCGACATGGCCGGCTTGGTCGCTGCGCTTCGCTCGGTGGAGCGGACGGCGGCGGAGGAGCGATTCGCGGTCGCATCCGACGGCTCGGTGTTCGACCTTGCAGCGTCGTATTCGGTTGCGCTGGTGGACTTGTGGTCGACGATGCGCGAGCGACGGCGGTGCCGTGAGGAGCTCGCCGAACGAATCGCACAGCTGATTCGTACGGCCACGGATTTCGACGACATCCTTGCCCGACGCCTCGTCGGGGGAACCTCCGCAGCCTCCGTTGCGACGGCAGTTGCGGCTTGGGTGCCGCGCGACGGCACACCGGCGGCCAACGCTGCTTTCTGGAGCGCACTCTCGACTGCAGCCCGTACCAGGTTGCTGGTCGAACAGCCGGCGCTGATCGGCAATCTCGACGGCCTGCCGGGTCGGGTGCGTGACAGCGCCAACCGCCGGGTGTTGGCCGCAGAGCGTGTCCGCCTTCGCGCCGTCGAAGTCGAACTACAGAAAGAGTTGTCCGACAACGTGTTCGGCGGAATTTTCAGCGACGCCGACGCCGGGCTCGAACAAACGCGCACTCGGTTGACAGCACTCGATGCGATCGACGCGACGCTGGCGCTGGGGGCTCGGCAGCTCCTGGTCCTCGACAATTCCTCGTACGAGGAGACGATGGCGGCCGTCGCGGTGGGAGATGTCGACACGGCGACCCATGTCGCCGTGTTCGTGCCCGGTCTCGGCTCGACCGTGCACGGAAACCTTCCCCGCTACGACGGCGAGATGGAGAACATCAAAAACACTGTGCAGCAGCTTGTTTCGAGAGATCCGGCGCAGTCTGCGGCTGCGGTGACATGGCTGGACTACCAGGCACCTCAGCTCGGTTGGAGCTTGCTCGATCCGGACCGGACCGTGGCCTCGGGTGCGGCTGCGCAGGCAGGAGCGGATCGGTTGATCCCGTTCCTGAACGGTCTCGACGCTGCACGGGCGAGCGATCCGCATCTGTCGGTGTTGGCCCACTCGTACGGATCGCTCACCGCGGCAACTGCTCTTCGAGACGACACCGGGGTCGACGATTTCGTGGCTCTCGGTTCACCGGGACTCGGCACACACAGCCTCGCAGATCTCCAGATTCCCGTCGGACACGTCTTCGCGGCGGAGGCCACGGGCGACATCGTCGCCGACCTGGGTGCATTCGGCCGCGATCCAGGGGCGCTGGACGGAATCACTCTGCTGTCCACGGAGCAATCCGACAGTGCCGGCCGCTCGATCGGGCACAGCGACTATCTCACCGAGGGCTCCGCCAGCGGCGACAACACGGCACTGGTCGTCGCCGACCGCAGCGCGGAGGCCGTGATCAGAACCAGGCCGGGTCTGTTCGACCTACTGCAGAAGGTGCTGTACCTATGACGACGTGTCGTCGTAGTCGGTCAGGCTCGGCGGGACATCGGCGGGCGGCGGCACCTCGTTGCGACGACGGCCGAGGAAGAACACGACACCTCCCACAACGGCAGCAACGGCACCGAACACCAGAACTCGCCGGGCCCGACGTGATCCCGAGTCGACCGTGACGAGTTCTCGGGTGCGATTCGCTTCGGCGATACGCTCCGCGGTCACTGCCCGCCGCTGCGCAGCCTGCTTTCGGGCCAGTCCGTAACCCTGTTTGGCCAGCAGCAGGCCGACTCCGGCCGGGCCCTTGCTCGCGGCGGATGCGGCACCGAGCAGGGCGGACGCTGCGGTACCTGTGGTCGACCGACCCTGGTCGGGCTTCGTTGTGCTCGTCATACCCTCACTGTTCCACAACACGGCCCCGCTGAACCCTCCCGATACACCCGACTCGACGCCCGTTGTGAACTGCCCGATCACCCGAGATGGCACGATGGAGGGCGTGACTTCACCAAACAAGACCCAAACGGCCACGCTGCACACCAACCGCGGCGATATCGTCATCGAACTGTTCGGCAATCACGCCCCCAAGACCGTCGCGAACTTCGTCGGTCTCGCGGACGGATCCAAGGAGTACACGACTCAGAACGCGTCGGGTGCCAAGACCGGACCGTTCTACGACGGCGCAGTCTTCCACCGCGTCATCGACGGCTTCATGATCCAGGGCGGCGACCCCACCGGCACCGGTGCAGGCGGACCGGGCTACAAGTTCGAGGACGAGTTCCACCCGGAGCTCTCCTTCGATCGCCCGTACCTGCTGGCCATGGCAAATGCCGGCCCCGGCACCAACGGCTCGCAGTTCTTCATCACCACCGGCAAGACCCCGCACCTCAACCGCAAGCACTCCATCTTCGGTGAGGTCACCGACGAGGCGTCGAAGAAGGTCGTCGACGCGATCTCGAGCACGCCGGTCGGCCGCGGAGATCGTCCGGTGGACGAGGTCGTCATCAACAACGTCACCATCGCTTGATCTGACCGAAGGACTTTCGACAAGATGACGAACCCCGGCTGGGGTGGCGCGTACGGCGACCAGCCCAACCCACCCCAGTCGGTGTGCGTCCGACATCCCGATCGCCCCACCGGCCTGGCCTGCTCGCGCTGCGGCAGGCCCGCGTGCCCGCAATGTCTGCAGGCCGCCGCGGTCGGACAGCACTGTGTCGACTGCGTGCGAGAAGGCAACAAGAACGTCCGCACTGCGCAGACCGTCGCCGGTGCGCCGATGGCACGATCCGCCAAGACTCCGCTGACCTACGCCCTGATCGCCGTCAACGTGATCGTCTATGCCATCACGGTGGCGCAGTCCGGCGATCCGATGAACAACACTTCCGGATCCGAGCTCGCCCGCGGTTGGGCTCTCAACAGCCTGCTCGTCGCCGACGGCGACGTGTTCCGGCTGATCGGCAGCGGCTTCGTCCACTACGGGCCGATCCACCTGCTCGTGAACATGTTCGCGCTGTACATCATCGGCCGTGACGTCGAACTCGTGCTCGGTCGAACCCGCTACCTGGTCGTCTACTTCCTCTCCTTGCTCGGAGGAAGCGCGTCGGTGATGCTGCTGGAGAACCCACTGACGCTCACCGTCGGCGCGTCCGGTGCAGTCTTCGGTCTACTGGGCGCACAGGCCGTGATCCTGCTGCGGCTCAAGCGAAGCCCGGCACCCATCCTCATCATCATCGCGGTGAACATCTTCATCAGCATCTCGATCCCCAGCATCTCGCTGTGGGGACATATGGGCGGACTCGTCGCCGGAGCCGCCGCCACCGCCGGTCTGGTGTTCTTGTCCAACCGAACCCGAGACACGGGACTACAACGAACCAGGGCCGGCCTGTCCATGGCATGGCTCTCGGTCACCGCCGTTGCTCTGGTGTCCCTGGGCATCATCGCCATCCGTGTACTCGACCTGCGCGCCCAGATGGGCCTCTAGCTAGTCCACTCGATGTGACATTGACCCCCGAAAAGTCCACTGAATGTCACATTGAGTGACCACGGGGGGCCGCACGGTCAGGTGTTTCGAGGCACCAAGCCGTGGGTTTCGAGTGCGTCGTATACGTCGCGGGGATCGGTTCCGAGGTCCCATCTGCCGAAGATGATCAGTCGATCGTCGTCTTCGCCGGGTGGGTGGATGTCGAGTTCGAGCATCGGTACGCGTCGGCCGAGGCGTGGGTATTTCACGATTTTGACGCGCACGATGTCGTTGCGGGTGTATGTGCGTAGGCCGCCGAGGCGTTTCATCACCAGAGTTCCGTTGTGGGTGATGGCCAGTCGTGGGCGTTGTGCGGCGGCGAGTGCGGCGATGATCCACATTCCGACGGCCGCGAGTCCGACGAGGAATGTTCCGGCTGCGTCGGTGGAGGAGAGTGCGGCACCGATTCCGAGGGTGATTCCGCCTGCGACCAGGGCTGCGACGGCGATGAGGGGCGTCGCCCATCGCTGTTCGTATACACCCTGTGGATCGTTTTCAGAGTTATCCACAGGGTTTATCCACATTGGGGATGAATGACATCGATGTAACTCGGCAGGTTCTCAGCGCCACCGCATGGTCATGACGAGTCCGACGACCATGAAGCCGAAGCCGATCAGGAAGTTGTAGGCGCCGAGATTTCCGATGAAGGCGATGTCCTCGGAAGCGAGGTAGTAGACGATCAGCCACAGCAGCCCGACCAGCATGAATCCCAGCATCAGCACCACGTACCAGACCGGTGACGGTCCGGCGTTGACCTTGACCGGCGTACGGTTCGCCGGGTTGATCGTGTAGTCGTTCTTCTTCCGTACCTTCGACTTCGGCATTGCTTCCTCTTCGCGTTCGTGACGGCCCGCGGCACTGCGGCCGTACCTGTGGACAACTGACGATCGGAACCTGTGGATCGACGGGTGCCGCGCGTCCCCAGGCTATTGTCGCCTGAAGGACCGTGACGGTCACCGACCCGGTTGCTGTACACGCTAACGCAGGTGAGCCCAGCACCGACCCACCGGACAAATTGCGAGCACCCGTGACACGACGATCGACTGCCCCCGCCGACACTCGTTGGTGGGTGCTCGCCGTCGCGGTGTGCGCTGTCGTCGGTCTGCTGCTCGGTACCACCAGACACGTGTCCGACGGTGCCGAACTCCGTGGAGGGGACACCACCAGACTGGCCGACCTCGTCGATGCAGCTCAGAGCAGCAGTGTGGAGGCCGAGCGCAGCAGGGACACGCTCGAGCAGCAAGTGGACACCATTCAGCAGCGAACCGCGTCCGTCGACACCGACGTCGCCGACGCACTGGCCCGGACCGATTCCCTGGCCGACGCGGCGGGCCGCGAGGCCGCGTCCGGCGGGGGTGTGACCGTCACGATGGCGGACGCTCCCCGTGGACCGGACGGCTCGTACGCGTCCGATGCATCCGTCGACGATCTGGTGGTTCATCAGGTCGATGTTCAGAGCGTGCTCAACGCGTTGTGGGCCGGTGGAGCGTCGGCGATCGCGATGCAAGATCAACGGTTGGTGGCCTCGTCGGCTCCGCGCTGCATCGGGAACACCCTTCTGCTCGGCGGGCGTACGTACAGTCCGCCGTACGTGATGACGGCGATCGGGGATTCGGATCGGCTGCGCGCGGCGTTGAAGAACGAGCCGGGTGTGCGGTTGTACGAGCAGTACGCGCTGAGATACGGCCTCCGCTACGACGTCGCGGTGTCCGAGGACCTCTCGGTGCCCGCGTACTCCGAATCGGTGCGCATGCGGTATGCACAGCCTCGCTGAGTACGCTGTCCACATGCGTATTCTCGTCGTCGACAACTACGACAGCTTCGTCTTCAACCTCGTCCAGTACCTGGGTCAGTTGAATGCCGATGTCGAGGTCTGGCGCAACGACGACGAGCGCCTCACCGATCGCGATGCCGTCGCGGCCCGGTTCGACGGCATTCTGCTCAGTCCGGGACCGGGCACGCCGCAGCGCGCAGGTGCCACGATGGATCTGGTCTCGGCCAGCGCCCGCACGAAGACGCCCCTGCTCGGGGTCTGTCTGGGCCATCAGGCGATCGGCGCAGCCTTCGGTGCCACCGTCGAGAAGGCCCCGGAACTGCTGCACGGCAAGACGAGTCTGGTGCACCATTCGGGCGTCGGAGTTCTCGAGGGCATGAACGAGCCCTTCACCGCCACTCGCTACCACTCGCTGACCGTCCGGGAGGACACCATCCCGGCCGAACTCGAGATCATCGGGCGTACCGAATCCGGTCTGGTCATGGCGATGAGGCACACCGAGCTACCGATTCACGGCGTCCAGTTCCACCCGGAGTCCATCCTCACCGAGGGCGGACACCGCATGCTGGCGAACTGGCTGACCGTCTGCGGAATGCCCACCGACCCCGGTCTCGTCGCCAAGCTCGAAGCTCAGGTCGCCGAGGCGTTCGCCTGAGCTCGACCCGAGGTGTCTAGCCGGTCGGAATACCCAGCGCCCCGATGCTCACGGTGATGGTGTCGGACTTGCTGATCTCCGAGCCTGCCGGCTGAGTCTGGTTCACGATGCGGCCGACCATCAGTGGGTCGAGCGTCGATTGCCTCGACGTCGACAGGTCCGACGCGGTTCCGGTCCATCCTGCCGATTCCAGTGCTGTCAGAGCCTGAGCTTCGGTGAGTCCGGCCAGGTCCGGCATCGGGATCTTGTCCCCGTTCGACACGCGCAACGTCACGACCGTGTTCTCGGCGACGTTGGCACCACCGGCGGGGTCCGTCGAGACGACCTGTCCCACCGGCTGACTGGAGTCGATGTTCTCTATCTGGACGCGGAGACCGGCACCCGCCACGTTCGGCTGCGCAACGTCGACGAGCTGGCCGACGACGTTGGGCATCCGTACCTGCGCCGGGCCGGAACCGAGCGTGATGCGAACCTGCGAGTCGGCGTTCATGCTCACGCCCGAGGACGGGTTCTGTTCGACGACCCTGTCGAGGTTCTCCGGCGTGGACGGTGCCCGGGCGACGGTGGGATCGAGTTGAAGGCCCACCTCGTTCAAGGCGTCCGACGCCTCCTGCTGCGTTCGTCCGGTCAGTCGCGGCACCTGCACCTGCTGGGGGCCCGAGGAGACGTCGAGCTGGATGTCCCCGGGTGATTCGGTCTGCGACCCCGCGGCGGGGTTGGTGCCGATCGCGGAACCCTCGGGAACCGACGCATCCGGCCTCTCCTGCACGGTGACGCGCAGGCCGACATTCTCGAGTTCCCGCTGGGCCTCGTCAGCGACGAGGCCTGCGACGGACGGCACGGTGACGGACGTGGGCTCCGCTCCGGGACCGAGGGACCACAGGAATGCTCCGACGATCGCGACGACGATGATCGACGCCGCGGAGATCAGCGCGATCTTCAGGCCCCGACGGCTCCTGGGTTCGTTGTCGGGTTCGGTGTGCCTCGACGGGCGGGGAGCGCCGGCGGCTGCTGCGGCCGGCTTGTCCGCGCCGGAGAAGTCCGCCTGCCGTGAATCGACCGATCCGAGAATCGTGGTGCGGTCCTCGTCGTTCATGACCATCGGGGCGCTCGGACGTTGACCGCCGAGCACCCGGACCAGGTCGGTGCGCATCTCGGCGGCACTCTGGTAGCGGTTGGCGGGATTCTTGGCCATCGCCTTGAGGATGATCGAGTCGAGTTCACGCGGCACCGTGTCGTTGACCAGCGACGGCAGCTGAGGATCCTCGCGCACGTGCTGATAGGCGACCGCGACCGGGGAATCACCCTTGAACGGGGGCTCACCGGTGAGGATCTCGAACAGCACACAGCCGAGCGAGTAGACGTCCGATCGAGCGTCGACCTGCTCGCCGCGAGCCTGCTCGGGCGAGAGGTACTGCGCGGTTCCGATGACGGCGGCCGTCTGAGTCATCGGCGACGAGGAATCGGCGATGGCGCGCGCGATGCCGAAGTCCATCACCTTCACTGCGCCCGCGTTGTTGATCATGATGTTCGCGGGTTTGACGTCGCGGTGCACGATGCCGTTGCGGTGGCTGAAATCGAGTGCAGCACAGACGTCGGCGATGACCTCCATGGCTCGACGCGGTGCCATGGGCCCTTCGGCGCGCACGATGTCGCGGAGGGTGTCGCCGTCGACGTACTCCATGACGATGAACGGGAGCGGACCGGCTTCGGTCTCGGCTTCACCGGTGTCGTACACGGCGACGATGGCCGGGTGGTTCAGTGCGGCCGCGTTCTGGGCTTCGCGGCGGAACCGCAGGTAGAACGTGGGGTCGCGAGCAAGATCGGCGCGCAGAACCTTGATGGCGACGTCGCGGTCCAGCCGAGTGTCACGTGCCAGATGAACCTCGGACATGCCGCCGAATCCGAGTATCTCGCCCAGCTCGTAGCGAGAGGAGAGCGTACGGGGAGTCGTCATCGTTGTCCTTGTGGATCTTGCTGGAATGGAATCTCGATCAGCGGACGTCTGGTCGTCGTCTCGGTGGGCTCCGCCGAGGTGGTCGTGGTTTCCTCGGTGGTCGTCGGCTCCTCCGTGGTGGTCGTCGTCGTGGTCGTCGTGGGTTCTTCGGTGGTGGTGGTTTCTTCGGTGGTCGTCGTGGGTTCGGTCGTCGTGGTCGTGGTGGTGGTCGGCTGCGTGGTGGTCGTGGTCGGCGGCACGAACGGCGTCGGCGTGTCGTCCCTGCCCCCGGTCAACAGCACATAACCGCCGATGAGGATGGCCAGCAGCAGCAGTCCGGCGCCGCCCCAGGCGAGGGCCTTCTGCGCCGACGACATTCCGGT
Organism: Rhodococcus sp. 14-1411-2a; assembly: GCF_002259485.1. GTDB lineage: Bacteria > Actinomycetota > Actinomycetes > Mycobacteriales > Mycobacteriaceae > Rhodococcoides. The sequence goes on from NZ_NPGA01000012.1 coordinate 90,783, forward strand.
GGTCTCGGGTACGGCGGCCGCAGCCGTTCCGGTGGCCGGTCCGCGGTACTCGCGCTGCGACGTCGGCATCATCTGGGTGCTCGACGGCGGCTGCGGGCTGGGCACGACGCCCGGCATCATGACCCTGCCGGTGCCCGAACCGCGGGAGTTTCCGGGCGCAGGCGGGCGACGGCCGGCTCGGACCGCGGCGACGGCGTCGGCGAATTCGCCACCGTTGGCGTAGCGCGCGGCCGGGTCCTTCACCATCGTGATCTCGATGAGTTCGCGTACGGCGGGAGGCAGGTCGAGTGGCATGGGGGCCGGCGTTTCGCGAACGTGCTTCATGGCCACGGTCAGCGCACCGTCGCCCACGAAGGGCCGCGTGCCCGCGAGTACTTCGTATCCGACGACTCCGAGCGAGTAAACGTCGGAAGCCGAGGTCGCCTCCTCGCCGAGCGCCTGCTCGGGGGCGATGTACTGCGCTGTGCCCATGACCATTCCGGTCTTGGTCACCGGGGACGCGTCGACGGCTTTGGCGATGCCGAAGTCGGTGATCTTGACCTGGCCGGTGGGGGTGATCAGGATGTTGCCCGGCTTGACGTCGCGGTGGACGACGCCTGCGGTGTGCGCGATCTGCAGCGAACGGCCGGTCTGCTCGAGCATGTCGAGGGCATGGCCGAGCGGCAAGCGGGACATGCGACCCAGCACGGCGTTGAGCGGCTCACCGTTGACCAGTTCCATCACCAGGTAGGCCAGTGATTCGCCCGCGCCGTCGCGGGTCTCGCCGTAGTCGTAGACGCCCGCGATTCCTGGATAGTTCAGCTGCGCGGTGGTGCGTGCCTCGAACCTGAAGCGCTGCAGGAATTCCGGGTCCTCGGAGAACTCGGCCTTGAGTACCTTGACCGCGACACGGCGATCGAGGCGGTTGTCCATTGCTTCCCACACCTGGCCCATGCCGCCGGTGGCGATGAGACGCAGAAGTCGATAGCGCTGCGCGATGACAGCTCCGTTGCTCAGTGGCACTTCACGTCACCTCCCCTGCAATGCGGCTGCGATGACGGCGCGCCCGATGGGTGCGGCCACGGATCCACCGGTCGCGGCGAGGGCTCGATCGCCACCGTCCTCGACGATGACGGCAATGGCGACCTTGGGATCCTCGGCGGGTGCGAATCCGATGTACCAGGCATGCGGCGGGGTGTTGCGCGGGTCGGAACCATGTTCTGCGGTACCGGTTTTCGATGCGATCTGGACCCCGGGGATCTTGCCCTCGCCGCTGGTGTTGTTCTCGGAGCCGATCATCAGGTCGGTCAGTGTCGCCGCGGTGGCCGAGCTGATCGCCTCGCCCATGGCCTTCGGCTGGTAGCTCGACAGGTCGGACAGGTCGGGAGATTGCAGCTGCTGCACCAGGTTCGGGGCCATCCGCACGCCGCCGTTGGCGACGGTGGCGGCGATGACGGCGTCCTGCAGCGGGGTCAACGCCACGTCGCGCTGGCCGATGCTGGACTGGCCGAGGGCGGCGTCGTCGTCGATGGGTCCGATGGTGCTGTCGGCGACGGTGAGCGGAATGGTCGTGTCCTCACCGATGCCGAAGGCCGCGGAGGTCTCGCGCATCCTGTCCACCCCGGTGTCGACGCCGAGCTCGACGAAGGCGGTGTTGCACGAGCGTGCGAACGCTTCACGCAGCGTCGCCGTCTGGCCACCGCCGCACGTCGAACCGTTGTAGTTCTCCAGCGTCGTCGAGGTTCCCGGCAACGTGATGTTCGACGCGGCCGTGAGTTGATCGTCCGGTGTGGCGCCCGCTTCGAGTGCGGCTGCGGTGGTGATCACCTTGAACGTCGATCCGGGTGGGTAGGTCTGCGAGATCGCCCGGTTGACCATCGGCTTCTCGGGATCGTTGCTCAGGTTCTCCCATGCCGCGGTGGTGGTGCTGCCGTCGTGGCTGGCCAGCAGGTTCGGGTCGTAGCTGGGGGTGCTGGCCATGGCGAGGATGTTGCCGGTGGCCGGGTCGAGGGCCACTACCGAGCCGGTGTATCCCTTGGCGGTCAGCTGGTCGTACGCGACCTGCTGAACGACGGGGTCGATGGTGGTGACGACGTTGCCGCCGCGGGGGTCTCGGCCGGAGATGAGGTCGAACAGTCGTCCACCGAAGAGCCGGTCGTCGGATCCGTTGAGTACGGGGTCCTCGGCGCGTTCGAGGCCGCTGCTCGAGTACAGCATCGAGTAGTAGCCGGTGATCGGCGCGTTGGCCTGCGGGCTGGCCGGGGAGATCGAATTCTGGGGGTAGGTGCGCAGGTACTTGTAGCGGTCGTCGGTGGGGACCGAGGATGCGAGCACCTGGCCGCCTGCCGAGATCTGACCGCGCTGGCGGGAGTACTCGTCGAGCAGTACCCGTGAGTTCCTCGGGTCGGTGCGCAGATCGTCGGCCTTGATGACCTGGAGGTAAGTGGCATTGGCGAGCAGTGCCACGACCATGACCATCACGGCGATGGACACGCGGCGCAGGGGAGTGTTCATGCGCGCTTCACCATCTCGGTGGGTGCCTCCGCGATGGGCGCTGCGGGGGCGGGCTTCTTCTTGGGCTTTGCCGGCTCACGGGCTGCGTCGGAGATCTTGATCAGCAGCGCGAGGAGCAGGTAGTTGGCGAGAAGCGACGATCCTCCGTAGGACAGATAGGGCGTGGTGAGGCCGGTGAGTGGGATGAGTTTGGTGACGCCGCCGACGACGACGAACAGCTGGATGGCAATGGTGAACGACAATCCCGCAGCGAGCAGTTTGCCGAAGCTGTCGCGAACGGCCAGCGCGGTACGCATACCGCGAATGATGAACAGCAAGTACAGGATCAGGACCGCGGTCAGGCCGATGAGGCCGAGCTCTTCGCCGACCGTCGCAATGATGAAGTCCGTCTTGGCGAAGGGCACCTGGGACGGTCGACCACTGCCGAGCCCGGTGCCCGCCAACCCGCCCGTGGCGAAGCTGAACATCGACTGGACGATCTGGTAGCCGGTGTCGTTGTAGTCGTCGAACGGTCGCAGCCAGGTGTCGGTGCGGATCTTGACGTGGCCGAACACCTGATATGCGAAGAGGAATCCGACGAGCAGCAGTCCGAAACCGATGATCAACCAGCCGACGCGTTCGGTGGCGATGTAGATCATCACCAGGACGGTTCCGAAGATCAGCAGCGACGTACCGAGGTCCTTCTCGAACACCAGCACGCCGACGGAGACGATCCACACCACCAGGATCGGCCCCAGATCGCGTGCCCGCGGAAAGTCCATTCCGAGGAAGTGCTTGCCGGCGACGGTGAACAGTTCCCGCTTGGCGACCAGCAACGATGCGAAGAAGATGAGCAGCAGAATCTTCGCGAACTCCCCGGGCTGAATACTGAAGCCGGGCAGCCGAATCCAGATCTTCGATCCGTTGACCTCGGAGAAGGCCGACGGCAGCATCGCCGGGATGGCCAGGAGCACCAGTCCGGCGAGACCGACGGTGTAGCCGTAGCGAGCCAGGGTGCGGTAATCACGCAGCAGCACGAGCAGAGCGACGAAACCGGCGATGGCCAGCGTCGTCCAGAGCACCTGCTGGTTGGCGTCGGGCGACGGAATGGGGTTTCCGAGATACTGAGCCTGCTGCTCGTCGGCCAGGTCGAGACGGTGAATGAGCACCAGACCGAGCCCGTTGAGCAGCGCCACGATCGGCAGCAGCAGCGGATCCGCGTAGGGCGCAAAGCGTCGCACGGCCAGGTGCGCCACCGTCATCAACGCGAGATAGGCCACCGCGTACTTCGCCAGATCCCAGGTGATGGTCTGTTCCTGACTGGCTTCGACCAGTACCAACGAGATCGTGGTGATCAGGACCGCGGCACCGAGAAGAAGCAGCTCGACGCCGCGCCGGTTCGATTGAATCGGTGCAGGCGCGAATCCTTCGGGTGGACTCGGAAAGGACCCTCCGGCGGACGGATTCGAACTCATCGAGTACCGGTCCTGCAGTTCTGACCGGGAATCTGCGGGACCGTCGGTGTCGGTACCGCAGTGGTGGTCGGTGCCGCCTCGGGAACGGGCTCCGCAGCCGGGGGCAACGGAACTCCGGGCGGCGGGATGATCGTCGTCGGAGTCGGTTCGACAGTCGTGGTGACGACCGGCTCGGTCTCGCACACCTGGAGCAGGTCACCGGAGGCCAACCGCTCGACCTGACCGCGCGCGTCGTCGAGAGATCCGGACGGCAAGCCGGCCGTGACCTGCTCGCGCGCGGCAGGCAGAAGGTCGTCGATCTCGAACGGAACGCAATCGGCCGGAGCGGCATCCGGAGCGGTCAGCGTGACGGCTCCGTCGTCGTCGAGGCAGCCGATCAGTTCCACGCTCTGCAGCGAGTAGCCCAGTACCGAGCCGGGAAGGCCCCTCAGCACGGTCACCTTGCTGTTGTCGGCACCGACGTAGTAGTTGCCTCTGATGATCGAATTGGCAACGAGCGCACCGATTGCCGCGAGTACCACCAGGGTCAGGGCGATCAACGTCCAGCGCAGTTTGTGCGACTTCTTCTCGGGCGTGACGACCGGGCTGGTGACGCGCTTGGGCGTCGTACGCGGTGGCCGCATCGCGGCGGCGCGTCCGGCTGCAGTGTTGGGCGGAGGGGCGTCTTCCTCGTCCTCGGTGCTGGCGGCACCGCCGAGGATGGGGTGGCTCTGTCCGTAGTCGAGGTCGATCACGTCGGCGACGACGACCGTCACGTTGTCGGGTCCGCCGCTGCGCAGCGCGAGTTCGATCAGGCGATCGGCGCACGGGCCCGTCTCGCCCTCGTTCATGGTGTTCTCGATGGTTTCGTCGCTGACGACGTCCGAGAGGCCGTCGGAGCACAGCAGGTAGCGGTCGCCTGCACGTACTTCCCGAACGGTGAGCGTCGGCTCGATCTCGTTGCCGGTGAGGGCACGCATGATCAAGGAACGTTGCGGGTGCGTGTGCGCCTGTTCGGCGGTGATGCGGCCCTCGTCGACGAGTGACTGAACGAAGGTGTCGTCGCGAGTGATCTGGGTGAGTGAGCCGTCGCGCAGCATGTACGCACGTGAGTCGCCGATGTGTACCAGTCCGATTCGCTTGCCCGCGAACAGGATTGCGGTCAGCGTGGTTCCCATGCCGTCGAGCTCGGGTTCGTCCTCGACCTGATCTGCGATGGACGCGTTGCCTTCGCGGGTTGCTGCCTCCAGCTTGCCCAGCAGATCCTCGCCGGGCTCGTCGTCGTCGAGATGAGCCAATGCGGCGATCATCAACTGCGAGGCCACTTCACCGGCCGCGTGACCGCCCATACCGTCGGCCAGCGCCAGTAGGCGAGCCCCGGCGTACACGGAGTCCTCGTTGTTGGATCGAACCAGACCGCGATCACTGCGGGCGGCGTAGCGAAGGACGAGGGTCACGGGCGCAACTCGATCACGGTCTTGCCGACGCGGACAGGAGTTCCCAGGGGCACGCGAACGGCGGTGGTCACCTTCGCGCGGTCGAGGTAGGTGCCGTTGGTCGAACCGAGGTCCTCGACGTACCAGTCACCGCCGCGGGGCGAGATGCGCGCATGCCGCGTCGACGAGTAGTCGTCTGTCAGAACGAGAGTGGAGTCGTCCGCGCGTCCGATGAGGACGGGCTGCGTTCCGAGCGAGATACGCGTTCCGGCGAGACCGCCCTGGGTCACCACGAGGTACTTGGCCACCTTCTGCTTGTTGAACGACGGAAGAACTTTCGAGCCGCCGGAGTAGCGAGCAGGCACTCGCATGCCTGCGGCCGCGTAGATGTCGCTGCGCAAGGTGCGAAGGACGGCCCAGACGAAGAACCACAACAACAGCAGGAAGCCCGCCCTTGTCAGTTGCAGAATCAATCCCTGCACGACGATTCACCTCCTCCTTCGCAATCGACCTGCATCCCGCCCACGCGAAAAGCCGCGGCGCGGCAGACATGGTTGCCTCGCAGCATCATAGGGTCAAGCAGCTCGTGTGGACGACATACGGGTCGGCGAGAGTGCGAGTCGAACCGCCGCCCGAGCCCACGAAAGATCGTCAGACGATCCGGACCAGAATTTCGGAGTGGCCGGCCCGAATGACGTCGCCGTCGGCCAGTTGCCAGTCCTGCACCGGAGCGCCGTTGACGGTGGTGCCGTTGGTGGAACCCAGATCGGAGAGCATGGCCACGCGGCCGTCCCACCGGATCTCGATGTGTCGACGCGAAACGCCGGTGTCGGGGAGTCGGAACTGTGCGTCCTGACCACGGCCGATGATGTTCTGACCGTCACGAAGCTGGAAGTAGCGGCCGCTGCCGTCTTCGAGCTGCAGCGTCGCGGCCAGCGCCTGACTGCGAGCTGCGTACGAGGCGGGCTGGTCGTAGCCGTACCCGTCACCGCGATCGCCCGCGCCCTGCTGCGGGTAGCCGCGACCGTAGGCGGCCGGGGCAGGCGGGTAGTCGTAGCCGGGCTGCTGGTAGCCGGGCTGCTGATATCCGGCGGCCTGGGGCTCGGCGTAGCGACCGGACGGGTCGTTGTACGCCTGATCCTGATAGGGGGCCTCGGAGTACGCAGCACTGTCGGCACCGCTGTACTGGTAGCCCTGAGCGTCGTAACCCTGCGCGTTGTAGCCGTGGGCGTCGTAACCCTGCGCGTTGTAACCCTGGGCGTCGTACCCCTGATCCTGGCCGCTGGGGTTGCCGTAGGCGTGCGGGTCGTAGCCCTGTTCCTGGCCGGCTGCGCTGTAGGCCTGACCCTGCTCGGGGTACGGCTGCTCGTCGTAGCCCTGGCCGTTGTACGGCTGCTGGTCGTAGCGCGGATCGTGCTCGGCAGGCGCGTAGGCCTGGGCGTCGTAGCCGTTCTGCTCACGTGCTGGGTAGCGCGGATCCTGGCCACCGGCGTAACCGTTGCGCGCGCGCGGATCGGGACGATGACCGTCCGCGGGGTCGCGCTGCGGGTCGTAGCCTGGGTTCTGCGTCATGTGGCCGGCTCCTGGTGTCGACATCGGTGGGGCAGACGGTCGCTGCGTAGCTGAAGGGACGGGACTCGGTGCTGCTTGTGCCGACGCGCCCTGCTGCGGGGACTCGTTCCGTGCAGCAGTCGCCGATCGTCCCACATCGGGATCGACCGAGCCACTGGCACGGAACTGTCCGGTGTGAAGGGTGGGCGACGGCTCGAAGCGAACCACCACGTCGCCGTAGGTCTGCCAGCCTTGATCGCGGATGTAATCGTCGAGGTGACGCGAGAACGCCTTGACCGTCAGTTCGCGGTCACCGGCGAGTTCGGCGTGGTCCGAGCTGTTGATGGTGATCACGTAGCTGTTGGGTGCCAGGAGGTGCCCGCCGTCCAGGGGCCGAACCAGGTCCGACGCTTCCTGCTGGAGCGCTGCCTCCACCTCCGCCGGTACGACGCCTCCGCCGAACACGCGGGCGAAGACGTCGCCGACAGCGCCCTGGAGCTTGCGTTCGAAACGCTGAACGATGCCCATCGTGACCCCTCCTCTCACTGTGTTCTTCCACCGTGTGGTGCCTGCTGGTGTGCAGGTCGCGACAGCCGCGTGTCATCACGAGGTCGCGCTCCAAGCATGATATACGGTGCCGCCGACGGGGACTGCCCGCCGCCGTCGGCTCACGGCACCTCGACGCGGCGATTTTCGAGCGCGGCATGGTGCGTGTTAGTGTTCTCGCCGTCACCCGGGCGGGTGGCGGAATGGCAGACGCGCTGGCTTCAGGTGCCAGTGTCCTTCGGGACGTGGGGGTTCAAGTCCCCCTCCGCCCACCACACTGGCCGCAGCTGATTCGATCGCTGCGGCCAGTAGTTTTCTCGGCCCTTTTTCCTCGAATCGTCTTACAGGCGTGTGATTCTCGGCCGATGTCGGCGCGGGTGTCCGAGACCCGGTCCCGAGGACGTCTCGTATCCGGAAATTCGCAGGTGGAAGCCCGTAATAGGTTTACCTTATTTGCGGTGGCACCCAGGTACTGACTTATCGTTCGTAGTTGGATCGGCCTCACCACGGCCGGATCCGCCACGACCCATTTTCTACCACGCGCCCACCTGCTCGTGCAGAGGAAAGCGTCGACGATCGACAGGTGCAGCTTCAACGGCGAGGACGCACCGCAGGCCGTTCGTGCAGCCGGTTACACCACACCGTCGCCGACGAGTATCAAGGCTGGACTTATCCGAAGGCTAGGTATGAAGCACACTCCGGGCCCGCAAGGCCTCTACGATCCCGCCAACGAACACGACTCCTGTGGTGTCGCGTTCGTGGTGGACATGCACGGTCGACGCAGTCGCGACATCGTCGAGAAGGCGATCACCGCACTGGTCAACCTCGAGCACCGCGGTGCTGCCGGCTCCGAACCGAACACCGGTGACGGTGCAGGCATTCTGATCCAGGTTCCGGACGCGTTCTTCCGCGCCGTCGTAGATTTCGAGCTTCCCGCGCCCGGCGCGTACGCAACCGGTGTCGCATTTCTTCCGCAGGGTCGCAGCGACGCAGCACGCGCCTGCGAGGGTGTCGAGCGCATCGTCGTCAGCGAGGGCCTGACGATTCTCGGTTGGCGTGAGGTTCCCACCGACGATTCCTCTCTCGGCGCTCTGGCGCGCGACGCGATGCCGACCTTCCGGCAGTTGTTCCTCGCGGCTCCGGACGCGTCGATCACCGACCTCGAACTCGAGCGTCGTGCGTTCGTCATCCGCAAGCGGGTCGAGCACGAGCTGGGCGAAGAGGGCGCGGGCAAGGACGGCCCCGGCCGCGAGACCGTGTACTTCCCGTCACTGTCCTCGCAGACCTTCGTCTACAAGGGCATGTTGACCACGCCTCAGCTCAAGGGCTTCTACCTCGACCTGCAGGACGAGCGCGTCGAAAGCGCACTGGGACTTGTGCATTCGCGCTTCTCGACCAACACGTTCCCGTCGTGGCCGCTGGCGCATCCGTTCCGACGCGTCGCCCACAACGGCGAGATCAACACCGCCACCGGCAACGAGAACTGGATGCGTGCTCGCGAGGCGCTCATCACCTCCGACGTGTTCGGCGGTTCCGAGGCGCTCGAGAAGATCTTCCCCGTGGTCACCCACGGAGCAAGTGACACAGCACGTTTCGACGAGGTGCTCGAGCTGCTGCACCTCGGTGGACGCAGCTTGCCGCACGCCGTGCTCATGATGATTCCCGAGGCGTGGGAGCGGCACGAGTCGATGGACCCCGCACGTCGGGCGTTCTACAAGTACCATTCCTCGCTGATGGAGCCCTGGGACGGACCGGCGTCGGTGTGCTTCACCGACGGCACCGTCATCGGCGCGGTCCTGGACCGCAACGGCCTGCGTCCGAGCCGGCTGTGGGTCACCGACGACGGTCTGGTCGTCATGGCCTCCGAGGTCGGCGTTCTCGACATCGATCCGTCGAAGGTCGTCCGCAAGGTTCGCCTGCAGCCCGGCCGCATGTTCCTGGTGGACACCGCGCAGGGCCGCATCGTCTCCGACGACGAGATCAAGGACGAGCTCGCGGCCGAGCATCCGTACCAGCAGTGGCTCGACGAGGGCTTGACCTCGATCGACGATCTGCCCGAGCGTCCGCACGTGCACATGCCGCACGACCGCGTGCTCATCCGTCAGCAGATCTTCGGATACACCACCGAGGAACTGAACGTGCTGGTCTCGCCCATGGCGAAGTCCGGTGCCGAGGCCATCGGTTCCATGGGTACCGATACCCCGATCGCCGTGCTGTCGGCTCGCCCGCGGATGCTGTTCGACTACTTCTCGCAGCTGTTCGCGCAGGTCACCAACCCGCCGCTCGATGCCATCCGCGAGGAGATCGTCACCAGCCTCGGCGGCACCATCGGACCCGAGGGCGATCTGCTCAACCCGGGTGCCGACGGCTGCAAGCAGATCGTGCTTCCGCAGCCGATCCTGCACAACGACGACCTCGCCAAGCTCGTCCACATCAACGACGAAGGCACGCAGGAAGAGCTGCGCTCGGTGGTCGTGCGCGGCCTGTACCCGGTGTCCGAGGGTGGTGAGGGTCTCCGAAAGTCGTTGGAGGCCATTCGCGCTCAGGTGTCCGCTGCCATCTCCGGTGGCGCGCGGATCATCGTGCTCTCGGACCGTGAGTCCAGCGAGAAGCTCGCTCCGATTCCGTCGCTGCTGCTCACCTCCGCGGTGCACCATCACCTCGTCCGGGAGAAGACCCGCACCAAGGTCGGTCTGATCATCGAGGCCGGTGATGCCCGCGAGGTGCACCACATGGCTCTGCTCATCGGTTTCGGTGCGGCAGCGGTCAACCCGTACATGGCGTTCGAGTCGATCGAGGACATGATCGAGCGCGGCTCCCTCACCGACATCTCCTTCGACAAGGCCGTGTCCAACTACATCAAGGCCGCGGGCAAGGGTGTGCTGAAGGTGATGTCCAAGATGGGCATCTCGACCCTCGCGTCGTACACCGGAGCTCAGCTGTTCCAGGTCATCGGCCTCTCGCAGGAACTGGTCGACGAGTATTTCACCGGCCTCAACAGCCACCTGGGCGGAATCGATCTCGACCAGGTCGCCGACGACGTCGCAGCGCGGCACGCGGTCGCGTACCTCGACAACCGTCAGGAGCGCGCGCACCGCGAGCTCGAAACCGGTGGCGAATACCAGTGGCGTCGGGAAGGGGAGTACCACCTCTTCAACCCGGACACGGTGTTCAAGCTGCAGCACTCCACCCGCACCGGTCAGTACGACATCTTCAAGGAATACACGAAGATGGTCGACGACCAGTCCGAGCGCCTCGCGTCGCTGCGCGGTCTGTTCCGCTTCAAGACCGAAGAGCGGCAAGCCATTTCGATCGACGAGGTCGAGCCGGCCAGTGAGATCGTCAAGCGTTTCTCCACCGGTGCGATGAGCTACGGCTCCATCTCGGCCGAGGCGCACGAGACCCTCGCCATCGCCATGAACCGTCTCGGCGGGCGCTCGAACTCCGGTGAGGGCGGCGAGGACGTCTCGCGGTTCGAGCCGGACGAGAACGGCGACTGGCGACGCAGTGCCATCAAGCAGGTCGCGTCGGGACGCTTCGGTGTCACCTCGCACTACCTGACCAACTGCACCGACATCCAGATCAAGATGGCGCAGGGAGCCAAGCCCGGTGAGGGCGGCCAGCTTCCGGCGCACAAGGTGTACCCGTGGGTCGCCGAGGTTCGGCATTCGACGCCCGGCGTCGGTCTGATCTCGCCGCCGCCGCACCACGACATCTACTCGATCGAGGATCTCGCGCAGCTGATCCACGACCTGAAGAACGCCAACCCGCAGGCCCGCATCCACGTGAAGCTGGTCTCCGAGGTCGGCGTCGGAACGGTCGCCGCGGGTGTGTCCAAGGCGCACGCCGACGTGGTGCTCATCTCGGGCCACGACGGCGGCACCGGCGCGACGCCGCTGACGTCGGTCAAGCACGCGGGTGGACCGTGGGAGCTCGGGTTGGCCGAAACGCAGCAGACGTTGCTGCTCAACGGTCTTCGTGATCGCATCGTCGTGCAGGTGGACGGCCAGCTCAAGACCGGACGTGACGTGATGGTCGCGGCTCTGCTCGGCGGCGAGGAGTTCGGTTTCGCCACCGCTCCGCTCGTCGTCTCGGGCTGCATCATGATGCGCGTCTGCCACCTCGACACCTGCCCCGTCGGTGTCGCTACGCAGAACCCGTTGCTGCGCAAGCGTTTCGCGGGCAAGCCGGAGTTCGTCGAGAACTTCTTCATGTTCATCGCCGAAGAGGTTCGCGAGCTCATGGCCGAGCTCGGCTTCCGCACACTGGACGAGGCCGTCGGCCAGGTGGGTCTGCTGGACACCACTGCGGCCAAGGAGCACTGGAAGGCGTCGAAGCTGGATCTGTCGCCGATCCTCGAAGAGGTCGAGTCGGCGTTCATGAACCAGAACCTCTACAACACCGGCGTTCAGGATCACGGTCTCGACAAGGCCCTCGACCAGCAGCTCATCGCGGCCAGCCGCAATGCGTTGGACAAGGGCGAGAAGGTCGCGTTCGAGTCCAAGATCACCAACGTCAACCGCACCGTCGGCACGATGCTCGGGCACGAGGTCACCAAGGCGTACGGCGGCGTCGGACTGCCGGACGACACCATCGAGATCACGTTCACCGGCTCGGCCGGAAACAGTTTCGGTGCGTTCGTGCCTTCCGGCATGACGTTGCGTCTCAACGGAGACGCCAACGACTTCGTCGGCAAGGGCCTGTCCGGTGGACACCTCGTGCTGCGGCCGTCGTTGAACGCGCCGAAGGGATTCGTCGCCGAGGACAACATCATCGGCGGCAACGTGTTCCTGTTCGGCGCCACCAGCGGTGAGGCTCTCATCCGCGGTGTCGTCGGCGAGCGCTTCGCCGTTCGTAACTCCGGTGCCGTTGCCGTCGTCGAAGGCGTCGGCGATCACGGCTGCGAGTACATGACCGGCGGCAAGGTCGTCATTCTGGGCACGACGGGCCGGAACTTCGGTGCCGGTATGTCCGGCGGTGTCGCGTTCGTCTTCGATCCGAACAAGACGTTCGAGGCCAACCTCAACACCGAGCTGGTCGACATCGAGGAGCTCGAGGGTGACGAGTTCACCTGGCTCCGCGACATCGTCACTCGCCATCAGGAGCAGACCGGCTCCGAGGTGGCCGAGCGGATCCTCGCGGATTGGTCACAGCAGGTGAACCATTTCGTGAAGGTCATGCCTCGCGACTACAAGAAGGTACTGCTGGCCATCTCCGAAGCCGAGAAGAACGGCGCGGACGTGGACGAAGCGATCATGGAGGCAGCTCGTGGGTGACCCACAGGGATTTCTGAAGAACACGGTTCGCGAAGTACCGAAGCGGCGGCCCGTCGACCTGCGTCTGATGGACTGGAAAGAGGTCTACGAAGACTTCTCGAAGGACACTCTGCGCACCCAGGCGAGTCGATGCATGGACTGCGGTATTCCGTTCTGCCACAACGGCTGCCCACTGGGGAACCTGATTCCCGAGTGGAACGACCTGGTGTTCAAGGACCGCTGGCGCGACAGCATCGATCGGTTGCACGCCACCAACAACTTCCCGGAATTCACCGGACGGTTGTGCCCCGCCCCGTGCGAAGCGTCGTGCGTGCTGGGTATCAACCAGGATCCGGTCACCATCAAGCAGGTCGAGGTCGAGATCATCGACAAGGCCTTCGAGGAGGGCTGGGTCACGCCGGTCTACCCGACGCATCTGACCGGCAAGACCGTCGCCGTCGTCGGCTCCGGCCCCGCGGGACTCGCTGCAGCGCAGCAGCTCACCCGCGCGGGCCACACCGTCACGGTGTTCGAGCGTGCCGATCGCATCGGCGGACTGCTGCGGTACGGCATCCCCGAGTTCAAGATGGAGAAGCGCCACATCGATCGTCGGCTCGCGCAGATGGAGGCCGAGGGCACCGTCTTCCGCACCGGTGTCGATGTGGGCGTGGACATCTCGGCCGACGAACTGCGCGAGCAGTTCGACGCCGTGGTCCTGTCCGGCGGCGCCACCGCGTGGCGCGACCTGCCCATCGAGGGCCGCGAGCTCGACGGCATCTACCAGGCCATGGAGTTCCTGCCGCACGCCAACCGCGTCCAGCAGGGTGATTTCGCCGCGCCGCCCGTCAGTGCCGAGGGCAAGAAGGTCGTCATCATCGGCGGCGGAGACACCGGTGCCGACTGCCTCGGGACCTCGCACCGTCAGGGTGCCGAGAGCGTGCACCAGTTCGAGATCATGGCCCGGCCGCCCGAGGAGCGTGCGACGTCCACGCCGTGGCCGACGTACCCGCTGATGTACCGGGTTGCCTCGGCACACGAGGAGGGTGGCGAACGCGTCTTTTCCGTCAACACCGAGCGTTTCGTCGGCGAAGACGGCAAGGTCACCGCACTCGAAGCCTGCGAGGTCGAGTTCAAGGCCGGCAAGTTCGAGAAGGTCGAGGGCAGCGAATTCACCCTCGAAGCCGACCTGGTGCTGCTCGCGATGGGATTCGTCGGACCCGACAAGGGCGGTCTACTGACCGACCTGGGCGTCGACTTCAACCAGCGCGGCAACGTCGAGCGCACCAACGAGTGGGTCACCAACGTCCCCGGCGTGTTCGTTGCCGGTGACATGGGCCGCGGCCAGTCGCTCATCGTGTGGGCAATCGCCGAGGGCCGCTCCTGCGCGGCCGCCGTCGACACGTTCCTGCAGGGTGCGACCGCACTGCCGTCGCCGATCGTGCCCACCCAGGCACCGCAGCGGTAGGTCGCGGTAGCTTTCCCGTCGCCCCCCGTCGGGATCAATGTGGCTTTGTTGCAGTCGGACCGACTGAAACTCACATTGATCCCGGGGGGGTGGGCGGCCGAACCGTGTGACGGACGGTTACGTCCGTTAACCATGTAGGCATCTGATGGTCACAGGCCCCTGGCATTGTCGGAATCGAACAACGAAGCGTTCGATGACCAGTGAGGCCCCCTCCCCATGAGTGTCAAGAAGATCTGCGCCGGTATCGGCGTCGCTGCAGCTGTTGCGTCCGGTCTGGTTGTCGGAGCGGCATCGCCTGCCGCCGCTGACCCTGGCGATTGCCCGACGATGTACGTCGTGGCCATTCCGGGCACGTGGGAGACCAGTTCGGGTGCCGCGCCGAAGCCGGGGATACTCACCGACGTCACCGATCGTCTCGGTAGCGGCATCCGTACCGACTACGTCTCGTATCCCGCCACCGCGTTCCCGTGGGAGGGCGAGGTGTACGGGCAGTCCCGTGCCGAGGCCGTCGCCAATGCTGGCGGGATGCTGAAGGCCATGGCCGATCGTTGTGGCGCAACGAAACTCGGCATCATCGGCTACAGCCAGGGAGCCGACGCGGCAGGTGATCTCGCCGCAGCCATCGGCACCGGAGTGGGCGTGGTACCCGCGGACAAGGTGGTGGCGGTGGGCTTGATCTCCGACCCGAAGCGCTCCGACACCGATGCTCTGGTGGGGCCGGCCGTGGTCGGAACCGGTGTCGGCGGACCTCGGGTGGGCGGATTCGGCTACGTCAGCCCCGTGGTGCGCACCTTCTGTGCCGTCGGCGATCTGTACTGCTCGACGCCCAAGGACGACTACGTCGCGCGGTTGGCCGGATTCTTGGCCGTGTCGTCCAACCCTGCGCCGAACGTTGCCGATCAGTACTCGCAGGAAGCACAGTCCCTGATCGCGGACCTCGCAGCGGCCGGTGGTCTGCCGGTGTTGCAGGGCCAGCTCACCGACCAGGCGAACGCTCAGCGTCAGAGGGAGATCGAGGCGTTCTACCGCTCCGGCATCCACCAGGAGTACCAGAGCTACGACGTCGGAAACGGCCAGTCCGCGACGCGGTGGCTGGCACGCTATCTCGCCGACGCGGTCTGACGGCGTAGCAGCACGAAGACGGTGACGGCACTGACGGCCATCAGGGCGGCGCTCGCGCCCGACGCAAGGTTGAAACCGTCGATGAAGGACGAGTTCGCGACAGCAGTCAGTTGCGAGGAGAACGGCTCCGGCAGGTAATCCGCCACGGCGATGGCACCGCCGATGGTTTCCCGTGCGGGATCGGCGATCTCGGCAGGGGTCCCAGCGGGGATGGCGTCGTCCATGCGGTGTCGGTAGACGGTGCTGCCGATCGTGCCGAGGATCGCGATGCCGACGGCGCCGCCCAGTTCGGCTCCGGTTTCGGACAATGCCGATGCGGCACCGGCCTTTTCGGGAGCCGCTGCGGTGAGCACGATGTCGGAGTTGAGCGTCGAGGCCGCGCCGATTCCGAAGGTCAGCACGGCCATGCCGGTGAGCAGTAGCGGCAGTCCTGAGTCGGCGCTGACGAATGCCATTGCCGTGCAACCGATGGCGATGAACAGCAGGCCGCCCGCAATGATGGTGCCGGTCCGGATCACCTTGCTCAGCGTCGGTGCGAGCACGGCACCGGCCGCGGCGGCGACAGCCGGAACGAGGAGCCACAGACCTGCTTCGAGCGGCCCCAGCCCGACGACCAGCTGAAGGTACTGCGAGGCGAAGAGACTGAATCCGGTCATGGCGAAGATGACCAGGAATTGCACCACGACCGCTGCGCTGAAGGCACGTTCGGCGAACAGCGTGACGTCGATCAGTGGATTGGCGGCCTTGCGTTGCCGGATGACGAACATCGCACCGAGCGTGAGTCCGGCGAGGGCTGTGGTGACCGTTGCTACGTCGATCCCTTCCTGCGCGCCGTGCTTGATGGTGAAGACGATCGAGAGCATCGAGGAGATCGCGAGGACCACGCTGATCGGGTCGAATTTGCCGGGGTCGGTGTCCTTGAACTCGGGGACCAGGAGTGGGGCAGCAACGAAGAGCACCACCATGATGGGGATGTTGATCAGGAACACCGAACCCCACCAGAAGTGCTCGAGCAGAACACCCCCGATGACAGGCCCCACCGCGGCACCGCCCGCGAAACCGGCGGTCCACAGTCCGATGGCTTCCTTGCGTTGAGTGGGATCGTGAAACATGTTGCGTATCAACGACAATGTGCTCGGAGCAATGGTGGCACCGCCGATTCCCAGCAGAGCGCGCGCAGCAAGAAGCATTTCGGGGGAGGTGGAGAACGTCGCGGCCAACGAGGCGATGCCGAAGACGACGGCACCGATCATCAACAGGGTGCGTCGGCCGATCCGATCGCCCAGAGAGCCCATGGTGATGAGCAGCCCGGCGAGCAGAAAGCCGTAGATGTCGAGAATCCACAGCGTCTGGTTGCCGGTGGGTTCTAGATCGGCCGTCATGAACGGCAGGGCCAGATACAGCACCGACATGTCCATCGACACGACGAGAATCGGCACCACCAGCACCGCGAGGCCGAGCCACTCCTTACCGGTGGCGCGCTGGTCGGTTGCCGTCTGGCTCACTGTGACTTCCCTTCCCGAATGGACACCTCAGCTTAGGTGGGTCGGGAGTACGTTCGGTGACGAAGAGCTCTCTCGCCGAACGAAGGAAACATCACCTCATGACCAACGATCTGAAGGTCGTCGCCACGATCATCGCCAAGCCGGATGCCATCGACGCCGTGCGCGACGGCCTCGCGGCCCTCGTCGCCGAATCACGGAAGGAAGACGGGAACGTCTCCTACGAACTGTTCGAGTCGGCGATCGAGCCGGGTACGTTCATCACCATCGAGGTGTGGAAGTCGCAGGAGGACCTCGACGGTCACATGCAGACCCCGCATCTGCAGCAGGCGTTAAGCGAGTTCGGTGCCCATCTCGCGGCTCCGCCCGCCATCCATCCGCTCCGACCCGTCGGCTGAGTCTCCCCGCGCGCTCGCGTACACCAGCGCCGAGACGGCCAGCAAGGCCGCCGTGGCACCGATCGCGAGCCAGCCGGTCCCGCTCATCTCGCCCGACGCGATGATGCGGGCACCGGCCGCGGTGTAACTCATCGGCATGAACACCGCCAGATCGCCCCAGATGGGCGCAGTCGATGCGTATGCGAAGCCGCAGACGACGACCTGCACCACGAGGGCGACGACGTTGACGATCTGGCCGACCACGGCACCGAGCAACAGTTGAATAGATCCCGCTGCGGCGAGGTAAGCCGCGGCCGAGACGATCAGGAACGCGCCTGCACCCAGCACCGGTCCGAGGGCTGCATCGGTGGCGAAAGCGAAGGCGACGGCTGCGCTGATGCCGACGGCAGCGACGGCCGCGACCACCGAGAGCAATCGTGGGTTGCTGTTCCTGCCGAGTACTCGAACGAGACTGACGCATCCCAGTGCTCCGAGAGCCACCAGCGCGGCGATCAGATACGGGGTGGCACCGGCACCGCCGGACGTTGTCGTGGCCACGAGATTTTGCTCCGCGGCCCCGTCGTCGGTGGTGGCAGCGGTTCCCTGCGGAAGTGCCGCGGAGGCGTCGCGCACGTTGGTGGCAATGCCGTTGACGATGCCCTCGACCGGCTCGACCGACGTCACGAGCTGATCGGTACCTGCCTTGAGCTGCTGGCCACCGTCGTCGAGCTGGCCGAGTCCGTCCCGCAACTGCACCGTGGCGTCGCCGAGCTGAGCGGTGGCCCCGAGGAACTGACTGTTCGGGTCGTTGAGCTCGGAGGACAGCTGCTGAGCACCACCTTTGAGGGTCTGCAGCTGGGCGAGAGTGTCGGGGCCGAAGGCCTGCGTGTTCAGGGTGTCGATGACGCCCCGGATCTCGCCGGAGATGGCGTCGGATCCCGGGTGCGGGAAGCGATCGACCTGGTCCGCGGTGGCGGCGAGTTTGGCGGTGAAATCGGCCTGCAGCGCCCCGAATCCGGCGAGTTGGTCGACGACCTGGTCGACGCCACCGCTGATCTGAGACGCGCCGTCACCGAGCTGACCGATGCCGTCGCGATACTGCCCGAACCCGTCGGCGAGCTGAATCGTTCCGTCGTGAGCCTGGGTGATGCCGTCGGCGAGCTGCCCGACGCCGTCGTTGAGCTGCGTTCCGCCCTCGGTCAGCTGACCGATACCGCTGGAGAGAAAAGTGATGGGCAGAGATGCGCTGTTGAGGCTGGTCCGGGCCGCGGCCAGAGGATCCGCCGTCTGCTGGTCCGGTGCCGGTGCCTGCTCCGTGTCGGCGACGGCGGTGGTGGTGGTCGCCGTGGATTCGCCACCGAGGTCGTAGCCGGTGCCGAGTGCAAAAGCACCTACCGCCACCAGAGGAAACGCCAGCGCAGTGAGAGCAACGGCAGGACGTCGGAAGATACGCAATTCACCCATGATGAGTTCGAGGCTAACTGCCAGGTTCGGCCTCGCCGACCACTCGATGGCCGTCGACGCTGCGTTTCATGCCCTCTACCTGCGAGTTTAAGAGCTCTCTGTGGATTGTCGGTTCCGGGGCAACAGGTCCCACACATGCTCGGTCTCGTTCACCGAGGAGACCGACCTGGAGCCACTGCGGGAGAACAGCACACGTGTCACCGAGCAGTAGTCGATCGGGAAGCCGAGCACCTTCGGGGTCTGCAGAATGTCCTGCAGCAGGATGTTGATCACGCCGCCGTGGGCGAAGAGCGCGACAGTGTCGGTGTGTGCGCTGGCCGAGACGATGTCGGCGACGCCGGCCAGAACTCGCTGCCGAAACGCCTGCTCGTCGACCTGCTCGGGAAGGTGCCCGGCCTTGATGCGATCGAATGCCTCACGGAACTCGGTTTTGGCGGACTCGATCGGAACGTAGCCGCCGAAGTCGCGATCGTATTCGGCCACACGCTCGTCGGACTCGACGGTCAGACCGAGCCGATCGGCAAGAGGCTGCGCCGTCTGAACAGCGCGGAGTTGCGAACTCGACACGACTCGGGAGACCGGGAACCTGGCCACGGCACCCGGAACCCGCAGAGATTGTTCGACGCCGAGCTCGGCGAGAGCGGGATCGGCCGAGGTCTCCGACCGTTGCGGGAGAGCGTGCCGCACCAGAACCAGTTGCATCGACTCACCTAATCACGAGTGTTCGACCACTGCGCAGCACCATCGATCGAAATGCCGCCACCTGACGCGGCGAATCGGCCTGCGGATCCCACACCATGCCGATCCGTCTACGGGCCGCGGGTTGGGTGAGCCCGATGTCGACGGTTCCTCCTTCACCGCTGTGCGAGCGGATTCGCGGCAGTATGGCGATGCCGAGACCGGCCCCGACGAGGCCGCGCACCGTGTGGGTGTCCTGCCCCTCGAATGCGATGCGCGGGCTGAAACCGGCGTCCGCCCACAGCTCGTCGCAGATCGACCGCATGCCGAAACCGTGGCCCATCGCGATGTAGTTCTCGTCGGCGGTGTCGGCGAGATCGACCGATCTGCGTGAGGCGAGGCGGTGATCGGCCGGAACCACCAGCATCAGCCTCTCGTCGTAGAGCTGGAACGAATTGTTCTCGGTGTGCTCGGCGCTGAGGGAGACGAATGCCAGGTCCGAGACCCCGTCTTCGAGACGGTCGAGGCAGCGTGCGCGCGCACCCTGGTCCAGATCGAACGTGACGGCCGGGTGGTCGACGCGGAACTGCCGGATCAGCGCCGGTACGACGTCCTCGCCCAGGGTGTTCTGAAACGCCACTGCGATGCGGCCGCGGGCCCTGGCGTCGTGCTCGGTCATGGCGTCGATACCGGCGTCGATGTCACTCAGCGCGCGCTGAAGATAGGGAATCAACACTCGGCCGGTGCTGGTGAGCACGATGCCGCGGCCGCGTCGTTCCACGATGTCGACGCCGAGGATCGCCGAAGCACGGGCTACCTGACGGCTGACGGTGGGTTGTGGGACGCCCAGGACGTGGGCGGCGTCGGTGATGTGCTCGGTATCGGCCACCGCGACGAGTGTCGGCAGTAGCGGCAGCAGTTCGATCGTTTCGCGACGCATCGTCGAATCATATCGCTGATGAATCGGTTTGCTGCCTCTCATGCATTGGACGAATAACGTGAGCACTTCTAACGTGATCTTCATGACTACGACGCAACCCGAGGTCCTCGAATGGGAGGGACACCCCAGGGGATCGCGCGAATACCGCCGTCTCGTGCTGGCGCTGCTGTTCGCCGGAGTAGCGACGTTCGCTCAGCTGTATTCGGTGCAGGGGATCCTGCCGCTCATCGCCGCCAATCTCGACATCACGCCGTCGCTGTCCTCGCTCGCCGTCGGACTTGCGACCGTGGGCGTTGCGGTGTCGGTCATTCCCTGGTCGGTGGCGGCCGACCGCATCGGTCGAGTCCGGGCCATGACTGCGTCGATCCTCACCGCCACGACGTTGGGACTGCTGGTTCCGCTCTCGCCCTCGCTCGAAGTGCTGCTGGTCGTTCGATTCTTCGAAGGTGCTGCACTGGGCGGTCTCCCGGCCATCGCGATCGCGTATCTCAGCGAAGAGGTGCACCGAAACCACACCGCGCTGGCGGCGGCGACGTACGTTTCGGGGACGACGCTGGGTGGGCTGCTCGGCCGCATAGTCGCGGGGCCCGTTGCGGAATACACCAACTGGCGTATCGGCACGTTGACGGTCTCGGTGATCGCGGCACTGGCCGCGGCCCTGTTCGTGTGGCTGGCCCCTCGGCCACGAACGGCATTGGTGCACAGCCAGATTCGTGACCTACCCGGTCGGTTGTGGGTCAACCTGCGCGAACCGGGGATGGCGGCACTCTACGGCCAGGGATTCCTGCTGATGGGCGGCTTCGTCGCGATCTACAACTACCTCGGATTCCGTTTGGAGGCCGTGCCTTTCGGACTCCCACAGTCCCTGATCAGCTTGATCTTCGTGGCCTACCTCAGCGGTACCGTGTCCTCGCGGGTAGCGGGCAATCTCGCGACGAAGCACGGGAGATCGGTGGTGCTCGCCGGATCGACCGCAACGATGATCGCCGGAGCGGCCCTGACGATGGCGTCGAACCTCGTCGTCATTCTGACCGGCCTGGTGATCCTGACCATGGGATTCTTTGCGGCCCACGCCATTGCGTCGGGATGGACCGGACAACGCGCCGTGCACGGTCGCGCGCAGGCGACCTCGCTGTACAACCTCTTCTACTACGGCGGATCGTCCGTGGTCGGATGGATCGGCGGTGTCGTGTTCCAGTCCCTGGGCTGGAACGCGTTGGCGCTGTTCGTTATCGCGCTGGCACTCATCGCAGGCGTGTGGGCTGCATGCTTGAACGGTCGACTGGGGCGACCTGTTTCAGAAGGTTGATGCGCTTCCGGCAGCGATGGCAAAGATGATGATCGCTCCCACGATGACGACGAAGAGTGCGATCGACACGTAGCCGACGATGAGACCCGCTGTCGCGAACCCCGACCCACTCTCGCCGGTGCGCTTGATCTGACCACGCGAGATGTGGCCGCACACCACAGCGCAGATCGATGCGATCAGCGGCAGAAACGTCAGACCCAGAATCGCCAACACGAGCGACACGATCGCCAACGTGTTCGTGGGCGCGGGGACCTGATACCCGCCGGCATACGGCGCATTCCCGTACTGCGGGTTTTGGTACTGCGGGTTTTGGTACTGGGGGTTTTGGTAAGGGGGGTTCTGGTACTGCGGGTCTTGGTATGTGGGGTTCTGGGGCTGGGCGTTCGGATCTCGATACGGAGGATATTGCTCCGAACCCCCATACGACTCGTCCTTCCTGGACGCGTCGAACGAGTCGCTGCCTTCACCCTGCGGATAGCCCATGGCGGGAGTGTGGCACCTCGAGACAGCCGTCGCAACAGTTCTCTCGCGACGCTACGTACCGAGTTTGCCCCAGCCCACGTACGCGTCGACAGTGACGTAACCGGTCACGCGCGGCTGATCCCGAACCGGATACGGATTGCCGGTGTAATGCGTCGAGATGCGATCGATATCCACCAGATCGGGATCGTCCTGCAACTCGATCGAGCCGTGCACCGTCACGTGCGTGTACCAACTGGCCTCGTCCAACACCGAGATCGAGACCTTCGGATTCGCCCTGATGTGCTCGAGACGCTTCCGAGACGCATCGAAATTGAGCACGACCTTCCCGTCTTCCCACAAATACCACGTGGGTGCGGTGATCGGCGTCCCATCGGCACGAACCACCGCCATGACCGCAGGATTGGCCTTCTTCAACAATTCAACAGCGGCATCGGGCAACGGAGGCTTGGGCATACGGACAACTCTACGACTCAACCCCCGCTGCGGTCCTGCTTCCGCCCACACCGCCCCCGAAGTCCACTCGATGTGACATTGACTGCCGAAAAGGCCACTGAATGTCACATCGAGTGCACTGGGGGCTGCGGCTGCACTCGGGAATTGGTGCAGCGCGGGTGGATGTGCGACTACAGGTTGGGGAGTTTGACTACCTGTCCGGCGTAGGAGAGTCCGGCACCGAAGGCGAGTAGCAGTGCGGTATCTCCTGCTTTTGCTTTGCCGGTGCGCAGGAGTTCTTCCATGGCCAGGGGAATCGAGGCTGCCGAGGTGTTGCCGGTTTCGGCGATGTCGTTGGCGACCGGGGTGCCGTCGGCGAGGTTCAGGCTTTTGGCCAGCAGTTCGGTGATGCGGCTGTTGGCCTGGTGGGGGATGAAGGCGTGCAGTTCGTCGGTTTTGATGCCGGCGACGTCGAGTACTCGCTGCGCGGCCTTGCCCATTTCGAATGCGGCCCAGCGGAAGACGGAGATTCCGTTCATCCGGATCCAGGGGCGCTCGAGGCCCTCTTCGGTGATGTAGTCGTACCAGTCGGTTGTCTGGACGATGGCGTCGGATTGCGAGCCGTCGGAGCCCCAGACGGCGGGCCCGATCTCGGTTTCGTCGCTCTGTCCGACGACCACGGCACCGGCGCCGTCGGCGAAGATGAAGCGGGTGGTGCGGTCGTACGGGTCGGTGGTGACGCTGAGCTGTTCAGCACCGATGACGAGCACGTACTTGGAGGTTCCGGCCTTGACCAGGTCCGATGCGACGGCGAGGGAGTAGCAGAAGCCTGCGCAGCCGGCGCAGATGTCGAATGCGGCCGGCCCCTTGGTGCCGAGTCCGTGCGCTACTTTCGCCGCTGCTTGGGGTGTCAGTTCGAGATGCGTCGAGGTGGCGACGATGACGGTGTCGACCTGGTCGGCCGTGATTCCGCTGGCCTCGAGAGCCTTGCGGCCTGCCGCGATGGACATCTCGACGACGTTTTCCTTGGGTTCGGCGAAGCGCCGGTTCTTGATTCCCGAACGCGTCTGGATCCACTCGTCGCTCGAGTCGATGAATTCGCAGATCTCGTCGTTGGTCACGACTCGCTCGGGGCGGTGAACGCCGAGTCCGAGTAGTTTCGACTGTCGTCCCTGCGTCGTGCTGATCGCACCCATCTTCAATTTCCTCTCGTGCTACCGCGCCATCGCCGAGCTTCGGCTCGGGTCTTGGGCTGCGGGCTCGGTGACACACGTTACGTGCGTCGCCGCGAGGGGTTCACACCAGTTCGGTGATGAGGGCCGCGACCTCGGCGGGCTTGTCGATCATGGCGTGGTGGTGGGCGGGCATGACGACGGTGAAGTCGGCACGCAGATACGCGGCGAGCTTGCGTTGAGTTCTGATCCATCTCTTGCCCCACGGGGAGGGTCGTCCGGTGTGTGCGGCCGCAACGATGACGGGCACGACGACTCGGAACTGCTTGCGAATGCGGTTCAGCTCGACGGCGAGATCCGGGTAGACGATGTCTTCGGTCAGCGCGGCGGCGAGGTAGGTGGGTCGGCGATAGATGTCGTCGACCCAGTCGAGTGTCTCCTGCGGCGTGCCGTCGGGCGGCGTCGCCTGATTGAGGACGCGGCGCACGCGCGGTCCGAACAGCTTCTGCACGCCGGTTTTGCTGAGCACGGTTGCGATCAGGTGTGCGGTCTGGATGCGCACGGTCGGCGGGATGAAGCGGCGGGGGTCGGATTCTGCGCTGGAATCGAGCAACAGAATCCCGCGGATGCGCGACGGGTACAGCCGGGCGACGGCTTCTGCGTAGAAGCCGGCAATCGAATGACCTGCGACGACGGCCGGCTCGGTGACTCCGAGCGCGTCGAGGACGCCGATGATCCTGTCTGCCTCTCCGTGGACGGTGGGCGTGGCACCGACGGGCAGGGGGTCGCTGAGTCCGAAGCCGGGGCGGTCGAGAACGACCACGTGATGGTGGGCGCTCAAGATGTCGACGGTGTCGTTCCAGTCGAACCAATTGCTGCCGAGGCCTCCGCAGAGGACCACCGTGGGGCCGGTTCCGCGTACGAGCAGATGCAGACGTTGTCCGTCCACCTCGACGTATCGACCGGGCGGATGTTTCACGGGAAACAACGCACTGCGTTCGGCTCGATCCCCGTTGTCCATTTTTGGTTCCCCACGATGCTCAGCCGACCTGCCGTCTGTTTCACCGTCCAGTTTCCATCATTTTCCCGGTTTTTCACACTCGGCCACGCGTATGGGGTCGTAGCGGAGGTCATTGACGCGGCTTGGCCAGCGGGAATGCCAACGTTTCGCGGATGCTGCCTCCGGTGATGAGCATGACGACCCGGTCGACGCCCATGCCCAGACCACCGGTCGGCGGCATTCCGTGCTCTAGTGCCTGCAGGAAGTCCTCGTCCAAGCTCATGGCCTCCTCGTCGCCGCCGGCCGCCAGCAGCGACTGTTCGGTCAGGCGCTGCCGTTGATCGACCGGATCGGTCAGTTCGCTGTACGCGGTCCCCAACTCGACACCCCACGCCACGAGATCCCACTTCTCCGCCACTCCAGGGATACTTCGATGCGGCCTCGTCAACGGCGACATCGACGTCGGGAAGTCCTTGTAGAAGGTGGGGAATTCGGTGTAGTCCTCGACGAGATGCTCGTACATTCCCTGTGCGACGGCTCCTGCATCCCAGGTCTTCTCGTACGGAATGTCGTTCTCGTCGCACAGACGCTGCAGTTCGTCGAGGGGAGTCGACGGTTCGACGGCAACGCCCAACTTCTCGGCGACGGCACCGTGCAGCGTCTTGACGGGCCACTCACCGGAGATGTCGATCTCGATCATCTCCCCGTTCGGACCGTCCGGGCGCAGGATGATCTCGCGTCCGTGCGCCGCGACGGCAGCCCGCTGAATCAGCTCGCGGCACAGCACCATTGCGCGTTCGTAGTCGCTGTGGGCCTCGTACGCTTCGAGGATCGTGAACTCGGGATTGTGTTTGAAGTCCGCTCCTTCGTTGCGGAACACCCGCCCTATCTCGAACACCTTCTCCATGCCTCCGACGCACAGGCGCTTGAGATACAGCTCCGGGGCGATGCGCAGGTAGAGATCGAGGTTGTAGGCATTGATGTGGGTGACGAACGGCGCAGCGTTCGCGCCACCGTGCACCTGCTGCAGAATCGGGGTCTCGACTTCCATGTACCCGCGCTCTCCGAGCGAATCACGCAGGGATTTCACCACATTCGAGCGCGCGATCAGCAGAGCACGAGCATCCCGATTGATCGCCAGGTCCACATACCGTTGCCGCACCCGCGCTTCCGGGTCGGTGAGACCGCGATATTTGTCCGGCAGCGGATGCAGGCACTTGGCGTTCATTCGCCAGTCGGTCGCGAGCAGCGAGAGCTCGCCACGCCTGCTGTACCCGATGGCGCCGCTGACCTCGATGAGGTCACCCAGGTCGAAGTCGGCATCGAATTCTTCGATTCTGTCGCCGACGCGTTCGCGGTCGAACAGCACCTGGATGTCGGCCGACCAGTCTCGGATGACGGCGAAGGACACGCTGCCGTAGTCACGGATACGCAGAATGCGTCCGGCGATTCGCACCGTTGTACCCTGCGGCGACGCCACTGCCGCCTCGACCGTGTGGGTCGGGGGATAGGCGACGGGATAGCCCTCGGTGCCCTCGCGTTCGAGGCGATCGAGCTTCGACATGCGCACGCGCACCTGGTCGGGACGCTTACGCCCCGGTGTCGGCTCGTCCGCGACGCTGTCCGGGCCACTGCCGTCGGGATGAATGTCGTCGGCGTCGGCCAGAGCGGCGGGGACCGCAACGTGGGAACCGGTGTGCTTCGACGCACGTCGGAAGGTCGGCAGGGTCAGGAAGCCTTCGGCGATGGCCGACGCGACGCCGACCTTGGGCAACACTCGATTGTCGGCGAAGCACAGGTAGCGCGGCTCCCATTCCGGAAGGTACTTCACGTTCGAGCGATACAGCGCCTCGAGCTGCCACCACCGGGAGAAGAACACCAGCACGCTGCGCCAGATGCGCAGCACCGGTCCGGCACCGATCCGGCTGCCCTCCTCGAACGCCGCGCGGAACACCGCGAAGTTCAGCGAGATCTTGCCGACACCGAAATGATCTGCGCTGGTGGCGAGCTCGGTCACCATCAACTCGATCACCCCGTTGGGCGATGCCGGATCCCGCCGCATCAGATCCAGCGACGCACCGGTACGTCCCCACGGCACCAGCGAGAGAACGCCGATCACCTTCTCACCCTGAACCGCCTGCACCAGAAGACAATCGCCGTCGAGAGGGTCACCCAGCCGGCCCAACGCCATAGAAAAACCGCGCTCGGTCTCGGTATCGCGCCACGCATCCGCGCAGGCAATGATCTCCGACATCTCCTCCGACGAAATATCCCGATGACGACGCACGGTGACCACGACACCCGCTTTGCGAGCCCGGTTGACCGCCTGACGCACGGGGCGCATCTCGCGTCCATTGAGGTTGAAATCTTTGGTTTTGAGGATTGCTTCGTCGCCGAGTTCGAGGACGCTCAGGCCGGCCCGCTTGTATGCGGTGGCCCCGATCTCGCTGGCCCCCATGACAGCTGGGGTCCAGCCGTACTTCTCGGCCAGGTCCAGCCATTCCGAGATGGCATGCGGCCAGGCCTCGGGATTGCCGATCGGGTCACCACTGGCCAGACACACCCCGACCTCGACGCGATACGTCACTGCAGCCTTGCCGCTGGTGGCGAAGATGACGCCCTTGTCGCGGCGGGTGGCGAAGTAGCCGAGGGAATCGTCGGAGCCCCACTTGTCGAGCAGACCTCGCAGGGCGGACTCGTCGCGACCGGTGAGCGCATTGCTCGACCGCTGCGACCTGAACAACGTGACGATCGCCCCCAGCAACGCCAACGCTCCGAACAACCCCAACGCCGTGTTCACGATTCCGTTCGGCCTGCCGTCGAACTGCTCGTTGTCCACCGTCGCCAACGCCGTCACACGATTGAACGCCCACAGGAACGTCTGACTCTCCGGCAACGACCCGGGGAACAACGCAACCAGCGCCCAGCCGATGAGCGTCCCGACGGCCGCTCCGAGGACGAGCACCCCGAGCGCCTTCCACAACGCACCGCGACGCACCCGCGTGTAGAACTCCTTGCGCGCAGCGATCAACACCCCCGTCACGACGACATGGACAGCCAGCGCAACCCACGAGTTGACGTTCCCGTCCTGGATGCCCTCGACGACATTGATGATCGCCAACAACACCAGATAGACCGTCAGCAACCACCACGCAATGCGCTTACGACTCGCCAACGCTGCAGCCAACAACCCGACGACCAGCGCCCACGACAAACTCGTATCGGGCGCATCGAAGTAGTAGTTGTCCACGTACTCGCGAGGAACATGAACCAGATAACGAAGAGTGGGCGACAGACTCCACAGAAACAACAACACCGCGAACACGCCGAGCACCAGCCCGGCGATATGCGGCACCTCACTCAACCGACCGCGCGCGGGTGGCACGAACGACCGCGGAACCATGGACCCGGACCGCTCCGAGGAAATCGCTGTCGCCGTCATATCTCACTCCCGAAGTCAGAATGCACTTGTGCAACGTAGACGGTATCCCCGCCAACGCGAGTCAGGTGTCCATTGCCCGCACCCCCGCTCACTCAATGTGACCTTCAGTGGCCTTTTCGCCAGTCAATGGCACATCGAGTGGACCCCGGGTCGAGTGCGGGCAGCGGCTTGCCGAGTGCATTCGATCTCGGTGGGGCACTCCTGGGCGGAGGTTGTCCACAGGGCACCAGTTATCCACAGGGCAATGTGTTCCCCATCGTCGGGTCGGATTCGGGGTGCCTGGATTGTGCATCATCAAGGGCATGAAGCGGGGTGGAGCACGAATCGATGCGAAGGTGATTGCGGCTGCGTCCGATCGCGGTTTCATGAGGACAGCGCATCTCCTCGAGCTCGGGGTGGCGTCGAAGACAATTGTTCGACGCACCCAGCCGGACGGCAGCTGGTCACGGGCACTACCTGGGTTGGTGTTCTTGAAGAATCGCTCGCTGACGCCGATGGAGCGCGCCACCGCGGTGGCAATCTACTGCGGCAAAGATGCTGTCATCAGCGGTCGGGCAGGGTTGGCGTTGCATGGATTGGGCACGTCGGGCTCGTTGGAAGAGACTTTCGCCCTGATTCCCGAGCCGCAACATCGGAAGTCCGTGAGCTTCGCTGTGGTGGAGCGAACGTGGCGAATGCCGACGGCGGAGTTGAAGTCGGGACTCCGCGTTGCGCCGATCGTTCGGTGCTTGTGCGATGCGGTTCGGCGAATGAAGAATGCCGAGCAGTGCATGGCGCTGATTGCCAACGTCGTGCAGCGAGGCGCGGCCACCGTGGATGAGATCATGAAGGAGCTCGACGCCGGTAGTACACGAGGAACGGCGATGCCACGACGGGTGTTGCGGGAGTTGGCAGCCGGCGCGCATTCCGTTGCCGAAGCCCAGGCCCAGAAGCTGTACGCGCGCAGTGGACTTCCGCCGATGCAGCACAACGTGGTCGTCCACGACGAGCGGGGAAAGTTTCTGTTGATCGCCGATAATTGGCTCGACGACGTGGCATTGGATTGGGAGATCGATTCGCTGGAGCACCACCTCTCGCCTGCGGCACACAAGGCGACGGTGGCGCGTCGTGAACGAGCGCAGAATGCCGGCCTCATCGTGGTGACACATCTGCCGAGTGATATTCGGGATGATCCGGAACGCGTATTGGCCGACCTTCGGGCGCGCTACGAGCAGGCCAAGGCTCGACCGCGACCGAACGTCACGGTCCGACCGCGAGCGGATCAGGCTTATCGCCGGTCGGGCTGATACACCCAGACCATGTGCTCGCCGGTCTCGGACGCAGCGGTGATCGGTTGATCCTCGATCCTGTCCAGAACGAAGCCAAGCCGTCTGGGTATGGCCTGACTTCTGAGATTCGCTGCATCACAATGAATTTCAACTCGGATGATTCCGTCCAGCCTCAAAGCCTCCCGCATGAGCGCCGCGACGGCCTCGCTGATCACCCCACGTCCCTCGGCCCGGGAGTCGAGCCAGTAACCCAATTCGATTCCGTGCGGGCCGATTCGGCGATGCATCCCGATCTTGCCCAAAAATGCGCCGCCTTCGAGGTCGAAGATTCCGTAGTCGAACATCTTCCCGGCATCCCACTGCTCGACGGCGTCGGCGATACGAGCGAGTTGCGCCGACGTTCGTGCAGCTTCTTCCGTCGCCCACCCCATCCAGGGCGAAAGGTGAACGAGATTGCGGCCGATCACGTCGCCAACAGCACCGGCATCGTCGGACTCCTCGCGACGAATGACGAGGCGATCGGTCACAATCCGTTCGGAAGGCGCGTCGTGCATGGTCAGCAGTGTGTCAACAATGCATCCAACTGGCCATCGAATTTCATTGCACTGTCACCCGCCCGCAGTCCACTCGATGTGCCATTGACGGGCGAAAAGGCCACCGAATGTCACATTGAGTGGTCAAAGGGGGCAGGGGCAGGGGCGGGGTCAGGAAGCCGACCAGGATCGCCAGGACAGTTTGTCGATGATGATGACTGGACCCTCGGGTCTGTTGTTTTTGTATTGACTGTATTTCGCGACCAGGGCGTCGGTGGCCGATGTGCTTTCGGCGCTGGAGGTTTCGGCGATGTGGGCGCTTCCGTCGGCGCGGATCCACCAGAGTTGGGACCAGTCGTCGGTGTAGTGGTCGACGATGAGGCTGACGGCGGGGTCGGCGCGGATGTTGTCGAGGCGCTGGAGTTTTCGGGTTGTTTTGGGTTTCCAGTCGATGGCGGTGTAGATGCGGTCGCCGGTGGGGGCGACGGCGAAGACGATCGGTACCAGGTGTGGTGTGCCGTCGGGGTTGATGGTGGAGAGTTGGGCTCGGGGTGCGTCGGTGAAGCGTTGGACTTCGTTGTCGATCTTCACGTTCGGTTCCTCGGGTTATGCGGATTCGCTGTGGGTGCTGTGTCGGGTGATGAATTGTTCGAGTGCCGCAACGGGCATGGGGCGTCCGAGTAGGTGTCCTTGGCCGAAGGTTACGCCCATGTCGGTGCAGACCTGGAGTTGTTCCGGTGTCTCGATTCCCTCGATGACGGTGTCTTTGCCGAGGGTGGTGGTGACGTCGACGAGGGCTGTGCAGAGTGTGGTCATGGCGCGGCGTCGGTGCAGGTTGTCGCTGTCGAGGTGTTGGGTCAGCGATTTGTCGATCTTGAGGGTGTCGACGGGGAGGGTGGCGAGTCGTTCGAGGGAGGAGAAGCCGGAGCCGAAGTCGTCGATGGCGATGAGGACGCCGTGGCGTTGGACGTCGCGCAGTTGGTAGTGGACGGCGTCGAGGTCGTGCAGTGTCTGTGATTCGGAGAGTTCGAGGGCGAGCCGGCCGGGTTGGATGCCGTAGGTGTCGACGATGTCGATGACGTCGGTGGCGAGGCTTCCGGTGGCGAAGTGGGCTGGGCTGATGTTGACGCCCACTTGGAGGTGGATGTTGCGGGTCTGCCAGTCGGCGATGGTGTGCGCGACCTCGGCGAGAATCCACATGCTCAGTGGGACGATGAGGTCGGCGTCCTCGGCGAGGGGGATGAAGGTGTCGGGCATCAGTAGGCCGAGTTCGGGGTGGTTCCATCGGATGAGTGCTTCGGCCCCGACGACCGTTCCTGTCGTGAGCTCGACGATGGGTTGGTAGACCATCGTCAGTTCGCGCTCGACCATGGCGATGCCGCGCAGTCGTTCGATGAGTTCGAGTCGGGTGCGGTTGGTGTGGTGCAGCTCGTCGGTGAAGACGTGGTGTTCGTTGCGTCCGACGGCTTTGGCGGCATGCATTGCTGCGGCGGCGTTGTGAACCAGTTGGGTGGCGCTGATGTCGGTGTCGGTGCTGGAGGCGACTCCGACGCTGGCTGTGAGGGTGAGTTGGCGGTCGCCGAGCTCGAAGGCGGGCTCGAAGATGCTCGCGAAACCGGCGGCCAGGGCGCGCGCGGCTATGGAGTGGGAGCCTCGGGCGATGACGACGAATTCGTCGCCGGTGAGTCGGCCGATGGTGTCGCCGGGGCGGGTGGAGGCAAGGAGGCGATCGGCGATCATGCACAGCAGGTCGTCGCCCTGTGCGGGGCCGAGGGCGTCGTTGAATTCTCGGAATCCGTCGATGTCGACCAGCAGGACACTGAACTGGCGACCCGGGGTGCGTCCTTCGAGCTCGGCGGTGATGAGGGCAAGAATCTCGTCGCGGTTAGGGAGTCCGGTCAACGCGTCGCGCTGGGCCGCAGTTCCGGATGCGGTTCCGGACACAGCGGCGACATGACGGGGCGGCGCGTCGTGCTCTCGGCTCATTGTTCCCCCTCATGGCCGGATAGCCACGAGCGATACTAGCCCACGAGTCTGGTTCAGCGCCATAAACAGGGAACATCCCCTTTTATGGAGCTATTAGATCATGCTCTCCTTGGTTTGTCGGCCATTTGCGCGTCCTGTCGACAATCGTCTTTCGATGCTCCAGATCGCATCGTCCACGGTGTCGCTGAGTCCGAGAACCCACCGGGCCGCCGACCGGCCCTGATCGAACAGCGACTGCGCGACGGTGGTCAATCCGGCGTCGGCTGCGGCGGGGGAGTCGTCCCATCCGGTGACGGCCAGTTGCTCCGGAACGTCGATTCCGGATGCGGCCGCGGCGTCGAGCACTCCGAGGGCAAGTTCGTCGCTCATCACGAGCAATGTGTCGATGGCATTGTCCTGCAACAACAGTCGCGCAGCTCGGTCGCCTTCTGCGCGGGCGTTGTCGGTGGTGAACAGTGTCGGAACCGTCGACCAGTCGAGTCCGAATTGCACACAGGCGTCCCGATAGCCTTCGAGACGTGCTCGGGTCACCGGCATCGAAATGTCCGACGCGTCCGCGCCACGCACGATCGTCGATTCGCGTCGGGTATCGGGCCGGAGAGCGACGACGGCAGGGCGAGATCGGCTGTTCAACGCGACGGTGGCAATGGTTTCGGCTGCCGCTCGGTCGTCGATGGTGATCCAGTTCAGGCCGGGATGGTCGGGCCCGCCCTGGATGCACGTCGGCCTGCCGGTGTCGACGAGCACGTCGAGCAGGGGGTCGTCCGTCTCGGTGGTCCACACGACGTACCCGTCGACCTGTGCGTCTCGGATGCGTGCATTGTCGGTGTCGCGGTGCAGGTTCGGCAGCATGACCAGCGCGGTGTCGGCGTCCAGACATGCTTCGGCGATACCGGACAGAAAACGTCGAGCCTGGGGATCCTCGAATGCATAGGTGAGCTTCTCGCCGAGGACGACGCCGATGCTGTTGTGCCTTCCGCTGCGCAGCGACCGGGCCGTGCGGTTGGGACCGGCGTATCCGAGGGTGGCGGCTGCCTCGTACACCCGATCGCGTGTGGCCGCCGATACCCGGCTCGGTCGGTTGTAGGTGTACGAGACGCTCATGGTGGACACGCCCGCGGACGCTGCGACGTCAGCCATGGTCACCCGAGTGTTCACCGGCCCACTGTAGCGCGCTGTACGGATTGTGTGTAACGATACACAGCATGTCGTCGCCGCTACCGAAACTGCTGGTGCTCGCCGCAGCCGCATTCATCTACGTCACTGCGGAAACACTGCCCGTGGGGTTGCTCCCCGAAATCTCCGGCGACCTCGGTGTCGGCGAATCCGCCGTTGGTCTCCTGCTGACGTTCTACGCGTACGGCGTTGCCGTGATGACGATGCCGCTGATCCGGTTCGTACGTGAGTGGCCCCGACGGCGTCTCGTCGTCATCACCGTTGCCGCACTGGCACTCTCGCAACTCCTCTCGGCGGTATCGGTCGGATATCCGATGCTGGTGATCTCCCGAATGCTCTGCGCGGCAACGCATGGCGTCTTCTGGGCTGTCGTCGCGCCGGTCGCGGCATCGCTTGCGCTACCGGGTAAGCAGGGCAAGGCCATCGCGACGGTGTACGCCGGTACCTCGCTGGCGTTGGTTGCCGGCAACCCACTCACCGCTGCCCTCGGCCAATGGTTCGGATGGCGGACGGCCGCAACGATTCTCGGTGTCGTCGCCGCAGCAATCGCGGTGGCGCTCTATTTCGTCCTCCCGGCACTACCGGTCACCCGGGCGGCGTCGGAGACGAAAAAGACACCGCGGGTGCTCGACGGCACCCTGGCCGTTCTGTGCGCAGTGACGTTCCTGGCTGTTCTCGGTCATTTTGCCGCGTACACCTATTTCTCGGTGATCGTCGACCGTGCCATCGGGTCGGCCGGCACCACTCTGACTCTGATGTTGATGTTGTACGGGCTGTTCGGAGTGATCGGAATCTGGGTGATCGGCAGAACCTACGACCGGTGGCCTCGGTACTCGACCATCGCCGCCCTGGGCGCAGTGACCGCTGCGGTTGCAGTTCTCTGGTGCACCGTGATCGGAGCGCCGGGCAGCTTGGCCGTGTTCGCCGTCGGTGCGATCGCCTTGTGGGGACTGGCATTCACCACCCTCCCGGTGTGCATCCAATCGGCGGTGGTCAGAGCGGCGCCGGCTGATGCGGACAAGGCGTCGGCGATCTATGTCGTTGCCTTCCAGTTGGCGATCGCCACGGGAGCCCTGGTGGGCGGCGTGGTGATCGACCTCAGCGGCATCGTGGCCGTCACGGCTGCTGCGACGGTGCTCGTCGCCGCCGCGATGATCGTAGTCGTGTTGGCACGCACCACCTTTCCGCGCAGCTACGCCCAGGAGCCGGTGGGCGCAGCGACACGCTGACCGTCGAGGTCCCCCGCACGATAGGGTCAGCATGCGACGAACGAGGGAATCCGGTGCAATTCCGGAGCTGGCGCGCAACGGTGACGGGTGAGAGCTCGAAGTCCGAATGCTCGGACGTCGTGATTCACCTCCATCCGCGGCTCCGCGACACGAGCCCTCAGCAGGAAGCTCTTCACGATGCGCACCACTCTCGCCGTCCTAGGCGCTGTCTCGATCCTCGTTCTCGCCGGTTGTTCGTCTACTGCGACAACCGACGCGGCCACCCCGACCACCGGAAACTATCCGCTGACGATCGACAATTGCGGCCGCGACGTCGTCGTCGACGCCCCGCCTCAGCGTGCGGTGTCGTTGAATCAGGGTTCGACCGAAATTCTTCTTTCGCTCGGCCTCGCCGACCGGATGGTCGGCACCGCCACCTGGACCGACCCCGTCCGCGCAAACCTCGAATCCGAGAACGCGAAGGTGCCCAGGTTGGCGGACAACAAACCCTCGCTCGAGGTGGTGCTCGACGCCGAGCCCGACTTCGTGTCCGCGTCGTTCGGCGGCACTCTCGGGCCCGGAGGAGTAGCCGACAGGGACCAGTTCGAGCAGCTCGGTGTGCCGAGCTACCTCTCTCCCACCGACTGCAACGGCAAGACCGACGACAGTGTCAACTCCGACGGCGCGCGTACGACGCCGCTCGAGATCGAGACCGTCTACCAGGAGATTCGCGACCTCGCAGCCATCTTCGACGTGCGTGATCGCGGCGAACGCTTTGTCGGCGAGCTGCAGGATCGCTTCGCGAAAGCATCGGGAGCCGTCGACGCCTCGGGTGTGACGTTGGCGTACTGGTTCGCCGACACCGATACCCCGTACATGGCCGGATGCTGTGGGTCGTCGGGAATCATCACCGACTCCGTCGGTGCCCAGAACATCTACGCCGACACCACCGACGAATGGCCACAGGTCAATTGGGAAAGCGTCCTCGATCGCGATCCCACCGCGCTCGTTCTCGCCGACCTGAGCCGGCGGAGCATCGCCGGTGATGCTCTCGACAGCAAGATCGCCTTCCTGGAATCGAATTCCGTCACCAGTCGGCTCACCGCCGTCGAGGACAAGCGGTACATCGTCGTCAACGGTGCCGACCTCAACCCATCGATCCGCACGATCGACGGGGTCGAGAAAGTTGCAGCGGCTCTGCAGAACTGGGGACCGACCACCCCATGAGCCGGACCGATCGCGGATTGCTGATCCCGCTTCTGCTCGGTGGCCTCGTGGTGTTGGTGCTCTCGATCGGCGTGGCCGTGACGGTCGGTCCCGCCAGTGTGTCGGTATCCGATGTGTATCGAGTGATACTGGGGCACATCGGGATCGGCGCGGCCGAAGTGAGCCGTATCGAGGACGGTATCGTCTGGCAGTTGAGGTTGCCACGAACGTTGCTCGCGGCCATCTGCGGCGCAGGTCTCGCGCTGTGCGGTGCCATCATGCAATCGCTGTTGCGCAACCCGTTGGCCGACCCGTTCGTGCTGGGTATTTCGTCGGGCGCATCCACCGGTGCCGTCGTCGTCGCAGTACTCGGCGTAGGCGGCGGCGCGCTGTCGCTGTCCACCGGGGCGTTCGCCGGAGCGCTGTTGTCGTTCGTCCTGGTGATGCTGCTCGCCGCAGGTGCGGGCGGCGGCAACGACCGCGTCGTACTCGCGGGAGTGGCCGGGACACAACTGTTCTCGGCTCTGACGTCGTTCATCGTCATCTCCTCGGCAGATGCCGAACAAACTAGGGGAGTGCTGTTCTGGTTGCTCGGCTCCCTGAGCGGTGCCGACTGGACAGACGTGGCATTGTGCGGCGGTGTGGCACTGTTGGGAATGGTGGTGTGCCTGTTCAACACCTCTGCCCTCGATGCCTTCACTTTCGGGCACGACGCGGCCGCATCGCTCGGCGTTCCGGTGAGATATGTCCGAATTCTGTTGCTGGTCATCACCGCACTGATCACGGCCGCCCTCGTCAGTGCCGCCGGAGCCATCGGATTCGTAGGACTGGTGCTCCCGCATGCCGCCCGCTTCCTCGTCGGCGCGCGCCACCGAAGACTGCTCCCGACGACGGTGGTGATCGGCGCAATCTTCATGGTCTGGGTCGACACGATCGCCCGAACGGTGTTCGCGCCACAGGAAATTCCCGTCGGAGTGGTCACCGCACTCATCGGCGTCCCGGCTTTCGCGCTCATTCTCTTTCGGCTACGGAGGTCCCGATGACACTGCACGCCGAAGACCTTCGGTGGACCCGTGGTGGGCATCCGATTCTCGACGGGATCAGCTTCGCGCCGGAACCCGGCGAGACCATCGGTCTGATCGGCCCCAACGGCTCGGGCAAATCCTCACTGCTGCGCATTCTCGCCGGCATCGTCGCCCCCGACAGCGGCGACGTGCTGCTCGACGGAGACAACCTCCGAACACTGCGTCGACGACGCATCGCCAGACGCGTGGCAATGGTCGACCAACACTCCGACACCGACGTCGACATCAGCGTCCGCGACGTCGTCCGCTTAGGCCGCATCCCACATCACGGCATCCTCGGCGGCGACGCATCCGACGACGACGCCGCCATCGCACGAGCACTCACCGACACCGCCATGGCATCGAAAGCCACCCGACGATGGCACACCCTCTCCGGCGGCGAACGCCAACGAGTCCAGATCGCCCGCGCACTCGCCCAACAACCCACCGAACTACTGCTCGACGAGCCGACCAATCACCTCGACATCCAACACCAACTCGACATCCTCACCCTCGTCGCAGGCCTACCCCTGAGCAGCTACATCGCCCTCCACGACCTCAACCTCGCCGCCATGTTCTGCAACCGCATCATCGTCCTGAACAACGGTGCCATCGTGGCATCGGGAACCCCGAACGAAGTGATCACCGAACACCTGGTGCGCACGGTATACAACGTGCACGCCAGCGTCACGAATGCCGACAATTACCCACAGGTGACCTATCGCCGCCCCGCCCCTTCTTCCCCTGGGGTCCACTCGATGTGACATTGACCCCCGAAAAGGCCACTGGATGTCACATCGAGTACCGGCGGAAGTGATGCACCGAGCC
This sequence comes from Rhodococcus sp. 14-1411-2a, assembly GCF_002259485.1. Classification (GTDB taxonomy): domain Bacteria; phylum Actinomycetota; class Actinomycetes; order Mycobacteriales; family Mycobacteriaceae; genus Rhodococcoides. The sequence goes on from NZ_NPGA01000012.1 coordinate 128,152, forward strand.
GAATGCCGGGCAAATTTAGAGTTGCCGCAGTTTCTTCTCGAATGCGTCGAGGCGTGTGGTGTCCTCGAAGAAGTCTTCTTGCGAGATGATTTTTCCCCAGCTCGTGCGGACCAGCAGCACTGTGCGGTTGTTGTAGATCTGGGTGCCGTCGGCTGCGTGGGCCTGGTCGTCGAAGCGGGCGAGCAGGGTCATACGCCAGGGTGCGCCGCCGCTGTAGATTTCGGTGATCTGGCCTTTGATTCCGGCAGCGACGAAGTCCTGGAAGAATTTTTCGATGGCCGGGCGGCCGCGGTGTGTGCCCGACCAGCGGCTGTCACCATCGGCGAACTTGAGCACTGCGTCTCGATGAAAGGACGACAGGAGCGGGCGGTAGTTGCCGTTGTTCAGTGCTTCGATGTCTCGCTGCAGCTTGAGTGTCAGCGCTCGCATCAGCAGGAGCTTGAATGCGAAGGCCGTCGAGATGCCGGCCAGAAATCTCAGTTGCATGCCCATACGTTTGCCTACCGTTCACCGGCGTGTCAATCGAGATGGCGGTACGTTCGTTCGATGATTCACCACGTGCAAGTCGCTTGTCCGGCGGGCGGCGAAGACCGCGAGCGGGAGTTCTACTCTGGTGCTCTCGGCTGGCAAGAGATCGCGAAGCCGCCGCTGTTGGCGGTCCGCGGCGGCTGTTGGTTTTGCGTGCCGGGAGTGGGCGGCCCAGATGGCGAGGTACATGTCGGCATCGAGAACGACTTTCGCCCGGCGCTGAAGGCGCACCCGGCATTCGTCGTCGATGTCGATGCGACTGCTGCGGCGTTGACATCTGCCGGCTACCCAGTGAATTGGGCCGACCCTGAGGAGATCCCGGGCCGACGACGGTTCCATACCAGCGACGGCGTGGGCAATCGGATCGAATTCGTAGCAGCACTGTAATTCACAGACCTACCGTGATGGCACCGGTCAGTATTGCGAAGCCGATATACATCAGCGACGCGGCCAGCACCCACAGGAATGCGAAGCGTTGGAAGTCGCCCAACGAGGCACGCACCAGGCCGAGCAGCACCCACAACGGTGCCGATGCGGGTCCGATCGAGTGGGCCATCTGGCCGATCACCGCAGCGCGAGCCATTTCCTCGGGTGGGATGGAATATTGCGCAGCCGATTCCGCGAGTACCGGCACGATCCCGAAGAAGTAGGCGTCGTTTGCCATGAAGAAGCTCAGCGGGATTCCGATCAGCGCGGCTGCGGCAGGGATCATGCCTTCGGAACCGTCCGGAATCAGTGAGATCAGCGCGTCGGCCATGGCGGTGGTCATACCGGTCTCGGTGAGGATGCCGGTGAATACGCCGGCACCGAGGACCAGTATGACGACGGGGACGGCGTTGGCAGCATGCGATCGGATCACGTCGCCCTGATCGGAGGGCTTGGGGTGGTTGACGATCAGCACGATGATGAAACCGAGCATGAAGAGCACCAGTAGGTCTGCCACTCCCAACACCAGCAGCACCAGCAGGGTGACCGTGAGTGCTGCATTCACCCAGGTTCGCCAGGTTGCCTTCGTCAGGAGTGTTCCATCCGAGCCCTCCTTGTGCGCGCCGGAGGACACGTGCGCGGTGACTTCGGCGATGCGTTCCGGGGAAATCTTCTTGCGTGCGCTGCGGCCCAACAGATATGCAAGCCCGACGATAGCCGCTGACATCAGCAGCATTGCCGGCAACATGTGCACGAAGTAGTCGGTGGCGTCGATCTGCAATACGCTGATCGCCCGGGTCGCAGCCCCACCCCACGGGGTGGTGCCGGATATGGTCCCGAGAGCCATCGTCGCGATCGTGGCGATCACCAGCGGATTGATTCCGAGTTTTCGATAGATCGGGAGAAACGCAGAGCAAATGATCATGTACGACGTCGTGCCGTCACCGTCGAGTGCGACGAGAAGTGCGAGAACTGCTGTGCCGACTCAGATTTTGACGGGATCTCCACCGGACAATCGGATGATTCCGCGTGAAATGGGGTCGAACAGTTTGGCATCCATCATGATTCCGAAGTACAGAACCGCAAACAGTAGAAGAATTGCGGTGGGAGCGACGGTTTCGATGCCCTCCGCCACCATGTCCGGAAGTGCTGCCCCCTGTCCACTGATCAACAGGACCACGATGGGGATGGTGACGACGGCAACCAGGGCGATCGCCCATTTCTTGATGACCACCAGCATGAAGGATGCAAGAGAGACGAATCCGAGAAGTGCCAACATGATTCAGCGCTCCGATTCGATGTGCTCGATCACCGCTTGCGTGAAACGCTGGGTGGTTGCGGACCCGTGCAAGTCCGCCGTGCGGGTCTCGGGACTGCCAACGGCGCTGTCGACGGCTCGATGAATGGATTGGCCTGCTGCGGTCAATCGTGCGTCGCCGCGGCGTTGTCCTATCCAGTTCAGAAGCATTGCGGCGGAGCCGATCAACGACGCCGGATTGGCAATGCCCTGGCCCGCAATGTCCGGAGCCGAGCCGTGTTGGGCTTGCGCGACGGCATGCGTGTCACCGACATTGAGTGATGCCGCCAGCCCCAAGCTGCCCGAGAGTTCGGTTGCCTCGTCGGACAGGATGTCCCCGAACATATTGGTGGTGGCGATGACGTCGAAGGACTCCGGTCGACGAATGAGCAGCGCGGCGACTGCATCGACCAGGAGCTCTTCGTAGTCGACGTCGGGGAAGTGCTGTCGGACGGCCCTGGCCGCCTCTAGGAACAGTCCGTCGCTCAGCCTGAGGACGTTGGCCTTGTGCACCACAGTGACTTTCGATCGACGAGTCCGTGCCAGCTCGAACGCTCGACGCACGATGCGTTCGGAACCGTGACGAGTCACCTTTCGTATGGCAAGCGCCAGGTCCGCGGTGGGCATGAACTCACCGCCACCAGCAAACATGGTGCGGTCGGCGTAGAAACCTTCGGTATTCTCCCGGGCGATCACCAGGTCGAAGCTCTTGCCGAGCGGATTCGGCAGGGCCGGGACGGTCCTGGCGGGACGAATGTTGGCGTAGAGATCCAACTTTCGCCTCAAAATTCCCGATGGGTTGACGCCACCCTCCGAAGTCGGTGGGTAGTCCAGGTGCGAGACAGGGCCGAGGATGACGCCGTCGGCTGCACGTGAGAGGTCGACGATGGCGTCGGGCATCGTTGTCCCCGATGCGTGAAGCGCGTCGAAACCGATGGTTCCGTCGGTGAAGCAGGCGGTGATCCCGTGTTGTCCGAGAGCTCTTTCGACAACCGAGGCCGTCGCCGCGCTGATTTCGGGACCGATGCCGTCGCCGGCGAGAACCACCAGTTCGACGGTGTTGTCAGGGTCGTGGGCTGGGTGTCCGGTAGTCACGATGTCTCCAGGTGTTCACGTCCGCACCGTTGCGGACTAGGCCACCGTTGTGACCTGTGGCATACCTTGCCGCTTGATCAGCGTGAAGACCAGAGATCATTTCTTACATAAGAATTAAGTAGAATTCACAGCTAAGAAGAGCGTGACGAGCACGGCTCGCATGGCATCCGATGCAGGGGACGGCGTCCGATGTCCGAGGCGGCACAGCAGGATTCGTCGCCGGGACAACTCGTTCAAGGCAATGGACTCGACGCCTTCGCGGAGGTATCGAGTGGTCATGGACGGTGCCACGGTGAGTCCCAGCCCTGCAGCAACCATTGCCTGAGATTCCATGTAGTCGTTGGACTCGACCAGTACCTTCGGCTCGAAACCAGCTTTGAGGCAGGCTGATCGGAACATCGTGGTGATGGAATGCTGCGATGCGCGGACGATCCACTGTTCGTCTTCGAGTGATTCGAGGAGGAGCGGACCTCTGCGCGACCAACCCGCTGGAACCAGAAGGACGGTGGCGTCGTCGGCGATGACTTCGGTCTCGACATCGTCGACCACCATCGGCAATTCCGGGTAGTCCCATGCCAGGGACAGGTCGACTTCACGGCCCAGCAGCATGGCGTGCAGGTCGCGCAGCCTCGACGACCGTATTCGCAGGTCGATACCCGGGTGCGCCGAGCGGAATGCGGCCATGACGTCCGGTAGGAGGGACGCAGCGAAGGAAGGGAAGACGCCGAGGGTGATGTTGCCACTGCGCGCATCGAGCAGATCGTCGAGATCGGCGCGCAGGGCCGACAATTGCGTGTCGATGGCCGCAGCTCGCCCGGCCACGAGACGACCGGCTTCGGTGAGTCGCACTCCACGCGCATGTCGCTCGAGGACGGGCGTGCCGACGACGGCCTCGAGTCGTTTGACCTGCTGGGACACCGCCGATGGGGTGTACGTGAGCCGTTCGGCCGCGGCCGTCATGGACCCGCAACGGTCGATCTCCACCAGTAGCTTGAGCAGTGACAGCTCCACATCCATCCGTCGAGACTAGGCCGGGTCTGCGACGATGGAGAGCGTGACGACAGCACCTGTTCGAGTAGGTACGGTGCACTCGACGAACGAGCTGCAGCAGCGGGACGCATCGTGGACCCGCTAGCGGCGTTCTGGCGTAACGCGGACGACTCCGATCCACTGCGGATGCGAATTCAGTTGGACCATCTGCTTGCGATCGCGTCGTACTCGGATGCTCGCGTGCTGTTCGAGCGTGCGTCGCTGGAGGACTTTCTGGGCGACGAAGAGGCGGCGGTGCCGTTGTACGAAGCGTCCCTGTCGGCCGGGCTGGATACAGACAGGGAGCACCAGGCTCGTATCCAACTTGCGAGCTCGTTGCGCAACGTCGGGCGTCCTCACGAAGCAGTGCAGGTGCTGCAGGATGCCGAGTTCTCGAACGAATACGTCGCTGCGCGTGACGCATTCATTGCCCTGGCATTCTGGGACCTGGGAGAACACGAACTCGCACTACGTAACGCGTTGCAGGCAGCGGAACCGGTGCTCGGCAAATATCGGCGAGCAGTCGGGGCTTACGCCGCCGACCTGTCCACTCGACCCGAGGAGAAGCCATGACCGCGAGCGCCTTCGACCCACACGACCTTCTCGAGCAGAGCAGAATCGGCGTGCTGGCCACCATCAAGTCCAGCGGATTACCGCAGCTGTCACCGGTGACGCCGTTCTACGACCGGGCAGCCGGCACCATCACGATCTCGGTCACCGAAGGGCGAGCGAAGACGGCGAATCTACGTCGAGACCCTCGCGCCGCGCTCGAAGTGACCAGTGCCGACGGCACAGCATGGGCGACAGCGGAAGGAACCGTCACCCTCACCGGCCCGGGATCGTCACCCGACAGCCCCGAAGTCGATGCCCTGGTGGACTACTTCCGCGCCGCCGCCGGCGAGCACCCCGATTGGAACGAATACCGAGCCGTCATGGTCGCCGACCGACGAGTACTGGTGACCATCTCGGTGACACACGTCTACGGCCAATCGATCGCCTGACACCTGATCCAGTCCACTCGATGTGACATTGACCCCCGAAAAGGCCACTGAATGTCACATTGAGTGAACATGGTGGGCCGCGACGAGAGGGGAGGAGCGAGGGACGGCTAGTGGCTTCGTTGGACTGGAATCCAGAGTTCTCCCGCTCCCGAGGTCCAGTCGGGGGAGGCTTCTTTGACGGTCAGGATTTCCGGTCCCGGGGTTGTTTCGTAGGGGTTGGAGGGGAACCATTCGCTGAAGGCGTCGGCCCAGAGTTGTTGGAGTGCGGGGGCGAGTGCGGTGTCGCTGCTCGTCTCGAATACCGCCCAGGTCGATGCGGACACTGAGAGGGTGTCCCAGTCGGATGTTTCAGCCGAAGTGCTTGCAACGGCAAAGTAGTAGTCGAAGAGGCTGCCGTCTTCGCGTTCGGGTTCGAAGCCGTCGCTGACGAAGAGGATGTCAGGAAGTTCGGGCAGGTCTGCCAGTTCGAGTAGTTTTTCCCCGGTGCCAGGGGCGAGGCTACGGTGGAATTCGGTCATTGCGGTGTTCTCGCCGCGGAACCGCAGTGGGATTCGGGTGGATTTGCCGACGATGTGAAATGCCGGCAGTTCGGTGATGCGGTATCGCATGGTGCTTCGTCCTTCGATGGTCAGGTGAAATGTCACGGCTTGTCTGGAACGAAGGACTGCTCCGGGTCGGCGGGCCTGAGATGGCGTGATGCCGTGTAGGTCTCGGAAGGCGCGGGTGAATGCGTCTGCCGTGTAGCCGTATTTGGTCGCGACGTCGAGCACCGCTGTACCGTCGAGAATGTCTGCTGCTGCCAATGTCATGCGGCGTTGCCGGATGTAGTGCGACAGAGGCAATCCAGCCAGTGCCGAGAACACGCGTCTGAAGTGGTATTCGGATGTCAGCGTGATGCGAGCGAGCTCCCCCGCATCGATCTCGCGGTCGAGATTGTTCTCGATGTGGTCGAGTGCCGCGTTCCATCGTTCGAGCATGTGCCGGTGACCTTCCTTCGTTCTGTCCCAAACGATAGGAGCAGTGCATCACCGGAGTCTCGACTTCCCGTGCCGCGAAAGGTCGGATTCAGATGGTGCGAAGGTGCCGGTGCCGTTGACGAGAGCGCAGGCGGTCGAGTTCATCGATCGCAGACGCGTCATTCCCTGGGCACCGCTGGGCGGTGGAGTGCTGACCGGCAAGTACACCGCGGCGGACCTCGCGGTGCCGGGTTCCGATGCGCCGGCGGGTACTCGACGCGATCATGCGAGGTCGAGCGGAAACGCTGACTGCGCGGGGGCTCGCGATCGCGGACACGGTTGTCGGGGTTCGCTCGCCAACTCGACGTGACTCCTGCTCAGATGGCGTTGGCGTGGACGCTTCGGCATCCGTCCGTCGTCAGCTCGTTGATCGGCGCACGTACTCCGGAACAACTGCAGCAGAACATCTCTGCCCTCGACGTCACCTTCGAGGAATACCAACTCGACATACTGTACGCAGCCAGCGCTGTCGACCTCGGGTTCCCGCACGAGTTCCTGATGCGACCCATGGTGCGGGGCGTCACGACCGGCCGCACTACGGTTCGGCCACGTCCCATCAGGACCTGGCGAGCCGAAATCACTGCCTCGGAGGAGACCGGAAGGTCATGGGATCACCGTCGTCGACCAGTGTGAACCCGGCGCGCTCGAGCACCCGACGCGAGGCGCTGTTCGCCCGGTGAACCCGCGCTGCCATCGGGAGACCATCCGTGTGATCCTGCGCAAGAGCGATCAGTTCGCCCGCGTAGCCACGACCCCACTGGGCCGGATGCACCCAGTACCCGACCTCGAAGTGGTCGGACCGTCGAATCAGGCTGAGCAGACCGACGGGGTGTCGATCCTCGTTCGTGCCGATGAACCATCTCTGTACGTCCGGCGTTCGGGCGTCCCTCGCGCTCAGGGCGCGCGAGAACCGGCTATCGAAATACTCTCTACTCCAGGGCTTTCCGTCCCCGACCCATCGAACGACGTCGGGATTCGATGCCATAGAGAACAGGAAGTCGGCGTCGGATCCCACGGCGGGCCGCAACAGAATCCGTGTCACAACTCTCGGATCTGCGAGGTCAGGTCTCCGCCCGCATCGCCGGTGTTGACGGTGCCTGATCGCTCGAACAGAAGTGCAGAGACTTCTTCGACGGCTTCGGGGCAGTGTTCGACGCCCGCTGGGACCACAAAGACGTCACCGGGACCGAGAACGACATCGCGGTCGCGAAGCTGGATGGTGAGTTCTCCGCTGTGGACGAAGAACATCTCGTCGGTGTCGGGGTGTGTGTGCCAGACGAATTCGCCGAGCAGCTTCACCACCTTGACGTCGTAATCGTTGATGCTGGCCAGTCGGTGAGGCTGCCAGGGCTTCTCGATCGTGTTCAGCGCTTCGACGACGTTGCGCACCTCGTCGTCCCTGCCCATATTCATGGGTTCTGCCTTTCATCGTCAGCCGATCGACTGTCGCGATGAACTCTACCGTCGATCAGCTCGGATACAGGACCGACGTGAACAGCCCGATAGACTCTGTCGCGCAGTAGATTTGCTTGCCGGTCGGTCAGCGTCCGCATCGACAGCCGGACAAGCGAGGGCAGATGACGGGCAGTACGATGCTCATGACCTGCAGACGGTATCGGCACGAAGAATCGGCCGCCATCGAATTTTCGCAAGGAGGCCCGGCCACATGAATCTCGCCGACTACGACGTCCTGAGCTTCGATTGCTACGGAACACTGATCGATTGGGAAACCGGCATCCTCGAGGTGCTCAGGCCATGGGCAAAGGAAGCCGGTTCGCCGTTGTCCGACGACGAACTGCTTGCGGTCTACGGCATCAACGAATCTCAGGCACAGCGTGATTCACCCGCTGCTCTGTACCCTCGGATTCTTGCCGACGCCTTCGTGCGGACCGGTGACACGCTGGGAATACCTGTCTCGGCCGAGTGGGCGGACACGCTCGGGGCTTCCGTTCCGGACTGGCCTGCATTCGAGGACTCGGCCGACGCGTTGTCGTCCCTCGGCGAGAGCTACAAGCTCGTCATCCTGTCCAATGTGCATCGCGACGGCTTCGCAGGGAGCAACCGTCGGCTCGGCGTGCAGTTCGACGCCATCGTCACCGCCGAGGACGTCAAGGCCTACAAGCCGGCGGACAATCACTTCGACGCGCTCGACGGACTTCTCGAGACGTTGGGTGTCCCACGATCACGACTACTCCACGTCGCGCAGAGTCTGTTCCACGATCACGTGCCTGCCAAGCGCCATGGCATCCCGTCGGTGTGGATCGATCGGCGGCACGATCGCCCCGGCTGGGGAGCAACGCCGGAGCCATCCGAGGAACACAGTGTCGACATGAAGTTCCCGAGTATGGCCGCTTTCGCCGCAGCGGCCCGCGAGGCGCGCTCGGATGCGTAAGGTCTCTACCTTCATCGGCTTCTCACTCGGGCTGATCGCGTCGATCGGTATCGTCCTGTGGGACGCCGCGCCGCGTCGAGTCAATTACGCATTCGTGGGCGGCGATTCGCAGTATTCGGAGTTCCTGGGTATGCCTGGGCAGTTGGCCACCCTCGTCGTCGGTTTGCCTGCTCTGGGCGCGGTACTCGGATTGGTTGTCGGCATTGTGATTTCAAGAGTGTCACGGATGCGCTGACCGGAGGCTGTTGTAGGCGAACGACATTCGCCCCTGGCTTTGGTGCCGTCACCAATGCCAGGCGTCGCCTCCGACGTTCTGGATCGTTCGCTGCAACACTCGAATAGTGGTGACGTACTCGTCCTGTCCGATTCCCTGCATGCGTTCGTCCTGCAGCATCTGTTGAACGTCTGCGGCTCGCCGAAATTGTGCTTCACCTTTCGGGGTGAACGTCAGGCGCAAATTCGATTCGATGATCCAACCCTTGTCCCGTGCAGACGCGATGGCCTCGACGATTGCTTCCGGCGTGTCGTTGTGCCCGATCTTCTCGACGGTCTCGGCGCGATCGGCCCCCGCGGGATGCAGCGAGATCTGGTGCAGAAGCCACCATTCAGGTTGGCTGACACCGACCTCGGCCAGTGCTGCGCGGATCCGATTTCGAATGGCGTCGCCAGCGCGTGCGGTCCAGAATCCGATGGGCTGAAGTTCGGGTGGCTGCATGGGTCTCAGTGTGTTCATGAAAGCGACGATAGAACCTCGACAAAGCTTCAGGTCAAGTACTCGAATGGACCGGACAGGCCATGAGTAGAGTCCCGATCGTGGACAGGCCATCCGGTAAAGCGCTCGTGGCAGTGCTGGCCGCCGTCGGAGCGTCGATAGGTGCTGCCGCAGCGGTGGTGTGGCATGTCGCCGTAGCCGATCCGCAGGAACTGGGCGTGACCCACGCCCGCCCGAGTTGGTTTCCCGTGACGCTCTATCTCGTCGCAGCAGGGGTAGCAATCGGTCTCGTGGCTGCCTCGTTCCTCGTCGATTCGGGTCTGCGCATCGTTCAGGATCGGCAGCACAGCCGCGTACACCTGTTCGTGTTGTTGATCGTCGTGGGCGCGGCACTGGGAGCGGGCAGTGCACTCGCCTGGACGCACTGGCCACCGCAACCAACCGAAGCCGCGTGGGATTGGTCGTGGGAGCATCCGTGGAGTATCGAGATCAACTCGCCTCCTGCAGCCGACTTCGGCTGGACAGCGACGGACGCCTACATGGCCGAAACGTATGCGACCGACGCAGTGTTTGTGCCGTATCTCGGCGACGACCTTGTCACATCGACCTTCACCCCCACCATCGGCGATCCGTGGCTGGTGTTTCCGATCGGTGGAGTAGCGATTGCAGCGTTGGCCGCACTCACGCTGTCACTCAGAGATTTTCGCCTGACCGTGGTGTCGCGTTCGGATCAGGACGCTGTGTAGCGAGTCCTATTCGTCGGTGCGGAGTTCGTCGACCAAGGTGAACAGTCGTCCCAGGTAGTCGCTGTGAAAAACCTCGGTCGCACGGATTTTGGCGTCTCCGTCGAGGCCGAATTGGAGGTTGACGAGTTCGACTCCGATGGCGACGCGTCGAGCATCGAGTTGTTCGAGTTCGGCGGCCAGAGCGTCGACCTTGGCAACCGGAGACAGTTCTTCAGTCATCCCAGAATCGTAGGTCAGCCGACGGCTGCGAGGAATTCGCTGTAGAACAATCCGAGTCCCAGTGCCGACGCGATGGCCGCGAACAGCCACAGTCGGATGATGACCGTCGTCTCGGCCCACCCGGCCAGTTCGAAGTGGTGGTGGATCGGGGCCATTCGGAACGGCCGCTTGCCGGTGCTCTTGAACGACGCGACCTGGATGACGACGGAGGCACTCTCGGCGACGAACAGGGCTCCGAAGACGAGGGCGATCAGTTCGGTCTTGCTCACGATCGACAGGCCGGCGAGGAGTCCGCCGAGGGCGAGTGAGCCGGTGTCGCCCATGAAGATCTTGGCCGGAGCCGCGTTCCACCAGAGGAATCCGATGCAGGCACCCGCGGCCGCAGCGCAGACGACGGCGAGGTCGAGCGGATCGCGTACCTGATAGCAGCCGGCGACCGAATTGGTCGCGCAGGACTGCCGGTACTGCCAGAACGTCATCACCGTGTACGCGCCGAGGACGAGCGTCATCGACCCCGCCGCCAAACCGTCGAGCCCGTCGGTGAGATTGACCGCGTTGGACCACGCGACGACGAGGAAGACACAGAACAGAACGAAGACGATCGGGGCCATGGTGAAGAACGTGGATTGGCGTACCAGCGACAGTTCGACGTTGCCCGGAGTCAGCCCGTTCCCATTACGGAACTGCAGCGCCAGTACCGCGAAGATCACCGCTGCACTGATCTGCCCGACGTACTTGCCGGTCGCCTTGAGTCCGAGGCTTCGTTTCATGCGGAGCTTGATGTAGTCGTCGAGGAATCCGACGACGCCGAGTGCCGTCGCGAGACCGAGAATCAACAGTGCCGACGCCGAGGGCCCGTCACCACCCATTGCGACGAGGTGCGAGCCCAGGTAACCGGCCCACAAACCGACGATGATCGCGACGCCGCCCATCGTCGGCGTTCCGCGCTTGGCGTGGTGACTTGCCGGGCCTTCGACGCGGATCTCCTGGCCGAAGCCCTGCCGGGTGAACAGTGCGATGAGGAATGGAGTCAACAGAATCGAGACCGCCAACGCGATTCCACCGGCGACGAGAATGTTGATCATGCGTTGAAGCCCACTCTTCCTCTGTGCTGCTGTTCCCCACCACGATGCTTATCGGGCACCGCGAATACTGTGCCAAACGAATCGGCAAAAGTCGCATTGCGTGACGAAGGCGTTACTCACCGTTGGTATGCGCTCGGCGGCATTCCGACCAATTCGGTGAACTCCCGAGTGAAGTGAGCCTGGTCGAACCACCCGTACCGTGCGGCCAAGTCTGCCAGCGGACCCGAGTAGCCGTTGTCGAGCTCGCTGAGGGCGTCGTGAATCCGATACCGCCCGAGTACCCACTTGGGCGTCGCGCCGACATAACGCTCGAACAGCCGCTGCAGTCGACGAGTGCCGATGCCACAACGCTGTTCCACCTGGGCGACGCGAATCAGCGTGCGATCTCCGAGCATGGTCGCAATGACGTCCAGGACCACCTCGTACTCCGGCTCGACGTCACGGGCGTAGGGCGTGAGAACCGCGTCGACGACGGTTCGGCAGTGGTCGTCATCGAAATGCCCATCCAGCTCGGCCAGTGCAGCGACTGTCTCGGACCGGAACGGGGTCGGTGGCGCTACCGGGACGTCGCGCAGTGTTCTCGCCACGGTTCCGGTGAAACTCGCGTAGCCGCCGGGCCGGAACTTGACGCCGAACACCCACCCGGACTCGGCGAGGACGACGTCGAAGCGACGCGTGAGGACCCCGGTCACGACCACCGGCTCGACAACGCCCTCGCGGGTCCAACCATGTTCGACGCTCAAGGTGCAGGCCGGGTGCGGGAGCGTCGAGCTGTGATGAGTTGTGCCGGGCGGCAGGTCCCACTGCAGCTGCCAGTAGTTCTCGACCCACGGTTCCAACGATTCCGAACACGGTAGCCGCACGAGGTCGACATGCTGCGCCAGCTGATCGGGCCGCAGGACGCCGGACTGGGTGGCTGTCGCGTTTTTCCTATCCGGCACGCGCGTCAGTGTAGGAGTCTGGCCCGACACGAGAAGGAGGAACACCATGACCGAAACACCCGTGGCCACGCTGAAGATGGTCACCCTGGACTGCACCGACCCTCAGGCCAGCGCGGCATTCTGGTCGTCGCTGCTGGGCTGGAGCGTCGTGCATGCGGAGCAGGAGTACGCGATGCTGCAGGGGCCGAGCAGTGCGCTCGGATTCGGTCGCGTCGACGATTATCGACCGCCGCCGTGGCCGAATGCGAACGGCAGCAAGCAGTTTCATTTCGATCTCGCCGTCGATGATCTCGATGCCGCGGCGACGGCTGCCGTGGAATTGGGCGCGACGCTGCCCGAGAACCAGCCCGGTGAGACCTGGCGCGTACTCCTGGACCCGGCCGGGCATCCGTTCTGTCTGACGAATGCCGCGAACTGGGGCTGACGGTCTACTCTTTTCGTTGTGAAACCGCGCCTGGCAGGAATCGAAATCATCGTTGCCGACATGGCGTCGGCGCTGGCGTTCTACCGCGTTCTCGGGCTGGATATTCCGGCCGAGGCCGACGGTGAGCAGCACGTGGAAGTCGACCTGGGCGGAGTCCGCCTGCTGTTCGATCTACCGTCGACCATCACCTCGTTCGATCCGTCGTGGACCCCGCCCAGCGGGGGCCATCGCGTTGCGCTCGCGTTCGACTGTGGGACGCCCGACGGGGTGGACGCGGCGTGGGCTGCGGTGACGAAAGCCGGGTACACCGGTCACCTGCAGCCTTGGGATGCGTTCTGGGGACAGCGTTATGCCGTCGTGCACGATCCCGACGGCACCACCGTCGATCTGTACGCGAACGTCTGAGGCGTCAGTTCGACGGAGCGACGATCTGAATCAGGTTTCCGCAGGTGTCGTCGAACACCGCGGTGATCACCGGACCCATCTCGGTGGGCTGCTGAGTGAACCGAACGCCGAGGCCGATGAGCCGATCGTATTCTGCTGCAACACTGTCCACCGCAAACTGTGTGAACGGGATACCGTCCGCGAAAAGAGCGTCCTTGAACGGTGCGGTTGCAGGATGACCGCTGGGCTCGAGCAGCAACTCGGTGCCCTCTGGATCCTGCGGTGAGACGACCGTGAGCCAACGATCGGGGCCACCCATGGCTACATCGTGTTTGACGACGAAGCCCAGTACCTCGGTGTAGAACGTCAGCGCCTTGCTCTGATCGTCGACGAAGACGCTGGTGATGTTGATTCTCATGCCGGTCCCTCACCTCTCGGCCCGCCGGCCAGTTCGACTGCGACGTCGAGGTGGCCGAGGTGACGGGCGTATTCCTGGAGTACATGCAAGCAGATCCAGATCAGCGTCGGCCTCTCATCGCTGAATCGTCCACCGAGAGCTGCCAATTCGTCCATTCGGTGTGAGTTCAGTATCTCGTCGGTGAGGCGGGCGCCGTCGTCGAGCCTGGCCAGCAGGGTCTCGGCGTCCACGTCGGCCGGCACATGCCATGACCCGTCCTGCTCGTCACCCCACGGCGCGTCCACTGCGCGGCCGAGAAATCCCCAGACGAACCAACGCTGCTCCATGTGCACCAGATGGGTCAGCATCTGCAGCGGAGTCCATCCCGAGGGAACGGCCGTGCTGGTCAGTGCTTCGTCGCTCAGCGAAGTGATGCGTCGAACGAGCTCCCTGCGATAGAAGCGCAGGTACTCGCGAAACAACTCGGCGGGATCAGAAAGGGCGGAGTTCGGCTCGGGAAATGTCGTCAGCTTGGCCATCGCATCCCTAGTCGTCGGGTAGTGAGCTGAGTGTCCACAATTTGGCTCGGCAGGCGGAAAACCGTCCGCAGACGAAAATTGTGGACACTGAGCGCTGTTGGCTCATTCGCTCTTACGCTGCTCGCGGGCGATGCGACGCTGTTCCTCGGCCCGGGCGCGGCAACGGCGGAGGAATTCCTCGTCGCTCTCCTGCGATTGGGCAACGGCGCGTCCGGGTTTGGCGTCGTACTCGGGGTAGGCCGACGAGGTGCGTGGTGCGCCGCTGCCACCCCAGATGCCGCCGTTCTCGGGCCGGCCGACGACGAGCCACGCGATCGATCCGGCGAGCGGCAGAACGATGACGAGCAGCAGCCACACCATTTTCGGAAGGTGGCGGATGCCGGAATCGTCGGCGGTGATGACATCGATCAAGCAGAAGATGGACAGCAGCATGATCAGCAGGCCGAGGTACGGCACGGGAAATCCTCCAGGTTTGTCAGACCGCGCGGTCGGTCTTTCGCGACTATCAGATCACTCGTTGTACCGCGGATCAAGTGCGGGAGTGGAGCCTGCAGGAACGACCCAGAGTGGCGGGAGTGGAGCCTGCAGGAACGACCCAGTAGTTCGGTTCAGCCGAGCACCAGCAGTGCTGCCAGGGTCAGCATCATGATGCCGATGCCGAGGTCGAGTACTCGCCACGCCGCCGGCCTCGCGAACAGTGGACTGAGCACCCGCGATCCGTAGCCGAGCGCGGTGAACCACAGCACGCTGCCCAGCATCGCGCCGGCGGCGAACCACCATCGCACTTCACCGGGCTGACGGTTCCCGATGGAACCCAGGAACACCACGGTGTCGAGGTAGACGTGAGGATTGAGCCAGGTCAGAGCCAGGCATGTGGCCACGGCGGCGATCAGCGAACCGCCTCCGTGTGCCTCCGCGGTCATGGTGGACGGCGTCCGAGCACGGTTCAGTGCCATCAGGCCGTAGACGAGCAGAAACAGTGCACCGAGAACGGTCACGACACGTAGCGCGACAGGAAACCGGTCGACGAGAACGCCGATTCCTGCCACCCCGGCCAGGATCAGAATCGCATCGGACAGTGCGCACACTGCCACCACCGGCAGTACATGGGCGCGTTGCAAGCCCTTACGCAGCACGAACGCGTTCTGCGCTCCGATGGCGACGATGAGGGAGAGTCCGACGCCCAATCCGGTGAGGGTCGATTGTGCGGCGGCGAGCGAGGTCATGACGGCAACGCTAGGAGCCGGTCATGATTAGGTCCAGCGAATGTATTTCAGTAATGATCAGCGTAGCTTCATATTATGGAGATCGAGCAGCTCAGAGCCTTGCGGGCCGTGGTCGACGGTGGAACGTTCGAGGCCGCCGCTCGCGCGCTGTACGTGACCCCGTCGGCGGTGAGTCAGCGCATCAAGTCGCTGGAGCAATCGCTCGGTCGGACTCTGGTTCAACGCAGCAAGCCGGTGGTGGCAACCCAGTCTGGCGTAGCGGTGCTTCGTTTGGCGCGCCAGATCGACACTCTCACCGAGCAGACTCGGGCAGAACTGAGTGACGACGGCGTCGCTGCGCCCGTTTCGCTTGCCGTCAATGCGGATTCGTTGGCGACCTGGGTGCTGCCCGCGCTCGCGCCTCTGGCGCGCAACACCACCTTCGATCTGCATCGACAGGACCAGGATCAGACCGCGCAGTTGCTGCACGACGGGATCGTCTCCGCTGCAATAACCTCCGTGGCCGATCCGGTTCGTGGCTGCACCGTTCGACGCCTCGGTGCGATGCGCTACCGGCCCTCGGCCACGCCGGAGTTCATCGATCGGTGGTTCGCTGCTGGAGTGACGGCGCAGGCTTTGCGCTGTGCTCCGGTGGTCGTCTTCGATGCCGACGACCGGTTGCAGGACAACTACTTACAGCGCTTCGGTGTCGACCCACACGAGCCGCCGCGTCACCTGGTGCCGGCTTCTGCCGACTACGCGCGAGCTGTCGACCTCGGCTTCGGCTGGGGCATGATCCCCGATCTACAGGACCGTGACTCGCTGAAGTGCTTCGACGACAACGGGATCGACGACGTGCTGCTGTACTGGCAGCAGTGGTCGCTGTCGTCTGTCGCACTGCAGCGAGCGGCCGACGCCGTGGCGGCGGGTGCCGAGCGAATGCTGCTGTAATTCAGGCCGGACTGTCGTTCGGCACGATCTCGGGCAGTCCATCTCCGACGGGATCGAGAATCGCCGCCGATCGGGTGCCCCATCGCTCGTGAGCCGACTGCCGCGACATTCCAACGGCCGTGCCGATCGTCGCCCACGTTGTGCCCTGAACCCGAAGCACCACAACGGTTTCGATACCATCGAGGCCGGCTGCGAGTTGCACACGCAGGCTCAACAGATGCCACGCGACGCTTCGCCGTGCGGGCAGGTCGGTCGATTGCTCGGCCTCCCAGTCCGGTGTGCCCGGCAGGGGCCCGGTGCCGATGATCTCGTCGGCGATGCGACCGGCCTCGGTGGCTGCTGCCGTCACGACGGCCCGCGTCGCGGCAGTGATATCTGCCTCGGTTGCGAGGGTGATGGGATCCATGACCGACCTCCTGTGTCAGGAAAAGCCTGACAGCAGGAGGTCGGATTGTCAAGAATTACCTGACACGGGGAACGGAGAGGGCAGGCCGAAAATCGCTGTACCCGTCAAGTTGCCGTTGCTATTTTCGGCGGATGACCATTCGCTATCACGTGACCTCGGTACTCAACCGTGAGTCGATTCGGCGGCACGGACTCGACTGGCGTCGTATGGGTGCCGCTCGCGGTATTGCCGGTAGCAACCAACCAGAGCAGGCGGGTTGTTTTCTGGCAGCCGATGCGTGGGAACGTGATTGGTTCGTGGGCATGAACAACACCGGTGGACCGGTCGATGTCTGGGAAGTCAGTGGAGTCGAAGACGGTGATCTCGTGCAGTCGCCGGAGAACTTCTACTTTTGTCCCGGTGTCATTCCGACGTCACAGATTCGGTTGGTGCAGAGGGACATTCAACCCGACCGCTAGAGCATGCTCAGAACCCGGTCGATGGACTCGACTGCCTGTGTCAGTTCGACTTCGGTGATGGTCAGTGCGGGACGGAATCGCACTGCAGCGTCACCGCAGCCGAGCGCCAGTACATGTTCCTCGGTACGCAACAGCTCGATCACTCGGTCGCGGGTGGAAGCGTCGGGCAGGGAGAAGGCGCACATCAGACCTCGTCCACGTACTTCGGATACCACTGTGTGTCGAGTTGCCAAGTCCTGCAACATTGTCAGCAGTACGGCTCCGAGCTCACCGGCACGAGGGATGAGCTTCTCGGATTCGACCACTTCCAGGATTCGACGCGACCGCACCATGTCGGTGAGGTTCCCACCCCACGTCGAGTTGATGCGGGAGCTGACAGCGAAGACGTTGTCGTCGATGTCGTCGACGCGACCGCCGGCCATGACGCCGCAGACCTGAACCTTCTTGCCGAAGGCGACGACATCCGGGACGACGTCGAGCTGCTGGAATGCCCATGCGGTACCGGTCATTCCGGCTCCGGTCTGTACTTCGTCCATGACGAACAAGGCGTCGAACTCGTGGCAGAGCTCGCGCAGCTTCTGCAGGAAGCGCGGCCGGAAGTGGTGATCTCCACCTTCGCCCTGGATGGGTTCGATGATGGCGCAGGCGATGTCGTGCGGGTTGGCCTCGAAGGCCAACCGAGCCGCCGCCAACGATGCGTCCTCGAGTTCGTCCATGTTCGCGCCGGATCGGATGAACGGCGACGGGATTCGCGGCCAGTCGAACTTCGGGAAGCGCGCGACCTTGTTGGGGTCGGTGTTGGTCAGCGACATCGTGTAGCCCGAGCGTCCGTGGAACGCATGCTCGAAGTGCATCACCTGAGAGCCCAAGGACGCGTCCAGACCATGACTTTCGTTCCATCGCGATTTCCAGTCGAATGCGACCTTCAACGCGTTCTCCACGGCCAGGGCGCCGCCCTCGACGAAGAACAGGTGCGGCAGTCGATCGTCACCCAGGACGCGAGCGAACGTGTCGACGAATCGAGCCATGGGGACGGTGTAGATGTCGGAGTTGCTGGGCTTGTTCATCGCCGCCTGCATCAGATCGGCCCGGAAGTCCGGGTCGTCGATCAACGCCGGATCGTTCATACCCAGCGCGTTGGACGCGAAGAACGTGAACAGGTCCAGGTAGCGGGTGCCGTCCCTGGCGTCGACCAGCGTGGATCCGGTCGATGCATCGAGGTCGAGCACCAACTCGAAACCGTCGGCCAGCAGGTGTTCACCGATCACGTCGCGGACGTTGGCGGCATCGATGGTCACTCGGGTGCGCTGTAATACTTGCGTCATAAGGACGAAGATACGCGTTAATATTCCGTAAGCAAGTCCATAAGACAGGAAAATATATGGTTCGAGCCGCGATCGGTAGGCTCATCTCCGACGGTTCGGTTCTCTCCACGGAAGGTGTACGCGCATGTCTGCATCCATCACCCACGACGAGTTGAGTGTGCGCACTCGCGCGATCCTCGACCGGCTGGGTGCCACGATCGCGCTCGACGCCCCCGCGGGACCGGACTCGATCATCGCGCGCTCGCCCATCACCGGCGGAAACCTGGCCTCGCTGGCGTGTGCTTCGGCGGCCGATGTCGAGACCGTCGTCGCCGATGCGCGCACCGCGTTCGCGTCGTGGTCGCAGGTACCGGCCCCCGTGCGTGGCCAGGTGATCCGGGAACTGGGCGAATTGCTGCGCGTTCACAAGGAGGATCTGGGCGCGCTGGTGTCCATCGAGGCCGGGAAGATCGTCTCGGAGGGGCTCGGTGAGGTGCAGGAGATGATCGACATCTGCGACTTCGCCGTCGGACTCTCCCGTCAGCTGTACGGCAACACGATCGCCACCGAGCGGCCCGGGCATCGCATGATGGAGCAGTGGCATCCGCTCGGCGTCGTCGGCGTCATCACTGCGTTCAATTTCCCTGTCGCGGTATGGAGTTGGAATACCGCTCTCGCTCTCGTCGCGGGAGACACGGTCATCTGGAAGCCCTCGGAGAAGACTCCGCTGACGGCCGTCGGTGTGCAGGCGCTGTTCGAGCGTGCCGCCGCCGCAGCCGGAGTTGACCCCAAGATCGCGCAACTGCTGATCGGTGACCGCGCGTCCGGCGAAGCGCTGGTGGACGATTCGCGGGTTGCGTTGGTCTCGGCAACGGGTTCGACACGGATGGGCCGTGCTGTCGCGCCCCGGGTCGCCGAGCGATTCGGCCGGGTGTTGCTCGAGCTCGGCGGAAACAATGCAGCGATCGTGACGCCGTCGGCCGATCTCGATCTGACGACGCGTGGGCTGGTGTTCTCGGCCGCCGGGACAGCAGGTCAGCGATGCACCTCGCTCCGACGCGTCATCGTGCATTCCTCGGTCGAGGACGAGTTGGTCCGCAAGTTGGTAGCGGCATACGAGACGCTGTCGATCGGATCTCCCTTGGCCACAGACACTCTGGTGGGTCCACTGATCGATGCCACCGCATTCGCCGGTTATCAGAAGGCTCTCGAGGCGGCGGTGTCCGACGGCGGAACGGTCGTGGTCGGCGGCGAGCGAGTGAACGTGGTCGACGAGTACTCGTTCTATGTTCAGCCCGCGATCGTGACGATGCCCGCACAGACCGACATCGTCAAGCACGAGACGTTCGCGCCCATCATGTACGTGCTGACGTACGACACCCTCGACGAGGCCATCGCATTGCACAACGATGTGCCTCAGGGCCTTTCGTCGTCGATCTTCACCACCGATCTGCGCGAGGCGGAGCGCTTCCTGTCCGCCGCGGGCTCGGACTGCGGCATCGCCAACGTCAACATCGGACCCTCCGGCGCGGAGATCGGCGGCGCCTTCGGTGGTGAGAAGGAAACCGGTGGCGGTCGTGAATCCGGTTCGGACGCATGGAAGGCCTACATGCGGCGGGCTACGAACACGGTCAACTACTCCAACGAACTGCCCCTGGCGCAGGGAGTGAAGTTCGGCTGACGGCATGATCGGCAGTATGAAAGTACTGTCGATGCTCCTGGCCGGTCTTTCCGTTGGCTATTCGATCAGTGTGATGGCACTCCGAGAGCCGCTTCTGTACAACGATTTCGGCATCGGTGCGTCGGCAATTCTCGACGGTGTGGTCGTGCTCGCCATCGCAGCAGCAGTTACCGCAGTGGTGTTGGCACGCTCGGGCGGACGAGCCGCGCCCTGGATCGCGGTTGCCGCGCTGCTGGTGATCGTCTTCGAATCTCTCGGCATGGCTCCGGGTTTGCTGGGCGATTGGGCGGCGGCGCTCAGCGCTGGTGTGCTGCTCGGTACGTCGGCGATCCTTGCCGCATCCCATCGGGGTGCACAGGCCGCTCTCGCGGTCGGACTCCTCGCCGCCGCGCGGGTGGGTGCCGAGCTCGGAACGCTCCTGACCAGCTCGTCCGGCCGTCAGTTCGCCTGGGAGGTCGCCGGCCCCGAGGACGCGGTGGTGCCCCAGAGGGCAGCCATCGCGGTGGTATTGGCTGTGCTCGCCGCGGTATTTCTCGTGGCCGGATATCGAAACTCGTCGGTTGCAACGTCGCAGGCGAGCACCCGAACGCTCGCGGTCGGTACCGCATTGCCTCTGGTGGCGGGCGGGTTCGGTTGGTGGGCCACCGAATATCGCGACAGCACCCTCGTGTGGTTTCTCGCGCTCGCCGGGCTGACCGTAGCGGCGCTCGTTGCTGCTTGGCTCTTACCGAAGCGCGACGGCTCGCTGATCCTCGTGTTGTTCGCCTCGTGGGCGGCCGGAGTCTCATCATTCGATTTTGCCGACAGGTCCTACTCCTCGGTCGGTCTGACGGTGTTCCTGCTGGCCGCAGGCGGACTGATTGCCTGCCGCTTCCCGCAGATCTACCTCGGGCTTTTCGCGCTGCTGATGGTCGCGGCCGTGGATCTCGCGCAGAACATGGGCGTCGGTCTTCCCTTGTCCATGCAGCAGTGGGTGGTGCCCTTCATCGCGGCCTATGTGCTGGTGTCTGCATTGCCGACGGCACCGACCTCGTTGGCGGTCGGTATGACCGTTCCCTTCACTATGGCGTTGACGGTCACGATCTACGGGGGTAGTTACGGCCCGCTGGATTCGGCAGACGACTTCGAGTTCTTCGGTTCGTCGCAGCCGTCCGCAACCGCACTGTCGATCGGCGGCCTCGTCGTGCTCTCGGTCTGCGCGGCTGGGGTGTGGCTGCTGCGTCGCAGATAGCGGCACGCCCGAAACGCCCAACAGTCGCCGGTCTCCTCATCGGCTTGACAGGTCTGAGCACCTCGGCCGATCGTGCATCTCATGTCCGATCACAGCCGGAACACAGATCTGCCCGACGACGTCTCCGATGTGACTTTGGGTTTCTGCGTCGCCGTCGCGATGATTCTGCCGTCGTATTTCGGCGCGACGCTCATCACCGACGCGTTGCTGGGCCGGGCAGGTCTCCCGCTGTCCCCGCTGCTGTGGCTGGTCGTGGCGGTACCTCTGGCGATTGCCCTGGTGCATGTGGAAGACCGGGTCCAGAGTCGTTCTGACTGGAACCGAATCGAGTGGTTCTGGTACACCGGCGGCGTCGGTGCACTGACTCTGCCGCCGCTGTTGCTGGCGCTGCTCGCACCGCTTCCTACGCTCACCGGTCTCGATCGCGGGGGTCCGTCGATGGTGGTGTTCGTGGCGGTGGCGCTTCTGATCGTGGGCATCGTGGTCCGAGGGAAGCTGCGCGGCACGGCCTGAGTCACGGGCACTTCGATGTGAGAACAGACGAGCCCGCCCACCGAATGAAACAGGTGGACGGGCTCGTGAGCGTTCTGCACGCACTGAACTATGGCGCAGGTACAGCCTCGGTGGTCGTGGGAACCACGGTCTCGGTTGCTGTCTCGACAGCGGTTTCGGTCGCGGTGACGCAGACCGGCGGTGCGCCCTCGGCGGGTGTCTCGCCCTCGACTGCGACGGTGCACTCGGGGGTCGTTGCCGTCTCGGTGGCGGGGGCCGGAGCCGGAGCCGGTGCCGGACTTTCAGCGGCCGGAGCCGGCGCAGCCGGAGCTGCCGGGGTCACGACCGGGCTGGTGGTGACAGGTGCGGTAGTCGTGGCCTTGGGGGTTGCCATTGCCGAGGTGGTCACCGGTGCCACGATGGTTTCGACCGCTGCTCGTCCGGCCTTCTCCTGTACCTCTTTGGTCTTCACCGGCTCGCCGCGGTTGGCTTCCTCGGCCAGTTCGGTCAGCCATGCCGCGGCGTACTGCACCGAGGTCAGCGGCTTGCCGTTGGCGGCATCGGCGTCGCGCCAGTAATCGAAGTGGTGTCCCGTGCCGGGTCCCAGGGTCAGGCCGTACGGATCGTTCATGATCACCGGAACGGTGTTCTGGTTGGACGAGATGAATCCTGTGATCTCGCGGAAGATCTTCTGCGGCAGGTACACGAGGTCGATCATCTGACCGGTTTCGATCGGTTCCTGCTCGCCGTCGACTTTGGCCGAGACGGGGGTGGTGACCGTGCCGGGCTTGTAGCCGGGCTCGGACACCTTGATCAGCACGTCGAGGAATGTCTCGTCGCTCTGCATCCAGTTGGGCTGTGAGGCGATGTCGTTGAAGGCGTTGACTGCGATGCGTCCCAGGGCCAGCGCAAGATCTGCGCCGGTGGCGGGGGTGAGCTGCTCGTTCTGCAGTGCGTCGGCGTTGACCTGACGACCGACGTTGGCGGCCAGATGAATCAGTGACGTGTTCTCCGGCAGTGCGCAGGTGAGGTCACCGTCGGAGCAGAAGGACGCCACTCGGCCGTCGAGCGCTCCGAATCCGCCGGACGTGCCGGGCAGTGCGCCCTGTCCGGGAACTGCGGTGTTGCCGTTCTGGTACTTGGTGTCGAAGCCGTCCGGGTTGCCGAACGGGTTCTCGGCACCGGGGAACGGTCCGTCTCCCGACACGCGGCCGGCGTCGGCGAAGATGACGACCCCGACGACCTGGTTGGGATCGACGATTCCGTACGTGCCGTCGGCCGAAACGACCTGATTGCCGACCTCCATCGCGGTGCGGCGGGCAACGTCTGCGCCCTCGCTGTAGCCGACGATGGCGAATCGGGTATCGGGGCAGGACGCCGAGATCGTCCGCATGATGGTCTGTGAGTTGGTGACGCCGGTCTGCACGGCGTTCTCGTAGCTCGCCAGGTCTGCCGGGTACTCGACGTACACCGCGGCGTAGGAGTCGGGAACCACGTTGCCGTTGTTGGGGGCTCGCACGGCCTGGTCGATCCAGTCGCTGGAGTAGTCGCCGGACATCGCTGCGGGGAGCCGCTCGCCCTCGGGGGTGGTGAGCCACTTGACGCCCTCGCGCGGGGTGTCACCGCGACCGCCGATCGCGATACTCACCATGTCGTAGCACGTGGCCGTCGACACCAGTTCGATGGATGCTTCGCTGGTCGTGGAGGGAGTCGACCACGGTGCGGCCACAACTACTCCGGCACCGAGGGCTCCGATCGCGAACGCGCTCAACGCAACGCGCGCACGCTTCGACTTGCCAACATTCATGTTTTCGATCTCCATCATGTCCGCCCGAACTGATCCCGACTGCAGTTGCCAGTGGGTTACCCGGCATTTCGTCCTCGGGATGGTTCGCGTTACAAAGTGGATGATTTACCGTCGTGCGCATGACAATTCACCCTCGAATTACATCGATGGAATTCGACCTGCCCGACGGGTCGACGTGCGTTGTGCGTGAAGCGGTTGCGTCGGATCTCGAATCGATCGTGGCATTGCTGGTCGACGATCCGCTGGGTGTCACGCGGGAGTCCGCAGACGAGATGTATCGATATCGCGAAGCGTTCGAGGACATCTCCTCGGACCCGCGAAACCTGCAGGTCGTCGTGGTGCACGGTGACGCGGTGGTGGCAACGCTGCAACTGACCTTCATTCCCGGGCTCGCGCGCGGAGGCGCACTGCGGGCACAGATCGAAGCAGTTCGGGTAGGCGCGCAGTGGCGCAGCCGGGGGCTCGGCGGTGCGCTGATCAGGTGGGCGATCGACGAGGCGGAGCGCTGGGGATGCGCTCTGGTGCAGCTGACCTCCGACGCCAGTCGAACGGACGCTCATCGCTTCTACACCCGACTCGGCTTCGTCGACTCCCACGTCGGTTACAAGATGGCCCTCGGAACTACCGCTTAGATACCCTGGGGGGGTAGGGTAGTGCTGTGAACTCAGCACGGCAGGAACTCGACGCACCCACCAAGCTCGTCGGCTTTGTCGTCGGGATCGCTTTCCTGTTCCTGGCGGCGCTGTTCGTCGGGGACAAGATCGGACCCGACGCCCAGGCGACCGCAGCCGCGTCACACACCGGTCACGACGCGCACGACGCGCACGACGAGCCGGCCGCAGTGCCTGCCGGGCTCCAGGCCACCCAGGACGGCTACACCCTCGAGCTCGATCGATCCGTCGTCGAGTCCGGACCGGAGGTACCGGTCACCTTCACGATCAGCGAACCGGATGGGTCTGCGCTGACCGACTACGACGTCATGCACACCGAGGAACTGCACCTCATCGTCGTTCGACGCGATCTGACGGATTTTCAACACGTACATCCGACGCGTGACGCGTCGGGAACATGGTCGACGGCTCTCGATCTCACCCGGCCCGGGCCCTACCGTCTGTTCGCCGACTTCACCCCGGCCGGCGGCGAGAACATCACCTTGGGAGCGGAGCTGACCGTTCCCGGCGACTATCGACCGGAGCCCCTGAGTACGCGGCCCCCGAGTACGCGGCCCCCGAGTACACCGAATGTGACATCGAGGGTCGACGGTTACACCGTGATGCTCGCCGGTGCAGTGACTGCGGGCGAGAACTCGACCGTCTCTCTGACTATCGATCAGAACGGACGCGAGGTCACCGATCTGGAGCCGTACCTCGGTGCCGACGGACATCTGGTGGCCCTCCGCGCCGCTGACCTCGCCTACCTGCACGTCCACCCCGAGGACGGGCCTCCGGGGCCGACGGTCGACTTCACCGTCGACGCGCCGACCGCGGGAACATATGCGCTCTATCTGGACTTCCAGCACCAGGGCGTCGTCCACACAGCCGAATTCACCATCGAGGCACAGGAGGGTGGGGCATGAGCCAGGAAACGGAACTTCTCCTCGGCGGTATGACGTGCGCGTCGTGCGCCAACCGCATCGAACGCAAGCTCAACAAGCTCGACGGGGTGTCGGCGACGGTCAACTACGCCACCGAGAAGGCCCGCGTCACCAGTGACGGCGTGGCCACCGAGGAGCTGATCGCAGCCGTCGAAGCCGCCGGCTACACCGCATCCTTGCCGGCTGCCGAACCGGCGGACGAACCCCCGACGGATCCGCTGAAGCAGCGATTGATCGTCTCGGCGGTGCTCAGCGTGCCGGTGATCGCAATGGCGATGATTCCGGCGTTGCAGTTCACCAACTGGCAGTGGCTCTCGCTCACGCTGGCCGCTCCCGTCGTCGTATGGGGAGCCTGGCCCTTCCACCGCGCCGCCTGGACCAATCTGCGGCACGGCACCTCCACCATGGACACCCTCGTCAGCATGGGAACCCTTGCGGCCCTGGGATGGTCGCTGTACGCGCTGTTCTTCGGCACCGCAGGAACGCCCGGCATGACGCATCCGTTCGAGTTCACGATCGCGCGAACGGACGGGGCGAGCAACATCTACCTCGAGGCCGCCGCAGGCGTGACCACCTTCATCCTGGCCGGACGATGGTTCGAGAGCCGATCCAAGCGTCAGGCCGGGGCGGCGTTGCGCGCCCTGATGGACCTCGGTGCCAAGACCGTTGCTGTACTGAAAGACGGTAAGGAACAGCAGATTCCGGTCGAGCAGTTGGCCGTCGGCGATCTGTTCGTCGTTCGCCCGGGTGAGAAGATCGCCACCGACGGAACCGTCGAGAACGGTTCCTCGGCCGTCGATCGGTCGATGCTGACCGGTGAATCCGTGCCGGAGGAAGTCGGCGTCGGCGATGCGGTGGTCGGTGCAACGGTGAACGTCGGTGGCCGAATCACGGTGCGAGCGAGCAGAGTCGGTGCCGATACTCAGTTGGCACAGATGGCGAAGGCTGTCGAGGAAGCGCAGACCGGTAAGGCGCAGGCGCAGCGTTTGGCCGATCGTATCTCGGGCATCTTCGTGCCGATCGTCATCGCGATCTCGGTCGCGACACTCGGATTCTGGCTCGGTGCAGGCAATTCCGCGGCAGGCGCGTTCACCGCTGCAGTCGCGGTGCTCATCATCGCGTGCCCGTGCGCGCTCGGCCTGGCCACACCCACCGCACTGATGGTCGGCACCGGACGGGCCGCGCAACTCGGCATCCTGATCAAGGGACCCGAGATCCTCGAATCCACCCGTCGCGTCGATACCGTCGTGCTGGACAAGACCGGAACCGTCACCACCGGTGAGATGACGCTGCAGTCGGTACACGTGGCCGACGGCGAGGACGAGGACGTGGTCCGTGCCGTGGCGGCTGCATTGGAAGCGGGTTCGGAGCACCCCATCGCCCGAGCCATCGCGGATGCGACCCCATCGATGACCGTCGAGGAATTCACGAGCCTCGAGGGCCTCGGGGTGCAGGGTGTCGTGGACGGCCGTGCCGCAGTGATCGGCCGTCGCTCGCTGCTGGCCGACTGGTCGATGCCACTGCCGGCGGAACTGGCCGACGCCTTCGAGACCGCCGAGAATCAGGGGCGCACCGCCGTCGTGCTCGGCTGGGACGGCAGGGCTCGCGGAGTGCTTGTGATCTCCGACTCGGTCAAGCCGACCTCGAAGCAGGCCGTCGCGGAACTGCGCGCACTCGGCCTGACTCCGGTCATGCTGACCGGCGACAACGAGGCCGCCGCCCGCACGATCGCCGCCGAGGTGGGAATCGATCAGGTCATCGCCGGCGTCCTGCCGACGGGCAAGGTCGATGCCGTCCGAGAACTGCAGGCGTCGGGCAAGGTCGTGGCGATGGTCGGCGACGGTATCAACGACGCGGCCGCGTTGGCCACAGCCGATCTGGGGCTTGCGATGGGTACCGGCACCGACGTGGCGATCGAGGCCAGCGACCTGACGCTCGTGCGCGGTGACCTGCGGGCCGTCGGTGATGCCATTCGGCTCTCCCGACGCACGCTGAGCACCATCAAGGGCAACCTGTTCTGGGCGTTCGCCTACAACGTCGCTGCAATTCCGCTCGCCGCTGCGGGCCTGCTCAACCCCATGCTCGCCGGTGCCGCGATGGCGTTGTCCTCGGTGTTCGTGGTGAGCAACAGTCTCCGATTGCGCAGGTTCCGCTCCGCGATGTGACTCGTTGGTAGCAGCGAACGGCGCGCTAGTACAGGATGGAGACATGTCCGACGCACACGATGTCCCCATTCGCGACGAATCGATCAGGCTGGGTCAGTTCCTCAAGCTCGCCAACCTCATCGAATCCGGTGCCGAGGCCAAGGGCGTCATCTCCGACGGTTTGGTGAGCGTCAACGGGGACGTGGATGTGCGGCGCGGACGGCAGTTGCAGCACGGTGATGTCGTATCGGTCCAGGATGGGCCCTCGGCCCGCGTGAGCAAGGAAGAGGCACTGTGAAGGTCGGAAAGAGCGGACTGCCGCGAAACGAAGTTCCCGGGGCATTCGACGTCGGCGCGAAGGCGTACGACCGACTTGTCGGAGCGAACCCCGGTTACCACGAGCACCTGCTCAAGTCGGCCAAGCGGCTGCGGATCCCCGATCTCGGTGCCGGCCTGCGCTTGCTCGACATCGGTTGCGGTACCGGTGCATCCACTGCCGCGTTGCTCGAAGCCGCCCCGCACGCAGAGATCGTCGCCGCCGACGCATCCGCCGAAATGCTCGAGGTCGCTCGGAGCAAGGACTGGCCTTCGAACGTGACGTTCGTGCACTCACGAGTCGAGGATCTGGCCGTGAACGGGGTCGACGGTCCGTTCGACGCGATCCTGGCTGCATACCTCATCCGGAATGTCGACGAACCCGACACCGAGCTGAAATCGCTTCTGGCGCTGCTGCGTCCGGGCTCGACCATCGCGTTCCACGAGTACTCGGTACACGATTCGCTCCGCGCCAGGATCTCCTGGAACGTGGTGAGCTGGGGCATCATCATTCCGCTCGGCTGGCTCGCGACACGCGACGCCACCCTGTACCGACACCTGTGGCGCAGCGTCGTGACCTTCGACGGCGCGTCGGCCTTCATGCGACGGATGCAGCGTGCGGGCTACACCGGCGTCGCGAGAGAAACGATGACCGGGTGGCAGAACGGTGTGGTGCACACGTTCCTCGGCTCTCGTCCCAGGGAGGAAGAGCGTTGACCGACTCCAAGAAGGTCACCCATGCTGCCGCGCAGGGATATTCGGATGCCGGTCAGCTGGCTGATGTCCCGCACGTGGTGGTGGTCGGCGGCGGTATCGCAGGCCTGAGCGCCGCGACAGCACTGGCCGAGCGTGGTGTGAAGGTGCACCTGGTCGAGCGCGAGAGCTACCTCGGTGGCCGCGTCGGCGGGTGGGACACGACGCTGGAGGACGGCTCGCCCGCGACCATGAGCCGCGGCTTCCATGCGTTCTTCCGGCAGTACTACAACCTGCGAAACCTGTTGCGTCGCACAGATCCAGGGTTGTCTCGGTTGCGTCCGGTCGACGACTACCCGCTGATCGACGGCGACGGCCGGATCGACGGCTTCAAAGGGTTACCCGACACTCCACCACTCAACGCGTTCGCGTTCGTCAAGCGCAGTCCGACGTTCCGGTGGAAGGACCTCACCGACCTCAACGGCATCGCCGCCCTGCCGCTGATGACGGTGAGTGTGCCGAAGACCTTCGACGACCTGGACACCACTCCGGCCGCAGAGTTCCTGCGCAACATCAACTTTCCCGAGGCAGCACGGCACCTGGCCTTCGGTGTGTTCTCCCGCAGCTTCTTCGCCGATCCCGAGAAGATGTCTGCTGCCGAGCTGGCGATGATGTTCCACATCTACTTCCTCGGCTCGTCCGAGGGCCTGATCTTCGACGTTCCCCGTGACCCGTATCCACAGGCGCTGTGGGACCCGCTGGGGGAGTACCTCACCGGACTCGGAGTCGACATCAGAACCTCCACACCGTGCGGTGAGATCACCCGCGGCGGCCTGCGAAAGTTCCGCGTCGACGCGGGCGGCATCATCGACGCCGACGCGGTGGTTCTCGCCACCGACATCGCCGGATTGCAGCGTGTGCTCGAGCAGTCATCCGAGCTCGGTACGCCCGATTGGCGCAAACAGGTTGCAGCCCTGCAGAACACACCGCCGTTCCTGGTGCACCGCGTGTGGTTGAGCAAGGCCGTCAACGCCGACCGTCCCGCCTTCATCGGCACCGGAGGCATGCCCCCGATCGACAACATCAGTGTCCTCGAACGCTTCGAGGACGAAGCGGCGCAGTGGGCTGCCCGCACCGGCGGCTCCGTCGTCGAACTGCACGCGTATGCCGCCGAGGAATCCGAAGAGGTCACACGGGCGCAGCTGATGGATCGGATGCACCAGATCTATCCGGAAACCGCTGATGCAGAGGTGATCGCCGAGCGATCCGAGTGGCGCGACGATTGCCCCATGTTCGGCCTCGGCGCGTTCGCCGAGCGGCCGACCGTCCGCACTCCGGAGCCTGCTCTGGTACTTGCGGGTGACGGCATTCGTATCGATCTGCCGGTGGCGCTGATGGAACGCGCGGCCACCACAGGGCTGCAGGCCGCGAACACACTGTTGGCGAGCTGGGGCATCACCGGACACGACATCGAAACAGTGCCGACCAGTGGACGATTCAAGATGTTCGACGCCATCGAGAGACTCATGAACAGGTGACTTCGGACATGCGGATCGAGTTCGACGATCTGTCGCGTCCGGACGTGCACGCGCTACTCACCGAGCATCTCGAGGACATGCACGCCACCTCGCCTGCCGAGAGTGTGCACGCCCTCGATCTGTCGGGTCTGCGTGGGCCTGGCGTTACCGTCTGGACCGCCTGGGAGGCAGATGCACTGCTGGGAATCGTTGCTTTGAAGAAGCTTTCACCCGATCATGGTGAGCTGAAGTCGATGCGCACCTCGGCGGTAGCGCGGGGACAGGGTGTGGCATCGCGGCTGCTCGGCTTCGTATTGGACCAGGCTCGAGAACGGGGCTACGTCAGGGTGAGCCTGGAGACGGGAACTCAGGACTACTTCACCGCCGCCCGCAGATTGTATGTGCGACACGGATTCGTCGAGTGTCCGCCGTTCGCGGACTACGTGGTGGATCCATCGAGTGCGTTCTTTTCGTTGTCCCTGTAGACGTTCCGATGAGAAGGGCCGGCACCGAGTCGTAAGTGCCGGCCCTTCTCGTCAGGCTGCGTGCTGTGTGTGCGGGTAGAGATCGTCGTCGAGAGGTACGGCTCGACACTGATCGAGCGCATCCGCCGTCGAGCATTCCCTCATGCTCGTCTCCACGCCCACAACCGTGCGCCACCAGCGCTCACGGTCGGTCGATTCTGTCCACACCACCGCCTCGGACTGCATAGTGCATCACCCCAATGGTTTTCGTGATCTCTTCGCCGGAGGGTCTGGGATGCCGGTGTGTTCTCGGATCAGGTCGATTCGTGAGCGATGGACTTCTGCTCGCCGGCAATCTCGCCATGTGCGATGTTGACCTTGCGCGGCTTCGCACGTTCTGCGAGGGGAATCGTGATCGACAGAACGCCGTTGTCGTACGACGCAGAGATGCGCTCGGTATCGACGCCGTCGCCCAGCGAGACCTGGCGACGGAACGTGCCGGCGAATCGCTCCGAGGTGATCCACTGCACGCCAGTGCTTTCCGGGGCGGATCGGTGAGCGGTGAGCGTCAACGTACCGCGATCGACGTCGACATCGATCGATCCGGGGTCGACGCCGGGCAGATCGGCACTGAGCACGTAGTGGTCGTCGACTTTGTAGAGGTCCATCGGCATGAATCGCGGGGCGCGGTCCGAACCGGAAGAGGCACCCAGCATGGCCGAGGTGAGGGAATCGACATCACGGAACGGATCGAAACGAAGCACAGCAACCACCTCCTGTACCCAGATGCACTCACCCCTGTGGTGAGTCGCTCCTCAACTGTGCAGAACAGAAATTAGCACTCTCACCCCTGGAGTGCCAAGAGGGATTTCGAAGGTTCTCAGAAATTTTTCAGATCCAATAGTGCTGTGCCGCAGTGGGCGTCGCGATCGCACGAGCTCGTTCAAACACTTAGCCCTTGCGCTAAGTATTGCGAGAGCGATAGTGTG
This sequence comes from Rhodococcus sp. 14-1411-2a, assembly GCF_002259485.1. Taxonomy (GTDB): domain Bacteria; phylum Actinomycetota; class Actinomycetes; order Mycobacteriales; family Mycobacteriaceae; genus Rhodococcoides. Next base: position 159,634 of record NZ_NPGA01000012.1, read on the forward strand.
CCTTATGGCTCAGTATTCGACCGTTCTCGACGATGTATTTCAGGCACTGGCCGACCCGACCCGGCGGGCAGTGTTGAGCAGGTTGGGATCCGGACCGGCCACGGTGGGCGAGCTCGCCGAACCGTTCGACATGACTCTCCCGTCGTTCATGAAACACATTCACCTGCTCGAGCGCAGTGGCTGGATTCGCACGCGCAAGGTGGGCCGCGTACGTGCGTGCACGATCGAGCGAACCAATCTGGATGCAGCCGGTCACTGGCTGCAGGAACAACGCGCCGTCTGGGAATCCCGGACGGATCGCCTCGAAGACTTCGTCACCACGACCTCGAATGAAAGTGAACCGCAATGACATCGATCGATCCTGCTACGGACTTGACCATCTCCCGCGTCATCAGGGCTCCACGAGCAGCAGTGTGGAGTGCGTGGACGGACCCGTCGAAGTTCGAGAAGTGGTGGATTCCCGCACCAGCACTGTGTCGTGTCGATGCCTGGGATCCGAAGCCCGGGGGAGCATTCCGCACACTGATCAGTGAATCCGGCGGTGCCTACGAGCCACACATGGACGGCTGCTTTCTCGCCGTCGACGACGGTGAGCGCATCGTATTCACCAACTCGCTCGTCGAGGGTTGGCGGCCGGCACCGCAGTTGTTCATGACCGCGGTGATCACCCTCTCCGACCACCCCGATGGAACCGAGTACCACGCCCACGTGATGCACCGCAACGAAGAAGATCGAAAGATGCACGAGGAGTATGGCTTCCACGACGGCTGGGGCACCGTCATCGCACAACTCGCCGAGTTCGTCGAGGGTCAGGCGCGGCCCTGCGACCGCAACTCGTAGCGTCGCTCGGCGTAGTCGAGGTCGTCCTTCCACAGCCGTGCAGCAGTGAAGTTCATCGCCGGCCGCAACAGACCGGATGCCTTGCGTGCCATCTGGAATCCCGGACGATCCGAGCTGGCGATCGTGGCCTCGATGACGGCGGTGCGCGGTGTGCCGTCGGCTGCGGGAGCGAGCGGCGTCGCATGCGTTTCGACGACGCTGCCCGCTCCTTCGCCGTCGAGAATGCGCATGACGATGGTGCGGGGACCGGGACAGACGAACTCGGCCCGCACCGGAACTCCGACGCCCCGGCTGACACGGAAGGTCACGTCGACGAGGAAGCGGTCGTCCTCGTCGGGCACATCGATGTCGGTGGGCGCGCTGACGACCTTCAGTCTCGCGAACGAGTACGGGTGGAACCACGCACCGTGCCAGGGGTCGAGTCGATTGGCGATGATGTCGTCGGGCTCGCACTTGCCGACGAGGGTGACCACTCCGGCGATGGCAGTCGAGGCCGGCGGGCGGATCGGGACCACGGGGACAGGCGTCGGCTCCTCTCCGCCGAGCTCGTCGAGACGAACCCACACCAGAACCCCGTCGTCGAATGCGGGAACCGGACGCCAACCGGGCTTGCCCTTCGGCCCGAGCGCAAGACCGTGCCAGCGGCAGACCAACGTGTCGCATTCGATCTTCGCGGTGTCCAACGCGGCACCGAGATGCGGACATGCGCCCGGCCCGATGTGCACCTTGCCTGCCGAGTCACGCCACGCGACCAGTTCGGTGGTGCCCACGTAGCGGCCGAACGGCTTGTCGGCCTTGACGTCGCGACTGGCAGCGAACACGAACCAATTGCCCGAGGTCCGCGTCTTCGCCCGCTTCAAAGCAGACTCGATGACCTGCGGATTCGCGCCCTTCCAGGTGGGCTCCTGCTTGGCCCACGACTCCGACGGCAGCGGCTGCAACGGCATCGTCTTCGGCCAACGTCGTCGTACTGCATCCAGCGCGGTCATTGTTGCTCCCAAAGTCGACAATCGATTCCCGTGTTCTTTCACCATTGTTCCCGTTCGTGGGTACTCAATGTGACATCTGGTGGCCTTTTCGGGGGTCAATGTCACATCGAGTGGACTCGGGGAGCGGTTGCGGGAGGGTGTCGGCGGAGGGGAAGTGTGGATGCTCAGGTCACCAGGTTCGCGGTATCGACCACTTGGCGACGCCATTTGCCGAATGATCGGGGCGAGGACACTGCGAGTACGGCGACCGGGTGATTGTCTTGTCGGTAGAGAGCGACGAAGGGTCCGGTGGCGGGGTCGCCCTCGACGATTTCGGCGACGCAGTGGGGTTCGTGGTGTCCGGCGAATTGGATTCGTGCGGCGTATTGGTCCGACCACACGTAGGGCAGTCCGGTGAATCTCTTGGACCCACCGGTGAGGAGCGCTTCGACGGCGACGGCCGGTCGGGTGGCGGCGGAGGTCCAGTGTTCGTCGCGTCGAATCACCCCCGCGGCATCTCGCACCGCAGCGCAGTCGCCGACGGCAAGCACAGCCGGGTTCGAGGTGATGCCGCGCTGATCGGTCACCACCCCGCCGCAGATCTCCAGTTCGGACCCATCGAGCCAGCCGACGTTGGGCACTGAGCCCACTCCGAGCACGACCACGTCGGACTCTATCGTCGTGCCGTCCGCCAATTCCACCGCACGCACCCGGCCCGCCTCGACGACGAATCCGGCCACCGATACTCCGGTCAGTAGTGCCGCACCGGCGTTTCGATGCCACCCGGCGATCAGTGAGCCCAGCTCACTACCGAACACGCGGGCAAGCGGAGCCTTCGAGGCCTCGACGACTGTCACCGACGCACCCAGTCCCACTGCAGTGGAGGCTACTTCGCTGCCGATGAACCCGGCTCCGACCACCGTGACCCGAACTCCGGGCACCAACGAACTCCGCAGAGCCAGCGCATCGTCCAAGCTGCGGAGCACGTGAATCCCGTCGACGCCGATGGTTCCCGGCAGGCGGATGGCGGATGCACCCGTCGCGATCACCACGGCATCCGACGTCACATCGCCGGAGACGGTGGAGACCGTCGTTCCCGATAGGCCCGTCGCCGCACATCCGAGTTGCCAGTGGACATCGAGATCGTCGACGTCCAGCGGTACGGCAGATTCGTCGCCGAGCAGAAAAGCCTTGGACAACGGGGGACGGTCGTACGGCCGGTACACCTCGTCGCCGATCATCGTGATGCGACCGTCGAAACCCTGATCACGCAGGGCCCTGGCCGCGGCGACTCCGGCGAGTGAGGCACCGACCACCGTCACCGATTTCACGGGGTGACCGCGATGCGGATGACCCCGTCCTCGACGTGTACGGCGTGCGTTCGCACGGGAACCTTGGCGGGTGCGCCGAGTGCCGCACCGGTGCGGAGATCGAAACATGCTGTGTGCAAGGGGCATTCGACGGCGCAGCCTTCGACCCAGCCTTCGGACAGCGAGGCGTCCTGGTGGGTGCAGGTGTCGTCGATGGCGAAGAACTCACCCTCGACGTTGAAGATCGCGATCGGCGGTGCTCCGGCCGGGGTGACGCGTAAGGCCTCGCCGTCGGGGAGATCCTCGGCGCGACCGACGTCGAGCAGGACGCGGGTGGAGAACGTTGCGGTCATGGTCGGGCCTCCGGGGACCTGAGGGTGTGCAGTGCTCGTGTTGTACCCAGCGTGAGATCGCCCCGTTGCGGCGATGGAACGCTCGAGTTTCGATCGTGTGAATCTGTTGCGCTATACGAAGTGCAGTTCGTATTGTGCAACTAAATCAACTCGACGTACACCCCCTAGGAGCGTGTCATGTCCTCGAGCATCCCGAGGGTTGTGATCGTCGGTGCCGGAATCGTCGGCTGCAGCCTCGCCGACGAACTCACCGCGCGCGGCTGGACCGACGTGACAGTCCTGGACAAGGGCCCGCTCCCGTTCACCGGCGGTTCCACCTCGCATGCGCCGGGCCTGGTGTTCGCCACCAACTCCTCCCGATCGATGTCGCGATTCGCGGCCTACACGGCGTCGAAGTTCAAGGAGCTCGGCTGCTTCCTCGACGTCGGCGGACTGGAAGTGGCCACGACGCCGGAGCGCGTCGATGAGCTGCATCGACGCCACGGCTTCGCGTCGTCCTGGGGACTGACGTCGGAAGTGGTGGACGCCGAGCGATGCCTCGAGCTCTACCCCCTGCTCGATCGCAGCCGCATACTCGCCGGCCTGCACACCCCCGACGACGGGCTGGCCAAGGCCGTCAAGGCCGGCGCGACGCAGGCCGAGCGAGCCACCGCCCTCGGCGCGCGCTTCATCGGCGGCATGGAGGTCACGTCGATAGACCAGAGCAACGGCCGAGTCACGGCCGTGCGTGCGGGCGAGCACACGTTCGAGGCCGACATCGTGGTCTGCTGTGCCGGGTTCTGGGGGCCGGAGCTCGGTGACCTCCTCGGCATGCAGGTACCCCTGCAGCCGCTGGCGCATCAGTACGCACACACCACGGCACTGGACCTGCCCTCGCGTCGAGCCGGAACCGAGGCCACGCTGCCCATCCTCCGGCATCAGGACGAGCGGTTGTACTACCGCGAGCACGGCGACCATCTCGGCATCGGCTCGTACCACCATCGGCCGATGCCCGTCGATTCGCGCGACCTCGGATCGAGCGAGAACGTGACCGCCGAGATTATGCCGTCGTCGATGCCCTTCACCGAGGCCGATTTCGCCGACGCCTGGCAGCGCAGTACCGAGCTGATTCCCACGCTCGGAGGAGCGAAGGTAGAACACGCGTTCAACGGCATCTTCTCCTTCACCCCGGATGGAGCGCCGATCGTCGGCGAATCTCGAGATGTCCAGGGACTGTGGGTATCCGAGGCGATCTGGGTGACGCATTCTGCCGGCGTGGCGAAATCGCTTGCCGAGCAGATGATCACCGGCCATAGCGAGATCGACATGCACGAGTGCGATCTGTACCGATTCGAGAAGACCGACCTGGTGCCGTCCAACGTCGCGCGGACGAGCGCGCAGAACTTCGTCGAGGTCTACGACATCATTCACCCGCTTCAGCCGAAGGTGGAACCACGACCACTGCGAGTGAGTCCGTTCTACGGCCGCCAGCAGGAACTCGGCGCGATGTTTCTCGACGGTGCCGGCTGGGAGCGGCCGCACTGGTACGAATCGAACAGTGTTCTGCTCGAACAACTTCCGGAGCAGTGGCAGGCACCCAAGCGCGAGCCGTGGTCGGCGCAGTTCTGGTCGCCGGTCAGCGCTGTCGAGGCCTGGCGCACTCGTGAAGCCGTCGCGATGTACGACATGACGCCGCTACGACGCCTCGAGGTCGGCGGACCCGGTGCACTCGCGCTGCTGCAGAAGTTGACGACCAACCAGCTGGACAAGAAGGTCGGCAGCGTCACCTATGCCCTGATGCTCGACGCGACCGGCGGAGTCCGGAGCGACGTGACGGTGGCGCGGGTGGCCGTGGATCGTTTCCAGGTGGGAGTGAACGGCCCGCTCGACGAGGACTGGATGCTCCGCCATGCCGGGAGCGATGTCTACGTTCGCGATATCACCGGTGCGACAGCCTGTATCGGACTGTGGGGGCCGCTGGCCCGAGAGGTGCTGGCACCCCTCACCTCGGCCGACATCTCGCATTCGGGTCTGAAGTATTTCAACGGCAGAGCGATCGCTGTGGGCGGAGTCGACGTCCTGGCGCTGCGACTGTCCTATGTGGGCGAGCTCGGCTGGGAGCTCTACACCGACGCCGATACCGCACTGCGCCTGTGGGACACGCTGTGGGAGGCCGGGCAGGCGCACGGCGTCGTGGCCGCGGGACGGAGTGCGTTCAACAGCCTCCGGCTCGAGAAGGGCTACCGGTCGTGGGGTACCGACATGACGACCGAACACGATCCGTATCAGGCGGGGCTCGGGTTTGCGGTGCGAAAAGCAAAGGGCGACTTCATCGGAGCCTCGGCACTGCAGGAAGAACGCGGCGGTCCGGTGTTGACCTGCCTGACGTTGGACGACCCGTCGCACGTGGTGATGGGCAAGGAACCGGTCTTGATCGACGGTACCGTGGCTGGCTACGTCACCAGTGCCGCCTACGGCTACACGATCGGCAAGACGGTGGCCTACGCCTGGCTACCGGCAGGGCTGCAACCCGGCGATCACGTTGCAGTGCAGTACTTCCGTGACCTACTACCCGCGACGGTCATGGCCGAACCGCTGGTGGATCCCGACATGAACAAGATCAGATGTTGAGACAGGAGTGGAGCCCGCAGGAACGACCTAGGAGAGATATGACGTACGACGTGATTGTCCTCGGTATCGGTGGAATGGGCAGTGCCGCCGCCTGTCACCTCGCCCGACGCGGACAGCGGGTGCTGGGAATCGACCAGTTCGGTCCCGCGCATGCGCTGGGATCGAGTCACGGTGGCTCCCGCATCTACCGGCAGTCGTACTTCGAGGACCCGGCCTACGTACCGCTGCTCCTGCGCGCGTACGAACTGTGGCACGACCTCGCCTCGGACAGTGGACGGGACGTGTTCACCGAAACCGGAGGCCTCTATGTGGGAAGGCCGGACGGGCTCACGTTCGGCGGTAGCCTGCGTGCCTCGGAGAAGTGGGGTCTGAAGCACGATGTTCTCGACCCCACCGAGGCGCAGCGGCGCTTCCCGACGGTACGGCTGCAGCCCGACGAGTTCGCCCTCTTCGAGGAGAAGGCGGGAATCGCGCGACCGGAGACGACGGTCGCCGCGCATCTCGATCTGGCCGAGGCTGCGGGTGCCGAACTGCGATACGACGAGAAGGTGCTCGGTTGGGAATCCACCGACTCCTCGGTGACCGTCACGACGGTCGCCGGCACGTACACCGCTGGTGCACTGGTCATCTCACCGGGAGCGTGGGCACCGAAGCTGCTGGCCGAGATCGGCGTACCGATGGTGGTCGAACGGCAGGTGATGCACTGGATCACCCCGGAGTCCGGTGAAGCACCGTTCGACAGTTCGCACCACCCGGTCTACATCTGTGGCGACGGGCCGGATCAGATCTACGGCTTTCCGGCCATCGACGGGGAGGGCGGCGGCGTGAAGATCTCGTTCTTCCGCGCCGGAACGCCGTGCGATCCCGACACCATCGATCGCACAGTGCATCCCGAGGAGATCGCACGACTGCAGCAGCGCATCGTCACCACGTTTCCGGCGCTGTCCGGGCCACACCTGGACGCCAGGACGTGCATGTACACCACGACACCCGACGAGCACTTCGTTGTCGCCAAGCACCCGGACCACGCGAATGTGACGGTGGCGTGCGGGTTCTCGGGGCACGGCTTCAAGTTCGTTCCGGTGATCGGAGAAGTCCTCGCGGACCTCGCGATCGACGGCGAGACGAAGCACCCGATCGCGCTGTTCGACCCGGCGAGATGCGCGGTGTCGGCATGACCATGGTCGATCCCGAACTACAGCCGACTCTGGTTCCGACGCTGGGAGGTGACACCTACGTCGATCCTGCATATTTCGTCCGCGAGCAGGATCGGATATTCGAGCAGATGTGGTTCTGTGCCATCAGGTCGGACGACATCGTCGAGCCGGGCAACTTCCGGACGGTTCAAATCGGGCGAGAGTCGGTTCTGATCAGTCGCAATCGAAAGGGCGGTGTGACCGCGTTCTTCAACATCTGCCGTCATCGCGGCGCGACACTGTGCACCGAGGAGTCGGGAACGGTGCGTCGAAACTTCCAATGCCCCTATCACGCATGGACGTACGACCTCGACGGGAAACTGATCGCAGCTCCGAACCTGATCGACATGCCGATGATCGATCGGGTGGAGTACGGGCTCCGTAAGGTGCACGTCCGCGAATGGCTCGGGTACGTCTGGGTGTGCGTGGCCGAGGAGGCTCCGTCCTTCGAGGAGACGGTGCAGGGCGACGTTCGCGAACGGCTCGGGGGTGTGGGTGCCATCGATTCGTACGACATGGAATCACTCGCCCTCGGGCGTCGGATCGTCTACGACGTCAAGGCCAACTGGAAGCTCATCGTCGAGAACTTCATGGAGTGCTATCACTGCGCGACGATTCACCCCGAGCTCACCGAGGTGCTGCCGGAGTTCGCCGACGGCATGGCCGCGCAGACGTACGTGGGCCACGGGGCCGAGTTCGGCAGCGACATAGCCGGATTCACCGTCGACGGCTCCCACGGGTTCGCTGCCCTGGACGGGGTGGGCGAGGACCGTGATCGCCGCTACTACGCGATCACGATCAGGCCGACGGTATTCGTCAACCTGGTTCCCGATCACGTCATCATCCATCGGATGTTCCCGATGTCTGCGGATCGGACGGTCGTCGAATGCGATTGGCTGTATGCGCCCGGTGTGGTCGCCGATCCGACCAATGCGGCAACAATGGACAAGTCGGTGGAGCTGTTCCATCGCGTCAACGAGCAGGATTTCGAGGCCTGCGAGCGGTGTCAGCCGGCGATGTCGTCACGGATGTATCGCAACGGCGGGGTGCTGGTGCCGGCCGAGCATCACATCAGGGTGTTCCACGACTGGGTCGGATCACGCGTGGCCGGACCAACCCAGTAGCGTCGAGACGCGCTGCGCAGCAGCGAGAACGGATACCCCTGCCGCCGAGAGGCGGTCCTCGTCCAGTCGATAGGCGGGACCCGAGACGGTGATCGCGCCCACTGCGGAACCGTCGTAGCTGATGATGGTGGCTGCTGTCGCGTTGAGTCCGATCTCCAACTCTTCACGGGCGTAGGCGATCCCGGTGGCACGGACCGTCTCGATCTCGTCGAGCAGATCGGCCTTGGTGGTGATGGTGTTCGCGGTGAACAGTTCGAGATGACCGTCGACGCCGGCTTTGAGGAGCGAGTCGTCGTACGCCATCAGGGCTTTCCCGCTCGACGTCGCGTGCAGAGCCGACCTTTCGCCGAGCCAGTTGTGACTGATGATCGACGAGCCGCCCCGCACCTGATCGATGTTGACCGTGACGTTTCCGTCGGGCACAGCAATATTGACGGTCTCGCCGATCGAATCGGCGAGTTCCTGCAGGATCGGCCTGGCAATGCGGGTGATGTCGAGTTGAGCGGATACGGATGTGGCGAGGCGGATCAGGCCGATACCCAGGCGATACTTGCCGCGCTCGCCGGGTTGCTCGACGAGTCGGCGAAATTCCAGTGCGCTGAGCAGGCGAAAGGCCGTGGACTTGTGGACCTCGAGGTGCGCCGCAACGTCTTGAACCCCGGATTCGCCGTGGTCGGCCAGGTATTCGAGCACCTCGATCGCACGGTCGACGGACTGGACAGGGGACTCGGACACCACCCCAGTCTTGCAGACTCAGCTGACGCCGACCCATCGAAGTCCCGCAGTGGTGGCAGCCGCGGCGAGAACGATGACGACGAACGGCGCTCGTCGCCAGGCAAGTACGGCGGCAACGGCGACTCCTGCGGGCAACGCGAATCCGGCGAAGTCCTTGCCCACGAGGAGGGTCGATGTGGCGACCAGTGCCACGAAGATGACGGCGACGGCAGTGGTCATCGCCTTGTCGATCCGGGGTGAGATGGCGACTCGGGTTCTCAGTGCCGGACCGGCGATGCGGAGCGCGTAGGTGCCGATGACCAGTGCGAGCAGGGGAATCGTGAGGTTCATGCGGATTCCTTCTGTGCAACAGGAGTATTGGAGAGCATGACCGGTACGACGGCGACCAGTGCCAAGAGCACGGGTAGTCCGCTGGGCAGGAACATCGAGGCGACGAGCGCAATGCATGCTCCGACGAGGGCTGCGTTGCGGGTGGCCCGGTCTCGGAGCGCGGGCATGATCAGTCCCAGCAGGATCGCAGGGAATGCGGCATCGAGACCGAGTGCGGCGGTATCGGTGATCGCACCGCCGCCGAGCGTGCCGATCACGACGCCGATGTTCCAGGTGACGAACAGTCCGATCCCGCACAGCCAGAACGCTGTTCGACGGCTGCCCTCGTCCTTTTCGGCAACGCTGAAGGCCACTGCCTCGTCGGTGATGAGGTGAGTTCCGATTAGTCGCTTCAACGGAGAGACGTTGCGAAACACCTCACCGATGGAGAAGCCGAGCGGAACCAGTCGGATGTTGGCGAGCAACGCGCTGGCGACAGCGGCAACGGGATTGCCGCCTGCCGCCAGAATGCCGACGAAAATGAATTGGGACGACCCGGCGAAGACCACCAGTGACATCACGACCGGCAGCCACAGGGGCAGACCCGCTGCCACCGAGATGGCACCGAACGATGCCCCGACCAGAGCGTCGGCCAGGCAGACCAACGCGATGTCGCGGATGTTGACCCCGGGAAGGGTTCGCCATGTCGAACGCATGGTCGTTATAGTGGATGATGTTAGGCTGTTCGTCAAATCAAACGAACGTACCGATGGAGTGAACGAATGGCGGATACCGGTCCACCGATCGCGGCAATAGCTGCCGCTCTCCAGCAGGAACGGCGGCGCGTGGGACTTTCGCTCGCAGAAGTTGCGCGTCGTGCAGGGATCGCGAAATCGACTCTGTCGCAGCTCGAATCGGGTACCGGGAACCCGAGCCTCGAAACTCTCTGGGCGCTCAGCGTTACCCTCGACGTGCCGTTCTCCAGGTTGGTCGAGCCCGCGAAGCAGTCGGTCCGCCTGATTCGTGCGGGGGAGGGTCCAAGATTCGCGTCGGACAGGGCGGACTACACGGCGACGCTGTTGGCGTCGTCTCCACCGAACGCTCGGCGGGACATCTATCTGATCAGCGCCGACGTCGGTGAACCGAGGCGCTCGGACCCACACTCGCCGAATGTCGTCGAGCATGTGGTGCTCAGCGCGGGACGGGCGATGGTGGGCCCGATGGGGGAGGCCGTCGAACTGGTGCCGGGCGACTACGTTGCCTACCCCGGCGACGTGCCGCACATCTTCGAGGCCCTCGAGCCGAACACCATGGCAGTGATGATCACCGAACACAGCTGACGTAGGGGGAATAGTCGGCGGGCATGCCTCGTTGGACTCTTTCGACGGCGTTCGCTTGGCAAGCCCCGGGCCTCACCCCATTTGTCGCTTCGAGCGACCACTCGCCGAGAGGCGTTTGCAGCGGACGTCGTCCCTACTTTTGTCCGCACATGGAGAGGGACAGGATTCATGGCACCGAAGACGTGGTTCATCACCGGCACATCCAAGGGATTCGGACGCGAGTGGGCCATCGCGGCCCTCGAACGCGGAGACCGGGTGGCAGCAACGGCTCGCAACACCGACACGCTGAAGGATCTCGTCGAGCAGTACGGGGACGCGATTCTGCCGATCGAACTCGACGTGAACGACCGGGCGGCCGACTTCGCGGCCGTGCAGCAGGCTCACGAGACGTTCGGCTCACTCGACATCGTGATCAACAACGCCGGCTACGGCCAGTTCGGCATGATCGAGGAACTGTCCGAAGAGGACGCCCGCGCGCAGATCGAGACCAACGTCTTCGGTGCGCTGTGGGTGACCCAGGCCGCACTGCCGTTCATGCGTGCGCAGGGCAGCGGCCACATTCTGCAGGTGTCGTCCATCGGCGGCATTTCCGCGTTCCCGAACGTCGGTGCGTACCACGCCTCCAAATGGGCCCTGGAAGGATTCAGCCAGGCACTGGCGCAGGAGGTCGAAGACTTCGGCATTCACGTCACGCTGATCGAGCCGGGCGGATTCTCCACCGACTGGTCCGGCCCGTCTGCGAAGAAGTCCACCGACATCGCCGCATACGACCCGGTTCGGGACAAAGCCACGAAGCTGCGCAGCGCCCGGCAGGCGACTCCCGGTGATCCGAGTGCAACGCGGTCGGCTCTGCTGAAGGTCGTCGACGCCGAGAAGCCGCCGTTGCGAGTGTTTTTCGGCGAGGCTCCGCTGGAGATCGCGACGAAGGACTACGAATCGCGACTCGCGAGCTGGCGCGAATGGCAGCCCGTGGCCGTCGAGGCACACGGAGGCTGACCAGGTCCGGTTGGAGCCACCCCTTTCGCGTTGCGGTGCGGTCGATCAGTTCTCCGGAGTCAGCGCAGTGATGTCTGCCGACGTTCGCTCATCGGTGTCGGACGTCTCTTGAAAGTAGCGACGGAAAAGCATCCGCATCGATTCGATGACGTCGATGTGCTGCTGAAGAATGATGTCGAGAGAGCGATCTGTGCCGGTGGCCAGGCTGAGAAACTTTGCCTGCAGATCCTGAGCGGACTTGAGGTCGCCCCAGGATGTCGTCATGCTCAGCTTCGTCGCGTCAATTTTCATTTTGTCGAGGTGCGCAAGGTAGGCAGCACAGGCCGCATCGCATTTCGCGGCAACGTCGGCGGGAATGGTGACAGTGCCGTCGTCGGCTTGGGCATTGAGATCTCGCCAGTACGCAATCAGGTCCGGCTGCGAATCGGTCACGGTTTCGGCACCCTTCATTTCAACACTTCTAGCCCGGGAGCTCCGGATCGAGCCGGACTACGAGTTCATTGAGTTCTGTGCATGGGTCGTACTGCAGGGAATCGGCCAGTGCGCTCGTGTTCAGCGTCGTCATGATCAATTCGGCTCCAACCGTGAAGGCAAGGGCGCAATTCAGAGATGCATCGGCACCGACCTGCTGGTACTGGGTGGCGTCCCGCGTTCCCACTCGAGTCGGCAGGAGTCGGTCGAAGGTGGTCGCATCGCCTATGTAGTCGAGACCTTTCAACCCCACGAATATCGAGAAGTAGTATTTGGTCGCCGGTGGCTGGTTCTCCCAGCCGCAGATCTTGAATCCATTTTGATCGCGTCCGAATATCCCCGATTCCTTGGTCTCGGCGTTCAGTCCCGCTCGCTCGATGGCCTCGTCGGGGATGGTGCAGGGATCCCATGGCTCTGTGGGTGCTGCGATGGTGGTGCTGGCCGCGGTCGGAGTCGCGTCGTCCCCTGTAGCGCTTGCACAGCCTGTGAGCAGCAGAAGTATCGCCATTGCCGGGAGCCATCGACGTGCCCTGTGCATCGCTGTCATCCATTCCTCGAGAACACCTATGTTCTTGGACGCAGTTGCGCCTCGTCCGGTTCCCGAGACGGTCGAATTCACGCACCTCGTGGGGATTCGCACCGCGTTCAGGGGGTGCGGATTCCCACGAGGGGCGTAGATCGGCGGCCATCGAGCGCGATCGCCCGATGGGCCGCCATCGTAGGTGCGTCACTGTGCGGCGTCGGTGAGACAGCCTCAGTGGCTGCATGATCGAACGGATGCCACCGACGATTCGACTCCATGATCCGTGTCAGGCTGTGTCACAGTCGCTTTCGCGCTTGCAGACGCTCCACGAGTCCGAGGTTGAATCTTTCGATGTCCTCGACGGCGAAGGTGTCGTCGCCGACAAGTGCGAGAGAGGGGCGTCGCAGGAAATGCTCACCGCCCACGGGGATGCTCACCAGTTCGACCAGGCGCTGGAGCCATCGAACGACCCGCAAGGACGAGGGTACGTGGTCGGCCAGCAGAAGGGTTCCGCCGGGCCGCAGCACTCGTGTCATCTCCGCGAGAGCGACGTCGGGTGAGGGGATCGCGCACAGGGAGAAGGTGCAGACGACGGTGTCGAACGATGCGTCGGGGAACTCCAGTCCATGCGCATTGCCGAGCATCAGATTGGCATCGGGCATCACCGACTCTGCACGAGTTCGACCGCGCGCCAGCATGTCCGGGCTCAGTTCGATCCCGGTCAAGGCCGTCCGCTCCGGGTAGTGATCGAGGTTGAGGCCGGTTCCCACCGCGATCTCGAGCACCTCGCCGGTGGCTCGAGAGCAAATCCAGGATCGGGTGTCTCGAAACAGAACGCGGTCGAGAAAGTTCATGTGCTTGTCGTAGTGGACCGACTGTTTGTCCCAGTATCGCTGCCACCTGTCATGTCGTCGATTCATGGCTTCGCGCACGGTGTCGATTGCTCCATGCCCAATCGTCGCATCACAAGACTCGCCGGACACCATCCCACCGCCGAGTAGAACACGAGGTTTCCGCCGACGAACGCCGTCAGTGCTTGCCATCGACGGTCGTGTAGTCGGGTGAGCGCGAGGCTCGCGAGCACCACGGTGCCTCCCAGTGCCGGTACTGCGCGATCGATACTCGGGCGGACGGATCCTGCAGCACATGACATGAGGAGATGCTCGATTCTCTGGGTGAACGGTGTTGTTCATGTATACCCTAGGGGGTACAAGTTCGGGTGTCATTGATACCCCCGGGGGTACCGTGCTACCGTTCGGGCACCGCCCCCGACCTTTAAGGACACACAGTGAGTTCTACGGACGTTCGAACCGACGAGAGTTCTGCAGACAGCTCGCCGCCAGGGATCACCGGGGGGCCGTTGGCGCGCTTCGGTGCGCGCATGGCAGGCAATTTCAAGTGGGTGGTCACCGCGTGGCTCGTGGTCATCATCGGATTGGGAGCGTTTGCCCCGTCGGTGTTTGGCTCTCTCGCCGGTGCCGGTTGGCAATCCAACGGATCGGAGTCGGTCCAGGTTCGCGAACTCGCACAGGAGCACTTCGGCGGGAACTCTTCTGCCGCGATACAGGTGGTCGTGCACTCGGACACCGAGCAGGTGACGGATCCCGCTGTTGCGGCGGTCATTTCCGAGGTCACCGACATTCTGGCCGCTGACTCGCGGATTTCCGAGGTGATCCCCCCGCAACCGGGGATGTCGATCAGTCCCGACGGGCACACCGGAATCCTCATCGGTGGAGCGAACGGGACGACCGACGAGATGGTGAAGGCCGTCGACGATCTCAAGGGCGACTTGACCGCAGCCTCCACGGACTCGATCGAGGTCTACCCGACCGGAGCATCGGCGCTGTGGAGTGACTTCAACAAGGCCAACCACGACGCGATGATCAAGGCCGAGATCATCTCCTGGCCCGTCACATTGGCGATCATGGTGCTCGCGTTCGGATCGCTCGTCGCGGCAGGCCTGCCCCTGCTGTTGACGCTGGCCGGTCTGGTCGCATCCGCGGGTGGCTTGGTTCTGCTGAACGAAATCACACCGATCTCGGTGTGGGCAATGAACTTTGCGATGATGTTCGCGCTGGCGCTCGGTATCGACTACGCGCTCTTCCTCGTCGTTCGATTCCGGGATGCGCTCCGAAAGACCATCGACGCCGGACGGATCGACCCGCAGCGTGCAGTGGCAGAAACGATGGACACGGCAGGCAAAGCAGTCCTGCTGTCCGGTCTGACCGTGCTGATCAGCTTGTCTGCCGTGCTTCTCGTACCGGCACCTGCGGTACGCACGATGGCCGTGGGCATCATGCTCGCGGTGGTGTTCGTGCTCGCGGCCACCCTCACACTGCTCCCCGCAGTTCTGGGCAAGCTCGGAGCCAAGGTCAATGCCGGCTCCCTCCCGTACGCGAAGCGTCAGGTGCACCGTTCGCCGAAATTCGCGTCCTGGGGTCAGTTGCTGCACAAGCATCCGTGGCCGTTCGCCATCGGCTCGATGTTGATTCTGGTGGCGCTGTCGATTCCGGCTCTGGGTCTGAAGGTCGCCATGCCGTCCATTTCGGTTGTGCCCGAGGACGCTCCGGTCCGGCAGGGCTACGAACTGGTGCAGGCACAGATGGGCGAAGGTGCACCAGGCATGCTGCAGATCATCGCCCCCACATCGGAGGCGGAGCAGACCGCGCAGATCGCAGCGAGCGTCGACGGCGTATCGATGGTGACGCCGCCCATGCCCGCCATGGACGGATCCGACTTCGTCATGCTGCAGGCCATCCCGAACGTGGACCCGTCGGACCCCGCACTCGAGACCACACTCGACGCCTTGCGCGCCGAGCTGCCCGAGGGAGCGATCGTCGGCGGTGCACCCGCGGAGAACCTGGACCTGCAGACAGCGTTGAACGAGTATCTGCCGATCGTGGTGTCGGTGATCCTCGTGCTCGGATTCCTGCTGCTGCTGATCGCGCTGCAGGCACCGCTGATCGCTCTGTTGGGGACCGTGGTCAGCCTGCTGTCCACCGGAGCGGCATTCGGTGTGGCGAAGTTGATCTTCCAGGACGGTCACGGCTCGTCGCTGCTCGGATTCACGCCGCAGGGATTCCTGAACGGTTGGGGCCCGGTGTTCTTCTTCGCGATGATCTTCGCAATCGCGATGGACTACACGGTGTTTCTGCTGTCGAGCGTCAAGGAACACTACGAGAACACCGGTGATCCGCACGGTTCTCAGGTCGACGGAATGGCGCATTCGGGTCGGGTGATCTTCGCGGCGGCAGCGGTGATGATCGCGGTGTTCTTCTCGTTCGCGCTCGCCGAACCACTGCCACCCAAGGAGATGGGAATCATTCTGGGTGTCGCCGTATTGCTGGACGCGATTCTCATCCGCTTGGTTCTGCTGCCGGTGTTGTTGCGCTTGACCGGCCACGCCGCATGGTGGTCACCCGCGTGGTTGCGTGCGGTACTCCCCAAGATCGGCTTCTCGCACAGCTGAGTGTCACCGATCCAGAGCAACACGGTGGTGGCCGAGGCCGTACGGCTTCGGCCACCACGACCACTCTTACCCCTAGGGGTAAACTGGAGTTTCATCGAACGAAGGACTGAACGACATGACCGGTGACACCGAAAGCATCGCATTGGTATTGAACCGTCTGCGGCGTGCGCAGGGTCAGCTTGCAGGGGTGATCGCCATGATCGAGAGCGGTCGTGACTGCAAGGATGTCGTCACCCAGCTGGCCGCGGTGTCGAAGGCTCTCGACCGGGCAGGCTTCAAGATCGTTGCCACCGGACTCCGTGAGTGCATCACGGGAGCGGAGACAGGCGAGAAGATGAGCGAAGCGGAACTCGAGAAGCTGTTTCTCGCCCTCGCCTGAAGTTCGCGACGGTCCGCCGACCCCGCGTCAGCGGTGCGAGGGTGCTCCGAGGGGCCCGTGTGGATGGGTGAAAACCGCACGGGCCCACAAAGCCGTGGACAACAGCCGCCGCACAACCCAAGTACATTCCGATGGATGGGCCCGCGAACTCCGCATCGGGCGTCAGCGATTGGCGCGACCAGATTGCCAGTACGGCGAAGACCGTGGTTACTCCGTTCCCAGCCAATGCCAATCCTGCCCATTGGAACCGCCGTACTGCGCGCGCAGCCGCGGCCACTGTGACCGTGAACGTGACGCTGAAGACGACGAACAGAGTGGGTAGAACTCCCGCAGACTCGTTTTCGGCGCGTGGTGTGCGTAGCAAGACGTCATATCCATGCGCTGAACCGGTGTGGGGTAGCACGAACCCCAGGATCGCGGTCGCGATCGCGGCGACGAGGATCGGCGTGCTTCTGCCGAACTCGACCTCGGGCAGCACCCGTCGTTCTATGGCGTCGAACAACGAGCGGTACGTGCTCAGCTCGCCGTCGACGCTGTGACTCCTCGGTTTTCGGCAGCTCACGCTCGGCCGGTGAGGATGGCGTTCCAATACAACGCCGGCAGGCCGCGCCTTTTCAGGAACCACATGTCGCGGCGTTCGTGGGTGGTGTCGATGAACGGAATAGAGGGTGCGGGCTGCATCGTGTAGTCGAATTCGGCCAGAAGCATCGTGTTCCGAGACGTCGTCAAGGGGCAGGAGGCATAGCCACCGTACTGCGCGGTCAGCGGACGGCCGGCGATGCTCGCCTGCAGGTTCTCGGCGACTACGGGTGCCTGCTTGCGAATCGCGGCACCGGTCTTGGAGTTCGGCGAGGATCCGGCATCACCGAGCGCGAAGATGTTGTCGAATCGACTGTGCCGCAGAGTGTTCTTGTCGATCTGTACGTATCCGGCCGGATTCTCGGGGTCCGCTATGGGGCTGGCCTTGATCCAGTCCGGTGCTGATTGCCGCGGTACGACGTGGAGGAGATCGTAGGGTAGCTCTTCGCTCACTCCCGCGGCATTGTCGGTGATCGTCACCGATCGGCCGTCGGGATCGACGGCGGTGACCTCACTGTTCTTGCGCACCTCGATACCGTAGCGCGCTACCACCCGCTCGAGCTCCTCGGCGAAGACCGGCACTCCGAACATTCCGGGTGTGGGCAGGACGAGGACAACCCGGATGGCGTCGAGCACGCCCTGCTCGCGCCAGTAGTCGGCCGCAAGGTACGCGATCTTCTGTGGGGCACCCGCGCATTTGATGGGGCCGGAAGGCATCGTGAACACGGCGGTGCCCGAGCGCATCTTCTGGATCATCTGCCACGTCTTGGGTGCGAGGTCGTAGCGATAGTTGCTAGAGACCTGCGGGGTGTCGATCGATTCGGCCATGCCGGGCACGGAGTCCCAGTCGAGCTGGATACCGGGGCACACCACCAGGTGGTCGTAGTGCACGGTGGTTCCCGAGGAGGTGCTGACCGTCTGGGCATCGGGGTCGACTCCCTCGGCTCGATCCTTGATCCAGCCGACGCCCTGCGGCATCACCGACGCCTCGCTGCGCGCACTTTCCGCGGCCGGGGCGCGGCCACCACCGACGAGAGTCCACAGGGGTTGGTAGTAGTGGGTCTCGGCCGGCTCGATGATGCCGATGTCGGTCATTCCTGCGCGCCGCAGACGTGCCGCGAGAGAGAGACCGGCATTGCCCCCGCCGATGATGGCGACTTCGTGGTCGATGGTGTGCGCGGACATGTGGTCCTCCTGTAGCGACACGAGCTCGGTGAGCGCGTTCTCGATTCGGTTGGAGCGGGGGCGGGAATTTCACCCCTTCTTGATTGTTCGTACGGATGTACGTACATTAAGGGAGGCTAGTCGCCGATCGCGACGAACGCCACACTCGGGTCGGTTGAATTTTCCTCCCCGTCCCGGCTGAGACGGACGTGATGGTCGACGACCCGCGGAGCGCGCGCCGAACCTGCTGAACACATTCGACCGGGTGCGACTACTTCTTCATCTACACGAACGCTGCCACGATCGACAAGGAGATTTCGATGCTTCTCGAACGCATCTACGACGAAGACCTCGCCCAAGCCGGGTACTTCATCGGCTGCCAGGCCAAGGGGGAGGCAGTGGTGGTCGACGCCCGCCGCGACATCGGTGTGTACCTGGATCTGGCCGATCGGCATGGCATGACCATCACCGCCGTGACCGAGACCCACATCCATGCCGACTACCTGTCCGGCACCCGCGAGTTGGCCGAGGCCACCGGCGCGACCACCTACGTCTCGGGCGAGGGCGGCGACGACTGGCAGTACGGCTTCGATGCCGAACGCCTCCACGATGGCGACACGCTGGCTCTGGGCAACATCACCGTGCAAGCCGTTCACACGCCCGGTCATACCCCGGAGCACCTCTCGTTCCTGGTGACCGACGGTGCCTTCGCCGATGCTCCGGGATACATGTTGACGGGCGACTTCGTCTTTGCCGGCGATCTCGGTCGACCGGACCTACTCGACGAGGCTGCCGACGGTGTCGACACCCGTTTCGAGGGTGCCAAACAGATCTTCCGCAGCCTGAAGCGGTCGTTCGTCACGCAGCCGGACCACATCCAGGTCTTTCCGGGTCACGGTTCGGGCAGTGCTTGCGGAAAAGCTCTCGGCGCGCTCCCGTCGACCAGCGTCGGCTACGAACGCCGTTTCGCTTGGTGGGCCGGGTATGTCGAGCGCGACGACGAGCAGGGCTTCGTCGATGAGATGCTCGACGGCCAACCGGATGCACACGCCTACTTCAGCCGGATGAAGCGTCAGAACAAGCAGGGCCCGGTCGTTCTCGGGCCACTCTCTCCACTGCGCGAGTACGACTCCGCAGAATTGGCACGCGCCCTGGATTCCGACGAGGTCGTCCTCCTCGACACCCGCGGCCAAGATGAGGTGCACGCCGGCGCTGTCCCCGGAGCGCTCAACATCCCCGGCCTCGGCAAGGCAGCTTCGTTCGGTGCCTGGGTCTACGACCCCGAGCGAGAGGACACTCCACTGGTGGTGCTCGCCGAGGACTGTGATGCCGCCGACGAGTTTCGTGATCACCTGCTGCGGGTCGGCATCGATGAGGTGACCGGATACGTCACAAGTCTTCGAGGCCTCTCCATGACGACGCCCGAGACGATCGGTGCGGACGAGCTGGATTCGTTCGACCCGGCAATGGTGCTGGACGTGCGCAACAAGACCGAACACGCCGACGGCCACATACCTGGCTCCGAACAGCTCAGCGGAGGCCGATTGCTGTGGAACCTGGACGGACTGCCCACGGACGGTCCCATCGTGACCTATTGCCAGAGCGGCGTCCGTAACGCGGTCGCAGCCAGCGCTCTGCGTCGCGCCGGCTACCGAGTTGTCGAACTCGAGGGCAGCTACGCCGCCTGGGCCGAGCACAACCTCGAAACAGTCTGATCGAATACACAGATCGACAGGAGAATCTGATGGTCGACGACGATCGCAGTGCTGCGCTCGACCGTTCCAGCGCGATGCCGCTGTGGGCGCAACTGCACGCCGATCTGGTCCGCCGAATCGATGACGGCGAATTCGCCGGCTCCGAGTTCCCGGGCGAGCATGCGTTGACGACGAGCTACGGCGTCAGCCGGCACACCACCCGCGAGGCCCTGCGGCGCCTGCGGAACGAAGGAATCTTGATTGCAGAGCGTGGCCGGCCTTCTCGACTGGCCGGTCCGCCGGTGATCGAGCAACCTCTCGGTGCGCTCTACAGTCTCTTCGCTGCCGTGGAAGCCACGGGTGTTGCTCAGCAGAGCTTGGTGCGTGCACTCGAACTCCGCACCGACCCCGCGGTCGCTGCCACTCTGCAGGTCGGTCCCAAGACCCCACTGCTCTACCTGGAGCGCATCCGTATGGCAGGGACGATGCCGTTGGCGCTCGACTATGCCTGGTTGCCGGGAGATCTGGCACACGACCTCCTGGACGCAGACTTCACTCACACGGCTCTGTACATCGAGCTCGAGCAACGCTGCGGCATCCGCCTCACCGGTGGCCGCGAGGACGTCACCGCCATCGTCCCGACCGCCGACGACGCAGCACTGCTGGACATCGACGAGCAGACGGCCGCGCTGTCCATTCGCCGGTTGGGCTGTATGAACTCACGTCCGGTCGAACTGCGGCACACGGTTATTCGCGGTGATCGCTTCACCGTCTCGGCTACCTTCTCGCCGAGCGAGGGCTACCGCTTCGTGCCGTCCGATCCGCTTCGTGCCCTGTAAGACCACCCACGCACTCGAAGGAGCGCTCACCATGTCGACCCATCGACCCGAACTCGACCCTGCCGGCGCTGCCGCACTCGTCGACGGTTCGGGAGCCATCCTGATCGACGTGCGCGAGGACGATGAATGGGCCGCTGGGCACGCCCCGACTGCCGTCCACGTTCCACTCGGGGTGCTCGATCCCTCTGCCTTCTCACCCGAACAGCCTCTCGTGATCGTCTGTCGATCCGGTGCCCGCTCGGGCAGAGCAGTCACCGCACTCACTGCGGCGGGTCGAACGGCTCACAACCTGGCCGGCGGGATGAAGGCCTGGAAAGCCAGCGGCCTGAATGTGATTCGCGACGATGGTGCCCCAGGCGCGGTGATCTGACGTGGTCGGAACCATCGTCGTTGCTGTCAGCGTAGGGATTCTCATCGGGTTGACCCTGGGAGCGCTCGGTGGCGGGGGCTCGATACTGACGGTTCCGGCCTTGGTCTACCTGCTCTCCGTCGAACCGCAATCGGCCACCGGTGCGTCGCTGATCATCGTCGGCATCACGTCGATCGTTGCCGCGCTCGGTCACGCCAGAGCGCGGCACGTGCATTGGCGGGCGGCGGTCGTCTTCGGAATCTTCGGATCGCTCACCGCATTCGCGGGTTCGATCCTCAACCGCTCCGTCGACCCACAGATACTGCTGCTGGCATTCGCGGCACTGATGATCGTCGCGGCCGGTGCGATGCTGCGCCGTACCCGGCGCGGACACGATGCCGACGTACCGACGCCGAACCCGGCCGAGACCGAGGAGATGCGCCCGAGCGCCGTCGCAGTTACCACCAAACCCGCGAAAGTGAAGATCACCTCTTCGCAGGTGGTCAAGCTGGTCGGATCCGCGCTCGTCGTCGGGTTCCTCACCGGCTTCCTCGGAGTGGGGGGCGGCTTCCTCATCGTCCCTGCTCTGGTTTTGGCGCTGGGCTATTCGATGCCCGTGGCGGTCGGGACATCGCTGGTGATCATCTCGATCACCAGCGCGGGGGCCTTCACCGAACGCCTCGGCACGGGTGCCGCCATCCCGTGGGAGATCGTCGTACCGTTCACACTCGCTGCGATCGCAGGCTCGTTCGCAGGAAGAGTCATCAGCGACAGAGTCTCTGCCACCACACTCACCCGTAGCTTCGCAGTCCTCCTGCTCGTCGTCGCCGTCTACGTCACCGTCCAAGCCTCCATGGCCCTGTGACCGGGGTTTCTCGGCCGGCGACCGTCGTCGGTGATCGCGTACTGCCGCTACTTCTTGGAGAACATGCGAGAGAACAATCCCGGTGATTTCGGATCGGCCTCGTGCCCCTTGCATCGATCGGACGCGGGAACTCCGCGCATGACTTGCTGAACGTGTTGGCCGCAGCCCGCCCAGGTGGTCTTTCCGCACTTCTTGCACTTGACAGCTCTGCACATGGCATCTCCTCGGGTACGTCGACTGGTAGGTCCACCATACCCCAAGGGGTATTGATGTCGGGTGCCCGGGCCGAGCGCGTCCGGTTGGCCGCAGCGTGTCATCGGTCGGTGTTGCCCAGGGTTTCGAGGGCCCGGTCGAAGTCCGGCGGCACCGCAGAACTCCACCGTCCAGATACGCCGATGCGTGCGTCAGTGTCTGACGCACAGTGCGTGGTGAATCCGCTTGTAGACCGATGCGACGGTCAGGTCGCCGACCGTGCCGGCCTTCTCCCTCGGTGGTGCCGTCGGCCTTCTGGTGGGAGTGATCGGGGCAGTCTTCGTCCTCACCGGAGTGGTCGACTTGTGTCTGCTCGGCCCGTTGTTCTCCGTGGATCTTCGCGGACCGACCAAGGCATCCTGAGGACGACTCGATCTGGGGACCGACGACCTCAGAAATGGGGTATTACCTTGAATGCGGTGTATCCGTCGGTGTCCGCGGCGAGCGCGACACCGTTGTGTGTCATGGCTACCGGAACTGGGCCCGGTGATGTGCCCGTCACGCGGCCGGTGACCGCTTCGATGGCGGTCACCGTCGAATCCGAAGCGCCGTAGACGATTCCGCCGACGAGCGTGAACCGATCGGCATCGGGGAATCGATCGGCTGTGAAACCTCGGGTGCCGTACTGCCGGAACAGAACGGCGATTCCGTCGTCGTCGAGGTCTCCGGTGGTGATCATCGTCGATCCACCACTCGCATCGGCCATGACAGCCATCGGGGTCCGAGCACCACTGACCCAACGGATCTCGGCGTCCGAGAGGCGATAGACCGCCTGGATCGGTTCGGGACGGGTGGGGATCGTCCATGCCACGACGACGGAGTTTCCGGCCGCCTGAACGAACCGTGCGCTACCAGCGAGGGCGGCGGGCGGTGGTGCCACCGTTTCGGTCGACCATGCCGTGTTGCCGGTATCGACCGTCACGATTCTTGCGGTGTCACCATCGCGGACGACCGCATAGCCCCCGGATTCGGACACTGCACCACTCAGGTCGGTGGTGTGCCCGTCGGCAGCAGATATCGCGGCCTCCGGAGGGGCGGACTCCCCACTGCATCCGGCATCGATCAGCAGCCCGTCCCCGGTCAGGCACCCGTCGGTACCGACCGGGCCCCACACGACCTCGCCTGTCCGAGTGTCGCGAGCGGTGAGAGAGGCGGCGTGTCCGGAATCAGTCGGGTCGACGTCCTCGGTGATCAGCAGCTCGCGATCGTGGGCAGTGGTGACGGCGAACTGCGCGCGGTTCTTCGGTACGTCGACCCCGAACCGCGCTGCGCCGGTATCGCTGATGACCTGCACCGTTACCGAATCGGATGACGCTGCCGTGTCGAGAACTCCTACGAATCCGTCGTCGACGACATGGGGTCTCGAGACGAAGGGCACCGACCACAGCGGGCTGTCGCCGAAGCCGGGCGGTGCCACCAGCTGCGACGCCGACGGATTTTCGACCGTCCCCACGGCCGACGACGTAGTACATCCGGTGGCCGCGAGAAATGCGCAGATCCCCACTGCTGCGATCGCTGCGGTGGGGATCTGCCGGGTGTAAGGAGCTGCCATCTAGGAGATGGCGTTCTCGCCGTCGAGGGTCATGATGGCCGCCTGTAGCAGCGCTGTGGCTTCGTCGGCGACGTCTGCAAGCCCGGGGGCGTCGGACATGCCGACCATCACCTGCGGGTTCATCGCTTCCACGATCGTGCTGCCCCCGTCGGCGCGGACGACGACGTTGCACGGCAGAAGCAGTCCCACCTGGCGGTCGGCGTCGATCGCACCCTTCGCCAGTCGAGGATTGCAGGCACCGAGAATGACATAGCGCTCGATGTCGGCATCGATCTTCGACTTGAGGGTGGATTGCATGTCGATTTCGGTGAGGATTCCGAAACCTTGTTCGGACAGTGCTTTTCGGGTTGCTTCGACGGTGTCCTCGAACGTCGTCTCGACCCGTGTGCTGATTGCCAATTCGGTCATGATGTTTCGGTCCTCCAACTGTTGATGTTCTTCATGATGTCGACCGGCACCGTGGCCGCGAGGTCATGCGGCGCAGGACGATGCCGTGCAGTCACGATTGCGCCATCGAAAAATCACGGCCGCTGTCAACATTGTCAGTGATACTCCCGCAAGGATGGGTTGAATCGGTGCCCACAGCCCCAATGCGCCCGAGGTACCGAGTGCCAGCAGCACGAGCTTGTTGCAGACAGGGCATCCGACGGCGAAGAACGTGAGCACCACGGCGAACGCGGCCGGGGTTCCGGTTCGCTCGACCTGTCTGGGCTTGTCGATGCCGAACCATGCAGCCGTCAACAAGGCCGTCGCGATCAACACCGGCAGCTCCCACGCGCGGACCGGAACTTCTCGGCCGAACACCGGTGTGTCGATTATGTCGGTCGGAATGCCCACGACGAGCATCGTGATGACCCCGGCCAGAGTGCCACGCAGTATCCGCGTACCCCACCGGTTGGCTGCCTCTGCCGCGTCGATCGGCCGTGCGTCGGAAGCGGCGGTCTCGGCATGGCGGCGTTCGGAGATGGTGGGCTCGACCATGAACTCGATTCTCCTACGAGTGGAATTTACGTGCGTATGGTGTCTTCGTGAGGATATACCCGTATGGGTATGAGCGCCAGTATCGTCCAGCACCGAAAGGTATTGCATGACTTCGACATCACGGTCCACCCGCAGGCGAGATATCTGGCTTCTCGGGATCGCGGTGCTGGTCGCCGCCGTCCTCGTCGGCGTTCTGGTGGTCGGAATGGACGACGGTGACGAACCCGAGGCGACGTCGGGAGCGAGTACCAGCGCGGAACCGGGTATGGGCGCGACACCTGCGACTGGGCCGCTGGGCGATCTCTCGCGTCGCGCCGTCGACGACCCGATGGCGCTCGGCGCAGTGGATGCGCCGGTGGTGATGATCGCCTTCTCGGACTTCCGGTGTCCGTTCTGCGCCCAGTTCAGCCGGGAGACCGAACCGCAGTTGATCGACCGCTACGTCGACGAGGGCACCCTGCGTATCGAATGGCGTGATCTGCCGATCTTCGGGGAACAGTCCTTCGATGCCGCCCGCGCGGGTCGAGCAGCCGCGGCTCAGGGCAAGTTCTGGGAGTTCACCCACGCCGTGTACGCCGATGCGCCCGAGACCGGTCATGCCGACCTGACGATCGATGCGCTCGAAGCCTATGCGCAGCAAGCCGGTGTCCCGGACATGGAGCGTTTCACCGCCGATGCCACAGGAACGAGCTTCGACTCCGCGATCACCACCGATTCCGACGAGGCACAGTCTTTGGGGATACCGGCTACACCTGCATTCTCGGTGAACGGCGATCCGGTGCTGGGGGCGCAACCGTTGTCGATCTTCGTCGATCTGATCGATACCGCAGCCGGAGCGTAGGACGCCGTATGTCGCAGATCGGACTTCTCGGAGCGTTTCTCGGTGGACTGCTGGCCTTGCTCAGTCCTTGCTCGGCGCTGCTTCTGCCCTCGTTCTTCGCCTACGCATTCGACGGGGCGGGCAAGCTCGCCGGCCGCACTGGAGTGTTCTACCTCGGGCTTGCCGCGGTTCTGGTTCCCCTCGGAGCCGGAGTCGGTGCCCTCGGCTCGGCGATCACCCGATACCGCGACATCACCACCATGATCGGCGGACTGATCATCATCGGACTCGGGGTGATGATCATCGTCGGTCGCGGATTCGCGCTGGGGTCGGCTCAGCGCGCTGCCGCCCGCATCGACGTATCGTCGATCGGGTCGGTGTTCGCGCTCGGGGCGGTGTACGGGCTCGCCGGATTCTGCTCCGGACCGCTACTCGGCGCAGTCCTGACCGTCGCAGTAGCTGGTGGGCAGGCGGTGTACGGCGGAATTCTGATGGCCCTCTACGCAGCGGGCATGGTGGTCCCGCTGTTCGTGCTCGCGCTGGTGTGGGACCGGTTCTCGTTGGGCTCGCGAACCTGGTTGCGCGGCAAAGAGATCGGTATCGGACCCCTCGAGACGCACACCACCTCGCTGATATCGGGACTGATCTTCATCGGAATCGGCGTTCTCTTCCTGCTCACGGAGGGAACCGCCAACCTCGGTGGCGTCATGGGCGTCGACAGTCAGTATTCGCTGCAGGTGTGGATCAGCGGGGTCGCAGATTCGGTGTCCGATGTGGCTGTTCTGCTCGCCGGGGTGCTGGTGATCATCGCGATCCTGGCGGTCCGGATCGTGCGTGGCCGAAACACCGCAGAAGTCGATACGGAAAATCACGAATAGAGCTGCGACCAGCCGTCCCGTTGGCGTCGGGCGAGATGTAGGACGGCAGCCGGGACAACGTCGACTCCCATCAACAGGTCGTCGTCGCCGAGCCCTCGGCTGTTCAGACTGTTACGACATGCTGCGACGGTGATCGTTGCCGAGTCGATCAGTGCGCGCATCTCCAGAGAGATATCCGAGCAGCGCAA
The DNA here is from genome assembly GCF_002259485.1 of Rhodococcus sp. 14-1411-2a. GTDB lineage: Bacteria > Actinomycetota > Actinomycetes > Mycobacteriales > Mycobacteriaceae > Rhodococcoides. Next base: position 186,418 of record NZ_NPGA01000012.1, read on the forward strand.
GGCGGCGTCGAGGCCTGCCCCGAAGCACACGACTTCGATCGTCACGGGTTCGGATGCGGCTCCGCGAAGATTGTGAATTGCCGACACGACGACTGTAGGTGTGGCGTTCACCGCGAACACCACTCGCAGCGGTTCTGTGTGGTCACTCATTCGCGGACTCCGTCCATCAGGCTGCGGTGGGGTGAGCCGGACCACGGTTGGGCATGCAGCAGAATGTCGATGGCGTGGCCATCACCTTGCGGCCGAACCAGATGCGATAGTTCGCGAACCCGCAGTCCGCTTGCTGCCCGGGCGAGGTCGTCGATGTCGGGCAGTATCGAGGGGTCGGGCGGACCGCCCACACCGCGAGTGAAATTCTCGAGCGCATGTCCGAGATACAGCAGCCGTCCCCCGGGTGCCAGCCAGGTTGCCGCGCCGGCGATGACCGCAACGAGCTCGTCGACCGGAAGATGCAGGAAGCCGATGGCAACCAGATCCACCGGCCCGCTCGGTTCCCAGGTTCTGGCGTCGGCAACGCTGTACCTGATCGATCCATCGGCCCCGCCGCTCGTGGCGAGTTCGATTGCCACCGAGGAGAAATCGACCGCATCGACCGTCCAGCCGGAATCGGCCAACCATCGGGCGTGCCGGCCGTCCCCGCAGCCCAGATCGACCGCGCGACCGGGTGTCAGTTCGGCAAATCTCGCGGACAGAGCGGCCGCCGGTGCAGATCCCCATGGATGTTCGACACTGCTGTACCGCGCGTCCCATGCCGATGAATCCACTGCGGACTCCTGTCTGTGTCGTGGGGCCGCTCGTATCGGAACGGCGTCGGCCTCACTGTACCCCCGGGGGTACAGTGACAACGATGGAAATGGCCGACGGTGTGGGCGACCGCCGGTGAGCGCGAGCATTGCGCCTTGCGAATGCAACCCGCTGACAGACCGGCGTCGATTTGGCATGGTGGAGGTATGCAGCGGCGCGCGGGCGAGAGTTGGTCCGCGGGACCGGTCTCAGTGTTTTGGGTCGCTCCGCGGGCTCCGCTCTCAGGGGTAACCCCTGGGTACATCACGAGAATCGATCACTGCGTCCGAAGCAGGTCCGCACGCTTCGCGTGCTTTGCTGCTCCGAGGACGAAAGATTTCGGTCGCCCCGCGCCGTTGCATGTCACAGCGCTTCACCTGATCGACAGCCGTCCATGACCGAGCGCGAATTGTCCCCACGGGCCGCTGCGACACTGGCTCGGTTGGCGGCCGATGCCGAGTGGACGCGATCGGGCCTCGAGGTCGCGTTCGCGCGTCTCACGCCTGAAAAGGCGTCGTGGTTGGCCGATCGCATCATCAATCTGTATCCGAGCCCGCCGTTCGACGAGGCATCGATATTCGTTCTGTTGCGCGACCTTCCGTTCATCTCGGAGCCTTCGAGGTCTTCGCAGCGACCGCAAGTGCGCACCGGCCGCAAACCCTGGCGATTCGAGGTGCCACGCTACGAAACGACCGGTCAGCTCGCGCGATCCCTCGACCTGACGATCTCCGAAATCGAATGGTTCGCCGATCTGCAGGGCAGACTCCGAACCGCACCGTTCCCGTTGCAGCACTATCGGTCTGCGCGACTCGACAAGCGGCAGGGAATCCGCCTGCTGGAGGTTCCGAAACCGCGACTGCGCGAGATCCAGCGAAAGATATTGCGCCGCATCCTCGACCGAATACCGGCGCATCCGGCGGCGCACGGCTTTCGAAAGGCGCGGAGCCCGCGAACCTTTGCGATGCCCCACGCCGAACGCGACGTGGTGATCTCGGTGGATCTCCGACGCTTCTTCCCGTCCATCGGCTTCGATCGAGTGGTCGCGATCTTCGAGGCGGTCGGCTACCCACGGAGGGTTGCGGCAAATCTCGCAGCGCTGTGTACGACGGTCACCCCCGCCGGCGAGTTGATCGGGATGGACCGTCCCACCGCAGCGAGACTTCGTGCCACACATCTGCCGCAGGGTGCGCCCACGTCTCCTGCGTTGGCGAATCTCGCTGCGCGACAACTCGATATCCAAGCCAGTGGACTGGCCCGATCTGTCGGAGCTCGCTACAGCCGATACGCAGACGACCTGGCGTTCTCCGGCGGTGCGGATATCGACGTCGACAGACTGCTGTGGCTGACCTCCCAGATCGCCCACGACGAAGGCTTCACGATCCATCCGGACAAGACCAGGGTCCGACGCGCGCATCAGAGACAACAGCTCACCGGACTCGTCGTCAACTCGTGGCCGGCAGTGCCCCGAGAAGAGTACGACAATCTCAGGGCACTGCTGCACAACTGCATCACCGCCGGCGTTGCCGAACAGAACCAGAGCGATCACAACGACTTTCGTGCTCACGTCTACGGACGTATAGCCCGAATCGGCGAAACGAACGAGACCCGTCGGGCAAAGCTGCTGCACATGGCCTCACAGGTGGAGTGGGAGAGGTCGGTGTTCGAGTAGGGGAATTCGGGTAACCGGACCGAACACCCCGCTGCAGGAGGAGACTCGATGAACGACCTGACCTTGACCATCGGGCACGAAGAACTCGTGATCCGTCAGCGATGGGAAGTCGTCAGCATTATCAACGACATTCTGATTGCAGTGTGGTTCATCATCGGCAGCATCTTGTTCTTCCACGAAAGCACCACTGTGGCCGGAACGTGGCTGTTTCTTCTCGGGAGTATCGAGCTGCTGATCAGGCCGATGATCCGGCTGGCCCGACGCGTGCACCTGACGAGGATCGGCCGCGGCCGGTCGGCCTCGGACAGCGACGAGGACTACTGACCGGGGCACCCGACGCGCGTCAGACGGAGTGCACCCGTAGCAACACGCCGGTCTGCGGGAACAACACCGGGACTGCCACGCCGGCTCGGGCGAGTGCCGATCCCGAGAGTTCGATCACTCCGCCGTCGGCGATCCACGGTGGCAGCGCAATGCCGTTGCCGAGATCGCTGAGCTCACGTACGAATTCGATGCGATACCTGAGGGAGGGATCGAGACCCGGGAGGCGCACGCGATCCGTGCGGTCCTCGGCCGAGGTGTCCATCCGCACCACTGCGTACGCGGCCTCGGAGAAGTCCGCTGCCACGACTCCGTGCACCCAGACGCTCGGGTCGGGGTGGTCGGAGCGCACCACGTCACCGGTGTGCAGTAGCCCGCGCAGTTCCTTGTACAGCGTGGTCCAGGTTGCCAGGTACTCGTGATCCTCGGACGATAGTTCCGTGACGTCCATCTCCAACCCGGCGTGACCGAACAGCGCTGTCAAGCAACGGAATTGGAGCGTGGACCACCGGCCGGATGTGTGCGCGATCTGCGGCCCGACATGGGATCCGATCAACTCCGGCGGCAGCAACTGCGTCGTCCACCGCTGCAGCCGTTGACGTTCGAGGGGATCGTTGGTGTCCGACGCCCAGACCCGGTCGGTGTGTTCGAGGACCTCGAGGTCGATGCGGGCTCCGCCCGATGCGCAGGACTCGAACTCGACCTGCGGATGCCGGGACCGTAGCTCGTCCAGCAGCCGATAGAACGCCGAGGTCTGGGCGTGCACAGCAGCGCGTCCTTCGGTATCGACCGCGAGCATCAAGTCGCGGTTGTGATCCCACTTCACGTAGTCCGGCCGCTCGGTCGCCAACACGGTATCGATGGCCGAGAGGAGATAGTCGAAGACATCCTGGCGCGTCAGATTCAGCACGTGCTGATGACGCCACTCGAGTGGAACTCGACCCGGTGCTGCGAGCATCCACTCCGGATGCGCCCGAGCGATATCGGAATCCAGGTTCACCATCTCCGGCTCGAACCACAGGCCGGGGCTCATGCCGAGCTCTCGGACGTGATCGAACAGCGGAGCCAGCCCATCGGGCCAGACGCCCTCGTCCACCTGCCAGTCTCCGAGACCGGCCCGGTCGTCGCGTCGGTGGCGGAACCAGCCGTCGTCGAGAACGAATCTCTCAACGCCCACTCGTGCGGCGACGTCCGCGATGCCGCGCAGCCGGGTGAGATCGTGATCGAAGTAGACGCCCTCCCACACGTTGAGCACCACCGGCCGCGGCGTTGTGGGATGTGCTGGGCGGGAGCGCATCCAGCGATGCAGCGACTGCGCCGAACCGTCCAGTCCGGCGGAGGAGTACACGAAATGCACCCAAGGAGTCGTGTACGTCTGACCTGTCTGCAGCACCACCTCACCGGGGGCAAGCAGTTCACCGCCGCCCAGCACGCCCGAGGCCTGACCGGCACGCTCGGGCAGGCGCTCGGCCAGATGCAGGTGATCGCCGCTCCAGGCGACATGGGCACCCCACACCTCGCCGCTGCGGAAGCCGAAGCCCTCGCTGCCTGCGGTGAGTACCAGGGTGGCGTCGTGCCCGGTTCTTCCGCGACGCGAGGCACGCGCCACCGTGCCGTGATCGAACCGTCGACGCTGCGGGGTGCGTTCGCGGCAGTGCCGGCCGGTGAGGTCGAGCAGTTCGGTTGCCGTGTCCGGCAACGGCATCAGGGTCGCGACGCCGTCGACGGTCAAGGGTTCGCCCGAGACGTTCCGGACACCCTGACGCACCCGCAGTGATCCGCCGACCTCGAGCGACAGTTCGATCGACCACGAGATGCCGAGCTCGCTGTCGGAAGCGGCCACAGTGCAACCGAATTCGGTAGCGGAGACGGTCACATCTGCCCACCGCGGGTACTGCACCGAACCGTCGCGATGCATGGCCAGAGCTGGGGTGCCCTGCCAGGCGTCGTCGCCGCCGGGTGCCAGGGTGAGCCACCGAGGTACGTCGACACTCGAGTGCGGAACCGCGGGTATCGCGGCTCGGCGCAGTTCGGTGAGGTCGTGATCGGAGAGTTCACCGAGATCGGTACCCCAGTGCAGCACGGCCGGAACTGCGGTGGACGACGGGCCGAGGATCACCATGACTCCGTCACGGCGCAGGACGGTGAAACTCACTTGTTGGCACCCATCGTCAGACCGGAGACGAAATGTCGTTGCAGCGCAATGAAAACCAACACTGTCGGCAGTGCCACCAGCACCGATCCGGCCGCGAGCAGATTGGTGTCGGTGAAGAAGCTGCCCTGCAGATTCTGCAGCGCCGTCGTCACCGGGAGCTTGTCACCGCTGACCATCAGGGCCAGAGCCCAGAAGAAGTCGTTGTAGATCCACGTCACCATGAGTGTCGCGAGGGCAGCCAGTGCGGGACGGCACAGCGGCATGACGACCTGCCAGTACTGCCGGAACAGCCCGGCTCCGTCGACGGTCGCCGCCTCGAGCAATTCGTGCGGCACGGTCTTCATGTAGTTGCTGAGCACGAAGACGCAGAACCCGGTCTGGAATGCGACGTGCACGATGATCAGACCCCAGTAGCTGTCGTACAGCGAGCCCGAGGAACTCATCCAGTACGGAACCGGAATTGCGTTGTACAGCCGGAACAGTGGGGTCAGCAGCGTCTGCTGGGGTAGCAGGTTTCCGGCGATGAACACCGCCAACATGAAGATGTTGAACTTCCAGCTGAACCGCGCCAGGATGAACGCCGCCATCGAGCCGAAGAACAGGATGAGCAGCACCGACGGAACGGTGATGATCAGCGAGTTGAGGAAGTAGTGCGGGATGCCGCCGATCTGCCACGAGTCGATGTAGTTGTCCAACGTGAATCCGCCCACCGACAGGTAGCCGTTGAGCAGCACGTAGTCGTAGCTGCGGAACGAGTTGTACACCGCCCACGCCAGTGGAAACAACCAGGCCACTGCCATGACCGTCAGCAGCACGTAGATCGCGATCTGCGCGGTGCCCGCGCGTCGACGATTGGCGACGGCCGCGCGATTGCGGGTCAGCGGATCGCGCTCGGGAGGTGCTGTGCGCGTGAGTGAAGTGGTCATCAGTCTTTGCTCCGAAGAACGATGGCGAGGTACAGGGCGATGAAGACGAGTGAGATGCCGAGCATGATCGTGGCCAGTGCCGAACCGAAGCCGATGCGGCTCGCCTCACCGACCACGTTGGCCGTCACGAGCGCCGAGATCAACTCGAGTCCGTTGCGGCCCTTGTTGATCACCCACACCAGGTCGAAAGCGCGTAGCGCCTCGATGACGGTGATCACGATGATCAGTAGGTTGGTGTTCTTCATCAGCGGGAAGATGACGCTGAAGAACGTGCGAATCGGTCCGGCGCCGTCCATCACCGCGGCCTCGCGGACGGACGGGTCGATGGCCTTGAGGCCGGCCAAGTACAACAGCATGATGTAGCCGGTGTGCCGCCAGCCTGCTGCGACCATGACGGCCCAGATGTTGATGTCCGGATCGCCGAGCCAGTCGACGTCGGTACCGAGCAGGCTGTTGAGGACGCCGCCCTCGGTGGAGTAGATGAGCTGCCAGATGAAGCCGATGAGGGCCATCGACAGCACCACGGGGATGTAGAAGATGCTCTGGTAGAGCCGAGATCCCTTGAGGTTCTTGTCCAGCAGGATCGCCAGCAGGATGCCGATGACGGTCGGGACGAGGAACAGGAACACGAGCCACAGCACGTTGTTCTGCAACGCCTGCTGGAACGGTGGGTACGCCTGGACCGCGTCGACGTAGTTCTGAGTACCGATCCACTCGATACTCGACGTGCCGCCGATGCCGTCCCACCGTGCGAACGACAGGACCACCGTGAAGACCGTGGGGATCCAGACGAGTCCGATGACGATCATCGCGGGAACGCCGAGCATCATCGCGATGGTCCACTTCTCGCGAACACTGCGCCTGATCTTCGGCGACTTGACCCGTTCGGGTGCGGTCATGGCATTACCTGATCTCGACGTGGGTGAATGAATTGGGGGCAAGCGGGATTCATGTTCCGAACACCGCCGACTTCTGACGCTCGATGCTGCGGACCAATCCGTCGACGTCGTTCGGGTTGCCGATGAACTGTTGCAGGGCCGGGATCATGACGATCGACGCGAAATCGGGGCGAGTATCGCGGTCGAAGAACTGCGTGATCTCTCCGGCGTTCTGGACGAGGTTTGCCGACTTACGCACCAGCGCAGGGAAATCCGACAGGTCGGCGTCGCGGTGGGCGGGGATGGCCTGCGGATCCTGCTTCGCGTAGGCGACGGCAGGTTCGGGGCCGGTGAGGAAGGTGAGCAGCTTCTCGGCACCGGGGCGATTGCGCGGATCGGCCCGCATCATGAAGCCGTCCATCGGGGCCTCGACCGCGGAACTGCCGATGGCGGAGTCGAGTTCGGGGAAGGGAAAGAAGTCGAGGTCGTCGCGGTCGGGCCCGGCGGGAAAGCTTTGTGCGACGAACATGCCGGCGACCAAGGACCCTACGCTCTTGTTGAGCAACGCCGTCTGAGCGTCGGCGATCTTTCGACCCAGCGGTTGTGGCTGATGGAACGGCAGAAGCTCACGCCACGTGTCGAATACGGTGCGGACTCGATTGTCGGTCCAGCTGACGTCACCGGCCAACAGGGTGCGGTGGAAGTCGACTCCGTTGAGGCGCAGGTTCAGGTAGTCGAACGTCCCCATCGGCGGCCAGCCGTCACGCGCACCGAAGCCGATCGGGGTGACGCCGTCGGCCTGCATCTGCTTGCTCAGGGTGACCCACTGGTCGTAGGTCCTGGGCGGTTCGTACCCGCGCTCGGCCCACAGGCTCGGGCGGTAGAACACGGCCCACGGGTAGTAGAAGAACGGAATCAGATACTGATTGCCGTCGGATCCGGTCGAGTTCTCCTTGAAGGAGTCGCTGTATCCGCCGCCGTTGCTCGCCCACACGCTCGAGACGTCCTCCACCAGACCCTTGTCTGCGAAGTACTTCATTCGATAGCCGCCCATCCAGGTGAACACGTCGTCGGGCGTGCCCTGGAGGTAGTTGTTGACGTTCTCCTGGAACGACGTCGAGTCGACGGTGTTGACGCGGATGTCGCCACCGGTCTGCTGCCGATACATGGCGACGACATCTTCGACGCCGACCTTGGAGTTCTTGTCCGACAGCCGTGAGCCGAGCGTGATCGTGTTGGGATCGAGACTGCTCGAGCACGACGACAGCACGCCACCTGCGGTGATCGCACCGGCGGCGACGAGCGCAGATCTGAGGAAATCGCGCCGGGACGGCTGCCAGGTACGCGGCCACTCGTGTGGGTTCATGAGAGTCCTTCGACGGAAAATATCGATAACGATCAGAAGTGAACATTCCGCTGTGCGTTCCGCGGTACTCGTCTGACCGTTCGGGGTGATGCAGGTTACAGAAACACGACGCCACGGCGTCTGTCAAGCTCTTCGAGGCCCGCTCACCAGCATCAGTAAGAAAATGTTCATTCATGTTGACATCTGAGGACGACTCGTTCATATTGTGAGCATGGACACAGCGCGACGCAGCACCTGGCCGACCCAGGGAATCTCTTTCGGGGGCGACTACAACCCCGAGCAGTGGCCCGAGGACGTCTGGCGACGTGACGTCGAACTGATGCACGAGGCCGGTGTCGACTTCGTGACCGTCGGTGTGTTCTCCTGGGCTCGTCTGCAGCCGACCGCCACGACGTGGGACTTCGAGTGGCTCGATCGCGTCATGGATCTGATGCACCAGGACGACATTCGCGTGGACCTGGCCACGGCCACCGCGTCGCCGCCGCCGTGGTTGGCCACTGCGTACCCGCAGATGCGTCCGGTCGACGAGCGCGGCTACCGCTACGCCATCGGCAGCCGTCAGACGTGGAGCCCCAGTTCCGCTGTGTACCGCGAACATTCACTGGTACTGGTCGAGAAGATGGCCCATCGTTACGGCGAGCACCCCGCGCTCGCGATGTGGCACGTCTCCAACGAACTCGGTTGCCACAACGCCCTGTGCTACTCCGACGACAGCGCGCACGCGTTCCGGGAATGGCTCAGCGCCAAGTACATCGACCTCGAAACCCTCAACACCGCGTGGGGCACCGACTTCTGGAGCCAGCGGTACAGCGACTGGGACGAGATCGTTCCCCCGTCGGTGAGCACCACGTTCGGTAATCCCACGCACCAACTCGACTGGCGCCGTTTCTGCTCCGACGCGCTCCTCGAGCAGTACCGCGCCGAGAAGGCGGTGCTGAACCGCATCACCCCTGGCGTGCCGGTCACCACCAACTTCATGGTGGGTATGGGCCAGGGCCCCGCACTCGCCGGCAACATGGACTACGCGTCCTGGGCCCCCGAGCAGGACATCGTCTCCACCGATCACTACCTCGTCGGTCCCGAGACCGGCGACGCCGCAGCGCATCACAAGCTTTCGTTCTCGGCTGACCTCACCCGCGGCGTCGCGGGGCGTCGACCCTGGTTGTTGATGGAACATTCCACCAGCGCCGTCAACTGGCAGCACATCAACCGCGCCAAGGTGCCCGGTGAGATGATGCGGAACTCGCTGGCGCACATGGCACGTGGAGCAGACGGCATCGCCTACTTCCAGTTCCGCGCCTCCAAGGCCGGAGCGGAGAAATTCCACTCCGCATTGGTGCCGCACGCGGGCGAGGACTCCGCCCGGTGGCGTGAGGTCGTCGAACTCGGTGCGGCACTGCGTCGCATGGCCCCGGTGGCAGGCAGCACCGTCGACGCTCGGGTCGCCGTGCTCTTCGACTGGGCCTCGCAGTGGGCGTGCGAACAAGAGGGCCATCCGTCGATGGCGATGCAGCCCATGGAGATTGCCCGCCGCGCCCATCACGGGTTCACCTCCGCAGGCGTGACCTGCGATGTCGTCCCGTCGTCGACGGACCTGAGCGACTACGACGTGATCGTGGTTCCGGCCCTGTACCTGTGCAGTGACGAGACCGCTGCGCGGATCGCCGACGCGGCCGAGGCGGGTGCGCAGGTGCTCGTCACTGCTTTCTCGGGAATCGCCGACGAGGACGACCACGTGCGACTCGGCGGCTACCCGGGAGCCTTCCGCGAGTTGCTCGGAGTCCGCGTCGAAGAGTTCTTCCCGCTCGCCGAGGGCGAGACCCTGCCCCTCGACGACGAGACCGTCGGTGAGATCTGGAGTGAATATCTCACCGCATCCGAGGATGTCGACGTGCTGGCGCGCCACACCAGGGGCCATCTGCGCGGTGTGCCCGCGCTGACGAAGCGGGCCGTCGGCACCGGCGCTGCCTGGTATGCGGCCACCGTTCCCGACGCAGTCGGCTGGGCTGCACTGACCGACAAGCTCTGCGGTGCAGCCGGTATCGAGACTCGACGAGATCTGGGATCCGATGTGGAGATCGTGCGGCGCTCGGCGGGGGAGCAGTCCTGGCTGTTCGTGCTCAACCACGGAAGCGACAAGGTGAGTGTGCCGGCCACCGGTACCGATCTGGTCAGCGGCGCACACGTCGACGGCGAGCTGATCGTGGCTGCCGGCGGTAGTGCAGTGATTGCCGAGAACAGCTGATGCTCGCCCATCAGCGTCAGCAGAAGATCCTCGACCAGGTGACGGCGCAGGGTGCGGTCAAGGTCGCCGATCTGGGAACTGCACTGTCGGTGTCGGACATGACCATTCGACGCGACATCAACGAACTGGTGGCTCGCGGTCTGGTCGAGCGGGTGCACGGCGGTGTCACGCTGCCACGATCGGCGAGCGTGTTCGAGCCGGGCTTCTCCGCGAAGTCCGAACTGGATCGAGATGCCAAGGCGGACATAGCCAAGGCCGCAGCTCGGTTCGTGCGACCGGGGACCTCCATCGGCATCTCCGGCGGTACCACGACTCACGCGCTCGCTCAGGAACTACTCGACATCCCGGACATCACCGTCGTCACCAATTCGCTTCCCGTCGCCGAGGTCTTCCACACCGGTGGCCGAACGGATCAGACCGTCCTGCTCACCGGCGGACAACGCACGCCCTCCTATGCGCTGGTCGGACCACTCACCGTCAGCGCGTTGCAGAGCATCCACCTGGACATGCTGTTCCTCGGAACGCACGGAGTGGACATCGAATCAGGGCTCACCTGCCCCAATCTGATGGAAGCACAGACCAATCAGGCGCTGGTGGCATCGTCCCGACGCGTCATCGTGCTGGCCGACCACACCAAATGGGGCGTCCGCGCGCTCGCCAACACCATCCCGCTCTCCCGCGTCGACGTGTTCGTCACCGATGCCGGGCTCGACCCCGGCGTGCAGGACGCGTTGTCCGAGGTGGTCGACGACGTGGTGATCGCCGGAGGACCCGTCGACACGAACGAGGAACGAGTACTCGATGACCGCGCATGACGCCACGACGCACGCACTGCGCAAGACGTCGACCACTCTGGCCGACGGCCGCGAGCTGATCTACTACGACGACACCGAGCCCTACGTCTCCGGCGGAGCCACCCGAGACTTGGTCGATACCCGCGCTCTCTCACCGTCGATGTCGCAGTCGCAGATGCGATTCGACGTCCTCACAGGCGAATGGATCGTCATCGCGGCGCAGCGAATGGACCGCACGTTCCTGCCCCCGGCCGACGCGTCGCCGTTGGCACCGAGCCGCCCCGACAGGCCGGCGACAGAGATTCCAGCTGCGGACTACGACGTGGTGGTGTTCGAGAACCGGTTCCCATCACTGTCCGAAACTGCTGCACAACAGACGCTTCCGAGCGAGGTGGACGGCGAGGCGCTGTGGCCGCTCGCGCCAGGCACCGGACGCTGCGAGGTGATCTGTTTCGCCAGTGATCCCGACGCCTCCTTCGTGTCGTTGGAGCTCTCTCGCGTCCGCACCATCATCGACGTCTGGGCCGACCGTACGGCTGCCCTCTCGGCTGTCCCCGGTGTGCAGCAGGTCTTCTGCTTCGAGAACCGCGGAAAGGAAATCGGCGTCACGCTGACGCACCCGCACGGTCAGATCTACGCCTACCCCTATCTCCCGCCCCGCACCGACGCGATGATGCGACAGTCGCGCACACACTTCGAGCGCACCGGTCGAGTCCTGCTCGCCGATGTACTCGCGGCCGAGCTGCGTTCGGGTCGACGCATCGTCGTCGACGCCGAACACTGGGTCGCGTACGTCCCGGCGGCGTCGCGCTGGCCCGTCGAGGTACATCTCGCTCCTCGTCGTGACGTGGCGGACCTGGCCGAGTTGAACGGTGCCGAGCGGGACGAATTGGCCGGGGTCTATCGCGATCTGCTGCGCGGCGTCGATGCATTCTTCGAAGGCGTCGACGAAGTGCCGTACATCTCGGCGTGGCATCAGGCCCCCGTCGGAGCCGATCGCGAGCTGGGACGTCTGCATCTGCAACTGTTTTCGATGATGCGCTCACCGGGCAGGATGAAGTTTCTGGCCGGGTCGGAATCGGCGATGGGCGCGTGGGTCAACGACACCACGCCCGAGCGGATCGCCGATCGCCTGCGCGAGGTGCTGGCATGAATTGGCTCGAGGTGGTGCCCGAGGAGGATCTCGCCGACGCAGCAGCGGCGTTGTTCCGCAGTGCATTCGGCGGCGAACCCGACGGCGTCTGGATCGCTCCCGGACGCGTCAATCTCATCGGTGAGCACATCGATTACGCAGGCGGACTCGTGTTGCCGTTCGCGCTGCCGTACGCAACCGCAGTCGCTGTCCGGCGCCGCGAGGACACTGTGATGCGCGCCGTATCGACACATACCGACGAGTCGTGGACGGGTGAGCTCGCGGAGATCGGTCCGGGCACGCCGTCGGGTTGGGCCGCGTACGTGGCAGGTGTGTCCTGGGCACTGCAGGTTCACGGCGTCGGCGGAGTCGATGTGGCCGTGCACTCCTCGGTACCGGTGGGCTCGGGGTTGTCGAGCTCGGCGGCCCTCGAATGCTCGTTCGCGCTGGCGCTCGACGACCTCTTCGATGTGCAGGTCGATCGGAAAGTGTTGATCGACGCCAGTATTCGGGCCGAGAACGAGATCGCCGGTGCGTCGACCGGAGGCATGGATCAGAACATCGCGATGTCGGCCCAGTCGGGACATGCGCTGCTACTCGACTGTCTCGACGGTTCGACGCGTCAGATACCCCTCGATCTCGCCGCGTCGGGAACTCGGTTGCTGGTGATCGACACCAATGCGCCGCATCGGTTGGTCGACGGTCAGTACGGAGAACGCCGGAAGGCGCTGGATACCGCGTACGCCGAATTGGGGGTGACGACGCTGCGCGGTCTCGATCTCGACAAGGCGGTGTCGGGACTCGTCGACGACACCCTGATCGCGCGAGTTCGCCACGTCATCAGTGAAATTCGCCGAGTGGAGGAGGCCGCCGAACTGCTCGACCGCGGCGCCGCAGGAGCCGAACTCGGTGAGTTGATGACGGCCTCGCACGCGTCCTTGCGAGACGACTACGAGGTCAGCTCACCGGAGCTGGACAGTGCGGTCGATGCGGCGCTGCGCGCGGGTGCATATGGGGCCCGGATGACCGGCGGGGGATTCGGCGGCTCTGCCATTGCGCTGGTTCCCTCGGAGTTGGTCCAGGCTGTTGCGGACGAGATCGCCACCGGTGCAGCACGATCCGAACTGCCGGAACCCACTTTTCTGACCGCCGAGCCCTCCGGCTCCGCGCATCGATTCTTCTAACCTCGACAAAGGAGTACTCCCATGGCACAGGTCACGTACGAAGGAGCGACCAAGCTCTATCCGGGATCGGACGTCGCGGCGGTCGAATCGTTGGACCTCGCCATCGAGGACGGCGAGTTTCTGGTTCTCGTCGGTCCGTCCGGCTGCGGAAAGTCCACCTCGTTGCGCATGCTCGCCGGGCTCGAGGACGTCGACTACGGTGCCATCAAGATCGGCGATCGCGACGTCACCTCGCTGGCACCCAAGGAACGCGACATCGCGATGGTGTTCCAGAACTACGCGCTGTACCCGCACATGACCGTCGCCAAGAACATGGGCTTCGCACTGCAGATCGCCGGCATGGACAAGGCCGAAGTGGGCCGACGCGTCGAGGAAGCGGCGAAGATTCTCGACCTCACCGACTACCTCGGCCGTAAACCCAAGGCGCTCTCCGGCGGTCAGCGTCAGCGCGTCGCGATGGGCCGCGCGATCGTGCGGAACCCGCAGGTCTTCCTCATGGACGAGCCGCTGTCCAACCTCGACGCCAAGCTCCGCGTTCAGACTCGCACGCAGATTTCGTTGCTGCAGCGCAGGCTCGGCACCACCACGGTCTACGTCACCCACGATCAGGTCGAGGCCATGACGATGGGTGATCGCGTGGCGATCATGAAAGCCGGTGTGCTGCAGCAGTGTGCCAGCCCGAAGGAGCTGTACGAGCGCCCGGTCAACGCATTCGTCGCCGGGTTCATCGGCTCTCCCGCGATGAATCTGTTCGAGGTGGACGTGGTCGCCGGAGCCGCGAAGCTGGGCTCGCTGTCGGTCCCCATCGAGCGCGCCATCGCCGACCGGATCGACGGCAGCCGCGTCACGATGGGCGTGCGACCGGAAGCGTGGACGCTCTCCGAGTCCGGAACGGACATCGTCGTCGATGTCGTCGAGGAACTCGGTGCGGACGCCTACATCTACGGCCGGACCGTCGCGGACGCGTCGAATCTCGGCACCGTCGGGGCACAGATCGTCGCGCGCATCCCCGATATCGCAACCCCGTCGCAGGGCGATGTCCTCCGACTCGCCCCGCGCGCCGAGACCGTGCACTACTTCTCGACGACAACAGGATTGAACCTGCTCCCCTAGGGCCACCTCTCGCTTCTCAACGGCTGTTGCGTTAGTCTCCTCGGCGGGGTGAGTCCGATCTGCACCAATTGCGGATCCACTATTTTTCCGGGGGATACGAAGTGTCGAAGAAGTGGTTGCGCGGCGTCGTGGTGTCTGCAGTGGCGGTCGCGTTGTATCCGATCGCTACGGTCTCGGCCGATCCTGCGCCGAGTCCGGCACCAGCGACCATCATGGGGTCCATCGACAACGGGCCGGGTCACTTCAGCGTTTTCCGTACCGTCGACAGCGGCCAGCGTCCGACCGCGGAGGACAACGCGGCGTGCAACGATTACTTCGGCTCCCCGCGTTCGTCGACCGTTGTCGAACGCCTCGACGCGCGGATGTACACCTTCACCAACGACCCGTCGACGGGCTTCTTGCAGAACCCCACGGCTCAGAACGTCGGACCGATCTACGTGTGCGCCGGGCCGACCGTCGACGGCCAGGCCTTCCTCGACCAGTGGGGCGCACTGACAGCCCCCGGACTGGGCGAGTTGTCGATGTACGGGCCGTGCGGGATCGAGTTCATGATCGGGTTGCCCGGCCGCGCGGCCGTCGATTGTGTTCTGCGAGTGAACCCCAACGATTCCGGGGTCATCGACGGTGTCGCGACCAGCAACTCGATCGCCAATCCGCTTCGCCTGCCGGACGGACGCACCGGCTCGCTGTGGACGCTCTACACACTCGGTGAAGGCACCGCTCCCGTGCCGGAACCCGTTGCGGGAACCCCGCAACCGACGGGTTCGGTGAAGTACAGCGTCGGGCGCGAGGTGAACTCGGTCTCGACCGGAAGCACTCCCGCATGCCCGGGTGGAGTGCGCACGACGGAGATTCACGCGGTGTCGGTGGACGCCGCCACCGGCGCGGCATCGACCGAGCCCTCCGCGGACGTCGCAGCCACAGCATCGATCTGCTACCAGAATCCGTCGTCTCCGGATTTCGGCGCGTCGTTGAGCATCACGAGCTACGGTGTCACGCCTGCGCTCACGGCCACGTCCACCGGACAGTGCCGTCGTATCGATCTGCCGATCGAGCCGGGCACCGTGCAGCAGTCCTGCGGCTTCACCTTGCCGCCGCAGCCTGCTCTCGGCCTGACCGGCGGCCAGGTGACACTCAACGGTCTGGTTCCGACGAACGATGCTGCAGGATCGGCAAACTCGGCCATCTGGACCACCTCGTTCCTCGGTTCCATCACCCCTCGATGAACAGACGGGGGATCGGGGTGCGCGTCGATCCGGTGTTACCGTCGGCTGGTGCACCTCGTCGTTCCCTCCGATGACTTCGCCGCCGCCTGGCGGGAGGCTCATGCCGAGTGGGGGCGAGCGGGTCGCCTGTCCGGTGTCGGCGGTTCGCTTCTCGATTTCCGTGCCCTGAAGAATCGGGTGCAGCTGACCGCGCTCACCGCGGTCCAGTGCACCCGATTTTGCTCTCTTGACCCTCACACTGTGTGAGACGAGAACCTCGGAGGGTCATGTTCAGCATTGGAGAGTTCGCATCGATCGGCCGGGTGTCGGTTCGCATGCTTCGGCATTACGACGAGATCGGGCTGTTGACGCCGGCACGGGTGGATCCGTTCACGGGCTATCGCTCGTACGACGGTTCACAGTTCGAGGTTCTGGGACGCATTCTCATGTTCAAGGACCTCGGGTTCAGGCTCGACGAGGTGACGCAGATCGTGCACGGTCAGGTCAGCGTCGACCGGCTACGTGAGATGCTCGCCGCCAAGCGTGATGATGTCGCTCGTCGACTCGATCTCGACGCCGCTCGCCTGCGTCGCATCGATGCGCGGCTCTCCCACACCGAAGGGATTTCGATGATCATCGTGGACACCAAATCATTGCCGCCCACCCGTATCGCTTTCGTCACCGACACTGCCGCCGGGTTCGGGCCCCAGAACATCGGCCCGGTAATCGGCCCGATGTACGCCCGACTCGCGCAGACCCTCGCCGGACACGGGGCGACGTTCGGGCCGTCCTCCATTGCGATGTACGAGGCCGTCGACGACGGGGACGGCACCGGCATCACCGTGCATGCCGCATTCGAGGTGGGGCCGGAAGTGACAGCGGCCGAGGGCTACGAGGTTCGCGAGCTTCCGCCCGTCGAGCTCGCGGTCACCACCGTCCACCACGGTTCGATGGCCACGATCGGTGAGACCTGGGAGCAGTTCACGGCGTGGATCGAGGCCAACGGCTACGAGCTCTCCGGGATCTGCCGCGAGTTCTATCTGGTATCGGAGCCCCAGCCACAGGAGAACTGGGTGACCGAATTGCAGCAGCCGGTGATCCGGCGTCAGGACGCCTGAGCGAGCTCCACGAGAGAAGTGCACTGGCAGCCGCCGGTGACCTCCTCGCATTCCAGCACCAGAAAGTGGCGGACGTACTCGAGGTCCACGCAGTCTGGCTCCGTGCACTCCGCACCGCCGACCGCGTGGATCACGAGTGTGCCGTGGCAGGTATCGAAGCGTGCGGACATGCGAATCCCTTTCTGTCGTTTGCTCTACATCCTTGATATCACCGGGCTCCGACAAGTTCGGGAGAAGACGAGCGTGTTCGACGCCTGAGCTGGGTTGCGATCATCACCGTCAGAGCCGGAATCCAGGCGTATCCCAGGGCGGTCCTGATGATGGTCCGGTCGCCCAGCCACGCTCCGGCTGACACCAGTACAACCGCCCACACGACTGCGGCCAGCAGGCTGAGTACCGCGTATTCACGGTGCCGCAGCGCGGAGGTCGCTACGAGTCGCGGTGTGACGGTGCGGATACCCCCGATGAGATGTCCGACGGCGGCGACAGCGCGTGGTCGTGATCGCGCCTGTGTGGTCAGCCCGAGGACGACCCTCATCACCGGGGCCGGCACCGCCGACTCCACTCGTCCGAGACCCGACACCGTGGCGGTGCGGCGACTGTGCCAGAACGCCCACTGCGCACCCATGCTCGACGCCACCGCCGCTGTGACGACGGCAGGTAGCCACGGTACGACGCCGATCGACGTCAGCACCCCGAGCGTGATCGGGACGCTGTTTCCTGGTGTGAAAAGACCCAGCAACGACGCGGACTCGAACGCCAGCAGCACGAATACGACGGCGAAGACGACCCATACGGGCACGGACGACAACCGGTCCACATCGAGGATGTTCAGGTTCATACTTGTCCAATCTGGTCGACCGTGGCGCGGAGAACACCACGATCGACCCACGGATCGACGGTAGGGCCAGCCCTACCTCGGGCCGTGGGTTCACACTGCGGACAAGCCGACGACACCCGACTTAGGCTGATCCGCATGAACGAGGCTCTACCGATTCCCCTGAATCCACTCAGGGCGTGGATATCGCCGCACTGGTGGCTTGCGGTGGCGTCGTTGCTGGCATCGACGGTCGCCGGGCTGGGCGGTTGGATGATCCTGGGCCTGCTGATACTGGCGGTGTGCGCACTGCCGTTTGCGCTCAGCGGGGTGCTCGTCTTCGCGCTGACGATAGTGGCGCTCAAGTGGATGGACTGTGCAGCGCGTGCCGGAATCGGTTTCACCGGTGGAATTGCCATCGAGGGCCCCGAAGTGACCGTGTACCCGACCAGTTGGCGCAAGTTCGTCTGGTGCCTTCGCGACCTCGGATTGTGGAAGTCGTTGTGCTACTGGCTCATCCGTATTCCGGTCTCTGCTGTTCTGCTGTTCTTGCTGCCGGCGCTCTTCGTGGCCCTGCCGGTTCTCGCGCTGGCCCCGGTCGCCTGGATCGTGTCGAATCCGGTCGCCGATCAGCTCGAAATCGGCGAGCGGGTGGGCTATCCGTTCGTCGCGTTGGTCGGTTTCGCGTCTTTGGTGACCTTCGTTGCGGGAGTTCCGCTGCTGCTCACCGCCCTGGCGCGACTCGACTGGTGGAGTGCCGCAGCCCTTCTCGGCCGATCGGAGTCCAGTAGGAGAGTGGACGAATTGACGGTGAGTCGAGCTCGCGTCGTCGACGCTGCGGATGCCGAACGCCGTCGCATCGAACGCGATCTGCACGACGGGGCCCAGCAGCGTCTCGTCTCGGTGGCGATGTCACTGGGGCAGGCCAAGTCGCGCGTCTCTGCGAGCGAGGACGCGGTGTTGAAAGAACTGCTGGACGACGCACATCGAGAAGCAAAGAATGCGATCGGCGAGATCCGCACCCTCACCCGCGGTCTGCATCCGCCGATCCTGACCGACCGTGGACTCGACGCCGCACTGTCGTCCGTCGCGGCGTTGTGCACGGTACCGGTGACGTTCCGGATAGACCCGGCCCTTTCCGGTGATCGACGCCCGGACGCCACCGTCGAGTCGACGGTCTACTTCGTCGTCTCGGAGGCCCTGACCAACGTGACCAAGCACGCGAAGGCCGACCACGTCCGAGTGGACGTCTCGAGAGTCGAGTCCGCAGTGCGGGTAACGGTGGTCGACGACGGTTGTGGCGGAGCGCATCCGGCACCGGGAGGCGGCCTGGCCGGGCTCGAGGACAGGCTCAGCGGAATCGACGGAACCCTGTCCATCACGTCGCCGTCCGGTGGCCCGACGCGGCTCGAGGTGAGCATCCCGTGCGAGTGATCATCGCCGACGATTCGGTTCTGTTGCGAGAGGGCGTCGCTCGCTTGCTGACCGATACCGGAGCCGACGTGATCGGCAAGGTGGCCGACGCGTCGGAACTGCTCGCGGCCATGTCCGCTGCCGATCCGCTTCCCGATGTCTGTGTGGTAGATGTACGCATGCCGCCCACCTTCCTGGACGAAGGTCTGCGTGCAGCGCTGGTCATTCGCCAACGGTGGCCCGCTGTAGGGGTTCTCGTGCTCTCGCAGTACGTGGAGGAACGGTACGCGGCCGAGCTCATTCGGCAGAGCACGGACGGCGTCGGCTACCTGTTGAAGGACCGGGTAGCCGACGTGGACGAATTCGCCGATGCCGTCCGGACCGTTGCCACCGGTGGCACGGTCATCGATCCAGAAGTGGTGCAGCAGATTCTGGCTCGGGCCCCACGATCGGATCCACTCGATTCGCTGACCCCACGCGAGCGGGAAGTGTTGACCGCCATGGCCGAAGGCAAGTCGAACGCCGGAATTGCCGCTGCTCTGGTGGTCGGTCAAGCAGCCGTGGAGAAGCACATCGGAAACATCTTCGCCAAGCTCGGGCTGCTCGGAGACAGCGCCGATCACCGCCGTGTCATGGCCGTCCTGCGATATCTGGGAGCGATTCAGTGAGAAAAGTTCTGTGGCGCACTGCTGTCGCCGTGTCGGTTGCCGTCGTAGTGGTGGGTACCGCAGGAGCGGCCACGACGGCCACCCTCGCTGTCGGCTTCACCACGCCGAAGATGCAGTCTTTCGATTACTCCGCCGATACGGCGATCGTCGGGAACAATCTCTCCGTCACAACCAGATTCGCCAAGGTGTCGGTGTCCATGAGCCCCGACTCGGACCTGCACGTACGGGCCGACGGGTCCTACCGAGGGGATACTCCGACGGTCGACATCAGTGACGACGGCTCGACGATCGCTGTGGAGTGTTCCTACCGCAAGCGAGGCAGCTGCGACATCGGCCTCGAACTACGGATACCCGCCGGCTCGATTCTCGACATCGACGCAGCAGCAGGCGACGTGGAGCTCTCCGACGTGGACGCGCAGGCATCGGTGTCCACGTCCGCGGGATCCGTGACAGCTCGGGGATCTGCCGGAACCCTGAACATCACCACCGGATTCGGTGACGTCGACATCACCGACGCAGCTGTGTCGGCAGTCGAGGTGGACACGACGTTCGGTCGGGTCGCCCTGGATTCGAGGGTGCCACCGGACTCGGTCCGTGTACAGAACATGCAGGGCGACAGCACGATCGAACTGCCGGCAGCCGATTTCTACGACGTCGAGGCGACGTCGGAGAAGGGAGATGTCGACATCGACGTCGTCGACGATCCGAATTCCCCGAGGTCGGTGTCGATCACCAGCGAAGACGGCCGGATTTCGGTGCAGCGGAGATAGTTTCGGTCGGTGACTGCTGTTCAATGACTCCGACGCCACGCACTGAACGATCTGACCGAGGACGGGGTGGGACGCACCAGCCACGGCCACGGATGCAACTCGACCGGGGCCACGGCGTCGGCGATGCGGGAGAAGCCGGGAACGGGCGCCCAGGTGGTGGCCACGGCGCGCTCGGAGAGTTCGTCGGCCACTCGACCGCGGCGCACCTCCAACGGGCGGGTCGACGCGATCTCACCGAGCGTCTCGGCAAGAAAGACCAGCCTTTTGCCGGAGAGCCGCAGTTTCCGCAGCAGTGGTTCGTCGAACACGAACACGGCAGCTCGATCGGGCTGCGCTGCCAGGGCCGGGTCTGCGGTGCCGAGCGACTCTGCTGTGATCCACACTTGTTCTGCGCCTTGTCCTTCCACGTGAGCAGGACCGGCGGGAATCGGAGCCTTGTTCAGATCCGGGCCGTCGACCGCGGGGCCGAGATCGTCGTCGGGCCAATTCTCGATGGGGCACGCATCGTTCAGTGCGCAGTTGCGGCACAGGGACGGTGCTCGCTTGTTCACCTGCCATCGACTGAAGCCGTACACTTTGCCGCTTCCGGTGCCGACGGTCCACTGCCAGCCGAGGCGATTGGCGGCGCGAGAGCCGTCGAGTAGGTGAGCGAACATCTCGTCCTCGCCATCGCGCCACGTTGCACCGGCGCGGACTGCCCACTGGGACGCCAGCCACATGCGAGTTTGATTGACGAGCCAGCCGTCGTCGTGCAATTCACCGACCACCGAAGACATGCAGTTCATCTCCTCGGGCCACGGCTGCGCGGTCCAGCCCTGCGGTCGTGGCTGTTCGCGGCGCAGGGACTGCCCCAGTTCTGTTCCGACCCGTGCATAGAGGTGGCGAGCATATTCCTGCCACATCAATTCGTCGCGGTAGCGGGAGCGGTCGCGGGAGGGAGCGTCGGCGACCGCGTCCCACACTTCGCGCAGAGTCAGCAGCCCGTGGCGGATGTACGGCGACATGCGGCTCGCACCTCGGCGATTCACCGGCAGGACCGTGCTTCGATCACGGGCATAGCCGGTGATGTCGAGTCCGGCCAGCGCGGTATCGGCAGCGGACTGCCCACCTCGAATGGCACCGGCGGTGACCCCGTCCGCCCCCTCGCGAGTCAGATCGCCCAGGTGCTCGGCAACCCAGGCGACGACGTCATCGGTGGCGGCGCCGTCGGCGATGGATGGGGGAGGAGGCAGCTCGGACATGCCGTCGGACTTCCCCGTCGGGAGGAAAGGGAAACGCGGGTGTCAGGGTCGCGGCAGGCGTCGATGAAGCGGGTTCGATGTCGTTCTTGTCGCCGCCCTCCCCTGGTGAGGTACGGACGAGACGACGGCGGGCGTGTCCGCAGTGGCGCGGGCGGCATCGTGCGCTTGCATCGCAGCGCTGTTTCCTCTACCGAGAACGGGTGAGGAGATCTTTCGGGCTGCCGCCTGCCCGCATGCCGGACACGGCACCTCCGAGGGCACGTCGGCCATGGAGAATCGCTGCTCGACGGGGGCGCAACGCTGTGCGCAGCGGAAGCTGTAGGTGGGCACGTATCCGAGGGTAGCGTTAGATGTCGCATCAGCGACGTTCCGGCACAACGTCATACAAGATTTACATGCCATATGCGGCCGGATGCGCCACGACGGTGCAATGATCGAGGCAGGGGAATCCGCGCAACCGGAGGTGTTCAGTGCCCGAACTGCTGTTTCCGCTCGACTCGACGAAGAGCTTCACCGAACAGGAGATCGTCGGCCACAACCGATGGCATCCCGACATTCCGGCGGCGGTCACGGTCAAACCCGGCACATCATTTCGAGCCCACTGCCGCGAATGGTTCGACGGGGCCATCCACAACGACGATTCCGCCGAGGACATTCTGAATGCGCCGCTCGACAACGTGCACACACTGTCCGGGCCGTTCCACATCGAGGGAGCCGAGCCCGGCGACCTGTTGATCGTCGACATCCTCGACGTAGGGCCGATCCCGCAGGAGGATTCGGGTCCGCTGGCCGGTCAGGGCTGGGGTTACACGGGAATCTTCGCCAAGGAGAACGGCGGCGGGTTCCTCACCGATCGATTCCCCGACGCGTACAAGGCAATCTGGGATTTCTCGGGGCAGACCACCACATCTCGTCACGTTCCCCACGTGAAGTACACCGGCATCACCCATCCCGGCCTCATGGGGACCGCGCCATCGGCGCAGTTGTTGGCGAAGTGGAACGCCCGTGAAGGTGCCTTGATCGCTACCGACCCCAATCGTGTTCCGCCACTGGCACTTGCCCCAGAACTCGACGGGGCGATTCTCGGATCACTGAGCGGCGACGAATTCTCCCGTGTCGCAGGTGAAGCCGCGCGCACGGCACCGCCCCGCGAGAACGGCGGAAATCAGGACATCAAGAACCTCACCAAGGGCACTCGCGTCTTCTATCCGGTGTTCGTGCCCGGGGCGAAGCTGTCCTTCGGCGACCTGCACTTCTCGCAGGGAGACGGAGAGATCACGTTCTGTGGAGCCATCGAGATGGGCGGCTTCATGGACCTGCACGTCGACCTCATCAAGGGTGGCATGGAGACCTACGGGGTGAGCGAGAACGCGATCTTCATGCCCGGAAACACGGCACCGCAGTACTCGGAATGGATTGCGTTCTCGGGCATTTCGGTGACCGTCGACGGTGAGCAGAAGTATCTGGACTCCGACCTGTCGTACCAGAACGCATGCATGCACGCGATCGACTACCTCACCAAGTTCGGCTACAGCCCCGAGCAGGCATACCTGCTGCTGGGATCGGCCCCGATCGAAGGACGCCTGTCCGGCGTGGTGGACATCCCCAATTCCTGTGCCACCGTATACATCCCCACCGCGATCTTCGACTTCCCGATAGCACCTTCTGCCAGCGGACCATTCCAAATCGACCCGGGAATGGGAGCGCCGAGGGCTCAGTTCTGACGCCGTATGCCGACACTGTGGATGCTCGAGGACCTAGAGCCCTTCCCCGACGAGCCTGTCGTAGGTGCGGTGTGTACACCGACGACCTACTGGGCGTCACCCGACGCGATGGACCTACCCGCTGAGGTGTGTACCGAGGTGCAGGCTCGAGTGGAGGCTGTCACCACCAACGGCCGGACGGAGCGGGTAGCGCACCTCGGCAACGGGTTCACCACGATGATGGGCGACGGTAACTTGGTCGGTGACGTGATGTTGCACGGCTGCTTGGTGTGGGACCGGTACCTATGGATCGATTTCTGGGCAAGGCCGCGGGGTAGCGTTCGCGTGTTGGATCGCCCCGGCTTTCTAGCACGGCACGAGGAACATACTCCAACGCCACATCCCGGGATGTTCGCCGTGACGCCGTACGGACGCATGGAGTATCGCGAACACGGCTCATTGCCAATGAGTTTCGGTGTGCAGTGGAACGTGCTTCTGGTCGAGACTGTTGCATCGAATGGTTGAGGAGTCTCAGTCGTTGTGCTCGTCGTGGCCCTGAGTGACAATCTGGTCGACGCGGACTGGCATGGATGCGATGGAGGTGAGCGCGAGAATGTCGGCGACGGTTTCTGCGCTGCCTCCGAGGTACGCGCAGTGGAAGTCGAAGTGCTGAGCCACGCACCATGTGTGATCGCTGGGCCACCACAGATTCGGTGACAGTCCTTCGAGTGTGTCCGCTGCGCGTGAGACCGGTCCCTTCAACAGGAAATAGTCGTAGCCGGCGATGGCTGCGGTCGGTGCCGTCGCGCGAATGTCGTCGAGTGCTGTGTTGCCTTCCCAGACGGCGAACCAGCACTCATCCGGCGCTGTCGTGCTTCGAGCGAGTACTTCGATGATGGATTCCAGCTGATCACGCCAGGGCGCAATGGTTTTCGACGACGCATGCTGGGTCGTGGTGGCACGTAGGGGATACAGGACACGGGCATAGGCGTCGAACACAGTGGGGACCAGCGAGCCCACCGTCGTCTCGGCCACGACGTTCAGGTTGTAGTCCACCCACTGCGCTTCCGAGACATTCTGCTGCAGATCGTCGTTCGACCATACCGGGTGATACGTGCTCGATGCCATAGCCCTCACGCTACCGACATCGAGTGCGCCCGCTGACAGGTTGAGCCACCACCCGCCAGGCGAATTGTTCAAGCCAGGATCGTTCAGCTCCGAATGCCGATCATGCGGTTCGGATGTCTCACGTCAGTTCCTACCACCGTGACTGCGTAGATGATGGGCGGAGCCGTCGACAGTCGTCTTGCCCTGTTCGTAAATCTGTTCGAAACTTGTCGGTGGGTCGCGGTAGATTTTGTACATGCTTTCGGGGGACGGCGGATCAGGGGTGGACGGCATCGATGTGGTGCCGCCTGCCCCTGACGTGTCCGATCCTGACTTGTCGGCATTGGTGGAGCGGGTCGAGTCCGCGGTTGCGGAGTTGACGGAGCAGGCGTCGGTGTCGTGGACGAACGCCGACCGGCGTGCGGTGATCCAACGCATGGAGATGCTGAACCGATCCTTGTCGGCCTATTCGTACACCTGGCTGAACGAGCTGATCTCTCAGCACGGCCTCGACGTGTATCCGGGCTCGGTCCCGTCGTCGGTGGCGTGGATGCTGCGGATCACCCCTCGAGCAGCAGGAGCACGAGTGCGTCTGGCTGCACAATTGGGTGATCGAACGTCGTTGTCCGGTGAAGTACTGGCCCCGTTGCTGCCGCGAACTGCCGAAGCATTACGGGCGGGGTTGCTCGATGCCAAGCATGTGCAGATGATCCGCGAGTTCTTCCGTCATCTGCCCTCGAGTGTCGATCCGCAGACCCGCGATCTCGCCGAACAACAGTTGGTGGAACAGGCAGTGAAATTGCGGCCGGACGATTTCGCGCCGGTGGTGGCGTGCCTGGACGCGATGGTGAATCCGGACGGCGATCACGACGATGATGACGATGATGACGATGACGACGGAAACCCGCCGAAGCCGCGAAAGCGGAGGGATGCGTTCTTCTACCTCGGCGAGCAAGGGGCCGACGGTATGTCGGAAGGCAAATTCTGCGTCGACCCCGAACTACGCGCCTACCTCGAAGCCCTGTTCTCGAAAGCCGCGAAACCTGGCATGTACAACCCCGCCGACGGCAAACCGATCGTCGACGACGAGAACGGAAGCGACGGGGACGACCAGACCTCGGGCGAGGATGCCCACGCACGACCGCAGCCCGGGACCACGCCCCGCGAAGCAGGGGCGAGTGATGCAGGATCGGGGGACTCCAATTCCGAGACACCACCGCTACCTGAGCGTAAAGACCGGTGGCGAAGTGATGCGGGACTCTGGGACGACGGTCCATGTGGCTGTGACGGCCATTGCGGTGACGGCCATTGCGGTCACGACGAGTGCGGAGGCGGCATCGAATGCGGTTGCGGTACAGGCTCTGACGGCACCTCCTCCGACGACACTTCCTCCGACGGCCCTGCTGCCAGGCGTACCGCTGCCGGGCACGGCGATACCGAGAGCAGTCAGGCAAGGGCCGAGGCTGCGGCGTCAACGCGCGAGGCCGCCGTCCAGCGTGACATCCGCACCCAGAACGAACGTCGTCACGACGCCCTGAAGGTGGCACTCCGGCACACCCTCGCCTCCGGGACCCTCGGCACCCACCGAGGCCTGCCCGTCACCGCCATCGTCACCATGAGCCTGAAAGATCTGGAAGCCGGCTGCGGATACGCGAAGACCGCCACCGGATCACGAGTGTCGATCCGCGACGCGATCCGCATGGCTTCCCACGCACACCACTACCTGACGATCTTCGACGACAACGGCAGAGCCCTCTATCTGGGTCGATCGAAACGCATCGCCTCCGCAGACCAACGCATCGTGCTCATCGCCCGAGACCGTGGCTGCAGCTTCCCCTCCTGCACCCGCCCCGCAACCTGGTGCCAAGCCCACCACCTCACCGACTGGATCGACGGCGGCAACACCGACATCGACGGATTGACCTTCGGCTGCGACATGCACCACGCACTCGTCGGCACCGGACCCGGAAAGTGGGCAACCACCAAAACCGGAGCAGCACATCGCTATCCGGGCCGCACCCTGTGGCATCCACCGGCCGGGATGGACCCCAAGCGCCGCGGGCTGATCAATCACGCCCACCACCCCGAAGAGGTGCTGTACCCGCCGGACCACCATGACGACACCGGCGACGTGGAACCACGACAACCCGCCTGACGACCCACGCCAGTCTCAGGGCACAGCCCTGCCTGTAATCAGCACAACCTGCCTGCTCGAGGGACGGACTCGGAGGTCGGCGGTTGCGTACGGTGGGTCGATGATGGTTCTCGGGAGCGGCACGGCTTCGTTGTCGCCGCCTGCGCGCTTCGTGTGGAATGCGCTGATGCATCCCGATCTGCACCCGCACAATCGAGGCTTCGCCTGGCCGGTGATGTTCCAGGACGCGCCGCCGCCTCGGGTGGTCGAGAGCAGTGAGTTCGACCGTGTCGTGTGGAGCTCACCGTGGCCTACCGTTCCGGAAGTGCTGGTGCAGTTCGATTTACGACCGCATACCCAGCTCCGATGGACGTTGCTTGCTCACGCACCTACGCCGAGTCTGCAGACGATCGAATGGTTGCGCGCTCAGGCAAGCCATCTGGTGAATATCGATCTCAGGAGCGCACTCGGTCACTAGCGGCGGCTAGCCGTTGCCGCCGCTCGGCCCGTAGGAATACCGCTTACCGATTGTGAACCACAGGATCGGCCCGATGATGGGCAGAACGAACGCAACGAGAATCCATGCCAACTTGGCAAAGAACCCCATGTAGCGATCACGGACGATCGAGAAAACAGCCATGGTGAACAGGGCAAGCGCGATAGCGATACCGGTAGAGGTCATCTGTCGAGACGGAACTCAGTCGGTTCCGCGCAGATAATCGCGACGTACCGCGACTCGCCGACCACGGTCCACCGGATCCCCTGGGTGCAACGATTGCTGCAATTCGAGGATTGCAGCATCATCCAACTCCGTGTCGAACGCTCCGGCCGCCCAGTCCCAGTCCTGCGTGGACCACACATAGTGCGTCACCCTCCACATTGGTGCCCATCCCTCGTCGCTGCGGGGACGGCGACCCAGGAACGTTCTGCGAGAACTGGTGTCGAAGCCCCCGTTATCGGCGATGCGAACGTCCTCGGGAGTGAAATCCAAAAGCGCGCGGACGGTCAGTGGCGTCGATGCCACCTGGTCGGTGAACCACTGGACGTGCTCGTGACGCAATGCCCTCGACTCGTCCTCGAGCAGTTTCTGGTACTCCTCGGTGGTGTATGCGGGCCCGTCCCAGGCGAACAACGCCTCGTCGATCGGTTCGCCCACTGCGAGTTCGACGAACTGCGAACCGATTCCGACTTCGTCGATGCGGTCACCCAGGATGAAGCCGGACTCGACGTCGACCCAGATTCGGAGCGGATACGGCTTGTCCTCCGGCGGAGCCAACCGAACCGTCCAACACTTGCGCCCGGCGAACTCGACCGTCTCCACCGGCCCGGTGGGTTGGGCGAACTCGTTGCCGGCCCATTCGGCGGTACTGCGTTGTTGCAACAAGAATTGGCTGGGCCCGAGGTAGATCACTCTGCCGAGTGGGCCGACGCGAGGCCGGTCGGCCGGGCCCGTGAAGTCCCAGGCGCGCGTGCCGTCGCTGATGAAGATGGGACTGCCGTCGATGCGTTCCACGCGGGTTCTTCGCCCGGATCGCCACACCCGACAGCTGTCTTCGGGCCGGATCAGAACGGGTGGCGTTCCGCTGTAGGCGAATCCGTGACGAAAGGACTCGGGGCTGCCCGCTTCGTGGACTTCCTCGATAGTGCCGCGCAACGGTATGTTCGATTCACTTGTCATAGCCGTGAGCACTTCGATCCACGCGGTCATGGCCGCAGCCTAATGCGATCGAACTCGACAAGGTGGAGTTCGGAGTCGAAGGGAGTCGGGTGAGAATCAGCGCCGAGGTCAATCCCACACTTCCGCTGGCGTTCGACCTTGCCTGGATGTCCGTGGTCGTGTTGTGGCTGGTGCTCGTCGTTGTTGCGTGGATGTCGATATTTCGCAGCACTCAGTCGCGGAAAGGCACGAAATTCTGGTGGTGCGTATTTGTATTGCTGATGCCGATAACCGGTGCACTGATCTGGTTTTTCGCTCGCCCGCGTAACTCCGACAACGATCAGCGAACGAGTTCGTAGCGAGCCAGCCACAGTCCCGGCAGTACTTCTTGACCTTCG
Organism: Rhodococcus sp. 14-1411-2a; assembly: GCF_002259485.1. GTDB lineage: Bacteria > Actinomycetota > Actinomycetes > Mycobacteriales > Mycobacteriaceae > Rhodococcoides. The sequence goes on from NZ_NPGA01000012.1 coordinate 215,215, forward strand.
GTGTGTACGAAGCCGAGTGATTCGTACAATCTGCGGGCCGGCGCATTGTCCCGTCCGGTAGCCACCTGCACACGTTGTCCCACAATCGAATCCAGCATCACGTCCACCAAACCGCGTCCGATGCCCCGGCGGTGTGCATGTGGAGCCACCACCAGGCGATCGATCTCCGCCTCGTACCATGCAGCGGCACCGAGGATTTCGTGATCCTCTCGCGCGACGAGCCAGTGGACCTGTGCGGCGCACAGATCGTCCACCGACTCGTGCAGCAACGGAATCCTGTTGTCGCCGATCAGTCTTGCTTCGACTGCATACGAACTCTTCTGCACTGCGAGAATCTGCTCGGCGAGACACAGGTCGGCGGCAGGGTCGACACCGACGATCTCAATAGCGACCACCAGCGGGAGCTGGCAAAGCGTCGAGTGCAGCGAGGTGATCAGCGCTCAAGGTCAACTCGGCCGCTCCTGCATTCTCGTCCAGACGCGACGTGCGCCGGGTGCCGGGAATCGGGACCACATGTTCACCCTGCGCCAGAACCCACGCCAGGGCCACCTGCGCAGGCGTCGCACCGAGCTCGTCGGCGACCGCCGCGATGGCGTCGACGATCACGAGATTGGCATCGAGGTTGTCCTGGCTGAAGCGAGGCAATCGTGAACGGAAATCGTCTGCGGCAGGTGTGGTTCCGCGAAAGTTGCCGGTCAGGAAGCCGCGGCCCAACGGTGAGAAAGGCACGAATGCCGCACCGTTGTCTTGCGTCCACTTCAGTGAGGTCTCGAGGTGGTCGCGCGTCCACAGTGACAGTTCGGACTGCACGGCCGAGATCGGATGCACCTGCTGGGCCCGATCGAGCTGCTCGACGGTGAACTCCGAGACCCCCAGTGCGCGAACCTTTCCGGCCTGCACGGCCTCGGCCATCGCGCCGATGCTGTCTTCGACATCCACCTCGGGATCCGGGCGATGCAGGTAGTACAGATCGATGTGATCGACGCCCAGGCGGCGGAGCGAATCGTCGATCGCCGAACGCAGGTGCTCGGGCTTGCCGTTGGGGCCCGAAATGACGGGTTCTCCGGCGTCGCCGATATGAGATTCGAGACCGCCCTTGGTCGCGAGGATCACCTCGTCACGTCGGCTACCGATGGCTGTGCCGACGACCTCTTCGTTGGTGAACGGTCCGTACACATCGGCCGTGTCGATGAAATTCACACCCAGGTCCAGGGCGTGCCCGATGACGTGATCGGGGCTTTCCGTCCGGTCGTCGGCCTTGTATGCCCAGGTCATTCCCATGCACCCCAGGCCGATGGCACCCACCTCGGGGCCGTCGTTCCACAGGGTCCGGGTCTGTACTGTTCGTGCGCTCATGAACTCGACCATACGACGAGAAATGTGTTGTCGCTCGGACTTGCCGGGCGACTAGCATCGCCGCATGGCTCTTCCACACTCGAAGGTGTATTTCGGCGACCGTTTGGTCGAGGCGCAGGATGCGACGCTCGGAGTAGCGACCTCGGCCGTTCTGTACGGGCTCAGTGTCTACACCGTCTTTCCCGTGCAGGTGGACGGTGACCGGCGTACTGCGTTCCGGTTGCTCGATCACTACCAGCGACTGGTCGAGTCCTGCAAGATCATCGGCATCGACACGTTCGCGTCGCAGTGGACGTTCGAGCGGTTCCTACAGGCAACGCGCGACGTGGTCGACGCCAACGCCCCGACGACCGAGGTCTACGTCCGAGCCACCGTTCACGTGGACGAATCGATCCCCGGAACACGGGTGCGCGGGCTGCACACCACGGTGTCGATCTTTCTGTACGACGCCAATCCAATTGTCCCGCAGGACGGCATGCGGTTGAAGACGAGTGTGTGGCGTCGAATCCCCGACAACGCCATTCCATCGCGCGCCAAAGTCAACGGTGCATACGTCAATTCTGTGCTCGCCAAACAGGATGCGATCGACAGTGGCTTCGACGACTGCATCTTCCTCGACATCAACGGCCATGTGTGCGAACTCAGTGCCGCGAACATATTTCTCGTCCGGAACGGCGTACTCGTGACCCCGGACGTCACCAGCGACATTCTCGACGGCATCAACCGTCGGACCATTCTGACTTTGGCGCGCGAGGAAGGGCTGACGGTTCAGGAGCGGACGGTCGATCTCACCGAGCTGTACATCGCCGACGAGGTGTTCGTCTGCGGCACCTCGGCCGGAGTTGCTCCGGTGTACGAAATCGACGGTCGCGCACTAGGAACCAAGGAAACCGGCCCGGTGACGCTGACTCTGCGTAAGCGACACCAGGCCGCGCTCACCGGCGACGAGGTGCACGGCTGGGTGAGCGTGCTGTGAGTTCTACGCCGGGCAGGTCGAGGTGAGTCCGGCGATCAACGCTTCGGCGGCCGGCTGCTCGAGTGGATCGGCGGCCGGGTTCGGCCCCGCCGTGGTCCAGGCCAGCGATACCTGACGCTGACCGTCCGGGCTCGAGAACGCGTAGGTGCGGTAACCGAAGCCGTTGCCGCGGTTGCCGAATACGAGCTCGCCCGAGCCCGGGTTGCACGCATCTCCGCCGAGCAGCAGGCCGAGTCCGTACGTGGACGGCGTCACGACCTGCATCTCGTCGATCAGATTCTGCGGGATCAGCGTGCCGTCGAACAGCCCTCTGAAGAAGGTGTTCATGTCGGCCACGGTGGAGACCACTGCCGCCCCCGCCGACCAGATGCTGGCGTCGTACTCGGTGACGTCGGTGTACGTCCCGTTGTCCAGAACGTAACCGTGCAGGGCATCGGCGTCGAGCGTCGAATCGGTGGGGTACGCCGTGTCGGTCATCTCCAGGGGATCGAAGATCCTGTCCTGCAACGACTGTCCGATGGACTTGTCGTCCAAGTCGGCGATGATCTTCCCGAGCAGGACGTAGTTGGTGTTGGCGTAGCTGAACTCCTGACCGGGCTCGCTCGCCCAGGGCATGGCCACAGCCTGGGCGATCAGCTCGTCGTCGGTGACGGCATCATTCGCCCGCGCGGCGATCTGGTCCGCCGAGTCGAATCCGGTGAAGTAGTCGGGAACGCCGCTGGTGTGGTCGAGTAGCTGGCGAACGGTCACCGCCCTCGGGAGCAGGCCGGGAAGCAACTCGTCGACCTGCTGATCGAGCTCGAGCTTCCCCTCGTCCACGAGCTGAAGCACGACGGCAGCAACCATCGCCTTGGTGACGCTGGCAATGCGGACCGGGTCGTCGGCGGACGCGGCCTCGGTGCCGTCGCGTTCGACCAGGCCTGCGGCTCCCGACCATGAATCCTCGCCGTCACGTACCTGCGCCACAGCGGCGACGGACCCGGCGTCGACCATGGCGTCCAAGGCCGCCTGGACGTCGTCGGTTCTGATGCTTCCGATCGAGGGCGTGGTGGTGGTCGACTCGACGGCTGACGGCTCGTCGGATGTGGAGCACCCACTGACCAGCAGGGACGTCGACACTGTGAGGGCGGCGAGGATTCGTAGCTTGCTCATGCCTTCGACGCTAACGCCGCCCCGTGAAGAATTTCAGTGTCAAATGTCAGTGATTGGCTCGGCCCGCGCTCGAATCCAGCAGAACCTCGGCCGCAGTCTTTGCCGCAGCGGCAGATTCGGCCAGTTCGGTGATGGCCGCCGTGGTTTGAGCGCCCTCGGCGAGCAACGCGATCTGCAGTCCGACGGTCGGTGCGCAGCCGGCTTCGACGGCCAATCGGGTGACGTACTCGATGAAGTTCTTCTTGTGCTGATGCGCGGCGTCGGCGACCTCGGGCATGGTTGCGCCCAATTCGCCGAAGGAGTTGATGAACGCACAACCGCGAAAGTCGTCCTCGCGAAACCAGTGGTCCAGGAAGTCGAAGATCGACAGCAGCTTCTCTCTCGGAGACTCGTGAACGGCGGCTTCGGCATGGATGCCGTCGTTCCACTGGCGGGTGCGCCCGCGAAGAACCTCGGCCACGATGGCGGTCTTCGACGGGAACAGGGAGTACATGCGTTTGAGAGAGATGCCCGCCGCAGTGCGCAGTTCGTCCATGCCGACGGCCTGAATTCCGCGGGCGTAGAACAGCGCGTCCGCTGCTCGGACCACGTCGTCCCGCCCGAGTTCCGTATTCGTCATCGTCTACCCCTTGCCGAGAGAACCAACGTTCTCTACAGTAGTCCACAGCGGAGAGAACGACCGTTCTCCTGCTCGGCTCAGGACCACAGGAAGGCAGGATCATGGCGCACATCAACGTCGGAACCGAGAACTCCACCCCCGTCGAGGTCTACTACGAGGATCACGGCACCGGGCAGCCCGTCGTGCTCATCCACGGCTACCCGCTCGACGGCAACTCCTGGGAACGTCAGTCGCGGGCGTTGCTCGACGCCGGCTACCGCGTGATCACCTACGACCGCCGCGGATTCGGTCAGTCGAGCAAGCCGACCGTCGGATACGACTACGACACCTTCGCCTCCGACCTGGACAAGGTGCTGACCGAGCTCGATCTGAACGATGTCATCCTGGTCGGATTCTCGATGGGCACAGGTGAACTCGCGCGATACGCCGCGAAGTACGGCACCGATCGCGTCGCGAAGTTCGCGTTCCTGGCATCCCTCGAGCCGTTCCTGCTGCAGACCGACGACAACCCCACCGGCGTTCCTCAGTCGGTGTTCGACGGCATCGACAGTGCCGCTCGCGAGGATCGCTTCGCCTGGTTCGACAGTTTCTACAAGGACTTCTACAACCTCGACGAGAACCTCGGGACCCGAATCAGTGAGGCCGCGGTCCGTGCGAGCTGGAACACCGCGACCGGCAGCGCGCCCGTGGCTGCCTACGCCGTCGTGCCCACCTGGCTCGAGGATTTCCGCGGCGACGTGGAGAAGGTGCGCGAATCGGGCAAGCCGACGCTGATCCTGCACGGCACGGCCGACAACATCCTGCCGATCGATTCGACGGGCCGGCAGTTCCACAAGGTGTTCCCGGAGGCGACGTACGTCGAGGTCGAGGGCGCGCCGCACGGGCTGCTGTGGACGCACTTCCAGGAAGTGAACGACGCGCTGCTCGCGTTCGTGAAGTAGGAGCATCACGGCGGCAGGCATCGACGCCTGCCGCCGTTCGTGGGCTATACCGCGACGACGCCGTCGTGGTCGCTGTAGACGATCTCGCCCGGGTTGAAGGTCACTCCGCCGAACCTCACCGGGACGTTCTTCTCGCCCGAGCCGGTCTGAGTGCTCTTGCGGGGGTTGGTGCCCAGTGCCTTGACGCCGATCTCGAGCGTGCGCAGAATCGCGGAGTCGCGCACTGCACCGTTGACGATGACACCCGCCCAACCGTTGGTGACGCCGCGTCCGGCGATGATGTCTCCGACCAACGCGGTATGCACGCTGGCATCGCCGTCGACCACCAGTACGCCACCGTTGCCGGGCTCGCTCAGGGTCTGCTTGACCAGCAGATTGTCCTGGAAGCAGCGAATGGTGGTGATGGGGCCCGCGAACTCCGTGTGCTTGCCGAACTGGATGAACTGGGTGTCGCAACTGCGGATATCGGGACCGATCTCGTCGGCCAGATCAGCTGTTGCCTTGAATTCCACAGGTGACGTCATGCGGCACAGACTATCGCTCGCACATCAACCGCGGCCGTGACGCCGTTCGTAGTCGTCACGAGTGCGGTCGACCCGGCTCTGGGCCTTGGCGTTGATCATCTGCGGGTCGAGGCCGTGGATCAGCAAACGATGCCGCCGATAGACGTTCATCAGCGCGATCGAGAAGTAGACCAGCGGAATGAACAGCAGCGACATCATCGCCAGGGACATCCACAGCGGCCCCGGGATCAGCAGGAACAGCAGCAGCAGCGGAACGATCGGAAGAACGAAGCGCGCGATGTAGCGAACCTGGGCGCCATTACCCACCAGATCGTTTCGAACCCAGTCTTGCATCGACGCGGGCAGGACGCGTCCGAACGTGTACCCGAGGAACTGCATGGGGCTCGGGGTAGAGCGATCGGTTGTCATCGCGCAATGCTAGTCCGACCTGTCTTGGTACATGTCACCGTTGACTGCGGTTTATCTCATATGTGACGCTAACGTCAGTTTGTGGCGGCGGACCGAAGGACTTCGACAGTGATCGATCGCAGAACCCTGCTCAGCGCACGAGCCGCGGGCGACGGACTGGGGAACCGGCGCGCAGTCACATCCGGCAACATCCGCCGACTACTGAATCTCTGATCGAAAGGGGTGGCTGCCGATGAGAACGCAAGCAATGCAACCGATCTCCGAGTACTGGGATTGGCAGATGAACGCTGCCTGCCGCTCGATGCCGGTCTCGATGTTCTACCCGCCCCTGGGACTGCGGGGATACTCGCTGAGAAACCTCGAGCGACAGGCGAAGCTCGTGTGCGATCGATGCCCCGTGATCGCGCGCTGCCTGCAACACGCACTCGACTCGGACGAAAAATACGGAGTCTGGGGGGGATCGACCGCACACGAGCGGTCCGCGATGGCTCGCGTCAACCCTGGCGAGCGGCGTTCGCAACGATGACGTCGCGAAGATACTGCGCCAAGCCGGACGCAATCCCGTTGTAGTGCTTGGCAAATCGCTCGTCGGCTATGTACATCTCCGCCAGGTTCACCTGCATCTCGTAACCGCAGTCGTAGTACCGTTCGATCGATGCCCGATGACGCTCGGCCAGTACCCCGGCCTCGGTGGAATCCGGTGACACACCCCGCTGCATCGCGGCTGCGAGGTCCGCTTCGAGGAGATCGGCCTCGACCTTGATGGCCTTCCAGTCGTCCTTGGTGAACGACGCCGTCCGCTCCTGCGACTGCTTCCACTCGTCGGTTTCGCCCCAGCGTTGCTCGGCTTCCTCTGCGTACTCTTCGCCGGTCCAGTTGTCGCCGAAGATCTCGCGCTGCTCCTCGGGAGTCAGTTGCATACCCATCTTTTTCGCCTCCATCATCTTGTCCACGGCCGCAGCCATTGCGTGCAAGTGATCGATTCGCTCGTTCAACAACTCTCGCTGCCGACGCAGATGCGCCATGGCATCGACCGCGGGATCGTCGAGCAACGCCGCGATGACGTCGAGCGCGAACCCGAGCTCGCGATAGGTCAACACCTGATGCAGCCGCTCGACATCGGCCGACGAGTACGTCCGATAGCCCTTCGGAGTTCTGCCCGACGGCACCACCAACGCGATCTCGTCGTAATGATGCAGCGTCCTGACGCTGACACCCACCAACCGTGCGACAGCACCGACCTGCATGCTGTCCTGGTCGCTGCCGAAGGTCTCGTTGCCGACGAAGGAAGAATCACTCACGAAAGACACTGTGCTGCCTCCCGTGGCGTGAGGGTCAAGCCGCGCTTATCGGGTCACACGTTCGCACCCGGAGGTGGACTCTCCGGCGAGGCGCTGCCCGAGCCAGTCGTACGCTCCGGGACGGCCGTTGGTCTGCGCCACCGAATGATCTCCGGGAACCAATTCGAGGCGAACCGACGCTCCCGCCGCGCACCACTGGTCCTGCACGGCCTCGGCACCTTCCTTGGGAATGAGGAAGTCCTGCAGGCCCTGGTAGATGTAGATCGGTGCGTCCGGCGTCGTCTGGCCCATCCGGTTCTCCTCGACGACGGCCTTGGTGATCGGGTGGTCGAAGACATCGGGCACGTTGGAGAGGTTTCGCTGGTCCAGCAACAACAGTCCCGAATACGACAACACATCGACGCACTGATCCTTCTGCGCCAAAGCCAGTCGCTTCCCGTTGTCGTTGGCGAGCTCCCGCATCTCCGGGTACTCCCTGGACAATCCGATCGTCGCCGCAGTGAACAGACCGGAACCGATCTGGCCGTTCAGAGAGGTCTGCAGAATCTTGTAGTCGGTCGGCGGGCCACCGAAAGCGACACCGGCGATGTTCAACTCGGGCGCGTACTCGGGAGCCAACTGGGCGGCCCAACCCGAGGCTATGGCACCGCCGGAGTAGCCGGTGATGCCGATCGGCGCGTCCGCAGCCACTCCTGCACTCTGGGATGCGCGTAAGCCGTCGAGCACGGTGTGTCCGGAAACGAGACCGGCCGAATAGGCCTGCCGAGGACCCTGGTAATCGGTGACGACGACCGTGTAGCCGCGGTCGAGCAGAATCCGGACCTGATCGACTTCCTTGTTGTTGCCGCGCGGCAGCGTGTACGACGGCGCGCACTGATTACCGAGCGAGTCCGTTGCCTCGTTGTACGCGATGACCGGACGATCTCCGGCTCCGGTCCACGGCGCGGTGGGCGTCAGGACCGTCGTCGCCGCGGCGATGGGTCGGTTCTTCGAATCGGTGGAGCGGAAGAGCAACTGCACGGACGACGCCTCGGGCGTGACCGCGACGTCGCGACGGTTCAGCACTGTGCCGGGCTGCAGGTTCTCGTACCCGGCAGGCGGGTCGAACCATGGATCACCGAGTGAGGTGGGGAGATACGCATCCGGATCGCTCGGCGGAGCGATGAAATCCTGCAGTGGATCGGCCTGGGCCGACCCTGCGAACGACAGCATCAGTGCCGCGGCTCCGGCCAGAACGAATGCCTTGCGCATATATTTCCCACCCTGTAGCTCCGTACGCCCCGACGTCCGGTAGACCACTGACCATCGTGCCACAGGATTCGGTAATTTCGGCCCTGTGAAGTGAGCCGAAGACCAGGTAGGTTGTCTGTTACTCAAAACACTACTCACCAGTAGGGACCAGTCCATGCCAGCACCGTCCGCCTCGACCTTCTCCCGGCTCGCCGATCTCATCGCCATCCCCGACGCCGAATCGCGGCCGACGAAAACGATCACCGAGGTGTTCACCGGCAAGGAGCTGGCGACCATCCCGGTGGGCACCGCCGCCGACGCGACCGCTGCGATCGCGCGCGTACGCGCAGCTCAGGTGGCCTGGGCCAAGCGTCCGGTGTCCGAGCGCGCCGAGATCTTCCACCGCTACCGCGACCTGGTGCTCGCGCACCGCGACGAGCTGATGGACATGGCGCAGGCCGAGACCGGCAAGTCTCGCGCCGCTGCTCTCGAAGAGGTTCTCGACATCTCGATGACCGCTCGGCACTACGCGCGGACCGCCGCCAAGCTGCTGGCTCCGAAGAAGGTCACCGGCATGCTGCCCGTGCTGACCAAGACCCGGATCCGCTACCAGCCCAAGGGTGTTGTCGGAATCATCTCCCCGTGGAACTACCCGATGACCCTCGCGGTGTCCGACGCCATCCCGGCACTGCTGGCAGGCAACGGCGTGGTGCTCAAACCGGACAGCCAGACGCCGTACTGCGCGCTCGCCTGCGTCGAACTGCTCTACAAGGCCGGACTGCCCCGTGACCTGTTCGCTGTGGTTCCCGGCCCGGGTTCGGTGGTGGGTACCGCCATCGTCGAGAACACCGAGTACGTCATGTTCACCGGCTCCACCGCCACCGGTCAGCTGTTGGCCGAGCAGGCCGGGCGTCGACTCATCGGATTCTCCGCCGAGCTCGGCGGCAAGAACGCGATGATCGTCGCCAAGGGTGCCAACCTCCGGGAAGTGTCCGACGCGGCCGTGCGGGCCTGCTTCTCCAACTCCGGCCAGCTCTGCATCTCCATCGAACGTATCTACGTCGAGAAGTCGATCGCCGCGGAGTTCACCGAGAAGTTCGGTCAGCGGGTGCGCAACATGAGCCTCGGAGCCGACTACGAATTCGGCATCGAGATGGGCAGCCTCATCTCCGAGGATCAGATCAAGACGGTCTCGGCCCACGTCGACGACGCCAAGGTCAAGGGCGCGACCGTCGTCGCAGGCGGCAACGCACGCCCCGACATCGGCCCGCTGTTCTACGAGCCGACGCTGCTGACGAACGTCACCGAGGACATGGAATGCGCGGCAACCGAGACCTTCGGGCCGCTGGTGTCGATCTACCCCGTCGCCGACGTCGACGAGGCCATCGAGAAGGCCAACGACACCGAGTACGGACTCAACGCCAGTGTGTGGGCCAAGACCAAGGCGCAGGGCGAAGCCATTGCAGCACGGCTGCATTCGGGCACCGTCAACGTCGACGAGGGCTACGCACCGACGTGGGGCACCACCGGCGCTCCGATGGGCGGCATGGGCGTGTCCGGTGTCGGACGCAGGCACGGCACCGAGGGCCTGCTCAAGTACACGGAGTCGCAGACCATCGCGACGACGCGTCTGCTCAATCTCGGTGGGCCGCGCGGACTTCCGCCGAAGCTGTGGGCAAAGATCATGCCGCCCTTCGTCAAGGCGCTGAAGTACATTCCGGGTCGGTAAGCAGCGTCGACGACGGGGGAAGATCTATCTCGCTCGTAGCAGCGAGATGCTCAGTGCCCTGGTGTAAATGGAATCGGTGTCGATCGAGTCGGTGTCGATCGAGTCGCTGTCGACTCGATCGAACATCGGCCACGACTGCCGATCGATTCCCTCGTCGTCCAACGCCGCCACGGGGATGTCCCACACCGTGGATCCGGTTCTGACGTCGATTCCGCGCAGCACTTCCGGTCCGAACAGCGTGGCGACGTCGCCGTCGAGGGCACCGACCTCCGCGAAAGCCCCCGATTCTCGACTCCACAGCGTGGTCCCGGTGTCGAGGTCGATCGCGGATTCGGTGGCCGTGTCGGTGTTGCGCAGCAGTGCAACCGAACCCGTGACGGCGTAGGCAAGGCCGTTGGTGGACAGGAACGCCGCGGCGGGGCCGGTGATGTCCGACGGAACGGCCCAGACCAGACTCTCGTCGGTCCACACGGGGTCGGGATTCGACGGCCGATAGCCTCCCGTTCCGAGCAGTAGCGGACTCGACTCGGCGGGGGAATCGAACGTCGGTTGCTGCAGGGTCACGGAATCCGTTGCAGCGAGCACGGTTCCGTCGGTGTCGATGATTTCCGAACCCACGATCGTAGTGGGGTCCGAGCAGTCGGCCCGCGCCACCCGCACTGCGCCGTCGCGCGAGGCGACGCCCGATCGGGCGCAGTCGGGAACCGTTCTGGACCAGAGGTTGTCGCCGGTGTCGAGGTCGAAGGCGAACACTCCCCGGCCGTCGTCGAACAACCCGATTCCGTTCTCGGTGTGCATTGTGGACGCGAACGGTGCGTCAGGCGAGGCCGTGGAATCGAACTGCACCGACCAGTCCGCGTCGAGGGCGTCCGCAGTGCCGCGAGACACCGTCGCCCTCGCACCATCGCGCACCGCCCGGGAGGTGTACACGTGGCCGTCTGCGGTGGTCAGACTCAAGATCGGAAAGGCCGCGTCCCGAGTGCTCGATTCTCCGGATTCGGTGTCGACAGTGAGGATTTCGGATGTCGTGCCGGTGTTGCCGCGGTAGCAGACGACCTGCCCGTCGACGAATTCCTCACCGCAGCCCACGATATCGTCCGCGGGGGTGCGCCAGCGCACCGAGCCGTCCGCGATGCTCGCGCCCACCAGGGTCGCGTCGACGAACTCCCTGCCGTCCGGGCGGCCGACGAGCGTGACGACCGTCGACCCGTCGGAGATGGAACCCGAGTGCATCGAATCGGTGTCGCTGCCCTGGACGGGATCGCGGAACTGGCCGCCCTCGATGCCCGCATCCGAGGGAGTGAGAGTCCACCCGAGTCCGGGAGCGGACCCCGTTGCACCGTCGATGGGGGCGCCGGGCGTCCGCTCTTCGGTGGCGCACGATGCGCAGGCGAGCGCTGCTACCAGGACCGCGGCGGCGGAGATCTGGAGGCGACGTGTCATGAGCGATTCTCCCGCCTGTGCAGAAGCGAAAGAAGGTGGCCGGTCCGTTCTTGGAGCATAGAGAACGAAAATTCCCCGCACTCCCGGTGGGGGTGCGGGGAACTGCCGTAACGCTTGGCCTGGTCGAGGCTGGGACTAGTTGACGCTGTGTCCGTTCAGGCCTGCGTGTGCGTAATGATTGCGACTGTCGGGAATGTGGTTGTCTCCCAACACTCGAGCGATCTGCTGCTCGCTGAGTCCGAGGCGACGGAGCCGCTCGCACACTGCATCGAAATCGAGCATCTTCGCGTCGAGTTCCTGCTGCAGTTCGATCACTTCGGCGCGGATGGTCTCGGCCTCGTCCAGTGCGGCCAACGTGTCCTTCGGCTCGGGGAGCAGCAGTGCGAGCAGTCGATCACGTGCGTCGGTGCTCAGACCCTCGAAGGGGCGCTGTCCCGGTTGAGCCTCGTGCCGACCCTCGGCGCGACGATGGGTGTCGTACTCGGCCTCGCGCTCGGCGGAGACGTACTCCTGCGTGTCACCGAAGGACGGAATCTCGGCGAGCTGGTCCTGCGGCTCGTCCTTGGGTCCCTGCGCAGGGGTCGTCGCGATGTCGATCGTCTGGCGCAGTGGGCGATTCGGAATGAAGATCACCGCGATCAGCGTGACGATCGCAACGAAGCCGGCAATCATGAAGATGCGTCCGGTCGCGTCACCGTAGGCGGTGCGGACGACTTCGAGGACCGGCGCGGGCAGTGCGGTGAGATCGAGTGATCCACCGCCACCCGACGAGCTGTCGACACCGAGCTGGGCCAGGCCTGCCGCGGACTTCTCGGCAACCCGAGTTGCCAGGAGCGAGCCGAGAACCGAGACGCCGATCGCGCCGCCGAAGGTACGGAAGAACGCCACCGTCGACGATGCCGCACCGACGTTCTGCACACTGACCGTGTTCTGCACTGCGAGAACGAGATTCTGCATCAACATGCCGGTACCGAGGCCGACGATGGTGATGAAGATGCCGACCGTTACCAGGCTGGTCGCGTGGTCGATCGTGCCCAGGAGCAGGAATCCGACGACCAACAGAACGGATCCGGTGACGATGAACGGCTTCCACTTACCGAACTTGGTGATGAGCTGACCGGAGCCGACGGAGGCGACGAGCATGCCGAACACCAGAGGGATGGAAAGCAATCCGGCCTCGGTGGGGGTGTAGCCGCGAGCGGTCTGGAAGTACTGGCCGAGGAAGGTGGTGGCTCCGAAGAGGCCGACGCCGACGGCGATGGACGCGACGATGGCCAGGCCGGTGGTGCGTTCGGTGACGATCTTGAGCGGGATGATCGGCGACTTGTGCCGCGCCTCGACGATGATCGTCAGGATGAGCAACAGCACTCCGCCGCCGACCAGGTAGGCCGTCTCACGGGAGAGCCAGGCGTAGTAGTCGGCCTTGCCTGCGAACGAGACCCACACGAGGAGAACGGAAACACCTGCGGTGAGCAGAAGTGCACCGAGCCAGTCGATGGAGACGTTGTCCTTGCGGATGGTCTTGATGTGCAGGGTCTTCTGCAGCAGGCCGAGGGCGATGACGGCCAGCGGTACGCAGACGAAGAAGCACCAGCGCCAGCCGAGCGGGCTGTCCACGATGACGCCGCCCAGGATCGGGCCACCGGACATCGACACGGCCATGACGGCACCGGTGTAGCCGGAGTAGCGGCCGCGATCACGCGGGGAGACGATGGTGCCGATGATGGCGATGACGAGAGCCGTCAGACCACCCATGCCGATGCCCTGCACCACGCGTGCGGCCAGCAGGACCGGCACGTTGTGCGCGAAGCCGGCGATCAGTGAGCCTGCGACGAAGATGAGAATCGCGCTCTGGACCAGCACCTTCTTGTTGAACAGGTCGGCCAGCTTGCCCCAGATCGGAGTGGACGCGGCATTGGCCAACAGGGCAGTGGTGATGACCCAGGCGTACGCGGTCTGCGAACCCTTCAGATCACCGATGATGGTGGGCAGTGCCGTCGAGACGATCGTGGTGCTCAGCAGCGCAGTGAACAGCGCGGCGAGCAGGCCGGTGAGGGCTTCGAGGATCTGGCGATGCGACATCGCGTCGGGATCGACGACTGGCTGATTGGGCGGAGTATCCGCAGATGTGGTCATGTCTTATCTCGCAATCGATTCAATACGTGCCACGTCCTGATGCTGGGCGTGGGCGTCTTCGGTGAAGGTGTCGTTCAGTTTGCGGATCGAGTCGAGTGCATCGAGTGCCTCGTCCTCGCTCCAGCCGCTCAACATTTCTGCCAGGCGGCGTGCGCGTCTGTTCCAAATTTGTGTCAGTCGAACCTGACCGATGTCCGACACACAGACCCGTGACGCCCTTCGGTCGTCGGGATCGGGATGTCGATCGATGTAGCCGAGGTCGACGAGGTCCGCGATCTGCCGGCTGAGGGCGGACTGACTGACGCACAGCCTGCTGGCGAGGTCGGTCTGCCTGCATTCACCCTCGGTCGCCAGGATGGCCAGAACTCCGGTCAGGGCCTGCGGCAGTGGTGAATCCTCGACTCCGGTGGTCACGGCCCGCTTCAGCGTGCGCCCGAAGAGGAAGACCTCTTCGACCAACGACTCCGCTGTCGTGGATTGAACTGCCATGAGTACTCCAACGCCGATGTCCATTTACTTGCTGTCTGCAACCATATATATAAATACATGTGCTAAGCAAATAATATTCCTGTCTGGTGGGTCACAGTGGTCGGTCGGGGGGGATCGGGGGATCCGGACGGGGATCGGCTCCCCGGATATGGATTCCGGCCTCCGATCGGAGGCATAAATCCGAAACTGGGGAGCCGATCCGCGGTCGAGGCTGGCTACCGCGGGTAGAAGAACGACCGCCGGACGGTCAGCGCGACGGTGTCACCCACCTCGGGACGCGGTCCGCGTACCGAGCATCGGAAGTCCACATCGCCGGAGCGCACCAGAACATCGCTGGCATCGCGGCCGAAGAGTGACGAGGTGACGGTTCCCCTGATGGTGCTCTCGCGCTCGCCGTCGGGCACGAGCTCGATATCGGTCGGCAGGATTGCAACCGTCCCGGGGCCGGAGCCCTCCGCCGCGAGTGTCAGGGAGCCCGAGGTGAAGGTGCCGTGGGCGACGGTGCCGTCGACGAGGGTGGCGTCGGACAGGAAGTGGGCGACGAACGCCGACGCCGGAGCGCGCACCACGTCCTCGGGTGTACCGATCTGCGCGATGCTGCCCCGATCGAGGACGACCACCCGGTCTGCGAGGGCGAGGGCCTCGGTGCGATCGTGCGTGACGTGTACGACGGTCAGACCGGCTGCGCGCGTCAGAGATCTCAGCTCGAGGCGAAGCCGGTCTCGCAGTGGCTCGTCCAATGCCGAGAGCGCCTCGTCGAGTAGCAGTGCCCGTGGCGAGCCGACCAGAGCGCGCGCGAGGGCGACGCGTTGCCGCTGACCACCGGACAGCGTCGACGGGTCCCGGTTCTCGAGCCCGGGCAGCCCGACGAGCTCGAGCACGTCGGCGACCTTCTTCGTGCGCTCCGGTTTGGAGACCTTGGCCAGTTCGAGTGGGTAGGAGACGTTGCGCCCGACGCTGCGGTGCGGCCACAGGGCGTGCTGCTGGAATACCATGCCGAGCTTGCGCGACTCGGGAGGCGTCGAGAGTTGTTCGCTTGCAACCACATCCGGTCCGATGGAGATCGAACCGGCAGTCGGGGTCAGGAAGCCGGCGACGGTACGCAGCAGCGTGGTCTTACCGGAGCCCGACGGCCCGACGAGTGCGACGAACTCGCCATCGGCAATCTCCAGGTCGATGCCCTCCACGCCGACCGTGCCGTCGTGGTACCGGAGGCCGAGACGTTCGATCGTGATGGCAGACATCGGTTCTCTCTTCTCAGCGTTGGATCTACGGTCGCCCGGCTCGGGTGGACGCCACGAGGCCGAGGCCCGCGAATCCGACGAGCGCGACGAGTAGGGACAGGGCGGAGGCGGCGTTGTAGTCGCCGGCCTGCTGCAGGTTGAAGATGGACACGCCGAGGGTCTGTGTACCCGGAGCGACGAGGAGCACCGACATGGTCAGCTCGCGCACTGCAGTGAGAGCAACGAGCACCGCACCGGTGACTGCAGCGGGGATCGCCATCTTCCACGGCACGTCCCACAGCGATCGAAGATGTGACGCGCCGGAGGATCTGGCGACTTCTTCGAGGGCTGTCGGAGTGGAACTCAGCGGTGCTCGAACGGCCTGGACGACGATCGCGAGGAACGCCATCACGTAGGCGCACAGGATGACCCACTTGGTGTCGAACAGTCCGGTGTACCGGCCGATGATCAACCAGCCCACTGCGATGACGAGGCCGGGAATCGCCTGCGGCAGCATCGCTGCCAGATCCAGGCCGACGTTGTCGCGAGACCTGGTGCGGGTGGTCAGTACCCCGATGGCCAGGCCCAGGAATCCGCAGACGACTGCGGCTCCCAACGCCAGCGTCACCGAATTCTGAATGCCGACGAGGGTTCCCGGTGCGGTGACCGCGCTCTCGATACTCTGCAGCGTGAGATTGCTCCAGGTGAGCGGCACGCCGGGAGCCGGAAGCAGGGCCTGCGTCGCCAACGCCAGGATCGGCAGGACCGTCAGAACGAGGCCGAGGATCCACGCAGCGATGCCCGCTGGAATTCGGCTGCGGCCCAACGGAAGTAACTGGGGCGGCGTGACCGCACCGTCGAGCTGAACGGAGCGACGCCCCAGAACGCGGTCGAGTGCGACCGCGACAACGGCCAGTGCGAGGAGCCCGATGCCGATGGTGGAGACCACCTCCAGTGGTCGATCGACGGTGCCCGACTGTATGTATCGATACACCATCGTCGACAGGGTGACGTAGCGCTCGGGGAGTCCGACCAGCGCCGGAATGCCGAAATCGGCCAGATTGGACACCGCAGTCAACGTCAGCGACGCCAGGAGGGCGGGACGCAGCAGTGGCAGCGTCACATCGCGCATGGCTCGCCAAGGAGATGCCCCGGCGATCCGAGCCGCCTGTTCCAGATCGCCGGGTACGCGTCGTAGCGCCGCCGAAATGATCAGGTACGCAAGCGGATACGAGTGGACCGTCAGCAAGAAGATCACTCCGTCGCCGCCGTAGATGTTCCACAGCGGTCCGCCGCCGAAGGCGTCGTTCCAGTACGAGTTGATCATCCCGCTCGGGCCCAGCAGGCCTGTCCAGGCGATCGCGCCGACGAACGGCGGAATCAGCAACGGGCTGAGCAGAATCAGGCGCAGTACCGATCGGCCCGGCAGATCGGTGCGATCGAGAACGAGGGCCATGATGGTCGCAATCACCACCGCCGCGGCCGCCGACACACCGGCCGACACGACGCTGTTGGTAGTGGCCGACGCGATTCCGCCGTCGAGCAGCTCTTGTATGTGGTTGCCGCCCAATCCGATCGAGACCACGGCCGCCAGTGGAGCGCCGACCAGGGCCAGTACTGCCAACCACAGGCAGGCGCGAACCCAGGTGACGCGGTCAGCCAAGAAGATCGTTGAACGTGGCGACGGCATCGGGCTGGGAGGCGGTGATGGTGTCGAGGTCCGGGTTCAGCAGTTCGATGTCGTCGAGAGCGGGCGCGCCTTCCGGCGTGCCGACATCGGACCGAACCGGCAGGTACTGCTGCTCGACGGCGATCTCCTGACCGCGCTTGCTGACCAGGAAGTCCACGTACTTCTGCGCGGCCTCCTGATTGGCCGAGTCCTTGAAGATTCCGGCCGGTTCGGAAATGTACGGGACGCCATCGGTGGGGTACGACGCGGCGATGGGCGAGCCCTTCTCGGCCAACTCGCGCACCAGGTAGTCCACCACGATCCCGACCGGCTGGGTGCCGGCCGCGACGGCCTGAGCGACCGGGCCGTTGCTCTCGGCGACCACGGGTTCGTTGGCGACGAGATCGGTGAGCCACGGAAGGCCGAGGTCTTCCTGGCCCAGCCAGACGGCGGTGTTGAACGCTGCCGCGCCGGACACATCGGGATTGGGCAGCGTGATCCGGCCCTTGTACTGGGGGTCCGCCAGGTCCTTCCACGATGTCGGGGGCTGCGAGACGGTCCCGGTGTTGTACGCGATGACCGTCGGGATGATGCGGGTTCCCACGTAGTAACCGTCGGGATCGACGACGTTCGGGTCGAGGGCGTCGACGTCGGCCGGGGTGTACTGCAGCAGCAGGTCGTCGGCCTTGTACTTCTCGAACGTGGGGGCGTCCGCGGCGAGCAGGACGTCGGCACCGATGGAGCCGGTCTGCCGCTCCGACGCGATGCGCGCATTGAGATCTCCGGTGCCCGCGCGGAACACCTGTACGTCGATGCCGGGGTTCTCTGCAGTGAACTCGGCGTTGAGAGCGTCGATCTTCGCCTGCGGCTCCGAGGTGTACACCGTGAGAGTGCCGCCGGCCCCGTCGCCGTCTCCACCGGCATCGGGAGCCGCAGGCTCGGAGCAGGACGCGAGGGTGAGAGCGGCTGCGAGACCGAGGATTCCACCGGTGGCAACGCGACGAACAGTGTTCACTTGGTACATCTCCTGGAAGCATCGAGCACGGAAGTTGCTCATGCTTCCGACCTGAATCGACACGCAGACATGTGTTGTGGGAACTGCACGTGTCGCCGGGGTGAACGACTCGGGGGCAGGGGTTGACTACCCAGCTCGAGACGACAAGGCGTGTACCGCGAACTGCCGTCCCCAGTCCGGTCCGGCCCCTTCGCGACCCAGGGTCGACGGCACAGCGCCGATCAGAGTCAGGAAGTCCAAGGTCGGTCGAGCGAGGTACTGGGCGTACGGTCTCTCCCTCTCGGGGATCATCCATCCGAGCGCCTCGAGGCTTCGGAAGACGAGCGAATTGCGTTCGTCTACAGAGCAACTCGCCGCAACCGACACCAGGAGCAGAACGCCCGCGTCTTTCTCGTACTGCTCGCGCCCAACGGGCATCCGAGCCGCGGCGTGTGACCACAGGCGGACCGGGTCGGTGGCGAGGGTGTTGCCCAAACGGGTGCGAAGAAGCCGCCCCTTCAGGACACGAACGAGTCCGAGTTGCGTCACAGCAGTCCGAAGCCAGTGCACCTGTTGATGGTCCACCTCGCGGTTGGCGCTTCCGAACCATCTGGTGACCCACTCGAGCTCGGTACGCATCGCCGCAACGTCCCTGGGCGGCACATAGCCTGCAGCGGTCAGCGTGATTCCGTCTTCGCCCACGCGCGCCAGCATCCACGTCAGCTTTTCCATTGCCGATGCCGCCACTGCGGGGTCCACCTGTGCCACATCCACATCCACATCGACATCGACATCGACGCGCGCGAGGACATCGGGCAGATCGGGGTGATACTCGAGGGGCCCGCGTTCGAGAAGCGAGCCCAGTTTGGGTAGCCGTTCCCGTACGCGACCGGCCAACTCCGTCACCGCGCGCCGCAACGCGATTCTGTTGTTCGCGTCGGCCACCGCGAAGCGCTCGTCGAAGTCGCCCGCCCAGAGCTTCATGTGGTCGTGCTCAGGATGGTCGGTATCAGCGAGAACCTTCAGCAGTTCGGCGTAGCCCGACGAGCCGCCGCAGTCTTCGGGTGGGCAGGCGCGGTCGCCGTCGAGGCAGGCTGCAGTACCGGCTACGGGCGATACCTCTTCCACGACCAGGTGGTGTGTCCATCCGTCACCGAAGTCGTACTCGTACCCGAGACGATCCCCGACGGCACCGAGGACGTCGTCCACCCGAACGCCGTCTTCGAGTGTCCCGGTGCCGTCGTCCCACTCCTCGAGCGAGGACTTCATCTCGTAGCGTCGAGTGCTTCGAAGAGGATCGTCGCCGACGAAGAACATGTGCAGATGTCGGTCTTCCCAACCCATGACGTCCTGAATGACGTCGTGCAGCTCGGGCAGTGTGGCGTCGGAGGCGATGGTGAACCGCCGCCACACCACCGGCTCGACGTCGGCCAGAGTCACCCTGATCGTCAGCATCGTCAGGATTGTCCATCATGTGTGAGATGTTCGTCGAGCACGTCCCCGCGGGGACGTTGTCGCCGATACAGTCCGGGCATGGATGTTCTGCGCGCGATGCCATTGCTCACGGTCACCGATCTCGATGCGGCGCTGGACAAGTACGTCCAGGTCACCGGCATGGAGGTGGTGATGAATCACGGCTGGATCGCCACGCTCGCTCCGGCGGGCGACAGTGCGGCGCAGCTCAGTCTGATCACCACCGATCCCACCGGGCCGGTCAATCCGTCGGCATCGATCGAAGTGGACGACGTGGACGCGGCGTACCGGGCAGCGATGGACGCCGAACTCGAGATCGTCTACAAGATCACCAACGAGGAATGGGGAGTCCGCCGATTCTTCTTTCGGGATGCGGGCGGCAACGTGGTGAACGTGCTGTCTCACCTGTGATCCGGATGCAACAACTCTCCGCGCCGGATTCCGCGAACGGTTCGGGTGGCCACGGTGAGCCAGGCGGCGAGCAGTAGGACGTACAGGGCAACGGCCAGAGCCTGCACCGCACCGAAGTTCAGCGCATGACCCAAGGCAGTCGCTCCGGTGACGCAAGTCCCGATGGGGAACGTGAACGACCACCACGTCAGCGAAAACCCCAGGTTTCTGCGTGCCGCGTGCACGGTCAGAGCTGTCGCCAGCGCGAACATCAGCATTCCGAAGCCGCCCATGATCAGCCCGTAGCCGATACCGAAGACGTGTAGCCCGACGGCGACCGACGCCTGTGTACCGGTGAACACCATCGATGCGTCGGTGCCCAGCAGGTTGGCCGCCGTGATCGACTGGCCGATCAACCCCAACGTGATCCACACGGTCGGGGCCGCGTCGACGGGCGGCAGACCGCCGTGCAGCAGGCGCCCGTAGATCAGAGTCAGCGTGATCATCCCGACGATCAGCGACAGCCCGAACATCGCATAACAGGCGCACAGCAGCGCCAGCCGCCACTGGCCCTCGGGTAGGTGCGGAAGCAGCAACGCCCCTGTCGACGCCGACACCATCGGCGGCACCACAGGCATCAGCCACGCGGGCAGGGCTGCGACGTCACGATGATCGGACGCGGTGATCATTCGATACGGAACGACGACACTGGTGAGCAGACCGGCGATCGTCCCGGCGGTCCACAGGCCGGCGAACAGCGCGGTGGCCGCAGTCGGTCCGAGCACGTCCGCGCCGAGCAGGCCCGCTCCCGCGCCGACGGTGAGCATCGCCATGGGCGGAGCGCCGTAGAACTGCACCATCACCGGGTGTCGGGCGTACTCGACGGCCCGGTCGCGGTGCCCGATCCAGTGCCGCGCGAAGGCTCCACCGATCACGGCCAGCGCCGTAGCGGCGATCACCCATACCGCAACGGCAAAGACGTGCAGTGTAGGAAACTGCACAGGCAGAGTTGCGGCCGCAGTGGCGACGATCCCGGTACCCATCACCGCGGCGAACCAGTTGGGGGTGATGTGCTCGAAAGTCCTGGGATGCACAGCGGGGGTGAGGGCGGTGACGGTCATGACTTCAGCGTGCGCGTAGCCGGTCACGTCCGGTAGGTACCGAAATGTTCGTTACCCATAACTGGACGTTATGGCTGGGTCTTTGCCGCCACGGACAGCAATTCAGCGGCGGGGCCGGTGGGGATGCGGCCGGACGGCCAGATCGCCCTCAACTCACGACGCAGAGTCAGTCCTGGGATCGGTACGCGGACCAGGGTTCCCGCGGCCAACTCGGGGGCGACGGCCAACGAGCTCAGCACGGCTCCGCCGATTCCCGCACCGACGGCGGACTTGATCGCCGTCGTCGAGGAGACCTCGAGAAACGGCGACATCGGCTGCCCGAGACCCGCTGCAGCCACCGCGCTTTCGTAGGCGGAGCGTGTTCCCGACCCCGCCTCCCGCGTCACCAGTGCGGTGGCGACGATCTCGGCGGCCGACGGCGCGGTGACTGCCCAGGCGTGATCAGGTGCCACCACCAGTACCAGCTCGTCGGTGGCAACGGTCCGATGATCCAGATCCGCAGGGACAGTCGGACTTTCGATGAAGCCGAGGTCGGCGGCCCCCGCAAGCGCTCTCTCGGCGACCACTGTGGAATTGCCCGACGTGAGGCTCGGCACGATGTGCGGGAGATGCGTGTGGAGCGTGACCAGCCATCGGGGCAGAAGATATTCTGCGACAGTCTGACTCGCGGCGATCTGCACATGGCCGACGCGTTCGGCGTGCAACGTGGCGATGGCCGTCGCCAGGTCCTCGGCGGACCGCACGACCGGCGCTGCCCAACTCGCGACCAGCTCGCCGAACTCGGTCAGCACCGTTCCGCGTGCGCCTCGTTTCAGTAAAGGAGCGCCGACCCGTCGTTCCAGCGCACGGATACGCGCGCTGGCCGCGGGCTGCGACATGCCGTGCGCTCGACCCGCTCGCCCGATGCTGCCGAGCTCGGCGACCGACAGCAGCAGGTCGATGCTGGTGAGATCGGCAACGTGAGGGGGGAGCGGCACAGGGCGAGCGTACGACGACCCGAGTCAGAACTCGCTGAACAGGTCCAACTCGCCTTCGGGGTCGGTGGCCCCTTCGATGTCTTCGGGCTCGTCGTCCGAGTCCGGGGCGCGCTCGTGCAGCACCGAACCCACCAGCGCGGTGACGTCGATCGCGGCGGGATCGGGGATGGGGTGTCCCTCGACGAAGGCGAGTCGCTCGGCCGACAGGTAGGCCAAACGCACGGCCTGGACCACGAGGACGCGTCGTAGACCCTCGGAGACCTCACCGCGTTCGCGAGTGACAGCAGCCAGCCGTGAGATGGTCTCGGCGCGGCGCGCGATGCGAATGTCGGGGTGCCCGCGCTCGCGGCGGGTCTGCTCGGAGATCAGCGACCGACGCAGTGACGCAGGGAGTGCGATGGGCTCCGAGACCGGCGGAATCTTCTCGTTGAGGATCGCCTTGTGTCGAGACTTGTCGATGGCCTCGAGGTACGCCGTGTACTCGTGCGCATTCAGATCGCGCTCGGCTGCGCGGAATTGCTCTGCGCCGTCGGACTTCTTGAGATCCTCGTACTGCCACAGAGGCCAGATCTCGATTTCGGCGACCTCGAAGACGTCGAGTACCCGCATCGCGACGGCGTCGGTTCGCTGGTTGGTCAGATGGCGCTGCACTCGGACGCTGAGCTTCTCCTTGGTCTGCCCCACGTAGATCGGCTCACCGTCGTAATCGTAGAACGCATACACGCCCCATTTGGCCGCCGACCATACTCGACCCTGATTGTCTTTCTCGCTCAGCACTTCTCGCAGTGCGGTGCGAAAGGACTGCACGTCGTCCGCGGGCAGAGTGCTCTTGCGCGGAGCGACGGCGGACGACCGCAGCGAGGACTTACCGTGACTGGACATGTGCCGCAGTCGAACTCAGGGTCCCGCTGACCAGCGGCATCAGATAGTGCTCGGCGAGCCAGGCGACCACGGGAACGCACACCGCATCACCGAAACCGAAGAGCGCCTGGTTGTTTCGCAAACCGTCGAGTGTGTACTCGCCGGCACCCATCAGGCGGGCGTATTCGAGTGGCGTCATCCACCGCACCTGCAACCGGCCGTTGCCCATCTTGACCACCGCTTGTTTGGACGAACCGCCACGGGCGGTACGGAGGCAACCGGAGATGTCGTCGGGGCGAGCTTCCCAGACGGCGACGCCGTTACGGGTGCGACGGTAGGCGGTACGGTAGCTGACCTTGCGGGCCTTCTTCAGGATCTCGATGCGCTGCAACTGAATCGGCGACAAGGACTGCACGAATGCTGCGGTACGGTCTGCATCCCACCACCGCTCGTCGCGGTAGTCCATGCGCTCGACCAGATCACCGAGGCCACTGGTCAACGGAATCGGCGGACTCGGCAAGGGTGCCCGATGGGTCAGCAATGTCGAATCGCCGTACACCGCTTGCAGCCAATCCGGCCGAAGCTCACTGTTGGGATCGCGCGCGTCCTCCGGGGGATTCTGTGCACCGACCAGGAAAAGGCGCGGACGCGACTGCGGAACGAAGCGTCGAGCATCGATGGTGAGGACATCCACGGAGTAACCGAGCTGGTTGAGCTCCCGGACCGCTGCGGCCAGATCGTCTCCACCGTGACTGGTCGCCAGCCCGACGACGTTCTCGAGCGTCACCACCTCGGGTCGAGCATCACCGAGCTCGCTCAGTACCCGCGTGAAATGACGAAACGTCGACGAGTTCTTACCCGCGAGCCCGGCCCGGCCGCCGGCCAACGACAGATCGGTGCACGGAAACGACGCCCACGCCAACGACAGCCCCTCGGGCAGATCGTCTCCTCGAGTGCGTGCGACATCGCCGAGCTGAAAATGGCCGGCCTCGCCACCGAAGTGCTGGCGGTACATGTGATGCTTGTCGCGCTCGATGTCGTTGGCCCACGACACCTCGAAACCGGCCTGCTCCAAGCCCATTCGCACCAGGCCGATACCGGCGAAGAACTCCGCGACAGTATGGATCCGACCGAGCGCAGGTGCCGAAGAACCACCCGGCACCACAGTCAACTTCGGCATGCACCCAGGCTAGTACAGAGCGCCGACAAGCTTGGTTATGCAGTGGTCGCCAGCGCAGCAGCCAAGCCGAACGCCACCGCCAGCAGGCAGATGTGCGCTGCGGCTCGGCCCACCGAGTGCTCGACGGTGGATCGGTGCGCGGCGACGGTGGGTAACCACGTCCCACGGATTCGGTGAGCGGACGCGATCAGGATCACCGTGACGAGAAGCTTCGCGAGAACGATTCGGCCGTAACCGGTCTCGACCACGGCAGCAAGGCTGTCCAGCTTCAGGACCGCGTCGAGCACTCCGGTGGTGGCAACCCCGACGACGCACCAGAACGCGACTCGCGAATAGACCGGCAACAGCGTCGCCCACGCGGATTTGCTCCGTAGGCTCAGCGCCATCGCACCCAGGACGCCGAGCCACACCGACGCGCACACCACATGCACGGCGACGGCAAAAGACCCGAACGTGAACTGAGACATGTGCCCGGTGATCGGCCGAGCGACCAGCGCAAGGGATGCCAGCACGACCACCGGAATCGGTGACCAGCTCGCCCTCAGTCGATACCCGGCCACCCCGATGGCGCACAGGGCGAGCGTCAGGATCACCGTCGCAGAACCCAGACGGCCCACCGAGATCGAGGTGGCGAACGTGGCGAAAGCGCTGGGCGACAACGTCAGTGGCGTGCGACCGGCAGAATCGGCTGCCGCGGCGGCCAGCAGAACGAACTCGGCCACCGCCCATAGTCCCGACAGGTAGCCGATCGCGCGCCACATCACCGGCGGGTCCACGGCGGGGCGTCGGGAATCGGAACTGGCGTCCAGGACTGCGAGAACCCCGAACCCCAACACCACCGAGCCCGACGCCACCGCGATCACCCGTAGCCACGACGACCCACCGGGAAAGGTGGGGAACGCCAGCGCGAACGCTGCCGCGACCCCCACCAGCGCCGCAGCTGCGGCGGCGAGTACCAGCCGAACACTTCTCTCGCCCACCGCAGCCACGTCGGTGCTACTTCCGGGTCTTGGGCTTACGGAGCGCGAATCCCAATGCCCCGGCGAAGGCCAGAACCGCCACGGCGATCAGCGCGATCCGACCGTAGCCGCCGAGGAACGAGCCCTCGGACTCCTCTGCGCTTCCCGACGCGTCGGCGGGTGCCCCCGGAGTCCCTGAGCCCTCCTGCGTCAGCGTGAACGACGCTGTGCCGCTGACCGGATGGCCATCGGCCGAGGTGATGCGGTACGCGAGGGTGTACTCGCCGACCGGCCCCAGCTCGCCGACGTCGACGACGACGCTCTGGCCCTCGATGCGCGCATCACCCTTCGACCAGATGTTGCCGTCGGGCCCGACGACGTTGAGTGTGGCGAACTGCGACTGCGGCACCTCGTTGAACGACACGGACGCCGTGGCCGGAGCCGCGTCCAGGGAGGACCCGTCGGCCGGGCTGTACCCGGTGACCTGCGAATGAGCCGAGGCGATCGGTGCGGCGATCAACAGCATCAGCAGTGCTGCGACCGAGACGACCAGCGCCCTCGTGGACAGGACCAGTGATCTCATGAGCGCCGCGCCCTGATCGTTGCACCGATGCCAAGGCCTGCGCCGACGGCACCGAGCACGAGTCCGACGCCGGCGAGCCAGCGGGCGGTGTTGTCCTCCGAAGACGTCGACGCCTGAGAGGCGGCGGTGGTCTCGGTGTGGGCGCTGCCGTGCGCATCACTGCCGGCCGCGGCGAGAGTCAGGGTGGGAGCGGGCAATTCGGGCTCGCTACCGTCCTCGGTCATCGGCTCGTTCCAGTCGACGACCTCACCGTCGGTGTAGGTCTGGGTGGCCGGGAACGAGACGGTCTCCTGCTCGGGCAGCGGGCCCGCCGAGAGCAGGAACTGCTGGAACTGGCCTGGCCCGACCTCGGAACCGGGGTTCGCCGTCCACGTCACCGATACCGCGAGATCGGCGGAGTCCTTCTCGACGGTGGATGTCCAGCCCGGAACGGGCTGTGTGCGAGCGGAATTGAGGCCGGGGAGGGTCACCTTGACCGAACTGGTCGAGGCGGTATCGGACTCGGTGGGAACGCGGAACGTCAGCACCGAGTAGCCGCCCTGCGCGGCGTCGGGAGCGGAGACGACGACGTGCGCGGACGCAGCGCCTGCGCCGATCAGCAGTGCGCCGACGGTGGCTCCCGAGACGAACAGGGCACGGGAAAGAGAGCTCTTCATGGGTTGGGTCATTTCTGTGCAGAGAAGCGGAAAAGGGTGTCGGTCAGAATGCCGACCGCGAGTGGAGCCCGCGGAACGAGCAAGACGACATCGGGGGACCGCGACGAGAAATGACCCAGTCCAGAGCGGTGCCGTCTACCGACGGAACCGCGACGGACATGGACACGCGACCGACGGCGGAACCGTCGGGCAGGGGAGTGAGGAGCGCGAGAATTGCTCGGACGATGGACGTGATGGGGCCGTAGAGGCGCTCGGCCGCGGCGATCATCAGGCCGGTGACGACCGAGGCGGCCGCGTGAAAGGCGATCATCGCTGTGCTGGGCAACAGTGAATGCGCGTGCATCTCCGCTGCACTGCCGAGGCTCAGCGCGATATGGGCGACGAGTTGTCCGCCCAGCAGAGCGGGAAGCAGCAGGACGGTCGAACGTCTGGGCAGGGCCGTCATGGCACCCACCCCGATGCTGACGACGACGAGCAGAGCCAGTGCGGAACCGTCGGGCCAACCGCCGCCGGCCATGCCGTGAGCGGCCACCGCGAGCGCCGCGGTGACGATACCGACAGCTCCGCCGCGAAGCGGGGCGGCAGAGCTGTCGGTCATCGGTTGTGCAGGGTTCAGCGCACGCCGAGGCGGGCGAGCAGATCGGCCTCGATGCCGTCGAGCTCTGCGGAGATCGCGGCGTGCGCGGTCTTGCGGCGAGCGGGCGGCATCTGCTCGGATGCGCGGACGGCGGTGGTCAGATCGTCCAGACGCTCGCTGATCGCGGCACCGAAGCTCTTGGTCTCGGGATCGGAGTGGCGCGCACCGATGGTGTCGAGCGACTTCTCGGCACCGGCGATGCGGGCACTGAGCTTTCCGCCGTGGCCGGTGTACTCGCTGAGCTGGTCGGGAGCGACACCGAGCTGCTGTGCCTTGCGGCTGTCCAGCTGCGCGCGAACGACGGTCGCACCGCGGTAGAGGATGGGAGCCAGCACCGGAATCAGCAGTCGAGCGATGCCGAGGTACTTGCGGATCTGAGCCACGCTGAGCGTTCCCTGTACCGCGGCCTTCTGCTGCGCCTTGAGAGCGGAGACCTGGGCCTTCTCGACGTTCTTCTGCGACTTCGCCTCCACCGCGCTGAGCTTGCGCTGCGCCTTGGCGATCGACTTCAACTGCTTGCGCTCGTTCTTCGCGCCCAGCTTCGCTTCGAGTGTTGCCTTGTGCTTGAGCGCCTTGGCCTCTGCCTTGCGAGTGGCTCGACCCTTACGCTTGCGGAACAAACCCATCGAAAAGGCTCCTGACGTGTGCTGCTAGGCGGGACAGTGCGTTACCCACACCCTATCGGGCGCTGATCTGTGCAGGCTGTCGGAGGGCTGACCTAGTGTCTAACAGTGTGAACGGTCAACGAGGCGCGGCAGCAACATCACCTGTGCCCGTGCTGCTCGATGCCGGATCGTTGACGCGGTGCAGGCATCGGCTCTATCTCGACACCGCGTACGGATCGTTGCTGCGCGGTGAACCCGAGAACCCAGGGGTGCGGCAGCGTCGAGAAGCAGCTCAGGCGCACCGCGAGAACGTCCGTGCGCAGTTGGCCGTGGACGATTCGATGCGGTGGATGGAGATCGACGAACCCACCGCCCGAGAGGCTGCCGACGCGACCGTCGCCGCCTGCCGGGCCGGCGTGGAACGCATCTGGAACGCGGTACTGCCCCTCGAACGCGACACCGGACGACGCGGGCGCAGCGAACTGCTCGTCCGCGACGCGGCGGGCGGATACATCCCGGTGATCGTCGTCAACCACAAGGTCACCGACCCCGGCCGTGGGGCGCGCACCACCCCGCTCGACCAGTGGTCTCCGGCGATCGACGAGACTCGAAAGGTGCGCAGTCAGCTGCGCGATCAACTCCGGCTCGCGCACCTGTATCGGATGCTCGCGCACGAGGGCCTGGCCACGGCCACACCCGTCGGCGGCGCGGTGGGCTACAAGGGTGAATGCATGCTGGTGCACGATCTCGCGACGGTCCTCGACGAGTACGACACCCGCTTCGCGGACCGGCTCGAGGTGGCCCAGGGCGTCGCGTTCACCGTGCCCTCCCAGGTGAGCGAATGTCGTTCGTGTGCATGGTGGTTCGACTGCAAGCCGCAACTCGAAGCCGTTCGGGACGTCTCGCTTGTCGCCTCCGGGTCCCGCGCCGAGGTGTTGCGCAGCGCGGGCGTGCGCACCATCGACGAGTTGGCGCAGTGGACCGGCCCGGCTCCCGAGGAGTGGCCGTTCGGAAACTTCGACGACGCCGTGTCCGCCGCGCTGGCCTGGCGAGCGGACGTGCCGCTGCTCCGGCGCTCGGAGACCGTCTCGGTGCATCGCGCCGACGTCGAGGTGGACGTGGACATGGAGAGCTACCAGGAACATGGCGCGTATCTGTGGGGCACGCTGCTCACCGAGGCGGGCGGCCCGCCGCCGTCGTATCGGGGTTTCGTCACGTGGGATCCGCTGCCAACCGTCGACGAGGGACGCTCGTTCGCGGTGTTCTGGAACTGGCTGATGGATACCAGGGCCGACGCCGCCGCGCGCGGTAAAACCTTTGCCGCGTACTGCTATTCGCGACAGGCGGAAGACAAGTGGTTGCTCGACTCGGCACGCCGTTTCGCGGACGTTCCCGGGGTTCCCACCGAGGCGCAGATTCGCGAGTTCATCGACAGCGAGCAGTGGGTGGACATCTACCAGGCCGTGAGTGATCAGTTCATCTGCCCGAACGGCAAGGGACTGAAGAAGATTGCGCCGGTCGCAGGATTCGCTTGGCGTGACGACGAAGCCGGCGGCGAGGCGTCGATGGGGTGGTACCGCGAGGCCGTCGGATACGACGCCGAGCCCGACCACACGCAGCGCGAGCGACTGCTCGTCTACAACGAGGACGACGTGCTCGCAACGAAAGTGTTGCGCGAGTGGATGTCCGACCGCGCGGAGAAGGAAATCCCGACGGTAGCGGACCTGCGCGCTCGCGCGTGACCCCGCCTCGATCGGCGGGGTCACGCGCCAGTGGTCAGAGGTTAACGCGGAGCCATGCGGATCGCGCCGTCCATGCGGATGGTCTCACCGTTGAGGTAGTCGTGCTCGGCGATCATTTGGACCAGCTGCGCGTACTCGCTGGGCTGCGCCAGACGTGAGGGGAACGGCACCGAGGCCTCGAGGCCCTGACGGTATTCCTCGGTGACGCCTGCCAGCATCGGGGTGTCGACGATGCCGGGGGCGATGGTGTTGACGCGGATGCCGACCTGCGCCAGGTCGCGAGCTGCGGTGATGGTCATCGCGTGCACGCCGCCCTTGGAAGCGGTGTAGGCGATCTGGCCGATCTGGCCCTCGAACGCCGCCACCGATGCGGTGTTGATGACGACGCCGCGCTGGCCTGCGTCGTCCACGGTCGACTGCGACTGCATCCGGTTCGCGGCCAGGCGCATCACGTTGAACGTACCGAGCAGGTTGATGGTGATGACGGTGCGGAACAGCTCTAGATCGTGCGGTCCCTTCTTGGACAGGATGCGGCCCGCCCAGCCCACCCCCGCGCAGTTGACGACGATGCGCAGCGGCACTCCGGATTCGACGATGGTGTCCAGTGCGGCCTCGACCTCGGCTTCGCTGGTGACGTCTGCCGGAATGAGAGTCACCCCGGCCGGGACGCTGTCTCCGGCCCGCTCGATGGACTGTGGCAGATCGAGTCCGAAGACGGTGACGCCCGCGGCGGCCAGACGTGCGGCCGTTGCGGCTCCGAGGCCCGATGCCCCGCCGGTGACAAGTGCTGCTGTTCCTGAAATCTCCACGTCGTACGATCCCCTTCGCTCACGGTGGCGGGCCGCGGCACAGGCTGCGACCTCGTAGTCGCTTGCACCATAACCGGCGGGGCACCTCACCCGCCCTCAGGCACCCTGGAGGGGGCCTACTTGATACCGCTGCGCGCGAATCCGGCGATGAAGTATTTCTGGAAGAACAGAAACAGCAACGCCATCGGCACGACGTTGATCAGCGCGAACGCCATCGTGGCACCGTAGTCGCTGTTCGCCTGGCCCTGCAGGTACAGCAGGCCGATGGGGAGGGTGAACAACTCGTTCTCCCGCAGTGCGATCAGCGGCCACGCGAAGTCGTTCCACGATTGCAGCAGGCTCATGAAGGCGAGGACGGCGATCAGCGGTCCCGACAGCGGCAGCACGACGCGTCGAAAGATCTGCCAATGCCCGGCACCGTCGAGTCGGGCCGCCTCGAGCAGCTCACGGGGAATGCCGAGCATGAACTGGCGCGCGAGGAACAGCCCGAACGCGGACGCCGAACTCGGCAGGATCACCGCCCAGTACGTGCCGTACAGACCGAGTCCGACGACGATGCGGAACAGCGCCACCATGATCACCTGCACGGGCAGTACCAACGTTGCCAGCGCGATGAAGAACAGCGGCGTCGAGAATCGGAACTTCAAGTGCGCGAACGCATATCCCGCGAGCAGACTCGTCACCACGGTGATGATCGTGACCACGACGGCAATGGCGATCGAGTTGCCCAGCCACGTCGCGACCGGGAACGAGTCGAATACGCGGGTGACGTTCTCCCACGTCACCTGGCGGGGCCACAACCGTAGCTCACCCCCGCCCAGCAATTCCCCGCGAGTCGAGAACGCCACGGCCAGCATCCAATACAGCGGTGCGACGGTGATCAGGCCGATGACGGCGATGATCACGGTGCGCAGCACCAGTGCGCGTCGAGCGGACGCGTTTCTCGGCCCGCTCATTCGACCAGATCCTTCGTTCGGCTCGCGCGCCACTGCGCGGCGGCGAAGGTGAGGGCGAACAGGAACAGCACCATGCCGATCGATGCGGCGTAGCCCTGATCGCGGGTGACGAAGCCCGTCTCGTAGGCGTACGTGACCAGCACCGACGTCGCCCCGCCCGGTCCACCGCCGGTGAGGACGAAGACCAGATCGAACACCTGGAACGAGTAGATGACGTTGAGCACCAGCAGGAAGAACGACGTGGGACCCAGCAGCGGCACCGTCACGTTGCGGAAGCGCTGAAATGCGTTCGCGCCGTCCAGCCGGGCCGCCTCGTAGAGGTCGGGACCGAGACCTTGAAGACCGGCCAGATAGATCAGCATGTTCAACCCGGTGCGCCACCACACCGTGGCGATGACGATCGACGCGAAAGCCGGCCCGGGGGAGGACTGCCAGTCGATAGCAGGCAGCCCGAGGAAACCGATGAGATTGTTGAGCACGCCCGAGTTCTGGTCGAACACCAGAATGCCGATCAGTCCGGTGGCCACGCCCGAGACGGCCATCGGCAGGATCACCAGCGAACGCCACAGCGGCCTCGCCGGCAACGCGGAATTGAGCAGGACGGCAGCGATCAGACCGAACAGCATCGACAGCGGAGTGACCAACGCCGTGAACAGCAGGGTGTTGATCAGCGCCCTCCAGAACAGCGGATCATCCACCAGGCGCACGTAATTGGCTGCCCCGACGAACTCACCTGCACCGAAGCCGTCCGTCTGCTGCAGGCTGACGACAAACGCGGCGACGAGAGGAACGAGGACGAACACGGCCAACAGTACGTAGCTGGGGGCCAGGAATCCGGCGGCCGCGAACGCTTCCTTCCTGGCCCCGGCGCGTTTGGTCTTCGCTCGTACTACAGCCGTCATGCGCCGGTGACCCCGGCGATTCCGCTCTGCAACGCCGAGACGGTGGCAGCGGCATCCTGCGAACCGGCGAACGCAAGATCGAGTTGCTCCTTGAGAACCGGAATGATCGCCGACATCGACGGCGACGCGACCTGAGCGGCATCCTGCGGCTGCACCGTAGTGGCCTGAGCTGCGAAGATCGGGGCCAGCTCCGACCGGATATCGAACTCGAGGTCGGAGTTGAGCAGATCGGTACGCGTCGGCAGCAACGAGGCGGCCCTGCAGAAGTTGCGCATCTGTTCCTGCTGGGTGACGAACTCGAGGAACGACGCCGCCAGCTCCGGCTGCGAGGTCTGCGACGTGGCGACGAGTGCGTTGCCACCGAAGTCGCCGCCGCCCCGGCGATCTCGGGGTGCGAAGGTGGCCGTCCAATCGAAACTGGCCGTCGCATCGGCGTCGGGCAATTGGAATGCACCCGACCACACCATCGCCACCGACTGCGAGAACCAGGCCTCGCTGGCGTAACTCGACGACGCGATGGTGTTGTTCGCCGGCACATAGCCGTTCGAGAAGAACGACGACGAGAATTCGACGGCTCGGCGCGCCTCGTCGGAGTCGATCAGTGGAGTCTTCTGGTCCTCGGCCAGGAAGGACCCGCCGGCCTGGAACAGCAGACTCAACCAGCGGGTGACGCCGTTGCCCTGCCAGTTGTAGGCCCACGGGTACTTGTCGGCCGGCAGCGAGGAACGCAGTCGGTCGCCGATCGACGCCAACTCGTCCCACGTCCAGGCGTCGTCCAGGCTTGTCGGAACCGAGTCGATACCGGCCTGCGACAACAGGTTTCGGTTCACCAGAATTGCCGAAGTGTCGGTGTGGTGCGGTAGGCCGTAGGGGATTCCGCCGTTCTGCACTGCGGCCCACGCTGTGGGCGTGAACTGATCCCGCGTGTCCGACGCCAACAGCGGCGACAGATCGAGCAATTGGCCGCGGCCGGCGTACGCACCGAACGTGTAGTACGGAACGCGGAAGATGTCGGGTGGATTGCCCGCCTGTAGTTGGGCGTCGATGTTGGTGAACATCTGCTCGTACGGCACCGCGTTGAGGGTGATCGTCGTCCCGGGGTTGGCCGCCTCGAACGCGCTGATCGAGTCGCGGAAGCCGGCCAGCTCGGCATCGGTACCCCAGGTGGTGAACGTGAGTGTGCCCTCGGTCTGCTGCGACGGGCTGGATCTGACGAAGCCGCATCCGGCCAGCAGCAACGGCACTGCGGCGGCACCGGATCCGATCAGGAAGGATCGACGATCGAGAGGCATTGCTGGGCTCCGTTCATCGGCTGCCGGTGCGGCAGACCAACTGGTCCGCCGCAGGGTAACCACGACGGTCTGCGCCCAAACCCGGCCGTCAGCTTCGGTTGCGCCCGGTGTGGTCGTACTCGACTCGGTGTGCACCGTCGCCCAGGTCGTCGAGCAGAATCGTCGCCGCCACGGGGCGGCCAGGAGGTAGGAGCCGGACCGTCACCGCGCCTGCTTTGGCGGCATCGAGTGCGCTCGACGCGGCGGCCACGATGCGTTCTCGGGCGTCGTCGTCGAGAGCGTTCGGAGATCGGTCGTCGAGCATCATCACCTCCACCCCGCGGGCCCGCGCAGACCTGGCCGCGCGAGCGAGATCGGGTCGCACCAGACCGCGGGCGCGGAGGGAATCGCGGAGCTCGGCTTCGAGGAGTCGACACGCGAGGACTTCCTCCTCGGTGGGATCGGGGCCGTCGGCGATGCGCTGCAGCAGCGGACGGGCCAACGCGTCGAGACTGGCCAGACGAGCGTCGCGTTCCTCGAGCACGGCCGCCGCCGCGGCCTGGGACGCGATACGCACCGTCGACTGCTTGCGCAGCTCGAAAATTGCGGCGGCCAAGGGACGAATGGTGAAGGCGAAGAACGTCGCCATCAACAGCGGCGCGATGTTGATCGCGCTGAACGAGAGCCCGTACAGAAATCCCTGACCCGTCACCGCCGCCCACCCGATGGCCACCGACATGGTCAGTGCCAGCCCGAGCCACGCGGCGAGTGTGCGACCGCGGACACACATGAAGGTGTAGATCACCACCGACATCCCCAGGGGCCAGGTCTGCAAGCTTCCGGTCAGCGGCACCGGCAGGACGGCGAAGACCAGCGCGGCTGCCACCGGGCCCGATACGGTCATCAGTGCGGTCGACTGCGCGGTCAGTGGGTCACCAGGTGCCCGGAGCAGCAGGATGACCGCGGCCGAGAGTGCAAGCACAGCTGCGTACTCGGGCCACACTGCGGACACCCCGGTCAGGGTTGCGGATGCGCACACCAGGCACGCGAGGATGAAGAAACCGGCAACCGCGTACGCCGCCGCCGACCTCATCGACAGCAGGTCGCGGATGTCCTGGCCGTTCATCGCTTCCACCCCAATCGCACTATGGTGCCTGCGCTGGAGGATTCGATCTCGGCCGACCCGCCGTCGAGTTGACGCATTCGGCCTTCGATGCTGACGGCGACGCCGAGTCGGTGGGGCGGCACCGAACGTCGATCGAAGCCGATGCCGTTGTCCTGAACGGTGATGCGCATCGACGACGGGGCCAGCTCCACGGCAACCGAACGATGTGATGCCCTGGCATGAATTCTACTGTTGCGCAAAGCCTCTGCCAGTGCCGCGGCGATGGCGCGTACCGTCTCGGCCGGGTAGTGCTCTGTCCGCTCGAGCGCGCCCTCGTGCACGGTGAAGTCGATCGACTCGTCCACTGTCGTTGCGGCAGAACGAAGCTGAGCCAGAGTCTCGTCGGCCGAGAACGTCTCGGAGACGGTGCCGGTGGTCAGGTCATCGAGATGCAGCAGGGCCGAGCGCGCCTGACGGGCCAGGCTGGGCGTGCGGCCATGGCGGGCAACAGCGAGGAGAGAAGACATGACCTCGTCGTGGATCAGCGCGTCGAATCGTTCGCGCTCGACCTCACGCGCGGTGGCCGCAGCCGCCCGGGCCGCGTCGTCGTGTGTGGTCGAGATCGTCGCGTCGAGAATGCGTCCGGTGCGCACCGCGGCGAGTGTCGCGGCAACGAACACCGTGCAGAACATCATCGCGAAGAAGATCTCCGCAATGATGTTGCTGCGGGGGAACGGTTCTCGCACAGCCTGGTTGGCCAGCTGCACAAGAACGACGCTGACGCTCATGTGGATGAACGCCGGGACGGGGTGCCACACCGTGGCGGCGGCGAGTGCCGCCAGGCCGGGAAACACCGAGAGAAACGTCCCGGCTTGATCGAACGTCTCGCCGTCCCACGCCACCCACCACAGCACCGCCATGATCGGGAACGCCAACGCGGCCACGGAACCGGCAATGCGAATGACCCCGATGCTCGGGTGAAAGGTGGAGGCCGCGAACGCGAATCCGGTGCCGAACACGACCGCAACGGTGACCGGAGTCCACCAACCGGGAACCACCTCGCTGCTCCGTGCGATATCCGGGATCAACAGCAGCAGATAGGTGAGATAGCCGGTACCGACGAAACGGCCGAAGATTCTGATCAGACGGTCGGTCGAGTGGTGCGCCGCGTCGGTCGTACTCACCTGCTGCTCGTTGTTCATGCACCCCTCCCGGGAGAGGAGTGTAAACCAAGGTCAGGCGTGTTCGGTGCTGGTCTGCTGTGCCGATTCCCGCGCTGCCCTGATGCGGGAGCGTCGAACGAAGACGGCGATGACGACGGCGGAGATCGCGACGACTGCTCCGGCAGCGATGTAGGGAGCTGCGGTGCCGGGCATCAGGCCCTCGAAGAACAGGACGGCACCGAAGACGAAGAACAGGATGGCCGCGCCGTACTGGATCATGCGCTCCGGCAGGTGCTTTCCGAGTACCGCGCCGACCACGATGGCGAGTGCATCGGCAGCGACCATGCCGACGGTAGAGCCGATCCACACGCCCACCCAGTCGTTGTCGGCGGCGAGAGTGACGGTGGCCAGCATCGTCTTGTCGCCGAGCTCGGCCAGGAAGAACGCCGACGCGATCGCGAGGAATGCGGATTTGGTGACCCGGGAGGCCTTCGCGCCCTCGTCGTCGGACAGGGAGTCGCCGCGTAGCGTCCAGAGGCCGAAGATGACGAACGCGATGCCGCCGACGATGGAGATCGCCTCGGTGGGGATCGATACACCGAGGAAGTGGCCGACCGCGACCGAGACCAGGTGCACCACGGTGGTGGCAACGGTGATGCCGCCGATGACGACGTACCACTTGTAGCGCAGGGCGAACGTCATGGCCATGAGCTGGGACTTGTCACCCAGCTCGGCGACGAAAATGACAGCGAAACTCAACAGTAATGCGGACAGCACAGCGGACTCCTCGGTCGTCGACAGGACCGAAGGTCTCGCCCACCGGAACTGGCCGGTTCAGGTGCCGGGTTGCATTCGAGCAACCAGTATGTCGACACGGTGATTGGGGGCTACTCCCCTTCGCTACACACGACTGTAGGGGCGTCGTCGCGAATTGTCCAATGCGACAATAAGTTTGGGTTCCCGAAAATTCGTGTGCGGACAGCGGTCAGGATGCGAGGAGCATCGCCAAAACTGCGGTGTCGGGATCGCTGATGGGATCGAGACCGACCCGACTGACCATCGACGTCACGGTGCCGTCGGACTCCGCCTCCACCCAGGCCGCCCGATGGTCGAGTCCGAGATGTGGAAGGCCGGGGAGCAGAACGCAGCCGGACGCCGCGCCGACACATTCCGGGAGTGTCGGTGTCGTCTCCGACGGTGGATGCAGCATCAGCAGCGCGGCAGGTTGATGCGCGGCGAACCGTCCGGGAGCCAATGCGAAGTCACCGATCACCGGACCTTCGGCGACGACGAGACCGACCGTCCCCGGCGCGGGGTCGTCGGGCAATTCCTCACGTACCCCGAACACCGTCGACGTCGCCAACAGGCCCGGCATCGAGGCCACCCGCACAGCGAGGGCCAGAAACTGCGCCCATTCCTTGGTGGTGTCCGGCCAGCGCCCGGAAACAACGAATCCGCGCAGCAGACCGGCGGCATGAAACGGTGAAACACCGATGAGATCTCGCTCGTCCATCTCGATTGTTCCTCCCAGACAGGTACAGGGCTCGAAGCCGGGTACACGACGTTGGGTAGGAAGAGAATGACGCGAAAACGGCTGGCACACAAGATGGGGAGAGTGCCAGCGAACTCCCTTCGAAGCGTGAATGGACCACTGCACCCGTCTGAGCGGGGCAGTGGTCCATCGACGCTGTCGGTGAAGCCGGTGGTGCGAGGACCTACGGGAAGATCAGACCCGGGGTCTTCGACGTTGCGGCCTCGAAACGAGCCTGGACGTCGGCCCAGTTGACGACGTTCCAGAACGCCTTCACGTAATCGGCCTTGACGTTCTTGTACTGCAGGTAGAAGGCGTGCTCCCACATATCGACCTGGAGCAGCGGAATGATGCCGAGCGGCACGTTGGCCTGCTGATCGTAGAGCTGGAAGGTGAGCAGCTTCTTGCCGAGCGAGTCGTAGCCCAGAACTGCCCAGCCGGAGCCCTGCAGGCCGTTGGCGGCAGCGGTGAACTGTGCGCGGAACTTGTCGAACGAACCGAACTGGTCGTCGATCGCGGCAGCGAGCTCGCCCTCGGGCTTGTCGCCACCGTTGGGCGAGAGGTTCTTCCACCAGATGGAGTGATTGACGTGGCCACCGAGGTGGAACGCGAGATTCTTCTCCAGCAGGAAAATGGCTGCATGATCGTCGTTGTCACGCGCGGCGGCGAGCTTTTCGACCGCGGTGTTCGCGCCTGCGACGTAGGTCGCGTGATGCTTGGAATGGTGAAGCTCGTTGATCTCGCCCGAGATGTGCGGCTCGAGGGCGGAGTAATCGAAATCAAGGTCGGGCAAGGTGTACTCGGACACGTGGTTCCCTTCTCTAACGACGCCGTACCCATCGTGTGATGCGGGCACGTTCGTCCTACTGCGGATCTTTCGTAGGGTTCAACCCAATCTCATTCCTACCCCCAGTGCAACAGTTGTAACCGAGATGCTTTTCTCGGAATAAATTCGTGTGAACGAGACAGGCAAATAATTCGGCTGTGAATCTGCTCCGAATATCACGAATCAGTTGCGGAGCGGCCGCGGATTGGTCCTACAGATGAACGGAACCTAAACTCGCGGGTGTGGAAGGGGACCGACCGAGCCAGAATACGGTCGACAAGTCCGCCGCCACGCAGCCGGTCGACGCGCCCCGAGTCCAGATGGACGGTGCCGACCTCCTCCGCGTCATCGCCGTCCTCGCGGTGCTGTACTCACACATTTCGTTCTATCTGCTCGACGACATCGGCGGTGGCTGGTGGATGATCGACGTCGTCAACACCGTCCTCATCGAGGACGCGGGCCTCAACATGCACCTCTCGTTCGTCGGAGTCAGTATCTTCATGCTGCTCACCGGCCTGCTGATCACCCGATCCGCCATGCGGCAATCGCGTCGGGACTTCATGGTCGCGCGCCTCGCCCGCCTCGTCCCGGCGCTCTGGTTCGCCGTCGCCATGGCCGTCATCCTGGTCAAACTCGGCCTCAACGGAATGTTCAGCGGCCAACCCGGCATCACCAACGGCGAAGCGTTCCTCAGCTTCTTCCTCGGCGGCTTCTTCCTGCGACCGGAAGTTGCCGTCCTCGGCGTCACCTGGACCCTCGTCGTCCAGATCGTGTTCTACCTCTACTGCATCTCGATGCGCGGAACGCTGAACACCAGACCCATCGTGGTGCCACTCGTCGGAGCTGCACTGTGCGCCCTGGTGATCGTCTACAACCTCTACCTACCGCAGCCCTACACAGTCCCGTTCCTGACCAAGGTCGCGGGCGTACTCCCCACGCTGTTTCTCGGCCAGATCGCCTACCTCGGATGGGCACGACTGATCACCTGGCGATGGGTCGTCGTCGGCGTCATCGCCCAGATCGAAGTGATCCGACTCGCCATCGAAGTCCACACCTTCTGGATGGGCGACACCTACCTCTGGACACTGCTCGTCGTCACCGGAACGGTCCTGATACTCGCCCGATACAACGGACCCATCACCCGCTGGCCCGTCATCCGATGGATCGGCACCCGCAGCTACGCGATCTACCTGATCCACACCCTCGTGCTCTACCGCATCTACGCAACCGTCGAACCACACCTCGGCCCCAGCGCCGCCGTCCTGGCATTCCTGGCCGGTACCGCCGCACTCGCCGAAATCATGTACCGATGGATCGAACTGCCCGCGGCACGACATATCAGCACTCACTACGCCCGCCTAAGCGCCCGATCCGCCACCTGACCGACCCCCTGGGTACTCAATGTGACATTCAGTGGACTTTTGGGCAGTCAATGTCACGTTGAGTGGACTCAGGGGGCGGGTTTCGGCGGGGGTCAGAGCTGCGGGAGAACTTCGGATGCGACGAGTTCGAGGTGATCGAGGTCGGTGAGATCCATGGTCTGCAGGTACACGCGGGTGGCTCCGACAGCTCCGAAGCGACCGATTTTGTCGACGAGTTCGGCGGGGCTTCCTGCGGCACCGTTCTCGCGTAGTTCGGATACCTCGCGGCCGATGGCAGCGGCGCGGCGTGTGATTTCTTCTTCGGTGCGGCCGCAGCAGAGGACGAGGGCGTTGGAGTACACGAGGGAGTCGGGATCGCGATCGGCTGCTGTGCAGGCTGCGCGGACGCGACCGAACTGTGTCTCGGTATCGGCCAGCGAGGCGAAAGGGATGTTGAACTCGTCGGCGTATTTCGCGGCGAGTGCCGGGGTGCGCTTCTTGCCTCCGCCGCCGATGACGATGGGCGGGTGCGGCGTCTGCACCGGCTTGGGGAGCGCGGGGGAGTTCGTGACGGGGTAGTGCGTGCCCGCGTGTGAGAACGTCTCGCCGACGGGGGTGTCCCAGAGTCCGGTGATGACGGCGAGTTGCTCTTCGAGGCGGTCGAAACGTTCACCGAGCGGAGGGAACGGGATGCCGTAGGCCTTGTGCTCGTCCTCGAACCAGCCGGCACCGAGACCGAGGTCCACGCGGCCGCCGCTCATGGCGTCGACCTGGGCGACGCTGATGGCCAGGGGGCCCGGGTAGCGGAAGGTCGCGGAGGTGACGAGGGTGCCGAGCCGAATGGTCGAGGTCTCGCGGGCCAGCCCGGCCAGGGTGATCCACGCGTCGGTGGGCCCTGGGCCGCCGTCACCGCTCATCGCGAGGTAGTGGTCGGATCGGAAGAATGCGCCGTAGCCGAACTCCTCGGCAGCTTTCGCGACGCGCAGCAGGTCGTCGTACGTGGCACCCTGTTGCGGTTCGGTGAA
The DNA here is from genome assembly GCF_002259485.1 of Rhodococcus sp. 14-1411-2a. GTDB lineage: Bacteria > Actinomycetota > Actinomycetes > Mycobacteriales > Mycobacteriaceae > Rhodococcoides. Next base: position 255,538 of record NZ_NPGA01000012.1, read on the forward strand.
GACGCGTAGCTCGATGGACGGGAGTGGAGCCTGCGGAACGACCTGCGGTGGGTTAGTCATGTTCGCCAGCCTAAACAGCGGCTTCGCAGGACCGCAGACGATGGCTGTGTCAAATCACCATCGATCCACAGGCCGAGTTGGTATTCAATACACCGGGGGACCGACTCGACGCTCTGACCTGTGGATAGAAACCGGCACAGACCCCGATTCTGTGGATCGATCTGTGGATACTGTGGATAACTTCTGTGACTGCAGTGACGTAGGTCATAGCGAGGTGGCGCTTCGGTCGCGAGGACACGGGTGGCAGCCCCGCGCGGACGCGTGACAAGATCGAGGTGTGTCGCATCCCGAGCAGCCGCCTGCCGTCACCGTCGATCGCCTGCCGGTGCCGTTCCCTACGACGGCCATCCTGCTCGACGTGCGCGAGGACGACGAGTGGCAAGCCGGACACGCTCCGGACGCAGTGCACATCCCGATGGGCGACATTCCGTCCCGCGCCGGTGAGGTCGACAACCAATCCGAGGTGTACGTGGTCTGCAAAGCCGGTGGTCGCTCGGCTCGCGTCGTCGAATATCTCAACCGCGTGGGCTACGACGCGATCAACGTCGACGGTGGGATGCTCGCCTGGCAGGCCGCTGGTCGACCGATCCAGAGCGACGACGACGCCCACGAAGCGAGAATCATCTAGATGTCGGCACCGCAGGGGCGCGCTCAGGCGTTCCAGGTCTGTGCCCGCTGCAGCACCCGTTGGGCTGTCGGCGCACGGCCTGGCACCTGGTGCCCCCGCTGCCATGGCGTGCTGCTCTCGCCGGTGTCCACCAGGGCACCCGCGCAGGGTGCCCGAAACTTCCGATGGGTAGCCCGACCGGCGACCTCGTCGACGAAAGCCGCACGCCGCGGCCGATCCGCAGCACCGACCCCGACGCCGCACTACGCCTCGACGCCCACCTGGGGATTGCGCGACATCCCGCGCGATCCCGAGGCCGATCGCCGCGTAGGTCGCGTCGAGCGGTACGCCGCGAACGCGCAGAACCTGGTCCTCGTCACCGCGATGTTGCTGGCGCTCGCCGCGTTCGCCGAAGTGTTCCGGTACGGCATCCTGCTGCACAACCGCGTTCGACTGATCTCGCCGATCACCCTCGCCGTATCCGACGCGTTGGTGTATTTCGCCCAGGTCGGCGCGCTCGTCATCGGTCTGGCCGCGCTGATCACTTCGTCCTGCTGGCTGATCGACCAGCGCAGACTCGCCTTCACTGCCGCCGGCTCCACCGACCCGCGATCGGTGCGCCCGATGCTGCTGTTGTCGATGCTGCCTCTTGTCCGCATCGTGATGCCGGGGGTCTACCTCACCGAGGTGGTCCGTCTCCGCGGCGGTGCCGATGCCGACGTGCACCGCGAACTGACACTGGTTCGCATCTGGTGGGCGGTCTGGGCAGCGAGCAACGCGCTGGTCATCGTCCAATTGCTGTGGAACCTGCGCGATTCACTTCAGGCCCGCGCCGACGGGGTTCTGCTGTCGGCATTCGTGGCACTGGTGGCCGCGGTCTCGGCCGTGCTGACCCTGGCCGTGATGCGCCGACTCGAAGGCCGCACACTGCGCGGCTCCGCAATGTCGCGTCCGACCCGCTGGGTGATCGCCACCGGCACCGCGTCGAAGTCGAATCAGCCCGAGCAAAACCAGCCCGAACACGAATCCGAGACGGTGACGGCGTCGTGAGTCCCGATCGTCGTGGGCCGCTTGTCGTCGCGCATCGTGGGGCGTCGGCAACCAAGAAGGAACACACTCTCGCGGCCTACGACCTCGCACTGCGCGAGGGAGCGGACGGCGTCGAATGCGATGTGCGGCTCACCAGGGACGGCCACATCGTGTGCGTGCACGATCGCCGCGTCGATCGCACCTCGAACGGCACCGGCATCGTCAGCGAGATGGACTTCGCCGATCTGGCCCGACTGAACTACGGCGACGACGACGAACCCGCCGAACTCCTGACGTTGCACGACCTCATTGCTCTCGTCCTGGACTGGACCAGCAAGCCGGTCAAACTCTTCATCGAAACCAAGCATCCCGTGCGATACGGCTCGCTGATCGAAAGCACGGTGCTCGCCGAGCTGCACAAGTTCGGCATCGGCGCGCCCGCGTCGGCAGACCACTCACGGGCGGTCATCATGTCGTTCGCGCCCTCGGCCGTCTGGCGCGTACGGCGGTCGGCTCCGATGCTTCCGACGGTGCTCCTCGGCGACAGCTCGCACTACCTCGGTGGGGGAGCGGCGACGACCGTCGGGGCCACTGCCGTCGGGCCGTCGATTCGCGCGCTACGCGAGCACCCGGCCATCATCGACCGCGCAGCCGCGTCCGGCCGGGCCAGCTACGTGTGGACCGTCGACGAGAAAGAGGACGTGGACCTGTGCCGCGAGCTCGGCGTCGGGTGGATCGCCACCAACCACCCCGGCCGAACGCGAGCCTGGCTCGAATCGAAGAACGTGTAGGTTTTCGGGCGTGGGTAAGAGCAAAAGAAACAGTGGACCGAAGCAGGACAGCAACCGAGCAGCGAAGCTCGCGCAGCGAGAAGCAGAACGCGCGAGCATCGAATCGGCGTCGGCTCGCCCGTTCGAAGGCCTCGCCGCCGAATGCGACCTGGTAGCGCTGCGCGAGTTCGTGCCGTCGGCGACGGCCACCGCGCCGATCACCGTGGACGGTCGCACCATCACGCTGGCCACGGTGCTACCCGGTGCCGTCGCGGCACTGGTGCGCGAAGATGCCGATACCGTCGAGGGATTCGTCGGCCTTCAGGTGCAGAATCAGTCGAAAGATGTTGCGGCAGATATCAGTAGCGCGCTCGGCTGGGCGTCCACCGCGTCCGCGGGCGAGTCGCTCGAAGCCGCGAAGATCACCGACAGCACGCCCGCGTTGACCGCGCTGCTCGACGCCTCCGCGCTGCTCGAGATCACCGTTCATCAGGACTTCAACTGGTGGATTCCCGAAAGTGCCACTCCCGCAGCCGATGTGACTGCAACCGTGGAACGTGCGAACCAGGCGATCATGCCCTCCGCGCGGATCGAGGCCGACGGCGTCGTCGCGGCCTGGTGGGTGGATGCAGGCGACAAGGCACACATCCGGTGGGTTCGTCCGGAGAACGAAGACGACGTGATGCTCGCGTTGGCTCGCCTGCATGCGGCGGGCGATCTGAACCTGGGTGAAGGTTCGCGCTACGCCGGTTCGTTCCGCACGCACGGGCTGCTGGTGCCGGTGTTCGATCTCGATCCCGAGATGCACCCCACCGAATGGGCAAAGCCGACAAAGGAATTCGGCGAGAAACTGAGCGAGGCACTGGCTGTCGACGCTCCGCTCACGGCGGCTCAGTTGCGTTCGCGCGACGGCCTACGCGGCCGCCAGGTCACTCTGCGCTAGAACGCGAAACGGGTGGCCGGTCGAACAAGGAATCCTCGTTCGAGCGACCACCCGTATGAGCGCGTCATCCGCGCAGAGTTGCGGTGCGAATCTACAGCGATCCGCCGGCGACGGTCGGTGCGCCCGAGTCGGCGGTCACGCTGGTGTTCATCTCGCGGGCGACGAACTGCTCGAGGTCGAACAGGTTGTGGCCCGCGCGATCGGCGATGTTGAGCAGCGTCTTCATGCTGGCAACTTCCTCGACCTGCTCCTTGAGGAACCACTGCATGAACTGCTCGCCGAGGTAGTCGCCCTCTTCGCGTGCGGTGCTCGCCAGAGCGATGATCTGCTCGGTGACGGTCTCCTCCTGAGCCAGCGCCAGGGCGATGGCCTCACGCGGATCGGTGAAGACGGACTTCGACGCGTCGACGCCGGTCAGCTCGACCGTGATGTCGCGATCGAGGAAGTACTGCACGATCATCATCGCGTGGTTGCGCTCTTCGACCGACTGCGCGTAGAAGTGCTTGGCCAGCTGCGGCAGATCGACATTCGCGAAGTAGACCGCGGTGGCGATGTACTGCTGCGAGGCGTTGAACTCGTTGCGAATCTGGTCGCGGAGAAGTGCGTGGAACTTGGTGTGGCTGGTTTCTTTGATGTCTACGCTCATGCTCAGGACGATATGCCTGGTCAGAGGCGTTGTCATCCAAGTCGATCCTTATTGAGGCGAACGTTGCCTAATACAGTCGATCCTAAATGTCCGCTCTGAGCAGGGCTGCAAACTACGCTCTTCCGGCTTCTTTGGGGGCATTGGTGGCGCGGATCACCGTGGAACCGATCTCGCGAGCGACGTACTGCTCGATGTCGAACAGGTTCGATCCGGCTCGGCGGACGATGTTGAGCAGGCTCTGCATCGCCGCCACCTCCTCGACCTGCTCGGTGAGGAACCAGTGGGTGAACTGCTCGCCGATGTAGTCGCCCTCGGCCCGGGCAGCACGCGCCAACGCGCTGATCTGCTCGGTCACCGTCGACTCCTGGGCCAACGCCAGTTCCACCGGTTCGACGACCGACTGGAATCCCGTCACCACGTCGTCGATGCCCGACGCATCGACTTCGAGCCGATTGTCGATGAGGAAGCGGATCATCATCATGGCGTGCCGACGCTTTTCGGCGGACTGAGCGTAGAAACGCGTGGCCAGCTGTGGCAGGTCGTTGCGGTCGAACCACACCGCGATCGCGACGTACTGCTGCGAAGCAGTGAACTCGTGCCGCACCTGGGCGCGCAGCAGATCGTGGAACGACGTACCGGGTGTTGCGGCGGGCTGGGCAGACGGCGATGTCATGGTCCACAACTTACATTCAGGGTCGTCAGGGCCCGCCGGTCAGCAGTTCCGGAGGTATTTCGCGATCCTGCGCGATGGCGTCGAAGAACGCGGGAGCGCGAGTGTCGTCCCACAGCAATACGTTTCCGACGTCGGAGTCCTGGAATCCGCCGACGGGGACCGTCGTGGTCACCGGACCGCTGCGCATCGCCCAGGCGAGTGCGGCGAGGTTCCAGATGTGATCTCCCTCGTCGACGCTCAACGACGACGCGGTATCGGACACCAACGGCCACAACTTGAACGGGTTGAGGAAAGTCGAAGCGCTGGTTGCCTTTTCCAAGAGGGCGGACATGAACGCCCGCTGATTGTTCATCCGGTCGATATCGGCCAGTGCCGTCGCGCGGGATCGCACGAATCCGAGCGCCTCGGCTCCCGTGAGATCCTGGCAGCCGGCGGCGATGTTGATGCCCGCCAACGGATCGTCGATCGCATTCTGCACGCATACGTTGACTCCACCGACCGCGTCGACGATCCCGGCGAAGCCGCCGAATCCGATCTCGGCGTAGTGATCGATGTGCACACCGGTTGCACCCTCGACCGTCTGGACCAGCAGTGGCGGCCCGCCGAATGCGAAGGCCGCGTTGAGCTTGTCCTGGCCGTTGCCCGGAATCGACACGTACGAATCGCGCGGCAGGCTGACCATCGTCGGCGCGCCGCTGCCCTCGGGGATGTGGATGAGAATGATCGTGTCGGTGCGGCTCGGGCCCACCTCGCCGCCGGTTGCGAGCGCGGCTTCCTGCTCCGGCGTCAGGCCCGCTCGCGAATCCGACCCGACGAGAAGCCAGTTGGTGCCGGGGGTGTCGCCGATGCGCCCGGGATACGAGGTGAGGGCGTCCACGCGCGTCAACGAGCTGTCGACGTAGTAGACGACGCCGCCGATTCCCAGCACCAGGACCAGCAACACGATCAGGAAGCGTCGACCCCAGCGTCTGCGTCTCCGCGGCTTCGCGACCTTCGGCGGCCGAGAGTCACGTTGCGGCCGAACGGGTTCGGGTCGACGCAGAGCCCGCTGCGCCGGTGCTGCCGGTTGCCTGCGCTCCTCGGTGAACGGCTCCGGTTGCTGCCGCGGGGCGTACCCGGTGCGGCCCGGTGGATCGTCCTGGGAACGCGAGTACTGACGCGTCGATTCGGATGGCGTGGGTGTGTCGGACTTCGCCGATCCGGGTTCGGGAGCCTGCGACCACGCCTGCTGTGCGGCGGCCGAGCGCGCCGGACCGGCAGTGGGCCTGCCGTCGCGGCGGATGAACTCGGTGCCCTCCGGCGGCGGACCCTGTGGGCGGGGACGGTGCTGTGCCGGACGCTCGGGCGGAGGTCCCGGACGGCGCGGGGGCCCGGGTTCGTACTGACGCGGGCCCCGATCCGGTGGCGGCTGGCCGGGACGATATCCGCGTGGGGGTGGCGGTTGTCGGCCGGGCGGCACCTGACCTGGGGGCGGCTGCGGTGGTCGCGATTGGCTCGGCGGTTGCGGGCCTCGTGGTTGCTGGCCGGGTGGTTGCCGACGAGGCGGTGGCTGGCGCGGCGGTTGTCCACCGGTCGGGCGAGGTGCGGGTCCTGGCGCTGGATCCGGTCGACTGTGACGACTCCGTTCTGATCGGTCGGGCGGCGTTCGCCGTTCCGGCGCGCCGTGCCGTCCGTAGCGATCGTCGTCGTTCACGGGTCGACTGTAACCGTCGCCACGGAAACACCCGGGTTCCTCGCGTGCCGATTCACGGGAGCCACGACAGATGTTCGCGCAGGAGGGCGTACCCGACGAAGGCCACGATGTCGATCAGAGCGTGTGCGATCAGCAGTGGCCACAGTCTGCCGGTGCGCTGCCAGTAGCGGCCGAACACCAGACCCATGAGGAAGTTTCCGACCCCACCGCCCACGCCCTGGTAGAAGTGATAGCTGCCGCGCAGCAGCGACGAGCACAGCAGGGACGCGTTCTCGCTCAGTCCGAGTCTGCGTAGGCGAGAGATCAGGTACGCCACGACGATGATCTCCTCGGCACCGGAGTTGGCCAGCGCGTACAGAATCAGTGCCGGGACGCGCCACCAGTGGTCGTCGAGGGCGCTGGGAACGACGTTGAGGTTGAATCCGAGGGCGTTGCCCACGAGGTACAGCGCCAGGCCGGGCAGCCCGATCAGTGCGGCCAATCCGACGCCGTGACCGAGGTCGATCTTCAGCCGCGGCCGGGCCAGCCCGATCGCGCGGGGTGCCAGATCTGCTCGCCACAGCAGGTACAACCCCAGTGCGCCCCAGGCACACAGACGCAGGATGCTCAGCAGCTGGAACAGCAGATCGATCAGGCTGAAACTCGACCGCGACGAGTTCAGCGCCACGGTCTGATCGGACAGGGCAGCGGTCTGCAGCGCGTCCTCGACGAGCGAGAGGATGCTGCTCATACCGCTCAGCCCGAACGTGACCAGCAGGACGATCGCGATCTCGACCTTGATCGTGGTGCGTTCGCGGGCATCGGGCGGTGGAGCCGTGCTCGCGGGCGGCGGTGGCGTCAACCAGCTCTTGAAGTCGATCACCGCACGAGTCTGCCCTGTTTCTCCGAACGTGCGTCAGCCGCGGGCGCGTAGTCCGTTCAGAAACGGGCAACCGGCGAGCACGCGCAGCGCGCGACTGAGCGAGAGGACGTCCTCGACGGGCTCGGCAAACCCCAGCCGGACGTCGTTGTCGCCGCATTCGCCTTCGATCCGCAGCCGAATGCCGTAGCGATCGATGCCGAGCGGCCGGATTCGGCCCTGCCGGAGCGACGGCGGGAGGCGTCGGGCCAATTGGGCTAGCAGGTCCGGGTGGTCGGAGTCGAGGTGCTCGAGCCAGCTGGTCTCCATCTCCCAAAAGGGATCGGGTTCGGCTTCCAGCAGCGTGTCGACGTCGACGGGCTCGGCTCCGGTGCTGTCGGCGACCACGGCGGAGGTGACGATCAGCCGCATCAGCGAGGTGGTGTGCCCGACGTCGAGGAGAGCGGGATGCGGATGTTCGGCGGCCACCGCTCCGGCCATCGGGCGCATCAGCGAGTCCGGGACCGGGCGTAGATCGCCGCGAAGCCACACCAGCGAACGCACCGGTTCACGCAGCGCGAGCGGCGCGTGATCGGTGAGTTCGAGGACGGCGGGGATGCCGGCACGGGAGGACTGCCAGGTGTGCGCGTCGTCGAGGGAGTCGGTGGGGACGGCCAGGATCATCTCGCCGTTGGGTCGCAGATGATGCAGGGACGTGATCACCGGGTCGCTGCCGTCGATGGCCAGGGCGGCGCCCTCGGCGCGCATGCAGGCACTGCGTACACGTTCGGCAGTGGTCGGTCCGGTGGTGGTGGTTGCGCCGAGCATGGGCTCCTCCGATGCGATCGGTCAGGCGAGTAGGTGAGGCAAACCTAAGTTAGCGTGGTGTGGCGAGGATCGCAAGACCGTCCCGGGTCTACCGTGAAGGCGTGCCGATTCCGCTGACCCTCGGTGTGCCCCACCGACCCGACCCGAACGCGCTCGTCCACGAGCTGCTGCAACCGATATGCGCCGACGCACCCGCGCTGGCCGCAGCTCCGCGTGGAGCCGAGTACGGACCGCCCGTCGTCCGGGCATCGACCCTGCTCACGCTGTCCGACTCGGACGACCACGGACGCATCGTGGTGCACCTCGACATCGACCCCGACGAGCTCCGAGCAGGGAGGACCTGCGGTTACGAGGCCGTCCGGTTCGACGTCGACGCCCCGGCCGAGCACCTCGCCGACGCGCTCGGGCTGCGATTGCCCTCGCCGCTGGTCGTCTTCCCGATGTTCGACGCGATCGACGTGGCCGAGATCGCGGAGGCCGTCGTCCTCGCCCACCGGACCCCGGGCATCCGCGTCGGAGACACCCCGCGGCGCATCGCCGACGTGCTCGCCGTGGTCTCGCACGCCGATGTGGGCCTCGTCGCCCGCGCCGACTCCGGTGACGAGGTGCTCGCGATCCTCGCCGCGACGGTAGCGTCGCTACGCGGAGACGACATCGCCGCGGCACTTGCTGCCCCGAACGTCGCCGCACTGCGAGCTCTCATCCCCGAGGCCGCCGAGGCGGTGCGCGAGGTGCTGCTCGGAATCGAGATCGTCGACGCCGCCCGCGCCCGCGCCCGGCTCGTCGACGTCGGTTTGATCGCTTCGTAGGCGTCCACAACGTAACCTCGAGACGTGCCTCGCATCGCTTACTTCGGCCCATCGGGAACGTTCACGGAGATGGCGCTGGCGCAGTTCGAAAAGCTCGGAACCTTCGGCGCGGTCGGTCTGGACGGCGCGGTCCAGCGGGTGTCGGCGTCGAACCCACCCGCTGCGCTCGAGGCCGTGCGATCGGGCGCGGCCGACGCCGCCGTGGTCCCCATCGAAAGCTCCATCGAGGGAGCGGTCCCACCGACGCTCGACGCGTTGTCGGAGGGCCGCCGGCTGCAGATCGTCGCCGAGACGGAGATCGAGGTGGCCTTCACCATTCTCGGTGGTCCCGGCGTCACCCTCGACTCGGCCCGCACGATCAGCGCGTATCCGATCGCGCTCAATCAAGTGCGTCAGTGGCTGCGGACCGCCATGCCCGACGCCGTGGTGCAGTCCGCGTCGTCCAATGCCGGTGCAGCAGAAGACGTTGCAGCCGGAATGGTCGATGCTGCGGTGTCGACGCGGCTCGCCGGTGAGCGCTTGAAGTTGTCGCAGTTGGCCGACGGGGTCATCGACGTGGAGGGCGCGCGGACTCGTTTCGTGCTGGTGACGGCGCCGCAGTCGGTGCCTGCGCGCACCGGTGCCGACCGAACGTCGGTGGTCCTCGAGCCGCCGAACGATCCGGGCACGCTGCCGGCAGCGTTGGCCGAGTTCGGAATTCGCAACATCGACCTGACCTTCATCGAATCACGGCCCACCCGTTCGCGATTCGGAACGTACAGGTTCTTCATCGACTGCGCCGGGCACATCGACGACCCGCTCGTCGCGGAGATGTTGGCCGCATTCCACCGCAAGATGCCCCTCCGGTTCCTCGGATCCTGGCCCACCGCAACAGGAACGGGCGGTTCGGTGCCGCCGCCGATCGATGAACACGTGCAGTGGGTCGCAGACATTCGTGCCGGACGCGGTGATCTGTGATGGGCAAATTGATTCTGGTTCGGCACGGTCAGACGACAGCGAACGTCGCGAAGATACTGGACACCTCGCCGCCGGGAGCCGAGCTCACCGAGCTGGGGCACCAGCAGGCCGACGCGTATGCGCAGACCTGGATCGGACGCCCGCCCGCGGTGCTGGTGTCCTCGGTTGCGTTGCGTGCCAAGCAGACTGCGGGTTACATCGAACGAGCGACCGGGGTTCCCTTGGTGGTGACCGAGGGAATTCAGGAGACCTTCGCCGGAGATCTGGAGGACCGCGACGATGCGGATGCGCACCGGGAGTTCACCGATATCTTCAGTCGCTGGCACACCGGAGATCTGGCGGCGACCGTGCCCGGCGGCGACAGCGGACATTCGGTGTTGGAGCGGTACGTCCCGGTGCTCGACGGCCTCCGCGCGCAGTATCTGAGTGACGAGACAGCGGGCGACGTCGTTGTCGTCAGTCACGGTGCCGCAATCCGACTGGTTGCGGCGGTACTGGCAGGCGTCGAGGGCACGTTCGCGGCCGACAATCACCTCGACAACACGCACACCGTCGAGCTGCTGCCGTTGCCCGACGGTGGATGGTCCTGCACCAGGTGGGGCACGTTCCTGCCGCCGTTCGAGGGCAAGGGCAGCAACAAGGCGGACAACCCGATCAGCTAGCGCAGATGCTCACCGGCCGATGCGATCAGCTCGGTCAGGGCAGCGGTCACTCTGCGATCCGTCGCCCCGGTCAGTGAGCTCCACGACGTGCCGTCGGCGGCGAGGGTCGAGGTGGCGAGAATGCGCCCGGCTCTGGTGTCGAACAGGGCCACGGGTCTCCCGGCCACGTGACGGGTTCCGTGCCTACGGGCGACGGCGGTGATCTCGGTTCTGCCGGCGCAGGTGGCCATCGCCGACGCCAGAGCCGCGGCGCGCTCGTGCGCTACGCCGATACCGCGCAGCCGAGACGCGGTTGCTCCGACGTCGGTCGGTGCCGCGTCGAGTGCTTCGGCCAGCAGATCGGTCGGCGCGTTGATGCTGCCCGGGTCGAACGACGCGGCCGAGCCGATCGCCGACGCGAGGTCCCGGGCCGGATCACCGTGGACGGCGCGGATGGTGACCACGTCGTCTCGCCGCACCGCCGACACCGCGATCCGATCGTCGGATGCAACGCAGATGCGAATGGTCGGAACGGGCTCTGGGTTCTCGACGTCGAAGACACGAGCCGAGACGTACCAGTGAGGTTGTTCGAGAACCCGCATCCACTGCTCCAGATCCTCGTGGACGCGGCCGTCGGTTATCAGGCGGGCGTTGTTCAGTGCGGGGCGCCCGTGCTCGAGCGCGCGATCTCGGGCACCGACGTCGTCGAAGCGCGGGAACACGTCCAGGACCACGGGTAGTTCGGCGATCGACAGTTCCTCGACGAGGAAGTCCATCTCGTCCACACCGAGTGCGGCGATCGGCAGTGTGTGGCCCACCGGCACGGTTCCCAAGTCGATCAACGGCCGTTCCCGCTGGTGTGGGGCAGGGTCGGATTCGCGCCGATGACGGACGGCGCGACGGTCCGACCGTCCGAGAAGTGCTCGAATTGCTTGAGGTAGTCCGGGGTCTCGTGTTCGTCGTCCTCGGCCTGCCCGCGCGGGCCGGAGGCAGGAGCGCCTGCCGCGCCCGTTCCGCGCTGAGCGAGGCCGGCATCGGCCGAGGTGGTTGCGCCGAACGCGGACGGACCGCTTAGGCCTGCACCGGCCTGCATCGAGCCACCACCGGCGGGACCCAACGCCGAACCGGGCATTCCGACGCCGCCGCCGATGCCACCGGGCCCGGCTGCTCCACCTGCCCCGCCGCCGAACGACACCGGACGCGTGGACGCCGGACCGACAGCGAGAGATGCCGAACCACCGGGTGCGAAACCGTTCCCGCCGCTCGCTCCCGATCCACCGGACAACGCACTCGACCCGATGGTGGACGCAGCGGTGGCGACGGTCGAGACGCCGGTGCTGGCGATGGAGGTGGCAGCACTACCGATCTGACCGGCCGCCGCTGCCACGCCGGGGTTCTGGGTCGCGGCCATCAATCCGCCGATCGCGGCCTGGACCGGAGACGTCATCAGCGCGCCGTTCGCGAACTTGCCGAGGCCGCTCCCGGAATCGGAGACGATGGCCGGCGGCTGATCGAACGTGGTCTGGACGATGCGGTGCGAGGAGACCAGCTCGAAGCCCTCCATCACCATCGCAGCGCGGATGTCGAGCAGTCGATCGGCCACCTCGGCAGCCTCGTAGCTGCCGTTCATCACGCCGCCCGTAGAGGCGGCGGTGACCTTGGCGGCCTGAACGGCTCCGATTTCCACGAGCGAGGGCATGGTCGCCAACGCGACACCGTACGAGGTTCCTGCGGCCGGGGCCTCGACCGAGAGCGCCGCCGCCTTGACTGCCGTGGCGGCGGTCCAGGTCGCGAAACGGCCGAGCGCAGCCTGAGCCAGCAGTGCCGACTCGCCCTCCCAGCCTGCAGTCAGAGCCGCGGTGACAGCCGCAATGCTCGCCGATGCCTCGGTGAACGCCGCAGCGACCGAACCCCACGCGCCGCCGGCGACGTGCAACGGCACCGGTCCCGGCCCGAGCAATCGCGTCGAGTTTCCCGTGGCCGTGCGTGGCAGCCACACCACACCTGTCACTCCGAGCGTCATCCTCTGGCCCCCATGATGTTCGAGCGTTGTGTCGAATTTTCTGTTGCGGTCGAGTTCGGTGCGTCAGATTCCGGGTAGACCGGGCAGCCCCCCGGCCGTGTCGTCGTCGGTGGCCACGTAGTCCGCGGCCTGTTTCCGTAGTTCCTCGGCCGCTCGGTGCAACTCCGAAATGCCCTGCGCTGCAGCAGGTCCGAAGGTATCGGCCGCGGTGCCGAAGAACCGTTCCGTGAGCAGCGAGACCTCGTCGGTACCGGGCGGCAGTGGCCGCACGGGGATTGCCGTTGCAGTGACAGCAGCCTGCAAGCGAGCGGCGACCGCATCGAGTTCGGAGGCAGCAAGCTGTAGGGCCACCGGATCCACCTTGATGACGGTCATGAGCCACGCTCCCTGATCGAAGAACTTTGCGCTGTCGGTAGGTAAGACGCCGCCGTGTTCGGTTCGGTTCCCTCCGCGCGAGAAAAATTCAGACGAACTTCTGGGCCACCGCGCCGACAGTCCAGACGCCGCCTCGATGGCTGACGGACGTGCGCGTCAGCGGGGAAACGTCGATTCGCCAAAACGAGCGGATCGGGGCGTCCAACACCAGCACCACCACGGCTCGGACGACGGCAGGAGAGGTCACCGTCAGAGTGCGGCCCGGCGTCGATCCAACAGCGCTCAGCCACTTCTCGACGCGAGAGAACAACGCGTCGAGGGATTCTCCGCCCGGAGGAACGAACGCCGGATCGCTCAGCCAGGCCATCGCGTCGGCGTCGGGCAGGTCGGTCATCTCGAGACCGGACCACCGGCCGTAGTCGATGTCGGCCAACGCGGGCTCGACGGAGATCTCTGTTCCGAACACCTGCGCGGTGGAGATCGAGCGGGTTTCCGGGCCGGACAGGACGCGGTCGGCGCGGGGAAGGTCGGTTACCGCCTCGAGATCGCGCAGGCCCGCGTCGTCGAGTGGTTCGTCGCCGGGAAACCGGCCGGTGCGCATCGCGTCGGTTCGCGCGTGAGCGACCAACATCAGTCGGGTCACGGGTGCGGGCACTGCGTCATTGTGGCACCGCAGCTCTATGGCAACGAGCTGCAGTCGGTCGGGACAGCGATTGACACAGAGTCCGGAGCGATGCCACAGTTCGCTGGTAATACGCGATGTACGCAGGTAATCCGGTGAAAATCCGGAGCGGTTGCGCCACTGTGATCGACGTCGGCGAAATGCCCGAATTCGAGAGTCAGAAAACTCGTTCATCGCATGGCCGTCCCCGTTTTCGAGCGGGGACTACGGGACGCACAATCCCAGGAGGACACCATGGCAATCATTCACGCACCCAGTAATACGACGGAGTCGGCTGCCCTCGCCGTCATCGTCGCCGCAACGATCCTGCTCGCTTTCGTCGTGCTCTACCTCGTCGGTTTCGATCAGGGCGCGATCTCCCGCAGTGGCATGTACATGCACGAATTGATGCACGACGGCCGCCACCTGCTGGGCCTGCCATGCCACTGACCGACACCCACGGCCCGACGCTGCAGGGCACATTCGTCCAACTACTCGTGCGAGGTCTGCTCGCCGGACTTCTCGCAGGCCTGCTCGCCGGAGCAGTCGCCTACGTCGTCGGTGAACCGCACATCGACTCGGCCATCGCCATCGAGGAAGCGGCCGGAGCCGACGCTCATCACGCCGACGCCGACGCCGATGCGGCCGCGCACTCCCACGGCGAGGACGCGCTCGTCAGTCGAGACGGACAACGCGTCGGACTGTTCCTCGCCACCGGACTCGCCGGCCTGGCGCTCGGCGCGATCTTCGCCTCGGCGCTGCACTACGGGCGACGCTTCACCGCACTGCCGGGCTCGATTCTCGCGCTCGTCGGAGCCGGTGCCGGATGGTTGGCCATCGAAGCGGTGCCCTTCTTCAAGTACCCGGCCAACCCACCGGCCGTCGGCGATCCCGAGACCATCACCCAACGCACTTGGCTGTGGTTGGCGTCGGTGATTCTGGGTCTGCTGGCGGTCGCATTGGCCGTCTACGCGGCGAAGGCGGTGGCATCGCAGCATTCGGTGGCGATTCGCGTCGGAGCGCCGTTGCTGGCGTTCCTGGTTGTGGTCGGCGTCGGCTACGCGCTGCTGCCCACCGTCAACGAGGTGGGCGCGGACTTCCCGGCAACCCTGCTGTGGGAATTCCGACTGTCGTCCCTGGCCACCCAGGCAACCCTGTGGCTGGCCTTGGGATTGGGATTCGCATTACTCACCGATCGCGCTGCTCGATCCACTCGCCGAGAGACAGTCGCGGCGTAGCCCGGCGTTCGCTTCGGCCCCCACGTTGGGATGAATGCGCCATTCAGGCCATCTGAGTGACTGAAACCCACATTCATCCCAACCTGGGGGTGCGTTCGGGGTGAGCGGGCGGGCGACGAGTGAGTGCTGTCAGCCGAATCCGAGTTGATGCAGTCGCTCGTCGTCGATGCCGAAGTGATGTCCGATTTCGTGGGCGACGGTGATCGCAATTTCCCGTCGCGCCTCGTGTTCGTCGCCGACCATTTCGAGGATCGGTTTGCGGTAGATGGTGATGACGTCCGGTAGGTGGCCGCTGTATTCGTAGCGCTCGGTCAGTGCGATGCCCTCGTACAGTCCGAGGATGTCCTCGGTCGGGTGCTCTTCCTCGACGAGAACGACCACGTTGTTCATGAAGTCGGTGAGCTCACGCGGCAGAGTGTCGAGGGCGTCGGACACTGCTTCCTCGAAGTCGACGCGCGTCATGTGCGTGGGAATGTCACCCTCCGGTGGTGATCGGTGCGGCACCGGGCAGCGGTGTCGGCAGTGCGCGGCCGTCGGGAGCGGAGGGCGGCGGGACGGGGGCTGCACCGTTGATGAGGATGTCGCCCTTGGCGGTGCCGACGATGGTCGCGAAACCGCCGGAATCGAGTTCGGCACCCACCGAGCACGTCACCTGGCGACTTCCGGCCAGCCAACTCGCGACATCGATCGTGTCCCAGAACAGGGTCAGCGTCTTGTCGCGCAACGCGGTGTCCGAGCCGAGGTAGCCGTTGACCGCGTCGGTGCACGTCCGCTCGAGGTACGCATCCTGGTCGCCCTCCGACGGGTGCCCGCCGGGGAACTGCTGCGTCAGGTTGATCACCGACGCCACCTCGTACGCGTGCGGAGCGGCGCAGTCCACCGGATCGGCCGGCACGTTCTGGTTGATGCCGATGCAGGTTCCGGTACGCCAGACCTTCGACTGGTCCTGATCGAGAATCGACCCGGTCATCTCCATCAGCGCGCCGGTGTTCGACGGCATCTGCACACCGCAGCGCAGCGTCCGCTCACCCTTGGCCCATCCGGCCTGGCTGGGGAACATCAGCCCGACGCCGAAGCGTCCGTTCGGATCGAATTTGGCACCGACGTAGTCGTCGACGGCGGCCGCGCAGTGTTCGTCGCGCAACTCGCTGAACCGGATGGAACCGGGATACGCCGCGGCAGGACCGAACTCAACGCCGGGGTAGACGCTCATGTCGATGTCGCGAGCCACCTCGAAGCGATGGGGATCGGCGCACGAGACCTCGGCGAGGTCCTGCCGATCGGTCTCGGGATCGTCGGTGGGCGTCCACTGCAGGCAGGCACCAGGGTCGGCGGCACCGAAGGAGGACGCCGAAACGGGCCCGTCGGTCGCAGGCCCACTGGCCGTCGCATGGGTGGTGATCTTCTCGGGTGTCGAGAACCCGTCGGAGAGAAAAACCGTCGCTCCGGCGGCCAGCACCGCACCGACCGCAACCATGGCGAGCCCACGTCGAGCTGTGGTTGCAGACAGTGTTCGCCGAGACTTCTCGCTCGTCGGGGGGTCTGTTTCGTATCCGGACATCGCCCTCCATCATGCCCGAGTATGTTCGGTCCTCATGAGCGACCCAACGGGTGACGACGACCTCAGCGAGCTCGCCGGCCGACTGTTCGCGATGGCCCGCACCGGTGACGGCGCCGCTCTGGCGAGTTACGTGGACGCGGGCGTCCCGGTGAATCTGCACAACGAATCAGGCGACACGCTGGTCATGCTCGCCGCGTATCACGGGCACGCCGACGCCGTGCGTGCGCTGGTCGAGCGTGGTGCCGATGTGAACAAGCCCAACGACAAGGGGCAGACCCCACTCGCGGGCGCGGTCTTCAAAGGTGAGGACGAGGTGGTGCGCGTGCTCGTCGACGGTGGAGCCGATCCGCACGGCGGCCACCCGTCGGCGATCGATGCCGCCACGATGTTCGGACGCGAGGACTATCTGGGGTTGCTCGGCAAGTAAGGTTCGTTCTCGTGATCGACCTGAAATTCCTTCGCGAGAATCCCGACGCAGTGCGCGCCTCGCAGCGCACCCGAGGCGAGGACCCCGCTCTCGTCGACGCACTTCTGGGTGCCGACGCATCCCGCCGGGCCGCGGTGCTGGCCGGCGATCAGCTGCGTGCCGAGCAGAAGGCGCTGGGAAAGCAGGTCGGTAAGGCCTCCGCCGAGGACCGTCCGGCTCTGCTCGCCGGGGCATCGGAACTCGCCGCCAAGGTCAAGGCCGCCCAGGCCGCCGAAGCCGAGGCCGATGCAGCCCTCGACGCGGCCCACCGCGCGATCTCCAACATCGTTCAGGACGGCACGCCCGCAGGCGGCGAGGACGACTTCGTGCTGCTCGAGACCGTCGGACAGATCCCGGAGTTCGACTTCGAGCCGAAAGATCACCTCGAGCTGGGTGAGTCGCTGAAGTTGATCGACATGGAGCGCGGAGCCAAGGTTTCGGGCTCGCGCTTCTACTTCATGACCGGTTACGGCGCATTGCTGCAGCAGGGATTGCTCCAGCTCGCTGCCCAGAAGGCCGTCAAGAACGGCTTCACCATGATGATCCCGCCGGTGCTGGTTCGCCCGGAGATCATGTCGGGAACCGGATTCCTCGGCGCGCACGCGGACGAGATCTATCGCCTCGAAGCCGACGACCTCTACCTCGTCGGAACCTCGGAAGTTGCTCTCGCGGGCTACCACTCGGGCGAGATCATCGACCTCGCCGACGGCCCGAAGCGCTACGCCGGATGGTCGTCGTGCTTCCGCCGCGAAGCGGGCAGTTACGGCAAGGACACCCGCGGCATCATCCGAGTCCACCAGTTCGACAAGATCGAGATGTTCTCCTACATCAAGCCCGAGGATGCAGCCGCCGAACACCAGAAGCTGCTGGAGTACGAGAAGGAAATGCTCGCCGCAGTCGAGTTGCCCTATCGGGTCATCGACACCGCAGGCGGCGACCTCGGCTCCTCGGCCGCTCGCAAATTCGACTGCGAGGCATGGGTTCCCACCCAGAAGGCCTACCGCGAGCTGACCTCGACCTCGAACTGCACGACGTTCCAGGCCCGACGCCTCGGCGTGCGGTACCGCGACGATAACGGCAAGCCCCAGACCGCAGCGACGCTCAACGGCACCCTCGCCACCACCCGCTGGATCGTCGCCATCCTCGAGAACCATCAGCAGGCCGACGGCACCGTCCGCGTCCCGGAAGCCCTGGTGCCTTTCGTCGGAACGGATGTCTTGAAGTAGAACCGGATCAGGCGATGTCGCCGATGCAGTAACCCTCGCCGCCGACGGCCAGCACGAACGTGCGGTTCTGGTACGCCCCGGACGCGTCGATGATGTCTGCGTTGACCTGGGTGTAGATGCCGTTCTGCCCGGTGACGAACACGCTGTCGGGATCGAACGAGGTGATGCCGGGCAGGATGTTCGGATTCTGCACCAGCGGCGGGGCAGTCGGAACTCCGGTGCCGAGGGCATCCCAGGTCTGGCGGCCGTCGCACACGAGTGGGTAGGTCTCTTCGACGTCGCTGGGGTTCACCGGAATCCCGGCCGTACGCCCCAGGTAACGATCGACGGTGTAGACGGCGTCTGTCGCGTCGAACACGGGAGCGGTGCCGGTGGGGTAGACGGTGGGGCACGCATAGCCGGCTGCGATCTCACTGCGCTTGACGCTGACCGTGGCGATGGGCCCGGTCCACGTGACGGCGTACTGGCCGTCGACGCCGGGGGTGGCAACGGCAGCGAGGATGGCCTCGGCGTCGACGTACATCGCCGGGATCTCGGTGGGCGGAACCGTCCAGCACCGCGCCGTGACGACGCCGATTCCGCCGCCGATGAGGTCGCCCACGAACGGTCGCAACGCCATCGCGGCGTCCGGGTTTCCGGGAACCTCGCCGACGGGTGGGCCGGGCGGGATCGGTGCGGGCG